>NZ_CP166797.1:0-4160000 GCF_059716045.1 Pseudomonas sp. LBUM1659
GTGTCAGTGGAACTTTGGCAGCAGTGCGTGGAGCTTTTGCGCGAAGAGCTGCCTGCCCAACAATTCAACACTTGGATCCGTCCACTACAGGTCGAAGCCGAAGGCGACGAGTTGCGTGTCTACGCACCGAATCGCTTTGTTCTCGACTGGGTCAACGAAAAGTATCTGGGCCGCGTTCTTGAACTGCTGGATGAGCACGGCAACGGCATAGCGCCCGTGCTGTCCTTATTAATAGGCAGCAAACGCAGTTCGGCACCGCGCGCTGCACCAAATGCGCCGTTGGCTGCCGCTGCGTCTCAGGCGCAGGCTGCTCAAGCACCCGTTAGCGCTCCGGCGCCAGCGCCGACTGCCAGCGCACCGACCAAACGTGCAACGCAAAAAGTGGTCGAGATCAATGAAGAGCCGTCTCGCGACAGCTTCGACCCGATGGCCGGCGCCAGCTCGCAGCAAGCTCCGGTGCGCTCCGAGCAGCGCACCGTGCAAGTCGAAGGCGCGCTCAAGCACACCAGTTACCTGAACCGCACCTTCACCTTTGAAAATTTCGTCGAAGGTAAGTCCAACCAACTGGCCCGGGCGGCTGCCTGGCAGGTGGCGGACAATCCCAAGCACGGTTACAACCCGCTCTTCCTTTATGGTGGCGTCGGCTTGGGTAAGACCCACTTGATGCACGCTGTGGGTAACCACCTATTAAAGAAGAACCCGAATGCCAAGGTCGTGTACCTGCATTCCGAGCGTTTCGTGGCCGACATGGTCAAGGCGCTGCAACTGAATGCGATCAACGAGTTCAAGCGCTTCTACCGTTCGGTGGATGCGTTGCTGATCGATGACATTCAATTCTTCGCCCGCAAGGAACGGTCCCAGGAAGAGTTTTTCCACACCTTCAACGCCCTGCTTGAAGGTGGCCAGCAGGTCATTCTCACCAGTGACCGCTACCCGAAAGAAATCGAAGGCCTTGAAGAGCGTCTCAAATCCCGCTTCGGCTGGGGCCTGACGGTTGCCGTCGAGCCGCCGGAGCTGGAAACCCGCGTCGCGATCTTGATGAAAAAGGCCGATCAGGCCAAAGTCGATCTGCCTCATGACGCCGCGTTCTTCATTGCCCAACGCATACGCTCCAACGTCCGTGAGCTGGAAGGCGCGCTGAAACGCGTGATCGCCCACTCGCACTTCATGGGCCGCGACATCACCATCGAGCTGATTCGCGAATCCCTGAAAGACTTGTTGGCGCTGCAAGACAAATTGGTCTCTGTGGATAACATTCAGCGCACTGTCGCCGAGTACTACAAGATCAAGATCTCCGACCTGCTGTCCAAGCGCCGTTCACGCTCGGTCGCACGTCCGCGTCAGGTTGCAATGGCGTTGTCCAAAGAGTTGACTAACCACAGCCTGCCGGAAATCGGCGATGTGTTTGGCGGCCGCGACCACACCACTGTTTTGCACGCCTGCCGCAAGATCAACGAGCTTAAGGAATCCGACGCGGACATCCGCGAGGACTACAAGAACCTGCTGCGAACACTGACCACTTGATGCACACCAGCGCAGCTTATTAAGGCAAGGGACTAGACCATGCATTTCACCATTCAACGCGAAGCCCTGTTGAAACCCCTGCAACTGGTCGCAGGCGTCGTTGAACGCCGACAGACCTTGCCGGTGCTCTCCAACGTGTTGCTGGTTGTCGAAGGCCAGCAATTGTCGCTGACCGGTACTGACCTGGAAGTCGAACTGGTCGGTCGTGTGCAACTTGAAGAGCCTGCTGATCCAGGTTCCATCACTGTGCCAGCGCGCAAGCTGATGGACATCTGCAAGAGCCTGCCAAACGACGCGCTGATCGACATCAAGGTCGACGAACAGAAGCTGGTAGTGAAAGCTGGCCGCAGCCGCTTCACTTTGTCGACCCTGCCGGCCAACGATTTCCCGACCGTGGAAGAAGGCCCGGGCTCGCTGACTTGCAGCCTGGAGCAAAGCAAGCTGCGTCGCCTGATCGAGCGCACCAGCTTTGCCATGGCTCAGCAGGACGTTCGTTACTACCTGAACGGTATGCTGTTGGAAGTCTCGGCCGGTATCATTCGCGCCGTGGCCACCGACGGTCACCGTCTGGCCATGTGCTCGATGCAGGCCGATATCGGTCAGCCGGATCGCCATCAGGTCATCGTTCCACGTAAGGGCATCCTTGAACTGGCACGCCTGCTGACTGAGCCGGACGGCATCGTCAGCATCGTCCTGGGGCAGCACCATATCCGTGCTACCACCGGTGAATTCACCTTCACCTCGAAACTGGTTGACGGTAAATTCCCGGATTACGAGCGTGTGCTGCCTAAAGGCGGCGACAAGCTGGTACTTGGCGACCGTCAGGCGTTGCGTGAAGCCTTCAGCCGTACCGCGATTCTGTCCAATGAGAAGTACCGTGGTATCCGTCTGCAACTGGCCAACGGTCAGCTGAAAATCCAGGCGAACAACCCGGAGCAGGAAGAAGCGGAAGAAGAAGTGGGTGTTGAATACAACGGCGGCAATCTGGAAATCGGCTTCAACGTCAGCTATCTGCTCGACGTACTGGGCGTGATGACCACCGAGCAAGTTCGCCTGATCCTGTCCGACTCCAACAGCAGTGCGCTGGTGCAAGAATCCGACAACGACGACTCGGCTTACGTTGTCATGCCGATGCGCCTGTAATCATGTTCAGCAGAAGCTAGATGTCGCTAAGTCGCGTCTCGGTCACCGCGGTGCGCAATTTGCACCCGGTGACCTTCTCCCCCTCCCCCCGAATCAACATACTTTACGGCGCCAACGGCAGCGGCAAAACCAGTGTTCTGGAAGCCATCCATCTGCTGGGGCTTGCCCGGTCGTTTCGTAGCAGCCGTTTGTTGCCGGTGATTCAATACGAGCAATTGGCGTGCACCGTGTTTGGCCAGGTTGAATTGGCTGAGGGTGGACACAGCGCGTTGGGCATCTCGCGCGACCGTCAGGGTGAATTTCAGATCCGCATCGACGGACAGAATGCTCGCAGTGCGGCGCAATTGGCAGAGATCCTGCCACTCCAGCTGATCAACCCTGACAGCTTTCGCTTACTGGAAGGTGCGCCGAAGATTCGCCGGCAGTTTCTCGACTGGGGCGTGTTCCACGTGGAACCGCGTTTCATGTCCACCTGGCAGCGCTTGCAGAAGGCCCTGCGCCAGAGAAACTCTTGGCTGCGACATGGTACACTTGACGCCGTTTCGCAAGCGGTTTGGGACAGGGAACTGTGCCAGGCCAGCGCTGAAATCGATGAATACCGCCGCGCTTACATCAAAGCCTTGAAACCAGTCTTTGAACAGACCTTGAGCGAATTGGTTGAGCTTGAAGGCTTGACCCTCAGCTATTACCGAGGCTGGGACAAAGACCGCGAACTGAGTGCCGTACTCGCTGGGTCCCTTCACCGGGACCAGCAAATGGGTCATACCCAGGCCGGACCACAACGCGCTGATTTGCGCCTCAGACTGGGCGCACATAATGCCGCGGACATTTTGTCCCGGGGTCAGCAGAAGTTGGTGGTCTGTGCGTTGCGGATTGCCCAAGGGCACCTGGTTAGCCAGGCCCGACGCGGCCAGTGTATTTATCTGGTGGACGATCTGCCGTCCGAACTGGACGAGCACCACCGACGTGCGCTTTGCCGCTTGCTGGAAGACTTACGCTGCCAGGTCTTTATCACCTGTGTAGATCACGAATTATTGAGGGAAGGCTGGCAGACGGAAACGCCAGTCGCTCTGTTCCACGTGGAACAGGGCCGTATCACCCAGACCCACGACCATCGGGAGTGAAGGCATTGAGCGAAGAAAATACGTACGACTCAACGAGCATTAAAGTGCTGAAAGGCCTGGATGCCGTACGCAAACGTCCCGGTATGTACATTGGTGACACCGACGATGGCAGCGGTCTGCACCACATGGTGTTCGAAGTGGTCGATAACTCGATCGACGAAGCTCTCGCCGGCCACTGCGACGACATCAGCATCATCATTCACCCGGATGAGTCCATCACCGTTCGCGACAACGGCCGGGGCATCCCGGTAGACGTGCACAAAGAAGAAGGCGTTTCGGCAGCAGAGGTCATCATGACCGTGTTGCACGCCGGCGGTAAGTTCGACGACAACTCCTACAAAGTATCCGGCGGTCTGCACGGTGTAGGTGTGTCGGTGGTGAACGCACTGTCCAAAGAACTGATCCTGACCGTTCGCCGCAGCGGCAAGATCTGGGAACAGACTTACATCCACGGTGTTCCGCAAGAGCCGATGAAGATCGTTGGCGAAAGCGAAACCACAGGTACCCAGATTCACTTCAAGCCTTCGGCTGAAACCTTCAAGAACATCCACTTTAGCTGGGACATCCTGGCCAAGCGGATTCGTGAACTGTCCTTCCTCAACTCCGGTGTCGGCATCGTCCTTAAAGATGAGCGCAGCGGCAAGGAAGAGCTGTTCAAGTATGAAGGCGGCCTGCGTGCGTTCGTTGAATACCTGAACACCAACAAGACTGCGGTCAACCAGGTGTTCCACTTCAACATTCAGCGTGAAGACGGCATCGGCGTGGAGATCGCCCTGCAGTGGAACGACAGCTTCAACGAGAACTTGTTGTGCTTCACCAACAACATTCCACAGCGCGATGGCGGTACTCACCTGGTGGGTTTCCGTTCAGCACTGACGCGTAACCTGAACACCTACATCGAAGCTGAAGGTCTGGCGAAGAAACACAAAGTCGCGACCACCGGTGACGATGCCCGCGAAGGCCTGACCGCGATCATTTCGGTGAAAGTACCGGATCCGAAGTTCAGCTCCCAGACCAAAGACAAGCTGGTGTCTTCCGAAGTGAAGACCGCGGTCGAACAGGAAATGGGCAAGTACTTCTCCGACTTCCTGCTGGAAAACCCGAACGAAGCCAAACTGGTCGTCGGCAAGATGATCGATGCGGCACGTGCGCGTGAAGCCGCGCGTAAAGCCCGGGAGATGACACGTCGTAAAGGCGCGCTGGATATCGCTGGCCTGCCGGGCAAACTGGCTGACTGCCAGGAAAAAGACCCTGCCCTGTCCGAACTGTACCTCGTGGAAGGTGACTCTGCTGGCGGCTCCGCCAAGCAGGGACGTAACCGCCGTACCCAGGCTATCCTGCCGCTGAAAGGCAAGATCCTGAACGTCGAGAAGGCACGCTTCGACAAGATGATCTCTTCGCAAGAAGTGGGCACCTTGATCACCGCGCTGGGTTGTGGCATCGGCCGCGACGAGTACAACATCGACAAGCTGCGCTATCACAACATCATCATCATGACCGATGCTGACGTCGACGGTTCGCACATCCGTACCCTGTTGCTGACCTTCTTCTTCCGTCAGTTGCCGGAGCTGATCGAGCGCGGCTACATCTACATTGCGCAGCCACCGCTGTACAAGGTCAAGAAAGGCAAGCAAGAGCAATACATCAAAGACGACGACGCCATGGAAGAGTACATGACGCAGTCGGCCCTGGAAGATGCAAGCCTGCACCTGAACGAAGAAGCACCGGGAATCTCCGGTGAAGCGCTTGAGCGCCTGGTGAATGACTTCCGTCTGGTGATGAAGACCCTAAAGCGTCTGTCGCGCCTGTACCCACAGGAGTTGACCGAGCACTTCATTTACCTGCCTGCGGTGAGCATGGATCAACTGTCCGATCATGCAGCGATGCAGGATTGGCTGGCTCAATACGAAGTTCGCCTGCGCACCGTAGAGAAGTCTGGCCTGGTGTACAAAGCCAGCCTGCGTGAAGACCGTGAACGTAACGTCTGGCTGCCAGAGGTCGAACTGATCTCCCACGGCCTGTCGAACTACGTCACCTTCAACCGCGACTTCTTCGGCAGCAACGACTATAAAACGGTCGTTTCCCTGGGCGCTCAATTGAGCACCCTGCTCGACGACGGCGCGTACATCCAGCGTGGCGAGCGCAAGAAGCCGGTCACCGAGTTCAAGGAAGCCCTTGAATGGCTGATGGCTGAAAGCACCAAGCGTCACACCATCCAGCGATACAAAGGTCTGGGTGAGATGAACCCGGATCAGCTGTGGGAAACCACCATGGACCCAAGCCAGCGCCGGATGCTCAAAGTGACCATCGAAGACGCCATTGGCGCAGACCAGATCTTCAACACCCTGATGGGTGATGCGGTCGAACCTCGCCGAGACTTCATCGAAAGCAATGCCCTCGCGGTCTCGAACCTGGACTTCTGATCCTGTGTAGGTGGGCAAAGTTAATTGCCACTTCGGTCAAAGTTAAGCGGCTCGACCAAAGTTAGTTGCAACAAAAAGGCCCGATAGGAAACTATCGGGCCTTTTTGCTGGGCTTTTTACACACAGGTAGGCATTACGACATTACGCACCAAGCTGCGGAGGTTCAGTCAGTTTGGAAGTGCCTTGGTGGTAGGTAGAGTCAAAAACTATGTCCGTCAGCCAGCGCTTAAAACTGGGATTGTCACTGAACTGCTTGAAGAGCTCCGTATGATCGGAGATCAGCTCTAGCACTACGCGATTCAACGCTTTGTCGTGCTCCAGCTTGGCGTTCTGCTTATCGGAGTTGGCCTGCGCGTTTTGGTAAGCCTTGTCCTGCGCCACGCGCGCGGGAATCTCCTCGGTGATGACCTTGCGAATCTTGTCGCCGTCCTTCCACTCGATGTTGCCGAACATATCGTTGAACGCTTTGATGATGTTCGAGAGCTTGTCGATATCAGGGGTACCGCCCACGCCACCTCCACCGGGCGGGGGCGGCTCGATGAAGGCGTCTGCATCGTGCATAGACATCTTCAGTGATGCCTGCGCCTCCACCCGATAACTGTCCATATCGATGGACTCCAGTACACCCTTGGAGAGGTCTTCTTCTTTCGGAGCCGGTAGTTTTGGAATCAAGAAATTCAAGAAGATCGACAGCTTCTCCCATGCTGGGTAACCGTAGATCAGGATTGCAGCTAGAAAACCGTAGCTACGAACGAAAGCTTTGGCCTTCCCCTTGAATTCGACTTGGCCATCTTCATCCAGGTTGTCGATGTACTCGGCAACGCAAACATCGAGGATGGGATCAAGTTTGTCGCGGTCTGCGCCCGTGACGTAGAGCGCGACCAAATCCTCAATCTGCCGCCAGCTGTACACCTGCTTGGCATCGAGGTCACTCTTCAGATCATGCAGCTTGTTGGGGTCGGTTTCACCTACCTGAACCGTAGCGCGGTAATAGTCCTGAAATGCAGCCTTGATGGTCTCGGCGTTGTCCGCGAAATCCAGCACAAAGGTATCGCGCTTTTGCGGGTGGGCTCGATTCAGTCGCGACAGTGTTTGCACCGCCAGCACGCCCGCCAGCGGTTTGTCCACGTACATCGTATGCAGCAGAGGTTCGTCGAAGCCCGTCACGAACTTGTTGGCAACGATTAGGAAGCGATACGGATCTTGCTTGAGCTTGGACGGTATGTCCTTGCTCGGGAAATTGTTGAGATCGGCTTCGGTTTTTTTCGCCCCGCCAATTTCAAAGTCACCCGAGTACGCCACGATGGCCTTGAACGGGCTCTTAATCGTGGCGAGATAATCCGATACCTCGCGGTAGTAGTCGATGGCTCGTGCAATGCCGTTGCAGACGATCATTGCCCGCGCCTTGCCACCGATCTTCTGCTTGCCGACCACCTGCACTACGAAGTGATCGACCATGATCTCGGCCTTCTTGCGGATGGCCTTGTTGTGAGATTCGACGTAGTAGCGAATCTTCTTCAGCGCCTTAGCCTTGTCGAAATCAGGATCATCCTCGACCGTCTTGGCTACTTGGTAGAAGCTATCCACCGACGTGTAGTTCGCAATCACGTCGAGGATGAAACCCTCCTGAATCGCCTGTTTGGTGGTGTAGGCCAGCTCCTCAGGTGAGCGATAGCGTGGCTCGCCACCCTCCATAAATCGTTCCCCGAACAACTCTAGTGTCCGGTTTTTCGGCGTGGCGGTGAAGGCAAAGTAGCTGGCGTTGGTCAGCATTTTGCGAGACTCGATCAACTTATTAACCGCATCCTCGACCGGCTCCTCCTCGTCTTCAGTCTCATCTACATCGGCCCCTTTTACGCCTGACAACGCTGTGTGCATCTTGGCCGTTGTTTTGCCCCCTTGGCTTCTGCTTTCAAACCCGCAATACCGTGTACGTGCTGCTGGGCAACGGTGTCCGCAAATCAGCGGAGCTGGCGACGGTGGTCAAAGTGTTCTAGACACGGGCCTTCCATCACTCACCCTGATGGTAAAGGAGCTGATCATGAAGCCCCCACATCGTTTCAGCGAGCTCAGGCTGGCGGCAGCACAACATTATTTCGTCGACTTGGCGATTACTGCCTTTTTAACAGAAGTCGAGATTACGGCGTGCTGCGCGGTGGGCATGGTGCACCGGCACATCCGGGCTGGCGCGGGGCGGTTTGAGGACGGGCATCGCATTCGCACATCGGATATCCACAGCGTGGTGCAAAACGGCAGTTACTGGCTTCTGTTCACCGCGAGCGGCAGTTGTTATGTGATCGTCAGCTTTAAATACCCCGGTGGACGACAGTCACTGAAACACTTTTTGAAGGTGCTGAGCGATGGCTTTTACAACACCCCCCATCGCCTGCAGTAGGGCTCCAATCAGCGCAGAGGTGGCTTCAGCGGTGTTGGCCATGAGTGACACAGCGGCATGGACGCCGCCGTATGAGCGCGGAACCTTCAGCGGGCCATGGCTGACGATTTCGACACGCCCAGGCGGTCAGCCCTGGCACCGGGGGAGTCGAACCGCGCTGCGCATAACCGGCACAAGGTTAAACCCGATGGGTGGGGCCCCATGGCGGGCATCCCCTGGCGCCGATTGCAAAATCTCGGAAGACCTTACTGGCCGGCCTCGGCGATGTCACTCCGATGCGCCCTGCTATGGCTCGCGGGTTTCCGTTGATGGGTGAACCGGTGGTATTGGCACGCCGGTAAAACGGTGGAAATCAACGTGTGTTTTGCTAGCGGCTGAGCATTGAGGAGCCGATCATGAAGCAATATGATCGTGGTGTGCTGCTGGAGCAGGTCTGGACTGACCCCGTGTCAGTGGTCGCGCCCAAGTATGGGCTGTCTGACGTCGGACTGAAAAAGTTGTGCGCAAGACTGCAGATACCGACGCCCATGCGAGGGTATTGGGCAAAACGTAAAGCCGGTAAGCGCGTGCCGTCTCAACCCCAACTCCGGGATTACACCGGGCCTGCGCGCTACCTATGGCATCACCCTTCGGTGCCGGCCCCGGTGCCACACTCCAAAGTGCCCGTCATCGAGTCGGTTGATCCCCGGCTGCAAGCGGTCATCGAATATGAGCAACAGCCGAGCCACCGGATTCGCGTGGCAGAGCGGCTCACCAATCCCCATGCCCACGTCGTGCAGACGCGTGAGGCGTTGCTTCATCCCGTCTTGGATCAGCGTGGCATGCCCTTCCCCGGTCGTCGTCAGCGGGCACTTGATATGAAGGTTTCGGCGGCCATGCAGCCTCGGGCGCTTCGTATTGCTGACGCCTTGATCAAAGCCCTCGAGACCCGGGGGTATCCAGTGCTCATTGGTGATCGATGCAACGTCGAAATATTAGGGATACAGATTGGTCTGCGCTTTTTCGAGCCGACGAAGCGTTCTGAGGGCAGTCCACCTCCGCGTACCTTGGCGCGAAATGAACGCATCAACTGGAGTTCGATATCGTCGCCGCAGTACGTTCCCACAGGCCAACTTCATGTGTTGGGAGATGCAGGGTATGGCGGGAAAATTATGGACTCCACCCATACGCCTGTTGAGCAGCAACTCAACAAGCTGATCATCATGATGGTTCGGCGCGCCGTCGAGCTGTTGATCGGGCGGGAAGAGCGGGCCATTGCTGAAGTGGGGCGTCGGATACAACGCGATGAAGCCTTAGCCAAAAAGGCGGAGCAGGATGCCGAGCGAGAAAAACTACAGCGGCTTGAAGAGGACGCCCACCATTGGCGCCGGGCCAATGTGCTTCGGGAGTATCTTGTCGAGTTAGAAAAAGTAACCTTCGGTGCCGGAGCCCCGACACAAGTGCAGTTCGCCTATTTACAGTGGGCTAAGGCCAAAGCGGACTGGCTTGATCCCCTTATCCATACGTCGGACGGGCTGCTGGATCTGGATATTAAAATACCCAACCACTATGGCTGGTAGAGGGCGTTCTCCGTGGGGTGCCCTCGCATTTCACTCAGCACCGTCAGCCATGGTTTACGAGCGCCGCCACGTTTGGCTTAAAGGCCCACCACTCATATCGTTGCTAGTCATGAACATCACCGTTTGGCCGCTGTAGACTATGGCGAAATTGGCTTCTCAGACCAACGTAGAACATCTTGGAAGGACGAGACACGGGATTGAATAGAGACCCCATGACTGAATCTGATTCACTGGCACAGTTACAGGCAGAAAATGCCCGATTGATTGCTTTGCTGGAAGCCAATGCTATCGAATGGCGCCTGCCAGTCGCTGTGTCCGTCGTGCCCATTTCAGTCATCGAGTTGCCCGCTCAGCATCTGGGAACCGAGGCCAAGCTCAAGCTGTTTCAGCACTTGTTTCGAGGACGAACTGATGTGTACCCACAACGCTGGGAGAGCAAAACCGGCAAGGCAGGATACTCACCGGCCTGTGCCAATGAATGGCGCCCAGGTGTTTGTCAGAAGCCGAAAATAAAGTGTGGTGACTGCAGCTTCCGCCAATTGGTACCGCTTAATGACCAGGTGCTTTATCGGCATTTGGCGGGCGAAATAGTCGCAGGCGTTTACCCCCTGCTAACCGATGACACCTGTTATTTCCTTGCCGTGGATTTTGACGAGGCCGACTGGCGCGAAGACTTGCTGGGCTTTGCCCAATCCTGTCACGAGCTGGGTGTGCCCGTGGCTTTGGAAATCTCTCGCTCGGGCAATGGTGCTCATGCATGGATTTTCTTCGCCAAAGCGGTCACTGCCCAAGACGCTCGGCGGCTGGGCACGGCGATTATTAGCCATACCTGTGCTCGGACTCGACAACTAAAGCTGAGTTCGTATGACCGACTGTTCCCGAACCAGGACAGGATGCCCAAAGGTGGTTTTGGCAACCTGATTGCGTTGCCGCTGCAGAAGAAAGCCCGCGAGCATGGGTGCAGCGTCTTTGTGGACGGCGAACTCAAGCCGTATGCCGATCAATGGGCATTCCTGGCCACCATCCAGCCAATGGCTGTGGAGGATATCGATCCGGCCATCGTGTGTGCGACCGGTCATGCCCACCCTCTGGACGTAACGTTCGTCGCGGAGGAAGACCAGCCGGAGCCGTGGAACCCCCCCCGCGAACAACAGCTATCTTGCCCAATGCCGGCAACTTTGACCGTTACGTTGGCCAACCTGATTTACTTCGAAAAGTCCGAGCTACCCCAGGCACTGGCTAATCGGTTGATCAGGCTGGCCGCGTTTCAGAATCCAGAATTTTATAAGGCGCAGGCGATGCGTCTGTCGGTCTGGAACAAGCCCCGTATCATCGGCTGTGCAGAGAATTTCCCCAAACACATCGCACTGCCTCGCGGTTGCCTGGATGCCGCGTTAGAGCTTCTGAACGATAACGGTATTGCCCCGATTGTTCAGGATGAGCGTTTTGTCGGAGAGCCGATCAACCTTAACTTCGCCGGTTCATTGCGGGAGGATCAGGAGGCTGCTGTAACGGCGATGCTAGAACACGATGCAGGCATCCTGTGTGCCCCAACCGCATTCGGCAAAACCGTGGCCGCTGCTGCGCTGATTGCACGCCGGGGCGTTAACACGCTGGTACTCGTCCATCGAACTGACCTGCTTCGACAGTGGCAAGAGCGTTTGCAGATGTTTCTTGGCCTGGGCAAGGGGCTTGTCGGCACCATCGGTGGTGGGAAGGCCAAGCCGACCGGGGTCATCGATATAGCCGTGATGCAGTCGTTGTCACGGCAAGGTGAGGTGAGCGATCAGGTGAAAAACTATGGGCAGGTCATCGTTGATGAATGCCATCACCTCTCGGCATTTTCGTTTGAAGCGATCCTTAAAAGTGTTCGGGCAAAATACGTGCTTGGCCTGACAGCCACACCGGTACGCCGTGATGGACAGCACCCCATCATATTTATGCAGTGTGGGCCGATTCGACATACGGCAAGCAGGCCAACAAGTGCCCCGAGTGATTTGATGGTGGAAACTCGACTGTTGTCGGGCCAGATCAATGTGCCCGAGGGCGCGGGTATTCAGGAGGTATTCCGGCATCTGGCTGATAATATTGAGCGTACCCAGCGGGTCACGTTCGAAGTCGAAAAAGCCTTTAACGAAGGGCGTAAGGTGCTGGTGCTGACGGAACGAACCGATCACTTGAGCGCCATTGAAGCGGCACTGGTTGGTCGTGTGCAGAACCTGTTTACCTTGCACGGGCGAATGTCGAAAAAGCAGCGTTTGGCGCTAACGGATGAGCTGGCTGCTCTATCCTCGGATGCCCCTCGGGTACTCTTGGCCACCGGTAAGCTGGTGGGGGAAGGCTTTGATCATCCCCCATTGGATACCTTGGTGCTGGCAATGCCCATTTCTTGGAAGGGAACACTTCAACAGTACGCCGGGCGTTTGCATCGGGAGCACGCGAGCAAAGCAGACGTGCGCATAATCGACTTCATCGATGCAGGGCATCCAGCGCTGATGCGAATGTGGGATAAGCGCCAAAGTGGATACCGGGCGATGGGTTACCGACTTGAAGATACCTCAAGCTCAATGGAGCTGTTTCGAACTTGAGCGATGAGCTCATCGAGCGAAGCTAGAAGGCTGTTCGATCTACTCTGAACATATGAGATTGGCTTAGTTTTTTAGATTGTGTTTGGGGCCATGGCCTTCAGACGGGACTGCTCAAAACCTGAGCGTTCGGCTCAAGCGATCTATTTTGTCGGTTCGGCAGCGGGAGCCGGTAGAACAGTTTCTAGTTCGTCACTTCCCCACGGTAGTTCAGTCAGCTCGGCGATGGATTGGAATTCTTTCAGGTATTCAGGTTGGTGCTTGGCCAGCCACCGGACAACTGCAGCGTTGGCGAGAAGCTCGGTTAGGTAGCCTTTGATGACCGTGAGATGAAGGACATCTGGCCCGTAGTCCTCCTCGACTGTTTTGATCTGCATTTGCAAGGCGGCAAGCTCACGCTCTAGGCGAGCGATTGATTCTGCTGAGATCTGCTGATCAGGAAGGGGCTTTTTTGGTACTGCCAGTTGGTCTGATGGCGTGGCGGCCAAAAGGGCTTTAGCGAGCAGGACTGAGAGATTTTTGTTTCCAATCATCAACTCCGCCGCTTCAATTTGCCTCAGCGGTTTCATCTGCCTTAAAAGATTGAATACTTCTGCCGGGCAATCTGTGTCACCCAGAAGCATAACGGCTTCTGCACAAATGCCATTAAGCAGACGAAATTTCTGTTTGATTGTCTGTGGTGATAATCCAAGAGCTTTACCAAGTCGCTCCGCCGAGACCCCACGCTCCATAGCGCGCACAATCATTTTGTTACTTTGTACGGCAGAAAGTTTGTTGGTACGTTTGTTGTACGAATACGTGTCATCGTCGGTGGCCACGAGGCAATCGACGTCCAGCTCGCCCAAATCCTTTAGCGCCTCAATACGCAGATGGCCATCCAGCAAAAAATAATGCCCATTGCGTCCAGGAACTGGCGTCACAGCTGGAGGCTCAACCAATCCCACATCCTGGATCGAAGCTAGAATTTGTTGGTACTTGAGACTTTCTTTTACTGCTGGGCGTGAGATTTTAAGGGGCAGAATATTGGCCACTTTGACTCGAACGCACTCATCCAAAAAAGCATTTTTCGGAACGTGAGTTGGCTTGGGGTTAGTAGGCTCGTGTGTTTGGTCAGGCATCACAACCCCCTTCCATTCCAAAGCCGGGCCTGTATCAGTTTCGGCAATGAGTTCAGATGCTCTGTATAGAGCAGCTTTTCGAAATCACTGACGGATAAGAGATCTTTGATAGCCTGAATGGCGAAAACTACCCGGTCATGGGTAAAAGCTGCCTTTTTCACCATCAGGCGTTGTCGTTCGGCCTCCCGTTCGAACAGGCGTCTCAGGTCTGCGGGAGTTATTCTTTTCTTTTTATTCTGACTACCTGCGCCTAGCGCGCTCCCCCGAACGAGCTTGTCCCTCTTGGCCCGCAGCTCGAGAAGGTGTCGTAGCTTCGTAATTTTCTTTCCTTTTATTCCGCGCTCGTAGGCGTCAGTAAGTACATTTTGAATGTCGCTTTCAGTGCTACGGGCTATATCTGTCGCCATGCTGAGCGGTATCAACCCAGTTTCAACCGCCGACAGGAGCTTTTCTTCTCCGCGTTCGAGTAGCCCAACAATCATGCTGACCCATGATGCTGTGGTGCCAATTATTTTTGCGATGTCCGCATCTGACTTGCCCCGCTCCTTCAAACGTCCGACCTCATTCATCAGGTCTATCGGGCGGTGATGCCTTCGAGCTACGTTCTCCACCAAGCTCATCACAAGGCAGTCTTCCTCCACAGCATCAATCACAAATGCTGGAATCTCTTTGGCTTCCAGAGCGAGGAACGCTTCGAGGCGACCTTGTCCGCACACGAGGTCATAGCTGAGCGGCCCTTGGGGTGAGGCTTTTCGGCTTAGGGTGATAGGGCGCTTGAGGCCCACCGTTTTGATATTCTCGATGAGCTCGCGGTGAACCTTCTTGTTTCTCGTGCGAGGGTTCAGGATGTGAATTTGCGAGATGGGAATGAGTGCAACATGGTCACGTACAGTTGATGGGACGGTCATTGGCAAGCCTCTTTCAGGGAGCAACGCGCAGCAAGCCCATCCAGTACATCCAGCGTTGCGAAACGGTAACTGTCTATTAAGGGGCTATTTTCTTCGGCCATTCTTTTTGGCCATGTCCCCATGTCTATACTGGGAACCAGGTAATAGTCCCGCACTTGAAGGTTTGCTTGTTCCATGCGCACAGCAATCGTGATGTCAGGGGCCAGGCTGTTGTCGAATCTGAGTTTCCAGCGAAGAGTTCCAGCCGGTGTGGGTTGGCAACGGGCAATGACCACGGATGCCGTCCATTCATTGTTAACGGTCAGCAGGTCATTCTGATCGCTGAGTTCGACTCTTGCCCCAACGAACTTCAAGTGGTTTAGAACATCTTCAAGAACCTGCGGATGCAGCTGTCTTAGAGACCGATTGATCTCCAAATATCGATAGTCGCGATCTGGTGTGTAACCGATAAGGGTGTAGGCACGTAAAAGCCCGCCGAAGCGATTTATATAGATAGTGCTGGAGGGCATGTTGTCCTGCTCGTCGATGAGCATCCCAGACAATGAGCCCGCCCGCTGCAATAGGATACGAAGCAGCTCTAGCAGTTGTGCGTCATCCAGGCGGTGCGAGCGCTGAAAGATGATTTCGCGTACACCAGCAAACACTTCCAGTGAAACAATTCCCTGGAATGCCCCATCACAGCGAACCCACTTTTCGGGTGGGTTGCGACTGATGCGTTTGCGTAGCTTGGAGGATGTTTTGTTGTAGACGTTGTTACCAATATATTTCTCGTTGGTCAGCACCTGGTGGACGCTGCCCCGGCTCCAAGGGCGATCAAAGTCGGTGATCAAACCTTCAGCGTTCAGCGCATTGGCAATCTCTCGTTCGTTCATCCCGTTGTGGATAAATTGGTGGTAGATGCGTTGAACCACTTCAATTTCCGCTTCGGGCCCAGGAATTAGGATGACCCTGTCGGTTTGGAGGCTCTTTTGCTGGCCCCGCGATAGTTCTGCCTTGAACTCGCTTTTCTCATCGATCAATGCTCGGCGTAACCCATAGCCTGCCGGCCCACCTTGGTGAAAACCCTTTTCAACGAGACGGCACTGGCCAGCGAAGACTTTTTGGGACAATTCACGGCTGTACTCGCCAGCCATGGATCGTTTGATGCCTTTATATATAGTTGCTAGTGGTGAGCCGTCGTTTTCGAAGGGTTCTGCGCAGTACACCACCCTGATGCCGCTGCTGGTGCAAAGATATTCGTAGTGAGCACTCTCATCTGTGTTCTGAAAACGTCCCCAACGGCTGACGTCATAGACCAGAATGACCTGGAATTGAGTCTTTCCGGTCTGAACATCGTCAAGCAGTGTGCGCAGTGCGTCCCGACCGCCAATATCTAGTCCACTTTTCCCTTCATCACGATAGGTGGTAACGATTTCCATGCCATGGCTCATGGCGTATGCATGAATGGCTGCCGACTGATTTTCGGTGGAGTAGCGTTGATGATCCGTGGACATGCGAACGTATTCCGCAGCCGGCACAGGACTGTCGGAGGAGTTTTCTGAAGTTATCCGCGTGCTTGGAGAGGGCAAGCAGGCCTCCTTTGGGTCAGGAAAATCCTGGCCCATTCGATTCAGCCTAGGGACGATTTGTGACGTAACAGTGACGAGGCATGACCATCAGTCAGGTGGTGGGGAGGGCTCTCGATATTTTACAAAGCGCCGAAAGGCGATGCTCATCAACTTATCGTAGGTGTCTATACGTACAGTTGTTAAAGGTTGATGTTCTATACGACAGATATTGAGGGTTTAGCGCTGAGGCGCCTGTACTGCAAGGTGCAATCCTACTTGAATAGGCAATAAATTTAGTTTAAATTGATTTCATGTTTTGACAATCTGTCAATTTTATACCGGCTGTAATAGTTGGAGGATTAACATTGGCCGAAGTTAGGTTTTAGACGAATAACTTTTCCCGAAGTGGAAATTAACTTTGTCCAATCCTTTTGTATACCGCTGATATTCCAATGTGTCAAAGTCGGTTAACTTTGCTCACCTACATCCTGTGTAGGTTCACACAATAGTTGATCATTTTCACAAATAGATGAATCAACGAACTCAAGCACCAGAAAGGCCAATTCTCTGAATTGGCTTTTTTTTGGGTGCGCCAGGCATGGCGCGTTGCGCGCAAGCGCAATCAGCTTGGCTGTGGTGGCCACGCTGGTGACTTGGAGGTGAAAGTCCTCTACACACCCGGCAAGGGGAAGTGTTAGCCAGAGGCAAGGGTGTCGTGGGTGACTGCGAATCTGAAGGAAGCCCGAGGCAAAGTGCTGGCCTGACGAACAGGAAGCGGATAGAGGCGGCGCAGCGGGGTAAGACGGCCCAAACCGTTAAAGCCCAATACTTGCACGGAACGCTGTGACGTAGATCCGACAGGCATAAGCAGGAAGGTCGCGCGAATTACCCTGGGAGATCTGCACGTTTGCCAGTGTGCTACCGAGCGTCGAGAGGCGACGGGATGAACGTGCAGAAGTCAGCTGAAGCCGTAGTAAGTGGCGAATGACCACGCCACCAAGGGCCGAACAGGTTATGCCGCCAGTAGGCGTCGAAGTCTCGTTGAATACCGAAATGCAGAAATTTCTCCCAGAGAAGACTGTTACTCCGAGTCCCGGACAGAATCCGAGGATGACGGCTGACAGCGCACAGGTATCGACGGCGTCTGTGACGTGGACGAAAGCGGAGCCGGACACGCTGATGGCGCGGGTGCTTGCACCCGCCAACCTCAAGCGTGCGTATCAACGCGTAGTCAGCAACAAGGGCGCGCCGGGTGCCGATGGCATGACGGTCGAGCATTTGTCAGGTTACGTGAAACAGTATTGGCCGATCCTTAAGGCTCGGTTGCTGGCCGGCGAGTATCACCCGCAAGGTGTGCGCGCCGTCGACATCCCCAAACCCAAAGGTGGCACAAGGCAGTTGGGCATTCCCGGTGTCGTGGATCGCCTGATCCAACAAGCTCTGCTGCAACAGCTCACGCCGATCTTCGACCCGCTGTTCTCGAACCACAGCTACGGTTTTCGTCCGGGCAGAAGCGCTCACCAAGCCATCGAAACAGCCCGCGCCCATGTGGCGGCGGGTCACCGTTGGTGCGTGGAACTTGATCTGGAGAAGTTCTTTGATCGGGTCAACCACGATGTCCTGATGGCCTACGTGGCGCGTCAAATCGAAGACAGGCGTGTACTCACGCTGATCCGTCGTTACTCGAAGCGGGAACGATGTCAGGTGGACTCGTCAGTCGACGGCAGGAAGGGACGCCGCAAGGCGGCCCGCTCTCGCCGTTGCTGTCGAACATCCTGCTCAACGAACTCGACCGTGAGCTGGAACGACGGGGCCATCGCTTCGTGCGTTATGCCGATGACGCGAACATTTATGTGCGCAGTCGCCGTGCCGGCGAACGAGTGATGGCCGGCGTCGAGCGTTTCCTGAGCCAGCGCCTGAAACTGACGTTGAACCGGGAAAAGAGCCGTGTGGCACGGCCTTGGGCCTGTGATTACTTAGGCTATGGGATGAGCTGGCATCAACAGCCGAGACTAAGAGTGGCGACGATGAGTCTAGGTCGCTTGCGCGACCGATTGAGAATGCTGTTACGTCATGCTCGGGGCTGCAAAATGGCGACTGTCATCGAGCGGATAAACCCCGTACTGCGTGGCTGGGCAGGATACTTCAAACTCAGTCAGAGCAAGCGGCCGCTTGAGGAAATTGACGGTTGGGTGCGTCACAAGCTTCGCTGTGTCGTATGGCGTCAATGGAAGCGGCCCTCTACGAGGGCGCGCAACTTGATACGTTTGGGACTCGGTGAGGCACGGGCGTGGAAATCGGCAGTCAATGGCCGAGGCCCATGGTGGAACTCGGGAGCGCCACATATGAATCAGGCGCTACCGAAGAAGCTGTGGGATCGACTCGGGCTGGTCTCGATACTGGATACGATAAACCGGCTTAACCGCATAGCCTGAACCGCCGTATACGGAACCGTATGTAAGGTGGTGTGAGAGGACGGCGGATGTGAATCCGCCTCCTACTCGATTTCTTCACGGATTACCGGGAAAGACGCTCTTGATCTTCATGAAAAAGAATTCGCTATCCCGGTAACCGTACGCCATCCGCTTGATGACCTTTATTCGATTGTTTATTCCTTCCAACTGACCGGTGTGCATCGGCCAGCGAACACGGCTTACGATGCCGCGCCAGTACCCCTTTAACCGTTTGGCAAACTGGCTCAGAGCCGGGATTTCGCTTTCATAAGCATGGCCCAGCCATTGTTTCCAGGCCGATCTCCAGCCCCAGCAGTACTCGGCGTCCAGAGCGTTTTGAGTTCAGCTTTCATCAGATAGACCGTCATCAACGCTTGGTTGGCCGCCAGCAGGTCTTCCAAGCGGACCTGTTGCTCCGGTGTTTTCAGGTTCTGCGGGTTACGCAGCAACAGCCATCGCGCCTGCTTGATGACCTTGCGAGCAGGTTTGTCGTGACGCAGCCGATTGGCTTCGTCGACGCGAACCCGATCAATCACCTCTCGGCCATATTTGGCCACCACATGGAAGAGATCGTAGATCACTCGCGCTTTCGGGCAGTGCTGACGAACCTCCAGATCAAAAGCGGTATTCATGTCCATCGCCACCGCTTCGATGCGAGCGCACCCCTCTGGCCCCAGCTCTTCGAAGAATGGCCTGACCGCGGCACGGCTGCGGCTTTCGCCAATCCACAGAACCCGCCGTGTATCGGCGTCCAGCACAACGCTGGCGTAGCGATGACCTTTGAACAACGCGAATTCGTCCATCACCAGGCGACGTGGTTGCGCCTTCGGCAAAGTGCTCAGCGCCGCTTGCAAGGCTCGACGTTCCAGCAACCGAAGCAGCCCAAACATCTGGGCCACGTGCAGAGTGGGAAGGCGCTCGCAGGCTTGAATAACGGCATCGGCCAAGCGGCGCGTCATGCGGGCATAGCGATCCAGCCAACTGACGGCTTCCATGCGTTTGCCACAGTCACGACAGCCAACCCGTCTGAGCAAAACACTGAGGTGCACCGCACGGCCGAGAATGGGCAAATCACGAATGACTCGCTGGCAATACTCATGCGTGGTTGAACAGGTTTTTTGGCAGCTGCTACAGGAAGGGAATCGATCGACATGGGTGTCAAATCGATCTGGAGTGCGTCACCATCAGGTTTGATCGTGACGACAGAAAAGCCCTCCCAAAAAGGAAGGAAAGTATTAATATCGCGCATAAGAACGCCGGTTTGTTAGATGTGTTTGCTCGCACGAACATCATCAATCAAATCGGCGTTCTTGTTTCTGTGTTTCCCGAGATTCCGTGAAGAACCTTTTTTTGGGGGCTGTCTCGTCCTGAATAAGGTTTACACCTTCTGACTTTTTATCAGGAAGGTGCAATGGATACAGGTGCAAAACGCAGTCAGCGCGATTACACGCTGACTTTTAAATTGTGGGTTGTAGACCAAGTCGAAAAAGGCGAGCCGAGTTTTATAGTGGGTACGAGAAGCGCTAAATTGAAGTCTGTATTGATCAGCCATTTCTCGGAGAGGTCCCGTACGTTAGGAACGTAGCCCCTGATCTGACTTGCTTTCCGCCTATTACAGGAGAACTCAAAGTTATCTTGGGTGGGTGATCGAAGAGGGGTACTTGCATGAGGAACGAGTTAGCGTTTCAGAGGTCATTGGCGAAGTGAAAATCACAATCGAAGACGAGAACCTCGGACGATTGCCTTCTAACCAGCTGGCGATGCCAAGTGGTATGACCGTTCACAAGTATTTCGCCAACCTCGATCCCTACATGGTGGACGAAGCTCGCTTGGGTCGGCATGTAGCGAAAAAAAATCACCGTGCGGTCACGGGAATGCGCCGTGTCCCCCTCCATCACAGCCAGAAGGCCACGATGGCAAAACGGTATGAATCGACCCCACCGCACTTCGCGCAACCAGAGCCTCATCAGGCGCCGGGAAAAAAGGGGGCCTGAAGAACCGCAAGACCAAGCCCTCGGACGCAGCCGGGGCGGCCTGACGACCAATCCACATGCTGTCGATGGCTGCTGGCCGACAAGGGCTATGACGCCGAAGCCTTGCGCCGTTACTGCGAACGTTATCGGATGCCGCCAGCGATCCCTTTGCAAAGCATGAGGCGAAAGCCACGACCGGGTTTGCCCAGGCTGTTTGATCGCCCCCAATATCGACAGCGCAACATCATCGAGCGCATGTTCGGATGGCTGAAGGATAACCGCCGCAACGTTACACGCTTCGACAAGCTCGCGAAAACTTTTGCGGCGATGGTCACATTGGTTTGTGCCATGCGGTGTTTGCAACTTTACTTTTCGTACAGAGCCTAGTGCGCAGCCTGCTCCCAGACGCCGTCCTAGTTGTATTTCGAAACCAGTGCTGTGCGCGCGGTGCATCACGATCGGCAAAAAAGGCGAGGAAGTCCTTTCACCACTTATTAATAATAATGTGTTACTGCATGTTGTTTGCGTTTTTTTGAATAATCACTGAGTGTGAAATCAGACTTTAGAGGAAGAATCCTTGCTTTACCATTGCGCGCATTTATAGTGGAAAAATCGTGTTGTTGGATATCGTTACTTACATGGAGCCATGAGCACTCACCGAATATTTATAGGTCATCTTCCAAAACGCAGAACTAGAAATATGCGGCTTGCAGTCATATAGGCTCTTAGCTATTCCCAGCTGTGGTTAGTTGTCTTGGTTTGTACTTGTCGAATCAGAATGACAAGCACCGTAACAGGCAGCAGGTCTGATCAATGCACTGCAATAAGCAGTTGGTGATTGTTTCGTGGTAATCCAAGTCAATCCAGATGGAGAGCGTTATGCAAAAAATAATACAGCCGTTATTCAGTACAGAGTCCTCAAACGAAGATACTATGCAACGACTCAGTGAGGCGGGGTATACATCAGTTTTCGACATTGTTCGTCAGCCGAAAATGGCGTTCTGTCAGCAACTTTCGGTGTTGCCATCTGAGCAAGCCCAGAAAATTCATGCACTGGCCACGCAGAGAGTGGAAAGCCTAAATAGCATTATTCGAACTTATCGTTCGCGTAATGAACCCATCCTGCAAACGATTCCCAAGCTAGGAATTAATCCATCACCCCAGACGCTTTCCGATGCTTTGGGACGTTCATTAGGCGGAGCACTTGACTTCGACGATTTGTTTACTGAGCGTTCCGCAGATGGGTATGCGGATGCCGCCTCGATTCAATCATTGTTCTCCCCTGGGCGCTATCTGACCGAGCTGTATACGATTGCCAAGGGCTTGCACCTGCCGCAAAGCCCGTTGAACATCGACAGGCGTCGGCCCGATATCAAAACACTGACTCTGAGCGAAGATAACATGCTGAAAGAGGCTTCCACCCTCGGCATTTTGATTGATGTTCTGATCTCGGGCATGAGGAGGGCCAATCCCGGCGCCACGTTGGCTTCGCTGGAAACCACCTACTTCCCGATGACGCTACCGTACCATGACAACCTGGTTCAAATTCGTACGACGTTGAAATCGAAAAGTTCTTCTCTTCAACAAGTCTGGGCCATTCTGCACGACGATCAGGCACTGGCCTTTAGTCCCCTTCAGAGTGCCGTACATACCGTTTCCCGCGTCACGACACCGTCTCCTGCGGCACGAGAAGAACTGTTAATGACTCCAGCGACTTATCAACTTCTGGTAGGGCCGGATGCAAGCGCAGAAACTATCAAGGAACATTACGATCTCGATAGCGACGTGATCCACGACGAACTCAAGCTCGTGTCCACGTTCACTGCTCAGACTGGGTTGACCGTCAATCAACTGCTCCATATGACCGGCCAGGTTGATTCGCAATCGTCAACCGAGACAGAACAAAAAACCAGTCGATACTTCAAGTTTGGCGTCAAGAATGCTGTTCCGGTGACTGAGTTTGGACAGTCCTATCTTTCCACGAGCGGTGAGACCAGAACTCCGCTATTGGTTATTCCTGGTCTAACTGTAACAGCGCCGGCCGAGCTGAAACTAGACAGTGGAAACGCAGTATTGCTCGCAGACCGGGCAGAGCGGCTCATTCGTTTACAGCATCAGGTCAAGCTTGAGTTTTATCAGCTTGATTGGTTGATTAAAAATGCCAACCTGGCATATAGCTCGAACCGCGCCAATGAACTGTTGCTCGATACCCCCATTCTTGAGGCGATTGCCGAGTTTCAGCGTCTGAATGAGGTTTACAGCCTCTCGGCGGACGCATTTACCTGTTTTATTGGGGACATGAACAGCCATGCGCCTCAGTACGCGCAGAGCCTCTATCGACAAGTATTCACGTCGAAAACAGATGGCAGGACGGTGCCGCTGGAGGTGCTCGTGAACTTTGATCCCCAGGCTGGCGATGCCAATGCAAGCCTTATTGCCGGTAGTCTGGGCGTCTCGGCAAATGAATTGTTCACCATGGCGAAGTTGACCTTTAGTCAACCGACGATCGCCGACTGGAGTACCCAGGCAGCGGCTAAGCTCTACCGGCAAGCGATGATCCCCAAAATGCTCGGCATCACCTACTCCCAAGCTGTACGGCTATGGAACATGCTGACTCCCGACAGGGATATGGCGGAGGTGCTGGCGGGTACGCCAACGCTGGAGACCCTGACGCTGATTCAGCGAACCGAAGCGGTGTTACTTTGGATGGCGAACCACAATTTGGCCATTGATGACAGTTTCAGCCTGATCACCGATCAATACAGTCAAAACGTCACCCCTGAGTTGTACAACTTTGTCGATAATATCTACACCACGTTTGCCACTGACCCTGACGCAAACAGATCGTTGTCGGAGGGATTTCGTCAGAAGCTATTTAAACTCATTTCTGCCGCATTTAAGGTCAAATCCAATGTCATGGCGAGCTTGATTGACTGGCTCGATGACACCTTCAAGACTTGTGGTGCAACGCCTGTCCCTTACGGACTGGCCGACTTCTGGAGGGAGATTAACGAGCTGTTTAATAGTGGGGCGCTATCGTTTTTCGATGAGCTGCACAATTATCCCGATATCGCTCGTTACAGCCAGGCCATGGGGCAATATGCCTTGATCGCGCAATGGGCAAATCTGACCGAGCAGGACTTGGGTCTTATCACGGTTGAAGCGCCCGACCTGAAACTCTTGTTCTTTATTTCCCGCCTCAAGGAATGGCAGCAACGCATTGTCGTGCCAGAAGCGGAAGCCATGAGCTACTTCAAGTACGCCAATCAACCCGATCAGACGATAGCCTTCGCCACAGAGATGCTGGCGCGTATTCAGGGTTGGGACTTGGATGCGACCCGTGAAATGAATAACACGCTGGTTAGTCGAGGTGCATACGGGGCCTTTCCGACAACCTTCGCACATCTTTCCCAGTTAGAAGCCTCGATGCAGGTCAGTTTGCAAAGTGGACTAGGCAGTGCGCTTATCCATAGCCTCTACGTGATGTCGCTTGAACAACTGAATGCCGAAAGCTCCTCCCTGATCCAGACGGTTGCTGAAGCCTGCGCTGCCATGCTGTCATCTGCTGACGGCGTTACCACGGGTACAGCACCTATCGCCAAAGATGTCCGGGTGATGGGTGAGGCAATCGTGGATAGCGAACTGACGGGGAGTTATACCTACGTCGATACAGAGGGTGATGAGCAAGGTGTGCCACTCTTTTTCTGGTATCGGGCAGGAGGCCATGGCGGTGGCGCGACGGGGATTATTACAGGGGCAAACAGCAGTACCTACCGCCTGACGGTGGAGGACGAAGGTGCAACCCTTCAATTTTCTGTCACTCCCGTTGCAACGTCGGGAATGCCAATCATGGGGAGCGAGCAAAGATCCGCGGCAACCGCAATCATTGCGCCGAAACCAGGGTCTGCGCCGCAGGCGAATGAAGTGCAAATATCGGGTATCCAAAAAGTCGGTGTGACCCTCACCGGTACCTATACCTACTTCGACCCTGACGACGATGAGCCGGGGGAAACTATCTTCCAGTGGTCTCGGACAGGGGGCCACGGTGGTGGCGCCCCGGGGGATATTGCGGGCGCAATCAATGAGACTTACACCGTGACAGTCGCAGATGAAGGCGCGACCCTTACGTTTTCGGTTACCCCAAAAGCACTTACCGGAACACCTGTGGTTGGCGGGGTGGGAACCGCAACAACCGGGACTATTGCCGCGAGGGATGGATTGCCACCAGAAGCCCGCGACGTGTCAATCAGTGGTCGTGCACAAGTGGGCGAGATCCTTGGCAGTGCCTACACCTACGTTGATGACGACGGCGATCCGGAAGGAAATACCACCTTCCAATGGTATCGGAATAATCAAGCTATTGACGGGGCAACGCTACAGACCTATCAACTGATATCGGATGACTTGGGCGCCACCCTGCAATTCAGGGTCACTCCAAAAGCCAGAACCGGAAACCCAAGTACAGGCGATCAGGTTGCCTCGCCGTTGACTGAAAGCGTTGTACAGGGCCACGCTCCCGAGGCCCAGAGTGTGAATATATATGGTTGCCCGCGAGTGGGTGAGACGCTCACCGGTACCTATTGGTACGTTGATATCGACAACGACAAGGAGGGCGCAACTCGATTCCAATGGTTGCGGGCAGGCGGCCATGGGGGCGGTACCCCTGGGGCTATTGAAGGCGCGACACAACAGACTTACACCGTGACCGCTGCAGATGAGGGCGCAATCCTTGCGTTTTCGGTCACCCCAGTCGCCCTTACCGGGACACCAAGGGACGGCGAGGTAAAAGTGGCTGCGACCCCACCGATTGCAGCCAAAAAAGGGTCAGCACCGATGGCCCAGAACGTGTCTATCAGTGGTTACATGCAAGTGGGTGAGACCCTCACCGGTACCTACGAGTACGTGGATAACGACAACGATCTGCAGGGGGCGAGCACCTTCCAATGGTTTAAACGCCATGGCAGTGACGCCGATGAGGCTATTGAGGGAGCCACTGAACAAACCTACGTACTGAGAGAGGAGGACTTGGGCGCCACCCTGCAATTTGCGGTCACACCAATTGCTCAAACCGGAATGCCCAATGTGGGCGCAGAGCGTATATCCGCACCCACTGAAATTGTTAAGCGCGGTTATCCTCCCCAAGCCCAAAACGTGTCTATCAGTGGTTGCGTGCAAGTGAGAGAAACCCTCACCGGTACATACGAGTACGTGGATAACGACAACGATCTGCAGGGGGGAACCAGCTTTCAATGGTATCGGGTTGGTGTCAATGCCGGAGCTATTGCAGGGGCAACGCAACGGACCTATGTACTGACAGAGGAGGACTTGGGCGCCACTCTGCAATTTGAGGTTACTCCAAGAGCGCTAACTGGAACGCCCGACACAGGCCCAAGGCAAAAATCAGCAGCCACCGTAGTCGTTGTCGAGGGTCGTGCGCCCACATGTAGTGTTCTGGTTCAGGGTATCGCGCGAGTGGGTGAGGTCCTTGTTGGCAGCTACGATTACCACGACGATAACGCCGACCAAGATGGGGGAACCCGCCTCCAATGGTGCCGGACTGCAAACGATGGCAGCCCCGAGGAAGTGATTGAGGGCGCGACGCAACCGGTCTACACCGTGACAGCGCAAGATCTGGGCAAAAGCATTGTATTGGCCGTCACGCCAATTGCCCTTACGGGGACGCCGAGCCAGGGTGCAACGCAAAAATCAGTACCCACTGCAAGCGTGGTACTGGGGCAGCCACCGCAAGCCAGGGCCGTCATGATACAGGGCATCCCTGAAGTGGGTCAGACGCTAATTGGTACTTATATATATCTTGATCATGACCAGAACCTGGAAGGTGCAACACGGTTTCGCTGGCGCATGAAGTCCCTATGTACGCCTGATTGTGGTTGGGTGGACATTGAGGGGGAAACAGGCGAACAGCTTCTTCTGATGGATGCCTATTTCGGCCATGTTGTTGCATTTTGTGTGACCCCCGTGTCGTTAACCGGGGCTCCTGATACAGGCACTGAAGTGTGTGCTTACTCACCCCTGATCGGTCGCTAATCGCAGGGATTAAATGGGGCCGCCGATCGTTGGCCAGAGAGTGGCGATCGGCAGTTATATCTAATTAGCCCGTTAGCACTGGATACACACAGGATCTAAATTCTCTGCTGTTATCCGGATATTCGCTGAAACCTCGTTTCCAACATTTTAATTGGTGGATACCTATCGCCACGGAGTTTATTATGAGTAATCAAGTAGCAATTAATTCGCTTCAAGAAGCTCGGCGCGATGCGCTGGTCACCTACTACATAGCTAAATCCATTCCTGACGAATTCATTGAAGAAGATGTAAAGTTATCCGAGAGAATCAAGACGGCAGATGACCTCTTTGAATACCTGTTGATCGACACCAAAATCAGTGCGCAGGTCACGACCTCCTTGGTCGCCGAGGCGACTTATAGTGTCCAAATGTATATTAACCGCTGCCTCAGTGGTTATGACCCTGATGTGGATAACACTACTGACTCGACCATGGTCACTGAATCGCAGTCAGGTGGGTTTCTCTATGACTGGAGCAACTACAATCAAGTGTATTCGACTTGGGCCGGCAAAGAGCGTTTGCAGTATTACCCGGAGACCTATCTGGATCCGACGCTGCGCTACCGGAAAACTGAGCTTTTCAAGTCCTTGGAGGAGACCCTCAATCAAGGACGAATCAGTACCGATCGCATTGAAAAGGGGTTTCAGCAATACATGCTGGGATTTGAAACCATTGCAAATCTTGAAGTCATCAGTGGTTATCAAGCCGGAAGTAACCGCTCGGCGGAAAGTGAAGATGTACTTTATTTTATCGGTCGAACAAAAAACTCTCCGCATGACTATTATTGGCGCTCTTGTAATATGGCTGCGCGCGATAGTAATACCAATAGATCAGGTAGTGCCTGGTCACAATGGCTGAAAATCACTGCGCCGACCACCGAGGCATTGGGGGGCAAGGTAAGGATCTGCTGGTATAATGATCGTTTATTTGCTTGCTGGATCAGCCGCACAGAGACTGGCTACAATGATCCTGATCCGCTCTATTCTTTCAAGGCGAATATCTGGTATTTGCAAAATGATGGCGTGTGGGTTTCCTCCCGGCAACAAGCACTTTCTGGAGAACCGAGAAATTTCGCGTTGATCCACGACGTTGATAACGATGAAGTAAGGCTTTATCTTGACTATGCCGGGACGTGGGAAAATTTAAATGCGGTTTTTCATGACTCAATGAGCTTGTCGGATACTCTACCGTCGAGCGAATCGCCCATTGTAATGCCCAGGCCGATATTTTATATCGATGGTGGCAAACTTATGCTGGATGCTGAAGAGGCAATCCAAACTTCCCAAGGCTCCGATAATGCCCGATCCGCGCAGGCCTCTACGGTTTCCTCAATAGCATATTTAGAAACTGATACCGCGCGGCCCTTCATGAGCCGACTGCTGAACGACGGTATTAGCGGCCTGTTGGCCTATGAGACACAAACCAGCTCCCTTGAATCCAACCCCTCCCGAGCCATCGACTTCAACGGTGCCTATGGACTGTATTTCTGGGAAATTTTCTTTCACTCCAGTTTTCTGATCGCCAATCGTTTTCTGAACGAACAAAACTATCCCGAGTCAGCACGTTGGTACCAATACATTTTTGCGCCAACGGGGTTCCGAAATGCTGATGGCGAGCTTGCAATGCTAGAGGATGAAGTTCGTTACTGGAACGTAGCGCCGTTACAGCAAGACCCCAAGTGGAACGACACTGTCCCGCCGACAGTCGACCCTGATGTGATCGCGATGAACGATCCCATGCACTACAAGCTGGCAATCTTCCTCAATTCGGTGAACCGACTGATTGAGCAAGGTGACAGTGCTTATCGACAATTGCAGCGCGATTATCTGGCACAGGCCAAGATGTGCTATCTGCAAGCCTCACAAATGCTCGGACCACGTCCGGTGATCAACTACACCAACAGCTGGCCTGACCCGACACTTGGTGAGGCGGCCGTGATTGTAGACCACCATTTTGTTCGCGAGCATTCGGGCCCGCCAGACTCAGTGTCCACTCAGTTGGCTCGCCAGGTACAGGCATACCTGACTGAAACCAATGGGCATTTCCTGCCGCCGTATAACGATGACCTGCTGATGTATTGGGACAAGCTGGAGGTGCGCTTTTACAACCTGCGGCATAACCTCAGCCTGGATGGTCAGCCACTGTCGTTGCCGCTCTATGCCGAGCCGGTATCGCCTAGCGATTTACAACGCCAGCACGGTACAGGCAACGACGCGGGGGGGAGCTCGGTGTCGAATAACGCTCTGGTGAGCCCGTTCCGCTTCGTGGTGTTGCTGGATAAGGCACGGACCGCAGTGAACAGTGTCATTCAGTTTGGCTCATCGCTGCAAAATACGTTGGAGCGTCGCGACAACGAGAACATGACCTTGTTGATGCAATCGCAGCAACAGCAAATTCTCGGTTTAACCCGGGACATGCAGTCGAACAACGTGCTCGCATTGCAGAATGGTCTCCAGGCGCTGCAACAAAGCTTGAATGGGGCAAAAACGCGGCTTTCGTATTACAGCAATCTGTACAACAACTGGATTTCCAGCAGCGAACAGGCGGCCATGGATTTGCGCGTGACGGCGGGGGCGCTCAACGTCGCTGCAACGATTCCCATGGCGATCGGTGCTGCTGTAGAAATAGCCCCTAACACCTTTGGTTTTGCCTGTGGCGGTTCAAGATGGGGAGGTATTGCGCGATCGGTGGCGTTCGGGATACAGGGAGCGGCAACCGCGCTTGAAACTTCGGCCCAGCGCCTTGATATCAGTGAGCAGTATCGCCGTCGGCGCGACGACTGGCAGATCCAGCGGGACAACGCCAGCAGTGAAATCGCTTCGCTGGAGGCGCAAATCAAGTCGCAAAGCCAACAAATCACCATGGCGCAAAAACAACAGGCTCTGACCCGGCAGGAGCTGGCTAATCTGCAAGCGGTTTATAGCCTGCAGACCACCCGCTTTACAGGACTGGAACTGTACAACTGGATGAGCGGACGGCTGTCATCGCTTTACTACCAACTCTACGACGCCACCTTGTCGCTGTGTTTGGCAAGCAGGAACGCCTTGGCTCGTGAAATCGGGGCTGAGCGTGCGGGTAACCTGTTCAGCGCACCAATGTGGAACGACCTATATCAAGGGTTGTTGGCCGGTGAAGGGTTGATGCTAGAGCTGCAAAAGCTGGAAAACACCTATCTGAAAGACGATTTGCGCGGCCTGGAGATTCAGGCAAGCGTGTCGCTCAATGCACAGATCACGGCTGCCAGCAGTAACACCAGTTTTGGGGCGATGCTGAGTTCGGTATTGAATGATGAGGGGGCTACCGGTCCTGTAGGCGGGGTGAGCATGTCCATGGTGGACACCAATAAGCTGGTCATTACCCTTGATCTCAGTGCGCTGTCCTTGAACACGGATTACGGTTCCACGGAAAAAACAGGGCGTCTGAAAAATATCAGTGTGACCCTGCCGGCTTTGCTCGGTCCTTACCAGGATGTGAAGGCAACATTAGGGTTGGGTTCAACGTACGTAGCGTTGTCACGGGGGCTAGACGATTCGGGGTTGTTCGTCGTCGATTTCAACGACTCGAAATACCTGCCCTTCGAAGGGGAGCCTACGGGCAGTGGGACTCTGACCTTGACGTTCTTCAAGGCCGATGCAACGGGCAGCCAACGCGCGCTGGCCGAAAGCCTGGTCGATGTCATCTACCGGATCCAGTACACCCTCAAAGACTACTGATGCTCTGATGTCAAGCCGTGCTCTTTAGATGAGCACGGCGATTTACAGCGAGGGCAGAACGCTGCACGTTTTACGTGTGATTTGAATCTGCTGATAGTTAGCACGACTTTCTTCAGCCCTATCGGCTAACAGAGCTAACGTGGCCTGAGGATTATTCAACGGTAACGTCTTGAGCATCTCGACATCACAATCCCACCACTGGCTACTGATCAGTTCTTCAATTAGCTCAGGCGCATGCCGATACTTGACGACTTTTGCAGGGATCCCGGCAACGATCGCATAGGGTGGCACATCATGGGCAACCAAAGCGCGGGTTGCGATAATTGCACCTGTGCCGACTGTGACCCCTTCCAGGATCATTGCACTGTGCCCAATCCAGACATCGTGCCCAATCGTAACCTGAGCAACCTCGGGATCGTAAGTCAGGGCCGTATCGGTGTACTGAAAAGGATGTGAACTGAGCCAGTCTGACGGATGTGAACTCTTTTGCTGTCCGATAAAACAGCCGCTGCCAATGGAGCAGAATCGGCCAATAGAGGAGACTGCTGAGAGGACGCAGTCACTTCTGATATAGGTATGAGCACCGATTCCCAGTTTTTTTGATTCTATGACCACATACCCGAGAGATACCCCCTCTTCCAGTGTCAGCGTCGATCTCTTGTACAACGACAACACACCGCCTGCCACTTTGCATTTATGCCTACGAATCCATTTCTTCCAATAATGATTTCGAAGGGTATCGATTATTTTTTTCATAAGAATTTATTCAGACATCCGTTATAGGGTAACCATCGCCCTATGAGCCAATCGCCGAGTCTAAATGAATCGGCGCAGGAGATGAAATTTAAGACCTGCGCCAAAACGAGCACGGCCACGCCATAGTCCATAGCCTGGAAAACCGCAAATCGAGGGCATAAAAAAACCGGCTATATCAGCCGGTTTTTTTGCGCCCTGAAAAACTTATGCACCATTTTCGACGTTTTATGTGTTTAAGAAATATGTATATAAATCATTATCTTACAAAACAAAAACGCTGCTTTTCGAAAAAACGGTACACAGGTTATCCACAGAATCTCAGACAGCCACTTGATCATTGGCGGTCGGTGCCGCCGGAGCGGCCGGCAGCGAGCCCATTTCCCGTTGCATCTGCTCGTTCCAGGCTTGCACCCGATCGTTCAGATCGGCAATGGCGCGGGGCCCGCTACCCTCGGCGTACATCGGTGCGCCGATGATCACGGTGATGACACCTTGCTTCTTCGCCCAACCGGTTTTTGGCCAGAATTTGCCGGCATTGTGCGCAATCGGCAGCACCGGAAGCGCGGCGTTGACGGCCAATGCGGTGCCACCGCGTGAGAACTTGCCGACCGTGCCAAAAGGAACACGAGTCCCCTCAGGGAAAATCAGCACCCAGACACCATCCTTTAGAAGTTCATCGCCCTTCTTTGCCACGTGCTTGAGCGCGGCTTTCGGATTGTCGCGGTCGATGGCGATGGGTCGCAACATGGCCATGGCCCAACCGAAGAACGGTACATACAGCAATGAACGCTTGAGTACCTGGCTCAATGGTTCGAAGTAAGCGGAGAGAAAGAACGTCTCCCACGTGCTCTGGTGGTTCGACTGAATCACGCAGGGCTGGTCAGGCACGTTCTCGGCACCCTTCACTTCGTAGCTGATGCCCAGAAACACTTTGCTCAGCCACAAGGCGCATCGGCACCAGTACACGTTGATGAAGCGATAACGCGCCTTGAACGGCAGAAACGGCGCGATGAAAAAGCTCAGGCTGCACCAGAGCAATGAGCTGGTGCCCAGCAGAAGGTAAAAGAGGAAGGTTCTGATGGCCTGCAGTATCGACATGGTGACGTTTACCGTGCGGGCTCTGCCCGTCTATAAGCGCACTCCCGATCAGTCCTTAATCGGAACAATCGAAGCACTTTAATTGTGGATAAGTTCTGCGGCAATCGCCGCCAGATCGTCAAAAATCAAGGTGCCTACCGGTAGGGACTTGCCCAACGTCTTTTCGCCTTTCCCGGTCTTTACCAAAACTGGCTGTGAATCGACGGCTTTGGCGGCTTCCAGGTCACCAAGGCTGTCGCCAACGAACCAAAGATTGGTCAGCGACACGTTGTAATGCTCGGCAATGGTTTTCAACATCCCGGGTTTCGGTTTGCGGCAATCGCAGCCTTCGTCCGGCCCGTGTGGGCAGTAGACGATCAGCCCGACTTCACCGCCCTGCTCTGCCACCAACGAGCGCAAGCGCTCGTGCATGGCGTCCAGGGTGGCAATGTCGTAATAGCCGCGAGCAATGCCCGACTGGTTGGTAGCGACCGCTACCGTCCAGCCGGCCTTGCTCAACTGCGCGATGGCTTCGATCGAACCGGGGAGTGGAATCCACTCCTCCACCGACTTGATGTAAGCGTCGGAGTCGTAATTGATCACCCCGTCGCGATCGAGAATCAGCAGTTTCAACAGCAGCCCCTTAACTCAGCAGCGAAATATCAGCGACGCCGAGGAACAGCCCACGCAGACGCGCGAGCAAGGCATAACGGTTGGCGCGAACCTTGGCGTCTTCCGCGTTGACCATCACTGCTTCGAAGAACGCATCCACCGGCTCGCGCAAGGCAGCCAGGCGGGCCAGCGATTCGCTGTACTGACGCGCAGCAGCCATTGGCTGGACGGCCTGGTCAGCCTGCTGGATCGCCGAGTACAGGGAGAACTCGTTGGCATTGTCGAAGTACTTGGCTTCAACCACCGTCGGAACGGAGCCTTCGACCTTGCTCAGCAAGTTCGATACGCGCTTGTTCACGGCGGCCAGGGCAGCGGCTTCCGGCAATTTGCGGAAGGCCTCTACTGCCTGTACGCGCTGGTCGAAGTCCAGCGCCGAACCTGGCTTCAGGGCACGAACCGACAGGTAGGTTGCCACGTCGACGCCTTCGTCTTCGTAACGGGCACGCAGACGGTCGAAGATGAACTCCAGCACGGCGTCGTTCAGGCCGGCAGCCTTGACCTTGGCACCGAATGCATTCACGGCGAAGGCCACGGCATCGTTCAGGTCGAGTTCAAGCTTCTTGTCGATCAGGATGCGCAAAACACCCAGCGCTGCACGGCGCAGGGCATACGGGTCTTTGCTGCCGGTTGGCAGCATGCCGATACCGAAAATCCCCACCAGCGTGTCGAGCTTGTCGGCGATGGCCACGGCCGCACCGGTCAGGGTGGTCGGCAGTTCAGCGCCAGCACCGCGCGGCATGTATTGCTCGTTCAGCGCCAGGGCGACTTCTTCCGGCTCGCCGTCATTGAGGGCGTAGTAGTAACCGGCGACGCCTTGCATCTCCGGGAACTCACCGACCATTTCGGTCGACAGGTCGCACTTGGACAGCAGGCCGGCACGGGAAGCCCATGCCGCGTTGCCGCCAATGCGTTGTGCAATGAACGCGGCCAGTTTGGAAACGCGTTCGGCCTTGTCGTAAACGCTGCCGAGTTTTTCCTGGAACACCACGTTTTGCAGGCGCAGGTTGAAGTCTTCGAGTTTCTGCTTCTTGTCTTGCTTGAAGAAGAACTCGGCGTCGGTCAGGCGTGGGCGAACCACTTTCTCGTTACCGGCGATGATCTGCTGCGGGTCTTTGCTTTCGATGTTGGCCACGGTAATGAAACGTGGCAGCAACTTGCCGTCGGCATCCAGCAGGCAGAAGTACTTCTGGTTGTCCTGCATGGTGGTGATCAGTGCTTCTTGCGGCACATCGAGGAAACGCTCTTCGAACGAGCACACCAGCGGCACTGGCCATTCAACCAGCGCGGTCACTTCGTCGAGCAGCGCCGGCGGAACAATCGCCGTGCCTTCCTGACGGGTGGCCAGTTCTTCGGTGCGCTTGCTGATGATGTCGCGACGCTCGTTGGCATCGGCCAACACATAAGCGGCACGCAAGTCGGCCAGGTAATTGGCCGGCGAGGTGATGCGCACGTTTTCCGGGTGGTGGAAGCGGTGACCACGGGAATCACGGCCAGCCTTCTGGGCGAGGATGGTGCAGTCGATGACCTGGTCACCGAGCAGCATCACCAGCCACTGGGTCGGACGAACGAATTCTTCCTTGCGAGCGCCCCAACGCATGCGTTTCGGGATCGGCAGGTCGTTCAGCGAATCTTCGACGATGGTCGGCAGCAGACTCGACGTTGGCTTGCCGGCGATGCTTTGGCTGTAACGCAGTTTCGGGCCGCTCTGATCGATTTCGCTCAGTTCAACACCGCATTTCTTGGCAAAACCCAGTGCCGCCTGGGTCGGGTTGCCTTCGGCATCGAATGCAGCCTGACGTGGCGGTCCATCCAGGTTAATGCTGCGATCCGGTTGCTGGGTGGCCAGCGAAGTAATCAGCACCGCCAGGCGACGTGGCGCGGCGTAGACGGTTTTGGTCTCGTAGTTCAGGCCGGCGGCTTGCAGGCCCTTGTCGATACCGGCGAGGAATGCCTCGGCCAGGGTGTTCAGGGCTTTGGGTGGCAGTTCTTCAGTGCCCAGTTCAACCAGAAAATCCAGAGCACTCATTGTGCAGCCTCCAGCTTGGCCAGTACTTCATCACGCAGGTCCGGGGTCGCCATCGGGAAGCCCAGCTTGGCGCGAGCCAGCAGATAGGCTTGCGCAACGGAACGCGCCAGGGTGCGAACACGCAGAATGTATTGCTGACGCGCGGTCACCGAGATCGCCCGGCGCGCATCCAGCAGGTTGAAAGTATGGGAGGCCTTCAACACCATTTCGTAGCTCGGCAACGGCAGCGGCTGGTCGAGTTCGATCAGGCGCTTGGCTTCGCTTTCATAGAAGTCGAACAGTTCGAACAGCTTCTCGACGTTGGCGTGTTCGAAGTTGTAGGTCGACTGCTCCACTTCGTTCTGGTGGAACACGTCGCCGTAGGTGACTTTGCCCATCGGGCCATCAGCCCAGACCAGGTCGTAGACCGAATCCACGCCTTGCAAGTACATGGCCAGACGCTCGAGACCGTAAGTGATCTCGCCGGTCACCGGGTAGCATTCGATGCCGCCCGCTTGCTGGAAGTAAGTGAATTGCGTCACTTCCATGCCATTGAGCCAGACTTCCCAGCCCAGGCCCCAAGCGCCGAGGGTTGGCGATTCCCAGTTGTCTTCGACGAAGCGAATGTCGTGGACCAACGGGTCCAGGCCGACATGCTTGAGGGAGCCCAGGTACAGTTCCTGGAAGTTGTCCGGGTTCGGCTTCAGTACCACCTGGAACTGGTAGTAGTGCTGCAGACGGTTCGGGTTTTCGCCGTAGCGGCCGTCAGTCGGGCGACGACTGGGCTGCACATAAGCGGCGTTCCAGGTTTCCGGGCCAATGGCGCGCAGGAATGTGGCAGTGTGGAAAGTGCCGGCGCCTACTTCCATATCGTAGGGCTGAAGTACCACACAACCTTGCTCGGCCCAGTATTGCTGGAGGGCGAGGATCAAGTCTTGGAAGGTACGCACGGCTGGCGTAGGCTGGCTCACGAAATTCACCTGTTTCTTGGGCTGCGATTTAAAGAGCGGGAGTATACCCGATTCATTGCTGCGCACGCCCCCTGGAGCCTTATGCCACGCTGCTTTTGGTGTTCCGAAGATCCGCTGTACATGGCTTATCACGACCAGGAGTGGGGCACGCCGCTACGCGATGCGCAGGGATTGTTCGAGTTGCTTTTGCTCGAAGGGTTCCAGGCCGGCCTCTCCTGGATCACGGTCTTGCGTAAACGGGAGCGTTATCGTGAGGTGCTGTTCGGCTTCGACGTACAGCGTGTGGCACAGATGAGCGATGCGGAAATCGATGAATTGATGCTCGATCCAGGCATCATCCGTAACCGCCTCAAACTCAATGCCGCCCGACGCAACGCCCAGGCCTGGCTGGCGCTGGAGGACCCGGTGGAGTTTCTCTGGTCCTTCGTCGGCGGCAAGCCTGTGATCAATCATTTCAAGGACCGCAGCGAAGTGCCGGCCGTGACGCCGACCGCCGTGGAGATGAGCAAAGGCCTGAAAAAGGCCGGTTTTACGTTCGTCGGACCGACGATTTGTTATGCGCTGATGCAGGCCTCGGGCATGGTCATGGATCACACCCGCGATTGCGATCGCTACGCGACCCTGGCGAACGGCGGTTAGAATAGCCGCCTCGTGCACAGCACAAAATCAGGAGTGACCTGTGGATAAGTTTAAAGGCGCCTTGCTGGTAGGCGCTCTACGGCTGTTTGCCCTGCTCCCGTGGCGGGCAGTGCAAGCGGTTGGCTCGGCGATTGGCTGGGTCATGTGGAAAACCCCGAATCGTTCCCGAGACGTGGTGCGGATCAACCTCGCCAAGTGTTTCCCCGAGATGGACCCGGCCGAGCGTGAGCGTCTGGTGGGCCAGAGCCTGAAAGACATCGGCAAGTCCCTGACCGAAAGCGCCTGCGCCTGGATCTGGCCGGCGCAGCGCTCCATTGATCTGGTGCGTGAAGTCGAAGGCCTCGATGTGTTGAAGGACGCCCTCGCCTCTGGCAAAGGTGTCGTGGGTATCACCAGCCACCTGGGCAACTGGGAAGTGTTGAACCACTTCTATTGCAACCAGTGCAAACCGATCATTTTCTACCGGCCACCGAAGTTGAAGGCTGTGGATGAATTGCTGCGCAAACAGCGGGTGCAATTGGGCAACCGGGTGGCGGCTTCCACCAAGGAAGGCATCCTCAGCGTCATCAAGGAAGTGCGCAAAGGTGGTGCAGTGGGCATTCCGGCTGACCCGGAACCGGCCGAATCCGCCGGGATCTTCGTACCCTTCTTCGCCACCCAGGCGCTGACCAGCAAGTTCGTGCCGAACATGCTCGCGGGCGGCAAAGCGGTCGGCGTGTTCCTGCATGCGCTGCGGTTGCCGGACGGTTCGGGTTACAAAGTTATCCTCGAAGCGGCGCCAGAGGCCATGTACAGCACCGACACCGAGACGTCCTGCGCGGCCATGAGCCAAGTGGTCGAGCGTTATGTGCGGGCATATCCAAGCCAGTACATGTGGAGCATGAAGCGCTTCAAGAAGCGGCCACCGGGCGAAGAACGCTGGTATTGACATAAATGGCACGATCTGTGGATAACCCTGACCTGTAGGAGCAAGGCTTGCCCGCGATAGCGTCCTCGATATCGCAAAAAGCTTCGCGGGCAAGCCTTGCTCCTACAGACAACGTTATCCACAACTGTTCATTAAAGGGCGCAGCAGATGTCCGAACACCGCAAATCGTTTCGCATCAAAATCAGTCATGAAAGCTTCGGCGAATGCCTGGGCCAGACACGCAACCTTTCACCCACGGGCGTCTACGTCAAGCATCCGGGCTTGTCGTCGTTACCTAAAGGCGCGGTGGTGTACGGGCAGGTGCAGGACTTGCCTACAGGTGCGCCGCGTGTGCGCATGGAAGTGATTTAGGTGGATGGCGAAGGGATAGGCCTGCGTTATCTCTGATCAGTGAGCGTTGCGCTCGAGTTTCTTCAGGAACACCGTCATCTCTTTTTCTGCCTGCTTGTCGCCATGGGCACGGGCAGCTTGCAGACCTAGTTCCCACGCCTGACGGGCGGCGGGGAAATCCTCCCGCGCCAGGTAGGCCTTGCCCAACAGCTTCCAGGCCGCTGAATACTTCGGATCGAATTCGACGCAACGCTGGAAATGCTCGGCAGCCTTGGCGTTTTCCCCAAGATCCAGGTAACCCTTGCCCAAACCGAAGCGTAGTAGCGAGTTATCCACACCCTTGGCGAGCATTTTTTCCAGGGATTCGAGCATTGGGTGGATTCCTTCTAGAGGTTGGTCAGTTTCAAGATAGCCATCGCGAGCAGGCTCACTCCCACAATGGATGTCTGCCGCATACAAAATTTGTATCCGCTGACGATCAACTGTGGGAGCGAGACCGGCTTGCCGGCGATGAGGCCAGACCGGCCACCGCAGGTTCTGGATCAGAAGAAGCTCAACCCCACATGAAACAGCTTCTCCACATCCCGGATATGCTTTTTATCCACAAGGAACAAAATCACATGGTCGCCGGCTTCGATCACCGTATCGTCATGCGCAATGATCACTTCCTCATCACGAATAATCGCGCCAATCGTCGTACCCGGCGGTAAACCGATGTTCTCGATGGCCTTGCCAATCACCTTGCTCGACTTCGCATCGCCATGGGCAATTGCCTCAATAGCCTCCGCCGCGCCGCGGCGCAATGAGTGCACGCTGACGATATCGCCACGGCGCACGTGGGCCAGTAAGGTACCGATGGTCGCCAGTTGCGGGCTGATGGCGATGTCGATGTCGCCGCCCTGAATCAAATCAACGTACGCCGGGTTGTTGATGATCGTCATCACCTTCTTCGCGCCCAGGCGCTTGGCCAGTAGCGAGGACATGATGTTGGCTTCGTCATCGTTGGTCAGGGCCAGGAAGATATCCGCGTCGGCGATGTTCTCTTCCATCAGCAAGTCGCGGTCGGAGGCACTGCCTTGTAACACCACGGTGCTGTCGAGGGTGTCCGAGAGATGGCGGCAGCGAGCCGGGTTCATCTCGATGATCTTCACCTGGTAGCGGTTTTCGATGGCCTCGGCCAGACGCTCACCGATCTGCCCGCCCCCGGCAATGACGATGCGTTTGTAGGTTTCATCCAGCCGGCGCATTTCGCTCATCACCGCGCGAATATTCGCCTTGGCGGCGATGAAAAACACTTCGTCGTCCGCCTCGATGACGGTGTCACCTTGCGGCAGAATCGGCCGGTCACGGCGGAAAATCGCGGCGACGCGGGTTTCGACATTTGGCATGTGTTCGCGTAGTTGCCGCAGTTGCTGACCCACCAGCGGTCCGCCGTAGTACGCCTTCACCGCGACCAACTGCGCTTTGCCTTCGGCGAAGTCGATCACCTGCAAGGCGCCCGGATGCTCGATCAGGCGCTTGATGTAGTTGGTCACCACTTGTTCCGGGCTGATCAGCACATCGACCGGGATTGCGTCGTTATCAAACAATTCGGAGCGTGTGAGGTACGCCGCTTCGCGTACGCGAGCGATTTTGGTCGGCGTGTGGAACAGCGTGTGGGCAACCTGACAGGCCACCATGTTGGTTTCGTCGCTGTTGGTCACGGCCACCAGCATGTCGGCGTCGTCCGCGCCGGCCTGGCGCAGCACTGTCGGCAGTGAGCCGCGGCCCTGCACAGTGCGGATGTCCAGCCGATCACCGAGGTCGCGCAGGCGTTCGCCATCGGTGTCGACCACCGTGATGTCATTGGCTTCGCTGGCCAAATGTTCTGCCAGCGAACCGCCGACCTGCCCCGCACCGAGGATGATGATTTTCATCCAGTCACTCCATTCAATCCGTTAACCGCGCGCGGCGGCAATCTTGATCAGCTTGGCGTAGTAGAACCCGTCGTGACCGCCTTCCTGGGCCAATAACTGGCGACCGTGAGGTTGCTTGATGCCGGCCGCCGTGGCGAGGTCCAGTTCACGCGCACCCGGCGTACGGGCGAGGAACGCTTCAATGACTTCGGTGTTTTCAGTCGGCAACGTGGAACACGTGGCGTAGAGCAGAATCCCGCCAACCTCCAGGGTTATCCACATAGCATCGAGCAATTCGCCCTGAAGCACTGCGAGCGCGGCGATGTCGTCGGGCTTGCGCGTCAGTTTGATGTCCGGATGACGACGGATGACGCCTGTGGCCGAGCACGGCGCATCCAGCAGGATGCGCTGGAACGGCTTGCCGTCCCACCAGACGGCAGTGTCACGCCCGTCGGCGGCGATCAGTTCGGCGCTCAATTTCAGGCGTTCGAGATTTTCTCGCACCCGCACCAGACGCTTGGCTTCAAGGTCCACCGCCACGACACCGGCCAGTTTTGGCTCGGCTTCAAGGATGTGGCAGGTTTTGCCGCCCGGTGCGCAGCAGGCATCGAGCACTCGTTGGCCCGGCGCCAGGTCGAGCAGGTCGGCAGCCAGTTGGGCCGCCTCGTCCTGCACGCTGATCCAGCCTTCTGCGAAGCCCGGCAGGCTGCGCACGTCGGCGGCGGCCTCAAGGATGATGCCGTCCTGACTGTAAACGCACGGCATCGCGGCGATCCCGGCTTCGGTCAGTAAGCCAAGGTAGGCGTCGCGAGTGTGGTGGCGACGATTGACCCGCAGAATCATCGGCGGATGCGCGTTGTTTGCCGCGCAAATGGCTTCCCACTGCTCGGGCCAGAACGCTTTCAGTGATTTTTGCAGCCAGCGTGGGTGGGCGGTGCGCACCACCGGATCGTGTTCAAGCTCGGCCAGCAACGCTTCGCTTTCACGCTGGGCGCGGCGCAACACGGCGTTGAGCAAGGCTTTGGCCCAAGGTTTTTTCAGCTTGTCGGCACAACCAACGGTTTCGCCGATGGCGGCATGGGCCGGAACACGGGTGTAGAGCAGTTGATAGAGGCCGACCAGCAGCAGCGCCTCGACATCGGCATCCGCCGCTTTGAATGGCTTTTGCAGCAACTTGGCCGCCAGCGCCGACAAACGTGGCTGCCAGCGTGCAGTGCCGAACGCCAGGTCCTGAGTGAAGCCGCGATCGCGGTCTTCAACCTTGTCCATTTGGGTCGGCAGGGAACTGTTGAGCGAGGCTTTTCCGTTAAGAACAGCGGCGAGTGCCTTGGCGGCGGCCAGACGCGGGTTCATTGAGCGTCCGCCGCTTGACCGAGCACAGTGCCGACGGCGAATTTCTCACGACGGCTGTTGAACAGATCGCTGAAGTTCAGCGCCTTGCCACCGGGCAATTGCAGACGGGTCAGGCACAAGGCCTGCTCACCGCAAGCGACGATCAAGCCGTCCTTGCTGGCGCTGAGAATTTCCCCTGGCGCGCCCTTCCCTTCGGCGAGGCTCGCGGCCAGCACTTTCAGCGCTTCGCCGTTCAGCGTGCTGTGGGTAACCGGCCATGGGTTGAAGGCGCGAACCAGACGTTCCAGCTCGATAGCCGGACGATTCCAGTCGACGCGCGCTTCGTCCTTGTTCAATTTGTGAGCATAAGTGGCGAGGCTGTCGTCCTGCACTTCGCCTTCCAGCGTGCCAGCGGCGAGACCGGCAATCGCCTGAATCACGGCCGGTGGGCCCATCTCTGCCAGACGATCATGGAGGCTGCCGCCGGTGTCTTGCGCGCTGATCGGCGTGGTGACTTTGAGCAGCATCGGCCCGGTGTCCAGGCCCAGTTCCATGCGCATCACGGTCACGCCGCTTTCACTGTCGCCCGCTTCGACGGCGCGCTGGATCGGCGCCGCCCCGCGCCAGCGTGGCAGCAGGGACGCGTGGCTGTTGATGCAACCCAGGCGCAGAATATCCAGCACCGCTTGCGGCAGGATCAGGCCGTAGGCGACCACCACCAGCAAGTCTGGCTTGAGCGCGGCCAGTTCAGCCTGAGCGTCTTCGTTGCGCAGGGTTGGCGGCTGCAACACCGGGATGTTGTTTTCCAGTGCGAGTTGCTTGACCGGACTCGGCATCAGCTTTTGCCCACGGCCCGCCGGACGGTCCGGCTGGGTGTAAACCGCGACGATCTCGTAAGGGCTGTCGAGCAGGGCCTTGAGGTGTTCGGCGGCGAATTCCGGGGTCCCGGCAAAGACGATGCGCAGTGGCTCAGTCATGTAAAACTCTCATTTACAAAGCAGTCGCAAAAGAAAAAGGCTTGCCGCAGCAAGCCTTTGAAGGAGGGCATCAAGCGTTCTGGCGATGGAGCTTTTCCAGTTTTTTCTTGATTCGGTCGCGTTTGAGACTGGACAGGTAGTCAACGAACAATTTGCCGTTCAGGTGGTCGCATTCATGCTGGATGCACACGGCGAGCAGGCCTTCGGCGATCAGTTCGTAAGGCTGGCCGTTGCGGTCCAGGGCCTTGACCTTGACCTTCTGTGGGCGATCGACGTTTTCGTAGAAGCCCGGCACCGAGAGACAGCCTTCCTGATACTGCTCCATCTCGTCGGTCAGGGTTTCGAACTCGGGGTTGATGAACACCCGTGGTTCGCTGCGGTCTTCGGAGAGGTCCATCACTACGATACGTTTGTGCACGTTGACCTGGGTCGCGGCGAGGCCGATGCCTGGCGCTTCATACATTGTTTCAAACATGTCATCGACCAACTGACGTACTTCGTCGTCCACTACGGCCACAGGTTTGGCGATAGTACGCAGGCGCGAGTCGGGGAATTCGAGGATGTTTAAAATGGCCATAAGCTTGATTGCTGCACGTGTGAGGGAAGTCGGGTCGATGGCCTGGCGGGTCCGCAGGCTACCGTTGTGAAGCGTAGCTTCCTTTTCTTTTTGGTAAAGAGTCAGGAGCGAGCCACGAGGGCTCTGGCGTTTCACGCGAACGCACATAATAAAGGGATTCACTGCATGAGGAAATCACTACTCGCCTTGCTCCTTCTGGCCTCGGCCGGTCTGGCGCACGGGCAAGTGCAACTCAAGGAAGGTTTTCCACAGCAATACACAGTGGTTGCGGGGGACACACTCTGGGACATTTCCGCTAAATACCTGCGCCAGCCGTGGCAATGGCCCGAGCTGTGGCAGGCCAATTCGCACATCGAAAACCCTGATCTCATCTACCCCGGCGACTCGCTGTCGCTGGTCTACGTCAACGGCCAGCCGCGCTTGACCCTCAATCGCGGCGCCTCGCGCGGCACCATAAAGCTCTCGCCACGTGTGCGCAGCTCGCCGGTGGCCGATGCCATCCCGAGCATTCCGCTGCGTTCGATCAACAGTTTCTTGCTGAACAACCGCATCGTCGACAAGGTCGAGGATTTCGACAAGGCGCCCTATGTCGTGGCCGGCGATGCCGAACGTGTGCTGAGCGGCACCGGAGACCGCATCTTCGCGCGCGGCCATTTCGATCCAGATCAGCCGGGTTACGGGATCTTCCGTCAGGGCAAGATCTACACCGACCCCGAGACCCAAGAGTTTTTGGGGATCAACGCCGATGACATCGGTGGTGGCGAAATTGTTGCCACTGAAGGCGATGTCGCGACCCTCGCCTTGCAGCGCACGACGCAGGAAGTGCGTCTCGGCGACCGTTTGTTCAGTGGTGAGGAACGGTCGATCAACTCGACCTTCATGCCCAGTGCGCCGAAAACACCGGTTAACGGGTTGATCATCGATGTACCGCGCGGCGTGACGCAAGTTGGCGCTCTGGATGTGGTCACGCTGAACAAGGGGCAACGTGATGGCTTGGCCGAAGGCAACGTACTGGTGGTGATGAAAACCGGCGAAACCGTGCGCGACCGGATCACTGGCCAGCCGCTGAAGATCCCCGATGAGCGGGCCGGATTGCTCATGGTTTTCCGCACCTACGACAAGCTCAGCTACGGTCTGGTACTTAATGCTTCGCGCTCGCTGGCCGTCATGGACAAAGTGCGAAATCCGTAAGTCGGCTCCACAAGTTACCAACAGAGTTATCCACAGCTTATTCCCGTTTCAACGGGGCTCATAACGATCAAGGATGATCCATGTCACTGCCTGCCGTTACACCGGTTTCCCCTGCGGAACTGGAAGCTCGTTTACGTTTGCACCGTTTGCCGGAACTCGGCCCGGCGCGGTTCAAAAAATTACTTGAGGCCTTCGGCTCGGCGTCCAAAGCCATCAGCGCGCCGGCCAGCGCCTGGCGTTCGCTAGGTTTGCCACTGGCGTGTGCCGAGGCTCGGCGCACCAATGAAGTGCGCGATGGCGCCAGCCACGCATTGGCCTGGCTAGAGCGTCCGGGCCAGCATTTACTGATGTGGGACCAGCCTGAGTACCCTGCGCTGCTCGCAGAAATCAGCGACGCACCGCCACTATTATTCGTCGCGGGCGATCCGGGGATTCTGGAAAAACCGCAGTTGGCGATGGTTGGTAGCCGACGCGCCTCGCGTCCGGGCATGGACACTGCCGCCGCGTTTTCCCGCAGCCTGGCCGGTGCCGGTTTCGTCATCACCAGCGGTCTGGCGCTGGGCATTGATGCTGCCGCGCATCAAGCCGCTTTGGACGTCGGCGGGCGAACGGTGGGAGTACTTGGCACGGGACTTGAAAAGTTTTATCCACAACGCAATCGGCGACTGGCCGATGCCATGATCGCGTCGGGCAGTGCGGTGCTTTCGGAGTTCCCGCTGGACGCCGGCCCTACTGCCAGCAACTTCCCCCGGCGTAACCGAATCATCAGCGGTTTGTCCCTCGGCGTGCTGGTGGTCGAGGCCAGTGTGGCGAGTGGTTCGTTGATCACCGCGAGGCTGGCGGCGGAGCAAGGTCGCGAGGTGTATGCGATTCCTGGGTCGATTCATCATCCTGGCGCCAAGGGTTGCCATCAACTGATCCGTGACGGCGCGATGCTGGTGGAAACCATCGAACATATCCTTGAAGCCTTGCGCGGCTGGCAACAGTTGCCGTTGTCCACCGAGACACCCTCGGTGACCCATCCATTGCTTATGCTGTTGCACGCGGCCCCGCACACCAGTGAAGCGCTGTCCGTCACCAGCGGCTGGACCTTGCCCAAAGTGCTGGCCGCGTTGACGGAGCTGGAAATGGAGGGCCGCGCCGTGTGCGAAAGCGGGCGCTGGTTTGCTCGGGTGAGCTAGGTTTTATAAGGAAGATCGGTAAACTGCGCAAAGCCTTATTCCGGAGAGTTTTTCATGGTCAACAGTTGGCGTGTGCAACAAGCCGCGCAAGCCGTTCGCGCAGGTGCGGTGATTGCCTATCCAACCGAAGCGGTCTGGGGGTTGGGTTGCGATCCGTGGGATGAAGAGGCGGTGTATCGTCTGCTGATGATCAAAGGGCGGTCAGTGGAGAAGGGCCTGATTCTGGTTGCCGACAACATCCGGCAATTCGATTTTCTCTTCGAAGACTTCCCGGAACTGTGGATGGACCGCATGGCCAGCACCTGGCCGGGGCCGAACACCTGGCTGGTGCCGCATCAGAATCTGTTGCCGCAGTGGATCACCGGGGTGCATGAAACGGTGGCGCTGCGGGTCAGCGATCATCCGCTGGTGCGGGATTTGTGCGCAGCGGTCGGGCCGCTGGTGTCGACCTCGGCCAACCCGCAGGGGCGACCGGCAGCGCGCACGCGGATTCGCGTGGATCAGTATTTCCGTGGGCAGGTGGATTTGGTGTTGGGCGGGAATCTCGGTGGGCGCAAGAACCCGAGCGTCATTCGGGATCTGGCAACCGGCCACGTCGTGCGCCCCGATTAAGACTGCGTCATCGTTCATCGCGGGCAAGCCCGGCTCCCACAGGGATCACCGAAACCTGTGGGGGCCGGGCTTGCCCGCGATGAGGCCCTTAAGGCAACAAAACAGTCGAGCCAGTCGTGCGCCGCGCCGACAACTCGGTCTGCGCCTTCGCCGCGTCAGCCAACGAATACGTGTGACTGATGTCCACGTTCAACTTCCCGCTGATGATCATCTCAAACAACTCATCCGCCATCCGCTGCAGGTTCTCGGCGTTGTTGGCGTAAGTCGCCAGCGTCGGCCGGGTCACGTACAGCGAACCCTTCGCCGACAAAATCCCCAGATTGACCCCGTCCACTGCACCCGACGCGTTGCCAAAACTCACGACCAGACCGCGTGGGGATACGCTGTCCAGCGACGTCAGCCAGGTGTCTTTACCGACGCCGTCATACACCACCGGCACTTTTTTCCCGTCCGTCAATTCCAGCACACGTTGAGCGACGTTTTCATGGCTGTAGTCGATGGTCGCCCAGGCACCGTTGGCCTTGGCCAGCGCGGCTTTCTCGGGCGAGCTGACCGTGCCGATCAACTTTACGCCCAAGGCCTTCGCCCATTGGCAGGCCAGCGAACCGACACCGCCGGCGGCGGCATGGAACAGGATGGTTTCGCCACCCTTGAGCTCATATGTCTGACGCAGCAGGTACTGCACGGTCAGGCCCTTGAGCATGACCCCGGCGGCCGTTTCGAAGCTGATCGCATCCGGCAAAAGCACCAGATTGGCCTCGGGCAATACGTGAACGTCGCTGTAGGCGCCCAGCGGGCCGCTGCCGTAAGCCACGCGATCGCCGATCTTGAAGCGGGTCACTTCGCTGCCCACCGCCTCGACGACGCCCGCGCCTTCCGAACCCAGGCCCGATGGCAGGGCTGGCGGCGGGTAGAGGCCGCTGCGGTAATAGGTGTCGATGAAGTTCAGGCCGATGGCCTTGTTGGCGACGCGGACTTGCTGCGGGCCGGGCTCGGCGGGTTGGAACTCGACATACTCGAGCACTTCGGGGCCGCCATGGGCGCGGAACTGGATTCGCTTTGCCATCAGAACTCTCCTTAGGTCATTTGCCAAGCGCCCTATCGGACTCCTAACCCTGATCTTCGTCAACTGCGGTGGAGCAAGGTGCAGTGTTATCCTACGCAGCAATTTGCCGCCGGCCATTGATGCGCCGCGCCGCTTTGCCCGATTCAAGGTGATGACATGACAACCCGCACCGAGGCCGTAAAAGCCTACCTGCTCGACCTGCAAGACCGCATTTGCGCGGCCCTCGAAGCTGAAGACGGCGGCACACCCTTCGTTGAAGACGCCTGGATCCGGCCTGCCGGCGGTGGCGGTCGCACGCGAGTGATCGAAAACGGCGCCGTGATTGAAAAGGGCGGCGTCAACTTTTCCCACGTCTTCGGCAGCGGTCTCCCACCCTCCGCCAGCGCTCATCGGCCGGAATTGGCCGGCCGTGGCTTCGAAGCCCTCGGCGTGTCGCTGGTGATCCACCCGCACAACCCGCATGTGCCGACTTCCCACGCCAACGTGCGCTTTTTCATCGCCGAAAAAGAAGGTGAAGAACCGGTCTGGTGGTTCGGCGGCGGCTTCGACCTGACGCCTTACTACGGCAATCAAGAAGACTGCGTGCACTGGCACCGCGTCGCCGAGCAGGCCTGTGCGCCGTTCGGTCCGGACGTCTATTCGCGCTACAAAGCCTGGTGCGACAGCTATTTCCACATCAAGCATCGCCACGAGCCGCGCGGCATCGGTGGTCTGTTCTTCGATGACTTGAACGAGTGGGACTTTGACACCAGCTTCGCGTTCATGCGTGCCATCGGCGATGCGTACATAGACGCGTATCTGCCGATTGTGCAACGCCGCAAAAATGATGCGTTCACCGCCAAGCAGCGTGAGTTCCAGGAATTCCGTCGCGGCCGCTACGTGGAGTTCAACCTGGTCTACGACCGTGGCACCTTGTTTGGCCTGCAATCGGGTGGTCGCACCGAGTCGATCCTGATGTCGTTGCCGCCGCAAGTGCGCTGGGGCTATGACTGGAAAGCCGAACCGGGCAGCGAAGAAGCGCGCTTGACCGAGTACTTCCTGCAAGACCGCGATTGGTTGGCCGAGGCCTGAACGAGGAGTTCTGATGGACCGTTACGTCGTATTCGGTAACCCGATTGGCCACAGCAAGTCGCCGCTGATCCACCGATTGTTCGCCGAGCAAACCGCTCAGCAGTTGGACTACAGCACCTCGCTGGCGCCACTCGACGATTTTTCCGACTTTGCCCGGGCGTTTTTCCGCGAGGGTCGCGGAGCGAATGTGACGGTACCGTTCAAGGAAGACGCTTTTCGCCTGGCCGACAGCCTGACGGAGCGCGCGCAGCGGGCCGGCGCGGTGAACACCTTGAGCAAACTCGCCGATGGCACGTTGCTGGGTGACAACACCGACGGCGCCGGACTGGTGCGGGACCTGACGGTCAACGCCGGTTTCAGCCTCAAGGGCAAGCGCATCCTGCTACTTGGCGCTGGGGGTGCGGTGCGCGGTGCGCTGGAACCGCTGCTGGCGGAGCAACCGGCATCGGTGATTATCGCCAACCGCACGGTTGAGAAAGCCGAGTTGCTGGCTGAGTTGTTCGCCGATCTGGGGCCGGTGTCGGCCAGTGGTTTCGATTGGTTGAAGGAATCGGTGGACCTGATTATCAACGCGACGTCGGCGAGTCTGTCGGGCGATGTACCGCCGATTGCCGGCAGCTTGATCGAGCCGGGTAAAACCGTTTGCTACGACATGATGTATGGCAAGGAACCGACTTCGTTCTGCCGATGGGCCACGGAAAATGGCGCTGCGGTAGCGATGGATGGCTTGGGCATGCTCGCGGAGCAAGCGGCGGAAGCCTTTTTCCTGTGGCGCGGCGTGCGCCCGGACACTGCGCCGGTACTGGCCGAACTGCGCCACCAACTCGCCCTTTAAAAGCTTCGCGAGCAAGCCCGCTCCCACATTTGATTTGCGGCGTTCACAAAACCAATCTGGGAGCGGGCTTGCTCGCGAATGGTCGCGACACCTATTTCGGATCAATCCTCAAACCGGATCGGGCACTTCTCCGCCCCTTCAAGCTTCCGCAACTCCTCCACTACCTGCGGCCGCGCGCGCCGCAACGTCAGGCTGCGATCCTGCTTAAGCAGCCGCCGCGCTTCCTGATGCAACATTTCCACCCCTGAATAGTCGATGAAGTTGATCTGCTGCGCCTCAATCACCACGCGCGCGCCATGCAGGCGTTGCAGGCGCACTTGCAGGTAATGGCTGGCGCCGAAAAAGATCGACCCGCCTACCCGCAGAATGTCTTCTTCTCCTTCGCGAGAATGCTGGACCCGCGGTTGCGAGGTGCGTTTGAGGTAGAAAAACAAGGATGCCAGCACCCCGGCATAAATCGCCGTCTGCAACTCCAGCAGGAGCGTGGCGACACAGGTCAGCGCCATGACCAGGAACTCGGCGCGGCTGACCCGCAACAAGGCGCGAATACCGCGATGGTCCACCAGTCCCCACGCGATTAATAGAATGCTGCCAGCCATGGCCGGGATCGGGATGTGAGCGATTAAATTTGCGCCGAAGATGGCAAACAGCGCCACCCAAATGGCTGAAAAAACGCCGGCCATGGGTGAGCGGGCGCCTGCGTCGTAGCTAAGGCCCGAGCGAGTGAAGGAACCGGCGGACAGCGAGCCGGAAAAAAACGCACCGACCATGTTCGATAGACCTTGGGCGCGCACTTCCTGGTTGGCGTCGATCAACTGCTGCGAGCGCGCCGACAGGGAGCGGGCAATCGACAGGCTGGTCACCAGCCCCAACATTCCCACGGCCACCGCGCTCGGCAGCAAACGCAGGATCAGGTCCAGGTCCAGCGGCAACGGACTGAAGGGCGGCAAGCGTCCGATAAACGCGCTGACCAACTTCACATGGCCGAACATCGATGGCCAGAACCCCACCAGCGACCCGCCCAGAATCAGCGTAATCAGCAGGGTCGGCCAGCGAGGCAGCAACAACTTCAGGACCGCGCCGACAACGACCGTCGCCAGGCCCAGCACCAGTGACGGTTTATCGAAAGCGCCGAGATGCTTGAACAGCACCAAGAAGCTGTCCAGCGCCGTGGCCTGGCTGGGTAAATCCAGCCCCAGCAGGTTCGGCAATTGACCGATGACGATCACCACCGCCGCGCCCAAGGTGAAACCCAGCACCACTGAATGCGAGACGAAATTCACCAGGGCGCCGAAGCGCAGCAAACCGAGCAACCACTGGAAAATACCGGCGAGCAACGTCAGAAGCAGGATCAGGGTCACGTAGTCTTCTGACGCGGGAATCGCCAGAGGGCTGACGCTGGCGTACAAGACGATAGAAATCGCCGCCGTAGGACCGCAGATCAAGTGCCACGACGAACCCCAGAGACAAGCAATCAACACCGGGATGATCGCGGCGTACAAACCATATTCCGGTGGGAGACCCGCGATCAGCGCGTAGGCAATGGATTGCGGCAACGCAAGAATTGCCCCGCTGAGGCCCACAATCAGGTCACGCCCGACGCTGGCGCGGGTTTGCCGGGGCAACCAACTGAGGAAGGGGAAGAGTGAATGGCGGCTGGGGAAGGCCATGGGTCCTCTCGGGTGGGGTTTTGCGCAAGAGTATCAGGACAGATGCCGATTGTTCCCAGTGTGGGAGCGAGCCTGCTCGCGATGAGGCCCTGTCAGTCACGTTAATGTTGAATGACACGCCGCTATCGCGAGCAGGCTCGCTCCCACATGTTTCAGAGTTTGGCTTTAACTGCTGGCAACGCGTCTTTGCCATCTGCGGTTTTCACGCCCTCCAGCCATTTATCCAGCACCGCCGGATTGGCCTTGATCCATGCCTTGGCCGCGTCCGCATTACTGACTTTCTTGTTCACCACCTCAGACATGATGCTGTTCTCCATGTCCTGGGTGAAGCTCAGGTTGGTCAACAGCTTGCCAACGTTTGGACAGGCTTCGGCGTACCCCTTGCGGGTCAAGGTATGGACGCTGCCGGTATCACCGAAATATTTCTCGCCGCCCTTCAGGTAATGCATTTTCAGCTGCACGTTCATCGGGTGCGGGGTCCAGCCGAGAAAGGTCACGAATTTCTGTTTTTTCACTGCGCGAGACACTTCGGCCAGCATTGCCTGCTCGCTGGACTCGACGAGTTTCCACTGGCCCATGTCGAAATCATTCTTCTTGATGATTTCCTGCAGCGAGATGTTCGCTGGCGCGCCGGAGCCAATGCCGTAGATCTTCTTGTCGAACTTGTCGGCGAATTTGTTCAGGTCGGCAAAGTCATGCACACCCGCGTCCCAGACGTAGTCCGGAACCGCAAGCGTGAACTCGGTGCCATCAAGGTTCTTCGCCAGCTGCGAGACATCGCCCGTGGCCACGAACTTGTCGTAGAAGCCCTGCTGCGCCGGCATCCAGTTACCCAGGAACACATCAACCTGACCATCCTTCAACCCGCCAAAGGTGATCGGCACCGCGAGGGTGTCGACTTTGGCCTTATAGCCCATGCCATCCAGCAGAAACCCGGTGATGGCGTTGGTCGCGGCGATGTCGCTCCAGCCAGGATCGGCCATTTTCACCGTCTCGCAGCTTTGATCGGCATACGCCGATGCGCTGCCCAGAGCCAGAAGCCCGACCGTCAGTACTGTGGATAACCTTTGCATGGACTTCCCCTTAACGTTATTGGTTTTGGCAGGGTTGTGGATAACGTGCTTTGCGCTCCAGATCATCGAGGTCGATGTGGTTGCGCATGTACTGCTGACTGGCGTCCACCAGCGGCTGGTGATCCCAGCTCTTGAGCTTGCCGATGGTCAGTGCGTCCGCAACAAAGCGCCGACGACGCTGGCTGGCGAGCACTTGTTGGTGAATCGCCGGGATGTTCCATTTGGCGCGTGCTTCGCTTAGAAACGCTTCGAAAATGGCGCGATGTTGCGGCGATTGGCTGAGTTCTTCCCGTTCGCGCGGGTCGTTGTGTACGTCGAAGAGTAGGCACGGGTCGTCTTCGCTGTAGATGAATTTGTAAGCACCGCGACGGATCATCATCAGCGGGCTGATGGTGCCTTCGGCCATGTATTCGCCGAACACTTCGTCGTGACCGCCCTGCCCTTGCAGGTGCGGAACCAATGAGCGACCGTCCAGCGGCAAGCCCGGCTCTAGCGAGCCGCCGGCCAGTTCCACAAAGGTGGGCAGCAGATCGGCGGTGGAAACAGCGGCGCTGACCCGCCCTGCCCCGAACTGCCCTGGTGCACTGATCAACAGCGGGACTCGGGCGGCCATTTCGTACCAGTGCATTTTGTACCAGAGCCCACGCTCACCGAGCATGTCGCCATGGTCACCGGAGAAGACGATGATGGTGTCGTTGATCAGCCCGGTTTCTTCGAGTGTTTGCAGGAGTTTGCCGACGTTGCTGTCGATATAGCTGCACGCACCGAAATAGGCGCGGCGCGCGTCACGAATCTTATCCACAGGCAGCGGCTTGTCCCACAGGTCGTAGACCTTGAGCAAACGCTGGGAGTGCGGATCGAGTTCGGATTGTGCCGGGGTTTCGGGTAACGGAATGTCGGCATCGTCGTACATATCCCAGAAAGCCTTGGGGATCGTGTACGGATCGTGGGGGTGTGTCATCGAAACGGTCAGGCAAAACGGCTGGTCGCCGTCTTCGCGGATGTGATCAAACAAGTATTGCTGGGCCTTGAACACCACCTCTTCGTCGAAATCCAGCTGATTGGTGCGCACGCACGGACCGGCTTGCAGCACCGATGACATATTGTGATACCAGGTCGGGCGCACATCCGGCTCGTCCCAACTCACCGCCCAACCGTAGTCGGCCGGGTAGATGTCGCTGGTCAGGCGTTCTTCGTAGCCATGGAGCTGGTCCGGGCCACAAAAGTGCATCTTGCCCGACAGCGCGGTGCGGTAGCCGAGGCGACGCAGATAGTGGGCATAGGTTGGAACATCAGCGGGGAAATCAGCCGCGTTGTCGTAGGCGCCGATCTTGCTCGGCAACTGGCCGCTGACCAGGGTGAAACGCGACGGCGCGCACAAGGGGCTATTGCAATACGCGGCGTCGAACACCACGCCTTTGGCGGCGAGGCGGCTCAGATTCGGTAGTTTGATCGGCGACGGACCGTAGAACGGCAACATTGGCGCGGCCATTTGATCGGCCATGATGAAAAGAATGTTCTTGCGCTTCATGTGATCGCGGCATTCCATAGTGAATATTTATGCGAGAGTGCTGCGATCGAGCATGTTACCCACGCTCTTTGCGGTAAAGCCCATGCCGGGCAATGACTAGGATTAGCCCAGCTTATGTATGACGCCCTTGGTGACCTGTCTCTCGACCTGCTTCGTGCCTTTGAAGCGGCCGCCCGTCATCGCAGCTTCACCGCTGCAGCGGTGGAGCTTGGCACCACGCAGCCGGCGGTCAGTCAGCAGATCAAACGGTTGGAGGAGCAACTTGGGACACGGTTGTTCGATCGCATCTATCGCGGGATCGAATTGACAGAAGCCGGGACTATTCTCTTCGAGCAGGTTCAGCTCGGTTTGCAGAATATCGACGCAGGATTGAGCGCGATCAGCGCACAGCAGCAACATGAGGTGTTGCAAGTCGCGACCGATTTCGCCTTCGCCGCGTATTGGCTGATGCCACGACTGCACCGCTTCCACGCGGCTAATCCTCACGTCGATGTGAGCCTGGTGACCAGCGAGCGCAATCACAACATGTTGCGCACCGATATCGATGTGGCGGTGTTGTTTGGCGACGGGCGCTTTAAACAGGGCGAAAGCCATTGGCTGTTCAGCGAAGAGGTATTCCCGGTTTGCAGCCCGTTGTTGCTCAAGGATCGTCCCCTGCCCTTGCCGGCACAGTCGTTGTTGGAGTTTCCATTGCTTCATTTAAGGGGCGAAAACAGCAGCAACTGGTTCGATTGGAGTGGCGTGTTTCGCGAGCTGGGAATCACGTCCGCACCAGCGCCAGGGCAATTGCGTTTCGACAATTACACGTTACTGATTCAAGCGGCGATTGGCGGCCAGGGTGTAGCGATTGGCTGGCGGCACCTTGTGGATAACTTGCTGGCGCAGGGATTATTATGTCGCCCGATCGCAGAGTCCGCGATGTCCAGGCTGGGCTATTACGTGGTCTTGCCCCAGCGAAAACGGCGTGGGGCATTGATTCAACAGTTTGTGGACTGGTTGATGGTCGAGCAAGCCAGCAGCGCACAATCGCTGAATGGCTTGGCGCTGCCTTCTATCGCTATTTAGAGTCAGCGGCGATGAAGTTGACGTGTTCGCCAACGTGCAAATTCAGCTGTAGTTCATCGGCAATCCCGACTGCCACGCGATTCAAGCGTTGAAGCGGTTCAGCCAAGCCCGGTTCAAGGCTGCTGCTGATGTGACTGAAGTGCTCAATCGTCAGGCCGGAAACGCCGCGAGGCGCATTGACCAGCGTCCAGTGCAAGGTACTGTTTTGCAGCGCTTCGCGGATTTCTTCGGCGGCGTGGCGTTGCAATCGATCTTCTATGCCCGGATCGTCCAGCAATTCAAAATCACCCACCAGAAACAGCCGCGTAATGCCCGCCGCGTGCATGCCCTCGATCAACGCATCCACGGCCAGCACTTGCTCGACCGGGCCCGGCACGATGGTTTTTTCAACGTATTCGCTGTTGAACGGCAATCCTGGTGCGTCCAATAAACAGATGACGGCCGAACAGCCCGCCACGCTTTGTTTAACGCGCTCCGCTTCAAACAGGTCGCCGCTTTTTGTTCGAAGGCCCGGGCGTGGCGCCAGCGCGGTCAGGTCATCCAGAATGGCGATCACTTCATGTTGGCGCCGCAGCATTTCAGCCATCAGCGCACTGCCGAGGCTACTCATGGCACCATAAAGCACCACTTTTACCACGGGGGTTTCGGCATTTTTCATGGCTGAAGTTCCTTGTTTCCTACGTATATGGCGTGTGACCTGTGGGAAGCGGTGAGGGTTCGACCGGGTTTTAGAGGGATTCAGATGCAGCAGATCAAGGGTTATCACGTCCATGTGTATTTCGATTCCAAAACAATCGATCAGGCACGGGCTCTGTGCGAGCAAGCAGCCCATTTGTTCCCGCTGAAGATGGGCCGCATGCACGAGCGCCCGGTCGGCCCGCACCCGGACTGGAGTTGCCAGCTGGCGTTCGGACCCGAACTCATTGGTGAAGTGCTGCCGTGGCTGGCGCTCAACCGCAAGGGGTTGGTGGTGTTCCTGCACCCGGACACGGGCGATGACTTGCTCGACCACATCGAGCACGCGATCTGGATGGGCGCGATCCGGCTGCTGGATCTGTCTATTTTCTGATCAGATCGTTTCTTCCGCTTCGCCGGGTAAATGCTCGTCCAGGTGCAGCCAGGGCAATCGGCTGTCGGTCCAGATATGCCGCTCGGCTGGCGCCTGTTCCGGGTGGTCGAGGGTGGCGATAGTCACGTCGATGCTCTCGGGGCTGAAAGGGGTCATAAAAGCCAGTTGCGCCCCACAGTTCGAGCAGAAATAGCGCACGCCGGTTGAAGAAGACTCGTACTGCGCGGGTGTGCCTTTCGTCCATTGAAAGGCTGACGAGGGCACGGTGATCCAGGTGGTGACGATCCCGCCGCTGACCCGGCGGCAAATCGAACAATGACAGTGGGCGATGTCGTGTAGCGGGCCGCTGAATTGATAGCGCAGTTGTCCGCAGTGGCAGCCGCCGGTGTGAATGTCGACCATTTTTTTCCTCCCTTGCTGTGTTTACTGACGTTAAAGCCGTCCGACGACCGGTTGCACATCCGAGCAATGCTTTCACCGCCGAAAGCTGGCTGAAAGCTTCCCCGATTATGATCGCCCCACTGCCGGCAACAGACCGGTTGGCCAGTGCCAGCGTTTTATCGCTCGCTCGGCCCATTTAACAACAACAATGGTGATCCTGATGTCCTTTGCTACCCGCCGCTTCGCTGTCACTCCGCCCGTACGCCTCGTGCTTCCCGTTCTGCGCTGACCCCAGCCCATTTCCCCTAGCCGCGCTACGCCTGGAGTATTCCCATGCTGACTTTCCTTGGCTTTGCCATGGTCATCACGTTCATGTTCCTGATCATGACCAAGCGCCTGTCCGCGCTGATCGCCTTGATCATCATCCCGATCATCTTTGCCCTGTTCGGCGGTTTTGCGCCGAAAATCGGCCCAATGATGCTCGAAGGCATCACCAAGCTTGCGCCGACTGGCGTGATGTTGATGTTCGCCATTCTGTACTTCGCCCTGATGATCGATTCCGGCCTGTTTGACCCGGCCGTGCGCAAGATTCTCAAACTGGTCAAGGGCGACCCGTTGAAAGTTTCGGTCGGTACCGCCGTACTGGCGCTCGTCGTCTCCCTTGATGGGGACGGCGCGACCACTTACATGATCTGCGTGGCCGCCATGTTGCCGCTCTACAGCCGCATCGGCATGAGCCCGCGAATCATGGCCGGCCTGATCATCCTCGCCGGTGGCGTGATGAACATGACCCCTTGGGGCGGCCCGACCGCTCGCGCGGCCAGCGCACTGCATGTGGACCCGTCCGATATTTTCGTACCGATGATTCCAGCGATGCTGGCCGGTGTGGTGGCGATCCTGGCGATTGCCTACTTCTACGGTAAGCGCGAGCGTGCGCGCCTGGGTGAGTTGCACTTGGCCGGCGATGAAATCGACCACAGTGAAATCAGCGTTTCGCAGTTCCCTGACGCCCGTCGTCCGAAGCTGATCTGGTTCAACGGTTTGCTGACCCTGGCCCTGATGTGCACCCTGATTGCCGGTCTGTTGCCGCTGCCGGTGCTGTTCATGGTGGCGTTCAGCATCGCGATGATCGTCAACTATCCTTGCCTGCAACAGCAGAAGGATCGCGTTGCGGCCCACGCTGGCAGCGTTCTGTCGGTGGTCGGTTTGATTTTCGCGGCCGGTATCTTCACCGGTATCCTGACCGGCACCGGCATGGTCGACGCGATGTCGAAAAGCCTGTTGGCGGTCATCCCTGAATTCCTCGGCCCGTACCTGGCAGTGATTACGGCGTTGGTGAGCATGCCGTTCACGTTTTTCATGTCGAACGACGCATTTTATTACGGCGTGTTACCAGTACTTGCCGAAGCCGCCAGTCATTACGGTATAACCGCAGTTGAAATGGCACGTGCCTCGATCGTCGGTCAGCCCGTCCACTTGTTGAGCCCGCTGGTTCCATCGACCTACTTGTTGGTGGCCCTGGCCGGTATCGAATTCGGTGACCATCAGCGCTTTACCCTGAAGTGGGCAGTGCTGGTGTGTATGTGCATACTGGTTGCAGCATTGCTGATGGGGATTTTTCCGCTGTTCAGCACGCTATAAACAAAGACTCACCATGACGGGTCCGGTCTTCGCAGTTCGAAGTCCGGGCCTTTCGTGGTTTAACACATCCTCAAAGGAATACACATGGAATGGCTGACCAACCCTGAAATCTGGGTTGCCTTCTTTACCCTGACCGCCCTGGAAATCGTCCTGGGTATCGATAACATCATCATGATTTCGATCCTGGTCAGCCGCATGCCCAAACACATGCAGGCACGCACCCGGATTTTCGGTCTGGCGCTGGCCATGATCACGCGGATCCTGTTGCTGCTCTCTATCACCTGGGTCATGCGTCTCACGGCGGACCTGTTCGTGGTGTTCGACCAGGGTATTTCCGGGCGTGACCTGATCCTGTTCTTCGGTGGTCTGTTCCTGCTGTGGAAAAGCTCGCAAGAGATGTACCACGCACTGGAAGGTGAAGACGAAACCAACGAAGAGCCGAGCGGCAAGGGTGGCAACTTCCTCTACACCATCATCCAGATCGCGATCATCGACATCGTGTTCTCGCTGGATTCGGTGATCACCGCGGTCGGCATGGTCTCCCACGTTCCAGTCATGGTCGCCGCGATCGTCGTGGCAGTGCTGGTGATGATGTGGGCGTCCGGCACCATCAGCGAGTTCATCGACAAGCACCCGTCGCTGAAGATGCTGGCGCTGTCGTTCCTGCTGATCGTCGGTACCGTGCTGATTGCCGAATCCCTGGATTTCCACGTGCCAAAAGGCTACGTCTACTTCGCCATGGCGTTCTCGCTGGCGGTTGAAGCGATCAACATCAAGATGCGCACCGCCATCGCGAAAAAGAAGAAACAGCAAGATCCGGTGAAACTGCGCAAGGACATTCCGGGCCAATAACCCGGCGTCACCGCAAAACCTGTGGGAGCGAGCCTGCTCGCGATAGCGGTCTTCCAGTCAACAGCCATGTTGAATGTGAAGGCCCCATCGCGAGCAGGCTCGCTCCCACATTTTTTTTGCTCAGTGATTACCCTTGCGGATCGAGGTTATCCAGCACTCGATTCACCGCCAATTCCCCGAGCATGATCACCTGCTGAATCCCCAGCAACGTATGGCGTTGCGGGCCCTCCAGAAACCCGGCGAAATCACTCGCCATGACGCTGGCTGACGCCAACGATTCGCAGGCATGTGCGAGCAGGGTTTCGTTATCGACCTTGGGGTCTATGAGGAAAATGGTGCTGGGTTTACGCGGCGGGAAGTCGTGGGGGACCGGATCGGTGTCCGGTGGGTTGGGCGTTACCTTGAACATAGATAGAACTCCAGTACTGGTCACGTGGAGCCATCACACTCGCTACCAAACGAGGGTGGTGGCCATACACAGGTTGGTAGACCGGAGTACTGGAACCGGCGCCCCCGAAGGGACCCTGCGCATGGCCACCATAAAGCTGCGACCTGAAAAAGCGTCCGCAGAAAGTGGCTATGCGCCAGAACTCCGGGCTACCAAACCCGATCACTGTTTTCAGCGACCGGGAAACGATAGAGGCCAAGGCAAAGGCGCACAAGCCGGCGGATTCTGTAGTAACCGTAGGCAACGACGCAAGGCGTTGTAGCCTCCGAGAAGTAACGCCGAGTGTTTTTAAACAGGACTCCCGGCGCTCGAACATTTAAGCGTTTTCCTACAGCCAATCCGTGTGGTGCTTGATACGGTCGCACGCCAAGGTTGACGCACAGCCCCTCGGTGGTTAGCGTCCCCGCTCGCCTCAAACGACAATGACAAGGAATGCATATGTCTGGAAAACCGGCTGCACGCGTCACGGACCCGACCACTTGCCCGATTCCGGGCCATGGCATCAACCCCATCGCCAGCGGCTCCCCCGATGTGTTTTTCAATGGCCTCGCCGCCGCGAGAGTCAGCGACACCTGCACCTGCGGCCAAGCACTCAGCGGCGCTTCTCCTCCACGGTGATCATCAACGGCCTGAACGCCATGACCCTCGATGGCACCACCAGCCACGGCGGCGTAATAATCGGCGGCTCCGGCAACGTCATCATCGGCAGCACCCACACCCCCGCGCCGTTCATTCCGCCCCTGCCGATCATTGGCCAGCCCGTCGTGGAATTCAAAGCCGTCAGCGCTGGCAATGGCGAACCGATTGCCGAACAAGGCTACGAAATCGAAACCGCCGAAGGCCGCATCGTCAAAGGCCAGACCAACGCCTTGGGCATGACCCAAAGCGTCGCCACGCTCAAGCCAGACCTCGCCGTCGTCCGCTGGACCGTCTGACCCTCAAGGAAGAATCAAATGACCGGACAATGCATCGCCCCAGACGACCTGGACATGAAAAAACTCTGGGACAGCACCTGCGAACTGCCCGCCTGCAAACGCCAAACCACCACGGGCGGCCCAAACCCCAAGACCCGCGTCGAAGTGCCGTTGCTGACGTGCAATTGCCTATGGCGCCGGTTTCAGAAAGAAGCCGAAGAATGGGTCGCACCGGGTGGCGTGCTGATTGCCGACCCGCAAGCGCGTAACCGCAAGATCAACGCTGCTTATGCGCAGTTGTGGCTGGCAGATAACCGGTTTCAGTGGGCGGGGTTGGCGGCGTTTGCTTCGAAGCAGGTGGGGTGTGGGTTGATTCATGCCACCAAACTGCAAACGGCTATTGCCGCGCAAAAGGCTGCGCAAGAGAAGTTGCGGACCGGTAAGTCGGAAACCATTTTCGAAGGGTTTGGGTTCAAGCTCAGCAAAACGGATCCTGAAGTGGAGAAGGAACTCGAAAGAGCGCGAGCGGCCAATCCGTTGCCCACTGAAGACATCACCTTTGGCGATAACACCCGGTCAGTGGTCCAGCAGCAGTTGGATTACGTGTATGAAATGCTGGCATTGGGTAACACCTCGCTGTTTCTGGATGTTTATCCGTTGCATCGGTTTTTTATGGTGCGGGGTTACAAGGAGATGGAGAAGTGCCTAAAGAGCCGGCGTGGCATTGCGAAAGACGTGATGTGGCCGATTGCTGGGAAGGTAGAGTTTGGTGTTGATGCACCAGAAATCTATCGTGCTTTTGAAGCCATTGATGCTGGGCATATTGCGGATAGCGTCAAACAGATGGCTCGGCATGAGCAATTGAACATTTTGCAACCAGCGATGTACGAAGACAGTCAATTCGCAGTCCTTATGCGCAGTACTCATGCGGGCAATTATGTTTCTGTGGTAACAGGGTTAATGTCCGGAGCGGCGGAAGAAATTCAGCTAACGCTGGCTAGCCAATGTAAAGCGCCTGACAGCAGACAGGTTTCCTTCTCCAAGAACCCCGTGGCCAATCTTGCAGATCAAGATCAGCGAATGGAGTTCGTACTACGTGCAGCCAGTCAATTTGACAGCTTGCTTAAAAGTCCAACAACACATGCTCAGTTGAAACAGTCGATTGCGGAAATTTCCAACGGAGGCGGAATCCAGTGATGGGATTTTCACGTCGGATACTGATCGTTGCGACTGGGATAGTCGTGGTGTTGGCGACAGCTGCATCTCACTTCATGTCCAGTTCCAACAAGATTTACGCCCATGTTGGCAAGCCATATGCCGAGGTTGTAAAAGACTCTACTTTTCCAATCGAACGTAAAACCGCCATTTATCCAAGCGAACCACCTGAGGTTGATTCCACCTGGATCAGCAGCCCAGTTGTTATTACGTTCGATGATCCTGATCATGGCTTCACGTTGCCAAAAACGATCTATGGAGCTGTGAGCTACAGCAAGGAAAAGGTTGATGGCATCACGACCTCGCCGATGGTGGAAACTTTACCTTTCAACCAGACAGCAGTACTGCTGGGCGAACTTCAGGCCATGTTCAGAAAAGCGGGTTGGACACCTGAACCTGCTGAGGGAAACGACTGGATAAAAGTGTCGAGCGAAGAAGAAAAGCGGCAGCTGCAAGACAAGCTTTTTGACCAGGCTGACGGGGTGATTCTTTTGGTCCCCCACAAGTACAGTCTGTTGCTGCACATCAAATGCTATAGCCGCTGCGATGAGCGAAACCCCGAAACAGCCAAGTATCTGATCGACATAGGGCTGGGTAAGGATCATTTCAGTGACTGAGGCGCCTACCTGAGCGGCGGTCATGCCAAATTGGTGTTGAAAGCAATGCCGCCATCACGAGCAGCCCCGCTCCCACAAGGGTGACACTATTTTCATGACAGTCCTGTTTCATTCACGTCTTTAGCTGTGCAATGCTGGCGCCCAGACCGTTAGCCAACTACAGCTTAAGTACAGAACGTAGAAGAACGCGCGGCACCGTCAATTTGCCCCTTTGGGGCGCGACCACCACAGGGGGCCTTTATGCTCACCCTGCTCAATTTGTTATCCGCCGTGGCCTTGTTGATCTGGGGCACGCACATTGTCCGAACCGGCATCCTGCGGGTTTACGGCACTAACCTGCGCCATGTGATTGGCCGCAACATGTCCAAACGGTGGCTGGCGTTTGTCGCCGGGATCGTGGTCACGGCGATGGTCCAGAGCAGTAACGCCACGGCCATGCTCGTCACCTCGTTTGTCGGTCAGGGCTTGATGGCGCTGACCCCGGCCCTTGCAACCATGCTCGGTGCCGACGTCGGGACGGCGCTGATGGCGCGGGTGCTGACGTTCGATCTGTCATGGCTGTCGCCCCTGCTGATTTTTGTCGGGGTGATTTTCTTCCTGTCGCGCAAGCAGACCCGGGTCGGGCAGATGGGCCGGGTGTGCATCGGCCTGGGCTTGATTATTCTGGCGCTGCAACTGATCGTCGAGGCCGCCGGGCCGATCACCCATGCGCAAGGGGTGAAGGTGATTTTCGCCTCGCTGACTGGCGACATCCTGCTCGATGCGTTGATAGGTGCATTGTTCGCAATGGTCTCTTACTCCAGTCTCGCGGCCGTCCTGCTCACCGCGACCCTGGCCGGCGCCAATGTGATCAGTCTGCCAGTGGCCATCGGCCTGGTGATTGGTGCCAACATTGGCAGTGGCATCCTCGCGTTCCTCAGCACCAGCATGCAAAACGCCGCTGGCCGTCAGGTCGCGCTCGGTAGCCTGTTGTACAAACTGATCGGTTTGCTGCTGATCATCCCGGTGCTCGATCCACTGGTGCACTGGATGGACAGCCTGGATTTCAGCCCTCAGGAAATGGTGATTGGCTTCCATCTGCTCTACAACACCGCGCGTTGTTTGATCCTGCTGCCCAGCGTCGGAATGATGGCCAGGTTGTGCGCCTGGCTGTTGCCGGAGCGGCCGGAGGTCAACGGAATGGCCAAGCCCCGACACCTCGACCCGACCGCGCTGGCCACGCCGAGCCTGGCGTTGGCCAATGCGGCCCGGGAAACCCTGCGCATGGGCGATCTGATCGACAACATGCTTGAAGCGATGCTCGATGTGCTGCACGGCAAGCAAACCGCTGTGACCCAGGAAATGCGTCGCCTGACCGATGATGTCGAAGCACTCTACAGCGCGATCAAGCTCTATCTGGCGCAAATGCCACGCGAAGACCTCAGCGACCAGGACAGCCGGCGCTGGGCAGAAATCATTGAGTTGGCGATCAACCTCAAACTCGCCAGCGACCTGATCGAACGCATGCTGCGAAAGGTGCAGCAGCAGAAAACCTCACAGCGTCGGTCCTTTTCCGACGTTGGCCTGGAGGAGTTGGCGGGGCTGCACAGTCAGTTAATCTCCAATCTGCGCCTGGGGTTGTCCGTGTTCCTGAGTTCCGACAAGGAAAGTGCCCGCCAGTTGTTGCGGGAAAAACGTCGCTTTCGCGCACAGGAACGGCGTCTGGCCCATGCCCATGTCAGCCGGTTGCAACGTAAGATTGTGCAAAGTATCGAGACCAGTTCGCTGCACCTGGAGCTGATTGCCGACATGAAACGTTTGAATTCGCTGTTTTGCAGCAGCGCGTATGTGGTGCTGGAGACGTTGGATACCGGGGCGCTCGCCGTCGACGATTTGGCGGACATCACGCATTCGCCTTGAACGTCTGGCAGTGTGGTCAGTCAGTTACATGGGTTCCGGTTCAAAAGCATCGCGAGCAGGCTCGCTCCCACACTGGATCTTCGGTGAAACTGTGGGAGCGAGCCTGCCCGCGATGACTGCCGGAATGCGACACGGATCTCCAATCAGCCGTATGGAAACCTGTTATGCGTTGTCTGTTGTTCGCCTGTCTGTTGCTTGGCTCATTCCCTGCGTTTGCCCTGGATCGCTTTCAGGTCGAGGGCTACACGCTGCCCAATGGTCTGCAATTAATGCTCAAACCGGGCACCGAGCGCGGGCATGTGGCGATTCGTCTGGTGGTCGGCGTTGGTCTGGATGACTTCAGTTGCGAGGACAAAGAGCTGCCCCATCTGCTCGAACACCTATTGTTCAGCGGCATCGACGCCACCGGCGAAGGTGGCCTGGAAGAACACATGCAGGGGCTGGGGGGGGAATGGAACGCTTTCACCAGCAACGCCGACACAACCTTTGTCATCGAAGCGCCGGCAAAAAACCAGCGCAAGGTCCTCGACCTGTTGCTGGCGCTGCTGACCCAGACCCGCATCGACGACAACGCCATCAGCGCCGCCAAGCAAGTGGTCGAGCGCGAAGACGGCGGTCATTACACACACCTGCAACGCTGGCTGGATCGCCAGGACCTTGGTCATACGGCCAGTAATCAGCTGGCGGTGGAACTGGGCCTCAAATGCCCGGAGCGCGCCGAAATCGATCACCTGACCCGCGAACAACTGGAGAAGGTGCGCAAGGTCTGGTACGCGCCCAACAACATGACGCTGATCGTGGTCGGTGACCTCGACCGGTTGCTGCCGGCCTATCTGGAGCGGGCCTGGGGTGCGCTTGAGGCGGTCGCCCCGAGCGATCACCTGCCCCTGCCGGAAATCCAGACCAGTGCTGCCCATGAGCGCACGCTCAGTAGCGGTTTCATCGGCGGGGGGGCCAAGTTGCATTGGTTGGTGCCAGAGCCTGTGCTGGCGGATCAGCACGACGAAACGTTTGACCTGCTCAAGGACTATCTGGACTGGGCGCTTTATCGCCAGATGCGCCTGGTCCACAGTTTGTCTTACGGCCCCTCGGCCGAGCGCGAGCTGTTTGGCGGTGTGGGCTTCATGAGCCTGAACGCTGACCTTGAGCGCGATGATGTGCCGCAAGCTGAGCAGGTCCTTGAGGAGTTGAAAGCGCAGTTGCTCAAGGACGGCCTCGATGCCGACACCTTCAACCGCCTGAAACAGGCCGCCATTGCCCGTCAGACCTGGGCGGTGCAAGGCAATAGCGCGCTGGCCGATTATTACTGGAGTGCCCTTGGGGACTATGACGATGGACGTTTCGCCAACCCGGCCAGGGAACTGCAAGGCGTGACGCTGGAGGAAGCCAACAAGGCTTTGCGCGAGTTGCTGCTGCAACCGGGGTATTTGCGGATCGAAAAGCCGCTGATGGGTGATGACCAGTTGATATGGGCAATTGCCGGGGTGTTGGGATTGCTGGTGCTCGGGCTATTGGGCTGGCGCTTTCATCGTAGGCAATAAAAGAGGGGACGATTCGCAACCCAGCGGGGCGATGCGGCGTTCCGACAAGCCCCCTCGCCACATGGCCCCCCGGCGGGTAACCTGTCGAGGATATTTCCTACGACCAATGTGAACCGCCGAATGCCGACCCTGACCCTATACGTCCAGCGCATCCTCGAATTGATGAAGCGCTACCCTGGGGTCATCGCGCTCGGTGGTTTCATCTCCGGTGTCGGCAGCTTCATCCTGGTGGATCGCCAACAAGGCCTGGCGACCTGGATCACCATCATCATGGTGTTCAGTTGGGTCTGGCTGATGCTCGAAAACAGCCTCACCCGGCTGTTCACCAGAATCTTCAAGCGCGAGATTCCCCAGCCACTGCTGCGTTACGCCACGCAGATGATCCACCAGGAAAGCCTGTTCTTCGTCCTGCCGTTCTTTTTCATCACCACGACCTGGAACAGCGGCCAATTGTTCTTCACCGGGCTGCTGAGCATTGCGGCGCTGATTTCCATCATCGACCCGCTCTACTACAAATGGTTGGCACCTCGGCGCTGGGCGTTCCTGGCGCTGCATACCCTGACGCTGTTTGCCGCGTTGCTGACCGCCCTGCCCGTCATCATGCACCTCACGACGTCTCAGAGTTTCAAACTGGCGCTGGGGATTGCCGTGCTGCTGTCGTTCCCGAGCCTGGCGTCGATCTTCCCGATCCGTACCGTGCGCAACGCCCTGGCGATCCTCAGTATCACCCTGGGCATCGGCGCCCTCGGTTGGGTCCTGCGCTCATGGGTGCCGCCGGCGACCCTGTGGATGACCGACGTAGCGATCAGCACGCAAATGCAGGACCGTACCCCCGGCGAAAGCCTGGATGAAGTCACTGCCGAGCAGATTCGTGGCGGCGGGTTGTATGCCTACACCGCGATCAACGCCCCGCGCGGTCTGGACGAGCGGATTTATCACGTGTGGCAGTTCGACGGCAAAGAGGTCGACCGCATCCCGCTGGATATCCACGGCGGGCGCAAGGAAGGCTACCGCGCCTGGACGCACAAACAGAATTTCCCGGGTAACCCGGCGGGAAAATGGCAGGTCCGGGTATTGACCGAAGACGGCCAGGTCATCGGCGTGCTGCGCTTCAAGATCACGGACAGCACACCGACCAAAGAAAAGTAGCGCGGTTCATGCTATTACGTAGCTCTGCGTATTAACCGAACAAGCACGGAGCTTATGACCAGCAGCACAATGGCCGGTAATGCCCAACTGGACGCCTCTCATTCCCCTGCTCAGCTGCGGGTTACGGGTGACTGGACGCTTGCCCATTACGCCGATCTCAAGCAACTGTGCGAAAAGCTTCGTGGACAGTACGACGACGACACCCACATCGATCTGAACAGTCTGGGCGCCCTCGACACCGCCGGTGCCTCGCTGTTGGTTGAGCTGTTGGGGACCGAGCGCCTCGGCCGATCCGCCGAACACCCCGATTGCACCCTGACCACCGCCGATCGCGCCCTGTTGCAGACCATCTACCGCTCAATGACCGATTTCTGTGTGCCGATCAAGGAACCGGAAATCAGCGTCAGTATTCAATTGCTGACCCGCATTGGCCGCGCCGTGGATACGGTCTGGCAGGACACCCTGCAACTGCTGGGTTTCGTCGGGCTGATTATCGAAACCATCGCCCGCGGCCTGTTTCAACCCAAGCGTTGGCGCATCACGCCGATGGTGGCGCACATCGAACAAACCGGTCTCGACGCCGCGCCCATCGTCGCCCTGCTGACCTTTTTGGTGGGCGCTGTGGTGGCGTTTCTCGGGGCGACGGTATTGGCCAGCTTTGGCGCCACAATATTCACCGTGGATCTGGTGGCCTTTTCCTTCTTGCGCGAATTCGCTGTGTTGCTGACGGCGATCCTGATGGCCGGACGCACCGCCAGTGCGTTCACCGCGCAGATCGGCTCAATGAAGGCCAACGAAGAAATCGACGCCATCCGCACGTTGGGCCTCGATCCGATGGAGCTGCTGGTGGTGCCGCGCGTCCTGGCCCTGCTGGTGGCGTTACCGATGCTGACTTTTCTGGCGATGCTCTCAGGGATTATTGGCGGCGGCGTGGTCTGTGCGGTGTCGCTGGATATTTCGCCAGCGATGTTCCTGTCGCTGCTGCAATCGGACATTGGTGTGCAGCATTTTCTGGTGGGGATCGTCAAAGCACCGATTTTCGCGTTTCTGATCGCCGCGATTGGCTGCCTCGAAGGCTTCAAAGTCAGCGGCAGCGCCGAGTCTGTCGGTGCGCATACCACGTCCAGCGTGGTCCAGTCGATTTTCGTGGTGATCGTGCTCGACGCCGTGGCCGCGCTGTTTTTCATGGAGATGGGCTGGTGAGCCGTTTACCCCGAGCGCCTTGCGAGGCGGTGATTGAAGTCCGTGGGCTGTGCAATCGCTTTGGCAGTCAAAGCGTGCACGAAAACCTCGACCTCAATTTGTACAAAGGTGAAATTCTCGCCGTCGTCGGCGGTTCCGGCAGCGGCAAATCGGTGCTGTTGCGCAGCATTGTCGGCTTGCGTCGGCCTAATGAAGGGGACGTGCGGGTCTTCGGTAAAAACCTGCCGACCTTGTCCGAGCAGGAGCGCTCGAAAATTGAGCGGCGTTTTGGTGTGCTGTTCCAGCAAGGCGCCCTGTTCTCCTCGCTGACCGTGACTGAAAACGTCGCCCTGCCCTTGATCGAGCATGCCGGCCTCAGTCGTGAAGACGCCGAGCATCTGGCGGCGGTCAAACTGGCGCTGGCCGGGCTGCCGCTGTCGGCCGCCGACAAGTACCCCGCTTCGCTGTCTGGCGGCATGATCAAGCGCGCGGCGCTGGCCCGTGCGCTGGCGCTGGACCCGGACATCCTGTTTCTCGACGAACCCACTGCCGGCCTCGATCCGATTGGCGCGGCGGCGTTCGATCAATTGATCCTGACCCTGCGCGATGCGCTGGGGCTGAGTGTTTTCCTGGTGACCCACGACCTCGACACGCTCTACACCATCACCGACCGGGTGGCGGTGCTGGCGCAGAAAAAAGTGCTGGTGGCGGACGCCATCGACAAGGTCTCGGAAACCGACGATGCGTGGATTCACGAATACTTCCATGGCCCCCGCGGCCGCGCGGCGCTGACGGCCGCTCAACAGTTGAACGAGGTCTGACATGGAAACCCGAGCCCATCATGTATTGATCGGCCTGTTCACCGTGATTGTGGTGGCGGGCGCCCTGCTCTTCGGCTTGTGGCTGGCCAAGTCCAGCGTCGACACCGAGTTCAAGGATTACGAAGTCGTTTTCAACGAAGCGGTCAGCGGCCTGTCCAAAGGCAGCTCGGTGCAGTACAGCGGGATCAAGGTCGGCGACGTGGTGACGTTGCGTCTGGACCCGAAAGACCCGCGCCGGGTGCTGGCGCGCATTCGTCTGGGCGGTGACACCCCGGTCAAGGAAGACACCAAGGCCAAACTGGCACTCACCGGGGTCACCGGAACTTCGATCATCCAGCTCAGCGGCGGCACGCCGCAGAGCCCGGCACTCAAGGGCAAGGACGGCAATCTGCCGACCATCGTCGCCTCGCCCTCGCCTATCGCACTCTTGCTCAGTGACAGTAACGAGTTGATGTCCGGCGTGAATACGCTGATGCATAACGCCAACCTGTTGTTCTCCACGGAGAACGTCGAGCGCATCAGCAACACCTTGGAGCACCTGGAGCAAACCACCGGGACGATTGCCGATCAGCGTGGCGATATTCGCCAGGCGATGCAGCAACTGGCGTCGGTCGGAAAGCAAGCCAACAACATGCTGGAACAGACCACGGCGCTGATGCGCAATGCCAACGGCCTGATCAATGATCATGGCAAGCAGGCGTTGGGCAGCGCCGAGCAGGCGATGAAGTCGCTGGAACAGAGCACCACGACGATCAACAAATTGCTCGCCACCAATCAGGATTCGCTCAACAGCGGCATGCAGGGGCTCAATGGCCTGGCCCCGGCAATTCGCGAACTGCGCGAAACCCTGACCTCGTTGCGCGCCATTTCTCAACGTCTGGAGGAAAACCCCAGCGGTTACCTGCTGGGCCGTGACAAGAACAAGGAATTCACGCCATGAAGCTGACTCGTATCGCCCTCCTCGCCGGTTTCATGCTGATCAGTTCGTGCTCGATCCTGCCCAAGTCCGAGCCGTTTGATGTCTATCGATTGCCTTCGGCCCAGAGCAACGCGCCGGCCAGTCATGGCACGCCGCAACGCTGGTCGTTGCGCCTGACCAAACTCCAGGCCAGCGACGCGTTGAACAACCCGAACATCGCGGTGATTCCCCAAGGCGATCTGATCAGCAACTACAAGGGCTCACGCTGGAGCGACCCGGCACCGGTGCTGCTGCGCAATCGTCTGCTGGACGGTTTCCAGCGCGACGGTCGAGTGCCGCTGCTGAGCACCGATGACAGCATTTTCCAGGCGGACCTGGAGCTGGGCGGCCGTTTGCAGGCGTTTCAGACCGAGTATCAGGGCACGTCTGCCAGCGTGGTCGTGAGTCTGGATGCCTTGCTGGTGCGCGGTTACGACCAGCGAATCCTCGCCAGCCGCCGCTTTGAAGTACGCCAGCCGTTGAGCGATGCGAAGGTGCCTGCGGTGGTTGCCGGGTTTGGCCAGGCGAGCGACCAATTGACGGCGCAAGTGGTGAATTGGGCGGTTGAGCAAGGGCAGAAAGTCGAGCTCCCAGTGAGACCTTAAAGCCAACACAAAACCAATGTGGGAGCGGGCTTGCTCGCGAAGGCGGAGTGTCAGACAACATCAACGTTGAATGACACACCGTTTTCGCGAGCAAGCCCGCTCCCACAAGGGATTGGTGGTCAGCCGAAAAACCAGTAGCAAACCCCGATGGCGCCCAGTACCCCGGCCAGCTCAGCCAGCAACGCACACCCCACCGCATGCCGCGCGCGCTGGATGCCCACCGCGCCAAAGTACACCGCCAGCACATAGAACGTGGTTTCGGTGCTGCCCTGTATCGTGGCCGCCACCAGTGCCGGGAAGCTGTCAACGCCGGACGTTTTCATGGTTTCGATCAGCATCGCTCGCGCGGCGCTGCCGGAGAACGGTTTGACCATCGCCGTCGGCAACGCGTCGACGAACCGTGTGTCCCAACCGGCCCACTCCACCAGGTGCCGAATCCCGTCCAGGCCAAAGTCCAGCGCGCCGGACGCCCGCAGCACGCCCACTGCGCATAGCATCGCCACCAGGTACGGCAGCAGATTTTTGGCCACGTCGAAGCCTTCTTTGGCGCCTTCGACGAATGCTTCGTAGACCTTCACTTTGCGCAACGCGCCGATGATCAGAAACAGCATGATCAGCCCGAACAGCGTCAGGTTGCCGAGGATTGATGACAGACCGGCCAGAGCGGTGGCTGAGAGCGTCGCCAGCAGCGCCATGAAGCCACCTAGGGCGAGGGCACCGGGAATCATATAAGCGAGCACCACTGGGTCCCACAGCCGCAGGCGTTGCATGAATGCCACTGACAGCAAACCAACCACTGTTGAGCAGCTGGTGGCGAGAAGGATCGGCAAGAACACCAGCGTCGGATCGGGCGCGCCTTGCTGGGCGCGGTACATGAAGATCGTCACCGGCAGCAGGGTCAGCGAGGAGGCGTTGAGCACCAGGAACAGGATCTGCGCGTTACTGGCCACAGTGGCACTGGGATTGAGTTCCTGCAGGGCTTTCATCGCCTTGAGGCCGATCGGAGTCGCGGCGTTGTCCAGGCCCAGGCCGTTGGCGGCGAAGTTCAGGGTGATCAGGCCAATGGCCGGGTGACCCGCTGGCACTTCCGGCATCAGACGCAGGAACAACGGCCCCAGCGCTTTGGCCAGCCACTCGACGATCCCGGCCTTCTCGGCAATCCGCAGAAAACCCAGCCACAGGGTGAGGGTGCCGAACAGCAGGACCATCACCTCGACCGACAATTTGGCCATGGCGAAAATGCTCTCCACCATCGCCGCGAAGATCCCGGCGTTGCCGCCGATCAGCCATTGCGCCAGTGCCGAAACGGCAGCCACGATGAAGAAGCCAAGCCACAGGCCATTAAGCATCAGTCAAATCCCCCGGAAGATGCGGCGAATGATAGCGGGGTAGCCAGAAACGACAAACCCCGGATTTCTCCGGGGTTTGGTTTGGCTCTTCTTGTAGGAGCAAAGCTTGCTCGCGATGCAGGCGCCGCGGTGTATCAGTTAAACCGCGTCATCGTTCATCGCGGGCAAGCCATGCTCCTACAGAGGGCGTGATCAGTTGCTGGACGTTTCGCCAGCCGGGAGTTTTTCCTTGCTGCGCCAGTGCGGCAGGGAGTTCCAGTAGCGCTGACCCTTGGCGTCGTCGTACATGCCTTCCCAACGCGCGATGACCAGCACGGCGAGAGCGTTACCGATCACGTTCAGCGCGGTACGGGCCATGTCCATGATGCGGTCGACGCCGGCGATGAACGCCAGGCCTTCCAACGGAATACCAACGCTGCCCAACGTGGCCAGCAACACCACGAAGGACACGCCCGGTACGCCGGCGATGCCTTTGGAGGTGACCATCAGCGTCAGCACCAGCAGCAACTGCTGACTGATGGACAGGTCGATACCGTACAGCTGGGCAATGAAGATGGCCGCGATGCTCTGGTACAGGGTCGAACCGTCGAGGTTGAACGAGTAACCGGTCGGCACCACGAAGCTGCAAATGGCTTTCGGCGCGCCGTAGGCTTCCATCTTCTCGATCACGCGCGGCAGCACGGTTTCCGAGCTTGCAGTGGAGTAGGCCAGCACCAGTTCATCCTTGAAGATGCGGATCAGCCTGATTACCGAGAAGCCGAACAGGCGAGCGATCAGGCCCAGCACCACAAAGGCAAAAAAGGCGATGGCGAAGTACACCAGCACCACCAGCTTGGCCAGCGGCAGCAGGGAGGCGAAGCCGAAGTTGGCCACGGTCACCGCGATCAGTGCGAATACGCCGATCGGGGCGTAGTTCATGATCATGTGAGTGACTTTGAACATGCTTTCCGACACGCCCTGGAACATCTTCACCAGCGGCTCGCGCAGGTCCGATTGCAGGCTCGACAGGCCGAGGCCGAACAATACGGAGAAGAAGATAATAGGCAGCATCTCGCCGCGGGCCATGGCCGCGAAGATGTTCGACGGGATCAGGTTGAGGATGGTCTCGACGAACGCGTGTTCATGCTGAACCTCGGCAGCTGTGGCCTGGTACTTGGAAATATCCACGGTACCCAGGGTGCTCATGTCGATGCCGGTGCCCGGATGGAACACGTTGGCCAACACCAGACCGACCAGAATGGCGATGGTGGTGACAATCTCGAAGTAGACGATGGTCTTCAGACCGATGCGACCGAGTTTCTTTGCGTCGCCGACGCCAGCAATGCCGACAATCAGCGAGGAGATGACAATCGGGATCACGATCATCTTGATCAGACGGATAAAGATATCGCCTGCCGGTTGCAGGACGTTGCTGATCCACCAGGCTTTTTCGGCACTGAAATGGTTGAGCAGCGCACCGATTGCAATCCCCAATACCAGACCGATGAGTATCTGCCAGGCGAGGCTAAGCTTTGCCTTCTTCATATCATTACCCTTACTTGCGTTTGACTCAGACAGACGCAGTCACTGGATCGCTTGTGGCGAAAAAGTGTGTGCATCTGCCCCCGTATAAGGAGCCCCGGAGCGCTTGTTATGGCTCTCTGGCAGGCGAAAAAAGGCGCAACTATTCCCATGCAAGGAAGCGACGTCTAATGCCGTAAACGCCTACCCTATGCCGAATCGGCATGAGCATTTCTAAATGAAACGGGTGTCCCAACCGGTTCGAATACGCCATTTCGGCAGGTATAAGTGCCGTGAACCGGTCATTTCAGAGGCGGTTGATTGTTTTTTTAAAGGAGGATTCAGGACTAAATCTTCAGAAAAAACCTACGTTTAGCTGCGAAAAATCGCTGCTGTCACCTACGGCTTTCTCGATATACGGTCGCGAAGAAACACCGCGAAATGTTTTTGCGGGGATTGTAGCGAAAGTGGCATAGGGATCAGAGGCAATGCGCTTTGCAACGCTGCTTTTCGTGATTGAAGCTCTCCGCAAATTCGTCGAGTCCAGATAACCCGGCGAACTTGCGTCGCAGCTTTTGCCTGACCCGGCCCTTGCGCAGGCACTCCCTGTACCCGTAGGTCACTCCGACCCTGTAACAGTCAGAACGTCCCGGCCCCATGGTCATGCGGCTACCTTCCTCGGGTAGCGCAGTAGGAAGAAGCAGGGTGCTTCTTTCATATGACGAATTCAGTACCAGTTCGGATCTTTCTTGAGTTATTCCATCAGCACGCTCTGCAGCATCTGGCCATCATTGGCCGCCATCGCCATGGCACTACCGCCCAGAAGCAGGGCGGCTGCCGGTGTCTTAAACAGAACGCTCATGTTCAGCCTCGACCGCGACGGCCAAAGAAGAAGGAAGCAATGAACATCACCAGGAACACGACAAAGAGAATCTTGGCGATACCCGTGGCGGTGCCCGCGATACCACCGAAGCCCAGTACTGCAGCGATGATGGCAATGATCAAGAATGTGATTGCCCAGCTCAACATGGTGATTCTCCTTACACTTCATTATTTAGGGGGGTCACTTGTGGTGCTTGTCCCGGCGCCGAGAGCACGCCAAGTTCGGTTAACTAAAATACCCAGCGCTCCTGACGCGGCATCTCATCCAGAGGCTGAGCCTGGTCGACGTCCATCATCCGCATGGGAGCGATGTCAGCCAGGTTGCTGATGGGGGCGCTGAAGTGGGTTTGGGTTGGATGTTGGATCGACACGTGTGGCGCCTCTGGTTGCTGGCTCTGCTCCCAGCGCAGGATCTGTTGACCGGCGATCAACGTGATCAGCATTGCCAGCACAGCAAACAAGCCTTGCTGGATATGCAGTGGCGAGATACGCAGTTGGGCGGCACGGTAGCGATTCATCCTGAAGCTCCTCCCACGTTGGTGGTGATCTTGTTAGAAGGCGTCGTATAGGAAATGCCCTGATTACCCAGACCATTGCAGCCTGCATGCCAGCTTTTTTTATCGCATAAAAATTAACAAAATCAATTGGTTATAAAGATGTTTGAAATCGTTCGCGACGCATCCTGCACGATGCCCGCTCCATGGTCGTGCGAAATGCACGATTGATTCGCGAGTGGTTTTAATATTTTTGAATTCAGTGGCGGGCGCAGATGTCAGAAAGGGAGGCGAGCATTAGCCTAAATCTCGATGTTTAGGCAAAAAACCAGAAAATTCAGTGGATTAGGCAGGACGGTGGTAGATAGCTACCCGACTGGCACTGGAATGGATCAGAATCGACCATGCAACTTGCCCGATTTATCCGGGACTAACCAAGATCAATCTATAAAGGAGCGCAGGAACATGGAATCAGCCACGGTGCATCAAGGCCGCATTCTGCTGGTGGACGATGAGTCCGCTATCCTGCGAACCTTCCGCTATTGCCTCGAAGACGAAGGCTATAGCGTCTCCACCGCGACCAGCGCGGCTCAAGCCGATGCCTTGTTGCAGCGTCAGGTGTTCGATCTGTGCTTCCTTGATTTGCGTCTGGGTGAGGACAATGGTCTGGATGTGCTGGCGCAAATGCGCATCCAGGCACCTTGGATGCGTGTGGTGATCGTCACCGCGCACTCGGCCGTGGACACCGCTGTCGATGCGATTCAGGCAGGAGCCGCCGACTACCTCGTGAAGCCGTGCAGCCCCGATCAATTACGTCTGGCCACCGCCAAGCAGTTGGAGGTGCGGCAACTGTCCGCTCGCCTGGAAGCCCTTGAAGGTGAAGTGCGTAAACCCAAGGATGGTCTGGACTCCCACAGCCCGGCCATGAAAGTGGTGCTGGAAACCGCCCGCCAAGTTGCCAGTACCGATGCCAACATTCTGATTCTGGGTGAATCCGGCACCGGTAAAGGTGAGCTGTCCCAGGCCATTCACGGCTGGAGCAAGCGTCAGAAGAAGTCCTGCGTCACGATCAATTGCCCGTCCCTGACTGCCGAACTCATGGAAAGTGAACTCTTCGGTCACAGTCGTGGTGCCTTTACCGGTGCCAGCGAAAGTACACTCGGGCGCGTCAATCAGGCTGATGGAGGCACGCTGTTTCTCGACGAGATCGGCGATTTTCCATTGACGTTACAGCCCAAGTTACTGCGATTCATTCAGGACAAGGAATACGAGCGGGTGGGTGATCCAGTGACCCGCCGCGCCGATGTACGCATTCTCGCGGCGACTAACCTGAACCTTGAAGACATGGTGCGCGACGGCCGCTTCCGCGAAGACTTGCTCTATCGCCTGAACGTCATCACGTTGCACCTGCCGCCACTGCGTGAACGCCGTGAAGACATTCTGAACCTGGCCGACCGCTTCCTGGCCCGCTTCGTCAAGGAGTACGCGCGCCCGGCCCGGGCCTTCAGCGATGACGCGCGTGAGGCGCTATTGGGTTATCGCTGGCCCGGCAACATTCGCGAGTTACGTAACGTGGTGGAGAGGGCGAGCATTATTTGTCCGCAGGAACGGGTCGAGATCAGCCACTTGGGCATGGCCGAAACCCCGGTTAACAACGCGCCGCGCATTGGCGCGGCGTTGAGCCTGGATGAATTGGAAAAAGCCCACATCGGTGCAGTACTCGCCACGGCGGAGACACTGGATCAGGCGGCAAAGACCTTGGGCATTGATGCCTCGACCCTGTACCGCAAACGCAAGCAATACAACTTGTGAGCTGTAACCGATGAAACTGGCGATGAAGCTGCGTACTCGGCTGTTCTTGAGTATTTCCGCACTGATCACCGTGGCACTGCTCGGGCTTTTGCTCGGGCTGGTCAGCGTGATGCAGATGGCTGGCTCCCAGGAAGCATTCGTGCGCAACAACTTCGCCTCCCTCGACCTTGGGCTGAAACTGCGTCAGACCTTGGGCGACCAATTGATGGTCATGGTCAGTGAGAAGCCTGATCCCGCCAAGTTCGAGTCGGCCAGGCAACACTACATCCAGTTGCTTGATGAAGGCATCGCCCTCGAACAATCCGGCAATGGCGGTCCGCACGGGTTCAAACAAGCCAAGGATGACTATCTGGATTTTCTTCAAGCCTACGGCCAGGCCTCTGAGCAGGCCAAGGTGTTGAGTGGCAACGAAGCAATTACGGAAAAATTCAACACGTTGCGCAACGGTCTGCTCGCGGAACACAAGCGTTCGCTGGATGACATCAATAACACCGAGCGCCAGTCTCGCGAGCGCGCTTTGCTGGTGGCTGGCTTGCTGGGGTTGGTCGGGTTGGCGGTGCTGATCATTGGTTTTGTAACTGCCCACGCGATTGCCCGACGTTTTGGTGAGCCGATCGAAGCCTTGGCTCAGGCTGCCGACAATATTGGACAGGGCAATTTCGAGGTGACCCTGCCGATTTCCTCCGCCGTGGAACTGAACCTGCTGACCAAGCGTTTCGGGATCATGGCCGAGGCACTACGTGAGCACCAGGCCACCAACATCGACGAGCTGCTCGCCGGTCAACAACGCCTGCAAGCCGTGCTCGACAGCATTGATGACGGTTTGTTGATGATTGATCGCGAAGGCCATCTTGAACACCTCAATCCGGTGGCTCAGCGCCAACTGGGTTGGGACACCGATCGCCTGGGCCAGGGCCTGGGTGCGGCCCTTGAACGTCCGGAACTGGATGAACAGCTGCAGCTGGTGCTGCGTGGCGGCACGCTGGAGCGTGCGCCGGAAGACTTGAGTATCGAGGTTGATGGTGAGTCGAGATTGCTGACCTTCAGCCTGACGCCGGTCATCCATACCCAGGGTCATATTCTCGGCGCGGTGATGGTGTTGCATGACGTGACCGAACAGCGCGCGTTCGAACGGGTGCGCAGCGAGTTTGTCTTGCGGGCTTCCCATGAGTTGCGAACGCCGGTCACCGGCATGCACATGGCTTTCGGCCTGTTTCGCGAGCGGGCGAAATTTCCACAGGATTCCCGCGAAGCCGACCTGTTGGATACCGTCAATGAAGAAATGCAGCGCTTGATGCAGTTGATCAACGACCTGCTGAATTTCTCTCGCTACCAGAACGGATTGCAGAAACTGACCCTGGCCCCGTGCTCCATCGAGGATCTACTGGCGCAGGCTCAGGACCGATTTGCCGGGGCTGCGGCGGAACAGGGCATCGAATTGCGGGTAGAAGTGCAAGGGCCGCTGCCCCGGTTGCAGGCCGATCAACCGCAGTTGGAGCGGGTGCTCGACAACCTGATCGACAATGCTTTGCGCCATACCGCGCGGGAAGGGCTGATTCGGTTGCAGGCCCGTCGCCATGGCGAGCGGGTGATTATCAGTGTCGAGGACAACGGCGAAGGGATTGCCTATGGTCAGCAAGGGCGAATCTTCGAGCCCTTTGTCCAGGTTGGCCGCAAGAAAGGCGGTGCCGGGCTGGGTTTGGCACTGTGTAAGGAAATCGTGCAACTGCACGGTGGGCGGATGGGCGTCTATTCAAGGCCGGGGCAGGGTACGCAGTTCTACATGGCGCTGGCGGTATAAGTCGCTTTCACGCCTCGTCACTCATGCGCCGGCCCGCCTTTCGACGGCCGCGGGTAATCAGTTCGATGAACTGCACGGAGCTCAAGGCATGGGCGAATAGCCAGCCCTGACCAAACTTCACCCCTTCGCTGCATAGAAACGCTGCCTGCGCTTCATGTTCGATGCCTTCGGCGATCACTTTGAGTTGCAGCGCTTGTGCCATATGAATGATGTGCGGTGCTACGCCGCTACTGGCGGCGTCATGGCCCAGAGCGTCGATAAACGCCTTGTCGATCTTCAGGCAATCCACCGGCAGGGTTTGCAGGTAGGCGAGGCTGCAATAGCCGGTGCCAAAGTCATCGATCAGCACTTGATGCCCGACATCGCGCAACGCTTGCAGATTTTCCCTGGCCACCACCACATCAATCAATCCTCGCTCTGTTACCTCGAAGGCAATCTGCTGTGCAGCGACCCGGTGCAGCGTCAGCAGGCGGGCCATCACCTGACCGATACGCGGCACCATCACATCACACGCAGCAAGGTTTACCGAGATGTACAGCTGCGGGTTGGCGCGTAGCAGTTGCCCCAGTTGTTCGAGCAGCCGTTGCAGTACGAAATCGGTCATCTGCCGGATCTGGCCGGTGTTTTCCGCCATTGGGATAAACAGGTCGGGGCTGGTCAATGTGCCGTCTGGCCTTCTCCATCGCAGCAACGCTTCGGCACCGACACAGTTGCGGCTGTCGAGATCGAAGATCGGTTGATACAACACTTGAAGTTCACCTCGCCGTATGGCGCCGTGCAGTTCGGCGTCCAGGGACTGGCGCTGGCATACCAGCAGAAACACCAGAAAACCAACAATAACGCCCAGCACCAGACTGGCAGGAAGCAGCCACCACCACACCGCCGGCACGTGCATGACTGAGCGCGGTGTGATCAATACCAATTGGTATTCCGGATTGTTGGTCGGCATGTGGTAAATCAAACGGGTTTGCGTGACTTGCAGTGCGTCGCGGCTTTTGGGGGTCCAGGATTCCGTCGGTGGCCAGGCTTGGGCGGCACCCAAGACGGGAATGGCGCGAGTGCCGTGGTCCAGCACCACCAGCAGGCTGCTTCCGGGCGACAAGTCGACCATGTCGGTCAAATGTCCGCGAGACGTTGCCACCCGGAAATTTCCCCTGCCAAGCATCAGCGCAGCACGGTTTTCATCGGGTTCGGTGGTGGTGTTCAGCCAATAGCTGTAGGTGGGGCCTTTGATGTCGGCAGGTCGCAGTAGCGAAAGCCCTTCCTGGCGAGGACGGTTGGAGCACAAGCGTGAATCATCGACGTAAGCCGCTTCGTAAACGAAGCGGTAATTGAAGCTGACCTGTTGCAAGGTTGCGATCAATTCGGCATCGCAGCCTCGGAGCGGCTGGGCTTCGAGGTCATCGAGACTTTCGCGCAGCTGCCCGAACAGCTGTTCCAGGCGGGCGAGGAAGCGCTCGCCCTGAGCGTTCATTTCCTGGCTTTCGTTCTGTTCAACCTGATGCATCGCCACGAACAGACTGCCGGCGATCAATAACGTCGCGCTCAGGGTAGCCGCCAGCATCGCCAAAAACCAGGGGCGATAGAACCAGCTACTGAGTGTCTCGCGCGCTACAGTCATTATTAATATCCGAAGAATTACCAATGAGTTATAGCTGCTGATTGGGAAAAAGCTCTTACCGTCGGACGGGCGCCATTATTTTGTCTGATTCAGGACCTGCAGGAGCGCAGCCGATTCAGCGTCTGGCGTGCCGTCGAAGCGGGAAGGGCGAAAGTGCAACTGAAAAGCCGCCAACACATGGCGCGTCGCTACGTCCAGTTCACCGGTTTGTGGGGTGTCATAACCCAATTTGGCCAGTTGTCCCTGAAACCAGCTGATGCTCGGCAATTGCGCTGCGAATTGGGCTTGCTGGAGCGCCACGGCTTGCTCGTTCGGCCAGACCCCAATGCCTTCGGCGGCCAGGCGTTTCCAGGGGAACAGCGGACCGGGGTCGAGCTTGCGCATTGGCGCGATGTCACTATGGCCGATGATGGCGCGAGGATGGATGTTGTAACGCTTGCTGATGTCTTTGAGCAGGACGATCAACGATTGCACTTGATCTTCACTGTAGGGATACCAGACGCGTCCGGTAGGAGTGTCTTTGAAGCCCGGGTTGACGATTTCGATACCGATGGAGCTGGAGTTCAGCCAGGTCCTGCCTTGCCATTCGCTTTCGCCCGCGTGCCAGGCGCGAAAATTCTCGTCCATCAGCTTATAGATGGTAGCGCCCTTGTCGTCGCCAATCAGGTAATGACTGCTGACTTCACCCTGGGTCAACAACTGCAGTGAGCGCTCCAGCGAGGCGTTGGTGTAATGCAACACCACGAACTGGATGCGACTGTCGTAATTGGTCGAAGGGTGGCTGGTGTCGATACGGGGGCCGCTGGCACAACCGGCCAACAGCAGCAGAGAAGCAATGAGAGCAAGATATTTCATGGCAGGAGGCAGTACACGCGAGACTGTAATGCAACAGTGTAACGTACTGCTTTGAGTGCCGACGGCAAATGCTCTGGTTTAAACAAAATGGAACAAAATGGCCGTTAACCGGCCTCCACCCGATTGCGCCCGGCGTTTTTGGCGCGATACAGCGCCTGATCGGCTCTTTTGAGTGCCATATCGGTATGTTCGCCGGGTTTTAGCGCCGTAAGACCCATGGAAATAGTGATGGTGACGCGCTCACCTTTAAAGTGGAAAGGGCAGGCCTCGATCGAGGTGCGCAGGGTTTCCAGCAGTTTTGCACCGACTGCCGGCACCGTGCAGGGCATCAGGAGTACAAACTCCTCACCACCAAATCGCGCGATGAAATCGGTGCCGCGCAGGCGCTTGCGCAGCACGTTGGCGATGATTTTCAGCACCTTGTCGCCTGCCAGGTGGCCATAGTTGTCATTGATACTTTTGAAGTGATCGAGATCGAGCATGGCCAGCAACAGGGTATTGCCGTGCCGCTGCCATTGGCCGACTTCGTGATCCAGGCGTTCGCTCCAGGCGGCTCGATTGGGCAGACCGGTGAGCGGATCAATCAGCGCTTTCTGCCGCTGCTCTTCAAGGTGTTCACGATAACCCAGCGCTTCATGCTCCATGTGCGCCACCCGTTCAGACAGACTGTGTAACCGTGCGGCGACCGCTTGTTCACGCTCGTCACGCTGCTTCTTGTGGTGATCCATGGTGCCCAGCAGGCCTTCAAGATGGTTCTCCAGGACGAGCTTGAGGTCATCCAGGTCCGCCGCTTCCTGCATGCTGCTGTGCAAGCCGTCGACCTGTTCACGGATCTGAGTATCCATCTGGCGCGCCGCAGAGCGGCTGTCGGCGTGGCCTTCGCTGGCCGCCTGCAAGTTACTCTGGAAGGACTCCAGGCGTTCATTGAGTTGCTGTAAATAGGCTTCGAATTCGTGCTGGCCGCTGTCGTTTATCGCCAGCATCAAGGTCGCTAGATCGTCGAGAATCGGTATCAATTCATACCAGTTCAAACCATTTTGAAGGCGATCACGCATCGCTTCGGCTTGTGGTCGGTGGCGTTCCGGTAATGTCAGGTCGTCGAGCAGGCCCAGCAGTGTGTCTTCGATGTGTTTGGCAACCGAGCTGTATGACGGCTCCGGTGAGTCCGGCAAGGCATAGATGAGGGGCTCTGGTTCGCGGTGCTCAGGATCAATAGTTGTGAACGCCGGGGTCAGCTCATCAGGATTGATTGCCGGTTGAATCAGCGTGGCTGGTGCGAGGAAGGGAAGGGTGGGCTCTTCCTGGTGTTCATCGTCCGACGCTGTTTGTGGTTCCGGAGTTGGCGCACAGACAGCGACTGCCTCAAGGGCCGGTGGGACAAGTGCCGCCACTTCACAGGCGGGTGCCGCTAGCTGTGTGACTGACGGCCGGTCCTCATTCGATGCGTGATCGACATGCGCAATCGCGGCAGCCGGCTCCACAGGCTGTGCAGCCATTGTGAGAGCGGCAGGAGCGACGACCTGCGGCACTTCCTCGTCAGCTTCGCGGCTGCCGAACAGTCTCTGCAGAAAACCGGGTCGCTCGAGCTCTGCGGGGTTCTCCAACTGGCTCAAGGCTTTGCCTTGCAGGCCGCTCAGTTCGCTGAGCAGTAACGGAATTTCGCGGGCGTGACTGACTCTTCCCTCGAGCTTTTTGGCAAAGCTCTTAAGCGGCCGGCTCACTTCCCGGGGCAGCGGCAATAATTGCAGTTGCGCGACCAGCGCCGTCAGTGCGGCGCTGGTCTGATTGATTCGGGTTTCCCGGCGCTTCTCGGAATCGAGCACGGCTTTTTCGAGTCGCGGCAGCAGGGCGGCCAAGCCGGCGTCCATGTCATCGGTGCGCACGACGTCGCGCATTTCTTTCATGCATTGGTCGACGGCGAGGTCAGTTCCCTCCGCAGCCAGTGTGCTGCGCACCAGCCCACGGCGCAGCAGATCGAGCCGGGCGTCCCAGCGACGTTCAAGCTTTTCCTGTTGTTCGATGCTTTTGAGGTATTTCTCTTTCCAGCGCTGTGTTTCGTCGCTCATTCATGGGGTCCGCGAGGGGCAGGGCTCAACGCGGGTAATGCATCTGCCGTGAGCGAACCCGGCAGACGAATCTCTACCGCGACCGGCAAGTGATCGGAAATGGGCTGTGCCAAGACCTCGACCTTTTCAAGGGTCAGCGTCGGGCTCAGTAGTATATGGTCCAGGCAGCGCTGTGGGCGCCAGCTGGGGAAGGTCGCTTCCAATTGCGGCGCGAGCAGCCCGAGGTCACGCAACGGGGAGTTTTGCAGCAAGTCACTGGCATGGGTATTCATGTCGCCCATCAGCACCTGGTGTTTAAAACCGCCGATCAACTCGCGGATGTAGGCCAGTTGCAGGCTGCGCACGCGAGCGCCCAGCGCCAGATGCATCATGACCACCACCAACGCCTCCGGACCTTCGCCGAAGCGCACCAGAATCGCTCCGCGACCCTTGGGGCCCGGCAGAGGGTGATCTTCAATGACCCACGGGCGCAAGCGGCTGAGCACGCCATTGCTGTGCTGGCCGAGGCGACCGAGGTTGCGATTGAGTTGTTGATACCAGTAAGGGAAGGCGCCGAGTTGGGCCAAGTGCTCGACTTGATTGACGTAGCCTGATCGCAGGCTGCCGCCATCGGCTTCTTGCAAGGCGACCAGATCGAAGTCGCCCAGCAGGTTGCCGATTTTTTGCAGGTTGTCGGCACGCCCGGTGTGCGGCAACAAGTGTTGCCAGCCTCGGGTCAGATAATGCCGATACCGCTCGGTACTGATGCCCACCTGGATATTAAAACTGAGCAAGCGCAGACGGCTGTCTGCGGGCAAGCCCGTCGACTCCAGGTGATGTTCGTTGACCCGTGGATCATGCAGGCCAACAACGCGTTCAGTTCCCCAGCGGCGCATGGCAGTCGTTTCGCTTAGTTGGCGGCAGCCTTGTTAGCCGCTCGCTCTTTGTCGACCAGTGTATCGGCCAGTTTCAGGGCCTGCTCGGCACCGCCGGCAGAGCCCACGTCAAAGCGATATTTGCCGTTGACGATCATGGTCGGTACGCCAGAGATTTCGTACTTCTTCGCCAGCTCTTTAGCCTGGGCGATTTTGCCCTTGATGGCGAAGGAGTTGAAGGTGGCCAGGAACTTGTCCTTGTCGACGCCCTGAGTGGCCAGGAACTCTGCCATTTCTTCTGGAGTGACCAGCTTCTTGTGTTCTTTCTGGATTGCTTCGAACACCGCGGCGTGAACCTTGTGCTCGACGCCCATGGCTTCCAGGGTCAGGAACATCTGGCCGTGGGCATCCCATGGGCCGCCGAACATGGCCGGAATGCGGACGAAGTTGACGTCCGAAGGGAGTTTCTCGACCCAAGGATTGATCACCGGCTCAAACGCGTAGCAATGCGGGCAGCCATACCAGAACAGCTCCACGACTTCGATTTTGCCAGGCACGGCGACCGGAACCGGATTGGTCAGTTCGACATAAGGGGCGGCGGGGGCTTCGGCGGCTTGGGCAGTCATGCCGAACAGGCTGGCAGCGACGAGTGCGGCGCTGATGATCAGATTACGCATGCTTTACTCCTGGACAATTTTGGTCGCCTCGCGCGACCTGTATTCATACAGGTCTTGGCGGGCTTGAGTTCTGTAGTGTAACGGCAGCGGCCACAAAAAAGGGCGGCCTAAGCCACCCTTTTTATACTTGCTGCGACGGATTAATCGAGCGTTAACGTTGCAAGAGATATTCATCGCTCGCAACGCTCAATCAACCGGCCTTAGTGCAGGCCTTGAATGTAGCTGGACACGGCGGCGATATCTTCGTCGCTCAGTCGTTTGGCGATGGTCTGCATGGTTTTGGCATCGCCATCGTTGGTGCGTCCGCCTTCTTCCTTACGGAAATCGGTCAGTTGCTTGGCGACGTATTGAGCGTGCTGGCCGCCCAGGTGCGGGAAGCCGGCAGCCACGTTGCCTGCGCCATTTGGCGAGTGGCAACCGGTGCAAGCTGGCAGGCCCTTGGCCAGGTCGCCACCACGGAACAAGGCTTCACCGCGGGCCACGATTTTAGGGTCGGCGGCGCCAACACTGCCGTTCTGTTTGGCGAAGTAGGCAGCGATATCAGCCAGATCCTGGTCGCTCAGGTTGGTAAGCAGGCCGGTCATTTCCAGAACGGTGCGCTTGCCCGACTTGATGTCGTGCAGTTGCTTGGTCAGGTAGCGTTCACCCTGACCTGCCAGTTTTGGAAAGTTAGGCGCCATGCTGTTGCCATCCGGGCCATGACAGGCGCCACATACTGCGGCTTTCGCCTGACCAGCAGTCGCATCACCTGCAGCATGGGCAATGCCGGAGATCCCCACGGTCAACAGCAGACTCACGATCAATTTGTTCATCAGCTAATCCAACTACGGCTAAGGGTTAAAGAGTTATGGGCCGGGATCACTCGCTCATCCACTGGATGATTGCCTGGTAATCCTCGGCACTGCAGTCCATGCACAAACCACGCGGCGGCATCGCCTTGAAACCCTGGGTCACGTGTTGCACCAGCGTTTCCATACCTTTCGCCAACCTCGGCGTCCAAGCTTCCTGATCGCCCTTTTGAGGAGCCATGGGTAGTTGGCCGGAATGACAGGCACCACAAACACGGTTGTACACAGCTTCCGGATCCTGTGTAGCCTGAGCGCTGTAAAGCGGCATCAAGACACCGGCAGCTAGCAGCCATTTCGTCATAAAACGACCTTTTCAGGGTTGAGAGCATGTTGCGTTCTAGTGCGCAATCAAGGTCAAGCGCTCTCGTGATCTTCATCCTACGCTGGGACAAAGCGCACACAAAATCCGCGGCATTATATACTGGCGTCACTGAAACGGAAACGACACCGCTTGCCGCGTCCATTCCCGGCGCCGCCCACATCGGAAATCCCATGCAACTCAAGAATCCCATCCTCGGCCTGTGCCAACAGTCCACCTTCATGCTCAGCGCTGCCAAAGTCGATCAATGCCCGGACGATGAAGGCTTTGAAGTGGCCTTCGCCGGCCGTTCCAACGCCGGCAAGTCCAGTGCGCTGAACACCCTGACGCACGCCAGTCTTGCGCGAACCTCGAAAACCCCGGGGCGCACGCAGCTCTTGAACTTCTTCAAGCTAGACGATGATCGTCGTCTGGTCGACCTTCCGGGTTACGGTTATGCAAAAGTTCCTATCCCGTTGAAGCTGCACTGGCAGCGTCACCTGGAAGCGTATCTGGGTGGTCGCGAGAGTTTGAAAGGTCTGATTTTGATGATGGACATCCGTCATCCAATGACCGACTTCGACTTGTTGATGCTCGATTGGGCTGTCGCCAGCGGCATGCCGATGCATATTTTGCTGACTAAAGCCGACAAGTTGACGTACGGCGCGGCGAAAAACGTCCTGCTCAAAGTTCAGGCAGATATCCGTAAGGGTTGGGGGGATGCAGTCAGTATTCAGCTGTTTTCGGCGCCAAAACGCCTCGGTCTTGAAGACGCCTACACTGTACTGGCGGGCTGGATGGAGCTGGCGGACAAGGGGTCCGAAGCTGCCGAGTAAGGCCATTGAGGCAAATGGCAGGCAAAAAAAACCCCGGACTTCTATGGGGAGGGGGAAGTTCCGGGGCTCAAGTTCCGGACCGCTAGGGCGGGGTCCGGATTATCTGCCAACACTTAACACAACATAGGAGCATCGAAGGGCTTCACCAGCCATTCAGTAACTCTGAGTGGCGGTTGACGGGTTTAGTTCCGAAGAAGTTCCAAATCCATTAGAAATAAGCCAAAACTTTTTTCGATATAAAGCTCTCCGCGCTTTCTGCTGCGGCGCTATGCCACAGCAGAAAACGCCTGTTCAGACGGCTCAGTGAGCCTCATCCCAGTTATTTCCGACCCCAACCTCTACCAAAAGCGGCACATCCAGCTTCGCCGCATCGCTCATGTGGAAGCGAATCTCCTCGCGAACCTGATCGACCAAATCCTCACGGACCTCAAGCACCAATTCATCGTGCACCTGCAAGATGACTTTGGCGTCGAGGCCTGACGAAGTCAGCCAGTTATCCACAGCCACCATCGCTTTCTTGATGATGTCCGCCGCCGTGCCTTGCATCGGGGCGTTGATCGCCGTGCGCTCGGCACCTTTGCGCAGGGCCGGGTTTTTCGCGTTGATTTCCGGCAGGTACAGACGGCGACCGAAGATCGTCTCAACAAAACCTTGCTCGGCAGCCTGGGCGCGAGTGCGCTCCATGTATTGCAGCACGCCTGGGTAACGGGCGAAATATCGGTCGATGTACGCTTGAGACTGCTTGCGATCAACACCGATCTGCTTGGCCAGGCCGAACGCGCTCATGCCGTAGATCAAGCCGAAGTTGATCGCTTTGGCGCTACGACGCTGATCGGTGGTCACATCCGCCAGTTCAACGCCGAAGACTTCGGCCGCCGTGGCTTTGTGCACATCCAGATCATTGCGGAACGCATGCAGCAAACCTTCGTCCTTGGCCAGGTGGGCCATGATCCGCAGTTCAATCTGCGAGTAGTCCGCCGCCAGCAATTTGTAACCTGTGGGTGCAACAAACGCCTGACGAATGCGACGGCCTTCGGCGGTGCGGATCGGAATGTTTTGCAGGTTCGGATCGCTGGACGACAAACGCCCTGTCGCTGCGACGGCTTGATGATAGGAAGTGTGAATCCGTCCGGTGCGCGGGTTGATCTGTTCCGGCAGGCGATCGGTGTAGGTGCTTTTCAGCTTGCTCATCGAGCGGTACTGCATCAGCACCTTGGGCAGCGGGAAATCCTGCTCGGCCAGTTCCGCCAGTACGGCTTCGGCGGTGGAGGCCTGGCCCTTGGCCGTTTTGCTGAGGACCGGCAGACCGAGTTTTTCGTACAGGATCACGCCCAGTTGCTTGGGCGAGCCGAGGTTGAATTCTTCGCCGGCGATGGCGAAGGCCTCACGCTCGAGAGCGACCATCTTTTCGCCCAGTTCCACGCTCTGAATGCCCAGCAGATTGGCGTCGACTAGCGCACCCTGGCGTTCAATCCGCGCCAGCACCGGCACCAGCGGCATTTCGATTTCGCTGAGGACTTTGCTCAGGCTCGGGATGGCATTGAGTTTTTCCTGCAACGTTTGATGCAGGCGCAGCGTCACGTCGGCGTCTTCGGCGGCGTAAGGCCCGGCCAGTTCCAGCGAAATCTGGTCGAACGTCAACTGTTTGGCGCCTTTGCCGGCGATGTCCTGGAAGCTGGTAGTGGTGTGATTCAGGTACTTGAGCGCCAGGCTGTCCATGTCGTGGCGGGTCGCCGTGGAGTCCAGCACGTAGGATTCGAGCATCGTGTCGAAAGCGATGCCCCGTACGGTGATGCCGCAACTCTGATCACCGCCGATGGCGCAGTTCGCCAAAATGTTCATGTCGAACTTGGCGTGCTGGCCAACCTTGAGCTTGTTCGGGTCTTCCAGAATCGGTTTCAGTGCGCGAAGCACGGTGTCGCGGTCCAACTGATCCGGCACGCCCATGTAGGAATGGGTCAGCGGGATGTAGGCAGCTTCGTTGGCTTGTACAGCGAACGACAGGCCGACCAGTTGCGCCTGCTGCGCATCAATGCCGGTGGTTTCGGTATCGAAGGCGATCAGCTTGGCGTCGTTGAGCTTCTTCAGCCACAGGTCGAAATCAGCCTGGGTGAGGATTGTTGTGTATTTGAGCTCGGTCTCGACGGCGGCTTCTTCAACCACTGGCGCGGTCACTTCTTGCCCGGAGCGTTTGGCGTCGCGCTGGTTCTCTTCGAACCAGCTCTTGAACTCCAGCAAGGTGTACAGCTCGGCGAGCGTGTCGTGATCCGGTTTACCCATTTGCAAGTCATCGAGGCCGATGTCCAGCGGCACGTCGATCTTGATGGTTGCCAGCTGGTAGGAGAGGAACGCCATCTCCTTGTGCTCTTCGAGCTTGGCCGGCAGGGTTTTCGCGCCGCGAATCGGCAGGGTCGGGACGATGTCGAGCTGTGCATACAGTTCGGTCAAGCCGCCGTTCACACCCACCAACAGGCCGGAAGCGGTCTTCGGGCCAATACCCGGAACGCCCGGGATGTTGTCGGAAGAGTCGCCCATGAGTGCCAGATAATCGATGATCTGCTCGGGAGCGACGCCGAATTTCTCCTTCACGCCCTCCACGTCCATGCTGCTACCGGTCATTGTGTTGACCAAGGTAATGTGGCCGTCGACCAGTTGCGCCATGTCTTTGTCGCCGGTGGAGATGATCACCGGGCGATCCGCCGCCGCACTGCTGCGGGCCAGGGTGCCGATCACGTCATCGGCCTCGACGCCTTCGACGCACAGCAGCGGGAAGCCCAGGGCGATCACGCTCTGGTGCAGCGGCTCGATTTGCACGCGCATGTCGTCGGGCATGCTCGGACGGTTGGCCTTGTATTCGGCGTACATGTCATCGCGAAATGTCCCACCCTTGGCGTCGAACACCACGGCGAACGGACTGTCCGGGTACTGCTTGCGCAGACTCTTGAGCATGTTCAATACACCCTTGACCGCACCGGTCGGCAGGCCTTTGGACGTGGTCAGCGGTGGCAGCGCGTGAAAGGCGCGGTACAGGTAAGAAGAACCGTCCACCAGGACGAGGGGGGCTTGGCTCATGAGCAGGATCAACCTTTTCGGCGGGTCCGGCGCTAGAATAGCGGGACCGTTGACGACAAAGGGACAAGGTTATCATGCGCACACTAAATCGCCTGTTGCTGGCTGGCTTGTTTGCAACTGTTCCATTAGCCGTCATGGCGGCGGACGATGCGCCGACACCGGAACCGGAAGTTACGATCCGCACGGAAGGGGACAAGGTCATTCAGGAGTACCGTCAAAATGGTTTCCTGTATGCGATCAAGGTTACGCCGAAGGGCGCACCGCCGTACTTTCTGGTGCGTGCGGACGGGTCCGATGCAAACTACATCCGCTCGGATCAGCCGGATATGCTGATTCCGGCGTGGAAAATCTTTGAGTGGAAGTAGTTTCTTAATTTCAATTGGCGCTGGCTCACGAGCGGCGCCCGTACTGGCAGTTTAAACATGTCTGTGTTCACCCCCCTGGCTCGGCCCGAGCTGGAAACCTTTCTCGCCCCTTATGGCCTCGGCCGCCTGCTTGATTTCCAGGGGATTGCTGCCGGTAGCGAAAACACCAATTTCTTTATCAGCCTGGAGCAGGGCGAGTTCGTCCTGACCCTGATTGAGCGCGGTCCGGTCGATGAAATGCCGTTCTTCATTGAACTGCTGGATGTCCTGCATGAGGCCGATTTGCCAGTGCCTTACGCCCTGCGCACCACCGATGGCGTCGCCCTGCGCGAACTGGCCGGAAAACCTGCGCTGCTGCAACCGCGACTGGCCGGCAAGCACATCAAGCAAGCCAACGCGCAGCACTGCACGCAGGTGGGTGAGTTGCTTGCACATCTGCACCTGGCGACCCAGGCCAACATGATCAAGCGTAAAACCGATCGTGGTCTGGACTGGATGCTGGAGGAAGGCACGCAGTTTCTTTCTCATCTGAATGCCGATCAAAGCGATTTGCTGAAACGGGCACTGGATGAAATCACCGAACAGAAGGTAAAAATTCTGGCGTTGCCGCGCGCCAATATCCACGCCGACCTGTTCCGCGACAACGCGATGTTCGAAGGTACGCACCTGACCGGGTTGATCGACTTCTACAACGCCTGCTCCGGGCCAATGCTCTACGACGTGGCGATTGCCTTGAACGACTGGTGTTCGGACGAAGACGGGTTGATCGATGGGCCGCGGGCGCGAGCATTGCTGGGGGCTTATGCGGCGTTGCGTCCGTTCACGGCGGCTGAGGCCGAATTGTGGCCGACGATGCTGCGCGTGGCGTGCGTGCGGTTCTGGTTGTCACGATTGATCGCGGCAGAGTCTTTTGCTGGGCAGGACGTGCTGATTCACGACCCGATGGAGTTCCAGTTGCGGTTGGCGCAGCGGCAGAAGGTCAGCACACCGTTGCCTTTCGCCCTTTAAAAGCATCGCGGGCAAGTCGGATCGCCGCACCGCACGCTCCCACAGTGATCGCGTACTCCTGTGGGAGCGTGCGGTGCGGCGATCCGACTTGCCCGCGATTGGGGCCGAACAATTTTCTGGATTACAACGACTCCAGACACCCCGCCAAATCATTCCCCAACTTCTCCAGCACCTGCTCATACCCCTGCGCGGTCGCCGGCGTGTATCCGCCCAGCGCATCCAGTTCCGCCAGTTTCACCGGCAGACCCGTAACCAACGTTTCCGCCAGACGCGGACGTAACGGCGGCTCACTGAACACGCACGTCTTGCCGACTTCCTGCAACCGCGCGCGCATCGCCGCGACGTGCTGGGCACCGGGCTGGACTTCGGCGGCGACGCTGAATACGCCGGTGTGTTTCAGGCCATAGGCGTCTTCAAAATAGTCGAACGCTTCGTGGAACACGAAGTACGGCTTGCCCGCGATCCCGGCCAGCCGCGTTTTTAAACGCAGGTCCAACGCATCCAGACGTTCATCGAACGCCTTGAGATTGCTCTGATAACGCGCTGCATTGGCGGGATCGGCCGCACTCAGGTCAGCGGCCATTTTTGCGGCAATCACTCGAGCGTTGACCGGTGACAACCACAAATGCGCGTCCAGGCTGCCAGGGCGGTGATCGTGGTCATGCTCTTCGGCTTCTTCTGTGTGGGAGTGGCTGTCTTCGGCGAAGCGGCGCAATTTCAGTCCCGGCAAATCCTGCACGGCGACGCTCGGCAGCGTACGACCATTCAGCACGCGCGGCAGGAAACCTTCCATGCCAGGTCCGATCCAGTAAACCAGATCGACCGACTGCACCTTCCGTACGTCGGAAGGGCGCAAGGCATAGTTATGCGGCGAAGCCCCGGGCGGCAGCAACACTTCCGGAATCGCCACGCCGTCCTGCACTGCAGCGGCAATCAACTGCAGAGGCTTAATGCTGGTGAGGACTTTGACCTCGGCGTGGGTCGAACCGATCAGCAGAAAACTGGCGACAAATGCGACAAAGATAGAAAAAAGTCGGGACACGATGACCACTCGAAGAGGCGAGAACGGGTAACATAATAACGTCTCTCACAAAACTCGTCGCCGCTCATGCCTAAAACACCGATTGCCAGCCGTCCCCACGACCACTCTCATTGCGTGCATAGCGCTTTGTCTGAGGCCGATGTCTTGTGCGCGCGTCAGGGGCTGCGTCTGACCGCGTTGCGCCGGCGAGTGCTGGAGCTGGTATGGCAAAGCCACAAACCGTTGGGTGCCTACGACATTCTCGCGGTGCTCAGTGAGCAGGATGGCCGTCGTGCCGCGCCGCCAACCGTATATCGCGCGCTGGATTTCCTCCTGGAAAACGGCCTCGTGCACCGCATCTCCTCGCTGAACGCCTTTGTCGGCTGCAATCATCCAGGCCATGCCCATCAGGGGCAGTTCCTGATTTGCCGCGAATGCCACGCCGCCATTGAGCTTGAACAGAAGTCCATCAGTGACGCGATTGTGATGAGTGCCAAGGATGTCGGTTTTGTAGTCGAAGGCCAGACCGTTGAAGTGGTCGGTCTCTGTTCGGGCTGCCAGGGGGCTTGATGAGCAACGCGCTGATCCGTCTCGAGCAGGTTGCTGTCACGTTTGCCGGGCAAAGTGTGCTGGATAACATCGAGCTGAGCGTCGAACCGGGGCAGATCGTCACCCTGATCGGCCCTAACGGTGCCGGCAAGACTACGTTGGTGCGCGCGGTGCTCGGTCTGTTGAAGCCGACCAGCGGCAGTGTCTGGCGCAAGCCGAAACTGCGCGTGGGTTACATGCCGCAAAAACTTCACGTCGATCCGACGCTGCCGCTCTCGGTGTTGCGCTTCTTGCGGCTGGTGCCGGGCGTGGACCGCGCGATGGCGTTGGCGGCACTCAAGGAGGTTGGTGCCGAACAGGTGATCGACCGCCCGGTGCAAAGTGTTTCCGGCGGTGAAATGCAGCGCGTGCTGCTGGCCCGGGCGCTGCTGCGCGAACCGGAATTGCTGGTGCTCGACGAGCCGGTGCAAGGCGTCGACGTGGCGGGCCAGGCTGAACTTTACAACCTGATTACGCGACTGCGCGACCGTCACGGTTGCGGCGTGCTGATGGTTTCCCACGATCTGCACTTGGTCATGAGCACCACCGACCAGGTGGTTTGCCTCAACCGCCACGTCTGCTGCTCCGGGCATCCTGAGCAAGTCAGCGGCGATCCGGCATTCGTCGAGCTGTTCGGCAAGAACGCCCAAAGCCTGGCGATTTATCACCACCATCACGACCACGCCCATGATCTGCATGGCTCGGTGGTCACAGCGGCCTCGGCGGCCAAACCCCACGTTCACGGAGATAGCTGCAAGCATGGCTGATTTTCTGCTCTACGCCCTGCTTGCAGGTTTGGCCTTGGCGCTGGTGGCGGGCCCGTTAGGCTCGTTTGTGGTCTGGCGGCGCATGGCCTATTTCGGCGACACCTTGTCCCACGCGGCCTTGCTTGGCGTTGCGCTGGGATTCTTGCTGGATGTCAGCCCGACCGTTGCGGTGACCGTGGGCTGCTTGCTGTTGGCGGTGTTGCTGGTGACGTTGCAACAACGCCAACCGCTGGCGTCTGACACGCTTTTGGGAATTCTCGCACCGAGCACGCTCTCCCTGGGCCTGGTGGTACTAAGCTTCATGCACGAAGTGCGGATCGACCTGATGGCGTATCTGTTCGGCGACTTGCTGGCGATCAGCCCAACCGATCTGGCCTGGATCCTGGGTGGCAGCGCGGCCGTATTGGCGTTGCTGGTGACGTTGTGGCGGCCAATGCTGGCCATCACGGTGCATGAAGAGTTGGCCAGGGTCGAAGGATTGCCGGTGGCCTCGTTGCGTCTGACCCTGATGCTCTTGATCGCCGTGGTGATTGCTGTCGCGATGAAAATCGTCGGCGTATTGCTGATTACGTCGCTGTTGATCATCCCGGCGGCTGCGGCACAACGTCACGCCCGGTCACCGGAGCAGATGGCACTGGGCGCGAGCCTGCTGGGCATGCTTGCCGTCTGTGGCGGGTTGGCATTGTCGTGGTTCAAGGACACACCGGCGGGCCCGTCAATTGTTGTGACGGCTGCCGCACTGTTTCTGCTGAGTTTTGTCCTGCCCCGTCGAGGGGTGTAGACTTGCTCGTTTTTTGCGCAAATAGAGAGTCGCAGGTATGAAGCCGTTCGCCTCCCGTTATCTGCTCCTTGTCGCATTTTCTGTGCTGCTGGGCGCCTGCCAAAGTACGCCACCGGCGGCCCCCGAGGCCAATGATGCGCGGGTTACGGCCATCGCACAGCTGGAACAAAGCCTCGCCAGCAGCGAGTTAGCCACCGCCGAAGATCAACTGGCCGCCTTGCAGGCCCAGTCACCTAACGATCCAACCCTTGAGCAATACCAACGGCAACTGGCCGAGGCGTATCTGCGCCGTAGCCAAATTGTGCTGCAAAAAGGCGATGTGAATGCCGCCGCCACCGCGTTGAGTCGCGCCCGGGCACTGATGCCGAAAGCCCCGGCGCTGACGGGCGGGGTGAACAACGCCATTGTTACTGCCCGCAAAGCCGAACTGGATAAAGCGGAAGCCGATCTTCAAGCCGCTGAAGCCCAACCCCACGCGAAGGTGATTGATCCAACGGCCGAAAGCACCACCGTTTCGTTGAATCTCACCGATATGGCGAAACTTCGTCGCCAACTCGATGCCATCGCCGCCGATGTGGTGAATTTTAACTGCGACGTGAGCATTCAGGTCCCGCGCACCGATGATTATCCCTGGCTGGCGACGTTGCTGACCAAACGGGTGACGAAGCTGGATGCGGATTTTGATCTGAAGCTGGAGAGACAGATTCTGCGCAACATTCCGGCGCAGATGGTTCTGAGTCCCCGTAAATCCTGAAAGCATCGCGAGCAGGCTCACCCCTCAGTGGATTTGTGTCGAACACATAACCCTGTAGGAGTGAGCCTGCTCGCGATAGCGTCCTAACTACCGATACAAAACGTCAAGCCGGAATCGCCTTGGCCTTAGGCTCCCGATCCCAAACCCGATGCTGCCCGATCGCCGCAAAAAACGGCTTGATCAACTTTGCATCCGTCCCCACGATCAACCCCGCATCAGCCTCCAGCTTCAACACATCCAGCAACTGCTTCGCCTCGCCATGCAGCGCAATCGCCTTCAAGTGCTTATAGGCCTCCAGCAGGTAATGCAACGCCACGCCATCGCCGCTCAACGCCTTGATAGACGCCGCGCCACCCGGCACGAACACCGCGTCGAACGCCACTGAAGGCAAACCTTCCATCGAAGCATCCACCGGCAACGTTTTGCCATCGGCGGTTTTCACCGGTGCTGATGTCGGCCCCAGCAATTTGGCGTGCGCGCCTTCTGCCTCCAGTGCCTTCTTCATTGCATCAATCGCCGCACCATCGACGCCATTGGCCGCAAGAATTGCCACCTTGCGGGTTTTGATGTTGCCCGGCAGCAAGTTGGCCTGGCTCAGGGCCGGCGAGCGGTCCAGAGATGTTTTTGGCACCTCGACGGTCCCGGCTTTCGGCGCTGGCAACCCAAGGTTGGCGGCCACACGCGTGGCCAGTTCCAGATCGATATTGGCCAGGATCTCGTTCACCTCCCGCGCGCGGATGGCCTCACGCTCCACCTTGCCAAGCTCAAAGCTATAAGCCGAGATGATGTGTTCCTGCTCGTGCTTGCTCATGCTGTGAAAAAACAGCCGCGCCTGGGAGAAATGGTCACTGAACGATTCGCTGCGCTGACGGATCTTGTTGGCGTCGATGCGTTCCGGATAGGTCTCGAAGCCGCCATCCTGTGCGGCCGGCGGCGTTTCTTTCGGCCAGCCACCGTCGATGGAGTTGGGTTCGTAAGCTGCGCGCCCCTTGTCGATGGTGGTGCGGTGCAGTGCATCCCGCTGGCCGTTGTGGAACGGCGCCACTGGCCGGTTGATCGGAATCTCATGAAAGTTCGGGCCGCCGAGTCGGCTGATCTGCGTATCGGTGTAGGAAAACAGCCGACCTTGCAGCAACGGATCATTGGAGAAATCGATCCCCGGCACGATATGGCCTGGGCAGAACGCGACTTGCTCGGTTTCGGCGAAGAAGTTGTCCGGGTTACGGTTGAGCACCATTTTGCCCAGGGGCGTGATGGGTACGATTTCTTCAGGAATCAGCTTGGTGGGGTCGAGGATATCGAAGTCGAAGCTGTGCTCGTTTTCCTCTTCGATGATCTGCACGCCCAGTTCCCATTCCGGGTAGTCGCCCACCTCGATGGCTTCCCAGAGGTCGCGACGGTGGAAGTCGGTGTCTTTACCGGCAAGCTTCTGCGCCTCATCCCACACCAGCGAGCAAGTGCCGGCGGTGGGGCGCCAGTGGAATTTGACGAAGCGCGATTTGCCTTCGGCGTTGATCAGACGAAACGTATGCACACCAAAGCCTTGCATGCTGCGCAGGCTCTTCGGGATTGCCCGGTCGGACATGGTCCAGATCACCATGTGCGCCGATTCCGGCACCAGCGAGACAAAGTCCCAGAACGTGTCGTGAGCCGAGCCGCCCGTAGGGATCTCGTTATGCGGCTCCGGTTTCACCGCGTGTACGAAGTCCGGAAACTTGATCGCGTCCTGAATGAAAAACACCGGCATGTTGTTGCCCACCAGATCGAAGTTGCCTTCGTCGGTGAAGAATTTCACGGCGAAACCTCGCACGTCCCGAACGGTATCGCCTGACCCGCGTGGGCCTTGTACTGTGGAAAAACGCGTAAATACTGGCGTCTTCTTGCCCGGATCCTGCAGGAAACCGGCCTTGGTCAGCACGGAATGGTTTTCGTACGTCTGGAAGTAACCATGCGCCCCGGTCCCGCGAGCATGGACGATGCGCTCCGGGATGCGCTCATGGTCAAAGTGCGTGATTTTCTCACGCATGATGAAGTCTTCCAGCAACGAAGGCCCGCGAGCGCCGACCTTCAAGGTGTTCTGATTGTCCGAAACCTTCACGCCCTGATTGGTGCGCAGGGCCTGTTCGGTAGCGTCGGAGCGAAATTTTTCCAGGCTGTCGAGCTTGGTATTGGTGTTACTGCGGTCCAGGGTGTCGGTACCGGCCAGTGCGCTTTTGGTGGGGGCAGGCTTCTTGATACTCATCAGTCTAAACTCCTCGTTGCGATTCCTGCCGTAGCCAGGATTCTTGTGCATTCCCCAGGCACGGCACCGGGGGCGTCTTCGAGTTGCCTTATTAGTGACTGATGGGGTTTTTAGCCGTTCCTTTTTTATGACCTTTGATCGCGTTATTGCCAAATCGAAGGATGAATGCGGAATAAATGCTAATAACCTCTATACGGACAGGCTAAAATGCGCGCCCGGCTAACCGCTGATCCTTTTCTAACGCGCCCCACAAGGTTCGCTACGTGATCGAGTTTCAAAACGTCCACAAAACCTACCGCGTCGCCGGTAAGGATATTCCCGCCCTGCATCCGACCAGTCTGACGATTGAGAACGGCCAGGTCTTCGGCCTGATCGGTCATTCCGGTGCGGGAAAAAGTACCCTGCTGCGTCTGATCAATCGCCTGGAGAACTCCAGCGGCGGCAAGATCATCGTCGACGGCGAAGAAGTCACTGCGCTGGATGCCAACAGCCTGCGACGCTTCCGTCAGCAAGTCGGGATGATTTTCCAGCACTTCAACTTGCTGGCGTCGAAGACGGTTGCGGACAACGTCGCGCTGCCGCTGACCCTCGCCGGCGAATTGTCGCGCAGCGAGATCGACCTGCGCGTGGCCGAATTGCTGGCGCGGGTGGGTTTGTCCGACCACGCCAAGAAGTACCCGGCGCAGTTGTCCGGTGGCCAGAAGCAGCGCGTCGGCATTGCCCGCGCTCTGGCGACCAAGCCGAAAATTCTACTGTGCGACGAAGCCACCAGCGCCCTGGACCCGCAGACCACTGCGTCGGTTCTGCAATTGCTGGCCGAGATCAACCGCGAGCTGAAGCTGACCATTGTCCTGATCACCCACGAGATGGACGTGATCCGCCGCGTTTGCGACCAGGTGGCGGTGATGGATGCCGGTGTGATCGTCGAGCAAGGTTCGGTAGCCCAGGTGTTCCTGCATCCGAAACACCCGACCACCAAGCGCTTTGTGCAAGAAGACGAGCAGATCGACGAAAGCGAGCAGCGCGATGACTTCGCTCACGTACCGGGCCGCATTGTACGTCTGACCTTCCAGGGCGACGCGACCTACGCGCCATTACTGGGCACCGTCGCCCGGGAAACCGGTGTGGACTACAGCATCCTGGCCGGTCGTATCGACCGCATCAAAGACATCCCCTACGGGCAATTGACCCTGGCTGTCACCGGTGGCGACATGGAGGCGGCGTTTGCCCGCTTCACCGCGGCTGACGTCCACATGGAGGTGCTGCGCTGATGGAAGCCCTGACCACGTTCTTCGCCAATATCGACTGGTTCGAAATCTGGCTGGCCACCGGCGACACGCTGCTGATGCTCGGCGGTTCGTTGTTGTTCACCGTGTTGCTCGGCTTGCCGCTGGGTGTGCTGCTGTTCCTGTGCAGCCCGCGCCAGTTGCTGGAAGCCAAAGGCGTCTACGCGATGTTGTCGCTGGTGGTGAACATCCTGCGTTCGCTGCCCTTCATCATCCTGCTGATCGTGATGATTCCGTTCACGGTGCTGATCACTGGTACGTCGCTGGGTGTCGCCGGTGCGATCCCGCCGCTGGTGGTGGGTGCCACGCCGTTCTTCGCCCGATTGGTGGAAACCGCGTTGCGTGAAGTGGAACGCGGCATCATTGAGGCGACCCAGGCCATGGGCGCGACGACGCGTCAGATCATCACCAATGCCTTGCTGCCAGAAGCGCGTCCGGGCATCTTCGCGGCGATTACGGTGACGGCGATTACACTGGTGTCCTACACGGCAATGGCCGGTGTGGTCGGCGCTGGCGGTCTGGGCGACCTGGCGATCCGGTTCGGATACCAGCGTTTCCAGACGGATGTGATGGTCGTTACGGTGGTGTTGCTGCTGGTGCTGGTTCAAGTGCTGCAAACCGTTGGCGACAAATTGGTTGTCCATTTTTCCCGTAAGTAAGACATGAGCCGGCCATTCGCTGGCAGGCGCCAAACGGGCGCCTCAAGCGGGTGCCCATATGGAGTTAGCCGAATGAAAAAACTACTCGTCGCGTTTGCTGCTGTCGCAGCCTTTTCCGCCCACGCCGAGACCCTGACTGTCGCGGCCACCCCGGTCCCGCACGCAGAAATCCTCGAATTCGTGAAACCGGCCCTGGCCAAAGAAGGCGTGGACCTCAAGGTCAAAGTCTTCACCGACTACATTCAGCCGAACGTGCAGGTGGCGGAAAAACGTCTGGACGCCAACTTCTTCCAGCACCAGCCGTACCTTGATGAGTTCAACAAGGCCAAGGGCACCAACCTGGTCGCTGTTGCCGGTGTTCACATTGAGCCGTTGGGCGCTTACTCCAGCAAGTACAAGGCGCTGACCGAGTTGCCGGGCGGCGCCAATGTGGTGATCCCGAACGACGCCACCAACGGCGGCCGTGCGCTGTTGCTGCTGGCGAAGGCTGGCCTGATCAAGTTGAAGGATTCGAACAACATCCTGTCGACCGTCAAGGACATCACCGAAAACTCCAAGGACCTGAAATTCCGTGAACTGGAAGCCGCGACCATCCCGCGTGTGCTGACCCAGGTCGACCTGGCGCTGATCAACACCAACTACGCGCTGGAAGCCAAGCTGGATCCGTCCAAGGACGCCCTGGTCATCGAAGGCAGCGACTCGCCTTACGTGAACATCCTCGTGGCCCGCCCGGATGACAAGGACAGCGAAGCGATGAAGAAACTGGTTGCTGCGCTGCACAGCCCGGAAGTCAAAGCCTTCATCCTCGAGAAGTACAAAGGCGCGGTATTGCCGGCGTTCTGAAATTGAGGGGGACGCAGAGCGTCCCTGGCTGCATTACCACGCAGAGCGTGGGAACGATTGGGGCGCATCGAATGCGCCCCATTTTTTATGCCTGAAACACCGCCCCCTGTAGGAGCCCGGCTTGCCGGCGATGGCGTCCGTGAGATCGCCATCGCCGGCAAGCCGGGCTCCTGCAGGGGGTTATGTCGCTTATTTGCGGTTAAGCATCACCGGCAACTGCGCCACCAATTTAGCGTTGTTCAGCGGCGCCCGAATAAACCCGCGCTGCGTCCCGTCCGGCCCGATCACCGCCAGGTTGCCGCTGTGATCCACCGTGTAATTGGCTTTGCTGGTGTCCGCCGGAATAAACGGAATGCTCACCGCGTTGGCCAGCGTCTGGATGTCTTCAACCGAGGAAGCGGTCAGGCCTTTGAACTGCGGATCGAAGTAGCCCAGGTACTGCTTGAGTTGCTTCGGCGTATCGCGGTTCGGGTCGATGCTGACCAGGATGATCTGCAACTTGGCCGCCGCCTCCGGTGGCAGTTCGCTCTTGATCTGACGCAACTGGGCGAGGGTAGTCGGGCAGATGTCCGGGCAGAAGGTGTAGCCGAAGAACAGCAAGCTCCACTTGTCCTTCAGCTGATTGACCGTTACCGGATTACCGTCCTGATCGGTCATCTTCACGTCTGGCAGGTTGCGGCTTTGCGGTAGCAAGATAATGCCCGCGTCGATCAGTGCCGTCGGGTCGCCCTGGCCTTTACCGGACAGCACTTTGTTGATGGTCAGGCCCAGGACCAGTGCGATCAGGGCGACGAGAATGAAGACAGTTTTCTGGGTTCGAGTCATAGGTTCAACAGTAAGTAGTGGTCTACGAGCAGCGCGATAAACAGCAGGAACAAGTAGTAAATAGAGTACTTGAACGTGTTGATCGCCGCGTGCGGCCGAGTGCCACGGTACAGCACCACGGCCCATTGCAGAAACCTTGCGCCCAGCCCCAGCGCGCAAATCAGGTAGAGCATGCCGCTCATGTGGATCACGTAGGGCATCAGGCTGACGGCCAGCAACGCGAAGGTATAAAGCAGGATGTGAACCTTGGTGTAGTGCTCGCCATGGGTCACCGGCAGCATCGGGATGTCAGCCTTGGCGTATTCCTCTTTGCGGTGAATCGCCAAGGCCCAGAAGTGTGGCGGGGTCCAGGCGAAGATGATCAGCACCAGCAGCAGTGGTTCGGCGCTGACGTGGCCGGTGGCGGCGGTCCAGCCGAGCAGCGGTGGTGCCGCCCCGGCCAGGCCGCCGATGACGATGTTCTGCGGGGTCGCACGTTTCAGGAAACCGGTGTAGACCACCGCATAGCCGAGCAGCGAGGCCAGGGTCAGCCAGGCGGTCAGCGGATTGGTGAAAGCGAGCAATACGGCTTGCCCAAGCACCGCCAATACCAAGGCAAAAGTCAGCGCCGCCGCCGGTGACACTCGGCCTTCGACCAAGGGCCGTTTGTGCGTGCGAGCCATCACCGCATCGATGCGCCGGTCCACCACATGGTTGACGGCTGCTGCACCGCCAGCACACAGGGCGATCCCCAGATTGCCGAACACAAGCACCGTCCACGGTACCCCGGCGCGGGTCGCGAGGAACATGCCGACCAGCGAGGTGATGAGCATCAGCACCACCACTTTCGGCTTGGTCAGCTCCAGATAGTCACGCCAGATTGCCTGACTGTGACGTTCGCCGATCAGCGTCGCCATGGCATTTCTCCTTTTATTGTTATGGGCCCGGCCGAGTGTTTACGCGGGCTGAAGCGCCAGCGCGCAGGGGATTGTTGCTTGACCCGAACCAGACTGGTTCGCGCGTGATAATTGACCAGCACCATCGTCAGCAACAGTGCCGCGCCGCCCGCGTTGTGGGCGACGGCCACCGGCAGCGGCAGGTGGAGCAGCACGTTGCTGATACCGAGGGTGATTTGTGCGGCGAGGGCGATCAGCACCAGCCCCGCCAAGCGCGTCATGCCGACCACCTTCAGTTGCCAGGCTAGCCCCAGCAAAACCAGGGTCACCAGCAAAGCGCCGATGCGGTGAGTCAGATGAATCGCGGTGCGGGCATCGCTGTCCAGTTGCCCGCCGAGGTAATTGGGGCCGATGTGTTGGGTCAGGTGAAAGCCGTTGGCGAAATCAGCCGGTGGCAGCCATTGCCCGTGGCAGGTGGGGAAGTCGATACAGGCCACCGCCGCGTAGTTGGAACTGACCCAGCCACCCAAGGCAATTTGCAGGATCACCAGCAGCAACCCGGCGGTCGCCCAGTACTGCAAACGCCGTGGTACGGTCAGCGCCGGCAACACGCCGGACAATCGTAGCGTCAGCAAAAACAGCAGGCTCAACGTCGCAAAACCACCGAGTAAATGCCCGGTGACCACTTGCGGCCAGAGCTTGAGCGTCACCGTCCACATGCCGAACGCGGCTTGGGCGAATACCACCGCCAGCAGAAACAGCGGTAACTTCACCGGCTGGCCTGGATGACGACGATGAACCCAGGCGCGACCCGCCAGCACCGAGATCAGCAGCCCCAACGTGCCGGCGAAGTAGCGGTGAACCATCTCGTTCCAGCCCTTGTGGGCTTCGACGGGAGCGTCGGGAAAATGCAGTTCGGCATGGGCCAATTGAACGTCGCTTTTCGGCACGCTGATAAAACCATAGCAACCCGGCCAGTCCGGGCAGCCGAGGCCGGCGTGGGTCAGTCGGGTGTAAGCGCCGAGCAACACCACAATCAGTGCCAGCAAGGTGGCAAACAGCGCGAGGCGAAATCCAGGTTTGGCCATGACGATGCCCTTATCCGATGTTCGACAGTTTCAGCAGATGACGCAGGTCGTTGAGCAGATCCTTGCCCTTCACCGTCGGGTCGTAGCGCAGCACCAGATTGCCGTGAGGGTCGATGATCCACAGTTGCGGCACAGTTTTGTCGCCAGTCGTCTTGCTGAAGGTGGTCAGGTCCATTGGGTAGCGTTGCAGTTGAGGATACTCGCGAGCCAGCTTGGCGTCGTATTCACCGCTCAGCGGTTGTGCCGCGGCCAAGGCATGACTGGCGCGCCCGGCATCACGGCCAAGGCCGATCTGGATCTGCCGCGCCAGGTACACCAGTTGCTGGCAATCCACCGAGCAATCTTTCGGTGCGGTCACCAGCAGCTGCCAGCGATCCTCTTGTGCCTGCACACCGAGGTCGGCGCGGGTCTGGCCGTTGCCGATCAGTTCACCGTGATAGCTGCGACCCTCCGGCACCCAGAACTGCAATTTGTACATGCCGGTGGCGAGGATCATCGGACCGATCACCCCGAGCAAAATCAGCAGTAACTGCAAGCGACCCTTGCGTCGACTCGCCGGCGTTTTCGCTTCAGACATGCTGGGTGGATTCATGGCCGCTCCCATGGTGTTTCTCCTTTGCGTTGTGCCAGCCGAGATAGAGATAGAGGCCGAACAGGGCAATCGACATGGCGAACCACTGCACGGCATAAGCGATGTGTTTTTCCGGCCCCATGGCCACCACCGGCCAATCGGCCTGGTAAGTCGCCGGACCATTTTCTGCGCGTAATTCGTAGGCAAACCCTTCACGATCCAGCGCGGTCCAGAGCTTCGAAGGCTCGACGGCGGTAACCAACTCAGGCCAGGTGGTGGTGCTCGGATCGGCGTGTAATTGGAAGGTCGCGCCGGGGGATACGTAGACCCAGGCGTCCAGGCTCAACGCCTGAGTCGGGGTGGTGAACTGCGGCGGTGTGCGCCGGTCCGGCCATGGCAGCCAACCGCGATTGACCAGCAACCAGAGCCCGGTCGCCTGGTCCTGAAACGGTTGCAGCAGCTCAACGCCGACCTTGCCGTCGCGCTGGCGGTTGTCCAGCAATACGCTGTGCGCGGCATCGAACTGGCCGTGCAGACGAACGCGGCGGAAGGCCGGATCCTCGGTGTGTGGCAGCTCGGTACTGGCCATCGGTGTGGCGGCACGGCGCTCGGCGTAGCTTTGCAGAAGTGCGCTTTTTTCCGCGCCCCGGTTCAGTTGCCAGAACCCGAGCGACACCAGCAGCGGCAGCAATAGGGCGACCACCAGTGTCGGCACGATACCTGGCCGAAAGCGCTTCATGGCGTGGCCAAAAAGTCGGTATTCGCGATAGCTATACTCAAGTGCATCGCCTTTCCCCCGGAGTCTCACCATGCTCAAAGCAGCCATCGTCCTGATGCTGATTGCCACGGTTGTCAGCCTGTTCAGCGGCCTGTTTTTTCTGGTCAAGGACGACAGCAGCTCTAACCGCCTCGTCATTGCCTTGAGTGTTCGTGTTGCGCTGGCCGCCGCCACTGTCGGCTTGATCGCCTGGGGTTTTTTCAGCGGCCAGTTGGTCTCTTCTGCACCTTGGTGATGCCGTTAAAGCACATAGACGAAAACGAACAAGCCGATCCACACCACGTCCACGAAGTGCCAGTACCAGCTCGCTGCCTCGAAGCCGAACTGGTGATCGGCATCGAAGTGCCCGCGCATGATCCGCATCAACATCACAAACAGGATGATCGTGCCCATGGTCACGTGGGCGCCGTGGAAGCCGGTGAGCATGAAGAACGTCGCGCCATAGATGCCGGAACCGAGGGTCAGGCCCAGTTCACGGTAGGCGTGCATGTATTCTTCAGCCTGGAAGAAGAGGAATGCGCAGCCCAGCAATACGGTGATCGCCAGCCAGAATTTCAGTGCGCCGCGATGGCCTTTTTTCAGCGCGTGGTGGGCGATGGTCACAGTCACGCTGGAACTCACCAACAGCACGGTATTGAGCAGTGGCAAACCCCACGGGCTGATGACTTCCTTGGGCGGCGGAAAGAGTTTCGAGTCAGGGTTGTTCAGCAGCGGCCAGGTCCACTCGAAGGTCGGCCACAGCATGTGCGCGATGCCCTTGGCACCTTCGCCACCGAGGGCCGGGCCAGAGACATGGCGTACATAAAACAGCGCACCGAAGAAGGCGATGAAGAACATCACCTCGGAGAAGATGAACCAGCTCATGCCCCAGCGGAACGAGCGGTCCATCTGTGCGCTGTACAACCCGCTGCGACTTTCCTTGATCACCGTCCCGAACCAACCGAACAGCATGTAGGCCACCAACAGTCCGCCGACGAAAAAGATCAGCGGGCCGTGGGATTCTGGCCGCGCGGCTTTCAGATCGTTGAACCAGGTGGCCAGGCCGAATACGGTGGTGAGCATGCCGACCGTGGCGATGATCGGCCATTTGCTTTGGGCCGGTACGTAATAGTGTTCATGAGTTGCCATTTATTGTTCTCCTTATCGGGCACGCTCAGCCGCCAGTGTTTACAGCAACCGGTGGATGTCGGGCGGTGATATCGAACAGCGTGTAGGACAGCGTCAGGTGCTTCACATCCTTGGGCATGTCACGGTCAACGATGAAACGTACCGGCATCTCGATCCGTTGACCGGGCTGCAGCACTTGCTGGGTAAAACAAAAACATTCGGTCTTGTGGAAGTACGCCGCCGCTGTGCTGGGCGCGATGCTCGGCACGGCCTGAGCGCTCATCGGCCGATCGGTCGGGTTGTGCGCGATGAAAATCATCTCGTTCACGGCGCCCGGATTGGCGGTCAACTCGTCACTTTTAGGATAGAAATCCCAGGGCATATCGGCGGTGTTGGTCGACAGGAACTGCACGCGCACTTGCCGCGAAGTGTCGACCGTTTGTTCACCCTCGTACTGCCCGGCGGTTTTGCCATTAATGCCGAAGGCCTTGCACATCACGTCGTAGATCGGCACCAAGGCAAACCCGAAGACAAACATCGCCACCACCACCAGCAGCAGGCGGGTGACCAGTTTCTTCATCGAAATCGAGTCAGCCATGGTGTAAGCCCTCAACACCGAACCCTGTGGGAGCGAGCCTGCTCGCGATAGCGGTGTATCTAGCACACCGAGCCGCCTGAATCGCGAGCAGGCTCACTCCTGCAAAGGTCAGGGCGTTCATTTCACTTCCGGCGGCGTGGTGAAGGTGTGATACGGCGCCGGTGACGGAATGCTCCACTCCAGGCCTTCAGCCCCATCCCACGGTTTGGCCGGTGCTGGCGGGCCGCCGCGAATGGTCTTGATCACGATGAACAGGAAGAAGATCTGCGTGGCGCCGAACATGAACGCGCCAATCGACGAGACCATATTGAAGTCGGCGAATTGCAGGTTGTAGTCCGGAATCCGCCGTGGCATGCCCGCCAGACCCACGAAGTGCATCGGAAAGAACGCCATGTTCATGCCGATGAACGACAGCCAGAAGTGCAGCTTGCCGAGGGTTTCGTCGTACATGTGGCCGGTCCATTTCGGCATCCAGTAATAGGCTGAGGCGAAGATCCCGAAGATCGCCCCTGGTACCAGTACATAGTGGAAGTGCGCGACCACGAAGTAGGTGTCCTGGTACTGGAAGTCCGCCGGGGCGATGGCGAGCATCAACCCGGAGAAGCCGCCGATGGAGAACAGAATCACGAACGCCACCGCAAACAGCATTGGCGTCTCGAAGGTCAGCGAGCCTTGCCACATGGTGCTGGCCCAGTTGAACACCTTCACCCCGGTTGGCACCGCGATCAGCAGCGTCGCATACATGAAGAACAGCTCGCCCACCAGTGGAATGCCGACCACAAACATGTGGTGCGCCCAGACGATGAACGACAGGAACGCGATACTCGCCGTCGCATACACCATCGAGGTGTAGCCGAAGAGCGGTTTACGCGAAAAGGTCGGAATGATCGAGCTGACGGCACCGAAGGCCGGCAGGATCATGATGTACACCTCGGGGTGACCGAAGAACCAGAAAACGTGCTGGAACAGCACCGGGTCACCGCCACCGGCGGCGCTGAAGAAGCTGGTGCCGAAGTGGATGTCCATCAGCATCATCGTTACGCACCCGGCGAGTACCGGCATCACCGCGATCAGCAGGAATGCGGTGATCAGCCAGGTCCAGACGAACAGCGGCATTTTCATCAGCGTCATGCCGGGGGCGCGCAGGTTGAGGATGGTCGCGATCACGTTGATCGCGCCCATGATCGAACTGATCCCCATCAAGTGGATGGCGAAGATGAAGAACGTCACGCTTTCCGGTGCGTAGGTCGTCGACAACGGGGCGTAGAACGTCCAGCCGAAGTTCGGACCACCACCGGGGGTGAACAGGGTCGACACCAACAGGAGGAACGCCGCCGGCAGCAGCCAGAAGCTGAAGTTGTTCATCCGTGGCAACGCCATGTCCGGCGCACCGATCATCAACGGGATCATCCAGTTGGCGAGGCCGACGAAGGCCGGCATCACCGCACCGAACACCATCACCAGACCGTGCATGGTGGTCATCTGGTTGAAGAATTCCGGCTGGACGATTTGCAGCCCCGGCTGGAACAGCTCGGCACGAATTACCATCGCGAACGAGCCCCCCAGCAAGAACATGGAGAACGCAAACCACAGGTACAGCGTGCCGATGTCTTTATGGTTGGTGGTCAGCACCCAACGCATCAGGCCTTTGGCGGGGCCGTGGGCGTGGGCGGTGGCGGTATGAACATGTTCATCGATTACAGCAGTCATGTCCTGTCTCCTGCAAACAGATGGGCTGGGCAAGCCGGGGTGCGTAGCCCCGACCGGTTCCTTGGGTGCGCAATAGACCGGGTCATTTGCTTTCCGCCTGTTTCAGCTCCAGCACTTCTTTAGGCGTGACCATGTCGCCCTTGTTGTTGCCCCAGGCATTACGTTCGTAGGTCACGACCGCCGCTATATCGACTTCCGAGAGCTGCTTGCCAAACGCCGCCATGGCGGTGCCGGGCTTGCCGTGGAAGACAATGCTCAGGTGATCCTTGATCGGTCCGGTAGCGATTTTCGAGCCCTTGAGTGCCGGGAACATCGGCGGCAAGCCCTGACCTTCGGCCTGGTGACAGGCCACGCAAGTGGTGTGATAGACCTTGTCGCCGCGCTCCTTGAGCTCGTCGAGGGTCCATTCCTTGCTGGTCAGCTCTTTGAGTTGCAGGGCTTCAGCCTTGCGTTCGGCGAGCCATTTTTCGTAATCAGCCTTTTCCTTGACCTCGACCACAATCGGCATGAAGCCGTGGTCCTTGCCGCACAACTCTGCGCATTGACCACGGTAGATGCCGGGCTTGTCGACGCGGGTCCAGGCTTCGTTGACGAACCCCGGGATCGCATCGCGCTTGACCGCGAAGGCCGGCACCCACCAGGAGTGGATGACATCGGCGGAGGTCACAAGGAAGCGCACCTTCGCGCCGATCGGCAGCACCAGCGGCTTGTCGACCTCAAGCAAATAGTGCTCGCCCTTGGTTTCCTTGTTGTGGATCTGGTCGGCGGGGGTGTTCAGGTTGCTGAAGAACTCAACCTCCTGGCCCAGGTATTTGTAGTGCCACTTCCACTGATAGCCCGTGACCTGGATGTCGATATCCGGCTCGCTGGCGTCATACATCTTGATCAGGGTAGCCGTCGCGGGCACCGCCATGGCCACCAGGATCAGGAAGGGCACGATGGTCCAGAGGATTTCAACGGTGGTGCTTTCATGAAATTTTGCAGCCACCTGCCCGGTAGAGCGGCGGTGCAGAATCATCGACCAGAACATGGCCCCGAAGACGACGATGCCGATCACTACACAGATCCAGAAAATGGTCATGTGCAGATCAAATACTGCGTGACTGATTTCAGTCGCTCCTGGCGCCATATTCACAGTCCAGGCGGCTTGCGCCTGACTGAAAATCGACCACAACAGGAGGCCCATCCAGACGTGTGGATGTCGCATCATTGCGGGTTCCCCTTATCGTTCTTGTTATCCCGCCGGCTTTCACCTGCGGCAAGGGAGCGGCTTTTTCAGACTACGAACTTGAATCGCCGAGCCTTGCTGCGTGTGCAGTCGGGCGTCATCAGCTAACTCCATTCCCACCCGAGTATAGACAGCGACTGCCACCTCGCAATGTGAAGGCGTAAATGATCTGAAACAGCTGGGACTTGCGTTCAAGGGCAGGAATGGAGAAGGATGCAGACGAGAGGTGGCAAACCGATATAACGGAGGCGTCTCAGGGATGAAACAATTATGACAAATGCGTCTTAGCATTTTTCATAAGGCAGCTAAGTTATGTCTTCCCTATTTCATTGCCGTTGTTTCCTGGAGTTTTCATGAACACCGCCGCATTGCGCGAGCAGATCCAAAAAGCCCAACAACACGAAGCCGAGACCGGCCAGCTGACGCGTCAGCTGGAAAGCAAACTGCCTCATCTACACCCTTCGATCCAATTGCCGGAGGCGGACGCCAATGGCGTGCTGACACGTTTTGTCGCCGCCTACATCGACGAAGTACCTGATCTGCTGGAAGCAGCCAATGAAGTGGCCAGGGAAGCCGGTATCGAGTCACAGATCAAACCGGTGCTGAAAATTGCCGAACAGTACTTCCTTCAGCCTCCGGCAATCATGGCCGGGCATGTCGGACTGGACAGCCTGCTGGACGAAGCCTACCTGGCGCACCGCTTTGTAGAAGAGGTCAACGACCTGTACATCAAACATTTTGGCCAGCCACTGATCCCCTTGGACATGACTGTCGCCAACCTGATTGCCCACCAATTGATCGGTGAGGTGTTTGCCAACCAACTGGATGAAGTGGTGCGTCATGCCCTGGACGAGATGCTCGACGACCAGAGCTTTGCATTGGAGTCGGTAGAAGCCTACCGCGAAAAACTCAGCAGCCCGGACACCGGCGCCGCGTGGAAGCGCTGGCCGTGCATGTCTCGCCGCTTGGGCGTAGGCTTGGAGCTGGATCAGCCGGCGGCTTGATCCATTGATCAACACAATCCCCCTGTAGGAGCTGAGTTTGCTCTGGGCGGCGTTCCGACGATGCGGTGTATCAGTCGACGTCAATGTCGAATGTAAATCCGTCATCGTCGGAACGCCGCCCGGAGCACGCTCGGCTCCTACAAGGCGATTTAACCGGTGGAACCCACTCCGGACGTAGTCCGCAACCGTCCTTCCAACCTGCGCTTCAACCCCCGCGCTTCAATCAGCAGTGTCGAACCCTTGGCCGCATTCGCCCGACCCCATTCCTCAAGCAATTCAAGACATGAGTGATCGATGTAGCTCAGGTTATTGAGCGGCACATGCACCGTCGCATCGGCGGGAATGGTGCCCAGCACCTGGGTCAGCGCCGGCACCGCGAGAAAGGTCACTGCCCCCGTCAGCCGCTACTCCATTTCTCCCTTTGCCGGCAGGTCGATCAAGCTGATTTTCAGCCGCGAAGCCTTCCAGGCCAGTTTGGCCAAGGTCATGCCGAAGCCCATCAACACACCTGTGAGCAGATCGCCAACGCAATCGCCGCGTAGGTGAACAATCGGCATCCGGCCATAGCGGCCCAACCCGCGAAAGGCCTTGAGATCGACCAGTTTGAACCCGGCGTAGACCCGCACACCGGCAAGGCTCGCTACCGGAATGCTTTGCAACACACTCGACAGCAACAACACGAACGCCAGCAACCACAGGCCGTGGAAGATGGCCGACAGTCGCGTGGTGGCGCCGGCCCCTAGCATGGCGAAGCCGGGCTACTGAATCAGTAGCCTCGGCTAAACCACACAGGGATTCAGGAGGTGTTAGAAACGCGCTTTGGGCGTTGCCACCGGAATCGGATGGCTGCCATCGAGCGGCAGGAAACAACCCTGGTCCGCGTCGTAAGCTTTGATTTCGCTGGTTTCGATGCTGTAGACCCAACCATGGATAAACAGCTGACCATTGGCCATGCGCGAGGCCACCGATGGATGCGTGCGTAAATGCTGTAACTGTGCGATCACATTCTCCTCGGTGAGGATGTGCATGCTTTCGTTTTCGTCAGCGCAATGGCAGTTTTCCTGGACCATGGTTTTCGCCACTTCGGCGTGACGAAGCCAGGCTTTGACCGTCGGCATTTTTTCCAGGCTTTGCGGGTTCAGCACCGCACGCATCGCGCCACAGTCGGAGTGCCCGCAAATGATGATGTGCTGCACGCCGAGGGCCAGGACCGCGTACTCGATGGCGGTGGAAACACCGCCGTTCATTTGCCCGTAAGGCGGTACAACGTTGCCGACGTTACGGGTTACGAACAGATCGCCGGGAGCGCTTTGGGTGATCAGTTCAGGAACGATGCGCGAGTCGGCGCAGGCGATGAACATCGCTCTGGGGCTCTGGGCCGTGGCGAGCTTTTTGAAGAGTTCTTCCTGCTGTGGAAAGACCTCGTGATGAAAATGCAAAAAGCCGTCAACGATATGCTGCAGCGCAGCATCGGCGGTTTCCGCCTCGGGGAGTTGCGCCGACGCAGCTGATGGCTGTTTATCCTTGTCACTCATGAATTCATCCTCAATTGGCGGAGTCAGGGAAGTTTCCCGTTTTGTCCGATGTGAAGCCAGTGGCTGTTAAAAAACCTCCAGGTCGCAAGCTCGACCCATCAGTCACTCGATGAACAAGGTGGCGGCCGAAACTTAACACAAACTGAATAAAACGCTCTAGAACGTGCGTTTCAGGTCACAAAAAACGTGACAGGCCTGAGGGCAGCATGCGTTTCTTACTACTCAACCTTAGGCCAATTGTCCTCAAATCAACGACATCTGGCGACCTGGCGGACAGAAGGCTTCACAGTCCAGATCAAAACCTTCGCGACGATTAAGCCCCAGGCGTTTGATAGCTTTGGCAAAACGTTGCGCCAGCAGGTCGGCAAAGGGACCTTCGCCGCGCATCCGGGCGCCAAACCGACTGTCATAGAGTTCACCGCCACGGCTCTGGCGGATCAGGCTCAGCACATGAGCGGCACGCTGAGGATAGTGGGCGGCCAGCCATTCTTCGAACAGCGGCGCCACCTCCAGTGGCAGACGCAGCATCATGTACGCCGCACTTTGGGCGCCGGCCGCATGAGCCTCTGTCAGCAGACTTTCAAGTTCGCTGTCATTGATCATCGGAATCATCGGCGAGCACAACACGCCAACCGGAATACCCGCTTCACGCATCACACGGATCGCCCGCAACCGGGCCTTGGGTGCCGCCGCGCGTGGTTCGAGGATGCGCTTGAGTTCGTCGTCCAGGGTGGTGAGGCTGATCATCACCGCCACCAGGCGTTGCTCGGCGAGTTCGGCCAGCAGGTCCAGGTCACGAAGAATCAGCGAGCCTTTGGTGATGATGGTCACCGGATGACGGTACCGCAGCAGCACTTCGAGGGTTTGGCGGGTGATTTTGTGCTCGCGCTCGATGGGCTGATACGGATCGGTGTTGGAGCCCAGGTTGATGGGTGCGCATTGATAGCCACGTTTGCTCAGTTGTTCTTCCAGCACATCGGCAGCGTTGGTCTTGGCGATCAGCCTGGTTTCGAAATCCAGCCCCGGCGACATGTCCCAATAGGCGTGACTGGGCCGCGCATAGCAATAAATGCACCCGTGCTCGCAGCCGCGATAGGGATTGATCGAGCGATCAAAGGGCAAGTCCGGCGAGTTGTTGCGGGTGATGATGGTTTTCGCTTTTTCGATACGCACCTCGGTGCCTTGGGTGACGGGCGCTTCCTGATACCAGCCGTCATCCTCGGCCACCGAACGATTCGGTGCGAAGCGGTTGTGCGGGTTGGTGGCGGTGCCGCGTCCGCGAGGTGGCAAGGGAGTAGCCATCGACAAGATCCTTTAGCTGTATGTGCATACAGTATCCGGGTTTGGCGGAATCGACCAGTGCCGTTCAGCACCTGACAGTGGTGAGTTTCGTCATTATGCGAAACATAATGCGCGTAGTACTTTTATCAGTCTTGTCAGTATCCTTCGCTTCACACGAAGTTGTCGTGTTTTCAATATTAAAAGGATTTAATAAATGTCTGGCTACAATCAGCGCGGTGTATTTTTGCAACTACAGGCGCCTTCTATCGTTAGTCCAAAAGAAGTTCGGATTTCCATGCAGTTCGCATTAAAGGAAGAGGGTTATGACCCTGAAAACCGTGCGCCCACCTACTCTCTACTGGACTCCAGCACCCGCGAGGCTGTGTCCAACGATGGCGGCATCACCTTTGCCATGGGCAACACACCTGATGTCAACGGGGATGGTGCAATCGATGCGCAGGACAAAGTTGTTTTGATTGCATTGGCGAAAGCCTATTCAAAGATTATCAATCCATGAATGCAGCTTAACTCCTGCAATCTATAAGTATTGATTGCAATAAACGACACGGAATTTCTCCGTGTCGTTTTTTTATAGAGGCTTATAGGCGTCGCGAATAAAGCCGGGATAAGCCATTCCATTCACAATTCTTTGACAGCCGGCTCACAGGCCTTTGACTGTTTGGGGCTGAAGCTCTGTGACACCTATCCACCCGATTCCCATACGGTTGCCCGAGCATGTCCCGACTGCGCCTATTTTCTGCGACGTTTCTGATATCACTGGCCGCATTTTTCAACCTGACTCTGGTCCATGCGGATGACAGCACGTCCCCTCGTCCGGCGGAATGGGCTCAACCGGTGGAAATGCAATACAACCTCTTTCAAATGTCCCCGACGCTCTACCGCAGCGCCTTGCCTGACCGCGGCGTCATTGCGTTGCTGGAAAAACTGAAGGTGAAAACCGTCATCAATTTCCTGCCCGAGACGGATTCAAGCTGGTTGTCTACGCCGGGTATCACTCAGGTCCAGTTGCCCTATCGCACCAATCACGCAGATGACGAGGATGTCCTTAAAGCCCTTCGTGCCATTCAGGTTGCCGAGTCCAATGGCCAGGTGCTGATTCACTGCAAACATGGGTCGGATCGCACGGGCTTGATGGCGGCCATGTATCGGGTCGTGATTCAGGGTTGGAGCAAGGAAGATGCCCTGAACGAAATGACTCGGGGCGGCTTTGGTGACAGTACCCATTTCAAGGATGGCGTGCGCTACATGATGCAGGCCGATGTCGACAAACTTCGCACCGCGTTGGCCAATGGCGATTGCAGCACAAGCCCATTCGCCACATGTTCGATGAAGAGCTGGTTAAAATCCGCTCACGTCGAATAAACAGGGGGTGAGGGCACCACCTTGAGCCCGGTTAAAAGGCGCAAGGTGGTGGTCAGTCAGTGTTGCTCGTCAGGCTTTTTCTTCAGCTTTGGGTTCGGGAAGAACTGCACGGCCTGAACCTTGGCGTCCGGCACTTTCAGTGCCGAAGTATTGACCCGCGTGCCCAATTCCTTGGGTACGGACAGACCTTGTTCATTCAATGTGTCGGAATAACCGCAGGCCACGCATTCGCGGTGTGGGACCTCGTCTTCGTTCCACATCATCAACTTGTCCGGCTCGCTGCACGCCGGGCAGACCGCCCCGGCGATAAAGCGTTTTTTGGTAATCACAGTCCCCTCGCTCATGCTGCCGCGACCTCACTCAGGCCGCTGTGGCGCAAGAGTGCGTCAATCGAGGGTTCACGGCCACGGAAGTCGACGAACAGCACCATCGGTTCCTGGGAGCCACCGCGCGCCAGAATGGCTTCGCGGAATGCGCGACCGGTCTCGGCATTGAGCACGCCGTCTTCTTCGAACTTCGAGAACGCGTCGGCCGACAGCACTTCGGCCCATTTGTAGCTGTAGTAACCCGCCGCGTAACCGCCAGCGAAGATATGCGCAAAGCTGTTCGGGAAACGGTTGTAGGCCGGTGGACGCATGACCGACACCTCGTCGCGTACGCCTTCAAGCACTTGCGCCACGCTACGGCCGTCGCCGTGGGTGGCGTGCAGTTCGAAGTCGAACAGCGAGAACTCCAGCTGACGCACCATCATCAGGCCGGACTGGAAGTTTTTCGCCGCGAGCATTTTCTGCAGCAGGTCTTGAGGCAGTGGCTCGCCGGTTTCGTAATGACCGGAGATCAACGCCAGACCTTCCGGCTCCCAGCACCAGTTTTCCATAAACTGGCTCGGCAGTTCGACCGCATCCCAGGCCACGCCGTTGATGCCGGAAACGCCGGCGTGTTCGACGCGGGTCAGCAGGTGGTGCAGGCCGTGACCGAACTCGTGGAACAGGGTGGTGACTTCATCGTGAGTCAGCAGTGCAGGCTTGCCGCTGTCGGCCGGGGTGAAGTTGCACACCAGGTTGGCCACCGGGTTTTGCAACGCGCCTTCAGCCGTGCGGCGACGGTCGCGAGCACCGTCCATCCACGCACCGCCGCGCTTGTTGGCGCGGGCGTAAAGGTCAAAGAAGAAACGGCCGACGTGCTGGCCGTTTTCCTTGATTTCGAACAGGCGAACATCCGGGTGCCAGGTGTCGAAGCCTTTCTGTTCGGCGATCTCGATGCCGTACAGACGCTGAACGATGGCGAACAAGCCGCCCAACACTTTGTCGATCGGGAAGTACGCGCGCAAGGCTTCCTGGGCAACGCTGTAACGTTGCTCGCGAAGTTTCTCGCCGTAGAATCCACTGTCCCAGCTTTGCAGGTCCGGGCAGCCTTGTTCGGCGGCGTAGGCTTTGAGCTGTTCCAGGTCCTGTGCGGCAAATGGCTTGCTGCGCTTGGCCAGGTCGCGCAGGAAACCCAGCACCTGATCGCTGGACTCGGCCATTTTGGTGGCCAGACTCAGCTCGGAGAAACTGGTGAAACCCAACAGCTTGGCCAATTCCTGGCGCAGGTCGAGGATTTCTTCCATCACCGGGCCGTTATCGTTCTGCCCGGCATTCGGGCCTTGGTCCGACGCACGGGTGCAGTAGGCGGCGTAGACTTCTTCGCGCAGGGCACGGTCGTGGGCGTAGGTCATCACCGCGTAGTAGCTCGGGAATTCCAAGGTGATCAGAAAGCCTTCCAGGCCTTTGGCCTGTGCGGCGGCAGCCATCTGCGCCCTGGTCGAATCGGTCAGGCCGGCGAGGGTGGCTTCATCGGTGACGTGCCTGGTCCAGGCCTGAGTGGCGTCGAGCAGCTGGTTGGAGAAACGGCTACCCAGTTCCGAGAGCTTGCTCTGCACTTCGGCGTAACGCTTTTGCTCGGCCTCTGGCAGGTCAATACCCGACAGACGGAAGTCACGCAGGGAGTGTTCCAGGATAGTTTTCTGCGCCACATCGAAACTGGCGGCTTCAGGGCTATTGGCCAGCGCTTCGAAGGCCTGGAACAGTTCGCGGTTCTGGCCCAGCTCGGTGGAATAGGCGCTCAAGGCCGGCAGACAGGACTCGTAGGCTTCACGCAATTGGGCGCTGTTGCACACGGCATTCAAGTGGCTGACCGGGCTCCAGGCGGCGCCCAGGCGATCATTGAGCTCGTCCATCGCCAGTACGAGGCCGGCCCAGGTCGGTTGTTTGCCCTGGGTCTTGAGGATCTCGATAATGGCGGCGCGGTTGTCAGCCAGGATCTGTTCAATGGCCGGTTGCACGTGTTCGGCACGGATCGCCGAGAACGGCGGCAGGTCGTAGGACTGCAAAAGAGGGTTGTTCACGCTCACGGTTGGCACCTTGGCTGGAAGAAACATGCGGCCATCTTAATTACAATCGACGCTCACCGCAGCTATCAGCAACAGAGAGAAACCCTATCGTGAACCTTCGCAAGTACCAGAACCACATGCCGCTGCTGGGCAAAGGCGCTTTTGTCGACAGCTCGGCGGTAGTGATCGGCGACGTCGAAATCGGCGAAGACAGCTCTGTCTGGCCGCTGACGGTGATCCGCGGCGACATGCACCGCATTCGTATCGGTGCGCGCACCAGTGTTCAGGACGGCTGCGTGCTGCACATTACCCATGCCGGCCCGTTCAACCCCGATGGCTTTCCGTTGCTGGTCGGCGACGATGTGACCATCGCGCATAAAGTCATGCTTCACGGTTGCAGCGTGGGCAGCCGGGTTCTGATCGGCATGGGCAGCATCGTCATGGACGGTGCGGTGGTCGAGGATGAGGTGATCATCGGCGCTGGCAGTCTGGTGCCGCCGGGCAAATGCCTGGAAAGCGGCTTCCTCTATGTGGGCAGCCCGGTGAAACAGATCCGCCCGCTGACTGACAAGGAAAAGACCTTTTTTACCTACAGTGCGGCGAATTACGTAAAGCTCAAGGATCTGCATCTGGCGGAAGGTTACGACCAGCTCTGACCCCGTCCCGTTTTTGCCCAGGAATAGTCATGCATTACCAAACCGTTTTATTCGACCTCGATGGCACCCTGACCGACCCGCGCGAGGGCATCACGCGTTCAATCCAGTTCGCCCTGAGCAAACTGGGCATCAATGAACCCGACCTGAGCAAGCTGGAACACTTCATCGGCCCGCCGCTGTTGCAGGCGTTCATGCAGTTTTACGACTTCGATGAGCCCAAGGCCTGGGAAGCGGTGAATTTTTATCGCGAACGCTTCAAAGTCACCGGTCTGTACGAGAACCGTGTGTTCGATGGCGTCACCCCGCTGCTGGAAACCTTGGGTGGGCAAGGGCGTCAGTTGTACATCGCGACGTCCAAGCCATGGGTGTTCGCCCGGGAAATCGCCCGGCATTTTGATTTCGCCAAACATTTCAAAGTGATTTACGGCAGTGAGCTGGATGGCACGCGTACGAATAAGGTCGAGTTGATTGCGCATCTGATGGCTGAAGAAGGCCTGGATCCTGCCAACACCCTGATGATCGGCGACCGCAAACATGACCTGATCGGTGCGCGCAGTAATGGGCTGGACTCGGCGGCGGTGGGTTATGGATTTGGCAGCCACGAAGAGCTGAGCGCAGAAGCGCCGACTTATCACTTTGAAACGCTGGATGAGATGCATCAGGCGTTTTTGCAGCGCTAGTTAAATCGCTATCGCGGGCAAGCCTTGCTCCTACAGGGTAGGCGTCGAGCGAATCCCGCAGGAGCAAGGCTTGCCCGCGATGGCGTTCTCCCAGACACATCCTGAGTAACTGTTGCGACTCAAATTTCGCTCCATGATCTAGCCTCAAAAGAAGATAGATCAAGGAGGATCATCAATGCCAAGTCAGCACCATGCCCATCGCCTACGTTTCGGACGTTACTCGCAGGAGGGGCAAATCTACTTGCTGACAGCCGTCGTCCGAAACCGCCAGCCTGTTCTCTCCAGTTTTCAAACGGGTCGATTAGTAGTCGATGCATTTAAAAAAGCCGAGCAAGAGCAATTTGCCAACTCATTGGCCTGGGTTGTCATGCCCGATCATTTCCATTGGCTTATTGAACTTCAAAACATTCCCTTGTCGACCCTGATGGCCCGCACGAAATCACGCACAACAGTCACATTGAACCGGACACTTCAGAGAGAAGGCCCGATTTGGCAGCCGGGATTCCATGATCGTGCCATTCGCAAAGAAGAAGATCTGCAGGCGATTGCTCGATACATCGTTGCCAATCCGTTGCGAACGGGATTGGTCGAGAGGGTTGGGGACTATCCGCTGTGGGACGCTATTTGGTTGTGAAGCAACTCTAGTGAGTGCTTGCGGACGCCATCGCGGGCAAGCCTTGCTCCTACAGGATATGCGTCGAGTCTACCCTTGGTGTCTGACTCGAATCCCGTAGGAGCAAGGCTTGCCCGCGATGGCGGCAGTTCAGTCGACGGAGATCTTATCTGCTAATGCTTTCAACGCCGCCTTGCGCTCCCCAACCGGCAGCGCCCCCAGCTTCTCGACCGCCGCATAAAACTTCATCCAATCCCCACCCTCTTGCCTGAATAAAGCGCTAAACGCCGGCACCCATTGGTCATACAACCCAAACGGCAACAGCCGGGCATTGTTCATCGGCGCGTTGATCCAGGCGTCATAGCGTCTGTCCCCAGCCCATTGGCTATCGCGTAATTGCCGGTATTCGCTGCGCAGCCGCTCGAACTCGGCGGCCTTGCGCTGGCGCATTTGATCCGCGGGCAATGGCAGGGCGTATAACTTTTCAAGACGCGTGCGAGTGTCCAGCACCAGTTGAGTGAATTGATCCCGTCGCTGTGCCTGTGCGCCGTTGTCCGGCGCCAGGCTGCGGGATGCACGCCATTGGCGCGTGCCTTCCTGTTCGACGAAGGTGGCGAAAGACTCGTTGAACTCAGTGTCGTCCTTTACATAAATACGTTGATGCGCCAGCTCATGGAAAATCAGCGTCGACAGCCGTTCGTCGCCCCAGCCCATCATCGAACTGATGATCGGATCGTTGAACCAGCCGAGCGTTGAGTAGGCCTCGACGCCGCCAATCGACACGTCCATTCCTTGCAGGCGCTGCACGGCTGCCTCGCCGCGGGCGGCGCTCTGGCTGTAGTAACCGCGATAGGCGACACAACCGGCGATCGGGAAGCAATGGTTCTGCGGTGTCAGGGAAAACTCCGGCGTGACGAAGACGTTCCAGACTACGTACGGCCGGCCAATGTCGGCATACAGCCGGTAGCTTTGGTTGTCTGGCAGGTGCAGATGCTCGCTGGCGAATGTCCGGGCTTTTTGTGACTGCGCCAGATGCGCGCGCAGTTTCTGATCGCGGGAGGGATCGGCAACCACCTCGGACACCGGCTCACGAGCCCGCAGCAGTTGCAGTTGGCCACTAGCCAACTGGCCGTAATAGCTGACGCTGGCGCAACCGTTGAGTAACAAAAGCAACACACCCGGAAACAAAACGCGGAAAACGCGATCAAGTAACCCAAGGCTTGGAAACGGCCGGATCAAAATAAAATCATCCCTGGAAAGTCTGTCGCAAGACTATCCCGCCTGACCGGAGCTGCGCTATGCACAAGTTGATGCTGACGGGGAGCCTGTTATTGCTGACGGGCTGTGCTGGATTTGGACTGCCCTACCATGACCCGTCGCAAGCGTGGATCGACCTGGACTCACAACAGGAAGACACGAAGCTGCAAGCGTTGGAAGTCGACGACAAAGCCGCCACCGGCAAACGCTATTTTCAGGTGCCGCCCGGCAGTCATGAGCTGACGGTGCGTTATCAGTTCCCGGTCCAGCCGACCAATATCGGCCCGGATGCCGAGCCGCTATGGCGTGACTGTCAGTTAAACGTGAAATACAACGAATTCAACGCCGGTGAGCGCTATCAGCTGCAAGCGGGGAATATCGGCTTTCGGCCGTGGGCAAAACTCTATAACCAACAACGAAAAGTGATTGGCCAAGGCACACCGGCAGGCTGCCAAGGCACCTGATCAGCGTTATGCTGAATGACCGAATCATTGGGACATTCATCATGCGCAGCTTGATGCTGTTGCTCGCCGCCAGTGCTGTTGCTGGCTGTCAGAGCCCGTTGCCGCCAGTTGATCCGCAGATGGCCTGGGTCGATTTTTCTGTGCCATTTCCCAACGATACGTTGTTGATGGCCGAACGGCTGGACAATCAGCGTTTGCGTGACGGGCGTTTTTTCCAGGTCATGCCCGGCAGCCACGTGTTGCTCGTCCGATTTGATTTTGAAGTGCCCGGTGGGAGTGGGGGCATGGGGGCTATGGACGGACCATCGGAACGGCTGTGCTACCTGACCATCAAGTACGATCATTTCGAAGCCGGCCAGCGTTATTTGCTGGTAGGCCAGTCGATAGTGTTTACCCCCGGCGCCCGGTTGTACAACGCCAAGCGCGAGATCGTCGCTGAAGACAGCGAGTCCTATTGCCTGTGAGGCGAATCAGCGGTCATTTTTCTGATAGATGATTTTTTTGGTGCCGCCGTCGCAGGTGCCTACGACCATGTTCTGATCGTGGACTTCGTCATTGGTGACGATTTCCAGGGTGTAGGACGAAACCTTTTGGGCCTGGATCTTGGCTTCGATCTCGGCCTTGAGTTCTTCACAGGGTTTCGGTGCTGCGAGGGCCGATGTGGCCAATGCGCAACAGATAACCGCCAAGGTAAAACGTTTCATGGTTGAAGCTCCTTTGAGGCAGCGCGCAGGGTAAGGCGCTTTCACTGCTGTCATTTATTCGACCACAATTTGGCTGGTCAGGTTTGTCCGGGCGCAAAAAAAGACCGCTGCCTGCTTCAGGCTGCGATCTTTTACAGGTGACTGCAAAGCTGTGATCAGCTGAGCAACGTCGCTTCCAGGCTGATTTTCGCATTCAACACTTTGGAAACCGGGCAGCCTTCTTTGGCCTTGTTGCTCAATTCCTCAAACTGCGCCTGAGTCGCCCCAGGGATTTTCGCCTTGAGGATCAACTTCACGGCCGTGATCGCAAAACCACCGTCTACCTGATCCAGGGTGACTTCGGCATGGGTATCGATGCTGTCAGCCTTGAGACCGGCATCACCAAGAATCATTGAAAACGCCATGGAGAAGCACCCCGCATGGGCTGCGCCGATCAGCTCTTCCGGATTGGTGCCTTTGCCGCCCTCGAAACGCGCTTTGAAGCCGTAAGGCGCTTCTCTGAGCACACCGGTTTCAGTGGAGATCGAGCCAATGCCGGTTTTCAGGTCACCTTCCCAATGAGCCGATGCTTTCTTCGTAATAGCCATATCTGCCTCCTCAAGATCCGGCACGAGCGTCGCGCCTTCGTGGTTTTCGCTTACAGGGTTCTGAGGATAGCTGCTGGTGCAAAGTTCACCTGATCTCATTAGTCCTACCGTTTTCGTAGGTTTTTTTGGCTTGGCTATTGAAACTCGGGTATATGCCCTCATTGCATGAAGCACGCTTATGGATTCGGCAGGTTTTCGTTTGCAAGAAATAACCTGCGACCTCAATTGGAGAAGCAGGTTTATGAAACGACTGTCCGACATCAAGTTCTCGACCCTTGATCTGGTGCCTGTGCGCGAGAACTGCAGCGCAGCTCAGTCACTGCGCAATTCCCTGGACCTGGCGCAACACGTCGAAAAATTCGGCTACAACCGCTTCTGGGTCGCCGAGCACCACAACATGGACGGCATCGCCAGCTCGGCGACTTCCGTGTTGCTAGGTTATCTGGCAGGCGGTACCTCGACCATTCGGGTCGGTTCAGGTGGCGTGATGCTGCCTAACCACGCGCCGCTGGTGATCGCCGAGCAGTTCGGCACCCTGGAAAGTCTGTACCCGGGGCGTATCGACCTGGGCTTGGGCCGCGCGCCCGGCTCTGATCAAATGACTGCCCGCGCGCTGCGTCGTGAACGTTCCGGCAGTGCCGATGACTTCCCGGAAGATGTGGCCGAATTGATGCGCTACCTCGGCCCACGCACTCCGGACCAGCGAATCATCGCCATGCCAGGCACCGGCACCAACGTCCCGGTCTGGTTGCTGGGCTCCAGCCTGTTCAGCGCGCAACTGGCCGGTGAGCGTGGTTTGCCCTACGCCTTCGCCTCCCATTTCGCACCGCGTTTCATGCATGAGGCGATTCGCGTTTACCGCAATCACTTCAAGCCTTCAGCGGTATTGGATAAGCCCTACGTGATGCTCGGTGTGCCGCTGGTGGCTGCTGATACTGACGAGCAGGCTGATTATCTGGCGACGTCGGTCTATCAGCGGATTCTCGCGCTGATGCGGGGGCAAAGTCTGGTTCAGCGTCCGCCAGTGAAAACCATGGACGGGTTGTGGCTGCCGCATGAGCGGGAAGCGGTCAGTGATTTTCTCGGATTGGCGATGGTGGGCAGTCCGCAGAAAATCCGCGCCAAACTGGACGTGCTGGTCGAGCAGACTCAGGCCGACGAACTGATTTTTACCTGCGACCTGTACGAACATTCGGATCGTCTGCACTCCTATGAACTGTTGGCGCAGGTCATGAAGGGCTGACGTTTGAAGCGCTTATAAAAAAGCCGACGCATTGCGTCGGCTTTTTCATTTAAAGCGCGATCAGTCTACTTCTTGTAGACGATGACCTTGGTTCCAAATTCGCATTTACCTACAACTTTCCCGCCTGCCTCGGCACCTTTATCGACGATTTCCAGTGCATAACCGGCAACGCCCTTAGCATCGAGTTTCGCAGCGATTTCGGCTTTCAACTCTTCGCACGACTTGGCGCTGGCAAACGCTGTCCCCGCAAGGCTCAACAAACCTACCGCTAAAATAAACTTCGTCATCGGTCGCATTCCCTGGTCGGATCAAAAGGGGGTATCCAGCGATCTGCCGGAGGCGCACATGTATCTTTGCCATTCCCTATGGCACTCGGCCAGCGCGCAAGTTCTGAAGACTAGCTCAAACTCAGCTGCTGGCAATCCGGAACCCGACTTTGAGCGTCACCTGAAAGTGCGCCGCCTTGCCGTCCTTGATGTGCCCGCGGGTTTCGGTCACTTCAAACCATTCCATGAGCTTGAGGCTTTTGCTGGCTTCAGCCAGCGCGTTATTGATGGCGTCTTCAATGCTGCTGGTGGACGAGCCGACCAGTTCGACTTTTTTGTAGGTGTGATGGTCAGTCATGGCGTTCTCCTCAGGGTGTGAATTACAGCCTAGCAGTGATTTTTAGTCTTACTTGCGTCAGTCAATCCGAAAGCGATGTGCAGATTTACTGCACTTTCTCCAACCCCTGAAGTCCCAACCAACACACGCAACTCAATCAATGCAGGAGAGCCACCATGGCCAACACTTCATTACGTAAAGCCTCATTGCAAAGCATGGAAGCTGAAATCGAGAGTCTGCTGAAATCGTTGGAAAGCCTGAAAGACGATGCTTCGGACGAGTCGCGTAGAACTCTGAAGGCCTTAAAAGCCAATGCCGAAAGTGCGCTGAAACATTCGCGTCATCTGCTCAGCGATGCGTACGAAGAAGTCAAAGTCAAAACCCGTGAAACCGGCATCGCCACTCGGGACTACGCCCAGGAGCATCCTTGGACGACAGCCGGTGTTGCCGTGGGTGCGTTGGGCCTTCTCGCGGCCTATCTGTTGTGCAAACGCGGGGATTAATCCGCCGGGTGCAGTTCGTTCTTGAGCCATTGCGCCAGTTGAAGAGCCCGCCCGTCAGCGGCACGCTTGGGTAACCACAACGCCAGTTGCGCCTGGGTTTCACTGAAACCCCATGGCGCAACCAGGCGACCGGCCTTCACGTCTTCGGCCACCAGTGGCTCCGGTGCAATCGCCACCCCCAGACCGGCCACTGCGGCTTCCAGCAAGTAATACAAATGCTCAAATCCTTGACCGTACTTCAACGCCTTGGCGTCGAGGCCACTTTGCTGTGCCCAACTCGGCCACGCCTGGGGTCGTGATGTGGTGTGTAGCAATGGCTCCTTCAGCAGCGCTATCGCCGGTGCGCCTTGCAACTTTTCGTATCCGGCGAATCGGGGGCTCATGACCGGGCCGATCCGCTCGCTGGTCAACTCATAGACCTGCATGTCCGCAGGCCATGGCGGCTCTGCAAACACCAGCAACGCATCGAGCCCTGGCCGACGCGGATCGAGATCGCCTTCTCCGGCTGACAGGTGCAGACGCAAGTCCGGCAAGTCCGCATTCAGCCGTCCCAGGCGTGGGATAAACCAGCGCGCAAGCAGACTTCCCGAGCAGCCGAGCACGAAGGGCGCATCGGCGGTGCTTTGCGTCAGCTCTGCACACACCGTGCGTAACCGTTCGAACGCTTCGCCGCTGGCATCACGCAACCGAATGCCGGCATCTGTGAGTTTAAGGCCGCGACCGTCCTTGATGAACAAGCTGACGCCGAGGTGTTCTTCGAGCACCTTGAGCTGCCGGCTGACCGCGCCATGGGTGACGTGCAGCTGCTCGGCGGCCAGACTGACGCTGTTCAGTCGGGCAGTCGCTTCGAAGGCACGAAGCGCGTTCAGCGGAGGAAGGTCGTGGCTCATGGGATCTGTGAGTTTTCCTGACAGGTTGTGGCGATCTTATCGGTTTTCAGTGCGTCACGTCAGGGGTAGAGTTAAGCCCATTGTCATCTCACGCATTCAACTGGAGCGACCCATGACTCAGACTAATCTGCGCAACGGCCCCGACGCCAACGGCCTGTTTGGCGCGTTCGGCGGCCGCTACGTCGCCGAAACCCTGATGCCGTTGATCCTCGACCTGGCCCGCGAATACGAAGCGGCCAAGGAAGATCCGGCGTTCAAAGAAGAATTGGCTTACTTCCAGCGTGACTACGTCGGACGTCCAAGCCCTCTGTATTACGCCGAACGTCTGACCGAGTTCTGCGGCGGCGCGAAGATTTATCTCAAGCGCGAAGAGCTGAACCACACCGGCGCGCACAAGATCAACAACTGCATCGGCCAGATCCTGCTGGCACGGCGCATGGGCAAGAAACGCATCATCGCCGAAACTGGCGCGGGCATGCACGGCGTGGCGACTGCCACCGTGGCGGCGCGTTTCGGTCTCGACTGCGTGATCTACATGGGCACCACCGACATCGAACGTCAGCAAGCCAACGTGTTCCGTATGAAGCTGCTGGGTGCTGAAGTGATCCCGGTCGTGGCCGGCACCGGCACCCTGAAAGACGCGATGAACGAAGCGCTGCGTGACTGGGTAACCAACGTCGACAGCACCTTCTATCTGATCGGCACTGTGGCCGGTCCGCACCCTTATCCAGCCATGGTTCGCGACTTCCAGGCCGTGATCGGCAAGGAAACCCGCGATCAATTGCAAGCTCAGGAAGGCCGTCTGCCAGATAGTCTGGTGGCGTGCATCGGCGGGGGCTCCAACGCCATGGGCCTGTTTCACCCGTTCCTTGACGACAAAAGCGTCGAGATCATCGGCGTCGAAGCCGCCGGTTACGGCATCGAGACCGGCAAGCACGCGGCCAGCTTGAACGGCGGCGTACCGGGCGTGCTGCACGGCAACCGAACGTTCCTGTTGCAGGACGACGATGGCCAGATCATCGACGCCCACTCGATTTCCGCCGGCCTCGACTACCCGGGTATCGGCCCGGAACATGCGTGGTTGCATGACATCGGTCGCGTTCAGTACACCTCGGTAACCGACGATGAAGCCCTCGACGCGTTCCACAAATGCTGCCGTCTGGAAGGGATTATTCCCGCACTGGAAAGCGCCCACGCCCTGGCCGAAGTGTTTAAACGCGCGCCGACCCTGCCGAAAGATCACCTGATGGTGGTCAACCTGTCCGGCCGTGGCGACAAAGACATGCAAACCGTGATGCACCATATGGAACAATCGAAGCAGGAGAAACACTGATGAGCCGCCTGCAAACGCGCTTTGCCGAACTCAAGGAACAGAATCGCGCCGCCCTGGTGACTTTCGTCACCGCTGGCGACCCGAGCTATGACACTTCCCTGGCGATCCTTAAAGGCTTGCCCGCTGCTGGCGCCGACGTGATTGAATTGGGCATGCCCTTCACCGATCCGATGGCCGATGGTCCGGCGATCCAGCTGGCCAACATTCGCGCCTTGGGCGCCAAACAGAACCTGGCGAAAACCCTGCAAATGGTTCGCGAGTTCCGTGAAGGCAACAGCGAGACTCCGCTGGTACTGATGGGCTATTTCAACCCGATCCACATGTACGGCGTGCCGCGCTTCATCGCCGATGCCAAAGAGGCCGGCGTTGATGGTCTGATCGTGGTCGACTTGCCCCCGGAACATAACGGCGAGTTGTGCGACCCGGCTCAAGCAGCGGGCCTGGATTTCATCCGCCTGACCACCCCGACCACCGATGACGTGCGTCTTCCGACCGTCCTGAACGGCAGCTCCGGTTTTGTTTACTACGTGTCGGTTGCTGGTGTGACCGGCGCAGGGGCGGCGACTCTGGAACACGTTGAAGAGGCGGTTGCCCGTCTGCGTCGCCACACTGATTTGCCGATCAGCATCGGTTTCGGCATTCGTACCCCGGAGCAGGCCGCTTCTATTGCTCGTCTGGCTGATGGTGTCGTTGTGGGGTCGGCGTTGATTGATCACATCGCCAACGCTTCGACGCCGGATCAGGCGATTGATGGCGTACTGAGCCTTTGCGCGGCGCTGGCAGAAGGCGTGCGCCAAGCGCGAGTCAGCTGAAGTTCAAGTTCCTGATACAGTGGAATTAGAGCCTCGCGGCACAGACTGAACAGCAAGATCGAGGGCTTCAGAACTGTGTTCTGAAGCCCTTTTTTCTACGGCAGTTCCAACCCGCCTGCTGCTTTGTGCAGCTTTCTCAGATGTTCGCCAACCTGCTTCAGATTGGCTTCATTGGCGGCCATTTCGGCGGCACGGTCGGGTTCGAGCAGCGCTCGCACTTCCTTATCCAGATCCCCTGTCAGCGCCAGCAACTGCTTTTGGCGCAGGCTGCTCTCCGACTCCAGGCGTTGCCACTCATTGGGTTGGGGTAATCCATAACCGCCGCTGCCGAGCAGTTCAGCCGGACGGCTAAGGTAGCCGCTATTGGCGAGAATCTGTTGCAAGGTCGCATCGGCCTTGTCCATACCGCCGTTTTCCAGGTTCCGAGCGCCGAGGTAGCGCTGCTTGACTTCGTCCTGGGCCAGCAGCATTTGTTGGCGGAAGGCTGCCTGCTCCAACAGCAGCAATGCGGCACTGGCGCGCAGGTCTGCCTGTTCGAACCATTGCCGGCGCTCGACCGCTTTCAATGCCAGCCAGTCTTCGACTTTGTCCTGCTTGATCGGCACGCGCTTTTTCAGCACGTCGAACATGGCCTGATAACGGTCGCGGAAGGAATCGAAGCGATAGCCCAGCCGGAGCGCTTCGCGTGGGTCGTCAAGCACACTGGTATCCGCCAGTCCGCGACCCTTGAGCACTTCCAGCAGGCCGTTCGGCATGATGTTATCCAGCCCGACCAGTTGTGCATGGTTGGTACTGCTACGCAGCAATTTCAGTTCTTCTACCGCACAGTTGTTGGATAGGAAAAAGTAGTTGCCGTCGTAACTCCAGTGCATCTCGGCGGCATGTTCCACGACACCTTCGATCTCGCTGTGCGACAGGTTCAGTGGCACCGAAGCCAGGCTGCGCAGTTCGGTCTTGGTGTACTCGTCGATGACCTGGGAGAGCGGCAGGACAAACAGGCGTGACGGGTATTTACCAATGAGTCCGCCCCAACTCGAAAGCTGCACGTCACCGACGAAGGCGCGGTAGGACAAGACCAGATGCTGGTCCAGATCGAGACGGCAGTCGGGGCCCCGTGGTCGCCCTGGCGCACAGATGACCAGCCGCAACATGCTGTGGCCCCAGCGGCTGACCCAGTTCTGATTGGCTTCGGCCAGCAGATAGTCGATGGCGTAGACCCGTTCCGGATCGACCTGCCCGAGGGGTTGCTTGGCAAAGTCATTGCCGGCGTTGAGAAAGGCGACGGTTTTAGCGCAGGTGTTTTTGGTCGCCGGTGCCCAGCCAAAGTGTTCCTGGTAGTAACGGTACAGCGCCGGGCGACGACAGGCGTAGCTCGGGTCGAGGAGGAAATACTCCATGTTGACCGCGACGAACTCTTTCGGACTGCTCGTTTCGTAAAGGTCCGGACTGCGTGCGATCTGTCGGTTGTGCTGTTCACGCTCGCCGCGACGGCCGACATATTGTGGCCAGCCGGCAAGGTCGAGCAGGCGAGGATCGTCGCTGACGGTAAAGCGTCGATCGGTCTGGCCACGGCACTGATCAGGAATCCCCACCAGTCCCGAGCTGCTGTTGCGCCGGGTACAGTGTTGAATCAGTTTGCGCTCATCGTCTGGCCACAGGCGCGAGCGATCATAGATGTGGGTGAGTTCGTGCAGCACCGTAGCGAGCATTTCGCGGCGGACAGTGCCATGAGGGCGATAGGTCTTCTTGCTCGCAGCACTGCCGTCGGTGAGGCTGGCGAGCAGGTTACGGTTCAAGTCGAGTTCGGACACCAGCGACGCCTGGCCGTAAGCATTGCTCGGCATGTCATCGGTCCAGCCGACATCGATGCGCCGGTCCAGTTGCTCGATGAACCGGGGCGGCAACGCCTGCATGGCTTCATCGAGCAGTGCCTGACTGGCTTGCTGTTGAGCTGGGCTAAGACCCTCAGTCTTGAGCTGTAATTGCAGGCTGGCGTGAGCCGTGCTGCCGAACAGCATCATGATCCCGGCCAGTAGCCAGGCGGCTGACGGCCTCACAGTGCGAGGATGGCTTCGGCGAGTACCTGATCACTGGCATCCCGGGCTTCCGGCACGCGAACGCGCAGGGTATTGAAAGCTGCTTCGAGGTGCGCGCCGCGGATATCGCCATCGCTGGCCACGAAACTCGCGGCATCGTCCTGGGCTTCGCGGATGATTTTCGAGTCACGAATGGAAGTGGTGGTATCAGAGGTGAAATCAAGCGTGCGTTGGGTGGCACGAATGAGGACGTTACTGGTGGCAACCAGGGTATGGGCTTGGGTCACATCGGCCAACAACAGCAGGCCAAGGGTGGCAGCAATAAGCGGGCTACGCATGGAACGACTCCGGGGGAACAGGGATAACTATTGGACGAGAATTGCTTGTGCCAGTTCAAGGTCGCTTGCATGAAGTTTTGGCTGGGTATAACGCAGATAAATCAGGGCGGATTCCAGCTGTGCTGCACGCAATTGGGCTCTCGCTGGCAATGAATGCCGCTGCATGATCGTGAGCGGCGAGCAGCAGTTTACGATCGAAGGGCGCGCAGGTCACCAGACTGGTGCCATAACCGCTGGCCACAGTGCCTTGAGTAGAAAGATTAAAGGCATCGAAGGCATGGGCCGAGCCGGACCAGCAGGCTACAAGACTGACCGGAGTGATCAACAGCAGAGATTGAAAACGCATGAAGCTCGATAGCTGGAAGCCGGTCTCAGGCTAGCGCAACGTCCGGTCTAGAGCCAGTGCCGAAACACGGGGACACGTTGGGCGTGTCCCGCGTCAAGGCTATCGCTTAGATGGTCAAAATCGCCTGCGCCAGCTGTGCATCTGTTGCATTCAGCTGTGGAGCCTGGTGGCGAATGTGATCGAGGGCGCTTTCGAGTTTTACCCCGCGGATAGCCCCTTCGCTGGCAACGAAGCTCGCGGCATCATCACGGGCAGCCAGCACAATTTTGTCGTCCTTAAACGAAGAAGTGATGTTGGAAGTAGCATCTGACGTGGCTTTGAATGCTTTGACGACGGCATCGGTGGTCACGATAAAGCTGGTGGCGTGGGAATTGGCAGCCACGGCAAGCAGGGCCGCAACGCTGAGCAGACGAAGTCGGGACATGAGGTTACTCCTTTGGAAAAATCGATTGAGGGTGGCGAGGTAACTTCTGGATTACGCCTGTCGTATAGCATTCGCCACGTTCTGGTTTTGATATTAGGCCTGCTTTGTTCTTTCGCACAGTCCGCTCTGTTCATCCAAGACGCTTGCGCCCGATTGGTTTATCCATTTTGTTGAGGTAAGCGCATGGCTGATGCCCAACTTTCAAAGTTGCTGAGCATTGCGCTGATCCCGTAAACGCTGGGGGCTGGCCCGTTCCAGGCAGTTGAAGAGCGCTGTCCCGAAGCCAAAGGAAGTGGGGCTTCGATTTCAGCGGGATCATTCCTCTGCCATTGCAAAACAAGCACACAAACTGTTGGAATTGTACTTGTACAAAGTTGGCGTGTTGAAAACTGTACCTGTGCTCCGCGGGTATGGTCGTTTTGGGAGAAAAGCACGAATACGACAAAGCCCGTCGTGGTTTCCCACGACGGGCTCTGTTTTTTCAATCTGGATTGCTGGCAGTGGACCCAATAGGTCAGGGCCAGCGACGCTAACTTAGCGCCAGAACGGCTTGCTCAGCTCTTCGTAACGCTGTGCTTCGCTAATCCCTGCGTCAGCCAGCAGACGCGAATCCAGGCGAGCCAGTTGGTGGCGGCTGGAGATGCGGCGCTGCCACAGCATCAGGTTGGCGATAACGCGCAGAAGCATGGAAGCCTGGGTTTTTGCAGCAGTGTCTTCGAAGAACAGCTCGGAACTGAGTGTACGTTCCATGATTGACATCCTTCCGCTTGTGGCGGGATTAGGTAGTGGTTTAACTGGTGCCCATGATCCTCTCGTTTGCCTAGTCTCTGTAGATACAGTTCACCTGTATTGTGAGGGGCCAGTTAACTGTTAATAGGGGGTGTACTGGTCTAAATTGAGGCAACTGTACCTGTCTGCACCTTAATGAGGCGTTTTACTTCGTTTGACTGGAAAAGGTAGGTTGTTTCGGTAGGAAATGACCGGTACAGCAGTACAGTTTTAAACGGATTTTTACTTGGCAACGGCAGACTGACGAAACTGTGTTTGCGTCAGCTGCCATCTGTATCAATTACACCTTGAGCATGCGCCCCGTTTCTTCCAGGTTTATGTGCCAGCTCAGCGCATCACGCAAGATATGCGGCGTGTGCCCGCCAATCGCACAAGCAGCGGTGAAATAGTCGTCCAGGGCCTGGCGATAGTCCGGGTGCACACAGTTGTCGATGACGACCCGCGCCCGCTCCCGGGGCGCCAGCCCGCGCAAGTCCGCCAGGCCAATTTCGGTGACGAGGATGTCGACGTCATGCTCTGTGTGATCAACGTGGCTAACCATGGGCACGACGCTGGAGATAGCGCCGCCCTTCGCGATTGATTTGGTGACGAAGACGGATAAATGCGCATTGCGCGCGAAGTCGCCCGAGCCACCAATGCCGTTCATCATCCGCGTGCCGCAGACGTGGGTGGAGTTGACGTTGCCATAAAGGTCAAACTCCAGCGCTGTGTTGATGCCGATAATCCCAAGTCGGCGCACCACCTCAGGGTGGTTGGAGATTTCCTGTGGGCGCAGCACCAATTTGTCCTTGTAACGCTCCAGGTTGCCAAATACATCGGCGTTGCGACGGCTCGACAGTGTGATCGAACTGCCCGACGCAAAGTTCAGTTTACCGGCGTCGATCAGGTCGAATGTCGAATCCTGCAGCACCTCGGAGTACATGGTCAGGTCTTCGAACGGCGAATCAATCAGGCCACACATCACGGAGTTGGCAATGGTACCGATACCAGCCTGCAGTGGGCCGAGCTTGTTGGTCATGCGTCCGGCCGCCACTTCCTGCTTGAAGAAGTTGATCAGATGGTCGGCAATCGCCTGGGTTTCGGCATCCGGTGGCAATACGGTGGACGGCGAGTCCGATTGATTGGTGATCACGATCGCGACGATCTTCTCCGGCGGGATCGGGATGGCGGTGCTGCCAATGCGGTCATCAACCTTCACCAGCGGAATCGGCGTACGGGTTGGACGGTATGTCGGGATATAAATGTCGTGCAGGCCTTCGAGATTCGGGTTGTGCGCCATGTTGATCTCGACGATCACGTGTTTGGCGAAAATCGCGAAGCTGGCCGAGTTGCCGACTGACGTGGTCGGCACGATATGGCCGTGCTCGGTTATCGCCACCGCTTCAATCACTGCGAGGTCCGGCAACTTGAGTTGCTGATTGCGCAATTGCTCCACGGTTTCCGAGAGGTGCTGGTCGATGAACATCACCTCGCCCGCATTAATGGCTTTGCGCAGGGTGCTGTCCACCTGGAATGGCATACGTCGTGACAGTACGCCGGCCTCGGTGAGTTGTTTGTCGAGGTCGTTGCCCAGGCTGGCGCCGGTCATCAGGGTGATTTTGAGCGGCGAGACCTTCGCGCGCTCGGCCAGTGCCTGGGGTACGGCTTTGGCTTCGCCGGCGCGGGTGAAGCCACTCATGCCAACGGTCATGCCGTCCTCAATCAGAGCGGCGGCGTCGACGGCGCTCATCACTTTATCCAACAAGGAAGGCAGGCGAATACGGTCACGGTACATGGGATGTTATCTCGGGCAACGGGTAGCAGGACGTGCAGTCTAGTGAATTACACCGACTCCTGTCCCGCTACCAAGGTCGCAAATAAGGCGTCTATTCCGGGCCTTTCGAGCAAAACATCATTACCGGATCGGTAACAAAAGCATAGTTTGTCTGACGATTTGCGCAAACAAAAACGCCCCGACGAGTCGGGGCGTTCTGTGTGCCGCTGAGGGTTACTCGACGGCTTTGACCATGTCTTCGATGACTTTCTTGGCGTCGCCGAAAACCATCATGGTCTTGTCCAGGTAGAACAGCTCGTTGTCCAGACCGGCATAGCCGCTGGCCATCGAACGCTTGTTGACGATGATGGTCTTGGCCTTGAACGCTTCCAGAATCGGCATGCCGGCAATCGGCGATTTCGGATCGTTCTTCGCGGCCGGGTTGACCACGTCATTGGCGCCCAGCACCAGCACCACGTCGGCTTGACCGAACTCGGAGTTGATGTCTTCCATCTCGAACACCTGGTCGTAAGGCACTTCGGCTTCGGCCAGCAACACGTTCATGTGGCCAGGCATCCGACCGGCGACCGGGTGGATCGCATACTTCACGGTCACGCCGCGATGGGTCAGCTTCTCGGTCAGCTCTTTCAGCGCGTGCTGTGCCCGTGCGACCGCCAGGCCGTAACCCGGAACGATGATCACGGTGTCGGCGTTGGTCAGCAGGAAGGTCGCATCGTCAGCCGAACCGGATTTCACCGGGCGGGCTTCTTTCGAGCCAGCTGGGCCTGCCGCATCTGCGGTGTTGCCGAAACCACCGAGCAGTACGTTGAAGAACGAACGGTTCATCGCCTTGCACATGATGTACGAGAGGATCGCACCGGACGAACCCACCAGCGAACCCGCAATGATCAGCATCGAGTTGTTCAGCGAGAAACCGATACCGGCCGCTGCCCAGCCGGAGTAGCTGTTGAGCATCGACACCACGACGGGCATGTCCGCGCCGCCGATCGGGATGATGATCAGTACACCCAGCACAAAGGCCAGCGCCAGCATCAGCGCGAAGGCGCTGAGATTGCCGGTCAGCATGAAGCTCACGCCAAGTGCCAGAGTCGCCAGGCCCAGTAGCAGGTTCAGCTTGTGCTGGCCACCGAACTGTACTGGTGCGCCCTGGAACAGGCGGAACTTGTACTTGCCGGAGAGCTTGCCGAAAGCGATAACCGAACCGGAGAAGGTGATAGCACCGATCGCTGCACCGAGGAACAGTTCCAGGCGGTTACCGGCCGGGATCGCGTCACCGAGTTGCTGGACGATGCCCAGCGACTGTGGCTCCACCACGGCAGCCACGGCGATGAACACAGCTGCCAGGCCGATCATGCTGTGCATGAAGGCGACCAGCTCGGGCATCTTGGTCATTTCAACGCGTTTGGCCATGATCGAACCGACAGTGCCGCCGATCAGCAGGCCGACGATCACGTAGACGATACCGTCATGGGCCAGCTCGGCACCGAGCTTGTAGATCAGGCCGACCGTGGTAAGGATCGCCAGGCCCATGCCGAGCATGCCGAACAGGTTGCCGCGACGCGACGTGGTTGGGTGCGAGAGGCCCTTGAGCGCCTGGATGAAGCATACCGAGGCGATCAAATACAGGGATGTAACCAGGTTCATGCTCATGCTTGCTGTACCTCAGCCTTGACTGCTTCGGTCTTGGCTGCCGGAGCTTTTGCTGGAGCCGCTTTCTTCTTGAACATTTCCAGCATGCGCCGGGTTACCAGGAAGCCACCAAATACGTTGACCGCGGCCAAGGCCACGGCCAGGGTGCCCATGGTCTTGCCCAGCGGGGTCACGGTGAGGGCGGCGGCGAGCATGGCGCCGACGATCACGATGGCCGAGATGGCGTTAGTGACAGCCATCAGCGGTGTGTGCAGTGCAGGTGTCACGTTCCAGACCACGTGGTAGCCGACATAGATGGCCAGCACGAAGATGATCAGGTTGTAGATACCGTGAGAGATCAGCATGTCTTCCATTGTTTTTATCCTCAGCCGTTCTTGCGCACGATCTGGCCGTCGCGGCACATCAGGCACGCGGCGACGATATCGTCTTCAAGGTTGATCACCAGTTGTCCTTCTTTATCGAACAACAGTTTCATGAAGTCCAGCAGGTTGCGTGCATACAGTGCCGAAGCGTCTGCCGCGACCGCACCGGCCAGGTTGGTCGGGCCGCAAATGGTCACGCCATTCTTAACTACCACTTGATCCGCCACGGTCAACGGGCAGTTGCCGCCCTGAGCTGCCGCGAGGTCGATGACCACCGAACCCGGCTTCATCTGCGCCACGGTTTCCGCGCTTAGCAGCGTCGGTGCCTTGCGGCCCGGGATCAGTGCAGTAGTGATGACGATGTCAGCCTGCTTGGCGCGTTCGTGCACGGCCAGGGCCTGACGTTGCATCCAGCTGGCCGGCATTGGTCGCGCGTAACCGCCGACACCGACTGCACATTCGCGCTCTTCATCGGTCTCGTAAGGCACGTCGACGAACTTGGCGCCGAGGGATTCGATCTGCTCTTTTACTGCAGGACGCACATCGGACGCTTCGATCACTGCACCCAGACGTTTCGCCGTAGCAATGGCCTGCAACCCAGCCACGCCGGCGCCGAGAATCAACACGCGCGCCGCTTTCACGGTTCCCGCAGCGGTCATCAGCATCGGCATGAAGCGCGGATAGTGGTGAGCGGCCAGCAACACGGCTTTATAGCCGGCGATGTTCGCCTGAGAGGACAGCACATCCAGGCTCTGGGCACGGGAGGTACGAGGCGCGGCTTCCAGCGCGAACGCGGTAATGCCGCACTCGGCCAGTTTGGCGATGGTTTCATTGCTGAACGGATTGAGCATGCCCACCACAACGGTGCCGCTCTTTATCAGCGTCAGCTCGCTGTCGCTGGGGGCGACCACCTTGAGAATCAGCTCGGCACCAAACGCATCGTTGGCGCTGCCAATCGTTGCGCCTGCCGCTTCATAAGCACTGTCGACAACACTGGCATTAATGCCGGCGCCGCTTTGCACAGTGACCTTATGACCCTGGCCGATCAGCTTCTTGATGGTTTCAGGGGTTGCAGCAACCCGTGTTTCACCCGTCTGGGTTTCGAGAGGAACACCAATGTGCACGTCAAATCTCCTGCGTGATCTTATTGAGTAAACCCAGGCACTTCGGATGGTGCGGCTGGGGCGGCCGATCAGCACGATCCCGCCAAATCTGGACGGGGCGCGGCATTTTGCAGGCGAATTTTGTGCCCTTCAAGGGATTATGATGGGTGACGGAAAATTAACTACAAGTCACCCCGTGACCGAATGTCGCAACTAACCGGCGCAAGCCCTTGTGGGCCGTGACTTGTAAGGGTTTTTGTCGAAATTTGGTAATTTACATATCTTTACGCTGAATGAGGAGTCATCGCCTGCCGATAGGGGCGCAAAGCCACGTCAACAGGCGCTTATGGGACGTTTGTGCTGCTTGTTGGTACAGTCTGCGTATATGCGACATATAGTTATATCTGTAGGGCTTTTATCTTATTGACTACCAGGTCAACTAATTGAGCGAGGCCTTTATCCTTCTAGGTTGTAGCTGTGGGCTTGATTGAGCAGCCAGTCACGAAATGCCTTTAAAGAGGCCGATTCCACCTTTCGCTCGGGAATCATCAGGTAATAAGCCTTGATGCTCGACAACGCTTGAGTGTTGGCAATCACCAGGCGCTTCTCCGCCAATTCACGCTGAATCAGGAACGGTGGAATCAGCGCAATCCCCATGTCGTGCATCGCGGCTTGAGCGAGCATGGAGAATAGCTCGTAGCGCGGTCCTGTCATGTCCCGAGGGATATTCAGATTCTGGGAATTGAACCACTGACGCCATGCATAAGGACGAGTGGTCTGTTGCAACAGTGGTAGTTCCGCAATTTCAACGGGTGTCAGATTTGTCTTCTTGCCCAGTAGGGTTGGGCTGCACACCGGCATCGGATTTTCACCCATCAACCTGTGGGACTCGGTGCCTGACCAATCGGCGTCACCGAAGTAAATCGCTGCATCAAAATCGGTGTCCGCGAACAGAAAGGGGCGCGTGCGGTTGGTGAGGTTGACCGTTACATCTGGGTGCTTGTGTTGAAAGTCTTTAAGTCGTGGGAGTAACCATTGAGTGCCAAAGGTTGGAACCACTGCCAGTTCGATCACGTTGGCGCCCTGTTGCCCCATCACTGACAGCGTATCCCGCTCCACTGCGTCGAGCTGGGTGGCCACGCGGCGGCTGTAGGAAAGGCCGGCTTCCGTCAGCTTCACCCCACGCCGCGAGCGTCGGAAAAGTTCGACGCTGAGGAACTCCTCCAGGCTGGCGATCTGTCGGCAAATGGCGCCCTGAGTCAGCGAAAGCTCGAGGGCGGCTTTGGTAAAGCTTTCGTGGCGTGCGGCCGCTTCGAAGCTGATCAGGGCTGTAGTGCTGGGGATTTTCCTGCGCATGTACGTCAACCTCACTAATGCATCGCATAAAAGCACTTTTGCGATGTTTCGGAGTGAGAAATTAGCACAACAGTATGCAAAATCCTCGTTTGCCGTAAAGCCGAACCCGGCCTAGGATCAGTCCACGTAATTTGACCCTGATTCGAGAGGACACACTCATGGGCGGTAAAGCGAGCTTCAACTGGATCGATCCTCTGCTGCTGGATCAACAGCTCACTGAAGAAGAGCGCATGATTCGCGACACTGCCGAGCAATTCGCTCAGCAGAAGCTCGCACCGCGCGTTCTCGAAGCTTTCCGTCATGAAAAAACCGATCCTGCAATCTTTCGTGAGATGGGCGAAGTCGGTCTGTTGGGTGCAACGATCCCTGAGCAGTACGGCGGCAGCGGCCTCAACTACGTCAGCTACGGCCTGATTGCTCGTGAGGTCGAGCGTGTCGACTCTGGCTACCGCTCGATGATGAGCGTGCAGTCCTCGCTGGTGATGGTGCCGATCAACGAATTCGGCACTGAAGCCCAAAAGCAAAAATACCTACCAAAACTGGCTACCGGTGAGTGGATTGGTTGCTTCGGTCTGACAGAACCTAACCACGGTTCCGACCCAGGCGCGATGATTACTCGTGCGCGCAAAGTGGAAGGAGGCTACAGCCTGACCGGCAACAAAATGTGGATCACCAACAGCCCGATTGCTGATGTATTCGTGGTCTGGGGTAAAGATGACTCCGGCGACATCCGTGGTTTTGTTCTGGAGAAGGGCTGGAAAGGCCTGAGCACTCCGGCGATTCACGGCAAGGTTGGCTTGCGAGCATCCATCACAGGCGAAATCGTCATGGACAACGTGTTTGTCCCTGAAGAGAACATCTTCCCGGACGTCCGTGGTTTGAAAGGTCCCTTTACCTGCCTTAACTCCGCGCGTTATGGCATTTCCTGGGGCGCGCTGGGCGCTGCCGAGTTCTGCTGGCACACCGCTCGCCAATACACCCTGGATCGTCATCAGTTCGGTCGTCCATTGGCTGCCACTCAGCTGATCCAGAAGAAACTCGCCGACATGCAGACCGAAATCACCATGGCGCTGCAAGGCTGCCTGCGTCTGGGTCGTATGAAAGATGAAGGCACTGCGGCGGTCGAGATCACTTCGATGATGAAGCGCAACTCCTGCGGCAAGTCCCTGGACATCGCTCGCATGGCGCGCGACATGCTGGGTGGCAACGGCATCTCCGATGAGTTCGGTGTCGCTCGCCATCTGGTCAACCTGGAAGTGGTGAATACCTATGAAGGTACGCATGACGTCCACGCACTGATTCTCGGTCGCGCGCAGACCGGCATCCAGGCGTTCTATTAATAGGAGAACGGCCATGGGCGCGCTTTCGCATCTTCGGGTACTGGATTTATCGCGGGTACTGGCCGGGCCTTGGGCCGGGCAGATCCTTGCAGACCTTGGCGCTGAGGTGATCAAGGTCGAGCGCCCGGGCAATGGCGATGACACGCGCGCCTGGGGGCCTCCTTTCCTTAAAGACGCCTATGGTGAAAACACCAGCGAGGCCGCTTATTACTTGTCGGCCAACCGCAACAAACAATCGGTCACCATCGACTTCACGCGTCCGGAAGGCCAGAAGTTGGTGCGGGAGTTGGCGGCCAAGTCGGACATCCTGATCGAAAACTTCAAGGTCGGTGGGCTGGCAGCTTACGGGCTGGACTATGAGTCGCTCAAGGCGATCAATCCGAATCTGATTTACTGCTCGATTACCGGGTTTGGTCAGACGGGTCCCTACGCCAAGCGTGCGGGTTATGACTTCATGATCCAGGGCTTGGGTGGTCTGATGAGCCTGACGGGTCGACCGGAAGGGGATGAGGGTGCCGGGCCGGTGAAGGTCGGTGTGGCGCTGACAGACATCTTGACCGGGCTTTACTCGACGGTAGCGATTCTGGCGGCGCTTGCGCATCGGGATCACGACGGTGGCGGCCAGCATATCGATATGGCATTGCTGGATGTCCAAGTCGCGTGCCTGGCCAACCAGGCGATGAACTACCTGACGACGGGCAATGCACCGAAGCGCTTGGGTAATGCCCATCCGAACATCGTGCCTTATCAGGACTTTCCTACGGCGGATGGCGACTTCATCCTCACCGTGGGTAACGATGGTCAATTCCGCAAGTTTGCCGAAGTGGCCGGGCAGCCGCAGTGGGCGGATGACCCACGCTTTGCGACCAATAAGCTGCGAGTGGCGAATCGGGCGGCTTTGATTCCGCTGATCCGTCAGGCGACGGTGTTCAAGACCACTGCTGAATGGGTGTTGCAGCTGGAGCAGGCTGGTGTGCCATGTGGTCCGATAAATGATCTTGCGCAGATGTTTGCTGATCCTCAGGTCAAGGCGCGTGGGTTGTCGATTGAGATGCCTCATGTGTTGGCGGGGAGGGTGCCGCAGGTGGCGAGTCCTATTCGTCTGTCCAAGACTCCGGTGGAGTACCGCAATGCTCCTCCTTTGTTGGGCGAGCATACGCAGGAGGTTCTGCAGCGTGTGCTGGGGCTGGGAGCGGGTGCAGTGGCAGCTTTCAAAGAATCTGGGGTGCTTTGAGGGTTCCCTCCATATAGAGGGAAGCTATATTGCTCCTCTATATAGAAAGGAATCGGGTGGTTTTCCGCCTTTTGGCAAGTTATTGATAGATAACCCAAATCAGTGCTTGACGGCAGATTCTGGATGTCTATAATTCGCCCCACTTCCGGCGCAGTCGAAACGGAAAACTCCTTGACAAACAAAGAGTTACGCGGTTTTGGCAGTAAGCGGCTTCAGGTCATCGAAGCCCGAAAGGAGTTGAAAAAGAGGTGTTGACAGCAGCGTGTAACGCTGTAGAATTCGCCTCCCGCTGACGAGAGATCGAAGGCGCAAGTGGTTGAAGTTACAAAGGAAACTTTGAAAACTTCTGAAAATAACCGCTTGACAGCAACAGAGGCTGCTGTAGAATGCGCGCCTCGGTTGAGACGAAAGATCTTAACCAACCGCTCTTTAACAACTGAATCAAGCAATTCGTGTGGGTGCTTGTGGAGTCAGACTGATAGTCAACAAGATTATCAGCATCACAAGTTACTCCGCGAGAAATCAAAGATGTAACCAACGATTGCTGAGCCAAGTTTAGGGTTTCTTAAAAACCCAAAGATGTTTGAACTGAAGAGTTTGATCATGGCTCAGATTGAACGCTGGCGGCAGGCCTAACACATGCAAGTCGAGCGGTAGAGAGAAGCTTGCTTCTCTTGAGAGCGGCGGACGGGTGAGTAATGCCTAGGAATCTGCCTGGTAGTGGGGGATAACGCTCGGAAACGGACGCTAATACCGCATACGTCCTACGGGAGAAAGCAGGGGACCTTCGGGCCTTGCGCTATCAGATGAGCCTAGGTCGGATTAGCTAGTTGGTGAGGTAATGGCTCACCAAGGCGACGATCCGTAACTGGTCTGAGAGGATGATCAGTCACACTGGAACTGAGACACGGTCCAGACTCCTACGGGAGGCAGCAGTGGGGAATATTGGACAATGGGCGAAAGCCTGATCCAGCCATGCCGCGTGTGTGAAGAAGGTCTTCGGATTGTAAAGCACTTTAAGTTGGGAGGAAGGGCATTAACCTAATACGTTGGTGCCTTGACGTTACCGACAGAATAAGCACCGGCTAACTCTGTGCCAGCAGCCGCGGTAATACAGAGGGTGCAAGCGTTAATCGGAATTACTGGGCGTAAAGCGCGCGTAGGTGGTTTGTTAAGTTGGATGTGAAATCCCCGGGCTCAACCTGGGAACTGCATTCAAAACTGACAAGCTAGAGTATGGTAGAGGGTGGTGGAATTTCCTGTGTAGCGGTGAAATGCGTAGATATAGGAAGGAACACCAGTGGCGAAGGCGACCACCTGGACTGATACTGACACTGAGGTGCGAAAGCGTGGGGAGCAAACAGGATTAGATACCCTGGTAGTCCACGCCGTAAACGATGTCAACTAGCCGTTGGGAGCCTTGAGCTCTTAGTGGCGCAGCTAACGCATTAAGTTGACCGCCTGGGGAGTACGGCCGCAAGGTTAAAACTCAAATGAATTGACGGGGGCCCGCACAAGCGGTGGAGCATGTGGTTTAATTCGAAGCAACGCGAAGAACCTTACCAGGCCTTGACATCCAATGAACTTTCCAGAGATGGATTGGTGCCTTCGGGAACATTGAGACAGGTGCTGCATGGCTGTCGTCAGCTCGTGTCGTGAGATGTTGGGTTAAGTCCCGTAACGAGCGCAACCCTTGTCCTTAGTTACCAGCACGTGATGGTGGGCACTCTAAGGAGACTGCCGGTGACAAACCGGAGGAAGGTGGGGATGACGTCAAGTCATCATGGCCCTTACGGCCTGGGCTACACACGTGCTACAATGGTCGGTACAGAGGGTTGCCAAGCCGCGAGGTGGAGCTAATCCCATAAAACCGATCGTAGTCCGGATCGCAGTCTGCAACTCGACTGCGTGAAGTCGGAATCGCTAGTAATCGCGAATCAGAATGTCGCGGTGAATACGTTCCCGGGCCTTGTACACACCGCCCGTCACACCATGGGAGTGGGTTGCACCAGAAGTAGCTAGTCTAACCTTCGGGAGGACGGTTACCACGGTGTGATTCATGACTGGGGTGAAGTCGTAACAAGGTAGCCGTAGGGGAACCTGCGGCTGGATCACCTCCTTAATCGACGACATCAGCTGCTTCATAAGCTCCCACACGAATTGCTTGATTCATTGAAGAAGACGAAAGAAGCAGCCTGTATCGGTTTGTAGCTGAGTTGGTTAGAGCGCACCCCATGCTTTGTGGTAAAGAGCAGGGTGAGGTCGGCCTTAGTAGCTCGAAATTGGGTCTGTAGCTCAGTTGGTTAGAGCGCACCCCTGATAAGGGTGAGGTCGGCAGTTCGAATCTGCCCAGACCCACCAATTTTGTGTGGGAAACGCCTGTAGAAATACGGGGCCATAGCTCAGCTGGGAGAGCGCCTGCCTTGCACGCAGGAGGTCAACGGTTCGATCCCGTTTGGCTCCACCACTACTGCTTCTGTTTGTATAAAGCTTAGAAATGAGCATTCCATCGTGGTGATGGTGAATGTTGATTTCTAGTCTTTGACTAGTTCGTTCTTTAAAAATTTGGGTATGTGATAGAAAGATAGACTGGACGTTACTTTCACTGGTAGCGGATCAGGCTAAGGTAAAATTTGTGAGTTAAATTGCGAATTTTCGGCGAATGTCGTCTTCACAGTATAACCAGATTGCTTGGGGTTATATGGTCAAGTGAAGAAGCGCATACGGTGGATGCCTTGGCAGTCAGAGGCGATGAAAGACGTGGTAGCCTGCGAAAAGCTTCGGGGAGTCGGCAAACAGACTTTGATCCGGAGATGTCTGAATGGGGGAACCCAGCCATCATAAGATGGTTATCTTAAGCTGAATACATAGGCTTAAGAGGCGAACCAGGGGAACTGAAACATCTAAGTACCCTGAGGAAAAGAAATCAACCGAGATTCCCTTAGTAGTGGCGAGCGAACGGGGACTAGCCCTTAAGTGGCTTTGAGATTAGCGGAACGCTCTGGAAAGTGCGGCCATAGTGGGTGATAGCCCTGTACGCGAAAATCTCTTGGTCATGAAATCGAGTAGGACGGAGCACGAGAAACTTTGTCTGAATATGGGGGGACCATCCTCCAAGGCTAAATACTACTGACTGACCGATAGTGAACTAGTACCGTGAGGGAAAGGCGAAAAGAACCCCGGAGAGGGGAGTGAAATAGATCCTGAAACCGTATGCGTACAAGCAGTGGGAGCCCACTTTGTTGGGTGACTGCGTACCTTTTGTATAATGGGTCAGCGACTTATTTTCAGTGGCGAGCTTAACCGAATAGGGGAGGCGTAGCGAAAGCGAGTCTTAATAGGGCGTCTAGTCGCTGGGAATAGACCCGAAACCGGGCGATCTATCCATGGGCAGGTTGAAGGTTGGGTAACACTAACTGGAGGACCGAACCGACTACCGTTGAAAAGTTAGCGGATGACCTGTGGATCGGAGTGAAAGGCTAATCAAGCTCGGAGATAGCTGGTTCTCCTCGAAAGCTATTTAGGTAGCGCCTCATGTATCACTGTAGGGGGTAGAGCACTGTTTCGGCTAGGGGGTCATCCCGACTTACCAAACCGATGCAAACTCCGAATACCTACAAGTGCCGAGCATGGGAGACACACGGCGGGTGCTAACGTCCGTCGTGAAAAGGGAAACAACCCAGACCGTCAGCTAAGGTCCCAAAGTTATGGTTAAGTGGGAAACGATGTGGGAAGGCTTAGACAGCTAGGAGGTTGGCTTAGAAGCAGCCACCCTTTAAAGAAAGCGTAATAGCTCACTAGTCGAGTCGGCCTGCGCGGAAGATGTAACGGGGCTCAAACCATACACCGAAGCTACGGGTATCACTTAGGTGATGCGGTAGAGGAGCGTTCTGTAAGCCTGTGAAGGTGAGTTGAGAAGCTTGCTGGAGGTATCAGAAGTGCGAATGCTGACATGAGTAACGACAATGGGTGTGAAAAACACCCACGCCGAAAGACCAAGGTTTCCTGCGCAACGTTAATCGACGCAGGGTTAGTCGGTCCCTAAGGCGAGGCTGAAAAGCGTAGTCGATGGAAAACAGGTTAATATTCCTGTACTTCTGGTTATTGCGATGGAGGGACGGAGAAGGCTAGGCCAGCTTGGCGTTGGTTGTCCAAGTTTAAGGTGGTAGGCTGGAATCTTAGGTAAATCCGGGATTCTAAGGCCGAGAGCTGATGACGAGTGTACTTTTAGTACACGAAGTGGTTGATGCCATGCTTCCAAGAAAAGCTTCTAAGCTTCAGGTAACCAGGAACCGTACCCCAAACCGACACAGGTGGTTGGGTAGAGAATACCAAGGCGCTTGAGAGAACTCGGGTGAAGGAACTAGGCAAAATGGCACCGTAACTTCGGGAGAAGGTGCGCCGGTGAGGGTGAAGCATTTACTGCGTAAGCCCATGCCGGTCGAAGATACCAGGCCGCTGCGACTGTTTATTAAAAACACAGCACTCTGCAAACACGAAAGTGGACGTATAGGGTGTGACGCCTGCCCGGTGCCGGAAGGTTAATTGATGGGGTTAGCTAACGCGAAGCTCTTGATCGAAGCCCCGGTAAACGGCGGCCGTAACTATAACGGTCCTAAGGTAGCGAAATTCCTTGTCGGGTAAGTTCCGACCTGCACGAATGGCGTAACGATGGCGGCGCTGTCTCCACCCGAGACTCAGTGAAATTGAAATCGCTGTGAAGATGCAGTGTATCCGCGGCTAGACGGAAAGACCCCGTGAACCTTTACTATAGCTTTGCACTGGACTTTGAATTTGCTTGTGTAGGATAGGTGGGAGGCTTTGAAGCGTGGACGCCAGTTCGCGTGGAGCCAACCTTGAAATACCACCCTGGCAACTTTGAGGTTCTAACTCAGGTCCGTTATCCGGATCGAGGACAGTGTATGGTGGGTAGTTTGACTGGGGCGGTCTCCTCCTAAAGAGTAACGGAGGAGTACGAAGGTGCGCTCAGACCGGTCGGAAATCGGTCGTAGAGTATAAAGGCAAAAGCGCGCTTGACTGCGAGACAGACACGTCGAGCAGGTACGAAAGTAGGTCTTAGTGATCCGGTGGTTCTGTATGGAAGGGCCATCGCTCAACGGATAAAAGGTACTCCGGGGATAACAGGCTGATACCGCCCAAGAGTTCATATCGACGGCGGTGTTTGGCACCTCGATGTCGGCTCATCACATCCTGGGGCTGAAGCCGGTCCCAAGGGTATGGCTGTTCGCCATTTAAAGTGGTACGCGAGCTGGGTTTAGAACGTCGTGAGACAGTTCGGTCCCTATCTGCCGTGGACGTTTGAGATTTGAGAGGGGCTGCTCCTAGTACGAGAGGACCGGAGTGGACGAACCTCTGGTGTTCCGGTTGTCACGCCAGTGGCATTGCCGGGTAGCTATGTTCGGAATAGATAACCGCTGAAAGCATCTAAGCGGGAAACTAGCCTCAAGATGAGATCTCACTGGGACCTTGAGTCCCCTGAAGGGCCGTCGAAGACTACGACGTTGATAGGTTGGGTGTGTAAGCGCTGTGAGGCGTTGAGCTAACCAATACTAATTGCCCGTGAGGCTTGACCATATAACACCCAAGCAATCTGTGAACTCGAAAGAGACCAGATTGCGGTGTGTGAAGACGATACACAGTCGAAAATTCGAAACGAAACACACAAATCTATTACATACCCATTCGCTGGAGCGTGATCTCGCAAGAGAAAACGACCTGGCTACCGAATTTCTTGACGACCATAGAGCATTGGAACCACCTGATCCCATCCCGAACTCAGCAGTGAAACGATGCATCGCCGATGGTAGTGTGGGGTTTCCCCATGTGAGAGTAGGTCATCGTCAAGATTAAATTCCGAAACCCCTATCTGCGTATGCAGGTAGGGGTTTTGTTTTAGTAGAAGTCACTCATTTTGCTGGCACGTTACGACTGTAACGGGCTGGTCACAGAATTTCTTGACGACCATAGAGCATTGGAACCACCTGATCCCATCCCGAACTCAGCAGTGAAACGATGCATCGCCGATGGTAGTGTGGGGTTTCCCCATGTGAGAGTAGGTCATCGTCAAGATTAAATTCCGAAACCCCTGTCTGCTAACGCAGACAGGGGTTTTGTCGTTTTAGGCTAGCCAAATTCCGTAGAACAAAAGAGCCAGCCCCTGCAAATCAGGGGCTGGCTTTTTTGTATGCCGTTTATGGGTGCTGGTGATCTGACCTCCAGCAGCGTGCAGAACTGGATGTCACGCGTTCCTGGTCAGCGATGTACCTGTCAACGCGAAAACGGAGCCTTACGTAAACAGCTTCAACACATTGTTCATCGCATCATCGGCAAACCCCTGCACAAACGCCTTGAACCCCGGCAGGGCCTCGGCCCCCCCCTGTGCCGGTTCGGCGATGATGGTCCAGGTCGCACGGGACTTGCCCACGCCCAGCGGCTCAACACTCATGGCCGCCCACAAATTGGCCACGCCCAACGTGTTGTAGATCGTGGTCCAGGTTATGTTCAACGCGTGGTCATCCCGCGAGTTGAGTTGCTCGACCACCAGGTTGCCGTCCTTGAAGAATTTCTTGCGCAAGGACGACACGCCCTCGCCCGTCATCTCGATGTGCGACAGCGCCGGAATGAACTGATCGAAGCCGGCGAAGTTACCGACGACTGCCCAGACCTTCACGGCCTCGGCCGGTACTTCCACCGAGGACACCACGTGGCAGCCTTGAGGGTTTTTGATCAGGGTATCGGGTTGCAGAGTGCTCATGGTTTTGCTCCGTTTGGGTTGAATCAGATGAAGTTGATTTCTTTCAAGTAGTCGCAGCCACGACGCAGCAGCTCCGGGGATTTTTCCGGGTAGTGCGTGCCCATCTGCCGCACGCCGGCCTGGGCGTTGTCGTGGCCGATCATCGAGATGTCGCCGATGTCTTCCTCGAAGCCGTTGAGGTAAAAACCGAGCACGCCGAACAGCGCGTTTTCACTATCAACCCGGTCCAGTTGCTGTTGCCAGTCAGCGACGCTGACCATGGAGAATTCCCGCCCAGCCTCGCGAAAGGACGCTACGTAGTCATCCCAACTCAGGGGTTCGGGGTTGTGCAGGTTGAACACCGCTTTTTCAGGCTGATAGCGGCTGGCATGGAAGGCGATGAACCGGGCGAGAAAGTCCACCGGCATCAGGTCGAAATTCAGCGCGAACTCCGGCACCTGGCCGAGCTGGATCGAGCCTTTGAGCATCAGCATCAAGCGGTTTTTGTGGGGCTGACAGACACCCGTGAGGCTGTTGAAACTGATGTTGCCGGGGCGATAAAGATTGACCCGCACCCCTCGCTCGCGAGCTCGCTCAAGAATCCGTTCGCCGACCCACTTGGACAGGTTGTAGCCGTTCTTGATGTAGATCGGCGGTGTCTGGGCGGCGGGCAATTCCAGCACCCGGCCCTCGGCAGTCATCGTGCTGGACGCGGAGAGCGTAGAGACGAAGTTGAAAACCTTCTTGCTGCGCCCTTCACACAACCGAAGGCACTCGAAAATCGGTTCGACGTTGTCCCGCGCCAGCGACTCGTAATCGAGTACGTGATTGACGTTGGCAGCGTTGTGCACCAGTGCGCCGAACTCCCGGTCCAGGCGTTGGTAATCCTCGGCGCACAGTCCCAGAGACGGACGAGTGATGTCCGCGGCATACACCCGCACCCGGCTCAGGTCGAGATGCTCCAGACGGTTCTCGCGCAGTGCATGAGCAAAGCGCTCAGCCGCCGATTGCCCGCCACCATTGCGCACCAGGCATGCGACTTCAGTGGCGCCCCAACCCAGCAGCGCCTCGACAATGTGCACGCCGACAAAACTGTTGGCGCCGGTCACGATCACCTTGTGCACATCGCCCATTTGGCTGATGGGCAACGGCTGAATCTCCAGCTCACGAAAGGCATCGGCCAATGCCTTTTCACTCAACACTTCTTCGGTGCCGGAGCCGCGTACCAAGGTCGCCAACTTGGCAATCGTCGGTAACTCGATGAAGCGGTTGATCGAGATACTGCGACCAAACTCCTCCCGCAATCGCAGCAACATGCGCGACAACAGGATCGAGTGACCGCCCAGATTGAAGAAGCTTTCGTCGGTAGAAATGTCGCTGGCCGGCAGCTCCAGTAACTCCGCCCAAATCTCCAGCAGCAGTGCCTCATCGGCACTGGAGGGTAAGCGCCGAGTAGTGTTTTCCAGGACGCTGACCGGCATTGCAAGCAACGCTCTGCGGTCGACTTTGCCATTGCTGGCGATGGGCATGCTTTGCAGTTCGGTCCAGGCAACCGGCTGCATGTAGTCCGGTAAAAATTGCAGCGCGTGAGCCTTCAAGGCTTCGCGAGCGCTGCCGGGCCGGTCTTCCTGAGGCTGCGCGAAGAAGGCCAGAATGCGCCGCTGGCTGTCGATGACCACCGCCACCTGGCGATACAACTGGCTGTCGCGCAGGCAGCGTTCAATCTCTTCCGGTTCAACCCGGAAGCCGCGAATCTTCACCTGGTGATCCCGCCGCCCACACAGCTCGACGCCGTCGCGGGTCCACTTCGCCATGTCGCCGGTTCGGTAGGCGCGCAGGCTTTGGCCGCATGGAACACTCAGGGTCAGATAACGCTCGGCGGTCTGCTGTGGATTGTTCAAATACCCCAGGCACACCCCCGGTCCGACGATGTACAACTCACCCACGGTTTGGTCGGCCACTGGTTGAAAGTCTTCATCGAGAATCAGCACCTGGCTGTTGGCAATCGGCGCGCCGAGAGTTCGATTGCTGTCGCCGGTACGCAACTGTCGCGCGGTAATCAGCACCGTGGCTTCGGTCGGGCCATACAGGTTGTAAAGCTTGCCCTGGCGAGTCAGTTGCTCGATCACGTAGGGTTCGCAAACATCGCCGCCGGTCATCACATGATCCAGACCCTGCAACTGCTCCAGCGGCAGAATGCTCAACAGTGCCGGCGGCAAAAACGCGTGGCTCAGTTGTCGGTGGCGGATCAGCTCGACCAGTTGCAAGGGATCGCGACGTTGATCGTCACTGGGCACGATCAGCTCGGCGCCCTGAAGCAGGGTCGGGAAAATATCGATCAGCGACGAGTCAAAACTCAATGACGAAAACTGCAACACTCGACTCTGTTCGGTGAGCTGCACGTAGTCGGCGTACCACGCGGTGAAGTGCGCGAGGTTGGCCTGACTGAGCAACACGCCTTTGGGATGCCCGGTGGTACCTGAGGTATAGAGCGCCATGCACGGCGCATCAAGGTCGGGCCGGTGGCGCATCAAAGGGTGCTCGAGGTCCACGTCGTCAACGTCGATGCGGCTGATGTCCAGTCCCGGCATGTCGTCGGCGAGCGGATGCTGGCCGTCATGCAGCAACAACACAGCCCCGGCATTTGAAAGAATGTACTGCTGACGTTGCAGCGGGTGGCTCGGCTCCAGCGGCAAATACACCGCACCGCTGCCGAGAATTGCCAGAATCCCTGCATACAACGCGCTGCATTTCGGCAGACAGATCCCGACCACCAACGGCCCTTGATGTTGATCGAGTAGCGGCTGCAACTGCTGTTGGATTGCACGGCTGTGGGCATGCAGTTGCCGATAGCTCAGAGATGCACCGTCGATACTCAGTGCAGGTCGTTCGGCAGATTTGAGGAGGCGTTGTTCGAGGCGCTCGATCATCGGGATCTGGCCCAGTTTCAGCAGCCCGGGCTGCTCAGTGAAGTTGAGCTGATGGATAAAGGCCAGGTGTTCGAGCCACAGCAGATTTTCCACCCGCTCAAAGTGAGCAGGCGCTGCCGGTTGTGCGTGCAGAAAATACTCGGCATCCCGGGAGAAGCGGCTGACCAGCAGCGCGACGTGATCCACCAGCTCCGCCACCGCTCGCAGGCGCAATGTCTGGCCGTTACCGCAAGGCACGTCGGCGATGGACACACGAGTGAACAATGCCGAGTTGTAAGTGCACAACACGTCCAGCGACGGCAAACCGACAGCCTCCGATCCACCGACACCCAGTTGCAGCGTCAGTCGCGGTGTTTCGCTGAAGCCCGCAAACGACAGACTCGCGTCGTCGATCAGTAAATCAAATGCCGGTTGGTCGTTGAGCGTGTCGAACCGCATTAACGAATGACCGTGTTGTTCAAGCTCCAGCGCCAGGTCGGTCAAGGCCTGGCTTTGCCCAATGAGCAAAATGTCGAGACGTCTCATGGATGTACTCCTTGTTAATCCAGGTAATCGCTCAGCGCGTCTTGCACGCACGGCGAGTCGAGCAGTGAACTGCTGCGAAAAAACCGCACAATGTTGGCGACCATTGGGTGATGGCGATTGATCGGGAAGGCCAGCCCCGAGACTTCGCACTTGAGTGCCCGACGTGCCGCCTCGCTGATCTGCAAAGACTCGATCAACCGGAAGTCGAAGGACTTCTGAATATCATTGGTCAGGTAATGGCTGATGAACACCGGCAGAATCTGCGCGATGCAATGGCGATCGTCTTCGTTCGCGGTGTGCCAGTAGATGCGTACGAGCCGCGCCCAGAAGCTGGAATGGCGACCTTCGTCCAGCAAGTGATCAGCCATCAGGCCCTTGATCGACTGCTTGACTGTGTCGTCCTTGGCGAACGCCGCGACATCACCGGTCACGGTGTTCTCGGCAATGGCCACGCAGATCAACTCGACGGCGCTGCGCAGGTGTTCCGGCGCGAGCGCCAAGGCCACCGGGATGGCTCGACTGAGCTCGATTTCGTCGGGTAACCCGATCGGAGTGATGCCCGTCATGGCGATGGTTTGCTGCATGAAGTCCATGGCCACCAACGCGTGGTAATCCTCGTCCACGACCACGGTCATGGCGTCGTAGCGGCAGGCGAACGGGAACGCCACGGCGAAGCGATTCTTGGCGATGCTGCGCGCGGTCTTGTCGACGATCTCGGTTTCGAATATCACCACGTCGTTGATGAACTTGTAGAGCGTCTGCACCAAGGCAAAGTCCCTTTGTTCCGGGCATTCACGCAGGAAGGTTTCGCTCAGCACCAGCGGTTGCCGGCTCAAGGGATAGATCAGCTTGTCGTCGTTTTCCAGCACCCGCCGTGGGCGAGTGCGGATGGTCGCGCGGCTTTCCCAGGCGTCGGCGAAGGATTGGTAGTCGGCGGCGTTCATGCGCTCACCTCAGGCAAAGGTTCGCCCATGCTCAGACGCAGACCGTCCCACAGGGCGATGCGGCTTTCTATGGCGGCAATGGCGCTGGCGTAGACGTCCTCTTCGCGCTGCGGGTTGCCATCGACCAACCGGGCCAGGAGTTTTTCCGCCGCCGGGCCGTGGTCTTCGGAATCGACTTCGATGTGCCGCTCCAGGTAGTACCGGAAGGTCGGCGCTTGCTCGATGCCGATGCCCCAATCGTCGAGAATCCGCTGGAACATCTGCGGAATAACGCTCTCACGACCATGCAAAAACGCTGCGGCGACGCTGTGTCCGGGTGCATGCAACGCCGTGTGCAAGGTGTGCCGCACGAACTGCGCCGCCGCTGGATCGACGTCCACGCTTTGCAACGCGACGTCATAACTCACGCCTTCCTGCTGCAACGCTACAAAGCGTTCCACCGCGACGGTGCTGGCACCGACTTCGCGCATTGCATCCAGATACAATTCAAAATGGCTGTAATGGCCCTGGACCAGACGATCATCGGACTCTTCACCCAGCACGATTTCGTTGATCAGACGCGCGGCCTGCGGGTCTCCGGGCGGCAGCCAAGGCAGTTGAACGCAGGTCAATTCCTGTTGCAGGCGCTTGGTGAGCGACATGAAATCCCACACCGCAAATACATGGGTTTCCATGAAGCGCTGAAGTACCGACAGTGAATGTATTTCAGAGAAGATCGGGTGTGCACTAAGTTCTGCTTTTTTCTGGATGAGGCGTTCTTTATTGTTTTTCATGAGTGAGCCTATAAGTGATCTGAAGTGCCTAAAGGAAGTTGCGATCAATAAGTGACTGTCGTTTAAAGTTTTTTGTGGGCGAGCAGGAACCTCAGGCTAATTGATCTGTAGGAGTGGGTATGAGTCCGCCGGGCAGTGCCTGCAGGCCTGTGCTCAGTGCGGCGAACAAAAACTAATACACGAATAAAGTTTTCGGCAAGTAATTTTTTAATTAAATAGAAGTTAAACTTTCTACGGCGCGACCAGTCCCAATAAAACTTAAGTCAGAGGTTTTATCTGGGCGTAATTGCTCCTTCCAACTAATTAGGGTCAGAATTGAATAGAAGAGTGAATGCCTCACTCGAAGCAACTTTCATAGTTGAATCATTGACGTGACTTTAGGGGGTGGAAGTTGGCTGGGATCAACGCCGATGCTTCCTTTCCCGTGACAAGACTCCTTCCTTAGGTTCTTGTTGCGGGGGACTGCTGCGCAGGTGCGCAGCGTCGCCCGTTCATTCGTTATTGGCAGTTCAAGAGTGAGCGTAAATCACGGCAGCCGCTATCACCGAAACGTCACTTCTCGGTGCAATTATTGGGCTTGGGAGGGAGAAATCGAGGGCGAGGCTTTAGAGTGGGGCTTGCCGCCGTCGCGACAAGCGAAAACGAGCAATGAGAGTTGCTCGTTCAGGCTTGCCGGCACGGTTTATCGGGAGATTTTCTTGTTAAGCGCTTCAGGGCTGGCGAGGTAGCGCGTAATGACCTCGACACCCCGGTTGAGGTGATTCTCGAGCATCTTTACCGCTCGCTCAATGTCGCGGTCTTCCACGGCCAGTAGCAGCGCTCGGTGATCTTCCTGAGACAATTTGCCCAGGCCCATCGCTTCCAGATTGAAGCGCAGGAAACGTTCCTCTTCGTTCAACCCTTCTTCAACCAGACTCAACAGTCGACGGTTCGGCGCCTTGCTGTACAGCGACATATGGAACAAGCGATTGAGCCGGCCGATCTCGCTGTAATCCTGTTCTGTCTCCATATCATCGATATGACGGGCAGAGGCTTCGAAGTCTTCTTTTTCGAGCAATGGAATCGACAATCGCAGGGCTTCAGATTCCAGGAGAATCCGCAGCGCATAGGTTTCCACGGCGTCGCCCTGAACCAGCGGTGCGACGACGGCGCCTTTATGGGCGACAACGTTGAGCAGCGCCTGGGCTTCGAGCTGGCGCAAGGCTTCGCGCACCGGCATACGGCTGACGCCGAACAGGTCAGCCAGGTCTTGCTGGCGCAACGCGGTGCCGCAAGGGATACGCCCATCGAGAATCGCCGAGCGCAGCGTTTCTTCGATCACCGAACGTGCGAGGTGAGCGGGAATCGGCCCGCTGACCTTGATACTGCTGAGAGGGTTGGTCTTGTGTGGCACTGCTACGCACCCTAATGGACTGAAATATTTGGATCCAAATGGACACTAGTGACTGCAACAGAGCTTGTCAAACAGGCCAGGTTCTCAATCGCAATCTTTTCATGTCATCCACAATACAAAGTCTAGCGCGTCGCCCGTGATTGCACCGTGCCATTGTCTTTTGCCGGGCTAACCTGCACCATCGGCCGAATTCCATTTGCCTGACCTGGATGCCTCGCATTGGCGGTACGTTTCGCAATCCCACGGACTTTGCGCTGGCTGTGCTGCGCTCTGCTACTGGCTGGCGTCATGCTGGGTGGTTTGCAGGCCGATTGGGACTTTTCGCTGATCAGCCGTCGTGCTCAGGCTTTGTACGGCCCGTTGGGTGAAGGGCAGCCGCGGATCGATGCCTGGCAGCAGTTGCTGGCCACTCAGAAGCAGGTCAGCGAGTTGGAGCGGCTCAAAGTGGTCAATCTGTTCTTCAACAAACAGGTGCGCTACGTCGAGGACATCGACCTGTGGCACGAAGTCGACTATTGGGAAACGCCCATCGAGGCGCTGTGGAAGGGCGCCGGCGATTGCGAAGACTACGCGATTGCCAAGTATTTCAGCCTGCGGCATCTCGGCGTCTCCAGTGACAAGCTGCGCATCACCTACGTCAAGGCGTTGCGCCAGAACCGGGCGCACATGGTGTTGACCTACTATTCAAGCCCCGAGGCCATGCCGCTGGTGCTCGACAGCCTGATCAACGAGATAAAACCGGCCAATCAACGAACTGATCTGTTACCGGTCTACTCTTTCAATGCAGAAGGTTTGTACTTGCCGGGCGCCAAGGGCAACAAAAAGGTCGGTGACACCAAACGCCTGTCCCGCTGGCAGGACGTGTTGAAGAAAATGCAGGCCGAAGGTTTCCCGGTCGAAACGACAAACTAGGAGCACGCGCTCAGATGTCTTTGTTCAAACAGCTGTTGATCGCTATCTGTCTGTTCCTGGTGGTCGCCTTCACCGGCAGCTTCATGGTCAGTCTGGAAAGCTCGCGCACCCAGTACGTCAACCAGTTGCGCTCCCACGCCCAAGACGCCGCGACGGCGCTGGCGCTGTCTCTGACACCGAACATCGACGACCCGGCGATGGTCGAGCTGCTGGTCAGTTCGATTTTCGACAGTGGGTACTACTCAAGCATCCGCGTCGTCGACCTGAGCAACGACAATACCATCGTCGAGCGCAGCGGGATTCCGGCGGTGAACAACGTGCCGGACTGGTTCGTCAAAATGATTGGTCTCGAAGCCGCAGGTGGCGATGCGATTGTCAGCCGTGGTTGGGAGCAAGCGGCGCGGGTCGAGGTGGTCAGCCACCCGATGTTTGCGCTGGCCAAGCTGTGGCAGAGCGCGCTGGGGAGTCTCGGCTGGTTGTTGGTTTGCGGCGCCGTGAGCGCGGTGCTGGGGGCGCTGTTGTTGCGTCGGCAATTGAAACCGCTGGATTACATGGTCAAGCAATCCCACGCCATCGCCCGCCGCGAATTTCTCAGCCTGCCGGAACTGCCGCGCACCCCCGAACTGCGTCGCGTGGTGCAGGCCATGAACCAGATGGTCGAGAAGCTCAAGGCGTTGTTCCAGGAACAGGCCGAACGCAGTGAAAAACTGCGGGTCGAGTCTTATCAGGACAACCTCACCGGGCTCGCCAACCGTCGTTATTTCGAGATGCAATTGAACGCCCGGGTGAGCAATCCGGAGCAAGCCAGTTCCGGTTATCTGCTGTTGTTGCGGGTCAAGGACCTGGCAGGGTTGAATCAGCGCTTGGGCGGCCAGCGCACCGACCAGTTATTGAAAGCGGTGGGCGAGCAGTTGTCCCGCGAGTGTGCCAAGTACCCGGAAACCCAGAATCTCATCACGCGGATTCGCGGCGGCGAGTTCGCTGTGTTGGCGCCGGGGCTGGTGCGTGAGGAGGCGTTGCAGCTGGCGCAGAACCTCGACAGTGCCTTGGCCAGCCTGCATGCGACGGGCGCCACCGACGTGGCCTCGGTGGCTTCGATCGGCTTGGCGCCGTTCCTTCATGGCGACTCCCCACAAGCAGTGCTCGGGCTGGGCGATCAGGCGCTGGCCCAGGCGGAAACCCAGGGCGAGCCGAGCTGGGCGTGTCTGGATCACAGTGCATCGGCCAGCGTCGGCGATGACCATCATGCCTGGAACAACTTGCTGGACCAGGCGTTGAATCAGCGACGGTTCCAATTGTATTTCCAACCAGTCGTGGCCAGCCAGGACACGCAACTGGTGTTGCATTACAAAGTGCTGTCGCGCCTGGTCGACGAGCAGGGGCAGACTATTCCTGCCGGGCGCTTCCTGCCGTGGCTGGAACGTTTTGGCTGGACCGCGCGGCTGGATCGGCTGATGTTGGAATTGGTGCTGGAGCAGATGGCGGGTCACGAAGAGTCGCTGGCGCTGAACCTGTCGTCGGCGACGTTGGGCGATGCGCAGGCGCTGAATAAAGTTTTCGAGATTTTGCGCGCGAACTCTAATCTTGGGCCACGCCTGACGCTGGAAATCGGCGAGGAACAGTTGCCGGAGCAAGCGATGCTGGAAGAGCTGACGCGGCGCCTGCGAGAACTCGGCTTCTCCCTGAGCCTGCAGCGCTTTGGCGGACGCTTCAGCATGATCGGCAACCTGGCGCGGCTTGGGTTGGCGTACTTGAAGATCGACGGCGGTTACATTCGGGCGATTGATCAGGAGAGCGACAAGCGCCTGTTCATCGAGGCGATCCAGCGCGCGGCGCATAGCATCGATTTGCCGTTGATTGCCGAGCGGGTCGAGACTGAAGGGGAGCTGTCGGTGATTCGGGAGATGGGGATCTATGGCGTTCAGGGGCAGTTGTTTGGTGAGCCCAAGCCTTGGCGGTGAGGCGGATGCCCTCATCGCGAGCAGGCTCACTCCTACAGTAGATCTTCAGTGAACACAGACTGTGAGAACGACAAAAACCCCTGTAGGAGCAAGCTTGCTCGCGATGGCGTCAGTGCAGTCACCGGAAAATCTGAAGGCAAATTCCTAGGAGATTTCCTTCGAGTTGCGTCGGTTTTGGTGAACGTGTTCCGGGCAAAGCGCAGGTCTAGTCTGGCTTTGTCACTGAATAATCGGTGACACGGACGTGCAAGTCCGACCAACCTGTTTAGGTTGCGTATTGCCCCATCTCACGATGAGCATTTATATGCTCGCTGCTTTATGGCGGCTGCGCGCAGGAGATCCTCGGATCTGCTGGGTGTCCTAAACAGTCCCGGTCTTGCACACCTGCGCACGGCCGCCACCCTATTCGCGTGCAAGCGAACGGTGACGGTCCCAACTGACTGTTTAGGAAGTTTTCTTATGTTCAAAGTGACCCCAAATCCGCCTTCTCCCCGCAGAGGCCGCCTCTTCACCGTCTCCCCCGACATCCCCACCGAAGCCCTCCTGGCCAATGCCTCCGAAGACCTGCTCTCCATCAGCGCCATCGCCGCCGACCTGGCCGACGATGTAGAAGGCACACGCCGCTGCGTCGCGCTGGCGCTTAGCCGAATGGCCGACGGGGTTCATTTGTTGGTAGAGCGGGCGCTCGATCATCTTGAATTGCCAGAGTTGGCGGCGGGTTCGGTCCAGGATTAACAGGGAATTTTTTTGGTGAAATGACCATCGCCTTCGCGAGCAAGCCCTCTCCCACATTAGATCTTCAATGAACACAGCTTGTGTGAACGACGAGGATTCAATGTGGGAGCGGGCTTGCTCGCGAAGGCGTCAGCGCAGACACCAACAATGACGGGGGGTTAGATCAACCCCGTCTCTTCATCATCAATCAACTGGCTCAACCCGCCCAACGCTTCACGGGCCTGGTTGCGGTCCATCAGTTTGGCTTGTGCCGCCGACGGCAGGTCGGTGACGCGGATCACGCCTTTGCTGGTCAGCACCTGGATCAAGTCATCGAGTACCCGGATCATTTCCAGGTCGCTCTGCTTGAGCTGCTTGAGGCTGGTTTCCATCACTTCGTTGGCATACCAGGTCTGAATTTCATGGTTGTCGGCCGGCAGTGTTTCCGTGGCCTCGGCGTAGGCCGCGGCTTCCACGCGCACTAACTGGCCTTGCGCATCGCGTTGCACGTAGAACATTGAACATCCCTCAGAAATGGACCAGCGTCATGCTGTCAGCAGCATAGGCCAACTGAACGCGAGTATGCGGTGCGGCGAAGAAATCGTCACCGTGGAGAAAGGCACAAACGTGACGGCCGCCCCATAAGGGCGGCCGTTTTTCGTTTGATCAGCTGTTGTTGTGGTCAACCTTGATGGTTGGATCGCTACCGGCAATCAGGTTATGCAGGTTGGCGGTGGACCAGTTGTTACCTTCCAGTTTGATCGTCACATCCGCTTTGGCCGCAGTCGCGTCGGCGCTGTTGAAATTGCCGGCGGAGTTGACCTCCAGGGACGAGACGCCGCCCGACGTGGTGATCTTCAGGAAGTTATCGATGGTGCTGCCGCTCTCGTTCTGCAACAGATCACGCAGGTCGATGCGGTCGCCTTCATTGGCATTGAAGTCCTTGATCACGTCGGTGCCGGTATCGCCTGCTTTCCAGACGAAGGTGTCGCCACCCAAGCCGCCGATCAGCGTGTCGTTGCCACTGCCACCGAGGAGGGTGTCATTACCGGCACCACCGTCCAGCGTATCTGTGCCAGCGCCACCGATGAGGAAGTCATTGCCGGCCTCACCGTTCAGCAAATCGTTGCCAGTGCCACCGAGCAGGATGTCGTTGCCGCTGCCGCCGTAGAGTTTGTCGTCACCGCCCTGCCCGAAAATGATGTCGTTACCAGCACCACCCAACAGCGTATCGTCACCATCGTGGGCGCCAGACACATCGAACGTGGAGTAGTGCTCGGTGACGTACTGGTGCACGTTGCTTGAGGTGACTTTGTTGGTTTCGATGCCGGTTTCCTTGCCGACAAAAGCCTGCAACGCGGTGTAGCCCTCACCCGTCACGCCAGTGAAGCTCACCAGATCGCCGAAGATGATGTCGTTGCCATCGCCGCCGTTGATGGTGTCCTTGCCCGGAAGGGTCGCTTCGCTGTGGCCGAGAATTGCGTTGGCCAGATCATCCGGGTTGATGTTGGCCAGCGGTTTTCCATTGGCGGTGTTATACGGCGAGAGGTCGCCTTCCGAGACATCGCTGTTCACGCCAATGGCTTGTACCTTGGAGTTTGCGGCAGCAAACAACGCGAACGCGGTTGCCGCATTGCTCGCACTGGTGCTGTCGACATCGCCGCTGCCTGCGTAATCCGATAGTTCAAAGGTGCCGTCACCCTGGGCGTGAACTTGCAGGTTGGAGCTGTACGGTTTCGAGCTCCATTCGTTTTTCGAGTTTTCGCTCCATTTGTACAAAACACCCGAGGTATCAATAACCACGCGACTTTCACCGCCGATGACCATCTTGAACTCGGTACCCGGCGTGTAGCGGACATCCTTCAAAACGTTATCGAGGTAAAGGTCGGTAGCGCTATTGGACTTGAAGTCGACGACCAGCGGATTGGTTTGTTCGTCCTTCGTATAAGCGGTCGGCTCACCATCGGTGATGAAATAGGTGAGGTTGGTCGCGTTGGAGTTGCTCAGCGCGTCAGGGCCTTTGAACCAGTTTGCGGTGGTTTTGAATACGTCTTCGTAGTTGGTGTAACCACCAGACTGCATGCTGTTGAGGACCCCCTTCAATTGGTCCAGAGCGCCCGCTTTCGACAGATCGATCGAAATCGATTTGTTGACCTGTGTATCGAAGTCCACGAGGAATACTTTCACGGTGCCGGCGCTCGCGTTTGGCGAGGTGGCGCTGGCGATCAGCGAGGTGAACACCGCTATCAGGGAATTCTTCGCCGACGTTACGGAGGACGCGCTCATGCTGCCCGAGCTGTCGACCATGAACGCGATGTTGTAATTCTGGCCCGGTATGACCGTCAGGCCGCCGATATCGGCCACTACGATGTCATTGCCATCGGTGCCGACGACATTGTCGTTTCCTGCGGTGCCAGTGATCGGGTTGTAGACCGCCGGGTAAACCGTGATGGGAATCGTTGCGACACTGGCCGCAGAACCACCGAGCGATTCGGTGGAGGTCGAGGTCACGGTCAGGTTGAACTGCCCGTTGTAATACGCAGGCGGGGTCACGGTCAGGGAACTGAGGGTCCAGTCGGTGACATTGGCTTCGCCGGACGTCGCGGTGGCGGTGAAGGTGTGGCCGGCGCCATCGGTGAGTACCGCGCCTGCTGGAATGCCGCTGATTTTCACGCCCAGGCTTTCGGAGCCGTCGACGTCTGTCCGTACGGTGGTGATTGCAGACAGATGAACGCTGGTGCCTTCGGCGCCCGTGTTGAGTTTGTAGCCGTCGTAGTAGCCTTCGCCATTGGTGCCATGCAGGTCGGAAACAGTCACGCCGGAAGCAGCCAGATCCGCCACGCCGGAGTACAGCGGCACACCGGTGCTGCTCAGGTCGACCGCTGTACCGCCGTTGACCGACAGGTTGACGTCATAGCTGCCCGGGCCGCTCTGGTTGTGGTGGTAGATGTCGATGGTGTAGTAGCCACTGGTAGTCGGCACGAAGCCCGTCCCCGTGATCGCCCCGCCATTCCCCCACAAAGCACTGGCCACGTTTTTGCCGCCGATGGTCACCAACAGACTGTCATCGCCGGTGCCGCTGAAGGTGTAAGTCTTGCCGGCTTCGAGGTAAATCAGGCCGGAGGTTTTCGATGCGGTGCCCGCAGCCACATCGCCACTGGATTGCACGTTGGTGACGGTGCTGCTGGAGTTCGCCTTGCCAGCCGCATCGATCACCGATTTCAGCGTGTCAGTTGGCGCGCCGTTACCATTGGTGCCAAGTCCGGCCAGGCCGGTCCAGGCTTCTTTGATCAAGCCCGTCGAGGTTACGTTGTTGCTGGCGACGTTCAGCGTTGGCGCATCAGCCACCGGGGTGATGTCGATTTTGATTGTGCCGGTATTGCCCAGCAGTGCGCCGTCGGTTGGCTGGAACTGGATCTGTGCGTAATCCGCCTTTTGGTCGCCCATGCCGCTGGGGTTACCGTTGGCGCCAGACTCATTGGCATCTGGCATAAAGCGTAACTTGCCAGCGTCGATGTCAGCCTTGGTGATGGTCTGGTTAGGCGTCAGGTCGGTCCAGGTCGAGCCGTTCAGATACTGCAACTTGCCGTCGCCCGGCAGGCCGGTGATTTTTACACCGAGGCTGGCGGCGGGGCTGTCGACATCGCTGACGCCGAAGGTCGACCAGCCGAGGATCAGCGGGGTGTCTTCGGTGCCGGTGACGTTAACCGGTGCGGCGGTCGGTGCGTCGTTGACCGGGGTGACGCTGATGTTCAGGGTCGACGTGTCGTTGGTTCCCGAACCGTCGGTGACGGTGTAGGTCACGGTCGGCACCGTGCCGTTGTAGTTGGCGGCTGGAGTGAAGGTGTAAGCCCCGTTCGCTCCGATGACCAGAGTGCCGACGTTGGCGATAGTCGCCGTGGCGCCCGCCAGGTACTGGGTGCCGCCAACCGTGAAGTTGACCACGCTGACTGGACCGTCAACGCTGCTCGTGCCCTCGAGGACGCTGCCGGTCAGGGCGGTGTCTTCCAGGGTGGAACGCGATTCGTTGGCATCGGTGAAACTGTCGTCAACCGGGGTGACGCTGATGTTCAGGGTCGAGGTGTCGTTGCCGCCCGAACCGTCGGTGACGGTGTAGCTGACCGTTGGCACCGTGCCGTTGTAGTTGGCGGCTGGAGTGAAGGTGTAAGCCCCGTTCGCTCCGATGACCAGAGTGCCGACGTTGGCGATAGTCGCCGTGGCGCCCGCCAGGTACTGGGTGTCGCCAACCGTGAAGTTGACCACGCTGACTGGACCGTCAACGCTGCTCGTGCCCTCGAGGACGCTGCCGGTCAGGGCGGTGTCTTCCAGGGTGGAACGCAATTCGTTGGCATCGCTGAAACTGTCGTCGACCGGGGTGACGCTGATGTTCAGGGTCGACGTGTCGTTGGTTCCCGAACCGTCGGTGACGGTGTAGGTCACGGTCGGCACCGTGCCGTTGTAGTTGGCCGCCGGGGTAAAGGTGTAAGCCCCGTTCGCCCCGATCACCAGGGTGCCGACGTTGGCGATAGTCGCCGTGGCGCCCGCCAGGTACTGGGTGCCGCCAACCGTGAAGTTGAGCACGCTGACTGGACCGTCGACGCTGCTCGTGCCGTCGAGGACGCTGCCGGTCAGGGCGGTGTCTTCCAGGGTGGAGCGCGATTCGTTGGCATCGGTGAAACTGTCGTCGACCGGGGTGACGCTGATGTTCAGGGTCGAGGTGTCGTTGGTTCCCGAACCGTCGGTGACGGTGTAGGTCACGGTCGGCACCGTGCCGTTGTAGTTGGCCGCCGGGGTAAAGGTGTAGGCACCGTTCGCCCCGATCACCAGGGTGCCGACGTTGGCGATAGTCGCCGTGGCGCCCGCCAGGTACTGGGTGCCGCCAACCGTGAAGTTGACCACGCTGACTGGACCGTCAACGCTGCTCGTGCCCTCGAGGACGCTGCCGGTCAGGGCGGTGTCTTCCAGGGTGGAACGCAATTCGTTGGCATCGGTGAAGCTGTCGTCGACCGGGGTGACGCTGATGTTCAAGGTCGAGGTGTCGTTGGTTCCCGAACCGTCGGTGACGGTGTAGGTGACCGTTGGCACCGTGCCGTTGTAGTTCGCCGCCGGGGTAAAGGTGTAAGCCCCGTTCGCCCCGATCACCAGGGTGCCGACGTTGGCGATAGTCGCCGTGGCGCCCGCCAGGTACTGGGTGTCGCCAACCGTGAAGTTGACCACGCTGACCGGGCCATCGACGCTGCTCGTGCCGTCGAGGACGCTGCCGCTAAGGGCGGTGTCTTCCAGGGTGGAACGCAATTCGTTGGCATCGCTGAAACTGTCGTCGACCGGGGTGACGCTGATGTTCAGGGTCGACGTGTCGTTGGTTCCCGAACCGTCGGTGACGGTGTAGGTCACGGTCGGCACCGTGCCGTTGTAGTTGGCCGCCGGGGTAAAGGTGTAGGCACCGTTCGCCCCGATCACCAGGGTGCCGACGTTGGCGATAGTCGCCGTGGCGCCCGCCAGGTACTGGGTGCCGCCAACCGTGAAGTTGACCACGCTGACTGGACCGTCAGCGCTGCTCGTGCCCTCGAGGACGCTGCCGGTCAGGGCGGTGTCTTCCAGGGTGGAACGCGATTCGTTGGCATCGGTGAAGCTGTCGTCGACCGGGGTGACGCTGATGTTCAGGGTCGAGGTGTCGTTGGTTCCCGAACCGTCGGTGACGGTGTAGGTGACCGTTGGCACGGTGCCGTTGTAGTTCGCCGCCGGGGTAAAGGTGTAAGCCCCGTTCGCCCCGATCACCAGGGTGCCGACGTTGGTGATAGTCGCAGTTTCACCGGCCAGGTACTGGGTGCCGCCAACCGTGAAGTTGAGCACGCTGACTGGACCGTCAACGCTGCTCGTGCCGTCGAGGACGCTGCCGGTCAGGGCGGTGTCTTCCAGGGTGGAACGCGATTCGTTGGCATCGCTGAAACTGTCGTCGACCGGGGTGACGCTGATGTTCAGGGTCGAGGTGTCGTTGGTTCCCGAACCGTCGGTGACGGTGTAGGTCACGGTCGGCACCGTGCCGTTGTAGTTGGCCGCCGGGGTAAAGGTGTAGGCACCGTTCGCCCCGATCACCAGGGTGCCGACGTTAGCGATAGTCGCCGTGGCGCCCGCCAGGTACTGGGTGCCGCCAACCGTGAAGTTGACCACGCTGACTGGACCGTCAACGCTGCTCGTGCCCTCGAGGACGCTGCCGGTCAGGGCGGTGTCTTCCAGGGTGGAACGCAATTCGTTGGCATCGCTGAAACTGTCGTCGACCGGGGTGACGCTGATGTTCAGGGTCGACGTGTCGTTGGTTCCCGAACCGTCGGTGACGGTGTAGGTGACCGTTGGCACCGTGCCGTTGTAGTTCGCCGCCGGGGTAAAGGTGTAAGCCCCGTTCGCCCCGATCACCAGGGTGCCGACGTTGGCGATAGTCGCAGTTTCACCGGCCAGGTACTGGGTGCCGCCAACCGTGAAGTTGAGCACGCTGACTGGACCGTCGACGCTGCTCGTGCCGTCGAGGACGCTGCCGGTCAGGGCGGTGTCTTCCAGGGTGGAGCGCGATTCGTTGGCATCGGTGAAACTGTCGTCGACCGGGGTGACGCTGATGTTCAGGGTCGAGGTGTCGTTGGTTCCCGAACCGTCGGTGACGGTGTAGGTCACGGTCGGCACCGTGCCGTTGTAGTTGGCCGCCGGGGTAAAGGTGTAGGCACCGTTCGCCCCGATCACCAGGGTGCCGACGTTAGCGATAGTCGCCGTGGCGCCCGCCAGGTACTGGGTGCCGCCAACCGTGAAGTTGACCACGCTGACTGGACCGTCAACGCTGCTCGTGCCCTCGAGGACGCTGCCGGTCAGGGCGGTGTCTTCCAGGGTGGAACGCAATTCGTTGGCATCGGTGAAGCTGTCGTCGACCGGGGTGACGCTGATGTTCAAGGTCGAGGTGTCGTTGGTTCCCGAACCGTCGGTGACGGTGTAGGTGACCGTTGGCACCGTGCCGTTGTAGTTCGCCGCCGGGGTAAAGGTGTAAGCCCCGTTCGCCCCGATCACCAGGGTGCCGACGTTGGCGATAGTCGCCGTGGCGCCCGCCAGGTACTGGGTGTCGCCAACCGTGAAGTTGACCACGCTGACCGGGCCATCGACGCTGCTCGTGCCGTCGAGGACGCTGCCGCTAAGGGCGGTGTCTTCCAGGGTGGAGCGCGATTCGTTGGCATCGGTGAAACTGTCGTCGACCGGGGTGACGCTGATGTTCAGCGTACTGCTCGAGCCGGTGCTGGTGGTGTATGTCACCTGCGGAACGTTGCCATTCCAGTCGGCCGCCGGCTTGAAGGTGTAGTCGCCGTTGCTGGCGATGATCAGCGTTCCGACACCGGTAATGGTCGCGGTCTGGCCCGCCGTGAAGCTGCCGTTGACCCCATTCACGCTGAAGCTGGAGACGCTCAGGACATTATCGATATCGTGGTCGTTGGTCAGCACGTTGCCGATCGCGTCGTGGTCTTCGTCGACGGTGATCTGGTCCACCTGGAGCACGCTTGCGTCATCGACGGGAGCAACGTGCACCACCAGTGGCAGTGAGGTGCTGGCGCTTGGGGCATCGCCGTCTTTGGCGGTGGCCGTTACGGTCAGGGTGATGTCGCCATTGAAGTTCGTCGGTGGTGTCAGTTTGAGCGTGGACAGGCCCCAGCCCGTGATGTCCACCGAGGTCGAGCCGTCGGTAGCGTTGAAGGTGTGGGTGCCATCGGTGAGACTGGACCCCGTCGGCAAGTCGCCCAGTGTGATGGTGAGTGTTTCCGAGCCGTCGGCGTCGTTGGTGTGGGCCTGGATGGTTGACAACAGGATCGCGTTGTCTTCAAGGCCCGAGTTGAGCACCTGAGTGACGTTGATGTTGTCCAGCAGGCCGCCCAGGCTATTGCTGTCACCGGCGCGGAACTCGAGTTTCTGGTTGCCATCGGCAGTGACCGGAACGTCGAAGCTGTAGTGCTGCATGCCGGTGGTCGAGGTGTTCAGGGTGCCAATGAGTTGGCCACCCCAGTACACATTGATGAGCGAGTTATCCACACCAGCACGCGGTGCATAGTCGAACGACACGTTATAGGTGCTGCCGGCCTTGGCATCGATAGTGGTGTAGAGGTTGCTTGCATCGCCGGCGTTGCGCTCCAATTCAATGACCTGGTTATCGGTGCCGGCACCGTAGACGCTGGCCTTGCCGATTTCGACCCTGCTACCGTTGTTGTCAGTGTGCCATGCGCCGTTGCCGAGCTTGCTGACATCGACGTCGCCATAGGCGCCGTTCAAAGCGACTTCCTGGAGGTCAGTCGAGACGACTATTCCGCCACCGGTCAGTGACAGGCTTGGGGTGTCGGTTATTGGCGCGACGACGATTGTGCCGGTTGCCGAAGACGCTGAGGGCATGCCCTGGTTGTCGGTCGAGCTGTAGGTGAAGTTGGTGGTGCCACTCCAGTCGCCAGTAGGCTTGAAGTAAATCGTTGCGCCGTTGGCGGTTGCGGAGATCACGCTGTTGGCGGTCAACGCGATGGTCCCGGCGGCATCAGCGTAAAACACGCCATTGGCTGGCAGGCTGGTCAGGCTGAAGTGGTCGACGCTGCCGTCGATGTCATTGCCGCCGAGCTGCACGGTAATCAATTGATCTTCATCACCGCTGGCCGAGGTGGTACTGACGGTCGGAGCGTCATTGACCGAGTTGACTGCGATGTCCAGCGTGCTGATGGAATTGGTGTTGGTGGTATAGCTGATCTGCGGAGCGGTGCCGTTCCAGTTCGCCGTTGGGGTGAAACTGTAGTCGCCGTTGGCGGCGATAGTCACAGTGCCGACACCGGCGATAGTCGCGACTTGACCCGCGGTAAAGGAACCGGTGACGCCTTGTACGGTGAATGTCGCGACACTCAGATCGTTGTCGACATCGCTATCGTTGCCGAGCACGTTGCCGGTTGCAACGTGGTCTTCATCGACAGTGTTGGTATCCGCGGTCAGGACGCTCGGGTCATTGACCGGTGTTACGTTGATGTCCAGGGTCGAGGTGACATTGCTGCCGGAACCGTCGGTGACGGTGTAGCTGACCTTCGGTACCGTGCCGTTGTAGTTGGCGGCTGGGGTGAAGGTGGAGGTGCCGTTCGCTCCGATTACCAGAGTGCCGACGTTGGCGATGGTCGCGGTGCTGCCAGCGGCGTAGGTGGTTTCACCGATGGTGAAGTTGAGCACGCTGACCGGGCCATCGACGCTGCTCGTGCCGTCGAGGATGCTGCCGGTAACGGCGGTGTCTTCCAGAGTGGAGACCGTTTCGCTGGCATCGGTGAAGCTGTCATCGACCGGGGTGACGCTGATGTTCAGGGTCGAGGTGTCGTTGCTGCCGGAACCGTCGGTGACGGTGTAGGTCACGCTTGGCACCGTGCCGTTGTAGTTGGTCGCCGGAGTGAAGGTGTACGCCCCGTTCGCTCCGATGACCAGAGTGCCGACGTTGGCGATGGTCGCGGTGCTGCCAGCGGCGTAGGTGGTTTCACCGATGGTGAAGTTCACCACGCTGACTGGACCGTCGACGCTCGACGTACCGGTCAGCACGTTGCCGGTAGCCACCGTGTCTTCGTTGATCGTGACGGTTTCACTGGCATCGATGAAGTTGTCGTTGACCGGGGTGACGCTGATGTTCAGGGTCGAGGTGTCGTTGCCGCCCGAACCGTCGGTGACGGTGTAGCTGACCGTTGGCACGCTGCCGTTGTAGTTCTCGTTTGGGGTAAAGGTGTAAGCCCCGTTCTCCCCGATCACCAGGGTCCCGACGTTGGCGATGGTCGCCGTGGTGCCTGCCGCGTAGGTGGTCGCACCGATGGTGAAGTTGACCACGCTGACCGGGCCATCGACGCTGCTCGTGCCGGTCAGCACGTTGCCGGTAGCCACCGTGTCTTCGTTGACCGTGACGGTTTCACTGGCATCGATGAAGTTGTCGTTGACCGGTGTGACGCTGATGTTCAAGGTCGAGGTGACGTCAGTACCGGAACCGTCGGTGACGGTGTAGCTGACGGTCGGCACCGTGCCGTTGTAGTTGGCGGCTGGAGTGAAGGCGTATACACCGTTAGCCCAGATCACCAGGAGACCGACGTTGGCGATAATCGCCGGGGCGCCGGCGGCGTAGGTGATATTTCCGACGGTGAAGTTGAGCACGCTGACTGGACCGTCGACGCTTGAAGTACCCGATAGCACATTGCCGGTCGCGAAAGTGTCTTCTTTGATCGTGACAGTTTCACTGGCGTCGGTGAAGTTGTCGTTGACCGGCGTGACGCTGATTTTCAGGGTCGAGGTGTCGTTGCTGCCCGAACCGTCGGTGACGGTGTAGGTCACGCTTGGCACTCTGCCGTTGTAGTTGGCGGCTGGAGTGAAGGTGTACGCACCGTTAGCCCCGATCACCAGGGTCCCGACATTGGTGATAGTCGCCGTGGCGCCTGCTGCGTAAGTGGTCGCACCGATGGTGAAATTGACCACGCTGACTGGACCGTCAACGCTGCTGGTACCGGTGAGGACGCTGCCGGTGAGGGCGGTGTCTTCCAGGGTGGAAACCGTTTCGCTGGCATCGGTGAAGCTGTCATCGACCGGCGTGACGCTGATGTTCAGGGTCGAGGTGTCGTTGGTTCCCGAACCGTCGGTGACGGTGTAGGTCACGGTCGGCACCGTGCCGTTGTAGTTGGCGGCTGGAGTGAAGGTGTACGCCCCGTTCGCTCCGATGACCAGAGTGCCGACGTTGGTGATAGTCGCGGTTTCACCGGTCAGGTACTGGGTGCCGCCAACCGTGAAGTTGAGCACGCTGACCGGGCCATCGACGCTGCTCGTGCCGTCGAGGACGCTGCCGGTCAGGGCGGTGTCTTCCAGGGTGGAACGCGATTCGTTGGCATCGGTGAAGCTGTCGTCAACCGGGGTGACGCTGATGTTCAAGGTCGAAGTGACGTCAGTACCGGAGCCGTCAGTGACGGTGTAGCTGACCGTTGGCACCGTGCCGTTGTAGTTGGCCGCCGGGGTAAAGGTGTAAGCCCCGTTCGCCCCGATCACCAGAGTGCCGACATTGGCGATGGTCGCCGTGCTGCCTGCGGCGTAGGTGGTTTCGCCGATGGTGAAGTTAAGCACCGTAACGGGGCCGTCGACGCTGCTCGTGCCGTCGAGGACGCTGCCGGTCACTGGGGCATCTTCCAGACCGGAGACCGTTTCGCTGGCATCGGTGAAGCTGTCATCGACTGGGGTGACGCTGATGTTCAGGGTCGAAGTGACGTCAGTACCGGAGCCGTCAGTGACGGTGTAGCTGACCGTTGGCACCGTGCCGTTGTAATTCTCGGCCGGGGTAAAGGTGTACGCCCCGTTCGCTCCGATGACCAGAGTGCCGACGTTGGTGATAGTCGCGGTTTCACCGGCCTGGTACTGGGTGCCGCCAACCGTGAAGTTGAGCACGCTGACCGGGCCATCGACGCTGCTCGTGCCGTCGAGGACGCTGCCGGTCACTGGGGCATCTTCCAGACCGGAGACCGTTTCGCTGGCATCGGTGAAGCTGTCATCGACCGGGGTGACGCTGATGTTCAGGGTCGAGGTGACGTCAGTACCGGAACCGTCGGTGACGGTGTAGCTGACCGTTGGCACCGTGCCGTTGTAGTTGGCCGCCGGGGTAAAGGTGTAAGCCCCGTTCGCCCCGATCACCAGAGTGCCGACATTGGCGATGGTCGCCGTGCTGCCTGCGGCGTAGGTGGTTTCGCCGATGGTGAAGTTAAGCACCGTAACGGGGCCGTCGACGCTGCTCGTGCCGTCGAGGACGCTGCCGGTCACTGGGGCATCTTCCAGACCGGAGACCGTTTCGCTGGCATCGGTGAAGCTGTCATCGACTGGGGTGACGCTGATGTTCAGGGTCGAAGTGACGTCAGTACCGGAGCCGTCAGTGACGGTGTAGCTGACCGTTGGCACCGTGCCGTTGTAATTCTCGGCCGGGGTAAAGGTGTACGCCCCGTTCGCTCCGATTACCAGAGTGCCGACGTTGGTGATAGTCGCGGTTTCACCGGCCTGGTACTGGGTGCCGCCAACCGTGAAGTTGAGCACGCTGACTGGACCGTCGACGCTGCTCGTGCCGTCGAGGACGCTGCCGGTCACCGGGGCGTCTTCGCTGGTGGTCACGGTTTCGCTGAGGTCGGTGAAGCTGTCATCGACCGGGGTGACGCTGATATTCAGGGTCGAGGTGTCGTTGGTTCCGGAACCGTCGGTGACGGTGTAGGTCACGCTCGGCACCGTGCCGTTGTAATTCTCGGCCGGGGTAAAGGTGTACGCCCCGTTCGCTCCGATGACCAGAGTGCCGACGTTGGTGATAGTCGCGGTTTCACCGGCCTGGTACTGGGTGCCGCCAACCGTGAAGTTGAGCACGCTGACCGGGCCATCGACGCTCGAGGTACCCGCCAGCACGCTGCCGGTGACGGCGGCGTCTTCGCTGGTGGTCACGGTTTCGCTGAGGTCGGTGAAACTGTCATCGACCGGGGTGACGCTGATGTTCAGGGTCGAGGTGGCGTCAGTACCGGAGCCGTCGGTGACGGTGTAGCTGACCGTTGGCACTGTGCCGTTGTAGTTGGCCGCTGGAGTGAAGGTGTAGGCGCCATCGGCAGTGAGCACCAGGGTCCCGACGTTGGCGATGGTCGCGGTGCTGCCGGCGGCGTAGGTGGTTTCGCCGATGGTGAAGTTCACCACGCTGACCGGGCCATCGACGCTCGAGGTACCGCTGAGGACGCTGCCGGTCACCGGGGCGTCTTCGCTGGTGGTCACGGTTTCGCTGAGGTCGGTGAAGCTGTCATCGACCGGGGTGACGCTGATATTCAGGGTCGAGGTGTCGTTGGTTCCGGAACCGTCGGTGACGGTGTAGGTCACGCTCGGCACCGTGCCGTTGTAATTCTCGGCCGGGGTAAAGGTGTACGCCCCGTTCGCTCCGATGACCAGAGTGCCGACGTTGGTGATAGTCGCGGTTTCACCGGCCTGGTACTGGGTGCCGCCAACCGTGAAGTTGAGCACGCTGACCGGGCCATCGACGCTCGAGGTACCCGCCAGCACGCTGCCGGTGACGGCGGCGTCTTCGCTGGTGGTCACGGTTTCGCTGAGGTCGGTGAAACTGTCATCGACCGGGGTGACGCTGATGTTCAGGGTCGAGGTGGCGTCAGTACCGGAGCCGTCGGTGACGGTGTAGCTGACCGTTGGCACTGTGCCGTTGTAGTTGGCCGCTGGAGTGAAGGTGTAGGCGCCATCGGCAGTGAGCACCAGGGTCCCGACGTTGGCGATGGTCGCGGTGCTGCCGGCGGCGTAGGTGGTTTCGCCGATGGTGAAGTTCACCACGCTGACCGGGCCATCGACGCTCGAGGTACCGCTGAGGACGCTGCCGGTCACCGGGGCGTCTTCGCTGGTGGTCACGGTTTCGCTGAGGTCGGTGAAGCTGTCATCAACCGGGGTGACGCTGATATTCAGGGTCGAGGTGGCGTCAGTACCGGAGCCGTCGGTGACGGTGTAGCTGACCGTTGGCACTGTGCCGTTGTAGTTGGCCGCTGGAGTGAAGGTGTAGGCGCCATCGGCGGCGAGCACCAGGGTGCCGACGTTGGTGATAGTCGCGGTTTCACCGGCCAGGTACTGGGTGCCGCCAACCGTGAAGTTGAGCACGCTGACTGGACCGTCGACGCTGCTCGTGCCGTCGAGGACGCTGCCGGTCACTGGGGCGTCTTCGCTGGTGGTCACGGTTTCGCTGAGGTCGGTGAAACTGTCATCGACCGGGGTGACGCTGATGTTCAGGGTCGAAGTGACGTCAGTACCGGAACCGTCAGTGACGGTATAGCTGACCGTTGGCACCGTGCCGTTGTAATTCTCGGCCGGGGTAAAGGTGTACGCCCCGTTCGCTCCGATGACCAGAGTGCCGACATTGGTGATAGTCGCGGTTTCACCGGCCAGGTACTGGGTGCCGCCAACCGTGAAGTTGAGCACGCTGACTGGACCGTCGACGCTGCTCGTGCCGTCGAGGACGCTGCCGGTCAGGGCGGTGTCTTCCAGAGTGGAACGCGATTCGTTGGCATCGGTGAAGCTGTCATCGACCGGGGTGACGCTGATGTTCAGGGTCGAAGTGACGTCAGTACCGGAGCCGTCGGTGACGGTGTAGCTCACGGTCGGCACCGTGCCGTTGTAGTTGGCGGCAGGAGTGAAGGTGTACGCCCCGTTCGCTCCGATGACCAGAGTGCCGACGTTGGTGATAGTCGCGGTTTCACCGGTCAGGTACTGGGTGCCGCCAACCGTGAAGTTGAGCACGCTGACCGGGCCATCGACGCTGCTCGTGCCGTCGAGGACGCTGCCGGTCAGGGCGGTGTCTTCCAGGGTGGAACGCGATTCGTTGGCATCGGTGAAGCTGTCGTCAACCGGGGTGACGCTGATGTTCAAGGTCGAAGTGACGTCAGTACCGGAGCCGTCAGTGACGGTGTAGCTGACCGTTGGCACCGTGCCGTTGTAGTTGGCCGCCGGGGTAAAGGTGTAGGCGCCATCAGCGGCAATGACCAGAGTGCCGACATTGGTGATAGTCGCGGTTTCACCGGCCAGGTACTGGGTGCCGCCAACCGTGAAGTTAAGCACCGTAACGGGGCCGTCGACGCTCGAGGTACCCGCCAGCACGCTGCCGGTGACGGCGGCGTCTTCGCTGGTGGTCACGGTTTCGCTGAGGTCGGTGAAACTGTCATCGACCGGGGTGACGCTGATGTTCAGGGTCGAGGTGGCGTCAGTACCGGAGCCGTCGGTGACGGTGTAGCTGACCGTTGGCACTGTGCCGTTGTAGTTGGCCGCTGGAGTGAAGGTGTAGGCGCCATCGGCAGTGAGCACCAGGGTCCCGACGTTGGCGATGGTCGCGGTGCTGCCGGCGGCGTAGGTGGTTTCGCCGATGGTGAAGTTCACCACGCTGACCGGGCCATCGACGCTCGAGGTACCGCTGAGGACGCTGCCGGTCACCGGGGCGTCTTCGCTGGTGGTCACGGTTTCGCTGAGGTCGGTGAAGCTGTCATCGACCGGGGTGACGCTGATATTCAGGGTCGAGGTGTCGTTGGTTCCGGAACCGTCGGTGACGGTGTAGGTCACGCTCGGCACCGTGCCGTTGTAATTCTCGGCCGGGGTAAAGGTGTACGCCCCGTTCGCTCCGATGACCAGAGTGCCGACGTTGGTGATAGTCGCGGTTTCACCGGCCTGGTACTGGGTGCCGCCAACCGTGAAGTTGAGCACGCTGACCGGGCCATCGACGCTCGAGGTACCCGCCAGCACGCTGCCGGTGACGGCGGCGTCTTCGCTGGTGGTCACGGTTTCGCTGAGGTCGGTGAAACTGTCATCGACCGGGGTGACGCTGATGTTCAGGGTCGAGGTGGCGTCAGTACCGGAGCCGTCGGTGACGGTGTAGCTGACCGTTGGCACTGTGCCGTTGTAGTTGGCCGCTGGAGTGAAGGTGTAGGCGCCATCGGCAGTGAGCACCAGGGTCCCGACGTTGGCGATGGTCGCGGTGCTGCCGGCGGCGTAGGTGGTTTCGCCGATGGTGAAGTTCACCACGCTGACCGGGCCATCGACGCTCGAGGTACCGCTGAGGACGCTGCCGGTCACCGGGGCGTCTTCGCTGGTGGTCACGGTTTCGCTGAGGTCGGTGAAGCTGTCATCAACCGGGGTGACGCTGATATTCAGGGTCGAGGTGGCGTCAGTACCGGAGCCGTCGGTGACGGTGTAGCTGACCGTTGGCACTGTGCCGTTGTAGTTGGCCGCTGGAGTGAAGGTGTAGGCGCCATCGGCGGCGAGCACCAGGGTGCCGACGTTGGTGATAGTCGCGGTTTCACCGGCCAGGTACTGGGTGCCGCCAACCGTGAAGTTGAGCACGCTGACTGGACCGTCGACGCTGCTCGTGCCGTCGAGGACGCTGCCGGTCACTGGGGCGTCTTCGCTGGTGGTCACGGTTTCGCTGAGGTCGGTGAAACTGTCATCGACCGGGGTGACGCTGATGTTCAGGGTCGAAGTGACGTCAGTACCGGAACCGTCAGTGACGGTATAGCTGACCGTTGGCACCGTGCCGTTGTAATTCTCGGCCGGGGTAAAGGTGTACGCCCCGTTCGCTCCGATGACCAGAGTGCCGACATTGGTGATAGTCGCGGTTTCACCGGCCAGGTACTGGGTGCCGCCAACCGTGAAGTTGAGCACGCTGACTGGACCGTCGACGCTGCTCGTGCCGTCGAGGACGCTGCCGGTCAGGGCGGTGTCTTCCAGAGTGGAACGCGATTCGTTGGCATCGGTGAAGCTGTCATCGACCGGGGTGACGCTGATGTTCAGGGTCGAAGTGACGTCAGTACCGGAGCCGTCGGTGACGGTGTAGCTCACGGTCGGCACCGTGCCGTTGTAGTTGGCGGCAGGAGTGAAGGTGTACGCCCCGTTCGCTCCGATGACCAGAGTGCCGACGTTGGTGATAGTCGCGGTTTCACCGGTCAGGTACTGGGTGCCGCCAACCGTGAAGTTGAGCACGCTGACCGGGCCATCGACGCTGCTCGTGCCGTCGAGGACGCTGCCGGTCAGGGCGGTGTCTTCCAGGGTGGAACGCGATTCGTTGGCATCGGTGAAGCTGTCGTCAACCGGGGTGACGCTGATGTTCAAGGTCGAAGTGACGTCAGTACCGGAGCCGTCAGTGACGGTGTAGCTGACCGTTGGCACCGTGCCGTTGTAGTTGGCCGCCGGGGTAAAGGTGTAGGCGCCATCAGCGGCAATGACCAGAGTGCCGACATTGGTGATAGTCGCGGTTTCACCGGCCAGGTACTGGGTGCCGCCAACCGTGAAGTTAAGCACCGTAACGGGGCCGTCGACGCTCGAGGTACCCGCCAGCACGCTGCCGGTGACGGCGGCGTCTTCGCTGGTGGTCACGGTTTCGCTGAGGTCGGTGAAACTGTCATCGACCGGGGTGACGCTGATGTTCAGGGTCGAGGTGACGTCAGTACCGGAACCGTCGGTGACGGTATAGCTGACCGTTGGCACCGTGCCGTTGTAGTTGGCCGCCGGGGTAAAGGTGTAAGCGCCATCGGCCGCAATGACCAGAGTGCCGACGTTGGTGATAGTCGCGGTTTCACCGGTCAGGTACTGGGTGCCGCCAACCGTGAAGTTGAGCACGCTGACCGGGCCATCGACGCTGCTCGTGCCGTCGAGGACGCTGCCGGTCAGGGCGGTGTCTTCCAGGGTGGAACGCGATTCGTTGGCATCGGTGAAGCTGTCGTCAACCGGGGTGACGCTGATGTTCAAGGTCGAAGTGACGTCAGTACCGGAGCCGTCAGTGACGGTGTAGCTGACCGTTGGCACCGTGCCGTTGTAGTTGGCCGCCGGGGTAAAGGTGTAGGCGCCATCAGCGGCAATGACCAGAGTGCCGACATTGGTGATAGTCGCGGTTTCACCGGCCAGGTACTGGGTGCCGCCAACCGTGAAGTTAAGCACCGTAACGGGGCCGTCGACGCTCGAGGTACCCGCCAGCACGCTGCCGGTGACGGCGGCGTCTTCGCTGGTGGTCACGGTTTCGCTGAGGTCGGTGAAACTGTCATCGACCGGGGTGACGCTGATGTTCAGGGTCGAGGTGACGTCAGTACCGGAACCGTCGGTGACGGTATAGCTGACCGTTGGCACCGTGCCGTTGTAGTTGGCCGCCGGGGTAAAGGTGTAGGCGCCATCAGCGGCAATGACCAGAGTGCCGACGTTGGCAATGGTCGCGGTGCTGCCCGCGGCGTAGGTGGTTTCGCCGATGGTGAAGTTCACCACGCTGACCGGGCCATCGACGCTCGAGGTACCGCTGAGGACGCTGCCGGTCACCGGGGCGTCTTCGCTGGTGGTCACGGTTTCGCTGAGGTCGGTGAAACTGTCATCGACCGGGGTGACGCTGATGTTCAGGGTCGAGGTGACGTCAGTACCGGAACCGTCGGTGACGGTGTAGCTGACCGTTGGCACCGTGCCGTTGTAGTTGGCCGCCGGGGTAAAGGTGTAAGCCCCGTTCGCCCCGATGACCAGAGTGCCGACATTGGCGATGGTCGCCGTGCTGCCTGCGGCGTAGGTGGTTTCGCCGATGGTGAAGTTCACCACGCTGACCGGGCCATCGACGCTCGAGGTACCCGCCAGCACGCTGCCGGTGACGGCGGCGTCTTCGCTGGTGGTCACGGTTTCGCTGAGGTCGGTGAAGCTGTCATCGACCGGGGTGACGCTGATGTTCAGGGTCGAAGTGACGTCAGTACCGGAACCGTCGGTGACGGTGTAGCTGACCGTTGGCACCGTGCCGTTGTAGTTGGCCGCCGGGGTGAAGGTGTAGGCGCCATCGGCAGTGAGCACCAGGGTGCCGACGTTGGTGATAGTCGCGGTTTCACCGGCCAGGTACTGGGTGCCGCCAACCGTGAAGTTGAGCACGCTGACTGGACCGTCGACGCTGCTCGTGCCGTCGAGGACGCTGCCGGTCAGGGCGGTGTCTTCCAGAGTGGAACGCGATTCGTTGGCATCGGTGAAGCTGTCATCGACCGGGGTGACGCTGATGTTCAGGGTCGAAGTGACGTCAGTACCGGAGCCGTCGGTGACGGTGTAGCTCACGCTCGGCACCGTGCCGTTGTAGTTGGCCGCCGGGGTAAAGGTGTAGGCGCCATCAGCGGCAATGACCAGAGTGCCGACGTTGGCAATGGTCGCGGTGCTGCCCGCGGCGTAGGTGGTTTCGCCGATGGTGAAGTTCACCACGCTGACCGGGCCATCGACGCTCGAGGTACCGCTGAGGGCGCTGCCGGTCACCGGGGCGTCTTCGCTGGTGGTCACGGTTTCGCTGAGGTCGGTGAAACTGTCATCGACCGGGGTGACGCTGATGTTCAGGGTCGAGGTGGCGTCAGTACCGGAGCCGTCGGTGACGGTGTAGCTGACCGTTGGCACCGTGCCGTTGTAGTTGGCCGCCGGGGTAAAGGTGTAGGCGCCATCGGCAGTGAGCACCAGGGTCCCGACATTGGTGATAGTCGCGGTTTCACCGGCCTGGTACTGGGTGCCGGCAACCGTGAAGTTGAGCACGCTGACCGGGCCATCGACGCTCGAGGTACCCGCCAGCACGCTGCCGGTGACGGCGGCGTCTTCGCTGGTGGTCACGGTTTCGCTGAGGTCGGTGAAGCTGTCATCGACCGGGGTGACGCTGATGTTCAAGGTCGAAGTGACGTCAGTACCGGAGCCGTCAGTGACGGTATAGCTGACCGTTGGCACCGCGCCGTTGTAGTTGGCCGCTGGAGTGAAGGTGTAGGCGCCATCGGCGGCGATCACCAGAGTGCCGACATTGGCGATGGTCGCCGTGCTGCCGGCGGCGTAGGTGGTTTCACCGATGGTGAAGTTAAGCACCGTAACGGGGCCGTCGACGCTCGAGGTACCGCTGAGGACGCTGCCGGTCAACGGGGCGTCTTCGCTGGTGGTCACGGTTTCGCTGAGGTCGGTGAAACTGTCATCAACCGGGGTGACGCTGATATTCAGGGTCGAGGTGACGTCAGTACCGGAACCGTCGGTGACGGTGTAGCTGACCGTTGGCACCGTGCCGTTGTAGTTGGCCGCCGGGGTGAAGGTGTAAGCCCCGTTCGCTCCGATGACCAGAGTGCCGACGTTGGTGATAGTCGCGGTTTCACCGGCCAGGTACTGGGTGCCGCCAACCGTGAAGTTGAGCACGCTGACTGGACCGTCGACGCTGCTCGTGCCGTCGAGGACGCTGCCGGTCAGGGCGGTGTCTTCCAGAGTGGAACGCGATTCGTTGGCATCGGTGAAGCTGTCATCGACCGGGGTGACGCTGATGTTCAGGGTCGAAGTGACGTCAGTACCGGAGCCGTCGGTGACGGTGTAGCTGACCGTTGGCACCGTGCCGTTGTAGTTGGCCGCCGGGGTAAAGGTGTAGGCGCCATCAGCGGCAATGACCAGAGTGCCGACGTTGGCAATGGTCGCGGTGCTGCCCGCGGCGTAGGTGGTTTCGCCGATGGTGAAGTTCACCACGCTGACCGGGCCATCGACGCTCGAGGTACCGCTGAGGACGCTGCCGGTCACCGGGGCGTCTTCGCTGGTGGTCACGGTTTCGCTGAGGTCGGTGAAACTGTCATCGACCGGGGTGACGCTGATGTTCAGGGTCGAGGTGACGTCAGTACCGGAACCGTCGGTGACGGTGTAGCTGACCGTTGGCACCGTGCCGTTGTAGTTGGCCGCCGGGGTAAAGGTGTAAGCCCCGTTCGCCCCGATCACCAGAGTGCCGACATTGGCGATGGTCGCCGTGCTGCCTGCGGCGTAGGTGGTTTCGCCGATGGTGAAGTTCACCACGCTGACCGGGCCATCGACGCTCGAGGTACCCGCCAGCACGCTGCCGGTGACGGCGGCGTCTTCGCTGGTGGTCACGGTTTCGCTGAGGTCGGTGAAGCTGTCATCGACCGGGGTGACGCTGATGTTCAGGGTCGAAGTGACGTCAGTACCGGAACCGTCGGTGACGGTGTAGCTGACCGTTGGCACCGTGCCGTTGTAGTTGGCCGCCGGGGTGAAGGTGTAGGCGCCATCGGCAGTGAGCACCAGGGTGCCGACGTTGGTGATAGTCGCGGTTTCACCGGCCAGGTACTGGGTGCCGCCAACCGTGAAGTTGAGCACGCTGACTGGACCGTCGACGCTGCTCGTGCCGTCGAGGACGCTGCCGGTCAGGGCGGTGTCTTCCAGAGTGGAACGCGATTCGTTGGCATCGGTGAAGCTGTCATCGACCGGGGTGACGCTGATGTTCAGGGTCGAAGTGACGTCAGTACCGGAGCCGTCGGTGACGGTGTAGCTCACGCTCGGCACCGTGCCGTTGTAGTTGGCCGCCGGGGTAAAGGTGTAGGCGCCATCAGCGGCAATGACCAGAGTGCCGACGTTGGCAATGGTCGCGGTGCTGCCCGCGGCGTAGGTGGTTTCGCCGATGGTGAAGTTCACCACGCTGACCGGGCCATCGACGCTCGAGGTACCGCTGAGGGCGCTGCCGGTCACCGGGGCGTCTTCGCTGGTGGTCACGGTTTCGCTGAGGTCGGTGAAACTGTCATCGACCGGGGTGACGCTGATGTTCAGGGTCGAGGTGGCGTCAGTACCGGAGCCGTCGGTGACGGTGTAGCTGACCGTTGGCACCGTGCCGTTGTAGTTGGCCGCTGGAGTGAAGGTGTAGGCGCCATCGGCGGCGAGCACCAGGGTGCCGACGTTGGCGATGGTCGCGGTGCTGCCGGCGGCGTAGGTGGTTTCGCCGATGGTGAAGTTCACCACGCTGACCGGGCCGTCGACGCTCGAGGTACCCGCCAGCACGCTGCCGGTGACGGCGGCGTCTTCGCTGGTGGTCACGGTTTCGCTGAGGTCGGTGAAACTGTCATCGACCGGGGTGACGCTGATGTTCAGGGTCGAGGTGGCGTCAGTACCGGAGCCGTCGGTGACGGTGTAGCTGACCGTTGGCACCGTGCCGTTGTAGTTGGCCGCTGGAGTGAAGGTGTAGGCGCCATCGGCGGCGAGCACCAGGGTGCCGACGTTGGCGATGGTCGCGGTGCTGCCGGCGGCGTAGGTGGTTTCGCCGATGGTGAAGTTAAGCACCGTAACGGGGCCGTCGACGCTCGAGGTACCCGCCAGCACGCTGCCGGTGACGGCGGCGTCTTCGCTGGTGGTCACGGTTTCGCTGAGGTCGGTGAAACTGTCATCGACCGGGGTGACGCTGATGTTCAGGGTCGAGGTGACGTCAGTACCGGAGCCGTCGGTGACGGTGTAGCTGACCGTTGGCACTGTGCCGTTGTAGTTGGCCGCTGGAGTGAAGGTGTAGGCGCCATCGGCGGCGAGCACCAGGGTGCCGACGTTGGCGATGGTCGCGGTGCTGCCGGCGGCGTAGGTGGTTTCGCCGATGGTGAAGTTCACCACGCTGACCGGGCCATCGACGCTCGAGGTACCGCTGAGGACGCTGCCGGTCACCGGGGCGTCTTCGCTGGTGGTCACGGTTTCGCTGAGGTCGGTGAAACTGTCATCGACCGGGGTGACGCTGATGTTCAGGGTCGAGGTGACGTCAGTACCGGAGCCGTCAGTGACGGTATAGCTGACCGTTGGCACCGTGCCGTTGTAGTTGGCCGCTGGAGTGAAGGTGTAGGCGCCATCGGCGGCGATCACCAGAGTGCCGACATTGGCGATGGTCGCCGTGCTGCCGGCGGCGTAGGTGGTTTCACCGATGGTGAAGTTCACCACGCTGACCGGGCCATCGACGCTCGAGGTACCGCTGAGGACGCTGCCGGTCACTGGGGCATCTTCCAGACCGGAGACCGTTTCGCTGGCATCGGTGAAACTGTCATCAACCGGGGTGACGCTGATATTCAGGGTAGAGGTGACGTCAGAACCGGAACCGTCGGTGACGGTGTAGCTGACCGTTGGCACCGTGCCGTTGTAGTTGGCCGCCGGGGTAAAGGTGTAGGCGCCATCGGCGGCAATGACCAGCGTGCCGACGTTGGCAATGGTGGCGGTCTGGCCGGCTGTGAAGGTGGCATTGACGCCGGCGATGGTAAAGGTGGCCACGCTCAGGACATTGTCGATGTCGCTGTCGTTGCTCAGCACGTTGCCGATCGCAGGCGTGTCTTCTGCAATGGTTTGGGTGTCTGCAGTCAAAACACTCGGATCATCGACCGCCGTCACGGTGAGATCCAGCGTGCTGGTCAATCCCGTATTAGTGGTGTACGTGACTTGCGGTACGGCGCCGTTGTAGTTGGCGTCTGGAGTAAAGGTGTAGTTGCCATTGGTGCCGATGGTCAACGTACCGACACCGACGATGGCCGCCGCCTGGCCTGCGGTGAAGCTGCCGGTCATGCCCGCGACGGTGAAGCTGGCGACGCTGAGAGGGGTGTCGGCATCGCTATCGTTGTTCAGTACGTTGCCGGTCGCGACGCTGTCTTCGGCCTGTGTGCCGGTATCAGCGGTCAGTACGCTCAGAGCGTTGGTGGCCGTGGTGTTCTGATTGCTGCCGGTATCGAGCGTGGTGGTTGTGGCAGCGAAATCAGGACCGTCGGTTGGGAAACCAACGGTAGCATCCACTCGGCCAGCGGTTGCATCCAGCATTACGAAGCTGTGACCGCCACCTGCCGCACCGCCCGTGCCGACAGCCGCAGGGCCGGCCGCGGTGGCTTCAAGGTCTTTGGTCGGGTCGGCGCCGGCAACAATGGCTTGCTGCAATTCTTCAACCGATGGTGCGGCTTGTGCGGTGGCTTCTGCCAGGCCGCTGCTGGAATCCGGAGCGTTGCCGCTCCACTGAGAGTCGCGGCCCAGGTCCAGGGTCCGGCCGTCAGCCAGTTCGAGCGTTACGGCGCCCGCTGCACCGGTGTCTACCTGATCGCCGACTAACAGCCGATCGCCTTCAATGAGTACACGACGGACGCCCTCTGGGGAGACCGCGAAAACTTGACCGACAATGCTTTTGACGATGGCAACAACACTGCTCATTGAAGACTCTCCGGGTGATGCGTTCAGTTGACTTCCATGGACTTGGCGGACTTGGCCTGCTCAGTCGGGTCGTTCTTTTAAACAGAGTAGACGCAAGTTTGACGCTATTGATCGTCAATAAATTGTCTATATTTTTCTGCTATTAACTATATGCCAAACTATTGACCTTGCAGTTGTCATCCTAAACACTCGTCCCAGTAATGTCACATTGATATTTAGGTAACGAGCTGTCCTGCCGAGTGTGATCCAGCTCTAACTTTCTAATTTCCGACGTACGGTATTACGGGCATCCATTATCCAATGCCGTCGTACGTTCTGAAGTGATTCAGGACAAGAAGTCCTGGGAATATTCGAACCATGCGTCAGCAACTGTTCAAGTCTTCACCCGGCGCCAATGCCGGCAGTTTTATTCAGGAACAGAGCCTTATGCAGGCAATACAACAGGCACTGGAGGTCCATCTGGAAATCCAGGCAAGTATTAATAGTCGATTGGCCGCGGATTATCGGTTAAAGACGGCCAAAGGTGGATCCCTTTCCCGGGTCGATCTGCCGGACGGTTATGGTCGTGAAGGCCGCTTAACAATATGCCGATCACAACACCAGCGTGCGCACCGCATATTAGAAACAGTTCAGCCTCGGCGAGCGCAGCTTGCTCGACAGCGAAAACGAACTGTTTAACGCTTCCCGTTGTTTGGCCGAGATCAAAAACATTCAGTTATTTACTCAATACCGAATCAAGGCGACCATGGGCGCGTTGCTCAAGCGCCAGGGAGTGGTCGCACCGTTAGTTTTCGTTGTGCAAATCGACGTGAAGCCGTAGGTTCAGCTCCTCGGGATGAATTGAGTCCTCCCTTTTTACCGTTAGCCAAGAGTGTCGAGCGTGGAATCAGAAGTCAGTCGGGTTCAACTCATCCATGATCCACGCACGCTGCATGACGATCCGTTGCTGGATGGCCTGCTAGCCCTTTGCACATTGCACCAGAAGCCGGCCAGCGCCGCGATGCTGACCACCGGCCTGCCGTTGCCCAAGCAACGCCTGAGCGTCGAGTTGCTACCTCGCGCAGCGGCTCGCGCCGGCCTGCAAGGTCGGGTGCTGCAACGCAAGCTTGAGCAGATTCCGGCGATTGCGCTGCCGGCATTGTTGTTGCTCAAGGACGGTCGCAGTGCGGTTCTGCTTGGCTGGCTGGGTGACGACCAGGCCCGCGTGCTGCTAAACGAAAGCGATGGCGGCGAAAGTGTCGTCAGTCGCGAATTGCTCGCCGACGACTACACCGGCAAAGTGTTTTTTGCTCAACCCCAGCATAAATTCGACGTCAACCACGGCACGCTGATCCCGCGCGCACGCTCGTGGTTCCGCGACACCCTCAAGCGTTCGCGCTGGCTCTACGCTGACGCCATCGCCGCCAGTTTCCTGATCAACATCATCGCCATGGCCGCGCCGCTGTTCGTGATGAACGTCTACGACCGTGTCGTGCCAAACCAGGCCGAATCGACCCTGTGGGTATTGGCCATCGGCATTACCGGTGCTTACCTGTTCGACCTGATCCTCAAGAGTCTGCGCAGTCTGTGCCTGGACCTGGCCGGCAAGAAAACCGACCTGATCATCTCCGCCACGTTGTTCGAACGCATCGTCGGCATGGCCATGAAGTACCGCCCGGCCCGGGTCGGCAGCTTCGCCCAGAACATTCATGAATTTCAAAGCCTGCGCGATTTCCTCGCCTCGCTGACGCTGACCAGCCTGATCGATCTGCCATTTACGCTGCTGATCTTCATGGTCATCGCAATTATCGGCGGGCACCTGGTGTGGATTCCGGTGCTGGCGTTCCCGATTGCCTTGCTGATCGGCTATGCACTGCAGAAGCCGCTGGTGGCAACCATGGAGCGAACCATGGCCTTGGGCGCCGAGCGCCAGTCGAGCCTGATCGAAACCCTCGCTGGCCTCGACGCGGTGAAGGTCAACAACGCCGAAAGCGAACGTCAGTATCAGTGGGAACAAACCATTGGCACCCTCAGCCGCCTCGAACTGCGGGTGAAAATGCTCTCCGGCCTGGCGATGAACATCACGTTGCTGATCCAGCAGCTGGCCGGGGTCATCATGATCGTCTTCGGCGTGTACCAGATCATCGCCGGCAACCTGAGCATGGGCGGTCTGATTGCCTGCTACATGCTCAGCGGTCGTGCCCTCAGCCCGCTGGCTTCGCTGTCCGGCCTGCTGACGCGTTACCAGCAAGCGCGGGTGACCATGACCTCGGTCGATCAAATGATGGAGTTGCCGCAAGAGCGCAACTTCGAAGAGCGCCCGCTGAGCCGCAAGGTGCTGCAAGGCGGCATCGAGTGCCGGCAGATGAACTTCACCTACCCGGGCCAGCAGAACCTGGCGCTGAAGAACATCAACCTGAGCATCAAGCCGGGCGAGAAGATCGGCATCATCGGTCGCAGCGGTTCGGGCAAAAGCTCCCTGGCCAAACTGGTAGTGGGGCTGTACCAGCCGGACGACGGCGCGCTGTTGGTGGATGGCGTCGACATTCGCCAGATCGACGTGAGCGAATTGCGCCACAACATCGGCTACGTGGCGCAGGACATCCAACTGCTGGCGGGCACCCTTCGCGACAACCTGGTGTCGGGCGCACGTTATGTCGAAGACGAATTGGTCTTGCAAGCCGCCGAACTGGCCGGCGTGCATGAATTCGCCCGTCTGCACCCGCAAGGTTATGAGCTGCAAGTCGGTGAGCGCGGGCAGAACCTGTCTGGCGGTCAGCGCCAGAACGTCGCGCTGGCCCGGGCATTGCTGCTCAATCCGCCGATTCTGCTGCTCGACGAACCGACCAGCGCCATGGACAACACCGGTGAAGAACGCCTCAAACAACGCCTCGCGGCCATGATTGAAAGCAAGACCGTGGTGCTGGTCACGCACCGGGCTTCACTGTTGTCGCTGGTGGATCGCTTGATTGTCATCGACCGTGGACAAATTCTCGCCGATGGCCCGAAAGCCGTCGTGATGGAAGCGTTGAAGAAGGGGCAGATCAGTGTTGCTTAAGTCGGGTTTCAAGAATGCGATCGGTCGTTACTTCAAAGGCTCCGATTCGCTGCATGGCCAGCCTTTGCCCGAGGTCAACAAAGCCCTCATCGAAGACGCCCCGCGTGTGGTGCGGTTGACGATCTGGGCAATCATCGGATTTTTCGTGTTTCTGATGCTCTGGGCCAACTACGCGGTGATCGACGAGGTCACCAAGGGCGACGGCAAGGCGATTCCGTCGTCCAAGATCCAGAAAATCCAGAACCTTGAAGGCGGGATCGTCTCTGAGTTGTTCGTCAAGGAAGGGCAGATCGTTGAGGCCGGTGCGCCGCTGATTCGCCTGGACGATACGCGCTTTGCCTCCAACGTCGGTGAAACCGAAGCGGATCGGTTGTCGATGCTGCTGCGGGTTGAGCGCTTGAGTGCGGAAGTTGACGATCGTCCACTGAATTTCCCGGCGGATGTGCTCAAAGCCGTGCCCATTCAGGCGGCCAGCGAAGAGTCGCTGTACACCAGCCGTCGTCAGCAACTGCACGATGAAATCGGTGGTTTGCAGGAGCAATTGATCCAGCGTCAGCAAGAGCTGCGTGAATTCACCTCCAAGCAGTCGCAGTACCGAAACGGGCTGGCACTGCAGCGCCAGGAAATCAACATGTCCGAGCCGTTGGTGGCCCAGGGCGCGGTGTCGCCGGTTGAAGTGCTGCGACTCAAACGTGGGGAAGTCGAAACGCGCGGGCAACTGGATGCCACGACGCTGGCGATCCCTCGTGCCGAATCGGCGATCAAGGAAGTGCAGCGCAAGATCGACGAGACGCGTGGCAAATTCCGCAGCGAAGCGCTGACCCAACTGAACGAAGCGCGCACCGATCTGAACAAGGCTCAGGCCACCGGCAAAGCGCTGGAAGACCGGGTCAGCCGGACGCTGGTGACATCGCCGGTACGTGGCATCGTCAACAAGTTGTTGGTGAACACCATTGGCGGCGTGATTCAGCCGGGCAGCGATCTGGTGGAAATCGTGCCGCTGGACGACACCTTGCTGGTCGAGGCGAAGGTTCGCCCGCAAGACATCGCCTTCCTGCATCCGGGGCAAGAAGCGACGGTGAAGTTCACGGCGTACGACTACACCATTTATGGTGGGTTGAAGGCCAAGCTTGAACAGATCGGCGCTGACACCATTACCGATGAAGACAAGAAAAACACCTACTACATCATCAAGCTGCGCACTGATCGCAGCCATCTGGGGACGGATGAAAAGCCGTTGCTGATCATTCCGGGGATGGTGGCGTCGGTGGATATCATCACCGGCAAAAAGTCGGTGCTCAGCTATTTGCTCAAGCCGATTATCCGGGCGCGGGCCGAGGCGCTGCACGAGCGGTAGTCCCCCGGTGTGGCTGATGGCCTCATCGTCGGAACGCAGCGCCCGGACCAAGCCTGGCTCCTACAGAGACAGTGTTGATCACACGATCCCTGTAGGAGCCGAGCTTGCTCGCGATGGCGGCCTAACCGACAACACACCTCAAAAGCCATATCGTTATTCATTAACGGTATTTAAATTTAAATTCTTATATCTATAAAGTCACTCTTCTGCGTACCCGCCGACCAATCGGCGCGCCGCACGACACGAACCAACACGGGACCTCCGTGAGTTTCTTGATCGACGCGCGCGCCTTTGAGCGTGCCGTGCGTGGGAGTGATTTTTATGTCAGCTGTCTCTTTGTCTTCAGCGAATGCCTCTCAAAGCATCGCGCCTCAAACCTTTGACATCCGCCCGTTCAGCGGCGCGGTCGGTGCCGAAATCATCGGCCTCGACCTGTCTCGGCCAATCAACGATCAGGACTTCGCCCGTATCCATCGCGCGCACCTGGATCATCACGTCGTGGTGTTCCGCGACCAGCGCATTACCCCTGAGCAGCAGATCGTCTTCAGCCGTCGATTCGGCGTGTTGCAGATTCATGTGCTCAAGCAGTTCCTGCTGGCCGGCCATCCGGAAATCCTCATCGTTTCCAACATCATCGAAAACGGCCAATCCATCGGCCTCGGTGACGCTGGCAAGTTCTGGCACTCCGATCTTTCCTATAAAGAGCTGCCCAGCCTGGGCTCGATGCTGCACGCCCAGGAGCTGCCGTCCGAAGGCGGCGACACCTTATTCGCCGACATGCACAAAGCCTGGGACAACCTGCCCGACGCGTTGCGCAAAGCAGTCGAAGGCCGATCCGCCGCGCATTCCTACACCGCGCGTTACAGCGAGACCAAATTCGAAGGCAACTGGCGCCCGACCCTGACGCCGGAGCAGCTCGCACAAGTCGCCGAAGTGATTCATCCGATCGTACGCACGCACCCGGAAAACGGACGCAAGGCGTTGTTCGTCAGCGAAGGCTTTACCACGCGCATCGTCGGTTTGCCGGAAGACGAGAGCAAGCAACTGCTTGATGAGCTCTACGCCCATAGCGTGCTGCCGCAAAACATCTACCGCCATCAATGGCAGCCCCATGACCTGGTGTTCTGGGACAACCGCTCGCTGATCCACCTCGCCGCCGGATGCCCCAGCCATCTGCGCCGCAAGCTGTTTCGCACCACCATCCAGGGCGACGCGCCTTTCTGATTTGTCGGAGAATTTTCATGACCAAACGTCTTCCATTTGCACCGCTGGCGGCCGCCATCGGCCTGGGTTTCAGCCTGATCGCCGGCAGCCTGGTGGCGCCGACTGTGGCCCACGCCGAAGGTGAAATCCGCATCGCCGAGCAGTTCGGCATTGTTTACCTGTTGCTCAATGTGGTGCGCGATCAGAACCTGATCGAGAAGTACGGCAAGCAGGAAGGCATCGACATCAAGGTCGACTGGACTCAGCTGTCTGGTGGCGCGGCGGTCAACGATGCGCTGCTCTCGGGTTCGATTGATATCGCAGGCGCTGGTGTCGGCCCGTTGCTGACGATCTGGGATCGCACCCATGGCAAGCAGAACGTCAAAGCCGTGGCTTCCCTCGGTAACTTCCCCTACTACCTGGTGAGCAACAATCCCAAGGTCAAGACCATCGCCGATTTCACCGAGAAGGATCGAATTGCGGTGCCGGCCGTTGGGGTTTCAGTGCAATCGCGTTTCCTGCAATACGCGGCGGCCAAGCAATGGGGTGACAAGGAGTTCAATCGCCTCGACAAGTACACCATCGCGGTGCCGCACCCGGACGCCACGGCCGCGTTGGTGGCCGGTGGCACCGAGTTGTCCGGGCACTTCTCCAACCCGCCATTCCAGGATCAGGAGCTGGACAACCCCAACGTCCATGTGGTGTTGAACTCCTATGACGTGCTCGGCCCGAATTCGCCAACGGTGCTGTTTGCGACCGAGAAATTCCGTGACGAGAACCCGAAAACCTACAAGGCCTTCATTGCGGCGCTGACTGAAGCGGCTGAATTTGCGCAGAACGATAAAGGCGCGGCAGCCGACACGTACCTGCGCGTCACCAAGGCGAAAATCGATCACGCCGCGTTGCTGAAAATCATCGACAACCCGCAATTCGAATTCAGCATCACGCCGAAAAATACGTATCCACTGGCCGAGTTTCTCTACCGCGTCGGTGCGATCAAAAACAAACCGGATTCGTGGAAGGACTACTTCTTCCAGGACACCAAACCGCTGCAAGGGAGCTGATCGTCATGAACGCCCCTTTGCAAGGCCACACGGTCAGCAAATCGAACACGGCAGCCCAAGCGCTGCTGTCGGTCGACAATGTCAGCCTCGAATACCGCACGCCACAGCGTGTGGTGCGAGCGACCCATCAAGTCAGTTTTGAAATCGATCCGGCGGACCGCTTTGTGCTGCTCGGCCCGTCGGGTTGCGGTAAATCGACGTTGCTCAAGGCTGTCGCCGGTTTTATTCAGCCTTGTGAGGGTGAGATTCGCCTGCAAGGGCAAACTGTCCACGCGCCGGGCCCGGATCGAATTGTGGTGTTCCAGGAGTTCGATCAACTGCCACCGTGGAAAACCGTCAAACAGAACGTCATGTTTCCGCTGCTGGCGTCCAAAACACTCAAGCGTAAAGAGGCTGAAGAGCGGGCACTGCACTCTCTGGAAAAGGTGGGGCTGGCGGCGTTTGCCGATGCTTATCCGCATACCTTGTCCGGTGGCATGAAAGCGCGAGTCGCCATTGCACGAGCGCTGGCGATGCAACCGAAAATCCTCCTGATGGACGAACCCTTCGCCGCGCTGGATGCGCTGACCCGCCGCAAGATGCAGGAAGAATTGCTGCTGCTCTGGGAAGAGGTGCGTTTCACGCTGCTGTTTGTCACGCACTCTATCGAAGAGGCGCTAGTGGTGGGCAATCGCATTTTGCTGTTGTCGCCGCATCCGGGCCGGGTACGGGCAGAAGTCCACAGCCATCAATACGATTTGCACAGCCTCGGCGGCGTTGCGTTTCAGGAGTCGGCGCGACGGATTCATCGGTTGTTGTTCGATGAAGGGCAATCTCCGGAAACCGAGCGTGAGCTGGATTTCTCCGATATTCGCATCGCTTATTGAGCCATTGAGAGGTTTGCCCGATGAGCCATTTATCATCTGTGCGTGAAGAGTTCGAAACTGTTTTACAGCCGCTGACCAGCGTACCGCTGGAGCGTGAACTGCCGCTTGGTCAGCGCCTCTGGCAACAGGGCTGGATTCGTAAAAGTCTGATCCTGATTTTGCTGGCAGCGCTGTGGGAAGTGGTTGCCCGTGTTCAAAACAACGACCTGCTGCTGCCGAGTTTTCTGCAAACCGCCAGCGCGCTGTATGACGGTTTGCTCACTGGCGAATTGCTGGGCAAGGTCTGGATTTCGTTGGTGGTGTTGCTCAAGGGTTATCTGATCGGCATCGTCCTGGCATTTGCCCTGACCACATTGGCGGTGTCGACCCAGTTTGGTCGCGACCTGTTGAGCACATTGACCTCGATGTTCAACCCGCTGCCGGCGATTGCGTTGTTGCCACTGGCACTGCTGTGGTTCGGCCTGGGGCAGAACAGCCTGATTTTTGTGCTGGTGCACTCAGTGCTTTGGGCCTTGGCCTTGAACACCTACGCCGGGTTTCTCGGAGTCTCGGAAACCCTGCGCATGGCCGGGCGCAATTACGGCCTCAAGGGCATGCGGTTCGTGCTGTTTATCCTGATCCCGGCCGCGTTGCCATCGATCCTTGCCGGGCTGAAAATCGGCTGGGCCTTCGCCTGGCGCACGTTGATCGCTGCGGAACTGGTGTTTGGCGCGACCAGCGGCAAGGGTGGGTTGGGTTGGTACATATTCCAGAACCGCAACGAACTCTACACCGACAAAGTCTTTGCCGGGTTGGCGGTGGTGATCCTGATCGGGTTGCTGGTGGAGAACTTGGTGTTCGACACGCTGGAGCGGGTGACCGTGAAGCGGTGGGGGATGCAGCGGTAAGTTGCGGCGTCTGGTCTGACGCCTTCGCGAGCAGGCTCACTCCTACAGGGCGATGTGTCGAACACATAGTCCGCATCCACTGAAGATTACTGTGGGAGTGAGCCTGCTCGCGATGGGGGCAGTCCAGCCACCGCATCAGTTGGAGATGTTTGCTAGCATTGCGTCTGAATCAATCCAGATCAGCCAAGAGTGCTCAGCATGCAACTCCCGGACATGAACCTGTTGGTCGCCCTCGACGCGTTGCTCGATGAAGGCAGTGTGGTCGGCGCTGCACGGCGGATGAACCTCAGCCCGGCGGCCATGAGCCGAACGCTGACGCGGATACGCGAGGCCATCGGCGACCCGATCCTGGTGCGTGCCGGTCGTGGTTTGGTGCCGACGCCCAAGGCGCTGGAATTACGTGAGCAGGTACGTGATGTGGTCGAGCAGGCCGCGTTGCTGTTTCGCTCGGCCGATGTGGTAGATCTCGGTTCGTTGCGCCGACGGTTCAGCATCCGCGCCAATGACTTTTTCGTCGGCGTCTATGGCGGCAAACTGTTTGACACTATGGAGCGCCAAGCGCCGCATTGTGAATTGCGATTTGTGCCGGAGGGCGATGGCGATGATGAAGCGCTGCGCGAAGGGCGGATCGATTTAAGTGTGAGCAACAATCGTCCCGTCATGCCGGAAGTGAAAGTACAGAACCTGTTCTCTACGCACTTTGTCGGTCTGGTGCGCGAAGATCATCCACTGTTTGACGATGAGATTACCGCCGAACGCTACGCCGGTTTTTCTCATATCAGCATGTCGCGCCGAGGCATTGCACGCGGGCCGATCGACACGGCACTCAATGCTTTGGGGCTGGAGCGGCGGGTCGCAGTGATTGCGCCGAGCTTCCATGCGGCGATGTTCGCGTTGCCGGATTCCAATCTGATTCTGCCGGTGCCCAAGGAAGCGTTGCTAAGCGTGCGACGCCTGGGCTTGAAACTGCGCTCGTTCACGCTGCCGATTCCGTTGCCCACCCTGATGCTGACCCAGGCCTGGCACCCCAGGTTTGACAATGACCCGGCTCACCGCTGGCTGCGTGAAACCCTCAAAACCTGTTGCGATGAGACGTGGCTAGAGGCGCAACCCACCTGAAGTGACCCCAAATCTCTGTGGGAGCGAGCCTGCTCGCGATAGCGGTGGGTCAGTCACTATAGATGTTGAATGTGACGGCCCAATCGCGAGCAGGCTCGCTCCCTCAGGGTTTTTGTATTGTTGCGTCTAACGCACTTATAACCTGTCGATAAGTCAGTTTTCGTCAGGCCTCGCGCTTTTTAAACTGCCCCGGTACTCAAACCCCGGAGCAAGCAGTAATGACTTCCCTCACGGTCACGGCACCACACGCCGCGACCCGTCCAGCCGCTGTCGCACCACCGGTCTTCGGCCCGAGGATCATCATCGGTCTGGTGGGCGTGTTGTTGGCGGTGCTGGCCTCGGGCCTGAACGAGATGGTGACCAAGGTTGCCTTGGCGGACATTCGCGGCGCGTTGGCCATCGGCTACGACGAAGGCACCTGGCTGGTCGCCAGTTACACCGCAACCTCGGTGGCGGCCATGGCGTTTGCGCCATGGTGCTCGGTGACGTTTTCGTTGCGGCGTTTCACCCTCTGCGCCATCAGCGTCTTCACGCTGTTAGGCGCGTTGAGTCCGTTCGCCCCGAACTACGAAAGCCTGCTGGTCCTGCGCACGTTGCAAGGTTTGGCGGGCGGCGCGTTGCCGCCGATGTTGATGACCGTGGCGCTGCGATTCTTGCCGGCCAATGTGAAGCTCTATGGCTTGGCCGGTTATGCCCTGACAGCCACTTTCGGCCCCGGGCTCGGCACGCCATTGGCCGGGTTGTGGACCGAGTATGTCGGTTGGCAATGGACGTTTTGGCAAATCATCGTGCCGTGCCTGATCGCCCTGGTGGCGGTGTTTTACGGTTTGCCACAGGACCCGCTGCGCCTGGAGCGCTTCAGGCACTTCAACTGGCGCAGTCTGCTGCTGGGTTTTCCGGCGATCTGCCTGTTGGTGATCGGCGTTCTGCAGGGCAATCGACTGGACTGGTTCGAGTCGAGCCTGATCTGCGGATTACTCGGCGGTGGGTTGCTGTTGATGGTGCTTTTCCTGATCAATGAATGGTCGCAACCCATTCCGTTTTTCAAGATGCAGATGCTCGGCATCCGCAACCTGTCCTTCGCCTTGCTCACTCTGGCCGGGGTGCTGGTGGTGTTGCTGGCGGTGATCATCATTCCGTCCGCTTATCTGGCGCAGGTGCAGGGTTATCGCCCCATCCAGACTGCGCCGATCACACTGTTGGCAGCGTTGCCCCAGTTGATTGCGCTGCCGTTAGTGGCTGCGTTGTGCAATCTGCGATGGGTTGATTGTCGCTGGGTGTTGGGTATCGGCTTGAGCCTGTTGGCGCTGTCTTGCATCGGCGGTTCACTGCTGACGTCGGCGTGGATTCGCGACGATTTCTACGCACTGCAATGGCTGCAAATCTTCGGTCAGCCGATGGCGGTGTTGCCACTGTTGATGCTCGCGACCGGCAGCATTTCGCCCATGGAAGGACCGTTCGCCTCGGCCTGGTTCAACACGGTGAAAGGCCTGTCCGCGGTGCTCGCCACCGGCGTCATTGAGGCGTTGACCACTTCCAGGCTGCACTTCCACTCAACCATGTTGGTGGACAACCTCGGTAATTCGCCACTGGCCGACAGCGACAGCGCAGGTCTCGCTCATCGGCTGCACGAGCAAGCCGTGGTGCTGACTTCCTCCGATCTTTATCTGTGCATGGCGGGCGTCGCACTGGCGTTGATCCTGATGATTTTCTGGCTGCCGACGCGGGTTTATCCACCGCGCGCGCCGACTTGAACGCTTCACTGAAACAGAAGGTTTTTATGACGATTCAAACAAAGCAAAAAGTGGTTGTCGGTATCGCCGCCGTGGTGGCAGTCGGCGTGCTGATTTATCTGCTGACGCCCGGCCTTTTCGGGCCGCGTACGCAGCAAAAAACCAATGATGCCTTTGTCTCGGCGGACTTCACGCTGGTGGTCCCGCGCGTGGCCGGGTTTATCAAGGACGTGTTGGTGGAAGACAACCAGCAAGTCAAGGCCGGGCAGTTGCTGGCGTTGATCGATGATCGTGATCTGCGAGCCGCGGCCCAAGCGGCTGACGCCGAGACCCTGATGGCGAGAGCGCAGCTGCAAAATGCCCGGGCGACCCTTGAGCGCCAGGCTTCAGTGATCGCTCAGGCTCAAGCCTCGGTAGTATCAGCGAAGGCTGAATTGGCCTTCGCCGAGCAAGAGTTGAACCGCTACATCCACCTGGCGGGCGTTGGGGCCGGCACGGTGCAGAATGCTCAACAAGCGCGCACGCGCATCGATCAGGCCAACGCGCGGTTGGCCAATGCAACGGCAGTGCTGGCGGCGGAACGCAAGCAAGTGGACATCCTGACAGCCCAATGCGACGCCGCCGAAGGTGGGCTGAAACGTGCGCAAGCTGCCCTGGAAATCGCCAGTTACGAGCTGTCTTATACGCGCATTGTTGCGCCACAGGACGGCATTGTCGGCGAGCGCGCCGTGCGAGTCGGCGCCTATGTGACGCCGGGCAGCAAGATACTGGCGGTGGTGCCGCTGGCACAGGCTTACGTGGTCGCCAATTTTCAAGAAACTCAACTGACCAACGTACAGCCGGGGCAGAACGTGCAGCTGCGGGTCGACAGCCTCGGCGGTGAGGCCCTGAACGGTCGTGTCGAAAGCATCGCCCCGGCGACGGGCGTGACATTCGCCTCGATCAAACCGGACAACGCCACGGGCAACTTCACCAAGGTTGTGCAGCGGATCCCGGTGAAAATTGTCCTGGAACCGGGTCAGGCACTGGCCTCGCGGTTGCGAGTGGGGATGTCGGTGGAGGCGAGTATTGATACTGCGAGCGCGGTGTCGCATGAGGTGACTCAGCGATGAAGATGTTTGTTGGCTCGGCAGACGTCATCGCGAGCAGGCTCGCTCCCACATTGAATCGGTTCAATGCACACAATCTCTGCCCAAAAGGAGATCCCCTGTGGGAGCGAGCCTGCTCGCGAAGAGGCCGGTGGCCTTGCGCAGTTCTCGGCGCTTTATTGGTGACAGGCCTTTCAGCCTGCACCGTCGGCCCGGACTTTCACAAACCTCAGGCCCCGCAAATCACCGAATGGTCAAAACCGTCAAAAGCTGCTGCCAGCCAAGCCGTCACCGCAACGATCGAGGAGCGCTGGTGGGACGTGTTCCACGATCCGATACTCTCGGGCCTGACTCAACGCGCCCTGACCGATAACCTCGACTTGAAACTCGCCAGCAGCCGCTTGCAGCAAAGCCGCGCAGCGCGCCAGGTGATCACCGCCAACCGTTACCCCGGCACGGCGGCCGCTGGCAGCTATGGACGCAAACGTTACAGCGGCGAAGGCTTGAACGACCCCTCGGGACATAACGGTGACTCGGCATTCAACCTGTGGGACGCCGGCTTCTCCGCGTCCTGGGAGCTGGATTTCTGGGGGCGCGTGCGCCGCGAAACCGAAGCCGCCGACGCCACGCTTGAAGTGGCCGAAAACGATCGTCGGGGGGTGTTGCTGTCGGTGCTCGCAGAAACCGCTCAGGACTACATTCAGCTGCGCGGCGTGCAAAGCACTCGAGCCGTCACCGAGCAAAACCTCGATGTTGCCCGCCACAGTTTGAAACTCTCGCAACTGCGCCTGGCCGACGGCGTTGCCACCGACCTGGACGTCGCCGAAGCCGCCGCTCAAGTCGCCGCCATCGAATCACGCCTGCCCGAGCTGGAGCAGCGGGAGTCACAACTGATCAACGCAATGAGCCTACTGATGGGCGAACCGCCGCAAGCGCTGTACGCCGAATTATCCACAGACGCGCCCGTGCCGCAAACACGGCGACAGGTCGCTATCGGCCTGCCGTCGCAACTGGCCGAACGCCGCCCGGATATCCGCCAGGCTGAAGCGCGCTTGCATGCCGCCACGGCAAGCATCGGCGTGGCCAAGGGAGACTTCTACCCGCGGATCACCCTGTCGGGCAATGTGGGCTCACAAGCCATGCAACTCAGCGATTTTGGTTCGTGGAGCTCGCGCTCGTTCGGCATCGGCCCGCAATTCAGTCTGCCGCTGTTCGACGGCGGTCGTCTGCGCGGCGTGCTGAACTTGCGCGAAGCCCAGCAGCAGGAAGCCGCCATCGCCTACCAGCAAACCGTGTTGCGCGCCTGGCATGAAATCGACGATCAACTGACCGCCTACAACGCCCGACAACTGCGTCGCGACAGCCTCGCCGAAGCCGTGCGCCAAAACCAGATCGCCCTGCGCACTGCGCAGCAGCAATACACCGAAGGCGTGGTGGACTTCGTCAACGTGCTCACGGTGCAAGGTGCGTTGTTGGCGACTCAGGAGCAGTTGGTGGAGAGTTCGACCGGGGTATCGCTGGCGATGGTCGGGTTGTACAAGGCTTTGGGCGGGGGATGGGAGTCGGTGTATCCGGTGGCAAGTGTCGTTACCAATAATCCGGCTTGATGGCGGGGGCCTAGTGCGTCGGCACCCGGTTTGGAAATTGATGCTTTTGCAGCTCTTCTTCGGTGACGACTCGTCGCATCCCGTGTGAGTGTTCTTTTAAAGAGCCTGGCGAGGGACGGTTTAATTCAGCCCGGTGGGGAAGAATGACCCCGACTTTCATATCAGGAAAATCTTCTCGGATTGCTCTCAGGGCTGGAGTCATGTCTGTATCACTGGATACCAGCACCAGCTGTTCGATTTGGTCATGGATATGGAGTTTGGTCTGCCTTGCTGCCGTGCGATACATGCTAATTGCAATGTGGACATCTGTTTCTTTCTCTTCAAGCTTCCAGATGTCCACTTTGTCCTGGCGAGATGCGCCGATTTTTCTGTCAATGAAACGAGGGGCTTTAGCGGGCTCAAGTTTATGGCGACCATAGTGAACGGCAACATTGGTCGTCTTTAACGCGCGCACATAGGTGTCTTGAGCTTCTTTGGAGGCTCTGCCGCGAGTAGCAAGTTCTGGTTTGACGGATGAGGTGAAGTAATCAACGGAGATGATCGAACTCTGCGGATTCTCGATGTACGCGACATGGGCCAGCAAGCCTTGGAGATTAAGCCATTTATACGGTGTGCCCGCGAGTAATCCATAAAACACGTTGTAGCCATCAACAAAGAAAGCAGTTCGCAAAAACTCATACCTCAGAAACGAAAAAACCGGCCTAGGCCGGTTTCTTCACCCCAACTGCCAGTGAATTTAATCTCTGCGTACGGGGTTCAGTGGGGGGATCGTAAGTCGGGTACGGTACGGGCGTCAACCCGTAGATTGATTAACGCTCTACTCGACTTTCAGCGGCGAGCCAGTTTTGAGCATTCGTCCGGTGGATGGTCAAGGTGTTATCGACTCAATCTATTAGTGTTTGCTACAGGATGAATGTTTAAGTGCTGTATCTCTGTAAAAGTGACGATTGTCCACAGCTCATCTCGGTAACGATTGAATGTAGATTCCCCGTTTTGTGTGGGATTTATTACCGAGAGGCAGTGCAGAAAAACAATGCACCTGCTCGGAGATATTTGGCATTTTCGAAACAACCCATTTCCATCCAGTAATCGCTCACCACTTGATGCACTCCCACGTGTTTTAGCCCCCACTCGACCGTCAGGGGGATACGGCCGCCGATGGCAATGGTCGTAAAGCCAGCATCGACGACGAACCTGCACCGTCTTACAGTGATCCATAAGCTTCGTGATCTCGGGCCAGTTGCGAGGGGAGGCAATGGAAGCGCGCAGAGAAACATCACTTGGCGGCACCCAGGATCCGCACGCAGTGCCCGGTGGCTGGGCGGTGGTACAGCGTTGGCTGCGGTGGGCGCAGGAACACTGGCTGTTGCCGATTCTGGCGTTGGCGGCCTTGGTGCGTTTCTACGATCTGACCGCGGCGGCCGTCTGGGGCGACGAAGGGTCGAGCCTGCTGATGAGCCACTACTCGGTGGCTGAAATATGGGTGCATGCCGCCCATGATGTGCACCCTCCGCTGTATTTCGTGCTGCTGCATGGCTGGATCGAGCTGTTCGGCGACGGTATTTTCTCGATCCGCTGTCTCAGCGCTCTGCCTGGAATCGCCACGGTGTGGCTCGGCGTCTGGTTGGTGGACTTGATCGCCACTCGGCGTGCCGCGTTATTGGCCGGTTTTCTGCTGGCGTTGCTACCGACGGCGGTGCGTTACAGCCAGGAAGTGCGGATGTATTCGCTACTGGGCCTGTGGCTGATCGGTGCCACGATTGCGCTGGTTTACTGGATCAGGTATCCCCGGCGCACACGCTATCTGGTGGCGTATGTGCTGCTGATGAGCGCGGCGTTCTACACCCATTACTTCACCGCCCTGTGCGTGATGTGCCACTGGCTGTATCTGGGGCTGATTCGTGTACTGCCAGGCTATCGTTTGCGTAGTATTCAGCGCCCCGGCTGGTGGCTGGCGAACGTGGCAATCGTGTTGCTGTACCTGCCGTGGGTGCCGAACCTGATCGATTTGATCCAGCACATGGATCAGCTCAAAGCCAATGGCGATGTGGGGTGGGAGTCGCCGGTCACGTTCAGCTCGTTGCCGTCGATGATCTGGTCGTTGCTGACCCAGGACGATGGCGAAAACCTGCCGACGCTGATTTTTATCGCGCTGCCGCTAGCGTTGCTGGTCATGACTGGCGTGGCGCTGGCGCGGGACCGCAGCGTCATTCGCGGCAGTGTGCTGCTGGTGATCTACACGGCGTTGCCGATGCTGTTGGTGTTTGGCGTGTCATTTATCTCGCCGGTGTTCATTGAGCGCTATCTGACGGCCTATGCACTGGGGTTGCCGATGATTGTCGCACTGGCCATTGATCGCCTGTATTCAGGCTTGCGGGTGCTGGCGCTGACCGTGCTGGTGCTGTTTGTCGGCGTCGAACTGTTCGGTTTGAAGAACAACGCCTCGGTCGATCCCAACAATCAGATCAACGTATTGGTCGACTACGTTAACCGGCATTTTGCTGCTGGCGACCGGATTGTCACCAGCGACATGCTCTGGTACCTCCCCTACGTTTATTACAATCGCACTGACACCCAACCGCTGCTGTACACCCCGCTGTTGGCCAATGGTGGGTCGAGCCGGCCAAACGCCTATGGTTTCGGTACGCTGGTCACCCAGGACATTTATCTGGACCGCCTCGCCAGCTTGCCCAAAGGCACTGGGCGAGTGTGGCTGATCGGCACCGTTGGTGTGCCGGACGAGTTTGCGCCGCTGCCATCGGGCTGGCAGAACGCTGGCGAAATGCGGGCAGGATGGGTTAATGCGCGCTTGTTTGTGCGGCATTGAAAGTGTTGGCGCGATTGATGGGCCGTTACGAACTTTCACGGTTTCGACGATAAATCCGCCATTCCCTTGAGCAATTCAATCGGCAGCGGAAAGACGATGGTCGAGCTCTTGTCCCCGGCAATCGAACTTAGCGTCTGCATGTAACGCAACTGCATGGCCCCTGGCTGACGACCGAGCATTTCGGCAGCCTGCATGAGTTTTTCCGAGGCCTGCAATTCACCTTCGGCGTGGATCACTTTGGCCCGGCGTTCCCGTTCGGCTTCGGCTTGTTTGGCGATGGCACGAACCATCGATTCATTGAGGTCCACATGTTTGATCTCGACGTTGGCAACCTTGATACCCCAAGCGTCGGTCTGGGCGTCGAGTACTTGCTGGATGTCTATGTTCAATCGCTCGCGCTCGGCCAGCAGTTCGTCGAGTTCATGTTTACCGAGGACCGCTCGCAGTGTGGTCTGGGCCAATTGGCTGGTGGCCGCGAGAAAGTCTTCGACCTGGATGATCGCCTTCTGCGGATCAAGCACGCGGAAGTACAGCACCGCATTGACCTTGACCGAGACGTTGTCGCGGGTGATGACGTCTTGCGGTGGCACATCGAGGACGATGGTCCGCAGGTCGACGCGGACCATTTGCTGGACCACCGGGATCAGCAGGATCAAACCGGGGCCCTTGACCTGCCAGAAGCGTCCGAGCTGGAATACCACGCCGCGCTCGTATTCGCGCAGGATGCGAAAGGTCGACCCCGCCAGTGCAATCAGTAACAGCAGCAGCGCGGCGAAACCTACTTGCAGGCCCATGACTATTCTCCCACCGGCGCCGCGTCAGCCGCGGCCACTTGCAACAGTAAACCTATTCGCGCCACCACCCGGACGTGTTGCCCCGGTTGCAGCGGTGTCGAGCTTGAAACCTGCCAGCGCTCCCCTTGCAGATGCACCCAGCCGTTACAGGCATTGCCGGGCAGTAACGACAAGACAGGTGTCACGCTGCCCAGCAGCCCGGCATCGCCGCTGACGGTGCTGCGCGGCCGGGTTTTCAGGGCGCGAATCAGCAGGAAAATCAGCAGCAGGGCACTCACCAGCCCCAGGCCAATCATCAAGGGAACAGGTATCTCGGTGTTGGTCAGAATCACCGCGCCGATCACGAACATCACAATGCCGCCCAAACCGATCACACCGTAATTGGGCAACGCGGCCTCGGCGATCAGAAAGGCGATGCCAAACGTAATCAACCAGATCCCGATAGGGTTTGGCATCAGCAGCACAACGGTATCGGCTGCGAACACCGATCCGCTCAACGCCAACAGCAGCGCTACGACACAGCAACGAGTATTCACTTGACCCTCCGCGAGAGTCAGCAGGTGGCTCTGTATACAGTTTAGTTGAGCCTTGGCGTATCTGAATTCTGCTCACTTTTCGGCGGCCGTCCGATGGGCGGATTTCCCGCCGGAATGTGCCGGCAGGCCTAGACTTTTAGTACGAAGAAGAGCGTTAACCATCGTCCGCCCGTCACTGGCACGGACACCGAGGTGCATCATGCGTATGGCAAGAACCGTGCAGAGAAGCCTGGAAACAGCTCACTGCGAATATGACATCGTCACCCACCCCCATTCGGCCAGCAGCCTTGAAACGGCGCGGCTCGCGGGTGTTCCTGCCGAACGGGTGGCCAAGTCGGTCATCCTCGACGATCACCACGGTCATTACTTGATGGCTGTGCTCCCTGCCAGCCGTCACCTGGACCTGAGCAAAGTCCGCAGCAGCGGCGAATGGCAAGTTTCCCGGGAAAGCAATCTGGCGCACCTGTTCGATGATTGCGAACGCGGTGCTGTGCCTGCACTGGGTGAGGCCTATGGGCTGGACGTGGTCATCGACCCGCTGGTGAGCCGGCAGAAAGACATCTATCTGGAAGCCGGCAACCACATCAACCTGCTGCACATGGACATGCCGCAGTTTTTGAAAATGGTGCCGCATGCCGAGGTGCGGGAACTGAGTTACTGAGTGTTGTGTTGTCATGCTGCCGCCATCGCGAGCAGGCTCGCTCCCACAGTTAGTCGAGTGTTCAAGTGGGAGTGAGCCTGCTCGCGATAAATTTTTCATTTCACCAGGAGCCCGACATGGAATCCCCAACCCACACCCTGCCCAACCTGTTCAAGCAACTCGGTCTGGCGGATGACGCCGAAAGCATCGATAAATTCATCGCCACCCACTCACCGCTCAAGCCTGAACTGCACCTTGCTGATGCGTTTTTCTGGAGCAAGAGCCAGGCGGATTTTTTACGTGACGATATTCTCGATGATGCGGATTGGGCGGAGGTGGTGGATCAGTTGGATGTGTTGTTGAGGAAGGGGCGGGGGGTGTAGGGGGAGCAGGAGGTTTTGTTTTTTCAGGTTGGCCATAAGGCGTTAATAGACCAGTATTAAGTCTTATATATGTAGAATGTTCTGGCCGACATGGCCGTCAGTGTGTCCGAGTTGAAGAGAAATCCATCGGCGGTATTGAGCGGTGCCCATGGAGGGCCTGTTGCCGTGCTTAATCACAATCGAGTGATGGGGTACATGGTTCCAGCAAATGTTTTCGAGGCCATGATGGAGCGCCTCGATGACCTTGAATTGGCGGAAATTGTTCGGTCTCGCCGTCATGAAACGCCGGTGCCGGTAAATTTGGATGACCTATAAGCTTGAGTTCCTGCCGTCCGCACGCAAGGAATGGGGCAAGCTGGGGCATACGTTGCGTGAGCAATTCAAAAAGAAATTGGCAGAGAGACTTGAGGTGCCCCGGATCCCATCCGATTCGCTGCAAGGAATGCCTGACTGCTACAAAATAAAGTTGAAATCAGCAGGGTACTGGCTGGTGTATCAGGTTATAGAGGAGCGTGTAGTCGTTTCTGTTGTGGCAGTCGGCAAGCGAGAGCGCAGTGCAGTTTACGACCGAGCCAAACAACGCTAGCGGCAAAACACAGTTGATTTCTGCCGCATGCGCTCGCATTGCGGCATATCGCTTCGAACTCCTCATCGAACGGATAGTGCGAACCTTTTTGCCAGTTTGTTTCAAAACTTGACCACCTCTCCCTCCAAATGCCATATTGATAGTTAGCAAACTAACAGTGTGTGTTTTCCCCCGTGCCGAAAAACCTCGACGCTCTCCAGATGAACATCAGCAGCTCCATGGTGGTGGCCGCCAGGCATTGGCGGAAGATCTGCCAGACCACGCTGGTCAACTATGGAATCTCCGAAGCCTGCGCCGCCCCTTTGTTGATGATCGGGCGCCTGGGCGAGGGCGTGCGGCAGGTGACGGTGGCGCAGGCGGCGGGGATGGAGAGTCCGTCCCTGGTGCGTTTGCTCGATCAGTTGTGTCATTCGGGTTATGTCTGCCGCACGGAAGACGCCCATGACCGGCGCGCCAAGTGCCTGAGCCTGACCGAAACCGGTCGCGAACTGGTGCAGGCGGTCGAAATCGAACTGGTGCGATTGCGTCATGAAGTACTCGAAGGCATCGACCCAAGCGATCTGGAAGCTACGCTACGGGTATTGAGAGCCTTTGAAGCGGCGAAAGCGCCGTCGGTGGTCAACCCTTGAACGGATTTTTCACCGGTATGCCCGCAGCAAGGGACTGGTTCTACGGTGTGCGCACCTTTGCTGCCTCGATGATCGCGTTGTACATCGCCCTGCTCATGCAAATGCCACGCCCGTATTGGGCGATGGCCACGGTCTACATCGTTTCCAGTCCCTTTGTCGGTCCTACCAGTTCCAAGGCGCTCTATCGTGCAATCGGCACCTTTATCGGGGCGGCGGCAGCGGTTCTGTTCGTGCCCATGTTTGTTCAGAGTCCTTATGTATTGGTGGTGGTCATCGCGCTGTGGACCGGGATTTTGCTGTTCCTGTCCTTGCACCTGCGCACCGCCAACAACTACGCCTTGATGCTGGCCGGTTACACCTTGCCGCTGATCGCCCTGCCGGTGGTGAACAACCCGTTGGGGGTTTGGGACGTCGCGGAAGCGCGGACTGAAGAAATCTTCCTCGGCATCGCCGTGGCTGCCGTGGTCGGCGCCATGTTCTGGCCTCGACGGCTGGCGCCAGTGTTCAACGATGCGGTGAGCAAGTGGTTTACCGATGCCTCGACTTACAGCCTGCGTTTCCTCAGCCGCCAGGTGCAACCTGATGAAGTCAGCGCGCTGCGCTCCGCCATGGTAGCGACCTTCAACACTCTGGAATTGATGATCGGTCAGTTGCCTCACGAGGGCGCGCGGCGGCAAACCGTGCGAAATACCAAAGAACTGCGTGGGAGGATGATTCACCTGTTGCCGGTGATCGACGCCCTTGATGACGCGCTGTATGCCCTTGAGCGGCGCACGCCAGAGCTGGTGGATAAGTTTGCACCGTTGCTGGCGGCCACCACCGAATGGCTCAATCACCAAGACGCCGACCTCGTTCGCTGGCAGTCACTGAAAGACCAGTTTGAAGCCTTGCAGCCTACCGCCGAAGCCTTGAATGATCGCAAACAGCTGCTGTTCTCCAACGCGTTGTATCGCCTCGGCGAGTGGATCGATCTATGGCAAGACTGCCGCAGCTTGCAATACGCCATCCAGTGCGAAAGCCAGGACAGCTGGCGCGCGGTGTATCGCCACTGGCGCCTCGGTCGCCTGTCGCCATTTCTCGACCGTGGGCTGATGCTCTACTCGGCAGTCTCCACGGTCAGCGCCATCATCGTCGCCTCGGTGCTGTGGATTCTGCTCGGCTGGACCGATGGCGGGGCCGCGGTGATTCTGGCCGCCGTGGCGTGCAGCTTTTTCGCCTCGATGGATGACCCGGCGCCGCAGATTTACCGGTTCTTTTTCTGGACCGCGATGTCGGTGGTGTTCGCCAGCCTGTATCTGTTTCTGGTGCTGCCCAACTTGCATGACTTCCCGATGCTGGTGCTGGCGTTTGCCGTGCCGTTTATCTGCATCGGCACCCTGACGGTCAAGCCGCAGTTTTACCTGGGCATGCTGCTGACCCTGGTCAACACCTCGTCCTTTATCAGTATTCAGGGTGCCTACGACGCGGACTTCCTCAGCTTTGCCAACTCCAACCTGGCCGGTCCCATCGGGTTGTTATTTGCTTTCGTCTGGACTCTGATCGCCCGGCCGTTTGGTGCGGAACTGGCGGCCAAGCGGCTGACCCGTTTCAGTTGGCGCGACATTGTCGGCCTCACCGAACCGGCCACCTTGGCCGAACACCGGCAATTGGGTATCAAAGTGCTCGATCGTCTGATGCAGCACTTGCCGCGTCTGGCCATGACCGGCCAGGACACCGGCATCGCGTTGCGCGAAGTGCGCGTGGCGCTGAACCTGCTCGACCTGCTGGCCTACACCCCGCGGGTGGTCGGTGTCCCGCAGGCGTTGCTGCATCAGGTGGTGACGGAAGTCGGCGAGTATTTCAAGACCTGCCTCAAGGCGGGTGAGCGACTGTCGCCACCGAACCCGTTGCTGATGACCCTCGACCGCGCGCGCCGTGCGCTGGATACGGATTGCGATGAGGGCGCACGTCTGAATTTGCTGCATGCCCTGAGTGGCCTGCGTCTGGCGTTATTGCCCGGCGTGGAATTCGTCAGCTCGGGCGAACTCGAAGAACCGCTGCCCCATGGCATCGATGGAGCGCCTTTATGATCGGTGATGTGGATCTGAGCGGGGTGTTTCTGCCCACGCTGCTGGTATTGATGGGCATTACGTATGTGTTGTACCTGCTGGTGCACGGGTTGCTGATGCGCCTGCACTTTTACCGTCTGGTCTGGCACCGGGCATTGTTCAACGTGGCTCTCTACGCTTTGCTGCTCGGCGCCGTGGACTCACTCAGTCGATACCTGATGACATGAAAAAACCTTTTCTGACCCTGGGTCGCGTGGTGTTGACCCTGTTGATCGTGACCTTCGCCGTCGTGGTGGTCTGGCGCATGGTGATGTACTACATGTTTGCGCCATGGACCCGCGACGGGCATATCCGTGCCGACATCGTGCAAATCGCCCCTGACGTCTCCGGGTTGATTCAGCAAGTGGACGTGCGTGACAACCAGTTGGTGAAACGCGGCCAAGTGCTGTTCAGCATCGATCAGGACCGTTTCAAACTGGCCCTGCGCCAGGCCAAGGCGGCGGTCGCCGACCGTCAGGAAACCCTGGCTCAGGCACAACGCGAAGCCAAGCGTAATCGTGGGCTCGGCAATCTGGTGCCAGGCGAACAATTGGAAGAAAGCCAGTCTCGGGTGGCACGCGCCGAGGTGGCGTTGATGGAGGCTCAAGTGGCGGTGGACAGCGCTCAATTGAACCTCGACCGCTCGACCATCCGTAGCCCGGTCGACGGCTACATCAACGACCGTGCACCGCGTGTGCAGGAGTTCGTCACCGCCGGGCGGCCGGTGTTGTCGGTGGTGGACAGCAATTCATTCCACATCGACGGCTATTTCGAAGAAACCAAACTGGACGGCATTCATGTCGGCCAGAGCGTCGACATTCGGGTGATCGGCGACCGTGCGCGGCTGCGCGGCCATGTGGAAAGCATCGTCGCCGGCATCGAAGACCGCGACCGCACCATCGGCAGCAACCTGCTGCCCAACGTTAACCCTGCGTTTAGTTGGGTGCGTTTGGCGCAGCGGATTCCGGTGCGGATTGCCTTCGATGATGTACCGGCGGACTTCCGCATGATCGCCGGGCGGACCGCGACCGTGTCGATCATCGACGATCAAGCGCAGGAGCCCGCGAAATGAGCAGGGCGTCGGGTTTGGCGGTTGCCGGATTAGGTTTGTTGCTGTCGGCCTGTCAGGTGGTTGGCCCGGATTACCATTTGCCCGACGAAGCGGCTGTCCATCGACCCGATTTGCAGGGCGATCTGGCGGTCGACGGCAAAACGGTGGTGTCCGAACCGGTGCCGGCCGATTGGTGGCGCCTGTACAAGGACCCGAGACTCGACCAGTTGGTGCAACAGGCCATGGCGTCCAATACCGATTTGCGCGTTGCGGCGGCCAGCCTTTCGCGGTCCCGCGCTCAGGTCGATGAGGCAGAAGCGGCGGGCGGCTGGAGCGGCGGTGTGAAGATGGGAGCCCAGCGATTGCAGGAGTCTGGCCAAGCGTTCCTGATACCGGAAAAAGTGCCGGTGGCCAACGTCGGTGATATCGGCATCAGCGCGTCGTACCAGTTCGATCTGTTCGGCACGTTGCAGCGCGGAATCGAAGCGGCCAAGGCCAACGCCGATGCGACACAGGCCGCCGCCGATACGGCTCGCATCACCGTGGTGGCCGACGTGGTCCGAGCCTACACCCAGGTGTGCGCGGCCAATGAGGAGCGGGAGATTGCCCAGCACTCCCTCGACCTGCAGGCCCAGAGCACCACGCTGATCCAGCGCCTGCGCGATGCCGGCCGTGGCGACGAAACCCAGGTCACCCGTTCGCAAACCCAGTTCAAATCCCTGCGCGCCGACATGCCGCGCTATGAGGCCTCGCGTCAAGCCGGGCTGTATCGCCTGTCGATGTTGCTGGCCAAGCCAGTGGATCAACTGCCTGCCGGCACCGCCACCTGCGACGAGCTGCCGAAAATCGCGCAATTGATCCCGGTGGGCGATGGCGCCGCATTGCTCAAGCGTCGTCCCGATGTGCGGCAGGCCGAGCGCCGGCTGGCGACTGCGACGGCCGGGATTGGCGTCGCCACGGGTGAGCTGTACCCGAACATCAGCATCGGCGCGACCATCGGCACCGTCGGTATCCTCGACGATCTCGGCGACCCGTCCACCAACCGTTGGGGCTTCGGTCCGTCGCTGACCTGGAACGTGCCGACCAACGGCGCCCGGGCACGCATCCGCGAAGCCGAAGCGGTGACCCAGGCGACGCTGGCGCATTTCGATGGGGTGGTGCTCAACGCCATTCGCGAAACCCAGACCAGCCTGGCCCAGTACGCCGCGTTGTTGCAACGTCGTGACGCCCTGGCAGACGCCGAGCAATCGGCAAGACTGGCAGCGGACCAGACGCATCGTTTCTTCCAGGCCGGGCGCGAATCATTCCTGGCGGACCTGCAAGCGACCCGCACCTACACGGATGTCACGGCGCAACTGGCCGCTGCCAACACCCAGGTTGCCGCCAGCCAGATCGATTTGTTCCTCGCCCTGGGCGGAGGCTGGGAAAGCGGACGAACGCAAGCCACGAACACCAGCAAACCCTGAGGCCGTTGCTATGCTTTGATTTGATGAAGTCACACATCGACTTCATCAAATCAAAGCTCGCGTTGGTCATGGGGATTAAAAATAATGAAAAACCCTTATGCTCCTGGCTTTTGGTGCGCTATCGCGGCATTGGTTTTGCTGTCGGCCACCTATTTCTACGGCATCATGCTGGCCCACCAGATCGATAAGGCGCTGGTGTTTCTCGACAGCGCCAGCGCGCTGATTGCGGTGATGGCAATCGTGGTGGTGGCCTGGGCTTCAGTCCAGGGCCAGCGCATCAAAAAAAGACAACTCGAACAAGGCAAGACGTTGGTGCTGATCTGGGACACCAAGGTGGCGTTGCGTCGTGTCGAAACGGTGTTTGACCAATATTTCTGGGGCAGCTACTGGCAGCCGGGGCGTACGTTTCAGGAAGTCATGGGCGAGCTCACCGGCACACCGCTGGAAAAAAGCCTCGAGACCTTGAAGAAACAATGCGTGGCCCTGGACAAGCAGGTGTCCGAGGAGGGCTGGCACTGGCTCAACAACGCCCGCGAACTCTCGGATGTCGCCACCGCCATGGCGCGGGAACGCTACCAACTGGACGTCTGCGACCCACGCTCGGAAGTAACGGGCGGGGCGGTAATCAATCGGGACTTTGAGGTGCTGGTGTATACGTGGACTGCGCGGCTCAAGAGCTTTGATCATCAGTTGGATGAGATGGAAGTCCAATACTCCTGAATTGTGTTGGCTGGACTGACACCATCGCGAGCAGGCTCACTCCTACAAGGGTTCTGTGAAAGACACATAACCTTTGTAGGAGTGAGCCTGCTCGCGATGGCGATTTCATGTCCAGCGAAACTCTCAACCCCTCTGCGCAGTCCATAGACACTCTTTAACCTTTAATCATTGGGCCGCCCAGTGCGCCTAGTGCTAATCTCCATCCCACTTTTAGCGGAGTCGAGCCGCAACCCCTCAAGGGTTCAGGGAAGACGACCACACCTTCAAAAAACGGACATTGACTGGGTCATTCATGAATAAATCAGCAGGCGTGCTTCTCGGAATCGTCGTAGCCATCGGTGCAATCAGCGCGGGCGGTGCCTGGTACACCGGGACCAAAATCGAAGGCGTGTTGAATACCGCCATCGCCGACGCCAACAAAGAGCTGAACGCCGCGCTGGTCGGTTCCAATGGCACGGCATCGCTTGAGCTGGTGTCGCTTGAGCGTCATGTGTTCAGCAGCACCGCGCACTACCGCCTCAAAGGCGAAGGCGAGAGGTTTGGTGAAACCCCGGTTGAATTGCTGTTTGCCGACCAAATCGAACACGGTCCGCTGCCGTTCTCGCGCCTGGTCTCTTTCAAGTGGTTGCCGGTCATGGCCACCAGTCACTACGAACTGGAACGCACCTCGCTCACCGAGAAGTGGTTTGCCGCTGCCAAAGACAAATCCCCGCTCACCGGCGTGGTCAATATTGGTTACGACAACTCCACCAGCGGCACCCTCGAGTTGCAACCGCTGGACGTCGTGCTGGATGACAAATCCACGCTGAAATTCTCTGGTTTGAACCTCGACGTCGCCGCCAGCGCCCAGGCCCAGAAGGTCAAGGCCAACGGCTACATGAACAGCCTGACATTGAGCACCGTGGCTGAAGATCAAACCCCGTTAAAGGTTGAGCTCAATGGCCTGACCCTTGCCAGCAACCTGGTAAAAAGTCCCTACGGCTACTACACAGGCGAGAACACCCTCGAGCTGACGGACAGCAAAACCACCTTTGGTGCCAAGCAATCGGTACTGGGCCTCAAGAAATTTGAAATGAAGAACCTGACCCAGGAATCGGGCACTAGCGCTTCGGGGCGTGCCGATTACAAGGTGGGTGAAGTGTCGATGAACGGCAAGGCTGTCGGCGCTGCGCAGATGGCCGTGAGCCTGAAAAACCTCGACATTCCGGCGACCATGTCGCTGATGCAGATTTACCAGACCAAACTGCAGCCTTACGAGAGAGCCGCCGCCGAGGCTGCTGTGGCCGGTGAGCCGACACCAGAACTGGTCTTGACCCCGGCCGAAGAGGCGCAAGTCAAAACCGGCCTAGAAAAACTGCTGGCGGCCGGCCCGCAGGTGGCTCTGGAAAACCTGTCGTTCAACACCGCCAACGGTGAAAGCCGCGCGAACCTGGTGCTCGACCTGACCAAACCGCAGACCATGGACCTGCCGCCCGATCAACTGACCTTACAGTTGATTGCGCTGCTGGATATCAATGTGCAAGTGTCCAAGCCAATGCTCGTCGACTTACTTACGGTGCAAAGCCAGCTTGACGGTCAGACTGACGCCAAGGTCATCGCCGATCAGGCTACTGCCACTGCCGACATGTTCAGCAGCATGGCGGTCGGATCGCAATTCGCCAAACTGGACGGAAACAACATCGTCAGCAAATTGCACTACGCCAACAATCAGGTGGAATTCAATGGCCAGAAAATGACCGTTGAAGAGTTTGTCGGCTTCGTGATGAGCAAACTCGGTGGCGGTGCCGAAATCCAGGAATAAAACCCAGGATTCAAAAGAGCGCCCGGCCTCAGCTATAAAGCAGAAGCCGGGCGTTTTGCTGTCGGGTGTTTGTGCGCTAACCAATGTCCCGAATCAGCTTCCACGCCTCGTCCACCGACAACGGCTGTTTCATGCGTTCGGCGAGCAGCGCCATGGCCCGTTCTTCATCGCAGGCGACCGCCGCGGCCACCACGCCGTTTTTGCCGAACAGGCCTATAAAGGGTGGATGGTAAGGATCACCCTTGAACTCGACCTCGTCCCAGGCTTCGGCGTGGCTAAGGTAGTCGTAGTTTTTGCCAAAGTGCCAGGTCCAGAAATACGGCACGTTGAGGTAATGCTCGTCAGCACCAAGCATATTCGCCGCGGCGATCCGCGCCTGTTGCTGGGCCAGGCGCCAATGCTCGATACGCTGAGGTTGGCCGTTGAGCGGGAAGGTCGCGATATCACCGACCGCCCATAACCCTTCGGTGACGCGCATTCCCCCATCGACCTTCAGCGACCGGTCTTTTTCCTTGGGCAGATCGGCAAACGCATCGGTTGCAGGGCTGACGCCAATGCCGGCCAGCACCAGATCCGCTGGCAAGCGTTGACCATTGTCCAGGTGCACTGCCTCGACGTTGTTCGCTCCTTCTATATAGGAGGCTTCGCCATCGGTGTGAAATACCACGCCTTTGGCCTCATGGAGGGCGCGAATCGCCTTGCCGACGGTTTCGCCGAATTGTGCGGCGAAGGGAATGGCATGACGGGCCAGGACTGTGACCTCCAACCCTAATTGGCGCAGCGCTGAAGCGGACTCCATGGCAATAAAGCTGTCACCGATGATCACCGCTCGCTGGCCAGGTTTTGCCGCCTGCAGAATTCGCAGCGCCTGGGATTTGGAACGCAACACGAACACTTGCGGCAAATCGGCGCCAGGCAGTGTGAGTTGATTGGGCTGGCCGCCTGGCAAGCAACGCGGCGTCATAGTTTAGCGATCGACCATTGGCCAGCCGCAGGGTTTTGTTCGACGAGTCCAGGCTGGCGACTTCACCGGTGATGCGCTCAATACGCTGTTCACGATAAAACGCGTCATCACGCAGCAGCGGGATTTCTTCCGGCGGCATCTCTCCCGCGATGACAAATTTGCTCAGGGCGGTGCGGTCGTAGCCGGTGTCGGCTTCGCGGTCGATCAGCAAAACTTGGCCGCCGAAGCCTTTTTCGCGCAACGCTGCCGCACACGCTGTACCGGCGGCCCCGGCCCCGACGATGACAAACGTCCGTTCATCGTCAGCCGGCGGGGTGTGAGCATCGGCAAACGGCTGGTTGTCGACCCAGATGTCGCCATCGCGGACTTCCAGCGGATAGCGCTTGAGACTGTCCAGGGCCGGCGGCTCGCATAATGCCCCGTCTTCGATCCGAAACGCACCTTTGTGCCACGGGCAAATCAAGCGTCCGTGGCACACAGCACCTTGCGCCAGTGGTGCTCCGGCATGCGGGCATTCGCCTTGATAGGCGCGTAGTTGATCGCCCACTCGCAGCAAAACAATGTTGGTGTCCGCGATCCGGGCTTCAAGGCCTCTGTTTTCGGGCACATCGGCGAAAGGGGCGACGCGGTGCAGTGCCATGATAGCTCTCCAGGCAGACGTTTCACTTACGAGTTTGGCGCGTTACGCTCGGTTCAGCCAATTCCCAGTGCCGCCTCACCAACGGTACCGTTATAGTTCGCAAGCCGACGACGGCCCTACACGCACAAGGTGCTCCGCAATGACCCGATTGACCTCTCTTAACCCTTGGTTTGCGGCCGTTGCAGTCGCCCTGTGCGTGCAATTTCCGGCACAGGCCCAGGAACGTTTTACCTTAAATATCCCGGGTGTCACGGATGATCGACTGTTTACCTCTGCCGCCGCCAGCGATGCTCCGGGTTGTGGCGGGCACAACGCGTCACCCGCACTGAATTGGAACGCCGGGCCGGCGGGTACGTTGAGTTATGCCATCGTCATGCATGACCCTGACGGGCAGAATGGGCAGGGTGCCGATCATTGGGTGCATTACGGCATCAAAGCCGGCACTCACCAGATCCCGGCTGGTGTAGGAGCAAAATCAGCCCTTGAAGGTGTCGGTGGCACCAACAGCAAAGGCACCACCGGTTATGTGGGGCCTTGCCCGCCAGTCGGCGACAGTGCGCATCACTACATTATTCAGTTGTACGCGCTGGACCTAGTGCCGGACGCCTTGCCTGTTGGTCTGACGCGCGCGCAACTGCTGGAAAAAATCAAAGGGCATGTACTGAAAAACAGCAGTGTGGTTCGCCGGTATCACCGCTGACATTCAGCCATTTGGCATCAGCGCCCGAAAGCGCGCACTATCGGGCCATAGCCGATGCGTTGGAGGAAGTCGTGGCGAAAAAAATCGATCGCATCGCCCAAATGCTTAACTGCCCCGTGAAAGGGGAGGAGCTAAGGCGGGCAATTACTGAGAGTCGTAAGGATTTTCTCCTTAACCAGCCGGAAGCACAGGAGGTTGATGAGGACGACTTCGAGGAAGATGAGGAGTGGGACGACGATCTTGACTGGACGACCGAGTAGGAGCGCCGCTGGTTAACCCAATCAATACCGATGTGTAGAGCTGCGGTTTCAAGTGATGCAGCGCCTCGCTGAAGGGCTGAAAAGGTCTCCGCAGTACAGGCATTTGGAAGCGGTAAGAAAGTTCAAAAAGATGCTTGACGAAATATTGGATCGCTGTAGAATTCGCCTCCCGCTAACGAGAGATCGAAAGCGCAAGTGGTTGAAGTTACAAAGGAAACTTTGAAAACTTCTGAAAATAACCGCTTGACAGCAACAGAGGCTGCTGTAGAATGCGCGCCTCGGTTGAGACGAAAGATCTTAACCAACCGCTCTTTAACAACTGAATCAAGCAATTCGTGTGGGTGCTTGTGGAGTCAGACTGATAGTCAACAAGATTATCAGCATCACAAGTTACTCCGCGAGAAATCAAAGATGTAACCAACGATTGCTGAGCCAAGTTTAGGGTTTCTTAAAAACCCAAAGATGTTTGAACTGAAGAGTTTGATCATGGCTCAGATTGAACGCTGGCGGCAGGCCTAACACATGCAAGTCGAGCGGTAGAGAGAAGCTTGCTTCTCTTGAGAGCGGCGGACGGGTGAGTAATGCCTAGGAATCTGCCTGGTAGTGGGGGATAACGCTCGGAAACGGACGCTAATACCGCATACGTCCTACGGGAGAAAGCAGGGGACCTTCGGGCCTTGCGCTATCAGATGAGCCTAGGTCGGATTAGCTAGTTGGTGAGGTAATGGCTCACCAAGGCGACGATCCGTAACTGGTCTGAGAGGATGATCAGTCACACTGGAACTGAGACACGGTCCAGACTCCTACGGGAGGCAGCAGTGGGGAATATTGGACAATGGGCGAAAGCCTGATCCAGCCATGCCGCGTGTGTGAAGAAGGTCTTCGGATTGTAAAGCACTTTAAGTTGGGAGGAAGGGCATTAACCTAATACGTTGGTGCCTTGACGTTACCGACAGAATAAGCACCGGCTAACTCTGTGCCAGCAGCCGCGGTAATACAGAGGGTGCAAGCGTTAATCGGAATTACTGGGCGTAAAGCGCGCGTAGGTGGTTTGTTAAGTTGGATGTGAAATCCCCGGGCTCAACCTGGGAACTGCATTCAAAACTGACAAGCTAGAGTATGGTAGAGGGTGGTGGAATTTCCTGTGTAGCGGTGAAATGCGTAGATATAGGAAGGAACACCAGTGGCGAAGGCGACCACCTGGACTGATACTGACACTGAGGTGCGAAAGCGTGGGGAGCAAACAGGATTAGATACCCTGGTAGTCCACGCCGTAAACGATGTCAACTAGCCGTTGGGAGCCTTGAGCTCTTAGTGGCGCAGCTAACGCATTAAGTTGACCGCCTGGGGAGTACGGCCGCAAGGTTAAAACTCAAATGAATTGACGGGGGCCCGCACAAGCGGTGGAGCATGTGGTTTAATTCGAAGCAACGCGAAGAACCTTACCAGGCCTTGACATCCAATGAACTTTCCAGAGATGGATTGGTGCCTTCGGGAACATTGAGACAGGTGCTGCATGGCTGTCGTCAGCTCGTGTCGTGAGATGTTGGGTTAAGTCCCGTAACGAGCGCAACCCTTGTCCTTAGTTACCAGCACGTGATGGTGGGCACTCTAAGGAGACTGCCGGTGACAAACCGGAGGAAGGTGGGGATGACGTCAAGTCATCATGGCCCTTACGGCCTGGGCTACACACGTGCTACAATGGTCGGTACAGAGGGTTGCCAAGCCGCGAGGTGGAGCTAATCCCATAAAACCGATCGTAGTCCGGATCGCAGTCTGCAACTCGACTGCGTGAAGTCGGAATCGCTAGTAATCGCGAATCAGAATGTCGCGGTGAATACGTTCCCGGGCCTTGTACACACCGCCCGTCACACCATGGGAGTGGGTTGCACCAGAAGTAGCTAGTCTAACCTTCGGGAGGACGGTTACCACGGTGTGATTCATGACTGGGGTGAAGTCGTAACAAGGTAGCCGTAGGGGAACCTGCGGCTGGATCACCTCCTTAATCGACGACATCAGCTGCTCCATAAGCTCCCACACGAATTGCTTGATTCATTGAAGAAGACGAAAGAAGCAGCCTGTATCGGTTTGTAGCTGAGTTGGTTAGAGCGCACCCCATGCTTTGTGGTAAAGAGCAGGGTGAGGTCGGCCTTAGTAGCTCGAAATTGGGTCTGTAGCTCAGTTGGTTAGAGCGCACCCCTGATAAGGGTGAGGTCGGCAGTTCGAATCTGCCCAGACCCACCAATTTTGTGTGGGAAACGCCTGTAGAAATACGGGGCCATAGCTCAGCTGGGAGAGCGCCTGCCTTGCACGCAGGAGGTCAACGGTTCGATCCCGTTTGGCTCCACCACTACTGCTTCTGTTTGTATAAAGCTTAGAAATGAGCATTCCATCGTGGTGATGGTGAATGTTGATTTCTAGTCTTTGACTAGTTCGTTCTTTAAAAATTTGGGTATGTGATAGAAAGATAGACTGGACGTTACTTTCACTGGTAGCGGATCAGGCTAAGGTAAAATTTGTGAGTTAAATTGCGAATTTTCGGCGAATGTCGTCTTCACAGTATAACCAGATTGCTTGGGGTTATATGGTCAAGTGAAGAAGCGCATACGGTGGATGCCTTGGCAGTCAGAGGCGATGAAAGACGTGGTAGCCTGCGAAAAGCTTCGGGGAGTCGGCAAACAGACTTTGATCCGGAGATGTCTGAATGGGGGAACCCAGCCATCATAAGATGGTTATCTTAAGCTGAATACATAGGCTTAAGAGGCGAACCAGGGGAACTGAAACATCTAAGTACCCTGAGGAAAAGAAATCAACCGAGATTCCCTTAGTAGTGGCGAGCGAACGGGGACTAGCCCTTAAGTGGCTTTGAGATTAGCGGAACGCTCTGGAAAGTGCGGCCATAGTGGGTGATAGCCCTGTACGCGAAAATCTCTTGGTCATGAAATCGAGTAGGACGGAGCACGAGAAACTTTGTCTGAATATGGGGGGACCATCCTCCAAGGCTAAATACTACTGACTGACCGATAGTGAACTAGTACCGTGAGGGAAAGGCGAAAAGAACCCCGGAGAGGGGAGTGAAATAGATCCTGAAACCGTATGCGTACAAGCAGTGGGAGCCCACTTTGTTGGGTGACTGCGTACCTTTTGTATAATGGGTCAGCGACTTATTTTCAGTGGCGAGCTTAACCGAATAGGGGAGGCGTAGCGAAAGCGAGTCTTAATAGGGCGTCTAGTCGCTGGGAATAGACCCGAAACCGGGCGATCTATCCATGGGCAGGTTGAAGGTTGGGTAACACTAACTGGAGGACCGAACCGACTACCGTTGAAAAGTTAGCGGATGACCTGTGGATCGGAGTGAAAGGCTAATCAAGCTCGGAGATAGCTGGTTCTCCTCGAAAGCTATTTAGGTAGCGCCTCATGTATCACTGTAGGGGGTAGAGCACTGTTTCGGCTAGGGGGTCATCCCGACTTACCAAACCGATGCAAACTCCGAATACCTACAAGTGCCGAGCATGGGAGACACACGGCGGGTGCTAACGTCCGTCGTGAAAAGGGAAACAACCCAGACCGTCAGCTAAGGTCCCAAAGTTATGGTTAAGTGGGAAACGATGTGGGAAGGCTTAGACAGCTAGGAGGTTGGCTTAGAAGCAGCCACCCTTTAAAGAAAGCGTAATAGCTCACTAGTCGAGTCGGCCTGCGCGGAAGATGTAACGGGGCTCAAACCATACACCGAAGCTACGGGTATCACTTAGGTGATGCGGTAGAGGAGCGTTCTGTAAGCCTGTGAAGGTGAGTTGAGAAGCTTGCTGGAGGTATCAGAAGTGCGAATGCTGACATGAGTAACGACAATGGGTGTGAAAAACACCCACGCCGAAAGACCAAGGTTTCCTGCGCAACGTTAATCGACGCAGGGTTAGTCGGTCCCTAAGGCGAGGCTGAAAAGCGTAGTCGATGGAAAACAGGTTAATATTCCTGTACTTCTGGTTATTGCGATGGAGGGACGGAGAAGGCTAGGCCAGCTTGGCGTTGGTTGTCCAAGTTTAAGGTGGTAGGCTGGAATCTTAGGTAAATCCGGGATTCTAAGGCCGAGAGCTGATGACGAGTGTACTTTTAGTACACGAAGTGGTTGATGCCATGCTTCCAAGAAAAGCTTCTAAGCTTCAGGTAACCAGGAACCGTACCCCAAACCGACACAGGTGGTTGGGTAGAGAATACCAAGGCGCTTGAGAGAACTCGGGTGAAGGAACTAGGCAAAATGGCACCGTAACTTCGGGAGAAGGTGCGCCGGTGAGGGTGAAGCATTTACTGCGTAAGCCCATGCCGGTCGAAGATACCAGGCCGCTGCGACTGTTTATTAAAAACACAGCACTCTGCAAACACGAAAGTGGACGTATAGGGTGTGACGCCTGCCCGGTGCCGGAAGGTTAATTGATGGGGTTAGCTAACGCGAAGCTCTTGATCGAAGCCCCGGTAAACGGCGGCCGTAACTATAACGGTCCTAAGGTAGCGAAATTCCTTGTCGGGTAAGTTCCGACCTGCACGAATGGCGTAACGATGGCGGCGCTGTCTCCACCCGAGACTCAGTGAAATTGAAATCGCTGTGAAGATGCAGTGTATCCGCGGCTAGACGGAAAGACCCCGTGAACCTTTACTATAGCTTTGCACTGGACTTTGAATTTGCTTGTGTAGGATAGGTGGGAGGCTTTGAAGCGTGGACGCCAGTTCGCGTGGAGCCAACCTTGAAATACCACCCTGGCAACTTTGAGGTTCTAACTCAGGTCCGTTATCCGGATCGAGGACAGTGTATGGTGGGTAGTTTGACTGGGGCGGTCTCCTCCTAAAGAGTAACGGAGGAGTACGAAGGTGCGCTCAGACCGGTCGGAAATCGGTCGTAGAGTATAAAGGCAAAAGCGCGCTTGACTGCGAGACAGACACGTCGAGCAGGTACGAAAGTAGGTCTTAGTGATCCGGTGGTTCTGTATGGAAGGGCCATCGCTCAACGGATAAAAGGTACTCCGGGGATAACAGGCTGATACCGCCCAAGAGTTCATATCGACGGCGGTGTTTGGCACCTCGATGTCGGCTCATCACATCCTGGGGCTGAAGCCGGTCCCAAGGGTATGGCTGTTCGCCATTTAAAGTGGTACGCGAGCTGGGTTTAGAACGTCGTGAGACAGTTCGGTCCCTATCTGCCGTGGACGTTTGAGATTTGAGAGGGGCTGCTCCTAGTACGAGAGGACCGGAGTGGACGAACCTCTGGTGTTCCGGTTGTCACGCCAGTGGCATTGCCGGGTAGCTATGTTCGGAATAGATAACCGCTGAAAGCATCTAAGCGGGAAACTAGCCTCAAGATGAGATCTCACTGGGACCTTGAGTCCCCTGAAGGGCCGTCGAAGACTACGACGTTGATAGGTTGGGTGTGTAAGCGCTGTGAGGCGTTGAGCTAACCAATACTAATTGCCCGTGAGGCTTGACCATATAACACCCAAGCAATCTGTGAACTCGAAAGAGACCAGATTGCGGTGTGTGAAGACGATACACAGTCGAAAATTCGAAACGAAACACACAAATCTATTACATACCCATTCGCTGGAGCGTGATCTCGCAAGAGAAAACGACCTGGCTACCGAATTTCTTGACGACCATAGAGCATTGGAACCACCTGATCCCATCCCGAACTCAGCAGTGAAACGATGCATCGCCGATGGTAGTGTGGGGTTTCCCCATGTGAGAGTAGGTCATCGTCAAGATTAAATTCCGAAACCCCTATCTGCGTATGCAGGTAGGGGTTTTGTTTTGTCCGCAGGAAAGTTCGTATCGTAGTGATCTGACTCAGTTGGGAGGGCCTCATGCTTGAGGGGCGCGGTCTTATAGAGCGCCGGAATTGATCAGCAAAAAACTACCTGAGTCAGCGACCACATGATCATCAAGGTCCCAGCCATGGCTTACAAGCCGCGTTGCAGGCCCTAGAGGCTCGAAACCAGGGCTCGGCCTACGGAGAAGCGGCGCCATCTTTCGCCAGCGCCCCTGACGTAGTCGTATGCCTTCGAGCATGGTTCGTCCTCGAGCGATGCTTGGCCCAGCCGAGGTCAATAAACAAAGGCATTGCCCGGAATTGGTTAACCATTACCCACAAAAAAGCCCCAGACCCTAAGGTCTGAGGCTTTTTTATTTGCAGCGTATGGTGCACCAGGCGGGATTCGAACCCACGACCCCTGCCTTCGGAGGGCAGTACTCTATCCAGCTGAGCTACTGGTGCAAGCGGGCGCCATGATACTCATATGTGCTGCGTGCGTCCATGCTGCTGAATCGCCTGTGTTTTTTGAAAGCGTAACCTCCGTTTGCTACGTTGATCAGAAAAACCAGGCAAATGCGGCGTTTTCGTTCTTTTTTTCGAACAGGCTATTGTCCTTTACCCCCTTTGATCCTAGGATTCGTTTGAGATTTCAAACGCTCTTGTCTAGGTGCTGAACCGCACGGTATCAATCAGTGCGCTATTTATGTGCTTCAGCCCAGTGAATGATTTCCCTGACGGCAGCCTATAGGGCGCCTTTCTACAATCATAATTTGCTCCGCGCCTGCCGCGGTGCTGTTAAGGAAAGCCGACATGCAGCTTAAAGACACCCAATTGTTCCGCCAGCAAGCCTTCATCGATGGCGCGTGGGTCGACGCAGACAATGGTCAGACGATCAAAGTGAACAACCCGGCAACGGGCGAAATTCTGGGCACTGTGCCGAAAATGGGCGCTGCCGAAACCCGTCGTGCGATCGAAGCCGCAGACAAAGCGCTGCCGGCCTGGCGTGCACTGACCGCCAAGGACCGTGCGAACAAGCTGCGTCGCTGGTTCGAGCTGATTATCGAAAACCAGGACGACCTGGCTCGCCTGATGACCCTTGAGCAGGGCAAGCCATTGGCCGAAGCCAAGGGCGAAATCGTTTACGCTGCATCCTTTATCGAATGGTTCGCCGAAGAAGCCAAGCGCATCTACGGTGACGTGATTCCAGGCCACCAGCCAGACAAGCGCCTGATCGTGATCAAGCAGCCAATCGGTGTGACCGCTGCCATTACCCCGTGGAACTTCCCGGCCGCGATGATCACCCGTAAAGCCGGCCCGGCGCTGGCTGCCGGTTGCACCATGGTGCTCAAGCCTGCTTCGCAAACGCCTTTCTCGGCATTCGCGCTGGCAGAACTGGCTCAGCGTGCCGGCATTCCTGCCGGTGTATTCAGCGTTGTTTCCGGCAGCGCCGGCGACATCGGCAGCGAACTGACCAGCAACCCGATCGTACGCAAGCTGTCGTTCACTGGCTCGACCGAAATCGGTCGTCAGCTAATGGCTGAATGCGCCAAGGACATCAAGAAAGTGTCCCTTGAACTGGGCGGCAACGCACCGTTTATCGTGTTCGACGACGCGGACCTGGATAAGGCCGTCGAAGGCGCGATCATTTCCAAATACCGCAACAACGGCCAGACCTGCGTCTGTGCCAACCGTCTGTACATTCAGGATTCGGTCTACGACGCGTTTGCCGAGAAGCTGAAAGTGGCTGTGGCCAAGCTCAAGATCGGCAACGGTCTGGAAGAAGGCACCACTACTGGTCCGCTGATCGACGAAAAAGCCGTGGCCAAGGTTCAAGAGCACATTGCTGACGCGATCAGCAAAGGCGCAACCGTTCTGGCCGGTGGCAAGGTCATGGAAGGCAACTTCTTTGAGCCGACCATTCTGACCAACGTGCCGAAGAACGCTGCCGTGGCCAAGGAAGAAACCTTCGGTCCATTGGCGCCGCTGTTCCGCTTCAAAGACGAAGCCGAAGTGATCGCGATGTCCAACGACACCGAGTTCGGTCTGGCCTCGTACTTCTATGCTCGCGACCTGGGTCGTGTGTTCCGTGTAGCTGAAGCGCTGGAATACGGCATGGTCGGCGTCAATACCGGGTTGATCTCCAACGAAGTCGCGCCGTTCGGCGGCATCAAGGCCTCGGGCCTGGGCCGTGAAGGCTCCAAGTACGGCATCGAAGATTACCTGGAAATCAAATACCTCTGCCTGGGCATCTAAGTCCGGCAAGGCATTGCTTCAAACGCAAAGGGCACGAGAGCGCTGTCCCTTTGCGACGCTTCAAACGGAATTTTCTCTGTGGTTGGGAAAGCTGTGGCAGTCGATCATCGCATGCTGCCGTAGTTGCCTCCCCGCCGCATTTTCCTTGAACCACGCCGCCCGATGAGCGGTGAATGAGGACTTTATGAGCAAGACTAACGCATCCCTGATGAAACGCCGCGAAGCCGCAGTACCACGCGGTGTTGGCCAGATTCACCCGATCTTCGCCGAGTCCGCGAAGAACGCTACCGTGACCGACGTTGAAGGTCGCGAGTTCATCGACTTCGCCGGCGGTATCGCCGTACTGAACACCGGCCACGTGCACCCGAAAATCATCGCCGCCGTAACCGAGCAGCTGAACAAGCTGACCCACACTTGCTTCCAGGTGTTGGCTTACGAACCGTACGTAGAAGTGTGCGAAAAAATCAACGCCAAGGTGCCAGGTGATTTCGAGAAGAAAACCCTGCTGGTGACCACTGGTTCCGAAGCTGTGGAAAACTCGATCAAGATCGCCCGTGCCGCCACTGGCCGCGCCGGCGTAATCGCGTTCACTGGCGCTTACCACGGTCGCACCATGATGACGCTGGGCCTGACCGGTAAAGTCGTGCCTTACTCGGCCGGCATGGGCCTGATGCCAGGCGGCGTGTTCCGCGCGCTGTACCCGAACGAGCTGCACGGTGTGAGCGTCGATGACTCGATCGCCAGCATCGAACGTATCTTCAAGAACGACGCCGAACCGCGTGACATCGCTGCCATCATCATCGAGCCGGTTCAGGGCGAAGGCGGTTTCTACGTCGCGCCTAAAGAGTTCATGAAGCGTCTGCGCGCCCTGTGCGACCAGCACGGCATCCTGTTGATCGCTGACGAAGTGCAAACCGGCGCTGGCCGTACCGGCACCTTCTTCGCCATGGAACAGATGGGCGTGTCCGCCGACCTGACCACCTTCGCCAAATCCATCGCCGGCGGCTTCCCGTTGGCCGGTGTGTGCGGCAAGGCCGAATACATGGACGCCATCGCTCCAGGCGGCCTGGGCGGCACTTACGCCGGTAGCCCGATTGCTTGCGCCGCAGCCCTGGCCGTGATGGAAGTGTTCGAAGAAGAACACCTGCTGGACCGCTGCAAGGCCGTCGGTGAGCGTCTGGTCACTGGCCTCAAGGCTATCCAGGCCAAGTACCCAGTGATTGGCGAAGTCCGTGCGCTGGGCGCGATGATCGCTGTCGAGCTGTTCGAAAACGGCGACAGCCACAAGCCAAACGCTGCTGCGGTAGCGTCGGTTGTGGCCAAGGCTCGCGACAAGGGCCTGATCCTGCTGTCCTGTGGCACCTACGGCAACGTACTGCGCGTCCTGGTGCCGCTGACTTCGCCGGACGAGCAACTGGACAAAGGCCTGGCGATCATCGAAGAGTGCTTCTCCGAGCTCTGATTGATTTGTGAGCTGATCGACAAAAAACCCGCTTCGGCGGGTTTTTTTACGCCTCTTGGAACACATTGAGGACATTTGTTCTGTATTGAGGGGCCAGTGTTGACTAAGGTTCATGCATTGCGAGGGAGCGTGCTGCATGACTGTCGTTGATTTACCCGCTACACCGAGAGTGCTGATTGCCGAGGCGGACCCCTGGTCCCGAGACTTGCTCAAGCAGGTGTTATTGAATGTGCGCTGCGATGCGCGGCTGGACCTGTGCGCCGATGGCCAGCAGGCAATAGACAGGCTGGCGGAGATTCCTTACGACTTGGCGATCGTTGACTGGGAGTTGCCCGGTGTCGATGGCTTGAATGTTTTGCGCAACGTGCGCCAACGCAAACGCAATCCGCCGTTACCCTTCATTCTGATGAGCAGTCGTAATGACAGTGTCAGCGTGCGCGAGGCTTTGCCTATGGCGCCCACGGCGTACCTGACCAAACCCCTGAACATGGAAAACCTGACCCGGCGTCTGCAGGGCTTGCTGCTGAACGCGGGCGAAGAGGTGTCCTGTGAGGTGCCAACGTTGGCGCCGGGCATGACGTTGTCGGTGTATCTGGAACGTCGTCGAGAACTGACGGACGGCGCGCCGTTGATGACCGACGTGCAGATCGCCGTCCAGCGCAGCCTCAATCCCAACGGTCTCGATCTGAAACGCCTGGAAGACGAAATTCGCACCGATCCGCAGATTACCGCTGTGCTGATCGCCGCCGCAAACAGCGCAGGGCATCACATTGGCGACCCCGTGCAGACCCTGTCTCAGGCCTTGCATCGCTTGGGCTCCGGGCAAAGCATGAACCTGATTCTGGGTTTGGCGCTCAAGCGCAGTGCCCGGCTCGTAGATCCGTTACTGGCGGACTATGCCGAGCGTTATTGGGAGCTGTCGCTGCACACCGCCGAGTACGCCCGCACGCTGGCGCGCTTGCTGGATCTTGAACAAGAGCGCTGTTACTGCGCGGGCATGCTGCATCGTCTTGGCGACCTGGCATTGCTGCGGTGTTTGCAAGAGTGGAAGCAGGCCGGAGGTGAGCTGGATGAGTGGGAAGAGGTGGGTGATGCGCTCGCAGTGTTCGGTGCAGGCTACGGTTCGGCGCTGCGCACTCGTTGGCGTCTGCCGCTGGAGCTGCGAGAGCTGATTGCAGCGGTCTATCAGCTCGGTGGTGGCGTTTACTCACGTGAAGCGCTGGTGATGAACATGGCGGCGCAATTGGCGCGACTGACCGAGCATGAGGGCGTTGAAGAGTTGGCCAAAAGCCGGACGGCACGCTTGCTCAAGATCGGTTTGCCGGAACTGATCCGATTGCGCAAAAAGTAGGCATAACACCAATCCCCCTGTAGGAGCGGGCTTGCTCGCGATAGCAGAGATTCAGTCGACATCACTTTGCCTGTCACTCCGCTATCGTGAGCAGGCTCACTCCCTCAGGGGTTCGGTGTTGGGCCATTAAGCGGAGATGATGCGGTTCTTGCCCTGCCGCTTGGCTTCATACATCGCCGCATCCGCACGGGCGAACAGGCTGTCGAGGCTTTCATCTTCGTCGGTGAGGCTGGTCAAACCCTGGCTGACGGTGATACCGAAAGTCTGATCGTCATGGCGGAAGCTCAATTGCTGAATCTGCCGTTGCAGGCGCTCGGCCACTTGCATGGCCATGTCGGGCGCGCAGCCGGGAAATACCGCCGCTAACTCTTCACCGCCGATCCGGCCGAACACATCCCCACGACGCAATGCGCTGCGACCGCTCTCTGCGATCTGTTGCAGCACCGTGTCACCTTGCGGGTGGCCGTACGTGTCGTTAATCACTTTGAAATCATCGATGTCCAGCAACAGGAACGCCAGTGGCGCACCTTGCTTGCGTGCCTGTGCAAACTCGCGTTGCGCGCATTCGAAGAAGTGCCGGCGATTGCTGCTTTGAGTCAGCACGTCGGTGGTGGCCAAGCGTTGCAGCTCGGCTTCCGTGCGCTTCTTTTCGGTGATGTCTTCGGCAATACCGACAATGATCACTGGTTGACCGGGCTCGGCCTGACGGTTGATGAAGCATTTGTCGCTGAGCCAACGCACCTGCCCATCGGCATTGATAATGCGGTATTCGCGGTCTTCAACCGCGCCTTTGACCAGGCTGCGCTCGGCATAGTCCAGGTCGTCGGGGTAAATGCTGTCGCGCCATTCGTTGTAGTCGGACAGCAAACTGCCGGTGGAACGGCCGAATATCCGCTCATAGGCCGGGCTGACGTAGAGCACCTGACGGGTTTCCCAATTGAATGCCCAAAGCACCGCGTTGACGCTCACCAGCAACGAGCTGAACAGCTGTTCACGCTCACTCAGGCGTGCCACTTCGCTTTGAGCATGCATCAGTGCCATCAAGGTTTGAGCGGTGTCGGGTAACTGAGGAAGGGATGAGTCTTGCAGGTGTTTGGAGACCATCGGGACAAATCTCAAAGGGCGTGTGCCGCTCGAGGTTCGAAAGCGGCTAAAACGAAGCCCGCCGGGGTGGCGAAGTGTCTTTGAGATAGAGGATCTGGAGCTAAGTTCCGAAGGGTGCGCCCGCTAGCGGGGCGCACCGATCAACGGCATCAGACAGCGGAAGGGCGCAGCGAGTAGGTTTTCAACTGGTCGGCGAAGTCGCGAAGGGATTGAATTCCGCTGGCTTCAGCTTCGTGTACCCAGTCCTTGATGGCGGCGAGCATGTCGTGACCATTTGAGCTGGTCTTGACCCAGATCTGCTGCAAGGCCAGGCGTTTCTCGTAAATTACCTTCAGCGCCTGACTGTGCTCGAGCATAGCCTGGATGCGAACGTGGTGTTTTTCGTCCAGCAGGCTGGTTTCCCGCGAGAGCAGGCGCTTGGCGCGGTGGAATTGATGGCGGACCGAGTGATCGACCTTTTCCAGTTCTTGCTTGACCAGCGGCGCGATCACCAATTTGCGGTACTGCGCCATGATCTGAAAGCGGTTGTTGAGGATCGCCATGGCGGTGTCCATGTCCAGGTTGCCTTTACCTTCAACCCGGTGGGCAATCGGTGCCACCCGCTGGACCTTGGCCAGACGGAAAAAACTGAAGATCTGGATCCAGGCCCAACCGAGGTCGAACTCCCACTTCTTCACCGACAATTTTGCCGAGTTAGGGTAGGTGTGATGGTTGTTATGCAGTTCTTCACCGCCAATCAGGATGCCCCAGGGCACCAGATTGGTCGCGGCATCGCGACATTCGAAGTTGCGATAGCCGACGGCATGGCCAAGGCCGTTGACCACGCCAGCGGCCCACACCGGAATCCACATCATCTGGATGGCCCAGATGGTGATACCGATGGTGCCGAACAGCAGCAAGTCGATGATGCCCATGATCGCGATACCCAACAGCGGGAACCGGCTGTAGAGGTTACGTTCGATCCAGTCTTCGGGGCAGTTCTTGCCGTAGATACGCAGGGTTTCCGGGTTTTCCGCTTCCGCGCGGTACAGCTCGGCGCCTTTGCGCAGAACGGTGGAAAGCCCCTTGATGACCGGGCTGTGCGGGTCATCGACGGTTTCGCATTTGGCGTGATGCTTGCGGTGGATAGCGGTCCACTCGCGGGTGTTCTGTGCCGTGGTCAGCCACAGCCAGAAGCGGAAGAAATGTTTCAGGCCGGCATTGAGCTCAAGCGAGCGATGGGCTGAGTAACGATGCAAATAGACCGTGACGCCAATGATCGTGACATGGGTCATCAGTAGGGTGACTGCTACCAGTGACCAGGGCGACAAGCCGAGTAAACCTTCGTACCACATAGGCTGTAGGGCCCTCGATAAAGAGAAAAATAGCCGTTGCATTATCACTAAGCCCACGGATAAAACCAGTCGCCCTTTCAGATAAGAGTGGCTGGATGTGTCCTTGATCTATTATTCCGACCCTTCTGTAGGGACATGGACGGCCAAATGTCTGCCACCTATCGCGATGCCTTGCGTGCAGCGCTGCTTTATCTGTTGTTTTCAGTCGCCTGGATGGCGTTGAGCGGCTATTTATTGAACAGTTTCTTCGATAGCTCTGCCGAGCTATTGCGATGGCAACTGATCAACGGCTATGTCTGGGCGGTGCTCAGCGCCGGTTTGATCTTCAGTGCCCGGGCCCGACTGTTCCAGTGCCTGGGGATCGGCGCCAAACTGCGCGAGCGTCAGGCCGACCGCGAGCGATTGCGCCAGGCAGCTGCGGTGTTTGACTGCACCCGTGAGGGCGTGTTGGTCACTGATAGCAACGGGTTGATTGTCCATGTGAACCGGGCCTTTATGGCAATCACCGGTTATCAGCGGGATGAAGTGCTGGGCCAACAACCCAGTCTGTTCAAATCCGGCCATCACCCACCGGCGTTCTATCAGGCGATGTTTGCGACGCTCAACAGCGCCGGCGAGTGGAGCGGGGAAATCTGGAATCGTCGCAAAAGCGGCGAAATCTACCCGCAATGGCAAACCATCCGCATCATTCATGACGATAGGGGCCGGCGAAGCCAATACGTGGCGGTGTTTTCCGATATCAGTGCGATCAAAAACTCCGAGCACGAGCTCAAACACTTGGCTCACCACGATCCGCTGACCGATTTGCCCAATCGACTGTTATTCAACGACCGCGTCGAACAGGCGCTGTCGTCGGCGCAAATCCACAAACGGGGTTGCGCGTTGCTGATGGTCGACCTGGATCACTTCAAGATGATCAACGACAGCCTTGGGCACACCGTCGGTGATCAGCTGCTCAAGGCTGTGGCCGAGCACTTGAAAGCCATGTTTGGTCCAGGTGCTACGTTGGCGCGTCTGGGCGGTGACGAGTTTGCGGTGCTCGCCGAAAGCTGTCCGCAAGTTGCGCAGGCTGCGGCGCTGGCGCAGCGGATCATCGATGGCTTCCGGGAGCCGTTTTACATCGATGGGAATCGGCTGTTTATTAACACCAGTGTTGGCATCAGCCAGTTTCCCAGTGATGCTTTGAGTGCCGAGCAAATGTTGCGCAACGCGGGTTCGGCCTTGTCCAAGGCCAAGAGTGCAGGTCGGGATGTCTATGCGCTCTACACCGACGAATTGACTGCCCATGCCCAGCAGCGGGTAGAAATTGCTTTCGAATTGCGCCGCGCCCTGGAACAGCAGGAGTTGCGCGTCCATTACCAACCCGTGCATGACCTCAAAACCTGTCGCCTGGTGGGCGTGGAGGCGTTGGTGCGTTGGGCGCATCCGCAGCGCGGGCTGGTGTCGCCAGCAGAATTTATCCCCATCGCCGAGCGTACGGGGTTGATTGCCGAAATCGATGCCTGGGTCATGCAGCAGGCCTGCGAGCAAATGTGCCAGTGGCAAGCCGCTGGCGTGGTGCTGTCGTTTGTTGCGGTGAATATTTCTTCGCGACTGTTTGCCCGGCGAGAACTGTATCAGCAGGTGGCTCGGGTGCTTGATGTGACGGGGCTCGATCCGGCGTATCTGGAGCTTGAAGTCACTGAAAGCGCGGTGATGGATGATCCGGAAGTGGCGCTGGAGCAGATGCATCGCTTGCGCGAGTTGGGCGTGCGGCTGGCCATCGATGATTTCGGCACAGGATATTCGTCGCTGCTGCGGCTCAAGCGTTTGCCGGTGCAAAAACTCAAGATTGACCAGGGCTTCGTTGCCGGGTTGCCGTGGGATGAAGATGACGCGGCGATTGTGCGAGTGATCATTGCCTTGGCGCAGAGCATGGGGATGCAGGTGCATGCCGAGGGGATAGAGCAGGTCGAGCAGGCGGGATTTCTGCTTGAGCATGACTGCGATCTGGGGCAAGGCTACTGGTTTGGGCGGCCGGTGTCGGCTGAGCAACTGGATTGGATGTACGCGCCCATTTTTCGCTAAGCCCGCTTTTTTCTGTGTCGATCGTTCCCACGGTCTGCGTGGGAATGCCGTCCAGGACGCTCTGCGTCCTCCCAAAACCATGACGCAGAGCGTCATCGGATGCATCCCCACGCAGAACGTGGGAATGATCAATCTTTCAGTTATATAAACATTCTTAAATAGTCTTTTTAAGTATATCTACTCCTCACTACTATTGGCCTCACGCCGCAAGCAGTGCCGCCACTGCAGGCAACCTCTCAGTTGAAGGAGCAGCACCATGAGCGCATCCCTACGTAGTGTTGATGGCCAGGACGAAGCAACCATTTTGCGTGAGATCCAGAGCGCGTTGCGCGATCTGCGCTTTGGGGCTGTGGAGATCACTGTGCATAACGCCCAGGTCGTGCAGATCGAACGCAAAGAGAAATTTCGTCTGCAGAGCCCGAGTAATAAACCGAGCTAAGCAACCGGCAACCCGCTTCCAGCACCTCATAAAAAGCCACCACAATCAGAATTCCAGGAGCTTTCACCATGTCGTCGATTCGTCATTTCGCTTTGGCCGCCCTGGCCAGTGCACTTTTTGCGGGTTCCGCGGTTGCCAAGGATTACGAACTGCTCAATGTGTCGTACGACCCGACGCGTGAGCTGTACCAGGATTACAACGCCGAGTTCATCAAGCTCTGGCAGAAGGATCACGCCGGTGACACCGTAAAAATCCAGCAATCCCACGGTGGTTCGGGCAAGCAGGCCCGCGCGGTGATCGACGGTCTGCGCGCCGACGTTGTGACCCTGGCCCTGGCCGGCGACATCGACGAAATCGCCAAGCTCGGCAAGTCCCTGCCGGCCGACTGGCAGACGCGTCTACCGGATGCGAGCACGCCTTACACCTCGACCATCGTGTTCCTGGTGCGCAAGGGCAACCCTAAAGGCATCAAGGACTGGGGTGACCTGGTCAAGAACGATGTGGCGGTCATCACCCCGAACCCGAAGACCTCCGGCGGCGCACGCTGGAACTTCCTCGCGGCCTGGGCTTATGGCCTGAAAGCCAACGGCGGTGACGAAGCCAAGGCCAAGGAATACGTACAAACCCTGTTCAAGCACGTGCCCGTGCTGGACACCGGCGCTCGCGGTTCGACTATTACCTTCGTCAACAACGGTCAGGGAGACGTGTTGCTGGCCTGGGAAAACGAAGCCTTCCTGGCGCTGAAAGAAGACGGCGGTGCCGACAAGTTCGAAATCGTCGTGCCTTCTCTGTCGATCCTTGCCGAGCCACCGGTGGCCGTAGTTGACAAGAACGCCGAGAAAAAGGGTAACGAGCAGATCGCCGATGCGTATCTCAAATACCTGTACAGCCCGGCCGGCCAGGAAATTGCGGCGAAAAACTTCTATCGTCCACGTGACAAGGGTGTCGCCGCGAAGTACGCCAAGCAGTTTCCGACCCTGGACCTTGTGACCATCGACAAGAACTTCGGCGGCTGGAAAACCGCGCAACCGAAATTCTTCAACGACGGTGGCGTGTTCGACCAGATTTACCAGGCGCAGTAGTTTTAAATAGCCATCAACGAGCCCCGATTTAACCGTCGGGGCTTTGCGCGTTCTCAACCAAGGACTTTTATGTCGCGTCGTATTTCCCCCGTCATACCCGGCTTCGGGCTGACGCTGGGCTACACCTTGGTGTACCTCAGCCTGATTGTGCTTATTCCTCTGGCGGCCATGTTCGTCCATGCCGCCCAACTCACCTGGGATCAGTTCTGGGCAATTATCTCGGCACCACGGGTGCTGGCGGCGTTGAAGTTGAGCTTCGGCACCGCGCTCTATGCCGCGATCATCAACGGAATCATTGGCACGCTGCTCGCCTGGGTGCTTGTGCGCTATACCTTCCCCGGTCGCAAAATCATCGACGCAATGATCGACTTGCCCTTCGCGTTGCCCACTGCGGTGGCCGGTATTGCGTTGACGGCGTTGTACACCCCCACCGGTTTGGTGGGTCAGTTTGCAGCGGACCTGGGTTTCAAGATCGCGTACACCCCCCTCGGCATCACCCTTGCCCTCACTTTTGTGACACTTCCATTCGTGGTACGTACCGTACAGCCAGTATTGGCTGATATCCCGCGTGAAGTGGAAGAAGCGGCGGCGTGTCTCGGTGCTAAACCGTTGCAGGTTTTCCGCTACATTCTGGTGCCTGCATTGCTCCCGGCATGGCTGACGGGTTTCGCGCTGGCCTTTGCCCGCGGGGTCGGTGAGTACGGTTCGGTGATTTTCATCGCCGGCAACATGCCGATGAAAACCGAGATCCTGCCGCTGCTGATCATGGTCAAGCTCGACCAGTACGATTACACCGGCGCCACGTCCATTGGTGTACTGATGCTGGTGGTTTCCTTCGTCCTGTTGCTGCTGATCAACTTGCTGCAACGTCGCATCGAAACCCCATAAGGAGGCGCGAACCATGTCCCAATCGTCTATTGCTGCCGCCTCTTCGGCCAACGCCGCCCGCCGTGGCAGTGCCACCTCGCGAAGAATCCTGATCGGTCTTGGCTGGTTGATTTTTGTGCTGTTCCTGTTACTTCCGCTGTTTATCGTGGTGTCCCAGGGTTTGAAGAATGGTCTGGGTGCGTTCTTCACCGCGATCTTCGAACCGGACGCGTTGTCCGCGCTGAAACTAACAGTGTTCGCCGTGCTGATCTCGGTGCCGCTGAACCTGGTGTTCGGCGTCAGCGCCGCTTGGTGCGTGAGCAAGTACTCTTTCCGCGGCAAGAGCATGCTGGTAACGCTGATCGACCTGCCATTCTCGGTATCGCCGGTGATCGCTGGTCTGGTCTACGTGCTGATGTTCGGCGCCCAAGGCTTCTTCGGGCCGTGGTTGCAGGATCACGACATCCAGATCATCTTCGCCTTGCCGGGCATCGTACTGGCGACGATTTTCGTCACCGTGCCGTTCGTGGCGCGCGAACTGATCCCGTTGATGCAGGAACAGGGCACGCAAGAAGAAGAGGCCGCGCGTTTGCTCGGGGCCAATGGCTGGCAGATGTTCTGGCACGTCACCGTTCCCAATATCAAATGGGGCCTGATCTACGGCGTGGTGCTGTGCACTGCGAGGGCGATGGGTGAGTTCGGTGCGGTGTCGGTAGTTTCAGGGCACATTCGCGGGGTGACCAACACCTTGCCGCTGCACGTCGAGATCCTCTACAACGAATACAACCACGTGGCCGCGTTCGCCGTGGCGAGCCTGTTGCTGATCCTGGCGCTCTTCATCCTGCTGCTCAAGCAGTGGAGCGAAAACCGTATTAACCGCCTGCGCGCCAGCGCCGCGGAGGAATGATTTCATGTCGATTGAAGTGCGTAACGTCAGCAAGAATTTCAACGCGTTCAAGGCGCTGGACAACATCAGCCTGGACATTCAAAGCGGCGAACTCGTGGCGCTGCTCGGCCCCTCGGGTTGCGGTAAAACCACGCTTTTGCGGATCATCGCCGGTCTGGAAACCCCGGATCAGGGCAACATCGTATTCCACGGCGAAGACGTCTCCGGCCATGATGTGCGCGATCGCAACGTCGGTTTCGTGTTCCAGCATTACGCCTTGTTCCGCCACATGACGGTGTTCGATAACGTCGCATTCGGCCTGCGCATGAAGCCGAAAAACCAGCGTCCGAGCGAAAGCCAAATTGCAACCAAGGTTCACGAACTGCTGAACATGGTGCAACTGGATTGGCTATCGGATCGCTACCCGGAACAACTCTCCGGCGGCCAACGTCAGCGCATTGCCCTGGCCCGTGCCTTGGCGGTGGAACCAAAAGTCTTGCTGCTCGATGAACCCTTCGGCGCCCTCGACGCCAAGGTCCGCAAAGAACTGCGCCGCTGGCTGGCGCGACTGCACGAGGACATCAACCTGACTTCCGTGTTCGTGACTCACGACCAGGAAGAAGCGATGGAAGTCGCCGACCGGATTGTGGTGATGAACAAGGGGGTGATCGAGCAGATCGGCTCACCGGGTGACGTCTACGAAAACCCGGCCAGTGATTTTGTTTATCACTTCCTCGGGGATTCCAACCGGCTGCATCTGGGGGAGGACAACCACGTGCTGTTCCGTCCGCACGAAGTGTCGCTGTCGCGGCATGAACTGGAAGATCACCACGCGGCTGAAGTGCGCGATATCCGTCCGTTGGGTGCGACGACTCGGGTGACGTTGAAAGTCGAAGGTCAGAGCGAATTGATCGAAGCGGAAGTGGTGAAGGATCACGACAGCCTGATCGGGCTGGCGAAGGGTGAAACCTTGTTCTTCAAGCCCAAGGTCTGGCAAAAACTGGCCAGCATCTAAAGCAAAAGCATCGCGAACAGGCTCGCTCCCACAGGTGTTCTATGTACACCATAGATCCAATGTGGGAGCGAGCCTGCTTGCGAAAGTGTCCTACGCCGCGGCGCGATTCGGATTGATCCGCACCCCACCCGCCCGCGCCTCGATCTGCTCTTTGAGGTCATGCCGCAACCCCAGCAAAAACGTCAACTCCACCACCACAAACAACGGCCCGACAATCAACCCGCTCACATCATCAACAAACGCCGGCTTACGCCCTTCATAGTAATGCCCGACGAACTGAATCACCCAGCCCGCCACAAACATCCCGATACCGCTCGATAGCCAGACCAGCGTGCTTTGCTGCGCCAGCGTCTGCCCCGCCCAAACGGACAGTCCCAGCAATACGCTCATCAGCACCCCGAGGCGTAATTCCAGGCGCAGGTAAAACCACGCCGACGCCAGCGACACCAACACCGCCGGTGACAGCCAGCCGCCCGCCCATTGCGGCCGCGACAGCAATACCGCGACGGCCACCATAATCAACGGAATACCGATAAAGTGGCTGGCAATGTTGCGCGGGTCACGGTGGTAGGCAGCGTATTGACTGAGATGGTCAACGAGGCTTTTCATTGTTATTCCTCCTGTAGGGTGACTGATCATGCCCCGGGTTCACTTTTGGCTCTGTCGGGCAGGCGACAATCTCTAGGAGTTTCCATGGATATGCAGGCCTGGCGTTCGCGCCTGATGACGGGGCAATGGTTCAGTCATCTACCTGTTCCCTTACAGGATAGTCTGCTGGCTGCGGCCCGGATTCGGCGTTTGTCGTCGGGGCAATTGCTGTTCAAGCGAGGGGATCCTCCGTGCGGGTTGTATGCAGTGCTCGAAGGTTCAGTGCGCATCGGCGCAGTCAGCGAGCAGGGCAAGGAAGCGCTGCTGAGCCTGGTGGAGCCGCCGCACTGGTTCGGCGAAATCTCCCTCTTCGATGGCCAGCCGCGTACCCACGATGCCTACGGCGTGGGCCAGTGCGTGCTGTTGCACATTGCGCAGGCGACACTGCTTAAGCTGCTCGACGAACAACCGGTGTATTGGCGGCAACTGGCGTTGCTGATGAGCCACAAATTGCGCCTGACCTTCATCAACCTCGAACAGCTGAGCCTGATGCCCGCCCCGGCACGTCTCGCCCATCGCTTATTGATGATTGCCCAGGGTTACGGCGAAATCGAACCACCGCGTCGGGTGCTGCAACTGCCGCAGGAGCAGTTGGCATCGATGCTGTCGCTGTCGCGCCAGACAACTAATCAGATTCTCAAGGACCTGCAGGGGCAGGGGATTCTGAATCTCAAGTACGGCGAGATCGAAATTGTCGATGCCGAACGGTTGCGGGCACTGGCGATTTTTTGAAACGTAACGTTATGGGTGGGCTTTGTCGGTGAAGGCGCCTAGCCTGTGACGACGATAATCGAGGTGTGCCATGCGTGTACTGCTAGTAGAAGACGAACCGGAGACCGCCAAACTCCTGGCCAACGGCCTGAGTGAGGCGAGCTATTCGGTGGATGTAGCGCTCAACGGCATGGACGGCCGGCGCTTTATCGAGTCCGGCGAATACGAACTGATCATCCTCGACGTGATGTTGCCAGGGCTCAACGGCTGGCAATTGCAGCAGCAGATTCGCAAGCTTGGCGACACACCGGTGCTGTTCCTCACCACCAAGGACGGCATTGAGGATCGACTGCGCGGGCTCGAACTGCATGAGGATGATTATTTGCTCAAGCCGTTTGCGGTGAGCGAGCTGGTGGCGCGGGTGCGCAAGTTGTTGCGGCGGGATCGGGGGCGGTAAGGCTCTCGGGCTCTGGTTGAAAACTGAGCTGGACTTCTGTATCAAACTGCACTAAATACAATGCATATTCACGGTTTGTGGAATTTTGCACTGTATACGATGCGGGGCGGACAATGGAAAACCTTGGCGAACTAATCCGTTCTCTACGCAAAGAGCGAAAGCTTTCTCAGCAGGAACTGGCAAAACAGTACGGCATGAGCCGTTCCACGATTTCAGGCATCGAGAACAACACCATCTCCGAAATCGGTCTGCGCAAGGTTGAGGCGATCCTCAACGGTTTCGGGTATGAGCTCACCGCCGTGCCCCGTCAGTCGAAGCGTCCAACGCTGGACTCCCTGAAGAAGGCTAACTTCCATGGCTGAGCCGCAGGAAAAGGACAGGCTGCACATCCGTGTTTCCGGAACGCCAGTCGGCACCCTGGGTCGTGGTCAGCCTCGCGGCGATTCGGTGTTTACCTACACCGAAGCCGCGCAGGAGAAAAACGCGGTCTCGTTGACCATGCCGACGCGGCTCGAGAGCTATACGTGGGAGCAAGGCATACCGCCGGTTTTTGAGATGAACCTGCCCGAAGGCGCTTTGCGTGATGAGTTGGTTCGTCGATTCAGTAAAGTGGTCAGAGGCTTCGATGATTTTGCGATGTTGGCAATCGTCGGCCCGTACCAGCTAGGTCGAATGGGCATTGCAAACGCACAAGATGCAAGCGACCGTCCGCCTGAAACCAGCCTCTCAGACCTCCTGGTACATGACGGTGCGCAAGGTTTATTCGAGGACTTGTTGAGTACCTATGGCCAATATTCCGGCGTCTCCGGCGTGCAGCCGAAGGTGCTTGTCCGTGACAGTGCAACAACTGTCGACCGGCTGACTCATCGAGGCGCGACGCACCTGGTCAAATCCTTTCGTGCAGAGGAATACCCTGAACTCGCAGCCAACGAGTATTTCTGCATGCGCGCAGCGCTGCATTCGGGGCTTGAGGTGCCGAAGTTCGAGCTCAGCGAGCATGGCAAATTCCTGGTTGTTGAACGCTTCGATCTGAATGAGCAAGGTTGTTTGGGGTTCGAGGATTTTTGCGTACTGAATGCCTGGCCGTCGAAAGCCAAATACGATGGTTCATACGAAGGTGCCGCGAGGCAGATTAAAGAATTCGTCTCTGCGCCATTGCTCAATCAGGCGCTTGAGTCTTTTTTCAAGATCGTTGCGCTCTCGTCAGCCTTGAAGAATGGCGACGCTCACCTCAAAAACTTTGGCGTGCTGTACGAACATTGCGGCATGGATGCGCAAATCCGCCTCGCTCCGGCCTACGACATCGTCACCACTTCGGTTTATATAAAGTCCGACAGCATGGCGTTGCTGTTAGGCGGATCGAAAGCATGGCCCAAGTACAAAATGCTGATGCGATTTGGCCGTTCGGCCTGCAACCTGACGGAGGGCCGTTGTAATGAGCTGTTGCAGCAGGTCGCCCACGGGATGGAGGTGGCAATGACCGAGATGGCTGCCACATAAAAGACAGCAGCGTCTTTGCGACCGTTGGCGAAGCGATGATGGAACAGTGGGCATCAGGCGTCGCGCGCAGTCTCGTGAAAAGTTGATCAGCGCAACCCATCCCGAAACTGCCCCGGCGTCATCCCGGTCCAGCGCTTGAACGCGCGGCTGAAGCTACTGGTATCCGCAAATCCCAACAGGTAACTGACTTCACTCAACGAACATTGCGGATCACGCAGGTGTAGCAGCGCCAGGTTTTCGCGGCTTTCATTGAGCAGCGTATCGAACCGACAACCTTCGTCCGCCAAGTGCCGTTGCAGGCTGCGCAAGCTCAGGTGCAGGGCTTTGGCGATGAGTTCGGCGCTGGGTTCGCCTTCGGGCAATTGCTCTTCGATGGCGTCACGGACTTTGCGCTCCCAAGTCAACGGTTTCAGTTGTGCCATGGTGCGTTTGAGCACGGTTTCATTGTGTTCGGCCAGTTCCGGATTGGCGTCATCCAAGTGGCTGTCGAAATCCACCAGAGAAAACTCCACGCGGTCTTCGTCGGCCGAAAAGTACACCGGTGAGCGGAAAACTTTGTGCCATTGATGTGCGTCGACCGGTTCCGGTCGGCGCAGGTACACCGCCAGCGGTGCATAGTCGCGACCGAGGCGATTGCGGCAGGTGCGCACATAGATCGCCGTGAAGGCGTCGATGGCTTCAAACGCCGGCGCCGGGTTGCCGGCAGGAATTTTCAGGCGAAAGCGGTAGCGATCCTCGGCGCGGGTCAGCTCCAGTTCCAGAGCATCGCTGACCACCTGGTGATACCGCACGATGCGCTCGAACACCTCGCGCAAACTGCCGCTGGCCACCAGCGCATAACCGAGCGCATGAAACGTGGTGGGGCTGACGAAACGCGACACGCGCAGGCCAATCGCCGGATCGCCACTGACCTGCACTGCGATTTCCCACAGGCGCGTGGTGCCGGACAACGGGTAACGGGCGTTCGGGTCGTCCATCAATTGCGGATCAAGCCCCGCCTGATGGCACAGGGCGGTGCTGTCGAGGCCCAGCGCATCGAGTTGCTTGCGCAGGGCGCGGGTCCAGCTGGCGAGGGAGGTCGGTTCAGTCATGCTGATTGGCGCTTCCGGTCAACAGGTTGGCGTTCACGGCTACCACCTTGTAAGGGGTCGCAAGGCAGGATGCGGACATCAATAACCAGAGGATGGAAGCATGCACGGTACTTCTGCAAGTCCCCAACGACTGAATGCAGCACAGCGATCAGCACATATTCGTGAAGTGGTGCTGGCCAGGGGCGTTGAATTGCGTCAACGCTACCCGATTCTCAACCATCAGGACGCGCTCGGCGCAGGTATTTTGGCCTTCGCCCTGGCCGGGATGATCGGTTCGGCGGCGCTTTACATGACCGGACAAATGGCCTGGTGGACGTGTTTGTTGCTCAACGCGTTTTTCGCCTCGTTGACCCACGAGCTGGAACACGACTTGATACATAGCATGTACTTTCGCAAACAGCGCGTGCCGCACAACCTGATGATGGGACTGGTATGGCTGGCGCGGCCGAGCACAATCAATCCATGGATCCGCCGCCATCTGCACCTCAATCACCACAAGGTTTCCGGCACTGAAACCGACATGGAAGAGCGCGCCATCACCAACGGCGAGCCTTGGGGTTTTGCGCGGTTGCTGATGGTCGGCGACAACATGATGTCGTCATTCATCCGCATGCTGCGGGCCAAGACCTGGGCTCACAAGTTCAGCATCATCCAGCGCACAGTGAAGGTCTACGCGCCGCTTGCGCTGGTGCATTGGGGTGCGTGGTACCTGTTCCTCGGCTTCCATGCGGCCAACGGCATCGCGTCGCTGATGGGCGCGCCGATTGAGTGGTCGGCGACCACCTTGTCGGTGATGCAGGTGATCGACATCGCGGCGGTGGTGATCATCGGCCCGAACGTGTTGCGTACGTTCTGCCTGCACTTCATCAGCTCGAACATGCACTACTACGGCGACGTGGAACCGGGGAACGTGATCCAGCAGACCCAGGTGCTGAACTCTCCGTGGATGTGGCCGTTGCAGGCGTTCTGCTTCAACTTCGGCAGCAGCCACGGCATCCATCACTTTGTGGTGAAGGAGCCGTTTTACATCCGCCAGATGACCGTGCCGGTGGCGCATAAAGTGATGCGTGAGATGGGCGTGCGGTTCAATGATTTCGGCACGTTTGGCCGGGCCAACCGGTTTGTTCGCGAGGACGCTGCGCAATCTCGGGAAGTTCGTGCCGCTCAGGTGTGATGGATGAAATCGGAAACTCAATCTCGAAATAAGCGATGACAAAAGCGCTCGTCATCAAATTGACCCAAAGAGGCGATACGTTAAAGCACAAGCAGGGAGGCTGGGCGGTCAACGATTCGTTAATCGCTATATGTGTTTTGGATCTAATAAAGTAATTAAATATTCCTTTATAAGATAAACGTTTCAATCAATCATCGCTTCACAGATTTTGAGTTTCCGGGGCCGTCTCCTTGGCAGGGTGCGGTCCTTTTTTATTCCCATAACGTTCCTGGCTTATCTGACTAATCGCTGATTTGTCTACGGAGCTGTTATTTCTGACAGTAGACGAGGAGAGGGGCAGCTCTACACTGACAATGTGGTCCTTGTGGGCAACCAAAGCAGGTCAGGAATCGTTTTCAGGGAGAAATCGCATGAACTATTTCGCAGGCCATTACACGATGGGCGGGCCAGTGACTCATTTGGTGATAGAGGACGATGAGACGATATCGGGGCACCTGGATTTTGAAGATGCCCAGGGAGGGCTTCATTCTGATGAGGCCCATCGCGATATCAGCGATGGGAGGGTCCGTTATCGGTGCGGCCGTAGCCTTGAATTTATGACTGTGGATGATATTCACGAGGTCAAGGAGCGGTGGTCGCTCATGTTCGGTACCAAACGCATGTGGCTTGTCGGGACATGCGAGCAGACCTTCGAGAACGGCAAAACCAACACCCGGACCGTGTTGTTTAAAAGAGACGAGCCCACTGCAAAAGCGTGTTGAGTCCAGGATCCTTCCTTAGCGCATCAACCCGATAGTGATCGGGTTGAATATCTGCTGCTTGAAATATCTTCTATATTCCTTACGGATCTTAATAAATATCTTCTTATTCCTTAACGGATATAACTCTCCTCCCTATACTCAACCAGGAACAGACACGCAGCAGGAGAGTTCCCCCCATGCGCAACGAATCAATTCGCTACCTGATTGTGCCGGGCTGGCAAGGATCGCCGAACGATCATTGGCAAAGCCACTGGCAGAACAGCCTGCCGAACAGCGCGCGGGTGGAGCAGGCGGACTGGTTGACACCGCGTCGTGAAGATTGGGTCGCGGCGCTGGCCGAGGCGATTGCCGCCGATAGCACACCGGTGATCCTGATCGCGCATAGCCTGGGTTGCATCACCGTTGCCCATTGGGCCGCCGCTGCACCCGTGCAGTTTCTGCGTCAGGTGCGCGGAGCCTTGCTGGTCGCGCCAGCGGATGTCGAGCGCCCGGCGTGTGCGCCGGCGTTGCGTAACTTTGCCCCGATTCCCACCGACCTGTTGCCGTTCCCGAGCCAGATCGTCAGCTCCGACAACGACAGCGCCGTGAGTGCACCGCGAGCACTTGAGCTGGCGCGCAACTGGGGGGCCGAGGCGGGGATTTTATCGGGGGCCGGGCACATCAACGTCAAATCCGGCCACCAGCGTTGGGAGCAGGGTTTTGCCTACCTCTATCGCTTGCAGAACCGTATGGAACATCACGCCCTGCGACGCGCTTGAACCTTTTGTTTTTTAAACGCCTACCCGTCTCCCGGCGGTCTTTGGCGGGAGTCTGCCATGAGCCTTGAACACTTCGGTCAGCCGCTGCTGACCTTCCCCGATGCAGAAAAAAGCCCCCTGAGCATCCGCGCCAAGGCGCTGGTGTTTGTCGATCCGCGCTCGCGCCAGTTGCGCCAGGACCTGGAGGAGCTGGCACCGCGCTCGATCTCGGTATTGATTCGCGGCGAAACGGGCAGTGGCAAAGAGCTGCTTGCGCGCCATATCCATCGCGCCAGCGATCGCGCCGGGTTGTTCGTCTCGGTCAATTGCGGGGCGATCAGTCCAACCTACGCCGACGCCGAATTGTTCGGCTATGCCGCCGGCAGTTACAGCGGTTCGGCCAGCAGCCGCGCCGGGTGGTTCGGTTCGGCCAATGGCGGCACGCTCTATCTGGATGAGATCGGTGATTTGCCCCTGCCCATTCAGATCAAACTGCTCGCCGCGCTGGAAAACCATGAAGTGACCCGAGTTGGCTCGCACCAACCGAGCCCGGTGGACGTGCGTCTGGTCGCCGCCACCAGCATTGATCTGGCTCAGGCCGTGGCCGCCGGTAAATTCCATGAGCGGCTTTATCACTACCTCAGTGAAGGCCATCTGGAGCTGCCGGCATTGCGTGACCGCGTGGGCGATATTCTATCGCTGGCCGAGTACTTCCTCGGCATCTACAGCCATCGCCTCGACCTGCCGGTGCCGTTGATCAGTGAGGCCGCGCAGCTTGTGCTGGAGCGGCACAGTTGGCCGGGAAATACCCGCGAGCTGGAAAACGTCATTCACTTTGCGTTGTTGGTGAGTACCGGCCACGAAATTTTGCCGGAGCATCTGAATTTGCCTGACACGTCCGTGTCGCTGGCGCAGATCGAACAGCAGCTCACGCGGATTCTCGGCAGCGGCACTGTCGCCGAAAAAGCAGCCTTGAAGCACCTTCTGCAAGACGCCGGCCTCCTGTAGGAGCAAAGCTTGCTCGCGATCCAGGCGACTCGGTCTGTCGGGAGGATGCCATCGCGAGCAAGCTTTGCTCCTACGGGTAATGCGCGAGCCACAGCTTTATGAGCAAAATGGAATATGAAAGTGAATAAAAGATATTATTCGGGAATATAAAATCCCGGTATTGTCCGCGTCACGTCAGCGATAGCACTTCGCTGGCACTTAAATATTATGCCGTCGCCACAAGCGACCGAGATTTTCGATAAGGACACTGCATGAAAAAGGTTCTGTTGTTCACCGCACTGGCGGCTGCCCTGACCGCGGGCCTGGCCCAGGCTGGCGAGAAACTGGTGGTTGCGGCGACCCCGATTCCACACGCCGAAATTCTGGAACTGATCAAACCAGCCCTCGCCAAAGAAGGCGTGGACTTGGAAATCAAAGTGTTCACCGACTACGTTCAGCCAAACGTACAGGTTGACCAAAAACGTCTGGACGCCAACTACTTCCAGACCCTGCCGTACCTGAAAAGCTTCAACGAAGGTAAAGGCACGAACCTGGTGACCGTGATCGGCGTGCACGTCGAACCGTTCGGCGGTTACTCGAAGAAAGTCAAAACCCTGGCTGAGCTCAAAGACGGCGCAACCATTGCCATCCCTAACGAAGGCAGCAACAGCGGCCGTGCCCTGATCCTGCTGCAGAAGGCTGGCCTGATCGAGCTGAAAGACCCGAAAAACGCTTTGGCTACTCCAAAAGACATCGCCAAGAACCCGCACAACTTCAAGTTCAAGGAACTGGAATCGGCCATGCTGCCGCGTGTGCTGGATCAAGTCGACCTGGACATGATCAACACCAACTACGCGCTGGAAGCCGGTCTGAATCCGGCTAAAGACGCGCTGATCATCGAAGGTGCAGATTCGCCTTACGTGAACTTCCTGGTGGCACGTGCGGACAACAAGGACAGCGTTGCCATCCAGAAACTGGCCAAGGCATTGACCAGTCCTGAAGTGAAAGCCTTCATCGAGAAGAAGTACAGCGGCGCAGTTCTGCCGGCGTTCTGATTCGACGCAGCTTCAAAACCTTTCAAGGTTTCCAACGCCGACGGCTGATAAAGCGTCGGCGTTTTTGTGTGCGCTCATTTTATGTGTGGAAGCGATCAACACTCTCAGGCCACCCCGGCCTTCAACGCCCTGCGCAACGCCACCAATAACTTCACGACGTCCTGCGGATCCAGTCGCTGCGGCACTTTTACGTCAGCCATTTTCTCGTCCTTGTGATGGTTCGGCCCAGGGAGTCTGGCCAGAAGCTGTCCCTCCTTGGAGGGGCATTTCGAAAAAAAGATCCCTCCTACAGCGCAAAGAAAAGTAGTCGTCTTACGTTGCGACAGCAAATCCCCGGATAGTTTTTTGCGTGATATCAATATGCTTTAACGGTATTTAAATTCCTTTTTTTATACCTTTAAAGTCGGTATCCGCCGGGCCGTTATCCACGACCCATGGACTGCGCCACCGTCGCTTACCGAGCGGCGTCCAGGATCTTCAATGAACTTCGATTACGCATTTATCCTCAGCACGCTGCCGGCATTTCTCAAGGCCGTGGGCGTGACGCTGCAGGTCGGCTTTATCGCCATCGGTACATCGCTGCTGGTGGCGCTGCTCAACGCGACGATTCTGGTGTTTCGCACGCCTTACTTGCAGCGTTGCGTCGGCCTGTATGTGGAACTGGCGCGCAACACGCCCCTGCTGATTCAACTGTTTTTCGTCTATTTCGCTTTGCCGGCACTGGGCATCAACGTTTCAGGTTTTGCGGCGGCGATCATCACCATGACCTTTCTCGGTGGCGCGTACCTCACGGAGGTACTGCGCGCTGGCGTTGACGCCGTGCCTCAGGCGCAACTTGAATCGGGGCGCTCCATCGGCTTGTCTCATGGGCAATTGCTGCGCTACGTGATCCTTCCGCAAGCCGGCATCCTCAGCCTGCCTTCGCTGTTCGCCAATTTCATTTTCCTGCTCAAGGAAACCACCGTGGTCTCGGCGGTAGCGGTGCCGGAAATTCTCTACACCACCAAAAGCTACATCGCGCTGTACTACAAAACCTACGAAATGCTCGCCGTGTTGACGCTGATTTGCGTGCTGCTGTTTTTGCCGCTCTCGCTGTTGCTCAGCCGTCTGGAAAGGAGGCTCCAGCATGGCCAATTCGGGTCTTGAGTTGCTGTGGCTATCGTTGCCTCAACTGGGCAAGGGCGCCGCGCAGACCTTGTCGATCTCATTTCTGAGCATCGCCATCAGCACCGTCGGTGGCGTGCTCTACGGTGTGTTGCGCACGCTGAATTCGAAGTGGCTGAACGCGATCCTGCGGGTATACCTGGAGTTGTTCAGGGCGATCCCGGTGCTGGTCTGGTTGTATTTGCTGTTCTTTGGCTTGCCGATTTTCTTTGGCCTGAGCATTCCGAGCTTCTGGTGCGCGGTGCTGGTGTTGTCACTGTGGGGCGCCAGCGAAGTCGGCGAAGTGGTGCGTGGCGCGTTGCATTCATTGCCGCGCGGGCAACGTGAGGCCGGCTTGTCTATTGGCTTGAACGGCCCGCAACTCTACGGCTATGTGCTACTGCCGCAAGCGTTGAAACGCATGACACCGCCAACCCTCAACGTTTACACGCGCATCATCAAAACCAGTTCACTGGCGGTGCTGATCGGTGTGGTGGACGTGATCAAGGTTGGTCAGCAAATCATCGAGCGCACTTACGAGTCGGTGCTGATCTACGGCGCCCTGTTCCTGTTTTTCTTCTTCATTTGCTACCCGCTCTCGGCCGCTTCACGCGTGCTGGAACGGCGCTGGACACACGCATGAGCGCATTGATCGAGTTCAAGGGGTTCAACAAATTTTTCGGCGAGCAGCAAGTGCTGGACGGCATCGACTTGCAATTGAAAACGGGTGAAGTGATCGTCATCCTCGGTCCCAGCGGTTGCGGCAAAAGTACCTTGCTGCGTTGCCTCAATGGCCTGGAAGTCGCCCACAGCGGCAGCTTGAATTTTGCCGGCCGCGAACTGCTGGACAAGGGCACCGACTGGCGCGAAGTCCGCCAGCAGATCGGCATGGTGTTCCAGAGTTATCACCTTTTTCCGCACATGAACGTGCTGGACAACCTGCTGCTCGGCCCGCTGAAAGTGCAGAAGCGTGATCGCCGCGAAGCCCGCGATCAGGCCGAAGCCTTGCTGGCGCGCGTGGGCCTTTCGGACAAGCGCGATGCGTTCCCGCGTCAGCTCTCCGGTGGCCAGCAGCAACGCATCGCTATCGTCCGTTCCCTGTGCATGAACCCCCAGGTCATGCTTTTCGATGAAGTCACTGCCGCCCTCGACCCGGAAATGGTCAAGGAGGTGCTGGAAGTCATACAGGGCCTGGCCCGCGATGGCATGACCCTGTTGATCGTCACCCACGAAATGGCCTTCGCCCGCGCCGTGGCCGACCGCATCGTGTTCATGGATGGCGGGCGGATCCTTGAACAAAACCCTCCCGAGATTTTCTTTACGAACCCGCAAACCGCACGAGCGCAGCAGTTCCTGGAGAAGTTCTCCTACGTCGCCGCACTACCCCAAACGACTCAAACAAAGGAACTGGAACTGCTATGAAAACTGCCAAGGCTTCACTGCTGCTACTCCCGCTGCTCGGCCTCGCGTTGCTGGCCGGCTGCAACAAAACCGAAGAACCGGCCAAGCCTGCCGCGACCAGTGCCAGCTACCTGGAGAAAATCAAAGCCCGGGACAAGTTGATCGTTGGCGTCTTTACCGACAAACCACCGTTCGGTTTCGTCAATGAGGCTGGGCGCTACGTGGGTTTCGATACCGACATTGGCCGTCAATTCGCCAAGGATCTGTTGGGCGATGAAAACAAAGTCGAGTTCGTCGCGGTGGAACCGGCCAGCCGGATCCCGTTCCTGCAAAGCGACAAGGTCGATCTGATCCTGGCCAACATGACCGTCACCCCCGAGCGCAAGGAGGCGGTGGAATTCACCAACCCGAACCTGAAAGTCGCGGTACAGGCTTTGGTGCCACAAGCCAGCACGGTGAAAAACCTCGATGACCTGGCCACCCGCACGACCATCGTTACCACCGGCACGACCGCGGACATCTGGTTGACCAAAAACCACCCGGACTGGAAACTGCTGAAATTCGAGAAAAACTCTGAATCGCTGCAAGCCTTGGCCAATGGTCGCGGTGATGCATATGCGCAGGACAATCTGGTGCTGTTCAGTTGGGCCAAGCAGAACCCGGGCTATCGCGTGTTGACCCAGACCCTCGGCGCTGAGGCACCGATTGCGCCGGCCGTGAAGAAGGGCAACATCGAGCTGCGGGATTGGGTGAATAGCGAGTTGGCGAAGCTGGGTGAGGAAAAATATCTGCTCAAGCTGTACGACCAGTATGTGCGCAAGGAACTGAGCGATGACACCAAGCCTGAGAGCGTGATTGTCGAGGGTGGGAAGTGGCAGGGGTGAGTCGCTGACTCATGCAGTGACTGCTCTGCCCCCATCGCGAGCAGGCTCGCTCCCACATTAGACCGTATCCGCCGGGACAGCTAGGTCAATTGTGGGAGCCTGCTCGCGATAGGATTTTTCAGGCACTGAAAAGTCCCGCCAGTTGTCTACGGCAAGTGTTTCGACGGAAACCGTTACGATTTTTTCTTCATAAGCCGGGTGTGCAAGGCTGGAACGCTGCTCTAAGCTCTCTGTCATATTGCCCATAAAAAAGGCCAAGGAGTTTGCATGGCGGTTCCCGGATTGAAAGTTATCCTGGCCTTGAGCGTCGTCACCCTGCTGACGGCGTGCGGTAAAAAAGAACCCGTTCAGGAATACCTGCCAAGGGTGTTCATACAAGTCGTCCAACCGGCGGATTACGCCGCAGCAGTGACTCTAACCGGTGACATCCAGGCTCGGGTACAGACCGAGCTGTCGTTCCGCGTGGGCGGCAAGATCATCCAGCGTTCGGTCGATGTCGGAGACCGGGTGACGGCTAAACAAGTGCTGGCCCGGCTCGATCCCAAGGACCTGCAGACCAATGTCGACTCGGCCCAGGCGCAAGTGGTCGCCGAACAGGCCCGGGTCAAGCAGAGCGCTGCGGCGTTCGTGCGCCAGGAAAAACTCCTGCCCAAGGGCTACACCAGTCAGAGCGAATACGACGCGGCCCAGGCGGCGTTGCGCAGCAGTCAAAGCGCCTTGAGCGCGGCCCAGGCGCAGTTGGCCAATGCCCGGGATCAACTGAGCTACACCGCACTGATTGCCGATGCCCCCGGCATCATTACTGCGCGTCAGGCCGAAGTCGGCCAGGTGGTGCAGGCAACGATGCCGATTTTCAGCCTGGCCCGGGATGGTGATCGGGACGCGGTATTCAACGTTTATGAAGCGCTGCTGGCCGAGAAGCCAACGGATGACACCATTGTCCTCAGCTTGCTTGATAACCCCGAGATCAAAACCACCGGCACCGTGCGCGAAGTGACCCCGGCGGTGTCCGCACAGTCCGGTACCGTGCAGGTCAAGGTGGGCCTCGACAGCCTGCCGCCGGGCATGCAGCTGGGTTCGGTGGTGAGCGCCACGGCCAAGGGCGCGGGCAAGTCGGCGGTCGAACTGCCGTGGTCGGCCCTGACCAAAAATATAAGTGAGCCGGCCGTCTGGCTGGTCGACGACAAGGGGCAGGCCCAGTTGCACAACGTCACGGTTGGCCGCTACCTGACAGGCAAGGTCATCATCAGCAAAGGGCTTACAGGTGGGGAAAAAGTCGTGATCGCCGGTGGGCAGTTGTTGCACCCGGGCATGGAAGTCGAGATTGCCGAAAATACCTACAAGGATCTGGGTGGGGGAGCCAAGCCATGAAGCTGTTATGGGCGTTGTCCATCGGGCTGGTGCTGAGCGGCTGCTCCAAAAACGAGCCACCGCCGGAACCGGTACGTCCGGTCCTGTCGGTCAAAGTCCAGGCGTTGAACGAAGAGGACCTGGGCCGGTTTGCCGGCAGTATTCAGGCGCGCTACGAAAGCAATACCGGCTTTCGCGTGGCCGGGCGAATCGCCAGTCGTAACGTCGATGTCGGGACCGAGGTCGACAAGGGCACGCTGCTGGCCACCCTTGATCCTTCCGACCAGCAAAACCAATTACGTTCAGCCCAGGGTGACCTGGCGAAGATCCAGGCGCAACTGATCAATGCCCAGGCCAACGCCGAGCGGCAGCAGTCGTTGTTTGATCGCGGGGTTGGCGCGCAGGCGCAGTTGGACGATGCCCTGACTCAGCTGAAAACCACCCAGGCTTCCCTCGATCAGGCCAAGGCAGCGGTCAACCTGAGCAAGGATCAACTCGGCTACACCGAATTGCGCTCCGACCACAAAGCCGTGGTCACCGCGTGGAACGCCGAGGCCGGCCAAGTGGTGACCGCCGGCCAGCAAGTGGTGACCCTGGCGCAACCGGACATCAAGGAAGCGGTGATCGACCTGCCCGACACGCTGGTCGATCAATTGCCTGATGATGTGGTGTTTCAGGTCGCCGCTCAACTCGACCCGAATACCAACACCACCGCGACCATCCGCGAAATCGAGCCCCAGGCACAGAGTGCCACGCGCACCCGACGTGCGCGCCTGACCCTCGCTGAAACGCCTCCGGGCTTTCGTTTGGGGACTGCGATCAGCGTCACCCTGAGCTCGGCGATCAAGCCGCGCATCGAACTGCCCCTCACCTCGTTGCAGGAGGTCGACGGCAAACCCCGCATCTGGGTGATTGATACGCAGAACAAGACCGTGGCACCCAGGGACGTCAAGGTCATCAGCCGCACCGACAGCACCGTGGTGCTGGCCGGCGGCGTCAAGAACGGCGAGCGCGTCATCACGGCCGGCGTAAACAGTCTCAAACCGGGGCAATCAGTGAAATTTGACGAGGACAGTCAATGAAAGGGCCTTTCAACCTCTCCGAATGGGCCCTCAAGCATCAGTCGTTCGTTTGGTACCTGATGTTCGTCGCGTTGCTCATGGGTGTGTTCTCGTATTTCAACCTGGGGCGCGAAGAAGACCCTTCGTTCACCATCAAGACCATGGTGATCCAGAGCAAATGGCCGGGGGCGACGCAGGAGGAAACCCTTAAACAGATCACCGACCGTATCGAGAAAAAACTCGAAGAGCTCGATTCTCTCGACTACGTGAAAAGCTACACGCGGCCCGGTGAGTCTACGGTGTACGTGTACTTGCGTGACACCACCAATGCCAAAGACATCCCGGAAATCTGGTACCAGGTGCGCAAGAAGATCAACGACATTCGTGGCCAGTTCCCCAAAGGCATGCAGGGCCCCGGGTTCAACGACGAGTTCGGTGATGTGTTCGGTTCGATCTACGCCTTCACCGCCGATGGCCTGACGATGCGTCAGTTGCGCGACTACGTGGAGCAGGCCCGCGCCGAAATTCGCGGCGTGCCGGGGCTGGGCAAGATCGAGATGGTCGGCCAGCAGGACGAAGTGCTGTACCTGAACTTCTCCACGCGCAAACTTGCGGCGCTGGGCATCGATCAGCGTCAGGTGGTGCAGAGCCTGCAATCGCAGAACGCCGTGACCCCGGCGGGGGTGATCGAGGCTGGCCCGGAGCGGATTTCGGTGCGGACCTCGGGGCAGTTTGCCTCGGAAAAAGACCTCGCTGAGGTCAACCTCAAGCTCAACGACCGTTTCTATCGTTTGGCCGACATTGCCGAAATCAGTCGCGGCTACGTTGATCCGGCATCACCTGAATTCCGCTTCAACGGCAAACCGGCCATCGGCCTGGCGATTGCCATGCAGAAGGGCGGCAACGTCCAGGCATTCGGCAAGGCGTTGCATGAACGGATCGACCAACTGACCGCCGACCTGCCGGTGGGGGTCGGCGTGTACAACGTGTCCGATCAAGCGGTGGTGGTGGAAGAGGCCGTCGGCGGCTTTACCAGTGCGCTGTTCGAGGCGGTGATCATCGTGCTGGTGGTCAGCTTCATCAGCCTCGGTGTGCGTGCCGGGTTGGTGGTGGCGTGCTCGATCCCGTTGGTGCTGGCAATGGTGTTTGTGTTCATGGAGTACAGCGGCATTACCATGCAGCGGATCTCCCTTGGCGCACTGATCATTGCCCTCGGCCTGTTGGTGGACGACGCGATGATCACCGTGGAGATGATGGTCACGCGCCTGGAAATGGGCGAGACCAAGGAGCAGGCGGCCACGTTCGCCTACACCTCCACCGCGTTCCCGATGCTCACCGGTACGCTGGTGACGGTGGCGGGTTTTGTGCCGATCGGCCTGAACGCCAGTTCCGCCGGTGAGTACACCTACACGCTGTTTGCGGTGATCGCCTGCGCGATGCTGGTGTCGTGGGTGGTGGCGGTGCTGTTTGCGCCGGTGATCGGCGTGCACATCCTCAGCACCAAGGTGAAACCTCACAAAGAAGAACCCGGGCGCATCGGCAAAGCCTTCAACGGCGGCTTGCTGTGGTGCATGCGCAATCGCTGGTGGGCTATCGGCATCACCGTGCTGTGCTTCGTGTTGTCGGTGTACAGCATGCGCTTCGTGCAGAACCAGTTCTTTCCGTCTTCGGATCGCCCGGAAATCCTGGTCGACCTGAACCTGCCACAAAACGCCTCGATCGAAGAAACCCGCAAAGCGGTCGATCGCCTCGAAGCCGAGCTCAAGGATGATCCGGACATCGTGCGCTGGAGCACCTACATCGGCCAGGGCGCGATCCGTTTCTACCTGCCGCTGGACCAGCAACTGCAAAACCCGTACTACGCGCAGCTGGTGATCGTCAGCAAAGGCAAATCCCGTGAAGCCTTGAGCCAGCGAATTCGCGATATCTTGCGCAAGGACTTCGTCGGCATTGGCGGCTACGTCCAGGCCCTGGAGATGGGCCCTCCGGTGGGCCGTCCGATCCAGTACCGGGTCAGCGGCAAAGACATCGACCAGGTCCGCCGACACGCCATCGACCTGGCCACCGAAATGGACAAGAACCCGCACATCGGCGAGATCATTTACGACTGGAACGAACCGGGCAAAGTGCTGCGTATCGACATCGCCCAGGACAAGGCGCGACAACTGGGCTTGTCTTCCGAGGACGTCGCCAGTCTGATGAACGGCATCGTCAGTGGCGCGCCCGTGACCCAGGTCGATGACGATATCTACCTGATCAACGTGGTCGGCCGTGCGGTGGACTCTGAACGCGGCACACCGGAAACCCTGCAGAACTTGCAGATCGTCTCGCCGAGCGGCACGTCGATTCCGCTGCTGGCGTTTGCCACAGTGCGCTATGAACTGGAGCAGCCGTTGGTGTGGCGCCGGGATCGTCTGCCGACCATCACCATCAAGGCGGCGGTACGTGACGAAATTCAGCCGACTGACCTGGTGAAAATCCTCAAGCCGTCCATCGATGCCTTCGCCGCCACGTTGCCGGTGGGTTACAAGGTCGCCACGGGTGGTACGGTGGAGGAGAGCGGCAAGGCCCAGGGGCCGATTGCCAAGGTTGTGCCGTTGATGGTGTTTTTGATGGCGACCTTCCTGATGATCCAGTTGCACAGCGTGCAGAAGCTGTTCCTGGTGGCCAGCGTCGCGCCGTTGGGCCTGATCGGCGTGGTGATCGCGCTGGTGCCGACGGGCACGCCGATGGGCTTTGTGGCGATCCTCGGAATATTGGCGCTGATCGGCATCATCATTCGTAACTCGGTGATTCTGGTGACCCAGATCGATGAATACGAGAAGAAGGGCTATGCGCCGTGGGACGCAGTGGTACAGGCCACCGAGCATCGCCGCCGGCCGATCCTGCTGACGGCAGCGGCTGCGAGTCTGGGGATGATCCCGATTGCCCGGGAAGCGTTCTGGGGGCCGATGGCTTACGCGATGATTGGCGGGATCATCATCGCCACCTTGCTGACGCTGCTGTTCTTGCCAGCGCTTTATGTGGCCTGGTACAAGATTCGCGAGCCGAAGAAAGAGTCGGCTTAAAAAATCGAGCGCTTCGCGCTCTATTCGCGAGCAAGCCCGCTCCCACAGGGGATTTGTGAACACCACAGATCAAATGTAGGAGCGGGCTTGCCCGCGAAGGCGCCAGTACAAACGCCGCAAGTCTGTAGGCTTTATACCTTACGCCAAACACTCGCCAACCAAGGCTGCTGCTCCCGCGGCAGCCCCGCTGGCCGATAGTAATGCTCCAGCTCCACAAACCCCGCCTCGGTCAGCAGTTGCTGCCACGCCTCAAGATCGTGATACGCCCCATACCGCGGCCCATTCCAACCTTCCTGATTCTCCCCACGCGGATTGGAACTGAACAACACCCCACCCGGTTTCAACGTCCCGTGCAGTTGCTTCAACACCCGCGGCAATTCCTGGCGCGGGATGTGAAACAGCACCGCATTGGCAAAAATCCCGTCGAAGCGCTCGGCCGGTAAATCCAGCTTCAAGAAGTCCTGCTGCCAGACCTCGCAACCGCTGTCTTCACGCGCCATCTGCGCAAATTTTTCCGAACCGTCGAGGCCAACGGCGGTATGTCCCATGCGCGTGAAAGTTTGCAGATCGCGGCCGGGACCGCAGCCGAAATCGAGAATGTCGAACGGCGCCTCGCCCTGAATGTGCCGCAACAGGGCATCGATGTTCTGGCTGACATCGTGGTCACGAGTGCCTTCGCGAAAACCTTCGGCCACCGAGTTGTAATGGCCCAGGGTGGTGGAGGTGATCTGCTGGAGGTCGTCGGGGGTCTGTTTCATGAGGGGCTGCGCAGGCAATTGGGGTTTGCCGAATATACGCCATCAAGACTGGGGCTGCTTCGCAGCCATTCGCTGGCAACTTGCTCCTACAGGAGAACGCGTAACCCTGTGGGAGTGAGCCTGCTCGCGATGGCGGTGTGACTGGCAACCAATAACTCAGCCCTGCTTCATCCCCAGACAATCAATGGAGCGATCAACCATGGCCTTGGCGATCTCCAACAAATGCCAGACCGAAAACACCATGGCGCGGTCCGCCCCTTTGAGGTGATCACCACACTGATACGCGGTCACCGAAGCGCAGCGCAGTAAATCGGCGACATAGAGCTGAGTGTCTTCAAAGCTCACGTCTTCGCTGACGTTGTAAAAGCGCAGTTCATCGGGCGGTGAGGGTTGATTGCCAGTGAGATAGAAATCAATGGCACGGTAGAGCGCTGATCGATCCCGGAGCGGGTCTTCAGTGGCGGTTTCGTTGGTGGTTTCGGGAGGTGGATCGGGAACGGATTTTTTCATTGGTAAAACTCCTGGAATTAATTGGAGCCAACCGTTATCGCGACTAAACGAACAGGGGTGGCGGCTGCACGCAGGTTAGTCGACCGGTCTCCAGGCAATACCGGCGCACCCGAGGGTGCCCTGCGCACAGCCACCATGACTTTCAGGCAATGAAAACACCTGAAATGAGGTGGCGCTGTGCGCCTGGAAAGATCCGGGCGACTAAACCCGATCACTGATGAGCAGTGACGGACCGAGACTAGCCACCGAATTTGGCAGGCGCAAGCGAGTGGAATGATCTAGGAAATGTCCTGCAAAGGAAAGGGAACGGACCTTCGGAGCCTCTGATTTTCCTGTACGAAAACGTCCCTTCTAGCGTCGGTTATTGCCTGTGGCGATGCGGTATCCCGCCCCCCCCCATCGCCACATTGAAGCGGGAAAGAGCTGACCCTGGCATCGCTGTGGAGTGCCCATCTCGTTCGCCGATGCAGTTCTCTGAAAATCGGAAAGATCTGGCCGTATCCCAAGACTCTTCCTACATCAATCCTTTGCCCCCCGTTGGTACCGTACGCGCCCATTTCGCGTGCACAGACCATGGACGGTTTGGACATCGCGCTTCATTTCCTCTTTGCTTAAGGATAAGCGTATGTTCGGTTCGGCCAACACGGCGCATTTCGCGCTGCACATCCCCGCTGTTCGCAATGATTTCAAAGTCCTCGCTTTTGACGGTGTCGAGGCCATCAGCGCCTTGTACGCAATCCAGGTTGAGCTGGTCAGCGAAAACCCGGATTTCGATATCGAGAGCCTGCTCAGTCAGCCCGCTTTTCTCCAGTTCGGTCATCACGGCGAAGGACTTCATGGCCACATCGAAGAGGCGTTCGTCGGCGAATCCGGCAAACGCCTGACCCGCTATCAACTGACCCTGGTACCAGCGCTGCACTATTTGCAGTTCAGCCACGATCAGCGGATTTTCCAGCACCTGACGGTGCCGCAAATCATTGCTCAGGTGCTCAAAGGCCACGGCATTCAGGCCGATGCGTTTACCTTCCATGTCAGCACCAGTCCCGAGCGCGAGTACTGCACGCAATATGGTGAATCCGACTTCGAACTGGTCCAGCGCCTGTGCGCCGAGGACGGCATCGCCTGGCATTACCAGCATTCACCGCAAGGCCATGTGCTGGTGTTCACCGACGATCAGACCTGGTTCCCCAAACTGGGTGAAACCGCTTATCAACAAGACTCCGGCATGGTGGCTGACGAACCGGTCGTCAGCCAGTTCTCGATGCGCTTCAGCACCCGCACCAGCACCACCACGCGCCGGCACTACGACTTCCAACGCCCGAGTCTGCTGCTGGAAAATCGCTTCACCGCCGAGTTCACTCCAGAGCTGGAAGACTACCGTTACCGGGTTCTGATCGATAACGAACAGCGCGGCAAACAACGCGTTCGCCAGGCCCTGGAGCGGCACCGTGCCGATTACCAGTTGATCGAGGGCCAGAGCGATCAGGAGAAAATCTACCTGCGTGCCCAACGCGACGTAGAACAACTGATCCTCAACGACAGCGACACCAAGATCGGTAACGACCGCCGCGAACAGATCACCCGCGACAGCCACAGCCTGATCAGCAACGACCGTTTTGAGCAGGTGGACAACAACAGCGCCAGCCTGATCAAGGGCGACGAGTTGCACACCACCCAAGGTGTGCGCAACACGGTGATCGGCGGCAACGAGTTGGTCTCGATCACCGGCAACAGCAGCACGACGGCCGGCGGCACGCTGGTGATTCAGGCTGGTTCACAGGCCTACGTCACAGCCGCCAACGTGGTAATTGATGCGGGGATGAGCTTGACGCTTGAGTGTGGCGGTCAGCACATCGTGATTAATTCAAGCGGGATTTTCAGCAGCGTGGCCATTGTCGAGGGCGGGGCGCCCATGGCGGGTCTCCCGCCACTCCTGGCGTTGTCGGCTGAACAGGCGGCGTCAGTCGCTCTGCAAGTGCCTTTGTTACCTCAGGCGCAACGTTCGGCCTTGATGGCCAAAAAGCCGATCTGTGCGGTTTGCGAAGCCGATCAACTGCAGCGGGGTCAAGCCAATGTTTGAGTTACCGCCACTGCCGGATGATTTGCCTTGGGCGATGCCTGCTTACTTGTTCCTTGATGGTGTCAGCGCGTCAAAACTGGCGCACCGTCTGCTCCGCTGGGATAACCCGGCAGTTTGTCTGTACCAAGGCTCCCGATTGCAGGAACTGTCGGACATTTCGCCCTATTTGATCTCGCTCAAAGGTGCGCACGATCCATTGCTGGCGTACTACCAGGAAAACGCCGCACTTGAATGGGGCTATCTGCTGTTCAGCGCCGTTGACGCGCTAATGCTCAGTACCTGGGGCGCTAAACACACAATGTCGATCATTAGCGGCATCCTGAAACAACCCACCGAGTTACGTGCCCTGGCGTGGGCCGAGGCCAGCCCACGGCTGGTGAGTATCGGGGTCAAAGCCAACCTGGTGGGATTGATCGGCACCGCCCTGCAACTGACGGGCGAAGGTTTCTACAACTACTTCAATCTGGACGAACTGCAAAAATGGCTGCAAGCCAGCGCCTGGGGGGCGCAAAACCTGCGGCGCAGCCTGCCAGAGGACTGGAGCGCGCTGGCGAGGGTGGTACAACAACCGACCTGCGAACTGATCCGTGACGACCAACGCACCTACCTGAGACTGGTACTGCCCGGTGTTCGTACACGGGAAATGGACAGCCGCCGATTGCAGTTGCAGGCGTATCAGCAAACCCGTGGCCTGCTGTTGGAGCGCCCCTATAACCCCCAATTACCACCCCTGTACTGGCAGGAATGCAGTGCGGCGTGGGCCGCCGCGTCCTTGGTGGTCAGTCAGGAAGAGGAAGCGCTGACGCTTCATTTGCCCATCAGCAACTCTATGCAAACATCGAGTTTTGCCCTGGCCCTCAACATCGGTTACCAACTGGAAGCCGAACGTGATTTGATTCATCGCACCTGTTTTGTGCTGCGTGACCTGCGTATCGCGACGGATCGAGGGGTACGCCTGCCGGCCAAGGGCCGGTTTACACTCGACCCGGTGGAGAGCTTGCCGAACGGCACAGGGAAGGCTCCTTTCTGGTTGTTCACCCGAGAAGAAATGGCGACGGTCGATGTTTAAGAAACTGTTTAAACGTAAAAACAAATCTGCAACCACAGAGCCCGTACTGGATATTCGCAGCCAGCGACCCAGTGCCGGGCAACTGCGGGTCAAGGGCTTGAATGAAACGTTGTTCCTGGCCCCGTTGCCGGTATACACGGGGCAGGCGCAAGTCTCTCGCCGTAACTTTTCGGCGATGAACGAAACCTATCTGGAGTTGGGGGGAAATAACCGGGGGATGGTTGAGCAGGGGAAGATCCTGGCATTTGGAATCTGGTTGCCTTTGTTCACCGCATTCGTAGCCCCCAGTTTCGTAATCATGCAGGGGGTGCTTTTCTATCCAGAAAATTTCCCTACACCGTTCCAGGATCTCATCGATGCGGTCAAGGTGTTTTCTAGTTACGCGCTTCTATTTATCCTCCCAATTGGAGCCATGGTTTACGGGATGCTATCCGGCGTCTTCGCCTCGGCCAAAAGCTATCCAGTCCGATTCAACCGCCAACGCCGCGAAGTCTGCTACATCGACGACACCACTCATCGCGTGCTGATCGTCCCATGGGAAAGTGTGGTGGCCTGGGTCGCGAGCAGTCAGGGCGTTACCAGCTATGGCGCCATGCGCGACCACACCTTTGGCATGGGACTGGAAGACGAAGAGCACGACACGGTGCAGTTTGTGCTGTCGGCCCAACCCAGCGATGCCCATGCGCTGTGCATGTGGACGTCCATCCGCAACTACATGGAAGAGGGGGCGTTGGTGGAGACGCCGAATCCCCTGCAAGCGCTTTTAAACGTCACCCTGAGCGAGGAAGAGCACAAGCCTTATGAAGGACTGCACACGTTTGAAATCGAACGGCTCGACGCCAGGTTTATGGGCGACCTTGACGATGGCATGGACGACGCATACCGCAAGCGCTACGGGTATCCCCAACCCACAAGATGGCCTTTACGCTGGTGGTACGTCCGCCGCGTACTGACCTTCTGGAAAATGCCCTACCTGATCGCCGAATGGGCCCACCGCAAGGGCCGCCCAACCTTGCCCGAGCGCGTACAAACCTGGTCCCAGCCGCTGCCCCCCGAACAATGGGCCAAAGCCAGCCCCGCGCTGCAAAAAGCCACCGCACTGGTCAAAACCGCCATGGACAAAAAAGGCGTGAACTTTGTCGATGCCTGCAAAGCGGCGGGGTTGCATTGATCGACCTTGAGCAGGCCCCGGTGGAGAGCTTGCCGAACGGCACAGGGAAGGCTCCTTTCTGGTTGTTCACCCGAGAAGAAATGGCGACGGTCGATGTTTAAAAATCTGTTCAAACGCAAAAACAAGGTCGTCGCTGAACCTGCACCGGATATTCGCAGTCAGCGACCCAGTGCCGGGCAACTACGAGTTAGGGGTTTGAATGAAACGTTGTTCCTGGCCCCGTTGCCGGTGTACACCGGGCAAGCGCAAGTCTCTCGCCGTAATTTTTCGCAGATGAACGAGATTTATCTAGAACTGGGAGGTAGTAACCGGGGGATAGTCGAGCAGGGGAAAATCCTGGCAGCAGGAATTTGGTTTGTTTTGTTTACAGCTTTTGTTATGCCCGTGCTTATTTGTCTATGGCTCGTTGCATTTAGCCCTCCGGAGATTGATCGAAAGTTTTTCGATATTGTTGGGGATGCTTTGCAGGTGTTTGCCACCGGCTCGCTTCTATCCATTTTCCCAGTTGGAGCCATGGTTTACGGCATGCTCTCCGGCGTCTTCGCCTCGGCCAAAAGCTATCCAGTCCGATTCAACCGCCAACGCCGCGAAGTCTGCTACATCGACAACACCACCCATCGCGTGCTGATCGTCCCATGGGAAAGTGTGGTGGCCTGGGTCGCGAGCAGTCAGGGCGTCACCAGCTATGGCGCCATGCGCGACCACACCTTTGGCATGGGACTGGAAGACGAAGAGCACGACACGGTGCAGTTTGTGCTGTCGGCCCAACCCAGCGATGCCCATGCGCTGGGCATGTGGACCTCCATCCGCAACTACATGGAAGAGGGGGCGTTGGTGGAGACGCCCAACCCCATGCTCGCTGCGTTAGGCATCACTCTGACCGAAGACGAACTCAAGCCCTATGAAGGACTGCATACGTTTGAGATTGAACGGCTTGACGCGAGAGCGCTAGGGCGTCTTGACGATGGCGGAGGCGATTTGACACCCGAACAGCGACAGCGCTGGGGATACTCCAAACGATCCCGATGGCCCTTACGCTTCTGGTACATCCGCCGAGTGTTTGTCTTCTGGAAAATGCCCTACCTGATCGCCGAATGGGCCCACCGCAAGGGTCGCCCGACCCTGCCCGAACGCGTGCAAGTCTGGTCCCAACCGCTCCCCCCCGAACAATGGGCCAAACCCAGCCCCGCGCTGCAAAAAGCCAACGCACTGGTCAAAACCGCCATGGACAAAAAAGGCGTGAACTTTGTCGATGCCTGCAAAGCGGCGGGGTTGCATTGATCGACCTTGAGCAGGCCCCGGTGGAGAGCTTGCCGAACGGCACAGGGAAGGCCCCGTTCTGGTTATTCACCCGAGACGAAATGGCGACGGTCGATGTTTAGGAAACTGTTTAAACGTAAAAACAAATCTGCAACCACAGAGCCCGCACTGGATATCCGCAGCTTGCCTTATCCCGAGATCATCGAATGGTCAAAACCACTCTCCCCGAAACAGTGGGCCAAACGGTCCCCGGAACTGGAACAAGCCATCGCCAAACGCGAGGAAGAACTGGCCACGATGGTCGAGCAACCGTTACTGTTGGAAAGGTCTTAGAGACTGTCATGCCTTCACCTTCCTCCACACCAACCCCCGGACACGCTGATCTACCGGATTACGACGTGTGCTTCCCGGTAAGCCTTCGCCCCGACGCCAATCGCTTGATCCGCTATCTGCACGAATTACCGTATCAGCGAGTGAAATATTGCCCTTGGTGTGGCAATACCAACTTGACCCGCCAGACTCATCTGGCCCGACAACGACTCCCGCGTTACCGCTGCTGTTCCTGCCGCAAGAGCTGCAACAGTTTGAGCGATTCGCCCTTCGCACACCTGCGCCGGATGGACCTGTGGTCAACGTTTGCGGTGTACCTGCTGGCGGGTTGGTCCAGCGTCCAGATAGCGCCTCGTTTGGGGGTGAACCATAAGGTCTACTTCAGTTGGGGGCAGGCAGTCAGGGAGGTCATGGCTGAGGAGTGTCCGGATTTGCACCAGTGGTGGACGACACGCCATTACCGGGAAAATCTGCAACCGCCCGAGCACATTGCGGCGCAACAGCAAGCGGTCATCACTTGGATCGAAACGATGCTGAACGCACAGCACGCGACGTGTCCAAGATGTGGGGGGACGAGGACCTACCGAATTAAAGGTATTCGCCCAAAGTTCAAATGTGATCCCTGCGTGACCTGCTTTTCCATTCTGTCCGGGACTCCGCTGGCCGGGATGATTCGAGCTGAGCTGTGGGTCGATTTCATGAAAGGAGTGATGGATGGCGAAAGTATCCAGGATCTGAAACGGCGCTCAGGGTTGGGCATGGGCGCAAGCACACGCTGGCGTGAGCAGTTTTTGTTGTTGATCGAAGTGCTGGGGCACCCTGAGCTGTTGGGATGGATCACCTGGATGCGCAGTCGCCGTAACAATGAAACAGTCAATTTTGTGCGCCAGGGCGGTCATCTGGACAAGGCAACGCGCTCCGTCTATCCACAAGGGACGCGAAAGGGCAGGTTTGTTTCCCAAAAATAGGAGCTGCGGTTTTTGATTTTTTTCTCGCATTATTTGCAGAACTGCCCTCAAACCATTCAATGATGTGTGTCACATAAATCAAGTTGGCAGGTTTGTGATTGCTGCTCACTGGTGCGCCAGCCCGGTCGAGCGGGAGCAAGCTCCCTCGCCACAAAAGCTCGACAGTCGCAGCAGGTTCAGCGCTTGTTAAGCCCCCGCGCCAACCGATCCCCGCCCAGTTGAATGATTGCCACCAACACCACCAGCAACACAATCACTGTCAACATGATCTGGCTGTCAAAACGCTGATACCCATACCGATAGGCAATGTCGCCCAACCCACCAGCCCCAATCGCCCCGGCCATGGCCGAGGAGTTGATCATCGTCACCAGCGTAATCGTGAACCCTCCGACAATCCCCGGCAGCGCTTCCGGCAGCAGCACATGCCAGACAATGTGCCAACGCCGGCAGCCCATTGCCTGCGCGGCTTCGATCAAGCCGAAATCCACCTCACGCAAACTGACTTCGGCAATCCGCGCAAAGAACGGCGTTGCGGCGATGGTCAGCGGCACGACAGCCGCCCAGACGCCATACGTGGTGCCGACGATAAGTCGGGTAAACGGAATCAGCGCCACCATCAAAATCAAGAACGGAATCGAGCGAAACAGGTTCACGAACGCACCCAAGGCACGGTTCAGTGTCGGTGCTTCGTAGATACCACCCTTGGAACTGGTGACCAGAAACACCGCCAGCGGAATGCCCACCAGCAGCGCGATCAAAGACGACACGCCGACCATCAGGAAGGTGTCGATAAAGCCTTGCAGCAAGCGATCAAACCACATAACCCAACACCTCCACCTGTTGCGCCCACTGGCTGGCGCGTTGGCACAGATCCTCGGCATCGAAAGGCGAACCGGTGACCGCCAACAACAACTGCCCTAATGCATGGCCCTGAATCCGTTCCACGCCACCTTGCAGCAAGCGCACGCGACCACCGAGGGCGCTGAACAACGCGGCCAGGTCCGGCTCGTCGGTGGCACTGCCGGTGAACTGCAAGCGCAGCACAACAGCGGCGTCCGAGGATGGCGGTAGTGGGCGCAAACGGCTTTGCAGTTCTGCCGGCAGGGCGTGTTGCAGGGGGGCGAGCAAGGTTTTGCTCACCTCATGCTGCGGGTTGCCGAAGACTTCCCACACCGGCCCTTGCTCGACGATTTTGCCGTGTTCGAGCACCACGACGCGGTCGCAAATATCACGGATCACTGCCATCTCGTGGGTGATCAGGACGATGGTCAGGCCCAGGCGCTGGTTGATCTCGCGCAGCAGGCCGAGGATCGATTGGGTGGTCTCCGGGTCCAGCGCTGAAGTGGCTTCGTCACACAGCAGAATCGCCGGGTCATGCACCAACGCGCGAGCGATGCCGACGCGCTGTTTCTGCCCTCCTGACAGCTGCGCCGGATAGGCCGTGTGCTTGCCTTGCAGGCCCACCAATTCCAGCAGTTCGCGAACCTTCTGCTCGCGTTGGTCCTTGGGTACACCGGCGACTTTCAGCGGCAGCTCGACGTTTTGCCACACCGTTTTGGCCGACATCAGGTTGAAGTGCTGGAAGATCATGCCGATCCGTCGACGCAGCGCCACCAGGCGGTCTTCATCGAACTCGCCGATGTCCACCTGATCGATCAGCACGCGCCCGGTGCTCGGTTGCTCCAGGCGGTTGATGGTGCGGATCAGCGACGATTTGCCGGCACCGCTGCGGCCGATAATGCCGAACACTTCACCGTGCTGGATCGCCAGGTCGATGCCGTGCAACGCCGCCACCGGCCCTTGCTGGCCGTTGTAGGTTTTGCCCAGACCGATGAAGCGCACATGCGCCCGATTGAGCTCCGGGTGCAGTTCGGTGTGTCGGGCGTTTTTGAGCTCTGGAATCTCCAGTCGCAATTGGGTGGCAGCTGTCATTCTCAGCTTTCCCAACCGGCTTGATACAGCTTGCCATGGGCCTTGTCCAAGGCTGCGCGAACGGCGGGCGAGTGCTGGTAAATGTCGACGAACTTGATCAGGCGCGGGTCGGTTTTGCTCTTGGGCTGGATCACGAACTGGATCACGTATTCCTTGTGGTCAAGGCCGTCGAATAGCAGGGCAGAGCCGGCATCGAAGGTCTTCGCCAGGCGGATATAGGCCGGGTAGCCCTGGACCAGATCAGCATCGTCGTAGGCGCGCACCAGTTGCACGGCTTCGACCTGAAGGATTTTGATGTTCTTCGGGTTGGCGATGATGTCGTCTTCGGTGGCCTTGTAGCCGACGCCCGGTTTCAGCGTGATCAGACCCGCCTTGGCCAGCAGTTGCAGACCGCGTCCGCTGTTGATTGGGTCGTTGGCGATGGCCACGCTGGCGCCTTGCGGGAGTTCGTCAAAGCTTTTGTATTTTTTCGAGTAGAGGCCGACGTTGTTGATGATCCCCGGCGCGAACGGCACCAGGTCAAAACCGGCAGCGGCCTTGGCGTTTTCCAGGAATGGCACGTGCTGGAAATAGTTTACGTCGATGTCGCCGGCCGCGAGGCTGACGTTGGGGGCGATCCAGTCGCTGAACTCCACCAGGTCGACTTGCAGGCCTTGTTTTTTGGCTTCTTCGACGGCGGCTTCCAGGGGGATGGCGAAGGCGGCGGTGGTGCCGATTTTCAACGGCGCGTCGGCGGCAAATACCGCCGAGCTGAACAGGCCGAGGGCCAGGGCCAGTGCTTTGACTGGGTGAGTGAGGTAGTTCTTGGTCATGATGGTTATTCCAGTCAGGGCATTAGATGTGGGTTGTTTATTGGGGCCTCATCGCTGGCAAGCCAGCTCCTACAGGGTTCTGTGAACGCCACAGATCGACCGTAGGAGCTGGCTTGCCAGCGAAGCTTTTAGTGTCGAAAAGCCGAACCAGTGTGTTGCTCAGGCAAATGCGCTGCGCCGTGAAACAGCTTCTCCCGCAAGCTCCCGTCGTCATAAGCAGTCTTGTACGACCCGCGACGCTGCAACTCCGGAATCACCAGTTCAATGAAATCCACGTAGCTTTCCGGGGTGACAATCCGTGTCAGGTTGAAGCCGTCCAGGCCGGTTTCGGCGATCCACGATTCCAGTTCGTCCGCCACTTGCTCCGGCGAACCCACCACGGTGATGTAGCGGCCACCGAGGGCGTGTTGCTCAAGCAGTTTGCGGCGGGTCCAGTCATTGTTTTGGAGGTTTTTGGTCGCCGACTGGATCGCGTTGCTCTTCACGTACTGGATCGGTTCGTCGATGGCGTATTCGGAAAAATCGATCCCGGTCGACGCCGAAAAATGCGCCACACCGGCCTCGGCACTGGCATAGCTCAGATATTCCGCGTGCTTCTTCCAGCCAAGCTCTTCAGTGGCGCCGACAATCACGTTCAGCCCCATGAACACCTTGATGTCCTCGGGGTTGCGTCCGGCTTCGACGGCGCTGGCGCGAACCTTGTCCACCTGGGTTTTGGTCGACGGTTTGTTCTGGCCGCTGATGAATACGCACTCGGCATGGCGCCCGGCGAACAGCAAGCCGCGATCCGAACTGCCGGCCTGGAACAACACCGGTGTGCGCTGCGGTGACGGCTCGCACAGGTGATAACCCTCAACCTGATAGAACTCGCCCTTGTGCTCAACCTTGTGCACTTTCTCCGGCTGCGCGTAGATCCGTTGCTCGCGGTCGTTGAGCACCGCGCCGTTTTCCCAACTGCCTTCCCAGAGTTTGTAGAGCACCTCCAGGTATTCATCGGCCTGGTCGTAACGACGGTCGTGCTCGACCTGCTCGCTCAGGCCCATGGCCTTGGCGGCGCTGTCGAGGTAGCCGGTGACGATGTTCCAGCCGACCCGGCCACGGCTCAGGTGATCGAGCGTCGACATGCGTCGGGCGAACAGGTACGGCGGTTCGTAAGTGAGGTTGGCGGTCAGGCCGAAGCCGAGGTTTTTGGTCACGGCGGCCATGGCCGACACCAGCAGCAACGGGTCGTTGACCGGCAGTTGGATTGACTCTTTCAGCGGCACATCCACCGAGTTCTGGTAGACGTCGTACACGCCTACGATGTCGGCGATGAACAAACCGTCGAACAGCCCGCGCTCCAGCAGTTGTGCCAGTTCTGTCCAGTATTCAATCGTTTTGTACTGCGTGGAATTGTCCCGCGGATGCGTCCACAGGCCATGGTTGATGTGCCCGATGCAGTTCATGTTGAACGCGTTGAGCAGGATCTTCTTTTTGCCGTTGGCCATCAGATGGTCCCTCGTAACGGAGGGTTTTCATCGTTCAGGTAGTAGTTGCCCACCGCGTGATACTTCCAGCGCACAGGGTCGTGCAAGGTGTGCACGCGGGCGTTGCGCCAGTGGCGATCCAGTCCGTGCTCGATCAGCGTCGCCTGGCTGCCCGCCAATTCGAACAGCGTGCTGCCGGCGGCGAGGGAGATTTCGGTGCTGATGGCGCGAGCTTCGGCGACGGCAATCGAGGCGGCGGCGACCGTTTCGGCGTTGGTCTCTGCTTGAGCCTTGTCGAGGAATTCGCCGGAGCGTTCCAGCAGGGCTTCAGTTGCATGCAAGCGAATGCTCAAGTGACCAAAACTCTTAATGGTCAGCGGGTCTTCGGTGGCTTTTTCATGCGTGGCGTCAATCCATGGCCGGGTTTTGGTGCGCACAAAGTGCAGCGCATCTTCATAGGCCGCGCGGGCGATGCCGGTGTCGATGGCGGCGTGGAGGATTTGCGCCAACGGGCCGACGGTGGTCGGGCGTTCGAAAGCGCTTTGGAACGGGAGCACGTCCTCGGCCGCCACATACACGTCTTCGAACACTACCGAACCGCTGCCGGTGGTGCGCTGGCCAAAGCCGCTCCAATCGTCGATGACCGTCAGACCTTGGCTGTCGCGCGGCACGAACACCAGTTGCTGCACACCGTTTTCATCCACCACCGAGGTCGGGATGCGTTGTGCGTAAATCGCGCCGGTCGAGTAAAACTTGCGACCGTTGATGCGATAGCCGTCGCCGTAGCGCTTGAGGCTGGTGACGCGGTCGTGAGCGGTTTTCGTACCCAGTTCGGCGAGCGCATTGCCGAAGCGTTGGCCGGCCAGGACTTCGGCGTACAGACGTTGTTTCTGCGCATGGCTGCCGTTCACGCGCAGCACTTCGAGGGCATAAAAATGGTTCTGCGGGATTTGCCCGAGGGAACCGTCAGCCTGGGCAATCAAGGCGATCACCTTGGCCAGCGTCACGTTGGACACGCCGGCGCCGCCATACTCCTTCGGTACGCTGATACCCCAGAGGCCCGAGCGGGAAAACACCTCCAGTTCCGGGTGTGGCAAACGGCGTTCGCGGTCGCGCAGTGCGCTGTCGCGTTTGAAGTCGTCGGCCAGATCACTGGCGACGACCAGGGCTTGCTCATCGCTGGTTATGACCGCGACGTGGTGGGAATAAGTCATGTGTTTCTCCAGAGATCTGGTCAAAAGGGTTCTGGTCATCAGATCCAGGAATGCCGCGCCGGTAGCGTGCCATTGAGGTGATAGGTGCCGACCGCGTGATATTTCCAGCGCACCGGGTCGTGCAGCGTGTGCACGCGGGCATTGCGCCAGTGGCGGTCGAGGTTGAACTCGGCGAGGGTGGCGCGGCTGCCGGCCAGCTCGAAGAGCTTTTCACTGGCCAGCAGCGAGATCTCGGTGGTCAGCACTTTGGCTTCGGCCACGGCAATCGAGGCGCGAGCCGCAGACTCTGCCGTGAGTGGCGCGGCGTTGACCTGATCGAGCACCTGCCCGGCCTTGCGCAGCAGCGCTTCGGCGGCGTGCAGCTCGATTTTCAACTTGCCGATATCAGCAATCACGTACAGGTCATCGCTGGCCCGTTCGACCTTGGCATCGATCCACGGACGAGCGCTGGTTTTCACGAACTCGATGGCATCATCGATGGCGCCCCGGGCGATCCCGGCGTCGATCGCAGCTTGAATCAGTTGCGACACGGCGCCCTGGAGGTTCGGCTTCTGGTTGATCTTCCAGTTATCCACCACCAGTTCGGCATCGACCCGCACGTTATTGAGCAAAATAGTGCCGCTGGCGGTGGTGCGCTGACCGAAGCCCGACCAGTCATCAACGATGCGCAGGCCCGGCGTACCGCGACGGACGAAGGCCAGCACCTGCTTGCCGTCATCGTTCAACGCTTTGACCGCAACCCAGTGGGCGAACAGCGCGCCCGTGGAGTAAAACTTCTGGCCATTGAGGACAAAGCTGTCGCCGTCAGCGGTGATTCGCGCCTTGAGTTCCAGGGTGTTTTTAGTGCCGCGCTCGGGGCCCGCATTGCCGATGCGCCAGCCATCGAGCACGCTTTTGAACAGCTGTGTTTTCTGCGCTTCAGTGGCGCTGCCCAGCACCAGGTTGAGAATGCCGAACTGGTTCTGCGGGATCTGTCCCAACGCCGGGTCTGCCGCGGAAATGATCGCGAAAACCTCGGCGAGTGTGACGAACGAAACCTGTGGGCCGCCGTATTCACGCGGGATGGCAATGCTGCCTAAGCCGCTGCGGGTGAACTGTTCGATTTCCGCCCATGGCAACTTGCGCTGGCGGTCACGTTTGGCCGCGTGAAGACGGGCGACGTGTGCCAGTTCATGGGCGGCTTCGATGGCTTGCGCGTCGTTGCGCAAGACCTGTGCGGGCAACAACAACGGGGCGACGTCCAGATCACTCTGAACGATTGCATCTGCCAGACTGGACATCAGTGCCGCTCCTTGGCTGCACGCAATGCCCTGGCGATCTGCACTGGGGTGATTGTGTTCCGGACCATACCTACCTCACATCTCATGGGATCGCCGCGTGGTGGGCGACGAATAAAATCAAGAATGTCCGGTGGTCCGGTACATATACCCTAAGCGCGTACAAAAAATAAATAAACTAACTTTTAGGAATATACATAGAAGGGGCATCGGTAGGTTGAACGCTCCCACAGGATGAGTTCTTCACTTTTTCCGGGACTCTTCTGCTGCCTTGAGCTCCTCTCTCAATGGCACTTTCAGATAAGGATTGGCACAGCCAATCTTCAGCCAGCGTGGCGGTGCCCAGCGCGAGTTGTTACCCACGCGGTCGAGGATGCAATACGTCACTTCCAGCCGCAGGTCTTCGCCGGCTTCGAGGATTATCTCCGGCGGCACCCAGACCTGAATCGGCTGCCCCACTTCTCCTGCCTTGAGTCGGGGGAGGTCCATGCGCACATCGCCCCAGCGCAAGGTGATTTCGTCGTCGGTGGCCATGTTCAGGTAAGGCTCGATGGTCAACGGTACGCCGCGTTTGATTTGATTCGGATTGACCCCTTGGCGGCGGATGGTCTCGGGGAGGCTCACGGGCGCCAGGCTCTGGTTTTCGTCGCCGCACTGCGCCGATGGCGGGCCGCCAGGGCAATCCAGTTTGATCTGGACGCGCGTCGCCGGTGACAACGCGGGTCCTAGCCCAACTTGCATAATCTTGTAGTGGATGCGTGCGTAACCGTTGGCAATGAAGCTTTCCGGCACTCGCAGACTGAGCACGTTGCCGCGGTCGTCGGCAGTCAACACCCTGGAGGCGACGTAGCAGTTGTTCCAGTACAGTTCGATGAGATCGCCTGCGTCCATCCCGGGGTAGGGCACCACGTCGATCATGAGATGAGCCGCCGATTTCAAGTTGACGCCGGCCTTGTGCGATTGCGCCAGGGTCGGGGCCGCAAGTTCGGGTGTATTCGAAGTGCTTGTCATGGGGGTTTCTCCTTGAAGCCTTGCAGCGAAGTTCCGTTTCTGAAAGATTAAAAGGCGTGCATTACCCAGCAACAAATCTGCTTGTTATTTGAATGTTGAATAATGCTGAAGTGCAAAGGTTTACGCCTGTTGGTGACTAGATAAGAGTGCGCTTGAATAGGTGTCAATAGAGCTGGCTAGTTAAGTGTTGGATCTCCTGTTATTCAGAATAATCCTACAGGCTGAAGTTAATATGCCGCAGCGCGCTGTCGAACATGGCCACGAATTTAGCGGTGTGCGACGCAGATGGTGGCTTGGGCTCGCTCGGTGGCGAGCGTCGGGTTTAGCGAATTCTAGGCGAGAAAGATCTGTTGCAGGACATATATATGTACCGCACAAGGCGTCAGTTGGATTATTTAAAGTGCGAATGTGGCGAGTAGGGCGGAAGATATTTTACCAGGGGGATAGTTGTCACTTCCGTCCATGGAAGTTAACAAGTAGTGATGATGCTTCTCAGGCGTGAGTGTTGTTCAGGAACTTGCTGAGGAACTGTTTTGTCCGCTCTTCTTTCGGGTTGGCAAACAACGCTTTTGATTCGCCTTGCTCGACGATTACTCCCTTGTCGAAAAACACCACGCGATTGGCCACGTCCCGGGCGAAGCCCATTTCGTGGGTGACGATGACCATGGTGCGTTTCTCCTCGGCCAGGCCGCGGATAGTCGCCAACACTTCACCCACCAGTTCCGGATCGAGCGCCGAAGTCGGCTCATCGAACAGGATCACTTCCGGCTCCATCGCCAGCGCGCGGGCAATCGCCACACGCTGTTGCTGACCACCGGAGAGTCGTCGCGGGTAAGCATCTTCCTTGCCCGCCAGACCGACCTTTGCCAGGAGCTTTTTGCCCAGGGCAACGGCTTCGGCGTGCGGGATCTTCTTCACGATGATCGGGCCTTCGATGACGTTTTCCAGCGCGGTGCGGTGTGGGAACAGATTGAAGTTCTGGAACACGAAGCCGACGTGTTGACGCAGGCGTCGAACCAAACCTTGCTGCTGGTTCAGCGGACGGCTGCCATCGATCTCGATGTCACCGACCTTGATCCGGCCGCTGGTAGGTTCTTCGAGAAAATTCAGGCAGCGCAGAAACGTGGTTTTACCCGAGCCGCTAGGCCCGATGATCGCCACGACCTCGCCTTCCTTCACTTGCAGATCGATGCCGTTGAGCACGACTTGACCCTTGAACTGCTTTGTCAGTTTTTCCACGACAATCATGGGGTCAGGACTCCTGGTCGTGCCGATTGACCCGCTCTTCCAACTTGTTCTGCAGGTGCGACAGCACCGTGGCCAGAATCCAGTAGATCAGCGCGGCGGCAAGATACATGGTGAAAATTTCAAAGGTGCGGGCGGTAATCAGCTGCGCCTGACGGAACAGTTCCGGCACCTGAATGGTGGCGGCCAGCGCCGTGTCCTTGACCAGCGAAATGAAGCTGTTACCCAGCGGCGGCAAGGCCGTGCGCATCGCTTGCGGCAGGATGGCCCGACGCAGGGTTTGCGCACGGGTCATGCCGATACTCGCGGCAGCTTCCCACTGGCCGCGCTCGATGGAGCTGATCGCGGCACGGAGGATTTCGCAGGCGTAGGCGGCCATGTTCAGCGAAAAGCCGATCAGGGCCGCCGGCAGCGGATCAAGTTCGATGCCCAGTTGCGGCAAGCCGTAATAGATCACGAACAGTTGCACCAGCAACGGCGTGCCGCGAAAGAACGACACGTAGATGCGGGCGATCCAGCTCACCAGCTTGAAGCGCGACAGGCGCATCAGCGCCAGGCCGAAACCCATCACCAGGCCGAAAAACATCCCGCCCAGGCTGAGGATCACTGTGTAGTACGCGCCCTTGAGCAGAAAGGGCGCGGAATCCAGTGCGAGTTTGAAAGCTTCTTCCATTATTGAGTGACGTCAGCGCTGAAGTATTTTTCCGAAAGCTTTTTCAGCGTACCGTCGGCACGCAGCTTGTCGATGGCCTTGTCGATTGCTGCAAGCAACTCAGGCTCGCCTTTGCGCAGGGCAATACCGGCTTCCTGGCGGGAGAACGCTTCGCCGGCGGCGGAAGTATCCTTGGCCTTTTTGGCGTATTCCAGCGCGGCAAGGCGGTCGATCAGAATAACGTCGATGCGGCCGACGCGCAGGTCCTGGAACTTGGTCGGATCATCGTCATAGGTCTTGATAACGGCTTGTGGAACGTTCTCCTTGACCCATTGCTCGTAGTTGGTGCCCAGGCCTACACCGACTTTTTTGCCAGCCAGGTCGGCGGCGGTCTTGACGGTGTCTTTGTTCTTGGTCAGGGTCAGCGCCTGAATCCCGGAGACGGTATATGGCGTGGAGAAGTCATACTTCTTCTTGCGCTCTTCGGAGATGGTCACCTGGTTGATCACCACGTCCAGACGCTTGGATTCCAGCGCTGCGAGGATGCCGTCCCATTTGGTCGGTTGCAGTTTGGCCTTCACACCCAGCTCTTTGGCCAGGGCTTCGGAGAACTCGACTTCGAAGCCGGACAGTTTGCCGTCGGCGTCGACGAAGCTGAACGGTGGATAAGTGCCTTCCAGACCGACGTTGATCACGCCAGCGTCTTTGATTTTTTGCAGCTGATCACCAGCAACCGCCTGGCCCAGCAAACCGGCGCTCAGCGCCAGGCCCAGTGAACCGACCAGCAGGTTTCGACGTAGTGCGGAAAAATTCATGACAAGCCCCTGTGTTTTCTTATGGAAGACGCTTTAGGAAAGTTGGCAAATTCGGGATTTGGACGACTGCATATCCTGCCCTAAAGCAGCATATGCGTCTCGCTGCAAATTCGCCTGCGGCGCGACTATATGATGACGCCTTTAGATTGGAAAATACTCAATATTGCTCTGTTTATTCCCAAGTAGCATATGTGATCGACTATAAAAAGTCTTTGTAGGCAAACAACGCCGGTGCGCCACCGGTGTGCAGGAAAACAATCGGTCCCTCATTGAAGCGCCCGCGTCCAATCCCGTCCAGCAACCCGGCCATGGCCTTGCCGGTGTAGACCGGGTCCAGGAGCAAACCTTCCTGACTCGCCAGTAGCTTCACCGCCGCCAGTGTTCCGGCATTCGGCTCACCATAGCGCGGGCCGAAATATTCGTCCCACAGTTCAATTTTGAAACTCGCTGGCAGCTGCACGCCCAGCAGCTCGGCCGTACGCTCGGCGAGGCCCTGGACTTTCGGTCGCTGATCTTCATCGCTACGTGAAACCGTGACGCCGATCACTGGCAATTCCGGCAATGCTTCACTCAGCGCCAGCGCCAGACCGCTGTGGGTGCCGGCGCTGCCCGATGCAAGGACCACGGCGGCAAACTTCAGGCCGGTATCCTTGATCTGCTCGGCCAGTTCCAGCCCGGCGCGTACATAACCCAACGCGCCCAAGGCATTCGAACCACCAATCGGCACCAGGTACGGCTTCTTGCCGTTGTTGCGCAGGCGCTCGGCCAGGGCTTGCAATTGCTCGTCGGCGTTATCGAGGTTTTCCACCAGCTCGACCTTGGCATCGAACAGGTCCAGCAACAGGCGATTGCCGTTGCCGACATAGTTGGCGTCGCCGGTGCCCAAAGGGTTTTCCAGCAGCGCGACGCAACCCAGGCCCAGTTTGGCGGCAATGGCAGCTGTCTGGCGTACATGGTTGGACTGGAGCGCGCCCGCGGTGATGAGCGTGTCGGCACCTTGTGCCAGTGCATCGGCGGCGAGATATTCAAGCTTGCGCAGCTTGTTGCCGCCCATTGCCAGCGGCGTCAGGTCATCGCGTTTGACGTACACATCGCGGCCCAGCCAGGTCGACAAGCGTTCAAGTTTTTCCAGGGCGGTAGGGTGGCCGAGTAAATCGAGACGGTTAAAGCGAGCGAGCTGTTGTTTGATCATGGGTCCGTACTGGCGCAGAAAGATTGTCAGGACTATAGGCACGCCCATTTGCCTGGGCAACCGCCAATCGCTTATAGCCAAAGATTCTGAGCTCTGCACAATTGGTTCTTAATTCGGCCTCAAGACCTTGCCGTAAAGTAAACGCCGTCAGCGCGGCCAGACAGTCCGGCCGCCCGTGAGGAGTTTTTACCGTGAGCGAGCGTTCCAGTCATTGGCAATTGCAGACCATCGTCAGCCAACTGCGCGCGGCGCGTGACGAGTGGCGCGCACAAAATGGTCGTGCCAGTACCGAGCAGGGCGGGCGTGAATTACCTTCGCGTGCGGCCATGGCGCAGATTCTTGAAGCGCTCTGCGGGGCGCTGTTCCCGATGCGCCTGGGGCCGGTGGATTTGCGCGAAGAGAGTGAAAACTTCTACGTCGGCCACACCCTTGATGTGGCGTTGAACGCGCTGCTGGCGCAGGCGCGGCTCGAATTGCGCTATGCCGCTCGCCACAGTCAGCAGGCAGACGCTGAGATCGAGGCAAACACCATTCAGATCATTCAGGACTTCGCGCTCGCCTTGCCAGGGCTGCGCAGGTTGCTGGATAGCGATGTTCTGGCGGCCTATCACGGCGACCCGGCGGCGCGCAGTGTTGATGAGGTATTGCTCTGCTACCCGGGCATTCTGGCGGTGATTCACCATCGCCTGGCCCACCATTTGTACCGCGCCGGGTTGCCGTTGCTGGCGCGCATCAGCTCGGAAATCGCTCACTCGGCCACCGGTATCGACATTCACCCTGGTGCGCAGATCGGTCGCAGCTTCTTCATTGATCACGGGACGGGCGTGGTGATCGGGGAGACCGCGATTATCGGTGAGCGGGTGCGGATCTATCAGGCGGTCACACTGGGCGCCAAGCGCTTCCCGTCCGATGAAGACGGTCAGCTGCAGAAGGGTCATCCGCGGCATCCGATTGTCGAGGATGATGTGGTGATCTATGCCGGGGCAACGATTTTGGGGCGGATCACGATTGGCAAGGGCTCTACCATTGGCGGTAACGTCTGGCTGACCCGTAGCGTGCCAGCAGGGTGCAACCTGACGCAGGCGAATTTGCAGCATGATGATGGGACGCAGAAGTAGATCTGGAATCTCGATTGACTGATCCGGCCTCATCGCGAGCTTGCTCGCGATTGGATTTCAAGCCGGGCCGAGATAAAGGCATTTAGCTAAACCTCAACTGAACGAATCCTCAAAAACCCTCCTCTTACCCATCCTTGAGCTAGCGTACGAACAGTACCGCCGAGCCTTGGAATTAGTCCTTAGTCCCCTATCCATGTTTAACTTGAACGTTCATTCAAGTTAAATCGGCAGTTTGCTGCCCGCTCACAACAGGAGGCTTGCCTTTGCTGAGTCTGATTTCTACAGCCATGTTTTATCCCTTCGAGGTGCACGTTTCATGAGTGCATCGTCCCTTCCACCCAGCGGCCTGGTCCGCATGAACCCGCCAGTGTTTTACTTCTCGGCGAGCTTCATTCTGCTCTTCGGCATTGCCGTTATCGCCATGCCTGAACAGGCCGGGGCCTGGTTGCTGGCGGCGCAAAACTGGGCGGCCAATACGGTCGGCTGGTACTACATGCTCGCGATGACCCTGTATCTGGTCTTCGTGGTGGTCACCGCCTTGTCCGGCTACGGCAAGATCAAGCTCGGTGCCGACCACGACGAGCCCGAATTCAGTTACCTGTCCTGGGCCGGCATGCTGTTCGCCGCCGGGATCAGCATCACGCTGTTTTTCTTTTGCGTGTCCGAACCGTTGACCCACTTGGCGCAACCACCGCAAGGCGAGGCCGGTACGGCGGATGCGGCACGTCAGGCGATGCAGATTCTGTTTCTGCACTGGGGCCTGCACGGCTGGGGCGTGTTCGCATTTGTCGGCATGGCTCTGGCTTACTTTGCCTACCGTCACAACCTGCCGCTGGCGCTGCGTTCGGCGCTGTATCCATTGATCGGCAAGCGCATCAACGGCCCCATCGGTTATGCGGTGGACGGCTTCGGCATCATTGCCACGGTGTTCGGCCTCGGTGCAGACATGGGTTTCGGTGTGCTGCACCTCAACTCAGGGCTGGATTACCTGTTCGGCATCGCCCACACCCAATGGATTCAGGTCGGCCTGATCACGCTGATGATGGGCGCGGCGATCATCGTCGCGGTGTCCGGCGTCGATAAAGGCGTGCGGGTAATGTCCGACATCAACATGCTGCTGGCCTGCGCGCTGCTGCTGTTCGTGTTGTTCGCCGGCCCCACACAGCACCTGTTGAACACGCTGATCCAGAACATCGGCGACTACCTCGGCGCCTTGCCGATGAAGAGTTTTGATCTGTACGCCTACGACAAACCCAGCGACTGGCTCGGCGGCTGGACGGTGTTCTATTGGGCCTGGTGGATCGCGTGGTCGCCGTTCGTGGGCCTGTTCATCGCGCGGATTTCCCGTGGCCGCACCATCCGTGAATTCGTCTTCGGCGTGCTGTTGATCCCACTCGGCTTCACCCTGGCGTGGATGTCGATCTTTGGTAACAGCGCCATCGATCAAGTGCTCAACCACGGCATGAGTGCGCTCGGCATGTCGGCCATCGACAACCCGTCGATGACCCTTTACCTGCTGCTGGAAACCTACCCGTGGAGCAAAACCGTGATCGCCGTGACGGTGTTCATCAGCTTCGTGTTCTTCGTCACTTCGGCCGACTCCGGCACGGTGGTGCTGTCGACGTTGTCCGCCAAGGGGGGCAACCCGGATGAAGATGGGCCGAAATGGTTGCGGGTGTTCTGGGGCGCGATGACCGCGCTGGTGACCAGTGCGCTGCTGTTCTCCGGCAGTATCGATGCATTGAAGTCGGCAGTGGTGCTGACCTCGCTGCCGTTCTCGCTGATCTTGCTGTTGATGATGTGGGGGCTGCACAAGGCGTTCTACCTGGAGTCCCAGAAGCAGATCGCGCAACTGCATTCCCTGGCGCCGGTGGCCGGCTCACGACGCGGTGGCTGGCGTCAGCGCTTGAGTCAGGCGGTGCACTTCCCGTCCCGCGATGAGGTGTACCGTTTTCTGGATTCGACGGTGCGCCCGGCGATTGAGGAAGTGTCGGCGGTGTTCGTCGAGAAGGGTTTGAATGTGATCACGCAACCGGACCCGGCCAACGACAGCGTCAGCCTGGAAATCGGTCACGGTGAACAGCATCCGTTTATTTATCAGGTGCAGATGCGCGGCTATTTCACGCCATCCTTTGCCCGAGGCGGCATGGGGTCCAAGCAACTTAACAACCGTCGTTACTACCGGGCAGAAGTGCATTTGAGCGAAGGCAGTCAGGACTACGATCTGGTGGGTTACACCAAGGATCAGATCATCAACGACATCCTTGATCAGTACGAACGGCATCTGCAGTTTTTACACTTGGTACGTTAGCCGTGCGGGGCCTGTTTCAGGCCTCGGCGCTCATCACCATGAACAGCACCAGCGCTGCCACCGGCACACTGAACACCGCCGTGCCGATCGCCAGTTCTGAACTCAAGGGGTGGCCGGCAGTGACCACGCCGATGGCCCCGTTGATCACCGTCAATGCCAGCCACAGGACTACAAAGCTGTAGGTCAGTGTCTGGCGGCTGAAGCCGATTTTCTCGCCGATGACCAGCATCATGGCGAGGAGGGCCAGGCCGAAGGTGATGATGATGGCTGTGTGCATGGTGCGTTTCACCCGTTCGATGTGTGTTGTCTGATAAACCGCTTTCGCGAGCAGGCTCGCTCCTACAGGTTCGCTGCGGTCTTTATGTGAGCTTAGTTAAACCAACCCACCATTGGCGCGCAAAATCTGCCCATTGATCCAGGCCGAATCCGGCCCGACCAGAAACGACACCACGCGAGCAATATCCTCCGGCTGACCCAGGCGCTCCAGTGGAGGCATCTTGGCGAAGTTCTGGATCTGTTCTTCACTCTTGCCGTGCAAAAACAACTCGGTTGCAACCGGCCCCGGCGCCACGGCGTTAACGGTGATGTTGCGCCCGCGCATTTCCTTGGCAAACACCTGAGTCAACGATTCCACCGCCGCTTTGCTGGCGATGTACACCGCGTATCCCGGCAGATTGAGGCCGACGGTGCTGCTGGAGAAATTGACGATCCGCCCGCCACTGTTCAAACGTGTCGCCGCTTCGCGCAAGGTGTTGAACGTGCCACGGGCGTGGATATTGAAGGTCTGCTCGAACAGTTCATCGGTGTGCTGCGCCAGTGGCAGCACCTTGAGGATGCCGGCGTTGTTGACCAGCACATCGACTTTCCCCAGCTGTGTTTCGGTCTCGTCGAACATCCGGCGCACCTCGTCGGCGTTGGCTACGTCAGCCTTGATCGCTATGGCTTGATGGCCGGCCTGGCGCAATTCCACTACCAGGGTCGAGGCTTCGGTGGCGCTGCTGGCGTAATTGATGGCGACAGCGAAACCGTCGCTGGCCAGTTGTCTGGCGATCACGGCGCCGATGCCACGGGAGGCGCCTGTAACGATGGCAACTTTCTGAGTAGTCATGGTGCTGATTCCTGATGAGGTGGTTGGCTTGGTGTGAAGCCAGATTCACATGTGTACTCAGGCCGATAAATGCACGAGAGTTGCCTTGACTGTTCAATAATCGCCAACAATCGGAGCCCCACGTGGATCAAGTCAAAGCGATGAAAGTCTTCGTGCGGATCTACGAGCGCAGCAGCTTCACCCTGGCGGCCGAAGACTTGAACCTGCCGCGCGCAACGTTGACGCACACCCTGAATCAGTTTGAAGCCTGGCTCGGCACGCGGTTGCTGGAGCGTAGTACGCGCAAGGTGCGTCCGACGCTGGACGGCGAGGCCTACTATTTGCGCTGCGTGCAACTGCTGGCGGAACTGGAAGAGGCCGAGCTGGCGTTTCGCGGCTGCTCACCGAAAGGCCGGTTACGCGTCGACCTGCACGGCACGCTGGCGAAAAGTTTTGTGATCCCGACATTGCCGCAATTCATGGAGCGCTATCCACAGATCGAACTGTCCATCAGCGAGTCCGACCGCTTTGTCGACTTGATCGCCGAAGGCGTCGACTGCGTGCTGCGCGCGGGCACGTTGAGTGATTCGGCTCTGATCGGAAAACGCATTGCCAACCTGCGCCAGATCACCTGCGCCAGCCCCGCCTACTTGCGCAAATACGGCGAACCGAAAACCCTCGACGACCTCAAGCATCACCGTGCGGTGAACTACGTCTCACGCACTACCGCCAAACTGTTTCCGTTCGAATTCATGGTGAATGGCGAACTGAAGGAAGTCGCCATCGACGGCGCGCTTTCAGTGTTCGGCGCGGAAATCTACGCCGCCTCTGCCATCGCCGGGCTGGGGCTGATCCAGTGCCCGCATTACCGGATGGAAACCCAGATTGCCCAGGGGCTGGTGCGGGAAGTCCTCACCGATATGCCGCCACCGCCGATGCCGGTTTCGGTGTTGTACCCGCACAACCGCCACATGTCGCCACGGGTCCGGGTGTTTGTGGATTGGTTGGGGGAGGTGTTTGCGGGGGCAATTTGAGAGCAGATCGTTCCCATGCTCCGCGTGGGAATGCATCCGGTGATGCTCTGCGTCACTTCAAAAATCGGAACGCGGAGCGTCCCTGGCGGCATTCCCATTAAAAATCTGTGAAACGTTTCAGCATTTTCTCGCGTCCGAGGTTTATCGGCGTTTGTCTGGGCGTATGCTGGGCAACTTGCGACGCAGTCGATACCGCATTCAAGACCGACAAGAGAGGATTCGATGACCTACACCGCTGCCGAAAACCGCTACGACTCCATCCCTTACCGCCGCGTGGGCCGCAGCGGTCTGGTGCTACCGGCGCTGTCCCTGGGGCTGTGGCACAACTTCGGTGACAGCACGCCGATCGACAACCAGCGCGCGTTGTTGCGCACGGCGTTCGACCTGGGGATCAACCACTTCGACCTGGCCAACAACTATGGCCCGCCGTACGGCAGCGCCGAGATCAACTTCGGTCGTTTGCTGAGGGAGGACTTCAAGCAGTATCGCGACGAACTGATCATCTCCAGCAAGGCTGGCTGGGACATGTGGCCGGGTCCTTACGGGCAGGGCGGTGGCTCGCGCAAATACGTGCTCGCCAGCCTGGATCAGAGCCTGCAGCGTCTGGGCCTGGATTACGTGGACATTTTCTACTCTCACCGTTTCGACCCGGACACCCCACTGGAAGAAACTGCCAGCGCACTGGCCACTGCTGTGCAGCAAGGCAAGGCGTTGTACATCGGTATCTCGTCGTATTCCGGGGTGAAAACCCGTGAAATGGCGGCGCTATTGAAAGAGTGGAAAGTGCCGCTGCTGATTCATCAGCCGGCGTACAACCTGCTCAATCGTTGGGTGGAAAAGGATCTGCTGGACGTCACCGACGAACTCGGCACTGGCGTGATTGCTTTCACGCCGTTGGCGCAGGGGCTGCTGACCGATAAATACCTTAATGGCATTCCGAAGGATGCGCGGGTCAATCGCCCGGGCGGTGGTTCGTTGCAGGAGTCTCATTTGTCAGAAGCCAACATCGCCCATGTGCGCGGGCTCAATGAGATTGCCAAGCGGCGTGGACAGAGCCTGGCGCAACTGGCGTTGGCGTGGACGTTGCGCGATCCGCGGGTGACGTCGGCGCTGATCGGTGCGAGTCGGCCGGAGCAGATTATCGAGAACGTCGGGGCGTTGAAGAATTTGAGCTTTAGTGCTGAAGAACTGGCGGAGATTGACCGGTTTGCCCAGGAAGGCGGGATCAATCTTTGGGAGAAGCCTTCGACGGCTGAGTAACCGAGTACTGATCGTTCCCACGTCGAGGCGTCGAACCGTCCGCGTGGGAATGCCTCAGCGGACGCTCCGCGTTCGGCTTTGGATGGGACGCGGAGCGTCCCGGGCTGCATTCCCACGCAGTGCGTGGGAATGATCGGGTTACCGGAAGAACGGCACATCCCCCAACACCGTCGCCCGCTGCATCACCCGACGCGCCGGCCGGTAGTCATCCACGGCGTAATGCTGGGTCACGCGGTTATCCCAAAACGCCACGTCATCCTTCTGCCAACGCCAGCGAATGGTAAACTCCGGCCGCGTTGAATGAGCGAACAAAAATTTCAGAATCACTTCGCTCTCGGTTTCCGACAACTCATTGATCTTCGACGTGAAGCCTTCGTTGACGAACAACGAGCGGCGTCCGCTCACCGGGTGTGTGCGAATAACCGGGTGCGATAAAGGCGGATTTTTGCGTCGCGCTTCTTCCCATTGAGCCAACGCTTCAGGCGTATTGCCGTAGCGCTCAAGTGGGAACGAACGAGTGAAATCGTGAGTCGCAGTAAGCCCTTCGAGCAAGGTTTTCATCGGCGCGGACAAGGCTTCATACGCCGCTATCCCGCTGGCCCACAATGTGTCGCCACCAAACTCCGGCAGCAGCTTGGCGCTGAGCACCGCGCCCATCGCCGGGGTCGGCAGGAAGGTCACGTCGGTGTGCCAGATCGCGTTGTCGCGCACGTCGGTGACGGCGGTGTCGAGGATCAGCACTTCGGGCTGTTCCGGCACATTCGGGTAGATCGGGTGAATGTGCAGGTCACCGAAACTCGCGGCGAATCGTGCCTGCTGCTGTGGGGTGATCGGCTGGTCGCGGAAGAACAGCACTTGATGTTTGAGCAGCGCCTGCTCGATGGCGTCGCGTTGTTCCGGGGTCAGCGGTTGGCTGATGTCGACGCCGCTGATCTGTGCGCCGAGAGCCGAGCTTATGGGGACGATCTTCAGGCTGCTCATGGTATTTCTCTTCGAATTCGGGGTGTAGAGCTTTTGTAGGGTTTTTCGCATGATGATTTTTCAGTGAGCCTGGCCATGCCACGGCACCAGTTTGCGTTGCAGGGCGCGCAGGCCCATTTCCATGGCGAAGGCAATCAGCGCAATCACCAGAATCCCCAGCACCACCACATCGGTGACCAGGAACTGCGCGGCCGACTGCACCATGAAGCCCAGCCCGCTGGTGGCGGCGATCAATTCAGCGGCGACCAGGGTCGACCATCCCACACCCAAGCCAATGCGCACACCGGTCAAGATGTCTGGCAAGGCACTTGGCAGAATCACATGACGAATCAACTGTGCCCGAGTCGCACCCAGCGACTGCGCGGCACGTAATTTGGCCGGGTCGACGGTGCGCACGCCGGTGGCGGTGGCGATGGCAATCGGGGCGAAAATCGCCAGATAAATCAGCAAGACTTTCGACAACTCACCGATGCCACACCAGATCACGATCAGCGGCAGATAGGCCAGCGGCGGAATCGGCCGGTAGAACTCGATCAGCGGATCAAGAATGCCGCGAGCGATGCGGTTGTGACCGATGGCGATGCCGACCGGCACCGCCGTCAACACGGCAAAGCCCAAGCCCAGGCCGATGCGGCTGAGGCTCGCGCCCAAGTGCTGCCACAAGGTTGAATCCATGTACCCCGTGGTCACCAGCAGCCAGCCTTTTTGCAACACGGCGGATGGAGGCGGCAGGAACAGCGGTTCGATCATTCCCGTGGCGGTGACGGCCCACCAGAGGGCAACGAGCGCGACCAGTGTCAGTACGCTGATCCAGCGCGTGCTGAGACTGCGACGAACCGCAATCAACTTCGAGCCCGGTTTCAGCGCTACGGCTGGAATTTCATAGCTGCTCATGCGCGCTCCTGCCGCGTGGCGGCGCTGCGTTGGGAGAACACTTTGGCGAGCACGTGTTCGCGGGTTTCGATAAAGCGTGGGTCGGACTTGATGGCCCGGGCCGACTCACCGGCAGCATAACGCTGACCGAAATCCAGGCTCAGGCGCTCGACGATTTGCCCAGGATTGGGCGCCAGCAGAATCAGGTCTGTGGCGAGGAACACCGCTTCTTCAATGTCGTGGGTGATCAAGAACACCGGTTTGGCGGTGCGCTGCCAGACTTGCAGCAGCAACGCTTGCATCTGCTCGCGGGTGAAGGCATCGAGGGCGCCGAAGGGCTCGTCCATGAGCAAGACACGAGGATCGGCGGCCAATGCGCGGGCGAGGCCGACACGTTGCTTCTGGCCGCCCGAGAGCTGCCAGATACGACGGTTTTCGAAGCCGGAGAGGTCGACCAGTGCGAGCATTTCCCGGGCACGGATTTCACGTTTTTCCCGGGAAACACCGGCCAGTTCCAGACCGAATCCGACGTTGGCCAGCACATCCTGCCAAGGCAGTAACGCGTCGTCCTGAAACACCACGCCACGTTCGGCGCTCGGGCCGTTGACCGGCACACCGTCGAGGGTGATGCGCCCGGCGCTTGGCTCGACAAAACCGGCAATCAGGTTCAACAGCGAAGTCTTGCCACTGCCGGACGGGCCGAGGGCGACCAACAATTGCTGGGGCCCCAGACTCAGGGAAATATCCGCCAGTACCGGTTCCGGACTGCCGGGGTACTGTGCGCTGATGCGCTCCAGCTGTAGCAAGGCCATCGCAGTAAACTCCCGATCAGTTGGTGATGAACTTGGCGCTGACGTACGGGGCGTAGTCCGGCAGCACGGCTTCGACCTTGCCTTGTTCCTTGAGGAACGTGGCGGTGTCGGTGATGGCTTTGGTGGTCGGCGCGCCGAGGGTGATTACCTGATCAGCCGCCAGCGGGTAGACGTTGCCTTGCAGCAGCAGCGGAATATCGCTGGCCTTGGCACCGGAGAGTTTCACCAGTTTGTCGACATTGGATTGATTGGCGAGCCAGGCTTTCGGGTCTTTGCGGTAATCGGCGTAGGCGTCGAGGGTGACCTTGGCGAACGCGGTGACGATTTCCGGGTGCTTCTCGGCGAAGTCTTTGCGCACGATCCAGGCATCGAAGGTCGGCGCGCCGAACTTGGCCAGTTCACCCGAGGTGATCAGCACTTTGCCGTTTTCCTTGGCCACGCCGAGGGCTGGGTCCCAGACGTAGGTGGCGTCGATGTCACCGCGTTTCCACGCGGCAATGATTGCGGGTGGCGCAAGGTTGATCACGGTGACTTTCGACGGGTCGATGTTCCAGTGCTTCAGTGCGGCCAGCAGGCTGTAGTGACCGGTGGAAACGAACGGCACGGCGATTTTCTTGCCAATCAGGTCCTGCGGGGTCTTGATCCCGGAACCGTCGCGAGCGACCAGCGCTTCAGCGGCGCCGATCTGGGTGGCGATGAGGAAGGTTTCGACCGGGACTTTGCGGGTGATCGCGGCGGTCAGGGGGCTGGAACCGAGGTAGCCAATTTGCACGTCGCCGGAGGCGATGGCGGCGATGATGTCGGCACCGTTGTTGAATTTGCGCCAGTCGATTTTGGCGTTGGTGGCTTTTTCGTAAGCGCCGTCGGCCTGGGCAACTTTCGCCGGGTCCACGGTGGTCTGGTAAGCGACGGTGACGTCAGCCGCCTGGGCAAAGAAGCTCGCTGCAGCCAGAGAGGCGGCCGCCAGGAGGCGAAGAGGGAAATGCAGTTTCATTGGGAAGCTCCTTGTCAGGCGACCGAGAGTCGGCGTGAAAGGAGACTAAATGATCTAAAAATACGAAAATAAATAACTTTTTCGAATGAGCTTATGTGTGGAAACTAGTAGACCTCCCACTGATCGTTCCCACGCAGAGCGTGGGAACGATCAAGGAACAGGGGATCTGCATTGGCTGGTTAGTTACTGATCGCCAGAATACTCGCCTGATACGACCCGACAAACACGTCGAAATCGCCGACTTCGTTCTGCTCCAGCTCAACCTGTGCCGCCAGCGACGAACGCGCCAGTGTTTCAAATTTCGCCTGATCTTCACCACTCAAAGGCTCGCTGCGGAAAAACTCCGCATGCGCCCGGCTCTGACGCAGAGAGAATTGAGCAAAGCTTTCGTTGTGCTCGGCCATGGCCGCCAGCACCTGGGCCGAAGGCGTCAGCGACGGATCCTTGACCTTGGCCAGCTGAGCATCCAGCGCCTTGCTATGAGCATCGCCGCCATGGCTTTGATCCAGCATCGCGGCCAGTGGCGCAATCTGCTCCAGCAACTCGCTGGCCCATTCTTTCAGGTCCACTGGTTGACCGTTGCGGTGCAATTGCAGGCCCGGACGGCGACCTTCCTTGACCACGCTGAGGAAGTTGGAGGTGGCGTTGCTGCAAGAGGTATTGGTCAACAACGGGCTGTCGTTCAGCGCGCAATACAGCAGGAACGCGTCGAGGAAGCGCGACTCGGTGAGGTCGATGCCCATCGGCAGAAACGGGTTGATGTCCAGGCAACGCACTTCAACGTACTGAATGCCACGAGCAACCAGCGCCTGAATCGGCCGTTCACCGGTGTAGGTCACGCGTTTCGGACGGATGTTGGAGTAGTACTCGTTTTCGATCTGCAGGATGTTGGTGTTGAGCTGAACCCACTCACCGTCTTGATGCGTGCCGATCTCGACATACGGCGCATACGGTGTGGCGACCGCTTGGCGCAGGCTGTCGGTGTAACTCGACAGGTCGTTGTAGCACGGCGTCAAACCGGCCTGGGCGTTGCTCTGGTAACCCAGATCGCTCATGCGCAAACTGGTGGCGAACGGCAGGTACAAGGTGTCCGGGTCCAGTTGTTCCAACTGGTGCGAACGACCGCGCAGGAAGCCGGCGTCCAGTGCTGGCGAGGCGCCGAACAGGTACATCAGCAGCCAGCTGTAGCGACGGAAGTTACGGATCAGCGCGATGTAGGCCGAGGACTGGTAGTCGCGGTCGGTGCCTACAAAGCCTTCCGATTCCTTGAGCAGCGGCCAGAGCTTTTCCGGCAGGGAGAAGTTGTAGTGGATCCCGGCGATGCACTGCATGGTCTTGCCGTACCGCAGGGCCAGGCCCTTGCGGTAAACGTACTTGAGCTGACCGATGTTGGACGTACCGTAATAGGCGATCGGAATGTCTTCCTCGGCCGGCAACGGGCACGGCATCGAGGGGCTCCACAGAAACTCGTTGCCGAGTTTGCTGTAGGCAAAGCGATGAATCTTGTCCAGGCTCGCCAAGGTATCTGCCGGGTCGGGCAGGGCGGGCGTGATGAACTCCAGCAGCGACTCGGAATAGTCGGTGGTGATTTGTTCGTTGGTCAGCGCGGAACCCAATTCTTCCGGGTGCGGCGTTTGCGCCAGGCGACCTTCGCCGGTCACGCGCAGGCATTCACGTTCGATGCCGTGAAGGCACTGTTCGAGCAGAGAGAGGTTAGCGCGCTCGCCAAGCAGGGCCAGGCGGCGGTTGAGAAGTTCGCTCAAGTTGGATTCCTTCACGCGTCAGTCGCCCCAATATGGGGGTGGGCAAGACGGTCTACAAGGGTGAAGTTAAAACTGGCGTTTTCGCCTGGTTTTGGAACTTGCCGCAATCAATGTGGGAGCGGGCTTGCTCGCGAAGGGGGAGTGTCAGTCAACAAATAAATTGCCTGATACACCGCCTTCGCGAGCAAGCCCGCTCCCACAGGGTATTTCTGCGCAGCGGTTACAGCGCTGAAATTAACTCAAATTGATGACGAGTAGCTACAGGACAGCGAACGTGCCTTGTGCTTTTGCGACCAGTTTGTCGCCTTGCATCACATCGGCCTCGACCACCAGCGTGCGGCGGCCCGGGTGAATCACCCGCGCCGTGCACATCACTTCACCGTCTGAAACGGCGCGAATGTAGTTGATCTTGCATTCGATGGTCGCGCTCTGCTGGTCAAAGCCATGGGTGCTGGAACAAGCCAGCCCCATGGCAATGTCCACCAAACTGAACAAAGCCCCGCCGTGCAGCTTGCCGCCGCGATTGCGCAGCTCTGGCTCAAGCGCCAGGGCGACTTGCGCCACCCCGGTTTCCAGGCTGTGCAAGCGACACCCCAGCAGCTTGAAAAACGCGCTCTCGGTCAGCCCGGCGGGGATCTCCATCAGCGTTTCTTCAACTGCTTGGCATTAGCGAACAGCGACGCCATCGCGTTGTTGCTCGGGGCCGCCGCGGTGGTTTCCTTGCGCGGTGCGGTGTTCTGGGATTGGCGTGGCGCCGACCCCGGACGTGCACCGCGAGCGCCGTCGATTTTCTCGCCGGGGGTGTCGCTCACGCGCATCGACAGGCCCACGCGTTTGCGCGGGATGTCGACTTCCATGACCTTCACTTTCACCACATCACCGGCCTTGACCGCTTCGCGCGGATCCTTGATGAACTTCTCCGAAAGCGCAGAGATATGCACCAAACCGTCCTGATGCACGCCGATGTCGACGAACGCACCGAAGTTGGTCACGTTGGTGACGACGCCTTCGAGGATCATCCCCAGTTCGAGGTCCTTGAGGTCTTCGACGCCTTCCTGGAACTCGGCGGTCTTGAACTCTGGACGCGGGTCACGGCCCGGTTTTTCCAGCTCTTGCAGGATGTCAGTGACCGTTGGCAGACCGAAGGTTTCGTCGGTGTACTTCTTCGGATCAAGGCGCTTGAGGAAGCTCGCGTCGCCGATCAGCGAGCGGATGTCGCGGTCGGTTTCAGCGGCGATGCGTTGCACCAGCGGGTAGGCTTCCGGGTGAACGGCCGACGAATCCAGCGGGTTGTCGCCGTTCATCACGCGCAGGAAGCCTGCGGCCTGTTCGAAGGTTTTTTCGCCCAGACGTGCGACTTTCTTCAACGCGGCGCGGGTTTTGAATGCGCCGTGCTCATCGCGATGGCTGACGATATTCTGTGCCAGGGTCGCGTTGAGACCGGAGATGCGCGCCAGCAGCGCCACGGAGGCGGTATTGACGTCGACACCCACGGCGTTCACGCAGTCCTCGACCACCGCGTCCAGACCGCGCGCCAGTTTCAGCTGCGAAACGTCGTGCTGGTACTGGCCGACCCCGATGGATTTCGGATCGATCTTCACCAGCTCAGCCAGTGGATCCTGTAAGCGACGGGCAATCGACACGGCGCCACGGATCGACACGTCCAGATTCGGGAATTCCTTCGACGCCAGTTCCGATGCCGAGTAGACCGATGCGCCGGCCTCGGAAACCATCACTTTGGTCATCTTCATCGCTGGGTATTTCTTGATCAGCTCAGCGGCCAGCTTGTCGGTTTCGCGGCTGGCAGTGCCGTTGCCGATAGCGATCAGGTCGACCGAATGCTTGGCGCACAGGGCAGCGAGAATCGCGAGGGTCTGATCCCATTTGTTGTGTGGCACGTGCGGGTAAACGGTGGCGTGATCCAGCAGCTTGCCGGTGGCGTCGACCACGGCGACCTTGCAACCGGTGCGCAGGCCCGGGTCGAGACCCAGCGTGGCGCGCGGGCCGGCCGGTGCCGATAGCAGCAAGTCGTGCAGGTTGTGCGCGAACACGTTGATCGCTTCGGTTTCCGCGCCATCGCGCAGCTCACCCAGCAAATCGGTTTCGAGGTGGGTGTAGAGCTTGACCTTCCAGGTCCAGCGCACCACTTCGCCCAACCATTTGTCGGCGGCCCGGTTCTGGTTCTGGATGCCGAATTGCTGGCCGATCATGCCTTCGCACGGGTGCATGGTGCCCGGCAGCTCGTCGCCGACTTTCAGCGCGGAGCTCAGAATGCCTTCGTTGCGGCCACGGAAAATCGCCAGCGCGCGGTGCGACGGCATGCTTTTCAGCGGTTCATCGTGTTCGAAGTAGTCGCGGAACTTGGCGCCTTCCTCTTCCTTGCCGGCGATGACGCGGGCACTGAGGGTGGCTTCCTGCTTCAAGTAGCTGCGCAGTTTGTCCAGCAAACCGGCGTCTTCGGCGAAGCGTTCCATGAGGATGTACTTGGCGCCTTCGAGGGCTGCCTTTACATCGGCCACGCCTTTTTCAGCGTTGATGAAGCGTGCGGCTTCGGTGTCCGGGGTCAGGGTCGGGTCGTTGAACAGGCCGTCGGCCAGCTCGCCGAGGCCGGCTTCCAGGGCAATCTGGCCCTTGGTGCGGCGCTTCTGCTTGTAGGGCAGGTACAAGTCTTCGAGGCGGGTCTTGGTGTCGGCGAGTTTGATGTCGCGCTCAAGTGCAGGGGTCAGCTTGCCTTGCTCTTCGATGCTGGCGAGGATGCTGATGCGCCGTTCGTCGAGTTCTCGCAGGTAGCGCAGACGCTCTTCCAGATGACGCAACTGGATGTCATCGAGGCTGCCGGTCACTTCTTTCCGGTAACGGGCGATGAAGGGAACGGTAGAGCCTTCATCGAGTAGCGCGACGGCCGCTTCGACCTGTTGTGGGCGTACACCGAGTTCCTCGGCGATGCGGCTGTTGATGCTGTCCATAAAACCACCTGACAAATTGTGAAAGCAGGCTCGCAGGCGCAGAATCAAAGGCTCTGCGAGTCTGGTTGAGCGGCCTGGCCTGCGCCGCTGCCTGGATCAAAGGGCACCCCATTGACCCGTGAAATCGAACAATTACTGCGCGGCCACGGAAATTAAAGGCGCCGGTCTGTAGTACCTGTCTGATGTTGCCTGACACAAAAGGCCGGGCATTATAACCAGCGTTCGGCCGTTCGGGGGCATCGCAGGATGGTGCGGTAATGGCCGGTTTGCTGGCGGTGGAGGAAAAATCTGCTAACAATGCACTCGGTGCGTATAACGACAGCTACGCCATAATGCGCGCCGAGATCAAAGGAGCATCTAATGAGCAGCACTGCAAACACTGCTGAAGGCGAAAAAATTCTTATTGTTGACGACGATCCGGGGCTCAGCAGCCTGCTGGAACGCTTTTTCGTCAGCAAGGGCTACCGCGCCCGCGCCGTTCCGAACACCGAGCAAATGGATCGCCTGCTGGCGCGCGAAGTGTTCAACCTGGTCGTCCTCGACCTGATGCTGCCCGGCGAAGACGGCTTGACCGCCTGCCGCCGCCTGCGCACGGCGAACAATCAGATCCCCATCATCATGCTGACCGCCAAGGGCGACGAGCTGAGCCGTATCAAGGGCCTGGAACTGGGTGCCGACGATTACCTGGCCAAGCCGTTCAACCCGGACGAGCTGATGGCCCGCGTCAAAGCGGTCCTGCGTCGTCAGTCGACGCCGGTACCGGGTGCACCGGGCAGCGAAGACGAAAGCGTGACCTTCGGTGATTACGTACTGTCGCTGGCGACCCGCGAACTCAAGCGCGGTGACGAAGTGCACATGCTCACCACCGGTGAGTTTGCGGTCCTCAAGGCATTGGTCATGAACGCGCGTCAGCCACTGACCCGTGACAAACTGATGAACCTGGCCCGTGGCCGCGAGTGGGATGCCCTGGAGCGTTCCATCGACGTACAAATATCCCGTCTGCGCCGGATGATCGAACCCGATCCGTCCAAGCCGCGTTACATCCAGACAGTCTGGGGCGTGGGCTACGTGTTCGTTCCGGATGGCGCCGCCACCAAGTGATCGGCGATTTGTAGGAGCGGGTCTTGCGGACGAGGTTGTCCGCAGACTCGCGATCCGCAATATGCGAGCATCGCTCGCTCCTGCAAGTGTGTAGCGGCTATCCATGAAAACCCCCGTTTGGTTCCCCCAGAGCTTCTTCTCCCGCACCCTTTGGCTGGTGCTGATCGTCGTCCTGTTTTCCAAGGCACTGACCCTGGTTTATCTGTTGATGAACGAAGACGTGCTGGTGGATCGTCAATACAGCCACGGCGTTGCCCTGACGCTGCGCGCCTATTGGGCCGCCGATGAAGAAAACCGCGCGAAGATCGCCGATGCCGCCACGCTGATCCGGGTGGTGGGGGCCGGTGTGCCGGAAGGTGAGCACCATTGGCCGTACAGCGAGATCTATCAGCGGCAGATGCAGGCCGAACTGGGTGCCGACACCGAAGTCCGGTTACGCATGCACTCGCCGCCAGCACTGTGGGTCCGGGCGCCAAGCCTGGGCGATGGCTGGTTGAAAGTGCCGCTGTACCCGCATCCTTTGCGTGGCCAGAAAATCTGGAACGTGCTCGGCTGGTTCCTCGCCATTGGCTTGCTGTCCACCGCGTCGGCCTGGATCTTCGTCAGCCAACTCAATCAACCGTTGAAGCGTCTGGTGTATGCCGCAAGGCAACTCGGCCAAGGGCGCAGTGTGCGATTGCCCATCAGCGACACCCCAAGTGAAATGACCGAGGTGTATCGCGCCTTCAACCAGATGGCAGAAGACGTCGAACAGGCTGGCCGCGAACGCGAGCTGATGCTGGCCGGTGTGTCCCACGACTTGCGGACCCCCTTGACCCGTTTGCGCCTGTCCCTGGAGTTGATGGGAGATCGCACCGATCTCACCGACGACATGGTGCGCGACATCGAAGACATGGACGCGATCCTCGACCAGTTCCTGGCGTTCATTCGCGATGGTCGTGACGAATCGGTGGAAGAGGTGGACCTCAGCGACCTGGTTCGCGAAGTCGCGGCGCCCTACAACCAGAACGAAGAAAAGGTGCGTCTGCGCCTGGAACCGATCCAGCCGTTTCCGTTGCGTCGGGTGTCGATGAAGCGCCTGTTGAACAACCTGATCGGCAATGCCTTGCATCACGCGGGCAGCGGCGTAGAGGTGGCGGCCTATGTCTCTGGTGATACCAGCGCGCCGTATGTGGTGCTGAGTGTCATGGACCGTGGGGCGGGGATTGATCCTGCTGAACTTGAAGCAATCTTCAACCCGTTCACTCGGGGTGATCGTGCCCGGGGCGGGAAGGGGACTGGTTTGGGGCTGGCGATTGTGAAGCGGATTGCTTCGATGCATGGCGGGAATGTTGAGTTGCGCAATCGTTCCGGAGGCGGGCTGGAAGCGCGGGTGCGGTTGCCGTTGGGGTTGATGTTGCCTCGGGATGCGGTTTAACAGCTGACATCCTGGCTGTCTGAAGGCCCTTTCGCGCTCCCACAGTTGACCGCGTACTATCCAGCGATTCGGTCTAATGTGGGAGCGGGCTTGCTCGCGAAGGCGGCCTCCCGGCCGCCACAAAAGGTGAGGGTTAACCCTTACCCTTGGTCCGAGTCATATTCGGCCCGCCATTCTTCTCCAGATGCTCAATGATGATCCCGGCCACGTTCTTCCCGGTGGTGGTTTCAATCCCTTCCAGACCCGGTGACGAGTTCACTTCCATCACCAGCGGTCCGTGATTGGAGCGCAGGATGTCGACCCCCGCCACCGCCAGGCCCATCACCTTCGCCGCACGCAACGCGGTCATGCGTTCTTCCGGTGTGATCTTGATCAGGCTGGCGCTGCCGCCCCGATGCAGGTTGGAGCGGAACTCTCCAGGTTTGGCCTGGCGCTTCATCGCTGCGATCACCTTGTCGCCGACCACGAAGCAGCGAATGTCGGCACCGCCAGCTTCCTTGATGTACTCCTGAACCATGATGTTCTGCTTCAGGCCCATAAACGCTTCGATCACCGACTCTGCCGCCGTCGCCGTTTCACACAGCACCACGCCAATGCCTTGGGTGCCTTCCAATACCTTGATCACCAGCGGAGCGCCGTTGACCATGTCGATCAGGTCGGGTATGTCATCCGGTGAGTGAGCAAACCCGGTCACCGGCAAACCGATCCCGCGACGTGACAGCAATTGCAACGAACGCAGTTTGTCCCGCGAACGGGCAATGGCCACCGATTCATTGAGCGGAAATACGCCCATCATTTCGAACTGACGCAACACCGCGCAGCCATAAAACGTTACCGACGCACCGATCCGGGGGATCACCGCGTCGAAACCTTCCAGCGGCTTGCCGCGGTAGTGGATCTGCGGCTTGTGGCTGGCAATGTTCATGTAGGCGCGCAGGGTGTCGATCACCACCATTTCATGGCCACGCTCGGTACCGGCTTCAACCAGACGACGAGTGGAATACAGACGCGGGTTCCGCGACAGCACAGCGATCTTCATGCAACACCTGTGGAGGAGGTAGATACCGGGAACACCGGCTTGTCTTGTACGTACTTAATGCCTGGATTGACCACCAACTGGCCGTGAATCAAGGCTTTGGAGCCGAGTAACAGGCGATAACGCATGGATTTTCGGCAGGCGAGGGTGAACTCGACCCGCCAGACCCGATCACCGAGGGCCAGGGTGGTGCTGACCACGTATCGCTTCTGCGCGTGACCGTTGGAGCTTTTAATGGTTTTCATCGTCACCAGCGGCGCTTCGCAGCGTCGATGACGCAATTGCACCACCGTGCCCAAGTGCGCGGTAAAGCGTACCCACTGCTCGCCATCGCGCTCGAACGGCTCGATGTCGGTGGCATGCAGGCTGGAGGTGCTGGCACCGGTGTCGATTTTTGCCCGCAGGCCCGCGACTCCCAAATCCGGGAGCGCCACCCACTCGCGCAGACCGACAACGGTCAAATGGTCAAATGTCTTCAAAGTTGCTCAACCGGTAGAAACCGCTCGGCCCGCAAGCGGCCGAATTCGCGGTATTCACGCAGAATAATGGTTAAAAGGCGACAGATATCTACGGCCCGGATTTCCAGCCCCTCGGGGAGGTTCTGGAATGCGTGCATTGTAATCCGAGCCGGTGCAATTCTTGGTACGACTGAAACGGTAGTACAGTTCAGCAATATTTCAGAGTGAGGAAATTCCATGGCACAAAAAAACGAAGAGGACGACAAAGTCCGTCTCGATAAATGGTTATGGGCCGCGCGTTTTTACAAAACCCGTGCCTTGGCCAAGGCGGCGATTGAAAGCGGCAAGGTGCATTGCCGGGGCGAACGTTGTAAGCCAGGCAAGGAGCCAAGAGTAGGTGACGAGTTCGTGATCCGCGCCGGTTTTGAAGAGCGTACGGTGGTGGTTCAAGCGTTATCTATTGTTCGCCGTGGCGCGCCAGAGGCTCAGACGCTGTATGTCGAAACCGAGGCCAGCATCGCCAAACGCGAAAATGCCGCCGCCCAACGCAAGGCTGGTGCTCTGGGGATGACCACCGATGGCAAACCGAGCAAGAAACAGCGGCGGGATTTGTTCAAGTTCCGTGGCAGCAGCAATGACGAATAGGGCAGAAAATTCTTGGGCGATTTTCAGTCCGTCATCGCGGGCAAGCCCGCTCCTACAAGGGTTATGCGATATTTTGTGGGCGCGTGGCTTGCCCGCGATCGAGTGCGCAGCACTCGCCATACTTCACCAAGTCTGCGCAATGACTTGCAATTGCTGCATTAAGCAACCATATCGGGTGATTCGCCAGCGGCGCATCGAGCGGATAAACAGCCACTCGTCGAAAATCACCACAGCCTCTGCGCCATGGGCCATAACCAGAAGGCCAGCGGCGTCAGTGGCCAAGGATTGCGAACCTTGCACCTTGCTTGGAACAAGCCCGGATTGTTCATAAAATGCCGGCACTGGCCGAGCGTTACGCATCCAAGGGTGCTTGCACACACGCGATCTTGACCGTTGAAACCCATTGTCACCACTTCAGATACCCAGACCTATGACCGACCTACCGGATAACGACTTCACCCAACGCTTCATCTTCGATGACAGCGACACCCGTGGCGAGCTGGTCTCGTTGGAGCTCAGCTACGCCGAAGTCCTGGCTAAACACGCCTACCCGGAGCCGGTCGCGCAATTGCTTGGCGAACTGATGGCGGCTGCATCGCTGCTGGTCGGCGCGCTGAAGTTCGATGGCTTGCTGATCCTTCAGGCCCGTTCCGACGGCCCGATCCCGTTGCTGATGATCGAGTGCTCCAGCGAGCGCGATATCCGCGGCCTGGCCCGTTACGAGGCCGATCAGATCGCCCCCGATGCAACGCTCGCCGACCTGATGCCCAACGGCGTATTGGCGCTGACGGTCGACCCGACCCACGGTCAGCGTTACCAGGGCATCGTCGACCTCGACGGCGAAACCCTGTCCGAGTGCTTCACCAACTATTTCGTCATGTCCCAACAGGTAGGCACCCGCTTCTGGCTGTACGCCGATGGCCGTCGCGCCCGTGGCCTGCTGCTGCAGCAACTGCCCGCAGACCGCTTGAAAGACGAAGAAGAACGCGCCGCCAGCTGGCAGCACATCACCGCGCTGGGCAGCACCCTGACCGCTGATGAACTGCTGAGCCTGGACAACGAAACCGTGCTCCATCGCCTTTACCATGAAGAACAGGTGCGTCTGTTCGACGTGCAGAAGCTGCGCTTCCGTTGCAGCTGCTCGCGCGAACGTTCGGCCAATGCTCTGGTCAGTTTAGGCGTTGAAGATGCGCAAAATCTGGTGGTCGAGCACGGTGGCAACATCGAGATCGATTGCCAGTTCTGCAATCAGCGTTACCTGTTCGATGCCGCCGATATCGCCCAATTATTCGCCGGTGCGGGCGTCGACACGCCGTCAGATACCCGTCACTAAAACGGTTCAGCGCAGGTAAATTCACTGGTTAGTGCCGGTATTACGCCGTAACGACGGGAGGGCCCTACTTTTTTTGGGCTTTTCTGGCATAATCCGGCCCACTTTTTCTCGCGGTAGTAGTGCACGACTTTCTACTACAAAACGTTTGGAGCACTCGGCCACTGGCCGATGGGGAACCTCATGACGCAAGCCAATAACGCCGTGTACACCGACCTGAGTGTTGATGCTCTGGTTAAAGAAGCCCTGAATCGCGGTGAAGGCGAGCTTGCCGATACCGGCGCGCTGGTTGTTCGTACCGGTCACCGTACCGGCCGTTCGCCGGTTGACCGTTTCATCGTTGAAGAGCCGACCACTCAGGCCGCTATCGCCTGGGGCCCGATCAACCGCAAGTTCCCGGCCGACAAGTTCGATGCCCTGTGGGACCGCGTTGAGGCGTTCAACAACGCGCAAGAGCATTTCGTTTCCCACGTTCATGTAGGTGCGGCTGCCGATCACTACCTGGCCGTGAAAATGACCACGCAGACTGCCTGGCAGAACCTGTTCGGTCGTTGCCTGTTCATCAACCCGGCCCAGTACAACCCGGCTGGTCGTGATGAGTGGCAGGTGCTCAACGTCGCCAACTTCGAATGCGTTCCAGAGCGTGACGGCACCAACTCCGATGGTTGCGTGATCATCAACTTCGCCCAGAAGAAAGTGCTGATCGCCGGCATGCGCTACGCCGGTGAAATGAAGAAAGCCATGTTCTCGGTTCAGAACTTCCTGCTGCCGGCCGCCGACGTGCTGCCAATGCACTGCGCTGCCAACATCGGTGAAGAGGGCGACGTGACCCTGTTCTTCGGTCTGTCCGGCACCGGTAAAACCACGCTGTCCGCCGACGAAAGCCGTTACCTGATCGGTGACGACGAGCACGGTTGGGGCGAGGGCGTGGTGTTCAACATCGAAGGCGGTTGCTATGCCAAGTGCATCGACCTGTCCGAGAAGAACGAGCCAGTCATCTGGAAAGCCATCAAGCATGGCGCAGTCCTGGAAAACGTCGTTATCGATGACGCCAAGCACGCCGACTACGACGACGTCAGCCTGACCCAGAACAGCCGCGCAGCCTATCCGCTGGAGCACGTTGCCAAGCGTTCCGAGAAGAACCTCGGTGGCGAGCCAAACGCTGTGATCTTCCTGACCTGCGACCTGACCGGCGTGCTGCCGCCCGTGTCGATCCTCAGCGAAGAACAAGCGGCCTACCACTTCCTGTCCGGCTACACCGCACTGGTGGGCTCGACCGAAATGGGTTCCGGCAGCGGCATCAAGTCGACCTTCTCCACCTGCTTCGGCGCACCATTCTTCCCGCGTCCGGCTGGCGAATACGCAGAACTGCTGATCAAACGCATCCGCGGTTTCGGCTCCAAGGTTTACCTGGTTAACACCGGCTGGACCGGTGGTGGCTACGGCGTTGGCAAGCGCTTCAACATCCCGACCACTCGCGCCGTTATCGCGGCGATCCAAAGCGGTGCTTTGATCGGTGCTGAAACCGAACACCTCGACACCATCAACCTCGACGTGCCGTTGGCTGTGCCGGGCGTTGAGACTGGCCTGTTGAACCCACGTAATACCTGGGCTGACAAGGCTGCTTATGATGAGTCCGCCAAGGCGTTGGCCGGGTTGTTTGTTGAGAACTTCAAGAAGTTCGAAGTGAGCGACGCGATCAAGGCTGCTGGGCCGAAGTTGTAAGTGTTGGTTTGAAGTAATGAAAAAGCCGCCCTTCGGGGCGGCTTTTTTGTGGGCGTTTGAATTCAGGTTTTTAGATGCAGCACGAACGCGCCGACCAAGACCAAAACGACACCCAGCACTTGCACCTTCGCCAGTCTCTCCTTGAAGAACACATATCCCAGAATCGCGGCGATTCCGCCGGATAATGTACTGATCACCGTCACCACCGAAACCGATCCCGCCACTGCGCCCCAAGCGAATGAGGAGAACCCGCCGAGGTTCATCAGGCTGGCACCGGTTAATGCCATGCAGTTTTTCAACGGCGGAATTTTCAAGCCGTCCTTGATCTTCAACACCATCAAAACCAGCACGACCAGTCCCACCAGATAGGCGAGCCAAAGCATCGTCACCGGCCCAAGCACAGGAAGAACGAAGTGGCCTTGCAGCCAAAAACTGGTGCCATATAAAACAGCCGCCAGAAGCGCATAGGCAATCGAGCTGCTGGCCTGAGTGGTGTGTGGAAGCTTCGAATCGGCGTGGATGCTGGAAAGGATGACCCCGATCACGCAGAGTGCGATGCACGATAATTGGATCAGATTGATCTGTTCACCAGCCGCCCAGGACAGCAACGTAGTGACTACACCGTAGGAGGTCACGAGCGGCGCCACAATAGACGCTTTGCCGAGAGCGAATGCCTTGGACAACGCCAAGGCACCGGACACGGTGAGCACGGCGGCGAGAATGCCGAACAGCCAGACATCGAGCGATGCCGACATCGATTTGACAATGAAGGCTGGAAAGGCAATCAGCAGCAAGCTCATGATGCTGAAGCCCAGCGCTTGACCGAAATACACTGCGCGTTTGACGCCGACTGCACGGGCGTTCAATCCCACCAGAAAATCCGTACCGCCCCAAAGCAAGGCAGCGAGTAAACCCATCAATACGTCCACGCTATGTCCTTATAGGTATGCGCTGCGGACGTTAGAGGCCTTCCAGCGTCTGAGTGTCCCAGCGTTGGGCCTTAATGGCCTGATAGAGCAGTGCGATGGTCAGTGGCAGTTTGTCGCCACGTCCTTGGCTTTACGTTTGAGGACCACATCGTAGCCTTCGGGTTGGAAGTAGCGATAGGTGTCGTAAGCGATGGAGAGGTTTCAAAGTGTTAGACACATGCACGCACCACAACCTACTAACTCGCTATGTGTTGGGTTCAGAGTTCCTTTTTTCTTATCAATCAAGCGGACAGTGCCTGTGTATCCCAGCGTTGGGCTTTGATGGCTTGATAGAGCATGCCGATTGTCAGCGGGATTTTGTCGCCGCGACCCTTTGCCTTTCGCTTGAGATGCATATCAAACCCTTCCGGCTGAAAGTAGCGATAGGCGTCGTAGTCCACGAAGTCGATCCCGAACTGCTCTTCCAGAGCTTCTATCAAATGCCGCGCATCGGCGCCGTCGCAGCCTAAGTCGAAATTGATCGAGGTGGTGAGGCTGATGGTTTTGCGTTCAGGCAGACCGACTTCTTCGTGTAGCAACTGCATGAGCAGGTGCATGGTGTGGTCGTCGGGGAAGTTGGGGGCGAGGTTCATGGTGCGGGTGTCCGGTTGGGCTTGCGCGGATCTTATTGTGCGTCTGGTTTTGGGGGAAGCATGGATCTGTTGATCGTTCTGGCGCAGAGGGGGGATCGATTGGGGATTTTTTTGAAGTGGAACGCATCAACATGAAATTTGCGGGAAGGCTGACGCTCACCTCGTATGATTTCGTTCATCTGTTGCACGCTTTCAATTAGCTCATCAAAAAATTGGCTCAATGTTATCTCCAGTTTTCGATGATCGTTCTCACTTAGAGCGTGAGAACGATCTTCACCCAGCGTCAGGTAGGTGCTTTCCAGCCCATCATGCGTTGTTGGGCGACTTGCATCAGGTCGAAGCCGTCCTGAGTCAGCAGGTAAAGTGCATGGGTGATGTGGGGGATGTCTTCGACGTCGCCGTGTTTGAAACAAACGCAGTGCAGGGTTTTGAGGAGGTCGCTGGAGGCTCGAATGCGCTGCATGGCAGCTTCGAGGATGTCCTGGGGATTGGCCTCTGTATCGATGATCAAGGGCGGGGAATCGGTGAGGTTGGTTTGCAGGGGGCGGTAGCGATCAAAAAGAGGATTTAACGTTGTCACAGATGAACACCTATATTTAATTGGTAATGTGAGCTCTCTTTGTCGGGTGACCAAGCCCGAGCCGCTGATTTGCCAGCGACGATCACGACTATAGGTGCGAGCCGCCGGGCAGCGATAGACGACAAGGGAACTGAAGCTGTAGGACCGGGATGAAGCTTTGACAGGGCGTGCCTACGGACTTATCTCTTTCGCAATTTGTCTCGTTTGATTGCCATCAGGCGTTTGACTTCTTCATTTGGAATACTGGGGCGAGGGTCGTCGAGGCTGGCTTGTACTTATGCTTTGAACCATACGTCGTAGGCTGCCTTGTCGAGCGGTAGTTGAGTGTCGAGTGTTTTGTATTTCATCAGATGCACCGCGTTATCGTTCATCGCGGGCAAGCCGGGCTCCCACAGGGATTTTCATCCGGGCATTAACCAGCGGTAATTTTCGGCAGTCGTTGCCGGGCAATTTCGAGCAGTTCGTTGCCGTCCTGGGTCAGCAGGTACAACGCGTTGACGATGTTTGGGATGTCGTCTGTATCAGCCTGTTTAAAGCACAGGCAATAAAGGGTTTCGAGCAGGTCGCTGGCGGCGCGGATGCGTTGTCGCGCGGCGTCGAGTATTTCGTGAGGATCTGCGTCAGTGTCGATGACCAGCACGGGTGTTTCGCTGTAACTGGTTTTGAGTGGGCGATAGCGGTCTTGCATGGGGTCCGTCCTGTTATCAGCGGCGCGGCAAACTATAGGCGCGCGCATCCAGGCGTCGCAATACCGCGCAAATGGACAGGGTTTGTAGGGGATTTACTGCTGGTGTCGCCTTTTGCCTACGTGCGGCCCAAGGTTTTTTTCAGCAATACCCTTAGGAGGTAAATTTCCTACGGGGTTGTCAGGCGTAGCGCTTCAAGCCTCGGTAGGGTGCGCGTCAGAAACTGTAGGACGTTTCGAAAACGACTGTGCAACGCTCAAGGGGAATCAGCCCGGCTCATGCTGCATGGGCGAGCAAGAGCCGGGTGTTTCAGGAGCAGAGGTTGAACGAGCAAACGCGGGTGGCCGTGTGGATGCCGTAGCCACTTGACTGCGTTTGTCAGGAAGTTCGCCAGGCCTGTTGGGCCGAACACTCCAGTGTGTCGCACGTGGCGAGCAACGGTGGCTCCGCAGGTGGTTCACCGCAGGCACTCAGCAGCAGGGAAGTCAGGATCAGCGCAACGGAAAAAATCGATTTTTGGAGCATGGTCATTCCTTGTTTAAGTGCCGCGCCCATCAGGCGTCCTGCCGTGATGTGAAGTGCGCGGACGGTTGTTTTGCGAGAAAGACCTTACCGTCAGAGTGAACGGCACTGCGAGGAACAAAGTGTCTCGTTTGTTTCATTCTGTGGCGAAGCCTTATAGGGCGACGCTGTATCATCCCGTATCGTTTTGGTCCCCGACCTTTTCTCGACTCGCTGCGTTTGCCGGCTAGGCTTTGGGCTTCGCAGCGGTCAACGGAGTGACAGCTTATGCACAACACCCTGGAACAGGTTTTCGGTTATCCACAGTTTCGACCGGGTCAGGAGGCGGCGGTCAGCGCGGTGCTGGCCGGGCGCTCGGCGGCGGCGATTTTCCCCACCGGTTCCGGCAAGTCCCTTTGCTATCAACTCCCCGCCTTGTTGCTGCCGCACCTGACGCTGGTGGTCTCGCCGTTGCTCGCGCTGATGCAGGATCAATTGGCGTTCCTGCAACGCCACGGCATTGCGGCGGGCAGCATCGATTCGGCGCAGAGCCGTGACGACGCCAGTGATGTGATGGCCCGGGCCAAGTCCGGCGAGTTGAAGATTTTGATGATCTCGGTGGAGCGACTGAAGAACGAGCGCTTCCGTAATTTTTTGCAGCAAGTCCCCATCTCGCTGCTGGTGGTAGATGAGGCGCACTGCATTTCCGAGTGGGGCCACAACTTCCGCCCCGATTACCTCAAGCTGCCCGACTACCAGCGCCAGTTCAATATTCCGCAAGCGCTGCTGCTGACCGCTACCGCGACACCCAAGGTGATCGCGGATATGGAGGCCAAGTTCGCTATCGCCCCGGAAGACGTGGTGACCACCGGTTTCTACCGGCCTAACCTCAACTTGTTGGTCGAGCCCGTACGCGGTCAGGACAAACGCCGACGTCTGGTCGAATGGATGAGCGAGCGCCCCCATCAGCCGAGCATTGTCTACGTCACGCTGCAAAAAACCGCTGAACATATCGCCGAACACCTGGGGCGCAACGGCATTCAAGCCGAGGCTTACCATGCCGGTTTGCCCAACGATCAGCGCGAAGCCATCCAGAAACGGTTCATGGGCGGACAGTCCAATTGCATCGTCGCCACCATTGCATTTGGCATGGGGATCGACAAGAGCGACATCCGCAATGTGGTGCATTTCGACCTGCCCAAATCCATCGAAAACTACAGCCAGGAAATCGGTCGCGCGGGGCGCGACGGGCAGCCCTCTGATTGCCTGGTGTTGGCCAACCGCGACAGCCTCAACGTGCTGGAAAATTTCGTCTACGGCGACACGCCTGAGCTGGACGGAATCCGCTGTGTGCTCGATGAAATGCTCGCCGCCGCACCGGAGGGGCAGTGGGAGTTTCTGTTGGGGCCATTGGCGGATCAGAGCAACATCCGCCAATTGCCGCTCAAGACTTTGCTGGTTCAATTGGAGCTGCGTGGTTTGATCGCCCCGCGCTACGCGTATTACGCCGAATACCGGTTCAAGTATTTGCAGGAGCCGGATGCCTTGCTCGCGCGCTTCGAGGGTGAACGCAAGGATTTCGTCGCCGCCATCATCCAGACCTCCAGCCGCGCGCGAACCTGGGCCACGGTGAATTTTGATGCGTTGTATGAGCAGCATCAGGCGGAGCGAAATCGGGTGGTCAAGGCGCTGGATTATTTCCAGGAAAAGGGGTGGGTCGAGCTTGAAAGCAAGCAGATGACCGAGGTCTACAGCCTGCTGCAAACGAGCTTTGACAGTCAGGCGCTGAGTGCCGAACTGCACGCCTACTTCACACAACATGAGCGTACCGAGATCGCGCGGATTCACGCCATGCTGGACCTGTTTGCTACAGACCGTTGCCTGGGTTATCGCCTGGCCGAATACTTTGGCGACGAAAATGCTCCGCGTCAGTGCGGACATTGCTCGGTGTGTCACGGTGATGTAGCGCGGCTGCCTGCACCACCTGAATTACCGGCGCTTGTGGACAAAAATTTCGAAGCGCTGTGTGGTGATTTTATCCACAGGCATGAACAGCACACCGGTAACGCTCCCTCGGCTGAGCGCGTGACGCGTTTTCTGTGTGGAATCAGCGTCCCGCTATTTACCAAGCTGAAAGTGCGGACTATTTCCGGACATGCGGCGTTGGAAGATTATCCGTATGCCGAAGTACGTGATTGGGTGTTAGCGCATCTGTGAAACCTGTGAAGTTGAAGCACGGCCGTTTCCACAGCGGCCGTTTAACCGTCTTCGTTAGGTTCACCGTAAGCGTCGGCCAATAGCGACTGCGCTTGTTGCTCGAGAAAATCGAAGACCTCCTCCTGAATCGATCCTTGGTATTGCTTGCGGTGGCCCTTGGACACGATGCCGTTTTGATCCAGGCACTGCATGACTAACCTGGACAAAAGATTACCTCGAACGTCGTAGTTGTCGTTTACAACCTTCACGAGCGTATCGAACCGCTGAAGGAAATCGGTTTCTTCTTTCAGTTCTACCTCGAGAGCTCGTTTGGCCATTTCCATTGTAAATGCTACGCAATCGGTGGCATCCCAGTAGCGGTAGATGCTGGAGTCACCAATGAAGTCGAAGCTCATTGTTTGCGCATCAATCCAGCGAACATCCCAAAATTCACGAACGGGTTTAGAGAAAGATTGCAGTGCTTCCAGATAATGTTGTTCTTCACGCTTCATCGCGACTGAAACAGGTAGCAGGAGACCGTTTTCCAGAGCGCCGCTTCGGCACAGAGCCAAGTGGATGAGGAAGCGCGAAAGACGACCATTGCCATCCATGAAAGGGTGCAAAAAGACGAAACCAAAAGAGGCGATACCGGCAGCCACCAGGGGATCGAGTTGCTCTGGCGCTTTATTGGCGAACGTCATCAACTCATCCATCAACTCACGGCATAGCTCTGGAGTGGGTGGCACGTAGGTCACGCCAGCTGCACCGCGAAATGAATTACTCAGATGATTTTGTTCGTGACGAAATGCTGCTGCACGATCAAAGGGGTTGGAGATCGCGCTATTTTGTAGCGCAACAAGATAGTCTTCCGTAAGCGGCTTGCGCTCATGTGCCTGACGGAGCAGTTGTACGAATCGTTGGGCTTTCTGCTCGCTGGGGGCTTCCTTCTCGATTGCAAACGAGTTTTCGGTTTCGCTCAGGTACGCCCAATTGATCGCCCGATCCATCATTTCTTTTGGAAGTGCGCCAATAAAGGTTTTTGATCGCCCAAGAATGTCATAGTCGAGCAGGGTCTGAATCTCTGTCGTGCGTTCGACTGTCGCGCAATATTGAAGTGTGCCAAGGCCATTGAAGTCGACACGCCAACGCGCGTTTCGTACCGATGGCCCGGTGATATAGTGGTCCGGGTCAAATAGAAAAGTAGCAGTACCGCGCGGGTTATCCGAATAGCCCAGCATTTGGCCGGTGAAAAATTCCCAGAGGAAACAGATTTTACGCAGGTAAGCGCTACTGGGAGTCTTGGTAATGGCTTCGACCAGTATTTGGCCGTCAATATGGGGGAGTGCCTGAGCCAGAATGGCGAGATTGACGCCCTCATGTTTCAGAGCAAACATGATATGCGCGAGATAATATTCTTCCGCTGGCGCAACGCTTTGCGGAACTGACAAGGCACCACCGATTTTTTCCAGGCGGGTAACGGGCTGGATGATCGCTGGCCGCTTCACCTCGATAGCTTTCAGATTCAGCGCATTAATCAGATGGGCGTAGCCCACTCTGTTTCCCATCGGCAGCTCCCCCGTCCGGATAGATTTTTTTTACCACGCAAAGTTTTTTTTTAAAATTGCCGACTCTGCTAAGAAAATTTTAACCTGATTCAAGATGTTGGCTAGCGCTCATTTCACTCCAATTGAGTACTTCTAGAGTTCTTTATCCAAAAGGTCGCGGATTGCTACTGTGAGAATTGGGTCCGCAATGGATATCCCATCCATCCGCTGAATGTTGCTCATCACAGGAATAAATTTCAAAAACGCGCCATGGCTGACTAAGGTGGGGGCTGTCTTTGGATCGCCAACAAGAGAGCAAATCATGAGCCAGACGCCATTCAATATTCAGCGCGCCGCCGTCATCGGTGCAGGCACCATGGGCCGTGGCATTGTCATGTGTCTGGCGAACGCCGGGGTGCCGGTGCAGTGGGTGGATAACAATCCGCAGATGCTTGAACAGGCGTTGGCCACGGTAGCCGAAACCAACGCTCACAATGTGCGCCAAGGGCGCATCGATCAGGCCGAGGCTGACGCGCGCATAGCGCGAGTGATCGCAGCGGCGGACTACGCATCGATCCGTGACGTCGATCTGGTCATCGAAGCGGTCTACGAAAACCTTGAGCTGAAACAGAAAGTATTTCGCGAACTGGACGGCCTGTTGAAGCCCGAAGCGATTCTGGCCAGCAACACTTCGGCGCTGGACATCGACGCCATCGCTGCGGCAACTCGCCGTCCGCAGCAAGTCTTGGGTCTGCACTTTTTCAGCCCTGCACACATCATGAAACTGCTGGAAATCGTCCGTGGCGCCCAGACTGCACCGGCAGTGCTAGACGCAGCGCTGGCACTGGGCAAGCGCATGGGCAAGGTCAGTGTGGTGGCGGGCAACTGTGACGGTTTCATCGGCAACCGCATGCTTAATACCTACGTGCTCGAAGCGCGCAAGATGCTGCTGGAGGGGGCTTATCCCTATCAAGTGGATGCGGCGTTGCAAAATTTCGGTTTTGCCATGGGCCCGTTCCGCATGTACGACGTGGTAGGCGTTGACCTTGGCTGGCGGGCTCGGGAACTGGCGGGCACAGGACAGGATGAGCCGGAAGTTCAGGTGGATAACCGGCTATGTGAACTCGGGCGTTTCGGTCAGAAGAGTGGCAACGGTTATTACCACTACGAGGCGGGCAGTCGTCAGGCCGAGCACGATGTGGAAGTTGATGCGCTGGTGTTGCAGGTCAGCGAAGGGTTGGGCTTCCAGCGTCGCGAGATAAGCGCTGAGGAGATTCTTGAGCGTTGCCTGCTGGCACTGGTTAACGAAGGGGCGAAGATCCTTCAGGAAGGCATTGCCGCGTCGGCGCACGACATCGATCTGGTGTACCTCAACGGTTATGGTTTTCCGGCGGCGAAGGGCGGGCCAATGGCGTGGGCGGATCAGCAAGGATTGGCGGACATTCATCAACGCTTGATGGCGCTGGAAACCCGGCAGGGTGACCACTGGCGTCCGGCATGCTTGATCGGCGAATTGGCAGAGGTGGGTAAAGGGTTTGCGGATCGGTAAACTTCAGCCACTTCAAGACGAGAGCTGCGCATGAATCAACGCACCGACTACCCACACTTTCAGCCCATCACCACCCGCTGGCACGACAACGACGCCTACGGTCACGTCAACAACGTTACCTACTACAGCTTCTTCGACACGGCGGTGAACACTTACCTGATCGAAGTCGGTGGCCTGGATATCCATGATGGCGAGGTGGTGGGTTTTGTCGTGAGTTCGGCTTGCGACTACTTTGCTTCCATCGCCTTTCCGGACCGGATCGAGATCGGCCTGCGGGTTGGCAAGCTGGGTAACAGCTCGGTGCAATACGAATTGGCCGTGTTCAAACAAGGGGAAAACGAAGCCTGTGCGGCCGGGCGCTTCGTGCATGTCTTTGTAGATCGTGCTTCGAATCAGCCGGTATCGATTCCGACTGGATTGCGTGGAGCGCTGGAACGCCTGGTGGTGTAGACAGGGCAAAAAAAATCGCAGCCCATGGGCTGCGATTTTCTGATGTACCGTCTTACGAGGCGATGGAAGCCTCAGTCGCGATAGTACTTGTGATGCTTGCGATGCCCATAGGCATGGCCGCGGGGATGGTGGTGGCCACGGTAGTAACGACGATCACCTTGGCCACGATAAGAGCGATGATCGTTGTCGTCATCTTCATTATCGTATTTGTTGCCCATGTAGTTACCCAGCGCGCCACCGGCGCCGCCGCCTGCTGCGGCGCCGATCAGGCTGCCTGAGGTGCCGCCCATGTTGCGACCAACCACGTTACCGCCTGCCGCGCCCAACGCACCACCGATGGCGGCTTCGCCACGGCTGTGTTTGTTGGCGCCGACTGCGCTACCACCCGCGCCGCCCAGGGCCGCGCCGATGGTGGAACCTGTATTGCCGCCTAACGACTGACCGACGACCGAGCCAAGAACCCCGCCCAATGCGCCGCCCACACCTGCTTCGGTGGTGCCGCCAGCAGAAGCAATGCCACTGAACAAGCCAAGGGACAACAAGAGAATCGAGGAGAACTTCATGGAGGAACCTCAAGGGGATGACGACGCGATCCTGAGGCTGTGTCAGAGGTGTGACAATCGAAATCCGACGAGTAACACGACTTGAGCACATTTCTATAAGTTACTGTTTTTTAAACGGAACTTAACTGTTTTTCGCCGGTCTTTAGTTACTTCGGACAGGCCGTTTTTATACAGAAACGGCCTTTTTTGTGGGCGATTGGAAAGTGGCTCGCCGTGAAAAAACTTAAAGTGGACATGGTCCTGTGGCGAGGGAGCTCCCTCGCCACAGTAGTGTTTGAGCTAAGCGGACTTGGCCAAAATCAACCCGCTCTCACTCGCCATTTCCAACCGGATCGCCACGAACTTAGACGTCGGCGTATGGCTGCCATCCCCGATGCTTTCCAGCGGTATCAGCGGATTCACTTCCGGGTAGTAAGCCGCCGCTTGCCCCGCAGGAATATCAAACGCCAGCAGCGTGAAGCCCTTCACCCGACGCTCACGCCCGTCATCCCAGATCGAAACGATGTCGGCCTTCTGCCCCGGTTTGAAACCCAGGCGAATGATGTCGGCTTCGTTCACAAACAACACATCGCGCTGACCTTTCACCCCACGGTAACGGTCGTTGAGACCATAAATCGTGGTGTTGTACTGATCATGAGAACGCATCGATTGCATGATCAAATCCGGCAGCACGCCGGTCGCGCGCGTGCGCTCGTGCACCAGGTCTTTAGGCAGGGCATTCGGGCGGAAATTGGCCCGGCCTGACGGCGTGTTCCACTTACGCGCACCGGCACTGCTGCCGAGATAGAAACCGCCCGGATTCTTGACCTTCTCATTGAAATCGCGAAAGCCCGGAATGGTGTCGGCGATCAGATCGCGGATGCGGTCGTAATCGGCCACCAGCCAGTTCCAGTCCACCGGTTTGCTGCCCAGCGTGGCGGCGGCGATGCCGGCGATGATCGACGGCTCCGAGCGCATCTGGTTCGACAGCGCCTGCAACTGACCGTTGGAGGCATGGACCATGCTGAACGAATCTTCCACGGTCACCGCTTGCGGGCCTTCGGTCTGCATATCGATGTCGGTACGGCCCAGGCACGGCAGGATCAACGCGTCTTTACCGTGGGCCAAATGGCTGCGGTTGAGCTTGGTGCTGATCTGCACGGTCAGGTCGCAATTGTTCAACGCCTGGAAGGTACGAGAGCTGTCCGGCGTGGCTTGGGCGAAGTTGCCGCCCAAGCCGATGAAGACTTTCGCACGACCTTCGGCCATGGCGTGAATAGCTTCGACAACATTGTGGCCATTTTGACGTGGCACTTTGAACTGGAAGCGACGCTCCAGCGAATCGAGGAACGCTACCGGCGGACGCTCGTTGATGCCCATGGTCCGGTCGCCCTGCACGTTACTGTGGCCACGCACCGGGCACAGACCGGCGCCCGGCCGGCCGATGTTGCCGCGCAATAGCATCAGGTTAGCGATTTCCTGGATGGTCGATACCGAATGGCGATGCTGGGTGATGCCCATGGCCCAGCACATGATGACGTTCTTGCTCTTGGCGTACATGCGCGCCGCTTGCTCGATCTCTACCAGGGTCAGGCCGGATTGTTCGACGATCTGCTCCCACGGCGTAACGTCAACGGCGGCCAGATAGTCCAGCACGTTGGCGCTGTGTTCGTTGAGGAAGTCGTGGTCGAACACGGCGGGCTCACCGGCCTTCTGCGCGTCGCGCTCCCATTGCAGCAGGAATTTCGCCATGCCACGCAGGATCGCCATGTCGCCACCGAGGGCTGGACGGAAGAACGCCGTGTTGGTCGGCTTGTCGCCATTGGTGAGCATTTCGAGCGGGTGCTGCGGATGCTGGAAGCGTTCCAGACCGCGCTCCTTCAGCGGGTTGACGCACACCACCTGAGCGCCGCGTTTCACCGCTTCGCGCAACGGTTCGAGCATCCGTGGGTGGTTGGTACCAGGGTTCTGACCCCAGACAAAAATCGCATCGGCGTGTTCGAAGTCGTCGAAGGTGACCGTGCCTTTACCAACGCCGACACTTTGCGCCATGGCCACACCGCTGGCCTCGTGGCACATGTTCGAGCAATCAGGGAAGTTATTGGTGCCGTAGGCGCGCACAAACAATTGATACAGGTACGCCGCTTCGTTGCTGGCGCGGCCCGAGGTGTAGAACTCGGCCTGATTCGGGCTCGACAGCCCTTGCAGGTGTTTGCCGATCAGGGCGAAGGCCGCTTCCCAGCTGATCGGTTTGTAGCGATCGGTCTCGGCGTCGTAGCTCATCGGCTCGGTCAGGCGGCCCTGGTATTCAAGCCAGTAGTCGCTCTGCCCCAGCAGCGAGGTGACGCTATGTTTGGCGAAGAATGCAGCGTCGACACGGCGTTTGGTCGCTTCCCAGTTCACCGCTTTGGCGCCGTTCTCGCAGAACATCACCATGCCCTTTTCCGGAGAATCGCCCCAAGCGCAACCGGGGCAGTCGAAGCCGCCGTTCTGGTTGGTCTTGAGCATTATGCGGAGGTTTTTCAGCGCGTTATCGCTGGTCAACCAGGCTTGGGCGACGCTGATTAGCGCGCCCCAGCCACCGGCTGGGCCTTTGTAGGGCTTGTAGCGGGGGACGGGTTTCTGGTCGGCTTGACGATGTTGACTCACGCTTGATTCTCCAACGCTGGGCTGTAGACCCGCGGTGCACTTTTCTGCGGCAGGTGGATGAGATTGAGGTTGTGACGACGGGCCCATTGCACGGCAAGGCCCGTGGGCGACGACAGGCTGACCAGCGTCTGGATGCCAGCGCGCAACACTTTCTGGATCAATTCGAGGCTGCACCGGCTGGTGACAATCGCCAGGCCGCCAGTCGTCGGGATCTTCTGGCGGATCAACCCGCCAATCAATTTGTCGAGGGCGTTGTGCCGGCCGATGTCTTCGCGGCCCAGCAGCAACTCGCCCTGACCGTTCATGAACACCGCCGCGTGCACCGCGCCGCAATGTTGGCCCAGCGGCTGGAACGCGCCGATGCGTTGGCGCAGGCCATCAAGCCATTCGGCGGGCGGCAGCGGCGCGCCCGGCAACACCTTGAGGTCGGGCAATGCCTGTTCAACCGCTTCCACGCCACACAGCCCGCAACCGCTGGTGCCGGCCAGTTGCCGACGCTGTTGCTTGAGGTTCCAGAAGGCGCGGTTGGCGATGGTCACTTGCGCGTACTGCGCCGACCCTTCGCCGGTCAATTGCAGGTCATAGATGTCGGTCGCGTCTTCAATGATGCCGCTGCCCAGGCTGAAGCCGACGATGAAGTCTTCAAGGTCAGTCGGCGTCACCAACATCACAGCCTGGCTGATGCCGTTGTAGGCAATCGCCAACGCAACTTCCTCGGCCAGCGCGGTGCTGGCTGATTCGGTGAATTGTAGATCGCAGAAACTGTAAGTCTGGCTTGCGTCTGGCGCGGGCGTTTCGAGTGCGGGCGCCGCGCAGCCGGGGCGCTTGGTGTTCATGAGGTATCACCGACGGTCTGGTCAGCTCTAAGCCTAGGCGCGTCAAAAGGTCGCGTCTAATCGCTATTACTGATCTACCGATAGATGACGTCGATCAAGAGGCTGTCAGTGATTTCTGATAGATCGCAAAACAGGCTTCCGCCAAGGCCGAGCGTGGGGCGCTGCGACGCATGATCAACCCCAGCCGGGCGAGGGTTTGCGCGTTTTCGATAGGTTGCAGGCGCAAGTGATCAGTGAGGTTTTCCAGGCCGCCTTCCAGCGGCATCACCGCGCAGCACATGCCACCGTGCACCGCTTGTAACAATTGATGAACGGCATCGGTTTGCAGCAAGGGTTGGGGCGTCAAGCCGCGGCTGTGGAAGTTGTGGTCGATGGACTGACGAAAGTGCATGCCGCTGGTGAGCATGCCCATCGGCAGTTCGATCAGCGACTCCCAGCTCAAAGGCGCTTCGCCGAAACTGAAAAAGCGCTGATCGTAGAGCAGGCCCATGTGGGTTTCACTGAACGCCAGTGAGTCGAAGCGCTCGTTGTCCAGGCGCTCCAGATAAGACACGCCGAGGTCCAGGCGGTTGTTCGACAGCTGCTCGAGGATTTGCTCGGAACTCAGCGCCGAGAGTTCGAAGCGCAGGTTCGGGTGTTCGGCGTGCAAGCGTTGCATGAGCGGCAGCGGATCGAAACTCGACAGCGGCACCACACCCAACCGCAACGTACCGACCAGGTTGCCGCGACACGCAGCGGCTTCGGCCTGCAAACCGTCGTAAGCGGCCAGCACCGTGCGCGCCCACGCCAGCACCCGCTCACCCGGCGCGGTGAACCCTTCAAAGCGCTGACCGCGATTGACCAGCGGCAGGTCGAGCTCTTCTTCGAGGCTGCGCAGGCGCATGGACAAGGTCGGCTGGGTGATGTGGCAGCGCGCGGCCGCCTGGCCGAAGTGCCGGGTTTCGTCGAGGGCGATGAGGAATTTCAGCTGCTTGATGTCCATCTTCGCTCCAGGGCGCGGGAAGGGCTGGATTCTAGCGCTTGGGTGCAACCGGCGTCATTGGTCGGGTGGGAACCGTGTGTTGCAGCCTTGGTCTAGTCTTTTGCGTCTGGAACCCTAAACCCAAGGAGAGTGCATCATGAGTATTTTTAGTTTTGTGAAAGAAGCAGGCGAAAAACTTATCGATCTACTGACGCCGGGCAACGCCAATGCCAGTGAGCAATTGAAGGCACACATCAGTAAGGTCGGCCTGGGTAGCCCGAATGTGCAGGCTACGGTGGACGGCGACAAAGTCACCGTCACCGGTGAAGTTGGCAGTCAGGAAGAGAAGGAAAAGATACTGCTGGCTGTTGGCAATATCGCCGGTGTTGGCAGCGTGGACGATCAGATTACCGTGACCGGGCCGGTGGTAGTGGCCGCAAAGTTTGTCACCGTCGTGAAGGGCGACACCCTCAGCGCTATTTCCTTGCGCGTGTATGGCGATGCCAACAAGTATCAAAAAATCTTCGAAGCCAACAAGCCGATGCTCAAGGATGTAAACAAGATCTACCCGGGGCAGTCGTTGCGGATTCCTGAGTAAGCCTTAAATCCGTGTGATGGCCTTCGCGAGCAAGCCCGCTCCCACATTTGATCCTCAGTGGACACAATTTTTGTATTCGACCGAGATCCAGTGTGGGAGCGGGCTTGCTTGCGAAGCAGGCGACTCGGTCTCAAAGCCCTGCAATAAGCTCCCGATAATCCCCAACCGCCGCAAACTCCGCCGTGTCCTTGGGCCCCTTGCGACTGTCCGGTTCACTCACCGCCAACAGATGCGCCACGCCAAAACGGCGCGCACTGCGCAGGATCGGCAACGTGTCATCGATAAACAGACTGCGCGCAGGGTCGAAACCGATATCGGCCTGCAACGCCTCCCAGAATTGCGGATTTTCCTTGGGAAAGCCGTAATCATGCGAGCTGATCAAGCGTTCGAAATACGGCGCCAGTTCAATCCTTTCCAGCTTCAATGACAGCGAATCGCGGTGCGCATTGGTGATCATCACCACACGCTTGCCTGCCTGTTTGATCGCCGCCAGAAACGTATCCGCATCCGGGCGCAAGGCGATCAGGTGCGCGGTTTCCAGTTTCAGTTCGCGCACCGGCAGTTTCAATTCGGCGCTCCAGAAATCCAGGCAGTACCACTGCAACTGGCCGGCATTGCGTTCGAACAGCGGCTGCAATTCCATCTCGGCCATGGCTCGGCTCACCCCGTGCAACTCGGCGTAACGCTGTGGCAAGTGCTCCATCCAGAAATGGTTGTCGTAATGCAGGTCCAGCAGCGTGCCGTCCATGTCCAGCAGAACGGTGTCGATGTCGCGCCAGGGCAGCAGGGACATAAAAAACTTCTCCAGCGGTAAAAGAGATATCCGAGGTCAACAATCAGGATAGGCCGGGTATAGTAACGCGTTCACGCCAAGGAGCTTTGCATGCGCCAGAAACCCACCATACTTGCCCGCGAGATCGTCGCCACCAGCCGTTTGTTCTGTGTCGAAGAGCTGAAACTGCGCTTTTCCAATGGCGTGGAGCGCACGTACGAGCGTTTGGTCGGCAAGGGCGCGGGGTATGGCGCGGTGATGGTCGTGGCCATGCTCGATTCGGATCATGCGGTGTTGGTCGAAGAATACTGCGGCGGCACTGATGAGTATGAGCTGTCTTTGCCTAAAGGCCTGATCGAGCCGGGTGAAGACGTGCTGGCGGCGGCTGTGCGTGAGCTCAAGGAAGAAGCCGGATATGGCGCACGGCAGCTGGAGCATCTGACCGAGTTGTCGTTATCGCCCGGTTACATGAGCCAAAAGATCCAGGTGGTGCTGGCCACCGATCTGTATGAAGAAAGCCTTGAGGGTGACGAACCCGAGCCGATGGGTGTGGACAAGATCAATCTGCGTGAGTTGTCCGCCCTGGCGCAGAACCCGCGCTTCACGGAGGGCCGTGCCTTGGCGGCACTGTATCTGGCCCGTGACCTGCTGACCCAGCGCGGGGTGTTTCTGCCATGAATTTCCCGCATCCATTGATGGCGCCGGTGGTTGAACTGGCATTGCAGGCTGGCGAGGCGATTCTGCCGTTCTGGCGTACCGGCACCGCCGTGACTGCCAAGGCTGACGATTCGCCGGTGACGGCTGCCGACCTGGCGGCTCACCATTTGATTCTGGCCGGGTTGATCGCGCTTGACCCAAACATCCCGGTGCTGTCCGAAGAGGACGCCAACATCCCGCAAAGCGTGCGTGCCGGGTGGCAGCGGTGGTGGCTGGTGGACCCGTTGGACGGAACCAAGGAATTCATTTCCGGCAGTGAAGAATTCACCGTCAACATTGCGCTGATCGAGCAGGGGCGGGTGGTGTTTGGCGTAGTGTCGATGCCGACCAACGGGCGTTTCTACGTCGGTGGTGCAGGTTTGGGCGCCTGGCGCGGCGACAAGGACCGTCAGCCATTGCCGATCCAGGTTCGCGAAGTGCCTGCTGCGGGAGAGGCGTTTACCGTGGTTGCCAGTCGTCGGCATTCGAGCCCGGAGCAGGAGCGCTTGTTGGTGGGGTTGAGCGACAGTCTGGGCGAGTTGCAACTGGCCAATATCGGCAGTTCGCTGAAGTTCTGCCTATTGGCGGAAGGGGCGGCGGATTGTTATCCGCGGCTGGCGCCGACTTCGCAGTGGGACACGGCGGCGGCGCAAGGCGTGCTGGAAGGTGCGGGCGGTGAGGTACTGGATTTGAGCGGTGCACCGTTTTGCTATCCGGCACGGGAATCGTTGTTGAATGAGTTCTTTTTGGCGCTGCCGGCCAAGGCTGCGTGGCGCGAAAAACTGCTGGAACTCGCCCGTAGCTAAGATCGTTCCCACGCGGAGCATGGGAACGATCAGTAACCCGACTTTAGCGATGGAGGACGTACTGCCCCGTAAACCTCACCGCATCCTCATCACTGCCGACATTCACAATCCGTGAATGCAGCGTCAATCGCGCCCGCCCATAGCGCTGATACATCGCCAGAAACTTCTTCCACACCGCGGCACTCGGCGCCTGACAAATCGCTGTCGCGTCCAGGGTCACCGGTAGCGGATAGCTGATCTGCCCTTCGTGAATCACGATGTGCCCGTCTTCAATCCCTTCCTCACGCAAGCGCAAATGCAGCCAGCCCCAACCCGCCAGCACCGCGCCGCAATACAGACTGCCGCCGAACATGGTGCTTTTGTGATTGACGTTGGCTTCCAGCGGCAAGTACAGGCGCAGTTGCTGGTCGTGCCAATCGAGTACTTTGATGCCCATGGCCTGCGTCAGGGGGATGTCGTGATGGAGAATGGATTCCAGGTGACGACTGTCGCGGTTCATGCGCGGGCCTCTTGTTTGAAGGTGATGATTTAACGCTCGCTCAATCGAGGTCGTCAGCAGAGCTGCTGGCGCCGCCGGCGAAGTTCAGCCCATGTTTGCGCAGCTTGTCGTGCAAGGTTTTGCGCGGGATGCCCAGCGCTTCGGCGAGGCTGCGCACGGAGCTGTGAGAGCGCGCCAGTTCGGCGGTAATCAGGTTCTTTTCGAAGTTTTCCACTTGCTCGCTCAAGCCGCCGCTGAACCTTTCAATCGTCGTGCTGGTTCCGCCCTCCGGCGTATTGTTGTCCAGCGCCAGTTCCAGGCCCAGGGCGAAGCGTTCGGCGGCGTTTTGCAGTTCGCGTACGTTGCCGGGCCAGGTGTGGCGCAGCAGCAGGGCGCGTTGCCCCGGTTGCAGCATATGGGGCGGCAAACCGTGGCGGGCGCTGGCTTCATCGGCGAAATGCTGGAACAACACCAACGCGTCTTCACCGCGCTCGCGCAGCGGCGGAATACGCAGCGGCGCGACGTTCAGGCGGTAATACAAGTCGGCGCGGAAACGCCCTTGATCGGCGGACTGGCGCAGGTCTTCCTTGGTCGCGGCGATGATGCGGATGTCCAGCGGGATCAACTGATTGCCGCCCAAACGCTCGACGACGCGCTCCTGCAGCAAGCGCAGCAATTTCACCTGCACGTCCAGGCTCATGCTTTCGATTTCATCGAGAAACAGCGTGCCGCCATTGGCGAATTCGAACTTGCCGATGCGACGTTTTTGCGCGCCTGTGAACGCCCCGGGCTCGTGACCGAACAGCTCGCTTTCCACCACGGACTCGGCCAGCGCGCCGGCATTGATCGCCACGAACGGACCATTACGACGGTTCGATAAATCGTGCAGCGCCCGGGCCACGACTTCTTTGCCTGCGCCGGTTTCACCCAAAATCAACACATCGGCCCTGGTCGCGGCCAGTGCGCCAATCTGCTCGCGCAGACGCAGCATCGGCGCCGATTGCCCAACCAACCGAGTGCTCAATTCATTGCGATCACTCAGGGCCAGACGCAGGCTGCGGTTATCGAGTACCAAGCGACGCAAGGCCAACGCGCGGCGCACGCTCTCGAGCAGGGCATCGCTGGCGAAGGGTTTTTCCAGGAAGTCATAGGCCCCGGCGCGCATGGCTTGCACTGCCAGCGGCACGTCGCCGTGGCCGGTGATCAGCAGCACCGGCAGCTCCGGGTCCTGGGCATGCAGTTCGGTCAGCAGTTCGAGGCCGTCCATGCCCGGCATGCGAATGTCGCTGACCACCACGCCGGGCCAGTCACGCTCCAGTTGTGCGGCCAGGCCTTTGGCTTCAGCCAGCGGCAGGATTTTCAGGCCGGCGAGGTCCAGGGTCTGGCTCAGGGCCTGACGCAGATGGGGATCATCGTCGATTAACACGACCTGAATGCGGCTGTCGATGGTCATGCACTTCGGTCCTCGGACGGTTGCAGGCTCACGCCCGGCGCGCCTGCGCGCAGTTTCAGGGTAATCACGGCGCCGCCTTCCTTGTGGTTGGCGAACGACAGTTCACCTCCGAAGGCACGCATCAGGGTTTCGCAAATCGCCAACCCCAGTCCAAGTCCCTGTGTGCGGGTCTTGGTGGTGTAGAACGGTTCGCTGGCGCGCCCCAGGGCTTCCATGCAAAAGCCGGGGCCGTTGTCACGAATGTACAGATTGACGCCGTCAGCGGTGGATTGGGCACTCAACCAGAGTTTACGCGGTGGGCCTTTCTCGGTCAGCGCATCGAGGGCGTTGGCCAACAGATTGCCGAGTACCTGACGCAGACGGGTTTCCCCGGCCTCGACCCACAACGTGGCGGCCGGCAAGTCGCGGATCAGCTCGACTTCCATGCTGCGTCGGCGCTTGGCCAGCAACGCCAGCGCGTCATCCAGCGCCGGTTGCAGGGCAACGCTTTCCGGCGCGTGCCGATCACGTCGGGCGAAGGCGCGCAGGTGAGCGATGATCGAGGCCATGCGCCCGGTCAATTCGCTGATCAATTTGAGGTTGCCACGCGCATCGTCGGTGCGTTGATGATCGAGCAACACTTCGGCGTTTTCCGCGTAGCTGCGAATCGCCGCCAGTGGCTGATTGAGCTCATGGCTGATACTCGCCGACATGGTTCCCAACGCTGACAATTTACCGGCCTGGACCAGATCATCCTGCGCGCGCACCAGCTCCTGCTGAGCGTGTTCTCGCTCCAGCACTTCCTGTTTCAGGCGCCGGTTGAGGCCTTCGAGGTCGCTGGTCCGCTCGGCGACCCGGCCTTCCAGTTCGCGCCGGGCCTTGGCTTCGAAGGCGATTCGTTCAAGGTAATGGCGGCGGCGCTGCATCATCAGACCGAGGAGCAACATCAACACCAACAGCGTGGCGCCACCGATGGCGACCACCGTGCGGACCGGGCGGTCGATCAAGGTGCGCGGGGCGAGGATGCTGACGTTCCAGCCGGTCTCGGCGATCTGTTGGGTTTGGGTCAGCCAGGCATTGGGGTTGAGCTTCAACGGCTTTGGATCGCGGGTCGGGTACGGTTGAATCGCGGTTATGGCCTTGTTTTCTTCATCGCTCAACGGGCGGGTCGAGCGAAAGCGCCACTCCGGCCGCGACGTGAGAATGACCACACCGTTTTGGTCGGTCAGCAGCAGCTGTTCCGGGGTTTTGCCCCAGAGGCTTTCGGTGTGGTCCAGGTCGACCTTGACCACCAGCACGCCGATGACCTTTTCGCCATCGCGTACCGCGGCGGCAAAGAAATAGCCGCGTTTGGCCGAGGTCGTGCCCAAGCCGAAAAACCGTCCAAGCCGTCCGTCCATGGCTTCGCTGAAATAGGGCCGGAAAGAAAAATTACGCCCGACGAAGCTGTCGTGCTTGTCCCAATTGGACGCCGCCAGCGTCTTGCCGCTCGTGTCCATCAAGTACATGACTTCGGCGCCCGTTTGGGTGCTGATGTTTTTCAGCAAGCGGTTGGCATTGCCTTGGGTGACGCCATCATCGGGCGCGCCGAGTACCGCGCGCAGGGCCGGCAGGTCGCCGATGATTTGTGGCAAGACCTCATAACGGTGCAGCGTGCCCAGCAGGTTGGCGACGTACAGGTCGAGAGTCTGACGGTTCTGCCCGGCCAGTTCGCTGCGGTAGTAACGCTCGGCCAAGTGCTCCAGCGGCCACAGTAACGGCGCCAGGCACAGCGCCAGCAGGGCGAGGCTGCGCCAGCGGGGTCTGCGAGGGAGGGTCGGAGTCATGAGCATCGGGCGCCTGTGGGTACAGGCGCATTATGCCTAGGCTTGCTCGGCAAGACACTCGCGCAGCGCGCTTTGCCAGTCTGGCTGACTAACGCCCCATTCGCGTTGCAGGCGACTGCAATCAAGGCGTGAGTTCAGCGGCCGGGCAGCCGGTGTCGGGTAGTCGGCGGACGGAATCGGCAGCAGGTTGGCGCACGGCTTGCCCTGTTCCCGAAGCGCATCGCCAATGGCCTGTGCGAAGCCGAACCATGACGTTTCACCCTGAGCCGTCAGGTGATACGTGCCCCAGGCACCGGCCTGTCCCGCTTGCCAGCGTTCAATCAGCGCGAGGGTGCTGCCGGCAATCGTGCCAGCCCAGGTGGGCGCGCCGATCTGGTCAGCGACAATGCGCAATTCCGGTTTTTCTTGCAGCAGGCGTTGCATGGTCAGCAGGAAATTACGGCCGTGGGTCGAGTAAACCCAGCTGGTGCGCAAGATCAGGTGCTGGCCTTGTACTGCCGTGATCGCCTGTTCGCCGGTACGTTTGCTCTTGCCATACACGCCGAGCGGATTGGGCACATCGTCTTCGTTGTAAGGCGTGGTCTTGCTGCCGTCGAACACGTAATCGGTCGAGTAATGAATCAGCGGGATACCCAGCGCCAGCGCTTCTTCGGCCAATACGCCCGGGCCGGTCGCATTGATGGCAAATGCCAGCGCAGGTTCGCTCTCCGCCTGATCGACAGCCGTGTGAGCCGCCGCATTGATGATCAGGTCGGGACGAACGCGCTGGACCTGCCGACGAATCTGTTCCGGTTGAGCCAGATCAAGCTGATCGCGCCCCAGCACAATCAATTCACCGACATCACCCAGGCGACGCTGCAACTCACGGGAGACCTGACCGTTCTGACCACTGATGAGTATTCTCATGGAAACAGATCAGCCTCTAGGAAGCGCTGACCGTTCTGATCCTTGGCCGACAACTGCGGGGCTTCTTCCAGTTGCCAATCGATGGCGAGGGTCGGATCGTCCCAACGAATGCTGCGCTCGGCGGACGGTGTGTAGTAATCCGTGGTCTTGTAGAGGAACTCGGCGAAGTCGCTGAGTACTACAAACCCATGGGCAAAGCCTTCGGGCACCCAGAGTTGCCGATGATTTTCGGCGGACAACCGCACCGCCACCCACTGGCCAAAATGCGCCGAGCTGCGACGGATATCCACTGCGACGTCGAGCACCTCACCGGCGGTCACCCGCACCAGTTTCCCCTGGGTGTTTTGCAGTTGGTAGTGCAGGCCACGCAGCACGCCCTTCTGGGATCGGGAGTGGTTGTCCTGAACGAACTGGGTGTTCAGGCCCGTCGCGTCTTGAAACGCCTTGGCGTTGAAACTTTCATAGAAAAAACCGCGTTCGTCACCGAAGACTTTGGGCTCGATGATCAATACACCGGGCAGCCCGGTTTCAATCACCTTCATTGTGCTTCCCCGGCCAACATGAAGAGGTATTTGCCGTAACCGGTCTTGCCGAAATAACTGGCGCGCTCGAGCAGAAGCTCGCGGCTGATCCAGCCATTTTCGTAGGCGATTTCTTCCAGGCAGGCGACTTTCAGGCCTTGGCGATGCTCGATGGTCTGCACGTACTGAGAGGCTTCGAGCAGGCTGTCGTGGGTGCCGGTGTCCAGCCAGGCGAAACCGCGACCGAAGCGCTCGACCTGCAAATCCCCGCGTTGGAGGTAGGCGTTATTGACGTCGGTGATTTCCAGTTCGCCGCGAGGCGAGGGTTTCACGGCCTTGGCGATGTCGATCACGTCGTTGTCGTAGAAATACAGCCCGGTGACGGCGTAGCTGGATTTCGGTTTTTTCGGCTTCTCTTCGATCGACAAGGCACGGCCTTCGCTGTCGAAATCAATCACGCCAAAGCGTTCCGGGTCTTTGACCCAATAGCCGAACACGGTCGCGCCAGAAGGGCGTTTTGCCGCGTTTTTCAACTGTTCACCGAAGTGCTGACCGTGGAAGACGTTGTCGCCGAGGATCAGGCAGACCGGGTCGTCGCCAATAAACTCCTCACCAATCAAAAAGGCCTGGGCCAGACCGTCTGGCGACGGTTGTTCGGCGTAGCTGAAATTGACCCCGAACTGACTGCCGTCACCCAACAGGTTGCGGTACTGCGGCAGGTCCTGAGGTGTGGAAATCAGCAAGATGTCCTTGATGCCGGCCAGCATCAGTACCGAGATCGGGTAGTAGATCATCGGCTTGTCGTAGACCGGTAACAGCTGTTTGGACACGCCAAGCGTGATCGGGTGCAAACGCGTACCCGAGCCGCCTGCCAACACTATGCCTTTCATCATGCGAGAAGTTCCTTGGTATTGATGGCGCCCAGTCGTTCACCCTGATAGCTGCCGTCCTGAACACGGTGGCACCACTCCAGGTTATCCAGATACCACTGAACGGTCTTGCGCAGGCCGGTTTCGAAGGTTTCTTCGGGTACCCAGCCGAGTTCGCGTTCGATCTTGCTGGCGTCGATGGCGTAACGCTGGTCGTGGCCGGGACGGTCCTGGACGAAGGTGATCAAATCGGCGAAGTGCGCCACGCCTTGAGGCTTTTGCGGGGCCAGTTCTTCGAGCAGGGTGCAGATGCCACGCACCACGTCGATGTTCTTCTGTTCGTTGTGACCGCCGATGTTGTACGTCTCGCCGACCACTCCTTCGGTGACCACTTTGAGCAGTGCGCGGGCGTGATCCTCGACGAACAACCAGTCACGCACTTGCAGGCCGTTGCCGTACACGGGGAGTGGCTTGCCTGCGAGGGCGTTGAGAATCACCAGCGGGATCAGCTTCTCGGGGAAGTGGAATGGCCCGTAGTTGTTCGAGCAATTGGTCAGCAATACCGGCAAGCCGTAGGTGCGTTGCCAGGCGCGGACCAGGTGATCGGACGCCGCTTTGCTGGCGGAATACGGCGAGCTTGGGGCGTAGGGCGTGGTTTCGGTGAACAGATCGTCGACGCCATGCAGGTCGCCGTAGACCTCATCGGTGGAGATGTGATGAAAGCGAAAGGCGCTTTTCTCAGGCTCGGCCAGGGTCTGCCAGTAGGCGCGGGTCGCTTCCAGCAGGCTGTAGGTGCCGACGATATTGGTTTGAATGAAATCCGACGGACCGTCGATGGAACGGTCGACATGGGATTCGGCCGCCAGGTGCATGATCGCGTGTGGTTGAAAGCGCGCCAGGATTGCGCTCACGGTCGCCTGGTCGACGATATCGGCCTGCACGAATTCATAGCGGGTGTCGGTGGCAATGCTGGTCAACGATTCAAGATTGCCGGCGTAAGTCAATTTGTCCAGGTTGAGCACTTCGTGCCCAGTGTGCCGGATCAGGTGACGAATCAGGGCAGAGCCAATGAAACCGGCACCGCCGGTAATGAGAATACGCATGTTGGCCAGCCTTTTTTCCGTAAGACAATTAAGCGAATGAGCATAGCTTGTCGGCAGGAGCAGGGTGGTGCAAGAGGGTTGTTGGTCGTATTTGGGATTTACAGCGTCAACGGGGGGTTGATTATCGACCGATGCAGTGGCGATATAAGCGCCTAATAACATTTCAGAGGTCGCTGTATGCCGCTCGCCACGTTGATTCACCGCGCCAGTTTGCCCAGCCCGCAAGTGTCTGCGCAGCAAGCGCTTGAGCTGCTGGAAGGGCATTACGGGCTGAGCGGGAAGTTGCAGGCTCTTGGCAGCCAGCAGGATCTCAACTTTCGCGTCGATAGCGACCAGGGGCGTTTCGTCCTGAAAATCTGCCGTGGTGATTATGCGGCGCTGGAACTGCAAGCCCAGCACGCGGGGCTCAAGCATTTGGGCGAGCACTCTGGTGTGAAGGTGCCGCGAGTGATCCCCGCCAAAAGCGGTGCTGATCTGCTCACGCTCGAAGTCGCGGGCCAATCAGTGCATGTGCGCCTGCTCGACTACATCGAAGGCCAGTCGCTCACCCACCTCGATCACCTGCCGGGAGCCGTGGTCGCCGGTTTCGGCCAGCTGTGCGGCGAAATGGACCTGGCGCTGGCCGTTTTTGATCATCCGGGCCTTGAGCGCACGCTGCAGTGGGACGCCCGTCACGCCAACGCATTGATCGGCCATTTGCTGCCGGTCATCAAAGATGACGCGCAACGCCGGTTGATCGCCGAGGCCGCCGAACGCGCCGAGCGTCATCTGCAACCTCTGGTGGACAAGTTGCCGGTGCAGGCCATTCACATGGACATCACTGACGACAATGTGGTCTGGCAGCGCGATTTGCAACGTCAATGGCAATTGCAGGGCGTGATCGATTTCGGCGACCTGGTCCGCACCTGGCGCATCACCGATCTTTCGGTGACCTGCGCGGCGTTACTGCACCACGCCAACAACGATCCGTTCTACATTTTGCCGGCGATTGAGGCCTATCACGCGGTCAATCCTTTGCAGCCTGCAGAACTGCTGGCGCTCTGGCCGCTGATCGTCGCGCGTGCGGCGGTGTTGGTGCTCAGCGGCGAGCAGCAGGTCAGTATTGATCCGGGCAACCAGTACAGTCGCGACAACCTGACCCATGAGTGGGAAATTTTCCGAGTGGCCACGTCGGTGCCGCTGGAATTGATGGAAATGGCGATCCTGGCGTGCGTTGGCCATAGCCTGCCGAGCATTGGCAGTGAAGGTTTCGCTCCGCTGTTGCCGAGCCTGGTGGGGCGCGAGTTTGCGCTGATCGATCTGGGTGTACTCAGCCCGCATTTCGAGGCGGGCAACTGGGAGCAAGAAGGAATCGATCAGCGACTTCTGACCGAAGCCGCCGCCACCCACGGCCTGGCGGCCAGTCGCTATGGGCAATATCGGTTGTCGCGGACTCGTCCAGACAGTGCGGCTGAACCGGACACGTGCCCGTTGCACGTCGAGTTGAGAGTGCCCCATGGCACGGCGGTCGAATCGCCGTTTGCCGGTGTGGTTCATCAGCCGGCGGCCGGCGTGCTGCAACTCGACGGCCCACAACTGAGTGTACGGTTGTGGGGCGTGACGCCGTCACTGCACACCGGCGCGGCGCTGGTCAAAGGGCAGGTGCTGGGCTCGGTCAGCGGGCCTCTGATTGTGCAGTTGAGCCGAGGCACGGCTTTCAATGCGCCGTTGTTTTGTACACCTTCGCGCGCCTTGGCCTGGCAAGCATTGTGCCCGTCACCAGCTGCATTGCTGGGACTGGCCTGTGATGCTGAAGAGGAACTGGATTCGCAGACGTTGCTGGCGCGCCGCAGCGCCAGTTTCGCGCGAACCCAGAAGCACTATTACGTCGACCCGCCGCGCATCGAACGCGGCTGGCGCAACCACCTGATCGACATGCAGGGCCGCTCCTATCTCGACATGCTCAATAACGTCGCGGTACTCGGCCACGGACATCCGCGCATGGCGGCGGTCGCCAGTCGTCAGTGGTCGCTGCTCAACACCAACTCGCGCTTCAACTATGCGGCGGTTGCCGAGTTTTCCGAACGCTTGCTGAAGTTAGCGCCGGACTCCATGGACCGCGTGTTTCTGGTCAACAGCGGCAGCGAGGCCAACGATCTGGCGATTCGTCTGGCATGGGCTTACAGCGGCGGGCGCGACATGCTTAGCGTGCTGGAGGCCTATCACGGCTGGACCGTCGGCGCCGATGCCGTGTCGACGTCGATTGCCGACAATCCCAAGGCCTTGAGCAGCCGTCCCGATTGGGTGCATGCGGTCATGGCGCCGAACACGTATCGCGGCAAATTCCGTGGCCCGGACAGTGCACCGGACTACGTGCGCAGCGTCGAACACAACCTGGCGAAAATCGCCGGGCAAAAGCGTCAGTTAGCTGGTTTTATTTGCGAGCCGGTGTACGGCAATGCTGGCGGGATCTCGCTGCCGCCGGGCTATTTGCAGCAGGTCTACGCGATGGTTCGCGCGCAGGGTGGCGTGTGCATCGCTGACGAAGTGCAGGTCGGTTACGGGCGCATGGGCCATTTCTTCTGGGGCTTTGAAGAGCAGGGCGTGGTGCCGGACATCATCACCATGGCCAAAGGCATGGGCAACGGCCAGCCGTTGGGCGCGGTGATCACGCGCCGGGAAATCGCCGAAGCGCTGGAGGCCGAAGGTTATTTCTTCTCGTCGGCGGGCGGAAGTCCGGTCAGTTGTCAGATCGGCATGGCAGTGCTGGACGTGATGGAAGAGGAAAAGCTCTGGGAAAACGCTCAGGTGGTGGGCGGGTATTTCAAGGAGCGGCTGGAAGCGCTGATCGATATTCATCCGCTGGTGGGCGCGGTGCACGGCTCCGGTTTCTATCTGGGTGTCGAATTGATCCGCAACCGCGACACCCTGGAACCGGCGACCGAAGAAACCACGGCGCTGTGTGATCGCCTGCGAGAGCTGGGGATTTTTATGCAACCGACCGGCGACTTCCTCAACGTCCTCAAAATCAAACCGCCGATGGTGACCTCACGGCAGAGCGTGGACTTCTTCGTGGACATGCTCTCCAAGGTGCTCGCAGAAGGCCTGTAAATACCTTTTCCCTGTGTATGCAGAACACATGTGGAAGCGGGTGGTGTTAATTCGATAGATATCGGCTTTTTACTGAAAAAACATGACGAGTGGTTTATTGGTGGCTTCTAAAGCCGATATTTATCGGCTATAAAGTCACCGCTGCCGCGGTGTGGACGAACCACGCCCAGTGCTTCTCATTTCTGTCATGGGTCGATGCCACACTCGACCCCAAGCCTTTGCTCAGGAGCCGATTCATGAGCCGTATCGTTACCGTCGCCGCTACCCAGATGGCCTGTTCCTGGGACCTTGAAGCCAATATCGACACCGCTGAGAAGCTGGTCCGTGAGGCCGCGGCCAAAGGCGCGCAGATTATCCTGATCCAGGAACTGTTCGAAGCCCCGTACTTCTGCCAGAAGCCGAACCCGGATTACTTGCAACTGGCCACGACCGTTGAAGACAACGTCGCCATCAAGCACTTCCAGAAAGTCGCCAAAGAGCTGCAAGTGGTGCTGCCGATCAGCTTCTATGAATTGGCCGGACGCGCGCGTTTCAACAGCATGGCGATCATCGATGCTGACGGCTCCAACCTCGGGATTTATCGTAAAAGCCACATCCCGGACGGCCCTGGCTACCACGAGAAGTACTACTTCAACCCGGGCGATACCGGCTTCAAAGTGTGGAACACCCGCTACGCGAAAATCGGCGTGGGCATCTGCTGGGACCAGTGGTTCCCGGAGTGCGCGCGCAGCATGGCGTTGCAAGGCGCGGAAATCCTGTTCTACCCGACCGCCATCGGCAGCGAGCCGCACGACAAGACCATTTCGTCCCGTGATCACTGGCAGCGCGTACAACAGGGTCATGCCGGCGCCAACCTGATGCCGCTGATCGCCAGCAACCGCATCGGCAACGAAGAGCAGGACGGCTACGACATTACCTTCTATGGCTCGTCGTTCATCGCCAACCAGTTCGGCGAAAAAGTTCAGGAGCTCAACAAAACCGAAGAAGGTATTCTTGTGCACACTTTCGACCTCGACGAGCTGGAACACATTCGCAGCGCGTGGGGTTCGTTCCGTGATCGTCGCCCGAACCTGTACGGCGCACTGAAAACTCTCGACGGTTCCCTGGAGTCCTGATTCTCATGACCACTTTGCACACCGCGCCTCGCGCCGACGGCTTCTACATGCCGGCCGAATGGGCGCCACACACCCAGACCTGGATGATTTGGCCCGAGCGCCCGGACAACTGGCGCCTGGGTGGCAAACCGGCGCAAGCCGCGCACGTGGCGGTGGCGAAAGCCATCGCGCGTTTCGAGCCGGTGACCGTGGCGGTTTCCGCAGGCCAGTACGAAAACGCTCGCGCACGTCTCGACGTGCCGAACATTCGTGTGGTGGAAATGTCCAGCGATGACGCGTGGGTTCGCGACACCGGCCCGACCTTTATCATCAATAACCGTAGTGAAGTCCGGGGTGTGAACTGGGACTTCAACTCCTGGGGCGGTTTCGACGGCGGCCTGTATTCGCCGTGGAACCGAGATTCGCAGGTCGGCGGCAAAATCCTCGAGATCGAGCGCAGCCAGCGCTATCGCACCGAGGGCTTCGTGCTCGAAGGCGGTTCGATTCATGTCGATGGCGAAGGCACCCTGATCACGACTGAAGAATGCCTGCTCAACCGCAATCGCAATCCGCACCTTAATCGTGCAGAGATTGAAGCGGTGCTCAGCGCTAATCTGGCTGTGGATAAAATCATCTGGCTGCCAGACGGTTTGTTCAACGACGAAACCGACGGCCATGTGGATAACTTCTGCTGCTACGTGCGCCCGGGTGAAGTATTGCTGGCCTGGACCGATGACCCGCAAAACCCGAACTACCCGCGCTGCCAGGCGGCAATGAACGTGCTGCAAAACAGCACTGACGCCAAGGGTCGCCCGTTCACGGTGCACAAGATGCCGATTCCGGGGCCGCTGTATGCGACCGAAGAAGAGTGCGCCGGTGTCGACCCGGTGGATGGCACTCAGGAGCGCAATCCGACTGTTCGTCTTGCCGGTTCTTACGTGAACTTCCTGATCGTCAACGGCGGGATTATTGCGCCGAGCTTCGATGACCCGCTGGACGGCCCGGCAAAGGAAATTTTGCAGACCCTGTTCCCGCAACATGAAGTGGTGATGGTGCCAGGCCGGGAACTGTTACTGGGAGGCGGTAACATCCACTGCCTTACCCAACAGCAACCGGCGCCGCACAAGGAGTGAGTGAGGTTGTAACATCTTGAGTCAATTGCAAAAACTGTTGAGCAGATGTTAATCCTCCCTTCTCTATGAAAAGCCCGCAGCCCTGAAGGACTGCGGGCTTTTTTGTATCCGCTTGTCGACAGTACAGAAACATTGGCACAGCTCTTGTATCTGTCACCGCGCGAAACAGGGAGGGGGAGAGCTGCGATGTTCTGTCATAAACCTTGGATAAGTTAGCCGCTCATGAACCAGGAGAGAGCGCTGAAATGAACGCCGAAGTAAACGTAGTGAGCGAGCGGGCGTTGCATCCCCTGGCAATTAATGGCGAATCGCTCCAGGACCTTGCGCACTGGTTGAAGTCCAATGGAATGCGTCAGATCAGTGAACCTGATCCGCGTCGGACGATGATCGAGCGCTACCCCGCTGGTTTATTCAGTGAGGCGGAACTGGAAGCGTTGTGGGATGTGATGGAAGGATAAGAAGAAAAAACAAAGGATTGATAAAGCGCTGCCGGGATGGCGGCGCTTTTTTATGGGCGATGGTTTTATGAGCGACAAAAAATCGAAAAACCTCCGGACTGGTTCGGTGGGTTTTTTGCCTCATTACAGTAAAAAAGCACTAAAAACGGCTGTTCTCAGTCGTAAAAAGTCGAATTCAAGCCACTTCAAACGCCGTTTCAAGCCGTGCTTGAGATGCCTGAAATTCTTTCTCATGGACGCAAATCCTGTGCTCTCTAGATTAGGTTGCTAAATGCACGGAGATTTTAAAAATGCTCGTTTTGAATAAAGAGGTGGGCGAATCGCTACGGCGCGATAAATACGTCAACGTCAAAAGTAGCGACTTCAATTTATTCGGTCACTTCTCCGACTTCGTCAGATTGACCAGAAGTTGGGAAAACATGGAGCCCGACAGTTACTACGGTCAGGCCGAGGCGGGCAATCGATACCGTCGCTACAGCGATTTCGAGTACAACCCGGTAACGCGTGAACTGACACAGCTGGAACACCGCGCGTACGTTCAGTCCAAGGCCAACAACAGCTATGTGGGCGGAATGGTGCGGCACTTCCAGGACTTCTCCGATGAAATCATCCAATCGCCGGTCATGCGCAGCCTGATCGACACGGATTTCGACGTGTACAAAAATGTTCTGCCCCCGGAACTGCACAACGAAATCTGGCAGTGCCAGATTCACCAGATCCGTATCGAGATCAAGCCAGGCAAACAACTGGAGATTACCCCGGAAGGTATTCACTGCGACGGCTACCCGTTCAGCGGTGTGCATTTTTGGGGGCGTAATAACGTGGAGGGGGCGGAGAGCCGCTTGTACAGCGCCCATGAACAAGAGCATTTGGCATCGACAACGTACACGGAGATTCTCGATACCACTTACTTCCTTGATCGGGACATGCGCCACTACGTCACACCGGCGCGTAATACTCATTCCCACAACATGGCTTATCGACAAATTCTGGCGATCTCCTTCTCGCGGCCCGGGACCGCTTTTGACATTGTTCGCTGAACAGCTCGACCCCATGATGAGCCTCGCCGAGTGCCCTGCACCGGTGATGTTGCGGCGCACGACGGCCAAAGATGCGCAGCGCCTGGAACGCTTCTTTCGGCAATTCGAAGAGGTGTCTTTCTGCGAATGGCAGGACGCCAGATGCCTGCGCGGGGTGTTGGTGCAAAAAACCACCACCTCGTTCATCGCGCTGGACCTCAGTGGCGAAATCGTTGGCGCGGTGCTGGGTGGCATGCTCGGCAGTCGCGGCACCATCAACCACTTGGCGGTGAGCTCGATGTACCGCAGCCAGGGCGTTGGTCAACGGCTGGTTGAAGCGGCATCGGCGGACATGAAACGCGTGGGCGTGCTGCGGATGTTCCTGTTTGTCGACGATGCAAACCTCGCCGGCAAACGTTTTTGGAGTGCCCAGGGTTTTTGCGAACCGCGCGGCGAAAGAACATTTGAGAGGGATCTATGAATGAGACGTCCAGCAGCCAGCCGCTGATGGTCGGGACCCAGCGTTCGCGCACCTTTGCCGAAGCCAGCCCGGTAGTGGCGGGTTATTTCACGGTGTCGTTTGTGTTCGGCCTGATGGCGGTCAATGCCGGGATGCCTGTGTGGTTGCCGGTCGCCATGTGCCTGTTTGTGTACGCTGGCGCTTCGCAGTTTGCCGCACTGGCGCTGATTTCCAGCGGTGCGTCGCTGACCACCATTGTCCTCACCACGTTTCTGATCAACGCGCGGCACATGTTGATGTCGGTCTACATGGCCAAGGCGTTGCAGGCGATGGGGCTCAGTCGACTTGAGCGTTGGTGTTATGCGGGCGGGTTGACCGATGAGTCGTTCGCTTTCCACAGCGTCAAACTGGGCAAAGGTGCGCCGGTCAACGTGCGTTACCTGATCGGCTTCAATCTGTATTGCCACACCTCATGGGTGATCGGCGGTCTGCTGGGGGCGATTTGCGCGCAGTACGCAGCGCACTTGATCAAGTATCAGCTCGACTACGCGTTAACAGCGATGATGCTCTACGTGCTGGTGTCGCTGTGCAATACGCGTAACAAACTCATCGCCGCACTGGCCGCCGTCGCTTGCATGGGCGCGCTGAGCCTGGTTGGCAGCTCGCCGTTTAACGTATTCATCGCCACCTTTGTGGGCTGCGGGGTGGGTGTATGCCTGATCAAACGTTCCTGATTCTGGTCGTCGTATTGATGATGGCCGTGACGTTCCTGCCGCGTGCGCTGCCGCTGCAAGTGAACACCGACCATTGGCCACCCTTCGTCGCCCGGGCGCTGGAATACTTGCCAGTGGCGATCGTCGCTGCCATAAGCCTCACGCCGTTGTTGATCAAGGATCAACACGTGCAGCTCGATCGCCCGGAATTTTATGCCGCGATTCCGACGTTGTTATGTGCGTACTTCAGCAAAAACCTCTTTCTCACCGTTGCGGTGGGAACGGCTGCGTACATTGCGCTCGGCTCGTTCATGTAGCGGCAGGTCGACCACGTCTTGCAAGGCCTGGCCCGACAACTCAGGGTTATTGACCGCCAACCGCACTTCGAGGGCATCCTCGAAGCCAGGAAAAATGGTCAAGCCGTTACGTTGGGCTGCGTCACGGGACACCATGCCGAGACCATCCATTTGCGTGATCAGCGACAGCGTCAGTGTCTCGCTGCAGGAATAGACCATCCGTTTGCTCGACTCGTAATTGCCAAGGCCGGCGTCGAGAAAACGCAAAAAACTGTGGGAATACGGACAATCGCCGGCCGGACGCACCTGAAACTTGTTGCCGAGCATCACCAGCGGATCATGTTCCTGCCCACAATGGGCACCGACCACCTGCACCTGAACCTCGGGCAGGATAATGCTCGGCAACCCCGGTTGCTGCGGCCCGATCAACACGGCCAGGTCGAAATCTTCATTTTTCAGCTTGCTGAGGTTTTCCATCGACTCGGCGTAGCTGAATTCCAGCTGATAGTCGGGAAATACCTCAATCAGGCGTCCGATCATTCGCCGATTGAAGTCAGACGAAAGCGTGGTGTTCAGCGCGACTTTGAGCGTGCGCTGCCCAGGCACCTTCAGCGCAGCCACTTTTTCTTCGAGTTGCCGCGTGGCCAGCAATACCTTGTCCATGTAAGGCGTGAGTTCCGAGCCCTGTGCGGTCAGGGTCAATCCCTTGTTGGAGCGACGAAACAACCGAAAACCAAACTGCTCTTCGACCTTGTTCAACTGCGCAGCCAATGCCTGCACCGTTAAACAGGAATGCTCTGCCGCCGCCGACAAAGAGCCGGTCTGCACTATGCGCATAAGGTTGCGTAGGGTTCTGCTATCCATGGGGTAATGCCCTCTAAAGTGGGCTGGCTATTGTTAAGTACCTGGCCGTCGGTTGGGCGATACGTGCTGGCTATAATCCTGCACCTGAACCCGCTTGTCCCGAGTTTAGTAGCGAAATGATGTTGGCGTCCGATGGTTGGAGGGTTGCGGCGCGTCGGGGCTTTGGGGAAGGGTAGGTGATCGGGGTCAAAAAAATGCTCGGGCCGGGAGGTTTGGGGCCTTTTTTTTTGGTGGGAAGGGGGTGGTGTGGTCCTGCGGGGACTTAGTAAGGCTGGCCGGTCTCGAAACGTTTTTATGCAAAAAGCCGGATTTATGATCGTTTTTGAGCACGGAAACTCGTTTTTATGCGTTTAGGGTAGTTCGAAGGCGTGAAATCTCAGGACGGAGCTCAATCTGAGGTGCCGTAAATGTTCGTTTTTATGCAAACTAATCAAAAAATAATCGTTTTTAGGCAACAAAACCTGATTTTGATCGTTACTCTCCATTTGTAGGCATTTTTGATTAACAGCCGAGCTGTTCAAAGGAGTGTGACCGTGAGCGAGTTTCCCGTAGACCCCATCGGTGCTGCCTGGCTAGCGACGACATTCGGCGTGCTGCCGATGGCACGGCTACCCGTGTTAAGTCAGGTGGGTAGCCGGCGGTCAACTCAAGTCGAAGATCGGTTTCGTCTTGAGACGTATACGGAGAATATGCGCCCCGATCCGGACCTCTCATCCCATCTGCAATTTCACCTGCGGCATGAAGTCCCGAACCTTGAATTCTTGAGCCGGCTGTTTACCAAGGTGGGTCCTGCACCGGTACAAGACTGGTTAAATGTTGAGCCCACCGGCCAATACGCACGCAGGGCAGCGTTCCTGTTTGAGTGGCTCACCGGCGAGCAATTGCAAGCGCCAGAGCCTATAGGCGGTAAGTATGTCGACGCCATCAACGCCGATCTGATGGTGGCGGCGTCACCCGAAGCAGCGGTGAAGGTGCCGCGTTGGCGAGTGAATGACAACCTGCCAGGCACGAGTTACTTCTGCCCAATCGTCGTCAAAACCGCAGCAGTCCAGTCAGCTGCGGACCTTGATGTGCCTCACCTCTTCGGTCAACTGACCGCAGAATTTGGCGAAGCCCTTCTGCTGCGCGCCGCCGCATGGATGACACTGCGGGAAAGCAAAGCCAGCTTCGCGATTGAAGGGGAGGCGGATCGCTCTACGCGTATCCAGCGTTTCGCAGATGTGTTGGCTCGACGAACCGGTCAGGGCGAACTGCCGCTCACCGATGCTGCACTGGCTGAGATGCAGGAAGAAATCCTTGGCGCAGTGACCACCCTGACACGGCTGGGGATTAGGCAATCTCCGGTGTTTGTTGGCGAGACGGTTCGCTATCAGGAGATCGTCCATTATGTCGCGCCACCGGAAAGTGATTTGGAGCGGATGTTAGAAGGCATTCGCGTTTTTCTGAATCGCACCCAAGGGCAATCCCCGGTGATGCGCAGCGCTGTAGCCGCGTTCGCTTTCGTCTATATCCATCCGCTGGCTGACGGCAATGGCCGGGTCCATCGCTTCCTGATCAACGACATTTTGCGTCGTGATGGGGCCATTCCAGACCCGGTGATCCTTCCGATTTCAGCGGTTATCACCGACGACTCGGCTGAGCGACGCCTGTATGACAGCGTGCTGGATCAGGTTTCAAAACCGCTCATGCAGGGCATACGAGACCAGGTAACGTTCGCCAGTACTCGTACGCAATACCCTGACGGCGTGGTCTCGAACATCGAATTCACGGGCCAGGATCAGGCGCGTCCGATGTGGCGGTATCCAAACCTGGGGCCACACGTAGTATTCATCTCGAACGTCATCCGCCGCACGATCACCGAGCAGATGCGTGAAGAGTCGCGGTATTTACGCAGCCACATACGGGCCAGGCAGGCGATCAAGGAAATCGTTGAAATGCCGGATCCTCAGGCTGACCGACTCTTGCGATCCATCGAGCAGAACGAAGGGAAGCTGAGCAACGTACTGGCAAAGGAAATGCCGGTGCTGACAAGGCCGGACATTTGGGATGCCATTACTGAAGCGGTGGCTCAGTCGATGCGGGGGGAAGAGCCGATCGACAGTGGCGTGAGTGATCGATATCACCCGAATCAGCCTGTAGGCAGATGATGGATCTACGCACAAAGCCCCGATTGATTCGGGGCTTTGTGCGGCCTGGATTATGAGGCGACGTTACTGGCGCGGTTGTTACACGGCGCGGCTAGCACCTTCACCACGTCATCGATGATTGCCTTACTCATGTCCTGCAAATAGTGCGACGCCCATGCATGCCGGTCGGTATCGCGAACCATTGCGGCATCTGATGCGAGGAGTTTGGCGATGTGCAGCAGGTCGGAAGCGTGAGAGAGGGCCTGGATCACCGGTACGCCGGCGTTGATGCGGAACAGTGCATTGTTGTCGTGGTAGGAGAAAGGGGTGAGGCCGATGGTTTTTAGGTCTTGAGGGTTGGTCATTGGGCACCTCCGGTGTTTGGGCGGTGGTGGGTGATGACCGATGGAGCAGTAGCGCAAATTTTGGACGGACTGGTAGCGGGCATTAGCAAAAACTCCTGAATCAAAGTTTGAGCTACCACGTTCGTTATCAGGCGAATGGGTGGCAGCTATGCGCGGGCTGATAAACCGGAGATACAGGAACCCGGCAGACCCGAAGGTCTCCCACGCACAGCCGCCATTACACGGAAATGCAGGCACAAAAAAACGCCAACAATCGTGATTATGGGCGCTTGTGCGCCTGTATCTTACCCGGGTTATCAGGCCCGGTCGCTGAATTGGCAGCGACGACCTGAAGGTAGCTTGAGAGGGGAGGATGCGCAATCGTGGCTAGGTGGTGGCGTGGGGCGAGAATTTCAGTGATTCACTGGTCCTGAGGCTTGGGAATCCGTAAGTGACCCACGTCCAAATTGACGCCGACCTCATTCTCTTCGACTCCAGGCTTTTGGGGGCTATCAGTGACTATCGACAGCTCCACTTCTTCCACCATTTTGTTGGCGATTTCCTCATCATGCGTGACATGGAACGGGCTGTCGAAAAATCGAATGGTCATGAGCATTTCTCCATTTTGGGGCGATATCTAAACGTTGCGGTAAATGGAAGTCGGCCGATCAATCATTTTTGATGCAAACAGTTTTAGTGCCTCCCACCAAGGAAATCATTACACCAAGTAACTAATGATGTTCCCGTCCCCACCTTTATCCCCTCGTGCTAACTCCCTACATTGAGCTCCAACGCCTACCCATTCATTCCGAAGGGCAGGTCACTTGGAGATTCCCTCATGCCTTTTGTCAGCGTTCGCATTACCCGCGATGGCGTTACCTCAGAGCAGAAAGCTCAGGTGATCGCCGAAATCACTGAAACCCTGGAACGCGTCCTCAAAAAGGATCCGCACCTGACCCACATCGTGATCGAAGAAGTCGACACCGATAACTGGGGCTACGCCGGCATCACCACCACCCAGTACCGCAAAAAACTGGCTGAGGCGGAGGGCAAGTCATGACCGCGTCTGTTGCCATCGACTTCATCTCCGACGTGGTGTGCCCGTGGTGCGCGTTGGGCGCGACGGCGCTGGAGCAGGCGATCGAGAACGTGGCCGGTGAAATCTCGGTGGAGCTCACCTACAAGCCCTTCGAGTTGAACCCGGACATGCCGGTGGTCGGTGAAAAAGCTGTCGAGCATTTGATGCGCAAGTATGGACGCACCGCCGAGGACGTCGCCGCCGGCAAAGCCATGCAAATCGCTCGTGGCGAGGCCATCGGTTTCACCTTCGATCTGGAGAAGCGCACGCACTTCTACAACACGTTTGATGCGCATCGGTTGCTGTTGTGGGCGTTACAGGAAGGGCGGCAGATCGAGCTGAAGAAGATCCTGTTGCACGCTTACTTCACCGACGGCCAGAACCCGAGTAACCGCGAAACGCTGGCTCGTCTGGCCGGGGAAGCAGGACTGGATGTGGCAGCTGCGCAAGAGGTGTTGGCATCCGGAGCGTTCGCGAAAGAAGTGCGCGAGCTTGAGGCGTTCTACCGCCAGCACGGCATCAACTCGGTCCCGGCCATGATCCTCAACGGTCGTCACCTGGTGTCCGGATCGCAGTCGGTCGAGTACTACGAACAAATGTTGAGACAAATGGCGAAGGCCCCAGCCGAAGCCTGATTACTTACTTATTTAAATCATCTTTTATTAGCAGAGGTTCATCATGAGCAATTCGAAAAAAGTCATCGTTATTACCGGCGCATCCCAGGGCCTCGGCGCGGGCATGGTCAAAGCTTTCCGTGATCTGGACTACAAAGTGGTCGCCACATCGCGTTCGATCAAACCGTCCACCGATCCGGACATCCTCACCGTGGCGGGCGACATTGGCGACCCGGCGGTCGCCCAGCAAGTGATCCGTGAAGCCATCGCGCGTTTTGGCCGCATCGACACCCTGGTCAACAACGCCGGCATCTTCATCGCCAAACCGTTCACCGCGTACACCGCTGAAGACTACGCCAATGTGTTGTCGGTGAACCTGAATGGCTTCTTCTACATCACTCAACTCGCGATCACCGAGATGGAAAAACAAGGCAAAGGCCACGTCGTCAACATCACCACCAGCCTGGTGGACCACGCGATTGATGGTGTGCCGTCGGTACTGGCTTCGCTGACTAAAGGTGGTTTGAACGCTGCGACCAAGTCTCTCGCCATTGAGTACGCCAAGCGTGGGATTCGGGTGAATGCGGTTTCCCCAGGCATCATCAAGACGCCGATGCATGGTGAAGAAACGCATGAAGCGCTGGGGAATCTGCACCCGGTTGGGCACATGGGTGAGATCAGCGACATTGCTCAGGCGGTTGTTTACCTGGATAGCGCGAACTTTGTTACTGGTGAGATTCTGCATGTGGATGGTGGGCAGAGCGCTGGTCACTAAGGCCTGGTTTACAAACGCCAGAAACAACAAAGCCCTCGTATTTCTACGAGGGCTTTGTTTTGTAGGGTGCCGGCACCAGATGGAAAAATAGATTTGAGAGTCATCTGGCCGGCCTCCTCACCTCACGGAGGTGGCGAGTCATTCCATTCGCGACAGACAAGAAAGCTCCCCATCTTCTTCGTCGGGGACTTCGTCCGTAACAATCACTCGTGCGTGCGCGCTGTGCTCGTCCTCCATGCGCAACCCGAAGTAGCGGGTATCGTTGGCGTCCCAAAATGCCTCTATCTGCGCCATGGGTGCATGTTCAAGCAGCACCTCGGCGCTGTGCTCCAAGATGATCGAGTAACGTCGTTCGGTGTTCATTACAAAGGGGCTCGCAACGGCGGAGTGAAGTGGCAGATTGTGCATAAGCACTGCTGCCATTATGCCGCCTCACTGATTTTCGACCGTAACCGCTCATCGTTTCGGTGAGGTATGTAGATGCGCGGTACCAGAATTGGATGCGTCGATTCCGCACCTATGATGAATATAACCACCCCCTCAGCGAGAAGGGCGAAAGAGACCGGAAGAGGGGGGCGAACACGAAACGGGGAAAATTCAGGAGCGAAAGACCCCATAAACGAAAAAGGCCCACCGCAAGGTGAGCCTTTTTCGTTGATCTTTATGGTGCCGGCACCAGGAGTCGAACCCGGGACCTACTGATTACAAGTCAGTTGCTCTACCAACTGAGCTATACCGGCGTGTTGGGCGACGATTATAGCGATTGGATTGGTTCTGTAAACCCCTGAATTCAGACTATTTTTGCGCAGGCTTCAGGTCAGGCGCGAAGCAGGGTTTTCTTGAGTTTCTGAATAGCCTGCCAGGTCCGGCTGTTTTGCATTGCGCGCAGCTGTGCTTCGGCCTGTTCGGCGCGTTGCAGGGCGGCGGTCAGCTGGTGGTCGGCGTCGCCGACGGGGTGGCTGAAGTTGTGGCCTTTGCAGAACTGGAATTCGTCCAGGTTGCACGGCGGGATGTCGAAGGCGGGTTTTAGGTTCATGTGTTCTTCGGCGAGGTAGTAGGTGTTGATGCCGTCGAACAGGATGGATTGGTAGCCGGCGCCGGTGACGAGGGTTTCCCAGGTCTGGTCGCGGTTCCACGGGGTTTCGATGAGGATGACCCACGGCCTCCACTGGGTGAAGTCCATGCCGCGCAGGACGGTTTCTTCGTGGCCTTCGACGTCGATTTTGAGGAAGTGAATCGGGCGGCCCTGGGCGTGTTCTTCGCAGATGGAGGTCAGGGTGCGGGATTGGACGGTTTGGCTGCGCACGTCCATGCCGGCGTCTTTGTGCATTTGCGCCATGGCCGGGTCGACGGTCGAGAGACCGGTGCCGGCGATGCCGTAGAAGGTCAGGTTGTCGGCGCTTTCACCGGCCACGCATTGCAAGTTGGTGTCTTTGGGGCGTTGCTGGCACAGGGCTTCGTAGTAGTTGGGCATCGGTTCGACGTTGATGCCGGTCCAGCCGCGGTCGTAGAACGCTTTGGTGACCGAGTCATGGGTGGGATCGTTGGCACCGACGTCGATATAGAAGCCGTTCTCGACGGTTTTGAGGGCGCGCCACAGGCGTATGTCTTCGAAATTCTGTGCGTAAGAAATGAACGTCACTGTCGCATCCTGTCGGTCGAATTTTCTTGTTCGTGGGCGCGCTGTCGACGCCCTTGGGTGTTTGTATAACAAGAGTCGGGAAGCGGTGCAATTTTCCCCGCGTGACGTCCGGGTTTAGGCGCTTATGTCGTTTGCATTGAATGCTTATGCACAACGGCGGCGGTGGCACTCTGCGCTCACTGGCGTTTTTGTGGATCTGTTCTCATCTGTGCGCAAATCACTGTTTTTCAGGATTTTTTCGTGGGTGTACGAAAAATGAACAGATCCGTTTCAGCCCTGAAACAGCCGTGGATATTGGATCCACGATAATTTCATCAACAGAGTTATCCACAGGCTGCGGCTTTTACGGGCGTTCCGCCAAGAGCAGGAAATTACGCGGCGTCAGCGGGGTTTCGCAGAAGGTCCCGAGGCGAACGGTGTAACCCTGATCGGCAAGGAAAAGGGCGCGGTCGAGGACCAGCCAAAGCTCCAACGGGCGTCGGAAAAGTCCGCGCAGCAGCTCCAGATTGCGTACTTGCGCCAAGCGTTGCCATCCAGCAGCTTCGAGAGCGGGCCAATCTTGCGAGCCGACTGTGGATAACTCTTTCAATGCGGCCAGATGATGGCAGTACTCGGCGAAGGATGTGTCCAGCCAGGCACTCGGCAGGGAAGGTGTGGGCAGGTATTCATCGATGCCGCGAAGTTGCCGTTGCAGCAAGTCGAAACCCAGGCGCCGGGCCATGGAGGTGTCGCGTTGACGTCGCACACGAGCGCCAGCGGTGACGGTTTCGCTCATGGGCAGGGCGAGATCGTCGAGGGACAGTTGTAAGTCGGATCGTAATGCGACCGAGGAAAGCGGCTGATAGGCCGAAAGATTGATCCGGTTATAACAGCACGGCGCGATGGCCAATTGTTTGCAGCCCGCCGCACTGGCGAGCTGGATTAACCGCACATGCAAATCACCGCAGGCATGCAGCGCCACCGGTGTGTGATCAACGTTCAATAAATGCGCGGCGCCAGGCGCGAGCACATCCTGTTCGACGTGCAGCGCCCGCAACTGATGATGCTGGCTGAGTGCCTGTCCGCTGGCCACCAGGGCCGGGTCATATTCCAGGCAAGTCAGTTGTTGCCCGGTTTGCAGCAAACGCCGACCCAAGTGGCCCTTGCCCGAACACCAATCCAACCAATGCTTCGGCGCCGCCGCAAACGACAGGCGACTGGCGAACGCCTCAATCTGTTGCCACTTGCGCCCCGGTACATCGACATTCAGCCGATGCCCGGCAGCTTGCAGCGAATGCGCTGGCAATTCACCCACAGAACTCAATTCAAGGGACAACGCCGCCAATGAAGCGAACGGCTCCGGCGCATCCAGCAAACAAGGTTGGTTATGAGCAAGTTCTGCGTCGTCCAGAGACCGACTTCGCAGCCAAAACGCCAAATCAGGGTAGGACGTTTCCCAAGGCAGGTGCAGATGAGTAAACGGACGAGGCTTCCACAGCGCTTGATGCTCAATCAGAAAAGCATCCAGCTCGGTGAAGCGGGCGAGCAGGGCCTCGCCCGTCAACACGCAGGTATCAACGCCCTTGGCAGGCATCGACGCGCAGCCAGCGCTCCAGCAGCTTGAAGCCGCGAACCAGCACGTAAGCCATCAACAGATAGAACATGCCCGCGGCGAAGAAGATTTCCACCGGCAGGTAGGTCCGGGCAATGATGGTGCGAGCCATGCCGGTGAGTTCCAACAAGGTCACGGTGCTGGCCAGGGCGCTGGCCTTGAGCATCAGGATCACTTCGTTGCTGTAGGCCGGCAGGCCAATGCGCGCGGCACGCGGCAGAATGATGTAGAAAAGTGCTTTGGCGCGAGACATGCCCAATGCACGCGCTGCTTCGATCTCACCCGGCGGAATCGCCTGTATCGCGCCGCGCAGGATCTCGGCGATATAGGCAGCCGTGTGCAGGGTCATGGTGGCGGTGGCACACCAGAACGGATCGCGCAGGTACGGCCACATCCAGCTGTTACGAACTGCATCGAACTGCGCCAGCCCGTAATAGACGAGAAACAGCTGAACCAGCAACGGCGTGCCACGGAAAAAGAAGATATAGCCGTAGGGAAATGCCCGCACGTACCAGAGTCGCGACGAACGCGCGATACCCAACGGAATCGCCAACAACAGCCCGGCGATTACAGCGATGGCCACCAACTCCAGGGTCAGCGTTGCGCCTTGGGCCAGCTTCGGCAGCCACTTGATGATGACTTCCCAGTTCATTGGGTGCTCCTCGCGAAGCCGCGAGCGGCACGACGTTCCATTAAGTGCATGCCGCTCATGGCGAGAACAGTCAGGCCCAGGTACATGAACGCGGCCACCATATAGAAGGTGAACGGTTGCTTGGACACGGTCACGCCGATTTGCGCATGACGCATGATTTCTTCCAGGCCGATAACCGATACCAGCGCAGTGTCTTTCATCAGGATCATGAACAGGTTGCCAAGGCCCGGCAGGGCGATGCGCCACATCTGCGGCATGATCAGTTTGGTGAAGATGCGGAATTTCGACAGACCCAAGGCCACGCCGGCTTCACGATGACCTTTGGGAATCGCCAGAATCGCGCCCCGAAACACTTCGGTGGCATAAGCGCCGAAGCACAGGCCCAGCGCAATTACGCCGGCGGCAAAGGCGTTGAGTTCGAGGTCGGGATTGCCGAAAAACTCGCCCAGGGCACGCATCAGGTTGACCGTGCCGAAATAGATCAACAGTACCCAGAGCAATTCCGGGATGCCGCGAACCAGTGTCGAATAAGTGCCGCCAAGCCATTGCAACGGCTTGTACGGGGACGTCTTGGCCAAGGCGCCGAGCAAACCGAGCACCAGCCCAAGACACAAGGCTGAGAGTGCCAGTTTCACAGTCATCAGCGCGCCAGCGGCGAGCGCCGGGCCGAATCCGTAGAGATCGATAGTCATGGGTTTCTTTTCAAATCGCGGCAGGCAATGCCATGGACTGGCGCCGTTAGCATACGGCGCCGGTCCGGCAGGTCAGAATCAATAGATGCTGAACGGGAAGTACTTGTCGTTGATTTTTTTGTAAGTGCCATCAGCGACGATTTCTTTCAATGCGATGTTCAGCTTCTCGCGGATCGGGTCGCCTTTACGTACGGCAATACCGATCTTGTCGCTTTCTTCTACCGGGTCGCCTTTGAATTCATACGGCTTGCCAGCATCGCTTTTCAGCCACTCGTAGTTGACATATTTGTCGGCGAGGATCCCGTCCAGACGACCGGAAGTCAGGTCCAGGTAAGCGTTTTCCTGGGTGTCGTACAGTTTGACTTGGACGCCGTCCATGTTGTCTTCCATCCAGGTGCCGGCGAGGGTCGCACGTTGTGCGCCGATCACTTTGCCTTGCAGGGATGCCTTGTCGGTTTTGAACTCTTTATCTTTTGAGGCGATGAACTGCAGCTTGTTCGAGTAGTACGGGTCGGTGAAGTCCACCGCGCCCTTGCGCTCATCGGTGATCGACATCGAGGAGATCAGGAAGTCGAACTTCTTGGCGTTCAGGGCCGGGATGATGCCGTCCCAGTCGGAGGTGACCACGGTGCACTCGACTTTCATTTTCGCGCACAGGGCGTCGCCGATTTCTTTGTCAAAGCCGACGACATTGCCACTGGCATCTTTATTGTTGAACGGCGGGTAGGCCGCTTCGATGCCCATCTTCAGGGTTTCGGCCATGGCACCGGCGCTGAACGCCAGGGTGACGGCGGCAGCCAGGAAGACCTTTTTGTAGTTTTGCATGCGGGAAGCTCCGTTAGCGGTTGCTGGACATGAATTGTTTGCAGCGTGCCGAAAGCGGGTTTTCAAATACCTGCTGTGGCGATCCTTGCTCTTCTACCAGGCCCTGGTGGAGGAACACCACTTCGCTGGACACCTGACGGGCAAAGCCCATTTCGTGGGTGACCAACAGCATGGTGCGGCCTTCTTCGGCCAGTGCACGGATGACATTAAGTACTTCCTGGACCATTTCCGGGTCAAGGGCGGAAGTAGGCTCGTCGAACAGGATCACCTTGGGCTGCATCGCCAAGGTACGAGCGATGGCTGCGCGCTGTTGCTGGCCGCCAGACAGTTGCGCCGGGTACGCGTGACGCTTGTCGGCGATGCCGACCTTGGCCAGCAAGGCTTCGGCGACTTCGATGGCTTCGGCTTTGCTTTGACCGAGGACGCGGCGCGGCGCTTCGATGATGTTGTCGAGCACGCTCATGTGCGGCCAGAGATTAAAGTTTTGAAACACAAAACCAATCTCGCTGCGCAGGCGATTGATCTGCTTGCCGTCGGCAGCGACCAGTTCGCCGTTCTTCGCGGTTTTGAGTTTGAGTTCTTCGCCGGCCACCAGGATCTGGCCCTGGTGCGGGTTTTCCAACAGGTTGATGCAACGCAGAAACGTGGATTTGCCGGAGCCGGAAGAACCCAGGATCGAGATCACGTCGCCGTCGCGGGCGGTCAGCGAGATGCCTTTGAGCACCTCAAGCTGTCCGTAGCGTTTGTGCAAATTGCGGATTTCAAGCGCGGGCGCGGCCTCAGCCATGTGCGTTCCTCATAGTGTTTTGCTCCTGCTGTTGGCGGCCTTCCTGGCGAGGCGGCCAAGCTAGCATAGCGTTTGAATGGCAGCCAACAGCGCTACGGGCGGTAAACGGAAGTGATGTAGCAGGTTGTCGCATCGCTACAGCAGACTGTCGCGCTGCTATCAACCGAACAGCCGTTTGAACCTGCTTTTAAATAAAAGCAGCCGCGGGAGTCGCGTGAAAAAGGGCGCGATGTTGCCAGCTTTGGCGGGGTGTTGGAAGCGCTACCCGGCCGAACGTTCCTGATCTGCACTTTTATTGTGCGTCGAGCATTTTTCGGGTGTGTTTCCGGTGCGCAAATTCGTTCTTAAAGTGAGTCGCAGGGTAACGCTTTGGCAAAGTGCCATTATTTTCAATGGGTTGCGATGACTGTCTGGTCTGGATGAGATCGCCGTGGTAGACGGCTTTGAAACATTTTGGCGCAATTATTGCGTACAGAATCCAGAACGCCCCGTTGGTTTCTTTTTACGAGAAAGAATTCCAGGCGGGATGCACGCATTAGCTTTTCCTTACAAAGGTAGTTTCAATGAGCAGTACCCCAAGCTCCAATGGCCTCGAACAGGGGCTCAAACCGCGTCATGTGACCATGCTGTCGATTGCCGGAGTTATCGGCGCCGGCTTGTTCGTTGGCTCGGGTCACGCCATCGCAGCCGCAGGCCCGGCCGTGCTGTTGGCATACGCTGCCGCCGGTATGCTGGTCGTGCTGGTGATGCGCATGCTCGGCGAGATGGCCGTTGCTTCGCCGGACACTGGCTCCTTCTCGACGTACGCTGATCGCGCGATCGGTCACTGGGCCGGTTTCACCATCGGCTGGTTGTACTGGTGGTTCTGGGTATTGGTCATCCCGCTGGAAGCCAACGCCGCCGCGACCATCCTGCATGCCTGGTTCCCGAATGTGGCGATCTGGGCTTTCACGCTGATCATCACCTTGCTGTTGACGGTGACTAACCTGTTCAGCGTAAAAAACTACGGTGAGTTCGAATTCTGGTTCGCCCTGATCAAGGTCGTGGCGATCATCGGTTTCATTGTCCTTGGCGTTATGGCGATCTTCGGCTTCATGCCGGCCAGTCAGGTCAGTGGCGTTTCGCACCTCTTCGACACCCAGGGCTTCCTGCCAAACGGCATGGGCGCGGTGCTGGGCGCGATCCTGACCACCATGTTTTCGTTCATGGGCACCGAAATCGTGACCATTGCGGCCGCTGAATCGAAGAACCCTGGCCAGCAAATCTCCAAGGCCACCAACTCGGTGATCTGGCGGATCGGCTTGTTCTACCTCGTGTCGATTTTCATCGTCGTGGCCCTGGTGCCATGGAACGACCCGATCCTGGCCAGCGTTGGTTCTTACCAGACTGTGCTTGAGCGCATGGGCATCCCGAATGCCAAGCTGATCGTCGATATCGTGGTACTGGTTGCTGTGACCAGCTGCCTGAACTCGGCGCTGTACACCGCATCGCGCATGATGTTCTCCCTGGGCAAGCGCGGTGATGCTCCGGCCGTTTCCCAACGCACCAACAAGAGCGGCACGCCGTACTGGGCTGTGATGTTGTCCACCGGCGCTGCGTTCCTCGCGGTATTCGCCAACTACGTGGCCCCGGCCGCCGTGTTCGAATTCCTGCTGGCCAGCTCCGGCGCCATCGCGCTGCTGGTGTACCTGGTGATCGCCATTTCGCAACTGCGTATGCGTAAACAGCGCATGGCTCGCGGTGAAAAAATCGCTTTCAGCATGTGGCTGTTCCCAGGCCTGACCTACGCTGTGATCATTTTTATCGTGGCAGCCCTGACCATCATGTTGTTCCAGGAAGCGCATCGCGTGGAGATTCTCGCGACCGGCCTGCTGGCCCTGCTGGTGGTGGCGGCTGGCGTGCTGGTAGCTCGCCGTCGTCGTAATGAGAAGCTGAGCGCAGTGTTGGCGCGCTGAGGGTTCTGACCCAAGGCAATTGTTGTTGATGCCTACGAAAACGGCCGCTGTCAGTGATGACAAGCGGCCGTTTTTGTTACTGCCAACAGCGTTTACTCGCTCTTTACTTCCTGCGCATCCAGCGCCTGACGATAGCTATCCAGCGCATCGCCGAAGTCGGTGATGAACTGCGGATCGGTCAGCCAGGCTTGGGCCGTTTCCCGGTCCATGCCATCGGCCCACATGCGGTAGTCGATCAGCATGTCGGCGGCCAGGTGGGTGGCGGCCATGGCTTCGTTGTCGGCGTTTTCCATGTCCAGCAATTCTGGATGGTCGCTGATGATTCCGGCGAGGTCCGAAAGCAGGACTTGAAGCATATCGCTGCGGCTGGTGGCTTCCGCGTCGCGCATCTTGCTGAACATCGCCAAGGTGTATTCCGGAATCGGCTCGCCGATTTCCCCCAGTTCATCATCCAGCGCAGCGGGTTTTCTGCCGTGGATGTTGATTTGCTTGGCTTTGGCCTTTGCGCGTTTGGCGCGTTTCTGTTGCTTGTTCGGGGATGCCATGGGAACTCAGTTTGCTTTCTGTTGGGTTTGGGCGGCGATGATATCGGACGCTGCCACATAGTCAGCCTGGAAGGCCGGTGATTCGATCCACGCCAGGGCGCCGGCTTCGTCCACTTCGGTCGACCATTGGCGATACTCGATCAGCGCGGCGAGGATGAAGTCCATCGCGCCTTCTTCGCCTTCCTGTTCGTACACCAGTTCCAGCAGCGGGTCTTCGAGGAAGGCCACGCACATCGCTTGCTGGCTGGTTTTTTCGGCGTCGATCATTTTCTTGAACAGTTCGGTCAGGTCCACCGATTCGAAGTCGATGCGATCATCGTTCGGGTCCAGCTCGACCGGCGCGGCGGCCCGTTGGGTACGGTTCTGCTTGGCCTTTGCCTTGGCGCGGGAGGCGCGTTTGTTTTGCTTGTTGGCGGAGGCCATGAATGTCGTTCCGTATTCGTTGAGAGGGCTCAGCTGCGTGGCACTTGCCGCCCGGGTGTGCCGGGGGCCAGTTCGCCGTTTTGCAGCCAGGACAATGCAATGGGCCATAGTGTGGCTTGGTATGCGCTGCGAAAAAAGGCGAAATGTCCGACTTCTTCTTCGCCGATGTCTTCGGGGGCGATTCGCAGGTGGGTGTTGGTGCTGTGGGTGAAGTAGCCGAGCAGGCGTTCGATGGCCGAAATCGTGCCGTAAGGATCGTCGCTGATGCTGATCGCCAGAATTTTTGCGCTGACACGCTCAAAGGGCAGTCGACCGGTTCCGCCATGGAGGCGTCGACCGCTGGGGCGCGTTTCATAACGGGCTGTCGGTGTAGTCCAGTCGCGAACTACGCCGGCCGGTGTGTCCTCCAGCCAGCCGAGGCGCTTGCCGGGGAAGTAACCGTGGAACATCGTCATCAACGGCATCACCACATGCCACTTGCCGAACATCCGCCAGCGATGGGCGGGCGCATAGTCGCGCCAGTAAGCGAATTGCGCGCCGACTGTCACCAAGTGCCGAATCAAATGCCCGGAGGCTCCCAGGCCCGCTGCACAGCCTCCAAAGCTGTGGCCGACAACGTCGATCGGTTGGCCGGGGAATTCGCGCTGTGCGCGATTTAGCATCGCCTCGAAATCCTGGGCGCCCCAATCGGACCATGAAGCCTCTAACCCTTTCAGCGACGTTGGACGGGACTCGCCGATGCCGCGGTAGTCATAGGTGATGACATCGAAATCGTTGGCGAACAGGTAGTCGGCGAAGCGCAAATAATGCCGGCAACGTACCGAGGTGGCTGCGTTGATGATAACGACCGGGCGCGCGATGTCCTGAGAGGCGTGCCGCCAAGTGAAGCCGCCGAGGATGAAGCTGTCTGCGGCGGGCTCCTTGAACGGTTCGCCAGCAGTGTCGGTGGTCAGTGACAATTCGATCTGAGTCGGTGTCAGTGAAGACATGTCCTGCAAATTCATCGGCTTTGGACCTTTGCGCGTAGTTGCCAACGATAGTCCTCACGTCGCCAGTGAACAATCCGCCCGTCGTTTTCACAACTTCCGATTGAGCACTCGTTCCTCAAGCACGGCGCGTTCCCGATCCAGCTCCGCCCTAAGTTCTTCCTCGCTCGGCAGCACCAGTTTGTACTTGCTGGCGAACAGTTGCTCGTTGCCCTCCAACACTGAATAGCGCACTACAGACACATCTTTCTGCGCGCAGAGAATGATGCCGACGGTAGGGCCGTCCTCCGTTCCGCGTTTGAGGTCGTCGTACATGCGCACGTACATGTCTATCTGGCCGACATCCTGGTGGGTCAGTTCGCCGCGCTTGAGATCGACGATGACGAAGCACTTGAGCAGGTAGTTGTAGAACACCAGATCGATGTAGAAGTCTTTGCTGTCGGTGCTGATGCGTTGTTGGCGGGCGATAAAGGCAAAGCCTTTGCCCAGTTCAAGCAGGAAGGCTTGAAGCTGATGGATCAGCGCTTGTTCCAGATCGGTTTCCTGGGTCAGGCCCGCGTTGGGCAAGCCGAGAAATTCCAGCATCACCGGATCCCTGATGAAGTCCCGAGGGTGTACGTTCATTTTCTGGATGTTGGTGGCGGCTTCCTGTTTGACGGCAGGGCGGTCGCGGCTAGCTAACAGGCGTTCGTAGTAGAGGGTGTTGATCTGGTGTTCCAAGGCGCGGGATGACCAGTTTTGAATGGCCGATTCGTTCATGTACCAATGGCGGGCGTGTTCGTTATCGACACGCAGTAGCCTGCGGTAGTGGGTCCAGCTCAATTCGTGACGCAGTGCGTCACACTTTGGGAAGGCTTGATAGAAAAGGCGCATGTAGCGAAGGTTGGAGGCGTCAAAGCCTTTCCCAAACTCCGTAGTCAAAACCTTCGCTAACGTCGGCAGCAGCTGCTTGCCGTACTCCGCCCGCCGAGCCCCCTCCTGCTCGAACTCGACAATATGCCGTCCGATCTGCCAGCAGGTTTGCACCTGAACGGTATCGACCGCTCGCAGCACCTTCTGGCGTGCCTGACGTATCAATTCCCCAAGGTTGCCCGCCAGAGAGGCGAGTTGTGGGTCTTGAGTGTTTTCGGTTTTGACGATGCTCATGAAGACTTCCGCGACTGGAGGAACAGGCGAAAGAGAATGCCAAGAGAGAGCTGGGTGGCGATGCAGGGCGCGGCTGGGAAATCCGCAGGAAATGCCGGACTCGTTTCGCAGGATCCTGCCGACGGCATCACGTACTTGAGGAATACATGGCGTAGTCCGTTTCGCAGTGACCTCAAGACCGAATCAATCTAAAACTTGACTGTCGCCCGGGAAATCAAAGCTAAGTGCCAGAGGGCACAGTGGAGCCCGGGAGTCACCATCATGAAGTACGTCCATACACTCATGTTGCCCATCGTCGCTGTTGGCATATTGATGTTCCCAGTCATGTTGTCTGCCGCCAGTCTTGAACCGATCGACAACTCGGGTGTGCAAGTTCAACGACAGGAACAAAATGGTATTACTTACGTGTCCGGCGGTATCGGCGAGGATGAGTCAAAAGCGATACAGCAAACGACGGGCTATAACTTGCACATGACGTTTTCGATCGGAGCGGAAAACAAATACGTGCCCGATGTGGATGTGGTTATCCAGAAATCCGAGGGGCAGATCGTGTTGACACTTCAGCAGGCTGGTCCGCTGGTTTACGTTCAGCTACCACCCGGCAAGTACACGGTAGTTGCGACACGTAATGGTGAGGAGCGACGGGATACTGCAGAAGTAGGGAGTGGTCCTGCTCGTAATCTGGTCTTTCACTGGGCCGGTGAAAACTGGCAGGAATGAGCGGGTCAAATTTACTGGTTTAGCGGATGGGCGGCCGCGAATCGGCAGTCCGCCCATCGCATGGCTTCAGGCTTGGGAGGTTTGGGCGGTCTGGCTTCTCAATATCAGCTGCTTGCGCTGTTCTTCAGGCAGATCGTTGATGCAATAGTTGATGTAGTACACGTTGAACAGGAACGTGTAAAAAGCGTTCATTCTCAAATCGATCTTGTGTTCGTTCAGGGCATATTCGGTCAATGCCGTTTTAGCCTTGTACGCCCAAACGATGTAAAGCACGCCACCGGCAATAGCAAGAACTGCGGAGGTAAAATCCAGCGCCACGTTACCCAGGTTGGAGAATGTGCCGCTCAACCCAGCGCATACCGCTATCCAGATGATGTAAACATCATCAACCAATCGCACTTTGGTCGTGTTGCTGATGATTTTGTTGTTTTTGTATAGCCACAAAATAAGATAGATCCCTGCGGTGGCACATGACAGCAACACCAGGTTCCAGGTCTTCGTATTGATCTTGTCTTTTAGTTCATTGATTGTTGACATAACTTTTCCATGTCCAGTGACTTAAGGGGAGTAACGCTGGTGGGTACTGCGGGGGGAAGCATTCCTTGCGTTGTTGCCTGTCCTTTTGGTTGCGTCATCCGAGTGCGTTGTGGGGCACCGGATTGCAGTTGCATCAACGGGCGAGGTTCCGTGGCGCCGGTCGAGTTTGTGGCACAACGCCACTACAGAGCCATGCTGGAGGCGAGTATTGTTTTCGGATCATCGATCCGTTGTTTCCGGCATGGCGTGCCCGGCCCTATCAAATCCCAGGCATAAAAAAACCCTGAATCTTGCGATTCAGGGTTTTCGGTATTTGGTGCCCTAGAGACGGAATTGAACTGAGGATCCCTTACCTGGCCTGTTCGATCAAATCTGCCCCCGCGTCCTTTTTCAGCAGCTCATAGAGTACCGTTATGAAAACGTCTCTGGTCGCCTCGTCGCTTAGCAGTTGCGTGGCCATGCTGTGGTGGCTATTCATGGCGCCGGCAATGGCTTGAATGGCTTTTCTTGGAAGATCAGCTTTCATGGCCTGTTCGCGAGTGTTGTTCTGGACTTGATCCATCACGACGGTAGCTGACCGGATAGCTACCGTCCTTGTTGGCCGGGTTACCCGCCGCGCCGTCATCGCCACGGTTGAATGGCAGGAAAAACGTCGAGTCGCCGGCCAATCGGGTGGTCATGCGAATGTCGCTGTCGCTCATTGCGAAATGCACCACTGCTCCCCGACGGAACGCCAGCAACGGCTCAGCTAGACCGGTCTTCACGCTTTTGGGCGGACGGTCCTCGCAGTACTGCTGCATGGCTGCTTCCACTGACTGAGTGAAGTCGGTTTTAAGCTCGACAGTCGCGACGGGCAAACCGTTGATGAAAAACACCAGGTCAATCTCATCGGTTTTGTCCTGGGAGTAGCGCAGTTGTGGCACCACGCGCAGACGGTTGGCGGCATAGAGAGCAATAACGGTGTCGTTGCGAGCGTCCTCAGGCAAGGCTTGGCTCATGGCCAAAACGCCGGCACCCGAAACGGTAAAACCATGGCGCAACACATTGATCGTGCCACCCAGTTTGTTCTGGAGCTGTGCGCCCAATCGGTCGAACAGCACGGTGCGCGTACTTTCACCGTGCATCTTTCGTAGTGCAGCCATTTGCTGTGGGTGGGTCTCATTCAGCCAATCGAGCACATCTTCCGGATACAACGCCCGTGCGACGTCATAACCACTGGATTTACCAATCAGCCAGCCGCTGTCAGCCAGTTGTTCGATGATGTGGCGTTCCAGTTCACATTCGTGGTGGATGTGGGACATGTGCGATCCTTCACAGCTAAATTGACCCGGCTCGGCGGGGGAGTCTGTCTAGAGTTTGACTAAAGTTTGTCTAGATAAAGATGCTGTCTGAGGGCCTCAGAACCCATCGACCTTTGTGTAAACCGCCTGATTTTTCAATGGTTTTGTCGCGAGTCGACATAGCGTTCAGCAGGTTGCGGAATTTGTTCTGCTTCTGTTTTTCGTCTAAAGCGTCTGACAGTTTGTCTAGGATCAGCGTGACCAGCTCGTCACGGGATGCTGAGCCATAGTGCTTCAGGTAATCGAGGATCAGGCGTTTGTAATAGGCGTCGTCGAAGGCTCGATTACGAATGTAGTCGCTCTTGTTGCCAGTGGTTTGCGCTACCTGTGCGGCAGTGTAGTAGTTCGGTTTTCGGCCTTCGATGAGCCCTTGCTTACGAAGCATTCCTGCGGCCGCGTCCGTGATGGGCTGCTTTTTCTGAACCCGGTCCAGCAACATCACCGTGTTCAGGGGCAGATCGTCACGTTCAAGCAGCAGTGTGTAATTCTCGTCGATCACATGCCCGTATATTTCCAGCACGACCTTTTTCGGTTCGGATTTACTGTAATCCGGCAGCGGAAAATAGCGACTGCGCTGTGACAGGGTCATGGTGCGGATACCGAAGCCCATGGTGTCGATCATGCTTAGACTGACCATGGCCTGGGTCAACCATGGATTGCGGTATCGAGTCGGGGTCTGCTCACCGCTGAAATAATCCTCAGGCTGCCCTTCGAAGAATCCTCCCGCGTTTTCAAATACCAGTCGATCAACCCGCTCAGTAACGATGATGCGTGAGCGCAGTTGATAGTCCTGGTGGGCGATGCAGTTGTGCAACGCCTCGAGGATAACGCGAGTGTCGTACTTGCTGACTTCAGTGGCGAGCAACTGATTTTGCGGGAACAGCTTGTAGCTGATGTTACGGATGCGGTGCAGCACCTGGGTGGTAGCCAAAAGGAATGGCGGACCGAAATGCTCGTAAGCCTGCTCTTCGCCCGTCAACTTCCAAGTGATTTGCGCCAGCGTAGGCAGGAAATGGCTGGACTGTGGATTACCGAGTAACAACAGAGCGGTATGAGTGATCCGGCCCTGAATGGTGATCTTCGTGTTGGATCTGATTAATGTTTTATTCAGAAAAAAGCCCGGTCATCGCTGATAGGGCTTTGGTTGGTTAAATTTTGGTCGTTTTTTTTGTTTCTGGAAGCTTTGTAGAAATGATGGCGCCGCTTGGGAGTTTTACTTTTATCGTTTTGCCCTCTGACGACCATCTGATTGAGTAGAGGCCGCCCATCGACCAAACGACGTGAACATTGTTAAGGGCGCAGTCACTAGTGACTCCATACGTGGGAATTACTTTGTATTTTTCGCAGGTATCACTGTTAAGCAGTATTTGTTCTGCTTCGTAGTTACCGATACCCAACTGGTTAACGATATTGCTTGGCAGCACATTCCACGTGTTGGTTGCTAGCATCAAAAAAAATGCCAGTAGCGGCGTAATCAGAAGCAGGAATCGCTGATCTCTTCTAACGAATGTGGTCAATAGAGTCAAAAGTAGTAGCGTAACGAAGAAAGAGAGGATCATGAAAGGATATTGTCCAATCATCAACGTTAGTTCAGGAAATGTCTGATCAATTTTTAGCGTCGACAGGAGGGCAACAAGGTTGCAGATGGAAAATGTCAGAAAAGCCGTGAATGCAAACTTTAACCAGCTCCAGGAGGGCAGTTCGTAATTTTTCTGTACAAAAAATCCGAATACGAGGCCCACTACTATAGGCGCTAGAATTAGACCGAATGTATAAGCGGTATCTGAATCAAAAAGATACATAGCAACAATAAGTGTCAGGTTGCAGAGTAAGGCGGGGAAGAAGAAGTAACGGTTGGTCAACCTGTGATCAAGTTTGTCCTTCGGTGTATTTTTATTGATTCGATATCCCAGTTCTTCATTGATCTGTTTATCGCTGAAAAACATTTCGGACCAAATCCACCCGGGAGCAGCAAATCCAAAGCCAACGACGGCAAGTACTCCTCCACCCAACACGGCAGCGGCAGCTAACAAGGATATGAAACTGAACAGGTCGAAGTCCGGGTAAAAACTATTCTGGCAAAAATAAACTAAAAAAATCAGAAAGCCGAACGCCAGAGAGACGATCTGGAAAAATTTCCAATTGTGTTTTGCGACAAAACTGAGCGCTACGTCGAGCTCTTGAAATTGCGAGTTGCCAGATTCAAGTGCTGGTTTACTCGGTGAGCTAGCCACGGGGGCGTCCTTACTCATGATGCTTCCTTGTTCATTGCTGAGTCAGATCCAAGGTTGGCCGCAAAAGCCTTCCAAGGCGTTTGGTGTATCGCAGGCATAAAAAAACCCTGAATCTTGCGATTCAGGGTTTTCGGTATTTGGTGCCCAGAGACGGAATCGAACCGCCGACACGGGGATTTTCAATCCCCTGCTCTACCGACTGAGCTATCTGGGCAACGGGGCGCATTAAACTGGTTTTTCAGGGGGTCGTCAAGAAAGTTTTCAAAAAAATTTTAATTATTACCGTCGCTTACGATCCGACCCCCGAGAAATCGGGATTATTCAGTCGGAGGAACGTAGCCGTCAGCCTTGGCGTAATCCTCGCCGGAGAAGTACTTGTCCATCTCGCCCTGAAGATATTTGCGGTCTTCGGCGTTCATCATGTTCAGGCGTTTTTCGTTGATCAGCAGGGTCTGGTGTTTTTGCCAGTCGGCCCAGGCCTTGGCCGAGACGTGGTCAAAAATGTCCTGACCTTTTGCGCCCGGGAAGGGGGGGCGTTCCAGGGCGGGCAATTCTTCTTTGTACTTGCGGCACATGATGGTGCGGGTCATGACGACTCTCCTGCGTTCAATACGGCGGCCGCGCGTTCGAGCAAGGTCTTGACCGGGGCGGCAAGGCCCAGGCGCGGCGGGGTGGCGAGGTTATACCAGAGCCAGTCGGCCTCGGCCACGTGATGGTCGGCCTCCTGGACATGGACCAGCCAGGGTTCGATGGACAACTGAAAATGGCTGAAGGTGTGCACCAGGCTCGGCAGCGCTTGTTGGCTGCCCAGTTCCAGCGAGTGTTGCGCGGCCAGGTGTTGCAGGTCGTCGAGGTCATCGAGCTCCGGCAAACTCCAGAGACCGCCCCACAGGCCCGTGGAAGGCCGCCGGTAAAGCAGAATCGCGCCTTCACCATTGGCGAGCATAGGCATCAGCGTGCGCTTCTGTGGCACGGTTTTACGCGGTTTGGGGACGGGGTAGCGGGTTTCCAGGCCGAGCATGTGCGCTTCGCAACCCTTTTCCAGCGGGCAGAGAAGGCAGCTCGGCTTGCTGCGGGTACACAGCGTGGCGCCCAGATCCATCATCGCCTGGGTGTAGGCGTTGACCCGATCATGCGGCGTAAAGCGCTCAGCGTTGGCCCAGAGCTGTTTGGCGACCTTCGGCTCCCCCGGGTAACCCTCTTGCGCGGTAAAGCGCGCCAGCACGCGTTTGACGTTGCCGTCGAGGATCGGCGCCCGCAGGCCCATGCTCAAGCTGGCGATGGCACCGGCCGTCGACAGGCCGATGCCCGGCAGATCAACCAGCTTTTCCACATCCCGGGGAAACTCGCCGCCGTACTCCGAGACGACAATTTTCGCGGTCTTCTGCAGATTGCGCGCGCGGGTGTAATAACCCAGGCCCGTCCACAGGTGCAGCACTTCGTCTTCCGGGGCGGCGGCCAGAGCTTCGACCGTAGGCAGCGAGGCCATGAAGCGGTCGAAGTAATTGAGTACGGTGCTGACCTGGGTTTGCTGCAACATGATTTCCGAGACCCACACCCGATACGGGGTGATGCCCTGTTGCCAAGGCAAATCGTGGCGGCCGTGGCTGTCGTACCAGTCCAGTACCGCCGATGAAAACTGATCGGCTCTCATTGCTTGAACAGCCCCTTCAATGCGTTTTTCAGTTCAGGACTGACTTTATCGCCTAGCTTCTCGTCGATTTTTTCGCTGATTTTGTCGCCCGCCAGTTTGCTTGCCACCTGACTCATGCGTTCGTTATCCAGGCGGCAGGCCTTGGCGCCGAGTTCCAGCGGACCCCGGCAACGCAGCGGCCACTCGATACCGACGAACTTGTCGCCGACCTGGCAGGCCGGGTCCGGCATGGCACTCGTATCGCCTTCGACGATGATGCCCACGCGATAGTCCATGCCCAGCACGCGCAGATCGACGTCGCCGTCGCCATTCACGGTCATGCCCGGAATGCGCACTTTCAGGTCCGGGTTGCTGGCCACGCCGTTATGGAAGGTCAGTGTGCCCTTGAGTTCCTGGAACGGCGTGTCCTTGCCCCGTGGCTCGCCGCTGAGGGTTTTGCGGTTCAGGGTGGCGATGCCTTTGCACAGCTGTTGTTCAAGGTTGGCATTGAGCAGCACGCCATTATTGATGACGAAACTGGCGTTGCCGTTGAGGCTGTCGATCAACGCTTTCTGGCTGTTGCCGCTGGCGGTCAGCGCACTGTTGAGCGTCACCAGGCCTTTGACTGGCGGATTTTTGCCTTGGTTTTCGAGGATTTTTTCCACCGGGACTTTGCTGATCTGCGTCTGCATGCTCAGCGCAGGTACTTGTTGGCGCACGTCGAGGGTGCCCTTGGTTTCGAAGTTGCCGTCGTACAGATCGCCGCGCAGGTTCTCCAGGGTCAGCAGGCCGCCCAGGCCTGTGGCCTTGAACGCAGCGTTGTGGATCGGCAGCTTGTCGAGGGTCAACTGGCCAAAGGTCAGGTCGGCGTCCACGTCGAGTTTGCTCAAGCGTTCAACCGGCAGCAGGCGTTCGGTACTCCAGGCGTCCTTGGTCGGTGACTCCGGCAGCGGTGTGCTGCCCGCACCGGCCATGGCATTGGCCTCGGTGCTGGCGACTTCAGCCTGACGCACCTGTGTCGCGCTGTTGGCTTCGGCGGATTTGGGTGGCAGATAGCGGTCGACATTGAACGTGTCAGCCTTCAGGACTGCGCGCAGCGATTGTTTGGCGAAATCCTCGACGGCGATGCGGCCACTGAAGCTGCTGTCATCGACTTTCAGGTTGAGGTTATCGAACGAAACGCTGGTCGGCGTGCCAGCAACGCGGCTGACCAGTTCGACTTTGCTCAAGCTGCCTTCGGCCATGGCCGGAAGCTTCTGGCCAATACTGTCGACGAATTTCGCCAGGTCGAACTGGGCAATCGAAATGCCGCCGCTGATCTGCGGCGTCTTGTCGAGGTCGTTGACCTTGAGTTCACCCAGTGCGCGCAATTGGTTGGCAGAGATCTTGATACCGGTCCATTCGGCGACGTTCGCAGCTTTATCCAGCAGCAAATGCCCTTGGGCGGCGAAGGTCATGGTTTTGCCCTGCAGCGGATCACCCGCGACTTCGCCGGACATTTTCATGTCTTCAAATTTGTATCGCTGCAATGCGCGTTCAAAACGCAACTCACCATTGAGCTCGGTGCGCACCCGCAGAACCGGCTGGTTGGTGCCGAGGAATGCGGTGAGTTTGACCGGGATGTTGGTCGAGTCATGCACCGGGCCTGTACTCAGCTGGATGCTTTCGGCGCTGAACTGCCTGCCAGTCTTCTCGTCGCTGTATTCGACGCGGGCGTTGTTCACCGTCAGGCTGTCGATGTCCAGGCGAATCGGCTGGGCTGGTTTTTCCACTTGGGCGGTGGCCTCTGGAGCCGGTTCGCCCGTGGTGGCTGGTGTCGTGGCCTGATTGGCTGGCGCCGGGACCTTGCCGACATCTTCCCAATTGCCATGGCCGTCCTTGTCGCGGTTCAGGCGCAGGTTCAGGCCTTCGACACGGACATCGCTCATCTGCACTTCTCGGCGCAGCAACGGTAGCACGCGCACTGACAGGCCAAGCATCTGCAAGTCGGCGAACGGCTCCGTCGGCTTGGCCAGGGTCGCGACACTGGCCTCGTGCAACTCCAGGCCCAGCCAGGGGAACAGGCTCCAGCCGATGTCGCCATTGAGCGTCAGCTCGATGTGGGCCTTGTCGCGGGCAATCTGGCGAATCTCGTCTTTATAGTCGTTGGGATCAAAGAGGTGGGTCAGGGCAAAGCCCAGCGCCACAATGATCAGCAACAGCCCGAGAAGTACCAGACCCAGGATTTTGCCGAACGCTTTCATGGGCGAGTCCTTGTAGATAGTCGAATTCGGAATTTAGCCGGGGAGTATAGCGCCCCAAAGCGGACGACCGGTCAGGCGATAACTGCAGGCAGTACATCCAGTGGCAGTTTCAGCTTGGCGGCAAGCGCCTGGGCTTCAAGATGCCCGGCGGGGGCCAGCAAGCGCAGGGTGGCGCCCGACTCAGAGGCCATTTTTTGCGCTTCGTTCACCAGGCGCTCGGCGACACCACGGCGACGGGTAATTTTTCGTACGCAAAGTTGGGACAAGTGCCAAACGTTCTGATGCCGTTGCAAGCGGGCTGCGCCGAGCAGTCGATCATTGAAGCGTCCGGCGATCAGCGAACCGTCCCGCAGGCAGCCTTCGATCAGCTGTACATCCCCTGAAAACGGGGCATGCAGCCAGTCCGGGGCGTCGCGGTAAATTTTCTGCAGGTCTTGCTGATCCTGGTAAGTGGCCTCGTTCAGCGGTTCGACAATGATCGGCATGGCGACTCCTTAAGAGGTACAAGAACGGATGACATACAAAGGGTGATATCAGTTTGGCTTTTCTGCCACGCTCAAATGGTAACCTTGGCCCGTTCGTCCGTCCTGCTGTGACGAGTTGTCGCACCTGAAGCAGCTTCACCCAACAAAACGGTCATGCGTGCGCATAGAGGCTGGGGGAAGTAGTGGCTGGCGAACCCTACTAATAATTGGGGGATACACAATGACCACGAGCATCACGGCGGACGGCCTCAAAGCCGGCCAGCCTGCGTTCCTGTCCAAGGAGCGCATCATCGCCAAGCCCGGTTTTAACCGTTGGCTGGTGCCACCGGCCGCTTTGGCCATCCACCTTTGCATCGGCATGGCCTACGGTTTTTCGGTGTTCTGGTTGCCACTGTCCAAGGCGCTGGGCGTGACCGCTCCAGTGGCCTGCGCGCCGGACATGAGCTTCATTTCGCAAATTTTCTCGTCGCAATGCGACTGGCCGATCTCGATGCTCGGCTGGATCTACACCTTGTTCTTCATCTTCCTCGGCTGCTCGGCAGCGATCTGGGGTGGCTGGCTGGAACACGCCGGGCCGCGTAAGGCTGGCGTTGTATCGGCGCTGTGCTGGTGTGGTGGTCTGCTGATTTCAGCACTGGGGATTTATACCCACCAGATCTGGCTGATGTGGGTCGGCTCCGGGGTCATTGGCGGTATCGGCCTGGGGCTGGGTTACATCTCGCCGGTTTCGACGTTGATCAAGTGGTTCCCGGACAAGCGCGGCATGGCGACCGGTATGGCGATCATGGGTTTTGGCGGTGGCGCGATGGTCGGTGCTCCGCTGGCCGCAGCCCTGATGAGCCATTTCGCTTCGCCAACCAGCGTCGGCGTCTGGCAGAGCTTCCTGGTGATGGCCGCGATCTACTTCGTGTTCATGATCGGTGGCGCACTGTCCTACCGCGTTCCGCCAACCGGCTGGAAGCCTGAGGGCTGGACCGCTCCGGCGAAAAAAGCCGCGAACGCGATGATCACCCACCGCCACGTTCATGTGAACGTCGCCTGGAAAACTCCACAGTTCCGTCTGGTGTGGCTGGTGTTGTGCCTGAACGTATCGGCCGGTATCGGCATCCTCGGCATGGCGTCGCCGCTGTTGCAGGAGGTGTTCGGTGGAAAATTGATCGGTGTTGACCTGCCATTCGGTCAACTGGATGCCGGGCAACTGGCTTCGATTGCGGCGATTGCTGCCGGTTTCACTGGTTTGCTGAGTTTGTTCAACATCGGTGGCCGGTTCTTCTGGGCCTCGTTCTCGGATTACCTGGGCCGTAAAAACACCTATTTCGTGTTCTTCGCGTTGGGTTTTGCGCTGTATGCGTTGATCCCGAACCTCGGTCACCTGGGCAACGTTGCGCTGTTCGTGGCGGCGTTCTGCATCATCCTGTCGATGTACGGCGGTGGTTTTGCGACGGTTCCGGCTTATCTGGCGGACTTGTTCGGTACGCAAATGGTGGGTGCGATCCACGGTCGTCTGTTGACGGCGTGGGCGGCAGCGGGCGTGTTGGGTCCGGTGCTGGTGAACTACTTGCGTGAGTATCAGCTGAGCATCGGCGTTGAACGTGCCGCCGCTTACGACATCACCCTGTACATCCTGGCCGGTCTGCTGGTGTTGGGTTTCCTGTGCAACCTGTTGGTGCGTCCGGTGGCTGACAAGTACTTCATGACCGATGCTGAGCTGGCTGCCGAACAGGCGCTGGGCCACGACAAGGGTGCCGACAGCAGCACCGAGCTGGAGTGGAAAGCGGGCGCGGGTACCAAGCCGTTGGCAGTGGCAGCGTGGCTGGTGGTGGGCGTTCCGTTGGCGTGGGGTGTTTGGGTAACCCTGCAGAAAACCGCGATCTTGTTCCACTAACGCCAAACCTTGTAGGAGCCGGCTTGCCGGCGAAGGCGTCCTCATTGCCGCTGCACTTCGCCCGGCCGCCTTCGCTGGCAAGCCAGCTCCTGCAAAAGCCGTGCATTCGCAATGAATGCAGGCTTGTACTGACATGTACATCGCTGACGGCTCTGAGTTCACTCCGTCAGCGATATCACCTCTCGTGTTTCTGTTTCGCGCCCGCGCCCCTATAATGGCTGCCTTTTTCGCCCAATGATTTTGCGGAGCTGGTGATGGCCGAACGTAAGGCGTCAGTCGAGCGCGACACTCTGGAAACCCAGATCAAAGCCTCGATCAACCTGGATGGCACCGGAAAGGCCCGATTTGATATCGGTGTTCCTTTTCTTGAGCACATGCTGGACCAGATCGCCCGTCACGGGCTGATCGACCTGGATATTGTCAGCAAGGGCGACCTGCATATCGACGACCACCACACCGTGGAAGACGTCGGTATCACCCTGGGTCAGGCCTTCGCCAAAGCCATCGGCGACAAAAAAGGCATCCGTCGCTACGGCCACGCCTACGTGCCGCTCGATGAAGCGCTGTCGCGCGTGGTGATCGACTTCTCCGGTCGCCCTGGCCTGCAGATGCATGTGCCTTATACCCGCGCTACCGTTGGCGGTTTCGACGTTGACCTGTTCCAGGAATTCTTCCAGGGCTTCGTCAACCATGCGCTCGTCAGCCTGCACATCGACAACCTGCGTGGCACCAACACCCACCACCAGATCGAAACCGTGTTCAAGGCATTCGGCCGCGCCCTGCGCATGGCCGTAGAGCTCGATGACCGCATGGCCGGGCAAATGCCCTCGACCAAAGGCGTTCTGTAATGCAGACGGTCGCGGTTATCGATTACGGCATGGGCAACCTGCACTCGGTGGCCAAGGCCCTCGAGCACGTTGGTGCTGGCAAGGTCTTGATCACCAGCGATGCCGACGTGATTCGAGAAGCCGACCGGGTGGTTTTCCCCGGCGTCGGCGCGATTCGCGACTGCATGGCGGAGATCCGTCGTTTGGGCTTCGATTCTCTGGTGCGTGAAGTCAGTCAGGACCGTCCGTTCCTCGGCATCTGTGTCGGCATGCAAGCCTTGCTCGACAACAGTGAAGAGAACGATGGCGTCGACTGCATCGGCCTGTTTCCGGGCGCGGTGAAGTTCTTTGGCAAAGACCTGCACGAAGACGGCGAACACCTGAAAGTCCCGCACATGGGCTGGAACGAAGTGAAGCAGACGGTCACGCACCCGCTGTGGCACAACATTCCGGACCTGGCGCGTTTCTACTTCGTGCACAGCTACTACATCGCCGCCGGCAACGCGCGGCAGGTGGTAGGTGGCGGTCACTACGGTGTCGATTTCGCTGCGGCGCTGGCCGAAGGCTCGCGTTTCGCCGTGCAGTTCCACCCGGAGAAGAGCCATACCCATGGCCTGCAATTGCTGCAGAACTTCGCCGCGTGGGACGGTCGCTGGTAAATGGCTGCCAAGAAAAAGCCGCCGATCCTGACCCTCACTCCCGAGCAGGAGAACGAGGCGAATCACAAGATCAAGCGCTTCATGGAGGATCGCTTCGAACTGGACCTGGGTTCGTTCGAAGCGGCCGAAATCCTTGAGCTGTTTACCCGTGAAATTGCTCCGCACTATTACAACAGGGCGATTTTCGATGTGCAGACGCACCTCAAAGAGAGGTTCGAAAGCATCGAAAGCGACTTGTGGGCGCTCGAGAAAAACTGATTTCCGAGCGAAGCTGAATACTCGAATTTGAAGGTTTGCCAGATGCTGATTATTCCCGCTATCGATCTCAAAGACGGTGCCTGTGTTCGTCTGCGCCAGGGCCGCATGGAAGATTCCACGGTGTTCTCCGATGACCCGGTGAGCATGGCTGCCAAGTGGGTAGAGGGCGGTTGCCGTCGTCTGCATCTGGTCGACCTGAACGGCGCTTTCGAAGGCCAGCCAGTCAATGGCGAAGTGGTCACCGCGATCGCCAAGCGCTACCCGAACCTGCCGATCCAGATCGGCGGCGGTATCCGCTCGCTGGAAACCATCGAGCACTACGTCAAAGCCGGCGTGAGCTACGTGATCATCGGCACCAAAGCCGTGAAAGACCCGGCTTTCGTCGCCGAAGCCTGCCGCGCGTTTCCGGGCAAAGTGATTGTCGGTCTGGACGCCAAGGATGGTTTCGTTGCCACCGACGGCTGGGCTGAAATCAGCACCGTTCAGGTCATCGACCTGGCCAAGCAGTTTGAAGCTGATGGCGTGTCTGCGATCGTTTATACCGACATCGCCAAAGACGGCATGATGCAGGGCTGCAACGTACCGTTCACCGCCGCGCTGGCCGCTGCCACGCGTATTCCGGTGATCGCTTCCGGCGGTATTCACAACCTCGGTGACATCAAATCGCTGCTCGACGCCAAGGCGCCAGGCATCATCGGCGCGATCACCGGCCGGGCGATCTACGAAGGCACCCTCGACGTCGCTGAAGCGCAAGCTTTCTGCGATTCGTACAAAGGCTGAGGACTGACCATGGCGCTGGCCAAACGCATCATCCCTTGCCTGGACGTGGATAACGGCCGGGTCGTTAAAGGTGTGAAGTTCGAGAACATTCGCGACGCCGGTGACCCGGTGGAAATCGCCCGTCGCTACGACGAGCAGGGTGCTGACGAGATTACGTTCCTCGACATCACCGCCAGCGTCGACGGTCGCGACACCACGCTACACACCGTGGAACGTATGGCCAGCCAGGTGTTCATCCCGCTGACCGTGGGCGGTGGCGTGCGCACGGTGCAGGACATTCGCAATTTGCTGAATGCCGGTGCGGACAAGGTGTCGATCAATACCGCAGCGGTGTTCAATCCAGAGTTTGTTGGTGAAGCGGCGCAGCATTTCGGTTCGCAATGCATTGTCGTCGCCATCGACGCCAAGAAGGTTTCACTGCCGGGCGAAACTCCTCGCTGGGAGATCTTCACCCATGGCGGTCGCAAACCTACCGGTCTCGACGCTGTTGAATGGGCGAAGAAAATGGAAGGCCTCGGTGCCGGTGAAATCCTGCTGACCAGCATGGACCAGGACGGCATGAAAAACGGCTTCGACCTCGGTGTGACCCGCGCCATCAGCGATGCCTTGGGGATTCCGGTGATCGCCTCCGGTGGTGTCGGCAACTTGCAGCACTTGGCTGACGGCATCCTCGAAGGTCACGCCAGCGCAGTATTGGCGGCGAGTATTTTCCACTTCGGCGAATACACCGTGCAGGAAGCCAAGGCCTACATGGCTCATCGCGGCATTGTGATGCGCTAAACAAACGATAGAGGCCAGTGGACATCATGGCGGGCTCAAGGCACTCTTGGGTACGCCATGGATTTCGGTAGCCAGACATGCTCAAACGCCTTCTTCTAGTCCTCGCCAGTGCCTCTCTGTTGTTTATCAGCGGAGCGCATGCCGCAGAAAGTCCCGACACCGACCTGGTGTTGCTGACGGAAAATTTCCCGCCGTACAACATGGCGAAGAACGGCAAAAACTTCGCTCAAGACGAGAACATCAATGGCATCGCCGTGGACATTGTCCGCGAGATGTTCAAGCGTTCCGACATCACTTATAGCCTGACGCTGCGTTTCCCTTGGGAGCGAATCTACAAACTCGCCCTCGAAAAGCCCGGTTACGGCGTGTTCGTGATGGCGCGTTTGCCTGACCGCGAGAAGCTCTTCAAGTGGGTCGGCCCGATTGGTCCGGATGACTGGATCATGTTGGCCAAGGCTGACAGCAAGATCACCCTCGAAACGCTGGATGACGCGCGCCAATACAAGATCGGTGCCTACAAAGGCGATGCAATTGCCGAGACGCTCGCCAAGCAGGGGTTGAATCCAATCGTTGTGCTTCGCGATCAGGACAATGCGAAGAAACTGGTCAACGGCCAAATTGATTTGTGGGCCACCGGTGATCCGGCCGGGCGCTATCTGGCGCGGCAGGAAGGCGTGAATGGTCTCAAAACGGTGCTGCGCTTTAATAGCGCCGAGCTGTACCTGGCGTTGAACAAAGATGTACCGGACGAGATGGTGGCCAAACTTCAGGCCGTGCTGGATCAACTGCGCAAAGAAGGCAAGGTGGACGAGATCATGGCGCGGTATTTGTAGCAGCGGCCAATACATCCCTGTAGGAGCTGGCTTGCCAGCGATGGCGACCGGAAGGTCGATGTAAGGCCCGAGACAGCTTCGCCGGCAAGCCGGCTCCTACAGTGATTCGGTGGCAGCCAATCAACGGTACACCCCGTCCTTGCCATGTGCGGCCGTCGCGCGGTTACCCCGCACACTGATCATCTGCTTGATATCAATCCACTCAATTCCCTGAGCCTTCAGCTTCGGCAACTCCCGCTCCAGAACCGCCAGCGTCTGCGGATACGGATGCCCGATCATCACCGCTGAACCCTGCTTGCGCGCCAGGCTGATCGCCGTCTGTAACTGGATGAAGATTGCCGCTTCGGTGCGTTCGTCATCCAGAAACACATCCCGCGAAACGCTGGCCAAGCCAATTTTCTGCGCCTGGGCGGCGGCAACGGTTTGTGCGCTGGTACGGCTGTCGATGAAAAATTTGTGCCGCTGCTGCAAGTCCGCCATCAACCAGGCCATGGCGGCCGTTTGAGCGGTCATTCGGCTGCCCATATGGTTGTTGATGCCAGCGGTATAGGGCACGACCTTGAACGCCGCATTCAGACGTTTTTCCAGCTCGCCCATGGGCAACTCGGGGTGCCAGGCGAACGGGCCTGTGGCTGGGTCCATGGGCATGTGCAGGATGACGATCTTGCCGGCGCGATGGGCTTCGCGGGCGAATTCGGTGGCATGGGGTGTGTCGGGCATGATCGCCACGGTCACCGGGCCGGCCAGGGTCAGCACGCGGCGATCCCGGGGCAGGTTCTGCCCCAGGTCATCGATGATCAGGCTGAGATAGGCTTTTCGAGGGGGCGTCTCGACGGGTGCTGCGTGAGCAGCACCCGCCAGGCAGAGCAATAAACTCAGGATAAACCGCTGGAGCATCTCAGCGGCCGGATGTGATGCTCAACCCTTTGAGCAGGCTCAAGGCCTGGGCCAACTGGTAATCATCATCCTGCGGCATGGCCTTGGCTTTGCCGCTGGAGCCGGTCGGCTTGTCGGCGCCGCCGTTGCCATTGCCCAGGTGGCCCTGCAGATCGGCTTCCTTGAAGTACTCGCTGTCTTGCTCGTTGGTGATCTTGGCCTTGCGCACTTCGATGTCCGGGACGATGCCCTGGGCCTGAATCGAGCGACCGTTCGGGGTGAAGTACAACGCCGTAGTGATCTTCAGGGCGCGGTCGTTGTTCAATGGCAGCACGGTTTGTACCGAGCCTTTGCCGAAACTGGTGGTGCCCATCACCACGGCGCGTTTTTGATCCTGCAAGGCACCGGCGACAATTTCCGAAGCCGAGGCGCTGCCGCCGTTGATCAGCACGACCATTGGCACGGCTTCACTTTCATCCTTGCCGGTCGCGGAGAAGCGCAGCTCGGAGTTGGCGATTCGGCCCTTGGTGTAGACGATCAGACCCTTTTTGATGAAGTGATCGACCACTTCCACCGCGGCCTGCAGTACGCCGCCCGGGTTGTTACGCAGGTCGAGGATGATGCCTTTGAGCTTCTTGCCGTTTTCCTTGCGCAGCTTGGCCAAGGCCTGGGAGACCTCTTCGCCGGTCTTGACCTGGAACTGAGTGATGCGGATATAGCCGTAGCCGTTTTCCAGCAGCTGCGCCTTCACGCTCTTCACTTGGATGATGGCGCGGGACAGGGTTACGTCGAAGGGTGTACCGCCATCGCGAACCAGGGTCAGGGTGATTTTCTGGCCAATCTTGCCGCGCATCTTGTCCACGGCTTCGGTCATGGTCTGGCCGCGAGTCGGCGCGCCGTTGATTTTGACGATGAAGTCGCCGGACTGGATGCCAGCTTTGGAAGCCGGGGTGTCATCGATGGGCGAAACCACTTTGATGAAACCGTCTTCGGCGCCGACTTCGATGCCCAAGCCACCGAATTCACCGCTGGTGCTTTCCTGCAACTCGGCAAAGTCTTCCGGTCCCAGGTAGGCGGAGTGCGGATCGAGGTTGCTGAGCATGCCTTTGATGGCGTTTTCCAGCAGGGTCTTGTCATCTACGGGTTCGACATAGGCGGCCTTGATCCGGTCCATGACCTCGGCAAAGGTGCGCAACTCTTCCAGAGGCAACGGGGCCTTGGTCGTCGCGGCAGTGCCCGCAGGCGCGACAGCCGGCGCCGGTTGAGCGGCGAACGCCAGAGGCGCGCCGATCACCAGGGCGATCGTCAGGGCCAGCGAGGTAAGGCGGGACAAATGCAGCATGTCAAACGAACTCCTGAATTAGGTAGCGTGCTTATCCTTGCACACGACACCATTGCGCCGGATCACTCGGGTGACCCTGCTGACGAATAGCGAAATACAGCGCTGGTGTGTCCTGCCCGCCACTGTTGCCGACGGTGGAGATGGACTCACCGGCTTTTACTACGTCACCCGCAGACTTGAGCAACGTCTGGTTGTGACCATAAAGACTCAGAAAACCGTTGCCGTGGTCGAGAATCACCAGTAGCCCGGCACCACGCAACCAGTCGGCAAACACCACGCGCCCGCCATGCACGGCATGCACCTGACTGCCGGCGGAGGCGCTGATCATCACGCCGTCCCACTTGGTGCGGGCATCGTCGCCACGAGACTCGCCAAAGCGTGCCAACAGTCGACCATCAACCGGCCAGGGAAGTTTTCCCCGGGTCGACGCAAAAGGGCCGCCAAAGGTTTCGCCTGAACTTGAAACCAGCGCGCCAGGTGTCGATCCAACGGGTTTGCGTGGGGCATCGGTGGTTTCTGCATCTGCTGCAGCCTGAGCCTCACGTAAACGCTTTTTTTCAGCTTCCTGCTGGGCGATCAGCGCTTTTTGCCGCGCTTCTTCTGCCTCACGGGCCTGGCGAGCCAAGGTTTCTTCAATGGTTTTAAGGACTTTAGACAGGTCTGCCTGATCCTGCTCGCGGGAGGCCAGTTTCTGATCGCGAGCCTTTACGTCTTCGTTGAGCTTGGCCAGGACTTGCTGGCGCTCCTTGCGGACTTTTTCGAGTTCGTCGCGCTGGCTGTCGAGGCTGCTCTTCTGCACCAGCAACTGCGCCTGCTGTGCGTCTATGTCTTTTTCGACATTGGCCAGTTGGCGCAGGGTTTCATTGAAATTCTTCAGCTGCTCCAAGCGGGCCTGGCTCAGGTAGTCGTAGTAGGTGAGGGTGCGGGCGAATTGTTCCGGGTTCTGCTGGTTCAGCAGCAGCTTCAAGTACTCCTGGCGACCGTTTTGATAGGCCGCGCGGGCCTGAATGGCGATCAGTCGTTGCTGTTCAATGCGCGCGCTCTGGAGTTTTTTTTTCTCGGCATCGAGTCGCTGCAACTCGGTTTCGCTTTTTTTCAGCTCTTTTTGCAGGGCGTCGACCTGTTTTTCGAGCTTGCCCATTTCAGTCTCGGTGCCTTTGAGCTCTTTTTGCACACCGGATTTTTCTTCCTGCAACTTGCCCAGCAGTTTTTTCAACTCGGCAATATCCTGACGCGTGGCGTCCAACTGTTGTTGGGTTTGCTCGCGCTCGTCAGCGAAGGCCGGTTGGAGCAGGCAAGTCAGTGCTAGGGCTATCAGGACGCGGAGCATAGAGGCGGGCGGCACCAGGGAAAGGGACGGCCTAGTATGCCCGCCATGCGTGGCAAAAAAAATGCCCAATTGGGGCTGTGTGATAACTGGACCGGGTCGCGGAGAAAATTGTTCTATGAAACCACCGAAAACCACTGTGGGAGCGAGCCTGCTCGCGATTGCGTCCTGACATTCAACAGTGATGTTAGCTGTCAGATTGCTATCGCGAGCAGGCTCACTCCCACAGGGATTGGAGGTGTCTGAACGATAGGGTTACACCAAAATCGATGTGCCGGTCATTTCCGCCGGTTTTTCCAGGCCCATCAGCATCAGCATGGTTGGCGCCACATCCGCCAGTACGCCGCCTTTACGGACCTTGAGGTCACGCTTTCCGACATAAATGAACGGTACCGGCTCGGTGGTGTGAGCGGTGTGCGCCTGGCCGGTGGCTTCATCGGACATTTGCTCGACGTTGCCGTGGTCGGCAGTGATCAGCGCTTCGCCGCCGACTTTTTCCAGGGCTTCGACGATGCGGCCGACGCACTGGTCCAGGCATTCAACGGCTTTCACCGCTGCATCGAACACACCGCTGTGGCCGACCATGTCGCCGTTGGCGTAGTTGACCACGATCACGTCGTAACGCTGGTTATCGATGGCGTCGACGATGCGGTCGGTGACTTCCGGGGCGCTCATTTCAGGCTGCAAGTCATAAGTGGCGACTTTTGGCGACGGGATCAGGATGCGTTCTTCGCCCGGGAACGGTTCTTCGCGGCCGCCGGAGAAGAAGAAGGTCACGTGGGCGTATTTCTCGGTTTCGGCGATGCGCAGTTGAGTCTTGCCGTTTTTCGCCAGGTAATCGCCCAGCACGTTTTCCAGGCTGCCGGCGGCGAACGCCGACGGTGCAGGAATGCTGGCGGCGTATTGGGTCAGCATGACGAAACCGGCCAGTTTCGGCTGGCGGCTGCGTTCGAATTCCTTGAAACCGTCTTCGACGAATACGCGAGTCAGTTCACGGGCGCGGTCGGCGCGGAAGTTCATGAACACCACGGCATCGCCGTCTTCGACCTTGACCGGCTCACCGATGGAGGTGGCTTTGACAAATTCGTCACTCTCGCCACGCTCGTAAGCAGCTTGCAGACCTTCCTGGGCGGTGGCGGCGTTGAATTCGCCGTTGCCGTCGACAATCAGGTTGTAGGCCTGGGATACGCGGTCCCAACGGTTGTCGCGGTCCATGGCGAAGTAACGGCCGATGATGCTGGCGATACGACCTTTGCCCAGCGCCTGGAAGGTCGCGTCGAGCAGTTCGATGGACGACTGAGCGCTTTTCGGCGGGGTGTCGCGGCCATCGAGGAAAGCGTGCAGGTAGATTTTTTCGGCGCCGCGCTTGAACGCCAGTTCAGCCATGGCGATCAGGTGGTCCTGGTGGCTGTGAACGCCGCCATCGGACAGCAGGCCCATGAAATGCACGGCTTTGCCGGCGGCAACGGCTTTATCCACGGCGGCACAGATGGTCGGGTTCTCGAAGAACTCGCTGTCGCGGATCGACTTGGTCACGCGAGTGAAGTCTTGATACACCACACGGCCGGCGCCGAGGTTCATGTGGCCGACTTCGGAGTTGCCCATCTGGCCATCGGGCAGGCCGACATCCATGCCGCTGCCGGAGATCAGGCCGTTCGGCACGGTGGCCCACAGGCGGTCCAGCACGGGCTTCTTGGCCGCATAGATGGCGTTGGATTCAGGGCTCTCACTGTGACCGAAGCCATCGAGAATAATCAGGACCAAAGGTTTAGGCGTGGTAGTCATGGATTCCACTCGTGGCTGAGTTAAAAGAGGGCGATGGAAAAGGGAGTGGCAGTTTAAAGCGAAGTTCCGGCCACGTCACCGCCGGACGGGGTTTGGCCCACCATAGTGGCTGTGTATACTGGCCGACATTTTAACGCCCTGGAACCTCCTTCGATGGTTGCTCACCTGATTGAATTTGCCACTAACCACTACATTCTTGTCGGTATCTTCGTCGTACTGCTGGCGGCGCTGATTGCCTATCAGATGCAAGGCGGCGGCCGCAGCCTGAGTACCGGTGAACTGACCGGGCTGGTCAACAAGGACGCAGGCGTTGTGATCGACATCCGTTCGACCAAGGACTTCGCCGCCGGTCACATCGTTGGCGCGTTGAACATTCCTCACGACAAACTGACCGCTCGCATCGGCGAACTGGACAAGCACAAGGCCAAGACCATCATCCTGGTCGACGCTCTGGGCCAGACCGCCGGTACGCATGCACGCGAACTGATGAAATCCGGCTTCACTGCCGCCAAGCTCTCCGGTGGTATTTCCAGCTGGAAGGGCGACAACCTGCCGCTGGTTAAGGTGAAGTGATATGAGCAACGTCGTCGTCTATTCCAGCGATTACTGCCCTTACTGTTCGCGAGCCAAGTACCTGCTCGAAAACAAAGGCGTGGCCTTCGAAGAGATCAAGGTCGATGGCAAGCCGCAGGTGCGCGCCGCCATGGCTCAGAAAGCCGGACGTACGTCCGTGCCGCAGATCTGGATCGGCAGCACCCACGTGGGTGGTTGTGATGATTTGTTTGCCCTTGAGCGCGCCGGTAAGCTCGACGCCATGCTCAAGGCCTGTATGCCTTCCCTATAAGACCCCAAGATCAGAAAGGATCTGAGATGACTGACCAACAGAACACTGCAGCTAGCGAAGAAGAAACCGCACCGCAATTCTCCTTGCAGCGCATCTACGTACGTGACTTGTCTTTCGAAGCCCCGAAAAGCCCGGCGATTTTCCGCCAGCAGTGGGAGCCGAGCGTCGGTCTGGATCTGAACACCCGTCAAAAGGCCCTGGAAGGCGACTTCCACGAAGTCGTGCTGACCTTGTCTGTGACCGTGAAAAACGGTGACGAAGTGGCATTCATCGCTGAAGTGCAACAGGCCGGGATCTTCCTGATCAAGAACCTGGACGACGCTTCGATGAGCCACACCCTCGGCGCGTTCTGCCCGAACATCCTGTTCCCGTATGCTCGCGAAACTCTGGACAGCCTGGTCACCCGTGGCTCGTTCCCGGCCCTGATGCTGGCACCGGTGAACTTCGACGCGCTGTACGCACAAGAGCTGCAACGCATGCAGGCGGCTGGCGAGACTCCGACCGTTCAGTAAGCAGTCCTGAGCGTCGAAGCAAGTCCAATGTGGGAGCGGGCTTGCTCGCGAAAGCGGTGTAACAGTCAACGAAGATGTTGAATGTTATGGCCCCTTCGCGAGCAAGCCCGCTCCCACATTTGTTATGCGGTGTTATTTAAAACCGAGCTGGCGCCAGCCTTCGTACACGGCGACAGCCACGGTGTTTGACAGGTTCAGGCTGCGGCAACCCTCACGCATCGGCAAGCGCAGGCGTTGTTCGCCGGGCAGGGCGTCGAGCACTTCAGGCGGCAGGCCTCGGCTTTCCGGGCCGAACAGGAAGGCGTCGCCCTCGGCGAAACTGGCATCGTGGAACGGTCGCGAGCCCTTGGTGGTGAAGGCGAATAACCGGGGATGGCCAAGGCTCTCCAGACAACTGGCGAGATCGGCGTGGCGTTGCAGGGTGGCATACTCGTGGTAGTCGAGGCCGGCCCGGCGCAGGCGTTTGTCGTCCATCTCGAAGCCCAGCGGCTCGATCAAATGCAGGTGGCAGCCACTGTTGGCGCACAGCCTGATAACGTTGCCGGTATTCGGTGGAATTTCTGGTTGAAAAAGGATGACGTGAAACATGCACGGCTCCGAAGGTAAAGATGACGGGCATTCTACGCCGCCAAAGGATCCCCGTTCGAAACTATTCCCGCGAGTGCTCGGTTCATTGGCGATTGTCGGGATGATGGTGGGGCTGATGATCGGTCGCCTGACCGCGCCCGACCCGACTGTTTTACAGCAGGTCGAGGTCACAAGCGACGGGCTGGTGGTGTGGTTCAACAACGAACCCAAGAACCACGGCGAGTTTGTGGACGGTAGCCTCGCGTTGCTGTTTGAGGCTGAAGGCAAGGCGCAAAAAGGTCAGCTCAAGCTCAACGACAAGAGCGTCAACTGGCGGGTGCGTTTGAGTGATGGGGGGTTGTTGCTGTCGGTGGTGGCGGCCCGGCCACTGCAAGGCGAGTGGAGGGGTAGTGAGGTCGATGATCGCTGGCGGCTGGAGATCCATCTCCGGGAGCAATAAAAGAGGGAATCCCCGGCCTGCCTGTACCAAGGCTCCCAAAACGGCGGGGCTCGCGCATTGCGTCGTGAGCCCGGTGTAAAGAAGGAACCCCTGACCTGCCTGTATCAAGGGCCCCAAAAAGGGGTGGGCTCGTCGCGTCGGCGGTGTGAGCCCGATGTAAAGAGGGGAATCCCCGGCCTGCCTGTACCAAGGTCCCCGAAACCGGGTAGTGAACTGAATCACTGAATGGACTGTTGCAGGGGGCGTGCCAGGTTTTAACAAGTTGAAACAGAAAGCCGCGCTGAAACGTCGAAAGCCCCGTATGACGGGGCTTTCGAGTTTTTTCGATAGGGGTTCGATTGCGAAAAATGGCGAGGTTTTGATGCTGGTTTTGTGCGCGATTGCAGGTCGCAGTGCATTGGTACGGTGCATGATGTTCTAAATGTGGGAGCGGGCTTGCTCGCGAAGGCGGTGTAACAGTCAACGAAGATGTTGAATGTTATGGCCCCTTCGCGAGCAAGCCCGCTCCCACATTGGTTCTATGTCAGCCGCAAAATTCAGGCTTGGCGCAAAGCCCGTGAGGGCGGGCCTGCGATTGAATGTAACTAATGCAGAAGAACCAAAGTCTACTTAACCCTCATCCCCTTCATCATCATCCCCGCCATCTACCTTCATCCCCAATTCCTTGATCTTGCGCGTCAGGGTGTTACGCCCCCAACCCAGCAAGACCGCAGCGTCGCGGCGGCGGCCGGCGGTGTGTTTGAGGGCGGTCTCGATCATGATCCGCTCGAAGGCCGGCACAGCGGTGTCCAGCAGGCTCGACTGGCCACGCGCCAACGCTTGATCGGCCCACTGGCGCAGCGCTTGCTCCCAGTTGGTTACGGGCGCCGAATCCTGCGGCAGGCTCAGCAACTCTGGCGGCAGGTCGCTGATGTGCACTTCACGACCCGATGCCATCACCGTGATCCAGCGGCAGGTGTTCTCCAGCTGGCGCACGTTGCCGCCCCACGGCAGGTTCTTCAGGTATTCCTCGGTTTCGCTTTTCAGCAGCTTCGGCTCGACCGCCAGTTCCTGCGCAGCACGGCTGAGGAAGTGCTTGGCGAGGGTCGGAATGTCTTCGCGACGGTCCGAGAGGCGCGGGATGTGGATGCGGATCACGTTGAGGCGGTGGAACAAGTCCTCACGGAATTTCCCGGCGTGTACCAGGGTTTCCAGGTTCTGGTGCGTTGCGGCGATGATTCGCACATCGACCTTCACCGGCACATGACCGCCAACGCGATAGAACTCGCCGTCGGCCAGTACTCGCAGCAAACGGGTTTGCGTATCGGCCGGCATGTCGCCGATTTCATCGAGGAACAGCGTGCCGCCGTCCGCCTGTTCGAAACGTCCGCGACGCAGGTTGGCCGCGCCGGTGAACGCGCCTTTCTCGTGGCCGAACAGTTCGGATTCCATCAGGTCTTTTGGAATCGCCGCCATGTTCAGTGCGATGAACGGCGAGGCCGCCCGTGGGCTGTGACGGTGCAGGGCGTGGGCCACCAGCTCTTTACCGGTCCCGGATTCGCCATTGATCAGCACGGTAATGTTGGAGTGGCTCAAGCGCCCGATGGCACGAAACACTTCCTGCATCGCCGGTGCTTCGCCGATGATTTCCGGTGTACGGGTCAGGGCGACCGGGACTTCCAGGCCTTGTTGTTCCTGAGCGTGCTGGTTGGCGCGCTTGACCAAGGAAACGGCTTCATCGACGTCGAACGGTTTGGGCAGGTATTCAAACGCGCCACCCTGATAGGACGCGACAGCGCTGTCCAGGTCGGAGTGAGCCGTCATGATGATGACCGGCAGCCTCGGGTGCTGTTCGCGAATCCGTGCCAGAAGTTCCAGGCCGCTGGCGCCGGGCATGCGGATGTCAGAGATGATCACGTCCGGCTGCTGGCGCGCCAGGCGGCTCATCACGCCATCGGCACTGTCGAAGCTTTGCGTGGTCATGCCTTCCTGCTGCAAGGCTTTTTCCAGGACCCAACGGATAGAACGGTCGTCATCGACGATCCACACGGTTTCACTACGGCTCATGTCGATGTGGCTCCTTGTTCCAGTGGCAGAAAGATCGAGAAAGTGGTGTGGCCTGGGTGGCTGTCACATTCGATCAAGCCCTGGTGCTGGCTGATGATGTTCTGGGTAATGGCCAGGCCCAGCCCGGTACCGTCCGGACGACCGCTGACCATGGGAAAGAAAATGGTTTCCTGAAGTTCTGCAGGAATGCCCGGACCGTTGTCGATGATTTCGATCTTGGTCACCAGGCGATGGCGCACATGGCCGATGGTGAATTGGCGCATGGCGCGGGTACGCAGACTGATGCGACCCAAGCGCAGTTCATTCTGGCTGCTGATGGCCTGCATCGCATTGCGCACGATGTTCAGCACCGCCTGAATCATTTGTTCGCGGTCGATCAGCACGTCGGGAATACTGGGGTCGTAGTCGCGCACCAAGGTGATGCAGCCCTGGCTTTCCGCTGACACCAGTTGGCAGACACGCTCCAGCACCTCATGGATATTGCACATGGCCAGCGACGGCAACTTGTTCGAGCCGAGCATGCGGTCGACGAGGTTTCGCAGGCGGTCGGCTTCTTCAATGATCACATTGGTGTAATCGCGCAAGCTTTCTTCCGGCAGTTCGCGGGCGAGCAATTGTGCGGCGCCGCGAATTCCGCCGAGCGGATTCTTGATTTCGTGGGCGAGACCGCGCACCAGCATCTTGCTGGTTTCCTGCTTGGACAACTGCGCCTCTTCCTTGGTGATCCGCAGCAAGCGGTCACGGGGATGGACTTCCAGCAACAGCATCGTGCCGCCATTGGCCAGGATCGGCGTTACTGCGTAGTCGACGGTCAATGTTTGGCCGGTGAGGGCGGTGAGCATTGCTTCGCGCTTGGTGAACGGGTGCGCCTGCTCGACTGCCTGGCGCAGGGAGTTCAGCGCTTCGGTGGATTCGGTGAACAGCTCGCTGATGAACTGCCCATGGCTACGCTGACCGCTGATGGCCAGCAGCATTTCCGCCGCCGGGTTCATGTACTCAAGGCGCAATTCGGCGTCGAGCAGGATGGTGGCCGTGGTCAGGTTGTCGAGTAGTAGTCGATGCAGTGCGTCGCTAATGGTCATCAGGACCTCTTTTGGAGCAGGGCGCGCGCAAGAACCAAGCGCTGATGCTGGGAAAATGCAAAAACCAAACCAAGGCTCCGAAAAGAAGCGTTTAAGGCCTGAAACGGACGTTTGACGCTCGTTTGCGTGGCGTTCTGCCAGCTTTCGCGGGTACTTTCGAACCAAAATGGGTTGCGATATGGGTACGGTGCAACCTATCGCACCAATGTAGTGCGTAAAGCTGAGCGGCGTCAGAACAAACGCAAGAAAGGATTTATTTCCTCTTTCGGTTTGTCTGTGATTGGGCATTCCGGCCGTTTGCCGTAGTCGACGAGGGCGCAGGGTTTGACCTGGCGTTTTTGCGCGAGGGATGTGCGCAGCATGTGGAGCGGCTGATTGGCGGTGCGTTCGACGGTGCGGCCTTGCTCGTCGAGGATTTCAACGGACAGGTTGTGACTGCCACGGTCGATATCGCTCAGCGCAAACACCGGACTGAGGCCGGGCTCGGCGGTGGGTTGGCCATCGAGCAGCAGTCGGTAGCGATGCCCCGGTTGCAGGCGGGGTTCGTTGGTGACGCTGACGATGATTTCGCCGGCATTGCTACGGATCGTTGCGTCCGGCTCCGGCACCAGTATGCGAAGCAAGTCGTAGTGGAACAGCGGTTGTTCTTCGGGCGACTTCTCGGCGATCAACGGCTTCGCACTCATGGGGTGGGCAGTCATGCGATTGCTGGTCGCCAGCGGCACACGTTTGGCGTTGCCATGCTGCGGCTGGTCGGTGAATGTGCGATTGCCCTGGGCGTCGACGTAGGTGAACACCTCCGCCGACACGGGCAGGGCGACCAGGCTTGCGACCAGCAGCCACAGCCTCATGGCTTATGCACCCTTTGCACGGTGAACGTCACGGGCGGACTTTGTTGAAGGATGTTCTCTCCATTGATCACCTGCACCGCCAGGCTGTGTTCGCCACGGTCGATGTTCACCAGTTGCAGGATCGGCATATTGCTCGATTGCCCATACGGTTGGCCATCCAGCAGCAATCTCAACAAGTGCGATGCTTGTAAGCGAGGCTTGATCAGGACGCTGACGGTGAAGGTGCCGTTATTCGCACGCAGGGCCTCGCCGGTGGGCAGGCCGGTCAGTTGCAGCACCTCATAGGCACTGTGCGGCGGCTCCTTACTGGTGCTTTCGGTGGAGGGGGCGGGAGGAGGTTGGGGTTCCACGCTATTCAGCGGTGGCAACTCAACCGGCTGGGCCGTGACGCCGTCGGGCGGTTGATTGCTGTAGGCGGTATTGCCGTCGGCGTCAGTGTATTTATAGATCTGCGCTGCGGCGGGCAGGGCAATCAGCAGCCACATCAAAAGCAAACCACGACCCATAAAATCAACCGGAAACGAAAGCGTTGGGGTGCAGCATAGGTCAGGGGCGGTGATTGACCCTAGCGGTTAACATTTCGGCATGATTTACCGCTATCCCTCAAACACCACAAACCCCCTGTAGGAGCGGGCTTCATCGGTCGTGGAATCGCGGAATCGCGGGCACAAAAAAGGCCTTCCGAAGAAGGCCTCTTTTTTGTCACGCCGCGTGCCGCAGCGCTACCGGATCAGCAGCTGTAGTACAGCTCATATTCCAGTGGGTGTACGAAGGTACGAACCTTGATTTCTTCTTCGCTTTTCAGGGCGATGTAAGCGTCGATGAAGTCGTCGCTGAAAACGCCGCCTTTGGTCAGGAACGCACGACCTTTGTCCAGCTCTTCCAGGGCTTCTTTCAGGCTGCCGCAAACTTGTGGGATTTCTTTCGCCTCTTCAGGCGGCAGGTCGTACAGGTTTTTGTCAGCAGCATCGCCTGGGTGGGTCTTGTTCTGGATACCGTCCAGGCCGGCCATTACCAAGGCTGCGAAGGCCAGGTACGGGTTGGCTGCTGGATCCGGGAAGCGGGCTTCGATACGGCGAGCGCGAGGGCTGGACACGTAAGGAATACGGATCGAAGCGGAACGGTTGCGAGCCGAGTAGGCAAGCATTACTGGAGCTTCGAAACCTGGGACCAGACGCTTGTAGGAGTTGGTCGACGGGTTGGTGAAGCCGTTCAGGGCCTTACCGTGCTTGATGATGCCGCCGATGAAGTACAGAGCGGTGTCGGACAGGCCGGCATAGCCTTCGCCAGCAAAGGTGTTCTTGCCATCTTTGGCGATGGACAGGTGAACGTGCATACCCGAACCGTTGTCGCCGTACAGAGGCTTAGGCATGAAGGTCGCGGTGCGGCCGTAAGCGACAGCCACGTTGTGTACGCAGTACTTCAGGGTCTGAACTTCGTCAGCCTTGGCGACCAGGGTGTTGAACTTCACACCGATTTCGTTCTGGCCGGCAGTCGCCACTTCGTGGTGGTGAACTTCGATGACCAGGCCCATTTCTTCCATGGCGTTGCACATGGAGGTACGGATTTCGTGGTCGTGGTCAAACGGTGGAACCGGGAAGTAACCGCCTTTGATACCTGGACGGTGGCCATGGTTGCCGCCTTCGATGTCCTGGTCGGACATCCACGAGCCTTGTTCGGAGAAGATTTTGAACATCGAGCCGGAGATGTCGGACTTGAACTTCACCTGATCGAAGATGAAGAACTCAGGCTCTGGACCTACGAATACGGTGTCGCCGATACCGGTCGACTTCAGGTATTCCTCGGCACGCTTGGCGATCGCACGTGGGTCGCGGTCGTAGCCTTGCATGGTCGACGGCTCGATGACGTCGCACACGATGATCAACGTTGGGTCTTCGGTGAACGGGTCGAGAACGGCGGTGCTGTCGTCTGGCAGCAGGATCATGTCGGAGGCTTCGATGCCTTTCCAGCCAGCGATGGAGGAGCCGTCGAACATTTTGCCTTCTTCGAAGAAAGCGTCATCCAGCGCGTCGCGAGCCGGCATGGTCACGTGGTGCTGAGTGCCTTTGGTGTCCGTGAAGCGCAGATCAATCCATTTGACGTCATGATCTTTGATGAGTTGAACCGACTTCGACATAGTGTCCTCCGGGTGGCTTCGGGCTTAGTAGTGGATGCCCTTAGAATGTGGGTGATGCCGGCGCGAATACTCTGCCAAGGCAACCTGCCTCACAAGGGAGCAAATTGCATGCCAGTGCCCCACCATGGGTTTTTTGCTCCAATTTCATGCTTATAAAGGTACAAACGGTCATTAGGCGGAAATTCTCGCCCTACAATGTGGCGTTAAAATCCGGAAATGACCTGTTTTGGTGCGCGCAAAACCTTCTGAACATTAACTGGTTAAACCTTGAGCAATTTCCGCTATAATCCGCGCCCCCCTTTTTCGGCTGGCCCAGCGCGCGCTGTTTTCATGAAACTAATCGTAAAAGTCTTCCCCGAGATCACCATCAAGAGCCGCCCGGTACGGATGCGTTTCATCCGTCAATTGGCTAAAAACATCCGCACCGTGCTCCGCGACCTGGACCCGGCCGTGGTGGTGAACGGTGTGTGGGACAATCTCGAACTGGAAACCCGCGTCAGCGAGCCGAAAGCCCTGAAAGAGATGACCGAGCGCCTGAGCTGCATGCCGGGCATTGCGCATTTCCTGCAGGTCGATGAATACCCGTTGGGCGATTTCGACGACATCGTCGCCAAGTGCAAGCAGCACTTCGGTGATTCACTGGCCGGGAAGATCTTCTCGGTGCGCTGCAAGCGCGCAGGCAAGCACGAATTCAGCTCGATGGATGTCGAAAAATATGTCGGCAGCCAACTGCGTCGTCAGTGTGGTGCCGCCGGAATCTCGCTCAAAGAGCCGGAAATCGAAGTTCGCATCGAAATTCGCGACAAACGGTTGTTCGTAATCCACAGCCAGCACAACAGCATCGGTGGATATCCGCTGGGTGCCTTGGAACAGACGCTTGTGCTGATGTCCGGCGGCTTCGATTCCACCGTGGCGGCGTACCAGATCATGCGCCGTGGCCTGATGAGCCATTTCTGCTTCTTCAATTTGGGCGGAAGGGCCCATGAACTGGGCGTCATGGAAGTCGCGCACTTCATCTGGAAGAAGTACGGAAGCTCCCAACGCGTGTTATTTGTCAGTGTGCCGTTCGAGGAAGTACTGGGAGAAATTCTCGGGAAAGTCGATAACAGTCATATGGGTGTAGTTTTGAAGCGTATGATGTTGCGCGCTGCTTCCCGTATTGCTGATCGGTTGGACATTGAAGCGCTGGTCACCGGTGAAGCGATTTCCCAGGTGTCGAGCCAGACGTTGCCGAACCTGTCCGTGATCGACTGCGTGACCGACAAGCTGGTCTTGCGTCCGCTGATCGCCAGTCACAAGCAGGACATCATCGACCTGGCCAACGAAATCGGGACTGCCGACTTCGCCAAGCACATGCCGGAATACTGCGGGGTCATCTCGGTGAACCCAAAGACCCACGCCAAGCGTCCGCGCGTGGAGCATGAAGAGAAAGAATTCGACATGGCGGTCCTTGAGCGTGCGCTCGAGAACGCCAAACTGGTACCGATCGATCGCGTCATCGACGAATTGGGCCAGGACTTGCAGATTGAAGAAGTCAGCGAAGCGCTGGCGGGGCAAATCGTCATCGACATCCGTCACCCGGATGCCGCTGAAGATGACCCGCTGGCCCTGGCTGGTATCGAGGTACAAGCGATGCCTTTCTATGCATTGAACGCTCGTTTCAAGGAACTGGACCCTACTCGCCAGTACCTGCTGTATTGCGACAAAGGCGTGATGAGTCGCCTGCATGCCCACCATTTGCTCAGTGAGGGGCATGCCAATGTGCGCGTTTATCGACCGAGCTAAGAGCCCGGGGCTGTTTGCCTGTGGCCTGCGTCACCGGCCCCCCGACTCTGCCGTCCGGCCCCCCGACTCTGCCGTAAAGCTGTAACGGCAAGGCCTGACTCTACTGTTAATCGCTGCCAAGACTTGTCAGCACACCGAATCCTCTGATCGAGATACACAAGTGATCGAAAATCTACGCAACATCGCCATCATTGCTCACGTTGACCATGGTAAAACCACCCTGGTAGACAAACTCTTGCGTCAATCCGGCACCCTGGAGCGCAACGAGCTCAACGACGAGCGCGTGATGGACTCCAACGACCAGGAGAAAGAGCGCGGTATTACCATTCTGGCGAAAAACACCGCCATCAACTGGAACGGCTACCACATCAACATCGTGGACACCCCGGGCCACGCCGACTTCGGCGGCGAAGTTGAACGCGTAATGTCGATGGTTGACTCCGTTCTGCTGCTGGTTGACGCTCAAGACGGCCCTATGCCGCAAACCCGTTTCGTGACCAAGAAGGCTTTCGAAGCCGGCCTGCGTCCAATCGTGGTCATCAACAAGGTTGACCGTCCAGGCGCGCGTCCGGACTGGGTTCTGGACCAGATCTTCGACCTGTTCGACAACCTGGGTGCCACCGAAGAACAGCTGGACTTCAAAGTCGTCTACGCCTCGGCCCTGAACGGCATTGCCGGTCTGGAACACACCGACATGGCTGAAGACATGACCCCGCTGTACCAGTCGATCGTCGACAACGTACCTGCGCCGAAAGTCGACCGTGACGGCCCGTTCCAGATGCAAATCTCCGCTCTGGACTACAACAGCTTCCTGGGTGTTATCGGCGTTGGCCGTATCGCTCGTGGTCGCATCAAGCCGAACACTCCGGTTGTCGCTATCGACGCCGACGGCAAGAAGCGCAACGGCCGTATCCTGAAGCTGATGGGTCACCACGGTCTGCACCGTATCGACGTTGAAGAAGCAGCTGCCGGCGACATCGTCTGCATCAGCGGCTTCGACCAGCTGTTCATCTCCGACACTCTGTGCGACCCACTGAACGTCGAAGCGATGAAGCCGCTGACCGTTGACGAGCCAACCGTTTCCATGACCTTCCAGGTAAACGACTCGCCTTTCTGCGGTAAAGAAGGCAAGTTCGTGACCAGCCGTAACATCAAGGAACGTCTGGACAAAGAACTGCTCTACAACGTTGCCCTGCGCGTTGAAGAAGGCGACACCGCCGACAAGTTCAAAGTCTCCGGCCGTGGTGAGCTGCACCTCTCGGTACTGATCGAAACCATGCGTCGCGAAGGCTTCGAAATGGGTGTTGGTCGTCCGGAAGTGATCATCCGCATGGTTGACGGCGTCAAGCACGAACCGTACGAAAACGTGACCATCGACCTGCCAGAAGAATCGCAAGGTTCGATCATGGAGCAGATCGGTATCCGTAAGGGCGACCTGACCAACATGGTTCCGGATGGCAAGGGCCGTGTGCGCCTTGAGTACAACATCCCGGCTCGTGGCCTGATCGGTTTCCGTAACGAGTTCCTGACCCTGACCTCCGGTGCAGGCATCCTGACCTCGATCTTCGACCGTTACGACGTGATGAAGTCCGGCGACATGTCCGGCCGTCAGAACGGCGTGCTGGTTTCGGTTGCTACCGGTAAGGCTCTGACTTACTCGCTGGAAACCCTGCAAGCTCGCGGCAAACTGTTCCTGGGTCACGGTGAAGACGTGTACGAAGGTCAAATCGTCGGCATCAACAGCCGCGACAACGATCTGGGCGTCAACCCAACCAAAGGCAAGAAGCTCGACAACATGCGTGCTTCGGGTAAAGACGAAACCATCGCTCTGGTTCCGCCTATCCGCTTCACTCTGGAACAGGCTCTGGAATTCGTTCAAGAAGACGAACTGTGTGAAGTCACTCCTAAGTCCATCCGTCTTCGCAAGAAGATCCTGGGCGAAAGCGAGCGTACCCGCGCTGCGAAGAAGTCCGGTAACTAAGTTATTTAGTTAGCTGACAAAAAAACGCCCCCGACCGCAAGGTCGGGGGCGTTTTTGTTTGTCTGGGGTTTTTGCGGTGTTTGTACCGGCCCCTTCGCGAGCAAGCCCGCTCCCACAGGAGAACGCATTTCAATGGGGGAGCGGGCTTGCTCGCGAAGGCGGACTGTCAGACGCCGAAGAACTCAGCGCAGATTAAAACTTATCGAGCGGCCGACGGCTGGCGCTGGTCTCACGCGCCACTTCCTTGGGCTTGTAAGCGCAATACCCCGGCCGTGGTCCGATTTTCGGGTGGTTGCGGCAAGTATCCGGGCGTTTTTCATAAATAGTGCACAGACGGCTCTTACGATCCAGGTACAGGCAATCGTTGTTGCTCATGCGCTGGAGGGTGAAGATCTCGGTCTTCTGGCTGTAACGCTCGACGATCCCTTCCTTCTGCAGGCGCTTGGCGATGTTTTTCGCCGGCTCGCCGCGCTCGAACTCGTCGACGATGCCGATGCGGATCAGATCCTTGATCTTGACCTCGACCGGCAGTGTGCAGCAGCTGGACACGCAGGAACCGCACATCGGCGCAGAGTACTTGGCCCAGGTATCGAGGCGATCGATCTCTGCGGCGGCGATCAGGTTGGGCTTCATCATCGGTTGTTACCAGCTACATGCATCAGGGCGCGCGATCATACCGGGACTGGTGGATTTTTGAACAACCTTTCGCCAGTTTTTTTCTGTATCGCCCAAAGGGCACCGCTAATCCGGCACGGCCCCTGCATTGATTCAGGCACATGACAAGGTAATGTCGACCTATCTCGCACTAACAGGAAAAACTGCCGAACCAGAGCCCCCACCGTCTGTCAGACCGTCTAGGCTCAACAATTCCACGCTCGCTCGAGGTCCTATCGATGACTCAAGAACCACTTGTTCGCGAAGCAGAGGTGGCCGCATTCCGCGACGCCGTCTTGACCAAACTCACCTACGCGGTGGGTAAAGACCCGGATCATGCCTTCGACCACGACTGGTTTGAAGCCATCGCCCTGGCGGCACGGGACCACATGGTCGAGCACTGGATGGACCACACCCGGCAGATCTACCGCAAAGGGCAGAAACGGGTTTATTACCTCTCCCTCGAATTTCTCATCGGGCGGTTGCTCTATGACAGCCTGAGCAACCTTGGCTTGCTCGACGTCGCCCGCGAAGCGCTGACCGAACTCGGTGTCGACCTCGAGCGCATCCGCCTGTTGGAGCCCGACGCGGCGCTGGGCAACGGCGGCCTCGGTCGTCTGGCGGCGTGCTTCATGGAAAGCATGTCGACCCTCGGCATCGCCGGCCACGGTTACGGCATTCGTTATGAACACGGTTTGTTCCGTCAGGCCATCGTCGATGGCTGGCAGCAGGAGCAGACCGAACACTGGCTGGACTTCGGTAACCCGTGGGAATTCGAGCGACCAGAAGTCGTTTACCCGATCGGCTTCGGCGGCGGCGTCGAAACCGTCATCGATGAAAACGGCAAAACCAAACAAGTCTGGTCCCCGGCGGAAACGGTGCGAGCGATTGCTTATGACACCCCGGTAGTCGGCTGGCGCGGGGCGAGCGTCAACACGTTGCGTTTGTGGCGCGCCCGGGCGATGGAAGATTTGCACCTGGAGCGCTTCAACGCCGGTGACCACTTGGGCGCGGTAGCGGAAGTGGCTCGCGCCGAAAGTATCTCCCGCGTTCTTTATCCAGCGGACAGCACCGAAGCCGGTCAGGAACTGCGCCTGCGTCAGGAATACTTTTTCGTCGCCGCGTCCTTGCAGGACTTGCTGCGCCGCCATCGCAACATGCACACCTCCGTGCTGACCCTGGGCGACCACGCGGCGATCCAGCTCAACGACACTCACCCCTCGATTGCCGTGGCCGAATTGATGCGCCAGCTGGTCGATGTCTACGACGTGGCGTGGGATGCAGCGTGGCAAGTCACCGTCGACACGTTGTCGTACACCAACCACACGCTGTTGCCCGAAGCGCTGGAAACCTGGCCGGTCGGTTTGATGGAGCGGATGTTGCCACGGCACATGCAGATCATTTACCTGATCAACGCCCAACACATCGACTCCCTGCGGGCCAAGGGCATTCATGACTTCGACGTGTTGCGCGCGGTGTCGCTGATCGAAGAAGACAACGGTCGCCGTGTGCGCATGGGCAACCTCGCGTTCCTCGGCTCGCACAGCGTAAACGGCGTGTCAGGGCTGCACACGCAGCTGATGCGCAAAACCGTGTTCTCCGAACTGCACAAGCTCTACCCGGACCGGATCAACAACAAGACCAACGGCATCACCTTCCGCCGCTGGCTCTACCAGGCCAATCCGGAACTGACGTCAATGATGGTCGATGCCCTCGGGCCTGATTTGCTGGATAACCCCGAAGGGCGCTTGCTCGACCTGGAACCGTTCGCCGAGAAAGCAGCATTCCGCAAGGCGTTTGCCGAACAGCGGCTGCACAGTAAAAAAGCCCTGGCCTACCTGATTCACGAGCGATTGGGGGTGGCGGTGAACCCGGCGGCGATGTTCGACGTGCAGGTAAAACGGATCCACGAATACAAACGCCAGTTGCTTAATCTGATGCACACCGTGGCGCTGTATCAGGCGATTCGGGCCGAGCCGGAAATCGACTGGGTGCCGCGCGTGAAGATCTTCGCCGGCAAGGCCGCCGCCAGTTATCACCAGGCCAAGCTGATCATCAAGTTGACCAACGACATCGCCCGGGTGGTGAACAACGATCCGACCGTGCGCGGTTTGCTCAAAGTGGTGTTCCTGCCCAACTACAACGTCAGCCTGGCAGAGAGCATTATTCCGGCGGCGGATTTATCGGAACAGATTTCCACCGCAGGCTTCGAGGCTTCCGGCACCAGCAACATGAAGTTCGGCCTCAACGGGGCACTGACCATTGGCACCCTGGACGGCGCCAACGTAGAAATGTCCGAGCGCATCGGCGTCGAACACATGTTCATCTTCGGTCTCAGTGCGCAGCAGGTTGAGGCGCGCAAGCAGAACCACGAGTTCAATGCGACGCCGGACATCGCGGCGTCTCATCGACTCAATGACGTGCTGCAAGCGATTCGCGGCGGGGTGTTCTCGCCGGATGATCCGTCCCGTTACACCGGGCTGATTGATTCGCTGGTGGATTACGACCGCTTCCTGGTGTGCGCCGATTTCGACTCTTACTGGAATGCGCAGATGCGCGTCGAAGCCCATTGGCACGACTCCAAGGAATGGTGGCGTTCGGCAGTGTTGAGCACGTCGCGGATGGGTTGGTTCTCTTCAGACAGGACCATTCGCGAGTACGCCACGGAAATCTGGAAGGCGCTGGAGTAACGTTTCGCAATAATTTGCGTGCACGGCCCGACGGTGTCGGGCCTGGTCGATATACTAAGCACCAGTTTCAGTGAGCGCTGCGCGCTCAATCGCGGGCAAGCCACGCTCCCACAGGATTGCATGAGCCGTCAGAACGACGCATGACCTGTGGGAGCGTGGCTTGCCCGCGATGACGTCCGTGCAGGCGCCACAAGGCAATGGGCCGCTTAGGGATATCGACCATGCAATGGATTTTAATGCTGATCGGGCTGGTGCTCGGCTGGATACTCGACGAGTCGTTCAGTGATGCACTGTTGGGCGCGTTGCTCGGCTTGGGTATCGGCCAGGCCATTAGTATTACTCGCTTAGGTTCACAAGCTGCCGGGCAGCACCTTCTACTGGAGCAGACGCAGGTAGCGCTGAATGCGGTGCAGCAACGCCTGGCCTTGCTGGAAGTGTCCGGCGTCAAAGTGCCTGAAACCAGCGAGTCAGTTGCCAGCGAGCCCGTACCTCCTCCCGAATTTACCCTCGACGAAATCCCTGCCGAAACCCCGGAACTGGTCTGGGACCTCCCTCCCGAGCTCGAACCGATCACCGCTGTGGCGACTGAAACCAGTCATCCACTGCCTGCCGACGCCTGGAAACCCGAGCCGCAAACCCCCGCCACCCCGCGCGGCCCCAACCTCATTGATCGCGCCATCAGCGGCGCGCGCGCCTGGCTGTTCGGCGGTAACACTGTGCTGCGGGTCGGCGTGGTGCTGTTGTTCCTCGGTCTGGCCTTTTTACTGCGGTATGCGACCGAAGGCATGGTCGTGCCGATTGAGCTGCGTTACGCCGGCGTCGCGGCGGCTGCATTGGGGCTGCTCGGTCTGGGTTGGTGGCTGCGTCATCGCAACAATAATTACGCGTTGATGCTGCAAGGCACGGGCATTGCCGTGCTGTACCTGACGGTGTTCGCCGCCATGCGTTTGCATCCGCTGCTGGATCCGACGGCAGCGCTTGGCTTGCTGGTGGCGGTGACGGCGTTCTCAGCGATTCTGGCGATCACCCAGGATTCATTGGCGCTGGCCTGCGCCGCCGCGCTGGGCGGTTTTGCCGCGCCGATTCTGACCTCTACCGGTGCCGGTAGCCACGTCGCGCTGTTCAGCTACTTCGCCTTGCTCAACGCCGGCATCCTCGCCATCGCCTGGTTCAAGGCCTGGCGGTTGCTCAACCTGATTGGCTTCGTCGGCACCTTCGGCATCGGTTTCGCTTGGGGCCTGCGTTCCTACACGCCAGAGTTGCTGTGGAGCACCGAGCCGTTCCTGATTGTGTTTTTCCTGATGTACCTGGCCATCGGCCTGCTGTTCGCCCGGCGCAAGTTGCTGGAAATGAGCGATGCGCCCGAGGACGATAGCCGCGAGGCGCTGCTGCGCTGGTCGGCACGCAAAGGTGATTACGTCGACGGAACGATGCTGTTTGGGCCGCCGCTGGTGGGCTTCGGTTTGCAGTTCGCGCTGGTCCAGCACCTTGAATTTGCCGCCGCGTTCAGCGCATTGGCACTGGGCATGATCTACATGGGCCTGGCCCGTTTGCTGATGGGCGGTCGCGCGTTGTTGCTGGCAGAAACTTGCCTGGCACTGGGTGTGATTTTCGCCAGCCTGGCGATTCCTTTGGGCCTCGATGCGCGCTGGACCGCCGCGGCCTGGGCCGTCGAAGGCGCCGGGATTTTCTGGCTCGGCTTGCGTCAGCAACGTCCGTTGGCCAGGGCCTTTGCCTTGCTGCTGCAACTGGGCTCGGCGCTGGCGTTTCTCAGTGAGCTGCGGATCGGCGAAAGCAGCCTGCTCGATGGCGCACCGTTGGGCGCGTTGATGCTCGGCGTGGCGTTGCTGTTCAGCTTCTATCAATTGCGTAAAGCCTTGCCGGAACAGACTGCTCAATGGGAGCGCAAGGGGCTGCCGGTTCTGGCTTGCCTTGGCCTGACGTTCCTTTATCTGCTGGCGCCGTTGTTTTTCTTCACCCACGGTACGGCGATCAGTTGGGCGCTGGCCGGTCTGGCGACGTTGTTTGTCGGTCTGCGTCTGCAGTCGCGCACGTTCCTGTTCACCGCGTTTGCCGTGCAGTTGCTCGGCGGTGCGTTGTTCCTGCTGCGGCTGCAAGGTGGCGGTGATGAGTCTGCGGCGGTGTTCAGCGCTGGCTGGAGCGGTTTGCTCAGTGCCTCGCTGATCGGTCTGGCGTTGATCGCCGGTATGTTGCTGGCGGCGCGCGATGAGATGGTGCGCAGCGACGTACGACTGTTACGCGGGTTGTCGGTGGTGTTGCTGGCCGGTCTGGTGCTGATCAATCTGGCCGTGCTGTTCGTCCTGCCGTGGCAGACCGCGAGCGCGGTGTGGGCGGCCAGTGGTTTGTTCATCATCTGGTTGAGCCTGTACCTGAAGCAGCGCGTGAGTTTTGTCTTCGGTTTGCTGTTGCAGGTGATCGGCGGCGCGGCGTTCCTGTTTGCCGGGCCGGACCTGCTCTTACCTTTGGCCAGCGAAGGACTGAAGCCACTGGCGCACAGCGGTTTCTGGACGCCGTTGGTATTAGGTTTGGCAGCGCTGGTCGGGGCTTGGCGATTGCAGCTTGGCAACCACGCTTCGGCGTTCGATGTGCTGAGCTTGCAGCGTTTGTCCGAAGTGCTGCTGGTATGGGGGGCGGGTTGGTGGGCGCTGGCCTGGATCAGTGAAGTGCTGCGTTTTGCGCCGGTAAACCTGCAAGCGACGTTGTTGCTGGCGGTCGCGGCAGTCAGCGTGGCGCTATGGACGGCGTTGGCGCTGCGCTTGAAATGGTCGTCGCTGGGTTTGCTCTGCACCTTGCTGATGCCGGCGGCCGGCGTGGTGCTGCTTGCGGCGTGGCACTCGCGTTATCACCCGGCGGCCAGTTTTGGTTGGCTGGCCTGGGCGGCGGTGTTCGTCGTGCATTTCATTTCGCTGAAGCGACTGGCGCCCATGTTGCTGGCGCGCGCGGTCAGCACTGCGCATGTGCTCGGTTGCTGGCTGTTGATCGGTGTGCTGGCGCTGGAACTGCGTTACGGCTTGCTGCTGTTGTCCGAGCAGTACAACGCCTGGCGTTGGTTGGGCTGGGCGATTCTGCCGAGTCTGTACCTGGTGCTGATGGCGGCGCCGCGTAATTGGCCGTGGCCGGTGTCGGCGTATCCCCGCGAATACCGACTGTATGCGGCGGCACCGCTGGCGCTGCTGATGCTCGGTTGGTTCTGGCTGGCGAACGTGGTCAGCGACGGCACCGCCGAACCGCTGCCGTATATACCGTTGATCAACCCGCTAGAGTTGGGCCTGCTGTTTGCGCTGTTCGGTGTCTACGCCTGGTCGCGCAGCGCCGTGACGCAACTGGCCATCCGCAAGGATTACGCCGAACACGCCACGCAATTGATCGCCGGGGTTTCGCTGTTCGTGTTCTTCACCGCGTTGGTGATGCGCACCGCGCACCATTGGGGCGGTGTGCCGTTCGAATTCGATGCGTTGCTGGAATCGATGCTGGTGCAGGCCGGCCTGTCCATCGTCTGGACCCTCATGGCGCTGAGCCTGATGATCGGCGGCCATTTGCGCCATCGTCGCGAGGTCTGGCTGATCGGTGCGGCGCTGATTGGCGTGGTGGTGGCCAAGCTGTTCTTTGTTGAATTGAGTAACCGCGGCGGGCTGGCGCGGATCGTCTCGTTTATCGGCGTTGGCGTGTTGCTGCTGGTGGTGGGCTATTTCGCGCCACTGCCGCCCAAGCGTCCCGAGGCTGTGCCGGAGTCTGAAAAACCGGCCCCGGAAACCGAAGGAGTGTCGTCTTGAGTCAGAAGCTGAACCTGGGCTGGTTGGGCGCGGTGGCGCTGGGTGTGACGCTGTCGGTCGGCGCGCAGGAGCAATCGGCGGACTTCACCACTCAAGTGCCGTTGTCCGTAAGCGGCGAAGGCCCGTGGTATCGCCTTGATTTACCGTTGAGCGTGCAGTTGAATGCGCGGCAAACCGATCTGAGCGACGTGCGCGTGTTCAACGCGGCGGGTCAGGTGCAGGCGTATGCCTTGGCGCGAGAACCGGCCCAGACCCGTGAAAATCGCACGCTGACCGACGTGAAGTGGTTCCCGCTGTACAACTCGGCGGAGTCCACAGATCGCGCGCCCAGTGTGCGGGTGCAATCGAGCGCCAACGGCACGTTGGTCGAAGTGCAGCCGTCCAGCCAGTTGGAGGCGGGCGAAGAAGTCCTGCGCGGCTGGTTGCTCGATGCCAGCGGCATCAAGGCGCCGTTGCAGCAATTGGTCCTCGACTGGACCAGCGAGCGCGACGGCTTCCAGCAGTTCAGCATCGAAGCCAGCGACGATCTGCAGCACTGGCAGTCGTGGGGCCAAGGGCAGGTCGCACGGCTGGCGTTTGCCGATGAACGGGTCGAGCAGCATGAAGTCAGCCTGCCAGGGCAATCAGCGCGCTATCTGCGCTTGTTATGGAGTTCACCACAACCGGCGCCAGCGCTGACGTCGGCGCGGCTGGAAAGCGCGAGCATCCGCAGCTTGCCGCTGCCGTTGGTCTGGTCGCAACCGTTGGCCGGCAGCAGCGCGAAGGCCGGTGAATACACTTGGCAATTGCCGATGGGGCTGAATGTCGAGCGGGTGCAGGTCGAACTGAGTCAGCCCAACAGTCTGGCGCCGGTCACCTTGTCCGGTCGCCGCGAGAGCAGCTTGCCGTGGCAGCCGCTGGGCAGCGGTTTGCTGTATCGCCTGACCCAGAATGGCCAGGACGTGGTGCAGAACGAATTGCAGCTGCCGGGGCAAACCGTGCAGCAATTGAAGCTGGTCGTGGACGAGCGCGGTGGTGGCCTGGGTGCTGAAGCACCGACGCTGAAGTTCGCCGTGCGTTCGACGCAGCTGGTGTTCCTGGCGCGTGGCCCCGGGCCTTATACGCTGGCGCTGGGGAATGCGACGGTGAAAGCGGCGAGCTTGCCGTTGTCGACGCTGATTCCGGATTACAGCGCGCAGAAGCTGGTGACATTGGGTAAGGCTGTGGTGGCGAGCGATGGCGTGGTTTCGCCAGTGTCTACATCGATAGCGCCTGCGATGGCTGGCACGAACTGGAAGAAATTCGGGTTGTGGGCGGTGTTGTTGCTGAGTGTGCTGGTTCTGGCGGCGATGGCGTTCAGCTTGCTGCGCAAACCCTCCGTGAAACCCTGATAGCAATCTTGAAAACACCAAGTACTCGAATCTGCCACCTGCCGCCGGTCCACATCCGCCCCGTTTCGAACTACGCTAAACCCCGCGCATGAACTCTCTTGGGTGTATCACGTCTGATAGGAGGAAATGCGCCTCGACTCGCGTTAAACTGCGCGGGTTTTTAGCCCCCCATTCCACCGGAGCCTTCCATGTCCCGCGTTACCCTGAGTCGCTATTTGATTGAGCAGACCCGTAGCAACAACACTCCTGCCGATCTGCGTTTCCTGATCGAAGTGGTGGCGCGTGCTTGCAAAGAAATCAACCACGCCGTGTCCAAAGGCGCCTTGGGTGGTGTTCTGGGCAGCATGGGCACTGAAAACGTCCAAGGTGAAGTGCAGAAGAAACTCGACGTGATCTCCAACGAGATCCTGCTCGAAGCCAACGAATGGGGCGGTCACTTGGCCGGCATGGCGTCCGAAGAAATGGACAATGCCTACCAGATCCCGGGCAAATACCCGAAAGGCGCGTACCTGCTGGTTTTCGACCCGCTGGACGGTTCGTCGAACATCGATATCAACGCGCCGGTCGGTACGATCTTCTCGGTGCTGCGTTGCCCGAACGAATACCTGAGCCAGAACGAGCCCTTGAACGAAAAGGCTTTCCTGCAGCCAGGCACCGAGCAAGTGGCTGCCGGTTACGCGATCTACGGTCCACAGACCATGTTGATCCTGACCTTGGGTGATGGCGTCAAAGGCTTTACCCTGGACCGTGAAATGGGCAGCTTCGTGCTGACCCATGAAGACATCAAGATCCCGACCTCCACTCAGGAATTCGCGATCAACGCCTCCAATCAGCGTCACTGGGAAGCGCCGGTACAACGCTACGTCGGCGAATTGCTGGCGGGCGAAGAGGGCCCGCTGAAAAAGAACTACAACATGCGCTGGGTCGCCGCGATGGTTGCGGACGTGCACCGCATCCTGACCCGTGGCGGTCTGTTCATGTACCCGCGCGATAGCCGCGAGCCATCCAAGCCGGGCAAGCTGCGTCTGATGTACGAAGCCAATCCGATGTCGTTCCTGGTTGAACAGGCTGGTGGCGCCTCCACCGATGGCCATCAGCGCATCCTCGACATCAAGCCTGACGGCCTGCACCAGCGTGTCGCCGTGTTCCTGGGTTCGAAAGAAGAAGTCGAACGCGTCACGGCTTACCACAAGGAATAAACCATGACCGCACCCTGGCAGCCGTTGCTCGATTGGTGGTTCGGTAAGGCCGAATCGCCTGACGAAGTGGCGACTGACAAGGGCAAGTTATGGTTCGGCAAGCGCGACAGCCAGGACCTCGAAGCGCAGGCGCGTTTCGGGGACCGGGTCGAGCAGGCACTGGCCGGTGGACTGACTGACTGGGCGCAACGCCCCGAAGGTTGGTTGGCTCTGGTGCTGCTGCTCGATCAACTCCCGCGAATGATCTATCGCGATACTCCCAAATCCTTTTCTGGCGATCTCAGGGCTCAGGCACTGGTGGCGCAAGGCATTGCTGCGGATTTTGATCGGCAGTTGCAGCCGATTCAGCGGGTGTTTATCTACCTGGTGCTGGAGCATTGCGAGCACCTGGCAGTGCAGAACGAAGCCGTTTCGCGGTTCATCGAATTGGTGGCGCAGCAACCGGAGCCTGATCGGGCGGTGTTTGCCGATAATCTGGATTATGCCGAGCGGCATCGGGACGTGATTGCGCGGTTTGGGCGGTTTCCGCATCGCAATGCGATGTTGGGGCGGGAGTCTACGACTGAGGAGTTGGAGTTTCTCAGCAGGCCAGGCTCGCATTTTTAGACGCGATGGGCCTCGAACTTACGGATTCCCTTGAAACAGGCGCCTCATCAGTAGTGTTGGCAGGTTTTTCCGAGTATCTGCAATGATGTGGACATAGACCGTTTGGTCTCGTACTTCATAAATGATCCTGTTCATTCCTGAAAGTATTTGTCGGTACTGTCTGAGGTGGAGCTTCTCGATTTCTTCAGGGATTGATCCTGAATAGGGCTGCGCCCCCAAGTGGCGGATGGCTGATTTCAAAGAGGTATAGGTGCTTTGCCAGGTTTGGGTGGAAAACTGTTTGATGAGATAGGTACGAAGTTCTTTTAAGTCTGTTTCGGCGGACTGAAGAATGACGACCTTTAAACTCATTGATGGTCGGCCTTGTCCAGTTCAGCGAAGACGTCTTCGGCATCGCGAAATTTGCCTTCTTCAATCTCACGATTACCCATTGCCAAGAGTTTTAAAAGGGCCATCGTGTCTTCTTGCTCTTCGAAGCTTTTCACGTCCATTACCACGAGCTTTGCTTCACCATTTTGGGTGATGACCAAGGGCTCACGGCTTTCTGTAATCGATTTGACGATTTCTGCTGTATGGCTTTTCAGGTAGCTGATTGGCTTGATTTGAGATGAAAGCTTCATGGAGTGAGCCTCGCCAGGTTGAGTAGGACCGAGTTTAGTCTTAATTCAGTCCTGCGTCAGGTGCTGCCGACCGGCGTTTTCTCAACGGGCATTGATCCAGGTATTAGAGATTCAATGCGGCTGATGCCGCCTTCGCTGGCAAGCCAGCTCCTACATCGGATCTCCAGTGCGATAAAGATCCCGTAGGAGCTGGCTTGCCAGCGAAGGGGCCCGCAAGAGCGCCTTAGATCCGGAAACTACCGACCAACTGCTTCAACCGCGCGGCCTGCTGCTCAAGATCCGCACACGCGCGCAAGGTCGCCTGCAAATTCTCCACGCCTTCCTGGTTCAGCGTATTGATCTCGGTAATGTCGATGTTGATCGACTCCACCACAGCGGTCTGCTCTTCAGTCGCGGTCGCCACCGACTGGTTCATCCCGTCGATTTCACCGATGCGCTGCGTCACACTTCCCAGTCGCTCACCCGCCTGGTTGGCGATGCCGACGCTGCTTTCGCTCTGACGCTGGCTGTCGGTCATGATGCTCACCGCTTCGCGGGCGCCGACTTGCAGCTCTTCGATCATCTTCTGCACTTGCTGCGCCGAATCCTGAGTGCGGTGGGCGAGGTTGCGCACTTCATCCGCCACCACGGCAAAACCGCGTCCTGCTTCACCGGCACGGGCCGCTTCGATGGCCGCGTTCAGCGCCAGCAAGTTGGTTTGCTGGGAAATGCTGGTGATCACTTCCAGAATCTGCCCAATGTTCACGGTGTTGCTGTTGAGCGTTTCGATGTTGCCGCACGAATCGCTGATCTTCGCCGACAGCTGCTGCATTGCGGCGATGGTTTTATCCACCACTTGCTGGCCGTCTTCGGCCAGGGAGCGGGCATCGCTGGAGTGCTGCGAGGCGAGGGCGGCGTTCTGGGCGATTTCCTGGGCGGCGGCGCCCAGTTCGTTGATCGCTGCGGCAACGCTGCTGGTGCGCGAGGCTTGCTGGTCGGAGTTGAACATCGATGAGTTCGACGCGGCCACGACGCGTAGCGCCACTTCGTTGACTTGGCCGGTGGCCGAAGACACTTCGCGAATCGAGGTGTGAATACGCTCTACAAAGCGGTTGAACGAGGTGCCCAGCGCGCCGAATTCGTCCTGACCGTGGATGGTCAGGCGTTTGGTCAGGTCACCCTCACCCTCGGCGATGTCATGCATCGCACGGCCCATGGTCAGCAGCGGCTGCATCAGGACGCTGATCAACATGCCCAGCAAGGCAATGATGATTACCACAGCGATGACCATGGCGATGATCGCCGAGGTGCGAAATTCGCTGAGCATCGAGAACGCGGTGTCCTGATCCAGCACCAGTGCCACGTACCAGTCTGCCGACGGCACGCCGTTGACGTGGGTGAAGGAGATGAACTGGGTCTTGCCGTCGAGCTCGACTTCTTTCATGCCCGGGCTGACTTTCGGCGCGCCATTTGGGTAGGCGTCTGCCAGGCCTTTGAGCACCAGTTTGCTGTCCGGGTGGATCAGGATCTTGCCGTCGGCGCTGACGATGAACGCATGGCCGTGGCCGCCGAAGTTCAGCGAGTTGATGATCGCGCTGACGCTGGACAGGTCGATGTCCGCGCCGGCAACGCCGATCATCTGGCCCTGATACTTCACGGGTGTGGCGACAGTAATCACCAGTTTGCCGGAAGACGCGGCGATGTACGGTTCGGTGACGATGGTCTTTTGCGCACTGTTGGCCGCCTTGTACCAGCCACGGGCGCGTGGGTCGTAGTCGGCGGCACGATTGCCCGCCGGGACCGAAAACATTACGCCGTCAGTGCCGCCGAAATAGCTCAGCTGGAAGTTGCTGGTGTAAGCCGGCAGGTCGATGGCGCGTTTCAGGCTGGCCTGTGCGCTGCCGTCGACGGTGATCTGCTGGGACAACGATTGCAGCAACTGGATGCGGCTTTCCAGCCAGGTCTGGATGTTGCTGGTGGTCAGGCTGCCGAGTTCCTGCATCGAGGATTCGGTACTGCTGCGCAGGGTCTGGCGCTGGCGGTAGTCGTTGAACAGGATAAAGCAGGCGAACGCAACGGCGACCACGAGGGCGGCTGCCAGCAGGATCTTGTGGCTGAATTTCATGTTTCTGGTCATTAAGTGCACTACCGCGGAAGGACTTGTCAGCGAGGGGGCGTCAATTGCCACAGTCGAGGGCTTTACGCTGCTTCTATGTCGACTGGCCAGCGCCAAAGATTAGGCGTCTTTTTGCAAAAACTGACGAAATACTCATTGGCTCAGGAAGGTGGCTGATTTTTCGAAAAAAGGCAGACGAGCGGCCCGATAAATAGCGCGACGGTAAGGGAACCAGATGGGGGTTTTCTCTTCTAAGGTTCTGCTTGGCAGCCATGCCATTCCCCTTCGTCCCAGGAGTTTCACATGTCGCTGCGATCTATCGCCTTGCTGTCGTTCTGCGTGTTGTTGGCCGCATGCAGCAAGGTCAATCAGGAAAACTACTCGAAGCTTTCGACCGGCATGCCTAAGGCCGAGGTTGAAACGTTGCTGGGTAAGCCTGCTGATTGCTCGGGCGCACTGGGTATGTCCAGTTGCACATGGGGCGACAAAAACAGCTTTATCAGCGTGCAGTTTGCCGGTGACAAAGTATTGATGTTTTCCGGCCAAGGCCTGAAGTAAACCGGGGCGATGCGCCCACGGGAGAAAAACAATGAAGCGGTTATTACTCGTACTTTTTGCCGGCCTGGTATTGGCTGGTTGTGCCACTTCTGGCCCAGATCCGTTGGCGCCAAAAACCGTCAACAGCGTCAACCTCAAGCGTTACCAGGGGACTTGGTACGAGTTGGCTCGCCTGCCGATGTATTTCCAGCGTGACTGCGCCCAATCCGAAGCCCATTACACCCTCAAGCCTGACGGTAACATGGCGATATTGAACCGCTGCCTGACGGCGCAGTGGCAGTGGGAAGAGGTCAAGGGCACGGCTTATCCACAGGTGCCAGGCAAAGCCGACAAGTTGTGGGTCAAGTTCGATACCTGGTTTTCTCGTCTGATTCCGGGTGTGGCGAAAGGCGAATACTGGGTGTTGTACGTCAGCGACGACTACAAGACCGCCATTGTTGGCGACCCGAGTCGCAAGTACCTGTGGCTGTTGGCGCGGACCCCGACCGTCAATGGTGTGGTGCGAGAGGAACTGCTGAGCAAGGCGCGTCAGCAGGGTTACGACACTTCGCGGCTGATCTGGCGTGCGTCGGAGACGCAGATGGCCAAGACCTCGAACTGATCGCGCAAACCCTGTAGGAGCTGGCTTGCCAGCGATGAGGTCGTCAAATTCAACAGCAATGTTGCCTGACAGTTCGCCATCGCTGCGGTGCGGCGATCCGACAAGCCAGCTCCTACGGGTTTTGGGTCAGCCTAAAAGTTCGCGCAGGACTTGGGTGAATGCGCGATTGCTTTCTTCTTCCCCGGCATGGCGCCCGTCACGCACAACCCACTGGCCATTGACCAGCACATCACGAACCTGGCGATCGCCGCCAGCAAACAACCAGCGATTCAGAATCCCGTCACCACTGGCCGTTGCCAGGTACGGGTCGTTTCCGTCCAGCACCAGCCAGTCCGCACGCTTGCCCACTTCCAACGCGCCAATCGGCTGACCCAGTGCCTGAGCACCTCCATCAAGTGCCGCGTCGTAAAGCGTGCGGCCGATCATCGGTTGATCCGGGCCATACAACCGATTACGCCGCTGATCGCGCAGACGCTGGCCGTATTCCAGCCAACGCAATTCTTCCACCACACTCAAGGACACGTGGCTGTCGGAACCGATACCCATGCGCCCTCCCTGAGCGAGGAAATCCACCGCCGGGAAAATCCCGTCGCCGAGGTTGGCTTCGGTGGTCAGGCACAGACCCGCAATGGCGCGACTCTTGGCCATCAGCGTGACTTCTTCCGCGTTGGCGTGAGTGGCGTGAACCAGGCACCAGCGCTGATCGACCTCAGTGTTTTCGTACAGCCATTGCAGCGGGCGACGACCGCTCCAGGTCAGGCAGTCATCAACTTCCTTTTGCTGTTCGGCAATGTGGATGTGCACCGGGCATTGCTTGTCGCTGGCGGCCAGCACTTCGCTGATTTGCTGTGGTGTCACGGCGCGTAACGAGTGGAAGCACAAACCCAGCGACTGCGCCGGTTGCCGGGCCAGAATCGGCTGCAAACGCGACTGAAGTTTCAGGTAGTTTTCGGTGCTATTGATAAAGCGGCGCTGCCCGTCGTTCGGCGTCTGGCCGCCGAAACCGGAATGGCTGTAGAGCACCGGCAGCAGGGTCAAACCGATACCGGCGGAACTGGCGGCTTGGCTGATGCGCAGCGCCAACTCGGCAGGGTCTGCGTAGGGTTGGCCATTGGTGTCGTGGTGGACGTAATGAAATTCCGCGACCGAGGTGTACCCGGCCTTGAGCATTTCGATGTACAGCTGACGGGCGATAACGCCGAGTTGGTCCGGGCTGATTTTTCCGACGAGGCGATACATCAAATCGCGCCAGGTCCAGAAACTGTCGTTCGGATTGCCCGCTACTTCCGCCAACCCGGCCATCGCCCGCTGGAACGCATGGGAGTGCAGATTCGGCATGCCCGGCAGCAGCGGACCGCTCAGCCGTTCAGCGCCATCTGGTTGGGAATCGGCCTGAAGATGGGTCAATACGCCCTCGGCGCTGACCTCAAGACGTACATTGTTGGCCCATCCACTAGGCAGCAGCGCGCGTTCGGCAAAGAAGGCGGACATGGTTCAGCACCCCATCGTGTGTTATTTGTATATACATATACAGACGTTTGCCTGCTCGGTAAACTCCGGCAAGCTAGCAACTCTTATCAAATGAACAAGGATTAACCGTGCCGACTCCGCCCCCAGTGTCACCGTTGGCCGCGAACATGGGCGACAGTCCGGCGCCCTTGTACGCCCGCGTCAAACAGATGATCACCCAGCAAATCGACAGTGGAAACTGGCCGCCGCACTATCGCGTGCCGTCGGAAAGCGAACTGGTCAGCCAGCTCGGTTTCAGTCGTATGACCATCAACCGCGCCCTGCGCGAAATGACCGCCGACGGTCTGTTGGTGCGCATGCAAGGCGTGGGTACGTTCGTTGCCGAGCCGAAAAGCCAGTCCGCGCTGTTTGAAGTGCACAACATCGCCGACGAGATTGCTTCTCGTGGTCATCGCCACACCTGCAAGGTGATCACCCTCGAAGAAGAGGCCGCCGGTTCCGAGCGCGCCCTGGCACTGGATATGCGCGAAGGGCAGAGGGTTTTCCACTCGCTGATCGTGCACTTCGAGAACGATATCCCGGTGCAAATCGAAGACCGTTTCGTTAATGCGCTGGTGGCCCCGGACTACCTCAAGCAAGACTTCACCTTGCAAACGCCCTACGCCTACCTGAACCAGGTGGCGCCGCTGACCGAAGGCGAGCATGTGGTCGAGGCGATTCTTGCCGAGGCGTCCGAGTGCAAGCTGTTGCAGATTGAAAAGGGCGAGCCGTGCCTGCTGATTCGCCGCCGCACCTGGTCCGGCCGTCAGCCAGTGACCGCCGCCCGCCTGATCCACCCAGGTTCCCGTCATCGTCTGGAAGGTCGGTTTCACAAATGAGTCAATTAAAGGTTCTACGGGCAAAAGATTACCCGCGCATGCCGTGGAAAAACGGCGGTGGCAGCACTGAAGAAATCACCCGCGATGCGGGCACTGGCCTCGATGGTTTCGGCTGGCGTCTGTCGATTGCCGACATCGGCGAGTCGGGCGGTTTCTCGACGTTCACCGGTTATGAGCGCGTCATCACCGTGCTGCAAGGTGACGGCATGACCTTGAAGGTGGATGGTCAGGACACGCCTCCACTGTTACCGCTGACCCCGTTTGCTTTCAGCGGTGAGAGTGAGGTGTCGTGCACCCTGCTCGGCGGGCCGATCCGCGATTTCAACCTGATTTTTGCGCCGCAGCGTTATAGCGCGCGGTTGCAGTGGTTGGCGGGTGAGCAACGGTTTTTCAGTTCGGCGGGCACGGTGTTGGTGTTCAGCATCGCTGAGGCATTGGAAGTGAAAGTCGGTAACAGCCCATCACAACTCAGTCGCCACGATTGCCTGCAGTTCGAGGGTAACACCGGGCTGATTGAAGTCTCCAGCAATGGCCCATGCTGCGTGATTGAGCTGACCGCACACATCTAACTGTGGCGAGGAGCTTGTCGGAACGCCGCACCGTTCCGACAAGCTCCCTCGCCACAAAAGCCATTCACACATCCTGTTCCCTAAAGCGCACCAACTTGTTACCGAACGCCCCAGCGTGGCGCAAAACCACGCTCAAGTAACAGCCGTTCCCCCTTACGCAACATCCCCCCGAAAAATTTCATCACCCTCCAAGCCCTTGATTTACAAGCTTTCAAGTCTTCAAAGAACTTTTCTTGAACAGCCATCCAACAAGTTGGCCGCTTGATTGCATATGCTTGTATGTACAAGTAAAGACGTATGCGTATGAGTCGATCGAGACTCTCCGCAGCGTCCACTGATTCGCTTGTGGCGCGACGATGCGCACAGGCTGGCTTGCCCACTGCCCGGGTTGGTTTGAATTGATCGCTGAGGAGTCTTTTTCGTGACTGACAATACCCAGAAACCTACCAAGTTTCGTGACGTAGAAATTCGTGCCGCTCGCGGTAACAAGCTGACCGCCAAAAGCTGGCTGACCGAAGCGCCGCTGCGCATGTTGATGAACAACCTCGACCCGGAAGTCGCCGAGAACCCTAAAGAACTGGTGGTTTACGGTGGCATTGGTCGTGCGGCACGTAACTGGGAATGCTACGACAAGATCGTCGAAAGCCTGACCAACCTGAACGACGACGAGACCCTGCTGGTGCAATCCGGCAAGCCGGTCGGCGTGTTCAAGACCCACACCAACGCACCACGCGTGCTGATCGCCAACTCCAACCTGGTGCCGCACTGGGCGAGCTGGGAACACTTCAACGAACTCGACGCCAAAGGCTTGGCCATGTACGGCCAGATGACCGCCGGCAGCTGGATCTACATCGGCAGCCAGGGCATCGTCCAGGGTACCTACGAAACCTTCGTCGAAGCCGGTCGCCAACACTACAACGATGACCTGAAAGGTCGTTGGGTCCTGACCGCCGGCCTCGGCGGCATGGGCGGCGCGCAACCTCTGGCCGCAACCCTGGCTGGCGCTTGCTCGCTGAACATTGAATGCCAGCAGGTCAGCATCGATTTCCGCTTGAACAGCCGTTATGTCGATGAGCAAGCCACCGACCTCGACGACGCTTTGGCCCGCATCGCCAAATACACCAAGGAAGGCAAGGCCATTTCCATCGCCCTGCTGGGTAACGCGGCAGAAATTCTGCCGGAACTGGTTCGTCGTGGCGTGCGCCCGGACATGGTCACCGACCAGACCAGCGCCCACGACCCGCTCAACGGTTACCTGCCAGCCGGCTGGACCTGGGAAGAGTACCGCGCTCGCGCCAAGACCGAGCCGGCTGCCGTGGTCAAAGCCGCCAAGCAATCGATGGCTGTGCACGTTAAAGCGATGCTGGATTTCCAGAAAATGGGCATCCCGACCTTCGACTACGGCAACAACATCCGTCAGATGGCCCAAGAAGAAGGCGTCGAGAACGCATTCGACTTCCCGGGTTTCGTACCGGCTTACATCCGTCCGCTGTTCTGCCGCGGTATCGGTCCGTTCCGTTGGGCTGCACTGTCGGGTAACGCCGAAGACATCTACAAAACCGACGCCAAAGTAAAAGAACTGATCCCGGACGACGCCCACCTGCACAACTGGCTGGACATGGCCCGCGAGCGCATCAGCTTCCAGGGTCTGCCGGCGCGTATCTGCTGGGTTGGCCTGGGCCTGCGCGCCAAGCTCGGTCTGGCGTTCAATGAAATGGTGCGTAGCGGCGAGCTGTCTGCGCCGATCGTGATCGGTCGCGACCACCTGGACTCCGGTTCGGTCGCCAGCCCGAACCGCGAAACCGAATCCATGCAGGATGGCTCCGACGCCGTGTCCGACTGGCCACTGCTCAACGCCCTGCTCAACACCGCGAGCGGCGCGACCTGGGTGTCCCTGCACCACGGCGGCGGTGTTGGCATGGGCTTCTCCCAGCATTCGGGCATGGTGATTGTCTGCGACGGTACTGATGAAGCGGCCGAGCGTATTGCTCGCGTTCTGCACAACGACCCGGCGACCGGCGTTATGCGTCACGCCGATGCCGGTTACCAGATCGCCATCGACTGCGCCAAGGAACAAGGGCTGAACCTGCCGATGATCACCGGCAAATAACGCAGAAGTACCTGTAGGAGCCGAGCTTGCTCGCGATGGGGTCAGCACATTCAACATCTCTGTTGACTGAAAAACCGCTATCGCGAGCAGGCTAACTCCAACGTCAAACGTTGTAGCACTCAGAACAAGCGGGGCCGGTCGCGCTGCTGCGCAGGCCTGATTGGACGTGGACAGGGCTGGATGCCTCTTGACTGCCGTAAGCCCATTCATGATTAGGAGCGTCACTACAATGAAATCGAACAAGACCCTGCTGACCACATTGCTTTCCATGGGCCTGCTCGCCAGTGCCGGCGCCACTCAGGCTGCCGGCTGGTGCGAATCGGGCAAACCGGTGAAATTTGCCGGTCTGAACTGGGAAAGCGCGATGCTGCTGACCGACGTGCTGCAAGTCGTGTTGGAGAAAGGCTACGACTGCAAGACCGACAGCCTGCCGGGCAACTCCATCACCATGGAAAACGCCCTGAGCAGCAACGACATTCAAGTGTTTGCTGAAGAGTGGGTCGGCCGCAGCGAAGTTTGGAACAAGGCCGAGAAGGCCGGCAAAGTGGTCGGTGTCGGCGCTCCAGTCGTGGGTGCGACCGAAGGTTGGTACGTGCCGCGCTACGTGATCGAAGGCGACGCCAAACGCAAGCTGGAACCCAAAGCACCAGACCTGAAAGCAATCGCCGATCTGGGTAAATACGCCGCCGTGTTCAAGGATCAGGAAGAACCGTCGAAGGGCCGTTTCTACAACTGCCCGGCCGGCTGGACCTGCGAGCTGGACAACAGCGAAATGCTGAAGAGCTACGGCTTGGAAAGCACCTACACCAACTTCCGCCCAGGCACCGGCCCGGCGCTGGATGCGGCGGTGCTGTCGAGCTACAAGCGTGGCGAGCCGATCCTGTTCTACTACTGGTCGCCAACCCCGCTGATGGGCCAGGTTGACCTGGTCAAGCTCGAAGAAAAGCCAGGCGTGGATAAAAGCGTGACCATCAAGGTCGGCCTGTCCAAGACCTTCTACGAACAAGCACCGGAACTGGTGGCCGTGCTGGAAAAGGTCAACCTGCCAATCGACATCCTCAACCAGAACCTGGGGCGCATGACCAAAGAGCGGATCGAGTCGCCAAAACTGGCCAAGATCTTCTTGAAGGAACATCCTGAAGTCTGGCACGCGTGGGTGAGCGAAGACGCAGCCAAGAAAATCGACGCGGCCTTGTAGGTTGGGCCTCTCCGACTGTCGGCAATGGCAGTCGGACGCTTGATCGCAACCCCTTGATTGAGAGTCTCTTATGTTTCCCGAAAGCTTTACCTTTTCCATCGCCGACTGGGTCAACAGTTGGGTCGATTCGCTGGTCACCAACTACGGCGACGTGTTCCGGCAGATCTCTGACACGCTGCTGTGGGCCATCGTCAATCTTGAAGGGCTGCTGCGTGCGGCGCCCTGGTGGCTGATGCTGGCCATCGTCGCGGGCGTTGCCTGGCACGCGACCCGCAAAGTCGTGACCACGGCAGTGATTGTCGGCTTGTTGTTCCTGGTGGGTGCAGTCGGCCTCTGGGACAAGCTGATGCAGACCCTGGCACTGATGATGGTGGCGACGATCATTTCGGTGATGATCGGCATTCCGCTGGGCATTCTTTCGGCGCGCAGCAATCGCCTGCGTTCGATATTGATGCCGCTGCTGGACATCATGCAGACCATGCCGAGTTTCGTGTACCTCATTCCGGTGCTGATGCTGTTCGGCCTGGGCAAGGTCCCGGCGATTTTCGCCACCGTGATCTACGCCGCACCTCCGCTGATCCGCCTGACTGATCTGGGCATTCGCCAGGTTGACGGCGAAGTGATGGAAGCGATCAACGCCTTCGGTGCCAACCGCTGGCAGCAACTGTTTGGCGTGCAACTGCCCCTGGCCCTGCCGAGCATCATGGCTGGGATCAACCAGACCACCATGATGGCGCTGTCGATGGTAGTGATTGCCTCGATGATCGGTGCCCGTGGCTTGGGTGAAGACGTACTGGTGGGGATTCAGACCCTCAACGTCGGACGTGGCCTGGAAGCCGGTCTGGCGATCGTGATTCTGGCTGTGGTGATCGACCGCATTACTCAGGCGTACGGTCGGGCACGGCATGAGGTGAGCAAATGAACAACGAAGCCATCAGCAAGATCGAAGTCAAAAACGTCTTCAAGATTTTCGGCAACCGTTCCAAGGACGCACTGGCGATGATTGGCCAGGGCAAGACCAAAGATCAGGTGCTGGCCGAAACCGGCTGTGTGGTCGGCGTGAACGATCTGTCCCTGAGCATCGGCACCGGCGAGATCTTCGTGATCATGGGCCTGTCGGGTTCGGGTAAATCGACCCTGGTGCGCCACTTCAACCGCCTGATCGACCCGACCAGCGGCGCGATCCTGGTGGACGGCGTGGACATCTTGCAATACGACATGGAAGCCCTGCGCGAATTTCGCCGGCACCGGATCAGCATGGTGTTCCAGAGCTTCGGCCTGCTGCCGCACAAGACCGTGGTGGATAACGTTGCCTACGGCCTGAAAGTGCGCGGCGAGAGCAAGCAAATGTGCTCCGAGCGCGCGCTGCACTGGATCAACACCGTGGGCCTCAAGGGCTACGAAAACAAATACCCGCATCAGCTCTCGGGCGGCATGCGTCAGCGTGTGGGCCTGGCCCGCGCCTTGGCGGCGGACACTGACATCATCTTGATGGATGAAGCGTTCAGCGCCCTCGACCCGTTGATCCGTGCCGAGATGCAGGACCAGTTGCTGGAGCTGCAAAAGACCCTGCACAAGACCATCGTCTTCATCACCCACGACCTTGACGAGGCCGTGCGCATCGGCAATCGCATTGCGATCCTCAAGGACGGCCGCCTGATTCAGGTCGGCACCCCGCGCGAGATCCTGCATTCGCCGGCGGATGAGTATGTCGACCGGTTTGTGCAGCGTCGGGCTGCGGTGGTTTAAAGGTTTACGGCGTATTTGCCGGCCTCTTCGCTGGCAAGCCAGCTCCTACAAGGTGTGCTCGTCCCCTGTAGGCGCTGGCTTGCCAGCGAAGGGGTCGGTAAAGCTGCATCAATATTCAGGTTTTACGCACGAGGTCAAAGATGTCCCAGGCTGAAAAAATCGTTATCGCTGACGCCCCGTTGCGTTGGCAGGATGTGGTCGCCGTCGCCCGTCACGGCGCACAGCTTGAGCTTTCAGCCCAGACCTGGGCACGCATTGAAAACGCGCAAGCCATCGTCCAGCGCATCGTCACCAGCGGCGAGCGCGCCTACGGCATCAACACCGGGCTGGGCGCCTTGTGCAACGTCTCCCTTCAAGATGAACAGCTCAGCCAGTTGTCGCGCAACACCTTGCTCAGTCACGCCTGTGGCGTTGGCGCGCCGCTGACCAACGAGCAGACTCGCGCCATCATGTGCGCCGCCGTCGTCAACTACAGCCACGGCAAATCCGGCCTGCACCGCCAAGTGGTTGAAGCCCTGCTGGCGCTGCTCAACCGTGGCATTACCCCGCAAGTGCCGTCCCAGGGTTCCGTGGGCTACCTGACGCACATGGCGCACATCGGCATTGCCCTGCTGGGTGTCGGCAATGTCAGCTATCGCGGGCAAATTGTTTCCGCTCAGCAAGCCCTGGCCGAAGAAGGGCTGCAACCGGTCAAGCTCGGTGCCAAGGACGGTTTGTGCCTGGTCAACGGCACGCCGTGCATGACCGGCCTCAGCTGCCTGGCGGTTGCCGATGCCGCGCATCTGCTGCAGTGGGCCGACGTGATCGGCGCCATGAGTTTCGAAGCCCAGCGTGGTCAGCTCGATGCGTTCGACGCCGAGATCATCGCGCTCAAGCCGCACCCGGGCATGCAGCAAGTCGGCATCAACCTGCGCGCCGTGCTCGATGGCAGTGAAGTGATCGCCAGCAGCAAAGGCATTCGCACCCAGGACGCCTTGAGCATTCGCTCGATCCCGCAGGTCCACGGCGCTGCCCGTGATCAGCTGGTTCACGCGACCAAACAGATCGAAAACGAACTCAACGGCGCCACCGACAACCCGTTGGTGCTGGGCACGCCGGACAACTACCGCGTCGTTTCCCAGGCCAACCCGCACGGCCAGTCCGTGGCGCTGGCGGCGGACCTGCTGGCCATCGCCATGGCCGAAATCGGCTCCATCGCCGAGCGTCGCCTCGACCGCCTGATCAACCCGCACGTCAGCGGACTGCCGGCGTTTCTGGTGGCCAATCCGGGCGTTAACTCCGGGATGATGATCGTCCAATATGTCGCTGCTTCCCTGTGCGCGGAAAACCGTCAATTGGCGCAACCCGCCGTGCTCGACAACTACGTCACTTCCGGCTTGCAGGAAGATCACCTGAGCATGGGCACCAACGCCGCGCTGAAGCTGCATCGCGCCCTGGAAAACTGCACGCAGATCCTCGCCATCGAGTACTTGCTGGCGGCTCAGGCGTTCGAATTCGTCAAAGAGCAACGCTTCGGCGCTGGCACCGATGCCGCGTGGCGTCTGCTGCGCGAGCGTGTTCCGGCTTATGATCAGGACCGCTGGCTGGCGCCGGACATCGCGGCCGCTGCTGCTGTACTGAAAGAACAGAATTTGCTGCACAAGGCGGTACCGAATCTGAACTGACTTCCATAACACCAGCGTGCCAAGGCGCGGCTCCTCAAAAAGGCAGACGCGACGGACAACGGATATCTCCGGAGCGTCTGGTGAGTACTCTTCACCTAAGAAGAAGACAAACTCTCAAAAGGAGCAAAAAATGACTGCGCTAAACCTGATTCCCGGTCAACTGAGCCTGGCCCAGCTGCGTGATATCTATCAGCAGCCGGTGAAACTGACCCTCGACAGCAGCGCCTCGGCCCAGATCGAAGCCAGCGTTGCCTGTGTGGAACAGATCCTCGCCGAAAACCGCACCGCCTACGGCATCAACACCGGTTTCGGCCTGCTGGCCTCGACCCGCATCGCCAGCGAAGACCTGGAAAACCTCCAGCGCTCGCTGGTGCTGTCCCACGCCGCCGGTGTCGGCGAGCCGATCAGCGACGCGCTGGTGCGCCTGGTTATGGTGCTCAAGGTCAACAGCCTGAGCCGTGGTTTCTCCGGTATTCGTCGCGTGGTCATTGATGCACTGATCGCGCTGATCAACGCCGAGGTTTACCCGCACATTCCCTTGAAAGGATCGGTCGGTGCTTCCGGCGACCTGGCTCCGTTGGCGCACATGTCGCTGGTGCTGCTGGGCGAAGGCAAGGCGCGCTACAAGGGTGAGTGGATGGAGGCAACCGAAGCGCTGAAAATCGCCGGTCTGACCCCGCTGACCCTGGCCGCGAAAGAAGGTCTGGCACTGCTCAACGGCACTCAGGTGTCGACCGCTTATGCCTTGCGCGGTTTGTTCGAAGGCGAAGACCTGTTCGCTGGCGCGGTTGCGCTGGGCGCGCTGACGGTTGAAGCGGTATTGGGCTCGCGCTCGCCATTCGACGCACGCATCCACGCCGCTCGCGGTCAGAAAGGCCAGATCGACGCCGCCGCTGCTTACCGTGATTTGCTGGGCGAACGCAGTGAAGTGTCCGACTCGCATGAGAATTGCGAAAAGGTCCAGGACCCGTACTCCCTGCGCTGCCAGCCACAAGTCATGGGCGCGTGCCTGACCCAGTTCCGTCAGGCCGCCGAAGTGTTGGCCGTCGAAGCCAACGCCGTCTCCGACAACCCGCTGGTGTTCGCCGCTGAAGGTGACGTGATTTCCGGCGGTAACTTCCACGCCGAACCGGTGGCCATGGCGGCTGACAACATGGCACTGGCCATCGCTGAAATCGGCTCACTGAGCGAACGCCGTATCTCGCTGATGATGGACAAGCACATGTCGCAACTGCCGCCGTTCCTGGTGGCTAATGGCGGCGTGAACTCCGGCTTCATGATTGCCCAGGTGACTGCCGCGGCACTGGCCAGCGAGAACAAGGCCCTGGCGCATCCGCATTCGGTGGACAGCCTGCCGACCTCGGCGAACCAGGAAGACCACGTATCCATGGCCCCGGCGGCAGGCAAGCGCCTATGGGAAATGGCCGAAAACACCCGTGGTGTGCTGGCGGTGGAATGGCTGGCGGCGGTTCAGGGCCTGGACTTGCGCAATGGTCTGAAGACCTCGGCAAAACTGGAAAAGGCCCGGGCGATTCTGCGTAAAGAAGTGCCGTTCTATGAGAAGGACCGCTTCTTCGCGCCGGACATCAATGCGGCGACCGAGTTGTTGGCGACCCGCTGCCTGAATGAGCTGTTGTCGGTGAAGTTGCTGCCTAGCCTGTAACCCCCCAATCGATCGTTCCCACGCTCTGCGTGGGAATGCAGCCCGTGACGCTCCGCGTCACTGGACGCGGAGCGTCCCTAGAGGCATTCCCACGCAGAGCATGGGAACGATCATTTGAACAAGACGAGGAATTCGGGATGAAAACTCTCTGGCAACACTGCCACGTCGCAACCATGGCGCAAGGCGTCTACTCGACCATCGAGGATGCGGCCATCGTGACGTCCGGTGCGCACATTGAGTGGATTGGCCCACGCGCTGAACTGCCGGCGGGTGAATACCCGGCCGTCAACGATTTGAAAGGGGCCTGGGTCACCCCGGGCCTGATCGACTGCCACACCCACACGGTGTTTGGCGGTAACCGCAGCGGCGAATTCGAACAGCGTCTGCAAGGCGTCAGCTACGCGGAAATCGCCGCAGCCGGTGGCGGCATCGCCAGCACCGTGCGCGCCACCCGCGCGGCGACCGAAGACGAACTGTTCGCCAGCGCCGCCAAACGTCTGAAAAGCCTGATGCGCGACGGCGTGACCACGGTCGAAATGAAATCAGGCTACGGCCTCGACCTGGCCAGCGAACGCAAAATCCTGCGGGTTATCCGTCGCCTCGGCGCTGAGCTGCCGGTGAGCGTGCGCAGCACCTGCCTGGCCGCCCACGCCTTGCCGCCGGAATACGCCGATCGCACCGACGATTACATCGATCACATCTGCGCCGAGATGCTCCCGGCCTTGGCCGCCGAAGGGTTGGTGGATGCGGTGGATGCATTCTGCGAATACCTGGCGTTCTCGCCCGCGCAGGTCGAACGCGTATTTATCGCCGCACAGGAACTCGGTTTGCCGGTGAAGCTGCACGCCGAGCAACTGTCGTCGCTGCACGGTTCGAGCCTGGCGGCGCGTTATCACGCACTGTCGGCGGATCACCTGGAGTTCATGACCGAGGACGACGCCATCGCCATGGCCAAGTCCGGCACCGTCGCGGTGTTGCTGCCAGGTGCGTTCTACTTCCTGCGCGAGACCCAATTGCCGCCGATGGAGGCCCTGCGCAAACACGGGGTGAAAATCGCCATTGCCAGCGACCTCAACCCCGGCACCTCGCCAGCGCTGTCGCTACGCTTGATGCTGAACATGGCCTGCACCTGTTTCCGCATGACCCCGGAAGAAGCCTTGGCCGGCGCGACCATTCATGCCGCCACGGCGTTGGGCATGGCCGACACCCACGGTTCGCTGGAAGCCGGCAAGGTCGCGGACTTTGTTGCCTGGCAAATTGATCGTCCGGCCGACCTTTCGTACTGGCTGGGCGGTGACCTGGAAAAACGCGTCGTGCGTCACGGCGTCGAGACAAGCGTTTAGGAGAGCAGTTGTGGATAAGGTTCTGAACTTCAAACAAGGCCGCGTGCCACTGTTGATCAGCATGCCCCATGCCGGCCTGCGCCTGACCCCGGCGGTCGAAGCCGGGTTGATCCCCGACGCCCGCAGCCTGCCGGATACCGACTGGCACATTCCGCAGCTTTACGAGTTTGCCGCCGAACTGGGCGCCAGCACCTTGGCTGCGGAGTATTCGCGGTTCGTCATCGACCTGAACCGGCCGTCCGACGACAAGCCTTTATATGTCGGCGCCACCACCGGTCTGTATCCGGCGACGCTGTTCGACGGCATACCGTTGTTCCGCGAAGGGCTGGAGCCTTCGAAAGAAGAACGCGCGACCTATCTGGAGCAGATCTGGACGCCATATCACACAACATTGCAGAACGAGCTGGCGCGGCTGAAAGCCGAATTCGGCTACGCATTGCTGTTCGACGCGCACTCGATTCGCTCGATCATCCCGCACCTGTTCGACGGCAAACTGCCGGACTTCAACCTCGGTACCTTCAACGGCGCCAGTTGCGATCCACAGCTTGCCAGTCAACTGGAAGCGATTTGCGCCCGCCATACCGAGTACAGCCATGTGCTGAACGGTCGCTTCAAGGGCGGCCACATCACCCGGCATTATGGCAACCCGGTCGAGAACATCCACGCCGTGCAACTGGAGTTGGGGCAGTGCACTTACATGGAAGAGTTCGAGCCGTTCCGCTATCGCCCGGACCTGGCTGCGCCGACGCAAGTGGTGCTCAAGGAGTTGCTGCAAGGTTTGCTGGCGTGGGGTCAGCAGAACCACCGACGTTGATACGGTTCAATGGGCGTTTGTGGCGAGGGAGCTAGGCGGATCGCCGCACCGTCCCGCTCGGCGGCGTAGCCGCCGTAAACCGGCCAGTCGGACCCAACTGAGAAAACTCGGTCAAATGGTTTTGGGGCTGCTTTGCAGCCCATCGGGAGCAAGCTCCCTCGCCACAGGTTTTGATTCGTGTCCTCGGGCATGCTCATTGACGTAATTCGGGTTTATGATGCCGGACGGCAGAATATTAGAAGTCCCCCCAGGGATGACCTCGACCCCTTACGGAGCGCGCAATGCAGACTTTGTACCCGCAGATCAAACCCCACGCCCGGCACGATCTGGCCGTCGATGACACCCACACCCTCTACGTCGACGAAAGCGGTTCTCCGGAAGGTTTGCCGGTGGTGTTCATCCACGGCGGCCCCGGCGCCGGGTGTGATGCTCAAAGCCGTCGGTATTTCGATCCCAACCTGTATCGCATCGTCACCTTTGACCAGCGCGGTTGCGGTCGCTCCACCCCCCACGCCAGCCTCGAAAACAACACCACCTGGGATCTGGTCGCCGACCTTGAGCGGATTCGCCAGCATCTGGGCATCGACAAGTGGGTGCTGTTTGGCGGTTCCTGGGGGTCGACTCTGGCGTTGGCCTACGCGCAAACCCACCCGGAACGTGTGCACGGTCTGATTCTGCGCGGGATATTTCTCTGCCGTCCGCAGGAAATCGAGTGGTTCTACCAGGCCGGCGCCAGCCGCCTGTTCCCTGATTACTGGCAGGACTACGTTGCACCGATCCCGATGGACGAGCGTGAGGATTTGCTCAGCGCTTTCCACAAACGTCTGGTCGGCAACGACCAGATTGCCCAGATGCACGCGGCCAAGGCCTGGTCTCTCTGGGAAGGCCGGACTGCGACCCTGCGCCCGAATCCGCTGGTGGTCGATCGCTTCTCTGAGCCTCAGCGCGCGCTGTCGATTGCACGCATCGAATGTCACTACTTCACCAACAATGCCTTCCTTGAGCCCAACCAGCTGATTCGTGACATGGACAAGATTGCCCATTTGCCGGGAGTGATTGTCCACGGTCGCTACGATGTAATTTGCCCGTTGGACAATGCCTGGGAATTGCACCAGAACTGGCCGAACAGTGAGTTGCAGGTCATCCGTGACGCCGGCCATGCGGCCTCCGAACCGGGTATCACCGATGCACTGGTGCGCGCCGCTGGCCAGATGGCGCGGCGCTTGCTCGACCTGCCACCTGAAGAAGCATGAAGGGGCTGCTGCAACGCGTGCGTGGTGCGCGAGTCGAGGTAGCGGGGGAGGTAGTGGGTGCGGTCGACCAAGGGTTGCTGGTACTGATCGCCGTCGAGCCTGGGGATACTCGGGCCAGCGCCGACAAACTTCTGAATAAGCTGCTTAACTATCGGGTATTCAGCGACGCCGAGGGCAAGATGAATCTGTCCTTGGCAGATGTCGGCGGCGGGTTGCTGCTGGTCTCACAGTTCACCTTGGCCGCCGACACCAAAAGCGGGTTGCGCCCGAGTTTTTCGACTGCGGCCCCTCCGGCCTTGGGTGAGGAACTTTTCGACTATCTATTAGGTAAAGCGAAACAGGTGCATGGCACTGTGGCATCAGGTAGATTCGGCGCGGATATGCAGGTGCACCTGGTCAACGATGGCCCGGTAACCTTCCTGTTGCAGACCTGAAAGCGCTTGAAACAACTTTTTTAAGGCTTTTCGACTGCAAACAGGCGTTTTTCGCGAGAAATAATTTGTTGCGCATGATGCGTTGTAACGCGGCCTGCTAGATAATCGCGCGCTACGGGGATCGGCGTTCGTTGGTCCATTTTGACTTAGGTAGAGACTTGTCCTGGACCGTTTGGGGAATCATTTAGCCCCATCGGAGTCGGAACAATGCTCGCCAACTTGGCAAGAGTGGTTTGCAAGGTCGGTTTTTTCATGCCGTTGACCGCGCAAACCCTTCAACTGGCCGTTGGTTTTTTGATCTGTTTTCGGCGAGGGTTGCTCGTGATTGTTAGTCCCTGTAATGCACCAAAATTGACTGCCAAACGGTTCCGAAGCGTTCTGGTAGCGGGCTCTGCACTGCTCTGCCTTTTGAGCGCCGGCCAGCTGTGGGCATTCAATCTGGAGGATGTGTCGGTCAAGGCAAAAGAGCTGGCCGCGCAAAAATACGAAGCTCCGCGCAGTAACCTGCCGAACGAATTCCGCGATATGAAATTCGCGGACTATCAGAAAATTCGTTTCCTGACCGAAAAGGCCGAATGGGCGGACCAGAAAACCCCGTTCAAGCTGTCGTTCTATCACCAGGGCATGCATTTCGATACGCCGGTGAAAATCAACGAAATCACGGCTAATTCCGTCGAAGAGATCAAGTACGACCCTAGTCGTTTCGATTTCGGCGACGTGAAGTTCGATCCTAAAGCCACCGAACAACTGGGTTATGCCGGTTTCCGGGTGCTGTACCCGATCAACAAGGCTGACAAGCAAGACGAAATCATGACCATGCTCGGCGCCAGCTACTTCCGCGTCGTCGGCAAGGGTCACGTCTATGGTTTGTCTGCTCGAGGCATGGCGATTGATACCGCGTTGCCATCCGGCGAAGAGTTCCCGCGTTTCACCGAGTTCTGGATTCAACAGCCAAAGCCGGGCGACAAACATCTGGTGATTTTTGCGTTGCTGGATTCACCGCGTGCAACTGGTGCCTATCGCCTGACCCTGCGTCCGGGCAGCGATACCATTGTTGACGTCAAGGCGCAGGTGTTCCTGCGTGACAAGGTCGGCAAGCTGGGTATCGCTCCATTGACCAGCATGTATCTGTTCGGCGCCAACCAGCCATCGAAAGTGCTGAACTACCGCCGTGAATTGCACGACTCCAGCGGCCTGGCAATCCATGCCGGCAATGGCGAATGGATCTGGCGCCCGTTGAACAACCCGAAACACCTGTCGGTGAGCAACTTCTCGGTCGAGAATCCGCAAGGCTTCGGCTTGCTGCAACGTGGCCGTGACTTCAGCCACTACGAAGACCTCGATGACCGTTATGACAAGCGTCCAAGCGCCTGGATCGAGCCGAAGGGTGACTGGGGCAAGGGTACCGTGGATCTGGTCGAGATTCCGACCGCCGACGAAACCAACGACAATATCGTTGTTTTCTGGAACCCGGAAAAACTGCCAGAGCCTGGCCAGCCGCTCGATGTTGCCTATCGCCTGCACTGGACCATGGACGAAGCCTCGCTTCACGCCCCCGACAGCGCCTGGGTCAAACAGACCCTGCGTTCTACCGGTGACGTTAAGCAGTCCAACCTGATTCGTCAGCCGGACGGCAGCGTTGCTTATCTGGTGGACTTCGAAGGCCCGTCCCTGGCGGCATTGCCGGCGGATGCGGACGTTCGCAGCCAAGTCAGCGTGGGTGACAACGCCGAACTGGTCGAGAACAGCGTGCGTTACAACCCTGAAACCAAGGGCTGGCGCCTGACGCTGCGCATGAAGATCAAGGATCCGGGCAAAGCCACCGAAATGCGTGCGGCACTGGTACAGAACATCGTGCCGGCCGACTTGGCCAAGACGTCGCTTCCAGCGTCGAATTCGTCTGTCGCCAAAGCCGACAAGGTTGCCGCCAAGCAACAAGAAAAAGTCGACAAGGAAGCCAAGCAAGCAGAGGCCAAACAGTCCGATGCCAAGCCGGTTGCAGATGCCAAGGACAAGGACAAGGCCAACAAAGACGCCACGCCGCCTGTTGCTGCCGACGCGGCCCCAGCCACACCGGAATCGGCGCCGACTGAAGAAGTCCTGACCGAGACCTGGAGCTACCAGTTGCCTGCCGATGAGTAATTCTCAAGTACAGCCAGAGACGCTTGCCGAGTATCTGGCGCATCTACCGATGACCGACCAGCAGCGCGCGGAACTCGCGGGCTGCCAGTCCTTCAGCGAATTGCACCAGCGTCTGTCGTCTTCAACGTTCGACGCGCCTGCCGAGGCCGCCCAGGCCTCGGTAGGCCGTCGCTTGACCCTGAACACGGCGCAAGAGTTGGAAGAAGCGGAAATGCTGGCGGTCGACGCCAGCGGTCGGGTTTGCCTCAAGGCGACCCCGCCGATCCGTCGGACCAAAGTCGTGCCGGAGCCGTGGCGCACCAACATTCTGGTGCGTGGCTGGCGTCGCCTGACCGGTCGCACCAATCTGCCGGCTCCGCCGAAAGATGAACGCGTATTGCCGGCTGCCCGCTGGCGCACCGTGGGTTCGATCCGTCGCTACATCCTGCTGGTGCTGATGCTCGGCCAGACCATCGTGGCCGGCTGGTACATGAAAGGCATCATGCCGTATCAGGGCTGGTCGTTCGTCGACCTCAACGAAGTGCTGCATCAACCGTTGCTGCAAACCGCCACGCAGGTGCTGCCGTATGCGCTGCAAACCAGCATCCTGATCCTGTTCGGGATTCTGTTCTGCTGGGTATCGGCCGGTTTCTGGACTGCGCTGATGGGCTTCCTCGAATTGCTCACCGGTCACGATAAATACCGCATCTCCGGTAAAAGCGCCGGTAATGAACCGATTCCAAAGGACGCACGCACCGCACTGGTGATGCCGATCTGTAACGAAGACGTGCCACGGGTGTTTGCCGGTTTGCGCGCGACGTTCGAGTCGGTTGCGGCCACGGGTGACCTGGATCGCTTCGACTTCTTCGTCCTCAGTGACAGTAACGACGCCGACATTTGCGTTGCCGAGCAGCAGGCCTGGCTGGATGTTTGCCGCGAAGCCAAGGGCTTCGGCAAGATCTTCTACCGCCGCCGTCGCCGTCGCGTGAAACGTAAAAGCGGGAACCTCGACGACTTCTGCCGTCGTTGGGGTGGCGATTACAAGTACATGGTCGTGCTCGACGCGGACTCCGTGATGAGCGGCGAATGCCTGACCAGTCTGGTGCGCTTGATGGAAGCCACGCCGGACGCCGGGATCATTCAGACCGCGCCGCGTGCATCGGGCATGGACACTCTTTATGCGCGCATGCAGCAGTTTGCGACTCGCGTGTACGGTCCGCTGTTTACCGCCGGTCTGCACTTCTGGCAGTTGGGCGAATCCCACTACTGGGGCCACAACGCGATCATCCGCATGAAGCCGTTCATCGAGCACTGCGCCCTGGCGCCGTTGCCGGGTAAAGGTGCTTTCGCCGGTGCGATCCTGTCCCACGACTTCGTTGAAGCAGCGCTGATGCGCCGTGCAGGTTGGGGCGTGTGGATTGCCTATGACTTGCCAGGCAGCTACGAAGAACTGCCGCCGAACCTGCTGGACGAACTCAAGCGTGACCGTCGCTGGTGCCACGGTAACTTGATGAACTTCCGTCTGTTCCTGGTCAAAGGCATGCACCCGGTTCACCGGGCGGTGTTCCTGACCGGCGTGATGTCTTATCTGTCGGCGCCGTTGTGGTTCTTCTTCCTTGTGCTGTCGACGGCGCTGCTGGCGGTCAACACGCTGATGGAGCCGCAATACTTCATGGAACCGCGTCAGCTGTATCCGCTATGGCCGCAATGGCATCCGGACAAGGCCGTCGCGCTGTTCTCCACGACTATCGTGCTGCTGTTCCTGCCGAAGTTGTTGAGCATCCTCCTGATCTGGGCCAAAGGCGCGAAAGAGTTTGGTGGGAAGTTCAAGGTGACAATGTCGATGTTGCTGGAGGTGCTGTTCTCCATGCTGCTGGCGCCGGTGCGGATGATTTTCCACACCCGTTTCGTACTGGCCGCGTTCCTCGGCTGGGCCGCGACCTGGAACTCGCCACAACGTGACGATGACTCCACGCCATGGAGCGAAGCGGTCAAACGCCATGGTCCGCAGACCTTGCTGGGCTTCTTCTGGGCCTTGCTGGTGATCTGGCTGAACCCGAGCTTCCTGTGGTGGCTGGTGCCGATCGTCGGTTCGTTGATGCTGTCGATCCCGGTGTCGGTGATCTCCAGTCGTGTCGGTCTGGGCCTGAAATCCCGTGACGAGAGCCTGTTCCTGATTCCTGAGGAATACAATCCGCCACAGGCGTTGCTGGCCACTGACCAGTACACCCACGAAAATCGTTATCACGCACTGAAGGACGGCTTCATCCGGTCGGTGGTCGACCCGCAGCAGAACGCCTTGGCGTGCTCGCTGGCGACGTCGCGTCACGGTCAGGCCGAGCCAATCGAGTGGCTGCGGATCGAGCGGGTTCGTCACGCCTTGAAAGTCGGGCCTCACGGCTTGAACAACAATGAGCGTGTGCAACTGCTGAGTGATCCGGTGGCATTGGGTCGTCTGCATGAGCAGATCTGGAGCGAAGGTCACCCCGAATGGCTGCAAGCCTGGCGGCAATCGGTGAAAGCCGATCCCCACGCGCCGCTGTTGCCGCTCAAGCCGCTGAGTGCGCAAGCACAACTGGCCTGATAAAGAGCCCCGCTGATTGAGCGGGGCTTTTTTTTGTCTGATCGTTTGCAAACCCTTGTGCAAATGGGCGAGTGCGTTAGGATCCGTCCCCGAATTGGTGCGCCCGGATAATTTTTGTCCGTATGGGTGCGTTTCCTGAGGGAGACCGCCGTTTTGCGCGCCTCACACCGCAATGGTTTTGGGGACATGATGATGAAGAAGTATCTCTCGATGCTGCTGGTCGGCGTCACGGCGTTGGCTGCAGTCAGCGCGGCGCACGCTGGTGCCATCGATGACGCGGTCAAACGCGGCACGCTGAAAGTCGGCATGGACCCGACCTACATGCCGTTCGAGATGACCAACAAGCGCGGCGAGATCATCGGTTTCGAAGTCGACATCCTCAAAGCCATGTCCAAAGCCATGGGCGTCAAGCTGGAGCTGGTGTCCACCGGCTATGACGGCATCATCCCCGCCCTGATGACCGACAAGTTCGACATGATCGGCAGCGGCATGACCCTGACTCAGGAGCGTAACCTGCGCCTGAACTTCAGCGAGCCGTTCATCGTGGTCGGTCAGACGCTGCTGATCCGCAAGGAGCTGGAAGGCACCATCAAGTCCTATAAAGACCTGAACACTGCCGACTACCGCATCACCTCCAAGCTCGGCACCACCGGCGAGATGGTCGCCAAGAAGCTGATCTCCAAAGCCCAGTACCACGGCTATGACAACGAGCAGGAAGCGGTGCTGGACGTGGTCAACGGCAAGGCTGACGCCTTCATCTATGACGCGCCGTACAACGTCGTGGCAGTGAACAAGGTCGGCGCCGGCAAACTGGTGTTTCTCGACAAGCCGTTCACCTACGAGCCGCTGGCCTTCGGTCTGAAGAAGGGTGACTACGACAGCATCAACTTCATTAACAACTTCTTGCACCAGATCCACGAAGACGGCACCTACGATCGCATCCATGACAAGTGGTTCAAAGACACCGCCTGGCAAAAAGACATGGAATAAGGCTCGGTCAGACAGATAGCGTCGCGCCATTCGCGAGCAAGCCCGCTCCCACATTTGATCGCGTAACCAGCTTGCGATTGGGTCAATGTGGGAGCGCCGGTGCGACGATTCGACTTGCTCGCGAAGGCGGCCTCACTGGCGACAAGAATTTTGGAACCCTCAGACTCAATGAAACAAAAAAAATCCCAATGGCCCTGGCACGTATTAACCGTGCTGGTGCTGATCGGCCTGGCCGGCGCGTTGTATTACGCCACCTCGCTGATGTCCTACGAATGGCGCTGGAACCGCGTGCCGCAGTACTTCGCCTACCACGCCGAAGAATCCCAGCGCGCCGCTGACATCTCAACTGTCAGCGAACTGGTGCGCAAAGGCGATAAAGCTGAAGTCACCCTGCGCAACGACGCGGGCGATGAGCAGCGCGTGACTGTCGACGACAACAGCCTGCAAGTCGTCCAAGGCGATGATGTGGCCGAAGGTGATGTGATTGGCGTGACACGGCATTGGGCCGCCGGTCCACTGCTTTGGGGGCTGTGGACGACGTTGTGGTTGTCCGTGGTATCTGGCGTTCTCGGTCTGTTGATCGGCCTCGTCACTGGGCTGTGCCGGCTGTCGAATAACCCGACCCTGCGCGATCTCTCGACGATCTACGTCGAACTGGTGCGTGGCACACCGCTGCTGGTACAGATTTTCATTTTCTACTTCTTCATCGGCACCGTGATGAACCTGTCCCGGGAATTCGCCGGGATTGCTGCGTTGTCGCTGTTCACTGGCGCCTACGTGGCGGAGATCATCCGTTCCGGCGTGCAGTCCATCGCTCGCGGACAGAACGAAGCGGCGCGTTCGTTGGGTTTGAGCGCTGGTCAGTCGATGCGCCACGTGGTGATGCCGCAAGCCTTGAAGCGAGTATTGCCGCCCTTGGCCGGGCAGTTCATCAGCCTGGTCAAGGACACGTCGCTGGTTTCGGTGATCGCGATTACCGAACTGCTGAAAAGCGGCCGCGAAGTCATCACCACCTCGTTCTCGCCGTTCGAAATCCTGTTCTGCGTGGCCGGGTTGTACTTGTTGATCAACCTGCCGCTGTCGAAAATCGCCAGCCGGCTTGAGCGGAGGCTCGCGCAAAGTGATTGAAGTCCGCGATCTGGTAAAAGTCTTCGACACCCGTGGCCAAGTGGTTCGTGCGGTGGATAACGTCACCACGCAAGTGGCCAAGGGTGAAGTGCTGGTAGTGATTGGCCCGTCCGGTTCCGGCAAGTCGACCTTCCTGCGCTGCCTCAATGGCCTGGAGGAATTCGATTCTGGTTCGGTGAGCATCGACGGCCTGCAACTGGCCGACCCCAAGACCGACGTGAACGCCTACCGCCGCGAAGTCGGCATGGTGTTCCAGCATTTCAACCTGTTCCCGCACATGACCGTGCTGGAAAACCTCTGCCTGGCGCAAAAAGTCGTGCGCAAGCGCGGCAAGAAAGAGCGCGAGGCCAAGGCTTTGGCACTGCTGGAAAAGGTCGGCATTGCACAGAAAGCCAACGAGTTTCCGTCGCGCCTGTCCGGCGGCCAGCAACAGCGCGTGGCGATTGCCCGAGCGTTGGCGATGGAGCCGAAGGTCATGCTGTTCGATGAACCGACTTCGGCCCTGGACCCGGAAATGGTTGGCGAGGTGCTGGACGTGATGAAAACCCTGGCCGTGGAAGGCATGACTATGGTCTGCGTCACCCACGAAATGGGCTTTGCGCGGGAAGTGGCGGATCGGGTGCTGTTCTTTGATCACGGCAAATTGCTGGAAGATGCTTCGCCGGCGGAGTTCTTTGATGCGCCGAAAGATCTGCGGGCGCAGGCCTTCTTGCGCCAGGTTCTCTAGTCGATCGTTCCCACGCGAGCGTGGGAACGATCATGCAGCTGATCAAACCTTGAACCGCCCCACCAGCATTTGCAGATGCGTCCCCAGCCGCGCCAGTTCAATGCTGGACGCTGCCGTCTCTTCACTGGCTGCCGAGGTTTGCTCGGACACATCACGCACGTTCAGCACGCTGCGGTTGATCTCTTCGGCCACCGCCGTTTGCTGCTCGGCTGCGGCAGCAATCTGCTGGTTCATCGACTGAATCGCCGACACGGTGCGGGTGATGCTTTCCAGTGAGCCGCCAGCGCGGCGGGTCAATTCGACGCTGCTGTCGGTCAGGATGCGGCTGTTGTCCATGATCGTGGCGACTTGCTGGGTGCCATTTTGCAAACCGACAATCAGCTCTTCGATTTCTTCGGTGGACTTCTGGGTGCGTTGCGCCAGGCTGCGAACTTCATCGGCCACGACCGCAAAACCCCGCCCGGCCTCACCGGCGCGAGCGGCTTCGATGGCGGCGTTGAGGGCCAGCAGGTTGGTTTGCTGGGCCACGGATTTGATCACATCGAGCACGCTGCCGATCTTGTCGCTTTCGCGTTTCAAATCGCCCATTGCGGCGGTGGAGTTGCCGACTTCCAGGGCCAGGCGCTCGATCTGGGCGATGGCTTCGCCGACCACTTTGTCTCCTTCACGGGCTTGCTGATCGGCGGCGACAGCGGCTTCGGAGGCTTCTTCGGCATTGCGCGCGACTTCTTGCACGGTCGCGGTCATTTCGTTCATCGCGGTCGCTACCTGATCGGTCTCGACTTTCTGGCTGTTGACCCCGGCACTGGTTTGCTCGGTGACCGCCGACAACTCTTCAGCGGCGCTGGCGATTTGCGTGACGCCGTCGCTGATACCGCCGATCAGTTCGCGCAGGCCCAAGGTCATGCTCTGCATGGCGCGCTGGAGTTGGCCGAGTTCGTCGCGACGTTTGGAGGTCAGGTTGTGAGTCAGGTCACCGGCTGCCACGCGTTCAGCCACTTTAAGGGTCTGGGTCAGCGGGATGACGATCTGACGAGTGATCGCCCAGGCAGCGATCATGCCGAAGGCCAAGGCCAGGGCGGTGGCCATCAACAACATGTTTTTGGCGTGCGCGGCATCGGTATCGCGCACGACGGTTTGCGAAGTTGTGAGCTTTTTGCTGGCGCCGAGCAAGATTTCGCCTTGCGCGGCCATGCGTTTGAACGCATCGGCGCTAGCGACCTGGGAGTCGCGGAACTGACTGACAGCCGCGCGGTAGGCTTTGAGCGATTCGGTGGCCTGTTGCAGATGGGTGGCGTGTTGTTCCGACAGTTCGGACGGCAGGCTTTCCAGGTTTTTCAGGGCGTTGTCGATGGCGTCCTGCGCGGGTTGCTCGGCTTCTGGCTTGCCGCTGTAGGTGTAACCGCGAACCTGGAAGCGCGCTTGTTGAATCAGTTTGCTCAGTTCGATCACGCTGTTGAATTGCGTAACGCTGTCGCCCTGCAGCATCGATTTTTCGACTTCAGCAACCTTGGCCACGGCATTGTCAGCAGTGGCGCCCAGTTTGCTGCGGGCGTTTTCGCGGTTGGCGCCAGCCTGGGTCAGGGCGATGAAGGCTTGCTTGTACTGACTGACGGCGGCCAGTTGCTGGTCAATCATGGCCACGTCGGCAGGCTGCTCGATCATTTGGCGGGCGGCTTGCAGGCTGGTTTCGAGCTTGCTCAGCATCTCGTTTACGGCGTCAGGGCCTTGCTCGCCACGACGATTTTCGTAGTCCAGACGAGCGATGCGCAGGTCTCTGGCCAGGTCATTGATGCTGGAAATGAAGCCCAACTTATCGCCGCGGCTTGTCACTTCGCTCAGACCGGTCCAGCCGGTGAAGGTGATCAATAAGGTAAACAGCAGCACCAGACCGAAACCGATCCCCAGTTTACGATTGACGCTGACGTTTCCCAGATTCTCGGCTAGCCATTGGTACATGCTGCAACTCCCTGGACCACTGATTTGGTTTTATGGGAACTGTATCGGCAGGCAGTCGGAAATCTGAAGGGATTAGAACAAACGTGCGAGCAGCGCGGTGACGGCGGTTTCGACGCGCAGAATGCGCTCGCCGAGTTGCACCGGTTGCAGGCCGGACTTGCCCAGCAGGTCGATCTCGTAAGGGATCCAGCCACCTTCAGGGCCGATGGCCAGGGTCACCGGTTCGTCCAGGCCTCGGGGGCAGGGCGGGTAATGACCGGGATGGCCGACCAGGCCGAGGGTGCCTTCGGTGATCGCCGGCAGACGGTCCTCAACGAACGGCTTGAAGCGCTTCTCGATAACGATCTCCGGCAGCACACTATCCCGGGCCTGTTCGAGGCCGAGGATCAATTGCTCACGAATCGCCTCGGGCTCCAGAAACGGCGTTTGCCAGAAGCTCTTCTCGACGCGATAGCTGTTCACCAGCACGATACGCGGCACACCCATGGCGGCCACCGTCTGAAACACCCTGCGCAGCATTTTCGGGCGTGGCAGGGCCAGCACCAGGGTCAACGGCAGCTTGGCCGGAGGCGGTTGGTCGAGGGTGACGCGCAGTTCGGCTTCACCGGCGTCCAGGCGCAGTACCTCGGCCGAACCCATCAACCCGCCGATCCTTCCGACGCGCATGCTGTCACCGACTTCGCAGCGGTGGACTTCCTGCATGTGCGTCAACCGGCGATCACGCAGGATCGCTCGGTCGGCTGCAATGAAATCAGCTTCTTCGAGGAGCAGCAGGTTCACGGTTGGGTCGCTGGCGGCTGGTCGTTGTGATCGTCAACCGGTTGATCGTCCGGATGCTCGCCCCGTTTGCTGATCAGGCTGCCAAACAGGATGCCGATCTCGAACAGTAACCACATGGGCACAGCCAGCAGCGTCTGCGAGAAGATGTCCGGCGGCGTCAGGATCATGCCGACCACGAAGCAACCGATGATCACGTAGGGGCGGATTTTCTTCAGGTATTTGACGTCGACCACGCCGATCCACACCAGCAGCACCACGGCCACCGGAATTTCAAACGCCACGCCGAAGGCAAAGAACAGCGTCATGACGAAATCGAGGTAGCTGGTGATGTCGGTCATCATTTCCACACCGGCCGGGGTGGCGGCGGCGAAGAACTTGAAGATGAGCGGAAATACCAGGTAATAGGCGAACGCCATGCCGGCGTAGAACAGCACGATGCTGGACATCAACAACGGTACTGCAATGCGCTTCTCATGCTTGTACAGACCTGGTGCGATGAAGCCCCAGATCTGATGCAGGATCACCGGAATTGCCAGGAACAGCGAAACCATCATGGTCAGCTTCAGTGGCGTCAGGAACGGCGACGACACGTCGGTGGCGATCATCGTCGCGCCAGCTGGCAGGTACTGGCGCAGTGGTGTGGAGACGAAGGTGTAGATCTGCTGGGTAAAGGCAAACAACCCGGCAAAGATGATGAAGACTGCCGCTACACAGCGCAGCAGACGGGTACGCAACTCGGTGAGGTGCGAAACCAGCGGCATGTGCTGGTCGTTTTCGGGGAGAGTAGGGCCTGTCATCGGTCATTTCCTGTGTCGCGCCGAGCCTGTATTTGCGCAGGGCAAGGCGCGAGGAGCGTAGTTTGGCGTTTCAAATAAGTGACGAGTAACGCAGCCCTGCGCAAATACAGGCCGGCCCTCCGGGTTGTGCCTGAAAGCGGGCCAGGCTGCGTTGTAGGCCTTGGAAAGGGAACAACCATTCCCTGTGGCCTACGCCTTGCCTGGTCCGCTTTCAGGCGACAACGCGACACAGGAAATGACCGATGACAGGCCCTTGTCATGGGGCTCGCGGCGGCAGTGTTGGGTCATGAGGGGCCGGCGCTGTCGGCGCGGCGGCAGGCGCAACCGGTTCAACCGGGGTTGCTGAAACAGCGGGCGCAGGTGGCGCTGTCGCTTCAACTGGTGCAGGCGCGGGTGCCGATTCAGTGGCAGCGGCAGGTGCGTGAATCGTCTGCGCCCCCACGTGTTCCACCGGCGTTGGCTCCTGCTGGGTCGGCGAGAAGATTTTCCGCGCCTCCTGCTCCAGCGACAGAATGTGCTCGTTGTGCAGTTGCCGACGAATCTCGTCGGCGCCGATTTCACGTTCAACTTCCTGTTTGATCGCGTTGAAGCTGCGCTTCAAGCGCCCGACCCACAGGCCGGCGGTGCGCGCAGCACCCGGCAGACGCTCGGGGCCCAGCACCAGCAGGGCAACGAGGCCGACGAGCAGCAGTTCAGAGAAGCTGATACCAAACATTAGTCAGTGCTCACACGTCTTTGCGAATCGGCTCTTCGACTTTTTGTGCCTGCACGTCGATGGTGTGCGGCTGGTTCATGGACTGCGTGGTCTGTGGCTGTGCAGGCGGAACCGGTTGGGCCGGGGTCACCGTCGGGTCGGCCGGTTTTTCGTCGTCGTTCATGGCTTTCTTGAAGCCCTTGATCGACTCGCCCACGTCAGTGCCGAGGTTTTTCAGTTTCTTGGTGCCGAATACCAATACGACAACAACCAGGATGACGATCCAGTGTTTCCAGTCAAAAATGCCCATGTTGCTGCTCCTCTCTAATAGTTATTCAGGCGGACGGGCGCGAGGCTTTCTCGGCGTGTCCGGACAGACCGAAACGACGGTCCAGTTCATCAAGTACAGCCTGTGGATGCTGCCCCAGTTGGGCGAGCATGACCATGCTGTGGAACCACAAATCGGCGGTCTCGTAGATCACATCGCTGCAGTCACCGCTGATGGCGGCATCCTTGGCGGCAATGATGGTTTCGACCGACTCTTCGCCGACTTTTTCCAGAATCTTGTTCAAGCCCTTGTGGTACAGGCTGGCGACATACGAGCTGTCGGCGGCGGCGCCTTTGCGCTCTTCCAGCACTTGGGCCAGACGGGTCAGAGTGTCACTCATGGGTGTGTCCTGCGGAGTAGATGGCGTGCGGGTCCTTGAGCACCGGGTCGACGGTTTTCCAGTCGCCGTTCTCGAAGACACGGTAGAAGCAGCTTTGGCGGCCAGTGTGGCAAGCGATGTCGCCCATTTGCTCGACCATCAGGATGATCACGTCGGCGTCACAGTCCAGGCGCATCTCATGCAGGGTTTGCACGTGGCCGGATTCTTCGCCCTTGCGCCACAGCTTGCCACGGGAACGTGACCAGTAAATGGCGCGGTTCTCGGCAGCGGTCAGTTCCAGCGCTTCACGGTTCATCCAGGCCATCATCAGGACGCGCCCGGTCTTGTGATCCTGGGCAATCGCCGGCACCAGGCCGTCAGCGTCCCACTTGATCTCGTCCAGCCAGTTTTTCATCTTCGACTCCGACAGCGGGTTCAACACTTCATTAGTCGAACCCAAGCGTTCGAACAGTGTGCCAGCGACTTGCGTGACTGGCTATCGGCGAACGACCAGATACAAACCGACAGCCATCATGATTCCGGCCGGCCAGTAAGCCAGTTGGTTCAGCGGTCCCCCGGCGGCCAGTATCGCGCCACCGGCCAGATGGGCCGTGCCGAGCAGCCGCAGGAACCAGTCGTCCCGGCGTCGATGCCACGGTGACGGCGTGTCGTAGGCGTGAGGATGGGACATGCGTTCGAGCAGATCACGGGCCATATTGGCCAGATGGGGCAGCTGTTCGAACTGGCTCTGCACGTTACCGAGCAAGGCTTTGGGGCTGACGCGCTCGCGCATCCAGCGTTCAAGGAATGGCTGCGCGGTGTTCCAGAGATCGAGGTCCGGGTACAGCTGACGGCCCAGGCCTTCGATGTTCAACAGGGTTTTTTGCAGCAGCACCAACTGCGGCTGCACTTCCATGTTGAAGCGCCGAGCGGTCTGGAACAGGCGCATCAGTACCTGACCGAAGGAGATATCTTTTAACGGTTTTTCGAAAATCGGCTCGCACACGGTGCGGATCGCCGCTTCGAATTCATTGAGTTTGGTTTCCGCCGGCACCCAGCCCGAATCGATGTGCAATTGCGCCACGCGACGGTAGTCACGCTTGAAGAAGGCGAACAGGTTGCGCGCCAGATAGTCCTGGTCTTCCGGGGTCAGGCTGCCGACGATGCCGCAGTCAATCGCAATGTACTGCGGGCTCCACGGGTTGACGGTGCTGACGAAGATGTTGCCGGGGTGCATGTCGGCGTGGAAAAAACTGTCGCGGAACACCTGGGTGAAGAAGATCTCCACGCCGCGTTCGGCGAGCATTTTCATGTCGGTGCGCTGGTCGGCCAGCGTCGTCAGGTCGGTGACCTGGATGCCGTAGATGCGCTCCATTACCAACACTTTAGGCCGGCACCAGTCCCAATACACTTGCGGCACGTACAGCAGCGGCGAGCCTTCGAAGTTACGCTTCAACTGGCTGGCGTTGGCCGCTTCGCGCAGCAGGTCGAGTTCGTCGTAGATGGTTTTTTCGTAGTCGCTGACCACGTCCACCGGGTGCAGCAGGCGCGCGTCGGCCGAGAGCTTTTCGGCGGCGCGGGCAAGAATGAACAGCCACGCCAGGTCCTGAGCAATGATCGGTTTGAGGCCCGGGCGGATGACCTTGACCACCACTTCTTCGCCGGTTTTCAACTGTGCGGCATGCACCTGTGCCACCGAGGCGGAAGCCAGCGGCTCAACGTCGAAGCGGCTGAACACTTCACTGATCTTTTTGCCGAGCTGGTCTTCGATCAGCTTGACCGACACTTGCGAGTCGAACGGCGGCACGCGGTCCTGCAGCTTCATCAGCTCATCGGCGATGTCTTCCGGCAACAAGTCGCGACGGGTGGACAGAATCTGCCCGAACTTGATGAAAATCGGCCCAAGGTCCTGTAACGCCAGGCGCAATCGTGTACCACGGCTAAGGTCCAGCGTCTTGCGCGGGAACCAGCGCCACGGCAGCGCGTAACGCAATGCCAGCAGAAACCACGGCAGCGGCAGGGCAAACAGCAAGTCATCGAGGCGGTAACGAATCACAACGCGCTGGATGCGCAACAAACGGCGGATGGCAAGCAGCTTCATGCGTTATCGCTTGGGTCGAGGGATCGGGAAAGGCGCTCGAAGCGCGCCTCGAGACGTTCCAGATCGAGTTTGATCTGGCCCAGTTCACTGAAACGGGCTTCGGCTTCGCGCTGACCGACGAGGGTGCGCGACTCTTCTGCCAGGTATTCGCCGAGGTTCTGCCCCAGGCTGGCGAACCCTTGCTGATACCAGCGGGCACGACTGCGCAGGTGACCGCCAACCAGTTGCGTGGCTACGGGCCCCAACCAGCGCGAGAGTTCGTACTCCCAGTCCAGCTCCAGGTCCTGAAGGACCGCCGCGAGTTCCAGCAGCACGCCGCTGTCACCGTCGAGTTCGACTTCAGGGCCATGCAGGACCGAGGTCTTGTCCTTGCTCATCGCCAGTTTCAACAGGCTCGAGGCCGGAGCACGCAACGTGCAGTCGGCGCCGGTTTCCCAATGAGCGGCCAGCATCAGGCCTTCGTCACTGGGCAGGATGAACAGCTGCAACGCCGGGCTGCGACAGTCAATGGCAATCACCCGGCCGCTCAAATGCGCCAGCCGTGGCAGCGCTGTGCTGTCGAGACGCAACACCCGGTTAAGACCGAGTTCAACGCTGGCGAGCAGACCGGCCAGCAACATCAGGGTTTGATGCCACGGTGCAGGGCGACGATGCCTGCCGTCATGTTGTGGTAGGTCACGCGGTCGAAACCGGCCTCGACCATCATCGACTTCAGGGTTTCCTGATTCGGGTGCATGCGGATCGATTCGGCCAGGTAGCGATAGCTTTCCGAGTCGTTGGTGATCAGCTTGCCCATCAGCGGCATGAAGGCGAACGAGTAGGCGTCGTAGGCTTTGGACATCAGCGCGTTGGTCGGCTTGGAGAACTCCAATACCAACAGACGACCGCCAGGCTTGAGTACGCGCAGCATCGAGCGCAGGGCGTCTTCCTTGTGCGTCACGTTGCGCAGGCCGAAGGCGATGGTCACGCAGTCGAAGTGGTTGTCCGGGAACGGCAGTTTTTCAGCATCGGCCTGAACGAATTCGACATTGCCGGCTACACCGAGGTCCAGCAGGCGGTCACGACCGACCTTGAGCATGGATTCGTTGATGTCGGCCAACACCACCTGGCCGGTCGGGCCGACGAGGTGCGAGAACTTTTTGGTCAGGTCGCCCGTACCGCCAGCGATGTCCAAAACGCGATTGCCGGTGCGCACGCCCGAAAGCTCGATCGCGAAACGCTTCCACAAACGGTGCATGCCGCCCGACAGGAGGTCGTTCATCAAGTCGTACTTGGCGGCTACCGAATGGAAAACCTCAGCGACTTTTTCCGCTTTTTGGCTTTCCGGAACGTTTTTGAAACCGAAGTGAGTGGTGGGTTCGGCATCGCTGCCTTTGCGCTGATCAGTCATATCGCTGTCACCAGAAGAGAATGCGGGACATTCTAATCCCCAAGGCATGCTTTGTCTTGGCAAGGCTGAAGGTAAGATGGGCAACCACCGGGACGTTTTGACGCAGTAATGGTCAAGATGCTTCAGGAAAGTATCCATAAAGCAGGAGTCATTTGATGGCCCGTATTAGTGTTGAACGTGCCCACGGCCTGGGCAAGGAAGCGGCTCGCGAGAAGGCCGACAAGCTGGCGCAGAAACTGTCCGATCAATATGGCCTGGAGCCACAGTGGTCCGGCGACACGCTGAACCTCAAGCGTTCCGGTGTGAAAGGCGCGGTGCATGTCAGCGAAGATTCGATCCGCGTCGATGTAGAGTTGGGGCTGATGATGTCGGCCATGAGCGGCATGATCAAATCGGAAATCGAAAAGGCCCTCGATAAAGCGCTCGCCTGACCCTCGCTTTTTTGTAGGAGCAAAGCTTGCTCGCGATGCAGGCACCTCGACATTTCTGTCGCACCGCGTTGATGGCATCGCGAGCAAGCTTTGCTCCTACAGGTTTTTGGCATCAGCGATTTGTGTCAGTTGTTAGGGTGCCGTTTCTAATTTTTCTCCCTACTTTGTGCCTGAGCCCGACACTTGCGCGGGCAGTTCCTCAAACCTTCTGCGCGTGAGGTGCACCATGGCCAAAGTAATTCTGAAGAAAAAAATCGACGCATCGACCACTGCTCTGGGCGACGTTAAATCCTATGCCCGCAAGATCTGGCTGGCAGGCCTGGGTGCCTACACCAAGGTCGGCCAAGAGGGTGGCGAGTACTTTCAAGAGTTGATCAAGGCTGGTCAAACTGTTGAAAAGAAAGGCAAAAAAGTAGTAACCGAAAAACTTGAAGCCGCTAATGCCGAGATCGTTGAAGCCAAGAGCGAAGTGAGTACTTTCAAAGGCAAGGTCGAAGTTCAACTCGACAAGGTCGAGAAGGCTTTTGACTCGCGTGTCGCAAGTGCCTTGAATCGTATCGGCATTCCGTCTAAACATGACGTTGAGACACTCTCTGCTAAGCTCGATGAGCTGACGGCATTGCTCGAACGCGTCGCGCGTAAATCTTAAGGAGAACGGGATGGCTGGTAAAAAGAACACCGAAAAAGAAGGCAGCTCGTGGATTGGGAAAGTCGAAGACTACTCCCGCAAAATCTGGCTGGCTGGTTTAGGTGTGTACTCGAAGATCGACACTGACGGCAGCAAGCTCTTCGATACATTGGTCAAAGACGGCGAGAAAGCCGAGAAGCTCACCAAGAGCGCTGTTGGCAAGAAAGTCGACGCTGCCAAGGATTCTGCTACTTCGGCCAAGTCGCGTATCACTGACGTTAAAGATCGTGCACTGGGCAAATGGGACGAGCTGGAAGGGGCTTTCGACAAGCGTCTGAACAGTGCCATTTCGCGCCTCGGTGTACCGAGCCGCAACGAAGTGAAAGCACTGCACAGCAAGGTCGACACCCTGACCAAGCAAATCGAAAAACTCACCGGTGCCAAGGTTGCGCCTGTTGCGGCGAAAACCGCAGCGGCAAAACCAGCAGCTAAAACTGCTGCCAAGCCACTGGTAAAAGCGGCTGCTAAACCAGCGGCCAAGCCTGCTGCCAAAACTGCCGCAGCCAAGCCAGCGGCCAAACCGGTTGCGGCCAAACCGGCAGCCAAGCCAGCAGCAAAACCTGCTGTCGCGAAGAAGCCAGCGGTGAAAAAACCGGCAGCGCCGAAAGCCGCCGCACCAAAACCAGCAGTGGCTGCTGCCAAACCGGCAACTCCTGCCGCCCCGGTCAGCGCATCGAACTCTGTTACCGCGCCGACCCCTGCTGTAACCCCGACTGTAGCGCCAGCAACGACGCCAACCAGTCAGTCCTGATTTCAGGGCTCAAAAAAACGCCCGGCCTGCAAAGGTCGGGCGTTTTTGTTTGTGCGCGGTTCAATGAACGACGCAGCCCTCTGTAGGAGCCGAGCTTGCTCGCGATGGCGCCATGTCAGCCAATATTAATGTCGACTGACACGATGCCATCGCGAGCAAGCTCGGCTCCCACAGTGGTCATTCATGTGCTTCCAGGTATTGAAGTGCCATCTGCTCAGTCGCGACCTTGATCGGCGGCAACAAGTGCGGCGCCACCAGCATCATGATCTGATACACCACCAGCCTCACCTCACCCTCGCGATCAAGAATCCGCTGGTAGTCCAGCGAGAACAGCAGCGTCATGGTGATCTGTTCCACCAATTGTCCCAACGCCTGGGTGTCGCTGACCAACTGCCCCTGGGCCTTCAACCGCGCGAGCAACGATGCCAGCGTGCGCTTCAACGCATTGAGCAGGTTGCGTATGCCCTTGGCCAGTTTTGGCAGGCGCCCGGCGAGGTTCGACAGGTCCTGGAACAGAAACCGGTAATGCGCCAGACGTTCGACGATCAGGTGCAGGAACAGCCAGTAATCGTCCGGTGTCAGTTCGACATCGGAAGGTGGGTCGAGCAACGGTGCCAGTTCAGACTGAAAGCGTTCGAACAGCCCGAGAATCAGCGGTTCCTTGCCGTGAAAGTGGTAGTAGAGGTTGCCAGGGCTGATGCCCATCTCGTTGGCAACTTCCATGGTGGAGACGTTCGGTTCGCCTTTCTGATTGAACAACTGCAAAGCACATTCGAGAATCCGGTCGCGGGTTTTCATCCAGTCTTCTTAATGGTCGAGTCAGTGCCACGGCCAGTGCCGGCCGTGGGGGTGAACGTCAGCGCACACGCACGTAAGTACCGGGTGCTGCCTCCTGCGGTGGATAGTTCTGATTGCCGAGGGCCATGTGGGTTTCTTTTAGCGCGCCGGAACGTTGCTGAATCCACTCCAGCCATTGCGTCCACCAGCTGCCGTCGACTTGCTTGGCGTCGTAATACCAGGCCCGTGGATCGCTGCTCAATTTCGTACCTTCGACGTAGTTGGCTTTCGGGTTGCTCGGCGGGTTGAGAATGCTCTGCACGTGACCGCTGTTGGACAGCACGAAGCGTCGCTCGCCACCCAGCAGCAGTGTCGAGCGGTACACGGCATCCCACGGTGTGATGTGGTCGTTGATGCCCGCGACGCTGAAACTGTCGACGGTGACTTTCTGCAAGTCGATGGGCGTGCCGCAGACTTCAAGGCCGCCTGGATGGCTCAACGGGTTGTGTTTGAAGAAGTCCAGCAGGTCGCCATGAAAGGCCGCCGGCAGCCGCGTGTTGTCGTTGTTCCAGTAGAGGATGTCGAACGCCGGCGGTTCTTTGCCGAGCAGGTAGTTATTGACGAAATAACTCCAGATCAAGTCGTTGGGGCGCATCCAGGCAAACACCTTGGCCATGTCGCGACCATCCAGCACCCCTTTCTGATAAGACTTGCGTTTGGCCGCCTCAAGGGTTTGTTCGTCGGCGAAAAGCGTTGCCGGGGAGTCCATTTGACTGTCGAGCAAGCTCACCAGATAGGTCGCGCTGGACACTCGACGCAGCTGTCGCTTGGCCTGCAAATGGCCTTGCAGTGCGGCGATGGTCAGCCCGCCGGCGCACGCGCCCATCAGGTTGACCTCGCGCGCACCGGTGATCGCCCGGCAGACATTCATCGCTTCTTCCACGGCTTCAACATACGTGGAAAGCCCCCATTCGCGATGGCGCACATCCGGGTTGCGCCAACTGATCATGAAGGTTTGCAGGCCGTTCTTCAGGGCGAACTGGACGAAGCTGTTATGCGGGCTCAGGTCGAAAATGTAGTACTTGTTGATCTGCGGCGGCACCACCAGCAGTGGTTTGGAATACTGTTTCTCGCTCATCGACTTGTACTGGATCAGTTCCAGCAGCTCGTTGCGAAACACCACGGAACCGCTCGTGGTGGCAACGGTTCTACCTACTTCGAACGCTTGCTTGGTGACTTGCCGGGGCAGGCCGTCGTTGTGCAAGAAGTCGTCGACCAGATGGCTGATACCCCGCACCAGGCTGTTGCCGCCGGAATTGAAGATCTCCTTGATCGCCAGCGGATTGAGCAGGGTGTTGGACGGCGCCACGGCGTCATTGAGCAGGGCAAACGCAAAGTGCGCGCGGGCGCGATCGTCGGGGGACATGGCGCTGCCGTCGATCCAGCTTTTGACCTGCTTCTGCCAGCTCAGGTAAGCCTGCAGGCTGCGGCGATAAAAAGGGTTGAGGCTCCACGCGGGGTCGTTGAAGCGACTGTCCTGCGGATTGGTCGGGTGCAAGGTTTCACCCAACAACACGCGGCCCAACTGACCGCCCAGTTTCAAGGCGTGTCGGGCGCTGTGCACCGGATTACGCAAGCCGTGGGCCGCCACACTGCGCAGGGTCGAAAACAGATCCCGGCCACGCAGGCCGGTAATCGCACTCTGTGCGTTGATGAACGCGGCGGGAGTGGGTAAATGGTCTCTCGCTGGTTTGTCGCGCATGTCTCAACACTCCTTCGTTTCAAGCCAAAAACAAACACACTGAACCCGTTCACCATAGACGCTGTTTTGGGTTGTTGCGCGGCGCGGCGTCCTGCCGGCCCCCAGGCAAAAGCCTGCGTCCTTTAACCGCGTGACGGCGACGGATGTGGATGCGGATGCATCACAGCACGCTGACGTTCTTCTTCGAGGAATTTCATGATGATCGGTGCTACCGCTTCGGCGCGAGTAATCAGGAACAGATGCCCGTCATCGATGATGTGCAACTGGGCATTGGGAATTCGCCAGGCCAGTAAACGCATGTTGATCAGCGGGATCAGCGGATCGTCGTCGCCGGCCAGCACCAGGGTTGGCTGATTGATTTTGTGCAGCCAGTGAATGCTGGTCCAGCCAAAGCCGGCAAACAGTTGCCAGTAATAACCGAGCTTGCCCGCCGAACGGACTTTCGCCGCGTGGCTGGCCGCCAGGGTCGGGTCACGACGGAACGCGCCGCCATAGATCATCGGTGCAATGCGGATCACGTGAGACGGCTGGATGTAGCGCCGTGGGCTGGCCATCATCCATAGCACTTTCGGTTTGCCCGGCACCATCACCGCGCCGGCTGCCGTGGCCGCCAACACGAGTTTCTTGCAACGCTCGGGATAGTCATACGCAAACTGCTGCGCAAGGGCACCGCCCCAGGACACACCAATCACGTTGACTTGTCCGTAGTCGAGGTAGTCGAGCATCCGCGCCGTGAGTTTCGCCAGGCCCGGAAAGCGATAAGGCCGCCTCGGTGTCGACGAGCCGCCGACACCGGGTACGTCGAAAGCAATCACTTCCAGGTCCGGGTCCAGCGCCGCGACGAACGGAAACACCAGCTCCAGGTTGGCGCCGATGCCGTTGAATATCAGCAAGGGCGTCAAGTGAGGCTTGCCGGGGCGTACCGCCGTGCGGAGGGTCTGGCCATCCAGCTCGACGGTACGGAAAATAAACGGTTGCGGCATGCTTCAGGCCTTGTGGGTCACTTTCTCAAATTCATCCTCGATCCCCTGTAGGAGCCGAGCTTGTGTGGTGAGGGGGCTTGCCCCCTCACCACACAAGCTCGGCTCCTACAGGGGATCGAGGTGTGTCAGTTACCGCTCATGGACATAAGTGCCTGGCGCTGCTTCGCCGGCTGTGTAGGTTTTGTTGCCCAGGCTGGCTGGCGCCTTTTTCAACTTGCCCCCACGCTCGGCTTGCCATGCCTGCCAGTGCAGCCACCAGGAATCGGTGTGCTTGGTGGAGTTCTCCTGCCAGTCTTCGGCCTTGACCGGCATTTCGCTGCTGGTCATGTAGCGTGATTTCGGATTGCCCGGCGGGTTCAGAATGCTCTGGATATGCCCGCTGCTCGACAACACGAATTCGACCTTGCCACCAAACAGTTGCGCCGACTTGTAGCAGGACTTCCACGGGGTGATGTGGTCGGTGGTGCCGGCCAGGCAATAGATGTCGGCGGTGACTTGTTTCAGGTCAATCGGCGTACCGCACACTTCCAGTGCATCGGGACGGATCAGTGGATTACTTTTGAACATCTCGATCAGGTCGCCGTGGAACGCTGCCGGCAACCGTGTGGTGTCGTTGTTCCAGAACAGGATGTCGAACACCGGTGGCTCGTTGCCCAGCAGGTAGTTGTTGACCCAGTAGTTCCAGATCAAGTCGTTGGGGCGCATCCAGGCGAAGACTTTCGCCATGTCGCGGCCTTCCAGCACACCGGCCTGATAGGACTGGCGCTTGGCGGATTCCAGGGTTTGCTCGTCGACGAACAAGGCGACGTCGCTTTCCAGGGTGGTATCCAGCACGCTGACCAGCAGCGTCAGGGAGTTGACCTTTTTCTCGCCGAGTGCCGCGTAATGGCCCAGCAGCGCGGTGCAGGTGATGCCACCGGAGCAGGCGCCGAGCATGTTGATGTCTTTGCTGCCCGTAATGGCGCTGACGACATCGACCGCTTCCTTGAGCGCTTCGATGTAGGACGTCAGGCCCCACTCGCGCTGCTCCTTGGTCGGGTTGCGCCAGCTGACGATAAAGGTCTGCAGATTGCTGCGCAGGCAGTGGCGCGCCAGGCTCTTCTCGGGGCTCAGGTCGAATACGTAGAACTTGTTGATCTGTGGCGGCACCACCAGCAGCGGGCGCTCGAACACTTGCTCGGTGCTCGGCTTGTACTGGATCAACTCCAGCACGTCGTTGCGGAACACCACGGCGCCTTCGGTCACTGCCAGGCTCTTGCCGACTTCGAATGCGCCCATGTTGACCTGGCTTGGCATGCCGCCGTTGTGCACCATGTCTTTGGCCAGATGCGAGAGGCCATCTAGCAGGCTTTTGCCGCCGGTTTCGAAGAAGCGTTTGACCGCCGCCGGGTTGGCCGCCGAGTTGGTTGGGGCCATGGCTTCGGTCATGAGGTTGATCACGAAGTGTCCGCGAGCGACATCTTTGGGCGGCAGATTACTGTCGTCGATCCACTCGTGGAGTTCCTTGCGCCACGCCAGGTATGTTTGCAAATAACGCCGATAGAGCGGGTTCTGAGTCCAGGCCGGATCGTTGAAACGACGGTCTTCGGGTGTCGGTTGAAGTGCAGATTTGCCGAACACCACGTTCTTCAGTTCAAGGCCGAAATGAGCGACATGCCTGGCACTGTGAATCGGTTGTTTGATGGCCTGTCTGAGCACCATGCGAGCAGAAGCCAAAAGATCCTTTCCGCGCAGCCCAATGACTGGATTCAGCCCCAAGGTGTTTTCCGAGGCTTGTGATTTCAAGTCATCGTTATTCTTATTACTCATCTACGACGCTCCATTGCCCTGAGACGAGTACCTGGGCTGACTGAGTCGTGAAAAAGTCAATGCCAGGTACTGCTACTCGGGTGACCGATAATTCTGCATCGCTGCTTTTTAGTTCAGAGAGCATTGCAGGGAACTTGCCAGTTCCATTGGTTACCCGAGTTTAATTTTTTTCGCAAGCAGGCCAATCATTGGCCTTTGAGCCGAGCATTCAAACAGATGAAATTAGAAAATGCCTTCTAAAGAGCAAGAGGGCCGATTTAGAGCATCAGCTTGACGATGGATTCGTTCGGGTCGCGGGTTTTTCCGGCGGTTTTTAGCTCGGCAAGATAGTCTTCCCAGAGTGCGTCATAACGTCGCGCCAGTTCGTACAGGTATTCCCAGGTGAACAGGCCGCTGTCGTGGCCGTCGTCGAAGGTCAATTTCAGTGCGTACTGACCGGCCGGTTCTACCTTGGTCAGGCCGACGTTGATCTTGCCAAATTGCAGGATGGGTTTGCCGTGGCCCTGGACCTCGGCGGAGGGAGAGTGCACGCGCAGGAACTCGGCGGGCAGGTGATATTCCTCGCCGGACGCGTATTTCAGCGACAGGGTTTTCGAGGCTTTGTGCAGTTTGATGTCGGTGGGGAGTTGGGTCATGACCTGAAGTCCGTCTGTAGGCGCGTGGTCTGACTCCTACAGGAGCACGGCTTGCCGGCGATGGCGATCTCAATTGCGCCATCGCCAGCAAGCTGTGCTCCTGCAGAGGGTCGCTTGGCTTACAGGATATAACGGGACAGGTCTTCGTTCTGCGCCAATTCGCCCAAGTGGCTGTTGACGTAGTCGGCGTCGATCAGGATCACCTTGCCGTCATGGGTGCTGGCCAGATCACCGGCACTGAACGACACCTCTTCAAGCAAACGTTCAAGCAAGGTGTGCAGGCGACGGGCACCGATGTTCTCGGTCTTCTCGTTGACCTGCCAGGCGATTTCGGCAATGCGCTTGATGCCGCTCGGCTGGAACTCGATGCCCAGGCCTTCGGTTTTCAGCAGCGCGCAATATTGCTCGGTGAGCGAGGCATGCGGCTCGCTGAGAATGCGTTCGAAGTCTTCCGGTGTCAGCGCCTTGAGCTCGACCCGAATCGGCAGACGGCCTTGCAGTTCCGGCACCAGATCGCTTGGCTTGCTCAGGTGGAACGCACCGGAAGCGATGAACAGAATGTGGTCGGTCTTGACCATGCCCAGCTTGGTGTTGACGGTGCAGCCTTCGATCAGCGGCAGCAAATCACGCTGTACGCCTTCACGGGACACGTCGACGCCACCGGAATTACCACGCTTGGCCACCTTGTCGATTTCGTCGATGAACACGATGCCGTGCTGCTCGACCGCTTCCAGCGCCTTGGCCTTCAACTCTTCCTCGTTGACCAGACGACCGGCTTCTTCGTCACGCACCAGTTTCAGCGCTTCCTTGACCTTGAGCTTGCGGCTTTTCTTTTTGCCCTTGCCCATGTTGGCGAACAGGCTCTGCAACTGGTTGGTCATTTCTTCCATGCCCGGTGGCGCGGAGATGTCGACGCCGGCCACTTCGGCGACTTCGATTTCGATCTCCTTGTCATCCAGCTGACCTTCGCGCAGGCGCTTGCGGAACAACTGGCGGGTGTTGGATTCGGCAGACGACGTCGATTCTTCGTTGCTGAAACCCATGCGTGCCGGTGGCAGCAGGGCGTCAAGGATGCGCTCTTCAGCGGCATCTTCGGCGCGGTGGCGCACCTTGGTCATTTCCTGTTCGCGCAGCAGTTTGATCGCAGCGTCAGCCAGGTCACGAATGATCGATTCGACGTCGCGGCCCACATAGCCGACTTCGGTGAACTTGGTCGCTTCGACTTTGATGAACGGCGCGTTGGCGAGTTTGGCCAGGCGACGGGCGATCTCGGTTTTACCGACACCGGTCGGGCCGATCATCAGGATGTTCTTGGGGGTTACTTCAACGCGCAGCTCTTCAGGCAGCTGCATCCGGCGCCAGCGGTTACGTAGCGCGATGGCGACGGCGCGCTTGGCATCGTCCTGGCCGATGATATGGCGATTGAGTTCGTGGACGATTTCACGGGGAGTCATGGACATAGTAATTAGCGGACCTCAAGCAAGAATGAGCCGTGGCGCAATGGCCAACACGGGCTTACTCGGCGCAGTCCTGCTCCTCAATGGTCTGGGTGTGATTGGTGAATACGCAGATGTCAGCGGCGATGCCGAGGGCGGTTTCGACGATTTCCCGGGCCGACAGGTCGGTTTTCTTCAGCAGCGCGCTGGCAGCGGCCTGGGCGTAACCGCCACCGGAACCCATGGCGATCAGGCCTTCTTCGGGTTCGACCACGTCGCCGTTGCCGGTGATGATCAGGGACGCGTCCTTGTTGGCTACCGCGAGCATGGCTTCGAGGCGGCTGAGGGAACGGTCGGTGCGCCATTCTTTGGCGAGTTCGACGGCAGCGCGAACCAGGTGACCTTGGTGTTTCTCAAGCTGGCCTTCGAAACGTTCGAAGAGGGTGAAAGCGTCAGCGGTGGCCCCGGCAAAACCGGCGATAACCTGGCCGTGGTACAGGCGGCGAACTTTCTTCGCGTTGCCTTTCATCACGGTATTGCCCAGAGAAACCTGGCCGTCGCCGCCCATGACGACTTTGCCGTGGCGGCGAACTGAAACGATGGTGGTCAAGGGAGAGTCTCCACGCAGCGGGGCGAAAATGCCTTATGCCAACTCATATGGGGGTGGTGGAGCGTATTTCAACTGTGGGGTGAGGCGAGGGACGAGCGGTTGGCAGCGGGTGATGGATGTGTTGTCGGTAAGGGCGCCTTCGCCGGCAAGCCGGCTCCTACAGGGATTGACGAATATTCTGTAGGAGCTGGCTTGCCAGCGATGAACGATGACGCGGTATCACTGACGGGATCAGCGGCTCTGGCGTTGTTGTAACAACAGGTTGCTAAACCCTGCGCCAGCCAGTTGTTTCTGAGCCGTGGTCAGTTGTTCGCGGTTGCTGAACGGCCCGACCAAAACGCGATACCAGGTCTCATCCTTTACCGTGCCGGACTCAACCGCCACCGCCTGCCCCAGCAGGATGATCTGCGCCCGAACCTTGTCTGCGTCAGTTTGTTTGCGGAACGAACCAGCCTGCAGGAAGAACTTGGTCACTGGCGCCGCTTTCGACACCGGTGGTGCTGGCGGTGGTGTAATCCCGGACAGTGCAGCCTGAGCCCGCGCCGTATCGATTTTCGCCGCTTCGGCGGGCGTCACCGGCGTAGTCGGAATCGCCGGCACTTGTGGCGTCGGCAGGGTTTTCTCCGGCACGGCGTCCGGCGGCACAATCACTTCCGATTCCGGCAGCAGGGTGTAGAAGTCGTACTTCGGCTTCACCGGTTGCGTCGGGCTCGGCGGGGTCTTGTTGGCCTCGGCGATCTTGGTGGCTTTCTGTTGCTGTTCCACCTTCTCGCGCTTGACCGTGTCGCTGCCCTTGCCGGGTTCCAGTTTCATCAGGAAGACGATGAACGCGCCGACCGTCAGGCCGATGGCCATCCACAGCCAGCCCGGAATCGGCTGTTTTGCAGGAGCTTGGTAACGGCTGGCGCCACGCTTGGGTGCAGGTTTTTTCTTGGCAGCCAACTTACATACGCTCCAGAGTTTCCAGACCCAAGAGTTCCAGGCCTTGCTTGAGAGTGCGGCCGGTCAGTGCGGCGAGGCGCAGACGGCTCTGCATTTGCGCCGCAGTGTCGGCGCTGAGGATCGGGCAGTTCTCGTAGAAACTGGAGAACAGGCCGGCCACATCGTACAGGTAGGTGCAGAGGATATGCGGCGTGCCTTTATCGGACACGTTGTTCAGGATTTCACCGAACTGCGCCAGTTTGGCGGCCAACTCGTGTTCGTGTGCCGCTTCCAGCACGATCTGGCCTTCGACTTCCGTGAAGTCCTTGCCCAGTTTGCGGAATACGCCAGCGACGCGGGTGTAGGCGTACAGCAAATACGGCGCGGTGTTGCCTTCGAAGTTCAGCATCAGGTCGAAGTTGAAGCTGTAGTCGCTGGTGCGGTGCTTGGACAGGTCGGCGTATTTCACCGCGCCAATGCCCACCACCTTGGCGATGTTGCGCAACTCGGCTTCCGCCAGCTCCGGGTTCTTGTCCTTCACCAGGGTGTAGGCGCGTTCCTGGGCTTCGGTCAGCAGGTCGATCAGCTTCACGGTGCCGCCATCGCGGGTCTTGAACGGACGGCCATCGGCACCGTTCATGGTGCCGAATCCCATGTGTTCCATGTCCATCGGGTGCGTCACGAAACCGGCCTTGCGCGCCACGGCGAACACTTGCTGGAAGTGCAGGGCCTGACGTTGGTCGACGAAGTACAGCGCGCGATCAGCCTTGAGCTTGCCGCTGCGATAACGCACGGCCGCCAGGTCGGTGGTGGCGTAGAGATAGCCGCCGTCAGCCTTGACGATGATCACCGGCAGCGGGTCGCCGTCTGCGTTCTTGAATTCGTCGAGGAACACGCACTGGGCGCCATTGCTCTCGACCAGCATGCCGGCGGCCTTGAGGTCGTTGACCACATTGATCAGGTCGTCGTTGTAGGCGCTTTCGCCCATCACGTCGGCCATGGTCAGTTTGACGTTCAGCAGTTCGTAGATTTTCTGGCAGTGCGACAGCGAGATGTCTTTGAACTTGGTCCACAGCGCCAGGCAGTCCGGGTCGCCGGCTTGCAGCTTGACCACCAGGCCACGGGCGCGATCAGCAAACTCTTCGGATTCGTCGAAGCGCTGCTTGGCCGCACGGTAGAAGTTTTCCAGGTCCGACAGCTCGTCGCTGGTGATCGGGTTTTCCTGCAGGTACGCCATCAGCATGCCGAACTGGGTGCCCCAGTCGCCCACGTGGTTCTGACGGATCACTTCGTCGCCGAGGAATTCCAGTACTCGCGCGACACCGTCACCGATGATGGTCGAGCGCAAATGGCCGACGTGCATCTCTTTGGCGAGGTTCGGCGCCGACAGGTCGACCACGGTACGCTGCATCGGGCCGGCCTTGCGCACGCCGATGTGTTCGTCGGCGAGTGCGGCGTCAAGGCGAGTGGCCAGGGCCTGGGTGTTCTGGAAGAAGTTCAGGAAGCCCGGACCGGCGATTTCGGTTTTGCTGACGTTTTCATCAACCGGCAGCGCAGCGATGATTTTCTCGGCCAGGTCACGCGGCTTCATGCCGGCCGGTTTGGCCAGCATCATGGCGATGTTGCTGGCGAAGTCACCGTTCTTCTTGTCGCGCGAGTTTTCCACCTGGATCGCCGGCGACAGGCCTTCAGGCAACACACCTTCGTTGACGAGTTGGGTGATGGCTTGTTGGATCAGCTGGCGAATGGTGTCTTTCATGGTGGTCTCTTTCGACCGCAAGCGCGGTACGCGCTTCGATGCGCTGGTGGAAAAACTGGGCATTATCCGTGGCGAAGACGGGCTTGCCAACTATAGCGGGCTGGTTATGGATATGTGGTGACAAATCGGTCGCTATCGCGTGTAGGAGCACGGTTTGCCGGCGATGGCGATCTTAAGGGCGCTATCGCGGGCAAGCCGTGCTCCTACAGGCGATGGCGATCTTGAAATCAATACAAATCCACCGGATCGACATCCAGGGACCAACGCACCGCCCGTCCGCTCGGCATCTGCTCCAACACCAGCAACCAACTACTCAACAACCGATGCAGTGGCGCCCGAGCCGTAGCCTGCAACAACAACTGTGCACGATAACGTCCTGCGCGGCGCTCCATCGGCGCCGGCACCGGCCCCAGCAATTCGATCCCGGTCAGTCCTTGCTCGGCCAGCAAGCGCTCGGCCTCGCTGCACGCTTCATCAAGAAACCCTTCGGCTTGCCCAGGTTTGTGCGCTTCGGCCCGCAGCAGCGCCAAATGGGCAAAAGGCGGCAATCCAGCGGAGCGGCGTTCGCTCAACGCTTGCTCGGCAAAGGCGAAATACCCTTGCTCGGTCAGTTGCACCAGCAGCGGATGGTCCGCCAGGTGCGTCTGGATGATCACTTTGCCCGGCTCTTCCGCTCGCCCGGCGCGCCCGGCGACCTGCACAATCAACTGCGCCATGCGCTCGCTGGCGCGGAAGTCGCCGGAGAACAGCCCGCCGTCGGCGTCGAGAATCGACACCAGCGTCACCCGTGGGAAGTGATGCCCTTTGGCGAGCATTTGCGTGCCCACCAAAATGCACGGTTGGCCCTTTTGAATGGTGGCGAACAACTGATTCATCGCGTCCTTGCGCGACGTGCTGTCACGGTCGACCCGCAGCACCGGAAAGTCCGGGAATAAAATCGCCAGCCGTTCCTCGGCGCGCTCGGTGCCGGCGCCCACGGGACGCAAATCGACTTTGCTGCATTTCGGGCAGCGCCGGGGTACGCGTTCGACGTAGCCACAATGGTGGCAACGCAACTCGCCGGAGCGCTGGTGCACGGTCATCCGCGCATCGCAGCGCTGGCATTCGGACATCCAGCCGCAGTCGTGACACAGCAGCGTCGGCGCAAAACCGCGACGGTTGAGAAACACCAATACTTGCTGGCCGGCGGCCAGCGTCTGGCCAATGGCTTGCTGCATCGGACCGGAAATGCCGCTGTCCAGCGGGCGACTTTTTACATCCAGGCGCAGGAAACGTGGTTGCTTTGCGCCACCGGCCCGCTCGTTCAGCCGCAGGAGGCCATAACGGCCGGTGTAGGCGTTGTGCAGGCTTTCCAATGAGGGCGTGGCGGACCCGAGGACAATCGGGATGTTTTCCTGTCGGGCACGGACCAATGCCAGGTCGCGGGCGTGATAGCGCAAGCCTTCCTGCTGTTTATAGGAGCCGTCGTGTTCTTCATCAATGATGATCAGGCCGGGGTTTTTCATCGGCGTGAACAGCGCCGAGCGGGTGCCGATAATAATGTCGGCGTCACCGTCCCGGGCCGCGAGCCAGGCTTCGAGGCGTTCGCGGTCGTTGACCGCCGAGTGGATCAAGGCGATGCGCGCATTGAAGCGCTGTTCGAAGCGCGCCAGGGTTTGCGGGCCGAGGTTGATCTCCGGGATCAGTACCAGCGCTTGTTTGCCGGCCTCAAGGGTTTCGCGGATCAGCTGTAAATAGACTTCGGTCTTGCCGCTGCCGGTGACGCCGGCCAGCAAAAACGCGTGATAGCTGTCGAACCCGGCGCGAATCGCTTCATAAGCCGCGCGCTGCTCCGGGTTGAGCGGCAATTCCGGTTGCGCCAGCCAGTGCTCGTGACGCGCTCCGGGGGCGTGTTTGCGGATTTCTACCTGCACCAGGTCTTTGGCCAGCAACAAATCCAGGCTGTCTTTGCTCAACATCAGTTTGCTCAGCAATTGATGAGCAACGCCGTGGGGATGTTGGGCCAGCGTCGCCAATGCTTCGCGCTGGCGCGGTGCGCGGGCAATGCGCGGATCATCCAGGCTGGCGCCTGGCGCGGCAGACCAGAAGCGTTCCTGGCGCGCTTCGGCCAGCTCGCCCTGACGCAGCAGCACCGGTAGCGCCCAACTCAAGGTGTCGCCGAGGCTGTGTTGGTAATACTGGGAGGTCCACAGGCACAGCTTGAACAGCGCCGGTGGCAGCGGCGCCGTAGCATCGAGCAGGGCCAGCGCGGGTTTGAGCTTTTCCACCGGCACTTCGCTGGTATCGGTGACCTCCACCAGAATCCCGATCATTTCCCGTCGTCCGAACGGCACCCGCAGGCGCATGCCCGGTTGCAACTGGGCGCGCAGGATCCCGGCCGGGGCACGGTAATCGAACAGGCGGCGCAGGGGCGAAGGCAGGGCGAGGCGCAAAATGGCGTCGGGCACGCGGGGGGATCTCGATCAGCAGGCGGTAAAAAGGATCAGGCACATAACCTTGGAGTGAGCCTGCTCGCGATAGCGGTGTTTCAGACGACATAAACATTGAATGACAGATCGCTATCGCGAGCAGGCTCACTCCTACAGGGGGCGCGTATTGGGTCGGGAGCCTAGCAGACGACTGGTTTGAGGGACAGCTTGCGTGATTGGAGATGTCTGGTAGAATCCGCGGCCTAATTACGTGCGGTATTCAACAATAGTGTTGAGTGGCGGCACGCTAGCCTGAGGAATACACCATGAAAGCCGATATCCATCCAGCATACGAAACCATCGAAGTAACTTGCAGCTGCGGCAACAAGTTCGAAACTCGTTCGAACCTGTGCAAGCCACTGGGTACTGACGTATGCAACGAGTGCCACCCGTTCTACACCGGTAAGCAGAAGACTCTGGATACTGGCGGTCGTGTACAGCGCTTCGCAGACCGTTTCGGCGCTTTCGGCAAGAAAGCTCCTGCTGCTGCAGAGTAAGGTTGAAAGGCCCGATGGGCTTTTCCTTGCTGTTGAAAAAGGCGTCCCTCGCGGGCGCCTTTTTTGTGTCCGCGATTTGGCTGTCCGGCGCCCAGGCGTTCTGCCCGACGCCGAGCGGGCTGATATCGGTCACGGTGCAGCGGGTGGTGGATGGCGACACCTTGCGCCTGAGCGATGGCCGCAGTGTGCGCATGATCGGCTTGAATACGCCGGAATTGGCCAAACAGGGCCGTTCCGACGAGCCGTTTGCCGTGGTCGCGCGCAAACGTCTTGAAGCGCTGGTGGCTGCCAGCGATGGGCGCGTCGGTTTGCTTCCGGGTAAAGAAAACAAGGATCGCTACGGTCGCACGCTGGCCCATGTCTATGGCGCTGACGGTGCCAACCTCGAAGCGCAGATGCTTGCCGAAGGCCTGGGTTTTCAAGTGGCGGTGGCACCCAATGTTGATTGGGTCAGTTGCCAGCAAGCCGCCGAACGCAGTGCCCGGGAGGCCGGCCTTGGCGTGTGGCGCCAATCCCCTGTACTGAAAACGGAGCAGATCAGCGTTTCTGGTTTCGCCGTGCTCAGCGGTCGTGTGAGCAATGTTCAGCGCAATCGCGGTGGGATTTGGATCGAGTTGCAGGACTCGGTTGTATTACGCGTTGCACCCAATGTGCTCGGGCAATTCGATGTCTCTGCGCTGGAAAAGCTCAAGGGCAAGCAGATTGAAGCGCGTGGCTGGGTGCTGGATCGTTCGCGTCACGGCGAATTGAAATCCGGCCAGGCACGTTGGCTTCTTCCACTCACCGATCCGTCGATGTTGCAGACGACACAGTAAGAAAATTGTAGACATTTTTTCTGTCGATTGTGAACAGTAAACCCCTTGTGTTCCGTGGCTCTTGGCCCAAAGTCGTAAGGCAGGGCGCTTGACAGGGGTGACCGGTCAGTCTTGTGGGGATTTTGCGAGGCGCGTATCCTCGCTGACCAGTCTGTCCAACAGTAAAAGCGGAATGCCCCCATGTCTGATTTGAAAACTGCCGCTCTCGAATATCATGCCCATCCTCGTCCAGGTAAGCTGAGCGTCGAGCTCACCAAGGCCACCGCTACCGCCCGCGACCTGTCGCTGGCCTACAGCCCCGGCGTAGCCGAACCAGTACGCGAAATCGCCCGCGATCCTGAACTGGCCTACAAATACACCGGCAAGGGCAACCTGGTTGCAGTCATTTCCGATGGCACCGCGATTCTCGGCCTGGGTAACCTCGGCCCATTGGCTTCCAAGCCTGTGATGGAAGGCAAAGGTGTGCTGTTCAAGCGCTTCGCCGGCATCGACGTTTTCGACATCGAAGTCGACTCCGAAAGCCCGCAAGCCTTTATCGACACCGTCAAGCGCATCTCGATCACCTTCGGTGGTATCAACCTGGAAGACATCAAGGCACCTGAGTGCTTTGAGATCGAACGCGCTCTGATCGAGCAGTGCGACATTCCGGTATTCCACGATGACCAGCACGGCACCGCAATCGTTACCGCGGCCGGCATGATCAACGCCCTGGAAATCGCTGGCAAAACTCTCGCTGACGCCAAGATTGTCTGCCTGGGCGCCGGTGCGGCCGCCATCTCCTGCATGAAATTGCTGGTGAGCATGGGCGCCAACATCGAAAACATCTTCATGGTTGACCGTACCGGCGTGATCCACTCCGGCCGTGACGACCTGAACCAGTACAAGGCTGTCTTCGCTCACGCGACCGACAAGCGAACCCTGGCTGACGCGCTGACCGGTGCTGACGTGTTCGTTGGCCTGTCCGGCCCGAACCTGCTGAGCGCTGAAGGCCTGAAGGCCATGGCGGCTAACCCGATCGTGTTCGCGTGTTCCAACCCGGATCCGGAAATCTCCCCGGAACTGGCTCACGCCACCCGTGATGACGTGATCATGGCCACAGGCCGTTCGGACTACCCGAACCAGGTCAACAACGTTCTGGGCTTCCCGTTCATCTTCCGTGGTGCCCTGGACGTTCGCGCCAAGCGCATCAACGAAGAAATGAAAGTGGCTGCGGCCAACGCCCTGCGTGAACTGGCAAAACTGCCAGTGCCTCAGGAAGTGTGCGACGCCTACGGCGGCATCAAACTGGAATTCGGCCGTGAGTACATCATTCCGAAACCAATGGATGCCCGTCTGATCACCCTGATCTCCGATGCTGTGGCTAAAGCCGCCATCGAGACCGGTGTTGCGACCCTGCCGTATCCGAAGAACTACCCGCTGAAAAGCGTGGATGACGTGTTCAACGGCTAAGCCGTTGTAGCGCTTCCACCAAAAAGCCCCGGCTCGCATGAGTCGGGGTTTTTTTTGCCTGAGCGTTTTGAAGCGGTTGTGATGGCCTCTTCGCGAGCAAGCCCGCTCCCACATTGGAACGCGTACCCCTGTGGGAGCGGGCTTGCTCGCGAAGGCGGCCTGGCAGGCGATACATCTATGTGGGGAATACACAAATCAAAAAAGCCCCGCTCTTCTCTCGAAGGCGGGGCTTTTGCGTTGCGCTACCCGATCAGAACAAATCGATCGGCGCCGCTTCATCCGCTGGCAGCGGGCTGCCCGGCGCACTACCGTTACCCAGTTCATCCGCCGACGGTGGCGTGTCTTCGGCCTTGAACAGTTCGAAGTACGCGCCTGGCGTGCCTGGGCTGGCGGCACGACCGCTGACCGGGTCGACCCGCAGGCTCAGGATGCCTTCGGGCTCTGGTTGCGTATGTGGCGGCTTGTCTTTAAGGGCCGCAGCCATGTAGTTCATCCAGATCGGCAGCGCGACGGTACCGCCGAACTCCTTGCGACCCAGGCTTTCCGGCTGGTCGAAACCGGTCCAGACGGTGGTCACATAATCGGCGTTATAGCCGGAGAACCACGCATCCTTGGATTCGTTGGTCGTACCGGTCTTGCCCGCGATGTCACCACGCCCCAGGGCCAGAGCGCGCCGGCCGGTACCGAGCTTGATCACATCCTCCAGCATGCTGTTGAGGATGTAGGTTGTGCGGCCATCGATGATGCGCTCGGCAACGGCCGGCGTTGGCGGTGCAATGCCCGGTACGGCGGGCGCCTCGGCCGGGATCGAGTTGACCGTAAATGACTGAGCGGCTGGTGCAGCAATGCCGCTGGTCGCTACGTCGCCCTGAGGAACGCTCGGCGGGTTGGCGAGGAACAGCGTGTCGCCGTTACGGCTTTCGATCTTGTCGATGATGTACGGGGTGATCTTGTAGCCGCCGTTGGCGAAGGCGCTCCAGCCGGTGGCAATTTCCATCGGTGTCAGGGTCGCGGTGCCCAGCGCCAGCGACAGGTTGGGCGGCAGGTCCTGCTTGTTGAAGCCAAAGCGGGTGATGTAGTCGATGGTCTTGCCGACGCCCATCGCTTGCAGCAAGCGGATCGACACCAGGTTGCGCGACTTGTACAACGCCTCACGCAGGCGAATCGGGCCGAGGAAGGTGTTGGTGTCGTTCTTCGGGCGCCAGACCTTGTCCAGGTATTCGTCGACAAACACGATCGGTGCGTCATTCACCAGGCTGGAGGCGGTGTAGCCGCTATCCAGTGCGGCGCTGTAGACGAACGGTTTGAAGCTCGAGCCTGGCTGACGCTTGGCCTGCATGGCGCGGTTGTAGTTGCTCTGTTCAAAGGCGAAACCGCCGACCAACGCACGAATGGCGCCATTCTGCGGATCCAGTGAAACCAGCGCGGCTTGCGCCTGCGGGATCTGACTGAATTTCAGCGAGTTGTCCGGCTGACGCTGCACGCGAATCAAGTCACCGACCTGAGCCACATCCGACGGCTGCTTCGGATTGGGCCCCATGCTGTTGGTGTTCAGGAACGGGCGCGCCCACTTCATGCTGTCCCAGCTGACGTGTCCGTCACCAGTGCGGGTCATCACTTGCAGGCCGTTTTTGTCGACCTGAGTGACAATGGCGGGTTCAAGGCCGTTTATGGTGCGTTGCTTGGTCAGCTCGGTTGCCCAGGCCTCACGGGTCTTGCCCGGCAGGCGCGACTCGGGGCCGCGATAGCCATGGCGCTGGTCATACGTGATCAAGCCATCGAGAACGGCGGTGTTGGCCATTTCCTGCAGATTGCTCGGCACGGTCGTGGTTACGCGAAAACCTTCGGTGTAGGCGTCGCTGCCGTAGCGGCCGACCATTTCAGCCCGGGCCATTTCGGCGATGTACGGCGCATTCACTTCCGGTGTCGGGACGTGATAGCTGGCGTTCAGCGGCTCGTTGATCGCCGTGGTGTAGTCCGCTTCGGTGATTTTCCCCAGCTTGTACATGCGCCCCAGAATCCAGTCGCGGCGCTCTTTGCTGCGAGCCGGGTTGGCCAACGGATTGAAGCGCGACGGGGCTTTGGGCAGGCCGGCGATCATCGCCATCTGGGCGAGGCTGACATCACGAATCGATTTGCCGTAATAGACCTGCGCCGCCGCCTCGATGCCGTAGGCGCGGTTGCCCAGGTAGATTTTGTTGACGTACAGCTCAAGGATCTCGTCCTTGGTCAGCTGCCGCTCGATCTGTAAAGCCAGGAGAATTTCGGTGGTTTTGCGCGAGAAACTGCGTTCGCTGGTCAGGAAGAAGTTCTTCGCCACCTGCATGGTGATGGTGCTGCCACCAGACTGGATGTGTCCGCTTTTGACCAATTGGGTGGCGGCACGCATCAGGCTGCTGGGATCGACGCCATAGTGGTTGGCGAAATTGTCGTCTTCAGCACTTAGTAACGCATTAATGAAATTGGGGGGAATGTCGGCGAAACGGATCGGAGTGCGGCGCATTTCGCCAAACTCTGCGATCAACTTGTTATCGCTGCTGTAGACCCGCAAAGGAATCTGCAACTGGATGCTTCTCAGCGCCTCCACGGAGGGTAATCCGGGACTAAGGTAGAGAAAGGCGCCGCTCAGACCAAGGAGCAGTCCACAGAAAACGGCGACGATGGACCAACCGAAAAATTTCAGCAGACGAATCAAGGCTTTTGGACATCCAGGGCAAAGAATGAATGAGGCATCAGGGTTCAGATAAACAGGGAACGGCCCGCGCTTGAAGTAAAAACCGGAAAAAAACGCTGGGCATTATAAGCATTTTTCCGCAGGGAGCGTCATTGGCGCTTCTGTCAAGACGGGAGGTAATGAACGCAACGGATATTACAGAGTCCGTAAGACACGGAAAGTCATAGGGAATGGGTAGTGCTAGGACTCTTCAATAAAAAAGCCAACACGCTGTTGGGGATCGACATCAGTTCCACGTCGGTAAAGCTCCTGGAGCTGAGCCGCCAGGGCGGCCGCTATCGGGTCGAGGCATACGCGGTAGAGCCGTTGCCCGCCAATGCCGTGGTCGACAAAAACATCGCCGAACTTGAGGGCGTCGGGCATGCGCTCTCTCGTGTGCTGCTCAAGGCCAGAACCAGCCTCAAGAACGTTGCAGTGGCAGTGGCCGGTTCGGCGGTGATCACCAAGACTATCGAGATGGACGGCGGTCTTTCCGACGACGAGTTGGAAAACCAGCTAAAGATCGAGGCCGATCAGTACATCCCCTATCCGTTGGATGAAGTCGCCATCGACTTCGAAGTCCAGGGTGTGTCCGCATGTAATCCCGAGCGGGTAACGGTACTGCTGGCCGCCTGTCGCAAGGAAAACGTCGAGGTCCGTGAAGCGGCCCTGACCCTGGCCGGCCTGACCGCGCGCGTAGTAGATGTCGAGGCCTATGCACTGGAACGTTCCTTCGGTTTGCTATCAACGCAACTGGCCACCTATCAGGAGCGACTGACGGTCGCGGTGGTGGACATCGGCGCGACCATGACCACCCTCAGCGTGCTGCACGACGGAAAGATCATCTACACCTGCGAGCAATTGTTCGGTGGTCGGCAACTGACCGAGGACATTCAGCGCCGTTATGGCCTGACGGTCGAGCAGGCAGGGCTGGCGAAGAAGCAGGGCGGTTTGCCGGATGACTACGTCAGCGAAGTCTTGCAACCGTTTCGTGAGGCGCTGGTGCAACAGGTTTCACGCTCGTTGCAGTTCTTCTTTGCCTCTGGCCAGTACAACAAGGTCGATCACATTCTGTTGGCCGGTGGCACGGCGTCGGTGTCGGGGCTTGATCGGTTGATCGAGCAGCGCCTGGGCACGCCGACTCAGGTGGCTAACCCGTTCTCCAACATGGCCTTGAGCAGCAAGGTCAACGCCGATGCCCTGGCCAGCGATGCGCCGGCTCTGATGATTGCGTGCGGGCTCGCCCTCAGGAGTTTCGACTGATGGCGCGGATCAATCTTTTACCCTGGCGCGAGGAGCGGCGAGAAGAACGCCGCAAGCGTTTTCTGGTGACGTTGGTCGGCGTGCTGCTGTGCTCCGTGGGGGCGGTGCTGGTCGCGGATCAGTTCATTAGCGGCGCCATCGATCGGCAGGTTGCCCGTAACGATTACATCGCTAGACAGATTGCAGTGGTCGACGAGCAGATAGCACAGATCAGTGATCTGAAAGCCCGTCGCCAGCAGTTGGTCGAACGCATGCGCCTCATCCAGGACCTGCAAGGCAACCGGCCGATCACTGGTCGGATTTTCGATCAATTGGCGCGCACGTTGCCGGATGGTGTGTATTTCACCGAAGTGAAAATGGTCGGCAAAACCCTGTCCATCACTGGCGCTGCGGAGTCCAACAATCGTGTGTCGGATGTGATGCGCAATCTGGATGCGTCCGACTCGTTCGATGCCCCGAGTCTTACAGAGGTCAAAGCGACGACCGCCGGTCAGCTGGATCAGGTCAATGTCTTTCAACTGACCGTTCGTCTGACGCAGCCCGCTGCCGTGGGGGACGATCAATGAGCGCGTCCCGATGGCTAGCAGGGCTGCGCAATGTCGATATCAACGATCTGGACAGCAGCAACATGGGTTCCTGGCCGCCGGCGATCAAAGCAATGGCAGGTGTTCTGCTGATGGTGCTGGTGTTGGCGCTCGGGTACGCCTTTCACCTCGGTGATCTGGAAGACCAGCTCCATCTCAAGCGCGAGGAAGAGTCGACCCTCAAGGAGCAGTTCGCGACCAAAGCCCGCATGGCGGCGAATCTGGAGCTGTACACCCGGCAAATGCAGGAAATGGAAGTCTCCTTTGGCGTGCTGCTACGGCAGTTGCCCAGCGACACCGAGGTCCCCGGTCTGCTGGAGGACATTACCCGCACGGGCCTTGGCAGCGGGCTGGATTTCGAAGAGATCAAACTGCTGCCGGAAGTCGCCCAGCCGTTCTTCATCGAACTGCCGATCCAGATCACGGTAACCGGCGCCTACCACGACCTGGCGACCTTCGTCAGTGGCGTAGCCGGGCTGACCCGGATCGTGACGCTGCATGATTTCGATCTTGCGCCGGCCAATCCTGAAGGAGGTCCGAAGTTGCGCATGAGCATCCTCGCCAAGACCTACCGCTACAACGACACCGGGGCGCAGAAATGAGCCCGGTCCATTGTTTATCGATGGTGTTGTTGTTCGCCAGCCTGAGCGCGTGTGGCGGTGGCAACGATGTCGGCGACCTGGATGCCTATATGAACGAAATGCGTCTGAGTGTCCCGGGCAAAATTGAACCAACGCCGACGTTTCGGTCTTACCCAACGCTCACCTACAGCGCCGCCAACCTGCGCAGTCCGTTTTCCCGACAGGTCAGAGTGGACCTGGCCGGTCAGAAGCGCGGTTCGCACAACGTCAACCCCGACCTCAATCGGATCAAGCAATACCTCGAAGGGTTCAACATCGAGCAGTTTGAAATGGTCGGCACGATCTCCAATGCCACCGGCTCCTTTGCGCTGTTACGCGGAGCGGGCGGGGTGCATCGGCTGAAAGTCGGCGATTACCTGGGGCGTAACGATGGACGGATCGTCGCCATCAGCGGCTCACAAGTCGATGTAGTCGAAATCGTTCCCGATGGCGAGGGTGCCTGGCTGGAGCGACCACGGACCCTTCCTTTGAAAGAGCACTCATAGTGGAACTCGAATAATGAACAGGACTTTCTCAACCCTCGGTATTTCGCTATGGATAGCGTTGATGTCTCCGAAGGTGCTGGCGACCCACCTCAAAGCGCTGGATGTTGCCGCGCTGCCGGGTGATCGCATCGAGTTGAAGTTGTCTTTCGATGGGCCGCCCCCTGCGCCCCACGGTTACACGACCGAACAGCCGGCGCGGATTGCGTTGGACCTGCCTGGCGTGGTCAGTCAGTTGGTGAGTAAAAATCGCGACCTGGGCGGCGGCAATGCCCGCAGCGCAACTGTGGTGGAAGCCAAGGACCGTACGCGGCTCATTATCAACCTGAAGCAGTTGACTCCGTATAGCGCGAAGGTCGAAGGCAACAATTTGTTGGTGGTGGTCGGGCAGGGGGCCAATGGCAAGGCATTGCAACCGGTGGCGAGCGAGCCTCGTGCCGAGATGACAACCCCGCCACGGGCAAAAACCTACGCTGCTGTAAGCAAGGCCATTCGCGGCATCGACTTCCAGCGCGGCACCCAGGGTGAAGGCAATGTGGTCATCGATTTGTCGGATCCGTCCATTGCCCCGGACATCCAGGAACACGAAGGCAAGATCGTCCTCGGATTCGCCAGGACCCAATTGCCCGAAAAGTTGCGCGTGCGACTGGACGTCAAGGATTTCGCCACCCCGGTGCAATTCGTCAACGCCAGCGCCACGGGCGACCGGGCCACGATCAGTATCGAGCCCGGCGGCATTTTCGACTATTCGACCTACCAGACCGACAACAAGCTGACCGTCAGCATCCGACCGATGACCCCTGACGATCTACAAAAGCGCAATGCAGAGCGTTTCGCCTACACCGGCGAAAAACTCTCGCTGAACTTTCAGGACATCGATGTACGTTCGGTGCTGCAAGTGATTGCCGATTTCACCAACCTCAATCTGGTGGCCAGCGACACGGTGCAGGGCGGCATCACCTTGCGGCTGCAAAACGTGCCGTGGGATCAGGCGCTCGATCTGGTGCTGAAAACCAAAGGGCTGGACAAGCGCAAGATCGGCAACGTTCTGTTGGTGGCGCCGGCCGATGAAATCGCTGCCCGGGAACGTCAGGAACTGGAATCGCAGAAGCAGATCGCCGAGCTCGCGCCGTTGCGACGAGAGCTATTGCAGGTCAACTACGCCAAGGCTGCCGACATCGCCAAGCTGTTTCAGTCGGTGACCAGCGCCGAGGCTAAAGCCGACGAGCGTGGGTCGATCACGGTGGATGAACGGACCAACAACATCATTGCCTACCAGACCCAGGACAATCTCGATGAACTTCGCCGCATTGTCACGCAACTGGACATTCCGGTGCGTCAGGTGATGATCGAAGCACGAATCGTCGAAGCCAACGTCGACTACGACAAAAGCCTCGGCGTGCGCTGGGGTGGTTCAGTGCAGAACAAGGGCAACTGGAACACGTCCGGGGTCAGCAAAGGTTCGACGACCATTGGTACACCGGGCAGTGGCGACACCAACTCGCCGTTTGTCGACCTGGGGGCGGCGGGCAGCACGTCGGGAATCGGCATCGCCTTTATCACCGACAACGTGTTGCTGGACCTTGAGCTGACGGCGATGGAGAAAACCGGCAACGGTGAAATCGTCTCGCAGCCCAAGGTGGTCACCTCCGACAAGGAAACCGCCAAAATCCTCAAGGGCACGGAAATTCCCTACCAGGAAGCCACTTCCAGTGGCGCGACCTCTGTGTCATTCAAAGAGGCCTCGCTGTCGTTGGAAGTGACGCCGCAGATCACCCCCGACAATCGGATCATCATGGAGGTCAAGGTCACCAAGGATGAGCCGGACTACCTGAACAAGGTGCAGGATGTGCCGCCGATCAAGAAAAACGAGGTCAATGCCAAAGTCCTGGTCAATGACGGCGAGACCATCGTCATTGGCGGAGTTTTCTCAAATACTCAGAGCAACGTTGTAGATAAGGTGCCATTTCTCGGCGATGTGCCGTATCTTGGCCGCCTTTTCCGGCGTGACGTGGTTTCGGAGAAAAAATCCGAGCTGCTGGTGTTTCTCACTCCGCGTATCATGAACAATCAGGCGATTGCTGTGAGTCATTGATTCTGTGCGAAATTTGATTCTTGTTGGACCGATGGGCGCTGGTAAAAGCACCATCGGCCGGTTGCTGGCCAAAGAACTGCGCCTGCCGTTCAAAGATTCCGATAAGGAAATTGAATTGCGCACGGGCGCCAATATCCCGTGGATTTTCGATAAAGAAGGCGAACCGGGCTTTCGTGACCGCGAGGAGGCGATGATTGCCGAACTGTGCGGCTGCGATGGCGTGGTGCTGGCGACCGGTGGTGGCGCGGTGATGCGCGAAGCCAATCGTCGGGCGTTGCATGCCGGTGGTCGGGTGGTCTACTTGCATGCTTCCGTCGAGCAGCAAGTGGGTCGTACTGCCCGTGACCGCAATCGACCCCTGTTGCGGACCGCCGATCCGGCCAAGACCCTGCGGGATCTGCTGGCTATCCGCGATCCGCTTTATCGGGAAATCGCCGACCTGGTGGTTGAAACCGATGAGCGGCCGCCGCGAATGGTAGTGCTCGACATTCTCGAACGCTTGCAACAGCTACCTCCCCGTTAATGCGCAGCGCGAAATGCGCTATCCTCGGCGTCCTGCCATGACCGCTCGGTTGTGGCGGATGGCTACCGAACGGCGTTACACCAGCAGGCACTGTGGACATTCGATAACTCAAGGCAGGACGCCTGATTCCATCTTCATTGCGGGGACACATGCAGACACTCAAGGTCGATCTAGGCGAGCGCAGCTACCCGATTCACATTGGCGAAGGTTTGTTGGATCAGCCTGAGCTGCTGGCCCCGCATATTCGCGGACGGCAAGTAGCGATCATCTCCAACGAGACCGTTGCACCGCTCTACCTCGAGCGTCTGACCCGCAGCCTGGCGCAATTCTCGGTGATTTCCGTGGTGCTGCCCGATGGCGAAGCCTTCAAGACCTGGGAAACCCTGCAACTGATTTTCGACGGCCTGCTGACCGCACGGCACGACCGCCGCACCACTGTGATCGCCCTCGGTGGCGGTGTGATTGGTGACATGGCCGGGTTCGCGGCCGCCTGCTACCAGCGCGGCGTTGATTTCATTCAAGTGCCGAGCACGTTGCTGTCGCAAGTCGACTCTTCGGTGGGTGGCAAGACCGGTATCAACCATCCGATGGGCAAGAACATGGTCGGCGCGTTTTATCAGCCGAACGTGGTGCTGATCGATACCGCGACCCTCAATACCCTGCCGGCCCGCGAACTGTCCGCCGGGCTTGCGGAAGTCATCAAGTACGGGCTGATCTGCGACGAGCCATTCCTCACCTGGCTCGAAGAGAACGTTGATCGCCTGCGCGCCCTGGACCAGGTCGCCCTGACCTACGCCATCGAACGCTCCTGCGCCGCCAAGGCTGCGGTGGTCGGTGCCGACGAAAAAGAGACCGGTGTGCGTGCCACTTTGAACCTCGGTCATACGTTCGGCCACGCCATCGAAACCCACATGGGCTATGGTGTCTGGCTTCATGGTGAGGCCGTCGCTGCTGGCACCGTAATGGCTTTGGAAATGTCGGCCCGTCTGGGCTGGATCACTGAACAAGAGCGTGATCGCGGTATTCGTCTGTTCCAGCGTGCCGGACTGCCGGTCATCCCGCCTGAAGAGATGACCGAGGCCGATTTCCTTGAACACATGGCAATTGACAAGAAAGTGATCGACGGTCGTTTACGCCTGGTGCTGCTGCGCCACATGGGCGAAGCGGTGGTGACCGACGATTATCCGAAAGAGGTTTTACAGGCCACGCTGGGAGCGGATTACCGCGCCCTGGCTCAGCTTAAAGGTTAATAAGATCCCGATGACTAGTTTGCATGCCGACGAGGCTTTCCTCGGCCATTACCAGTTAAGTCATGACCCTTTTGCTCCACGGGTGCCTGGCTTCAAATTTTTCCCGGCCCAGCGAAAACCGGTGCTGGGGCAACTGCATCACCTGGCGCGCTATAGCCAGTTGCTGCTGGTGGTCACAGGCCCGCAGGGCAGTGGCAAGACCCTGTTGCGTCAGGCGCTGGTGGCCAGCACCAACAAGCAGTCGGTGCAGAGCGTGGTGGTGTCCGCTCGCGGCGCTGGCGATTCGGCTGGCATCTTGCGCCAGGTGGCTCAATCGCTGAACGTCGAACAGGCCGAAATCGGCGCCATCCTGGCGCAAGTGGTGCAACTGGCGTTGACCGGTCAGGAAGTCTATTTGCTGGTGGATGACGCCGAGCAGCTCGACGAATCCGCGCTCGAAGCCCTGATGGCCCTGGCCGCCGGCGCACCGGAAGGTCGCCCGCATGTATTCCTGTTTGGCGAGTCGTCGCTGATCGCTCAGCTTGAGGCGCTAAGCCTTGAGGAAGAGCGTTTCCACGTGATCGAACTGCAGCCTTACACCGAAGAAGAAACCCGTGAATATCTGGACCAGCGGCTCGAAGGCGCCGGCCGGGGTATCGAACTTTTCACCGCGGATCAGATCTCTGATATTCACGAAAGCTCCGACGGTTGGCCTGGCAACATCAACCAGGTTGCCCGCGATGCAATGATCGAAGCCATGATTGCCAGCCGCTCAGCGGTGAAGCGTCCAAAAATGGGGTTCAACATGCCGAAGAAACACGTATTGGCGATTTCCGCCGTTGTCGTGGTCGCGGTAGCCGCCGCCTGGTTGATTCCGGGTCGCAGCAAAGCACCGACCACCGGCGCACCTGCCAACGAACAGGCACAGCTGCCGCTCGGTCAAGGTTCGCCGCAGCCTAATGGCGGTGCACCTTCCGTCGAATTCGCCGGTAACTCGCAGCCAATGCCATTGCCGCTGGTCGGCAACTCGCAACCGGTCATGCGCGGTCCGTTGGCTGAAGCCGCCGGTGGCATCACCGAAGGCGACGATGGCGTGCCGGTCGAGGGTTCCAGCGCTACACCGCCTACCGTGACCACCGTCGCGCCGCCAGCGGGCATTCAGCCGGGCCCAGCGCCGACACCTGCTACCAAACCTGTTCCCGCGCCGACGCAGGTCGCAACCGCCAAGCCAGCCCCGACTGCGCCTGCTGCGAAGCCGGTTCCAGCGCCAGCCAAGCCTGCCGCCGTGGCCACCGCCAAGCCTGCCGAGAAACCAGCCCCCGCGGCGAAGGCTGCTGGCGGCACCTGGTACGCCGGTCAACCGACCAGCAACTACGTGGTGCAGATCCTCGGCACCAGCTCTGAAACGACTGCGCAAAACTTCGTGAAAGAGCAGGGCGGCGAGTACCGTTATTTCAAGAAAGTGCTCAACGGCAAACCGCTTTACGTCATCACCTACGGTAACTTCGCCAACCGCGATGCAGCCGTTACCGCTATCAAGGCCTTGCCAGCGAAGGTTCAGGCTGGTAAACCTTGGCCTCGCACTGTCGCCAGCGTCCAACAGGAACTGGCAACAACTCGCTGAAGATTCGGCGGCCTTACCCAGGCCGCCTCTCCCGGCACCTCAAAATCTCTGCAAGCGCATGCCGCCTCTACTGGCCGCGTGCCTTGTGGTGTCTGCGTCACAGTAGTCTTTGAGTCGTTGCGGTCAAAATTAAAAAAAGTTTTGACTAGCACAGCAGATCGCTTTAAACCTTTCACAAATGCGACATAGATTTGCGACAGTTCGTCGTCAAATTTGTGAGCGTAAGTGTCGGTGTGTACAATGACCTCCCTTTTGCCCCCGCAAAGCTGGCGTACGTTCGGCGCGGATGGCAAGTGGTTGAATTGAAAAGAAATTTGCCTCGACAAGAGGCAGCCTGGTGAGAAAGTGTCTATGAAAGCAGGTCTGTACCAACCAGATGAATTCAAGGATAACTGCGGTTTCGGCCTGATAGCCCATATGCAGGGCGAGCCCAGTCATACCCTTTTGCAAACGGCCATCGAGGCCCTGACCTGCATGACCCACCGCGGTGGGATCAACGCCGACGGCAAGACCGGTGACGGTTGCGGCTTGCTGATTCAAAAGCCGGACGTGTTCCTGCGAGCCATCGCCCAGGAAACGTTCGGCGTCGAACTGCCCAAGCAATATGCCGTGGGCATGGTCTTCTTCAACCAGGACCCGGTCAAAGCTGAAGCCGCTCGCGAAAACATGAACCGCGAGATCCTGGCTGCCGGCCTGACCCTCGTCGGCTGGCGCAAAGTGCCGATCGACACCAGCGTCCTCGGCCGCCTGGCCCTCGAGCGCCTGCCGCAGATCGAACAAGTGTTCATCGGCGGTGAAGGCCTGAGCGATCAGGACATGGCCGTCAAGCTGTTCACGTCCCGTCGTCGCTCGTCCGTGGCCAACGCCGCCGATACCGACCACTACGTCTGCAGCTTTTCGCACAAGACCATCATTTATAAAGGCCTGATGATGCCGGCGGACTTGACCGCCTTCTATCCAGACCTGAGCGATGAGCGCCTGCAAACCTCGATTTGCGTGTTCCACCAGCGCTTCTCCACCAACACCCTGCCAAAATGGCCGCTGGCTCAACCGTTCCGCTTCCTGGCGCACAACGGCGAGATCAACACCATCACCGGCAACCGCAACTGGGCCGTGGCCCGTCGCACCAAGTTCACCAACGATCTGATGGACCTGGAAGAGCTCGGCCCGCTGGTCAACCGCGTCGGTTCCGACTCCTCCAGCATGGACAACATGCTCGAACTGATGGTCACCGGTGGCATCGACCTGTTCCGTGGCGTGCGGATGATCATTCCGCCTGCGTGGCAGAACGTTGAAACCATGGACCCGGATCTGCGTGCGTTCTACGAGTACAACTCGATGCACATGGAACCGTGGGACGGCCCGGCTGGCGTGGTCATGACCGATGGTCGTTACGCGGTGTGCCTGCTCGACCGTAACGGTCTGCGGCCAGCGCGTTGGGTCACCACCAAAAACGGTTTCATCACCCTGGCCTCGGAAATCGGTGTCTGGAACTACCAGCCTGAAGACGTGATCGCCAAGGGCCGCGTTGGCCCGGGCCAGATCTTCGCCGTGGACACCGAAACCGGTCAGATTCTCGACACCGATGCGATCGACAACCGCCTGAAGTCTCGTCATCCATACAAGCAATGGCTGCGCAAGAATGCCCTGCGCATCCAGGCGACCATGGAAGACAACGACCACGGTTCGGCGTTCTATGACGTCGATCAGCTCAAGCAATACATGAAGATGTACCAGGTCACTTTCGAAGAACGTGATCAGGTGCTGCGTCCGCTCGGCGAACAAGGCTACGAAGCCGTGGGCTCGATGGGCGACGATACGCCGATGGCCGTGCTGTCCCAGCGCGTGCGTACGCCGTACGACTATTTCCGTCAGCAGTTCGCGCAGGTCACCAACCCGCCGATCGACCCGCTGCGTGAAGCCATCGTCATGTCGCTGGAGATCTGCCTCGGTGCCGAGCGCAACATCTTCCAGGAGTCGCCGGAACACGCCTCGCGCGTGATCCTCAGCTCGCCGGTGATTTCCCCGGCCAAGTGGCGCTCGCTGATGAACCTCGATCGTCCGGGCTTTGAACGCCAGATCATCGACCTCAACTACGACGAAAGCGTCGGCCTCGAAGCGGCCATCCGCAACGTTGCCGATCAGGCTGAAGAAGCCGTGCGTGCCGGTCGTACCCAGGTCGTGCTGAGTGACCGTCATATCGGGCCGGGCAAATTGCCGATCCACGCTTCGCTCGCCACCGGCGCGGTACACCACCGCCTGACCGAAAAAGGTCTGCGTTGCGACTCCAACATCCTCGTGGAAACCGCGACAGCTCGCGATCCGCACCACTTCGCCGTGTTGATCGGTTTCGGCGCCTCGGCGGTGTACCCGTTCCTGGCCTACGAAGTGCTGGGCGACCTGATCCGTACTGGTGAAGTGCTGGGCGACCTCTATGAGGTGTTCAAGAACTACCGTAAAGGCATCACCAAAGGCCTGCTGAAGATCCTGTCGAAGATGGGTATTTCGACCATCACGTCGTATCGCGGCGCGCAGTTGTTCGAAGCCATCGGCCTGTCCGAAGAAGTCTGCGAGTTGAGCTTCCGTGGTGTGCCAAGCCGCATCAAGGGCGCGCGTTTCGTCGACATCGAAGCCGAGCAGAAAGCGCTGGCTGCCGAAGCCTGGAGCCCGCGCAAGCCGATCCAGCAAGGCGGCCTGCTGAAGTTCGTCCACGGTGGCGAATATCACGCCTACAACCCGGACGTGGTCAACACCCTGCAAGCCGCTGTGCAGCAGGGCGACTACAGCAAGTTCAAGGAATACACGTCGCTGGTGGACAACCGCCCGGTGTCGATGATTCGCGACATGTTCAAGGTCAAAACCCTGGACACGCCGCTGGACATCAGCGAGATCGAACCGCTGGAATCGGTGCTCAAGCGCTTCGACTCCGCCGGTATCTCGCTGGGCGCCCTGTCGCCGGAAGCTCACGAAGCCCTGGCCGAAGCCATGAACCGCCTCGGTGCGCGTTCCAACTCTGGCGAAGGCGGCGAAGACCCGGCGCGTTACGGCACCATCAAGAGCTCGAAAATCAAGCAGGTTGCCACTGGCCGTTTCGGTGTGACCCCGGAATACCTGGTCAACGCTGAAGTGCTGCAGATCAAAGTCGCTCAGGGCGCCAAGCCCGGCGAAGGTGGTCAGTTGCCAGGCGGCAAGGTCAACGGTTTGATCGCCAAGCTGCGTTACGCAGTGCCGGGCGTGACCCTGATTTCGCCACCGCCGCACCACGACATCTACTCGATTGAAGACTTGTCGCAGCTGATTTTCGACCTGAAACAAGTCAACCCGAAGGCGCTGGTCTCGGTGAAGCTGGTAGCAGAAGCGGGCGTCGGTACCATCGCTGCCGGTGTGGCCAAGGCCTATGCAGACTTGATCACCATCTCCGGCTACGACGGCGGCACCGGCGCATCGCCGCTGACCTCGATCAAATACGCGGGCGCGCCGTGGGAACTCGGCCTGGCCGAAACCCACCAGACCCTTCGCGGCAACGACCTGCGCGGCAAAGTGCGGGTACAGACCGATGGCGGCCTGAAAACCGGCCTCGACGTGATCAAGGCTGCGATCCTCGGCGCTGAAAGCTTTGGCTTCGGCACCGCGCCAATGATCGCGCTGGGCTGCAAATACCTGCGTATCTGCCACCTGAACAACTGCGCCACCGGCGTTGCGACTCAGAACGAGAAGCTGCGCAAAGATCACTACATCGGCACCGTCGACATGGTGGTGAATTTCTTCACCTACGTCGCCGAAGAAACCCGTGAGTGGCTGGCCAAGCTGGGCGTGCGCTCCCTTGAAGAGCTGATCGGTCGCACCGATCTGCTGGAAGTCCTCGAAGGCCAGACCACCAAGCAGCAACATCTGGACCTGACACCGTTGCTGGGCAGCGATCACATTCCGGCAGACAAGCCTCAATTCTGCCAGGTGGACCGCAACCCGCCGTTCGACAAGGGCCTGCTTGCCGAGAAGATGGTCGACTTGGCCACCTCGGCCATCAACGACATGAGCGGCGCTGACTTCGCCCTGGACATCTGCAACTGCGACCGTTCGATCGGCGCACGGATCTCCGGTGAAATCGCACGCAAGCACGGCAACCAAGGCATGGCGAACGCACCGATCACCTTCCGCTTCAAAGGGACGGCCGGTCAGAGCTTCGGTGTGTGGAACGCCGGCGGCCTGAACATGTACCTGGAAGGCGACGCCAACGACTACGTCGGCAAAGGCATGACCGGCGGCAAACTGGTCATCGTTCCGCCGAAGGGCAGCGTCTACAAGACTCAGGACAGTGCCATCATCGGCAACACCTGCCTGTACGGCGCCACGGGCGGCAAGCTGTTCGCCGCCGGTACCGCGGGCGAGCGTTTTGCCGTGCGTAACTCCGGTGCTCACACGGTTGTGGAAGGCACTGGCGATCACTGCTGCGAGTACATGACCGGTGGTTTCGTCTGCGTATTGGGCAAGACCGGTTACAACTTCGGCTCAGGCATGACCGGCGGTTTCGCCTACGTGCTCGACCAGGACAACTCCTTCGTTGACCGGGTCAACCACGAACTGGTGGAAATTCAGCGAATCAGCGGTGAAGCGATGGAAGCCTATCGCAGTCACTTGCAACGCGTGCTGAACGAATACGTCGAGGAAACCGACAGCGAATGGGGTCGTAACCTCGCTGAAAACCTCGATGACTATCTGCGTCGTTTCTGGCTGGTCAAGCCCAAGGCTGCCAACCTGAAATCGTTGCTTTCCAGCACCCGTGCCAACCCGCAGTGATATGCGCCTGAAGAGTTTGATGAGGTTTTAACAATGGCTGAACGTCTGAATAACGACTTCCAGTTCATCGATGTCGGGCGCAAAGATCCGAAGAAGAAACTGTTGCGTCAACGCAAGAAAGAGTTCGTGGAAATCTACGAACCCTTCAAACCCCAGCATTCGGCCGATCAGGCCCACCGCTGCCTGGGTTGCGGTAACCCGTATTGCGAATGGAAGTGCCCGGTGCACAACTTCATTCCCAACTGGCTGAAACTGGTGGCCGAGGGCAACATCCTCCAGGCCGCCGAGTTGTCGCACCAGACCAACACCCTGCCGGAAGTCTGCGGCCGGGTGTGCCCGCAGGATCGTCTGTGCGAGGGTGCGTGCACCCTCAACGACGGTTTCGGTGCGGTGACCATCGGTTCGGTCGAGAAGTACATCACCGACACCGCGTTCGCCATGGGCTGGCGCCCGGACATGTCCAAGGTCAAGCCGACCGGCAAACGTGTCGCGATCATCGGTGCAGGCCCGGCCGGTCTGGGCTGTGCCGACGTGCTGGTACGCGGCGGCGTAACCCCGGTGGTGTTCGACAAGAACCCGGAAATCGGTGGTTTGCTGACCTTCGGCATCCCCGAGTTCAAGCTGGAAAAGACCGTGCTGAGCAATCGCCGCGAAGTCTTTACCGGCATGGGCATCGAGTTCCGCCTGAACACCGAAGTGGGCAAGGACGTGACCGTCGAGCAACTGCTCGAAGAATACGATGCCGTGTTCATGGGCATGGGCACCTACACCTACATGAAGGGCGGCTTTGCCGGCGAGGACCTGCCGGGCGTGCATGACGCGCTCGACTACTTGATCGCCAACGTCAACCGCAACCTGGGCTTTGAAAAGTCGCCGGAAGATTTCGTCGACATGAAAGGCAAGAAGGTCGTGGTGCTGGGCGGTGGCGACACGGCGATGGACTGCAATCGCACTTCGATCCGTCAGGGCGCCAAGTCGGTGACCTGTGCGTACCGTCGTGACGAAGCGAACATGCCGGGCTCGCGTAAAGAAGTGAAAAATGCCAAGGAAGAAGGGGTGAAATTCCTCTACAACCGCCAGCCAATCGCTATCGTCGGTGAAGACCGCGTCGAAGGCGTGAAAGTGGTCGAGACCCGTCTCGGCGCACCGGACGCCCGTGGCCGTCGCAGCCCCGAGCCGATTCCGGGTTCCGAAGAGATCATCCCGGCCGACGCCGTGGTCATCGCGTTCGGTTTCCGCCCAAGCCCGGCGCCATGGTTCGAGCAGTTCGACATCCAGACCGACAGCCAGGGCCGCGTTGTGGCCCCGGAGCAAGGTAAATACAAGCACCAGACCAGCAACCCGAAAATCTTCGCCGGTGGCGACATGGTTCGCGGTTCTGACCTGGTGGTGACGGCGATTTTCGAAGGCCGCAATGCGGCTGAAGGGATCCTGGATTACCTGGGCGTCTGACTCAATCGCGAGCAATCCCACCTCCTGTAGGAGCAAAGCTTGCTCGCGATAGCATCACCGCAGAAATCAGGTTGACCAAGGCGCCTGCATCGCGAGCAAGCTCAGCTCCTACAGGGGTTGAGGTTGTTTCGGGAGGTGGTTTCACCGCGACAAATTGACCCGATAGACAAAAGGCGCGGCTCTTGCCGTGCCTTTTGCGTCGCGCTCTGAGAAAATGCCCGCACTTTTTTTCCGGATGCCGACATGACTGCCCTGAAGAACGACCGTTTCCTTCGCGCCCTGCTCAAGCAACCCGTAGACGTCACCCCTGTGTGGATGATGCGTCAGGCCGGTCGCTACCTGCCTGAATACCGCGCCAGCCGTGCCAAGGCCGGCGACTTCATGAGCCTGTGCATGAACCCGGAGTTCGCTTGCGAAGTCACCATGCAGCCGCTCGACCGTTATCCACAACTGGACGCGGCGATCCTCTTCTCCGACATCCTCACCATCCCCGATGCCATGGGCCAAGGCCTGTACTTCGAAACCGGTGAAGGTCCGCGCTTCAAGAAAGTCGTCAGCACGATGGCCGACATCGAAGCCCTGCCGATCCCTGATCCGCACAAAGATCTCGGCTACGTCATGGACGCGGTCAGCACCATCCGCCGCGAACTGAACGGCCGCGTGCCGCTGATCGGCTTCGCCGGCAGCCCATGGACCCTGGCCACCTACATGGTCGAAGGCGGCTCGTCGAAAGACTACCGCAAGACCAAAACCATGCTCTACGACAACCCGCAAGCCTTGCACCTGCTGCTGGACAAGCTCGCGCAGACGGTCACCAGCTACCTCAACGGCCAGATCATGGCCGGCGCGCAAGCGGTGCAGATCTTCGACAGCTGGGGCGGCAGCCTCTCGGCGGCGGCTTACCAGGAATTCTCCCTGGCCTACATGCGCAAAATCGTCAGCGGCCTGATCCGCGAACACGAAGGCCGCAAAGTGCCGGTCATCCTGTTCACCAAGAATGGCGGGCTGTGGCTGGAAAGCATCGCTGACGCCGGCGCCGATGCACTGGGCCTGGACTGGACCTGCGACATCGGCAGCGCCCGTGATCGCGTCGGCAGCAAAGTCGCCCTGCAAGGCAACATGGACCCGACCGTGCTGTACGCCAAGCCAGAAGCCATTCGCACCGAAGTCGGCCGCATCCTCGCCAGCTACGGCAAAGGCAGCGGCCACGTGTTCAACCTCGGCCATGGCATCACCCCGGAAGTCGACCCGGAACACGCAGGTGCGTTCTTGCGCGCGGTGCATGAGTTGTCGGCGCAGTATCACGAGTGATCGTCGTCCGATAAACAAAACGCCCGGCTTATGCCGGGCGTTTTTGTTTGTGTTGGTTTTCAGTGCCCGAGGAGTTGTTCGGCGTAGCGGGCGATGACATGGTCGAAGGCGTCATGTTGCCCATTTTTCGGGTGACGGTAGCGCTGAATGATTGCTTCGAGCTCGTCTGTGGAAGAGTCAGCCAGGAAGTTGTCATCGAAGATGCCCTCCAGTTTCTCTTTGCGACGGTTATTAAGAAAGCTGATATCGAGGGCGAGTATGTCGATCATGTTCTTGGCGGGTGTATCGACATTTGCGCTTTCTATTTGGCCAATCAGCGTGAATCTGAATTGGCGCTCGCAGTCTTCTTCCAACGGCGATATGTGAGAGTCTTCGGAAAATCTGTTTCCCTTGTTGTGCCCGCAGTGGGCGGGGTTTGGTTCTTCGGTCTCACCTTGGCACGAAGCGTGGAGATTGGTGTACTCCAGGTCCAAATGGTCGAAGGGATTTTGGGGGCGGAAATGCTCTACATGGCTGGATTGCAGAGTGATTTGGTTGCCGCAGTAGCAACACACATAACCTTGTTCGCGGAGCAGGCTCTCGTGCAGGACTCGTTTCTCAGGATTGCGAAGAATTGTGTAGGACGGCTTCCACTCCTCACTTGCTAACGCTTTCCACTGGATAAATGAAGCAGGCTCAGTTCCTTTGATCACTCGCTTCATCGGCCAATAATCTCCTTGCGCCTGAGCAATGCTTCGGCTCTCAGGAACTCAGGCAGGTCTGGAGCTTTTGCCTTGAGCGCCTGAAGCAGCGATTTAGCCTTCTCAAGGTCGTTGTCTTCCAGAGTGGAAAACAGCTCCGAAAGCAAAACTTCAATTTCCGGCACTCGTTGGGCGACGTCCATAACCTCCTCAAGTACACGACTTGAGTCGAGGCCGTAGGTGACCCGAGGATGACATGGCTATCCATCATTCAGGACGATAACTTCTTCGGGTTTCAGGCTGCCGATGATTTGTGGTGAGTGACTGGCAGCGATGAACTGAACCTTGGGGAATGCTTTTTTCAAGGCTGGAACGATGCGGCGCTGCCAAGCGGGGTGAAGGTGGATATCCAGTTCGTCGATGATGACCACGCCTGAAGTGTGTTTCAGGACGTCCTTGCCCATATGTGGGTTGAGGATACACATGCGGCGGGCGATATCGGCGAAGAGAGCGACCATGCCGCGTTGGCCGTCGCTGAGTTGATTAAAGGGGAGGCTTTGGCCATCGCCCATATCTACTAGTAACGATTGCATTCGTAGGTCGTAGCGCAAGTCATTTGCCTGAGGCAACGCGAACTGAATTGCTTGATTAACCCAGGCTAATTCGTCGTCAAACTCTGAAGACGTCAAACCTTCATCCAATAGGGTCTGCATCCGCTCTAGTGTCTTGGCGATCAGCCAGCTCTCGAAGTCCTTTAAATCCGCGACAGCATCGAACCAATTGTTGTAGCTATCGAAACGGGAAATTTTTTGCTGTGCAGCAAACTCAGCAGAAACACCCGCATTTTTCCAGCGTCGATCTGCGCGATAGAACGCAAGGATTGGTAAGTCGGGATAGGTCTTTGCTTGCGAAAGAGTAAGGAATTGATCAACCGACTTTTTCAGGTTCTGATTCGTCCCCGCAGCCCAGTCTTCAACAAGACTGATTGTCGTCCAGTCGATTGCGCCGAGAACATCGCCCTTTGCCGCTAGCATTATCGGAAACTTCTTTTCGTATCGTGTTTTACCTAGAAATTTATCGACTACAAAACGAACATCCTCATTAATTGAGACGGGCAAGTCTGGTTTCATTGAGTTACCAAACTCAACAAACGACGCAGCCACCGCCTGCAACAACGAAGTCTTCCCACTCCCATTAACCCCCACCACCAGATTGAAACCCGGCTGAAAGTCGAAAGTGGCATCTTCGTAGCAACGAAAATTCTGAATGTGGAGACGGTCCAGGCGCATTCTGGCTTCCCTTTACCAAGACTGGCGAATGTCGTCAGTGTACCTTGGCTCGCGATTACCGCTAGGGCACAGTTGTGGCTAAACCTGTGCGGTGCCCGGCAACGGCGGCAGCTTCGCCAGCTTCAACGCCACCAGCAACGCAATCACCAGCAACGCGCCAATAAACAACCCAATCCCGTTCCACCCGCCCAAGTGCCAGAACACCCCGCCCGCCGTCCCGGCAATGCTCGACCCCGCGTAATAGCTGAACAGATACAACGATGACGCCTGTCCTTTCGCCTTGATCGCCCGACGGCCGATCCAGCTGCTCGCCACGGAGTGCGCGGCAAAGAAGCCAAAGGTAAAGATCAGCATGCCAATGATCACCACCGGCAGCGGTGTAAACAGGGTCAGGGACAGGCCGGCGAGCATCAGCACAATCGTCGCCCACAGCACTTTGCGGCGACCCAGCTTGTCAGCCAGCGAACCGATTTTCGCCGAGCTGTAAATCCCCGACAGGTACACCACCGAGAGCAGTCCGACGAAGGCTTGCTCCATGTGATACGGCTCGGCCAGCAAGCGGTAACCGATGTAGTTGAACAGCGTGACGAACGCGCCCATCAGCACAAAGGCTTCAAGAAACAATAACGGCAAACCGGCATCGCGAAAGTGCATGGTGAAGCCGTCGAGCAAGCTGCGCGGGTGCAGCGAGCGAGCGCGGAAGTTACGGGACTCGGGAAGGATTTTCCAGAACACCGCTGCCGCGATCAGCGCCAGGCCGCCGATCACCAGCATCGCCGTGTGCCAGCTGACGAAATCGATCAACACACCAGTAATCAAGCGTCCGCACATCCCGCCAATTGCGTTGCCGCCGATGTACAAACCCATGGCCAGGCCGATGTGCTGTGGGTGAATTTCTTCGCTCAGGTAGGTCATGGCGACCGCAGCCAGGCCACTCAACGACAAGCCGATGAGTGCGCGCATCACCAGCACGCCGTGCCAGCTCGGCATCATCGCGCTGGCCATGGTGCACAACGCGGCGGCGAACAATGCGGCAACCATCACCGGTTTGCGACCGACACGGTCGGAAATCGGCCCGGTGATCAGCAGGCCAATGGCGAGCATGCCGGTCGCGACCGACAGGATCAGGCTGCTCTGCGCCGCATTGATCGAGTACTCGTGGGACAGCAGCGGCATCATCGGTTGCACGCAGTAAAGCAACGCGAACGTCGCGAAGCCGCCGGAGAACAGCGCCAGCACCGTGCGCATGAACATCGGCGTGCCTTTTTCGATGTAAATCTCCTTCAGCTCGGCGACGACATCGTCCGCCGCAGCAGGCGGAACTTCGTGGGCAAGGGGGGCGACAGCAGTTTTCACGTTGGACCTCGGCGGGCGCAGCCGGTCAGGCAATGAAAAAAGCATATAGCTGCCTAATGATTCAATCCAATATATTGTTCGACCTGTTTGAGAGCTTTTACGACCTAATGGGGTTTTCATGGAATTGCGTCACCTGCGCTACTTCATCGCCGTCGCCGAAGAACTGCACTTCGGCCGCGCCGCTCAGGTACTGGGCATCTCTCAGCCGCCGCTGAGCCAACAGATTCAGGCATTGGAGGCCGAGGTGGGCGCACGCTTGTTCGAGAGAACCAATCGTCGGGTCGAGCTCAGCGAAGCCGGTCGGTTGTTTCTGCAAGAGGCGCGATTGGCGCTGGCGCAAGTCGACAAAGCCGCCGATGTGGCGCGGCGCGCACAGCTCGGTGAATTGGGCGAACTGAAGATCGGCTTCACCTCGTCGGCACCATTCAACTCAACCATTCCCCAAGCGATTTTCTCGTTCCGCCAGCGCTTCCCGGCGGTGCACCTGAATTTGCGGGAGATGAGCAGCACCCAGGTCGCCGATGCGTTGGTCGACGAGTCGATCGAGGTCGGCATCATGCGGCCATTGGGGTTGCCGGATTCCCTCAGTGTCGTGGAGCTGATGCGCGAGCCTCTGGTGGCGGTGCTCAGCTCCAAGCACCCCTTGGTCAACGGCAGCGAAGAAGGATTGTTCCTGTCGGCGTTGGCCCTTGAGCCTTTCGTGTTTTTCCCACGCAGCTACGGCAGCGGTCTCTACGCACAATTGCTCAGCCTGGCCCGCGATGCGGGTTTCAGTCCGCACTTTGCGCAAGAGGCGGGCGAGGCGATGACCATTATCGGCCTGGTAGCGGCGGGGCTTGGGGTGTCGGTGCTGCCGGCGTCGTATCAACGGATGCGCATCGATGGCGTGGTGTATCGACCGTTGCTGGATCCCGCGGCGGTGTCGGCGGTGTGGCTGGTGCAGCGTAAGGATCAGAAGTCGCCGATGGCCAAGGCGTTTGTTGAGTTGTTGACGCGTAAGGTTGAGGGGACTTGAACGTAGGGCCACTACGGCGCAGTCAGGCGAATGGCCAGTCGTTGCCCTGAGTTCTGTTTCGCGCAATACTTGCCCCGTTCCCGAAAGGGGCTTGTGAGACTCTGAGGATCCTGGGCAACCAGCCATCGCAGAGCCAGACAGGTACAGGGCGATGACAAGCAGACCTGTTTGTGAAGGGGCGCCGAAAGGCGCCCTTTGTCGTTCTAGCGTGAGCCGGCTCAGTCAATCCCCTATCCCCTCATCAAGACTCGCAGTAGCCTGCAAGTTGTCGACGACCAGACCGCTCGCGCAGGCGTTGCTGAAAGCAAATTGATTCAAGTTCAGTAAGCGTGTGAACGGCCTCTGCGCTAAGCGCAGGGGCCGTCTTCACACTTGTTGGACGCGCTGGTGTCCACACCACTGACGCCGTTACGACGCAGCAGGCGCTTGTCTTGATTTGCTTTGCTGCGCCGAAACCTGCCCCTGCAATCGTCGCCCAACGACATCCAGCAAATCACAACCATCGCGTAGCGACGTCACCAGTACCCGCGCCAACTCACTGTGAACGCCCTCGCCAACCGCAAAACTTTCAAGCAACTGAGTCGCAGTGCGGATGCGGTAAGCCGCCGTATCGTGCAATACGTCCAGCGGTGCTTCGGTGTCGATCACCAGCGAAGCGATGCTGCAATCGATGCCGGTGATAGGCATGTATCTATCCATGACAAAAAACCTCCATTGCGTAAGAGAGCGCGATTACTTATTGGTGACTGTTGGATGGCGCCATAGACAACCCACTGGGAGGGTCAAGAATGTCCAGGGCCCGGTTGACCATCAGCTCGGCCAGCACGATCAGTTGCTGAATGGCCAATGCCTCGTTGCGGCGCGAGCCTTCGAGCTCGCAGGCGAGGTCGGTGGTCATTACATTCAGCGAGGCAAGGGTTTCAGTGGCGTGACAGAGCAAGGACTCCGTATCGACGTTCGGGTTGATGCTGAACACATGGCTGACAGGGTCGGGGCGGTTTGGATTGCGCAAGCGCGCGCTGACGGTGCGCTCGGTGGTTTCTGAGAGTTTTGATAGGTCGGCGGTGTCAGCGTCTTTCTGGTCTGGCGACTGCGGACGATCGGGATTGATTTTTTTCATTGTGGAACTCCCTTATTTTTTGAAGAAAAGCGGCATCCTTTCCGGCTATTCATGATTCATCGGCAGCGATATATGGGCTGGCGATACGGATAGATTTATAACTAAAAAAGACCTTCTTATTGTTCAAATAAGTGAACATTTGTGTAATTAAATGATTCGTTAGAAATTTCTGTAAGCAAGATCATTTTGTTCTGTGGGATTCGTCTACTGCATAGTGTGTGGAAATAAACATCGAATTAAACGCTATTTTATGAATGTATAATCAGGCTGAATGCGTCTATTTGTGCGCCAAGCAGGCGGCCGAATGATAGTCACAAAAGCAAATCGATATATTTGGTTGAAGTGATCGAATTTATTACGGGTGATTGGAAGGTTTTTAATGCATAAGATAGAAAAGACAGAAAACTTAAAGAAAAACATTAAATACCTTATTAAAAGCCGAGGAGAAACACAGATATCGTTGTGTAATTCAGTTGGGTTGACCAGGACTACTATCTACAACATTCTGGAAGGGAGGGTTGTTAATGTTCAGCAGTCTACCATTCGTAAAATTTCTGATTTTTTTGGCGTGTCCTATAAGGAGATAGAAACGGTAAATTTTGAAGAGATGGAAGTTATAGACAGCAGCGTTTCTTTGCTGGGTAATATGAATCCTGCGGCGGTTCCTGTAATTAAAGAAAGTTTGCTTGTGCAGAGTCTTGATAAGAGGATTGGTGAGTTGGTAGTAACCCATCCTTTGACCTATTTTTTCGGTACAGCCTGCAATTTAATCGGTGTTCTTCTAGAAAGCGAAATCAGCGGCGTGAATGAGTCAGGGGACTTGTTGATAGTGAAGAAAGGTTTTTCAAGCAGCGATAAAGAAAAACTTGCATACGACAAGGTAACAAAGAATTTGTTTATAATCAGAGAGCATTCCTGTTGTTCTGATGATGTTCTTGTAATAGGAGAGATAGTTGAGGAAAGGTTCAATGGATAGCCATTCGGAAAATAGTAGCTACAAATTGCTAGGGTTTGAAAATAGTAAAGGCCTTGCCGTTATCATGATCGTTTCAACGGGGAAGGTCATAAAAATTAAGCTTGATGATTTATTGAAAAGTGATGTGGTTGATAATTTAAACAGAGCAGAAATAAAATCTGTGTACAGGAAGTTTTATTCTGGTGGGGCGGCATTGACAGCATACGAAATAAATGATCGGCAAGAGAAGTCATGGATGACTTATGTTGCTCTTAATCTGCTGCTTTTTGCGCTATATATCTTCACAAATGTTGCCGCGACGAAGCTGGTATACATAGAGTGGCTTGATATCGTTGTCACTCCAGGGGTTTTTATTTATCCATTAACGTTTTTAATAGTTGATATGTTGAATGAGTTTTATGGGCTTAGGCTTGCGAGGAAAGCCATATTATTTGCTTTTGCGAGTAATGCTCTGATTACTGTTTTGTTAAGCGCTACCAGCGTTCTTCCGGGTTTGTCAGGCTGGAAGCTTGATGGCCCATATAGCGAGGTCATGACTCATGTGTCGTCTGTGTTGGTGGCGTCTTCCATTTCCTTCATTTTTTCTGAATATGTAAATTCTTACTTGTTGAATAAAATAAAGCAGCTTACAAGCTCTAGGTTTTTATTCTTGCGGGTTTTTTTAAGTACGTTGTTTGCGGTGATAATAGACAGTTTCATTTTTTGTTTTATTGCATTTTACGGATCAATGACTACTGCCGAAATACTTGATATCATTTATGTTCAGATCGCCATAAAAATGTGCTTCGCTATTTTTAATATTTTGCCCGCCTATGGAGCCAGGTCCTTATTTAAAAGATATGTGGTTAGCGCATGAAACGTGGAGAGGGGGAAGTGGCATGGCTTCCCCTGGACTTTTACAGTTTTATTTTTAGTTTGTTTTCCAGGCTTTGCATAACCGTAGCCTTGTTCTCCAGAAACTCATTCAGCCCTTTCGCTCGAAGATTGCACGCATCGCAATTCGCGCATCCAGTTCCGATTATGCCGTTGTAGCAAGTCAGTGTCTGGTGCTGAATCAACTCAAGCTTTCCATGCTGCTCCGCGAGAGCCCATGTTTCCGCCTTGTTCAAACACATGAGCGGTGTTTCGATGTGCAATTTATAATCCATGCCCAACCCAATGGCATCATTCAAGGTTTTGACAAAATCATCGCGGCAATCTGGATACCCTGAACACTCGGTTTCACAAATACCAGTTATTACAGTTTGCGCTTGCACTTGATAGGCATAAATAGCAGCCAAGGTTAAAAACAGAATATTCCGGCCGGGCACAAAAGTACTTGGCAGGCTGTCCCCTGAACTATTTACGCTAGGTACTGGAATGTTGTCACGCGTCAAACTGCTGATAGCCAGTTCATTCAACAACGTAGTGTCCAGCACCTTGTGCACGGTCACGCCAAGCTCTTTCGAAAGCTGCTGCGCCACCTCGATTTCCGCGCGGTGGCGCTGGCCATAGTCGAACGTAATGCAATGGATTTCATCGTAGAGCGGTAACGCATGGATCAAGCAGGTGGTGGAGTCCTGCCCACCGCTGAAAACAATAACGGCCTTTTTAGTCATGGATCGTTCTTCCTTGTGATGCCCCGACGTATCTCGGGCATAGACCCTAGCGCGAAGGCCCCATTCTGGCTGTGGGACGCTTCCGAAATGGAGTACTCCGCTTTCCGTTTGTGTCTGTTCGTTCCTTATGGCCAACGCCGAAAAATCAGCGAAGTATGCACACCAGGATTCCAGCGCACCGCAGGCGCGGAGGGTTGCACTCAGAAGTTCCGCGAGGCCAGGAATCCTGCCGCATCGCATCCGTCGGGATATATTGTCAGCGGCTTACGCGTGTGCCAGTCGGATCTTGTGCGGTTCTTGGCCTCCATAGTTGAAAGCTTCGGCTCCATACCACGTACTCAGCAGTCAGTGTTTTGAAGGCTTCGAGTATCGGCTTGTTTACGGCCCAGTTTCCGTGGCAGTTTTGGTATACATAAGCTTCGCCGAACATCAGACGGATCTCCCGCGCAGCGAGGGCTTGCGGTAGAAAGTTCTGTTTTCGGTATTCGGCCAGCATCCACTGGGCGATGCACATGTCTTCATTTGTCCAGGTCATGGCGTGGATTCCTGCTGAAGGCCCTTCGTTCACAATTGCTGATCGGGGCGCAAGAGGTGTTGATCGAGAATGCGTTCAACCTGTTGCGGCGTCTTGCATGAGAACCACAAATTAGCGGGGTAAATCACCATGACCGGGCCGTGGTCGCAGCGTCCCAGGCAGCCCGATGCGTTGGCGCGCGATGTTCCTGGGTCACCCATTTTGGCGAGCTTGCGCTTTGCTGCGCTGAGTAGTTCATGAGCACCTGAGCCCGAGCAACTACGGCGTCCATCGGGGCGCAGATTGGTGCAAATCAATACATGGTGTTCGTAGGCCAGGGTCGGATTTTCTGCGTCATTCATAGGTGATTACGACCTCTGTTCAAACTTTGTCGACAGGTACTGCGGCTTTAGAGGGTTCGAGATTGAGGGCGAGTACGCTCGTCAGCACAATGGCCGTTCCAGTGATGACCATGGCAGTAGGGCGTTCACTCAGAACTAACGAGGCCATCAACATCGCTGTGGGGGGGATCAGATAAAGTGAAATGGACGCGCGGCTCACATTGCTCTGCGCCAGTACGTATGCCCACGCGAGGTACGCGAGGGCGCTGGGGAAGATGCCCAGAATGAGCACCGCCAGGTTGACCGAAGTTGAGGCGTTTTGTGCTTCGTTCCATAGCCCCGGGACATAAACAAGCAGCAGTACCGTGCCTGACCAAATGGTGTAACACACCATCGTCAACCCGTTATAACGATGGGAATGGCGTTTTTGCAAGGCGAAATACAGACTCCAGGATAACGCCGCCAGCAGAATCAACAGCCCATGCGCGTTCAACTCACCCAAACCATGGTCAGCGGTGACTACTACCGCGGCGCCGAGTAACCCGCATAGCACACAGATCCATTGCCAGCCGTTGACCCGATCTTTGAACACGAAATGCGCCAATAACGTGCTGAACAGCGGCGTGGATTGTGCCAGTACGCTGGCGGCCCCGGCGCTAACACCTTGTTGGCCGTTGTTGAGGGCTATGTGGTGCAGGCTGACGGCAAAGAACCCCAGTACCGCCAGCAGTGGCAGGTCTTTCAGACGAGGCAGGGAAATTCGCATCACCAATGCAACGCCAGCCATGAACGTTGACGCGATGAGAAAACGCACCAACGCGAGATGCCCAGGCTCATAGGCCGTTAGCCCGATGTGGATTCCAATGGGGGAATAGGCCCAGCAAAGAATTACAAAAATCGCCGCCAAAGCGATTTTTATGCCGGGCCTTGTATTCATTGAGCCATAACCTTGGACGCAGCCCGATTTTGCATGCTAGGCATGGCACGGGCTATACCGTCCCAGTACTGCTCGGTGATGTTCAGGAAGCGGTTGAACGAAGCGCTGACTTCTTCTATGTGCTGGTCGGAGGTGCATTCTTGAGTGGCTGCTTTCACCGCCTGAGTCTTATGTTCTTTTTCTGCATCCCCGATGTGGATGTAGAAGTACTCGCAGTGCTCATGAAAATCGTCGTTATTGGCGTACAGGTGCTTATAGTTGCGCGCCCCTTCGTACAAACGGGTGAGCATCGAATAGGCCAGCCACTCTTGAGCCAATAACGTGCCGAGCACATGGCGTGGATTGTTGTTATGGCCACCGTCGGTATAAAGACTCAATTGTTCGCGGCTAAACGTCTGGGTGCTTTCCAGCACAGGCAAAGCCGTGAGTTCGTCCATGCTGTATGGCCGATCAGCGAGACGACTGAGAAGGTCGATGAGGTAACTTTCCAGTAAGGCAAGGTGGGCCTTTTCTGGGTTGCCGTAGCCCATTTCGGAGTACAGGTTTTTGACGATTTCGACTTGAGCATACAGGTCGTCAGTGCCCACAAATGATAGGGCAACCATACGAGAAGTCTGTGTGGTGCGGGCTAGGTAGTTTCGAGCAAACACCTCAACGTCGGCGAGGGGCAGTGACCCGCCCATCCACCGTCGATAGAACGCATTATCCAAGGCTTTATGGGTAAAAACACTTTCGGCTAGGGACTGGATTTTCCGCTCAACTAACTCCATGAAAACTCCTGTTTATCGAGGGATAGGAAGGCAACGACGCACTGCAACGTGCGCCGGTTGAAGTATCAAAAACATCGGTGTTTACTACAAGTGACTTAAACTGAGCTGTCCATTCACTATGGGTGAACGATGGAATTGTCCCAACTGCGTATGTTCAAGACGGTTTATGACGTCGGCAGCATCGCGCGCGCCGCCGAGTTGTTGCACTGCGTGCCGTCCAATATCACCGCACGACTCAAGTCCCTGGAGCGAGAGCTGGGTACACCGCTGTTTTTCCGCGAGGGTCGAGGATTGCGGATCACTCCTGCCGGGGTGGTATTTCTCGATTACGTGACGAAAATCCTGGGGTTGGCTGAAGAAGCTAAACGCGCGGTAGCGCCCACCAATACGCCTTGCGGTCCTCTGCGCATTGGCGCCATTGAATCCAGTGCTACGGGACGGTTGCCACGGTTATTGGCCAAGTACCATGCGCGGTACCCGCAGGTATCGCTGGAGTTGAGCACTGGCACTTGGGCTCAACTGCTGGACGACGTTCAGCATCACCGGCTTGATGGGGTGATCGTGGCGGTGAACATTGAACGCCCCGGTCTCGAGCGGGCAGTGGTGTACCGGGAAGATTTGATTCTCATCGCGTCCGAGTCGCATGGGCCATTACGCAAAGCAGCGGATCTGCAAGGTAAGGAAATTTTCATGTGGCCTCCGGGCTGTCCATACCGGTTGGCACTGGAGCAGTGGCTGTTGCGCCATGACCAGGTGTTGCCGATCGTCAGCATTGCAAGCTACGGCACCATAGTAGGTTGCGTCAGTGCCGGTGCCGGCGTTGCGCTGGTACCTCGCGGCATCTATGAGCAATACCGCCAAAGTGCGGGTTGGCAAGGATATGAGTTCCCGGAACTGACGAGTATCGACAACCTTTTTTATTGGCATGAAAACGCAGGTCGACACCCCGCTCGGGAGGCGTTTTTAGCGCTACTGCAGACTGAGTTCGAGGACTTGGAGGCGTTGGAAGAAGGCGCTTGCGCGCCTCAGGTAAAACCAGCCTGATTACCGAGCCTTCACCAGACCCCTTCAACGCAATCCGGCCATCGTCCCGGCGTGGCATTCATAGGTCTTGGGGTGTGCGTTCATCGCTCTTGTAGACGCTGAAGACATCCTTGACCTTGAAGTTCCAAGTCACGACCAACGCCGAAAAATCAGTGAAGTATTCACACCGCCAAACGCAAAATTGTTGTTCATCACGTATTCATTGCTCATCTGCCGAAACTCACCGCGCAAGTAATCCAGCTTGCCGCAATGCGGATCGACCTCGTCGAGGTTCAGCGTGTGTGCATACAGATCGCGGTTCATCATTTCGATGCTGAACCAGGATTCCAGTGCACCGCAGGCGCCCAGGGTGTGGCCGAGGAAGCTTTTCTGCGAACTGATCGGCATGTGTTCGCCGAACAACGCGCTGGTTGCCAGTGTTTCGGCAATGTCGCCCTGTTCTGTTGCGGTGCCGTGACCGTTCACGTAGCCGATGTCCGACGGCTGAAGCCCGGCGTCTTCCAGGGCCAGCTCCATGGCTCGGCGCATGGTGAGCTGTTCTGGACGGGTGGTGTGCTGGCCGTCGGCGTTGCTGCCGAAGCCGACGAGTTCGGCGTGGATGCGCGCACCGCGAGCCAAGGCGTGTTCCAGCTCTTCAAGCACCAGCATGCCGCCACCTTCACCGATCACCAGGCCGTCGCGGCCTTTGTCATAAGGGCGAGGGGTGGATTGCGGGGTGTCGTTTTTCAGGCTGGTGGCGTAGAGCGCGTCGAAGACCATGGCTTCGGTCGGGCACAGCTCTTCGGCGCCGCCAGCGAGCATCAGCGGCAGGCGGCCGAACTTGATCGACTCGTAGGCGTAACCGATGCCCTGGCTGCCGCTGGTGCAGGCGCTGGACGTCGGGATCAACCGACCGGTGAGGCCGAAGAAGATGCTGATGTTCGCGGCCGTGGTGTGCGGCATCATCCGCACATAGGAGTTGGCGTTCAGGCCTTCGGCCACCGAGTTGAGCAGCATGTTGCCGAATGCCTTGATCTCGTCGGTGCTGCCGGTGGACGAACCACACGCGACACCCATTCGCCCGTCCTTGATCAACTCGTCGCCGAGCAATCCGGCATCGGCCAGCGCTTGTTCAGCGGCGCCGACGGCCAGCCGTGACACGCGGCCCATGCTGCGCAGTTGTTTGCGCGTCCAGTGGCTCGGGACTTTGAAGTCATCGATGGGGCCGGCGAGGCGGGTATTGAGTTCAGTAAAGCGATCCCACTCGTCCATCCGGCGAATGCCGCTGCGATTGGCCGCAAAGTGGCCGGCGATGGTTTCCCAGTCGTTGCCCAACGAGGTAATGCCGGCCATGCCGGTGACGACGACGCGCTTCATCAGCACAGGCCTCCATTGACGGCCAGAACCTGCCGGGTGATGTACGACGCTTCCGCCGACATCAGGAAATTCACTGCGCCGGCCACCTCTTCAGGGGTGCCCATGCGTTGTGCGGGGATCATTTTCATCAGTTCTTCCACCGGCACATTTTCGTCGAGCATGGCGGTGTCGATAAGGCCGGGCGCGACACAGTTGACGGTGATTTTGCGCTTGCCCAACTCGATCGCCAATGCCTTGGCCGCGCCGATCAGCCCGGCCTTGGAGGCGCTGTAGTTGACCTGGCCGCGATTGCCGATCAAGCCGGAAACCGAGGTGATGCAGACAATTCGCCCGGCGGCGCGACGACGGATCATCGGCATCATCACCGGGTGCAGCACGTTATAGAAGCCGTCGAGGTTGGTGCGCATCACCACGTCCCAATCATCCTCGCTCAGCGCCGGAAAAGCACCGTCACGCGTCAGGCCGGCGTTCAGCACCACGCCGTAATAGGCACCGTGGGCTTCGACGTCGGCTTCGAGAACGTCTTTGCAGCTGGCGCGGTCGGACACGTCGAATTGCAGGACGCGGGCGGTGCGGCCCAAGGCTTCGATTTCGCCTTTCACGGCAATGGCGTCCACCAGACCGCTGCGGCAATGCAGCACGATGTCATGCCCGGCCTGGGCCAGACGCAAGGCAATGGCGCGGCCGATGCCACGGCTGGAACCGGTGACCAGTACGGATTCAGTCATGACTGGACTCCTTCGGGTTCGTGAAGATATTGAGCGGCCTGAGGCGGACGATATACGTTCAGGCGAGCGCTGGCGTGGATGCCGGGGGCGTTGATATGGCATTCGAACACGCCCATGCCATTGTCGTCTTCCAGCGAGCGAATTCCGTGGATGGTCAGTTCGGTGCCGGCCGGGAACTGCTCGACGTTGCATTCGAATTTACGGCTACCGAGCAGAAAGCCCAACTCCACCTCATCACCGCGCTGGCGTGCACGGCAACCGGCAAAGGCGGCGACGCTCTGGGCCATTATTTCAATGCCGACCCAGGCCGGCAGGCTGCCATCGCAATTGTTGAACAGGCCGCCGGGTCTGACGGTCAGGCGGGTGTGAATCTGCTCTTCATCGAACGCCAGGATCTGCTCGATAAGGATCATGTCGCCAGCGTGCGGCAGCAACTCGGCGAGCGGCCAGTCAATCATGGTGCGTCTCCGATAATCAGGCTGACGTTGTTGCCACCGAAGGCAAAGGAATTGCTCATCAGATAGCGAGGTGCAATGGACGTCAGGCGATTGGCCGGGGTCACCCAATGCAAGGCGGGCAGCAGCGGGTCGGGCTGGGCGTCCCAAATGTGGGGTGGCAGCGCGTGGTCGCGATTGTCCGGGCTCAGGCTCAGCCAGCAGAACGCGGCTTCCAGGGCGCCGGCAGCGCCGAGGGTGTGACCGGTCATCGGCTTGGTCGACGAGCATGGCACGCCTTGCGGGAACAGCGCCGTCACAGCGAGGCTTTCCATGGCGTCGTTATGCTGGGTCGCGGTGCCGTGCAGGTTCAGGTAATGGATCTGTTGCGGTTGCAGGTTGGCCCGGTTCAGGGCTTTGTTCATGGCTTGCAAGGCACCCCGGCCGGTCGGTTCCGGCGCAGAGATATGGTGTGCATCGGAACTGGCGCCGCTGCCGAGCAGGGCGATGGCCTGGCCATTTCCGGCGGTTTTGCTCATTAGGAACAACACGGCCGCCTCGCCGATGTTGATGCCGTTGCGGTTCACCGAAAACGGATTGCAGCGCTGCCCGGACACCGCTTCCAGTGCCGAGAAACCGTTCAAGGTCAGTTTGCACAAGCTGTCGACGCCGCCGCACAACACGGCGTCGCACAGGCCCAGATCCAGCAGCCGTTGGGCACTCATCAGCGCCCGTGCGCTGGAGGTGCAGGCGGTGGAAATCACATAGGCCGGGCCACTCAATTGCAGCCAGTCAGCCAGGAAGTTGGCCGGCGCACCGAGTTCTTGTTGCTGATAGTCGTACTCAGCAGGGAATTCATGCTCGCGGATGTAATGGGCCAACCCACGGCTGGCCTCATCGATGCCCGAGGTGCTGGTGCCCAGAATCACGCCGATACGGTCGCGACCATAAGTCTGGATCGCCTGGTCAATCTCTTCGCGAATTTGCAGCGCGGCTTCCAGCAGTAATTGGTTGTTACGGGTGTTTTGCTTTTTCAGCTCAACCGGGACCGGTGCCAGTTCGCCGCACACCGCCGCCACTGGCAAGGCACGCTCCGGCACCCAGCCGGTTTCGGTACGCAGACCTGAGCAATCGCCGGCAAACAGATTGGCGGCGACTTGCCGTTTGCCACGACCCAACGCGCAGATCACACCGAGGGCGTTCAGATAAGCCGTCATGGCGTTTCCCCACTCAGCGGCGTGACTTGATACCGGGGCCCCTTGGGCAGGTTCAATTCAAAGCTCATGGGTTGTGAATAACTGACATCCCAGCGCTTGGGCAGGGAACGTTGCCGGCCGTGCTGCCAGGCGGTGGGATAGTTGCCCGCCAGTTGATCTTTGGGGGTCAGGGCAAACAGCAACGCGGCGAACAGCTCCCGGGCTTCCGGGTTGGGCGGCAACAGACCGTCGGCCTGCCACTTGCCATCGATCAGTACCTGACGCGCCTGTGGAATGCCCAGCAAGTCCATCATCGACCAGCGAAGGCCCGCGTCTTCATGCTGGATCACCAATACCCAGTCCTGACGTTGGTCAGCCACCAGGCGCTGGATGTGCATTTGCAGGGGCAACGTCAGGTTTGGCAGGTGCTCGGGCAGCGGTGCCCGGCTGGCGCAAGCGCTCAGCAACAGCAGGCACCCAAGGAGCAGAAAACGGGTCATCAGGCATTACCTTCAAGGGTGTTGCGCCGCAAACAGGCGGTTCTGTCATTCATGTGACATCTTTTGCGCAGAGTTCTGACAACACCCGCAGCCGACGCTTGGGTTCACTGACGAACGGGTTGCGTTCGTCCCAGGCATAACCGGCGAGAATCGCGCTGATCATGCGGCGGATGTCCGGCGAGCTGCCTGGATGGTAGATCACATCCTGGAAGGTCCCGGCGTACCAGCCTTCGACGTAACAACGGAAGGTGTCGACGCCACGCTTGAGCGGTTCGGCGAACTCGGTCTGCCAGTCGACGCTTTCCCCTTGCAGTTGGCGATGCAACACGCCGGCGGCCATGCTCGCCGAACGCATGGCGATGGTCACGCCGGAGGAGAACACCGGGTCGAGGAATTCCGCGGCGTTGCCGAGCAGCGCAAAGCCCGAACCGTGGAGCGTTTTCACGTTGGCCGAGTAGCCGCCGATGGTTCGTGCAGGGGTGTCCCACACGGCATTTTGCAGTACGCCAGCCAGGCTTGGGGTTTCAGCGATGAACCCGCGCAGGCATTCGTCCAGATTCTCCATGCGGCCTTCGAAATGTTCGGCGGCCGCGACCACCCCCACCGAGCAACGGCCGTTGCTGAACGGGATGGTCCAGAACCAGATGTCGCGATGGATGGGATGGGTGGTGATGAGGATTTTTTCCCGCTCGAAGGCCGGGCTGTCGATGTGGTCTTCGATGTGGGTAAACACGGCCTGGCGCACCGGGAAGTTCGACGGCGCTTCAAGGTCCAGCAGGCGCGGCAATACGCGACCGTAGCCGCTGGCATCGAGCACGAAATCGGCTTCGATACGGTACTGGCTGCCGTCTTCGCGCAGCACGTCGAGCTGCGGTTTCGGCAAGTCGAAATCAACACTGACGATGGCTTCGCCGTAACGAACTTCCACGCCTTGCAGCGCGGCCTGATCGGCCAGCAGCTTGTCGAAATCGGCGCGCTGCACCTGAAACGTGGTCGGCTTGCCATGGCTGAACGTGTCACCGAAATCAAAAGCGCTGTACTGCTCACCCCAGGCGAATGCGGCGCCGTTTTTTAACTGGAATCCGGCAGCATTCACGGCATCGAGCATGCCGGCTTCTTCAACGAAATCCAGGCAATGCGACAGCAGGCTTTCGCCGATGGAAAACCGTGGGAAGTGCTGGCGTTCGATCATCAGCACATCGTGACCGTTGCGTTTGAGCAGCGCGGCAGCGATGGCACCCGAAGGCCCCGCGCCGATGACGACGACTTGTCGACGTTGCATTTCAACTGTTGGCACGAGGGCTCCTTGCCGGGGCGGCGATGTTCAAAGGGGGAGTGTGCATGCCGGCCAGTGCCGGCAGTAATGTCGCGATCAGGCCCATCACCATCAGCGCAAAGTACAGCGCGGGGCTGATGAGCTGTAGTTGCAGCAGCAGGTTGAGAAAAACGATCTCACTCAAACCACGAATATTCAGCAGCAGGCTTTCCCGCCATCGGCTGGCGCCTTCAAAGGATGCGCCGGCCCATCCCAGACCCAGCCAGTTGCCCAGCAGTTTGCTGGCAATCGGCAACAGCAGCAGGGCGGCCAGTTGTAGCCAGCTCAGGCTGGTGATGGCGGCGTGTACGTTGATCTGCACGATGCCGAACGTGAGGATCAGCGGAATGGCGATCCAGGTTTGCAAACGGCTCATCCACACCGCCGATACTGGCCACACCAGCGGTACTTTCAGCGCGGCCATGCACAGCAGATAACCGATGCCGAAAATCAGCGCATTGAGCTTGAAGTGCTCGGCGACCACCAGCTGCGCGAAGAAGCAACCGCTGTGCAGCAACGGCTGTCGCAGACCGAGCAAGCGCAGCAGTACCGGCAGACAAGCGCCGGCCAGCGGCAACAGCAAACTGCTCAGGTGCAGGCTGCCCTGAGCGAAGCCGAACAACGTCCAGCACGTCAGGTCGATAAGGATTGCGGTCTGCACCAGTCGCCGGGTGGCATCGGGCGGGTAGTTGATGTGCCGCAGGTACAAATACAACACCGGGATCGCGGTGATGGCGAATACCAGACCCACCGCCAATGAACTGATCCACGGCTGTGCGGGTAGCAACCAGACCGCCGTCGTCAGCCCGCCCGCGAACGGAATGCAAAAACTCGGCAGGGCGATTTTCAGGCTCTGGCGATCCAGCCGCAGGTCGATCACGTCGCTGAGAATGTGCCCCAGCAGCAAGGCGAAGCTCAGGCTGTAGAGATTTTTCAGCCATGCAGGCGAGATCAGTTCAGCGCCGCTGAGCTGCCAACCGGGTTCGATCCAGAAGTACATCAGCAGCGGCAGGCCGAAAGTTGCCAACAGCAACTGGCTGACGATGGGGATCAGACCGAAATGACGACCGACACGGGTGGCCACGGCGAACAACGCGAGGGCCATCAGCCAAAACAGGGCGATCATCATGCTGCCGACTCCGCGACCGGAACGCTGTGGACATGTCGTCCCGCCCACGGCGCCAGGATGAAACTGAAGGCCAGGCCCAGACTCACCGACAGACCAAAATTGCTCACCGCCGGTGTGCTGGACACCGCGAGCAAACCGAACGACAGCCAGGTGGTCAGCGCCGCCAGCAAGGTGCCCAGCAGGCTCACTGCCGCGCCGCCGACCTGTTCGCGCATGAGGATCGCGTAATCGACGCTGATCGCCGTCACCAGCAGCAAGCCAAACAGGCTGAACAGCGTCAGCGGTTGCCCCAGCCAGCCGAGACTGGCCAGGCTGCACAGCGCGGCGAGCAATGGCAGGGCGACGATGCGCAGGGCGCCACCGAGACCGAATGGCAGCATCAACACCAATACGATTAACGCGCAGGAGGCGAGTTTGAGCTCTGCTGCGCTGATCTGTGTTGCCGCGAAAACGCTGTTCAATTCACCGAGACGGTCGACCAGTTCGACGCCTGGCAAGTCCAATGCTTGAACGCGTAACAGGGTTGGGTCGTTCAAGCCTTGCAGGCTGACCATCGCCGCCACGCCACCGTCATCGGTCGGTCCCAGCCACAGTGGGCGATAGGGCTCAGCCAGCGGACCGAGCAGTGCGCCGTCGATGTCTTCGGCGGGCAACGCCTGCAATTTCGTCAACTCTGCGTGCAGCGCTTCTGCCGGTACGCCGACGTCGAGCAGCGGCTGCCAGAACTGCGGCAGTTTGCTCAACGCGTCACGCACTTGCTGCTGATCGCTCGGCTGGCTGACCAGCTGATTCAGCGACAGGTAACCCTGGAGTTTTTCCAGGCCGACCAACTGATCCAGGCGCTCGCTCAACGCGGTCTGACGCTCCAGCAACTCCTGCTGATTCGCGCCGCGCACCAGGAAAAACTGGCTGGTCGGTTGAAATCCGGTGATGCGCGCAATGGTCCGGGCTTCGTCCGTCAATTGCTGTGGTGCGCCGATCCACTGGCGAATATCGTTTTTGCTTTCGAGTTGCAGCAGGCCGCCCACGCAGAAGGTAATCAGCAGTGCCAGCAGTACCGGCGTGTTGAAATGTCTGAGCACTGCCTCACGCAGACTCAGCAAGGATTCACAGACGCGCAGCGGCCATTGCGCCGGACGTATATCCATGCCCTTGAGCAGTGCCGGCAGCAGGCAGACAGCGGACAGATATGCGCCGAGCAAACCGGCGGCGGAGAACACGGCGATTTGGGTCAGGGCCGGGAACGGTGTCCACGCCAGCGCGAGGTAGCCGATGCAACTGGTGATCAGGCTCAACGTCAGGCCCGGCAGCGTCAGCCGCAGCGCTGGCCAGCTGTGCCAGGGTTTCAGGCTCCAGCTTTTCGACAAATAATGCAGCGGATAGTCGACGGCTACGCCGATCAGGCTGGAGCCGAGCACGAGCGTCATCACATGCATATGGCCGAACATCGCCACACAGGCCACCGCGCCAAACAGCATGCCCACCAGTACCGGAACGAACGCGAGCAATACCCGCCAGCGCCGGAAGGCCAGCAACAGCAGGGCCAGAATGCCCAGCGTGGCGCCACCACCGACCCACGTCATCTCGCGGGTGGCTTTCTGCTGACCGCTGGCGGCGTAGAGCAATCCGCTGGCAGCCAGCAGTTGCACGTCAGACTGAGCCGCTTGTTCGCGGCTGTGTTCAAGCAGGCTGGCCACTTGCAGCGGCAGGCTCATGTCAAACGCATTGCCGGTGGTTTTCGCCCGCAGCAGCACCCAGCTTTTGCCGTCGGCATCGGCGATCAACGCGCCGCTGCCGATGTCCAGTTGCACGGCGCCGTGTTGCGGCTGGCTGTTCTGGATGCGTCCGGTCAGGCCCAGCCAGTCATCCTGGCTCGGCACCAGGCTGAACCCGGTGAACGGGTCGAACAGTGCCTGTACCCGCTGCTGGATGAAGGCGTCCGGATGTTCAATCAGTTGCTGGCGATCCGCCTCGGACAGCATCGCCAATCGGCCTTGCAGCAGTTGTGTGCGCAACGCAGGCAAGTCGGCTTGCAGGGTCCACTGGACCTTTTCGAACAAACCGCTGGCCTGCCATTGCTCGCCGAGTTTCTGCGCCATGGCGATGGCTTGCTCACGATCTTTATGGCCGACCAGCATCAGCAATTCGCGGTTCAGCGGTTCTTGCATGCGTTGTTCGGCGCGCAGTTCCAACGCGTCCGGCGCCGTGCCCGGCACCAGTTCCATCAGGTTCGCCGACAGCGGTGCGCCGTCACGCCATTGCCAACCGGCGAGCGCAAGCACCGCCAGCAGCAGGAACAGGAACAGCCATGGCAGCCTGCGTTCACTCGGCAAAGTCATGTTGCTCCGCAGTGCTCAACGGTTGGGCGCTGGTGCTGTCCTGCATGCGCAAAAGCGTGCTGTCGCCTTGGGTTTCCAGCAGCTCGATGGTGCTCACCAATTCGCCACCGGTGATGTTGATCTGGTTGAACACCTGCTTGAGTAACAGCGAACGCGGAATCAACGTCAGCTTCCAGTTCTGCGCATCGCCGCTCATTGAAAGCTCGAAGTCACGCTGCAAACCGCTGCTGTCGCCTTGCAGCACGGCGAGAAACAAGCGGTTCTGCTCGGCGCCTGCACTCTTGCTCGGCAGCATCTGCCAACCACTGGCGTCACGTCGGGCGATGCCTTTGGCGGTGATTCGATAATCCTGTTGCAACGGGGTTCTTAGCAGCCACAGCAGGCCATGGTTTTTCGCGAGGACGAACGTGCCTTTGCTGGTCAGCGGCTGGGGCAGGGCGCGCAGGTGTTTTTCCTGGATGAAGTTGCCGTGGATCACCTCCGGTTTGGCCAGTTGATCGCTGAGCTGTTGCAGATCGAAAGCGTTGGCGAGTGATGAAATGACGAGCAGTACCAGAGCGCCGAGGCATTTGAAGATCGGGTTCATGCGAGCGTCCTTTCGACGGCGTCGGTAAAGACCTTCGGTGAGGCCAGCTGCATTTCGCGGCTGGCCATGTCGACGGCGACCTGCACCGAGCTGGCGCGAGTCAGGCGTTCGCCGGTTTCCAGGTCACTGATCAAGTAGTTGATCTTCAACCGGTTCTCCCACTCCACCAGATTGGCGCGCACGTTCAATTTTTGGCCGAACATCGCGCCGCGCACGTACCGCAGTTGCAAGTCGATCACCGGCCAGGCGTAACCCGACTCGGCCATCGCCGTGTAGTTGTGGCCGATCTTGTCCAGCAGCGCGCAACGGGCGACTTCCAGATACTTGACGTAATGGCCGTGCCAGACCACGTGCATGGTGTCGACGTCAAAGAACGGCACGAGGATTTCCGAATCGGTGTGAAGCACTCCCTTGCTACGCATGCAGCCTCCAGTGTTGCTCGGCAATTCGTTTCAGGCACAGGCGCAATTCACCTTCCAGGGCGCGATCTTCGATGACCGGAGGGAAGTCCTTGGCCAGCTCTTCATGCATGGCGGCCAGGGCTGGCGGCAACGGGCGAGCGTCTTCGGCCTTGCTGCGCAGCCAGACGCCCTGATTGGCGGCGAGCAGGGTCGCGGCGGCGACCTGCTCGGTCAGCTCCAGCACGCGAATCGCATCACGGGCGGCGATGGTGCCCATACTCACTTTGTCCTGGTTGTGGCACTCGGTGGAGCGCGAGAACACGCTGGCCGGCATGGTGTTTTTCAGTGCTTCGGCGGTCCAGGCGCTGGTGCCGATCTGCACGGCTTTAAAGCCGTGGTTGAGCATTGCCCGGTCAGCGCTGGCGCCGGACAAATTGCTCGGCAAACCATGGTTGTAACGTTCGTCCACCAGCAGTGCGAGTTGACGGTCGAGCAGGTCGGCGACGTTGGCCACCAGGTTCTTCAGGCTGTCCATCGCGAATGCGATGTGGCCGCCGTAGAAATGCCCGCCGTGCAGCACGCGCTCGGCTTCGGCATCGATGATCGGATTGTCGTTGGCACTGTTGAGTTCAATTTCGATGAACGAGCGCAGCCAATTCAGGCTGTCGGCCAACACACCGAGGACGTGAGGCGCGCAACGCAGGGAGTAGCGGTCCTGCAGGCGGTGCAGCGGCGCGGTCGGCGCGTCGATCGCCAGATCCTTGCGCAGCCACGCGGCGACTTGCATCTGTCCCGGGTGTGGTTTGGTAGCGAACAGACGTTCGTCGAAGTGTTCCGGGTTGCCCTGCAAGGCCACCACGTTCAGCGCGGTGATGCGCGTGGCCAGTTGCAGCAGATAATCAGCGCGGGCGAAGGCCAGGCAGGCAAGGCCGGTCATCACCGCGGTGCCGTTCATCAATGCCAACGCTTCTTTGGGGCGCAGCACCAACGGTTGCCAGCCGAGTTCGCGGTGGACGTCGGCCGCGTGTCGGCGCTCGCCACGGAACATCACTTCGCGCTCGCCCGACAGGGTCGCGGCGACGTAGGACAGCGGCGTCAGATCACCGCTGGCACCCACCGAACCTTCTTCCGGGATCAGCGGCAGGATGTCGTGTTCGAGGAACGCTTGCAGGCGTTCCAGCAGCTCCACGCGCACTCCCGACACGCCATGACACAGCGACTGCAAGCGCGCCGCGAGCACCGCACGAGTGGCCTGGGCGTCGAGCAGTTTGCCCAGGCCACAACCGTGAAAGGTGTACAGATGACGAGGCAGCGCCTCGACGTGATGCAGCGGCACCGCGACCACGCAAGAATCGCCATAACCGGTGGTCACGCCATAGATCACGCCTTCCTTGTCCAGCAGGGAGTCAAGGAATCGCGCGCCCTTGGCGATACGCTCGCGGTAAGCGGGATCGCCCTGCAACTGCGTCGGCACCTGACGGTTGGCCAGGGCCAGCACGTCTTCGATGCGCAAAGGGAGTTCGCCGAAGGTTACCGGCTCATGCGTTGGCGTCGTCATCGGTCTTCCAGAAAGGGTAAAAGTTGAACCATTGTTGGGGCGTTTCGAGGCAATAGTGACCCAGTCGCTCGGCGTAGCGGGACGCCCACTGATGAATGACCTGTTCACGGTCGCTGCGTTTCCACACCACGGCCTCGGCAAACGGTTCGAGGGTCACGCGATATTCGCCCGACGGTTTCTTCAGACACATCAACAGATTGATCGGGCATTTCAGCAAACCGGCGAGCAACCACGGCCCCTGCGGGAACGCCGCCGGATGGCCGAGAAAATCCACGTTTACACTGCGTCCGCCGTGCAGCGGCACACGGTCGCCGGCAATCGCCAGCCATTCACCGCGCTCAAGGCGCTCATGTAATTGCAGCATGATCACCGGGTCCAGCTCGCTGACCTGGATCAACCGCAGATTGGTTGCACCGGCCTCGCCGAGCAAACGGTTGAACTGCTCGGCGTGTTTGGTGTGGACCAGCACGTTCATCGTGACTTTTTCGCCGATTTCCGCCAGTGCGCGGCAGACCTCGAGATTGCCCAAATGCGCGCCCACCAGCATCTGTCCGCGGCTGCCACGCAGTTGATTGCGCAGCAGTGCCGGGTCGATGATTTCAATCTGGTCGATGCTCAGCTTGCCGTTCCACACGTCGAGCTTGTCGAGCATGGAGTCGGCGAACGCCATGAACTGGCCGAACACGCGCCAATGGGTAGGGCCCAATTCAGGGCGAGCGCTCCAGTCGGCGAGACGTTGCTGGTATTGCCAGGCGCTGTGGCGAGCGCTGCGCCCGAACAGGAAAAAGTACAGGACGATGCCGTACAAAATCGGGCTCAACAGACGCCGCCCCAGGACTTTGGCGCCGAACGCGGTGAGCTTCATCAGCCAGAAACTGCCTCGCTCCTGGCGGTCAGCCCAGTGCTTCTTGTCTACGTCACTGCTCATGCTCGCCACCGTCGCCAAAGGATCACCGGTGCCCGCAGCAACATGCCGAAAAACAGCCGCGTGTGCATGCTGGAGATCAGCACATTGTCGTGAAACAGGCGAAAGTGCGAGATGCCGTCCAGCGGGTAATGAACCCGGGTCGGCAGCCATTGCATCGGCAGGTTGCGCCAGGCCAGGCGCACGAGAATGTCGGAATCGAAGTCCATGCGCTTGCCGATCTTCGCCGAGTCGATCAGCGCCAGGGTGGGCGGCAATGGATAGACGCGAAAGCCGCACATGGAGTCGCGAATCTGCAAGGACAGCGTGTTGATCCACACCATGACGTGTGTCAGGTAGCGGGCGTACAACCGACCTTTGGGCACACTGGCGTCGTATTGCGGGTAACCACAGATAATCGCGTCCGGGTGGGTGCGTGATTGTTCAATGAACAGTGGGACGTCTTGCAGGTCGTGCTGACCGTCGGCGTCCACTTGCAACGCGTGGCTGAAACCCAGGCGTGAAGCTTCGCGTAAGCCAGTCATCACGGCGCCGCCCTTGCCCTGGTTGGTGGCGAGGCGGATCAAGTTGACCATTTCGCGCTGGGCGAGTTGATCGAGGACTCTGGCGCAGGCTTGATCGCTGGCATCGTCCACCAAAATGCACGGCAGACCACTGGCGATCAGCGCGTCGACCACCGTAGTGATTGCGGTTTCGTGGTTGTAGACCGGGATCACGGCGCAGGGGCTATGCATAGTGGTAAGCACTCGAGGCATCGAGTTGATCCCATCGCGAGCAGCACTCACCAAAGTTATGCATTGCTTGCCGCCTCCAACAAAATCCGCCCACTGGAGCAGGTGGCGATCTCGTTGCGATAGGCGAAATACAACTTGCTGCGTTCCGGGTCAAAGCGCAGGTGCAGCTGGATTTCGTCGCCCGGGCGCACCAGTTGCTGGAACTTCAGCACTTCCATGCCGGCGAATTTAGCCGGCAGCTCCATCAATTGGCGGCCGAGGCTCAGCGCCCACTCCACTTGCACCACGCCGGGCAGTACCGGCGTTTGCGGGAAGTGGCCGCTGAAATAAGCGAGGTCCGGCGGGACTGCCAGTTGCAGGCTCCACTCTCCCTCGACTTCGACCTGTTCGAGCACTTCGGGCGCTTTGACGCGGGGCGCCAGCAGCAAGGCCTCGACATCGGCCTGAGGCAGTTTGCCCTGAGCGTTCAGTGGCAATTGCCGCAGCAATCGCCAGCGCCGGGGCAGAGCGAGGGCTTCGCAATGCTGGCTCAGGTGCTGTCGCAGTGTTTGCGTGAGCGTGCGTCGACCCTGATTGCGCAAGGCATGCAGGCCTGATTCGCTCAGCACTAGCAGCGCACCTAGCGAGGCGCGGTTTTCCTGGATCACGCCGAGGCGTGCTTGCGCGACCCAGTCATGGTCCATCAGCGCTTTTTCCAGCATGGGCAGCGAGATGCGTTTCTCTTCCAGTTTGACAATCCGGTCCAGTCGTCCCAGCAGTTCGAAGCGGCCGTTGGCCTCGATCCGTACGGCGTCGGCGGTGTGTTCCAGGTGGCCGGCCGGTAAGTACGCAGATTTGATCAGCAGCGCGCCGTCGCTGTCCTGGCTCAACTCGACGCCAGCAAACGGCTGCCAGAGATCGCTGCCCTGACGCCAGGCGATGCCGCCGGTTTCCGAACTGCCGAAGATTTCCGTCGGCCATTGTTGCAGGCGTTGGTGCAGGCTCTGCGCAGCCTCGGCGGGCAATGCGCCGCCGGAGGAAAACACCCGTCGTACGGCGCTCAAGGCCGGCCAGTCGAGGTTGTCACCCATGCGTTTGAGCAGCGCCGGGCTGGCGACCCAGGCGAAGGCTGGGTGTTCACGGCTGGCGCGCTGTAAGTCTTCGGGGAACGCCAGTTGCTTACGCACGAACGCCCGTCCTGCGCACAAGGGCCACAGCACCCGAAACAACAGACCAAAGATGTGTTGGGTGGCGACGCTGCCGATGATGCACGCCTCGCCCAGATCCGCGCCCCAGAGCTGTTCCAGCGCTTGAACTTCATTGGCCAGTTGGTGCAGGGTTTTGTCGATACGCTTGGGTTCGCCACTGGAACCGGAGGTGCAAAGGCTCAGCTGACAGGTGTCTAAATCCAGCGCGGCACCCGCGAGAGGCGAATGGCGGTAATCGCTCAGGTGCGCGTCATCGGCCAGATCGGTCAGCCACAGATCGACTTCGCTGGACCAGCGCTGGCGCGTCTGCGGTTGTAAATCGGCAGGCAGCAGCACGCTGACACCGGCACGCCAGGCACCGAGCAGGGCAATCGCGAGGTCGGCGGCGTCTTCAAGATGCACGGCGATGCGCTGCACACCTTGGGCTTGCAGGCCGGCCGCCAGGCCCAGGGCCTGTTCGCACAGTTGTGCATGATTCAACGCCGGTTCGACCGTTACGGCACGCTCCGGCTGAGCCTTGAGCAACAACTGCTCAAGCTTTATCCAATTCATGAGTGGCCTCGTACCCGTTGTCGTATCAGCCATTCAATGGCAAACAGCAGGCCCATCAATCCGTAGGAAATCAGGCCGGTGTACAACATCCACCAGCTCAGCGGCGCCCAAAGGGTCAGGGCGGCAGCGAGCAAGCCGTTAAAGATGAAAAACACACACCAGACAATCGTCACCTGGCGCGTATAAATAATGGCCCTGGCCGGCAGGTGCGGTTCACGCAGGCGCGCCAGGCGTTCGACCATCGGCGGGCCGAATTTGAGGCTCAGGCCGAATAGCCCGAGCATGAACGCGCTGATCAGCACCGGGTACCAGCGCAGCAACAGCGGACTGTCGAACAGCGCCAGCAACAGGCAAAAAACTATCGCGATGGTCGCCATCCACAGGCTGCCGGGACGGCGCTTACCGAGCAATGCCCGAGCGAGCCACAGGCTGCCCAACAGCAGGCCGAATTGCCATGGAGCAAAATGTTCCATGCCGAAATACACCGCGAAGGGGTACAACAGGCCCGCGAGCAGCAGGCCAAGGCCGATCAGTCGGCTCATGCGGCGGGTTGAACCAGGCGATAGACCGCCTCGACCACGTCGCTGACAGTACGCACCGATTTGAATTCTTCGGCGGCGATTTTCTTGCCGGTCTGGCGCTTGATGTGATCGATCAGATCGACGGCGTCGATACTGTCGATTTCCAGATCCTGATACAGGTTCGATTCGAGGCTCACGCGTGCCGGGTCCAGCTCGAAGAGTTCGACCAAGGCATCACGCAGGGTGTTGAAAATGTCGTCACGAGTTTGCATGGTCCGGTCTCAAGCTGCCTGCTTTGCAGTGACGAACGCCGCAAGGCTCGCCACGTTAGTGAAGTGATTGCGGGTGTCTTTGGCGTCGGCATCGATTTTGATGCCGTATTTTTTCTGGATCGCCAGACCGAGTTCCAGAGCGTCCACCGAATCCAGACCCAGGCCTTCGCCGAACAGCGCCTGATCGTTGTCGATGTCGTCGGCACTGATGTCTTCGAGGCCGAGGGCATCGATGATCAGTTCTTTGATTTCCAGCACCAGGCTATTCGTGTGCAGATCGCTCATCTTCGGCGAGCTCCTTAATAAAGTAAGTATGCAAATAATCGTTGAGCTTGCGAGAAGCCTGTGGGGGCGGGCCACTCTCGGCGAAAGCCTGTGGGTCTATATCGGCCCCGACGCGCAAGCTGAAGTGCACGCGGCGTTTCGGGATCCGATACCAGGGCTCGGCCTTGGTCAATGTCGTCGGGCTGACCTTGATGATCACCGGGGTCAGGATTTTCGCACCTCGCAGGGCGATTGCCGCGCCCCCCCGATGAAAGGCCGGTGCCTCGCCAGGCTGGGTGCGCGTGCCTTCGGGAAAGATGATCAAGGTCTGACCGCTTTTCAGCGCGTCGGCAGCCGCGTCGAGCATGTCCATGCTGCCGTCGTTGCTGATGTATTCGGTACGGCGCAGCGGGGCGCGGGTAAAGGGGTTTTCCCAGAGGCTTTGTTTGACGACGCAGTTGGCGTGTCGTACCAGGCCAATCAGAAACACGACATCGATCAGCGACGGGTGATTGGCGAGAATCATTTGCCCGGGGCGACCGAGCTTTTCCGCGCCCTGGATGTCGTAGGTCAGAACGCCCGCGCGGGCCATGAACCGGATAAAAAGCCAGAAGCAGCGGCTGACGGTTTGTCGCGCGCGTAGGCGGTGGGTCTGGGCATCACCGGGCAGCCAATTGAGCAACGGGAAAACCACCAGCCGCAGGCACAGGCCACCCAACCCGAAGAGGGTGAAGCTTGCTGCAGTGGCCAGCAGACGCCAGTAATAAGCGTCGCGGTTTTTTTCGGTTACCGGGTGCGATGCCAGGTCCATACACGATTCTTCCAGGCATGTTGGCAGGTGGTTTGCTGGCCGAGCAGGATACGCAACAGATTCAGGGCATGGGGCCAGTGGGCGTTGGACAACCTTTGCGTCGTACTGTTCAGGGACAGCTGCCAGTCGGTACCGGGGGTCAGCAACAGAGCGACGGCATAGGGAAACGGCACATCGTCGATCCAGGTTTCGTAGGCGTTGGGCGGCTGTTCTTCGGTGACAATCAGCAGGACGGCAGGTGCGCCTTCGTCCAGCATCGCCGCGGCCTCTAGCATGCCGTGTTCAAGCCCGTCGCCGGCTGCGGCGAGGGCCGTCATTTCGCTGGTTTCGCCACGCATGATCGACCAAAGGCCAATGACGGCATTGTGGACGGACAGGCTGAAGTGAGTTGGCGACAACGGTTGGTCGGCTGCCAGATCGCTGAGGATTTCGAACGTGCGCGGGGTTTCGCCATGGCGGGAAATAAAGACCAACGGTAGGTCAAGGCGGCCATCGGCCAAGGGCCAGCCGACACTGAATGCCATTCGCGCCAAACGGCTGAGTCGTCGGCGCTGCATGGCGGGCAGAAACGACACATCAGGGGCGGCATCGCTGCTCGCAAGCACGACCGGCTGTCGGCTCCATGCCTGCCAATCGTCCACGCTTTCGAGCCCGGGAGCCCACGCGCGCCATTGGGCGATGTTGAAGTTGATCACAGACATACATCCCGCCCCAACGGGGCTTCTTTGACGCGGTGAATCGCACAGACAGCGACAGACCTTACGTGACGCGTACCGCCGAGTGGCGCGCATTATCCCGGTGCTACGGGTGCGTAGCAAATGCTGGTTACATTTTGCGCAATCAAATGTACCGTCCGGTTCGGCAAAAAGTATCGATTAGCCATTATCCACAGTGTGAAGTTCATGGCTGTCGGCATTTGCCCGGATCAATGGACGTTATTACTGTTTTTTCATAAGGAGATTGGAACTGACCGTGTAGTCCTGTTCCGCCGAGGTAGCTAAGCGATGCTCTGGAACACTACACTCGGTCATTCTTTGAAACACGGAGAGGTTTTGACATGCGGCGCGTGGTGTTTAATCAAAAAGGTGGCGTGGGCAAATCCAGTATTGCCTGCAATCTGGCGGCGGTCAGCGCCAGCGAGGGCTATCGCACCCTATTGGTGGATCTCGATGCCCAGGCCAACTCCACTCAATACCTGACAGGCCTCACCGGCAGTGACATTCCGATGGGCATCGCCGACTTCTTCAAGCAAACCCTGTCCTCCGGACCGTTTTCGAAGAAAAACCAGGTCGACATCTACGAAACGCCCTTCGACAACCTGCACGTGGTCACCGCCACCGCCGAGCTGGCCGATTTGCAGCCCAAGCTTGAGGCCAAACACAAGATCAACAAGCTGCGTAAGTTGCTTGAGGAGCTGGGGGAAGATTACGACCGGATCTACCTGGATACACCGCCCGCGCTGAATTTCTATGCGGTTTCGGCGTTGATTGCCGCGGATCGTGTGCTGATCCCTTTCGACTGCGACAGCTTCTCGCGTCAGGCGTTGTATGGCTTGCTGGCGGAAATCGAAGAACTCAAGGAAGACCACAACGAAGGCCTGGAAGTCGAAGGTATCGTGGTCAACCAGTTCCAGGCCCGCGCGAGCCTGCCCCAGCAAATCCTCGACGAGTTGATTGCCGAAGGTTTGCCGGTATTGCCGGTGTACCTGGCCAGTTCAGTGCGTATGCGCGAATCCCACCAGGCCAACACACCACTGATCCACCTCGACCCACGTCACAAGCTGACCCAGCAATTCGTCGAGCTGCACAAACTGCTGGAAAGTGCCTGATCCCGGCTAACACCACCAATCAAATGTGGGAGCGGTGGTGGATTTAGATCCCCTGGCTACGTAACCAACTCATCAACTGCGGTAACGGGAAAGCCCCGCTCTGGCGCGCCACTTCCCGGCCGTTCCTGAACAGAATCAAACTCGGTATCGAGCGAATCCCCAACTGCGCCGACAACTGCGGGTTCGCCTCGCTGTCCAGTTTCGCCAACCGGCACTTGCCCGCCAACTGACCGGCCGCCTGCTCGAACACCGGCGCAAACGACTTGCACGGCCCACACCAATCCGCCCACACATCCACCAGCAACGGCAGATCGCCTTTGATCTGGCTGGCGTAATCGCCTTGCTTCAATTCGAACGACTTGCTCAGCAAGACCTCAGCCTTGCAGCGACCGCATTTTGGGTGGTCGTTGAGACGCTCGGCGGGGATGCGGTTGAGGCCGTTGCAGTGGGGGCAGGGGATGAGGAGGGGGTCGGTCATGAGGGAGGTCCTGATAAGAAGCCGAATACATCTATTTGGAGACGTTTTCTCATATTTTCAATCGTGCAGCGTCCGGCGATAAAACTAGGCTGAGTCGTACCGAACGATACCGTTGGTCTGCTCAGATTATCGCAACTTGCGATATCTGTGGTCTGTGATTAACTCCCCATAGCAGAATGCGATAAGGATGTTGCATGCATGTCATCACCGAAAAACGGATACGTGAAGCCAAGGCCAAATGGCCGAATACGGCCACCGCATTGGATTATTGGTATCAACTGGCCAAAGGAAGTCGGCCATCGGATTTTGCGGCGATGAAGGCCATATTTCCTGCTGTCGACAAGGTGGGGGAGCTTCACGTTTTCGATATCGGTGGCAACAAATTGCGGCTGATCGCTTTGTCAGGTATCGATCGCAAAAGCTTTATATCAAGCATGTGCTGGATCACCGCGAATATGATCGCGGAAAATGGAAGGAGGAAAGAGCATGAGTGTTCTGATCAAAAGAGCGGCCGAGCATTGGGAGTTTGTTTCGCCGGTGCTGCGCAAACCAAAAAACGAAGACGACTATGACATGTTGGCGCGGGCGCTAGACGAGTTGCTCGAGATGGCCGGTGGTGATGAGTCCCATCCGCTGATGAGTCTTGTAGACATCATCGGTGACTGGATTGAAGAATGGGATCACAAACATCACCCAATGCCCAAGCCCAGTGGTGTCGAGGTACTCGGCTACTTGATGCGCGAGCACGGTTTGAGTCAACGCGACCTGCCTGGTGTCGGCGCGCAGTCTGTTGTATCCGAGATCCTGAGCGGCAAGCGTCAGCTCAACCTGCGGCAAGTCCGCTGGTTGGCCGAGCGCTTCGGTGTGTCAGTGGAGACCTTTATCTAGCCGACATCACGACGAACAACTGATCTCCAAATGCTTCCCCCACTCCGGCGGCCGCTCAGCATAACTGTCCATCCCCGGCTGTTCCTCAAACGGATTGCTCAGCACCGTGTGCAACCGACGAACCTCTGAATAGTCGCCGCTCTCCGCCGCATCGATAGCCTTTTGCGCCAGGTAATTACGCAGGATGTATAACGGATTGACCGCGTGCATTCGTGTTCGGCGCTGTTCCTGATCAACCACACCCTCGCGGGCCACCCGGGCGACGTAAAGCTCGCCCCAGGCATCGAAGCCTTTGATGTCGACGAAGTCATCGCGCAAACGGGCGACGGCCCGTTCAGGTGACTCATCCCCAAGTCTGCGGAAGAACAGGCTGTAATCGACGCCACTGTTCTGCATCAGTTGCAGCAGCTGTTCCAGCAGTTTCTGGTCATCGTCTTCCGCGGTGGTGAAACCGAGGCGACGGCGCATCAGGTCGAGGTAATGGGCCTGGTACAGCGGCAGGTACAGCCCGAGGGTTTCGCGCAGGGCTTCGACGCTGATGAACGGCGTCAGGGCCTGGGCGAGGGCGCTGAGGTTCCACTGGCCGATCGGTACCTGGTTGCTGAAGGAGTACCGGCCCTGATCGTCGGAGTGGTTGCAGATGAAGTGGGCGTCGAAATCATCGAGGAAGGCGAACGGGCCGAAGTCGAAGGTGATGCCGAGGATCGACATGTTGTCGGAGTTCATCACCCCGTGGCAGAAGCCATACGCCTGCCACTTGGCGATCAGCTCGGCGTTGCGCTCGACAATTTCACGGAACATCGCCAGATACGGCTCCGGTTGTTCCAGGCATTCGGGGAAATGCATGGCCAGCACGTGTTCGCCGAGCTCTTTCTGCTTCTCGGGACGTTTGGTGTAGTAGAAATATTCGAAATGCCCGAAGCGCACATGGCTGGGTGCCAGTCGCAGGACCATTGCCGCGCGTTCCTGCTTTTCGCGCCAGACCGGCGTGTCGGAGCCGATCACGCACAGCGCGCGGGTGGTCGGGATGTTCAGCGCGTGCAGCGCCTCAGAGGCGAGAAATTCGCTGATCGAGGAGCGCAAGACCGCGCGGCCATCGCCCATGCGTGAAAAAGGCGTCTGCCCGGCACCCTTGAGGTGCAAGTCCCAGTGTTCACCGGCCTCGTTGTAGACCTCGCCCAGCAACAAACCGCGACCGTCGCCCAGCTGTGGGTTGTAGGAGCCGAACTGATGTCCGGAATAGACCATCGCCCGTGGCACTGCGTCGGCCCAGAGCTTGTGGCCGCTGAACAGCTCGGCGAACTCCGGGGTTTCGGCTACGGCCGGGTCGAGATCCAGCAGCGCCATGGCCGCAGGGCTGGCCACCACCAGGCGCGGGTTATCGATGGGCTCGGGCAGCACATGGGCGGAAAACGTATCGCCCAGGCGGGCAAAACGATTATCGAAGGTCAGTTCGTCGAGGGCTTTCAACGGCCATCTCCAGCAGAATGTCCGAGCATTCTGCTAGGGATAGCGCGGTTAGTCGAGCTTGGCGGGTGGCGGTTCTTGCAGCGGTTTACCATCGGCCATCGGCACGATGGTTTTGCTTTCCGGCTCGATCGGCACCAATTTGTATTCCTGGCCGTGAAGGTTCTTGAGGTAGACCTCCATCTGCCGGAACGAGATGTTGATGTGCTGCTTCTTGAACTCGCAGTTGATGAAGCGGTTGACCTCATCGAGCACCGGATTTCGGTCACCGAGGTCGCGCACGTGCATGCGTAGCTCGTGGTCGAGGGTGCTTTCGCCGAAATTCAGGAAGTACACGTGCGGTTCCGGGTCCTTGAGCACGCGTGGGTTGTCCCGGGCAGCTTTGAGCAGCAGCTCTTTCACCAGGTCCAGGTCCGAGCCGTAATCGACGCCGAGCTTGAGCGTTACCCGGGTGATGGTGTCGGTCAGGGACCAGTTGATCAGTTGCCCGGTAATGAACGTCTTGTTCGGGACAATGATGTCCTTGCGGTCGAAGTCGGTGATGGTCGTGGCGCGGATGCGGATCTTGCTGACCGTGCCTGACAGGTTGCCGATGGTAATGGTGTCGCCGATCCGCACGGGACGTTCGAACAGAATCATGATGCCGGAGATGAAGTTCGCAAAAATCTCCTGCATCCCGAAACCCAGACCGACCGAGAGCGCTGCCACCAGCCATTGCAATTTGTCCCAGCTCACGCCGAGCGTGGATAAGGTCGAGACGAAACCGACACCGGCAATCACGTAAGACAGCAGCGTGGTCGTGGCGTAGGCGCTGCCCTGCGCCAGATTGAGCTTGGACAGCACGAACACTTCCAACAGGCCCGGCAAGTTGCGGGCGAGGGCGAAGGTGATGCCGATGATGATCAGCGCACCCAGCATGTCGCCGATGCTGATCGGCACCATGCTCATGGCCGCGCCCGTCCCGCTGGTGTATTCGTAGAGCGTGATGTTGTCCAGGTACGAGAACACCGAAATCAGATCGGACCAGGCCCAGTACAGCGCGGCCATGAAACCGCCGAGCAGCGCCAGACGGATCAAGCGCAGGGATTGTTCGTTGACCTTCTCGATGTCCAGCGTCGGTTCTTCGATCACGGCTTCGCCGTCACCGGCCTCTTTCGCAGCCAGACGTTTGGTCAGGGCTCGCTGGTACGCCAGGCGGCGGGCCGCAACGCTGAGCCCGCGGACAAAAGTGGCTTCGATCACCAGCCAGAACATCAGTAGGTAAAGGGTGTTGATCAGTCGATCACTGAGTTTTAGCGCGGTGTAGTAGTAGCCGAAACACACGGCTACGAACAACGCGATCGGCAGCGCGGTAAACAGGATCCCCACTATTTTGCGAAATAGCGAAGCGTTCTCGTGCGTCGGGCTGCGCATCAGCAAACGGCTGAGCAGCCAGGCCATCAAGGCGTAGCAGGTCAACACCACCGGCATGCCGAGCACATCATCGGCCAGGGTCGCCGGTTGCAGCTCGGCGACGGCGACCACCGCCACTAGCGCCATCACCACCAGACCGAGTCGACGGATCCAGCCCTGAAGGAACTCGACCTGAGGTTTTTCCCAGCGGAAATGCAGTTCGGCCACGCCACCCGGCGCGAGGATCCGGTAGGCGGTGTAGAACACCAGCCACGCCTGGGCCATTTGCAGCAGCGCAGCGCCCATGTTGGCGTTCTGTCCGCGGGCGTCGATCTGCAAGGCGAGGCCGCACAGGGCCAGGCCGAGCGCGACCGGCATCGCCAGCAAAATATTGATCAGGATGGCCTGCGGCGTATGCCACTGGCTGTCGCGCTTGAAGTGGCCGATGTCCTTGTGAACCTTGTTCAGTCGGGCATATAGGCTTTTGCGTCGCCACAGCAGGGCGCCGATCAGCAGCACCAGCGGCAAAAACAACAGCGGCCGTTGAATCAGGCCATCGCTCAATTCACTCAGGCTGGAGAACCACGGCAAGGTAGTGATCTGGCGCGGCAAGCGTTCCGGTACCGCACGTATCCATTCCATGTCCAGCGGCTTGTTGCTGGGAATCCAGAACATTTGTTCGTCGAGGGTCGCTCGTAGGCTTTGGGCGGTGCTCAGCAGTTGTTTTTGATTGAGTTGCAGGGTGATGGATTCGTTGAGCACGGCGCTCAATTCGCGGTTCAGTCGCTCCAGCAGGTCGGCGCGGGTCGTGGCCAGTTCCAGCAGGCTCTTGCGCAGTTGCGGGGTGACTTGCTCCGGCGGTTGAGTCGACAGCAGGTTGTCGACATAGGTGGCCGGGTTACTCAGCAGTTCGCGTTGTTGGCTGACTTCGAATTGATAGAGGCGAATGTCGGCGATCTGGTCCGCCAGATTGCGGTCGAGCTTTAAACGCGGCAGAGACTGTTTCTGTTTGTAGAGGATCTTGGAGAGCAGCAGGCTGCCCTTGAGCACGTTGATCTGCTCGTCCAGCGCCGAATCGCTTTGTGTGACGTTGTCCAGTTGCTGCTTGGCTTGCAGGTTTTGCTGGGTGACTTCGTTGAGGCGGTCCGTGCTTTTGAGCAGGTAGTCGGAGAGCTTCAGATTGGCCGCGCTTTCCGTGGCCAGCAGGCTGCTGCCGCCGGATTTCTGCGCCTCGATGGACTGCTGGGTCACCGTTTCCTGGGACTGGGCCAGGCGTTTCTGATTGATCAGGTTTTGCAGTTCCTGGATTTCCTGATCCAGACGATCAGATTTTTCCGACAGCAAATCGTGCTGGCTGTTGCCCAGATCCTGCAACTGATTGTTACCGGCCAATTCCTGGCGACGCAGCGGAATCAGTGCGTTCAGGGCGGCGAGTTCGGCATTGAGCAAATCGCGCTGTTCGCCGTTCAAGGTTTTGCCGGCATCTTTGCCGGCCTTGAGGATGTTGTTGATTTGCTGAATGCGCGTCTGGCTGGCCGAAATCTCGGCCTGGGCGCGCTCCGGGCGGGTCTGAGCTGTGATCACCAGGGTGTTGGCGTCGGTCAGGGCCCTTTGCAGATCGCTTTGCTGGGTCGAGCGCTCGGTGAGCATTTGCTCGAGTTGCGGGACCGACACGTTGGCATAGCGTTGCGTCACCGGCTGCGCTTTGGTGGCCTTCAGGCGCGCCAGTTCACGCTGATTCTCGATGACTTGCTTTGGCGCGGTGGCCAGTTGTTGTTTGACATCGGCCAGTTTCTGCTCGTAGTCACGCTGGTTGTTGAGCTGGGCCAGCGTGTTTTGCAAAATGGCTTGCAGGGCTTTCTGATCGGCTTCCGGCAGTTTGCGGTCGGCGATCTTGTCCAGGCTCGCCTGTACGGCTTCGCTGGACGGCAGTTCGGCCGCTTGCAACGTGCCGATGGAGAGGCTCAGGCCCAGCAGGGCCATGATGAAAAAGGTGCGCAGGGTTGACATAGAGACCGATCGAAAACGAGACGAAGAAATGGGGGCGCGACCGTGATTAAACGTCAACACGCCCCCCAGTTTAGAGGAAGAGACCCGGACCCGGGCGACTTCCTTCGGGGAATCTGACGCCCACTTTGCCGATCTTGTTCCCCTCCATGACCGCGACGGTCCAAATGGTGTTGTTCCACTCCACCTGGTCACCGACAACGGGCGCACCCCCAACTTTCTGGGCGATGAAGTGGCCGAGCGACATGTTCGGATCGATGCCTTCGACTTTCAACCCGTACAGCGCCGCAACCGCGCCCAGCTGGGCGTCTCCTTCGAGCACGAAGTCGCCGAAGAAGCGCAAATCCAGACCCCGTTGCGGTGCCCGGCTGAAGAGTTTTCCGAGGGCCGGCAGGTTGTGTTCATGGCCAATAACACACAGCAAATCATCGACTTCGAGCACCGTACTACCCGACGGATGGAGCAATTGCTGGCCACGAAACAGGGCCGCGATGCGCGTGCCGTCGGGCATTTTCAGTTCGCGAAGGGGCGAGCCGATGCACCATTTCTCGGCGCCGAGGCGATAAACGAACATCTCCCACTCGCTGGTGACATGCACTTCCAGGGCGGAACGCGAGATCGGCGCGGGGTCAGGTGGCACCGTCACTTTCAGCAGTTTGGCCACCCACGGCAGGCTCGTGCCCTGCACCAGCAGCGACACCAGCACGATAAAGAAAGCGAGGTTGAAATAGAGCTGAGCGTTGGGCAGGCCGGCCATCAACGGGAACACCGCCAAAATGATCGGGACCGCGCCGCGCAGGCCGACCCAGGAAATGAACGCCTTTTCGCGACCGTGGAACGCCTTGAACGGCAGCAATCCAGCCACCACCGACAGCGGCCGCGCGACCAGAATCATCCACAACGCCAGACCCAGCGCGGGCAGGGCAATCGGCAGCAGGTCGTGCGGTGTGACCAGCAGGCCCAGCACCAGGAACATCCCGATCTGCGCAAGCCAGGCCATGCCGTCGAGCATGTGCAAAATGCCGTGCCGACTGCGCACCGGGCGGTTGCCGATGACCAGGCCACACAGATACACCGCGAGGAAGCCGCTGCCGTGCAGGGCGTTGGTCAGGGCAAACACCACCAGGCCGCCGGCAATCACCAGAATCGGGTAGAGGCCGTTGGCCAGATTGATGCGATTGACCAGTTGCAGCATGAACCAGCCACCTGCGAGACCGACGACGGCACCGATTCCGAACTCACGCACGAAGTGCACGAGCAGGCTCCAGTGCAGGCCGGTTTCCCCGCTGGCGAGCATGTCGATCAGGGTCACGGTGAGGAACACCGCCATCGGGTCGTTGCTGCCGGATTCGATTTCGAGGCTGGCGGTGACCCGTTCGTTCAGGCCTTTGCCACCCAGCAGCGAGAACACCGCTGCGGCGTCGGTCGAGCCGACAATCGCGCCGATCAACAAGCCCTGAATGATGCTCAGGTTGAACAGCCAGGCGGCCACCATGCCGGTCAATGCGGTCGTTATTAACACCCCGACCGTGGCCAGCGACAGTGCAGGCCACAGCGCAACGCGAAAACTCGCGACCCGGGTACGCAAACCACCGTCAAGCAGGATCACCGCCAACGCGAGGTTGCCGACCAGATAAGCCGTGGGGTAGTTGTCAAATATAATGCCGCCACCGTCGACACCGGCGGCCATACCCACGGCCAGGATAATCACCAGAATCGGGATGCCGAGGCGGGAGGAAAGTGAGCTCACCAGAATGCTCGCACCTACCAGCAACGCGCCGATCAGAAACAGGCTGTTGATGGTGATTGCATTCAAAGGCGTTACTCCAAAAAGCTGAAAGGCGGGCACAAACTGACCATGCAGTCCGCGTGCCAGCGATTCTAACCTGTTGAAATGTGATGCTGTCAAAAAGGTTTTTGCGAGCGATTTGTCGCCTCACGCTAGTGCGAGTGAACGGTGGCGAGGGGGCTTGCCCCCGTTCGGCTGCGCAGCAGTTGCAAAATCAGCGAACTCGTTTTACCTGAAATACTGCGGCGCCTGATTTTGGGGCCGCTGCGCGACCCAGCGGGGCGGTGCGGCGTTCCGGCACGCCCCCTCGCCACAGATTTGTCGCATAAGGGCTCCCGGCGACGAAGAGCGGGAACCCCATCCGCGAATCACAGTCTTTACTGCTCGCGAGAAAGGTCGCCCGCCAAGAAAACCAAGGCCTTGGGCCTGAATAACCCTGGCGTGCGTGATGACTTTTCTTTATCGTACGCGCCCTTTGAAAATGCTCGGAAAATCAAAATGTTGGAAGCATCCCTTAGCCAATTGGAACAGCTGGTAAATGACCTGGTGCAACAGAATCAGGCACTGCTCGGCAGCAACCAGACCCTGAGTGCAGAACTGGCTCAGGCCAAGGATGAAAACGAAAGCCTGCAACTGAGCCTGATGGAACAGGAAGAGAAACAAGGCGCCACTGCCGCACGCATTCAGGCCCTGGTTGAGCGCGTTAGCGCCGGCCCGGTCAGCGCATGAATCACGGCGCCGCAGGGGTAAAAGTCGTCTCGATCCTGGGGGAGGACTATTCGATCAAGGCGCCGGCCGGGGAAGAGCAAACCCTGCTGGACGCCGCGATGATGTTGAAAGCTGCTTTGGCTGACACCAAACGGAAGTACCCGACCCTGATCGGTGACCGCCTGTTGGTATTGGCCGCGATGAATCTGTGCTCGCAGCAGATCGAAATGCAAAAGCAGCACAAGCAGGAACTCGACCGTTACCAAGAGCAAGTCAGCGCCACGGTTGAAGTGATCTCCAAGACGATCAATCAGGCCTGAAATCAACGTTGGCTACGCTTATCCACAGTGGACGCTCCGATTGCGCCGGAGCGTTCTAGCCGACGCTAACGCGGATTAAATATCCAGCATCGATTTTTATGTAACGTTTCTTCTCTACGGTCCAGCTGCTGCCAAGCGCTATTAATTTATCGCCAATCTGAATCCATTTGGCCATTTCATTTTCGTCGATCGTCTGGTTCGTCGTGTAAGTCGTATCGCCAAATTCAACGTGGATCAGGTACTTGAACTCGTCGTTTATCTCCTCGAACGTTTTTGCCGTTACTGCACGTATTGTGTTGCCTTCCTCCTACCTTTCACCGACTCGAATTTGTTTCAGCATTTCTTCTTGAGCTACTCCCTTCTCGGTTGTGAAGGTTTTGCTCTCCTGCAACTCCTTGTGGTTCATGGCTGCCTCCATCGTGGTGCGCGTGATTTGTGAATTGAACACTACGCGCCCTTGCTGGATAGCCGTAACCTGTCAGCTCTGACAGGTACCAAGGTCCGTTTTTTATGATTTGGATCGAACTGGAAAAGTCGCACCAATTAGATTGGCGACGAAGATTTACGCCATTCAGCCCAATCATGTGTTTTTTTGTATACATTTGGCGCGACTGTTGCAGTGTTTCAGCCTCTTATTCTTTGGGGGTGTTCCATGCAGTTCTGGCGACGCAGTATTCAATGGCAGTTGATCCTGAGCATGGGCACTGCCCTGCTGGTCAGTATCCTGATCGTAGTGGGCGTTTATACCCTCGTGGTTAACCGTCTCGCCCAGAGCTATCTGGTCGAACAAGCCCTGCCGTCGAGCATCGAAGCGATGCGCAACGACATTGAACGAATCCTCGTTCAACCCCTCACCGCCGCCAAGGACATCGCCAGCAATAGCATGGTGCGCGACTGGTTGGCCGGGGGTGAAGACGATGCCCGGACGGCGACGTTCGTGCAGTACCTGGAAGGCATTCGCGCTGAACACAAAGCCTTTACCGCGCTGATCGTCGGCACGGCGTCAAACCACTATTTGACCGAAAAAGGCCTGGAACGGACCCTCAGCCGTTCCAACCTCAAAGACGCCTGGTTCTACTCATTCCTCGACAGCAATCAGCCGCGCACCCTCAATATCGACAATGACACCGCGACCGGAGAATTGGCGCTGTTCATCGACCTCAAGGTCGAGCAGGCCGGTAAAGTCGTGGGCGTTGCCGGGCTTGGCCTGAGCATGAAAGAGCTGTCGGAGCTGATCCACAACTTCAGCTTCGGAGCGCGCGGCAAGGTCTATCTCGTGCGTTCCGACGGTTTGATTCAGGTGCATCCCGAGGCGCACTTCAGTGGCAAACGCACCCTCGCCGAGCAAATTGGCGGGCTCGCCGCGCAAGCGGTCATGGGTCAAAAAACCGCCACCAACAGCAGCTTCGTGCGCGATGGCGAGGACTTCCTCGCGTTGAGCCTGCCGCTTCGAGACCTGGGCTGGACGCTGGTGGCCGAAGTGCCGCAGTCGCAGATCTATGCTGAAGCCCGCCGCGCGATGTGGATGAGCAGCGGCATCGGCCTGGCGGTAGCGCTGGTGTGCCTCTTGCTGGTGGTATTGCTGGCCCGTGGTTTGGTGCGTCCGATCCGACAAGTAACAGCGGCGCTGGTAGCCATTGGTAGCGGCGGTGGCGATTTGACCCATCGGTTGGATGCCAGTCGCGCCGATGAACTGGGCGATCTGGCGCGCGGCTTCAATCGGTTTCTGGACAGTCAGCGCGAGATGATTGGTGAAGTATTGACCACCAGCGAACAACTGCGCACCGCGGTCAGTCAGGTGGCGAAGGTGGTGGACAACACCGCCGAACGTTCTGGCCGTCAGCAAGAAATGACCGACATGGTGGCCACCGCTGTTCATGAGATGGGCCTGACCGTGCAGGAAATCGCCCAGAACGCTGGCAACGCAGCGGTCGCGTCGCAGAATGCTCGCGATGAGGCGATGCAGGCTCGCGAAGTGGTGGGCGGCTCGATCCGGCATATCGAAAGCATGTCCGACGAAATCGGCATTGCGGCGGATGCCGTGGGTGAGTTGGCCAATCAGGTGGCGTCGATTGATCAAGTGCTGGCAGTGATTCGCGGAATATCCGAGCAGACCAATTTGCTGGCGCTCAACGCCGCCATCGAAGCGGCGCGGGCCGGGGACATGGGCCGTGGTTTTGCGGTGGTGGCGGATGAAGTGCGCACCTTGGCGCGACGCACGCAGTCGTCGACCGATGAAATTCAGCAAATGATCGGCAGCCTCAAGCAAGGCGCGGAGAATGCGGTGTCATCAATGCACAGCGGACAAGCGGCGACCGGCACTGGCGTTGAGTCGAGCCAGCGCACCGGGGCGTCGTTGACGGCGATTACCGGGCAGGTGGAGCGGATCAGCGACATGAACCATCAGGTGGCGACGGCGACGGAAGAGCAGTCGGCGGTAACCGAGGAGATCAACCGCAACGTGCAGGGGATTTCGGATTTGGCGCGGGCCACCGCTGGAGAAGTGAGAGCGTGCCGTGAGGACTGTCAGACATTGCAGCGGTTGGCGGATGATTTGGCGCGGCAGATGAGCAGTTTCAAGCTGAGCTGATGCATCGTCAGCTCAGGCGCCTTCGCGAGCAAGCCCGCTCCCACACTCGATCTCCTGAGAGCACATAATGTGTGAACGCCAGCGATCAAATGTGGGAGCGGGCTTGCTCGCGAAGAGGGCATCAGCAGCTATACAGGGCTCTGATCAGAACCATTCATCCTGCATCCCAAGGCACACATCATCCCGAGCCTCCAGAATCGCCAGCTCATGGTGGCAACCCGGTACTTCCCACGTCAGGAAATACCGCGCCGCCTGCAGCTTGCCTTTATAGAAGCTCACATCCGCCGCGTTGCCCTTGGTCAGCCCTTCTTCAGCGCGGATCGCCTGTTCCAGCCAGCGCCAGCCAATCACCGTGTGCCCGAACACTTTCAGGTACAGCGCCGAGTTCGCCAGGCTGCTGTTGACCTGGCCCTGAGCCAGATCAGTCAACAGGCCAATGGTCACCGTTTGCAGGCGTGCCACCAGTTTCTCCAGCGGTTCACGCAGCGCGGTCAAGGATTCATACGCCTGCGCCCGCGCGCCTGTGTCGGCGATCAGTCGAATCAATTGCTTGAGCCCGGACCCACCGTTCTGCGCGAGCTTGCGCCCTAGCAAGTCCAGTGACTGAATGCCGTGCGTACCTTCATGAATCGGGTTCAGACGGTTGTCGCGGTAATACTGCTCCACCGGGTATTCGCGGGTGTAGCCGTGGCCGCCGAGAATCTGGATCGCCAGCTCGTTAGCCTTCAGGCAAAACTCCGACGGCCAGGATTTGACGATGGGCGTCAGCAAATCCAGCAGTTCATGGGCCTGCTTACGCTCGGCTTCGGTCTCAAGCGTGGTGGTGTCATCGAACAATCGCGCCGCGTACAGGCCGAGATCGAACGCACCTTCGACGTACGCCTTCTGGGTCAGCAACATGCGTTTGACGTCGGCGTGCTGAATGATCGCCACCGGGGCGGTATTCGGGTCTTTGCTGTCCGGCACACGCCCTTGCGGCCGCTCGCGGGCGTATTCCAGCGAATACAAATAACCGGCGTAACCGAGCATCACCGCGCCCATGCCGACGCCAATCCGCGCCTCGTTCATCATCTGGAACATGTAGCTCAAGCCTTGGTGCGGATTGCCCACGAGATAGCCGACACACTCGCCGTTATCGCCGAAGTTCAGCGCGGTGGACGTGGTGCCGCGCCAGCCCATCTTGTGGAACAACCCGGCCAGCAACACGTCGTTGCGCTTGCCGAGGCTGCCGTCGTCGTTGACTAGAAATTTCGGCACGATGAACAGCGAAATGCCCTTCACACCTGCCGGAGCATCCGGCAGTTTGGCCAGCACCATGTGCACGATGTTTTCCGACAGCGGGTGATCGCCGCCGGAGATGAAGATCTTGTTGCCCTTCAGGCGATAAGTGCCGTCGGACGCAGGCTCGGCGCGGGTACGAATATCCGACAGCGACGAGCCGGCATGCGGCTCGGTCAGGGCCATGGTGCCGAAGAAACGGCCGTCGATCATCGGCTGCAGGAAGCGCTGTTTCTGCCCTTCGGTACCGAAGCTTTCAATCAGGTTTGCCGCGCCCATGGTCAAAAACGGGTACGAAGTCGATGCCGCATTGGCTGATTGAAAATGCGCAAAGCAGGCCTGGGACAGCAGGGTAGGAAGCTGCATGCCACCGGCGTCGAAACTGCGCGCCGCGTTGAGGAAACCGGCTTCGAGGAACGCATCCACTGCCGGCTTCACTTCCGGAATCAGAATCGCCTGACCGTCCTCATAGCGCGGCTCGTTCTCGTCACCCTTGCGGTTGTGTGGGGCGAAGAATTTTTCGGCGATGTTGCGGGCGGTGCCGATGGCGGCATCGAAGGTTTCGCGATTGTGCTCGGCGAAACGCTCACGCTGGGTCAGGCCCTCGGCATCAAGGACTTCATACAGCTCGAAAGCCAGATTGCGGGAACTGAGCAACGTCTCGGACATGGCGGCCTACCTTTTTTGGAATGGGCCGAGTCTAGGCGCGGGAATAAAGGCTGAACAGGATGATTGATGAGCGTGATGGTGGGGTCCGGTCACCGCTAATCAAATGACTTGATTGGCCTTGAGATCACTGAAGATCCAATGTGGGAGCGGGCTTGATCTGGTCCAGTAATTTTGGACATTGTTTTCGGTTTTTACGCCGCCATCTTTTCTGCTGCCGCCGGCGAGTGGTAACCGTTGTAGCTGTGGCGCCTTACATTGTTGTAGCGCGTCACATAACGATTGATATCAGCTCGAGCCTCGTGCTCTGAATCGTATCCCTCTTCAGGGACCCATTCGGATTTCAAACTGCCGAAAAAACGCTCCATCGGGGCGTTATCCCAGCACTGGCCTTTTCGACTCATGCTTTGCTTTAGCTCGTGATCCATCAGCTCGTCCCTGAATTTATGGCTGGTGTATTGGCATCCCTGGTCGGAATGAAACAGCACCCCTTTAGGTCGCCCTCTCAGTTCGACGGCCATGCGCAGCGATTCGCTTGCTAGAGTCGCGTCGGCGACCAATGAGTACGACCATCCCACCACTCGTCGTGCAAACAGATCCAAAACCACCGAGAAATAGAGCCAACGCTTGCCCAGTTGGATATAGGTGATGTCCGCGCACCAGACTTTATTGATATCAGCTACGTAAAACTCACGGTCCAGCACATTCTCAGCCACGAGCGATTCAACGCCCGACGATTTGTACTTATGAGGCCGGCGTTGGCAGCTGGAAATCCCGGCTTCCTTCATCAAGCGACTCGCCATGTAGCGTCCAACCTTATGCTTTGCACCCTGCATATCTTTGGAGAGCGTTCGTGCGCCCGCCGAGCCTTTTGATGCTTTGTGAAACTTGATCAGCGCGACCTTGAGGGCTTCGCGCTCCGGATTGGTTTTCTCCTGACGCTGACGCCAGGCGTAATAGCTGCTGCGGTTGACCTCAAACACGCGACAGCAATCTGAAATGCCATATTGTTCGCCTAGCTCGCTGATCAGAGGGAATGATCTTTGGAGTCCAAAAGCAGGAGAACACTGGCCTTTTTTAGGATTTCGATATCCCGGTCTTTCTGCCTGAGCAGAGCTTGAGTTCCTGGATTTGTTTTTGGTCGGCGGTAATGGCCTTTGTGCCAACCAGTGTCGAACCGGCACGCTCTTTTCTGACCTGCTCAACCCAGCGGCGCAAGGCAGTGGGCCCGATATCGAAGTTGGCGCAGACCTCAAGAATGGGCTGATCTTCATCTAGCACCATGTTTGCCGCTCTGAGCTTGAACTCGCTGGAGTAGGACTTTCGCATCATCATGAACACCTTAGATTTGGGCGCCATCATAGCGCCCTATTGATGTGTCCAATTTCATTAGGCCAGATCAGCTTGCTCGCGAATGCGGTGTGTCAGTCGACATAAATGGTGTCTGACACACCGCATTCGCGAGCAAGCCCGCTCCCACAAGGGTTTTGCATTCCAGGCGTCCATTGCGGGCGCCTGGATTTATTGCGGTTTAGCCAATCGTCATCAAGCTCGCATTACCACCCGCCGCAGCAGTGTTGACGCTCAATGCGCGCTCGATCACCAAACGCTCCAGCGCAATGTTGGTCTCGCCCTGGGACAAACCATGAACCCCGACAATCGCTCCGGCACGCTTGGCCACTTGCTGGCAGACCGCACGCAACTGATCGGAATGGCCATGATGCAGAACCGCATCAAACACCACTTCATCCTTGTTCCAGTCGGACACCAGCTTGATCCGCGCCTGAACATCCTTCGGCAAGCGTGTGAACAACGCCTTGGTCAAATCAGCGTCCGGCCACACCGCCGAACCACCGACAGCCAACACCGCCGCCAGTTGAGTCAGCAGGTCACCTTCAACTTCCGCCAGACACAGCACGTGTTCACGCGGCAGGATGGCATAGCTGTTGCGCTCGCCGGTCGGACCGGCCAGCACACGGGTGATCCCGCTTTGCGATTGCGCCGCGAACTGCACACACAGGGTGCTCAGGTCGGCAAATTTGTTGCTGTCAGCCCAGGCTTTCAGGGCGGTCAGCGGCTTGCTCATGGCGTCACGCAGGCGAACGTCCGGCGCTGCGATGGCGTCACCGCGAGCGAAGGATTGTTCGATGGCATCGGTCGGGCGCGTCGACAGCAGGCGGTAGAGGTACAGCGGACCGCCGGCCTTCGGCCCCGTGCCCGACAAACCTTCACCGCCGAACGGCTGCACACCCACCACAGCACCAACGATGTTGCGGTTCACGTAGACGTTACCGGCGTTGACGTTGTCGATCACCTTGGCGATGGTCTCGTCGATGCGCGTATGTACGCCCAGCGTCAGGCCATAGCCGGAAGCGTTGATCTGACCGATCAGTTGATCGATGTCTTTGCGCTTGTAGCGAACCACGTGCAGCACCGGACCGAAGATCTCCCGTTGCAGCTCGTCGAAGCTTTCCAGTTCGATCAGGGTCGGCATCACGAAGGTGCCGCGTTTGACTTCTTCGCTGTTGGCGATGGCCACCTGGTACACGTTGCGACCTTTGTCGCGCATGGCCTGGATGTGCTTCTCGATGCCAGCCTTGGCTTCGGCGTCGATCACCGGGCCGATGTCCACAGACAGGCGCTCCGGATTGCCGAGGCGGCATTCAGCCATGGCGCCTTTGAGCATTTCGATGACACGGTCAGCGGAATCTTCCTGCAAGCACAAGACGCGCAATGCCGAGCAACGTTGGCCGGCGCTGTCGAAGGCCGACGACACCACGTCGATGACGACCTGTTCGGTGAGTGCCGAAGAGTCGACGATCATCGCGTTCTGGCCACCGGTTTCGGCGATCAGCGGGATCGGACGGCCCTGGGCATCCAGGCGGCCGGCGATGTTGCGTTGCAGCAAACGAGCAACTTCGGTGGAGCCGGTGAACATCACGCCTTTAACGCGATCGTCACCCACCAGTCCGGCACCGACGGTTTCGCCACGGCCCGGCAGCAGTTGCAGCACGCCTTCCGGAATCCCGGCTTCGAGCAGCAAACGCACGGCTTGAGCCGCGACCAGCGGGGTCTGTTCCGCAGGCTTGGCCAATACCGGGTTGCCGGCAGCCAGTGCCGCCGCGACTTGACCACTGAAGATGGCCAGCGGGAAGTTCCACGGGCTGATGCAGACCACCGGACCCAATGGGCGGTGGGCGTCATTGGTGAAATCGTTGCGCGCCTGCACCGCGTAATAACGCAGGAAGTCCACGGCTTCACGCACTTCGGCGATGGCGTTGGCGAAGGTCTTGCCGGCTTCGCGAGCCAACAGACCCATCAGCGGCTGGATCTCGCCTTCCATCAAATCGGCGGCACGTTCCAGAATCGCGGCGCGTTCGGCGGGCGGGGTGGCCTGCCAGATCGGCGCAGCGTTCAGGGCGCACTGGATTGCGTTATCAACGTCATCGACGGTGGCTTCCTGCACATGGCCCACCACGTCACGCAGATCGGACGGGTTCAGCACTGGCACAGGGGTTTCAGTGCTGGAGGCGCAACCGAGCATCGGCGCGGCTTTCCAGTGGTTGTGAGCAGTGGCCAGCAAGGCGCAGGACAGCGAAGCCAAACGATGTTCGTTGGCCATGTCGATGCCGCTGGAGTTGGCGCGCTCGGCACCATACAGGTCACGCGGCAGCGGGATACGCGGGTGCGGCAGGCCGAAGCCGCCTTCCAGCGTCGCCATCTGCTCGATGCTGGCCACTGGATCGGCCACCAGCTCCTGGATTGAAATGGATTGGTCGGCGATGCGGTTGACGAACGAGGTGTTTGCGCCGTTTTCCAGCAGGCGACGCACCAGGTACGCCAGCAGCGTTTCGTGCGTACCGACCGGTGCGTACACGCGGCACGGACGGTTCAGCTTGCCTTCGGAAACTTTACCTACAACCTGTTCGTACAGCGGTTCACCCATGCCGTGCAGGCATTGGAATTCGTACTGGCCGGGGTAATAGTTCTGACCGGCGATGTGGTAAATGGCCGACAGGGTGTGGGCGTTGTGCGTGGCGAATTGCGGATAGATAACTTCCGGCACCGACAGCAACTTGCGGGCGCAGGCGATGTAGGAAACGTCGGTGTACACCTTGCGGGTGTAGACCGGGTAGCCTTCCAGGCCTTCGACCTGGGCGCGCTTGATTTCGCTGTCCCAGTACGCGCCTTTCACCAGGCGGATCATCAGGCGATGACGGCTGCGGCGAGCCAGGTCGATCACGTAGTCGATCACGTACGGGCAACGCTTCTGATACGCCTGGATCACGAAACCGATGCCGTTCCAGCCGGTCAGTTGCGGCTCGAAGCACAGGCGCTCCAGCAGATCCAGCGACAGCTCCAGGCGGTCGGCTTCTTCGGCGTCGATGTTCAGGCCGATGTCGTATTGTTTGGCCAGCAAGGTCAGAGACAACAGGCGCGGGTACAGCTCATCCATCACACGCTCGTACTGCGCGCGGCTGTAACGCGGGTGCAGTGCCGACAGCTTGATGGAAATGCCAGGACCTTCATAAATCCCACGACCGTGGGACGCTTTACCGATCGAGTGAATGGCTTGTTCGTACGAGGCCAGGTACTTCTGCGCATCGTGCTCGGTCAGTGCCGCTTCACCCAGCATGTCGTAGGAGTAGCGGAAACCTTTGGCTTCGAACTTGCTCGCATTGGCCAGGGCTTCGGCGATGGTTTCGCCGGTGACGAACTGCTCGCCCATCAGGCGCATGGCCATGTCGACGCCCTTGCGGATCATCGGCTCGCCGCTCTTGCCGATGATGCGGCTCAGGGACGAAGTCAAACCTGCTTCGTTATGCGTGGCGACCAGTTTGCCGGTCAGCAGCAGGCCCCAGGTGGCGGCGTTGACGAACAACGACGGGCTGTTGCCCAAGTGCGGGTGCCAGTTACCGGTGCTGATCTTGTCGCGGATCAGTGCGTCACGGGTGCCTTTGTCCGGGATGCGCAGCAGCGCTTCGGCCAGGCACATCAGCGCCACGCCTTCCTGGGACGACAGGGAAAATTCCTGCAACAGGCCCTGAACAATCCCGGCACGGCCACCGGCGCTTTTCTGATTACGCAGTTTTTCGGCAATCGACGCGGCGAGCTTATTCGTGGCTTCGGCCATGGCGACCGGCAGGCGAGCCTGCTCGATCAGCATCGGCACCACTTCCGGCTCAGGGCGGCGGTAAGCGGCGGTGATCGAAGCGCGCAGCACCGATTGCGGCAGGATGCTTTCGGCGAATTCGAGGAAACACTGGTGAGCGTGATCTAGAGGCGCATCGACGGCGTCGTCGGAATCCTTGGTCAATCCGCTCAGCTCGGTCAGGGTTGCACCGCCCTCGAGTTTTTCCAGGTAATTGAAAATTGCCTGCTTGATCAGCCAGTGCGGCGTGCGATCAATCGAGGTCGCGGCAGCCTTGAGGCGCTCGCGGGTCGGGTCGTCAAGTTTGACCCCAAGGGTGGTGGTAGCCATTTTTTTATCCTCATGTTTGCCACGACCGCGTGGCATCAGCTGGCAGCAAGATTAGCCGTGCAATCGTTGAGGTGCAACCGGGTGCAACCCTTTTTTCGTCGGAATAATAAGCAGCTCGTCAGGAAATAAATTCCGGTACGAACGTGCCGCTTCAGCTTGGTGCTTTCGTTTCTGGCTAATCATCGTAACTGCCCTAAAAGGAAGCAAAAACATCGGTTTTTTACGAAAATCAGATCAGGTGCAACTTATTCTCAAAAAATGGGTTGCACCTCATTTGTGTTGTTGAATAGGATTCGCGCCCCAAGGTGCAACCGGGTGAAAAACCGGTGCGCCGGCTGATGGCTTTCCTGGGGAAACATCAGTCATAAATGCGCAGGCCTCGAAATCGTCTGAACAAACGTTGTCGTTTGTCGGCGGTTTCACACGCTGGCGCTACATAAAAACAAAGCCAGGGCATCACTTAATGAGCGTAAGCAATCCAACCCTGATCACGTTTGTGATCTACATCGCAGCAATGGTGCTGATCGGCTTCATGGCCTATCGCTCCACCAACAACCTTTCTGACTACATTCTGGGCGGTCGCAGCCTGGGTAGCGTCGTGACGGCTTTGTCCGCTGGCGCCTCCGACATGAGCGGCTGGTTGTTGATGGGCCTGCCGGGCGCCATCTACATGTCCGGTCTGTCCGAAAGCTGGATCGCCATTGGCCTGATCATCGGTGCTTACCTGAACTGGCTGTTCGTCGCTGGCCGTCTGCGTGTGCAGACCGAGCACAACGGCGATGCCCTGACCCTGCCGGATTATTTCTCTAGCCGTTTCGAAGACAAAAGCGGCCTGCTGCGGATCATTTCTGCGGTGGTGATTCTGGTGTTCTTCACCATTTACTGCGCCTCCGGCATCGTCGCCGGTGCCCGTCTGTTCGAAAGTACCTTCGGCATGTCCTACGAGACCGCCCTATGGGCCGGCGCTGCGGCGACGATTGCCTACACCTTCGTCGGCGGTTTCCTGGCCGTGAGCTGGACCGATACCGTACAAGCCACGCTGATGATCTTCGCGCTGTTGCTGACGCCGATCATCGTGCTGCTGGCGACCGGTGGCGTCGACACCACCTTCCTGGCCATCGAAGCGCAAGACCCTAGCAACTTCGACATGCTGAAAAACACCACCTTCATCGGCATCATCTCGCTGATGGGCTGGGGCCTGGGTTACTTCGGCCAGCCGCACATCCTCGCGCGTTTCATGGCGGCGGATTCGGTCAAGTCGATTGCCAATGCTCGCCGCATCTCCATGACCTGGATGATCCTGTGCCTGGGCGGCACTGTTGCCGTAGGTTTCTTCGGTATCGCTTACTTCTCGGCCAACCCGGCCGTGGCCATGCCAGTGACCGAAAACCACGAACGTGTGTTCATTGAACTGGCAAAAATCCTCTTCAACCCATGGGTTGCCGGTGTATTGCTGTCGGCCATTCTGGCTGCCGTAATGAGCACCCTGAGCTGCCAGTTGCTGGTGTGCTCGAGCGCCCTGACCGAAGACTTCTACAAAACCTTCCTGCGTAAATCCGCTTCCCAGGTCGAACTGGTCTGGGTCGGCCGCGCCATGGTCCTGGTGGTTGCCCTGATCGCCATCGCGATGGCCGCTAACCCGGAAAACCGCGTACTGGGTCTGGTCAGCTACGCCTGGGCCGGTTTCGGTGCTGCGTTCGGTCCGGTTGTGCTGATCTCCGTGATCTGGAAAGACATGACCCGCAACGGCGCACTGGCCGGCATCCTGGTCGGCGCGATCACCGTGATCGTCTGGAAACACTTCGAACTGCTGGGCCTGTACGAAATCATCCCTGGTTTCATCTTCGCCAGCCTGGCCATCTACATCGTCAGCAAACTGGGTGCGCCGACTACCGGCATGCTTCAGCGTTTTGCCGCTGCCGAGGCAGATTTCCGCCTGAACAAGTGATGGGGAGGAGCTGAAGCTCTGACCGTTCGCTGAACATGAAAACGGCCCGCTTCCTTACGGAGGCGGGCCGTTTTTTTTTGCGCAGATATCGTGCTATCGACATTCCAATGTGGGAGCGGGCTTGCTCGCGAAGGCGGTTTAACGTTCAACATTGATGCAAGCTGATACACCGCTTTCGAGATCAAGCCCGCTCCCACATTTAGTAGGTGGTGGAATTGAGGGAATGTCTGTAGCCAAACACACTGATTCTTGAAGGACAAATCTCTATAAAAGTAGGGTAAATCTGATTTCCTTGTCCCTCGCACAACACCCCTTGTCGCTCATGCAGAATCGCCCGCCTTCATTCTGCAGAGACACATCGGATGTTCGCGCCTGCCAATCAACCGCGTTTCACGTTGGCCCTCGACGGCGTCCAGAATGAGCTCAAGGTCCTTGAGTTCACGGGCACGGAAGCCATCAGCCAACCCTACCGTTTTGACCTGGAACTGGTCAGCGATCGGCCGGACATCGAGCTTGAAAGCCTGCTGCATCGTCAGGCGTTTTTGAGTTTCGATGCACAAGGTGCCGGCATTCATGGTCAGATTTTTCGCGTCGGCCAAAGCGACTCCGGGAAACGTCTGACGGGCTATCAGATCAGCCTCGTACCGCGACTGGCCTACCTCGGTCAGCGCATCAATCAGCGGATCTTCCAGCACAAAAACGTACCGACGATCATCGCGCAGGTCCTCAAGGACCATGGCATCCAGCGCGATGCGTTCGAGTTTCAACTCGGCAGCGACTACAAAGCTCGCGAGTACTGCGTGCAGTACGCCGAAAGCGATCTGGCGTTCATCCAGCGGCTGTGCGCCGAGATCGGCATTCACTACCACTTCCAGCACAGCCCCGACGGACATCTGTTGGTGTTCGGCGATGATCAAACGGTTTTCCCTCGTCTGCCGAACCCGACGTTATACCTGCCCGGCAGCGGAATGGCGGCGGATGCGCCGGCCATCAAGCGCTTCAACGTGCGTCTGGAAATCCGTACTACAGCGGTTGCCCGCCGCGATTACGACTTTAAAAAACCACGCCTGCAACTCGAAACCCGTCTCGACAGTGAGCAGCGCCCGGTGCTGGAGGACTACCACTTTCCCGGCCAATTCACTGATCGCGAACACGGCAAACAGTTGGCTCAACGCGCACTCGAACGCCACAACGCCGATTTCCGCCAGGCCGAAGGTCGTGGTGATGACTGTGCGCTGGTCAGCGGGCATTTCCTCCATCTCGCCGAGCATCCGCGTCAGGCGTGGAACGACCTGTGGCTGATCACTGAAATCGAACATCGCGGCCGACAGCCACAGGTGCTGGAAGAGTCGGCCACCAGCGACGACCCGGATGATTTCCAAGGTTATCGCAATACGTTTCTGGCGACGCCGTGGGACGTTTCGTTTCGTCCGCCACTGGGGCCGCAAAAGCCCCGAATGCTCGGCTATCAACCGGCTGTGGTTACCGGGCCGACTGATAGCGAAATCCATTGCGACGAGTTTGGGCGGGTCAAGGTCCAGCTCGCCTGGGACCGCGACGGTCAGCTCAACGAGCATTCCAGTTGCTGGCTGCGCGTGGCCACGGGTTGGGCGCATGACCGTTACGGCAGCGTGCTGATCCCACGCGTCGGCATGGAAGTGCTGGTCGGGTTCATCGACGCCGATGCCGACAAACCGCTGGTGATGGGCTGCCTGCCGAACTCGGCGACGCCCGTTCCGCTGGACCTGCCGGCCGAAAAGACGCGCAGTATTTTCCGCAGCCAGAGCAGCCCGGGTGGCGGGGGATACAACGAACTGCGCATCGAGGATCGCAAAGGCGCCGAGGAAATCTACCTGCGCGCCCAGCGAAACTGGACCCAGCATGTGTTGAATGATCAACAGGTGCAGGTGGATAACGCCCGCAGCATTGTGGTCACCGGCATCGCCCGACATGAGCTGAAAGCGGACGAGCAACGCATCACCCACGGTCAGCGCCAGGCCGAAGTGAAGCTCGACGATCACTTGGTGGTGATGGGTGATCGGCACATTCGCGTGACCAGTCAGGCGCTCAACGCCAGTCAGCAATTCCACGTCAGCGCCGGCCAGCAAGTGGTGATCGACGGCGGTGCCAGCGCGACGATTCAGGCGGGTGGGCAGTGGATCAACATCGGTCCTGGCGGGATTTTCAGCAGCGTGCCGATTCAGGTGGGCGGGGCGTTGGTGCCGGCGATGGCGGCTGCGCCGGTGTCGCCCGATACACCGCTGAAACTTGCTGCTGCCCCGGCAGCGTTGCTGAGTGCTGCGCAGATCATGAGCCTGAAAAGCGACGCGCCGTTTTGTGAGGAATGTGAGCGTTGCAAGGATGGGGTATGCCCTGCGCCGGACACGCAGACCCACTCCCCAAAGTCTTCAGCCCAGCCGGCGGTCTCCAGCGTTGAGCCGGGTTTTCACATCGTCGAGCAGGGGATGTCCCGGTCGGCGCTCGAATCAATCCTGTTTCCACAGCCGGAACCAGCAGTACTGGAGAAGTTTCGCAGCCTTAATCCACAACTCACCCAATATGCCAAGCCTGGTCAATTGATCGTCTTGAGCGATCCGCGCAATACGCAATGCACCCGCGAAGAAGCGCTGCTGATGGAGGCGGCGCAAAAAGTCGATGCAGCGCTTGAGCCGTTGAGTGATGCCGAGGCGGAGTTCATGACTCGTCATCATGGGGAAATTGAATCGTTTCTTTCGCAGGGCTCGACGGGTGTTGGGATTGGTTCGGCGATGTTCGGCAAGCACTTGGGCAACTTGAAAGAGACCCTTGTAGAACTTGAAAACCTGCATAAACGCACCTTTGACAAACACGGAAAACTCCAAGGCGCTGACTTCTTTACCGAGCGTAAAAAGCTGATGGGGCGGCTTGATAGCAGCCTTGGACCGTTGGTACGCAAAGGTGTGGGTATGCCTGATCACCCGAAACTGAAGAATGCGCTGGGGATTTCAAACCGCAGTCTTGTGCATCATTGGAGTAAGGCGGGCACAGCTGGAGGGATTCCAGGGTATGCGACGCATATTGATGGGGTGAGTAAGGCCGGGAAGGTGATGAAGCTGGGTGGGTGGGTTGGGATTGCGCTAGGGGCTTCCGCATCGGGGCTTAAGGTCAAGGAGACCTGCCGCTATGGGACTGAAGAGGCTTGCAGAAAAGTTAAGTTTTCGGAGGCAGGGAAGTTAACTGGTGCTATCGGGGGCAGCACTTTGGGGGGGCTTATTGGGACGCTTGGTGTTACTTCTTGCGTCGGAATTGGACTCGTAAGTGCTGGTACTGGAGGTGTGCTCTGTTCACTGGTTTTGGTTGGCGCAGGAACATTCGTAGGAGGAGTGGCAGGTGAAGCCGGCGGGGAAAAAATTGGTGAAATAATTTATGAGGAAGCTTATTGATGACAAATGATGATGAGGTTTTCTTTGTCTTGCTCACAGGCGGATTATTTTTTGGTCTTGGTCTGATTTTTATTTTGGGTCAACTTTATTTGGCTTGCTTCCAATTAAAAAAAATAATTGACCATTTGAGCAACTCTCATGGCGTTTTATTGCGTAAAACTGTGATGAGGCAAGGTGTTTTTGGTGTTTATTTTATGTTGATTAGTGTGGGGGCTTTCTTTGTGTTTCCGTCGAAGTCAATCAAGTGTGGAAACCTAGATAGAAACGATTATCTGAATTTCCCCCGCGGGCTTTTGAATTTGATAAGACTTTTCTATGTGGCTGGCCTTGGCGGAGGGGTGGCGATGTTTGTGCTTTTTTTTGGTGGGAAATACATGGGCTGGATTGAGTGATTTCGTCGCGCTGGTGCCTTAAATGAGTTTCGTCATTTTATGTGCGATTTATTGGGCGGGGCCGGACACGTTTGAAGCGGTGCTCAATCGGATATTTCCCGTAGTAGGTTTTCTCTTCGTTGCGTCAATAGCGGTGATGTTTTACTTAGCGTGTTTCAAAATGGACAAAATACTCGACGGTATGAGTCGATCTGAAGTGGTGACATTGCGTAGCCCAATTAAGGGGCAGTGTTTTCGCTCTAGGTATGAGGCATTGTTTGTTGTCTGGCATGTTTTAACGTTTCGCGACTTGGCACTAAAGCGTGGGCATTTGGATGAGCGCGACTACGATGATTTTTCTATTAGGTTGCGATGGTTGATTAGAGGCAGTTGCAGCAGCATCTACTTTGTATTTTTCTACTTGATCGTCGTTGAGTGGGTTTATGAGTATTTAAGTTGGGTCGATTGGTTAATAACGACTCTTGATAATATGGGTTGTTGGTGGGCTGAAATCAGGAGCGATTTTTATGAGTGTTAATTTCATTGGAAACTGGTTACAAACCCATCCGCTAAGAAATTCTGAACAACTCTTCGCCATTTTCAGCAACGCCAGCGCGGCTGAGCCGTTCAAAGCTTGGCAGCGCTCATTGAACTCCGCGCCGAGCCCGATTTGGGCTGATACGATTTACTCCGAGTGGGAAGCAGTGATGCCCTATGTCGGAATTGTCGCTGCTGACAGTCAGTTCCTCGATTGGGTCGCCACAACAGCGTCTTGCGATTGGGGTTGGTTGGCAGTGTCTTCGGCGAGCCTTGAGGCAGTGGTCGAACATTTGCGCAGCCTCTCCAGGGTCAAGCTGCCGAATGGTAAATCGGTGTTTTTCCGTTTTTGGGATGGGCGTTATTTGCTGCCGATTTTGCAGTCGGCTGAGGTAAAACCCGCAGAGCTGCTTCCGGTGATCAGCAGGTGTCTGATCAATCGGCAATCGGTCGAAATCGGCGGTAGCGCGTTGAAAGCCTCTAGGGTTTTCCCGTGGTGGGAGGTGTCTGATTCACTGCTGCAACACCTCGGTGCTGAAGATGCCTCAACCCAAATCAACAATCTGATGCAGTGGTTGAGTGAGGAGCATCCGAGTCTGTTGGAGGCGTTTTCAGAGAGTGTGTTGCGTCGCAAGGTCAAGACGTATCTTGCCGGGCCTGGCCTTCCTTCAGTGCCGAAAGCCGAGCTTTTGGAGCACTTGATGGAGGAGCTGAACTAGAGGCAATGCGAAATTTCCGGGCAAGGTCGTCGGAAGTTTCCTTCAAGTTGTAGCGGTTTCCATGAACTGGTTTGAAATGTATTCCATCGATAGTCTCTGGTGGTCACTGAAAATTCAGTGGCAGGGTGTAGGAACCCTTCAAGACTGATGGGATGCTCTTAGCGTCAATACATGGTTTGCGGCCGTTAACATGCGTCCGTAAGATCTGTTGCGGTGGCTATGCGCGAGCACGCTTCGGCGTGGTCGAGTTTTCCCAAAGGTCTCGATATTCCTACCTCGCGTATAGCTGCCACCCCTAGCCTGTAGGAAGGCTGATGGCAGCTCCTATTCTTCTTTGGGAGTCTCTAATGAAAACACTTCACCCCGATCCACCCTACGAAAAACCAATCCCCCACCCCAAAAACCGCTTCATGGCCCTCACCAGCAACTGCACTGACATGCCGACGCTGTTCGTCGACACCCACGCACCGCTCGATGTTTTATACGAAGCCGCCAACTACCGAATTCGTGCCGTCACTCAGGTACTGGAAAATATGTCGATGCGTGGTTCGGTCGAGTGCGAGTCGTTCATTCTTAGTGATTTTGCGTTGCTGTGTGCCATTCCGTTGCGGGATGGGTGTGATGTGCTGGATGTGATTGGGCGGCGGTTGCGGGCTCGGTCACCGGAGTAACGGCGTACGGCTTTTTGTGGCGAGGGGGCTTGTCGGAACGCCGCATCGCCCCGTTGGGTCGCGCAGCGGCCCCAAAACCTGCAATCCGGTTATGTCAGTTGTACCGAGGGGTTTGGTTTGGCGACTGCTTCGCAGTCGAGCGGGAGCAAGCTCCCTCGCCACAGGTTTTGTGATGTGGCGGGATGTTTTTAGGGCTGCTGCGCAGCCCAACGGGGGCAAGCCCCCTCGCCATAGGGTTTTGTGGGTGCTGGGATGTTTTGGGGCTGTTGTGCAGCCCGACGGGGGCAAGCCCCCTCGCCACAGGTTCGTGGGGCTGCAAGTGCCCGCTCGGCTGTGAGGTCCTGACGTTGGCCGCCTTACAAGGTAAACTTCCCGGCCTTCGCAGGAGCAATCATGAATTATCGTCACGCCTTCCATGCCGGCAATCACGCCGATGTGTTCAAACACCTGACTTTGACCCGCCTCATCGCCCTGATGTCGCGCAAGGAGCAGCCGTTTGCCTATCTCGATACTCACGCCGGCATTGGTCTGTATGACCTGCAGGGTGATCAGGCGAGCCGTACCGGTGAGTACCTGGAAGGTATTGCGCGTCTGTGGGATCAGCCGGATTTGCCGGCGTTGACCGCCGATTACATGAAGGTGCTGCATGACATGAACCCGGATGGCCAGTTGCGCTATTACCCAGGGTCGCCGGAGCTGGCGCGGCGCCTGACGCGGCCGCAGGATCGGGTCATGCTCAACGAGAAGCACCCGGAAGACGGCTTGCTGCTCAAGGACAACATGGCCGGTGACCGTCGGGTGAAGGTGCATCTGGGCGAAGGCTGGCATGTGCCGCGCGCGATGTTGCCGGTGCAGGAGAAGCGGGCGGTGATGTTGATTGATCCGCCGTTTGAACAGCTCGATGAGATGCAGCGCTGTGCGGCGTCGCTGAAAGAAGCGGTTGGCCGGATGCGTCAAACCGTGGCGGCGATCTGGTACCCGGTGAAGGACCAGCGCCTGTTGCGTCGTTTCTATCAGGATCTGGCAGGCTCGGGCGCCCCGAAGTTGTTGCGGGTGGAGTTGCTGGTGCATCCGCTGGATACGCCGAACAGCCTGAACGGGTCCGGGTTGGCGATTGCGAATCCGCCGTGGGGGCTGGAAGAGGAATTGCGTGAGTTGCTGCCGTGGTTGTCCAAGAAGCTGGGGCAGACCCAGGGTGGGTGGCAGATGGATTGGTTGATTGCTGAGAGTTGATGGGTGATCGTTCCCACGTTTCGCGTGGGGATGCAGCCTGTGACGCTCTGCGTCACGCCCTTCAAGAGCGGACGCGGAGCGTCCATTGAGGCATTCCCACGCAGAGCGTGGGAACGATCAGGTCAACAGATCAGATCGGGCAGGTCACGCCTGTGCCGCCAATCCCGCAATACCCTTCAGGGTTCTTGGCCAGGTACTGCTGGTGATAAGCCTCGGCGAAGTAAACCGTCGGGGCTTGGTCGATTTCGGTGGTGATGGTGCCTTTGTCGGCCTTGGTCAGTTCGGCCTGGAACACTTCTTTGCTGTGTTCGGCGGCGGCCAACTGCGCCGGGCTGGTGGCGTAGATCACCGAGCGGTACTGAGTACCGATATCGTTGCCCTGGCGCATGCCCTGAGTCGGGTTGTGCAGTTCCCAGAACATCTTCAGCAGCTCGTCGTAGCTGACTTTTGCCGGCTCGTAGACCACGAGCACGACTTCGCTGTGGCCGGTCAGGCCTGAGCAGACTTCTTCATAGGTCGGGTTCGGCGTGTAACCGCCGGCGTAACCCACCACGGTGCTGACCACGCCTTCACGTTGCCAGAAGCGACGTTCCGCCCCCCAAAAGCAACCCAGGCCGAAGATCGCAAAATCCACGTCGGTGACGAACGGGCCCAGCAATGGCGCGTCGTGGACGAAATGTTTTTCCGGCAGGGACATTGGGGTTTCGCGGCCAGGCAGAGCTTGTTCTTTTGTTGGAAGCACGTTTTTGTTCACCAGGATTTCCGAGCGCAAGACCATGATCAGTCCTCTCAGTCAGGTTGGGATGTAGGGAATCAGACCGTCAGTTTGCCCAAACCCTTTCGGTTACGCACTACCTCTGTAGGAGTGAGCCTGCTCGCGATGGCGGTGTGTCAGTCAGAATCTACGTAACTGATACACCGCGATCGCGAGCAGGCTCACTCCTACAGGGATTAGGGTGTTTCACAGGGATTTGGGGTGTGCTGTCAGGCAATCGGGCCACGCGGATAGCGCTTGAGCTTTTCGAGCAGCTCCGCGCCGGGGATCGGGCGGTCGAACAGGTAGCCCTGGCCGACGTCACAGCGGTGGCGGCGCAGGAACGCAAGCTGCTCGGCGGTTTCGATGCCTTCAGCCACGACCTTGAGTTTCAGGTTGTGGGCCATGGCGATCACCGCGGAGGTGATTTCCATGTCGTCCTGATTGTCGGGGATTTCGTGGATGAAACTGCGATCGATCTTGATGATGTCGATCGGGAATTTTTTCAAATAGCTGAGCGACGAGTAACCGGTGCCGAAGTCGTCCATGGCCAGGGTCAGGCCCAGACGCTTGAGCTGGTCGAGCTGCAAGTGGGTGTCTTCGGTGGCTTCCAGCAGCAGGCCTTCGGTCAGTTCCAGTTCCAGCAGGTTGGCCGGCAGCGCTTCTTCCTTGAGGATGTTGGCGATGGACGACACCAGATCCGGGTCAGAGAACTGCTTGGGCGACAGGTTGATCGCCACTTGAAGATTGCCCAGGCCGGCGGCGCTCAGTTCCTTGCTCATGCGACAGGCCTGGCGTGCGATCCATTTGCCGATCGGGATGATCAGGCCGGTTTCTTCGGCGACGCTGATGAACTGGTCCGGGCGGATCATGCCTTTGTCCGGGTGGTTCCAGCGCAGCAGCGCTTCCATCCCCAGCAGGCGGCCGCTGCGCAGGCAGAGCTTGGGCTGGTAGAACACGTCCAGCTCGTTCTGGGTCAGGGCGCGGCGCAGGTTGTTCTCGACGAACAACTTGTAGCTGGCCTCGGCATTCAGCGCTTCGGTGAACACCTGGACCTGATGCTTGCCGTTGGCCTTGGCCTTGTGCAGCGCCAGACCAGCGTTGCGCATCAGGGTTTGCGGATCACGACCGTGCAGCGGCGCGCAGGCCAGGCCCACGGAGCCGGTGACGCTGATCAGTTGGTTGTCGACGAACATTGGCTTGTCGAGGGTCATCAACAACTGATGGGCGACCTGTTGGCCGGTGTGCAGGTCGGTGTTGTCCAGCAGCACGGCGAATTCGTTACTGGCGAAACGCGCCAGGCTGCCGCTCGGGCTCAGGCTGTTGCGCAGTCGTCGGGCCAGGCTGATCAGCAGTTTGTCGCCGGTCTGGTGACCGAGGCTGTCGTTGATCCGCTTGAAATTGTCGATGTCCACCAGCAGCAGGATGATCGGGGTGTCGGTGTCTCGGGCGAAGCGTTCGTCGAGGTTGCGGATGAACGCCGGGCGGTTGCCGAGGTTGGTCAGGTTATCGGTGTAGGCCAGGCGCTCAATGCGCTGCTGGGCGAGTTTGGTCTGGGTGATGTCTTCGTAAATGCCGATGTAATGCGTCAACTCGCGGTTATCGCCGTACACCTTGGAGATCGACAGCTGCCCCCAGTAAGGTTCGAGGTTTTTGCGTCGGCTCTTGAACTCGCCCTGCCAGCTGTTGCTCTTGGCCAGCGCCGAGGGCGCGTCGAACAGCAGTTCGCTGAGGTTCTCCAGTGCCGGCAGTTCCGACAGTCGCTGGCCGTGGACTTCTTCAGTGCTGTACTGGGTGATCGCGGTGAAGCTCGGGTTGACGTACTCCACCACGCCATCGCAATTGACCAGCAAAAAGGCGTTGGCGCTTTGCTCGACCGCACGCTGGAACAGGTGCAGGGCGCTGGTGGCTGTGCGGCGGTTGTGGTTGTTGATGACCTGGGCGAATTGATCCGCCAACTCGCCGGCAAACGCGATTTCGTCCGACTGCCAGGCACGGGTCGCACCGGTCTGCTCCAGGCACAACACGCCAACGACCTGACCGTCGACGCGGATGCTGGCGTCGAGCATCGCGTTCACATCGCGCGGGCGCAGGCTCTCGGCCATGTGCCGGGTGCGTGGGTCACGCATGGCGTTATGGGCGTCGATGGCGCGGCTGCCGTGCAAGGCTTCGAGGTAATCGGGGAAGCCGCTGACGTCGATCGGCTCCGGCAGCTGGTATTCCCCGTTGACGCGGTGATAGGCCGAAATCGGCACCAGCAGCGAACCTTCAAGGTTCCACAGGCTGGCACAGTCAATTTCGTAGATATCGCAGGCGCTGCGGGTGATCAGTTCGGCGGCTTCTTGCAGTGAATTGTTGCTGCTGTAGCGCTGGCGAGTCAGCAACAGGATCAGGTCCTGCTGGGCGCGCACCCGCTCCAGATGCTGCAGTTGTACCTGCTGGGCGAGCTGATTGAGTTCCAGGGCGATTTGCAGGCGCGAGTTCTGGGTTTCCAGGTCGGGCAATAGCTGATTGCTTTCCAACAGGTCGTCGACCACCAGCAGATAGCCGCGCAACAGGTGCCGATTGTGCTGTTTATAGGCTTCGCCCAGTTCCAGCAGGTTCAAGGCGCCGGAGGCGGTGTGCAAGGTGTAGCGGATCTGGTAGTTCGGACTGTCGGTAAGTTGCTGCTGGACCGCGTCATGCAGCTGATAGCGCGCTTCGGGCTCCATCAGGCTGGCATAGGGAGAGTCGACCAGCGCACACAGGTCTACGGCCGGCAGACCGAAATGACGTTCGCAATTAGGATCCAGAAACAGCAGCGCCCAGCTAGGTTCATTAAGCCGTTCGAAACGCAGCATGCCGAGCCGCGAGGGCACAGGCAACTGCGTCACTACCTCGGCCGCCATACGGCTGGCGGCATCGGGTTGGCTTTTCATTGAGGGAAACTCGCTTCGAATGTGCTGGGCGCGCCGGGCTCTCGCCCTCTTAACTGTTGTCAGCGGCAAGGTTGCATCATTGCGGCCCCGACTGACAAGAGACATGAAGGCCAAGTGCTATAAGAATATGTCGGCAGGCGTGAAGTTTTCTCCAGCTCCGGCTAAAAACCAATGCATTTGGCCTTCTTCGCCTTAGTGCAGCGCGATGTTGACCGTTTGTAATGGCTTGCCGTCCCGATCATGGTAATTGACCTGAATCTGCTCCCCGTCAACGACCAGGTGGGCGAAATTGTCCTGGCTGACCACGTTGCTGGTCAGTTCATGCCGATACTCTCCCGCAGTCGTTTGCGCCAACGACTGATCCAGGATGAACGTGGTGGCCTTGGCGTACGGCAGCAGTTTGCTGTTGCACAGTGGCGAGGAGACGATGGTGTGCACCTCGAAGTCCGGGTCTTCGCTGTGGGTCAGGCGGCTGGTCAGGGAGCCGTGGACGTCGCCGGAAATGAAGACAACGTTCTTGATGCGCTGCGTACGGATCGTTTCCAACAACCGTAGGCGTTGTTCCGGAAAGGCTTTCCAGGCGTCATCGCCCTGAATTTTGCGGTCGGGGTAGAACATCACGCTGGTGACCACGAATTTGACCCTTGCCGGGCTGTGGATCAGCCATGTGAGCAGTGCCTGTTCCTGCTCTTCGTCGAGGATACGGCGATCATCGGCCGATAGATTGCGTCGAGTGCGGCTGTCGGTGACAAACCATTCAATATCGCCTTCGGCGAACTGATACCAATACTGTTCAAGTTTTCTGCTTGTTTGCCCGTTGGCTAAAAGTTCATGCGCCGGACTGTGGCTGGCTTGATATAGCTCATAGGCCGCGATGGCGTTTTTGTATAAGTAAGCATCGCCCTTGCTTTCGTTGGCTGGCCAGTTGTCTTCTATTTCATGGTCGTCGAGGATCATGTAAGTCGACAGGTTGGACATTAACTTTGTGATGTTCGGCTGGGAAAAAGCTGCGCGATACTTGCTGAGTATTTCCTTGTATTCCCGGTCGGGAGCAATGAGGTTCAGGTCGTCGACATAAATTTGGTCGCCGGTCATTAACATCGCGCTGACAGGCGGGTCTGCCTGCTGCGCCAGATCGGAGATCGAAGCAAAAATCCGGTCACCCCGTTGCGGTGCCGACGGTATGCCTGCGGTCATGCGCAAGTAGCGACACGAACCGATTATGTACGCCCGTGGCGTGGTGGCCTTGCTGGAGCGGGTGCGGAACCGGTAAATCTCCCGTGGCCATTGCAGCAGTAGCTCCTGCACCGTCTCCACGGTATGCACCGGGCTCATCGGGCTGAACCAGCCGGCCTGATATTCATACACGGTGTCGCTGGACAGCTCATTGAGCGCAATCACATCGGACATGTCGCGCAAGACCGTCAGTTTTACAAACACGCCTCGGGACCAACGCTCTTCGCCCAGGCGCCGATAACGAATACCTGCAAATACCACTGAGTTATCTTGAAGTTCGCCGCGCAGAAAAATGCGCGCGTGATTAGTTGTGGTGTGGCCAATAATCGGGCCGACAGTCGGTTTTAACATGTTCGAATCCATTCGAAGTAATTGCTAACTAAGCAGAAATGACTGATGCAGTTTTATTAAATATCAGTCGGACTAAGCGTAGTTATTGGCTCGCAAAAAATATCGGGACGAAGTGGACTTGCGTTGTGGGCAATATCAGCCACGAATGTAGGAAAAACTTTATTCAAGGCAAAAAAAGCCCCGCCAAATTGGCGGGGTTGAGGTACGAGCGTGGCGCTCGGAAATCGTCGAACGCGAACGGCCCTCCGGTGAGGGAGGGCCGGCCGGTGTTACAGCAGGATGGTGCGGATGTCCGCCAGCAGGCTGCTCAGGCGCTGGGTGAAGCGTGCAGCAGCGGCGCCGTTGATCACACGGTGATCGTAGGACAGCGACAGCGGCAGCATCAGTTTCGGCTGGAAGGCTTTGCCGTCCCAGACTGGCTGGATGGTTGCCTTGGAAACACCGAGGATCGCCACTTCCGGCGCGTTGACGATCGGCGTGAAGCCGGTGCCGCCAATGTGGCCGAGGCTGGAAATGGTGAAGCAGGCGCCCTGCATATCGTCAGCGGTAAGCTTTTTGTCGCGGGCTTTGGCAGCCAGCGCAGCGGCTTCGGCTGCCAGTTGCAACAGGCTCTTCTGGTCGACGTTCTTGATGACCGGTACCAGCAGGCCTTCAGGGGTGTCGACGGCGAAGCCGATGTTCACGTACTTCTTGCGGATAATCGCTTTGCCGCTGGGTGCCAGCGAGCTGTTGAAGTCCGGCAGTTCCTTGAGCAAATGCGCGCAGGACTTGAGCAGCAGCGGCAGGATGGTCAGCTTGACGCCGGCCTTCTCTGCAACGGCTTTCTGAGCGATACGGAACGCTTCCAGCTCGGTGATATCAGCCGAATCGAACTGAGTCACGTGCGGAATGTTCAGCCAGCTGCGATGCAGGCTCGACGCGCCGATTTGCATCAGGCGAGTCATCGGCACTTCTTCGGTTTCACCGAAGCGGCTGAAGTCCACGACCGGAATCGGCGGGATGCCCGCGCCGCCGGTTGCGCCGGCAGCAGCGGCCGGTGCTTCCTTGGCCTTCTGCATCATCGCTTTGACGTAAACCTGCACGTCTTCTTTGAGGATGCGACCGTGCGGGCCACTGGCGCCGACGGCGTTCAGCTCAACACCGAATTCACGAGCCAGTTGGCGTACTGCCGGGCCAGCGTGAACCTTGGCGCCCGGCTTGGCCGGTGCAGCGGCAGGTGCGGCAGCTGCCGGAGCAGCAGGTGCCGCAGCGGCTGGGGCAGGAGCACTCGGTGCAGCCGCGGCCGGAGCCGGGGCGGCAGCAGGCGCAGCGCCTTTGACTTTCAGCTTGAGGATCAGGTCGCCGGTACCGACTTCGTCATCCAGCTTGATGGAAACGCTTTCCACCACGCCAGCGGCAGGCGACGGGATTTCCATGCTCGCCTTGTCGGATTCCAGGGTGATCAGCGACTGGTCGGCTACGACGGTGTCGCCGGCCTTGACCAGGACTTCGATGATCTTGGCCTTGCCCGCCGAACCGATGTCCGGAACGTGGATGTCCTGAACGCTGTCGGCCACTGGAGCAGACGGAGCTGCAGCGGCTGGCGCAGGAGCTGCGGCGGCCGGTGCAGCAGCTTGAGCTGGCGCGGCAGCCGGTGCAGCAACACCTGCCACTTCCAGATCCAGAATCAGGTCGCCGGTGCCGACTTCGTCGTTGAGCTTGACGCTGATGGCCTTGACCACGCCAGCGGCGGGCGAAGGGATTTCCATGCTGGCCTTGTCGGATTCCAGGGTGATCAAGGATTGATCAGCCTCGACGGTGTCGCCGACCTTGACCTGGATCTCGATGATCTGAGCCTTGCCCGCGGAACCGATGTCCGGCACGTGCACTTGCTGAACCGAAGCGGCAGCCGGCGCAGCAGCTGGAGCGGCGGCGGCAGCAGGAGCAGCCGGTTTCGCTTCAGCTTTTGCAGCCGGCGCAGCGGCAGCCGCAGGGGCCGCAGTAGCGGCACCTTCGACTTCCAGCTCCAGCAATTCGTCGCCTTCTTTCAGACGATCGCCCAGCTTCACTTTCAGGCTTTTGACGATGCCGGCTTTAGGCGCAGGAATTTCCATGCTCGCCTTGTCCGACTCCAGCGTCAGGATGCTCTGGTCGGCTTCGACACGGTCGCCGACCTTCACAAACAGTTCAATTACTTCACCTTCACCGCTGCCGATGTCAGGTACGCGAATGAGTTCGCTCACAGAATCTCTCCTCAGCAGTCCAGTGGGTTGAGTTTTTCCGGGTTGATACCGAACTTGGTGATGGCTTCAGCCACGACCTTAGGTTCGATGTCACCACGGTCAGCCAGTGCTTCCAGGGCTGCCAACACCACGAAATGACGGTCGACTTCGAAGAAATGACGCAGTTTCTTGCGGCTGTCGCTGCGGCCGAAACCGTCGGTGCCCAGGACTTTGAATTCCTTGGACGGGACCCACTGACGAATTTGCTCAGCGAACAACTTCATGTAGTCGGTAGAAGCAATGACCGGACCTTTACGGCCGTTCAGGCACTCTTCGACGAAGCTCAGTTTAGGCTTCTGGCCCGGGTGCAGACGGTTGGTGCGCTCGACGGCCAGGCCGTCGCGACGCAGTTCGTTGAAGCTGGTAACGCTCCACACGTCAGCGCCGACATTGAACTCTTCACGCAGAATCTTCGCCGCTTCACGGACTTCACGCAGGATGGTGCCGGAGCCCATCAGCTGAACGTGGTGCGCCGCTTCGCGGGTGTCTTCTTCGAGCAGGTACATGCCCTTGATGATGCCTTCTTCCACACCGGCCGGCATGGCTGGCTGCTGGTAGGACTCGTTCATCACGGTGATGTAGTAGAAAACGTCCTGCTGCTCTTCGGTCATCTTCTTCATGCCGTCCTGGATGATCACCGCCAGCTCGTAGCCGTAGGTTGGATCAAAGGTGCGGCAGTTTGGGATGGTGGCAGCCAGGATGTGGCTGTGGCCGTCTTCGTGTTGCAGGCCTTCGCCGTTCAGCGTGGTCCGGCCGGCGGTGCCGCCGATCAGGAAGCCACGGGTACGGCTGTCGCCAGCGGCCCAGGCGAGGTCGCCGATACGCTGGAAGCCGAACATCGAATAGAAGATGTAGAACGGCAGCATTGGCTGGTTGTGGCTGGAGTACGAAGTACCGGCGGCGATGAAGGAGCTCATGGCGCCCGCTTCGTTGATGCCTTCTTCGAGGATCTGGCCCTTCTTGTCTTCCTTGTAGAACATCACCTGGTCTTTATCGACTGGCTCGTAGAGCTGGCCGACGGACGAGTAGATGCCCAACTGACGGAACATGCCTTCCATACCGAAGGTACGGGCTTCGTCCGGAATGATCGGAACGATGCGCGAGCCGATTTCCTTGTCCTTGACCAGCTGCGCGAGGATCCGCACGAAGGCCATGGTGGTGGAAATTTCACGGTCGCCCGAGCCGTCCAGGATAGCCTTGAGGGTATCGAGTGGCGGGGTTGGAATGTCGAAGCTCTTGGCGCGGCGCTGCGGCACGAAACCGCCCAGTGCAGTGCGTCGCTCGCTCAGGTAGCGGGCTTCGGCGCTGTTTGGCTCCGGCTTGAAGAACGGCAGGTTTTCCAGCTCGTCGTCTTTGACCGGAATGTCGAAACGATCGCGGAACAACTTCAGGCTGTCGACATCGACTTTCTTGGTGTTGTGCGCAGTGTTTTTCGCTTCGCCGGCACCGGTGCCATAACCTTTGATGGTCTTGGCCAGGATGACAGTCGGTTGTTCTTTGTGGTTGACCGCTTCGTGGTACGCCGCATAGACCTTGTACGGGTCGTGGCCGCCACGGTTGAGTTTCCAGATCTCGTCGTCGGACAGATCGGCAACCATCGCCTTGAGTTCTGGCGAGTTGAAGAAGTGTTCACGCACGAACGCGCCGTCTTTGGCTTTGTAGTTCTGGTACTCGCCGTCGATGACTTCGTCCATGCGACGTTGCAGGATGCCGTCGACGTCTTTGGCCAGCAGTGGGTCCCAGAAACGGCCCCAGATGACTTTGGTCACGTTCCACTGAGCACCGCGGAACACGCCTTCGAGTTCCTGGATGATCTTGCCGTTGCCGCGAACCGGGCCGTCGAGGCGCTGCAGGTTGCAGTTGATGACGAAGATCAGGTTGTCGAGCTTCTCGCGGCCAGCCAGCGAGATTGCGCCCAGGGATTCCGGCTCGTCACACTCGCCGTCGCCCAGGAAGCACCAGACTTTTTGCTTGCCTTCAGGAATGAAGCCACGGGCTTCCAGGTACTTCATGAAACGTGCCTGGTAGATCGCCTGGATCGGACCCAGACCCATGGATACAGTCGGGAACTGCCAGAAATCAGGCATCAGCCACGGGTGCGGGTAAGACGACAGACCGTTGCCATCAACTTCCTGACGGAAATTGTTCATCTGGTCTTCAGTGATGCGGCCTTCCATGAATGCACGGGCGTAAACGCCTGGCGAGGTGTGGCCCTGGAAGTAGATCAGGTCGCCGCCGTGTTCGTCGGTCGGCGCCTGGAAGAAATAGTTGAAGCCAATGTCATACAGGGTTGCGCTGGAGGCGAAGCTGGAGATGTGACCGCCCAGGTCAGAATCTTTCAGGTTCGTACGCATCACCATGGCCATCGCGTTCCAGCGTACCAACGAGCGAATGCGGCGTTCCATGAACAGGTCGCCAGGCATGCGTGCTTCGTGGGTAACGGGAATGGTGTTGCGGTATGGCGTGGTGATGGCGTAAGGCAGTTGCGAGCCGCTACGGGTCGCCAATTCGCCCATACGGGTCATCAGATAGTGAGCGCGGTCTTCGCCTTCTTTGTCGAGAACCGATTCCAGGGCGTCCAGCCATTCCTGGGTTTCGACGGGATCGAGGTCTTGCATGGCTTGCTCCAGGGCGGAAAGGCTTCCAGAATCGGTTGCCTGAGTTTGCGACTGGCCTTGTGGGCAGACGATATAAATTCTTGGATTGCCGAGAGGTTGTTCCGGCGGCGTGTAGTTTTACTACAAATCATCGGGCATTTCAGCCTTTCGAATGTATATACGAGTAGTAAAACTACAGATGAATGGCTTGTGGCCTCCGGCTGCGTTGTGAGAATAATCGTTAAGGTTGGTCTTTTGCCAACCACAAAAGGTGAAAGCTTGATGTTTGCTGCCAAAAATAAAGAATTTTCAGCTATTTCTAACTTTTGTTCGACAGTCCTTCAGGTAGTGGGTTTTCACAAATCACTACATGCAGGCGTCTCTACGCCGATCAAGGATAGACCATGAGCCTCCCTACGCTTGCCGAACTGCCCGGCATTCTTCTGCCGTTTGTCACCCGCGCCGAGCAGTCGTTCCGTACCGCGGTTGCGGCACTTGAAGACCACCATGGCCTGTCGGCCTGGACGCCTGAACGCTGGGCACAATTTGCCCGCGTCACTGCGTCCAGCGACTTCGTGACTGAACAAAGTGTGCGTGACCCTTTGATGTTGCTGGCGCTGGTGCAGTCCGGTGAACTGGACCGTAGTTTCGCCCCCGGCGAGTTGTGCGGGCAGATTGCGGCGGCGGTGGATGCGGCGCAAACCGAAGACGAACTCGGCCGCGCCCTGCGTCGTCAGCGCACCCGCCAGCAAGTGCGGATCATCTGGCGCGACCTGACCCGTCAGGCCGACCTGGTCCAGACCTGCCGCGACCTCTCGGACATGGCCGATGCGAGCATCGATCAGGCCTATCAGTGGTTGTACTCGCGTCATTGCCAGCAGTTCGGCGTGCCGACTGGCCGGCGCAGTGGCGAACCGCAGCAGATGGTCGTCCTCGGCATGGGCAAACTGGGCGCCGTGGAGCTCAATCTTTCGTCAGATATCGACCTGATCTTCGCTTACCCCGAGGGCGGCGAAACCGTCGGCGTGAAGCGCTCGCTGGATAATCAGGAGTTCTTCATTCGTCTGGGCCAACGCCTGATCAAGGCGCTGGACCCGATGACCGTCGATGGCTTCGTGTTCCGCGTCGACATGCGGTTGCGGCCGTACGGTTCGTCCGGTGCATTGGTCCTGAGCTTCAATGCGCTGGAGCAGTATTACCAGGATCAGGGCCGTGACTGGGAGCGCTACGCGATGATCAAGTCGCGGGTGGTGGCGGGCGATCAAGTGACCGGCGCGCAATTGCAGGACATGCTGCGCCCGTTCGTTTACCGGCGTTACCTGGACTTCTCGGCAATCGAAGCGCTGCGCACCATGAAGCAGTTGATCCAACAGGAAGTTCGGCGCAAAGGCATGGCCGACAACATCAAGCTCGGCTCCGGCGGCATCCGCGAAGTCGAATTCATCGCCCAGGCCTTTCAGCTGATCCACGGCGGTCGCGACTTGAGCCTGCAACAACGCCCTCTATTAAAAGTACTGAACACGCTGGAAGGGCAAGGCTATCTGCCGCCGGCGGTGATCAGCGAGTTGCGCGAAGGTTACGAATTCCTGCGTTACACCGAACACGCGATCCAGGCGATTGCCGACCGCCAGACCCAGATGTTGCCCGATGGCGCGGAAGATCAGGCGCGCATCGCCTTTATGTTGGGTTTTGCCGACTGGGACGCTTTCCATGAGCGGCTGATGTATTGGCGTGGCCGCGTGGCCTGGCACTTCGCTCAGGTGATCGCCGATCCCGACGAAGAAGAAGGCACGGAAAGCGAAGTGGTGGTGGGTGGGGAATGGTTGCCGCTGTGGGAAGAAGCTCAAGACGAAGAAGCGGCTTGCCGTCAGTTGGAAGAGGCTGGTTTCAAGGAGGCTACCAAGGCCCTGAAAGCCTTGGCCGGTTTGCGCGGCAGTCCGCAACTTCGGGCGATGCAGCGTTTGGGGCGTGAGCGCCTTGATGCCTTTATTCCGCGCTTGCTGGCGCAGGCCGTCGAGCATGCCAATCCCGATCTGGTGCTGGAGCGCGTGCTGCCGCTGGTTGAAGCCGTGGCCCGTCGATCTGCGTATCTGGTGTTGCTGACCGAAAACCCCGGCGCGCTGCGGCGTTTATTGACCTTGTGCGCCGCGAGCCCGTGGATCGCCGAGCAGATCACCCGTTTCCCGCTGCTGCTCGACGAATTGCTCAACGAAGGCCGGCTATTCAAGCCCCCCCTGGCGCCGGAACTGACCGCCGAATTACGCGAACGTCTGATGCGGATTCCCGAGGACGACCTCGAACAGCAGATGGAAGCCCTGCGTCATTTCAAACTGGCGCACCGCTTGCGGGTCGCTGCTTCGGAAATCGCCGGCAGCCTGCCGCTGATGAAAGTCAGCGATTACCTGACCTGGCTCGCCGAAGCGATTCTTGAACAAGTGTTGGCCCTGGCCTGGCGCCAGACTGTGGCCAAGTACGGCACGCCATTGCGCACTGACGGTAAGTTGTGCGATCCCGGCTTCATCATTGTCGGTTATGGGAAAGTCGGCGGGCTGGAACTCGGACATGTTTCGGACCTTGATCTGGTGTTTATCCATGATGGCGATCCTGTGGCAGAAACGGACGGACCGAAACCGATCGATGGTGCGCAATTTTTCACCCGGCTCGGGCAGCGGATCATTCACTTGCTCACGGCCCAGACCAACTCCGGTCAGCTGTATGAAGTGGACATGCGCTTGCGACCTTCGGGCGCATCGGGGTTGCTGGTGAGTTCGCTCGGTGCATTTGCCCGTTATCAGGAGGGAGATGCCTGGACCTGGGAGCATCAGGCGCTGGTACGGGCGCGGGTGCTGGTGGGCAGCGAGGATGTCGGTCGGGCATTCGAGCAGGTTCGCGCGGCGATACTGGGCAAGAAGCGAGACCTGGCGACCCTGCGCCAGGAGGTCAGTGAGATGCGCGCGAAGATGCGCGATAACCTTGGCACTAAGAGTACGACGGCCGGGACCGGGGCAAATGCCTTCGAAGCCACGGCGCCGTTCGATCTCAAGCAGGACGCCGGAGGTATCGTCGATATTGAATTTATGGTGCAATACGCGGCCCTGGCGTGGTCCCAAACGTGCCCGTCATTGCTGCGCTGGACCGACAACATCCGCATTCTGGAAGAGTTGGAACACGAAGGGCTGATGCCCGTCGAAGACGCCAACTTGCTGCGCGAGGCCTATAAAGCCTACCGCTCCGCCGCTCACCGGCAGGCCTTGCAGAAGGACGCCGGGGTGATACCAGGCGACCAGTTCGCGGACGAACGGCGACAGGTAGTGCGGATCTGGCGCGAGCTGGGATTAAGCTGAAACAGGATAGTTGCAACACTCAATACCCAATGTAGGAGCGAGCCTGCTCGCGATAGCGGAGTGTCAGTCGCCATTAATGTTGGAATGACGGCCTCATCGCGAGCAGGCTCACTCCTACAGTAGATCTGCAGTGTTTTGTAGAATTCTCGAGGCGGGGGAGGCGTATGCCTCCCCGGTTCGTTTTTGGAAACCACATGAAAATTCTGATCGTTGGGCCCAGTTGGGTCGGTGACATGGTGATGGCGCAGACACTGTTTCAGGGTCTCAAGCAGCGCCACCCGCAATGCGAAATCGACGTCCTGGCCCCCGAGTGGAGCCGGCCGATCCTGGAGCGCATGCCCGAAGTCCGGCAGGCCTTGAGCTTTCCGCTCGGCCACGGTGCTTTGGAGCTGGCGACCCGTCGGCGCATCGGTAAATCCCTGGCCGGCCAGTACGACCAGGCGATTTTGTTGCCCAATTCGCTGAAGTCGGCGCTGGTGCCATTCTTCGCCGGCATCCCGAAACGCACCGGCTGGCGTGGCGAGTTCCGCTACGGCCTGCTCAATGACGTGCGCACGCTGGATAAAGAACGTTATCCGCTGATGATCGAGCGTTTCATGGCCCTGGCGTACGAGCCCGGCGCCGAACTGCCGACCCCTTATCCACGCCCGACTTTGCAAATCGACCCGGTCACCCGTGAAGCGGCGCTGGCTAAATTCGGCCTTGCCCTCGACCGTCCGGTGTTGGCGCTGTGCCCCGGCGCGGAGTTCGGTGAGGCCAAGCGCTGGCCGTCCGAGCATTACGCCAAGGTCGCCGAAGCGAAGATTCGCGAAGGTTGGCAAGTCTGGTTGTTCGGGTCGAAAAACGATCACGCCGTGGGCGAAGACATCCGCGCTCGGCTGATTCCCGGTCTGCGTGAAGAGGCGGTCAACCTTAGCGGCGGCACCTCGCTGGCCGAAGCCATTGATCTGATGTCCTGCGCCGACGCGGTAGTGTCCAACGACTCCGGCCTGATGCACGTCGCTGCCGCGTTGAACCGCCCGTTGGTGGCGGTCTATGGCTCGACGTCGCCGGGTTTCACCCCGCCGTTGGCCGAGCACGTAGAAGTGGTGCGCCTGGGCATCGAATGCAGCCCATGCTTCGATCGCACGTGCCGTTTCGGTCATTACAACTGCTTGCGCCAGCTCATGCCGCAAGCAGTGAACGAAGCCTTGCAGCGGTTGCAGGGCACTGTGGTCGAGGTCAAATAGTTTGCGGGTTCTGCTGATCAAGACTTCCTCGCTGGGCGACGTGATTCACGCGCTGCCGGCACTGACCGACGCGGCACGGGCGATTCCCGGCATCACGTTCGACTGGGTGGTGGAAGAAGGCTTTGCCGAGATCCCGACCTGGCACCCGGCCGTGGGCAAGGTGATCCCGGTGGCGATCCGCCGCTGGCGCAAGAACCTCTGGCTAACCATCAAGAGTGGCGAGTGGAAGCGCTTCAAACAAAGCGTTCGCGCTGAAAAATATGATCTGGTGATCGACGCCCAAGGCCTGCTGAAAAGTGCCTGGCTGACGCGCTACGTCAAGGCGCCGGTCGCGGGGCTGGACAAGGATTCGGCACGTGAGCCGATGGCTGCGCGCTTCTACTCCCGTCGCCTGGCGGTGGGCCGTGGGCAGCACGCGGTAGAGCGGGTGCGTCAATTGTTCGCCCTGGCGTTGGGCTACGACTTGCCAAAAGGCTTGGGCGATTACGGCCTGAACGTCGAGCGACTGGTGGAACTGCCGCGCAAGAATCCGTATGTGCTGTTCCTGCATGGCACCACGTGGGACACCAAACACTGGCCGGAAGCCTACTGGCGTGAGCTGGCTGAGCGCGTCGGTTATCTGGGCGTCGCTGTGAAGCTGCCGTGGGGCAATCCCATCGAGAAGGCCCGGGCCGAGCGCATCGCCGCCGGTTTCCGTCATGTCGAAGTGTTGCCAAAGTTGAACCTGGCCGGTGTCGGCAAGGTATTGGCCGGCGCACAGGCTTGCGTGGCGGTGGATACGGGACTCGGTCATCTGGCCGCCGCGCTCGATGTACCTACCCTGTCGCTGTTCGGTCCGACCAATCCGGGCCTGACCGGTGCCTACGGCAAGGCGCAGATTCACATCGCCAGCGACTTCCCCTGCGCACCGTGCCTGCAAAAAAAATGTACGTACCAGCCGACGGACCAGGATGCCCGTCAGTTTGACCTGAAACGCGAGTGGCCCCTGTGCTTCACGCGTCTGAATCCCGAGCGTGTCGCGACCCGACTGAGCACGTTGTTACTGGCTGAGGAGCTGCGTTGATGCAATTGGCATTCGTTTTGTACAAATACTTTCCGTTCGGGGGCTTGCAGCGCGACTTCATGCGCATCGCCCTGGAATGCCAGCAGCGCGGCCATCAGATTCGCGTCTACACGCTGATCTGGGAGGGCGACGTTCCGCCGGGTTTCGAAGTGCTGGTGGCGCCGGTCAAGGCGTTCTTCAACCATCGGCGCAATGAAAAGCTCAGCGAGTGGATGGAAGCGGATCTGGCCAAGCGTCCGGTGGATCGCCTGATCGGTTTCAACAAGATGCCGGGCCTGGACGTTTACTACGCCGCCGACGGCTGCTTCGAAGACAAGGCGCAAAACCTGCGTCATTCGCTGTACCGCCGTTGGGGCCGCTACCGGCACTTCGCCGAATACGAGCGCGCGGTGTTCGCCAAGGACGCCAAGACCGAAGTGCTGATGATTTCAGAAGTGCAGCAGCCGCTGTTCATCAAGCATTACGACACGCCGCTGGAACGTTTTCATTTGCTGCCGCCGGGCATCTCCCAGGACCGTCGCGCGCCGGCCAATGCTGCCGAGATTCGTGCCGGATTCCGGAGCGAATTCAACCTGAAAGACGATGAGTTGCTGCTGGTGCAAATCGGTTCCGGGTTCAAGACCAAGGGTGTGGATCGCAGCCTCAAGGCGCTGGCCGCATTGCCCGCTGATCTGAAGAAGCGCACCCGGCTGTTTGTAATTGGCCAGGATGACCCCAAATTATTCCAGATGCAGAGCGCCACCTTGGGGCTCGGCGACAACGTGACGTTCCTCAAGGGCCGTAGCGATATCCCGCGTTTTCTGCTCGGTGCCGATCTGTTGATCCACCCGGCGTATAACGAAAACACCGGGACGGTGTTGCTCGAAGCCTTGGTGGCCGGGCTGCCGGTATTGGTCAGCGCGGTGTGCGGTTATGCCCATTACATCGCCGAGGCCGACGCCGGGCTGGTGTTGGACGAGCCGTTCGATCAGGCACAACTGACCCAGTACCTGACCGGCATGTTGAACGACGCTCAAGCACGGGCGGCCTGGAGCCGCAACGGTCTGGCCTTCGCCGAGACGGCCGACCTCTACAGCATGCCGCAGCACGCGGCCGATGTGATTCTGGCGGAGCACGCTTAATGAAGTTGATGCTGGCTGAACCGTTCAAGAGCCTTTGGGCCGGACGCGATGCGTTCACCGAAGTCGAAGGCCTCGAAGGCGAGGTTTACCGTGAACTGGAAGCGCGCCGAACCCTGCGCACTGAAGTAAACGGCAATGGTTTTTTCGTGAAGATTCACCGTGGCATCGGCTGGGGCGAGATCTTCAAGAACCTGCTGACGGCCAAGCTGCCGGTCCTCGGCGCGGGTCAGGAATGGAAAGCCATTCAGCGCCTGAAAGAAGTCGGTGTGCCGACCATGACCGCCGTCGCTTACGGCGAGAAGGGCAGCAATCCGGCGGACCAGCACTCATTCATCGTCACCGAAGAGCTGGCGCCTACTGTCAGCCTCGAAGACTTCAGCATTGATTGGGTCAAAAACCCGCCCGAGCCGAAACTCAAGCGAGCGCTGATTGCCGAAGTCGCGCGCATGACCGGCATGATGCATCGCGCCGGGGTCAACCATCGCGACTGCTACATTTGCCACTTCCTGCTGCACACCGACAAACCGGTAACCGCTGACGATTTCAAACTCTCGGTGATCGACCTGCACCGTGCGCAGACCCGCCCGGCGATCACTCAACGCTGGCGCAACAAAGATCTGGCGGCCCTGTACTTTTCGGCCCTGGACATTGGCCTGACCCGGCGCGACAAATTGCGTTTCCTCAAGGGTTACTTCCAGCAGCCGCTGCGCCAGATTCTGGCCGAGGAAGCCTCGCTGCTCGCCTGGCTTGAGGGCAAGGCCAATAAACTTTATGACCGTAAACAGCGATATGGGGATGCACTCTGATGGCGGGTTGGAAACTGGAGCCCGCTTATAGCGATCTGGCAGAAGATTTCGGCAGCCTTGAAGCGGTGTTTGCGCTCCAGGGTGAGCGGCTGACCCGTGATCTGTTGTCCGAGGTCATCCGCGTCAATCGCAACGGCGTCAATTACTACGTCAAACGCTACACCGGCGCCGGCAAAGGCCTGCGCCGTTATCTGGGCAAACCCCGGGTGAAGGCCGAATGGCAGAACCTCAAACGCTTCGCCAAGTGGGGCATTCCCACTGCGGAAGTGGTGGCCTGGGGTCTGGAGCGTCGCGGCGCGGCCTATAATCGTGGGGCGATGATCACGCGCGAACTGCCGAACACTGAAGACCTGTCGGCCCTGGCTGAGCGGCACGATCCCAAATTGTCGGACCGCGCCTGGGTCGACTCGGTCAGCCGGCAGTTGGCCAGTTATACCCGGACCATGCACGACCATCGTTTCACGCATAACGATTTGAAATGGCGCAATCTGCTGATCGACGATCAAGCCCGGCTGTTCCTGATCGATTGCCCCAATGGTGATTTCTGGCACGGCTTCTGGCTTAAATACCGGATCACCAAAGATTTGGCCTGCCTCGACAAGGTGGCCAAATACCACCTGTCGGCCACCCAGCGCCTGCGCTTTTATCTGCAATATCGCCAGCGTGACCGGCTCAATGCCGCCGACAAGAAACGGATCCGGCACGTGGTGAGATTTTTCGAGGGACGCGAATGACTGATTTTCTGGCCGCTGAAGACCGTGCGCTGCTTGAGCGCCATGGCCTCGGCACGTTCGATGCGCTCTGGGCCAAACAGCTCGACGCCGTGGATGAACCCAACACCGTCGGCGGTGGCTGGAGCAGCGTGTTTCGACTCGATCTGGAAGGTCGTGGTTACTACCTCAAGCGCCAGAGCAACTACCTGACGCGTACCTTTCACGCGCCATTCGGTGAACCGAGTTTTGCCCGTGAGTTTCGCAACATCAGCCGTTATCAAAAGCTGGGCATACCGGCGCTGCAAGCGGCGTTTTTTGGTGAGCGCAAAGTCGACGGTGAAGTCCGCGCGGTGCTGCTGACCCGCGCGCTGGACGGTTGGGATGATCTCGATTCGCTGTTGCAGCGCTGGTCGGGCCTGACCGAAGTGCAACGCTCGGCCATTCTCAAAGCCTGTGGCGTTCTGGCGCGACGGCTGCACGGCGTGCGTCAGGTTCATGGCTGCTTCTATCCCAAACATATTTTTCTGCAAGCCGCGGGTGACGGTTATCAGGCGCAGTTGATCGACCTGGAAAAAACCCGGCCGCTGCTGTTCGGTCAACGTGACCGGGTCAAGGACCTGGAACCTTTGCTGCGCCGCGCGCCGGAATGGACCGAAGCGCAGTTGCGCGAGTTGTTGGCGGTCTATGTCGATCAGTCGCAGAACAGTTCGCTGGTGGACAGTTGGGTTTCGCGTCTGACCGCGCGGCGCAGTCACAAGGAGAAGCGTTGATGCGCTTGTCCGAACTGAAAGGTGCCGGCCGCAGCCCGAGCCTGCCGATGAGTATTTCGCTGGCCGATGCCGCCGGCCCCGCCGAATTGCAGCTGCTGAGTTTGCTGCGGGTCCTGCCGGGGCAGCGTTACGTCGGTGCCGGTGTCTGGCGCGGTCGGCCGGTGCTGGCCAAATTGTTGGTCGGCAGCAAAGCCGCGCGGCATTTTCAGCGTGAACTGAACGGTGTGCGTTTGCTCGCCGATCAAGGCCTGACCACGCCGCAATTGCTGGCAGATGGCCTGAAGGAAGGCGAGGGCGGCTGGCTGTTGTTCGATTTCCTCGAAGGCGCCGAGAGCCTGGGGGATACCTGGAAACAAGTCGAACACTTGCCGGTGCTGGCAGATATGCAAGGCGCCGTGCTGGCCGAGGCGTTGGGTGCTATCGGCCAAATGCATCGCAAGGGGCTCTGGCAGGAAGACCTGCATCTGGACAACCTGTTGCGGCAGCGCGGTCGGTTGTACCTGATCGATGGCGGCGGCGTCTGTGCTGAAACGCCGGGACAGCCGCTGTCACGAAACAAAGTCCTGGAAAACCTCGGCGTGTTTTTTGCGCAGTTGCCCAAGACGCTGGAACCGTTCATTGAAGAATTGCTGGTGTATTACCTGTTGAGCAATGGCGAGCACGCCTTGCCCATGGAAGCCTTGCAGAAACAGATCGACAAGGTTCGCGCCTGGCGTTTGAAGGACTTTCTCATCAAGGTCGGCCGCGAATGCACGCTGTTCAGCGTCCAGCGCGGGGCGTTTGCCTTGCGGGCGATTCGTCGCGAGGAAGAAGCAGCAATGCTGCCGGTGCTGGAGCAGGCCGACGCGCTGCTCGATCAGGGCCATTTGTATAAGACCGGTGGTGCGGCGAGTGTAGGAAAGGTCGAGATCGATGGGCGGACGCTGGTAGTCAAGCGCTACAACATCAAAGGCTTTGCTCATTGGCTCAAACGCTTCTGGCGTCCGAGCCGTGCCTGGCACTCCTGGCGCGAAGGCAATCGCCTGGCGTTCCTCGGTATCGCCACGCCCAAGCCGCTTGCATTGCTGGAGGCGCGTTTTTTCTGGCTGCGCAGTCGGGCCTATCTGGTGACCGAGTACTTGCCGGGGCCGGACATCATCGAGCGTTTTGCCCCCTACGTTGAAAACGGCAATGCGCCGGAAGCAGAGTTGCTGGCCCTGGATCATTTGTTCGCCGAGCTGATCGGCGAGCGCATCAGTCATGGTGACTTCAAGGGCCACAACCTGTTCTGGCAGGAAGATCGCTGGGCGCTGATTGACCTGGACTCGATGTGTCAGCATGGCTCGGTGGGCAGCTTTGCCCCGGCCTATGCGCGGGATCGGGCGCGGTTTATGCGCAACTGGCCTGAGAGCAGTGCGCTGTATCAGGTCATTGATCAGCGTCTGCCCAAAGACATCTCCAGCGCTGCCTGAATCGCCATCGCGAGCTTGCTCCGGGCGGCGTTCCGACGATGGGGCCCGATGGGCCAGCCAAGATTAGGGGACAAGAATTTATGAATCGTCCTACATGATCAGCAGACCCCATGAACTGTGCCCTGAATAGCCACGATGCTAGTTTGCCTGACGTTCATGGAGGGCAAATTTTGACGATAAAAATGGCTGTTATGTTGGGTACATTCTCACTCGCACTGACCGGCTGCGGGACCACTATGACGGTGCTGCAAGATGATGAAGACGCAGCCCGCAGTCTCAGAAAACAAAAAACCTACTGTCAGTCCATTCCCCGCATTTACAGCGGTCTGGCCTATGACTTTTGCGTATTGAATGCCCCACCGGATCCTACCGGCATCCTCGTGCCGTTCGTGCTGCTGGACCTGGGCCTGTCGGGTGTCTGCGATACAGTGTCCTTGCCGTATACGATCTATCGCCAGGCTACAGACGGCAATCTCAGGATTTACTGGCGCGCAGGCCGTGGATAAGCGGGGCGCCATGCTTTAGTCCAGTTGGGACAATAAGCGCTGGGTCATTCCCGCCATGTTTACGCTATAATCCCGCCCTTTAGCTGTCTCTCGCCGCTTGCGAGGGCACATTAATTTTTGAGGCGCTTGTCGCCTGCATGCAGACTAAAGAGGCTAGACCCCTGTGGCATTGACGATTCTTGGCCTGTCCGGCGCCCTTAGCCATGATCCCTCCGCAGCCTTGTACATCGATGGCAAGCTGGTCGCGGCGGCTGAAGAAGAGCGCTTTGTACGCGATAAACATGCAAAGAACCGCATGCCCTACGAATCGGCGAAGTTCTGCCTGGAACAGGCGGGCATCAAGCCATCCGACGTCGATGTGGTGGCGATTCCATTCGCACCGATCAGTCTGTTCGGCAAGGCTCGCTGGCAGTACGCCAAGCGTTACTGGTACGCCCCGGATCGCGCTCTTGACGCGATCCTGATGGGCAACCGTCGCTACAAGCGTTATCGCAACAAGATTGTCTGGTGCCTCGAGCAACTGGGCTTCGATCCGAAGAAAATCAAGATCGAGCCGGTCGAGCACCACCTGGCCCACGCCTCCAGTGCTTACCACTGCTCCGGTTTCAAAGAGAAAACCGCGATCCTGGGGATCGACGGCAAGGGTGAGTACGCCACGACCTTCTTCGGTTACGGCGAGAACGGCAAGATCCACAAGATCAAGGAATTCTTCGATCCGGACTCCCTCGGCGGCCTGTATGGCGCGATCACCGAGTTCCTCGGTTTCGATATGCTCGACGGTGAGTTCAAGGTCATGGGCATGGCGCCCTATGGCGACGCCAGCAAATACGATTTCTCGCGCCTGGCTTCGTTCGAAAACGGCGAGCTGGTGATCAACACCGACTACGCCAACGTTATCGGCCTGCGTCGCTACAAAGAGAAGGGCAAAGGCTACTACTTCTCGCCGAAGCTGATCGAGTGGCTGGGACCGAAGCGCGAAGGCGACATCGCTGACGAGCCGTACATCCACTACGCCGCGAGCATTCAAGCGCTGTTCGAAAAAATCTCGCTGCAGATGATCGACCACTACTTGGGCGACGTGCTCAAGGAAACCGGCAAGCTGGCCTACGCTGGCGGCTGTGCGTTGAACGTCAAACTGAACCAGAAAATCATCGCCCGCGATGACGTCAAAGAGCTGTTTGTGCAGCCTGCATCTGGCGACGCCGGTACTGCGGTGGGTGCTGCGGCTTATGTCTCTCACGCCCGTGGCGTGCCAGTCGAGAAGATGGAGCACGTCTACCTCGGCCCGTCGTACACCAACGAAGACGTGCTCGCTGCGTGCGCTCGTCACCCGAGCAAGCCGACCTGGCGCAAGCTTGAGAACATGCCGGAAAACATCGCCAGGATCATGGTCGACGGTAACCCGGTGGCGTGGTTCCAGGGGCGCATGGAGTTCGGTCCGCGTGCCTTGGGTGGTCGTTCGATCATCGGTTGCCCGAGCGCCGTTGGCGTGGCTGACCGCATCAACCACCAGATCAAGTTCCGCGAGCGCTGGAGGCCTTTCTGCCCGTCGATGCTCGACACCGTGGCCCCGCAGATGATCAAGATCGATCACCCGGCGCCGTTCATGACCTTCACCTTTGAAGTGGCTGAAGAGTGGAAGACCCGCGTGCCGGAAGTCGTCCACGAAGACGGTACGTCCCGGGCCCAGGTACTCAAGCGCGAATACAACCCGCGCTACTACGACATGATGAAAGCGCTGGAAGTGCTGACCGGCAACGGCGTGTCGCTGAACACCTCGCTCAACCGTCGTGGCGAGCCGATGATCTGCTCGCCGACCGATGCCCTGAACATGTTCTTCGGCTCTGACCTACAGTATCTGATCATGGAAGACATCCTGGTGGTTAAAGAGGGCGCTGACGCATATGACTCGCTCGGCTGAACGCCATGTGTTGCAGTTTTGTCACGGCTATGACGGCCCGTTTCTGGACTGCGCCCGGCAGTACGCCAGCCTGTTCGCGGGGACCGGCTATCGAGTGACCACGGTCTTTCTGACCGGGGCCGCCGACAGTGAAGTCGCTGCGGGCTGCGCTTCCGATGAAGTGCTGTTCATGGAATACAGCTCCAAGGCCATTCGTGGCCTGAAGCTGGGCGCCATCGGCGATCTGCGCAAGATCGCCGCCTCGCGCAATTTCAGCTTCTGCATTGCCCACCGTTTCAAGCCGATCTACATCGCCTTGCTCGGCACCTCGCTGCCGGTCATCGGTGTGCATCACGCGTTTGGCGATTACAAACGCGGCACTCGCAAACTCTTCGCCCATATTTTCCGCAAGCGCCTCAGCCTGCTCGGGGTCTCCGATGCGGTGCGTGACGACATGCGCAGTTGCCTGCCGAAATGGCCGGCCGGGCGGATTCAGACGCTCTATAACCGTATCGATGTGCCGGCCATGCAGACCAGTCAGGTCTCGGCTCGCGAGGCCCGGGAAACCCTGGGTCTGTCAGCGGATGCCTGGATTGTCGGTAACGTCGGGCGGCTGCATCCGGACAAGGACCAGACCACGCTGCTGCACGGTTTTGCCTTGGCATTGCCGCAGTTGCCGGCCAACAGCCAACTGGTGATTCTCGGTAGCGGTCGACTGGAACAGGACCTCAAGGAGCTGGCCCGCGAACTGGGTATTGGTGATCGGGTGCTGTTTCTTGGTCAAGTGCCGGATGCCCGTCGCTATTTCCGTGCCTTCAATGTGTTTGCGCTGAGCTCCGACCACGAACCTTTCGGCATGGTGCTGCTGGAGGCCATGGCCGCCGGCGTGCCGTTGCTCGCGACCGCTTGCGGTGGCGCGAGGGAAGTCGTTGAAGGGGTCGGCATCCTGTTCCCGTTGGGCGATGCCGAGCGTCTGGCTCAAGGGCTGCACCATCTGGCCGCGATGGACGAGCAGCAACGTCACCAGTGTGCCGAGATGATGCTCGACCGCTTGCGTGAGCATTTCTCCGACCGCGCGGTACGCGATGCTTTCTGGCATTTGCCACACGTCACAGAACTGGCACCGAGGGGCTGATGCTCAACCGATTTCAAGGCTGGCGCGAACGTGGCTGGACGCTAGTCGACGCCTCGACTTATGCACAGGCCTGGCAGCGTTTTGGCGGTAGCGTCGCAACGCATCCCATGGTGGTTGAGCGCTTGGCGCAGTTGGCCGAGATCCCGGTGCGTTACCTGGCCTGGGAGCAGAACGGTGAAGTGAAAGCCGCCATCCCGACCTGGGGGCGCGATTTGGCGCTGTCCAAAGACGTGCTCAAGCGCCGGGGGAAAAAAGGCTTGTTCGACCTCGGCAATGCCGAGGTGATTCTGCCGGCTGCCGCCGATGCACAAGCAGCGCTGCGCCATCGCGGACGTTATTTGTCGGCACTGAGCGAAGGCCGATTCACCGATATCAAGCTACAGGCCGAACAACTGGCCATGGCGCGCACACCCGAAGAACTGTCGAAAAAATTCCGCTACAACCAGCGCCGTGAATTGCGTCTGCTGGAAGAAGCCGGTGGCGTTGTGCGTCCGGTCGCCGAGTTTTCCAGTGCTGAGCTAGCGGCGATTTATTGCGACCTGTTCCAGCGCCGTTGGGGTTTCCCGGCCACGGGTGCCGAGCGCATGGGCGAGGTGGTCGAACTGCTGCGCGACTTGCTGATCGGCTCGGTGATCTTCCTTAACGATGCTCCGATCGCCATTCAACTGGTCTACCGCGTCGAAGCGCCGGAATGGATCAGTGTCGAATACATCAACGGTGGTGTCGATCCCGAAACCCGCGAGTTCAGCCCCGGCAGCGTGTTGAGTTTTCTCAACACCCAAAGTGCCTGGGAACACGCTCGCGCCCTGGATAAGCCTTTGCGGTTTTCCTTCGGTCGTGCCGACCGGGAATACAAGGACCGCTGGTGCAATCCTGTGCCGGTTTTTACCGTGTGAGTGAACCCATGAGCCGCAAACAGCAACTGCTCAAGCGCCATCGGCGCAACAAACGAATCAGCCTGTTGATCGCGCTGATGCTGTTGATTGCCATCGGGGTGCTGGTGGCCTGGTGGTTGCCGTTGGTGTGTGCGGTGCTGGGCTGGATTGCTCACGAGGCCTGGTTCGCTGACCATTTGTTTTATTCCCCAAAAGACGATTACCAATACAGCTTCCCGCCCTACACCCCACAACCCAAGGTGCATCTGGACGGCGAGCGCTTGCGCCTGGACGAAGGCGTGATGCTGGTCGACGACGCCACGCTCGTGTTGGCGCTACGGGTGAAAAGCACCTGGCTTGGGCGCTTTATCGACCCGCTGGTGGAGTTGTCGGGTGGTGACAACCCGGACCGGCAAACCTTTGAACGCGGCGCAAATGGCTTGCGTTACCTGAACCTCAGTGGTCAGGCGCGAGTACTGTCGCGTGGTGAGTTGCGCCTGCGTGGACGCTACTGCCGCCTGTTCGGTGAGCCGGTATTGTGGGCGCTGGAACAACCCGACTTCCGCCGGCAACGGGTGATGGTGATCGCGCCCCACGCCGACGACGCCGAGCTGGCTGCCTATGGTTTGTACAGCCAGGCCGATGAAGCCTGGATCGTCACACTGACGGCCGGTGAAATCGAAGCCGAACACTACCAACAGATCGGCCTGAACAAGGTCGAGGCGGCGCGGCTCAAGGGCCGTTTGCGCGCTTGGGACAGCATCGCGGTGCCGCGTTGGGCTGGCGTGCCGCAGGCTCATTGCGTGCAGTTGGGTTATTTCTGCCTGCAACTGGCAGCGATGCAGGCTGCCCCTGCGCAACCAGTCGCTTCGCGGGAAGCGGATTTGAGCGACACCCGGCTGTTTCGCCAGCTGAATCCATTTGCCCTGCCGGGCGATGCCGACGGTGCGCCGACCTGGAACAACCTGTTGGCCGATCTGCGTGCAGTACTGCTGCGTGCGCGCCCTGACGTGATCGTACTGCCGCACCCGACCCTCGATCCGCATCCCGATCATATCTGTGCACAACAAGCGGTTCTCGAAGCCTTGAAAGGCCTGGAATGGCAGCCGACCACACTGCTCGGCTACGCCAACCATTTGCACGACAACGACCGCTGGCCAATGGGTGACGCCGGTCATGGCATCGCATTGCCGCCAGCCTTCGACCCAGCCACGCCGATGCAGCCTTGCTGCCTGCCGCTGTCGCTGGAAATTCAGCGCGACAAAGCCATGGCGCTGGGCATGATGCATGACCTGCAACCGTCGATGCCGTTCAAGCGGCGCCTGCGCCGGTTGATCCAGCGACTGTTGGCCAAGCGCAAGCCGCCGGCCTACGGCGAGAACGAATTCTTTCGCAAGGCGGTTCGACGTCACGAGCTCTTGTGGATACTCAAGCACACACCCATAAACGCTTCTCAGCGGGGAGAGTTATGAGCCAGCGGTTAAAGGTTCTGCAATTGCAGCCTGACTACAACGTCAAAGCCCATGATTTTGCCGACCTCGCGGAGCAGATCGTCAAGGCGCTGCCCGGTGATCGCTACGAAGTGACGGCGGCGTTCCTGCGCGGCAAGCCCGGGCCGGGTGAGGCTATAAGCCGGGCGGACCGTTCGGTGTACTTCGAGTTTTCCGACAAGTCCCTCAAAGGCATGCGCTTGCGGGCGATGTGGACGCTGTACAAGTTTTGCCGCGCGGAAAAATTCGACGTGGTGATCTGTAACCGCTTCAAACCCGTGAACATGATGCTGACGCTTAACCGTTGGTTGAAAGTGTCGCTGTGCATCGGCATTTCTCATGGTTTTGGTGAGTACGACCGGTTTTACCGACGCCGCCAGACCCAGCGCCTGATCGATCGTCACTGGCGTTTTGTCGGTGTGTCGCCGGCGGTCAAACAGTATCTGTTGGACTGCGACTGCGGTTTTACCGATCAGAATACTTATGCGATCACCAACGCCATCGACATTGAACAGGCAGAAGGTTTGCAGCATAGCCGCGAGCGTGCCCGCGAATTGTTGGGTATCGATCCGTCGGTGCGCTTGATTGGCGCTCTGGGGCGTCTTGTACCGGTCAAGGGTCACACCTACCTGTTACAGGCGTTTGCCGCGCTCAAGGACAAGTATCCGAACACCCAATTGGCGATCATTGGTGCCGGCCGCGAAGAGTCGCGCCTGAATGCCGAGATCGAACGCCTGGGCCTGACCGGGCGCGCACACCTTCTGGGCTTCAAGGAAATCGCCTTGCAGTACATTCGTGCCTTCGACATCTGGACCATGCCGTCCCTGGCGGAAGGTCTCGGGTTGGCGCTGCTCGAAGGCATGAGCGGTCATCTGCCGGTTATCGCCTCCAACGTGCCCGCCATGTTGCCGCTGATTGAAGGGGCGGGCGGGCTGGCGATTACGCCCAAAGATGTGCCGAGCCTGGTCGCAGCGCTGGATAACTACCTCGGGCTGTCGGATGACGAGCTCAAGGCCAAGGGCGAGCAGGCCTTCCGTTATCTGCAGGAACAACACGACATCGAGGTGTTCCGTCAGGAATACCTGAACCTGATTGACTCCGGCCTGGAGCAGGCCCGCAAGGAACAACCATGAGCGCCGCGCAACCTCTCGTCACGGTCATCATTGCGTCGTATAACCACGCTCGCTACATCGAGGAAAGCATTCTCAGCGTCCTCAACCAGACTTATAAGAACATCGAATTGTTGGTGGTCGACGACGGTTCCAGCGACAACAGCGTTGAACGGATCAACGCTTTGCAGGCGCAACACGGTTTCGATTTCCGGGTTCAACAGAACCAGGGGCTGACCAATACCCTCAATGGCGCCATCGCCCGTTCAAAGGGCAGTCTGATCGTGCCGTTCGGTTCTGACGACATCATGCTGCCAGAGCGCATCGCCACTCAGGTGGCGCACATGGATGGCAAGCCCGAGGTTGGTATCTGCGCCGGCAATATCGAGCTGATCGACGCCGACGGTAATCTGTACCCGGAGAAGCGTCAGCGTCGTGATGTGCCGTTTCGTCGTCTGGACTTCGATGACATGTTTCTGGAGCGTAAACCCTATCCGCCCGCCCCGACGCTGATGATCCGTCGGGAAGCGCTGGACAAGGTGGGTGGGTTCGATCCGAACATTCGCCTGGAAGATTTGCTGATCGAGCTGAAGGTGACCCATGCCGGTTACTTTATCGATGGCCTGAATGTGCTGATGGCGCGCTATCGCAAACACGCCACCAACTCTTACAAGAACCACCGCTTCATGATCGACAGCATCCTGCGTACCTACGCGCTGTTCAGCGATCATCCGCTGTACGACGAGGTTCGCTACAAGTTCCTCAGCTCAATGTTCCTCAAGACCGCCAACCGTGACCGCAAGCTGGCCCGCGAACTGTTGGCGCAGATCCCGTTCAAGGCCTGGAACAAGAAGACCTGGCGCGGTCTGGGGCGGCTGTACTTCTCTGCGCTGGAAAAAGACTGACCCAGCCTCCATGCGCCTTGTAGCCGCAGGCTTCGCCAGCAGCTACAAGGGATGCATCAGCTTCAGCCAGCGATCTTCTCTGTCAGAATCCTGTTGGCTTTTTTGCCTTGGCGCAGCCACAGCAAGGCCTTCTTGCCGGCCGTTATGCCCGGTTTCTCGATGTACAGGAACGTCAGGCTGCTGATGATGATCAGCAGGCAGCTGCACAGGGCCAGCAGCGGCAGAAAGGTCCAGATGTCACGCGCATCCAGATCAAGCACCAGCGGCAGGCGCTGGATGAACACCCACAGCACAAAGCCGTGCAGTAAATAGGTGCTGTAGCTGATTTCGCCGAGCCAACGGATGCTGCGTGGTTTCAGTGCGCCGAACAGGGTGTTTCCGGACGCCACAATCACGAAAAACAACGACATGAGCAGCAGTGGCTTTGGGCTGAATGCACGGTTGAATGCCGTGAAGGCAATTGCCAATGCCAGCAGCGCGATAATCCCCGCCCTTCGAGTCTGACCCCAGGCCACCAGTTTCGGTTGGCGAACCCAGTACGCAGCGCCGATGCCGCCGAGAAAGCTCGCGAGAAAATGTTTTTTCAGCGAGTGCTCCAGGCCGATCAGTTCATACAGTGCGTAAATGCCGATCAGGCACAACACCGTTTGCTTCCAGCTGCCTCGGTAGATAAACACCAAGGCGGCGAGGGGCAATGCCAGATAGAAAAATACCTCGTAACCCAAAGTCCAGGTGACGTTGGAGATCAGCACACCGGTTTGGTGGTATTGGTTGACGTCCGGTCGGTCGAAGGTCAGCCAGGCCAGGATCTGGCCGAAGAACTGGATCCCTGAGTCCTTGAGTTCCCAGTTCTGCAGGTAGAGCACCGTGACAAACACGATCAGCATCAGCGGCAAGTACAACGGGTACAAGCGAAACAGCCGCGATACTGCAAAAGCCAGCCAGTCGTGTTGACGTCCCTGGGTGAGTAGTCGATTCCAAAACAGGAAAGCGGTGATCATGAAAAACAGCGCGACACTGCCTTGGCCAAGTTGTGAGTAGAAATTGCTCGGCGGAAAATCAAACACACCCGTGCGCAGGAAGATCAAGGTAATGATCGCATGGTGTACGAACACGCCGAACGCCAGATAACCGCGTAGCCCATCAATGCTGGCATAACGGCTTTCACTGGAATGTTCGATTTGACGGGCGATTTTCGGTACGGCGCGTAACAGCAGGGCGGCAGTCACAATGGCCAGCAGATAAGCTGCTAGCGCAATGAGAGGATTGGTTTCAGTCATCAATGAGCCTTGACCGGGGAGCTCCCGGTCAGCACTAGTCTGTGCAGGTTATCAACAGCGGACTTCGATGCCGTCACGGCATAGCCCTGAAGCAGTGCTTCAAAGTGTTCTTGGAACAGCCAACGCTTGTCTACGGTGTAACGCTGCATATGGCGCAGGTTGCGCTGACGCAGGGCCAGGCTCAAAGAAGAAGGGTAAATGCGCAGATCGGCCACATCGATCAAGCCGAACTCGCCATCTTCAAGTACCAGAACGTTACCCAGGTGCAGCGAACGGAAATAGACGCCTTGTTCATGCAGTTGAGCCATGAACTTGCCGAATCGCTCCACCAGCGCCTCACGCACCGCGGGTGCGGTTATGCCTTGCAGGACCTGGCGCAGCGTATTGCCGGGCAGCGGTAAATAGTGCACGGCGCTGCTGCCGTCTGCCAGGCGATAAAGGTCAAGAATCGGCGGGGTCGCAAACCCCATGCTGCGCAGTTGCTCGCTGTTGACGGCAAAGCGTTCGGAATAGGGGTTGAAACTGCCTGAGGTGTACCAGCGACGGCTACGGAACAGCTTGAGGAAGCTGCCATCGAGCAGGCGCAATACTTTGGGGCCCAGGCCATCTTCTTCGATCACCTGCGCATTGGCGGTCAATTGTTGCAGGGCCGTTGGCGTCAGTGTCTTGATGGGTATCGCCAACAAGCGTCTGGCGCGTTGATTAATGCAAAGCGCGGCGATCAGCGCCAGCGGAATCCACAGCAGAAACCAGTGCTCCTTGGGCCGGGAGATGATACCGCCGCCCTCGGTCAAGCCTGCGCCGATGCCGAATATCAGCCAGGTCGAGGCGATGATGAACAGTGGTTGCACGCGATTTCGCCAACTGCTGAGCAAACTCCAGGCCTGGAAAAACAACCATGGCAGTAATCCCACAACACCGACGTAAAAGAGCACGCCCAGGACAAAGCTGTGGGGCTCCTGAAAGCTGAAGCCGACGCCGGGGTCGATGGCCAGAACGGCGCTATAACCATGGCCGATCCATGGGTGATCGGCTATTTGATTGATGGCTAGTTGCCAAATTTCGAAGCGATAAGAGTCGCCGCGTTCGATGATCATTCGCGCAAACAGCACATAAAGCGCGGCGCCGCTGGCAACCAACGCGCCCAGCAATATGACGGAGCGGCGGTTCCAGCAAATGAAGCCCAGCCAGAGCCCCGCCATCGTCAGTGCCGCCAGAGGTGTTCTGGAGCCAGTGGCGATCACGGCGGCGAACATGATTGCCATCGCCGGAAGACTCAACCAGAGCATCAGGCGGCGCTTGCAGATCATGCTCATGCTCAGCCAGTAGGCAGCATAAAAGCCATAGATGTGAGAGCTCAGCAGTGGGTTGTCGAACGCACCGCCACCGATCAAGCGCATACCCGGCTCGTACATGCGGGCGAACATGAACAGGTTATGGACGGTGCCGACCAGTCCGATCAATGCCGCGGCGAACAGCAGGGGGTGAATGATTTCGCTGCGATAGCGCACCAGCAAATAGCAGCCAGCAAACAGCAGCAGGGTATGCAGCGGTGCTTTGAATTGACTGGAGAAGCTATCCTTTCCCGGTGCCCAGCACAAACTCAGCAACGCCCAGGCCGCGAACACCAGCACGGCAATGAAGATCGGCTCGCGGCACAATTCCTTGAGTTCGCGGGGACGCAGACACAGGGCAATCAGCACCGGAATGCTGAACAGGCCATAAAAAAGTTTGTGGTGCAGACTCCGGCCCGGCAAGAAAAACAATGCGCATAGAAGCAAGAGATAGCCGAGTGGAAGAATCCAGAGGCAGATGAAATCGAAAACTCGATTTGACGCACTATTGAAACCGCTGAGTTGCATGCTGAGAGAATCAATCCTGAAGTTGATCGGGCATTCCGGGGTGATGGCTATTTGATACTTAATTCGGTGCCTAACAATAACAGCCTTTAGTCGATTGCCAGAACCCTGAAGAAGCTGTGCTAAAGTCAGCGTCCTTTTTATCGACAAACGCGTGATATGGCCGACTCCAGTCTCTCCGCAAGCCCATCGAGCTTGAAAATCTACTTCCGCCTGCTCGGCTATGTCCGGCCGTACATCAGTCTGTTTCTGATCAGCATTGTCGGCTTTTTGATTTTCGCTTCGACCCAGCCGATGCTTGGTTACATCCTCAAATACTTTGTCGATGGCCTGTCCAATCCTGAGGCAGTGCTTTTCCCCACGGTGCCTTACCTGCGCGACCTGCAACTGTTGCAGGCTGTACCGTTGCTGATCATTCTGATCGCCGCGTGGCAGGGGCTGGGATCATATCTGGGCAACTACTTTCTGGCCAAGGTTTCCCTCGGGCTCGTCCATGACTTGCGGGTGCAGCTGTTCAATAACCTGCTGGTTTTGCCCAATCGCTATTTCGACAAGCATAACTCGGGTCATCTGATTTCGCGTATCACCTTCAACGTGACGATGGTCACCGGGGCGGCCACAGATGCGATCAAAGTCGTAATCCGTGAAGGCATGACAGTGATCTTCCTGTTTGCCTCGCTGCTGTTCATGAACTGGCGCCTGACACTGGTCATGATCGCCATCCTGCCGCTGATCGCCATCATGGTGCGCACCGCGAGCAAGAAATTCCGCAAGCAGAGCAAGAAAATCCAGGTGGCCATGGGCGACGTGACCCACGTGGCATCGGAAACCATCCAGGGGTATCGCGTGGTGCGCAGCTTTGGCGGTGAAGTCTATGAAGAGAAGCGTTTCTTCGCAGCCAGTCAGGGCAACACCGACAAACAACTGCGCATGACGCGCACCGGTGCCATTTACACGCCGTTGTTGCAACTGGTGATCTACAGCGCCATGGCGGTGTTGATGTTCCTGGTGCTGTACCTGCGCGGCGATGCGTCGGCTGGTGACATGGTTGCCTACATCACCCTGGCCGGCCTGTTGCCCAAGCCGATCCGCCAATTGTCCGAAGTCAGCTCGACCATCCAGAAAGGTGTGGCGGGTGCCGAGAGTATTTTCGAACAGCTGGACGTCGAGCCTGAAGTCGATACCGGCACCGTCGAGCGCGATGCCGTCAGCGGTCGCCTGGACGTGCGCAATTTGAGCTTCGCCTACCCTGGCACCGATCGCCAGGTACTCAATGACATCAGTTTCTCGGCCGAGCCTGGGCAAATGGTAGCGCTGGTCGGACGGTCCGGCAGCGGCAAGTCGACCCTGGCCAACCTGATTCCGCGCTTCTACCACCACGACAAGGGCGAGATCCTGATCGATGATGTTGAGGTGGAGGATTACAAACTGCTGAACCTGCGCAAGCACATCGCCCAAGTGACCCAGCATGTGACGTTGTTCAGTGACACGGTGGCCAATAACATTGCTTATGGCGACCTGGCTGGCGCACCTCGTGACGCGATCGAAAGAGCCGCAAAAGATGCCTACGCAATGGATTTCATCGCGCAGTTGCCCGAAGGCCTGGACACCCAGGTCGGCGAGAACGGTGTGCTGCTGTCCGGCGGTCAGCGCCAGCGCCTGGCCATTGCACGGGCCCTGTTGAAGAACGCACCGTTGCTGATTCTCGACGAAGCCACTTCGGCGCTCGACACTGAATCGGAGCGCCACATTCAGGCGGCGCTGGACCAAGTGATGAAAGGCCGGACCACGCTGGTGATCGCTCACCGTCTGTCGACCATCGAAAAGGCTGACCTGATCCTGGTGATGGATCAGGGCCGGATTGTCGAGCGCGGCACCCATGCCGAGCTTCTGGCGCAAAACGGTTACTACGCCCGCCTGAACGCCATGGGCCTCGACGCCCCGGCTGAAGACATCGCCTGACCCTCGGCATCCGTCAGTTTTAATGACAGCCTGAAAAAATTGCAGCCTGAGGTTCTTTGAACCTGACCAGGCTGCTTTTTTTTGCTTTTTACGACCTCGTTCATGCCATGCGCAAGGCTACGTCAACCCTGTGGTAATATCGCGCCCCTGTTCATTTTGTATGTGGGTTGCTCCATGAAGTTGTCCATGCCGCGATTCGATCAAGCCCCTGTCTTGGTGGTCGGCGATGTCATGCTCGACCGTTACTGGCATGGTGGTACCTCACGGATTTCCCCTGAGGCGCCGGTACCGGTTGTCAAGGTCGAGCAAATCGAAGACCGCCCGGGCGGTGCCGCCAACGTTGCGTTGAACATTGCCGCGCTCGGTGCCCCGGCCTCGCTGGTCGGCGTGACCGGCGACGACGAAGCTGCCGACAGCCTGGCCAATAGCCTCAAGGGTGCTGGCGTTCGAGCGATATTCCAGCGCATCGCGCACCAGCCGACCATCGTCAAGCTGCGGGTCATGAGTCGTCACCAGCAACTGCTGCGTATCGACTTTGAAGAACCCTTCGCCACCGATGCGTTGGCGCTTGGCGAGCAAGTCGATGAATTGCTCGAAGGTATCAAGGTGCTGGTGCTGTCCGACTATGGCAAAGGCGCACTGAGAAACCATCAGGTGCTGATCCAGGCCGCCCGTGCCCGTGGCATTCCGGTGCTGGCGGATCCCAAGGGCAAGGATTTTTCGATCTACCGTGGCGCAAGTCTGATCACCCCGAACCTCAGTGAGTTCGAAACCATCGTCGGTGGTTGCGTCGATGAGCACGAGCTGGTGAGCAAAGGCGCGCAGCTGATGCACGACCTGGACCTCGGCGCGTTGCTGGTGACCCGTGGCGAACACGGCATGACCTTGCTGCGCCCTGATCATCCTGCGCTGCACTTGCCCGCCCGCGCCCGTGAAGTGTTCGACGTAACCGGTGCCGGCGACACGGTGATTTCTACTTTGGCAGCCGCGATTGCCGCTGGCGAAGAATTACCGCACGCAGTGGCCCTGGCCAACCTGGCGGCGGGTATCGTGGTCGGCAAACTCGGTACGGCGGCCATCAGCGCGCCGGAGCTGCGCCGCGCCATCCAGCGTGAAGAAGGGTCGGAGCGTGGTGTGCTGGGCCTTGAACAGCTTTTGCTGGCGGTCGACGATGCGCGTGCACACAAAGAAAAGATCGTCTTCACCAACGGCTGCTTCGACATTCTGCATGCCGGCCACGTGACCTACCTTGAACAGGCACGGGCCCAGGGCGATCGTCTGATCGTTGCAGTCAACGATGATGCCTCGGTCAGCCGCTTGAAAGGTCCGGGTCGTCCAATCAACAGCGTCGACCGTCGAATGGCGGTATTGGCCGGGTTGGGCGCAGTGGATTGGGTGATTAGCTTCCCTGAAGGCACCCCGGAAAACCTGCTGCGCGAGGTCAAGCCGGACGTGTTGGTCAAGGGTGGCGATTATGGGATTGACCAAGTGGTCGGCGCGGACATCGTGACTGCTTACGGCGGCACGGTGAAAGTGCTGGGGCTGGTAGCGAACAGCTCGACCACGGCGATTGTCGAAAAAATCCGTCAATCCGAGTGAGACGCTGATCGTTCCCACGCGTGGGAACGATCAGGGACGTGCCGCCTTGCGCGGCACGATTTTCTTCAGCAATTGCTTCGCCTTCCCGCGTAATCGCGCCAGCCCGGAATCTTTCCCCGGTGGACTCAACCCCTGCTGGCGCACCCAGTCCTTCCAGCGAATCCGCTCATCACGCACTACCCAGCCTTCCTGCCGGGCAAAGCTCTCCGCCAGAAACAAGCCACGAGTACTCGCCGGGTACAGTTGATCTTTTTTCAAGGTGTAGAGCTCGGCCATCGGCTGACCGTCCTGCAATGGCATCAGGTATAAATCGGGACGCTTGCGGTCGAGCCGGGCGACCAGTTGATCGCCTTCCAGTCGCTCATCGACATGAAACAGACTCAGGGATTTGGCTTCTTTAGGCACGTCCAGGCGCAAGTCATAGATCAATTGCAACGACGCGGTGGGCAGATGCACGTAAGCCCGCGGCCGTTCGATCAACTGAAGCTTGGCGCAGCGCACCGGCCGCGCCGAGCCGGACAACGGTGTCAGGCGAAACGGCAGCGCCTCGCGGTAATGCAGGGCGCTGGCGTAGGGCGCCGGCAGCCATGTGTCGTTGAAACGCCCGCCGAGCCAGCCTTCCGGGGTTTCCAGCAGGCATTCCTCGGCAATTTCCTGGATCGCGGTGTGCAGTGGCAGGTTCAGCTCATGGGCGGGTACGTAACCGGAGATCAGCTTGAGCACCACGTCGCCACGGTCTTGCCGACGCTGACGCACAAGCACCCAGTAATCGCGATTTTGCCAATGCAGGGTCAGGCGCACCGAGACGCCGAGATTGGCCAGTTCCAGCGCAAACCGCTCGGTGCTGCCTACCGTCACGAGGCGGCGACGTTGCAGGGTTTGGGAGAAATTGAGCGGCATCCCGACGCTCTGATAGCTCAAGCCTTCGGGAGTCGCTTCGACGTACAACGGCAGGGTCTTGAAGTTGCTCGGGTTCTTTCTAATGAGCGTACGCGGCATGTCGGCTCCTGCTTAAGGCCGCGCGGGCGGCATCAGTTTCTACGGAGGACCTGGGCAACGGTCGCAACGTTGTGGGCGAGGTGCAGCGGATTAATGGTCCCGACAATAGCACTGGCAACACCCGGATGTTCAAACAACAACTCGAAGCTGGCGCGCACCGGGTCCACGCCTGGACTCAGGCATACATGACCACTGGCGAGGGCTTTTTTGACCAGGATGGCTTTGCCGTGAGCAGCAGCATAGTCAATGATGGGCTTCTCGTTCTGCTCGTTCAGATTGTAGGTGACCATGGCGCAATCACCTTGTTCCAGAGCCTTCAAACCACCCTCGACGGTTTTACCGGAAAAACCGAAGCCGCGAATCTTGCCTTCGGCCTTGAGCTTGGAGAGGGTCGCGTAGACATCGCTGTCATTGAGGATCGCCAGATCGTTGCCGTCGGAGTGCACCAGCACAAGGTCGATAAAATCCGTTTCCAGACGTTGCAGGCTGCGCTCCACCGACAGTCGAGTGTGGGCGGCGCTGAAGTCATGGCTCGATTGGCCGTCGGTAAACTCTTCGCCGACCTTGCTGACAATCACCCAGTCCTGACGCTGGCCGCGCAACAGCGGGCCGAGGCGTTCTTCACTGCGGCCATAGGCCGGTGCGGTGTCGATCAGGTTGATGCCCATGTCGCGGGCGAGTTTGAGCAGCCTGCGCGCATCGTCGTCGTCGGGAATCTGGAAGCCGTTGGGGTATTTCACGCCTTGGTCGCGGCCGAGTTTGACCGTGCCCAGGCCCAGAGGTGAAACCAACAGGCCGGTACTGCCCAAGGGGCGGTGCAGATCGTGCAGGGTCGGTTGGCTCATGGCAGCAGTTGCTCCCAGGCAGGAACGCCCATTGGCGGTTTCGGTAATTCCGGGAGTGGCGCGGGATGGCTTGGCTGGATGCCATCACGCGTCAGGCTGGCGATGACCCGGTCGGCAAAATCTGGCGCAAGCGCCAGTTTTGTCGGCCAGCCCACCAGCAGACGACCTTGTTCGGCGAGGAAGGCGTTGTCCGGACGGGTAAGCCCCGATTGCAGCGGCTCGGCGCGGTCCACGCGCAAGGTCGCCCATTGCGCGGTACTCAGGTCGATCCATGGCAGCAACTGACCGAGTTCTTGCTGCGCCGTGGCGATTTGCTCGGCAGGTTCGCGGGCAACGCCTTCGGCTTCGGCAATGTCGCCGCCGATGTACCAGACCCACTGACCGTCGGCCGCCGGGTGAGTGGTCACGGTCAGGCGCGGTTTGGTGCCGCCGCCCAGGCAATGGGCATACAGCGGTTTGAGGCCCGGGCCTTTGGCGATGATCATGTGCAACGGCCGGCGCTGCATGGCGGGCTGACTCAGCCCCAACGCTTCGAGCAACGCCGCCGTACCGGCACCGGCGCTCAGGACAATGCGCTGGGCACGAATCTCGCGTTCATCGACCTTGAGGCCGACCAGTACGTTGCCTTCCAGCAGCGGTTCGATCTTCTGTCCGGCGAGCAGGCCATCTCCGGCCAGATCGGCCAAGCGCTGGATCAGACTTGGCACATCGATCACCAATTCTGCCAGGCGATAGACCTTGCCCTTGAAGCGTTTATCTTGCAGGGCCGGCGGCAGTTGCTCGCCCTTGACCTGATCGACACGGCCGCGCACGGCCTTGCTGGCGAAGAAACTGGTGAGGTTGCCGGCGAGCGTGCCGGGGGACCAGAGGTAGTGGGCTTCGGACAGCAGGCGCACGCCGGACAGGTCCAGTTCGCCATCGCCCGCCAGCGCCTCACGCCAGCGGTGCGGCATGTCGGCAATCGCTTCCGACGCCCCGGTCAGGGCGCCATGCAGCGCGTACTTGGCGCCGCCGTGAATGATGCCCTGGGACTTCACACTCTGTCCGCCGCCGAGGCTGGCGCTTTCCACCAGCACGGTCGAAAAACCCTGGCGGCGCAGCCGCGCATTCAGCCAGAGGCCGGCGACACCAGCGCCGACAATCAGAACGTCGGTGGAAATAACGGATGGCATGCGGCGACCTCAGTGTTCAAGACGAGGGCGCAGTATACAGACTCGAAGAAAAGGGGAGTGTTGGTGATCAATGGATGGACGCAAAACCTGTGGGAGTGAGCTTGCTCCTACACTGGATTGTGTTTCAGGTTTTAGTGCCTGGCGGTTTTGGAGAACAGCTGGATGACAACGACGCCCAGGACGATAAGCGCCATCCCCAGCATCGCCGGCACATCCAGCTTCTGCCCATAGATAAATAGCGCCGCGACGCTGACCATCACAATGCCCATGCCGGCCCACACCGCGTAAGCGACTCCCACCGGAACGCTGCGCACCACCAGGGTCAGCATCCAGAAGGCGATGCCGTAACCGACTATCACCAGTACCAGAGGCAGCGGGGTGCTGAAGCCTTTGACGGCTTTCATCGAAACGGTCGCGATCACTTCGGCGCAGATGGCGATGGCCAGGTAGTAGTAAGCGGTCATGGGTGCATCCTCGGGTGACGTGTTGCTTTCTGAAGTTGGCATTTTAGAGGCTCTTCAGATGCGGTAAAGTCATTACCTATCTGCCATGAAGATGGGTTGGCCTATGCAATGGGATCTTGAGCAACTGCGGTTGTTTGTCAGCGTAGCGGAGCAGCGTTCTTTTTCTGCCGTGGCGCGCAATCAGCGCAAGGCGCAGTCGGCGGTCAGCAGTTCGATTGCACTGCTGGAAGAAGACTTGGGCGTCAGCCTGTTCGACCGCAGCAGTGGCCGTCAGCCGAAACTCACCGAGGCCGGCAACGCATTGCTGGAAGAGGCGCGTGAAGTGTTGCGCCAGTGTGAGCGCCTCAATGGCCGCGCGCTGGCCATGATGCGTGGCCAGGAAGCTCGTCTGCGCGTGGCGCAGGATGAGGCCATGCCCTATCAGCCGATCATCGAAAGCTTCGAAGCCTTGGCCGAAAAATTTCCCAGCCTCGAAGTGCAACTGACCAGCGCCGCCCAAGGCGATGTGGCGCGCAAACTGGTGGAGCGTCGGGCCGATCTGGGGTTGCTGTTTTATCACGACCAAATCCCCGAAGCCCTTGAGCGGCGAGTGCTGGGGAGCGTCGAGATGGTCACGGTGTGCGGCGTCGGGCATCCACTGGCGAAACAGGCACAAGTCGATTGTCAGGCACTGGCGCAGCATCGGCAGTTGCTGATGTCCACACAGTCCAGCGTCTATCCCGGTAGCGAGCCGGCCAGCCCGCAAGTCTGGCGCGCGGACAGCTTCTACGTGATGGCCGAATGGCTGGTGCGCGGCCTCGGTTGGGCCTGGTTGCCACGGCATGTGGTGCAATACCCGGCGTATCAGGACTTGATGGTTGAACTGGTCAGCGAATGGACCCCGCCGGCGCTGGTGGTGGAGCTGGTATGGCGTCGTGATGAACCGCTGGGCCCGGCGGCTCGCTGGCTGGCGGAACGTTTTGCCGTGCACTTGCAGGCGATCGGCGAGAAAAGCCGATAAACTCCGCCGCCATGAATAGAACTCTCTATACCGCGCTGTTTTACCTGGGGCTGCCACTGGTAGCGATTCGGCTGTGGCTGCGGGCGCGGAAGGCGCCGGCGTACGCCAAGCGTATTGGCGAGCGTTTTTCCCTCGGACTGCCGGTGATGAAGCCGGGCGGTATTTGGGTGCACGCGGTGTCGGTGGGCGAAAGCATTGCCGCGGCACCGATGATTCGCGCCTTGCTGCAACGTTATCCACAGTTGCCGATTACCGTGACCTGCATGACCCCGACCGGGTCCGAGCGCATCCTGTCCTTGTTCGCCAATGAGCCGCGCATCCAGCACTGCTACTTGCCCTACGATTTGCCATGCGCCGCTGCGCGCTTTCTTGATCGGGTCCGGCCGACCCTGGCGGTGATCATGGAAACCGAACTCTGGCCCAACCACATTCACCAATGCGCCAAACGCGGAATTCCCGTGGCACTGGCCAATGCGCGGCTGTCCGAACGCTCGGCCAAGGGGTATGGCCGTTTCCGCAAACTGACCCAGCCGATGCTCGCCGAGATGAGCCTGTTTGCGGTACAGACCGAGGCCGAAGCCCAGCGCTTCCAAGAGTTGGGTGCGCGTCCTGAAACCGTAGAGGTCACCGGCTCGATCAAGTTCGACCTGGCCATCGACCCGCAACTGCTGCAACGTGCCGTCGAACTGCGCACTCAGTGGCAGGCACTTGAACGACCGGTGTGGATCGCCGCCAGTACCCATGAAGGCGAAGACGAAGTGGTCCTCGCGGCCCATCGTCAGTTGCTGGCCAATCACCCCGATGCGTTGCTGATTCTGGTGCCGCGCCATCCGGAGCGTTTCAACGCAGTGTTCGAGCTGTGTCAGCAGCAGGGTTTTGCGACGTTGCGTCGTTCCACAGGCCAACCGGTGACGTCGACCACATCAGTGCTGGTGGGCGACACCATGGGCGAGTTGCTGTTTCTCTACGCTCTGGCGGACAGCGCTTTCGTGGGCGGCAGCCTGATGCCGAACGGCGGGCATAACCTGCTGGAACCGGCCGCGTTGGCCAAACCAGTCCTGAGCGGCCCGCACCTGTTCAACTTCCTCGAAATCGCCGCGCAGTTGCGCAGTGCCGGGGCGTTGCAGGAAGTGGAGGATGCCGAAGGCCTGGCGCTGGCGGTGCAGCGGCTGTTCGAATTGCCGCGCGATGCGCAGCGGATGGCAGAGGCGGGGCTGAAGGTGATGCGCACCAATCAAGGGGCGTTGCAGCGGTTGCTGGATGGGCTGGGGCGGTTGATCAACCGGTAGACCGCGTCGCCTGCAACAAAAAGATCGCAGCCTTGGCCCGTCCCGATCCATGGCTGCGAATCCTCTTTATCGCTCGCCTCGTTCATAGACCCAACAATTAGCGGAAACGTCTGGCCGCATTCGAAGATTCGGCCTACATAAATTTTTTTCCCCCGTTGATAACGTGCCCGCCCATTTCGCGTGCACAGACCATGGACGGTTTGGACATCGCGCTTCATTTCCTCTTTGCTTAAGGATAAGCGTATGTTCCAGTCGGCCAATACGGCGCATTTTTCGCTGCACATCCCCGCGGTTCGCAACGATTTCAAAGTCCTCGCCTTTGACGGTGCAGAGGCCATCAGCGCCTTGTACGCGATCCGCGTTGAACTGGTCAGCGAACACCCGGATTTCGATCTGGAGAGTCTGCTCAGCCAACCCGCGTTTCTTCAGTTTGGCCTGAACGGCGAAGGCCTTCATGGCCGGATCGAAGACGTATTCGTCGGTGAGGCCGGCAAGCGCCTGACCCGTTATCACCTGACGCTAGTGCCGGCGCTGCATTACTTGCAGTTCAGCCACAATCAGCGGATTTTCCAGCACCTGACGGTGCCGCAAATCATCGCTCAGGTATTCAAAGGCCACGGCATTCAGGCCGATGCCTTTACCTTCCATGTCAGCACCAGTCCCGAGCGCGAATACTGCACGCAATATGGGGAAAGTGATTACGAACTGGTCCAGCGCCTGTGCGCCGAAGACGGCATCGCGTGGCATTACCAGCATTCACCGCAAGGCCATGTGCTGGTGTTCACCGACGACCAGACCTGGTTTCCCAAACTGGGCGAAACCGCTTATCAACAAGACTCCGGCATGGTGGCTGACGAACCGGTCGTCAGCCAGTTCTCGATGCGCTTCAGCACCCGCACCAGCACCACCACGCGCCGGCACTACGACTTCCAACGCCCGAGTCTGCTGCTGGAAAATCGCTTCACCGCCGAGTTCACTCCCGAGCTGGAAGACTACCGTTACCGGGTTCTGATCGATAACGAACAGCGCGGCAAACAACGCGTTCGCCAGGCCCTGGAGCGGCACCGTGCCGATTACCAGTTGATCGAGGGCCAGAGCGATCAGCCGAGCCTGCGCAGTGGTCACTTTTTTGACCTGACCAATCACCCCCGCAAAACCTGCAACGACTTGTGGCTGTTGCTCAGCGTGACGCACTCCGGAAAACAGCCTCAGTCACTGGAAGAGGCCATCACCAGCGACGTCAAACCTGAAGACGGCTTTACCCAAGGCTATCGCAACAGCTTTGGCGCCATTCCCTGGGACGTGTTTTACCGACCGTCAATGCACCCGCGCAAAACCGTGCTGGTCAGCCAGACCGCCCGCGTCACCGGGCCGGTTGGTGAAGAAATCTATTGCGATGAATATGGTCGCGTAAAAGTCGAATTTCCTTGGTGCAGGGCTGAACTCAACAGCGAAAAAAGCAGTTGCTGGCTCAGGGTGTCATCCAGTTGGGCCGGGGAGAGTTTTGGTTCGGTGACCATCCCGCGCATCGGCATGGAAGTCGTCGTCACCTACCTGGAAGGCGACCCCGACCAACCGTTGATCACCGGGTGTGTGGCCAACACCGTCACCTCAGTACCGTATGCGTTGCCCGAGCACAAAACCAAAACCGTCTTGCGTAGCCACAGCTCCCCGCACACCGGGGGTTACAACGAACTGTCGCTGGAAGACCGCGCCGGGCAGGAAAAAATTTACCTGCGGGCGCAGCGCGATATCGAGCAACTGATCCTCAACGACAGCGACATCCAGATCGGCAATGACCGTCGCGAACAGATCACTCGCGACAGCCACAGCCTGATCAGCAACGACCGTTTTGAGCAAGTCGACAATCACAGCGCCAGCCTGATCAAGGGCGACGAGTTGCACACCACCCAAGGTGTGCGCAACACGGTGATCGGCGGCAAGGAGTTGGTCTCGATCACCGGCAACAGCAGCACGACGGCCGGCGGCACGCTGGTGATTCAGGCTGGTTCACAGGCCTACGTCACAGCCGCCAACGTGGTAATTGATGCGGGGATGAGCTTGACGCTTGAGTGTGGCGGCCATCACATCGTGATCAACGCCGGCGGGATTTTCAGCAGCGTGGCCATTGTCGAGGGCGGGGCGCCGTTGGCCGGGATAGCTCCGGAGGCTGCTCGCTCATTGATCCCCGTGGCGCCACAGGCCCTGATTGCACCATCCCTGGTCGCGCAAAAACTGGCATTGACTCAGGCAGCACAACAGGCCGCACCGATCTGTGCCGTGTGTCAAAAACTGGTGGAGATGACGGCATGAGTCAGGCTTACCTGCTGTTGGATCGCGCCCAGATTGAACATCTGCCTGAGCGTCTGTTTGAGCTGGGGAGCACGACGTTTCAATCGCTCTATCAGACAACCGTCTATAGCCCATTGGAGGAAGCCGGGCCGGTACTGGTGCCTGTTGCGCCTGATAGCCCGCTGGCCCAGACCTTTTTTCGGGAGTGGAGCGCGACGTGTGGCCTCTGGCTGGCGTCAGAGGCGCAAGAAGATGTTGTGCTTGAGCATCTACGTAGCCTGATTCACGTTCGTGTCGAAGGGGATGTCACAGTCTTGTTCCGCTACCACGACCCTCGTATCGCAGCATTGTGGCTAGCGCAGTTACCCGCTGGCGAGCGTGATCGCTTGATGGGGCCGGTGCGACTGATCCGGCTCCCAGAACTGGATATCCATCAAGAAAACCCGGATCAACCCGCTGCAGCGTATGCGCAAGAGCCTTGGTTGATCCTGTCTGCGGAGCAACTGGAGCACTTGGGCACCGCCCAACGACAGCGCTTCGCCCAACAGTTGATCGAGCATTGCCAACAGTACTTTCCTGAATGCCTGCAAGGACTGGACGCTTTTGCACTGCAACAGTGGGCCTCTCACTGCCAGCACGCCGCCGCGCGTCACGGTTACAGCGCCATCGATGAAGTCCTGCTTTGGGCTCGATTCCACGCGGTGCTGGGCACTGACTTTCCCGATGCACCGGCTCACGCCGCTTACCGAAGCATGTTGGCCGAGCCCGGTGTCTCGCCCGAGCAACGGCTGGATAACCTCAATGCAGAACTGACGCGTCAGCAGCTCACCGGCAAGGAGTCCGGCGTATGAGCGCAGAAAAACTGGCGATGATCGACCGAGCCGCTCAGGCCGAACGCGCCGCCAAGGCTCAGCCTCACGTCGATATCAACAGCCCGATGGCGCCGTGCCCAGCCAGTCAGTCCGAGCTGTTCGTGGTGCCCGTGCGCTATGCCTTGGCTGAAGAAAAGGCCGACAGTCCTTGCTGCATTCCCGGCGTGATCACGCAAAGCCGTCCCATGGCGGCGCGTCGCTTGCGGGCCGGATTTGTTTATCTGTGGCAGGACCAAGGCCCCCTCAAACGGTATGCCGTCTCGCCGAATGGTTTGCTCAAAGAGCAAGCGCTCGACGCCGATGCGACCCTGGTACTCGACGGCACATTGACGGGTCTGGCTCTGGAAAAAATCCACGACGCGTGGATGCTCTACAGCGAGTTCCCATTAAACCCCGAGCACTGCCAATCGCTGATCGACAGCAGCGCCAAACGTCGTGAACACATGCGCCATGTGGCCTTGCGCACCGTGGCCAACGAACTGCAAGCCAAGCATTGCCCTCCGCTGGAAAAAGCCGTTGAGGTCATGGCCGAACTCATCCCTGGGACCTTCGCCCGGTCGATGAAAGAGGACCAGATACGGGACGCCGAGGACACCGAGGCGCTGGGCGCAACGCTGATGAAAGAGCCGACCCCGGTCAACATCAAGGCCTACACCGACACCATGCACCGCGCGCGTGAGCGCGAAAAAGTCCTCGCCCAACACCCGGAGGCCGGCGATCAACCGCCAGGCGAGTGGAGCGCCGAACCCTGGGACGGGCAGGGCACTCAGGATTGGTTGGACAGCGCCAAGGCACACGCCAAGGACCTTTTCCCCGTTTTTGCCTGCCTCGATGACGATCTGGGCGTGCTGCGTGATATCAATCATGAGCAGGAATGGATAGAAGCGAGTCACGAAAAGTGGCTAGGTGATAACAACCTGCGCCTGAGCATCGGTGGGTTTGTGCGCAGCCTGATCTCTGAAGATGGCGCCGAACTGGCCGGGTCCATCAGCTACCGCTACAAGGATCGCGACATCACCCTCACGCCCGAACAGGGTCAAGTCATGCTCGACACCCAGCATCGGCTGGATGAGGAACTCAAGGCCGAAACCCGGGCCCGTCAATACGGCGGCCAGCCCACTCCAACCGAAGCCGCCGCCCGCGATGCGCGTATCGCGGCCATCGTCGCCCCGGTACGGGCCTTTATTCCGGCGGACTTGTACAACGAGGTGGAATTCGTCGTCCGCGAATACCGCGCTGAAAAGCAGGCGAATCTCAACAACCACGCGTTCAGCGCCAAGGTCGGCGAATACATCGACCTCGAGGCGATGAATACCTGGTTCGCGCAGACCGCAGCGGCGCACTACCAGCAGATCGAACAGCGTCACACCGCGTTGTTTGCCGACCGTGGCGTGTACCTCAACCGCTCGCTCAGCGGCACCTGGTTTGTCGATTACCACGACCTGGAAACGCGGCATTGGCTGACCGAACTGGCCACCGGCTGCCTGACCGCCCAATGCCTGCGCGCCCAGGGCGCCGAGCAATATGCGGACTATGTGCGCGCAGCCGACGGCGGTGCCCTGAAACAACTGTTCAACGCCTGGACCCCTTCAATCGATACGGCCGTTAACAACACCTCTCGCCTGGGTGAGCTGATGGCGGCACTGGCCTCCGACAACATCAGCGCCACTCATCAGGCCTTGGCGCCGTTGAGCACGTTGGTACTGGACGACATCGCGGCCATGGCCCGGGATGTCAGCAGCCAATGGAGTGTGTTGGTCAACCGGTTGGCGGCGGCGCTGTTGTTGCTTAAGGCTGACGGCGCCTTCAGCCGCTCCTGGATGGGCGTCCTCATCGCCACCCGACTGGGCAGTAATACGCCTTTACGGCTTGTCATCGAGAACGGCCGGCAGGTATGGAAGTTGTTGGGGCAACAGGCCGAAGCACTGGGCGACTGGGCGAAGGCGACCGGGAAGGCCATTGGTGCGGGGCGTGTGGGACGGATTGTTAATTCGCCAGTTGTGGCCAATAGCGGCGGGTTGGTGCCGTTGGCGGCGTTGTTGTTGAACGTGCTGAATGCGCATAACTACTTGAGTCAGGCCGGGGTGTTGGAGGGGATGGGCAGCCGGCGGGTGAATGACACGGCTTCGGCGACGTTGTATGCGGCGGCGGCTTTGGTGGCGGTGGTTGATAATCAGGTGCGGAAGGGGTTGGGGGTTAAAGAAATTGGGAAGGGACGAACAATGGCCCCGACTCTGACGCTGTTTGGTGGGGTGATTGGTGCACTTTCCACTGGTGCAGCAATAAACGAATTCCAATCCCTGCAAAAACAAATGGAAAGCGCCCAAAACCGAGTCGATCCGTGGCTGGAGATGCGCCAGATCGTGGTCGGTGGGCAAGTAGCGGCCTTCGGCGCCCAAGCGCTGTTAGGGTTCGGTTACACCGCCCGCGCCTTGGCAGGTTCAATAACAGCCGAAGCTGCCATCTTACGTTACACGCTGTACATGGGGCCGGTGAACTGGCTCATTCTCGTGCTGGGTGTTCTGCACCTGATCACCGCGCTCTTGCAGCGAACCCCGCTGCAAAACTTCCTGAGCTTCTGCTGCTGGTCAAAAGAGCGGGCGATCGATCTGGAACCTATCTCGCCCAAAGCCCAACAGGACGAACTCGACCGGCTGTACTTCATCCTTTATGCGCCTCGGGTCAGCATGCAAAGCAACTCGGAGTCGACCACGGGTAATGGCTCTTCCGGCCTCGCATTCGTCAGCTCCATCAATGCCTTGACCATCGAATTGCCGGGCGCTGAACCCGGCAGTGTCTACCTGGAACTGAGCATGGTCGGTGATCCGGTGGACACCCAACGCTACCGTGATCTGATCAAAAACAGCCGTACTGATAACTACAAGCCGCCGCGTCCCTGGCGAGATATGGCGCCTCACTGGTTGTCGAACAGCACCTGTCAGTGGATACCGTTCAAGGAGGGGCAGGGCTTACGTCTGAGTGGCCCATTCAACCCGCTGAAGAACGTATTGGGCTCCACTCCCAGCACGGTTTCGCTGCGATTGCGTTATCGCACGCCATTGACCGCGATGCTCGGCGCTAGCACCTTTATCGGTGGTGAACGAGGGCTAGCGTTTACTTTGAACAACGCCACCGGCGTAATCGCGCTATGGGCGGACCCGACACCTGAGCTGGATCGGGTACCAAATTACCCGCTCGGCGAGGACCACCCCGGCGCCATTTACTTGCAACCCAAGGAGAAGCGATGAGCACGCCAGCGGCAGGCCCCACGAAAAAAAGGATATTTTCGCGCAACGATTACCTGGCGCCATTGCCGATTCCTACCGGAGAAAAACCGCAGGACGTGCTCAACACCATCTGGCGCAAGAACGAGGTGTTTCTCGATATTGGCAACTACAGCATCGGTTCGGCGGTGATGGTCATGTGGCCGACGCTGATGGTGTTTTTACTTATGGGTTACATCACCCCTGAGCCTGGAATGATCTGGATTGGGGCATTGATCATCATTGGTATCCCTTCAATGATCTTGATCCAAGGCCTCTTCCGCGAAGTGCCCTTACCCGTGCGCTTCAATCGACAACGCCGAGAAGTTTGCGTACCCCGCGACGACGGCGAGTACTGGATCGTCCCATGGGAAACCGTGACGGCCGCCGCCACCCAGCACTCGTCGGTCAGCCAGGCCGGTAAAGCCACGATGGGTTTACTGATCATTGGTTTCGAAAACCCTGACCCGCAGGCCAAGGAAGATAACAAGCATTTTTCGCTGGGCTTCAACTGCGGCGGCGGCACCACGGCCATGGCGTTGTGGGAGTGCATGCGCAGCTACATGGAGATTAGTCCGGAGGCGGTCCCTGAAAGTCGAGTTGGCCTTGCACCCTACGAAGAAACGCAAATTGGTTCGATCATCACCGACTTGCGCAAGGGCAACTTGTTAGGCGTTTTATGGGGAATATTTTGCATTACGATTTTGGGGACGTACTTGGCGGAGAAGCTGCAGGATTTGAAACTTTCTCATCCGCCAGACCTGCCCTATCCCGACATCATCGAATGGTCAAAACCCTTACCCCCCGAGCAGTGGGCCAAACGCTCCCCGGAACTGGAAGAGGCCATCGCCAAACGCGAGGCTGAACTGGCGGCGCAGGCGGAACAAGCGTTGCTTATGGAACAGTCTTAAAACGCTAATGACCCAACTTCCCGCTTTACCAACTCCCGGACATGGCGATCTACCGGACTACGACGTGTGCCTCCCGGCGCACCTGCGCCCCGACGCCGATCGTTTGATCCGCTATCTGCACGAATTGCCACATCGGCGAGTGAAGTACTGCCCCTAGTGTGGCAATACCAACGTGACCCTCCATAACAATCGCGGCCGACAACGGCTCCCGCGTTACTACTGCGGTTCCTGTCGCAAGGGTTGCAACAGTTTGAGCGATTCTCCCTTTGCACTCCTGCGCCGGATGGAGATGTGGTCAACGTTTGCCGTGTACCTGCTGGCCGGTTGGTCCAGCGTCCAGATAGCGCCGCGTTTGGGGGTGAACCATAAGGTCTACTTCAGCTGGGGGCAGGCGGTTCGGGAGGTGATGACTGAGGAGTGCCCTGATTTGCATCAGTGGTGGACAACACGCCATTCACGGGAAAACCTGCTACCGCCCGAACACATTGCAGCGCAACAGCAAGCGGTCATCACCTGGATCGAGACGACGTTGAATGCACAGCACGCGATGTGCCCAAGGTGTGGGGGAACGCGGACCTATCGAATTAAAGGTGTTCGTCCGAAGTTCAAGTGCGATCCCTGCGTGACCTGCTTTTCCATTCTGTCCGGGACACCGCTGGTCGGGATGATTCGACCTGAGCTCTGGATCGATTTCGTGAAAGGGGTGATGGATGGCCAAAGTATCCCGGACCTGAAACGGCGCTCAGGGCTGGGCATGGGCGGCAGTACACGCTGGCGTGAGCAGTTTCTATTGCTTATCGATCAACTGGGGCACTCTGAACTGTTGCAATGGATCACTTGGATGCGCAGTCGTCGTAATAACGAAGCGGTCAACTTTGTGCGCCGGGGAGGGTATCTGGACAAGGCGACACGCTCCGTCTATCCGCAAGGAACACGAAAGGGCAGGTTTGTTTCGCAAGATTAGGCGCCGCGAAGGCTACGATCTTTGATTTGTCGCATGTCCGCAATACGTGTAGGACTGCTCCCATTGTGGCGCGAGCGCTTGCTCCCTCTGGGCTGCGAAGCAGCCCTAAACCCTGACGCCCCATTCTTACAGGCACACTGCAGTGTCCGGTTTACGACGGCTGCGCCGCCGAACGGGGGCAAGCCCCCTTGATGGCCTGCACCAGCCTGCCCGACTACGCCGAGAACGACATCAATACCGTCACCAATATTGCGCGGATCATGGTCCAGGATGTAAGCGATGTGTTTCGGGTGATTGAGCAGCGCGGATTTGAAACGCCCAAAAATCAGTAGCCAATTGTCAGTCATAAAAAACCCGCATTTCTGCGGGTTTCTTAATACTGTTACAGCGCTGCGATCTTTTGCTTTTAAGGCCGGGCTTTAAGTTGCTCCTCCGCTGCCTTCGCCAGACCCGGTGGCAGGAAGTCCTTGTCGGGGTTGTAGTCGGCCTTGAGGTAACGCTTCAGGTCTTCCAAATCCCCCGGGCTCAGGGTACCGGCCTGCTGTTTCAGGCGCAGGTTGTCGAGGATGTAGTCGTAGCGGGTGTTGTTGTAGTCGCGTACCGAGGTGTACAGCGAACGCTGCGCATCCAGTACGTCGACGATGTTGCGTGTCCCCACCTGATAACCGATTTCGGTCGCTTCCACCGCACTCTGGTTGGAGATGATCGACTGCTTGCGCGCCTGCACCTGATCAACGTCAGTGTTCACTGCGCGGTGCAGATTGCGGGTGCTTTCCACGATCTGCCGACGCAGCGCTTCGCGTTGCTGCTCGGTCTGATCCAGCTGTGCATACGATTGACGCACCTGGGAGGTGGTCAGGCCGCCGCTGTAGATCGGGATGTTCAGTTGCAGGCCCAGGGTCGTTTGCTCGACGTTGCCACTGTACGGTTGACCAATGAAGTTCGGGTTGCTGAACCCCAGTGCGTCGTTGTCACCTTTTTCGTATTTCGCCACAGCGTCGACCGTCGGTAAATGACCGGCCTTGCGCTGCTTGAGGGTTTCTTCGGCGGCACTCACCGCGTAGTTGCTGGCCAGCAAATTCAGGTTCTGTCTGGCCGCCGTATCGACCCAGGCTTTGGCATCGTTCGGTGACGGTGGCAAGATCGGCAGGCTATGGGTGACGCCCCAGATCGACTGGTACTGACGGTTGGTCAGAGTGATCAGTGCTTCAAACGCGTCATCGACCTGGCGCTGTGCAACGATTCGGTTGGCGCGTGCGGTGTCGTAGCTGGCTTGTGAGTTGAGCACGTCAGTCTTGTCCGACAGGCCGACATCGAAACGTTCGTTGGACTGGTCGAGCTGGCGTTTGAACGCCGCTTCTTCGGCCTTGGTCGACGCCAGGTTGTCCTGGGTGCGTAGCACGTTGAAGTAATTTTCAGCGGTCTGCAGGATCAGGTTTTGCTCGGTGGCCGAGAGTTGCAGGGCAGCCTGTTCGTTGACGTCCTTGGCGGCCTGGAACTGGAACCAGCGATCAGCACGGAACAGCGGCTGCGCCAGGGTGGCCTGATACGAATTTGCAGCGCGATTGGTCGTCGACGAAGGCTGATCTATCGAGGTGCGAACGTTAGCCAGTTCGGCACCGCCCGAAAGATTGGGCAGCAGGCCGGCACGGGCCTGGGGCACGACTTCTTTCTGTGCACCGTATTGAGCGATGGCCGCCGCGAGGTCGGCGTTGTTGGCCTTGGCTTCCTGGTAGACGCTGACCAGATCGTTTTTGTTTGATACGGGCGCTTCTGCTGCCCAGGCCATTCCATTGGACGCACAAGACACGGCAATGGCCAGTGAGAGTTTGCGCAGCATAGGCGTTCCCTAGAATTAATATTACACAAATAATTTGAGCGCCAAGGCTAAGGCGCGGCACGTACCACGTCAATGCATGGCTTGGCGTAGCGAGTGTAGTTGTGCACGAGGGCGTGAACAATCCGGAATGCGCCATTCATCATGGTGTTTGCAGCGGTATTGGCGTTCTCTGCCAGTTGTGTCTAGACTGGCCGGGTTCTTGTCGGGGTGCCTTGCTATGAGGCTGAGATCGAATAATTTCGGATCCCGTTGAACCTGATCAGGTTAGCGCCTGCGTAGGGAACAAGATTTCTCGTCACCCGGCGAGTCCTCTTGTGCTTCGTCCGGGATGTTGTTCGACAATCGAACACCCCTCGAGCACTGAGCACAGCACCAACAGCGCCGTTATGGCTGATTGGCTGCGTCCATTCGTTACAGGTTCACTCCGACAAAATTCCACTGCCTGGATGCTGTCTGGAGAGCCCGTGATGACGATAAAACCAAAAAATACGACGAACCTGAGTGATTCGGCCCAAGTCGATCAACAGTCGGTTCAGCCGTTTACCCGCTCGCAAAAAATCTATGTTCAGGGCTCACGTCCCGACATCCTCGTGCCCATGCGCGAAATCAGCCTGGATGTGACCCCGACCGATTTCGGCTGTGAAATCAACGCGCCGGTGGTTGTGTACGACACCTCGGGTCCGTACACCGACCCCAATGTCATCATCGACGTGCGCAAAGGCCTGGCCGATGTGCGTTCACCGTGGATCGAGTCCCGTGGCGACACCGAACGCCTGCCTGGCTTGAGTTCGAACTTCGGCCAGGAGCGCCTCGCTGATGCCGAACTGACCAAACTGCGCTTCGCCCACGTCAACAATCCGCGCCGCGCCAAGGCCGGGGCTAACGTCAGCCAGATGCACTACGCCCGCCAAGGCATCATCACCGCCGAGATGGAATACGTCGCCATCCGCGAAAACATGAAGCTGGAAGTGGCGCGCGCCGCCGGCCTGCTGGACCAGCAACACGCCGGCCACAGCTTCGGCGCCAGCGTGCCGAAAATCATCACCCCCGAATTCGTCCGTGACGAGATCGCCCGCGGTCGCGCGATTATTCCGGCCAACATCAACCACACCGAACTGGAACCGATGATCATCGGCCGTAACTTCCTGGTGAAGATCAACGGCAACATCGGCAACAGTGCGCTGGGTTCGTCCATCGAAGAAGAAGTGGCGAAGCTGACCTGGGGCATTCGCTGGGGTTCGGACACGGTCATGGACTTGTCCACCGGCAAACACATTCACGAAACCCGCGAATGGATCATCCGTAACTCACCGGTGCCAATTGGTACGGTGCCGATTTATCAGGCGCTGGAAAAAGTCGGTGGCGCTGCCGAAGATCTGACCTGGGAGCTGTTCCGCGACACGCTGATCGAGCAGGCCGAGCAGGGCGTCGACTACTTCACCATCCATGCCGGCGTTCTGCTGCGTTACGTGCCGCTGACCGCCAAACGCGTGACCGGTATCGTTTCCCGTGGCGGCTCGATCATGGCCAAGTGGTGCCTGGCGCACCACAAGGAAAACTTCCTCTACACCCATTTCGAAGACATCTGCGAAATCATGAAGGCCTACGACGTCAGCTTCTCGCTGGGCGATGGCCTGCGTCCGGGCTCGATTGCCGACGCCAACGACGCCGCACAATTCGGCGAGCTGGAAACCCTCGGCGAGCTGACCAAGATCGCCTGGAAACACGACGTGCAGTGCATGATCGAAGGCCCGGGTCACGTGCCGATGCAGTTGATCAAAGAGAACATGGACAAGCAGTTGGAGTGCTGTGACGAAGCGCCGTTCTATACGCTCGGTCCGCTGACCACCGACATTGCACCGGGTTACGACCACATCACCTCGGGGATCGGCGCGGCGATGATCGGCTGGTTCGGTTGCGCCATGCTCTGCTACGTGACGCCGAAGGAACACTTGGGCCTGCCGAACAAGGATGACGTGAAGACCGGGATCATCACCTACAAGATCGCCGCGCATGCCGCCGATCTGGCCAAAGGGCATCCGGGCGCACAGATTCGCGACAATGCCTTGAGCAAGGCGCGGTTCGAATTCCGTTGGGAAGACCAGTTCAACCTCGGTCTGGATCCGGACACCGCCCGTTCGTATCACGATGAAACCCTGCCGAAGGATTCGGCCAAGGTCGCGCATTTCTGCTCCATGTGCGGGCCGAAATTCTGCTCGATGAAGATCACTCAGGAAGTCCGTGAATACGCGGCCAACCAGCGGATCGAAACCGTGGATGCCGAGGTCGCCCAGGGATTGGCGGAACAGGCTGAACGGTTCAAGCAGGAAGGCAGTCAGCTGTACAAGAAGGTTTGATCGACCCCGCGCCAGTCCTTCCAGGCTGGCGTAGCTTTTGTAGGAGCAAGGCTTGCCCGCGATAGCGCTCTTGAGATCGCCATCGCGGGCAAGCCTTGCTCCTACAGAAAGTGAAGATCTACACAACAACAAATGTCCCTCTGAGATAACACCCTTGAGCATTCAACCGAGTACATATTCCCCCGACATCGCCGTGCCAACTGACAAACGCGTCTTCGGCGGCCGCGATCTGTTTTCCCTGTGGTTCTCCCTCGGCATCGGCTTGATGGTGCTGCAGACCGGCGCACTGCTCGCGCCAGGCCTGGGCCTGTCCGGTTCGTTGCTGGCGATCTTCCTTGGCACCCTGGTCGGCGTTTTGCTGCTGGCCGCCGTCGGCGTGATCGGCAGCGACACCGGTCTGTCGTCGATGGCTGCGCTCAAACTCAGCCTCGGCAAACGTGGCGCGAGCTTGCCGGCCGTGCTGAACCTGCTGCAACTGATCGGTTGGGGGTCGTTCGAAATCATCGTCATGCGTGACGCTGCCAGCCTGCTGGGCACGCGGGCATTCAGCGAAGGCCTGCTGGCGAACCCGTTGCTCTGGACGTTGTTCTTCGGCGCCTTGGCGACCTTGCTGGCCGTCAGCGGTCCGTTGACATTCGTGCGGCAAATCCTGCGCAAGTGGGGCATCTGGCTGTTGCTGGCCGCGTGCATCTGGCTGACCTGGAACCTGTTTGCCAAAGCCGATCTGGCCGCGTTGTGGGCGCAGGCCGGTGATGGTTCGATGCCGTTCGCCGTAGGTTTTGACATTGCCATCGCGATGCCGCTGTCCTGGCTTCCGCTGATCGCCGACTATTCGCGTTTCGGCAAGCGTGCGAAAAACGTCTTCGGTGGAACGGCGCTGGGCTTCTTTATCGGCAATTTCTGGCTGATGAGCCTGGGCGTGGCTTACACCCTGGCGTTCGCGCCGAGCGGTGAAGTGAATGCCTTGCTGCTGGCGCTGGCCGGTGCCGGCCTGGGCATTCCGCTGTTACTGATTCTGTTGGACGAGTCGGAAAACGCCTTCGCCGATATTCACTCGGCCGCCGTCTCCAGCGGGATATTGTTGCGCTTGAAAGTCGAGCACCTGGCGTTGGCCATCGGCGTGATCTGCACACTGATCGCGTGCCTGGCGCCGCTGGCCCAGTACCAGAACTTCCTGCTGTTGATCGGTTCGGTGTTTGCGCCGCTGTTTGGCGTGGTGCTGGTGGATCACTTCATCGTGCGCAAACGTTCGGCTCAAGTGGCGTCAGCCGCGTTGCGCTGGCCGGCATTGCTCGCCTGGTTGGGCGGGGTGAGCACCTATCATTTGCTGGCCAATCTGTATCCGGACATCGGCGCAACCCTGCCGTCGTTGATTCTGGCAGGGCTGCTGCAGCTGGTGCTGGGTCGAGCCTTCAGCTACGGCCGGGAAACAGCTCGGGCTTGATGATGCCGTTCAAGCGCGGGTAAGGGATCTTCAGTTCGATATGGCCCAGCGCGTAAGGCGCGATGGTGCTGGTTTCGTACTTGAGGATCACCCCGCCGTAGGTCAGCGCCACGTTCTGGGTTTTCTGAAACGGCCAGCTTTTCACGAACTCCGGTTCCTGATCGAGCTTGGTGCGGATCAGCCAGCTGTTGTGCGCGACTTGCGCCGCCTTCCAGAACGCTTCTTCCTGACCTGGAATCAGCATGTCAGACAGCGTCAACACTTTGTGCTGCTGACGTGAATAGTTGATAAAGCCGCGGCCCGGTGTGCCATGAGCGCCGCCGGTGTCCAGGTAGCTGGAAAATTCGACGATCACCAAGCCGTCATGCTGTTCACGTACTTTGGCTTGCAGGTAACTGCTGGAGCGCGGACTGGCTGTGCGCAAAAACTCGTCACGATAGGCCGTCAGCGTAGGTGCCACTGGGGCGTCCGGTGAGGTGCGGGTCAATTGCAGCAGGCGTTTTTCGACGATACCGTCCAGTTGCGGTTCGGTGGGAAAGCGCAGTGTATCGATGTTCACCAGCGGGCATTCAGATGTGGTGCAACCCGGTTTCAGGGTTTCGGTGGCGTCGCGGGTGGTTTCCAGCGGCGCCCGGTAGCTGGGCTGAAACAGGCTCTGGCAGGCGCCCAGCGTCAGGGCGATAGCGGCCACGGAGGCAATTTTAAAAAGCGACATGGGCGTCCTTTGTAAAACAGGGAAAGGCAAAAAGTTATCCGCTTCGACTATCAACGAAGCAGTCAGTTCGCCACTAAGCTAATTAGAGTTGGTTTCGCCCTCACCGTCTATCCCGCTGAAGGGAAAGGGGCTGCATCAAATGTCGCAGGCGCGTTAGGATGGCGCGAAGTCGAGGTTGCAAGTAACAAAAAGGAGCCTCGTAACGGATTTGCAGTAAAGAGGATTGTCATGACTGATTTTGCCAACGCCATTCCGACCGCCGTCGATATCCTTCGGCGCGAAAAGTGCTACGAGGGCTTTTATAAGCTCGACCGTGTGCACTTGCGCCACGAACTGTTCGCGGGTGGTATGAGTCGTGAGATCAATCGTGAAGTGTTCGTGCGCCACGATGCGGTGTGCGTGCTGCCTTATGACCCGCAGCGCGACGAAGTGGTGCTGATCGAGCAATTTCGTGTCGGTGCCATGGGCAAGACCGACAACCCTTGGCTGATCGAACTGGTCGCTGGTCTGATCGACAAGGAAGAAGTGCCGGAAGAAGTTGCTCACCGCGAAGGGCAGGAGGAAGCTGGGCTTGTGTTCGGGGCGCTCTGGCCGATGATCAAATATTTCCCGTCGCCGGGCGGCAGCAATGAATTCGTGCACCTGTTCCTGGGGCGTTGCGACACGAACGGGGTTGGCGGCCTGCATGGGCTGGAGGAAGAAGCTGAAGATATCCGCGTCACGGTCTGGGCGTTCGAAGATGCCTTGCAAGCCGTACGTGATGGACGAATTGCCAACGCGGCCAGCATCATTGCCTTGCAATGGTTAGCTTTAAACCGCGCTGAAGTGAGGGGGCTATGGTCGTAAACAAGCTGCGCGATCGTTATAGGGTGGACCTTGCGGGGCTGCAAGCTTCCTGCGAGGCGAACTACGCGCGCTTGATGCGATTGCTGCCAGACATGCGCGACGAGCCGGCGGCGCGGCGCATTGCCGTCACTCACGGCGAACAGATGCTCGGCGTGCTGGCGCTGGAAGTGTTGCAAGTCTGTCCGTACACCACGACCCTGCAAGTGCGCCAGGAGCACAGCCTGCCCTGGCTGCCGATACCGCAACTGGAAGTGCAGGTCTATCACGACGCCTGCATGGCCGAAGTCGTCAGCGCCGAACATGCACGGCGTTTTCGCGGCATCTATCCTTACCCGAACGCGTCGATGCACCAGCCGGACGAAAAGGCTCAGCTGAACATGTTTCTGGGCGAATGGCTGAGCCACTGTTTGGCTTGCGGGCACGAATACGCCGTTGTTCGTTGAGCGCCCTATCTCCCAAAAAAGAGCATATTTGGGAAATAGGACGCTAGGTGTGAACTGCGTCAGGTTCACAGGTTTCCCCTTTTGAGCGTCCCCCAGCATAATTGCGGCACCCATCCACACCCGTGATTCAGTCCTGGGAGAACGCCTTGCCGAGCGTATCCACATTGACCACCGCCGATTCGGCGTTGCTGGTGCAACTCTCCGACAGCCATTTGTTCGCCGAAGCGGACGGAACGTTGCTGGGCATGAACACCCGGGACAGCCTGCAAAAAGTCATCGAGTTGGTGCAGCTTCAGCAGCCGCACATCGACTTGGTCATCGCCAGCGGTGATCTGTCTCAGGACGGGACGCAGGAGTCCTACCTGCAGTTCCGCGAGCTGACCCGTCAGCTCGATGCGCCAGCGCGCTGGATTCCCGGCAATCACGATGAGCCACAGATCATGGCCGAGGCGGCGGTGCAGAGCGCATTGCTGGAGCCGGTGGTGGATGTCGGTAACTGGCGGGTCACGTTGCTCGATTCCGCCGTGCCGGGTTCGGTGCCGGGGTATTTGCAGGATGAGCAGTTGCAGTTGTTGGCTCGGTCACTGAGTGAGGCACCGGAGCGGCATCATCTGGTGTGTTTTCACCATCATCCGGTGTCGATTGGCTGTGCCTGGATGGAGCCTATCGGGTTACGCAACCCTGAGGCGCTGTTTGCGGTGCTCGATCGTTTTCCGCAGGTGCGGGCGGTTTTATGGGGGCATGTGCATCAGGAGATTGATCAGGTGCGCAAAGGCGTGCGCCTGATTGCCTCGCCGTCGACCTGCATTCAATTCGAGCCGGGCAGTGATGATTTCAAGGTCGGAAATCAGGCGCCGGGGTATCGCTGGTTGCGGTTGTTGCCGGATGGGCAGCTGGAAACCGGTGTGGAGCGCGTCACTGGATTCGATTTTCAGGTCGACTACGGTTCCAACGGGTATTGATGGTTGTGGTCTTGGCGGCCTTCGGGCCGACCATGTTGTGGTTGGCGGGGTACATATCCATTTCTGCGGTAACGGCCGCTGGCGGTTTCGCCCTTACGGCGAGGCACTTTTTTCAAACGCCAAAAAAGTACCCAAAAAGGCTCGCCCCAAGCGTCCGGCCCCTCGCCAAGGCTCGGCGTTCCTTCGCTCCGGTATCCATCCGGGGACACTGCCCTCCGGTCTGCTTCGCGACGACCTACATGCAGCGTGTTCGACTGCGTCGAACGGCGCTACGCGCCACTCCCCGGATGAACACCTCCACTCAGCCTCCCGACGGGGCGGGCAGATCAAAAGCAGGCGAGCTAACGCTCGGCCTATTGAGTGGTGAGAAGCGGCGGGTGTACGCCGATCTATCGTAGGAGCCTGGCTTGCCAGCGATGGCGGCCTGACAGCCGACCAATCTCTATCAGTTGTACCCAGTTCAAAATGTGGGAGCGAGCCTGCTCGCGAAGGCGGCCTTACTGACGACGCTGTTTAATGGTCAGCAAAAGTTTCGGAACCTTCCCACGAAGTTTTCAGGTTGCCCGTCAGACGTAGCATCTCTAGCCTTTTGCCTGTCGCTGACACATTCAGCGATCGGGCTTCGCGGCCCTATGAACCGAGGCATAATCGCCGCGCTTTACAGCAGCACTTTCGGGTGTCTGTCGTTTTGTGTCATGGCGGCTGTGCGTGGGATACCTTCGGGTATGCCGATGCTCAGTTCTCGGTCCGCGAACCCGCGTACAGCTGCCACCTGGAAACCGTACTATGAGTCCTATCTGGCCAGAGGCTTGGCAAAAACCCAAGCCCTGGTCATCCTCGCCCGCAAGCTATGCCGAGTGGCATTCGCCCTCATGAAAAACCAAAGCGAATATCAGCCGAATTTACGGCTGCAGGGTTCCCCTGCAACATAGAATCTCCCACAGGTGATCTGTGAACGACGCAGATCCAATGTGGGAGTCTGCTCGCGATGGCTCCCTCAAAGGCACCACAAACTCCAAGGATATCCCCGATCCCCCGATCCCCCGACTCCCTGTAAACTGCGCCTCTTTACCCGACGCACAGGGAGCTCAAATGTCTGGTTCGATCCTTTATATCCACGGTTTCAACAGCGCGCCTTCGTCGAAAAAGGCTACCCAGTTGATGCAGGTGATGGACCGACTCGGCCTGAGCGATCAACTGCGCGTTCCGGCCTTGCATCACCACCCGCGCGAGGCCATCGGTCAGCTGGAGCAGGCGATTGAAGAGCTGGGGCGGCCACTGCTGGTCGGCAGCTCACTCGGCGGCTACTATGCGACTCACTTGGCCGAACGCCATGGCCTCAAGGCTTTGCTGATCAACCCGGCCGTCAGCCCGCACCGGATGTTCGACGGGTTTTTGGGAACGCAGAAAAACCTGTATACCGATGAGGCCTGGGAATTGACCCACGACCACGTGACGGCCCTGGCCGAGCTGGAAGTGCCGGCGCCCCAGGACCCGCAGCGGTATCAGGTGTGGTTGCAGACCGGTGACGAAACGCTGGACTATCGCCTCGCCCAGCAGTATTACCGGGCCTGTGCCTTGCGCATCCAGGCCGGCGGCGACCATAGTTTCCAGGGTTTTGCCGGGCAATTGCCGGCCATGCTGAGTTTTGCCGGTATCGGCGCAGATTTGTATCAGGTGATCGATTTCACTGCACTGTGAGTCGTCGCCTCTATTTCACCGAACAATTTTTTACAGGCGGACGACGAGACCCCATGGCCACTCCCAGCGCTAGCTCTTATAACGCAGACGCCATCGAAGTCCTCTCGGGCCTCGACCCGGTGCGTAAACGCCCCGGCATGTACACCGACACCAGTCGGCCGAACCACCTCGCCCAGGAAGTCATCGACAACAGCGTCGACGAAGCCTTGGCCGGGCATGCGACATCGGTGCAGGTCATCCTGCACGCCGACCACTCCCTGGAAGTCAGCGATGACGGCCGTGGCATGCCGGTGGACATTCACCCGGAAGAGGGCGTTTGCGGGGTCGAGCTGATCCTCACCAAGCTCCATGCGGGCGGCAAGTTTTCCAACAAGAACTACCAGTTCTCCGGCGGTCTGCACGGGGTGGGTATTTCGGTGGTCAACGCCTTGTCGACCGAAGTCCGGGTGCGCGTCAAGCGTGACGGCAACGAATACCAGATGACGTTCGCTGACGGTTACAAGAAAACCGAGCTGGAAGTGGTCGGCACCGTCGGCAAACGCAACACAGGTACCAGCGTGTTCTTCGCGCCGGACCCGAAATACTTCGATTCGCCGAAATTCTCCATCAGCCGCCTCAAGCACGTGCTCAAGGCCAAGGCTGTGTTGTGCCCGGGGCTGCTGGTCAGTTTTGAAGACAAGGCCACCGGTGAAAAAATCGAGTGGCATTACGAAGACGGCTTGCGCTCCTATCTGGTCGACGCGGTCAGCGAATTCGAACGCCTGCCGGACGAGCCGTTCTGCGGCAGCCTGGCCGGTAATAAAGAAGCGGTCGACTGGGCGCTGCTGTGGCTGCCGGAAGGTGGCGACTCGGTTCAGGAAAGCTACGTCAACCTGATCCCGACGGCCCAGGGCGGTACGCACGTCAATGGCCTGCGCCAGGGCTTGCTCGATGGGATGCGCGAATTCTGTGAATTCCGCAGCCTGCTGCCACGCGGCGTGAAGCTGGCGCCGGAAGACGTCTGGGAACGCATTGCTTTCGTGCTGTCGATGAAAATGCAGGAGCCACAATTCTCCGGCCAGACCAAAGAACGATTGTCGTCCCGTGAAGCGGCGGCGTTTGTTTCCGGTGTGGTCAAGGACGCTTTCAGCCTGTGGCTCAACGCCAACCCCGAAACCGGCATGCTGCTGGCGGAATTGGCGATCAACAACGCCGGCCGCCGCCTCAAGGCGAGCAAGAAGGTCGAGCGCAAACGCATCACCGCAGGGCCGGCGCTGCCGGGCAAACTCGCTGACTGCGCCGGACAGGACCCGATGCGCTCCGAGCTGTTCCTGGTGGAAGGTGATTCCGCCGGCGGTTCCGCCAAGCAAGCGCGGGACAAAGAGTTTCAAGCCATCCTGCCGTTGCGCGGCAAGATTCTGAACACGTGGGAAGTCGATGGCAGCGAAGTGCTGGCCAGCCAGGAAGTGCATAACATTGCCGTGGCCATCGGTGTCGATCCGGGCTCGGCGGACATCGCCCAGCTGCGTTACGGCAAGATCTGCATCCTCGCCGACGCCGACTCCGACGGTCTGCATATCGCCACGTTGCTGTGTGCGTTGTTCGTCCAGCATTTCCGCCCGTTGGTGGATGCCGGTCACGTCTATGTCGCCATGCCACCGCTGTACCGCATCGACTTGGGCAAAGAGATTTACTACGCCCTCGACGAAGCCGAACGCGATGGCATTCTGGATCGTCTGGTCGCCGAGAAAAAACGCGGCAAGCCGCAGGTCACCCGATTCAAAGGTCTGGGTGAAATGAACCCGCCGCAGCTGCGCGAAACCACCATGGACCCGAACACCCGGCGTCTGGTGCAGTTGACCCTGGACGATTTCGAAGCGACGTCGGAAATGATGGACATGCTGCTGGCGAAGAAACGCGCCGGTGACCGCAAATCCTGGCTGGAATCCAAGGGCAACCTGGCCGAGGTTCTTGGTTGATGCGGCGTGGCTTTGCCCTGGCGTGTTGTTTACTTCTGGCCCCGGTTCTGGCGTTTGCTGAACCGGCACCAGAATTGCGCGTGGTAGCCGAACATCCCGTCGACGGCATGCGAGGCGGCAACCTGTCAGGACTTGCCCAGTGCGGCAAGGACCTGTGGACGGTGTCCGATCGCGACGACGATCAAATCTACCGCCTCGATACCCGCGACACGGTCTGGCAGGCTGAAGCCGTGGGCATCGGTGTGCCTGCGGTGCCGGACAGCGGTTTGCCCTGGGGTTTGCGTTCGCGAGCCTGGGCGTCGTCGTTCGTGCGGGGCGGCGATCTGGATTTCGAAGCTATTACCTGTGACAACGCTGGCAATCGCTACATTGTCAGCGAAGCCCATGCGGCCGTCCTGCAAGTACCGCTGACGGGGCCGGCGACCTGGTTGAAAATCTCACCAATGCTGGTTCGTGAAGCGCGGGCCAGTGGCATGCTGTTGCAATTCAATGCGCTGTTTGAGGGCCTGGCGGTCAATCCGGCGGGTGATCAGATGTGGTTCGCTGCCGAGCGTCAAAGCCGCGGATTGTTGACGATCAAGCGCAAACAAACGGTGTGGGACTGCGACGGTGGCTGTGTGCTGCTAAGCGAAGCGGGCATGGAAATGCAGCCACCGCAATTTCCCAAGGCCAAACCGGTGCCCCGGGATTTTTCCGACGTGTCGTTGTTCAACGGCAAACTGTTCGCCCTTGAGCGCAACGCGTATCAGATTTGTCGCCGTGACCCGCAGACGGCCAAAGTCGAGCGCTGCTGGTCGTATGCGGCCGAGCTGTTGCAGGAAAACCGTCGTTATCCGCAGAAATATGGGTTGGAAGAAGCATTGATTGTGGACGCTGACGGCGCGTGGATCGGTGTCGATAACAACAGCGGTGCTCGCGTCGATGGTGAAAGTCGCCCGGTTGTCTGGCGTTTCGCCGCGCCTCAAGGTGGCTGGAGCGCCAAGCCGTGAGCCAGCAAACGCCGGGCAAACGCGCCGGCCGGGTCATGCTGGTATTGGCCTGGTGCGCCGCGCTGTTTCTGGCAACACGGTTTTTCGGGCAATGGGAGGCGCGTCAGCAAAACCCTAATGTCGTCGTCACCTCGGAGCAGGGTGAAGGGTTTATCGAAGTGAAACTGATCAGCAACCGCCAGGGGCATTTTGTCGCCAGCGGTGCTATCAACGGCCACCCAGTGGATTTTATGCTCGATACCGGAGCGACGGATGTATCAATTCCGGCCAGTGTGGCCGAGGGGTTGAAACTGGACAAAGGCTTTGGGGTGACCCTGAGCACGGCCAATGGTCTGAGCGAGGGCTATCGAACCCGCATCGACCGGCTGCAACTGGGCGACATTGTGTTGCGTGATGTTCGCGCGCTGGTTGCACCAGGCCTGGAAGGCAAACAGGTGCTGCTCGGCATGAGCGCACTGAACAAACTTGAATTTACTCAGCGCGGTGGCACCATGCTGCTGCGCCAGACAACGAACCGATGAGGCCCGCATGAGCGACTCCCTTGATCTCAGCCTGGACGGTGTAGAACGCCGGTCACTGGCTGACTTCACCGAAAATGCCTACCTCAACTATTCCATGTACGTGATCATGGACCGTGCCTTGCCGCATATCGGCGACGGCCTGAAACCGGTACAGCGACGCATCATCTATGCGATGAGTGAGTTGGGGCTGGACGCCGACTCCAAGCACAAGAAATCGGCGCGTACCGTCGGTGACGTGCTCGGCAAGTTCCACCCGCACGGCGATTCGGCCTGCTACGAAGCCATGGTTCTGATGGCCCAGCCGTTCAGCTACCGCTACACGCTGGTCGACGGTCAGGGTAACTGGGGTGCGCCGGATGATCCCAAGTCGTTCGCCGCCATGCGTTACACCGAAGCGCGCCTGTCGCGTTATTCCGAAGTGCTGCTCAGCGAACTGGGCCAGGGCACCGCGGACTGGGGCCCGAACTTCGACGGCACGCTCGACGAGCCGCTGGTGTTGCCGGCGCGTTTGCCGAACATCCTGCTCAACGGCACCACCGGCATCGCCGTGGGCATGGCCACCGACGTACCGCCGCATAACCTGCGCGAAGTCGCGACGGCGTGCGTGCGCTTGCTCGACGAGCCCAAAGCCACGATCGAGCAGCTCTGTGAGCACATCCAGGGCCCGGATTACCCGACCGAAGCGGAAATCATCACCCCGCGCGCCGACCTGCTGAAAATCTACGAAACCGGTCGTGGTTCGGTGCGCATGCGCGCCGTGTACCACATCGAAGACGGCGACATCATTGTCACCGCTCTGCCGCACCAGGTGTCGGGTGCCAAGGTGCTGGAACAGATCGCGGCGATGATGCAGGCCAAACCGTCCAAGGCGCCGCAGATCGCTGACCTGCGAGACGAATCCGACCACGAAAACCCATGCCGCATCGTGATCATTCCGGGCGCCCGCAAAAACTTCGACCACGATGCGTTGATGACACACCTGTTCGCCAGCACCGAGCTGGAATCGAGCTACCGGGTCAACATCAACATCATCGGCCTGGACGGCAAGCCGCAGCTGAAAAACCTGCGCGCGCTGCTGGTCGAGTGGCTGGAGTTCCGGGTGCAGACCGTGCGTCGCCGCCTGCAATTCCGTCTCGACAAAGTCGAGCGTCGCCTGCACCTGTTGGACGGTTTGTTGATTGCCTACCTCAACCTGGATGAAGTGATTCACATCATCCGCACCGAGGAGCACCCGAAAGCGGCGCTGATCGCGCGTTTCGCCCTGAGCGAAATCCAGGCGGACTACATTCTCGACACCCGTTTGCGTCAGTTGGCGCGACTGGAAGAAATGAAGCTGCGTGCCGAGCAGGATGAACTGCTCAAGGAACAAGCCAAGCTGCAAGCCTTGCTGGGCAGCGAAACCAAGTTGAAGAAACTGGTGCGCACCGAGCTGATCAAGGATGCCGAAACTTACGGCGACGACCGTCGTTCGCCTATCGTCGAGCGCGCCGAGGCCAAGGCCTTGACCGAGCACGATCTGCTGCCGAACGAGAAAGTGACGGTCGTGCTGTCGGAAAAAGGCTGGGTTCGCTCCGCCAAAGGCCACGAGATCGACGCTACCGGGCTTTCCTACAAGGCAGGGGACGGTTTCAAGGCTCTGGCGGCCGGGCGCTCCAATCAATTTGCGGTGTTTATCGACTCCACCGGTCGCAGTTATTCGGTGGCGACGCACACATTGCCGTCGGCCCGTGGCCAGGGCGAGCCGTTGACCGGCCGTCTGACGCCGCCGCCAGGGGCGAGTTTCGAATGCGTGCTGATGCCCGAAGACGATTCGCTGTACGTGATCGCGTCCGATGCCGGTTATGGTTTTGTGGTCAAAGGCGAAGATTTCCAAGCCAAGAACAAGGCCGGTAAAGCCCTGCTGAGCCTGCCGAACAACTCGAAGGTCATTCTTCCGCGCCCGGTAGCCGATCGCGAGAACAACTGGCTGGCCTCGGTGACGACCGAAGGTCGCCTGCTGATCTTCAAGATCAGCGACCTGCCACAATTAGGTAAGGGCAAAGGCAACAAGATCATCGGAATTTCCGGTGAGCGTGTGGCCAATCGCGAAGAATATGTCACGGACATCGCTGTTTTACCGGATGGCGCTACGTTGGTGCTTCAGGCCGGAAAACGTACCTTGTCACTGAAAGCAGACGACCTCGAACACTACAAAGGTGAGCGTGGGCGTCGTGGTAACAAGTTGCCACGCGGCTTTCAGAGGGTGGATGCGCTGCTCGTCGAAAACCTCAATTAAGTGTCCTAGAGCGCTCGATCTACGATTTAACGCGTAGATCGACGCTTTGGCGCTGGAGTCGGAACGCATATTCACGGATGATATGGCCTTTCAAGCGCCGGCGTGGCCGAGCGTTCTTCATATTTATTGAGTATTTTCACTGTGGTTAGCCTTGTGGCGGCCACCTGGATGGGACGATGACTGCTCTGCGCCTTCCTTTTATTTTGATGCTCGCTGGCGTTCTAGGCCTGGCGGGTTGCAGCGTTCACCAGCCGGTGTCGCTGTATCAACTGGACAGCGGAAGCCCGGTTCCGCCTGCGCAAAGCGCGGGCATGGCGGTATTGTTGGGTCCGGTAACGGTTGCCGATTACCTGCAACGCGAAACCCTGTTACAGCGTCAGCCCGATGGCAGTCTGCAAGCTGCCACGGACGGTCGTTGGGCGGGCAGCCTGTCCTCCGACATTGATCAGCTGTTGCTACGTCAGGTAGCCGGTCATCTGGATAGTCAGCGTGTTGTGCTGGCGCCTGCCACGACGGGTTTTACCCCGGATGTTCAGGTACTGCTGACGATTACTCGCCTGGACTCGGGTGTGTCGCAACCAGCAATCCTGGATGCGCAATGGCGATTGATCGACCGTCGTGGAAAGGTTCGCGATAACCGCATCATTCACCTGCAAGAACAGCACTCGGGCGGCACAGCGGCGCAGGTTCAGGCGCAAGGTGTGTTGTTGCAGCGTCTGGCGGAGCAGTTGTCGGTGGCGCTCAAGCCATTAGCCAACCAGCCAGCGATTGCTGACGTACCGCGTAAATCGGCTCCCAAACCTGCAGCGCCGGCAGCTGAGCAAGAGAAACAGCCGAAGATCCCGATGGCTTTGCCGATCCGGACCGATATGGAAGTGTTCAGGTTTTAAGCCTGGACTGATCCAAAGCAAAGCCCGCCTTGTGCGGGCTTTGTTGTTTCTGCAGGTTGGATATCTGTAGCGCTGCTGACGGCCCCATCGCGGGCAAGCCTTGCCTCCTACAGGGCTTGTGTCGTTCGCGGGATGTGTGCGCGCCACCACCACGCAGGAGCAAGGCTTGCCCGCGATGGGGTCAGCGAGAGCAACAAACAGCCCGCAGACAATCTCATGTCTGCGGGCTTCGTTGTCACGGTGTTAAGGCTTACGCCCGACGCTCATGCATCCGCGCCAGTTGCCGTTCCAGCATCGACGGATAGGGCTCCATCAACCGCTCCACGCAGCAAGCGCCCTCAGGGCTCGCAATAGGGCGAATGCGTGCGCGCTGACGAATCAGCACGTCGTCACCGATCTTGCGCTGCACCAGCAGCAGGTTGCGGCTGTGTTGCGACAGGGCCAGGGCGTCCTGAGCGGTTTCGGTCAGCAGCAAATCGATCTGACTCATACCGAACAACTCTTCACCCAGCGTCAGACCCAACTGCAATTGCAGGGTGATGCCGCTGTCCGCGACTTCGATCTGCAACTGATGGCCCAGGGCTCGCAGCAACTCACCGCAGCAGATGGCGTTGGTCAGGTAGTCCTCGCCACTGTCTTCGGTGTGGAACAGCATCAGCGTGCTGCCATCGTTCAGTGTGTGCAGTTCGCTCTGGTAGAGCGAAGCCGCCTGATCAAGGCAGTCGCGATAGCGTTTCAGCAACTCTTCGAGGCGTGTGCGGGGCAGGCGACGCAGTTGGTCCTGAGCGCCCAGTTGCACGGCCAGGACGGCGCTGTGTTGTGGCACGTTCGAGATCACGGGTTTTGCTGCCGGTTTCGGTGCGACGGCGACCGACTCGTCACGCAGGTCGGCAAACGCATCATCATCGTCATCGTCATCTTCAACGGTGCTGACAATGTGCCGTGGCGCTGGTTTCAGGCTGGCGACCGGTTTGGTTTCATCGAAACTCGGGTCACGCAAGTTGCGTACTTCGAAGGTCGGCTCGTTGTCGTCCGCGTCTTCATCGCTGTCGTCGTATTCAGGCTCCGGCACAGGTTCCGGCTCGGCGGGCTCCGGCGCGAAATTGGCGTGCAGCTGACGGGCCAGGTCGCCGATCTCGTCCTGACGCTCAGTGGCCGGGGTGTATTCGTCGATATTGCGCAGCCATACGCGCAATTGCAGCAGCGGCGTAGAGATGTGCCGACCCAGACGCAGGCTCAGGGCCAGCGACAACGCCAACAGGATCGCACTCAAAATGCCCATGCTTTGCAGGCTGATGGTCATTGGCTGCTGGAATTGATCCATGTCCAGGCTGATGCGCAGTTGCCCGGCGGTCACGTCCTGGAATGTGATCTTGCTCTGGTACATGCCTTCGGCTTCGCCCAGCAGGCTGTGCTTGGGACGCTGACCGGCCTCGGCGAGGATGCGGTTATCCACGCTATAGATGGCGGCGTGGGCCACCAGCTTGTTCTTGGTCAGGTTGTTGAGCAGCACATTGAGGCTGAGGATGTCGTTGGACACCAACAGCTCCGTAGCGGAGGTGGCGGTCTGCGTGGTCAGGCTTTCGCCCAGCGCATCTGCCTGCTCGTGCATGGCCTGCTTGAACTGCAAACCCATCACGCCGGCGTATATCACCAGGGCCAGGGCGACCAGGATCACGTTATGGCTGGCGATGCGCAATGCAATCGGTACACGGCGGTGGCGCAGTGCCCGGAAGATCAGCAGAAAGAAGTTGTCGGTTTTTACTGGCGTGGGCCGGTTCACTTGCGCTCGGCTCTTTTGTCCGTGAAGTTGACGCGCAGTATAGCGACAGGCCCTAGACCGGCAAAGCGCTCACGGTGCCCGATGGTCACTGAAAGTGGGTAGAATGCGGTTTTTTTCCACTTGCGGGGGTGCGCCTTGCGCGAAATCGTCCTGATAAACATCACGGGAGTCGACCGTCCGGGTCTGACTGCGGCCATTACCGGCGTTCTGGCCCAGGGTGGTGTGAACATTCTCGACATTGGCCAGGCGGTGATCCACGACACTCTGTCGTTCGGCATCCTGGTTGAAATTCCGGATACCGACCAAGGCAAATCGGTGCTCAAGGACATTCTGTTCAAGGGCTACGAGCTCGACCAGCAGGTCCGCTTCACGCCGGTGTCCGAAGAGGATTACCAGCAGTGGGTGGGCAATCAGGGCAAAAAGCGCCACATCGTGACGCTTTTGACCCGCAAAGTGACCGCCGGGCAATTGCAGGCCGTGAGCTCGATCACTGCTAAATATGGTCTGAACATCGATCACATCGATCGTCTGTCCGGACGCATGCCGCTGGATACCCCGGCCGACAAGGGCAAGGGCTGCATCGAGTTTTCCGTGCGTGGCGAAGCAGCTGATCCGCAGGCGCTGCGGGCCGAATTCCTCAGCGTTGCGCAGGAACTGAACGTCGACATCGCCTTTCAGGAAGACTCGCTGTTCCGTCGCAACCGTCGCCTGGCGGTGTTCGACATGGACTCGACCCTGATCGAAGCTGAAGTGATCGACGAACTGGCCAAGGCGGCGGGTGTCGGCGATCAAGTGTCAGAGATCACCGAGCGGGCGATGGCCGGCGAGCTGGACTTTCGCGCGAGCTTCAAAGAGCGTCTGGCGTTGCTGCAAGGTCTGGACGTCAGCGTGCTGGATTCGATCGGTGCTTCCCTGCGCCTGACTGAAGGTGCTGAAACCCTGTTCGCCGAACTCAAGCGTCTGGGCTACAAGACCGCCATTCTGTCGGGTGGCTTTACCTACTTCGCCAAGCAATTGCAGGCCAAGCTGGGCATTGACTACGTATTTGCCAACGAACTGGAAGTGGTCGACGGTAAAGTCACGGGTGTTGCGGTCGAGCCGATTGTCGATGCGCAGCGTAAGGCTGACTTGCTGCGTGAGCTGGCCCATAAGGAAGGATTGCGTCTGGAACAGACCATTGCGGTCGGTGACGGCGCCAATGATCTGCCGATGCTGGCGATTGCCGGGTTGGGTGTGGCGTTCCGGGCCAAGCCGCTGGTGAAACAGTCAGCGAAGCAGGCGATTTCCACCCTTGGGCTGGATGGCGTGCTGTATCTGTTAGGCTTGCGCGATCGCGACGGACAGCTGTAAAAAGTAAACCTACTGTAGGAGCTGGCTTGTCGGGTCGCCGCATCGCAGCGAAAGCGGTGTATCAGGTACACCGCGTTGCTGCATTCGCCGGCAAGCTGGCTCCTACAAATAGTCACTACAGGTCAGGCGTTCGGCAGGCCCATGCCCTGGCCCATCTGCACCGGCGAACCGGCCGCCAGTTCTTCGGCCCATTTAACCTGGTCTGGCCCGAACAGCACGACAGCGGTCGAACCCAGTTTGAAGCGACCCAATTCCGCACCTTTCTCCAGATGGATCGGCGCGCGGGCAGCTTCGTCGTAACGGAAAGTTTTCAGCTCGCGTTTCGGCGGCGTGACCAGCCCGGCCCAGACGGTTTCGATCGATGCAACGATCATTGCGCCCACCAGCACCACGGCCATCGGCCCGCGCTCAGTGTCGAAAATGCACGCCACACGCTCGTTACGGGCGAACAGCTCCGGAACGTTCTCGGCGGTGGTCTGGTTGACCGAGAAAATGCGGCCCGGAATGTAGACCATCTCACGCAGGGTGCCGGCCAGCGGCATGTGCACGCGGTGGTAATCCTTCGGCGACAGGTAAATCGTCGCGAAATCACCCCCCATGAACGGTGCGGCGTTGGCCGCGTCGCCGCCCAGCAATTCCAGCACGCTGAAGCTGTGGCCCTTGGCCTGGAACACGCGACCGTGCTCGATCGGGCCGAGTTGGCTGACCGCGCCGTCGGCCGGGCTGAGAATCGCGCCTGGGGTTTCGTCGAGCGGGCGAGCGCCGTCTTTCAACGCGCGGGTGAAGAACGCATTGAAGTGCTCGTAGGCGGTCAGGTCTTCGACCAAGGCCTGGGACATGTCCACCTGATAACGCTTGGCGAACCAGGCGGTAAAGGCGTTTTTGAACCAGCGCACGCGGCATTCGGCAATGCAGCCGGCCAGTCGCGAGAGCAAGTGATGGGGCAGCAGGTATTGGCTGAGGATAAACAGACGCTTATTCATTAACTGTCCTTAAAACCTTAAATCTCTACGGGGGTGTCGGGATGGTTGCCCCATTCGCCCCAGGAACCGGCATAGCCTTTGACCCGCGGATAACCGAGGGATTTGGCCACCAGATAGGTAAAGCCAGAACGGTGGTGAGTCTGGCAGTGGGTAATCACTTCTTTGTCTTTGCTGATGCCGAGCTGTTCGAGGATCTGCGGCATGTCTGTGCGGATGCGCAAGTTGCGCGACTGATCCATGCCCGCGGTCCATTCGAAATTGACGGCGCCGGGAATGTGCCCGGCCTTGGCCGCCAGCACTTTCTCGCCGGAGTATTCCAGCGGCCCGCGCGCGTCCCAGATCGCCAGGTCGGCGGCGCCGAGACGGCTTTGCAGGTACTCGCGGGTGGCGGTGGGTTCGTCGTGCAGGGTCAATGCCACCGGGCCGCCAACGGGTGCCGGGATTTGGATCGACATGGGCAAGCCTTCTGCCAGCCAGGCCGGCAGTCCGCCGTCGACGTAGTGGTACTTACGGTGACCGATGACGTCCAGAAGCCAGATAAAACGCCCGGCCCAGCCGCCGCCTTCGTCGTCATACACCACGTACACCGCGTCGCGATTGTGTCCCAGCTCACCGAACAACGCTTCGAGCGCCGCTTTCGGCGGCATCAGCCCCGGCGCAGGCGCCTGACCGAGTTGCGTGCGCTTGGGATCGACAAAACGCGCGCCGGGAAGATGCCCTTCGGCATAACGGGCACTGCTGGTCAGGTCCACCAGAATCAGATCGCGGGACTCAAGGCGAGGGAGCAAGTCGCTCGGCTCGATCACCAGCGGCAAGCCAGAGAAGTCAGACATGTGAGGTCTCCAGAGCACAAAAGGGAGGATTGTAACGCAGCGTCATTGGGTGCGGTGGCTAAAGGTGTGCAGGGATTTCTCGATGCACTGCGCGGTTTTGCCGAAGGCTTGCACGGTGATTTCCGAGAACGGTCCGCCGCCCTGATCCGCCACCACCACCATGATCACCCGACCATTGTTGATCAGCGAGCGCAGCAACAGGTGTTCGCCACGAAACTGCGCGCGCAGGCTGGCCGGCAGCAAGGCCGAAAATTGCGCGGTGTTGGTCGGTGTCAGGCGCACCTGCGCTTGTTGCGAGAGCAAACGTTGCAACACGCTACTTTGGCTCACCACAAAATTCAGCCCGGCCGTTTCTTTTGGCAATCCGGCAATCTGATGCACCCGCAGATTGGCGTGCGTGCGGTCAGCCATCAAAATCATCACTCGGCGCATGCCGCACGCGACCAGAGCGTCCCGGGCGGAGGTGGTCAAGTGCATGGCGTTGGTGAAGGGGCTTGGCTCCACCAGCAACTCGGCGCATTGGCTGCGCCACTTCGCCAGGTCTTCGGTGGTCGGCGCCGGTGCCGGCAGCAGCCCAGCGTGGATACGGTTCATGCCCCACGGCCAGAGCAGCGAAACAGCGGGGTGCCACAAATCCGGCAGGACATGCAGCCGGGCGCTGTTGGCGGCCTGTTGGTGCAATTGCTGCTGCACCTCGGCCATGGGCATTTGCAGATAAAGGCTGGTCAGGTATTGCCAGCGCGCGCTGTGAGGACTGTCCCACGCCTGTTGCGCCGACAGCGCCAGGCCGTTGGCCAGCAGCACGGTATTGGCCGGCTGATTGAGCCAGCGACGCAGGGTCGGATCGTCATCGAGGCGGTTTTGCTGGCGCAAGGGATGATCGCTGTCGCGGGCGATGCGCAAGACTTTGACCAGCTCGCGCTGCTCGGTCAGCAGCAGGCGATAACCCTGATTCACCCAAATCGGCAGGCGCCAGAGGCTTACCAGGGTTTGGCAAATATCCAGCAGGCGCGCACCGAACAACTGCTTTTCGACGTTGCGTGCCGACTCGCCTTTATGGATGACCCGCAGCTCCCACTCTTCAAGCAATTGCGGATAGGTCAGCGCCATGGGCCAGAGTGGCGAGAGAAACAGCAGGCTGCCCCAGTGAATGTCCTGCCACAGCCGCGCCAGGCGACTGGCAAAAAAACCATTGGCCTGTTGCGTCGCGTGCTGGCTGATCAACTGCAATTGGCGCAAGGCAATCGGGATCTGTGACACGGGCTCTACGGGCAGGCGGGCGAGCAGTTCTTCAGTGCGTTTCAAACCGAGGCGATTGATCGCCACTTCAAGGTTTTCCGCAGGCTCGGTCATGCTGCCATGGGTATGGCGATTGGCTTCACGAATGACGCTCAAGGCCAGGGCCGGGCTGTCTTGCATGAGCTCTGCGATATCGCGAAGCGAGCTGCGGTTATCGGCGATGGCCTTGCAGACACGGTCATGGCTGACTTGCGGAACCGGCAGGCGCACGCCATCGAGAAGTTTGATCCAGCCTGCAAGCGTGGTCGGTTTTTGAGTTGGAATGTTCGTTTGGTTAGCCATGGTTGGACGCAATCATCGTCTGCCTTACCTATGCCCGGAGTAGGCTAAATTAGCTTTTCGCTTGAACGGGCTATAGTCTGGCGCAGTTTTGCCGATAAGGAGAAGAAGAGATTTTTCAACTTCCGAATATGACCTTGAACCCGACTCAGTAAGTGTTTTCCTACCTATGGCTAAAATTCTCGGCATCATCGTCGTATTCGCAAGCGTGCTTGGCGGATACGTGCTCTCCCACGGCAAGATTGCCGCCCTTATTCAGCCTTTCGAGGTGATGATTATCGGCGGTGCGGCCCTGGGCGCATTCCTGCAGGCCAACCCTGGCCATATGGTCAAGCACGTTCTGAAGAAAGCCTTGGGGATGTTCAGTTCGCGTTTCAACCACACCTTTTACCTTGAAGTGCTGGGGCTGATTTACGAGATCCTCAACAAAAGCCGCCGCGAAGGCATGATGGCCATCGAAGGCGACATCGAGGATGCCGCGGCGAGCCCGATCTTCGCCAAGTACCCGGCGGTGCTCAAAGATGAACGCATGACCGCGTACATCTGCGATTACCTGCGCATCATGTCCTCCGGCAACATGGCACCCCATGAGCTCGAAGGCCTGTTCGACATGGAACTGACCAGCCTCAAGGAAGATCTGGATCACCCTTCCCACGCGGTGAACGGCATCGCTGACGCCATGCCGGGTTTCGGTATCGTCGCGGCGGTACTGGGTATCGTGGTGACCATGGCCTCCCTGGGTGATAGCGATCAGAAAATGATTGGCGTGCACGTCGGTGCGGCGCTGGTAGGTACCTTCTTCGGTATTCTCGCCGCGTACGGATTCTTTGGCCCGCTGGCCCATGCCCTGGCCCACGATGCCAAGGAAGAGCTGAACGTCTACGAAGCCATCAAGGCTTCGCTGGTGGCGTCGGCGTCCGGTATGCCGCCATCGTTGGCCGTGGAATTCGGTCGCAAGGTTCTGTACCCGGCGCACCGTCCTAGCTTCGCTGAGCTGGAACAAGCGGTTCGCGGTCGATAGTGCTCTGTTTTGCAAATACGTTCCTTTTTTGGCGAGTGACTGTTGTTGCCAGACAAGGCGCCGCGACGAGTCATAGCTCGCTATGGCGAGGAGCGGCAACGCCGTATGGCGACAACAGGCACCGTCAAAAAGGAACAGTATTTGTGAGACAGAGCACTCTGTATGGAAAATAACCAGCCGATCATCATCAAGCGCGTCAAGAAATACGCGGGCGGGCATCACGGGGGTTCCTGGAAAATCGCTTTCGCGGACTTCGCGACGGCGATGATGGCGTTCTTCCTGGTGCTGTGGCTGCTGTCCACCGCAACACCGGAACAGAAAATCCTCATCGCCGGTTACTTCAAAGACCCGGTCGGCTTTACCGAAAGTGGCACGCCGTACATCATCGATCTGGGCGGCTCTCCGACCCTGGCGCCAGAGAAAACCCTCAACCCCGAAGTGAAGTCGCAGCCGCAGCCAGACCGAGTCACCATCGACACCGAACAGGTCGAAGGCTTGGCCGAGCAGGTTGAGAAAGAGCGCCTGGAACTGTTGCTGCAAGAGTTGCAGAACAAGGTCGATGAAAATCCGCAGTTGCAGAAATTCAAGGACCAGATTCTGTTCGAGATTACTCAGGACGGTTTGCGCATCCAGATCATGGACGCCGAAAACCGCCCGATGTTCGATTCCGGCAGTGCGCGTCTGAAACCGTATTTTGAAGACATCCTGCTGGCCATGGCCGACACCATCAAAGCGGTGCCGAACAAGATCAGCATCAGCGGCCACACCGATGCCAAGCCGTATTTGGGCACCGGTGACTTCGGCAACTGGGAACTCTCGGCCAACCGTGCCAACGCCGCCCGCCGTGCGCTGGTCGCCGGCAGTTACCCGGATCAGCAGGTGGCGCGGGTGGTCGGTTATGCCTCGTCGGCGCTGTTCGATCGTGAGCACCCGTTCAATCCGGTCAATCGCCGGATCGACATTGTGGTGCTGACCAAGAAAGCCCAGCGTGCCATCGAAGGTTCGCAAGGTGCAGAACCTGCGCCAGAGCCGGCACCAGCCCCCGCCGCACAAGGGCAGGGCGGTCCGGGCGAAGTGCCGGCCAAGCCGGTCGATCCGAACGCTTTGCCGGCGGATAAAGAACCGCTGCCGGCCCATGAGCTTCGCGAGCGTTTGAATATCTTTGAAAACCTGGCACCGAAACCGGCGGAACCGCCGAAGCAGTGACCAAGCTACGATCATTTTCCTGGCGTCACGAAAATGATCGGAATCAGAAAAGCAGTACAAAAAAGCCGACAGCGATGTCGGTTTTTTTGTGTCTGTCGTTTGTGAGGGAGATTGTCGGCCATTCTCCCGCGTCGATCTGAGGTCGGGAAAGATCTTACGAGTTTTGCGGAGTTGTCCGGCATCAATCCTTTGCCCCCCGTTGGTACCGTACGCGCCCATTTCGCGTGCACAGACCCTGGACGGTTTGGACATCGCGCTTCATTTCCTCTTTGCTTAAGGATAAGCGTATGTTCGGTTCGGCCAACACGGCGCATTTCGCGCTGCACATCCCCGCTGTTCGCAATGATTTCAAAGTCCTCGCTTTTGACGGTGTCGAGGCCATCAGCGCCTTGTACGCAATCCAGGTTGAGCTGGTCAGCGAAAACCCGGATTTCGATATCGAGAGCCTGCTCAGTCAGCCCGCTTTTCTCCAGTTCGGTCATCACCGCGAAGGACTTCATGGCCACATCGAAGAGGCGTTCGTCGGCGAATCCGGCAAACGCCTGACCCGCTATCAACTGACCCTGGTGCCAGCGCTGCACTATTTGCAGTTCAGCCACGATCAGCGGATTTTCCAGCACCTGACGGTGCCGCAAATCATTGCTCAGGTGCTCAAAGGCCACGGCATTCAGGCCGATGCGTTTACCTTCCATGTCAGCACCAGTCCCGAGCGCGAATACTGCACGCAATATGGGGAAAGTGATTACGAACTGGTCCAGCGCCTGTGCGCCGAAGACGGCATCGCGTGGCATTACCAGCATTCACCGCAAGGCCATGTGCTGGTGTTCACCGACGACCAGACCTGGTTTCCCAAACTGGGCGAAACCGCTTATCAACAAGACTCCGGCATGGTGGCTGACGAACCGGTCGTCAGCCAGTTCTCGATGCGCTTCAGCACCCGCACCAGCACCACCACGCGCCGGCACTACGACTTCCAACGCCCGAGTCTGCTGCTGGAAAATCGCTTCACCGCCGAGTTCACTCCAGAGCTGGAAGACTACCGTTACCGGGTTCTGATCGATAACGAACAGCGCGGCAAACAACGCGTTCGCCAGGCCCTGGAGCGGCACCGTGCCGATTACCAGTTGATCGAGGGCCAGAGCGATCAGCCGAGCCTGCGCAGTGGTCACTTTTTTGACCTGACCAATCACCCCCGCAAAGCCTGCAACGACTTGTGGCTGTTGCTCAGCGTGACGCACTCCGGAAAACAGCCTCAGTCACTGGAAGAGGCCATCACCAGCGACGTCCAACCCGCAGACGGCTTTACCCAAGGCTATCGCAACAGCTTCAGCGTCCTGCCATGGGACGTGATTTACCGGCCGCCGATGCGCTCACGCAAAACGCTGCTGGTGAGCCAGACCGCCCGCGTCACCGGACCTGCCGGCGAAGAGATCTACTGTGATGAATATGGTCGCGTGAAGATTGAACTACCGTGGGACCGGGCCGAGCTCAACAGTGAAAAAAGCAGCTGCTGGCTGCGCGTCTCGACGCAATGGGCGGGTCCACATTTTGGCGCGATGACGATTCCGCGTGTCGGCATGGAAGTCATCGTCACCTTTCTGGACGGCGATCCCGATCATCCGTTCATTACCGGGTGCGCGCCGAACAAGGTCAATGCGGTGCCATACCCCTTGCCCGAACACAAAACCAAAACCGTCTTGCGCAGCCAAAGCTCTCCATACACCGGTGGTTACAACGAACTGTCGCTTGAAGACCGCGCCGGGCAGGAGAAGATTTACCTGCGCGCCCAACGCGACCTCGAACAACTGATCCTCAACGACAGCGATACCAAAATTGGTAACGACCGCCGCGAACAGATCACCCGTGACAGCCACAGCCTGATCAGCAACGACCGTTTTGAGCAGGTGGACAACAACAGCGCCAGCCTGATCAAGGGCGACGAGTTGCACACCACGCAAGGCGAGCGCAACACGGTGATTGGCGGCAATGAATTGATCACCACCAGCGGCAACAGCAGCACGACGGCAGAGGGCACGCTGGTGATTCAGGCGGGGCCTCACGCCCATGTCACCGCCAGCCATGTGGTGATCAAGGCCGATTCGAGCTTGACGCTTGAGTGTGGCGGTCAGCACATCGTGATCAACGCCGCCGGGATTTTCAGCAGCGTGGCCATTGTTGAGGGTGGTTCGCCGGTCGCGGGCCTGCCCGGGCAGACGGCACTGTCATTAGTTCCCCACGCTGCCGAGGCAGTGGTTATCGACACCCTCCCGATGGAAGCCCTGCTCAAACAGAACATCGTCTTTCGAGAGGCCGAATCCGGCATTTGCCCGGTATGCGATGCCGCCCAGGAACATCAGGTAACAGAGAGGGCTGAAGCATGACCCCGATCACCCCGAACAAAGGCCTGCTCCTGATTGACGGTGCCCAGTATGAGGGCGCTATCGATTGGCTTCATCAGCACTACGGCGCCGACGCTCCTCAATCGCTTTTCAAGGGGACCGCCTACGAGCCGATTGGTGCAGCGGGGCCATTTCTGCTGAATGCCTCGCTTGGCAGCGCAGCCTATGCCGCGTGGTGGGGTGGCACTGACTTGCAGCACAGTGTTTGGCTGGCTTCTCCACAGAGCGCCCAACAATGGCTACCGATCCTGCAGCGTCGGTTGCGCATATTTGATGAATACCAGCGAGAGCTGTGGCTGCGCCTGGCAGATGGCTCGGTTCTGCGACGTGCCTGTTTGGCCGGAGCGCAATGGCCAGCAGGCTTTTGGTTTGGTGTGGAAAGCGTCTGGCTGCGCCATGACAACGCGCCAGTGTGCGCTTGGGAAAACGAAGCGCCGGAATTCGATTCAGCGCCGGCCAATAAAGGTCTGGCCGCGCAAATCACCCTGCCTGATCCGCTTCTGCATGCACTGAGCCTTCCCGCCAACCCGGAGAAAAACCCATGAGCGCCCATAATAAAAGCCGCGTTGGAAGCTGTCCGTTGTTCGCTGCCGTTTTGCCCCTGCGATACGCTCTCGGCCCAACCGTCGCTTTCGATACGGATGCCTACGACTTGCCGGCGTTGAGCGGCTCGTTTCCCGAGTTGGGGCCTCGTCATCCTGACTTGACCGGGCATGCGCTCAATTACACCTCGCGTTTATTGCGCGACGGTTGGCTCTACGTCTGGGAGAGCAGTCCATCCAAGTTGGTGGAGTATCAGGTCGAAAAAGCTCAGCTCACCCAAACCCCGCGAGCGGGCAAGGTGATCGACATCCGAGTCAAACCTCACCTGGTGTTGAGAGCGGGCGATCCTGCCGGCTTGGTTTGGTCGCCCATTCGCTGGAGTGAGGCGCAATACCAGGCTGCCAGAAAAGATCCCGTCGTCCGGCAGCGCATCATGCGCAGTTTTGTGCCGGGCGTTGCTCCGTTCAGTGGTCAAGTCGACACCGTCGTCAAGCAGATTGGCGAATACAACGATGCGACTAGCTATGGTTGGAGCGGGGAGCCCGAAACGGAGCATGCCCCCGACTGGTTGAAAGTGCTCAAACAGATGGGGCGCTGCGAACAGCAGAGTTACGCCGTTATCGATGATGCATGGGGCGTGCTGCTCGACCTTGCTGCGTTGATGCGTGTGCGAAAAGAGGCGTTCGACAGTTACCAGGAACATCACGCTGAAACGTGGGCAATGGCCGGTGTCATCAAGTCACTGAGCGAAGGCGACCGCCAATTGAGCGCACAGTTGCCGTCCATCACCCGCTATGACGAACTCCAGCGAGCGTGGAAAGATCAAGAAATCCAGAATGATCGATATACCGTTGATATGCGGCGTCTGGCCCAACTCTGGGTGGCGTGGTTCAACACCCTGCAAGTGGCTGGACCGTCGAGCTTGGACACGGCTTGCGGTCATTTCGACATAACCCAGTCGATATCGCGTGAGGCACTGGAGTTGCATTTCGCCGAGGCCTGCCTGGGGCCGGCCAGCACCAGTATTGGAGCCGAGGCCATTACCCTCAGCTTGGAAGGTGACAAGGCCGGCAAGCCATGGCTGCTTTGGGCATTACTCGGGTTACCGTTACGGCTGGGTGTTAGCGAAATCAAATACCTTGTGGACTTCAGTGATGTGGCGCGCGATAGCCAGGCTGCTGTTCAAGAGGGCGCCAGCAAACTTGCCAGAGCCTTTGGTTATGCCGATGCGCTGAACAAGACCGCCGACAAACTGAAGCAACACAAGCCTGCCTCAAGCATTGAGGCCCTATTTCTGTCCATTGCCCCGGTGGCTGGGCTGCAATTGCATCAGGGTGAAAAGGGCAATGGTGCGGCGGGGCGCTTGTACATGGCGGCAGCGCTGGCCCGCAGCGACCAACGCATCCAGACCTCGGGCGTCACGCCGCGTCAGTTGGGCGAGTGGTACAGCGATTTGATGGGGACGCGTCAGTCAATGCCCGCGCATTTGAGCGTCGCACCGCTGGCAAGTGGGGTAGCTGACGGTATCCCGTTCATGCATTTGGTCCCGGCCAGCACCAAGCTGCCACCGTTGCCGGTGAATTTGGCGGCGGGGGTTGAGTTGAGCAGCGTGTTTGATTTGAAAAGTGCGCTGAGCAAGGCGCCGATCAAGTCGATTGTGATGCTGGTGGCGGGGGTGAATTTTGTTTGGGCGAGTAGTACGTTTTTTGACGGCACTACAACCAAAAACCTCACTGGGATGATTGGTAGTGCAGTAGGTGTCGCTGCTGCAACCGCAGCCGTACTTCAGCGAGTCGCAGAGGTTGACTGGGCTTCGGCTGTTCGTCAAAGCGGTAGTACCTCCATTTCATCTCGTCTACTTTTGGTTAAAGCGTTGGGTCGCGCCGCCAATGCTGCTCTGGCACAAGGTGCTTTTCTTGCCTTCGACGTCGTGCTCTATGGGATAGATGCCTTTGAGGCCTACAAAGCGGGCGACTTCGACACCATGGTCGCGAACTTGACCGTGGTTGGCGCTTCGCTGGCCAGTATCAAGATCCAGGTCCAGGCCTTCCGTGCACTAAGAGTTGCCCGGGCTGCTGTGATAGCCGGGGATGCGGCGACTATTGCCAGGGGACTCAACGTAGTGCCTCACTTGGGGGCGAAACTACTAGGCCTTGCGGTTGCGATTGTGGGCGGGGTCATCGCCCGTCTTTATACAGCGGACTCGTCGCTGGAAAAATGGGTGAAAAACAGCCACTTTGGTATCCGTCCGGACGACACTTGGTCCCACAGCTATAGCCTGTCTATGGATGAACTGTACCCTGTCCTGTTCCCCATCTGTTTTGATGCCTTTCGACTGGTAGAAATGAATCCCTATCAAGGGCAAGTCACCTCCACGTATCTGATGTTGAAACTGCCGGGAGAAAATGTGCCGCTGACCGATACCATGATTCACTTCAAGGGTATTGAGGTTTGGGGCGATACACTCGGCTATCACCCCGACCAGATCAAAAGGGTCGAATGGACGGGCAAAGATTTTGCCCGGCACAGTGGCAGTCGTGTTCCTGTGCCTGCCGGCACCACTCCTTACCGCCGTGTGTACCATGAGGATGGAGTGCGAGACTTGCGGCGCATCGAGGGCGAGTTGATCTACTCCCCGCAAGACGGATTGACGCTGCGAACAGTAAAAATCATGGAACGTGCATGGATATGAATACGCCGGATCAACCCTGCTACAGCTCTACACCCGCGGTCATACTTCAAGCGGACAAATCGACGGGGGAACAGCCGATGGAGCTGTTTACTACGGATGAGCACACCGAGTATTACTTGTCGCTATTAGGTGAGGAGGGCAGTCGTGGGCAATTAACAGGTTTGGGGGGCTGGGTTTTCATACTTATATTGTGTGTGGCTGTGATTTGTATGTTGGGTGGGAAATGGGAAGGAGCGTATATGATTTTGGGAAGCGGAATTCCTTTGGTTGTATTGCCATTCTTATGGGAAACCTTTCGTCCTTTACCGCTGCCAATTCTGTTTAACCGCCGTACCCGTGAAGTGTACTTCGATCATGATGGCGATATTTTCCATGCCCCGTGGGATGACATCTCAGCGGTCGCTAATGCATTTCACTTAGTTGGCACCCAAATCGGTAGTATGCAAAACGCTTCACTGGAAATTCGCATGTGGAAATTTGAAGAGCCAGGTACGGTTTTGATGGTCAGCCTCGGTGCGCCCTTTGGCAAATCATTGGCGATGCAAAAAGGTTTTTGGGAATACATCCGTTCATACATGAACAATGGTCCTTATTTCGACGAGAGCGGTAATCACAGCGAGTCGGATGCATTTGTAAAAAGCCAGCTATCCGTGCGACCCAAAATGAGCGACAGCTTCAAGCAAGCACTGGCGCAGTTAAAACAGGCGAAGAAGGACGCGGGTGGGAAAAACTACTTAAGCGCCAGCGATGTTGCAAAACTGATACTCGAGCCACTGCTTTACCCGCAGGACCGAATTCAAGAACTCACCTACAGTCTTGCTAAACGCCGCTCCCGCAACCAATGGCCAAAGATTGTCACTGACCGCCTGAAGGCCGGCGGCCCCACTACACGCCTTGTCGATCTGGAAAATGAGCAGGGCTGTGCTCTATCGAAGGAAAGTTGATCTGCTTTCTACTCGTTGGTCTGAAGCTAACAATGATGTACATCATGGAATGAGCATGTATATGAATAAGTCAAAACAACTGCGCGATAGTGCATCTACCGTAATACTTGAAGCTGACCAGCCCACTGGTGAACAACCGATGGCGCTATTTATTACCGATGAGCACAGGGAGGATTACTTAACACTGCAAGACGCAGGTCATCCGGATCGAGGGCGTCTGGCCGGTTTCTTTGGGTGGTTAGCAATCGCAATGATATGCCTGGAACTACTATTGATGCTCTACGGAATATCGGAGAGTGTCCTCATAGAATTGGGGATAACGACTCTGTTGTTTTTGGTGGTATTTCTATGGGAAGTCCGTCGCCCTTTGCCACTGCCAATTGTGTTTAATCGCCGTACCCGGGAAGTGTACATCGATCAAGATGGCGTTCTGTTTCACGCCTCGTGGGAGGGGCTTTGCGCCGAGGTCGACGAATTTCAGCTAGTCGGCACCCACTTAAGTGGTATGCAAAACGCTTCGCTTGAAATTCGGGTGTGGAAATTCGAACAACCTGACAAGGTATTGATGATCAGTCTCGGTGCGCCATTTGGTAAAACACTGAGGATGCAAAAAGGCTTTTGGGAGTACCTGCGCGCCTATATGAACAATGGTCCTTGGTTCGATGAACAGGGTCATCACAGCGAGTCGGATACGTTTGTAAAAAGTCAGTTGTCTATGCGGCCCAAAATAAGCAACAGCTTTATGCCGACACGGATGCTAATAAAACAGGTGGAAAAGGAGGCTGGCGACGAAAACTACATAAGCGGGAGTGACGCAATAAAAATAATACTACAGCCGATTTTCTACCCTATGGATCGAATTCAAAAACTGGTTTACAGCCTCGCCAAACATCGCTCTCACAACTTGTGGCCCCGCGTTGTCATCGAGCGTCTGAAAGTCGGTGGGCCTACTACACGACTTGTCGATTTGGAACGCGAAAAAAGGCTCGATATTTAGATGCTGTTGTTTTTCATTACCTCTAAGGCTGGCGAGGTTTGCTGTAAGTACAATTTGCAGGCGCTCATAGTAATGTGATGTCGCTGTGTGCACTATAAAACTCAAGGAGAAATTATGCGTGCGGTTTGGAATCTTTATATCGGTTTTACACACATTTCTTGGGCGTGTATAAGTTATGCTGTTACTTTTGCAATGTTTGGGCTCATATTTTTTCCTTTCTTGTCGCTGGGGCGCTACGTGATAGGGTGGCCTATTGGGGTTTCAATACTCGTGAGTGTTGCGCTGAGTATGATTTGTGGTTTTTCAAAGCGTGATTATAAAGTTAGTATTTCAGTGGTCCCGCAAGGGTTGATGTTTCGCGATGAGGCTGTTGGTTATAAGCGGCAGGAGTTGATCCGTAGGGAGGAAATACGTTCAGTCCATGTTCGTCGAAACCCATTTTTCAAGTCGCTTGTCATTAATCTGAAAGAGAAAAATCAATAATTCTCTTTGAGTAACGTGGCCTTACCTGACGACTTTCTTGCGCGTGTGCACGCTCACATTAATGTTGAAAGCTAAGGTTGCCGCCTGGTGCGTCGTGATTTTCTGCCGGTACTTCCGAGGGCTGTATGTTTGCTTAGTGGCTGTAGGAATGATCTGAATTTTCGCGCTGGGGTTCTCCCTCGTGCAAGCATCAGCCTATAGTTCCGCCGTTGCTGCCAAGGCGGTGACCGATCTTAGCCGGTCGAAACAAAGATGAAACCTCTCGACATTATCTGGAATTTTGACTCATGGCTAAGTACCACCCGCTCCAAGGCAACTTCAGCGTCGGCCCGACGTTGTTCATCGATACAGAAGCCCGCACCTCCGATCTTCTTGAAACCGCCGTTCACCGAATCAAAGCCGGCCGGAATCTGCTCAATAGCGTCACCTGTCTGTGCGTCAAGGATGCCGAAGGTCACGATCTGGAGCATTTCGCCAATGCTGCACATATATTGATTCAGGATGGCTGTGACGCCTTGGACGCCTTGGGTTGGAGGCTGGAAAAAGCCGCACGCTGAAGACCAGAAAGCCGCGAAATGATCGCGGCTTTTTGTGCCTGTCAAAAGCCCCGTCGAATGCGGTTCTTGAGCTGGTCATGGAACAACTCGGCATCACGCCGGTAAGTGCCGCGAACGGATTCGCTGAACGACTCTAGCCCTATTGAGCGTTTGGAGACCGCCTCCTCGCGATAGGCATCGATAAAGAAGTTGATATCGTTCTCACCGCTTAACTTCGGCCACTTATCGAGGTACAGCGGCAGCGCGCTGGGGCCGATTTTGTAGGAGCAGATCCTTCGATTGCTGATGGTCGCTTCGCCGATTTCGAACGGCACCCACCATGATTGCGCGGTCTGCTCCGAGACCACTGCCATCAGGTGTGTGCATTCGGTGATGTTGCGGGTGATGACGGTTGTGATGTCTTCAGTGGTTTGCGATTCCGGGTCCAGCACATCGAGGTAGGTCTTGATGTTTGCCTGCGTCAGGCGGGTGTTAATGGCCATCGCGTGGGCGCGGTCGGTGTGGCGGTAGCTGATAAACACAGGCATCAGAAATGTCCCTTGATCGCGAGTTCGCGGTAATAGGCGCCGAGGGCGGTCAGGCGGCAGCCGGTGGAATGCAGGGCGGCGTAGTACATGTGCTCGGCGTCCACTGGTTCGATCAGGCTGTGGCGGTTGCACTTTTGCAATTGCTTGAAGATGTCGCCGTTGTCGGGATCGAACGTTGCCTCGGTCGGTTCGTAGCTGGGGTCCAGCGGGTACACATAGCTCGGTTCCGGGAACCAGTCCTTGAGCTTGCGCAGGGTTTCTTCGGCGATTAGCGGCGTGACTTCGCGCAACGGCACAAACTGCGAGACGTTGGTCTTGAACACCGGCCGCTGTTCCCATGCCCCAAGCGCGTTGTCGACGAACGAATACACGCTGCCGGGTGTGACGTTGCCCAGCACATTGGCGGCCCCGCCGTGCAGCGCTTGCAACAAAAGGTCGGTAAATACGCCATGGCCGCGACCTTCGAGCGCCACCTGGTCCTTTTTACAGGCAGTGAGAATGGTCATGCCTTCGCTGATCACGCTGCTGCCACCGCGCAACCCGCGCATCGCGGCGGCTGCGCCGGCCTGGCAGCAGTCGAGGATGATGATTTTATTCTTGATGTGGGTGGCGTGTTCCGCCCAGTTGAGGATGTCGCTGATGCGGATGCCTTCAACGCCCTGACCGAAATCCTGCGGGATCAGCAGGCCTTCGTCGATGCTGGTATCAAACTGGCCATGACCGGCGAAGTACAGCAGCGCCACATCGCAATCACCGGAAAACAGACTCTGGATCTGCTGCTTCAGGTTGGTGTGAGTGAGGTTTTCCTCCGCCGACGTCAGAACCTTGCTGCTGAAGTTCGGACGCCCGTTGGCGTGGCGTTCCAGCACCGAGGCCATGGCCATCGCGTCGTTGTTGCAGCCACTCAATGGCGACACATAGGTGTAGTGGTTGATCCCGATGAACAATCCCTTGCGCATGGTTCAACCCGCCGCGTGAGTGCGAATGGCACTGATGATGCTGTTGGTGTTCCAGGCGCATTCGGCATGTGCAGCCTGGCGTACTACGGTAGAAATCCGCTCCGCACCAAAGGGTTTGACCGCAATGATCACCTTGCCCATTCGTTTGGCGATCTCGATTTCCTTGTTGATCCACTTGCTGTAGGTCGAATACATCCCCGCCATGATCAGTACTGCCGAGCAGGGCCGGATCTTGTTTTCGATGGCGGCTTCCAGTTGTTTATCGGTCTGCGCCCCGATGATCGGGTTATCCGTCGGCACTGAAAAGTTTTTGAACGTGAAGCCGGGTTTGGCGTTGAGCAGCCGCACGAGGTTGTCATGGGCGTGGGGGTAACTCCACGAGTGGCTGATGAACAAATGATAGGTTTGCATGGATGTCCCTCGGTATCGCCGGAATGCGAAGAGGGCTTGAATGTATGCACTTGGATGGCCGCAACAAGGTCTGCGCGGTTAAAGAGACGGGTCCTTCAAACAGGCGCGCAAATGCCCTACAGGGATATCTGACGTTTAAAAGGCGGGGGATTTTCAGGTCGCAACGAACAGCCAGCCGCCCCGTCTGCATCGGGGTGGCTGGAATGTCTGTTTAGTAGCTGGTTTCGGGCAAACTGGCGATGATCGAGCGATAACTGTTCATCCGTTGCTGCTGCACGCGCCCCTCTTCCAGCGCCTTGAGCAAGGCGCAACCCGGCTCGCGGTCGTGCTTGCAGTCGCGGAAGCGGCAGGTGCCGATCAAGTCGTTGAACTCGATGAAACCGGCTTCGACGTCGGCACGGCTGACGTGACCCAGACCGAATTCACGAATACCCGGGGAGTCGATCAACTCACCGCCACCGGGGAAGTGGAACAACCGCGCAGTGGTCGTGGTGTGAGTGCCCTGGCCGGACAGCTCGGACAACGGGCCGACACGGGCTTCGACTTCCGGCAGCAGGCTGTTGACCAGCGACGACTTGCCGACGCCGGACTGGCCGACGAACACGCTGATGCGTCCGTCCAGTTGCTCCTGCAATTGCTCCATGCCATTGCCGTGGTGCGCCGAGACTTCCAGTACCGGATAACCGAGCGTGCGGTAAACCGCCAGCAACGCGTTCAGCGCCGGGGCATTCTGCTCGTCGATCAAGTCGAATTTGTTGAGCAGCAGCAGCGGACGAATCCCTGCGTGCTCAGCGGCGACCAGATAACGGTCGATCAGGTTGGCATGAGGCTCAGGCAGCGGGGCGAAGACGATAACAATCATGTCGACGTTGGCCGCTACCGGCTTGAGCTGGCCACGGCTGTCCGGACGGCAGAGTTCGGTTTTGCGCGGCAGTTGCGCCACGATCACGCCGATGCCCTGGTTGCCGGCACGCCAGACCACCTGATCGCCGGTCACCAGTGCTGGCAGGTTGGCGCGCAAGTGACAGCGGAACACTTGGCCGGCCAAATCGCCATCGAGGGCTTCGACTTCAACCTGCACACCGAAGTGCGCGATTACCAGGCCCGTCTGTTCCGGACCCAGGTCGCCACCCTCAAGTGCCTCGACAGCAGAGGACTCGCGTTTGGCGGCGCGGGCAGCGCGTTCGCCCTGAATCTTTTCGATGCGCCAGTTTTGACGACGATTGAGTTGGCGTTTGGCCATGGGTGTTCCGTATCAAGAATGCAGCGATTAGGTAAAACGGCCGCGAGTTTAGCACGCCCCGCCGGTTGCCTAGGCTAAACTGCGCAGCATTGCCTAGGAGCCGACACATGCAAAATCCGCAGAATCTGATCTGGATCGACCTGGAAATGACCGGTCTGAACCCTGATACCGACGTCATCATCGAGATGGCCACCATTGTCACCGACAGTGATTTGAACACCTTGGCCGAAGGTCCGGTGATCGCCATCCACCACAGCGACGAAATCCTCGCCGGCATGGACGAGTGGAACACCCGGCAACACGGCGGCTCCGGCCTGACCCAGCGAGTTCGTGACAGTCGCATCAGCATGGCCGAAGCCGAAGCCGAGACTATCGCTTTTCTGGAGCAGTGGGTGCCCAAGGGCAAGTCGCCGATCTGTGGCAACAGCATCTGCCAGGACCGCCGCTTCCTTTATACCCACATGAAATCCCTGGAAAGCTTCTTCCACTACCGCAACCTCGACGTCTCGACCCTTAAAGAGCTGGCCGCTCGCTGGGCGCCGGACGTGCGTGACAGCTTCAAAAAAGGTAGCACTCATTTGGCGCTGGACGACATCCGCGAATCCATTGCCGAGTTGCAGCACTACCGCAAGCACTTCATCAAGTTCTGATAGCGCCTCGGGTGACGCCATCGCGGGCCATGCTCATACAGAAGCGGTGTGTGCCCTGTTTTTGTAGGAGCATGGCTTGCCCGCGATACAGGCAACGCGGTCCTGCGCGATGATCGCCCTCTTTTGGGGCCTCGGTGAAGTGAGTAGACTGCGCGCCTTTCTGCAAGGACCGCCGCCATGTTGCTGATGCTTTACCTGATCGCCATCACCGCCGAAGCCATGACCGGTGCGCTGTCTGCCGGCCGTCGCGGCATGGACTGGTTTGGTGTGGTGTTGATCGCCTGCATTACGGCGCTGGGTGGCGGCTCGGTGCGCGACGTGCTGCTCGGCCACTACCCGCTGACTTGGGTCAAACATCCGGAATACCTGGTGCTGACCTCGATCGCGGCGATGTTCACCGTCTTCGCTGCGCGCTGGATGCGCCACCTGCGCTCGCTATTTCTGGTGCTCGACGCCGTGGGCCTGGTGGCGTTTACCCTGATCGGCTGCATGACCGCGCTGGAAATGGGCCACGGCATGCTGGTGGCGTCGGTCAGTGGCGTGATCACCGGCGTATTCGGCGGCATCCTGCGCGACATTTTCTGCAACGACATCCCGCTGATCTTTCGCCGAGAGCTCTACGCCAGTGTCTCGTTCGCGGCGGCGTGGTGCTACATGCTCTGCATCTACCTGCAATTACCCGGTGAACAGGCGATTTTGATCACGCTGTTTGGCGGTTTCCTGCTGCGGTTGCTGGCGATTCGTTTTCACTGGGAAATGCCGAAGTTCGTTTACAACGACGAAGCCTGACGGTCGGCGTGTTGCTTGAGCGCCCACTCGACATGCTCTCGCACCAATTGCGACGGGTAATCCCTGCGCGCCTTCAACGCTTCCAGTACCGGAATGCTAGACGGCGCGTTACCCAACCCCACCGCCAGATTACGCAACCAACGTTCATAACCGGCGCGGCGTAACGGCGAGCCTTCGGTGTTGCTGAGGAATTTGTCCTCGTCCCACATGAACAGCTCGGCCAATTCGGCGTTGTCCAGATTGTGCCTTGGCTTGAAGTCGCTTTCGCCGGACGGACGGGCGAAGCGGTTCCATGGGCAGACGATCTGGCAGTCATCGCAACCAAACACCCGGTTGCCGATCAGTGGGCGCAAATCTTCCGGGATCGCGCTTTTCAGTTCGATGGTCAGGTAGGAAATGCAGCGCCGGGCATCCAGTACGTACGGGCCGACGAAGGCATTGGTCGGGCAGATGTCGAGGCACGCGGTGCAGCGGCCGCAATGTTCGGTGGTGTGGGGCGGGTCGACCGGCAGCGGCAGATCGACAAACAGCTCGCTGAGGAAGAAGTAACTGCCGGCCTTGCGATTCAGGACCAGGGTGTTTTTGCCGATCCAGCCAAGACCGGCTTGTTCGGCGATGGCTTTTTCCAGCACCGGAGCGCTATCGACGAATGCGCGGAAACCAAACGGGCCGATTTCGGCCTGAATTTTATCGGCCAGTTGTTGCACGCGTTTACGGATCAATTTGTGGTAATCGCGACCCAAGGCATAGCGCGAGACGTAGGCTTTTTCCGGTTGGGCCAGCATTTGTGCCATTTGGGTGTCGCCGGGCAGGTAGTCCATGCGCAGGGAAACCACGCGCAAGGTGCCGGGCACCAGCTCTTCCGGATGGGAACGTTTGCTGCCGTGGGCGCCCATGTAGTCCATTTCGCCGTGGTAGCCAGCGGCGAGCCACCGCTCCAGGTGCTGCTCATGCTCGGCCAGGTCCAGGCCGCTGATGCCGACTTGTTGAAAGCCCAGCTCGCGACCCCAGTCCTTGATAGATTGGGCGAGGGCGGGCAGGTCTGTAGTAATAGCGGGCATGAGGCGAGAGAAACCGGAGCTGAGGTGCGTATAATTCTGCCAGACATCGGAGCCCGAAGACGCATGCCGCACACTAAAGATGATTTACCCGACGCGCTGTATAGCGCCGCGCAGGTTCGCGGGCTCGATGCGAGCCTGATTGCGGGCGGCACACCGGGCTTCGAATTGATGCAGCGTGCGGCGCGGGCGACCTGGCGAGCGTTGGTCCGGCAGTGGCCGTCGGCGAATGAATTGAGTGTGCTGGCCGGTCACGGCAATAACGCGGGCGACGGTTATCTGGTGGCGGTGCTGGCCCGGCGTGCGGGTTGGTCGGTACGGGTGCTGGCGGTCGGTGATCCCCAGCGTTTGCAGGGGGATGCGGCATTGGCGTATGCCGAGGCCGTTTCCGAGAGCATCTTGATTGAGTCTTGGACTGCGCAGACCGAACTGCGCGGCATCGTGCTGGACGCGCTGCTGGGCACCGGTCTGAGGGGTGAAGTCCGAGCGCCTTACGCTGACGCTATCGCAACGATCAACGCCTGCGGACTTCCGGTGGTTGCGGTGGATATCCCTTCAGGCCTTTGCGCCGATACCGGCCGCGTCCTCGGTGCGGCGGTGCAAGCGGATCTCACTGTGACTTTCATCGGGTTGAAGCTGGGGCTGTTCACCGGTGATGCCGCAGACGTCGTCGGTGAACTGGTTTTCAACGATTTACACGCCGATCCACAGTTGGTTGCGGTCGCGTCGGTCAGCGCTCGTCGCCTGACGGCCGGTAACTTGCCGCACCTTGTCCCCCGAACGCCGACTTCCCACAAAGGCAAATTCGGCCATGTGTTGCTGATCGGTGGTGATCGCGGTTTGGGTGGTGCGATCCTGCTGAGTGCACAAAGCGCTCTGCGCAGCGGGGCCGGCATGGTTTCCGTGGCCACTCGCAGTGATCATGTACCTGCCGCGCTGGCTAGAATTCCTGAAGCCATGGTGCTGGGCACGTCATCGGCCAACCAGCTGATGGAACTGCTGCAAAAAGTTTCCGTACTGGTGGTCGGTCCCGGCTTGGGGCAGGCTTCCTGGGGGCAAAGTTTGCTGTCGGCGGCCGCCAATGCGCCGTTGCCGCAAGTCTGGGACGCCGATGCGTTGAACATGCTGGCCGAAGAGCGCGTGATTCTGCCCAAGGATTGCGTGATCACGCCGCATCCGGGTGAAGCGGCGCGGTTGCTTGGGATCAGCACTGCTCAGGTGCAGGCGGATCGCCCGGCAGCGGCGCATGCACTGAGCAAAAAATACACAGCTGTCGTGGTGTTGAAAGGCGCCGGCAGCCTGATCGCCAGTCCCGATGGGCGTCTGGCGTTGTGTCATCAAGGTCATCCGGCCATGGCTGCGGCCGGTCTGGGCGACGTGCTGGCCGGCTTGGTGGGCGCGCTGCTGGCTCAAGGCATGCAGGCGTTCGACGCCGCTTGTCTGGCTGTCTGGCTACACGCCAATGCGGGTGAGCAACAAGGTAAATATGGCCGTGGGCTGGCGGCCAGTGATCTGATCCCGGCCATTCGTCAGTTGTTGGAGGAGCAAGCACCGTGTCTGAAGTAACCCTGTACCTGGCTGATGAAGAGGCGATGACTGCCTTTGGCGCACATATCGCAAAAACCACCCAAGGGCACGGTCTGATTTTTCTGGAAGGGGACTTGGGGGCGGGGAAAACCACGCTGTCTCGGGGCATCATCCGGGGATTGGGGCATGACGGCGCAGTAAAAAGTCCGACCTTCACCCTGGTCGAGCCTTACGAGATCGGTGACATCCGCGCCTTCCATTTCGACCTGTACCGTTTGGTCGATCCGGAAGAGCTGGAGTACCTCGGCATTCGTGACTACTTCGACGACGACGCGCTGTGCCTGATCGAGTGGCCCGATAAAGGTGCAGGCTTTTTGCCAAAGCCCGACCTGACCATTACCATTAGCCCGCAAGACAGTGGGCGTTCGCTGAAAATTTTATCCCAGGGCTCGCGTGGCGAGGCCTGGTGTGCCGCTTTGGCATTGGAAACCAATTAAATGATGGGGTCAGGTATGCGCTTTCGCGCGATGGTAGCTGCCGTAGGGTTGTTGTTTTTGGCGGTGACCGTCGACGCTGTGGCCGACACAAAGGTCAATAGCGTTCGCCTGTGGCGGGCGCCGGACAACACACGGCTGGTGTTTGACTTGACAGGGCCTGTGCAACACAGCGTGTTCACCCTGACCGCTCCGGATCGGCTGGTGATCGACATCAATGGTGCGACACTCGGTGCACCGCTGAACGTCAACACCTCCAATACCCCCATTACCGCCATGCGCTCGGCTCAACGCACGCCGACCGACCTGCGGGTGGTCATCGACCTGAAAAAGGCCGTTACCCCGAAAAGCTTCTCCCTGGCTCCGAACGCCCAATACGGCAACCGACTGGTGGTTGACCTGTTTGATAGCGCCTCCGATGCCTCGCCGTTGCCTACACCAACCCCTTCGGTCGCCACGGCGCCGGCAGTGCCGGTCACGCCTGTTGAGCCTGCGATCAAGCTTCCACCTGCACCGGCCGGCAAGCGCGACATCCTTGTGGTGATCGATGCCGGTCACGGCGGCGAAGACCCGGGCGCCTCCGGTTCGCGCGGTCAGAAGGAAAAAGACGTGGTATTGGCCATCGCCCGTGAATTGCAGCGTCAGGTCAACGGCATGAAAGGCTTCCGCGCCGAACTGACCCGCACCGGCGACTACTTCATTCCACTGCGCGGCCGTACCGAAATCGCCCGCAAGAAAGGCGCCGACCTGTTCGTTTCGATCCACGCTGACGCCGCGCCGTCGACCGCGGCCTTCGGTGCGTCGGTGTTTGCCCTGTCTGATCGTGGCGCTACATCGGAAACGGCCCGCTGGCTGGCGGACAGTGAAAACCGCTCCGACTTGATCGGCGGTGCCGGCAACGTCAGTCTCGATGACAAGGACCGCATGCTCGCGGGCGTACTGCTCGACCTGTCGATGACGGCGTCGCTGACGTCCAGCCTGAACGTCGGCCAGAAAGTGCTGAGCAATATCGGTCGTGTCACTCCGTTGCACAAACAGCGTGTGGAGCAGGCCGGGTTCATGGTGCTGAAGTCGCCAGACATCCCGTCGATCCTGGTCGAAACCGGGTTCATCTCCAACGCCAACGAAGCCTCAAAGCTTGCGTCATCGAATCACCAGCAGGCGCTCGCGCGCTCGATCAGCAGCGGCGTGCGCCAGTTCTTCCAGCAGAATCCGCCACCGGGCACTTACATTGCGTGGCTGCGTGATTCCGGAAAAATCGCTCAGGGCCCGCGTGATCACCGAGTCAATCCGGGTGAAACCCTGGCGATGATTGCCGTGCGTTATCAGGTGTCGCCAGCGACGCTGCGCGGCGCCAACAACCTGTCGAGTGATGAGCTGAAGATCGGTCAGCACCTGACCATTCCAGGCACTGAGCTGGCGGCCAAAGAATGAACCAGGTCGTGACTAACAGCGCTCGCATCGAGCTGCTCAGCCCGCGACTGGCGAACCAGATTGCCGCCGGCGAGGTGGTTGAGCGCCCGGCTTCGGTGATTAAAGAGCTGCTAGAAAACAGCCTCGACTCCGGCGCCAAACGCATCGATGTCGATGTCGAGCAGGGTGGCGTCAAGCTGCTGCGGGTGCGCGACGACGGCAGTGGTATTTCTGCCGATGACCTGCCGCTGGCCCTGGCCCGACACGCCACCAGCAAAATTCGTAACCTTGAGGACCTGGAACAGGTCATGAGCCTGGGTTTTCGTGGTGAGGCCCTTGCGTCGATCAGCTCCGTGGCGCGCCTGACCCTGACGTCTCGCACCCGCGATGCCGATCAGGCCTGGCAGGTTGAGACCGAAGGCCGGGACATGGCGCCTCGTGTGCAACCAGCCGCTCACCCGGTCGGCACCTCGGTGGAAGTCCGCGACCTGTTCTTCAACACCCCGGCGCGGCGCAAATTCCTCAAGACCGAAAAAACCGAATTCGATCACCTGCAAGAAGTGATCAAGCGTCTGGCGTTGGCGCGGTTCGACGTGGCGTTCCATTTACGTCACAACGGCAAAACCATCCTCAGCCTGCATGAAGCCCATGACGATGCAGCCCGCGCCCGGCGCGTGGCGGCGATTTGTGGTTCAGGTTTCCTGGAGCAGGCGCTGCCGATCGAAATCGAGCGCAATGGCCTGCATTTGTGGGGTTGGGTCGGTTTGCCGACGTTCAATCGCAGCCAGGCAGACTTGCAGTATTTCTTTGTGAATGGCCGTGCGGTGCGCGACAAGCTGGTGGCCCACGCGGTGCGCCAGGCCTATCGCGACGTGCTGTTCAATGGCCGGCATCCGACGTTCGTGCTGTTTTTCGAAGTCGATCCGGCGGGTGTCGACGTCAACGTGCACCCGACCAAACACGAGGTTCGCTTCCGTGACGGGCGCATGGTTCACGATTTCCTCTATGGCACCTTGCATCGCGCGTTGGGCGATGTGCGACCGGAGGATCATCTGGCCGCACCGGTGGCGACGGCCGTCGTGCGACCGACTGGCCTCGACGCCGGTGAATTCGGCCCGCAGGGCGAGATGCGCCTGGCGGCCAATGCGCTACTGGAGCAACCCCAGGCGCAGCCATCGTTCAATACCCCGGCTGGCTCGGGCGCTGGCGCCGGTTATCAGTATCAATACACGCCACGGCCTCAGTCCGGGGTGCCGGTCGCCGAAGCTCAGGCCGCCTACCGCGAGTTTTTTGCGCCGCTGCCCGAGGCCAATGCGGTCGCGCTTCCGGCCGGGCAGGACGATATTCCGCCGCTGGGTTATGCACTGGCGCAGCTCAAAGGTATCTACATCCTTTCGGAAAACGCCCAGGGGCTGGTGCTGGTGGACATGCATGCGGCTCACGAGCGAATCATGTACGAGCGCCTGAAAATCGCCATGGCCAGCGAAGGACTGAGCGGTCAGCCGCTGCTGGTACCCGAGTCATTGGCCGTCAGTCAGCGCGAAGCCGATTGCGCCGAAGAGCACGTCGCGTGGTTCCAGCGTCTTGGCTTTGAATTGCAGCGCCTGGGGCCTGAGACCCTGGCCATCCGGCAGATTCCGGCCTTGCTCAAGCAAGCTGAAGCCAACCGACTGGTCAGTGATGTATTGGCGGACCTGATGGAATACGGCTCCAGCGACCGGATTCAGGCTCATTTGAACGAACTGCTCGGGACGATGGCCTGTCACGGCGCGGTTCGTGCGAATCGACGCCTGGCGATCCCGGAAATGAACGGCCTGCTGCGTGACATGGAAAACACCGAGCGCAGCGGTCAATGCAACCATGGCCGACCGACCTGGACCCAATTGGGCCTGGACGATCTGGACAAACTTTTCTTGCGCGGTCGTTGATGAGCCAGCTCCCTCCAGCGATTTTTCTGATGGGCCCGACCGCTGCGGGCAAGACCGACCTGGCCATCGAACTGACCAAAGTCCTGCCGTGCGAGCTGATCAGTGTCGATTCGGCACTGGTCTACCGTGGCATGGACATTGGCACTGCCAAACCTTCGAAAGATATTCTGAGCGAATTCCCGCACCGTTTGATCGACATTCTTGACCCGGCCGAGAGCTATTCGGCTGCTGATTTTCGCCGTGATGCCCTTGAAGCGATGGCCGAGATCACTGCGCGGGGAAAAATTCCGCTGCTGGTGGGCGGCACAATGCTCTATTACAAGGCTTTGGTCGAAGGTCTGGCGGATATGCCGGCGGCTGATCCGGATGTGCGTGCGCAGATCGAGGAAGAGGCTGCGCGCCTCGGCTGGCAAGCGCTGCACGAGCAATTGGCGGTCATCGATCCGGAATCGGCGGCGCGTATTCATCCGAACGATCCGCAGCGACTCAGTCGAGCGCTGGAAGTTTATCGCGTCAGTGGTCAGAGCATGACCGAACTGCGTCTGAGACAAACTGCGCAAAGTACTGAAGCAGCCGCTTCGGGACTGCAACAATTGCCCTATACTGTCGCGAACTTGGCCATTGCTCCGGCAAATCGTCAGGTACTGCACGAGCGAATTAAACAAAGATTCACGAATATGTTGGAACAGGGATTCATTGACGAGGTCGTAGCCCTGCGTAAGAGAAGTGACCTGCATTCCGGGTTGCCGTCTATACGTGCAGTAGGCTACCGACAAGTCTGGGATTACCTGGATGGCAAGCTGACGCAAGCCGAGATGCAGGAGCGTGGAATAATTGCCACGCGCCAATTGGCAAAACGTCAGTTCACCTGGCTGCGCAGTTGGGCTGATTTACACTGGCTGGACAGCCTCGATTGCGACAATCTGCCGCGCGCCTTGAAATACTTGGGGTCCATCTCCATATTGAGGTGAGACCTTTCAATTGCCGTCTATCCTTGGGGGTGTGACGGCTAAAGCCATCTGTTTACCTATTTTTTTATTTTGAATCCTTAAAGGAGTGCGGCACATGTCAAAAGGGCATTCGCTACAAGACCCTTACTTGAATACTTTACGTAAAGAGAAAGTTGGGGTGTCTATCTACCTGGTCAACGGTATCAAACTGCAAGGCACGATCGAGTCTTTCGACCAGTTCGTTATCCTGCTGAAAAACACCGTGAGCCAGATGGTTTACAAACACGCTATCTCTACAGTGGTGCCGGTTCGTCCAATTCGTCTGCCTAGCGCAACCGAATCCGAAGCAGGTGACGCTGAGCCAGGTAACGCCTGATAGGAGTCTCCTTTGTTCTTTGAGCGCCACGGTGGTGGTGAGCGAGCCATTCTCGTTCACTTGGATGGTCAGGACCCTGAGGCGCGCGAAGATCCGCAGGAGTTCCAGGAATTGGCAATATCGGCAGGTGCCGAGACCGTCGCGTTTTTTAACGTGCCGCGTCATCGGCCAACCGCCAAATACCTGATTGGCAGCGGCAAGGTCGAGGAATTACGCGACCTGGTCAAAGCCGAGCAGGTAGATCTGGTGATTTTCAATCACATCCTCACGCCCAGTCAGGAACGTAACCTTGAACGTGTGTTCGAGTGTCGCGTGATCGACCGCACGGGTCTGATTCTCGATATTTTCGCCCAACGCGCCCGCACCCATGAAGGCAAGCTCCAGGTCGAACTGGCCCAGCTTGAGCACATGAGTACGCGGCTGGTTCGTGGCTGGACTCACCTTGAGCGGCAGAAAGGCGGTATCGGTCTGCGCGGTCCGGGTGAAACCCAGCTCGAAACCGACCGACGCCTGTTGCGGGTTCGCCTGCGGCAAATCAAGGGGCGACTGGAGAAGGTCCGTAGCCAGCGCGAGCAGTCTCGTCGCGGGCGCAAACGTGCTGACATTCCGACGGTTTCACTGGTGGGGTATACCAACGCCGGCAAATCGACGCTGTTCAACTCGGTGACCGATTCCGACGTCTTCGCTGCTGATCAGCTCTTCGCGACCCTCGACCCGACCTTGCGCCGACTCGAACTCGATGACCTCGGGCCGATCGTGCTGGCCGACACCGTGGGCTTCATTCGTCATCTACCTCACAAGCTGGTTGAGGCATTTCGGGCTACGCTCGAAGAGTCGAGCAACTCTGACTTGCTGCTGCATGTGATCGACGCTCATGAACCCGAGCGTATGGCCCAGATTGAACAGGTAATGGTGGTGCTCGGGGAGATCGGGGCGCAAGACTTGCCGATCCTTGAGGTATACAACAAACTCGATTTGCTCGAGGGCGTAGAGCCGCAGATCCAGCGCGATGCCGATGGCAAACCGCTGCGGGTCTGGTTGTCGGCCAAGGACGGTACAGGCCTGGACCTGCTCAAGCAGGCCCTGGCCGAGTTGCTTGGGGATGATTTGTTTATTGGTACCTTGCGCTTGCCGCAACGTTTTGCTCGACTGCGTGCGCAGTTTTTCAAAGTCGGTGCGGTACAGAAAGAAGAACACGACGAAGAAGGCATCAGCTTGCTGGCCGTTCGCTTGCCACGGATCGAATTGAATCGATTGGTGAGCCGCGAAGGTTTGCAGCCGAATGACTTCATCGAGCAACACACTTTGCAATAAAAGCCTGAGAAAGCGGTTGTGCCGTGGTGACAGGCATTCTGTAGCATTGGTCGGCGCGCCGTGGGTGCGTCTTTGCTTTATCAGATGGAGAGCGCTATGGCTTGGAATGAGCCGGGTGGCAACTCGAATAATCAGGATCCTTGGGGTGGCAAGCGCCGCAATAACGGCGACCGCAAGGGACCACCGGATCTCGACGAGGCCTTCCGAAAGCTGCAGGAAAGCCTGAACGGGTTGTTCGGTGGTGGTAAGAAACGCGGTGATAACGGCGGTGGTTCGGGCAAGAGCGGCGGCTTCGGCGCCATTCTTGGCATCGGCCTTGTCGTGTTGGCGGCCGTTTGGCTGTACAGCGCGGTCTACGTCGTCGACGAGCAGGAGCAGGCCGTGGTGCTGCGCTTCGGCAAGTACTACGAAACCGTCGGCCCGGGCCTGAACATCTACTTCCCGCCGATCGACAAGAAGTACCTGGAAAACGTTACGCGTGAGCGTTCGTACACCAAGCAGGGGCAGATGCTGACCGAAGACGAGAACATCGTCGAAGTGCCGCTGACCGTGCAATACAAGATCAGCAACCTGCAGGATTTCGTGCTGGATGTCGATCAGCCGGAAATCAGCCTGCAGCAAGCGACAGATAGTGCCTTGCGTCACGTGGTGGGCTCTACCGCCATGGACCAGGTACTGACTGAAGGTCGTGAGTTGATGGCCAGCGAGATCAAGGAGCGTCTGCAACGCTTCATGGATACCTATCGCACCGGTATCACCGTTACCCAGGTCAACGTTCAGAACGCAGCGGCACCGCGTGAAGTTCAGGAAGCCTTCGACGACGTGATCCGTGCCCGTGAAGACGAGCAACGTTCGCGTAACCAGGCTGAAACCTACGCCAACGGCGTCGTGCCGGAAGCCCGTGGTCAGGCCCAGCGTATCCTCGAGGATGCCAATGGTTACCGTGACGAAACCGTCTCGCGCGCCAAGGGTGAGGCCGATCGCTTCACCAAGCTGGTCGCCGAGTATCGCAAGGCCCCTGAAGTCACCCGCGAGCGTCTGTACCTGGACACCATGCAGGAAGTCTTCACCAACACCAGCAAGGTTCTCGTGACCGGCAACAAGAATGGCCAGAGCAATCTGCTGTACTTGCCGCTGGACAAGATGATCGACAGTGGTCGCACCACTGGCAGTGCTCCGGCTTCGGGCGCGGCAGCCAGCAGCAATGAAGCGAATACGCGTGCAGCAGCTGATCTGCAACAACAGCAAGCACGTACCAGGGAGAGTCGCTGATGAGCAATAAATCGCTGATCGCCCTTATTGTCGGCGTCGTCGTGGCGATCGCTGCCTGGAACTGCTTCTACATCGTGGCTCAGACCGAGCGTGCGGTGTTGCTGCAGTTCGGTCGCGTGGTTCAGGCCGATGTTCAGCCGGGCCTGCATGTGAAAGTGCCTTACGTTAACCAGGTGCGTAAATTCGACGCACGCCTGATGACGCTGGATGCACCGACGCAACGCTTCCTGACGCTGGAAAAGAAAGCCGTCATGGTGGATGCCTTCGCCAAGTGGCGCGTGAAAGATGCCGAGCGCTTCTACACCGCAACGTCCGGCCTCAAGCAGATTGCCGACGAGCGTCTGTCCCGTCGTCTGGAATCGGGCCTGCGTGACCAGTTCGGTAAGCGCACGCTGCATGAAGTGGTTTCCGGTGAACGTGACGCGCTGATGGCTGACATCACCGCTTCGCTGAACAAGATGGCGGAAAAAGAACTGGGCATCGAAGTCGTCGATGTTCGGGTCAAGGCCATCGACCTGCCGAAAGAAGTGAACCGCAGCGTGTTCGAGCGTATGAGCACCGAGCGTGAGCGTGAAGCTCGCGAGCACCGCGCCAAGGGTAACGAGCTGGCAGAAGGCATCCGTGCTGACGCCGATCGTCAGCGCCGCGTGTTGCTGGCTGAAGCCTATCGTGAATCTGAAGAGGTTCGCGGTGATGGTGATGCCCAGGCATCTTCCATCTACTCCAAGGCCTACGGCCAGGACCAGGAGTTCTACGCGTTCTACCGTAGCCTGCGTGCCTACCGTGAAAGCTTCGCGAACAAATCCGATGTCATGGTCCTGGACCCAAGCAGCGACTTCTTCCGTTACCTGGAAAAAGCCAAGCCTTGATACCGCATTGACCTGAATCATCCCCCGCCTGGCGGCTAAAGCCTCGGGCGGGGTGATCCTTTGGGAAAACGTGTGTATGATGCGGCAGCCGGGAAATTCCCGGCTTTTTTGCGTCTGCACGTTTGATTGCTGTTTTCAGGCAGAAGACCGAGTTGAATGACTCGACAGGATTTTCGAGGAAAGTGGTTGGCGAAGCCGGTTTCAGGCTTTTCGCCGTGTTGTTCATGCGCGTGGTTTGCAAATGAACCGATCATTTTCTGCTTCACTCAAGGCTCGCCCGACGGCTTGCCGCCCGGATCATAGGGGAATGGCGTAATGGCAACGGTAGACCGCTGGCTGCTGCCAGATGGCATCGAAGAAGTACTGCCACCAGAAGCGGCGCGCATTGAAGTCGCGCGTCGTCAGGTGTTGGATCTGTTCCAGAGCTGGGGTTACGAGTTTGTCGTGACTCCCCATATCGAGTACCTGGAATCCCTGCTGACCGGCGCGGGCTCGGACCTCGATCTGCGTACTTTCAAGGTCATCGACCCGCAATCGGGCCGGCAGATGGGGTTCCGTGCCGACATCACGCCGCAAGTGGCGCGCATTGATGCGCACACCTTGCGCCGCGAAGGCCCGAGCCGTCTGTGCTATGCCGGTAGCGTGCTGCACGCTCTGCCTCGCGCATTGTCGTCCTCGCGCAGCCCGATCCAGTTGGGTGCCGAGTTGTATGGCGATGGCAGCCCGAGCAGCGATGTGGAAGTCATCAGCCTGATGTTGGCTATGCTGCAACTGGCCGATGTGCCGGATGTGCACATGGACCTCGGCCATGTAGGCATCTACCGTGGCCTGGCCCGCGCCGCCGGTTTGTCCGGTGAAGTCGAGCAACAATTGTTTGATGCGTTGCAACGCAAGGCCATCGACGAGGTCATTACCTTGACCGAAGGCCTGCGTGCCGATTTGTCGGGCATGCTGCGCGCATTGGTGGACTTGTGTGGCGGCCGTGAAGTATTGAGCGCTGCCCGCGAGCGTTTGGCGAATGCGCCGGCCCCGGTTCTGGCTGCTCTGGACGACCTGTTGGCGATTGCCGAACGTCTGTCCGTGCGTTTCCCGGAACTGCCGCTGTACTTCGACCTGGGTGAGTTGCGCGGTTACCACTACCACACCGGTGTGGTGTTCGCGGTGTTCGTGCCGGGTGTTGGCCAGTCCATTGCCCAGGGCGGTCGTTACGACGACATCGGCGCCGACTTCGGTCGCGCTCGTCCGGCCACCGGCTTCTCTACCGATTTGAAAACCCTGGTGACCCTGGGGCGTGCTGAAATCGAGCTACCGTCTGGCGGTATCTGGATGCCTGACAGTACGGATGCGGCACTCTGGCAGCAGGTTTGCCAGTTGCGCAGTGAGGGTCAGCGTGTCGTTCAGGCATTGCCTGGACAACCTTTGGCCGCCGCCCGTGAAGCGGACTGCGACCGGCAATTGATTCAGCAGAACGGGCTTTGGCAAGTATTGCCGCTGGCTTCTTGAGTTTTCCTGCCGGCCGCCGCCGGCACCAAGTTTGCGCGAATGAGGACAAGTGTTATGGGTAAGAATGTCGTAGTCCTGGGCACCCAATGGGGTGATGAGGGCAAAGGCAAGATCGTTGATCTGCTGACCGAACATGCTGCCGCCGTAGTGCGCTACCAAGGTGGCCACAACGCTGGTCACACACTGGTGATCGACGGCGAGAAAACCGTCTTGCACCTGATTCCTTCGGGCGTGCTGCGCGAAGGCGTGCAGTGCCTGATCGGTAATGGCGTGGTGGTTGCACCCGACGCTCTGCTGCGGGAAATCATCAAGTTGGAAGAGAAAGGCGTACCGGTGCGCGAGCGCCTGCGTATCAGCCCGTCTTGCCCGCTGATCCTGTCCTACCACGTAGCGCTGGACCAGGCTCGTGAAAAAGCCCGTGGCGAGCTGAAGATCGGTACCACCGGTCGCGGCATCGGCCCGGCTTACGAAGATAAGGTTGCACGTCGCGGTCTGCGCATCGGTGACCTGTTCCATCGTGAGCGTTTCGCCGCCAAGCTGGGCGAGTTGCTGGATTACCACAACTTCGTTCTGGTCAATTACTACAAAGAACCTGCGATCGATTTCCAGAAGACTCTGGACGAGTGCATGGAGTACGCCGAGCTGCTGAAGCCGATGATGCTCGACGTCACCGCCGAGCTGCACGAGCTGCGCCGCGCTGGCAAAGACATCATGTTCGAGGGCGCTCAAGGCTCCCTGCTGGACATCGACCACGGTACCTACCCGTACGTCACCAGCTCCAACACCACTGCGGGTGGCATCGCCACCGGTTCGGGTTTTGGTCCGATGTACCTGGATTACATCCTGGGCATCACCAAGGCCTACACCACTCGCGTCGGTTCGGGCCCGTTCCCGACTGAGCTGTTCGATGACGTTGGCGCGTTCCTCGCCAAGCGTGGCCACGAGTTCGGTGCTACCACCGGCCGTGCCCGTCGTTGCGGCTGGTTCGACGCCGTCATCCTGCGTCGCGCTATCGACGTCAACAGCATTTCGGGCCTGTGCCTGACCAAGCTGGACGTACTGGACGGTCTGGAAACCATCAACATCTGTGTTGGCTACAAGAACCAGGATGGTGCAGTGATCGACGCACCGACTGACGCCGACAGCTACATCGGCCTGGAGCCGGTGTACGAAGAGATGCCGGGCTGGACCGAATCCACCGTCGGTGCCAAGACGCTGGAGGCGCTGCCGCAAGCCGCTCGCAACTACATCAAACGCGTTGAAGAGTTGGTCGGTGCGCCGATTGACATTATTTCGACGGGCCCGGATCGCAACGAAACCATCGTTCTGCGTCACCCGTTCGCCTGATAAGTCGTTGATGTACAACACAAAGGCCCCTTAATTGGGGCCTTTGTCGTTTATACCTGTTGGACGGCATGACCTTTGCTGTGATCTTGATTAAAAGCATCGCTTCCAGCGCGCCATCAATTTAATGGCGCCAAAGCAGAGGGATTTTAAGTGTCAGCCGTTCTCTCATTGTTACAAAGCCGTTTACTGCGGCCCGTGTTCGTTACCCTTGGTATCGCCCTTTTGGTGCAGGTGCTGGTGGCTGTTGCCCTGACCCGGAGCACAGTGACTGCGCTGGAAGCCGATCTGGGTGTGCGCCTGGGCGCCGACAGTCAAAAGCTCTCTGGCGAGCTTGAGCAGGCAGGGCGTGAAGTCACGTCGAGCCTGGACAGCCTCTCGACCAGCACGCGTCAACGCCTCACGGCCGGTTTGTCTTCGCGTTTGAAGGATGAACAGGCGCAGATGCGTGCAATGCTGGAAAAAGACCTGAAGGACTCCGCCAATGATATGGCGCAGCTTCTGGCCTCGGTCGCTCCCCGCGCCATGTGGGACAGCGACGTTCCAACCCTGTCTGAATTTGCCCGTCGGGCACAGCGTAATCCCAATGTGTTGTTCGTGGTTTACGACGATGCAACGGGGCAGCACCTGACGCGTTATCTGAATCGCGAAAACCCGATCAATAAGGCCTTGCTGGAAAAGGGTCAGGGCGAGCGCGCGCTGGACAAGGTGCTGGATGCGGCGAAGAACGATCCATCGGTTTATTACCTTGAGGCCTCGATCAACCCTAACGGCGTGGAAATCGGCAAGGTTGTGATGGGGGTCTCGACCGCCTCGGTGGAAACCGACCTGGCGGCCCTCGACAAGCGCTTCTCGGCGCTGATTGCCAGCAGTGATCAACTGGTCGGCGATAGCCTCAAGGGTGCGGCCGCAGACAGTGCTGCGGCCATGGGTGCGCGATTGCAGTCGGCGCAGTCCACTGCCTCTGAAATGAAAGCCAATACCGCCAGCACTGTGCAGGAAGCGGCAGCGACCTTGCGCTGGCGCATCGGCATGGGCCTGGCGCTGGTTGGTTGCGGTGTGCTGCTGTTGCTGGCCGTGGTGCTGGGGCGTCGAGTGGTCAACCGCTTGAAGCTGCTGATCAGCGCCATGGATGACTTGGCGGCGGGCGAGGGCGACCTGACCAAGCGCGTGCAGATCAACAGCAAGGACGAAATCGGCGACATGGCCTCGGCGGTCAATCGCTTTGTGGATAAGTTGCAGCCGATCGTGCGCGAGGCGGGCGATGTGGCTCAGCGTACCGGCGTGGAAATCGGCGCCATGACCCTTCGTAATGCAGGGGCAGACAAGGCGGCGGGCATGCAGCGCGATGAAGTGGCCGAGAGCTTGCGCGCGTTGTCGCAAATGGCTGATGAAGCCCAGTCAGAAAGCCACGCCATGCAAGCGGCGTTGCAGCAGGTGGTGGACATTCGTTCGGCCACCGATGAAAACACTCGGACCTCGGCGAAAGTCGGCAGTCTGATCGAGGCGTTGGCCGGGCAGGTCGATACCGGGGCGAAAGTCATCGAACGGCTGGCGCAGCAGAGTGAGCAGATTGAAGTGGTGTTGACGGTAATCCACGGGATCGCCGAGCAAACCAACCTGCTGGCACTGAACGCCGCCATCGAAGCGGCGCGTGCGGGCGAGACCGGTCGCGGCTTTGCCGTGGTGGCTGACGAAGTGCGGGCGCTGGCGAGCAAGACGCAGAGCTCGACTGGCGACATTCAGGCGCACATCGTTGCCTTGCAACAAGGTGCCCGTGAGGCGGTGGCTGCGATTGGTCAGGCGGGGCGTCAGGCCAACGAAGGTTTGCTGGTGTTGCGCGACAGTGCGCGGTTGCAGCAGTCGGTGCAGGCGTCGGTCGAGCAGGTGCATGCGGCGATTGGCCTGGCGACTCAGGCAGCGGCGCATCAGGCGCAAGGCGCGCAGGCGGTGCGGGGCCGGGTTGAAACCATTCATGCACAGGCTGAGAAAGCAGCTCGGGCGGTGGTGGAGACCACGGCCAGCGGCAAGGTGCTGGATGGCTTGGCGGCGCAGTTGAAGGCGAGCCTGGGGCAGTTCAGAGCGTAATCGGTTGTCTGGGCTGGCCCCTTCGCGAGCAGGCTCGCTCCCACACTGGATCTTCAGTGAGCGCACTATTTGTGGGCATCAGAGATCAAATGTGGGAGCGAGCCTGCTCGCGATGGCGGTCTCAGCGGCTCAGATACATCCGCGTCGTAAGTAGATAAACCGGCACTCCCGACACCAAAATCAACAACGCCGCATAAGGCGCCGCCGCCGCAAACTCCACATTGGCGGTATGCGCCCAAACCTCCGTCGCCAAGGTATTGAGCCCGGTCGGACTCAGCAGCAGCGTCGCCGTGAGCTCCTTCATCGCATCCAGAAACACCAGCGCAAACGCGGCGCCCAACGCTGGGAAAATAATCGGCAGCGTAATCCGGAAAAACGCAGTGAACGACGTAGCCCCCAGCGTGCGCGCTGCCTCTTCCAGTTGTGGCGCAGCCTTGTTCAAGGCCGTTCGAATCGGCGCCTGTGCCAGCGGCAGAAACAACAGTGCATAAGCGATCAGCAGCAATGCCGATGTCTGGTACAGCGCCGGCACATAGTGCAGGGCGAAATACACCAGCGTCAGCGCAATCACCAATCCCGGCAGCGCATGCAGCAGATAGGGCAGGCGCTCGGCCCAGATTGCCAATGGACCCTTGTACCGGACCACCAGCAAGCCCACCGGCACGGCCAGCATCAGGCAGAGCGTTGCCCCGCCAAGGGAGAGCGCAAGAGACGACAGCAGCGCCTCGCTGATTGCGGCTACCGGGAACGCTGCTGAAGAACCGACTGCCAGCCAATACCCCAGCATCCCCAGCGGAATGCCACTGCCGATGATCGCCAGCGCCAGGCAGTAAAGCTGTCCGACGCCCGCCCAAGGTCCCAATCGAACTTGTTCCGCGTGCCGCGCCGCACCTTGGCCGGTACGAACATGCCGGCCCTTGCCGCGAACCCGCAGCTCCAGCCACAGCAATACCAGACACAGCGCCAGCAACACCGCCGAAAGCATCGCCGCGTTGGCATTGCTGAATTCCAGTTCGAACTGCTGATAAATCGCCGTGGTAAAGGTTTGCAAGCCGATGATCGACAGCGCGCCGAACTCCACCAGCATGTGCAGCGCGATCAGCAGTGCCCCCGCCAGCAATGATGGCCAAAGCAGCGGCAACGTGATTCTGAAAAACACGCCCCAGCGATTCTGTCCAAGCGTGCGGGCGGACTCTTCAAGAGAGGGATCAAGATTGCGTAACGTCGCCGCGACGGGCAGAAAGATCAGCGGGTACTTGGACAGCGTCATCACCAGAATCGCCCCGCCCAAACCTTCGAAGTGAGCGCTGAGCGAAACCCAGGTAAAGCTGCTGACAAACGCCGGAACGGCGAACGGCAAGCAGAGGATGACGCCCCACAAGCGCCGTCCAGGCAGGTTGCTGCGTTCCAGCAGCCAGGCCAGCGACAGGCCAATCACCCCGCAAGCCAGCGTCACGCCAGCCATCAGTGCCAACGTATTGCGCAGCAGTCCAAACACATAAGGTCGCCACAGCAGATGCAATGCCTCGGCCCACCCGGCTTGCCAGGCTTTGAGTCCGACATACAGCAGCGGCAACAGGCTGAGCACGACCAGTAGCAGAACCGGCAGCAGCAGCCAGATCGACGGCCGCTTTCGCCGTGGCACGTAACCCCCGCGCGAAGCGGGGGTGGATAACGATGCGCTCATCAGTTCAAGCCAACGTCGCGTTCCAGATCCAGGGCTTGTTCGGCATTGCCCAGATCGGCCGGGGTGACGTTAGGGGCTTGCAGTTCGCTGAAAGGTTTGAGGCCGCGATCCGATTCCATACCTTTGTGCAGCGGGTATTCGGCGGTGGTCTGGGTGATCACGCGCTGACCTTCTTCGCTGGCCATATAGGCAAGAAACTGTTGGGCTTCTTGTGGGTGTTGGCTGGATTTCAGCACGGCCGCGCTGGAAACGGTGATTAGCCCGCCGACGTCGCCGCCGGTGAAGTAATGCAGTTTCGAATCGAGCTGGCCCTTCTCGCGTTGCAAGGCGAACCAGTAATAGTTATTCACCAGTACGGTGGCGACTTCGCCATTTTCCACGGCTTTCAGGGCGACCATGTTGTTGCTGTAGGTCTTGCCGAACGCGCGCAGGCCAGTCAGCCATTCTTCGGCTGCATCCATGCCGTGCACTTTGATGATCGCGACGGCCTGTTCCTGAAAGGCGCCACTGGTAGGCACGAAGCCGACCTTGCCTTGCCATGTTGGATTGGAGAATTCCATCACCGACGTGGGCAGGTCCTTTTCATCAATCAGCTTGGGGTTAAACGCTACGACCCGCACTCGAGCCGTGATGCCGATCCAGGTGCCGTTGCTCGCTACATATTCCTTGGGTAAAACCGCCAGTGTGGTGTCGTCGGTCTTGGCCAGCAGGCCTTGCTCGCCCAGTTTGTTCAATGGCGGCGACTCTTCGGTGTAAATCACATCGGCGGGAGAACGATCGCCTTCTTCCACGATCTGGCTGGCGAGCTGGTTGCTGCTGCCTTTTCGCACGTTGACGTGAATGCCGGTCTTGGCTTCGAAAGCCTTGGCGATAGCGTCGCCGACTTCCTTGTGTTGACCGTTATAGAGCGTCAGGGAAACCGGATCGGCAGCCTGGGTGAGGGGAGTGGCGAGTGCCAGGCCGAGCAGGGTAAAGGTCAGGCCGCGGCGCAGGGTATTTCGAAACATCATTCGCAGGGTTCCTCACTGTCGCATTGCAAAAACTTGCAACAATGATAAACGATATTGTTTCTCAAGTGCGCCTTGCGGGGCTGGGAAGTCGATGCTAGAGCCTCCAGCTGCTACAGGGCGTGTGCTTCTTGAGAGGGGAGATCGGTTTTCGAAAGTCAGAAACGCAAAAACCCGCTTTCGCGGGTTTTTGTGAAATTCCAGATCGACTCTGAAATTTGAATTGGTGCCCAGAAGAAGACTCGAACTTCCACGACCTTGCGGTCACCAGCACCTGAAGCTGGCGTGTCTACCAATTTCACCATCTGGGCATAATCTTCAGCGTCTCCGCTGTTGATGTGGCGCACTATACGGAGAGCTTTTTGATCTGTAAACCCCTGATTTAGATTTAATAAATCAGATGCTTGGAATGCAAAAAACCCGCTTTCGCGGGTTTTTGTGCGAGCGTTGAAATTGATCTAATCTCAAGCTCGAAATTGGTGCCCAGAAGAAGACTCGAACTTCCACGACCTTGCGGTCACCAGCACCTGAAGCTGGCGTGTCTACCAATTTCACCATCTGGGCAGTATCGGCAACGCTAGTGCGTCGTCGATGGCGCGCACTATACGGAGCGTCTTTTTAACTGTAAACCCCTGTCATCGAAAAAACCTGGAAAATTTTACGAGTGGCGTTCAAATCAACTTTCAAAGCTTTGTAAAGGGCTTTAGATAGGCTGTCATAGCTTGAAATTTCCCGTTTCATTGCGCCTATGCCAAACTAACCCGCATATAGACAAGGTGAAAACTCTCTAATGGCCGATTGGCAGTCCCTCGATCCCGAGGCCGCTCGTGAAGCGGAAAAATATGAAAACCCTATTCCTAGCCGCGAACTGATCCTTCAGCACCTTGCTGATCGGGGTTCGCCTGCTAACCGCGAGCAGTTGGTCGAAGAGTTTGGTCTGACCACAGAAGACCAGATCGAAGCCCTGCGCCGCCGCCTGCGCGCCATGGAGCGCGATGCTCAACTCATCTATACCCGTCGCGGCACCTATGCGCCGGTGGACAAGCTCGACCTGATCCTGGGCCGCATCAGCGGGCACCGTGACGGCTTCGGCTTCCTGGTTCCGGACGACGGCAGTGACGACCTGTTCATGAGCCCGGCGCAAATGCGCCTGGTATTCGACGGCGACCGTGCCTTGGCCCGTGTTTCCGGTCTAGACCGTCGCGGTCGCCGCGAAGGCATGATCGTCGAAGTAGTCTCCCGTGCTCACGAGACCATCGTCGGTCGCTACTTCGAAGAAGGCGGCATCGGCTTCGTCGTTGCGGATAACCCGAAGATCCAGCAAGAAGTGCTGGTCACGCCGGGCCGCAATGCCAATGCCCAGATCGGTCAATTCGTTGAGGTGAAGATCACTCACTGGCCGACACCACGCTTCCAGCCGCAAGGCGATGTGGTCGAAGTCGTGGGCAACTACATGGCGCCGGGCATGGAAATCGATGTCGCCCTGCGTACCTACGACATTCCCCACGTCTGGCCTGAAGCGGTCTTGAAAGAAGCCGCCAAGCTCAAGCCGGAAGTCGAAGAGAAAGACAAAGAGAAGCGCATCGACCTGCGTCATCTGCCGTTTGTGACCATCGACGGTGAAGACGCGCGCGACTTCGATGACGCGGTTTACTGCGAATCCAAGCCGGGCAAGCTGCGCCTGTTCTCCGGTGGCTGGAAGTTGTACGTGGCGATTGCCGACGTTTCCAGCTATGTGAAAATCGGTTCGGCCCTGGACAACGAATCCCAGGTTCGCGGCAACTCGGTGTACTTCCCCGAGCGCGTCGTGCCAATGCTGCCTGAGCAGCTGTCCAACGGTCTGTGCTCGCTGAACCCGCACGTCGATCGTCTGGCCATGGTTTGCGAGATGACCATCTCCAAGTCCGGCGAAATGACCGACTACTGCTTCTACGAAGCGGTGATCCACTCCCACGCCCGCCTGACCTACAACAAAGTCAGCGCGATGCTGGAAACGCCGAAACTCACCGAGGCGCGTCAGCTTCGTGGCGAGTACAACGACGTTCTGCCGCACCTCAAGCAGCTTTACGCACTGTACAAAGTGCTGCTGGCCGCTCGTCACGTGCGTGGTGCGATCGACTTCGAAACGCAGGAAACCCGGATCATCTTCGGGACCGAGCGCAAGATTGCCGAAATCCGCCCAACCGTGCGTAACGATGCGCACAAGCTGATCGAGGAATGCATGCTGGCGGCCAACGTGGCCACCGCTGAATTCTTGAAGAAGCACGAAATCCCTGCGCTGTATCGCGTCCACGACGGTCCGCCACCGGAGCGTCTGGAAAAATTGCGCACCTTCCTTGGCGAGCTCGGCCTGTCCTTGCACAAAGGCAAGGACGGCCCGTCGCCGAAGGATTACCAGGCACTGCTGGCGAGCATCAAGGACCGTCCGGATTTCCACCTGATCCAGACCGTCATGCTGCGTTCGTTGAGCCAAGCGGTGTATAGCGCTGATAACCAGGGCCACTTCGGCCTGAATTACGAGGCCTATACCCACTTCACCTCGCCGATCCGCCGCTACCCGGACTTGCTCACGCACCGGGCGATCCGCAGCGTCATCCATTCCAAGCAAGACACGCCGCACGTTCGCCGTGCCGGCGCGATGACCATTCCGAAAGCGCGCATCTATCCGTACGACGAAGCGGCGCTGGAGCAACTCGGCGAGCAGTGCTCGATGAGCGAGCGCCGTGCCGACGAAGCGACCCGCGACGTGGTGAACTGGCTCAAGTGCGAGTTCATGAAAGACCGTGTGGGCGAATCGTTCCCGGGTGTGATCACCGCCGTGACCGGTTTTGGCCTGTTCGTCGAGCTGACCGATATCTACGTCGAAGGCCTGGTGCACGTCACCGCGCTGCCGGGCGATTACTACCACTTCGATCCTGTGCATCACCGCCTGGCTGGTGAGCGCACCGGTCGCAGCTTCCGTCTGGGCGACACCGTTGAAGTGCGCGTGATGCGCGTTGACCTCGACGAACGCAAGATCGACTTCGAGATGGCTGAAAAAACCATCAGCGCGCCGATTGGTCGCAAGAAGCGCGGAACCGAAGCAACCGCTCCTGCCGCTAAAACCGCCGCAGAACCGGCACCGGCAAAAACCGGTCGTCGTCCTGCCAAGGAAAAGGCTGTCGAAGCCTATCGTCCAAGCGATGCCGCCGCGAAAAATGCCGAACTGCGTAAAAGCCGTGAAATGAAGCAGGCGTTGCTGTCTGAAGCGAAAAGCGGCGGTAAAGCGGCGTCTGGGGGAAAGACCGGGCGGTCGGCGCCTGACAAGGCTCCCGGCGGCAAGCCAGCAAAACCGAGCAAACATCGTAAAGGCCCGCCAAAAGCGGGTGCTGCTCCAGCCGGCAGAAGCGGCGGGGCGCGTAAACCTAAGGCCAAACCATGAGTCAGTTGGAAAAGATCTACGGCGTGCATGCGGTAGAAGCATTGCTGCGTCACCACCCGAAACGCGTCAAGCAGATCTGGTTGGCTGAAGGCCGCAGCGAGCCGCGTGTACAGGCGCTGATCGCGCTAGCAAATGAAAATCGCGTGCCCGTCGGCAACGCTGAGCGTCGCGAACTCGACGCCTGGGTTGATGGCGTGCACCAGGGCGTGGTGGCGGACGTGAGTCCGAGCCAGGTCTGGGGTGAGGCGATGCTCGACGAGCTGCTGGACCGTACCGAGGGCGCACCGCTGCTGCTGGTGCTCGACGGCGTGACCGATCCGCACAACCTAGGCGCTTGCCTGCGTTCGGCCGATGCTGCCGGTGCGCTGGCGGTGATCGTGCCGAAGGACAAGTCAGCCACGTTGACCCCGACGGTCCGTAAAGTGGCCTGTGGCGCGGCGGAAGTGATTCCGTTGGTTGCCGTGACCAACCTGGCGCGCACCCTGGAAAAACTCAAGCAGCGTGGTTTGTGGGTTGTCGGCACAGCGGGCGAGGCTGAGCAGAGTCTGTATCAGCAGGACATGACCGGCCCGACCATCCTGATCATGGGTGCGGAGGGCAGCGGCATGCGTCGCCTGACTCGCGATCTTTGCGACTACCTGGTGCATTTGCCAATGACTGGCAGCGTCAGCAGCCTCAATGTTTCCGTGGCGACTGGCGTTTGCCTGTTTGAAGCTCAGCGTCAGCGCAGTGTCAAAGCTGCCGGGACCGCCAAAAAGTCCTGAGCAGAACACGATCCAAGTGTGGGAGCGGGCTTGCTCGCGAAGACGGAGTGTCAGTCGACAGAAATGTTTCCTGATACACCGCTTTCGCGAGCAAGCCCGCTCCCACAGTGGTTTGTAGTGCGGCAAAAAAATGGTGATCGAACGAACTGTTCAAATAATCACCAATTGCCTTGCACCTCTCCTTTCCCTTCTCTACAATTGCGCCCCTTGCTGTGACGGCAGGCACGCATGTGTCTATCGCAAGCAAGTCCATAAGTGTCATTCACTCCTTGTCTGACCGCTTTTGAGCGGCAGGCTACAACCCGTAAGGAGCATTCATGCGTCATTACGAAATCATCTTTTTGGTCCACCCGGATCAAAGCGAGCAAGTCGGCGGCATGGTAGAGCGTTACACCAAGCTGATCGAAGAAGACGGCGGCAAAATCCACCGTCTGGAAGATTGGGGCCGTCGTCAACTGGCCTACGCAATCAACAATGTTCACAAGGCTCACTACGTGATGCTGAACGTTGAGTGCACTGGCAAGGCCCTGGCCGAGCTGGAAGACAACTTCCGCTACAACGATGCAGTGATCCGTAACCTGGTCATCCGTCGCGAAGAAGCCGTTACCGGCCAATCCGAGATGCTCAAGGCTGAAGAAAACCGCAGTGAGCGCCGTGAGCGTCGCGACCGTCCTGAGCACGAAGGCGCTGAAAGCGCTGACAGTGATGACAGCGACAACAGCGATAACGCTGACGAGTAATCCACGGACCTTTTGAGGAGCCTATTACATGGCACGTTTCTTCCGTCGTCGTAAATTCTGCCGCTTCACCGCTGAAGACGTGAAAGAGATCGATTACAAAGATCTCAACACTCTGAAAGCTTATGTATCCGAGACCGGCAAAATCGTTCCAAGCCGCATCACCGGTACCAAAGCACGTTATCAGCGTCAGCTGGCCACCGCTATCAAGCGCGCCCGCTTCCTGGCCCTGCTGGCCTACACCGACAGCCACGGCCGCTGAGACCGGGCAGTCGACTCGTAGCAAAGGATTGAATGCATGCGTGCCATAGCTGAGTTCATCATGCGCGGCCGTATGCAGGCCACTCTCGTAGTGGCTGGATGCGTAACATTGCCGTTGTTGTATTGGTTGGGTGCTGCCGCTGGATGCCTTGTGCTTCTGCGGCGCGGATTGAAGGACGCCCTTGGCGTTCTTGCCCTGGGAATGCTGCCGGCGTTGATCTGGTGGCTTTACTCGGATGACCCTCGGGCGCTTTTGGTGCTGTTGGGTTCGTCGAGCCTTGCGTTGGTTTTGCGCGCAAGCGAGTCCTGGGTCCGCGTGCTGCTGGTCAGCATAGCGATGGGAGTGGTGTTTTCAGTGGTGCTGGGGGCGACTTTTGCTCCTCAAATCGAGATGCTGGCGCAGGCTTTGATAAAAGTCATGCCGTCGCTACTCGGTGATGTCTACGAGAAATTATCGGTAGACGAGCAAGCGCATTTTGCGTCCCTGATTGCACCGGTCCTGACCGGCCTGATTGCGGCGTTGTTGCAAATCGTCAGTGTGCTGAGCCTGCTTGTCGGGCGCTACTGGCAGGCGTTGTTGTACAACCCGGGTGGTTTTGGTCGCGAGTTTCGCGCCATCCGATTCCCGCTTTTGCCAGCGATGTTGCTGCTGGCGTGCATGCTTCTGGGGCCGAACATCGGTCCACAGATGGCCATGTTAACGCCGTTGTGCAGCGTACCGCTGGTGTTCGCCGGGCTGGCCCTGATTCACGGGCTGGTGGCGCAAAAGCGACTGGCCAGGTTCTGGCTGGTGGGGTTGTACGTCACGCTGTTGCTGTTTATGCAGCTGATCTATCCGTTGCTGGTGGTCTTGGCCATCGTCGACAGCCTGATTGATTTTCGCGGTCGTTCGGCACCGAAAGATGCCGATAACGCGAACGGTGAAGGTTAAAAGTTAAGAGGATTTTCACATGCAACTGATCCTTCTGGAAAAAGTCACCAACCTGGGCAACCTGGGTGACAAAGTGAACGTTAAGGCTGGTTACGGTCGTAACTACCTGCTGCCTTACGGCAAAGCTACCGCTGCGACCGCTGCCAACCTGGCTGCGTTCGAAGAGCGTCGCGCTGAGCTGGAAAAAGCCGCAGCAGACCGTAAAACTTCGGCTGAAAGCCGTGCCGCCCAACTGGCTGAGCTGGAAGTGACTATCACTGCCACCGCCGGTGACGAAGGCAAGCTGTTCGGTTCGATCGGCACTCACGACATCGCTGATGCACTGACCGCCTCTGGCGTTGAAGTTGCAAAAAGCGAAGTTCGTCTGCCGAACGGCACCATCCGCAACGTAGGCGAATTCGACGTAGCCGTGCACCTGCACGCCGAAGTTGAAGCCACCGTACGCGTTGTCGTGGTAGCAGCTTAAGTAGTACTTGTCGGCTGGCACCCTTGGGTGCTTGCCGGTAACATCGGGCACGATCCTGTTTACAGGTCGTGCCCTTTGTCTTTCTGATACTCCAAATTCCAAGTGGCCATGAACGATATCTCCGCACCCGAGCAATACGATCTGCAAACCGCTTCCCTGAAAGTGCCACCGCACTCCATCGAGGCCGAACAGGCCGTGCTCGGTGGTTTGATGCTGGATAACAACGCCTGGGAACGCGTGCTCGATCAAGTGTCGGATGGCGATTTCTATCGACATGACCACCGCCTGATCTTCCGTGCGATCGCCAAGCTCGCCGACCAGAACTCCCCCATCGACGTCGTGACCCTTGCCGAGCAATTGGACAAGGAAGGTCAGACCTCGCAGGTCGGCGGCCTCGGTTACCTCGGCGAACTGGCGAAAAATACCCCGTCAGTCGCCAACATCAAGGCCTATGCGCAGATCGTTCGTGCGCGGGCGACGTTGCGCCAATTGATTGGCATCGCCACCGAGATTGCCGACAGCGCCTTCAACCCGGAAGGCCGTACGGCAGAAGAGATTCTCGATGAAGCTGAACGGCAGATCTTCCAGATCGCCGAGGCCCGGCCAAAAACCGGCGGCCCGGTGAGCGTGAATGACCTGCTGACCAAGGCCATCGACCGCATCGACACCTTGTTCAACACCGACAACGCCATCACCGGCCTGTCCACTGGCTACACCGACCTCGACGGGATGACCAGCGGCCTGCAGCCGTCTGACTTGATCATCGTCGCCGGCCGTCCATCGATGGGTAAAACCACCTTTGCGATGAACCTGGTGGAAAATGCCGTGTTGCGCAGCGAAAAGTGCGTACTGGTTTACTCGCTGGAGATGCCAGGCGAATCGCTGATCATGCGTATGTTGTCGTCCCTCGGCCGTATCGACCAGACCAAGGTCCGTGCCGGTCGGCTGGACGATGACGATTGGCCGCGCCTGACCTCGGCGGTCAACCTGCTCAATGACCGCAAGCTGTTCATCGACGATACGGCCGGTATCAGCCCCTCGGAAATGCGTGCGCGGACCCGTCGATTGGTGCGTGAGCACGGCGACGTCGGCCTGATCATGATCGACTACCTGCAGTTGATGCAGATTCCAGGTTCCGGTGGTGACAACCGGACCAACGAGATTTCCGAAATCTCCCGTTCCTTGAAAGCCCTGGCCAAGGAATTCAACTGCCCGGTGGTGGCGCTGTCCCAGCTCAACCGCTCCCTGGAGCAACGACCGAACAAACGCCCGATCAACTCCGACCTCCGGGAATCCGGAGCGATCGAGCAGGATGCTGACGTGATCATGTTCGTGTACCGGGATGAGGTTTATCACCCGGAAACCGAGCACAAAGGCATCGCCGAAATCATCATCGGCAAGCAGCGTAACGGTCCGATCGGCACCTCACGACTGGCGTTTATCGGCAAGTACACCCGCTTCGAAAACCTGGCGCCGGGCAGCTACAACTTCGACGACGAATAAAAAGCTCCCGCATGGGTGCTCGCAATTTCCGACCATAGCCGTCGGAATTGGTTATTTTTTGTGCTATATTCCGCGCCCGCGATTTTTCATCTCAACACCGGTCATCGTCATGCAAACAGCCAAGCCGTTATTTGACTATCCCAAGTACTGGGCCGAATGTTTCGGTCCAGCGCCATTCCTGCCGATGAGCAGGGAGGAGATGGATCAGCTTGGCTGGGATTCCTGCGACATCATCATCGTCACCGGTGATGCGTACGTTGACCATCCGTCGTTCGGCATGGCGATTATCGGCCGGCTGTTGGAGTCGCAAGGCTTCCGCGTCGGGATCATTGCCCAACCGAACTGGCAATCCAAAGACGACTTCATGAAGCTCGGCGAGCCGAACCTGTTCTTTGGCGTCGCGGCCGGCAACATGGACTCGATGATCAACCGCTACACCGCCGACAAGAAAATCCGTTCCGATGACGCCTACACCCCCGGTGGCCTGGCGGGCAAACGTCCGGACCGCGCGAGCCTGGTTTACAGCCAGCGCTGCAAGGAAGCCTACAAGAACGTACCAATCGTTCTCGGTGGCATCGAAGCCTCCCTGCGCCGCATCGCTCACTACGATTACTGGCAGGACCGGGTACGCAACTCGATCCTGATCGATGCCTGCGCCGACATCCTGCTCTACGGCAACGCCGAGCGGGCAATCGTCGAAGTCGCCCAGCGTCTCTCCTACGGGCACAAGATCGAAGATATCACCGACGTGCGCGGCACCGCCTTCATCCGTCGTGATACGCCGAAAGACTGGTACGAAGTCGACTCCACACGCATCGACCGTCCGGGCAAGATCGACAAGATCATCAACCCGTACGTGAACACCCAAGACACCCAGGCCTGCGCAATCGAGCAGGAAAAGGGTCCGGTTGAAGATCCGACTGAAGCCAAGGTCGTACAGATCCTCGCCAGCCCGAAGATGACTCGCGACAAGACCGTGATTCGTCTGCCGTCGGTAGAAAAAGTCCGTGGCGATGCGGTTCTTTATGCTCACGCCAACCGCGTGCTTCATCTGGAAACCAACCCGGGCAACGCCCGCGCGCTGGTGCAGAAACACGGCGAAGTCGACGTCTGGTTCAACCCTCCGCCGATTCCGATGACCACTGAAGAAATGGACTACGTGTTCGGCATGCCTTATGCGCGCATTCCGCACCCGGCGTACGGCAAGGAAAAGATCCCGGCCTACGACATGATCCGCTTCTCGGTGAACATCATGCGTGGCTGCTTCGGTGGCTGCACCTTCTGCTCGATCACCGAGCACGAAGGCCGGATCATCCAGAACCGTTCCGAAGAGTCGATCATTCGTGAAATCGAAGAGATCCGCGACAAGGTTCCGGGTTTCACCGGCGTCATTTCCGACCTCGGCGGCCCGACCGCGAACATGTACCGCATTGCCTGCAAGAGCCCGGAAATCGAATCCGCGTGCCGCAAGCCATCGTGCGTGTTCCCAGGTATCTGCCCGAACCTGAACACCGACCACTCGTCGCTGATTCAGCTGTATCGCAGCGCTCGTGCCTTGCCGGGTGTGAAGAAGATTCTGATTGCGTCCGGCCTGCGTTATGACCTCGCGGTCGAGTCGCCGGAATACGTCAAAGAGCTGGTGACCCACCACGTCGGTGGCTACCTGAAGATCGCCCCGGAACACACCGAGGAAGGTCCGCTCAACCAGATGATGAAACCGGGCATCGGCAGCTATGACAAGTTCAAGCGCATGTTCGAGAAGTACTCCAAGGAAGCCGGGAAAGAGCAGTACCTGATTCCGTACTTCATCGCCGCCCACCCGGGCACCACCGACGAAGACATGATGAACCTGGCCCTGTGGCTCAAGGGCAACGGCTTCCGTGCCGACCAGGTGCAGGCGTTCTACCCGTCGCCGATGGCCACCGCTACCGCGATGTACCACTCGGGCAAGAACCCGCTGCGCAAGGTCACTTACAAGAGCGACGCCGTGACCATCGTCAAGAGCGAAGAGCAGCGTCGTCTGCACAAGGCGTTCTTGCGTTATCACGATCCGAAAGGCTGGCCGATGCTGCGTGAAGCGCTGACCCGCATGGGCCGCGCCGATCTGATCGGGCCGGGCAAGAACCAGTTGATCCCGCTGCATCAGCCGGCGACCGACAGCTACCAGAGCGCCCGTCGCAAGAACTCGACACCGGCCGGCAGCCACAAGGTCGCAGGGGAAAAGACCACCAAGATCCTGACCCAGCACACCGGCTTGCCACCGCGTGCCAGCGATGGCGGTAACCCGTGGGACAAGCGTGAACAAGCCAAGGCTGCGGCGTTCGCCCGCAACCAGCAGGCGGCCAAGGAGCGCAAGGACGCGGCGAAAGGCAAAGGTCCGAAACCTGCCCGCAAGCCGGTAGTACCGCGCTAAACCTCGCTTGAGCTCAACAGAACGCCAACCTTCGGGTTGGCGTTTTTGTGTCTGCGCAAGGCAAGCGGATATGACCTGGAGCCAGGTAGCAAGTTGTGGCCACTGGCCCTTTCGCGAGCAGGCTCGCTCCCACAATGAGATCGTGTTTTTTCAGCGAAATTGCAGCTCGCCGCAAATCCCCTGTGGGAGCGAGCCTGCTCGCGATGAGGCCAGCACAGCCGCTACAAAACCCGGCTGAAAGCCCCCCGCTCGCAACATTTACGTGCAACTGCCCCCAACCAATTTCCCGCATCGCACGATTTTGGTGCTGTACTGCCTCAAGCAAACGGAGAAAGCGCCAGCGTTGCCGCGATGGCATAAGTCTTGCGCGCTTTCGATAACGCTTAGGGCTCGCAGGAGGCACGCCGTGTCGATTCATGTCGCATTGCACCACGTCACACATTACCGCTACGACCGCGCTGTCGAGCTCGGTCCGCAGATCGTTCGCCTGCGTCCGGCCGCCCACAGTCGCACGCGGATCTTGTCGTATGCGCTGAAAGTCTCGCCCGAGCAGCACTTCATCAACTGGCAACAAGACCCCCAGGGCAATTACCTGGCGCGGCTGGTGTTCCCGGAAAAAACCGATGAGCTGCGGATCGAAGTCGATCTGCTGGCAGAGATGGCGGTCTTCAATCCCTTCGACTTCTTTCTTGAGCCTTATGCGGAAATGATCCCGTTCGCCTACGCCGCGGACGAGCGCAAGGAGTTGGCGCCGTACCTGGAAACCTTGCCTCTGACGCCGACGTTCAAGGCCTATCTGGACGGCATAGACCGCACGCCGCTGCCGAGCGTGGATTTCCTCGTCGCACTTAACCAGCGCTTGAGCGAAGACATCGGTTACCTGATCCGCATGGAGCCGGGCGTGCAGACGCCCGAACACACCCTCGAACAGGCCTCCGGCTCCTGCCGCGACTCGGCCTGGTTGCTGGTGCAACTGTTGCGCAACCTCGGGCTGGCCGCGCGCTTCGTCTCCGGTTACCTGATCCAGCTAACCGCCGACGTTAAAAGCCTCGACGGTCCGTCGGGCACTGACGTGGACTTCACCGACCTACACGCCTGGTGCGAAGTCTATTTGCCGGGCGCCGGCTGGATCGGCCTGGACGCGACGTCAGGGCTGTTTGCCGGTGAAGGTCACATTCCGTTGGCGTGCAGCCCCGATCCGGGCTCTGCGGCACCGATCAGCGGCCTGGTGGAGCCGTGCGAGTGCGAGTTTACTCACGAAATGTCCGTGGAGCGGATTTGGGAAGCTCCGCGCGTCACCAAGCCCTACACCGAAGACCAGTGGCAGGCGATTCAAGCGCTGGGCCGGCAGATCGATGCCGACCTGCTGGAAGACGATGTGCGTCTGACCATGGGTGGCGAGCCGACCTTTGTTTCTATCGACGACCCGGACGGCGACGAATGGAACACCGCCGCGCTCGGGCCGGACAAGCGTCGACTGTCCGCCGAACTGTTCCAGCGCATGCGTAAACACTACGCCCCCAAAGGCCTGGTGCATTTCGGTCAGGGCAAGTGGTACCCCGGCGAGCAATTGCCACGCTGGTCACTGAACTGCTACTGGCGTCGCGACGGCGTGCCGATCTGGCACAACAGCGCGCTGATCGCCGATGAGCAGGAAGACTACGGCGCCAATGGCGAACTGGCCGGGCGTTTTCTGGCGAGTGTCGCCGAACGGCTGAAGATTCCCACACGCTTCGTGTTCCCAGCCTACGAAGACAATTTCTATTACCTCTGGCGCGAAGGCACATTGCCGCAGAATGTCAGCGCCGAAGACTCACGTCTGGAAGAACCGCTGGAGCGTGCACGTCTGCGTAAAGTCTTCAGCCAGGGTCTGGATAAAGTCATCGGTCAGGTCCTGCCGCTGGCGCGCACCGCCAAGGGTGATCAATGGCAAAGCGGTCGCTGGTATCTGCGTGACGAACACTGCCGGCTGGTGCCGGGGGATTCGCCGCTGGGTTATCGCTTGCCGCTCGGTTCGCAGCCTTGGGTGAAAGCGGCGGAGTATCCGTTCATTCATCCCAATGATCCGAACCAGGACTTCGCCGCGCTTCCAGACACCATTGCGTTGAACAGTCCGGGTATGCCGGCCGAAGCGGTTGAGCGCGAGCCAAAAATTGACGAGTCCGCCGACTGGCTGACGCGCACCGCGTTCTGCGCCGAAGCCCGGGAAGGGCGGTTGTACCTGTTCATGCCGCCGCTGGAACGGGTCGAGGACTATCTGGAGCTGGTCACCGCCATCGAGGCCACGGCTCAGGAACTGCATTGCCCGGTGTTATTGGAAGGCTATGAACCGCCAAGTGATCCGCGCCTGAGCAACTTCCGCATCACCCCGGATCCGGGCGTCATCGAGGTCAACGTGCAGCCGTCCGCGACCTGGGACGAGTTGGTTGAACGCACCGAGTTTCTGTATGAAGAGGCGCGCCAGACCCGACTGACCACCGAAAAATTCATGATCGACGGCCGGCACACCGGGACCGGCGGCGGTAACCATTTCGTGTTGGGTGGCGCGACTCCGGCCGACTCACCGTTTCTGCGCCGTCCCGATTTGCTCCGCAGCCTGATCAGCTACTGGCATAACCACCCGTCCTTGTCCTACCTGTTTTCTGGATTGTTCATCGGCCCGACATCACAGGCCCCGCGCGTTGATGAAGCACGCAACGATGCGTTGTATGAACTGGAAATCGCCTTCGCCCAGATGCCAGAACCCGGCGAAGAGTGCGCGCCATGGCTGGTGGACCGACTGCTGCGCAATCTGCTGATCGACGTGACCGGCAACACGCACCGCGCTGAGTTCTGTATCGACAAGCTTTACTCGCCGGACGGTGCGACCGGACGCCTTGGCTTGCTGGAATTGCGTGCGTTCGAAATGCCGCCGCACGCGCGTATGAGCCTGGCTCAGCAGCTGTTGTTGCGGGCGTTGGTGGCGCGGTTCTGGCGCGAGCCTTACGCGCCGCCGAAACTGGCGCGCTGGGGCACTGAATTGCATGATCGCTTCCTGTTGCCGCACTTCATTGAGCAGGATTTCGCCGATGTGATCGTTGATCTCAATGCGGCCGGTTATCCGGTGCGAGCCGAATGGTTTGCCGCGCATCTGGAGTTCCGTTTTCCCAAAGTGGGCGATTACGCGGTCAGTGGCATTGAACTGCAATTGCGTCAGGCGCTGGAGCCTTGGCATGTGCTGGGCGAGGAGGGCGCGGTCGGCGGCACGGTGCGGTATGTGGACTCGTCGCTGGAGCGCTTGCAGGTCAAGCTCACCGGCCTGCCACCCCAGCGCTACTTACTGACCTGCAACGGCGTTCCGGTGCCGTTGCAACCCACCGGGCGGGTCGGCGAGTTTGTCGCCGGCGTGCGTTTTCGCGCCTGGCAACCGGCCAACTGCCTGCAACCGACCATCCCGGTCCATGCACCGCTGGTGTTCGACCTGCTCGACACCTGGATGCAACGTTCGCTGGGCGGCTGCCAATACCACGTGGCCCATCCGGGCGGGCGCAACTACGACAGCCTGCCGGTGAACGCCAATGAGGCCGAGAGCCGGCGCATGGCGCGGTTTTTCCGCATCGGACACACCCCAGGGAAAATTCCTGTACCGAATCTGGACATTAACGACGAGCTGCCGATGACGCTCGATTTACGACGTTTCTAAATCGTACGCGACGCGCGGATTTTTCGTATATGCGGGTGTCATGAGCGTGCGTTAGTCTGACCGTTCTTTGCTGTCTGCCGAGCTTTCCATGCCTGATCTGCTTGATCACTACCCGCTCACGGCGGGCACCTATCACGAACTGCTTGACGACAGTGGCGGCGTACGCCCGCACTGGCGTCGGTTGGTTGACCAATTGCAACGCAGTACGCCATCACAGTTGGTGCAGCGTCAGGCCTTGCTGACACGGCAGATCCAGGAAAACGGCGTGACCTACAACGTCTATGCCGACCCCAAGGGCGCAGATAGGCCGTGGGAACTCGACCTGCTGCCGCATGTGATTGCCGCTGATGAGTGGGCGCTACTATCGGCCGGGATTGCCCAGCGAGCACGCCTGTTGAACGCGGTGCTGGCGGACCTGTACGGGCCGCAGCGATTGATCGCCGAAGGTCTGCTGCCGGCAGAACTCGTATTCGGGCACAACAACTTCCTCTGGCCTTGTCAGGGCATTACGCCGCCCGACGGGGCGTTTCTGCATCTGTACGCCGTCGACCTGGCGCGCACGCCCGATGGCCGCTGGTGGGTCACGGCGGACCGGACTCAAGCACCGTCCGGCGCCGGTTATGCCCTGGAAAACCGCACGATCGTCTCCCGGGCCTTTCCCGAGCTGTATCGCGATTTGAAAGTGCAGCATCTGGCCGGGTTCTTCCGCACGCTTCAGGAAACACTGGCTCGGCAGGCGCCTCGCGATGAGGAAGCACCGCTGATCGTGTTGCTCACGCCGGGACGGTTCAACGAAAGCTATTTCGAACACCTTTATCTGGCGCGTCAGCTCGGATACCCGCTGGTGGAGGGCGGCGACCTCACGGTGCGGGATGCCACGGTCTACCTGAAAACCCTGAGCGGCTTGCGTCGGGTTCACGCGATCATGCGTCGGCTCGACGATGACTTCTGCGACCCGCTGGAACTGCGCACCGATTCCGCACTTGGCGTACCGGGGCTGCTCGAGGCCGTGCGACAGGGGCGGGTGCTGGTGGCCAATGCCCTCGGCAGCGGCGTCCTGGAGTCGCCGGGGTTGCTGGGCTTTCTGCCGAAGATCAATCAGTTCCTGTTCGGCGAAGAACTGATCCTGCCGTCTATCGCCACCTGGTGGTGCGGTGAGCCGCCGGTGCTGGCGCAAGCACTGGAAAAATTGCCGGAGTTGTTGATCAAACCGGCTTTCCCGTCGCAAAGCTTTGCGCCGGTGTTTGGCCGTGACTTGAGTGAAAAACAGCGTATGGCCCTCGCGTCGCGCATGCAGGCACGCCCTTATGCCTATGTTGCGCAAGAAATGGCCCAGTTGTCCCAGGCGCCGATCTGGCAGGCCGAGGACGGTCAGTTGCAACCGCGGGCCATCGGCATGCGCGTTTACGCAGTGGCCAGCCATGACGGCTATCGGGTTTTACCGGGCGGCTTGACCCGGGTGGCCGCCGAGGCGGACGCCGAAGTGGTGTCGATGCAGCGCGGTGGTGCGAGCAAGGACACGTGGGTGCTGGGCGATCGTCCGCCCAGCGGCGAGCAATGGAAAACCCAGCGCACTATCGGTGTGCATGACCTGGTACGCCGAGATCCTTACTTGCCCTCGCGGGTGGTGGAAAACCTGTTCTGGTTTGGCCGCTATTGCGAGCGCTGTGATGACAGCGCACGACTGTTGCGGATCATGCTGGCGCGCTACGTGGACGGCGATGATCCGCAAGCCTTGCAGGCGGCTGTCGAACTCGGTGAACGGCTGAACCTGTTGCCCGATGAAGGCGAGTTGCCAGAGCGCCTGTTAGCCGCATTGCTCGGCGAAGACTGGCCATTCAGCCTGCGCTCCAATCTGCAACGCTTGCAGTGGGCGGCCTCGCAAGTGCGCGGTAAACTCTCGCGGGAAAACTGGCAGGCGCTGGTGGAGTTGCAGCGCGAGGCCATGGAGCTGGAAACCGAAGAGCCGGATTTCGGTGAACTGCTGGATTTTCTTAACCGTCTGGTGATGTCGCTGGCGGCGCTTTCTGGCTTCGCCCTGGACGACATGACCCGGGACGAAGGCTGGCGTTTCCTGATGATCGGGCGCAGGATCGAGCGCCTGCAATTTCTCAGCGGCAGCCTGGCAGCATTTTTGCGCGGCGCGGGGGCCTTCGATCAGGCTGGGTTGGAGTGGCTGCTGGAGTTGGGCAACAGCAGCATCACCTACCGTTCGCGGTATCTGGCGGTGGCGCAACTGCTGCCGGTGCTCGACCTGCTGCTGCTCGATGAGCAAAACCCTCACGCCGTCCTGTTCCAGTTGAAGCTGGTGACTCGAACCCTGAAACGCTTGAATGACGACTTTGGTGTGCCTCGCGAAGCGGGTTTGCCGTTGTTGGTGGAGCGACTGGCGCAATTCGATCTGGGTTGCCTGGAAAACGCTTTGTTCGGCGAAACCAGCGTTCGCGCAGCGCTCAATGGGCTGGCCGATTTGCTGCAAGAAATCGCCGACGCCAGTGGGCAAGTGTCGGATCGCCTGGCCTTGCGCCATTTCGCCCATGTCGATGATGTCAGCCAGCGCACGGTGTCCGTCTGATGAGTGCTCACTACCAGATTTTTCACGATACCCATTATCACTATGACAGTCCGGTGTCCTTGGCCCAGCAGCTCGCGCATCTCTGGCCGCGGCCCTGTGCCTGGCAGCGCTGCACCGCTCGACAATTGCAAATCAGTCCAGACCCGACTGCGCGCCGGGATGAGCTGGATGTGTTTGGCAATCCGCTCACGCGATTGGCCTTTGAGCGCCCGCACGATGAGTTGCTGGTCAATGCCAGCCTGACCGTCGAAGTCCTCGCCCGGCCCACGCTGGATTTCAATCAATCGCCGCCCTGGGAAGACACCCGTAACGCGTTGACCTATAACAGCCAGCCGCTGGCCCCAGACCTACTTGAAGCCTGTCGGTATCGGTTCGAATCGCCTTATGTGCATTTGAAGCGCAACTTCGTCGAATTCTCCGAGAGCTGCTTTCCGGCGGGGCGGCCGTTGCTGTGGGGTGTTCAGGCTTTGATGGAGAAGATCTTCAGCGAGTTCACCTTCGACGCCGAAGCGACCCAAGTGGCGACGCCTTTGGTGGAAGTGCTGGAGCGCCGACGCGGAGTGTGTCAGGACTTCGCTCACCTGATGCTCGCGTGCGTGCGTTCCCGTGGTCTGGCCGCTCGCTATATCAGCGGTTATCTGCTGACTCAGCCACCTCCCGGGCAGCCCCGGTTGATCGGCACGGACGCGTCCCATGCCTGGGTCTCGGTGTTTTGCCCAGCGCTGGGATGGGTCGATTTCGACCCGACCAACAACGTACAACCGGCACTCGAACACATCACCTTGGCTTGGGGCCGGGATTTCTCCGATGTCTCGCCATTGCGGGGGGTGATTCTGGGAGGGGGCAATCATGACCCGGAAGTCAGCGTCACCGTAATGCCACTGGATTAACAAAGAACCACTGTGGGAGCCTGTTCGCGAAGCGATCTGTCAGTTAAAAAAATGTTGGATATGCGGACGCTATCGCGAGCAGGCTCCCACAAGGGACTGTGTGCGTTCTTTAGATAGGGGTATTTCAGAGAGGACTGTGAGGGTCAGCAAAGTGACTGCTGACCCTGGACACAGATCCGGTGGGCCTGATCAGATCATCCGGCCCTGAGGGTCTCAGGCGTCGGGCGCCTGATCTTTCGGTGCTTCAGTTTCGTCTGTAGCCACGTCGCCTTCAGCATCCGGGTTCAGTGCTGCTGCTTCTTCTTCAGCTGTAGCTTTTTTGCGCTGAAGCTTTTCCTCTTTCTTCTGCTCCTTGGCCAAGTCTCTCTGACGTTTGGCGAAGGAATAATTAGGTTTAGCCATGGGCGATCCTCTGGGGTCGAAGGTGAGGTTGAGCGGCGCATATTCTGCCCTGTATCGGTGCCGAGCCGTTAGCTGGGTTTTTGATCGGTCCATTTTGGCATGACCGATGGTTGCCAGGCGTCCAGTGCATCGAGCAGGATTTGCGGTGATTCGCTCACTTGCAGCATGTCACGGTGCGGTGCGCGAACGAAGCCTTCGCCGACGATATGATCAAGAAAACCGGTCAATTTACTGTAGAAACCGTTCACTTCCAGTAGCCCGAGCGGCTTGCCGTGGTAGCCGAGCTGGCCCCAGGTCCAGACTTCGAACAGTTCTTCCAGAGTGCCCAGGCCGCCGGGCAGAGCGATGAACGCGTCACTGAGTTCGGCCATCCTCGCCTTGCGCGCATGCATGCCGTCGACCACTTCCAGACGCGTCAGGCCGCTGTGGCCGATTTCCTTGTCTTTGAGGCTTTGCGCGATGATCCCGATCACTTCGCCACCGGCCGCCAGTGCCGCATCGGCAACGATCCCCATCAGCCCGACGGCGCCGCCGCCATAGACCAGGGTCAGCCTGCGCTCGGCCAGTGCTCGCCCGAGGGCGACAGCCGCTTCACGATAAGCCGGATTGGTGCCGGTGCTGGCACCGCAAAATACACAAACGGACGCTAACGACATGCCTTACTCCACGGTCAGGATGGCCACAGAGTAAAGGCAGGCGAGCGGCGCTCCAAGGTCTAAACTTCGCGTTCAGGTGTTTCGTAGGTGCCACTGGCGCCACAGGCATAAGCGGCGAGCAAACTGCGTAACAGGCTGTTAAAGGACATGACAGGCGCTCCAGATCAGGGATGACGGCCTGATGATAGGGCCAGGCCAGACGTCTGGCTGGTAGATTGTTTCGATAGGTGTCATAGGCCGAAAGTTGTATACAATTTTTGATTCAGGTCATAGGAACTTGCGAAGATTTCAGGCAGTCTTCTGTCCATTCGCACTTCTGTTAACCCTGCCTTGGAGATTCACCATGTTTGCCAAACTTGTTGCGATATCCCTGCTGACATTGGCCAGCAGCCAACTGATGGCTGCCGAATGCAAGGTCACTGTCGACTCCACCGATCAAATGTCCTTCAACACCAAGGCCATTGAAATCGACAAAAGCTGCAAGACGTTCACCGTTGAACTGACTCACTCCGGCAGCTTGCCGAAAAACGTCATGGGCCATAACTGGGTGCTGAGCAAAGAGGCTGACATGCAGCCGATTGCGACCGCTGGCCTGGCTGCTGGAATTGATAAGAACTACCTTCCTGAAGGTGATGCACGCATCATCGCGCACACCAAAATCATCGGTGCTGGCGAAAAGGATTCGGTGACCTTCGACGTGTCGAAGCTGGCAGCGGGCGAAAGCTACGGCTTCTTCTGCTCGTTCCCGGGCCACATCTCGATGATGAAAGGCACGGTTACCCTGAAGTAATAGAATCGTGCTCATAAAAAAAGCGTCCGCTGGGGACGCTTTTTTTGTGCCTGGCATTACACCGAGTCATCGTTCATCGCGGGCAAGCCTTGCTCCTACAGGGTTGGCGTCGTGAACCGTAGGAGCATGGCTTGCCAGCGATGGCGTCCGTAAGAACGCCACTTGAATCAAGGCGCAAACGGCATCACCCGCTTGTGATGAGTCTTCCTGTACGTGTCACAGATGATCTTGAACGCTTCTTCACGCACCGGCTCGCCGTGCAGAAACGCATCGATCTCGGCATAGGTCACGCCGTGTGACGCTTCGTCCGGTTTACCCGGCGACAGGTCTTCCAGATCGGCTGTAGGGATTTTTTCCACCAACGACTCCGGTGCACCGAAGCTGCGAGCGATATCCCGGACCTGGTTCTTCACCAGACCGCTCAATGGTGCCAGGTCGCAGGCGCCGTCACCGAATTTGGTGAAGAACCCCATCACTGCTTCCGCTGCGTGGTCAGTGCCAATCACCAGACCATGGGCGGCGCCCGCGATGGTGTACTGAGCGACCATGCGCATCCGCGCCTTGGTGTTGCCGAGCACGAAATCCACTGAAACCGCGTGCTTGCCTTCGAAGGCGGCGACTTCATTGGCCAGGGATTTGACCGCCGGGCCTATGTTCACGGTGTGACGCTCGTCCGGGGCAATGAAATCCACCGAGGCCTGAGCGTCGTGCTCATCGAACTGGGTCTCGTATGGCAGACGTACCGCGATGAACTTATAACTCTTGTCACCGGTGCGTTGGCGTATTTCGCGCATGGCGCGTTGGGCCAGCAGGCCAGCCGTCAGCGAGTCGACGCCACCGCTGATGCCCAGCACCAGGGTCTTGAGTCCGGAATTGACCAGGCAATCCTGAATGAAGCTGACTCGCCGAGCGACTTCTGCCTCAAGGGCGGCCTCGTCGGCAAACGGCGGTTGAACCTTGAGCTGCTCAGCAATCTCACGCTGTACGGCTTGCATGAATTCACTCCTTGCTAGGTGGGCTTGAAAGGGCGGCAGGTACTTTGAAAACGTGTCGCAAATAGGCGACAAAATTCGGGTCTTTGCAGTGAGTCTTGCCAGGCTCATCAGAAATTTTTGCGACGGGCTGGCCGTTGCAGGCCGTCATTTTAAGCACGATGTTCATCGGTTCGACACCCGCAATATCACACGTCAGGTTGGTGCCGATGCCAAAGCTGACATTGATTCGACCCCGCAGCGCCCGGAATACTTCCAGCGACTTGGGCAGTGTCAGGCTATTGGAGAACACCAGCGTCTTGCTCATCGGGTCGATGCCGAGCTTGTGGTAGTGGGCAATGGCTTTCTCGCCCCACAACACCGGGTCACCTGAATCGTGGCGCAGACCGTCGAAAAGCTTGGCAAAAAACAGATCGAAATCGCCGAGGAAGGCATCCGTGGTGATGCAGTCAGTCAGGGCGATCCCCAGCAGACCGCGGTACTCGCGCACCCAGCAGTCGAGCGCGGCGATTTGACTGTCGATCAGCCGTGGCCCCAGTTGCTGGTGGGCCATGATCCATTCGTGGGCCATGGTGCCCAGCGGTTTCATGTCCAGTTCTCGGGACAGGTGCACATTGCTGGTGCCGACGAAGCGTCCGGGGAAGTCATGCTTGAGCACGTTCACCACTTCTTCCTGCACGCGGTATGAAAAGCGACGGCGCGTGCCGAAATCGGCTACCTGCAAGTCGGACAATTCGTCGCTGCTGGCGTTGGCGGTCAGCCAGTCGAACTTGCGGTAAAGCTGTTCGCGCGCCTGTTCCAGGACGATTTCCCGGTAACGATAGCGGTTGCGCACTTCACTGATAATCGCCAGCAGCGGCACTTCGAACAGAATTACATGCAGCCACGGCCCACGCAGGCGGATGAACAGTTCGCCGTTTTCGATGGCGGTGTGGATGTAGCGCAAGTTGAAGCGAAACAGTCCGAGAAACCGCAGGAAATCCGGCTTCAGAAAACTGATGCGTTCCAGAAAACTTAGTTGATCGGCGCTCAGGCTCAACTCTGCCAGTCGCTCGATCTGGAAACGGATCTCCGCCAGATACGGGCGCAAATCTTCACTGTTGCGGCAACGAAACTCCCATTCGACTTCGACGTTCGGGTAGTTGTGCAGCACCGCCTGCATCATCGTCAGTTTGTAGAAGTCGGTGTCGAGCAGGTTCTGCACGATGCGATCGCCAAACACGCTCTCGCTCATAACGGGGTTCTCCGCATTGAATGGGGCTAGTGGCGCATATCACTGGTAAAGATTGCCAGCGATTTTTTGGACAACGCAGATTCCCTGTGGGAGCAAGCCCCCTCACCACAGGGCTCGATCCCACAGGGTTTGGGTGAGACTTTAGATTTGTGCCCCGTCCGGGCTGTCAATCTGCTCCAACATCCATTTCACAAAATCGCGCACCTTGGGCACTTCCGCCGAATGCTCGGGATACGCCAGGTAATAGGCATCCGTGCTCGGCATCGAGTGTTTCCAGGGGATGACCAGTTTGCCGTCGGCCAGTTCTTCTTCCACCAAAAACCTTGGCAGCAGCGCCACGCCGCAGCCGACCTGGGCGGCTCGGATGCACATGTAGAAGGTTTCAAAGCGCGGGCCGTGGTAGCTGTGTTCGGTGTGGTAGCCCTGACTGTCGAACCAGTCATGCCAGGCCTGGGGTCGCGAGGCGTTTTGCAGCAAGACCAGGTCGGTGAGTTGCGTAGGGTCGGTGAACGGCGTGTCCGGCAGGCTGCCCGGTGCGCAAACCGGCACCAGCTCTTCGCCGAATAGCTTCAAGCATTCGGTGCCGGGCCGTGAACCCTGGCCGAAATAGAACGCCAGATCGCTGCGACCTTGCAGTAAATCGTCGGCTTCCTGCTCGCTGCACAGGTCCAGATGGATCGACGGATGACGCAGGCGCCAGCCTTTCAGTCGGGGCACCAGCCAGCGCGCACCGAACGTCGGCGGGGTCGAGACGCGCAAGACTTCGGTTTCACCGCCGTAGGAACGCAGGTAATGGGTCGACATTTCGACCTGGGTGAGGATTTTTCGGACTTCCACCAGGTACAAATCACCGGCCGGGGTCATTTGCAGGCGTCGGCGCACGCGGCGGAACAACAAGTGCTGCAACAATTCTTCAAGTTGCGCGACCTGTTTACTGACGGCGCTCTGGGTCAGGTTCAGCTCTTCGGCGGCCCGGGTGAAGCTCAAATGCCGGGTCACGGCCTCGAAACACTGCAGTGCTGTGATCGACGGCAGGTAGCGTTTGTTCAGCATGGGTTGTCCTTTTTCTTGTTTCTTTCTTACCAGCAATTCGCAGCATGAATAAACGGAATGATATCTCTCTTAAAGGTCGTTTGTTGGGTAACCTCCGGGGAGCTAAAACTACAGGTCTGATCAGCCGTGACTATTCCGGCTGCACCCATTGTGTTTTTCGCTTGAGGAGTGACCCATGGTTGCCGCATTGCTTGATCGTCTTGGTGTAAACCCGGCCCAGTACCAAAACGGCAAAGTGCCGGTGCATTCGCCGATCGATGGCAGCCAGATCGCGGCCGTGAACTGGGAAGGCGCTGCTGAAGTCGAGCAGCACATCAGTCGTGCCGATCATGCGTTCGAACTGTGGCGCAAGGTCCCGGCGCCGCGTCGTGGCGAGCTGGTGCGCCAATTGGGCGACATCCTGCGCGAATACAAGGCCGACCTTGGCGAGTTGGTCTCCTGGGAAGCTGGCAAGATCACTCAGGAAGGCCTGGGCGAAGTTCAGGAAATGATCGACATCTGCGATTTCGCCGTCGGTCTGTCCCGCCAGCTGTATGGTCTGACCATCGCTTCCGAGCGTCCTGGCCACCACATGCGCGAAACCTGGCACCCGCTGGGCGTTGTCGGCGTCATCAGTGCGTTCAACTTCCCGGTTGCGGTCTGGGCCTGGAACACCACGCTGGCGCTGGTGTGCGGCAACCCGGTGATCTGGAAACCGTCCGAGAAAACGCCGCTGACTGCCCTGGCCTGCCAGGCGCTGTTCGATCGCGTTCTGAAAAACTTCAGCGATGCTCCGCCACACCTGAGCCAAGTGATCATCGGCGGCCGCGACGCCGGCGAAGCACTGGTCGATGACCCGCGTGTCGCGCTGATCAGCGCCACCGGAAGCACCCGCATGGGCCGCGAAGTGGCACCGAAAATTGCCGCGCGTTTCGCTCGCAGCATTCTGGAACTGGGCGGCAACAACGCGATGATCCTCGGCCCAAGCGCCGACCTCGACATGGCCGTTCGCGCTATTCTGTTCAGCGCCGTCGGCACTGCCGGTCAGCGCTGCACCACCCTGCGTCGCCTGATCGCGCACGAATCGGTGAAGGAAGAGATCGTCACCCGCCTGAAAACCGCTTATTCCAAAGTGCGCATCGGCCATCCGCTGGAAGGCAACTTGATTGGTCCGCTGATCGATAAACACAGCTTCGAAAACATGCAGGACGCGTTGGAGCAGGCCTTGAGCGAAGGCGGCCGAGTGTTCGGCGGCAAGCGCCAACTGGAAGAAAAATTCCCTAATGCTTACTACGTCGCACCGGCCATTGTTGAAATGCCGGAGCAGAGCGACGTGGTGTGCCACGAAACCTTCGCACCGATTCTGTACGTGATTGGTTACAAGGATTTCGACGAAGCTCTGCGCCTGAACAACGCCGTGCCACAAGGCCTGTCGTCCTGCATCTTCACCACCGATGTGCGTGAAGCCGAGCAATTCATGTCGGCGGTAGGCAGCGACTGCGGCATCGCCAACGTCAACATCGGCCCGAGCGGCGCAGAAATCGGTGGCGCGTTTGGTGGCGAGAAAGAAACCGGTGGTGGTCGTGAATCGGGCTCCGATGCGTGGCGCGGGTACATGCGTCGCCAGACCAATACCGTGAACTACTCGCTGGAGCTGCCGCTGGCTCAGGGCATTACCTTCGACTAAACCTCAAGTCGAACAGTGATTCCCTTGTAGGAGTGAGCCTGCTCGCGATAACGGTTTGTCAGTCACATAGATGTTGGATGTGCCGACGCTATCGCGAGCAGGCTCGCTCCCACAGTTATAAGTGTGTGTTGGTTCGGTTTCAGTTGGAGTCTGGCAATGCCGTTACGCGAAGAGTGTCTGTGGGAAAAACTGACGCCGCAAAGGCCCGACAACGCGGCGCTCAAGGGTGAAGTGACAGTCGATGTCTGCGTCGTCGGCGCCGGGTTCACCGGTTTGTCGGCGGCGGTGCATCTGCTGGAACAAGGTAAATCGGTGTGTGTACTGGAAGCTCATCGCGCCGGCCATGGTGGTTCGGGACGCAATGTCGGATTGGTCAACGCCGGCATGTGGATTGCTCCGGACGACATCGAAGCCGGATTCGGCGAAGCAGTGGGCAGCCAGCTCAATCGCATGCTCGGCGCGGCACCGTCCCTGGTGTTCAGCCTTGTGGACAAGTACAACATCGATTGCCAGTTACGCCGTGAAGGCACGTTGCACATGGCGCATAACGCCCGTGGCGAAGCGGATTTGCGCAGTCGTGAAGAACAATGGAAACGACGCGGAGCGCCGGTCGAGCTATTGACCGGGCAAGCCTGCGAGCAGGCGACGGGCACTAAAAAAATCGCCGCGGCCTTGCTCGATAGACGTGCCGGCACCCTCAATCCGATGGCCTATACCACCGGGCTGGCCAAAGCGGCCATCGGCCTGGGCGGCCAACTGTTCGATCATTCTCCGGTCACGCGGCTCGAACGTCAGGGTCAACGCTGGTCGGTGCAAACCGCTCAGGGCTCGGTCATGGCCGAGAAAGTCGTCATCGCATCCAACGCTTACACCGAAGGCGACTGGACCGAACTGCGGAAGAATTTTTTCCCCGGTTACTACTACCAAGTGGCTTCGGTCCCGCTGACCGAAGACGCCGCGCAACAGATTTTGCCCGGTGGCCAGGGTTCCTGGGACACCCGGCAGGTGCTCAGCAGTATTCGTCGCGACAAGGATGGGCGTCTGCTGCTCGGCAGTCTCGGTAATGGCAATCAGAAGCCGGCCTGGTTTCTGAAAGCATGGGCCGATCGCGTTCAGCAGCATTATTTCCCCTACCTTAAACCGGTCGAATGGGAATGCACCTGGACCGGTCGCATTGCCTTCACACCAGACCATTTGATGCGTCTGTTCGAACCAGCGCCCGGTTTAGTGGCCGTTACCGGTTACAACGGTCGTGGCGTGACGACGGGTACGGTAGTTGGCAAAGCCTTTGCCGATTATTTGTGTAACGGAAATCCTCAAGCACTGCCGATACCTTTTGCCCCCATGCAGCCATTGGCGGGGGTAGGGCTGCGTAGCTGTTTGTACGAGGCCGGGTTTTCGCTGTACCACGCAGGCCAGTGCTTGCGGATCGTTATTTGATTGTTGAAGTTTGTTGCCGGAAGCGGCGTTTTTCGGCGCAGCGTCTAGCCTGTGATGGTGCGGGTTGTAGCAGTCCCGCACCAGCAGTGTGCACTTCGGTGACGAACGGTGTTACAGGCTGGTTGCACGTCGTTTGACGCTGCGGTTGCAATGATGGCGCATGCGGGTTGCGCCTTTAAAAATAAATGGTTTTACCTTCAGCGGTTTAGACGGTTGCACGCCCAATGAAAATGGGATCGAAACAGTCGAAAAAACAATAAGGCAGCGACTTTTTTCAGAATAAAAAACCGATGGCACGGCCCTTGCTCTGAGCATTCAGAGAAATCGCAGTGCCAACTAAAAAAAAACCTTGGAGCACCACCTCATGTCCCAGACGTTTTACAAGAAAGGCTTTCTGGCCCTCGCAGTGGCAGCTGCGTTGGGTGTTTCTGCGTTTGCACAGGCTGATGTGAAAATCGGTGTGGCGGGTCCGATGACAGGTGCCAACGCGGCATTTGGCGAGCAGTACATGAAGGGTGCACAAGCTGCAGCCGACGCGATCAACGCATCGGGCGGCGTTAACGGGGAAAAAATCGTACTGGTGAAGGGCGATGACGCCTGCGAACCGAAACAGGCTGTGACGGTCGCCAAGGACCTGACCAACCAGAAAGTCGCCGGCGTGGTCGGTCACTTCTGCTCCTCCTCGACGATTCCGGCCTCCGAGATCTACGACGAAGCAGGCATCATCGTAATGACTCCAGGTTCCACCAACCCGGCCGTTACCGAGCGCGGTCTGAGCGCCATGTTCCGTATGTGCGGGCGTGACGACCAGCAAGGCATCGTGGCCGGCGACTACATTGTCGACGTGCTCAAAGGCAAGAAAGTCGCGGTCATCCACGATAAAGACACCTACGGCCAAGGTCTGGCAGATGCCACCAAGGCTCAGTTGATCAAGCGTGGCGTGACTCCGGTCATCTACGAAGGCCTGACCCGTGGCGAAAAAGACTTCAGCGCCCTGGTCACCAAAATTCGCGCTGCTGGCGCCGACGTCGTCTACTTCGGCGGTCTGCACCCGGAAGCCGGTCCATTGGTTAAACAACTGCGTACCGAAGGCCTGAAAGACGTGAAATTCATGTCCGATGACGGCATCGTGACTGACGAACTGGTGACCACCGCCGGTGGCGCGCAATACGTTGACGGCGTGCTGATGACCTTCGGCGCCGACCCACGCCTGCTGCCAGACAGCAAGACCGTGGTAGACGCTTTCCGCAAGGCCGGTACCGAGCCTGAAGGTTACACCCTCTATGCTTACGCAACAGTCCAGGCCTTGGCCGCTGGCTTCAATGGCGCCAAGTCCAACAAGGGCGAAGACGCTGCCAAATGGCTGAAAGCACACCCGGTCAAAACCGTAATGGGCGAGAAGACCTGGGACGCCAAGGGCGACCTGAAAGTCTCCGACTACGTGGTTTACGAGTGGGACAAGGACGGCAAATATCACCAACTGGAAAAACAGAAGTGATATGAACTGCTGATCTGCCCGGTGCCTGGTGCACCGGACAGATCAATCAACATGTCCGTGCAGTACCTGTCTTTTCTCGTAGAGCTGCACACAACCGTGTTGCGCCGGCGGCTGAACCCCGGTCCGTTGCAACCCGCTTCTGTGCAGTCTCTCAAATGCGTGAGATTGCGTTATGGATGGTATTTTCCTGCAGCAACTGGTCAACGGCCTGACCCTCGGGTCGGTCTATGGCCTGATCGCCATCGGCTACACAATGGTCTATGGCATCATCGGCATGATCAACTTCGCCCACGGCGAGGTTTACATGATTTCTGCTTACCTGGCGGCAATCAGTCTGGCTCTGCTGGCTTACTTCGGTATTGAATCCTTCCCTCTGCTGATGCTCGGCACACTGGTCTTCACCATCATCGTCACGGCGGTGTATGGCTGGGTTATCGAGCGCGTCGCCTACAAACCGCTGCGCAACTCCACCCGACTGGCACCGCTGATCAGCGCCATCGGTATTTCCCTGATTCTGCAAAACTATGCACAGATCGCCCAGGGCGCCCGTCAACAAGGCGTTCCGACACTGCTGACCGGTGCATGGCGCGTTGAAGTAGGCACTGGCTTCGTCCAGCTCACCTACACCAAGATCTTCATTCTGGTCGCCGCGTTTGTCGGGATGGGCCTGCTGACCTACGTCATCAAGTACACCAAGCTCGGCCGCATGTGCCGCGCGACCCAGCAAGACCGCAAGATGGCCTCGATCCTGGGGATCAACACCGACCGTGTGATTTCCTACGTGTTCATCATCGGTGCAGCGATGGCGGCCTTGGCCGGCGTGCTGATCACCATGAACTACGGCACGTTCGACTTCTATGCAGGTTTCGTCATCGGCATCAAAGCGTTCACCGCAGCGGTACTCGGCGGGATCGGCTCGCTGCCGGGAGCGATGCTTGGCGGGATCATTCTCGGGATTTCCGAGTCGCTGTTTTCAGGTCTGGTCAACTCGGACTACAAAGACGTCTTCAGCTTCTCGCTGCTCGTTCTCGTTCTGGTCTTTCGGCCTCAAGGCCTGCTCGGCCGTCCTCTTGTGTCGAAGGTGTAAGCGATGTCTTCAACCACTAAAAAAACCATTGATCTCAAAAGAAGCCTGGTTGACGCGATTCTTGCCGGCCTTGTCGCCCTGATTGTGTTCGGCCCGATTGTTGGCGTGGTCCTTGACGGCTACGGCTTCAACCTGGAACCGACCCGTGTGGCGTGGATTATCGCCGTCGTCATGGCGGGCCGCTTTGCTTTGAGCCTGTTCCTGCAAACACCCAAGGGTCTGAAAATTCTCGAAGGGTTTGAAACCACCGGCTCCGGGGTTCATGTACTGCCGCCCGATTACAAATCCCGGTTGCGATGGATCATCCCGCTGATGATCGTCATTGCCGTGGTGTTTCCGTTTTTCTCCAACTCCTACCTGCTGGGCGTGGTCATCCTCGGGTTGATCTACGTGCTGCTCGGTCTGGGGCTGAACATCGTGGTCGGCCTGGCCGGCCTGCTCGACCTGGGTTACGTGGCGTTCTACGCCATCGGCGCCTATGGCCTGGCACTCGGTTACCAATACCTCGGCCTGGGCTTCTGGACGGTGCTGCCGCTGGCGGCGATCACTGCCGGGCTTGCCGGTTGCATCCTCGGCTTCCCCGTGTTGCGTCTGCACGGTGACTACCTGGCGATCGTGACCCTGGGTTTCGGTGAAATCATCCGTTTGATCCTCAACAACTGGTTGTCGCTGACCGGTGGCCCGAACGGCATGCCGGCTCCGCTGCCAACGTTCTTCGGCCTGGAGTTCGGCAAACGAGCGAAAGACGGTGGCATACCGTTCCACGAGTTCTTCGGCATCGCCTATAACCCCGACGTGAAGTACTACTTCATCTACGCGGTGTTGTTCCTGGTTGTGCTGGCCGTGTTGTACATCAAGCACCGCTTGACCCGTATGCCTGTCGGTCGCGCCTGGGAAGCCCTGCGTGAAGACGAAATCGCCTGCCGCTCCATGGGCCTGAACCACGTGTTGGTGAAGCTCTCGGCGTTCACCATCGGCGCATCCACGGCGGGTCTGGCCGGCGTGTTCTTCGCCACCTACCAGGGCTTCGTCAACCCGACCTCGTTTACCTTTTTCGAATCGGCCCTGATCCTCGCCATCGTGGTACTCGGTGGCATGGGTTCGACCATCGGCGTGGTGATTGCAGCCTTCGTGCTGACCGTCGCCCCGGAACTGCTGCGTGGCTTCGCGGAATACCGCGTGCTGCTGTTCGGCATCCTGATGGTGTTGATGATGATCTGGCGACCGCGCGGCCTGATTCGGATCAGCCGTACCGGTGTGACCCCGCGTAAAGGAGTAGCGCCATGAGCGAAGTCGTACTCTCGGTCGAGAAGCTGATGATGCACTTTGGCGGCATCAAGGCACTGAGCGATGTCAGTCTCAAGGTGCACCGCAACTCGATCTTCGCCCTGATCGGCCCCAACGGCGCCGGCAAAACCACCGTGTTCAACTGCCTGACCGGGTTCTACAAGGCCTCCGGCGGCAAAATCGAACTCAACGTGCGTGGCGAGAAAACCAACGTCATCAAGCTGTTGGGCGAATCGTTCAAACCGACCGATTTCGTCTCGCCTAAATCCTTCGCCAGTCGGCTGTTCTACAAAGCGTTCGGCGGCACCCACCTGGTGAACCGTGCCGGGCTGGCGCGGACTTTCCAGAACATTCGCCTGTTCAAGGAAATGTCGGTGCTGGAAAACCTGCTGGTGGCCCAACACATGTGGGTCAACCGCAGCATGCTGGCGGGTATCCTCAATACCAAGGGCTATCGCAAGGCTGAAAGCGATGCACTGGACCACGCCTTCTACTGGCTGGAAGTGGTGGACCTGGTGGATTGCGCTAACCGCTTGGCCGGTGAACTGTCCTATGGCCAACAACGCCGTCTGGAAATCGCCCGGGCCATGTGCACTCGTCCGCAGATAATCTGCCTCGACGAACCGGCCGCCGGCCTCAACCCTCAGGAAACCGAAGCGCTGAGCGCGATGATCCGGCTGCTGCGTGACGAGCACGATCTGACCGTGGTGCTGATCGAACACGACATGGGCATGGTGATGAGTATTTCCGACCACATCGTGGTGCTGGACCACGGCATCGTCATCGCCGAGGGCGGCCCCGACGCGATCCGCAACGACCCGAAAGTGATTGCGGCCTACCTGGGCGCTGATGAAGAGGAAGTGGCGTTATGAGTCAACCGATCCTCGAACTCAAGGACCTGGATGTGTTCTACGGGCCGATTCAGGCCCTGAAGAAGGTCTCGCTGCACATCAATGAAGGTGAAACAGTCAGCCTGATCGGCTCAAACGGCGCCGGCAAGTCGACCCTGCTGATGTCGATCTTCGGCCAGCCGCGCGCGGCGGACGGGCAAATCATCTATCAGGGCGTGGACATCACTCACAAATCGTCCCACTACATCGCCTCCAACGGCATCGCGCAATCGCCGGAAGGTCGGCGGGTGTTCCCCGACATGACCGTCGAGGAAAACCTGCTGATGGGCACCATCCCGATCGGTGACAAGTACGCCAAGGAAGACATGCAACGCATGTTCGAGCTGTTCCCGCGACTTGAAGAGCGGCGCAATCAGCGGGCGATGACCATGTCCGGCGGCGAGCAGCAAATGCTCGCCATCGCCCGTGCGTTGATGAGCCGGCCGAAACTGCTGTTGCTCGACGAGCCGAGCCTGGGGTTGGCGCCGATTGTGGTGAAACAGATCTTCTCGACCTTGCGGGAACTGGCGAAAACCGGCATGACCATCTTCCTGGTCGAGCAGAACGCCAACCACGCGCTCAAGCTGTCGGATCGGGCGTATGTGATGGTCAACGGCGAGATTCGCCTCACAGGCACCGGCAAGGAGCTGCTGGTGAACGAAGAAGTGCGTAACGCTTATCTCGGCGGTCATTGAGTCTGCGTTGTTAAACAAAAGCCCCGGCGCGCAATCGCCGGGGTTTTTTTATGTGGAAAGAGAAGTATCGGTTGAATTTCAAGTGTTCAGGCGCTGGTCCGCGCAAATTTGATATCAGAAAGTTAAATTATAAATTGGCTCTAATTCACTGTAAAAAGTTCAGTCTTAATTGCAGCCGCTATTGGTTATTGTAGGTGCCATAGTTATGTACTAAAAATAGACTTGACACTGCGGGAAAGCGTCTATACTTACCCGGCGTGTGCTTGTAATAACGCTACTCTTAAGTTCTGTTTCTAGCGCAAATCAATGCATGATATGGCCTCTTATATAGAGAGGTGTTATCCAAGACTGTGGAGACGCTTAAAATGACTCATAAGTTTTTTTGCAAAATGGCCCTTGCTGGCGTGATGCTCGCATCCGTCAGCGGTGTTTATGCCGCGTCGGCTGATCCCGATGATATGACGTGCAAGGAGTTCCTTGTAACGCCTCCGCTATCCCAGGCCACAATCGCACTTTGGTATTCAGTCGACGAAAATATCAATTCAAACGGGGGGTCGTTCACTAAAGAAAAACTTAAAACTGAAATTCTTCCTGAATATGTAAAGCGGTGTACAAAGAACCCCGAGAAAAAAGCTTCCAGTTTTACAGAGGAAATAAAGAAACTGTTCTGAATGATGTCGTCATGAACCTAGGGCGCTTGTCGGTGTTTTATGCCGGCGAGCGTTATTACCGTTTTGTGAGTCCGGTTAGTTTGACGGACAGAGTTGGTTGAACATTTTCGCTGGCCTGGTTCTCAAGAACCGATGCTGGCCAGCGATATCCCCCACAAAGCCATCGTCATCCCGGATGTAATCAGGATGGCGGATGTAAATCGCCTCCTGATCGATTCCCAATTCATCACCATTCCCTGTGGGGCAAACCGACTCGCTCAGGGGGGGCATGTGCTTTCTTGAAATTGTGGAAAACAATATTCACAAGCTCTGAAAGCGCGACATAAAGCCGCTGTAAATAGTTGTTTTGTCACTGTTTTGACTTGTCCCCGTTTGCTGTGGAGCTGGCTGTGAATAACGTGGGAGTAGCTGGCTGGACGCCTTTAATTACGTGGCTTGTAGCGATGTGGTTGTTTTTTGATCAGTCGTTTTTACGAGGCTGGAGGACGGCGTTGTCAACCTTTTTATTGGCGATTAAAGCAGGGTGATAGGGGCGCTAACGGCCTGTGGATAAGTCTGTGGTTAAACTCTGGAAAGACTTGGCTAAGGGCCGTCGTTACTGGCTTGGCGCCATCGCTGGTTTGCAGGTTCAATCGTGCAAAATGCCTTGGGCTACACCGCGCGCCTGCCAGGGTCAAGCGAAAAACTTTATGAACTCCCCGCAAAGCCCTGTACACAGTGGCCTCCAGCATTTCCACTTGCCCCCGGAAACTGTGGACCGGCCTGTGGATAACGTGCGCGTACATGGCTGCAAGCCACGGTGCGTATGGTGCTAACAGGGTTGGTTGTTTTTTGCACAGTTCTTGTGATAGTTGCCGCTGTGAGCAAGGCCGGGCATGCTGCCAGCTGACTTTCTATTCCAAGGGCTGCCCGTCAGCCGAAGCAAGGAGAACACGATGTCCAACACCCTGTTTATTACCGGCGCGACCTCCGGTTTTGGTGAAGCCTGTGCCCGCCGTTTTGCCGAGGCTGGCTGGAAACTGGTGCTGACAGGCCGTCGTGAAGAGCGCCTTACTGCCCTGTGTGCCGAGTTGTCGAAGCAGACCGAGGTGCATGGCCTGGTGCTCGACGTGCGTGATCGCAAAGCCATGGAGGAAGCGATTGCCAACCTGCCGCCGTCCTTCGCCAAACTGCGTGGGCTGATCAACAACGCCGGCCTGGCGCTCGGCGTGGACCCCGCACCGAAGTGCGATCTCGACGATTGGGACACCATGGTCGATACCAACATCAAAGGCCTGATGTACAGCACCCGTCTGCTGCTGCCGCGTCTGATTGCCCATGGCCGTGGTGCCGGCATCGTCAACCTCGGCTCTATCGCCGGCAACTATCCGTACCCGGGCAGCCATGTGTATGGCGCTAGCAAGGCATTCGTTAAACAGTTTTCGCTGAACCTGCGTTGCGACCTGCAAGGCACAGGCGTGCGTGTCAGCAACATCGAGCCGGGCCTGTGTGAGAGTGAGTTCTCGCTGGTGCGTTTCGCCGGAGACCAGGAGCGTTACAACGCGACGTATGCGGGGGCCGAGCCGATCCAGCCGCAAGATATCGCCGAGACTATTTTCTGGGTACTGAATGCGCCGGCGCACATCAACATCAACAGCCTGGAACTGATGCCGGTGAGTCAGACTTGGGCTGGTTTTTCTATTGAGCGTAATGCCAAGGCGTAAGACCGCGTAACGGCTATCGCGGGCAAGCCCGGCTCCTACAGGATTTGAGTTGAGTGGCCATTTTGCGAACGCCACAAACCCTGTGGGAGCCGGGCTTGCCCGCGATAGCAATCTGTCAGTCAGCGCAGATAGTCGACCAACCCGCGATAGCAGGTTGCCAGGTGATATGGCGTCGTCGACGGCATGTCCTTGCGGCTCACTTCGCCTTGTTCATCGCGACACTCATACCAGCCGCCCGTATGCAGAAAGCGCTGTTGCAGCGCCTCCAACTGGCGCTGCACAGAGGCCTCGCTGTCCGGTCGCAAGGTCAGGGCGCGCAAGTATTCAGCCTGAGCCCAGATGCGCTGGGTGGCATCCTTTGCAGAGCCATCCAGATCAAGCATCGCCGCAACCGCACCGGTTTGGGGATCAACACCCCGTTTCTCGGTAATGGCAAATGCACGCTCAAGCGAAGCATGCAGTGTGGAATCGCGCAGCAACGGCGAGGACTCCAGCAGGAAATACCACTCGAACTGATGCCCCGGTTCAAACCAGTTATCCACAGCTCCCAGCGGCTTCTCCATCAACACGCTCTGTTGCGGGTCGATGAAGCGCTTCTGCATGGCTGTGCATAACTCAACGAGCGCGCGCTGCACGGCGATGTCTTCGCGCACCGACAGGGTGGCGAGGAAGGCTTCGGCCAAGTGCATAAGGGGATTTTGCAGCGCCCCGGAGTTGAGCGAAGACCAGTCTCGGTCGAGGCTGGCTTCGTACAGGCCGTCGCCTGTCGCGAAACGCTGAGCGATCACTTCCAGCGCCGCATTGAGCACCGATTCCACCAACGGCTCGCGCACCTTGTCCCAGTAATGGGCGCAGGCGAACAGGATGAACGCGTGGGTGTAGAGGTCTTTACGCTGATCGAGCGGTGCGCCGTGCGGGTCGATGCTGTAGAACCAGCCGCCATGTTCGGCATCGTGGAAATGTTGCTGCAGGGACCGGAATAGCGCAGCAGCCCGCTCTTCGGCAGCCGGAACCTGGCCGATCAGGCTGGAGAACACATACAGCTGCCGCGCACAGGCCATGGCACGGTAGCGTTGGGGGGCCAGCGGTTGATGTTCCGCGTCCAGTGCTTCATACGGCAGTGCCATGTCAGCATTCCATCCGGGTCCTTGCCAGAGCGGCACGATCACGTCCCGGAAATGCTGTTGCACCGAGGCGAACAGGGCGGTCAATTCAGGCAGGGAGGCGGAGCGGGAAACAGGCGGCATTGGCTGGCGTCGTCACGGCAGGGTTGATTGCGCGACATGTTAGCAGGCCTGAGAGATGCGGTGTCTGTCAGGCCGCCATCGCGAGCAAGCTCGGCTCCCACAGGAGTACGCATTCCACTGTGGGAGCCGAGCTTGCTCGCGATGAGGCCATCACAGGCGATAAAAAATCAGCCCGCCAACAACCACACGCCAGTCGCCGCCGACGCCGCACCCGCCAGCCGAACCAACGGTGCAGCGGCTTGAGGCAGTACGCGAACCACCGCGTATCCCGCCGCATGCAATGCTGCCGTCGCCGCCACAAACCCGGCCGCATATACCCAAGGGCTCGACATCTGCGGCAATTCCAACCCGTGCGCCACACCATGGAACAGTGCAAAAAGCGCCGTCGCCCCAATCGCCACGCTCAACGGCGGACGCACCGCCAGCGCCACCGCCAGGCCCAGCGCCAGCACCGACGAGGCAATCGCGCCTTCCAGTGCCGGCAGGTTCAGCCCTTCAAACCCCAGTAACCCGCCCATCAGCATCGTGCCGACGAACGTGCATGGCAGCGCCCAGCGCGCTGCACCTTTTTGCTGTGCCGCCCACAGGCCGACCGCAATCATCGCCAGCACGTGATCGAGGCCGCCAATCGGGTGGCTGATGCCGGCGATCAAGCCGTTGTCGCCATGACCCGGATGGGCGAAGGCGATGGCCGGGGTCAGCAGCAGGGCCACGGCGCCCAGAATGCGTTTCAGTGTCATGGGTAAGCTTCCTTGTTGATAAGTCGTGATCAGGCCGCTGTCAGCAGGCCCTGGCATTCGATGAAGGCGATGATTTCCTCAAGTCCGAGACCGGTTTTCTGGTTACTGAAGACAAACGGTTTGCCGTTGCGCATGCGTTTGGTGTCGCTGTCCATCATCTCCAGCGACGCCCCCACCAGCGGTGCGAGGTCGATTTTGTTGATCACCAGCAAATCGGATTTGCAGATACCGGGCCCGCCCTTGCGCGGCAGTTTGTCGCCGGCCGAAACGTCGATCACGTAGATGGTCAGGTCGGATAATTCCGGGCTGAACGTTGCTGACAGATTGTCGCCACCGGACTCCACCAGAATCAGGTCCAGCCCCGGAAAGCGGCGGTTCAGTTGATCCACGGCTTCGAGGTTGATCGAGGCGTCTTCGCGGATCGCCGTGTGCGGGCAACCGCCGGTTTCCACACCGATGATTCGCTCGGGCGCCAGGGCCTCGTTGCGCACCAGAAAGTCGGCGTCTTCGCGGGTGTAGATGTCGTTGGTGACGACGGCAAGGTTGTAACGCTCGCGCAGGGCCAGGCACAGGGCCAACGTCAGAGCGGTTTTACCGGAACCGACCGGGCCGCCGATGCCGACGCGCAGGGGTTGTGTGTTCATGTGGTTCTCCAAATTTAAAGGCCCTAGGAACGGAACAGGCGGCTGTACTGGCGCTCATGGGCCATGCACGCCAGGGACAGGCCAAACGCGGCGCTGCCATAGTGTTCGGGGTTGATTCGGGTGGCGTCCTGCTGGGCTTGTTGCAATAGCGGCAGCAGTTCGCTGGTCAGGCGCTGAGCGGCTTGCTGGCCCAGCGGCAAGGTTTTCATCAGCACCGCCAATTGGTTTTCCAGCCAGCTCCAGAGCCACGCGGCCAACGCATCCTGCGGACTGATCCCCCAAGCCCGGGCGGCCAGCGCCCAGCCGAGGGCCAGGTGCGGTTCGGGGCGTTGTTCGAGGAAGGCGCGGGCGGGCGCATCCAGCTCCGGTAAGCCGTTGAGCAGCTGCTGCAACGAATAGCCCATCTGCCGGCTTTCCTGATGCAGCTCGCGAGTTTCCCGACTGGCGCGATGTTCTTCGCAGCGTTGCAGCAACTCGTCCCAGTTTTCATCAAAGGCGGCCATGCAATGGGCGAGCAGCAGCGGCGCCTCGAACCGTGCCAGGTTCAGCAGCAGCTGATCGCTGATCCAGCGTCGTACGCTGTCCGAATCGCACACCCGACCGTTATCCACGGCCATTTCCAGGCCTTGGGAATAGCTGTAGCCGCCAATCGGCAGTTGCGGGCTGGCCAGACGCAGCAGCGCCCAGGCCGGGTTCATGGACGGACGCCGAACTGATGCAGTTTCGGCGGGTAGTTGAAGTCTTCGTCGCCGTGCCGCGAATGATGATGGCCGCCACCATAAGCACCGTGTTCCGGCTGAAACGGGGCTTCGATGTTTTCGACCTTGGCTTCCAGCTGTTCGAGCATGGCTTTAAGTACGTAATCGTCGAGCAGGCGCAACCAGCCATCACCGATCTGCAGGGCGACATGACGGTTGCCAAGGTGATACGCGGCACGTGTCAGCTCGAAGGCATTGGCGCAGGTAACGTGTAGCAGTTGTTCGGGGCGGGCGCAGACGCGCACGATGCGTCCGTCTTCGGCTTGCAGGCATTCGCCGTCATACAGAGGCGGCTGACCGCGCTCCAAAAACAACCCGACGTCTTCACCTTCGGCACTGAAACAGCGCAAACGGCTTTTACTCCGGGCTTCGAAGGTCAGGAGCAATTCGGCGGCCCAGACGGGTTGAGGGTTGATTCTGCGATGAATCACCAGCATCGGAAGGCTTCCAGCAATGGACAATGCTCAGGCTAGAGCAAGGGGCTTGCCAATCGGGCGATACGTAGGAAATACCTGTCGGAGCTTAGTGGGGGGGGCCGGGTGTTGCAGGATTTTGGATCATGTTGGTGCATGTGGCGTTTTCGTGCACCAATGTGGGAGGTGTGGATTTACTCAGTGCTGCCGAGTCCTTGCCAGTGTTTGAGGCCGATAAAGATGAAGCGCAACTGCTGAGTGATCTTCGCCTGAGGCGTCAAATGCTCGGGCAGCGCCTCGGCCGGCGGATCGATAATGTCCGGCAAGGTCGCGAAAACACTTTTAACGATCAGATCAGCCATCACGCTCAAACCAGCGATGTTGAGATGCTGAAGCTTTGGCATCAAGGACAAGTCAGCCGCCAAATCCGAGCTGATGTCTTCACGCAACCGCCCAATCGCCAATCGCACCGGCAGCGATCCGCCGTACTGTTCGCGGGCAAGAAACAGAAACTGCGAGCGATTGGCGCTGACCACGTCGAGAAAGATCCGCACCGACGCATCAATAATGCCGCCCATGACGAATTCGTTGTGGCGCACCAGGCGAATGGTTTCGCGGAAGGTCTGACCGACTTCGCTCACCAGCACCAGGCCCAGTTCATCCATATCGGCGAAATGTCGGTAGAAACCGGTGGGCACGATGCCGGCGGTTTTCGCCACTTCGCGCAGGCTGAGGCTACCGAATCCTCGGCCGCATTCCATCAGATGGCGAGCAGCGTCCATCAGGGCGTTGCGGGTTTGTTGTTTCTGTTCGGCGCGGGGCAGCATCGCAAGGGTGTTTTCTGGACAGGACAGCGGCGCACTCTAGCAAATCGGCTTCGCTGGCGTCGAACGACTATCGGGGATCAGGCGGAGAAACGCAGTTCTCTATAAATCAAAAGCCCAATCCGGGGATTGGGCTTTTTTTCAGGGCGGCCATAGGGCTTAGCTCGTAGCGCTGTTGCGTTCGATCACACGGTCACCACCGCCTTCGGCAAGGGTTTGACCTTGTGGGGTGCGATCGGAACCACCTTCAGCCAGAGTTTGACCTTGTGGGGTGCGATCGGAACCACCTTCAGCCAGAGTTTGGCCTTGTGGAGTGCGATCAGAACCGCCTTCAGCCAGCGTTTGGCCTTGTGGAGTGCGATCGGAACCACCTTCAGCCAGCGTTTGGCCTTGTGGAGTGCGATCGGAACCACCTTCAGCCAGAGTTTGGCCTTGTGGAGTGCGATCAGAACCGCCTTCGGCAAGCGTCTGACCTTGTGGAGTGCGGTCGGCACCATCTGCAGCGACGGTTTGGCTGAACGCCGAGTGGCTGTCTTTGACTTGCGGAGCGGCCTGGTCAGGGGCTGGCAGAGCGAAAGCAGTGCTGGCTAGCATTGAGAGGGTCAGGCTAAGCAGTAGTTGGCGTTTCATGATGGGTTGCTCCTTGGGAGGGCGATCAAGTGGGTACGAGGGCAATGCTACTCTCGATAAGTCGATATGAAAGTTCATAAACGCAATGGTAATAATCAACAGAATTGATTGTTCTGCAGAAGGGCTCTAAAACGGGCGTTTTCGGCGAGTTTTTTTGCGCTGGAGTGGGTGGTTTCGACCCACTCGTGCCGCACAAAAATGCGGTCGGTAACGCTGTCTGGCGTGAGCACGGTGACCCTGATCGATTATTTGAACGTTAATGGGCTGTTCGGTTAAACCTGCGCGCTTTTTCCCAGTCCTAGGTGTCATGGCAGGTCGGTTCTGGCCTGACGTTTCACACGTGCGTCGCGGTCAGGGCGCGCAGTCGTATTCAGGAGTCCTGTGCAATGACGCGCACCCCCAAGATTTTTGCCTGGGCCTTTGCCAGCCTGGTTGTTCTGCTGGCGATACTCGTTTTGATCATCGTGTTTTTCGACTGGAACCGGATCAAACCCACAATCAACACCAAAGTCTCCGAAGAGCTGCACCGTCCGTTCGCCATCAATGGCAACCTCGCGGTGGTCTGGCAGCGCGAGCCTGACGAGGGTGGCTGGCGGGCCTGGGTACCGTGGCCGCACGTGGTGGCCGAAGACTTGAGCCTGGGCAACCCGGACTGGTTGAAGCAACCGCAGATGGTCACCCTCAAACGCGTAGAGCTGCGAATTTCGCCGCTGGCCTTGTTGGCTCAGCGGGTGGTGATCCCGCGCATCGACCTGACCGAACCGAACGCCGACCTTCAGCGTCTGGCTGATGGCCGCGCCAACTGGACGTTCAAATTCGATCCGAAAGACCCCGACGCCGAGCCGTCGAACTGGGTGGTCGACATTGGCGCCATTGGCTTCGACAAGGGCCATGTCACTCTTGACGATCAGCACCTGAAGACTCAGCTCGACGTACTCATCGACCCGCTGGGCAAACCGATTCCGTTCAGCGACATCGTCGGTGAAAAAGCGGCGAAAACCACGCTTGAAAAGGGTGGCACGCCGCAGGATTACGCCTTCGCCCTCAAGGTCAAAGGCCAATACCATGCGCAGAAACTCGAAGGCTCCGGCAAGATTGGTGGGTTGTTGGCGCTGCAAGACGCGGCCAAGCCGTTTCCGCTGCAGGCTCAGGTCAATATTGCCGACACCCGCATAGAGCTGGCCGGCACCCTGACCGATCCCCTGAACCTTGGCGCGCTGGACTTGAGGCTGAAACTGGCCGGCACCAGCCTGAGCCATCTCTATCCGCTGACCGGTGTAATACTGCCGGATACATCGCCATACGCAACCGACGGGCACCTGATTGCCAAGCTGCATGAGCCTGGTGGAGCGGTGTTCCGCTATGAAGCGTTCAACGGCAAGATTGGCGAGAGTGACATTCACGGCAGCCTGACTTACGTCGCCAGTCAGCCAAGGCCGAAACTCAGTGGTTCATTGCTCTGCGACCAACTGTTGTTCGCCGACCTGGCGCCGCTGATTGGCGCCGACTCCAATGCCAGGCAACAGGCCCGTGGCGGCGACAGCAAGCAGCCGCCGGACAAAGTGTTGCCGGTCGAGGAGTTCAAGACTGAACGCTGGCGTGACATGGACGCCGACGTCGAATTCACTGGCAAGCGCATCGTCCACAGCGAAAAACTGCCGATCAACGACCTCTTTACGCACCTGATACTTAACGACGGCGTGCTCAGTCTCGAGCCGCTGCGCTTTGGCGTGGCGGGCGGCAATCTGGAGGCGCAGATTCGCTTGAATGGCCGTACCGAACCACTGCTAGGCCAGGCCAAACTCACCGCGCGCAGATTCAAGCTCAAGCAACTGTTCCCGACCTTCGAACCGATGAAAACCAGCTTCGGCGAGCTCAATGGTGATGCCGATATTTCGGGGCGCGGCAACTCGGTGGCCAAGCTGTTGGGCAGCGCCAATGGCACTCTGAAAATGCTCATCAACGACGGCGCGATCAGCCGCGAGTTGATGGAACTGGCCGGGCTGAATGTCGGTAACTATGTGGTCGGCAAAATCTTTGGCGACAAGGAAGTGAAGATCAATTGTGCGGCGGCCGACTTCGACATCAAGACCGGGCTGGCGACCACGCGCCTGTTCGTCTTCGATACTGAGAACGCGATCGTCTACATCGATGGCACCGTGAACATGGCGACCGAACAACTGGACCTGACCATTACGCCGGAGTCGAAAGGCTGGCGTTTGATTTCGCTGCGCTCGCCACTGTACGTGCGGGGCAAGTTCATCAAGCCGGATGCCGGTGTGAAAGCCGTGCCGCTGATGCTGCGCGGGGCGGGGATGGTGGCGTTGGGTGTGATTGCGGCGCCAGCGGCGGGGTTGCTGGCGTTGGTGGCGCCCAGTGGTGGTGAGCCGAATCAGTGTGCGCCGTTGCTGGAGCAGATGAAGGCTGGGAAGGCGCCGGTGACGGTCAAGCCCACCAAGTAAATTACGGCGTCTGTACTGACGCCATCGCGAGCAGGCATGACAGGCACTACAAACATTTCAGAATGTATGCCCGGACAGCAACGCCTCCTCGCGCAACCACGCAAAAAACGCCCGGACCGGCGGATGTCGCTCGCGCCCCGGCACGCAAAGCGCGCTGTAACCGGCGCCATCGACCTGAACGTCGCCGCGATAAGCCACCAGCAAACCGCTGGCCACGCTTTCTGACACCAGAATATTGCTCGCGAGTACCAGGCCTTGACCGGCAATCGCCGCTTGCAGGGCGTAATGCTCTTCGTCGTATTCACGGACCGCCGGTTTGCCCGCCAACCATGACTCGCCTGACTGCGCGCACCAGGCCTCCCAGCCATGGGCGTACAGCCTGGAGTTGTGCCAGTGCACGCTGATGAGCGTTGGCGTGTGAGTGGCGGCCAGTGCGACTTGCTCCGGCGAGCCGTAAACGCCGAAGGACTCATCGAACAGGCACAAACCATAGAGGTTGGGGTAGGTGTCGAGGCTGTAGCGCAGCACCAGGTCGACACTGGCGTCCTGATGCAAATCGATGACTTCGCAGTGGGTGTCCAGACGCAGGCTGATGTTGGGGTGGCGCGCGTAAAAGCGCCCAAGGCGCGGCACCAGCCACAAGGCCGCGAACGCTGCGGTGGTGGAGACCGTCAGGTTGGCGCCACTGCGTTGCGGACGCAAGGTGTCGACGCTTTGCGCCACGTCCAGAAAGGCACCGTGCAGGCTGTGAAATAACCGCTCACCGCCCTCGGTCAGGCGCACTTGCCGTGGCAAACGCTCGAACAATGGAACGCCGAGCCAAGTTTCCAGTGAGCGAATCTGATGCGACACCGCCGTCGGCGTCACTGAGAGCTCTTCGGCCGCAGCCTTGAAACTCAACAGGCGCGAGGCGGATTCGAAAGCGCGCAGGGCAGTCAGTGGCAGCGAGGCAAACATTCAATTCTCCATGGATGAAATGGATTCATCCAAACTGATTTCTGCTCATTTGAAGCGCTTGTCTGGTGGCTTCAAGCTGCAAGTCACCCGCCGTTTGAGTGTAATCCCAAGGAGATTCAGATGAGTAAAATTCTTGCCGTTCACGCCAGCCCCCGTGGCGAGCGCTCGCACTCGCGCCGTTTGGCCGAAGTGTTTCTTTCGGCCTGGCAGGCGCGCCATCCTCATTCGAAATTGACGCGTCGCGAAGTCGGCCGGGCGTTGATTCCGCCGGTCAACGAAGCCTTTGTGGCCGCCGCGTTTTACCCCGAGCCCGATGCGCGACCGTTGTCGATGCAGGCTGATCTGGCCTTTAGCGATGAGTTGGTGGGCGAATTGCTCGGCCATGATCTGCTGGTGATTTCCACGCCGATGCACAACTTCAGCGTACCGAGCGGCCTCAAGGCCTGGATCGATCAGATTGTGCGGCTCGGGCTGACGTTCAATCACACTTTGGATAATGGCGTGGCCCAGTACGAACCGCTGGTCCATGGCAAAAAAGCGCTGATCGTCACCAGTCGCGGCGGGTTTGGCTTCGGACCGGGCGGTGAGCTGGAAGCCATGAACCACGCTGATCCGTTGCTGCGCACGGCGCTGGGATTCATCGGTATCACCGACATCACCGTGGTCGCCGCCGAGGGCGAAGAGTCCGAGGCGCGCACGTTCCAGATCTCCGCCGCCGAGGCCGAACAGCGCCTGTTGTCGCTGGCCAGGGAGTTCTAAATGGCCTGGTTGTTTCTGCTGATCGCCGCCGGGTTTGAAGTCACCTTTGCCATGGGCATGAAATACGCCGAAGGCTTCACCCGACTCTGGCCGTCCTTGATCACCGTGGTCGCCGCCGTGGGCGGGATTTACTTCCTGACCCTGGCCATGCGCGAGCTGCCGGTGAGCATCGCTTACCCGATCTGGACCGCCATCGGTTCACTGGGCACGGTGTTTCTGGGCTTTGCGCTGTTGGGCGAAAGCCTGACAGCGATCAAACTGGTGTCGGTGGGGTTGATCGTGGCGGGCGTGGTTGGGCTCAAGTAGGGCGGATGTCATAGACTGGTCGTCCAGTTGTCATCTTTGGTGACGATGCTTGGCTGACGTCTTGCCTCGCGCCTTGCTTCATCTCACCGATCACAAGGACGTTCGCCCATGTCGCAAGGTTCCGCCACGCGCTACCCGTTGGTGTTGGTCCCGGGGATGCTCGGGTTTATCCGTCTTGTGCTCTATCCGTACTGGTACGGCATCGTCTCGGCATTGCGCCAAGGTGGCGCGACCGTGTTTGCGGTGCAGGTCTCGCCGCTCAATTCCAGTGAAGTGTGCGGTGAACAACTGTTGGCGCGGATCGAGGAAATCCTGCGCGAAACCGGGGCCGAGAAGGTCAACCTGTTCGGCCACAGCCAGGGGGCGCTCACTGCCCGCTATGCGGCGGCCAAACGCCCGGACCTCGTGGCGTCGGTGACCTCGGTGGCCGGGCCGAATCACGGCTCGGAGCTGGCCGATTACCTGCACAAACACTATCCGCATGACAGTGCCAAGGGCCGGTTGTTGAGCGTTCTGTTACGGATAATCGCCGCGTTGATGAGCCTGCTCGAAACCGGCTATCGCGGGCCGAAACTGCCGGTGGATATCCACGCATCCCATCATTCACTCACCACCGATGGCGTGGCGCTGTTCAATCAGCGTTATCCACAGGGGCTGCCTGAAACCTGGGGCGGGCACGGGCCGGAAGAGGTTAACGGCGTGCGCTATTACTCGTGGTCCGGGACGTTGCAGCCGGGCAAGACGGATAGCGGGCGCAACCTGTTTGACGGGACCAATCGCAGTTGCCGACTGTTTGCCAAAACCTTTGTGAACGAGGTCGGGCATTGCGATGGGATGGTCGGGCGGTACAGCTCGCACCTTGGGGCGGTGATTGGCGATGAGTATCCGCTGGATCACTTCGATATCGTCAATCAGTCGCTGGGATTGGTCGGGAAGGGCGCCGAGCCGATCCGGTTGTTTGTCGAGCATGCCGCCCGGCTCAAAGCGGCCGGCGTGTAACCTCCTTACCGCGTCATCGTTCATCGCGGGCAAGCCACGCTCCCTGTAGCGGGCTTGCCCGCGAAGGCGTCAGTTCAGGCAACTCGGACCTTACTGCCTAACACCGTCGTCCAACGCCCCGAAAGAACAACCCCACCCAACGTCAGCAACCCGCCCACCAGGTGATACATCGCCAACTGCTCATGCAGCACCACCGCTGCAATCAGCGCGGTAATCAACGGCAGCAGATTGAAAAACAGCGTGGTCCGACTCGGCCCCAAGCGCACCACTGCCTGCATCCACGCCAATGGCGCCAGCATCGAAGCCAGCAGACAGGCGTAAAGCACCAGCGGAATGTTTTGCAGCGTCGGGCCGATCTTCGGCGAGGCGGCGAACAGCGGAAACAGCACCACCACCGCCACCAACACCTGCAAATACAACAACACCAGCGGTGGCAACCTCAGCTGCCATTTTTTCAGCAGCGTGCTGTAAATCGCATAAGCCAGGGTGGCGACCAGCATCATTGCATCGCCCATGTTCACGCCGTGTTCAAGTAACGCACCGAGTCTGCCGGACGACACCACCACCCATACGCCGGCAAACGACAGCACCGCGCCGGCCAATGCGCCGGCGGTCAGGCGTTGGCCGAGGTTGACAATCGCCATGGCCAGCGACATCAACGGCATCAGCGACAGGATAATCCCCATGTTGGTGGCGGAGGTCAGTGCTGCGGCGAAGTAGGCCAGGCTCTGATAGACCGCCATGCCCAGCACGCCAAGGACGAAAATCTTGCCCAGGTTCGGGCGAATCAGCGGCCAATGTGCGATCACCGGTTTGAGCATGAACGGCGTGAACAGAATCCCGGCCAGCAGCCAGCGGTAGAAACCAATCTCGGCGGGGAAAATGGCCCCGGCTGACATTTTGGTGATCACGGTGTTGCCAGCCCAGATGAAAATGGCCAGCAGGGGATGCGCGTATTGCATCAGAAAAAACCAGAACGTTAATGAGGGGCAATTATCCGCTTGTCTGGATGCAGGCCTATACTTCGATCCAGACAACCTGCCCCAGATTACGGACAGCATGAACAGTAAGCACATTGACCTGCTGGACTTCGCCGAGCTGCCGGCTCCGGTCTATTTCCGCTATGCCGATTTCAACACTCACGAGTACGCCTCGGCCCACCGTCACCCTTGGGGCACGCTCGAGTATTCGGCCAACGGCGTGTTGCACATGGAAATCGGCAACAGCCGTTTCATGTCGCCGCCGCAATACGCGGTGTGGGTGCCGCCCGAGACCGAGCACAGCTTCTATAGCAACCAACCGATCAACTACCGTGCGGTTTGCCTGGCGCCGTCGCTGTGCCGCGAGTTGCCGCAACAGGCCTGCACGCTGGCGATCAGCGATATTCTCAAGGCGATCCTCAAGGACTTCGCGGCTCGCGACGTGAAGATCCCCGAGCGTGACGCCGACCGACGTCTGGCTCAGGTGCTGGTCGATCAGCTTCGGCAAGCGCCGGTGCACGAATGCTATCTGCCATACGCCAGCAGCCCCGGTCTCATGGCGATCCTCCAGGTGTTGCACGACGCCCCGGACAACAACCAGCCCCTGGCTCATTGGGCCGCGCAGGTGCATGTCAGTGAAAGAACCCTGGCCCGGCAGTTTGTCCGCGAATTAGGTATGAGTTTCGGTGAGTGGCGCCAGCGCCTGCGTTTTCTTGCGGCCATCGAAGCGCTGAAAAGTCCGCGCAGCGTGCAGGCAATCGCTTTCGACCTTGGTTACAGCAGCGGCTCGGCGTTTATCGCCATGTTCGCGCGTCAGGCCGGATGCACGCCGGAGCATTACCGGCGTAATAGCGCGTTTTGATTTTTCTTGAGTACTTTCTTGCAAGGTATTACGAGTGTTGTTTCCAGTAAAAATACTGCAGGTGCGGGCCACTGAAAATAGATGTAAATAGCTGCGTGAGTCGTTGCGAATGAGCATTTCTTCAGCCGTTTGGTGAATCACAGCAAGACCCGGCAGGACATTTTTGAATTGGCACCGTAGAACCAAGACACCCGGCAATGAAGCCACAATAATTCGCAAGGATATAGATTCATGGCAACTCGACGCCCTACAAAAGGCCCCCTCAACTCCGACGCTCGAACACCGGGTTCGATGCCCGCAAACGGACATCCCTCAGGCCTTGATCTCCCGCGCCGTATCAATGCCGACCCCGTGACGGGAGGCGGCCGGACTCATCTGCCAGGGATCGACAGACCTAGGCGCAACGATTCGCTCGCCACAGGGGCAGCGTCGATAACGGTCAGCCCTATAGGTTCCGTTTCCAGTTCCAGTTCCAGTTCCAGTTCCCGATCGGCTAATCCATCGGAGCCGCGTCCGCTGTCAGAGTATCGGATCCCTTCGACTGCAAAGTTGCCAGAGGCCGATGTCGATGGCTTGCGGGTATTCAAAGGACGTTCGTATGCCGATGTTTCAGACGTTGGCATCGTACAAGTCGGCAAAGACTCAAGTACCGGGCAGTACCACGCCAAAGTGCCGAATGAGCGAACAGCTAGCGGCCCCGTGCTTGTATACGATCCGGTCAGCAAGATTTGGCACCTGCAAACTGATGTCGAAACCGCGAGCGCGGCCTTGACCGATACTCGATACGCCTACCAGCGTGCGATCGAGGGCGAGCAGCCGCGCACGTGGGACGAGCAGACCCTGATCAAGCGACTCGGTGTGCAGGCACAGGGTCTGGAAGAGGTCTACGCGGATATTCTTGCGGTGAGTCGCGTCGAGATCGATGCGGTCCGGCGCATGTACGCCAACAATGAACGCATCATTCCGCTGCTCCAGGACACCGTGACCCGATTCAGGATCGATCGCGAGATCGGTCGCTTCATCGACAGCATCAGAAGCGACCATTTGCCTGATTATTTGAAGGCTGATCTGCAGTTTCAGATTGACCTCCTTGATGGCGTTTGGCCGGGCAAGGCGATGGCGTTGCTGGACGCTGATGGCACGCTGTTGAAAGGGCTTGGCCCGGCGGATGCTACACCAGTGCCCCTGTCGCGCGATCGGCTGGTTGATGGCGACCTGCTCAAAACCTTGCTGTCGCATCTGAACGAGGCTGAAACCAAGACCTTGCTGAACATGGCTCCCGGTGAGCCGCTGAGCACGCCTGAAGAGAATGCCCGGCGTTTGAGACGCCTGCTTGCACAACAGGCTGAGCAGCGTAAGGCCTACCTGTTTGATCAACGTTATCGCCATATCGATCGGATTACTTCGGGTGAAGCGCTCGTTATTCAGGAGAAACTTGAGGGGCTGCCGGGTGTTGTGGCACGAGAGGTGGTGAACATCGCCACGCCGGCGGAACTGCAAGAAACGAGGCTTGGTCTCCTCCCCCGCAGACTTGAACACTTGGGGCGCTGGGCCCTTCAGGATGTTCGTATCAGTCGTGCTTACGAAGGCATTTACCTGGATTCGGTCAACAACCCGGATACCTTCAGGCTTGCTCTGCACTCATTGGGAAACCTTGGAGTTTGGGGGCGTGAAATACGCGTCGATATTCATCAGCATCGCTACGGTGGAAAACAGCTGCACATGTTCGGTAAAGCCGACGCGGCGACCCACCTTACGTTTGTCGAAGGCGAAAACGGGACCTACCAGGCTTTCGATGACGCAGGCAACGCATTGCATTCCGCCAGCGGCCCCTATGACTCGCTGCTTCATACACTGCCGGAAGAAGCCCGCAAGTGGTTGAACATTGAAGAAGGCGATACAGAATCGTTGAAAGCAATTCTGCGCACCGATGCGCTGAAACCGTACCAGTTAGTAGAGGTGCTGCCCAATCTGCCCGCCATGCAATGGGCCACGTTTGACCCGGACTTCATGCGGCTGCGCACAGGTTTACCCACATCCGACGGGGAAATGGCGCAACTGCAGATGATTGCGGACAAGTATGCAGGGCTGGAACTCATCTCGTTCCATGATTCAGTTCCGACAATTGAAAAATACGACTATCTGCGCGGCTTGAAGTGGCTGCATGAGCACCTCCCGGAGCAGTGCTTTTTGTCGTTGCAAAAAGCCTTGAATAAAGCGAACGGCGAAAGCCATGACGCCAATCTGAACGTCATCAAGAGCATTGAGGCATTACCCGAATTGCACTCATTGATGTTGCCTGAGCCGTTCAATTCGATGACTCGCCGCTTGTTCACTGACGACGCTCTGGTGCCACTCACTGAGTCCGAACGAAACCTGGCCGCCCATGCTCGCAATCTGCGGCAGAGCGGGCGAGTTGAGGCGTACGAATCCCTAAAGCGTACCGTTATAGAAAAAGGTATGGCGCCAGGCGAGGCGCTGATCGAACTGCGCAATGCGTTTCCTGGAGAGGCGATGGCGCCGCAGGAACCCGTCGAAGTGACTGCGCGGGTCATGGCTGATCTGCAACTGGCGCAGCACGTCATCTATCGCGCCAAAGAGCTGATACCGATGTCCGGTAATCAGTTGCCGAGTATCTGGCTGTACGGGGGGACGGCGATCGCGAAAATCAAAGGCCTGCGCCACTTCGATCTGCAGGAAGGCGGGTTCACTGCACAGTTGACCATTGCCGATGCTGCGCGCAAAGCCATCGAAATAAAGGGAGGAAACTGTTCGGAAAATTCAAAAGTGACCTTTTCGATACTTGCCAGCCAGCCGAGGTCTTCCTCGATCCATATCGTCAAAGCGAGCAACTTTGATCACCAGTACGTGGTAACCGGCAATGACCTGGGGAAATTATCCGAGCTGGTTGTCGCCGATTCCTGGCCCGAGTTTCCTGCAGCGCATACCGCTGCTCAGGGTTATTTCGATTTTGAGTTGCCGCCGGTCCTCACGTTGGAACCTGGGCCCGCCGCTGCAGACTATGGGTTTATAAACGAAGTCCCGCCAGGGCCGACAACGCTGCCAGAGGTGTCGGAATCAAACACCTTCCGGCAGGTAAAGATCAACAAACTGCACCAGTCAGGCGCGTATGCCCATTGGACATCCCTGAAGTCACTGGGCACCACTTTCAATCTGCCGGGGGAAGTGCCTGTGTCGTTCGAGAAAGTGCCAGTTTCGGTTGTCACCACGCGGCAGGATGCCTATGACCGCTATCTGGGCAAGTTTGAGGATCTGACGGCAACGGCCTGACGGATTGGTTTGTTCGACCGGCGCGCGTGACTTCTCACGCGCGCCGTTGGCTATTGATGATGGAGGTGTGACGGCCTTTGTCTACACTTCAGAGCGAGGCCGTGCCCATCGGCGCGGCAACAAGGAGAAAACTCCATGATGATGTTGCGTGTCCCTTTGTTGATGATCGGTTTGCTGCTCTGCACTCAGGGTTTCGCGGCCACAGCCCAGCAGGAAAAGATGACCACCTGCAATGCCGACGCGACGGCAAAAAGCCTCAAAGGCGATGAGCGCAATACGTTCATGAGTACCTGTCTCAAAGCCGCGCCGGCCGCCGCTGACGCGAAGGCCATGACCCCTCAGCAAGAGAAGATGAAAGCCTGCAATGCTGACGCCGCCGCCAAGTCGTTGAAAGGTGACGAACGCAAAGCGTTCATGAGCAACTGCCTCAAAGCCACGCCGGCCGCTACTGATGTGAAAGCCATGACGCCTCAGCAAGAAAAGATGAAGGCTTGCAACGCCGACGCTGCCACAAAGGCGCTGAAGGGCGATGAGCGCAAGGCGTTCATGAGTGATTGCCTGAAGAAAAAATAAACCGGTCCAGAAGATGTGGGGCCAGTCGGGTCACCGCAAAAAATCGCCCAGGCCCCGACCAAAGTCGACCTACACAATTCCTAGTGCTGCCACCAGAACGCTGGCAGACTGCCAATCCTTTTACGCTGTTCGTTTTGAGGCTGTATGCCAACGTTTTCTCAACGCCACGTTTTGCTGCTGATCAGTTGGTTCATCATTTTTGGTGGTTTGCTGCTGGTGATCCCGCTGCGCTTGTTGCCTAGCCTGCTGGCCGGTCTGCTGGTGTTCGAACTGGTCAATATGCTCACGCCGCAATTGCAGCGGCTGATCGAAGGACGGCGCGCGCGCTGGCTGGCGGTGGCTTTGCTCGGGACCTTGGTGGTGAGTGTGCTGGCGCTGATCTTTGCCGGCGCCTTCAGTTTCCTGCTGCACGAAGCGGAAAACCCCGGCGCTTCCCTCGATAAATTCATGGGCGTGGTCGACCGGGCGCGCGGGCAACTGCCGCCGTTCATCGACGCTTATCTGCCCGCCAGTGCCGGTGAATTCCGCGTGGCCATCGGCGAATGGATCAGCAAGCACTTGAGCGACTTGCAGCTGGTGGGCAAAGATGCGGCGCACATGTTTGTGACGCTGCTGATCGGTATGGTGCTGGGTGCGATCATTGCCTTGCAGCGTGCGCCGGACGTGACCAAGCGCAAGCCTCTGGCGGCCGCACTGTTCGACCGTCTGCACCTGTTGGTCCAGGCCTTTCGTAACATCGTTTTTGCGCAGATCAAGATTTCGCTGCTGAACACTTTCTTCACCGGGATTTTCCTGGCGGTGGTCCTGCCGATGTTCGGCATCAAGCTGCCGCTGACCAAAACCCTGATCGTGCTGACCTTCCTGCTCGGCCTGCTGCCAGTGATCGGCAACCTGATGTCGAACACCCTGATCACCATCGTCGGCTTGTCTCTGTCGATCTGGGTTGCGGTGGCGGCGTTGGGTTATCTGATTTTTATCCACAAGCTCGAGTACTTCCTCAACGCGCGCATTGTCGGCGGGCAGATCAGTGCCAAGTCGTGGGAGTTGCTGCTGGCAATGCTGGTGTTTGAAGCCGCGTTCGGCCTGCCGGGGGTGGTGGCGGGGCCGATTTATTACGCGTATTTGAAGAGTGAGTTGAAGCAGGTGGGGATGGTTTGATCCAGCAGATTTGTATTGCCTGATCTGACGCCATCGCGGGCAAGCCAGGCTCCCACATTAGATCTCGGTCAACTGTGGGAGCGTGGCTTGCCTGCGATGAGCGCGACTCGGTTTCAGATCAGTCCATGTTGCCGTAGCGCTTCATCGCTTCAATCGCCAACCCGCTACCAATGCTGCCAAAGATGTTCCCTTCCACATGCCGCGCATTCGGCAGCATCGCCGCAACACTGTTGCGCAAGGCTGGAATCCCGCTCGAACCGCCGGTGAAGAACACTGTATCCACCTGATCGACCCGCACATCGGCGTCGTTGAGCATCTGGGTCACGCTGGTGCGCACGCGCTCCAGCAGCGCTTCGATGGCCGACTCAAACAGGGCTCGGCTCAGCTCCACACTCAGCCCCGGCTCGATGCGGTCCAGCGGCACGTGACGGCTTTCGGCATGGGTCAGCTGGATCTTGGTCTCTTCCACTTCCATGGCCAGCCAGTGGCCGGCGCGCTGGTCGATCAGCTTGAACAGGCGATCGATGCCGCCAGTGTCTTCGATGTCGTAACGCATGCTGCCCAGGGCAAGGGTCGACTTTTGCGAGTACACCGAGTTGATGGTGTGCCAGGTGGCCAGGTTCATGTGGTGGCTGGTCGGCATGTAGGCGCCGCTCTTCATGCGGCTGCCGTAGCCGAACAGCGGCATCAGGCCTTGCAGGCTCAGTTGCTTGTCGAAATCGGTCCCGCCGATGTGCACGCCGCCGGTGGCGAGGATGTCGTCGTGACGGTTGTCATGGTTGCGGCGCTCAGGTGACAGGCGCACCAGCGAGAAGTCGGACGTACCACCGCCGATGTCGACGATCAGCACCAGCTCTTCCTTTTCGATGGTCGACTCGTAGTCGAATGCCGCCGCAATCGGTTCGTACTGGAACGAGACATCCTTGAAGCCAATGGCGCGGGCCACGTCCACCAAAGTGTTTTCGGCTTCCTGGTCGGCCATTTCATCGTCATCGACGAAAAACACCGGACGGCCCAGCACCACTTCCTCAAACTCCCGACCAGCGGCTGTTTCAGCGCGCTTCTTCAACTGGCCGATAAACAGCCCGAGCAGGTCCTTGAACGGCATCGCCGTGCCGAGAACGCTGGTGTCGTGCTTGATAAGCTTGGAGCCCAGCAGGCTCTTGAGCGAGCGCATCAACCGGCCTTCGTAGCCTTCCAGGTACTCGTGCAGCGCCAGCCGGCCGTACACCGGGCGGCGTTCTTCCATATTGAAGAAGACCACCGAGGGCAGGGTGATCTTGTCGTCCTCCAGCGCGATCAGCGTTTCCATGCCGGGGCGCAGCCAGCCGACGGTGGAGTTGGACGTGCCGAAGTCGATACCGCAGGCACGGGCTGGAGATGCGTTTTTCATGTCTTTCGAGTTCCGGTTAAAAAACGGCCGCGCAGTGTATGTCAGTGCGACGAATATTCGAAGGCCGACTATCTGCTATTTCGCATGCATTAGCGCTTGAAAGACTCAGCTTTGCCCCAAACTTGCTGGCATGGGCCTGGTAGCCAACCGGCGGTCGCAAGAACCGTCGTCCGCTGCCGATAAACTTCTGACGCGCTGCCCGGTCACAAAATCGAGATCGGTCAATCCAAACGCTGCAAACAAGAGCATGCTGTGCCTGGCGGCGCGATTTGATAACGGATGGTGATCCTCAGATGGACTTCAAAGACTATTACAAGATTCTCGGTGTGGAACCGACCGCTGACGACAAGGCAATCAAGGCTGCCTATCGCAAGCTGGCGCGCAAATACCACCCGGATGTCAGCAAGGAAAAGGATGCCGAGTCCAAGTTCAAGGATGCCTCGGAAGCCTATGAAGCGCTGAAAAGCGCCGACAAGCGCGCTGAATATGACGACTTGCGCAAATACGGCCAGCACGGCCAACCGTTCCAGGGCCCGCCAGGGTGGCAGGGGCGTGGTGCCGGTGGTTTTGGTGGTGGTCAGGACACGGGCGATTTCTCGGACTTCTTCAGTTCGATCTTCGGTAACCGTGGGCCTGGTTTTGGCGGTGGAGAGTCGCATCGCAGTGCTGGACGTCGAGGGCAAGACGTGGAAATGGAACTAGGGATTTTTCTCGAAGAAACCCTCTCGAACGAATCGAAGAAGGTCACCTTTCAGGTACCGCAATACAACGCGGCCGGCCAGCATGTGAGCAACACCCCTAAAAGCCTGAACGTGAAGATTCCGGCCGGTGTGGCGGACGGCGAGCGTATACGCCTCAAGGGGCAGGGTGCTCCGGGTATTGGTGGCGGCGCCAATGGCGACCTGTTCCTGATCATCCGCTTTGCGCCGCACCCTAAATTCGACGTCGAAGGCGAGAACCTGATCATCACGTTGCCGCTGGCACCGTGGGAGCTGGCGCTGGGTACCGAAGTGGCGGTGCCGACCCTGACCGGTAAGATCAATCTCAAGGTCCCGGCCGGCAGCCAGAACGGCCAGCGCATGCGCGCCAAGGGCCACGGCCTGCTGAACAAGGCGGGCGAGCGTGGCTTCCTGTTCGTGCAATTGAAGGCGGTCATGCCAAAAACCTCGAACGATGAGGTCAAGGCGTTATGGCAGGAACTGGCGAAAAAAGCCGAGTTCAACCCAAGAGAAAACTTCTGATCCACGAGACGGAGTAGCCCATCATGAGCACCCCCCTGATCGTTCACCTGGACCTGGCAGAATTCTGTGAGGCGACCGACCTGTCGGACGTCTACGTGATCGAAATCGTCGAACACGGCATCCTCGAACCTCAGGGCAAACAGCCCAAGGATTGGCGTTTCAACGATTATGAACTGGCGCTGGCCAAGCGCGCCGCCAAGTTGCGGCGCGATCTGGAACTGGAGTGGGAAGGCGTCGCCCTGGCGCTGGACCTGCTTGAAGAGGTCCAGCAACTGCGGGCCGAGAACCGGATGTTGAAACAGCGGCTGGGGCGGTTGGTGGTCGAGTAGGTGTTCCGGAGTTTTCGTATTGCCTGTTCTGGCGCCATCGCGAGCAGGCTCACTCCTACAGTGACCGTATTCCATCTGGATGAACTCGGTCGAATGTAGGAGTGAGCCTGCTCGCGATGAACGATGACACGGTCTCCTGCGTTACACCCTCCGGGGCAACACCACCGTAAACAGCGTCCCATCCGCCTCGCTGGAGCTGACCTCTATCGTCCCGCCATGCGCATCCACCACTTCCTTGACGATAAACAACCCCAAACCAAGGCTGGTCGTTGGCTGGCCGAGTTCCTCGTCTGCACTGCGCACCAACGGGTCGAAGAGGGTGCCGATGGCATCTTCGGGAATCGGAACGCCAAAGTTGCGCACCGTCAGGCGAACCGCGTCCGGCTCCCCGCTCACGGTGACGTAGACATCCCGTTTGTTTAAACCGTGCTGCAACGCATTGCCAATCAGGTTCTGTAGCAGCTGGTCAAGTCGTCCGGCATCCCAGACTCCTCGGGTATCACCCACGACGTTCACCGTTGGATCGCACTCAGGGTTACCGGCGCAGGCTACGGCAATCGCGGCATGGGCTGCATCCGCCAGGTCCATGGGCGCCGGTTCGATGGGCAGGCTCTTGCCCAAACGACTGCGCACCAGCTCCAGCAAATCGCTGACCATCACCGCCATGTGTCGAGCGCCACGCTTTATGTTGATCGCGCAGGTCAGTGCATCGCCTTCAAGCGCGGCTTTGCGCAGTAACAGTTCGGTAGACATGCTCACCGCTTGCAGCGGGGCCCGCAGGTCATGCCCGAGGATTGCGAGAAAGATGTCCCGTGAGTGATTGACCTGCTCGGCATAGGCCGCAGTGGATTCGGCAAGGGCTTCGTCGATCGCTTCGTTGAAACGGATCATGTCCTGGAAATAAGTCAGTTCCGGTGAGTCCAGGGTGTCGACCCACAATCGGATCACACAAGCGCGAAGATGACGGAATTCCGAGGTCATTTGTACCAAATCAAATCCCACGGTATGCCGCAGTTCACCATGGCTGGCGCCGGCCTCGTCCAGGCTTGGCGTTTTCTCCGGTCCTTCACCCTTGGCCTTGGCGCTCTGTTCGCTGGCGGTTTGTGCCGTGGTCATGTCCTGCGCGGCCGCCAACAGAATCGCCTTGGCGTGATCACGCAAGGCCACACGATCCATATTTTCAGCCGCCGGCGTGATGGTTTTGGCGAATTTCTCCCATTCATCGACGATACGGTCCACGTGTTGCCTGATGAATTCGGATAAGCGCATGGCCGGTTTCCTGACAGAAGGTCTGGGCAGCTTAGTCTTTTTAACGGCGGCCCAATACTACCGTTCACGCGCAGGTTCAGAGGGCGAGGCGGTCAGGGTGGTAATTAATTATTTTTCAGGTTTTAAAGTTGAATGTGAGTGGCTGTTTTCAAGCGGTTTGTCAGCAGTTATTTAATCTTTTGTTTTATTCGTCGTTGCATAAGCTGGGTGCTCTTGTCGTTGCATAGGGATTTTTGCGAAATGGAAGCGTCATCAGAAGGAACTGTATTGGAGTACCTCACACAAAAAGTCCCGGCGTTTATAAAGACCGTGCCGGCTGACAGGCTTGAATCATTCGTCAACCAGAACCCGGCTGTTCCCGAGTGGTATGGCCGTGCACGCGCCATGGATCGCCAGTACTTGAAAAGGCTTATCGAGGAACGCTGGAAATTGCAGGGCCCTTTGGAAAAGACACTCAATGATTTGCAACAGGACATCAAAACGTTTGCGCAACCGTTACTTGTTCATGCCCTGAAAGATCAGCTGGATCTTGAACTGGACGTTAATACAACGTTAGTGCGGCTTTATGTTCCCGCCACACTTACATTCGGCATTGATACCCACGCCAGTCGAACCAGGCAATACACGTTGCTGGAAGCGGCGCTGCACAATTTTGAAGATCCGGAAACACGGAGCGGCGCATTTCGCGATGGCTCCGGTATTTTCATCAAGGACGCCGAAGGGGAATTGCAACGCCAGGCATTGACGGTCGAGCGGTTTGCATCCTTGTGCCGGACATTGGACATCGGTGCCCAGTATCAAAAACACATCACGGCATTGCTCAAGCCGGCAGCCGTTGATGCCACGACAATCCTTGAGCGGCATGCCACCGCCTGCGAAATAGCGGCTTTCAACGAATCAGCACTCATTGCGTATTTGAAGAACGACCTCTCTTACTATTCATACAGCAAGTTGCAGGACGTGCGGGATCGTAAAAGCAACATCATGACGGGCAGTCGCCCCCTGCAGTGTCATCGCCTGTCACTCATGGGGTTCAAACTGACCGGCATTGTATTGTTCAGCGCCGTGGCAGACCCTTCGCTGGTGAAAAGAACCTATGACAGTCTGATTCCGGCGCACCAGCGATTGATGACGGACTGGTCTCAGCGCCTGTCGATAGTGCCGGGCCAGGAGTTTGAACAGTTCAAGCTGCTCAAGGCGTTTTTCGCCAACGGTCCCAGCGGCATGATTGATGAGATGCTCCGTCAGGATGATATCCATCAACAAAGTCGTCTGGACGGCACGTTGATCGCCTATGTGCCGGACGACCCTGAACATCCGCTCAAGGAGTATGCGTCGTTCACTGATTTCATGAAGGCGCTGATCAGTCAGTTGCGTTCACCGGACTATCAACAGTTTTTCAGCCGTTTCGTGGCGCAAAAAGACAAGGGCCGTTTTTTCTCGCGAGTCAACGAGCGCCTCACTACCTTTGCCTGGCATCAACGCGAGCCTCTGGACATGGGCCCCTGGTGGAGGGAAACCGCCACGGAAAACCCCGATGCGGAGCCGATCACCAACCCCGTCACGGGCGATATCTGGCGTCATGTCTCAGGCTGGCGCAGAGAGAAAGCCATCGCCGACGCGCGGCTCATTGCCGTACCGACCGACGATGAAGATGCCGCCACTCGCTGGGCGCGATTGACCAGTTACTTGAGTATCGGCTGGAACCTGTTCAATTTTGGCGCCCTGTTGGTGCCCGGTCTGGGCGAAGCCATGTTGGGCATCATGGTCGGGCAAATGCTGCTTGAAACCATGGAGGGTGTTGAAGACTGGAGCAAGGGGGACAGGGCAGAGGCAGCGGGTCTTCTGGTCGGGGTCATGATCAATGCGGCCCAACTGGCACTCATGATGGCCGGGCACGTGTTGCCAGGACGCATTCCGGCGCCGGTCAAGGCGTCGTCTTTTGTCGACCAACTGAAAAAGGTCGAGCTCCCCGAGGGTTCCACCCGTCTCTGGAACCCCGACTTAAAACCCTATGAGCACGTGGTTTCCCTGCCCAAGGATGCGGCGCCGAACGAACAGGGTCTTCATCGTCACAATGGAAGGGATTTTCTGCCACGGCAGGGTAAGTACTTCGCGATCACCGACGATCCGCAGAACGGCCAGCCGCGGTTGCAGCACCCCAATAGATCGACGGCTTATCAACCGAAGATGAAACACAACGGTGCCGGAGCCTGGCAAACCGAACTCGACCGCCCCGTCGAATGGGACAAGACCACCCTCATGCGGCGTCTGGGGCCGATGGTCGACGGGTTTGATGAGGCGACGCTGGAATACATCCGTCTGGCCAGTGGTGTCGAAGAAAACATACTGCGCAGGTTGCAGGTGGAAAACGCCGCACCACCGGCGTTACTCGTCGACACGATAAGACGGTTCCAGGCATTTGCTGAAACCGAGAAACAGCAAGGCCCGTTGACCTGCCTGCAACGAAAGACTCGTTTCGATACGCTCTACAACGCGCATCAACGTTCAGACAATGCCGGCGTGCTGGTGATACAGGACGCTTTTTCGCAGTGCCCGACCAACCTTGCCGAAGAGTTGCTGGCCACCGCCGCGCCTGAAGACCTGCGTGTGGTTGCGCAGAAAAAACGCCTTCCCTTGAGGCTTAAGGAACAGGTGCGTGCAGCCTTGCTGGAAGTGCGCACGACGCGTGCCTATGAAGGGCTTTTCGTTGAGTTTCTGCACACCGCGGATACTGAAAGACTGGCGTTGCATACGCTGGAAACATTGCCGAACTGGCCCCGCGATGTGCGCATCGAAATCCGAGAGCATTCATTCTCCGGTCCCCTGCGAGACAGCATTGGCCCGCAAGGCGCACCCGTGCGCAAGGTGCTGGTCAGCAACGACGGCGCCTATGAAGCACGGGACGCTGCCGATCGGCATTTGCATGGCGCTGACAATCTGTTTGCTTCGGTGCTGCATGCGCTGCCCGACGCGCAACGCAATGCGCTGGGTTATGAGATCAATCAAGGGGACGCACTCAGGCAGGCGGTTCAAAGGACACCGCTGGCGCGGGGCCGGTTGCAGCCGATACTGGCCGACAACCCGCTCCGCAAGCCGGTCTACGATTCCCACACGATGAAGCTGCGCGGCGGTATGCGTGGTGCTGATCAGGGCATTCCACAGCTGGCAGGACGACTGACCCCGCAGGAGCGGGTCAGGAGTGTGCGTACCGGCTGGACGGAGACCCAAGCCCAGGCCTATCTGGTGGGCGACGGTCGTGAAGGCAGCCCGGAACAGCGAGCCAGCGAGCTTGAGGCGCAGTTCAATCGACTCAATGCCAACTTCCAGCGCTGGCTGGATACGCCCACCGAGACGTTCAGGTACAGCGCGGCCGGAAGGGCCGAATGGGAGTCAAGAAACGCGTTGTATAAGGCGATCAGACAATGCTGGCAGCAAACCGGGCCAAGGGATATGGACCCCTTCGGCAATGTGCACGGAATAACCCTGGATCTGAGGGATATGCCACTGGCAAGGCATTTGGGGACGATGCCTCCCCTGGAGGGGGACTTCGGGTATGTCACCCACCTGAATCTGCTGAACACCGGGTTGGCCGATGCTCAGGTGTCGTTGCTCGATCAATTCCCCAGGCTTCGCCACCTGAACCTCAATGGCAACGCGCTCACACGGTTTCCTCGCGCGGTGAGCCGGATGCGCGGGCTGACGGAGCTGAACATGCGTGGCAATCGAGTGGTGCTGGATGCACAGTCGGTGGCCGATCTGGGCGGGTTGGTCCGGCTGGAAAGCCTGGACCTGATGGGCAACCCTTTGGGGCGCGTCCCCGATATTGGCCGGATGCCCATGCTGCACACGCTGCTGCTGACCGACACGGGCATTTCCACCTGGCCCGACGGATTGTTTTCTCTGCCAAGGTTCCGGCATTTTTATCTGGATCTTCAACTTAACCGGATCCTCGACGTCCCTGCGGTTACGCGGGGCACCGCCGAGGCGGAATTGTTGGCGCGCACGGTGTTGAGTCGAAATCCGCAGTGGTTGCCGGAGGCGAATCTGCAGTTGCTGCGCGAGTACATTCAGTCCGTCGGCATGGATCCTGACCGACCTTATCCGCCCCGTGGCGTACACGATAGCCTCGACTGGGAGCAAGGGCTGACCCGACCTGAGTGGGTCGCCCGGCAGGAGGCATGGAATGAGGTTGAGGACGAGTTCGGTTCGGTGCCGTTTTTCAACGAGATCCGCAAGCTGACCGAGTCCTATCACTTCAAACACGACATTGAATTTCGCGCGGACATGACCGCCAAAGTCTGGCGCATGCTCGACGCCATGGCCAAGCACAGCGCGCTACGAGAAAAACTGTTCACGATGGCCACGGCGCCTACGGCGTGCGTCGACGGCGGCGCTCAACTGTTCAATGCCATGGGGGTGGAGGTTCTGATTCAGGAAGCCTATGACCTGGCGAGTCCGAATCTGGTTGAAGCAGAACTGGTGCTGCTGGCCCAGGGCAAATCCCGTCTGGATGAGCTGAGCAGAATCGCGCACAAGGTCATTGGTGAGCGTGTAAATCGGGGCGAGCAGTTCCGGCGTGTCAATGCAGCGGGCGAGGTCACAGGCACCATTGATGAAGTCGAAGTGCATCTGGCCTACATGACGGACCTGGCCGACCGCCTGGAACTGCCTTGGCAGTCTCGAAAAATGCAGTTCAGAAAAATCGCCGCGGTCACGCCAGCGATGATCGAGGATGCGTACCAGCGTGTGCTCGATCTGGAAGCCGGGGATCTGCTGTGCGAGGCGATCAGCGAACAACCCTTCTGGTCATCCTACATTCAGGGCTCCAATCGTCGTGCTTTCAAAGCCATCAGGCGCCGTATCGATGCGACCACCGATTTTTCCATGGCCCTTGAAAAGCGGGCGACCGAGTCGCTTTCGTTGCAGGAAAAAGCGCAATTAAAAGAACAGATCTGGGTACTCGCCGCCGAGCTTGGCAAGCCGGAGAGCGAGTTCGCCCCGGGACAGGTCATGACCGCCCACGTGTATGAAAGAGAAATGAGCCGGCTCAATGCCGAGAAGCTGACACTACAAAAGACGCTGATCCGACAAGCGATGGATCGGGCAAAACTGTAACGGGTCGAAACGCCCTTCACCGTCATAAGCTGAACCGGCACAGACGTCGGTTGCGGCACGAAAACCGACGATTTTCGTGCCGGCCTATTAAGTCGTACATAAGGATATGTACCTTGCGAAAAAAACACGAAAGCAACGAAAAAAATGCAGTGCAACCACCCGCTGCCGAGTCACAAAGTGCCCACGCCGAATTCATCGCCGACGCCATCCCGGAATGGCTGGTGAATGCCTCGCCCGAGCGGCGAGAGGCGATGAAAGCCGCAGCGCTCATGCTGCCCGATTGGTACATGGCGGCATCGCAGGCGCAGCGCCAGACCTTGAACGCGAGTTTTGTGGCGAGTGTGACGTCGCAGAACCTGCTGGATAAAACCCTGTCGCGCCTGCAGGACATTGATGCGTTTGCCGAGCCGTTATTGGTCAAGGCACTCAAGGACCGGTTCGCAATGGAACTGGACGTCACTAAAACCTTCCTGCAACTGAAAAAGCCTTTGGAGGTGGGCATTTTCGAAATAGAAGTCAGCACGTTCGAGGTATTGAAATTGCCGCTGCTGCAAGCCGCGCTGCACAACTTCGAAGAGACGGAGTGTGCAGCGGATCACTTTCATTCCACCTCAGGCTTTGTGGCCGAATCGGCCCCGGGCCAATTCAGCAAGGTGACCACTGCCTTGACGGTGGTGCAGTACCTGAAGCTTTGTCGGGAGCTCGACATCGGTGCGAAGTATCAGGCTTACTTGAAGGACTTTGTGCAACCTTCCAATCCCGTGGCCGACGCCGTGCTGCGCAAGCGATTTGTGAGCAGTCAAAAAGATTCGATGCGCGCGGCTGCCGAGCTCGCCCTGTTGAAGAAGGACATCGAACCGAAGGATTACTCGATGATCCTTTCGGTCATTGGCGGAGAAATCAATCCGAAGATAGACAACACGCCGGTGTGGATTTGCGACCTGGTGTTGATGAAGAAGAGAATGACCGGCTGTGTACTTTTCCATATCTGCGAAAAGTATCGCTACTCCGATGACGTCCTTCTCTACATTCCCCATGACCCGGAGCACCCGTTAAAACGCTACAAAAGCCGGGACATGGAGGCGACCTTGAAGCGTCTGTTCTTGGCCTCGGACGCCTCGCAACCGGCCAACGCTGGCCCGACGGCTTATCAACGCTTTTTCAGCCAGTTCGTGGCCTATGCAGATCGTCCGTATTACTTCAGCCAGTTTGCCCGCAAGGCAGCGGACTCCCCGCCAGACCCGATAGCGCCGTTGCGATCTCCCTTGTGGAAAGCAATTGAAGCGTTCCCGCCGTTTTTTTCCGTCCTCACCCAGGTTAACGAGCTGCCTCCCGAACCACCGTCGCGGCAGGAGCCGGTCGACGAACTTTATCTACCTGTCACCGGCTACAGGCAGCGTGGTTTGTGGGGGCCGAACGTCGATCCCTGGGCGGATCTCTATGAGCAAAGTCGCAACAAAATCCTTGTAGATGCCCGCAGTCATGCTGTTCCCACGGCCGATGTCGACGCCAGGGTCCGAGCGCAAAAAATCGCGCATTTGCTTGAATTCGGCCTGCTGGTGTTGAACGGCGCCTCAATGTTTGTACCGGTGCTGGGTGAGGTGATGATGGCGGTGATGGCCGGCCAGATCCTGTACGAGACATTCGAAGGGGCCATTGAGTGGAGCGAGGGTGATCGCGAAGCAGCCTGGGCTCACCTGAGCGACGTGGCGGAAAACCTCGCGCTGATTGCTCTGATGCATGGAGCTGGCAAAGGTTTGGGCAAGTTGGCAGCGGTGAAACCCGAACCCTTGGTCGAGGGGTTGAAACCGGTCACGTTGCCAACGGGGAAACAACGGCTGTGGAAGCAGGACCTTGAGCCTTATAAGGCTCCCATTACGTTACCCGTCGATTCGCAGCCTGACGGACTGGGCCTGCACTCGGTTAACGGTCAGGGCATTTTGCCGCTCGACGATGCTCGCTTTGTGGTCAAGCAAAACCCTGCCAGCGGTGAGTACTGCATCCAGCACCCGCGCCGGCCTGAGGCTTATGCACCGCACCTGGAACACAACGGGGCGGGCGCGTGGAGCCATGAAGGTGAAGAACCTCTGAGCTGGGACGGGCCGATCCTGATGCGGAGGCTCGGCTATCGTGCGCAGGCCTTCTCGGATGCGCAACTGGAGCAGGTGCGCACCGCCAGTGGTGTTGAACATGATCAACTGCGTCGCCTGCATGTCGAAAAACAGCTGCCCGGCACGCAGTTGTCCGACACCCTCACGCGCTTTCGAATCGACCGGGACATTGAAGCATTCAGGGCACAGATCGGCAGCGATGACCCGGAGGTCTACGCCAAGGCGGATCTACGTCTGCAGTTCAGGGTCATGCGCAGCCAAGAGCTGTTGCCCCTGACACCCTCGATCAAAGTCATGGACAGCAAGGCAAAAACTATCTGGGAAGATCCGGTAACAGGCGCAGGACAATCACGCCGGTTGACGTTCGTGGTGAGTGATCGGGATGCGGCTAACGGCACGATGCTCACCTCGCTGCTGGACATGTTCAAGGCTCAAAAGGTCGATATCGGGAGCGTTCCGGGAACGTCGGATTTGACGCTGGAACAACGTGCCGTTGAACTGCGCAAGGAAATCGCGCGCGCCGTGCAGAGCAGGAAAAATTTATTGTTCGAGTCCCTATATCGAGAACAGGATGCCAGCACCCACGGTTCCGTGGAGCGAATCAGAGTCTTTTTCCCGCAGCTGCCCAGCGTCGTTGTGGAAGAAATCCTGGGTGGCGCGACTCAGGAAGAACGGTTGGCGTTGAACAAACCGGGGCCCTTGCCTCAGCCCCTTTACGAGCAGGCCGAACGGGCCCGCCAGGAACTGCGTGTGGCTCATGCCTATGAAGGCCTTTATATCGAGACCTCATCGGGCATCGACAGTGAACGGTTGGCCCTGCGCAGTCTTGAAGCACTGTCGGGCTGGCCGAAGGACGTGCGTTTCGAGCTGCGCGAGTATGGGGTTCAAGGGAAATTGCTGGACGCGATCGGTCCGCCGCAGCTGCCGGTCCGTGCGGTGTTGGTGGTTGACGAGAACACCCGGTTCGCTCAATCGACTGCTGCAAACCTCTATTCGTCCGTATTGCAGGCCCTGTCGGCAGAGGAACGACAGGCATTGGGCTTCACGCTGGAAGAGGCCGAACGATTGAAATCGGCAGTGCAACGCAGGCCGTTGCCGCGAGATCAGTTACGGGCGGTTCTTCAGCAGCACCGAGTGCTCAAGCCAAACGTCGAGTCAGGCATGAAACTGCTCGGCGGCGTTGGCCCGTTGCCGTCCGGGCTACAGGTGGCCAGTTTTTTTCGAACGCCGCGCGCGCGGGTGCTCAAGCTATTTCCCGACTTCAGCGAGGCGCAGGTCGACGCATTCCTGCTGTCGTTGGGCGAGGATGTACGCGGCGGTCTGACTCGACATGAAGCCGAATTAACCACCCTCAAGAATGAGTTGAATACCTGGGTTCAATCCCGTGTCACAGCGCAAAGCAGCCCCGCTGTAGCCGGGCTGATCCCGGGTGGGCGCGAGCGTCAGATAGCCAGTAATCTCAAGCGTTGCTGGCGTCGGCAGAGCGGCTCGACACTGCGCATCGACTCGACCGTCGAGCTGCCGTCGTTGAGTGCCCGATTCGGTCATGTCGAGACGCTCGCGTTGACCGGTACAGGCGTGCGTAACCTCAATGCCTTTCTCAAGGGCTTCACCGAACTCAAGACGTTGAAACTGGAGAGGATTTCCCGGCTCAGCGAATTGCCTGAGGTGGTGGGTGAAATGAACGGTTTGACTCACTTGAGCCTCAGGGGCAGCCGGGTTCGATTCAATGAACACAATGCGGCGGTGCTCGGGAAATTGAGTGCTCTTGAAGCGCTCGACTTGTTGAAAAATCCACTGGGTATCGCACCGGACTTCAGCACGATGCCCCGACTGAAGACCATCAACCTCAGTGGCACGGGCATCGACCAATGGCCCGCGGGCATGGGGAATCTGCCCGACTTGCAAGTGTTGGATTTGCGCGATAACGAACTGACCGAAGTTCCCCTGGCGATGCTCTCTACGGCGGATGATCAACTCGAAGCAAACGCCAGGGTGAACCGGGTAACGCTTCTGGAGGGTAACCCGTTTACTCGCCAAGGCTGGCAGCAGCTTCAGGACTACCGGGCGCGTCTGCAAGCGCTAAGGCCCGAACTGTTGGAGGGCAGCCTTCCCGGCGCATTCAAGGTTCAGGACTCGATGTCCGTCAGAGTTCGCCAACTGTACCCCGGCTTCGACGAGTTTGAGGTTGAGGATTTCCTGCAAACCCACGGGCTTGCGGCTGAGACCGAGCTGGCTCGCCTTGAAAACGAATATGAAACCTTGAATCGGCAGCTATCGGCCTGGGCATTCTCGGGGGGCGGCGCACGCCAACGCTACGTCCGGGCGGGTCAGTGGCGAGACCACTCCGGCCTGGAAAGCAGACATGAAGCCGCCGAGCGCATTCGCCGCTGCTGGAGGCGGCAATCTCCCCAACGAAATGCCGCTGACGGTAGTCCGATCGGTTTTGAGCTCGACTTGAGTGGCGAGACACTGGACAGCGTGCCGGACCTTGAGGCCGATTTCAGCCACGTGGGCTCGCTGAAACTCAACAATATGGGCCTGAGCGTTTCTCCAGAAGGATTTCTTGCGCGTTTCAAAGGTGTGCGCTGGTTGGATATGTCGCAAAACCAACTGACGGCAATACCTCCGGCATTGGGTGAAATGCATGGGCTGACCCGTTTGTTTCTGCAGCGAAACCGCATTCAGCTGACTGCCGACACTGCTCAACTGTTGGCTGGACGAACAACACTCAGGGCTTTAAGCCTGTCCTACAACCCTTTGGGCAGGCTGCCCGATTTCAGCCGGATAACGGATATGCGTTCGCTCTCCTTGAACACGATCGGAGTTGATGAGTGGCCAGTCGGGCTGGGAGCACAGCCTTTGCTGGATGCCATTGATGTGAGAAACAACCTGATCACGACGTTTCCGGAGTCGGTCATCACTCCACCTGCCGAGCAACTGGAACACGCAGCGCGCGTCAACAGTTTCACTTACATTGGCGGCAATCCATTGTCAGAGACCGCCCAGCAACAACTGCGCGACTACTGGAGCCGGCTCGAGCGCGAACGTGCGGACCTGTGGGGGCTACGGCAGCCGTGGGGCTTCGAGTACCAAGCTCCCAGGGTGTCTGATGAGCGCGCGATATTGCACAACCAGGAACAAGCTGGGCTCGAGCGCTGGAGCAAAGACTTGCCCGCCGATCAGGTCACGAAGAGACAGGCTCAATGGCAGACGCTGTTCCGACAACAAGGGTCTGACGGTTTCTTCCGGGTGCTCAACGACCTGCAGGGAGCCGGTGCGGGCCATGAAGACCTTCAGCAGCGTGTATGGGCGGTGATCGACACCGTGACTGAACAGACCGCGCAATCTGAAACGCTGCGCGGTGAGATGTTTGAGTGGGCGGGGCGACCGTCCTGTTGTGATCGTGCGGCGTTGTCGTTCAGTAACCTGGAAGTCATGGCCATGGTTTATCGGGCCAGGGCACTGGCCGGGGACGGGCAAAATGCGTCGGCCTTGCTGTCGTTATCCAGAGGGTTGTTTCGGCTGGATGAGGTCGAGAAAATCGCGCTGGCGGATATCGCGCAACGCACCACAGCGATCAATAACATGCCGGGTTTGTCGGCGGCTCAAAAGGCCAATCGGATTGCCCTTCTGGAAGAGGTCGAAATAAAACTGGCCTACCGCGTCGGTCTCAAGGATCGGCTCGGATTGCCAGGGCAGCCGAGGCAGGTCAGGTTCACCCGCTTGGCCAACGTCACACCCGCGATGCTGGACAACGCGTACAACCAGGTGCTGGCGCTGGACAATTCGCCCGCAGAGTTTCAGGCGCTGGTCGAGAAAGATTTCTGGAAAGACTTTGTGACGAATACCTGCCGAGAGCAATTTGAAACGCAGCGAGAGCCTTATCTGGCCCGTCACGAAACCTTGCGTGAACACCATCAGGCCGGGACATTGACGGCGCCAGCGTTCAAGGTTCAGTCCGACGATCTGGATGCCCAACTGCAGATCGAAGAGGCGGCACTGATCGAGAAGCTGACGCGCGAGGAACTGGTCAAACATCCATTCTGAGCGCAGCACCCAGCGTTTCACGTCCAGTGAACCGATGAACAAAGGCCTGGAGGCGCGCAAGCGTTTCCAGGCCTTTTTGCAATGTCGTCGGTTCAGAACAAAAAGTAGCGCTGTGCCATCGGCAACACATCTGCCGGCTCACACCACAGCAACACACCGTCGGCCTTGACCTGATAGGTCTGCGGATCGACTTCGATGTCGGGCAGGTAGTCGTTGTGGATCAGGTCGGTTTTCTGCACATCACGGCAACCCTTCACCACCGCGATTTTCTTCTTCAGGCCCAGTGCTTCGGGAAGACCAGCCTCCTGCGCCGCTTGGCTGATGAAGGTCAGGCTGGTGGCGTGCAGCGAGCCACCATAGCTGGCGAACATCGGGCGGTAGTGCACCGGTTGCGGCGTCGGAATCGATGCGTTGGCATCGCCCATCAGGCTGGCCGCGATGGCGCCGCCCTTGAGGATCAACGTCGGTTTGACCCCGAAAAACGCCGGGCGCCACAGCACCAGGTCGGCCCATTTACCCACTTCTACCGACCCCACTTCATGGCTGATGCCATGGGTGATCGCCGGGTTGATCGTGTACTTGGCGATGTAGCGTTTGGCGCGGAAGTTGTCGTTGCCTGCGCCGTCACCAGGTAGCGGGCCGCGCTGTTTTTTCATCTTGTCGGCGGTCTGCCAGGTGCGGGTGATGACTTCGCCGACGCGGCCCATGGCCTGGCTGTCGGAGCTGATCATCGAGAACGCGCCGAGGTCGTGCAGGATGTCTTCGGCGGCAATCGTCTCGCGACGAATGCGGCTTTCGGCGAAGGCCACGTCTTCGGCAATACTCGGGTCCAGGTGATGGCAGACCATCAGCATGTCGAGGTGTTCGTCGATGGTGTTGCGGGTGAACGGCCGGGTCGGATTGGTGGAACTCGGCAGCACATTGGCGAAGCCGCAGGCTTTGATGATGTCCGGCGCATGACCGCCGCCCGCGCCTTCGGTGTGGTAGGTGTGGATGGTGCGACCCTTGAACGCGGCAAGAGTGGTTTCGACGAAACCGGATTCGTTGAGGGTGTCCGTGTGGATTGCCACCTGCACGTCAAACTGATCGGCAACGCTCAGGCAGTTGTCGATACTCGCAGGGGTGGTGCCCCAGTCTTCGTGCAGCTTGAGGCCGATGGCGCCGGCCTTGACCTGTTCGATCAAGGGCTCCGGCAGGCTAGCGTTGCCTTTGCCGGTGAGGCCAATGTTCATCGGGAACGCGTCGGCGGCCTGGAGCATGCGCGCCAGGTGCCACGGCCCGGAAGTGCAGGTGGTGGCGTTGGTGCCGGTGGCCGGGCCGGTGCCGCCGCCGATCATGGTGGTGACGCCGCTCATCAACGCTTCTTCGATCTGCTGCGGGCAGATGAAGTGAATGTGCGTGTCGATGCCACCGGCGGTGAGGATCATCCCTTCGCCGGCGATGACTTCGGTGCTGGCGCCGATGGCGATGGTCACGTTCGGCTGCACGTCCGGATTGCCGGCCTTGCCGATGCCGGCGACGCGGCCTTCCTTGAGGCCGACGTCGGCTTTGACAATGCCCCAGTGGTCGATGATTAGCGCGTTGGTGATCACGGTGTCGACGACCTCGGCGGCCAACAGTTGGCTCTGGCCCTGGCCATCACGGATGACTTTGCCACCGCCGAATTTCACTTCTTCACCGTAGGTGGTGAAGTCTTTTTCGACCTCGATCCACAGCTCGGTGTCGGCCAGGCGGACCTTGTCGCCAACGGTGGGACCGAACATGTCGGCGTAGGCCTGTTTAGAAATTTTCATGGGCTTGCCTTGGGATTCAATTGTTTTTGAGACCGCTCGCGTAGCTCGCTATCGCTGGCAAGCCAGCTCCTACAAGGGAATCGCATCCACCGGCAACAATGGGAATGGAATGCGATCTCCTGTAGGAGCTGGCTTGCCAGCGAAGGGGCCAATGCACACGAAGCACTAATCAGAGGTCACCCATGATCCGCCCGGCAAATCCGAATACCCGGCGATGCCCTGCCAGATCCACCAACTCGACTTCGCGACTCTGCCCCGGTTCGAAGCGCACGGCGGTGCCGGCGGGGATGTTCAGGCGCATGCCGCGGCTGGCGGCGCGGTCGAAGGTCAGGGCGTCGTTGGTTTCGAAAAAGTGGTAATGCGAGCCGACCTGGATCGGCCGGTCGCCGCTGTTGGACACTTTCAGGCTGACAGTGCGGCGGCCGACGTTGAGTTCGATATCGCCGGGCTGGATCTGGTATTCACCGGGAATCATCAGTGGGCTCCTTGCAGAATTTTGTAGTAGAGCGCGGTCGGTTTGTAGCGGCCGCTCGGGTCGCAGGCGTAGTCGGGGATTTCCCCCGCCCGTGTGTAACCCAGCGCCTTGTAGAAATCTTCAGCGGGGGAGCCCGCCTCGGTGTCGAGGAAGAGCATGCCGCGCTTGTGCTGGAGAGCGGCCTGTTCCAAAGCGCTCATCAACTGTTGGCCCAGACCCCGCCGACGCGCGTGCTCGCGAACCAGGAGTTTTTGCACCTCGGCGCGGTTCAAGCCATTGGCTTTGTGGCACAGGGTCAGTTGCACGCTGGCTTCCACTTGTTCGTCGCGAACCACCACCCACAGCAGCACGTTGCCCTTGGTCAGGTTCTCCTGAACTTCATCGAAATAGGCACGCGCCTGTGTGGCATCCAGAGTGGCCATGAAGCCGACGCTGGCGCCATACCCCACGGCATCGAGCAACAAGTCGATCAAGCCCTGGCGATAGTGCGCAAAGCTCTCAACATTCACGCGGCGCAGTTGGGCTGCGTTCATTAGCGATTACTCCTGGTGGGCGACTGGCGGCTCCGCGCCGGGATTGAGGGTCAATTGCATGAAAGTCAGGTCCAGCCAGCGGCCGAACTTGGTGCCCACCTGGGGCATTTGCCCGGTGGTGATGAAACCGGCGCGCTCATGTAGACGAATAGATGCCGCGTTACCGCTTTCGATGGCCGCGACCATCACGTGTTTGTCGCAGCCTTTGGCACGTTCGATCAGCACCGTCATCAGTTGCGGGCCGAGTCCATTGCCACGCTGGTCGCTGCGCACGTACACCGAGTGTTCGACGGTGTGGCGAAATCCGTCGAACGGTCGCCAGTCTCCAAATGACGCGTAACCCAGCACACTGTCGTCAGCGTAGACGATCACCAGAATCGGATAACCCTGAGCTTGCCGGGCACTGAACCAGGCCTGGCGGTTGCCGAGGTCCACGGCTTGTTCGTTCCAGATCGCCGTGGTGTTGAGCACGGCGTCGTTGTAGATGTCGCGGATCGCCGGCAGGTCGGCCTGTACCGCTTCGCGAATGTGGTAAGTCATGGCGGGGCCTCAGGCGATAGGTTGGTGGACGGTGACCAGTTTGGTGCCGTCGGGGAACGTCGCTTCAACCTGGATCTCCGGGATCATTTCCGGGATACCTTCCATCACTTGCTCACGGGTCAGCAGGGTCGTACCGAAGTGCATCAAGTCGGCCACGGTCTGGCCGTCCCGCGCGCCTTCGAGCAGCGCAGCTGAGATGTAGGCCATGGCTTCCGGGTAATTGAGTTTCACGCCGCGCGCCAAACGCCGCTCGGCCACGAGGCCAGCGGTGAAGATCAGCAGCTTGTCTTTTTCGCGTGGGGTCAGGTCCATCGTTGGAATCCATCTGGGCAGATAAAAAATATTCGGATCTGTAAATACATACCTGTAGGAGCTGGCTTGCCAGCGAAGCTTTTGGCGTCAGTGAGTACGCCTTCGCTGGCAAGCCAGCTCCTACAGGGGGGACGGTGTTCAGGTGCTCCATATTCTGGGCGGGACGGCTTCGCGACCGAGCAACGTCGGCCTGAGCAATCGCCATAGATCAATCAACCAGCCTCGCGCCAGCAGCGCTTCACTGGCCAGGCACCGAGCCACCAACAGCCCCGGCAACTGGGTCAAATCCCCGCGTACATCGTTGGGCAGCGAACGACAGGTTTCCAGCAACTCGCTATCAATCTCACCGGTCACCAACAACGTCGCAAACACCGGTTGCCCGTCCAGCCCGATGGGCGAATCCAGCAAACCGTCATTGCCGACAATGCGCTGGCGTTCGTGCCAGAGCAACTGGCCGTCACGGCGGATATCCAGATGCGCCTGAAAATGCCCGAGGTTAAAACGCTCGCCACTGGCCGGTCGACCCAGCGCCACAACGTCCCAGTAGAACAACCGCGCATCGCCTTCCAGCTCAATCGAGGTGCTCAGTTCGGCCTGGGCATCGCTGAAGACAATCGTCTCTTGCGGCAACCACTCCAGTGTCGCGCCCGAAGCCACCCTCAAATCAAGTGTCTGGTAGGCCGGGCCCGCTGCGCGATACCACTTGGCCGCGCCGGGGCTGGTGATTTGTGCCCAGGCGTTTGTGCCGACGCTGGCCGAAATGTCCAGCCGATCACCACCGGCAATCCCGCCCGGCGGGTGAACGATGATGTGCTGGCACACCTCGGGGCCTTCGGCATACAGATGCTTTTGCACCCGCAGCGGGCCCAGGTGGCGGCGCTGAACCGGTCGGGTACTGTCGCCGAATCGGGCGTAGCCTAACTCCAGTTCGGCGTGCCAACTGGGGGTAAACAAGGCGCCAGAAGCTGGAAGAGTCATAGTCAGTGCTTATCGTGAGGTCGTCAGGATCTGTGCAAAGGCTGTGCCGGCAGACATGGCAGGCAGGAAGCGGCTGTTCATCGTCGCTGCGCACTGATACGAGGCGTCGTATGGAGCGCGGTGCGATAAATTGGTGCCTGGCGCAGATGTGAGACATATATACCGCCTTCCGTGGTCGCAAAGAATCCAGGATGCAAGCGCACGCCCCCTCCTCCAGCGGGGCGGCTTAACTTCTTGGAGTCTCTTGATGACCACTTCTACTGATTCTGTACAACCAGCAGCTTCGACCGCGCCGGTGTTGCCACCCGTGAGCCAACCTTTCATCTGCGTGGACGATGCAGCGTATTGGATTCACCAGCAAGAACGCACGAACGACGGAGAATACGGTGCGCTCATATTGCAGCGCCCCGACGGCAAGTTTGTCGCGACAACACCTATAAAAGATGAGGCAACTTCATTTGATTTTGAGCGTTTGCTACCGTTCGACCAACAGACCCAGACGATCAGTCACCCAGCGGGATACCGTTGCATGGGCCTTTATCACAGCCATCCGGAATATGCAGAACAGATTGCCAGGACGTACCCCTCCTACAACGAGGAGCAGGTCAAGTTGTATATCGCGCTCCCTTCGCTAGGCGATATCGCTTTAACTTTCAAGCATGTGAGTTTCTTTAAACATAATTATGTTTCAAGTCCCTATGGCTCTCTGGTGGCCTACTCCATCAATCCGCAAAACGCATCCGGCAATCCTAAATTCCGAATGGGCTCGACGCCCGAGAGCCGGATCCGGAGGATGGTGAGCATCGGCCAGTTGCGTGTCATCGATCCAGGCACCATCTGGGGTGGACATCGCGGCCCGGTCACGGCGGATTGGGTTCCCTATACGCTGGCAAGCCGCACGCCCCCGGTGTCTCAATGACAGTTGACAGTACACCGCTCAGATCGTAACCAGCCCGCGCACACCATCGGCTTCCATATTTTCGCCGCGACCTTGCTGCACGATCTCGCCCCGTGACATCACCAGGTATTGATCGGCCAGTTCGGCGGCGAAATCGTAGAACTGCTCTACCAGCAAAATAGCCATGTCGCCCCGGGCCGCAAGCTTCTTGATCACCGCGCCGATCTCCTTGATCACCGACGGCTGGATGCCTTCGGTGGGCTCGTCGAGAATCAGCAAGCGTGGACGGCTGGCCAATGCGCGGCCAATCGCCAATTGCTGTTGCTGGCCCCCGGACAAGTCACCGCCGCGCCGGTGCTTCATCTGCAGCAGCACCGGAAACAGCTCGTAGATGAACGCAGGGACTTCCTTGGCTTCAGCACCGGGAAATCGCGACAGGCCCATCAGCAGGTTTTCTTCGACGGTCAGCCGGCCGAAGATTTCCCGACCCTGCGGCACGTAAGCGATCCCTGCGTGCACGCGCTGGTGCGGCTTGAACGTGGTAATCGGTTTGCCTTCCCAGTTCACTGCGCCTTCTTTGGCCGGCAGCAAACCCATCAGGCATTTGAGCAGGGTAGTCTTGCCGACGCCGTTGCGCCCGAGCAGGCAGGTGACTTCGCCGACTTTCACCTCGAACGTCAGGCCGCGCAGGATGTGGCTACCGCCGTAATACTGGTGCAGCTTGTCGACTTGCAGCATGTTCAAATTCCCCTCAGATCCCCTGTAGGAGCAAGGCTTGCCCGCGATAGCGATCTCAAGGACGCCATCGCGGGCAAGCCTTGCTCCTACAGGGGCGACATTTCAGCGACCGAGGTAAACCTCAATCACCCGCTCGTTGTCCTGCACCTGCTCCAGCGACCCTTCGGCCAGCACGCTGCCCTGGTGCAACACGGTGACGTGGTCGGCAATCGAACCCACAAACCCCATGTCATGTTCCACCACCATCAACGAATGCTTGCCCGCCAGACTCTTGAACAGTTCGGCAGTGAATTCGGTTTCGGCGTCGGTCATGCCCGCCACCGGCTCGTCGAGCAACAGCAATTGCGGGTCTTGCATCAGTAGCATGCCAATCTCCAGAAACTGCTTCTGTCCGTGGGACAACAACCCCGCCGGGCGATTGACTGAAGTCGTCAGGCGAATGGTTTCCAGCACTTCAGTGATGCGATCACGTTGCTCGCCACTCAGCCGCGCCCGCAGGCTGGCCCACACCGACTTGTCGGTTTTCTGCGCCAGCTCCAGATTCTCAAACACGCTCAACGCTTCGAAAACGGTCGGCTTCTGGAACTTGCGACCGATACCGGCCTGGGCGATCTGCACCTCGCTCATCTGCGTCAGGTCGAGGGTTTCACCGAACCAGGCCTTACCGTGACTGGGGCGGGTCTTGCCGGTGATCACGTCCATCAGCGTGGTCTTGCCCGCGCCGTTGGGGCCGATGATGCAGCGCAGTTCGCCGACGCCGATGTACAGATTCAAGTCGTTCAGTGCCTTGAAGCCATCGAAGCTGACGCTGATGTCTTCCAGGGTCAGGATCGTGCCGTGGCGGGTATCGAGGCCTGGGCTGACGCGTTGGCCGTGGCTGATGGCGTCGCGGCTGGTGCCGGCGTCCTTGTTCGGTTCCACGGGGAAAAAGGCCGGTTCGAGCATGAATTCAGCCGTCGCAGTGACTCTCATTGCTCACCCCTTTTTTTCAGCAGACCGATCACGCCCTTGGGCAGATACAAGGTCACGATGATGAACAGCGCGCCGAGGAAGAACAGCCAGTATTCCGGGAACGCCACGGTGAACCAGCTCTTCATGCCGTTGACCACGCCAGCGCCCAACAGTGGGCCGATCAGCGTGCCGCGACCACCCAACGCGACCCAGACCGCCGCTTCAATGGAGTTGGTCGGCGACATTTCGCTCGGGTTGATGATCCCGACCTGCGGCACGTACAAAGCCCCCGCCAGACCGCACAACACCGCGCTCAGCACCCAGACAAACAGCTTGAAGCCGCGTGGGTCGTAGCCGCAGAACATCAGGCGATTTTCCGCATCGCGTAGCGCGGTGAGCACCCGCCCGAACTTGCTCTGCGCCAGGCGCCAGCCGATGAACAGGCTCGCCACCAGCAACACCACCGTGGCGAAAAACAACACCGCGCGGGTGCCCGGTTCGGTAATGCCGAAACCGAGAATAGTGCGGAAGTTGGTGAAGCCATTGTTGCCGCCAAAACCGGTCTCGTTGCGGAAGAACAACAACATTCCGGCGAAGGTCAGGGCCTGGGTCATGATCGAGAAATACACGCCCTTGATCCGCGAGCGGAAGGCGAAGAAGCCGAACACCAGCGCCAGCAGTCCCGGCGCCAATACCACCAGACACATGGCCCAGAGGAAGCTGCTGGTGCCGGTCCAGTACCACGGCAATTCGCTCCACGACAGGAACGTCATGAACGCCGGCAAGCCATCGCCCGAGGCCTGGCGCATCAAGTACATGCCCATCGCGTAACCGCCGAGGGCGAAGAACAGACCATGGCCGAGGGACAACAGGCCGGCGTAACCCCAGACCAGATCCAGCGCCAGGGCGACGATGGCGTAGCAAAGAATCTTGCCCACCAGCGTCAGGGTGTAGGCCGAAACGTGAAAAACACTGACGGGCGATAACAGCGACAGCAGCGGCAACGCCAGCAGCAAAACGAGGATCACCGCGCCGACCGCGATCGTGACCTTGGGGCCGGCCTTTTGTGTGGCCGTGAGCAATAGGGGCTGGTTCATCGGGGCATGCTCACGTCCATTGACGCACCGCGGTGCAGGCTGTCGGCGTGCCAGGCAAGGCGCGGGTCGCAGGTGATGGTTGTTCCCTCGACAAGATCCGCAACGCGGCATGGCGCGTCGACAGTCGCAACCCGTAGGGCCGTTGTCTTGTTGGCGGCGGGGCCAGTCTCGATGTCATTGATGGAAAACATATTTACGTTCCTTATCGGTGTCGCCGCCAGCAAGGCAGCGGCGCGGTCGTCAATGGGCGTGAGCATGCCCCGCTTAGTCGATCACCCGTCCTTTCAGTGCGAAGAGACCTTGCGGACGCTTCTGGATGAACAGAATGATCAGCGCGAGGATCAGGATCTTGCCGAGCACGGCGCCGATTTGCGGTTCGAGAATTTTGTTGGCGATACCGAGGCCGAACGCGGCGAGCACGCTACCGGCCAACTGGCCGACACCGCCGAGTACCACCACCAGGAACGAGTCGATGATGTAGCTCTGGCCGAGGTCCGGGCCGACGTTGCCGATCTGGCTCAGCGCCACGCCACCGAGGCCGGCAATGCCCGAGCCGAGGCCGAAGGCGAGCATGTCCACGCGCCCGGTCGGCACGCCGCAACACGCGGCCATGTTGCGGTTCTGGGTGACGGCGCGCACGTTCAAACCCAGGCGGGTCTTGTTCAGCAGCAGCCAGGTCAGCACCACCACAAACAGCGCGAAGGCGATGATCACGATGCGGTTGTACGGCAGCACGAGGTTGGGCAGCACTTGAATCCCGCCCGACAACCACGCCGGGTTGGCCACTTCAACGTTCTGCGCGCCGAACAGCAATCGCACCAGCTGAATCAACATCAAACTGATGCCCCACGTGGCGAGCAAGGTTTCCAGCGGGCGGCCATAGAGGTGACGAATCACCGTGCGTTCCAGCGCCATGCCGATGGCAGCGGTGACGAAAAAGGCCACCGGCAACGCAATCAGCGGGTAGAACTCGATGGCCTGAGGGGCGTAGCGCTGGAACATCATCTGCACCACATACGTCGAGTAGGCGCCGAGCATCAGCATCTCGCCGTGAGCCATATTGATCACGCCGAGCAGGCCGAAGGTGATCGCCAACCCCAGTGCTGCGAGCAGCAAAATCGAACCGAGGGACATGCCGCTAAACGCCTGACCAAGCAGCTCGCCGATCAGCAGTTTGCGTTTGACCTGGGCGAGGCTGGTTTCGGCGGCGGTGCGCACCGTGGCGTCGGCTTCGACGCCCGGTTCCAGCAGGCTTTCGAGGCGGGTGCGGGCCAGTGGGTCGCCGGTTTCACCGAGCAGTCGCACAGCGGCGAGACGCACGGCCAGGTCGGTGTCCACCAGTTGCAGATTGGCCAGCGCGAGGCTGAGTGCGGCGTGGACGCTTTCGTCTTTTTCGCTGGCCAGTTGCTGGTCGAGGAATTTCAGCTGCGCGGGTTTGGCACTTTTCTGCAATTGCTGCGCGGCGGTCAGACGGATTTTGGCGTCGGCGACCAGCAGTTGGTGGCTGGCCAGTCCGGTGTCGATCAGACCCCGCAGGCGATTGTTCAGGCGCAAGGTTTTCGGTTGGCCGTCGATAGTCAGCTCGCCTTGTTGCAAGGCGTTGATCAGCTCGATACGGGCCAGGCCAGGCTGCGCGGCCCAGGCTTCCAGCAGTTTGGCTTGCTGCACAGGGTTGGCGGCGACGAAGTCTTCGGCGTCGTTGGCCTGTACGGCCATCGGCAGTAACAGCGCGATGGCGAAGATGAAGCGGTAAAGGGCAGTGGGCATGTCGAACGTCCTGGTCATACGAGGACCTTGTAGGAGCTGGCTTGCCAGCGAAGGCGGTCTATCAGGCAAACCGCGTGATGCTATTCGCTGGCAAGCCAGCTCCTACAGGTGTTGTGTCGGGCCCAGGGTGAGTGTCCGGGCCCGGCATCGCAGGGCTTAGTTGCTCTTCACCGCATACTCCGGCTTCTTGTCGTTGCCCTGAATGAACGGGCTCCACGGCTGGGCGCGGATCGGCCCTTCGGTCTGCCACACCACGTTGAACTGACCGTCGGCCTGGATCTCGCCGATCATCACCGGCTTGTGCAGGTGATGGTTGGTCTTGTCCATGGTCAGGGTGTAGCCGGACGGCGCGGCAAAAGTCTGGCCGGCGAGGGCTTCGCGGACTTTGTCGACGTCGGTGGATTTGGCTTTTTCAGCCGCTTGCGCCCACATGTGAATGCCGACGTAGGTGGCTTCCATCGGGTCGTTAGTCACCGCTTTGTCGGCGCCCGGCAGGTTGTGTTTCTTGGCGTAGGCTTTCCAGTCCGCGACGAACTTCTTGTTTGCCGGGTTCTCCACCGATTCAAAGTAGTTCCACGCCGCGAGGTTGCCCACCAGCGGTTTGGTGTCGATGCCGCGCAGTTCTTCTTCACCGACGGAGAACGCCACGACCGGAACGTCGGTCGCTTTCAATCCCTGGTTCGCCAGCTCTTTATAGAACGGCACGTTGGAGTCGCCGTTGACGGTCGAGATAACCGCTGTTTTGCCGCCGGCCGAGAATTTTTTGATGTTGGCCACGATGGTCTGGTAATCGGCGTGGCCGAAGGGGGTGTAGACCTCTTCGATGTCCTTGTCCGCCACACCTTTTGAATGCAGGAACGAACGCAAGATTTTGTTGGTGGTACGCGGGTAGACGTAGTCGGTCCCGAGCAGGAAATAGCGCTTGGCGCTGCCGCCTTCTTCGCTCATCAGGTATTCAACGGCGGGGATCGCTTGCTGGTTCGGCGCGGCGCCGGTGTAGAACACGTTTGGCGACATCTCTTCGCCTTCGTATTGCACCGGATAGAACAGCAAGCCGTTGAGCTCTTCGAACACCGGCAACACCGATTTACGCGACACCGAGGTCCAGCAACCGAACACCACGGCCACCTTGTCCTGCGTCAGCAGCTGACGGCCCTTTTCCGCGAACAGCGGCCAGTTGGACGCCGGGTCTACCACCACCGGTTCCAGCATCTTGCCGTTCACGCCGCCCTTGGCGTTGATCTCATCGATGGTCATCAACGCCATGTCTTTGAGCGATGTTTCGGAGATCGCCATGGTGCCGGACAACGAATGCAGAATCCCGACCTTGATGGTTTCGGCGGCCTGGACCGTCCAGGTCATGCCCATCGCGGCAATGCTTGCCGAGAGTGTAAAAGCCTTGATCAAGCTACGACGCTTCATTGTGCGATCTCCATGAACTGATGAATTTTCTTGGTTGGCAGATGCGGACTACTGAAGGCTGTTTTGCAAGGGCTGTGCCCGGTTGGCAAAAGTCGTGGAAATGACGGGTTAGAGCGGTTGTGCGGTTTGGGCAGCGCACCATCAAGGGACGAGGTCGGGGCAGTGGTGCGACGAGGTGCGCCACATTGGGGCGAGCAACGATGATCTCCTGTGGGAGCGAGCCTGCTCGCGATGGCGGCCTTTCAGTCGAAGTGATGCTGGATGTGTTGTCGTCTTCGCGAGCAGGCTCGCTCCCACAATTGATCAGTGTTGTGAACGTGATGTGTGGACCACGATAGATCCCTGTGGGAGCGAGCAGGCTCACTCCCACATTTTTTTGCAGTACCTCTAGGTGGGAACGACGTTATCCACCGCGCGGTTCACGGCCAGTTCCGCGAGCATGATGACCTGCTGAATCGCCATCGCCTTATGGCGCTGCGGGCCGATCAGCTCGGTGGCGAAATCGCTGGCCAGCACACTGGCTGACGCCAAGGATTCACAGGCATTGACCAACAGGCTTTCGGTGTCGTTGTCCGGGGCGATCATGAACATGGTGCTGGGGCGGCGGGGCTTTTCGGTGTATTGGGCCGGGGGACCGAGGTAGTAGTCGAGGGCGCGCTTGATGGCATCGCGGTCTCTGAGCAGGTCTTCGTCGCGAGATGTTTCGGGATCGGGAGTGGTGGTGTCGATGGGTGGATCACTGGCTTCTTGGTCATCTTATAAGGGCTCTAAGAATCAAGTGGAGCCACCACTTGCCGTTTCTCACGCGGCGGAATGGTGGCAGCTATGTGCGGAGTGAGAAACCGGGCAGCACCCAAACCCGGCCGGACCGAAGTCCGCCCGCACACAGCCGCCATAGAGCATTGACGCAAGCGCATTGGCCGGCGGCAATTATGGTGGTACTGATGTTGGATTAACAGGGGCTGCCGGGTTCTCACACCCGATCACTGAGTTTTCAGTGACAGCCCCAGACTAGACAGCCCACGTCCGACGAACAACCTGAAAAAGTCGTGGGAAACGTCCGGTCATTTCGCATCCAGATAAACACACATAAACAACCCCGGAATCACAACCCCTGTAGGAGCTGGCTTGCCAGCGAAAGCGGTGGGTCAGTCACATCGATGCAGGATGTGCCGCCGCATTCGCTGGCAAGCCAGCTCCTACCGTGGATGTGTGGCGCATGCAGAATCAGCGAACGACGATACCCCCCTGTAGGAGCTGGCTTGCCAGCGAAAGCGGTGGGTCAGCCCCAAAAATGTTGAATGTGCCGCCGTCTTCGCGAGCAGGCTCGCTCCCACATTAGAATGTGGTCACAAAGAGGAGGCCGATTCAGTTTGTCGGCTGAAACGCGACAACAGCACGCGATCCAGCACCCAGACCACCACCAAGGATGCGCCCACCAGAGGAAACATCACCGCCAGGGCGAACATGATGACCATCGCGGTTTTCCATTTCGGCAAATCGTGACGCAGCGGCGGCACACCGAATTTGCCCTGTGGCCGACGCTTCCACCAGATCACCACGCCACTGACGGCGCTGAGCAGGATCATCAGGCAGATCAGCAACACGATGATCTGATTGAGCACACCGAACATCTTGCCTTCGTGCAGCATCACGCCGATTTCCGTGGCGCGGGCGACGGTGCCGTATTGCTCGTAACGCACGTCGGCGAGGACGTCGCCGGTGTATTGATCGACGTGCAGCGTGGCGTCGTTGCGTGGGTCATCCGCGAACACGGCAATGGTGAACACACCCGTCGCGGTGGTCGGGAAGGTGATGCTGTAACCCGGCTCGACCTTGCGCTGCACGGCGATGTTCTGCACGTCTTGCAGGCTGATGGTCGGCGCCGCCGGACCGGACTGTGCGCCACCGTGGGCCATGTGTTCGGCGTGGTCGCCGGACATCGGCATCGGCGTGTTTTCCATGGCCCAAGGCACGGTCTGGCGGGTGGCGGTGTTGAGGCTGCGGGCCTCGACGTCAGACTTGGGCACGTTGTCCCACATGGCGGCCGGAAACACGTTCCAGACGCCGGCGTATTGCTGGCCCCAGAAGCCGGTCCAGGTCATGCCGCTGAGCAACATCACCAGCAGCAACGACGCGCCCCAGAACCCGGTCACCGCGTGCAGATCACGCCACAACACGCGACCGCGACTGGTCAACCGTGGCCACAAAATGCCTGCCGCCTGGCCACGCGGCCGCCACAGGAACACCCCGGACACCACCAGCACGATGCCCCAGCCGGCGGCCATTTCGATCAGTCGATCACCGACGGTGCCGATCATCAGCTCGCCGTGAATCGCCCGCGCAACCGCTTGCAGGTTCTTCTTGGCGTCTTGCTCGCCGAGGATGTCGCCGTGGTAGGGATCAATGAACACGTTGAGCTCGGTGCCAGCATTGATCACGACGAATTGAGCGCTGCGCTCGGCGTTGACCGGTGGCAGGTACTGCTTGATCGTGGCTTGTGGATAGGCTTCCTTGACCCGCTTGAGCAGGTCGTCGGCGGGCACGGTGTGGTGGCCGGCCGGGACGTTCAGCAGGCTGCCGTACATCAACGGATCGAGTTGCGGTTTGAACAGGTAAATGATGCCGGTCAGGGCCAGCATCACCATGAAGGGCGCCACGAACAGACCGGCATAGAAATGCCAGCGCCAGGCCAGGTTGTAGAAATTCGGTTTGGGCTGTTTCATCACGTGTGCTCCGTTTTGGCATGGATCTTTTAGTTGTTTGTTGGCGGTTGCTTCGCAACCGATCGCGAGCAGGCTCGCTCCTACAGTAGGAGCGGGTTTGCCCGCGATGTTTTTAGAAACTCATGTCCACCTTGGTCCAGAGCGTTCGCCCCGGTTCTTTGATGGCCTGAGGGTTTTGGGCCGGGTAGCCAAAACCGGCGTTGCCGGCCAGGTTCAGGTGCTCGGCGTAGGCCTTGCCGAACAGGTTGTCGACGCCGGTGCTGACCCTCCAGTGCTGGTCGATCCGGTAGGCACCGTTGAGCGAGAACACGCCGAAGCCCGGGGTCTTGTCGAAGTCTTTGCCGACGACGTTGCCCTTGTTCAAATCGATGCGGTTTTGCGCAGCGACCACTCGCCACAGCGCCCCGGCACTCCAGTTGTCTTCGCTGTAGGTAAGGCCGAAACGCGCGTCCAGTGGCGGCATTTGCGGCAGTGCGTTGCCGTCGCTGCTGTTCTTGCCCCAGGCGTAGGCCAGGGTCGCGTCGGCTTTCCAGTTGTTGGTCAACCGGTAGGCCGCACCGAGTTCGCCGCCCATGATGTTGGCGTCGATGTTTTGTGCCTGGGAGAGGGTGCCCGCTGGGGTCGGGATGTAGTTGAACAGGATGTAGTCGTGCACTTTTCCGACATAACCCGAGGCCCAGGCGTCGAGGTCTTCGGTTTTGTATTGCAGGCCGAAGTCGAGCTGGGTGGTTTTCTCAGGCTTGATCGAATCGAAGGCATTCACCGAACCGGCGGGGCCGCTCTTGGGTGAAAACAGCTCCCAGTAATCCGGGAAACGTTCGGTGTGACCGAGGCCTGCGTACAGGGTGGCCGGGCTGTCGGCCAGGTCATGCTCATAACGGGCGAAGCCGCTTGGCAGGGTGTCGGCGCGGGTATCGTCGGCGGTCGGGTTGGGGCGTTTAGTCATCCCTGAACCGATGGTTTGCCGGTAATCCTTGGCCGAGGCGCGGTCCAGGCGCGCGCCGGTGATCAGCCGGTCACGGTCGGCGGCGTACCAGGTCAGTTCGCTGAAGACGCCGTAGTTGTGGAAGTCGGCGTCCTCGGTGTACGGCAGGTCCTTGTAGGTATTGATGCCCGCACTGCCGCGCTGGCGGTGTTCGCTGGTTTGCACGTCAATGCCGCTGATCAGCTGCACGACGGCCCAGCGCCAGGTGCCTTTGACCCGGCCGCCGACGGTTCGACGGTCGACATTCGACGCCCTCGGGCCGGACATCATCCCGGTGCCGGACGGCGTGCGCAGGGTGTAGTTGTCCATCACGTGGTCGGCGTAGTTGTAGTAAATCTGGCCCTCGATCTTGTCCAGCACGTCGCCGACGTTCGATTTTTCAAAGCGTAGACCGAGGCTTTCGCGCAGGAACTGCGAGCCGTCCATGCCGCGCCCGGCGTAACGCGCCTCACCATCGCTTTTGCCGGCGGTCAGTTCCAGCAGGGTGTCGGCATCCGGCGTCCAGCCGAGTGCGACATCGCCGTTCCACTTGTCGTAGCGCGAGGGCACGGTGTCGTTGTTGCCATCCCGGTAGTCGTCGGCGTGTGCGGTGTTGCCGATCACCCGCACGTAGCCCAACGGCCCGCCGGCAGCAGCGTCCACCAGTTTGTCGAAGCGGCCGTTGGAGCCGGCCAGCACGCTGGTATTCACCCGGGTGCCGAGTTCGCCGAAGCTCTCCGGCTCTCGGTCGAAGAGGATGGTCCCGGCGGACGCGCCCGGCCCCCACAGTACGGTTTGCGGGCCTTTGATGACGGTGAGTTTGTCGTAGGTTTCCGGCGAGAGGTAGGAGGTTGGCGCGTCCATCCGGCCGGGGCAGGCGCCCAGTAATTGGCCGCCGTTGGTGAGGATGTTCATCCGCGAGCCGAACATGCCGCGCAGCACCGGGTCGCCGTTGGTGCCGCCGTTGCGCACGAGGGCGAAGCCGGGGATGGTTTTCAAGTAGTCGCCACCGTCACTGGCCGGCACCGGTTGGCGCGGGTCCTTGGGGTTGGTGACGATGGTCAGCGGTGAGCTGGGGGCGATCGCGGTGATGACCGTCGGGCTCAGATCTTCACTGTGGCCTGCGTGTTCATCGGCCAACGCCAGCGGTGTCAGTAGAGCGCCACACAGGAATGCGGTGGCGTGCCTGAATCGAACACGGGGTTCGTTCAGGGCAAAAGAAGCTTGGGCAGGGCTCAAGCGTGAGTCAGCAGAAAACCTGGACATGACAATTTCCATCGAACGGCATAAACGACACGGCCGGCAGCCGAGGCAATTTCCTTGTGGGAACGAGCCTGTGTGGTGAGCGAGCTTGCTCGCGCTGGGCTGCGTAGCGGCCCCTTTTGTGAGTGCTGCGCACTCAAGCGGGAGCAAGCTCCCTCGCCACAAAAGCTCTGTCCCACAGGTTTGCTTGGCTGGTTTAACCGTGTGAGATCAGAGGTGGGTGTTTACGCGACGATGGGCGGGGCGCGTGTTCGGGCGCCGGGGAAGTACGGTTGCCGGGCGTGGCCCAGGCGGGGGGACGGGGTGGTGAACGTGCTGGCGGGTGGGGTGTTGAAGGCTGTGAACGAAACACCGCCGGTCAGTGCCGGGCAGTTGAACAGCAGGCTGCAATAGCCGCATTTTTCCCAGAGCGCATGGTGCGAGGCTTTGGGCGGGCAATGTTCGGCGGCGGGTTGCGCGCCGTGGTCGGCGTGTTCCATCGCCGACATGTCCATGCTCATGTCCATCGACATGTTCATGGTCATTGCAGAGGCGCGTTGATCCATCGGCATCGACTGAGAAATCAGCGGTCCGATAAAGATCATCAACATGGCGAACAAGCTGATCCAGCTACCGTGCGTCAGGCTCAATGACTGACGACGTGACGCGGATGACCTGGCGCTAAGCGGGCGCATGGCGGCTTCTGCTCAGTCGGTTACTGGGCGTGAGCGTGCATGTGCATGTCTTGCGGCGGCTTCTTCTGCACGGCGACTTCGACCGTCACATCGCCGGCCTTCTCGAAATGCATCGTCAGCGGGAAGTGTTTGCCGTCGCTCAGCAGGCTGCGATCTTTCAGCCCCAGCAGCATCACGTGATAGGCCATCGGGGCAAAGGTAACGTTGCCGCCGGCGGGAATCTCGACGCTCGGCACGTGTTGCATCTTCATCATGTCGTTCTGCATCACATGCTCGTGCAACTGGGCCTCGCTCGAAATCGGCGAGTCGACACTGAGCAGGCGGTCAGCGGTTTTGCCGCTGTTTTGAATTACAAAATAGGCGGCAACGGTTGGCGCGTTGGGCGGCAACTCCTGCGACCACGGGTTCGCGATTTCCAACTCGCCGACTTTGTAGTCTTGAGCATTGGCAAAGCAGGCAGGCAGCAGCAACGCAGCCAGAACGATGAGTTTGTTCAACATGGCAGTTCTCCAGAACGATTCAAAACGCAGGTCAATTGCGAGAAGGAATCACACCAGAGGGGATGCGCGGGGGTTGAGACTCGGCCATTGCCGACGAGGTGTGGGGATATTGAGTGTGGCGGCGGGCAGGCTTCGATTGCTCTCGAAATGCGCGAAATACAGCTGCGGCTCATGCCCTGGCAGCGCCACCAAAGGGGCGGAGCCCGAGCAACACCAGCAATGCTGCATGTTGGAATGATCGTCGCCCTGTGGTGCTTTTTGCTCGATATCGCCCAGGGAAATCGCCACCATCTTGGTGCCGTTGGAGGTGCAGAAACTGCCCCACAACAATTGCTCGGCGGGTGATTTCGCCGCCTGCGCCATCGCATTGCTCATCGGCATGGCGAGCATGTTGAACAGCACTGCGAAGCAGGCGATCCAGGCAATTGCGAGCCGATGTCGGGACATGGGACAAATCCATTGAGTGGGCGATCAAGCGCGGCTATTTAGCCTGATCAGGACCGATAAGTAAAAAAGCGGCGTGCGGTGTGGTGTCGCAGTGCAATCAGCGTGCACTGGCATGCAAGCGCAGGCCTAAAGCTTTCATAACCTTCATGATAGTCGCGAATTCCGGATTGCCAGTGTTACCCAGCGCTTTGTACAAGCTTTCACGGCCCAAACCTGCGTCCCGGGCAATCTGCGTCATGCCCTTTGCTCGGGCTATGTCGTTGAGAGCGGCACGTATGAGTACTCCGTCGCCAGCATCCTCTTCAAAGCAAGCATCCAGATAGGCAGCCATTTCTTCCGGAGTCTTGAGAAACTCGGCGGCGTCGAAACGGGTGAATTGTTCGGCCATGATTTACTCCTCATTACCGATGTTTTGCGCCATTTGAAGGGCGCGTTTGATGTCTCGTTTTTGAGTCGACTTATCTCCACCCACCAACAGCAGATAAACCACATCACCTCGGCGGGTGAAGTACATCCTGTAACCGGGACCGTAATGCACACGCATTTCAAAAACAGCTCCGCCTACCGGTTCGTAATCACCACAGTTTCCATGCTCGGCAGCTCGGAGTCTGGCAATGATGCGAGCTTTACCAATGATGTCTCTCAGTGAGTCGAGCCAGTCGGCAAATGCACGGGATCGTTCGAAGTCGATCATGTTTGATCGTATTCCTTGGGATACAAGTTGGCAAGGCGCACTTTCCCCAGGCCGAATTCGGTCGTCCCTCAGGATGCGGGTAGGGTGTGCTTGTTAAGATCAGAGGACTATATGATTCACGGCATAGAGTGAACAGCCGGCCCCGTCCGAGAGTGTTGCCGGCAAATTCGCGATGTTAAGCAGTTATCAGGAATGGTCCGACATCGAAAGGGCAGCCAGTACTTCACCCACCGTCTCAAACTCCCGATCAACCGTGGGCAACACCGGCCGCTGCAAAACAATCACCGGTACCCCACGCTCCCGCGCCACTTCCAGCTTCGGCTCCGTCGCTGTGCTGCCGCTGTTCTTGCTGATCAGCACATCAATCTGCCGGCGCTCAAACAGCTCTCGCTCATCCTCGATTACAAACGGTCCGCGCGCGCCGATGACTTCGCAGCGTTCGTTGCCGGGGTAAACGTCCAGGGCACGCAAGGTCCAGAATTGCTCCGGCGGAATTTCGTGCAGGTGCTGCAGCGGTTCGCGGCCGAGGGTAAACAGGGGGCGATGGAAGGGTTTCAGAGTTTCGATCAGTTCCGCCCAGTCGCGGACTTCGCGCCAGTCATCTCCGGCCTGAGGTTGCCAGGCCGGCCGTCGTGACGCCCAGCAGGCAATGCCGGTCAATTGCGCGGCGGTGGCGGCGTTCTGGCTGATTTGTGCAGCGTAGGGATGGGTCGCGTCCAACAGTAGATCAATCCCTTCATCGCGAATGAATTGCGCCAGACCTTCAGCACCACCGTAGCCGCCGACGCGCACCTGACAGGTCAATTCCGTCGGCACGCGACCGACACCGGCCAGGCTATAGATGTGTTGTGGCCCAAGGGTTCGAGCGATGGCCAGCGCTTCCGTCACACCACCGAGCAGCAAAATGCGCTTCATTGAAAAGCTCCCGCATGGCCGACAACTCCACCCTGACGATCAATCGCAAACACTTCGACCTGAACCTGAGCCGGCACCATGCTGCGAGCAAAATCCAGCGCGTGTTGACACACCGCATCACCCAGCGCGATGCCCGCCGCACTGGCCATCGCCAAGGCTTGCTGGCTGGTATTGGCCTCGCGAATCGCCTGTTGCAGCGCCTCATCAGCGCCGACCGCCGCCGCCCATTCGGCCAGTTGCGGCAGATCGATGCTTGAATGCCGGCTGTGCAAATCCATGTGTCCGGCCGCCAGTTTGCTGATCTTGCCGAAGCCGCCGCACAGGCTGAGTTTATCCACAGGCACTTTGCGCAGGTGTTTGAGCACGGCACCGACGAAGTCGCCCATTTCGATCAGGGCGATTTCCGGCAGGTTGTAGACCCGGCGCATGGTGTCTTCGCTGGCGTTGCCGGTGCAGGCGGCGATGTGCAGGTAACCGTTGGTTTTGGCGACGTCGATGCCCTGGTGGATCGAGGCGATGTAGGCCGCGCAGGAGAACGGCCGGACGATGCCGCTGGTGCCGAGAATCGACAGCCCGCCGAGAATCCCCAGGCGCGGGTTCATGGTTTTCAGCGCCAGGGCTTCGCCGTCCTCGACGTTGACGGTGACCTCGAAGCCGCCGTTGTAGCCGAGTTCAGCGGCCAGCAACGTCAGGTGATCGGTGATCATTTTGCGCGGCACCGGATTGATCGCCGGTTCGCCGACGCCCAATACCAAACCGGGTCGTGTCACCGTGCCGACTCCGTGCCCGGCCTTGAAACGAATGCCCGGTTCGGCGCTCAGGCGCACGTGCGTGTACAGCAGGGCCCCGTGGGTCACGTCAGGGTCATCGCCAGCATCTTTGATGGTCCCGGCTTCGGCGCCGTCGTCGGTCAGGCGACAAAATTCCAGGCGCATCTGCACCTGCTTGCCCTTGGGCAAAGCGATCTCGACCGCGTCAGCACTCATCCCGGCCAACAACAGACGCGCCGCCGCCAGACTGGTGGCGGTGGCGCAACTACCCGTCGTCAGGCCGCTGCGCAGCGGGGCGGGTTGTTCGGCGGTTTCGTCACGCATCGCAGGGCTTCGTCACGTCCAGCAGGGTAATGGGCAGCGCCTGGCGCCAGGTGTCGAACTCGCCCAACGGCTGCGCCTGGGCAATGTGGATGCGAGTCAGCTCACCGCCGTAGCGTTCGCGCCAGGCCATCAGGGTCATTTCACTTTGCAGCGTGACCGCGTTGGCAATCAGTCGGCCGCCGGGTTTGAGTTGTGCCCAGCAGGTGTCGAGCACGCCTTCGCGAGTGACACCGCCACCGATGAAAATCGCGTCCGGGCGTTCGAGGCCCACCAAGGCCTGTGGCGCGTTGCCGCGAATCAGTTGCAGGCCGGGAACGCCGAGGGTGTCGCGGTTGTGTTCGATCAGCAGCTGTCGACCTTCATCGGCCTCAATGGCCAGTGCGCGGCAAGTCGGGTGGGCGCGCATCCATTCGATGCCAATTGAGCCGCTGCCGGCGCCGACGTCCCACAGCAGTTCTCCGGGCACCGGCGCCAGGCGTGCGAGGGTGATGGCGCGCACGTCGCGCTTGGTCAGTTGGCCGTCGTGGTTGAAGGCCGAATCGGGCAACCCGGCCAGTCGTGAGAGGCGCGGCGTGTTCGGTTCGGCGATGCACTCGATGGCGATCAGGTTCAGATCGGCGATCAGCGGATCGTTCCAGTCATTGGCGACGCCATCGATGCGCCGTTCGGCGGCACCGCCCAAATGTTCCAGCACTGTGAGGCGGCTCGGGCCGAAACCGCGTTCGCGCAGCAATGCGGCGATGGCGGCCGGGCTTTGACCGTCGTTGCTCAGCACCAGCAGACGCACGCCGCCAAACAACTGCGCATTGAGGGCAGCGACCGGCCGGGCAACCACTGAAAGCGTCACAACATCCTGCAACGGCCAGCCCATCCGCACGGCTGCCAGCGAACAGGAGGAGGGCGCCGGGAGGATTTGCATTTCATCAGCAGGTACTTGCCGCGCCAGGCTGGCGCCCACGCCGAAGAACATCGGATCGCCGCTGGCCACTACGCACACCGGCTCACCGCGTCGGGCCAACAGTGGTTCAAGGGAAAATGGACTGGGCCATAGCTGACGTTCGCCACGGATGCACACCGGCAGCAAATCCAGTTGCCGCTGACCGCCAATAATTCGCGAAGCACGCAGCAGCGCGTGCCGGGCGTTTCTGCCCAGGCCCTTGAAGCCGTCTTCACCGATTCCCACTACTGTCAGCCAGGGTGACATCTGCAGTCCTTAAAAATAGTCCTCAAACGGACGGTTCCGACGGGCAGGCTTTTCATGCCGCCTGACAAAGCAGGCATAATACCGCGCCTTCGCCCGCGAAGCGCCTTTCCCCCCACAGCCGGTCGCCCCCTTGAACGAACGTCCGATGTCCACTGCCTTGCGCCCCTCGGCTTGCCCGGGGTTGCTGCGTATTGTTCAGGCACTGGACGGTGGTATCTGTCGAATTAAATTGAATGGCGGCTCGATCAGCGCCGTTCAGGCCGAGGCGGTGGCTGATGCGGCCGAGCGATTCGCCGGCGGCGTAATCGAGGCGACCAATCGCGCCAACCTGCAAATTCGCGGGATCGGCAGTGAGCACGCGGCGTTGATCGACAGCCTGATGGCGGCCGGGCTGGGCCCAAGCAGCGTCGCTGGTGATGACGTGCGCAACCTGATGCTCAGCCCGAGCGCCGGGATTGACCGGCAGAGGCTGCTCGACACGCGCCCGCTGGCCAGGCAGATTCTTGCGACACTGCAAAACCATGAACGCTTCCACGACCTCAGCGCCAAATTTGCCGTGCAGCTGGATGGCGGCGAAGGCCTGGCGATGCTCGAACATCCGCATGACCTGTGGCTTTCAGCGGTCGAGCGAGACGGCGAACAACGGTGGGCGTTCGGTCTGGCCGGGTGCCCGACAGACGTACCCGCCCGTTCGGTGTCGCTGGAACAGGGCCATGCGCTGGTCATTGCAGTGCTTGAGTTGTTTCTCGAACAAGCGCGCCCCGATCAGACCCGCATGCGCCATCTGCTCGCCGAATGCTCACTCGACGGGTTTCTCGCTCGACTGGCCGAACGTGTGCCGCTGATGACCATCGAAGGCTGGCAGCGCACGGCAACCCCGAGTGGCCTGCACATCGGAGCTCATCCACAGCGTGACGCCGAACGTGTGTACATCGGCGCAGTGCCGCCACTGGGCCGTCTCGATCCCGCGATGCTGCGGGGTGTTGCACAACTGGCGCTGGAACAGGGCGACGGCAGCCTGCGTTTCACGCCGTGGCAAAGCCTGTTGCTGCCCGGTGTTAATACCGACAATGCAGCTCAAGTTATCCACAGCCTCGAACAACTCGGCCTGCGCTGCTCGGCCGATGATGCCTTGGCGCACCTGATCGCCTGCACCGGCTCCAACGGTTGCGGCAAAGGGCTGGCCGACACCAAGGGCGATGCCCGGCAACTGGCGGCGCTGCTGCAACGCCAAGGTCGTGTGCTGAACGTTCACCTATCGGGTTGCTCACGTTCCTGCGCGGCGGCGCACATCGCGTCGATCACTTTGTTGGCGGTCTCTGCCGGTCATTACGACCTCTATTTTCGCGACGCAGCGCAGCCCGGTTTCGGCGCGCTGCACGCACGCAATCTTACTATTGAAGCGGTCGCAGCCTTGCTTGACGACCGTTCACGGAGCTCCCTAGATGCTTGATTACATCCGCGACGGTCAGGAGATCTATCGCAACTCCTTCGCGATCATTCGTGCCGAAGCCAACCTGGCGCGAATCCCCGTCGATCTGGAAAAACTCGCAGTGCGCGTGATCCACGCTTGCGGCATGGTCGATGCCATCGACGGCCTGCAGTTTTCCGAAGGCGCGGGCAAGGCGGGGCGCGAGGCGCTGGCCGCCGGTGCGCCAATTCTGTGCGATGCGCGGATGGTCAGCGAAGGCGTGACCCGCACGCGGTTGCCAGCGAACAATCAGGTCATTTGCACACTGCGCGATGACAGCGTTCCGGAACTGGCCCGTGAGTTGGGCAACACCCGCTCCGCCGCTGCGCTGGAACTATGGCGTCCGCACCTGGAAGGCAGCGTGGTGGTGATCGGCAACGCGCCGACGGCGCTGTTTTATCTGCTGGAAATGCTCGACGCCGGTGCGCCGAAACCCGCCCTTATCCTCGGCTTCCCGGTGGGCTTTGTCGGCGCCGCCGAATCCAAAGCCGCGCTCGCCGCCGACAGTCGCGGTGTGCCGTTTGTCATCATGCAAGGCCGGCTCGGCGGTAGCGCCATGGCTGCCGCCGCCGTTAACGCCCTTGCCACGGAGATCGAATGATGCAGCAACCTGGACGCTTGATCGGCCTGGGCGTCGGCCCCGGTGATCCGGAACTGATTACTGTCAAAGCCCTGCGCCTGCTGCGCGAATCGCCGGTGGTGGCGTACTTCGTCGCCAAGGGCAAAAAGGGAAACGCCTTTGGCATCATCGAAGCACATTTGCAGGACGCGCAAACGCTGCTGCCGCTGGTGTACCCGGTGACCACTGAAGCATTGCCGGCGCCGCTGTCGTATGAGCAAGTGATCAGCGATTTCTACGATGCGGCCGGCGAAGAACTCGCCGCGCATCTGGACGCGGGCCGTGACGTGGCGGTGATCTGCGAAGGCGATCCGTTCTTCTACGGCTCTTACATGTACCTGCATGATCGTCTGGCCGAACGCTATGAAGCCGAAGTAGTGCCGGGCGTTTGCTCGATGCTCGGCGGTGCTTCGGTGCTGGGCGCGCCGCTGGTGTATCGCAATCAGAGTTTGTCGGTGCTGTCTGGCGTGCTGCCTCACGACGAGCTCAAGCGTCGACTGGCCGATGCCGATGCGGCGGTGATCATGAAGCTGGGGCGCAATTTCCCCAAAGTCCGTCAGGTGCTCGAAGAGCTCGGTCTGGCGGAGCGCGCGCTGTATGTCGAACGCGCGACCATGGCCAATCAGAAAATCGTCCCGCTCAATGAGGTCGAGCCGATGTCCTCGCCGTACTTCTCGTTGATCATCGTTCCCGGCGAAAGGTGGCAAGGCTGATGGCCCGTCCAGTTCCGGCGATTGTCATTCTGGGCAACGGCAGCCTCGCGACCGCGCGCAAGATTCAGCAGCTGTACCCCGGCGCGATGATCCATGGCCTGGCCGAACGGGTTGACGGTGCAGACCGTGTCTATCGCGAGTTTGGCGCGACCTTGCGTGAGTTCTATCAACAGGACACGCCGATCATTGCTTTGTGCGCGGCCGGGATCGTGATCCGCACACTGGCGCCGTTACTGCTGGAAAAAGGTGCCGAACCGCCGGTGCTGGCCGTGGCCGAAGACGGCAGCGCCGTGGTGCCGCTGCTCGGTGGGCTGGGGGGCGTGAATGTCATGGCCCGGAAGATTGCCGCCGGTCTTGAGGTCGCTGCGGCGATCACCACCAGCGGTGAATTGCGTTTTGGCACCTGCCTGCTCAATCCACCCAGCGGTTATGCGCTCGGTGATCTGGAACTGGGCAAACGTTTCGTCTCGGATTTGCTCGCGGGTCAAAGCGTACGCGTCGAAGGTGCTGCGCCGTGGCTGGCGCAGGCGCAGTTGCCGCAAGATCCTCAAGCGCATCTATCGATCCATGTCGGCCATGCCGAGCGTGCGCCTGCGGCCAATGAATTGATGATCTACCCGCGCAATGTGTTGGTGGCGGTGGACGGCAAGGTGGCGGATCTGCCTGGAGCCATTCGCGCGGCATTGCATCAGGCGAACATCGCCGTGCAATCGGTGGCCTGCCTGTTGGCCAGCGACCTGTACATGGCCAGTGCGGCGTTGCGTGAAGCGGCACTTGAGCTGGGCGTACCGCTACGCTTTGCGTCATGTAACGGAGTGAGCGAGCTGATGGAGCATGCGGCTCGCGACGCGGCGTTGGTCTGGACGGACACGAACATCGCTATCGCCGTGGCCAGTCAGCCACTGGACGTTACGCGGATCGGCCGCCCGCGCGGTCGTCTGGCCGTGATCGGCCTGGGCCCTGGCGCCGCCGAACTGATGGTGCCAGCGGTCAAGGCAGAGCTGGCGAAGGCCACCGATGTGCTTGGCTATGAAACCTACGTGCGCATGGCCGGACCGTTTCGCGAAGACCAGGTGCTGCATTGCACCGACAATCGTGAAGAGATGCAGCGTGCCCGCCATGCCTTTGAACTGGCGGCGCAAGGCCGCTCGGTGATTGTGGTGTCGTCGGGTGACCCTGGTGTGTTCGCGATGGCAGCGGCGGTGCTTGAGGCCTTGCACGAATCGACTGAGGCGAGTTGGCACAGCGTTGATCTGGAGATACTTCCGGGTGTTTCCGCGTCCTTGGCAACAGCAGCTCAGGCCGGCGCGCCGCTGGGTCACGACTTCTGCGTGATGTCGCTCTCGGACAATCTCAAACCATGGTCGATCATCGAGAAGCGTCTGGACCTGACCGCCGAAGCCGATCTGGCGCTGGCGTTCTACAACCCGATCTCCCGTGCGCGTCCGTGGCAATTGGGTCGGGCACTGGAGATTGTGGCGCAGCATCGCACCAGCGAAACGCCTGTGGTGCTGGGACGTGACATAGGTCGGCCAGGGCAGACCTTGCGTGTGACCACGCTGGGGCAATTGACCCCGGAACAGGTGGATATGCGCACCATGGTGTTGATTGGCTCTTCGACAACCTGCGTGTTCCCGCGTGCCGAGGGCGGCGAGTGGGTGTATACGCCGCGTTGGTATGGCGACAAACCCGCTTCGTGAAGAGTGGCGGCCTCGTTCTGAGGCCGCTTTCCTTTTGAAAATTCTCGCGTCGGGTATTTAAGTGTCCTGATGTAAATAAAGGCGGGGTCCGGTCATGGATAACACTCATATTTATGGAGTGTTGTGATTCGGCTTGTGTGTTTTTTACTGTTTTGCAGGGCGTTTAAGTTTCTGGATGTTCGGCGGGTAATGAATTGTTGGTTTTCCATCGTGAGACGAGAGATTAGTTGGGTTAGTGTTGTTTTCAGAGTCTGATTGGCTCCTTGGTTTTTTTGCCGATTTCTATTTATACAGGGAAGTTTACTTATGGGTGAGCAGGAAGCTCGTCGTGCGAACGGCTATGTCAGTTTTGTCGATCTTTTTAAACTGTCAGATCTTGAGCAGGCCTTGCAGGCCTATAAAGGTACTGACGAATATGACGCTGTTTTTCGATATTACTTCGGGTGTATCGGGCTGCTCGATTTTCCGAGGATGCGTGTGCCGCTGGGCCTGTTGCGCCAGGCGCTCAAGTCTTTGGTTGAACCCAATGGCCGGCGCCGACGTGCCGCTGAGCAGGGGCCGCCATCAGCGCCGGATGAGGGGGCTGCGCCTGGGCTGACAGAAATACAGGACAGACTGGAAGGTTTTCATGCACGGCTGTCCAACAGTATCGAACAATTGAACACAGTGGCGATTGAAGTGCCGAAAAACTTGCACTTTGTCTGGCTCGGTGGCGGTCTTGGGGATATTCAGCGCGACTATATCAATGTCTGGAATAAAGCCGTAGCCGGGGAAGGTTACAGCGTCAAACTGTGGTACGACAGCGACGCATTACTGGCCTACGAAACCAACCGGATCATTGTTGAAGCCGCCAAGGCTGACGCGATGCTTAATGGTGGGCAAACCAGTAAGACCGCCATTGAATTGGGCGACAAGTATGAGGAGCGTGCCATTGTCCTCAAGCAACAAATGTACGCTCATATCTCTCAGGCTGTAGCGCGGGGTATAACCGCCGATGACGCAAGAATTGATCTTCTGGTTCGGGGTTATGGCCAGAATGAAGCGCACCTTAAAGCCTTGAGGGATAAAAACAGCCGAAGTATTTCGGCAATGGGTGAGGGGAGTATTGAACTACGAGACTTGGCGAGCAGTGTAACGCCGCTTAGTTTGCAGGCTATTTACGAACGGGAAATAAGTTTGCGTGGCAATTTCGCCGCCGCGTCCGATGTGGTGCGTGTCGAGGCTTTGATCGCTGAAGGCGGAAGTTACGCCGATGTCGATAACCTGCCACCCCTACAGGAAACGCTTGGCGGCGTGGATATCAGCCAATTCGGCACCGATGCGCGCTTGGGCGTGTTGCAGTTGCTGCTGGATCATAGCCCTGGGTGGATGCCGGGCCGTCAGGCGCTTCGCGGCCAATACACGAACTATTTCGAAGAAATACCCCAGGAACATCGCGTGGAACTGGAGCGCTTTGCCAAAAGTCGCCCCGCCTTGAACAGTGTTTTTCGTCCACCCGCCGAACGCCTCGTCCGTCCTGACGGGATGCGCGCCGTCGCGGAGCAAAGCAGCTTGAGCAATGCGTTCCTGATGGCCCATCCCGATTCGGCCATGCTGAAGGCGGTGATCGAACGTTTCAGGCTCAACTACGAAATGGTCGATGCCACCGCGCGTTTGGCCCTGGAGCGAAATATTGCGCTGATCGACGCCGAGGCCATGATCGGTCTGGCGCAGGAGGTGATCGAGAAAAAATTCGGTCCCTTGCACCAACTGTCAGCGGATGAAGAACTGTCGCTCAGCTTTCTGGTCGAGGCTGCGGCGACCTACCACAGCGACGGTATCCGCCCGCAGAGCGAAGTGACGATCTACCTGACGGGGCCTGCGGCCATGCGCGATGCGATGGCGTCCTACGTCAGAAGGCACTTCACCGTTCGAGCGTCTAATGCCTGGCAAGCGGACGTGGCGATTGCCGCCAAGGGCACGGTCAACCGGGCAACCGAAGAGGAACTGGATCACTCCTGGAAAGAAAATGCGAGCGACACGGCGCAATGGTTGATCAATGAACAAAAACGCTGGCAAGAAGGGCGGTTCAAAACCCGCTTCGCGGGTAGTGTCGCCCAGTTGCTGGAACATCAGACCGTCCAGTTTGAGGAAGGCTGGCCTGTCATCGAGGGGCGTCATGTGTTGTCGACGGTCTTGTTACAGCAACTGGCCGATGAATTGGGGGAGCCATTTCTCAACGCGATGAATGAGCAACACAGCGGTCCGATGACCTTCGAAAAAGCACTGCCATTGAGTTTTGAAGATCGCCAATCAATCCTCGCTCAGGATTCCAGGGCACGGCCTCCGGCTTCACTGAGTGACTCGACGACTCAACAGCTGTCGGTCGATGAAATACTGAGCCGCATCGCCAACGGCTCCTTTCAGAGTGCGCAGTTGAGCCCCCGACAGCGGCTGTTGCTGGGGACATTGCTGGGGGCTTCGGCACTGGATAACCGGAGCTTCGAGGCGGTGGGTATCGAACTGGAAAATCTGGCCAACACGGTTTCCGCGCTGGGCACCTCGGGCCGTTATGCAGCCATCGAGCGCCAACTCTACAAACACAGTGCGCGGGCCTTCCTGGCTGGAATGGACGACACACCCGGCGAGCCGCCGGCGTTTGCCGAACGGGCCCTGGACCTCAAGGAAAGTGCGCTCAAGCAGCCCTTGACCTTGCGTGAGTGGGGCCAGCGGGTTGCCCGGATTCAGCAGCTGGCGAAGCTTGAATTCCGAGACCGGATTGTCGAGCGGGTCGGCATTGTTCTGGATGGCTTCCAAGCCGGTACGATCAAGCTGGTGCCGCAGGATTTGTTGCTGCAGGGCATTGGCGAGCGAGTGGGAGGCCGCTGTTACCCGCTGGCTCTGGCGATGTCCGCTGCATTGACCCAAGGCCCTGCCGCCGCCAATACCCTGCGGGAACGCTTCTACCTCGGCGTCATTGACCCTGAGGAAGTGGACTCTGCGGTCTTTCTGCGCGTCGTGGAAGAGATGCGGGGGCTACAGCTAAACGAGATAGGTGCCACTCTGGCTCGCTCTGATCTGGCACAGGTCGTGGCGTTACTGGAAACCAAGACAGCCACCACTACCTTGATGCTCAACTCCAACAACCACTCCATGCTGGTGGCGAAAACCTTTGATGGCGAGCGCGCCCTCTATCATTTCTACGATCCTAACTTTGCGGTGTTCGAGGTTGAACAGCCGCAGCTGTTTCGAGAGGCGCTGGAGCAGTTCTTCCTGAAGCATGAAATGGCCAGGCAGTACGACGCCTACGGTGAAACTTCACGTCCGATGTTTGACCTGATCGAGCTGGACGGTAGGCGTCTGTCCGAGACATTACTGTCTTCCGGTCTTCGTGTGTCGGACCTGTTGCAACCCGGTCCGCTGAAGGAACAGTCATTGCCTGCAGTCAGGCAGCGCCTGGCCAGTGCTCGCGGCGAGTCGCTAATGAGCAATCCTCGACTGGGCAGCAGTCTGCTGGAGCTGGACGGTCATTGGTGGGGGCAGCAGATCCATCAGGCGACCACCGCGCTCCAGGAAAAGAATCCAGAGGTCGCAGGGTTTGTCCCGTTGTTCGAGACACTGGAAGTGACCCCGGTCGGCGAGTATCGCTTGAGCCTGATCAACCCCCGCAAGCCTGAAGAGCTGGTGCAGGTTATAACCAGCGATCAACGTTTCCTGCGCATCAAAAACTATCTGTCAGCGCATTTCTCGACGTTGGCAACAAAACCCCGAGCACCGGTCAATGAGCCGGATCCGACCGGGGCCGGCAGCGTTCATACACTGAACGCAGGCTTCACTATCCAGGCGCTGATGAATGCGCTGCGTTCTCGGGAAGGCGCCGGGAAACCGTTGACCACTGCCGTCCGGTTGCACGCCTATGTCAATTACGCGCAACTGGTGCACGGTAATGTGATTGATGTGCTTGGCCTGGTCAAACTTGTTCGACAGGCCCTGGCAGAAGAGAAGGTGATCGCGCAGACCTGTGCGCCGGTGGTGAGTGAGGCATTGGGGCATGTGGCTAACGAAGGCGTGGGCGCGGTGTTAGGTTTGGCCAATGCAGGGTTTGATGTTTACCAGTTGGCTACGGCCCAAAACGATGTGGAGCGTGCGCAGTACGGAACTCAATTGGCGTTTGATTCGGCGAGTGTGGTGCTGGCCGGCGCAGGAATCGGTGCCGGTGTTGTCGGTGCGAGTACCGCAGCAGCGGTTCTGGGTGGTGCCGGGGTGATTTTAGGCGGTCTGGCCATCGGGGCCGCAGCACTGGCACAGGGCTTTGCCGTCATTGCGGAGGAGGTGAAACGGGTCGGGTTGTTTTTTGACGAGCTGGAGCGGGCTCATCGTGCAGGGGGCTATCGGTTTGATGAGGGGGGGGATGCGTGGTTGCCTCAACCATCGCTGGTATTCCAGACGCTGGATTTGAATGCGCAAACCTTAAGGTTTGACAGCCCCAGACTGTTCCCCTTGCGCGATCATTTCGGGGTGCCGGATTTTGAAGCGGATTACGAGCGAGCCATTGATATTCGCCGTGAACTCGGCTTGCCGGGCCAGGCCGGTTTCCGTCCCGCTGCCGGACAGACCATCGTGCTGCCCTGCACGCCTAAAACGTTCTACGGCTACGAGTACAAGTGGCTGCCTTTTTCCACGTTGCGTCATGACGTTGGCTTTGATGTGGCCCGTCGCCTGGAGAAAAAGAAGCCGGACGGCCAATACCTGTTCCTCTTTTCTTTTTATTCGTTTCCGGGTGACTACATTGTCTATCGTCTGAACCCGGTCTATCAGCCGACGCTGATCACCGTGCGACTGGACGCGGTTGATCGCACGCTGGTGGTGCCCGATCTGCCGAAATCGTGGCATGGAAAAATCACCTATAGGATTGAAGGCGCCGATGCGCAATGTTCGCTGGTGCTCAATCCCGGGGTCAGCATTGAGCTTGAAGCGCCGTCGCTGAAAACTTCGCGCTGGGTGCTGCAAGCGTCCTGGGCGAACGTCAGCGATGTACAAATGGAAACCTCCGGAGGCGTTTCCATTGGCGCAATCAAGGTGATGATCAGCGGCAAGGGACGCCATGAAATCGTGGTCAAACTCGCCAACAACCAGGTGTTCAGGGTTCAGGGTCGCCAGCTGGTACTTCTGGAGCAAGACGTGGCCCCTGGCATAAACGCGCAGGTTTTGCAGGACTACTTCAAGGCCCTGGCCAATGACCATCGTCTGGCCATGCCTTACACGCCGATTCATCAGTTTCCGGTCCCGTTCGAAAACCCGAACGAACCCAGGTTCGCAAACGCTTGGTACGACGCGGTGGAAGACCGGTTTCTATACATCCGCGATGACGCGCTGGGAGAGGCCGATGGTGCTTTGCTGGGCGCAGTGGTTAGCGGCTATGCCTACTTCTACGACCCGCGCAATTACTTCATCTGGCGAGTTGACGCCGTGACAGGTTTGCTCAGTCATCGTTACAGGCTGTTGGTCGCGAGGATTGCCGATAGCGTCATCACCCACTGCAAGGTGGAGGCGCACGGGGTGATCACAGTTTTTCAGAGGGTCACGCGCCACGACCTGAGGACAGATGAGTTTGTGTACCAGCTGCATGGAGACGAGGTGTTTTTGAGTTCAATGACTCGAGACCTGGACCCGGCTCTGGAAGCTGTCATGAGCACGGCTGACATGCTTGCCGACTGGGCATTGGTGTTTGGCGAGTATGTTTCGCCTTTGCCTGCCTCGACTCACGATGGTGTCACCACCGTCAGCTGGCAGCCTGCGCCTTACGTTTCGGTTTGCTGGAAGGTGGGCTCAACGTTGCGTGATCTGGCCTGGGTTCGCAGCAGCGATCAGCTGATTATTCGTCCAGTCCCGTTGCGACACCGGGTACGAGGCTGGCCGGACTCCATCAAACAATTGAATGAGCTCACGTTGATTCCGCCTGCCAACGATGAGGCTGATGTCTTCGTCATTTACGACAAGACCTCCATGCGTCTATCCCGCCAACAATGGGTTAACGGGGCATGGACCGTGCGACAGATTGCGCCCGAAAGGCTGGTCAATGTGGTGGCTGTGGAAGAAGGTTTCCTGGCGCTGACGCGCGAAGGACTGTTCTTCAATGTGACCGCCGAAGGCCGGCTGCGACTAGGAGGCCTGTCCGATGACTGGCTCAGAGGGCGAGCGCAATGGTGGTTGGCGTTGGACGCGGTGGCCACTCAATACCCGGTCGAAAGTTTTGCAATTGTGGGTTTGACGAATTTCAGCGGGGATGCCCGGTTAAGCGCCTGGTATGTGGATGATCGGCTGTTGCTGTCCGAGTTGGGGCATGGAAAGGAAGTGCGTTTGCTGAGCGTTACGCCGGATAACAAGGCGGTCTGGTTGCTTGAGCGTTCAACCGGCGAAGTCTACCGTCAGGCCTTCATTGACCCCGACGTGCTGGACGGTGCGTTTGGCCCGGGCCTGCGATTATTGCAGGCCGACGCGGTACCGGCCCCGCAGCGCGAGTGGGCGCCCTGGCGGTTTGCCGGGGTCAACGCAGAGGGCGCAGGCCTTCGAGCAACAACGTTTGAAGGGATCCAGGTCGAGCTGCGCTATCAGGAGTCGGTGTTGGTGACCGGGGTTGATAATGATTGGGTTGCCGCTCAGTCCGACCCATTGCACGACAGCCTCAGGACGCTGGTCGAGCAGCATCGGCATACCGATTTCCTTTCGGTAGATGAGCCCGACAGCCGGCAATGGTACGTGCCGCAAACCGGGCGATTGATCCGGGCATCGGCAGCATCAATCCCTGCCGCCGCTTTTGAACTGTTGGGAACGCAACAGCAAACCAGCGTGTTGCTTCATGAAACCACTGGGGGCTTATTGCATACCTATCCGGGCAGGCAGCAAGCCGGGCCTGTCAGTTACATCCAACGCAACGCTGAAGTCCTGGTGGTCGAAGGGCAAATGACGGTAAGTGATCTCTTGCCGCTGATTCCCGACGATGTGAATACCCTGATTCTTCGACTGGGACAGGGAGCTGTCACATGCCACTTGTCGAAACCCGCCTGGTTGAGACTGGAGTCGGTCATCGTCGACTGCCGACATGCGCTGGAAAACACCGTTTCGATTCCGGGGAAGCTCATCTGGGTACTGGACCATCCTCAACGGTTATTGCTGAGCAAGGTCCAGGAGCACTTGGTGATTGTTGATCCAGACTGTGGGGACAGCTTGATCTTCCGCGAAGTGTTCTCAGCCGATATTGCCTTGCGTGGAGATGTGTTTCTGGCGATGAGCGGCTATCGGTCCTTTGCCGTATCCGCACTGGTGAAAACCCTGGTGAGCAGAAAAGACATGACGAGCCCTGTATCGCTCACAGAGCTCCTGCCGGTCGAGAAAGTCGAAGGCATCGCCAGTTAAGGCACCAGGTAGCCCTTCACGCCCGTAAAGATGATCTGCGCCGCCAAGGCGCAGACGAACAACCCCATCAACCGGCTGACAATCTGCAAGCCCTGGTCGCCGAGAATACGCTCGATGTGGTTGGCCAGATAAAGCACGACGCCCACGGTGAAGCTCGCTAGCGCAATGCTGAGAATGGCCGTGAGTTTATCGTCCCAATGCGGTTGGCCTATGCCCATCACCAGCAATGCGCCGATGGTGCCGGGGCCGACCGTCAAGGGAATGGTCAGCGGGACGATGGTCACGTCCTGCTGCACGTTATCGGTTTGCACCGCCGACTTGCCTTGGGCCATGCCCAGCGCCGAGATGAACAGTACGCTGCCGGCACCGATGCGGAACGCGTCCACGGTGATACCGAACACGCTGAAAATCACCCGCCCGAACAAGTACAACAAGACGCTGGACACCAGCGTGGCGACCGCCACTTTCCAGGCCAAGCGTCGTTGTTCCTTGCGCGAATATCCGCGGGTCAAGCTGATGAAGCAGGACAACACGAAGAACGGGCTATAGAGCACCAGCATCTTCAGGTAAACGCTGAATAACACTTGGAGCATGGTTTTGGCTCGCTTCAAAAGAGGGGTGAGGTGAAGTCTATCAGTCGATCAATTGCGTGTGGGGATCGGGTTTCAAAGACCTGATTGTTGTTTGTCTTTATTTGCGTGTTTTTAACTAAGTATGTGGGGGTGGTTATTATAGGTTGAGGGATATGGCGTTACATAGTCTGGATTGTTAGTATTCACTTGTTTGGTTATTATTTTTCCCGCAAGTTCATGAGGATCTTGCTTAAATGTAAATAAGGAATTTGTTATGAATAGCTCAATAGTGAGTGATCAATATATTAACGCCTGCGTTAAAAGTCTGCAGGAATATGAGCTGGATGATGTGGTAACTATTCGCCCTCGTAGTATGTTTACGCTGGGTGACACCGTTGAAGCACCTTCGAAAGCCTCTATCGTGGGCGAAGGTGTGTTGTCTTTCAGCAGTGGCCTCGGTGCTGCGAACCGGTCGGATGCGCAGAATGCTTTTCTCTATGCGAGCCTTGTTGCGAACAAAGCATTTGCACAGGAGTACCAGGGTAAAGAGTGGTACGAGCTGTTTCGGGAAGTCATGACCAAAGCGGGCTGGACGCCTACCAGCAAGTACTACAACGACTTGCACATCAGCGGAACCAGTGTCCGCATGGACAAGCTGGTGTTGGAGATTCTTGGCTCGGTGGTCGCGGGCCTTGCGCTACCGGGGCCGGCTACTGCATTGATGCTGAAAGTGGCGGGAGAGGCGATTGCAGCCCTGCAAAAGCGCGATACGGCACTGACAGTTTATGAGCGAAATCTGTTGGAGCATGGCGTAGGCGGAATAGCGGCCGGCGCGTGCACTGAACATAATGGCGTAGCTATTTTGGCCCTCGGTGCGGTGCGGTTTTTACGCAAGAATACGTCGACCAAAGTGCTGTTTGTGGATGTGGATACTCGGAGTGTGAATCTGTATCGCGGTGAAACAGTTTTTGAAAAAATGACCTGCTCGCCACAGCTACTCGTGAAGTTATTGCAAATAAACTGATCGCGCACGCCGGCAAAATTGCTGACTATGATATCTAATTGAATCTTGCAGGGCGGTCGAGTGTCGACCGCTCTTTTCTATTGGCGAGAAAATGATATGGGTTGTGATTATTTAGTGTCGGTAGTTGGGGCTGCTATCGTGATTGTTCCTGAATCTGATGGGTGGGTAGCTCATGATGATGTGCTCAATTCGGTATTGCTGGCGCAACTGGTTGCCAATAAAGAAGTTGAAAAAAATCCAGAGATTAATTGGTATGACGCTTATGTGAAAGTTTTAGATGACTTCTGGCTACGGCAAACAAAGGCGCGAGAGGAAAGGCTCATCACCGAAAACTGCGGCGAATCGGTGATCGAATGGGTTGCAGCTGCGATGTCCAAAGGTGCTCCAGACGAAGGACAAGATACTGCCGCAACATTGGCACGGGTGGCGAGTGTGTCGGGCACTGAACCTGCAATGAGCTTGCTGCGCAGCCATGTGCAAAAAACGTCCGCAGATGAATCGACTGAAGTACCTGCGCCAGCCAGGATTGTGCGTTTGCTTGTAATTCTGGCGCGAACTCCGACCTCGGTCACAAGCGTGTACCTGGAGTTTAAAACCCGTCAAGAGATAAGCCCCAATCCTTTGGCACAGCGCTTTCAGGCCGAAGATGTACAAGGCACTGTCAGCATGCGTTACGCCCGGGTCTATCTGTCCGAAACCCTATACGGTCCTGCGCGTGATGCTATCGCCTGGAAGGTCAGGGAAAGGCTCAAGGGCAATGTTGCGCTGATAAGCCTGACCGACAGCTGTTCTGGCGTGCAGGTTCCTGAGGAAGTTGAATCATGAGGCAATTGATTGCTCCACCGGCTGCGGTTGTTGGCGGCAGCGTCGTGGCGTTTGCCAGTGGTTTGCCTGCGTCCCACCGAGAAGACATTTACATGAGCACGGCATTTGCGCAATACGCTACCCGTGCTGCGTTTAACGATGGATTGTCGGGTGACTGGTTTGACTACTACCGCAATCAACTGAAGTTTCTCGGATGGGATGTTCCAGAACCTGAAACATTGTTGCCCCTACAGGACGGTCTGATGGGCAGGCAGGCAATGCGAAGTATCTCAACACGTCTCGGCGAGGCATTCGCCCAGCCTATGAGTCGGGCTTTGGCACAGATGGAGCGCAACGCATTGGCGCTCAAGGTCTTCGACTCGACGAGCCTTGGCTCAGATGGCGGTTACTTCCAGATGATTCCTTGCGTGATGAACGGTCCGAACAAAGTTGATATAGGGATTTATCACCGACAGTTTCAAATTCGTCGTAATGTCTCTCGATTCCTGTTTGTCGAGGATCAAACGCTCGTGCACAACAGCATCGAACAGATGGCTGTGATTACCTTCAACACACTTCACTATGCCCAATTTCGGGACAAGGTGAAGCAGTCGGTCATATCCCAGTCTCTGAAATACCTGATCGATCTGGAACTCTGACGAGCTCGCTGCAACACGTTGCTCAGAATGTCGACGCTGTACGACTTTGCTGATCACGCTGGGCAACCCAATGCTCGATCAGGTCACGCAACTGCGACAGCTCCACCGGCTTGGCCATATGCCCGTCCATGCCCGCCTGGCGCGCGCGCTCTTTGTGCTCGGCGAGGATGTGCGCGGTCAATGCCACCACCGGTGTGCGGGTTCGCTGGTTGCCGACTTCCCAGGCGCGTAGCTGCTGGGTGGCCGAGAAGCCATCGAGGATCGGCATTTCGCAGTCCATCAACACCAGGTCGTAGCGCTGAGCTTTCATCGCCAGCAAGGCTTCTTCGCCATTGCTGGCGGTGTCCGGTTGCAGGTTGAGTTTGCCGAGCATGCCGCGAATCACTTTGGTCGAGATCGTGTTGTCTTCAGCCACCAGGATACGGAAGTCGCTTGGGACCTTGACCGGAAGCGTCGGGCCTGTAGGCCGATGATGCGAAACGGCCGGGCCTTTGTTGCGCTGATTCAACTCGTCCGCGAGGGTGGTCTTGAGGGTGTAGCCGGCCACGGGTTTGGCGAGGATGCGTTTGATCCCGCAGTTGCGAGCAATGATCTTGCTCGGCGCATTGCTGATGCCGGTCAGCATGATCAGCAGAATGTCGTGATTGAGGCTCGGGTCTTCCTTGATCTTGGCCGCCAGTTGCATGCCGGTCATGCCCGGCATGTTCTGGTCCAGCAAGACCACATCGAAGTAATCGCGCAAGTGGGCCTTGGTGCGCAACAAGGCCAGGGCTTCCTTGCCGGAAGGCACGGCGCTGACGTTCAAGCCCCAGGCGCTGCACTGTTGCACCAGCACTTTGCGGCAGGTGTCGTTATCGTCCACCACCAGTACGCGCGCACCTTGCAGCGGACCATCGAGGTCGCAGGTAGGGTGCTCAAGCCGTTCCGGGTCCAGTGGCAATGTCAGCCACAACGTGCTGCCCTGGTTGGCGCCCGTCTTGATGCCGAACTCGCCGTGCATCAGGCGGATCAGCTGACGAGCGATCACCAGCCCCAGATTGCCGCCCAGACTCGTTGCCGAGAGGAAGTGCTTGCTGTGCAATTCGGCGTGCATCAGGGCATCGCGCTCATCGGCCTCCATCGGCACACCGCTGTCTTGCACGGCGATGCGCAGCCGAGGTTTTGCACTGCGTTCATCGAGGGCAACGACAATCAGAATCTCGCCTTCGTCGGTTTTCTTCAGCGCGTTTTCCAGCAGGCTCAGCAAGGTCTGGCGCAGGCGTGTAGGGTCGCCGCTGATGACGCGCGGCACTTGCGGCTGGATGAAGCTGATCAGCTCCACATTCTGCTGCTCGGCCTTGGCGCGGAAGATACTCAGGCAGTCTTCGATCAAGGCGTTGAGGTCGAACTGCACGTCGTCCAGCTCGATCTGCCCCGACTCGAGCTTGGAGATGTCGAGAATCTCGTTGATCAGTGTCAGCAGTTCGTTGCCGGCGCTGTGGATGGTCTGCACGTAGTCGCGTTGTTTGACCGACAGGGGAGTGCCCAACAGCAGCTCGGTCATGCCCAGAACACCATTCATGGGGGTACGAATTTCATGGCTGATTTTCGCCAGGAACTCGGCCTTGGCGTTGATCTCGGCGTTGCTGGCGGCCAGGTCGCGACTGACACTGAAGCGATCTTCAGTGATGCTGCGCTGACGTTCGCTCAGGGCGATGCTCATCAGCAGGCCGCTGATGCAGGTGAACACCAGAAGCGTAGTGATCAGGCCTTGCGGCGCGACCAGCGTCAGTCCCAACAGTGCGGGCAGCATGATCAGTGTGCCAATGTTGAACACCACCATCGCCGCGACGAAAAACCGTGCCGGGCGATAACCTTTTTGCCAGTGATAGGCGCTGACGAACAACATGCTCAGGCCTGCCAGAGCAACCAGGACGTAGGTAATGATGTTCAGCGGCAATGTGTTGACGAACAACAACAGCAGGCCGCAGGCGACGATGAACAGAATGTCCGCCAGCAGCAGTTTGTTCAGCGGGTGAGGGCCGAGCGGGGCGAAGAATCGACACGCAAGCATCAAACCGCTCGGCGCAGTCAGCAATAACGCGAGGTAGGCGCCCGGTGCCTGGATGGCGTGCCAGTTCGGCAACCATGGCCCAGGCAGGTTCAGCAGCAATAGCAGACTAAGCATCAACAACCCTTCACACCAGGCCAGCCAAAGGCTGCTGCGCGAACGTGTGTAGGCGTAGCGCACGAAGTTGTGCAGGATCAGCATGCCGAGGCAACCGAACAGCAGGCCGTAGATCAGCGTCTGGTTCTGATCGGCTGCGGTCGTGATCGCCGATTGCAGGGTGATGTGAGGCCGCAACTGGTGGTCGGAGACCAGTCGCAGGTAGACGTCGAGAGGGTTGTCGCTTTGCGGCAGCGGCAACATGAAGTCGCTGCTGGGCAGGGGGCGGTCAGCCTGGGGCTGCCCGGTACCGGTATTCAAATGATCGATCAGCTTGTCGCCGTCGAGTACATATAGATTGAGCGCCGACAGGTCGGGTGCAAACACCCGCAGCAATTGTTCATGTTTGCCAGGGGCCAGCCTGAAACGCAGCCACAACGCACCATCGGGCTCGGCCGCCGTGAGGCGATCGAGTTCGATGGGGCTGAATTGATTGGTGTAGCGAGCGGAGCGGATGTCACTGAGCTGCAGGTCGCCCTGTTCGTCGAGCAATACCGCCCAGCCACTGCCTTGCGCGGCCTGGGCCGGGAGCATGCAGAGCAAGGTCAGCAGAGTGACGGTGAGGCTTATGGCAATCCTGAGCCAGCGCACGGCGAAATCCCTTCGTAGGTTGATGCCAGATTATAACTATGCGCGGTGCCGGAATAGTCCGGCAAGGACCAGCGGCCCTTGCCTGGCCGAATGAATGGCCTTATTCCTGGCTTTCGCCCCGCTCACGGGCAATGGCACGGTAGCCAATGTCATTGCGGTAGAAACAGCCTTCCCAATCAATCTTGGCCGCCAGCTTGTAAGCCTGCTGCTGAGCCGCATCGACGCTGGCGCCCATGGCGGTGGCGCAGAGCACACGGCCACCGGCTGTCACCACTTGACCGTCCTTGAGCGCAGTGCCCGCGTGGAAGACTTTGCCTTCCAGTGCGGCGGCTGCATCCAGACCGTTGATGGCCACACCTTTGGCGTAGTCACCCGGGTAACCACCAGCGGCCAGCACGATACCGACGCTCGGACGTGGATCCCATTGCGCTTCGACTTTGTCCAGTGCTTGAGCCAGAGCGGCTTCAACCAGCAAGACCAGGCTCGACTGCAAACGCAGCATCACCGGTTGGGTCTCAGGATCGCCGAAACGGCAGTTGAACTCGATGACTTTTGGGTTACCAGCCTTGTCGATCATCAGGCCTGCGTACAGGAAGCCTGTGTAGACGTTGCCTTCCTCGGCCATGCCGCGAACGGTCGGCCAGATCACCAGGTCCATGGCCCGCTGGTGCACTTCTGCAGTCACGACCGGGGCAGGGGAGTAAGCACCCATGCCGCCGGTGTTCGGGCCGGTGTCGCCGTCGCCGACGCGTTTGTGGTCCTGGCTGGTGGCCATTGGCAGCACGTTCTTGCCGTCGACCATGACGATAAAGCTGGCTTCTTCGCCGTCCAGGAACTCTTCGATGACCACGCGCGAACCGGCGTCGCCGAACGCGTTGCCCGCGAGCATGTCGCGCACGGCGTCTTCGGCTTCTGCCAGGGTCATGGCAACGATCACACCTTTACCGGCGGCCAGGCCATCGGCCTTGATCACGATCGGTGCGCCTTTTTCACGCAGATAAGCCAGGGCAGGCTCGATCTCGGTGAAGTTCTGGTAGTCGGCGGTCGGGATCTTGTGGCGCGCCAGGAAGTCTTTGGTGAAGGCTTTCGAACCTTCCAGCTGGGCAGCGCCAGCGGTAGGACCGAAGCAGTCCAGGCCACGGCTGCGGAACAGATCGACCACGCCTGCCACCAGCGGTACTTCCGGGCCGACGATGGTCAGGGAAACGTTTTTCTCCGCGAAATCTGCAAGCTGCTCAAGGGCCAGCACGTCGATAGCGACGTTCTCGCATTTGGCTTCGGTGGCGGTGCCGGCGTTGCCGGGTGCCACGAACACTTTCTGCACACGCGGATCCTGAGCCACTTTCCAGGCCAGTGCGTGTTCACGGCCACCGCTGCCAATGATCAAAACATTCATTTCAAAAACCTCGGTTGTGGGAGCAAGGCTTGCCCGCGATGGCGATCTCGAGGACGCCATCGCAGGCAAGCCTTGCTCCTACAGGTCTGCGCATTGCAGGCCTGATGATATTAGTGACGGAAGTGGCGCATGCCGGTGAAGACCATGGCGATGCCAGCCTCGTCGGCCGCAGCAATCACTTCGTTGTCACGCATCGAACCGCCTGGCTGGATCACCGCAGTAACGCCGGCCTTGGCTGCATTGTCCAGGCCGTCGCGGAACGGGAAGAACGCGTCCGATGCCATGACCGAGCCTTGTACCTGCAAACCGGCGTGTTCGGCCTTGATCGCGGCGATACGGGCGGAGTTCACACGGCTCATCTGGCCGGCGCCGACACCGATGGTCTGGCGGTTCTTGGCGTAGACGATGGCGTTGGACTTGACGTACTTGGCCACTTTCCAGGCGAAGATCAGGTCGTTGATTTCCTGTTCGGTCGGTGCGCGCTTGGTCACGACTTTCAGGTCATTGGCGCCGATCATGCCGATGTCGCGGCTCTGCACCAGCAGGCCACCGTTGACGCGTTTGTAGTCCCAGGCAGCGGCGCGATCAGCCGACCATTCGCCGCAGGCCAGCAGGCGCACGTTGGCTTTTGCCGCCACGATGGCGCGGGCTTCTTCGCTGACGCTCGGGGCGATGATCACTTCGACGAACTGACGCTCGACGATGGCTTTGGCGGTTTCAGCATCCAGCTCGCGGTTGAAGGCGATGATGCCGCCGAACGCCGATTCGGTGTCGGTGGCATAAGCCAGTTCGTAGGCCTGGCGGATACCGCCTTCGGCGTCCGGACTCACGGCCACGCCGCACGGGTTGGCGTGCTTGACGATTACGCAGGCCGGCTTGACGAAGCTCTTCACGCATTCCAGCGCGGCGTCGGTGTCGGCCACGTTGTTGTACGACAGTTCTTTGCCTTGCAGTTGGGTCGCGGTGGCGATGCCGACTTCGGCAGGCTTGGCTTCCACGTAGAACGCCGCGCTCTGGTGCGGGTTCTCGCCGTAACGCATTTCCTGGGCCTTGACGAACTGGCTGTTGAAGGTGCGCGGGAATTCGCTGCGACCTTCGGTGCTGAGTGTTTCAGCGGCCTGATTCACGGTGCCCATGTAGTTGGCGATCATGCCGTCGTAGGCGGCGGTGTGTTCGAAAGCCTTGAGCATCAGGTCGAAACGCTGAGCGTAGGTCAGGCCGCCGGCCTTGAGGCCTTCGAGGACGCTGGCGTAATCGCTGGCGTTGACCACGATGGCCACGTCTTTGTGGTTCTTGGCCGCCGAGCGGACCATGGTCGGGCCGCCGATGTCGATGTTCTCGATGGCAGTCGGCAGGTCGCAGCCAGGCTTGTTGATGGTGGCTTCGAACGGGTACAGGTTGACCGCGACCAGGTCGATCGGCTTGATGCCGTGCTCGCTCATGATTGCGTCATCGATGCCGCGACGACCGAGGATCCCGCCGTGGATTTTCGGGTGCAGGGTTTTCACCCGACCGTCCATCATTTCTGCGAAACCGGTGTAATCCGCGACTTCCACTGCGGCAACGCCGTTGTCGCGCAGCAGCTTGAACGTCCCGCCGGTAGAGAGGATCTCGACGCCCAGGGCTTCAAGCTCTTTGGCGAATTCGAGGATCCCGGTCTTGTCGGAAACACTGATCAAGGCGCGGCGGATCGGCAGGCGGGTAGTCTGGTCGGTCATTTCAATTTCCATCAAAAGCAAAGGAGTCAGCAAAAAAGGCGACCGGTTTTACGCGGGCGCCTTTCTGGTTTGATTGAATGCTTACAGCAAATCGTACTGCTTGAGTTTCTTGCGCAGCGTGCCTCGGTTGAGCCCGAGCAGCTCGCTGGCCTTGGTCTGGTTGCCCTTGACGTAGTTCATCACGCACTCGAGCAGGGGAGCCTCGACTTCGGAGAGCACCAGGTTGTACACATCCGTGACGGCAGCGCCCTCAAGGTGGGCGAAATAATTGTGCAGCGCCTTCTCGACACTCCCGCGAAGGGTCTGGCCTTCTTCGCTGGGCGTATTGAGGTGCTGTTTCAAATTTACGTTGTCGCTCACGGGTGTTGTTCCACTCACTAAAGTCTCGGTCATCATCGTCATGCGGCCACCCCTTCTCCGTCCCCTGTCAGGCTCTTGTAACGTTCGGCGAAGAAGCCCTGAACGTTGGCGCATTGTGCTTCCGTATCTTCCAAACGATTGAAGTGGGCGCGAAACTCCCTGGCGCCCGGCAAGGTTGCGAGATACCAGCCCACATGCTTTCGAGCGATACGGACACCCATCACGTCTCCATAGAAAACGTGCAGGGCGGCCAGATGCTCTAGCAGAATGCGTTCCACCTCGATCAATTCCAGCGCCGGGAGTTTTTCGCCGGTACGCAGGAAATGGTCGATCTCACGAAAAATCCATGGCCGCCCCTGGGCAGCCCGGCCTACCAACAAACCATCGGCACCGGTCGCATCGAGCACGTACCGGGCCTTCTCGGGCGAATCGATATCGCCGTTGGCGAAGACCGGAATCGACACCGCCTGCTTGATCGCGGCAATGGTGTCGTACTCGGCTTCACCGGTGTACAGATCGGCACGGGTGCGGCCATGGACCGCCAACGCCGTAATGCCTGCCTGCTCGGCGATCTTTGCCACCGTCAAACCATTCTTGTTGTCCCGGTCCCAGCCGGTACGGATCTTCAGGGTCACCGGCACATCAACCGCAGCCACCACGGCCTGCAGGATCTCGGTGACCAATGCTTCATCCTTCAACAGCGCGGAACCGGCAGCCTTGTTGCAGACCTTCTTCGCCGGACAACCCATGTTGATATCAATAATCTGTGCGCCCAGCTCAACGTTGGCCCGGGCCGCGTCCGCCAGCATCTGTGCATCACCACCGGCGATCTGTACCGAGCGTGGCTCGGGATCACCTTCGTGGATCATGCGCATCCGCGACTTGCGGGTGTTCCACAAACTCATGTCGCTGGTGACCATTTCCGAGACAACCAGCCCCGCGCCCAATCGCTTGCACAGCTGACGAAAGGGTTGGTCGGTGACTCCTGCCATCGGGGCGAGAATCAAGCCGTTTTGCAATGTGTATGGACCGATGCGTACCGCCGACATAGGACTTCCCTGTTGTGGGGCCGGATCATTAGAGTTCGAAAAAGGGTTGGCATGATACCCGCTCTCGATGACTGGATAAAGGCTGAATTGAACAAAATCTGAACAGTTATTCTGTTATTGCCAGGAGTTCGGTACGGACGGTCCCAGTCAGAAATCTGCCGTCAAGCCTGTAGCGGTGAAGCGTTTCACTCGGGGGAGTGGAAGCTCAGGCTGTAGTTCACTGCTTTGGCGCCCGGGTCGAGAATATCCAGCGCGATGTGGATCGGCGTTTGCGGTGGCATTTCCGCCATGCCTTCGAGGTCGCCGTTGAGGTATTCGCCGGGTTTGAAGCGACGGCTGGCAATCAAATGGCCATTAAGGTCGGCAAAGCGCAGTTCCAGCAACGGGAAGGGCTGGGAGAACGCGGCGCGGTTGTAAATGATCGCATCGACCACCAGGGCACCACTGAAATCCGGGTGACTGCGGACCACCAGGTTGCTGCTTTTGATTTTGGCAATGTCGACTTTGGACGGCACTGTGCAACCGATTTTCGGGCACAGTTGCTGGAACCAGGGGCGGTACTGGTCCTGGCGGGCCAGCTCATCGAATTGGTAGGCAATGTATTGGCCCGCGAGCGCGGCGGCACCGAGCAAGACCAGGAGCAACCAGAACAAACGCCGGCCCCAGGGGGATCGACGCTTTTGCCAATCAAGTTGCAGTGGGTCGTCGGTCAGGTCCTGCAGTACCTCGGCGCGCACGCCCGGTTCGCTGCGCTCGCGACGTTTGCGCAACGGTTCGATGGAGGGCAGGTTGTCGTCGAGCACCTCGGACGCCGACAGGCGTTCGTGGTTGAGGGGGGCGTCGAGTGGGTCGTGCAGGCGCAGATGGGGCACCTGGGGTTCGTCGTCCAGATCAACCGGTTCCAGCGAAAACGAAGGCTCGGTTCGCGAGTGTTTTCTCGGCTCGGATTCTGATTGCGGCAGTTCGGTTTCTGTTGACTGGGCGCGGTCGGCGGCCGACTCGCTGAAGAGGCTATCGGACCACGGCTCGTCGTCGTGCTCGATAGAGTCGCGACGGGCACTGAGGCCGTCTTCGCGGTGCCGGCCAAACTCTGTGGTTGGCTGGATTTCCCGCTGTTCGAGCCGGGCGAGCTCTTCGTCCAGGTCCAGGCTGTCCAGATCCAGTTCGGAGGCGGTCCACTGCTTTTGGCTGATAGCGCGTTGCACCGGCGGTTCAACGATGGCCGGGGCAACCGGTTTGACGGCTTCTTTACCGGCCCGTTGTTCCAGCAATTGTTTGGCGGCGTTGAATACCTGCAAGCAGGAGCCGCAACGAACCACTCCACGGGCCACGCTCAACTGAGCATGGCTGACGCGGAAGCTGGTTTGGCAATGCGGGCACTGGGTGACGAAGCTATCGGTCATGCGGCGATCCGGTTTATGCAGGCGTTCATTCTAGCGCCGACGGCCGGTGATGCGCACCCAGCCATCGCGATTGGCAATCGGGTCCAGATCGAAGTCTTGAGCGTAGGCGGCGGCAACGTCTTCACCTTGTTCGGCGAGGATGCCGGACAACGCCAGGCGACCACCCGGTTTGACCAGGCTGGACAGTTGCGGGGCCAGGGAAACCAACGGCCCGGCAAGGATGTTGGCGACCAGCACGTCCGCTTTGACCGGCGGCAGATCTTCCGGCAGATACAGCGGGAAGAGTGCTTCGGCAATGTTATTGCGCCCGGCGTTGTCGCGCGAGGCTTCCAGTGCCTGGACGTCAATGTCGGTGCCGACGGCTTCCTTGGCACCCAGCAGCAGGGCGGCAATCGCCAGAATCCCCGAGCCGCAGCCAAAATCCAGCACGTTGCAGTCTTTCAGGTCCTGGCCATCGAGCCATTCCAGGCACAGCGCGGTGGTCGGGTGGGTGCCGGTGCCAAACGCCAGGCCCGGGTCAAGCAGCAGGTTCACGGCGTCAGGCTCGGGCGCGGCGTGCCAGCTCGGGACGATCCACAGGCGCTGACCGAAACGCATCGGCTGGAAGCCGTCCATCCAGCTGCGCTCCCAATCCTGGTCTTCGATGACTTCGCTGTGATGCTCGGGCAGCGGGCTGCCGGTCAGCAGCTCAAGGTGGGCCAATACGCTGGCGGCTTCGGTACCGCCTTCGAACAGGGCCAGCAGGTGCGTGTGCGACCACAGCGGCGTGGTGTTGAGTTCTGGCTCGAAGATCGGCTGATCTTCGGCGTCCATGAAAGTCACCGATACGGCGCCCACTTCAAGGAAAGCGTCTTCGTAGGTTTCGGCTTGTTCTGGGCTGATGGCGAGACGGACTTGCAGCCAAGGCATGGCGGGCACCTTTGAAAAATATTGATTGCAGCCTAGCGGGCTGCGATAAGCGCGCAAGTTTACGCGAGCGCGGAGGTTTTGTGGGGGTGACGTGGTCTGCTTCCACCGCTTGGTTTCTGAATGACACAGTGCCCTGTGGGAGCGGGCTTGCCCGCGATGACGTCAGCACATCCGACATCAATGTGAGAGGTAGAGCGCTTTCGCGGGCAAGCCTGCTCCTGCAGGGGGTGTGTTGTGGGGTCGTTGAAATGTCCAGAAACAACAAAGCCGCCCGAAGGCGGCTTTGTTGATTGGGTCGAAGCTTAGTGCTTCTCACCAGCGAGCTTGTGCTCAAGGTAGTGGATGTTGACTCCACCTTTGCAGAAGCCTTCATCACGGACCAGATCGCGGTGCAGCGGGATGTTGGTCTTGATCCCGTCGACAACGATTTCGTCCAGCGCATTGCGCATGCGCGCCATGGCTTCTTCACGGGTTGCGCCGTAGGTGATCAGCTTGCCGATCAACGAATCGTAGTTCGGCGGAACGGCATAGCCACTGTACAGGTGCGAATCGACGCGAACGCCGTTGCCGCCAGGTGCATGGAAATGCTTGACCGTGCCAGGGCTCGGCATGAAGGTTTTCGGGTCTTCGGCGTTGATTCGGCATTCCAGGGCGTGACCGCGGATCACCACGTCGTCCTGGGTATAGGACAACTTGTTGCCAGCGGCGATGCTGAGCATCTCCTTGACGATGTCGATGCCGGTGACCATTTCCGAAACCGGGTGCTCTACCTGGACGCGAGTGTTCATCTCGATGAAGTAGAAGTGGCCGTTCTCGTAAAGGAACTCGAAAGTGCCGGCGCCACGGTAGCCGATGTCGATGCACGCCTTGACGCAGCGAGCGAGGACTTCCTGGCGTGCTTTCTCGTCGATGCCCGGTGCCGGCGCTTCTTCGAGAACCTTCTGGTGACGACGTTGCAGCGAGCAATCGCGGTCGCCCAGATGGATGGCCTGGCCCTGACCATCGGAAAGTACCTGGACTTCCACGTGGCGTGGGTTGGTCAGGAATTTTTCCAGATAGACCATCGGGTTGCCAAACGCCGCGCCAGCTTCGGTGCGGGTCAGTTTCGCAAAGGAAATCAGGTCTTCTTCTTTGTGCACAACACGCATGCCACGACCACCACCGCCGCCAGCGGCTTTGATGATCACCGGGTAACCAACTTCGCGACCGATGCGCAGAGCGGTTTCTTCGTCTTCAGGCAGCGGGCCGTCGGAACCCGGAACGGTTGGAACGCCCGCAGCGATCATGGCGTGTTTGGCCGATACCTTGTCGCCCATCAGGCGAATGGTGTCGGCTTTCGGGCCAATGAAGGCGAAGCCGGAGTTCTCGACCTGTTCAGCGAAATCAGCGTTTTCCGCAAGGAAACCGTAGCCTGGGTGAATGGCGGTAGCGCCGGTCACTTCAGCTGCGGCGATGATTGCCGGGATGTGCAGGTAAGAGTGCGCGGCCGAGGCCGGACCGATGCAGACGGATTCGTCTGCCAGGCCCAGGTGCATCAGTTCTTTGTCGGCCTTGGAGTAAACGGCGACAGTCTTGATGCCCATCTCTTTGCAGGCTCGCAGGATCCGCAGGGCAATCTCGCCGCGGTTGGCGATCAGAACTTTTTCCAACTTCGCAGTCATCAAAGTTTCTCCGCGGTTCAAACGATGGTGAACAGCGGTTGGTCGTACTCAACCGGCTGGCCGTCTTCGACGAGGATGGATTCGATCACACCGCTGGTTTCAGCTTCGATGTGGTTCATCATCTTCATGGCTTCGACGATGCACAGGGTGTCGCCTTTCTTCACGGTCTGGCCGACTTCAACGAAGGATGGCGAGGATGGCGAAGATTTGCGATAGAACGTACCGACCATCGGCGAACGGGCAACGGTGCCGTTCAGGACAGGCGCGGCCGGAGCAGCAGGTGCAGCGGCAGCAGCAACCGGAGCAGCAACAGGCGCTGGTGCCGGAGCGTGCATTGGAGCCGGTGCGTAGTACTGCTGAGCCGGGGTTTTGCTATGACGGCTGATGCGTACGGACTCTTCGCCTTCCTTGATCTCGAGCTCGTCGATGCCGGACTCTTCCAGCAGTTCGATCAGTTTCTTAACTTTACGGATATCCATGAATCATCAACTCCCAAGGGTCGGTCAGGGGCGTTTACGCTTGTTGTTCAAGTCGTTGCCTGTCTTTCAAGCTGCTCTAGTGCGGCCTCCAGGGCCAGTCGATAACCGCTGGCGCCAAGGCCGCAGATCACTCCCACCGCTACGTCGGAGAAGTAAGAGTGATGGCGGAAAGGTTCGCGTTTGTGCACGTTAGACAAATGCACTTCGATGAATGGGATGCTCACTGCCAGCAGCGCGTCACGTAATGCGACACTTGTGTGCGTAAAAGCTGCTGGATTGATCAAAATGAAGTCCACACCTTCGCCGCGAGCGGCATGGATGCGATCGATCAATTCGTACTCGGCGTTGCTTTGCAGGTGCAGCAAATGATGGCCGGCTTCACGGGCGCGGCGTTCCAGGTCCTGGTTGATCTGCGCCAGTGTCGTAGCGCCGTAGGTGCCCGGTTCGCGGGTGCCGAGCAAGTTCAGGTTGGGGCCGTGCAGCACCAATAGGGTCGCCATCTGCTGTTCCTTGTTATCTGTGAGCAAGAGTCAGAACCCGGCGACTATGCCGCAAAGGCTTTGTGACTGTCCAGTTCTATGCAATAGCCAGCACGATAGCCGATGTTTGCGCGAAATATGTGACCGGCTGATTAAATCTGGTCATTTGCTTTCGCAACACGTTCAGCGAAGTCTTTGGCGTTGATCTCGCCGATCACTCGCACATCGGTGCGTTCAACGCCGTCCTTGCCAAAAAACATCAAGGCCGGAGGACCGAACAATTTGTAACGGTCGAGCAGGGCGCGTTGCTCGGCATTGCTGGCGGTGATGTCGAAACGGACCAGTCGATAGCCTTGCAGGCGCTCGACGACTTTTGCGTCCTTGAGGACTTCACGTTCGATGACTTTGCAGCTGATGCACCAGTCGGCGTACCAGTCGAGCAGCAGCGGAGTGCCCGAGGATTGAGCATCGGCGAGCACGCGGTCCAACTCTGAGGGCGTGCTGATTGTTTGCCAGGTTCCGGTGTTTTGCGGTGGTTCGTTACCTGCAATCACGCGCGATTGACCAATCGGGTTGAACGGATCGGTCTGGCCGCTGAACGCCCCGAACCAGCACGCCAGTGCGTAAAACAGCAGGAACATCCCCAGCAGCTGGCCCAGGCGTTTTCGAGGGGGCTTGTAGACGAACTCCAGTGCGCCCATGAACAAGCCGACACCGCCGGCCAGCAAGCCGATCAGCAGCAAGGTGATCTGGCCCGGCAGTACCCGGCTGAGCAGGGCGATCGCCAGTCCCAGCAACAGCACCCCAATGGCGTTTTTCACATACACCAGCCACGGCCCGCTTTTCGGCAGCCAGGCCGCGCCACCGGTGGCCACCAGCAACAGCGGCGCGCCCATGCCGAGGCCGAGCATGAACAGTTTCAGTCCACCTCCCAGCGCATCGCCGCTGGCACTGATGTACAGCAGCGCACCGGCCAGGGGCGCGGAAACGCAGGGCGAAACCAACAGGCTGGACACCACGCCCAACACCGCGGCGCCCCACAGTGAACCGCCTTCAGTGCGGCCCGCGATGCGATCCAGGCGACTGCTGATGGCCTGGGGCAGCTTGAGTTCGAATACGCCGAACATCGCCAGCGCAAACAGCGCAAAAAACATTGCAAACGGCACCAGCACCCAGGCCGATTGCAGGCGTGCCTGAAGATTGAGCTGCGCGCCGAACATTCCCATCAGCGCACCGAGCAGGGCGAAGCAGGCGGCCATCGGCAGCACGTAGGCCAAAGACAGGTTGAAGCCGCGCCAACCACCGACCTGACCACGCAGCACCACACCGGACAGGATGGGCAGCATCGGCAGCACGCAAGGGGTGAACGTCAAGCCCAAACCGGCGAGGAAAAACAGCGCGAGTTCGCGCCAGCCAACGCTTTGCGCGGAGGTCGGGGCGCCGATGCCATCAATGCTCAGGCGCTCGGTTTCCGGTGGATAGCACAGGCCTTTGTCGGCGCAGCCCTGATACGTCACGGCCAGTGTGAAGGTACGTTGATCGGTGCGCGGTATTTCTACGTCAACAACACCGTGATAAACCTCGACATCGCCGAAGTACTCGTCGTGCTTCTGCTCGCCCTTGGGCAGTATTGCTGCGCCCAGGCTTATATCGGCCGGGTCAGCCCGAAATTGGAAACGGTGGCGATAGAGGTAATACCCCTCGGTGGCGACGAAACGCAGCTTGATCGACTGCGGCGTGCTGTCTACCAGGCTCAATTGAAAGGCTTCGCGCACCGGCAGAAAGTCAGCGCTGTTGTTGATCGCGCCCAGAGTGGAGCTGGGCCGGGTGTCCGGCAACCCGGCGGCGGTGGCCGGCAGGGCGAGCACTAAAAGCAGCAGGCAGAGCAAACGGCGCATGACAATCTCGCGTATCGGAATTGGGGGCATGATAGCGGACAGTTGTCGGGTGTGCAGGGTAGGGGGTTGTGCGGTGATTGTACTGGCGCCTTCGCGAGCAAGCCCGCTCCCACATTGGTTCTGTGTCGTGCACAAATCAAAGGTGGGAGCGGGCTTGATCGCGAAGGCGATTTTTCAGACGCGGAAGGCTTGAACGGCCGTACGCAGCCGCCCGCCCAGCACCAACAGATTCTCCCCTTGCTCACGCCCTTCACCAATGCGCAGCAAGTTATCCCCGCCCAATTGGTGAATTCGCTCGCTGTGGTCGCGAATCTCGCTGACCGCGCCGCTCTGCTGGGCGGTGACATCGGCAATGCGCACGGCAGTGTCGGAAATGGTCTGGATGGCCCCGACGATTCTATCCAGCGCCCCGTCGGCCGCTTGCGCCTGATTGGCCGTGGCTTCTGCATGTTCAACTTGCGCGCGCATGCCCTCCACGGATTGACGCGCGGCGGTTTGCAGGCCGGCAATCAGCGTCTGAATTTCTGCGGTGGCCCCGGTGGTGCGTTGCGCCAGTGAGCGAACCTCTTCCGCCACCACTGCAAACCCTCGGCCCATTTCCCCGGCGCGAGCCGCTTCGATGGCGGCGTTCAGCGCCAGCAGGTTGGTCTGGTCGGCAATCGAGCGGATCACCGTCAGCACGCCGCCGATGGTCGCCGATTCTTCGGCCAGGTGCTCGATCATCTGCGCGTTACCCTGCACTTCGCCCACCAACGCATGCAGGCCGGTGAGGCTCAGGCCGATGACTTTCTGGCCGTGCGCAACCGCCAGGCCGGCATGACGACTGGCGTCGGCTGCCTGGCTGGCATCGCCGGCGACCTGTTGAATCGTCGCCTCCAATTCACCGAGAGAATCGCGGATCAGTGCCGTGTCGCCTGCCTGATGTTCGGCGCCACTGTGCAGATCATTACTCAAGTCGGCCAGAGTTCGGCTGCTGCCGGCGACTTGCTCGGCGTTGAGACGAATGGTCCCGACCAGATCCACCAGGTAGGCGCGCAAGCGATTGAGCGACGCTTGAATGTCGTGCAATTCGCGATTGGTGTTGCCCAGTTCAATGTCCCGGCTGAAGTCGCCTTCTGCCCACGTAGACAGGGCCGGCGCCAGGTTGGTCAGGGTTCGGGCCAAGCGTCGTTGCAGGGTATCGATGAGTAAGGCGATCAGCAGGATCAGCCCGATCATCACACCCTGCATCAACCGTACTTCGCCCTGGATCTGGCCGTGCTGGGCGCGGACCACGGGTTCGAGTCCGGCAATCGCTTGCTGCGCGGCGGCGATTTTCAGGTGGGTGGCGGCGCTGAGATCGGTGCGTTTCTGGATTTGATCGCGGGTGCGCGACAGTTCGGCCGGGTAGCGCGTGAGCAGGCTGTTGAGTTCACGCTTGAGGCCGACACCCGCGTCTTCGGCGGCAACTTTCTCGTTGTTCTCCAGGCCCATCATCGACGCGAAATCATCGGTGTTCGACTCACTCTTGGTGGTGACGCCGAGCAGCGGCAAGCCGCCCAGCAGCTCCGCCTGAGTACGGATGTTGGCCACTTCGCGTTCGACGTCGGCGGCCAATTCGCTGCGGCCACTGCTGACCAGTTTGTCCCGGGCCAGGGACAATTTGCCCAGGTGTTGAGAGGCGCTAAGTAGCGGCGTCAGGTACGCCGCGTCAGCGCTGGCGTATTGGCTGAGTTGGTCGAGGCTGGCGCCGAGTTCGCGTTCGGCTTGCAGCAGCAGCGCTTGCGGGTCGCCCGCGAGTTTGCCGGCGGCCAACAGATCGGTTTTGCTGAACTCATCCAGGTTCGACAGGCTCGGGCGCAAAGTGTCGGCGAGCGCCGGTGGCAACTCACCGAGCTCCTTTTGCAAGACGTCAATGGCCTGGCTGGCGCTGCTCAGGCGCAGGGCATCGCCACTGGCGAGGTAGTCTTCGATATTGCGCGCGACTTCATTCTGAAATTGCCGGGACAGCCCCAGGTAACGCTCCATCAACAGATAGGGGCGCTCCAGGGCCTTTTGCGACCACCACAGTGTGGCGCCAAGGGCCACGCACACGGCGACTAACAGGAGGGTGTTGAGATTGGTCAGCAACTTCAGGCGCATAGCGGGTCTACCGACGGCTGAGTGGTAAGCGCCTGAATTTATTGCGTTTGTGTTACAGCGTTATGACCGAATCGGTGGATTCCGATAAAAAAGTGGCACTTTGCCGTGATGTTCGCGCCGCCTGAATACGGTTGCGTCCGGCACCCTTCGCGCGGTATAGCGCCTCGTCCGCCTGGCTGGCCATCGTCACGCTGTCGGAGTGTTCGCACAACTCCACCACACCGGCACTGAACGTGCACCAAAGGTCTTGAGGTTGGGCGGGGTAGTGAATTTCGGCAAAGCGCTGACGAATTTCATTCAGCACTGTGTAAGCCGATTCGAGGTCGGTGTCCGGCATGACGATCGCGAACTCCTCGCCGCCATAGCGGCCGATGAAGTCGGTCTTGCGCAAGCGTTGCTTCAAGAACAGCGCCAGGCTTTTGATTACCCGGTCGCCCATGGGGTGGCCGTGGCTGTCATTGACGCGTTTGAAGTGGTCGATGTCGAGCATCGCAAAGCACAGCGGCTTGCTCTCGCGGCGGGAGCGGAAGCTGCAGTCTTCAAGCAATTGCAAAATGTGCGTGTGGTTATACAGACCGGTAAGGCTGTCGCGGACCATTCGGGCTTTCAGATTGCGTGCCCGTGCCGCGCGGTTGCGCACGGTGGTGATCAGGTGGCGCGGCTTGATCGGTTTGGTCAGGAAGTCGTCGCCGCCTTCGCTCATAGCGTCGAGTTGCTTGTCCAGATCGTCTTCGGCCGACAGGTAAATGATCGGCACGCTGACATAACGGTCGTTGTGACGGATCACCTTGGCCAGTTCAGTACCGGTGCAGGTTGGCATGTACATGTCGAGGATGATCAGGTCAGGTTGAAAGTCCGAAAGTTCGGCCATGGCCTGAATCGGATCGATCAACGTGCGCGTGACGATCCCGGCGCTGTTCAACAGGCGTTCGGTGTGCAGGGCCTGGGCGCGGGAGTCGTCGATGATCAGCACTTTATAAGGTTCGTACTGAGCGACACAGGTCAGGACTTCGATTTTCTCCAGCAGGCTCGAAGCTTCCAGGGTGCCGGTGAGAAACTCCTGGCCACCGGCACGCACGGCGGCGAGGCGGGTCGGGGTATCGGTTTCGTTCAGGCTGAAGAACAACAGCGGCAGGCGATGATCGAGACCTTCCTGGGCTTCGGCGGCCAGTTTCAGGCCAATACCGGCGCCACTGAAGTCGACGTCCATGACGATGGCGGCGGGCAAGCGCTCGACCATCGACGCACGAAACGCTGCAATGCTGTCCAGGGATTGAGCGCTGAGTCCGAAAAATTCCAGTTGCTTGGCCAGGCGCTCGGCGCGGTCGTGATCTTGCAACATCACATAGATCGGCTTGCGCAAGGGTGGCAGCAAGGTATGTTCGAGCTGATCGCCATGTCGCAGGCCGGTGCGCGACAAGCGTTGCATCAAGCGATTGAGATCGGTGATCAGCCCGCTGCTCAGGCGTCCGCGATTGGCGTCGACCGCCTCCAGCGACTGACCGATGTGGCGTGCCAGTTGCGTATGTTCCGGTTGCTCGAAACGCTCGGCAAACCGCAGCAGGCGCAGGTTGGCCTCTCTCAGTTCCGATAAGTCGGCGGTGGACCACTCGCTGCGTTGCAGGCGCTGCCAGATCTCAAGAATTTGACGTGCCTGATGAATCACCCGCTGGGCAAAGTGGTGCTTGAGGCGCTCACGGCTGGGGTCTTCTGGCTCGGTCATATCCTGACTACTAGTTAGGGTAAATGCTGAGATCGACTGGTGGCTCTATGCTAGCACCTCTTTTCAATGGGATGAGAGAGTCGTACGGCAATTATCTGTTAATCAGCCTTATTCAGTTTGTGACTGGCTGGTCTTATTCGGTGGAGCTGCGTTAGGCAGGCCCCTACATTCTGGCGGTTTCAGGAGATTTCCTTGTCGCTTCAGGGCAACGTCCTTCGCTGCGGCGAGCCTCGTCTGTCAGGGAATTCTGATTTTGCGTCAGCATGATTCGGACGGGATTTTCGGCTGTTAGGGTTCAGGGATTCCCTTGGTAGCCAGCCGAAACTCATGACTCAGTGTTTTGAACAGCATTCCAGCGATGAACAGCGCCTGAATCACAAATCACAACAGCACCCCCGTTACTGACTGTGAGTGTAAAGAGGAGCGGCTATATGGCAGCAAGACCTTGGTCACTGACGTGCCGATCCTCACGTGTTCCTGCCTTTGGCGTACGTATCAGCGCGAGGCGGAGGAGATCGTCGCACCGAAGGGCGTATTGATTGCCGACCCGGTGGCGCGCAATCGAGCGATCAACGCGGCCTATGCCCGGCTGTGGCTGCAAGACCCAAGGTTTCAGTGGGCCGGGTTGGCGGCGTTTGCCTCCAAACAGGTCGGATGCGGATTGCTGCATGCGGCGCAAAGTGTTGAACGTATTCGCGAGGAGCGGGAGGCGCGGCAGCGTTTGCGAGACAGCCGCCGTCAGTCCGGGCTTTTGACTCCGGACAGGATGCCCGAACCGGCAGATGCCTTGCGTGACTATAAAGAAGCGGATGCGCGTAACCCGGTGCCTTCAGTGGATATTCGTTTTGCCGGGGAAGACTCGTCCTTGGTACAGCAGCAGTTCCGGCATGTGCACGACTTGCAAAATATTCTACAGCCCACGATTTATCAGAACGGCCAACTGGTGGCTTTGCTGCGTGGCAACCATGCTTCTTATGTGACCGGTTTTCCTTCTGGCGTAGCCCAGGCAATTGAGTTGACGCTCTCCAGCCAATGCCGGCGTGTTGATGACGGACGCACCATTGGTTTCAGCAACAGTCCGCTAGCGGACTTGTCGGATATCGAGCAGCGAATGCCTTTCGTACTTCGGGCTGCAGCACGCTTTGATCAGATGCTCAATGATACGAGCCGTAGTGTGCTGCAGCAGTCGATCACCGAGATCTCATCTGGGCAGGGAATACGGTGAGTGTGCGGCAAGGTATAGGCCGCTGGCGGCTCGGGGCAGGCTTGTTGTTTCTGGCTGCCCTGATCGGGGTGGCTACGAATCAGTTGGTTGAGTCTCTATCGCAAGAGCCAGTGATCGCATTGGAGGTGGGCGGCACCTATGAAACCTTGCGCAAGCATTCTTCCGTGCCCTTCAGTCCGAGAATCCCCGGGCATGTCTGGATGGGCCTTCCCGATACGGATGCACGGCTTCGACTCATCGATCCGCAGTATGAGTTCGTAACGCCGAGAGCGCGTTTTTTTACCGTTGTATTTGACGACAACGTCGTTAGCAGTATTCGCATGTCCCCACAAGTTGAGCCTTTGCTGCTCGATGATGCCCTGAAGGTAGCGATGGATTTACAAGAGCAGTGGCGCCATGGCGGATGGAGGGTGGCCGGCAGGAAAAGTTATCCACCCTTTGCCGACACGCCAGAATGGCGAGCGCAGTTGAAAGACGTCAATAAAGGAGGAAAGGTCTACTGGAAAGCGGGCAAAAAATATCAAGTCACGATGCATTTTCACCGATTCAACTACGACAAGCGACCCAACGAAGAGCGCTACCTCATCACTCTGTCGATCGGCAAGCCATGGACGCCGTTCGCAGAAGATGGGGACGAAGAAGCGCTGATCGAGTTGGACCAGTCCAACCCGAACACACCCTTGTTCCCCAAATAAACCCAAGGAGCCCCACCATGCCAACCCCCGCCTTCATGACCCTCCACGGTGAACGACAAGGCCTGATCAGCGCAGGCGCCTTCACCGAAGCGTCAGTGGGCAACGTCTACCAACTGGGCCGTGAAGACCAGATCATGATTCAGGCCCTGAGCCATGGCATTTTTGTGCCCAAAGGGTCAGGAGCGGGGCGCCGGATGCACAAACCCTTGATCATTACCAAGTCCATCGACAAGGCGTCCCCGTTGATCAACATCGCCTTGTGTTCCGGGGAGCTGCTCAGCAAGTGCCGCGTCGAGTGGTATCGCACTTCGGCCCAGGGAACGCAGGAGCATTTCTACACCATGGAACTGGAGGACGCGGTGATCATTGGCGCCGAGGTGCTCATGCCCCATTGCCTGGACGCCAGTAGTGCGCACCTCACCCAGTTGGAGAAGGTTCACTTCAGCTACCGCCGAATCTACTGGAGACATGAAATTAGCCGGACTATGGGCTCCGATGAGTGGAGCGCCGAGGAACAGGTATGAGGCTGGTCAATGAGTTTCATCTGTCCGCGTGGGAGCGCCAGCATGCTTATTGCGGTGAGGATGCGGTGGATCACGTGCGCCAGGCATTGCACGATCGCCACCCCATCGAAGGCCTGGAGGAGTTGCGCTCCGGGTTGATGATCGATGTCGACAGTGAGGTACTCGACCAGATTGAGCGGGCGAGTGGTGGTTGGTCAGGGCTGAAGCCGACTACGGTGACTGGACGATTCCGCAGCGGACCTTTGACCGCAAGATCATGGAGTTGATGAAAAATCCACCGGTCCAGCCCTCTCGATCGCCAAGGATTTTCCGCTTGGTTGACAGCGTTACGGGTGAGCCATTGGCGCAGCGACGCTACATCGCGACAGTGGGCGGGCAGAGGCTCCAGCGCACGACCGACGGCGAAGGCATCGCCCATCTTTTTGGCGCAGACGAGGTGCGGCAGATTTCAATGGAGGTCATCGGCGCCAGCGAACGTATGGACGCTTGAGTTCATCGGCAACGGTTACGGCAGGTTCGTCCGTCATTTTTCAGGATTAACCCGGCGACGGGTGCCGGCCTAAGGCACGTTGTTGTATGGTTGTGGTCGAATCGATGAACTCAAGTGATTGAAAGGATATCGCCATGCTGGACTGGAAGAACCGCGCGGGCAGCGCGCCTGAACGTGCCGCTGAACCTAAATCGGCCACCCGCAGTTACTTTGGCGGCCTGCTGTTCAGCCGGGCGCTGGCCACGCTGATCGGCTTTTATCTGCTGGTTACGATTGCCCTGGGTTGGTACTGGAGTGCAGAACCTGCGCTGTTCCCGGTCCAGCAAAATGCCCAGATCGCTGCCGAAAAAGAAGGCAAACAGATGGTCATCGGCTACACCACGGTGGAAACCCTCAAGACCGTCGCCGGGACGTTGCTGAGCAAACCGGGTGGCTATATTTCCAACGACCGTTTCCCGCCGGGCCTGTGGATGGACAACATGCCGAGCTGGGAATATGGCGTGCTGGTCCAGGTGCGCGACCTGAGCCGTGCGCTGCGAAAAGACTTCGCCCGCTCCCAGTCGCAGTCGGCCGAAGACGCCGATCTGGCCAAGGCCGAACCGCGTTTCAACTTCGACAACAAAAGCTGGGTGCTGCCTTCCAGCGAGTCCGAATATCAGGAAGGCATCAATTCCCTGAGCCGCTATCAGGCACGTCTGTCCGATCCGAACCAGAAAAGCGCGCTGTTCTATGCCCGCGCCGACAACCTGAACAACTGGCTCGGTGACGTGGGCACCCGGCTGGGTTCGCTGTCACAACGCCTGTCGGCCAGCGTCGGCCGGGTCAAACTCAACACCTCGCTGAAAACCGAAGTCCTCGCGCCGGGCCAAGTGCCACAGGTCGACGAAGAAATCGTCGAGACCCCGTGGATGCAGATCGACAACGTGTTCTACGAAGCCCGTGGTCAGGCCTGGGCGCTGTCCCATCTGTTGCGCGCCATTGAAGTCGACTTCGCCGATGTATTGGCCAAGAAAAACGCCACGGTCAGCGTGCGTCAGATCATTCGTGAGCTGGAAGCCTCGCAAGAGGCGGTCTGGAGTCCGATGATCCTTAATGGCAGCGGCTTTGGTGTGCTGGCTAACCACTCGCTGGTCATGGCCAACTACATATCCCGAGCCAACGCCGCAGTGATCGATCTGCGTCAATTGCTCAATCAAGGCTGATTTATGGTCGACGACGCCAAAGAGGCCGCCCATCGCGCGGCCTCGGATGCCGAACAGATTGCCTGGGTCGACGAACAGGACAACCTGCTCGGCGCCCTGGTCCGTTCCGACTTGCGTGAACGCGGGCTGATCGGGCGCGGCACCTACATCATGCTGTTCAACTCGGCGGGTGAACTGTGCGTGCACCGGCGAACCCTGAGCAAAGCCATTTATCCGGGGTATTGGGATGTGGCAGCGGGGGGCATGGTGCTCGCCAGCGAAACCTACGCCGAGTCGGCCGCCCGCGAACTCGAAGAAGAGCTGGGTGTGCGCGGTGTGGAATTGACCGCCCATGATCACTTCTTCTTTGAAGACACCGGCAACCGGCTCTGGTGTTCGGCGTTTTCGGCGGTATGGGATGGGCCATTGATTCTGCAGCCGGAAGAAGTGCTCGAGGCGCGCTTCATCCCCATCGATCAGGTCATGCTGGAAATCCAGCAAAAGCCTTATTGCCCGGACTCTCTGGCCGCGTTGAAGCGCTATCTGCGCGCTCAACAGGATGAAGTCGCAAAAGAGCTATAAATTGGCGCCGATTGGCTCTTAGCAAGTCGGCTTTTTGCCGTTACACTGCGCGACCTTTTGTGGGAGCAAAGCTTGCTCGCGAAAGAGCGCATGGACGACACGTGCTGTCTGATGTCGCGCGTTATCGTTGACGTCCATCGCGAGCAAGCTCGGCTCCTGCAAGGTTGTACCGTTTCAGTAGCGCTGCCCCTGCCTGAGTGGGGCTTCGCGGTCGATGGCAACTTCCCGAGTTGCCGCGATCAGTCTTTGTCCTCCCAAGAGGATTGCCGGTGGCCAAAAAAGCCGCATCCTTCGCCGCCCTTGGTGGCCTGGTATTTTCCACCGACGCAGGTCGTCATTGCCCGGAATGCAGTAAACCGGTGGACGCCTGTATCTGCAAACAGACCGTTATCCCGGCCGGCGACGGCATCGCTCGCGTGCGTCGCGAAAGCAAGGGCCGTGGCGGCAAGACGGTGACCACCATCACCGGCGTGCCGTTGGCTGAAGACGCGCTCAAGGAACTGGCCACCACGTTGAAGAAACGTTGCGGCACAGGCGGGGCGTTGAAAGACGGGATCATCGAAATCCAGGGCGATCATGTCGAGCTACTCTTGGGCGAGCTGATCAAACTCGGTTTCAAAGCGAAGAAGTCCGGCGGCTAGCAGCCTCTGTGAAAACCACCCTCGGCTTGATCCAGTCCTGACAGCAGGTCTGGCGTCGTCTACATGGTTTTCACAGAGCCTGTTCTGACCGGTTTCTAAACTCAAACCTGAATGTGAGGTCTATCGCCCTTGCATGCAGGCTAATCGTCATTTTCATTCTTTAGACTGCGCCGGCCTGAACTCAAGGCGCGCTCAACGACTTCTTTATAGGGGACTTCAATGTCCGTACGACGCACACGCAAAGACGATGGCAGCCAATGGACAGTTGCGGACAGCCGCAGTGTTTACGGGATTCGCCATTGGGGGGCCGGGTATTTCGCGATCAACGACGCCGGTCGCGTCGAAGTTCGTCCGAACGGTCCGACCAGTTCGCCTATTGATCTGTTCGAGCAAGTCGACCAACTGCGCAAAAGCGGTTTGTCCTTGCCATTGCTGGTGCGTTTCCCGGATATCTTGCAAGACCGCGTGCGTCAGCTGACCGGCGCCTTCGATGCGAACATCGAGCGTCTGGAGTACCAGAGCAAGTACACCGCGCTGTACCCGATCAAGGTTAACCAGCAAGAAGCGGTGATCGAAAACATCATCGCCACCCAGGACGTTTCCATCGGTCTGGAAGCCGGGTCCAAGCCTGAGCTGCTCGCCGTTCTGGCTTTGGCGCCGAAGGGCGGCACCATCGTCTGCAACGGTTACAAGGACCGCGAGTTCATTCGTCTGGCGCTAATGGGCCAGAAGCTGGGTCACAACGTCTTTATCGTGATCGAGAAAGAATCCGAAGTCGGCCTGGTGATCGAAGAAGCGGCGTCGCTGAAGGTCAAGCCTCAGGTCGGCCTGCGCGTGCGTCTGTCGTCCCTGGCTTCGTCCAAATGGGCGGACACCGGCGGCGAGAAATCCAAATTCGGTCTGTCGGCGGCGCAATTGCTGTCGGTGGTCGAGCGTTTTCGCGCGGCCGGCCTGGATCAGGGCATTCGCCTGCTGCACTTCCACATGGGCTCGCAAATCGCCAACCTGGCGGACTACCAGCACGGCTTCAAGGAAGCGATTCGTTACTACGGCGAACTGCGCAACCTCGGCCTGCCGGTGGATCACATCGATGTTGGCGGCGGTTTGGGCGTGGACTACGACGGTACGCATTCGCGTAACGCCAGTTCGATCAACTACGACATGGACGATTACGCCGGTGTCGTGGTCGGGATGCTCAAAGAGTTCTGCGACGCGCAGAACCTGCCGCACCCGAACATTTTCTCCGAAAGCGGCCGCTCCCTGACCGCTCACCACGCCATGCTGGTGGTGCAAGTCACCGACGTCGAGAAACACAACGACGACGTGCCGCAGATCGACAACAAGGAAGAGCTGCCGGAAACCGTGCAGTGGCTGGTTGACCTGCTGGGCCCGACCGACATCGAGATGGTCACCGAAACTTACTGGCGCGCGACGCACTACATGAGCGACGTGGCTACCCAGTACGCCGATGGCAAGCTGACCCTGGCGCAAAAAGCCCTGGCCGAGCAATGCTACTTCGCCGTGTGCCGTCGTCTGCACAACTCGTTGAAAGCCCGTCAGCGTTCGCACCGTCAGGTGCTCGACGAACTCAACGACAAACTGGCCGACAAGTACATCTGCAACTTCTCGGTGTTCCAGAGCCTGCCGGACACCTGGGCCATCGGCCAGGTCCTGCCAATCCTGCCGCTGCACCGTCTCGATGAAGAGCCGCTGCGCCGCGCCGTGCTACAAGACCTGACCTGCGACTCCGACGGCAAGATCAAGCAATACGTCGACGAGCAAAGCATCGAAACCAGCCTGCCGGTGCATGCGCTGAACGACGGTGAAGACTACCTGCTGGGGATCTTTCTGGTGGGCGCCTACCAGGAAATTCTTGGCGACATGCACAACCTGTTCGGTGACACCGACTCGGTGAACATCTACCAGAACGCTGACGGCAGCGTGTACCACGCCGGTATCGAAACCCACGACACCATCGAAGACATGCTGCGCTACGTGCACTTGTCGCCGGAAGAGTTGATGACCCACTACCGCGACAAGTGCGCCAGTGCCCGCATCACCGCAGCCGAGCGTACCCAGTTCCTCGACGCTCTGCGTCTGGGCCTGACCCGTTCGTCTTACCTGTCTTCGTAAGGTAAGGCACTGTTCTCATCAGGTTGTCTGAAAATGTTCCGCACGTTGCGGAAATTTCAGAGGACCTGGTGAGACGCGTCTTTGTTTTCCAGCGAAATGACTCACATCCACGTCTATCCATGCGATGTGGTCTTCTTTTCGCGTAGGCCGTTTCCTAAGTTGTATTTCGGCACTCTACTCGGCCAACTCTCTCGGAGAGAATCCCCGGCCGCCCCTCCTGTAGAGAATCGCCGATGTTCGATCCAGTCAACGAGCCGTCATTTCGTCTGGATGTAGCGGGTCTGCCCGATCCCTTTGAGGTCTTGGCCTTTACTGGCAGTGAAGCGATCAGCGAACCCTTTGAGTACAACGTGGATGTGCTGATCGATGATCCGGCGCTGGACTTGGCAAGCCTGTTGTACCGCCCGGCTTTTTTGCATTTCGGGCCAGCGGGGAACGGTATTCACGGGCAGCTGCATGAACTCGTCCAGACCGGACATGGCACCACATACAGACTTTGTCGTGTAAGCCTGAGGCCGAAACTCGCGTGCCTGGCACTGCGGTCCAGCCGGCGAATGTTCAGTGACCGTTCGGTGCCGGACATCCTCGCCCAAGTGCTCAAGGAGCATGGCATTGCGGGCAAGGATCGGCGTTTCGAGTTGACCGGCGATTACCTTCCTCGGGATTTCTGCACGCAGCACCAGGAGTCGGATCTGCAATTTTTCCAGCGACTGTGCGCGCAAGAAAGACTTCATTATCACTTCGAGCACCGCTGGAGTGATCACTGTCTGGTCATTGGTGACGGGCAGGGACACGATCGGTGTGGCGCAGAGATGGTCTTCGCGTCCGACACCGGGCAACCTGGCGTGCATCAGTTCACGCTCCATGGTCGCGCGCAGGCTGCCGAAGGCCATACGAACGTTGCAACGCTGCGCAGTGGCCAGCGCGTTCCGATGACGGGTCATCCGTGTGCCGACTGGAATCGTCTTTGGTTGCTGACCCATGTCGAGCATCAGGGTGGACAACTGCCGGAGTTTACGTACGGCAACCAGATCCGCGCGGTGGCCGCAGCGTTGCCTTATGTGCCGGCGGGTTTGGCTACTGGTCCCAGGATGCACAGCCTGCAGCGGGCCTGGGTGGTCGAGGTTGCTGAGTCTCAACCCGAGGCGTCCCGACCCGTCGCCGTGCAATTTGACTGGCTCTATCAGGGCGAAGGCGCAGCCCCCAGCCACTGCTGGTTGTCGATAGCGCCTGAATTGCGCGACGCGCTCGAACTGCCCTTGAGTGAAGGCATTGAGGTGCTGGTGAGCTTTGTCGAAGGCGATCCTGATCAACCGCTGATCACCGGGTTTCTTCCCGGCACGTCCGATATCCAGGCGCCAGGCTCGTCCGAGCTTCAACCGGCTGCGGTGGAAAATGACAACGTGTCGGTCGAGGGATTGTTGCGCTTGTTGCACTCCAGCGAGCCGTTGGTGTTGCTGTGCCTACTGCCCGGCGGGGGCAGTTTTACTGATTGCACGCAAAACCTTTGCATTTGCCGGGCCGCGACGCAGCTTGGCCAGAGCGGTGCGGCATGATTGCCGTCCTGGCTCCCGAAGCAACCTCGCCATGGTTGTTGCTCGATGTACCGGGTGAACCTGGGGCCGGTGCAGCACTGCGGCAACAGTTTGCCCATGCCCGACAGTTCTGGTTATTTGAGAACACCGAATGGCAGCCGCTGAGGGAGCGCGGACCGGTGTTGATCGACCTCAACGGATGCCCTGCGCTGGCCGAACGGTGCCACCGCGAACCCCACCTCTGGAGCGGGTTATGGCTGGTCAGTGAGGCGTCGCCGTCGCAGTTGCTCGAACATCTGCGTCGCATGCTCACCGTCACCGTTGGCCTGCATCACCGCGCCTTGCTGAGTTACTACAATCCCCACACGGCCAGCTACTTTTTCGATGCGTGCGATGCCCAGGAGCTAAGTCGCTGGCTCGGTCCGATCAGCCAGCTGCGCTGGTTCGGCGGAACCTGGGCTGACCGGGCTATCGGCTGTCAGGGCTGGCAGCAGTTGTTCAATCCGGGGCTTGCGGTCAAACCGCTAGGCATCGAGGAAGACCTCAGTGCGCGTCAGCGCGACGCTTTGCAAACCTGCCTGCTGGAACAACACGCCTGGCGCTGGAGCCAATCCACCGGATGCGATTACACGCGCCTTTGGGCTTATCTGCAGGAGGGACTGGCGCTGGGTTTCAGCGAGCGGCCGGTGCTCGATGGCTGGTTATGGCTACGCTTGCAATACCCTGGCGCAGTGCCTGAGCAGCCGTTGCCGGGAATCACCCAACAGGAACGTCTCGATAGCCTGCGCAATCGTTGGCAGAAGGATCAACCCTGAACGTGTTGAAGACCCTGACCTCCCATCATCCGGCGAACCAGCCGTCGTTCTTGCGCAAGTACCAGGCGAACGCGCCGAGGGTCAGGCTGCGCAACACCATGAACAGCAAAAACGTGATCCACAACCCATGGTTGCCCAGGCCTTGCAGTGCCCAGGCGAAGGGCAGCAGGAGAACCACGGTCAGCAGCATGCCGTTGCGCATTTCCCGGGCGCGAGTGGCGCCGATGAACAACCCGTCGAGCAGGTAACTCCACACCGCAATCAGCGGCAACGCAGCGAGGTAGGGCAGGTAGATGAACGCGGTGTCGCGCACGCTCTGGATGTCAGTTTGCATTTCGATAAACAGGTGCCCGGCGAACGCAAACAACACGGCGAAACCCAGGCTCGCCAGCAACGACCAGCCGCAGGCGACCACCAGTGAACGCCGTAACGCCACTCGATCACGCGAGCCGATGGCGTGCCCGCACAAGGCTTCCACGGCATGCGCCAAACCGTCCAGAGCGTGTGCCGTCAGCAGCAGGCCGTTAAGCAGGAGCGCGTTAGCGGCAACGGTGGCATCACCGAGTCGCGCGCCCTGTACGGTGATCAGGAAAAACACCGATTGCAGCGCCAGGCTTCGGATGAAAATGTCGCGATTGACCGCCAGCAATGGCCGCCAACTCTGCCACAGCGCCAACGCGGCCCAGACGATATGCCCCGGGTAGGCACGCAAGGCTTTGCGCGTCAGCAGCAGGCCAATCAGCGCACCGGTCCATTCGGCAATCACCGACGCCCGGGCCGCACCGACCACACCCCATTCCAGCCCGAGGACGAACCACAGGTTCAGCGCGATGTTCACCAGGTTGGTGCTCAGCAGAATCGCCAGCGGCGCCCGCGCGTTCTGGGTGCCGAGGAACCAGCCGACCAGGGCATAACTGGCCAGCGCCGCCGGTAGACCGAACAACCGCGTATGGAAAAATTCGCGGGTCAGATGATCCAGTTCGGCCGAAGGTTGCATGAAGTGCAACGCGACGCTGCTCAAGGGAACGCCCACGGCGCCCAAGACAATCGCCAGGCCCAAGGCCAACAACAAACCTTGCAACAAAATCTGCCGCAACGCCGCGCCATCCCCGCGTCCGGCGGCCTGCGCCGCGAAACCGGTGGAGCCCATTCGCAGAAAACCCATGGCCCAGGCCAGGAAGGTATACAAACTGGCCCCGACTGCGACGGCGCCCAACTGATGGGCGTGGGGCAGGTGGCCGATGGCCGTACTGTCGACCAGCGCCACCAGCGGTACGGAAATGTTTGACAGAATCATCGGCGCAGCCAGCGCCCAGACCCGACGATGGGTCGGGCGGTCACGCCAGTCGGCAATCAGGTTGGACATGCAGGCTCCTTGGCGAAGCCGGCATTGTAGCGACAGTTGGTGGTGATCGTTCCCACGCTCTGCGTGGGAACGATCAGGAGTGTGGGGGTTTTGGGTGTCAGTGAATAATCCAGCTCAACAACCAAAGCCCCAGCATCAACCAGATGATCCCCATGATGATCGAAGCATTCATGAATGCCCGAATCGCCGACCACAACAGCATCAAGCCCAGAATCAGCGCGATGATGCTGATGATCGAAGCATCCATCCCCAGCGCCCGGGACAAGCCTTCGACAAAGTTGCCGCCGGCATGGCTCAACAGATTGAACAAGCCACTGAGGCCGTCAACGATAAAGCGGATGACCGAACCGAGCGCCTGGCCGAGCCATTCGAAAAAACCTTCTACCTGCATGTCGTTATCGTCCTGATGAAAGTGGTTGAGCCTTGGGCCATTGATCGCATTGACGAGTTCCCTGCAAGCATAGTGGTTTTGCAGCGCGTGCCGCTTGCCTTCACACATCATCCCCCCGAAGCTATACGCCTTCAGGAGAGCCCGATGAACCTTGTTGAACTGACCGAACGCCTGCACGCCATCCGTGATCGCAATGACTGGCGGCAATTTCACAGCCCGAAAAACCTGGCCATGGCCGCCAGTGTGGAAATGTCCGAACTGGTGGAGATTTTCCAGTGGCTGACCGAAGACCAGTCGCGTCAGTTGTCGGCCGACAAGCTTGCCCATGCCGGGCAGGAAGTGGGTGATATCGTGCTCTATTTATTGCTGCTGTGCAGCGAGTTGGGGTTGGACATGAATGAAGTCGTGCGCAGCAAACTCGCGGACAGCGAAAAGAGGTTCAGCTGATGAGCGATCGTCATTTCGATCAACTGGCGACACGTTTCGCCGAAAAAATCTACGGCGGGGCCAAAGGCGCGATCCGGCTGGCGGTGCTTCAGGCCGACCTGGCTGAAACCCTTCCGGACCGGCCGCTGCGTGTACTCGACATCGGCGCCGGTCTGGGCCACATGTCGTTGTGGCTGGCCCAGCGTGGTCATGACGTTACGCTGGCCGAGCCCGCCGAGCCGATGCTCGAAGGCGCCCGCCAACGCTTTGCCGAGGCCGGGCAGAACGCGACATTCATTCAGGCGCCGTGGCAGGAACTGCTCGGTCAGCTCACCGAACCCTACGACCTGGTGCTGTGCCATGCCGTGCTGGAATGGCTGGCCGAACCGCATGCGATTTTGCCGGTTTTGCATCAACTGACGAAGAAAGACGGTTGGTTATCCCTGGCCTTCTACAACCGCGATGCGCTGATTTACCGCAACCTGCTCAAGGGCCACTTTCGCAAGATGCGCAAGAACGACATGGCCGGCGAGAAGCAGAGCCTGACCCCGCAACAGCCGCTGGATCCGCGCGAGCTGGCGGGGCAACTTGAAGGTCTGTGGCAGGTCGAAACCCAGAGTGGCGTGCGGGTTTTTCACGACTACATGCCTGTGGAATTCCAGGCCCGCGCCGAGCTGGTGGACTTGCTCGAAATGGAGCTGGCGCACCGTCGTCACCCAAGCTTTGCCGGGCTTGGGCGCTATCTGCACTGGATCTGTCGACCGATCTGAGCGGAGCACGAAATGAAAAGTCTTTCAGGGTTACTGGTGATCTGTCTCGGGCTGGCGGCCTGTGAAGGCAGTAACCCGTATGTGGCATCGTCCAATCCGATACCGCCGGCGCCACCCGGCGCCGCCACCACCTTCGATCACAGCGCCTACCCGGCGCCACCGCATGACTACGGGCGTTATCGCAGTTGGGCGTGGCTCGACGGGCATCTGCCGCCGGGCACCACCTGGGCAGACTCGGCGCAGGTGGCCGAAGTGGTCAGCAATGCGCTCGATCAGCGCGGCCTGCGCCCGCTGCACGATAACCGGCCGGCCGACCTGTTTGTCAGCGCCAACCTGCACCTGGAAACCCGTTTGCGTCAGGAACAGGACGACTACGGCTATTACGGCGGTGGTTATGGTGGTTACAACCACTATGGCAACGGTTACGGCATGTACGGCAGCGTGCCGATCTTGCGCACGTATCAGGAGCAAGTTCTGGTGGTGCAGGTGAATATGTACGACGCCGGCACCGGACAACCCGTGTGGAGCGGTAGCGCCGAAACCGGCCAAAGGGCCAGCCAGAGTGAGCAAGCGGATGCCCTGCGAAAGGCTGTAGAAAAGGCAGTGTCGGCGTATCCTCCCAGTTAGCTTCTGTAGATAAGAAGCATTCCGCTGGTTTTGCATGCAACCGGAGAAACATCATGTTCCGCCGTCTCGCTGTACTGGCCGTGGCCGCGCTGCTCAGTGCCTGCGCTGCCAACCAGGTCAATCATGACTTCGATGCCAGCCGCGATTTTGCCGCCTACCGCAGTTGGAGCTGGAAAGAACCCGCCCTGCAATACCGCCCCGATGATCCAAGAATCAAGAGTGACCTGACCGAACGTCGCATCCGCGAAGCCGTGACCGATCAGCTTGATCAGCGAGGCTTGCGTCCGGCCGCCACCGGCACCCGGGGCGATTTGAACGTACAAACTTATCTGATCGTCGAAGAGCGCCAGCAACAAGTCACCACCAGCTATGGCGGCGGTTATGGCAACCCATGGAACGGTTACTGGGGCGCGCCGATGTACAACGAAACCCGCAACGTCAGCTACAAAGTGGCGACCATCCAGATCGACCTGCTCGATGGCAAGGACGGCAAACTGGTGTGGCGCGGCAGCGACGAACAACTGCTCAGCGGCTCGCCGAACCCGACGGAACGTAGCAATGCGATACATGAAACCGTTGTACGCATCCTGGCCAACTACCCACCTACATTGGCCCACTGAGCACACATTGGCTCGCTCTCACATTTGATTTGGCAACAACACAAATCCCCTGTAGGAGTGAGCCTGCTCGCGATAGCAATCTCAACACTCCAAAGTTTCCTCTGTCAGCCATCACGCCACCGGCCGCCAATGCCCGACCATGTGCTCAAGATCCCCAGCGCCCGCTAACTGAAAGTCCCCACTGGATCCCGCCGCGCTCGCCAGCAATGTCACTTCACTGGGCAACCGCACCGGTTTGCGAAACTGCACGGCAATCTCGATGTTCGCCGTTGGCAGATGATCGGCCAGTGCCGCCAGCGTACGCGCCTTGTTCCATAACCCGTGAGCGATGGCGGTCGGGAAGCCAAACAGTCTGGCGCTGACGGCACTCAGGTGAATCGGGTTGTAATCACCGGACACCTTGGCGTACTGGCGGCCAATGTCTGTCGGCGCTTTCCAGCGGGTGACTTCCATCATCTCCAGCGTGGTTGCCAACACCTCCTCGACCGGTTCCCCGTCCAGTTTGACGCCCCGGCACAGCATCTGGCTTTGCGCTTCCCAGAGCGTCCCCAATTGATCGTCCAGCGTGGTCACCAGATCGAACGTCGCCCCCTTGGCATGGGGTTGCAGATTCTGCACCTGCACGCTGACGCGAATTCGGTGCACGCCGCCCATGGGCCGCAAGACGCGAATGCGGTTGCTCAGGTGAATCAGCCCCAGCAAGGGAAACGGAAATTCCCTGGCGGTGAGCAATTGCATCTGCAAGGCAAACGCCAGGATGTGCGGACAGGTTGGCGGCAACAATCCGTTGTCGGCAAACCCGCAGACGTTGCGATACGCCGCCAGGCGCTTGGGATCGACATCGACCCAACAGTGCAAACCCGTGTCGGGCAACGTGGTGCCGGTGATTTTGCGCCGCGTCGCTGCTCGCACGTACAACGCCGACAGGTTCGGTTCGCGGTTGAGTGTGTGCCAATCGGTGATCATCGCTAGGCCCCCAAGACGCTTTGTCCACAGACCCGCAGCGCTTGCCCGGTAAACGCGCCGGTGCCCGGTTGCGCCAGCCAGGCCACGGCTTCGGCGACGTCTTGTGGCAAGCCGCCCTGGCCGAGTGAACTCATGCGTCGGCCCGCTTCACGCAGGCCGAACGGAATGTGCGCGGTCATCTGCGTTTCAATAAATCCCGGCGCCACTGCGTTGATGCTGATGCCGCGCTGGTCCAGCAACGGCGCCCAGGCTTGCGCCAATCCGATCAGCCCGGCCTTGCTCGCGGCGTAATTGGTTTGCCCGCGATTGCCGGCGATGCCGCTGATGGAGGCCAGCAAAATCACCCGGCCGTTGTCGTGCAGGGTGCCGCTGTCGAGCAGGGCCTTGGTCAGCACTTGTGGCGCATTGAGGTTGACCGCGAGCACCGCGTCCCAGAATTCCGGGGTCATGTTGGCCAGGGTTTTATCCCGCGTGATCCCCGCGTTGTGGACCACGATATCGACGCCGTCGGGCAGTTGTTCGACCAACTGTGCGGCGGCGTCTTCGGCGCAAATGTCCAGGGTGATGCTGCGCCCGCCGAGGCGCGCGGCGAGGGCGTCAAGATCGGTTTTGGCCGGTGGCACGTCGAGCAGAATCACCTCGGCGCCGTCACGGGCCAGCGTCTCGGCGATCGAGGCGCCGATGCCACGCGCTGCGCCGGTCACCAGCGCCTTGCGTCCTGCCAGTGGCCGCGTCCAGTCCTGAACCGGCGTGTCGCACGCCTTCAATCGAATCATTTGCCCGGACACAAACGCACTCTTGGGCGACAGGAAAAACCGCAACGGACCTTCAAGTTGATCTTCCGCACCGTCGCCGACATAGATCAACTGCAACGTGCCACCGCTGCGCAGTTCCTTGGACAGCGAACGGCTGAAACCTTCCAGTGCGCGCTGGGCGCTGGCGGCGAATGGGTCGCTCAAGGTTTGCGGCGCACGGCCCAGAATCACCAGGTGCGCGCTGTGATCGAGGTTTTTCATCAGCGGCTGGAAGAATTCGCGCAGCTGTTTGAGCTGCCCGGTTTGCTCCAGGTTACTGGCATCGAACACCACGGCTTTGAGCTTCGGACCGTGGCCGGGAATCCACGCGGTGGCCAATGAAGGTTCGGTGCCGTAACTGTAAATCGCGTCGGTCAGGCGATTGGCGAAGGCGCTGACTTTCTCTGCCAACGGGCCACCGCCGATCAACAGCGCCCCTTCGACAGGCCGCAGCCGGCCTGCCTGCCAGCGCTCCAGACGGACCGGCGACGGCAAACCCAAGGCCCCGACCAGGCGATGGCCGATGGACGAATTGGCGAAGTCGATATAACGGTCAGACATGGAACGTGCTCCGGCAGCTGGGGTTCAAAGTGTGGACCACGATTGGCAATCAGTCGTTCGATCCACGAGATAAGGCCTACGCTTGAACATTGCAGAGTAGTTCGTTGCGGGAATTTCAGGGCGACCGCCGCCCAGCATTGGAATGCAAACCCTGAAATGGGATGCAGCCCTGTGGGAGCCTGCTCGCTTCCACAGGGGATCGGGTTTCAAGTTGAATATTTCAAAGGAGCTTTTCATGACTCAGCTGCGCCGCGTCGCGATTATCGGCGGTAACCGTATTCCTTTCGCCCGTTCCAACGGGGCGTATGCCACCGCCAGTAACCAGGCGATGCTCACCGCAGCGCTCGAAGGCTTGATTGAACGCTACAACCTGCACGGCCTGCGCATGGGCGAAGTGGTCGCGGGGGCGGTGCTCAAACTGTCGCGGGACATGAACCTGACGCGCGAGTGCGTGCTCGGGTCGCGGCTGTCGCCCGAAACGCCGGCCTATGACATCCAGCAGGCTTGCGGCACCGGGCTGGAAGCGGCGTTGCTGGTGGCGAACAAGATTGCCCTGGGGCAGATCGATTGCGGCATTGCCGGTGGCGTAGATACCACCTCGGATGCGCCGATCAGTGTCAGTGAAGGCCTGCGCCGGATCTTGCTGCAAGCCAATCGTGCCAAGACCACCGGCGACAAACTGAAGACGTTCCTGCAATTGCGGCCACGGCACCTGATCCCGGAATTTCCGCGCAACGGCGAACCCCGCACCGGTTTGTCCATGGGCGAACATTGCGAGCTGATGGCGCAGACCTGGCACATTCCCCGCGAAGAACAAGACCAACTGGCGCTCGAAAGCCATCGCCATCTAACCGCGTCCTACGCCGAAGGCTGGCACAACGACCTGATGACGCCCTTCCTCGGCCTGACCCGCGACAACAATCTGCGCCCGGACCTGACCCTGGAACAACTCGCCAAGCTGAAACCGGCCTTCGAGAAAAGCGCCAAGGGCACGATGACGGCGGGCAACTCCACGCCACTCACCGACGGTGCGTCGCTGGTGTTGCTGGGCAGTGAGGAATGGGCCAAGGAGCGTGGCTTGCCGATCCTCGCGTACCTGCGTGACGGCGAAGCGGCAGCGGTGGATTTCGTCAATGGTGCCGAAGGCCTGTTGATGGCGCCGGTGTACGCGGTGCCGCGATTGCTGGCGCGCAATGGCCTGACCTTGCAGGACTTCGACTACTACGAAATCCACGAAGCCTTCGCCGCGCAGGTGCTCTGCACGTTGAGGGCCTGGGAAGATCCTGACTATTGCAAAACCCGCCTCGGGCTTGATGCGCCGTTGGGCTCCATTGACCGCAGCCGCCTCAACGTCAAAGGCAGTTCACTGGCGGCCGGGCATCCGTTTGCGGCAACCGGTGGGCGGATTGTCGCCAACCTGGCGAAGTTGCTGGATGCGGCGGGCAAGGGCCGAGGCTTGATCTCGATCTGCGCGGCGGGCGGTCAAGGCGTCACCGCAATAATCGAGCGCTGAAGCCAGCATTGGCCGAAACCGGAACCCTGTGGGAGTGAGCCTGCTCGCGATGGCGGTGTATCAGACACATTAATGTTGACCGACACACCGCCATCGCGAGCAGGCTCACTCCTACAGGGATTCTCGGCATCAAATAGATTTGTAAGGATCCATGACTTGGCCTAACGTCGGCCCCATCAGCCCTCTTGCGACACAAGGCTAGTTAATGCCGACTAACGGACAAATCTCCCTCGAACGAACGATTCCGACGCTGTCGACGTTACCGCGTCCGCTATTCGCGCGAGTAGAAAGCCTCAACGCCGGATCCTGGACGCCACCACACCGCCACGATTGGGTGCAGTTTTCCTACGCCATCAGCGGCGTCCTCGGCGTGCACACTGCCGAGGGCAGTTTCTTTGCGCCGCCGCAGTGGGGCATCTGGATTCCGGCGGACCTGGAGCATCAGGTCTTGACCTCGATGCGCGCCGAAATGCGCAGCCTGTATGTGCGCCGTGAAGATTGTGAGTGGGCGGACGGGCGCTGCCGGGTGCTGGAGGTCACTCCGCTGGCGCGGGAGCTGATCAAGAGTTTTTGCTTGCTGCCAGTGGAGTATCCACAAGGCGACAGCCAGGAAGCGCGGTTGGTGAGTGTGTTGCTGGATCAGTTGGCGAACTTGCCCGAGGTGGGGTTTTCCCTGCCGTTGCCACGGCATGAACGGCTGCTGGGATTGTGCAACGAGCTGATTGAAAGGCCTGAGCAAAACGTGACGTTGCAGGCCTGGGCGGAACACTTGGGCACCTCGGAAAAAACCCTGATGCGCCTGTTTCAGCGCGAGACCGGGTTGAGCTTTCGCGGTTGGCGACAGCGGATGCGGTTGTTGTCTTCGTTGAGTTTGCTGGAGGAGGGCGCCAGCGTGACCAATGCCGCGCTGGCGTGTGGCTATGACTCGACGTCGGCGTTTATTGCGGCGTTCAAAAGCCTGTTCGGGTTTACCCCCGGCGAACTCTTCAAGCAATAACCCCACCTGACCCTTGTGGGAGCGAGCCGGCTCCGGGCGGCGTTCCGACGATAGCTGACTGACATTCAACATCGATGTTGACTGACATGGCCTCATCGCGAGCAGGCTCGCTCCCACAGTGGATGTGCGGTGTTTCTGAACGATCAGGTTCTAAAGCGTCGAACCAACCCGTCCAGTTCGCTCGAAAGTCCGGCCAGGCTTTGCGAATCCAGGCGCGCCGAGTTGGCCAGTTCCGCGACCAGTTGCGCATCTCCATGGATCTGGCTGATGTGTCGGTTGATGTCTTCGGCCACGGAATGCTGTTCTTCGGCCGCTGTCGCGATCTGCGTGTTCATGTCGCGGATCACGTCCACCGACTCGCGAATAAGCCCAAAGCTGTTGCGTGCTTCGCCGATGCGGCTCACCGACTGCTGCGACACTTCCAGGCTCGCATGCATCTGTTGAGTCACTTGGCTGGTGCGCTTGGCAAGGTTGCCGAGCAGACCGTCGATCTCCGCCGTGGAGTCAGCCGTGCGTTTGGCCAGCGCCCGCACTTCGTCGGCCACGACCGCAAACCCGCGACCTTGCTCGCCGGCACGTGCCGCTTCGATGGCCGCGTTCAGCGCCAGCAGGTTGGTCTGCTCGGCGATCGAGCGAATGGTCCCCAGGATCGACTGAATATCGTTGCTGTCGCGTTCCAGCTGTTGCATCGACTGCGCCGACTGTTCGATCTCCTGGCTCAAGCGATCAACGCTGCTCACCGCTGCATCAATCTGCTGTTGACCTTCACGAGCCTGACGCTGGCCGTTGTCTGCAGAGTCCGCTGCCTGGCTGCAAGAGCGCGCGACTTCGTTGGCGGTGGCGACCATTTCGTGGAACGCCGTGGACACCATGTCCACCGCTTCGCGCTGGCGTCCGGCGGCTTCGGCCATGTCGCTGGAGACCTGGGTCGAGCTCTTGGAGGTGGCGAGGATGTTGGTCGCAGCGCCTCCGATGCTTTGAATCAGGTTGCGAATCGCCGTCAAGAACTGGTTGAACCAACTGGCCAATTGCGCGGTTTCGTCGCTGCCGCGGATTTCCAGGTTCCTGGTCAGGTCGCCTTCGCCTTGAGCGATACCTTCCAGACCGCTGGCCACGCTGCGGATCGGGCGCACGATGACGCTGGCGAAGCTGGCGCCGAGGATGGCGAAGAACACGGCCAGCACGGCCGCGATGAGTGCGATCAGCCAGGTCAGTTGGGTGGCCGAGCTCATCACGTCGTTTTGCTTGATCAGGCCGATAAAGGTCCAGCCCAGTTGCTCCGACGGCCAGACGTTGGCCATGTAGATTTCGCCGTTCAGCTCGACTTCCACCAGGCCTTTGCCAGCCTTGGCCAATTGCGCGTAACCCTCGCCGAGGCTGCTCAGTGGCTTGAAGTTGTGCTCCGGTTGTTTCGGGTCTACCAGGACCATGCCGGTATTTTCCAGCAGCATCAGGTAGCCGGTTTCACCGAGCTTGATCTGTTTGACGATTTCGGTGAGCCCCTTGAGCGTCACGTCGATGCTGACCACGCCGCCATTGCTGCCCAATTGGTTGTCGATGGTGCGCACGGTACTGACGTAGGTCGCGTCGTCCTGTGCCCAGTAATAGGCCTCGGTGCGGAACGGCTTGCCCGGTTTGGCCTGGGCCGCTTTGTACCAAGGACGCTGGCGTGGGTCGTAATTGTTCAGCTTCGCATCGTCCGGCCAGGACACATAACCGCCGGCAGCGGTGCCGAGAATGGCATAAGCGTAGGAGGGGTGACTCTTGCCCAGGTCCTGGAGGAGGCTGAAGACTTTTTTGTCCATCTCGCCTTGCGCAATGCTCTCGGCGTTGGCGCTCATGTAGGTCTTGAGGCTGTCGTCGGAGTTCTTGATCAGGGGCTGATTGGCCAGGTAGTCGACGTTCTGGCTGATGCCGTCGAAAAACAGTTGCATGGCGTTGCTGACCTGACGAATTTCGCGGCCGCTGCCGTCGACGAAACTCTCCTTGGCATCACTGCGCAAATTCAGCACAACGAGGGTGGCGACCAGCACCACGGGCAAGCTGGCGATGATTGCAAACGCCCAGGTCAACTTCTGTTTGATGTTCATCCACGCTCCAGATTTTCTTGTAGGCCCACGCAGTGCTGATGACTCGCGGAATATTGGCAGCCGAAAACGTTGTTTTTCATCTCGGGTCCGTGAGTGCGCCGTCGTTTTCTGTAGGAAAGTTTGTCGGACAATTACCTTTGTCTTTGAGGACTTCGGCCGCAGGAGGGGGAAATTGAGCCTGGATTGGAAAAATCCTACTGAAAGGTATGAATAAAGATTTCAGTTTTTGTCGTAAATGCCCTCAGAACCTTTCGTCTACGGGTGTCGTTGCCTCAGCTATGATCTCGGGCGGTCATTGACGACCGGCGGCGTATGAGTGATTAATCCGGCACATTGCGTGCTTCACGACGTTCATAGGTCGGCAACCCCTCCCCCGAACGACTGGATTGCCGTATAACGAATGACTTTCGCGTGTTTGGTAATAAAGGACCCACAATAAAAGCTGATGAAGACTCCAAAACGCATTGAACCCCTGATCGAGGACGGTCTGGTTGACGAGGTGCTGCGCCCACTCATGAGTGGTAAAGAAGCAGCTGTTTATGTGGTGCGCTGCGGCAACGAGTTACGTTGCGCGAAGGTCTACAAGGAGGCGAATAAACGCAGTTTCCGTCAGGCGGCCGAATATCAGGAAGGCCGCAAGGTGCGCAACAGCCGACAGGCTCGTGCGATGGCCAAAGGCTCCAAGTTCGGCAAGAAAGAAACAGAAGACGCCTGGCAGAACGCCGAAGTGGCGGCTTTGTTCCGCCTGGCCGGTGCCGGTGTTCGGGTGCCCAAGCCGTATGACTTCCTCGAAGGCGTATTGCTCATGGAACTGGTGGCCGATGAATACGGCGATGCCGCGCCGCGTCTGAACGACGTGGTGCTGGAGCCGGACCAGGCGCGCGAGTATCACGCGTTCCTGATTTCGCAGATCGTGCTGATGTTGTGTACCGGTCTGGTGCACGGTGACCTGTCCGAGTTCAATGTGCTGTTGACCCCGGACGGCCCGGTCATCATCGACTTGCCTCAGGCGGTGGATGCGGCGGGTAACAACCACGCGTTCAACATGCTGGAGCGCGACGTTGGCAACATGGCGTCCTACTTCGGGCGATTTGCGCCGGAGTTGAAAAAGACCAAGTACGCCAAGGAAATGTGGGCGTTGTACGAAGCCGGCACCTTGCACCCGGCCAGTGTCTTGACCGGGGAATTCGACGAGCCGGAAGAGTTGGCTGACGTCGGCGGGGTCATTCGCGAAATCGAGGCTGCGCGGTTGGACGAAGAGCGTAAGCAAGCCATCCGCGCTGCTGACGACGCGCCACCGAGCAAAGCCGAAGAACCGCCTCCGCCCTGGATGCAGTGATGTGCTAAACAAAAACCCGGCTTCGGCCGGGTTTTTTGTCCCCAATCCCCCAAGCACCGAAGATTCACTGTGGGAGAGCCTGCTCGCGATAGGGCCATCAAGTTCAAATCGCCTACAGGGTGGAAAAGGCTTGGCGATCAGGTGTGAACAGGTTCGGCGCAGCAGCCCGACGCCAGGTTCTTGAGGATCGGGCAGTCGGGGCGATGGTCGCCCTGGCAGTGCTCGACCAGGTCTTGCAGGGTGTCGCGCAGCTGGCCAAGCTCGCGGATCTTCTGGTTCAGTTCGTCGATGTGCTGACGGGCCAGGGCCTTCACATCGGCACTGGCGCGTTGGCGGTCCTGCCAGAGGGTCAGAAGTTTGCCGACCTCTTCCAGTGAAAACCCCAGGTCCCGGGAACGCTTGATGAAGGCCAGTGTATGCAGGTCATCGTCGCCATAAACGCGGTAGCCGCTGTCGGTGCGATGGGCGGCCTTGAGCAAGCCGATGGACTCGTAGTAACGGATCATTTTCGCGCTCAGGCCGCTTTGGCGGGCTGCTTGGCCGATGTTCATCGGTTATTCTCCAGGTCCTTGGGCTTCCAGGTTTTTAACAGTAACGCATTGCTCACCACGCTGACGCTCGACAACGCCATGGCTGCACCGGCCAGCACCGGGTTGAGGAAACCGAACGCCGCCAGCGCAATGCCGATCAGGTTATAGACGAAGGCCCAGAACAGGTTTTGCCGGATCTTCGCGTAGGTCTTGCGGCTGATCTCCAGCGCCGCCGGTACCAACCGTGGATCGCCGCGCATCAGGGTGATCCCGGCCGCGTGCATCGCCACATCGGTGCCGCCGCCCATGGCGATGCCGATGTCTGCAGCGGCCAGGGCCGGGGCGTCGTTGATGCCGTCGCCGACCATCGCCACCACGCCGGTCCTTTTCAGGTCGACAACGGTGGCGGCTTTGTCGGCGGGCAGCACTTCGGCATGCACATCGGTGATGCCTAGCGCCTCGGCGACGACTTTGGCACTGCCACGGTTGTCACCGGTCAGCAGATGGCTGCTGATGTTCTGCGCGCTGAGCTGTTGCACGGCTTGCAGGGCGCCGGGCTTGAGGGTGTCGCCAAAGGCAAAGAGGCCGAGCACTTTCGATTCCGGGCTTTGCTCGATCAGCCAGGACAGGGTTCGGCCCTCTGTTTCCCAGGCTGTTGCCGAGTCGACCAACGAACCCGCATTTAAACCACTTTCTTCCAATAGACGGCGATTGCCCAACGCCAATCGACGACCGTCCAGCGTACCGGCAATGCCTCGCCCCGTCAGCGATTGACTGTCGCTGACATCGGCCACGGTCAATCCACGTTCGGTGCAAGCGTCCAGCACCGCCTTGGCCAGCGGATGTTCGCTACCCCGTTGCAGCGCGCCGGCGATTTGCAGCAGGGCGGCTTCGTCACCGTTAATGGCCGTCAAATGAGCAATGCGCGGTGTACCCGACGTCAGCGTGCCGGTCTTGTCGAACACCACTGCACTGACTTCATGGGCGCGCTCCAGCGCTTCGGCGTCTTTGATCAGAATCCCGTAGCGTGCCGCCACGCCAGTCCCAGCCATGATGGCTGTCGGAGTCGCCAGCCCCAAGGCGCACGGGCAAGCAATCACCAACACCGCGACGGCATTGATCAGGGCTGTTTCAATCGGCGCGCCGTACAGCCACCAACCGATGAACGTCACCAGCGCGATCAACAGGACAGTGGGGACAAAGACCTGGCTGACTTTATCTACCAGTTTCTGGATCGGTGCTTTGGCGGCCTGGGCGTCCTCGACCAGACGAATGATTCGTGCCAACACGGTTTCCGCGCCCAAGGCCTGGGTGCGAACCAGCAATCGGCCTTCACCGTTTATCGCGCCCCCGGTGACCTTGTCCCCCGGTTGCTTGGGCACCGGCAGGCTTTCACCGCTGATCAGCGCTTCGTCGGCGTGGCTTTGGCCTTCGACCACTTCGCCGTCCACCGGGAAGCGTTCTCCGGGTTTGACCATGACCAGATCATTGAGACGCAAAGCGCTGATGGCGACGTCCTGTTCGCGGCCATCGATCACCTGAATTGCTCGCTCCGGGCGCAAGGCTTCGAGGGCGCGAATGGCGCTGGCGGTCTGGCGTTTGGCGCGGCTTTCCAGGTACTTGCCCAGCAGCACCAACGCAATCACCACCGCCGAGGCTTCGAAATACAGATGCGGCATGCGCCCGGCGGCTGTGGCCCATTCGTAAACGCTCAGGCCGTAACCGGCGCTGGTGCCCAGGGCGACCAGCAAATCCATGTTCCCGGCCCCGGCGCGCACGGCTTTCCAGGCGGCGACATAAAAGCGCGCACCGAAGATGAATTGCACCGGCGTTGCCAACGCAAATTGGGCCCAGGCGGGAAGCATCCAGTGCACACCGAACGGTTGCAGCAGCATCGGCAGCACCAGCGGCAAGGCGAGGAAGAGGGCCATGATCAACGCCCAACGCTCACGGTGCAGGCGCTTTTGTTGAGTGTCGGTTAGCGGGTGTTCGACTTCCCAGACGCTGGCGGAGTAACCCGCTTTGGTCACGGCAGCGATCAAGCTTTGCGGATCGATGTGGCCGAGCAGTTCGAGGTGGACGCGTTCGTTGGCCAGGTTGACGCTGACGCTCTTGACCCCCGGCACCTTGGTCAATGCACGCTCGACCCGGCCGACGCACGAAGCGCAGGTCATGCCGTCGATGCTCAGTTCCAGATTGTGCCGGGGCACGCTGTAACCGGCCTGCTCAACAGCGTCCATCAACGCGTTCAAGCTGTCGCTGGGCGCCTGGACGCGGGCCTGTTCGGTGGCCAGGTTGACGCTGACGGCAGTGGCGCCGATGACTTTGCTCAAGGCTCGCTCGACACGCCCGGCGCAGCTGGCGCAGGTCATGCCGGCAATCGGCAGATCGAACGTGGTGGATTCGAACATCGGTCGCACTCCCTGTAGTAGATGCCTACAGGATCAACCTTGCCATACGGGCAAGGTCAAGCACCAATCTAAAACTGTAGGAGTGAGCCTGCTCGCGATAGCGGAGTGTCAGTCAATATCTGCTTAGCTGACACACCGCCATCGCGAGCAGGCTCACTCCTACAGGACTTGCGTCAGTAGTCGAGGACGGCGGGCTTGAGGTACATCCCTTCCTGCGACATCGCAATCCGGTACTTCAACACATCGCCGGCCTTGATCTCGATGTTCTGCGCGCCCGGTACGAGCATGCCCGGGTTGCAACCCGGTACTTGGCCCGGCAGCAGTTTGAGGCGCAAGGACACATTGCCCGGCGGCAGGTTGAACGAGGTGCTTTGTTCCTGGAACAGCCGTGCAGACAGTTGATCCTGGATGTACACACCGATCTCGCAGGACGTTGAAACTTCCAGGCGCTCGCGGGAAATGATCAGTACGCCATAGTTCTCCCCGGCGGCGTGAACCGAAGGTGTCGCGGCAAAGAGGCTGAGGAAGCCAAACAGGCTGAGAGCTGACCAGCGCATGGCTGAATCTCCGGAGTTCGAGTCATTGATACCCGCAGCTTGGCCGAGCGCGACGCCGATTGCCAGCCCGGCAATTTGTTCAAGAACTTGACCTTGCCACGGTGGCAAGCTCGAGACTGCTCGCAACCTCATGAAAGGAGCCACACCATGCAAGTGTTCAACGTTCAAGGCATGTCTTGCGGTCACTGCGTCAAAGCCATTACTCAGGCGCTGCAAGCCAAAGATCCGGCGGCCAGTGTGCGGGTCGATCTGGCCGCCAAGGAAGTCGGGGTTGAAAGCGCGTTGACGGTCGAGCAAGTGATCGCCGCGATCACCGAAGAAGGCTACGACGCCAAAGTCGCCTGACCCAGCGAAATCCCCTGTAGGAGCGAGCTTGCTCCCACACAGGCTCAATCCCACAGTTCTGCATTCATTCAGTAATTTTTTGTTAGTTAGCAAGCTATCGGAATGTTCAAGGCGTTCATGCACGGCTAGACTGTCGACCTGACGACTCATGTCCAACTGGATGCCTGATGAACTTCCGTACCATTCTGATTCTTGGCGCCCTGAGCGCTTTCGGTCCACTGGCGATCGATTTCTATCTGCCGGCCTTCCCGGCGATGGCGCTCGCCTTCGGCACAGACGAAAAACATGTGCAACTGACGCTGGCGGCGTATTTCCTCGGTTTGTCGATTGGTCAACTGTTCTACGGTCCGGTTGCTGATCGTTTCGGGCGGCGTATTCCGTTGCTGACCGGGGTCGGTTTATTCACCGTTGCTTCGCTGGCCTGCGCGTATGCGCCGAACCTTGAATGGTTGATTGGCGCACGTTTTGTCCAGGCGTTAGGCGGTTGCGCGGGGATGGTGATTTCCCGTGCAGTGGTCAGCGATAAATGCGATGCCGTGGGTTCTGCGAAGGTCTATTCGCAACTGATACTGGTCATGGGGCTGGCGCCGATTCTCGCGCCGATGCTCGGCGGCTTGTTGGTCAACACCTCGGGTTGGCAGTCGATTTTTCTGGCGTTGACCGGTTTCAGTGCCTTGGCCGCATTGGCCGTGGCGCTCGGTTTGCCGGAAAGTCTGCCCGCGCATGTGCCGCGTCAGCCGCTGTCGGGGGCTTTCAGGCAGTACGGTCGCCTGTTGTCGGATCGGGTCTATCTCGGCCACGCCCTGACGGGTGGCATCGCCATCGCCGGAATGTTTGCCTACATCGCCGGTTCACCGTTCGTGTTCATCAAACTCTACGGTGTGCCGGCCGAGCACTTCGGCTGGCTTTTCGGCACCAACGCGGCGGGGTTCATTCTGGTGGCGCAAGTCAACGCACGATTGCTCGCCAAGCGTGGCCCGGCGTTCTTGCTGGCACGTGCCGTGTGGGTTTACCTGGTCGCCGGCCTGACACTGCTCGCCGTCAGTGCGCTGCGCCCCGAGCATCTATGGCCGTTGCTGATTCCGCTGTTTATTTGTATCTCCAGTCTCGGCTGCATCCTCCCCAACGCGTCGGCGTGTGCCATGAACGGGCAGGGCGCCCGCGCCGGCAGTGCATCGGCGATGCTCGGCTGCCTGCAATTCACCGTCGCGGCCGGTGCCGCTTCGCTGGTCGGTGTTTTACACGATGGCAGCGCCATGCCGATGGCGATGGTCATCAGCTTGTGCGGAGTGTTGGTGTTGAGCATGGCGAAGCTCACCCGGCGCTTGCAAACTGCCCGGGCGTTGGCACAAGCCCAAGTCTGAGGGCGGACTCAGCCAGCAGCGCGCTGCTGGTGACCGGGAATTTGATGGGGGGCGTACAGGCGTGCTTCGAGGGTTCGGGTAAAGGCCAGTGCTTCGGCTTCGCTGCGGAATGTCACGGCAAGCTGGTCCAGACGGACCTGCCATTGTGATTTAGCCACTTCTTTTATCAGGATCTTCATTGCTGATCTCTCCTCTTGTAAAAGATGCTACGTAAAGAATATGCCGCAGAGGATTCGATTGTAGACCCGAATACGATCGCTATTGTGACAGAGGTCAACTCTCGGACTGACGGTGTCGTCCCTGTCTGGACGACACCGCCGTCGCGTTTTTCAGAACCCTTCCAGCACAATCTTGCCCTTGGCTGTACCGCTTTCGAGTAACGCATGTGCACGGCGCAGGTTGGCCGCGTTGATGGTGCCGAAGTGCTCCCCGACCGTGGTTTTCAGTGTGCCGGCGTCGATCAGCCCGGCGATGCGGTTGAGCAAATGGTGTTGCTCGATCATGTCTGCGGTTTCGAACAGCGAGCGGGTGTACATGAACTCCCAGTGCAGTGACAGGCTCTTGCGTTTGAGCTTGGTCACGTCCAGCGACTTGGGATCATCGATCAATGCCAGTTTGCCTTGCGGCGCCAGCGCCTCGACCAATTGATCCAGATGACGATCGGTTTGGGTCAGGCTGGCGACGTGGGTCACGTAATCCACACCGCCACGCTTGAGCTCCTCGCTCAGCGGTTGGCTGTGATCGATCACCAGGTCGGCGCCCAGTTCACGGACCCAACTCTGGGTTTGCGGACGGGAGGCGGTGCCGATGACGTTGAGCCCGGTGAGCTGACTGGCCAGTTGCGTAAGGATCGAACCCACACCACCGGCCGCGCCGACGATCAGCAGGCGCTGGCCTTCATCGGTGTTGCCTTCGCGCACTTGCAGGCGCTCAAACAGCAACTCCCAAGCGGTGATGGCGGTCAGCGGCAGCGCGGCGGCTTCGGCGAAGCCGAGGGTTTTGGGCATGTGGCCAACGATCCGCTCATCCACCACATGGCGTTCGCTGTTACCCCCAGCCCGGGCGATGGAGCCTGCGTAAAAAACCTTGTCGCCAACCTTGAACAAGGTCACTTCGCTGCCAACGGCCTTGACCACACCGGCCACGTCCCAACCCAACACCTTGGCCGTGCCTTCTTCAGGCTGGACGTTCTGGCGGACCTTGGTGTCCACCGGGTTGACCGAGATGGCTTTGACGTCCACCAACAGGTCGCGCGGGCCGGCAACCGGTTCTGGCAGTTCAATGTCCTGCAGAGAGTGTTCGTCGCTGATCGGCAACGAGTTGTAGTAAGCAATGGCTTTCATCTAGGGCGTTCCTGAAGGTAATAAAGGAAGGAATCAGGCCACGGTACGCAGGCGCTTGAGGTCGAAGTGTTCGAGAAAGTCGCCGGCCTTGGCCCGGAAATTCTGGATGTGGGCGCTGGCGTCATGCGCTTGCAGGGCTTCGTCGCTGCTCCACTGCTCGATCATGTAAAAGGCCTGCGGGTTGGCGAGGTCCTGGTGCAGATCGTATTGGCCGCAACCGGCCTCGGCGCGGGTCGGTTCGACCAAGGCACGCAGGTGCTGTTCAAGAGCGTCTTGCTGGCCGGCTTTGGCGATGAGGGTGGCAATGGCGGTAAAAGGCTGGGACATGGACGACTCCGGGAGTGTGATGAATTCGATGGGGCAGATGATTGGCTATTTCGCAGCAAGATAAAACCCGCTAAAAGAGCAGTCTCTTTCAATATTATTTTGATAATCGAGGCTGAAGATGCTGCGTTTCGACGACTTGCAGCTGTTCGTCCGGGCTGCGGACCTGGGGAGCCTGTCGGCGGCGGCGCGGGTGATGGACATGTCGGCGGCGGTGGCCAGTGCGGCCTTGAAGCGCATCGAACAGCAACTCGGCGCGCGTTTGCTGGCACGCTCCACCCGCAGCCTGCGCCTGACGGCCGAAGGCGAGGGCTTTCTGGAATATGCCCGGGCGGCCCTGAGCAACCTTGATGAGGGGCGCCGATTGCTGGCCAGTGGTCAGGATCAGGTCAGCGGGATTCTGCAGCTTTCAGCACCGTCGGACTTTGGCCGCAACCTATTGCTGCCGTGGCTGGACGAGTTTCAGCGTGAGCATCCGAAACTGACCGTGCGGCTATTGCTGGGTGACCGCATCGCCGACCTGTTCCGCCAACCGGTCGACATCGCCCTGCGCTATGGCGAACCGGAAGACTCAAGCCTGGTGGCGCTGCCCATAGCCCCGCAGAACCGCCGGGTACTGTGCGCCGCGCCGAGTTACCTCGCCAGACAGGGCGAGCCACGGCAGCTGGAGCAACTGGCTCAGCACAATTGTTTATTGTTCATGCTGGGCGGCCGGGTCCACGATCACTGGAGTTTCCATGACGGCAAGCGCGAAGTCGGCCTGACCGTCAGCGGTGACCGTTTCAGTGACGATGCCGATGTGGTGCGGTTGTGGGCCGTTGCAGGCGCAGGGATTGCTTACAAGTCCTGGCTCGATGTTGCCGCCGATGTGCTCGCCGGGCGGCTGAAAGTGCTGATGCCAGAACTGCTCTGTGAGCGCGCACCTCTGAATTTGCTGTGCGCCCATCGCGCACAATTGAGTAAGCCTGTGAACCTGTTACGGGAAATGCTTGCCAGCCGATGCGCTCATTTAAGCAGCCAATTTCCGACGATATCGGGCATCGATCATTAGTCGCAGGTAAATAGAGAAATTTCTGTCAGCAACTATCAGCACTGACGGTTTCCCGGGGGCAGGATCCGGCGGTCAACCCGCTTATACTAGCGCCCGCCTCATGTACGCATCGTCGATCTCGTGTTGGCGAGTCCGCGTTCCAGTCGTCATGGCCCTCGCTTAATCATCCGACCTTCGCCCTGGCTGCGAAGCCTTGGCATAGGTGCGTGGAGGGCTTTGCCCGGCTTATGGCGGTTTTCGCGGCTTGGCCGACGACACATTACTGGTCAAGATGTCTCTGAGCAGCAGACGAAACGATTCAACAGGGAGTGAATACATGGAACATGCACCTTGCATCAGCCAGATCGCCACGTTGCTGGCTGACCCAAAGCGCAGCGCAATGATGTGGGCCTTGATGGACGGCACGGCGCGGCAAACCGAAGAGTTGGCATTGTTGGCCGGCCTGTCACCCTCTTCGGCCAGCGCACACCTGGGACGATTGTCCGCAGGAGGTCTGTTGAGAGTTGAAATCCGTGGGCGAAAGCGATTTTTCCGCCTGGCGGCCCCCGAAGTCGGCGCGGCTATCGAGGCATTGGCCAGTGCGACCCTGGCCAGTACACCCCGAGAGGTCCCGGATGTTTTCAAACGCCCCAATCCCATCGCCAAACCTCAGACGGCGCCTTCGTCACTGCTGCGAGCCAGGCTGTGCGACGACCATCTGGGAGGCACCCTGGCCGCCGACCTTTACCAGCGGTTGCTGGATGCAGGCTGGATCGAACAGATCGATCAGCGGGTCATGATTACCCACAAAGGGTCCACCCAACTGGCGACACGTGGCGTGTTCATCCAGGCGCTGGCGCATCGCAACAGCCGGGTGGCTTGTGCCTGTCCCGACTGGAGCGAAAGACGCCCGCACATGGGCGGCTCACTGGGCGCGGCACTGTTGCAACTGTTCATGCAGTCGGGCTGGTTGAGCCTGCCCAACGAATCCCGTGCCTTGCAGATCACTGCTGCTGGGCAGCGTGAAATCCATCGCTTCGCCAAGGAAACCGAGCTGGAAATGGCGCTTTAAGGATGAAGCAACATCCAATTGACAATGTGGGAGCGAGCCTGCTCGCGATGAGGTCGTGTCAGTCAACAACGATGTTGATTGAACAACCGCTATCGCGGGCAAGCCCGCTCCCACAGGGGCTTATGGTTTGACCAACCGTGCATCCAGGCTGTTTTGCGCCAGGCGCTTGGCCTGATCCTGGGTCATGCCCAGGTCGGTGTACAGCGCATGGAAGTTCTCGGTCACGTAACCGCCGAAGTACGCCGGGTCATCGGAGTTCACGGTCACTTTCACACCACGCTCCAGCATGTCGAGGATGTTGTGTTGGGACATGTGATCGAACACGCAGAGTTTGGTGTTCGACAATGGGCACACGGTCAGCGGGATCTGTTCGTCGATGATCCGCTGCATCAAACGCTCGTCTTCGATGGCGCGCACGCCATGGTCGATGCGCTGGATTTTCAGCAGGTCGAGGGCTTCCCAGATATATTCGGGCGGGCCTTCTTCACCGGCGTGGGCGACGGTCAGGAAGCCTTCGTGACGGGCACGGTCAAACACGCGCTGGAACTTGCTCGGCGGGTGTCCCATTTCCGAACTGTCCAGGCCCACGGCCACAAACGCATCGCGGAACGGTAGCGCCTGATCGAGGGTTTTCTGTGCTTCTTCTTCGCTCAAGTGACGCAGGAAGCTCAGAATCAAACCGCTGGTAATGCCCAGTTGCTGCTCGCCGTCCTTCAAGGCGGCAGCGATGCCATTGAGCACCACTTCGAACGGTACGCCACGGTCAGTGTGGGTTTGCGGGTCGAAGAACGGTTCAGTGTGAATCACGTTCTGCGCCTTGCAACGCAGCAGGTACGCCCAGGTCAGGTCGTAGAAATCCTGCGAGGTGCGCAACACGTCGGCGCCCTGGTAATACAGGTCGAGAAATTCTTGCAGGTTGTTGAAGGCGTACGCTTTGCGCAGGGTTTCGACGTCGTTCCACGGCAGGGCGATCTTGTTGCGTTCAGCCAGGGCGAACAGCAGCTCAGGCTCCAGCGAGCCTTCGAGGTGCAAATGCAATTCTGCCTTGGGCAGGGCGTTCAGCCAGTCGTACATAGTCTTTTCTCATCAGGTGCAGATGGCGAGCATTCTACAGATGCCCGTGGAAACAACTTGCAAAACCTGACCAGCCGGTTCATCACACCGCTTCCTGTTCCCGTCGATAGGCGTAGGTATCGGCGAAGCGCGAGAGCAGGAATTGCGCGCAGGTGGTGGCCGGGTATTTCGCCGGGTGCAGTTCATCCTGACAACCGGGCAGGCATTCGATGCGTGTGTCGGGGTGCGGCTCGGCGAAGAACGGCATCGAATAACGGTCCACGCCCAACGGGCTGATCACCCGGTGCGGCGTTGACAGATAACGGTCGTTGCTCCAGCGCGCCATCATGTCGCCTAGGTTGACCACGAAGGTGCCTTCAATCGGTGGAGCGTCGATCCATTCTCCCTTCACGTTCCGTACTTGCAGGCCGCCGGCAGCGTCTTGATACAGCAGGGTAATGCAGCCGTAATCGGTGTGGGCGCCGGCGCCTTGTTGTTCGGCGGAACTGGCGGTCTGGCGCGGTGGGTAATGGATCATGCGCAGGACGCTGACCGGCTCGTTAAAACGGGTGTCGAAAAAATCTTGCTCGATACCCAGTGCCAGCGTCATCGCGCGCATCAGGGTTTGGGCGAGCGCCTGCATGTCGGCGTAGTGCTGTTCCATCAGCGTTTCCCAGCCAGGCAGCGACGGGTGACGGTTAGGGCCGCGCAAAGGTTTTTCCGCCAGCACGTCGGGATGATCGGCCGGAAGGTGCAGGCCCATGTCGAAGGTTTCCTTCAGATCGCTGGGCTTGCTCGGGTCGAGTTGTTCGGTGGCGATGGCGCCGTAGCCGCGATGGTGGCGGGTTTGGGTGATGTCGATCTTGAGCTTTTCGGCGGTGGGTTGGGCGAAGAAGCGTTGGGCGTGGTCGAGCAGGGCGTCGATGCGTTCCGAGGAAATCGGGTGGCCCTTGATGTAGAAGAAACCCCATTCGCGGCAGGCGTGGTCGATTTGCGTGGCCACTGATTGCCAGGCGGTTTGGTCATCGCTGTAGAGCGGGGCGATGTCGATGATCGGGAGTTGGTTCATGCACAATTCTCAAGAACGCTGAAAATTCATTGTAGGAGTGAGCCTGCTCGCGATAGCGGACTATCAGTCAACATGGATGTTGAATGTAACGGCCTCATCGCGAGCAGGCTCGCTCCCACAAGGTTTTGTGTTGGGTGCGGAAAATTACTTCGGAATATCGGCCTTCATGCCTTCAACGTAGTAGTTCATCGACGCCAGGTCCGCATCGCTGGCCATCGCGCCCGCCGCGAATTTCTCGACCCCTGCCTGATCCTTGATCGGCCCGGTGAAGGGGTGGAAGGCGCCGCTCTTGATGTCCGCAATGATCTGCTCTGCTTCGGCTTTCACCGGCGCTGGAACCAGATCACTGATGGGCAGTTCAACTGTACCTTCCTTCAACCCGCCCCAATAATCCTGCGACTTCCATGAGTGATCGAGCTCGCTTTGGGTCGCTTGAATATAGTGTGGACCCCAGTCGTTGACGATGGAGGTCAATACCGCTTTCGGCCCGAAGTGCGCCATGTCCGACGCGTAGCCGACGGCATACACGCCACGACGTTCTGCCGCCTGGATCGGCGCCGGGCTATCGGTGTGCTGGAACACCACGTCCACGCCCTGATCGATCAGCGCGTTGGCGGCGTCGGCTTCCTTGCCCGGATCGAACCACGAGTTGACCCACACCACCTTGATCTCGGTGCCGGGGTTGTACTTGTTCAGGGCCAGTTGAATGGCGTTGATGTCGCGGATCACTTCCGGGATCGGGAAGGAGGCGACATAGCCAATCTTTTTGGTCTTGGTCATCTTCGCCGCGAGGAAGCCGCCGACGTAGCGACCTTCATAGGTGCGCGCCAGATAGGTGCCGAGGTTCTTGTCCTGTTTGTAGCCAGTGGCGTGTTCGAAGGTGACTTTGGGAAATTGCTTCGCCACTTTCAGGGTCGGGTTCATGTAGCCGAACGACGTGGTGAAGATCAAGTCGTAGTTGTCCTTGGCCATGTTGCGGATCACCCGCTCGGCGTCGGCTCCTTCGGCGACGTTCTCCACATAGTTGGTGGTGATCTGGTCGCCGAATTTTTCGGCCAACGCCTTACGTCCCTGTTCATGCTGATACGTCCAGCCGTGGTCACCGATCGGACCGATGTAGACGAAGCCGACTTTCAGCGGGTCGGCGGCACTGGCGGTCAGGCTGGCGCTCAGACCGATGGTGGCGGCGACGGCGCAAAGCAGCTTCTTCAGCGGACGTTTATGCATGAATTCCAACTCCATTTTGTTTTGAGGTTGGAAAGGCCAATGCAAATTGCTGACCAACAAGACAACAAAGTCTTCCGAAACCGTGTCGAGGCCATCGCGAGCAGGCTCGCTCCCACAGGGGAGCGCATTCCAATGTGGGAGTGAGCCTGCTCGCGATGAGGCCGGTGAGGCCAATAAAAGTGCATGGCCGTGTACAGCTGCCATCCACTGGTGCGCTAAGGTGTAACGAAACGTTAGCGCCGCACCGCAGTCAGTAGCTCATCACTTTGCTTTCGCTCCACTGCGCAAAAAAGGCCCGCAATGCTCACACTCCTCAAGCAAGAAACCTTTCTGCTGCTGGCCGTCCTCGCTGCCGTCGTCGCGTACCCCCTGGAGCACTGGATGCTCCACAGCGGCCAACCGGTCGCGCTGGCCGCCGGTCTGGTGTTGATTGCCTTCATCGTCGCCGCCTCCATGCGCGTCGCCCGTCATGCCGAACTGCTGGCGGAAAAAGTCGGCGATCCTTATGGCACGATGATCCTGACGTTGGCGGCGGTGCTGGTGGAAGTAGTGATTCTGGCGATCATGATGAGCAACGAAGCCTCGTCCACCCTGGTGCGCGACACGATTTACTCGGCGGTGATGCTCGACATCAACGGCATCCTCGGCCTGGCCGCGTTGATGGGCGGGCTCAAGCACGGCGAGCAGTCCTACAACGATGATTCGGCGCGCAGCTACAGCGTGATGATTCTCACCGCCATGGGTGTGTCGATGGTGGTGCCGGAGTTCATTCCCGAGGCCAACTGGAAGATTTATTCGGGCTTCACCATCGGGGCGATGGTCGTGCTCTACGCATTGTTCCTGCGGATGCAGGTCGGGCCGCACAGTTATTTTTTCAGCTACAGCTACCCGGAAAAACGCCGCCGGAAAGTCCCGGCGGAGGAACCTGAACCGGTCAATCTGGTGCTGAGTATCGGCACGTTGGTGTTTGGCGTGGTGGTGATCGGCGCACTGGCCGAGGTGATGTCCAAAACCCTCGATCTGGGGCTGGAAGGGACGGGCGCACCGCCGGTGATTACGGCCATTCTGGTGGCGGCCATTTCCGCGGCGCCGGAGATTCTGACCGCATTGCGCGCAGCATTGGCCAATCGCATGCAGTCGGTGGTGAACATCGCCTTGGGCGCGTCACTGTCAACGGTGATCCTGACGGTGCCGGTGATGGAAGCGATGGCGCTCTACACCGGCCAGCCGTTTCAAATGGCGATGACCCCGGTGCAGACGGTGATGATCTTCCTGACCCTGATCGTCAGCGCGATCAACCTCAACGATGGCGAAACCAACGCCATCGAAGGCATGACCCACTTTGTGCTGTTCGCGACATTTATCATGTTGTCGTTATTGGGGCTTTGAAAGCATCGCGGGCAAGCCATGCTCCTACGGTACAGCGTCGTTCTCACGACGCATGCAAACCTGTAGGAGCAAGGCTTGCCCGCGATCGGCGTCCGATCAGGTCCCGGCGATCAGCTGCCGAGCCGCCTGGCTGTGATCAGCGATCAGACCTTTGAGGTCCAGCCCCTCAACCTGCCCATCAATCACTCGCCACTTGCCGCCGACCATCACCCGATCCGCCCGATCCGCGCCGCACAGCAGCAACGCCGACACCGGATCATGGCTGCCGGAGAAGCGCAGTTCATCCAGTTTGAACAACGCCAGATCCGCCTGCTTGCCCACCGCCAGTTCGCCGATATCGGTACGGCCCAGCAAGCTCGCCGAGCCCTTGGTCGCCCAACCCAACACCAATTCCGGCGTGATTTTCTCAGCGCCATAACGCAAGCGTTGAATGTATAGCGCCTGACGGGTTTCCAGCATCATGTTGGACGCATCGTTGGACGCCGAACCGTCCACCCCCAGCCCGAGCAACGCGCCCGCCGCCGTGAGGTCCAGCGTCGGGCAAATGCCGGAAGCGAGGCGCATGTTCGAGCTTGGGCAATGGCAAATGCCCGTGCCGGCCGCGCCGAGGCGGGCGATTTCATCGGGGTTGAAGTGGATGCCGTGGGCCAGCCACGTACGCGGGCCAAGCCAGCCGACGCTATCCAGATAATCCACGGTGCGCAGGCCGAAGCGTTGCAGGCAGAAGTCTTCTTCGTCGAGGGTTTCGGCCAAGTGGGTGTGCAGGCGCACGTCGAGTTTGTTTGCCAATTCAGCACTGGCGGACATGATTTGCGGGGTCACCGAGAATGGCGAGCAAGGCGCCAGAGCGATCTGGATTTGCGCACCGTCACCGCGTTCGTGGTATTCGGCGATCAAGCGCTGGCTGTCGTCGAGAATGACTTCGCCTTCCTGCACGGTCTGCTGCGGTGGCAGGCCGCCGTCCTTTTCGCCGAGGCTCATGGAGCCGCGAGTCAGCATGGCGCGCATGCCCAGTTCGCGGACGCTTTCGACTTGCACGTCGATCGCATTTTCCAGGCCTTTGGGGAACAGGTAGTGGTGATCGGCGGCGGTGGTGCAACCAGACAGCAGCAACTCAGCCAGTGCGACTTTAGTGGCGAGGGCGAGTTTTTCCGGGGTGAGGCGGGCCCAGACCGGGTACAGGGTTTTCAGCCACGGGAACAACGGCTGATTAACCACCGGTGCCCAGGCGCGGGTCAGGGTTTGATAGAAATGGTGATGGGTGTTGATCAGCCCCGGCAGGATCACATGCTCGCGGGCATCGAAGACTTGTCCACAGGGCGCAGACGGTTGCTGGCCAGCGCCGAGCACTTCGACGATGACACCGTCTTGCACAACCAGACCGCCACGGGCATCAAGGCCATTGGCAGTGTAGATCGCGAGGGGATTTTTTAACCAGGTACGGGATGCGGGCATGTTGGCCGGCTCCTCTGAAAGTTGGGTTCAGGGTTGCCAGCTCAGTGATTACCCTGTCTGCTGATCCAGGATCGCCGCGGGGGCGAGGTGCGGAGTTTCGGACAAAACGCTGTTCTGGGCAAGCCCGGCCCGACAGGACAACACAAATCCCTGTAGAAGCCGGGCTTGCCCGCGATGCAGGCACCTCGGTCTGTCAGCGAGACCGAGGTGATGCAGTCGCGGGCAAGCCCTGCTCCTACAGTAGGCGGTAGTGTTTACCAGGGAATGGTTTCACCTCGGTAATTCACGAAGTGATGCCCGCCCTTGCCGGTGTACGCATTGACCTGATCAACCAGCCCACGGGTACTGGTGTCCACATCAATGTCCGCACCTTCACCGCCCATGTCGGTTTTCACCCAGCCCGGATGTAACGACAGCACGGTGAGTTGTTGCTCGCCCAATTGCGTCACAAAGCTGTTGGTCATCGAGTTCAGCGCCGCTTTGCTGGCTTTGTACAGCGCCAGTTCCGGCGCGTCCGGCATGGTCACGCTGCCGAGTACCGAACTCATGAACGCCAGCACGCCGCTGTCCGGGCGAATCTGCCCGATGAAATGCTGGGCCAGGTTGATCGGGGCCACAGCGTTGGTGAAAAACAACTGACCCACTTCGGCCAGCGTCGCACCGCCCGGTGTTTGAACGTCCGGGCCCTTGACCCCGGCATTCACGAACAACAGATCGAACACTTCACCTTTGAGCTGTTGGCTGAGGGCAATCACCGCTGGCTGATCGTCCATGTCGAGTTTCTCGATCCGCACATTGCCCAAGGCCCTTAGAGCTTCGGCGTTTTGCGGGTTACGCACGGTGGCGGTGACTTGCCAGCCGTCGGCCAGCAGTGTTTTCACCAGGCCGAGGCCCAAGCCCCGGGAGGCTCCGATGATGAGAGCGGTTTTTGCCTTGGACATGAGTGGCTTCCTTGAAAAAAGAGGATCACGGATTTAAAGGACAACGCTGGCCGAGCCGTTGCTGCAACTCGCTGCGCAACGCGCCAAGTTCGGCCATGCGGGTTTCGATCAGTTTGAGTTTGTCTTGCAGCAATTGCGTGACGGCGCTGTCCGGGTCGGGCGACTGCCACAACGCGGCGACGCTGTTGCCGATTTCGTCGAGTGTGAAGCCCAGTCTCTGGGCGGTCTTGATGTACAGCACCAGTTGCACCATGTCTGCCGGGTAGTCGCGATAACCATTGGCGCTGCGTTGCGCCGCGATCAATCCGCGCTGCTCATAGAAACGCAGCGTATCGCGGCTGACCGCGCTGGCCTGGGCTAATTCACCGATGCGCATAGTGGTGTCTCAAGAGGGCTTGACCTTGGAGCATACTCCAGGCTTTAGCCTTGTTGCTCCTCGAATGTCTGGAGCAAGGCCAATGTGGACTTCAACGCAATATCGCCGGGTGGTGCGGGGCAGCGCCTGGTATGACTTGATTGTGACGGCGGCGTTTGTCACGCCGTGGAGTTTTGCGGCGTTACACGGGGTGTTGGCGGGGTTGAGCCAGGCCTTTGACTTGCCCGGCGAATTACCGGCGTTTGAGCCGATGCACATGCTGATGGCGAATCTGTTGGGCTCGATTGTGTGTGTTTGGGCGGTGCTGCGGATTCGCGATCCGCAGCAGGTGTTTGGGCGGTATGACGCGGCTGGAAGATTCCTGTTTTCGGCTTGGCAGCTGTATGCCTTGCTGCATGGTGCCAGCTCGTTGCTGGTGGTTTTTTTGGTCTTTGAGTTGGCGTGGGGCGTTGTTCAGGTGTTGCCTGTTCGGCAGCCATCGCTGGCAAGCCATGCTCCTACGGGCGCAGCGCCAAACCAGTAGGAGCCGAGCTTGCTCGCGATGGGGCCCGCCCAGTCAGCCGCTAATGCCCACCCTGCCACGGTTGCCCCAACGACACCGGTGCATACAACCGAGTCCGCACGGCATCCCGCGACAGCAGGACCAACACCACAATCGTTGCGACATACGGCAGCATCGCCAGCAGGCTCGACGGAATCGCCAGCCCCAACCCCTGCGCCACCAAATGCAGGATGCTGGCGAGTCCGAACAGATACGCGCCCAGCAGCAAGCGCCACACGCGCCAACTGGCAAACACCACCAGCGCCAAGGCAATCCAGCCACGCCCGGCGCTCATGTTCTCGGCCCACATCGGCGTGTACGCCAGGGACAGATACGCCCCGGCCAACCCGGCCATCGCGCCGCCAAACAACACCGCCAGCGTACGCACACCCAACACCGGCAAGCCCATCGCGCTGGCCGCATCCGGGTTTTCCCCGACGGCCTGAATGATTAGCCCTACGCGGCTTTTCAGAATCACCCAGGCCACCAGCGCAAACAGCACGAATGACAGGTACACCAGCAAATCCTGCGCAAACAACATCCGCCCGATCAGCGGGATCTCGCTCAAGTAGGGAATCGCCACCGGCTCAAAACCGACTAGCGGTTTACCGACCCATGCCGCACCGACAAACGTCGACAGGCCCATACCGAAGATCGTCAGCGCCAACCCGGTGGCCACCTGATTGGCGTTGAACACCAGCGCCACCAAGGCAAACAGCGACGACAACAGCATCCCGGCGAGCATTGCCAGCAATACGCCGAGCCACAAGTTGCCGCTGTTCAGCGCGACGATAAAACCGATCACCGCGCCAAACAGCATCATCCCTTCCTGACCCAGGTTGAGCACGCCGCTCTTCTCGCAGATCAATTCACCCAGCGCCACCAACAACAACGGCGTGCCGCAGCGGACCATGGCGTAGAAAATATTGCTGAGCAGATCGATATCCATCACAGCGCTCCTGCATGTACGGCGGTGGCTGGTGCGCGACGGGCCCAGCGCATATTCAAACGAGGTCGGTAGAGAATCAGCACGTCGCTGGCCAGCAAGAAAAACAGCATCATTCCCTGGAACAATTGGGTGATGGCTTGCGGCAGGTTCATGCTCATCTGCGCGCTTTCACCACCGATGTACAACAACGCCATCAACAGGCTGGAAAACAGTATGCCGATGGGGTTGAGTCGTCCGAGAAACGCCACGGTAATCGCCGCATAGCCGTAGCCGGGCGAGACTTGCGGCACCAATTGGCCGATAGGTCCGGTCACCTCGCACACGCCGGCCAGGCCAGCCAAACCTCCGCTGATCAACAGCGCCAGCCAGATCAAACGCTTCTCGCGGAACCCAACGAAACCCGCCGCGCGCTTGTCCAGCCCCAGCACTTTGATCTGGAAACCGACAAAGCTTTTCTGCAACAAGACCCAGACAGCGACCAACGCCAGCAAGGCGAAATACACCCCGGCGTGAACCCGACCATCCTCCATCAATAACGGCAAACGGCTGAAATCACTGAACATCGCCGATTCCGGGAAATTGAACCCGGCCGGATCCTTCAACGGTCCATGGACACAGAACAGCAGCAGGTTCAGGGCGATGTAATTGAGCATAATGCTGGTGAGGATTTCGTTGGCATTGAACCGTGTGCGCAACCATGCCGTCAGCCCGGCCCACGCCGCACCGGCCAGGGTGCCGACCAGCAGGATCAGCACCAGTGCCCAGCGACTTTGCAGGTCGATGATGTTCACCGCCAAGGCACTGCCGGCCAGCGCGCCGAGCAGCAATTGACCTTCGGCACCGATGTTCCAGATCCGCGCCTGATACGCCACCGCCAGCCCCAGCGCGCAGAGCAAAATCGGCAACGCTTTGACCAACAATTCCGAGACGCCATACCAGTCGCTGACCGGCGCGATCAACAAGGTGTGCAAAGTGAGCAGCGGGTCGTGGCCCAGCGCGATAAACAGCCATGAGCCACAACCCAGCGTCAGCGCCGCCGCCAGCAATGGCGAGCACCAGAGCATCAGGCGCGATTGCTGGCCACGGGGTTCGAGAGAAAGCAGCATGTAAAACTCCGTTAAACCGTCGCGGGGGCAATTGATTGAGGGGCGTCGAACTGGCCGGCCATCCAGCCGCCGACGTCGATCAGGCGCGTGTCGACGGTGGCTCTGAGCGGCGACAGACAACCGCTGCACAAAGCGCCGAGGCGGTCGCTGATCTGGAACAGTTCGTCGAGGTCTTCGGAGATCACCAGGATCGCCGCCCCGGCATCGCGCAAGGCAATCAGCGCGCGGTGAATGGTCGCGGCGGCGCCGACGTCCACCCCCCAGGTCGGGTGCGCGGCGATCAGCAATTTGGGTTGCTGGAGGATTTCCCGGCCAAGGATGAATTTCTGCAAGTTGCCGCCAGACAGGCTGCGGGCCGGCGTTTGAGCATCGGGCGTCTTGACCCCGAAGCGACGGATGATCTCTTCGGCCAACGCTTCGACCTTGCGGCGCTGAATCAAGCCGTTGCTGACCAACCCTTGTTGAAAAGCCGTTAGCAGCGCGTTATCCGCCAGACTCAATTCCGGCACCGCGCCGTGACCCAGGCGTTCCGCAGGAACGAAGGCCAGGCCGAGGTTGCGTCGCGCATCGGGTCGCAGATGAGCGACCGATTGTCCACCGAAACTGATCGTCGCGCCGTCATTGCGGGTCAGTCGTTCTTCGCCGCTCAGTAAGGCGAGCAACTCATCCTGACCGTTACCCGCGACACCGGCGATGCCGACAATTTCACCACTGCGCACCTCAAGATCGACGCCCTTCAGCGAGCAACCGAACGGATCGGGATTGAACCAGGACAACCGGTTAACGGTGAGAAACGCATCACCGCCTATAACCTTCGGATAGTCCGTAATCGTCTCGGCCGCTTCACCGACCATCAGCCGCGCCAGTTGTCGGTCCGAACATTCGGCCGGCAAGCAATGTCCGGCCACTCGCCCGCCGCGCAACACGGTGGCGCTGTGGCAAAGCGCCCGGACTTCACTGAGCTTGTGGCTGATAAACAAAATGCTGCAGCCCTCGGCCGCGAGTCGGCACAAGGTGACGAACAGTTCTTCGGCCTCTTGCGGGGTCAGCACCGAGGTCGGTTCATCGAGAATCAACAGGCGGATGTCTTGCATCAGGCAACGAATGATTTCCACCCGTTGCCGCTCGCCAATCGACAGGCTGTGGACAAGTCGCTCCGGCTCTAGCGCCATGCCATAACGTCGGGACACCTCACGAATCTTCGGTTCAAGCTGTTTCGGTGTGCCGGCCGCGGCGCCCATCGCCAGGGCAATGTTCTGCGCCACGCTCAATGTTTCGAACAGCGAGAAATGCTGGAACACCATGCCAATCCCAAGGCCACGGGCCTGGGCCGGGTTGCGCATGGTTACCCGTTGCCCTTGCCAGATCATCTCCCCGGAGTCGGCATGGGTGACGCCATAGATAATCTTCATCAGCGTACTTTTACCGGCGCCGTTTTCCCCGAGCAGGGCGTGGATTTCGCCAGGCGCAATCGTCAGGTCGATGGCATCGTTGGCCAGGCATCCGGGGTAGCGTTTACTAATCTTGCGCAATTGCAGGCGGGGCGTTTGATCGGGGATCGGCACGGGGTTGGGCATGACGGACTCGGGTCGATGGGCGTGATGCCTGTGGATAAAGCAATTTCCTGGCCATGTAGTCAGGAAAGCTGCTAATCCGCGCAGGTACAGTCCTCGGGGACAATGGGTTGCGACCCATCAACGGCGAATCAGGCACCACATGAGGGCAGAGCTGTTGATCAGGCTCCTGTTTTGCTCGAGTTGAATTGGTTAAAAAACGAGCAGCTGTCTGCAAGCCATACCGGATAGGGAATCGCGACAGTCATGAACGGGTTATCCACAGATTGCTCCACAGTATTTGTGCGCAAGCTCAAAGGTCGGGCATAAGCACTGTGCGGCTATCTTCTAAAGGTGATAACCCGCGCTAACTATTTGTTTTTACGTGAATTTAGTGCTGATGATGGCAGATTGGACGAAAAGTGAACAAAGCCCGCAAACCCGCATGACAGAAGGGTTACAGACACCTGTGCTCAGGTTATCCACAGCCGGGTGCACAGTAGATGTGGGCAAATTCCCAACGTCGACAGAATAAGGGTGAACGTTGTTGGTGCGCTCAGTGCTGCAATACAATGCGCCCGCGACTCAAGTCCGCCAGCTGCGTTTGCAGGGTGCGGATCTGCGCTTTTCCAATCGCTAATTGCAGTTCGACGCCGTTGGCGGTGAAGGTTTCTTCCACGACTAAACCGCCCAGTTCCGCCACGCGAAGTTTCACCAGTGCGAGTTCACCAAAGGCGCAGGCGCAGCTGACAGGCACTCGACTGATCAGCTCCACCTTTGGCGCCGCTTGCAAGCACTTGTTGGCGCCGCCGCCATACGCCCGGGCGAGGCCGCCCGTGCCCAGTTGAATGCCGCCGTACCAACGAATCACGAGCACCGCGACCTGGTCGCAATCCCGCGCTTCGATCGCTGCCAGAATCGGTCGGCCTGCAGTGCCGCCGGGCTCGCCATCGTCGTTGCTGCGGTACTGATCGCCGAGCTTCCACGCCCAGCAATTGTGCGAAGCATTGAGGTCACTGTGCTGTTCGAAGAACGCTTGGGCTTCTGCTGGGCTTGATATCGGCGCGGCGAAGGTGATGAAGCGGCTTTTGCGAATCTCTTCGCGGTATTCGCAAAAATCGCTGAGGGTAAATGGCATAAGTGTCTTAAATAGCAGGGGTCAGGCCGCAGCCCTTGAGGATGATGCGGATCAGGTTGTTGCTGGCGTCTTCGATGTCTTGCTTGGTCAGCTTGGTACGTCCGCTGACTCGGCAGATCTGGGTCGCGAAGTCGGCGTAATGCTGAGTGCTGCCCCACAACAGGAAGATCAGGTTGACCGGGTCGACCGGGTCCATCTTTCCAGCGTCGATCCACGCCTGAAATACAGCTGCCCGGCCCTGGAACCAGGCGCGATAGTCCTGGTTGAAGTACTCGGTCAGGCACTCGCCGCCACTGATCACCTCCATGGCGAAAATCCGCGAGGCTTGTGGCTGGCGACGGGAGAACTCCATCTTGGCGCGGATATATCGCGTGAGCGCTTCGGCCGGATCGTCTTCGGCAGTCAAGGTGTTGAAGGTGCTGTCCCACAACTCGATGATGTTGCTCAGCACTGCCACGTACAAACCGAGTTTGTTGGTGAAGTAGTAATGCAGGTTCGCCTTGGGCAACCCTGCATTCTGGGCGATGGTGTTCATGCTGGTGCCTTTGAACCCGTGACGGGCGAACTCGTCTTCGGCGGCTTTGATGATGGTCTCTTCGTTCTTCTGACGAATGCGGCTGGCAGGTTTACCGCCATGGGCTGGGACTTCAAAGGTCATAGGCACTTCCAGACAAATAGGTGGGTGCAACCAATGCGTTGATAGCGCACCCATGGGCTTCAGACAAGTCCCGGCTGATAAAAGCTCATGTACTTGTAGGAGCCGGGCTTGCTCGCGATAGCGGCTTAACATCCAGCATTGATATTGACAGACCTGAGGCCATCGCGAGCAAGCTCGGCTCCTACAGTGTTTCTTCTTTTATTCAGCGAGTCGCGGCGAGGCTCTCCAGGAAGCTTTCCAGTACCAAATGCGGACGACGGCCCTTGCGCGTGACCGATGCAAGGCTCAGGTCATAAAAACGTGCCTGCGGTTTCAGCGCACGCAGACGACCTTGTTGCACCCAGAGGCTGGCGTAATGATCCGGCAGGTAACCGATGTAACGGCCAGTGAGGATCAGGAACGCCATGCCTTCACGGTCCGACGCGCTGGCGGTGCAGTTGAGTGCCTGGTAATGGGCCTGGATATCTGCTGGCAAGCGGAAGGTCGGCGCGATGGCGTCCTGACTGTTGAGACGTTCGTCGTCGAGTTGTTTGTCGTCAACGTAAAACAGCGGATGGCCAACCGCGCAGTACAGCAGTGAACGTTCACTGTAGAGCGGCTGATATTCCAGCCCCGACAACGCGCTGGCCTGGGGCACAACACCGACATGCAGGCGGCCATCGAGCACGCCTTGTTCCACTTCATTGGGCGCGATCATGCGGATCTGAATCTGTACATCGGGGCCGCGCTCTTTCAGTTGTGCCAGTGCGTGGGTGATACGCATGTGGGGAAGGGTGACCAGGTTATCGGTCAGGCCGATGGTCAATTCGCCACGCAAATGTTGGTGCAGGCCGTTGACTTCGGTGCGAAAACTTTCCAGCGCACTTAATAGCTGCAAGGCCGATTGGTACACCTCGCGACCTTCTTCGGTCAGGGAAAACCCGGCTCGACCGCGTTGACACAAACGTAAGCCGAGGCGCTGTTCCAGATCGCTCATTTGCTGGCTGATGGCCGAGCGCCCGATCCCCAGCACACTTTCCGCCGCAGAGAAGCCGCCGCACTCGACCACGCTGCGAAAGATCCGCAGCAAGCGGATATCAAAGTCGCTGACTTGCGCCAGTGGATCGGGACGACGCGTGCTCATAGTTTAGTAACAGCCTGACTGAACGTTAGAAAAGTTGGATTTCACCGACTTTATCCCCGTGGCAATTTAGCTGCAAGAACGCTTTTGATCTCTACGCCGCTTATTGCCCTGCGAGGTTTTGCCCATGAACTTGCCTGAAAACGCCCCGTCGTCCCTGGCCAGCCAGCTCAAGCTTGATGCTCACTGGATGCCCTATACCGCCAACCGTAACTTCCAGCGCGACCCGCGTCTGATTGTGGCGGCGGAAGGCAGCTGGCTGATCGACGACAAGGGCCGTAAAGTCTATGACTCGCTGTCCGGTCTGTGGACCTGCGGCGCCGGGCACACTCGCAAGGAAATCCAGGAAGCGGTTGCCAAGCAACTGGGAACGCTCGATTACTCGCCAGGTTTCCAGTACGGCCATCCGCTGTCGTTCCAACTGGCTGAAAAAATCACCGATCTGACGCCGGGCAATCTGAATCACGTGTTCTTCACCGACTCCGGTTCAGAGTGCGCTGACACCGCAGTGAAAATGGTGCGTGCTTACTGGCGTCTGAAAGGCCAGGCGACCAAGACCAAAATGATCGGCCGTGCTCGTGGCTATCACGGTGTGAACATCGCCGGTACCAGCCTCGGCGGTGTGAACGGTAACCGCAAAATGTTCGGTCAGGCGATGATGGACGTTGATCACCTGCCGCACACACTTTTGGCGAGCAATGCCTATTCCCGTGGCATGCCGGAGCTGGGCGGTATCGCCCTGGCTGACGAGCTTCTGAAGTTGATCGAACTGCACGATGCGTCGAACATCGCCGCCGTATTCGTTGAGCCGCTGGCCGGTTCCGCTGGCGTACTGGTTCCGCCACAGGGTTACCTCAAGCGTCTGCGCGAGATCTGCGATCAGCACAATATCCTGCTGGTGTTCGACGAAGTGATCACCGGTTTCGGCCGTACCGGCTCGATGTTCGGTGCCGACAGCTTCGGCGTGACCCCGGACCTGATGTGCATCGCCAAGCAAGTCACCAACGGCGCGATCCCGATGGGCGCAGTGATTGCCAGCTCCGAGATCTACCAGACCTTCATGAACCAGGCGACGCCTGAATACGCAGTGGAATTCCCCCACGGCTACACCTACTCCGCACACCCGGTGGCTTGCGCCGCTGGCCTGGCAGCACTCGACTTGCTGCAAAAGGAAAACCTGGTGCAGAGCGTGGCCGAAGTGGCACCGCATTTTGAAAATGCGCTGCACGGTCTGAAAGGTTCGAAGAACATCATCGACATTCGTAACTATGGTTTGGCCGGTGCCATCCAGATCGCGCCACGTGATGGCGACGCGATCGTGCGTCCATTCGAAGCGGGCATGGCGTTGTGGAAAGCCGGGTTCTATGTGCGCTTCGGCGGCGACACCCTGCAGTTTGGCCCAACCTTCAACAGCAAGCCGCAAGACCTTGATCGTCTGTTCGACGCGGTCGGCGAAGTGCTGAACAAGATCGACTGATTTTCTCTTCTATATAGAGGCGCCCTTTAACGGGCGCCTGTGGACAACTTTTCAGGAGCGCTACATGAGCCTTATCCCGCATTTGATCAATGGCGAACTGGTGACCGAAGACGGTCGCACGGCCGACGTGTTCAACCCGTCCACCGGCCAGGCGATCCACAAGCTGCCATTGGCCAGCCGCGAAACCATTCAGAAAGCCATCGACTCGGCCAAGGCTGCATTCCCGGCCTGGCGCAACACGCCGGCGGCCAAGCGTGCCCAAGTGATGTTCCGCTTCAAGCAACTGCTGGAACAGAATGAAGCACGCATTGCTCAGTTGATCAGCGAAGAGCACGGCAAGACCCTGGAAGATGCGGCGGGTGAATTGAAGCGCGGTATCGAGAACGTTGAGTTTGCTTGCGCAGCGCCGGAAATCCTCAAGGGCGAATACAGCCGTAACGTCGGCCCGAACATCGATGCCTGGTCGGACTTCCAGCCGTTGGGCGTGGTGGCCGGTATTACTCCATTCAACTTCCCGGCGATGGTGCCGCTGTGGATGTATCCGCTGGCGATCGTCTGCGGCAACTGCTTTATCCTCAAGCCCTCCGAGCGTGATCCAAGTTCCACGCTGTTGATCGCTCAGCTGTTGCTGGAAGCCGGTCTGCCTAAAGGCGTGCTGAACGTCGTGCACGGTGACAAGGCTGCGGTTGACGCGCTGATCGAAGCGCCGGAAGTCAAAGCGCTGAGTTTTGTGGGTTCGACGCCGATTGCCGAATACATCTACGCCGAAGGCACCAAGCGCGGCAAACGTGTTCAGGCACTGGGCGGCGCGAAGAACCATGCGGTGCTGATGCCGGATGCGGATCTGGATAATGCGGTCAGCGCACTGATGGGCGCGGCGTACGGTTCTTGCGGCGAGCGTTGCATGGCGATCTCGGTGGCTGTGTGCGTCGGTGACCAGGTGGCGGATGCGCTGGTGGAAAAACTGGTGCCGCAGATCAAGGCGCTGAAAATCGGTGCGGGTACTACCTGTGGTCTGGACATGGGGCCGCTGGTCACCGGTCAGGCGCGCGACAAGGTCAGCGGTTATGTAGAAGACGGTGTTTCTTCCGGCGCGACCCTGGTGGTCGATGGTCGTGGTCTGAGTGTGGCCGGTCATGAGGAAGGTTTCTTCCTGGGTGGCTGCCTGTTCGATAACGTCACGCCAGAGATGCGCATCTATAAAGAAGAAATCTTCGGGCCAGTGTTGTGCGTCGTTCGGGTGAACAGCCTGGAAGAAGCCATGCAACTGATCAACGATCACGAATATGGCAACGGCACCTGCATCTTCACCCGTGACGGTGAAGCGGCGCGGCTGTTCTGCGATGAGATCGAAGTGGGCATGGTCGGCGTTAACGTACCGCTGCCGGTCCCAGTGGCTTATCACAGCTTCGGTGGCTGGAAGCGTTCGCTGTTCGGCGACTTGCATGCGTATGGCCCGGATGGTGTGCGTTTCTACACCCGCCGCAAAGCCATCACGCAGCGCTGGCCACAACGTGCGAGCCATGAAGCTTCGCAATTCGCATTCCCTAGCTTGTAAGAAGAAGGGAAGAAGGCCGGCCCCTTGGGGCCGGCCTTTGTGTTTCTGGGGTTTTTTGATCTATATGACACAATTGTGACATTAAAGATTGACGGCAGATTCTGGATGTCTATAATTCGCCCCACTTCCGGCGCAGTCGAAACGGAAAACTCCTTGATAAACAAAGAGTTACGCGGTTTTCGGCAGTAAGCGGCTTCAGGTCATCGAAGCCCGAAAGGAGTTGAAAAAGAGGTGTTGACAGCAGCGTGTAACGCTGTAGAATTCGCCTCCCGCTGACGAGAGATCGAAGGCGCAAGTGGTTGAAGTTACAAAGGAAACTTTGAAAACTTCTGAAAATAACCGCTTGACAGCAACAGAGGCTGCTGTAGAATGCGCGCCTCGGTTGAGACGAAAGATCTTAACCAACCGCTCTTTAACAACTGAATCAAGCAATTCGTGTGGGTGCTTGTGGAGTCAGACTGATAGTCAACAAGATTATCAGCATCACAAGTTGCTCCGCGAGAAATCAAAGATGTAACCAACGATTGCTGAGCCAAGTTTAGGGTTTCTTAAAAACCCAAAGATGTTTGAACTGAAGAGTTTGATCATGGCTCAGATTGAACGCTGGCGGCAGGCCTAACACATGCAAGTCGAGCGGTAGAGAGGAGCTTGCTTCTCTTGAGAGCGGCGGACGGGTGAGTAATGCCTAGGAATCTGCCTGGTAGTGGGGGATAACGCTCGGAAACGGACGCTAATACCGCATACGTCCTACGGGAGAAAGCAGGGGACCTTCGGGCCTTGCGCTATCAGATGAGCCTAGGTCGGATTAGCTAGTTGGTGAGGTAATGGCTCACCAAGGCGACGATCCGTAACTGGTCTGAGAGGATGATCAGTCACACTGGAACTGAGACACGGTCCAGACTCCTACGGGAGGCAGCAGTGGGGAATATTGGACAATGGGCGAAAGCCTGATCCAGCCATGCCGCGTGTGTGAAGAAGGTCTTCGGATTGTAAAGCACTTTAAGTTGGGAGGAAGGGCATTAACCTAATACGTTGGTGCCTTGACGTTACCGACAGAATAAGCACCGGCTAACTCTGTGCCAGCAGCCGCGGTAATACAGAGGGTGCAAGCGTTAATCGGAATTACTGGGCGTAAAGCGCGCGTAGGTGGTTTGTTAAGTTGGATGTGAAATCCCCGGGCTCAACCTGGGAACTGCATTCAAAACTGACAAGCTAGAGTATGGTAGAGGGTGGTGGAATTTCCTGTGTAGCGGTGAAATGCGTAGATATAGGAAGGAACACCAGTGGCGAAGGCGACCACCTGGACTGATACTGACACTGAGGTGCGAAAGCGTGGGGAGCAAACAGGATTAGATACCCTGGTAGTCCACGCCGTAAACGATGTCAACTAGCCGTTGGGAGCCTTGAGCTCTTAGTGGCGCAGCTAACGCATTAAGTTGACCGCCTGGGGAGTACGGCCGCAAGGTTAAAACTCAAATGAATTGACGGGGGCCCGCACAAGCGGTGGAGCATGTGGTTTAATTCGAAGCAACGCGAAGAACCTTACCAGGCCTTGACATCCAATGAACTTTCCAGAGATGGATTGGTGCCTTCGGGAACATTGAGACAGGTGCTGCATGGCTGTCGTCAGCTCGTGTCGTGAGATGTTGGGTTAAGTCCCGTAACGAGCGCAACCCTTGTCCTTAGTTACCAGCACGTGATGGTGGGCACTCTAAGGAGACTGCCGGTGACAAACCGGAGGAAGGTGGGGATGACGTCAAGTCATCATGGCCCTTACGGCCTGGGCTACACACGTGCTACAATGGTCGGTACAGAGGGTTGCCAAGCCGCGAGGTGGAGCTAATCCCATAAAACCGATCGTAGTCCGGATCGCAGTCTGCAACTCGACTGCGTGAAGTCGGAATCGCTAGTAATCGCGAATCAGAATGTCGCGGTGAATACGTTCCCGGGCCTTGTACACACCGCCCGTCACACCATGGGAGTGGGTTGCACCAGAAGTAGCTAGTCTAACCTTCGGGAGGACGGTTACCACGGTGTGATTCATGACTGGGGTGAAGTCGTAACAAGGTAGCCGTAGGGGAACCTGCGGCTGGATCACCTCCTTAATCGACGACATCAGCTGCTCCATAAGCTCCCACACGAATTGCTTGATTCATTGAAGAAGACGAAAGAAGCAGCCTGTATCGGTTTGTAGCTGAGTTGGTTAGAGCGCACCCCATGCTTTGTGGTAAAGAGCAGGGTGAGGTCGGCCTTAGTAGCTCGAAATTGGGTCTGTAGCTCAGTTGGTTAGAGCGCACCCCTGATAAGGGTGAGGTCGGCAGTTCGAATCTGCCCAGACCCACCAATTTTGTGTGGGAAACGCCTGTAGAAATACGGGGCCATAGCTCAGCTGGGAGAGCGCCTGCCTTGCACGCAGGAGGTCAACGGTTCGATCCCGTTTGGCTCCACCACTACTGCTTCTGTTTGTATAAAGCTTAGAAATGAGCATTCCATCGTGGTGATGGTGAATGTTGATTTCTAGTCTTTGACTAGTTCGTTCTTTAAAAATTTGGGTATGTGATAGAAAGATAGACTGGACGTTACTTTCACTGGTAGCGGATCAGGCTAAGGTAAAATTTGTGAGTTAAATTGCGAATTTTCGGCGAATGTCGTCTTCACAGTATAACCAGATTGCTTGGGGTTATATGGTCAAGTGAAGAAGCGCATACGGTGGATGCCTTGGCAGTCAGAGGCGATGAAAGACGTGGTAGCCTGCGAAAAGCTTCGGGGAGTCGGCAAACAGACTTTGATCCGGAGATGTCTGAATGGGGGAACCCAGCCATCATAAGATGGTTATCTTAAGCTGAATACATAGGCTTAAGAGGCGAACCAGGGGAACTGAAACATCTAAGTACCCTGAGGAAAAGAAATCAACCGAGATTCCCTTAGTAGTGGCGAGCGAACGGGGACTAGCCCTTAAGTGGCTTTGAGATTAGCGGAACGCTCTGGAAAGTGCGGCCATAGTGGGTGATAGCCCTGTACGCGAAAATCTCTTGGTCATGAAATCGAGTAGGACGGAGCACGAGAAACTTTGTCTGAATATGGGGGGACCATCCTCCAAGGCTAAATACTACTGACTGACCGATAGTGAACTAGTACCGTGAGGGAAAGGCGAAAAGAACCCCGGAGAGGGGAGTGAAATAGATCCTGAAACCGTATGCGTACAAGCAGTGGGAGCCCACTTTGTTGGGTGACTGCGTACCTTTTGTATAATGGGTCAGCGACTTATTTTCAGTGGCGAGCTTAACCGAATAGGGGAGGCGTAGCGAAAGCGAGTCTTAATAGGGCGTCTAGTCGCTGGGAATAGACCCGAAACCGGGCGATCTATCCATGGGCAGGTTGAAGGTTGGGTAACACTAACTGGAGGACCGAACCGACTACCGTTGAAAAGTTAGCGGATGACCTGTGGATCGGAGTGAAAGGCTAATCAAGCTCGGAGATAGCTGGTTCTCCTCGAAAGCTATTTAGGTAGCGCCTCATGTATCACTGTAGGGGGTAGAGCACTGTTTCGGCTAGGGGGTCATCCCGACTTACCAAACCGATGCAAACTCCGAATACCTACAAGTGCCGAGCATGGGAGACACACGGCGGGTGCTAACGTCCGTCGTGAAAAGGGAAACAACCCAGACCGTCAGCTAAGGTCCCAAAGTTATGGTTAAGTGGGAAACGATGTGGGAAGGCTTAGACAGCTAGGAGGTTGGCTTAGAAGCAGCCACCCTTTAAAGAAAGCGTAATAGCTCACTAGTCGAGTCGGCCTGCGCGGAAGATGTAACGGGGCTCAAACCATACACCGAAGCTACGGGTATCACTTAGGTGATGCGGTAGAGGAGCGTTCTGTAAGCCTGTGAAGGTGAGTTGAGAAGCTTGCTGGAGGTATCAGAAGTGCGAATGCTGACATGAGTAACGACAATGGGTGTGAAAAACACCCACGCCGAAAGACCAAGGTTTCCTGCGCAACGTTAATCGACGCAGGGTTAGTCGGTCCCTAAGGCGAGGCTGAAAAGCGTAGTCGATGGAAAACAGGTTAATATTCCTGTACTTCTGGTTATTGCGATGGAGGGACGGAGAAGGCTAGGCCAGCTTGGCGTTGGTTGTCCAAGTTTAAGGTGGTAGGCTGGAATCTTAGGTAAATCCGGGATTCTAAGGCCGAGAGCTGATGACGAGTGTACTTTTAGTACACGAAGTGGTTGATGCCATGCTTCCAAGAAAAGCTTCTAAGCTTCAGGTAACCAGGAACCGTACCCCAAACCGACACAGGTGGTTGGGTAGAGAATACCAAGGCGCTTGAGAGAACTCGGGTGAAGGAACTAGGCAAAATGGCACCGTAACTTCGGGAGAAGGTGCGCCGGTGAGGGTGAAGCATTTACTGCGTAAGCCCATGCCGGTCGAAGATACCAGGCCGCTGCGACTGTTTATTAAAAACACAGCACTCTGCAAACACGAAAGTGGACGTATAGGGTGTGACGCCTGCCCGGTGCCGGAAGGTTAATTGATGGGGTTAGCTAACGCGAAGCTCTTGATCGAAGCCCCGGTAAACGGCGGCCGTAACTATAACGGTCCTAAGGTAGCGAAATTCCTTGTCGGGTAAGTTCCGACCTGCACGAATGGCGTAACGATGGCGGCGCTGTCTCCACCCGAGACTCAGTGAAATTGAAATCGCTGTGAAGATGCAGTGTATCCGCGGCTAGACGGAAAGACCCCGTGAACCTTTACTATAGCTTTGCACTGGACTTTGAATTTGCTTGTGTAGGATAGGTGGGAGGCTTTGAAGCGTGGACGCCAGTTCGCGTGGAGCCAACCTTGAAATACCACCCTGGCAACTTTGAGGTTCTAACTCAGGTCCGTTATCCGGATCGAGGACAGTGTATGGTGGGTAGTTTGACTGGGGCGGTCTCCTCCTAAAGAGTAACGGAGGAGTACGAAGGTGCGCTCAGACCGGTCGGAAATCGGTCGTAGAGTATAAAGGCAAAAGCGCGCTTGACTGCGAGACAGACACGTCGAGCAGGTACGAAAGTAGGTCTTAGTGATCCGGTGGTTCTGTATGGAAGGGCCATCGCTCAACGGATAAAAGGTACTCCGGGGATAACAGGCTGATACCGCCCAAGAGTTCATATCGACGGCGGTGTTTGGCACCTCGATGTCGGCTCATCACATCCTGGGGCTGAAGCCGGTCCCAAGGGTATGGCTGTTCGCCATTTAAAGTGGTACGCGAGCTGGGTTTAGAACGTCGTGAGACAGTTCGGTCCCTATCTGCCGTGGACGTTTGAGATTTGAGAGGGGCTGCTCCTAGTACGAGAGGACCGGAGTGGACGAACCTCTGGTGTTCCGGTTGTCACGCCAGTGGCATTGCCGGGTAGCTATGTTCGGAATAGATAACCGCTGAAAGCATCTAAGCGGGAAACTAGCCTCAAGATGAGATCTCACTGGGACCTTGAGTCCCCTGAAGGGCCGTCGAAGACTACGACGTTGATAGGTTGGGTGTGTAAGCGCTGTGAGGCGTTGAGCTAACCAATACTAATTGCCCGTGAGGCTTGACCATATAACACCCAAGCAATCTGTGAACTCGAAAGAGACCAGATTGCGGTGTGTGAAGACGATACACATTCGAAAATTCGAAACGAAACACACAAATCTATTACATACCCATTCGCTGGAGCGTGAACCGAAAGGTAAACGACCTGGCTACCGAATTTCTTGACGACCATAGAGCATTGGAACCACCTGATCCCATCCCGAACTCAGCAGTGAAACGATGCATCGCCGATGGTAGTGTGGGGTTTCCCCATGTGAGAGTAGGTCATCGTCAAGATTAAATTCCGAAACCCCTATCTGCGTATGCAGGTAGGGGTTTTGTTTTGTCCGCAGGAAAGTTCGTACAGCATTACCGGACAGCTCCCGGCTGTCACAGTCTCCCGACAATGCTAAGGTTCGGCCCTAGCGTTTGTATTTTCCCAAGGAAGCCTTTATGCCGGACGCCACGTCTCTCAACGCTGCTTTTATGGTGGTCCAAAGCAACAGTCTGAATGAACTGCGCAGCCTGGTGATCAGCGTAATGCGGCGATATCCGCTGGCTCCCCTGGAAAATGAAATCGCCCTGGTGCAGAGCAATGGCATCGCGCAGTGGCTTAAGTTGGCACTGGCCGAAGATCCGGAAGAGGGTGACATGGGCGGCTGCGGTATTGCAGCAGCCATCGACGTGCAGTTACCCGGTAGCTTCATGTGGCAGCTCTATCGCATGGTCCTTGGGCGGGATGAAATCCCGGTCAAATCGTTGCTCGATAAAGCTCCACTGACTTGGCGTCTGATGCGCCTCCTTCCGCAATTGATCAACCAGCCGCACTTCGAGCCGTTACAGCGCTTCCTCACCCATGACACTGATTTGCGTAAGCGCTACCAGTTGGCTGAGCGACTGGCCGACCTGTTCGACCAATACCAGGTCTACCGAGCCGACTGGCTCGAAGACTGGGCAGAGGGCCGCCACCAATTACGCAATGGCAGAGGCGAAGCCAAGCCATTGGCCCCGGCCAACTGCTGGCAAGCGGAATTATGGCGAGCGCTGTTGCTGGATGTGGGTGAAGAAGGCATGGCGCAAAGCCGTGCTGGTGTGCATCAGCGGTTTATCGAGCGCATCAACAGCCTCGACGTTGCCCCCAGCGGATTACCTTCCCGGGTGATCGTTTTCGGGATTTCTTCTCTCCCCGCTCAAGCACTCGAAGCGCTCGCCGGACTGGCCCGTTTCAGCCAGGTTCTGCTGTGTGTACATAATCCATGTCGTTACCATTGGGCGGACATCGTCGCCGATAAAGACCTTCTACGGCATCAATACAAGCGCCAGGCTCGCAAGAGCGGAATGCCCGTTGTACTCGACCCACAAACGCTCCACCAGCATGCTCACCCGCTACTGGCTGCCTGGGGTAAACAGGGACGGGACTACATCAACCTTCTCGACAGCTATGACGATCCCAACAGCTATAGCTCTGCATTTCGTGACGGACGAATCGACCTGTTCAGCGACAATCAGCCAAAGAACATGCTCAATCAACTGCAGGACGACATTCTCGAATTACGTCCATTGAGCGAAACGCGAGAATGCTGGCCAGCCGTCGATCTGGAGCAGGACGAGTCGATCCGTTTTCACATCGCCCACAGTGCCCAGCGTGAAGTAGAGATCCTCCATGATCAGTTACTCGCACGCTTTAGCGCGGATCCGGACCTGAGGCCTCGCGATATCATCGTGATGGTCCCGGACATCGACAGCTACGCACCGCATATTCGCGCCGTATTCGGTCAACTTGATCGTCAGGACCCTCGTTTCATTCCGTTCACGCTAGCGGATCAAGGCCAACGCGGTCGCGATCCTCTGCTGATTGCAGTCGAACACCTACTTAAACTCCCCGATAGCCGTTTCCCCGTCAGCGAGATTCTCGACTTGCTGGACGTCCCTGCATTACGCGCCCGTTTTGGCGTTGAGGAGCGTGACCTGCCAACGCTGCACCGCTGGATCGAAGGTGCGGGCATCCGCTGGGGAATGAATGCCGAGCAGCGTGCGGGTCTGGGATTGCCTGAAGCGCTGGAGCAAAACAGTTGGCGATTCGGTTTGCGCCGGATGCTGCTGGGTTATGCCGTGGGCAGCGCGAATGCGTGCGAAGGCATCGAGCCTTACGACGAAATTGGCGGTCTGGATGCCGCACTTATCGGACCTTTGGTGGCCCTGCTGGATGCGTTGGAGATTGCCCACCAGGAACTGACTCAACCTGCACCGCCCAAGCAGTGGGGCGTGCGGTTGCAAGCGCTGGTGCAGTTGTTCTTCCAGGCCAGCAACGAGCACGACGACTACTTGCTGGCCCAGCTCGAAGAGTTGCGCGAAACCTGGCTCGACACCTGCGAGTCCGTAGGATTGCACGACGATTTGCCGTTAACCGTCGTCCGAGAAGCCTGGCTGGCCGGACTGGATCAGGGCCGCCTGTCCCAGCGTTTTCTGGCTGGTGCAGTTAACTTCTGCACCTTGATGCCCATGCGGGCGATCCCGTTCAAACGGGTTTGTCTGCTTGGCATGAACGACGGGGACTATCCTCGTGCGCAACCGCCGCTGGATTTCGATCTCATGGGCAGTGACTACCGTCCCGGTGATCGGTCTCGCCGCGAAGATGACCGTTATCTTCTATTGGAAGCGCTGCTGTCGGCACGTGATCAGCTCTACGTCAGCTGGGTTGGCCGAAGCATTCGGGATAACAGCGAACGCCCTGCCTCTGTGCTGATTGGCCAGTTGCGTGACCATCTTGCCAGCGGCTGGCGGCTGCGCGATGAAGGTAAGGACCTGTTGAAGGCCATGACTCAGGAACACCCATTGCAGCCTTTCAGTGCTCGCTACTTTCATGAAGGTGACGCGCTGTTCAGCTACGCCAATGAGTGGCAAGTACTGCATCACGTCACTGTTCAGGTGGCTGACGGCGAAGTGCTTGAAGCTTACGTACAGGAGGAGCCGCTGAGCCTCGGTCAATTGCAGGATTTTGTGCGCAATCCCGTGCGACATTTTTTCAGTCAGCGGCTGAAAGTGTTTTTCGAAGCGGCTGAAGTGCCCTTGGCCGATGAAGAACCGTTTGTCCTCGATGCGCTGGAACGTTACACCCTCAGCGACAGCCTGCTTGCGGCCGCTCTGGGGCGAATTGATCACGCCGATCAGGCACTTGAAGACCAGGCCAAACGCCTGCAAAACAGTGGGCTGCTGCCCATGGCTGGATTTGGCGAATGCCTTCAGCGTGAGTTGATCGAGCCGCTGCCGGATCTGCTGCAGCGCTATCAACAGCTCCTGGCGTTATGGCCAACACCGCTTACCAGTGCTCTGCCAGTGAATCTTGAGTTGGAAGGACTGCGTCTGGAAGGTTGGCTCAGTGGCCTGCACCAGCGTGCAGACGGTGGTTTGCTGTCGGTCACGACCATCCCCAACAGCATTGGCTCAGTCAAAACCCGAAAATGGCACCGTTTGACGCGGCCTTGGGTCAATCATCTGGTTGCCAGCGCCAGCGGCATACCGACGACCACCGCGCTAGTGGCCAGCGACGATAGCCTGTTACTGGAACCGCTGGAAAAGGGCGCTGCACTCAAAATTCTAGGGCATCTCCTGGAAGCCTGGCAGGCGGGCATGCGTCAACCATTACCGATTGCAGTAAAAACAGCCTTTGCCTGGCTTGGCCAGACTGATCCGCTGAAAGCCGAAGCCGCTGCCCGCAAAGCCTATGAAGGCGATGGCCTGACCTCTGACGGAGAACGCCGCGAAAGCCCTGCACTCACCCGGCAGTTTGCTGACTACGACGCACTGCTCGCCGACGAAACGTTCCCCGACTGGTGCAACGCCTTGTACAAACCGATGCTTGAAGCCCCTTGGCGCTCACTGACCAGCGAGGAGGCTCGTTCATGACAACAAAAACTCCTCTGGCGCTGGCCTTCCCACTGCGCGGCAGTCAACTGATCGAAGCCAGCGCCGGGACCGGCAAGACCTTCACCATTTCCGCGCTTTATCTGCGTCTTGTCCTGGGTCACGGCAGTGACGCGAGTGGTTACGGGCGTGAGCTGTTGCCGCCGCAAATCCTCGTTGTGACCTTCACCGATGCCGCCACCAAAGAGTTGCGTGAACGTATCCGCACGCGCTTGGCCGAGGCAGCGCGTTTTTTTCGTGATGAGACTACAGCGCCGGATGGCCTCATTGCCGAACTGCGTGATCAGTACCCCCCCGAACAGTGGTCGGGCTGCGCAAACCGTCTGGACATCGCCGCGCAATGGATGGATGAGGCGGCTGTCTCGACTATCCACAGTTGGTGTCAGCGCATGTTGCGCGAACATGCGTTCGACAGCGGTAGCTTGTTTACCCAAACCCTGGAAACCGATCACAGCGATTTGCTGGGCGAAGTCCTGCGCGATTACTGGCGACTGTTCTGCTACCCGATGCAAGGCGATGCGCTGAACTGGGTGCGCAACAATTGGGGTGGTCCGGCGGCGTTGCTGCCGCGCGTGCGCGGTTTGTTCGCCAGCGAGCGTGACAGTGTTGAAGGAAAAGAGCCTGCCGAGCTGATCGACGAATGTTTGCAGGAGCGACGAAGTGCGTTGCTCGAACTCAAAATGCCTTGGCGCCAATGGGCGCACGAGCTGCTGGTCATCTGTCATCAAGGCGTTGCGAGCAAGAGTGTCGACGGTCGAAAAATGCAGGCGCGCTACTTCGAACCCTGGTTCGAAAAAATCAAAGCCTGGGCCGAAGATGAAGCGCTTGAGCAACTGGACATCGGCACCGGTTTCACTCGTCTGACGCCAGATGGCATGGCCGAAGCCTGGAAGGGCGAAGCGCCCCGTCATCCAGGATTGGACGCGATGCCCGGACTCAAGGCCAGCCTCGACGGACTGCCGACCCCCGATGCTGCCGTTCTGCAACATGCCGCACACTGGGTTGGAACACGGTTCGAGGAAGAAAAGCGCCGCCGCGCGGAGATGGGTTTCGATGACATGCTGCTGCGCCTGGATGCTGCTTTGCAATCCGAGGGAGGCGAGCGCCTGGCCACCTTGATTCGGGAGCAGTTCCCGGTAGCGTTGATCGACGAATTCCAGGACACCGACCCGGTGCAATACCGGATCTTCGAAAGCATCTATCGCATCGAAGATAACAATCCCGAGTGCGGCCTGTTCCTTATCGGTGATCCGAAGCAGGCGATCTATGCGTTCCGTGGCGCCGACATTTACACCTACCTGCGCGCCCGTCAAGCCACCACCGGTCGACTGCATACGCTGGGCACAAACTTCCGCTCCAGCCACGGCATGGTCAGTGCGGTTAATCATGTTTTCGAACGCGCCGAGTCTCGTGAGTTGGGGCGCGGCGCGTTTCTGTTTCGGGAAAAGAATGGCGACAACCCCGTACCGTTTTTGCCTGTCGAGTCCCAGGGGCGCAAAGAGGTTCTGCACGTAGAGGGGCAAGTGGTGCCGTCCCTGAGTATCTGGCATTTGTCCGCAGAACAACCACTGTCCGGCGCGGTGTACCGGCAACAATTGGCTGCTGCCTGCGCCAGTGAAATCACCGCATTGCTCAACGGTGGACAACAAGGGCAGGCGGGTTTCGTCGAGGCTGGCAAGGACTTGCGGGGCCTGCTCCCGGCGGATATCGCGATCCTTGTACGCGATGGCAAAGAAGCTCAAGCGGTGCGCGGCGAGCTCTCGGCCCGAGGTGTGCGTAGCGTTTATCTGTCGGACAAGGACTCGGTGTTCGCCGCACAAGAAGCTCACGATGTGCTGACCTGGCTCAAGGCCTGTGCCGAGCCCGATGTCGAGCGGCCACTGCGAGCCGCGTTGGCCTGCATCACGTTGAATCTGTCGCTGGCTGAACTGGAACGTTTGAATCAGGACGAGCTGGCCTGGGAAGCACGGGTCATGCAATTCCGTGGCTATCGCGAGCTCTGGCGCAAGCAAGGTGTGCTGCCGATGCTGCGACGGTTGCTGCATGACTTCCAGCTCCCGCAGGCATTGATCGTGCGCAGCGATGGGGAGCGAGTACTGACCAACCTGCTGCACCTGTCTGAATTGCTGCAGCAGGCTGCGGCCGAGCTTGACGGCGAGCAAGCGCTGATTCGTCATTTGTCCGAGCATCTGGCGTTGTCCGGCCAGGCCGGTGAAGAGCAGATCCTGCGCCTGGAAAGTGACGAACAACTGGTCAAGGTCGTGACCATTCACAAGTCCAAGGGCCTTGAATATCCCTTGGTGTTTCTGCCCTTCATCTGTTCGGCGAAACCGGTGGATGGCACTCGTTTACCGCTGCATTACCACAACGAAAACGGCAAGGCTCAGGTGACCCTGAAGCCGACTGCCGAGTTGATTGCCCTGGCCGACGATGAACGTCTGGCCGAAGATCTGCGCTTGCTGTATGTCGCCCTGACTCGCGCGCAACATGCGTGCTGGCTCGGCGTGACGGATCTCAAACGCGGCAATAACAACAGTTCGGTGCTGCACCTGTCGGCGTTGGGTTACCTGTTGGGGGGTGGTTTGCCATTGGCCGAGTCGGCAGGCTTGAAACGCTGGCTGGAAGACTTGCAGCAGGACTGCCCGGCGCTGACTTACGCTGAAATGCCGCAAGCCACCGTCGAGCATTACCAGCCGCCGCAAAATCAGGCGACTTTGCTCGCGCTGCGCGTCCCCAAACGCAAGGCCAGTGAAAACTGGTGGATCGCCTCGTACAGCGCCTTGCGCATTGGCGACCGTTTGAGCGTGGGCAGTGACGAAGCCCCTGAGAGTCCGCAAGCGCAAAAGCTCTTCGACGACGAGCGCCTCGATCCGCACGCTCCACGAGACGTGATGGCCGGTGGCGGTGATATCCATCGATTCCCTCGAGGCCCCAACCCCGGCACCTTTCTTCATGGTTTGCTGGAATGGGCCGGCGACGAAGGTTTTACCGCCAATCCACAAGCGGTCGAAGACGCGATTGCCCGTCGCTGCAACCGCCGTGGCTGGGAAGGCTGGATCACCACGCTGAGCGATTGGCTGCAACATTTGCTCAAGTCCCCACTGCACATCGGCGGTGGGCAGGCCCCGGTGATTTTCGAGCAACTGACTCAGTACCGTGTCGAGATGGAGTTCTGGTTCGCCAGCCATAAAGTCGACGTGTTGAAACTGGATGAACTGGTGCGCCAACATACCCACAAAGGCGTTGCCCGAGTGGCTGCCGAACCGGTCTTGCTCAACGGCATGTTCAAGGGCTTTATCGACCTCACCTTCGAGCACGAGGGCCGCTATTACGTCGCCGACTACAAATCCAACTGGCTGGGTGCAGATGACGCGGCCTACACCCAGCAGGCCATGGAACAGTCGATTCTCGATAACCGCTATGACCTGCAATACGTGCTGTACCTGTTGGCCTTGCATCGACAGCTCAAGGCGCGGCTTGCCGACTACGATTACGACCGGCACGTCGGCGGCGCGGTCTACCTGTTCTTGCGCGGTACCCGTGCTGCCACCCAAGGCGTGTATTTCACCCGTCCACCCAAAGAGCTGATCGAGCGACTGGACCTAATGTTCCAGGGCAAGCCAGAACCCAAGGCCGAACCCGCGTGGGAACAGGGAGTACTGCTATGAGTCGCACCTTCGCCGATTTGCTGCCCACACCCTTGGCGGCCGAAAGCCTGGCGGATCTGGCGCCGTTGAGTCGTGCCGATGACCTGCTGCTGTTACTGACGCGCTGGGTTGAAAGGGGCTGGTTGCGAGCGCTGGACAAGGCCTTCGTCGCCTTCCTCCACGAACTCGCTCCCGACGATGATCCGTTGGTGCTGCTTGCCGCGGCGCTGACCAGTCATCAACTGGGCCACGGTCATGTGTGCCTGGACTTGTTCGAGACGCTGAAAGAACCGGATTTCGCCCTGTCGCTACCCCCTGAAGGTGATCTGCACAGTGGCGCGATGGTATTGCCGTCGCAATTGCTGGAAGCGCTGGACGGTGCCCATTGGTGCAAGGTTCTGGCCTCCAGTAATCTGGTGGCCCTGGCCGCAGACGGTCGTGAATCTGCGCAATCGCGGCCCTTGGTTTTATCCGGCAAGCGCCTATACCTGCGCCGCTATTGGGCTTACGAAAGACGCATCGACGATGCCCTGCGCCTGCGCTTGGCTGAACACGAACCGACACCGGATGATTTACCCCAACGCCTGACTGGTTTGTTCGGCTCCGCCAAAACCGGTGAAGTGATCGACTGGCAAAAACTCGCCTGTGCCTTGGCGACCCGCAGTGCGTTCAGCATCGTGACCGGCGGCCCGGGAACCGGCAAGACCACCACCGTCGTGCGCTTGCTGGCATTGCTTCAGGCGCCAGCCGTGGAAGCCGGCAAACCGCTGCGCATCCGGCTTGCCGCACCCACCGGCAAAGCCGCGGCCCGCCTCACGGAGTCGATCAGCCAACAGGTCCAGACCCTGACAGTCGCCGAATCGGTTCGCGGCCAGATCCCGTCCGACGTCACCACCGTGCACCGTTTGCTCGGCAGTCGTCCCGGCACCCGTCACTTTCGCCATCACGCCGGTAATCGCTTGCCGCTGGATGTGCTGGTAGTGGACGAAGCGTCGATGATCGACCTGGAAATGATGGCCAACCTGCTCGATGCGATGCCGGCCCACGCGCGGTTGGTGTTGTTGGGGGACAAGGATCAGCTGGCATCGGTGGAGGCCGGCGCTGTGCTGGGGGACCTGTGCCGGGATGCCGAGGCAGGCTGGTACAGCCCGCAGACTCGCCAGTGGCTGGAAGCGGTCAGTGGTGAAAGCCTGGAAGCCAGTGGATTGCAGGCCGACACCCAGGGCACTCATCCATTGGCCCAGCAAGTGGTGATGCTGCGTCATTCGCGCCGGTTCGGCGAGGGCAGCGGCATTGGTCAACTGGCGCGCTGGGTCAATCAGCAACAACCCGAACAAGCGCGCAAACTGCTGGCAGCTCGAAGCCACGACGACGTGTTTTCCCTGCCGCTCAAGGGTGAGCAAGACCGGGCGCTGGAGCGCTTGTTGCTCGAAGGCCATGGCGAAGGACCGCAAGGCTATCGCCACTATTTGAGTCTTTTACGCAGTCAACGGCCGCCGCTCGACAGTTCACTCGACGATCCACGCTGGACCGAATGGGCGCGAGACGTGTTGCAAGCCTTCGACGCTTTCCAGTTGCTGTGCGCCGTCCGTAAAGGGCCGTGGGGCGTGGAAGGGTTGAATCAGCGTGTGACCGCCGCATTGCTTAAAGCCCGACTGATCGACAGCGATCAGCAGTGGTACGAAGGGCGCCCTGTGTTGATGACCCGTAACGACTATGGCCTGGGATTGATGAACGGTGACATCGGCATCGCCCTCAAACTGCCGGAGCGTGAGGGACCCGAAGCAGGCAAGCAGGTGTTGCGTGTGGCGTTTCCGAGAAATGACGGCCAGGGCGGCGTACGTTTTGTTCTGCCGAGCCGGCTCAACGATGTCGAAACCGTCTACGCCATGACCGTCCACAAATCCCAAGGCTCGGAATTCGCCCATACGGCGCTGATTCTGCCGGATGCCCTGAACCCTGTGCTCACCAAGGAACTGATCTACACCGGGATCACCCGGGCCAAGCACTGGTTCACCTTGATCGAGCCGCGCGCCGGTGTCTTCGAAGAGGCCGTGCGGCGCAAGGTCAAGCGCTTGAGCGGGTTGATGCTGGAGCTGGAGGAGGGGATTGCGCCGAGCCTTTGATTGAGCGCCGACTAGTCGGCGAACAACATCTCGCGCGTTTCACCCATCAACAGGCCCTGATTCTGTTCAGTGACCGAGCGGATGTAATCCCACAGCAGGGTAATCCGCTTGAGCTTCCTCAGGTCCTCCCGGCAGTACATCCAAAACTGTCGGGTGATGTTGATCTCTTGTGGCAACACCGGCAGCAGCCGTGGGTCCTGGGCCGCCAGGAAGCACGGCAGAATTGCCAGCGACCGCCCTTGCTGCGCCGCCACGAATTGCGCGATCACGCTGGTGCTGCGCAAATTGGCGCTGGCGCCGGGCAGCACGTTCGCCAGGTACAACAGCTCTGAGCTGAACGCCAGATCGTCGACATAACTGATGAATGAATGCTTGCCCAAGTCTGCCGGGCGGCGGATCGGTGGGTTTTTGTCCAGATAGTCCTGGGTCGCGTACAGCTGCAATCGGTAGTCACAGAGTTTGCAGCAGACATACGGCCCGTGTTCCGGACGCTCCAGGGCGATGACGATGTCGGCTTCGCGCTTGGACAAGCTGATGAAGTGCGGCAGCGGCAAGATGTCCACGGAGATGGCCGGGTAGGCGTCGATGAAATGACTCAGTTGCGGCGTGATGAAAAAGCTGCCGAAGCCCTCGGTGCAACCCATGCGCACGTGACCGGACAACGCCACTCCAGACCCTGAAACCTGCTCGCAAGCCATGTGCAATGTGCTTTCAATGGACTCGGCGTAACCCAGCAGTCGTTGACCTTCAGCAGTCAGGACAAAACCGCTGGTCCGGGATTTCTCGAACAACAAAGTCCCCAATGCCGCTTCCAGCGAACTGATGCGTCGCGACACAGTGGTGTAGTCCACCGCCAGGCGCTTGGCCGCGGTGCTGGCCTTGCGGGTGCGGGCGACTTCGAGGAAAAACTTGAGGTCATCCCAGTTCAGTGAGCCTAAAGACGTGATGTTTTTTTGCATGATGGACCGGCTTTTATGTGCGTTCTTATTAGAAGTTTGCACATCTATACTCCAAAAACAGCTCCACAACCAATTCGCGGCACACGCCTCATCACAAGGCGACTTTTTCGCCTTGGCTCCCAAGATAAAAACAAGCATCCGGAGACCCACATGAACGCATCGCTCACGCCTGACCAAACCACTGTCCAAACGGTAAAGCTGTTGATCGACGGCCAGTGGGTCGAATCCAAAACCACCGAGTGGCACGACATCATCAACCCGGCGACCCAGCAAGTGCTGGCCAAAGTGCCGTTTGCCACCACCGAAGAAGTCGACGCCGCCATCAGCGCTGCCCATCGTGCCTTCCAGACCTGGAAGCTGACGCCGATCGGCGCGCGGATGCGCATCATGCTCAAGCTCCAGGCGCTGATTCGTGAACACTCCAAACGCATCGCCGTGGTCCTGAGCGCAGAGCAAGGCAAAACCATCGCCGACGCTGAAGGCGATATTTTCCGTGGCCTGGAAGTGGTCGAGCATGCGTGCTCCATCGGCAGCCTGCAAATGGGTGAATTTGCCGAGAACGTGGCCGGCGGTGTCGACACCTACACCCTGCGTCAGCCAATCGGCGTGTGCGCCGGCATCACCCCGTTCAACTTCCCGGCGATGATTCCGTTGTGGATGTTCCCGATGGCCATCGCCTGCGGCAACACCTTCGTGCTCAAGCCGTCCGAACAGGACCCGATGTCGACCATGCTCCTGGTGGAGCTGGCTATCGAGGCCGGCGTTCCGGCTGGCGTCCTTAACGTCGTGCATGGCGGCAAGGATGTGGTCGACGCGCTCTGCACCCACAAAGACATCAAGGCGGTTTCCTTCGTCGGTTCGACCGCCGTCGGTACTCACGTCTACGACCTGGCCGGCAAGCACGGCAAGCGCGTGCAATCGATGATGGGTGCGAAGAACCACGCCGTGGTGCTGCCGGATGCCAATCGCGAGCAAGCGCTGAACGCTCTGGTCGGCGCTGGTTTTGGTGCGGCGGGTCAACGCTGCATGGCTACCTCCGTAGTGGTATTGGTGGGCGCGGCCAAACAATGGTTGCCGGACCTGAAAGCGCTGGCGCAGAAACTGACAGTCAATGCCGGCAGCGAGCCGGGCACTGACGTTGGCCCGGTGATCTCGAAAAAAGCCAAACAGCGAATTCTTGATCTGATCGAAAGCGGCATCAAGGAAGGCGCCAAACTGGAACTGGACGGTCGTGAGATCACGGTTCCAGGTTACGAGAAGGGCAACTTTGTCGGCCCGACCTTGTTCTCCGGCGTGACCACCGACATGCAGATCTACACCCAGGAAATCTTTGGCCCGGTGCTGGTGGTGCTGGAAGTGAATACGCTCGACGAGGCCATTGCGCTGGTCAACGCCAACCCGTTCGGCAACGGCACGGGCCTGTTCACCCAAAGCGGTGCAGCGGCGCGTAAATTCCAGAACGAAATCGACGTCGGCCAGGTCGGCATCAACATCCCGATTCCGGTGCCGGTCCCATTCTTCAGCTTCACCGGTTCGCGCGGCTCCAAGCTCGGCGACCTCGGCCCGTATGGCAAGCAAGTGGTGCAGTTCTACACGCAGACCAAGACCGTCACCAGTCGCTGGTTCGATGACGACAGCGTCAACGACGGTGTGAACACCACCATCAACTTGCGTTAAGGAGCCGGACATGAAAATCGCTTTTATCGGTCTCGGCAACATGGGCGCGCCGATGGCGCGCAACCTGATCAAGGCCGGCCATGCTCTGCGTCTGGTCGACCTGAACAAAACCGTGCTGGCGGAGCTTGAGCAACTGGGCGGCAGCATCAGCGCTTCGGCCCGTGAAGCGGCGCAAGGCGCGGAACTGGTGATCACCATGCTCCCGGCTGCTGTGCATGTGCGCAGTGTGTGGCTGGGTGAGGACGGCGTTCTCGCCGGTATCGGCCAAGGTGTACCGGCCGTGGATTGCAGCACCATTGATCCACAGACCGCACGCGATGTGGCCGCCGCTGCTGCCAAACAGGGCGTGGCCATGGCCGATGCGCCGGTTTCCGGCGGCACCGGCGGTGCCGCAGCCGGGACGCTGACCTTCATGGTCGGCGCCACCCCGGAACTGTTCGCCACCCTGCAACCGGTACTGGCGCAGATGGGCCGCAACATCGTCCATTGCGGCGAAGTCGGCACCGGGCAAATCGCCAAGATCTGCAACAACCTGCTGCTGGCGATTTCCATGGTTGGCGTCAGCGAAGCCATGGCGCTGGGTGATGCCTTGGGGATCGACACGACCGTGCTGGCCGGGATCATCAACAGTTCCACCGGGCGTTGCTGGAGTTCGGAAATGTACAACCCATGGCCGGGCATCGTCGAAACGGCGCCGGCCTCGCGCGGGTATACCGGCGGCTTCGGTGCCGAACTGATGCTCAAGGATTTGGGGCTGGCCACGGAAGCTGCCCGTCAAGCGCATCAACCGGTGGTGCTCGGCGCGGTGGCCCAGCAGTTGTATCAGGCGATGAGCCAGCGTGGGGAAGGTGGCAAGGACTTCTCGGCGATCATCAATAGCTATCGCAAACCGCAATAATTTTGTAACAGGTACAGCATGCCCTCATTGACCGGGAGATCACGTCGGGTGATCCCCCGGTTTTTTTGCATCAGGCAAAAACGAAATACTTGCGCACGGTTTCAACCACTTCCCACGTGCCTTTCATCCCCGGCTCAATGACGAAAATATCCCCGGCGCGCAGATGAATCGGCTCCTTTCCTTCCGGAGTGATGATGCAGTAGCCCTCGCGGAAATCGCAGTATTCCCACTTCACGTATTCGACATACCACTTGCCTGGCGTGCAGATCCAGGTGCCCATGATCTTGCTGCCGTCTTCGCTGGTGTAGGCGTTGAGGTTGACGGTGTGCGGGTCACCTTCGAGTTTTTCCCATTTGCAGGCGTCCAGCACCGGCAGTGGATGAGTATCGCGAAGGACGGTAATCGGTGCGGTCATGATGACTCCGGGCAGTGGGCTCAAGAACTGAAGTCGCACCCTATAGCGCCTGTGCACCGGTCAGTTGTCTGAACTCGACATCGAAGTGTCCAGAAACGCGCAGCACCTCAAAGACTTTCCAAAGGGCAATCCACCCTGGACTGTTGGAGGCTGGCTTCGAACTCGATCAATTGTGCGTGCTGGCGCGACAGCGCTGTCATTCGCTCACTGATTTCGCGCTTCTTGGCATCGATGGACTGACGCGCCAGTTCCCACGGCATCGCCTGACCCTGGTGGCCGGTGAAGATCGCCTGCAACTCCTTGAGCCTGAAACCCAGTTGCTGAGCGCACTTGATGAACATCAGCAGGTCGACACTTTGCTGGTCATAGACGCGGTATTTTCCCAAGCGCTGGGCCGCAGGCAGCAAGCCGATTGACTCGTAATGGCGGATGCTCTTGATCGTGGTGCCGGAGCGTTGCGCGGCTTGGCCGATGTACATGAAAAATCCTTTTTTACCGTGGTACAGCCCGGCGCATTATCGGCAGACTCAGCGGCTGGCGATAGTCTGGGCTTGCAGCAACCAGGCTTCACGCTGGTCAGCGCTGGCGCCGAGAATCGGGCCGAACGTGAGTGTGCGCTTGGGTTCGATACCGCAGAAGGCGAGGGTGGTGCTGCGGACCTGATGCAGCCCGGGCATGCGATACACCCAGCGGTAATACCAGGGGGGCGTGTCCATGGTTAACAATAAATGCGCGCTACGACCCTGCAATAATTTGTCGGGAAAGGCTTTGCCTTCCCGGTACTTGAAGGCGAAACCGGGCAGGAACACTCGATCAAAAAAGCCCTTGAGCAAGGCCGGAATCCCGCCCCACCAGATCGGATAGACCAGCGTCAGATGCTCCGCCCACAGGATGTCGGCCTGCGCCTGGCGCAAATCTGCTTCCAGTGGTTGAACCTGTTGATAGCCTTCACGCAGCACCGGATCAAAGTCCATCCTGCCGAGAAACAACTGGCGGACTTCATGCCCGGCGCGCAACGCCGACTGTGCATAGCGCTCGGCCAGTGCAGCGCAGAAGCTGTTGCTGGAAGGGTGACCGAGAATCACCAGAATGCGTTTACCCATCGTCGCTGTCCTTGAAGATGAAACCTCAAGGGTAAAGTCTGCCCCTCAGGGGAGAGTCAAGGCATGCAGCAGCGCTCTGGCATAACCGGGCAGCGTGGCAAATTCCCGGGCACAAATCAGGAGTTTGCGTTGAGCCCAGGTTTCTTGCAGCGCGATGCTCTGGAAAGGTTGTTCGCCGGACCAGCGCTCGACGGCCGCGAGCGGCACGATTGCCAGCCCCGCGCCCCGGGCGACCATGCGCATGACACCATCAAAACCGTCAGCGCGGATGCGGATTTTCAGGCGTGAACCGATGTGCAGCGCCTGTTCTTCGAGGTACACGGCCAGGGCGCTGTTGGCGTTCAGACCGACATAATCGTGGTGCAAGGTGTCGCTGAAACTTAAGCATTCGGTGTCGGCCAGCGGGTGGTCGCGGGGCAGGATCAATACCAGCGGATCGTCGCGAAAGGCGCGGGTCTGCAGGTCATCGGTGTCTACGGCGTCGGACACGATGCCCAGGTCTGCCGCACCTTGGCGAAGCGCGTGGGTGATGCGTGCGCTGGGTAATTCCTGAAGGTCGATGTCGAGATTCGGATGCTCGTGCAGAAAGTCGGCGAGCAACTCCGGCAGGTACTCGGTGATCGCCGTGGTGTTGCATAGCAGGCGCACCTGACCTTTGACGCCTTTTGCGTATTCGGCCAGGTCCTGTTGCATACGGTCGGCTTGTTGCAGCAGGGATCGGGCGTGTTTTGCCAAGGCTTTGCCGGCCGCAGTGGGCGTGACACCGCGACGCCCGCGCTCCAGAAATTCGATGCCGAACGAAGCCTCCATGGCGCGGACTCTCGCGCTCGCCGCTGCCAGGGACAGATGGCTGCGCGCGGCACCGGCGGTGATGTTGCCGCTGTCGAGAATGTTCAGGTAGAGGCGCAGGTCGGTCAGGTCGAAGTGCATGTTTTGTCCCAAGATCGTTCCCACGCTCTGCGTGGGAATGCCTCAATGGACGCTCCGCGTCCGCTTCGGCATGTGACGCGGAGCGTCACGGGCTGCATTCCCACGCAGAGCGTGGGAATGATCAACAAACTGTTCAGCCTGTTGCTCAGCAAGAGGCTGCCTCAGTATATGGCAGATTTTCACGGGGCCAATCCAGGCTCAGGATAGCCCCATGAATACACTCGCCGCGTTCTATCAAAACCTCGGGTTGGCCCTTTCTTTACTGATCATCGCCACCTTTCTCCTAGCTGGCATGATCAAAGGCGTCATCGGCCTCGGCTTGCCGACGATTGCCATGGGGCTGTTGGGTCTGGCTATGGCCCCGTCGCAGGCTGCCGCGCTGCTGATCATCCCGGCGACCCTCACCAATATCTGGCAACTGGCATTCGGCGGGCATTTGCGGGCGCTGATCAATCGGTTGTGGCCGATGCTGCTGGCAATCTTCATCGGCACCGGTGTCGGCACGCTTTGGATCGGGATGGCCAGCGGTCATTGGGTGGTTCGCGGATTGGGCGCTGCGTTGTTGCTCTACGCGCTGAGTGGTTTGTTCCTGCCAACCCTGCGCGTCGACGGTCGTACCGAACGCTGGCTCGGTCCGCTGTGCGGCGTGCTGACCGGCGTCATCACCTCGGCCACCGGCGTCTTCGTGATTCCTGCCGTGCCTTACCTTCAAGCGCTCAATTTGAGCAAGGACGAACTCGTGCAGGCGCTGGGCTTGTCGTTCACCGTTTCGACCTTGGCGCTGGCGGCTGGCCTGTGGTGGCGCGACGCCTTGGGTGGTGGCGAATTGAGCGCGTCATTGCTGGCGCTGATCCCCGCAGTGCTCGGCATGTTTCTGGGCCAATGGCTGCGTCAGCGGATCAGCGCCGTGCTGTTCAAGCGCGTGTTCTTCATCGGCCTCGGCGTGCTCGGCGGCCATTTGCTGATCAGCGGGTAGCGGACGACGGGCTGAGCATGTCGATGGCGCGGATCTCGAAATCCCGTTCGAGGAATTCATCGCGCTGCTCGAGGAATTGCTTCATGTGCGGCAGATTCGAGTGCACATCCAGGTGAGCCTGGGATTGCCAGATCTCGTAGAAGATAAACAGCGTCGGGTCCTGCTTGTCGCGCAGCATGTGGTACTCGATGCAGCCGGGTTCGGCGCGGCTGGCTTCTACATAACCGCGGAAAAACGCTTCGAAGGCGTCGGATTTTTCCGGGCGGGTTTTGGCGTGCAGGATGAAGCCTTGCATTTCACTCATCAGAAATCTCCTCAAGTTAAGAATCGGCGCAAGTCTATGGCAACAATCACCTAGTAATTCGTGTGTATTGGTCAAAAGGGTTTTGTGCATTCGGGGCTTATTCCGCGCGAGCCCCCCCGCTAACCTGCCGCCATCCAATTTCTGACCTTCCGAGATTCCCCATGAAAAAAGTCCTGTTGCTCAATGGCGGCAAAAAATTCGCCCACTCTGATGGCCGCTACAACACCACCCTGCACGAAGCGGCGCTGAGCGTGCTGGACCGCGGCGGCGTGGACGTGAAAACCACCTTCATCGACGAGGGCTACGACGTCGCTGAAGAGGTCGCCAAACTTCTCTGGGCCGACGTGATCATTTATCAAATGCCGGGCTGGTGGATGGGCGCACCCTGGACCGTGAAAAAGTACATCGACGAAGTCTTCACCGAAGGCCATGGCAGCCTCTATGCCAGTGATGGCCGCACCCGTTCCGATGCGTCGCAGAAGTACGGCAGCGGCGGATTGGTGCAGGGCAAGCAATACATGTTGTCGCTGACCTGGAATGCGCCGCAGCAAGCCTTCGACGACCCGACCGATTTTTTCGAAGCCAAGGGCGTGGACGCGGTGTACTTCCCGTTCCACAAGGCCAACGAGTTCCTCGGCATGACCGGCCTGCCAACCTTCCTGTGCGTCGACGTGATGAAACGCCCGAATATCGAAGCCGATGTCGCGCGTTATGAACAGCACCTGCGCGAGGTGTTCGGCCTCAAGGCTTGAGGTTCCTTTTGCCCCGCATCCAGCTACTATCAAGCCAGTTTTGAATGAGGGGCCTTTGTGAAAGCCAGATCCGATGAGTTGCAGATTTTCGTCTGCGTGATTGAATGCGGGTCGATTTCCGCTGCGGCCGAACAGGTCGGACAAACGCCTTCGGCAGTCAGCCGCACGCTGTCGCGGCTGGAGGCGAAACTCGATACCACGCTGATCAACCGCACCACGCGGCGCATGGACCTGACCGAAGAGGGCAAGTACTTCTTCGAGCACGCCAAGCGGATTCTCGATCAGATGGACGAGCTTGAAGAACGCCTCAACTCACGCCAGCAAACCCCGTCCGGGCGGCTGCGGATCAACGCCGCCTCACCATTCATGCTGCACGCCATCGTGCCGTACATTGACGAGTTCCGCCGGCTCTACCCGGACATCCAGCTCGAACTCAACAGCAATGATCTGATCATCGATCTGCTCGAACAAAGCACCGACATCGCGATCCGCATCGGCACACTCGCCGACTCGACCTTGCACGCCCGCTCGCTGGGGTGCAGTCCGCTGCACATCGTCGCCAGCCCGGCCTACCTCGAGCAACACGGCGCGCCGCAGGCAGTGGCGGATTTAAGTGAGCACGCATTGCTGGGGTTTACCCAGAACGAAGGCCTCAACCAATGGCCGCTGCGTTATGTACACGGTGATCGCTGGCCGATCGAGGCGTCGATCAGTGCTTCCAGTGGCGAGACGATCCGGCACTTGGCGCTGGAAGGCCAGGGCATTGCTTGCCTGTCCCACTACATGACCATCGACGACATCCGTGCCGGACGTTTGCAGGTGCTGCTGGCGGATTTCAACAGCGGCTATCGCCAGCCGATCAACGCGGTGTACTACCGCAACTCGCAATTGGCCTTGCGCATTCAATGTTTCCTGGACTTCATTCAGGGCAAATTGGCGGTGTATGCGAATTCCGATTTCCAAGGCTGATTCGTGATCCCTGCGCAAGAGTGAATTGGGTCAGAGGGGATTTTTCGTCAGTGATCACTCCTCGATACTCGTTGCATCACTTATTCACGCAGGGAGTTTCCCCATGAACGTATTTGTAACCGGCGCTGCGGGTTTCATCGGCGGCTCCATCGCCACCGGCCTGATCCGCGCTGGCCACAAGGTCAACGGCCTGGTGCGCAGCGAAGCACAAGCCAATGAACTGAGCGCGTTGGGCATCACTCCGGTGATCGGCACGCTGGACGACAGCGCACTGCTCGCCGAACAGGCTCGGGCTGCCGACGCCGTGATCAACGCCGCCAGCAGCGACCATCGCGGCGCGGCAGAAGCCTTGCTCGACGCGTTGCGCGGTTCCAACAAAGTGTTCCTGCACACCAGTGGTTCGAGCATCGTCGGCGATGCATCCGGTGGCAAGTCAAGCGAGGTCATCTACTTCGAAGACAAGCTACCGGAACCGACAGCCGACAAGGCCGCTCGCGTGGCCATCGACAACCTGATCCTCGCTGCTGCGAACGACGGCGTGAACTCGGCCGTGATCTGCAACACCCTGATCTACGGCCACAGCCTGGGCGTCAACCGCGACAGCGTGCAACTGCCACGCTTACTGAAGCAGGCACGTAAAAGTGGCGTGGTCCGGCATGTCGGTCCGGGGCAGAACATCTGGTCCAACGTGCACATCGAAGACGTGGTGTCCCTGTATCTGTTGGCGCTGACCAAAAACAGACCGGGCACGTTCTATTTCGTCGAAAGCGGTGAAGCGTCGTTCATCGACATGACCACTGCCATTGCCCAAGCGCTGGAGCTGGGCGCGCCGCAAGACTGGCCGTTGAAAGACGCCGAAGCGGAGTGGGGGTATGAAATGGCCAACTATGGTTTGGGTTCCAACAGCCGGGTACGCGGGAAAAAGGCGCGTGAGCTGCTGGGCTGGGTGCCGAAGCGGGTGTCGGTGATTGAATGGATTCGGGACGAGATGGTTTGAATTCGCTTTAGACCGCGTCGTGGCCATCGCGGGCAAGCCATGCTCCTACAAGGGTTTTGTGAGCGACGCAAATCCCTTGTAGGAGCATGGCTTGCCCGCGATGGCATTTCCGAAGTCCCAACAACTGGCCGGGCTGCCCTCAATTCCGTAACATCCGCGCACGTTCTTCTCGTCACTCCCTGCGTGCGATTCCCCCATGAAACCAAAACGCCTACGCGCTGATGTCCTGGCCGGGCTCACGACCTCTTTTGCCCTGTTGCCCGAATGCATCGCCTTCGCGCTGGTGGCCCACCTCAATCCGCTGATGGGGCTTTACGGGGCATTCATCATTTGCACCCTGACCGCGCTGTTCGGCGGCCGGCCGGGAATGGTGTCGGGCGCTGCCGGTTCGATGGCCGTGGTGATCGTCGCGCTGGTGGTGCAACACGGCGTGCAGTACTTGCTGGCCACCGTGCTGCTGGGCGGGTTGATCATGTTGGCGTTCGGGTTGCTGAAACTGGGCAAACTGGTGCGCATGGTCCCGCACCCGGTGATGCTCGGTTTCGTCAACGGTCTGGCGATCATCATCGCCCTGGCGCAGTTGGAGCATTTCAAAAGTGGTGAAAACTGGCTCAGCGGCATGCCGCTGTACGTGATGACGGGGTTGGTGGCCGTCACGATGGCCATTGTTTACCTGCTGCCGCGCCTGACGCGTGCCGTACCGCCGGCACTGGTGGCGATTCTGGGCGTGGGCCTGGCAGTGTATCTGCTGGGCTTGCCGACCCGTACGCTGGGCGACATGGCGCATATTGCCGGTGGCCTGCCGACGTTTGCATTGCCAGGCATTCCCTGGACGTTGGAAACCCTGCGCATCATCGCTCCCTACGCGATTTTGATGGCGCTGGTCGGCCTGCTGGAAACCTTGCTGACCCTGAACCTGACCGACGAAATCACCGAGAGCCGGGGCTTCCCGGATCGCGAGTGCGTGGTGCTCGGTGCAGCCAATATGGTCTCTGGTGTGTTCGGCGGCATGGGCGGTTGCGCGATGATCGGTCAGACCGTGATCAACCTCAGTTCCGGTGGGCGCGGACGGCTGTCCGGGGTGATGGCCGGGGTGATGATCCTGCTGTTCATTCTGTTTCTTTCGCCGCTGATCGAGCGCATCCCGCTGGCGGCGCTGGTCGGGGTGATGTTTGTGGTGTCACAGCAAACGTTCGCCTGGGCCTCGCTTCGGGTATTGAACAAAGTGCCGTTGAACGACGTGTTGGTGATCATTGCCGTGACGGTGATTACCGTGTTCACCGATCTGGCCACTGCGGTGCTGTGCGGAATCATCATCGCGGCGCTCAACTTTGCCTGGCAGCAGGCCCGGCAGCTTTACGCCGACAGTCATCTGGAAACCGACGGCAGCAAGCTCTACCGGGTGCATGGCACGCTATTCTTTGCCTCGACGACACCCTTCCTGAATCAATTTGACCCTGCCAATGATCCCGCTCAGGTCACGCTGGATTGTCGTCATTTGAGCTTCGTTGATTACTCGGCCATTGCTGCGCTGAATACGCTGCGCGAACGCTACGCCAAGGCCGGCAAGCACCTGCGCGTGCTGTACTTGTCGGAGCGCTGCAAGAAACTGCTGAAACGTGCGCGCGTGAATCACGACTGAGAATGAACGCGGCAGGTGGACGATTACCTGCCGTAGGGAGACAGACATGATGTACGACACGCTGATTCGCAACGCCCTGATCATCGACGGCAGCAACCGCCCCGGCTACCCCGCCGACGTGGCGATCCTGAATGGCCGCATCGAGCGCATCGGTGACGTGCACGACGCCACCGCCACCGAAGAAATCGACGCTGCTGGCCGTGTACTGGCGCCGGGTTTCATCGACGTCCACACCCACGACGACACAGTCGTCATCCGCCAACCGCAGATGCTGCCCAAGCTCAGCCAGGGCGTGACCACGGTGATCGTCGGCAATTGCGGCATCAGTGCTTCGCCGGTGAGTTTAAAAGGCAATCCGCCGGACCCGATGAACCTGCTCGGCACGGCTGCGGCATTTGTTTATCCAACGTTCAGCGATTACCGCGCGGCGGTCGAAGCGGCAAACACCACGCTGAACGTCGCCGCACTGGTCGGCCACACCGCCCTTCGCAGCAATCACCTGGATGACCTGTATCGCACCGCCACGCCGGACGAAATCAGCGCGATGCGCGAACAATTACGGGAAAGTCTTGAGGCCGGCGCGTTGGGTTTATCCACAGGTCTGGCTTACGCCAGCGCGTTCTCGGCGTCTACCGATGAAGTGATGCAACTGACTGAAGAGCTGACCGCATTCGGCGCGGTGTACACCACCCATTTGCGCAGCGAATTCGAACCGGTGCTGGAGGCGATGGACGAGGCTTTTCAAATCGGACGTCATGCGAAATCCCCGGTGATCATTTCCCACCTCAAATGCGCGGGCGCCGGTAACTGGGGACGCAGTCCGCAACTGCTGGCGTCCCTTGAACACGCGGCGAAAACCCATCCGGTGGGCTGCGATTGTTATCCCTACGCGGCAAGCTCTTCGACGCTCGACTTCAAGCAAGTCACCGACGCACATCGCATCACCATCACCTGGTCCACGCCGCACCCGGAGATGGGCGGTCGCGACCTGATGGACATTGCCGCCGAGTGGGGTGTGCCGTTGCTCGACGCCGCCCGACAACTACAACCGGCTGGCGCGGTGTACTACGGCATGGACGAGGCAGACGTGCGAAGAATCCTTGCGCATCCGCTGTCTATGGTCGGCTCTGACGGATTGCCGGAAGACCCGTTCCCGCATCCGCGCTTGTGGGGCGCATTCCCACGGGTGCTAGGCCATTTCAGTCGCGATGTCGGGTTGTTTCCACTGCACACCGCGGTACACAAAATGACCGGGTTGTCGGCGGCGCGATTTGGCTTGAAAGAGCGTGGCGAAATCCGCGAAGGGCATTGGGCCGATCTGGTGTTGTTCAATCCGGTGACCATTCGCGACGTAGCAGACTTCAACGACCCGCAACGGGCTGCGGAAGGGATTGACGGTGTATGGGTCAACGGTGTGTTGAGTTACAGCGAAGGGCAGGCGAACGGCAAAAGGGAAGGGCGGTTTTTGGCGCGAGAAGGGGATCTGCGTGGCGGGTTTCAGTAAGCATTATTAGTGGTCCGTCACACTGGCGGCACATTGCAATTAAAGAATGCCACCTCCAAGCCGAAGCGCTGATATTCGACCCAGCTACAATGGGGTGTCTTTTTTAGTCAGGGAGTAACTGCATGAGCTTCGGTAAAACCACCCCGATCTTGCGGATTTTCGATGAAGCCAAGGCGTTGGAATTCTACGTCGACTTCCTGGGTTTCAAGATCGACTGGCAACATCGCTTCGAAGCGAATTTCCCGCTGTACCTGCAAGTTTCCCGTGGCGAATGCGTGCTGCACCTGTCCGAACACCATGGTGACAGCACGCCGGGTTCTGCGCTGCGGATCGAGACGGATGAACTGGAGGCGTTTGCGCAGCAATTGCTGGCCAAGGAATACCCCTTTTCTCACCCGCAGATTCAGGCCATGCCCTGGGGGAGCCAGGACATGACCATCAGTGATCCGTTCGGCAATCGATTGGTGTTTACCAATGCGATCAGCGTGTGAAACGGGTTCTGGATGACTGCATCGATTCCAGATGTGCCGGGTAGTCCATAGGACCCAGTCGCCCGGTGGGCACATTTATATCCCCGGGGATCAAGGCATTACAGTTCATGCACGTGGGGAAATCGGTTACTTGTCTGGAATCGGGAGTTCCCTTTAGTCGTTGAGTCATTACAAATACGTTTTCAAGCGGGACACTCAATGAGCTATTGAGCAGTGCGTTTCTGCTTCGTACTTCTGCATGGCGCCCGGGAGTGCCGGACTTGATGGGAAACAAATGCCCGGAGCGCCCTAAATGGTCGCGAATATCTTGAGCCAGCGCCGGGTGAAGGGCCACGTCATGTTCAGTGGCATAGTCTCGTTCAACCTGAGCCATGTAAGCCTCTGGTCGGGTTACTTCAAAAATACCCAAGTCTGCTGGCCCCTCTGATGAGGGAAGGGGATTGCGATAAATCCGGACTCCGGAATAGGGGATGTCTCCCAGTTGCTCAGGGAAGTTGAAGTGCTCCCAGGACGAGAAACTACCGTCTGCCGTGGTGACTGCGGCGTGTGCGGTCAATACATTCAGTTTCTTTCCCGAATAGGTCGTGAACGTTGGATTGGCAGCTTCGATTCCGGCAATTTCTTTGTCTGTCAGTGGATGTTTTCGATTGGGAGACCTGACCTTCAATTCATCAAGCTTTGCAGTCTTCGCTTCTGCAAATTGTCTCGGAGCATCCGTCATCGAAACGGTTTTCATTGAAAACCGGTCGTAGTAGTCGAGTACCACGGGGAAATTTGCCAGATCATCGCGTCCCAGCCCGTGTGAGTCGGCAAATCGCACCGGGTTGTTCCCCACCATGCAATACAGATTCAACCCGTCAGCCGTCCCCGCAGGATCCGGACTGATCCAGCGCTGCAACCATGGTGCGTAATATCGCTGGCCGTAGTAATACAGCCCGCTGGCATCACACTCCTTGCCTGAATAACGAATGGTTCTGTAGTTCGCTTCCAGCACGTTACGGGCGGCTCTCCATGCGGTACCGCCAAAGGGGTAATAACCCTCCTCGCTGATCAGCTTGCCTTCGGCGTCCAGTTCGATTGTGTTGGAACCCAAGTGATCGTCGAAGCGGTAGCGCATAGCGTCATTGTGGATGCCTGAAGGTATTCCCTGGCTCCAATGCAGACACTGTACGTTGCAGTTTCCTGCCTTGATGGTGATGACTTCGAGTTTTTCCGTCGTGCTTTCACGGATCTCCAGCCCCGGTAAATAAATGACGTCGTAGCAATGGGTCAGTGCATGCGCCTTTTGAATCTGTCGTTTGCGAATGCGCTGACCGTTGCCATCGTAGAGATAACTTTCCGTATCGGCTTCTTGCCCTGCGCGCTCGACCAGCGTCACGCTGTGTAATTGGTTACGGATATTCCATCCCAGAGGTTGCCCGGTTTGCAGGGTTTGCAGGGTTTGCAGGGCTTGCAGATTGCCGTTGGCGTCGAAGCCTGCTGCAAAGTCGGGGTTTGCATCACCTGCTTTCCATGACAACCCACGATTGCTGTCAGGGGCGATGCGCATCTCGCGGGTGTAGTTGTTGCCCTCGCACTGATGCTGCAGCTTGATCAGATTGGAGCACTCGTCATAGGTATATCGCTGAGTGAAATTGAGCAGTCGGCTCCGGTCGCCCGGGCGCCTCGACCACTCGGGAAGTGAGGTCTGGATGCTTGCTCCCTGCTCTTCACGCCCCGAAGCCTGGACCAGTTGATAAAGGCTGTCATAAACATAGGAACTGACCGGTTTGATACGTTGGTTGGCGTTGTGCTGCGCAGGTTTGCTGTGGTCTTCGACACTGCGCACATTGCCGACAGCGTCATAGGCGTAGTGCAGCTTCTGGACGACGCTTGCATCAGTGCGCGAAATGGTTCGCTGGTTCATGCGTCCATTTTCAGGTGCATAAATCGCCATGCCAGTGATCTTGCTTCCCAAGGTTTGCAACTCGATCTGACCCTGCTCGTTGTAGCTGACCTGATCGAGAATCAACCTTTGTTCAGTGGCGCCATTGAGTTGCAGCGTGACTTTTTTGAGCTGTCCGGCGACATCGAACCAGAAGCGTTGGGTATGACCTTTGGCATCCTTGTGCTGAACAACTTCGCCGGTCGCTGTGTACTGCCAAGTGGTGGTGTAGCCGGATCCGCTTTCGAGCAGGTCATCCCGTTTGGCGGCTTCTTCGGGCCAGTTCGTGGATTGTTGGTCTTTGAGCAAATGTCGTGTTTCGCTCAGCAGATTACCTGTCAGGTCATACGCGCCAAGGAGCCGTTTTCCTGCCGTATCATCATGACGAATCAATCGACCGCACTGGTTTTTTTTCGCAGAGTCGGTTGAGCTGTCTGCGTAAGAAAAACGTTCGGTGGCTTGGCGGGATTTTTCTTTGCCTGCTTCGTAAATGGCTGTGGGGCGTAACTGGTTGTCGTAGTCCGTTTGCCGATGGCTGCCCCGAGAGTCCCAGTTTTCCAATGCTTGGCCCGCTTCGCCGAACAACGTCAGGCGCCAACCTGCATCGATGCTTTTGCTTAACAGCAATGCGCCGGACAGGCTGCTGATTTGCATCAAGTCGGCTATTTTCACGCTGTCACCGCTGTGTTGCTCGGCAATCTGGCCGTTGATGTCGTGCGGGTAACGAGTAATACGAGCCTGAGGCTGCGTGATGACGTCATTGCGCAGGTAGGCGACTTCGCGAACCCGGACGCCGCGACCGTCGACAACGTTCAGTGTCGGGGTCTTGCCATGAATATTGATACTCATATGTCGCCTCCCTGCGCCATTGATTGATCAGGCTGTGTGTCGTTCTCGTCTTCGGTAATGGTGTACCAGGGGAAATAGGTGTACTGACGTTCGTCGCCATTGGCATTGATGACACGAATGGGCCGGCCCAACGGGTCGTGGAAATGCTGATCGAAAAGTTTTGATTGGCGTGCGGATTTATCGTCGGTGTAGCGATGATGGTCACTGAAAGAGGGGCGGTAGGTGCGACTGACTAAACCCTTGGTGTCGTATTCGATGCGTTCGCTGACGCGCCAGTGATGACTGACTGCGCTTTTTTGCGTGGTGTCGCTAACCTGCTCCCGAGTGCTTTCTTCGTTGACGACGCCGGCTGCACTCAACTCGACTTTTTGTTTTATTTGTAGCTGCCGACCAAAACCATCCCGGTAAACGACAGTGATATGTGTCTGTTTTTCGCTATCGGTGGGGTATCTGTCCGACTGCATAAGGACGTGGTGAACAGGTTCGCGCCGCGCGTTTTTTGCTACAAGCTTCTGCAATTTTTGCTCGTGAGGTGTCTGCCTCGTATCTGACTCGAACAGGCGAGTACGAGTGCTGGCGCGAACATGCCCACCGGGCAATAGATCGCCTAGCGTCACCGCTTCTTTGCACACGTCTAGTTCTGCTTTGTTTGTACCCACAATTTTCCCCATCCAGCTCAACGAGTTGTAGAACCAGGCGCTGGCGACATTCTGGAGTGCCAGGGCCGGGTTTTCGATGGCGAGATCAGGCCGGTCGTCATAACGACGGATGTAGGTCGTCAGTGGCTTGAAGCCGATATCTTTACCGTTGACGGGTTTGTAATGGCTGACGGCTTGAACGTGTCCGAAGGGGTCGTACAACGCTTCCCGGACAATGCCGTTGGTGTCAGTGATCAGAGTCGGCTGGAGGTTTCGGTAGTCAATATTCGAGGCTGTGGTAACGCAGTTGTCCGGCAGTTTGATGCGCGTGGTCAGGCAGTAATAAGGGTCGTAGGTAATAGCTGTCGAACCCTGCGACTGGCTTTCCTTGAACGTCTGCAGCTTAAAGAAACCCTCGATTTTTTCGTAAGTAGCGAACTTGCGTCGTACCGACCAAAGCCTGGCATTTTTGTCCCATTCAGTGTCTGGAGGTAAGGCGATGGGCATTTTTTTGTAGCCCACATCTTCGAGCTTGTTTAGCAAATCAAAAGACGTTGAGTCTGATGGTTCTTTGAGTAGGTCATAGACCTTCAAGGCCTCGTCATTGAGCTCGGCTGTTTCCACATGATCCACCAACGCTTCGATCCTGGCACGGCCATCGACATAGGTGTCGCTTGCGTCCGGTTTCCTGTAACGCACCAGCGACAGGCCAGTCATGACTTTTTCGGTTTCCCATGACGCTGAGGCGCTCAGTTCAAGCAGCTTTTCATAATTGATGTCTTTGGGTTCCAGTCCTCCAGCCGCAGGTGCCTTGGGCAGTTTCAAGGCATTGGTACGCTGTAGATAACGCAGGCCCAGGCGCCTGGCTTCAGGCGTTTCAATGTGGATGAATTGAGCCTTTGTTTCGTTTACGTAGTAATACTGTTGGTCTGCGTCATGGGCATCTTTCCACCATGTGCACTGCCATTTGTCTGTAAACGGAGAGGTGTCTTCTTTTGTTTTACGTCGTGCGTAACTGATCTCCAGGCTATGGGTGAGGTGGCCGTAGGCGTCCCATTCCAGACTGATTGAATGAGTGCAACGAGGATCATCGGGGATGCGTTCGTACTGACAGCTTATGGACTCCACCTTCAAGGGCTGCACGATTGAATAGGGGCTGTGTTTATCCAGGCTGCGCAGCTCGCGTACCAGGTAACGGTACTGTTCTACCGAATAAGGATGTTTTTCCTCCGGCGTCCTGTCCTGACCGTAAATCTCTATCCGCAACGGGCGTCCGCTCAACGCTCTGGCCAAATCACGACGGCGCGCGGCCGAGTTGTGGGCAACTGCGTCAAGAGACGATTTGGGCTTGTCCGGGCTCTGGATTGCACTCATCTGCAGTACGGTGAGACCGAGCGGGACGGCTGATTCGTCGCTGCTGTAGTAATTCTGATTGAGCAGGTCTACTGCTTGACCCGTGTGGAACCAGGTCTTGGTCGTTTTGGCCTTGGCCACAACTTTGTCGTTGGGGCTATCCGTTTGCTGGAGCAGGCCGAACCCCCGAAACACTCGCTCGTCGCTGTCGTACACGCCCCGTCGATACTTGAATTGTTGTGTCAGTCGATTGCCTGTGACTTCATCGAGTTGAGTCTGTTGTTTGACCAGATGCACGGGAAAGGGAAGGCGTGAGATCGCTGGTTTGTTGTTCTTGAGTAACTGTTTTTTTTCATCCAGCCACTCTTGTGCAGAGCTGCGATATCGAATGCTGCCACTGGCACCCATGTTGTTATTGGTCGAACTGAGCAGGTAGGGTTTGGAGTCAACAAAATCATACCGCCAATGCCTGTCTACCTCTCCCGGCAGGCTGAAAACCAGGCTTGCGCAGCCAAGTCCCTGCAGATCTGTAGCGCTGACCTGGCAGAAACGGTCATAACGCAGGCCTTCGGGCCATGGCAAAACGACTCCCCGGCGCAGGCTGTTGCCACCCTGGTTCATGAATATGCGCGCACCATCAGCTTGCAGATAAATAAGGTCCGTCGCACCCGAGCCGTCCAGATCGGCCAGTAGAATGCGTGATGCGTCAAATGCCTCGTAGGCGAAGTCGAGGGTGGCGATAACCCGACCCTTTGCGAACCGTCCGCGCCCCAGATTGGGCCAGCATTTCACTTCGTTGTGGCGGATACGGATCAGGTGCTGCTGGCCGCTGCCCAGAACATCACTGAAAGCCACCAGTTCGCTACGAGCGTCGCCAGGCACTGGCAGGTCATCCTCATCTACCAAGCGTGGCACTTCGATTGCGGGAGCGAACCGGGCGATTTTCTGGTTGGCATACAGGCGAACACTGCGCGGTCCCACCATCACCAGATCGCTTAAGCCCGCCCCCATCAGATTGGCCAACTGTCCTTGCGGATTGAAGAACTCCGTTGGTACAGCAGCAAATGAAGTGAAGTTCGACCATTTGCCATTGGGGCTCAGAGTAAAAAAGCCGCTGAGCCCTGGCCGTGTCACGATCCAGTCCAGATGACCGTTACCGCTGATGGCGCCGAGAAACTGTCGCAAGGGTTTATTGCTATCGGCCAGCGGTATTTCTGGCAGCTCATGCCATTGTGTGAAGGTGACGTGGTCCTTTCCTTTCTCATCTCGCAACGGCTGGCTGTAGCGCCAACTTTTGTCCGTTTGGTGAAGTACCCCTGGCAGGCCTTCTCCAAGCAAATCGACAAACTGAAAACGCTGTCCGTGGTTGAGCCTGGACAACGCGTCGAAGGTTTTGTATCCGCCAGCGTCAGGTTTCAGGGTGAAACCGGTGTACGTGAACTCAAGCGGCGGTTGGCAGCTGTCCGTCTCGTTGCCATAGGATTGGGGTAACGCCGCCATCAGGCAGTTGCAGGATTGAGCGCTGGCCTGATACTGAAGCAACACGCGACGAACCAACACCGGCGCATTGCCCATGGACGTCTCATTGGGAAAGTAATGAAACATCAGGATTTGCCGGCACAAGTACTGAGTGCCCAATTCAAAACCATAAGCGAACTCCGAGAAGGGATCACCGCGTACAGACCCTGCAGGAGTCGTTTTGTAGTCGGGCTTCTTATCGGGTGTTGCATTGAGTTCGTCGTAGTCGAAACACAGTTCGAAATGCCACGCTTGATCCTTGAGGCCGTCGATTTTGCACAAGTACAACTGTGAGTCGGCTTTGAAATTGCCATAGCGCACGCGGCTCGGATAACGCTGGGCGCGGTAGTCGCCAACTCCGGTGTCGGACTCCTTGCCCGTGGCGTACTCATAAAGAATATGTTCGCCATGAGCATTCATGCTCTCTTCGATCAGCCACTCGGCTACCCGCAAGGGGGCGTCGGGGTCTGTGCGCCGTGCCACTGGCGTTTTTCCGTACACGTGCTGGTTGCCGTCGGCACTGTGTACCCGCCAGAAGCCGGGTTTGTCGTTAGTGCTGGACCAGTGTTCGATCAAGTCGAAGTCGGCTTCGATGCGGGGCCGGTATTGCACGACATCATGCGGCACCTCTTGATCGCCCACAGTGCACATTTTGCGAGTTGATCTGATTGCGCCCGTCGTATCGTCCCGTTCAGGCAACCACACTTCGCCACTGGGGCTGACGAACAGATCATCGTCGCAATAGGCCGGGACGCCGAGGCTGGTGCGTCGTGTGACGGTCGCCAGAGACAGTTTCCAGCCGAGGCCGAAAATGCCGTTTCCTTGGCCATTGCTGTAGCGCAAAGTCAGCGCCGGAGCATACCCGCGTCCAGGTGACACCGGCAGCGGGATCTCGCAGGTGGCCGCACCGCTGGAGCCGACGGCGGCCAAGCCGTGCCCCATGCCTTGAATCGCACCGCCGCCCTTGGGCAGGGTCAGAGGGGTAACCTCTATGGGGGGGAGCTCGCTCATTGCGCACCCCCGGAGGCCCTGGCGGTGTACTGCAGGTGCACGATGATATCGGTGAGCGATTCAAGCATGGCTTTCTGTTCTTCGAAATTAGGGAAAAACAGTTTCCATTTGGAAATCGCACCGGTGTATTCAAAGGGCAGGTAGCGTTCATCCTGAAAGTTCAGCGTGAACAGACCGTTGTCGTCGATACCCGTCGACAGCGCAATGTGCTGATTGGCCCGCAGACTTTTCATGACGGTCTTGTCTGAATCGGGCATGACGACTTCGCTGGACGTCTGGGATAGCGTAGCGCGGACATCCTCATAAGGTCCGAGGACGGCGGGCAAGGAAATACTGATGCTTTTGATCCGGCGCAGGCAGTGTCCCGGGTAGTCGTTTTCAAAAAGGGAAGACGTTAATTCAAACTCGCACACGCCGCTTTTTACCAGGGTGGACTTGAGTCCGTCGGTCACTGGTTTGTTCTTTTCGGTCGTATCGTCCCAGGGCTTGTTGATTGAGGATGGCGGTGGCGCCTGCTACTTCGGACTCACCGTTTTTAGCCAGTTTATTTTCCAGCGCATACAGTTTTTTGTTGGGCTCCTCGCTGAATTGTTTCAACGTGAGCGCTGCCCATAGATCGGTTTGCCTGACATCCGGTCTCGGCCCCAACAGGTTCTGTGCGCACAGATACCAGAGCTTGGCGTCGGTCAGGCTGTCGGGGGTCAATTCGCGGTAAGCGGCGTCGCCGCGATTGAGCAGAATATCGATGTAGAGCATGTACAAGGCTTTGCGAAAGTGCACGGGATGACTCAGTGCAATCTGGTGCGGATCCTGTGCCCCCTGGATGGCATAACTGGATTGGCCGGGTTTGGCCGCGTCGGAGGTCAGTGGCGCCGCGTTCCAGTAATCCGGGTTAGCGCCACTGACTGCTTTTCGCGAGGGATTGAACAGGTACTGCATCCAACGTTCGGCTTCGCTGTATTGACGCTCCTGGTTAAAACGGTGTGCCACCAGCCAGGGAAGGTATAGAAACAGCTCGACAAAGTAGCGACCGTAGGCACCGTAAAAATCCATTTTTTCAGTCGGTTTTCCGTTCTCGAAGGGGGGTTCTTCCAGATGCTGAGAGGACCAGCTCAGCAAGGTATCCATGCTGTCTTCTGCGCGTTCGATCAGATGCCTGGCGAAGGTGATATTCATTCGGATGGGTTGGCGGGGCTGGCCATCACTGTTCTTTATTCCGGAATTTTTGAAGTCGATGAAGTCTGCCCTGCCAAACGTGTTATCCAGATGGATTTCGATACTGGGAGCGATAGGCGAAGTTGACGGGTAACTGAACTGAAGCATTTTTTGACTGGAAAACGGCCAGCAATCGAGAACCGCAATAAGGGTCTTGTCTGAGGTGGTGGTCAACTGGGTACGAGGAACCGCTTTCGAAGTGATCTGGGCATCCTTGTCGATAAAAGCCGACAGGTTGAAATCAACATATGGAGCCCCAATACCTGTGCTTTCAAACTCACCAATATGCAGGGTGACACACAGCGATGAGGTCGATCGGTCACAGGTGGCAATGGTTCGTGTGTATTCCTTCAACTCCGCCAGGCTCATGCCTACCGCAGAGTCGGCTGAACAGTAACCTTGCCCACAGGTCTTCGGCGTACTCCAACTTCCGTCATATTTTTTGAAACACATATTCAAACGAAACAACGGATACGGTTTGTCCTTACTTCCTTCTTTGCTCCCCTGATCCTGAAACACGCATTCGGCCCAGAACACATACAAGCGGTTGTTGGACACGACCAGGCGAATGGTGTGCTCGATGGTGCTTTCGGAGACTGGCAGATTGACGCGATGCCAGTCGGACCATGCCTGTGGTTCCGGTGCATCATATTTGTCAGTCTTGGAACCGGGCACGAGGGGACGGCAGGCCATGTCCAGAGAGCGCCAATACCAGGTATTGGCGGCACGGGATTTGGCTATGAAGTAATAGGTGCTTTCGTCGAAGTTGTCGCCGTCGATGTAACCATTGACGATTTCCAGGTTGGCCACTTCCTCCAGTCGGGTCAGATAGGCCAGCACAGCCGTTCGCACCGACTCGGCAGTGAGCTGGTTGCGGTTGAGGTCGTTTTCCAGTTGTTCGAAGCTTTCAGTTCTGGCCTTGCGAAGCGTCGGATCAAGATAGGCCGCTGGGAAGTAATGAAGGCGTTGATGGGTCACCCAGTCCTGATAGTGATGCATGACGGTGCGCCAGGTTTCGACTTGATCTGCTGGAATCTGCGCGGTGTGATATCCCGGCTCCATGTTGGCCAGAATACTGTTGATGTATTGCTGCAGACTGGCGATGGCGCAGGCTACCGGGCTTGTGGGCACATCCTGGCTGACCAGCACGTCAAGCAACCAATAGTGATAAAGATCAGTGGCCGTTTTAAGGTGTTCTGCAACCTTCAGCTCTTTCAGGGTCTTGTCTTGCGGTGCGATCGCTGACAGATAGAGACCAAGCTGCGCATCACGCAGGCTTTCATTGAGTTGTTTTTCCATAGCAACAGACATGTTCATTCCTTGAGCACGTAGTGGAGTTAGTGACTGGCTGCCATGACCGCTTCACCGACGGCCTTCCATTGATCGATCGAACTGTCGTTCTGCAGGGCCACGGCCTTCAGCAGGGCGGTCGCGCTGAGCCCGGTCGCTTTACAGGTGTGGTGACAACGCATCACCCAATCGATCTCCTTGATTGTTGTAGCCCGCCTGAACATCAGTTTCGAGGTGAGCGCGGTGACTTCAGTCGTTGTCCAGTTCATTAATTGGGCCAGACGGCTGTTGACGGCTTGCGCTTCTCTACTGAGGAAATTGGCGAATTCCAGGTAGCTCAGCAGGCTTTCTTCCGGTTGCTGGTAAGTGATCAGGAAATGGTTGAAACGATCGAACAAGTACAGGGCTCTGAATGACAGGCTCAATTCCCCATCCGATATGTCCAGCCAGCGGGCAGTGCTCAGGAGTGCGCGCAACGCCTTGTTGCTCAATTGCAACCTGACAGCGGCTTCGGTATGGCGCAGTAGTGAACGCAGTGTGCTTGCAAGTGCGTGTGAGTCTTTTGAGTCCAGAGCCGCCTTGAGAATCTGATGTACCGACGTTTTCGCCCAAAACACCACATCGATTCCACAGTTCATGGGCAGCAGGAGCGCTTCCTGTAGAAACTCTTCCACCCGGTGTTGCTGTCGGTCATGGGCCAGTAGAAGTAAGCCTTTGAGTTTTTGTTTGCAGTCTTCCTTGAGCCTTAAGTTTTTGTCTGGATCCGTGTCCAGTGTCAGCTGCGCAAATACTTTATCCAGTGTGTTTATCAGGCTCTGTGGTACATCGTCTCTGATTCTGGGGGCGAAATTTTTTACCAACCCTTTGTCATCCAGCAGGGTATCAGCCAGTTTTGCGCGCCATTCCACAGTGTTCGGCAATGCCAGCGTTGCAAATTCCTGTGCGGTGATCGCGCACTGGAGAGTGTCGGCTTTGAGTTTTGTGAGGTGTTGCTGCAGTTGCCCCAACGGATATTCGTCACCGCTTTGCAGCTCAAGAACACGTTGCAGCATGGGGATGTCGTAGGTGGATTCTTTGATCCAGCGTGTTATCCAGTCCAATTGCATCAGGACGTGGAGTAAGTTGAATGCAGGATCGGCTTCATTTCTCAGGGTTACTTGATTTATTTCGCCATTCAGAGTGCCGATCGAAGTAATCCCCGTTTCAGGAGAGCGGGCTAACGATTGCAGTAACAGATCCGTATTTTTTCGATCTGTGTATTCGTCAAAGTCACCGACATTCCATTTGATGATTCGGCCCGCCAGTGATGTCTGGCTATTGGGGGCGGTGGTTAGAATCTTGTCGATGTCGATCCATGGCACTGTGATTTCGTCTGGCGCTTTGTAAAACTCGAGGACAAGTCGTTGATCTGTACTGGCATCGGCAAACCATGACGTGTTTGTTCGCAGGGTTGAACCGGCAAGCAAAGTCGCTTCACCAGGGCCGCCCTGTTCCGGAAGCTGGAAAATGGCGAGTATTTCGAAATACTGCTCTCTCTTTCGGCCGCTTATGTGAAAGATTCGTCTGCCGGAGTCGCCGGTTGCCAGGCACCTGAAAATGCTTTCCCCCCCCAGCAAATTTCCCAACGTCGTACTGTCGGCAATCGAAAGACCGAACATTCGCGCTGTCCGTGCCTGACGATAAATGGACGACAGCGTGGGTAAGCCACACTTGAGCGGCCCCAGGTATTTCTGCGTGTTTTTGACAACCCGAAGTAGCGAGTCCTCTGTCAGAGGCAGGCCAAGGCTGACGCTCAAATGTTGGTGGATGGCGTGAGAGCCAGGATCCGAATCATCCGCTTGGAAGGCACGATCATCGAGCTTTAGCGGTGTGTCAAACACACGGGCCTGGTTGAACACCTTGTCAAACTGGGAGGTGTTGTCGCCGGTCGAGCAGGGTGATACCTGGTGTAACAGTGCTGCGAACTCTTCAGCCGTGATCGAGTGCTGGCGGTTCAGATAGCGAAAAATCCCCAGGACCTGGATGGAATGGTTGTTCAGTTGCATCGGGTCATTTTTTTTGGGCAGTTGCGATTCAAAAGCGCTGCACATCAAGGTGTCCAGATCGGTGAACGGGATATCGAGCCAGCGTTGAAGGCGGATCATTCGATGCAAACGTTCGAATCGATCCTCGGTCGCGTTGGCGATTTGCGCAGGCTTTTGTTCTTTGTCCAACGTCATGCTTGTGTCATTGACAGCTTGAGGACCGTTTACATAACGGGCTCCATAAGGCTGGGGAAAAGGCGCTGACAGCAAGTACTGAGCAGACGTGTGTGGCGTGTATTTGCCTTGCGCCAGCAAGGCCTCCATTTGCTCGGCTTTAAGCTCGGTTCGCTCCAGGAAGGTGTTAATTGTCTTCAGACCGGAAATTGACGCGGTGCCGTAGATTTTTTCCCAGTAGATGTTTTCTGGCGTGCGCCGTTCTTCAGGGGCGCGCTCAGCCCATGGCTGTTCCGTCAGCAATGCCTGTTGTTTTGGACCCAGCCCGGACATCAGCATCTGAGCGGCATCAGAGGCAACGTCCAGCACCTTGCCGTACAAGGACGCGTCGTAAGACCGCAGAGGCAGGAATTCGCTGACGAGGTAATTCAGCTCTCCGAGCGTCGGTTTGTTCCCCCTCAGTCCCAGCAGGCACTGATGGTGGAAAAACTCATAGGGGAGGGCGAAGGGATAATACCGTTGCGCCAGAACGTCATAGGTCGATTTGCCTTTGTCGTCGTTGGTCTTCAGCGCGTCCTGAATATTGCTGTCCAGAATGGCATTGACTATCCCGAGCATCGGTTGCGCAGTAAACGTGCTTTGCTGATCAATCGACAGTTCGGGCAGATCCGGACGCCGTTTTTCCAACAGGATGCGGGTTTCTTTTTCCTCCGCCGATTGCGAAGGGCAGGACTCCAGTTGCAAGGCAAACAGGTACAGCGCTCTCAGGTAGGCGACCGGTGAGTCAATGGCAGCGATCGAATCGTTTTTGCAGGCGTCATTCCAGTTTTCTTTGAACTGATGAGTGTAGGTGGGACCTTGTTCCGCGACCGAGCGAATGCCCCGGGGATGCCACTGATGCTGTGGCACACCGTCTGAAGCTTGCTGCTCCCGATACAGGACGCTGACTTGGGCTGCGTAACATTTGGCGTTGTCGTAAAGCGACTGAGTATCGATGCTGAGCGTTGCATAATTCGTATCCGTATCCGTATCCGTATCCGTATCCGTATCCGTATCCTTCTGCTTCTCCTTCTCCTTCTCCTTGATCGCGGTATCGACGCGATGCTTGAAGTCGGCTTCGGTAAGTCGGGAAATGTCGAACACCGAGGTGAGCTTCAGATCTATAAAAAGCGCTTTAACTTTTATTTTTTGTGCGTCATCGGAACTGTAGGTCGTGATCAAAATATCGAGTAAGGATTGATCGTTGCCTGGGGAATTGCCGTCCATGCTTGTGAATCTCCAATAGGTGGAGATATCGACAGTACGGCGTGGCAGGGGGGACGGCTGTCAGCTACTCCATCCAGCGGACGCTGGAAGTTTCTCCACTTGGCAGGGGACTGAGGCAGGAAGGCTGTAGGATTTTGAAACACCGCAGGCAGGAGAGATTGCCAATAACCTTGGCACGGGAAGGGGATCTGCGTAACGGATTTCAGTTTTCGCCCGGCACTCGGTGGGTTTGGCGAAACTCGCCGGGCGGCATCCCGCGCCGGCTTTTGAACGTACGGTGAAACGAACGGGGTTCGGTGAAACCCAGGTACTGGGCGATGTCCTGAATCGGCAAGGTGCTGTTGAGCAGGTAATGCTCAGCCAGTTCCTGACGCAGGTCATCGAGGATCTGCTGGTACGACGTACCGGCCTGATGCAGCTGGCGTTGCAGTGTGCGCACTGACACGGCGAGATGCTCGGCCACTTGCTCCTTGCGTGGCAAGCCTTCCTTGAGCAATTGACGCAGGATGCTTTTGACCCGCTGTTCCAGCGACGCGTCCTCCAGTGTCGCCATCAAACCCTGCGCATGTTCTTCCAGGGTGCGCAGCAATTGCGCATCGGCCTGGCGCAACGGCAACTGCAAATACGGCAACGGCACAATCAGCGCCGAATAAGGCTGGTCGAACAGTACCGGACAGTCGAAGAATTGCTCGTACTGCGCCAGCGTCGTGTCAGCCGGTCGTGTATGTTCCAGCCAGACAGCGGCCGGCGACATCTGCGTATCAGCGATCCAGCACGCGTATTGCAGCCAGGAGCCGAGCACGTTTTCCACCAGGTGCCGGCGAATTCGCGGGCGTTGATAGCGGCATGCCCAGATCAGGTGCACGTGGCTGTCCTGCACCTCGGCGCGGCTGACGCCCATGTCTCCCACCAGTTTCTCGAACGGCATGATGCGGCTCATGGCATCGCCCAGTGTCGCGCAGTTCATGGTGATGTAGCCCAGCACGCTCCAGGAATTGGGTAACACAAAACGCGCGGCGTTGAGACCGAACAACGGATCGCCCGAGTGTTCGCAGAAATAATCGAGCAGCCGTTCATGGGCTTCACCCGGCAATCGCAGGCTGTTGTCACTCAACTGCTGCGCCTGCAACCCGGCAGCCGCCAACGCAGGCTCGATGGCCATGCCCAGTTGTTCGGCATGACGCAGGTATTTGAGCAGCGGCGGAACTGAAGTGAAGCCCAGGGATTGCATGATCGAATTCCTTTGATCAAGGCCCGCGTGCGCGGATGAATGCCCTGAAAGGTAATTTGAAACCCCGGCTAAAGTAAATGGCTGACGTCTGTGCGACGTTTGACTCAATTGGCTACTCGAACTGGCCGGATGCGACCGTGACACTTTCGGGCAGCTGACTAGTATGGGGGCCTGAAATATCACTGATAAGAACCGCAAAAGGACACACGCATGCGACGCTGGAACGGCTGGGGAGATGCAACCACGGTGGTCGAACTGCCGGCCCAGGGCGCGAGTTTTCTCGCCCAGCGGTTGGGTGACGGTCGAGCGTTGCCCGATGCCACGCTTGAGACGGCATTGGCCCGCGTGCCGGCCTCGCGGTTGCAGGAACATGCCTTGTACAGCGTGGTTGCGCAGGATCGTTTGCTGCATGCCCGGGGGCAGAGCCTGCCGGACTGGTTGGCGTTGCGTGAAGGCGCGCTGGGGCATTATCCCGACGCCGTGGCCTTTCCCGAGAGCGCCGAACAGATTCGCCAGTTACTGGCGCTCGCCCATGAGCAGGACGTGTGCCTGATTCCTTATGGCGGCGGCACCTCGGTGGCCGGGCACATTAATCCACCGAGTTCCGCGCGACCTGTGGTGACGGTTTCCCTGGCCCGCATGAATCGCCTGCTGGACCTCGACGAACAGAGTTTGCTGGCCACCTTCGGCCCTGGCGCGACAGGGCCGCAGGTGGAAAGTCAGCTGCGGGCCCGTGGTTACACCCTGGGGCATTTCCCGCAGTCGTGGGAGCTGTCGACCCTGGGCGGTTGGGTCGCCAGCCGTTCCAGTGGCCAGCAGTCGTTGCGTTACGGGCGAATCGAGCAACTGTTCGCCGGCGGGACCCTGGAAACTTTTGCCGGACCTTTGCAGATTCCAACCTTCCCGGCCTCTGCCGCCGGCCCCGATCTGCGAGAAGTGGTGTTGGGTTGCGAGGGTCGTTTCGGGATCATTTCCGAGGTCAAGGTTCGGGTCAGTGCGCTACCCGCCGATGAGCGTTTCTATGGCGTGTTTCTTCCCAGTTGGACCAAGGCGCTGCAAGCCATCCGCCAGTTGGCCCAGGCGCGGGTTCCGCTGTCGATGCTGCGCCTGTCCAACGCGGTGGAAACCGAAACCCAGCTGGCGTTGGCCGGTCACCCGCAGCAGATCGCCTGGCTGGAAAAGTACCTGGCCCTGCGCGGTGCCGGTGAAGGCAAATGCCTGCTGACGTTCGGCGTGACCGGGAATCGCCGGCAAAACGCGCTGTCCCTGAGCCAGGCCCGGCAGCACCTCAAGGCATTCGGCGGGGTGTTTACCGGCACCTTGCTCGGCAAGAAGTGGGCGCAGAACCGTTTTCGTTTTCCCTATCTGCGCGAGAACTTGTGGAACGCCGGTTATGTGGTCGACACCCTGGAAACGGCCACCGACTGGAGCAACGTCGACAACCTCCTGACCCTCATCGAAAACAGCCTGCGCGACGCCCTGGCGGCTGAAGGCGAACGGGTGCATGTCTTCACCCACCTGTCCCATGTCTACGGCGAAGGATCGAGCATCTACACCACCTATGTGTTTCGCCCGGCAGCGGATTACCGCGCGACGCTGGCGCGCTGGCAGGCGCTCAAGCAGGCGGCCAGCCGGACCATCGTCGACAACCACGGCACCATCAGTCACCAGCATGGCGTGGGCAAGGACCACGCGCCGTACCTGCGGCGCGAAAAGGGCGCGCTGGCGATGGACACCCTGCAGGCGCTGAGCCGGCATTTTGATCCGGCCGGGCGACTGAACCCCGGCACGCTGTTGCAGGAGTGACGGCCGTGAGCCAGGACTGGAACGCCGCGTGGCGACAGCAGGTGCTGCCGACGCTGGCGGATGAAAACTGGGACCTGATCGTCATCGGCGGCGGCATCAGCGGCGCCGGTATCCTGCGCGAAGCCGCGCGCCGCGGCTGGCGTTGCCTGCTGCTGGAGCAGCGTGATTTCGCCTGGGGCACCTCCAGCCGATCCTCGAAAATGGTCCATGGCGGCTTGCGGTACATCGCCAAGGGCCAGTGGCGCCTGACCCGCGATTCGGTCCGCGAACGCCAGCGCCTGCTCGACGAAGCGCCGGGACTGGTGGAGCCGATGAGTTTCATGATGCCGCATTACCGTGGCGGCTTTCCCGGACCGCGGGTGCTGGGTGGTTTGTTGTCCATCTATGACGCGTTGGCGGGGCGGCGTAGCCATCGCTTCCATGATGCGCAACAACTGCGTTATCTGGCGCCGGGGGTGAAGGAACATGACCTGCTGGGTGGCACCTGTTTTGTCGATGCGCTGACCGATGATGCTCGTCTGGTGATGCGCGTTTTGGGCGAGGCTCGGGCCGACGGCGCCGTGGTATTGAACGGGGTACGCGTGCAGCAATTGCTGCGTAAAGAGGGGCGGGTGTGCGGGGTTCAGGTAGAGGACTGCGAAGGTGGCGCATCAATGCAATTGCGTTGTCGCGTGTTGGCCGTGGCCACCGGCGCCTGGGCTGAGCGCTTGCGCGTGCCCGATGCCCCTCGTCTGTTGCGCCCGTTGCGTGGCAGCCATTTGTTGCTGCCGGGCTGGCGCCTGCCCGTGGCGCAAGCCTTCACCTTCCTGCACGAGCGCGACCGTCGACCGGTGTTCGTTTTTCCTTGGGAGGGCGCCACGGTAGTCGGCACCACGGACCTCGATCATCACGGGGACCTGGACCAAAGTGCGAGCATCAGCCCCGAAGAACTCGACTATCTGCTGGCGGCTTGCAGCCAACAGTTCCCCCAGGCAGAGGTAATCGCCGCCGACGTGCTGTCGACCTGGTCGGGAGTGCGTCCGGTGGTGGGCAGCGCAGCGGGTGAACATCAAGGCAAACCGTCGAGTGAAACTCGAGAACATGTGTTGTGGCAGGAGCCGGGTTGCGTGACCCTGGCCGGCGGCAAGCTGACCACTTTTCGCCCGCAGGCGATCGAAGTGCTCAAGGCCTGCGCGGCAATGCTCGACCGGCCCTTCGATGATGACGCCGCGCCGGTGTTTGCCGTCGTGCCGCCGCTGGCGATCCCCGGGCTCTGTGGCAGTCAGTGGCGGCGCCTGGCCGGGCGGCATGGTCGTGACCTGCCGAGGCTGGCGAAACTGATCGCGGAACTGGGCCATGACAGTGTGGGCGCCACTGACACCTTGTGGGCGGAACTGGCCTTTGCCTGTGATTCGGAAATGGTCCTGCATCTGGATGACTTGCTGCTGCGTCGCACCCGTCTGGGCCTGTTGCTGCCGCGAGGCGCCGAGGATTATTGGCCGGCCATTCGCCGACTCTGCCAGCCACGGCTGGGCTGGGACGATGAGCGCTGGCAGCAGGAGCAGCAGCGCTACCAGGCGTTATGGCAACGACACCATGGTTTGCCGGATGCCGCGCATTGATGCCCATTGAAGAGAGCTCCATGGATAACCACCCGAACAAGCGTTACCTGCTGGCCATCGACAATGGAACCCAGAGCGTGCGCGCGCTGCTCTTCGACCTGCAGGGCAATCTGCTGGGCAAAGGCAAGGTCGAGTTGCAGGCCTATTACTCGACACAACCCGGCTGGGCCGAGCAGGACCCGGAGTATTACTGGGCGAAATTGGGCGAAGCCTGCCAGCAGGTGTGGCAGCAAACCGGTATCGATCGTTCGCAGATTGCCGGCGTCTCCCTGACCACCCAGCGCGGCACAGTGATCAATGTCGATGCGCAAGGCAAGCCGTTACGCCCGGCGATCCTGTGGCTCGATCAACGCCAGAGCGAAGTCGAAGGCGGGATCAAGGGGCCGTGGGGCTGGTTGTTCAAACTGGTCGGCGCGCAAGCCACCGTGGATTATTTTCGCGCCCAGGCCGAGGTCAACTGGATCGCCCGCCACCAGCCTGAAGTCTGGGCGGCGACCGATAAATTTTTGCTGCTCTCGGGGTTTCTCACTCATCGCCTGTGCGGGCGCTTTGTCGATTCCGTGGGCTGTTGCGTAGGCTACCTGCCGTTCGATTTCAAACGTCTGAAATGGGCCGCACCCTCCGACTGGAAATGGCAGGCGCTGGCGGTGCGCCCCGAGCAATTGCCGAGCCTGCTCAAACCCGGTGAGACCCTGGGCTACATCAGCGCCGAGGCCAGCCGCCATACCGGCATTCCCGAGGGAGTGCCGCTGATCGCAGCGGGGGCGGACAAGGCCTGCGAAGTCGTGGGTTCCGGAGTCGTCGACGCGGATACGGTGTGCCTGTCCTACGGGACCACAGCGACGATCACCAGCACCCGGTCGCGCTACCTGGAAATCGTCCCGTTGATCCCGCCTTACCCCTCGGCGGTGCCGGATCAATACAACTGCGAGGTGATGATTTATCGCGGCTACTGGATGGTCAGCTGGTTCAAGAACGAGTTTGGCCTGCGGGAAATACAGCAGGCCAAAGCGCTGGGTGTGGAGCCGGAGCAACTCTTCGATGCGTTGGTCGACGCGGTGCCGCCGGGGTCCATGGGGCTGATGCTGCAACCCTATTGGTCGCCGGGCATCCGCGAACCCGGTGTGGAAGCCAAGGGCGCGATGATCGGCTTCGGCGACGTGCATACCCGTGCGCACATTTACCGGGCGATCCTCGAAGGTCTGGCGTATGCCTTGCGTCAGGGCATGGAGAACATCGAGAAGCGTTCGAAGCTCTCCATCACGCGTTTGCGCGTCGCCGGTGGGGGCTCCCAGAGCGATGCCGCGATGCAGCTCACGGCCAACATATTCGGCCTGCCGGCCGAGCGCCCGCATGTCTATGAAGCGTCTGGCCTGGGCGCGGCCATTTGCTGCGCGGTGGGGCTGGGTCTGCACGCGGATTTTCCCACGGCGATCGCGGCCATGACTCGGGTGGGGGCAGTGTTCATGCCGCAACCCGAGGCGCAGAAGATCTATGAGCGACTGTACAAAGAGGTCTACCTGCGCATGTACCGACAGCTCAAGCCGTTGTACCAAAGCATCCGCAAAATCACCGGTTACCCCGCCTGAACGAACACAGGGAATCCCTTGTATGTCCTGCGGTGTTTTTTGCACCGTGCATGTGGCGCTATCGGAGAACTTTTCTGGTGAGATTGGACAGTGTCAGGGGCGGGGTCGGTTGTTAGGCTCAACCCCCACTGCACATCCAATAAGAACCAAAAGCAATGAAGCTGACACTCCTCCTGCTGCTGCTTTATGGAACGGCACCGATGGCGTGGGGTTGGTCCAACCATACGGTCGGCAGCTACCAGGCGTTGCAGGATTTGCCGGCCTTGCGCACAGCCCCGCAGGTCGAAGTCGAGCCACTGGAGCAGTTTCTCTCGCAGCAATACCAAGCCGTGTCCGCACTGCTGGAGGAGCAGGAGCGCTTCGCCCGTGAGCACTTCGCCCAGTACCCGCCGCGCCCCGACAGCCTGCAACTGCCAGCCGTGCCAGGGGACAATCTGCGCCACGACTTCCTCACCGCGTTACGGATCAATCCGCGGATTCATCTGGCGATGGTCATCCAGCCGTTGCCGGGCAAGGATTTGCCCGAACGTGAACACCTCCAGGCCGAGCAGGTCATGGTTGAGCAGACCCTGTCGCCGTGGAATCGCCAGCGCTTCATCCACGTGGCTGACGGCGAAAAAGTAGCGCCCCTGGCCGTGTTGGCCAGCGCCGCCGATGAGCCTGATTACGGCCACGACATCAACCTGTTCAGCGACAACCCCGGCGAGGTGGGCGAGTTGTACGGCTTCGGCCCGCAGCCTTTCGGCGATGCCCGGTTTCAGTACAGCTCCCAGGCGCCGTTCCATATGGGGTTCTTCCATGAAAGTGCGGTGGTGTATGCCGCCGCCGGATTTCTTCAGCGCAGCTGGCCGGACTGGCGCGCCTACCAGTACATGGGGTTGGCGCGACTGGCGTTTGCCACTGGCCATCCTTACTGGGGTTATCGATTTCTCGGGTGGGGCCTGCACCACGTTCAGGACCTGACTCAGCCTTATCACGCCAAACCGCTGCCCGGCGTCGAACTGACAAGCCTGCTGCTGCTGGAAAGCAAGGCGTTGGTCGGCTTCGACGCCGATAAGCATGCGGCCATCGAACGGGTCGCCACCCGGCACATGGAAGTGGAGAAATATCAGTCGACCTGGCTTCGTCGCCTGCTGCACGCCGGCCAGGCCCATCCGATGCTCGATGCTTATGCCGATCACGCACAAGACGCCAGTTACCCACCGTACTCGGTCGACTACCTGCGCGAAGTGGTGAGTGCCGAGTCCGCCGACGAGTCCGCAGCGTTTGATCAAGCCATCGGACAGTGGCTGGACACGGCTGCGGTCACCAGCGATTTCAGCGCCAGTAACCAGGTACAGCGCGAAGACTTCGACCATCCGGCACTGAACCAACAGCTGTTCAAACTGCTGGGGCATTTCGGCACGCACAGCCGGATTTATGTCAGTGCGGGATTGGCGCCCTAGCCATCGCGGCAATATTGCTCACTTACACAGAAACCATAAAAACAATAAAACCAGGGAAGAGGAATAGATCATGAGCACTCGATTTCGCCTGACTGGCGCGGCGCTCCCCGGCGTCGGCCTGGCAGGGCTGCTGCAACTGTGCGCGGTCGACGGCGTGCAGGCCGAGGAGTTCAGCGTACTGGACAATCAGGTCACCGGTTCTTTCGACAGTACCTTGTCCTATGGCCGCTTGTGGCGAGTCCAGGGCCGGGACAAGAACAACGACGACATCAACACCAACGACGGCAATCGCAACTTCGACACCGGGCTGGTTTCCGAGGTGTACAAGATCACCTCGGAGCTTGAGGCCAACTATCAAAACTTCGGGATGTTCATGCGCGGCACTGCGTTCTATGACACCCGACTGATGGATAAGCGCAACGATTACTACCGCAACAACAACCCGTCGCAACCGAGCCAGAGTTACCCGCAGGACGACCACTTCACTGACCAGACCCGCGATATCGCCGGTAGCCGGGTGGAGATGCTCGACGCCTACGTCTATGGCAACTGGGACGTCGCGCAGATGCCGGTCACGGCGCGTCTGGGGCGCCAGGTGTTCAACTGGGGCGAGGGGATTTTCTACCGGGGCGGGATCAACACCACCAACCCGGTGGACGCGGCCAAGTACCGTTTGCCCGGTGCCGAAGTCAAGGAAGTGCTGGTGCCGGTGGAAGCACTCAGCTTCAACATCGGCCTGACCGACACCCTGACCATGGAAAGCTTTTACCAGACGAACTGGAAGGAAACCCGCATCGACCCGGTCGGTACGTTCTACTCGCAGACGGACCTGTTCGCCGACGGTGGCAACACCGGCTACAACAACTTTACCGATACCGCACTGGACACCCCGGTGCCTGGCTTCGGCAACGTAATTGGCCTGTACAGCGCGCTGGGCAACAACCCCTCGCTCAACCAGGCCCTGAGCACCACCGGCCTTTATGCCAACGGGGTGACCCCGACCTTCGGCAATATCGTCAAGGTGGCAACAGTCGGCAAGGATTACAACGCGCGCAATGACGGCCAGTTCGGTTTCGCCTTTCGCTACGTCGCAGAAGAACTCAACAGCACCGAGTTCGGGTTGTACATGGTCAACTATCACGCCAAGGAACCGACTGTCTCCGCCGATCTGGGGGGGTACCAGGGCATCGACATGAATGCCCTGACAAGCCTGTTGACCGGTGTCGCCGGCAGTCAGGCGGGGCAACTGGCCAACGGCCTGGCGACCGTGGATGTGATGGGCAATATTCAGGCTCATCGTCGCTACGCCGAAGACATCCGCATGTACGGCTTCAGTTTCAACACCACCCTGGGCCAGGCGTCTGTGTTCGGTGAAGTGGCCTATCGGCCGAATCTGCCCATCGGGGTCGCCGCCACCAACGACCTGATCGGCGATCTGGCCAACGGCGCTGCCGCATTGGCAGGCGGTCAGAGCATCAACATCGGCGGGCAACAAGTCACGCTCGACAGCCAGATCAACAACGCTGAGCGGGTGGAAGCGTTCAACACCTCCCTGGGCACCATTTACAACTTTGGTCCGAGCCTGTCGTTCGACTCGATGTTCGGCGTGTTCGAGCTGGTGTCCGAACACCTGCGCGGCAGTAACCTGCAGTACACCGCTTATGACGGCAGTACCCGTTACTACGCGGGCACCGGTAACTTTTCCTACGTGTCCGGCGGCGATCGCAGCGACCAGGTCAACCGCGATTCCTACAGCTACACCGCGATGGTCAATGGCACCTGGAACGACGTGTATGCCGGGGTCAACGTCTCGCCCTATGTCGTCTACAGGGACGACTTCGAGGGCAACAGTTATCAGGCGGGCAACACCATCGAGGGCCGCAAGGCCTACACCTTGGGGATCAAGGCCAACTACCAGAACAAGCTGGAGGCCGAGCTGCAATACACCGAATTTTACGGCGGTGGGCAGGACAACGGCCTGCGTGACCGCGACAACGTCGGCTTCAACCTCAAGTACTTCCTTTAAGCGCTACACGCAAACCAAATGTGGGAGCGGGCTTGCTCGCGAAGAGGGCGGCACATCCAACACAGATGTCGCCGGATATATCGCCTTCGCGAGCAAGCCCGCTCCCACATTGGATCTTCTGTGTCTTGCAGACCGCAGCAGGATTTATTTCGGAGAACGATCATGTTTCACATGCCACGACTGACCAAAACCACACTGGCTCTAATCCTTAGCCTGGCCGCCGGCAGCACGCTGGCCGCCATCTCGCCCCAGCAGGCCGAACAATTGAAAACCACGCTGACGCCGCTGGGCGCCGAGCGTGCCGGTAACGCCGCCGGGACCATTCCGGCCTGGGCCGGCGGCATCACCCAGGCGCCGGCCGGCTACAAACCGGGTCAACACCACCCGGACCCGTACGCGGCGGACAAGCCGTTGTTCACCATCACCAAAGCCAACCTTGAACAGTACAAAGCCCACCTCAGCCCGGGTCAGATCGCCCTGTTCAACAGCTACCCCGAGACCTTCCAGATGCCGGTCTATCCCTCTCGCCGGACGGGCTCGGCGCCGCAGTGGCTGTATGACAACACCTACAAAAATGCGACTTCGGCCAAGCTGCTTGAGGGCGGAAGCGGTTTTGCCGATGCCTATGGCGGTGTGCCGTTCCCGGTACCCAAGGACGGGATCGAGGTGCTGTGGAACCACATCACCCGTTATCGCGGCATCTATGTGGTTCGTCGTGCTTCCGAAGCGCCGGTACAGCGCAACGGCAGCTTCGCGATAGTGACCTCGCAGCAGGAGGGGCTCTTCAACTATTACCGCCCGGGCGGGCAGTTTGCCGACTTGAAAAACATCCTGTTTTACTACTTGGCGTTCGTGAAGAGCCCGGCCCGACTGGCCGGTGGTGCGGCGTTGATTCACGAGACCCTGGACCAGCTCAAGGACCCGCGTCAGGCCTGGGTCTACGACGCCGGCCAACGCCGTGTGCGCCGGGCGCCGAACCTTGCGTATGACACGCCGATCGCCTCATCCGACGGCCTGCGCACGGCGGACGATACCGACCTGTTCAACGGCTCGCCAGACCGCTACGACTGGAAGCTCAAGGGCAAGCAAGAGATCTACATTCCCTACAACAACTATAAAGTCGGTAGCCCGGAGGTGAAGTACGCGCAGTTGCTCACACCGGGTCGCTACCCTCTCAGGATTGAATGAGAGCGGTACGTGCCGGCGAGGCGGCTTGATGTGGAATTAAGACTGAATCTACTCGGGATAAAACGCTCGATTGATTTGAGCCGCTGTACCCGCTATCGCAATGCGGTGGTGGTATTGGCTTCTGCGCTGTTGGTGATCCCGTTGACGGTATGGCTGTTGCAGAGTGCCGCCGTGCCGGACCTGGCCCATGGTAATGTCGCGGGTGCCAAGGCATTAGCGGACGGCTGGGCCAAGGGCGACATGATCGTGCTGGTTCGCCATGTCGAACGTTGCGATCACTCCCCGGCCCCTTGCCTGGCGGGCAGCGATGGCATCACCGAGCGCTCCAGAAGTGTTGCTGTCAGTGTTGGCGCGCAGTTCCAACGCCTCGGGCTGACCAAGGCTGACATTTACAACAGCCCCATCCTGCGTGCTGCGCAGACCGCCAATTTTATGTTCAGCAAGGCAGGCGTCGGTGAGGACTGGCTAATCAGTTGCAAGGGCACTATGTTGCGTGATGCTTTGGCGCATAAAGTAGCGGGCCGCAATCTGATTCTGGTGACCCACAGTGAGTGCATGACGCAACTCGAAAAGGAACTCAAGTTGCCAGCCTCAACTCTGGGTTACGGCGCCTCGTTGTTTATCACCGCGCCAACGCCTCAAGCGGCACACATGCTGGGCTTCATTGACGCCTCCGACTGGCACACGGTAACCACCGAATGAATTTTCCTCTGGATCAGGACATACAATGCTGAATCTTTCCCGACACCGCTTTTACTGGGTGAACTTCGGTATTGCGCTAGCCTGCGCGGCCGCGGTTTTCCTGATGTTCGACATGACCACCATCGACATCGCCTTCAACAATCTTTTTTTTGATCCGGTCACCCAGACCTTCCCGCTCGACAAGGTTCACTTCTTCGAGAAGCTCACCCACAAGTGGGCGCGCATCATTCCCAACTGGACCGCTGAAATCGCCTTGATCGGCATGATGCTTTCGTTTGCCTGGCCACTGGTCAACCCGCAAAAGCGCCCGCGTATCGGTCAATTTCTGGAGCGGATCAAAGCCGCCCCCGTGCTGCGGTTTACCTATGACCATCGCCGTGACTTTATCTTTGTGGTGGTGGCGTTTGCCGTCTGCACCGGCGTGATCCATTTCCTCAAGGCGCACACCAGCGTGTACTGCCCGATTGAAACGACCGTCTACGGTGGCAAGATTGCCCACATGGAGTGGTACAACAACTTCCAGCTGTTCCGTGAAGCCGGCGACGGTCGCTGCTGGCCGGGTGGGCATGCGTCGGGCGGGTTCACCATGCTCGCGCTCTACTTTGTTGCGCGCCGCTACCAGTGGCGCTATTCCAAAGCCGTGCTGTGGGGCTCGTTGCTGCTCGGTTTCATCTACGGCACAACACGTGTTCTGCAAGGCTGGCACTACATGTCCCACACCCTCTGGGCCGGGATCTTCGTCTGGTTGGCGTGCTTGCTGACGGCCCTGGCGTTTTACGGGCGGGCAAGGCTGGACGTGCCGGTGCTGAAAAAGGCTGCGCAACCGAACGCCGTTACAGATTCACAACGTAGCAAGCCAGTCGCCCCTGCCTCATTGTCTTGAGCACTTTCAGCGTCGCGGCAGGTTCGGTATCACCGGACCTGACCGCCATGTTGGACGCTGCGCCACCTGCCCCCGTGTGAAAAACATCAAGTGAAACGTTGACCATTCTTTCAGGCAAAAAAAAGCCCGCGGGAGGGCGGGCAAACTGTAGTTTCTTGAATGAGCGAGGGCAATGTACCGATTGTTGAGGCACAGCGGGGTGAAGAAAAGTTCATGTAGATGAACGCCCGCGGGTTAGTGCGTTTAGGGCAAATGATCCGCCGCAAAGTCCGCCTCTGAACGCGTGCGTAACTGGCCCTTGCGGCAGGCTTGCTGGAATCTTTCGTAGTCGTGGTCATTCTGCTCGGTATAGCGTTTGGCATATTTGACCAGCGCCTCGGCCAATGCATCGCTCTTGCCGATGTACCCGCTGATCTGCGAGGCGTGCCCGGATGATTTGGCATGGGCGCGGGCGAGGGCGCGGCCACACAAGCGTGCGTAGGCCGCAAACGCTTCGGCGTCGAAGGTTTCCAGTTCGGCCGAAATCTTCATGTCGCGCAACTGGCGCACGTAAAAGTGTCGACCGCTGGGACCGGTGGTCCAGCCGAGGAACAGATCGCTGGCCGTTTGCATCAACCGCTGACCATCGACCACTCGCTGACCGTTATGTCGAACACGTGATTTCGCCTTCACATAATCGGCGAGCACTGAACGTCGCGCTTCCTTGAATTGCAGGAACAGCGGGAACTCTTGCTCATCCGTCAGCAACGCCACCAGGCAACGCGTGCCGACACTGCCCACACCCACCACTTTGAACGCCATGTCGTGAACGTGAAAACGTGACAGTAACTCACGACGGTCAGCTTGCAGCGTGGTTCGGTAGTCGCTCATGAACGTGTCGTACAGCGGGCGCCAGTCCGAAAGGCGCAGCCAGTCATCGTCGGCATCCAGTCGCGTGGTGTTTTTGTGCAGGTGGAAAATTTCCGGCAGGTCATCGCGAATAACCAGATGACCTTTCGCGTGACGTTCGCTGATTTTCGGCAGCAGTTCGGCATGCGTACGCCGTTCGGCTTTTTCGATGGCGCGCTCCACATGCTCCAGCGTGCTTTTACTCGCCTGCTTGAGCAAGTCATCGTAACTGATGGACTCGTACCAGTTATCCAGCGCGCTTTGTTGGGCGCACTCCAGCATGGTTTCCTGATAGGCGCCCACCACTTGGCGGCAGACGGTTTCTTCTACCGTCTCGCCGTGGCGCAGGTCCCGGGCCGCCACCATGAAACTCGCCACCAGACGTTTCAGGTCCCATTCCCAGGGGCCGGGATGGGCTTCGTCGAAATCATTCACGCTGAACAACAGATTGCGCTCGGGCGTGGCAAAACCGCCGAAATTCATCAGGTGGCAATCGCCACAGATCGTCGATACCAGGCCCATGTCGGGTGTGGCGGCCAAGTCGTGGGCTTGCAGCAAGGCGTTGCCACGATAGAAGGCGAACGGCGACACGAGCATGCGGCCATACCGTAACTCGACCAGCGACTTGATCCGGCCCTCGCTGGACCGCTTGATCAACGGCAGCGGATCACGCGTTACTTTACCCATGACCGCCTGAGCACTGCGCGAGCAGTTTTTGCGAGCATCCTTGCCTTGCTTCAAACGGTCTTCGAGGGTGGTCATGAGGGCTCTTTTTGGTTGGCGTCAGGAGGTGACTTCGAGCTGAGTGTAGAAGGGGTTTGGGTGGTTACAAACGGCACAATCAGCTCCGAGTCGTTAAGGTTTGAAGGAAACTTCCGAAGAACCTGTCCTTTATTTCGTCCGCAAGAAGGCCAGGAGTGAGCTGAGATTGTTGGCTGGAAACGTTCTGCCGAGTTGAAACCAAAAAAGCACCTGCGATGTTCTCGTCAGGTGCTTTCTTTATTGATTGGGCAGACTCATAGCCGTTTCGTTACATCGTCGACACCTGCGCCCGCAATCGTCGGCCGACGACATCCAGCAAATCGCAACCATCGCGCAATGATGTCACCAACAGCCGCGCCAGCTCACTGTGAATACCCTCGCCAAAGGCGATGTTCTCCAGTAGTTGAGTCGCGGTACGGATGCGGTAAGCCGCAGTTTCGTGCAACACGTCCAGCGGTGCTTCGGTGTCGATCAGCAGCGACGCGATGGTGCAGTCGATGCCGGTGATAGGCATGTATCGATCCATGACAAACCCTCCATTCGGTAAAAGAACGCGACTACTCAGTGGCGGCTGCTGGGCGAACCTCAGGCAACCCAACAGTCGGATCCAGGTTGTCCAGCGCGCGGTTTACCAACAGCTCCGCCAGTACGCTCAACTGCTGAATGGCCAGTGCCACGTTCCGACGCGAGCCTTGGAGTTCACAGGCGAGGTCGGTGGTCATGACGTTCAGCGAGGCGAGGGTTTCGCAGGCGTGAGCGAGCAGGGTGGGTGTGTCGATGTCGGGGAGGAGGGTGAAGACGTGGCTGAGGGGGTCGGGGCGTTTTGGGTTGCGCAGACGAGTGCTGACGGTGCGTTCGGTGGTATCTGAAAGTGCCTCAGATCCAGGTGGATTTGGAGTGATCTTCTTCATATTGAATGTCCTCACACTATTGATAAGAGCTACCAATCCCCTGCTGTCAAACAGGATTGGGTGGCAGCTGTACGCGGGTTGACAGACCGGAAGTGTGAGAATCCGGTGCACCCGGAGATGCCCCGCGCACAGCCACCATAACGAGACTGCATGCGCGTGAGCATGTCGCCCGGTCTGGAGGGAGTGCAGATTACACTTTTCAGCCTGTCAAAGCCGATCGCTGATTTGTAGCGACATCTGAAGACTATCGACGCAGAACCGCTTCCGCCAGTTCATGAAAGTCGATACGAGTTGCGGGAAGCTTCCTAGGACGCGGACTACATCCGCTGGGATAGCTTGCGCTCGCGAATCAGAGTAAGTGGGGGCCGGCACGAACTAGGTCGATGGGGGGGCGATGGCTTGCCAAAATTTAGCGAAAAAAAAAGCCCGATACTTGGGCGGGCTTCTTATCAGCGCAGTGGGTTAACCTCGTTTGGCCTCAGCCTCCATCATCACAAGGTTCTGCTGCTTGGTGGCTTCTGTCAGCACTTCGCTGTAGACACGCTTTTTCTGCTCTGACTTGGCGTTCCGAATAAAGTCGGCAAAGGGGCTCTTGGCACCTTTGGTAAAACCGAGCTTGATCGACATCATAAATGTGCTCCTGATCCTAACCCGAGCTGAGCCATTAAATCAGCCCGCGTGTACAGCACCCTGTCGGTTCGACGTCTAGCGATGGCTTTTTTGTTCGATCGTGCGAAGCCAATCGCTTCGTCTCGCATGAGCTGTTCAGCAGGCGTCATTCGTCCATTCCTTTGCTATGTAAATCATCAAGTTGGAACAGAAAAAGGCAGCGAATCTGTTTGGACGAAAGGATACCGGTTTGCTTCCCACGCTCTAGTTCATGGTTGTCGCCACGACGTGAGGGATATTTCCCAAATGAGAGAACGAAGCCGGTCAAGCACGTACCCGGTTCAAACTCTCAATATTCAGTGACCCCATCCTCCCTCAAAACCCACCCCGCCTCCCCAGCCACCAACCTGTACTGAATCTGCCGCATCTTCCCCGTCCGTCCCGCCTCAACAACCGAACTCTCATAAACCGGAAACCGTCGCACCAGCGCATTTTCCACCACCGCAAACTCTTCTTCCCCCTGATACCCCTGCGCCATTTTCGCGTTCTCACTAACGGCCGGAAGGTAAATCTCGCTCAGCGATTTTTTGCGGTTGGCCGAGTAGGCGACCAACTCCCCCGGCATTCCGCGCCCGGGTGATCGGGCGAAGATGTAAATCTCCGGTGAGCCATCGCGATCAAGGTCGGCAACTTCCGCGCGTGCGATGTTGCCTGTGATCGATCGAGTGATCTGCGAGTTGTCGATTTCCAATCCTTGAGGCGAGATGCGCACCACAGGATTTCCGTCGACCCATTCCCCCTTCACATGAAAACGTATGCCTTGCAGTTCGAGTGTTTGATCAAACGGTTGGGCGCTGTCCGTCGGGGGGCTGAGGGTCAATGAAAGGCTGTAATAGGCTACCTCGTTGCGCCGTGCAGCGTTGCGCATGAGGTACACCTGAACCGTGTATTCGCCATCGACGGGCAAAGGGCCCATGAAGTGGTTGCCCATGATCGATCCGTTGAACAGCGCAGCGTCGGCACCCTTGGCGGTGATGTTGAAGTAGGCGGATGCGTTGGAAGGCTTGAGGTCGACGGTCAGTATCTGGCCTGCCGTCGCACGGACGCGGTATTGCGCTTTGAGCGGACCTTTGATCGATTGCTTGAACTTGGCGCTATCGGCGCCTTTATCGAAAGGGACTTGCTCGACAGGAGGTGCGAGTTCGGTGGCGGCGTGTGCAAACGTGGGAACCACGGCCAACAGAACGGCGTTGATCCAGCGTTTCATTTTTTTTTCCTGAAAGGACCTGGAGCGAAAGGATAGATAAAACCCTGCGAGTCTGCGAAGACACAAAACCGACAAACGTCACCGGTGAGCAGGTGCTGCGCTGCTAGGCTTGCCTACTCTGTCGCTTCCCATCAGGAGTCACGGCCATGAGTACTGCACTTGAAACCGTTCTGTACACCGCAAAAACCCACACCGTCGGTGGCCGCACCGGCACCGGCAAGTCCAGCGATGGCGAACTGAGCGTCAACTTCAGCTCCCCCGGCTCGGGCAAGCCTGGCACCAATCCGGAGCAACTGTTTGCCCTCGGCTATTCGGCTTGTTTCATCGGCGCGATCCAGGTGGCGGCCGGCAAGATGAAAATCAAATTGCCGGAAGACACATCGGTGGATGCCGAGGTGGATCTGGGTAAAACCAGTGGCGGGGATTTTCAGTTGGCGGTCAGGCTGAACGTCAACATTCCCGGGTTGGACGCAGGGGTGAAGCGTGAACTGGCTGAGGCTGCGCATCAAATCTGCCCGTATTCGCGGATGACGCGCGGGCATGTAGAGGTGGAGTTGAAGGTGGTTTAAATCGCAGCCACACACTGGACTTGCCTTTGTGGGAGTGAGCCTGCTCGCGATAGCAATTGTTCATTCAACAAGGATGCCGACTGACACACCGCCATCGCGAGCAGGCTGATCTGGTTCTGTCGTGTATAGAGCTCAAATGCATGAGTGCCATCAGACGACTGCACAGCGAAGTTGAATCTCAGCGATTTTTGAACAGGGTGGGTTTCGCTCCAGGATTTTTTACCACTTTGTCCATAGTGAGGAGCTGCGCGATCAACTCATCGCTGAGTAGCGTCATTTAAATTCCCCTATCTGCTTACAGATTTCACATCACTGTTTGATCCGAACCAGTTTCGCTGGCTAACATCGGCAGTCAGAGATTTTTCTCATATTAATATGCCGGCGGTCCCTGAAGCCTACGGACTCTGCTTCCCACACAACAACCGTCAAAACGTGTTGGAAACAATCCCCAAACTCACGAGAGCTGTAGGACCTGTCCCTTGCTGACACTAGTTCGAAGCCCCAACCCCAAACTTTAACCCACCCCAACTCCAATCCTTCGACTGCTTCGTATAACAGCCCGGCTGATTGGCAGGCTCGGCATCACAGGCAATCCGCCCGTTCTTGCTGGTGTCGGTGGTGCGGTCGTTGTAGTACGCACAACCGGACGACAGGGAGAGGGTTAACACGACAATCAGCATTTTGTATTTCATGGCGCCATCCTTGGGAGAAGTAGTACAGCGTAGATCTGATTGTGTTGAACCGTCCAATGAAGTTGCGGAGCACAACCCGGTCGATTTCATTGTGTGCTTGATAGGATGCTCCCAAAGCCTGACGGCCAGCCCGTCCGTTCGATCCAGCGATCGATGAGCGTCCGGATGTCATCGATAAGCTATTGCGCCGGGGCGAAGCTGTGCTGCATGTCTACGATCAGGAGGGCTTGGCGAATGGGGGCCGGGTACTCAGGCGAAGTAAACGCATTCTGCTTCCGCGCTCGCATGTAAACAAAAAAACACCCGATGCAGTCAGTGCATCGGGTATTTTTTATTTTTGAGTCAGGAAACCAGGGCTCAGCCTTCCTCGGAAGATGCTGAGCTTTGGATCATTCTTCCCTCTTGGGATTGTTATTGGCGTACCGCATAAAGCTCCATTTGGGCTTTATACCGGTTCGGAACTGCGAAATCGACAACGGCAAAACCACTGTCGATCAAGAGTGCAATGAGTCGGTCGCGACTGAAATTATGGTAATGCTCGATTTCCAACCAGTAAGGGTTGGCTTTCTCCGCATCCATGATTTTCCAGCTCGAAGATGTCAAATCAGGCAGGCTGATAACAATCACTCCCCCAGGGCGAAGTACTTGCGCTGCTTTGCGTAAGGCTTCAAGCGGGTAAGGCATGTGTTCAAGAACATCCATCATGGACAGTACATCGGGCACGACCTCAAATTGCAGTGTCATGAAGTCATGTTGCAGTGCATTGAAGCCCAGGTTCTGAATCTGGCTGACGGTTTCGGCGCGGGCATCCAGGCCTATTGCCGAAAACCCGTAGTCTCCGGCCGTCATGACGAGCGCACCGTCGCCGCACCCCACGTCCACCCAAACCGGCCGGCTGGCCTGATTCACTACCGCCCCAAAACCACCCAGCAACCCCACGACCTTATCCACTACAGGCGCCCAGATAGCTCGCTTGGTGTCATGGTAGCCAGAGGATTGGGCGAGCTGACTGGCGTTAGCATTGCGGAAGACTTCGGCCAGGCCTGCTTCCGTCCAGTAGTGCCGGTTATGCACATGTGCGCACGATGGGCATTGCATCCACTCAATGGTTGGCGGCAATGGTTCATGCCATAAAGGATGAGCCGTACAGTTGGCGAACCCCAGCGTTGTACTCGCGCCCTCGCACAAGGGGCAGGCCAGATAGGGTGCTTGTAGTGGGAGTGCGCAGGTATCCATATCCGGCTCAACCACCGGTTTCGGCTCGACTGGCCCGCAGTCCGGCACATCGATATGTTCACCCTTTACGCCGATGCGATGCTGTTGGGTCATCATTTCGATGGCTGTTTCGAAATTGCGGGTAAAGCGCAGCGTATCGAACAGCGGTGTCGTCAAGCGATTGGCGGCGACCTTGTCACGCAGGGCCATCCGATAGTCGGCGTCGGTGCCGATGCGTTTGGCGATGCGTACCATGTCGTCATGGTCGGTGCCCACCAGTTCCGGCAGCTCGATCGCGTTGAGCAGGCTTTCGCTGACGCGTGAGCAGAAATGCTTTCCTCGCGAAGTAATCACGGGAACGCTGGCCCAGAGTGCATCCGATGTGGTGGTGTGTCCATTGCATACCAGCGTGTCGAGGACGGCGTCCGCCAGTTGTAAACGGGCAAGGTGTTCCTGGGGGATGGCAAATGGCGCAAAAATCAACCGTTGCGGATCGATGCCCGCGAGCAGTGCGTGACGGGTCAGGTTCGCTATGGCCGCTTCGCATTGGCCCAGCAGCCAGAGCACACTGTCCGGCACTTCAGCCAGCACACGCAGCCAGACGGAAAAGCTGGTGCGGTCGATCTTGTATGACTGGTTGAAAGCGCCGAACACCACCTTGTCGTCCGGGAGCCCGTTTGCGGCGCGGGTGGTCGGTTCGGCCGCCGCGCCACGTTTACGGTCGTTGCACTGATAGGAGTGCGGCAGGCGACAGAATGCCTCGGGGTAGTGTGGCGTACTGCTGTCAGGCGTCACAAACCGGTCCGAAACGATGTAGTCGATGTCGGTGTTTGCGGCACTGCCAGGATAGCCCAGGTAAGCGACCTGAAGCGGCGTGGGCCGGTAAGCCAGGATGCCTGGACGACCACCTCCGGTGTAGAGTTTCAGATCGAACAGGATGTCCAACTGATCGGCTGCGATCCGCTCGGCGGCCTGTTGGTCGCTCATGGAGTGGATAGCGACGTGATGCTCGACGGCGTTGGTGAAGCGTTGTCGGTATTCGGAAATATCGAAAGCGCTGTAATCGTATGCGAATACCTCGAAGCGTTCCCGGTCATGGGATTCGAACAGGCCGGCCATCAAATGCATGGTCGCATGGTTGCGGAAATCACAGGAGACGTAGCCGACACGAATGCGCTTGCCTGGACGTGATGTTGCAACAGGCGTCGCCAAAGGTTCAGTCGTCGGCACCATGCGCTTGACGTAGGCTTGAGTCACCCCGAGATTGCGGGCCTCGTCCAGGCACCACGTGAGGTGTGTCAAAGGGTATTCCTGCGGTAAATCGAACGCTGCCTGGTCGTACCAGGTGCCGATTTTTTGCTGCAGTGCTTCGATCCATTCCCAATCACAGGTGAAGCGAGCCGGTACCAGGGCTGCGCCGATCACCGCCGGGTCGTCAGGTGCCAGCTGGATAATCTTCTTGAAGGCGTGCGACGACTCTTCATAGCAATCATTGCTCTGCAGCAGCAATGCCGCATGGGTCAGCAGCCTGGGGTTAAGGCTGATCGTCAACTGGAGGCGCGCAAATTCGATACCCTCTTGCTGGCGATTGGCGTTGAAACAGGTGGTGATCAGCGCGTCGAGCACTTCATCGCTGTCGGGTGCCTCCTCATGGGCCTTGAGCAGGCACTGCAAAGCGTCGTCGGTAGTGCGCATGGCTGCCAGCAGCACTCCGGCAGCGAGCCAGTTGCGCGCACCGGCGCCTTTCCCGGCGGCTAGCTTGAAAGCCTCCACGGCATCGGCGAAGCGTCCGCAAAGGCGCAAGGCCTCGGCCTTCAGCCCGAGCAGGGCAGGGTGTTCCGGTTGCTGGTCCAGCAGTTGGTCAAGTTCGGGCAGGGCCTCGGTAGCATGGCCGCCATTAATCTGAGCGAGTAGCGCCTCAAGGCGCCCTTCCTGAATTGTCATAGGGATAGGTTTTCAAAAAAATGATCGCAAGATCGCGACGGAGACATCCAGCGATGTCCGGTGTTGGAAAAAAATGGGCAGGCGGACCACGAAATGTTCCTCAGGAGGTGTAGCAGCGGCTCATCCTAAATGGGCACATCCGGATTCGTCCAGAACCAGGAGATGAAAGAAAGGATAGGGCAGGTGAATGCCCCATCCCTGAATTTCAAAAGCGCTCAATGCACCGTCGATTGACCCCGGCGCGCATTAGTGGCTAATGCACGCCATGGTCAACCGTCGGTTCATGAGTGAACAGGTCGAGTCCTTACATCGTCAGATAAGGAATCTGAGTGGTAGAGAGTTGACCCAATTGGGCGGAAGTCATCGAAACGACCTGGTTATGGGTCAGTGCTCCGACCTGAGAGGTTGACAGCGCAGCGATGTGTGACGTGGTCAATGCGCTCACCTGAGCAGTCGTCAGGGCGGCGATGTCCTTGGTCGAAATCGCGGCAACCTGAGAGGTGCTCATTGCGGCCAGAACCGTGGTCGCAATGCCCGATATCTGAGTGGTTGACAGCAAGCCGATCTGGCCTGTCGACAAGTTGGCACCCAGCGCGCTGACCTGAGCGTACTTCAAGGCGCCCACTTGGCTGGTCGTCAGGCTGGTGACCTGAGCGCTCGTCATTGCAGCCGCCTGGGCGGTCGACAGTACTGCAACATCAGCCGTTTCCATTGACTTGACCTGAGTGGTGCTCAGGGAGGCCACGGCCGTGGTCGACATTCCGGCTACCTGCGCCGTCGACAGTGCGGCGATGTCCTTGGTCGAGATTGCCTGGAGCTGAGCGGTGCTCAGGCCGTTGATCAAGGCGGTGGTCAGGCCCGCGGCCTGTGTGGTGGTCAGTGCGCCGATTTGGGTGGTGGTGAAGTTCGTGCCCAGAGAGTTGACCTGGGTGTACTTCAAGGCCGCCACTTGGCCGGTGGTCAGGTTGCCGACTTGACTTGTGGTCAATGCCGACAGCTGAGCGGTCACCAGCGAACTGATGTCTCGGGTCTCGATCGCTTGCAGCTGTGTCGTGGTCAGGGTTGCGGTGTTCAGACCTGTGACCTGGCTGGTCGACAGCGCAGCGATCTGGCCCGTGGTGAAGTTGGCTTGCAGCGTTCCAACCTGAGCGGTCGACAGCGCACCGATCTGGGTAGTCGACAGGGCGGCAACGCCGGCAGTGCTCAAGCTAGCCAACTGGGTGGTCGACAGCGAAGCGATGTCCTTGGTCGAAATCGCTGCGACTTGGGCCGTGCTCAGGGCGGCTATCGTCGTCGTGGACACTCCCGCGGCCTGTGCTGTCGACAGTGCGCTGATCTGGCCCGTGGTGAGTTTCGCGCCCAGGCTTCCGATCTGGGTGCTGCTCAATGCGGCGACCTGGGCGGACGCCAGAGTACCGACTTGAGTCGTCGTCAGGGCGCCCAACTGGGCGGTCGACATCGCTGCAATGTCTTTGGTCTCGATTGCCTTGAGCTGGGTTGTGCTCAGGTTAACCAGCACAGTGGTCGACAGACCCGCTGCCTGCGTCGTCGACAGGGCAGCGATGTCCTGGGTCGAGATCGCTTGAAGCTGAGTCGTCGTCAGGGAGCCCAGAACGGTGGTCGACAGCCCTGCTGTCTGTGCCGTTGTCAGTGCGCCAATCTGGGTGGTCGACATTTTGGCTGCCAACGCACCGACCTGAGCGGTGGTCATCGCCGTGATCTGGCTGGTTGTCAGGGAGGCGAGATCAGTCGTCGCCACAGCGCCCAGTTGGGCAGTCGTCAGGGACGCGATGTCCTTGGTCGAAATCGCTGCCAGCTGAGCCGTGCTCAGGGCGGCCATTGCCGTGGTGGACACGCCCGCGACCTGCGCCGTCGACAGTGCGCTGATCTGGCCCGTGGTGAATTTGGCGCTCAGGCTTCCGACCTGTGTGCTGCTCAATGCGGCGACCTGGACGGACGCCAGGGTGCCGACTTGAGCCGTCGTCAGGGCGCTCAACTGGGCGGTCGACATCGCTGCGATGTCTTTGGTCTCGATCGCCTTCAGCTGGGTTGTGCTCAGGTTAACCAGCACAGTGGTCGACAGGCCTGCTGCCTGCGCCGTCGACAGGGCAGCAATGTCCTTGGTCGAGATCGCTTGAAGCTGAGTTGTGGTCAGGGAGCCCAGAACGGTAGTCGACAGCCCTGCTGTCTGCGCCGTTGTCAGTGCGCCAATCTGGGTGGTCGACATTTTGACTGCCAACGCGCCGACCTGAGCGGTGGTCATCGCCGTGATCTGGCTGGTTGTCAGGGAGGCGAGATCAGTCGTCGCCACGGCGCCCAATTGGGCAGTCGTCAGGGACGCGATGTCCTTGGTCGAAATCGCTACCAGCTGAGCCGTGCTCAGGGCGGCCATCGTCGTCGTGGACACTCCCGCTGCCTGCGCCGTCGTCAGTGCGTTGATCTGACCCGTAGTGAGTTTGGCGCCCAGGCTTCCGATCTGGGTGCTGCTCAATGCGGCGACTTGGGCAGTCGCCAGGGTGCCGACTTGAGTTGTCGTCAGTGCGCTCAACTGGGTGGTCGACATTGCTGCAATGTCTTTGGTCTCGATCGCCTTCAGCTGGGTTGTGCTCAGGTTAACCAGCACAGTGGTCGAGAGGCCCGCAGCCTGCGTCGTCGACAGGGCAGCGATGTCCTTGGTCGAGATCGCTTGAAGCTGAGTTGTGCTCAAGGTGCCCAGAACGGTGGTCGACAGCCCTGCTGTCTGCGCTGTTGTCAGTGCGCCAATCTGGGTGGTCGAGAGCTTGGCGGCCATGGTGCCGACCTGAGCGGTGGTCATCGCCGTGATCTGGGTGGTCGTCAGTGCAGTGACAGCGGCGGTCGATAGAGCACCCAGTTGGGTGGTCGACATTGCAGCGAGGTCCTTGGTCGAGATCGCCGCTGCTTGAGTGGCGTTCAATGTCCCCACTACAGTGGTTGTAAGACCTGCTGCCTGGGCCGTCGACAGTGCGCCGATCTGGGTAGCTGTCATGTTGCCGGCCAGTGCACCCACCTGAGAGGTACTCATGGCTGCGATCTGGGCAGTGGAAAATGCCGTCACTTGAGTTGAAGAGAGGGCTGCAACCTGAGCGGAGGCGAGCGATGCGACATCATCCGTGCCCAGTGCCTTGAGCTGGGAAGCATTAAAGGCTGCAATCGCCGCGGAACTCAGTGAGACAACGTCCGAAGTCGAAAGCGCTGCAATCTGGGCGGTGCTCAGAACCCCTGCCTGGGCAGTGCTCAGGGCGGCGATATCAGAAGTTGCTAGCGCCGCTATTTGTTTGGTTGACAGAACGGCGATTTGAGCCGTTGACATTGACGTGACGATTGAAGTCATGGATTAACGTTCCTGGAATGAATGGGTTGGACGGCATCCTTACCACTCTCGCGTCGCCACAATACGAGCCCACGAGCGCTATGCCATGCCTGAATAATTATCGGCATGGCCATTTGATACTTTAGAGAAATTAAGAAACATTTAGTCGCGAGCTTATAGGGAGCGGAGGGAGTTCCTCGCCTATTTGGCCGAGTCCCTGAGCATTCAGCCGCTGAACTCCGTTGGCTACTACCGCAAGGCCTGCAAGGACGCGATTCCCTATGGCTGCTCGGTTCTTGAGTGCGATAACGCGCAAGCTGCCGCGAGGCAGACCTTGACGCTGGGTCAGCACGTTTTCTTCAAGAATGTGCCATTTATATAGGGGTTGTACTCGGTCGGCAGGACGCCGGAGGTGGGATTTGACACCGGGCAGTCACTCCGGCGCCATCATTACCGCAAGCGTCATTTTGATGAACTCTTCATTCTTGTCGATAGTGTCCAAGGCGCCGCGCACGTTGTCGGCAACGTCGGCCGATCCGCACTGCTCGACCCAGTTCGACAGCTCCATGATGGCAGCCTCAAGGGCGAGCTGGTTTTCATTGAGCTTGAAGAGCAGGGAAGGGAGTAGGTCTGAGTTCGGCATGGGATTTCCTCCGTGTCGTAAATCAGCGTAGCAGGGAGGGAGTGGGTCGGCAGAACACCGGAGGAAGGAGGTGCTGAAAAGTCGCTGAGGCCTGTATGTGTCCACATGAATCCACAACAACCTTCAGCAGCATGTGAAACTCCAGATGCAACAAAGCCCGCACTGGGCGGGCTTCGTTGGTGTCTCAATTGGTGGAGCCGGGGGGATTTGAACCCCCGTCCGCCAGTACTCCGCTGTCGGTACTACATGCGTAGCCGTGTCTATTAAGTTAACCCTCAGCGACCCGACGGGCAGGGTGCTTTGGGCGAGTTGTGTAAGTTTTAGCCGCTTCGTCCACAACGTACTGCACGGCGATTCTGTTCTATATGACAATCACTTTGGGTTTACAGACATCCCCTGATGATTGCTGGACCCGAAGGTACCAGGAGGGAAGGGCTAAGGCTGCTTACGCAGCGAGAGCGTATTCCCCGTAGGTTTCGTCATTGGCAACTATAAGAAGTTGCAACAGTGGATTTACGAGTTCTGTTACCAACTCGGCATGCACCTAAAGTTTCGCAACCGGCGTCGAATCCTAAACGGCCCCGAGCCTGCTGCTCTGTGAATCAAAGTGAGCAACAAGCCTGCGCAGTGTACGCCAACAAGGCTCAGAAGGCCAACCCGAAGGTTGGCCCTGAGCGCTGCGGTTATTCACCGCCTTTCTTGGCATTCTTCATTTGCTGGATGAGCTCATTCGTTTCAGCGATGCAATCTTTTGTGCCTTCTGCAGTTCCTTTTGCCTGATCGGCTTTGGCCTGCTTAACGCTTGCCTTGATCGTATCCATCATGTCGGCTGAACTCTGGTACTCCGCCTGGTTATTTTCGATAGTTTTCAGGTTGACCGCGCATTGGTCTTCAGCAGCAAACGAAGCAGAAGTCATCAGGGAAGCAGTAACGAACAGGCCAAACAGTACAGAATGTTTCATGTGCATCTCCTTGAACTGAAGAACCAGGCATCGCTGACCATCAGGACGGGCTGCCGAGTTTTGGATGGTCCCACGTTTGCGGGACTTGATAGGTGGACTGCGGCGACAAGTCAGGGTTCGATTTTTCTACGGCTGGGCTGTCGATTCCCGCAAGAAGCCTTACAGAAGGCGCATAAACACGCCTTCCTTGAAGCACTGCTATCAGGTCACCCTGGCCTTGGTAACGCGGTCCACTAGATAGACTAGTCCGTGGTAGTCAATTCTGCTGTGTTGTGTAAGCCCTATCTCACAAGTGCGACTGGTCGAGATCCCTTCGCTGCACTGCTGAACCGCGTCCTTGAGCGTTCTTAACGCATAAGCGTTCAATTCCGGCGTGGTGAAACCTTTGTCACCGGCAAACCCGCAGCAGTGAATGCCTTCCGGAATGACTACGGTTTTGCTGCATTTGCGCGCCAGTTCGATCAACGCCTGGCTCTCGCCCAGATGCTGGGTGCTGCAGGTGACGTGCACTGCAATCGGCGCTTCCTGCGGAGTGAAATCCAGGCGATCCATCAAATGCGTACGGATAAAACGCACCGGGTCGTACAGGTCCAGTCGAACCTCGCCCAAATCCTCAACCAGCCGTAAGGTGCAAGGGCTGGTGTCGCAGTAAATCGGATCGATGCCCCCGCGACTGGCGTGCAGCAGGGCGCCGATCAGTTCCTGGCGTTTGTGTTCGGCCTGTTCGGCGTACCCCTTGGTGGCAAATGGCTGGCCGCAGCAGAGGTTGTCCTGATTGTCCGGGAACACCACTTGGTAACCGGCTTTTTCCAGCAGGCCGCGGGTTTTGTCGTACAGCGACATCTGCTCTTTATCACCCGCCGCCGGGCCCATGACCCGCGATACACAGGCCGCCAGGTACACCACCCGGGGGCGCTCGTCTGACACGGCCGGACTGAAGCGAATGGCTTTTTCCGGCTGCGGCATGGCACTGGTCCATTGCGGAACCTGACCTTTGGACAGCTTCGTCAGCGCCGCCGAAAGTTTCGCCAGGCGTGGGGTGCCCAGCAGCATCCGCGCGCCATTGGCGACGTGCAGGGTGAAACGGGCGCCTTGCAGTGCTGTTGCGAAATTGCCTTCCAGCCAGTTGGCGGTTTTCGTACGCGTTGCGTTACGGCTGCGGAGCTTTTTCACCAGCTCGCCGGTATTGATGCCTACAGGGCAGCGTTGCGCACAAAGACCGGTGGCCGCGCAGGTGTCGATGCCTTGGTATTCGTAAGCCGCTTCGAGTTCGGTGGTGTCGACGCCAGCACGCTTTTTAGCCTGAATATCACGCCAGATCACGATGCGCTGACGCGGGCTCAGGGTCAGGCCTTTCGACGGGCACACCGGCTCGCAGAAACCGCACTCGATGCACTTATCCACAATCTCATCGGCCGCCGGTAACGGCTTCAGGTGCTTGAGATGGATTTGCGGGTCTTCGCTGAGCACCACGTCCGGGTTGAGAATCCCGTTGGGGTCGAGCAGGCGTTTGAGCTGCCACATCAACTGGTAGGCAACGCTGCCCCACTCCAGCTCGACGAAGGGTGCCATGTTGCGTCCGGTGCCGTGTTCAGCCTTCAACGAACCGCCGAATTCCACCGCCACCAACTGCGCCACGTCGTCCATGAACGCTTGATAGCGTGCGACTTCTTCCGGGTTGTTGAAGCCTTGGGTGAAGACGAAGTGCAGATTGCCTTCCAGCGCGTGTCCGAAAAGGATCGCTTCGTCGTAGTGATGTTTGTCGAACAACTCGATCAGGCGGTTTACGCCGAGGGCCAGTTGTTCCACCGGGAAGGTCACGTCTTCAATGATTACGGTTGTGCCGGTTTTACGCACGGCGCCGACGGCGGGGAAGGTGTCTTTGCGGATCGCCCAGAGGCGGGCGTTTTCGACTGGGTCTTCGGTGAAGTCGACCTGTTTCTCCACCGGGAACGAAGTCAACGACACCATGATCTGCGCCAGTTGTTCCTGCAGCAAGGTGGACGATGCGGCGCGGGATTCGATCAGCAGCGCGCAGGCATTATTCGACAGGTGCTGTACGAAAGCGGGCATGCCGGGTTTGCTCTGCACCGAGCGCAAGCTGCGGCGGTCCAGCAGTTCCACGGCTGACACCGGTTGGCTTTTCAGCACGGTCACGGCGTTGCAGCAGGTTTCCACGTCCGGGAACACGATCAGCGCCGAGGCCTTGTTCGGGTGGTCGATCACCGTGTCGTACGTCACCGCACTGATAAAGCCGAGGGTGCCTTCGGAGCCCACCAGCAAGTGGCTCAAGATATCCACAGGCTCGTCGAAATCCACCAGGGCATTGAGTGACAGGCCGGTGGTATTTTTCAGACGGTATTTGTGGCGGATTCTTGCAGCCAGTTCGGCATTGGCGCGAGTCTCGCGGCCCAAGGTTGCCAGACGTTCTAGCAGTGAGGCATGGCTTTGACGAAACGCCGCGACGCTGGCCGCGTCTTCGGTGTCGAGGCGGCTGCCGTCGGCCAGTACCAGCCGAATGCCGGCCAGCGTGCGATAGGTGTTCTGCGCCGTGCCGCAGCACATGCCGCTAGCGTTGTTGGCGACGATGCCGCCAATTTTGCAGGCGTTGATCGAGGCCGGGTCCGGGCCGATCTTGCGTCCGAACGGTGCCAGCCAGGCGTTGGCCTGCGCGCCGATCACGCCCGGTTGCAGGCGGATTTGCATGCCTTGGCCACGGATCTCGCGACCGTTCCAGTTATCCCCCAGCACGATCAGCACCGAATCGCTGATGGCCTGGCCAGACAGGCTGGTGCCAGCGGCGCGGAAGGTCACCGGGACCTGATCCCGTTGTGCCAGTTTGAGCAACGCCACCACTTCGTCTTCCGACTCGACACGAATCACCAGTTTCGGAATCAGTCGATAGAAACTGGCGTCAGTGCCGAAGGCCAATGTCGACAGCGGGTCGTCGAAACGTCTCTCTGGGGGGATCAGTTGCTGTGCATCTCTGAGGAAAGCCGCCGGTAGACTCATTGGTCCTCCAGGATCAAAACCACCAGGTCTTTCGGACCATGAGCACCGTAGGCCAGGATTTGTTCAATGTCTGCGGTTTTCGACGGGCCGGACACTAACAGGGCGTTGGTCGGCATGCCTTGGGCCCAGTTGAATTCCTGTTGCACCTGATAGAAGTTGTCGCGGATCTCGCTGGCCTTGAGCAGGGCGAAATGCACCGGGGGTACCAGGCTCATCAAGCGCGGTTCTTCTCGCGTCGGCCAGAGAATCAGGCTGCCGGTGGCGGCGATTGCGCCGAGAGTGCCGGTGAGGCTGGCCGGGGTGTCGTTGAACAACTCGGCTTTCCATTCTTCAACCGGGCGGTCGTAGGCTTTGAGCGTCGGTAGCCCCGGATTATTCGCACAATGTTGTGAGAGGCGTTGCCCGTGAGGCGTCGTCGGCGCGATCAACAGGCTTGGCAGCTGACGATCCTGCAACAACTGAGCCAGCAGCAAAGGCCAACCTTCTCCCGACGTCAGATGAATTTCGGTATGCACCGCTTCCATCAGTTTGCGCAGCTGCGGGATGCGTTGCTCGGGCGTGTACGTGTAGGGCGCTGTCACCAGTTCGACGTCGAACTCGTCAGGCACAGGCGTGGTGCCGGTCAGACTTTTCCGTAACTTGGCGAGGATATTTTGCTTGGCGCTCATCAGCGGTCTCCCTGTTTGCCCAGATGTTCGCGGGCCATGTCATGCAGTGAGCGGGCAGCGGGTTTTGGTGCGCTGTGGTTTTGCGTCCACGGTCCGACATTGTTCGGCGTCAGCGCGCGCAGGCGAGTGGCTAAGAAACCGAACAGGCGATACAGCGTCGGCGAGCTGTTGAGCTTCGCCCAGGCGTTCCAGATGAACCGTTCCGTGCGCGAGTATTTACTGCCTTGACCGCGCATGACTTGATGCGGGCTGTCCGGCGCTTTGACGTTTTCTTCCCGCAGGCGACGCAGCAGGGCCGGGATAGGGATTTTTACCGGACAGACTTCGCCGCACGCACCGCAAAGGGATGAAGCGCTGGGGTGATCCGGGACTTTCGCCAGGCCGACCATGTGCGGCGTGATGATTTTTCCGATAGGCCCGGGGTAAACCTCCCCATAGGCGTGGCCGCCGATTCGGGTGTAGACCGGGCAATGATTCATACAGGCGCCGCAGCGGATGCAGTTCAGGGTCTGGCGCAGTTCGCTGTCGGCAAACGCCTGGCTGCGACCGTTGTCGAGCAAGACCAGGTGCACTTCCTGAGGGCCGTCGAGTTCATGCGCCTTGCGTGGGCCGGAGATCATGTTGACGTAGGTGGTGATCGGAATGCCCAGCGCCGAACGGGTCAGCAGCGACAGCAGCGGCACCACGTCGCGCAGGTTTTCCACGACTTTTTCGATGCCGGTGACGGCGATGTGCACCGGTGGTACAGCGGTGGTCATGCGCCCGTTGCCTTCGTTTTCCACCAGCAACAGGGTGCCGGTTTCGGCCACGGCGAAGTTCACACCGGAGACGCCGATGTCCGCTTCGAAGAATTTCTGCCGCAAGACTCTGCGACCGATCTGAATGAGTTGGTCAACGTCCTTGGTGTATTCCACGCCAAGTTTGTCGTGGAACAAGGACGCGACCTGACCGGCATTCTTGTGGATCGCCGGCATAATAATGTGTGAAGGCTTCTCGTGGTCGAGCTGGACAATGTACTCCCCCATGTCCGACTCCAGGCATTCAATGCCTTGAGCCTCGAGGACATGATTCATCTCCATCTCTTCGCTGACCATCGATTTGCCCTTGATCACTTGCCGCCCCTCGTGAGCGCGGATGATCGAGAGGACGATGCCATTGGCTTCGTCCACCGTTTCCGCCCAGTGCACTGTCACACCGTTGCGGGTCAGGTTCTGTTCAAGCTGCTCGAGCAGGTCGGGCAACTTGGATAACGCACGTGCGCGGACAGCATTGCCCAGCGCTCTCAGATGTTCTCTTTCGTGGGCATCGCTGAAGGACGCTGCCCGTTTGGCCATCAGTGAATCCATCGCAGTGCGAAAGTTGTTTCGCAATTGCTTGTCGTCCAAAGCCTTGTGAGCCCGGGCGCGAAAATCTTCTTCGACGTTGACCGTCGGAATAATCGTGGACGTGCTCATTGGGCACCTCCGGTTCGCTGCCAGAGGAAACTGGCCAGGTGTTGGCCGCGCAACGCTTCCTGCTGTTTCTCCAGCGAGCCGTTGATGTTCATCAGGCAACCGCAGTCGGCACTGAGTACCTTGTGCGCACCGGACTCTTTCAAGGACCGGGTCTTGTCCGCCACCATCGCGCCGGAAATGTCCGGCATACGGACGCTGAATGTCCCGCCAAAGCCACAACATTCGCTTTCGTGATCGTGATTGACCCGCTCCACGTTACTCAGTTGTGACAAAAGCTCGCGACCGTGCAGGTGGGTGTTCATCTCACGGCGTGCCGAGCACGACGTGTGCAACGCCACTTTGACCGGCTCGCCGCTGTCCTTGAGCTGCACCTTGCAGACAAACAGCAGGAACTCGGCCAATTCATACGTCCGGGCGGCGAGCGCCTGGACCTGCTTCAACGTGTCCGGCTCGTCCTTGAACAAGTCGGCGTAGTGTTCGCGCAACATCCCGGCACACGATCCCGACGGCACCACCACCGGATAATCCCCGGCGAACAGCGCCAGTTGCGAGCGTGCCACGGTCCTTGCCTGCTCGGTGTAACCCGAGGTGTAGGCCGGTTGTCCGCAGCAGCTTTGCCCTTGCGGGTACTCGACACGAATGCCTTCACGTTCCAGCAAGTGGATCGCGTCCATCCCGGCTTCCGGGTAGAACAAGTCCACCACGCAGGTGCCGAACAGGTAGACCCGTGACGGTTTCTCGCTGGGGTATTGCCGAGGCTCGGGCGGTGGCGGGGCGACGCGGGTCGCGTTCGGCACAGCGTTGTAAAAAAGCTCGCTCATCAGGCGTGTCTCCGGGTGGGCCCGGTTATCCGTCCGCTGAGGCTGCTGAACATAGAGCGGGAAGCTTTCAGCAGCCTTGCAGCCCGGGTTGTGAATTGCTGACGCCGGAATCGTGGTCCGGCGTCGGTTTTTGCTTTTTAACCTGTAGTACTTAGTGCACCAGCATGCCGGTGAACCAGTAGGCCTGAGCCAAGGTGATCAAACCGACTATCGTTGCAAAGAATAGGCTGTGCTTGAGGGTGAAGCGGAACAGATCCGATTCTTTGCCCACCAGGCCGGTCGCAGCGCAGGCCACGGCGATCGATTGTGGCGAGATCATCTTGCCGGTCACGCCGCCACTGGTGTTCGCCGCCACCAGCAACACATCGTTGACGCCGATTTGATGCGCAGTAGTCGCTTGCAACGAGCTGAACAGGGCGTTGGAGGAGGTGTCAGAACCGGTCAGGAACACACCCAGCCAGCCGAGGAACGGCGAGAAGAACGGGAACGCTGCGCCGGTGCCGGCCAGTACGAGGGCCATGGTCGACGACATGCCCGAGTAATTGGTGACGAAAGCAAACGCCAACACCATACCGATCGACAGAATCGGCCAGCGCAGCTCGTAGAAGGTCTCTCTCAAAGTGGTCAGACCAGTTTTGATGTTGATCTTCAATACCAGCATCGAGATCAGCGCGGAGAAGAAAATAGCGGTGCCGGTTGCGGAGATCGGATCGAGCTTGAACACCGCCGGAATAGCGGTTGGAGCCGCAACGATGGGTGCAACCTTGATCACCATTTGATCCAGGTGCGGGATCGCGAAGTTGAACACCCAGCTGTACATCGAACCGCCGGCAGCGAACATTGCCTTGAACGGTTTCAGGGTCCAGATGGTGACCAGCACGGTGAGGATCAAGAACGAGACCAGGCTTTGATGATTTCCAGGAGGCTGTAAGGAGAAGCGACGGTGGTGCGCTTCTGGCCGAAACCACCAACGCTGGCGGTCACCACGGACGCCGAGACGGCGCCGACGATGTGCTGCCCGGCGGCGCGTTTCGGTTGCCAGACTTTGAGGAACAGGGTCAGGGAAATCAGGCTGGCCAAGGCCGAGGTGATGTCCGGCAGTTCCGGGCCAATGAAGTTCGAAGTGAAATACTGGGTGACGGCAAAGCTCAAACCAGCCACCAGTGCAGCAGGCCAGGTTTCCCGAACGCCGCGCAGGCCATCCATCATGAACACCAGCCAGAACGGCACGAATAGCGACAGCAGCGGCAGTTGACGGCCAGTCATGGCGCCGATCTTGAACGCGTCGATGCCGGTCACTTGCCCGGCAACGATGATCGGAATCCCCAATGCACCGAATGCGACGGGCGCGGTGTTGGCGATCAGGCACAGCCCGGCCGCGTACAGCGGATTGAAGCCCAGTCCGACCAGCAGCGCGGCGGTAATCGCAACCGGGGCGCCGAAGCCAGCGGCGCCTTCGAGGAACGCACCGAAGCAGAACCCGATCAGCAGCACCTGCAAACGCTGGTCGTCGGTGATTGACAGTACTGAACTGCGGATCACTTCAAACTGGCCACTCTTGACCGTCAGTTTGTAGAGGAACACGGCTGCCACAATGATCCAGGCGATGGGCCACAGACCGTAAGCGAAGCCATACCCGGCGGCGGCGAACGCCATGTCGACCGGCATCTGGAAGGCAAAGATCGCCACGGCAATGGACAACGCCAGGGTGATGCTGCCGGCCACGTGGCCTTTGAGGCGGAACACCGCCAACGCCAGGAAGAAAAACACGATAGGGATAACGGCCGCGAGGGCGGAGATGCCGAGACTGCCGAGCGGGGTATAGAGCTGTTGCCAGGTTTGCATATGGGGTGGCCCCTAATTGTTGTTGGTCAGGCACTGTGCAGCGTTCTTGGCTAATTGGTAATACCAATTTACAATCGCTGTTGGCTAGGGTAAAAGCCTTATGTGCGGTGTGTCAATTTGCCGCCCTAAAACTTTTGTCGAATAAGCCGTGCGCATTGCTGCTGACCGGTTTGATCGAGCGTCGTCTTGCCAGGTGCTGGCGTCGCGCCAATAGGCCAGAATAGAGAGCCCGGCGAGCGGTCGGGATCGTGGAGAATTGAGTTATGGGGTTTGATCAGATTCGTCAGCGCCGTTTGTCTGACGATATTGTCGAGCGGCTCGAGGGGATGATCCTTGAAGGCACGCTGAAGTCCGGTGAGCGCTTGCCGGCCGAACGTGCGCTGGCCGAGCAGTTCGGCGTGTCACGCCCTTCGTTGCGCGAGGCGATTCAGAAACTGGCCGCCAAGGGCTTGCTGGTCAGTCGTCAGGGCGGGGGCAATTATGTCGTCGATTCGTTGGGGTCGACCTTCAGCGATCCATTGCTGCACCTGCTGGAAAATAACCCCGAGGCGCAGCGCGATCTGCTGGAGTTTCGCCACACCCTGGAAGCCTCCTGCGCTTATTACGCGGCATTACGCGCCACCGATGTGGACCGTGAGCGGCTGACAGCCGCGTTTGAAGTATTGCAGGATTGTTATTCGCGTCATGACGACGTGAGTCGGGCCGAAGAAGGCGCGGCGGACGCGAGTTTCCACCTGGCCATTGCTGAAGCCAGTCATAACGCGGTGTTGCTGCACACGATTCGCGGGCTGTTCGATCTGCTCAAGCGCAATGTGGTGACCAACATTGGCGGCATGTATAAACAACGCACCGAAACCCGCGACATGCTGATCACGCAGCACCGGGAGTTGTACACGGCGATTATCGAAGGGCGAGCGGAGCAGGCGCGGGAAGTCTCCAGTCGACACATCTTGTATGTGCAGGAAGTGCTGGAAGAGGTGCGTCAGGAAGTGCAGCGCATGGCTCGGGCGGAGCGGCGCAAGGGGATGTAGTCAGCAAACGATCGTTCCCACGCAGAGCGTGGGAATGATCAGGGTAGGAAATTAATCTTCCTTGCCCTTGTTGCGCACCGCACGCGCCAATTCACGACCGGCGTCGCGTTCGCGTTCGGTGTCACGCTTGTCGTATTCCTTCTTGCCCTTGCCCAGCGCGATCTCGCACTTGACCATGTGCTTGCTCCAGTACCAGGACAGGCACACGCAGGCATAACCTTTTTGCTGCACGGCGGTAGCCAGCTTTTCCAGCTCGCGGCGGTTGAGCAGCAATTTTCGGGTGCGGGTCGGGTCAGCGATGACGTGGGTGCTGGCCGTCATCAGCGGCGTAATGTGGCTGCCGAGCAGCCAGGCTTCGCCATCCTTGAGCAGCACGTAACTGTCGACCAGTTGCAGCTTGCTTGCCCGCAAACTTTTTACTTCCCAGCCGGCCAGGACCAGACCAGCCTCGAACTTATGCTCGATGAAGTAATCGTGTCGCGCCTTTTTGTTCTGCGCGATGGTCCCTGTGGGGTGTTTCTTCTGTTTAGCCATAGGGGCGGCATTATAGGGAGTTGCGCGCGAGTCGGCTACGGTATCGCTACGTGCTTGAGCAGGTTGATTGAATCCCGGACAATGCGGCCTCTTTTTTGAACGCTTGGGCGTGATAACGATGTCGACAGACAAGGTTTCTGTCCACGGCAGTTGGGCTAGCCGCTGGGTCTTCATACTCGCCGCGACCGGTTCGGCCGTGGGCCTGGGTAGTATCTGGAAATTCCCGTACATGGTCGGCGTCTACGGCGGCGGGGCTTTCGTGCTGATGTTCCTGGCCTGTATCGCCCTGATCGGCGTGCCGGTCATGTTGGCTGAAACCCTGATCGGCCGTCGTGCACGGCAAAGTCCGGCCAACGCCTTGAAGGTGCTGGCGCTGGAGGCGGGGCACTCGGCCAAGTGGTCCTGGGGCGCTTTCGCCGGGATGATCACGGCGTTGCTGATCCTGTCTTTCTATAGCGTGGTCGGCGGCTGGTCGCTGGATTACATCATCGACATGGGGCGTGGCGATTTTCAGGGGGTGACGGCTGATCAGGTCGGCGCGTACTTCGGCAATGTGATTGCCGATCCGTGGCGCCTGACACTTTGGCACACGATTTTCATGCTGCTGTCGGCTGTCGTGATCGCCAAAGGCGTGGTCGCCGGGCTTGAGCGCAGCTTGCGCATCATGATGCCACTGCTGTTTGTGATGGTTATCGTTCTGCTGGGTTACAGCATGACCACCGGCCATTTCATGGACGGTGTGCATTTCATGTTCGACTTCCACCCGGAAAAAGTCCTCGACGGTTTGCTGCCCGCCATGGGGCACGCATTCTTTTCGCTGAGCGTGGGTGTCGGCTCGATCATGATCTACGGCGCTTACATGCCGAAGCACTCGTCGATTTCCGGCACTATCGTCGGCGTGGCGCTGCTCGATACGTTCGTTTCGTTGGTGGCCGGTCTGGCATTGTTTCCGATTGTGTTCGCCGCGGGTCTGAACCCGAGCGAAGGCCCTGGTCTGATGTTTGTCAGCCTGCCATTTGCCTTTGGCAACGTAGCGTTCGGCCAGTTGATGGGCGTAGTGTTCTTCGTGCTGGTCGCGGTCGCCGCCTGGAGTTCGGCGATTTCACTGCTGGAACCGATGGTTGCGTACCTGGTTGAGCGCACCAAAGTCAGCCGCGCCTGGGTGACGTTCTGGTTGGCATTCATCTGCTGGTTCGTCGGGCTGGGCACGGTGTTTTCCTTCAATATCTGGAAGGAAGCCAAGTTTTTCGTGAACGAAGGCGGGATGTTCCATCTCTACCAATGGGGTGCGGCCGGCGGTCTGGACTTCTTTGGCGTGATCGACTTCTTCACCTCGCGGATCATGTTGCCACTCGGTGGTTTGTGTTTCGTGGTGTTTGCAGGCTGGATCATGGGGCGTGAAGCGGTGCGTGACGAGTTGTCGATCCGCAGCCCAATGCTGTTTGGCTTCTCCCTGTTTTTGATGCGCTATGTGGCGCCCATCGGCATTCTCGTAGTATTTGCCGCCCAGCTGTGGAAGTGACGCTGACATGACGACGCATATTCAACGTTCGGCCCTGCTGCCGTACCCGGCGCAGGCCCTGTATGACCTGGTCAATGACGTGGCGCGTTATCCGGAGTTTCTGCCATGGTGCTCGGCTGCCGAGGTGCTGGAAAGCTCACCTGAGCATATGCGTGCCAGTGTGGGTGTGGCGAAGGGTGGTTTGAGTCAGCATTTCGTCACTCGAAACACTTTAGTGCCCGGCCATTCGATTGAGATGAATCTCGAAGAAGGCCCTTTCACTCAATTGCACGGCATCTGGGTGTTCAAGCCGCTGACTGAGAAGGCCTGCAAGATCAGTCTGGACCTGTCGTTCGACTACGCCGGACCGATTGTTCGCGCGACGTTGGGGCCCTTGTTCAATCAGGCTGCCAACACGTTGATGGACGCGTTCTGCCAGCGCGCCAAACAGATTCATGGTTGAGGCCTTGATCGATGTCGAGGTGGCGTATGCCGCCGTTGATCGTCAGGTGTTGCTGGTGGTTGCTGTGCCTGAGGGCACATCGGTGCGCGAAGCGTTGCGCCGATCTACGGTCGGCGCTCAATTTCCTGAGCTGGATCTGGGTAATTGCCCGGTGGGAATATTCGGCAAGGTCATTGCCGACCCGCAGGTGCGCCCGGTTCAGGCAGGAGATCGGATCGAGATTTACCGGCCATTACTGGCGGATCCGAAGGAAGTTCGTCGGTTGCGTGCCGCCAAGGCGGCCGAGGCTAAAGCCCGGAATCAGTGAGTCGCTAAACGCTGGACAATAAAAAACCCGGATATTCCGGGTTTTTTATTGCGTCGCAAATTATTGCGGCGTGGTGTTCAACGGTTCTGGCGTCGGGACTGGGACGGTTTGTGCTCCGTCAACGTCCTTCTGGATCTGATCCAGTAACGAGCCTGGCTTGACCGGTTTTTCAGGTTTCGGCAACTCGAGGTGTTCTACTGGTTCTTTGATTGGCGTGTCGGTGCCGAGAATGGCTTCATCGCGGCTCATGCCAGGCATGAAATCACCAGAAAGGCTGACAAGCTGATCGTTTGGGTTGAAGATAACGGTAACGCGTTCCTGCTGGCGTTCACCGCCACCCGGTTGCATGCTGTACAGATAATCCCAGCGATCGGCATGGAACGTGTCGGTCAACAGAGGGTTACCCATGATAAACCGTACTTGCTTGCGGGTCATTCCCGGGCGTAACTGGTCTATCATGTCCTGCGTGACGACATTGCCCTGCTGGATGTCGATTTTGTAAACCCCGGGGAATGAACAACCGGCGAGTGCGAGCAGTCCCACAAAGGTGAAACTGGTTAGCAAGAGCTTGGTGTTTTGCATCGGTGGGCGACTTCCACTATCTTGGCTGGGACAACGTAAACGCCGATCATACCCGCATTAAGAGAAGCTGCGAAGCAGCATCGCGAGAAAGCTGACCATGGTTGAAAATAGCGAACTACGCAAAGCCGGCCTCAAAGTGACCCTGCCACGGGTCAAAATTCTGCAAATGCTCGATTCCGCCGAGCAGCGCCACATGAGTGCCGAAGATGTTTATAAGGCGCTGATGGAGGCTGGTGAGGACGTCGGTCTGGCCACGGTTTACCGTGTACTGACTCAGTTCGAGGCAGCTGGCCTTGTGGTGCGGCACAACTTCGACGGAGGCCACGCGGTCTTCGAACTGGATGACGGCAAGCATCACGACCATATGGTCAACGTCGAAACCAGCGAAGTGATCGAATTCTTCGACGAAGAAATCGAGCGCCTGCAGAAAGCCATCGTCGACAAGTATGGTTTCGAGATGGTTGATCACAATCTGGTGCTGTACGTACGCAAGAAAAAGTAAGCATGTCGCGCGAATTTCACATTCGCGAAACGAACGAAGGCGACCCCAGGGTCGCCTTCGTGCTGTCTGCCGTTCTTAAATTTTTGCAGTAACGACCATTTTTCTCGCGTGCGCCAAGGACTCCTTGGTCAGGTCGATGCCACCCAGCATCCGCGCCACTTCCTCCACGCGATCATTCTTGCTCAGCTTGGAAACGGCTGTGTGGGTCGCTGCCTCACCGCGCACTTTGTGCACGAATAAATGTTGGTGACCCTGCGCCGCCACTTGCGGCAAGTGAGTCACCGTCAGCACCTGCCCGCGTTCCCCGAGTCGGCGTAACAATTGGCCAACGATCTCGGCGGTCGGGCCGCCGATACCCACGTCCACTTCGTCGAACACCAATGTCGGTACACGAGAGGTCTGTGCGGTGATCACCTGAATCGCCAGGCTGATCCGCGACAGCTCACCGCCGGATGCCACTTTGGCCAAGGCCTTTAATGGTTGGCCAGGGTTGGCGCTTACCAGCAACTCAACCTGCTCAAGGCCATTGGGCAGCAGTTCATCGCTGCTGTTGGGGCGCAGTTCGATAGTGAAGCGACCACCGGGCATGCCCAGTCGTTGAATCTCTTGTTCTACGGCGCTGGCCAGACTGCTCGACGCTTGATGACGCAAGTCACTCAGTTCGCGCGCCTTCTCCTGATAATGACGGGCATAGGAGGCCAGTTCATCGCTCAGTCGTTCGATGGACTCATCGTTGGCATTCAGGGTTTCGATTTCATCCAGCAGCCGCTGCTGCATCTCCGCGACCTCTGTCGGCTGGATGCGGTGTTTGCGGGCCATGGTGTAGATCGCGTCGAGGCGTTCTTCCAGGTATTGCAGGCGCGCCGGGTCGGCGTCGAAGTTATCGAGGAAGCGGTTCAACTCGCCCACCGCTTCTTCAACCTGAATCTGTGCGCTGGTCAGCAGGCTGCTGGCTTCGCCCAGGGCGCCGATCGAATTGTTGACGCTCGAGAGGCGGTTAAGGCTGGCGGTCAGGGCGTTCAGGACATTGCCGGAATCACTTTCGCTGCACTGCTCGACGACCTGCCGACAGATGCCCAGCAAAGTTTCGGCATTGGTAAGGTTCTTGTGTTCCTGTTCCAGTTGCTCCAGCTCGTTTTCACCGAGGCCGAGGTTCTCCAGCTCTTCGAGTTGATAGCTGAGCAATTGATGCCGAGCGCGTTGCTCGTCGCCGGAGTTGGAAAGGCGTTCCAGTTCCTGGCGGGTCTGGCGCCAGCGTTGGGCCGCCAGTTGTACCTGGCGGGCAAGGTCCGTCGCGCCGGCGTACTCGTCGAGCAGGCGGCGGTGTGTGTCGGTTTTGAGCAGCGATTGGTGTTCGTGCTGGCTGTGGATATCGATCAGCAGCTCGCCCAAGGCTTTGAGGTCGCCGAGCGGGCAGGGTGTGCCGTTGATATAGCCACGGGAACGGCCTTCGGCGGTGATCACCCGGCGCAGGATGCACGGGCCATCACTTTCGAGGTCGCGCTCGGCGAGCCAGGCGCTGGCTTCCGGGATATCGACCAGGTCAAAGGTCGCCAGAATGTCGGCCTTGTCGGCGCCGGGGCGAACCACGCCACTGTCGGCTCGATCGCCCAGTGTCAGGCCCAGGGCGTCGAGCATGATCGACTTGCCGGCGCCGGTTTCCCCGGTGATCACGCTCATCCCACGATCGAGTTCGAGATCGAGGTGTTCAACGATGGCGTAGTTATGTACGGACAGGTGCACCAGCATAAAGGCCGCTCCCAGGCTTTAGGTCTGGTTATTTATACAGTGTTTTATTTGCGCCTGACAATGCCCTGCATGCCTCGATTTGCTCGGTCTGACGAAATGCCTGGCGCATCGGCAAATCGCAATGCAGCGCTTTTTGTAGGGTTAATCACAACAACCCCCTTGAAGCTGATTTTTGCGGCCCCATATACCGGGGCAGAAGCGTGAGTTGAGCTCACGGACGATATTGAAAGGAGAAATCTATGGCTGACGAACAGACAGTGGATACGCAAAATCAAGACGCCAACCAGGGCTCCGCGGCTTCGGGTGAAGACCTGGCGGCTCGTGTACAAGTGCTCGAAGAGCAACTGGCAGGCGCGCAGGATCAGGCTTTGCGTGTTGCCGCCGATCTGCAGAACGTCCGCCGTCGCGCCGAGCAGGATGTAGAAAAAGCGCACAAATTCGCCCTGGAAAAATTCGCAGGCGATTTGCTGCCGATCGTCGACAGCCTGGAGCGTGGTCTGGAGTTGTCCAATCCGGACGACGAAAGCATCCGCCCAATGCGCGAAGGTATCGAGCTGACCCTGAAAATGTTCCAGGACACCCTCAAGCGCTATCAGCTGGAAGCCATCGATCCGCATGGCGAACCATTCAATGCTGTTCAGCATCAGGCAATGGCCATGCAGGAAAGCGCCGACGTCGAGCCGAACAGCGTGCTCAAGGTGTTCCAGAAGGGTTATCAGCTCAATGGTCGCCTGCTGCGCCCGGCCATGGTCGTGGTTAGCAAGGCCCCTGCGCCAGTTTCGCCTTCGATTGACGAGCAGGCTTGAAATTGGCCGCAAGGCCCCCATTTATAAGCCAAGCGTTTAAGTGCTACCGCAGTTAGCCACCACTGCTGCGGCAACCAAATCCAAAGTTTCGGGAGAGTGAACATGGGCAAAATTATCGGTATCGACCTGGGGACTACCAACTCCTGCGTCTCCGTGCTGGAAAACGGCGTAGCCAAAGTTATTGAAAACGCTGAAGGCGCGCGTACTACGCCGTCGATCATCGCTTACGCCAACGATGGCGAAATCCTCGTGGGCCAGTCGGCCAAGCGTCAGGCTGTGACCAATCCGCATAACACCCTGTACGCGGTGAAGCGTCTGATCGGTCGTAAGTTCGACGAAGAAGTCGTACAGAAAGACATCAAGATGGTGCCTTACAAAATCGCCAAGGCTGACAACGGCGACGCGTGGGTAGAAGTGAACGGCCAGAAAATGTCGCCGCCACAAATCTCGGCTGAAATTCTGAAGAAAATGAAGAAGACCGCCGAAGACTACCTCGGCGAGCCAGTGACCGAAGCGGTGATCACCGTTCCGGCCTACTTCAACGACAGCCAGCGTCAAGCCACCAAAGACGCCGGCCGCATTGCGGGTCTGGACGTTAAACGTATCATCAACGAACCAACCGCGGCCGCTCTGGCTTACGGTATGGACAAGGCGAAGGGCGATCACACCGTGATCGTTTACGACCTGGGCGGCGGTACTTTCGACGTTTCCGTGATCGAAATCGCTGAAGTCGATGGCGAGCACCAGTTCGAAGTATTGGCCACCAACGGTGACACGTTCCTGGGCGGTGAAGACTTTGACATTCGTCTGATTGACTACCTCGTTGACGAATTCAAGAAAGAAAGCGGCATGAACCTTAAAGGTGACCCGCTGGCCATGCAGCGCCTGAAAGAAGCCGCTGAAAAAGCCAAGATCGAACTGTCCTCCGCTCTGTCGACCGACGTGAACCTGCCGTACATCACAGCAGACGCTACCGGTCCTAAGCACTTGAACGTGAAAATCTCCCGCGCCAAGCTCGAAGCGCTGGTAGAAGACCTGGTTCAACGCACCATCGAACCTTGCCGCATCGCTCTGAAAGACTCGGGTATCGACGTTGGCGCTATCAACGACGTAATCCTGGTAGGCGGTCAGACCCGTATGCCACTGGTTCAGAAGCTGGTAACCGAGTTCTTCGGTAAAGAAGCTCGTAAAGACGTGAACCCGGACGAAGCTGTTGCCATGGGTGCTGCTATCCAGGGCGCGGTATTGGCTGGCGACGTGAAAGACGTTCTGCTGCTGGACGTTAGCCCACTGACCCTGGGTATCGAAACCATGGGTGGCGTGATGACTGCGCTGATCGAGAAAAACACCACGATTCCTACCAAGAAATCGCAAGTGTTCTCGACTGCCGATGACAACCAGGGCGCTGTGACCATTCACGTGCTGCAAGGTGAGCGTAAGCAAGCGGCTCAGAACAAGTCCTTGGGCAAGTTCGACCTGGCCGAGATTCCGCCAGCGCCACGTGGCGTGCCACAAATTGAAGTGACCTTCGACATCGACGCCAACGGCATCCTGCACGTAGGCGCCAAAGACAAGGCCACCGGCAAGACTCAGTCGATCGTGATCAAGGCCAACTCCGGTCTGTCCGAGGAAGAAATTCAGCAGATGATTCGCGATGCTGAAACCAACGCTGACGCAGATCGCCAGTTCGAAGAGCTGGCAACCGCTCGCAACCAGGGTGATGCGCTGGTTCACTCGACGCGCAAAATGGTCGCTGACGCTGGCGATAAAGTGACTGCCGAAGAGAAGACTGCAATCGAAGCCGCTGTTGTTGCTCTGGAAGCCGCTGTTAAAGGCGACGACAAAGCTGCAATCGAAGCCAAGGTTGAAGAGCTGTCGAAAGTCTCTGCTCCAGTGGCGCAGAAGATGTACGCCGAACAGGCCCAGCCTGCTGAAGGCGCGGCACCGCACGACGAAAAAGCTGAAAAGGCTGACGACGTTGTCGATGCCGAGTTCGAAGAAGTCAAAGACCACAAGTAAGTTGTTGGTCGCCCGGTTGACTGCCTTCAGGCGGTGACTGGTAGGATGTCGCCGCGCGGGAGCTTGCTCCCGCGTTGGCGTGTCTGGAACACGCGAATTTTTACAGCATGCGACAACGTTCGCGTGCTGCTGGTATGGCCGGGAATGCTCCTGCTTTTCGTGCCGAAAGTACCGCAATGAATCAAAGACCAGGATCGTTGAATTGACGTGAGTTGGGTCCGGGCCTGTATTGGGGCTCAACGAGTTTGGCAAGGTTCAGGAGAGGTTTGCCGAACGTCCTCAAGAGTGCAAAGACATATGGCAAAGCGTGACTATTACGAAGTATTGGGTGTTGAGCGTGGCTCAAGCGAAGCGGACCTGAAAAAGGCCTACCGTCGCCTGGCGATGAAGCACCACCCGGACCGTAATCCCGATGACAAAGCGTCGGAAGAGATGTTCAAAGAGGCTAACGAAGCCTACGAAGTGCTGTCCGATTCAGGCAAGCGCGCGGCCTACGACCAGTACGGTCATGCTGGTGTCGACCCAAGCATGGGTGGCGGCGGTGCCGGTTTTGGCGGTCAGAACTTCTCCGACATCTTTGGCGATGTCTTCAGTGACTTCTTCGGTGGCGGTCGCGGCGGTTCCCGAGGCGGTGCCCAGCGCGGCAGTGACCTGCGTTACACCCTGGAATTGAATCTGGAAGAAGCGGTGCGCGGTACCACCGTGAATATCCGTGTTCCGACGCTGGTCAACTGCAAGCCATGCGACGGCTCGGGTGCCAAGAAAGGCTCCTCGCCAGTCACTTGCCCGACGTGCGGCGGTATCGGTCAGGTCCGTATGCAGCAAGGTTTCTTCTCGGTGCAGCAAACCTGCCCGCGCTGCCACGGCCAAGGCAAGATTATTTCCGACCCGTGCAACTCCTGCAATGGCGAAGGTCGTGTAGAAGAGTACAAAACCCTTTCCGTGAAAGTGCCGGCCGGTGTCGATACCGGTGACCGCATTCGTCTGTCCGGCGAAGGCGAGGCGGGCGCTCAGGGTGGGCCGACTGGCGACCTGTACGTGGTGATCAATGTGCGCGAGCACGCGATCTTCCAGCGTGACGGCAAGCACCTGTTCTGCGAAGTGCCGATCAGTTTTGTCGATGCTGCATTGGGCGGCGAGCTGGAGATTCCGACCCTCGATGGTCGAGTCAAGCTGAAAATCCCTGAGGGGACCCAGACCGGCAAGCAGTTCCGTGTTCGCGGCAAAGGTGTTGCGCCAGTGCGTGGCGGCGGAGCAGGTGATTTGATGTGCCGTGTGGCGGTCGAAACCCCGGTCAACCTGGGTCGTCGTCAGCGTGAATTGCTGGAAGAGTTCCGCAGCTCCTTGGCGGACGACAACAGCCATTCGCCAAAAACCACCGGTTGGTTTGAAGGCGTGAAGCGCTTCTTCGGCGATTTGTAAGGAGACAGGCATGCGACGTATTGCAGTGATGGGCGCCGCGGGGCGCATGGGCAAAACCCTGATCGAAGCGGTTCAGCAAACCCCTGGCGCCGGTCTGACGGCTGCCATTGATCGTCCTGACAGCTCGCTGGTTGGCGCGGATGCCGGTGAGTTGGCTGCGCTGGGCCGTATCGGTGTGCCATTGTCGGGTGATCTGGATCGGGTGGTTGACGAGTTCGACGTGTTGATCGACTTCACGCACCCGACGGTGACGCTGAAGAACCTCGCGTTCTGCCGCAAACATCACAAGGCGATGATTATCGGCACCACCGGTTTCAGCGTTGAAGAGAAGCAATTGCTGGCGGAAGCGGGCAAGGACATTCCGATCGTCTTCGCCGCCAACTTCAGCATCGGTGTCAATCTTTGCCTGAAGTTGCTCGACACTGCTGCTCGCGTGTTGGGTGATGATGTCGATATCGAAATCACTGAAGCCCATCATCGGCACAAAGTCGATGCGCCGTCCGGCACCGCCGTTCGCATGGGTGAAGTGATTGCCGATGCGCTGGGGCGTGATCTGAAGAAAGTGGCGGTTTATGGTCGTGAAGGCCAAACCGGCGCTCGTGCTCGCGAGACAATCGGATTCGCCACTGTACGTGCCGGTGACATCGTGGGTGATCACACGGTGCTGTTCGCTGCCGACGGTGAGCGTGTCGAGATCACCCACAAGGCGTCCAGCCGCATGACCTTCGCCAAGGGCGCGGTGCGTGCTGCGTTGTGGCTGGATGGTCGTGAGCCTGGCCTTTACGACATGCAAGACGTGCTCGATCTGCGTTAAGATACGCCCGAAATCGGGCTCAAGCCCTGCGTTTGAGCCCGGTTTTGCCCCGCCAAGCGACGACCTGTCGCATTCTCCAGCCTTTCGGGCTCATTGGCGGTAGACCAAAAATTCCTTTTTCTGTAAGCTACAGCTTTAGTGTGTCCACTAAAAGCGCGCAGAATTATTCGGTGAAGAAGCGGGGTGACGTGTCCATACGTCACTCCGCTTTTTTACAACCTGCGATCGCCCTTTCAGGCTTTATTTACGGGAGGTCTTCTTGACTAAGCCAGCCATACTCGCCCTTGCTGATGGCAGCATTTTTCGCGGCGAAGCCATTGGAGCCGACGGTCAAACCGTTGGTGAGGTGGTGTTTAACACCGCAATGACCGGCTATCAGGAAATTCTTACCGATCCTTCCTACGCCCAGCAGATTGTTACCCTGACTTACCCGCACATCGGCAACACCGGCACCACGCCGGAAGACGCCGAGTCCGACCGCGTCTGGTCCGCTGGCCTGGTCATCCGTGACCTGCCGCTGGTTGCGAGCAACTGGCGTAACACGATGTCTCTGTCCGATTACCTGAAAGCCAACAACGTTGTGGCTATCGCCGGTATCGACACCCGCCGCCTGACGCGCATCCTGCGTGAAAAAGGCGCACAGAACGGCTGCATCATGGCCGGTGACAACATTTCCGAAGCCGCCGCCATCGCCGCCGCACAGGGTTTCCCTGGCCTCAAAGGCATGGACCTGGCGAAAGTCGTCAGCACCAAAGAGCAGTACGAATGGCGCTCGACGGTCTGGGATCTGAAAACCGACAGCCACGCGACCATCGACGCTTCCGAGCTGCCGTACCACGTGGTGGCCTATGACTACGGCGTCAAGCTGAACATCTTGCGCATGCTGGTCGAGCGCGGTTGCCGCGTGACCGTCGTGCCTGCACAGACGCCAGCCGCCGACGTTCTGGCGATGAAGCCGGACGGCGTGTTCCTGTCCAACGGCCCTGGTGATCCGGAGCCTTGCGACTACGCGATCCAGGCGATCAAAGATGTGTTGGAAACCGAAATTCCGGTATTCGGCATTTGCCTGGGTCACCAACTGCTGGCTCTGGCTTCCGGCGCCAAGACCCTGAAAATGGGCCACGGCCACCACGGTGCCAACCACCCGGTCCAGGATCTGGACAGCGGTGTAGTGATGATCACCAGCCAGAACCACGGTTTTGCGGTAGACGAAGCGACCCTGCCAGCCAACGTTCGCGCGATCCACAAATCGCTGTTCGACGGCACCCTGCAAGGCATCGAGCGTACCGACAAGAGCGCCTTCAGCTTTCAGGGTCACCCGGAAGCCAGCCCTGGCCCGAACGACGTAGCGCCATTGTTCGATCGCTTCATCAACGAGATGGCCAAGCGACGCTGATCTCGCCTTGATGGTGCGAAGCTTGAGGGCGGTCCCGACACCGGCGGCCCCCTCAAGGCTTCAAAGATTGAACAAGACGGCTTGCCGACTGACCTGCGGATTTGAGTGACAAACCCATGCCAAAACGTACAGACATTAAAAGCATCCTGATTCTCGGCGCTGGCCCGATCGTTATCGGCCAGGCCTGCGAATTCGACTACTCCGGCGCCCAGGCCTGCAAAGCCCTGCGCGAAGAGGGTTACCGCGTCATCCTGGTGAACTCCAACCCGGCGACCATCATGACCGACCCGGACATGGCTGACGCCACGTACATCGAGCCGATCAAATGGCAGACCGTTGCCAAGATCATCGAAAAAGAGCGTCCGGACGCGCTGTTGCCAACCATGGGCGGCCAGACTGCTCTGAACTGTGCACTGGACCTGGAGCGCGAAGGCGTTCTGGAGAAGTTCGGCGTAGAGATGATTGGCGCCAACGCTGACACCATCGACAAGGCTGAAGACCGTTCGCGCTTCGACAAGGCGATGAAATCCATCGGCCTGGATTGCCCGCGCTCCGGTATCGCCCACAGCATGGAAGAGGCCAACGCAGTCCTCGAAAAGCTGGGCTTCCCGTGCATCATTCGTCCGTCCTTCACCATGGGCGGCACCGGTGGCGGTATCGCTTACAACCGTGAAGAGTTCGAAGAAATCTGCGCCCGCGGTCTGGATCTGTCGCCGACCAAAGAGCTGCTGATCGACGAGTCCCTGATCGGCTGGAAAGAATACGAGATGGAGGTTGTCCGCGATAAGAAGGACAACTGCATCATCGTCTGCTCTATCGAAAACTTTGACCCGATGGGCGTGCACACCGGTGACTCGATCACCGTTGCTCCGGCACAAACCCTGACGGACAAGGAATACCAGATCATGCGTAACGCCTCGTTGGCGGTACTGCGTGAGATCGGCGTGGAAACCGGCGGCTCCAACGTCCAGTTCGGCATTTGCCCGGACACTGGCCGTATGGTCGTGATCGAGATGAACCCGCGTGTATCCCGCTCTTCGGCACTGGCCTCGAAAGCCACTGGTTTCCCGATTGCGCGTATCGCTGCCAAGCTGGCGATCGGCTACACCCTCGACGAATTGCAGAACGAAATCACCGGCGGCGCTACTCCTGCGTCCTTCGAGCCGTCCATCGACTACGTCGTGACCAAGCTGCCGCGTTTCGCCTTCGAGAAATTCCCGAAAGCCGATGCGCGCCTGACCACTCAAATGAAGTCGGTCGGCGAAGTCATGGCCATTGGCCGGACATTCCAGGAATCCCTGCAGAAAGCCCTGCGCGGCCTGGAAGTGGGTGTTTGCGGTCTGGACGAGAAGCTCGACCTGGGCAACCCGGAAAGCATGAGCGTACTCAAGCGCGAACTGACCGTGCCGGGCGCTGAGCGTATCTGGTACGTGGCTGACGCCTTCCGCGCCGGCCTGTCGGTCGAAGACATCTTCGGCATGAACATGATCGACCCGTGGTTCCTGGTGCAGATCGAAGATCTGATCAAGGAAGAAGAGAAGGTCAAGACCCTGGGTCTGGCCAGCATCGACCGCGACTTGATGTTCCGCCTCAAGCGCAAAGGCTTCTCCGACATGCGTCTGGCCAAGCTGCTGGGCGTGACCGAGAAGGCCCTGCGCCGCCACCGCCACAAGCTTGAGATTTACCCAGTCTACAAGCGCGTTGACACCTGCGCGGCCGAGTTTGCCACCGACACCGCTTACCTCTACTCGACGTACGAGGAAGAGTGCGAAGCCGCGCCATCGGGTCGCGACAAGATCATGATCCTCGGCGGCGGTCCAAACCGAATCGGCCAGGGCATCGAGTTCGACTACTGCTGCGTGCACGCGGCACTGGCCCTGCGCGAAGACGGTTACGAGACCATCATGGTCAACTGCAACCCGGAAACCGTTTCCACCGACTACGACACCTCCGATCGCCTGTACTTCGAACCAGTGACCCTGGAAGACGTGCTGGAAATCGTCCGCGTCGAGAAGCCAAAAGGCGTGATCGTCCAGTACGGCGGCCAAACCCCGCTGAAACTGGCTCGCGCTCTGGAAGAAGCCGGCGTGCCGATCATCGGCACCAGCCCTGACGCCATCGACCGTGCCGAAGACCGTGAACGCTTCCAGCAGATGGTTGAGCGTCTGAACCTGCGTCAGCCACCAAACGCCACCGTGCGCAGCGAAGACGAAGCGATTCGTGCTGCTGCGAAGATCGGTTACCCGCTGGTGGTTCGTCCGTCCTACGTACTGGGCGGTCGCGCGATGGAAATCGTCTACGAAGAAGAAGAGCTGAAGCGCTACCTGCGTGACGCGGTGAAAGTGTCGAACGACAGCCCGGTGCTGCTCGATCACTTTCTCAACTGCGCCATCGAAATGGACGTGGATGCGGTTTGCGACGGCACCGACGTGGTGATCGGCGCGATCATGCAGCACATTGAACAGGCGGGCGTTCACTCCGGTGACTCCGCGTGCTCCCTGCCACCGTACTCGCTGCCTGGCCACATCCAGGACGAGATGCGCGAGCAAGTCAAGAAAATGGCCCTGGAGTTGGGCGTGGTCGGCCTGATGAACGTTCAGTTGGCGCTGCAAGGCGAAGACATCTACGTCATCGAAGTCAACCCGCGCGCTTCCCGTACCGTGCCGTTCGTGTCCAAGTGCATCGGTGTTTCCCTGGCAATGATCGCGGCTCGCGTGATGGCTGGTAAAACCCTGAAAGAAATCGGCTTCACCAAAGAAATCATTCCGAACTTCTACAGCGTGAAGGAGGCGGTGTTCCCATTCGCCAAATTCCCTGGTGTGGACCCGATCCTCGGCCCAGAGATGAAGTCCACCGGTGAAGTGATGGGCGTGGGCGACACCTTCGGTGAAGCATTCGCCAAAGCCCAGATGGGCGCCAGCGAAGTGCTGCCGACCGGCGGTACCGCGTTCATCAGCGTACGTGACGACGACAAGCCGCTGGTTGCAGGCGTAGCCCGTGATCTGATCAACTTGGGCTTCGAAGTGGTTGCCACTGCCGGTACTGCCAAGCTGATCGAGGCTGCAGGCCTGAAAGTGCGCCGTGTGAACAAGGTGACCGAGGGTCGTCCGCACGTGGTCGACATGATCAAAAATGACGAAGTCACCCTGATCATCAACACCACCGAAGGTCGTCAGTCGATCGCTGACTCGTACTCCATTCGTCGTAATGCGCTGCAGCACAAGATCTACTGCACCACGACTATTGCTGCTGGCGAAGCTATCTGCGAAGCGCTGAAGTTCGGTCCCGAGAAGACCGTTCGCCGCTTGCAGGATCTACACGCAGGATTGAAGGCATGATCAAATACCCAATGACCGTCCAGGGCGCGAAAGCCCTGGAAGAAGAACACGCTCACCTGACCAAGGTCGTACGTCCCAAGCTCAGCCAGGACATCGGGACGGCCCGTGAGTTGGGTGACTTGAAGGAAAACGCCGAATACCACGCTGCTCGTGAGCAGCAGGGGATGGTCGAGGCGCGGATTCGTGACATCGAAGGCCGGATTCAGAATCAGGTCATCATCGATGTCACGACCATTCCTCACACCGGCAAAGTGATTTTCGGCACCACCGTTGAAATCGCCAACGTCGAGACTGATGAAAGCGTCACTTACCACATCGTGGGTGAGGATGAGGCTGACTTCAAGCTCGGCAAGATTTCCGTCGGTTCGCCACTGGCCCGCGCCTTGATTGCCAAGGAAGAGGGTGACGTGGTTGCCGTGAAAACGCCGAGTGGCGTCATCGAGTACGAGATTGTCGAAGTCCGCCACATCTAAAGGCCTGCGCCCACTACGTGCGGGCGCCATGGTTTGGCAGCTGACTCAGATGTTGTGGGTTGGCGGTCTGTGGCTGTTACACATCGGTCTGGTGCCGGCGTTGGGTCGAATTGGCCTGGCGCCGCTGCTGATCGACGAAATTGCAGGCATGCTGAATGTGCTGATGGTGGGATTCGCCGCAGCGTGCGTGATTTTTCAGGCTTTGGTGCTGGTACAGGCCGAGGGCCTTGCCGGGCTATGGCGCGATATTCGTGGGCAGTTGCTGCTGATGGCGCTGAGTACGTGTGCGATGTTTTTCGCTGTGCGCTTCGGTTGGCCGGATGCAGTGCGTTGGCAGGTGTTCAGCTATCTTGTTCTGGGATTTTCCGGGCTGGTGCTGGTGTTGCAGCCGGTGCCGGGGAGGAGCGGCAGGGTGCGCGAAGCACACCCTTGACCCTTGCCATCACTTGAAGCGATGGACGTTCGACAGCTGCTTGTTGACGCTGAAGTTCTTGCGGTAAATCAGTGCCATCTTGCCGATGACCTGAACCAGATCCGCTTTACCGACCTTGCAGAGTTCTGCAATGGACGCCAGGCGTGATTCGCGATCGAGGATGTTGAGCTTGATTTTAATCAGCTCGTGATCCGCCAACGCGCGTTCAAGTTCGGCTAACACACCTTCAGTCAAACCGTTGTCAGCCACAATCAAAACTGGTTTCAGATGGTGGCCAATGGATTTGTACTGTTTCTTCTGCTCTTGAGTGAGCGGCATAATCTGACCCCTGCGTCTGATCTTGTAAAAAGCGGCGGCCAGTTTACCCGAGCGAGTCCGGGACCGCCCAGTTAATCACGACCCGTTTTATTTTCGAGGTGGCCCGTGGCCCGTTCCAAGACAAGCCTTAAGTGGCTGCAAAGACATGTCAATGATCCCTATGTGAAGCAGGCGCAGAAGGATGGTTACCGCTCGCGTGCAAGTTACAAGCTTCTGGAGGTCCAGGAGAAATACAAACTGATCCGTCCAGGTATGAGTGTTGTCGACCTGGGAGCGGCGCCCGGCGGCTGGTCGCAGGTCACTAGTCGGCTGATCGGTGGTCAGGGGCGTCTGATCGCCTCGGACATCCTGGAAATGGACAGCATTCCGGACGTGACTTTCATCCAGGGTGACTTCACCCGGGACGACGTGCTCGCTCAGATCCTTGAAGCCGTTGGTAATTCGCAGGTGGACCTTGTGATTTCCGATATGGCCCCCAATATGAGTGGTACGCCTGAGGTGGACATGCCGAAAGCCATGTTTCTATGTGAGCTGGCTCTTGATCTGGCGGCTCGGATACTCAAGCCGGGTGGTAATTTCGTGATCAAGGTGTTTCAGGGCGAAGGGTTTGATGCTTACGTGAAGGACGCTCGTCAGAAATTCGACAAGGTCCAGATGATCAAGCCGGACTCTTCCCGTGGCAGTTCCCGCGAGCAATACATGCTGGCTTGGGGTTACCGCGGACGTAGTGAGTAAAACGAGGTTTTTTAGCGGGTCGATAGGTTTTTCGTATTTCGCCTCGCGAGCTTTAGCGAATATTGTGTAGAAAGTGTTTCACAAAGGGTTACAGACGGCGCCTGCCAGAGCCGTAGGTAATGTAGTAAGTTAGGCCGGTGAATATCATGCGAAGCGCGCGCCATTAGCGGAGCTTGCTTCAGAGGGTAGTTAATTGAACGATATGGCAAAGAATCTGATCCTGTGGTTGATCATCGCGGCTGTCCTGGTGACAGTGATGAACAACTTCTCCAGCCCTAACGAGCCGCAGACCCTCAACTATTCCGACTTCATCCAGCAGGTCAAGGATGGCAAGGTCGAGCGCGTAGCAGTTGACGGCTATGTGATTACCGGTAAGCGCACTGATGGCGACAGCTTCAAGACCATCCGTCCGGCAATCCAGGACAACGGTCTGATCGGCGATCTCGTGGACAACCACGTCGTGGTCGAAGGCAAGCAGCCTGAACAGCAAAGCATCTGGACTCAACTCCTGGTCGCAAGCTTCCCGATCCTCGTGATCATCGCCGTGTTCATGTTCTTCATGCGGCAGATGCAGGGTGGTGCGGGCGGCAAGGGCGGGCCGATGAGCTTCGGCAAGAGCAAGGCGCGCCTGCTCTCCGAAGATCAGGTGAAAACCACCTTGGGTGACGTTGCCGGGTGTGACGAAGCCAAGGAAGAAGTCGGCGAACTGGTCGAGTTCCTCCGTGATCCGGGCAAGTTCCAGCGTCTGGGTGGTCGTATTCCACGCGGTGTGCTGATGGTCGGTCCTCCGGGTACCGGTAAAACCTTGCTGGCCAAGGCGATTGCCGGCGAAGCGAAAGTGCCGTTTTTCACCATCTCCGGTTCCGATTTCGTTGAAATGTTCGTTGGCGTCGGTGCAAGCCGTGTTCGCGACATGTTCGAGCAGGCCAAGAAGCACGCGCCATGCATCATCTTCATCGATGAAATCGACGCCGTTGGTCGCCACCGTGGCGCCGGCATGGGCGGCGGTCACGATGAGCGCGAGCAGACTCTCAACCAGTTGCTGGTAGAGATGGACGGCTTTGAAATGAATGACGGCATCATCGTTATCGCTGCAACCAACCGTCCGGACGTATTGGACCCGGCATTGCTGCGTCCAGGCCGTTTCGACCGTCAGGTTGTGGTGGGTCTGCCAGACATTCGTGGTCGCGAACAGATTCTTAAGGTTCACATGCGCAAGGTGCCAATGGGTGACGACGTCGCTCCGGCAGTGATCGCTCGCGGTACACCTGGTTTCTCCGGTGCTGACCTGGCTAACCTGGTGAACGAGGCCTCCTTGTTCGCAGCCCGTGCCGGCAAGCGCATCGTCGAAATGAAAGAGTTCGAACTGGCGAAAGACAAGATCATGATGGGCGCCGAGCGCAAATCCATGGTCATGTCCGAGAAAGAAAAGCAGAACACCGCTTATCACGAAGCCGGTCACGCTATCGTTGGTCGCGTCGTGCCAGAGCATGATCCGGTTTACAAGGTCTCGATCATTCCGCGCGGTCGTGCGCTGGGTGTGACCATGTTCCTGCCGGAAGAAGATCGTTACAGCCTGTCCAAGCGTGCGCTGATCAGCCAGATCTGCTCGCTGTACGGCGGCCGAATTGCTGAAGAAATGACCCTGGGCTTCGATGGCGTCACCACAGGTGCCTCCAACGACATCATGCGTGCCAGCCAGATTGCGCGGAACATGGTGACCAAGTGGGGCTTGTCGGAAAAACTCGGTCCGTTGATGTATGCCGAAGAAGAGGGCGAAGTGTTCCTCGGTCGCGGCGGCGGTGGTCAGAGTGCAAGCTTCTCCGGTGAGACAGCCAAACTGATCGATTCCGAAGTGCGCAGCATCATTGATCAGTGTTACGGCACGGCCAAGCAAATCCTCACGGATAACCGCGACAAGCTTGATGCCATGGCAGATGCCTTGATGAAATACGAGACGATCGATGCTGATCAGATCGATGACATCATGGCGGGTCGTGCGCCTCGCGAACCTCGTGACTGGTCAGGCGGTACCGGTACTTCCGGGGCACCTCCGGTGGTGCAGGATGAGCGTCCGGAAACACCGATCGGCGGTCCGGCTGCTGACGTATAAGGTTTGAAATGACTTCTGTTCAGTCCTCGACCCGGTTGCCTTGCGGCAACCGGGTTCTTGATTTGGCCCAGACGCATGTCATGGGCATACTCAATGTCACTCCTGATTCCTTTTCTGATGGCGGCCGATACAGCCAGCTCGATGCGGCTCTGCGCCACGCCGAGTCGATGGTGGCGGCAGGTGCGACGCTGATTGATGTCGGTGGCGAGTCAACCCGTCCAGGTGCCCGGGCGGTTTCACCGCTTGAGGAGCTGGAGCGCGTAGCGCCTATCGTTGAGCGCATCAGTCGCGAACTGGATGTGATTATTTCTGTCGATACCTCCACCCCGGCGGTTATGCGCGAGACTGCGCGGTTGGGTGCTGGCTTGATCAATGATGTGCGCTCGCTACGTCGAGACGGTGCCCTGGATGCTGCGGCAGCCACCGGGCTGCCCGTGTGCCTGATGCATATGCTCGGTGAGCCGGGTGACATGCAGGACAATCCGTTCTACCAGGACGTCACCAAAGAAGTGGGCGAATTTCTCGCTGAGCGCATGGCTCAGTGCGCGTCGGCGGGAATCCCATCGGAGCGGATTATTCTTGATCCGGGTTTTGGCTTCGCGAAAACCTTGCAGCACAATCTAAGCTTGTTTAAGCATATGAAAGCCTTGCATGTCTTGGGGCGGCCTCTGTTGGTCGGGGTTTCGCGAAAGAGCATGATTGGTCAGGCCTTGAATCGCCCGGTTGGGGAGCGTCTGTACGGTGGTCTGGCGCTCGCAGCGCTGGCTTCGGCCAATGGGGCGCGTATATTGCGCGTCCATGATGTAGCCGAAACAGTGGATGTGGTGCGGATGATCGCCGCAGTGGAATCAGCCGAATAAAAATGATGGAGCACTTATGAGTAAAAAATACTTTGGCACCGACGGTATTCGTGGCCGGGTCGGTGAATACCCGATCACTCCTGATTTCATGCTCAAGCTCGGTTGGGCTGCGGGCATGGCGTTCCGCAAGATGGGCGCCTGCAAGGTGTTGGTAGGCAAAGACACCCGAATCTCTGGTTATATGTTCGAGTCGGCACTCGAGGCCGGTCTTACGTCGGCAGGCGCTGACGTGATGCTGCTGGGCCCGATGCCTACACCGGCGATCGCCTACCTGACGCGCACCTTTCATGCCGAAGCCGGTATCGTGATCAGTGCCTCGCACAATCCTCACGATGACAATGGCATCAAGTTTTTTTCCGGAAAGGGCACCAAGCTTCCGGATGAAGTCGAGTTGATGATTGAAGAGTTGCTCGATACGCCGATGACCGTGGTTGAGTCGAGCAAGATCGGTAAAGTGTCACGTATCAACGACGCCTCTGGCCGTTATATCGAATTCTGCAAAAGCAGCGTCCCGACCAGCACCAGCTTCGCGGGCCTGAAGATCGTCATCGACTGCGCCCACGGCGCGACCTACAAGGTTGCCCCGAGTGTGTTCCGTGAGTTGGGGGCTGAAGTCGTTGTGCTGTCCGCTCAACCTAACGGCCTGAACATCAATGACAATTGCGGTTCGACCCATATGGGTCAATTGCAGGCTGCCGTATTGGCCGAACACGCCGATCTGGGTATCGCATTCGATGGTGACGGTGATCGCGTCCTGATGGTCGATCATACGGGTGCCATTGTTGACGGTGACGAGCTGCTTTACATCATCGCCCGCGATCTGCATGAGCGAGACATGCTGCAAGGTGGCGTGGTCGGTACGTTGATGAGTAACCTGGGGCTGGAGCTGGCCCTGGCTGATCTGTCGATTCCATTTGTGCGCGCCAACGTTGGCGACCGGTATGTCATCGCTGACTTGCTTGAGCGCAACTGGTTGGTGGGTGGTGAGAACTCGGGGCATATCGTCTGCTTTAACCACACTACTACTGGTGATGCGATAATAGCGGCATTGCAGGTTCTGATGGCGCTGAAAAGGCGCTCCGAAGGTCTGGCGCAGGCTCGTCAGGCGCTTCGTAAGTGCCCGCAGGTGCTGATCAATGTCCGATTTGGCGGTGGTGCGAATCCGCTCGAGCATCCTTCGGTCAAGGAGGCCAGCGATCGCGTCACCAAGGCTATGGCGGGTCGTGGTCGTGTGCTCTTGCGCAAGTCCGGGACAGAGCCATTGGTGCGTGTCATGGTCGAAGGCGAGGACGAAGCACAGGTTCGCGGTTACGCCGAAGAGCTGGCAAAACTCGTTACTGAAGTTTCTGCCTGAATTCGGCTTGCCAGCCTTGATTGTGTTGGGTAACATCTGCGCCCACTTTGACCGACGAGGTACAGCATGCGTCGCCCTATGGTAGCTGGTAACTGGAAGATGCACGGTACCCGCGCCAGCGTCGCTGAGCTGATCAACGGCCTTAGTCATCTGGCCTTGCCGAGCGGTGTTGATGTAGCGGTATTCCCGCCTTGCTTGCATATCAATCAAGTGATTGATGGCTTGAAAGGAAAGTCGATTTCGGTCGGCGCGCAGAACTCTGCGGTGGAATCCGGGCAGGGCGCATTGACCGGTGAAATTGCGCCGAGTCAGTTGGTGGATACAGGCTGTTCCCTGGTGCTTGTCGGGCACTCTGAGCGCCGCCAGATAATGGGCGAGCGAGACGAGATGCTGATTCGCAAGTTTGCAGCGGCACAGGCATGTGGCTTGATTCCGGTGTTGTGTGTAGGGGAGACCCTTGAGCAGCGCGAAGCCGGGAAAACTCTTGAGGTTGTCGGGCGTCAGCTGGGCAGTATCATAGAGGAGCTGGGTGTCGGTGCTTTTGCAAATGCAGTAATCGCTTACGAGCCGGTCTGGGCCATTGGTACCGGGCTGACTGCTTCGCCGCAACAGGCGCAGGATGTGCATGCAGCCATTCGCGCTCAGTTGGCGGCAGAGAATTCTGAAGTCGCACAAGGTGTGCGGCTTCTATACGGCGGCAGCGTGAAGGCGGCCAATGCGGTCGAACTGTTCGGCATGCCGGATATCGATGGGGGGCTCATTGGTGGAGCTTCCCTGAATGCAGACGAGTTCGGTGCGATCTGTCGCGCCGCGGGAAACTGAAAAAATGCTGGAAACAGTCGTAGTCGTTTTTCATCTGCTGGGTGCATTGGGCGTAGTTGCTCTGGTATTGCTGCAGCAGGGTAAAGGTGCGGATGCTGGCGCGTCTTTCGGAGCAGGTGCTTCAAATACTGTGTTCGGAAGCCAAGGTTCCTCTACCTTTCTTAGTAAGTTTACTGCTATACTTGCCGCAGGTTTTTTCATAACCAGCTTAGGGTTAGGTTACTTTGCTAAAGAGAAAGCTCACCAGCTGACTCAAGTAGGTCTCCCAAATCCAGCGGTGTTGGAAGTTCCAAAGCAGCAACCGGCTTCTGATGATGTCCCGGTGCTTCAAGAGCAAAAGTCGGCTAATCCAGCGACTGACGTACCTCCAGCTCAAGAGCAAAAGTAAGAAGAGTTTCAAGCGTAGTATTGCCGAGGTGGTGGAATTGGTAGACACGCAACCTTGAGGTGGTTGTGCCCATAGGGTGTAGGGGTTCGAGTCCCCTTCTCGGTACCAATTATCAGGAGAGCCCGCTGTTGCGGGCTTTCTTGTAGGTGGAAGGTTACATTGACCCTGTCAGGGATCGGTCGTATACTTCCGCCCCAGCTTTGTCGCGGGGTGGAGCAGTCTGGTAGCTCGTCGGGCTCATAACCCGAAGGTCGTCGGTTCAAATCCGGCCCCCGCAACCAGTTTAAGGAGCCCCTTTTAAGGGGCTTTTTGTTAGCTGGACACTTTCTACGCCGCTGTTCGACGGCGTTTCAAGGATGGGCGTTTCGCCCATTTTTTTATTTTGCATAGCATGCACATACATGCACGAGGGGGTTCAGGTGTCGAGCAAGCTAGAAGAGTTGCAGGCCTTGTTGGCCCCGGTGGTCGTGGCCCTGGGCTATGAATGCTGGGGTATTGAGTTTTCGGCTCAGGGTCGTCACTCGATGTTGCGCGTTTATATCGATAAAGAGGGCGGCGTGCTGGTGGACGATTGCGCCATTGTCAGCCGTCAGATCAGCGGTGTCCTGGATGTTGAAGATCCGATCGCCGTTGAATACACCCTTGAAGTTTCCTCGCCTGGCATGGAACGCCCGCTGTTCACTATTGAGCAGTTTGCAAAATTTGCCGGTGAACAAGTGAAGATCAAGCTGCGCTCGCCTTTTGAAGGACGACGCAACTTTCAGGGCCTTCTGCGCGGTGTAGAAGAGCAGGACGTCGTGGTGCAGGTAGAAGACCATGAGTTCCTGTTGCCGATCGATATGATCGACAAGGCCAACATTATTCCCAGTTTTGACTGAGACGCGGATCCCGCGGATCCAATGGCTTGCGAAAGGCGAGGCGTACGATGAGCAAAGAAGTACTGCTGGTTGTTGAGTCGGTATCCAATGAAAAGGGCGTACCGGCAAACGTAATTTTTGAAGCGTTGGAGCTGGCTCTGGCCACTGCTACCAAAAAGCGTTTTGAGGACGAAGTCGATCTGCGTGTGGAAATCAATCGCCACACCGGTGCTTACGAGACATTCCGTCGCTGGACGGTTGTCGAAGAAGCAGACCTGGACGATCCGGCCATTGAAACCTGGCCTAGCAAGGTTGCCGAAACGCATCCTGGTTCCAAGGTTGGTGATGTAGTCGAAGAAAAAATTGAATCCATTGAGTTCGGCCGTATCGCTGCACAGACTGCCAAGCAAGTCATCGTGCAAAAAGTTCGTGAAGCCGAGCGCGCTCAAGTCGTTGACGCCTATCGCGAGCGCCTGGGGGAAATCATCTCCGGCACCGTGAAGAAAGTGACCCGCGACAACGTGATCGTCGATCTGGGCAACAACGCTGAAGCGTTGCTGGCTCGTGAAGACATCATTTCTCGCGAAACCTTCCGTGTCGGTGTGCGCCTGCGTGCGCTGCTCAAGGAAATCCGCACCGAGAACCGCGGCCCGCAGCTGATCCTGTCGCGTACCGCGCCGGAAATGCTGATCGAGTTGTTCCGCATCGAAGTGCCGGAAATCGCTGAAGGCCTGATCGAAGTAATGGCTGCGTCCCGTGATCCGGGTTCGCGCGCCAAGATCGCGGTCCGTTCCAAGGACAAACGCATCGACCCGCAGGGCGCTTGCATTGGTATGCGCGGTTCGCGCGTCCAGGCAGTGTCGGGTGAGTTGGGCGGTGAGCGTGTGGACATCGTCCTGTGGGACGACAACCCGGCTCAGTTTGTGATCAATGCAATGTCGCCGGCTGAAGTGGCGGCAATTATCGTTGACGAAGATGCCCATGCAATGGACATCGCCGTTGGCGCAGACAATCTGGCTCAGGCCATTGGTCGCGGTGGTCAGAACGTGCGTCTGGCTAGCCAATTGACTGGCTGGACCCTGAACGTGATGACCGAATCGGACATCCAGGCTAAGCAGCAAGCAGAAACCGGCGACATCCTGCGCAACTTCATCGACGAGCTGGAAGTCGACGAAGACCTGGCACAGGTGCTGGTAGATGAAGGCTTCACCAGCCTGGAAGAGATTGCCTACGTACCGTTGGAAGAAATGCTCAACATCGACGGCTTTGACGAAGAAACCGTCAACGAGCTTCGTGCTCGTGCCAAGGATCGTTTGTTGACCAAAGCCATCGCTACTGAGGAAAAGCTGGCAGACGCCCATCCGGCCGAAGACCTGCTCTCGCTTGAGGGTATGGACAAGGATTTGGCGATGGAACTGGCGGTGCGCGGCGTAATTACCCGCGAAGACCTGGCCGAGCAGTCTATTGACGACCTGCTCGACATCGACGGCATTGACGATGATCGTGCCGGCAAGTTGATCATGGCCGCCCGAGCCCACTGGTTCGAGTAATTAGGCGCGGCCTGAGGAGAGAAGTGCATGACGCAAGTCACGGTGAAACAACTGGCCGATGAGGTCAAAACACCGGTAGAGCGCCTGTTGCAGCAGATGCGTGAGGCAGGTCTGCCGCACACCGCCGCCGAAGAAAATGTGACTGACAGTGAGAAGCAATCTTTGCTGACTCATTTGAAAAGCAGCCACAAGGCGAAAGTGGAAGAACCACGCAAGATCACGCTGCAGCGTAAAACCACCAGCACCCTGCGTGTTGCTGGCAGCAAAAGCATCAGCGTTGAAGTCCGTAAAAAGAAAGTTTTCGTACAGCGTAGCCCGGAAGAAATCGAAGCCGAGCGCAAGCGGGAACTGGATGAACGTCGCTCAGTAGAAAGTGCTGCTCGTCAGAAGGCTGAAGAAGAAGCCAAGCGTCGCGCCGAAGAAGAAGCGCGTCGCCAGCCTGCTGCTGCGCAAACCGCTACTACCGCCGCTGTTGCGGCGCCTGCTGCAGTTGCCGAACCCGTGCGTGAAAGCGCTCCGGTTGTAGCCGCTGCTCCAGCGCCGTCTGCCGATGTTCGCAACAAGCAGAATGAACAGCGCCGTCCGGACAAACCACGTGCCGACGATAACAATCGTCGTGGCAGTGGCGATGGTGAGCGCAAAAACGCTCCGCATCGTGCTTCGGTCAAAGAGAAAGCGCCTGCTCCACGCGTTGCCCCACGTACTACCGACGAAGAAAGCGATGGCTTCCGTCGTGGTGGTCGCGGCAAGGCCAAGCTGAAGAAACGCAACGCTCACGGTTTCCAGAGCCCAACCGGCCCTGTCGTGCGTGATGTGCAGATCGGCGAGACCATCACTGTTGGCGATCTCGCCAATCAGATGTCGGTCAAGGCTGCTGAAATCATCAAGTTCATGTTCAAACTGGGTACTCCAGCGACCATCAACCAGGTGCTTGATCAGGAAACTGCTCAACTGGTAGCCGAAGAGCTGGGCCACAAAGTGACCTTGGTCAGCGACACCGCCCTGGAAGATTCCCTGGCCGAGTCCCTGAAGTTTGAAGGTGAGACGTTCTCCCGTGCGCCAGTCGTGACCGTAATGGGCCACGTTGACCACGGTAAGACGTCGCTGCTCGACTATATCCGTCGTGCCAAGGTAGCTGCTGGCGAAGCCGGCGGTATCACCCAGCACATCGGTGCGTACCACGTTGAAACTGATCGCGGCATGGTCACTTTCCTCGATACCCCGGGTCACGCCGCGTTTACCGCAATGCGTGCCCGTGGTGCCAAGGCGACTGACATCGTGATCCTGGTCGTTGCAGCGGACGACGGCGTAATGCCGCAGACCATTGAAGCGGTCCAGCACGCCAAGGCTGCCGGTGTTCCACTGGTCGTTGCTGTGAACAAAATCGACAAGCCGGGCGCTGATCTCGATCGCATCCGTAGCGAACTCTCGGTTCACGGCGTGACTTCGGAAGAGTGGGGCGGTGACACCCCGTTCGTATCGGTTTCGGCGAAAGTCGGTACTGGCGTGGACGAGTTGCTCGAAGCTGTTCTGCTGCAAGCTGAAGTTCTGGAATTGAAAGCGACTCCTTCGGCTCCTGGCCGTGGCGTTGTGGTTGAATCGCGTCTCGACAAAGGTCGTGGCCCGGTTGCAACCGTTCTGGTTCAAGACGGTACCCTGCGCCAAGGCGACATGGTGCTGGTCGGTTCGAACTACGGCCGTGTACGTGCCATGCTCGACGAGAACGGCAAGCCGATCAAGGAAGCCGGTCCTTCCATCCCTGTCGAGATCCTCGGCCTGGACGGTACCCCGGACGCTGGCGATGAGATGAGCGTGCTGTCGGACGAGAAGAAAGCCCGTGAAGTGGCTCTGTTCCGTCAAGGCAAGTTCCGCGAAGTCAAACTGGCTCGCGCTCACGCTGGCAAGCTGGAAAATATCTTCGAAAACATGGGTCAGGCAGAGAAGAAGACGCTCAACATCGTCCTCAAATCCGACGTCCGTGGTTCGCTGGAAGCGTTGAACGGTGCCTTGAACGGCCTGGGTAACGACGAAGTGCAAGTGCGTGTTGTCGGTGGCGGTGTCGGTGGTATCACCGAGTCCGACGCCAACCTGGCACTGGCCTCCAACGCTGTATTGTTCGGCTTCAACGTGCGTGCCGATGCTGGCGCTCGCAAGATCGTCGAGCAGGAAGGTCTGGATATGCGTTACTACAACGTGATCTACGACATCATCGAAGACGTCAAGAAAGCCCTCACCGGTATGCTGGGCAGCGATGTTCGCGAGAACATCCTGGGTACCGCTGAAGTGCGTGACGTGTTCCGTTCGCCGAAGTTTGGCGCGATCGCCGGTTGCATGGTTATCGAAGGTGTTGTTCACCGTAACCGTCCAATCCGTGTACTGCGTGAAGACATCGTTATCTTCGAAGGCGAGCTGGAATCCCTGCGCCGCTTCAAGGATGACGCTTCCGAAGTACGTGCCGGCATGGAATGCGGTATCGGCGTGAAGAGCTACAACGACGTCAAAGTCGGTGACAAGATCGAAGTCTTCGAGAAGGTTCAGGTTGCTCGCAGCCTCTAACTTGCGCACTTCAAGGGCCACGGTGAGCCGCCGCATGCAGATGCGCGGCACAGCGTCAGGACTCTAAACGCAACGCCCGGTCTGGCTTTTGTCAGGCCGGGCGTTTGCCGCTTTCAGACCCCTCGGGTTTCACCGTGGGGCAGTAACAGGTAACAAGACATGGCAAAAGAATACAGCCGTACCCAACGTATCGGCGATCAGATGCAGCGTGAGCTGGCACAGCTGATCCGTCGTGAAGTCAAAGACCCGCGCGTCGGCCTGGTCACCATTACCGCTGTTGAAGTCAGCCGTGACGTCGGTCACGCCAAGATCTTCATCACCGTGATGGGGCAGGACAACGCCGAAGACATCGCGCAAAGCATCAAAGTGCTCAACTCCGCCGCTGGTTTCCTGCGCATGCAGTTGGCTCGCGAAATGAAGTTGCGCAGCGTTCCTCAGCTGCACTTCCACTACGACGAAAGCGTCGTGCGTGGCGCGCACCTGTCGGCCCTGATCGAGCGTGCGGTGGCTGAAGACAATCAGCACCCGGTAGCCGCTGAACCCGAAGACGCCAAGGAGTAATCGGTGGCTCAGGTCAAACGTATCCGTCGTAACGTCAGCGGCATTATCCTGCTCGACAAACCGCTGGGGTTCACCTCCAACGCCGCGTTGCAGAAGGTTCGCTGGTTGCTGAACGCCGAGAAGGCCGGGCACACCGGCAGTCTCGATCCGCTGGCCACCGGCGTGTTGCCGTTGTGCTTCGGTGAGGCGACCAAGTTTTCGCAGTACCTGCTCGACTCCGACAAGGCTTATGAAACCCTGGCGCAACTGGGCAAGACCACCACCACGGCCGATGCCGAAGGTGAAGTTTTGCTGGAACGCCCGGTGACCGTTGGTCGCGCCGATGTCGAAGCTGTTTTGCCGGGTTTTCGTGGGCAAATCAGTCAGATACCGCCGATGTACTCGGCGCTCAAGCGTGATGGGCAGCCGCTGTACAAGCTGGCCCGTGCTGGCGAAGTAGTGGAGCGCGAACCGCGTTCTGTTACTATTGCGCGCTTGGAATTGCTGGCCTTCGAGGGTGATACTGCGCGGCTTGCGGTGGATTGCAGCAAAGGCACCTATATCCGCACCCTGGTGGAGGATATCGGTGAGCAACTCGGTTGTGGCGCTTACGTGGCTGAATTGCGACGTACCCAGGCCGGGCCTTTCACGCTGGCGCAGACGGTCACGCTTGAAGAGTTGGAAGCAGTACATGCCGAAGGCGGCAACGAAGCGGTCGACCGCTTCCTGATGCCATCGGACAGCGGCCTGCTGGATTGGCCGCTGTTGCAGTTCTCGGAGCACAGCTCGTTCTACTGGCTTAACGGCCAACCGGTACGAGCCCCGGATGCACCGAAGTTCGGCATGGTACGGGTACAGGATCACAACGGTCGCTTCATCGGTATCGGTGAAGTGAGCGAAGACGGGCGCATCGCGCCGCGTCGACTGATTCGGTCAGAATGACCGGACGAGGGTGGCTGTCAACAGGCACGGTCACTACTCATTTTTAGATACAGGGATTTGTCCCTGGCCTGTTGAAACCGTCCTCTGGATGGTTTCCTGATAAAAGGATTGCCTCATGGCTCTCGACGTTCAAGAAAAAGCTCAAATCGTAGCTGACTACCAGCAAGCTGTTGGTGACACTGGTTCGCCAGAAGTGCAAGTTGCACTGCTGACCCACAACATCAACAAGCTGCAAGGTCACTTCAAGGCCAACGGTAAAGATCACCACTCCCGTCGTGGTCTGATCCGCATGGTAAACCAGCGCCGTAAGCTGCTGGACTACCTGAAAGGCAAGGATCTGGGCCGTTACCAGGCTCTGATCGGTCGCCTGGGTCTGCGTCGCTAATAAGCGATTGCGCTAGAGGTTGGTTGTTTGCTGTGTGTCAGCGGGTTTCCCGCAGGCACATGGCAGGCTCCCAGCCTCAAGTTTTATCTGGATAGTCGTTTTACCCTGGACAGGCGTTGGGCCGATTCCCGACATTGCCCAAGAATTTCGCAAGAAGACAAGTTCCCCAAGAGCCACAAAAGAAGGTAGGACACCGTGAACCCGGTAATCAAAAAATTCCAGTTCGGTCAGTCGACCGTTACCCTCGAGACTGGCCGTATCGCCCGTCAGGCCTCCGGCGCAGTATTGGTCACCGTTGACGACGACGTCAGCGTATTGGTGACCGTAGTCGGTGCCAAACAAGCCGATCCAGGCAAGGGCTTCTTCCCTCTGTCCGTTCACTACCAGGAAAAGACTTACGCTGCCGGTAAGATCCCTGGCGGTTTCTTCAAGCGTGAAGGCCGTCCTTCCGAGAAAGAAACCCTGACTTCCCGACTGATCGACCGTCCGATCCGTCCGCTGTTCCCAGAAGGCTTCATGAACGAAGTGCAGGTTGTCTGCACCGTCGTTTCCACCAGCAAGAAGACCGATCCGGACATCGCTGCGATGATCGGTACCTCGGCTGCCCTGGCCATCTCCGGCATTCCTTTCGATGGCCCGATCGGCGCTGCCCGCGTTGCGTTCCACGAAAGCACCGGTTACCTGCTGAACCCGACTTACGAACAACAGAAAGCTTCGAGCCTGGACATGGTCGTTGCCGGTACTTCGGAAGCCGTGTTGATGGTTGAATCGGAAGCCAAAGAGCTGACCGAAGACCAGATGCTGGGTGCAGTACTGTTTGCTCACGACGAGTTCCAGGTGGTGATCAACGCTGTCAAAGAACTGGCCGCTGAAGCAGCCAAGCCAACCTGGACCTGGGCTCCACAGCCAGAAGCCACCGCACTGCTGGGCGCTATCCGTGCCGAGTTCGGCGACGCGATCTCCCAGGCTTACACCATCACCATCAAGGCCGACCGTTACGCTCGTCTGGGCGAACTGAAAGACCAGGTGGTTGCCAAGCTGTCCGGTGAAGAAGGTCAGCCTTCTTCCAGCGAAGTCAAAGCTGCTTTCGGCGAAATCGAATACCGCACCGTTCGCGAAAACATCGTAAACGGCAAGCCACGTATCGACGGCCGCGACACCAAGACCGTACGTCCTCTGAACATCGAAGTCGGTGTTCTGCCAAAGACCCACGGTTCGGCACTGTTCACCCGTGGCGAAACCCAGGCTCTGGTAGTCGCGACTTTGGGTACTGCCCGTGACGCACAACTGCTGGACACCCTGGAAGGCGAGAAAAAAGACCCGTTCATGCTGCACTACAACTTCCCTCCGTTCTCGGTAGGTGAGTGTGGTCGCATGGGTGGTGCTGGTCGTCGCGAAATCGGTCACGGTCGTCTGGCCCGTCGTTCGATTGCAGCCATGCTGCCTGCTGCTGACGTGTTCCCGTACACCATCCGTGTTGTGTCGGAAATCACCGAGTCCAACGGTTCGAGCTCTATGGCTTCGGTCTGTGGCGCTTCCCTGGCCCTGATGGACGCTGGCGTTCCGATGAAGGCACCGGTTGCCGGTATCGCCATGGGTCTGGTTAAAGAAGGCGAGAAATTCGCCATCCTGACCGACATCCTGGGTGACGAAGACCACCTGGGCGACATGGACTTCAAAGTAGCCGGTACCGCCAAAGGTGTTACCGCGCTGCAGATGGACATCAAGATCAAAGGCATCACCGAAGAAATCATGGAAATCGCTCTGGGCCAAGCCCTGGAAGCGCGCCTGAACATCCTCGGTCAGATGAACCAGATCATTGGCCAGTCGCGTACCGAACTGTCGGAAAACGCTCCGACCATGATCGCGATGAAAATCGACACCGACAAAATCCGTGACGTTATCGGTAAAGGCGGCGCGACCATTCGTGCGATCTGTGAGGAGACCAAGGCTTCGATCGACATCGAAGACGACGGCTCGATCAAGATCTTCGGCGAAACCAAGGAAGCGGCTGAAGCGGCACGTCAGCGCGTACTGGGTATCACCGCTGAAGCTGAAATCGGCAAGATCTACGTCGGTAAAGTTGAACGCATCGTCGACTTCGGCGCATTCGTCAACATCCTGCCAGGCAAGGACGGTCTGGTTCACATCTCGATGCTGAGCGACGCTCGTGTTGAGAAAGTGACCGACATCCTGAAAGAAGGTCAGGAAGTGGAAGTTCTGGTACTGGACGTGGACAACCGCGGCCGTATCAAGCTGTCCATCAAAGACGTAGCAGCAGCCAAGGCTTCGGGCGTTTAATCACTCCCCACGCCTGACCGCTTCAACGTTATAAAAAATGCCCCGCAGTGAACACTGCGGGGCATTTTTTTTATCTGCGAAACAGGGTGTGAAGTTGCTGGCCTTCGAACCCGGTGCTAGGTTTAGCCCACTGCCCGTGTAGCTCAGTTGGTAGAGCAGCGCACTCGTAACGCGAAGGTCGCAGGTTCGACTCCTGTCTCGGGCACCATTCCCTGTTGTTTCACCTTTGCGCTCAAAGCCCTTCCAGCGTTTTTTGTCGAATTGATGTAAAAGTCCATATAAATCGTCAACCAAACGTCCTATATTCGGTGCTTGTACACGTACCACTTTGCAGTTTTCAGATGATCCCCGAATGGTTCTGAAGGCCAGACAAACCGGGCTTTTACCGGTTTTTTGCGTCAGAGAGATCCTTGATGATCCAGATCCATCTTCCATTCCCCAGATCAGCGAGAACGACATGACCGTTAAAGAATTGACCCAAGAAGCCAGACACGAAGAAGCGCTCAAGAAGTACTTGCTGGATACGCCCCAGCTTGCCGAAGAGATCAAGGACCTGCCGGCCGACGATCAGAAAGACCAGATTCAATGGGCGTTCGAGGATGAGGCGGAGTCTCAGGGCTTGCAGCCGTGGGAATTGACGCTCAAGTACACCTCGACCCCGGAAGAGTACGAGGCTGCGCGCCTGGTGCTGCACAAGGAGGCCGCCGAGGTGCTGGGTGTCGAGTGGGAAGAGTATTGCGAAATGAACAATCTGGTGGTCTGACCTGCGGGAGCGAGCCTGCTCGCGTAGCGATGAGTCAGACGACAAGTATGTCGACTGATACGCCCCCATCGCGAGCAGGCTCGCTCCCACACTTTTCGATCAGAGGCTGAGTCGCATCGACAGATCGACAGCCTTCACGTCCTTGGTCATCGCGCCAATCGAAATGTAGTCCACCCCGGTTTCGGCGATCGGCAACAACGTACTTTCGTTGATCCCGCCGCTGGCTTCCAGTTTGGCTTTGCCTGCGTTCAGGCGCACGGCTTCGCGCATGTCATCCAGGCTCAATTCATCGAGCATGATGATGTCAGCACCCGCCGCCAGAGCTTCTTTGAGCTCGCTCAGGCTTTCCACTTCGATCTCCACCGGTTTGCCCGGGGCAATCTTGTGCGCGGCGTTAATGGCTTCAGGGATGCCACCGCTGGCGGCGATATGGTTTTCCTTGATCAGGAAGGCGTCATATAGGCCGATGCGGTGGTTGTGGCAGCCGCCGCAGGTCACGGCGTACTTTTGTGCCAGACGCAGGCCGGGCAGGGTTTTGCGGGTGTCGAGCAACTTCACTTGGGTGTTGGCGACAAAATCCGCCAGATACTGCGCACGCGTGGCCACGCCCGACAGCAGTTGCAGGAAATTCAGTGCACTGCGTTCGCCGGTGAGCAGCGAACGCGCCGGGCCTTCGAGGTGGAAAAGCGCCTGATTGGGTTTTACCCGTTCGCCGTCACACACCTGCCAATGCACCGCGACCCGTGGGTCCAGTTGCCGGAAAACCGCATCAACCCACGCAGTGCCGGCAATAACGGCGGCATCACGAGTGATGATGGTGGCTTTTGCCAGGCGTTCGGCCGGGATCAACTGCGCGGTGATGTCGCCGCTGCCGATGTCTTCGCGCAATGCACGGCGTACGTTGGCTTCGATTTCGGCGGTCAGGTCGGCGAGACGTAGATTCGGCATAACGGACTCCACAAACAAAGTGGTCCGATTATAGGGCCATGGCACGAGTCAACCCAAGGTCTCATAGACTTTCCATTCGCGGCAAGTGATCGCATACGGAGGGGCTATCGCGGCATACTGGGCGCCAACACAGTCGCCGCTGAAGGAACCTGTATGCAGTTGGACCCCGCGAGTGGTTGGTGTCAGGGCGTGCGTTTATGCCCCTCACCCAACTTCAATGCGCGCCCCTCGGGCGAAATTTCCCTGCTGGTGATCCACAACATCAGCTTGCCGCCAGCGCAGTTCGCCACCGGCAAAGTGCAGGAATTCTTCCAGAATCGTCTGGATGTCACAGAGCATCCTTATTTTGAAGGCATTGCTGACTTGCGGGTATCAGCGCACTTTCTGATTGAGCGTGACGGCACTGTCACTCAGTTTGTCTCTTGTAGTGAGCGTGCCTGGCACGCCGGTGTTTCGAGTTTCGAGGGCCGGGAAACCTGTAACGATTTTTCGGTGGGCATCGAGCTTGAAGGCACGGATGATCTGCCGTTCACCGATGCTCAGTATCTCGCGCTGACGGCTTTGACCCGACAACTGCAAAACGCCTACACCGGCATCACTGCGCAGCGCATTTGCGGGCACAGCGACATCGCGCCGGGGCGCAAGACCGATCCGGGACCGGCGTTCGACTGGGCACGCTATCGCGCGGCCCTGGCAAAAGAGGAAGGACAATGAGTTTTCTGGTGTTGCTGTTGGCGGTGTGGATCGAGAAATTCTCGGCACTGCGCCATCGGGTCCAGCGTGATGGCGGTTGGGTGCGCGAGTTGAACAAGCTTGAGGTCACGCCACGTCTGATCGACCGGCCATGGTTGATCCTGGTCATTATGGTGTTGCTGCCAGTCGCATTGCTGGGGCTGCTGCTGGTGGTGCTGGACCCCGTAGCCTATGGTCTGCTGGCGTTACCGGTGCATTTGCTGGTGGTAATTTACAGCCTGGGCCGCGGCGATCTGTTGGCCGGCCTCGGGCCATTTCGCGATGCCTGGCGCCGGGAAGACCTGCAAGCCGCTGAGCATGTGGCCGAACGTGACCTGGATATTTGCGCCGACAGTGCCGAGCAATTGCTGGAGCGGGTCGAGGCGCACCTGCTGTGGGAGGCTTACCAGAGTTTCTTTGCAGTCATTTTCTGGTACTTCGTGCTGGGGCCGGTTGCCGCCCTGAGTTATCGCTTGTTGGCACTGACCGAAGAGCATGGGCAGATCCCGGCCGTGGTCGAGCGCGCGGCACAATTGCGTCACGCCTTTGATTGGGTGCCCGTGCGGTTGCTGGCGATGAGTTTTGCATTGATCGGCAACTTTGTGGCGGTCAGCCGGGTCATGCTGCATGAGTTACTGAACTGGAACATCAGCGCCGCTCAGTTGATCGAGAAAGTCGGACTGGTAGCCGGTGAAATTCCGGCACCGGTCGTCGGACCGGATGGCATCAACAGCCTGGACCGGATCTGGGAGTTGCTGCTGCGCGCGGCGGTGCTCTGGTACGCCGGTTTTGCGTTGTGGACTGTCCTGCCTTAACGCAATACAACCCCCACTGTGGCGAGGGAGCTTGCTCCCGTTGGGGTGCGAAACACCTCCGTTAACCTTAAGTTACAAAACATCCTGCCGATTTAAGATATACAGGGATAGCGCTGAGTAGTGGCTATCTGCCGCCGGTCTGTGCGTGCCAAATAAAAATAAGAATTCAAAGGGAGACTTCCAGTGAAGAGCTTGCTCTATCCCGCCGTCGCGCTGATGAACCGCCTGAGCTTCGGCATGAAGTTCAGCCTGATCAGCGTGCTGTTCCTTGTGCCCATGCTGGTCACCAACTTTTATCTGGTGCGCGACTCCTATCGTGAATTTCAGGGCACGCAAGTCGAACTGCAGAGCCTCGACCTGCTGGGCAGCGGCCTGACCCTTCGGCGAGACCTGGAAACCCTGAACAATCTGGTACAGATCAACGTCACGCTGGGCCAGTCCGGCAAGGCCGGCAATGTCGAGTCGAAAATCGGCGCGCTGGAGCAAAGTATCCTGGCGCGCCTGCAAGGGCTGACGGCGATGACCACTGATCCGGAGCAGATCACGGCTTTCGACGGCAAACGCGATGAAATGGTCGCTGCATTCAGGGCCCAGCAATCGGAATCCTCCCTGCAAAGCAAAAGTGGAATGATCAGCAAACTGCTCGGCAACGCGCAGATTTTCAGCCAGATGATCGCCACTCAGGCCGGCCTCAGTCGCGACAGCCAAAGTGACATGCGTCAACTGAGCGAGCTGATTACCAGCGTCACCCCACCTGTGACCCAACTGCTGGGAGAAGGCCGGGCGATGGGTTCCTTTTCGCTGGGGCAAGGCTTTATCAACTCTGCGTCGAGCAATCGATTTGATGAGCTGTTGGCGCAGATCGAAAAGCTTCAGGGCGAATACGGCCTGAAGTTGCAGGACGCCTTGGGCTCAAGCAAGGCGGCGCGCGAAACCCTGGCTGCGCAAGCTGATAGCAGCAAGGCCTCGCTGAAAAAAGCCAGTGAGTTGTTCGAAGAAAAAGTGGTGATGGCGGACACACTCGATACACCCTGGCAGAGCTTTTACGATCAGGTCACCGGCCTGATGGACCAAACGTACCAACTCAACGAAGCCACACTGAAGTTCCTCGGCACCCAGTTGCAGCAGCGACTGGAGCAAAACCGCACCCATATGGTCTTGCAGGCCGTGGCGCTGTCGGTGGTGTTTGTGCTGATTTTCTACCTTTACGGCGGCTTCTACGCTTCAACCCGCACCACCCTCAAGCGGCTTGGCGAAATGATGGACACGGTCGCTGCCGGCGACATGACGGTGACCTTCCGCGCTGAAAGCCGCGATGAGCTTGGCGAGTTGGGCGAGGTGTTCAACGGCACCGTGAAGAAAATCCATGACCTGATCGAGCGTGTCGGGAAGACCGTGAATGAGGTCGAGCGTCAGGCCGGGCAGGTTCAAAGTGTTTCTACCCAGAGCAACCAGGCAGTGGCCGGGCAGCGTACGCAGATTGAGCAGGTTGCCACGGCCATGAACCAGATGTCGGCCACCTCCCTTGAGGTGGCGCGCAGTGCGGCTGCCGCGGTCAGCAGCGCCCACAGCGTCAACGACGAGACCATCAACGGTCGCGGGTTGGTGGCGTCCCAGCAGGGCAGCATCGCGCAATTGGCCAGTGAGATCGATCAGTCGGTGCTGGTGATCAATCAACTGGCCAGCGACAGCCAGTCCATCAGCCGCGTGCTGGAAGTGATCAAAAGCATCGCTGAGCAGACCAATCTGCTGGCCCTTAACGCGGCCATTGAAGCCGCGCGGGCCGGAGAGCAGGGGCGTGGTTTTGCGGTGGTGGCCGATGAGGTCCGGACGCTGGCCAAACGCACCCAGCAATCGACCGAAGAAATCGAACAGATGATCAGCAAGCTCCACAGCGGAGTCGGCGCGGCGGTGAAAGCCATGGGCATCAGCCATCAGGTGGCTGACGGCACGGTCGGACAGTCGGAAAAGGTCCAGCAGGCGCTGGAAAACATCCTCGGCGCCGTCGGCATGATCGTTGACCAGAACCAGCAAATCGCTGCTGCTGTCGAGCAGCAGACCGCCGTCGCCCATGACATCGATCAGAACATTGTCGAGATCAACCGTGCCGGTGAGCGCACCGCAGAGGGGGCGCACCAGACCGAGGATGCAAGTCGTGCGTTGTCGGCCCAGGTGGTGGAACTCAAGCACCTGATCAGCGCGTTTCGGGTGTAAAGAACCCTTGTGGGAGCCAGCTCGCTCCCACAGACGTTGCACACATTTTGTAGTACGTTTTCTTTTTTCGGGCAGATAATGGCCTGCTGGCCTCAGTGCTCTGATTTTTCGTCTTCAATGAAGGAGGATCATTCACTCGGGCTTGCCATGAGGAGGCACGGTTATGTCTGTCGCAAACATCGGAGTCCAGGGGCGCTGCGCCCATTGCGGGTGTACCTGTGTGCTCGAAGCCTGGCAACTCAACGCCATTGCAATCAACGAGTCGTTCGCCTGTACTCGCTGCCATAAAGCCTTGCAGTTGATCGACCCGAAACAGATCAAGCGCTTCAAGTCTCTCGACTCACTTGCCATGCTCCGGGCGAGTACCCTGGTGATGGTGTGCACTGCGGTCCTGGTGGCGTTGGTCATGGAATGGATCGGAATGCTCAGCGTGGTCGAACAACTGAATTTTTCACTGATCGCGATTCTCGTCTATTTCCTCGTCAATCAGTTCGCTCGGCACCGGCAACACCTCACGCTGATTCTGGAGGCCGCCAAGGCCCACGCCGACTGATTACCAGTTGAACAGCTCGCAGGCGTTGGCCGTGCTGGCGCTGGCCAGTTGCTCAGGGCTGATCGCCATGATCTGCGCCAGCGCCGAGCAAATGGCCGGCAGGTGCGCCGGGCTGTTGCGTTGACCGGGAAACATGGCTGGGGCCATGTCCGGTGAGTCGGTTTCCAGCACCACGGACTCGAGCGGTAATTCGGCGAGCACGCGGTGCATGCGCAGCGCTTGCGGCCAGGTCGCAGCGCCGCCCAGACCCAGCTTGAAACCAAGCTTGATGTACTCGCGCGCTTCTTCTTTGCTGCCCGCGAAGGCGTGGATGATCCCTGCACGTTTCAAACGAATTCGTTTCAGCGTGGCAATTACCGCCGCATGGCTGCGCCGTACATGAATCAACGCCGGCAGATTGAAGTCCACTGCCAGTTGCAGTTGCGCATCGAACAGCGCCTGCTGGCGCTCGCGGTCCAGGGTTTCGATGAAGTAATCCAGACCGATCTCGCCCACTGCGCACAACTGCCGATGGCCGGCCAGGCGCGTCAGCCAGTCACCGAGTTCCTGTAGATTTTCAGGTCGATGGTCCTCCAGATACACCGGGTGCAAACCGAATGCCGCATGCAGGTCGGGATCGCTTTGCACCAGGTCCCAGACACGCTGCCAATTCGCCTGATAGACCCCCAGCACCACCATTCGACGCACGCCCAGGGCGCGGCTTTCGGCCAGCAGCGCCGGACGATCCGCGTCGAAATCCGGAAAATCCAGATGAGTGTGGCTGTCGATCAGCTCCACGGTTCAGTCCCGGTGAATACGCTGCTTGAAAGTCCGCGCGATGGCCTGCACGCCGGGTTGGTAGTCGGACTGCTCGATGGCGGCCAGTGCGAGCTCAAGGGCTTTATCGGCGATCAACTGATGCTGCTGAGCCATGGCGTTGACCGGCAGCGGCAGGAAGTCCAGCAACTGCGTGTCGCCGAACGTACCCAGGCGCAACGGACGGGTTTTTAGCGGATAGTCGTGCAAGGCATCGAACACACCCTGAAGCAGCACGTAGGAGGTGGTCACCAGAGCATTCGGCAGATGTCCCAGACGCTGGAGCATTTCTTCCATCAACTGCTTGCCACACTCGCGGCTGAACGACTCACCGTGCTCGATCAACACCTCGCCTTGGAACCCGTCCAGCGCTTGTTTGAAGCCGGCTGCGCGTTCCTGGCTGATGCTCAACTCGGGGCGCGCGCCGATCAAGGCGATCTGCTTGGGCAACGGGTCCAGTAGACTGCGGGTCAAGTGCAGGCTGGCCTCGCGATCATCACTGATCACCGAGCAGAAATGCTCGGGCTCCATGACCCGGTCGATGGCGATGATCGGAATACCTTTGGCCTGCAACTGGCGATAGCTGTCGTCACCCGTCGGCAGGCAACTGGCGACGATCAGCGCATCGCAGCGCCGGGCACGGAATAGTTTCAGCAATTGCCGTTCACTGTCCGGCGCATCGTCGGAGCTGGCGATCAGCAATTGATAGCCGCGCGCCCGGGCGCCTTGTTCCAGCAGTTTGGCGATTCGTGCGTAACTGGGGTTTTCCAGGTCCGGCAGAATAAAGCCCAAGGTGCGCGTGTGCCGACTGCGCAACCCGGCCGCTTGAGGATTGGGCGTAAAGCCGTGTTGTTCGACGACCGCGCGCACGCGCTCGACAGTGGCACTGCTGATGCGTTGCTGTTCGGCCTTGCCATTAATGACATAACTGGCGGTGGTTACGGACACACCGGCCAACTGTGCGATATCACTGAGTTTCAACTCGGGTTTCCTTGTTTTTCGGCCGACATTTTCGCCAATCCTACCCGAATCAGGCAGACGACTATTGCCCAGGCACATCCGACAAGTTGGGCTTCAAGGATGAGACATTTTCGAGTAACGTGCCAAGTATTCTAGATTAAACGTTTCAGCAGGCGTATTTTCGGGCTGTAAGCACCTTTGGCCGGTTCTGCCGTGAAACCGCCAAAAGTGAAGATTAAGCGCCTAAGCTGATCCATTCAAAACAATACCTGGCGTCATCAGACGCCAAAAAGGAGAAAGCATGCTCGAGCTCACCATAGAGCAGATTTCCATGGGCCAGTCGGCTGTGGACAAGTCCGCTGCGTTACAGTTATTGGCCGAGCATCTGGTCGCCGATGGCCTGGTTGCCGAGGGGTATCTGGTCGGTTTACAGGCGCGTGAAGCTCAGGGCTCGACCTTTCTCGGACAAGGTATTGCAATCCCCCACGGTACACCGCAAACCCGCGATCTGGTGTTTTCCACCGGCGTGCGGCTGATGCAGTTCCCCGAGGGCGTGGATTGGGGGGACGGCCAGATCGTTTACCTGGCGATCGGTATCGCGGCCAAGTCCGATGAGCATTTGCGTTTGTTGCAACTGTTGACCCGCGCCCTCGGCGAAACCGATCTGGGCCAGGCCTTGCGCCGTGCGAGCTCCGCCGAAGCCTTGTTGAAACTGCTGCAAGGCGCGCCGCAGGAGTTGGCGCTGGATGCACAGATGATTGGCCTGGGTGTGTCCGCCGATGACTTCGAAGAGCTGGTCTGGCGCGGTGCGCGTTTGCTGCGCCAGGCCGATTGCGTGAGCAACGGGTTCTCCGCCGTGTTGCAACAGGTCGAAGCGTTGCCGCTGGGCGACGGCTTGTGGTGGTTGCACAGCGAGCAAACGGTCAAGCGCCCGGGCCTGGCCTTCGTCACCCCGGACAAACCGATGCGTTACCTCGGCCAGCCGCTCAGCGGACTGTTTTGCCTGGCCAGCCTCGGTGAAGCGCATCAGGCCTTGCTCGAACGTCTATGTGCGTTGCTGATTGAAGGTCGCGGCCACGAATTGGGCCGCGCCACCAGCAGCCGCAAAGTGCTCGAAGTCCTCGGCGGCGAACTGCCGGCAGATTGGCCCAGCGCGCGCATCGCCCTGGCCAACGCCCACGGCTTGCACGCACGCCCGGCGAAGATCCTCGCGCAACTGGCGAAAAGTTTTGAAGGTGAAATTCGCGTGCGTATTGTCGACGGCCAGGACAGCGCAGTGTCGGTAAAAAGCTTGAGTAAACTGCTCAGCCTCGGCGCCCGTCGGGGCCAAGTGCTGGAAATTATCGCCGAACCAAGTATTGCCGCCGATGCCTTGCCAGCCCTGCTGGCTGCCATCGAAGAAGGCCTCGGTGAAGAGGTTGAGCCATTGCCGGCGCTAAGCCAACAGCGCGAAGAGATCGCCGATGTAGCCGAAGTGCTGCTTGCCCCGGCATCCGGCAGTGTGATTCAAGCCATCGCCGCGGCCCCGGGCATTGCCATCGGCCCGGCGCATATTCAAGTGCTGCCAATCATCGATTATCCGCTGCGCGGTGAATCCGCCGCTATCGAACGCGAGCGTCTCAAGCACGCATTGGCGCAGGTGCGTCGCGACATCGACGGCTTGATCGAACGCAGCACGTCCAAGGCCATCCGCGAGATTTTCATCACCCATCAGGAAATGCTCGACGACCCGGAACTGACCGATGAAGTCGACACCCGCCTCAAGCAAGGCGAAAGCGCCGAGGCGGCGTGGATGGCGGTGATCGAAGCGGCGGCCAAACAACAGGAATCGTTGCAGGACGCGTTGCTCGCCGAGCGCGCGGCTGATTTGCGCGACATCGGCCGGCGCGTGCTGGCGCAACTGAGCGGCGTCGAAACACCGAGCGAGCCGGACCAGCCTTACATTCTGGTGATGGACGAAGTGGGGCCGTCCGACGTGGCACGTCTCGATCCGGCTCGCGTCGCCGGCATTCTCACGGCTCGCGGCGGCGCGACGGCCCACAGCGCCATTGTCGCCCGAGCGCTGGGCATTCCGGCGCTGGTCGGTGCAGGGGCGGCCGTGTTGCTGCTGGCGCCGGGCACACCGTTGCTGATTGATGGCCAACGCGGCCGCCTGCATGTGGACGCCGATGCGCTGACCTTGCAGCGCGCCACCGAAGAGCGCGACACCCGCGAACAGCGCCTGAAAGTGGCCGCTGAACTACGTCATCAACCGGCGCTGACCACTGATGGTCACGCAGTCGAAGTGTTCGCCAACATTGGCGAAAGCGCGGGCGTCACCAGCGCGGTGGAGCAGGGCGCCGAAGGCATTGGCTTGTTGCGCACCGAACTGATTTTCATGGCCCACTCGCAGGCGCCGGACGAGGCCACTCAGGAAGTCGAATACCGTCGCGTCCTCGACGGCCTGGCCGGTCGGCCACTGGTGGTGCGAACCCTTGATGTCGGTGGCGACAAACCGCTGCCGTATTGGCCCATCGCCAAGGAAGAAAACCCGTTCCTCGGCGTGCGTGGCATTCGCCTGACACTGCAGCGTCCGAAAATCATGGAAGCGCAATTGCGCGCCTTGCTGCGGGCCGCCGACAACCGTCCGTTGCGGATCATGTTTCCGATGGTGGGCAGCGTCGATGAATGGCGTCAGGCGCGGGACATGACTGAACGCTTGCGTCTGGAAATCCCGGTCGCCGACCTGCAACTGGGGATCATGATCGAGGTGCCATCGGCCGCCTTGCTGGCTCCGGTGCTGGCCAAAGAGGTCGACTTCTTCAGCGTCGGCACCAACGACCTGACGCAATACACCTTGGCCATCGACCGTGGACATCCGACCTTGTCCGCCATGGCTGACGGTTTGCACCCGGCGGTGCTACAACTGATCGACATCACCGTGCGCGCGGCGCATGCCCATGGCAAATGGGTCGGGGTCTGCGGCGAGTTGGCGGCCGATCCGTTGGCGGTGCCGGTGTTGGTCGGACTGGGGGTGGACGAACTCAGCGTGTCGGGCCGCAGCATTGCCGAGGTCAAGGCGCGCATTCGCGAACTCAGCCTCGCCCAGACCCAAACTCTCGCCCGACAGGCCCTGGCCGTGGGCAGCGCCAATGAAGTGCGCGCATTAGTGGAGGCTCTGTAATGGCCCGGATTCTAACCCTGACCCTCAACCCGGCGCTGGACCTCACCGTCCAATTGCCGCGTCTTGAACCCGGTCAAGTCAACCGCAGCGACGCCATGCACACCCACGCCGCCGGTAAAGGCGTGAACGTGGCGCAAGTGCTGGCGGACCTTGGTCATCAGGTGACCGTCAGCGGATTCCTCGGGGAGGACAACCTCCAGGCGTTCGAAACCCTGTTTGCCAAACGCGGTTTTGTCGACGCGTTCATCCGTGTTCCCGGCGAGACTCGCAGCAACATCAAACTGGCGGAAAGCGACGGGCGCATCACCGATATCAATGGTCCGGGGCCGAGGGTGAGTGAGGCGGCGCAGCAGGCGTTGCTCGATCGCCTTGTGCTGATTGCGCCAGGTCACGATGCAGTCGTCGTCGCCGGAAGCTTGCCGTTGGGCGTCAGTGCGCGCTGGTTGCAGGCGTTGATTGTGCGCCTGAAAAAACTTGGGTTGAACGTCGCCCTCGACACCAGCGGTGAAGCGTTGCGTGCGGCGCTCAAGGCCGGACCGTGGCTGATCAAACCCAACACCGAAGAGCTGGCCGATGCGCTGGGTTGCGAGGTCGTTTCGGTCACGGCACAGGCGGAAGCGGCGAGCCGTTTGCACGCTCAAGGCATCGAGCACGTGGTGATCTCGCACGGGGCTGATGGCGTGAACTGGTTCAGTGTCGGTTCGGCGCTGCATGCCACGCCGCCCAAGGTCAGCGTCGCCAGCACGGTGGGCGCGGGCGATTCGTTATTGGCCGGCATGCTGCATGGATTGCTCAGCGCTGATACGCCAGAGCAGACCCTGCGCACCGCCACGGCGATTGCCGCGATGGCGGTCACCCAGATCGGTTTCGGCATCGGCGATGCCACGCAATTGGCGCAGCTCGAACAGGGTGTGCGCGTGCGCCCCCTGACAGAACAATAAGAGGGTTTGTGATGAAGTTAGCCATTGTTACGGCCTGCCCGAACGGCATGGTCACCAGTGTGCTGTGCGCACGCTTGCTCGATGCGGCGGCACAGCGTCAGGGCTGGATGACCTGCGTCGAAGTGGTGGATGCGGCGCATCCGGAGCGGCAACTGTCGGCGGCCACAATCGAGGGCGCCGAGTGGGTGTTGCTGGTGACCAGCGCGCCGGTGGACATGACTCGATTTGTCGGCAAGCGCGTTTACCAGAGCACCCCGGCGCAAGCCCTGCAAGATGTTGAAGCAGTGCTGCGTCGCGGCGCTGAAGAAGCTCAGGTGTACGTTGCTCCCGAACGGGTCGCCGAGCCCGTCGCCCTCACAAAAAACGCGCCACGACTGGTCGCGATCACTGCGTGCCCGACCGGCGTCGCGCACACGTTCATGGCCGCCGAAGCCTTGCAACAAGCGGCCAAACGTCTGGGCTATGACCTGCAAGTGGAAACCCAGGGCTCGGTCGGTGCGCGCAATCCGTTGAGCGCGGCGGCGATTGCCGATGCCGATGTGGTGCTGTTGGCCTGTGATATCGAAGTCGCCACCGAGCGTTTCGCCGGCAAGAAGATTTACCGTTGCGGCACCGGCATTGCGCTGAAACACGCCGAAGCGACGCTGAACAAAGCGCTGGCCGAAGGTCAGCAGGAAACCGCCGCCGCGGGTTCCAAAGGCCCGGCCAAACAAGAGAAGACGGGCGTCTACAAACACCTGCTGACCGGGGTGTCGTTCATGCTGCCGATGGTGGTGGCGGGCGGGTTGATGATTGCGTTGTCTTTTGTGTTCGGCATCACCGCGTTCAAGGAGCCGGGCACGCTGGCGGCAGCGCTGATGCAGATTGGCGGTGAGACTGCGTTCAAGTTGATGGTGCCGCTGCTGGCGGGCTACATCGCCTACTCGATTGCCGACCGGCCTGGCCTGGCGCCCGGGATGATCGGCGGTATGTTGGCGAGCACCCTGGGGGCCGGTTTTATCGGCGGGATCATTGCCGGTTTCATTGCCGGTTATGCCGCTCAGGCGATCAACCGCTACGCGCGTTTGCCGCAAAGTCTTGAGGCACTGAAACCGATCCTGATCATCCCGTTGCTGGCGAGTCTGTTCACCGGTCTGGTGATGATTTACGTGGTCGGCAAACCGGTGGCCGGGATGCTCGAAGGGCTGACGCACTTCCTCGACAGCATGGGCACCACCAATGCGATTCTGCTCGGTGTGCTGCTGGGCGGCATGATGTGCGTGGACCTTGGCGGGCCGATCAACAAAGCGGCTTACGCGTTCTCGGTGGGGCTGCTGGCGTCGCAAAGTTATGCACCGATGGCCGCGACCATGGCTGCCGGCATGGTGCCGCCGATTGGCCTGGGCATCGCCACGTTCATTGCGCGGCGCAAGTTTGCCCAGACCGAGCGCGAAGCCGGCAAAGCGGCACTGGTGCTGGGGTTGTGCTTCATCTCCGAAGGCGCGATTCCGTTTGCCGCGAAAGACCCGTTGCGGGTGATCCCGGCGAGCATTGCCGGTGGCGCACTGACCGGGGCATTGTCGATGTATTTCGGCTGCAAACTGATGGCACCGCATGGCGGTTTGTTTGTGCTGGCGATCCCGAATGCGATCAACCATGCGCTGTTGTACCTGCTGGCGATTGTCGCCGGGAGTTTGCTGACGGCAGTGGCGTATGCGCTGCTCAAACGGCCTGAGGTGGTCGAGTTGGCGCTAGAGCCCGCAAACGCCTGACATCCACCCCCTGTAGGAGCCGAGCTTGCTCGCGATGACGGTGTAACAGTCAACATTTTCGTTGAATTTTAAACCGTCATCGCGAGCAAGCTCGGCTCCTACAGGGGGCGTGTCGCAGTCATTTATGTTTTTCCTTTTCAGGGAGAACACCATGAGCGAATTTGACCTCGGTCGCCGTCGTGTCCTGCAGGCGGTGGGCGCCGGGCTGCTGTTATCGGGGCTTGCGCCGGCCGTGATCGCCTCGGTCAAGGATCGTCCGCAACTCACTGATGGCGTGCAGTCCGGCGACGTGCTGGGTGACCGGGCGATGATCTGGAGCCGCAGCGACCGCCCGGCCCGGATGGTCGTGGAATGGGACACCCGCAGCCTGTTCAGCAACCCGCGCCGATTTGTCTCGTCGGTGGCCGATACCCGCACCGATTTCACCGCGCGCGTGGAGCTCACCGGGCTGCCCGCCGATCAGGCGATTTTCTATCGCGTGTCCTTCGAAGATGTCCAAAGCGGTGTCGCCAGCGAACCCTGGTTCGGCCATTTGCGCAGCGTGCCGCAAACCCGCCGTGACATTCGTTTTGTCTGGAGCGGCGACACCGCCGGCCAAGGCTTCGGCATCAACCCGGACATCGGCGGCATGCGCATCTAAGAAGCCATGCGATTGCGCCTGCCGGATTTCTTTATTCACAGCGGCGACACCATCTACGCCGACGGCCCGATCCCCGCGCAACTGACCACCGAAAGTGGCCGGTTGTGGCGCAACATCACCAGCGAAGCCAAGAGCAAAGTCGCGCAAAACCTCGACGACTTTCGGGGTAACTATCGCTACAACCTGATGGACGAAAACATCCGCCGCTTCAACGCCGAGGTCCCGCAGATCTGGCAATGGGACGACCACGAAGTGGTGAACAACTGGTCGCCGGGCAAGCAACTCGATGCGCGCTATCAGGAGAAAGATATCCACAACCTGGTCGGCCGCGGGCGTCAGGCCTGGCTCGAATACGCACCGATGCGCTTGCAGAGCGCCGACAACGGCGGGCGGATTTGTCGCAAGCTCGGCTATGGGCCGCTGCTCGATGTGTTTGTGCTCGACATGCGCAGTTATCGCGGCGCCAATGATGACAACCTCGGCGCTGCCAAACCCTTTCTCGGGCGTGAGCAACTGGACTGGCTCAAGCAGGCATTGAAAGGCTCGCAAGCTCAGTGGAAAGTCATCGCCGCCGACATGTCGATTGGCCTCGGTGCGCCCGACGGTGAGGTCAGCCCCGGCGTGACGCGGTGGGAAGCGGTGGCCAATGGTGACCCGGGACCGGCTCAGGGGCGTGAACTGGAAATCGCTGAATTGTTGGGATTCCTGCGGGCGCAGCAAGTGCGAAATTTCGTGTTTTTGACGGCGGATGTGCATTACTGCGCGGCGCATCACTACCACCCGGATCGAGCCGCGTTTCAGGACTTTGAGCCGTTCTGGGAGTTTGTCGCCGGGCCTTTGAATGCGCGGAGTTTCGGGCCGGATTCGCTGGATAAGACGTTCGGGCCGGAGGTGGTATTCGAGAAGGCGCCGCCTACGCAGAACGCCTCGCCGTTTGCCGGGTTTCAGTTTTTTGGCGAGGTGAATATTGACGGGCAGACAGGGGAGATGAGGGGGGTGTTGCGGGATCTGGATGGGGTCAGTGTGTTTGAGCAGAAGTTGCAGCCAGTGCAAGGGATGATGACGAATTGCCTGATGGTCCGTAGTCATGTTAGCCAAACTGTCACGGGCTTATTTGGTATTGAATATTCATGATAGGGCGAATGCTTAAATTTACAGAAGGGCATGCCACTCGAAACTATTTGAGGGTAATACTTTTAGTGGCGAGGTTACGTCATCGATTCTGCTGTTTTTAGAGTACGGATCTTAAGTTTTCTACCGCTAGCGATAATTGGGACCTTTCAGCCCCGTATATAACCGATTTCGAGGAGTGGGATGCAATACAAAAACCAAAAGCTAATCCTGCAAACTCGACTTCAAGAAAATTTTTTGTGGACCAAGGGGGAGGAGGAACTCTTGATAGATAGGTATAAAAGCTCTGCTATCGTTGAGTTGCTCTTGATTGGGTGTGCCAGTTTAGTGATGTAGCCTCCCCCATCCTTAATGGGGGAGGTTAAATGCTTAAGTTAAAAATGCTTGTATTAATAGACGTCGCGGCGGTAGCGGCCTTGTTCGATCAGCCGATCTACCTCCGCAATCCCTAGCACCTCGTTGAGGACGTGATCCACGCCCGATGCCATTCCCTGCAAGCTGCCGCAGATGTAGATGACGGCGCCATCGGCCAGCCATTTCTTCAACTCTTGCGCAGACTCACGCAGGCGATCCTGAACATAAATCTTCTCGGCCTGATCTCGCGAGAACGCCAGATCCAGTCGCTCCAGATCACCTGAAATCAACCACTCCTCAAGCTCATCGCGGCACAGGTAATCGTGTTCGCGATTACGTTCGCCAAACAGCAACCAATGCCGTTGTTGCCTATCGGCAATCCGCGCCTTGAGCAAACTGCGCAGCCCGGCCAGGCCGGTGCCGTTGCCCAGAAGGATCATCGGCACCGGCTCGGCCGGCAGATGGAAACCACTGTTGCGCCGCACTCGCAGGCTGATGGTGCCGCCCACGGGCGCGTGTTCGGTCAGCCAGCCGGAGCCGATGCCCAGGCTGCCGTCGGCGTGCATTTCCTGACGCACGATCAGCTCCAGAATGCCATCAGCCGCAATCGAGGCGATGGAGTATTCGCGCATCGCCAATGGCACCAATGCATTGAGCAATGCCTGAGCATGCAGGCCGACCAGGTGGGCTCTGTTCTCAGGCAGCTGGCGCGTGGCGAGCGCTTGCTCCAGAGGTTGTGACAAGCCATCAAACGCGACTGAAGCACGACCGTCGATGCCCAGACCATCGAGGAAGTGCTCGATGGCCCACGGGCAATTACGCGGCAACACTTCAACCAGATCGCCGGCTAGCCAACTGCTGGTGGACGGGGCGGTAAGACCCAGCAAGTACACGGGCGAACCGCTGCTGTCCGGGTTCATCAATTCGCGGCGGGTCAGTGTCCAGTTGTCGTAGCCAGGTGCTTGCCAGGTGTCGACCGGTGTTTGCCCGGTCAACAGGCCCAGTTGTTGCTGCCAGTGACGCAAGGCGTACGGGTCGCCGCTGTCGACTTCCACCGGCGCGAACAGGGTCTTGCCGCCATGCTCACCCAGCCAGGCGTGCAAGCGTCGGGCGAAGCCGCAGAAGTGTTGATACTGGCGATCTCCGAGGCCCAGTACCGCATAGTTCAGGCTTTCCAGGCTCGATGCCCGACCTAGCAACGTGCGCTCGAAGCCCCGTGCACTGTCCGGCGCGTCGCCGTCACCGAAGGTGCTGACCACGAATAGCGCATTACTGGAATCAAGCAAATCCTGTTCGCTGACACTCGCCAGCGGCTGCACGTTCACCGGCAGTCCGGCGGCCTGCAATTGTCCCGCTGTCTGCCACGCCAGTTGCTCGGCGAAACCGCTTTGGCTGGCGAAGCCGATCAGCCACGCCGGCGCATCGCTGCCCGGTTGTTCGAGGCCTTTGCGTGCGTCCTTGATCTGCTTTTTCTTGCGCCGACGATCCAGGTACAGCAACCAGCCCGTGACGAAAAACAACGGCATGGTCAGCGCGGTAATGGTCAGGATGATCCGCCCGACAATACCGAAGTAGCTGCCGACGTGCAGCGCGTAGATGCTGGTCAGCCATTGCGCCTTGAGGCTCTTATCGCTGTAACGATCGTGCTGCTTGACGATTCCGGTCGCCGGATCGAGGGTGATCTGGTTCAGGGCACGGTCATGTGGGGAGGTTTTCAGCAGGTAGAACACGGTCGCCGGCTGGCCGGCCACTGGCGGCATACGGATGTTGTATGCGCTGAGTGCCGGGCCCGCGGCGCTGTAGACGCTGCTCCAGATGGCCGCGTAGTCGGCGGTCGGTGCCGGACCGCTCGGTGCCGGACCGCGACCCCCGCGCACGCGCTCGTTTTGCGGAGCGTCGGACAGCAAACGGGTCAGGCCTTTGTTGTACCACTCATAGGACCAGGACAAGCCGGTCAGCGCCGCGAAGAGGTAAAACACCAGGCACCAGGTGCCGGCCACAGAGTGCAAATCCCAGTTGAAGCTACGACCCTTTTTCTTCCAGTCCAGGGTCAGCCAGGCACGCCAGCTTTTCCACTGGCGCGGCCAGCGCAGGTACAGACCGGACAAGCAAAAAAACACCAGAATCAGCGTGCACGCGCCGGTGATGTTGCGGCCGGTGTCGCCCATGGCGAGGAAACGGTGCAGTTGCAGCATCAAGCCGAAGAAATCCTGGCCGGTGGCGTCGCCCATGAACTCGGCGGTGTACGGATCGAAGTAGCGCATCTCGCCACGGCGTTGGCCCGGTGGCGGCGTGAAAAACACCTTGGCCGCATTACCGCTCTCGGTCTCGACGGAGAGCATCGAGACTTTTTTGCCGGACGCGGCTTCGATGTGCTCGACCAGTTCGACGGGCGGCAGGACGCCAGCAACCTGTTTTTCGACCTGCAACACAGAAGGGTTCAGTGCGCTCAGGATTTCATCCTGAAACGATACCGTTGCCCCGGTGATGCCCATCAGGGCCAGGACCAGCCCGGCGCTGATGCCGAAAAACCAGTGCAACTGGAACAGGGTTTTCTTTAACACGTCGCTCGCCTTGTTCGTTCAAAAAGTGTCATCACGGCGCGCATTATGCCGTGGGTTGTCGAGAAACATTCTTTTTTACACGCAAAAGCCCCGCTCATTGAGATGAACGGGGCCTGACCCTGATTTCAGCCTTCATCCACACTCCTTGTGGGAGCGGTGACTGCAATCAGAAGTGGAAGTTGGTGCTCAGCAATGCCGTACGGCCCGGCGCCTGGTTGGCGAAGTGGGTCGAGAAGGCTTTGTCGTAATACGTTTCGTTGGTCAGGTTCTGCACGTTCAGTTGCAGGTCGACGTTTTTGCTCAGCTTGTAGGCCGCCATCGCGTCGTAACGAACGTAAGATTCAACCATGGTGGTGTTGGCGACGTTGCCGAATACATCGTCGACATAGAACGCACCGCCACCGACAGTCAGCCTCGGCATGACCTGATAGGTCGTCCACACACTGGCGCTGTTTTTCGGCGTGTTAGGCAGTTCGTTGCCATCGTTGACGGCACCCAGCGGGCCGCCGTCGATTTGCTCGCTGTCCATGTAGGCGTAGCCGGCGAACACTTGCCATTTGTCGGTGATCCTGCCGGTGGCCGACAGTTCGACACCTTGAACGCGGGTTTTGCCGACGTTTTCAAACGTCGTTGTGTTGACTTGAACGCGGGCGTTATCTTTTTCGGTTCGGAAGATATCGGCTGTCAGCGACAGTTGATCATTCATCAGGTCCCACTTGGTGCCGATTTCGTAGTTCTTGGTGGTTTCCGGTTCCATGTCGCTTTTCAGCAGGTTGCCGTTGCGATCCGGTGTGCCACCCAACGGGTTGCCTTCCGCACCATCACCCAGGGTGTTGCCCGGTGGAGTGGCAGACGTCGCGTAGGACGCATAGATGCTGCCGTTTTCCGCCGGTTTGTACACAACGCCGAACTGACCGGTGACGAATTCGCTGGTGTCATCGCCCTTGGACGTGGTCACGCTGGAACCGTTGAAGGTTTTGTAGTTGGTGTCGAAATGGTCGTAACGCAGGCCCATGTTCAACAACCACTGCTGGGACAATTCCAGGGTGTCGAACACATACAGCGCGTACGTGTCGGCCTTGGTGTCGGTGCCGGCGTAGTTACGCGAGATCGCACCGTTCCATGGATCGTTCGGGTTCGGGTTGGACAGCGAGGTGCAGTTGTAACCGCTTGGTACGCCGATCAATGCCGGGGAGCAGTTGGTGGTCACAGCCGCTGTTCCCGGCGTGGTGTCGGTGTTGACGTTGTACGAGGATTTCTGGCTCTCCTCGTGGGTGTACTCGATACCGGTGGCGTAGCTGTTCTTGAACCCGGCGATGTAGATGTCACCAAACAGATCGGTCTGGTTAGTCGTGGTCTCGGTGTTGCTGACCCGGGTGTTGGCCCGACGCCAGACGGTGCCATTGTTGACGTTGCCCTTGCTGTCGTCCGGCTGGGTCAGGATGTAATCCTGCATGCTGGAACCGTGACGCAAGGTGTTCTTGACGGTCATCGCGTCATTCAGGTCGTGCTCGATGGCGAAGGTCGCGGTGTCGGTGCGGCCCTTGCGGAAGTCTCGGTCATTGAGGCCGTAGAAGTTTGTGCTGTTGCCGCCGTCGTCCGGTTTGTCCGGATTGGATTTGGTACGGGCAGCCGAACCAGCAGCCGGAATGGAGTAGGGAATGCCCGAATCCGGTGTGTCGTTATTTTCCAGATGGTAGTAATCGAGGTTGACGCGGGTGTCGGTGCCCAGGCCGAAAGCCAGCGATGGCGCAATGCCCCAGCGGTCGTAGTCGACGCTGTCACGGCCGGCGACGTTGCTTTCGTGGCTCAACAGGTTCAGACGGCCAGCGGCGGTGTCGTTGAGCTGATAGTTGCCGTCGATGGTGTAACGCTGGGTCTGGTCCGAACCCCAAGTAAAACCACCATCAAACGAGTCGCCCAAGTGGGCTTTTTTGCTCACCAGGTTGATGCTTCCGCCAGCAGCGCCACGGCCCCCCATGGCCGAGTTCGGGCCTTTGCTGACTTCAATCGATTCGACGGCGAAGATCTCGCGGCTCTGCGAACCGGTGTCGCGCACGCCGTCCAGATAAGTATCGCCCTGCGCGTCGAAACCACGAATGAACGGACGGTCGCCTTGCGGGTTGCCACCTTCACCGGCACCGAAGGTGATGCCTGGAACGGTGCGCAGCGCGTCCTGCATATTGAGGGCGCCCGTGTCCTTGATGATTTGTTGCGGGATGACGGTGATCGAGCGCGGGGTGTCGACCAGCGGCGCGGTGTACTTGGACGAAGAGGCTTTTTCGACGAAGTAGGATGTCTCGTCCTGAGCCTCGCCAGTGATGGCGGTAGCGCCCAGCGACAGCACATTACTCGGTGCTTTTTCGTCGGCTTTTTCCGCCGCGAAAACCATGTGGCCCGCAGAGCCGGCAGTAATTGCCATGCCAATGGCTGATGCGAGCAGACGTGGTGAGCTGACCGGTACGTGTGGTTGTTGACGCGACATTTTGAATTTCCCTCCCCAAGGATTTGAGGCCGCGGAATATAGGGTAGACGCGTATTTGTATCAATTGCGAAACGTTATTATTCGCGAAGAATTTACATTCTTTACAATTTAACCTTACGGTTTTTGGTGTTTCGTCCGTCGTGAGGGTTTTACATGAGCAATAAGAATCAATACCATTAGCGCCCCTTTGGTTTCAGGTGTCTTTGCCATGCTGCTGCACATTCCCGGCTTGTTCGCGAAAGAAGAAGTGCAGCGCATTCGTGAGGCTCTGGAACAGGCCGATTGGGCGGACGGCAAGATCACCGCCGGCTATCAGTCGGCCAAGGCCAAGCACAATCTACAACTGCCTGAAGGTCATCCACTGGCCAAGGAAGTGGGGGCGGCGATGCTCGAACGGCTGTGGAAAAATCCACTGTTCATGTCAGCCGCGTTACCGCACAAGGTTTTTCCTCCATTGCTGAACTGCTACACCGCCGGCGGCAGTTTCGATTTTCATATCGATAACGCCGTACGCCAGCCCAAGGGCAGCATCGAGCGGGTGCGCACCGATCTTTCGGCGACGCTGTTCTTCAGCGAGCCTGCGGACTACGACGGCGGTGAACTGGAAATCCAGGACACCTTCGGCACGCAACGCGTGAAGCTGCCGGCGGGCGACATGGTTTTGTATCCCGGCACCAGCCTGCACAAGGTCAACGCCGTCACACAAGGCACGCGTTACGCCTCGTTCTTCTGGACGCAAAGTCTGGTACGCGAAGACAGTCAGCGCGCGCTGCTGTTCGAGATGGACGGGGCGATCCAGCAGTTGACGCAGGACATGCCGGATCATCCTTCGTTGATTCGCCTCACCGGCACCTATCACAACTTGCTTCGCCGCTGGGTCGAGGTATGAGTTATCAACTGCGCCGCGAGGAAGTCCTCGACGGTGATTCGCTCAAGGCCATGCTGGAGGAAAGCCCGGCGCGCGCAGCCCAGGCAATTTTGATGGCTGCTCGCGAAGGCGTACTCGATGCTCAGGCTTTGCTGGGGCAGATTCTGCTGGATGGGAACGGCATCGCACAGGATCAGACGTTGGCGTTGCGTTGGTTCGAGATTGCCGCTCGTGGCGGACACCTGATGGCGCGCAACATGCTCGGTCGTTGTCACGAACACGGCTGGGGTTGTGCGGCGGATGCTTCGGTTGCCGCGCAGCATTATCGGTTGGCGGCCGACGCAGGGCTGGATTGGGCGATGTACAACTACGCCAACCTGCTGGCGACCGGGCGCGGGGTGGCGGTAGATCAGCCCAAAGCCTTGAGTCTGTATCGACAGGCAGCCGAACTGGGCCATGCGAAGTCGATGAATTTGCTGGGGCGGTATCTGGAGGAAGGCGAATATTGCCTCGCCGACCCGCTAGCGGCGCGACTCTGGTATCGACGATCTGCCGAAGGTGGGGATTTCCGGGGGCAGTTCAGTTATGCGGCACTGTTGGCCGATGACGGGCAGGTTGAGGATGCACTGCTCTGGCTACGTCTAGCATTGGCCACCGGTAACCAGAACTTTTTGCGAGTGAGTGGGGAGGCGTTGAATAACGCTCCCCACCCAAGGATTCGAGCAATAGCTCGGGAGTATCACCAGCGTGCGTCCGAACTCGTTCAACTGTTGGGTTAACCGCGCAGCCACTGGCCTTTAAGGTTTTCCAGGTAGCGTGCTAAAGGCTTGGCCTGCGCTATCAACTTTTGGCCCTTTTTGATGACGTCATTGTCGGCGATGGCCTCAAGAAACAGCGACAAAGCGTCGACGATCTTGCTGGTTTCATCCGCGTACGAATCCCGCGGTTCGATCACCTTTTTTGTATCGTTCAGCTGTTTTACTTTCTTGTCGTTGTCGCTCATTTGGGCGAGAAGAGAATCCAGGCGGTCCTGTCGGTCTTTAAGACGAACCCGCAGCGTTGTACGAGCTTTGATCAGGTCCTGGTATTTGATCAGTTGGTTTGCCTCATCGAGAAACTTGTTCGCGACCACCAGGCCAGCCTTCATTGCGGCGGTTTGAGGTGTTTCAGGTTGAGTGCCGATCATCCCGGTCAGTTGCTCGAAAAGCGGTTTCAGGCGATCAAGGAAGCTGAGGCTTTCAAACAGCCTGATTGCTTCGTTCAAGACTTTTTCATCTTCGAGAAGCTTATCCACAGGTGGCTTTTCTTTTTCCAGTTCCGCGACGAGCGACTCGCGAGCCTCCACCAGTTCGGCAATCTTGAAACGGTTATTGCTGATGGGGGAATACCTGACACTGTAAATAGCGTCACTGAGTTCTGTTTGCGCTTCATTCAGCTTGTCAGTGCACTGCGAAATTAACTGCCTGGCTATTTTGGTATAGGACTCAATAGCATTTTTATTTTGCGGATTTGTTTCTCCTGCGGACAGAGCGGCCAGTGCTTCCAGCGTCTCATTGAGTGCTCTGGTATCCAGGCTGATAATAGCCGAAGTTATTGTCCCGGAAACCACCAGGTCTGTCGTGCTGACTTCGGAATTAAGCTTGATCAGTTCGTTTCGCAGTGCTTCGATATACAAGTCGGCGGAGCCGATAATGGCTTGATAGCGAATGATTTCCCGGCTGTCGCGAATGATCGACATGTCGGGTGTGGTATACGATTGGGTGTCCATAAATATCCTTATTTACAGTGGGTTAGATAGGTTTTGTATTAATCGAAAGCTTTGGTTAGCGCTTTGGCGTTGGATTCGATGTTTTTCCAGTCGCTGAGTATGACTTTCAGGTTCGACACAAAAGCCCTGAGTGTGAGGAACTCGTGAATGCCATCAACTTTGTTTTTTGACGAGTCGATGTATTCAGAAATCGTGATCCAGACGGTTTCCAGCAGAGCGGTACTTTGCGTCGCTCCGAGGATATAAGAGTCGACGCTGTACAGCCGGTCGTGGAGGGCCAGCAAGGTACCTGTCAGCACGCTTTTCTTGCGGACTTGCTCGGTGAGTTCATCCCGACTCCGGATCAGTGGAGCGACATGCACCGTCTGCAGTGTTGCTTTGAGTTTTAGATATTGAGAGCCCAGCGGGTCGGTGAAGGCCAGAAAGTAATCGAAGAAGTTGGGTTCGTGCTCCCGGGATTTTTCCTCGACCAGGCGTTGAGCTTCATCAATTTCAGCATTGAGTCGAGTGATCTCGGCATTCAGCTCGTGGTTGCCCGCCAGCTTCAGCTTTTCGCCAATCGACACCGCCACCACGTCCGTCAACTCGGTTTTAAAGTGTTTCAGGCGAAGCTGGATATCAGTGCTGCTGGTTTTCTTTTGGACGATGGAGCTGGCGATGAACTGAATAGAGTCTTTGATGGACGGAAATCTGTTTTTCTCATCTTGGCCAATTTTTAGCTCAGGCAGTTTGGCAATTTCTTCCTCGGTCAGACCTTCAATTGTGCCGATGTAATTCTGGTAGCCCGGCATGGTTTCAATGGCCGCGATAATGTCATCTCCGAAATACCGCAGGTCTTCGGAGAATGCCTGAAGGCTGCCACTGACTCTTTTCATCGACAGTTCGATATCGTTCCAGTTATTGGCATTGGTGACGACTTTGGCACAGGTGTTTGCAATGTCATAAGGCTCCAGTCCTGCGATGCCAGTGTTTTCGCTTTTTAGCAGGTTTTTAACGTCGTCGATATTCACTGGAAGTGATTTGGCTTGAGCAATATATTCTTTGATTCGTTGGATGTCTCCTTTGGTAACTATGGGCGGCGATGCACTAAAGGCTAATCCTTTACTGATTGGCTCGACGGTAGAGAATGGTGCTTGATAAAGTTGCATGTTGAAATCCCTTTCGAGTTAGTGAGCGCGCAGCATAACTTTACTTTGGGTTTTGGTGGTCGATGGGTGTGTAACGATATATGGAGTTGGTGGTTAGGTTGTTTTAACTATCAGTGGCAATAAAAAACCCGTGAAGTTCACGGGTTTTATTAGTCGGTCATTACGTATTAAACGTAAAACGACTTCAGCGGCGGAAAGCCATTAAATTCAACCGCGCTATAACTGGTGGTGTAAGCACCGGTCGACAACCAGTACAAACGATCACCAATCGCCAGGTTTAGCGGCAGACCGTACTTGTAGTTCTCATACATGATGTCGGCGCTGTCGCAGGTCGGGCCGGCGATGACCACTTCTTCCACTTCGCCTTTCTTCTCGGTCCAGATCGGGAACTTGATGGCTTCGTCCATGGTTTCGATCAGGCCGGAGAACTTGCCCACGTCCGTGTACACCCATCGCTCTACAGCGGTACGGGATTTACGCGCCACCAGCACCACTTCACTGACCAGGATGCCAGCGTTGGCGATCAACGAACGGCCTGGCTCCAGAATGATTTCCGGCAGATCGTCACCGAAATCTTCCTTGAGGAAACGGATGATTTCTTCAGCGTAGGTTTCCAGGCTGTTGGTGCGGGTGATGTAGTTGGCCGGGAAGCCGCCACCCATGTTGATCAGCTTGAGGTGAATGCCGTCTTCTTCCTTCAGGCGTTCGAAGATCACTTTGACCTTGGCGATGGCCGCGTCCCAGACGCTGATGTCGCGCTGTTGCGAACCGACGTGGAACGAGATGCCGTAAGGCACCAGACCCAGGTCACGGGCGAGGATCAGCAGGTCCATGGCCATGTCGGTCTGGCAGCCGAATTTGCGCGACAAAGGCCAGTCAGCGGTGGTCGAGCCTTCGGTCAGGATGCGCACGTAGACTTTCGAACCCGGTGCGGCCTTGGCAATGTTGCGCAGGTCGGCTTCGGAGTCGGTGGCATACAGACGCACGCCCTTGTCGTAGAAGTAGCGAATGTCTTTGGATTTCTTGATGGTGTTGCCGTAGCTGATACGATCCGGGCCGACGCCCTGGTTCATCACTTTGTCGAGCTCGTAGATCGAGGCGATGTCGAAGTTCGAGCCTTTCTCTTTGAGCAGGTCGATGATTTCGACGGCCGGGTTGGCCTTGACCGCGTAGTAGACCTTGGCGAATTCGAAACCGGCGCGCAGGTCGTCATAGGCCTGGCTGATCATCGCGGTGTCGATCACCACGAACGGGGTTTCTTGTTTGTCGGCAAAAGCCTTCATTTTGTTGAAGGTATCGCGCGCGAAATAGTCTTCGACGTTGATCGACATGCTGGGGCTCCTAATGGCAAACGAGTAAAAACAATGGGTGCAAATGAACGTCCTCCGTATCCCCACTTTGGTTCGCCTACTTCCCAAGGCATGTCGCCGAAAGCAAAAAGGCCATGGGAAGCGGTGCTTTCCCTTGGCCTTGCTGTCTCGTCGTCAGTACTTGAGCCGGATGGATCGTTTCCAGCATGGACGTTCGGCGCGAACTTTAGGGCGTGAGGGGCTTGAGATCAACAAAAAATGTCGCGTTTTTGCACGCTTCCGTCGTGCGGTCCCGGACAGCTACTGATGTAACCGACCTGCATGACAGTGTGATGTTCCCGTTGGATGGGTATTTGAGGGGTGTAAGAGGGATTTGTGGTGCCCCCAATCGCGGGCAAGCCTTGCTCCTACAAGTTTTGTGGCGTGCCAATTTCGTTTGCACGACACCAATCCCGTAGGAGCAAGGCTTGCCCGCGATGGCGTCAGATCAGACCAACGCAGTCTCGGCGGGCGAAACAATGCTGGTCTTGCCCCCACGGGACTTACCAGAGCTCAAGTATTCGGCGATCGACTCCTGCGTCACCTCTCCCAGGAACACCCGCTCGGCATCCATCACCGGCAGCCACGAACGATTGAACTCGTACATGCGCGACAGCAGGATGCGCAAATGCTCGTCGTACGCTGCGGTAGCGTTGAACTCCCGCAGGTATTGCGCGCAAGTACCCGTCTGACGGTGCAAGTCGCGACGTCGTACATAACCGAGCGCCTTGTTCTCACCATCCGTGACCACCACATAACGACGGTCCAGTTCGTCCATCAACTCCAGGGCTTCAGGCACCGGCGTTTCCTGGCTCACCGATGGCGCGTTGTCCGCCGCGTCTTCGGCTTTCACCAACAACAGACGCTTGAGGGTGCTGTCCTGGCCGACGAAGTTGCTGACAAAGTCATCCGCCGGGTGCGCCAGCAGGGTGTCCGGGTGATCGATCTGCAACAGCTTGCCGGCGCGGAAGATCGCAATCTTGTCGCCCAGCTTGATCGCTTCGTCGATGTCGTGGCTGACCATGATCACGGTCTTGTTCAGTGCGCGCTGCATCTCGAAGAACTCGTTCTGGATCATTTCGCGGTTGATCGGGTCGACCGCGCCGAACGGTTCGTCCATCAACAACAATGGCGCATCCGCCGCCAATGCACGAATCACGCCGATCCGCTGCTGCTGGCCACCGGACAATTCACGCGGATAGCGATTCAGGTACTGCTTGGGTTCGAGCTTGATCATGCTCATCAACTCGCGGGCGCGGTCGTGGCATTTCTGTTTGTCCCAACCGAGCAGACGAGGAACGATGGTGATGTTTTCCTCGATGGTCATGTTCGGGAACAGGCCGATCTGCTGGATCACATAACCGATGTTGCGACGCAGGGTCACTTCGTCGAGGTCAGTGGTGTCTTCGCCGTTGATCAGGATCTTGCCCGAGGTCGGCTTGATCAGGCGGTTGATCATCTTCAGCGTGGTGCTTTTGCCGCAGCCCGATGGCCCGAGGAACACGCAGATTTCGCCTTCATTGACGGTCAGGCTTACCGAGTCCACGGCTTTCACGTCTTTGCCGTTGCTTTGGAAGGTCTTGCTGAGGTTTTGAAGTTCGATCATTTGAGCAGTCCTTTTGGAGTCAGCGTGCGTTGCAGCCATTGCAGAAGCAGGTCGGCGAAGATGGCCAGAAGACTGACCAGCACGGCGCCGACGATCAGCATCGACATGTCGCTGCGGCTGATGGAAGCGAGAATGAGGACACCGAGGCCACCGGCGCCGATGGTCGCGGCGATGGTCATGACACCAATGTTCATGACCACGGCGGTGCGCACACCGGCAAGGATCACCGGCACCGCGATCGGCAACTCGACCATGCGCAGGCGCTGGCCGAAGGTCATGCCGATGCCGCGCGCGGCTTCGCGAATGCCCGGTTCCACGCCGGTGAGGGCGAGGTAGGTGTTACGCATGATCGGCAGCAGTGAGTACAGAAACACTGCCGTGATCGCCGGCATCGGCCCGAGGCCTTGGCCGAACTTGGAGTAGAACGGCAGTAGCAGGCCGAACAAAGCAATCGACGGCACGGTCAGCAGCACCGTGGCGCTGGCCTGCAAGGGACCTGCGAGCGTCGGGAAGCGCGTCATCAGAATGCCCAGTGGCACGCCAACCAGAATCGCCAGGGTCACGGCGATGCCGACCAAAGTGATGTGCTGCCACGTCAGGTGCAGCACCAACGGCCAGTCGAGATGGGAAAAGGCGTTGAGAAATTCCATGGCTTTTCCTCCCTCAGTTCAGTGGATGCTGGCGCAGGAAATCTGCGGCAACGGATGACGGGCTTTCATGATCGACATCGACCCGCGCGTTGAGCTGGCGCATGGTTTCGTCGTCGAACAGTTCGGCCAGGGGCTTGAGTTCCTCGGCAAGTTTCGGATGGGCGTCGAGGTAGACCTGGCGCACCACTGGCGCAGCGGTGTAGTCCGGGAAGTAGTGCTTGTCGTCTTCGAGCAGTTTCAGCTTGAAGGCGTTCAATCGACCGTCAGTGGTGTAGACCAGACCGGCAAACACCTGGCCGTTGCGCAGGGCGGTGTAGACCAGCCCGGCGTCCATCTGCCGAATGTTTTTGCGGGTCAGGTTCATGCTGTACAGGTCGACCATGCCGTTCAGACCGTCGGAACGGTTGGCGAACTCGGTATCCAGCGCCACCAGATGATTGTCCTTTTGCTCAGCCTGCAACACCGTGTTCAGCTCGCTGATGGTGTTGATCTGCGGGTAAGCCTGTGCGGTGGTTTCCGGCAGGGCCAGGGCGTAGGTGTTGCTGAATTTCGACGGAGTCAGCCAGACGAGGCCTTTTTTAGCGTCGAGCTCTTTCACCTTGGCGTAGGACTGAGCGCTGTCGAGTTTGTCGGTGACATGGTTGTACGCCACCAGCGACACGCCGGTGTATTCCCACATCAGGTCGAGCTGACCACTTTCGTGGGCGCTGCGGGCCAAGTTGCTGCCCAGACCGCCAGTCACCTGCGTGTCGTAACCCTTGGTGCGCAAGTATTGGGAGGTGATTTCGGCCAGCAGGGTTTGTTCGGTGAACACCCGGGCGCCGATGCGGATCACGGGTTTTTCAGCGGCTTGGGCAAATCCTGCGAACAGCAGGGCGCAGCCTAGTAAAAAGCTAAATGTCTTCATAAAGATTCCTTTGCCGAGGCTTAAGACGGGCGCAAGCCGCGTTCGAGCCAGAGGCGGCTGGCGAGTGTCACCAGACCGTCGAGCAGCAAGGCCAGCAGGGCGGTGCAGGCCGCGCCGAGCAGCAGTTGCGGCTGATTGTTCAAGGCGATGCCGGGGAAAATCAGGCTGCCCAGGCTGTTGGCGCCGATCAGGAACGCCAGCGGTGCGGTGCCGACGTTGATTGCCAGCGCCACGCGCACGCCACCGATGATGATCGGCACGGCGTTCGGCAGTTCGACTCGCCACAGCACTTGGGTCGGGGTCATGCCGATGCCGACGGCCGCTTCTTTGAGCGAACCCTGAACGTTTTTCAGGCCTTCATAGGTGTTGCGCACGATCGGCAACAGCGAGGCGAGGAACAGGGCGAAAATCGCGGGGCCGCTGCCGATGCCCAGAATCCCCAGGGCGATGGCGAGTACGGCGAGAGGCGGCACGGTGTTGCCGATATTGAAGAGCTGCATGAAGCGCTCAGCTCGGTCCACCATGGACGGACGGCTGAGGAAGATACCGGCGGGGATGCCCACAACGAGGGCGGCCAGCATGGAGACAAGGACGAGAATCAAGTGAGCTTGCAGGTAAAACAACAAATCGTCGCGGTAATGTTCGATCGTGTTGATGCCAATCCAGTGGACCAGCAGGGCCAGGAGTGCGACGACAACCGCACCTCCTATAAGCCCCTTGCCATAGCGAATAGCCACAGGCGGACTCCTTTTTTCTTTGTCGGCGAACGCAGTCCCGTGTGGCAATGCCATCACTGGCTGCCGGGAAATCAACGTTCGCGAGAAGCAGCTCTTCATGCGGGTAAAACCGCATGAGATCGAGCCATAAGCGCAGCCTCGTCAGGCTAACTTGCTGATTTTTCAGCCCCTGGTACGAGTGCCGTAACAGGGGAGTGGACGTCTGCACCTTTTAAAAGGTTCCATATTTAACAGCAGATAGCCACCCTTGATGCCCAAACACGTACCTGTAGGAGCCAGCTTGCTGGCGATGGCATCACCTCGGTGTATCTGACAGACCGAGGCGATGCCATCGCCCGCAAGCCGGCTCCTACAGAGTGATGCGGTGTTCGGTGGGCCTACGAGCGGTGGTCCGTGACCCTCGGTTTGCGCTATACTCGCCGCCCTTTTTTGAATCACCGCCAGGCGATTTCCCATGACCAAACAGGCCGCCGAAGTCGCGAAACGCCGCACTTTCGCCATTATTTCCCACCCCGATGCCGGTAAAACCACCATCACCGAGAAGCTCTTGCTGATGGGCAAGGCGATTGCGATTGCGGGCACGGTGAAGTCTCGCAAGTCCGACCGCCATGCCACCTCCGACTGGATGGAAATGGAAAAGCAGCGTGGTATCTCGATTACCACGTCGGTCATGCAGTTCCCGTATCGCGACCACATGATCAACCTGCTCGACACCCCGGGCCACGAAGACTTCTCCGAAGATACCTACCGCACCCTGACGGCAGTGGACTCGGCCTTGATGGTCCTCGACGGCGGTAAGGGTGTAGAGCCTCGGACCATCGCGCTGATGGACGTTTGCCGTCTGCGTGACACGCCGATTGTCAGCTTCATCAACAAACTCGACCGTGACATCCGCGACCCGATCGAACTGCTCGACGAAATCGAAGCGGTCCTGAAGATCAAGGCCGCGCCGATCACCTGGCCGATCGGTTGCTACCGCGACTTCAAAGGCGTTTACCACCTCGCCGACGACTACATCATCGTGTACACCGCCGGTCACGGCCACGAGCGCACCGATGTGAAAATCATCGAGAAACTCGACTCCGATGAAGCCCGTGCACACTTGGGCGACGAGTACGATCGCTTCGTCGATCAGCTGGAACTGGTGCAGGGCGCCTGCCACGAGTTCAACCAGCAGGAATTCCTCGACGGTCAACTGACCCCGGTGTTCTTCGGTACTGCATTGGGTAACTTCGGTGTCGATCACGTGCTCGACGCCGTGGTCAACTGGGCGCCGAAACCGCTGGCCCGTGTGGCCAACGAGCGCACCGTAGAACCGGTCGAAGAGAAATTCGCCGGCTTCGTGTTCAAGATCCAGGCGAACATGGACCCGAAGCACCGCGACCGCATCGCCTTCATGCGTATCTGCTCCGGCAAGTACGAAAAAGGCATGAAAATGCGCCACGTGCGCACCGGCAAGGACGTGCGGATCGGCGATGCGCTGACCTTCTTCTCCTCTGAACGTGAGCAACTGGAAGAAGCGTTTGCCGGCGACATCATCGGTTTGCACAACCACGGCACCATCCAGATCGGCGACACCTTCACCGAAGGCGAAGTCCTGGGCTTTACCGGTATCCCGCACTTCGCCCCGGAACTGTTCCGTCGCGTGCGTCTGCGTGATCCGCTGAAATCCAAGCAGCTGCGTCAAGGCTTGCAGCAACTGGCGGAAGAGGGCGCGACCCAGGTGTTCTTCCCCGAGCGCAGCAACGACATCATCCTCGGCGCCGTCGGTGTGCTGCAGTTCGACGTGGTCGCCAGCCGTTTGAAAGAGGAATACAAGGTTGAGTGCTCCTACGAGCCGATCACCGTTTATTCCGCGCGCTGGATCGATTGCAGCGACAAGAAGAAGCTTGAGGAATTCTCCAACAAGGCGGTGGAAAACCTCGCGATCGACGGTGGTGGTCACCTGACCTACCTGGCCCCGACCCGGGTCAACCTGGCACTGATGGAAGAGCGCTGGCCGGACGTGAAATTCCGTGCGACGCGTGAGCATCACTAAGCGTTGCAGGAGAATAGAGAGTGGTCATGATGGCCACTCTCATTTCTAAGGCGGTGCAGTCTTTCTACGGATTTTGTAGCTTGTAGAGTGCGCGCAGGCTTTTTTCCTGGTCATCGGTTTCTGCAGTAGACGCGGCGATAACGGCTTCTAGTTTGGAGACCGCACTTCCTTTGGGAAGTTTGTATATTTCATAAGCCGTCATCATCGTCCCTGTTCTTCCCTGACCAAAGCCACAATATACCAAAACGTTTCCTTTGCTCACGGCACTATCGATTGCCTTGCACCCCTGCAAGAGCTCTTGGGCTGTAGGGGTGTTAAAGTCTTTAACTTCAAGATGGTGATAGGTAATACTTTCCTTGCTCAATTCAGATGCACTAGTACCCTCTAATAGCTTTTGATTCAGGCTGATAATGCCTTTTATTCCGTAGTTTTTTAGAAGTGTAATAGCCGGGGCATCAAATTTTTGAAGCGTGTCCTCCTTGTCGTTGTAGTAGGGTTGTGAACTTCGGAATACTGTTGTCTTGCCTTTGTCAAAAGTAATCCAATTTTGGTACACAACCAATTTGCCATGCGATAGTTTTGTTACGTAGCCTGGGAGCGTGCTGACTTTTATTTTCATTTTAATTCTCGCTATTTAATTATTCAGTGCCCATAGAGTGCGGGGAGGTGCTCGAGCGAATGTAGATATATTATTTATCTACTGCATAATCATGGGTTGATCCCCTAGGGTTTTTTTTACATCACTCCAGTCTTTCATGATTTTTTTCATTCTCACCCTAAAGACTTTAAGCATTTTTATGTCTTTGATAGTGTCGACATTGTCTTTCGAATTCAGAATAAAGCTGCGCGTTTCTATCCAGAGGATTTCGAATTTGGACAAGGCTGGCTGCACGCGAGATATGGACTCAGAAATTTCTAAGAAAACTCTTAGTAAGCCACCAAATTCCAATGGTGACTTAACCTCTGTAGAATTCCGTTTAGCTAGATCATTTCGTATGCTTAAAAACATTTTTTCTCGAGAGAGTGCTTCTTCTATAGATGTTCCGTTTTTTTTTCCTTCTTCTATAATTATGCGGGTGGAATTGATGAAGGATGTATGGAGTGGGTAACTAAAAGCTAACGCACCATCGATAGCGGGGCGCACGCTGTTAGCTAAAAGAAACTTTAGATCCGAAATCTTGCTTTGAAATTTAGAGACGTCATCCAGAGCGCTGGAAATGGACTCTCGAAGTGCGTCCATATGACTTGAAAAGTTCTGGACGCAACCAGCATCTTCAATACTCAATAACGTTGAGTTAAAGTCATCTATCTGTGCTTGGCTGAGGTTCTGAGTGTTGGTGCTTGCTGAGGTGCCATCGATTACTTTAATCACTGAGTCCCCAAAAAGCTGAATGTTTTCCTCTATATTTAAAAGTTTACTTCGGACAGCTAAAGTTTCTGTGCCAAGATGTTTGCGTGCGTCTGAATAGGTAGCGGTGTCTATAGCGAATTGTTCAAGCTTCTTGCTGTCGCCTGACCAATAGTGCGGCAGGTGAGGCCAGCACTCCTCAAACCATCTGACAGAGCCTAGAAGTGTGTCTTGCCATCCTCGGGAACGTTCAATTACCCGCCAATAGCTCAAATTCGTATTAAAACAGTTAGACATCTCTTCTTCTAAGAAAAGACTGATTGTTGAACTATCCATGTGTGTGCCTCGTTAAAGATTCGACTTGTTAAATAGGTGAGTTGAGATGATTCATGTTTGCATCTGGATTTCCTGTCACGTCACAGTCTACGGCAGCACCAGGAAATGCGTTGTTTTTTTTGTCGCGGTTAAAAGAGTTAAAAGTACTGGCTGCTTATATGATTACGCGTTGCGTAACCAATAATACGCGAGTGAGTCAATATGGATCGGGACCGCTGAGTAATTTTCCAGAAGCTTATCCGCTACGACAACTAGTCCTTCTGAAGTGGTTAAATCGTAATTGATGAAAAAAACGTAGTTTATAAGTTTTACAAACATTCCAATGATTTTCCGCCCTTCTACTATATAAAGCTTGCGGGGTTCGATAATGTCAAAAAGCGCCAGTATTTGTGATTTCTTGTCATCTATAATATTGACCTGTTTTTGCTCATAGTTCATTTGTGATTGCCAGATGTGAATTTCACCGGACAGCTTATCGCGCGCCTCAATTAAGTTGTTGTACTTAAGGTTCTCATTCGTAATGGCAAGCAGGCTTTGCGCAATATTCATACCTGCCTTGACCGCCGTTTTCGCCTTTTCAGAGGGTTGGTCAACAACTTCTGTGACTGCTTTTTTTAGCTCGTCAACAATTGGTTGACCTCTATCGATGAACGTTTTTGACTGGAATTCGATGATTGCCTTTTCAAGCACGTCATATTGCTCCCGAAGGATGCTTAGTTTCTTTTGGTCGCTGGGAAGGTTACTTACTAATTTGATACGTTCAGATTCCAGAGTGGAAAGCTCCCCAGAATAGTCGGAGATTGTAGCTGTTTCAAAACCACCCAAAGAAGCCTTCATACGACGTGTAAGCGCTTCAAGTTCTGATTTGAGTGTTTCAAGAGCCTTTTTTAGCTCCTTTTTAGAAGGGGTGATAGTAGACTCTTGAGCGGTGCTCTTGATGACTTTTAAGTAGTCTCTGATTTCGCTGTCATCCAAAATGCTCGATACCTCGCTTAGGGACTCATTAAAAACTCGATCGACATCGTCGAGCGCGATTTTAATACTTTGGAACTCTTGACTTAGCGCTGGGATATAGGCGTTGCTCAGTTTGATATTCGCGTACTCCCGTATCAGGATGCGCGCTTTAATAATGTTAGGATTGTAGGGGGTGATCAATTCGATGGTCATTTTTTTTCGTCCTCCAAAGTTAGTTTCTTTGGCTAAAGGCGTTTGTCATGTCTGTCATATAATCATTGATCTTTTTCCATCGATTCAGCACGGCGGTCATTTTTATAATGAAGATGGTGAGTTCACTGAAATCTTTAGTTTTGCTCAGTATGTTTTTCGACGCGACCACTTCCTTAAGCGTTGTAGCCCAAAGCGTCTCAATTTGCATCAAACCTTCGATGGCGCCGCGTGTAAAAATGCCAAGGCTACGCATCGCGGATTGAATGTTATTAAGTACTGCAGCTACTTTTTGTAGTTCGGCTTGCCTGGATAGTAACGTATTTTCTTCGTTGTGCAGGTCGTTGATTTCAGAGTTATATCCACTGTCTCGAGTGCCAAAATATGCGCCGCACAGCGGCGCACCTATCACTGGGAATACAAGAGTGGCAAACATAAACCACTCGCCAACACTGTATTTTGATTCTTTTCTTAAATCACTGATGGAATTGTTAATAGCGACAAGTTTTGCTGTTATGTCTCTTAGTTCCTGCAATGTCTTTGATGCCAGTGCTTTCGCAGCTTTCTGACCCACATCTACTTCAATCGAGTTCAGGTTTTTGTCAAAATCCACTAGTCGGTCTTTTATTTTGGTTGCTTCAGTTTGTTTGCTCTGAATCGATTTGATGATTGAAATTACGTACTCGTCGATAGTGTCGTAAGTGTTTTTTGTATTGGCATCTCCCTCGTCTAGAGGGGATCGAAACATACTGATCTGATCTTCGGTCAGGCTACTGGTTTTAAGTGCATAATCATTGTAACCCTTCATTTCTTTGATTTCGTCAATGGCAGGTTCTGTATAGTCCTTAAGGTCGCCTGCAAATCTTTTAAGAGAAGTAGCAACCTTTATGATTTCAGTTTCTAGAGGTGACCACTGACTGGCATGTCTATTGATATTGACAAACGTAGTCAAAAGATCTGTAGCGCTAATACCATCCTCGTTAACGGCACCCCGATACACAATGTTGATACTGTCTAGTGTCATGGGAAGTGATAATCCAGTATTTACATACTTTCTTACTTTATCAACATCGTTGCTGGTCACCTTTGCGTTCGGTGGGGTGTACTCAATATCGGTACTCATGGGGTGCTCCTTTTATTAAATGGACTCGTTGCATTGCTGAATCTAGCAATAGCTTTTAAAACGGTATACTGTCAGTTATGACAGTTGACAGTTGGCGTTCATAGTCTTGTTGTTAGGTGTGAAATATGAATGCTTTAAAAAACAATAGCTTGGGTGCGGTGATTGTTGTTGCTTTTTACTCGAGTTTCATAGGTTCGGGACATTAGCCCAGCGGAAGGGTAAATAAATTAGAAGTAGTAGATGCTGGCGCAATAATCCGTTGGAATAACTTAATGTCGCAGAGGCAGACTTAATGTTTGACTACTGCATTAAAGTGCTGCTTTACGACGATTATCACGGACTCAGCATCAAAGGTTGCGACACTCTCAACGTTGTCTACTCGGCTTGATCCAACGCTGGTCAGCAATGGACTCGTAAGTCGAGTTGAAAAAAAGCCCCGCCTGCCGGACTGATGAGCAATTCGACGGGGGCGGTAGAACTCATGTACTGCCCTAGGCTCAAGACCCGGGGGCATGTTTATTGCCTGAAGCAAATCCGCAGGCGAGCCTGCTCGCGATGGCGTCCGGTCAATCACTTGCAGTGTTGAATGGATGACCGTAATCGCGAGCATGCTCACTCCAGGGGCAATAGCGATTCGAGATAACGGTTATTCAAAACCATTCTGCCGATCACGGGCATTTCCAGCCCGTCGTTAGCGTCCTATCTGGTGAACCACGCTGATCGGAACTAGATTTCATTCAGCGCCAGTCAGGCACCCACGCGTTACCCCAAAAAGGATGGATTCGGCTATGAGCATTTTTCAACGCATTGTGCTGTTGCTTAAGGTGTTAGTGATGTTGTCCGTGGGCATGTCGGCGGCATGGGCGGAGTGCCCTGAGCATGGTGAGCAGGTGTCGAGCGGGCAGGTGATACATGCCGGGATGATGATCGCTAAATCTGACTCAGAGCCCGGGAATGAAGATCAGGGCGGCAGCAAGGACGATGACGATTCGACCACTGAAGAGCCTGACACCGACGATGATGAAGGCGACAGCCAGTCTTGATCGACAGGCAAAAGAAAACCTCTTCTACTCCAACTGATGCGCCGTTGGAGTAGAAGAGGTCAGATATCCCTATGGGAGCGAGCCTGCTCGCGATAGCGGACTGTCAGGCACCGTGATGGTGACTGACACACCCTTTTCGTGAGCAGGCTCGCTCCCACATTTTTTCAGGCTGCGCCGTCGAGGAACTGCTCGGCGTAGTGGCAAGCCACCTGGCGGCTGTCGAGCAGGCGCAAGGCTGGCTCTTCGGTGCTGCAGCGCTCGGTTGCGTACGGGCAGCGCTTGTGGAAAGCGCAACCCGACGGCGGGTTCAACGGGTTAGGCAACTCGCCGACGATTTTGATTTTCGGCTTGTTCGGGTCCGGGTGAATGGTCGGCGTGGCCGACAACAGCGCCTGGGTGTACGGGTGCAGAGGGCGCTCGTAGATGTCATTCTTCGGACCCATTTCTACCGGGCGACCGAGGTACATCACCATCACGTCATCAGCAACGTGTTGCACCACTGCCAGGTTGTGGGAGATGAACACGTAGGCGGTGTTGAACTCCTGCTGCAAATCCATGAACAGGTTGAGTACCTGCGCCTGAATCGACACGTCCAGCGCCGAGGTCGGTTCGTCCGCTACCAGCACTTTAGGCTGGAGCATCATCGCGCGGGCGAGGGCGATCCGCTGGCGCTGACCGCCGGAGAACATGTGCGGATAACGCTGGTAGTGCTCAGGACGCAAGCCCACCTGTTTCATCATCGCCTGGACTTTTTCGCGACGTTCGGCCGCCGACAGGTTGGTGTTGATCAGCAAGGGTTCGCCGAGCTGGTCACCGACTTTCTGCCGTGGGTTGAGCGAGGCGTACGGGCTCTGGAACACCATCTGCACGTCTTTGCGCAGCTGCTTGCGCTGGGCCTTGTCGGCACCGGTGACTTCCTGGCCGGCGATTTTCAAGGAGCCGGAGGACGGCTCTTCGATCAGCGTCAACGCACGGGCCAGGGTGGATTTGCCGCAGCCCGACTCGCCTACAACTGCGAGGGTCTTGCCGGCTTCCAGTTCGAAAGACACACCGTTCAGGGCGCGTACGGTCGCATGTCCCTTGAACAGGCCACGGGACACTTCGTAGTGACGGGTCAGGTCGCGGGCGGTAAGTACGACGGCCATTACGCCACCTCCTGATTAAGCGGGTAGAAGCAGCGGGCGAGGCTGTGGCTTTTCGGGTCCAGGGTTGGACGCTGTGCGCGGCAGCTCTCTTGCACGTACGGGCAACGCGGCGACAGCAGGCAACCCTGCGGACGGTCATAACGACCGGGAACAATGCCCGGCAGCGTGGCCAGGCGCGTGGCGCCCAGGCTGTGTTCCGGAATCGCCTTGAGCAATGCTTCGCTGTACGGATGCGCCGGAATGTCGAACAACTGGGGTACTTGACCGACTTCAACCGCTTGGCCGGCGTACATCACGCACACGCGCTGGGCGGTTTCGGCCACGACCGCGAGGTCGTGGGTGATCAGCACCAGGCCCATGTTCTGCTCTTTCTGCAACGCCAGCAGCAGGTCCATGATCTGTGCCTGAATCGTGACGTCCAGTGCCGTGGTCGGTTCGTCGGCGATCAGCAGTTTCGGCTCGCCGGCAATCGCCATGGCGATTGCAACACGCTGGCTCATACCGCCGGACAGTTGGTGCGGGTAGGCGTCCATACGGCTTGCAGCGCCCGGGATTTCGACTTTTTCCAGCAGCTCGATGGCACGCTTGCGCGCTTGCTTGCCGGACATTTTCAGGTGCAGGCGCAGCACTTCTTCGATCTGGAAGCCGACGGTGTAGCTCGGGTTCAGCGCGGTCATCGGGTCCTGGAAGACCATGGCCAGGTCTTTGCCGACGATTTGTCGACGCTGACGGTTGCTGAGCTTGAGCATGTTCTTGCCGTCGAAATTCAGGGCGTCGGCGGTGACGATGCCCGGATGCTCGATCAGGCCCATCAGCGCCATCATGGTCACGGATTTACCCGAACCCGACTCGCCAACGATGGCCAGGACTTCGCCTTTTTCCACGGTGATGTCGAGCCCGTCGACCACCGGAACGGCGTTCTTGTCGCCGAAGCGAACGTTGAGATTCTTGATTTCTAACAGTGACATTTGAATCTCCTCAGGCGGCGTTCTTGAGTTTCGGGTCCAGCGCATCGCGCAGGCCGTCGCCCATCAAGTTGATTGCCAGCACGCTGAGCAAAATGGTCAAACCAGGCAGGCTTACCACCCACCAGGCGCGTTCGATGTAGTCGCGAGCCGAAGCCAGCATGGTGCCCCACTCAGGGGTTGGCGGTTGTACGCCAAGGCCGAGGAAGCCCAGTGCGGCGGCATCGAGAATCGCCGAGGAGAAGCTCAAGGTGGCCTGAACGATCAGCGGTGCCATGCAGTTAGGCAGCACGGTGATGAACATCAGGCGTGGCAGCGTGGCACCGGCCAGGCGCGCGGCGGTCACGTAGTCGCGGTTCAGTTCGCCCATCACCGCGGCGCGGGTCAGACGAACATAGGACGGCAGGGACACCACGGCGATGGCGATAACGGTGTTGATCAGGCCAGGGCCGAGGATGGCGACAATCGCCACAGCCAGCAGCAGGGACGGCAGGGCCAGCATGATGTCCATCAGACGCATGATGGTCGGGCCGAGCAGGCGCGGGAAGAAACCGGCGAACAGGCCCAGCAGGATCCCCGGAATCAGCGACATCACCACCGACGACAAACCGATCAACAGCGACAGGCGCGAGCCCGTGATCAGGCGCGACAGCAGGTCGCGACCCAGTTCATCGGTGCCGAGCAGAAACTGCAACTGCCCACCTTCCAGCCAGGCTGGCGGGGTCAACAGGAAGTCACGGTATTGCTCGCTCGGGTTATGCGGGGCAACCCACGGCGCGAAGATCGCGCAGAAAATTACCAGCAACATGAACATCAGGCCGGCGACGGCGCCTTTGTTGCGCGAAAACGCGTGCCAGAATTCTTTGTACGGGGACGGATACAGCAGGCTTTGATCGACTGCTACCGCTGGAGTTGGAGTGGTCATGGTCATGATCTCAGCGCTGGTGACGGATGCGTGGGTTGGCAAAGCCGTAGAGGATGTCCACTACGAAATTGACCACAATCACCAGGCAGGCGATTAGCAGGATGCCGTTTTGCACGACTGGATAGTCTCGGGCGCCAATGGCTTCGATCAGCCATTTGCCGATGCCGGGCCACGAAAAGATCGTTTCGGTCAGAACCGCACCGGCCAGCAGCGTGCCGACTTGCAGGCCGACCACCGTCAATACCGGAATCAGCGCGTTGCGCAGGCCGTGCACGAACACCACGCGCGACGGCGACAGGCCTTTGGCGCGGGCGGTACGGATGTAGTCTTCACGCAGCACTTCGAGCATCGACGAACGGGTCATCCGCGCAATAACCGCCAGCGGGATGGTACCGAGCACGATGGCCGGCAGGATCAGGTGATGCAGGGCATCGAAGAACGCACCGACGTCATCGGCCAGCAGCGTGTCGATGAGCATGAAGCCGGTGCGCGGCTCGATGTCATAGAGCAGGTCGATCCGCCCGGACACCGGGGTCCAGCCCAGGCTCACCGAGAAGAACATGATCAGGATCAGGCCCCACCAGAAGATCGGCATCGAGTATCCCGCCAGGGAGATGCCCATCACCCCATGGTCGAACAGGGATCCTCGCTTGAGTGCCGCAATCACCCCGGCCAGGAGGCCCAGGATGCCGGCGAACAACAGGGCGGCCATGGACAGTTCCAGGGTCGCGGGGAATAGAGAAGTGAATTCGCTCCACACGCTTTCACGGGTACGCAGCGATTCGCCGAGGTCGCCGTGAGCCAGCTTGCCGATGTAGTCCATGTATTGGGCATACAGCGGTTTGTTCAGACCAAGGCGTTCCATTGCCTGAGCATGCATTTCGGGGTCGACTCGACGTTCGCCCATCATTACTTCCACGGGGTCGCCAGGAATCATGCGAATCAACGCGAAAGTCAGCAAGGTGATGCCGAAGAACGTGGGGATCAATAACCCCAATCGGCGGGCAATAAAACTAAACATCTTGTGGTGTACCTCATCAGCCGGTTAGGCGTGCCCGGTGTCCCTGGAGTCAGGGACACCGGGAGTTTTCTTATTTACTTCACCTGGGTGGTGGCGAAGTTATTCGTGGTAAGCGGGCTAATGTGATAGCCCTCTACGTTGTTGCGCATTGCAGTAAACATACGGGTGTGCGCCATGCTGATCCATGGCTGGTCCTGATTGAAAACCTCCTGGGCTTGCTCGTAGAGCGCTGCACGTTCCGTCGGGTTCACTTTAGCTCGGGCTTCGTCGATCAGCGTCTGGAATTTCTCGTTGCACCAGCGCGCGTAGTTTTCGCCGTTCTTGGCTGCTTCGCAACTCAGCATAGGCGTCAGGAAGTTATCCGGGTCGCCGTTATCACCCGCCCATCCGGCGGAAACCATGTCGTGCTCGCCGTTTTTCGCACGTTTGAGCATTTCGCCCCATTCCATGACGCGAATATCGAGGTTGATCCCGACCTGAGCCAGGTCAGCCTGCATCATCTGCGCACCGAGCATCGGGTTCGGGTTGGTCGTCCCGCCGCCGTTGCGGGTAAACAGTGTAAACGTAGTGCCTTCTGGTACGCCCGCTTCCTTGAGCAAGGCGCGGGCCTTGTCCAGGTCACGCGGTGGATTTTTCAGGGCGTGGTTGTAACCCAGCAGGGTGTCCGGGTACGGATTGACTGCCACGGTCGCATTGCCTTTGCCGAACAGCGCGTTGACATAGGCGGCCTTGTCGAACGCGATGTCGATGGCTTTACGCACGCGCACATCGCTCATGTATTTGTGCGAGGTGTTCATCGCGATGTACGAAACGGTCATCGCGTTCAGCTCATCAACCTTCAGGTTGGTGTCTTTCTTGATGCTCGGGATGTCATCGGGCTTGGGATACAGCGCGATCTGGCATTCGTTGGCCTTGAGTTTTTGCAGGCGCACATTGTTGTCGGTAGCAATCGCCAGAATCAAGGCTTCAGCGGGTGGCTTGCCACGGAAATACTCCGGGTTGGCCTTGAAACGAACCTGAGCGTCCTTGTTGTAACGCTGGAACACGAACGGGCCGGTGCCTATTGGTTTGTTATTCAGGTCGCCGGCCTTGTTCGTCTTGAGCAACTGGTCGGCGTATTCGGCGGAATAGATCGAGGAGAACGCCATGGCGATGTCCGCCAGGAACGGCGCTTCGCGACGGGTCAGGGTGAATTTGACGGTGTTATCGTCGACTTTCTCGACGTTTTTGAGCAGTTCTTTGAAACCCATGCTTTCAAAGTACGGGAAGCCCACGCTCGACAGTTTGTGCCATGGGTGATTCGGGTCCAGCTGACGCTGGAAGCTCCAGACAACGTCGTCGGCGTTCATGTCGCGGGTCGGCTTGAAGTAATCGGTGGTGTGAAACTTGACGCCTTTGCGCAGGTGGAACGTGTAAGTCAGACCGTCTTCACTGATGTCCCAGGAGTCGGCCAGCGCCGGAATCACCTCGGTGCTGCCGGGCTTGAAGTCCGCCAGGCGATTGAAGATGGTTTCGGCCACGGCATCGGCAGTGACTGCAGTTGTGTACTGGACCATATCGAAGCCTTCCGGGCTGGCTTCGGTGCAGACCACCAGGGGTTTGGCCGCGACGCCAACGGCGACACTCAGCAACGCGGCCGTGATGGCCGCACGTAGGGGAAGCATTTTCATCAAGAACCCTCTGCAATCGGTTAAAGGACAAAACCCAAAGGCTGATTCGTCACTGAACCAGCCGTTGGGCAGGTGCATCACAAAATATTGAACGGAATGGTAGTCACGAGGCGGAACTCGTTGATGTTGCCATCACCCTGGTTTTCGCTGGCACGGTGAGCGGTGTAGGTCACGCGAACAGTGGTGGCCTGGAACGGGCCGCTCTGAATGGCGTACGTAGAACCGATGCCGTATTCGTAATGATGTTCGTTGTCCATGTTCTTAACGTCGTAGGCCGTGCCGGTGTAGTGAGTACCGTTGATGTCCCAGCCACGCGCCTGGTAGATGTTGAACTTCAGGCCAGGCACGCCGTATTCGGCCATGTTCAGGCCATAGGCCACCTGGAAGGATTTCTCGTTCGGGCCGTTGAAGTCCGACAGCAGGGAGTTGGCCAGGTAGATGCCGTTGGTTTCGTGCAGGTAGTCGAAGTACTCGTTACCTTCCACTTGCTGGTACGAGAAGGTCAGGGTATGAGCCTGGTGAGTCAGGCCGAACGACAGGGAGTAAGTGTCGTTGTCGATGTTGCCGAGCAGGGCCTTACCTTCTTCCTGGGTTTTGTAGTAGTTCAGGCCGGAGGTCAGGCTAAGCACCTGGCTGTCACCCAGGATGTGAGTGGCGCCGAAATAGTATTGGTTCCAGATATCTTCGGCCTGGGTCGCCCACAGGCTGGTGGTCAGGCTGGCGAATGGTGTGAAGGTGATACCGCCGGTGTAAACATGATCGGTTTCAACGAAGCCGTTGGCGTATTCGGTACGGAATTTACTCAGGCTTTCTTCGGTTCGCGGTGAGTTGCGATCGAACGTGCCCAGGTCGAATGCCAGGTTGTTCAGCTCTTCGCTGTGGATCGCCACACCCTGGAAGCTCGAAGGCAGCGCACGGTTGCCGATGACATCGACCATCGGGCTGCTGAAGTTCATGCGGCCGGCGGTCAGGGTGGTGTTGGAGACGCGGGCCTTGACGTTGGCCAGGCCCAGCTTGCTCCACTGACCTTGAGCGTCGCCGCCCTCTTTGGTCAGGGTACGGTTGTTGCCCGCGCCTGGACGGGTGCCCGGTGCGCCACCGTTGTTGGAAGCCAGGCTCTTGCGGTCACGTTCCAGAGCAACCTCGTTGTAGGCGCCCACTTCAGTGCTCAAGCCCACAGCGCCTTGGGTGAAGCCCGAGTTGTACCTGACGATGGTGCCTTGAACCCAGTTGATACGGCGATCCGTCGGGGTGGCTACACCGTTTTTGAGGTAAGTGAACTTGCTGCCACGATGCAATTGTTCATTGGCGTACCAGTTGCGCGTGGTGCCGCTGATGGACTGGCCTTCGACAAAGCCGGTTGCGTCGGCTTGTGCGCTTTTGGTGTTGACCGTGACCGGGGTGAATTCCTGGCTCTGGGTTTCTGCGTAAGCCGTGGCGGTTATGCTGCTGATGGCCAGGGCCAATATCGCGCTGCTGCTCAGGTTCATGGGTGAAGCTCCTTAGTATTTTTTTTATTAATGCCGGTCTTATTGGGTGATCCGGCTATTTGGTTTAGAACGCAAACAAGGCTTCGCAAACGTTTGCTGTGCGCCTGCCTGGCGAATTTCGGCAATACGCTTGCGTGAGGGCGCAATGCGCCCCCAGCGTTCTGGCTAATCGGTTATTGGTCGATACTGACGCCCGAGAACACATTGCGGCCGAAGGGGCTGACTTTGAACCCTTCGACTTTGGTGCTTAACGGCTGGTTAACCGTCGAGTGGGCGACTGGCGTGATGGGTACCTGTTGTTTGAGGTACTGCTGCGCCTGTTTGTAGAGCACGGTGCGCTGGTCCCGGTCGGTGACGACCTTGGCCTGCTTGATCAGCTTGTCGTAAGCCGGATCGCACCACATGGAGTAGTTGTTGCCACCAATGGCGTCGCAGCTGTAAAGCGTGCCGAGCCAGTTGTCCGGGTCCCCATTGTCACCGGTCCAGCCGATCAGGCTGATGTCGTGTTCGCCATTCTTGGTGCGCTTGATGTACTCGCCCCATTCGTAGCTGACGATCTTCACTTTGAGACCGATTTTTGCCCAGTCAGCCTGGAGCATTTCGGCCATCAACTTGGCGTTCGGGTTGTAAGGGCGCTGAACGGGCATCGCCCACAGGGTGATTTCGGTGCCTTCTTTCACGCCGGCAGCCTTGAGCAATTCCTTGGCTTTTTCCGGATTGTAGGCGGCGTCTTTAATCGTTTCGTCGTAAGACCATTGGGTCGGCGGCATGGCGTTGACGGCCAATTGCCCGGCACCTTGGTAGACGGCGTTGAGAATGCTTTGCTTGTTCACCGCCATGTCCAGCGCCTGACGCACTTCGAGCTGGTCGAAAGGCTTGTGTCGAACGTTGTAGGCGATGTAACCCAGGTTGAAGCCAGGCTTCTCGATGAGCTGAAGTTTGCTGTCGTTCTTCAGCGCAGTCACATCGGCAGGGCGCGGATGCAGGGTGATCTGGCACTCGTTGGCCTTGAGTTTCTGCACGCGCACCGAAGCGTCGGTGTTGATGGCGAAAATCAGGTTGTCGAGCTTGACCCGGCTCGGGTCCCAGTACTGCTTGTTGCCGGTGTAACGGATGTTGGAGTCTTTCTGGTAACTCTTGAATACGAATGGGCCCGTGCCGATCGGCTTCTGGTTGATGTCGCTCGGCTTGCCTTCGGCCAGCAGCTTGTCGGCGTATTCGGCGGACAGGATAGCAGCGAAGCTCATGGCGATATTCTGGATGAACGCGGCGTCGACGCTGTTGAGCGTCATGACCACGGTCAGCGGCCCGGTCTTTTCGACCTTGGCGATGTTCTTGTTCAGGCTCATCCCGTTGAAATACGGGAACTCGGTCGGATAAGCCTTACGGAAAGGTTGTTGCGGGTCGAGCATGCGATTAAACGTGAACAGCACGTCATCGGCGTTGAGGTCGCGGGTCGGCGTGAAGTATGGGGTGGTATGAAATTTCACCCCTTCGCGCAGGTGGAAGGTGTACGTAAGGCCGTCCCCGGAAATATCCCAGCTCGTGGCCAGGCCCGGTACGACGTTGGTCGCGCCTTTTTCAAACTCTGCCAAACGGTTGTACAGCGGCTCGGCGGCGTCGTTATCGGTCGCAGTGGTGTACTGCGCCGTGTCGAAACCGGCGGGGCTGCCTTCGGAGCAGAACACCAGACTGTTACTGGCGGCCTGGGTGATGGAAGTGGCGGCCAACAGGCCGGTGCCCAGCAATGCGGATAAAACCAAGGTATGGCGCATGATGCTCCCTCTTATCGTTCACGAGTGTTATGACAATGAGCCGCCGTCCCGTCCTGGAACGTGGAGGATCATTGATTTCAAACCCTGCTTGCAGCAAAACCGAGAGCCCACGCATGAGCTGGTCAGATCCCGACGGTAGGGGCCGTGGGTCTGGCAGTAAATGCGTAGAGTCCTAAAGACTCGTAGGAAATGGCAACGCGTCCGATGCGACAGCAGTAGTGCGCGACGGAATTGGGTGTAAGAGATTTCCTACTTTGTCGGCAGATAAAACAACGGCGACGTCAGAAACGTCGCCGTTGCAAAACCTTACTTGCTGACGCTGACGCCGTAGAAGGAGTTCAAGCCAAACGGGCTGATCTTGAAGTCCTGCACGTTGTCGCGCATAGGTTGGAACACCGTCGAGTGAGCGATAGGTGTCATAGGAACTGCATCTTTGAGCACGTGTTGAGCCTGTTTGTACAGGTCAGTGCGCTTGGCCTGATCGGTCGTGCGCTTGGCTTCCTTGACGATGCCGTCAAACTTCTTGTCGCACCACTTGGAGAAGTTGTTGCCTTCCAGCGAATCGCAGCCGAACAGCACGTTCAGCCAGTTGTCCGGATCACCATTGTCGCCGCTCCAGCCAATCAGCATCGCCTGGTTTTCGCCACCTTTGGAGCGCTTGATGTACTCGCCCCACTCGTAGCTCTGAATCTTGACCTTGAGACCGATCTTGGCCCAGTCGGACTGGAGCATTTCTGCCATCAGCTTGGCGTTCGGGTTGTACGGACGCTGTACCGGCATCGCCCAGAGAACGATTTCGGTGCCTTCTTTCACGCCGGCTTCCTTGAGCAGCTCTTTGGCTTTCTCAGGGTTGTACGGCGCATCCTTGATGGTGGTGTCGTAGGACCACTGGGTCGGAGGCATGGCGTTGACGGCCAGTTGGCCGGCGCCCTGGTACACGGAGTCGATGATCTGTTGCTTGTTGACGGCCATGTCCAGTGCCTGGCGAACCTTCAGGTCGGCCAACGGGTTTGCATCGGTTTGACCCTTGACCTTGTCCATCACGTTGTAGGCGATGTAACCCAGGTTGAAACCAGCCTGGTTAGGCACTTTCAGGGTCTTGTCTTCTTGCAGCGCCTTCAGGTCGGCTGGACGTGGGAACAGAGTGATTTGGCACTCGTTCTTCTTCAGCTTCTGGATACGCACCGACGGGTCGGTGGTGATGGCGAAGATCAGGTTGTCGATCTTCACGTCGTCCGGCTTCCAGTAGTCCTTGTTCCCGGTGTAGCGGATGTTGGAGTCTTTCTGGTAGCTCTTGAACACGAACGGACCAGTGCCGACCGGCTTCTGGTTGATGTCGGCGGCTTTGCCTTCTTTCAGCAGCTGGGCTGCGTACTCGGCGGACTGGAGCGAGGCGAAGCTCATGGCCATGTTCTGGATGAACGCGGCATCAACTTCCTTGAGGGTGAACTTGACGGTTTTGTCGTCGACTTTATCGATCTTGGTGATGTTGGTGTCCATCCCCATGTCGGTGAAGTACGGGAATTCGGTCGGGTACGCTTTGCGGAACGGATCATCCTTGTTAATCATGCGATTAAAGGTGAACAGCACGTCGTCGGCGTTGAACTCGCGAGTCGGCTTGAAGTACGGGGTGGTGTGGAACTTGACGCCGTCGCGCAGGTGGAAGGTGTACGTCAGGCCGTCATCGGAGATGTCCCAACTGGTCGCCAGACCAGGAATCACGGCGGTGCCGCCGCGTTCGAACTGGGTCAGGCGGTTGAACATGGTTTCTGCAGAGGCGTCGAAGTCGGTACCGGTGGTGTATTGACCTGGATCGAAACCGGCCGGGCTCCCTTCGGAGCAGAACACCAGGTTAGTCGCGGCTTGGGCGAAGGGTGCGCTAGCTAACAAGCTGGCGCCGAGTAAAAACGGAATGACCGCGTTTTTAAGCATGGTGGCCTCATGATTGTGGCTTTTTTGGAATTATAGGACGACCTCGTGAGCCGACCCTGCGGATACTTATGCAGGGGCCATACCCAATGCAAGATCCCGAGTGGCTACAAGCCTTAAACGGTGGCACGAACGTACCTTAATGTCGCATATGTGTAAATCCACGCGCATTTGACCGTTTGCGCAGGTTTTTTTCGGTGCAACCGGGCGCACCGGTGCAGGGCAATTGCTTCGTGTTGCGCACTCGGTTGGCGCGCGGTGTTACTTATTTATACCCGCAGTTTGGGGGCAACCGCCGCTGCTTTCGGTAGCGCCTCAGGGATGATAGAACATGACTGCTACCCCGTATTTGTTTGTGTCCACATTTCCAAAAGGTGGTAGCTGGCTTGTTGGGTCGCCGCATCGCTGCGATGGCGGCCTGACAGCCGACCAGTCTCTTGCAGGTGTACATATCCATTCCTGCGGTAACGGCCGCGTATGGTTTCGCTCTTACGGCGAGTCCCTTTTGTCAAACGCCACAAAAGGAACCAAAAAGGCTCGCCCCGAGCGTCCGGCCCCTCGCCTGGGCTCGGCGTTCCTTCGCTCCGGTATCCATCCGTGGACACTGCCCTCCGGTCGGCTTCGCTTCGACCTACATGCAGCGTGTTCGACTGCGTCGAACGGCGCTGCGCGCCACTCCCCGGATGAACACCTCCACTCAGCCTCCCGAAGGGGCGGGTGGATCAAGATCAAGAGCTGAAGGCGAGCTAACACTCGGCCTGATGAGGGGTGAAGAGCGGCGGGTGTACGCCGATTCATTGTAGGAGCTGGCTTGCCAGCGAAGGCGGCCTGACTGCCGACCAATCCCTTTCTGCTGCCCTCCGACTGATCGTTCCCACGCTCCCGCTTGGGATTGCAGCCAGGAACGCTCAGCGTTCCATTTTTGTGTTGAACGATGTGTAAGAAACGCAGCGCTTTCCCACGCATTTTTCAGGTTGCCGGGTAGGAAGCGGTCCTTCTAACCTTTGGCCGTCGCTGCGATTTCAGCGATCGGGCGTGGAAACCTGGAACTCTTAGTAGCCGCATAGCTGGACCATCGTAATCGTTGCCGACGTCTTCTTTCGTCTGCAAACTGCGTCATGGCGGCTGTGCGTGGGCAGACTTCGGTCTGGCCGGGTCCTACTAACCGGTATTTCCACCCTGCGTGCAGCCGCCACCTATTTGTCGTGTGGAAACGACATTGGATGGCTCCCATTTATAAGTAGGAGTATTCCATGGATAAGTTAATCCCCGATCCGCCCACCACGCCCGAAACCGAAGCCGAAGACTTACGCGCCGAGACGTTGCTCAAAGACCGCGAAGCCATAAAACGCGCGCTCGATTACTACCTCGATCCCCCCTCGCAATACACCGAAAAACCCCGCCGCCCCAGCACGATGTACATGATCGCCCGAACATGGACACCGAAAGCCTGCTGGCCCAAGCCTGCGAGTCACTGGCATCCGCCAGTGTCATGATCAGTGATTTCGCCACCCACCTGATCGGCCCGCAGCGCAACACCGTGTTGGCGATTCAGCAGATCATCATGCTGGCGGAGCTGGCGGTGAATCGGGCGCTGGATAACGTGGATCCGCAGGGCTGATCAAAGACCGCGTTATCGTTCATCGCAGCGGTGCCGGATCACCCAGAACAGAATTTGCTGGTTCAACCGGGCTTTTGGCAGGCAATAAAAAACGGCGACCACTCCAGTAATCGCCGTTTTTTATGTACGGGGTTATCGAATCAAGGCATCAACACTTCAATCGCCCCATCCGCCGTCATGCTGACCTGACTCGTGCCCGCCTCAACATCCGGTGTCACTGGCGCTGCATCCATCGCGGCGGCTTTCATCATCATTGGGCCGCGCATGTACGGTTGTGGATAACCGTTGCTGTTCAAGTTCAGGTTCACGATTTTGTAGCTCTTGCCGCCCAACGCATCCGTTGCCAATTGCGCGCGAGCCTTGAAGGCGGTCACGGCTTCTTTAAGCAGCGCATCTTCACTGGCCTTGCGCGTTGGCGTGGCGATGGCGAAGTCCATGCCGCCCATTTTCAGGTCGGTGAGCAGTTCGCCGGTCAGTTTCGACAGGGCGGCGAAGTCCGAGCTTTCCAGGCGCAGTTCGGCGCGTTCGCGCCAGCCGGTGATTTTCTGGCCCTTGGTGTCGTAGATCGGGTAGCTGTTGCGGCTGCCCTGGCGCAGGGTGATGTCTTTGACCTGTTTGGCCTGGGCCAGCGCTTTGTTCATGGTGGTGCTGACGTCGGCGGCGAGTTTGGCCGGGTCGGTGTTTTGGTCTTCGGTGTAGAGGGTTACGATCATCAGGTCGCGCGCCACTTCCTGGCTGACTTCGGCGCGCAGGGAAATCTGGTTGTAGTGCAGCTCGTCGGCGGCCAAGGCCGGGAGGCTGGCGAGGGTGCCGACACTCAGGGCGAGAAGGGCGGTGCAGCGGCGCGATGTGTGCATGAAAAGCTCCTTGGGCGGTGCGCAGGTGTTGGGTCCGAGCCTGCGTGAAACCATCAGACTCTACCTTTGATGATCCGGTTCGCACAGTTACAACTTCTATACAGATGGATTGCCAGTGACCGCTGCGCGGTCAATCGCGAGCAGGCTCGCACAGGGGGAATGCATTTCAATGTGGGAGCGAGCCTGCTCGCGAAGGCGGTCTTATAGACGCCACCATCCTTTTTGCCATGTGGCTGTTTGCCGCACTTTTGCCTGCCAACCCCCATGCTTGGTTATACTCCGTGCGATCCGCCTGGAGCGCTCATCAGGAGAGCTCATGCTCGCCCCCGTTCAAATCACTTCTGCCACTCGCCAGAACCTCTGGCGGCTCACGTTTATCCGCACATTAGTCCTCGCCGCTCAGGCAGGTTCCGTGGGGTTGGCCTACTGGTTCGACCTGCTGCCGCTGCCGTGGGTGCAGCTGGCAATGACCCTCGGGTGTTCGATGCTGCTGTGCGTGTTCACGGCGGTTCGATTGCGTACGTCATGGCCAGTAACCGAGCTCGAATACGCGCTGCAACTGGCCTGCGACCTGTTTATCCACAGTGCCCTGCTGTATTTCTCCGGTGGCTCGACCAACCCGTTCGTCTCTTATTACCTGGTGCCGCTGACCATCGCCGCGGTGACGTTGCCATGGCGCTATTCGGTGATTCTGTCCGGTATCGCGTTGACGATGTACACCTTGCTGCTCGTGCGTTTTTATCCACTGCAAACCTTCCCGATCGCCCGGGAAAACCTGCAGGTCTACGGGATGTGGCTGAGCTTCGCGCTGGCTGCGGCGGTGATTACGTTTTTCGCCGCGCGCATGGCCGAAGAGCTGCGCCGACAGGAGGAGCTGCGTGCCATTCGTCGTGAGGAAGGCCTGCGTGATCAGCAATTGCTGGCCGTAGCGACGCAAGCGGCAGGCGCGGCTCATGAACTGGGCACGCCGCTGGCGACCATGAGCGTGTTGCTCAAGGAGATGCGTCAGGACCATCACGACCCGTTGTTGCAGGACGATTTGAGCGTGTTGCAGGATCAGGTCAAGCTCTGCAAAGAAACCTTGCAGCAACTGGTGCGCGCCGCCGAGGCCAATCGCCGCTTGGCGGTGGAGATGCAGGACGTCACCGACTGGCTCGACGAAGCGCTGAACCGCTGGCACCTGATGCGCCCGGAGGCCAGTTACCGCTTCCAGCGCCAGGGCCAAGGCACCGTGCCGCGCATGGCGCCGCCGCCCGACCTGACCCAAGCGCTACTGAATTTGCTGAACAACGCCGCCGATGCGTGCCCCGAAGGGCTGCAAGTGACGTTGGACTGGAACGCCGAAGACCTGACCATCAGCATCCGTGACCACGGTGCCGGTGTGCCGCTGGCCATCGCCGAACAGATCGGCAAACCGTTTTTTACCACCAAAGGCAAAGGTTTCGGCCTGGGCCTGTTTTTGAGCAAGGCCAGCGTGACACGCGCCGGCGGCTCAGTGAAACTCTACAGTCATGAGGAAGGCGGCACGCTCACCGAGCTGCGCCTGCCCCGTGTCGCCCGAGGAGACGAACATGAGTGACGAGATCCAAGTAGAAGGCGAAGAACTGCCGCATTTGCTGTTGGTCGACGACGATGCAACCTTCACCCGCGTAATGGCCCGCGCCATGGCCCGCCGTGGTTTTCGCGTCAGCACCGCAGGCTCTGCCGAAGAAGGCCTGACCATCGCCCAGGCCGATCTGCCGGATTACGCCGCGCTGGACCTGAAAATGGACGGTGACTCGGGTTTGGTCTTGCTGCCCAAGCTGCTTGAGCTGGACCCGGAAATGCGCGTGGTGATCCTCACCGGTTATTCGAGCATCGCCACCGCCGTCGAAGCGATCAAGCGCGGCGCCTGTAATTACCTGTGCAAACCGGCCGACGCCGACGACGTGCTGGCCGCGCTGCTGTCCAAGCACGCCGACCTCGATACCCTGGTGCCGGAAAACCCGATGTCGGTGGACCGTTTGCAGTGGGAACACATTCAGCGCGTGCTGACCGAGCACGAAGGCAACATCTCTGCCACGGCCCGCGCCCTGGGCATGCACCGCCGAACCCTGCAGCGCAAATTGCAGAAACGTCCGGTCCGCCGCTGAACGGACGCTGAACGATCATCGCCAGCCCTCGCGATAACCCGAACCGATCAACTATGATCGGTTTGTGTGTGTTCTTTTCCCTATCGAGCCTTATCCATGAATCAGAACGCTGAATATTCCGCGGTCAACGATGCCGTGCGCGGGCAGTTTTTCCGCAAGGTCTGGGCGATCATCACGCCCTACTGGCGAAGTGAAGAGAAGGTCAAGGCCTGGACCCTGCTGATCGCGGTGATTGCGTTGTCGCTGATCAGCGTGGGGATCTCGGTGTGGTTCAACACTTGGTACAAGGATTTTTACAACGCCCTGCAAAAGAAAGATGAAGCGGCCTTCTGGCAGCTGATTCTGTATTTCTGTGCGATTGCAGCGGTGGCGATTGTTGGTGCGGTGTACCGGCTCTATTTGACGCAGATGCTGACCATCCGCTGGCGAGCGTGGCTGACCGAGAAACACTTCGCCCGTTGGCTTGGCAACAAAAACTACTACCAGCTGGAGCAGGGCGGTTACACCGATAACCCGGACCAGCGGATTTCTGAAGACCTCAACAACTTCACTTCGAACACCCTGGAGCTGGGCATTGGGTTGCTTCGCAACATTGTCAGTCTGGTGTCGTTCTCGATCATTCTGTGGGGCGTGTCGGGCAGTATTGAAGTGTTTGGTTTTACCATTCCCGGCTATATGTTCTGGTGTGTGCTGGTCTATGCCGTGGTCGGTAGCTGGCTGACGCACTTGATCGGTCGTCGCTTGATCGGCCTGAACAACCAACAACAACGCTTTGAAGCCGACCTGCGTTTCTCCATGGTCCGGGTTCGCGAGAATGCCGAAAGTATTGCGCTGTATAACGGCGAACCGAACGAAAATCGTCGCTTGAGCAGCCGTTTCGGCATGGTCTGGCACAACTTCTGGGACATCATGAAAGTGTCCAAGCGCCTGACTTTCTTTACGGCGGGTTATACCCAGGCGGCCATCATCTTTCCGTTCATGGTTGCCGCACCGCGTTACTTCGCGGGCAAGATTGAACTCGGGGAGCTGATGCAGATCAGTTCGGCGTTCGGCAATGTTCAAGAGAGTTTCAGCTGGTTTATCAGTGCGTACCAGAACCTTGCATCATGGCGCGCTACCTGTGATCGTCTGCTGAGTTTCCGTCAGGCCATGACTGAAAATGAAGAGCGCCAGCCGGCCATTGACGTACAGAATCAGGGCAATGAACTGAAGATCCACAACCTCGGCCTCGATCTGGCGGACGGCCGCCATCTGCTGACCAACGCCGACATGACGGTGGAAGAGGGCGAGCGTGTCATGCTCAGCGGTCGTTCCGGCAGCGGAAAGTCGACCTTGTTGCGTGCGATGGGGCATCTGTGGCCGGCGGGCCACGGCAGTATTCGTCTGCCATCGGCGCGCTACCTGTTCCTGCCACAAAAGCCGTACTTGCCGATTGGCAGCCTGCGTGAAGCGTTGAGTTATCCACAGTCTGGCGATACCTATTCGCAGGAGCGCTACGTCCACGTGCTGGAAACCTGCCGATTGCCGCATCTTGTTGGACGTCTGGATGAAGCGAACCACTGGCAGCGCATGCTCTCGCCGGGTGAGCAGCAACGTTTGGCGTTTGCCCGTGCGCTGCTGTATGCACCGCAATGGCTGTACATGGACGAAGCGACCTCGGCGATGGATGAAGAGGATGAGGCGTCGCTGTATCAGGCGTTGATCGATGAAATACCGGGGCTGAGCATTGTCAGCGTCGGGCATCGCAGCAGCCTGAAACGTTTTCATCCACGGCATGTTCGTATCGAGAACGGCCATTTAATGGACCAGACCGTGACCGCATAAACACTGCAATCCCTGCAGGAGCAAGGCTTGCCCGCGATGGCCACAACTCGGTCTATCCGAACGAGCGCGTTATCGTTCATCGCGGGCAAGCCTTGCTCCTACACCGACGGTGATCGTACAACCGCGTTGAGCTATGATGCGGATTCAGCCGAATTTTCGAGACAAATGTTCAACATGGAAAACCCGAACGACGCACCACGCCTCCCTCGCAAGCGCCGCAGCCTCGCACAGGAACTGGTGACGGTGCTGTCCGAGCAGATCCGCGACGGTCACCTCAAGCGCGGCGACAAATTGCCCACCGAGTCGGCGATCATGGACGCCCATGGCGTCAGCCGCACCGTGGTGCGCGAAGCGATTTCCCGCTTGCAGGCAGCCGGGCAGGTTGAAACCCGCCATGGCATCGGCACCTTCGTGCTCGATACCCCGAGCCCAAGCGGTTTCCGTATCGACCCGGCGACGGTGGTCACCCTGCGTGACGTGCTGGCGATTCTGGAACTGCGCATCAGTCTCGAAGTGGAATCCGCCGGCCTCGCCGCGCAACGCCGTAGCCCCGAACAGCTTGGTTTAATGAGAGCCGCACTGGACGCCCTCAACGAAAGCGCTTCCCATGCCAGCGATGCGGTCGCCTCGGACTTCCAGTTCCATCTGCAAATCGCGCTGGCGACCGGTAACCGCTACTTCACCGACATCATGACCCACCTGGGCACCAGCATCATCCCGCGCACGCGGCTGAACTCGGCGCGCCTGGCCCATGACGACCAGCAGCACTACATGAATCGTCTGAGCCGTGAACACGAAGAGATTTACGACGCCATCGCCCGCCAGGATTCCGATGCGGCGCGGGCAGCGATGCGCTTGCACCTGACCAACAGCCGCGAGCGGCTGCGCCATGCGCATGAAGAGGCTGAGGCGCAGCGGGGGTAAATGCTTGGGGTGCGGTCGAGGCCGACGCCTTTTGCCGCAACGCAAAGGCGCCCAGCTCAAGTTGACGGGTTACTCTACAATCGGTGCGACAACCACCTCAGAGTCGTTGCTTTCAATTGAGTATTTGATCGTTGCCGTTTTGCCCGCATGCAGCTTGAAGTTCGCGTTATCGAGGATGAACTTGAGTGCTGAGCCCTCGACCAGTTTGAACTCACTCCAATCCACCCCGGTAATCACGCTGAAATGGGCAGTAAGTTTTGTGTCTTGGGCGAATGGGGTTGTGTCGACTTTGATCACCACACCGTCGCTGTTTTTTCTCACGGAAATCTTATTGTCAGGGAGAGCCTGACCTTCGCGATTTTCCAGAATGGGAGCGGGATAGGTTTTGGATTGAGTTGTCATGATCAGCGGTCCTTTACTGGTTTGGGGGGGGCATGCGTTACCCACCATTTATGCTATTCACTGCACCTGCCAGACTACTGTCATAAATAACAGTTCAGACGAGTGGTGAATATGTAAAGGCAGTTGCTCGCGAAGAGTCGCGAGCAGGCTCTCTCCCTCAGGCGATTTTCAGTAAACACACTATGGGTGTTCACCCTCGATCAATTGTGGGAGCGAGCCTGCTCGCGATGGGGCCATTAGCTTCAGCCAGTTTTCAGAATCGAACGATCCACCCGCACGGCCAACTGTGCCGCCGCAGATTTAACATCGAACGTCACACTTCCATGTTGATCCACAACCCCACGAGCAATCGGCATCCCTTTGGACAACAACTCCAGCGGCGCCCCCTTAAGCGATTGCCCCGAAGCCAGTTCCAGTGTCAATTTGATAGTCATCATCGATCTCCTTATCAGGCAACGTTGCCAGTGGGTGCGTAGTCCTTGAGCAGCAAGTAAGTGCTCCAGCCCCACCAGTCGTCGATGGTGGCGGTATCGTTCAGGTTGTTGACGTCCTTGCGTCGCAGCACTTTGTTGCCCTCGACCTTGAACAGTGGCGAGAAATTGCCCGCCGGGTTCAGCACGGCTTGCAGGTCCGGCAACTTTTTCAAGGCGCTGAAATGGCCGGGCAGCGGTGCGACGCCGCTGAGATACGCCGCGAAAATTTCATCCGCAGAAAGCTGTACCGCTTGATTAACCTGGAGCCGGTTGGCGCTGTCGATCGCATCGAAATAACGCTTGTCGCCGTAGGCTCGCCATTGGTCGCCGTTGCCGTTGCGTACATTGAGGCCGAACTTGCTGTCTTCATCGTGCATGAAGCGGGTGATCAGCGAGCCTAGGTCACTGGGCGTGACCACTGCCGCCAGCTGTTTGCGGGGGACGCGCAAGTGGCCGGCGGAAAACAGGTCGGTCAGGTAGTGATCAGCAAAGGCATTCATCGCGTAGGCGATTTCCAGCTGTTTTTCATCACCACTGTTTTTCGCCAGCACCGCTTGCTGCACGGCTGCTGTGTGGCCTGCGATATAGGCTGCCAGTGCCCCTTCGGCAAAGTGGTCAGAATTGTTCGCGGCCAGTTTCAGATAACGCCCCAACGGGAACAAAGCCGAGACAAAACTGCCGCCACCGGTAATCTTGTTCCACTCTTCCGACAACGTATCTCCGAGGGCGTCATAGACCTCGTGAGGTTGTTTACCGTCCCGGATCGCCTGGTTAACCGCGGCGATTTCCTTTTGCATGACGGCGAGGATCTGCTTCGCCTCGGCATTGGAGGCCGGCAGAACGGCGAGGGAGTTAAAGGCGTTGGCAAAACGCTGGACGCGATCAGCAGCCGTCGCGCCATTACTGATGGGCTGATCGGGAATGCCATAAAAATCACCCCCCAGCGCAACGACTTGGCCATAGGTCAGCGCCAGGCCGTTGGGCAGGTGCAGCTCAACCTGCGCTGCTGGAATGGCGGGGGCATCCTTGACGAAACGCAGCAGCGTGGTGTCGCCGATTGCGGTGTGCTCACCCCCCTCGAAACGCAGCTGAGGCTGGCCTTTCAAGGCATACACGGATGCTGAGGCGGACGTTGGAGGTGCTGCGTTGTGTTGCTCGCCAAGGCGCAGAACCAAGTGTTCGTTGGCGCGGATGGTGATGCCGTCCTCGGTAAAAAGATCATCCAGATTGGCAATGACCTGATTGGGGGTTTCCTGCGGTTTTGTGTGTAGACCTGACATTTCTTTCTCCTTGATATGCCATCGGTACAAACTCATCTAACTGTATGCATATACAGTTGTTTCGATCATAGATGAGAAATTTCCTACGTCAAGAAAATACTTGTCCCACACAAAAACTGCAGACGGCGATGAAATGCAGTTGACGGTTATTATTTAAGTTGTACGATGACCTACAACTAGGCGAAAGCTGAACGGTTTTCTCACACACACACACAAACGTTGCTACCCAGGGTGTTCGAATAATGAATCCACAAGAACTGAAGTCCATCCTCTCTTCCGGTCTGCTGTCTTTCCCGGTTACCGATTTCAATGCTCAGGGCGACTTCCATCGCGCGGGCTATATCAAACGTCTCGAATGGCTGGCCCCATACGGCGCCTCGGCACTGTTCGCCGCGGGCGGCACCGGTGAGTTCTTCTCTCTGGCGGCCAGCGAATATTCGGAAATCATCAAGACTGCCGTCGACACCTGCGAAACCAGCGTGCCGATTCTGGCTGGCGTGGGCGGTTCGACCCGTCAAGCCATTGAATACGCACAGGAAGCCGAGCGTCTGGGCGCCAAGGGCCTGTTGTTGCTGCCGCACTACCTGACCGAAGCCAGCCAGGACGGCGTTGCCGCCCACGTTGAAGCCGTGTGCAAATCGGTAAAAATCGGCGTGGTGGTTTACAACCGTAACGTCTGCCGCCTGACCGCTCCGCTGCTGGAACGTCTGGCCGAGCGTTGCCCGAACCTGATCGGTTACAAGGATGGCCTGGGCGATATCGAGCTGATGGTGTCGATCCGTCGTCGCCTCGGTGATCGTTTCAGCTACCTGGGTGGTTTGCCGACCGCCGAAGTTTACGCAGCGGCTTACAAGGCCCTGGGTGTGCCGGTTTACTCCTCGGCGGTGTTCAACTTCATCCCGAAAACCGCGATGGATTTCTACCACGCCATCGCTCGCGAAGATCACGCCACCGTCGGCAAGATCATCGACGACTTCTTCCTGCCGTACCTGGACATCCGTAACCGCAAAGCCGGTTATGCCGTGAGCATCGTCAAGGCCGGGGCAAAAATTGCCGGCTATGACGCAGGTCCTGTGCGTGCACCGCTGACCGATCTGACGGCCGAAGAGTACGAAATGCTCGCCGCGCTGATCGACAAGCAAGGTGCGCAATAACACATCCGATTTAATAAGGCCGCTGAGTGATCAGCGGCCTTTTGCGTGAGGAGAACATTCCGTGGCAGATGCAAAGCGTTTTGATAACTACATCAATGGTGAATGGGTAGCGGGCAGTGAATACTGCGCCAACATCAACCCGTCCGAACTGACCGACACCATTGGCAACTACGCCAAAGCCGATCTGGCACAGGTCCACGCCGCCATCGACGCCGCTCGCGCCGCGTTCCCGGGCTGGTCGACCTCGGGCATTCAGGCTCGTCACGATTCGCTGGATAAAGTCGGCACTGAGATCCTCGCCCGTCGCGAAGAACTCGGCACCTTGCTGGCCCGTGAAGAAGGCAAAACCTTGCCTGAAGCCATCGGCGAAGTGACCCGCGCCGGTAACATTTTCAAGTTCTTCGCCGGCGAAACCCTGCGTCTGTCCGGCGACTACCTGCCGTCGGTACGCCCGGGTGTGAACGTTGAAGTGACCCGCGAAGCATTGGGTGTGGTTGGCCTGATCACGCCATGGAACTTCCCGATCGCAATTCCTGCGTGGAAAATCGCCCCGGCCCTGGCTTACGGTAACTGCGTCGTGCTGAAACCAGCCGACCTGGTGCCGGGTTGTGCCTGGGCCCTGGCTGAAATCATCTCTCGCGCAGGCTTCCCGGCCGGCGTGTTCAACCTGGTGATGGGCAGCGGTCGTGTGGTTGGCGATGCCATGGTGCAGAGCCCGAAAGTCGACGGCATCAGCTTCACCGGTTCCGTGGGCGTTGGTCGTCAGATTGCGGTCAGCTGTGTCTCGCGTCAGGCCAAGGTTCAGCTGGAAATGGGTGGCAAGAACCCACAGATCATTCTCGACGACGCCGACCTCAAGCAAGCAGTCGAGCTGTCGGTACAGAGCGCGTTCTACTCCACTGGCCAGCGTTGCACCGCTTCGAGCCGCTTCATCGTGACGGCCGGCATCCACGACAAATTCGTCGAAGCCGTGGCCGAACGCATGAAGTCGATCAAGGTCGGCCACGCGCTGAAAGCTGGCACCGACATTGGTCCGGTCGTCTCGCAAGCGCAGCTTGAACAAGACATGAAGTACATCGACATCGGCCAGTCCGAAGGTGCGCGTCTGGTCAGCGGTGGCGGTCTGGTGACTTGCGATACTGAAGGCTACTTCCTCGCGCCAACGCTGTTTGCCGACAGCGAAGCTGCGATGCGCATCAGCCGCGAAGAGATCTTTGGCCCGGTGGCCAACGTGGTTCGCGTTGCCGATTACGAAGCAGCGCTGGCCATGGCCAACGACACTGAATTCGGTCTGTCGGCGGGTATCGCCACCACTTCGCTGAAGTACGCCAACCACTTCAAACGCCACTCCCAGGCCGGGATGGTGATGGTCAACCTGCCGACCGCTGGCGTGGATTACCACGTTCCATTCGGCGGGCGTAAAGGTTCATCCTATGGATCCCGCGAGCAAGGTCGCTATGCGCAAGAGTTCTACACCGTGGTGAAGACCTCTTACATCGGTTCCTGATACACCGCAGTACCTGTAGGAGCCGGGCTTGCCCGCGATAGCATCACCGTGGTGTGTCAGTCGCACCGCGGTGATGCTATCGCGGGCAAGCCCGGCTCCTACAAAAGCCAGATCCGGCAAGAAATTGTTGTTACCCGCATAAAAATAATCAGTGGGAGTCCATCTACATGCAAGCGACCAAGCCGACTCACGTCCGCTATTTGATCCTGCTCATGCTTTTTCTGGTGACCACGATCAACTACGCCGACCGGGCCACTATCGCCATCGCAGGCTCCAGCCTGCAAAAAGACCTCGGCATTGACGCGGTCACCCTCGGTTATATCTTCTCTGCATTCGGTTGGGCCTATGTGGCCGGGCAAATTCCCGGTGGCTGGTTGCTGGACCGTTTCGGCTCGAAAAAAATCTACGCGCTCAGCATCTTCACCTGGTCGCTGTTCACCGTGTTGCAGGGTTATGTCGGCGAGTTCGGCATGTCCACGGCGGTGGTTGCGCTGTTCATGCTGCGCTTCCTGGTGGGCCTGGCCGAAGCGCCATCCTTCCCCGGTAACGCGCGCATTGTGGCGGCCTGGTTCCCGACCGCTGAACGCGGTACGGCGTCTGCGATTTTCAACTCGGCGCAATACTTCGCCACGGTGCTGTTTGCGCCGCTGATGGGCTGGATCGTTTACAGCTTCGGCTGGCAGCACGTGTTCATCGTCATGGGTGTGATCGGCATCATTTTCTCGGGCATCTGGCTGAAAGTTATCCACAGCCCGCGTCAGCATCCGATGATCAATGACGCCGAGTTCAAACACATCGCCGATAACGGCGGCATGGTCGACATGGACCAGGACAAAGGCAAAGGCAAAAAGGTCGACGGTCCGAAGTGGGACTACATCCGCCAGTTGCTGACCAACCGCATGATGCTCGGTGTGTATCTGGGGCAGTACTGCATCAACGGCATCACCTACTTCTTCCTGACCTGGTTCCCGGTGTACCTGGTGCAAGAACGCGGCATGACCATCCTCAAGGCCGGTTTCATTGCCTCGTTGCCGGCGATCTGCGGCTTTATTGGTGGTGTGCTCGGCGGCGTGATTTCCGACTACCTGCTGCGCAAGGGCCATTCCCTGACCTTCGCCCGCAAGGCGCCGATCATTGCTGGCTTGCTGGTCTCCAGCAGCATCGTGGCCTGCAACTACGTGGACGTTGAATGGATGGTCGTCGGCTTCATGGCCCTGGCGTTCTTTGGTAAGGGCGTGGGTGCGCTGGGTTGGGCCGTGGTGTCGGATACCTCGCCAAAACAGATTGCCGGTCTCAGCGGTGGCCTGTTTAACACCTTCGGCAACATCGCTTCGATCACCACCCCGATTGTCATCGGCTACATCATCAGCTCCACCGGTTCGTTCAAATGGGCGCTGGTGTTTGTCGGTTGCAACGCACTGGTCGCAGTGTTCAGCTACTTGGTGATTGTCGGTCCGATCAAACGCGTGGTACTCAAGGAGCCGCCAGTCAGCGGTCCTGAAATAAACAACAAATTGTCACAAGCGCATTCCTGAGGAGCGGCGTCATGCAGTTGATTGAACATTCCGACTCGCCGCGTTACATCCGCCTGCACGAGCGGGACAACGTAGTGATCGTGGTCAATGACCAAGGCGTGCCAGCCGGCACTGAATTTCCGGATGGCCTGGTGACTGTGGACTTCGTGCCACAGAGCCACAAAGTCACGCTGGAAGACATTCCCGAAGGCGGGCAGGTGATTCGTTACGGCCAGACCATTGGCCACGCGTTGCAGCCGATTCCGCGCGGCAGCTGGGTCAAGGAAGATCAACTGCGCATGCCCACCGCGCCACCGCTGGACAGCTTGCCGCTGTCCACCGAAGTGCCGGCGGCGCAGGCACCGCTGGAAGGCTTTACGTTCGAGGGTTACCGCAACGCCGACGGCACTGTCGGCACGCGCAATATTCTTGGGATCACCACGACTGTTCAGTGCGTCACCGGCGTGCTCGATCATGCGGTCAAGCGCATCAAGGACGAGTTGCTGCCCAAGTACCCGAACGTCGATGATGTGGTGGCGCTGACCCACAGTTACGGCTGTGGTGTGGCGATTACGGCGGCCGACGCGTACATCCCGATCCGTACCGTGCGCAACCTGGCGCGCAACCCGAACCTGGGCGGCGAAGCGTTGGTGATCAGCCTGGGCTGCGAGAAGTTGCAGGCCGGGCAGGTGATGCACGAGAACGACAGTTCTGTGGATTTGAGCGAGCCATGGTTGTACCGCTTGCAGGATTCGAGTCACGGTTTCACCGAGATGATCGAACAGATCATGGCGCTGGCCGAAACCCGTCTGAAGAAGCTCGATCAGCGTCGCCGGGAAACCGTACCGGCGTCCGAGCTGATTCTGGGCATGCAGTGTGGTGGCAGTGATGCGTTTTCCGGGATCACCGCTAACCCGGCGCTGGGTTATGCCTCGGACCTGTTGCTGCGTGCCGGTGCGACGGTGATGTTTTCCGAAGTCACTGAAGTGCGCGACGCGATTTATCTGCTGACCTCTCGCGCAGAGACTGAGGAAGTTGCTCAGGAGCTGGTGCGGGAAATGGACTGGTACGACCGTTACCTGGCCAAGGGCGAAGCGGATCGCAGCGCCAACACCACGCCAGGCAACAAAAAGGGCGGGTTGTCGAACATTGTCGAGAAGTCCCTGGGCTCGATCGTCAAGTCCGGCAGCAGCGCGATCAATGGGGTGCTTGGCCCTGGCGAGCGTTTCAAGCGCAAAGGGCTGATCTTCTGCGCGACCCCGGCCAGTGACTTTGTCTGCGGGACGTTGCAATTGGCGGCAGGGATGAACCTGCATGTGTTCACTACCGGTCGCGGCACGCCGTATGGTTTGGCGATGGCACCGGTGGTGAAGGTCTCGACCCGTACGGAGCTGGCGCAGCGCTGGCCGGATTTGATCGACATCGATGCCGGGCGGATTGCCACCGGGCGCGCTTCGATTGAAGACCTCGGCTGGGAGTTGTTTCACTACTACCTGGACGTGGCCAGCGGCAAGAAACAGACGTGGGCGGAGACGCACAAGCTGCATAACGACATCACGCTGTTCAACCCGGCGCCGATTACCTGATACCGAGTCGCCTGCATCGCGGGCAAGCCTTGCTCCTACGGTTTTATGTCGTTCACGCCATTGCGTACGACGCAGATCTGTAGGAGCAAGGCTTGCCCGCGATGGCGGTCTACCAGACGCCGGGGTCCTCAGTGGCTTATCATTAGCCCCCTAACGACGCTCACCCAAGGTTCCCCCCTGCATGCTGGCTATCTTCCTCGAAACCCTGAACATCACCGCGCCGGTGTTTGCCATGCTGTTTCTGGGGGTGTTGCTCAAGCGCATCAACTGGATCAACGACAACTTCATCCACACCGCGTCGGCCTTGGTGTTCAACGTCACCATGCCGGCGTTGTTGTTTCTGGGCATCCTGCATGCTGACCTCCACGCCGCGCTACAACCGGCGCTGCTGATCTACTTCTCGATTGCCACGCTGGTGAGTTTCGCCATTGCCTGGGGCTGGGCGATCTGGAAGTGCCCGCGTGAAGATCGGGGGATCTACACCCAAGGCGCGTTTCGCGGCAACAACGGGGTGATCGGCCTGGCGCTGGCGGCGAGTATGTACGGTGATTACGGGATATCCCTCGGCGCGATTCTCGCGGCGCTGGTGATTCTGTTCTACAACACGCTCTCGACCATTGTGCTGGCGGTGTACAGCCCGGTGATCAAGTCCGATCCGTGGAGCATCTGCAAAAGCGTGATGGGCAACCCGTTGATCATCAGCGTGTTTGTGGCGGCGCCGTTTGCCTATTTCAATATTGGCTTGCCGGGCTGGCTGGAGAAATCCGGCCAATACCTGGCGCAAACCACTTTGCCACTGGCGTTGATCTGCATTGGTGGCACGCTGTCGCTGGCGGCGTTGCGCAAAAGCGGCAACATGGCGCTCAGCTCAAGCCTGGTGAAGATGATCGGCCTGCCGGTGCTGACAACACTTGGGGCCTGGCTCTGGGGCTTTCGGGGGGCGGAGCTGGGGATTCTGTTTCTGTACTTCGGCAGCCCGACCGCTGCGGCCAGTTTTGTCATGGCGCGGCAGGCCAATGGCAATCACGAACTGGCGGCGGCGATCATTGTGATCACCACGTTGATGGCGGCGGTGACCACCAACATCGGGATTTTTTTGTTGCAGTGGGGTGGGTGGATTTAGCCTTGGGATTTGCGGTGCCCTTCAGATCCGATCGCGAGCAAGCTTTGCTCCTACGAAGCCTGTAGGAGCAAGGCTTGCCTGCGATGGGGGTGTCGCTGACGACGAAAATCCTGGGACTTACTCCGGCTTCTGATAGCTCTCAATCACTTCCTGCGCCGCCCGAAACGCATCAATCGCCGCCGGGGCGCCAGCGTACACCGCGCAATGCAGCAGCGTTTCACGAATCTCCTCCACCGTGCAGCCGTTGTTCAGTGCACCGCGCACGTGGCCTTTCAATTCTTGCGGGCATTTGAGCGCGGTCAGCGCGGCAAGGGTGATCAGGCTGCGGGTTTTCAGCGCCAAACCATCACGATTCCAGACCGCCCCCCAGGCGTGTTCATTGACGAAATCCTGCAACGGCTGGGTGAACGCTGTGGCATTGCCCAGTGCGCGGTCGACGAAGGCATCGCCCATTACTTGGCGTCGGACTTCAACGCCAGGTTTTTTATTGTCAGTCATGGCACATCCCTCTTGTGGTGTTGGCGACGCCAGGCGAGCAGGGACGTGAACAGCAGATACGCCACCAGCGCCGGCAGGACGAAAAACAGCATCAGGTGTTCAAGCTTGCCGGCCAGTGGCATGCCGGTGGTGAACGACACCACGTGCAGCCCGTAAGCCAGGTACAAACCCAGACACAGCAAACCTTCGGCCCGGGTCACCCGGTAGCCGGTGTAGAACAGCGGCAGACAGAACACCGCGACACCGAGCATCACCGGCAAGTCGAAATCCAGGGCATTGGGTGAAACCGACAGGGGCGACGGCGCGATCAGTGCCGTCACGCCCAGCACACCCAGAAGGTTGAACAGATTGCTGCCGATCACGTTGCCCACGGCAATCTCCCGCTCACCACGCAGGGCTGCGATCAATGAGGTGGCCAACTCTGGCAGGGACGTGCTGACGGCAACAATGGTCAGGCCGATGATCCGTTCCGACAACCCTAGGTCGGTCGCCACCTCTACTGCAGCCCCCAACAGCAGATGCCCGGCGTAGATCAGCATCGCCAGCCCGGCCACGATCATCAGCAGGCTGACGAACCATGGGGGCGGACGGCTTTGCGGATCGCTCGATAGCGGACGAACCGAGTGCCGAGACTGACGCAGCAGCAAGCCCAGGTAGAGCGCCAGCGCCGCCAGCAGTATTACGCCATCCGTTCGGGTCAGTTCTTCATTCCAGGCCAGGAGGAACACCAGCAGGCTGGCGCCGATCATCAGCGGAATATCCAAGCGCACCAGTTGCCGCGAAACGCGCAGCGGAATGATCAGCGCCGAGAGCCCGAGGGTGACGAGAATGTTGAAGATACTGCTGCCGATCACGCTGCCGACGGCGATGTCGGCATTTTCCGCGAGGGTGGCTTGCAGGCTGACCGCCATCTGCGGTGCGCTGCTGCCGAGAGCGACGATGGTCAGGCCGATGATCAGCGGTCGCACATGCCACCGCGCTGCGAGGCGCACGGCGGCACGCACCATTAGCTCCGCGCCTGCGATCAGTAAAACCAGGCCGCTGAGCAGTTCAACCACACTGATCAGGGGTAGATCGACAAGTCCGAAAATAGTTGGTGCTCCGTCTGTCAGTCGTCGAGGGCTTGCACGCGAACCTTGGCGGTGCCGCTTTTGATCATGCCCAAGCGCTCGGCGGCTTCATGGGACAGATCGATCAGGCGCCCGCGGGTATGCGGCCCGCGATCGTTGATGCGGACCACGCAGGACTTGTCGTTGCTCAAATTAGTGACTTTCACCCGCGTGCCGAAAGGCAACTGGCGATGGGCGGCGGTCATGGAATTCTTGTCGAAACGCTCGCCACTGGCGGTGCGTTTGCCTTGGTGTTTGGCGCCGTAATAGGACGCCGTGCCGGTCTTGTCGTAGCCGTGTGGATCGACGACATCGTTACTGGCACAACCGGCCAGCAGAGCGAGCAGGGCGCAGGCACTGAGCAGACGCTTCATTTAAAGGTTCCGAAACTAACTGTAGGAGCGAGCTTGCTCGCGAAAGCGGCATGGCAGTCAACAGAAATGTTGAATGCGATGCCCCCTTCGCGAGCAAGCTTGCTCCTACAAGGATTTGAGCCAGGCTTTAAAACTGGCTCCATGCTCATCAGCCTTCGAGCTTGCTTTTCAGCAGTTCGTTGACCTGTTGCGGGTTGGCCTTGCCTTTGGAGGCTTTCATGGCCTGGCCGACGAAGAAGCCGAACATTTTGCCGCGTTTGGCTTCGTCTGCCGCGCGGTACTGTTCAACCTGTTCGGCATTGGCCGCGAGCATCTCGTCCAGCACCGCCGAGATGGCGCCGCTGTCGGTCACTTGCTTGAGGCCGCGCTTGTCGATGATTTCGTCCGCGCTGCCTTCACCGTTGGCCATCGCTTCAAACACCACCTTGGCGATCTTGCCGGAGATGGTGTTGTCCTTGATGCGCAACAGCATGCCGCCCAGTTGCTCGGCGGAAACCGGTGACTGTTCGATGTCCAGGCCTTGCTTGTTGAGCAGGCTGCCCAACTCGACCATCACCCAGTTGGCCGCCAGTTTGGCGTCGCCGCCGATGCTCGCGACTTTCTCGAAATAATCGGCTTGCTCGCGGCTGGTCGCCAGCACGCTGGCGTCGTAGACCGACAGACCGAATTGCTCCTGGAAACGCTCGCGTTTTTGCGGTGGCAATTCCGGCAGGGTGGCCCGCACGTCGTCGAGGAACGAGTCTTCGATGACCACCGGCAGCAGGTCCGGATCGGGGAAGTAACGGTAGTCGTTGGCTTCCTCTTTGCTGCGCATCGGACGGGTTTCGTCCTTGTTTGGATCGTACAGACGGGTCTGCTGGATCACTTTGCCGCCGTCTTCGATCAGCTCGATCTGACGCTGGACTTCGCTGTTGATCGCCTTCTCGATGAAGCGGAACGAGTTGACGTTCTTGATCTCGCAGCGAGTGCCGAATTCAACCTGACCCTTTGGACGGATCGACACGTTGCAGTCGCAACGCAGCGAACCTTCGGCCATGTTGCCGTCGCAGATGCCCAGGTAGCGCACCAGTGCGTGGATGGTCTTGACGTAAGCCACGGCTTCCTTGGCGCTGCGCATGTCAGGCTCGGACACGATTTCCAGCAGCGGCGTGCCGGCACGGTTCAGGTCGATGCCGGTGGCGCCGTTGAACTCTTCGTGCAGGCTTTTACCGGCGTCTTCTTCCAGGTGCGCACGGGTCACGCCGACACGTTTGATCGTGCCGTCTTCCATGGCGATGTCCAGGTGGCCCTTGCCAACGATCGGCAATTCCATCTGGCTGATCTGGTAGCCCTTCGGCAAGTCCGGGTAGAAATAATTTTTACGGGCGAACACGTTGTGCTGGCCGATCTCGGCGTCAATCGCCAGACCGAACATCACCGCCATGCGCACCGCTTCCTGGTTCAGCACCGGCAGTACGCCGGGCATGCCCAGGTCGACCAGGCTGGCCTGGGTGTTCGGCTCGGAACCGAACGTGGTGGAACTACCGGAAAAGATTTTCGACCGGGTGGTGAGCTGGGTATGAATCTCCAGCCCGATCACGACTTCCCATTGCATGTGTTTCTCCTCAGAAGCCGGTTGGGGTGCGGGTGTGCCAGTCAGTGTTGAGCTGATACTGGTGCGCAACGTTGAGCAAACGGCCTTCCTGGAAATACGGCGCGAGCAGTTGCACGCCCACCGGCAAGCCATCGACGAAACCGGCGGGCATGGACAAGCCCGGCAGGCCGGCGAGGTTGGCGGTGATGGTGTAGACGTCTTCCAGGTACGCAGCGACCGGGTCGCTGTTCTTGGCGCCCAGCTTCCACGCCGGGTTCGGCGTGGTTGGGCCGAGGATGATGTCGACCTCATTAAAGGCTGCCATGAAGTCGTTCTTGATCAAGCGACGAATCTTCTGCGCCTTGAGGTAGTAGGCGTCGTAATAACCGGCCGACAGCGCGTAGGCACCGACCATGATCCGGCGCTGCACTTCCGGGCCGAAACCCTCGCCACGGGAGCGCTTGTACAGGTCGATCAAATCTTTCGGGTTTTCGCAGCGATGGCCGAAACGCACGCCGTCGAAACGCGACAGGTTGGACGAGGCTTCCGCCGGGGCGATCACGTAGTACGCAGGAATCGCGTGCTGCATGTTCGGCAGGCTGATTTCCTTGATCACGGCGCCGAGCTTTTCCAGCTCCTTGACGCTGTTGTGGATCAGCTCGGCAATGCGCGGGTCGAGACCTGCGCTGAAATATTCTTTCGGCACACCGATGCGCAGGCCTTGCAGCGAGCCGTTGAGGCTGGCGCTGTAATCAGGAACGGGTTCGTCGATGCTGGTGGAGTCTTGTGGGTCGAAACCGGCCATGCCTTGCAACAGGATGGCGCAATCTTCGGCCGTGCGAGCCATCGGGCCGCCCTGATCGAGGCTGGAGGCGTAGGCAATCATGCCCCAGCGCGAAACACGACCGTACGTCGGTTTCAGGCCGGTGAGGTTGGTCAGTGCGGCTGGCTGACGGATCGAGCCGCCCGTATCGGTGCCAGTGGCCGCAGGCAGCAGGCGCGCGGCAACCGCAGCCGCCGAACCGCCGGACGAACCGCCTGGAACGTGTTCCAGGTTCCACGGGTTTTTCACCGGGCCGTAGTAGCTCGACTCGTTGGCCGAACCCATGGCGAATTCGTCCATGTTGGTCTTGCCCAGGGTTACGGTCCCGGCAGCGGCCAGCTTGGCAACGACGGTGGCGTCGTACGGTGCTTTAAAATTGTCGAGCATCTTCGAGCCGCAGCTGGTGCGGATGCCCTGGGTGCAGAACAGGTCTTTGTGCGCAATCGGCGCGCCGAGCAGGGCGCCGCTCTCGCCATTGGCCCGGCGTGCGTCAGCGGCTTTCGCCTGCTGGAGCGCCAAGTCCTCGGTGAGGCTGATGAAGCTGTTGAGCTGAGGATCGAGCAGGGCGATACGCGCCAGCAGGGTTTTGGTCAGCTCTTCGGAAGAAAACTTTTTATCGGCGAGACCGCGGGCGATCTCGGCCAGAGTCAATTGATGCATTGCAGGCTCTTTCCCTTTAGTCGATGACTTTCGGAACCAGGTACAGGCCGTTTTCGACCGCTGGTGCGATGGACTGATAGGCCTCGCGATGATTGGTCTCGGTCACGACGTCTGCACGCAGGCGCTGGCTGGCTTCCAGTGGGTGGGCCAGCGGCTCGATACCGTCGGTATTGACCGCCTGCATTTCGTCGACCAGACCCAGAATGCTGTTCAGGGCCGAAGTGATGTGTGGAAGATCGGCATCATTTAGGCCAAGGCAGGCCAAATGAGCGATTTTTTCCACGTCGGAGCGTTCAAGCGCCATTGCGATTCTCCAGTGGAAAACAGAACGGACGGCGTCCGTGTGTTAGATTGTCTGAACACTACCGCATTTCTACGGTCATAAGGCCGCGATTGTGGGGGTTGGTGCACAGAAAAGCGGCCAATTTAACATATTGGCGCCTTGCCCAAAATCCCTGTCGTTGTTAGAGTTTGCCGCACTTTTTTACCCACGCGTTGCCTAGGGTCCCTTTCCCATGTTCAAGAAACTGCGTGGCATGTTTTCCAGCGATCTTTCCATTGACCTGGGCACTGCCAACACCCTTATTTACGTGCGCGAGCGCGGTATCGTCCTGAATGAGCCATCGGTTGTGGCTATTCGGACACACGGTAACCAGAAAAGTGTCGTTGCTGTCGGCACCGAAGCGAAGCGCATGCTCGGCCGAACGCCGGGCAACATTGCTGCCATTCGTCCGATGAAGGACGGCGTGATTGCCGATTTCAGCGTCTGCGAAAAGATGCTGCAATATTTTATCAACAAGGTTCACGAAAACAGCTTTCTGCAGCCTAGCCCTCGTGTGCTGATCTGCGTTCCGTGCAAATCCACTCAGGTTGAGCGTCGTGCCATCCGTGAGTCGGCCCTTGGTGCCGGTGCTCGTGAAGTGTTCCTGATTGAAGAGCCAATGGCTGCCGCGATCGGTGCCGGCCTGCCGGTTGAAGAAGCACGCGGTTCGATGGTGGTCGATATCGGTGGTGGTACTACCGAAATCGCACTGATCTCCCTGAACGGTGTGGTTTACGCCGAATCCGTACGGGTTGGCGGCGACCGCTTCGACGAAGCGATCATCACCTACGTGCGTCGCAACTACGGCAGCCTGATCGGCGAGTCCACCGCCGAACGCATCAAACAGGAAATCGGTACAGCCTACCCAGGCGGCGAAGTTCGTGAAGTCGACGTGCGTGGCCGTAACCTGGCCGAAGGCGTTCCACGTGCTTTCACCCTCAACTCCAATGAAGTGCTGGAAGCTCTGCAAGAGTCCCTGGCCACCATCGTTCAGGCTGTGAAAAGTGCATTGGAGCAATCGCCTCCTGAGCTGGCGTCCGACATCGCCGAGCGCGGTCTGGTACTGACCGGTGGTGGCGCCTTGCTGCGTGACCTCGACAAGTTGCTGGCCCAGGAAACAGGTCTGCCGGTGATCGTCGCCGAAGACCCGCTGACCTGCGTTGCTCGCGGCGGTGGCCGTGCGTTGGAAATGATGGATAAACACACCATGGACCTGCTTTCCAGCGAGTGATTTCGCCGGTTGCATCTATGCTGTTGGCGCGCAGGCAGCACTTTGCAGTGCTGCCTGTTGGCGTTTATCTTCTGTCAGTCTGCATCCAGCCCGGTTTGATGCCGTATGAATAAAGAGAACATTTGCCTGGGAGGAGCGGCTTATTAAACCGCTTTTCACCAAAGGGCCTTCACTGGGCGTGCGCTTGTTGGTGCTGGTCGTGCTATCGGTCGCGCTGATGGTGGTCGATGCCCGCTTCACACTGCTCAAGCCAGTGCGTAGCCAAATGTCGTTGGTGCTGATGCAGTCTTACTGGATCACCGACCTGCCGCAGCGGCTATGGCAGGGTGTGGCCAGCCAATTTGGCAGCCGTACCGAACTCGTCGCGGAAAACGAAAAACTCAAAACCGAAAACCTGCTGTTGCAAGGCCGCATGCAGAAGCTTGCCGCCCTCACCGAGCAGAACGTTCGGCTGCGCGAGTTGCTCAACTCTTCAGCACTGGTCAACGAGAAAGTCGAAGTGGCCGAGTTGATCGGCATGGACCCGAACCCCTTCACTCATCGCATCATCATCAACAAAGGTGAGCGCGACGGTGTGATCCTCGGTCAGCCGGTGCTCGATGCACGCGGCCTGATGGGGCAGGTAGTCGAGTTGATGCCCTACACCTCCCGCGTATTGCTGCTGACCGACACCACCCACAGCATTCCCGTGCAGGTGAACCGTAACGGTCTGCGGGCGATTGCCAGCGGCACCGGCAACCCGGAACGCCTCGAGTTGCGTCATGTAGCCGATACCGCCGACATCAAGGAAGGTGATCTGTTGGTCAGCTCCGGCCTTGGCCAGCGGTTCCCGGCGGGTTACCCGGTGGCGACGGTCAAGGAAGTGATTCACGACTCCGGGCAGCCGTTTGCCATCGTTCGCGCCGTACCGACCGCCGCGTTGAACCGCAGTCGTTATTTGCTGCTGGTGTACAGTGACGGCCGCACGGCCGAGGAGCGCGCCAACGAAGCGGCCCAGGCGCAGGAAGCACTGGACCAGCACGGCGGCGGCCCGATCATTCCGGCGACTGTACCCAAACCGGTTCCTGTGACACCTGCTGCAACGGTTGCACCTGCTGCCGCGCCGACCGCACCTGTCGCGCCTGCTGCCCCGGCTAGCGCAACTCCGGCCAAGCCTGCTGCTGCGAAACCGGGCGCTAACAAGCCGCCGGAGGCTGTACCTGCGGCCGCTAAACCGCCGGCAACGCCACCCACCGTCGTGAAGCCTGCAGCCAAACCGCCTGTCCCCGCGCCGGCGACCACTGGGAGACAAGAATAATGGTCGGTGTCAAAGCCTCCCGAAATGGCTGGATGGTCTGGGTGACGTTTGCTGTAGGCCTGTTGCTCAGCGTCTCGCCGTTGCCGCAATTCATGGAAATTCTCCGCCCGCTGTGGCTGGCGTTGCTGCTCGCGTTCTGGGCGCTGGCCATGCCGCAAAAAGTCGGCATGCTCACCGCCTGGTGCCTTGGACTGGCTGAAGACGTGCTTTATGGCACGTTGCTTGGCCAGAATGCGCTGATCCTGACGTTGATCACCTTCCTGGTGCTGTCGCTGCAACAGCGCTTGCGCATGTTCCCGATGTGGCAGCAGAGCCTGGTGATCCTGGTGATCTTCGGCCTCGCACAGCTTGTTCAACTGTGGCTGAGCGCTTTGACCGGCAATCGTCAGCCAACACTGGCGCTGGTGCTGCCTGCCCTGGTCAGTGCGTTGCTGTGGCCATGGGTCAGCTACGGTTTGCGTGGTCTGCGTCGGCGCTACAAAATCAATTAATTCGGTCAGGCATTTGCCCGCACCAGACAGGGAGATGTCTTGATGAAACAGCTGTACCTTGCCTCAGGCTCGCCGCGTCGGCGTGAACTGCTCACGCAGATTGGCGTGCCGTTCTGCGCCATCAGCGCGGACATCGATGAAACCCCTTTAACTCATGAATCCCCGTCGGCCTATGTCGAGCGCCTGGCGCGCGGCAAGGCCGAGGCCGGGCGAGGCGTCGTCGTGTCCGATGCGGATTTTTGCGTGCTGGGGGCCGATACGGCGGTAGTGCTGGACGGGAAAATTCTTGGTAAGCCGGTGGACGAAGCCGAAGCGTGCGCCATGCTTATGCTGTTGGCCGGCCGTGAGCATGAAGTCTTGACCGCCATCGCCGTACTCGACGCAGAGCGCTGCGAGTCTCGGGTGGTGCGCAGTCTGGTGCGGTTTCGCAACATCAGTCGCGAAGAAGCGGCAGCCTATTGGGCCAGCCGTGAGCCTCGCGACAAGGCGGGTGGCTACGGAATTCAGGGGCTGGGGGCGGTATTTGTTGCCGGGCTCAACGGCAGTTACTCGGCTGTGGTCGGGCTGCCGCTGTGCGAAACCGCAGAACTTCTCGGCCATTTCGGCATACCCTGTTGGCAAACACTTAACGCGCGCTGAGCGTCGTACTGACAAGATGCAGCCATTATCGTGAATACGCCTGAACGAGACCCTGCCATGAGTGAAGAGATTCTGATCAACATCACGCCGATGGAATCGCGCGTGGCGGTGGTCGAAAACGGTGTTCTGCAAGAGGTCCACGTCGAGCGAACGCAAAAGCGCGGGATCGTCGGCAACATCTATAAAGGCAAGGTCGTACGGGTTTTGCCAGGCATGCAGGCGGCGTTCGTCGACATCGGTCTGGACCGCGCGGCGTTCATTCACGCCTCGGAAATTTCCCTGCGCGAAGGCCCGGCAGTCGAAAGCATCAGTGCCCTGGTGCATGAAGGCCAGAGCCTGGTGGTCCAGGTCACCAAGGACCCGATCGGCTCCAAAGGCGCACGCCTGACGACTCAGCTGTCGATTCCATCGCGTTATCTGGTGTACATGCCGCGCACCGCTCACGTCGGTATTTCGTTGAAGATCGAAGACGAGGCCGAGCGCGAACGCCTCAAGCAGGTGGTCACCGATTGCGTGGCCAAAGAAGGCATCATAGAGGCTGGCGGCTTCATTTTGCGCACCGCTGCCGAAGGGGCTGGCGCCGATGAGATCCTCATGGACATCCGCTACCTGCGCCGGCTTTGGGACCAGATCAACGAGCAGATCAAAACCATCGGCGCGCCGAGTGTGATTTACGAAGACCTCGGCCTGGCGTTGCGGACATTGCGTGACCTGGTGAGCCCGAAGATCGAGAAGATCCGCATCGACTCCCGGGAAACCTTCCAGAAAACCACGCAGTTCGTCGCCGAACTGATGCCGGAAATCGCCGATCGTCTTGAACACTATCCGGGCGAGCGGCCTATTTTCGATTTATATGGCGTCGAAGACGAAATCCAGAAGGCCCTGGAGCGCAAAGTCCCGCTGAAGTCCGGCGGGTATCTGGTGGTTGATCCGGCGGAAGCCATGAGCACCATTGACGTCAACACCGGGGCTTTTGTCGGCCATCGCAATCTCGAAGAAACCATCTTCAAGACCAACCTTGAAGCTGCCACCGCCATTGCCCGACAGCTGCGCCTGCGCAATCTGGGCGGGATCATCATCATCGACTTCATCGACATGGAAGACGAGGAGCACCAGCGTCAGGTTTTGCGCACGCTCGAGAAGCAACTGGAGCGCGACCACGCCAAAACCAACATCATCGGCATTACCGAGTTGGGCCTGGTGCAGATGACCCGCAAGCGAACCCGCGAAAGTCTTGAACAGGTACTGTGCGAACCGTGCAGCAGCTGTCAGGGGCGAGGCAAATTGAAGACGCCGGAAACGGTCTGCTACGAAATTTTTCGAGAAATCCTCCGCGAGGCGCGCGCCTATCAAGCGGAAGGCTATCGTGTATTGGCGAACCAGAAAGTTGTCGACCGATTGCTCGATGAAGAGTCAGGTAATGTTGCCGAACTGGAAGGATTTATCGGACGCACCATTCGATTCCAGGTGGAAACCATGTACTCCCAGGAACAATACGACGTGGTGTTGCTCTGAATCGCTGTGTTTCATCCTTACTAGATCGGCTGGCCTCAACTTTTTGCAGCATTTTCGCCATGGGAGCCACCTGACATGGATCGTCTGACACGCATATTGGTCGCACTGACCCGCTGGGGTCTGGGCCTGTGCGCGTTGGTATTGGTGTTGATGGCGTTGTACGTCAGCCTTGGCCGTGAACTGACGCCTCTGGTGGCCGAATACCGTACAGAAGCCGAAACCAAAGCCAGCGAAGCCTTGGGCATGCCGCTGAAAATCGGCAAGCTGGAAGGTAACTGGAGTGGTTTTGCGCCGATCTTGCTGGCTCATGACGTGACAGTCGGAGAGGGCGCCAATGCCCTGCGTCTGGACCAGGTGCGTGCGGTGCCGGACCTGCTGGAAAGTTTATTGGCGCGCCAGGTGCGCATCGCTCACCTGGAGCTGAACGGCCTGAAGATCAGCCTCAAGGAAGGTGAGGACGGGAAGTGGGCGTTGGAAGGTTTACCGGTGCAGAAGGATCTGCCACTTGATCCCGAACAACTGCTCAACCGCCTCCAGATGGTCCAGCAGTTGTCGGTGATTGACAGTCAGGTGACCTTGCAACCACTGGATCATCCGCCGCTGACCCTGACCTACGTCGGCCTTAATCTGAAAGTCGGTGCTGCCCGCCAGCGCCTTGATGCCCGTTTGACCTTGCCTGACGGTCAACCGGTGGCCATGAGCCTGCGCACCCGTATCCGCGCCAGTGAATGGCGCGATGGTGAAGCCGAGGCTTACCTGAGCCTGCCACAAAGTGATTGGTCGAAGTGGCTGTCCGAGCGCCTCACCCGACAATGGGATTTTTCCGAGATCAAGGCCGGTGGCGAGCTCTGGATCAATTGGGGCCAGGGCACACTGCAAAGCGCTGCGATCCGCCTGAACGCGCCACTGCTCAAAGGGGCTTACGCCGAACGCAAGCCGATCCAGATCAACAATCTGGCGCTCAATGGCTATTTCCAGCGCAGTGCCGAAGGCGTCTTGGTGACGCTGGACTCCCTGGCCATGAGCTTCGGCGAGACGCGCTGGGAATCGCATCTGCAACTCAAACAAACTTCAGCGACCGACAAGGTCGAAGAACTCTGGCACCTGCAAGCCGACCGCCTCGACCTCACCCCGCTTACGCCGCTGCTGAACGCCTTGGGTCCACTGCCCGAAGGCGTTGCCACGGCGGTCGAAAAGCTCAAGGTGACCGGCGAGTTGCGCAATGTGCTGATCGACGTTCGACCCAATGCCACTGACGACAGCAAGTTCAGCTTCGCCGCGAACCTCGACCGGGTTGGTTTTGATGCCTATTACGGCGCTCCGGGGGCGCGAAATGTCAGCGGCAGCATCAGCGGTGACCTCGGCAAGGGCGAGCTGCGCATGGACAGCAAGGACTTTGTCCTGCACCTGACCCCCATTTTCGCCAAGCCATGGCAATACCTTCAGGCCAACGCGACGCTGACCTGGAAGCTCGACAAAGAAGGCTTCACCCTGATCTCGCCGTACCTCAAGGTGCTCGGTGAAGAGGGCAAGATTGCCGGCGACTTCCTGATTCGCCTGCGTTTCGATCCCACTCAGGATGATTACATGGATCTGCGGGTCGGCATGGTCGATGGGGACGGTCGTTACACCGCCAAGTACCTGCCGACAATGCTCGGCCCGGCGCTGGACGAATGGCTGCGTACGGCAATTATCAAGGGCGCGGTGGACGAAGGTTTCTTCCAGTATCAGGGGTCGCTGAAACCTGGCGCCGGCGATACGGACCGCAGCATCAGCCTGTTCTTCAAGGTGCACGATGCCGAGTTGGCTTTCCAGCCGGGCTGGCCGCATGTCAGCAAGGTCACAGGTGATGTGTTTGTTGAAGACAGTGGCGTGCGGGTTCTGGCCAGCAAGGGCCAGTTGCTCGATACGCAGGTTCGCGATATTTACGTCGATATTCCCCATGTCCCTGATGGAAAAATCGTCCATCTGTTCCTCGACGGTGGATTCGCCGGCGGCTTGCGCGATGGCCTGAAAATTCTTCAGGAAGCGCCGATAGGCACTGCTGCAACCTTCGCCGGTTGGGAAGGTGAGGGCGATCTACAGGGCAAGTTGAAACTGGATATCCCGCTGGCCAAAGGCGAGCAGCCGAAGATTATCGTCGACTTCAAGACCGCCAAGGCACGTCTGAAACTGGCTGAGCCCGTGCTGGAGCTGACTCAACTCAAGGGCGATTTCCGCTTTGATAGCACCAAGGGGTTGAGCGGGCAGCACATTAGCGCACACGCCTTTGATAAGCCTGTCACCGCGCAGATTTTCGCCGATGGCAATGCGAGTCAACTCAAGACACGCGTCACGGCTTCCGGTCGGGTCGAAGTCAAAAAACTCACTGACTGGTTGCACGTGACTCAGCCCGTGCCGGTTTCCGGGGTGATCCCGTATCAGCTGCAACTGAACCTGGACGGCGCTAACAGTCAGTTGATCGTCAATTCCAACCTCAAAGGTGTGACAGTCGATTTACCGGCTCCTTTCGGCATGACGGCCGATGCTGGCCGCGATACGTTGTTTCGCATGACCTTGCAAGGGCCGGATCGGCGCTACTGGGTCAACTATGGTCAGTTGGCAAACTTTACGTTTGCAGCACCGAACGGCAATTTTTCCGAGGGGCGTGGTGAGCTGCTCCTCGGTGGTGGCGATGCCGTATTGCCCGGTGCCAAAGGCCTGCGGGTGCGAGGCGTGCTGTCGGAGCTGAATGTTGGCCCGTGGAAGGATTTGGCAGACAAGTACGCCGCCCAGGTTTCGGGCGACAGTGCCAAACAGTTGCTCAGCAGTGCGGACTTGAAGGTTGGCAAGCTCAGTGCTCTGGGCGCTACCCTCGATCAGGCTTCTGTGCAGTTGAACCGAAAGCCCGCCAGTTGGGCTCTGCAACTCGACAGTCAGCAGGTCAAAGGCACCGTCGGTGTTCCAGATGCGAAAGGCGCACCGATCACGGTCAATCTGCAATACGTGCGCCTGCCCGCAGCGGATCCTAAGGTAGTGACCGACGAGAACGCACCCGATCCATTGGTCACGGTGGACCCGACAAAGATTCCGGCGCTGGACATCACCATCAACCAGCTGTTCCTGGGGCAGGATCTGGTGGGCGGCTGGTCAATGAAAATCCGTCCGACCGCGAAGGGGATTGCGCTCAACGCGCTGGACATGGGCCTCAAAGGGATTCTGTTGCAAGGCAGTGGTGGCTGGGAAGGTGTACCCGGTAGCTCCAGCAGTTGGTACAAGGGGCGGATCAGCGGCAAGAACCTCGCCGATGTGCTCAAAGGCTGGGGTTTTGCACCGAGTGTAACCAGTGAAAAATTTCATATGGACGTTGACGGTCGCTGGCCAGGTTCGCCGGCCTGGCTGGCCAGCAAGCGTTTCTCCGGCACCCTTGATGCAACGATCACCAAGGGCCAGATTGTTGAGGTCGACGCCAGTGCCCAGGCCCTGAAAGTCTTCGGCCTGCTTAATTTCAACTCCATCGGTCGACGCTTGCGCCTGGACTTTTCCGACTTGTTCGGCAAAGGCCTGAGTTATGACCAGGTCAAAGGTGTGCTGGTCGGGACCAATGGCGTCTACGTCACCCGTGAACCGATCCGGATGGCCGGTCCGTCCACCAACCTTGAACTTGATGGAACCTTGAACCTGGTGGGTGACCGGATCGACGCCAAGTTGCTAGTGACGTTGCCGGTGACCAATAACTTGCCGATTGCGGCGTTGATCGTTGGCGCGCCGGCTGTCGGCGGCGCGTTGTTCCTGATCGACAAACTGATCGGTGACCGCATGGCCCGTTTTGCCAGTGTCCAATACACCGTCAAAGGCCCGTGGAAAGATCCGAAAATCACCTTCGACAAGCCTTTTTGAAAAGCCACGTCTTACGCTGATGGAGTAGCATGACGAAGGTCTTGTAGCAGCCTTCGGCAGTGGCTACAGGTAGCTGACACTTCTCAAGTAAGGAAAGACCATGTCGGTAGCGGTGATTCAAATGGTCAGCCAGAGCGACGTGCTGGCCAACCTGACTCAGGCACGCCGGCTGCTCGAACAGGCGGCGGCCGGCGGTGCGCAACTCGCCGTATTGCCGGAAAACTTCGCCGCGATGGGCCGTCGCGACATCGCCGACATCGGCCGTGCCGAAGCGTTGGGCGACGGCCCGATCCTGCCGTGGTTGAAACAGACCGCCCTCGACCTCAAGTTATGGATAGTGGCGGGCACGTTGCCGTTGCCCCCTGTGGGCCACCCGACGGCGAAAGTGCATGCCTGCTCGTTGTTGGTGAATGATCACGGCGAGACGGTGGCGCGCTACGACAAACTGCATTTGTTCGACGTGGACGTGGCGGACAATCGTGGGCGTTATCGTGAGTCCGATGACTATGCTTATGGCAGTGGGGCGGTGGTTGCAGATACACCGGTCGGTCGAGTCGGGCTGACGGTGTGTTATGACCTGCGCTTCCCGGAACTGTACAGCGAATTACGCGCTGCCGGAGCGGAGCTGATTACCGCTCCGTCGGCGTTTACCGCGGTGACCGGAGCGGCGCATTGGGATGTGCTGATTCGCGCCCGCGCCATCGAGACGCAATGTTATGTGTTGGCGGCCGCTCAGGGTGGGACTCATCCGGGGCCGCGAGAAACCTGGGGGCATGCCGCAATCATCGACCCCTGGGGTCGGGTGCTGGCGCAACAGGATCAAGGCGAGGCCGTGCTGCTGGCCGAACGCGATAGCAGCGAACAGGCGTCCATCAGGGCGCGGATGCCGGTGTCCAGTCACCGGCGCTTTTTCTCGCAGGGCGCTCAGCGACCTGCCTCAGAACGATGAATTTAAGGCGTAAAGCATATGAGCGAGTTGTTGTCCTCAGTCAGTGAACACCTCCTGGCGCCCGGTGGCGTAACGATCGAGAGCCTGCAAGGCGTGCTTGGCGATCTGGCCGGCCCAGGCATCGATGCCGCCGACCTGTATTTCCAGGGGCAGATTTCCGAGTCCTGGGCGCTGGAAGACGGGATCGTCAAGGAAGGCAGCTTCAACCTCGACCAAGGTGTCGGCGTGCGCGCACAATCGGGTGAAAAAACCGGTTTTGCCTACAGCAATGCCATCACTCTGGAAGCCCTCGGTGCGGCGGCCCGTGCCGCGCGTTCGATTTCCCGCGCCGGGCAGAATGGTGCGGTGCAGGCGTTCACCACGCAGGACGTCGCCCAGTTGTACGGGCCCGATAACCCGCTGGAAGTGATAACCCGCGCCGAAAAAGTCGAACTCCTCAAGCGCATCGATGCGGCCACCCGCGCCCTCGATCCGCGTATCCAGCAAGTCACGGTGAGCATGGCCGGTGTCTGGGAACGTATTCTCATCGCGTCCACTGATGGCAGCCTGGCCGCCGATGTGCGGCCGCTGGTGCGCTTCAATGTGAGCGTGATCGTCGAGCAAAACGGTCGCCGCGAGCGCGGTGGACATGGTGGCGGCGGGCGTACCGATTACCGTTATTTTCTCAGTGACGACCGCGCCATGGGTTACGCCCGTGAAGCGTTGCGTCAGGCGCTGGTAAACCTTGAGGCCATTCCTGCGCCGGCCGGTACGTTGCCGGTGGTATTGGGTTCCGGCTGGTCCGGCGTGCTGCTGCACGAAGCGGTTGGCCACGGTCTGGAAGGCGACTTCAACCGCAAGGGCAGCTCTGCCTACAGCGGGCGCATGGGCGAAATGGTTGCATCCAAACTGTGCACCATCGTCGATGACGGTACGTTGGCAGGCCGTCGCGGCTCCCTGAGCGTCGACGACGAAGGCACCCCGACCGAGTGCACCACGTTGATCGAAAACGGCGTCCTCAAAGGCTACATGCAGGACAAGCTCAACGCGCGCCTGATGGGCGTGGCCCGTACCGGTAACGGTCGTCGCGAGTCTTACGCGCACTTGCCAATGCCGCGTATGACCAACACTTACATGCTGGCGGGCGAAAGCGATCCGGCAGAAATCATTGCCTCGGTAAAGCGCGGCATCTACTGCGCCAACCTCGGTGGTGGACAGGTGGACATCACCAGCGGCAAGTTTGTGTTCTCCACCAGCGAAGCGTATTTGATCGAAGACGGCAAGATTACCGCGCCGGTCAAAGGCGCGACATTGATCGGCAACGGTCCGGAAGCCATGAGCAAGGTGTCGATGGTCGGTAACGATCTGGCGCTGGACAGCGGCGTGGGGACGTGTGGCAAGGATGGGCAGTCAGTGCCGGTGGGTGTCGGCCAGCCAACGCTGAAAATCGATGCGATTACTGTGGGTGGTACAGGATCGTAAGCAGGGATGGAGCTTCGGGTGAACCGCGTGCGGTTCACCCGATTCGGGACTTAACGCAGACCGCGTTGAGTCTCGTCCAGCTCACGGATGTACTTGAAGATTTTACGGCTCGATGCCGGTGGCTTGTTGGTCGCCAATTCGTGCTGGGCCTGACGGATCAGGGAGCGCAATTGCTGACGATCAGCCTCCGGGTAGTCGAGCACGAACTTCTCCAGGACTGCATCGTCGCCCGCGATCAAGCGATCGCGCCAGCGTTCCAGTCCATGGAAACGTTCGTTGTACTGCCGGGTGGAGGCATCGAGTTGATCGAGCAAAGTCAGAATGGCGTCAGTGTCCTGATCGCGCATCAGTTTGCCGATGAACATAAGGTGCCGTTTACGCGCGATATTCGCGGTGTGCTTGGGCGCATCGGCCAGGGCCCGGCGCATAGCGTCGGTCAACGGCAGTTTTGCCAGCAAGTCAGGCTTGAGTGTTGTAAGGCGCTCGCCAAGGTCAACCAGAGCATGAAGCTCGCGTTTAACCTGGGATTTGCTTTTTTCTCCCGTATCGAGGGAGTCGTCGTAAGAATCAACCATGGTGGCCGTCCGCAAAGAAACGCCGCCATGATAACCAGTCGGGGGCCGCTTGTCCGGCCCGGTCGCTCGAAGGCCATACCGAAAGCAGAATTTGAGTGGAGAACAGCATGAGTGCAGTTGAAAGCGTCGGCCCACAAGCGTTGCCGGCACTGCAAGAACAAGTCGAGCAGATCATCGCTGAAGCCAAGCGTCAGGGCGCCAGCGCCTGCGAAGTTGCCGTGTCCCTGGAGCAGGGCCTGTCGACGTCGGTGCGTCAGCGTGAGGTCGAAACTGTCGAATTCAACCGCGATCAGGGCTTTGGCATCACCTTGTACGTCGGCCAGCGCAAAGGCTCGGCCAGTACCTCGGCGAGCGGTCCTGAGGCGATTCGCGAGACCGTCGCTGCGGCGCTGGCCATCGCCAAACACACTTCCGAAGACGAAGCCTCGGGCCTGGCTGATGCCGCGCTGATGGCTCGCGATCTGCAGGATTTTGACCTGTTCCACCAATGGGATATCACGCCGGAGCAAGCCATCGAACAAGCGTTGGCCTGCGAAGCCGCGGCGTTTGCCACTGACAGCCGGATCAAGAATGCCGACGGCACCACGCTCAGCACCCATCAGGGTTGCCGCGTGTACGGCAACAGTCACGGATTTATCGGTGGCTACGCGTCGACGCGCCACAGCCTGAGCTGCGTGATGATCGCCGAGGCCGATGGTCAGATGCAGCGCGATTACTGGTACGACGTGAATCGCCAGGGCAACTTGCTGGCCGACCCGGTGAGCATCGGCCAGCGCGCCGCGCAACGGGCGGCGAGCCGTCTGGGCGCGCGTCCGGTGCCGACCTGCGAAGTGCCGGTGCTGTTTTCCGCCGAGTTGGCCGGTGGTTTGTTCGGCAGCTTCCTGTCGGCGATTTCCGGCGGCAGTCTGTACCGCAAATCGTCGTTCCTCGAAGGTACGCTGGGTCAGAAGTTGTTCCCGGAATGGTTGACCATCGACGAGCGTCCGCACTTGATGCGCGCCATGGGCAGTTCCGCGTTTGATGGCGATGGCCTGGCGACCTACGCAAAACCGTTCGTCGAAAAAGGTGAGTTGGTCTCCTACATCCTCGGCACCTACTCCGGCCGCAAGCTCGGCATGCCGAGCACCGCCAACGCCGGCGGCGTGCACAACCTGTTCGTCACCCATGGCGATGAAGACCAGGCCGCGTTGCTGCGTCGCATGGGTCGTGGCTTGTTGGTCACGGAGTTGATGGGCCAGGGCCTGAACATGGTCACCGGCGATTACTCCCGAGGCGCGGCGGGTTTCTGGGTCGAAAACGGTGAGATCCAGTTCGCGGTGCAGGAAGTGACCATCGCCGGCAACATGCGTGACATGTTCAAACAGATCGTTGCGGTCGGTAATGACCTGGAGTTGCGCAGCAACATCCGCACCGGTTCGGTACTGATCGAGCGGATGACGGTGGCGGGTAGCTAAACCTTACCGCTTCAAAAAAGGCGCGCCATCCCATCGGATGGCGCGCCTTTTTTATGCGCCTTGCACCGGCCCCCCTGTAGGAGTGAGCCAGCTCGCGATAGCGGTGGAACATCCACCAACGATGTCGACTGACACTCCGCAATCGCGAGCAGGCTCGCTCCCACAATTAGTTCAGCGCAAGCTGCGGGGTTGTTTTGGTTCTCATTATCATCTAATAATAAATCTCATTACCGAATAGGCCCGGATCATGAGTTCTGCCTTGCACGAGCAGCCGTACCTCGAAAGCTGGCGCTGGATGAGCCGCCAGATCCGTTGCGCGATGGATCCCGACGAGCCGCGCCTGATCGAACATTACCTGGCTGAAGGCTGGTATCTGGCCTGTTGCACGGCGACCTCACCCTGGACCATCGCCGAAACGTCTTTGCGTCTGCTGCTCGATAGCGCCGCCGATGTCGCGCTGCCGTGGCACTGGCGGACCTATTGCCTGGATCAGGCATGGCGTCCGCTGCGCGAACTCGAACGCCTGTCTCTGTGCCAATGCCGCCTCAAGCGTTGGCAACGCTACACCTGGCAGCTGGCGACCTGCGAGTTGCAGCCATCGATTCCCCTCATAGAACTGATGCAAGGATTCCACGATGAGTAAAACTCGTATCGAACGCGACAGCATGGGAGAGCTTCAGGTGCCGGTGGACGCGCTCTATGGCGCACAGACCCAACGCGCGGTGGATAACTTCCCGATCAGCGGCAAGCCGATGCCCGTGCAGTTTGTCCGCGCGTTGATTCTGGCCAAGGCCGCCGCCGCCCGGGCCAACGTCGAGCTCCAACAAGTCAGCGAAGCCCAGGGCAATGCCATCGTCAAGGCGGCATTGGGCCTGCTCAACGGCGACTTCATGCAGCACTTCCCGGTGGATATCTTCCAGACCGGTTCGGGCACCAGTTCGAACATGAACGCCAACGAAGTGATCGCCACACTGGCCAGCCGTGTGCTCGGCGAGCCGGTGAACCCCAACGATCACGTCAATTGCGGCCAGAGCAGCAACGACATCATCCCGACGACTATCCATGTCAGTGCGGCGCTGGCTTTGCATGAGCAACTGCTGCCGGCGCTGGTGCGTCTGGTGCAGGTGATCGAACTCAAGGCCGAGCAGGTTCATCACCACGTCAAAACCGGACGCACTCACTTGATGGACGCGATGCCGGTACGCATGAGCCAAGTGCTTAACGGCTGGGCGCAACAGCTCAAGGCCAACATCGGCCATCTGCACGATTTGCTGCCGAGTCTGCAATCGCTGGCACAGGGCGGCACGGCGGTGGGCACCGGAATCAACGCTCATCCCGAGTTCGCCGCGCGCTTCAGCCAACAGCTGAGCGAGCTGACCCACGTTCAATTCACCCCTGGCACAGACCTGTTTGCGCTGATCGGCTCCCAGGACACAGCCGTCGCAGTCTCCGGGCAGCTCAAAGCCACGGCGGTGTCCTTGATGAAGATTGCCAACGACCTGCGCTGGATGAATTCCGGTCCGCTGGCCGGTCTTGGTGAAATCGAGCTCGAAGCCTTGCAGCCGGGCTCTTCGATCATGCCGGGCAAGGTCAACCCGGTGATCCCGGAGGCCACCGCGATGGTCGCCGCTCAGGTGATTGGCAACGATACCGTCATCACCATTGCCGGTCAGTCTGGCAATTTCGAACTGAACGTGATGCTGCCAATCATCGCCCAGAACCTGCTGAGCAGCATTGAATTGCTGGCCAACTCCAGTCATCTGCTGGGTGAAAAGGCAATCGGCAGCTTCAAGGTCAATGAAGCAAGGCTCAAGGAAGCGCTGTCGCGCAACCCGATTCTGGTCACGGCACTCAACCCGATCATTGGTTACCAAAAAGCCGCCGAGATCGCCAAGAAAGCCTATCAACAAGGCCGGCCGGTGCTCGATGTCGCACTGGAACACACCGACCTGACACGCAGCCAGCTTGAAGTTTTGCTGGACCCGGAAAAACTCACCGCAGGCGGCGTGTAACCACCTCAACCGCTTTGGAGGCTCACCATGGAGCACTGGAAACGCACGATCGAACGGGCAAATCGTTGTTTCATGCTGGGCGAATACGTCGATGCCCGCGAGGCTTACTTGCAGGCGTTGGCCCTGGCCCAGGTGTTGTTCGAGCGCTGGGCGGATGCCGACGAAGCGGTGACGGCCTGCGTGATTTCCCACCACAACCTGGCGGATCTGCATTTGCGTCTGAACCAGCCGGAGGAGAGCGCCGAGTATTTGTGCGCGATCCATCAACGGCTGTTGCAGACCATGCAGGATCCGCGTCTGGTGCCCGCCCTGCGCGATGCCGCACTACGCCAAAGCAGCAAGACTTACGTCGAACTGCTGAATTTCATCAGCGAACACGGCGAATACCCGCGCACCTATCGTCTGCTGCACATCGATGCTGCCTCGCCTGCGCCCCTACATCATGGAGTTCATTGAAATGGCTTTTACCTTGCCTGCCTTGCCCTACGCCTACGACGCCCTGGAACCGCACATCGATGCGCAGACCATGGAAATCCACTACACCAAACACCACCAGACCTACATCAACAACCTCAACGCTGCGGTGGAAGGCACCGAGTTTGCCGAGTGGCCGGTGGAGAAACTGGTGTCGGCTGTCCAGCAACTGCCGGAGAAGCTGCGCGCGGCGGTGATTAATCAGGGCGGCGGGCATGCCAACCATTCGCTGTTCTGGGAAGTGATGGCGCCCAACGGCGGCGGCAATCCTGAAGGCTCCTTGGCTGAGGCGATCGATGAGCAACTGGGCGGCCTGAGCAGTTTCAAGGAAGCCTTCACCAAAGCCGCGCTGACTCGTTTCGGCAGCGGCTGGGCGTGGCTCAGCGTGACGCCGCAAAAGACGCTGGTCGTTGAAAGCAGCGGCAATCAGGACAGTCCATTGATGAACTGCAATACGCCAATCCTCGGCCTGGATGTCTGGGAGCACGCTTATTACCTGCAATACCAGAACCGTCGCCCGGAATACATCAACGCGTTCTACAACGTGATCAATTGGCCTGAAGTCGCTACGCGCTATCAGGCTGCACTGGTTTAAGACTTCTGCAAAAACAATCCAAGGCTGGCTATGGGCACTGAAACACTGGCGATCGGAAGTGGACGAATGTTTCGTTACGCATTCGGATCGCTGTTACTGCTGGCAGGCATGACGTTATTGGTTGCCCAAGGCTTGGCGTGGCTGGACCTCGAGCCGAAACTACTGCGCGCGCTGCAAGGCGGGGCGATCTGCGCTTTGGGCACTGCGTTGGGCGCGGTGCCTGTGCTGGTAATTCGACGGATGCCCCAGACAGTCAGCGATACGCTGCTCGGCTTCGGGGCCGGGGTGATGCTCGCGGCGACAGCGTTTTCGTTGATCGTTCCGGGGATCTCTGCCGCTGAAAGCCTGGGGCTGACGCCTTGGACGGCCAGCGGACTGATCAGTTTCGGCATCATGCTGGGTGCGTTTGGATTGTTCCTGGTTGATCGCAAGGTGTCGGGTGCGTCGCCGGAAATGCTCGTAGGCACGCTGGAGCGACCGGTCATCCCGCCGCGAATCTGGTTATTTGTGTTTGCGATCATTGCCCACAACATTCCTGAAGGCATGGCGGTCGGGGTCTCGGCGGGAGGTGGAATGCCGGATGCTGATAGCCTGGCCATGGGCATCGCGTTGCAGGATGTCCCGGAAGGGCTGGTGATTGCGTTGGTGTTGGCCGGGGCGGGGATGTCGAGGGTCAAGGCATTCCTGATCGGTGCGGCGTCAGGGTTGGTCGAGCCGGTGTTCGCGCTATTGTGCGCGTGGCTGGTGAGCCTTGCCGAACTGTTGTTGCCGCTTGGATTGGCACTGGCGGCGGGGGCAATGCTGCTAGTGGTCACCCATGAAGTGATTCCCGAGTCACGACGCAATGGTCACGACAAGCTCGCAAGTCTTGGCTTGCTGATTGGGTTTTGTCTGATGATGGTGATGGATACGGCGCTCGCCTAGGCGAACGTTTATTCGCCTTCGTCGAAGTATCTGTTGATCAAATCCACCAATGCCTGCATCGCTTCGTCAGCTTGTTCACCTTCAGTGCTCAGGTGGATTTTGGTGCCCTTGCCCGCAGCGAGCATCATCATGGCCATGATGCTTTTGCCGTCGACCGTGGATTCCGGCGTGCGTCCTACTCTGATCGTGCAATCCTTGAATTCACCGGCGACGCCAACGAATTTTGCAGAAGCGCGGGCATGCAGGCCCAATTTGTTGATGATTTCGATTTCCAGAGCAGGCATCGCGGTGTGAATCCTTTAGCTGAGGTCGCGGTGGCGGACCTGGACGTTCTTCAGGGATTGTTGCAGAACCTGGCCCAGACGTTCGGTCAGGTAGACGGAGCGATGATGTCCTCCGGTGCAGCCAATGGCGATGGTGACATAGGCGCGGTTGCTCGCGGCAAAGCGCGGCAGCCACTTGAGTAAATACGATGATATGTCCTGGAACATCTCTTCGACGTCCGGTTGGGCCGCCAGGTACTCGGCCACCGGTTGATCAAGCCCGGACTGAGCGCGCAATTCCGGCTTCCAATAAGGGTTGGGCAGGCAGCGCACGTCGAACACCAGGTCTGCATCGACCGGCATGCCACGTTTGAATCCGAAGGACTCGACCAGGAACGCAGTACCGGCTTCCGGCTGATTCAACAGGCGCAGCTTGATGGTATCGCGTAGCTGATAAAGGTTCAGGTTGGTGGTATTGATTTTGAGATCTGCCAGATCGGCGATCGGCCCCAACAGATTGGTTTCGTCCTCGATGGCTTCAGCCAACGAACGGTTGGCGTTGCTTAGCGGGTGACGACGGCGGGTTTCGGAAAAACGCTTGAGCAGGGTTTCGACGTCGGCGTCCAGGTACAGCACATCGCACTTGATATGCCGGCTCCGGACTTCATCCAGCAGTTCGGGAAACCGCGAAAGGTGGCTCGGCAAGTTACGCGCATCTATGGATACGGCGACCAGCGGTTGTGCCAGTTCGGTATGAATCAGTGCGCGTTCTGCCAACTCCGGCAGCAGGCCGGCGGGCAGGTTGTCGATGCAGTAGTAGCCGTTGTCCTCGAGAACATCGAGGACGGTGCTTTTACCTGAGCCGGAGCGGCCGCTGACGATGATCAAGCGCATGATTACTGACCGTTTTGCTCGTCCAGGACAACCTGATACAAGGCTTCGTTGCTCGGGGCGCTGCGAAGACGTTCACGAACTTCCTTGCGATCGAGCATGCTGGCGATCTGGCGGAGCAGTTCCAGGTGCGCATCGGTAGCCGCTTGCGGGACCAGCAGTACGAACAGCAGGTCAACCGGAGCGCCGTCGATGGCGTCGAAATCAATGGGGGCGTCCAGGTGCATCAAGGCGCTGATGGGTGACTCGCAGCCCTTCAGGCGACAGTGAGGGATGGCGATGCCGTTGCCAAAACCGGTCGAGCCGAGTTTTTCACGGGCAATCAAAGCCTCGAAGACATCTTGCATCTCCAGATCCGGCACTTCCCGGGCGATCAGGTTGGCAATTTGCTCGAGGGCTTTCTTTTTACTGCCGCCCGGCACGTTCACGAGGGAGCGGCCGGGGGTCAGGATGTTTTCAAGTCGGATCATGGGTTGGGAGTGTTAACGACCGGTCGCACCCTGGAGGAGGCTCTGGGTCTTTTCCTTATGCTTTTTGAGTTGTTTATCTAGCTTGTCGGTCAGTGAGTCGATCGCCGCGTACATATCGGTATGTTCCGCGTTGGCGACCACTTCATTGCCGGGAATATGCAGGGTGGCTTCGATTTTCTGCTTCAGCTTCTCGACCGTCATCGTGACCTGCACGTTGGTGATCTTGTCGAAATGCCGCTCTAATCGTTCGAGTTTTTCGCCGATGTAGGCGCGCAGGGGTTCGGTCACTTCCAGTTGGTGTCCACTGATGTTGACTTGCATACAGCTTCTCCTTCGTTGCCAGTGCATAAAGCGGTAGATCAAATGATCTACCACTGGAACGCTGTGGCGTGGCTCTACATCAACCGCTTGCGTTCGCTCGAAGGCGCGATCCCGAGGGACTCGCGGTACTTGGCGACGGTGCGGCGAGCCACCTGAATGCCTTGTGCCTCCAGTAAACCAGCGATCTTGCTGTCACTCAACGGCTTTTTCTGATTTTCCGCGGCAACCAGCTTTTTGATGATCGCGCGGATCGCTGTGGACGAGCATTCACCGCCTTCGGAGGTGCTGACGTGGCTGGAAAAAAAGTATTTCAGCTCATAAATACCCCGTGGGGTATGCATGAATTTTTGCGTGGTCACCCGTGAAATCGTCGATTCGTGCATGCCCACTGCTTCGGCAATGTCATGCAGGACCAGTGGTTTCATGGCTTCGTCGCCGTATTCCAGGAAGCCGCGCTGATGCTCGACGATCTGGGTGGCAACTTTCATCAGTGTTTCGTTACGGCTTTGCAGGCTCTTGATGAACCAGCGGGCTTCTTGCAACTGATTGCGCATGAAGGTGTTGTCGGCGCTGGTGTCGGCGCGTCGTACAAATCCGGCGTATTGGGCGTTGACCCGCAGTCGTGGCACTGATTCCTGATTCAGTTCCACCAGCCAGCGTTCGTTGTCCTTGCGCACGATAACGTCGGGAACGACGTATTCGGCTTCGCTGGATTCGATCTGCGAGCCGGGGCGCGGGTTGAGGCTCTGGACCAGTTCGATGACCTGGCGCAGTTCATCTTCCTTGATCTTCATCCGGCGCATCAGCTGGGAGTAGTCGCGGCTGCCGAGCAAATCGATGTAGTCGCTGACCAGGCGCTTGGCTTCGGCGAGCCAAGGCGTATTGGCTGGCAATTGGCGCAATTGCAGCAGCAGGCATTCGCCCAGGTTACGAGCGCCGATACCGGCCGGCTCGAATTGCTGGATGCGGTGCAGGACGGCTTCGATTTCGTCGAGTTCGATGTCCAGTTCCGGATCGAAGGCTTCGAGGATTTCCTCGAGAGTTTCATCCAGATAGCCCTGATTGTTGATGCAGTCGATCAGAGTCACGGCGATCAGGCGATCGGTGTCGGACATCGGTGCCAGGTTCAGTTGCCACAACAGGTGGCTTTGCAGGCTCTCGCCGGCCGATGTGCGAGTAGTGAAATCCCATTCGTCGTCATCGTTGCTCGGCAGGCTGCTGGCGCTGGTCTGGTAAACGTCTTCCCATGCAGTATCGACCGGCAGTTCATTGGGAATGCGCTCGTTCCAGTCACCTTCCTCGAGGTTGTCCACCGTGGGGGCGGTTTCCTGGTAGGAGGGTTCCTGAATGTCGGCGTTGGGTTGCAGCTCGGCTTTGTCGGCCAAGGGGTCGGCGTTGTCGAAGTCGTCGCCCTCTTCCTGGCGTTCGAGCATCGGATTGGACTCCAGGGCCTCCTGGATTTCCTGTTGCAGGTCCAGGGTCGACAATTGGAGCAGGCGGATGGCCTGTTGCAGCTGCGGTGTCATCGTCAGCTGCTGGCCCATTCTCAAGACTAGCGATGGTTTCATGGCAGGGGCTTAACACCTTATTCGCCGGCGCACATGCGCCATCCACTACAGGGCGCCGGAGCGCCAAACATAAGCAAATTATATGCCTGAAACTGAAGTGTTTGCCTAGAGCGCTGTAACAATAAAAACCTGTTGATTTTTACTGTGATAAGCGCTCAGTCGACTAGCCAGACACCTCAACGCTTACAGGCGGAACTCATGGCCCAGATAGACTTCTTTAACCAGGTCGTTGGCCAGGATAGTGGCGGCATCGCCTTCGGCGATCAGCTGGCCATCGTTGACGATGTAGGCGGTTTCGCAGATATCCAGGGTTTCACGGACGTTGTGGTCAGTGATCAGCACGCCAATGCCCTTGGCCTTGAGATGGTAGATGATCTGTTTGATGTCGCCGACCGAAATCGGGTCCACGCCGGCGAAGGGTTCGTCGAGCAGGATGAATTTCGGGTTGGTAGCCAATGCCCGGGCGATTTCGACGCGGCGGCGTTCACCACCCGACAGGCTCATGCCGAGGTTGTCGCGGATGTGGCTGATGTGGAATTCCTGCAGCAGGCTTTCCAGCTCTTTGCGACGCCCGGCCTTGTCGAGTTCCTTGCGGGTCTCGAGGATCGCCATGATGTTGTCGGCGACCGATAGTTTGCGGAAGATCGACGCTTCTTGCGGCAAATAGCCGATACCGGCCTTTGCGCGACCGTGCATTGGCTGGTGGCTGACGTCCAGATCGTCGATCAGCACACGGCCCTGATCGGCCTGCACCAGGCCGACAATCATGTAGAAGCAGGTGGTCTTGCCGGCGCCGTTAGGACCCAGCAGGCCGACGATTTGACCGCTGTCGATCGACAGGCTGACGTCACGCACGACCTGGCGGCTCTTGTAGCTCTTGGCCAGATGCTGAGCTTTCAGAGTTGCCATTACGGGGCCTTTTGCTCGTCGGTTTTTTTCTTCGGCTGGATCACCATGTCGATACGCGGACGCGACTCGGTCACCTTGCTGCCGGTAGCGCGACCGGCGCTGGCAAGCTTTTTCTCGGTGTCATAGACGATTTTCTCGCCTTGGGTGATGTTGTTGTCCTTGTCGATAACCTTTGCCTTGTCGATCAGTACTACGCGATTTTGCGCGGCGAGGTACTGGATGGTCACCCCCCAACCCTGGACAGGTTTGGGGTCGCCTGCAGTTTGCAGTTGCTCGAAGTAGGCCAGATTGCCCACCGAGGTCACCACGTCGATGTCACCCGCCGGGGTGCGGGTCATGGTCACTTTATTGCCGGTAACCTTCATCGAACCCTGGGTGATGATCACGTCGCCCGTATAGGTAGCAACGCCGTTCTTGTCGTCCAGCTGGGCGTCGTCGGCTTGTATGCGGATAGGCTGCTCTTGATCGTTCGGCAGAGCCCAGGCGCTCACGCTTCCCAGTGCTGCGCCCAGACTGAGCAAAATAGGGAGGGTTTTAACGAGCCTCATACTGTCCTCTTACGTTAGATAGCAGGTGTATCCTGCTTTCTTTCAAGTACGCTTTCATTCCGATGCCTGTCGATACACCGCCAGCGCCGTCGATACTAACGGGTTGATCGGTCTGCGCATATTGCTGCTGCGGGAACACAGTCATACGGGTGGTGGTGATCAGGGTCCTGCGGTTTTTTTCGTCGAAGCGGGTGATGCGTACCGAATCGATCAGCTCGACCTGGGTGCCGTCCGGGTTGACTTCCCCGTGTTCACTCTGAACGTGCCAGGGAAACTCGGTGCCGCGAAACATGTTCAGGTCCGGATTGGTCAGCAATGTGACCTCGGACGCTTTCAGGTGTTCGACCTTGTCGGACGTCATTTCGTACTGCAATTTGCCGTCCGGCAGGAACTGCACGCTGTGGGCGTTGGTCGCGTAATAGTCGATCGCGCTTTCATCGGCCTTGACCACAGGTTTGTCGAGGAAGCGTTCCGGGCTGATGTTCCAGTAGCCGACCGCAGCGAACAGCGCGGCGATGCAACTGAATAGCAGGATGTTACGAAACTTTTTGCTCAGCATAGTGGGCTCACAGGTACGCAGCGTTGGCCGCATCGAGGCGGCCCTGGGCGCGCAGGATCAATTCGCAGAATTCGCGAGCGGCACCCTCGCCACCTCGGGCAACGGTAATGCCATGGGCGTTTTCACGCACGAAGCTGGCGGCGTTGGCTACCGCCATGCCCAGGCCGACGCGGCGAATCACCGGCAGGTCCGGCAGGTCGTCACCGAGGTAGGCCACTTGTTCATAGCTTAGGTTGAGTTGAGCCAGAAGCTCGTCCAGCACCACCAGTTTGTCTTCGCGCCCCTGATAAAGGTGGGGGATGCCGAGGTTTTTCGCTCGCCGTTCGACCACCGGGGTTTTGCGGCCGCTGATGATAGCGGTCTGCACTCCCGCTGCCATCAGCATCTTGATGCCTTGGCCATCGAGCGTATTGAATGTCTTGAATTCACTGCCGTCTTCGAGAAAGTACAGGCGCCCGTCGGTCAGCACGCCATCGACGTCGAACACCGCGAGTTTGATCTGTTGGCCGCGTTGCAGCAGGTCCGTGTTCATTACATTACTCCCGCACGCAGCAAGTCGTGCATGTTCAGGGCGCCGACCGGACGGTCTTCGCTGTCGACCACCACCAGCGCGTTGATTTTGTGGTCTTCCATGATTTTCAGGGCCTCGGCGGCGAGCATTTCGGCGCGGGCGGTCTTGCCATGAGCGGTCATGACCTGTTCGATGGTGGCGCTGTGGATGTCGATGCTGCGATCCAGTGTGCGACGCAAGTCACCGTCGGTGAAGATCCCGGCCAGCTTGCCATCAGCTTCCAGAATGACGGTCATGCCCAAGCCCTTGCGGGTCATTTCCATCAATGCGTCTTTAAGGAGGGTACCGCGCTGAACCTGTGGCAAATCTTGCCCGGCGTGCATGACATTCTCCACTTTCAACAGCAGGCGGCGGCCAAGCGCGCCACCGGGGTGGGAAAAGGCGAAGTCTTCAGCGGTAAAGCCACGAGCTTCCAGCAGCGCGACAGCCAGGGCATCGCCCATCACCAGCGCGGCCGTGGTGGAGGAGGTGGGTGCCAGGTTCAGCGGGCAGGCCTCGTGTTCGACGTGAACGTTGAGGTTGACCTCGGCAGCCTTGGCCAGCGGGGAATCCGGGTTGCCGGTCACGCTGATCAATTGAATGCCGAGACGCTTGATCAGGGGCAGCAAGGTCAGGATTTCATTGGTGGAGCCGGAGTTCGACAGGGCCAGGATGATGTCATCCCGAGTGATCATACCCATGTCGCCGTGGCTGGCTTCGGCCGGGTGGACGAAAAAAGCCGTGGTGCCGGTGCTGGCCAGGGTCGCGGCGATCTTGTTGCCGATGTGTCCTGATTTACCCATGCCGACCACAACCACGCGGCCTTTGCTGGCCAGAATCATCTCGCAAGCGCGTACGAAATCTGCGTCGATGTGGGGCAGCAAGCCTTCTACGGCTTCCAGTTCGAGGCGGATGGTGCGTTGTGCTGATTGAATCAGGTCACTGGATTGGCTCATGTCAGAAATCGTATAGCCTGATGAAAGGCGGCGATTATAGCGGTAATGATCAAAACCCTCACGCAAGTTCGTTGCGCTTTGTCATTCCCGGTGACGCAATCCCCTCTAAACAAGGCTTTTTGCCGATGATGTTACAGAATATGGGCTGGCTTTGGCCTTGGGCGCTGGGCCTTTGCAGTGATATAGTTCGCGGCCAGTTCGGCCTGCCCGGGGAGGTATGTGCTTTCGTCAGAGAGTCAGGCGTCCGAGTGAGAGGCTGCATCGCAAGGAGTTTAGATGAGTGCCGATAACGCCTACGCGGTCGAGCTGAAGGGACTGTCCTTCAAGCGCGGTACGCGCAGCATTTTCAATAACGTCGATATCCGTATCCCGCGCGGCAAGGTCACCGGCATCATGGGGCCTTCCGGGTGTGGCAAAACCACACTGTTGCGATTGATGGGCGCACAATTGCGTCCAACAAAGGGCGAAGTCTGGGTCAACGGCCAGAACCTGCCGAAGTTGTCGCGCAGTGATCTGTTCGATGCGCGCAAGCACATGGGTGTGCTGTTCCAGAGCGGCGCCCTGTTTACCGACCTGGACGTGTTCGAGAACGTCGCCTTCCCGCTGCGCGTTCATACCGAGCTGCCGGAAGAAATGATCCGTGACATCGTCCTGCTTAAATTGCAGGCCGTGGGCTTGCGTGGTGCCATCGATCTGATGCCTGACGAATTGTCCGGCGGCATGAAGCGTCGTGTTGCGCTAGCCCGGGCGATTGCCCTCGACCCGCAGATCCTCATGTACGACGAGCCCTTTGTCGGCCAGGACCCCATCGCAATGGGCGTGCTGGTGCGCCTGATCCGCCTGCTCAACGATGCGTTGGGCATCACCAGTATCGTGGTCTCCCACGATCTGGCTGAAACCGCGAGCATCGCCGACTACATCTATGTCGTCGGTGAAGGTCAGGTATTGGGGCAGGGGACTCCCGAGGAATTGATGAACTCGCAGGAGCCTCGGATCCGTCAATTCATGACCGGCGAACCCGACGGTCCGGTCGCATACCACTTTCCAGCGACGGATTACCGCGCAGATCTTCTGGGGAAGCGTTGATGCGCAAGATTTCATTAATAGAACGCGTGCGCCGGTTTGGCCACGCCGGCATCGATGTGCTGGCGGTGTTCGGTCGTTCGACGATATTCCTGTTTCATGCCTTGCTCGGTCGCGGTGGCATCGGCGGCGGTTTTGGCCTGCTGATCAAGCAACTGCATTCAGTGGGCGTGATGTCCCTGGTGATCATTGTGGTCTCCGGGGTGTTCATCGGGATGGTGCTGGCGCTGCAAGGCTTCAACATTCTGTCGAGCTACGGCTCGGAGCAGGCGGTCGGGCAGATGGTTGCGCTCACGCTGCTGCGTGAACTGGGTCCCGTTGTGACGGCATTGTTGTTCGCCGGGCGTGCCGGTTCGGCGCTGACGGCCGAAATCGGCAACATGAAATCCACCGAACAGTTGTCCAGTCTGGAAATGATTGGTGTCGACCCGCTCAAATACATTGTTGCTCCGCGGCTGTGGGCCGGCTTCATTTCCCTGCCGGTGCTGGCGATGATCTTCAGCGTGGTGGGTATCTGGGGTGGCTCGTGGGTGGCAGTCGACTGGCTGGGTGTGTATGAAGGCTCTTACTGGTCGAATATGCAAAACAGCGTGACGTTCACTGATGATGTGCTCAACGGCATCATCAAAAGCATCGTCTTCGCATTCGTCGTGACCTGGATCGCCGTATTCCAAGGCTATGACTGTGAGCCCACTTCCGAGGGGATCAGTCGTGCCACTACCAAGACCGTGGTGTATGCCTCTTTGGCTGTTCTCGGCCTGGACTTTATTCTGACCGCTTTGATGTTTGGAGATTTCTGATGCAAAACCGCACCCTGGAAATCGGTGTCGGCCTTTTCTTGCTGGCTGGCATCCTGGCTTTGCTGTTGCTGGCTTTGCGGGTCAGTGGCCTGTCCCCGAGTCCGAGCACCGACACGTATAAACTTTATGCGTACTTCGACAATATCGCCGGTTTGACTGTCAGAGCCAAAGTGACCATGGCCGGTGTGACTATCGGTAAGGTCACAGCGATCGATCTGGACCGCGACAGCTTCACCGGTCGGGTGAGCATGCAACTGGAAAAGCGCGTAGATAATCTGCCGACTGACTCCACTGCATCTATTCTGACCGCTGGCCTGTTGGGCGAGAAGTACATCGGTATCAGCGTAGGCGGCGAAGAAGCCTTGCTCAAGGATGGTGCAACCATTCACGACACCCAGTCGTCGCTGGTGCTCGAAGACCTGATCGGTAAATTTCTGCTCAATACCGTAAGCAAAGACGCCAAATGAGGAGCTTTTGAATGATCTCTACCTTGCGACGTGGCCTGTTAGTAGTACTCGCGGCACTGCCGTTGATGGCTAACGCCGTAGCGGCGCCTTCCGCGCACGATCTGGTACAGGACACCACCAACCGGATGCTGGCCGATCTGACGGCCAACAAAGAGAAGTACAAGCAAGACCCGCAGGACTTTTATATGGCACTGAACACGATCGTCGGACCTGTGGTGGATGCCGAGGGTATTTCCAAGAGCATCATGACGGTCAAGTACTCAAAGAAAGCCACGCCGGCGCAGATGAAAACCTTTGAAGAAAACTTCAAGAAGGGTCTGTTCCAGTTTTATGGCAATGCTTTGCTTGAGTACAACAACCAGGGCATCACTGTTGATCCCGCCAAAGACGAGTCCGGCGATCGCACCAGCGTTGGCATGACCGTCAAAGGCAGCAACGGCGCGATCTATCCTGTGTCTTACACACTGGAAAAGATCAATGGCGAGTGGAAGCTGCGCAACGTGATCATCAACGGGATCAACATCGGCAAGCTGTTCCGTGATCAGTTCGCTGATGCGATGCAGCGCAATGGCAACGACCTGGACAAGACCATCAACGGTTGGGCCGGGGAAGTCGCCAAAGCCAAGGCATCCACCGAGACAAACGCCCAATGAGTGTGTCGGCCATTCGCATGAGCGAATCCGGCGAGCTGCAGTTGAGTGGCATGCTGGACTATCGCACCGGCCCGGATCTGCGCAAGCAGGGGCAGGCGTTGATCAAATCCAGCACGGCTACTGAACTGGTAGTCGATTGTTCGGCAGTGTTGAAATCCAGCAGCGTCGGCTTGTCGCTGCTGCTGTGCTTCATGCGTGATGCAGAGGCGGCCGGTAAGGCGCTGAGCATTCGCGCGATGCCCGAAGACATGCGTGAAATCGCTCAGGTCAGCGAATTGACCGAGCTGTTGGCGCACCCCTGACCGCATCTATAAAGAAGCCCCCCGTCAGAGTCCTGCTTAGCGGGGTTCGCAGGCGCGGGGCTTTTTTGTATGATGTCCGACCCGTGCGCACAGGGCGCCGATTGAGGTTGAGCATGCAGGCCGTAGAAGTGAAGAGCTTCCTTGAAGGAAAGCTGCCCGGAACGAAAGTAGAAGTCGAGGGCGAAGGCTGCAATTTCCAGCTGAACGTGATTAGCGATGAACTGGCGGCATTGAGCCCGGTGAAGCGTCAGCAGCAGATCTATGCCCATTTGAACCCATGGATCACCGATGGCAGCATCCATGCGGTCACTATGAAATTTTTCAGCAGCGCGGCCTGGGCCGAGCGCACCTGAGCCCAAGGGCGTCGAGATTCTTATGGATAAATTGATTATTACCGGTGGCGTTCGTCTTGATGGCGAAATCCGCATCTCCGGGGCAAAGAACTCTGCCCTGCCGATCCTGGCTGCCACCCTGCTGTGTGATGGCCCGGTGACCGTGGCCAACTTGCCGCACCTGCACGACATCACCACGATGATCGAGTTGTTCGGTCGCATGGGCATTGAGCCGGTGATCGACGAGAAGCTCAGCGTCGAAATCGACCCGCGCACCATCAAGACCCTGATCGCACCGTACGAACTGGTTAAAACCATGCGTGCGTCGATCCTGGTACTGGGCCCGATGGTTGCCCGTTTCGGCGAAGCCGAAGTCGCACTGCCTGGCGGTTGCGCCATCGGTTCGCGTCCGGTTGACCTGCACATCCGTGGCCTTGAAGCCATGGGCGCGGTCATCGACGTCGAAGGCGGCTACATCAAGGCCAAGGCGCCAGAAGGCGGCTTGCGCGGCGCGAACTTCTTCTTCGATACCGTCAGCGTGACCGGTACCGAAAACATCATGATGGCCGCTGCCCTGGCCAAGGGTCGCAGTGTGTTGGCAAACGCCGCACGCGAGCCAGAAGTGGTCGACCTGGCCAACTTCCTGAACGCCATGGGTGCCAAGGTTTCCGGCGCTGGCACCGACACCATCACCATCGATGGCGTCGAGCGTCTGCACACCACCACTTACAAAGTGATGCCCGACCGAATCGAAACCGGTACTTACCTGGTCGCTGCTGCCGTGACCGGCGGCCGTGTAAAGGTCAAGGATACCGATCCGACCATCCTTGAAGCCGTGCTTGAGAAACTCAAGGAATCGGGCGCTGAAATCACCTGCGGCGAAGACTGGATCGAGCTGAACATGCACGGCAAACGGCCAAAAGCCGTCAACGTGCGGACCGCTCCATACCCGGCGTTCCCGACTGACATGCAAGCGCAGTTCATCTCCCTCAACGCCATTGCCGAAGGCACGGGCGCAGTGATCGAGACGATCTTCGAAAACCGCTTCATGCACGTTTACGAACTGCACCGCATGGGCGCCAAGATCCAGGTCGAAGGCAACACCGCCATCGTCACTGGCACCGAGACGCTCAAAGGTGCGCCCGTCATGGCCACCGACCTGCGTGCTTCGGCCAGCCTGGTCATCTCGGCGCTGATCGCTGAAGGCGACACCCTGATCGACCGCATCTACCACATCGACCGTGGTTACGAGTGCATCGAAGAGAAACTGCAAATGCTCGGCGCCAAGATCCGCCGCGTACCGGGCTAGTTTCTGCTGCATGGGCACAGGGACGTGCCCGTTGAATTCGTTTCAAATCGAGGCTGTCTTTTCATTGTTGAGAAAGCCTCGAAGTATGTCCGGCGCCGTTTGCGACCGGGCATGAGTACCTTGATAAGGACTGACGTTTCCCATGTTGACCATCGCATTGTCCAAGGGCCGCATTCTTGACGACACCCTGCCGCTTCTGGCTGAAGCGGGCATCGTGCCAACCGAGAATCCGGACAAGAGCCGCAAGCTGATCATCCCCACGACCCAGCCTGACGTTCGTCTACTGATCGTACGCGCCACCGATGTGCCGACCTACGTCGAGCATGGTGCCGCGGACCTCGGCGTCGCCGGTAAAGATGTGCTGATGGAATATGGCGGCCAGGGCCTGTACGAGCCTTTGGACCTGCGAATTGCCCTCTGCAAGCTGATGACCGCCGGCCGTGTTGGCGATGTCGAGCCTAAGGGCCGCCTGCGGGTGGCGACCAAGTTCGTCAACGTTGCCAAGCGTTACTACGCCGAGCAGGGTCGCCAGGTCGACATCATCAAGCTTTACGGCTCGATGGAGCTGGCGCCGCTGATTGGTCTGGCGGACAAGATCATCGACGTGGTCGACACCGGCAACACCCTGCGCGCCAATGGCCTGGAACCCCAGGATTTCATTGCCGACATCAGCTCCCGGCTGATCGTCAACAAAGCTTCGATGAAAATGCAGCACGCCCGAATCCAGGCGTTGATCGACACCCTGCGCAAGGCAGTGGAGTCTCGACACCGCGGCTGATTTACCTGCGCGACGTTAAGTCGCGCCCGTCTATCCGCCTCATAGCCAGAATTCTCAGGTGCCCAAGCGGATCGATGGTAGCTTCGGGCACCTGAGTTTTTGCCATTCCTATGAGGCTCTCGCTATGACCGCACCGACTGCAATTCGCCGACTCAACGCTGCTGACCCGGATTTCGCACATCATCTGGATCATCTGCTGAGCTGGGAAAGTGTGTCTGACGACTCGGTCAATCAGCGGGTGCTGGACATCATCAAAGCCGTGCGCGAGCGTGGCGATGCGGCGCTGGTGGAATTCACCCAGAAGTTCGATGGCCTGGAAGTCACCTCGATGGCCGACCTGATCCTGCCGCGCGAACGTCTGGAACTGGCGCTGACCCGGATCACCGTGCCTCAGCGCGAAGCCCTGGAAAAAGCTGCAGCCCGCGTGCGCAGCTACCACGAAAAACAGAAACAGGATTCCTGGACCTACACCGAAGCCGACGGCACGGTGCTGGGCCAGAAGGTCACGCCGCTGGACCGCGCCGGTCTCTATGTACCGGGCGGCAAGGCGTCGTACCCGTCCTCGGTGTTGATGAACGCGATCCCGGCCAAAGTGGCTGGCGTGACCGAAGTGGTCATGGTGGTGCCGACCCCTCGCGGTGAAATCAACGAACTGGTGCTGGCCGCGGCCTGCATTGCCGGTGTTGATCGCGTATTCACCATCGGCGGCGCGCAAGCGGTTGCCGCGTTGGCTTACGGCACTGAAAGCGTGCCGAAGGTCGACAAAGTGGTTGGCCCGGGCAACATCTATGTCGCCACCGCCAAGCGTCACGTGTTCGGTCAGGTCGGTATCGACATGATCGCCGGCCCGTCCGAGATTCTGGTGGTGTGCGACGGTCAGACCGATCCGGACTGGATCGCCATGGATCTGTTCTCCCAGGCCGAACACGATGAAGACGCCCAGGCGATTCTGGTCAGTCCGGATGCCGAGTTCCTCGACAATGTTGCCGCGAGCATCAACAAATTGATGCCGACCATGGAACGTGCCGAGATCATCGCAACTTCGATGAATGGCCGTGGTGCGCTGATCAAGGTCCGCGACATGGAACAAGCCATCGAAGTGGCCAATCGCATTGCCCCGGAACACCTGGAGCTGTCGGTCGCTGATCCGCAAGCCTGGTTGCCGCACATCCGTCACGCAGGCGCGATCTTCATGGGGCGCCACACCTCTGAGGCGCTGGGCGACTACTGCGCCGGTCCGAACCATGTGTTGCCAACTTCCGGCACCGCGCGTTTCTCGTCGCCATTGGGTGTCTACGACTTCCAGAAGCGCTCCTCGATCATCTTCTGCTCCGAACAAGGTGCGTCCGAGTTGGGCAAGACCGCTTCCGTGCTGGCCCGTGGCGAGTCGCTGACCGCCCACGCCCGTAGCGCCGAATACCGCATCGTTGACGACAAGCAGGGGAACTGAGCATGAGTAAATTCTGGAGCCCGTTCGTCAAGGATCTGGTGCCTTACGTGCCGGGCGAGCAGCCGAAGCTGGCGAAACTGGTGAAGCTCAACACCAACGAAAACCCGTACGGTCCCTCGCCCAAAGCCTTGGCGGCGATGCAGACCGAATTGAACGACAACCTGCGCCTGTACCCGGATCCGAACAGCGATCTGCTCAAGCAAGCCGTGGCCAAGTATTACGGCGTGCAGAGCAATCAAGTGTTCCTCGGCAACGGGTCCGATGAAGTCCTGGCGCACATTTTTCACGGCTTATTGCAACACGAAAACCCGCTGTTGTTCCCGGACATCAGCTACAGCTTCTACCCGGTTTACTGCGGGCTGTATGGCATCAAATTCGACGCGGTCCCGCTGGACGAGCAGTTCCAGATCAACCCGGCGGACTACGCCAAACCGAACGGCGGGATCATCTTCCCCAACCCGAACGCCCCGACGGGTTGCCTGTTGGCGCTGGACGCTGTGGAGCAAATTCTTAAAGCCAGCCCAGACTCTGTCGTGGTGGTGGATGAGGCTTACATCGACTTCGGCGGCGAGACGGCGATCAGCCTGGTGGACCGTTATCCGAACCTGCTGGTGACTCAGACCCTGTCCAAGTCCCGCTCGCTGGCCGGCCTGCGGGTAGGCCTGGCGGTGGGGCACCCGGATTTGATCGAAGCGCTGGAGCGGATCAAGAACAGCTTCAACTCCTACCCGCTGGATCGTCTGGCGATTGTAGGGGCTGCGGCGGCGTTCGAGGATCGCGAGTACTTCGACAAGACGTGCCGGTTGGTCATTGATAGCCGTGACAAGGTAGTCGGGCAACTGGAGGCGAAGGGCTTTGAGGTGTTGTCGTCGGCGGCGAACTTCATTTTCGCCCGTCACCCAAAGCACGATGCGGCCGGGTTGGCGGCGAAGTTGCGTGAGCAAGGTGTGATCGTTCGGCACTTCAAGCAGGAGCGGATTGCCCAGTTTTTGCGGATTTCCATCGGCACACCTGAGCAGAATCAGGCGCTGATCGACGGCCTCGGCGACCTCTAAAAGACCCCTCTGACTGATCGTTCCCACGCTCTGCGTGGAAATGTATCCCGTGACGCTCCGCGTCACAGTGGACGCAGAGCGTCCATGGCGGCATTCCCACGCAGAGCGTGGGAAACGATCAATCACTTACTCTTCTTCTTTCTCTTTGACCGGTGCTGGTGGCGGGCGCAGGCCGATCTCGGCGGTAAGCTTCAGCTCTTTGCCGTTGCGCATCACCTGAATAGTGACCTTGTCCATCGGCTTGATCCGCGCAACCTGGTTCATCGAACGGCGCCCATCACCCGCTGGCTCACCGTCGATGGAGAGAATCACATCTCCCAATTGCAGGCCGGCCTTCTGCGCCGGACCATCCCGGAAAATCCCCGCGACCACAATCCCCGGACGTCCTGACAGACCAAACGACTCCGCCAGTTCCTGGCTCAACGGCTGTACTTCAATGCCCAGCCAACCGCGAATCACCTGGCCGTGTTCGATGATCGACTTCATCACTTCCATGGCCAGTTTGACCGGGATCGCAAACCCGATGCCTTGCGAACCGCCGGACTTGGAGAAAATCGCGGTGTTGATGCCCGTCAGGTTGCCATTGGCGTCCACCAGCGCACCGCCGGAGTTGCCAGGGTTGATCGCGGCGTCGGTCTGGATGAAGTCTTCGTAGTTGTTCAGGCCCAACTGGTTACGCCCAGTGGCACTGATGATGCCCATGGTCACGGTCTGGCCGACACCGAACGGGTTGCCAATGGCCAACGCCACGTCACCGATGCGGATGTTGTCGGAACGGCCAACAGTGATGGAAGGAAGGTTCTTCAGATCAATCTTCAGGACCGCGAGGTCCGTTTCCGGGTCGCTGCCAATCACACGGGCCAGGGTTTCGCGGCCATCCTTGAGCGCCACCACGATCTGGTCGGCACCCATGGTCACATGGTTGTTGGTCAGCAAGTAGCCTTCCGGGCTCATGATCACGCCGGAGCCGAGACTCGATTCCATGCGCTTCTGCTTGGGCGAGTTGTCGCCGAAGAAGCGGCGGAACTGCGGGTCTTCAAACAGCGGATGGCTCGGTTTGTTGATGACTTTGGTGGTGTACAGGTTGACCACCGACGGCGCGGCCGTGGTGACGGCGTCGGCGTAAGACACCGGCCCCTGTTGCACGCTGGTGGTTTGTGGTGCTTGCTGCAAATTCACGTCGAGGCTTGGAAGCCCGACCCACTGCGGGTAACGCTGAATTATCAAAAGAGCGATAAGCACGCCGGCCAACAGCGGCCAGCCGGAAAAACGCAGCGCCTTGAGCATTAAGCACGTCCTGAAAGGTTGCAGGCGGTATGAGACCGCCCATAATGTCGCGCATTATACGAGGCCACGCGCGCCTCTGAACGGGATATTTAGGAGTCTTTTATGGCCGTCGCCCTGAGCACCCTGGTCGAAGAAGCCGACCGTTACCTCGCCTGCGCCAAAATTGCCGATTACTGCCCCAATGGCTTGCAGGTCGAAGGTCGGCCGCAAGTGATGCGCATTGTCAGTGGCGTCACCGCCAGCCAGGCGCTGCTGGACGCTGCCGTCGAAGCCCAGGCCGATCTGGTGCTGGTGCATCACGGTTATTTCTGGAAGGGCGAAAACCCGTGCATCACCGGCATGAAGCAGCGTCGGTTGAAAACCTTGCTCAAGCACGACATCAGCCTGCTGTCCTACCATTTGCCGCTGGATCTGCACCCGGAAGTCGGTAACAACGTGCAGTTGGCCCGGCAGTTGGATATCACCGTCGAAGGCCCGCTGGATCCGGAGAACCTTAAAGTCGTCGGTCTGGTCGGTTCGTTGAACGAGCCGATGACACCGCGTGATTTCGCCCGTCGTGTCCAGGAAGTCATGGGTCGCGAGCCGCTGCTGATCGAAGGCAGCGCGACGATTCGCCGGGTAGGCTGGTGCACCGGTGGCGGCCAGGGTTATATCGATCAGGCGGTTTTGGCCGGTGTCGATCTGTACCTCAGTGGCGAGGCCTCCGAGCAGACTTTTCACAGCGCCCGGGAAAACGACATCAGCTTCATCGCCGCCGGCCATCACGCCACCGAGCGTTATGGTGTGCAAGCGTTGGGCGATTATCTGGCGCGCCGATTTGCCCTCGAACACATCTTCATCGATTGCCCGAATCCGATCTGACCCACCACGGATCAAAATGTGGGAGCGGGCTTGCTCGCGAAAGCGGTATATCAGACGACATTAATGTTGAATGGAAGTCAGCATTCGCGAGCAAGCCCGCTCCCACAGGGTGCTTCAGCGCCCGAACTGGCCGGTATATTCATATACTCTTTCGATCTAGCTGGCGTCCTGATTAGAAGAGGTCGCTGTGCTAGGATTCCTCGCTCGAACACGGCCCGCTGGCCGTCCATAAGATCGTTTTCGTGAGTAGCCATGGTCGACAAACTGACGCATCTGAAACAGCTGGAGGCCGAAAGCATCCACATCATCCGCGAGGTCGCCGCCGAGTTCGATAACCCGGTGATGCTGTACTCCGTCGGTAAAGACTCCGCCGTGATGCTGCACCTTGCGCGCAAGGCATTCTTCCCGGGCAAGCTGCCGTTCCCGGTGATGCACGTCGACACCCGGTGGAAGTTCAAGGAAATGTACGCGTTCCGCGACCGCATGGTCGAAGAACTGGGCCTGGACCTGCTGGTACACGTCAACCCCGATGGCGTCGCGCAGGGCATCAACCCGCTGACCCACGGCAGTGCCAAGCACACCGACATCATGAAAACCGAAGGCCTCAAGCAGGCCCTCGACAAGTACGGTTTCGATGCCGCTTTCGGTGGCGCTCGTCGCGACGAAGAGAAATCCCGTGCCAAAGAGCGCGTGTATTCCTTCCGCGACACCAAGCACCGCTGGGACCCGAAAAATCAGCGTCCGGAGCTGTGGAACGTCTACAACGGCAACGTCAACAAGGGCGAATCCATTCGTGTGTTCCCGTTGTCGAACTGGACGGAACTGGACATCTGGCAATACATCTACCTCGAAGGCATCCCGATTGTGCCGCTGTATTTCGCCGCCGAACGCGACGTCATCGAGATGAATGGCACCTGGATCATGATCGACGACGAACGCCTGCTCAATCACCTGAGCGATGAAGACAAGGCGCGCATCGTCAAGAAGAAGGTCCGTTTCCGTACGCTGGGTGACTACCCGCTGACCGGTGCGGTCGAGTCCGAGGCGACCAGCCTGACCGACATCATTCAGGAAATGCTCCTGACGCGAACTTCCGAACGCCAGGGCCGGGTCATCGACCACGATGGCGCAGGCTCGATGGAAGAAAAGAAACGTCAGGGTTATTTCTAAGGGGTTGTCATGTCGCACGTATCTGATTTGATCAGCGAGGACATCCTCGCCTACCTGGGCCAGCACGAACGCAAGGAAATGCTGCGCTTTCTGACCTGTGGCAACGTCGACGACGGCAAGAGCACCCTGATCGGGCGCCTGCTGCACGACTCCAAAATGATCTACGAAGATCACCTGGAAGCCATTACCCGCGACTCGAAAAAAGTCGGTACCACCGGCGATGACATCGACCTGGCATTGCTGGTCGACGGCCTGCAGGCAGAGCGTGAGCAGGGCATCACCATCGATGTCGCGTACCGCTATTTCTCCACCGCCAAGCGCAAATTCATCATCGCCGACACCCCCGGCCATGAGCAGTACACTCGCAACATGGCCACCGGTGCCTCCACCTGTGACCTGGCGATCATCCTGATCGACGCCCGCTACGGCGTGCAGACCCAGACCCGTCGCCACAGCTTCATCGCCTCGTTGCTGGGCATCAAACACATCGTGGTGGCCGTCAACAAGATGGACATCAATGGTTTTGATCAAAGCGTGTTCGAGTCGATCAAGGCCGATTACCTGAAGTTCGCCGAAGGCATCGCCTTCAAGCCGACCACCATGGCCTTCGTGCCGATGTCGGCGCTCAAGGGCGACAACGTGGTGAACAAGTCCGAGCGCTCGCCGTGGTACACCGGCCAGTCTCTGATGGAGATTCTCGAGAGCGTCGAGATCGCCAATGATCGCAACTACACCGACCTGCGTTTCCCGGTGCAGTACGTCAACCGTCCGAACCTGAACTTCCGTGGTTTCGCCGGCACCCTGGCGAGCGGCGTCGTGCACAAGGGCGACGAAGTCGTGGTACTGCCGTCGGGCAAGAGCAGCCGCGTGAAATCCATCGTCACCTTCGAAGGTGAACTGGAGCACGCAGGTCCGGGTCAAGCGGTGACGCTGACCATGGAAGACGAAATCGACATCTCCCGCGGCGACTTGCTGGTGCACGCCGATAACCTGCCGCAAGTGACTGACGCCTTCGACGCCATGCTGGTGTGGATGGCCGAAGAACCAATGCTGCCAGGCAAGAAATACGACATCAAGCGCGCCACGACGTACGTGCCGGGTTCGATCACCAGCATCGTCAACCGTGTTGACGTGAACACCCTGGAAGAAGGTCCGGCCAGCGCCTTGCAGCTGAACGAGATCGGTCGGGTCAAGATCAGCCTCGACGCGGCGATCGCGTTGGACGGCTATGCGAGTAACCGCACCACCGGCTCGTTCATCGTCATTGATCGTTTGACCAATGGTACTGTCGCCGCCGGCATGATCATCGCTCAGCCAGTCGCGCATGGCAGCGCTACGCACCATGGCAAGCTGGCTCACGTCGCCACCGAAGAACGCGCCCAGCGCTTCGGCCAGCAACCGGCCACCGTGTTGTTCAGCGGCCTGTCGGGCGCGGGCAAAAGCACCCTGGCCTACGCGGTTGAACGCAAGCTGTTCGACATGGGCCGTGCGGTGTTTGTGCTGGATGGCCAGAACCTGCGTCATGACCTGAACAAAGGCCTGCCACAGGATCGCGCCGGGCGTACCGAGAACTGGCGTCGTGCGGCGCACGTTGCGCGTCAGTTCAACGAAGCCGGTCTGTTGACCCTGGCTGCATTCGTTGCGCCAAGTGCTGAAGGTCGTGAGCAGGCCAGGGAACTGATCGGCAAAGAGCGTTTGCTGACCGTTTACGTTCAGGCGTCGCCGACTGTTTGCGCCGAGCGTGACCCGCAAGGTCTGTACGCGGCAGCCGGGGATAACATCCCGGGCGATTCCTTCCCGTTCGATGTGCCGCTGGATGCTGACCTTGTAGTCGACACTCAGTCGCTGTCGCTGGAAGAAAGCGTCAAGCAGGTGCTGGATTTGCTGCGTCAACGCGGCGCGATCTAAGCATTAGCCGTTAATAAAAAACCCGCCGATGAGTGATCCTCGGCGGGTTTTTTTGTGTCTGGTCGGACGCCTTCGCTGGCAAGCCAGCTCCTACAGTCCAGCGTATTTCCCTTGTAGGAGCTGGCTTGCCAGCGAAGAGGCCAGAACATTCACCTGATTACTTGGCCGGATACTCCCGATGCATCTGCTCCAGCAACGCATCCTTGTCCAGCCACAACTGATTGATCCACCCCTGAAACTGCAATCGATACTCCCCATCCTGGTCGTAGTTCTTGCCGATAAACTGCGGTGGAATCTTCAGCTCCTGAAAATGCACCACAACATCCTTCACATTTCCACAGAGCAAATCCCAGTACCCCGGACGCCCGCCCGGATAGTGAATCGTCACGTTGACGATGGACTCCAGCTGCTCACCCATCGCATCCAGCACAAACGCAATGCCGCCGGCCTTGGGTTTCAGCAAATACTCGAACGGTGATTTCTGCTGCGCATGTTTACCTTCGGTGAAGCGCGTGCCTTCAACGAAAATGAAAATCCCCACCGGGTTATTGCGAAACTTCGCGCAAGTCTTGCGGGTGGTCTCCAGGTCTTTGCCTTTTTTCTCCGGGTGCTTTTCCAGATACGCCTTGGAGTAGCGCTTCATGAACGGAAAGCCCAGCGTCCACCAGGCCAGACCAATCACCGGCACCCAGATCAGCTCTTGCTTGAGAAAAAACTTCAGCGGCTGGATACGTCGATTGAGCACGTATTGCAGCACCATGATGTCGACCCAGCTCTGGTGGTTGCTGGTGATCAGGTACGAGTGCTGATAGTCCAGGCCTTCCAGGCCGCTGAGGTGCCAGCGGGTACGGCAAACCAGGTTCATCCAGGCCTTGTTGTTGCTGATCCAGGCCTCATGGGTGTGGCTCATCAGCCAGCGCGTGAAGCGTTGGGTGAGGGCGAACGGCAGCACCTTGAAAATCGCCACGCAGAACAGAAACGAGCAAAGCAAAATGGTATTGAGGGCCAACAACAACGAGGCAATCACGCCGCGCACTGCGGCAGGCAGGGAATCCAGCATTTAAACATCCATAGGTCGGTTGGCAGCCTGAATCGCGGTCAACGCGATGGTGTAGACGATGTCATCGACTTGCGCGCCGCGCGGCAGGTCGTTCACCGGTTTGCGCAGGCCTTGCAGCATCGGCCCGAGACTCACGCAATCGGCGCTGCGCTGCACGGCTTTGTGGGTGGTGTTGCCGGTGTTCAGGTCGGGGAACACGAACACCGTGGCACGACCGGCGACTTGACTGTTCGGCGCCAGTTGCCGGGCGACGGTTTCGTTGGCGGCGGCGTCGTATTGCAACGGGCCGTCGATCAGCAGCGAGTTCTGCTGTTCGTGGGCGAGCAATGTCGCTTCGCGCACTTTTTCGACTTCTTCGCCACTGGCGGACTCACCGCTGGAATAGCTGATCATCGCCACGCGCGGGGTGATGCCAAACGCGGCAGCCGAGTCGGCGCTTTGCAGGGCGATCTCGGCCAGTTCGCTGGCGCTCGGGTGCGGGTTCATCACGCAGTCGCCGTAGACCAGCACTTCCTCGGGGAAGAGCATGAAGAACACCGACGACACCAAGGTGCAGCCCGGCGCGGTCTTGATCAATTGCAGAGCCGGGCGAATGGTGTTGGCCGTGGAGTGAATGACGCCGGACACGAGGCCGTCGACTTCATCCAGCGCCAGCATCATGGTGCCGATCACCACGGTGTCTTCCAGTTGCTGCTCGGCCATCGGCGCGTTGAGGCTTTTGCTCTTGCGTAGCGCAACCATCGGCTCTACGTAGCGTTCGCGGATCAGGTCGGGGTCAAGAATCTCAAGCCCCGGTGGCAGCTCGATGCCTTGCGCGCGAGCCACGGCTTCGACGTCCGCCGGTTTGGCCAGCAGCACGCAACGGGCAATGCCGCGCGCCTGGCAAATCGCCGCCGCTTGCACGGTCAGCGGCTCGTTGCCTTCTGGCAGCACGATGCGTTTGTTGGCTGTCTGGGCGCGCTGGATCAATTGGTAGCGGAATACGGCGGGCGACAGGCGCATCTCACGCGGAGTGCCGCAGCGCTGGTGCAGCCAGTTGGCATCGAGGTGACTGGCGACGAAATCGGTGATGATCTCCGCGCGTTCGCGGTCGTCGATCGGGATTTCCTTGTTCAAACCGTTCAACTGATTGGCGGTGTCGTAGGAGCCGGTGCTCACCGACAGCACCGGCAAACCCGCCTGCAACGCGCCACGGCACAGGTCCATGATGCGCGGGTCGGGCAGGGTGTCGCTGGTCAGCAGCAGGCCGGCCAATGGCACGCCGTTCATGGCAGCGAGGCTGACGGCGAGGATGATGTCGTCACGATCGCCGGGCGTTACCACCAGCACACCGGGCTTGAGCAGCTCCACAGTGTTGCGCATGGTGCGGGCGCAGATGATGATTTTGGTCATGCGCCGGGTTTCGTAATCTCCGGCATTGAGGATTTGCGCGCCCATCAAATCCGCCACGTCGCGGGTGCGTGGCGCATTCAATTCCGGCTGGAACGGAATGCAACCCAGCAGACGGAAATCACCGCTGCGCAGCAACGGCGAGTGTTCTCTCAAGCGTGTGGCGAAGACGTCCATGCTTTCGTCGGTCTTGACCTTGTTAAGGATCACGCCGAGGACTTTCGGGTCTTTCGGCCCGCCGAACAATTGCGCTTGCAATTCCACGCGACCGGAGAGTTCGGTCAGGGCTTCGCTTTCCGGCGCAGAGACCAGAATCACGTCGGCATCCAGGCTCTTGGCCAAATGCAGATTGACCCGCGCGGCGTAGCTGGCGCTGCGGGTCGGGACCATGCCTTCGACGACCAGCACATCCTTGCCGACGGCGGCTTGCTGATAAAGCGTGATGATTTCTTCGAGCAGCTCATCCAGCTGACCATCACCGAGCATGCGCTCGACGTGTGCCAGGCCCAGCGGCTGAGGCGGCTTCAAGCCGTGGGTGCGGGCCACCAGTTCGGTGGAGCGTTCCGGTCCGGTGTCACCCGGATGTGGCTGGGCAATCGGTTTGAAAAAACCGACCTTGAGGCCGGCACGTTCAAGCGTGCGTACCAGCCCGAGGCTGATGGAGGTCAGACCCACACCAAAGTCGGTGGGTGCAATAAAAAAAGTTTGCATGCGGATTCTCTAAGGGAGCATGGCAAAGGCGATCGTTTATACCTGACGATCTACCGAAATTCAGTCGTCAAGGTTATCGCTAACCGGGCCTTGTGCGCACCAACCGCAATCAAAGGGCTGGCCTATTTTTTCAATACGTTGCGCGGGGTCCAGGACCCAGGCGCGCAATTGCCACGGTGGCTGGTGGCGCAGGTGCTGGGTGTGGCCGCAGGAAAGCTCCGCCACCCAATGCCCGTCCTCGTCCTGATGGAAACCTGTAACCGTTGCGCCAAGCGCCTCAAACCTTCCGTCCGGGTTGTGTTCGCTTTCGGACGATTGCTTCGCTAAACTTGGCCTTTCTTTATTCTTATGCAAAAGGTCTCGCCCCATGCTGATCGCCGCCAATAAGGCTGTCTCCATCGACTATACCCTGACCAACGACGCTGGTGAGGTCATCGACAGCTCCGCCGGTGGCGCGCCGCTGGTCTACCTGCAAGGCGCAGGTAACATCATCCCGGGCCTGGAAAAGGCTCTGGAAGGCAAAACCGTCGGCGACGAGCTGACCGTAGCCGTTGAACCTGAAGATGCCTACGGCGAATACGCTGCCGAACTGGTCAGCACCCTGAGCCGCAGCATGTTCGAAGGCGTCGATGAACTGGAAGTGGGTATGCAGTTCCACGCTTCCGCTCCGGACGGCCAGATGCAGATCGTCACCATTCGCGATCTGGACGGCGACGACGTCACCGTTGACGGCAACCACCCGTTGGCCGGTCAGCGCCTGAATTTCCAGGTCAAGATCATCGACATCCGTGAAGCCAGCCAGGAAGAAATCGCTCATGGTCACGTCCATGGCGAAGGTGGCCATCACCACTGATTTTCTGCGCTAAGCTCAGAGAACTGGAGAGGCGCCCGAGGGCGCCTTTTTAGTCCGCGGCTGTCCTTGGTGGCATTGCCAAGTGGCTGTTTCGAGAAGAACACGGGAATTTGGAGTTCGTCATGAGTGCTTTTCACGACCTTAAGTTAACAGCCTTGGATGGACAGGAACTACCGCTGGCGCCCTTCAAGGGGCAAGTCGTGCTGGTGGTCAACGTCGCCTCCAAATGTGGCTTGACCCCACAGTACGCGGCGCTGGAAAACCTTTACCAGCAATACAAAGGTAAAGGTTTCAGCGTGCTCGGCTTGCCATGCAACCAGTTTGCCGGGCAGGAGCCAGGTTCCGAGAAAGAGATCCAGGAGTTTTGCAGCCTCAACTATGGCGTGACCTTTCCGTTGTCCAGCAAGCTGGAAGTCAACGGTCATGAGCGGCATCAGTTGTATCGCCTGCTGGCGGGCGAGGGTGCGGAATTCCCGGGTGACATTACCTGGAACTTCGAAAAATTCCTGCTGGGCAAGGACGGTCGTGTGCTGGCGCGGTTTTCGCCCCGTACGGCACCGGATGATCATGCTGTCATCCAGGCGATCGAAAAAGCACTGAGCTGACATCCTCCTTGTAGGAGCTGGCTTGCCAGCGAACGCGGCGTATCTGACACACTGCATCGTCTGATTCGCCAGCAAGCCGGCTCCTACAATATTTACGAACTTTTAGGCCTTAATCACTGCAATCAATAGTGCTATTCAATACGCTGCGCTCCCCATATTATCTCCGTCATAAAGCCTATATCCCGTGGAGCGTCCCATGCCCGTCAAAGCCCTGTTCAAGCCTTTTCACCTAGGCGCTCTCGAGTTGCCGACCCGTGTCGTCATGGCGCCGATGACCCGTTCGTTTTCGCCGGGTGGCGTACCTAATTCCAAAGTGATCGAGTACTACCGTCGCCGCGCCGCTGCCGGTGTAGGTTTGATCATCACCGAAGGTACGACCGTCGGTCACAAGGCCTCGAACGGCTATCCGAACGTACCGCACTTCTACGGCGAAGCGGCATTGGCCGGCTGGAAGAAAGTCGTCGACGCCGTGCATGCCGAAGGCGGCAAGATCGTTCCGCAACTGTGGCATGTCGGCAGTGTGCGCCGTATCGGCACCGAACCGGACGCCAGCGTTCCGGGTTACGGCCCTTCGGAAAAATTGAAAGACGGTCAGGTCGTGGTTCACGGCATGACCAAACAAGACATCCAGGACGTAATCGCCGCGTTCGCCCAAGCCGCCAAAGATGCCCAGAGCATTGGCATGGACGGCGTGGAAATCCACGGCGCCCACGGTTATCTGGTCGACCAGTTCTTCTGGGAAGGCAGCAACCAGCGCACCGACGAATACGGTGGCGATCTGGCAAACCGTTCACGGTTCGCGATCGAACTGATTCAAGCCGTGCGTGCGGCGGTCGGCGAAGGTTTCCCGATCATCTTCCGCTTCTCCCAATGGAAGCAGCAGGATTACACCGCGCGCCTGGTGCAAACCTCAGAAGCACTGGGTGAATTCCTCAAGCCGTTGTCCGATGCCGGCGTGGACATTTTCCACTGCTCGACACGCCGTTTCTGGGAGCCGGAATTTGACGGTTCCGAGCTGAACCTGGCCGGCTGGACCCGCAAACTCACTGGCAAGCCGACCATCACCGTGGGCAGCGTTGGCCTGGATGGCGAGTTCCTGCAATTCATGGTCAACACCGACAAGATCGCCCAACCGGCGAGCCTGGAAAAACTGCTGGAGCGTTTGAACAACGACGAATTCGACCTGGTGGCTGTGGGTCGTGCGTTGTTGGTTGATCCGGACTGGGCGCAGAAGGTACGTGACGGTCGAGAGGAAGACATCCTGCCGTTTAGCCGTGAGGCGTTGATGACGCTGGTTTAAGCGGCGTCTGAACTGGCCCCATCGCGAGCAGGCTCGCTCCCACAGGTTTTGTGCACGACACAGAACCCCTGTAGGAGCTGGCTTGCCAGCGAAGACGGATTCAAAGTCACCCAACAGTCAGGATAAGGTCTGTGCCTCAGGAACCACCTGCTCCCGCACACAAGCCCCCCGCAACTGCCCCTCAAACTGCTCGATTATCGCAGCCCAACCCTGCCGGCTCGCATGCTGGCGCGCATTCAACCGCACGCAACGCAATGTCTCGCGCTCTTCCAACAGCCACACTGCCGCATCGCAGAACGCCTCTTCATCCCCCGGCATTGCCAGCACGCCGTTGTAGCCATGGCGAATATGCTGAGCCGCTGCCGCCTGGTCGTACGCGACCACACCCAATCCCGACGCCAGTGCTTCAAGCACCACGTTGCCAAAGGTTTCGGTCATGCTCGGAAACAGAAATACATCGCCTGACGCATAGTGACTGGCCAACGCTTCGCCCCGTTGTGAACCGCAGAAAACCGCCTCGGGCAGTTCCTGCTCCAGCGCCGTTCGTTGCGGGCCGTCGCCGATCACGATCAAGCGTAGGTTGCGCTGTGGATAAGTCGCTTTCAGCACGTCGAAACTGCGCTTGAGCAAGCCCAGGTTTTTCTCGGGGGCCAAGCGTCCGACATGGATGACTGCAATGTCATCCTCGGCCAATCCCCACGCCTCGCGAAGTGATGCCAGCCTTTTGCTTGGATGAAACAATTGGCTGTCGACACCCCGAGAGAGCAATGCCAAACGCTCGAATTGCCGACGCTCAAGCTCCATCCGCTGGCTGGGGCTCGGCACCAGTGTCAGGGTCGAACGATTATGAAACCAGCGCAAATAGTGAGTCAGCAATCGGGTCAGGACCCCCAGCCCGTATTGGCTGGAGTATTGCTGAAAGTTGGTGTGAAAACCGCTGACCACCGAGATCCCCAGCCGCCGTGCTGCGCGTAACGCAGACAAGCCCAGTGGCCCTTCGGTGGCGATGTACAGCACGTCCGGGCGATGCCGCGTCCAGCGCCTTAGCAGCTTGTGCATAGACGACTGGCCCCATTGCAAACCGGGATAACCCGGCAGCGGCCAGCCGCGACATAACAGCAAATCATCGTCACTGCTCAACTGCTGATCACACAGCTGGCGTGGTCGCACCAATTCCACTTGATGCCCGCGCGCGCGCAAGCCATCGCACAAGCGACCAAGGGTATTGGCCACGCCGTTGATTTCCGGTGGGAATGTTTCAGTGATCAGGGTGATATGCAGAGCTGTCGTCATGACCTCAGTGTGGGCTGAGGCCATGTCGTCATTGTGGCGCTTTGATGATGGATTTGTGACTGGGTCAGCGCTGGGCCACCAGATTTTCCGCGCCGCGTTCACGCACCCAGAACAAGGTCGCACCCGCCACGGCGGCCGGCATCATCAGGATGTTGACCACCGGAATCAGCAGCACCAGATAAACACTGCCGCCGAAACTCATGCTCTGCCAGCGCTTCTCGCGCAGCCAGGCGAGCATCTCGTTCCAGCCGAGTTTGTGGTTGTCCGCCGGGTAGTCGATGTACTGGATCGCCATCATCCACACCCCGAACAGCAGCCACAGCGGTGCGGCAATAATGTTCACCACCGGGATAAAGGACAGGATGAACAACCCGATTGCCCGTGGCAGGAAATAGCCGAGTTTGCGCATCTCCCGGGCCAGGGTGCGCGGGATCATTGCGGTCAGCTCACCCCAGCTGAAGGCCGGGAAATCGTCGGTGCCACGCACCACCACTTCGACTTTTTCCGCGAGGAAGCCGTTGAAAGGCGCGGCGATGACGTTGGCGAGCATGGTGAAGGTGAAAAACACCATCAACACCACCAGCACCACAAAAATCGGCCAGAGGATGTAGCCGAGAAAACTCAGCCAGTCGGGCAGGGTCGGCATCAGCGTATCGACCCACAGGCTGAATTGATGGCCGGCCAGATAAATCAATCCGACGAACAGCACCAGGTTGATTGCCAGCGGCAATAACACGAATAAACGCAGGCTGGGGCTCAGAACCAGCTTGAGGCCTTCGCGCAGGTATTGCGGTCCGGACAGGACAGGTGCGGGCATAACGTGCTCCGGGCAGAGGGAAACGCGCCGACCTTACCGACTTTGCCGGAAGGGGGAAAGCGCGGCAGTGGAATCGACATTCACTGTAACAAAGACGTCTTTATAGTCTTGGCAGTGGGATAGAGACCACCTATGAGCTGGATTGTTAAACCGTATTTCCTTAATCTTCGCCCCCTCGATACGCTGCACCCCATCTTTTTGCAGGACTGTCGTTTTCAAACCTTCCCCAAGGTCAACCACGGTCCTTTTTTATTCCCGCCGGCAACCCGGCGTTCCGCGCCCGGTGTTCAGGGCCGGTCAACAGGAGCAGGTCATGTCTGAAGCCCGTCATTCGCGAGTGATTATTCTCGGTTCCGGCCCTGCCGGTTACAGCGCTGCGGTCTATGCCGCCCGTGCCAACCTCAAGCCACTGCTGATCACCGGCATGCAAGCCGGCGGTCAACTGACCACCACCACCGAAGTCGACAACTGGCCGGGCGACGTCCATGGCTTGACCGGCCCGGCGTTGATGGAGCGCATGAAAGAACACGCCGAGCGCTTTGAAACCGAGATCGTTTTCGATCACATCAATGCCGTGGACTTCGCTTCCAAGCCGTACACCCTGGTCGGCGACAGCGCGACGTACACCTGTGACGCTCTGATCATCGCCACCGGCGCCAGCGCTCGTTACCTGGGTCTGCCGTCCGAAGAAGCGTTCATGGGCAAAGGCGTTTCGGCCTGCGCGACCTGCGACGGTTTCTTCTATCGCAACAAGCCTGTGGCTGTGGTCGGCGGAGGCAACACCGCTGTTGAAGAAGCCCTGTACCTGGCCAACATCGCCAGCAAGGTGACCCTGATCCACCGTCGCGAAACCTTCCGCGCCGAGAAGATCCTGATCGACAAGCTCAATGTCCGGGTTGCCGAAGGCAAGATCGAGCTGAAATTGAACTCGAACCTGGACGAAGTACTGGGCGACAACATGGGCGTGACCGGTGCTCGCCTGAAGAACAACGACGGCAGCTTCGACGAGCTGAAAGTCGACGGCGTGTTCATTGCCATCGGCCACACCCCGAACACCTCGTTGTTCGAAGGTCAGCTGACGTTGAAAGATGGCTACCTGGTGGTGCAAGGCGGCCGCGAAGGCAATGCCACGGCGACCAGCGTCGAAGGCATCTTTGCCGCCGGTGACGTGGCTGACCACGTTTACCGTCAGGCCATCACCTCGGCCGGCGCCGGCTGCATGGCGGCACTGGACACCGAGCGTTACCTGGACGACCTGCAGAACGCCAAGTTCTGAGATCGTTGAAATGAAAAAACCGGCTTCGCAGCCGGTTTTTTTTTGCCCGCGATTTTGGGTTCAGTCCAATTTCTTCAGGCATGCCTCAAGGATGTCCAGCCCTTCCTCCAGCACCGAGGCTTCGGTGGTCAACGGCGCCAGTAGACGGATGATGTGGCGCGACTTGCCGCTGGGCATCAGCAGCAAGCCTGCCTCCCGGGCTAACGCCAGCAGCTGCGTCAACTGGGCCGGCGCCGGTGTGCCATCGGCATTGGCCAGTTCAATGCCGCGCATCGCGCCAACACCGGTCAAACGCCCCAGATACGGTGAAAGTTTGCTGGTGCGCCAGGTTTGGTAACGGCTGACGATCGCTTCTTCCTGCTGCGCGCCCCAGGCTTGCAGGTTGGCATCTGTCATTTCATCCAGCGTCGCCAACCCGGCGGCGCAGGCAATGGGATTGCCCGAGTAAGTCCCACCCAGCCCGCCCTTGGGCAAAGTGTCGAGCAACGCCTTGCGCCCGACCACCGCACCCAGTGGAACGCCACCGGCAATGCTTTTGCCCAGCAGGATCAAGTCCGGTTCAATGCCCAACCGCGAAAACGCAAACCGCTCGCCGGTGCGGCCGAAGCCGGACTGGATTTCATCAGCGATCAGCAGGATGTTCTTTTCATTGCAGAACTTGCGCAGCGCTTGGGCGAACTCGACGTCCATCGCCAGGAAGCCCGCTTCACCCTGCACCGGTTCGACGATAAAGCACGCCACGTCTTCGACGTCGATCTCGACGCTGAACAGTCGGTCCATGGCTTTCAACGCTTCGGCGCAGGTTACGCCGTTGTCTTTGCTCGGGTACGGCAAGTGATACACCGGCCCCGGCAGCACGCCGACTTTTTGCTTGTATGGCGCGACCTTGCCGTTGAGGTTAAGGGTGGCGAGCGTGCGCCCGTGGAAGGCGCCGTCGAACGCGATCACGGCGGTGCGGCCGGTGGCGCCACGGACGATCTTCAGGGCGTTTTCCGCCGCTTCCGCGCCGCTGTTGGTGAGCATGCCGCTGACTGGGTAATCCACCGGAATGTACGCGGTCAGGCGTTCCATAAGTTCGAGGTAGGGCACATGCGGGGCGGCGTTGAACGCGTAGTGGGTCAGGCGGGTGGCTTGTTCGCGAATGGCGTCGACGATGCGCGGGTGGCAATGGCCGAGGTTCAGCACGCCGATGCCACCGACGAAGTCGATGTAGCGTTTGCCGTCGGTGTCCCATACCTCGGCATTTTTGCCGTGGCTGAGCGTGACAGGATGAACGATGTTGATCGACCGGCTGATGGATTCGCTGCTCATGGATGACCGACTCTGAAGAAGGGATGCTTCTTTTTATCTAAGCCGTGAGCAGCGGTACCCGGCAAACGAAATAAAGTTGCCGGGTCAATCTTAAAAGTCGGGATGTGGTGTGGAGCGACTGTAGGAGCACGGCTTGCCGGCGATGGCGTCTCTGTGATCGCCATCGCGAGCAAGCTTGCTCCTACAGAAAAAGCGTTTAGCGGCTAGTGAGTGGTTGCTGAGTGAACTTAACACCGGCCAAGCCGTGGGTCATCAATGCGCGGATATTGCCGTGGTCGCTGCCATCAGGCGTTGCGACCACCGAACGGTAATGCTCACCAAACGCCAGCAGCGCTTCTTCATCGCTCAGATCTTCCAGCAGCGCCAGGCCCAGGGTCTTGCACGAACCTTCGTTCTGACCGGCCGCGTTTTCCACGCCACCGTTGTTGAAAGCCTGTGGTTGATAGTCGTAACCGGCGGCGATGAAAGCCAGGGTATCGGCAAAGACGTGTTCACCACTCTTGAGGCTGGCGCGCAGGGTATTCAAATCACTCATTGGGTTTTCCTTTGGCAAACGCCGCTTGTTGTTCGGCGCTGGCTTCTTGCTGGTATTGGGCTTTCCATTCGGCGTACGGCATGCCGTAAACCACTTCGCGGGCGTCATCGAGGCTGACGTCGATCTGGCGTTCGTCGGCAGCGGCCTTGTACCACTTGGACAGGCAGTTGCGGCAGAAACCGGAGAGGTTCATCAGGTCGATGTTCTGGACATCTTTGCGGCTGTCCAGATGGGCCACCAACCGGCGAAAGGCGGCGGCTTCAAGTTCAAGGCGTTGTTGATCGTTCATGGCGGGCTCTGTGCAGTCAAATCGTGACACGAATGATAAAAGTCTGACGGCCAATGCGCCAGACGCGGTCAGCGGCTTGCCGCGAGCGTAATCGACACCGATTCGGCGAATCGCAGCGCGTGAGGTTTGTCGACCTCAACCTCGGCGTACAGCACCGACTCGTTGGCCATCACCAAGTCCAGCAACTCCTTAGTCAGCCGTTCGAGCAGGGCGAAACGATTGCCCTCTACGTGGGCGATGATTGCCTTGGTGATGGTGCGGTAGTTCAGCGCGTGATCAATGTCGTTGTCGCGCACCGCGTCCTGGGCCGCATACAGGATGGTCAGGTTGATCAGCACATCCTGTTTGTTGAGGATTTCATCCTCGTTGATTCCGATGTAGGTCCGCAGGCACAGGTCCTTGACCCGGATGCGTGCCATTCCTGGTTGAAGTTGTGGCATTACGACGTGCTCCGTCCAATCAATTGCAGGAACTCCTGGCGGGTGTTGCTCGACTCGCGGAAGGCGCCGAGCATCACCGAGGTGTTCATGGTCGAATTCTGTTTCTCTACACCGCGCATCATCATGCACATGTGCCGGGCTTCGATGACCACCGCGACGCCGGCGGCATTGGTCACCTGTTGCACCGCTTCGGCGATTTGCCGGGTGAGGTTTTCCTGGATTTGCAGGCGACGGGCGAACATGTCCACCAGCCGCGCAATTTTCGACAGACCCAGCACCTTGCCCGTTGGAATATAAGCCACATGGGCCTTGCCGATGAAGGGCAGCAGGTGATGTTCACAGAGCGAGTACAACTCGATGTTGTCGACAATGATCATTTCATCGTTGTCGGAGGCGATCAGCGCGCCGTTGACGATCTCTTCGACACTTTGTTCGTAACCATGACAGAGGTACTGCAGGGCTTTGGCCGCCCGCACCGGGGTGTCGATCAGACCTTCGCGATCCGGGTTCTCACCGAGGCCGATGAGAATCTCGCGGTAACTCTGGGACAGGGCGTTCTGGGGCAGGGTTAGCGACATGTAGCATCCTCGCGGGGCATCTTATTTGATGTGCCGTCCGCCGTTGACGGTCAGGGTGGTGCCGGTGACATACGGGTTGTCGAGCAAATAGCGCAGGCTCTGGTAGATCACTTCACTGCCGGGTTCGATGCCCAGCGCGGATTTGGCCAGCGCCTTGGCGCGGTAAGCCGCGTCATCCTCGGGGTTGAACATTAGCAGGGCGGGCGCGATTGCGTTGACCTTGATTGTCGGCGCGTATTTCGCAGCGAAGGACAGGGTGAGGCTGTCGAGCCCGGCTTTGCTGGCGCAGTAGCCAATGTGCTGGCTGCTGCCTTTGCGGGTCACGTCATCGCTGATGTGCACAATGTCCGCCGGGCTTGAGCGTTGCAGCAAGTCGGCACAGTGCAGGTTGATAAGGTAAGGCGCAAGCATGTGCACGCTGAACATGCGGGTGAAGGCGGCGGCGTCGGTGTCCGGCGTTTCGGTCAGCCATTCGGAGGCGTTATGGACAATCGCCCGCAGGCTATCAGTTTGGGTTTTCAGGGCGGTGATGAATGCGAGGATCCCGGCTTCAGTGGAGAAGTCGGCAAACACCGCTGTGGCGCCCAGATCGCGCAACGTCTGGACGCCAGGGCGTTCGCTGCGGTAGCTGAAGATCACCCGCTGGCCGTCTTCAATCAAACGCTGCGCACAATGCAGGCCAACACGCTGGCCGGCACCGGTGATGAGGATGGGGGCTGCGGAAGAAGTCATGAATGGCTCGCGTCGCGGTAAGAGCAAAACTATACCAGCGCGCGGCGGCATTCACCTACCGTGGGGCTCGCCCTACATTGGGATCATTGATTTTGGGGGACGGGCTCGGTGGGCAACGGCCGTATTACCGCGCTGTTCAGCCAGCTGGCCAGCAGACGGGTCGACAATGGAATGAAGAAGTAGACCATCAACGGCGTCAGACACAGCGTGCTGATGAACACCCGTGGCAGCAGGCCCATTTCGCTCAGCAATGGGCCGAGGACAAAATTGAACAACAGGGACACCGGAAAGAATGCCAACCAGATCGCCACCGCCTGTTTCCAGCGTGGCGGGCGCTGACCGACCGCGCCGAACCAGCCCTCGATTCCGCTGACACGATGTTCCGTCTTGTGGGCAAACAGGTCGCTGCCGCGCGCCAGCCAGGCCGTGCGCGACACAGAGTGTTCCCAAGCGTGCAGGGTCTGCTCGTCGGCAAAGCGGAAAACAATCTGGAATTCGTCATCGTCGGGCGGCGGAGCGAGCACGCCAGAGCCGAGATAGCCGGGAAAATCGGTGGCCAATTGTTCGCCTTCGCGCAACCAGACCATCAGGTCCTGATAGCGCCCTTCGGCAACGCGGCGCGCAACCATCAGCGTGACGGGTGAGGTAGACATTGTGTATCTCCATATGACAGTTGCGTTACTCCGGGTAGGAGTTTCGCCAGGCACAACGCCGGGGTGGTGGGCTGCGCTTTGAGACAAGCAAGGATTATTCCTGATTCTGGCCAATACACCAGCATGATGCGTCGATTATCAAGGTGTTGAATAGTAGGAGGGAGAGTTAGAATGGGATCCAATTTTATCCATGGACGTCGACTCTCTGATGCCTGTCCTGACTGACGTTACTCCTACTCGGCAATCGGATCTGTCCCTTGATCGGGAAGAGCTCTTTCCTATTCGTGAGGTAGCGCGTCTGACGGGCATCAACCCGGTTACGCTGCGCGCCTGGGAGCGGCGTTATGGTTTGATCCAGCCTACGCGCACCGAAAGTGGGCATCGTCTGTACTCGATGCACGACATCGAGAAGGTTCGCAGCATCCTCGACTGGATCGACCGCGGCGTCGCGGTCAGCAAAGTCGGCAAGATCCTGGCCAGGACCGAACCGCTCAAGGCGCTGGCGCAGATCATTTCCACCGCACTCGTTCAGGCTGACTACGCCCAATGGCAACAGCAGATTCAGGATGTGGTCAGCGCCTTTGACGAGGTTCAACTGGAGCAGATCTATGGTCAGATTTTTTCCAGTTACCCGCTGACGGTCGTGTTTCAGGACATTTTGCTTCCGGTCTGGAAGCAATTACTTCCGCGCCATGAAGCGTTCGGTCAGGCCAGCGAGTGGCTGTTTCTGGATGCCTTTCTGCGTTCCCGGGTATTGCAACGCCTGCTGCTGGTGCGCGTCATGCAACCGCGCCGAGTGATTGTCTGCGCCCTGGCCGATCAGGCCCGTGAGCTGGATGTCCTGGTCACCGGGCTGTACCTGAGCAGTGTCGATTTGGCGATTCAACTACTCGCTATTGGTCAACCCTCCGATGAGTTGACGCTGGTCTGCGAGAGGGTCAAACCTGCGGCGCTGGTGCTGGTGTCCAATCACGCACCTTCCCCGGAGCTGCCGCGTCGGTTGAGCCGATTGGCCATGAGCCTCGACTGCCAGCTATTGCTGGCGGGGGACGCGTCGGACCTCGCGCAAGAGAGCCTAGCCGGATCATCGATCGGGTGTCTGGGGAGCGACGGAAGGGTAATGCGCCAGCGTCTGAAACAGTTCTTGGCGGGAAACCTTGATACTTGAAATTCAGATGTGCAGCGCGGGGTGTGTCAGGCGATGTTGCTGAAGGATGTACTGGCGCAGACGCTCGGTTTCGTCCTTGTCAGACTGACTCAATTCGTAGGCGAAGAAACCTTGCTCGGTTTCACGCTCAAAGGTGCCGCGCAATGCAATCCGTTCGTAGCCTGACGGGCTGAACCACAAGGCAAAGTGTTTGGGTGGCTTGGTCTTGTTGCGCACTTCCAGCAAAACTCCTTTGAACGAGATTTCGTGCACATACATTGTGCCGGGCTGGCCTTTGGCATTCTCCAGCGCCACCGGTTCTTCAAGTGCCAGGCGCCAAGGACGAACCATTGGCCCGTCCTCGTAAATGCTTGGCACGCCCAAGCGCAAATGCAGCGCGTGAAACTCGTCTTCCACCAGGTGCAGCGGAAAGGTCATTTGTTGATTTTCGAAGTTGGCCTGAATGGTGACTTGCTCATGAGCCGCGAGGCGCGTGAGCAAATCACGTATCTGCGAACCACCGTTGACGAGCAGGCTCGACGTCGCATCCCGCACATTAAGTTGCGGGTTGTGTTGCATGGTCTGGATAAAATCCAGCTCATCCTGAGTGAGGAGTGCGTCGCGCTGCATGGCTTGCTCGAAAGATATAGTTACAAAGTCGTTGGTGATTGTAGTTAATGACACTTAATTCGCAGTTTTGTTTGCGCCGTTCGTCGCTTTCAGTGCAGATAGTTCGGCGATCACCTCCGCCAACTGTGCTTCCAGTTGCTCAACACGCTGCTGCGTTTTGACTTGGGTGGTGACGTCCTTCTGCACACCGACGAAATAAGTCTGCCCGTCGCTCGGGTTTTTCACCGTCGACAGCGAGAGTTCATTCCAGAAGGGGGTGCCGTCCTTGCGGTAGTTCCTGAGGATTTCCCGGCAGGATCCTTCCTTGTTCAACGCCTCGCGAATGGTGGCAAGTGCTTCCTGGTCCCGGTCACCGGACTGCAAGAAACGACAATCCTGGTAGAGGATTTCTTCGTTGGTGTACCCCGTCAGACGTTCGAATGCCGGGTTGACGTAAATCAGGATGTTGTCCTGCTCGCCTTCCTTTTCGGCAATCACGATGCCGTCGTTAGAAGCATTGATCGCCATTTGCAGCAGCTGAGCATTGATCATCGGAGAATCCTTTCCGGAGTGATTGAGTGCTGCATTCTAAAAGAACAATGCAGGTCCTGCTGTTAATATCCGGTTTTCACTCAGTTTCAGGAACAGATTGATGAAAGTCGCCATCCTTTCCGGCTCGGTATACGGCACGGCCGAAGAAGTCGCCCGCCACGCCGCGAGTATTTTGAAGACCTCCGGTTTCGAAACAATGCACAACCCACGCGCGTCACTGGCCGATGTCCTGGCTTTCGAGCCGCAAGCGTTTCTGGCGGTGACCTCGACCACCGGCATGGGTGAATTGCCGGACAACCTGCAACCCTTGTATTCGATGATTCGTGATCAGTTACCCGCGGCCTGGCGCGGTCTGCCGGGAGCGGTCATCGGCCTGGGCGATGCGAGCTATGGCGATACCTTCTGTGGCGGCGGCGAGCAGATGCGTGAATTGTTCAGTGAACTAGGTCTGCGTGAAGTGCTGCCCATGCTGCGCCTGGACGCCAGCGAAACTGTGACACCCGAAACCGATGCCGAACCCTGGTTGGCGCAGTTGGTCAGTGCATTGCAGTGAAAATCGGGTTCGTCATGGTTCTGATGAAATTGCTGAACAGGGTTATTAGCGTCGGTCCTTTGACATGGATCCAGACTCATTGCGTCACTGACTCGCTCGGCCATCAAGCTGGCTGCCAATGCAACTACACGAAGTCCGGGGGCTGACTAGACTGCTGTAACGACAGCAGAACAATAAGAATAGGAGGTCATGCCGTGAATGTTGCCCCCGTCCAGTCGCCCCACAGTGTCAAAGGTAAAGTCAGTGCCGCCGAGTGGCAGACCCGCGTCGATCTGGCGGCCTGCTATCGTCTGGTCGCCGCGCATGGCTGGGACGATCTGGTCTTTACGCACATCTCGGCCAAAGTGCCCGGTACCGAAGATTTTCTGATCAACCCGTTCGGTCTGATGTTTCATGAGATCACGGCGTCAAGCCTGGTCAAGGTTGATCAGGCCGGCAACAAGCTGATGGACAGTCCTTACGACATCAACCCGGCGGGTTACACCATTCACAGCGCCGTGCATGAAGTTCGCCACGATGTGGTCTGCGTCCTGCACACCCACACCGCTGCCGGGGTTGCGGTGTCGGCGCAAAAGCAGGGCGTTCTGCCGATCAGCCAGCAATCCTTGTTTGTCCTGTCCAGCCTGGCTTACCACGCGTATGAAGGCGTTGCGCTGAACCATGAAGAGAAGGCGCGCCTGCAAGCAGACCTCGGTGAAAACAATTTCCTGATGCTGCACAACCACGGTTTGCTGACCTGTGGCGGCACCATCGCCGACACGTTCCTGATGATGTTCACCTTTCAGCGCGCCTGCGATATCCAGGTGCTGGCACAGCACGGCGGCGCCGAGCTGATCGCCATCGAACCGCAGATTCTGGCGGGCGCCAAGGCGATGATCGCCGGCGTGACCAAAAGTACTCAAGGGATGGGTGGCGCGTTGGCCTGGCCAGCGCTGCTACGTAAACTCGATCAACAAAACCCGGGTTATATACTCTGATGCCACTCGCCGAGATCCCCCTGTGTGTCTGGCGCAAACGCGGCCAGACTTTTATATTCCGTGGCCAGACTATCCGCTATTGGACGGCCGGGCAGGGTGAGCCGCTGTTGCTCATCCACGGCTTTCCGACCGCCAGTTGGGATTGGCATTACCTGTGGCAACCACTGGCCCAGCGCTATCGGGTAATTGCCTGTGACATGCTCGGCTTCGGCGACTCCGCCAAACCGGTGAACCACGAATACAGCCTGCTCGAACAAGCTGATTTGCAGCAGGCATTGCTGGCGCATTTGAGTGTCACGCAACCGGTGCATGTGCTGGCCCACGACTATGGCGACAGCGTGGCGCAGGAGCTGTTAGCCCGGCATTACGAAACCTGCATTCACATCGCCAGTTGTGTGTTCCTCAACGGTGGCCTGTTTCCGGAAGCCCATCGCCCGCTGTTGGCGCAAAAACTGTTGCTCAGCCCCTTGGGCTGGATGATTGGCCGCGCGTTCACGCGTGACGCGCTGGTGAAGAGTTTTCGGCGGGTTTTCGGTCGGATGACCCGGCCGACCGAAAGTGAGATGGATGATTTCTGGGGACTGATCAACAGCAATCACGGCCCGCGGATCATGCACAAGCTCATCACGTATATTCCAGAGCGGCGGGTCCAGCGCGACCGTTGGGTCGGCGCCATGCAGCGCGGTGAAGTGCCGCTGCGTGTCATTGATGGCGAGGTCGATCCGATTTCCGGTGCGCACATGGTCGCGCGCTATCACGAACTGATCCCCAATCCGGACACGATCCTGCTGGCCGAAATTGGCCATTACCCCCAGATCGAAGCACCGGGGCAGGTACTCAAGCACTATCTGGAGTTTCGTGATCGGCTGGCGTTGCCTCCGCGCAGGGCCGCCTGTTCCTGACTATCCCCCAGCCTTATCGGGCACCATTCAGCCCGACCCTTGTTCATTGTGACCAGCAGCGCCGTGCCTGACACTCGGGTTCATCGTCCCTTGGCCTGCTGGAGTTCCCCTATGAATGAGTCTGTGCGCTTCGAAGATAAAGTCGTGATCGTCACCGGTGCAGGCGGCGGCCTGGGGCGGGCACATGCGCTGCTGTTCGCCAAACAGGGCGCCAAAGTGCTGGTCAACGATCTCGGCGGCTCAGCGCAAGGTGAGGGCGCCAACGCGTCGGCAGCAGACCGCGTAGTGGCAGAAATTCGCGAGGCCGGCGGGACTGCCGAGGCCAACCACGACTCCGTCACTGACGGCGATAAAATCGTTCAGCACGCGCTCGACGTTTTCGGTCGTATCGATGTAGTAGTCAATAACGCCGGGATCCTGCGCGACAAGACCTTCCACAAAATGGAGGATGCCGATTGGGACCTGGTTTACCGCGTCCATGTCGAAGGTGCCTACAAGGTCACACGCGCTGCGTGGCCGCACATGCGCGAACAAAATTATGGCCGCGTGATCTTCACTGCGTCGACCTCGGGCATTTACGGCAACTTTGGCCAGTCAAACTATGGCATGGCTAAACTCGGCCTCTACGGCCTGACTCGCACACTTGCCATTGAAGGCCGCAAGAACAACATCCTGGTCAACGCCATCGCACCTACCGGCGGCACTCGCATGACCGAAGGCCTGATTCCGCCGCAGGTGTTCGAGCAACTTAAACCGGAATTGGTCAGCCCGTTGGTCGTGTATTTGGCCAGTGAAAATTGCAAAGAGACTTCCGGGTTGTTTGAAGTGGGCGGCGGCTGGATGGGCAAGGTGCGCTGGGAGCGCAGCCTGGGCGCCGGGTTTGATCCGCGGGTGGGGTTCTCACCGGAAGATGTGGCGGCACAGTGGGAGCAGATTTGTGATTTTGAGGGTGCCGCGCATCCGAAGGACAATATTGAAGCGCTGAAGGAAATGATGGGGAATCTGCAGAAGTACTCGCTTTAATGGACGCCAGCAAGGTCCTTCCTGGACCTTGCTGGTTGTTAATGTTCGGAACGTTTCAGTTTGCCGTGGCTATCAAGGACAATATTTGCAAACCAATGCCGCCAGATTCGCTGCCGTTTGCGCATCCATGATCCCGTCGTAATTTTCAGGACGGAAGTGCAGCTGAAATGCTCGAACAAGTTGTGTGAAGCCTTGGTCGGTTGATGCATTTGAAACGTCATAGCCATAGGTTTTGAACAGTTTCAGCAATTCAATTCGGGCTGGAATGCCGGTTTCGGTGTACTGCTGCAGATAAGTGTCTCGGGTAGCATCCTCGAACCACGCGCCAATTCCTTTCAAATAAAGTGCATGCCAGGGAAATTTCGGCCCTGGATCACTCTTGCGACCGACCGCAATATCAGAGTGGCCCAGGACTTGGGTCGGGCTGATATCCGGATAGCGTTCAAGGATGTTTAGCGCCAGTTCTTCAATCGCGGCAATTTGTTCAGGCTGATACGGCGGGAAATTGAAAACCCCTTGGCTGAACGTTGCCAGGTTAACGATTTCGACCCCGATAGACGTGTCGTTCAGATTGCTTCGGTTACCCCACTGACTGACGCCGGCATGCCAGGCGCGCCTTGTTTCGTCGACGAGGCTGAAGACTTCTTGCCCGGTGTAACCTGCTTTGAGGTAGCTCGGATCGGTGATGTCGGGAACCAGGTAGTGTGCGCTGACATTCGGGCCAGTCAATGCATTGACCGAGCTGGAGAAGTTGCCGGCTGTGTAGTGGAAAATCAGAAAACGTACGCGGCTGTTGGAACTCTGGGTAGAGTGAAGTTTGTTGTAGATGAAGGGTTTCATGAAAGCGGCTCGCAATTAATTAAGTTAAAGTCAGCGCGTAATGAGTGTTAGTGGCTGAGCTGTAGTTAACCTTAATTGTTGTTGCGCTTCGCGTGGTTACAGAATCCTGTAGTCGCTTTCCGAAGGATGTGTAGGTTGTAGATAAATAGAGTTTGACTAACTCCGGTGGCAGAGCATTCGACTGGCGAGAAGGTATAAGGGGAGCAAGCTACAATGCTTGCTCCCTTGTTAGTATTTTAATCTTCAGCTTTAAAGCCTGGTTTTCTGTTGGCGGCTCGCCATTCTTTGATCGCTTTTAATACACCGGCAGGGCTGTCTTCAACGCCCGGTTCAGGGTAATACAAGATGCCTGTTCCGTTTGGATGTTCTGAAGTGCTTACGATGTTGTCAACAATTGCATCATGTTCTTCTTCCGAAGAAAACCCTCCTTTAAACAGGCGATTAATAAGGTTTGCGAATTCAGATTCTGTGTAATCTTCAAATTTACTTTTAAGAATCATGCTTTATTTCTCCTTTTTAGAGTGGGTTTCGATGTGTTGCTTTGGTGTTAGCACACGAAGATTATCTAGATCGTAGACCGCGCCGCCCTCACTGATCGGTTTGACGTGGTGTATCTCAAATTTTTTTCGTCCACCCACTTGTTCTGAAGGCAATGCACTCGGCGATAAACCATCTCTCACATCAGTTTTGTTGAGTTGTGTGAACTGATCAAACAGGAGTTGTTCGTTTGGTAAGCGCTCCATAAAACCCACCTAGTCAAAGGTGGGCGGTGCGGTTAGCTATGAGATTGGGGTGCGCAGTTCCAAGGTAGCAGGGCTTCGTAATCTTCCACCGAAGCCGCCATTGGCAGGCGCTCAAGTGCGTGGCGCAGCCACGCATAGGGCTCTTGGCCGTTGGCTTTAGCAGTCTCGACCAAGCTGTAAAGTTGAGCGCTAGCCGTCGCCCCTTTTGGCGTGTCGCTAAACAACCAGTTTTTTCTTCCGATAACGAACGGCCGTATTGCACGTTCTGCGGCGTTGTTGTCGATGGGCAAGTAACCTTCCTCGACGTACCGCTCGAGTTTGTTCCAGTTGTTTGCCAAGTAGCTGACGGCTTTGCCCAATGCGTTCTGTGTAGTCACGTACGGCAGCGTCTTTAGCATCCAGTCTTTCAGTTGACTCAGCACGCTGGCGCTCAACTCCTGGCGGCCTCTTTTCCGCGCCTCATCACCACTCCGTTTGTAGGCGATCTCGATGCCATATAGTTTGCTGATCAACTTCAATGCGATGTCGGCCCGTCCTGTCTTGCCCTTGGGCTGTACTTTTTGCGCTTCGACAAATTTACGCCGTGCGTGAGCCCAACACCCTAAACGTTCAACTCCGGCCTGTGCTCCCAGCGCGTTGTAACCCGCGTAATCGTCAGTCATGACGTAGCCGCGATAACCTTCGAGCAGGCGCGACGGCACCTCCTGCGCTCGGCTGGTGGAGTAGTCGAAAAGGATCACCGGTTTGTCTGGCGGGCCGCCGGTTTGCACCCACATCCAGGACTGACTGCTCGGCTCTCGGTCAGGCTCTTTCAACACCTGTACGCGTGTTTCATCGCAGTGGATGACACGGCTGGCCAACAGGCTATCGCGCATTAAATTCAGCAGCGGCTGGAAGTGCTCGCCGCACTGGATAACCCAGCGAGCCAGGGTCTGGCGCGGAATATCGATGCCGTGGCGGCCTAGTACTTTTTCAAAACGGTGAAGCGGCAGACCGTCCACGTACTTGGTGGTCAGCAGCATCGCCAGAACACTTGGGCTGGCCATGCTTTTTTCAATCAGTTGAGCCGGCTTATCCGCAGTGACCGGTGCCGTCTCACAATCGCGGCAGCCATAAACTTTGCGCACATGTTTGATAACGCGAATCTGCATCGGCACGATTTCAAGCTGCTCGCTGACTTCTTCGCCAATGGCGTGTTTGCGGCAGCCGCAAACGCAAGTCAGTTCATCCTCGGGAAGTTCGTGGATGACTTCGATACGTGGCAGGTCGGCGGGCAGCGGCTTTCGTTTACCGCGACGCCTGGCTGGACCGACGACCTCTTCTTCAGCGTCTTCGCCGACGGGTTCGGCGATGCTTTCAGTTTCGTTGAAAAGAGCTAACTGCGGCGTGGCCGGATCGGCTGTTTGTTCGGACTTGCGTCCGAACAGGCGCTGACGCAGCAGCGCGTTTTCTTCTTCAAGATGAACAATACGGCCCTTGTTAGACTCGCGCTCAAGCAGCATTTGCTCTAGCAATTGCTTGAGCAGCGCAGGATCGTCAGGAAGATCTTTGGGCATTGAAATCATGCCCTGGATTATAACGAATCAGGCCACGAATCGCGGCGTCAAAACCTGATGAGGACGGTTACGCCAGAGGTCGAAACCGTCGAGCATCCAGTTGAGTTCCTGAACAGTTAGGACAATCGCCTCGTCGGTGGCATCGGGCGATGTTTTGAATCGCTCAGATTCAAGGCGCTTGAGCCAAAGGCAGAAGCCGTTGCGCTCCCAGTACAAAATCTTCACGCGGTTGCGCGGTTTGTTGAGGAAGACGAAGAGCACCGGGTCAAACACGGCGACCTTGATGTCCAGCTCGACCAGCGCAGCCAGGCCATCAATGGATTTTCGGAAGTCGACGGGCTTGGGGTACAGATACACTTTTTCGACTTTTGCGTCGGGTCGCATCATGGCGGATGGGCTCCAGAAAGGAATCGGGAGCACAGCATCCGGGATCAATTGGCGGCTTTGAATGTGGGGTTCATGGAGCGGTTACTTCGTTTGCGACAGACTTCCAGAATTCTCTGCGAAACGCTTTAAAGCTTGAAAACTCCCTCCCTCGAAGTTTATCCGCAATCTGCCTGGGAATCGGCGCACCTCCCAGCGTCGAGGCCGTACCCACCCAATTTCCCGAAACCGACTGTCCGGAACCACTGGCAACACCCGGTTCGTTCCGTCGATCCCTGAACATAGTAAAAATCGGGGGGATACCCGATTCAGCCGGGAAGACTGTGATAAACCCACCAAAGCTGTACAGATCCAGATCTGGAAATTCATCGACCCTCCCTTCCAAGGCGGTTGGGGTCGTGCCGTCATAAACGGCAATGTTCCGCTCGCTTGCGGGGAGGGTGGTTGACGCGTTGTTCGGCCTGACGATAGGCGTCCAGGTCATGCCGATGGACGGGGCATCCGGGTTGTAAGACTTGTACGCATTAGCGGCTGGATCGAAAGTGGCGAGTCGCACCGGGACGTTGCCAGGTATCGATGTGTCGTTTGTGGCAGCGACAACGAACTCGGTTATGTTCCCCACTGATCTGGAGCCGATCGCTACCGGCAGCCTGACCTCTCCATCGACCTGGGCTACTGCATACAGGTCATCAAGATTGCCCTGTGCGAGATCCGAGAGCGGGATGCTTAAGGCGTGGAGCTCGTTGGGCTGGTACTCGGTCAGAGCGAGGTTCCAGGTATGGAAGTCGTCGGGGACAAGATCCGAAAGCGGGGTGCTCAGTTGACGTCTTTCACCGTCAGCCAGCGGCGAAGGAAACAGTAGCGCCGCAAATCCGACCAGTACGGCGCTTGCCGCTGCGGTGCCCACTGTTGTTACTGCGGCAACGGCAGTGTGCAGTGCGGACCTGACGGCTTGGGTTGTCGCTACGCCAGTGGCGAGACGCCCCGATGCCAAGGTGAACACCGGTCCCGCTGCGGCTGACCGGCCTGATACGGGAAACGGCCGACTCGCTTTGGCGGCTTCCCATGATTTGAACATCGCAACCATCGCTCTGAATCGTTCGAGCTCTTGCGCATGTTTTTTGGCTTCGGCCTCCTTCCTTTCTTTTTCCTCCTGTTCTTCGCGTGCCTTTTCTTCCTGCCGTTTGACTTCGGCTTGTGCTTCGAGAAGCGCCCGTTCCGCAGCGACCTGCCGGGCTGCCGCTTCTGCTGCAATCCGCGCCTGCTCAACCGCCAATTGCCGTGCGCTTTCCAATGCGGCAAGTCTTGCTTGCCCTCGAGCCTGTTCCTCCGCCACTTGTCGCGCGTTCTCCAAAGCGGCAAGTCGCGCTTGCTCTTGAGCTCTTGCCGCAGCCTCTTCATTTACGCGCGCCAATTCAGCCGCCACTCGATGAGCTTCGCGCTCCGCTTCTAGTTGTCGTTGTTCTTGCGCTTGAGTAGCTACAAGAAGGTTCTGCACATGTATTTGTTGGGTATGTAAAAGTTGAATCTGCTCTGTTAGGAAGTTTGCAGAGTAAGCGGCTTTATAGGAGGCCACCCACCTTGCATATACGGGCCCGTGAGGTGTTACAGGTCTTTCAAGCGTTTGAGCTTTGGCTAAATAGTCACCAATTGTTTTGTTGGTTGGACTGTGTCCATAGAAAGAATTGGCTACTAAAGTTTGGGTGTGTAGTTCAGCTGTCTTTTGTTGGATTAATAAATTCCTGATGTTGAGTTCGTGTTGATACGCTTGTGTTGGACTCGTTATTGATATCGGATGTTGAGTTCTCAGGTTTGCCAGATCAATTTCTGTTGATCCTGGTAAGTGATGAAGTTTTGCACTGTGTTCGGCTTTTACGGAGCTCTCCGTAACTTTAATATTATCCCGGGTTTCGCGTCGAAGTTGTTCGTTTAGCGTGAGGCTGGAGCCAATTCCTCCGGGGCGCGTCGGCGGGACGCGAAATTCACCTCCTGTTGGGTTTGTTCCAGGCTTTGGTTGTTTGCCAACATAAGTTGTCGGTAATTCAATTTTTCCATGTTTTCCGGCAACATGTGAGGTCGGCGGGGGAGCTTGTTTCTCTGACATATCGTTCTTCCATGAGTGGTTGTCGCTCGCTGAAAAAAAGCTTATGCCAGGGGTTAAAATGTTGGGTCTGTGAAACGTGTAGGCGTTTTCTTTTTGGATAGTAAGTAGTTACTGCATCTATCCAGATCTAAAGATTTATCCCGCGTTAAATTCAGAAACTTCTTTTTTCCTTGCCCATAAAAAAGGCCGCTGCAAACGCAGCGGCCAAAGTAAGACGTGGATCAGGAGCTTCAAATCAACGTCAGAGAACACAGGGCGATCAATCGATTGAGCGTCGACTCATCTGAAATCTGTCGCCAATGGCGTGGACTGATCTCACACCATTGCTTCATGCGATCCGGCTGATCACCGTGAAAGCCCGGCAAGAATAAGCCGCTGAGCCAAAAGGAAAAATAGCGGTTCGCGACATGCAGTGTTGCAGTCTGGGTAACAGTCCCGCCTCACACAGGAATGTGTAGATACCGTCTTGAACCTCACCCATGCATCTGACTGATAACCCTCCATCCAGCCCATCCATGCCCCGCGCAAACCCGCGTCCTGTCTGGCCATTCATCCTTTAGAGGTACACCGCGAATACCTCCTTGGTGCGCTTATCGCTCCCGGGTTGCGGCAGTAGGGTGGGGCCTTCTGTCACTCACCGGGGAAGACGCATGACAAAAACAACAATGCGCGCCATCTTCACACCGCACGCGCTGGCCGCTGCGGTTGCCTTGGGCTGCTGTGCCCAGGCGCAGGCTGTTTCATTCAATATCGGGGAGATCGAGGGGTCGTTTGACTCCTCACTGTCCGTCGGCGCGAGTTGGGGCATGCGCGATGCCGATGATTCTTTGGTGGGCATTGTCAACGGCGGGACCGGACAGTCATCGACGGGTGATGACGGGCGGCAGAACTTCACGAAAGGCGAAACCTTTTCCAAGATCTTCAAAGGCATTCACGACCTCGAACTGAAGTATGGCGACACCGGTGTATTCGTTCGTGGCAAGTACTGGTACGACTTCGAGTTGGAGGACGAAACTCGCCCGTTCAAGCCAATCAGCGACAACGGCCGCAAGGAAGGCGCCAAGTCCGCAGGCTCGCAAATCCTCGACGCCTTCGTTTATCACAACTATGCCATCGCCAACCTTCCGGGCAGCGTGCGCGCCGGTAAGCAAGTGGTGAGCTGGGGGGAAAGTACCTTCATCGGCAACTCGATCAACAGCATCAACCCGGTTGACGTTTCTGCGTTTCGTCGTCCGGGTGCCGAGATCAAGGAAGGCCTGATTCCGGTGAACATGCTGTACGTCTCCCAAGGCCTGACGGATCAGCTCTCGGTCGACGGGTTCTACCAACTGGAGTGGGACCAGACTGTTGTCGACAACTGCGGCACCTTCTTCGCTGTCGACGTAGTGGCGGATGGTTGCAACAACAATTACACCGTCGGCAGTCCCGCGATTGCTCCGTTGGCGCCGGTGGCCGCAGCGTTCGGCCAGCCGATTCTGGTGACCCGCGAAGGTGTGGTCGTTCCCCGTGGCGGCGACCGCGATGCGCGGGATTCCGGACAGTGGGGTACCGCCTTGCGCTGGCTAGGTGATGACACCGAGTACGGCCTGTATTTCATGAACTACCACAGCCGCACACCCAATGTCGGCACCGTCACGGCCGGCGCGTCGACACTGGCCAGCCTGCCGGGCATGGTTGCCGTTGCCAACCGTCTGGCACCGGGTAGCGGTGCGGGTCTGGCCCAAAGTGTGATGCTGGGGCGCGGTCAGTATTACCTCGACTACCCCGAAGACATTCAACTCTACGGCGCCAGTTTCTCCACCACCTTGCCTACCGGCACAGCGTGGAGCGGTGAGATCAGCTATCGCCCCAACGCACCGGTGCAGGTCAGTACCAACGACCTGACCCTGGCCTTGATCAACCCGATTGCCGGCGGTGCCGCATCGCCCATCGCCACGACGCCTGGCGGTGACAACAAAGGCTATCGCCGCAAGGAAGTCACGCAAATCCAGAGCACCATGACGCAGTTTTTCGACCAGGTACTGGGCGCTCAACGTCTGACAATTGTCGGTGAAGCGGCAGCGGTATTCGTCGGTGGTCTGGAGCCGCGCAGCGAATTGCGTTATGGCCGCGACTCGGTCTACGGCCAGTATGGTTTCGGCGGCGACACCGAAGGTTTCGTGACCTCGACCTCCTGGGGCTATCGCGCCCGGGCAATCCTTGACTACGCCAACGTGATCGGTGGGGTCAACCTCAAACCCAACTTGTCCTGGGCGCACGACGTTGCCGGCTACGCCCCTAACGGGGTGTTCAACAAAGGCTCCAAGGCGGTCAGCGTCGGTGTCGATGCCGACTACCGCAATACCTATACCGCGAGCCTCAGTTACACCGATTACTTTGGCGGTAACTACAACGTCCTCGAAGACCGCGACTTCGTGGCGCTAAGTTTCGGCGTGAACTTCTGATCTGACTGAGAAGGATGATTTCAATGCGCAAGATGATTCTGCAATGCGGCGCCCTGGCTCTGAGCTTGCTGGCTGCCAACGTAATGGCGGCAGTCTCGCCGGAAGAAGCGAACAAACTCGGCACCAGTCTCACACCGCTGGGTGCCGAGAAGGCTGGCAACGCCAACGGCTCGATCCCCGCCTGGACCGGTGGCATCCCGAAAAACGCTGGCGCCGTTGACAGCAAAGGCTTCCTGTCTGACCCGTTCGCCAGCGAAAAACCGCTGTTTGTCATCACCGCTGCGACCGTCGACAAGTACAAGGACAAGTTGTCAGAAGGCCAGGTGGCGATGTTCAAGCGCTATCCGGAAACCTACAAGATTCCGGTTTACCCGACCCACCGCACCGTGACCGTGCCGCCGGAAATCTTCGAGTCGGCCAAGCGCAGCGCACTGAGTGTGACCACCATCAACGACGGTAACGGCCTGGCGGGTTTCACGGGCGAACGTTACTACGCGTTCCCGATTCCCAAGAACGGCGTCGAAGTGTTGTGGAACCACATCACCCGTTACCACGGTGGCAACATCAAACGCATCATCACCCAAGTGACCCCGCAAACGAACGGCAGTTACACGCCGATCCGCTTCGAGGAAGAAATTTCCGTCCCGGAACTGATGAAGGATCTGGACGCGGACAAAGCCGCCAACGTGTTGACCTTCTTCAAACAGTCGGTGACCGCGCCGGCGCGTCTGGCGGGTAACGTGTTGCTGGTGCACGAAACCCTTGATCAGGTCAAAGAACCGCGTCTGGCGTGGATCTACAACGCCGGGCAGCGTCGTGTACGTCGCGCCCCGCAAGTGGCCTATGACGGACCGGGCACCGCCTCTGATGGTCTGCGCACGTCCGACAACTACGACCTGTTCTCCGGTGCGCCGGATCGTTACGACTGGAAACTGGTCGGCAAGAAGGAAATGTACATCCCCTACAACAGCTACAAACTCGACTCGCCGAGCCTCAAATACGACGACATCGTCAAGGCGGGCCACATCAATCAGGACCTGACCCGTTATGAACTGCACCGCGTCTGGGAAGTGATCGGCACGGTCAAGCCGAGCGAGCGCCACATCTACGCCAAGCGCCACATGTACATCGACGAAGACAGCTGGCAAGCAGCGCTGGTGGATCACTACGACGGTCGCGGTCAATTGTGGCGAGTGGCTGAGGGGCATTCTCAGTACGTCTACGATCACCAGGCTCAGGCTTATACGCTGGAAGCGCTCTACGACATTATTGCCGGCCGATACATCGCGCTTGGAATGAAGAACGAAGAGAAACACAGTTACGAGTTTGGCTTCGTAGCCAAGGCTGCCGACTTCACGCCATCGGCGTTGCGTGCAGAGGGTGTCCGGTAAGGCGGTGGATACAGACGCAGGGCAAAAGGCGACCGGGTGGTCGCCTTTTTTATGGGCGCCAATCAGCGTCCTGAATACTTCTCAACAAGCGGGTTGGACAGGTCTAGGGTTGCCCCACAATTATAAAAAGGCACGCCGCAATGACCGCCATGACTCTATGTCTGGACCGTTCTGGATTTTTGCCCCGTCTCTCTTCGCATCACCTGTCGCGTGATCGCTTGAGCGAGCCGTTGCTGGGCTCGACCGCACGGGTGAAATTAATCTGCGCCCCGGCCGGCAGTGGCAAGTCGGCGCTGCTCGCCGACTGCCTGTTGCAGGCACCGCCGCAGTGCCGGGTGTGTTGGTTGCCACTGTCGGGTGTTGCCATGAGCGCGGAGGACTTTCGCCAGTGTCTGGCGGAGTCAATGGGGCTGGCGTCATCGGAGGAGACCGCGATGCTCCGCGCGCTGGCGCGTTTGCAATCGCCAACCTGGCTGTTTCTTGACGATTATTGCCGCGTCCCGAACCCGGAACTCGATCAACTGCTCGATCGCATGCTGGCCGTCAGCAACCCGATGTTGATCTGGTGGCTGGGGACCCGCCGTCGCCCGCAATGCAATTGGCCACGGTTGTTGCTCGATGACGAACTGTTCGAATGTGAGTGCTCCGCGCTGGCCTTCAATCAAACTGAAATCGCCTCGCTGTTGCACCACCTGACGCCGGCCGATGCCCACACCGCCTCCAGCAAGATCATCCAGCACAGCGGCGGCTGGTGCGCCGGGGTTCGCGTGGCGCTGCTGCAAAAGTGCGACTGGTCACGCAACGACTCGCTGCACGGTCGACCGAACACGTTGCTCGATTACCTTGAACATGAACTGTTCACCTCCCTGACCCCGGAATTGACCGAGGTCTGGCGGGTGCTCGCGCATTTGCCACGATTCAATGCACGGCTGTGCGATCACCTGTTTGGCGTGGGTGAGGGCGCGCAATGCCTCAAGACCTTGCAGGAACTGGGGTGCTTTATTGAACCCTGGCAAGATTCGACCGACTGGCTACAGATTTTCCCGCCGCTTACGCAATTGATGCGCAATGAACAATGGCCTGCCGGGCGCTCCTGGCATCGTCGTGCCTGCCAGTGGTTCGCCACTGAACTGGATTGGAAAGCAGCGTTTGAACAGGCATTGCTGGCTGAAGAATTCGAAGTCGCCGTGAGCTTGTTGCAGCACTTCAGTTTCGAGCACTTGTTCGAGGAACAGACCGTCGTGCTGTTATTGCGTTTATATGAGCATCAAGGCGAAGAGCTTATGTTCGGCTCACCGCAACTGGTCGGCTTGATCACGGCGGCCTCGTTGTTTGCCGGGCGATTCGAACAAGCCGCCGAGTGCATCGAACAGTTGTCGCGATTCACTCCGCAGCCGTCGGCGATTCTGCAGCGGCAACTGGTTGCACGGTGGCAGGCGCAACAGGGGTGGCTCCTGCATTTGCAGGGGCGGATGGACGGTTCGCGCGCACATTTTCTCGATGCGTTGAACGACCTCGGCCCCGAGCTCTGGACGGTGCGTGTGATGTGCTTGTCGGGATTGACTCAGCAAGCCTTGCTGCGGGGCGAGCTTGACGTCGCGCAGGCGATGAATCGTGAAGCCTTGTGCCTGGCGCGTGCACAAGGTTCGCTGGTTTTTGAAGGGCTCCTGGAACTCGATCATGCGCAATTGCTTGAACAGCGTGGCGCTCCCCTGCGTGCGGAAAGTTTGCTCGCGAACATCCATGAGTTGCTGAGTCAGCCAGTCGAGCGACCTGTGCCGTTGCTTGGACGGATCGCGCTACGTCGGGGTCGGCTTGCATTGTGCCAAGGACACGATGAATGCGCCGAGGCGTTTTTTCAGGCCGGGCTGCAGCAGTGCTTACGCAGCCACGACAAACGTGTGCTTTACGGCTTTCTTGGTCTGGCACAAGTGGCGGCTAATAAGCGCGATTATGCCCAGGCGTTCGTCCTGCTGCGCGACGCAGAGAGACTGATGCAGCAACGGCATATTCCAGACACGGTATATCGCGGCGTCCTGCTGCAAATCAGTAGTCATTTCTGGTTGCAACAGGGACGTGCCGAACTGGCGTGCGAGGCCTTGAGTCGTGTGCTCAATCACTATCGCGGCCCCCAAGCGCGGCAGGCGCCCCCGGCCACTCTTGAGCTGATTCCGCGCATCGAGTATTTGTTGATCCTCGCCCGAACTCGCTCAGAGCTGGATGCAATTGACGCAGCAGCACAGGTTGAATCATTGATGAAACAAGCGCAGACGCATGGAATGTGGGCGCTCGCTACCGAATTAGAACTGGCTTTGGCAGAAGTGTTTTGGCTGGGCGGTCAAACCACGAAGGCCAGTGAAGTGTTGCAGGAGGGAGTACGCAACGTTGCCCGGTATCAAACATTCCAGGCGTTAAATGAGTTAAACCTGCGTCAGCCCTTGTTGTTTCACGATGAGCAGACTTCACTGTTGTCTTGCAATCAACTTTGCAGTCGTGCGGATGCAACGGAAACATTAAGTCAGCGTGAGCTGCAAGTTTTAAAGCTGATTGCGCTTGGTCATTCCAATCAAGAAATTGCCGATGCACTGTTCATATCGTTGCATACCGTTAAAACCCATAGCCGGCGCATACATGGAAAGTTACGGGTTGAGCGCAGGACGCAAGCGGTGGCGAAGGCTAAGTTGTTGGGGTTGTGGGATTGATTCAGGTTATCAGCCAAGCACCGGGCTTGATGTTTAAAGCTTGGATTTTTACATGTGGTTTGATTTGTAAATAGTTGGTATTGCTTAGTGGTTTCGGTGTTTTTGGGTCTTGGGTTAATTTTGGCGGTGCGAGTTTTTCGTGCTGTTTTTTTTATTAACCAAGGGCAGCAATATGAACGTCATGAATAAATATTTACCCGTTACTAATGGCAGTCGTCCGCAGTGGCTTGAACGTGCCGATGTTAGTGAGCAACTTAATTATGTCGAACTTGAACAACAGTTGATTGCCAGTCAGGCTGATCTGGATAAACAATTAGGAGCACACGCCAGTCTGCAGACCTACGCAAAAAGCATTGCCAGTCAGTTGCTGCAACTGGAATTTGGCAGCACGCTGGATCCCGACAATGTGATGACCACTAGCCGTTACATCTTCGATGTGGCCGGGAGCCGAGTCGAGCAGGAGGACAAGCGCTCTCTGACGGATTTGCTGATGTGTGGACTGCACGAGGAAGGTTGGCGGGGGTGGATCACTTTTTTCGGTGAGGATCTTCCTTCCGGATTGAACCAGCAATGGTTGGAGAAAGTACTGACCGAAGACGTGCGCGCTGTCTATGGCGCTGAACTTCGGGCGATCTACCAGCGTAACGAGGTTCTTGCCACCATGACCCGCGTCACCCGGCATCAATTGCTGCTGAGTGCCTTTGGCGCGAAGCTCCAGGGGCATCTCGGCGACGCCAGTCTTCAACGGGTTCAACGTGCTGTGGACGGGGATGCGAACCTGATGATTGCGCCATTAAAGCTGCGCGACGATACCCGCCCACTCCTGGAGCTGGTTGCCATCGGCAGCTCGAGTCAGGACAACTGGCTGCTGTATGCACCTGATTCACCTGGCGCACAGGACTGGTATGAACTGCCTTCCCTCAGGCGATTGAGTCTTGATATCGGCGAATGGACGCAAATGCCAGAAGGGCGCGACTATCTGCTATGGCGCTCCCATGCAGTGGATCGCGAGGCAGTCAGTGGTTATCTGAAACAGGTCTTCAAACTGCCCAATCTGTGGCGAGGTGTGGCGCTCGCGCCTACCCCTTACTCAGGGGCCGAAGTTCTGAATTCGATTGTTTACAACCAACGGGCCTGGCTCATGGCTCAGGAAGAAAATCACATTCCCTATGGTTATCGCACCGCGACCGATCAGCAGCGCCAGAATTTTACCCGGATCAATTGCGAGCTCCGCGCACTGAAAACAATTGAAGTACGTGAGGGTGGCTTTGTCAGCTATGAGCGTTTTTGCCATCAACTGATCAAACAACGAATAGAAGAACACCTTCTGACCACAGGCGAGCGTACTGAGATCAACCCAGATCATATTTATGTGGAAATTACGCCGGAACAAAAGATGACGCTGACGCAGTTAATTGTCGGCGAAGTGGTGTTTTACGCGGAGAACCAAAAGTCCCATTACCCGCGTTTTACTGTTGAGGCTGGCCACCCGCCTGTCAGTAATCTCCATATCAACGATCTCGCCATACACTCGAGAGTGTTGCGTCCTGGCGAAAAGTACATCGACATGTTGCGGACAAATTACATCGACCGTTCCAAAGGCTATTTCAAGCAGCAGTTATCCAGGGCGATCATGCAACGCCAGATGCGCGTGGCAATCATGCAGGCGCTGTTCACAGGCCGATTGGCCAAGGAACACTTCGAGGAACTGGTGAAGGTCGTCGAGGCGTTCGATCATCCGCAAGCGACGAGTCCGGTGGGCGAGGCGCCTGACGAGGTGCGCCACAGTGCGCTGTACAAACTTCATCTGAGGGGACGTTTAGTCGTCGGGGCGTTCGTCTTCAGGCTGCATGTTGCCGGGAAGATCGAGGAATATCTGTATACGCCCGATGCACCGGACGGCTGTGAACTGCGGCCGTTCAAGGACTTCGTGGGTGCGGTGAAAACCCGCGGCCTGGGTGACTATTTTTATGATCGGGTGTTCGGGAAATACCAGCCGCAGGTCGGTACTTATCTGACGGATCTCGAGCAGGTTGCCAATTTTATCGAGGCGCCGAGGCTGGAGCGTAACAGTCGCATCACGGATTTGTACTGGTGCTATTACGACGTGTTGACCAAGGTCATTTCTGATGTCGACGAGAAAACGCAAAGCCTTGAAGAGATCATCACCGGCCTGGTTTACAACGCCGTGGTATCAGCGGTGAGCGTCATCGCCATTGTCTACGCCCCCGTTGGTATCGCATTGAGCGTCGCCTTGCTGACTCAGAATCTGGTGCAAGGTGTTCACGCCTATACCGAGGGCAATCGGTCCAAAGCCCTGAGTCATTTCGCGAAGGCGGTGATTGAGTTGGCGACCCTGGGCAAGGCAGGTTATGGGCTGTCGAAGGCTACCAAATTGCAGAAAGACCTGATCGGATTGCTGGGTGATGTGTATACCGTCGAGAAACTGTTCGCTGATATAACCGGGCAACCGCGATTGCATGAGCGGGCGCTGGAGGCCATTCAGGAAATTCTCGACGACCCTGAGAGCATCACCAGCAAAACCACCATCAGCTAGCGGCAATGACTGATCGCCGATGTCGCGTCTGGCTCAGCGACTGACATCGTCGGCTTGATACCCCATCCGCCAACTCACGGCCCGCGTCGCCGCCAGCAAACGCTGCGCCGCCGGGCCGTTTTCGTCGGCGTGAAACAACGAGGTCGGGCCGACAATGGTCAGGACCGCCGCTACGTTCCCGACCGCATTGAAGACGGGGGCCGACAATGCGTCGACACCGGGCATCAGCAAACCATGCACATGATGCAGACCACGTTCGCGGATCTGTTCGCACAACGCTGCGTAGGCTTGATCGTCCGCCAGCGCATGGGCGGTTACGGTTTGCAGTTCCTGCTCGCGCAAGTCGACGGTTTCGCGCTTCGGCAAAAACGCGCCAAACACCAGACCGGTAGAGGAACTGAGCAACGGCAACACCGACCCCAATTGCGTCACCACCGTCACCGCGCGCACGGCGGGTTCGATGTGCACCACGGTCGCCCCCTGATTGCCCCATACCGCCAGAAAGCAGGTCTCATTCAGTTCATCGCGCAGTTCGGCCAAGGGCAGGGCAGCGACTTTCAGCACGTCCATACTGTTGAGTGCCGCCAGCCCCACGCGCAACGCTTCACGGCCCAGGCCGTAATGGTTGGTGGCGGTGTTCTGCTCGGCAAAACCGCTGGCGATCAGCGCCTGCAAATAGCGGTGAACCTTGCTCGCCGGCATCTGCACGTGTTCAGCCAGGCGCGAAAGCGAGGTCGAGGGCGACAACTCGGCCAAGGCCTTGAGAATGTCGGTGCCGACCTCGGCCGAGCGGACTTTTTGTTTGTCGTTGTTGCGCGGCGTTTCCATGGAGGCGGTCTGATCCCGGGACGAATGGGCGTCTTTATAGCTTGACGGTCAATACCAATCAAATTACGTTATGCGTAATTAGATTACGATAAAAATAACCCAGGCGTGCCGAACCTCTGCAACAGAGTGACAGGTCATCGCCTTCTCCCTGTTCAGGAGGCTCCATGAACCCTGATTCAACCGCGCCAGCGCTGGCTTATCAGTCCGGCTTCGGCAACGAGTTCAGCAGTGAAGCGTTGCCCGGCGCATTGCCCGTCGGCCAGAACTCCCCGCAAAAAGCCCCGTATGGCCTCTACACCGAATTGTTCTCCGGCACTGCGTTCACCATGGCCCGCAGTGAAGCGCGGCGTACCTGGATGTACCGCATTCAGCCTTCGGCCAATCACCCGGCGTTCGTCAAACTGGATCGGCAACTGGCCGGCGGCCCATTGGGTGAAGTGACCCCCAATCGCCTGCGCTGGAATCCGTTGGAGATCCCGAGCGAGCCCACCGATTTCATCGATGGTCTGGTAAGTATGGCCGCCAACTCGGGTGCGGAAAAACCGGCCGGAATCAGCATCCATAGCTATCGCGCCAACCGCTCCATGGAGCGTGTGTTTTTCAATGCCGACGGCGAATTGCTGCTGGTGCCGGAGCTCGGCCGTTTGCGCATCGCCACCGAACTCGGCGTGCTGGAGCTGGAGCCGCTGGAAATCGCCGTGCTGCCGCGCGGGCTGAAATTTCGCGTCGAACTGCTCGACCCGCAAGCCCGCGGTTACATCGCCGAGAACCACGGTGCACCGCTGCGTCTGCCAGACCTGGGGCCGATCGGCAGCAATGGCCTGGCCAACCCGCGGGACTTCCTGACGCCGGTTGCGCACTACGAAAACCTCAAACAACCGACCACGCTGGTGCAGAAATTCCTTGGCCAGTTGTGGGGCTGCGAGCTCGATCATTCGCCGCTCAACGTGGTCGCCTGGCACGGCAATAACGTGCCGTACAAATTTGACCTGCGCCGTTTCAACACCATCGGCACGGTCAGTTTCGATCATCCGGACCCGTCGATTTTCACCGTCCTGACCTCGCCAACCAGTGTGCATGGCCTGGCCAACCTGGATTTCGTGATCTTTCCGCCACGCTGGATGGTCGCCGAGAAAACCTTCCGCCCACCGTGGTTCCACCGCAACCTGATGAACGAATTCATGGGCCTGATCAAGGGCGAGTACGATGCCAAGGCCGAAGGCTTCGTGCCCGGCGGCGCGTCCTTGCACAGTTGCATGAGCGCTCATGGCCCTGATGGAGAAACATGCACCAAGGCGATCAACGCGGAACTGGCACCGGCGAAAATCGACAACACCATGGCTTTCATGTTCGAGACCAGCCAGGTATTGCGCCCGAGCCGTTTCGCACTGGATTGCCCGCAACTACAAACTAATTACGATGCCTGCTGGGCCACGTTGCCCGCCACTTTCGACCCGACCCGGAGATAACCCATGACTCAGACAACCATCACTCGTAGCTGGGTTGCCTCCGCCAACGGCCACGCCGATTTCCCGCTGCAAAACCTGCCGTTGGGGGTGTTCAGTGTGAACGGTTCGGCCCCGCGTAGCGGCGTGGCGATTGGCGAGCATATTTTTGATCTGGAAGCAGCGCTGGAAGCGGGCCTGTTCGATGGCGCGGCTCGTACCGCTGTTGAAGCGACCCGTGGCGGTCAGTTGAATGCGTTTTTCGAGTTGGGCCGCGATGCTCGTGTTGCCCTGCGTGAGCGCTTGATCGAACTGTTCAAAGAAGGCAGCACCCTGCACGGCAAGATCGAAGCCCAGGGCGCAAAACTGCTGCCGTTGGCGGCCCATTGCGCGATGCACCTGCCAGCGAAAATCAACGATTACACCGACTTCTATGTGGGCATCGAACACGCGCAAAACGTCGGCAAACTGTTCCGTCCCGACAACCCGCTGCTGCCGAACTACAAGTACGTGCCCATCGGCTACCACGGTCGCGCCTCGACCATCCGCCCGTCCGGCACCGACGTTCGCCGTCCGAAAGGGCAGACCTTGCCGGCCGGTCAGACCGAGCCGACATTTGGTCCGTGCGCACGTCTGGATTACGAACTGGAACTGGGCATCTGGATTGGTCAGGGCAACGAGATGGGCGACTCGATCGCCATCGGTGACGCCGCCGATCACATCGCCGGTTTCTGCTTGCTGAACGATTGGTCGGCGCGTGACATTCAAGCGTGGGAATACCAGCCGCTTGGGCCGTTCTTGTCGAAAAGTTTTATCACCAGCATCTCGCCATGGGTCGTCACAGCCGAAGCGCTGGAACCGTTCCGTCGTGCTCAACCGGCACGACCTGAAGGCGATCCGCAGCCGCTGCCGTATCTGTTCGACAAGCGCGATCAAGCCGCAGGCGGTTTTGACATCGAACTGGAAGTGCTGCTGCTCACCGAAGGCCTGCGCGAGCAAAACTTGCCGGCCCATCGCCTGACCCTCAGCAACACCCAACACATGTACTGGACCGTGGCGCAAATGGTTGCGCATCACAGCGTCAACGGCTGCCAGTTGCAGGCCGGCGACCTGTTCGGTTCGGGCACCTTGTCGGGGCCGGAAAACGGTCAGTTCGGCAGCCTGCTGGAAATCACCGAGGGCGGTAAAAAGCCGATTGAGCTGGCATCGGGCGAGGTGCGTAAATTCCTTGAAGACGGCGATGAAATCATCCTGCGTGCCCGTTGCCGCCGCGATGGTTTTGCTTCCATCGGCTTCGGTGAATGCCGCGGCAAAGTACTGCCGGCGCGTTAAGAGGATTGGGTGATGGAACTTTATACCTACTACCGTTCGACCTCGTCTTATCGGGTGCGTATCGCGTTGGCGCTCAAGGGCCTGGATTACCAGGCCCTGCCGGTCAACCTGATTGCACCGCAAGGTGGCGAACATCGACAGCTGGCGTACCGGGGCATCAACCCGCAAGGCCGGGTGCCGGCCTTGCGCACCGACGAAGGCGAGCTGTTGATTCAGTCGCCGGCGATCATCGAGTACCTGGAAGAACGTTATCCACAGGTGCCGCTGCTCTCCAAAGACCTCGTCGGCCGCGCCCACGAGCGCGGTGTGGCGGCGGTGATCGGTTGCGATGTGCATCCGCTGCACAACGTCAGCGTACTCAACAAGCTGCGCCAGCTGGGTCATGACGAACCGCAAGTGGTCGAGTGGATCGGGCACTGGATCAGCCAGGGGCTGGCGACGGTGGAACAGTTGATCGGGGAGAGCGGTTATTGCTTTGGCGACGTGCCGGGATTGGCGGATGTCTACCTGATCCCGCAGCTGTACGCGGCGGAGCGATTCAACATTTCCCTTGAGGCGTATCCCCGGATTCGCCGAGTGGCGGCGTTGGCGGCAACACATCCTGCGTTCATAAAAGCCCACCCGGCCAACCAGCCAGACACCCCATAACGCCAGACACTGATCCCTGGGGACCTGAACCCTGTGGGAGCGGCGGTGCGACGATTCGACTTGCCCGCGATGAACGATGACACGGTTACCTGATAAACCGCGTCGCCCGAATCGCGAGCAGGCTCGCTCCCACAGGGGATCTGCGATCAATGGACGATTGCGTTGGGTGGAAGATGCCCCAGGCGTTCTGTCAGGCGAATCCGCTGGATCGGGTCGTCGCTGAGCAACAGCGCATGCTCCAGGTCAAAGCGCTCGGCATTCGGGCAGTCCAGTCGTTGATAGAGGCTGGCCCTGGCCAGGTAATCGGCGGCGTTGGCGTTGCCCAGTTCCAGCACACGCTCGGCGTCGATCAGGGCGCCGATGTAGTCATCGTGGGAGAGGTGCAGTTGACGCAGGTTTCGCGACAGGCGTTGCAGCATCTGCACCGGATCGGCCGTCAGTAAATGGTCTGCGCTGAGTTTCATGTTCGGGCCGTACTGGCGTTGCAGCAGTTCCCGGCAGTCGTTGGGGTACAACCGACGCCCGCCACAGGGGTCGAGCAGGTGGTCGGCGCCCGGAACCCGCAGCAGGAAATGCCCGGGGAAATTGACCCCGACCATCGGGATTTCCAAGCGTTTGGCCAACTCCAACGCAATCAGCCCAAGTGACAGCGGCTGGCCGCGCCGCAGTTCCAGAACTTTATTGAGCAAGGCAACTTGTGGGCGCAGCGGTGAGAAGTCGTCCTGGGCGAACCCCAGGTCATTCATCCGCCGCAACAACGGCTGAGCCAGTTCGCTGACCGGTAGCATCGGCAAGCCATGGCTGACGCGTTGTGTCAGGCCGTTGAAGTCGGCCAACACCGCCTCGGTATTCAGCTTGTTATCGTGCTCGGCCGCCATCCACAGCGCCGCTTCGAACAGCGCGGGCGGTGAACGTTGCAGGCAATCGAAGAAGCATTGGCGGGGCGTCATCAAAATCTCCGGCGAATGCCTCGTTTTAGCCCCGTCTCCGGCATTCGTCCAGTGCTGCACACATGCGGTTTCAGGTTATGTCCGAAAGGCTGCAAATTAACGTCGCTTATTCCGGTGCGCTTCTGCAATTTTTAGGCGCAAGCCTATACTGGCGACTACAAGAAGTGATTCGGGAGCCCCACGATGTTCGCTCTCATGCAAAGCACTCGCCTTGAATCGCTACATCTGAGCGTCGACTCGGTCACCGGGTTGAAGGCGGTCATTGCCATTCATAACAGCCGGCTTGGGCCTGCCCTGGGCGGTTGTCGTTACCTTGCCTACCCCAGCGACGAATCGGCGGTCGAGGATGCCATACGCCTTGCGCAAGGCATGAGTTACAAGGCTGCTCTCGCCGGGCTGGCCCAGGGTGGCGGGGTAGCGGTGATTGTTCGCCCGGTCCACGTGGAAAATCGTGCTGCGCTGTTCGAAGCCTTCGGGCGCTGTATTAACCAGCTCGACGGTCGCTATATCACCGCCATCGACAGCGGCACTTCTGTGGCCGATATGGATTGCATCGCCCAGCAGACCCAACACGTCACCAGCACCACGTCGGCGGGCGACCCTGCGCCGCATGCCGCCATGGGCGTGTTCACCGGCATTCGAGCGACCGCGATGGCCCGTTTGGGCAGCGATAATCTGGAAGGCCTGCGCGTGGCCATTCAAGGTTTGGGCAATGTCGGATATGCACTTGCCGAACAACTGCACGCGGCGGGCGCGGAACTGCTGGTCAGCGATATTGATCACGGCAAGGTGCAACTGGCGATGGAGCAACTGGGCGCTCACCCAATTGCCAACGACGCACTGCTCAGCACTCCATGCGACATCCTCGCGCCGTGCGGTCTGGGTGGCGTGCTCAACAGCCACAGCGTGACGCAACTGCGCTGCTCGGCGGTGGCCGGCTCGGCGAACAATCAACTGACACACCTGGAAGTCGCCGATCAACTGGAACGGCGGGGCATTCTGTATGCACCGGATTACGTGATCAATTCGGGCGGGCTGATCTACGTTTCGCTTAAACACCGCGGCGAAGAGTTGACGACCATCACTGCTCACCTGTCGAAAATCGCCTCACGCCTGACCGAAGTCTTCGCCCATGCCCAGGCGGAAAAGCGTTCGCCTGCGCGGGTGGCGGACGAATTGGCAGAGAAGGTCCTGTACCGCTGAGTCGTTCTGTTATCCCAGACATGAAAAAGGCCCTGAGTCAGTCGACTCAGGGCCTATTCAATTCGGGCGTTGCTTACTTCGGTGTCTTGGCCGCTTTGGCTGGCTTGGTCGGCTCAGCGGCTTCAATGGTCTCTACAGGTTCAGCCTGCTCAACCACTTCAACCGGCGCATTCAGCAGTTCGGACAACGCATCCGGCTGGCTCTTGAATGCCTTGGCGAACACATCGCGATTTTTCGCCATGTAGATCCCGGCTTCTTCCACTTGCTGCTCGGTCAGGGACGGAACGGCTTTTTGCAACACTTCAGCCAGCAATTCGGCCAGTTCGAGCATTTTGTCATGACGGTCAGCTTCGGCTTTATCCATGAACAAGCGCTCCAGATCTCGGCTGCTGCGGTATACCACTTCGACGGCCATTCACCACCTCACATGCCTTCACATTAGTTGTCTGTTTCGACTACTGTATTTATATACAGCGAAAAGGATAAGCGAATCCCCGCGTTTTGGGTAGTGGCTTTTTAATGTAGACCGAAATTGGCGTTTGTGAACCCTGTGGGAGCCGGCGGTGCGACGATTCGACTTGCCCGCGATGGCGTCAGTGAAAACCCCAAAAAGTGTCCAGCAACAACTCATCACCATCTCACTCACAGCCTCTGGCCTTTTTTCTGCATGCAGAACAACCGTCACGTCCATCCCGCATCATCCGCTCGAACCGAGCTAAGGAAGCATCATCGTGAAAATCAACTGGGCCGAGAACCTGCGGCAGAACGTGCATCAACTGGCCGAGTCCTTGGGCAACCTGTTCGTCGAGACCTTCCACTACCTGGCGCTGTTCGCCATTGGTGCAGTGACCGCGTGGGCGGCGGTGATGGAATTTCTGGGGATGATCGAGGCAGGACACATCAAGATCGACGACATCTTGCTGCTGTTTATCTACCTGGAATTGGGGGCGATGGTCGGGATTTACTTCAAGACCAATCACATGCCGGTGCGATTCCTGATCTACGTGGCGATCACCGCATTGACGCGGCTGCTGATCTCCAATGTCTCGCACCACAATCCGCCGGATGTCGGGATCATCTATCTGTGCGGCGGGATTCTGCTGCTGGCGTTTTCGATTCTGGTGGTGCGTTACGCCTCGTCGCAATTCCCTTCGGTGAAGATCGAACACCCGCAACGCAAGGTTGGTGCGGGTTCCAGTGAACATCCCGAAGTGGAGAAAGGCGAGCTTTAAAGCCTGATGGCAGGTCGGGGCTGGCCATTGAACGGGGGCGGCGGCAGAGAGCGATTGTCGCCGTCGGTCATGGCTTCGAGGAGGGTCATGGCACTGTGGCCTTGTTCGATGGCGATGCCGAATTGAATACTTTGCACCAACCGTTTGAGGCGTTTTGGGTCATTGCGCTGCTCGGCGCTGATCAAGCGTTTGACGACCACGCGGCCGGCGTTGGAGAGGGTCAGCATGATGCTGCCGTCCAGACCTTGAATGCTCAGATTGATCTGGTAGTCCGGTGCAAAGGCATCGGTAATGACCTGAAAAGGGTTGTCCATGATGCGTCACCGCCTGATTGAACGTGCAGTTGTTGACCGACCATGTTCGGGTTGGTTCGCACCACCAGATCACCGGCAGATCGTTCGCTAAGGTTTCAACAGCCTCACCGGTGACTTAGCAAGGGGCATGCCGGAAAAATTGTCGAACACTAATCACGGCAAAAAAGCCGCGGGCACGGCGGCCCGCCTTGTTTTTGTCGGCCCGTTTCAGGGCATGAATGCATAGATGATCGCTGACAGTGCAATAACGATGACCGACGTCTTGAAGTGGTCGGTCAGGCGAGGCAGGATCGAGATGAATTGCGCCTCAGCACTCCACCCAGCTCACCGCCAGGCCACCCCGTGAAGTCTCTTTGTATTTGTCATGCATGTCGGCGCCGGTATCGCGCATGGTGCGGATCACCCGGTCCAGGGAAATGAAGTGTTTGCCGTCGCCGCGCAGGGCCATTTGCGTGGCGTTGATCGCCTTCACAGCGGCAATCGCATTACGCTCGATGCAAGGCACTTGCACCAGGCCGCCGACCGGGTCGCAGGTCAGGCCGAGGTTGTGTTCCAGGCCGATTTCGGCGGCGTTTTCCAGTTGTTCCGGCGTGGCACCGAGCACGTCGGCCAGACCGGCAGCGGCCATCGCGCAGGCCGAACCGACTTCGCCCTGACAACCGACTTCAGCGCCGGAGATCGAAGCGTTTTTCTTGCACAGAATGCCGACCGCCGCCGCACCCAGAAAGAACGCGACCACGTCATCGTCCGACGCGTCCGGATTGAACTTCATGTAGTAATGCAGCACCGCCGGAATGATCCCCGCCGCGCCGTTGGTCGGTGCCGTGACCATGCGCCCGCCCGCCGCGTTTTCTTCGTTCACCGCGAGGGCGAACAGGTTGACCCACTCCATGGCCGACAGGGTGGACGTGATGACATTCGGCTTGCCGATTTCCAGCAGGCTACGGTGCAATTTCGCTGCACGACGCGGCACGTTCAGGCCCCCCGGCAAGATGCCTTCGTGACGCAAGCCTTGTTCGACACACTCGCGCATCACCGACCAGATGTGCAGCAAGCCTTGGCGGATCTCGGCTTCGCTGCGCCAGGCTCGTTCATTAGCCATCATCAGTTCAGAAACGCGCAGACCGTGCTGGTTGCAAAGCCTGAGCAATTCGGCGGCGCTGGAGAAATCGTACGGCAGCACCACATCGCTGGTAGGCGCAATGCCGGACTCGGCTTGCGCCGCTTCGACGATAAAACCACCGCCGATCGAGTAGTACGTTTGCTCGTAGAGTTCGCCGGTTTCGCCTAAGGCTGTCAGTGACATCGCGTTGGGGTGGTAGGGCAGGCTCTCGTCCAGCAGCAGGAGATCGCGCTTGCAGTTGAAGGCGATAGTCGTTTTGCCGGCAAGGGACAATTCGCCGGTTTCACGCAGGGTCTGGATGCGGCTGTCGATAGACGTGGGGTCGATGCTGTCCGGCCATTCGCCCATCAGGCCCATGACACAGGCGCGGTCGGTCGCGTGGCCGACGCCGGTGGCGGAAAGCGAGCCATACAGGCGGATTTCCACCCGGCGTACGGCATCCAGCAAGCCTTGGTCAATCAGTGCCTGGGCGAAGGTCGCAGCGGCGCGCATCGGGCCGACGGTGTGGGAACTGGACGGACCGATGCCGACTTTGAAGAGATCGAAAACACTGATAGCCATGCTAAAGCCTATACAAGCAATGGAAGAGAAATCGCTGCCATTTTTGTAGGACGAGCGCAATGTAGTCGATACTGCCTACGTCGGTCCTGCGTGACCAACGAAACTTCCTAAGATAGCCTTTAGCAGGACTAAACGATGAGTCGTCAATTGCATGCCCAGACCTATGTCTGGCTGCACGTGTTTTCCTGTGCCGCGCGGCACTTGTCGTTCACCCGTTGCGCCGAAGAACTGCACATCACGCCGGGGGCGGTCAGTCAGCAAATTCGGCAACTGGAAGAGCGTTTGGGCTTTCGCCTGTTTCACCGTCGTGCCCGAGGTGTGGAACTGAGCGCTGAAGGCCAGCGCCTGGCCATTACGGTCAACGAAGCTTACGGCAGCATCGATGCAGAGTTGCGTCGTCTGGACGCTGGAATGATCAGCGGAATTTTGCGGGTACGCTCGATTCCGTCATTCCTGAGCAAATGGCTGACCCCACGCCTGCCACGTTTGCAGCAGCGCTTTCCAGACATTCAGTTGCGCCTGGTGGCCGAGGACAGCAGCGTGCCGCTGCACGAGGGTGACTTCGATTTGGCCATCGACCTGAACGATGGCAGTTACCCCGGCCTGTTATCCACAGCCTTGCTCGACGAGCAGATCTTCCCGGTCTGTGCCCCAAACCTGCTGCGGGGCCGACCGCCGCTGCATGGCCCGGCGGACCTGATGCATTTTCCGTTGTTGCACGACATCACCGCTTGGCGCGGCAGTTATGAATACGCGGAATGGGAGTTCTATCTCGATGCCATTGGCTTCGAGGGCGCGGACGTGCGACGCGGGCATACCTTCAATCGCAATCACCTGACCATCGAAGCGGCCATTGCCGGGATGGGCGTGGCAATTGCGCGCCGCACATTGCTCAACGATGAGCTGGAGCGTGGGGCATTGATCGTGCCGTTCGGGTTGGCGGTGCCCAATCACAAGCGCTATATGCTGTTGTATGCGCCGGGAGCATTGAGCCATCCGGGCGTGCGCGCGGTGCATGACTGGCTGGTGGAGGAGGCGGGGATCTTTCGAAGTTTGCACCCGCTGGCAGAGCAACAGATGTGAGCAACTGTGACAAAGAAGCGAGCGGACCCAACTCCCGACCTTAGCAGCGCTTTTGCTCGTTGTCCGGGTTTTTTTGCTAATCCATATTTATCTTTTTTTAGGGGTTGAAATGTTCTGCGCACAGACCGATTGTGTAAGTAAGAGGTCACGGTGACGACGCCCAAGGGCTAGCCGAAGGGCCTCTCGCGAGCTAGCTGAAATAAGGGATGAACTATGCAAATCCAAGTCAACAGCGATAACCATATTCAAAGCAGCATCCGACTGGAGGAGTGGGTACGTACTACCATTGAGAGCACGCTCGAACGTTATGAAGAGGACCTGACCCGCGTCGAGGTTCACCTGCGGGACGAAAACGGCGACAAGCCCGGACCGCACGACATGCGCTGCCAGCTGGAAGCGCGGCCAAAAGGCCACCAACCGATTTCTGTCACCCATAAAGCCGCTAACCTGGAACTGGCGATCGACGGCGCGGCCGAAAAACTCGAACATGCGTTGGAACACCTGTTCGGCAAACTGCGGGGCAAGCCACGTGCCGCTATTGTGCCGTTCGAGCGAGCCGCAGCCGATGCGCTGCTGGAAGACGAGTTTCTCGAGAACGAACAGGCTGCACTGAACGGCTGATACCTGATTCACTTTTTACCTTTCCACCACTGACAACGGGCCTGCTGATGCAGGCCCGTTCTTGTTTCAGGGTTCGGCACGTTGGAGTTCTGATCGCAGAAAGCGTCATCGTTCATCGCGGGCAAGTCGAATCGTCGCACCGCCGGCTTCCACACCTGACCGCATTCTCATGAATGACCACGAACTCTGTGGGAGCCGGGCTTGCCCGCGATGGCGTCCTTACAGACACCGACTATCTTCAGGATTACCGCAAAAACGCCTGCCGATACTCCCCAGGCGTCCCACCCAAAGCCTGCCGAAACCGATTGGTGAAATGACTCGCACTGGCAAACCCGCACGCCAACGCAATCTCCCCCAACGGCTGCGACGTCGAACGCAATAACTCCCGCGCCCGGCTCAGTCTTCGAGCCAACACATACTGATGCGGCGGCAAGCCAAAACTCTCCCTGAACATCCGCGCAAAGTGGTATTCCGACAACGCGCACAGCGCGGCCAATTGCCCAAGGTTAATGGCTTCGGCCAACTGGTTATCGATGAACTCCACCAACTGTCGCCGCTGATGCGCCGCCAATCCACCCTTGAGCCGCAACCCCTCGCGCATGCCGACTTGGCCAAGCAACACGTGGCTGAGCATTTCGTGGGCCAGGCTGCTGGTGAGCAAGCGTTCGCCGGGCTCGTCCCAGTTGAGGGTGAGCATGTGCCGAAAGCGCCGCGCTTGCGCCGGATCGTCGAGAAAGGTCCCTTCGCGCAATTGCAGTTCGCGCGGTTCGCGGTCCAGCAGCGTGACGCAGCCGAGGGCGAATTGCTCGGGGCTGAAATACAGGTGGGCCAGGCGAATGTCGCCGTTGATCACCCAGCCTGATTGATGCTCGGCGGGCAGGATGCACAGCTTGTCCGGGCCGCCCTTGGTGCCGGGCTGATCGCGGCGGAAGGTGCCGGTGCCGCCGGCGATGTAACACGACAGCGTGTGATGGCTCGGCGCTTCGTAGTCCTGGGCGTCGTGCTGGTTGCTCCACAAGGCTGCAGCCATGCCGTCACCGAGTTCGGCGCTGTGCTCCAGGCGAGCATTGGGCGAACGGTTAAGGGCTTGAAAGACTTGCAGTGATTCCAGTGCGGGCATGATCGCTTCTCTCCAACGCTTTGCATCCTACTCCGTAGACGTTGGCCTGCCAGCCTCTGCGCTGACAAAAGCGCAAGTTTATGCAAGTGCGAAAAGGTGTGGCGCAGGACACTGAACCTCTATTGAGGAGTGTTGCCATGAACCTGTCGTTGTACTTGCTGACTGTGCTGATCTGGGGCACCACCTGGATTGCCTTGAAATGGCAGTTGGGCGTGGTGGCGATTCCGGTATCGATTGTCTACCGCTTCGGCCTCGCGGCGTTGGTGCTGTTTGCCCTGCTGCTTTTGAGTCGGCGGCTGCAAGTGATGAACCGTCGTGGGCACTTGATCTGTCTGGCGCAGGGTTTGTGCCTGTTCTGCGTCAACTTCATGTGCTTCCTGACCGCCAGTCAGTGGATTCCCAGCGGCCTGGTCGCCGTGGTGTTTTCCACCGCTACCCTGTGGAACGCGCTGAATGCGCGGGTGTTCTTCGGCCAGAAAATTGCCCGCAACGTGCTGATGGGGGGCGCACTGGGCCTGTTCGGGCTTGGCCTGTTGTTCTGGCCTGAGCTGGCCGGACACACCGCCAGCCCGCAAACCTTGCTCGGCCTGGGCCTGGCGCTGCTCGGAACCCTGTGCTTCTCGGCCGGCAACATGCTGTCGAGCCTGCAACAGAAGGCCGGCTTGAAGCCGCTGACCACCAACGCCTGGGGCATGGCCTATGGCGCGGCGATGTTGTCGGTGTGGTGCCTGGTCAAAGGCATTCCGTTCGACATCGATTGGAGTACGCGTTACATCGGCTCACTGCTGTACCTGGTCATTCCGGGTTCAGTGATTGGTTTCACCGCTTACCTGACACTGGTCGGTCGCATGGGGCCCGAACGCGCGGCGTATTGCACGGTGTTGTTCCCGGTGGTGGCGCTGAATGTCTCGGCATTTGTCGAGGGCTATCATTGGACGGCACCGGCACTGGTCGGTTTAGTGCTGGTGATGCTGGGCAACGTACTGGTGTTTCGTAAGCCCAAGGCGCCGATGGCGCAAGGCACTGGCAAGCTCGCTTGAAAGGCTTGGGAAGAGCGTTGAGGCCACTCAGCGCTCAGTCCTGAGGGCTACGAATATCAGCAACGGAAGTATGAAATCGACAATATGCCGAGCCCAGTCCTTGGCGTTCCAAACTTGTGATTCATCCATGTTGAACCATTCGACGCCGATCACTTGCAAACAGACGTAATAGACAAATATGGCGATCAATAATCCGATGATTGAGAACTTTTTGGCCTCATGGAAAACTTCGGCAGGCGCGTTTATATTTCGGTAAAGGTGATAGGCACCTACCATGCAAAAAGCCGTATAGATAACTTCCAGGGTAATAATGAACCAGTAAATCCGGTGGTGGAGCATGGGCGAGGTGATGGCCCTGTAGCTCAGGTTCAGGTTTTCCCGAGTCGTGTCCATGCTCAGGATATGTCCGACGTATTCATAATTTGATGTGTAGTCGGTGAAGTTGCTGTACATCACCAACAGGCCAAAAAAGCTTATATAAGCCATCAGCGAGAACTTGCTGTATCTGATGAGCTTGTCCGTGGAAAGGTTATTCAAGGTTAATGTGCTCCATCACTGTTTTTCCGTAGGATCGGATAAGGTGTCTGGAGTGTATAGTGCTTAACTTTTTTTCGTTGCTGGACTGAATTGCAAGTTGTGTAACAAGCGGGCAGATACATTAAAAGTATCTGCCCGTTTTAGTTAGCCTTTCCAGACTTGCGGGTTGACCAGATCCTGCGGTCGATCACCCAATAGCGCGCTGCGCAGGTTGGTCAGGGCGCGATTGGCCATGGCTTCGCGGGTTTCGTGAGTAGCGGAACCGATGTGTGGCAATGTCACAGCGTTTTTCAATTGGAACAGGGGCGACTCGGCCAGCGGTTCTTTTTCGTAGACGTCCAGACCGGCGCCGCGAATGCGGTTGTTTTGCAGCGCTTCGATCAGGGCCGGCTCGTCGACGACCGGGCCGCGCGCAATGTTGATCAGGATCGCGCTCGGCTTCATCAGTGCCAGTTCGCGGTGGCTGATCAGGTGTTTGGTTTTTTCGCTGAGCGGCACGACCAGACAGACGAAGTCGGCTTCGGCCAGCAATTGATCCAGCGTACGGAACTGGGCGCCGAGTTCTTGTTCCAGCTCGGTCTTGCGGCTGTTGCCGCTGTAAATGATCGGCATGTTGAAGCCCAAACGACCCCGACGGGCAATGGCTGCGCCGATGTTGCCCATGCCGACAATGCCCAGGGTTTTGCTGTGCACATCGGTGCCGAACAACGGTGCGCCGACGGTGGCTTGCCATTGGCCGGCCTTGGTCCACGCGTCCAGTTCGGCAACGCGTCGGGCGCTGCTCATCAGCAGGGAGAAGGCCAGGTCGGCGGTGCTTTCGGTGAGCACGTCGGGAGTGTTGGTGAGCATGATCCCGCGTTCATTGAAGTACGCGACATCGTAGTTGTCGTAGCCGACCGAGACGCTGGAGACCACTTCCAGTTTGGCGGCGTTTTCCAGTTGCGCGCGACCGAGTTTGCGACCGACGCCGATCAAGCCGTGGGCGTGGGGCAGGGCTTCGTTGAATTGGGCATTGATGTCGCCGTTTTTCGGGTTCGGCACGATCACGTCGAAGTCTTGTTGCAGGCGCTCAACCATTTCAGGGGTGACACGGCTGAAGGCGAGGACGGTCTTTTTCATGGGAGGTGGGCTCGTCGGGCGTGGAGAATGCCAAGCACGCTAACATTCTTCCCCGACATTGTGCGAGTCCCCGGATTACCGGATGTACACCGACCAAACTGTAGGAGTGAGCCTGCTCGCGATAGCGGTGTGTCAGTCGACATCAATTATGAATGTCCGACCGCTATCGCGAGCAGGCTCACTCCTACAGGGGGATTGGCGTTTGCTGGGGATCAGCGGTGTGGCGTGGGTTTGGGGAGTTCGAGGTTGTCCAGCATCCGGTTCGCCGCCAGTTCGGCGAGCATGACGATCTGCTGGATGGCCATGGCGGTGTTGCGGTGCGGGCCTTCCAGATAGCCGGCAAAATCACTGGCCATCACACTGGCCTGGGCCAGGGATTCACAGGTGTGGGCCAGCAGGTCTTCGTCTTTGAGATCGGGTGCAAGCATGAACATCGTGCTGGGTTTGCGGGTGGGCGGTGATTTCAGGGCCGCGGGGTTGAGGTAGTGATTCAGCGCGCGTTCGGCAGCGTCGTGGAATTTTTTGGAATCGATGGATTCGTAGGGGGAAACGTCGTCGGTTTCTGGAGGATTTGGAGTTTCTTTAATCATGGAAATACGCTCTAAGACAGGATTAATAGAGCTGCCATTTTCGTTTCCAAGCGAGGGGTGGCAGCCATGCGCGGTTTGGAAAACCGGAAATCCCATCAAACCCGGCAGACCCGAAGGTCTCCCGCGCACAGCCGCCATAACAAGGAATTGCGTGCAGAAAAAAGCGCCGCAGTATGCCATGTGCTGTGATGGGAATCAGGTTTCCAAGCCTGGTCGCTGATTTTGCAGCGACACCCAAAGCCTACCCATTTCCCGTCCGACCCAACAACCGACAGAACTCGTCAGAATCCTTCCCCAAAATCAGCGCGTCTGTAGGACCGTGAAATCAGTTCGCCAGCCGGACCCCGCCCAGATTCCCACTCAAATCATAAGCCGCCAATTCCGCCTGATGCGCCGCCAGTATCTCCGGCAACGACCCGCGCAAGTACTCGACCCAGGTCTTGATCTTCGCGTCCAGATATTGCCGCGAAGGGTAAATCGCATACAGGTTCAATTCCTGTGAGCGGTAGTTCGTCATCACCCGCACCAGCGAGCCGTTGCGCAACCCTTCAATCGCCGCATACACCGGCAACACGCCAACGCCCATGCCGCTGGTAATGGCGCTCTTCATCGCGTCCGCCGAGTTCACCAGAAACGGTGAGCTGTTAATGGTCACGGTCTCCTGGCCTTCCGGACCGTCGAAGGCCCATTTCTCCAGCGGAATCACCGGGCTCACCAGGCGCAGGCACATGTGGTTCAGCAAATCGCTGGGCTTCTGCGCGCAGCCGTTGGCTTTCACGTACGCCGGCGAAGCGCAGACGATGCTGTAGGTGATGCCCAAGCGCTGGGACACGAAGCCCGAGTCAGGCAGTTCACTGGCGAGGACGATGGACACGTCGTAGCCCTCGTCGAGCAAGTCCGGCACGCGGTTGGCCATGGTCAGGTCGAAGGTCACGTCCGGGTGGGTTTTGCGATAGCGGGCGATGGCGTCGATCACGAAGTGCTGACCGATCCCGGTCATGGTGTGCACCTTGAGCTGCCCGGCGGGACGCGCATGGGCGTCGCTGGCCTCGGCTTCGGCTTCTTCGACGTAGGCCAGGATCTGCTCGCAGCGCAACAGGTAGCGCTTGCCGGCCTCGGTCAGGGCGATGCGGCGGGTGGTGCGGTTGAGCAGGCGGGTTTGCAGGTGGGCTTCCAGGTTGGAGACCGCGCGCGAGACGTTGGCGGTGGTGGTGTCCAGTTGCACGGCGGCGGCGGTGAAGCTGCCGGCCTCGGCCACGTAACTGAAGGCGCGCATGTTTTGCAAAGTGTCCATGGGGTGCTCTCAAGGGAGATGGCAAATTGTGACACGAAGTTACGGGGGCGGTGACCCCGACGAAGGGATTATCGCGTTAACGGTAACAAAGATTCACAAGATTCCCAGCTTATCGCCATCCGGGCCGACCCCTAGAATTGCGCCACTGTAGGAGCCGGGCTTGCCCGCGATGGCATCACCGCGGTCATCCAGATCCACCGCGGCGCTGCCATCGCGGGCAAGCCCGGCTCCTACAGGAATTCGTACCTCCCCTATTTCAGGAAATCGCAGCAGTGCCGCGTCGCATCAGCAGAGCGCTTCAGACGCTCAGTGTTTTGGCTTTAACCCTGGCAATCAGCGGCTGCATCGGTACCGCAGGTATTGCCCCGCAGGGCAAGGCACTGGAGGCCAATTCTCTGGCCACCGACGAAGCCATTCAAAGCGCCGCGCAGGACGCGAACTGGCCCACCGCGCACTGGTGGCAGGCCTATGGTGACCCGCAACTGAACCGCTGGATCGACCTCGCCGTGCAAGGCAGCCCGAGCATGGCCATGGCGGCAGCGCGGGTTCGTCAGGCCAAATCCATGGCCGGTATTGCCGAGTCCGCCGAGTCGCTGCAGGTGAATGGCGAAGCAACCCTCAAACGCCACAACTGGCCCACCGATCAATTCTACGGTCCGGGTGAGCTGGCCAACACGACCACGTGGGACAACAACGCCGCACTGGGCTTCAGCTATGCGCTCGACCTCTGGGGCCGTGAAAGCAATACCACCGAGCGCGCCGTGGACATGGCATACATGAGCGCCGCCGAAGCGCGCCTGGCCCAGCTCGAATTGCAAAACAACCTCGTGCGCGCATACATCGAACTGTCGCTGCATTACGCACAACGTGACATCGTCGAGGCGACGCTGATGCAGCAACAGCAGATTCTCGACCTCGCACAGAAACGCTTGAACGGCGGTATCGGCACGCACTTTGAAGTCAGTCAGGCCGAGACGCCGCTGCCGGAAACCCATCGCCAGATCGATGCGCTGGACGAAGCAATCGCCCTCAGCCGCAACCAGCTCGCAGCGCTGGCAGGCAAAGGTCCGGGGGAGGGCGCGCAATTGCAGCGGCCAACGCTGTCGTTGGGCGCGGCGCTGAAACTGCCATCGTCGCTGCCTGCGCAATTGCTCGGACAACGTCCGGACGTGGTTGCCAGTCGCTGGCAAGTGGCGGCTCAGGCGCGTGGAATTGATGTCGCCCACGCCGGTTTTTATCCCAACGTCGATCTGGTCGGCAGCCTCGGCTACATGGCCACGGGCGGCGGGGCGCTGGAGTTTTTGACCGGTAAGAAACTCAACTACAGCGTCGGCCCGGCGATCTCGTTGCCGATCTTCGATGGCGGACGTTTGCGCTCCGAATTGGGCGAAGCTTCGGCGGGGTATGACATCGCCGTGGCCAAGTACAACCAGACGCTGGTCAATGCGCTGAAAAGCGTCTCCGACCAGTTGATCCGCCGCGAGTCCATGGACAAGCAGCAAGCCTTCGCCGCTGAGTCGGTGGCCACCGCGCAGAAGACGTATGACATCGCAATGATCGCGTATCAGCGTGGGCTCACTGATTACCTCAACGTGCTTGACGCGCAGACGTTGTTGTTCAAGCAGCAGCAGGTTCAGCAGCGGGTTCAGGCGGCGCGGCTGAGTGCGCATGCTGAACTGGTGACAGCGCTCGGCGGCGGGCTGGGTGCGGGTAATGATGTGCCGAAGGACAGCCAGACCGCAGCCCCCAAAACCCCGGCACTTCTTCAGAGCATCACAAATTGAACACGGACCCTGTAGGAGCCGAGCTTGCTCGCGATAGCGGTGTGTCAGTCAATGCTTGTGTTGCCTGACACGCCGCTATCGCGAGCAAGCTCGGCTCCTACAGGGGCTAGGTCTCCACGGACATTTTTCAAGCAGGATTTCATGACTCCCTTGCCCGCACCCTTGCGCTGGCTGTATTCCCTTGAATGGCGCCGGGGTTTCTTTGACTGGGCACGCAGCGACGGCGTGACCTGGGTTTACATCTTCAAGGTGTTGTTCGCGGCGTTCTTGACGTTGTGGCTGGCGATGCGTCTGGAGTTGCCGCAGCCGCGCACGGCGATGATCACCGTGTTCATCGTCATGCAACCGCAAAGCGGTCAGGTATTCGCCAAGAGTTTCTATCGCTTTCTCGGAACCTTGACCGGCTCGGCGGTGATGGTTGCACTGATTGCCCTGTTTGCTCAGAACACCGAACTGTTCCTCGGCTCGCTGGCGATCTGGGTCGGCGTCTGCTCGGCCGGTGCTGCTCGCTATCGCAACTTTCGCGCCTACGGTTTTGTGCTGGCCGGGTATACCGCCGCGATGGTCGGTTTGCCGGCGTTGGCGCATCCGGATGGGGCGTTCATGGCGGCGGTTTGGCGCGTCCTGGAAATATCACTCGGCATTCTCTGCTCGACGCTGGTCAGCGCGGCGATCCTGCCGCAAACCGCCAGCGCGGCGATGCGCAATGCCTTGTACCAACGCTTCGGCGTGTTCGCCTTGTTCGTCACCGATGGCTTGCGCGGTCGCAGCAAACGGGATGCTTTTGAAGCCAGCAACGTGCGCTTCATCGCCGAAGCGGTGGGGTTGGAAGGCTTGCGCAGCGTTACTGTGTTCGAAGACCCGCACATGCGTCGGCGCAACGGTCGACTCAATCGTTTGAACAGCGAGTTCATGGGCATCACCACGCGATTCAACGCCTTGCATCAGTTGCTCGAACGCTTGCGCAGCAGCGGCGCGGACCCTGTCGTCGCCGCGATCAAACCGGGTTTGCAAGACCTGGCGGAATTGCTCGACGGCTTCAGCGGTCGCGCCTTGACCAGCCCCGACGCCGCGCGCCTGACGACGGCATTGGCGACCTACAAGGAACACCTGCCGGCACGGGTTCGAAGCCTGCGGGCGATCTTTCAAGAGAGCCATCCCAGCGACGCCGAACAACTCGATTTCCACACCGCATACGAGTTGCTCTATCGCTTCGTCGACGACTTGCACAGTTATGCACAGACTCACGCGTCCTTGGCCGATCACAGCCATGCGCGCGAGCAATGGGACGAACCGTTCACCCCGCAAACCAACTGGATGGCCTCGGCGGCGTCGGGGATTCGGGCGGCGTTTATTCTGGTAGTGCTCGGCAGCTATTGGGTGGCGACGGCTTGGCCCAGCGGGGCGACGATGACGTTGATTGCCGCCGCCACCGTCGGTCTTTCAGCCGCGACGCCGAACCCGAAACGCATGGCGTTTCAGATGGCCTGCGGGACCTTCCTTGGCGCGCTGATCGGCTTCGTCGAGATGTTTTTCATCTTTCCGTGGATCGACGGTTTCCCGCTGTTGTGCGTGATGCTCGCGCCGGTGATCGTGCTCGGTTCGTTCCTCACTTCGCGGCCGCAATACGCCGGTGTCGGCCTCGGTTTGCTGATCTTTTTCAGCACCGGTTCGGTGCCGGACAACCTCACGGTCTACAACCCTTACGCCTTCATTAACGACTACATCGCCATGGTGCTCGGCATGCTGGTGTGCGCGGCGGCCGGGGCAATTATTTTGCCGCCGAACAGCCGCTGGTTGTGGCGACGGCTGGAGCAGGATTTGCGTGGGCAAGTGGTGTATGCGATCAGCGGCAAACTCAAGGGGTTGGTGTCGAGTTTTGAAAGCCGCACGCGGGACTTGTTGCATCAGGCGTATGGGCTGGCCACCGGTCAGCCGCAGGTGCAAAGGGACTTGTTGCGCTGGATGTTTTTGGTGCTGGAAGTCGGTCACGCGATCATCGAGTTGCGCAAGGAACAGGCGATTCTGCCGGTGCATCCGGCCTATGCCGAATCGCAGCCGTGGCGTCAGGCAATTCGTGTGATGGGCCGTTCGCTGGTGCGGCTGTTTCTGCAACCGAGCCAGAGCAATCTGGAGCGCAGTCTGATCGCGGTCGACCATGCGATCAGCCGCGTGCAAGCCACCGACGAACCTTTCGCACCGCACTTCGACACCTCGGCATTGCGTCGGGTGAAGAGTTACCTGCACTTCATTCGTACTTCTTTGCTGGACCCGCAGTCACCACTCGCGGCCTACACGAAAACCGAGCCCCAAGGATTTGAACATGCCTCGTGAAATCGCCTTCCACGGCGTGTACATGCCAACCATGACCCTGATGTTTTTCATCGCCGCCGCACTGGCCTGGGCGCTGGACCGGTTTCTGTCCGGGTTCGATCTGTACCGCTTCTTCTGGCACCCGGCGCTGTTACGTCTGAGTCTGTTTACCTGTCTGTTCGGCGCCCTGGCGCTGACTGTCTACCGTTGACTCTCTATCACTGACTCTCTATCTCTGAAGAAGGCCCTGATGAAAAAGCTTTTCAGCCTGCTCGCCACCCTGTTGGTGCTGGCCCTCGCGCTATGGATCGGCCGGACCCTGTGGGTGCATTACATGGACACCCCCTGGACCCGCGACGGCCGGGTGCGCGCCGACATCATCAACGTCGCCGCCGACGTCAGCGGGGAAGTGGTGGACGTGCCGGTGCGCGACAACCAGCAGGTGAAGAAGGGCGACTTGCTGATGCAGATCGACCCCGAGCACTACCGCATTGCGGTCAAACAGGCACAGGCGCTGGTGGCTTCACGCAAGTCGACCTGGGAGATGCGCAAGGTCAACGCCCGTCGCCGCGCCGACATGGACAACCTGGTGATTTCCCGGGAAAACCGTGACGACGCCAGCAATATTGCCGACTCGGCACTGGCTGATTATCAGCATGCACAAGCGCAACTCGAAGCCGCTGAACTGAATCTCAAACGCACCGAAGTCCGCGCGGCGGTAGACGGTTACGTGACCAACCTCAACGTCCATCGTGGCGACTACGCGCGCATCGGTGAAGCGAAAATGGCCGTGGTCGATATGAATTCGTTCTGGGTGTATGGCTTCTTTGAAGAAACCAAGCTGCCGCACGTGCGGGTGGGCGACAAGGCCGACATGCAATTGATGAGCGGCGAAGTGCTGAAGGGGCATGTGGAGAGTATTTCTCGCGGTATCTACGACCGGGATAACCCGGAAAGTCGCGAGCTGATTGCCGATGTGAACCCGACGTTTAACTGGGTGCGACTGGCGCAGCGCGTGCCGGTGCGGATTCACCTTGATGAAGTGCCGGAGGGGGTGCTGTTGGCGGCGGGGATTACGTGTACGGTGGTGGTTAACTAGTCGTTAGACCGAGTTGGCTTCATCGCGAGCAGGCTCACTCCTACATTAGATCTGCAGTGAACACAAAATTTGTGTACTACAAAAATCAATGTGGGAGTGAGCCTGCTCGCGACGGACGCGGCGCGGTCTCACCCCTTGCAAAACGTCTCATGCAAATGCCGCCAAATAATCTTGCCATCGGCCTGTGTCTCAAACACCACCGTCGAGCGCCGATCCGAATGCAGCCCAGTGGCATCGGTCTGCTGCTCGCGATAACTCACCACCGCACCACCGTCGTAGACCGCAACACCGCGCAATTCGCTGAGCTCGATCCTGAACCCGAGCTTCTTCCCACCCGCTATCTGAAACAACTCGCTCAACGCTTCGAAATCCAGTACCCGGCCTAATGGCGAGACCATGGAAAACCGAGGCGAAAACCGGGTCAGCAGTTGTTCAAGCGCGGACGCGTCTTGCTCCTCGGCCAGCCATTGTTCGATGGCGACGTGGGCCTGGATGACTTCGTCGAAGTAGTCGGTGTAGTCGGTCATGGAAGTATGTCCTGAAATTTTTCGGTGTTCGTTCTGACGCTTTCGCGAGCAGGCTCGCTCCTACAGTGATCTTTGGTGTGAATGCTATCTATGCCACCCCGAAGAACCCTGTGGGAGCGAGCCTGCTCGCGAAGGCGTCGACTCGGTTTCAGAGCGGCCCGCGCAACCCGAACCGCCTCATCAACCCCGCCTCCAACAACCCCTTGGGCAACAACCCCGCCAACAACGGCAACGCCCGGCTGCCATTGCCCAGACGAATCAAACGTGGTGTTTTGCCCCGCTGCACAGCCTTGAGCAAACCCTCTGCAAACTCCCTGGCCGGTGTCGGTTTGTCCTGCGAAGCCTTGGCCCGTGCACGAATGCCTTCGCGCAGTGGAAACCACGGCGATTGTTCGGTGATCAATTGTTCTGCCTCATGCCCGGCATTTTTAGCGAAGCTGGATTCGATGGCGCCCGGCTGGACCTCCATTACGCGGATCCCGAACGGCGCCAGCTCCATGCGTAACGCATCGCTCAAGGCATGAACGGCGGCTTTCGAGGCACAGTAGGCGCCGGCGAACGGTGTGACCAAAATCCCTGAAACGCTGCCGATGTTCACCACTAATCCTTTGGCGCGACGCAGCACCGGAAACAGTGCGCGGGTGACGCCGACAATCGCAAACACATTGGTTTCGAACTGCCGCTGCATGGCCGGAACACCGCCGTCGAGCAACGGCCCCATGGCGCCATAACCGGCGTTGTTGATCAGCACGTCGAGGCCGCCATGTTGCAAGTTGATGCGCTCGCTCAATTGTTCGAGTGCCGCGCCGTCATTGACGTCCAGTTGCACGGCGGTGAAACCGGCAGCAGTTAACGCGGCTACGTCTTCAGCCTTGCGGGCGCTGGCCCAGACTTCGTAACCGGCGTTTTTGAACACCTCGGCGAGGGCGCGGCCAATGCCGCTGGAGCAACCGGTAATCAACGCAACGGGCATGGCGCGGTCCTTGTGCAAAAAGAAGAAGGGAATCAGTCGGAGAAACTACCTTGCAAACGCTCGGCGCGAAACTCCAGGGTTTGTGGGCGATAGCCGGGGCGCAATGGCGGCATTGGCAAACAGTCCTCCCAGTTGGCGCCGGCCTGCAATTCGCCGGGGCCACGATAACGCGGGGCGTCGTACTGGTTGTCGGCCAGATTGACCGTGTCGCCCGGCGCGTAGGCGGCGATGCGCCAGCGCACTTCGGTCAGCGGCACGTCGTTGCCGTTGTTCATTTTCAATTGCAACGGGCGGTCTGCCGGGCACTGCTCCGGCGCATAGATAATGCGCAGTTCCAGGCGCGCGAGTTGCTTGACCTCGCGGCTGTCCAGCCAGATCACCCACGTGGCCACAAGCCCCAAACCGACTGCGGCCGCCACAGAAACGGGAAACGCCTTTGCCGGGTAGCGCAGCAACAAAATCAGCCAGGTAATGACCAGCAGGACGCCGATGAACATGTATGTACGCTCCTTGAACTCATGCCCACCATCCTACCGAACGGCTGCGGGAATGGACATTCATGGATCAGGTCTGTTGCCGTTGGTCGGTACTGTAATTTCTGACAGTAGCCCGTCATTGCCAGGAACCGTTAGATAACCGTTGGTTTACAGGGACACGCCAGGATGCATTGCAAAACCCCCACACTGTCCGTCGTCGATCCGCGAGAGTTGCCAATCCGTTCAATTGATTATTGGCGCCAGGTTGAAGGCGAACTGACTCAGGCCCGCATCAACCGCACCCTCCACAATGCTGCCGGGCACGCCGTCAAACAGTGGGACCCACGGCTTTGGTTGCTACAGGACCAAGATCCGCTGGCGCCCGCCAATCTCGTGACGGTGCATTCGCTGTCCGGTAACGCGGTGTCGATGCTCAGCGTTGATGCCGGCTCGCAGATCATTCTTTTCGGCCTGACTCATGAAATTCTGCATGGTTGGGACAGTCGGGGCACTCACCGCAAGGTTGAATACGACGACTTGTTGCGCCCCGTGACGGTGTTTGAGCACCTCGTCACGCAGCCACCACGGTGTGCCGAGCGAATGGAATATGGTCGTCCTGGTCAGGGGCGCCGGGACCAAAACCTTCTCGGTCAGCTCATTCGGCGAGATGGCCCCGGTGGAACCGCATTGTTTGAGGCGTTTGCGATCACCGGCCAATGCACAAGGCAGGTGCAGCACTTTACCAAGGATGCCGTCGCACCTGATTGGCCAGAGCCGATTGCTGATCGCAATAGTGTGTTGGAGCCGGGCGATGGTGCCGTCTCGACGTGGCGGTTCGGTCCGCTGGGGGATGTGCTGGATTCGGTCGATGCCCGGCATAACTGCCAGACCTTTGGCTTCACCCTTGATGGCCGACTACGCCACAGTGCCTTGAAGCTTGCAGGCAAGACTGCTTGGCAAACACTGGTGAGTGACATCGAGTACAACGCCCAAGGACAGATCACTCGCGAAGTGACGGGTAACAACGTAGAAACGACCCTCAAGTATTCCCCTGAAGAGGGGCGATTGATCGAACGGCGGGCGCACGGCGATCACAGCGGCTTGCTGCAACACCTGTTCTACGTTTATGACCGAATGGGTAATGTGCTGAGCATCGATGACAAGGCGTTGCCGGTGCGGTACTTCAACAATCAACGCATCGAACCCGTCAGTCGATTTATCTATGACAGTCTTTATCAATTGATCGCGGCATCTGGCTGGGAGGCGGGGGCTCCCAATCAAGGGCCGGCATCCGTCGGGCGCAACGATTCGGCGGCACTCAGCAACTACCACCAGGTCTACTCCTACGACGAGGGTGGCAACCTGCTGAAGCTGACGCACGTCGGCGCACAAAGTCCGGGAGGTGAGCTAAAACCCGCCCGCTACAGTAATCGCTGTTTGCCCTGGCGCAATGGCGTGCCGCCGACCGAAGACGAGATCGCCTCGGCATTCGACGCCAGGGGTAATTTGCTGGAGCTGGGTCAGGGGCGGTTTTTGACGTGGGATCTGCGTAACCAAGTGCAGTCGGTCAGCCCGGTGGAGCGCGATTCCGGGCGCAATGACTACGAGTCCTATGTCTACGATGGTGGTGGCCAAAGGGTGCGCAAAATCCGCTCGTTGCAGACCAATGCCCGAACCGTGATGGCCGACGTGCGCTACTTGCCGCAGCTGGAACTTCGTGCCGACAGTGGCACCGGGGAGGTGCTACAGGTCATTATGGCTCAGACCGGTCTTAATACGGTTCGGGTGTTGCATTGGGACATTAATCCGCCGTCCGGCATCAACGATCAGTACCGTTACACCCTGGTCGATCATCTGAATTCCAGCACCGTAGAGCTGGCCGACGATGCACGAATCATCAGCCGCGAACTCTATTACCCGTTTGGCGAAACGGCCTGGTTTGCCAGGGATGATGTGATTGAGGTCAGTTATAAATTCATCCGTTACTCAGGCAAGGAACGGGATGCCACAGGGCTTTATTACTATGGCCTGCGTTATTACGTGCCGTGGTTGCAGCGCTGGCTCAATCCTGACCCCAAGGGGTTGGTCGACGGGCCGAACCTGTATCAGATGGTCGGTAATTCGCCCATGAGATATGTCGATAGCGACGGCGGGGGAAGGACCGAAGCTTCAGAGTTGAATGCAAGCATGGACAAGCAACGAGCCCTTTTGTCTTCGGTCGAAGGCGCTGCCGCTGATGCCAAAAATTCAATACTCAACCACGTCTATTCGCAGCATCGGTTCAAAGCGTTGGGCCGTCGGGTAGTGACCCAACTTGCCAGCAGTGCTTTCAGTTCTGCCAGTGAGGCGGTGGGTGCTGCGGGGGGCGGTGCTTTGGGTGGATTGGGGGGGCCGTTGCCCGGTGCGATTGGCGCTAAAGTCGGAAAGGTTGCGGCCTCAAAGATCTCAGGTGCCCTTATTTCCAAGGTGAAGGACACCTAGCAGCTGGAACGCCCGATCAACTTCAAGGGGGACGAAATGAACCCTAAAGCGTTCATTGAAAGCGTTGAACCCAAAAAGAAACTCAGCCTTGCAACGGTCAAACTTGAACTGTCTGCAGTTGACCCGCGGACCAGTGAAGGGCGAAAACAATTGCGGAAAAAAATCACCACCGCGGTTGTTGATAAGGCAGTCGAAAAGGTCGGCAGTCAGTTGGGGTCGCAAGGGACGGGTTTGATCAAGACAGGTCGGGAGTTTTATCAGGCTTCGTTAGGGCTGAACGCGGGCGCGCTTAGCGAGGCATATGAAGAAACGCCGGCAGTGATCGATATGCTGGAGTTCAGGATGCAGACCATCAACACTGAATTTGCAGGTTCCGGTAGTCGCGATCCGGAAGCCTTCGAGCGTATCGCCGAGATCTCGATGCAGACGCAAACGGTGGTTCAGGCGTTGAACCGAAGCCAGGACTTCATTGAGCTTGTCGCACCCAAGCCTTATGCCGGAAGACGACATTCACTGAATGGAACCTCCAGGTCGGCCTCGGCCCGGTAGATGTCACTGGGCTAAAAAAGCCCCCGCCCAACCCACTGCGGATAGGGAACGCAGCGGGCTGGACGGGGGCTTCTTGGGTTACCGATCAATCACTGCGCGATGGTTTTCACCGAAACGCCGCGCTCGATCGGGGTGGAGCGACCGTAGATATCTTCAAACCGCTCGATGTCGTCTTCACCCAGGTAGCTGCCCGATTGCACTTCGATGATCTCGAGTGGAATCTTGCCCGGGTTGCGCAAACGGTGGACCGACGCAATCGGGATGTAGGTCGACTGGTTTTCGCAGAGCAGGAACACGTTGTCGTCGCAGGTCACTTCGGCGGTGCCGCTGACCACGATCCAGTGTTCGGCGCGGTGGTGGTGCATTTGCAGGGACAGGCACGCGCCCGGTTTGACCGAGATGTGCTTGACCTGGAAGCGGCCGCCCATGTCCACCGAGTCGTAGGAACCCCACGGACGATAGACTTCGCAGTGGTTCTGGGTTTCGCTGCGACCCTGTTCGTTGAGGGTGTTGACCATTTGTTTCACGCCTTGGACCGCGTCCTTGTGCGCAATCATCATGGCGTCCTTGGTTTCGACCACCACGATGTTTTCCAGGCCGATCACCGACACCAGTTTGCCGTTGCCGTGGATCATGCAGTTTTTGCTGTCCTGAATGACCACGTCGCCTTTGGTGACGTTGCCGTTGGCGTCTTTTTCGTTCACTTCCCACAGCGACGACCAGCAACCGACATCGCTCCAGCCAGCGGTCAGCGGTACGACGCAGGCGCGCTGGGTTTTTTCCATTACCGAGTAGTCGATGGAATTGTCCGGGCAGCAGGCGAACGTGGCTTCGTCGAGGGTGATGGTGTCGTTGTCGTGGACACTGCGTTCAAGGGTCAGCAGGCAGGTGTCGTAGATGTCCGGGTCGTGCTTTTTCAGTTCTTCGAGGAAGCGGCTGGCGCGGAACAGGAACATGCCGCTGTTCCAGAAGTAACCGCCGGACGAGACGAACTCGGTGGCGCGTTTGACATCCGGTTTTTCGACGAAGTGCGAGACGCGGCTGACGCCTTCCGGCAGCAGCGAATCATTGGTCGACTTGATGTAGCCATAACCGGTTTCCGGTTTGGTGGCCGGGACGCCGAACAGCACCATTTCGCCGTTTTCAGCTGCGACGGTGGCCAGGGCCAGGGCGCGCTGCAGGGCTTTCTGGTCTTCCAGCACGTGGTCGGCCGGCAGCACCAGCATCAGCTCGTCACGACCTTCATTGACCAGCATCATCGCGGTCAGGGCCACGGCCGGCGCGGTGTTGCGACCGAACGGTTCCATCAGGATGCGCTGGGCTTCCAGTTTGCGGTTGCTCAGCTGCTCGTTGACGATAAAGCGGTGGTCCTTGTTGCACACCACGATCGGAGTGTCCATGCCTTCAAACACCAAGCGTTCCAGGGTTTGCTGGAACAGCGTGTGTTCGCCGGTCAGGGCGAGGAATTGCTTGGGAAACTGCTTACGCGAAAGCGGCCAAAGACGTGAGCCGCTACCACCTGACAAGATCACCGGAATCATGTTGTTACTCCTTTAAAATCGATTGGTTAGAGCTACGAACGTTCTGTCGTTTCACTCTTGTTCTTATTCCGTAGCCCGACTCACCCCTCGGCCGTTGTAGGAGCCTGGCTTGCCAGCGATGGCGGTCTCAAGGGCCTCATCGCCGGCAAGCCGGGCTCCTACAGGACACGTGGCAGTCAGGCAAATGTGTTAACGCGTCGAAACCGGGCGTTTTACCCAGACTGGCGACAGGCTGGTGCCGCTGCCGGTGACGTACAGCACCGCCGCTTCACCGCGTTCCAGGGCAACCGGCTTGACGTCACCGACTTTGGTCGCGCCGTCGTACAGCGCCAGGCTGACCTTCACCGGGTTGATTTCACGCTCGCCACGGCCCTTGGCGGCCACGCTTGGCACCACGTCAGTCTTGCCGTCGGCAGTCTTCAGGGTCAGGGCCTTGTCGCTCAGGTTCTGCAGACGCACCAGCGACTTCTGCTTGTTCTTGAACGGCGGTTCTTCGATCAGTTGCGGTGCACCGCTGGCGTTGTTGACCAAGGTGTAATAGTGGTCACCGGCCAGTTTCACCGGCAGCGATTGGCTGCCGACCTTGGCGCTGTAGTCGCCGCCCGGCATGAAGCTGAAGTCGGTGCTGGACAGCGGTGCAACGTCGCTAAGATTAGTGGTACCGACGGTGGCGCTGACTTCAGCGTTACCGGCGTTGTAGACCCGTACGAAGCTCGAGCCTTTTGGTGCGGTCGGGCCGTAGAGTGCGGCGTCGCCACCGGCGAAGGCGTTCATCGACAACACGCTGAAGGTCGCTGCCAAAGCAACTGCCTTTACGGAGCGAGCGGCGAGACGGCGAGGAGTAGTAGTGAAAGTCATGGAAGTACCTCTCTCTTTCAGTTTTGCGCCCGGTCGGGCGTCTCGGATTTAGTGTTTGCGGCTACGTTTTGTTGGCGGGCGCCAGCTTCTTTGAGCTCTGCGACCCACTGCGGGTCGGCGTCGCCGATTTCGTTGTTCACAGGCAGATAGCGTTCAGGAAACTCCCAGATCAGCACCTGTGGCGGGCTGTTCTTGAAAGCATCGCTTTTCAAGTAGCTGAGCATCGGCAGGATCGGGCCGTGGCCGTCTTCGGCGTAATTGACCACGTCGCTGCGCAGCGCTTGTTTCAGTGCACCGACGAAGTTCCAGTTCGGGTTGGCGCTGTAGCTGGTGCCGATCAGGGCCACCGGCACTTCGGTGTTGGCGAACAGGGCGTCGTCACCGGTCGGCTGATCGCCAGCCGCCACGGTGTTGCGCTTCTGCAGTGGCTCTTGCGCTGGCATCAGGTTTTCGAACAGCGGGTCCAGCGGCAGGAACAGGCGCAGGTCGCCCTTGTGCGTGACGTTTTCCGCTGGTGTGGTGACGAAGTTTTGCGGCTCGCCGCTCAGCGGGAGTTTGTCGGCGATGGTTTTGGCCAGGGTCTCGGCGGCGACTTGTGCGCCTTCCGGGGTCCAGTGGGTGTCGGTGCGCAGGAACACTTGCTGACCGTTCTGCTTGGCCTTTTGCAACGGGCCGAGCAGGTCGGGGGCGAGGATCTTGTCGGCCGCCACACGAGCGTGGAAGTCCTGATAGAGGTTGGCGTGAATGCTCGAAGGTTTCACTTCACCCAGGTGTTCCGGGTACAGACGGGTCTTGGCGGGCACGATGGCCATCACCAGTTTCACGCCTTGCGCTTTCAGGGTCTGGCGCACGCCTTCGACCAGCGCGTAGTTGCCTTGCAGGTTCAGCTCTTCGTTGACGATCGGGTTGAACTCTTCATCGCTGTAGAGCCACTGATCGCGACCGAGCACAACGCCCGGTCGACCTTCGTTGAACAGTTTGAAATCCAGCGCGGCCCAGAGGTTGGTGCCCAGGCGCTTGATCGGAAACTCGTCGTCGTAGTGCGTCTCCACGGCTTTGGTCCAGCGGCCGTTGAGCACCGTCGCATCGGCGTTGGTGCTGAAGCCGAAGAAGCTGCGCGTGGACCACAGGCCCAGTGCCAACAAGGTCAGCAGGAACAGGGCAATGTAGAAGATGCGTAATGAGCGGGTCATGGTCAGATCCCTCAGAACTGGAAGTAAAGGAACGGCGAAAAGCTTTGCGCCGAGAGTTTGAAAATCGAAGCGATGAACAGCACCAGTACCAGCGTGCGCATCACGTAACGCGGCCAGTCAGCGGTCCAGTAAGCCGGTTGCACGGTCGCTTCAACGCCGACGGTGTAACCCGGTTGGTGGATGCTGGCCGGGTTGTCGCCCGGTACCGCTTTGATCATTCCAGGGGTTGCGCCAGCAGGGCCGTAGGCCTCGACGTTGACGGCAGGCTTGGTCTTGGCCGGCGGCTGATTGGTGTAGAAATCACGGATGCCGAAGAACGCCAGCGTCACATAAGCCACTACCAGGGTTGCCACTTGCAGACCGGTGAGGCTGGCCTGATTGAGTTCCGACAGCGACCATTCGTTGAAGCTGAACATCGCGCCGTACATACGGCCTGCGACGTGCAGGTTTTCCGAGCGGAAGATCACCCAGCCCATCACCACCAGCAGGAACGTCAGCGCCCAGCGGATCGGGTTGATGCTGCGCGGCGAAGTGTTCAGGCCCAGCGCTTTTTCAATCGCCAGCCACATGCCGTGCCACGCACCCCAGACGATGTAGGTGATGTTCGCGCCGTGCCACAGACCACCGAGCAACATGGTCAGGAACAGGTTGCGATAGGTCATCAGCGTGCCTTTGCGGTTACCGCCCAGCGTGATGTACAGGTAGTCACGCAGCCAGGTGGACAGGCTGATGTGCCAGCGCCGCCAAAACTCGGTGATCGACTGGCTGATGTACGGCTGTTTGAAGTTTTCCATGAAACGGAAACCCATCATCAAGCCCAGGCCGATGGCCATGTCGCTGTAGCCGGAGAAGTCGAAATACAGCTGCGCGGTGTAGGCCAGCGCGCCGAGCCAGGCATCGCCCGTGGTCGGGTTTTGCAGGGCGAAGCAGTGGTCGGCCACGACTGCGAGGGTGTCGGCGATGAAGACTTTCTTGATGAAACCCTGCATGAACCGCGTGCAGCCCTCGGAGAATTTATCGAGGGTGTGGGTGCGGTTGTTGAACTGATCAGCGAGGTCGCGGAAACGCAACACCGGGCCGGCAATCAGGTGCGGGAAAATCGCCACGAACGCCGCAAAGTCGATCAGGTTGCGCGTTGCCGGGGTGTCACCACGGTAGACGTCGATGATGTAGCTGATGGACTCGAAGATGTAGAACGAGATCCCGATCGGCAACAGCACGTGGGTCAGGATGAACGGCGACAGGCCGACCGACGTCATCATGGCGTTGATGCTGTCGACGCCGAAGTTGGCGTACTTGAAGTAGCCCAGGATGCACAGGTCGACGGCGACGCCGAGCAGCAGCCAGCGCTGGGCCGGTTTGGTGCGCACGCCTGCTGCACCGACTTTGAGGCCGATCCAGTAATTCCACAGCGTGACGGCGGCGAACAGCGCCAGGAAGTCCACACGCCACCAGGCGTAGAACACGTAGCTGGCGATCAGCAGCAGCAGGTTGCGATAGCGTATTCCGCTCAAGTAGTACATGCCGAGAAAGATCGGCAAGAACAGAAACAGGAACACGTTGGATGAAAATACCATCCCGATCTCTCCATGTTTAATGTGTAGGAGCTGACTTGCCAGCGAAAGCGGTGTGTCAGTCACACCGAGTCATTCGCCAGCAAGCTGGTTCCTACAGGGTTAGCGGTGCGTCAGATACACCGTGTCATGCCATTCGCCAGCAAGCCGGCTCCTACGGGGTTAGCGGTGTATCAGGTACACCGTGTCGTGCCGTTACAGGTCCTGGGAACCTTTGCCTTTTTCATTGGCCGGGTCGTAGACCTTGGTCAGATCCCCGCCGAGGCGGAAGGTCTTGAACGGTTGCATCCCGTGCTTCTTCTGCAACACATCCGGCGAGCAGGTGTAGAGCGTGCAGAACGGTTCGAGCCAGGCAAATTTCGAGTCAATCTTGAGGTCGGTCATGTCCTGTTCCTTGCCGTTCTTCTTCTCGAAGATGTCCGGGTCTTTAACCCCGGCCAGCACCTGATCACCCAAGCGTTTCAGCGCGCCGTTGTTTTCCTGGCGCACGTCCACACCGTTGACCTGAGCAAAACTGGCGATCATCGCCAGTGGCGGCAAGGCGTAGTTGTGGTAGGCGAGGGCGCGTTGCTGGCGCTTGAGTTCGTTGGGCAGGAAACCCTGCGCGTCGACCTGATTGGCGCCGACTTTGTATTCCTTCACGGCCCAGTCAAACAGGTCGCGGCGGTTGGTCGCGACCGACGTTGCCATCACCGACCAGGCAGCCCAGTACGAGTGATTGTTGGTTTGCTCAAGCGGCAGGTTGTCCCAGTCGCTGACCACTTGATCAGCCATTTTGCTGAACCAGGCTTCAATCAACTGCGACTCTTGCTGATGGTTGGCCAATGGATGCGAGTCGGAGAACTTCAGGCGGATATACGACGACGCCATGCTGCCCAGCGCCCATTTGCGCATGGACTTGCCGGTGTGGTTGAAGTCCTTGGACATCAACGCATCGGCCTTTGCCCAGGCTGTCAGCCAGTTCAACGTGCATTCCAGTTGTTCCGGGCGACCGTCGCGCATGAACTGCATCACGCGCTTGCTGGTGCCGCGCTCGATTTTGGTGATGTCGGCGGTGCTTTCGCGAAAGGCTTTTTCCGATTGCTCGTTCAGGGTCGAACGGGCCTTGTCGGAGCCTTCGTATTTGCTGCGAAATTGCAGCGAGCCGGTGTATGGCGCCGGCATCGCATCACAGCCTTTGCTGTTATCGCCGGTTTTGATTTTTTCAATCGGCGCGAAGTAGCCCTGTGGCGGACGCAGGGGGGCGGCGGCCTGGCTGGCACCGGCGAACATCGCCAGGGTCAGCAGTGAGGGCGCGAGTAGATTTTTCAACGTTCGGTTTTGCATGGCAGACCTCATTGCCCGGCCTGAGCGGTACGTTGCTCAGCACTCGGGAACACGTTGCGTTTGCAGATTTTCGCTTCGACTTTCTGCGGCGCGGCGCCTGCTTCAGGGCCCTGGACTTCGACGGCCAGCAGATTCTGCGAGGCCCAGTCTTCGTCCGTGCGCAACTCAAAGGCGAAACGCCCGTCGGTGTCGGAGGTTTCCGGTTTATCGATCTTGATGTCCTCGTGGCGACCGTTCATGTACCAGAGGGTGGCTTGCAGGGTTTTCACCGACGGATCGGTGAAGCGGATGTCAACCTGGTGGCTGCTGTTTTGCAGGTTCAGGTTCTTGCTGTTGACCATCAATTCGTTCTTGCCCGGTTTCAGCGTGGTGCTGCCGGACATCTGTGCATCCTTGCCTTCGCAACCGTTGTCCAGCAGCGCCATCATCTGGCGGTAGATGGTTTCCTGGTCGAGGCGATAGAGCGGCGAGAATTCCCAGATCAGAATCTTTGGCGGCTTGGTCTGGAACTCTTCGCTGCCCAGGTACTGCAGCATCGAACCTTCCAGGCCACCGCCGGGGAACGCTACGTTGAGGATGTCGGCGCCGATGGCCTCTTCGAGGAAACCGCCGAAGTTGTAGTTCTTGCCACTGTGGCTGGTGCCGACCAGGGTAATTTCCGGATTGCCGGCGTCGCTGAACAGATCGCCGTCGGCGGCTTCGCCCTTGGGCTCGGTGGTGAATTGATCCATGTACTGGATCGCGTAGCTGGTGCCACAGAGTTGACCGGCCATGTTGTGTAACGTTCCGGTCTTGCCCATGCGACCTGACTTGTGGGTCTCGAATTCGCGTTTCGCAATGTCGGCAAACGCCGGGATCTGCTTGACCTTTTCCGCGACGATTTTCGCCGTGCGCTGGGCGCCATACGGCGTCCAGTGTTGGTCGCCACGAAAGTAGAAGTCGTGGGCGGGCAGGGTGTCCGGCAGCGATTCGTTGGTCAGCGGCGACAGGTCTGGCACTACGTAACCCATGGCGGCGAAACGCCCGAGCATGGACTTGTAGTTCTTCAGTGCCTTGTCGAAATCGTACTTGGCCTTTTCTTCCGGGTTGAGCTTGTTGCGGTTCACCAGGCCACGGGTCGGCTGGTAGACGACCACCAATTCCACGCCTTTGCTCTTGAACGCATCGTGCAGTTCTTTCATGCGTTTGTAGCCAGCGGGGGTGGTGTCGAATTCGGTGCGCAAGTCTTCCTGGGTACGGAACAGCCAATCGCCTTGAGCCTGGACCAGCGTGGTGAAGTTCTGCTGATAACGCGTGGTGTAGTTTTTCGCGTCATGGGCTTCGGGGCACAGGTTGCAGCACGGTTCGGCGCTGAAGCTGGGCGCCTTGACTTCGTCGGCGCGAACACCGCCGCTGGCCGCGAGAATGCCGGCGGTCAGGGCCGACAGGCTGAGTAATTTGATCAAGTGTGAGTGCATAAAATTATCCTCAGTCCCGCATTTCGGTCTGGCGTTCGACAGGGTCGATCAGCACGGCTTTCTGCTGGCGCACCAGCAGGTCGAGAATTTCATCCTGACGCTCGCCGAGAATCCCGCTGAAGCTGATGCCGCTGGATTTGGTCGGGGCGAGCATGGACACGCGATACAACTCGACGCTCAGCGGCGAGTCGATGGACAGCGGGCCACTGCCGTTGCCGGCCAGTTCGCCGCCGACCACGATCAGCGACACTTGGGCGTCGAACGGGTCGAGCTTGATGTCGCGGTCGGTGTCGCTCAGGTCTTTGATGTGGCCGTAGACACCGGTCAGGCCGTTGGCCAGGGACAGGTTTTCGTAGAGGCGAATGTTGACGCTGTTACGAATACGGATGCCGTGGCGTTTGTTGCTGATCACCTTGTTGCCGTAGATCAGGTTGTCGGCACTCTCGTAGAGGGTGATGCCGTCGGTGTGGTTCTTGTAGATCTCGTTGTAGGCGATCAGGTTGTTCACGCTGTTACGGTCGATCACCAGCCCCGAGAGCTTGTTGTCGTAGCTGCGGTTGTTGAAGATGAAGCTGTCGTTGACCTCACGGGAAATGATGATCCCGTGCTTCTTCTTGGTCCCGTAGACGGTGTTGTCGGCAATGATCAGGCGATGGGACCTGTCATGCGGGTCGATGCCGTAGACGATGTTGTCTTTGTAGGTGTTGCCCTTGACCACGAAGTCGCGGGTTTCGTAGCAGTAGAAGCCGTACCACATGTCCGAGAACTCGGAGCCGACGATCCAGCCAGTCGGTTCAGGGCGCTTCAAGACCTTGGCCATGTTCGGTGTGTACTGGGAAATACTCACGCCGTAGGACTTACTGTTGGCGTAGCCGAAACTGGCGATCTTGCTGTTGGCGATGTAGGTTTCGGTGCCACCCCAGGACAACAGGAACGGACGGAATTCCTTCGGCGAGTTGAACGTCGCCGGGCCGTTGTCCTTCTCGCGCCAGCCAGTGATTTTGGTGTCACGCACAAACAACTGACCGTCGTTGACCAGGAACGAACCGGCCTCTTGCGACAGGCGCAATTCCTGGGTCTGCTTGTCGATTTCAAGGATGCCGTGGCGGCCGACCACAATCGGCAACTTGGCCAGGAACACCCCCGGCGAGGTTTCGCTGAAGTACTGCTTGGGCAGTTTGTTCGCCAGATCCTTGAGGTTCATGTAGCCGTCGTCGACGAAGATCGCCTGCGGGATACCGTGCTGACGCACCACCCATTCGGCCATCTTGTTGTCGCCGCCGATGAAGTCCTTCAGGGCGTCTTCCTGCATCATCCGGCGCACGCTGATTTTGCCGGCCTTGGTGCGTACGATTTTCGCGGCGATAGCTTCGGCAGTGTAGCCGGACAGGTCCGGCAGTTTTGGCTTTGCAAGCTCCAGCGGTGCAGTCGGCGCGCTGCTGACGGTGTAGGTCTTGGCCTGTTGCAAACCTTTGGCAAGCGTCGCCGGTTGTCCTTTCTGGACAGGTGTTACCGGCTCCACATTGGCGAAGGCAGCCGCGCTTGCCAGCAACATCGCACTGGCCAGCAAGGAGATCGAACCTCGCTTCGAATTGTTCATATCGGGCACTCCCTTCGCGGTTCGCATCAGAAGCGCCAGATCACGTCGATGAACGCGCGGTGCATGTACGAATCGACGTTATTGCCGTAGGCATCACCCGGCTTGAACACGCCACCACGGAACCGCACCAGCGCCGATGGCTCATCGATCGACTGGCTCAACGATGCCGGCAACAGACCCTGCTTGAAGTACTTGGTGACGACCAGGTCCATTTCCTGACCGAGGTCTTTTTCGCCATCGTTCAGCGGCAGGGAACTGGTGGAGAGAATTGCGCCGGTGGCGTCGTCGATGTTGTTCTCGACGGCGTTGATGCCGTTGCTGCCGATCGGCTTGTTGCCGTCGACACGCCAGAACTTGTGGTAGATCAGCGTGGCGTCGTACTCGTCGTTGAGCATCCACGAACCGAACAATGTGCCGCTCTGCAGGTTGCTCAACTCGCCACGGAAGGCCTCGCCGAAACGGTGAACCCGCGAGCGCGTGCCGGTGTAGTTTGAGCGGTTGCTTTCCAGGCCGTTCTGTTCGTAATCGCCGCTGGCGCGGGCATAAGCCGCACCGACTTGCCATTGCGGATCGAGGCGCAGGCGCACACCCAGGTCGGTGGCCCAGCCATCGACGTCACCGCTGCTCTTGGGTTGTGCCGGTGCGGTGCCATTGGCGTTCAACGGGTTGACCGTGTCGCGCTCGCCGCTCATGCCGGTGACGCTGGCCCAGTAATTGACCGTGCTGGTATTGCGCCAGTTATAGGCGTCGCTATCGGCGTTGAGGCCGAGCCAGCTGATGTTACCGTTCTGTTTCTTGTCCGAAGAGTCGCTGGCCTCCCCCGGTGTCGGGAAGTCGAGCTTGCCGTTGTCGTGGACGTGATGACCGCGGATGCCGACCCAGTGACCCGGTGTCCACTGATACGCCGCATCGGCGAAAGCGTGCTGGCGATCTTTGTCGTCGGGTGCCAGCTCTGTCAGGTCGGTACGGTACTCGCTGAAGCGTTCAGCAATACCGGCGTTGGCGCGCAGCAGGGTGGTGTCGAAAGTCCAGTTCAGCGCTTCGATGTTGGTGTCGCGCCACTGGCCGTCATCATTGTGCAGGCGCTGGCGACCGAGCTTGAGGTTCTCGCCGGGGTACGGCGTGAAGCCGCTATAGTCGACCCAGAACTCGCGCATCGCCAGGTAGTTTTTCTTCGCCTTGCGACCGCCGACATCGGTGGACTCGACGCCGTTGGCCTGTTGCAGGGTGTCGGTTTCGATGATGTCGGTGGAGGTGACCGCTTGCCCCATGGCATAGGCGCTCCATGCGCCGCTCTCGCCATAGATCCACGGACGCAGGTCGAGGCCGACGCCATTGACGTCGCCGCCACTTTGCGTGCCCAGGTCAGTGTCACCTTCGGACTGACCGGTGATTTTTACGTCAAGGCCGTAGTTCTTGGTTTCGGTCAAAGCCGCCAGGGTCGGACACGACCACAACAAGGCGAATGTCAGGCCAATACCGGCCTGAACGAATGGATTCAACTTCATAGGGATTCCTCGCCGTCTTCTTCTTGCAGGGCATGCAGTTCCAGCGTGTTCTGGCTCAAGGCACCACGAACGGCCTGTTCTTGTTTCAACAGGCGTTGGGCCTCGGCGAGCTGGGCTGGCGGCAGTTGTGCTTCGAGTGTTTGCGCAAGCTCGGTGGCTTGCGGGGTGTTCTGAGCCTTGGCCAATTGGCTGAAGACATAGGCGTTAAGCGGGTCGGGCTTGGTGCCCTTGCCTTGGGAAAACAGTTGGGCGATGGCGAAGTCAGCGCTGTTCTGGCCGTTGCGCGCAGCGGTCAGCAAGTGATCCAGAGCTTTCTGCGAATAGACTTTGCCCAAGTAACCACGGCGGTAGATTTGGCCGAGGTAATAATCGGCGGCGACTTCGCGGCCGACGGCTTTCTGGAAATGTTCTTCGGCGACCTTGGCGTCGGCCGGGACCATTTTGCCTTCGTAGTAGAGCTTGCCCAGCAGCAGTTCGGCGCGTGGCTGGTCGGCGGCGCGGCCGTTGTCCAGGTACTTCATCATCTGGTCGACATCACCCAGTTCAGGGAAGTCGTAGATCAATTGCGCGAGGGTGACCCACGACGCCGGGTAACCCGCAGCGATGGGTTCGAGCAGCGATTGCGCGGTTTTCTCGTCAGTCTTGCCCAGGGTCGGGTCCGCGAGTACACGGGCGACGCTGTCCACCCGCTGTGCGGAGACGGTGCCGCGAGCGTGCGCAGCTTGCATCTGCTTGATCAGCTCGGCCTGTTGTTCTGGCTTGGCCTGTTTCTGATAAACCGTGGCCAGTTCGACGTAGCAGATGTCGGTGGTGTTGAGCGCGGCTTTGCAGATGCTGGCGATTTCGTCCAGGTGCTGGTCGTAAGTGCCTTGGGTGCGATAGAGCAGCACTTGCGCCAGGCCTGCTTCCGGTTTGCCTTCGGCGCGCCATTGACTGATCTGCTTCTGCGCGTCGACGTTGGGGAAACTGTGCGGGTATTGCAGGTACAGCATGGCCAGCGGAATCAGGGTGTTGCCTTCGCCATTGGCCGAGGCTTTTTTCAACAAGGCTTCGGCTTCGTGCTGCTCGGCTTCGGTGGAACCGGGTTTGGCCACCAGCAGACGCCCCAAACGAGCCTGAGCGCGCGGCGAGACGTCGGCCGCGGCGCGATAAGTCGCCTCGGCCTGCTTGATCTGCGCCGGGTCACGGCTGTCGACCTGGATATCCGCCAGGCCTACTTGCGCTTCGCTGTAGCCGAGGTCGGCCAGTTGCTTGTAGTTCTGCTGAGCCAGCGCCGTGTCACCGCGCTTGAGGGCTTCATTGGCCAGACGCTGGTCAGGCAGGCCGGCGCAACCGCTGAGGCTGACTGCCAAAGCCAGTGCACACACCGCATATCCCCTGTGGGAGCGAGCTTTTGTGGGAGCCGAGCTTGCTCGCGATGCAGACGACTCGGTATCACAGGTAGATCGAGCCGATGCTTTCGCGAGCAGGCTCGCTCCCACACAGGCTCGCTCCCACAGGGACTGCGGTGTGTTCGAGATTTTTGTGATCGTCACAGGCATGTCCTCGACTTAAAGACCGGCGGCCATGGCTTTTTCGATCAGCCAGTTCAGGTTCGGGCCACGATCGCTGTTCACTTCCACCGGGCGACCGGCGAGGCTGCTGTCCAGGGCTTCATCAGGCTGAATCAGCACGCGGATGTCGGAGGACAGGTCAGCGCTTTTCAGGCTGGTGCTGCTGACGATCTTGCCGGTGCGGCTCTTGTCTTCGCCGGCGATCTGGAAGCTGACCGGAGTACCCGGACGCACATCGCGGAACTGGCGATAGGAGAAGCGGGCTTCAACGTTGGCTTCGCTGTTACGCGGTACCAACTGGAAGATCACGTCGCCCTTGCTGGCGTACTGACCGTTGGCAACCAGTTGTTGCGCCACGGTGCAATCGCACGGCGAGGTCAGGGTGCCGGTCATTTGCTTGCCGAACAGTTCTTCAACTTTGGCCGGTTGCAGTTGGTCTTCGTCCAGATGGCCTTTGAGTACATCGAGCATGCTGGTGCTGAAGGTGGCGAGCGGGGCGCCTTTGGCGGCAATGCCGTCGGCCTTGATCAGGCTTTGCACGGTGCCGTCGCGCGGCATGGTGATGTTCATGCCCGGCACGCTGACCAGACCGGCCTGGGCGTGGCTGACGAAGTACATGCCGTACACCGATTTGAAAATGAAGCCGAACGCCGCCACGCCGACGATGAAAATCCCCAGGCTGAAGGTCACTGCACGCAGACGACCGAACGCGGTCATGCCGTGGCCGCCATCCTTGACCTTGCGCGCCTTGGTGAAGTTGTCGCGCTGCAGGGTCGCCAGCACTTCACCCATGCTGACGATGTCGCCGGCCAGGTGAGAAGTGATCAGGTGACGCAGAGTCGAGATGTCTTGCGGTTCCAGGTTCTGGAACTGGCAACCGGCGCGGCCGGTCTGGCGGTCGAAGGAGCGAACCTGCAATTCCACGTCCATGGCCAGGCCGAGGTTATCGATGACGAATTGCAGACGGGCCTTGTACACGTCGCCGATCTTCAGCGGCAATTGACCGGCGTTGAACGCCAGGCCGCCAGCGGAAAGGTCGATCACACGGGCTTCAACCGGAGTCCGGTCCGGACCGAAAAAACGCAGCTTGGCCGGGATTTTCACTCGGGCGTGTTGGCGCTGGGCTTCGGATTCATGCACTACGTTGGCGTTGACGGCGGTATTCATAGGGGCGATTTCCTTGTTAATTCAATAGGGGCGGGTCAGACCATCATCAGCAGCACGGCGACAAAAATGCTGCCGGCGGAGAAGGTCATGGTCCGAGACGACCAGGTGTTGAACCAACGTTGAAAGCTGGCGAGATCACGGGTCAGAGAAGTGGGCTGGCGAGTCCAGGACTGTTGATCGAGGCGGAAGAACACGTAGATCTTCACCAACGCGCCGACGATCTGGTTGTAATAGAGAATCGCCGGGTAGGCCGGGCCGATCCGGTGACCGGACAACGACAGCAGCACGGTCAGGATCAGGCGGGTAATGCCGATCCACAGCAGGTAAACCAGAATGAACGCGGTGCCATATTTGAAGCTGGCAATCAGCGCGACTGTCAGGCCCAGCAACGAAGTCCACATCGACACGCGTTGATCGAACAGCACCACCGAGGTGAACAGGCCGAGGCGTTTCATCCCCAGGCCCAGGGCGCGGGAGTTCTGGCGCAGGTTGTTGCCGTACCAGCGGAACATCAGCTTGCGACTGGCCTTGATGAAGCTCTTTTCCGGCGGATGCTCTACGGTGTTGATCGCGGCGTCCGGCACGTAGAAGGTGTCGTAACCCAGGCGCATCAGGCTGAACCAGCTCGACTTGTCATCACCGGTAAGGAACTTGAAACGACCCAGGCGCCAGTGTTGCAGCGAGTCGCTTTCCACGTCGGCAATGAACTCCGGGTTGGTGACCACCGTGGCTCGGAACACCGACATCCGGCCGGTCATGGTCAATACGCGCTTGGACAGGGCCATCGAGCACATGTTGATGTGGCGCTGGGCGAAACGCAGCTTGTGCCATTCGCTCATGATGTAGCCGCCGCGCACTTCGCAGAACTCGTTGGTGGTCAGGCCGCCGACGTTGCCGAACAGCTGGAACCACGGCACGGTCTTGCGCACCGTGCCTTCGCCGAGCACGGTGTCGCCATCGATCACGGCGACCACGGCGCGGTCGTCCGGCAAGTGGCGGGAGATGGCGCGGAAACCGTAGGCCAGGCCGTCGCGTTTGCCGGTGCCGGGAATACGCACGAAGTCGAGCTTGACCCGATCCGGTGGATTCATCCGGGCCCAAAGGCTTTTCACCAGCAGCTCATCGGACATTTCCACAATCGAACAGACCATGGTGGCGGGCAGGCCGCAGTCGATCGCTTCGCGAATCACCGAGCTGTAAACCTGCGCGGTGGTCAGCGCATCGATACGAAAACTGGTGACCATCAGGTACACATGAGACGGGTCTGCCGCTTTGCCCAGCTTGCGAACTTTGCGCCGCAGGTGCGGGTAGACCACGTACAGGAACAGCATGCCGCGCAGAAAGTGCGTGGCACCCATCGAGTAACGCCAGATCCCGATGAAGCCGATCAGGAAGATAAAGTCCTTCGACTCGGAGTCGAACGTGGACGCAGGCAACGCCATGGCGATGCCCATCAATAAACTTAGGTAAAACAGCCAACCGGCGGCCTGAAGCAGGCCGTGCTTTAGCCTGTGCATAATCGGAATCCTAAAGTCAGTTACAAGCCCCGCGCCCCTGTAGGAGCAAGGCTTGCCAGCGATGGCGATCTCAAGTACGTCATTGCCGGCAAGCCGTGCTCCTACAGGTGTTTCATCCGCAAAAGCGCGGTGTCGGAGACGGGATTCCGTATTACCAGCAGATGCCTTCGGTGCGGCCGCTGACGCTGGTGGCTTTGGTCATGAAGCCAACCAGGTCGACCACTTGCTTGCCGTGCGGAGCGTTCTGCGCCAGGGCGCGGAATTTCTCGTCACGGTTGCCGAGGATGATCACGTCGGAGTTGTTGATCACGTCGTCGAAGTCGGAATTGAGCAAGGACGAGACGTGGGGAATTTTCGACTCGATGTAATCCTTGTTCGCGCCGTGGACACGGGCGTATTCGACGTTGCTGTCGTAGATGCTCAGGTCGTAACCCTTGCCGATCAGCATTTCCGCCAGATCAACCAGCGGGCTTTCACGCAGGTCGTCAGTACCGGCCTTGAAGCTCAGACCCAACAGGGCCACTTTGCGTTTGTCGTGGCTGGAAACGATGTCGAAGGCGTTCTGCACCTGGGACTCGTTACTGCGCATCAGCGAGTTCAGCAGCGGGGCTTCCACGTCCAGGGAACCGGCGCGGTAGGTCAGGGCACGTACGTCCTTTGGCAGGCAAGAGCCGCCGAACGCGAAGCCTGGGCGCATGTAGTACTGGGACAGGTTCAGGGTTTTGTCCTGGCAGACCACTTCCATCACTTCACGACCATCGACGCCGACCGCCTTGGCGATGTTGCCGATCTCGTTGGCGAAGGTGACCTTGGTGGCGTGCCACACGTTGCAGGTGTACTTGATCATCTCGGCGACGGCGATGTCCTTGCGGATGATCGGTGCGTCGAGCTCTTCGTACAGCGATTGCAGAACGTCGCCCGAAGCCTTGTCGAACTCGCCGATGACGGTCATTGGCGGCAGATCGTAGTCGGCGATTGCGGTGCTTTCACGCAGGAACTCAGGGTTCACTGCAACACCGAAATCAACGCCGGCTTTCTTGCCGGAGCAGTCTTCGAGGATCGGGATCACCACGTTGGCCACGGTGCCCGGCAGCACGGTGCTGCGAACCACGATGGTGTGGCGGGTGGTCTTGTCACGCAGGACAAATCCGATTTCGCGGCACACGGCTTCGATGTAGTTCAGTTCCAGGTCGCCGTTCTTCTTGCTCGGCGTGCCGACGCAGATCATCGACAGGTAGGTGTCACGAATCGCCTCGGCGAAGTTGGTCGTGCCGCGCAGTTTGCCGGTATCGATACCCTTGCGCAGAAGCTCGCCCAGACCCGGTTCAACAATCGGTGATTTACCGGCGTTGATCATATCGATTTTGTCTTTGGCAACATCGACGCCAACGACGTCATGGCCCCGTGCAGACAGGCAACCGGCACAGACAGCGCCGACATAACCCAAACCAAATATGCTGATGCGCATCGCAATTACCTCTCTGTTATCAAGACTGTATTCAACAAGCCATTAGATGGCCGGAGTTAAGGGGGTTCAGCGGTCATAGTGCACTCGAAAGTGCGGCTTACAGGCGCCACAATGCCGCGTGCAGGCATATTAAGTTCCGAGTGTCTAAATAAGTGCACTCAAGACGTGCGCAACTAGGCCTTATTGTTATGACGTGCCCTGTTATGCATCCGATCCTCTGGCCTGAGGACGCTGGTGCAAAGATCTTGCGAGCTCAATGCCAGGCAATCTGCCTGTAAATCAAGCGGTTGGGTGCTCTGTTGAGCACGTTTATAGGGGCGCTGCCTTGGCCTTGTAGGGGATATTAATGGTGCATATCTCCTGTCCTTTGTGTGTTGCCCAAATAAGCGACTCAGGGTCGGAAGTTAATGTGACAACTTCACTACGTGAATGGCTTGCCTGCGTAAGTTATCTCGTACAAGCACGTTGATAATCGTTACCGGTGGTATGAGCTACGCATTTGGACATAGTTCCAGTCCACCCATCACGAAATCTGAAATTTCTTGAAATATTAAGAAAGATGGCACTACTTTCATATTGATGGCACTAGCAGTTTCACCCTTGATACATAGGGTGATTGCCGAGCTCGATAGTTTTATGCCACTACCGATAAATATTTTCAGTGCCACTACTGAAAAAAAATATCGAAGTCGAGTGAAACTAAAGTTAGAAAAAACGGGTGATGTTTTTTTGGCGCCAATAAATCGGCTATGCAGGAGGGAGATTGTTGGACGATCTGCGGTGGGCGCACGACGAGGTTGTCGATGTCCTGCACCCTATACGTGCATTTATTCGGGCGCGTGATCGCGCAGGAAAACCAGATTGTCCGGTTTGGACTGCTCGGCGCTGTAGCGGTAACCCTGAACGTCAAATTGCTTGAGGTCGGAAGGGTTGTTGATGCGCTCTTCGATGACAAACCGGCTCATCATGCCGCGGGCTTTTTTCGCGTAGAAACTGATGATTTTGTACTGGCCGTTCTTCAGGTCCTTGAAGTCGGTATTGATGATGCGCGCGTTCAAGGCGTTGCGTTTGACGGCCGAGAAATACTCATTGGACGCCAGGTTCAGCAGCACGTCATCGTCTTGATCAGCCAGCGCTTCGTTCAGCCATTCGCTGATGCGCGTGCCCCAGAAGGCATACAGGTCCTTGCCACGGGCATTCGCCAGTTTGGTGCCCATCTCCAGCCGATACGGTTGCATCAGGTCCAGAGGGCGCAGCAGGCCATACAGGCCGGACAACATGCGCAGATGCTGTTGGGCGTAATCGAAATCGGCTTCGCTGAAGGTTTGTGCGTTGAGGCCGGTATAGACGTCGCCTTTAAAGGCCAGCAGCGCTTGCTTGGCGTTTTCCGGGGTGAAGGCGGGAGTCCAGCTGCCGAAACGCGCGGCGTTGAGCCCGCCGATCTTGTCGGAAACGTGCATCAATTCGCTGATTTGCGCCGGTGTCAGGTCGCGCAACTGCATGATCAACTCTTGGGAGTGATCGAGGTACTGCGGCTGGGTAAAGCGCTGGGTCGCCGGCGGTGTTTCGTAATCGAGGGTCTTGGCGGGGGAAATCACCATCAGCATGAAGTCGTCTCCTTTAATCGTGGGCGCGATTCTAGGGGGTTGTCCGTGTTGACTCCAGCTATGGGTGTCATAGGTGATGGGTGGTGTCATGGGGCAGAACGCGAGGCTGCGTTCTTTTGATCGTCTCGATATATAGTGCGGCGCGGGTTTTGTTATGGAGACATCCCATTGCGTATCGTTTTTCTATTCTCGGCCTGGCTGTTGAGCTTGGGTGCCATGGCGGCGCCCGGCGATGTGGCGACGCTGGATCGCAGCACCTGGCCAGAGATACTCAGTAGCCCGACCTTGTTCGACGTGGCGTCGCGGGCCGAAATCCTCATGTTTGCACGCGTGCTGCTGGCCAGCGAATCGCTGGACGAACCCGCCCTGGCCCAGCACCTGGGGTTACGCAAAATCAATTCGGAAGCGGTCAACCAACTGCGCCAGCGCCTGTGGCAGCGCTTGCTGAGCAACTACAACTTCGCCCAGCAAAGCTGCGATCAGGATGCGTCTTTTTGTTTCCTGGTTGAGGACATGGACACCTTGCGCGGGCAAGCGGCCAAGTTCCAGGTCAGCGAAGAGAGCTACTACATCAAATGGGCCGAGCCGAGCCGATTGTTCCACGCCCGATACCTGGACGAGCAACTGCGCAAGGCCGCCCTGTTTCCGCAGACCAGCAGCGAAGTCGATCGTTTTGGCGACTATGAGCGCAACGGCGACGGGATGCATGACCGCTTGTTTTTGCTGACCTTCGACAGCGCCGCCAACGCCGTACCAGACAACACCGGTTGGGTCGCCGAGTACCTGCGCAAGTCGAACATCAGCGGCACTTTTTTCGTCCTCGGCAAGGACATTCAGGCGCGTCTGGCGGCAGGTTCGATGGCCAGCCTGCAAGCGATGTACTCGCAGCAATGCATCGGTGTGCAGGGCTGGGAGTTCCGTTCTCACAGTCACTGGCAGGACTGGCAGGACTCGGTGCGACGCAGCGTCGAACTGGTCAAGAGCAAGTTGCCGGAGAACTACGTGCCGCTGTTTCGTCCGCCCGATGGCCAACGCCGCTCCGATGCCGAAGGCTTCTTCAACGCCCAAGGCTTGCAGGTAGCGTTGTGGGACATCGATGCGCAGGACGGGGCGGGCAAGCTCAAGGGCAACCCGAGTGCGCAACGCGTGTTGACGCTGATGTTGCTGTGGCGCCACGGCGTGATCAATTTCAATGTGAAGCAGGACGCGGTGAAAACGGCGATGCCTTGGCTCATCACGCAAACGGCGCAAAGCGGGATCGGTTGGGAACACTGTCAGGACGGTTTTCGCTGAATCGTACAAACCCCGTAATCATTGGGTTTGGGGCGTTTTTGGGAGTGATTTCGATGCAGGCGGACTTCCGACTTTAACGGGGTGATGGCAGTCCGCCAAGTGTTATTGGTCACTCTGAAAAATAAACTTCAAAAAAACGTCAAAGTACTTTTTTCTGTCATGGGTTTTGGAGTATTACGAAGACAGACCGCCGAAACCTGCAACACAGGTGGCGTCTCCCAAGACCCAACTTGTGTGCAGTTCACTTGAATCCTCGCAGGTGAATTCGGTGGCCACTTCGAGGCGCAGCACTGTCATGGTATTGCGTCGACTGGCTCCCACAAAGGTGACCGAGTATGGATGATCACGGACGTAGTTCTTCTTCCAACCAGCCAATCCTTTATGTACTCGATACCAACGTATTGATTCACGATCCAAACGCCCTGCTTAACTTCGAAGAACACCACGTTGCTATCCCGATGACCGTGCTTGAGGAGCTGGACAAGCTCAAGAGCGGGCATCACAGCGTGGCTGCGGAATGCCGCCAGGCCATTCGCCTGATCGACAAGACGCTGGGCGATGCCAGTCCTGAAGATGTAGAGCTGGGTGTTCCGATCCAGCGTGGCAAAAGTGGTCCCAAGGGTTTGCTGTCAATTCTGATGAGCAAACGCGCCGAACCGAACATCATTCTTCCCGAACACCTGAACGACAACATCATCATCAATCAGTTGATTGATCTGCACGCGCGCGAACCCAAGCTGCCCGTCGTGCTGGTCACCAAAGACATCAACATGCGCCTCAAGGCCCGGGCGTGCGGGATCGCGGCCGAGGACTACAGCACCGACCAGTTGGTTGACGACGTTTCATTGCTGCCCAACGGTTACCACAACATGACCGGCTCCTTCTGGGACCGTGTGAGCAAGGTCGAAACCCGTCAGGACCACGGCCGCACCTGGCACCAGGTGCAGTTGATCGACAACCTGCCAGCGGTGCACATCAATGAGTTCATCATTGACGAACAGGGGTTTGTTGGCTGGATCAAGGAGATTGCAGAAGACCGCTTGCTGATCCTCGACCTGCACCAGGAACCGCTGCTGCATCAGGAAGCCTGGGGCCTGAAACCGCGTGACATCTATCAGAGCCTGGCGCTGTATGCCTTGCTTGACCCGGATATCCACCTGGTCAACCTGACCGGTGCTGCCGGCTCGGGTAAAACCATCCTGGCCCTGGCAGCGGCGATCGAGCAGACCATGGTCAGCAAACGCTATCGCCGGATCATCGCCACCCGTAGCGTGCAGGGTCTGGACCAGGAGATCGGCTTCCTGCCCGGCACCGAAGCAGAAAAAATGGAGCCTTGGCTGGGCGCCATCACCGACAACCTCGAAGCCTTGCACATGGATGACGAAAACACCCATGGCAGCGTCGATTACATCCTCAGCAAAGTGCCGTTGCAGTTCAAATCCCTCAACTACATCCGAGGTCGCAGCTTCCAGCAGAGTCTGATTTTGATCGATGAATGCCAGAACCTGACACCGCACCAGATGAAAACCATCATCACCCGTGCCGGCGCCGGTTCCAAAGTGGTGTGCCTGGGCAACCTGGCGCAGATCGACACCCCTTACCTGTCCGCGACCAGTTCCGGGCTGACGTACCTGACCGAACGCTTCAAAGACTTCCCCAACGGTGTGCACATCACCCTGCAAGGGGTGCCTCGTTCGATTCTGGCCGAATACGCCGAATCGCATTTGTAAACCCTCTGATAACCGGGCGAGCTCAAAGTCGCCCGGTTTTGATCCGCTGCTTTTATCTAGTAGTAAACTAGCTTGTACTCCTAACGGCCCTTTGGAAGTTTGTAATCTGTATATTTTAAAAATCTTAATTTACAATACTCCACGTTTCCAAAGCCAAGGCAGTAGGGTTTAGGGGGTATTATTTTCGAAACTATTTATTCGTTGATGATGCGACTTGTCTCTGCGGAAAAAATGTCGCGGTATTTTATGTGTAAAAACGCACCTAGCAATATTGCACTAGCACCTGAAGCAACAAGAACGCCTCCGATTGACAAGAACTTTGAAAGCCATGCCCCAAAAATTGGTCCTGTAATCATAAATATCAACATCAAACTGCGGCTGGATGCTGATACTGCTCCCAGATTAGATAGAGGGCAGTATTTCTGAAGGGTTACGCCAAACCCTAAAGATGTCAATCCATAGGCATACCCAGCAATGGCAAATACTAGTATTAGTATTGCTAATGTTGTCATATTGCCAGGTTCAGTTAATAATCCCGCCATTACTACCATCAGGCCGAATGTAAATAGGGAGAACGTTGAGCAGAAGAAAATTTTATGAGGGTAAACTAATTTGAAGCTCAAGCCTGCAATAATTCCACCTATTGCGGTAGAGCTAACGACAACTCCAAATACGTATTCGTCGAGCCCCAGGTTTTTTATATGCAGACTAAGTAGCGAGTCATAGCATCCCAGCACAGCAGATTGGATTAAGGCACAGATAAAAAATAGTTGTGTGGATGGGCCGGAGCTTAGTAATACTTTTAATGCCTCTAAACTCCCAAAGGACCGCTTATCAGATGTGCGTATGTTTTTTTGCCGGTTACTCATAGAAAGAAAAATCACGCAGAATATCCCTAACAGTGAAAAAAGCGCGGAAATTAAAAAGCCATACGCTTTGTCTGACATGCTTGCAATAACACCTGCAGCTAAAGGTGAGCAGACCTTGATAAATTGATCCATTACCGTGATTAGTGAAATATTACTGATCAGGTCTTTGTTTGTAAGAAGCTTCCTCGTCAAGATTATTTCTGCCGCGCCAGACCCAAGGTTCGATACACCCTTAAGGAAGACTAATGTTAAGAAAATAGATTCAGAACTCGTTCCAAATAAAAGGCAGGCAACGATAAATCTGAAGGTGAAACTTATTAGTAAAAATTTTATAGGACTAGTATGGTCTGCTAACGTACCTATTAATGGCCCCAGGAAAAGTGCTGGTAAGCCGTACAGCGCCGCTGCATATCCCAAAGTTTGTGGGGAAGCGTCATATGCGAATGTAAGTACAGTAAAAATTAAAATAAAGTCTACCCAGAGTGTTACAGAGCTACTAAATCTCACTCCACATAAATAACCGTAGCCTTTCACGCGGGGAACGCTCACTGCGCTATCCCCTTGGCGTGGTACATTACGTCATCTACCACAAATGTGGATATATTATTAATTGAGCAAAATAACTCAAGATCTGAAAGTGTGTTTATAAAACCTTTGCCTTTGAAATTCAGCGAGGTATTGCAAAGGACGCTGACGCCCGACTGTTTTTTGAACTCGAGTAGAAGCTTGTACATTTTAATATTGTCTTGAAGGCTGACTGTCTGAACTCTTGCTGTTCCATCGATATGAGTAATTGCTTTAAGTCGTTTGTCAATTACATGATGAAATGACAGCATGAATTTGCTTTGAATGCAGTTTTCAAAGTAAAGATTGGCATCCTCCTCTATGCAGATGGGAGCTACTGGGCGATAGTGCTCTCTTTTTTTTATGGAGTTAAGCTTTTCAGTTGTGTTCGCAGAAAATGGTGCCGCTATTATTGATCTATTGCCTAGGGCTCTGGGTCCTATTTCACAATTTCCCTGTACCCAACAAATAATCTCTCCAGAAATAAGCGCTTCGCACACGTGTTCGAGTACCAATGGACTTGTTGAAAATGAGGAGTTTTTTGTGGGGTTGAAAATAAAAGGTTGTCCTGAATATACGGACCATTCAAGTTTTGCCTTACCAGTTAATAAATTTTGGGCAATCGCGGACGCCCCGATCCCGACACCTGTATCATTTGTACACGGTGGAACAAAAAACCCGTCGAATAATTCGGAGGTTTCCCATTTTTTGTTCCATTCACAGTTCAAGCCACAGCCGCCTGCAATTAAAAGCGGAAGCTTTTCTGTAATGTGTGTACTGATGAAATCATAAAATTCGTTAAAAAGCTTGTCTGATAGCTTTCTTGCCAGGTTGCAAAATTTCGTTGTGTTGACACCTATGTTGTAAAAGCCGCTATCTTTTAAGTCAAGTTTGTTGAGTGTGTCTATTGCTGAGTTGCAGTTGATTATGTAGTCAATAACCTTTGACTCGGATGCATCTGGTTCACCATTTGTTCCAAATGCAGCTAACGCCATCATTTTTCCCGCGTCACCGAGCCTGCAATAACCTTTTTTTAAATTGAAAGTTGGATCGGCTAAGCCGTAGGTAAATGCATAGCGAAGACCCGGCCCTTGCAGAATATTACCTATAGTTTGAATCGTCATGTCAGAGTTGATTTTATAAAAATTGCCTATGAAGCCCTCCCAAAGTAATACGTAGCAAGATGTTTTTTCCGCATAGGGGGACAGTGCGTAAGAGGCGAATATGTGTGATATTTCATGGCTGCAGTTTATCCACGCTATATTTTTCCCAGCAAAATTGCAGGTTGATTGTTCGATATTAAGACCAAGATAACCGCCTTCAGTTGGATGATTTCTGGGGTCCATACCTTCAGCCCATCCGCTTACAGCGATTGCGTCAAGATCTTCTATGTTTTGAACGGCGTGGGTTATTGCTGAGCTCAGGGAAAGAGGGGCATACCTGTTGCCGCCATTTTTTCCGATTCATAACTGAAGACTAATTTTCCATTTTCAATGAGACATATATGACCGTCATGGCCCGTGTTTACGCCTAGTATTTTCATTGGTGATTCCTTATGGGTTTTAACCAGAATAGGTACATTTCACTGAAAAAATTTGGGTTAAAGTTTTCAAATAACTCCCAAGCGCTAAAAAGAGAATCCAGGTTCGAATGCTCGTTGAATTTTCTAAACGCAGGGGATTTGTTTTGTCCTTCCTTTTCAAAGCCTGCAAATTCACAATTTAAGGTTCTTATTAATGAGTGAATGTCACGGGTTGTGAACGTTTTTTCCAGCGGGTTGAAAAGTAAATCCATGCACCCACTTCTACTAAAGAAATCTTGTGAGTTAACTATTTCGCTTATTCTTTTGTATTTATAGTTTTGAATTGACAAATTCCGTATTCTTTCTAAATTGCTGGGTGTGTAGAGGATTTCGTTTTTGGACGCAAGGTTTGCCAATTCTGCAATAGGAGTTCGAGCGTATGTGCTATACAGTCCTATTTTAGCAATACCACCATTTTCGAGGGCGGAGAGAATTGCTTGGCATCCTTTCAAAGGATCTTGTAAGTGATGTAGAACACCAATGCACTCAATAAGGCTGAACCTCATATTTAAAGAGAGAATGTTATTTAGGTCGCCGTGGATGAACTCCAAGTTTCTAATGTTGTATTCTTCCCTCTTTCGTGTGGCATATTGCAAGCTTGCTTTGCTAACATCCAGTCCTATGATATTTGTATGTGGGTAAGTTAAGGCGAGTTGAATCGCATGACGTCCAGTTCCACATCCTGCTACTAATATGTTGTTATTGTTTGGCGGTGCTTGCGTTAGGTTTAGCTTTATGAAAAGCTCATCGAGTGTCGATTCAGAATGTTTTGGTTTGGATGTCCATGTTGGATATGGATTTGATTCATAAAAATTCTGGATAAGCGTTCTGCTTTTCTGAAGGATTGGTAATGTAACTTCTTTGTTTTGCTTTTTAGTAATCCGGCAATTTAAATGGTTTTGGCTTTTTAATGTGTTTATAACGTTTGTATCTGAGTAGGATTCAAGTATTAACTGCGCATCAATTTTTATTGTTGATGACACTTTTAGGGCTTTTTCTTTTAGTTTTTCTACATTTGACAGTTCTTCTTTATCAGTCAGATAGATGAAATCATTTAGCTTGCATTGTTTTTTTAGGGCGCGAAGGAATGCTGGGTGTGTTTTTTTGTAGTTGTTGCTGAGTATGGACTCTATTAGTTTTTTTCTTATGGTTATAATGGCTTCCTCTATGATGTGGTTCGAAATTAGGCTGTTACTCAAAAGTTCTAAAGCAATTTGCTCCGATTCGATTATGTCCAGAATAAGTATGGCGCACTCTTTTTTTGTATGTGTCATCTTTGCAAATTTGAGTGCTAGCTGTGAAAAGTACACTCGGGTTAGTGTGTCAATGTCTATTCCTTCTGTATTAAAAAGTGTCGCTAGACTGGCGAATGTTGCTGCATCAAATGAGGTAAGGTGGACCGACTGAAGTAAATCAAGATAGTTAAAGGCAATTCTGCTTTTTGTGAAGCCTTCTATTTTTGCGGCTGATTGGTATGTCCAGAGTGCAGCATTGGTTTTTCCATTTTTTTCTTGAATGGATGCTAGGTTTTGATGGAACTTAAGTTTGTCCGCTTCTGAAGCTCCTGGTAAGTCGCAAGCAAGCTTGTAAAGGCGTTCTGACTTATTTTTGTCACCCAGTGCTTCGTATAAAGCCGCAAAATTGTTCAACGCTTTTACGTTTTTTGAATCGTTCTTTATACTCAATTCGTATAGCCGTGCAGCTTCTTGGAGTTTGTTGTTGTTAAAGCTGGAATCTGCCATTTCTCTGATTTTTTCGGAGTATTCTTTTTTTCTCAACGTATCATCGTGCATGTGAGCACCTAAGAATAATTTGTTTTATTTTACTGCATTCAAAAGTTTTACTACTCCGGGGCTAAGAGGATCTTGCAGGCCATGTCCACCTGCTAAAACAAATAACGAATGTTCATTAAATCCATCAATCTTTATAAGTTCATTTAGTAGGTTGTCTATAAAGTATCCGGTTAGCCAGGTGTTAAGTTTGTGAGCTGTGGCTACGAGATTGAATGTCTGAGATAAATGTCCAACATCCATTAAAGCTGATCGATAAGCGCGTGAATGTGGGTATTTCCACCAAAGCTTATCAAATCGCGAACTCATTACTATCAGGAAGCCCGCTTTCACTGCGAAGTTTTGATGGCATAATATTTGTGATAAGTCGGCGTTTATTCCACTATCCAATTTTGTTAACACATGCTGGTGGGACCTATAGTGATAGATGCCTCGCTCCAGGTTGCTAACATTTAAAGCAATCAAGTAGGCCTCGGTTGCTTGCAAGCACCCGGCGCTTGGTGAGGATCTACGATAGCCCACAGTCGAAATACCGCGCTCTGCGAGATTTTTTTTATGCGAGTCGCCGTGGATTTTTCCGAATGTAGTGAATAAAATATTAGATACAATTTCCAGTGGGACAGACTCCCCATTGAAATTTCGACTTGTTGTCCTCTCCCATAACGCTTTCTTCAAGCTATAAGTGTCAATTGCGTTGCTGTTCCAAGGCGGAAGTTTTATTAACTCTCCCTCTCGTTCAATGTCGAGGTTTGGAGCGCTTTCTGCGATGCTTTCGCAAAAGCTCACATAGCCTATCTCTTTGTTTTCTTCAGTGTTTGTCAAGTCGCTTGGAAAATTGTGCTTGCTTCCAAGATGAAATATTTTTGAAATAGGGTCCCAACCCCAAGGGCCATTAGTTTTTTGCGTATTTTGATATTGTTCAGCTTTTTCGCCTATTAGTAATATTTCTGCTTCAATCAGTATTCCATCCTCGGGTTTTGATGTGTAAGGCATACCAACTAATTCGTTGAGTTCGAAAATTCTGTCAAGATAGCGTCGTTCGAATATCTCGTACTGTTCACCTGTTTCCAAGTTCCATAATCCGAAAATCCCTTCGTTTAAGGTAATTGTCAGGTTTTCATTAACTTTAAACTCGCTCATCTTACATGCTCCGTAAAAACTGTGCCGAGAGAGTCTGGAGGCTCTCTCGGCATTGGCCAAAATTAACTGACCAGTTTTGATTCCGGTTTTGCCGGTGTAATCAGGATGTTGTAAGCGTTATTGGAAAGAGCTGTTAATCGAGTTTGCAGATTTGCTTTGCGCATAATAAGAACCTCTTGAGTTTTAGTCTGTATGGATTGAAGTCATAGGACTTCATTGGCGAAGCTAATCGCGTTGTATTTGCTAGTCAATAACTGGGCTTGTAGGATGGTTCGTGCCTGGATGGTTGATAAGTCTTACGCCGAATTCTTACCGGCAACTATTTTATTAAGTTAATCAGGTTATTGCAGCTAAGCACTTCAACTACATTTGCTTCGATGCATTCTTAGAAAGTCTTAATCGGTAGTATTTAGTTACGTAATGGCTTCTTTGGGGGCGGCGTCAGCGAATACCAAAAAATATTGTCCAACAGCAGGAGAATCCTGATCGATGAATGCCAGAACCTGACACCACACCAGATGAAAACCATCATCACCCGTGCCGGCGCCGGTTCCAAAGTGGTGTGCCTGGGCAACCTGGCACAGATCGACACCCCTTACCTGTCCGCGACCAGCTCCGGGCTGACGTACCTGACCGAACGCTTCAAAGACTTCCCCAACGGTGTGCATATCACCCTGCAAGGGGTGCCTCGTTCGATTCTGGCCGAATACGCCGAATCGCATTTGTAACAGCTCCATCCAAACCGGGCGGCCCCCAAAGGTCGCCCGGTTTTTTGTGCCCAACACAAATCCAAATGTGGGAGCGGGCTTGCTCGCGAAAGCGGTGTATCAGTCAAAATAAATGTCGACTGACACTACGCCTTCGCGAGCAAGCCCGCTCCCACGGGGTTATGTGACGAACCGATAATCAAACGTGCGGAAAATTGACCCGCAGGTTTACAATCGACGCTCCTGATCAGGAGTAACCCTGTGCTGACTCATCTCGATTCCCAAGGTCGCGCCAACATGGTCGACGTCACTGAAAAAGCCGTGACGTTCCGTGAAGCGACGGCCCAAGCGCTGGTACGCATGTTGCCCGACACCCTGCAGATGATCGTCAGCGGCGGTCACCCCAAGGGGGATGTGTTCGCCGTGGCGCGCATCGCCGGCATTCAGGCGGCGAAGAAAACCAGCGATCTGATTCCCCTGTGCCATCCGCTGATGCTGACCGGCGTCAAAGTCGAACTCAGTGCCGAAGGTGACGACACCGTGCGCATCGTCGCGCGTTGCAAGTTGTCCGGGCAGACCGGCGTCGAGATGGAAGCGCTGACCGCCGCCAGCGTGGCGGCATTGACTATCTACGACATGTGCAAGGCCGTGGATCGCGGCATGACCATCGAAAGCGTGCGATTGCTGGAGAAGGTCGGTGGCAAGAGCGGTCATTTCCAGGCAGATCAGCAATGAACGTCACCGTGAAGTTTTTCGCTCGATACCGCGAAGCGCTCGGCGTGGACTCGGTCAAGGTTGAAGGTGATTTCGCCACGGTCGACGACGTGCGCGCACTGCTGGCTCAGCGCGACGGTGCCGATGTGCTGAGCGAGCAGAACCTGATGTGCGCCCGCAATGAAGACCTTTGCCAGCTGGACGAACCGGTCAGCGATGGCGATGAAGTGGCGTTCTTTCCGACCGTGACCGGGGGCTGATCCATGGCGATTCGCGTGCAGTCCACGGCGTTCGATCCCGGTGCCGAAGTCAATGCCATGCACGCCGCCAATGTGGGCGTCGGGGCGGTGGTAAGTTTTGTCGGTTATGTGCGCGACTTCAACGACGGGCTGGATGTGGCCGGGATGTTTCTTGAGCACTACCCGGGCATGACCGAAAAGGCCCTCGGCAAAATAGGCCTCGAGGCCGAGCAACGCTGGCCGCTGTTGAAGCTGGAAGTGCTGCACCGCATCGGCGCCCTGGAACCGGGCGAACCGATCGTCTTCGTCGGCGCCGCTAGTGCCCATCGTCAGGCAGCCTTTGATGCCTGTGCCTTTGTCATGGACTACCTGAAAACCCGCGCGCCGTTCTGGAAGAAGGAAAACACCAGCGATGGCCCGCGTTGGGTTGAGGGGCGTGACAGCGATCATGCGGCGGCGGATCGCTGGAAGAAGTGAACAGTCTGTTGTTTCTTTGTCGTCGGCATTGCCGCCTTCGCGAGCAAGTCGAATCGTCGCACCGCCGCTCCCACATTTAACCGAGTTCTCCCAGAAGAATGCGGTCGAATGTGGGAGCGGGCTTGCTCGCGAAAGGGCCGTCAGCCGCACCGCATAAACTTCATGACTCACCTCCCGACCATAGGCCAGGTATGATCCCGTTTGGCCGATTGACGACCAATACATAAAAGTCCAGTATGGAATTCTAAGTACAAAAAAGCGTTTCCCGTTTCAGCTCTTTCTTCTGTCTTGCCAAACCAACAACAACCCGCGAGAGAACGAACATGAAGAAATTCCCCCTCATCACCGGTCTGGCCCTGAGTCTGTTGGCGTGCAGCAGCGTGTTTGCCGCCGAGAAAGCCCTGCGCATAGGTATTGAAGCCGCTTACCCGCCGTTTGCTTCCAAAACTGACGAGGGCAAGATTGTCGGTTTCGACTACGACATCGGCAATGCCCTGTGTGCGCAAATGAAGGTCGAGTGTGTGTGGGTCGAAGGCGAATTCGACGGTCTGATTCCTTCCCTGAAAGTGAAGAAAATCGACATGGCGCTGTCGTCCATGACCATCAACGAAGACCGCAAGAAGTCGGTGGATTTCACTCACAAGTACTACTTTACGTCGTCGCGCCTGGTGATGAAGGAAGGCGCGGTGGTCGATGACCAGTACGCCAGCCTCAAAGGCAAAACCGTTGGCGTGCAGCGCGCAACCACCACCGACCGTTATGCCACCGAGGTTTTCGAACCCAAAGGCGTCAACGTCAAGCGCTACAGCAACAACGAAGAAATCTACATGGACTTGGCCGCCGGTCGCCTCGATGCCATTTTTGCCGATACCATTCCGCTGAATGACTTCCTGTCGATGCCCCGTGGCAAGGGCTACGCATTTGTCGGGCCGGAATTGAAGGACCCGAAATACGTGGGCGAGGGCGCCGGGATTGCGGTGCGTAAGGGCAATGCTGAGTTGGTGAGCGAACTGAACGCGGCCATTGATGGTATTCGCGCCAATGGCGAATACCAGAAGATTTCGGACAAGTACTTCAAGTCAGACATCTACGGCGATTGATAGTCCGTCATCGCGGGCAAGTCGAATCGTCGCACCGCCGGCTCCCACATGGGTTCTGTGTTGATCACAAATCCCCTGTGGGGGCCCTGCCAGCCAACACACCTCTCAGCCCTTCAATTCCTTCAAATGCTTGTAAACCGTCGCCCGCCCCATGTTCAGCACATTGGCCACATAGTTCGATGCGCTCTTGCCCTTGAAAGCACCTTCGGCATGCAGCGCCAAAACCAGTTCGCGTTTGTGGTCGCGTGTCAGCAGGTTCAGGCTCAGCTGACGTTCGCGCAGCCAGGCGTGCAGGAAGGTGTTGATCCGCTCCTGCCAGTCATCCCGAAACAGTGAGTCCGGTTGCGGGATCAGTTTGCTGGGCGAAAGGAACAGGTCGAGCGCCGCTTTTGCATTTTCGAACAGCGAGATGTTCAGGTTGACGCACAGGACCGCGAGCGGATGACCTTCGCTGTCGCGCAATATCGTGCTCAAGCTGCGAATCTTCTGACCATCCCAGTTGAGCTTTTCGTACGGCCCAATGTTGGTTTCGCTGACATCGTCGCTGAGCATGTCCTCCAGCGCGGCGTCATCGCCGATTTCGCGTTTCGACAGGTTGTTGGCGATGTAGTCGATCTTTTGCGTGCGCAGGTCGTGCAGCACCACCTCGGCATGGGGGAAGAACAGCGTGGCGATGGCATCGGCAATCGCTCGGTAGTTGTCCAGCGCCGGGTCTTTTTCAGGTGCGTTCATACAGTGGAGCTCCAGGCAGCGTCAGCGCCCTGCAAAAGGGGCGCTGGAAGTTTGCCGTAATCGTGTGGACACGTCACCTGACCAGTCGATCAGCCCAGGCGTGCGGGGGAGAGCATCTCGGCGTCCAGCCCGAAACGCGTGAGCTGTTCGGGCAAGCTTTCACCGCGTACCAATGCAGCACTGGCCTGGCCCATGGCCGGCGAAGTCTGGATGCCGTAGCCGCCTTGTGCCGCGACCCAGAACAAGCCGGGCACATTTGGATCGAATCCGGACAGTAAATCACCGTCGCTGACAAAGCTGCGCAACCCGGCCCAGGTTCGGGTCGGACGGCGAATGGTCAGGGTTGTGGCCTCTTCGATCTGGTAAATGCCCATGGCGATGTCCAGTTCTTCTGGCTGTACGTCGTGCGGTTCCACCGGGTCGGCATTGGCGGGTGAGCCGAGGAACATGCCGGCGTCGGGTTTCATGTAGAACGACTCGTCGAGGCTGACCAGCATTGGCCAGTGATGGATATCCACGCCCTCGGGGCCGGCGAAGATAAAGGCAGCACGGCGTTTAGGTTGCAGGCCCAGCGACCGGGCGCCGGCCAGTGCACCGATTTTGTCAGCCCAGGCTCCGGCGGCGTTGATGATGATGGGGGCACTGAACGTCTGGCCGTTGGTGGTTACCTGCCACACGCCCTCGGCATCGCGGGTCAGGCCGAGCACTTCGGTGTCGGTAATGACCTCGCCTTTGTTACGTCGGATGCCGCGCAAGTAACCCTGGTGCAGGGCATCGGTGTCGATGTCGCTGGCGGTCGGGTCGTAGATCGCGCCATGAACTTTTTCCCGGCGCAGGATCGGCATGTGCGCACAGGCTTCATCGGCACTGAGCAGTTGCATCTCGGGCACCGTGGCTTTGGCACTGAGGTATTGATTGTTCAGTTCGGCGGGGTCGCCAGTGAAGTCCACGGTCATCTCACCGCGCGGCGTCAGCAACGGGTGTTCGCAGAAACCGGCGGGCGGGGCGTCAAAAAAATCGCGGCTGGCCTGGGTCAGTGCGCGAACCTGAGGTGTGCCGTAGGCGGCGGTGTAGAGCGCGGCGGAACGTCCGGTGGAGTGATAGGCCGGATGCGATTCGCGTTCAAGCACAATCACCCTGGCCTGCTGCGACAGCCAGAAACCGGTGGAAGCCCCGGCAATCCCGCCGCCGATGATGATGAAATCTGCCTGGCTCATGAACGTCTCCTGATGGGGCGCAAATGCCATTGATATAGAGGAACCCTGTGGGAGCCGGGCTTGCCCGCGATTGCATCACCGCAGTGTGCCTGACGGAGCGAGGCGCCTGCATCGCGGGCAAGCCCGCTCCCACAGTGAGTTGTGGTGTTAGTGCTGTAGGTGGTAAATGGCATTGGCCAGAGCGATGTCTTCCAGGCCCAGGCCGATGGAGCGGAAGAACACCGGCCGGTTGTAATCGGGGCGCTGCACCTTGCCGCTCAGCAGATCGGGCAGGTCGCCGACTATTGCACTGCTGTCCCAGCCATGTTGTTCACCAGCAATCAGCATCTCACCCGCCGAGCCCGGCGTTGTCAGGCGATAGTCGCAGAACACCTGCATGTCATTGAGGCTTTGCGGCGGCACTTCGTGGGCGCGCGGGGCGTTGGTGCTGATCGAGGTGATCAACGCTGGTTTGCTCAAGTTTGACGGGTCGATCACCGGGCCGGCGGACGAGGTGCACAGCATGATCACGTCGGCGTCCTGAATCGCCGCTTCATGACTGTCGACGATGGTCAGTCGTGGGTCGAGGCTTTTGAGCTGATCCAATGCGTCTGGATGCTTGTCGCTCAGGCTCGGCGAATACAGGGTGATGCTTTGCCAATCACGCAGATCCTTGACGTAATGCAGGTGCGCCTGGGCGACTTTGCCGCTGCCGATGATCGCCAGACGCTGCGCCGTTAAAGGCGCCAGTGCATCGACTGCTACGGCGGTGGTTGCGGCTGTGCGTGCGGTGGTCAATTCACCGGCATCGCAAAGCAGCAACGGCTGGCCGGTCTGCATCGACATCAGCAGTGTCCACGCGGTCACCAGCGGACCTTGTTCACGCACGATGTACGGCGAAGTTTTAACCCCGTAGACACCGTCTTGCGCCAGTACGCCGAGGTAGTTGATGAAGTCGCCAGCGCCCTGAGGGAATTCCACCAGTTGCTGCGCCGGTTGTACGGCTTGGCCTGCGGCCAGGTCGCGGAACAGCTTGCGCAGGATCTGCGGCACGTCAACTTTCGCCAGCAGCTCGCGGGCCTGAGATTGGGTGATCACGTAAGGCGTACTGGACATGGCCGGCTCCGGGCGCTGAATTAAACTAATTTGTCCATTATGGACTTTTAGTCGTGTTGGGCAAGCTCTTGTAAAAAACGAGGCGAAAAAAAAGCGCAGTCCGTTTCCGGCTGCGCCTCTTTCTGCAAATCCCCGGTTACGGGCGTTTGCGCTCAACCGCCCGCAGTAGATGCGTCGGTGGTGTTTCACAGCTGATCTTGCGACCCAGCAACGCCTCGATGGACGGTAGCTGGTAAGAGTCATCTTCGCCGGCGAAGCTGATGGACACGCCATCGGCGCCTGCGCGACCGGTACGACCGATACGGTGTACGTAGTCGTCCGGGACTTCCGGAAGGGTGAAGTTGATCACGTGGCTGATGCCGTCGATGTGAATGCCGCGACCGGCGACATCGGTGGCGACCAGTACGCGAATCTTGCCTTCGCGAAAGCCTTCCAGGGTCTTGATGCGCTTGTGCTGCGGCACATCGCCGGACAGTTGCGCGGCGTTGACGCCGTCACGCACCAGGCGTTCTTCAATGCGGCGTACTTCATCCTTGCGGTTGGCGAACACCATCACCCGCTCCCAACCATTGTCGTTGACCAGGTTGTAGAGCAGTTTGTATTTGTCCGCACCGGCGACGGCGTAGATGTGTTGCTCGACGTTTTCGCTGGCCACGTTTTGCGCTTCGATCTCGACGATCGACGGCTCGGTGGTCCATTGCTTGGCGAGGTTCATCACGTCTTCGGTGAAGGTCGCCGAGAACAGCAGCGTCTGACGCTCGTTCTTCGGCGGCGTCTGGCGAATGATCTGACGCACTTGTGGGATGAAACCCATGTCGAGCATCCGGTCGGCTTCGTCCAGCACCATGACTTCGACCATGTCCAGGTGCACGTCGCCGCGCTGGTTGAAGTCGAGCAAACGGCCTGGGGTGGCCACGAGAATGTCGCAGTGACGGGCTTCGAGGTGCTTGAGCTGCTTGTCGAAGTCCATGCCACCGACAAACGTCATGACGTTGAGGCCGGTGTATTTGGTCAGGTCGGCCGCATCCTTGGCGATCTGCACCACCAGTTCGCGGGTTGGCGCAATGATCAGCGCCCGCGGTTCACCCATGTAGCGCTCTTTCGGCGGTGGGGTTTGCAGCAGTTGGGTGATGATCGAAATCAGGAACGCGGCCGTTTTGCCGGTGCCGGTCTGGGCGCGACCGATGGCGTCTTTGCCCGCCAGGGTGAAGCCAAGCACCTGCGCCTGGATCGGCGTGCAATACGGAAAGCCCAGGTCCTGGATAGCGTGCATCAGTTCCGGGGCAAGTTTGAAATCGTGGAAGCGGGTTTTGCCTTCCTGGGGTTCGACGACGAAGTCTTCGAGTTTCCAGGGGATGACGGGTGCCTTGGGCTTGGGTTCGCGACGCGGTTTTGCCGGTTTCGGCGCTTCGCTGCGCGGCTGTTCAGAGGCAACGACCGGGGCAGGTTGGTTGGCCGGTGTGGTCATCGGCTCGTGTTTCGGTACCGCTGCGGTTGCGGTCCGGCCAGGCTGATTACCGTCGGTGCGGTGGCTGGGGGTATGAGACGGAGCGCTGGGAACTGGCGCGAGCTGCTCAGTCTCGCTTTTACCGAACATTTTCTTGAGTGCTTTGAGCACGGTCATCTCATCAATTGGTTAAGGAATGTACGCCGGCCAGTGTAATGCAAGAATCGGGCGCGGCGTAGTGGGATGATCAAAGGGCTGCAATTCGCCTGACAGTTAACGTAAACGCTCGGCAAGCCAGACGCCGATGTCGCGAATCTCTTCGGGTAACACTTCGTGGCCCATTGGGTATTCTTGCCATGTCGCGGTGACACCACGCTGCTTCAAATGCTCGTAGGCCGAGCGGCCCATGGAGTTTTGCACCACGTCATCGTATTGACCGTGCAAAGACAGCAACGGAATGCGCTGCTGGCTGGCGCAAAGCTCGAGTTCATCGCTGAATGTCGGCGCGTATGTGGAGAGGGCAAGTACGCCACCCAGCGGCCCCTGCCATTTCAGAAACGCGGTGTGTAACGCCACCGCGCCACCCTGGGAAAAACCTGCCAGAAATATCCGCGAGGCGTCTATTCCAATGGCTCGCTGCACTTCGATCAACTTTATGACCCGTTGCGCCGACTCTTCCAACTGTTCGCGGTTGATCGCGCGCGCCGGGCTCATGGCCAATATGTCGTACCAACTCGGCATCTCGTAGCCACCATTAATGGTGACAGCGCAGGTCGGCGCTTGAGGCAGAACGAAACGGGTGGTCAGCAGGCTTTCCTGCAACGCTTCAGCGACCGGCAGGAAATCGTAACGGTCAGCGCCCAGGCCGTGCAGCCATATAACGCAGGCGTCTGCCGGCTTGACGGGTTGAAGAATAAGGGGCTCGGTCATGGCTGCTCCATTGTTGTGCGTGCGCGCTCATTGGGTGCGAGGTCCAAGTGCGCGCCAGGTTGATCAGTTAAGAAGATGTCGCAAGGCTACAAGTTTTGCTATTGACCTGTCGCGTAATTGCTTCGGCAAGCGGTCTGGTACGGGCTTTGCTAAGGGGAAAAGGTGCAACCCATCTCGCGCCTTGCGGTAACACTATCAGTGTACTGCTGGCCGCGGGATAGCAAAGAATCCGGTAATGGATGTTCGCCAGTGGCCGTTACGGGCTTCGCGAACGTGAAAGGGCTACAGCCCGTTCGGCCGATTGGTGAGAAGTGAGTTATCCATGATGTGGATTTTCTCCTACTAGACTCATAGCGCAGGTCCTACGCCGGTTGACCCTAAAAAAAACCAATAAGGGTCGATTACGCCTCAAAAGGGTGCGGCAGGATTCAGCTCCGACACAACAAGAGCAAAACTGGAGGTTTGAATGAAGATGTTGAAATCCACCCTGGCTATCGTGACTGCAGCCGCAGTACTCGGTATCAGCGGGTTCGCTCAGGCGGGTGCAACCCTGGATGCAGTGCAGAAAAAAGGTTTCGTACAGTGTGGTGTGAGTGACGGTCTGCCGGGCTTCTCGGTTCCGGACTCCACCGGCAAGATCGTTGGAATCGATGCTGACTATTGCCGTGCTGTAGCGGCTGCCGTTTTCGGCGACGCGACCAAAGTCAAATTCAGTCAGTTGAACGCCAAAGAGCGTTTCACCGCGCTGCAGTCGGGCGAAATCGACATTCTGTCGCGCAACACCACCATGACCAGCTCTCGTGACTCGGGCATGGGCCTGAAGTTTCCTGGCTTTATCACTTACTACGACGGCATCGGCTTCCTGGTTAACAACAAGCTGGGCGTGAAGAGTGCCAAGGAACTGGACGGTGCAACCATCTGCATCCAGGCCGGTACCACCACCGAGCTGAACGTTTCCGACTACTTCCGCGGCAATGGTCTGAAATACACCCCGATCACCTTCGACACCTCCGACGAAAGCGCCAAGTCGCTGGAATCCGGTCGTTGCGACGTTCTGACTTCCGACAAGTCCCAGCTGTTCGCCCAGCGCAGCAAGCTGGCCTCGCCGAAGGATTACGTGGTACTGCCGGAAACCATTTCCAAGGAGCCTTTGGGCCCGGTCGTGCGTAATGGCGACGACGAGTGGCTGGCTATCGCGCGCTGGGTTGGTTACGCCATGCTCAACGCTGAAGAGGCAGGCATCACTTCGAAGAACGTCGAAGCTGAAGCCAAGTCCACCAAGAACCCTGACGTTGCCCGTCTGCTGGGTACCGATGGCGAATACGGCAAAGACCTGAAAGTGAAAAAGGACTGGGTCGTCCAGATCGTCAAGCAAGTCGGCAACTATGGCGAAGTGTTTGAGAAAAACCTCGGCAAGAACACTCCGCTGGAAATCGACCGCGGGCTGAATGCTCTGTGGAACAACGGCGGCATTCAATACGCACCACCAGTGCGCTGATGGTTCTATCACCCGGCGGGCCAACCGCCGGGTGATGTTCTGTTCCATTAAATCCGGGGCACTTCATGCAAAATTCAATCGGCGCACCAAAGCAGAGGCTCAGCCTCAGCGATCCCAAAGTGCGTGCGTGGGTATTTCAGATCATCACCATAGTGGCGGTGGTCTCGATGGGCTGGTATCTGTTCGACAACACGCAGACCAACCTCCAACACCGGGGCATTACCTCCGGTTTCGACTTTCTGGAGCGCAGTGCCGGTTTCGGCATCGCTCAAACCCTGATCGACTACACCGAATCGGACAGCTATGCCCGGGTGTTTGTCATCGGCCTGCTCAACACCCTGCTGGTGACCTTCATCGGCGTGATCCTGGCGACGATCCTCGGGTTCATCGTCGGTGTGTCACGGCTGTCGAAGAACTGGATCATCGCCAAGCTGGCAACTGTTTATGTGGAAGTCTTCCGCAATATTCCGCCGCTGCTGCAAATCCTGTTCTGGTACTTCGCGGTGTTCCTGACCATGCCGGGGCCACGCAACAGCCATAACTTCGGCGACACCTTCTTTGTCAGCAGCCGCGGCCTGAACATGCCCGCAGCGTTGGTGGCGGACGGTTTCTGGCCGTTTGTGGTCAGCATCGTTGTGGCCATTGTCGCCATCGTGCTGATGAGCCGCTGGGCGAGCAAACGCTTCGAAGCGACGGGCGTACCGTTCCACAAGTTCTGGGTTGGTCTGGCGCTGTTGCTGGTGATCCCTGCGCTGTGCGCCTTGATCTTCGGCGCGCCGCTGCACTGGGAAATGCCGAAGCTGCAAGGCTTCAACTTCGTCGGTGGCTGGGTGCTGATTCCCGAACTGCTGGCATTGACCCTGGCCTTGACGGTATACACCGCGGCGTTCATCGCCGAGATCGTGCGCTCGGGCATCAAGTCGGTTAGCCACGGTCAGACCGAAGCGGCCCATTCGCTCGGCCTGCGCAACGGTCCGACCCTGCGCAAGGTAATCATCCCGCAAGCGCTGCGCGTGATCATTCCACCGCTCACCAGCCAATACCTGAACCTGGCGAAGAACTCCTCGCTGGCGGCCGGTATCGGATATCCGGAAATGGTTTCGTTGTTTGCCGGTACGGTGCTGAACCAGACCGGGCAGGCGATCGAGGTGATTGCGATCACCATGAGCGTGTACCTGGCGATCAGTATCAGCATTTCCCTGCTGATGAACTGGTACAACAAGCGCATTGCGCTGATCGAGCGGTAAGGAAAAGCGCATGAGCACTCATACTTTCAAACCTGACATGCCGCCACCGAACCGCAGCATCGGTGTCGTGGCGTGGATGCGCGCCAACATGTTCTCCAGCTGGCTCAACACCCTGCTGACCCTGTTTGCGTTCTACCTGATTTACCTGGTTGTCCCGCCGATCTTGCATTGGGCGATCCTCGATGCCAATTGGGTTGGCACCAGCCAGACCGACTGCACCAAGGAGGGCGCCTGCTGGGTGTTCATCCAACAGCGTTTCGGCCAGTTCATGTACGGCTACTACCCGCCGGATCTGCGTTGGCGCGTGGACCTGACCGTGTGGCTGGCAGTCATCGGCGTGGCACCCCTGTTCATCTCGCGCTTTCACCATAAAGCGGTGTATGGCCTGAGCTTCCTGGTGCTGTACCCGATCATTTCCTGGTGCCTGCTGCACGGCGGCGTGTTTGGCTTGAGCGCCGTGGCGACCAGCCAGTGGGGCGGCCTGATGCTGACCCTGGTGATTGCGACTGTCGGTATCGCTGGCGCTCTGCCGCTGGGTATCGTCCTGGCATTGGGCCGTCGTTCGAACATGCCGGCGATTCGAGTGGTCTGCGTGACCTTTATCGAATTCTGGCGCGGTGTGCCGTTGATCACGGTGCTGTTCATGTCTTCGGTGATGTTGCCGTTGTTCCTGCCCGAAGGCATGAACTTCGACAAATTGCTGCGGGCGCTGATCGGCGTGATCCTGTTCCAGTCCGCCTACGTGGCCGAAGTGGTGCGCGGTGGTCTGCAAGCGATTCCAAAAGGTCAGTACGAAGCGGCCGCAGCGATGGGCCTCGGGTACTGGCGCAGCATGGGCCTGGTGATTCTGCCGCAAGCCTTGAAGCTGGTAATCCCTGGCATCGTCAACACCTTCATCGCGCTGTTCAAGGACACAAGCCTGGTGATCATCATCGGCCTGTTCGACTTGCTCAACAGTGTCAAACAAGCTGCCGCCGACCCGAAATGGTTGGGCATGGCCACTGAAGGCTATGTGTTCGCGGCCCTGGTGTTCTGGATTTTCTGTTTTGGTATGTCGCGCTATTCCATGCATCTGGAACGCAAGCTCGACACTGGCCACAAGCGTTAGGAGTTCTGTAATGAGCGAAGCAATCAAAAAGCCTGCGAGCCCTGAAGGCATTATTCAGATGCAGGGCGTCAACAAGTGGTACGGCCAGTTCCACGTATTGAAAGACATCAACCTGAACGTCAAACAGGGCGAGCGCATCGTGTTGTGCGGCCCGTCGGGTTCGGGCAAATCCACCACCATCCGTTGCCTCAACCGTCTGGAAGAACACCAACAGGGTCGCATCGTGGTCGATGGCGTGGAGCTGACCAACGACCTTAAGCAGATCGAATCGGTCCGTCGTGAAGTCGGCATGGTGTTCCAGCACTTCAACCTGTTTCCGCACCTGACCATCCTGCAGAACTGCACCCTGGCGCCGATGTGGGTTCGCAAAATGCCCAAGCGCCAGGCCGAGGAAATCGCCATGCATTACCTGGAACGCGTACGCATTCCGGAGCAGGCGCATAAATTCCCGGGGCAACTGTCCGGTGGCCAACAACAGCGTGTGGCGATTGCCCGCGCGCTGTGCATGAAACCGAAAATCATGCTGTTCGACGAACCGACTTCGGCACTCGACCCCGAGATGGTGAAAGAGGTGCTGGACACCATGATCGGCCTGGCTGAAGACGGCATGACCATGCTCTGCGTGACCCACGAAATGGGCTTCGCTCGCACCGTGGCCAACCGCGTGATTTTCATGGACAAGGGCGAAATCGTTGAGCAGGCGGCACCGAACGACTTCTTCGATAATCCGCAGAATGAGCGGACCAAGATGTTCCTGAGCCAGATTCTGCATTGATCGAAGCCAGGCAGTGAAATAAACCCGGACAGTGTTCCGGGTTTATTTTTGGCTGGGGTTTGAGGATCAGGAAGCAAGTCGTCAGGCGTTCTGAGGGGCTGATACACGTTCATAGGCGAGAATCGCCGCAGCGAGATCCTCAATGGACGCGCCTACGGATTTGAACAGGGTCATGGCGCGGTCAGGATTCTCCAGTTGCGCTCGACCTCTGTGGGTGCCTGCGCACAGCTCGGTGAATTCAGCCAAGATGTCGCTGGTGGTCAGGTTGCCATTGCTCATCGGAATGATGAGGTCGCCGGATTCCGCCAAAGCACCGGCGCGGGTGTCGACGAAGACGTCGCAATGTTGAACGGCCACGTCATCGGCTTCGCGCATGGTCGGCGTAAAACTGCCAACCAGATCCAAATGAACTCCCGGTTGTAGCCAATCCCCGTAAATCAGCGGTTCGGTGGAGAGCGTGGCGCAACTGATAATGTCGGCATTGGCGGTCGCCTGCTCCAGCTGATCCAGGCTGATGGCGTTCGCCTGCAGGCCGGTGCTGCGAAGTTCTTCGGCAAATTTTTGCGCCGAAGCCAAGGACAGATCCGTTACCGTCACCTGGGTGATATTGCGAACCGAGCAATGGGCGGGTACCAGATAGCGTGCCATGCGCCCACTACCGACCATCAAAAGTCGACTGGCATCAGGACGTGACAAATATCGGGAAGCTAATGCGGACGCTGCGGCAGTGCGGCGCGCGGTCAGTTCATTTCCCTCAAGCTGGGCCAGCGGCTGGCCTGTCTTGCCGCAGCTGAGCAGATAGTGGCTGCTCAAGGCCGGCAGGCCTAAAGCGTTGTTGCCAGGAAACACATTGACCTGCTTCACCCCAAGGTATTGCCCTTCGATCCAGGCCGGCATCAACAACATCATTGCGGCGGGTGCATCCGGCAAGTCAATACGATGGTGATGACGCACGGGCGAATGCACAGGCTGAGTGAAGATGTGCGACAACGAATCGATCAACGCGGGCCAAGGGAGGGCGGCGGCGACTTTCTGAGCGTCTAAATACATGGGTGATGTCTCGACAGGTTTGGTTGTAATGACTCATGCCGTGGGAGCGGAGCGGCAGTGAATCGGTTGTTCTCAGGGCAATAAGTTGTAAAGGACAAGTGCAACAGAGCTTGTCCGCAATAGAGGGGCGTCTTGACAGTTGATGATCAGACGCCTCCGTCAGAGGGCACTGACTGCCGATTACTGTTTGCGTGATTGTTCTCGGATTTGCGTCAGACTCATCCGTGGTGTCAAGGCCTCAGGATCGATCCTGACTTCAATCAAGGAAGCGCCGGATGCTTGCACGCAGCGTTCGAACGCTGGTGCGAACTCGCCGGTGTGGGTGACGACTTCGCCGTGGAGCCCATAGGCCTGTGCAAGTGCTGAGAAATCCGGGTTGTGCAATTCGGTTCCTGAAACCCGTCCAGGATAGTTCCGTTCCTGGTGCATTCTGATGGTTCCGTACATGCCGTTATTGATCACAATAAAGATCACATTGGCGCCATATTGTGCGGCGGTTGCTATTTCCTGGCCGTTCATCAAGAAACAGCCATCCCCGGAAAAGGAAACCACCAGTCGATCGGGGCAAGTCAGTTTTGCGGCCACCGCAGCGGGTACGCCATAACCCATAGAGCCGTTGGTAGGTCCTAGCTGAGTGCGGTAATGGCGGAACTGATAAAAGCGTTGGAGCCATACGGCATAGTTGCCAGCGCCATTGGTAAGGATGGCGTCGTCAGGAAGGCGCCGATTTAGCCAGTTTATGATTTCGGCCAGTTGAACATCGCCAGGGGCGGCAGGGCACTGGAGGTTGCGTTGATAGTTTTCATTCAATGAGCGCGTCCATTCACTGTGTCGTTCAGACGTGTCCGGCTTCAGCTTCGCTGCCCATGTTGCGAAACTCGACATACTGCTGTTGATAGCCAGTGTTGGCTGGTACACCCGCCCCAGCTCCTCAATGCCTTGGTGTACGTGGATCAGGCTTTGTTTGGGGACGGGGATGTCCAATGCTGCGTATCCACCCGTCGACACTTCCCCCATTCGAGAGCCCACAACCAGCAGAAGATCAGCGTCTTTCACTGCTGCGCTGAGTTGGGCAGACGCTGCGAACCCAAGGTCGCCGGCGTAGTTGGGGTGACGATTGTCGAACAGGTCCTGGCAACGGAAGGAGGCGGCAACCGGGAGGTTCTGCTGTTCAGCAAAACACTGAATGTTGTGCACTGACTCGGTATCCCAACCACTGCCTCCCAGCACCAGCAATGGACGCTCGGATTGCTGAAGCAGTTGCTCCATCTCGGCCATTTGCTCGACTGCCGGTGTCATCACGACTCGCTTGAACGGCCCGGCATCACTGACTTCCACCCTCTCGGTCAGCATGTCTTCTGGCAGGGCGACCACTACAGGCCCGGGTCTGCCATTGACCGCTCGATGGAACGCCTGACTTATCAGTTCGGGAATTCTGCGGGTGTCCTCTATTTGCACGACCCATTTTGCGAGGGGGCCAAACATCTGCCGGAAATCAATTTCCTGAAACGCTTCGCGATACTGTTGATCGCGAGCGACTTGGCCGATGAACAGAATCATGGGCGATGAGTCTTGAAACGCAGTGTGAACGCCAACAGAAGCGTTTGTGGCGCCCGGGCCTCGGGTCACGAAGCAGATGCCCGGCTCTCCGGTGAGCTTGCCATAGGCTTCTGCCATATAGGCTGCACCGCCTTCCTGGCGGCAGACGACCAGATCGATTTCTTCGCGCACGTCATGCAGGGCATCGAGGACTGCCAGATAACTTTCGCCAGGCACGCAAAAGGCTCTTTTGACGCCATGGATGCGCAATGCATCCACCAAAATCTGACCTCCGCTACGACGAGAAATGTTTTTATTCATTGTTATCTCCTGAGTCGAATGGGGTGATGTGAGCGTTGAGTCGTTCAATGGCAGGCAGGTGCCGACCCGATCAATTTAGAAGCGCAAAGGCAAAGCGCTGTTTGCCGTTGTGCAGCCGCCCACTAGACGAGGGGAGGGACCACCAGAATAGTCGAGCATTCGAGCAAGGAGCGGCGTTGGGTATCGGCGTACAGAGTGAGTTCGTTGATCACCTTGCAACCCAAGTCCTTCTCAAACTCCTCCTGGTTGGAGCTGCCGGCGTAATGGTTTTGCGACTCATCACCCAGGTTGGACTGAAAGATCCCTGCTGCGCTGACGGGGAGGAAGTCTTCATACACCAGCGGCTCGTAATGAATATGTCCTTGAGCAATCAGTTCTTCCCGAGAATTTGGCCGGTAGGCATTGCTACGCGATGCAATGCCCAGCGGTGACGGGAAGTAGCGGAAATAGACCAGGTTCTGCTGGCGAAGATCGGCGTAGTTATCCGGGAATTCCTTGAAGTGCTGTTCCAGCAGCGCAGAGTAGCGTTCAGCGTTGGCTTCGTTGGGGAACTCGCCCAATTCGGCTCGAGCGGCATTTAGCAGGGTGTCATAGAGGGCGCGACCTTTTGGTGTCAGCGCTGCCCCGCGCTGTTCGATCTCACCAAAACGAGCGGTATGGCTACCGCAAGCGTTGTTGTTTTGATCGGTGAAAGCAACGGTTTCCTGAAGCGCTTTGAAGCTGGTTTGGCGCAGCAGGATAGGGCACTCGCGACGCGGGGGGCCTTCGATGACCGCTTTTGGCGTGATGCCTTTATCGGGCATGCCCAACTGAATCTGGTCGATGTCCAGCGTCCGAGGGGTGAGGTGGTTGATATGCGGGCCTTTGAACGCCACAACATCGGCGATCAGTCGATGCTGGTCGTGCAGGCGCTGATATTCTTCAGCGGTCACCGTCGCTTCCCGGTGCCAGCGGAACGTCTCCAAGGCCTGCTGAATAAAGTCCTCGGCATCCTCGGAATCAAGGGCGCCATTGGCTTCGAATTTCTCGATCAGCGTCAAAGCCTTCGGTGTGAAGATCTGACGTTTATCCAGGATCGTCTGCACCAGATGCCGCAGTTCCTGGTTTTCGATCAGGTCCAGGCGAAGTAGGGATGTGAAGACGCGGAATGGGCTGGCCTGCAGCGATTTCTCATGCACGGCGCGAAATGCCGTGGAGTGCACTGGGACGCCGGCGGTGGTGAGGTCGTAGTATCCGACCGGTTGCATGCCCATTACGGCAAATAGCCGAGCAATTGTTGCCAGCTCCTCTGGCGTGCCGACGCGGATGGCGCCGTGGCGCTCCATGTCTAAACGCTCAATCTCGCCTGTACGGTTCAGATAATCCGCAACAGCTTTGTTCGACGTCAACACCTGTTGGTTGGTCTGCGAGACCAGTTCCATGAGCGTGCCGTAGAGCGGTACCTCGTCCTTGTACATGTCGGACATGGCGCGAGAAAACCGGGTGCGAATTTCGTCCGGACTGACGAAACCTGGGGTGTTCATCAAAAGAACTCCTTGCTGGATATCTACGTGTGGCATGGGCTTTCGAGCTCAAAACAGTGAGTGCATATCAGAAATTTTTGCGCACTATTGGGGTGCTGTACAAACGAAGAATCCTCAGCACTTCATTCCTTGAGCTAATGAATTTAAGTGGAAGATCAACGGGGGTCTGTAAATCTCTGATATTGGCGCGTGTAACCGCCGGCGGCTCAGCGTAAGCATTCCTGTCGCTAATGAAGTCAGGAATTAAATGCAGGGCCGCCGTGCAATCATTGCAACGTGAGGACGCGGGTTTGAAGGGCCGCGATTGAGAAGCGCCTCCCCGCTGTTTCAGGAATTCATATGGGCGAGGAGTGCTTGAATAGGATGATTGATGTGTTCGCCCGCAAATCGCTTCACTTGGCTGCGGCAAGAATAGCCATTGGCCAGAAGCGTACCGCTGGCTTTGTGTTGTTCAACAATCGGTTGCCAGGATAATCCGTAGATTTTCTTTGAGGTCTCGTAGTTTCTATCTTCATGGCCATAGGTGCCGGACATTCCACAGCAACCTGTGGCTACGACAGTGAGCTTCAGACCGAACTTTTCAAATACAGACTGCCAAAGTGCAGTGCTTGCAGGCGTATTTGTTTTTTCGGTGCAATGAGCCATCAACTTGTAGGGAGCCGGGGACGGGGCGCGGTTGTTTATGACCGGCGATCCAACCTCGAAAATTTTGGCCAACCATTCCTGTGGCAGAAAGACCATGGGGCAGGGGCTATCAGCCGATAGTTTCGAATACTCCTGGCGGTACACAAGTGTCATCGCCGGATCCAGTCCTACCAATGGAATCCCGAAATTGCCGAGTTCACTCAGCTTGGCTGAGCTTTTCCGAGCTGTTTTTTCGAACGCGCCCAGAAAGCCCAATACCTGGAGCGGCTTTCCGTTTGGGGAAAATGGCGCCAGGTAGATGTGGTAACCGATCCTGGAAATCAGCTCGATCCAGTCGGACACCACTTGGGTCTCGAAATATCGGGTAAAGGCGTCCTGCACCAGGATAACGCTGCGCTTGCGCTCGCTATCGGAGAGTGACGTCAGTATTTGAGGCGTAGCAACTTTAACCTTTGCTTTTTTGAGTGCAGCACAGAGGCTGACGTTGCTGAGCAATGGGCTATCTACCATCCCACCGTATTTCTTCAGGAAAAGGCTGATTGGCTTCGCACTCATAAGGGCGTTATAGAGCCAAGGCACTCTTGCAAAATACGGGATCGTGAACTCCAGGGAACCAATCAAGTAGTCCTTGAGAGGGCGGAAGAAGCGGGTATGGTAAAGCTCCAAAAAGCGCGATCGGAATTCGGGTACGTTTACCTTTACAGGGCACTGGCCGGCGCAAGACTTACAGGCCAGACAGCCCGACATTGCTTCGAAAACCTGATGAGAAAAATCCTCATCGGTGTTTCGCGAGGTGAGGCTGGCCTTTAGCTTTCTAAACAGGCTGGTGATAGCGCTTGTGTCCCTGGCACGCTGCGCAACGCCAAGAACATCAATGCCGGCATTACCCTGGATTCTCAGCCATTCACGAATCAGGGATGCGCGCCCTTTTGGTGAATGGACCCGTTCCCGCGTGGCTTTCCAGGATGGGCACATTGCATCATTTGGATCGAAGTTATAGCAGGCACCGTTGCCGTTGCAATGCACGGCACTCTCAAAGCTTTGCCAGACGCGCTCGTCGATTTGCCGGTCGTACTCACCTCGCATGGGCACTTCATCAATCTTCAGCAGTTGTTCATCGCTATTCAGGGGGGTAGCGATTTTTCCTGGATTGAGTTGATTGTGCGGGTCGAAGGCTGCCTTTAGTTGTTGCAGCGCCGGGTAGAGTTTGCCAAAGAATTTGGGAGCATATTCTGACCGAACGCCTTTACCGTGCTCACCCCACAACAAACCGCCGTACTTGTGGGTCAGTTGCGCCACACCATCAGAGACTGTTCGTACAAGGGAGGCCTGGATCGGGTCTTTCATATCGAGAGCGGGTCGTACATGGAGTACACCTGCATCGACATGACCGAACATTCCATATTGCAGGTTGTGTGAATCGAGCAGTGCCCGAAATTCGGCAATGAAGTCCGGCAGATGTTCTGGTGGTACCGCAGTGTCTTCGACAAAGGGTTGAGGACGAACCTCACCTTTGACGTTTCCAAGTAGCCCGACTGCCCGCTTGCGCATCGAGTAGACCCGAGAAATGGCCTGCGCCCCTTTGGCCAGCGTATGTCCAATACGCTCAACGCTTTTGTCGGACGATAGATGTGCAAGGAATTCGTTGACGATGACGTCCAGCGCGGCGAGATCATTGCCACTGAATTCGATCAGATTGATGCCTAGCGTAGGGCGGCTCTCGTTGTGAGGAAAATATTCGGCCACGTCATGCCAAACAATGTCCTGCATCGCCAAGCCCAATACTTTGGAGTCTACGGTCTCGATCGATAGTGGTTTGAGTGCCATCAACGCACGAGCATCTCGCAAGGCTTCCATGAAGCTTGCGTACGAAACGTTGATCAATACGGAATGCTTCGGGATCGGCAAAACGTTGAGTTTGGCCTCTACAACGAAGCCGAGCGATCCTTCAGAGCCGCATAAAATGTTGTTCAGGTTGACCTGGCCACGCTCGTCACGGATGTGCGCCAAATCATATCCAGTCAAGCATCGATTGAGCTTTGGGAAGGTCTGGTCAATCAGCTCTCGGTGTTCTGCGTGAATGGCTGTTACGCAACGATGCACCTCACCGATAATCCCCTGTTCAGCGCTGAACTGTTGCAGCTCGATGTCATTGAGTGGCCTGCTATTTAGCGGATGGCCACCCATGAGTATGCTCTTGAGCTCCAGGACATGATCTCTGGTTTTGCCATATGTACAGCTGCCTTGCCCGCTGGCATCGGTGTTGATCATGCCGCCAATGGTGGCTCTGTTGGAGGTCGAAAGCTCTGGAGCAAAGAACAAGCCATGTGGCTTCAATGCCGCATTGAGCTGGTCTTTGACAACACCCGCCTGGACGCGAACCCAACGTTCTTCGACGTTGATTTCAATAATCCGGTTTAGATGTTTTGACAGATCCACGACCAGGCCGTGCGTTAACGATTGCCCATTGGTGCCAGTACCGCCGCCGCGCGGGGTAATAACGATTTGCCGAAATTCTTTCTGTGCAACAAGTCGAGTCAGTCTCTGGATGTCATCGACATCACGGGGGAACAGCGCCGCTTGTGGCAGGCGCTGATAGATCGAGTTGTCGGTCGCGAGTACCGTGCAGTTGGCATGGTCAGGGGTAATTTCTCCCTTGAATCCTTGCGCACTGAGCGTCTCTAGAAAAGTACGGTAGATCTTGGTCAGTTCTACCGGTGCAGCAATCTGGGCGATCATGTGTTTAGCGAATTCCAGCCAGGCAGGTCTCGAAAATATCGAGACCTTCATTCAATATTTCGGGTTCGATAGTCAGTGGGGGCAGGAGTCGAATGATGTGACGGGATTTCCCGCTAGGCATCAACAGCAGACCGTTTTTCCTGGCGCTCTCAAGTAGCTGAGCAAGCACTGAAGTCGCTGGCGATCCTTCAGGAGTTATCAGCTCAATACCTCTCATGGCGCCCACACCGGTTAATCTTCCAAGATAGGGGGAGAGCTTGTTTTGCTGCCATGTCAGATAACGGCTGACAATGGCCTTCTCCTGAATTTCGCCCCAGGAAGAAAGGTTGGCGTCGGTCATTTCATCCAGCGTGGCAAGCGCCGCTGCGCAGGCAATCGGGTTGCCCGAGTAAGTGCCTCCCAAACCACCTTTGGGCAGAGTGTCGAGCAACGGTTTTTTGCCCACCACCGCACCGAGCGGCAGGCCGCCAGCGATGCTTTTACCCAGAAGTATCAAGTCCGGTTCGATGCCTAGACGTGTGAACGCAAAGCGCTCACCGGTGCGACCGAACCCTGACTGGATTTCATCGACAATCAGCAAGATGCCGTTTTCGTCGCAGAACTTGCGCAATGTTTGGGCGAATTGAGGGTCGAGGGCGAGGAAGCCACCTTCGCCTTGTACCGGTTCCAGAATGAAACAAGCGATTTCATTCACGTCAATCTCGACGCTGAACAGGCGATCCATTGCTTTGAGTGCTTCTTGCGTCGTAACGCCGGTGTCCTTGCTAGGGTAGGGCAGGTGGTAAACAGGGCCAGGCAAGTTGCCTACTCGCTGCTTGTACGGCGCCACTTTGCCGTTGAGATTCAGGGTGGCCAGGGTTCGCCCATGAAAGCCACCATCGAAGGCTATGACTGCGGTACGACCTGTCGCAGCGCGTACGATTTTCAGCGCATTCTCTGCGGCCTCGGCGCCGCTGTTGGTCAGCATGCCACTGACCGGATAGGAAACTGGAATGAACTTGGCCAGTCGCTCCATCAGTTGCTTATAGGGCGCATGAGGGGCCGCATTGAAGGCGTAATGCGTCAGTTTGGAGGCCTGATTGCACACGGCCTCAACCACTCGAGGATGGCAATGACCCAGGTTCAAAACGCCAATCCCGCCTACGAAATCGATGTAGCGCTTGCCTTCAGTGTCCCACACTTGAGCGTTGCTGCCGTGGCTCAAAGTGATGGGATGGACGACGGCGATAGACTCGCTGATGGAGGACTGTGTCATGACGGCACGTTCTCCAAAACTTGAGCTTTCAAGTTTCCATTACCGTTTTTCTTGCATTGTGAAACGCAAGATTCCCCGCTAATGGGGGATGTCCATTGGTACTTGTTTGTGGAACGCATTGGCATTTTGGTGTCCTGGCTGCATAGATATATTTTCTATGTAAGCGAGGAATGCAGGGTCGCGACAAGCGAAAAGAAATTACAGCTTCATTCCGTAAACTCTTAAAGCACTCATAGTTCGTGCTTTCCGAGCTTCGCTTGTTCCAGTATCCATTCAACAAAATTGCCCACCTTCGGTATTTCTGCTGCGTGCTCTGCATAAGCCATGAAATGCGACCCGGTGCTACGCACGGAGTAGTCCCAAGCGACCACGAGTTTCTTCTCGGCAATCTCGTCGTTGACCAGGAATTTCGGGACCAAGGCGACTCCGCAGCCTGCCTGGGCTGCGCGTATGCACATATAAAATGTGTCAAACCGTGGGCCGTGATAGCTGTTTTCCGTATGCAGATCCTGTTCAAGAAACCATTCGTGCCAGGCTTCCGGGCGAGACGTGCATTGCAGGAGTACAAGATCAGTAAGGTCGGCCGCACTCTTGATTGAAATGTTCGCAAGAGTATCTGGTGAGCAAACCGGCACCACGTCTTCTTCGAAAAGCTTGGTGCAGATGGCTCCTGGCCAGGATCCCTGACCGAAGAAGAAGGCCACGTCAGCCTTTGCCTTGAGCAGATCAAAGGGCTCCAGCTCGCTACGGATGTCTAGATGGATGTTGGGAAACCGCTTACCGAAACCTTTTAGATTGGGTATCAGCCAGCGTGCGCCAAATGTGGGTTGGGTCGCCACTCGCAGGACTTCGGTTTCGCCTCCATACGAGAGAATGTACCGGCTCGATATATCAACTTGGGTCAATATTTTATCGACCTCCGCGAGATAGAGCTCTCCCGCGGGCGTCAGCTGCAGCCGTCGGCGTATGCGATGGAAGAGGTTATGTCGCAGCATTTCCTCCAACTGAGCAACCTGTTTGCTAACGGCGCTCTGGGTCAGATGGAGCTCTTCGGCGGCTCGAGTAAAACTCAAGTGACGAGCTGCCGCTTCAAAGCACTGAAGGGCTGCCATGGAGGGAGCAAGGCGTTTGTACATGTCTCTCTCTCTACTGACGGCTAATCAACTTCATTCATTGGGGGAATGATGTGCTGAGGAAACGTCGTTTGTTGATCCGTGGGTTCAGATTAATAATGACCCAGATCAATAATTTCAACCACCATCTGAGTCAGGAGAAAAAAATGGTTGATGGACTGCTTAAAGGCCTTGGCGTTTCTGAGGCTGCTTTCACGAATGGCGGCTATCCCATTCATACACCTATCGATGGTAGTCAGATTGCTTCTGTGACTTTAGAGAGCAAAGCAACCGTTGCGCAGAAGATTGATCTCGCTCATCAGGCCTTTTTGGCCTGGCGCGACGTACCGGCACCACGTCGTGGCGAACTGGTCCGTGTGTTCGGCGAAGTCCTGCGTAAAAACAAAGAGCAGCTCGGCGAACTGGTGTCGGTGGAAACTGGCAAAATTTTCCAGGAGGGCCTGGGTGAAGTTCAGGAGATGATCGATATCTGCGACTTCGCTGTCGGGCTGTCTCGTCAGTTGTATGGTTTGACTATTGCGTCTGAGCGCCCGGGTCACCACATGCGTGAAACGTGGCAGCCACTTGGCGTCGTAGGCGTTATCAGTGCCTTTAACTTCCCGGCCGCAGTATGGGCCTGGAACACCTCCCTGGCACTGGTTTGCGGTAACTCCGTGCTGTGGAAACCGTCTGAAAAAACACCACTGACGGCGCTGGCGTGTCAGGCGTTGTTTGAGCAGGCACTGAAAATCTTTGGTGCGGCGCCTGAAGGGCTTAGCCAACTGATCATCGGTGATCGCGAGGCGGGCGAGGTTCTTGTCGATGATCCGCGTATCCCTTTGATTAGTGCTACAGGTAGCACTCGTATGGGTCGTGAGGTTGGTCCGCGTGTGGCTGCTCGTTTCGGTCGTACTATCCTGGAGCTCGGCGGCAATAATGCAATGATCCTGGCGCCAAGTGCTGACCTTGATTTGGCCGTGCGTGGCATCCTGTTCAGCGCCGTGGGTACGGCAGGTCAGCGTTGCACTACCCTGCGCCGTTTGATCGTGCATCGTTCGATCAAAGATGAAGTTGTCGCTCGAGTGAAAGCTGCATACGCGAAGGTGCGCATCGGTGATCCACGCAAGGACAATCTGATCGGACCGCTGATTGATAAACAGGCTTTCGAATCGATGCAAGGTGCTCTGAGCAAGGCACGTGACGAAGGTGGTCAGGTGTTTGGTGGTGAGCGTCAATTGCAGGACCAGTATCCAAACGCTTATTACGTTGCTCCGGCCATTGTTGAGATGCCTGGCCAATCCGAAGTCGTTCGTCATGAAACATTCGCACCGATTCTGTACGTGTTGACCTATGACGATTTCGAGCAAGCGTTGCGCCTGAACAACGAAGTGCCTCAAGGTCTGTCGTCCTGCATTTTCACCCTGGACGTACGAGAAGCCGAGCGTTTCCAAAGCGCATCCGGCAGCGACTGCGGCATTGCCAACGTCAACATCGGCACCAGCGGCGCCGAAATCGGCGGAGCATTCGGTGGCGAGAAGGAAACGGGTGGTGGACGCGAATCCGGTTCCGACTCCTGGAAGGCTTACATGCGTCGTCAGACTAATACGGTGAACTATTCCCGCGAGCTGCCTCTGGCTCAGGGCATTGTATTCGATTGATGAAGCAGCTCCCTACATCGGTTTTTTCGATGTAGGGAGTGCTGTCTTTAGGAGCAAAATTATTCGCTGAAGGATTTAAAACAGCAGTGATAGGTCGGGGCTCACCGTGTTCTCGCCTGAATGAAATAATTGGCTGACAAGCAGTAGCAATAATAAAAGGCCAGCGCCATGTTCGTGATACTTGAATCTTTCATCCTGTTTGTAAGAGAGGCTTGACTTTGAACACTGAACAAGTGACAAGGGCTAGTACTCCATTCTGGATGACAGTCGCTATGTTATTGGTAATAACCCTCATTTTAATGGTGCCGTTGTCTTTTTCCGGTATTTACACTTCGTCAGTTCTGCTGGCATTTAGCATCTTGCTCGTAACTGTTATATCCCTGGGCGCTGTTTATTGGGTCGGTCAGTCGCTGATCCGCTCTTCCTTCGAATCCACTACGCTCATATCCAATGTTTTGGTTACGAGTGAGTGTTATGAGTTCGCCCTTCCTGAACCCTTGGTTCTATAAACATACGTGTTCCACTGCGGGTTAGCGGTCGAGAGGTTGATGTATATGGTTGAGTTACGTAAAGAGTGTCTCTGGGAACATATAACGCCTAAACAGGTGTCGCCTGTTGCACTGACAAGCAGCGTCAAAGTCGACGTCTGTATTATTGGTGGCGGTATAACGGGGCTCTCTGCTGCATTGAACTTGCTTGAGAAAGGCAAGAGTGTGGTGTTGCTTGAGGCGCATCAGATTGGTAACGGCGGTTCGGGGCGTAACGTTGGATTGGTGAATGCGGGAACCTGGATCCGTCCTGATGACGTTGAATCCACCTTGGGAGCCAAGGTAGGCAGCCGTCTTAACAAGGTTCTGGGTGAGGCGCCAAGCCAGGTTTTTTCCACGATCGAAAGGCTGGGCATTGAGTGCCAGGCTCGTAACGATGGCACGCTTCATATGGCTCATAACGCGTCAGGTGCTGCCGACTTACAAGCCCGCCATGACCAGTGGAAGCGTCGAGGTGCAGATGTCGAATTGCTCACCGGGGCTCGATGCCAGGAATATTGTGGCACCGATAAAATTTCATCTGCATTGCTGGATCGTCGAGCTGGAACGATCAATCCAATGGGATATACCAAGGGTCTGGCTGACGCAGTAAAGCGCCTCGGTGGACGATTGTTTGAGCGTTCAGCTGTCACCCAAGTGGAAAAACAGGGCAGCGGTTGGCTGGTCAAGACTGCGGGTGGTGCGGTGACCTGTGACAAGGTCGTCATATCGACGGGTGCCTACACCGAAGGTGACTGGTCCGAACTGCAAAAGAATTTTTTCCGCGGTTATTACTACCAAGTGGCGTCGACGCCTTTGGTGGGGACAGAGGCCGATAATGTCTTGAAGCATGGCCAAGGCTCCTGGGACACCCGCATGGTGTTGAGCAGTATTCGTCGAGATGCGGATGGACGGTTGTTGCTCGGCAGCATGGGCCGTACAGATAACAAACCGGCCTGGTTCATTAAAAGTTGGGCCGATCGAATCCAGGGTCACTATTTTCCAAAATTGGGCAAGATTGAGTGGGAGATGCATTGGACCGGATGCATCGACTTCACGCCGGATCACTTGATGCGTTTGTTTGAGCCGGCTGCCGGGATTGTTGCAGTAACAGGTTATAACGGGCGCGGAAACACCACGGGTACAGTCATTGGTAAGGCATTGGCCGATTACTTGATGAATGACAAGCCGGATGACTTGCCGTTACCGTTTACAGCCATGAAGCCGCTTTATACGGCTGGCTTGCGAAGTGCACTCTATGAAGGCGGGTTCTCCCTTTATCATGCTGGTCAGTGCATGAGAGTAATACTTTAAAGCAGGGTGATTGTCATTTGAGTTGTTCGCTGTGCTCGTGATCGAGTGCGGTTGTGGTGGATTGTATTGCCTGTAGTTCAGTATCTGTTGCAACTGTTTTGATGTTGAAAACAGTGATGCAACTAATGAGATTGATGTTTTTCGTTAAAACAAGAAGAGAGGAAGACATGAAAACCAATAATTTTAAAATCAAGGCTCTCGGCTTGGCGCTTACAGCTGCCATGGGACTTTCGACTCAAGTCTATGCCGACATAAAAATCGGCGTGGCCGGCCCCCACACCGGCGCTAACGCCACCTACGGGGATCAACTCTGGAGAGGCGCTTCCCAAGCCGCAGAGGACATCAACGCCAAGGGTGGTATCAACGGCGAAAAAATCGTCCTGGTGAAAGGTGATGATGCTTGTGAGCCCAAGCAAGCTATCGCTGTCGCTAACCGCCTGGTTGATTCCGATAAGGTCAACGCGGTCATTGGCCACTTCTGCTCTTCCTCCAGCATTCCGGCAACGGAAGTCTATGAGGAAGCCGGCGTCATCTCGATCACCCCGGGTTCTACCAATCCCAAGTTGACAGATCGTGGTTACGGCACTGTTTTCCGGATTTGTGGTCGTGACGATCAACAGGGCGTTGTCGCGGGCAACTACATTGTTGATGTCTTGAAAGCCACCAAGGTCGCAATCATTCACGACAAGGATACCTACGGCCAGGGCGTGGCCCAGGCCACTCGTGATCAGTTGCACGCGCGTGGTATGCAGGAGGTGATTTTTGAGGGGCTGACGCGCGGTGAGAAAGATTTCAATTCGCTGGTCTCGAAGATCGGCGCCTCTGGGGCTGACGTCGTCTATTTCGGTGGTCTTCACTCCGAAGCAGGTCCGTTGGTCCGACAGATGCGTGAGCAGGGGCTGAAGGCAAAGTTTATCTCTGACGATGGCATCGTGACAGACGAACTGGTGACCACTGCGGGTGGGGCACAGTACACCGAGGGTGTCCTGATGAGCTTTGTGGTCGATCCTCGAGGCCTTCCGCAAGGGCAGGATGTGGTCAAGCGTTTCCGCGACAAGGGCTATGAGCCGGAAGGTTACACACTGTTTTCTTATGCTGCTCTGCAGACACTGGCTGCTGCCTATAAAGCCACCGGCGGTACCGATAACGAAAAAGCCGGCGCCTGGATTAAATCCCATCCTGTGGACACGGTAATGGGCAGTAAGGAATGGGATGAGAAGGGCGATCTGAAGACGTCCCCTTATGTCATGTATCGCTGGGATGCCGCTGGTAAATATAAGCAGATTTGATTTTATCAAGTCGCTCAATGCCCATACCGTTATCGGTATGGGTTGAACTACTTTAAATAGGAGAGTCAATGTGGACGCTCTGTTCCTCCAACAAATGGTCAATGGATTGACGTTGGGATCGGTTTACGGACTGATCGCAATTGGTTATACCATGGTGTATGGAATCATCGGCATGATTAACTTCGCACACGGCGAGGTTTATATGATTTCCGCTTACCTTTCTGCTATTACGTTGGCTCTCTTAGCATTTTTTGGTCTGCATTCGTTCCCGCTCTTGATACTCGGCACACTCATAATCACTATCGCGATTACTTGTGCCTACGGTTGGGTCATTGAACGTGTAGCCTATAAGCCGCTACGCAACTCAACTCGCCTTGCTCCACTGATATCTGCCATCGGGATTTCATTGATTCTGCAGAACTATGTCCAGCTAACTCAGGGCGCTCGACAGCAAGGTATTCCAACCCTGTTGGAAGGTGCAGCACGTTTGGATTTTGCCGGTGGTTTCGTTCAAATCACTTACACCAAAATCTTTATTCTGTTGGCTTCCTTTATAGGCATGGGCTTGTTGACTTACATCATCAAGTGCACCCGCTTGGGAAGAATGTGCCGAGCGACACAGCAAGATCGCAAGATGGCATCGATATTGGGCATCAATACAGATCGGGTTATTTCCTATGTGTTTGTTATTGGTGCAGCCATGGCTGCTTTGGCAGGCGTTCTGATTACAATGAACTACGGTACCTTTGATTTTTATGCAGGGTTCATCATTGGTATTAAGGCTTTCACTGCGGCCGTATTAGGTGGTATCGGTTCATTGCCGGGTGCGATGCTGGGTGGGCTCATTCTCGGTATTGCTGAAGCTCAATTTTCGAGTGTCATAAACTCGGATTACAAAGACGTGTTTTCGTTTGCGTTGCTAGTAGTAATTTTGATCTTCCGTCCGCAAGGCCTCTTGGGGCGTCCGAAAGTAACGAAGGTGTAACATGAGTGCTCAATCTTCATCTATCGACTTGAAAAAAAGTCTTCTGGATACTGCGCTTGCGGGGTTGCTTGCGTTAATTATATTCGGGCCGATTGTAGGCGTAGTCCTGGATGGCTACGGCTTCAATTTCCATGCTGATCGTGTCGTGTGGTCTGTTGCTGTTGTGATGGCGGGACGCTTCCTCGTAAGTGTTTTTTTACAAACATCTCATGGTAAAAAATTCAGCTCACGTTTTGATTTGACCGGTAGTGGCGTTACTGTGCTCCCTCCTGGCTATAAATCGAATATGCGCTGGGTTCTGCTTCTGGTTGTATTAGTTGCGGTGGCTCTGCCTTTTTTGGCGAATAAATACATTCTCACCGTGGTTATCCTCGGGCTCATATATGTACTTCTTGGGCTGGGACTGAACATCGTTGTTGGTTTGGCCGGCTTGCTCGATCTGGGGTATGTGGCATTTTATGCTATCGGTGCCTATGGCTTGGCCCTCGGATACGAACATCTGGGGTTGGGATTCTGGTCAGCGATTCCGTTGGCAGCCCTGTTAGCGGCTTTTGCAGGTGCGATTTTGGGTTTTCCGGTCTTGCGCATGCATGGCGACTACCTGGCAATCGTGACCTTGGGGTTCGGGGAGATCATTCGGCTGGTTCTGAATAACTGGTCGTCCCTGACGGGTGGCCCTAATGGCATGTCTGTACCTTCCCCTACTTTTCTGGGACTCGAATTTGGGCGCAAGGCCAAGGATGGTGGTATTCCGTTTCATGAGTTCTTCGGGGTGGCCTATAACCCTAATCTGAAATACATCTTCATATACACCGTCCTTTTCATCGTAGTGATGACGGTGCTCTATCTTAAACATCGCCTGACTCGCATGCCCATAGGCCGTGCCTGGGAAGCCTTGCGTGAAGATGAAATCGCTTGCCGTGCCATGGGACTCAATCATGTTTTGGTGAAGCTGTCGGCCTTCATGATTGGTGCATCGACCGCAGGTATCGCTGGCGTTTTCTTCGCCAGTTACCAGGGTTTTGTTAACCCGACATCCTTCACCTTTTTTGAATCCGCACTGATCCTGGCGATTGTCGTTTTGGGTGGTATGGGGTCAACCGTCGGGGTAGTGATTGCAGCCTTTGTGCTCACAGTAGTACCGGAGCTGCTGCGTAATTTTGCCGACTACCGCGTGCTGCTCTTTGGGGTACTGATGGTGGTGATGATGATTTGGAAGCCGCGAGGACTGATCCGTATTAACCGGATTGGTATTGCAGTTCCGGAAGGGGTCGCGAAATGAAAGACGCCATTCTGCGTGTAGAGAATCTCATGATGCACTTCGGTGGCATCAAGGCGCTGAAGGACGTCAATCTCGAGGTCGAGCGCTCTTCTATTACCGCATTGATCGGGCCCAACGGTGCCGGCAAGACCACCGTTTTCAACTGCCTGACTGGTTTCTATAAAGCCTCGGGGGGGCGGATCCAGCTCAATGCGCGTAAGCGCGATACCAACATCATCAAGATCCTTGGTGAGCCATTTCAGATGACGGACTTCGTCAATCCGCTGAAGTTTGCGTCTCGGCTATGGTTCAAGATGTTCGGCGGTACCCACTTGGTGAATCGTGCCGGTTTGGCTCGAACCTTTCAGAACATTCGCTTGTTCAAAGAAATGTCAGTGATTGAGAACCTGTTGGTGGTCCAGCACATGGAGGCCAATCGGAGCCTGTTGGCCGGTGCGTTGAATACGCCAGGTTACCGTCGCACGGAGAAGGAACTGATCAAAAATGCGTTTCGCTGGCTGGAGTTCGTCGATCTTGGCGAATTTGCAAATCGACTGGCGGGAGAGTTGTCCTACGGGCAGCAGCGCCGTCTCGAGATCGCCCGTGCGATGTGCACCAACCCGGAACTGGTTTGTCTAGATGAACCCGCAGCGGGCTTGAACCCGGCAGAAACGCTGAAACTCACAGCCATTATTCGGGGCCTGCGTGATATTCACGGTGTCACGGTGCTGTTGATTGAACACGATATGGGCATGGTCATGAGTATCTCCGATCACATCATTGTGCTTGAGCACGGTGACGTTATTGCCCGCGGAGGGCCCGAGCATATTCGTTCTAACGAACGCGTCATTGCCGCTTATCTGGGTGCTACTGATGAGGAGGAAGTTGCATGAAGGTGCCAATCCTGGAGTTACGCAATGTCGATGTTTTTTATGGGCCTGTTCAAGCACTACGTGAGGTCTCGCTAGAGATCCATGAAGGCGAAACGGTCTCACTGATCGGCGCTAACGGGGCCGGTAAGTCAACGCTACTGATGTCCATCTTCGGTCAACCCCGTGCAAGCGGTGGGGAGATTCTTTACAGAGGGGAGGACATCAGCAAGAAATCATCCCATTACATCGCCTCCAATGGCATTGCGCAGTCACCCGAAGGGCGCCGTGTCTTTCCGGATATGACGGTTGAAGAGAACCTGTTGATGGGAACTATCCCCATCGGAATGACGCATGCCGAGGAAGACTTGCAACGCATGTTCGAACTCTTTCCGCGTCTGAAGGAACGGCGAAATCAGCGAGCAATGACGATGTCCGGTGGTGAGCAACAGATGCTCGCTATTGCGCGTGCCCTGATGAGCCGTCCCAAGATTCTGTTGCTGGATGAGCCTAGCCTTGGATTGGCGCCGATAGTCGTCAAGCATATCTTCCAGACCCTTCGCGAACTGGCTAAAGGGGGGATGACGATTTTCCTGGTTGAGCAAAATGCCAATCATGCGCTCAAGCTGAGTGACCGGGCCTATGTCATGGTCAACGGGCAGATTCGCATGTCCGGCACTGGCCGGGAGCTTCTTGAGGATCCGCAAGTGCGAGAGGCCTATTTAGGCGGGCACTGACCCTCAACCAAGCCGCTCTCGGAGGGTGCTGAGGGCGGTATGCCGATTCTTCCCATCCAGCCGCATTTCCATCACTCCTCCGTTTAGGCAGGCTATGAATAGTGTCTGTGTTATCAGTGAAAGTAATTTGAAATCTCAACTGCACCAAGCGCTGGGGCAATATGTCAGTGATGCTGAGATAAGCCAGGTTGTTCAATTTGCTGATCAGTTTTATAGCTTTGCGGCGCTGGAGGAATTGAAGGAACGGCGGGTTTCAGATTTAGCGGGTGCAACCATTTCTACATGGCGAATGCTCATGCAGCATGATGCCAAGAGCTCAACAGTTCGTGTTTATAACCCTGACTTTGAACGGCATGGTTGGCAGTCATCGCACACAGTTGTCGAATTGGTTTGCCCTCAAGTTCCCTTTCTAATTCACTCGATTCGAATGGAACTTAATAATCGCGGATACAATATTCATACTCTGCAAACCGCTGTTTTTGAGCCCGAGATCGAACAGAGGGGGCAGGCGGTAGGGCTATCTCTTAACGCATCCGACGCGTCGAGTTCATGCAAGACCGCAGTGGCCTATCTCGAGATTGATCGCTGTTCAAGTGCAAGCGAGCTTCGATCCATCGAAGCCGCGCTGCTAGAGGTACTTGAGGAGGTCAGGCTGGTGGATACGGATCTCGTCCTGATGAAGGTCAAGATCAACGAACTCAATACGTCTTTGGAATTGCTTGACCCGAACGCTCAATCCACTGAACTCGCGGAAATAAGAGCTTTCTTCGATTGGATGCTAGAGGGCCATTTTACTTTCCTGGGCTATGAAGAGTTCAAGGTAGTCGATGGTGTCCCGTCGGGGCATGTTCAATATGATGAGTCGTCATTTTTGGGCGTCAGCCATAGACTGCATGGTGGCTTGGGCAATAATGATGTGCGGGTTCGGCCAGAAGTACAGCGTTTTCTGACCACCTCTTTGCTGCTCTCCTTTGCAAAATCGTCCTGCCTCAGTCGCGTCAGACGCTCCACCTATGCGGATTACGTTTCTCTAAGAGAGATCGACTCTGCTGGTAATGTCGTTAAAGAGCATCGATTCATCGGCTTGTTCTATTCTCGCGGCCAAAGCGTACGGGATATTCCTTTTATTCGAGCTAAAGTTGCTCAGGTAGAAGAACGCTCAGGGTATGGTGCTGAAAGCCATTTAGGGCAGGAGCTTTCGAGAGTCCTTGAGGTCTTGCCCAGAGATGACCTGTTCCAGAGTTCTGTTGAAGAGTTGTTTCCAACCGTCATTTCCATCACGCAGATGCAAGAGCGGTTCAAGGTTCGTGCGTTTTTCCGAACTGATCCATATGACCGATTCTTCTACTGTCTTGCTTATGTTCCTCGTGAGATTTACTCCACTGAGATTCGTCTGAGGATCCAACAAGTACTGATGGCGGCGGTAGGTGCTGAGGGTTGTGAATTTTGGACGGTTTTCTCTGAGTCTGTTCTGGCTCGCGTTCAATTCATTCTGCCTCTGACGGATCACTCCGTTCAGACCGTAAATTACAAACTCCTTGAGCAGCAGGTGATCCAGGCGTGCCGTTCTTGGCAGGATGAATTCGCCAGTCTTGTGGTTGAAAGCTTCGGCGAAGCTCACGGCACCAACGTGCTGGCCGACTTCCCGAAAGGCTTCCCGGCCGGTTACCGCGAGCGTTTCGCAGCCCACTCGGCTGTGGTCGACATGCAACACCTGCTGAGCCTGAACGAAAAAAATCCATTGGTGATGAGCTTCTATCAACCACTGGGTCAGGTGTCCGGACAACGCGAGTTGCACTGCAAGCTGTATCACGCCGACACGCCGCTGGCGCTGTCCGACGTGTTGCCGATCCTGGAAAACCTCGGCCTGCGCGTGCTGGGTGAGTTCCCGTATCACCTGCGCCACACCAATGGCCGCGAGTTCTGGATTCACGACTTCGCGTTCACGGCTGCCGAAGGTCTGGAACTCGACATTCAGCAACTCAACGACACCTTGCAGGACGCGTTCGTCCACATCGTGCGTGGCGATGCCGAGAACGATGCGTTCAACCGCCTGGTGCTGACCGCCGGCCTGCCGTGGCGCGATGTGGCGCTGCTGCGTGCTTACGCTCGCTACATGAAGCAGATCCGTCTGGGCTTCGACCTGGGCTACATCGCCAGCACCCTGAACAACCACACCGACATCGCTCGCGAGTTGACCCGGTTGTTCAAGACCCGTTTCTACCTGGCGCGCAAGCTGTCCGGCGACGATCTGGAAGACAAGCAGCAACGCCTGGAACACGCGATCATCGCCGCTCTGGACGAAGTCCAGGTGCTCAACGAAGACCGCATCCTGCGTCGCTACCTGGACCTGATCAAGGCCACCCTGCGCACCAACTTCTATCAGACTGATGCCAACGGCAAGAACAAGTCCTACTTCAGCTTCAAGTTCAATCCGCACCAGATTCCAGAGCTGCCCAAGCCCGTACCGAAGTTCGAAATTTTCGTGTACTCGCCTCGCGTCGAAGGCGTGCACCTGCGCTTCGGCAACGTGGCGCGTGGCGGTCTGCGCTGGTCCGACCGTGAAGAAGACTACCGCACCGAAGTCCTGGGCCTGGTAAAAGCCCAGCAAGTGAAAAACTCGGTCATCGTGCCAGTGGGCGCGAAGGGCGGCTTCCTGCCGCGTCGCCTGCCACTGGGCGGCAGCCGTGACGAGATCGCGGCCGAGGGCATTGCCTGCTACCGCATCTTCATTTCGGGCCTGTTGGACATCACCGACAACCTGAAAGACGGCGCGCTGGTTCCGCCGGCCAACGTCGTGCGTCATGACGACGATGACCCGTACCTGGTCGTTGCAGCGGACAAGGGCACTGCGACCTTCTCCGACATCGCCAACGGCATCGCCATCGACTACGGGTTCTGGCTGGGTGACGCGTTCGCTTCCGGCGGTTCCGCCGGTTATGACCACAAGAAGATGGGCATTACCGCCAAGGGCGCGTGGGTCGGCGTTCAACGTCACTTCCGCGAACGCGGCATCAATGTCCAGAAAGACAGCATCACCGTGGTCGGTGTCGGCGACATGGCCGGCGACGTATTCGGTAACGGCCTGTTGATGTCCGAGACGCTGCAACTGGTGGCTGCGTTCAACCACCTGCACATCTTCATCGATCCGAATCCGCAGCCGGCGAACAGCTTCGCCGAGCGTCAGCGCCTGTTCGACCTGCCGCGTTCGGCCTGGTCGGATTACGACACCAGCATCATGTCCGAAGGCGGCGGGATCTTCTCCCGTAGCGCGAAAAGCATCGCCATTTCCCCGCAGATGAAAGAGCGCTTCGACATTCAGGCCGACAAGCTGACCCCGACCGAACTGCTCAATGCCTTGCTCAAGGCACCGGTAGACCTGTTGTGGAACGGCGGTATCGGTACGTACGTCAAAGCCAGCAGCGAAAGCCACGCCGATGTGGGCGACAAGGCCAACGATGCACTGCGCGTGAACGGCAACGAACTGCGCTGCAAAGTCGTGGGCGAGGGCGGTAACCTCGGCATGACCCAACTGGGTCGTGTCGAATTCGGTCTCAATGGCGGCGGTTCCAACACCGACTTCATCGACAACGCCGGTGGCGTGGACTGCTCTGACCACGAAGTAAACATCAAGATCCTGCTGAACGAAGTGGTTCACGCCGGTGACATGACCGACAAGCAACGTAACCAGTTGCTGGCGAGCATGACCGACGAAGTCGGCAATCTGGTGCTGGGCAACAACTACAAGCAGACTCAGGCCCTGTCCCTGGCGTCGCGTCGTGCCTTGCCGCGTATCGCTGAATACAAGCGTCTGATGAACGATCTGGAAGGCCGTGGCAAGCTGGATCGCGCCATCGAGTTCCTGCCGAACGAAGAGGCGATCAACGAGCGCGTTGCAGAAGGCCATGGCCTGACCCGTGCCGAGCTGTCGGTACTGATCTCCTACAGCAAGATCGACCTCAAGGAGGCGCTGCTCAACTCCCTGGTACCGGACGACGACTACCTGACCCGCGACATGGAAACCGCTTTCCCGCCGACGTTGGTGAGCAAGTTCTCCGAAGCCATGCGCCGTCACCGTCTGAAGCGCGAAATCGTCAGCACCCAGATCGCCAACGACCTGGTCAACCACATGGGCATCACCTTCGTTCAACGACTCAAAGAGTCGACCGGCATGAGCCCGGCGAACGTGGCTGGCGCTTACGTGATCGTGCGTGACATTTTCCATCTCCCGCACTGGTTCCGGCAGATTGAAGCCCTGGATTACCAGGTTTCCGCCGACGTACAACTGGAGCTGATGGACGAGCTGATGCGCCTGGGCCGTCGCGCCACGCGCTGGTTCCTGCGCAGCCGTCGTAACGAGCAGAACGCCGCCCGTGACGTCGCGCACTTCGGGCCGCATCTGGCAGCGCTGGGCCTCAAGCTCGACGAACTGCTGGAAGGCCCGACCCGCGAAGGCTGGCAGACCCGCTATCAGGCCTACGTCGCGGCTGGCGTACCTGAGTTGCTGGCGCGCATGGTTGCTGGTGCCGATCATTTGTACAACCTGCTGCCGGCGATAGAGGCCTCCGCTAGCACCCGCCACAGCCCTGAAGAAATGGTTAAAGCCTTCTTTGCAGTAGGGAGCGTTCTCGAGTTGAACTGGTACCTCCAGGAGCTGAGTAATCTCCCTGCGGAAAACAACTGGCAGTCATTGGCCCGCGAGTCTTTACGGGATGACGTGGACAAACAGTTGGGCACCATTGCAGTGTCGATCATGAAGTTTAGGTTGGCGTCCTCGGACGGTTCTGAGGCGGTGCAGGAGTGGGTAACTCAGAACGCCGTGGCTATAAAAAAATGGATTCTTTTGATCGATGAACTGAAATCTGCGGCGAGCAGTGACTGGAGCATGTACACGGTCGCTAATATTCAGCTAATGGGGCTTTCTTCAATCTGATTCGGGCTTAAGTTCATGATAAGTCTGTCGGTTGAATTTCGTTCTGGGCACTAGGCAATAGTTTAAATTGTTAGTTAGGGTTGACTAATGCTTTGCATGGGTGGGTCGGTGCAATTAATAGTCATTGCAAATCTTGGGATGGATTACTTATGAATATAAAACAAAAGCTCACTTTGGCTTTTGCGGCAATTGCATTTACACCGATTTTTATTGTGGCGGCGCTGGTTGTCATGAATCTACGCTCGGAAGCAAAGGACAATTTTATTGATAGTAGCGGTCGAGAGATTCGCCAAGTATCAAACTCCATGCAGATTTTTTTTGAAGGCATCAGTCAGAATGTTGAGTTTCTGGCAAATCAGCCTTTGCTAAAAAGTGTTGATGGGGACATCAAACAGTACATGTCTGCCGATGCACCCTCTATCGAGCTTGGCGCTTTGGATAAACAGCTGACTGAATATTTTTCGAGTTTGGCTGCCAGCCATCCTTCGTACGCCTATATCGCGGTGGGCACGACCGAGGGTGGTTATGTGTTCTGGCCCGGCGATCCGAAGATGGCCAACTACGATCCTCGCCAACGACCCTGGTTCAAACTTGCACAGGAAAATCCTGGGAAGACGATGCGTACCGACGCTTACTACTGGGCGGGCGATGATGCTGTGCTTGTAAGCACAGTTCGTACGATGGCAAACCGTCTCGGACAGCAGGGTGGTGTCGTCAATATAGATGTCTCGCTCAAGCAACTCACTGAAATCGTGAAACAAATCAAACTTGGCGAAAGTGGCTATTTGATGTTGCTTGAGCGCAATGGTGTTGTTTTGGTGGACCCACAGAGTCCCGAACACAATTTCAAAAAGCTGAGCGACCTTGGTGGGGGATATCAGCAGCTAGCAGCAGCGGGTAAAGGGCTGATAGAGGTTGAGCTCGGCGGCGAGCGGTACATGGCGAACGTCTGGCCGTCCGAAAAACTTGGCTGGAGCTTTGTAGGGCTGGTCAAGCGTGACGAGGTCATGGCTTCGACTACTCGCTTAACATGGCTTGTCGGCGTCATTGCCGGCGTAATGGCAATGGTGTTTGCGCTGGCTGGCTATATTTTTTCCAGGATGATTGTTCGTCCCATTTTAGACGTGACCAAAGGTCTTGAAGACATCGCCCAAGGTGAAGGTGACTTGACTCGCAGTCTAGGAATACGCGGTAACGATGAAACGTCCCAGTTATCCGGTTGGTTCAATCAATTTCTGGGGGCGATCCGCAATTTAATTCACCGCATCAGTCAAGCGGCTGAAGGTATTTTGGCCAACTCAAACAGCTCCACTAAAGTTTCCGGTGAAATGGCTGACGCCGCTGGCCGTCAGAGAGAGGCCATTGACATGGTATCAACCGCCTTCCATGAAATGGTGGCGACAGCTAATGAAGTGGCCCGCTCATGCAGCCAGGCAGCGGAGTCGGCCGACAATGGTCGACAACAAGCCCGCGAAGGACAGCAGGAGATTGACGCCGCAGTTAGTAGCGTTGATCAGTTGAGTCAAGGGATTGAGCATTCCGCACAGTCTATGCAGCAATTGGAGCGAGACAGCAATGATATTCAGTCCATCCTGAGTACCATCCGCTCCATTGCCGAACAAACCAATCTGCTTGCACTAAATGCGGCGATTGAGGCAGCTCGCGCGGGTGATCAGGGGCGTGGATTTGCTGTGGTGGCTGATGAGGTCAGGGCACTGGCCCGGCGAACTGCAGACTCCACAGAGGAAATTGATGGCCTGCTTGGTAATCTGGCGCGACGCACTAGCGATGTGGCCTCCCAAATGCTTGAAAGTTTGAAAGTGTCCCAGGAGTCGGTCAATCGAATTGGGCTTGCCCGGGGCAGGTTCGGCCAGATCCGCGAGTCGGTGGATGTGATCCGCGACATGAACATTCAGATAGCCACTGCAGCAGAGGAACAGCATCAGGTTGCCGAAGATATCAATCGGCACATCAGTCGTGTCCATGGGGACGCTCAATTGGTTGCTCAATTGGCCGGCGATGCTCGAAATGATTCGCAGGCCCTGGTCCAGTTGTCCCATGAGATGGACGCGCTAGTGCGTAGATTCAAGATATAACCCGCTGAGATTTATGTTCTGCGTGTTGTTCGCTGTTACTTCGTGTTAATGCGCGTTTGCGCAAATTAAAGTTAAAAGGTGACGTGATGGCCAAAGCCGCTGATGTTGTCGTGCAATGTCTGGAAAACGAAGGTGTTGAATACGTATTTGGAATTCCAGGTGAAGAAAATCTTGATTTGCTTGAGTCTCTGAGGCGATCCAAGCAAATAAAACTTGTTCTTACACGACATGAACAATCGGCCGGTTTCATGGCTGCCACTTATGGTCGGCTAACTGGAAAGACGGGAGTCAGCTTATCTACGCTTGGCCCGGGTGCCACTAACTTGGTTACGGCGGGGGCATATGCCTACCTCGGTGGCATGCCAATGTTGATGATCACTGGTCAGAAGCCAATCAAAAAATCCAAGCAAGGCCGTTTTCAGATTTTGGACATCGTGGGGATGATGGCCCCGCTAACGAAATACACCCATCAATTAGCGTCAGCAGACAACATCCCTTCTCGAATTCGTGAAGCCATTCGCTTGGCAGAGGAAGAAAAGCCAGGAGCAGTTCACCTCGAACTGCCGGAAGATGTGGCTGCGGAGCACACTGAAAGCACACCGATACCACCTAGCTTTACCCGCCGCCCGTTGGCTGAGTGCAAATCCATTCAAGCAGCCGTTGCGAAGCTGAAAGACGCGAACAGTCCTATTATCGTTATTGGTGCGGGTGCAAACCGCAAAATGACTGCCCGGGTGCTCCTTCAGCTTGTGGAGAAAACAGGGATTCCTTTCATTACCACGCAAATGGGTAAGGGCGTGGTTGATGAGCGCCATCCAATGTTTCTCGGTAACGCCGCGTTGTCATCCGGGGATTTTGTACATCGCGCGTTGGAATCCGCGGACCTCATTGTAAACATTGGCCACGACGTCATTGAGAAACCACCCTTTTTCATGGTGCGTGGAGGAACCGAAGTTATTCATGTGAATTTTCGATCTGCCGAGGTCGATCCTGTCTACTTCCCGCAGATTGAAGTCATAGGTGACATCGCTAATTCCATTTGGCAGATCAGTGAGGCGCTCAGTGATCAGGAGCAATGGGATTTCACTCGTATCCTTAGCATACGGGAGGCAAACGAGGCTCAGATTATTGAGGGGGCGGACGATGCCCGTTTCCCGATGTATCCCCAGCGTGTCGTGGCGGATCTGCGTAAAGCCCTGCCTTCGGAAGGAGTCGTCGCGTTAGATAATGGTATCTATAAGATTTGGTTCGCTCGTAACTATAAAGCGCACATGCCCAATACCGTTCTGCTCGATAACGCGCTTGCTACTATGGGCGCCGGTCTGCCCTCTGCTATGGCTGCGCGATTGGTTTATCCCGAGAAGCCCATTGTCGCAGTATGTGGTGATGGTGGATTTATGATGAACAGCCAAGAGCTTGAAACTGCAGTCCGTATGAAGATGAACCTGGTCGTGGTGATCCTGCGTGATGATGGCTACGGCATGATTCGTTGGAAGCAAGCTCAGATGGGGTTTGAGGATTTTGGTCTGGACTATGGCAATCCAGACTTCGTACTGTACGCCCAGAGTTACGGTGCCCAGGGTCACCGCGTAGAAAGTGCTGAAGATTTTCTTCCAATGATTCAGCACTGTATTGCGCAGCCAGGTGTGCATGTCATCGATTGCGCTGTCGACTACTCGGAAAATGACTTCATCCTCAACGTCGCGCTGAGGGAGCGTAGTGCTGCTTTGTAAGCATTCCCTTAAATCATTACATTTAGATACTGGCCAGAAAAGCTGTGGGCAGCATGCCCCGTGCAGGAACGATTGGTTTTTGGCCTTTTGTGACTGGCTGCTTCTGGCCGACTCTGTTGAAAAGCTCCGCTGCAAAAGTCGCCGCAAAAGACAGTGACAGCGGAGTTTCAACCCAATGAGCGTTGCAATGTAATTTGCAATGAAAAGAAAGCTCTCAGACTTACAACCGCGATCCAAGCATTAGACCCACAACTGCTGAACGTTTACGCCGAGTCGGTAAACCACTTTGATGTAATCTCCAATCCGTGGCTCCTCATGTGGTAACCGTCCTGCCAGATATGATGGTCAGCGTAGTTTAAATAATCGAAATTTCTGCTCCTTTGCCCGCCCTTAAACCCTGCCCCGTTGCCCTTCCGGATGAAGCTGACTAACATGTCAGAAAATTCATCCTATGATTGGATGAAAGGGTGAAATCCATGTCAGACATTTCTCCATTGACCAAGCGATCCTTGGTCGACCAAGCGCTGGATCATCTACGCCTGCGCATTACGCAAGGCGTCTGGGTCGTTGGCCAACGCTTGCCCACCGAGCCGGAACTGGCGACCGAGTTGGGCATCAGCCGTAACACCGTGCGCGAAGCCATGCGCGTGTTGGCATTTTCCGGGTTGATCGAAATCCGTCAGGGTGACGGCAGCTACCTGCGGGCCGTGATCGATCCGCTGGACACCCTGAAAGCGCTGTCGCGCTGCTCCCACGAACAGGCCCGCGAGACTCGGCACATTCTTGAAGTCGAAGCCATCGGCCTCGCGGCATTGCGCCGTACCGATGAAGACCTGGTGGCCTTGCGCGAAGCGCTCGGCGTCAGCGGCAGTCACTACCACGGCGATCTCGACAGTTACATCGCCTGCGATCTGGTGTTTCACCGCCGTCTAGTGGACGCCGCGCACAACCCGACGCTCAGCGAGCTGTATCGCTATTTTTCCAGCGTCGTCGGCGCGCAATTGCGCCAGACCTTGAATATCACTCCGCGACGCCAGGAAGTGTTCGACCTGCACATCGAACTGCTGGATGCCGTCGAGCAACGGGACCCGGAACGGGCCAAAGCCTTGTCGAGGCAGTTGATCAATGAACCTTGAAACCGGGAAGTCCATGTCCAGCAGCGATCGCAACCTCACTCAACCCAAGCGCACGGCGGAGCTCGAAGAGTTGCTGATCGACGCCGAGGCCGATGATGAACAGGTCCAGCAGAGCCACCCGCTGCTGCGCCGACCATGGCTTTTATTACTGGGTCTGATCCTGGTAGCGCTGAACTTGCGCCCGGCACTGTCGAGCATGGCGCCGATGCTCAGCGAGATCTCAAAGACCCTCGGTTTGTCGGCTGCGCAAGCCGGTTTGCTGACGACATTGCCGGTGTTGTGCCTAGGCTTGTTCGCGCCTTTGGCACCGGTGCTGGCGCGCCGTTTTGGCGCAGAGCGGGTGGTGTTGGGGATTCTGTTGACGCTGGCGGGCGGGATCATTTTGCGCAGTTCATTTGGCGAGGTCGGCTTGTTTGCCGGTAGCGTGCTGGCGGGTGCGAGCATCGGTGTGATCGGTGTGTTGTTGCCGGGTATCGTCAAGCGCGACTTCCCGAAACAGGCCGGGACCATGACCGGTGTCTACACCATGGCGTTATGTCTGGGCGCCGCGATGGCTGCCGGCGCCACCGTGCCGTTGAGTGAGCATTTCGACAAGAGCTGGGCCATGGGGCTGGGCTTCTGGGGGCTGCCGGCGCTGGTCGCGGCGATCTTCTGGCTGCCGCAAGTGGGTGGACAGAAACATGGCGCACATAGCGTCGCTTACCGTGTTCGCGGACTGTTGCGCGATCCGCTGGCCTGGCAAGTGACTTTGTATATGGGCCTGCAATCGTCCTTGGCGTACATCGTTTTCGGCTGGTTGCCGTCGATCCTGATCGGTCGTGGGCTGACACCGACTCAGGCCGGTCTGGTGTTATCCGGTTCGGTGATCGTCCAATTGGCCAGTTCTCTCGCGGCGCCTTGGCTGGCGACACGCGGCAAGGACCAGCGACCGGCCATTGTGGTGGTGATGTTGATGACGCTCGGCGGTCTGTTCGGCTGTCTTTATGCGCCGATTGAAGGCCTGTGGGGTTGGGCGATTCTGCTGGGGCTGGGGCAAGGCGCTACGTTCAGTCTGGCGTTGACCCTGATCGTGCTCCGTTCGCGGGACTCGCATGTCGCGGCCAACCTGTCGAGCATGGCCCAAGGGTTCGGTTACACCCTGGCATCGATGGGGCCGTTCGCCGTTGGTGTCGTGCATGACTGGACCGGCGGCTGGACGGCGGTGGGCTGGATCTTCGGCGTGATCGGTCTCAGTGCAATCATCGCCGGCCTCGGCGCCGGACGTTCGCTGTACGTTCAAGTCGAAAGCGAAAAAATCTGATGCCCTTCGCACTGTCGGTATTCGGCCCACGAATGCCGATAGTGTTTCGCGTCGTTGCAGACTATCGTGCAGGCAATCTTACGTAGTCATTTTGCAAGCACAGGGAGTCTGCCCATGAGTGATGCCCACAGCGCATTGATCACCCGGTTCTACCAAGCCTTTCAGCGCCTGGATGCCGAGGCCATGAGTGCCTGCTACACCGACGATGTGCTGTTCAGTGATCCGGCGTTCGGCGAACTGCGCGGCCGGGATGCCGGCGACATGTGGCGCATGCTCACGACCCGGGCCAAGGATTTTTCCCTGACTTTCGACAATGTGCGAGCTGACGAGCGCACGGGCGGCGCTCACTGGGTTGCCACCTATTTGTTCAGCCAGACCGGCAACATTGTGGTGAACGACATTCAGGCACGCTTCGTGTTTCGCGACGGCAAGATTTGCGAGCACCACGACCGCTTCGACCTGTGGACCTGGTCGCGGCAGGCGCTGGGTTTCAAAGGGCTGGTTCTGGGCTGGACACCTCTGGTCAGAAACGCCGTTCGTGCTCAAGCCCTCAAGGGGCTGAAGGCATTCCAGGCCAGTCGCTGATAAGATCGAGGCCTGTTTCCTACAAGCCATGATCGTCACGTGAGCACCCTCAGCGAATCTTCCGACATTGCCGCCGAACCGGCGCTGCCCGTCAGCAAACCCTGGTTCGTCTACCTTGTTCGCGCGGCCAATGGTTCGCTTTACTGCGGAATCAGCGATGACCCCGTGCGGCGCTTTGCTATTCATCAGAGTGGCAAGGGCGCGCGATTTTTCCTCTCCAGCCCGGCGGTGGCCTTGGTCTACACCGAAGTCTGTCGCGATAAAAGCGAAGCACTGCGCCAGGAATGGCTGATCAAAAAACTCAAGAAAAGCGCCAAGGAGTGTCTGGTCGCTAGTGCTGCTGCGGGCTTGTCAACCTGACTGATAAGTGCCTATCAGGCAGATCTGTAGGCCGCCTGTCGATTGCGCGCTAAGCTGCGGATTCCTAATCCGTGCGGCGGAGCCGAGCATGTCCGAGTTGATTCTCCATCATTACCCGACGTCCCCTTTTGCCGAAAAGGCCCGCCTGCTGTTGGGCTTCAAAGGGTTGTCCTGGCGCTCGGTGAACATCTCGCCGGTGATGCCAAAACCCGATCTGACTGCGCTGACCGGTGGCTACCGCAGGACGCCAGTGTTGCAGATTGGCGCGGATATCTATTGCGATACGTCGTTGATCGCTCGTCGTCTGGAGCAGGAAAAAGCCTTGCCGGCGTTCTTTCCGGAAGGTCAGGAAATGATCGCTGCAAGTTTTGCAGCCTGGGCTGATTCGGTGGTGTTCCAACATGCCGTCAGCCTGGTATTTCAGCCGGAATCGATCGCAGTGCGCTTCGGCAATTTGCCACCGGAAGCGATCAAGGCATTCATTGCCGATCGCGCCGGGCTATTCAGTGGTGGCAGTGCAACCAAGTTGTCCGCCGAGCAGGCAAAGCATCAATGGCCAACGATCATGGCGCGGCTGGAACAACAGCTGCAGCGCGAGGAGGGTGACTTCTTGTTTGGCGAGCCGTCAATTGCTGACTTCGCACTGGCCCATCCGTTGTGGTTCCTCAAGGCGACGCCGGTGACTTCACCGCTGGTTGATGCTTATCCAGCGGTTTCGGCGTGGCTGGGTCGCGCAATGGGGTTCGGTCACGGTGCGTCCAGCGAGATGACGTCTGAGGAGGCGCTGGAGGTGGCGCGTAATGCCACGCCAGCCGCATTGCCGGATGAGCAGTTCGACGAGCCGAATGGCTTTGAGGCTGGCCAGCAGGTGGTGATTGCCGCAACCGATTATGGTGTTGATCCGGTGGCGGGCGAGTTGCTGTTTGCGGGCAGTGAAGAACTGATTCTGCGCCGGGAAGACGAGCGCGGCGGCGTGGTGCATGTGCACTTTCCGCGATATGGATTTCGCATCGAAAAGCACTGAACCCCACTCCTGTAGGAGCATGCGGTGCGGCGATCCGACTTGCCCGCGATGAACGATTACGCGGTGTGACGGTTACACCGGGTCGCGGCCATCGCGGGCAAGCCCTGCTCCTACAGGATTTTTGTGAGGCAATGAGTTACTTCAGGGCGGCGAGGATTGCGTCCGGGTCATACCCGCGAATCAACGTTCCGTTCACATCGATGATCGGAATCCCGCCGCCACCCAGCGCTTCATAAGCCTTGCGCGCCTCGGCATCTTTTTCGATATCGAATTCCTTGTACGGAATGCCTTTCTGATCGAGAAAGCGCCGGGTCAGTTTGCAGTAGCCGCACCAGTCCGTCGCATAGAGCACGACGTTGGCCTTGGCCTGTGTCTGCTCTGACACCACTTGTGAAGGGTTGAACACCCGCTCGATCTTGCCCCAGTTCTGATAAACCACGACCACCAGCAGAATCAGCAGGAATTTTTTCAGGATGCCGTTCAGCATCAGTTGCGTCGCTTGAGCTGGTCGGTCAACTGAGTCGGCAGGCCCTTGATGATCAGCGTGCCGGCTTCTTCGTCGTACTCGATCTTCGAGCCCAACAGGTGCGCTTCAAAGCTGATGGACAGGCCTTCCGCGCGGCCAGTGAAGCGACGGAACTGGTTCAGGGTGCGTTTGTCCGCCGGAATTTCCGGGGACAGGCCGTAATCCTTGTTGCGGATGTGGTCGTAGAACGCTTTCGGGCGCTCTTCGTCGATCAGCTCCGAGAGTTCTTCCAGGCCCATGGGCTCGCCGAGCTTGGCCTGGCTGCTGGCGTAATCCACCAGGGTCTTGGTTTTCTCGCGGGCGGACTCTTCCGGCAAGTCTTCGCTTTCAACGAAATCACTGAAGGCCTTGAGCAGTGTGCGGGTTTCGCCCGGGCCGTCGACGCCTTCCTGGCAACCAATGAAGTCGCGGAAATACTCCGAAACCTTTTTCCCGTTCTTGCCTTTGATGAACGAAATGTACTGCTTGGACTGCTTGTTGTTCTGCCACTCGGAAACGTTGATCCGCGCCGCCAGGTGCAATTGGCCCAAATCCAGGTGCCGGGACGGGGTCACGTCCAGTTGATCGGTCACTGCAACCCCTTCACTGTGGTGCAGGAGGGCGATGGCCAGGTAATCGGTCATGCCCTGCTGGTAATGCGCGAACAGCACATGGCCGCCCACTGAGAGGTTTGACTCCTCCATCAGCTTTTGCAGATGCTCCACCGCCACCCGGCTGAACGCCGTGAAGTCCTTGCCGCCTTCGAAGTATTCCTTCAGCCAGCCGCTGAACGGGTGCGCCCCGGATTCAGCATGGAAAAACCCCCAGGCCTTGCCTTGTTTGGCGTTATAGCTCTCATTGAGGTCGGCAAGCATGTTCTCGATGGCGCTCGACTCGGCGAGTTCAGAGTCGCGGGCGTGAAGAACTGCGGGCGTGCCGTCGGGTTTTTTGTCGATCAGGTGGACGATGCAATGACGGATCGGCATGGGCTTCTCGGCTGATTGAAGAGAGGAGGGCGTGCTCCCCGAAAAAGTGCCAAGTGTACCGCAACCACTGGTTTGGGCGCGGCATGAAGGGCAAATCCCGGGCGACCGGCGGTGCTTATGCGTTTTTTTCCCGTTTTAGAGCAATAAAGCTGACCAAATGGGTAGCTAGAGGCGGATATTTCCCCGTCGCTGTGCTAGTTTTGCCCGGTCTTACGCGAAGTCACTGCGTTAAGCGTGCATTCAGCATTTGTCAGGTCGAACCAAACCCTGATTTCGGCATCTATAACCCCGATCCAGTGGTTATTGGTCGAGGGTGCCAGATCCAGAAGATCGGGCTCGATGGCTGACACTGCACTCTGCAATCCATATGAATTTGATAGGGAAGGAACACTACATGGCTCTTACTAAAGACCAACTGATCGCCGACATCGCTGAAGCTATCGACGCGCCAAAAACCACCGCGCGTAACGCTCTGGACCAACTGGGCCAAATCGTTGCTGATCAGCTGGAAAACGGCGGCGAAATCACTCTGCCAGGTATCGGCAAACTGAAAGTGACTGAGCGTCCTGCCCGTACTGGCCGTAACCCTTCGACTGGCGCTGCCATCGAAATCGCTGCCAAGAAAGTTATCAAGCTGGTTGTGGCCAAAGGCCTGACTGACGCTGTTAACAAGTAAGACTTGTTAAAAAAAACCGTGCTCCGGAGCAATCCGGGCACGGTTTTTTTGTGTCTGCGATTCAGCGATTGTCCTGCAACACCACTTAGTCAATGTAGGAGTGAGCCGCCCGGAGCCGGCTCACTCCTACAGTTGATCTGCGGCGGTCCGTTACTCAGCTTTTTTTAACCCAGCGTTCGCGCCAGACCTGCTGTTCGGATTTGGTCTGGAAGGTCCAGGCAACGAAGCGGCTTTGCTTCTGGCCTTGGGACATTTCCACCACTTGGCTTTCCAGCACACCAGCCTTTTTCAAGGCCGTCTGGATCGCAGGCAGGTTGGAAGCTTTCGACACCAGGGTGCTGAACCACAGCACTTTGTGCTGGAAGCTCGCACTTTCGGCGATCAATTGCGTCACAAACCGCGCTTCACCGCCTTCACACCACAGCTCGGCAGACTGGCCGCCGAAGTTCAGCACCGGCAATTTACGTTTCGGGTCGGCACGGCCCAGGGCGCGCCATTTGCGCTCGCTGCCCTTGGTCGCTTCGTCCATCGAGGCGTGGAACGGCGGGTTGCACATGGTCAGGTCAAAGCGTTCGCCCGGCTCCAGCAGGCCCAGCAGGATGTGCTTGGGATTGCTTTGCTGGCGCAGCTGGATAGCTTTGTTCAGGCCGTTGGATTGCACGATGGCTTTGGCGGCGGCCACGGCCGTCGGGTCGATTTCCGAGCCGAGGAAGTGCCAGCGGTAATCGCTGTAGCCGATCAATGGATAGACGCAGTTGGCGCCCATGCCGATGTCGAGCACCTTGACCGGCGCACCGCGAGGAATTTCACCGTCGTTGACGCTGGCCAGCAGGTCGGCGAGGAAGTGAACGTAGTCGGCACGCCCCGGAACCGGCGGGCAAAGGTAATCAGCCGGGATATCCCAATGGGCGATGCCGTAAAAGGACTTGAGCAACGCCCGGTTGAACACGCGTACCGCGTCTGGGCTGGCGAAGTCGATGCTTTCCTTGCCGTACGGGTTGATGATCACGAACTTCGCCAGCTCCGGCGTGGTTTTGATCAGTGCGGGGAAGTCGTATCGACCCTGATGGCGATTGCGCGGGTGCAGGCTGGCCTTTTCACGCGGCTCCACGGCTTTGGCCGGGGTGGCGGTGTCAGGCTTTTTGCGCGCAGGTCTTGGTGTGCGGGGGGCGTTCATGGGCGTTGTCGATTCGGGTATGGCTAAAAGTGGCGGGTATTGTCCCACATCGGCTCGGTATTGATGACAAAAGTGCGGACAACGCCGATCAAGTGTGGGAGCGGGCTTGCTCGCGAAGGCGGGGTGTCAGTCGACATCAATGTTGAATGTAACGCCGCCTTCGCGAGCAAGCCCGCTCCCACAGGGGATATGAGGTGTTTGGAGGAGAGGGCAGGCACAAAAAAGGGAGGCCGTTGCGGGCCTCCCTTTTTCATCGCGATGTGCCGTTACAGGCTGGCAATCCGCGCATGTTGCTCGGCCAGCTTGCCCAAAGCCTGTTCGGCCTCGGCCAGTTTGGCGCGTTCCTTCTCGATGACTTCAGCCGGGGCCTTGTCCACGAAACCAGCGTTGGACAGCTTGCCACCCACGCGCTGGACTTCACCCTGCAAGCGCAGGATTTCCTTGTCCAGGCGCGCCAGTTCGGCGTCCTTGTCGATCAGGCCAGCCATCGGTACCAGCACTTCCATCTCGCCAACCAGTGCGGTGGCAGACAGCGGTGCTTCTTCGCCGGCAACCAACACCGTAATCGATTCGAGGCGAGCCAGTTTCTTCAACAGGGCTTCGTTCTCGGTGAGACGACGCTGATCTTCGGCGCTGACGTTTTTCAGGAACAGGTTCAGCGGCTTGCCCGGACCGATGTTCATTTCGCCACGGATGTTACGCGTGCCGAGCATCAGGCCCTTGAGCCATTCGATGTCGTCTTCGGCGCCCTGATCGATGCGCTCTTCATTGGCCACTGGCCAAGGTTGCAGCATGATCGTCTTGCCCTGAATACCGGCCAGCGGCGCGATGCGCTGCCAGATTTCTTCGGTGATGAATGGCATGAACGGGTGCGCCAGACGCAACGCCACTTCCAAGACGCGAACCAGCGTACGGCGGGTGCCGCGCTGACGCTCGGCCGGGGCGTTTTCGTCCCACAGCACAGGCTTGGACAGTTCCAGGTACCAGTCGCAATACTGGTTCCAGATGAACTCGTACAAGGCTTGTGCTGCCAGGTCGAAACGGAACTGGTCGAGTTGACGGGTCACTTCGGCTTCGGTGCGTTGCAGCTGCGAGATGATCCAGCGATCCGCCAGCGACAGCTCGTAGGCTTCGCCGTTCTGGCCGCAGTCTTCGCCCTTGTCCAGAACATAACGCGCGGCGTTCCAGATCTTGTTGCAGAAGTTGCGATAGCCTTCAACGCGGCCCATGTCGAACTTGATGTCACGGCCGGTGGACGCCAGCGAGCAGAAGGTGAAGCGCAGTGCGTCGGTACCATAGCTGGCGATGCCGTCGGCGAACTCGTCGCGGGTCTGCTTCTCGATCTTCTTCGCCAGTTTCGGCTGCATCAGGCCGGAGGTGCGTTTCTGCACCAGGTCTTCCAGTTCGATGCCGTCGATGATGTCCAGCGGGTCCAGGACGTTGCCCTTGGACTTGGACATTTTCTGGCCTTGGCCATCACGCACCAGGCCATGCACATATACGGTCTTGAACGGAACCTGCGGCGTGCCGTCTTCGTTTTTCACCAAATGCATGGTGAGCATGATCATCCGGGCAACCCAGAAGAAAATGATGTCGAAGCCGGTCACCAGCACATCGGTGGAGTGGAATTTCTTCAGGAACTCGGTTTGCTCAGGCCAGCCGAGCGTGGAGAAGGTCCAAAGGCCCGAACTGAACCAGGTGTCGAGAACGTCGTTGTCCTGTTGCAGCGCAACGTCCGGGCCGAGGTTGTTCTTGGCACGCACCTCGGCTTCGTCGCGACCGACGTAGACTTTGCCCGACTCGTCGTACCAGGCTGGAATCCGGTGGCCCCACCACAGCTGACGGCTGATGCACCAATCCTGGATGTCGCGCATCCACGAGAAGTACATGTTTTCGTATTGCTTTGGCACGAACTGGATGCGGCCGTCTTCAACAGCGGCAATCGCAGGCTCGGCCAACGGCTTGGTCGACACGTACCACTGGTCGGTCAGCCACGGCTCGATGATCGTGCCGGAGCGGTCGCCTTTCGGCACTTTCAGCGCGTGATCGTTGACGCTGACCAGCAGGCCGGCGGCGTCGAATGCCGCAACTATTTGCTTACGGGCTTCGAAGCGGTCGAGGCCGGCGTATTCAGCCGGGATCTTGCCGTCGATGCTCTCGTTCAGTGTGCCGTCGAGGTTGAACACCTGGCAGGCTGGCAACACGGCCGCGTTCTTGTCGAAGATGTTCAGCAGCGGCAGGTTGTGGCGCTTGCCGACTTCGTAGTCGTTGAAATCGTGGGCCGGGGTGATTTTCACGCAGCCGGTGCCGAATTCAGGATCGCAATAATCGTCGGCGATGATCGGAATGCGGCGGCCGACCAGCGGCAGTTCGACAAATTTGCCGATCAGGGCTTGGTAGCGTTCATCGTTCGGGTTAACGGCCACGGCGGCGTCGCCGAGCATGGTTTCCGGGCGAGTAGTCGCGACGATCAGGTAGTCATTGCCTTCCGCGGTTTTGACACCGTCGGCCAGCGGGTATTTCAGGTTCCACAGGAAACCTTTCTCGTCGTGGTTTTCCACTTCGAGGTCGGAAATCGCCGTGTGCAACTTGGTGTCCCAGTTGACCAAGCGCTTGCCGCGATAGATCAGGCCGTCTTCATGCAGGCGCACGAAGGCTTCTTTCACGGATTCCGAGAGACCATCATCCATGGTGAAGCGCTCGCGGCTCCAGTCTACGGACGAGCCAAGGCGACGGATCTGACGGCTGATGTTGCCGCCGGACTGATCCTTCCATTCCCAGACTTTCTCGAGGAATTTTTCGCGGCCCAGGTCGTGACGGCTCTGGCCTTGGGCTTCGAGTTGACGCTCCACCAGCATTTGCGTGGCGATACCGGCGTGGTCGGTACCCGGCTGCCACAGGGTGTTACGACCCTGCATGCGGCGGAATCGGATCAGGGCGTCCATGATCGCGTTGTTGAAACCGTGACCCATGTGCAGGCTGCCGGTGACGTTCGGCGGCGGGATCATGATGGTGTAGGACTCGCCCGCGCCTTGCGGGGCGAAGTAATTCTCTGACTCCCAGGTGTTGTACCAGGAAGTTTCAATGGCGTGCGGCTGGTAGGTCTTATCCATGCGCGGCGGGACCCTATAGGCATTTATTCAGGAAAAGCCGGCAAGTATAGCGGTGCATGGGGCGCAGGGCGAGTTGATCGAGGGATGAACCTGACCGCCGCTCCCACATTAAGATGGCGGTGTTATTCGTACTGACTGAGCAGCCGTTCCATCCGCGCATCCAGCCGGCGTTTGATTTCGGTTTCAATGTGCGGGGCGAAGTCGTCGATCACGTCTTGCATGATCAACATCGCAGCGGCGCGCAGTTCGCTGTCCAGATGCAGCAAGGCGTCGGGGCCTTTGCCGGGTTCCGGCGAAGGCTGTGCGGCAGGGGCGGGCGGCGGTGTCGGTTCGACCGGCTGCGGCGCATTGCCGACAGGCTCGAACAACATGGGAATCTGTTCCTGGTCACCGTCGATGACCGTGTCGGTCAGCAGTGGTGGTTGCAGGTTGTCATCGCCGAGCAGTTGGCGGATCGACTCGAGGTCGTCCAGCAGATGCACGGACTTTTGCTGCGGTTTCGGAGTGTCCATCGGAATGCTCAGAGTCGCTGTAAACGGTGGTCTTGCAGAGGATAGCCCTGTTCGCGGTAGAAACGGAAACTCTCCCGCGCAGCCGCGCGAATCGTCGGTTCTTCTACTACCACTTCCGCCACGCGGGCGAATTGTTTGGCAAATGCCGGGACTTTCAGGTCGAGATTGACCAGCAAATCCTGGTGCTGACCGCAGTCATCGCCCAGACCCAGGACGATCAGGCCGTCCGGTTCGCTTTCGGCAGGGCCATGAGGTACGAAGCTTTCGCCCTTGAAGGCCCACAAACGGGCATCGAGATCCTCACGCTGGGCGGCATCGCTGCAGTGCAGGTAAATGCGGTGGCCCATGCGCCAGGCTTTTTCGGTGAGCTTGCAGGCGAAATCCAGCCGCGCCGAAGGATCGGCGCTGGGCAGGATATAGAAGTCGACTTTGGTCATTGCGGTTCCTGAGCCAGGAGCGGCATCACCCGAAAGTGACGCCGCCCCGGGTCAACGGTTTCAGGCTTTGGCGCGGTCCAGCAGGTATTGGGTCAGCAATGGAACAGGACGGCCAGTGGCGCCCTTGTCCTTGCCGCCGCTGGTCCATGCGGTACCGGCGATGTCCAGGTGTGCCCAGTTCAGGTTCTTGGTGAAACGGGACAGGAAGCAGGCAGCGGTGATGGTCCCGGCTTTCGGGCCGCCAATGTTGGCGATGTCGGCGAACGGGCTGTCCAGTTGCTCCTGGTACTCGTCGAACAGCGGCAATTGCCAGGCGCGGTCGTCAGCCGTCTGGCCGGCGCTCAGCAGTTGGCCGATGAGTTCGTCGTTGTTGCCCAGCAGGCCCGAAGTGTGGGCGCCCAAGGCAACGACGCAAGCGCCGGTCAGGGTCGCGATGTCGATCACGGCTTGCGGCTTGAAGCGTTCGGAGTAGGTCAGGGCATCACACAGCACCAGACGGCCTTCGGCGTCGGTGTTGAGGATTTCCACGGTCTGGCCGCTCATGGTGGTGACGATGTCGCCCGGGCGCGAAGCGTTGCCGCTCGGCATGTTCTCGGCGCAGGCCAGGATGCACACCAGGTTGATCGGCAGGTTCAGCTCAAGCACGGCACGCAGGGTGCCAAACACGCTGGCAGCGCCGCCCATGTCGTACTTCATTTCATCCATGCCGGCGCCCGGCTTCAGGCTGATGCCGCCGGTATCAAAGGTGATGCCTTTACCGACCAGTGCATACGGTTTCTCGGATTTCTTGCCGCCGTTGTATTGCATGACGATCAGGCGTGGCGGCTGGGCGCTGCCCTGGCCTACGGCGTAGAACGAGCCCATGCCCAGATCCTTGATCTTCTTCTCGTCAAGGACTTCGACTTTCAGGGTTTTGAATTCTTTACCGAGGTTCTTCGCTTGTTCGCCGAGGAACGTGGGGTGGCAGATGTTCGGCGGCAGGTTGCCCAGGTTGCGGGTGAAGGCCATGCCGTTGGCGATAGCGGTGGCGTGGGTCACGGCGCGCTCGACTTCAGCCTGTGCAGCCTTGATGGTCAGCAGGGTGACTTTCTTCAGGGTGCGAGGTTCGGCTTTCTGGCTCTTGAACTGGTCGAAGGTGTATTCGCCGTCCACCAGTGTTTCCGCCAGCAGGCGGGTTTTGCCATAGCTGTCGCGGCCTTTGACCACGACTTCATCCAGCGCCAGTACCGCATCGCTGCCGCCCAGGCCTTTGAGGGTGTTGAGTGCGCCGGAAATAATTTTGCGGAACGGGCGGTCGCCGAGTTCTTCGTCCTTGCCCACGCCTACCAGCAGAACGCGTTCAGCCTTGAGGTTCGGCAAGCTATGCAGCAACAGACTCTGGCCAACCTTGCCGGCGAGGTCGCCGCGCTTGAGCACTGCACTGATGGCGCCGCCACTCAGTTCGTCCAGTTGTCTGGCCACGGCGCCGAGCTTGCGGCCTTCGCCGACGGCGACGACCAGAGTGGCAGTCTTCAACGTTTCTGGGCTAACGCTTTTTACAACCAGTTCCATGTCCGGGTCCCTGAATGATGGTCAACGTGCGTGGGCAAAACGGCGACGCACAGACGCTTGCTTATATAGATAGAAAGACGCAGGTCACGGCCCGCGACAAAGGCCGCAGTTTGAACCCCGCTCCCTGCGCCTGACAACCCTCGGTTGTACGATCTTCAGCGCATTGACCGCCAGCTTGAGCATGCGCAGTGACAGGTGCACCCAATCACAGGATAATGCGCCATCTTTTTCGGCAGCTCTGCCCTGCGGGCTGTCTGATACGTTTGCTTGTTTGGCCGCCTTAGCCTGACAACCCTGGAGTCTCTGGTTTGATCGTCTTCCGATATCTGTCCCGCGAAGTCCTGTTGACCTTGAGCGCAGTCAGCGCCGTGCTGCTGGTCATCATCATGAGCGGTCGCTTCATCAAATACCTTGCGCAGGCGGCCGCGGGCCTGCTGGATCCGGGCTCGCTGTTCCTGATCATGGGCTTCCGTCTGCCGGGTTTCCTGCAGCTGATCCTGCCACTGGGCCTGTTTCTCGGGATCCTGCTGGCGTACGGTCGCCTGTACCTCGAAAGCGAAATGACCGTGCTGTCGGCCACCGGTATGAGCCAGCAGCGTTTGTTTGTCATTACCCTGTTTCCGGCCACGCTGGTCGCGCTGATAGTGGCCTGGCTGAGCCTGAGCCTGGCACCACAAGGTGCCAATCAGTTCCAGTTGCTGCTGAATAAACAAGATGCGCTCACCGAGTTCGATACCCTGGAGCCGGGTCGCTTCCAGGCGTTGCGTGACGGGACTCGGGTGACCTATACCGAGCAACTGACCGATGACCGCGTCAATCTGGCGGGTGTGTTCATTTCGCAGAAAAACACCAACTCCGACCAGAAGGATCGCGGGATTTCCGTGCTGGTGGCCGAGAAGGGCCGCCAGGAAATTCGTCCGGACGGCAACCGCTACCTGATTCTCGACAACGGTTATCGATATGACGGCAATCCGGGGCAGGCCGACTATCGGGCGATCAAATACGACGAGTACGGGGTATTGCTGCCAAAACCGGATGTCAGTGACGAAGTAACTGATCGTGATGCAATGAGCACCCGTGCCTTGATCGACAGCAACGACACTCGCCTGCGCGCTGAACTGCAATGGCGTCTGTCCTTGCCGTTGCTGGTGTTCATCGTGACCCTGATGGCGGTGCCGTTGTCGCGGGTCAACCCGCGCCAGGGCCGTTTCCTCAAGCTGCTGCCGGCGATTCTTCTTTATATGATTTACCTGACCATCCTGATTGCCGCCCGCGGCGCCCTCGATAAGGGCAAGATCCCGCCTGCCCTGGGGTTATGGTGGGTTCATGGGGTGTTCCTGATCATCGGTCTCGGGCTGCTTTACTGGGAGCCGTTGCGCTTGAAAATGGCGAGTCGCCGCAGCGCACTGGAGGTGGCTCGTGGTTAAGCTCGATCGCTACATCGGTAGCAGCGTATTTATGGCAATCCTGGCGGTACTGGGGATTATTCTCGGCCTGGCGACGCTGTTCTCCTTCATCGACGAGATGAGCGAAGTCAGCGACACCTATACCCTGTTGGATGCGTCCAGTTACGTCTTGCTGACGGCCCCGCGCCGTCTTTACGACATGTTGCCAATGGCGGCACTGATCGGATGCCTGATTGGCCTCGGCAGTCTGGCCAGCAACAGTGAGCTGACCATCATGCGCGCCGCCGGCGTGTCGATCGGTCGAATCGTCTGGGCGGTCATGAAGCCGATGCTGGTCCTGATGGCAGTGGGGGTACTGATCGGCGAATACGTTGCGCCGGCCACTGAAGTCACTGCTCAGGCCAATCGCTCGCTGGCTCAGGGCAGCGGTGATGCGCAAAGCGCCAAACACGGCCTTTGGCACCGCCAGGGTGACGAGTTCATTCACGTCAACTCCGTGCAGCCCAATGGCCTTCTGTATGGCGTGACCCGCTATCGCTTCGACAATGAGCGACACATGCTGTCGTCAAGCTTTGCCAAGCGTGCCGAGTTCGACAAGGATCACTGGCAACTCAGCGACGTCACGACCACGGTGTTCCATGACAAGAGCACCGAAGTGGTCGTCACTCCCGTCGAGCGCTGGGAAATTGCCCTGAGCCCTCAGTTGCTGGACACCGTGGTAATGGCGCCTGAGTCGCTGTCAATCAGCGGTCTGTGGAGTTACATCCACTATCTGGCTGACCAGGGCCTGAGCAATGGCCGCTACTGGTTGGCATTTTGGGTCAAGGTGTTGCAACCTCTGGTAACTGCCGCGCTGGTACTGATGGCGATTTCCTTCATCTTTGGTCCCTTGCGCTCTGTGACCCTCGGTCAGCGTGTGTTCACCGGCGTTCTGGTGGGCTTCACCTTCCGTATCGTTCAGGATTTGCTGGGGCCTTCGAGCCTGGTGTTCGGTTTCTCGCCGCTGTTTGCGGTGCTCATTCCGGCTGGTGTTTGTGGCCTGGCCGGTGTCTGGCTGTTGCGCCGGGCCGGTTGATTAAGGGTTTTTCCTGGCCTTTCCGGTCACTCAAAACGCCCCTGTCGCAAGACCGGGGCGTTTTTGTACCTGCCGTCTGACCTGCAAACGTGACGCTTGCGCCGTGGATCAGGTACAATTCCCGGCTATTTTTCGGCGGGCTATGCCTGCAGCCTTTTTGAGTGTTGATCCGTGAGTGATTTGAGTCATATCCGCAATTTCTCCATCATCGCCCACATTGACCATGGCAAGTCGACGCTGGCTGATCGATTCATCCAGATGTGCGGCGGCCTTGCCGAGCGCGAAATGGAAGCCCAGGTGCTGGACTCCATGGACCTGGAGCGTGAACGCGGGATCACCATCAAGGCCCACAGCGTCACCCTTTATTACACCGCTCGCGATGGCATCAAGTACCAGCTGAACTTCATTGACACCCCCGGCCACGTTGACTTCACCTACGAAGTCAGCCGGTCGCTGGCGGCCTGTGAGGGTGCTTTGCTGGTGGTCGATGCCGGTCAGGGCGTTGAAGCGCAGTCGGTTGCCAACTGCTACACGGCGATCGAGCAGGGCCTGGAAGTCATGCCGGTCCTGAACAAGATCGACCTGCCACAGGCCGATCCGGACCGCGTTAAAGAAGAAATCGAAAAAATCATCGGCATCGATGCCACCGACGCGGTCGAGTGCTCTGCCAAGACCGGTCTGGGCGTCGATGAAGTGCTCGAGCGCCTGGTCGCCACCATTCCTGCACCGACCGGCAACTACGAAGATCCGCTGCAAGCGTTGATCATCGATTCGTGGTTCGACAACTACCTGGGCGTTGTTTCCCTGGTACGCGTGCGCCACGGTCGTGTGAAGAAGGGCGACAAGATCCTGGTCAAATCCACCGGCAAGATCCACCTGGTGGACAGCGTCGGTGTATTCAACCCGAAACACACCCCTACCGCTGACCTGAAGGCCGGTGAAGTGGGCTTCATCATTGCCAGCATCAAGGACATTCACGGTGCGCCAGTGGGCGACACCCTGACCTTGAACTCGACGCCAGACGTCGACGTGCTGCCAGGGTTCAAACGCATTCAGCCGCAGGTTTACGCCGGTCTGTTCCCGGTCAGCTCCGACGACTTCGAAGACTTCCGTGAGGCCCTGCAAAAGCTCACGCTCAATGACTCGTCCCTGCAGTACACCCCGGAAAGCTCCGACGCCCTGGGCTTCGGCTTCCGTTGCGGGTTCCTCGGCATGCTGCACATGGAAATCATCCAGGAGCGCCTGGAGCGCGAGTACGACCTGGACCTGATCACCACAGCGCCGACAGTAATTTTCGAGCTGTTGCTGAAAACCGGTGAAACGATTTACGTCGATAACCCGTCGAAGCTTCCAGACCTGTCCTCGATCGAAGACATGCGTGAGCCGATCGTGCGGGCCAATATTCTTGTGCCGCAAGAGCACCTGGGCAACGTCATTACCCTGTGCATCGAAAAGCGTGGCGTGCAGCACGACATGCTGTTCCTCGGTACTCAGGTTCAAGTGACCTACGATTTGCCGATGAACGAAGTGGTCCTGGACTTCTTCGACCGTCTGAAATCGACCAGCCGTGGTTATGCGTCGCTGGATTACCATTTCGACCGTTATCAATCGGCTAGTCTGGTGAAACTGGACGTGCTGATCAACGGTGACAAGGTCGACGCCCTGGCGCTGATCGTGCACAAGGATAACGCGCACTACAAAGGTCGCCAGTTGACCGAGAAGATGAAAGAACTGATTCCGCGCCAGATGTTCGACGTCGCGATCCAGGCCGCCATTGGCGGGCAGATCATTGCGCGGACCTCCGTCAAGGCACTCAGAAAGAACGTATTGGCCAAATGCTACGGCGGTGACGTTAGCCGTAAGAAGAAACTGCTTGAAAAGCAAAAGGCCGGTAAAAAACGCATGAAGCAAGTCGGCAACGTGGAAATTCCACAAGAAGCCTTCCTTGCAGTGCTCAGGTTGGATAGTTAGGTCCTATGTCACTAAATTTCCCGCTGTTGCTGGTCATCGCCGTGTTCGTCTGCGGCCTGTTGGCGTTGCTCGATCTGGTTTTCCTGGCACCGCGTCGGCGTGCTGCCATTACCTCCTATCAGGGCAGCGTCAGCCAGCCTGATGTGGTGGTGGTCGAGAAACTGAACAAAGAGCCGCTGCTGGTCGAATACGGCAAGTCGTTCTTCCCGGTGTTGTTCATCGTGCTGGTGCTGCGTTCGTTCCTGGTGGAACCGTTCCAGATTCCTTCCGGCTCGATGAAACCGACCCTGGATGTTGGCGACTTCATTTTGGTGAACAAGTTTTCTTACGGGATCCGCCTGCCGGTGATCGACAAGAAAGTCATCGAAGTGGGTGATCCACAACGCGGCGATGTAATGGTGTTCCGCTACCCGAGCGATCCGAACGTCAACTACATCAAGCGAGTCGTGGGCCTGCCGGGTGACAAGATTCGTTATACCGCTGACAAGCGTCTGTTCGTCAACGGCGAGTCGATTGCTGAGCAGATGATCGGCTCCGAGCCGGGCACGTTGGGCAGTGCTGAGCTCTATAAGGAAAAACTCGGCGCTGCCGAGCACCTGATCCGCAAGGAAATGAGCCGCTATCGCGCGACCCCGGATCATTCGTGGATCGTGCCGGCCGGGCACTACTTCATGATGGGTGACAACCGCGACAACTCCAACGACAGTCGCTTTTGGGATGATCCAAGTATTCCCAAGGATCTGCTGGGCATGGTTCCCGACAAGAATATCGTCGGCAAGGCCTTCGCAGTCTGGATGAGCTGGCCGGAACCTAAACTCAGTCACCTGCCGAATTTCTCGCGGGTTGGCCTGATCAAGTAATCACACACGGCGCTGTTGAACACAGCGCCGAATGCTTTTCTGGAGCCGACACAATCGGTACCGCAAGCATGAAGCCAATGATATTCAGGACGTTATTTTTGAACACAGCGTTAATTGTCCCAGGCCTGCGCCGACTCTCGGCGATGGCGGTGGAATCCAACCACGAACTCAGCGTGGGTAAACCGTGAGCGTCTCATTAAGCCGTCTCGAGCGTCAGCTCGGCTACACCTTCAAGGATCAGGAACTGATGGTCCTGGCCCTGACTCACCGCAGCTTTGCCGGGCGTAACAACGAACGCCTGGAATTCCTCGGTGATGCCATCCTCAATTTCGTCGCTGGCGAGGCGCTGTTCGATCGCTTCCCGCTGGCGCGTGAAGGCCAGTTGTCGCGTTTGCGCGCGCGCCTGGTGAAAGGCGAGACCCTGGCCGTGCTGGCCCGCGGTTTTGATCTGGGCGACTACCTGCGCCTGGGCTCCGGTGAGCTGAAAAGCGGCGGTTTTCGTCGCGAGTCGATTCTGGCCGATGCCCTGGAAGCGCTGATTGGTGCGATCTACCTCGATGCCGGCATGGACATGGCGCGCGAGCGCGTGCTGGCCTGGTTGGCCGGTGAGTTCGAAGGCCTGACATTGGTCGACACCAACAAAGATCCAAAAACCCGCCTGCAGGAATTTCTGCAATCGCGTGGTTGTGAGCTGCCACGTTACGAAGTGGTGGATATCCAGGGTGAGCCGCATTGCCGGACGTTCTTCGTCGAATGTGAAATCACCTTACTGAATGAAAAAAGCCGAGGTCAGGGTGTGAGTCGTCGTATTGCCGAACAGGTAGCGGCCGCCGCAGCACTGATTGCCCTGGGTGTGGAGAATGGCAATGACTGATTCAACTGCAACTCGCTGTGGCTATGTTGCCATCGTCGGCCGTCCCAACGTGGGCAAGTCCACGCTGCTGAACCACATCCTGGGTCAGAAACTGGCGATCACCTCGCGCAAACCGCAAACCACCCGTCACAACATGCTGGGCATCAAGACCGAAGGTGCCGTGCAGGCGATCTACGTCGATACCCCAGGCATGCACAAGGGTGGCGAAAAAGCGCTGAACCGCTACATGAACAAGACTGCGTCGGCGGCGTTGAAAGACGTTGACGTGGTGATCTTCGTCGTGGACCGCACCAAGTGGACTGACGAAGACCAGATGGTCCTCGAGCGCGTCCAGTACGTGACCGGCCCGTTGATCGTGGCGCTGAACAAGACGGATCGCATCGAAGACAAAGCCGAACTGATGCCGCACCTGACCTGGTTGCAGGAGCAGCTGCCGAACGCGCAGATCATGCCGATCTCGGCCCAGCACGGGCACAACCTCGAAGCGCTGGAGCGTGTGATTGCCGGTTACCTGCCGGAAAACGATCACTTCTTCCCGGAAGACCAGATCACCGACCGCAGCAGCCGCTTCCTCGCCGCTGAACTGGTGCGTGAGAAAATCATGCGCCAGATGGGCGCCGAGTTGCCGTACCAGATCACCGTGGAAATCGAAGAGTTCAAGCAGCAGGGCAAAACCCTGCATATCCATGCCTTGATCCTCGTTGAACGTGATGGCCAGAAGAAAATCATCATTGGCGACAAGGGCGAACGCATCAAGCGTATCGGCACTGAGGCGCGCAAGGACATGGAGCTGCTGTTCGACTCCAAGATCATGCTCAACCTTTGGGTGAAAGTGAAAGGCGGCTGGTCCGATGACGAGCGCGCATTGCGTTCGTTGGGTTACGGCGACCTGTAATCGCTTAACACTGGGTACACAAAGATCGAATGTGGGAGCGGGCTTGCTCGCGAATGCGGTGTGACAGACAACGAAGATGTTGAATGTTAAGCCGCCTTCGCGAGCAAGCCCGCTCCCACATTGGTTAGCGCTGTTTTCACTGGCTGTATTCTCCCTCTAGAGATACTCGACGCCCATGTCCCAAACCCCACCCACCGCCCAACCCGCCTACGTCCTCCACTCCCGCGCCTACCGCGAAAACAGTGCGTTGGTGGATTTCCTCACGCCTCAAGGTCGGCTGCGGGCGGTGTTGCGCAGTGCACGGGGCAAGGCCGGGACATTGGCGCGGCCGTTTGTACCCCTGGAAGTCGAGTTCCGGGGGCGCGGTGAGTTGAAGAACGTCGGGCGGATGGAAGCCGCCGGTGTTTCCACCTGGCTCAGTGGTGAGGCGTTGTTTAGCGGCCTGTACCTCAATGAGCTGTTGATTCGCCTGCTGCCCGCCGAAGACCCGCATCCCGCAGTATTCGATCACTACGCCGCCACCTTGCTCGCACTGGCCGAAGGCCGTCCGCTGGAGCCGTTGTTGCGCTCGTTCGAATGGCGCTTGCTGGATGACCTCGGTTACGGCTTTGCACTGACTACGGACATCCATGGCGAGCCTATTGCCCCGGACGGTCTTTACCGCTTACAGGTGGATGCGGGTCTGGAACAGGTCTATCTGCTGCAACCCGGTTTGTTCAATGGCACCGAACTGTTGGCCATGGCCGATGCCGACTGGACCGCACCCGGTGCGCTGTCCGCCGCCAAGCGTTTAATGCGCCAAGCGTTGGCTGTTCACCTGGGCGGTCGTCCGTTGGTCAGCCGCGAGCTGTTTCGCAAGCCGTAGTCTCCCCGTATGCTGTGCGCCGAATCTTTAAATTCAGGAGCGCTTCCGTGACCACCAGCAATCGCATTCTTCTTGGCGTGAACATCGACCACGTTGCCACCCTGCGTCAGGCCCGGGGTACTCGCTATCCGGATCCGGTCAAGGCAGCACTGGACGCGGAAGAGGCGGGCGCTGACGGCATCACCGTGCATTTGCGCGAAGACCGTCGGCACATCCAGGAACGCGACGTTCTGCTGCTCAAGGACGTGCTGCAAACCCGCATGAACTTTGAAATGGGCGTCACCGAAGAAATGATGGTGTTCGCCGAACGCATCCGCCCGGCGCACATTTGCCTGGTCCCGGAAACCCGTCAGGAACTGACCACAGAAGGTGGTCTGGACGTGGCAGGGCAGGAAGCGCGGATCAAAGCCGCCGTGGCTCGCTTGTCAAAGATTGGCTGCGAAGTGTCGCTGTTCATCGACGCGGATGAGCGGCAGATTGAAGCGTCCCGCCGTGTTGGCGCGCCGGCTATCGAACTGCATACCGGTCGTTACGCCGATGCCAAGACGCCAACTGACGTGGCTGAAGAGCTCAAGCGTGTGGCCGATGGTGTTGCGTTTGGCCTGGCTCAGGGGCTGATCGTCAACGCCGGGCACGGTTTGCACTACCACAACGTCGAAGCCGTGGCGGCGATCAAAGGCATCAACGAACTGAACATTGGCCACGCGCTGGTGGCGCATGCTTTGTTTGTTGGCTTCAAGTCGGCGGTATCTGAAATGAAAGCGCTGATCCTGAACGCCGCAAAAGCCTAAGCCGAACAAAAATCAAAATGTGGGAGCGGCGGTGCGACGATTCGACTTGCTCGCGAAAGCGGTGTGACAGTCGACATAAATGTTGAATGTTAAACCGCTTTCGCGAGCAAGCCCGCTCCCACATTTGATTTAGGTATTCCTGTTAGAGCGGCGCAGGTTCTTGAGCCGGCTTGGTCTTGTCGATCCCCGGCACATGCAGGTTGCCTTCGGCCACTTGATCACCTTCAAGCTGTGGCTGCGTGACCCACGTCAGGATGTCGTAGTAACGACGGATGTTCGCTACGAAATGCACCGGCTCGCCGCCCCGGGCGTAGCCATAACGCGTCTTGCTGTACCACTTCTTCTCAGACAGGCGCGGCAGGATCTTCTTCACGTCCAGCCACTTGTCCGGGTTCAGTCCTTCCTTCGTCGCCAGTTTGCGCGCGTCATCCAGGTGACCGCTGCCAACGTTGTAGGCCGCCAGGGCAAACCAGGTGCGGTCCGGTTCCTGAATCGACTCGTCCAGTTGATCCTTGATATAGGCCAGGTATTTGGCGCCACCCATGATGCTTTGCTTGGGGTCGAGGCGGTTGGACACACCCATCGCCTGCGCGGTGTTCTGGGTCAGCATCATCAGGCCGCGCACGCCGGTCTTGGACGTGACCGCCGGTTGCCACAACGATTCCTGATAACCGATGGCGGCCAGCAGGCGCCAGTCGACTTTTTCTTTCTTGGCGTATGCCTTGAAGTGCTGTTCGTACTTGGGCAGGCGCTGCTGCAAGTGCTGGGCGAACGTGGTGGCGCCCATGTAACCAAGAACGTCGACATGCCCGTAATAACGGTCTTTGAGGCGCTGCAGGGTGCCGTTTTTCTGCACCTTGTCGAGGTAGTCGTTGATTTCGTTTAGCAGGCTGTTGTCTTCGCCAGCGGCCACGGCCCAGCTCTGGTTGCTGGCGTCACCGAGGTCGAAGGCGACCCGTATGTTGGTGAAGTACACTTGGTTCATCGCGACTTCGTTGGAGTCGACCAGGGTCAGATCGATCTGGCCTTCATCGACCATGCGCAGCAGGTCGACGACTTCAACCGCGTCGGATTCTTCATACTCAATGCCGGGGTATTTCTTTTTCAGCTCCGCCAACTGTTCGGCGTGGGTGCTGCCTTTGAGCACCATGATCTTCTTGCCGACCAAATCACCGGCGTCGGTTGGCCGCGATTGGCCGTTGCGGTAGATGATCTGAGGGGTGACTTCCAGGTAGGAGTGGGAAAACCTGACCTGTTTTTTACGTTCTTCGCTGCCGACCAGACCGGCCGCAGCGAGTACCGGGCCGTTAGTCTTGCCGACCTGGCTGTACAGGTCGTCGAGGTTGTCGGCGGTCTCGATCTTGAGTTCCACCCCCAGATCGTCGGCGAAACGCTTCACCAGCTCGTATTCGAAGCCGGTTTCACCGTTGCGATCCTGAAAGTAGGTGGCGGGGCTGTTTCGGGTAACCACGCGCAGCACGCCATCCTCCTTTACGCGCTCCAGCGTGTTGGGTTTATCAACACAGCCATTGAGCAGCAGGAAGAGTCCGGTTGCGATCAGCCATTTGGCGTACCGCGGACGCAAAGCCGTTGGGGAAAACATCTGCGCAGTATACGCAAAGGACCACGAGCGCCATATCTCGACAGCGAAGGGCTTGTCTGCTAGGCAATTGAAAAGCGCTCCGGAGCCCGCAGGAATGGGCCTTGACAGCATTTTTTGAGCGGAAAAAATAACCCTTTTTGATTGCCGTTTTCAGGCCCGGATCTGCGGTCCGACACCCAGGTGCAGCCGCCTGTACCGTTTCGGGTGATGTCGCGGGCGGTTTAGGCTAGAATGCACGGCCTCAAAGCACACCCCTCCCGAGGCTGTCCCGAAGATGTTGATCCTGCGCGGCGCTCCTGCCCTTTCTGCCTTTCGCCACAGCAAACTCCTTGAGCAACTGAGCCAGAAGGTCCCGGCTGTCAGCGGCTTGTATGCTGAATTCGCTCACTTCGCCGAAGTTACCGGCGTCCTGACCGGCGACGAACAGCAGGTGCTCGCGCGCCTTCTGAAGTACGGCCCAAGTGTTCCGGTACAAGAGCCGACCGGTCGTCTGTTCCTGGTGTTGCCGCGTTTCGGCACCATCTCGCCGTGGTCCAGTAAAGCCAGCGACATCGCTCGCAACTGCGGCCTGAGCAAGATCCAGCGCCTGGAGCGCGGCATCGCCTTCTACGTCGCCGGCCAGTTCAGCGACGCCGAAGCACAGTTGATTTCCGATACCCTGCACGACCGCATGACGCAGATCGTTCTGGCCAACCTTGAACAAGCCTCCGGCCTGTTCAGCCACGCCGAACCGAAGCCGCTGACTGCAATCGACGTGCTGGGTGGCGGTCGCGCCGCGCTGGAAAAAGCCAACACCGAGCTGGGCCTGGCCCTGGCCGAAGACGAAATCGATTACCTGGTCAACGCCTTCGTCGGCTTGAAGCGCAACCCGCACGACATTGAACTGATGATGTTCGCCCAGGCGAACTCCGAGCACTGCCGTCACAAGATCTTCAATGCCAGTTGGGACATCGACGGTCAGAACCAGGAAAAAAGCCTGTTCGGCATGATCAAGAACACCTACCAGATGCACAGCGAAGGTGTTCTGTCGGCTTATAAGGACAACGCTTCGGTGATCGTCGGCAACGTCGCCGGCCGTTTCTTCCCGGACCCTGAAACCCGCCAGTACGGCGCGGTGCAGGAACCGGTGCACATCCTGATGAAAGTCGAAACCCACAACCACCCGACCGCGATTGCCCCGTTCCCGGGCGCATCCACCGGCAGTGGCGGTGAGATTCGTGACGAAGGCGCGACCGGCCGTGGTGCCAAGCCAAAGGCTGGCCTGACCGGTTTCACCGTGTCCAACCTGCAAATCCCTGGGTTCGAACAGCCGTGGGAGGTGCCGTACGGCAAGCCTGAGCGCATCGTGACCGCGCTGGACATCATGATCGAAGGCCCACTGGGTGGCGCCGCGTTCAACAACGAATTCGGTCGCCCGGCCCTGACCGGTTATTTCCGCACCTTCGAACAGTCGATCACCACCCCGCGTGGCGACGAAGTTCGCGGTTACCACAAGCCGATCATGCTGGCGGGCGGCATGGGTAACATCCGTGCCGAACACGTGCAGAAAGGCGAGATCACCGTTGGCTCCAAGCTGATCGTGCTGGGCGGCCCGGCGATGCTGATCGGTCTGGGCGGCGGCGCAGCTTCCTCCATGGCCACCGGCACCAGTTCGGCCGACCTGGACTTCGCTTCCGTACAGCGCGAAAACCCTGAGATGGAACGTCGCTGCCAGGAAGTCATCGACCGTTGCTGGCAGTTGGGTGATAAAAACCCGATCAGCTTCATCCACGACGTCGGCGCGGGCGGTCTGTCCAACGCTTTCCCGGAACTGGTCAACGACGGCAACCGTGGTGGCCGCTTCGAATTGCGCAACATTCCAAACGACGAGCCGGGCATGGCCCCGCACGAAATCTGGAGTAACGAATCCCAGGAACGCTACGTTCTGGCAGTCGGCCCGGCGGACTTCGAACGCTTCCAGGCGATCTGCGAACGTGAGCGTTGCCCGTTCGCCGTGGTCGGCGAAGCCACTGCCGAGCCGCAACTGACCGTCACTGACAGCCACTTCGGCAACAGCCCGGTGGACATGCCGCTGGAAGTGCTGCTGGGCAAAGCCCCGCGCATGCACCGTTCGGCCGTTCGCGAAAACGAACTGGGCGACGATTTCGATCCGTCGACGCTTGAGATTGCAGACTGCGTCGAGCGCGTTCTGCATCACCCGGCCGTGGCGAGCAAAAGCTTCCTGATCACCATCGGCGACCGCACCATCACCGGCCTCGTGGCCCGTGACCAAATGGTCGGCCCGTGGCAGGTTCCGGTAGCCGACGTTGCCGTCACCGCCACCAGCTTCGACGTCTACACCGGTGAAGCCATGGCCATGGGCGAGCGTACTCCGCTGGCACTGCTGGACGCCTCGGCGTCGGGCCGCATGGCCATCGGCGAAACCCTGACCAACATCGCCGCTTCGCGCATCAACAAGATCTCCGACATCAAACTGTCGGCGAACTGGATGTCCGCTGCCGGTCACCCGGGTGAAGACGCGCGTCTGTACGACACCGTGAAAGCGGTCGGCATGGAGCTTTGCCCTGAGCTGGGCATTACCATTCCGGTGGGCAAGGACTCCATGTCCATGGCCACGCGCTGGAGCGACGAAGGCGTCGACAAGACTGTCACTTCGCCGATGTCCCTTATCGTGACCGGTTTCGCGCCAGTGGCTGACATCCGTCAGACCCTGACCCCGGAACTGCGCATGAACAAGGGCACCACCGACCTGATCCTGATCGATCTGGGCCGCGGCCAGAACCGCATGGGCGCCTCGATCCTGGCCCAGGTGCACGGCAAGCTCGGCTCGCAAGCGCCGGACGTTGATGATTCCGAAGACCTCAAAGCGTTCTTCGCAGTGATCCAGGGCCTGAATGCCGACGGTCACCTGCTGGCGTACCACGACCGTTCCGACGGTGGTTTGCTGACCAGCGTGGTGGAAATGGCCTTCGCCGGCCACTGCGGTCTGAGCCTGAACCTCGATGGCCTGGCAGAAACTTCCGCCGACATCGCGGCGATCCTGTTCAACGAAGAACTGGGTGCTGTGATCCAGGTTCGTCAGGACGCCACCCCGGACATCCTCGCGCAATTCAGCGCTGCCGGTTTGGGCGAGTGCGTGTCGGTGATCGGTCAGCCAATGAACAACGGCCAGATCAACATCACCTTCAACGGCGAAACCGTGTTCGAAGGTCAACGTCGTCTGCTGCAACGTCAGTGGGCTGAAACCAGCTATCAGATCCAGCGTCTGCGTGACAACGTCGACTGCGCCGAACAAGAGTTCGACGTGCTGCTGGAAGAAGACAACCCGGGCCTGAGCGTCAAGCTCAGCTTCGACGTCAACCAGGACGTCGCCGCGCCTTACATCAAAAAAGGCATCCGCCCACAGGTTGCCGTTCTGCGTGAGCAGGGCGTCAACGGTCAGGTGGAAATGGCGGCCGCTTTCGACCGCGCCGGTTTCAACGCAATCGACGTGCACATGAGCGACATTCTGGCCGGCCGTGTCGACCTGAATGAGTTCAAAGGTCTGGTGGCGTGCGGTGGTTTCTCCTACGGCGACGTGCTCGGTGCCGGCGAAGGCTGGGCCAAGTCCGCGCTGTTCAACAGCCGCGCTCGCGATGCGTTCCAAGGCTTCTTCGAACGTAACGACAGCTTCACCCTCGGCGTGTGCAACGGTTGCCAGATGATGTCCAACCTGCACGAGCTGATCCCGGGCAGCGAGTTCTGGCCGCACTTCGTGCGTAACCGCTCCGAGCAGTTCGAAGCGCGCGTGGCGATGGTGCAGGTCCAGGAGTCGAACTCGATCTTCCTGCAAGGCATGGCCGGTTCGCGCATGCCAATCGCCATCGCTCACGGTGAAGGCCATGCCGAATTCGCCAGCGAAGAAGCGTTGCTGGAAGCCGATCTGTCGGGTTGCGTGGCGATGCGTTTCGTCGATAACCACGGCAAGGTCACCGAAAAATACCCGGCCAACCCGAACGGCTCGCCGCGCGGGATCACCGGTTTGACCAGCCGCGACGGTCGCGTAACGATCATGATGCCGCACCCGGAACGTGTGTTCCGCGCCGTGCAGAACTCGTGGCGTTCGGAAGAATGGAACGAAGACGCACCGTGGATGCGTATGTTCCGTAATGCGCGGGTGTGGGTAAATTAAGAGCGGGTGAACTAAGCGTCGTGTACAAGCTCAGCTTTTTTGTTCCAATCAGTCACGTCGAAGACGTGAAGAGTGCCGTATTCGCCGCCGGTGGCGGACGGATCGGCGCTTACGATCATTGCGTCTGGCAAGTGCTCGGCCTTGGCCAGTTTCGCCCGTTGGATGGCAGTCAGCCGTTCATTGGTGAAGCGGGGCAGGTCGAACAGGTTGAGGAATGGAAGCTTGAGCTTGTGGTCAGCGATGAGTTGATTCGGGCGGTGGTGGTGGCTTTGAAAGAGAGTCATCCCTACGAGACACCGGCATACGAAGTGTGGCGGTTGGAGGATTTTTGATCTTCTGGCTGCTGAAATGAGAAACCCGCTGAATTTGCGTTCAGCGGGTTTTTTGTTGGCTGCGATGGCGGCCTTTGGGCCGACCATGCTGTTTTTTTGTATACATATCCGTTGCTGCGGTAACGGCCGCTAATGGTTTCGCTCTTACAGCGACTCCCTTTGGCAAACGCCCCAAAGGAAGCAAAGGTCTCGCCCCGAGCGTCCGGCCCCTCGCTAAGGCTCGGCGTTCCTTCGCTCCGGTATCCATCCGGGGACACTGCCCTCCGGTCTGCTTCGCTACGACCTACATGCAGCGTGTTCGACTGCGTCGAACGGCGCTACGCGCCACTCCCCGGATGCACACCTCCACTCAGCTTCCCGAAGGGGCGGGCAGATCAAGATCAAGAGCTGCAGGCGAGCTAACGCTCGGCCTGATGAGTGGTGAGAAGCAACGGCTATATGCCGATCTATTGTAGGAGCCTGGCTTGCCAGCGAAGGCGGCCTAACAACCGACCAATCGCCATCAGATGTACCCAACTTAAAATGTGCGAGCCTGCTCGCGAAGACTGACTATCAGGCGCCAACGATCTAAACCTTGGCACTCACCTCACTACGATTCACCAACGCCTCCAGCGCATCACTCAAACTCGATGCCTTGTCGCCAATCAGCAGATGCCAAATGCCGCCTTCAAGTTGGCTGACACCCTGACACCCCAGCGCCTTCAGATCACATTCCGACAACGCCTTGCCATCCGCCAGTTGCAACCGGATCCGGGTCATGGCGATGCAGTCCATCTGCAACACGTTCTCGCCGCCACCCAACGCATTCAGCCATTGCTGCGCTTCCAGCGTGGCCACCGCCGCAGGTTTCGGCGCATCAATAACAGCAGCAGGGGAAGACACGATCGCGCGCCCCAACGCCGGCATTGCCAGGCGAATATCATCGGCAATGCTGTCCGCCATCGGCCCGACCACCACCTGCAAACTCCCGCCTTTACCTGGACGCACTACTGCCATCGCCCCCAGCGCTTTCAACTCGGCATCGTTGGCTTTGTTGCGATCCACCATGTCCAGCCGCAACCGAGTGGTGCACGCACCCACCGTGATCAGATTCTGCGCGCCACCCAGCGCCTTGATATAAGCCCCGGCGCGTTCGTTCTCGGCGATCACAATCTTGTCGCCCGCTGGCACTTCTTCACGCCCCGGCGTCTTGAGGTTGAAACGGCGGATACAGAAATCAAACACCACGTAGTAGATCACCGCATACGCCAACCCCACCGGAATCACCAACCAGCCATTGGTGGATTTGCCCCAGCCGAGAATCATGTCGATGAAGCCGCCAGAGAAGGTGAACCCGAGGTGGATATTCAGCGCGTTGGTGATCGCCATCGACAACCCTGTCAACAGTGCATGCAGCAAAAACAGAAACGGCGCGAGGAACATGAAGGCGAATTCAATCGGCTCGGTCACACCGGTCAAAAACGACGTCAGGGCCATCGACAGGAAGATCCCGCCCATGACCTTGCGCCGTTCCGGCAGGGCGTTGCGGTACATCGCCAGGCAGGCGGCGGGCAGGCCGAAGATCATCATCGGGAACATGCCGGTCATGAACTGGCCGCCCTTCGGATCACCGGCGAAGTAGCGTGACAGGTCGCCAGTGACTAAGGCTCCCGTGGTCGGGTCGGTGAAGTTGCCGAAGACGAACCACGCCATGTTGTTGAGGATGTGGTGCAGGCCGGTGACGATCAGCAGACGGTTGAACACGCCGAAGACGAAAGCGCCGAAGCTGCCGCTCTCCATCATCAATGCGCCGAAGCTGTTGATGCCTTGCTGGATCGGTGGCCAGATCAAGCCGAAGATCACGCCCAGGCCGACAGCGGCAAACCCGGTGACAATCGGCACAAAGCGCCGACCGCCAAAGAACGCCAGATACTCCGGCAGCTTGATGTCCTTGAAGCGGTTGTACAGCGCGCCGGCCATCAAGCCGCTGACGATCCCGGCGAGCATGCCCATGTTGATGCTTGCATCCAGCACCTTGAGGGTGGAGGTCATCACCAGGTAACCAATCACCCCGGCAAGGCCAGCGGTGCCGTTATTGTCCTTGGCGAACCCGACCGCGATGCCGATGGCGAAGATCATCGCCAGGTTGGCGAAGATGACCTGGCCGGCATCGTGGATGATCGCGATGTTCAGCAGGTCGGTGTCGCCCAGACGCAGCAGCAACCCGGCAATCGGCAGGATCGCGATCGGCAGCATCAGTGCGCGGCCGAGGCGCTGCAGGCCTTCGATGAAGTGTTGGTACATGGCGGTTCTCCCTGTGTTCTTTTTGTTTTAGAGCTGTAGTTGTTGTTCAGCTCAGAGGCCATTGCTGGTGACAGGCATGACGCACTGCCGCCGCGCTGCTCAGCTTGAGCAGGTCGTGGCTGATGCGTCGGCATTCGGCAGCGTCGAGGTGGCGCACGCGGTCTTTGATTTCGCCGATTTGCACCGGGCTCACCGACAACTCGCTGACCCCCAGGCCGATCAACACAGGCGTCGCCAGCGGGTCGGAGGCAAGTGCACCGCAGACGCCAACCCAACGGCTATGCACCGCCGCACCCGCGCAGGTCTGTGCGATCAAACGCAGCAGCGCCGGGTGCATGGCGTCGACGCGTGAAGCGAGGCCCGCGTGGTCGCGGTCCATGGCCAGGGTGTATTGCGACAAGTCGTTGGTGCCGATGGACAGAAAGTCTGCGTGTTCGGCCAAGTGCTCGGCCATTAATGCGGCGGCCGGAATTTCGATCATCACGCCCAACTCCGGGCGTTCACTCACGCCGAGTTCTGAACACAACGCCTCGAGGCACTTGCGAATGTGCAGCAGCTCGTCGACCTCGGTGACCATTGGCAACAGAATCCGGCAGCGCGACAGCGGGCTGACGTGTAGCAGTGCGCGCAGTTGCTGATCGAGCAGTTCCGGGCGCACTTGAGCCAGGCGAATGCCGCGCAAGCCAAGCACCGGATTGGCCTCGACCGGCAGGGGCAGGTAGTCGAGTTGCTTATCGCCGCCGACGTCGATGGTGCGGATGATCACTGATTTGTCGCCCATGGCATCGAGCACGGCCTGATAGGCGAGGCGTTGTTCCTCTTCATCTGGCGCGGTGTTGCGATCCACGAACAGAAACTCGGTGCGCAGCAGGCCAACACCATCGGCGCCATTGGCCAGCGCGTCGGTGGCTTCAACGCTGGAAGCGACATTGGCGGCCACCTCGATGTGCAAGCCATCGAGTGTCAGCGCTCGGGTGTGCGCTTGAGACTGTTGAAGCGCGCGACGTTGCTGATGGTTGAGTTGCGCCTGATGCACGTCGACCAGACGTTCGGCAGTCGGCGTCAGTTCGAGGCGACCACCGTCAGCGTCCAGCACCACCGATTGACCTTGCTCCAGATTCAGCAGCGCCGAGCCCAGTGCAACCACACAGGGCAAGCCTTTGCCGCGCGCAAGAATCGCCACGTGAGACGTCGCGCCACCCTCGGCCATGCACAACCCTGCGACGCCTTGCTGGCTGAGTTGCAACAGGTCGGACGGGGTCAGTTCATGCGCGGCGACAATGGCGCCGGCGGGCACATCGTAATGCCAGGCTTCGCCGAGCAAGGCGCGCAATACGCGTTGTTTGAGGTCGCGCAGATCATTGGCACGCTCGGCCAACAAGGGGCTGCCGAGTTGTTGCAGCACTTCGCACTGGGCGTCGATCGATTGGCTCCAGGCATGGGTCGCGGCGATGCCCTGATCGATGGACGTGTTTGCCGCGTCCAGCAGCGCCGGGTCTTCAAGCAGTGCCAGATGCGCAGCGAAAATCGCTTCTTCGTCGGTGTTCTTGTGCTTTTTTGCCTGAGCCAGGGTCTGGCCGATTTCGCTGCGCACGAGGGTCAGCGCGGTATCGAGGGCCTGCTGTTGGTGCTGGGGATCATGACTGCCTGCATCAACCGGCAGACTGATGGCGTTCAATCGAAACAGTGGCCCGCCAACTAGACCCGGCGCGGCGCAAACTCCGTGCAACACGCCGACTTCGGCGGGACGATTGCGTTGGGCAATCGGCGTTGGCGCGGCGGCGTGACTGTCTTCGGCCAGGGCGGTGGACAGCGCGGTCAACAAGGCTTGCAACGCCGCTTCGGCGTCCGCGCCCCGGCAACTGACTTGCACTTCATCCCGCTCGCCGACAGCCAGGCCCATCAGCCCGATCAGGCTGTCACAGGTCGCCGATTTACCGCCGAAATGCAGCTGCGATTTGCTTTTGAAACCTTGCGCGGTCTGACGAATCAACGCCGCAGGGCGCGCATGTAAACCGCCGCGAAAGGCGACGTGGGCATGTCCGTGAACTTCGATACCCGTGGCGTCGGTTTCGACCTGCGCACCGCAGGCCTGCCGGCGAATGATGTGCAGCAGCGGCTCGCCGACTTTCACCGATTTGAGGGTGATCGGCCGTGCCTGAAATTCCTCGCTGTTGGTCAAAATCATCAGGCTGACCAGGCTTTTGCACTGCTGCGCAACCTTGTCCAGGTCATAGCGCAACAGCGGCTGGCCATTGCTGACCCGCGCGCCTTCCTTGACCAGCATCGAGAAGCCTTCGCCCTGCAACTCGACCGTGTCGAGGCCCAGGTGCAGCAGCAATTCGGCGCCGTTGTCGGCACGCAAGGTGATCGCGTGCCCGGTTCGGGCCACATGCACGACGACGCCTGCGCAAGGGGCATGAAGGGTGTCGTTCAGTGGGTCGATGGCAATCCCGTCGCCCATCGCGCCGCTGGCGAACACCGGGTCCGGGACCTTGGCGAGCGTGAGCACCGGGCCGCTGAGCGGGGCGCTGAGGGTCAGCTCTTTATTGTTGTTATGCATGGCTCGGTCTCATGAATAAAAAACGACGGTTCGGATCAACTCGCCCCCCGGTGGGAGCTGAGCTTGCTCGCGATTGCGATCTGACATTCAACATTGATGCCGACTGAAACTCAGTCATCGCGAGCAAGCTCGGCTCCTACACGGTGCGCGTGACTTTGCTCAAATGACGCGGTTGGTCCGGGTCCATGCCACGGGCGACCGCCAAACCGGCGGCCATGACATAGAAGCTCTGGATCGCCAGAATCGGATCGAGGGCCGGGTGTTCGGCGCGGGTCAGGGTGAGGTCGCGTTCGGCGATGTCATCCGGCGCGGCCAGTAAAACGCGGGCGCCGCGTTGGCGCATGTCGGCGGCGAGGCTCAGCAAACCGGCCTGCTCGGCACCGCGAGGGGCGAAGATCAGCAGCGGATAGTGTTCGTCGATCAAGGCCATCGGGCCGTGGCGGACTTCGGCGCTGCTGAACGCTTCCGCCTGGATTGCCGAGGTCTCCTTGAATTTCAGCGCCGCTTCCTGGGCGATGGCGAAACCAGCGCCGCGACCAATCACCATCAAGCGCTGGCAATCGCGAAGGGCGTCGATGGCCACGCTCCAATCCTGTTGCGCGGCGTCACGCAGACCTTCCGGCAGGGCGTTGCCGGCTTCGAGCATCTCCACGTCTTCTTTCCAGTGCGCGATCAGACGGGCGCTGGCGCTGAGCGTGGCGATGAAACTCTTGGTCGCGGCGACGCTGCTTTCCGTTCCGGCCAACAACGGCAGGCTGAATTCACACGCTGCTTCAAGTGGCGAACCTTCGGCATTGACCATGGAGATGCTCAAGGCGCCACGTTTGCGCAGCAGGCGCAGGCTGTTCACCAGATCCGGACTTTGCCCGGACTGCGAGAAGGCAAACGCCACCTGACCGCTGACCTTCAATGGCGCTTGCTGCATGGTCACCACCGACATTGGCAACGACGCCACCGGGATGCCCAACAGTTGCATGGTCAGGTAGGCGAAGTAACTGGCGGCGTGGTCGGAGCTGCCGCGCGCGACGGTCATCGCCACTTGCGGTGGCTGACGGCGCAGGCGTCCGGCGATCTCGACCATCTGCGGGTCGAGCTGTTGCAATTGGGCTTGCACAGCCTCGAACGAGGACAGCGCCTCTTCAAGCATTTTTGAAGTCAATGTCTTCTCCTTCGACCATGACGGCGGTCAGTGTGAGTGAGCGGTCCAGCCGCACGCAGTCGGCCCAACTGCCCGGTGTGAGGCGGCCACGTTCTTCAAGGCCGAGGTAATCGGCGGGGAATTGCGAAAGACGTTGCGAGGCCTCGGCAATCGGCAAACCGATCTTCACCAGATTGCGCAACGCCTGATCCATGGTCAGGGTGCTGCCAGCGAGGGTGCCGTCGGGCAAGCGCACGCCGCCCAGGCATTTGGTGACGGTGTGGCTGCCGAGCTTGTATTGACCGTCGGGCATGCCGGCGGCGGCGGTGGAGTCGGTGACGCAATACAGACACGGAATCGAGCGCAGGGCCACGCGGATTGCGCCGGGGTGTACGTGCAATAAATCCGGAATCAGCTCGGCGTACTTGGCGTGAGCCAGCGCCGCGCCGACGATGCCCGGCTCGCGGTGATGCAGCGGGCTCATGGCGTTATAGAGATGAGTGAAACTGCTCGCGCCGGCGGCCAGCGCCGCGACGCCTTCCTCGTAGCTGCCGAGGGTATGGCCGATCTGCATGCGCACGCCGCGAGCGCTGAGAGCGCGGATCAAGGCGTCATGGCCGGCGATTTCCGGGGCGATGGTGATCACCCGGATTGGCGCCAGCGTCAGGTATTCCTCGACTTCGGCCATCAACGCGGTGTGCGCGAAGTTCGGTTGAGCGCCGAGTTTTCCGGGGTTGATGTACGGGCCTTCGAGGTGTACGCCGAGTACCCGGGCGCTGCCTTTGGGGCGCGTCTCGCAGAACTGGCCGACGGCTTTGAGTACGCTGGAAATCTCTTCGCTCGGCGCGGTCATGGTGGTCGCCAGCAGCGACGTCGTACCGAAGCGCACGTGGGTTCGGGTGATGGTCTCGAAGGCGGTTGCGCCTTCCATGATGTCTTTGCCACCGCCGCCGTGAACGTGCAGGTCGATGAATCCCGGCAGTAGATAAGGCAGGTCATTGTCCGCCGGATCACAGGGCACGCCTTCAATCGACACGACTTTGCCGTGTTCGTGAATCAGCCGGCCGCGAACCCAGCCGTGGGCGGTGAGGATGTTGTCTTCGGTCATGATCGTTTTCCTGGCGCTTAGCGGCGAAGCTCTGCAACAAAGTCGTAGTAGTCGTTGCGGCAATAGGTGTCGGTGACTTCGATGGGCGTGTTGTCTTCCAGATAACCGACCCGGGTCATCAGCAACATGGCGGTGCCGGGGGCGATGCCGACCAGCGCGGCGAACTCGTCCGAGGCGTTGATTGCCTGGATGTGTTGCAGGGCGCGGACAATCGGTTTGCCGATGCCGTCGAGGTATTCGTAGAGGGAATCGCCTACGGCTTGCGGCTTGGGAATGATTGAGGCGGGCAGGGTGCTCATCTCGATCGCCATCACCGTGTCGTCGGCTTTGCGCAGACGTTTGAGCCGCGCGACCTTGTCGTTCGGCGAGAGGCCCAGGCGAATCAATTCTTCGTGGGTTGGCGGGGTGATTTCCCGTTCCAGCCATTGCGACCCCGGAACGAAGCCCTTGAGTCGCAGCATTTCGCTGAAGCCGGAGAGGCGCGACAGCGGTTGTTCCAAGCGTGGGGTGATGAACGTACCGGAACCCTGGTTGCGGCGGATCAGGCCTTGATCGAACAACACCTCCAACGCCTTGCGTGCGGTGACACGGGAGATGCCGAGCATTTCGCTGAGGCTGCGCTCTGACGGCATGGCTTGTTCGGCTTTCCACTGGCCGGCATGGATAGCCGCTTGCAGATTGCGCGCCAGTTGCAGGTACAACGGCGTGGGTTGAGTGTCGTCGGGGCGTAGGGCCTGGAGGTCATTCATGTAGGTTTGGTCCGATGCGGATGTAGGATTATTGTCGCCCGGTTGTGCGATGAAAACTAATACCACTTAAATACCATGTCAATGCCAGCGCTTTGTCGTGAGTGTGCACGGGCCCGTCCTGGTGAGCGGGTTCACAGGCTGCTGGATTGAAGTGGTATTAACGATGGCGGTTTTGAACGCAAAGATCGCAGTCTGTGGTGACGCTCGCTCGGGGAATTGGTATCACCCCGGCAGGCGTTGTCACAGCTGCGATCTTTTGAAATTATTTTTTTAGCTGGCGACCGAAGGTAGCGGTCAGGGACCAAATTTAGGGCAATGCCTCTGTGGCGAGGGAGCAAGCTCCCTCGACACCGTTACGGGCGGATTTCGATCATCGTGCCGTCCGGCACCAGGTTCCAGACTTCGCGCATGTCCATGTTGCGCATGGCGATGCAGCCGTCGGTCCAGTCCAGGGTGTGGAACAGGTCCTCAGGGTTGTCCTCGGTGTCCGGTGTTCCGTGGATCATGATCATGCCCCCGGGCTCGACACCCTCTCGGCGCGAACGGGCGGAGTCGCTGATGTTCGGGTAGGAGATGTGCATCGCCAGATTGAAGCGGTCGCTGACCTTGCGCCAGTCCACCCAATAGAGGCCTTCTGGCGTGCGTTTGTCACCTTCCATCAGTTTTGGGCCTTGGGGATGCTTGCCCAAGGATATGCGATAGGTCTTGAGCGGCTTGCCGTCATTGATCAATTGCAATTGGTGGGCGGATTTCAGGACCAGGATTTTTTCGATGACTCTGCCATTCAGTGTTTCCGCAACGGAAGCCTGTGACATGGCAACGAACGACAAGCAAAACAGGGCAAGCAACCAGCGCATTGAAACGATATCCCTAGAGGTGTCGGCTATTTTAGTTATAGATGTTTTAAGTGATGGCAAGCTGAGCAAGCGGCGGGATCGATTCGGACCGCACGGGGTAGAACTCGGTCCTCCGGTCAGCAAAGAAGCATTCTAGGGTACGGCCCACCGTGCGGAAAGCCAGGTCGGACCAAGGGATGTCAGCTTCTTCGAAAAGCTGCACTTCGAGGCTTTCGGGGCCGGCTGAAAAGTCCAGGTCCGCCAGCTCTGCGCGAAAGAATACATGCACCTGGCTGATGTGCGGCACGTCGATCAACGTATAGATACTCAGGTTGCGTACCCGGGCGCAGGCTTCTTCGGCGGTTTCGCGAATGGCCGCCTGCTCGATGGTTTCACCGTTTTCCATGAAACCGGCAGGCAGGGTCCAGTAACCGAGCCGTGGCTCGATGGCGCGTCGACACAGCAACACTTTCGAGCCCCAGGTTGCGACACAACCGGCGACGATGTTGGGGTTCTGGTAGTGAATCGTATGGCAGCTGTCGCAGACAAATCGCAGGCGCGAATCGCCTTCGGGAATGCGCTGGGTCACCGGGTTGCCGCACTGACTGCAAAATTTCATGCTTGGGTTCCTGAATGCTGCGCCTATCTTGGCGTGCAGCGGTGTCTGTCGGCAAGTTGTCGTTTAGCGACATGCAGTGGTTATGGGGTTGGGCGGTCGGTTCGATTGGTGCATGATGCATAGGGTCTGTTGACGTTTGCTGGCGAGCCGCGTTGCAGTGCCAACGTGTGCGAGGCAAGGCGCGGGATGCAGTGAATGGCTGTTCCCTTAGCAAATCCCGCAACGCAGCATCGCGCGCGTTGGCGCGCAACGCGGTCGTCAGTAAACGTCAACAGACCCTACGGCTAATAAATCGAGAAGTCTCATGCTGGACGAGCTACTGCATCGAGTAAGCAACCACACTCCACGCACGCTGGAAACCGACAAACGTTTCCCTGAAGCCGCGGTACTGGTGCCCATCACTCGCAGTGATGAACCGGAACTGGTTCTGACCCTGCGCGCCAGCGGGCTCTCGACCCATGGCGGTGAAGTGGCCTTTCCCGGCGGTCGACGCGATCCCGAGGACCCCGACCTGATTTTCACCGCGCTACGTGAGGCCGAAGAAGAAATCGGCCTGCCGCCGGGTCTGGTTGAAGTGATCGGCCCGCTTAGCCCGCTGATCTCATTGCACGGCATCAAGGTCACGCCTTATGTCGGGGTGATTCCGGATTTTGTCGAGTATCGGGCCAACGATGCCGAGATCGCTGCCGTCTTTAGTGTGCCGCTGGAATTCTTCCGCAAGGACCCGCGCGAACACACCCATCGCATCGATTATCAGGGCCGTAGCTGGTACGTGCCAAGTTACCGTTATGGTGAATTCAAAATCTGGGGCCTGACGGCGATTATGATCGTCGAGTTGATCAATCTGCTCTATGACGCGAAAATCAGCCTGCATCAACCGCCCAAGAGTTTTATCAACACCTGAAGCCATCGTTCGTATGGCGTGAACCGAGCTTTGTATGAGCCTGCCTGGCCTTGAGGACAACAAGAATGAAATATCGCCTGGGCGACGCCCGCGTCGAAACCCATCCGCAGAGCTGGGTCGCACCCAATGCCGTGCTGGTGGGCAAGGTCAAACTGGAAGAGGGCGCCAATGTCTGGTTCAACGCCGTGCTGCGGGGCGACAACGAACTGATCCTGATCGGCAAGAACAGCAATGTTCAGGACGGCACAGTGATGCACACCGACATGGGCTACCCGCTGACCATCGGCACCGGCGTAACCATTGGCCATAACGCCATGCTGCATGGCTGCACCGTGGGTGATTACAGCTTGATCGGTATAAACGCGGTCATTCTGAACGGCGCGAAAATTGGCAAAAACTGCATCATCGGCGCCAATTCGCTGATTGGCGAAGGCAAGGAGATTCCCGATGGTTCGCTGGTCATGGGCTCGCCGGGCAAAGTGGTGCGTGAACTGACTGAGCCGCAGAAAAAGATGCTGGAGGCCAGTGCCGCCCACTATGTGCATAACTCGCAGCGCTATGCCCGTGATCTGGTCGAGCAGGAAGAATGAGCACCACTGAACGACCGGTGCTATCGCCCTGCGTGAATATTTGCGCATTGGATGACGATGACATTTGCACCGGGTGTCAGCGCACGGTGGAAGAGATTACCCGCTGGAGCCGGATGACCAACGACGAGCGCCGCGCGGTGTTGGGGTTGTGCCATGAACGGGCCAAGTCCAGCGGCCTGGTCTGGATGATTGGAGCAAAATCGGATAAATGAGGTGCGGCCTTCGCGAGCAGGCTCGCTCCCACATTGACCGATGTTGTCCACGTTATTTGTGGCCGGCACTGAGCCAGTGTGGAAGCGAGCCTGCTCGCGAAAAGGCCATCACTGCCACCTCCGCTCTTGGTCCATCCTGTCTCCTGAAGTAATCTGTGCGCCAAATTGACAGGTATCCTCACGCCCCATGCTCTTCCTGATCGCCTACATCAGCAGCGTCGTGTTGATCAACTACGCCTTTTCCACCGCTCCTCACCTCGACATCATCTGGTCGGCCTGGGGTGGTCTGGTGTTCGTGCTCCGCGACATGGTGCAAACCCGCTTCGGCCACGGCGCCATAGTCGCGATGCTGGCCGCGCTGGTGCTGTCCTACGTCACCTCCGATCCGTCCATCGCGTTGGCCAGCGCCACCGCGTTCGCGGTGTCTGAGTGCATCGACTGGCTGGTATTCAGCATCACCAAACGCCCGTTGCACGACCGCCTGTGGATAAGTTCGGCGTTGAGCATTCCCCTCGATACCTTCATTTTCTTCGGCATGATCGACGCCTTCACCCCGGGTGTGATCCTCACCGCGATGGGTTCGAAGTTCGCAGGCGTGACCGCCGTGTGGCTGATCATGGCCTGGCGCTTGCGCAAACAGGCCATCGTCAGCTGAGCCAAACCCCTCGGTTCATGTAAAATGCCGCGCTTTCTCCCCATGGGAAGCGCGCATGTAGCCTGTACGGCCAGTTCGTTAGTTCAAGTTCGGATGCAGGAAGTCCATAGCCAAGGCGCTGTGGCGAGTCATAGCTTGCTATGGCGAGGAACAGCAACGCAGGAAATGGGCTTCCTGCGCCGAAATTGACTAACAGAACTGGCCACACAGGTTACTTTCGTCGCATCCCTCGATGATCCGCTTCTTGAGGACCTGAGATGACCCGTATCGGAACTCCATTGTCGCCAACCGCGACCCGCGTATTGCTGTGTGGCTGTGGTGAGCTGGGTAAGGAAGTGGTAATCGAGCTGCAACGCCTGGGCGTTGAAGTAATTGCCGTGGATCGTTATGCCCACGCGCCAGCCATGCAAGTCGCCCATCGCAGCCACGTGATCAACATGCTCGACGGCGCCGCCCTGCGAGCAGTGATCGAAGCCGAGAAGCCGCACTTCATCGTGCCGGAAATCGAGGCCATCGCCACCGCCACCCTGGTCGAACTGGAAGCCGAAGGCTTCACCGTGATCCCGACCGCGCGTGCCGCACAGCTGACCATGAACCGCGAAGGCATCCGTCGCCTGGCCGCCGAAGAGCTGGATCTGCCGACTTCGCCGTACCACTTCGCTGATACCTTTGAGGATTACAGCAAAGCAGTCGAAGACCTCGGTTTCCCGTGCGTGGTCAAGCCGGTGATGAGTTCCTCGGGCAAAGGCCAGAGCCTGTTGCGTAGCGCTGATGACGTCAAAACCGCGTGGGACTACGCGCAAGAGGGCGGTCGCGCCGGTAAAGGGCGTGTGATCATCGAAGGCTTCATCGACTTCGATTACGAAATCACCCTGCTGACCGTGCGTCATGTCGGTGGCACCACGTTCTGCGCGCCGGTCGGTCACCGTCAGGAGAAGGGCGATTATCAGGAATCCTGGCAGCCGCAAGCCATGAGCCCGATTGCTTTGGCTGAGTCCGAGCGCGTGGCCAAAGCTGTCACCGAGGCGTTGGGCGGTCGTGGTTTGTTTGGCGTCGAGTTGTTCATCAAAGGTGATCAGGTGTGGTTCAGCGAAGTCTCGCCGCGCCCGCATGACACTGGCCTGGTGACCCTGATCTCTCAGGACCTGTCGCAATTCGCGCTGCACGCGCGGGCGATTCTGGGCCTGCCGATTCCGTTGGTCCGCCAGTTCGGGCCTTCGGCTTCAGCGGTAATTCTGGTGGAAGGACAGTCGACCCAGACCGCTTTCGCCAATCTGGGTGCTGCGTTGAGCGAGCCGGACACGGCGTTGCGTCTGTTTGGCAAGCCAGAGGTGAATGGTCAGCGCCGGATGGGTGTGGCGTTGGCGCGGGATGAATCGATTGAATTGGCTCGCGCCAAGGCTACCCGTGCTTCTCAGGCTGTCGTGGCAGAGCTGTAACCGAGGCGCGGCTATCGCGGGCAAGCCCGGCTCCTACAGGGACGGAATGCGGTTCCTGTGGGAGCCGGGCTTGCCCGCGATGGCGATCTATCAGGCCACCCGATTCAAATCGTTGTTGCGGGTCTCTTTCAGGCACAGCACCGCAATCAAGCTCAGCACCGCAGCCCCCGACACATACCCGCCGACATAACTCAGCCCCCCCATCGCCACCAGTTTCTGCGCGAAGAACGGCGCCGCCGAGGCCCCGACGATCCCGCCCAGGTTGTACGCAGCCGATGCTCCGGTATAGCGAACATGGGTCGGAAACAGTTCAGGAAGCAACGCACCCATCGGCGCAAACGTCACGCCCATCAGAAACAATTCGATGCACAGGAACAGCGCCACGCCCCAGGTCGAACCTTGGGTCAGCAGCGGTTCCATCAAGAACCCGGACAGAATCGCTAACACGCCACCGATGATCAGCACCGGTTTGCGCCCGTAACGGTCGCTGGCCCACGCCGACAGTGGCGTGGCGGCGGCCATGAACAACACCGCGAAGCACAGCAAGGCGAGGAAGGTTTCACGGGTGTAGCCGAGGGTCGACACGCCATAACTCAGCGAAAACACCGTCGAGATGTAGAACAGCGCATAGCACACCACCATCGAGCCTGCGCCCAACAGCATTGGCGCCCAGTACTGGCTGAACAGTTCGACCAGCGGGATTTTCACCCGTTCCTGGCGGGCCATGGCATTGGCGAACACCAGGGTTTCGTGGAGCTTGAGGCGCACGTACAACCCGACCATCACCAGTACGGCACTGAGCAGGAATGGAATCCGCCAGCCCCATGAGCGGAATTGTTCGTCACTCAGGGTCATGGCCAGAGTCAGGAACAGCCCGTTTGCCGCCAGAAAACCAATTGAAGGGCCAAGCTGCGGGAACATGCCGAACCAGGCGCGTTTGCCTTTGGGCGCGTTCTCCGTGGCCAGCAGCGCCGCACCACCCCATTCACCGCCCAGCCCCAGGCCTTGGCCAAAGCGCAGCACGCAGAGCAGGATCGGCGCCCAGGCGCCAATGCTGTCGTAACCCGGTAACACGCCGATCAACGTGGTGCAGACGCCCATCAGCAGCAGCGAGGCGACGAGTGTTGATTTTCGCCCGATGCGGTCACCGAAGTGGCCGAACAGTGCAGAACCCAGCGGTCGCGCAAGAAAGGCGATGCCGAAGGTGAGGAACGCCGACAACATTTGAGCGGTGCCGGAGGTCTGCGGAAAGAACACCGGCCCGATCACCAGTGCAGCGGCAGTGGCGTAGACGTAGAAGTCGTAAAACTCGATGGCGGTGCCGATGAAACTCGCGGTGGCCACCCGGGTGGCGGAGTTCGTCGGTTGCGCAGGCGTGGTTTCGGTATAAGTCGTGCTGGTCGTCATGCGGTTATCCCTGACAGTCATGTGCCCCAGTGGAGCGAATTATTATGGTCGAACACCCAGGGATGTGGGTTTTGATGCGGAGTGCGGGTAGCACTGTGGTGCGGCGGGGCTTGGGTAAGCAAATCGATTATAGGAAGGTGCCTAACGATTCAACAAGGGGCTTTAGATAACGACTGGAAGCGAGCTGGTATGCCAGATCAGCACCCGTGTGACGCGGTTATCTTCCGTTTCCAGAATCTCCAGGCGATAGCGACCGATCTTCAGGCATACCGCGCTGTCCGGAATCGTCTCAAGGGCTTCGGTCACCAACCCGTTAAGGGTTTTCGGGCCATCGCTGGGCAGATGCCAGCCCAGGCTCTTGTTCAGTTCGCGAATCGACGCCGCGCCCTCGATCACCAGGCGTCCGTCGGCCTGAGGATGGATGTGCGGGTTGTCCAGGCTGTGCTGGCTTTCGAATTCGCCGACGATTTCTTCAAGAATGTCTTCCAGGGTGACGATACCGAGCACTTCACCGTACTCGTCGACCACCATGCCCAAGCGCCGCTGCTGCTTGTGGAAATTCAGCAGTTGCAGCTGTAGCGGAGTGCTTTCAGGGACGAAATAAGGGTCATGACTGGCCGCCCGCAGCGCTTCCAGGGTCAGGCTTGCATCAGGCAGCAAATGACGGATGTGTCGGGTGTTGAGGACCGCTTCGACCTGGTTGATGTCGCTGTGGAATACCGGCAGACGCGTGCGTTTGTTGTGGCGCAACTGCTCGATGATTTCTTCAATCGGGTCGTCGAGGTTGATGCCATCGACGTCACTGCGCGGCACCAGAATGTCGTTGACCGTGATGTTGTCCAGCGCGTGGATGCCGGACAGTGGGTGCGGGCGGCAGACGCTGTGGTCCTGATCGTCGTGCCGATCCGCCGGTGTTTCGTCTTCGCTCTGCTGCACCACTTTGACTTTGCGGGCGAACGGTCGCATCAGCAACTGGCTGAGGCCATTGAGCAGCCAGGCGGCCGGGTAGATGATTTTCAGTGGCGCGCCGAGCAAGGTGTTGCCCAGGTTCAGCACCGCGTCAGGATAGCGAGAGGCGAGGGTGCGCGGCAGGTAGTCGGCGAACACCAGAAGCGCGACGCCGGCGCCGAGGCAGGCGACCCATGGGCCGTTGCCCGCCCAGGTGAAAATCGCCAGTAACGTGCTGATGACCATGACCAGCGCACGGCACAGGGTATTGCAGAAGATCAGGCTGTTGAGTGGAAAGCTCAGCTTTGCCACCGGCTTGTCGCTCGAACGCGAGGCAGTCCGCTGGGCCAGCAACTGCTGTTGTGCCACTTCGATGGCGGTAAACAGCCCCGACCATAAAATCAGCAGGGCCAGTACCGCGAGCATCGGCCCTATGGGCAAGTCGTCCATTAATGCCGCTCGTCAGATATGGAGGATGTATTCACGAACCAGCTTGCTGCCGAAATACGCCAGCATCAGCAGGCAGAAACCGGCGAGGGTCCAGCGAATCGCCTTGTGTCCACGCCAGCCGAGGCGGTTACGGCCCCACAGCAGCACGCTGAAGACAATCCAGGCCAGGCACGCCAGCAGGGTTTTATGCACCAGGTGCTGGGCGAACAGGTTGTCGACAAACAGCCAGCCGGAGATCAACGACAACGATAGCAGGGTCCAGCCGGCCCAAAGGAAACCGAACAACAGGCTTTCCATGGTTTGCAGCGGCGGGAAGTTCTTGATCAGCCCTGACGGATGCTTGTGCTTGAGTTGGTGGTCTTGAACCAACAGTAACAAGGACTGGAACACCGCAATGGTGAACATGCCGTAAGCGAGGATCGACAAGAGTATATGGGCGAGGATACCCGGCTCTTCGTCGATGATCTGTACAGTGCCGGCCGGGGCGAACTGCGCCAGCAGCACGGTCGCGGCCCCCAGCGGGAACAGTAATATCAGCAGGTTTTCCACCGGGATCCGCGAGCAGGCCAGCAGGGTCAGCCCGATAACCGCAGCAGCAATCAGACTGGCGGCGCTGAAAAAGTCCAGGCCCAGACCGATCGGTGTCAGCAGGTGGGTAAACAGGCTGGCGCTGTGAGCCAGGACGGCCAGCACGCCGAGCGTGACAAGCAGGCGCTTGTTCGCCTTGGCGCCGGTGGCCAGACGAGAGCCCTGATAAAGAGTCGCAGCGGCATATAAGCAGGCGGCGGCGAGGGTGGTAAGCAAACTGGGTGACAAGGGGAGCATAAATCCTGTTAGGCAAGCCCGAAAGGCGCTGAGTTTGGCATAGAACCCCCGCCGCACGAAAGTGTGAGGTGTCCGCCAGACGCAGTCTTCGCTATAATCCGCGACCTGCCCACGCCGCAGGCTCGCCGAGCACATGTTTATTCCGGTCTGGGCCGCCATTATCCCGGTCTACACAGGGCCTGAAAGGATCGCGCAATGTTTGAAAACTTAACCGACCGTCTCTCGCAGACGCTGCGCCATGTCACCGGCAAAGCCAAGCTGACCGAAGACAACATCAAAGACACCCTGCGTGAAGTGCGCATGGCGTTGCTCGAAGCCGACGTCGCCTTGCCAGTGGTCAAAGACTTCGTCAATTCGGTCAAGGAACGCGCTGTCGGCACCGAGGTGTCGCGCAGCCTGACGCCGGGCCAGGCCTTTGTGAAGATCGTCCAGGCCGAACTCGAAAGCCTGATGGGCGCGGCCAACGAAGACCTTAACCTGAGCGCCGTTCCACCTGCCGTGATCCTGATGGCCGGTTTGCAGGGGGCGGGTAAGACCACCACCGCCGGCAAACTTGCGCGCTTTCTTAAAGAGCGCAAGAAGAAGTCGGTCATGGTCGTGTCCGCGGACGTTTACCGTCCGGCGGCAATCAAACAGCTGGAAATGCTCGCGGGTGAAGTCGGTGTTACTTTCTTCCCGTCCGACCTGAGCCAGAAGCCGGTCGACATCGCGCAAGCGGCTATTAAAGAAGCAAAACTGAAATTCATCGACGTGGTCATCGTCGATACCGCCGGTCGTTTGCACATCGACGAAGAGATGATGGGTGAGATCAAGGCGCTGCATGCCGCGATCAACCCGGTCGAAACCCTGTTCGTAGTTGACGCCATGACCGGCCAGGACGCCGCCAACACCGCCAAGGCGTTTGGTGATGCGCTGCCGCTGACCGGCGTGATCCTGACCAAGGTCGACGGCGATGCCCGTGGCGGTGCCGCCCTGTCGGTTCGCGCCATCACCGGCAAGCCGATCAAGTTCATCGGTATGGGCGAGAAGAGCGAAGCGCTCGATCCGTTCCACCCGGAGCGTATTGCTTCGCGCATCCTCGGCATGGGCGACGTGCTCAGCCTGATCGAACAAGCCGAAGCGACCCTCGACAAAGACAAGGCCGACAAACTGGCCAAGAAACTGAAGAAGGGCAAGGGCTTCGACCTCGAAGACTTCCGCGATCAGTTGCAACAAATGAAGAACATGGGCGGCCTCGGCGGCCTCATGGACAAACTGCCGAACATGGGCGGTGTGAACCTGGCGCAGATGGGCAATGCCCAGGGTGCGGCAGAAAAGCAATTCAAGCAGATGGAAGCCATCATCAACTCCATGACCCCGGCCGAGCGCCGCGACCCTGAGATGATCAGCGGTTCGCGCAAACGCCGGATCGCCATGGGTTCCGGCACTCAGGTGCAGGACATCGGTCGCTTGATCAAGCAGCACAAGCAGATGCAGAAGATGATGAAGAAATTCTCCGCCAAAGGCGGAATGGCCAAAATGATGCGCGGCATGGGCGGTATGTTGCCCGGCGGCGGCATGCCCAAGATGTAAAGAATTCGCGCAAGGGCTTGCTCTTGCGCAACCCCACAAGGAAGTGGGAACTCCAGCAAACCCGCACTTGGCGGGAGCTGACTGGCCGTTTTCAACGACGGCTCTATAGCAAATCTGGATGGCGTCCGATAGGCCGCCGGAAAAAGACATTTGCAAAAGTCCGGATATTCCTTAGAATATGCGGCCTTTCGGGCACCTATGCCCGCTGTGCCTTTAGATTTGCAGCACCGACTACAGGAACGATGTTCACATGCTAACAATCCGTCTTGCCCTTGGCGGCTCCAAAAAGCGCCCGTTTTACCACTTGACCGTAACCGACAGCCGCAACCCGCGCGACGGTTCGCACAAGGAACAGGTTGGTTTCTTCAACCCTGTTGCTCGTGGTCAAGAAGTCCGTCTGTCCGTGAACCAAGAGCGCGTAGCCTACTGGCTGAGCGTTGGTGCACAACCTTCTGAGCGTGTTGCTCAGTTGTTGAAGGACTCGGCTAAGGCTGCGGCCTGAGCAATATGAACGCGACGCCAGCTGTTGCTGATGATTTGATCGTTATCGGCAAAATTTATTCGGTTCATGGCGTTCGCGGCGAAGTGAAGGTGTATTCCTTTACTGATCCGACAGAAAACCTGTTGCAGTACAAAACCTGGACGCTCAAGCGCGAAGGCAATGTGAAACAGGTCGAGCTGGTCAGCGGACGCGGGAACGACAAGTTCCTGGTCGCAAAGCTCAAGGGTCTTGATGACCGTGAAGAAGCTCGTCTTCTGGCCGGTTATGAGATCTGCGTGCCGCGCAACCTGTTCCCTGAATTGACCGACGGCGAGTACTACTGGTACCAGCTGGAAGGTCTGAAGGTTATTGATCAACTCGGGCAACTGCTCGGGAAAATCGATCATCTTCTGGAAACCGGCGCCAATGATGTAATGGTGGTCAAGCCTTGCGCTGGCAGCCTGGATGATCGCGAACGCCTGTTGCCCTATACGGAGCAATGCGTGTTGGCTGTCGATCTGGCGGCAGGCGAGATGAAGGTGGATTGGGACGCGGACTTCTAAGCGTGGCTAACTTGCGCGTAGAAGTGATCAGTTTGTTTCCCGAGATGTTCTCCGCCATCAGCGAGTACGGCATCACCAGTCGGGCGGTGAAACAGGGGCTCTTGCAGCTCACCTGTTGGAACCCGCGAGACTACACGACGGATCGACATCACACTGTGGATGATCGCCCATTTGGCGGTGGTCCGGGCATGGTGATGAAGATCAAGCCCCTGGAAGATGCACTGGTTCAGGCCAAGGCAGCAGCCGGGGAGGCGGCGAAGGTAATTTACCTGTCCCCCCAAGGCCGTCAACTGACTCAGTCGGCGGTACGCGAGTTGGCGAATCTGGATGCATTGATCCTGATTGCCGGCCGCTATGAAGGCATTGACGAGCGATTTATTGAAGCTCATGTCGATGAAGAGTGGTCGATTGGCGACTATGTACTGTCTGGCGGCGAGCTGCCGGCGATGGTCCTGATCGATGCGGTTACACGACTGCTGCCTGGAGCTTTAGGGCATGCGGACTCCGCCGAGGAAGATTCCTTTACGGATGGTCTGCTGGATTGCCCGCACTACACCCGACCGGAGGTGTATGCGGATCAGCGTGTTCCCGACGTGTTGCTAAGTGGCAATCACGCGCATATCCGGCGTTGGCGTTTACAGCAGTCCCTTGGTAGGACCTTTGAACGACGCGCCGATCTTCTGGAAAGCCGCTCGCTTTCTGGAGAAGAGAAGAAGCTGCTCGAGGAATACATCCACGAGCGGGACGATAGTTAACAACGTATCGATGGTAGATCCGACGATTTACCTTAGGAGCACAGCATGACTAACAAAATCATCCTTGCACTCGAAGCAGAGCAGATGACCAAAGAGATCCCTACCTTTGCCCCGGGCGACACCATTGTCGTTCAGGTGAAAGTGAAGGAAGGCGACCGTTCGCGTCTGCAAGCGTTCGAAGGTGTTGTTATCGCCAAGCGTAACCGCGGCGTAAACAGTGCTTTCACCGTTCGTAAAATCTCCAACGGTGTTGGCGTAGAGCGTACTTTCCAGACCTACAGCCCGCAAATCGACAGCATGGCCGTTAAACGTCGCGGTGACGTACGTAAAGCCAAGCTGTACTACCTGCGTGACCTGTCCGGTAAAGCAGCTCGCATCAAGGAAAAACTGGCTTAAGTCCAGCTTCCGATGCAGAAAAAAGCAGCCTGCGGGCTGCTTTTTTGTTGCCTGCGATTTATGCCGGCAATGGTTCCGCGAGTGCGCGTGCTATGAAAGACTGTCCACCACTTTTTAGTCGTTCCCTGCCTGCCTGAGCCTGTATGCCTGCCATTGATCATCCACTGATAGACCAATTCCTCGACGCCCTCTGGCTGGAAAAAGGCCTTTCCGACAACACTCGCGATGCCTATCGCAGCGACCTGGCCTTGTTCAACGGTTGGCTGCAGGAGAGGGGGTTGGAACTGGTCAACGCCGGACGGGAGTTGATCCTCGATCACTTGGCCTGGCGTCTGGAGCAGAACTACAAACCCCGTTCCACGGCGCGATTCCTCTCTGGTGTGCGTGGGTTCTATCGCTACTTGCTGCGGGAAAAGTTGATCGCCGTAGATCCGACCTTGCGCGTAGACATGCCGCAGCTGGGTAGGCCGTTGCCAAAATCCCTGTCGGAAGCCGACGTCGAAGCCTTGCTCAAGGCGCCGGATTTGAGTGAGGCCATCGGCCAGCGTGACCGCGCCATGCTCGAAGTGCTTTATGCCTGTGGTTTGCGGGTGACAGAGCTGATCAGCCTGACGCTCGAACAGGTCAATTTGCGCCAGGGTGTGCTTAGGGTTATGGGCAAGGGCAGCAAGGAGCGGCTGGTGCCGATGGGTGAGGAGGCGATTGTCTGGGTCGAGCGCTACATGCGCGACGCCCGTGGCGAGTTGCTCGGCGGGCGTCCCAGCGATGTACTGTTCCCCAGCCTGCGGGGCGAGCAGATGACCCGCCAGACCTTCTGGCATCGCATCAAGCACCAGGCCAAAGTCGCCGGGATCGGCAAGTCGCTGTCGCCGCACACCTTGCGCCACGCTTTCGCGACGCACCTGCTCAACCACGGCGCCGACTTGCGTGTGGTGCAAATGCTGCTTGGCCACAGTGATTTGTCGACGACCCAGATCTACACTCATGTCGCCCGTGCACGCTTGCAGGACCTGCATGCCAAGCATCACCCCAGAGGCTGAACAAAATCCCTGTAGGAGTGAGCCTGCTCGCGATGGCGGTCTGTTAGTCACCGCTGTGTTGTCAGGACTACCGCTATCGCGAGCAGGCTCACTCCTTGTTCTTCGGTGCTCTCAAAATCTCTGGCGACAGGCGCATTCGGCCACAAGGACCATATGTGGTAGGCTTTGCCGGTTTGCACGATGGGCGGTTATGACCCGGTGTTTCGGTACGGGCGTTCTGATCGTTTCATTTGTCCGCCTTCAGGAGTTCTCATGCGTCTGACCCAGATTTTCGCCGCCGCTGCCATTGCGTTGGTCAGCACCTTTGCCGTCGCCGATGACGCGGCCGACAAAGCCATTCGTAAAAGCCTGGAAAACCTCCAGCTCGACGTGCCCGTCGAAACCATCACGGCCAGCCCGCTGCCAGGGATGTATGAAGTCAAACTCAAGGGCAGCCGCGTGTTGTATGCCAGCGCCGACGGCCAGTACGTGGTTCAGGGCTACCTGTTCCAGCTCAAGGATGGTAAACCGGTCAACCTGACCGAGAAGACCGAGCGTCTTGGCGTTTCCAAACTGGTCAATGACATTCCTGTCGCGGAAACCGTGGTGTATCCGGCCATCGGCGAAACCAAGTCGCACATTACCGTGTTCACCGACACCACCTGCCCGTACTGCCACAAACTGCACGCCGAAGTGCCTGAGCTGAACAAGCGCGGCATCGAAGTTCGTTATGTTGCGTTCCCGCGCCAGGGCCTGGGCTCGCCGGGTGACGAACAGCTGCAAGCGGTCTGGTGCTCGAAAGACAAGAAAGCGGCCATGGACAAAATGGTCGATGGCAAGGAAATCAAGGCCGCCAAGTGCGATAACCCGGTATCCAAGCAGTTCGCCCTCGGTCAATCGATTGGCGTGACCGGCACACCGGCCATCGTTTTGGCCGACGGTCAGGTCATTCCGGGCTACCAGCCTGCGCCACAAGTCGCCAAACTGGCACTGAGCGCGAAGTAAATTCGTATCGTCACGGTCAGCCGTTGACGATCATGGTCCGGCAGCATCATCGCCGTGCCATTAATAGGGAACCGCGAGCACGCGGTTGTTTTCACGGCCGACCTTGAGTCGGCCGTTTTATGGGGAGTTCACAGTGAAACCGGTCAAAGTAGGCATCTGTGGGTTAGGAACCGTCGGTGGCGGTACCTTCAACGTACTTCAGCGCAACGCCGAGGAAATTGCTCGTCGTGCCGGGCGTGGAATCGAAGTGGCACAAATTGCCATGCGCACGCCAAAGCCTCAGTTCCAGACGACCGGTATTGCGATTACCAACGATGTCTTCGAAGTGGCCACGAACCCTGAGATCGACATCGTTATAGAGCTGATGGGCGGCTACACCGTTGCCCGCGAGCTGGTACTCAAGGCCATCGAGAATGGCAAGCATGTGGTCACCGCGAACAAGGCACTGATTGCCGTTCACGGTAATGAAATTTTCGCCAAGGCTCGCGAGAAAGGCGTGATTGTGGCGTTCGAAGCGGCTGTGGCCGGCGGCATTCCGGTGATCAAGGCGATCCGCGAAGGCCTGTCTGCCAACCGCATCAACTGGGTCGCCGGGATCATCAACGGCACCGGCAACTTCATCCTCACCGAAATGCGTGAAAAGGGCCGAACCTTCGAAGACGTGCTGGCCGAGGCGCAAGCCCTGGGTTACGCCGAAGCCGATCCGACCTTCGACGTTGAAGGCATCGACGCAGCCCACAAGCTGACGATCCTGGCCTCCATTGCGTTCGGTATCCCGCTGCAATTCGACAAGGCCTATACCGAAGGCATCACCAAGCTGACCACCGCTGACGTGAACTACGCCGAAGCGCTGGGCTACCGCATCAAGCACCTCGGCGTGGCACGCAGCACCGCGGCCGGTATCGAACTGCGCGTACACCCGACGCTGATCCCTGCCGATCGCCTGATCGCCAACGTCAACGGCGTGATGAACGCGGTCATGGTCAATGGCGACGCTGCCGGTTCGACCCTGTTCTACGGCGCGGGTGCTGGCATGGAGCCAACCGCTTCGTCGGTGATCGCCGACCTGGTGGACGTGGTTCGCGCCATGACCTCCGACCCGGAAAACCGCGTACCGCACCTGGCCTTCCAGCCGGATTCGCTGTCGGCGCACCCGATCCTGCCGATCGAATCCTGCGAAAGCGCCTACTACCTGCGCATTCAGGCCAAGGACCATCCGGGCGTGTTGGCCCAGGTGGCGAGCATCCTGTCGGAGCGTGGCATCAACATCGAATCGATCATGCAGAAAGAAGTGGAAGAACATGACGGTCTGGTGCCGATGATCCTGCTGACTCATCGTGTGCTGGAACAGCACATGAACGACGCGATAGCCGCCCTTGAAGCGTTGACCGGTGTTGTCGGTCCGGTTGTACGGATCCGCGTCGAGCACCTGAACTAAGTCGTTTTTGTTCACCGGGCGTTGTTATAGCGCCCGGGTTTTCGAACACTGTCCATTGGAGCCAGTCATGCGTTATATCAGTACCCGCGGCCAGGCACCGGCCCTGAATTTCGAAGATGTCCTGCTGGCCGGTCTCGCCACCGACGGCGGTTTGTACGTCCCGGAAAACCTGCCACGTTTCACCCAGGAAGAAATAGCTTCCTGGGCTGGCCTGGCGTATCACGAACTGGCCTTCCGGGTGATGCGCCCGTTCGTGACCGGCAGCATTCCCGATGCCGATTTCAAAAAGATTCTCGAAGAAACGTACGGTGTGTTCTCGCACAACGCCGTCGCGCCACTGCGTCAGTTGAACGGCAACGAATGGGTGCTGGAGCTGTTCCACGGCCCGACCCTGGCGTTTAAAGACTTCGCCCTGCAACTGCTCGGTCGCCTGCTCGACTACGTGCTGGAAAAGCGCGGCGAGCGTGTGGTGATTGTCGGCGCTACTTCCGGTGATACCGGTTCGGCCGCCATCGAAGGCTGCAAGCATTGCGAAAACGTCGACATCTTCATCCTGCACCCGCACAACCGCGTGTCCGAAGTGCAGCGTCGGCAGATGACCACCCTTTTCGGCGAGAACATCCACAACATCGCCATCGAAGGCAACTTCGATGACTGCCAGGAAATGGTCAAGGCGAGCTTCGCTGACCAGAGCTTCCTCAAAGGTACGCGACTGGTCGCGGTGAACTCGATCAATTGGGCGCGGATCATGGCCCAGATCGTCTACTACTTTCACGCAGCCCTGCAGCTTGGTGGCCCGGCACGTTCGGTATCGTTCTCGGTGCCAACCGGCAACTTCGGCGATATCTTCGCCGGTTACCTGGCGCGCAACATGGGCCTGCCGATCAACCAGTTGATCGTCGCCACCAACCGCAACGACATCCTGCACCGCTTCATGAGCGGCAACCAGTACGTCAAGGAAACCCTGCACGCCACGCTGTCGCCGTCGATGGACATCATGGTGTCGTCGAACTTCGAGCGCCTGCTGTTCGACCTGCACGGTCGCAACGGTGCCGCGATTGCCGGGCTGATGGACAGCTTCAAGCAAGGTGGCGGTTTCAGCGTCGAAGAGGAGCGCTGGACCGAAGCCCGCAAACTGTTTGATTCGCTGGCCGTGGACGACGAGCAAACCTGCGAAACCATCGCCGAAGTGTACGAGCAAACCGGCGAGCTGCTGGACCCGCACACCGCCATCGGCGTGAAAGCGGCGCGCGAGTGCCGTCGCAGTCTGGATATTCCAATGGTGATTCTCGGCACAGCGCATCCGGTCAAATTCCCGGACGCGGTGGAGAAGGCTGGCGTAGGAAAAGCGCTTGAGATCCCTGCACATCTTTCTGATTTGTTTGAGAGAGATGAGCGTTGCACCGTGTTGCCAAACGACCTGAAAGCCGTGCAGGCCTTTGTCAGTCAGCATGGCAACCGCGGCAAGCCCTTGTAACCGGTAAAAGCTGTCACATTTTGAAGCCCGTCTCCTGACGGGCTTTCTCATTTCTGCGTGCCACACTTGTCGCGTTTTCACCCATGAGGAAAGGGTGAGTTGATCACGAAGGAAGTGGCAATGCGGTTTTGTAGAGGGTTCAAACCAGCCGTGTGCTGGGTGTTTTTGGTAAGCGCCATCGGCTTGGTTCAAACGGCGCTGTCAGCACAATTGGCGATTCCCGAGGCAAAGGGCTCTGTCACTGGCGCGATGATCGAGCTGGATGCCCAAGAAAAAAAATGGATGGCCGAACACCCCCAGGTTGTCGTCGCATCGACGCAATACCCGCTGTATCTGTTCAAGGATGAGCACGGCCAATGGAGCGGTTTGAACAATGATGTCCTCAACCGCATCAGTGCGATGACGGGGTTGCAGTTTGTCCACGAAGAGTCGTTCTCCAACGCCCAGTTGCTTGAAAGACTGGAGAGCGGCGCGGCGGACATGAGTACGACGCTGGCGATGAACGACGAGCGCAAGACGTTCCTGGATTTCAGTCATGCATTCGGTGGGGCGGGGTGGGTGTTTGTCGGGCAGGCGGGAGTGCCTGAGGTCCAGTCTCTGGAGCAACTGATGAAAAGGGTGCTGGTGCTGCCGGCCAGGCACGCGCTGGAGTCGATGATTCTTCGTGACTATCCGTCCATCGAGCTACGTTCTGTCAAAACGTATGCCGAGGCCCGTGCGCTAGTCGAGAGCGGCGAAGCTTACGCGACCATCGAAAACGAAACCGGCGCGCAGCTCTTTCCATTGGGGCAGCTTAAGGTGGGGCGTACGATTGAGGGCAAATGGGAAGCGGACTACCTGACGATACGCAAAGGTCAGCCGCAGTTGCTGAGCATCCTCAACAAGGCGCTTGAGGCATTTCCGCCTGCCGAGTTACGCGCCATTCGCTTGAAGTGGCTCAACGGAATCGGCCCGGTGCGTGCGCCGACTGCCTGGCAACGGTTTACCCAGTGGGGTTGCTGGGGCGCTTGCATCGTCAGCGTGTTCGGTCTGTTGTCCTTGCTCTGGAATCGACGTCTGGCGGTGTTGATCCAGCAACGTCTGAAGGCCGAGAAAAGTCTCAGCGATCAACTGGCCTTCCAGCACGCGTTGATGGACGCGATGCCCGATCCGATGTTTGTGCGTGATCTGGAAGGGCGGATGGTCATGTGCAACAAGAGTTATGAAGAAGGCTTGTCGACCCGTTTCGATCAGGTTCAGGGGCGACAGTTGATCGAACTCGACCTTCTGCCCAAAGCGACCGCCGAACAGTTGCATGCCGAATTTATCGCCCAACTTGCCACGCGCAAGCCCCAATTCATTGAACGTCAATTGATGTTCCACAATGGCGTCAGGAACGTTTACCAATGGACGGTGCCGTTCTACAGCGCCGACGGCCAATTGCGAGGTTTGTTGGGAGGCTGGACCGACAGAAGCCGGCGAAGAGGAGAATGAAGCCGTTGTTTTCTCCTTGTCATCTTCGCGGTGCATGCTCTATCAACCAGAGGCGCCGACGCGCCTGCACCTGAAATCCAGAACTTTCTTCTCGGACCAGTGGTCATTAATTGTGAGCAGGCCCCAAGCACTTTGTTTTCGGACTATTGAGTGGTGATCGAGATGGAAAGTATCAGTCTATTGCTCGGTGAGGCGCTGAGCCCCTATCAGGTCACACTGACCCCGTCGGGCGCCCTGGGTGAATGCCTGGTGACACTGAAGAATACGACGGGCGCGATTGTCGTCGAACGGGCCTTCAATCAGGATCAGCTGACCGATAAACGTCTGCTGACCGACGTCGTCGATGGATTGCACCGCGACGTGCTCATTGCCGAAGGACGGCTGGAGCCCTGTGTCATCGCGGCGTTGCGCAATGCGGCCCAGGACAAAATCCTGGCCAGCCGAAATTGAAGTGATTTTTGTGGGAACCTTCCTGCGCCAAGGTCAGTCAGACCCCATAACGGCAAGATCAAGCATTGTGCTCCGGTGCTTGTAGCTTGCTGCTACGGGTCTTTATGTAGGCTACGTTTGACCCCGAGTCGTCTTCCCACTTCTCGGGGTTTCTTTTTGCCTGCGATTGGCTAATGCTCGGCCTGTGCCACGAATCGATAGAAGGGCCATTCATCCTCCGCGATCCCTTGCAGAGTCAGCACTTGGGCTTAGATAGCCCCGTCTTTGCGCAGTTGTTCGATTTGCAGCGCGTCATAGCCAAGTTCCTGGAGCACCTGTGCGTTGTGCTCACCCAGTTGCGGCCCGACCCATTCTGAAGTGCCGGGTGTCTCTGAGAGTTTCGGCACAATGCCCGGCATCTTGAAATCCTTGCCATCTGGAAGCTTGGCCTGCAGGAACATTTCCCGGGCCAGGTACTGTGGATCGCTGAACATGTCTTCGGCGCTGAAGATCCGGCTGGCCGGCACGTCGGCCTGATTCAATTGTTCGATGACCGTGTCCAGCGGCAGTGAGTTGACCCAGCGGTCGATCACGCCATAAATCTCGTCGCGGCGGCTGTCACGCCCGTCGTTGCTGGCCAGCACCGGGTCATTGGCCAAGTCTTCGCGGCCGATGATCAGCATGAACCGTTTGAAAATCGCATCGCCATTGGCGCCGATCTGCACATGTTTGCCATCGGCGCTGGTGTGGATCGAGGAGGGTGTAATACCCGGCATGATGTTGCCGGTACGTTCGCGAATGAAACCAAACACATCGAACTCCGGCACCATGCTTTCCATCATCGCGAAGATCGCTTCGTACAGCGCCACATCGACCACTTGGCCGAGGCCGCCGTTCACTTCGCGATGACGCAGGGCCATCAGCGCGCCTATGACACCCCAGAGCGCCGCAATCGAGTCGCCGATGGAAATCCCGGTGCGCACCGGTGGCCGGTCCTCGAACCCGGTGATGTAGCGCAGGCCGCCCATGGATTCACCGACGGCGCCAAACCCTGGCTGATCTTTCATCGGCCCGGTCTGACCGAAACCGGAGAGACGCACCATCACCAGCTTCGGGTTCAGCGCGTGCAGGACGTCCCAGCCCAGGCCGAGCTTTTCCAGGACGCCAGGCCGAAAATTCTCAATCAGGATGTCCGCTTCACTGAGCAGTTTTTTCAGAATCGCCAGGCCGTCCGGGTGTTTCAGGTTCAGGGTCAGCGACTTTTTATTGCGCGCCTGTACGAACCACCACAGCGAGGTGCCTTCGTACATTTTTCGCCATTTGCGCAACGGATCGCCGCCGTCGGGGGATTCGATCTTGATCACGTCGGCGCCAAACTCACCGCAAATGCGCGAGGCAAACGGCCCGGCGATCAGCGTACCCAATTCAATGACTTTCAGACCTGAGAGCGGTTTTCCGGAGAGCGGCATGCGGGATCCTGTAGGACAAAGGCTGAGCGAATACAGCGTTTTAACATAGCCGAACGTCAGACGACCAAGCAGAATCGCCTTCAGTTCGATGATTGCCTACAGCATCGGTTAGACTTGCCGCCTTTCCTCGTATCAAGAAGCCCGTTCATGGCCCAGCCGTCCACGACCTACAAGTTTGAACTGAACCTCACCGACCTCGACCGCAGCGTTTACGAGACCGTGAAGCAGACCATCGCCCGTCACCCTTCGGAAACCGAAGAACGCATGACCGTACGGTTGCTGGCCTACGCCTTCTGGTACAACGAGCAGCTGTCATTCGGTCGTGGTCTGTCAGACGTGGATGAACCCGCCTTATGGGAAAAGAGCCTGGACGACCGTGTCCTGCACTGGATTGAAGTCGGTCAGCCAGACGCCGATCGCCTGACCTGGTGCTCGCGTCGCACCGAACGCACCAGCCTGCTGGCTTACGGCAGCTTGCGCGTCTGGGAAACCAAAGTGATCCCTGCCATCAAAAACCTGAAAAACGTGCACATTGCCGCCGTGCCGCAGGACGTCCTGGAAACCCTGGCCAAAGACATGCCACGGGTGATCAAGTGGGACGTGATGATCAGCGAAGGGACGATTTTCGTCACCGACGACCGTGGTCAGCACGAAGTCCAGTTGCAATGGTTGAGCGGCGAACGCGGCTGATTATTCGCTGCGGGCCCGTTTCACCCGGTTTTATCCTACGTATTCAAGAGAAGCACCTGTCACCCCATGCGCATCGAACCTCGCCTGTTGCCCGACACTCTGCCATTTCTCGGTGATCTGCCGCCGCTGCTGACCCGCCTTTACGCGGCGCGGGGCGTGCTGACCGAGGCTGAACTGGACAAGAGCCTGGCGCGGCTGATTCCGTACCAGCAACTCAAGGGCATTGATGCCGCCGTGGATCTGCTGGTGACGGCGTTGGAGCAGCGGCAGAGGATTCTGATTGTCGGCGACTTTGACGCCGATGGTGCGACGGCCAGTACCGTGGGCGTGTTGGGATTGCGCCTGCTGGGTGCTGCTCACGTCGATTATCTGGTGCCGAACCGGTTTGAGTATGGCTACGGCTTGACGCCGGAAATCGTCGACGTGGCGTTGACCCGTGACCCTCAACTATTGATCACCGTGGACAACGGCATCTCCAGCGTCGAAGGCGTGGCGGCAGCGAAAAAGGCCGGCCTCAACGTGCTGGTCACTGACCACCACTTGCCTGGCGATGAACTGCCGCTGGCCGATGCAATCGTCAATCCGAACCAGCCAGGGTGCGACTTCCCGAGCAAGGCCCTGGCCGGCGTCGGGGTGATTTTCTATGTGCTGATGGCCCTGCGCGCCCGCCTGCGCAGCCTCGGTTGGTACGAGAGCACGCCGCAACCGAACATTGGCGAGTTGCTGGACCTGGTAGCGCTGGGCAGCGTCGCTGACGTGGTGCCGCTGGATGCCAACAACCGGATTCTGGTGCACCAGGGCCTGGAGCGGATTCGCGCCGGACGTGCCCGGCCGGGGATCAAGGCAATCCTTGAAGTGGCCAAACGTGACCATGCTCGCATCACTTCCACGGATTTGGGCTTCATTGTCGGCCCGCGCCTGAACGCGGCAGGACGCCTGGACGACATGAGCCTGGGCATCGAGTGCCTGCTCACCGACGACGCGGGTCTGGGGCGGGAAATGGCTGTGCAACTCGACGGTATGAACCAGGACCGCAAATCCATCGAGCAGGGCATGCAGCGTGAAGCGCTGGCGCAACTGAAGGATTTGCCGGTCGAGTCGATGCCATTCGGTTTGTGCCTGTTTGATCCCGAGTGGCACCAGGGGGTCATCGGCATCCTCGCTTCGCGTATGAAAGAGCGCTATTTCCGGCCGACCATCGCCTTCGCCGACGCCGGCGATGGTTTGCTCAAGGGCTCGGGGCGTTCGGTTCAGGGGTTTCACATTCGCGACGCGTTGAGCGTGGTGGCGGCGCAGCATCCCAACCTGATCAGCAAATACGGCGGCCACGCCATGGCGGCTGGCCTGACACTGCCGGAAGCGAATTTTCCGCTGTTCGCCGAGGCCTTCGACGCTGAAGTGCGTCGGCAATTGCGCGAAGAAGACCTGACCGGGCGCCTGCTGTCGGACGGTACGCTGGCGGTCGAAGAGTTCCACCTCGAACTGGCCCGTGCCCTGCGTCATGCCGGTCCTTGGGGGCAGCACTTCCCGGAGCCGTTGTTCCATGGCGTGTTCCAGTTGGTTGAACAGCGCGTCGTCGGTGAACGCCACCTGAAAGTAGTACTGAAAAGCGAATGCGGTTCGGTAAAACTGGACGGTATCGCCTTCGGCATCGACCGCGAAATCTGGCCGAACCCGACGATCAAGTGGGTGGAATTGGCCTACAAACTCGACCTCAACGAGTTTCGCGGTAACGAAACCGTGCAGCTGATGATTGCCCACATCGAACCGCGTTGACCCCATCGCGGGCAAGCCTTGCTCCTACAGGAGCATGGCTTGCCCGCGATAGCGATCTCCCTGACGCCAAATATCCCCTGAACCCTCCCTCATCTCCCCGATGTCGACTAGGCTCTAATCACTGCTTGATTATCCTTGTGACGTCTTGTCGAATTTTTTGCCCGCGGGGGCGGGAGCTGCGCCTTTTTCCTGTCACTCGTCGACTTTTCAAACAGAACCCTGGAGCCTGCCCACTGATACGAGAGGTGACCCATGAGTCTGCTGCTTGAACCCTATACCCTGCGTCAATTGACCCTTCTCAACCGTATCGCGGTATCCCCAATGTGCCAGTACTCCAGTGTCGATGGGCTGGCCAATGACTGGCATCTTGTTCACCTCGGCAGTCGCGCGGTCGGCGGCGCCGGCCTCGTGTTTACCGAAGCCACGGCGGTCACCGCCGACGGGCGCATCACCGCCCAGGACCTTGGCCTGTGGAACGACGAACAGATTGAACCCCTGCAACGCATTACGCGCTTTATCGCCGCTCAGGGCGCTGTGGCCGGCATCCAGTTGGCGCACGCCGGGCGTAAAGCCAGCACCCATCGGCCGTGGCTCGGCAAACATGGCAGCGTTAAACCCGAAGACGGCGGCTGGGTGCCGGTGGGCCCGTCGACGATTGCCTTTGACCCGCAGCACTCCCACCCACGGCAACTCGATGAAAGCGAGATTGCTGACGTTGTTCAGGCCTTTGTTGACTCGGCCAAGCGGGCACTGACAGCCGGTTTCAAAGTGGTCGAAATACACGCCGCCCACGGTTACCTGCTGCATCAATTTCTGTCGCCCCTGAGCAATCAGAGACGCGATCAATATGGTGGATCGTTCGAGAACCGTATTCGGCTGGTGCTGCAAGTTACCGACGCGGTGCGTGCGGTGTGGCCTGAAGAGCTGCCGCTGTTCGTGCGGGTGTCGGCCACCGATTGGGTGGAAGACGGCTGGAATCCGGATGAAACCGTGGAGCTGGCGCGACGTCTCCAAGCGTTGGGCGTGGACTTGATCGACGTTTCGTCGGGCGGTACGGCGGCCAATGCCGAAATTCCGACAGGCCCCGGTTATCAAACCCGCTTCGCTGAGCGTGTGCGCAAGGAGTCGGGCATTGCCACTGGCACGGTCGGTATGATTACCGAGCCGGCCCAGGCCGAACACATCTTGCGCACGTGCCAGGCAGACATCATCTTCCTGGCGCGAGAACTGTTGCGCGATCCGTATTGGCCGCTGCATGCCGATGATGATCTGGGTGGGCGCAAGGCTATCTGGCCGGCGCAGTACCAGCGGGCGACCCATCGGGAACAACCGATACATGAGTCGGATTTGCGTGACTGAGTGAGGCTGTGAAAACAAAAAGCCCCGATCGTTGTGATTGGGGCTTTTGTGTTTCTGAGCCGGGATTTTTGTTATCTGTCCGGCCGCCTTCGCGAGCAAGCCCGCTCCCACACTTGATTTGTGCACGACGCAGAACCAGTGTGGGAGCGGGCTTGCTCGCGAAGGGGCCATTTCAGGCCCCGACTAACTCTCAGGGGTACTTACGCTTATCCGGCGCCGGCGGGAAGTACTGGTACAACCAGGTCTCACTCAACGTCCGGTCATTGGTACGAATGAACAACCGCAGCTCCACCGGTTCCACGCTGTCATTGGTCGGGAACCAGTCGAAGGTAATGCGGTAACCCTTGATGTCATCCAGTACCAGGACGTTGAAATCCTTTACCTGTCCATTCGAACACGTCACCACCGGTTCAATCCCGGCGCCTTCCGGCAAGCGATCCAGACCACCACCGGTGAAGTCCACGGCAAAGCGCCGCGCCCACACCTCCGGGTAATGCTCGCCCGGCGCCCAGCCCTCGGTGAAGCCGCCCATGCCCGAACGGGTTGCGTTGACTCGCGCCAGCGGCGTGCCGACCGGTGGCAGCGCGCTCCAGTAGAGCTTGTAGCCGTAATTCAGGGAGTCACCAGCCGCGACCGGTTTTTTCGGAGTCCAGAACGCGACGATGTTATCCAGCGTCTCGCCGGTTGTAGGAATCTCCAGCAGGTCGATAGAGCCTTCGCCCCACGCGGTTGTAGGTTCTACCCACAGGCTCGGGCGCTTGCTGTACCAGTCGACCGTGTCTTGATAGCTGGCGAACTCATGGTCGGTCTGTACCAGGCCGAAACCTTTCGGATCGGTGTCGGCGAAGGCATTGAATTGCAGGGTCGCCGGGTTGTTCAGCGGACGGCAGATCCACTCGCCGTTACCGCGCCACATCGCCAGACGATCCGAGTCGTGGATTTGCGGGTGAATGGTGTCGCACATGCGCCGCTCATGGGTGCCGCAGCTGAACATACTGGTCATCGGCGCGATGCCCAGTTGCTCGATGGCGGTACGCGCGTTGATATGGGCATCGACCCCCATGACGACCTGGTTGGCCTGGCAATCGATGTCGAAACGGTAAGCGCCGGTGGCACTCGGCGAATCCAGCAGGGCATAAACCACAAAGCGGGTGCTGTCCTTGTCCGGCGTCTCGAACCAGAACTTGGTGAAGTCCGGAAACTCCTCGCGCTTCTTGCCGTACGTATCAATCGCCAGCCCGCGCGCCGACAGCCCGTACTGCCCGGTGTTATCCACCGCACGGAAGTAACTTGCGCCGAGGAAAGACAACACATCGTGCCGGTCCAGCTCCGGGGCCTTGAACAGCTTGAACCCGGAAAACCCCAAATCGCCTGTGAGCTGTTTGGTGTCGACCGTGGTTTTTTCATAGTTGAACAGGGAAGGGCGGAAATGCACCTCTCGCGCCTGACGCGTCTTGGGATCGACGCTGTACATGCGCACCGGCTGCTTGAACCCCATGCCGACGTGGAAAAACTGCACGTCCAGCTGACCGTTCAGATCCTTCCACAGCGAGTGATTCGCGTCGTAGCGGATCGCGTTGAAGTTCTGCGGCGTCATAGTCGCCAGCGTCGGCGGCAGCACCTGCTTGGTGTCCTGATAGCGGTTGTTGGCGAGTTGCTTGGCCTGAATTTTCAGCGCTTCGAAATCGAACGCCTGGGCCACGCCATCCGCCGTATCGTTGCCCGCCCAGGCACGGGCGGCCAGCAGTCCGGTAGCCGACAAACCGGTGTAGGCCGCGATGGCCATGGACGCTTTGAGCAAATTCCTGCGGTGCATAAGTACAACCTGTCGTGAGCAATCCCGCGCCGTTCCTGGCACTACTGGATCAAAAATAACGGTTCGGACATGCCTTCGACCAAACGCAACGGACTTTAAACAGATGCCAAATAGCTTAAACCGTTCGGTTGCAGACAAAAATTGATGGATAGCATTTTGGCAGAGCGGCAATGAAACAAGAAATGTCGGTTAACAATTCCGACAGTACTTTCTGATTTATAGGGCATTTCTGCTTTTTTTGACTAATTACTCTAAAAACCGCTTTTCAGCGCGCGGATAGTTTCTATTCTGTGGTCATGACCGGTTTCTGCCCTTCAGGCCGGCAACCCATAAAAAGGAAAGGGCTATGCGGTTTTTGAAATTTTCTCGAGCTTATAGAAGGACATCGTCCATGACGAAAGTACAAGGCATCACCGAAATGTTAGGCCTCTTCCCTTGCCTGGCAAGCGGCCGTCGAAGGCGCCGGCTCAGTCCGGACGAAATGAAGTTGCTGGAAAGGTATCGAGAGCTGTCGGAGAGCGACCGGATTGCGATGCGGTATCTGGTGGATGCGATGCGGACTGTTTCGCGGTTTTGATGGTTTGAGATTAAGTTTTGTTGGAACGCCAAGGGGCGGACTGTGAAGTCTGCCCCTTTTTCATCTTTTACCCTGCCTTCAACTGCAAGTGCCCATGATCGTGAATGGTCGTTGTGCTTGCATCAGGTCGGGCATGTCCCGCCATTTGATCCAGGCTTGATGCTGCCAATGCAACAGCGGCACCGAGATGCCAGCCCACTGCAATGAACTCAGGCTTGGCACGTTATCCACAGCCGCTTTCGATTCGCGCAGCACAGGTATGACTTCGTTGCTTAGCCATTGACGCAGATTTCGGTTTTCCGGAATGAAATGGTGAACCAGAAGGGCGTACATTCCTGATTCGCTGACCATCAGCGATTCGATGGTTTTGCCGTCTTTCAGCAACCAGACGTATCGGCGTTGATCGGGGTCGAGCTTGAGGGTGAGGCGTTGATCCAGAGGGCGGCCCATCAAGCGACCGAGATCCTGGACGCAGAACCAGGCTTGGTTGTCCTGCATGAAGGCGTGGAGGAAGCGGTTGTGGCGGGTGAAGACGGTTGGGGTGAAATGAGGATGGATTTCGGACAGATTTAGCGTGTATTCAAGCATTTTTCGACTCCAAGTTGAAAAGGGAGCCGCCACTCGGAGGAGCGCGGTTGCGCCGTGTTGATGATGTACCGGCTTCGACCCCGGGTCGCTGATGTTGCAGCGACGAGGTAAAGCCTATCGTTCAGGCGCTCGCGGCGCCAAGTCTACTCTGGCGCCGTGTGTTGTAGGAATTGGTGCTTTTGCCGGAAGGTTCGGTCTGTAGGAATTTCCTGTTTTTGCATGAGAGTCAGCGTCACGCGGCGTTCGACTGGAATCTCTATTTTTCATTGCCTATGGTCAAAAAGCGCCAAGGACATTTCGGTGCTGAACGGACAGGCTTAAAAATGGAGAATGCCTTGAAAGTATCCCTCAAACAGATAAACGGCCCTTGGGACCTGGGATGGGTGCTGGACAAGCACATGATAAGTAGTACCTTTCTAGGGGAAGATGAACACGGAAATCCACGCTTCGATAACCACCGTACCGAGGTAGGACAGGCCACCTATCAGCTCAAATACCAGAAGGATTGGAGTCAGGTGGGCCCTCTCGCTCAAGCCGTAGCTACGAATGTTTTACCTAAGCTTGCTCAAGTAGGGTTCGTAGTCCCTATGCCGGCTTCGAATGTACGTGTACGACAACCCGTTACTGAGGTCGCCGTGGAGTTAGGACGAATATTAGGAAAGCCTGTATTCTCGGATTTACTCCGAAAGGCCGCTACGGGACACTCACTTAAAGATTTGCATTCCAAGGCTGAAAAAATTGCTGCTATTGGCGCTAGCTTCAGTGTGAATGATCAAATTACCAATACAGGCTGTTGGAACGTTTTGGTCGTTGATGATTTGTTTGACAGTGGGGCTTCAATGGATGCCGCCTGTGCTGCTTTACGCAAATATCCAAAAGTGGGAAAAATCTACGTCGCGGCATTAACCTGGAAATGAGATAGATGACAACTGTATTTATTGCGGGCTCTATTAATATCAAGCACCTTGATCCGAAGGTTAAAGAGCGCATCAATAATATTGTTGAATCAGAGTTTGATGTCGTGGTCGGTGATGCAGGCGGAGCCGATACATCTATTCAAGAGTATCTGTTAAGCCTGTCTCGATCTAAAACTACTATTTATTGCAGTGGCGTGGTGCCGCGAAATAATCTTGGAGAATGGCCAGCTAGAACGGTGGAAACCAAGCACTCCAAAGGGTCGCGAGCTTTTTTTACGGCGAAGGATGTTGTCATGGCCGAGGCCGCGGATTACGGCTTGATGATATGGGATGCCAAAAGTACTGGAACATTGAGTAACGTTATTGAACTGTTGTCCAGGAAGAAAAAGTCGCTCGTTTTCGTCAATAAAGAAAAAGCCTTCAAAGTAGTAGGTAATGTTAGCCAGCTTGAGGAACTTGTTGCATTTATGTCGGACCACGCTAGACAAAGGGCAGATGAAAAAATCAAGCTTTTCGATCGCATAACTTTGCTGAAGCACGATCAAACAGAGCTGTTGCTTTGATGGTTTTCTCTTCAGTCAATAGCTGTCACTAACTCCCCTTTCTCCTTGAGTGTGAGAAAGGGGATATTTCAATGCCGGCACCGCTAACGGTGCCGAGTGGGCAAAAAACCTTACCGACTAACCTTCCACGCATCCCCTGCAGGCGCAGTCCCGTGGTCATACGGTTTGGCAATCCACATATAGAGCAAGCCCAAACCAATCACGATCGCGGTGCTCAGCACCATCGCATAGTTGATGTACCACGCAGCATCCGGCGTGCGTGGCCAGGCCATGTTGATGATTGCGCCGACGCCGTAGACTAGCGCGCCGATGTTCACCAGCCAGCCCCATGCACCGAGGGTGAATTTGCCGCTCGGTTTCCAGCCTTTCATGCGGGCATAGAGTGCCCCGAGCACGATCATCTGGAAGGCCAGGTAGATGCCGATGGCGGCGAAGCTGACGATGGTTGCCACGGCATCCTGCAGGAAGAAGCCGAGGATGATGATCAGCGCCGGCAGGACGCCGGAGACGAACAGCGCCGCTACCGGCACCTGAGTGGTAGGGGAAATCTTCTTCAGCAGGGAGCTGCCGATGACCATTTCGTCACGAGCGTAGGAATACAGCAGACGACTCGCCGCCGCTTGCAGGCTGATGACGCAGGAGATGAAGGAAATCATCACCACGCCCATCACCACTTTCGAACCGACCGGGCCGAAGGCGTTGTTGAGGATGGTGGTGACCGGGTCTTTGTCGGTGCCGTTGATCACGGCTTGCATATCCGGCACGGCGAGGATCAGCGCCAGGCAAGCAAACATCGCTGCGATGCCACCGATGTAGATGGTCATGCGCATGGCCACCGGGATTTTCTTGCTCGGGTTCGGGGTTTCCTCGGCCACATCGCCGCAGGCCTCGAAGCCGTAGTACAGGAACATCCCCGCCAGCGAAGCCGTGAGGAAGGCTGGCAAGTATGAGCCGTCGACGCTGATGTCGAAGGTGTTGAACAACACGCTGAGCGGTTGATGACGCTCGAAGACCAGCAGGTAAACACCGACGATCACCGCGCCGACCAGTTCGCACAGGAAGCCGAACATGGCGATGCGTGCCAGTACCTTGGTGCCGCTGAGGTTGACCAAGGTGGCGAACAGCGTGAGGAACAGGGCGATGATGATGTTGGTGTTGTTGCTCGGTTCGAAGCCCATCATGGCCGCCAGGTACGGACCGGCACCCACTGCAACGGCGGCGATGGTGACGCACAGGGCGATGGAGTAGATCCAGCCGACCATCCACGCCCAGCGTTTGCCCACCAAGCGGCGAGCCCATGGATAAACGCCACCGGAAATCGGGAACTGCGAAACCACTTCACCGAAGATCAGGCACACCAGCAACTGGCCGCAACCGACCAGCAAATAGGCCCAGAACATTGGCGGCCCGCCTGCGGCGAGGCACAGGCCAAAGAGGGTATAAACCCCTACGACCGGTGAGAGGTAAGTGAAGCCCAGGGCGAAGTTTTCCCACAGGCTCATGCTGCGATTGAAGTTGGACGTGTAACCCAGTTTGCGTAGCTGCTCGGCGTCGCTGTCGGCGACGGCTGCAGCGAGTTCGGGTGTTGTACTCATGGTGTGTAAGCTCCGGAAAATCGGCAGATTTCGGATGTCCGAAACCGTGGCGGGGCCGTGAGGCGCTGCCCGGATCGGTGGTTATTGTTTTGACTTCTTTGGGGTGGAACCTGGGTGGTGCTCAGTACCGGTTTCTTCCTTGGGTTTGCGGTGACGCCATCGCGGGCAAGCCCGGCTCCTACAGGTTTTGTGGTGCGCACCCATCATGTGAACGACATCAATCCTGTAGGAGCAAAGCTTGCTCGCGAAGCTTTTAATGCTTGAACATCACATGCCGGACCACGGTGTAGTCCTCCAGCCCATACATCGACATATCCTTCCCATAACCGGACAGCTTCTGACCGCCATGCGGCATTTCGCTGACCAGCATGAAGTGCGTATTCACCCAGGTGCAGCCGTACTGCAAGCGGGCAGACATGCGATGCGCGCGACCGACATCCGAGGTCCAGACCGACGACGCCAGGCCGTAGTCCGAATCGTTGGCCCAGCCCAACACCTGCGCTTCATCAGTGAACTTGGTCACCGACACCACAGGCCCGAACACCTCGCGGCGAACGATTTCGTCATCCTGCTGCGCATCGGCCAAAACGGTCGGTTCGAAGAAGAACCCGTTGCCGTCCACAGCCTTTCCGCCGGTGATCAAGCGAATGTGCGGTTGCGCGATGGCGCGCTCGACAAACCCGGCCACACGGTCGCGGTGTTGCGCGGTGATCAGCGGCCCCAGCTCGGTCGACTGATCATCCTGCATGCCGTACTTGATGCTGCTGACCGCCTCGCCGAGTTTCTCGACGAATTTTTCGTAGATGCCGGCCTGCGCATAGATGCGGCACGCGGCGGTGCAATCCTGGCCGGCATTGTAGAAACCGAAGGTGCGGATGCCTTCCACGGCGGCATCGATGTCGGCGTCGTCGAAGATGATCACCGGGGCTTTGCCGCCCAGTTCCATGTGCATGCGTTTGACGCTGTCGGCGGTGCTGGAAATGATGTTGGAACCGGTGGCAATCGAACCGGTCAGCGACACCATGCGTACTTTCGGGTGGTTCACCAGCGGGCTGCCCACGCTAGGACCACGGCCAAACACCAGGTTAAGCACGCCGGCCGGGAAGATGTCCGACGCCAGTTCGGCCAGACGCAGGGCGGTCAGCGGGGTTTGTTCCGACGGCTTGAGCACCACGGTATTACCAGCGGCGAGGGCCGGGGCGATTTTCCAGGCGACCATCATCAGCGGGTAGTTCCACGGTGCGATGGAGGCGATCACGCCGACCGGATCGCGGCGGATCATCGAGGTATGGCCCGGCAGGTATTCGCCACCCGCCGAACCACTCATGCAACGGCTGGCGCCAGCGAAGAAACGGAACACGTCGGCAATCGCCGGGATCTCGTCGTTCAGTGCGGCGCTGTAGGGTTTGCCGCAGTTGTCCGATTCCAGTTTGGCCAGCTCTTCGCCATGGGCTTCGATCGCGTCGGCGAGTTTGAGCAGCAGCAGCGAGCGTTCTTTCGGCGGGGTTTGCGACCAGCCTTCGAAGGCACTGTCGGCGGCGCGCACCGCGGCATCAACCTGGGCTTCGCTGGCTTCGTTGATTTCCACCAGCACGCGGCCCAGGGCCGGGTTGAACACGGGTTGGGCGGGGCCTTCGCCGTCGATCAGTTGGCCGTTGATCAAGAGTTTGGTTTGCATGGCATTTGTCCTCTTCAAAACTGTTGTTTGTTCTCTGTGGAAACCGGTTCCTTGTAGGAGCTGGCTTGCCAGCGAAGGGGGTATCATTTTCAACAACGATGTTGGCTGATCCACCGCATTCGCTGGCAAGCCAGCTCCTACACAAGCCCATTTCCACAGTAAGAAAGAGTTGTCAGTTACTTACCGCCACTGCCCGCAACACTCTCGCCACCCCGGGTCAGGTAATAGGCGCCAAGGATCGGCAGCATGGTCACTATCATCACCAGCATCGCGACGACGTTGGTCACCGGCACGTCCCGTGGGCGGCTGAGCTGGTTGAGCAGCCACAGCGGCAGGGTGCGTTCATGGCCAGCGGTGAAGGTGGTGACGATGATTTCGTCAAACGACAGGGCAAACGCGAGCATGCCGCCGGCCAGCAATGCCGAGCCGAGGTTCGGCAGGACGATGTAGCGGAAGGTCTGCCAGCCGTCGGCCCCGAGGTCCATCGAAGCTTCAATCAGGCTGTGCGAAGTGCGACGCAAGCGGGCGATGACGTTGTTGTAGACGATCACCACGCAGAAGGTCGCGTGGCCGACGATGATGGTGAACATCCCTGGCTCGATCCCCAATGTCTTGAAGGTCGCCAGCAACGCGATCCCGGTGATGATCCCCGGCAACGCAATCGGCAGGATCAGCATCAGCGAGATGCCTTGCTTGCCGAAGAAATCCCGGCGGTACAACGCCGCCGAGGCGAGCGTGCCAAGGACCATGGCAATCAAGGTCGCGATGGAGGCGATCTGCAGCGAGAGCTTGATCGCTTCCAGCACGTCCGGCCGTGAGAACGCCACACCGATCCACTTCAGGGTGAACCCCTTGGGCGGAAAGCTGAACGCCGCGTCTTCGGTGTTGAAGGCGTACAGGAAGATGATCAGGATCGGGAAGTGCAGAAACACCAACCCGCCCCAGGCTGCGATTTTCAGGCCTATAGAAGCCTGCCCCTGTGAAGAAGAGTCAGAGTGCATCGAAGGCCCCCAGTCGTTTGACGATAGTCAGGTAGATGGCGATCAACACAATCGGCACCAGCGTGAAGGCCGCGGCCATCGGCATGTTGCCGATCGCGCCTTGCTGGGCGTACACCATGCTGCCGACGAAGTAGCCCGGTGGGCCCACCAGTTGCGGCACGATGAAGTCGCCCAAGGTCAGCGAAAAGGTGAAGATCGAACCCGCAGCAATGCCCGGAATCGACAACGGCAGAATCACCTGCATGAAAGTCTGGTGCGGTTTGGCACCCAGGTCGGCCGAGGCTTGCAACAGGGACGGCGGCAGACGTTCCAGCGATGCCTGAATCGGCAGGATCATGAACGGCAGCCAGATGTAGACGAACACCATGAAGCGGCCCAGATGCGAAGTCGACAAGGTGCTGCCGCCCACGCCCGGAATGCCCAGCACGAACTGCAAAACCGGCTCCAGTCCCAAGTGCTGAACGAACCACTGCGCGACGCCGCCCTTGGCCAGCAGCAAGGTCCAGGCATACGCCTTGACGATGTAACTGGCCCACATCGGCATCATCACTGCGATGTAGAAAAACGCCTTGGTCTTGCCGGTGGTGTAGCGCGCCATGTAGTAGGCAATCGGGAACGCGACGATGGCGCTGGCGATGGACACGACAACGGCCATGCTCAAGGTGCGCAGGATGATGTCGAAGTTCGACGGTTGGAACAGCGCAGCAAAGTTCGCCAGGGTCAGGTCAGGCGTGACCGCCATGGTGAAGTCATCGAAGGTGTAGAAACCTTGCCACAGCAGCACCAGCAACGAGCCGAGATAAATCGCGCCGAACCACAGCAGCGGCGGCACCAGCAGCATCGACAGGTACAGGTTGGGCCGGCGATACAGCAGGTTGGAAAACCTGCGCAACGGCGAACCGCTGGCTGGAGTTTGAGGGATAGCCACGGTGTTCATCTCACACCCCGCCGACAACGGTGTCGTGCAGCGGGATCATTGCTTCCCGTGCCCAGCGAGCGCTGATGCGTTGCCCGGTCTGGTGCTGGGCGCTGACGTCCAGCCATTGGCTGTTGGCCTGGCTGATGTTCAGGGTCTGGCCGTTTTCCAGTTTCATCTCGTAGCGCGTGGCGCTGCCCTGGTACTGGATGTCGTGCAGCAAACCGCTGACTTCGATTTCGTGGCTGGCCAGCGGACCTTCGGCAAATCGCACGTGTTCCGGGCGAATCGAAAACGGTTGTGGATTGCCGCTCAACTGCTTGGCCAGATCGCCGCGAATCACATTGGAAGTGCCGACGAATTCGGCGACAAAGGTCGTCGCCGGTTTCATGTAGAGGTTGCGCGGCGTGTCGACCTGCTCGATGCGCCCCTTGTTGAACACGGCCACGCGGTCGGACATCGACAGTGCTTCAGTCTGGTCGTGGGTGACGAAGATGAAGGTGATACCGAGTTGGCGTTGCAGTTTCTTCAGCTCACTTTGCATTTGCTCGCGCAGCTTCAGATCGAGAGCGCCCAACGGTTCGTCGAGCAGCAGCACACGCGGGCGATTGACCAGAGCGCGGGCCAGTGCCACGCGTTGGCGCTGACCGCCGGACAGTTGCACCGGTTTGCGCTCGCCGTAACCGCCGAGGGCGACCATGTCGAGGGCTTCTTCGGCGCGTTTGTGGCGCTCGGCTTTGCCGACGCCTTTGACTTTCAAACCGTAAGCGACGTTGTCGAGTACGTTCATGTGCGGGAACAGGGCGTAATCCTGAAACACGGTGTTGACGTCACGTTCGTACGGCGGGAGCCCGGCGGCTTCTTCGCCATGAATGCGGATCGAGCCTGCGCTCGGTTGTTCGAACCCGGCGATCAGGCGCAAACAAGTGGTTTTGCCCGAGCCTGAGGGGCCCAGCATGGAGAAAAACTCGCCGTCCTGGATATCGATGGAAACCCGATCTACGGCTTTCACTTCGCCGAAAAGACGGGAAACGTTGGTGAACTGGACTGCAAGCGTCATGGTGCGGTGCTCCAAAAAGGCGAGGGCCGTCGCGGCGGCCCTGCCTGGACTTCTGAAAAACGAGGTATCGGTTGTTTTTAAAGTCGAGCTCATCAGCGGCAACAGCGCCGATCAAATGTGGGAGCTGGCTTGCCTGCGATAGCGGTGTGTCAGGCAACACATCTGCCACTGACACTCCGCTATCGCGGGCAAGCCCGGCTCCCACTTGGGCTCTGTGTCACTTCACAAGTTATCTACCGCCCATAATCGCGATGTAGTCCTGGGTCCAGCGGCTGTACGGCACGAACTTGCCGCCTTCAGCCTGAGGGGTTTTCCAGAACGCGATTTTTTCGAATTGGTCGAAACCGTTGGTTTTGCAGCCTTCAGCGCCAAGCAGTTCACTGCCGGTGCACGCCGCCGGCACTGCCGGCAACGAACCAAACCAGGCCGCCACATCACCCTGGACTTTCGGTTGCAGCGACCAGTCCATCCACTTGTAAGCGCAGTTCGGGTGCTTGGCTTCGGCGTGCAACATGGTGGTGTCGGCCCAACCAGTGGCGCCTTCTTTCGGAACGGTCGAAGCAATCGGCTGCTTCTCGTTAATCAGGCCGTTGACTTGATACGGCCAGGCACCGGACGCGACCACGCCTTCGTTTTTGAAGTCGCTCATCTGCACGGTGGTGTCATGCCAGTAGCGATGGATCAGCGGCTGCTGGGCACGCAGCAGATCCAGCACAGCTTTGTACTGGGCTTCGCTCAGTTCGTACGGGTTCTGGATACCCAATTCCGGCTTGGCGGTTTTCAGGTAGAGCGCTGCGTCAGCGATGTAGATCGGGCCGTCATACGCCTGCACGCGACCCTTGTTCGGCTTGCCGTCCGGCAGGTTTTGCGCATTGAACACCACGCCCCAACTGGTCGGCGCGGTCTTGAACACGTTGGTGTTGTACATCAGCACGTTCGGGCCCCACTGATAGGGGGTGCCATAGGTCTGGTTGTTGACCACATACCAAGGCGCATCTTTGAGGCGCGGGTCGATGTTTTTCCAGTTCGGGATCAACGCCGTATTGATTGGTTGCACACGCTTGCCGCCGATCAACCGCAGCGAAGCATCGCCCGACGCCGTTACCAGGTCGTAACCACCCTTGGCCATCAAGCTGACCATTTCGTCGGAAGTGGCGGCAGTCTTGACGTTCACCTTGCAGCCGGTTTCCTTTTCGAAACCGGTCACCCAGTCGTAAGCCTTATCGCTTTCTCCACGTTCGATGTAACCGGGCCAGGCCACAATATCCAGTTGACCTTCGCCGGCGCCGACAGCTTTGAGCGGTTCGGCGGCCTGGAGACAGGCGCTGGCCAACAGCGCGGTAGTGATTGCACTGAGCAGTGCGGTCTTGTGCACGAACATGGGAATTCCCTCTTCTTTAATTATGGTCGGGGCAGTTGTGAACGTGGTGAAGCATGCCGTTAGCGGCTTGTTATTAGCGTAGTCAGAGATGCTGTCCGTGGCGCGCCATGATGTGCCGCACCACGCTGTAGTCCTGAAGCGAATCGCTGGATAAGTCTTTGCCGTAGCCCGAACGCTTCAGGCCACCATGGGGCATTTCGCTGACCAGCATGAAATGGCTGTTGATCCAGGTGCAGCCATACTGCAAGCGCGCCGCGACCTGCATCGCCTTGTCCAGGTTCTGGGTCCAGACCGAGGAGGCGAGGCCGTATTCGGAGTCGTTGGCCCAGTCCACCGCGTGTTCGAGTTCGTCGAAACGGGTCACGGTGACCACCGGCCCGAACACTTCACGCTGAACGATCTCATCGCTTTGTTTGCAGCCGGCCAGCAGTGTCGGTTGGTAATAGAAGCCGGCACCTGAGTGCACCGCTGCGCCGGTCACGCGTTCGATGTGCGGTTGACCGAGGGCGCGTTCGACGAAACTGGCCACGCGGTCGCGCTGGCGAGTGCTGATCAGTGGGCCGATTTCGTTGTCGGCATCGCGTTTGCCGGCGAAGCGCAGGCTGCTGACCGCCGCGCCGAGTTCGGCCACCAAACGGTCATGAATCCCGGCCTGTGCATAAATCCGGCACGCGGCGGTGCAATCCTGGCCGGCATTGTAGTAACCGTAGGTGCGCACGCCTTCGACCACGGCCTGAATGTCCGCATCGTTGCAAACGATTACCGGCGCTTTACCGCCAAGTTCGAGGTGCGTGCGTTTCAACGTTTTGGCGGCGGCCTGGAGGATTTTTTGCCCGGTGACGATATCGCCGGTCAACGACACCATGCGCACTTTAGGATGACTGACCAAATGGCTGCCGACGCCTTCACCGCCGCCGCAGATGATGTTGATCACGCCGCGCGGCAGGATCTCGGCCAGCGCAGGCGCCAGGGCCAGGATCGACAGCGGCGTGTGTTCGGACGGTTTGAACACCAGCGTGTTGCCGGCGGCGAGGGCCGGGGCGATTTTCCACGCGGCCATCATGATCGGGTAATTCCACGGCGCGATGGACGCGACGACCCCGATAGGATCGCGACGCACCATGCTGGTGTAGCCCGGCAGGTACTCGCCGCTGAGCTGTCCGGTCTGGCAACGCACGGCGCCGGCAAAGAAGCGGAACACATCAACTGTTGCGCTCAAATCGTCCTGGCGGGCCAGGTGCAACGGCTTGCCGCAGTTCAGCGATTCGAGACGGGCGAGGAGGTCGGCTTGTTTTTCGATGGCGTTGGCGATGTCCAGCAGCAGGTTTGAACGTTGCTGCGGTGTGGTCCGCGACCAACCGGCGAAGGCGCGGTGGGCGGCGAGGATGGCGGCTTCGACTTGCTCGGTGCTGGCTTCGGCGATATGCGTCAGCACTTCCCCGGTGGCGGGGTTGAGGATTGGTTCGACAAAACCCTGGCCTGCGACCAATTCGCCATCGATCAACAACGCGGTGAACAACGGGGTCTGCGCGCCAGCCATTTTGCGGGTTCTCTTTTCTTGTGTGGCCATGCTGCTCCCTGTGACTGGGGCCCGGCCGTCTTATATAGATGCATAAAGACTAGTGCGCGGACCCGAGGTCGACAAATTCTAAATACTGAAGGTGGCGTTCGATTAAATAGATGGCTTGCGCCCGCCGTGAGGTTGCTCGCGGGCGACGGTCAGGAACGGGTCCACCAGCGCCGGGCGCGCGGTGCCACGGCGCCAGGCCAGGCCGACGTCGAGGGTCTGGCTCAGGTCGGCAATCGGTCGTGCTTCGATAATGTCACCCTCCAGTGACCACGGGCGATAGGTCATGTCGGGCTGGATCGACACACCCAAACCGGCGGCCACCAGACTTCGTACTGCCTCTGTTGAAGCCGTTCTGAGAGTGATGCGCGGTTGCAGTGATGCCGCGGACCACATGCGCTGGGCGTTGCGATCCATCTCATCGACGTTCAATTGAATCAGCGGTTCTCGCGCCACGTCGGCAAGGTTGATGCTGTCGTGTTCCAGCAACGGATGCTGTGCCGGCAGCCATAAGCGATGGGGCGAATGCGTCAAGACTTCGGTTTGCAGGGCATGACGGTCTTCGAGGTTGGACAGGATCAGCACGCCGACATCAATCTCGCCACTGACCAGCAAATGCTCGATGTATGGGCGTTCATCCTCCATCACCCGGATCTCGACATTGGGATAGGCGCGCTGGAAACGGGTGAGCAAATCCGCCAGATAGTAACCGGCGACCAGGCTGGTCACGCCGATGATCAACTGGCCGGCAACCTGGTCGGTGCTTTGTTGCAGGCTGCGTTTGGCGTTGTCCACCGTTGCCAGAATCAGGTGCGCCTGGCGCAGAAATTGATGACCCTGGTGGGTCAGCGTCATGCCCTTGGCGTGACGATTAAACAGGCCGACGCCGATTTCCTGCTCCAGTTGCTGGATGGCCAGGGTCAGTGTCGATTGGGAAATGAATGCGGTTTGTGCGGCGGCGGAGATCGAACCGGTCTCGGCCACAGCAATGAAATGACGAATCTGACGCAAGGTCATCATGGGGGAAGTACCCGGTGGGCGGTTTTTATAGATTCGTATGAGTGTATATCGTTTTAATCGATGGGCTCCTCGGCGTTACAAGAGATGAGCAACATCTGGAAGCACTCTCGCCGGCAGGGGGCGGGCACTTTCGATCTAGGCTGGTGGCCGGTTTTCCCTTTCGTGGAGGCGGCAAATGAATACTCGTGGATTGCTTGACCAACTTCTCAAGTCCGGTCAGGACCTGTTGCAGAACAAGGCCGGTGGAAATCAGAACAAGGCATCCAGCGGCGGCCTCGGTGGTTTGCTCTCGGGCGCGAGCGGTGGTGCGTTGGCGGCGGGGGCAATGGGCCTGCTGCTCGGTAGCAAAAAGGCCCGGAACGTCGGCGGCAAAGTCGCCATTTACGGCGGCCTCGCCGCATTGGGCGTGGTTGCCTACAAAGCCTATGGCAACTGGCAGACCCAGCAGGCCACCGCGCCGCTTTCTAACACAAGAAGTGAACCACAAACCCTCGACCGCTTGCCCCCGGCGCAAGTCGAACTGCACAGCCAGGCAATACTCAAGGCGTTGATCGCTGCGGCAAAAGCCGATGGCCACATTGATGAGCGCGAGCGCGCGCTGATCGAAGGGGAATTCACCAAGCTCGACAACGATCAGGAGTTGCAGCACTGGCTGCATGCCGAACTCAACAAGCCACTGGACCCGGCGGAAGTAGCCCGCGCCGCGAGCACGCCGGAAATGGCCGCCGAAATGTACATCGCCAGCGTGATGCTGGTGGATGAACAGAGCTTTATGGAGAAGTCCTACCTTGCTGAACTGGCGCGTCAGTTGAGGCTGGAGCCGGGATTGAAAGCTGAGTTGGAGAAACAGGTGCTTCAAGCTTCAATGTAGGCCTATCCAGAGCAAATCTGATGTGGGGGCGGTGTACTGCCTAATATTCGATGTGACCACTTATCGGAATGAGGTGACTACTGTCAGATCTGACAGTAGTCAGTACCATTTCTCAAGCTTCCAATGGCTCTGTCTATTACTGGCAGGAGCCACCACCATGACAACCAAGTCTTCAACCGATAGCCGCAATGAAAAAATCGAGTCGCACGGCAGATTGACCGATCCTCGCGCCATTCCGCAAAAGCCTCTGCCCGAAGAATGGATCCACAACGCTGACGCTGAAATCCCGGTGGGGGATGGGCCGATCACTGTTGTCTTCAGTCGGGAGGGCGACCTTGCTTTTGTCCTGAATAACAGAGAGAACTCGGTCACAGTCATTGATGTCAGGTCGGCAAGGCCAATCAAGACTATTGAAGTTGGCTCTGGTCCCCGAGGTGCCAGCGCTAGTCCAAATGGTCGTGATGTTGTTGTTTGTCATGGCAACGCGGCTTCGGTTATCGATTGCAGCACCCTTGAAGTCAGGGCCGTCATTGAGGGCGTTTCAACCTTGGTGAATACGCCTTTTAGTCCGGATGGAAAATACGTTTATTTCTGCTCTTACGGGGATCCGGAAATTACGATTGTCGATGCGGAAAATTTGGAAGTGGTTGACAGGATTTCTTTAGAGGGGCGTCCTGACGTATTTTCCATAGTGTTGAGTCCGTCTAAGCCGTTGGCGTACATCAGTAACACCGAGCAGGGCGAGGTCTTGATTTTCCATACGCAGACTTGGGCATTAATCAAGAAGGTAAAAGTGGGTCAAGGCCCTACTGGTCTTGCCATCTCTTCAGATGGCGAACTTCTGGTGGGATGCAATTTTCAGGATGATACGGTTTCATTCATTCGTCTCAATGATGACGCAGTAGTTGGAACAGTTCGCGTTGGACCAAATCCGATTGCAGTTGTATTCAGTCCAGATGGGCATCGTGCCTACGTCGCCGATGGTGGGGGGGATACGGTATCGGTTATTGATGCTGAAAATTTTGAGAGAGTCGAGGTGTTGCCTGTTGGGCCTATTCCGTACGATGTGGCGATCAATCCTGAGGGGACGCGGGTATACACCGCTAATGTTGGTTCTGGCTCGGTTTCAGTCCTTAACGTAGGCCCATCCGAAATTGTCGAAGACTTTGAGTCTGTCGAGCCCACCCAAATCGGAGGGATTGGCGAAACAATGTTGACCGATATCTTCAAGGTGACACTGCTTGATGTATCGGATCCGAATCAGTATCTGGCAATTTCCAATGCGGATTGGGGGCGTGAGTGGGTAAGCGGGAATGCCCTCAATAATTATGATGCTTACACTGACAAGATGATGACGTACTCTTTGGAGTTGATTGAAGGTACTGCAAGCACCATCAGATTTTGGGTGGCTAACGGTAATAACACGTCGCTGATCCCTTATTTGGACGTATGGTTTATGCATGGGCCGGACAATGTGATCGATGCCCAACATTTCTCCTGGCCGCGGGATACCGTTTTCGAAATGCAGGTTGATTCTGGTCTCCTCCAAGGTATTCAGGCCATACAGATCAGGACGAATGGTCAGTTTGTTATCGATCAAATTACAGTTGTGCCGGAGTGAAAAGGTAAACACCCAATGTTGCCGGTGGTGACAAGTGTCACCGCGTAATCGTTCTTCGCGAGCAGGCTCGCTCCCACACTCGACCGAGTTGTCCAAACGGACGCGATCCAAGGTGGGAGCGAGCCTGCTCGCGATGGCATGCTCAGCAACGCCATGGATTTCATCGCCATTCCAACTTCCGTTTCTTCCGATTCACTACTGGCAATAGTCTTATAAATGAAACACTGCCCTCGGCTATACTCCCCAGCATTTGAACCACCCCGAGGACTGACTGTGAAGAATTGGACGTTGCGCCAACGCATCTTGGCGAGTTTTGCTGTAATCATCGCCATCATGTTGTTGATGGTCGTCGTCTCGTATTCGCGGCTGTTGAAGATCGAGTCAAGCGAAGCCAGTGTTCGCGAAGATGCGCTTCCCGGGCTGTATTACAGTTCGATGGTTCGCGGTGCCTGGTCCGACGGTTATCTACGGATGCTGGGCATGCTTGGTCTGGAGCAAGGGCAGGGCCTCAGCGCTGAGGATGTCTCGGAGTTCAAGGGCTACGCCACGCGTCTGCAAGAGCAAATGGAGCTCTATCGCGAGACGGTCACAACCGATCAAGATAAAGTCGAGTACGCCGCCTTCGAAAAATCTCATGAGGATTACAGCCGGATTCTGTCAGCCGTGATCGAGTTGTACAAACGCAACCAGGGCGCCGAAGCGATCAAGATGTTCAATGAAGAGCTGACCCCGACCTGGACGGCGGGTCGGATGAAACTCTCTGACATTTTGCGCCACAACAAAGCGGTGGCAGACCAGGACGTAGCAGCCATCGATGACGCCGTCGTCACCGCCAAAGTAGTCATGGGCATTTCCTTGCTGATCGCCGTACTGGCTTCCGCGCTTTGCGGCCTATTGTTGATGCGCGCCATCATGGCGCCGATGAACCGTATCGTGAGAATCCTCGACATCATGCGTACCGGCGACCTCAGCGGTCGCTTGAACCTGGAGCGCAAGGATGAATTTGGCGCCGTGGAAACCGGCTTCAACGACATGATGACCGAGCTGACATCCCTGGTCTCTCAGGCCCAGCGCTCGTCGGTGCAGGTCACCACGTCTGTCACCGAGATCGCCGCCACGTCCAAGCAACAACAAGCCACCGCCACCGAAACCGCCGCCACCACCACCGAAATCGGCGCGACGTCCCGCGAAATTGCCGCGACGTCCCGTGATCTGGTGCGCACCATGACCGAAGTCTCCACCGCCGCCGATCAGGCCTCGGTGCTGGCCGGTTCCGGGCAGCAAGGCCTGGCGCGCATGGAAGAAACCATGCATTCGGTGATGGGCGCGGCTGATCTGGTCAATGCCAAGCTGGCGATCCTCAACGAGAAGGCCGGCAACATCAATCAGGTGGTGGTGACCATCGTCAAAGTCGCCGACCAGACCAACCTGCTGTCGTTGAACGCCGCCATCGAGGCCGAGAAGGCCGGTGAATACGGGCGCGGTTTTGCCGTGGTCGCCACTGAAGTGCGGCGTCTGGCGGATCAGACCGCCGTGGCCACTTACGACATCGAGCAAATGGTGCGTGAGATTCAATCGGCGGTATCCGCCGGGGTCATGGGCATGGACAAATTCTCCGAAGAAGTGCGCCGTGGCATGTCCGAAGTGCAGCAGGTCGGTGAGCAGTTGTCACAGATCATCCACCAGGTTCAGGCGCTGGCGCCGCGCGTCTTGATGGTCAACGAAGGCATGCAGGCGCAAGCCACCGGTGCCGAACAGATCAACCACGCGCTGGTGCAATTGGGCGATGCCAGCAGCCAGACCGTCGAGTCTTTGCGCCAGGCCAGCTTCGCCATTGACGAGCTGAGCCAGGTGGCCGTCGGACTGCGCAGCGGCGTTTCGCGATTCAAAGTCTGATGAGCGAACTTGCGGCCAAACGCGGCGCCGTGGTGCCGGTCAAACAATCGTTGTTTCTGGTGTTTCGCATCGGCAGCGAACGCTTTGCCTTGCAGGCCATCGAGGTGGCGGAAGTGCTGCCGCGTCTGCCGTTAAAGCCGATTGCCAAAGCGCCGCACTGGGTGGCCGGGGTATTTGCTTATCGGGGTGCGGTGGTGCCGGTGATCGATCTTAGTGCGCTGACCTTCGGCCAACCGGCCCAGGCCCGCACCAGCACGCGGCTGGTGCTGGTCAATTACTGCCCGGATGAAACGATTCCGACGCAATGGCTTGGGCTGATTCTGGAGCAGGCGACTGACACGTTGCGCTGCGACCCGGCGGAGTTTCAGCCGTACGGCCTCGACAACCGTCAGGCGCCCTACCTGGGGCGGGTGCGCGAAGACGCGCAGGGGCTGCTGCAATGGGTGCGGGTTGCCGATTTGCTCGAGGAGCACGTTCGTGCGCTGTTGTTCCCGTCGCCGCCACTCGATCCGGCGCTGCTTGAGGAGCCGTCATGAGCAGCGATCAACGGTTTTTCGATTTCCTCAAAGAGCGCATCGGCCTCGACGTGACGTCGGTGGGACCTGCGATCATCGAGCGTGCGGTGCACCAGCGCAGCCTCGCGTCCAATGCGCTGACGGCCGACGAGTATTGGCACACGCTGCAACGTTCGCAGGACGAACAACAGGCGCTGATCGAAGCGGTGATCGTGCCTGAAACCTGGTTTTTCCGATACCCGGAATCGTTCGCGACGCTGGCGAAGCTGGCCACCAAGCGACTGGTCGAGATCAACAACATGCGCGCGCTGCGGATTCTCAGCTTGCCGTGTTCAACCGGTGAAGAACCGTATTCCATCGCTATGGCCTTGCTCGATGCCGGGCTCAAACCGCATCAATTCAAGGTGGAAGGCATGGACGTCAGCCCGCTGTCGGTGGAAAAAGCCCGGCGTGCGCTGTACGGCAAAAACTCGTTTCGCGGTCAGGACATCGCCTATCGTGAGCGGCATTTCCGCGCCGAAGATGACGTCTATCGCCTCAGCGATCGCGTGCTTGAACAGGTGCGTTTGCAAGTTGGCAACTTGCTGGATCCGGGGTTGCTGGCAGGCGAGCCGCCGTATGATTTTGTGTTCTGTCGCAACCTGCTGATCTATTTCGATCAGCCGACCCAGCGGCAGGTGTTCGAGGTGCTCAAGCGCCTGACCCATGTCGACGGTGTGCTGTTTATCGGTCCGGCCGAGGGCAGTTTACTGGGGCGTTTGGGGATGCGCTCTATTGGCATTGCGCAGTCGTTTGCGTTCAGCCGTCAGAGTGTGCCGGAGCCGGAACCGTTTCCAGTGTTTGTGCCGGCACCGCTGCCGGTGCGCCAACCGGCGCGCAGTGCGCCACCGCCACCCGTGCGCATTCGCCCGTTCGCCACCGTTACGCCGCCCCCCGACACGGCGAAAGCCTCGGACGCCACCGCGTTGCTGGCGAACATCGCCGTGCTGGCCAACGAAGGCAAAAGTGTTGAAGCCCGCGCCGCGTGCGAACAGTATTTGCGCAGCCACGAACCGGTCGCGCAGGTGTTTTACTGGCTGGGATTGCTCAGCGATGTCAGCGCAAACGCCTTCGAAGCCCAAGGTTTTTATCGCAAGGCGTTGTACCTTGAGCCGCAACATCCCGACGCGTTGATGCACCTCGCAGCCTTGCTGCAATCCCAGGGTGATGCAGCGGGTGCCAGACGATTGCAGGACCGCGCCGCCCGCAGCGAGCGCGCTGACAGTGAGCGTAAACGATGAACGCCTCCGACAGCTTTAGCGTCACCCACGAAGATGCCCAGGCCATCGACGATTGCTGGAACCGCATCGGTGTCCACGGCGACAAGTCCTGCCCACTGCTGACCGAGCACATTCACTGCCGCAACTGCTCGGTGTACTCGGCCGCCGCCACGCGCTTGCTCGACCGCTACGCGTTGCAACAGGACGACCGCGTACAACACTCGGCGACGGTCGAAACCGAGGTAAAAACCCGCTCGCTGCTGATGTTCCGGCTCGGCGAAGAGTGGCTGGGGCTGGCCACTCGCAGCCTGGTTGAAGTGGCGCCGCTGCAAGCCATTCATTCCTTGCCGCATCAGCGCTCCCGAGCCTTGCTCGGCGTGGCGAATGTGCGCGGTGCGCTGGTCGCGTGCCTGTCGCTGGTGGAGCTGCTAGGGCTCGACGCGACCAATAACGTTACTTCCAGCGCGCGGGTCATGCCGCGCATGCTGATCATCGCCGCCCACGGTGGGCCGGTGGTGGTGCCGGTGGACGAGGTCGACGGGATTCATGCCATCGACGAGCGGATTCTCGATGCCGCCTCACAATCCGGCACTCAGGCCAGCGGCAAATACACCCGAGGTGTGTTGCCTTTCAAAGGTCGCAGCTTGCGTTGGCTGGATGAAGAACAGCTGCTGTCCGCCGTGACCCGGAGCCTCACATGACCCCCGAGCAAATGCGCGACGCCTCGTTACTGGAGCTGTTCAGCCTCGAAGCCGAGGCCCAGACCCAAGTGCTAAGCGCAGGCCTGTTGGCACTGGAGCGCGACCCGACCCAGGCCGATCAACTCGAATCCTGCATGCGCGCGGCGCACTCGCTCAAGGGAGCGGCGCGGATCGTCGGTGTCGACGCCGGGGTCAGCGTTTCGCACGTGATGGAAGACTGTCTGGTCAGTGCACAAGAAGGGCGCTTGTACCTGCGGCCCGAGCACATTGATGCGTTGTTGCAAGGCACCGACCTGTTGATGCGCATCGCCACGCCCAACAACAGCCTGACGCCGGCGGATATCGACAGCTATGTGGCGTTGATGGCGCAGTTGCTCGATCCGCTGGCACCCGCCGCGCCGATCAGCATGCCCGTCATGCCCGAGCGTCAGCTAGAACAGCCCCGCGTCGAGCTGCCAGTCCCGGTCGTTGAGCAGCCTATCGCTGCGCCGGTCGAGCCTCTACGCCAGGCTAAACGCACCACCGAAAACGGTGAGCGCGTGCTGCGCGTGACGGCCGAGCGTTTGAACAGCCTGCTCGACCTGTCGAGCAAATCCCTCGTCGAAACCCAGCGTCTCAAGCCGCACCTGGCGACCATGCAACGCCTCAAGCGCATGCAAAACAACGGTCTGCGGGCGCTGGAAAACCTCAACGTGCATCTCAAGGATCACGCCCTGAGTCTGGAAGCCCAGGAAGCGCTCGAAGATGCGCGACGGTTGCTGGCGGAATCCCAGCAACTGCTGATCGAAAAAAACGCCGAGCTGGATGAGTTCGCCTGGCAGGCCAGTCAACGGGCGCAGGTGTTGTACGACACCGCGCTGGCTTGTCGCATGCGGCCGTTTGCCGATGTGCTGACCGGGCAGGTGCGCATGGTCCGCGATCTGGGCCGGGACCTGGGCAAGCAGGTTCGGCTGGAAATCGAGGGCGAGAAAACCCAGGTCGACCGCGACGTCCTGGAAAAACTCGAAGCGCCGCTGACTCATTTATTGCGCAACGCCGTGGATCACGGCATCGAATCCCCTGAGCAACGGCTGCTGGCCGGCAAACCGGCGCAAGGGCTGATTCGTCTGCGTGCCTCCCACCAGGCAGGTCTGCTGGTGTTGGAGTTGAGCGACGACGGCCAAGGCGTCGATCTGGAAAAGGTTCGCCGCAGCATCGTCGAGCGCCAGCTGTCCCCAGCGCAAACCGCCGCTCAACTGAGCGAAGAAGAGCTGCTGACGTTTTTGTTCCTGCCGGGTTTCAGCCTGCGCGACAAGGTCACCGAAGTGTCCGGGCGCGGCGTGGGGCTGGATGCGGTTCAGCACATGGTCCGCGAATTGCGCGGTGCGGTGGTGCTGGAGCAGACGGCGGGCGAGGGCAGTCGTTTCCACCTCGAAGTGCCGCTGACGTTGTCGGTGGTCCGTAGCCTGGTGGTGGAAGTCGGTGACGAGGCTTATGCGTTTCCGCTGGCCCACATCGAACGCATGTGCGACCTGGAGCCGGCAGACATTGTGCAAGTCGAAGGGCGTCAGCATTTCTGGCACGAAGGTCGGCATGTCGGGCTGGTGGCGGCCAGTCAGCTGTTACAGCGCCCGGTCAGCCAGAGCAGTCTGCAAACCCTTAAAGTCGTGGTCATCCGTGAGCGCGATGCGATCTACGGCGTGGCGGTAGAGCGTTTTATCGGCGAGCGGACGTTAGTCGTATTGCCGCTGGACGAACGACTGGGCAAGGTCCAGGACATCTCCGCCGGGGCCTTGCTCGACGATGGCTCGGTGGTGCTGATCGTCGACGTCGAGGACATGCTGCGTTCTGTGGATAAACTGCTCAACACTGGACGCCTGGAGCGCATTGCCCGCCACAGCAATCAGGTGGCCGAAGCGGCGCGCAAACGAATTCTGGTGGTTGACGACTCACTGACGGTTCGCGAGTTGCAACGCAAGCTGCTGCTCAATCGCGGCTACGATGTGGCGGTGGCGGTCGACGGAATGGATGGCTGGAACGCCCTGCGTTCGGAAGATTTCGATCTGCTGATCACCGACATTGATATGCCGCGCATGGATGGCATCGAACTGGTGTCGTTGTTGCGCCGTGACATTCGCCTGCAATCACTGCCGGTGATGGTGGTGTCGTACAAGGATCGTGAAGAGGACCGTCGTCGTGGACTGGACGCCGGGGCTGACTATTATCTGGCCAAAGCCAGTTTTCATGATGATGCCCTGCTGGATGCAGTGGTTGAGCTCATCGGAGGAGCACGGGCATGAAAATCGCCATCGTCAACGACATGCCCATGGCAGTGGAGGCTTTACGCCGCGCCCTGGCGTTTGAACCGGCGCACCAGGTCATCTGGGTCGCCGGCAATGGCAAGGAAGCGGTGCAACAGTGTGCCGAACAGACGCCGGATCTGATCCTGATGGATTTGATCATGCCGGTGATGGACGGGGTTGAAGCGACACGACGAATCATGGCCGAAACGCCGTGTGCCATTGTGATCGTCACCGTGGATCGCCAGCAAAATGTGCATCGGGTGTTTGAGGCCATGGGCCATGGCGCCCTCGATGTGGTCGATACCCCGGCGCTGGGTGCCGGTAATGCCCAGGAAGCGGCCGCGCCGCTGTTGCGCAAGATCATGAACATTGGCTGGCTGATTGGCGAGCGGGGTAATCAGGAGCGATCGGTGCGCAGCCCGCTGCGCAGCGCCGCCTCGCGCCAACGCCTGATCGCCATCGGTTCATCCGCTGGCGGGCCGGCAGCGCTGGAAGTTCTGCTCACGGGCTTGCCGCGAGATTATTCGGCGGCCATCGTGCTGGTGCAGCATGTGGATCAGGTGTTCGCCGCCGGCATGGCCGAATGGCTTGGCAGGGTCAGCGGCTTGAACGTGCGCCTGGCCGTGGAGGGTGAGACACCTCAGGCCGGAACGGTGTTGCTGGCGGGCACCAACCATCATATTCGTTTGTTGAAAAACGGTACGCTGGCCTACACCGCCGAACCGATCAACGAAATCTACCGACCCTCGATCGATGTGTTTTTCGAGAGTGTGGCCAATTACTGGAATGGTGATGCCGTAGGGGTCTTGTTGACGGGCATGGGACGTGATGGCGCGCAGGGGCTTAAACTCATGCGCCAACAAGGCTACCTGACCATTGCTCAGGACCAGAACAGCAGTGCGGTATACGGAATGCCCAAAGCGGCCGCGGCCATCGACGCAGCCAAGGAAATTCGTCCACTGGACAAGATAGCGCCACGATTGCTGGAGATTTTTGCGAAGTGACCACCATTAGCAGTAATCCTGGCCCAAGTAGTACTTCAGGTGATCGCACATGAATGATTTACAGCTCGATGATTTCAAAACCAACGAAAACGCCGCCATGGTGTTGTTGGTGGACGATCAGGCGATGATCGGCGAAGCGGTGCGTCGCGGGTTGTCGAACGAAGACAATATCGACTTCCACTTCTGCTCCGACCCGCACCAGGCCATCGCCCAGGCGATCCGTATCAAGCCGACGGTGATCCTTCAGGATCTGGTGATGCCCGGCCTGGACGGCCTGAGCCTGGTGCGCGAGTACCGCAATCATCCGGCGACCAAGGACATTCCGATCATTGTCCTGTCGACCAAGGAAGACCCGCTGATCAAGAGCGCGGCGTTTGCAGCCGGCGCCAATGACTATCTGGTGAAGCTGCCGGACAACATCGAGCTGGTGGCGCGGATCCGCTATCACTCGCGCTCCTACACGATGCTGTTGCAGCGCGATGCGGCGTACCGTGCGTTGCGGGTCAGCCAGCAGCAATTGCTCGACACCAATCTGGTGCTGCAACGGCTGATGAACTCTGATGGCTTGACCGGGTTGTCGAACCGCCGGCATTTCGATGAGTACCTGGAACTGGAGTGGCGACGTTCGCAACGTGACCAGAGCCAACTGTCGTTGCTGATGATCGATGTCGATTACTTCAAGTCCTTCAACGACAGCTTCGGTCATCTGGAGGGCGATGAAGCCTTGCGCAAGGTGGCTGAAGCGATCCGCGACGCCGGCTCTCGCCCGTCCGACCTGCCGGCCCGTTACGGTGGCGAAGAGTTTGCGTTGGTGCTGCCCAATACCACGCCGGGCGGGGCACGTCTGGTGGCGGAGAAACTCCGCCAAACCGTGGCCGCGTTAAACATTGCGCATATTGCACCGACCGAAGGCTCAAGCCTGACCATCAGCATTGGCCTGTCCACCGTGATCCCGCAACCGGGCAGCAATTGCCGGCAATTGATCTCGGCGGCGGACAAGGGGCTGTACCTGGCGAAAAACAATGGGCGTAACCAAGTCGGGATCGAGTGACTGGCGACTGGATTTTGTGAACACAGATACCGAGTCTGGCAAATACCCCTGTGGCTAGGGAGCTTGCTCCCGCTGGGCTGCGAGGCAGCCCCCCTGCATTCTCTTAAGCGGTTGAGACCTCCAGCAGCAATTCACCGTAGAGCTTCTCGCCGCCATGATGACGAAATGTCCGATGTTCGATGGTCGCCAGTTGCTCCTTCCTCGCCTCGATAGCCTTTTCTTTCGCCCGCTCCTCACCGAACTTTTCCACGTTGAAAGATCGTGAGAGTTTCTTGCCTTCACGGGTCGTCGTTTGCGCGATCCAGTAAGTGTTTTTGCCGTTCGTCTGTCGTGAAACACCCGCCAGGCCACTGGTGTTATTGACACGCAGCTTTTGACGGATAGTGCAGCTCAGTGGTGGTGGGAAGCGGAGCATCTGCTCATTGCGAAACCGTTCGGCAGCGACACGTGCTGGACCCTCGCCTTCATGGCTGATGAACGTAAATTCCTTGTGCACCTTCATGGCGCCATCCCGGTACAACGATACCCGCCAAGCCAGGGCTCCCGACTTCTTGTGGCGGACTCGGATGATTGCGTAGTCGTTAGCGGTTGCTGGTATATCCGGGATATCAGTGAGCATCTGTGCCCCGTTCTCGGGTGATGGCTGATCAATCGACATAGGTCACATACCTGGCCATCAAGTTAGGCCGCTGAAATGTATCGATGCTGGCGACGCGTTGATGCATCTCCTTGACCACCTGTTTGAACGTCGCATCGTCCATGTCGATCCAGAAACGCGGGTTGCGACCGGTGAGGCGGTCGTATTCGGCGGTGGTCGGGTCGAGGTGGCGGTATTCCTCGTATTGCGGCAAGTCGGGTAAGGGGCGGCTGACGTCCATGTAGTTCTGGATGAAATCCCACAAGGCGCACGCGGGTGGCGTCTCGGGGCCGGGGCAAAGGAGGGCGCCGAAGTTGATCATGATGTTGCGGTAGCGGTGGGCGAGGTAGAGCACGTTCATCGGCATGCCCTGACTGTCCGGGGAAGTGGCGATGTAGGCATCGAACTCGTAGAACGGCGCGGTGAGTTCACCGATGGTGCCGTTCTTTTTATATTCACCGTTGTTTTTGTAGTCGAAGACGGTGACCAGGCCGGTGCGGCGGTTGAGTTCCCAGATCGGGCCTCGGGAGGCTTTTATCCAGAGGCTTGGGAGGAACTTAATTACTACTGTGCCGACCCCCCAGCACACTGAAGGAAGTCCCAGCAAAATAAAAAGAGTTGCGCTGTAGTCGTCTATGATATTGGTCAATGGTTTTTTTGTATCTATAAGTTCGGCAGTCAATATGAAAAATGAGAGGGTCAAAAAAATTAGAAACAAAGTGCGTCCTACCCCTAGCATATAAATCCAGAAGTGGGAACTGACGGGATGAAGGGCATATCTAAAGCGCTCATGGTCATCCGTCATATGAAAATCAATATGATCGAATGGACTTTGTGAATAGGTTCCTGTGGCTATTTGCTCATCGCGGTCTCGCTGGATTTTTTCTTGATGTCGAAGGTCGTTTGGCGAGTAATCTTCCACAAAACTTACCGGGCATACATCATCTGCGTTACCCCACGGCAATCTGGCCTTAGCAAAACGCATGATCCACGATCGTTCAGATGAACGCTCTTGCTGAGGTATTTCCTTCGACCCATAGGCAGTCTGGGCGTACCACGATTCATCAGTCATTAGTTACTATTCCGCGATTTATTTGTCACTTCGTCTGCCCAGTAAAGCTCACCCTCACTACCGAAGTTTGGTTTGTTATGAGTTATATCAAATGGCGTACCGTCATTGGGCGGTGGCACAGGAAAGTGCCAGCGTTGATTTTTTTGTTCCAGTACACACTGCGCTCTCACTTGCCATTGTTGTGTAATGCCAGATGAACCTGTGACCGAATCGAAGGCGTAGCTCGGCGGGGTTTCGAAAAACAGTTCCAGACCCTGCGGTAGCAGCCGTTGTGCTTTGGGCGAAACGAGTTGACTGTTGGTCAGTTTTTTGAAAGGCACGGTTTCACTTTTTATACGCCCGCCTTTGACTTCGAACGTATTGAGTCGGCAGTGAGCATTAATATTGATCGCGCCCAAGTGGGTAACCAACCCCGGCAAGTTGCTTTCTATGCGAATGCAGGTATTGGCCGAAATCACCTGAAAAGGCGTATTGGCGTGAATGTCATGTTTGGCATTGGGAACGAATTCAGGGTTGCTGCCGATGTTGATGCGAATGTCGGCAAACAAACTGTTCGCCGGCACGACCGGTTGCTGGACCCGTACGGCGCTGGCGTGATGTTCGTAAAGGCTGGCGCGCTCGGCATACAACGTCAGCAATTGCTGCTGCAGTTGGATCTGTGAAAGCAGATGCCGCAAGCGGTAGTGGGGGTCTTCAAGTAATACGCCGCACATGTGTTGACGCTCAGTCGACATACGTCACATATCTGGCCATCAAGTTAGGCCGTTCAAACGTGTCGATGGTGTCGACGCGTTGATGCATTTCCTTGACCTCCTGCTTGAACGTTGCATCGTCCATGTCGATCCATAAACGCGGGTTGCGGCCGGTGAGGCGGTCGTATTCGGCGGTGGTCGGGTCGAGGTGGCGGTATTCCTCGTATTGGGGCAGGTCCGGCAGTGGGCGGCTGACGTCCATGTAGTTCTGGATGAAATCCCACAGGGCGCACGCGGGTTGCGTCTCGGGGCCGGGGCAGAGCAGGGCGCCGAAGTTGATCATGATGTTGCGGTAGCGGTGGGCGAGGTAGAGCACGTTCATCGGCATGCCCTGACTGTCCGGGGAAGTGGCGATGTAGGCGTCGAACTCGTAGAAGGGGGCGGATAGTTCACCGATGGTGCCGTTCTTTTTATATTCACCGTTGTTTTTGTAGTCGAAGACGGTGACCAGGCCGGTGCGGCGGTTGAGTTCCCAGATCGGGCCTCGGGAGGGTTTTATCCAGAGGTTGGGGAAGTGTTTTATGACTATTGAACCGACTGCCCAGCATAAGAGCGGGACGCCGAGAAGCCAGGAGTAGTATTCAATAAATATATTTTTAGTGAACTCCCACCAAGATTCATTTACCAACGAAATTAATGAGATGTGTCCGGGGATACTGAATATAAAACAAATGTAAAAAACCCATTTTCCTAAGGCTTTCATATATAGCCAAAAGTGAGAGCTCGCAGGAAGAAGCGCGTATCTGAATCGCTCGTGGTCATCCCTTATGTGGAAATCAATAAGTTCGTATGGGGTTGGGTAATAGTTGTTGATGGCTATTTGTTCCTCGCGTTGTCTTTTGGCTTTTTCTTGAAATCTAATGTCTCTTGGCGAGTAATCCTCCACGAAACTTACCGGGCATACTTCATCTGCGTTGCCCCAAGGTAACCTGACTTTAGCAAAACGCATTATCCACGACCGTTCAGATGATCGCTCTTGCTGAGGTACCTCATTAGCCCCGTACGCAGTTTTGGCGTAATACGACTCCTTAGTCATTAGTTAGTATTCCCGGGTTTGTTTGTAAATTCGTCAGCCCAATAAATTTTATCTACGCTTTCGAAGTTCGGTTTTTTATGGGTTTCATCAAAGGGCGTACCGTCCTTGGGTGGTGGCGCAGGAAAATGCCAGCGTTGATTTTTTTGTTCCAGTACGCACTGCGCTCTCACTTGCCACCTTTGCTCGATGCCAGATGAGCGTGCCGCTAAATCAAAGGCATAGCTTGGAGGGGTTGAGAAGAAAAGTTCCAACCCCTGCGGTAGCATTCTTTGTGCTTTGGGTTGGACGATTTCGCTATTGATCAGTTTTTTGAAAGGTACTATTTCACTTTTTATGCGCCCACCTTTAACTTCGTATTTACTGAGTCGGCAGTGAGCATTGATATTGAGCGCGCCTAAGTTTGAAATTAAGCCTGGCAAGTTACTCTCAATACGAATACAGGTGTTGGATGAGATCACTTGAAATGGTGTTTTTGCATGAGTGTCAATTTTGGCATTAGGGACGAATTCGGGGTTGGTACTCACGCTGATGCGAATATCGGCAAACAAACTGATCAGGTAATAAAAAGCACTCTGTGGATCCAGTAAATGCACATTGTTCGAATGAACTTGCGTACCGAAAGGGCCATTGACCAGCCACTCCTCGATAGGCTTGTCGCTTAGCCACCAGGCAATTCCGGCGCCGATTATGATCAAGATCAGCGCTACCCAACCTGCCGGACCAAGACCGAGGAAAGTGACGCCGCCGACAATCAGTACACTGAAAGCGCTAACTACGCCGCCTGCCGCCATCATCAGATAGCCCCACATTGCATCATCGCCCCACAGTAGGGCATACCAGGTGTCGTAAAAATTAACTGCGGCAAAAACTACGCCAATTGTTACTTGCGCTATGAGGCGCACGGTTAATGTCCTGACAATGCTTTTTTCGAAACGACGAAAAATTATTTTTGCCGCCTCATCTGAAATAGTAAAAATGACTTTGCGACCCGTCGCTAAAACCGATTTGGTACTGGCAAGTTTTACCGTCAGCATTTCCAAAGCGATAGCTAGATCCAACCCAGCTCCGAATGCGCCAATGCTGACGCGAAGTGATCCCTTCTCTCGTAAAACTTGTGATTGCCCCTGCAACTCCGTCCTTACATTCCAAACCTCTAACATCAAAACCCCCGCCGCAAACGGCAACGAGTTCAACACCCGATAAACCCGGCTTTTCCCCAACTCCGAAAGTTCATCTACACCCTTTTGCAGCGTTCCTTTCACATTCGTTTTGTCACCCGCCCGCGCTTCAACATCCGCTTTATGCACCGCATTAATCCGTCGATTCAGCGCACTAAGATTGCGCGCCGTCGAATGTTCCACCGGCATCACCAGCAGTTTGTAATTACCCGTAAGAGGAGCGCTCGGTATCTCAAATGCATCAGCGGCATTTCCCACTTTCAACACCCGACCTTCTGCATCCAGATACTCCCCCATAACCCGCCGTGGCCGCTGATCCCCGGACGGCACATCGGTCAAACCAAAGAGGTGATAACGCTGCGGATCAGCATCCCGACGATTGATGAAATGCACCTCGCCAAAGGTCTTGCGCAACAGTCCTACGCCGAGGCCATGCAGATAGGCGCTGGTAGGGGCAGGGGTGGCTTGTGCACCGGACAGTTTGTTCACTGCGCTGCTGGCGGTTTCAACAGCCCCCGCTAGATTTTCGTAAATGCTGACCAACGTCCCGACCGCTGCTTTCGATTGGCCGGTGAGGGTGCTACTCAGGCTGCCGCTGGCCAGCAGGCCTTCGAGCAAATGACCGTCAAGATGTTCGACTTGCGGGTAATAAGGCCCCGGATCGCTTTCGAATACGGCGAGGTGTTCGGCGCGCAACCGTCCATCACCGTCGTTAACCGTTTTCTCGCTGGGCGGCAGATAAGGCACGTCCAGTGCGGCGTTATCGACGGCGGGCCAGAGCATTTCGTGCAGCGGGTGCGCCGGGTCGTGGGCGATGTCGTTGAGCAATGCCTGGCCGACGCTGGCCTGGGGGCTGTAGAGGCTCAAACCGGTCACGGCGTTGGTGGCATCGCCATTACTGGACAGCGGATCGAGTTGCGCGGGCACAGTGGCGAGGCTCGCGAAGGTCTGGCTGACGGCAAACAGTGCGGCGAGGTAGTCAAACCCGTCCAGGCTCAAATGATCGGCCAGGGTTTGCTGCGTCACCGGTTGTTGCAGGCACTCGGCGAGCAGCGTCTGCGCCCTGTTCAGTTGTTGCCAGAGCAGGGCGCGTTCGGCGGTGGCGGTGAAGCGGTTGATGTCGCGACGGCCAGCCTCTTTCACCTTGTCGAAGCAGGCGTGCAATGGGTTTTTCTGGCCGCCGAGGGTCGCCGGCACGATCAATTGCTGGACCAGTACGGCGCTGGCGTGGTGCGGGTGAAGGCTGGCGCGCTCGGCATACAACGTCAGCAATTGCTGCTGCAGTTGGATCTGTGAAAGCAGATGCCGCAAGCGGTAGTGGGGGTCTTCAAGTAATACGCCGCACATGTGTTGACGCTCAGTCGACATACGTCACATATCTGGCCATCAAGTTAGGCCGTTCAAACGTGTCGATGGTGTCGACGCGTTGATGCATTTCCTTGACCTCCTGCTTGAACGTTGCATCGTCCATGTCGATCCATAAACGCGGGTTGCGACCGGTGAGGCGGTCGTATTCGGCGGTGGTCGGGTCGAGGTGGCGGTATTCCTCGTATTGCGGCAAGTCGGGCAAGGGGCGGCTGACGTCCATGTAGTTCTGGATGAAATCCCACAAGGCGCACGCGGGTTGCGTCTCGGGGCCGGGGCAAAGGAGGGCGCCGAAGTTGATCATGATGTTGCGGTAGCGGTGGGCGAGGTAGAGCACGTTCATCGGCATGCCCTGGCTGTCCGGGGAAGTGGCGATGTAGGCGTCGAACTCGTAGAACGGCGCAGTGAGTTCACCGATGGTGCCGTTCTTTTTATATTCACCGTTGTTTTTGTAGTCGAAGACGGTGACTAGGCCGGTGCGGCGGTTGAGTTCCCAGATCGGGCCTCGGGAGGGTTTGATCCAGAGGTTGGGGAGTTTGTCTATTACCAATTTCCCTGCTATCCAACTGAGTAGTGGTGTGCCGAGCGCTATGGAGGAAAACTTTAAAAAATCAGATGCTGTATCCTGCCATTTTTCATTGGTGATAGTTAGTACTAATATAAAAGTCATAAGTAGTATTATTAAAAAGAACCAAAATAAAAATCTACCTATCGAGTATAGGTGAATCCAGAAGTGGGAACTTGCGGGTAGAAGGGCGTATCTGAAACGTTCGTGGTCATCCCTTATGTGAAAATCAATAAGTTCGTATGGGCTCGGGGCATAGGTGCTCGTGGCTATTTGCTTTTCGCGTTCGCTCTTGAATTGTTCTTGGCTTCTAAGAACTCTCGGAGAGTAATCCTCAACAAAATTTACGGGTGTTACGTCTTCAGTATTACCCCAAGGCAGTCTGACCTTGGCGAAACGCATAATCCACGGACGTTCAGTTGAACGTTCTTGCTGAGGTACTTCGCTATTCCAATAGGCAGTCTCGGCGTACCACGATTCATTGCTCATTAGTTGCTGTTCCGTGATTTATTTGTCACTTCGTCTGCCCAGTAGAGTTCACCCTCACTGCCGAAGTTGGGTTTGTTGCGGTTTGCATCAAATGGCGAGCCATCCTTGGGCGGTGGCACAGGAAAGTGCCAGCGTTGATTTTTTTGTTCCAGTACACACTGCGCTCTCACTTGCCATTGTTGTGTAATGCCAGATGAACCTGTGACCGAATCGAAGGCGTAGCTCGGCGGGGTTTCGAAAAATAGTTCCAGACCCTGCGGTAGCAGCCGTTGTGCTTTGGGCGAAACGAGTTGACTGTTGATCAGTTTTTTGAAAGGCACGGTTTCACTTTTTATACGCCCTCCTTTGACTTCGAACGTATTGAGTCGGCAGTGAGCATTAATATTGATCGCGCCCAAGTGGGTAACCAACCCCGGCAAGTTGCTTTCTATGCGAATGCAGGTATTGGCCGAAATCACCTGAAAAGGCGTATTGGCGTGAATGTCATGTTTGGCATTGGGAACGAATTCAGGGTTGCTGCCGATGTTGATGCGAATGTCGGCAAACAAACTGATCAGGTAGTAGAAGCTACGCTGCGGATCCAGCAGGTGCGCATTGCCTGAATGAATTTGAGTGCCGAACGGGCCATTGACTAGCCACTCTTCAACGGGCTTGTCGGTTAGCCACCACGCCAGTCCGGCTCCGATTACGATCAATATCAGTGCTGCCCAGCCACCCGGACCCAGTCCCAGAAAGATGACGGTAGTAACGACCAGATTGCTGAGCGCGCTGATAGCGCCACCCACGGCCATCATTAAATACGCCCAACCGGCGTCATCGCCCCATTTCCACGCGTGCCAAGCGTCTGTCAAGCAAATGGCCGTAAGAACTAGTCCAGAACTTATTTGCGCAAGGATTCGACCGGTAAATTTTCTAACCAAACGCTTGGCGAAAGAACGGAAGACTTTTCTCGCTGACTCCTCTGGAATAGTAAAAAGAACTTTGCGACCAGCCATTAAAACTGATTTGTTAGCGGCGAGTTTTACTGTGAGTAATTCCAGCGCGATTACAAAGTCAATCATTGCACCACCAACTCCGCCAATGGCTCTGCCGAATCCCTTCTCTCTTATTACTTGATCGTATGCATGAGCTTCCATCCGCACATTCCAAACCTCCAACATCAAAACCCCCGCTGCAAACGGAAGCGAGCCCAACACGCGATAAACCCGGCTATTCGCCAGCCCCGCATGCTCATCCACACCCTGCTGCAATGCACTTTTCATGTTGGTTTTGTCAGTTCCCCGCGCTTCCACATCCTCTTTATGAACTGCATTAATCCGCTGATTCAGCACACTGAGGTTGCGCACCGTCGGATGGTCCAACGGCATCACCAGCAGTTTGTAATTTCCTGTGCGAGGGACGCTCGGCGTCTCGAACGCGTCGGTATTCCCCGCCTTCAGCGGCTGACCCTGAGCACTTAAATACTCACCCACGACCCGCCGTGGCTGCAGATCGCCGGACGGCACATCGGACAGGCCGAAGAGGTAGACACGCTGCGGATCAGCGTCACGCCGATTGATGAAATACGCCTCGCCAAAAGTGTCGGGCATCAAGCTGCGCAGCAGCCCCACGCCAAGCCCATGCAGATAGGTGCTGGTGTGGGCGTGGGTGGTCTGTGGTCCGGACGGTCTGTTCACCGCGCTGCTGGCGGTTTCGACGGCCCCCGCCAGATTTTCGTAAATGCTGACCAACGTCCCGACCGCCGCTTTCGATTGGCCGGTGAGTGTGCTGCTCAGGCTACCGCTAGCCAGCAGGCCTTCGAGCAAATGACCGTCAAGGTGTTCGACCTGCGGGTAATAAGGTCCCGGATCGCTTTCGAACACGGCGAGATGATCGGCGCGCAACCGACCATCCCCGTTGTTAACCGTTTTCTCGCTGGGCGGCAGATAAGGCACGTCCAGTGCGGCGTTATCGACGGCGGGCCAGAGCATTTCGTGCAGCGGGTGCGCCGGGTCGTGGGCGATGTCGTTGAGCAATGCCTGGCCGACGCTGGCCTGGGGGCTGTAGAGGCTCAAACCGGTCACGGCGTTGGTGGCATCGCCATTACTGGACAGCGGATCGAGTTGCGCGGGCACAGTGGCGAGGCTCGCGAAGGTCTGGCTGACGGCAAACAGTGCGGCGAGGTAGTCAAACCCGTCCAGGCTCAAATGATCGGCCAGGGTTTGCTGCGTCACCGGTTGTTGCAGGCAGTCGGCAAGCAGCGCCTGCGCCATGTTCAGTTGTTGCCAGAGCAGGGCGCGCTCAACGGTGGCGGTGAAGCGGTTGATGTCGCGACGGCCAGCCTCTTTCACCTTGTCAAAGCAGGCGTGCAATGGGTTTTTCTGGCCGCCGAGGGTCGCCGGCACGATCAATTGCTGGACCAGTACGGCGCTGGCGTGGTGCGGGTGAAGGCTGGCGCGCTCGGCATACAACGTCAGCAATTGCTGCTGCAGTTGGATCTGTGAAAGCAGATGCCGCAAGCGGTAGCGAGGGTCTTCCAGCAGCACGCCGCACATTTTTTGTCGTTCAGTCGACATACGTCACATATCTGGCCATCAAGTTAGGCCGCTGAAATGTATCGATGCTGGCGACGCGTTGATGCATCTCCTTGACCACCTGTTTGAACGTCGCATCGTCCATGTCGATCCAGAAACGCGGGTTGCGACCGGTGAGGCGGTCGTATTCGGCGGTGGTCGGGTCGAGGTGGCGGTATTCCTCGTATTGCGGCAAGTCGGGCAAGGGGCGGCTGACGTCCATGTAGTTCTGGATGAAATCCCACAAGGCGCACGCGGGTTGCGTCTCGGGGCCGGGGCAAAGGAGGGCGCCGAAGTTGATCATGATGTTGCGGTAGCGGTGGGCGAGGTAGAGCACGTTCATCGGCATGCCCTGGCTGTCCGGGGAAGTGGCGATGTAGGCGTCGAACTCGTAGAACGGCGCAGTGAGTTCACCGATGGTGCCGTTCTTTTTATATTCACCGTTGTTTTTGTAGTCGAAGACGGTGACCAGGCCGGTGCGACGGTTAAGTTCCCAGATGGGGCCGCGGGAGGGTTTTATCCAGAGGTTGGGGAAGTGTTTGATGACTAATGAGCCGATTGCCCAGGATAGGAGTGGTACGCCGAAAAGCCACGAGTAGTACTCGAATATTGAACGTTTTGTTAGTTCCCAGAATGGTTCTGTTGTTGCTGAAGTCATCACGAAGTGACTTGGAATGCTAAATATTAAAATAAAGTAAAAGAACCATTTCCCCAAAAGCCTCATGTACAGCCAGAAGTGAGAGCTTCCGGGGAGTAGGGCATATCTAAAGCGTTCGTGGTCATCCCTGATGTGAAAGTCAATGTCTTCAAACGGACTCGGAGGGTAGGTCTCGGTTGCAATTTTCTCTTCGCCTTCGCTCTTGAGTTGTTCTTGGCTTCTAAGTTCTCTCGGAGAGTAATCCTCTACAAAACTTACTGGTGCTACCTCTTCCGTATTACCCCAAGGCAGTCTGGCCTTGGCAAAGCGCATGATCCACGGACGTTCAGTCGAACGTTCTTGCTGAGGTACCTCGCTCGCCCCATAGGCAGTTTCGGCGTACCACGATTCATTGATCATTAGTTGCTTCTCCGTGATTTATTTGACACGTCGTCTGCCCAGTAAAGTGCACCTTCACTGCCGAAGTCGGGTTTGTTGTGGGTTGCGTCGAATGGCGTGCCGTCCTTGGGTGGTGGCGTAGGAAAGTGCCAGCGTTGATTGTGTTCCTCCAGTACACACTGCGCTCTCACTTGCCATTGTTGTGCAATGCCCAATGAACCTGTGACCGAATCGAAGACGTAGCTCGGCGGGGTTTCAAAAAACAGTTCCAGACCTTGCGGTAGCAGCCGTTGTGCTTTGGGCGAGACGAGTTGGCTCTTGATCAGTTTCTTGAACGGCACGGTTTCACTTTTGATGCGTCCCCCTCTGAGCTCGAACGTATTGAGTCGGCAGTGAGCATTAATATTGATCGCGCCCAAGTGGGTGACCAATCCCGGCAAGTTGCTTTCTATACGAATGCAGGTGTTGGACGAAACCACCTGAAAAGGCGTCTTGGCGTGAATGTCATGTTTGGCATTGGGGACGAATTCAGGGTTGCTGTCGATGTTGATGCGAATGTCGGCAAACAAACTGATCAGGTAGTAGAAACCGCGTTGCGGCTCCAGCAGGTGCGCATTGTCGGAATGAACTTGCGTGCCGAACGGGCCATTCACCAGCCATTCCTCAATGGGCTTATCGGTGAGCCACCAGGCCAGTCCGGCACCGATCACGATCAATATCAGCGCTGCCCAGCCACCGGGACCCAGACCCAGAAAGGTGACGGTAGGAATGACCAGATTGCTGAGCGCGCTGATAGCGCCACCCGCGGCCATTATCAGATACGCCCAGCCGGCGTCATCGCCCCATTTCCACGCGTACCAAGCGTCGTACAAGCTAATGGCTGTTAGAACCAAACCACTGGTTATTTGCGCAACCAGTCGCACGGTAAATTTTCTAACCAAACGTTTGGCGAAAGAACGAAAGATTTTTCTCGCTGACTCCTCTGAAATAGTGAACAGCACCTTGCGACCAGCCGCTAAAACAGATTGGGTGCCGGCGAGTTTCACCGTAAGCATTTCCAGCGCAATGGCCAAATCGAAAGCTGCACCAGCAAAGCCAGCACTTACACGAAATGAACCTTTCTCCCGTGTTACCTGCTCCCGCCCCTGCCACTCCATCCGCACATTCCAAACCTCCAACATCAAAACCCCCGCCGCAAACGGCAACGAGTTCAGCACCCGATAAACCCGGCTGTTCCCCAACGCCGCATGCTCATCCACGCCCTGCTGCAACGCGCTTTTCACTTTCGCGCTGTCTGCCCCCCGAGCTTCCACATCCTCTTTATGCACCCCATTAATCCGCTGATTCAGCACACTAAGATTGCGCACCGTCGGATGCTCCGCCGGCATCGCCAGCAGTTTGTGATCACTACCACGAAGGCGGGAGGGCGTCTCGAACGCATCCATATTCCCCGCCTTCAGCAGCGGCTCGCCATGAGCACTCAAATATTCCCCGATCACCCGCCGTGGCCGCTGCTCGCCGGACGGCACATCGGACAGGCCGAAGAGGTAGACACGCTGCGGATCAGCGTCACGCCGATTGATGAAATACGCCTCGCCAAAAGTGTCGGGCATCAAGCTGCGCAGCAGCCCCACGCCAAGCCCATGCAGATAGGTGCTGGTGTGGGCGTGGGTGGTCTGTGGTCCGGACGGTCTGTTCACCGCGCTGCTGGCGGTTTCGACGGCCCCCGCCAGATTTTCGTAAATGCTGACCAACGTCCCGACCGCCGCTTTCGATTGGCCGGTGAGTGTGCTGCTCAGGCTACCGCTAGCCAGCAGGCCTTCGAGCAAATGACCGTCAAGGTGTTCGACCTGCGGGTAATAAGGTCCCGGATCGCTTTCGAACACGGCGAGATGATCGGCGCGCAACCGACCATCCCCGTTGTTAACCGTTTTCTCGCTGGGCGGCAGATAAGGCACGTCCAGTGCGGCGTTATCGACGGCGGGCCAGAGCATTTCGTGCAGCGGGTGCGCCGGGTCGTGGGCGATGTCGTTGAGCAATGCCTGGCCGACGCTGGCCTGGGGGCTGTAGAGGCTCAAACCGGTCACGGCGTTGGTGGCATCGCCATTACTGGACAGCGGATCGAGTTGCGCGGGCACGGTGGCGAGGGCCGCTAAGGTCTGGCTGACGGCAAACAGTGCGGCGAGGTAGTCAAACCCGTCCAGGCTCAAATGATCGGCCAGGGTTTGCTGCGTCACCGGTTGTTGCAGGCAGTCGGCAAGCAGCGCCTGCGCCATGCTCAATTGTTGCCAGAGCAGGGCGCGTTCGGCGGTGGCGGTGAAGCGGTTGATGTCGCGACGGCCAGCCTCTTTCACTTTGTCGAAACAGGCATGCAGCGGGTTTTTTTGACCGCCGATCGTCGCCGGCACAATCAATTGCTGGACCATCACGGCGCTGGCGTGGTGGGGGTGCAGGCTGGCGCGTTCGGCATACAGCGTCAGCAGTTGCTGTTGCTGCTGGATCTGCGACACCAGATGCCGCACGCGGTAGCGTGGGTCTTCCAGCAGCACGCCGCACAAGCGCCGTTGCCGAGCCGCTTCCAGCACATCGACGACGGTGGGCTGGGGTTGCCAGAGATCCGCTTCATCGGTGGGCGGGGTTATTTCACGCAGTTGATCCAGCAGCGTGGCGAGGCAGTCGGCCCAGGCGCTGGTTTCTAGCGTTTCAGGTAACGCGGGTGTGGCACCTTGCTCCCACTGATCAAGGCAGTCCTTGGCTTCGGTTATACGCTGCGCCGCGAATTGCCCCGAGAGGTCGCACACGTAACGCCCCGGATGGTCCAGCAGGTATTCGAAACCGCTTTGGCGTGCTCGTTGTGGGGCGATCAGACTGACCGGAAAGGCCCGCTCGGCGAGGTTGCGCCAGGTGACGGTGGCTTTCGTTGCGGTATCGGACGCTTGCGCGTCCCACGCGTTGATGCCGCTGAAGGCCTCCAGCATCGCCTGCCCATCGGGCTTCTCGTCGAAAATCCGCTTGAATGCGTGACTCTCGCATTGCAGCGTGGGGCTCTGACACCGTTGGGCGCGCAACGCCGGGTCTTCCTCGAGGCGTTTGAGGCGTGCAGCGCTGAGCTGGATTTCGCTGAAACACAGTTGCACGGCGTCGGCAGCTTGATTATTCCAGGTGGCGGGGAGCCAGATGTCGCTGAGGTCGACACCGCTCGCTTGTCGGTAATCGCCGCTGAATCCGTCATTCTGGCGATACGTCTGCAGGTCGACGTCGCGGTAAGTTGTGAGCTCCTCGTCCTGTTGTACTTCCAGCTCTCGCCAGAGGCGATCACGGTAAAACACATAGACATAACCGCTGCGGCACAATACCGGCGTGCCCAGGTCGTCGCGGCTGCGAGTACCGGGCAGTGCGGCGAACGGCAGGACCGGCACGATCTGATTCCACTGGGCTTCCAGTTGACGCGGGGTGACCCGCACGTCGTCCAGCAACGGCAGGCGAATCGGCGGCCCTCGGGTGGTGGCAATTTCCAGCCACAGCTGATGCTTGAGTTGTGCCGACCAATCCCACACAAACAACTCGCTGTGGACGCTGGTCAAACGCTCGGTTTCGCACACCGCCTCATCGGTCAGGGCCTGGAGTGGTTCGAGGCCGGACTGATCAACGATCACCAGGCGCTGGTTTTTCGAATGAGCAGTGCCAATGACTTGAACAATCAGCTTGTCGGGCTCGCAGCAGGGACCACCGGTCAACTTCCCGAGGCGGGTCATGACTGAGCCTGCGTGCAGTGGGTGCTCAGGAATGCGCTGATGGCGTCACTGTCGTCGATGCCCTGGGTCAGCGCTTGTTCCAACAACTCATTGGCCTGCACAAATGAGTGCTGTGGATGTTGCTGCCACCAGTCATAGAGAAACTGTTCATTGCGCTGGCGCGTCAAGGCGTGTTCCTGGGCTGCGCTCAGAACCATCGCCCGGTGTGTCCGCTCAATGCGCCAATCCGACGCGTGGAGGTTGTTCAGTTGCTGCCAGCCGGTTTCACCTGTCGCTTGGGTGGCCCACGTCGCGCCGAACCAGCGCAGAGCATTGATCGGGCCCAACCACAGGCTAAGGTCTTGCGCCGAACAGGCGCCAAAAAAATAGCTGGCGACGGTCGGGTTGCTGTAACGCAGCACGCCTTTGCGTTGCTGGTCGAACTTGACGATTAGAATCTGGCGTAAATGAGCGAGTACAGAGGGCGTGTCACAGGCGCTTTCGATCATCAGGCCGGGCCATTCAGCCGGGGTTTGCTCGATCGCCTGATTGAGCGTTGGCTGGTTGTTCAGCCTGACCAGCAGGGGGCTGTGCTCGGCGAAACTGTTGAGTGAAGTGCCGGCGAACAGCCTCTGGGTGTCGGGATGTGTCGACATGCTGTAAAGGGTTTTGAGCTGAGCGGCCGGGCGCTCCAACAGAATCCAGGTATTCATGGTCGAGCTCCATAGCCCAAGGCTTTACGGCATTGGCAGTCGCTTAGCGGGCAGTCCATCGGCGTTCCACCGCTGGGCATCTGGCAGAGTTCAATCAAGGCTTCGTCGCCGAGTAGTTGTTTGAGTAGTGCGGTTGAAACCGTTTCGGGGAGTGGCGGTTCGCTCGTGTCGAGCGCCACCGGGGCCGCCGCCATGAGCGGCATCGGTGCACCGCCTGCCTGAATGGGCACACTGCTGAAAACCCCTGCTGAATTGATCGTGATCCACGCACCGCCGGCCTGGATCGTGGCGCTGGCGCCGCCATCGATGACAATGTTTTGGCCGGCACTGAGGTGGATCTGCTGTTGAGCGCTCAACCGATGGCTGGTGGCGCGAACATGACGGTCGCCATGCACCGTCAGGTGGTCGTCTTGCCTGATTTCCGTCAGTCGGTTGCCGTGGGTGATGTGCTGTTCTTCTGCGTGCAGTTCATGACGGGCATTGCCCCCGACTACGATGCTGCGCTGGCTGTCGACTTGCACCCGCTCGTCGTTCAGCACGTGTTGTACGTAATCGCGCTGGGCGCGGATGGAAATTTCCTCGGCCCCCTTGCGATCTTCGATGCGCAGTTCGTTGAAGCCTCCGCCGCCGGGGCTGCTCTGGGTTTTGAACACGCTGCGGGTTTTGTCGGCGGGCAGGTCGAGTGGGGTCGGGTTGGCGCCGTTTGGCAGGCAGGCGACGATCAACGGTTTGTCCGGGTCGCCTTGATAGAAGCCGACGATCACTTCCATGCCGACACGGGGTATCAGCACGCTGCCGTAACGATCATGGGCCCAGCCGCTGGCGACTCGCACCCAGCAACTGGAGTGATCGTTGTGATCGCCGTCGCGGTCCCAGGGAAACTGAATACGTACGCGGCCGTACTCGTCGCAATGGATTTCTTCGCCTGGCGGGCCGCAGACCACGGCATGCTGGTAGCCGTTGATCGTGGTTTTTGGATGGTCGAGCGCAGGTCTGAAGGGCACCTCCCATGGTGTGGCGAGAAAGGTGTTGCGGTAGCCCTGAGAAAACTCGCCGCTTGAGGGCGTGATGGTCGACTCCTGGAGCACTTGCGGTTGTTTGCCGATGTGGATGACTTCGGTCAGCAACCACAAGTCATTCCATTCCTGGCGCGGGTGGTCGGTCAGGGGAAGGAAATGACCACTGAGCAGCATTGGCTGGTCGCTGCGTCCAGCGGCTTGTCGATAATCGCTGCGGTGCCGTTCAAGTGCGCGTCTCGCACGATGTTTGCCGTGTTCGCGATCGGTGAATTGGCCCGGAAATCCGTAGTCTTCGAGACGCAGCTGCGAAGGATCTTTCGCGGCGCTCTCCAATTGCAGCAAAGGCTTCTCGAAGTCGTAATCTCGACGAGTCACGCCAGAGCTGCGGGTTTCCATTGCGACGCAGAAGGCCTTGATCACCGGGGCATCGGCGACCAGTCCGCTGTCTTGCAGGTAAGCGGTGGGATGGTGAAGTCTGGGGAACACTGTTTGATCATCCCCGAACACCAGCATATGCCCCTCGCGGCTGTGCTCAAAGTGGTAGTGCAGGCCTTCTTCTTCGCAAAGTCGTTGCAGAAAATGCAGGCAACTCTCGCCGTACTGGACGCAATAGTCCCGTGGACGGTAGTCCGTGCCGAGGGCAAAGCGGTAGGAATCGCCGAGGATTCCTTGGGCTTCCAGTACTTCAGCGATGATCTTCGGCACGCTCAGTTTCTGGAATATTTTCTGATCGAAACGGTGACCCAGGTAGGCAAGGCTGGGCATCAGGCTGAGCTGATAGTGTGTCAGGCGTTTGCCTGAGTCGCCTTGGCCGACGCTATAAACCTGACCGTGAACTCCGGCGCCGTGGCGATCAAAGCCGAGGAATGCCGGGCGATGCAGAAGGCTTTCCAGGTCCAGGTCGGGACGCTCGCTGACCAGTTTCAGATCGAAGCGAAAGGGTTGGCTGATGGCTTCCTTTCCAGTGAACTCAAGAACTTGCAGGTCGTGGGTGAAACCCTCGATGTCCAGGAGGAAAGAGGCTTGGTTGGCAGGGCTGAACATCACACATCCCTTGTGCTGATTTAGAAGGGCGGGACTGTGAATGAGTGAATTTGGAATTGATGCAGGGCAATTCTGCTTCTAGTGTGGGAATAGTGTTTTTACTTGGTAGGATTTTTCTTTGAGAAGTTTTCCTCTCTTTGATGCTGTCAAAACGGAATTGGACGGCATTCAGTCCGCCAGGCGGGCTGCCGTGACAGCCTGATTACGTTATACTCGCCGGCTTTCAAAAGTTCGCCAACGAGTGCTGCCCGCCATGGAAATCAACCCGATCCTTAACAGTATCAAGGACCTGTCCGAGCGCTCCGAAACTATTCGGGGGTATCTTTGACTACGATCAAAAGCATGAGCGTCTGACTGAAGTCAATCGCGAGCTTGAAGATCCGTCTGTCTGGAACAACCCTACATACGCTCAGGAACTGGGCCGCGAGCGCTCCTTGCTGGCGCAGATCGTCGAAACCCTCGACGAAATGCATTCCGGCCTGGCCGACGCCAAAGACCTGCTGCTGATGTCCGCTGAAGAAGAAGACCAGGCTGCCGTCGATGACGTCGCTGCCGAAGTCGAGCGCCTGCGCGAGTCGCTGGAAAAACTCGAATTCCGTCGTATGTTCAGCGGTGAAATGGATGCCAACAACGCCTACCTGGACATCCAGGCCGGCTCCGGTGGCACCGAGGCTCAGGACTGGGCCAACATCCTGCTGCGCATGTACCTGCGCTGGGCTGACAAACGCGGTTTCGACGCAACCATCATGGAACTGTCGGCCGGTGAAGTCGCCGGGATCAAGGGCGCTACCGTGCACATCAAGGGCGAATACGCCTTTGGCTGGTTGCGTACCGAAATCGGCGTGCACCGTCTGGTACGCAAGAGCCCGTTCGACTCCGGCAACCGTCGTCACACCTCATTCTCGGCCGTGTTCGTGTCGCCGGAAATCGATGACAACATCGAAATCGATATCAACCCGTCGGACCTGCGTATCGACACCTACCGCTCCTCGGGGGCCGGTGGTCAGCACGTAAACACCACCGACTCGGCCGTACGTATCACCCACGTACCGTCCAACACCGTGGTCAGCTGCCAGAACGAACGCTCCCAGCACGCCAACAAAGACACCGCGATGAAAATGTTGCGGGCGCGCTTGTACGAGCAGGAAGTGCAGAAACGCAACGCCGCTTCCCAGGCCCTGGAAGACACCAAGTCCGACATCGGCTGGGGTCACCAGATCCGCTCGTATGTACTCGATGCGTCGCGAATCAAGGATTTGCGCACTAACATCGAACGCAGCGACTGCGACAAGGTGCTCGACGGCGACATCGACGAATACCTGGTGGCCAGCCTGAAACAAGGCCTGTAAGACATGCAATACGGGATCGACTGAGACACCCCACGATCCCTGTAGGAGCCGGCTTGCCGGCGATCCCCAGGCCGCAGGCCTGGGGGCAACGAACCCGTGATGGAATATTTAAAGACATGAGCGACTTAGAACTCGACCCGCAAGCCCTGCAACAGGAAGAAAACTCCCTGATCGCCCTGCGCAAGGAAAAGCTTGCTGCCGAGCGCGCCAAGGGCAATGCCTTCCCGAATGACTTCCGCCGCGACAACTACTGCAATGACTTGCAGAAACAGTACGCGGACAAGACCAAGGAAGAGCTGGCAGAGGCTGCAATCCCGGTCAAGGTTGCCGGTCGCATCATGCTCAACCGTGGTTCGTTCATGGTGATCCAGGACATGACCGGTCGCATCCAGGTCTACGTCAACCGTAAAACTCTGTCCGAAGACACCCTGGCCGCGGTGAAAACCTGGGACATGGGTGACATCATTGCCGCCGAAGGCACCCTGGCCCGTTCCGGCAAGGGCGATCTGTACGTCGAAATGACCAGCGTGCGCCTGCTGACCAAGTCGCTGCGTCCGCTGCCGGACAAGCACCATGGCCTGACTGACACCGAGCAGCGCTACCGTCAGCGTTACGTTGACCTGATCGTCAACGAAGACGTGCGCCAGACCTTTCGCGTGCGTTCGCAAGTCATCGCGCACATCCGCAGCTTCCTGATGCAACGTGACTTCCTGGAAGTCGAAACGCCGATGCTGCAAACCATCCCGGGCGGCGCAGCGGCCAAGCCGTTCGAGACTCACCACAACGCGCTGGACATGGGCATGTTCCTGCGAATTGCGCCTGAGTTGTACCTCAAGCGCCTCGTTGTTGGCGGTTTCGAGAAAGTCTTCGAGATCAACCGCAACTTCCGTAACGAGGGCGTTTCGACTCGTCACAACCCTGAATTCACCATGTTGGAGTTCTACCAGGCGTACGCCGACTACGAAGACAACATGGACCTGACCGAAGAACTGTTCCGTGAACTGGCGCAGCTGGTTCTGGGCAGCACCGACGTGCCTTACGGCGACAAAGTGTTCCACTTCGGTGAACCGTTCGTGCGTCTGTCGGTGTTCGACTCGATCCTCAAGTACAACCCTGAGCTGACCGCTGCCGACCTGCAAGACGTCGACAAGGCTCGCGCCATCGCCAAGAAAGCCGGCGCCAAGGTGCTGGGCTTCGAAGGTCTGGGCAAGCTGCAAGTGATGATTTTTGAAGAACTGGTCGAGCACAAGCTGGAGCAGCCGCACTTCATCACCGAGTACCCGTTCGAAGTGTCGCCACTGGCCCGTCGCAACGATGACAACCCGAACGTCACCGACCGTTTCGAACTGTTCATCGGCGGCCGTGAAATCGCCAACGCCTACTCCGAGTTGAACGACGCGGAAGACCAGGCCGAGCGTTTCATGGCTCAGGTAGCGGACAAGGACGCGGGCGACGACGAAGCCATGCACTACGACGCCGACTTCGTTCGCGCGCTGGAGTACGGCATGCCGCCAACGGCGGGTGAAGGCATCGGCATCGACCGTCTGGTGATGCTGCTGACCAACTCTCCGTCGATCCGCGACGTGATCCTGTTCCCGCACATGCGGCCGCAAGCGTAAGTGTTTCAATTAAAAAGCCGCCTTTTCAGGCGGCTTTTTATTGCCTGTCTGGTACAAACGTATCAATTTGTTGCTTTCATCTGAAAGGAAAGACCTGTCGTGAATCATGCAATGGCTCAAGAAGGTGCAGCGGGTATCGCCACTGCGGTCGCTGAAAGTGTTCAGTACCAGGGCCGCAAGGCCAGCCGACAGGGCAGCGAGCAGCGTCGGCAGGTCATTCTCGATGCGGCGATGCGCATTGTCGTGCGCGATGGTGTGCGGGCCGTGCGTCACCGCGCGGTGGCCGCTGAAGCCGGTGTGCCACTGTCAGCGACCACCTACTATTTCAAGGACATCGATGACTTGCTCACCGATACCTTCGCTCAGTACGTGGAGCGCAGCGCGGCGTTCATGGCCAAGCTGTGGGTGAACAACGAAGGCCTGCTGCGCGAGATGGTGGTCAGTGGCGACGGCAGCCCGCAGGCGCGTTCGAAACTGGCGGACGATATTGCACGGTTGATGACGGACTATGTTCACCGCCAACTGATCAGCCGTCGCGAGCACTTGATGGCGGAACAGGCGTTCCGCCAAGAGGCTTTGTTGAACCCGCGTCTGGCGGAGTTGGTGCGCGCGCATCAGCAAATCCTTCTCCAGGGTACGCTCCAGCTTTTCGAGGTATTGGGTTCGCGTGAACCACAAGAGGATGCCAAAGTGTTGACGGCGATTATCGGACGGATGGAATATCAGGGCCTGCTCAACGACGCCGAGCCTGTGGGTGAAGTAGAAATGCTCGATATCCTCAATCGTTACATGCACTTGGTATTGGCCTCGGTGTAATCCCAGTGGGCACCAAAACCCCTGTAGGAGTGAGCCTGCTCGCGATTGCGGTTTAACATTCAACATCGATGTTGGCTGACACACCGCTATCGCGAGCAGGCTCACTCCTACAGGCGGCCGGTGGCCGCTTGAGGACTGCGTTGTGTTCATAGGGAGTGTTGAATGAAAGCCTGGCGCGTCGTGGTGATCGCCTTGTCGTTCCTGCTACTCAGTGGCTGCCTGGTGACCTTCAAGGAACCTCTGCCCGCAAGCGAGCCCGCGCCCAAAGGTTTGCTCGGCAAATGGACCAGCACCAACGCGTGGGGCGAGCCGATGAACCTGGAACTGAGGCGCATCGGCGACAATCGCTATCAGGCCGTCAGCTACTTCAAGGCCAAACCCGGCGAACGTGAAGCGTATCCTTTCACCGTCTCGCGTCATGGCAGCCGCTGGTATCTGTCGGCGAAGATACCCGCCAGATTCGGTGGCCATTTCACCATTGCCGGTTTCGAGATCACGGATAAGCATGAACTGGTGGTCTACAACCTCGATATCGAGCAGATCAACCAGGCCCGCGGACAAAACGTCTTGAGCGGCGAAGGCTTCCAGACCGACGACGGCGACGGCGTATTGGTCAACAATGCGATGGATCAGGTCTTCAGCTACCTCGACGATCCGGCCAATTCCGATGTCTTCGTCGAAGCCGTGCGTTATCAGCGCTTGGCCAAAAGCAAATAAACCCAGCACATAACGGTTTTTCTACAGGAGTTACGGGTGGACGAATACCAGCAGACGATACGCATTTTGTCCGATCGCATTGTGCTGGCGCAGACGCCGATTCGCGTCCTCGATGCGGTCAAGTGGGACGACAGCATCCGCCAAGGGTTCCTCAAGGCCAAGGGCAAGGAAATGCCGGCCATTGACCGCGATTACTACCTCAATCGGCCACTGTCGTTCGATTCCAGCAAAGTGAAACTGGAATTCCAGAACATCGAACGCGACATTACCCGTCAGCTCGGCCAGTTCAACCCGGTTGGCCAGATCATGCGCCGCATGTGCAAGGAATACCGGATGGTGGTGCGCATGCTTGAAGCGCGCGGCACTGAGGATTTCGGCCTGATTTCCCAGGAACTGTACGGCGCAGCCTCCGACGCGTTCCACGCCGGCGACCCGACCCTGGCTGATCTGGGGTTGATGCTTTCCGATTACTTGAACAACATCGACGGCCGTGGCGATCTCAAGGATGAGCCAAAAATCCTCACGGCCAAGGAAGCCGTGCACCTGTTGCAAACCCGATTGAACAAGGTGTTTGGCGAGGCCGAAGAGACCATTCGGGTATTTGAGTCCGACGGGATCGTCGCCGATGCGGCAGCCGGTGCCGACTACATCAAGATCCGCGCCGATGCGATGTTCAACGATCGCGACGTGCGTGCCCTGGAAGTGCACGAAGGGCTGGTGCATGTCGGCACCACGCTCAACGGCTTGAACCAGCCGATTTGCACCTTCCTGTCCAAAGGTCCGCCGTCGTCGACGGTGACTCAGGAAGGCCTGGCGATCCTGATGGAAATCATCACGTTCGCTTCCTACCCGAGTCGCTTGCGCAAACTGACCAACCGCACTCGCGCCATTCACATGGTGGAGGAGGGCGCGGACTTCCTGCAGATCTTCGAATTCTTCCGCGAGCAGGGCTTCGAGATGGCGGAAAGCTACGGCAACGCCAGTCGGGTGTTCCGCGGTTCAGTGCCAAACGGCCTGCCATTTACCAAAGACTTGTCCTACCTCAAGGGCTTTATCATGGTTTACAACTACATTCAGTTGGCCGTGCGTAAAGGCAAGCTTGAGCAGATTCCGCTGCTGTTTTGCGGCAAGACCACGCTGGAAGACATGCGCACGCTACGCCAGTTGGTTGATGAAGGGTTGGTGGTGCCGCCCAAGTATCTGCCGGATCAGTTCCGCGACCTGAACGCGCTGTCGGCGTGGATGTGCTTCTCCAACTTCCTCAATCACCTGAGCCTGGACCGGATCGAAGCGGACTACTCAAACATCCTGTGAACAACAAGGGCCCTGTAGGATCAAGCTTGCTCGCGATGGCGGCTTAACATTCACTATTGATATCGACTGACACGACGCCATCGCGAGCAAGCTCGGCTCCTACAGGCACAGTGTTCTAACCCCTGTTTGCGCGAGGTTTCAACGGATGAGATTCCTCGGCATTTTGTGCCTGCTTCTGACCTTGAGCGGTTGCAGCTCCCTGCTGTTCTACCCCGAGCCCGGCCAGCTGTTCACCCCGGAAAAAGCTCATCTCGAATACCGCGACGTCACCCTTGTCACCGCTGACGGCCTCAAACTCAACGCCTGGTGGTTGCCAGCCAAGAACGGTGTCGAAGTCAAAGGCACGGTGCTGCACTTGCACGGCAACGGCGGCAATTTGCCGATGCACCTGGGTGGGAGCTATTGGTTGCCCAAGCACGGCTATCAAGTGTTGCTGATCGACTATCGCGGCTACGGCTTATCCGAAGGGAAACCAAGCCTGCCGGCGATTTATCAGGACATTGACGCCGCGTTCAAATGGCTCGATCAGGCACCCGAGGTCAAAGGCAAGCCGCTGATCCTGCTCGGCCAAAGCCTCGGTGGCTCGATGGCCGTGCACTATCTGGCTCAACACCCCGAACGCCAGACACAACTCAAGGCGTTGGTCCTTGACAGCGCGCCCGCCAGCTATCGCAGTGTCGGCCAATATGTCTTGAGCACCTCATGGCTGACTTGGCCGTTCCAGGTGCCGTTATCCTGGCTGGTGCCGGACGGTGACAGCGCAATCAACTCGATGGCGCAGATCAAAGATGTGCCGAAACTGATCTACCACAGCATCGACGATCCGATCGTGCCCCTTTCCAACGGCATCCGACTGTATCAAGCTGCGCCGCCGCCACGCGTGCTGCAACTGACCCGAGGCGGTCATGTGCAGACGTTCGTCGACCCGGTCTGGCAGAAAGTCATGCTGCGTTATCTCGACGACCCGCAGCATTTCAACGGCCTGCGCCGCTTGGGTGAAATCCCCAATTACCCGGCACCCCCGAATTCAGAAGATGAACCACCAGAGAGCCCGCAATGAGTGAAGAACGTAACGCCATTCCGCTGATCATCACCGGTATCTGCAGCATCCTCGGCACCGTTGGCGCCTTGTGGTACTACGGCTACCTGCATTTCGCCAAGCCTGAGGATGCGTTGCTGCTCAGCGACTTCACCATGCTCAAGACCGTGCCGGGCGAAGACTACAAAGTCTCCCTCGAACCGGCCGCGCAAGTGGCCCAGTGCATCGATGGCGTGCTGGTGCTGTTCGACACCGAGCAAAAAGGCCTGACCGGCGTGTTGATCAACAACAAGAAAAAAGCCGTGCGCTGCATGGGGCAGGAAACCTCGCAGAAGCTGGAGCAATAACCCGGTCCTGCATTCACCATCGACCTACTGTAGGAGTGTGTTTTGCCCAATGAAAAAGCCCCGTCTGATCGACTCAGGCGGGGCTTTTGTGTTTCAGCAGGTGTTGTTTAGTTCGAACTCACCGCCGAACGCGGGATCACTGGCTGGTTATCATTGGAAATGGTCACCTCAACCCGACGGTTCATCGCCCGGCCCGACACGCTGGAATTCTCCGCGACCGGGTACTCCTTGCCGTAACCCTGAGCGACGATGCGCGCTGGATCAACGCCCATCTTCACCAGCGCTACGCGCACGGAACCGGCTCGACGCTCCGACAACGACTGGTTGTGGCTCTCGGTGCCGGTGCTGTCGGTATAACCCTCGACGATCGCTTTGCGATCCGGGTTTTCTGAGAGGAACTGCGCCAGTTTGTTGATGTTCACCAGACCGCTGGATTTCAGGTCAGCCCGGTCGGTGGCAAACAACACATCACCAAACGTCACCAAGGTGCCGCGGTCGGTTTGCTTGGCGTTCAGGCTGTTTTGCAACTGCTTGATCTGTGCATCTCGCGCGTCCAGACGCGCCTGGGCACGTTGCGCCGAAGCGTTTTTCAGATTGGCTTCAGCGGTGCGCAGAGCGATGGTCTGTTTAGCCACTTCAACGCGCTGATTGGTCAGGTAAGCCAGTTGGTCGACCGTGGCCTGATCTTCCTTGTCCAGGTAAGCCTTGTCGGCTTTGTCCAGGTAATCACTGGCGTCTTTGGTTTCCAGCGCCGCGACTTTGCTGGCTTGCGGATTGGCTTGCAGGCCGCTGTAATTGGTACGCGCCTGTTCCAGGTTCGCGTTAGGCGGAGTCGAGCAGGCCGCCAGGGCAACGCTTGCAGCGAGGAGAGCGGGGATCATCAATTGAGTACGCATAATCGTTCGTCCTTTCTATCGGTAAGAGCTTCAGGTCTGGGGGCTGGATGCGCGCTTACTGCACGGTGCGCTGACTTTCCTGACGCAGTTCCTGAACACCTTTCTGAGAATCCTTGAGCGTCTGTTCGGCTTTCATCGCCTGAGCCTTGCGTTCAGCAATGCGAGCGTCCCACTCGGCCTGTTCGGCCAGCATCCGGGCCTCGTCATATTTTTTGTCGTGCATGGCAATTTCGGCTTGTTTGAACTTGTCTTGCGCGGACTTCATCTCCACGGCTGCAAATTCAGTTCCGCCGGCACTGACAGCGTCGTTGACGGCGGATTGGGTGACGGCGTATTGCTCGGTCGGCGGGTTGCCTGCGCAACCGGCCAGAATGAAACTGCTGCCGATTGCCAAAGCCGCCAGTTTCAGGCCGCGCAAGTGGGTGAATGAGGTGTTGGCAGTTCGGGTTTTCATGGTCTTCAACTCCATTGGAATAACTCCTGAAAAACTTGAATATCCATCCTGGTCTGGAGCCGTAGCCGACATACTTGATGCGCGAAATGAAACGACCGTACCAGGCGTGGTTACTGGGTACGACCCGAGGCATTTTTTAAAAGTTCAGACAAATTGATTCCGCCAGAGAAAAAGCAGGTACGTCTCTAAGACGGGGACTTTGGCGGTGCGAGGTGGTATACCCAAACTTTTTAACGCTTGGAAATACGCCATTTTTGAAGGTTATTACATCTCCTGTGGGAGCAACCTGTGGCGAGGGGGCTTGCCCCCGTTGGGCGGCGAAGCAGCCCAGAAATCTCTGACGCACCAACGATCTTATGAGTGCTACGCACTCAAACGGGGCGATGCGGCGTTCCGACAAGCCCCCTCACCACAGGGCTCACACAGTTTTATATCGGCAGAATCAGTGTTTTTGCTTGTCGCTACCCGACGATAAATCGTGCAAATGACGACGGGACAAGGCGAGAAAACGCGGCGTGGGACCAACGTCTTCGTACAGCGGATCACCTTCTTCGTCAGTGGCCACAACGGTCGAACCCTTCACGTAGGGAAAGCTTTTTTCGAGCTCTTCCAAGGCAGCGCCGATCAGTTCGCCCAGAAGCTCTTCGGGTTGGCGTTTGGGGTACATTTCAGTAATGGCCGCCAGCCGTGCGGCGGCTTCCATGTCCAGATGAATCGTGTAGCCCGTTTCAGTCAGGCGACCCTTGGCGTTTTCTTCCCAATGTTGGGCAAGCTCGCGAATTTTCATGGTGACCTCAGTGCGTTCCTGCTCGTGGCAGGCCATGTCAGTGACCGGCTGTGGCCGGCGAAAGCCGTTATGCGGCTTTCTCTTCAGACTAGCTTCTACGCGGTAGGTTTGAAGTCCCTTCGTCGTTTGCTTGTAAGAACGGCTTTACGGCGGCACTCTTGGGGACAAAGCATGATGTTTATGGCCGCCCGGATTTTTGCTGGAGAACTGCTGATGACCGATATTGATGCACGCTTGCGCGAAGACGTTCACCTGTTGGGTGAGCTGCTGGGCAACACCATTCGTGAACAGTACGGGGATGGCTTTCTCGACAAGATCGAGCAGATCCGCAAAGGCGCCAAGGCTGACCGTCGCGGTTCGATGGACGCCGAACTGAGCGCCAGCCTCAACCAATTGAGCGAAGACGAGTTGCTACCGGTGGCGCGGGCGTTCAACCAGTTTCTCAACCTGGCCAACATCGCCGAGCAATATCAGCTGATTCACCGCCGCGAAGCCTCGCAACCCGCACCATTCGAGGCGCGAGTGTTGCCGGAACTGCTCGCTCGCTTGCGCGCCGAAGGACACAGCGCCGACGCCCTGGCCCGGCAATTGGGGCGACTGGAGATCGAGTTGGTGCTGACCGCGCACCCGACCGAAGTCGCGCGCCGCACGCTGATCCAGAAGTACGACGCGATTGCCGCGCAATTGGCCGCACAAGACCACCGCGACCTGACCCCGACCGAACGCGAGCAGATCCAGGCAACATTGCAGCGCCTGATCGCCGAAGCCTGGCACACCGAAGAAATCCGCCGCACCCGTCCGACTCCGGTAGACGAAGCCAAGTGGGGATTCGCGGTGATCGAACATTCGCTGTGGCAGGCCATCCCCAATTACCTGCGCAAGGCCGATAAAGCCCTGTATGACGCCACCGGCCTGCGCTTGCCACTGGAGGCTGCGCCGATTCGGTTCGCCTCGTGGATGGGTGGCGACCGCGACGGCAATCCCAACGTAACGGCTAGCGTCACCCGCGAAGTGTTGCTGCTGGCGCGCTGGATGGCCGCCGATTTGTATGTGCGAGATGTCGATCAACTGGCCGCAGAGTTGTCGATGCAACAAGCCAGCGAGGCATTAAAAGCCAAGGCCGGGGACAGCGCTGAACCGTATCGCGCCGTGCTTAAACAGCTGCGCGAACGCCTGCGGGCGACGCGTAACTGGGCGCACGCGTCCTTGACGACGACCACTGCGGCACCGGCCGGTGTGCTGCAAAACAACCGCGACCTGCTTGATCCGCTGGAGGTGTGCTACCACTCGTTGCATGAATGCGGCATGGGCGTGATCGCCGACGGCCCGTTGCTCGATTGCCTGCGTCGGGCGGTGACCTTCGGCTTGTTTCTGGTGCGCCTCGATGTGCGTCAGGATTCGTCGCGGCACACCGCGGCCATGACTGAAATCACCGATTACCTGGGCCTCGGTCGCTACGAAGATTGGAGCGAGGACGAGCGCATCGCGTTCCTGATGCGCGAACAGAACAACCGTCGGCCGTTGCTGCCGGCGTATTTCAAGCCGTCGGCCGATACCGCCGAAGTACTCGCAACCTGCCGGGAAATCGCCGCCGCCCCTGGCGCATCGCTCGGTTCGTATGTGATCTCCATGGCTGGTGCCGCCTCCGACGTGCTCGCCGTGCAACTGCTGCTCAAAGAAGCTGGCGTGCTGCGGCCGATGCGCGTGGTGCCGCTGTTCGAAACCCTTGCGGACCTCGATAACGCCGGCCCGGTGATCGAAAAACTGTTGCTGCTGCCGGGCTATCGTTCGCGCTTGCAAGGTCCGCAGGAAGTGATGATCGGCTACTCCGACTCGGCCAAGGATGCCGGCACGACAGCGGCGGCCTGGGCGCAGTATCGGGCACAGGAACGCTTGGTCGACATCTGCCGTGAGCAGCAAGTGGAACTGCTGTTGTTCCACGGTCGTGGCGGCACCGTGGGGCGTGGCGGCGGTCCGGCGCACGCGGCGATTCTGTCGCAGCCACCGGGTTCGGTCGCCGGGCGTTTCCGCACCACCGAACAAGGGGAAATGATTCGTTTCAAATTCGGCCTGCCAGACATCGCCGAGCAAAACCTCAACCTGTACCTGGCCGCAGTACTGGAAGCGACCCTGCTGCCACCGCCACCACCGGAGCCTGCCTGGCGCCATTTGATGGACGAATTGGCCGCCGATGGCGTCAAGGCGTACCGCGCCGTGGTGCGTGAGAACCCGCAATTTGTCGAGTATTTCCGCCAGTCGACGCCGGAACAGGAACTGGGGCGTTTGCCACTGGGCAGTCGCCCGGCCAAACGCCGCGCCGGCGGGATCGAAAGCCTGCGCGCGATTCCGTGGATCTTCGGCTGGACCCAGACGCGCCTGATGTTGCCGGCCTGGCTGGGCTGGGAAGCCGCGTTGAGCAAGGCGCTGGAACGCGGTGAAGGCGAGCTGTTGGGACAGATGCGCGAGCAATGGCCGTTCTTCCGCACCCGCATCGACATGCTGGAAATGGTCCTGGCCAAAGCGGACGCTGACATCGCTCAATCCTACGATGAGCGTCTGGTCGAGCCGGATTTGCTTCCTTTGGGTGTGCATTTACGCGACCTATTGTCGCAGGCGTGTGCCGTGGTCCTTGGGTTGACTGGTCAGTCGCAGCTACTGGCACATAGCCCTGACACCCTCGAATTCATCCGCTTGCGCAACACCTACCTCGACCCGCTTCATCTATTGCAGGCGGAGTTGCTGGCCCGTTCGCGACAACAGGACGTGGCGCAAGGCAGCCCGGTAGAACAGGCGTTGCTGGTGTCTGTGGCGGGGATTGCCGCGGGTTTGCGAAATACCGGGTAAGGTTTTTGCCGTGGGGCGAGGCACACGGCGCGGGCATCGAGTGCCTGTTGGCGAGGGCCGAAAAAGGTCGGTCAGGCGACAGTTAATGATGGGGTTGCGACTTGGGGCACTCCATCGAAAGGTCACATGAGGGGGCGGTTTCTCCGACTTTCGGCGGCTTGTGTGGGCAGGATCTGCTGTGTATCTTGAGCAGCCTTTGGCCGTTTGGGCGGCCACGACCCTATTTTGAGATTGGCCCCACGAGGCGAATCTGACGTTAACCATATAAAAATTGAGGAGCACATCGATGCGCGTCATTCTGCTGGGAGCTCCCGGGGCCGGTAAAGGTACTCAGGCTAAGTTCATCACCGAGAAATTCGGCATTCCGCAAATCTCTACTGGCGACATGTTGCGTGCAGCCGTCAAGGCCGGTACCGAACTGGGCCTGATCGCCAAGAGCGTCATGGACAGCGGCGGTCTGGTCTCCGATGACCTGATCATCAACCTGGTCAAGGAACGCATCAGCCAGGCCGATTGCGCCAACGGTTTCCTGTTTGACGGTTTTCCGCGCACCATTCCTCAGGCTGAAGCCCTGGTGAAGGCCGGCGTCGAGCTGGACCACGTGTTGGAAATCGACGTCAAAGACGAAGACATCGTCCAGCGTATCGCCGGTCGTCGTGTTCACGAGGCCAGCGGCCGCGTGTACCACATCGTCTACAACCCGCCGAAAATTGCCGGTAAAGACGACATCACCGGCGACGAGCTGGTACAGCGCAAAGACGACACCGAAGAAACCGTGCGTCATCGCCTGTCGGTCTACCACGCCCAGACCGAGCCTCTGGTGAAGTTTTACCAGGAGCTGTCCGCCGCTCAAGGCAAACCGAAGTACAGCCACGTCGAAGGTGTTGGCTCGGTTGAAGCGATCACCGGCAAAGTGCTTGAAGCACTGAGCTAAAAAAACGCTTCATCTTCTACGGCCCGCTTGCGGGCCGTAGTTGTTTATACTGGCGCACTTTTTCTGACCTCTCTTACGGAAACATCGATGAGCACCTTGCTGGCCCTGGACACCGCGACTGAAGCTTGCTCCGTTGCCTTGCTGCATGAAGGCAAAGTCACGAGCCATTACGAGGTGATCCCGCGCCTGCATGCGCAGAAGCTGTTGCCGATGATTCAGCAATTGCTCGCCGATGCCGGGACCACCCTGCAAGCGGTTGATGCCATCGCCTTCGGTCGTGGGCCGGGCGCGTTTACCGGTGTGCGAATCGCCATTGGTGTGGTGCAAGGCTTGGCGTTTGCCCTGGATCGTCCGGTATTGCCGGTGTCGAACCTGGCGGTACTGGCGCAACGCGCGTATCGCGAACACGGTGTGAGCCAGGTGGCGGCCGCCATCGATGCGCGGATGGATGAGGTGTATTGGGGTTGTTACCGCGAAACGGCGGGGGAGATGCGCCTGGTGGGCAAGGAAGCGGTGCTGCCACCGGAGGTGGCGGCATTGCCGGCGGATGCCAGCGGCGAGTGGTTTGGCGCGGGCACGGGTTGGGGGTATGCCGAGCGTATAGCCGTCAGCCTGACCGGGCACGACGCGGGCATGTTGCCGCATGCCGAAGACCTGCTGACGCTGGCTCGATTTGCTTGGGAACGCGGTGAGGCGATTGTCGCAGATGAGGCGCAACCGGTTTACCTGCGCGATAAAGTGGCGACGCCTAAGGCTCGTTGATTTCTAACAGTGAGTTGGTGCCATCGCGGGCAAGCCACGCTCCCACAGTTTTTGAGCCGACCGCGGATTTTGTGAACCACACAAATCCTGTGGGAGCCTGGCTTGCCCGCGAGGGCGATCTACCCAGCGCAGCCAATCGTCGATTTATACCCGCAGCTTTAAACCTTTTCCCGATTCTGTGTTCTAGTTATCACCGAGCGGTTTGCGAAGTGGGTAATGCGCCACTAGACTGCCATCATTGAAACCGGACATGTACTCATGCGTATAGACGGCGTTTCCTCTCAGTCCTATCCCATCAAGCGCAAGCCTCGCAAAGGCCCTGTGGCGGAAGACGATTATGTCGATATCGACGGTGAGCTGGAAATTCCCTCCGAAGAGCAAATGGCTGCCCGTGCTGCCAAAGCCTCTGCGCAACGCCTGAGCAATCTCCCCGCTCGTCAGCAAGACATGATCTACCAGCGCGCCATGAGCAAAAGTGTCGCCACGGCACTCGCCAGTTACCTGAGCACGGCCAGTTTTGTCGATTGGGATACGGATGTGCTGGGTCTCGACCTGTACATCTGATGCGGCTGCCTTACTACCTCGGCTGCCCGTCCTGGAGTGAAAACGCCTGGCGCGATTACCTCTATCCGCCCGACGCGAAACCCGCCGAATTTTTAAATCTCTATACCCAAATATTCAACGCCGTAGAAGGCAATACGACCTTCTACGCGAGCCCGGCTGCCACCACGGTGCAGCGTTGGGCTGAGGCTATGCCCGAACACTTTCGTTTCACGGCCAAATTCCCCGGTGACATCAGCCACGGCGGTGACCTGCGCGAGCAACTGACTGCCGCCGAAACCTTTGTGCAATTGCTCAGCCCCTTGGGTGAGCGGGTTTCGCCGTTGTGGCTGCAATTGTCGAAAAGCTTTACGCCGCAACGATTGCCCGAACTGGCCGCTTTCATTGATGCGCTGGAGCGACCGCTGGCCGTCGAGGTGCGCCACGACGCGTTCTTTGACAAGGGGGATGCCGAGCGAATGCTCAATCGCCTGCTGCTGGATCGCGGTGTCGAGCGTATCTGCCTCGATCCGCGCGCGCTCTTCAGTTGCCTGTCGACTAATCCTTCAGTGCTCCACGCCCAATCGAAAAAGCCCAAAGTGCCGCCGCGCCCGGCAGCATTCACCCAGTTCCCGCAGGTCCGTTTCATCGGCCATCCCCAACTGGAAGCCAACGATCCGTTTCTGCTGCCGTGGGTCGAGAAAATCGCCGCGTGGATCGAAGAGGGCCGCACGCCCTACATCTTCTTGCACACGGCCGACAACCTGCTGGCCGCCAAGCTGGCACAGCGTTTTCACGCACAATTGATGCTGCGTTTGCCTGGCCTGCCGCCACTGCCTGAGCTATACAGAGAACCCGCAGCGGAGCAACTTGGCTTGCTCTGAGGCGGATTCGTACCCCTTTTCAGGAGCCTGCCAATGGACGCGCAAACCCTTCGAGCCCAGGCGTTCAAAGCACTGCACGAACGCGCTGGCGCTTTTGTCATTCCCAACCCGTGGGACGCCGGCTCGGCGAAGATGCTTGCCAGCCTGGGGTTCGAGGCGCTGGCGACCACCAGCGCCGGTTACGCCTTTTCCAATGCACGCCCCGACGGCGCGATGACCCTGGACGATACGCTGGCGAATGTCCGTGCGATTGTCGCGGCGACTAATCTGCCGGTGGCGGTGGATCTGGAAAACGGTTTTGCCGACGACCCCGCCAAGTGCGCCCAAAGCATTTTGCGCGCGGCGGAGGCCGGTGCTGTCGGCGGCTCTATCGAAGATGCCACGGGCCGCGAAGCCGCGCCGATCTACTGCTTCGAACATGCCGTGGCGCGCATTGAAGCGGCGGTGGCGGCGGCGCGCAGCTTGCCGTTCCCCTTCATGCTGACCGCGCGTGCCGAGAACTTTCTACACGGCAATCCGGATCTCACCGACACTATCCGCCGCTTGCAGGCGTTCGCCGAGGCGGGGGCCGACGTGCTCTATGCGCCCGGGCTGCGCAGTGCTGAAGACGTGTTGGCAGTGGTCCGTGCGGTGGCGCCTAAACAAGTCAATGTGTTGATGTCCGGCGGGTTGAAATTGACGGTCGAGCAGTTGAGCGAAATGGGCGTCAAACGCGTCAGCGTCGGTTCGGCGCTGGCCCTGGCGGCGTATGGCGAGTTTTTCCGCGCGGCCGAAGAGATCAAGACCTCGGGCACCTTCGGGTTTACCTCGCGGTCCATGCCTTATGCGCAGGCAAACCAATTGTTCAAAGGCTGATGGCAGGGTTTTGCTGAGTTTTACGCAGCGATGCGCAGGTTTTGCAGAACGATCGGGCGAGCCCAGCCGCTATCGAAGTCGAGTTGTTTCTGTTGTTCCACCAGCTCTTGGTGGGAGAACGGCGGGAAGGGTTTGTCCAGCAGGTCCATTTCGAATTCGGCGATCGGCAGGTGCAGCGGACGTGGCTGCGGCGCCGGGCTGGCTTGCGGCACAGGTTGGCCGGCGGTGAGCACGATGGGGCGGACCCAGCCGCTTTCGAAGTCCTGTTGTTTTTGCTGAGCGACGATTTCTTCCGCCGGGAACGGTGGGGCGGGTTTGTCGGCCAGGTCCATTTCGAACTCGGCAATCGGCAAAAACAGCGGCTCGGGCGGTCGGACCACGGTTTCGGTCACGTTGCATTCGCGCTGGGAAACGATGTGCGCCAGCAGCTCGCTGCCAACCGTCGGTTCGACCGGGCTGTTGAGATCGACCGGTGGAAATTTGAGCGACTCTGGTACCCCATCACCCGGCTGATCGGCCAGTGCCCGGGCAAAAAAATCTTGCCATAGGTGACTGACACCGCCCAGCGCTTGGGTATTTCGCAGGTTGTAATTGCCGTAGGGCGAGATAAAACCTGTGATTGTGGTTTGAAAGTCTGACATTTCTCTCGGTCGACGCTCAGCTCTGGCAAAATGCCTATCAGTTTTGTTATCGGCCGTTTTTGCCGATCATTAATTTTTTGAGCGTGTTTTCCGATGATTGATCAACCGGCGGTTTGCCGCATCCACGTCGAGGCCCTGGGCACGAACTTTCAGCCACAAGCCGAGCAATGGGCCGAGCGCCTGGGCTTGCCGTTGCGGGTGGATGACGGCGAATTTGCCTTGCAGGTCGGCGAGCAGGGTTTGCAGCTGCAACAGCTCGGGGCGGATGCACCGGGGCCGGTGCGGGTGGACTTCGTCGAAGGCGGGGCGGCGCATCGCCGGTTGTTCGGTGGTGGCACGGGGCAGATGATCGCCAAGGCCGTTGGCATCGCGCAGGGCGTGCGTCCGCGTGTTCTGGATGCCACGGCGGGGCTGGGCAAGGATGCGTTCGTGCTGGCGAGCCTGGGCTGCGAGATGAGCCTGATCGAGCGTCAGCCGCTGATCGGTGCCTTGCTGGAGGATGGCCTGGCGCGCGGCGCGGAAGATTTCGACGTGGCGCCGATCGTGGCGCGGATGAAGTTACTCAAGGGCAACTCAATCGAGGTGATGCGCAATTGGGAAGGGGAGCCGCCGCAGGTGATCTACCTCGACCCGATGTTTCCCCATCGTGAGAAAACCGCGTTGGTGAAGAAGGAAATGCGCCTGTTCCGGCCGTTGGTGGGTGATGACCCGGATGCGCCGGCATTGCTGGAAGCCGCGTTGGCATTGGCCAGTCATCGGGTGGTGGTCAAGCGCCCGCGCAAGGCGCCGTGCATTGCCGGACCCAAGCCGAGTCATGCGCTGGATGGCAAATCCAGCCGGTATGATATTTACCCCAAGAAAGCGTTGAAGCCTTAAAGACCGTGTCGCCCCCTTCGCGGGCAAGCCTCGCTCCTACAGAAGCCCCGCCGTCCCTGTAGGAGCGGGCTTGCCCGCGAAGGCGCCTAACCAGACACTCAATTTCTATCAATCTGTCTCTGGCCGATAAGCCCGCATAAACAACCCCACCACTTCCCGCACATGCTCCTCGGCCGCATCCCCGGTCACCGGCTCGCCGCAGCCATACAACAAGCGAAAATTCCCCGTGCCCTTGAGCAGGCAAAAGAAATGCTCAGCCGCATTGCGCGGTTGATCGATGCTCAATACACCGCTTTGATCGACCTTGGCCAGCAACCGCTCCATGCCATCCAGCATGCGTTGCGGTCCGGCCTCGAAGAAGATCAGCGAGAGTTTCGGGTCCTGGCTGCCCAGGGTGATCATCAGACGGTGCAGGTTCACCGATTCATCGCTGTTGATCAGATGATGAAAGCCATGCGCGATGTTCAGCAGCACAGTTTCCACCGCAATGCCGTCCGGCAGTTCGAAAAACAGCGGTGGCAGTTGCTCCTCGCACTTGGCGACAACGGCGGCGGAGAACAGCGTCTCCTTGTCGTTGAAATGGCTGTAGACGGTCAGCTTTGACACGCCGGCCTCGGTCGCCACCGCATCCATGCTGGTGTTGGCGTAACCATTGCTCAAAAACAGAATTTTCGCCGCATCAAGGATGGCCTGGCGCTTGGCCAGATCCTTGGGACGTCCCGGACCATTGGGTGCTGAAAGTTTGTTCGACATTCTTCGCTTTAATACTGGACTGGTGAGTTTGCTATTAATACCATACTGGCCAGTATAATTATTCCAAGCACCATTAGCGAAAGGTCGTTCACCATGTTCCGCTATGCCTTGCCCCTCGCGTTGCCAGTCAGTCTGGCGTTTTTATTGACTGCGTGTGGTCACGAAGAGGCGCCTCAAGTCACCATTCGCCCCGCCATGGTGGTGCAGCCAGAGCCTTCGGCGCAGGCGATGGAAAGCTATCCCGGTGAAGTGCGTGCGCGTTATGAACCGGATCTGGCGTTTCGCATTGGCGGTAAAGTCAGCCGACGACTGGTCGAAGAAGGGCAGCGGGTCAAGGCTGACCAGCCTCTGGCAGAGCTCGATCCACAGGACGTGCGCCTGCAACTGGAAGCCACCCGCGCCCAGGTCGCCGCCGCCGAGGCCAACCTGAACCTGGTACGCGCCGAGCGGGATCGCTACAAGACCCTGATGGACCGGCAGATGGTCAGCCGTTCGCAGTACGACAACACCGAAAACCTTTACCGCTCCGGTGAAGCACGCCTCAAGCAAATCAAAGCCGAATTCAACGTCTCGACCAATCAGGCGAGCTACGCGGTGCTGCGTGCGCCTCAGGATGGCGTGGTGGCCAAGCGGGCCGTGGAAGTCGGGCAAGTGGTGGCCGCCGGGCAAACCGTCTTCACCATTGCGACCGATGGCGAACGTGAAGTATTGATCAGCCTGCCGGAACAGAGTTTCGGTCGCTTCAAGGTCGGTCAGCCGGTGTCGGTAGAACTCTGGACCCAACCTGATCAGCGCTTCGCCGGACGCATCCGCGAACTGTCGCCCGCCGCCGATCCAAAATCCCGCACCTTTGCCGCCCGTATCGCGTTCACCGCCGGCAAAGTCCCGGCGGAACTCGGCCAAAGCGCCCGGGTGTTCATCCAGACCGCAGAAACCATCGCGCTGTCGGTGCCTTTATCGGCCGTCACAGCGGAAAACGGTGCAACGTACGTTTGGGTGCTCGGCGCCAACAACACCTTGAAAAAAGCCCCGGTCCGCGTCGGTGCATTCGGCGAGAAAACCGTGCCGGTGCTCGAAGGCTTGAACGCCAGCGACTGGGTCGTGGCCGCTGGTGTTCATGTGCTGCATGACGGGCAGCAAGTGCGTCCGGTGGATCGCGCCAACCGCGTGGTCAATCTGGCGGACAAGGAGTAATTCCCGATGGGTTTCAATCTTTCCGAATGGGCGTTGCGTAATCGCCAGATCGTACTGTTCCTGATGCTCCTGCTGGCCGTTGTCGGTGCACTTTCCTACACCAAGCTCGGCCAAAGCGAAGACCCGCCGTTTACCTTCAAGGCGATGGTGATTCGAACCAACTGGCCGGGTGCCACGGCTCAGGAAGTGTCGCGCCAGGTCACCGAGCGCATCGAAAAGAAGCTGATGGAAACCGGCGAGTACGAGCGCATCGTCTCGTTCTCCCGTCCGGGTGAGTCCCAGGTGACGTTTATTGCGCGCGATGCCATGCATTCGGTGGACATTCCCGAGCTCTGGTATCAGGTCCGCAAGAAGGTCAACGATATCCGCCACACCTTGCCACCGGGTATTCAGGGGCCGTTTTTCAACGATGAATTCGGCACCACTTTCGGCAACATCTATGCCCTGACCGGTGACGGTTTTGATTACGCGGTGTTGAAGGATTACGCCGACCGCATCCAGATCCAACTGCAACGGGTCAAGGATGTGGGCAAGGTCGACCTGCTCGGGTTGCAGGACGAGAAGATCTGGATCGAGCTGTCCAACGTCAAGCTCGCCACTCTTGGCTTGCCGTTGGCCGCTGTGCAACAAGCGCTTGAAGAGCAGAATGCGGTGTCGACCGCAGGGTTCTTCGAAACCGCCAGCGAGCGATTGCAGCTACGGGTTTCGGGGAATTTTCAGACCGTCGATGAGATCAAGAACTTCCCGATCCGCGTCGGTGATCGCACGTTCCGCATTTCCGATGTGGCTGACGTTCGCCGTGGTTTCAATGATCCTCCCGCACCGCGCATGCGCTTCATGGCCGAAAACGCTATCGGTCTGGCCGTCGCGATGAAGGGCGGTGGCGACATTCTGGTGCTGGGCAAGGCGCTGGAAATCGAGTTCGACCGCATCCAGAAAAACCTTCCGGCCGGCATGCAATTGCGCAAGGTATCGGACCAGCCCGCTGCGGTGAAAACCAGCGTCGGCGAATTCGTGCAAGTACTGGTGGAGGCCTTGGCGATTGTGTTGCTGGTGAGCTTCTTCTCACTCGGCATGCGCACCGGCATGGTGGTGGCGCTGGCGATTCCGCTGGTGTTGGCGATGACCTTTGCCAGCATGTATTACTTGGGGATAGGTCTGCACAAGATTTCTCTCGGTGCGTTGGTGCTGGCGCTGGGCTTGCTGGTGGACGACGCGATCATCGCCGTGGAAATGATGGCGATCAAAATGGAACAGGGTTTCGACCGCGTCAAGGCCGCCAGTTACGCCTGGACCAGCACGGCGTTCCCAATGCTCACTGGTACGCTGATCACTGCCGCCGGGTTCCTGCCGATTGCCACCGCGCAATCGAGCACCGGCGAATACACCCGCTCGATCTTCCAGGTAGTGACCATCGCGTTGCTGGCCTCGTGGGTGGCTGCTGTCGTCTTTGTGCCGTATCTGGGGGAGAAACTACTGCCCGATCTGGCGAAGATTCATGCCGCCAAACACGGCACGGGTCAACCCGACCCTTACGGTACACCGTTTTATCAGCGTGTCAGGCGTCTGGTGGAGTGGTGCGTACGGCGACGCAAAACCGTGATCGTGCTGACGATCCTGATGTTTATTGCCTCGGTGGCGCTGTTCCGCTTCGTGCCGCAGCAATTCTTCCCGGCGTCGGGTCGGCTGGAGTTGATGATCGATTTGAAACTGGCCGAAGGCGCGTCCCTGAGCAACACCGCCGATGAAGTTAAACGCCTTGAAAGTCTGTTGAAGGATCACGCGGGTATCGACAATTACGTGGCCTACGTCGGCACCGGTTCACCGCGTTTTTACCTGCCGCTTGATCAGCAGCTGCCGGCAGCGAGCTTCGCGCAGGTTGTGGTCCTGGCCAAGTCCATCGAGGATCGCGAAGCCCTGCGTACCTGGCTGATCGAAGCCCTCAACGAACAATTCCCGGCCCTGCGTGGGCGGGTCACGCGTCTTGAAAACGGCCCGCCTGTCGGTTATCCGGTGCAGTTCCGGGTGACCGGTGAGCACATCGACGAAGTCCGCGCACTGGCCCGTAAAGTGGCGGCCAGGGTTCGTGAGAATCCGCACGTGGTCAATGTGCACCTGGACTGGGAAGAGCCGAGCAAAGTGGTGTACCTGAACGTCGATCAGGACCGCGCCCGAGCGCTTGGCGTGAGCACGGCGAACCTGTCGAAGTTCCTGCAAAGCTCGCTGACCGGTTCCAGCGTCAGCCAGTACCGCGAAGACAACGAGTTGATCGAGATCCTGTTGCGCGGCACCTTGCACGAGCGCACCGAACTGTCGTTGCTGCCGAGCCTGGCCGTGCCGACCGACAACGGCCGCAGCGTTGCGCTGTCGCAGATTGCGACGCTGGAATACGGCTTCGAAGAAGGCATCATCTGGCACCGTAATCGCCTGCCCAACGTGACCATCCGCGCCGACATCTATGGCAAGGAACAACCGGCAACGCTGGTGCAACAGATCATGCCGACGCTCGAACCGATTCGCGCCGAATTGCCGGACGGTTACTTGCTGGACGTCGGTGGCACGGTAGAAGACTCCGCTCGCGGACAGAATTCGGTGAAGGCCGGTGTGCCGCTGTTCATCGTGGTGGTGCTGACGTTACTGATGCTGCAACTGCGCAGTTTCTCCCGCACGGTGATGGTGTTTCTGACCGCGCCGCTGGGGCTGATCGGCGTGACGTTGTTCCTGATCGTGTTCCGCCAGCCGTTCGGTTTTGTCGCGATGCTCGGGACCATCGCGTTGTCCGGGATGATCATGCGCAACTCGGTGATCCTGGTGGACCAGATCGAACAGGACATCGCGGCAGGCCTCAAACCCTGGCAGGCGATTATCGAGGCCACAGTGCGCCGCTTCCGCCCGATTGTATTGACCGCGCTCGCGGCGGTGCTGGCAATGATCCCCTTGTCACGCAGCGTGTTCTTCGGGCCGATGGCGGTGGCGATCATGGGCGGGCTGATTGTGGCGACGGCGCTGACGTTGCTGTTCCTGCCGGCGCTGTATGCGGCGTGGTTCAGGGTGAAGAAAGAGCCGGTCTGACTTCCTACATGTATTTCAGATCTTTCTGATATTGAGTCAGGGGGATCTGAATGCTGTACTCACGACTCAGTTTCACGAGTTTTTGAGTCAGAAGTCATGAAAAAACCGCCTGCTTTAACGGGCAGGACCGACCCAGTGTTCGACCTGTTGATGAAATCGCCCCACAAGGAACGCCTCCCGGACTAACTGGCCCTGCTGAAGCCGCTGGATGATCAGGGGCGTTACCTTCCATTTGATGAATTGCGTTACCGCTGGGCGCCGGGGCTGGAATCCAGATTGTGCTGGGCCTTGGTCAAAAAGGCCCGGACAGCACAGTATTCCTGCCTTCTGCCCTTGGGCGAACCGGTCCAGTGGGGCAATTTTGTGCTGACGCCGTTAGCACAGAAAGCCATTTCGGCAGTCGATCGGCAAACCACCACCGCCGCGCTGGAATACATGACCAGCCAAATCGGTGAGCGCGCGCATTTCAGCTATCTGCTCAATGACCTGATCGAAGACGAAGCCATCAGCAGCAGCCAACTCGAAGGCGCTGCAACCACCACGCCGGTGGCCAAGGACATGCTCAAGTGCCATCGCCTGCCGCGTACGCCCGATGAGCGAATGGTCATTGGCAACTACCAAATGATGAACTTCGCGTGGGAACAGCGTTATGAACCACTGAGTGTGGAGCTCATCACCGCGATGCATCGTGTGGGTGTCGAGGGTATTGATGACGCGCAGTATTCGCCGGGTGAATTCAGAGGCACCAATGATGTGGTGGTGCAGGACGGCGAGGGCAACACCGTGCATACCCCGCCGCCCGCAGCAGGGCTGGTGTCACGCTTGCAGGTGCTGTCGAAGTGGATCAATCAGTCCCACAACGATATCAACCGTGGGGACTACCTTCCTTCTTTGGTCAAAGGTATCGCGCTGCATTTTGCTTTGGGCTACGAGCATCCTTTTCGCGATGGCAATGGTCGTGTCGCGCGGGCGCTGTTTTACTGGTTTATGTTTAAAAATGACTATTCGGCGTTTCGCTATATTGCGATCAGTGTTTTGCTGCGCAACGCGCCGGTGAAATACGGGCGGTCGTATTTGAATACCGAGGCCGATGAACTGGACCTGACTTACTTCATCGATTTTCAGTGCTCGGTGATCCTGCGGGCTGTCGGTGGTTTTACCGAGGTCTATCGCAAGAGTCTGGACTACGCCGAACGTTTTGATCGTTGGTTGATGGCGTCGGGTTTTTTCGACCCACTCACCGAGAAGCAGCGCGCAGTCTATCAAGTGGCCAAGAGCGGGATGGCCAAGGAGTTCCCGGCCGTCAATGTGAAGGAAAACCTCGACTGCTCTTACAACACTGCTTCGGCGACCTTGAACGGGCTGGTTGATCTGGAGGTGTTTGAGAAACGGAAGATGGGGCGCGAGTGGGTGTTCTTTTTACGGGCGGCACCCGTGGGCTCATCCATCATGGAGGCCATTTAAATGAAAAGCCCGCTGAACCAATAAAGGTCAGCGGGCTTTTTTACAGCGTTCAGTCGCTCGGAATTACAACGTCCCAAACACCTTCTTCGCCAGACTGGTCGCCGCCGCCGCAGGGTTCTGGCGGATGGTTTCTTCCTGTTTGCCGATCATCTCGAACAAGCCGTTCAGGGCTTGCTCGGTGACGTAGCTTTCGATGTTGGCGTTCTTCGTGTCCAGCACACCCATGGTCGCAGCCTGACCGGCGAACGTGTTGTATTGCTTGGCCAGACCGACTTGATCAGTGGCCTGCTTCACAATCGGCAGGAACTTGGCGCGGATCTGTTCGCGACTGGTTTTGTTCAGGTATTGAGTGGCCGAGTCGTTGCCGCCGCTGAGGATGCCCTTGGCATCTTCCACACTCATTTTCTTCACCGCGTCCACGAGGATCGGCTGGGCCTGGGTCACGGCGGTTTCAGCCGCTTTGTTCATGCTGGCTTCCAGTTCGTCGACCTGATCGCCCATGCCGAACTGCTTCATCTTGCCGGCGACCTTGCCGAGCTTGCCCGGCAAACCGATTTTCACCTCCGGGTTGTTGCTGAAACCACCCGGTGTGCCGAGTTGTTTGACCGCCAGTTGTGCGCCTTGAGTCAGGGCATCCTTGAGGCCGCCGGTGGCGTCTTTTTGCGACAGGTCGCTGAGCGTCAGCGCCAGTGCGCTGGCGGAGATCATCAAGCCTGCGCAGAGGCCAGCGAAGCGAAGGGTAGGGCGGAGCATGACAGCTTCCTTGTTCGGATTGATGAGGAACGGACTTTGACAGTCGTTGTGCCGGCTTATTGTTGGCGTGAAGGTTATCAGCCTTTGCTGAAGGGTTTTAATACGACAGAGCCGGGATAGACTTCGATTGAATTGCGGTATTCATTTTCAGTCGCCGTCAGGGTATAGCGTTTACCCGGCACAACAGTGTCCGGATCGTACTCCAGATAAAACGCCTCTGCCATTTGTTCACTGATATGCACTTGAGTCAGTTGCACCGTCGCGTTGTCGTGCTCATGGGCAACAATGGTCACCGCGTATTCGGGTTCTACGGCTTGAGGTTCTTGCGCCTGGATGTAGAGGCGACCGATCGGGCTCAGGTGCAGTGTTTGGCGGTGAGGGGTGCGGTGGACAACGATGAAGTGGTCCAGGTCAATCAGCAGTGGCACACCGTTGTGGGTCATGCTGACACTCACGCGGTATTTGACGCTGACATCGGAATAACTGTGTGCGAATGAGAAGTTCCAGCGGCCGCGGTACAGCATCGGTTTACGGGATTGTGCCACTTTGATGGGGGGCTGAGTGTTTGCCGTATGAACGCTTATATTAGTCTCGGCCTCGCCGCCGGTGGGAGGCATAAAGTCTTCAGGCAAACTAAATGTCAGGGTGATGTATTGGGTGGAGTTATCTAAAGAGTTCATCGCGATATCCATATCGTGGTGGGTTATTTGGAAAGATCTATTAATCCATAATCGGCCAACTATAAGAACATCCATGTTCTTATCGTTGTTGTCAGGAAGTTACTGGGTCCAACTAAGCCTGATCCGCCGCATCTTCACTGCGATGCAATGCCACCTGACGAATCGACAATCGAATCTCCGCCGGCAACACCCGTTTGGCCGCACCTTCGGCCAGTTCGCCGAGCAATTCGTGATAGCTCAACTTGCCGGCTTCGTCGCGCTTGAGCACGTCGAGGTCCAGCATGGTCTGGATAAAGTGGCGGAACAGGCTCTTGTCGAAGAACTCCGGGGCGTTCAGGCCATGGAGGATCGACAGGCGCTGGGCCATGACCGTGCACAAGTCTTCCAGCTCTTCGGCGCTGATGCTGTTCTGGCCGCTGTTGAGCAGTAAAGAGACGGTCATATAGAAGCGTTGCAAGGTCTGGGCAATGCTCTTCGACAACAAAGTCAGCAACACAAAATGCCGCGAGCTAGGTGCCGGACGCAGGTAGACATTGTTTTCGAAACGCAGCAGGCCTTGTTCGACGAACGCTTCCAGCCATTGGTCGATCACGGCATCCAATTCATCCATGGACCAGCGAATGAACAGTTCCGATTGCAGGTACGGGTACAGCGCGCGGGTGTAGCGCAGGATCTGTTCGCGGCTCATGCGCGAGGCGCTCTGGAAGAAACTCGCCAGCAGCGCCGGCAACGCAAAGATGTGCAGGACGTTGTTGCGGTAGTAGGTCATCAGGACGGCGTTCTGCTCGTCCAGATACAAAATTTTGCCCAGAGCATCGCTCTGTTCGGACAGCAGATCCATGTCCTTCACATGTTCGATCAGTGTGCGACCGTCACCTTCGGGCAGCGTGGTGTGCGGCGAATACGGAACCTTGCGCAACAGCGCCAGATACAAATCGAGCACTCGTGCCATGGCGCGATCGTCCAGCGCCAGACGGCTGGTGGAGAGCAACGCCAGGGCCACCAGGTTCACCGGGTTGATCGCTGCCGCTTCGTTCAGATGCTGCGCGACTTTCTCGCCCAGGCGGTTAGTCGTTTCGGTGAGCCAGGCCGGTTTGAACTGCGGACCGAGTTCCTGTTGGCGCCAGTCCGGCTGTTCGCTGTCGAGGAATTCCGCCAGTTTGATTGGCTCGCCGAAGTTCACCGCCACTTGGCCGAAGCGTTGCTTGAGTGCGCCGATGACTTTGAAAATATCGAAGATCGATTCTTTTTTCTTGGTCGCACCACGCAGTTCGCCGAGGTAGGTCCGGCCTTCGAGCACGCGCTCGTAACCGATGTACACCGGCACGAACACGATGGGCATGCGCGACGAACGCAGGAAGCTGCGCAGGGTAATCGCGAGCATCCCGGTTTTCGGTTGCAGCATGCGCCCGGTACGCGAACGGCCACCCTCGACGAAGTACTCGACCGGGAAGCCTTTGGTGAACAGTATGTGCAGGTATTCGTTGAACACTGAGGTGTACAGCGGGTTGCCCTTGAACGTGCGGCGCATGAAAAACGCGCCGCCCCTGCGTAGCAGACTGCCGATCACCGGCATGTTGAGGTTGATCCCGGCGGCAACGTGCGGCGGGGTCAGGCCGTTGCGGAACAGCAGATACGAGAGCAGCAAATAATCGATGTGGCTGCGATGGCACGGCACGTAGATCACTTCGTGACCCTGGGCGACCTTCTGCACGCCTTCGATGTGGTTGACCTTGATGCCGTCGTAGATCTTGTTCCAGAACCAGCTCAGCACCACTTCCATGAAGCGGATCGCGGTGTAGGTGTAGTCCGAGGCGATCTCGTTGCCGTAGCGCAAGGCCTGGGCCTTGGCTTTTTCCGGGGAGATGTTTTCGCGCTCGGCTTCGTCGAGGATCGCTTGCTTGACCAGCGGCTGGTTGACCAGGCCCTTGACCAGGTTGCGCCGGTGGGAAATGTCCGGGCCGATGACCGCGGCTTTGAGGTTGCGAAAGTGTACCCGCAGGATCCGCTGGGCCATGCGCACGGTGCGCTCGTGGCCCTTGTTGTGATCGATCAGCTCGCGCAGGTGAATCGGCGCAGAGAACTGCACACGCGTCTTGCGCCCCAGCACGATGATACTGAGCAATCGACGCAGACGACCGGTGACGGCCCAGCTGTCGGCGAAGAGCAATTTCCACGGGCTCGATTCGCTGTCCGGCGACTGGCCCCAGAACACGCTGACCGGAATGATCTGCGCATCTTCGGCGGCGTTCTGGCTCAGGGCGCTGACCAAACGGGTGAGAGTCGGCGGCGCACCGCGTTTGTCCAGACGGCCGAGCCAGTCGGGCTCTGGTGTCAGGTAAAAGAACGCGGCAGGTTCCACCAACGTGCCCACCGAGACCGGCAACACCGGGCGGGGCAGGCCAGCCTTGCTGCATTCGGTGTCCACCACGGCGAGGTCGGTCAGCGAAGGGTTTTGCAGGACGTAGAACACCGGGCGACTGCGGTCGAGGTCAAGGGTGAACGACGACTGGTTGATCGTCTCCGAGCGAACCCAGAGATAGAGCAGTCGGCGCAGGGTGCCAAACACAAGACGGCGGAACGGGGAGCGGGTCATACGGCTTCTGCGTGAGTGAGTAAAACCGAGCAAATGCTCGGGCGGCCGATAGTGTGCCGTATTCATCGAAAATCGGCAAAAAAGCGCCTAAGTAAAGTGAGTTGAGAGTTTTGACGGCTGTCATATACTCGGCCGTTCAAAATAAAAACAAGGGGGTACTGATTCATGGCTACGCGCGAAACCGGCAACGTGAAGTGGTTCAACGACGCCAAGGGCTACGGTTTTATTCAACGTGAGGACGGTGTGGACGTGTTCGTGCACTACCGCGCGATTCGCGGCGAAGGGCACCGTTCGCTGGCTGAAGGTCAGCAGGTTGAATATGCCGTGGTGACGGGCGAGAAGGGCTTGCAGGCTGAGGATGTGGTGGGGCTCTAAACCCACTCTTCAGATCACACAAAATCAATGTGGGAGCGGGCTTGCTCCCACATTTGATCTGCTTCGTTTTTAAGCAGTTTTCCAGGTGATTTCTTCTTCACCGTCCGCGCTGATACGCATCCAGCGATCCGCAGTTTCTTCACCTTCTTCCTCGACCCACGTACCCGGTGCGCAACGCACTTCGATGTTCAGCGCGGCAAAGGCTGCGCGGGCGCAGGCGATGTCGTCTTCCCATGGGGTCTGGTCGCTGTCCAGGAACAGGCTGTTCCATTTGCCCACGGCTTTGGGAAGCCAGGTGACCGGCACATTGCCGGCCTTGCACTTGTACGTCTGACCTTTCTGAACCCAATCGGTGCACGGGCCCAAAGCAGTGCCGAGCCAGGCTGCGATGGCCTTGTAGTCGACGTCGGCGTCTTTCAGGTAAATCTCGATATCGGGTTGGCGCATGGATGTCCTCACTGCGGGTCTGAAAAATCCATTCGCGGATTTAGCCGGCCTCAAGCCGTTGCTCAAGACCAAAAAATTAAGATTGCTCTCTAACTATTACTGCAGTACGAAATAATCGTAGCGCATCGACACCGTGACCTCGAACGGCTCGGCCTGTTCGATGACCGCCGCGCGGCGTTCGGCACTGGCGCGCCAGCCATGGGGTGTCATGGCCAACAAGTTCGCGCGGTCCTGTCCCTTTGAAAGTGTCAGTTGGAATTCCAGGGTTTCGCTGTGTTGCAGCGCCATGCCTTCCGGCACCAACGCCAGATGCTTGTCGTCGGTGTATTCACGCACTTCGTCGTACAGCCGCTCGCGCAATTCCATCAGATGGCCGCTGGTCGGACCGACTTTCATCAAGCCGCCGCCGGGGCTGAGCAGACGTTTGGCTTCTTCCCAGTCGAGCGGGCTGAAAACACTCGCCAGAAACTGACAACTGCCCGAGGCCAACGGCACCCGCGCCATGCTGGCGATCAACCAGGTCAGTTGCGGGTTGCGTTTGCAGGCGCGTTTGACTGCTTCCCGGGAAATATCCAGCGCGTAACCGTCGGCGTTCGGCAAGGCCTCGGCGATTTGCGCGGTGTAGTAACCCTCGCCACAGCCGATGTCGAGCCAGCGTTGCGGCGCGTAGTGCGCCGCCAGTTCGGCCAGACGTTTGGCCACCGGCGCGTAATGGCCGGCGTTCAAGAAGTCGCGACGGGCTTCGACCATGGCCAGGTTATCCCCAGGGTCGCGGCTGTTTTTGTGCTGCACGGGCAACAGGTTCAGATAACCCTGGCGCGCACGGTCGAACCGATGCCCGGCGGGGCAAGCCACGCCGTTGTCCACCGCGTTCAGCGGTTCACTGCAGATCGGGCAAGCGAGCATCAGGCGAGCAACTTGATCAGAGTCTGGTAGTAAATTTCGGTCAGCACGTCGAGGTCCGCGGCCAGTACACGCTCGTTGACCTGGTGGATCGTCGCGTTGACCGGGCCCAGTTCAACCACTTGCGTGCCCATGGTCGCGATGAAACGACCGTCGGAGGTGCCACCGCTGGTGGAAGCCTTGGTTTCACGACCGGTAATGTCCTTGATGCTCGACGCAACCGCGTCCAGCAACGCACCCGGCTCGGTGAGGAACGGCAGACCGGACAGCGCCCAGTCGATGTGCCAGTCCAGGCCATGCTTGTCGAGCATCTCGGCGACGCGTTTTTGCAGGCCTTCAACGGTGGATTCGGTGGAGAAGCGGAAGTTGAACACCGCCACCAGGTCGCCCGGAATCACGTTGGTCGCGCCGGTACCGGAATTGACGTTGGAGATCTGGAAACTGGTCGGCGGGAAGAAATCGTTGCCGTGGTCCCAGTGCTCGGCGGCCAGTTCGGCCAAGGCCGGGGCGGCGAGGTGGATCGGGTTCTTGGCGAGGTGCGGATAGGCCACGTGGCCCTGCACACCGCGAACGGTCAGCTTGGCGCCGAGGGAGCCGCGACGACCGTTCTTGACCACGTCGCCCACCAGCGTGGTGCTCGACGGTTCGCCGACGATGCACCAGTCCAGACGTTCCTTGCGCGCGGCGAGGCGTTCAACCACAGCCTTGGTGCCGTGGTGCGCCGGGCCTTCTTCGTCGCTGGTGATGAGGAACGCGACCTTGCCCTTGTGATCCGGGTAATCAGCGACAAAACGCTCGGCGGCCACGGTCATGGAGGCCAGGCTGCCTTTCATGTCCGCTGCGCCACGGCCGCAGAGCATGCCGTGCTCGTCGATCAACGCGTTGAACGGGTCGATCTGCCAGGCGGTGACCGGACCAGTCGGCACCACGTCGGTGTGACCAGCGAAGCACAGCACCGGACCGTCGTGTTTACCGTGGGTCGCCCAGAAGTTATCCACATCTTCGATGCGCATCGGTTCCAGCATGAAACCGGCATCGCCCAGGCGCTGCATCATCTGCTTCTGGCAATCGGCGTCGACCGGCGTCACGGACGGACGGCGGATCAGGTCGATGGCGAGTTGAAGGGTCGGCGAAAGGTCGGCGTGGGCCGTCATGGAAAACTCCGGAAGCTAATTGTGTAGGAGCAAAGCTTGCTCGCGATGAACGATGATGAGGTCTTTCTGTTACACAGAGTCGCATCAATCGCGAGCAAGCTTTGCTCCTACAGGAATTGGTGCTGGGCGCGCAAAATGGCGGTTATCTTAAAGCAAAACGGCGACCATTGGCCGCCGTTTAGTGCATCTGTACAGATTTAGACGGCGGGTGCCGGCTCGGGCTCGGCGGCCGGTTTCGGCAGCGAAGACAGGAACGCCATGATCAGTGCCGCCAGGTACGGCAGCGACTGCACCAGCAACATGGTCACCCAGAAGCGCATATCGTTGCTCGGCAAGCCGTTCACCAGGAAGATCCCCAGCGCCGCGCCCCACAACAGCAGCATGATGAACATCTCTTCCCGCGCCTCCGAAATTGCCACCCAGAAGCCGTGGTTATCGGCGTTTTTCGGCGTGCGGAAGAACGGAATGCTGCTGGTGAAGAAACCGTACAGCACCGCTTTGGCGATGGTGTGCGACAACGCCAGCCCGGCCAGTGCCGCGCAGAATGCATCTTTCAGGTTCACGCCGACGGCACGGCGATAAAGGAAGATGATCTTGCCAACCTTGAACACGAACAGCGCCAACGGCGGGATCGCGAAAATCAGCAACGGCGGGTCGACCCGCTGCGGCACGATAATCATCGCCGCCGACCACAACAAGGCACCCACGGTGAAGAAGATGTTCATGCCATCCGCGACCCACGGCAACCAGCCCGCGAGGAAGTGATAACGCTGGCCACGGGTCAGTTCGGTGTCCTTGCCGCGCAGCAGGCTGGCGGTGTGACGCTTGATGATCTGAATCGCCCCGTAGGCCCAGCGGAAACGCTGTTTCTTGAAGTCGATAAAGGTATCGGGCATCAGGCCTTTGCCGTAGCTGGTGTGGTAATACGCCGCCGACAGGCCTTTCTCGAACACGCGCAGACCTAACTCGGCGTCTTCACAGATGCACCAGTCGGCCCAGCCGAGTTCCTCAAGCACCGAGCGCCGGGTCATGGTCATGGTGCCGTGCTGGATGATCGCGTCACGGTCGTTACGGGTGACCATGCCGATATGGAAGAAGCCTTTGTATTCCGCGTAGCAAAGCTTTTTGAAGGTGCTTTCGTTCTGATCGCGGTAATCCTGCGGCGACTGCACGACCGCGATTTTCGGGTTGGCGAAGTGCGGCACCATGTGCTTGAGCCAGTTCGGGTCGACGCAGTAGTCCGAGTCGATGACCGCGATGACTTCGGCATCCTTGGCGGTATGCGGGATCAGGTAGTTCAGCGCACCACCCTTAAAACCGGCCAGCGGTGCAACGTGGAAAAACTTGAAGCGCGGGCCGAGGGTTTCGCAGTAATCGCGCACCGGTTCCCAGACAGCCGGGTCCTTGGTGTTGTTGTCGATGATCAGGACTTCGAAGTCCGGATAGTCGAGGTTGGCCAGGGCGTTGAGGGTTTGTTTGACCATCTCCGGCGGCTCGTTGTAGCAGGGCACGTGGATCGAGACTTTCGGTCTGTAGTCCGAATCGCCCACCACCGGCAGGAATTCACGCCGGCGCTTGTGGGTCCACACTGCTTCGGCCAGTTCATGGGCCTCTGTCAGCAAAACGATAAAGACCCCGAGCGCGCCGAGCGCCAGGAGGAATCCGACCGTCAGGCTGAACCATGTGCTGTATTGCTGGCTGTAGTCGTAACCGATCCACACCAATACCGAACCGCAGAGGAACGCGATAAAGGTCAGGAAGGTGCGGCCACGCTGGCGCAGGGCCGAGCCGTCGATCATCAGCAGGGTCAGGGACAGCAACGCCAATACGGCCGAGCCGATCGCCAGCACCCGCCATTGCGGGATCGCAACCACCGGGCCTTCAAAGTTGAATTTCTGCTGGCGCGCGGCGTTGAACACGCCCCAATACGCGCCCACCGAGCCTTCGTCGCTGGCCTTCCACGGCTGGTCAAACGCTTCGATCACGAAGTAGTTGAAACCCTGGCGGTTGAGTTTGTTGACCAAGGTGCGCAGGTAGATCGCTTGATCCGCCGGGCTGGCATCAGTGCCGCCACGCATACGGCCGTTGCTCGGCCAGCCAACCTCCGAGAGCAGCAGCGGTTTTTTCGGGAACATCTTTTTCAGGTCGCGGGCGCGGTCGAGGACGAACTGGCCGGCCTTGTCCACCGGGATGAATTCCCAATAAGGCAATACGTGCGCGGCAATCAGGTCGACGTGTTTGGCCAGTTCCGGGTGTTCTTCCCAGACGTGCCACTGCTCGGACGTGGTCACCGGCACCTTCACGGCGGCGCGCACGCGATCCAGCAGTACGCTCAGTTCGGCGGCGGTAATTTCCTTACGGAAGATCGCCTCGTTGCCTACAACCACGCGAACCACGCTGCGGGAGGTGTTGGCGATTTCGATGGCACGAGTGATTTCGCGCTCATTGCGCTCCTGGTCCGGGCTGATCCAGATTCCCAGTGTCACGCGCAGGCCGAATTCTTCTGCCAGCTTGGGAATATCTCCCAGCGTACCGTCGACCGAGTAAGTACGGATGTTGTCCGTCAGCTTGCTCATGATCTCCAGGTCGCGACGCATTTGATCGTCGGTGGGGTATTGCTCTTTTTGTGGGTACTGGCCTTGCTGGAATGGCGAGTACGAGAAACCGGCGATCTGTTCAGGCCAGTTGGGGGCGGTGACCGGGCGATTGATCAGCGCCCAGAAGCCGGTAAACAAGGCTGCGATGGCGAGCACCACGACCAGGTTGAGTCCAAATTTGCGGGATGACATAGCTATTTCAGGTTCCAAAGACTGTGGAACGAAGGAACGGTTGGCGGTCGCCAAGGGGCGCGCATCCTACACCGGGCATTCTCTTTTCGTACAGCGGACAAGGAATTGCCGGACGTTGGGCAATTCGCTTTCACATAAGTTCTTACACTTGTAGATTGAAATTCAAAACTTGGCGCAGCGAAGCCCTATAATGCGCGCCGGTTTTTGGGGTATTGGTCATGAGCACAGAAGATCCGCGGTTTGCAGGCATCGCCCGTTTGTATGGCATCGAGGGGCTGGAGCGCCTGCGCGCGGCGCATGTGGCGATTGTGGGCGTCGGTGGTGTCGGTTCCTGGGCGGCAGAAGCCATCGCCCGGTGTGGTGTGGGCGAGATTTCGCTGTTTGACCTCGACGACGTCTGCGTCAGCAACGCCAACCGTCAGTTACACGCCCTGGACAGCACCGTCGGCAAACCCAAGGTCGAAGTGATGGCCGAGCGCCTGCGCGGGATCAACCCGGACTGCACGGTGCACGCGGTGGCGGATTTCGTCACCCGCGAGACCATGGCCGAGTACATCACACCGAACATTGACTGCGTGATCGATTGCATCGACAGCGTTAACGCCAAGGCAGCGCTGATTGCCTGGTGCAAGCGTCGAAAAATCCAGATCATCACCACCGGCGGGGCGGGTGGGCAGATTGATCCGACGTTGATTCAGGTGTGCGATTTGAACCGTACGTTCAACGATCCGTTGGCATCGAAAGTGCGCTCGACCTTGCGTCGCGATTATGGCTTCTCACGCACCGTGACCCGCCACTACAGCGTGCCGTGCGTGTTTTCCACCGAGCAACTGCGCTACCCGAAACCCGATGGCAGCATTTGTTTGCAGAAGAGTTTTGTCGGGGATGGCGTGAAGCTGGACTGTGCCGGCGGGTTTGGCGCGGTGATGATGGTGACGGCGACGTTCGGCATGGTCGCGGCGACCAAGGCTGTGGATAAGATTGTGGCGGGTGTTCGGCGCCCTTCGGATCGGGTTAAGCCTACGGCGTAGTTACAACCGTAGGAGCAAAGCTTGCTCGCGATGCAGGCGACGCGGTCCTTCAGGTAGATCGCGTTGATGCCATCGCGAGCAAGCTTTGCTCCTACGGGAGTGAGGCCAACTCATTCATCCGCTGGAGCACGGCATTCAGGCCATTACTGCGCGACGGCGAGAGCTGCCGCGAAAGCCCAAGCTGATTGAACCACTGCGGCAAGTCCACCTGCCGCAGCTCAGCCGCCGACAATCCGTTGACCCGCGCCAGCAGCAACGCCACCAAGCCGCGTATCAACCGCGCATCGCTGCTGGCACTGAATTGCCAATGACCCTCGTGCAGTTTTCCGATCAGCCACACCTGACTTTCACAGCCATGCACCCGGTTGGCGTCGACTTTATCCACATCGCTCAAAACAGGCAGGCGGTCGCCCCATTGCATCAACAATCGCGCACGCTGTTCCCAGCCAGCAGCATTCTGGAACGCATCGAGCGCCGTCACCGCATCGACAGGCAAACTCATCGCAACAGCTCCAGTGCCTGATCCAGCGCTTCAAAAAAACGCTCCAGATCTTCGGAGTCGTTGTACAGCGCCAGTGATACCCGAATCGCCCCGGCCAGCTCGAAGCTCTTGAGCAACGGCATGGCGCAGTGATGACCGGCACGCACGGCAATCCCCTGTTCCGTCAGCAGATGTGCCAGATCCGAGTTATGCACACCCTCGACGACAAAACTCGCCAGCGCCAGTTGCGGCTTGCCCAGCAGCCGAATGCCATTGCGCGCTTCAAGGCCTTTCAACAAATAATCATGCAACGCTGTTTCATGCGCAGATACTGCTTCCTGATCGAGGGCCGCCAGATAATCCAGCGTTGCGCCCAAACCAATCACACTGGCAATCGGCGGCGTTCCAGCCTCGAAACCCAGCGGGGCAGGGCGAAAGCGAGCACTGTGGTAATCCGCATCCAGCACCATTTCGCCGCCAAATTGCCAGTGGCGCAGTTGTTTCAGCGCTTCATTGCGCCCGTACACCACGCCGAGTCCGTCGGGACCGTAGAGCTTGTGACTTGAAAATACATAAAAGTCGCAACTCAGCGCCTGCACGTCATGCCGACCATGCACCACGCCTTGAGCGCCATCGACCACAGTCAATGCGTCGTTCGCCTTGGCCATCGCCAATAAAGCGGGCAACGGCTGCCAGGCGCCAAGCACGTTGGATAGCTGACTAACCGCCAACAGGCGGGTTTGCGGACCGATCAACTGCGCGGCGGCATTCAGATCGATCAAGCCGTCGGCATCCAGTGGCAGGATCACCAGTTTCAGCTCGCGCCGCTGGGCCAGTTGTTGCCATGGCAGCAAGTTGGCGTGATGCTCCAGGGCGCTGATGACAAGCTCATCGCCCGGATTGAAAAGAGGTTCCAGGCCATAGGCCAGGAGGTTCAGCGCAGAAGTCGCGCCGTGAGTAAAAATGATCTGCCCGCCATCGCCGGCATTCAGCCATTGGGCGACTTTGCTGCGGCTGGCCTCGAATGCCTGGGTGGCATGGGCGCCGGGCAAGTGTTGCGCCCGATGCACATTGGCGGCGCCGTTGGCGTAGTAATGCGTCAGTGCATCCAGCAGGGCTTGAGGCTTTTGCGTGGTGGCGGCGTTGTCCAGATAGGTCTGGCCTTGCCGTTGCAGAGCGGCGATGGCCGGAAAATCGGCGCGCCAGGGAGAGGGGATCATCATGTTATTCGGCCCTGGTAAACATGGGCGGGTGTACGCCTGACCCTGTAGGAGCAAAGTTTGCTCGCGATGCTTTTGGCGGCCTCATGGGCCCCATCGCGAGCAAGCTCTGCTCCTACACAGGTGAGCATTCGACGCTTAGTTGTGAGCGTGCAGTGCTTCGTTCAGTTCGATGGCCGATTTGTGGGTTTTGCATTCCACAGCACCGGTCTCCGAATTGCGGCGGAACAACAGGTCAGGTTGACCGGCCAGTTCACGCGCCTTGACGACTTTGACCAGCTTGTTGTGCTCGTCCAGCAGCGCCACTTTGGTGCCAGCGGTCACGTACAGGCCCGACTCAACGGTGTTGCGGTCGCCCAACGGGATACCGATACCGGCGTTCGCCCCGATCAGGCAGCCTTCGCCGACCTTGATTACGATGTTGCCACCACCCGACAGAGTGCCCATGGTCGAGCAACCGCCGCCCAGGTCCGAACCCTTTCCGACGAATACGCCTGCCGATACACGACCTTCGATCATGCCCGGGCCTTCGGTGCCGGCGTTGAAGTTGACAAAACCTTCGTGCATTACGGTGGTGCCTTCGCCCACATAAGCGCCCAGACGGATACGTGCCGCGTCAGCGATACGCACGCCAGCCGGAACCACGTAGTCGGTCATTTTCGGGAACTTGTCCACCGAGAACACTTCCAGCAACTCGCCACGCAGACGGGCTTCCAGTTGATGCTCAGCCAGTTCGGACAGGTCGATGGCACCCTGGCTGGTCCAGGCCACGTTCGGCAGCAACGGGAACACGCCGGCCAGGTTCAGGCCGTGCGGCTTGACCAGACGGTGGGACAGCAGGTGCAGCTTGAGGTAAGCCTCAGGCGTGGAAGTCAGCTGAGCGTCTTCGGCCAGAATGGTCGCGACCAGCGGCTTGTGGCTCTCGGCCAGACGGGTCAGCAGCGCGGCCTGGGCAGCGTCGACGCCTTTCAGGGCTTCAGCCAGTTGCGACGCTTGGGCGGTGCTGAACGCGATGGCCTGATTGCCTTCGGTGTAGCCCAGAACCGGCGCAATGGCCGCGACCAGTTCGGCCGAAGGATTGAGCAGTGGCTGTGCGTAAAACACTTCCAGCCATGCGCCTTGACGGTTTTGAGTACCAACACCAAAGGCCAGGCTAAACAGGGTAGTGGACATGTAAATAACCTCTAACAAAATTGAACGGGCTGGCTTACTTGAGCGCTGCCGCGTAGATATCTGGCTTGAAGCCAATCAGGGTTCGGTCACCGAGATCGAGCACCGGGCGCTTGATCATCGAGGGTTGTGCGAGCATCAGTTCAATGGCTTTCGGCTGGTCGAGATCGGCTTTGCGTTCGTCGTCGAGCTTGCGAAAGGTCGTGCCTGCACGGTTCAACACCACTTGCCAGCCGTGCTCGTCGCACCATTGGGTCAGGTGTTCACGGTCAATTCCGACCGTTTTGTAATCATGAAAGTCATAGCTGACAGCGTGTTCATCGAGCCAGGTGCGCGCCTTTTTCATGGTGTCGCAGGCTTTGATGCCGTGTATTGTATAAGTCATTGATTTAATTAGATTATTTCGGCTTCCCCAAAATATCCCCAATTCCTCCCCAAAACTGGATTCGAAATTATCCCTTATCCCAGCTGTTGGGGATAGGGCGAGCCGGGCTCGCAGTCGATTGCCTGCCAATAAATCCCCGCTAGCCAAGCCGATCTGTATGTCTTATGCTTCGTTTCTGTCAAAAACTGACGGATTATCGATTTAGCTGAGGTTCTAATGATTTATAGCTATGGTGCGCGCAATTACTTTTCCTTCAAGGAAGGTCTGAACGCTTCCTTCCAGCTCACAGCTAAAGTTCCCACCTCTATTTCGCAAGGTCGAAAGGTTGCGACTGTTCTTGGAATTAAGGGTGCGAATGCTTCTGGCAAAACTAATGTGCTTAAGTGTCTGACCTTTATCCGTCGTTTTGTTGCTGATTCCTTTGCGTTTGATGATCACGATAAAATCGATTTTGACCCATATTTTGATAATGAAAACGAGTCGGATTTTTATATAGATTTTAAAGTTGGTGATGTCAGATATATCTATGAGTTGACTGCTACGCGTGATGCCGTCATTCGCGAAGCGCTATATAAGAAACTTCAAAGAAAGACTTTGATTGTTGAGCGAAAAGGCGACGCGCTCTCTTACAGGTCAAACGAATATTCTGCTCTTGATTTGATTGAGCTTAAAACCCGTGCTTCGTTTATTTCTACTGTTGTTAAATATAAAATAAAAGAAATTCCTAGTGATTTTGATAATATCGTGGATTATTTTGGGGAGTTCTCCGGAAACGTATCAATGATGGGTGTTGTTCCTGATTCCGATATGTTCAAAAGAGAAAGTGCAACTTCATTTTATAACAAGGTTCCCGCAGCTTTCGAATTCGTTAAAGGTTTTATCAGAAAGTGCGATCTTGGTATCGTTGATATAGAAATACATAAACACGAATTGTCTGGTGGAAAGGTCGAATATTATCCGTTATTTTTGCATAAAATGGGTAGGACCGATGAAGTTAGGCGACTGACATCGTATGACGAGTCAAGCGGAACTATGGCCTTGTACAGGCGTTTGGCCATGTACTGGATGGTCCTCAAGGCAGGGGGAGTATTAATCATGGATGAGTTTGATCAAAACTGCCATCCTATGCTTCTTCCGCCACTGCTCGACCTGTTTAATAATAAAGAAACAAATCCCAATAATGCCCAGTTTATTTTTACAGCGCATAACTCTGATGTTATTGATGATTTAGGAAAATACAGGACAATTCTCGTAGCCAAGGAACATGGCGAAAGTTATAGCTACCGGCTTGATGAAATTTCTGGTGACTTGATTAGGAATGACAGGTCTATTGCTGCTCTTTATCGGGAAGGAAAGATAGGCGGGGTTCCGAGGCTATGAGCGGTAAATTTAATAATAAAAGAGCTAATGATTTCAAAAAAAATCTTCCTAAAAACAGCATGGAAAGCTCAGGCATCATTAAGCGAATAAAATTTAATCTACATTATCTGGATTTAGAACAGCCGCTTTTGTTAAAGGAAGAATTGTCGTTTGAGTTTCTGTCACTTCTATTGGAAAAGCTAAAGAATTTTAGCGAAGAGTCCTTGGCGCATTGGATCACAATGCCGGCCGGTAGAGGTAATGGTAATATTTATCAAATTTACGACAAGTTTCCATTGAAAAGCGAATTTGCCCATCCACCTTCAGTTCCGCACGATGCGGTATGGGGTCGGTTTAGGATTGATCGTACAATTCGCCTTGCAGGGTTTACCGTCCCCGCCGGCCTCAATCATCAGTTTTGCGAAAAAGAAAAATTTCGCTATTGCAGCAATACGTTTTATATCGTTTTCATTGATCTACATCATAAATTTTACGTGACTTAGTACCTAGGCTACGTCAGTCCATTCAGCGCCTCGATTATCTCGGTATAGGTCCGTCATGGTCGCTGAGCGATGACCGAGAAGTTTCTGGGCATCGCGGCCTTCGACCTCGTGAAGACGTGCGGCAAGCGAACGCTGTTCATGAAAGGACGGTGGTTGCCGCCCGAAAGTTATCCCCAGCTTCGCACCGGCCCTGTCTCGGGCTTCGGCAAATGCGGAGCTCAGTGTGTCCAGCACCACCGGCTGGCCAGCCTTGGCCCGCCCAGGGGCTTGCGCATGATGCACCAGGTGTTGTGACAGAACGCGGTCGCGGCATTGTTTGACTACGCCTGCGAGATCAAGGCCGACTGACTCAAGCCGAATGGCGGTGCTGATCCGGATCCGGGCGCCGGTCTTCGATTGCACGACATGCAGGAAGCCGTCGTGCACGTCCTTGAACAACATCGATGCGATATCGTCCCGCCGCTGGCCGGTAAGTACGGCCAGCTCCATTGCTCTGCGGAGCCACGGTTTCGTGGCCTCCTCGTAGATTGCCTTCCATAGCTCCAGCGTCAGCCGTTCGCGCTTGATGTTCACCCGCGCCGCCTTGGTCACCTCGACCGGGTTGGTGTCTGCCCAACCCCGAGCCTGAGCCTCAGCGAATGTGTCTCGCAAAAGCGAGCGCATTGCCCTGGCCATCTGCGCCTTTCCTTCTTTGGCCATACCAGTCAGGTAATCGGCCACATCCATCGTTGTGATGTCCTTGATCCCTTTAGAACCGAACACCGCATCCAGGCGGTTTATCCGCATGCCCACGTTTTTGTTACTGCTGGCCGAAAGCTTGCGCTCGGCGAACAGCTCGCGGTATTCATCCAGCCATTCCGAGAACAGCTTGCCCGGCGCTGGCGCCGGGGTGCTGATCCGTTCGGTGAGGGTTGGCTTGATGGAGTCGGCGTGGTTCGCGGCGACGGCCTCGCGAATGGCCGATTCCTTGTCTTTGCCCAGACCGAACACGCGACCACTGATTGGGTCGCGGTACGTGTAATAAGTGACGCCGTTGCGGGCATCGGTCTTGCGGTAGAGATTGGGCGGAAGATCCTTTGACCCGGTGTTACGCGGCCTGGGCGCCATTGCGTGCTCTCTCTATTCTGCTGACCAGGCTGCCGCCGACGATCCGGATTGGCTGCTGGTCAGGTTCTTGGTAGTGGGCGTCGGATTCTACATAGTAGTTGCGCCCGTGCTTGACCGGTACCGGAGCGATCCGGCCTTCTCGCGCCCATTTGCGCAAGGTGTTGGGGCTGGGCGGTGTCTTGAACTCGGCCGCCGCCCATTCGTCCAGGGTTACTTTGCTCATGAATGCTCCATGCCGCGCGTGGCGGCAGAAGGTGGTTATTGGGTGACTTTGGCGAGAGCGGCGTCTGCTACCTTCATCGCGGCTTGGGCATCGTTCACATAGGCCGGGTCGAACCCGCCACACAGGTGGATGGTTGCTTGGCAGGCGCGCAGGTTCTCGCGGGTGAGTTTCAGCGCCGCGGCCAACTCTTCGCACAGCGCACGTTCTTCTCGGCCGATATCCCAAAAGCGCTGCCCCCAATGCCAGGCCGGGGGCGGATTGCGGTTCTGCACGCCGAAGGCCATCGCACCCACGACGGAATCGAGCAAGTCGCGCTTATAAGCGTTGTCGCCGTCGATGCTCGCGCCCATGCGAGTGCAGACAGTGGCCGCTTCGTCGAGTCCGCAACTTCGTCCGTAGGCGATCAGCTTCTGGCGATCTTCTTGAAGGTCATCAGCCCGCTGATCCGCTGCGTTCAACGGCCTTGCCGTCGCATTCAGTGTCCGGATCACCGTCGAACACGTCGGTGGTGAAGTGCACGGCGCCCGGGTGATTCACGGTATGCATGCTGATCGCTTGGGGGCTGTGGTTTTTCGCGACATTCACCGCGCGACCCAAGCCCATTTCCAAGCCGGTACCAGCACCACCACCACCGCAAAAGAAGTCGACAACGATCTCATCGTCCTGAGTGCTGAAGCCGAGTCCGTATTGAGTTTTGAAATCGGTTACTCTTAAGTGGTAGGGGTTCATAAATTCAATTCTCTTTGGACTAAATATGGAAGATTTTGAAGTTGCTCTAGCGAAGGCAAACCGTTTGATCAACAGTTCGTTGATAATTGGGATGTTAATGTTGGGAGTTGGGTTCTTGGTTAGCGTTGGCTTGTATTTGCATACGTTTAACGGCGGACTCTCATATCAGTCAGCGGATTGGTCCGCGTTGGGATCTTTTTTTGGTGGGGTATTTGGTCCGATTATTTCAGTAGTCACTCTTATAGCTCTGCTTAAAACTCTTAAGCTTCAACATCAAACTCTAATGTCACAAAAAATTGACTCCGGGCGCGTAATAGCTTTGCAGGATCAGTCCTATCAGGCCCAAGCTGAGCAGCTGTTAATCGCCCAGGCAGAGTTAAAAAGTGCAAAAATAGCCGATTTCAAAAATTCAGTTATACGAGTTTTTGAACAGAGGATTTCTTATTACCAGCACTGCCAAGCTGACGCTTTAGGCAGAATGGACGTTATTAGGTCAATGGGCGAGACGGAAGATGTTTTCAATGGAATACAGGAAATGGCGAAGAAGTCTATTGCTTATAGAGCAGAGCTGGATAAGTTATTAAGGGCATCATTGTTACTTGCTGTTAAGGATTTTCAGTCAATTGAAGACGCGAAATCCTATGTAGCTGCACTGAAAATTCAAGATGCGGTCGCGTGAAACAGAGTTTTTTTAAAAAAAACGTTTGCGCTTCGGCCAGCGTTTTGTTTTACATATTTGTTTGGTGAGTGACCTGGAGCTCAGCGAACGCCTCAAGCTGTCGCGACCACTTTTCAGAAATAACGATTCCAGGTCGCGACATGCTGGCGAAGCGGGCGGATTCTTCGACGGGCACAGCGGCCAAGTTGATCAGGAACGTCGATACCGTCTCCTGCCATTCCTCAAAGTTGTGGCGCTCGCCCAGCACCTGAAGTGCATCAGCGAGCGCTTTCGACACAATCAGCGTGCGCTTCTCGGCGCCGATCCGGTCCAGCAGGGCTTTCTCCTTGGCGCGCTTGTCCCTCTGAATATCCGCGTTGCTCTTGGCCATGGCCTGTCTCTTCAATTCCGTGGGCTGGTAGATCCAGCCATGTTTGTCGTCGGCGCTGGCGCACCTGGTTGCTGATTCGTCTCACGGCGGGCCCGCGAACTTGATTTCGTTCTCACGGGCGATCAGCCTGGCGCGCTTTGTTTCCATGCCCATTTCCTTGGCGGCCTGGATCACTGTCTTGCCGGCGGCGGCGAGCTCCTTCAGGCGCGGCGCCTGCTTGTTGCGCTCGATCCGAAGCTTGTTACTGTGGGAGGTGCCGAACATGGCCTCCTTTTCACCAGATACGCCGGCGGCAATTTCCTGCACTGTGCGACCGGCTCCGAAGAACTGATCCAGCTGCTGGTTCAGGTTCCCGATGATCGAGTCTCGCGGGTTGGGCATTGGTACGCCGATCATTTCCGATCACCTGACAGCGAGAGCTTGATGCCATCGGCGCGCGCTTCCATCTGCTGGGCGAAATTGACTGCGGTCTTCCAGGTCCAGCGGAAACCTACGACCTTCTTGGTGGCGAGTTCGACGATGTGGTAAGCCTTGCCTTTGGCTTCAACCTGGTAGCGTATCTCTTGCACTGGCTGCTCCTTGCCGATCAGGGCGTAGAACGCGGCGGTGGCGATGGTTGAGCGAGCGTGCAGGGCAGCGACCCCGTCGACCCGCTGTTGTATTGATGGATGCATGGCGATTACCTCGATGGGGTTGCGTGTATTCGTCAGCACTCGGGCCGCCTGCTGGTTGCCGTTGGGCGCAGGGGAGAGTGCTGACGGATAAAGGCGACCAAAAAGAAAGGCCCGTTGGACGTTCGGGCCTTTCACAGATGCAGTGATCTTTGGGCTCTGGTCTATTGCATGATGGTCATCCTCCAATGCGCGCCGTTGGCATCTTGGCGGGCGCTCGCCGTTCTCTGGTTTGTTGTATGCAGGTGGCCGGCTTCACGGTATGGAGATGAAGCCGGCCGGAGCGACCATCAAACCGTTGCGAAAATTCCACGACCAATATCTGACAGTGAGCTATCACCGTGATCGAACTCTATCCGAGCAAGCTGGAAGGCCAGCCGCTGGAGCGCCACAAGACTGATTGCGTGATGACCATTGAAGGGTGGCTCGTCGCCTACGTGCCGAGTTACCAGGTACGTGAGTCGCCGCCAATCAGCATTGAGGTCAATGGCCTGTTTATCCATCCGTTGAGTTGGCCAAAGGTCGAGTTTGGACCCGCCGACACTGTCCGAATTTATCCTGAGCCGAAGGGTGTTGCCTTTGCAGCCTGGGCAGTCGTCGCCGCGATCGTTGCCGTCGGCGTGGTCATGCTCACACAGAAACCGCTGGTGACGCCTAGCTCGGCGAGCAATGCAGCATCAGGCAAGGCGCTCGGTTTGGCGAAGACCACCGCCAACAAGGTGAAGCTGGGCGATGTGATTCGCGAGTGCGCCGGCAAAAATGAGATTTTCCCCGATTACCTGACCCCAACGCGCCGTTACTTTGGCGACGACCCCAAGGTTCAATGGATTGAAATGCTGTTGTGCGTCGGCGTAGGCGAGTTCGACATCCCACCCGGTCAGGTCCGCATCGGAGGAACGCCGATCGCATCCTTTGGTAGCACGGCCCGTTACGCGATTTACGGCCCGGGCCAGTCGGTTGTGGCAGAGGATGCGTACTTGTGGTGGCACAACTCGGACGAGGTCGGCTCGACTTCAACCGGCAGTGCAGGCCTCACCCTGACGACCACCACCAGCATCGAGCAGCAACTCAACGCCGCAGCCGTACAGTTCAGTGACTATGTAGTATCCGTCCCAGTGGGGGCAGGGTGGTTTCCGGTGGGCTGGGATGCCGGACTGATCGCACGCATCGAGGTTCTGTATCCCTACCTGTTCACCGCGCCGGCAGATGGATCGGCGACCGTCATCAGCGGCGAACACGTAACGATGCTCAAGCCATTCGTTGGCATGAAGATCGAGATCACCGGCGCCAATGCTGGTGACTATGTGGTGGCGAGTTATGCGCCGTATGTGCCGGCCGTGCCAGCGGTAGCCGGTAGCGCGTCCATGGTCACTGGTAACGCCGCCCCGACGCGGTACGATTTCAATGTGACGCCACTGACGTTCACGGTAAGTCGGGGTGGGAGCACCTACTCGGTAACGCTGAACACGGCGACCACCAACCTTGCCGGTCTGGTGACAGCCGTAAACGCCAAGCTTGTCAGTACGGGCCTTACTGCCAGTGCCTCAGGCAGCTTTCTGCGGATCGCCGAGTCTGCGTCGCCGTTCAGCGGGGTGGCGCTCACGTTGGGTGGGTCTTCGTCGACAGTCTTCGGGTCGACACCGGTGTTCGTCACTGGAGTTAAGACAGTCACAGCCGCTGACGCCGTCTCTGCAAAAATCACCCTTGCTTACGATGGCGGGGCGCCTGCTATAGGGCTTCAGACCGGGACCTTATGGTCATGTATTGGCTACCGGGATCTGCGGTACAGAATTGCGTCGGTGTCGGGCGATGCGGTCGAGGATGACGAGGGCACGCCCGTAGATGAGGGGCACGGTCCGTCGTCGCTCACGGTTATTCGTCTGGATGATACCGGCGCCGAAGACACCGCATGGCTCGGGTTCGATGATATCCAAACCAATACGGCGAGCATCGTCCTTGACGGCTCGACCACCGAAGGTGATTGGGCGGGTCCCATCGCGGCCTGCCCGCTAGGTGAAGTGGTTCGGCGTATTGAGTTCGACTTTTTCTTTCCACAAGGCCTCGTCCGATATACTGAGAAAAACGGCAACATTCGCTCGCACTGGGCGAAGGTTGAAGTTCAGTACCGCGACATTGACACGGCGGGCGGCTGGACCAGTCACACATTCACTTACGAGGCGATGAGCCCGGACCAGCAGGGCTACACGGACTGGATCACCATACCGACCTATATGCGGCCCGAGGTTCGGGTGCGGAGGATCGGAGAGGAGTCTCCGGAAAACTTCAAGTTCAACCGGGTGCAGTGGTACGGGCTGCGCGGCCGAATTGATAAGGCACCGACCAAATACGAAGACTGCACAGTGATGGCGGTCTACGTTCGTGGCGGCGACAAGCTGTCAGCTCAGTCGCAAAGTCAGGTGTCGGTGATCGCCACAAGAAAGCTGCCAGTGCTATCTGGTGGCGCGTGGACCGCTCCCGTGGCCACGCGCGACATCGTGCCCTGGGTGAACTACGTCATGAAGTCGGCCGGGGGCACCGATGATGATTTGGATATCGAGGAATTCGGTCGCTATAACCCGATCTGGCAGAGCCGGGGTGACTACTTCGACTACGCGGTCGACGGTGACAGCACTGTCAAGGAGTGCATCAATGACGCGCTGCTCGCCGGATTTGCCGAATTCACGCTAGAACGCGGCCAGGTAACGCCAGTTCGCGATGAGCCAAAAACACAGTTTGGTCATATGTACACGCCACAGAACATGACCGAGCAGCTCAAGCGCAACTTCACTTTGCCGGCGCCCGACGACTACGACGGCGTTGATATCAAGTACATCGACGAGACGACCCACGCGATGGAAGTGGTCGAGTGCAGGCTGCCTGGCGATCAAGGATTGCGCGTTCAAGCGGTCACGCTAAAGGGGGTCACCAACCGCGATAAGGCGTGGCGAATCGGGATGCGCATGCGGCGAGCCCAGGTATACCGCAACAAAAGCTACAGCTGGAGCACAGAGTTTGACGCGTTGAACAGCGGCTATCTCAGTTACGACGCAGTGGCCGACGATATTCCTGGGTACGGGCAGAGCTCGATTCTGATGGATGTTACTGCCGGTAGTGGCTCTGTGATTCTGGAGAGCTCCGAGCTGCTGACCTGGAAGTCGGGCGTTTCTCATGTGGTTGGGCTAAGGCGTCCGGATGGCACCGTCAGCGGTCCATGGCCGGCAACGCGTGTCGACGACTTCAGGCTCAGCGTCCCTTCGCTGGATTTTGAACCTGATTTTTCATGGGATATTGATCCGCCACACCTGCTGTTCGGTGAATCGACACGCTGGTGTTACCCGGTGCTGATTACCTCAATTGACCCTGGCGACCACTCGGCGGACGTCGAGGCCGTTAACTACGACGTGCGCGTTTACGCGGACGACAACAACTTCGCCGACAACTAAGGAACGCGAATCATGCTGACAATGCCTGACGGCATTCCGCTGCCGTTGCGAGACGGTTACGGATTCAAGCCTACCAGCCCCATCGTCCGCACCCCCTTTGTCAGTGGCCGCGCCAGAAATAGGCGCCGCTACCGGAGCGTGCCGACTGAGGTTTCCGTTTCCTGGCTGTGCAATGCCGAGCAGGCCAAGTTGTTTGAGGGGTGGTGCAAGTGGGGGATTGGCTGGGCCGATTGGTTCATGTGCCCCATCAAGAGCCCGCTCGGCCTGATGCAGACGCAGGCCCAGTTCACGGACATTTACGACGGCCCGACGCTGGTGGGCGTCAACCTCTGGCGATACACCGCCGTTCTGTCGCTCTTTGAAATGCCGGTTGTCACCGAGGCCGAGCTGGTTGGGCTGATGTCCGGGATAGACATAGGCGTCATGAATTCCCGGCTGCGAACCCAGTTGCAGCACTGGTACACCAAGTCTTGGCCGGGCGCGTCATAGAGCCTCGATCCGCCAACCACTTTTCTTTCTATAGCCCGCCAACTGAGCGGGCTTTTTTTCGCCTGGAGTAAATATGAGCGGAGCAACTGATCTTGCCCGACTGACGGCAACGATCGACACAGCCAACGAACTGTTGCTGAGCGATCAAATCAAGATTATGGATGTGGGCGCCGGCGTCATGCGCCCAACCAACGCTAAGGTTCTAGCCGACCTCTCTACACAGATGAGCGGCGCAATGATCTACCTGACGACTGCGGCCGGCTTGAGTGGAACAGTCGTAGGCGGTTTCTTCAGTGTGCTCAGCGTCACCGCGGCCGGATACGTTGATCTTTATCAGAACGTCGCGAGCGCGGCAGTTTTCAAGAAGAGCTACCCGTCAACGGAAGCGGTCGCGGCGATTGACGCTGTCACTCAAGCCAATGTGTTGGCGTTGGCGAACCTGAATAAGCTGGTGCAGGACTTTCCCACCGAATCAGCTGAGGCAGAGATTCAGGTGATCACCGATCCGGAGGGTGGCGTATTTTCAACGCTCACAAACAGGCGCCTTCAGACCATTCCATTTGACATTATTTCGGAGCCAGGCCAAACGAGTATTGGGGATGGTGAGGGTGCCGCGCTGATCTATGCGGATGACGAAAGGATAGTTATTGGCGAACTGGAGATGCAGCATACTCCTTCGCCGGGAATTTATTTTACTGATGCGGAGGGCGGTGTTCTGCCGCTTGATGTGGCCGCGCCGAGCGAAGAGGAGCGATCACCATTCGACGGCGGGCTTCTGTTTTCTCCGATTATAGCAACGAGCGAGCTTCACGATTCTCGGATCTATGCGTCGGGTCTGCTTCCGCGCCGTGCGCAATCGAAAGAGGTTTCAGTCACGATTGCCAGTACCACCACCGCCGAGTCTCAGACTGGCGAGGTGGTGAGTGTCAGTGCAGCAAGATTGGGTGCCCAAGCGGTATTGAATGTTCGCTCTCTCGCCGAGCCTGACAAACGCAAGTTTCTCCCGGTAACGCTAAAACATGTACCGCTGCAATCGGTGCCAAGCAGTCCAAAAATTCTATTCATTGGTGACAGTATCGGGACCCGGCAAGGGGCTTTTTTACTTAAGGGTTTTTTAGAGGAGCTGGGGTTCACGCCTAAGTTTATTGGCACGATCCAGGGCTCCAAGTCACCGACAGATATTTGGAATAACCAGGGGCCGCTGGGCGAATGTCGTTCGGGTTGGCGTAGCGGTGACTTTACATACAGCTATGCGGATCGTGCTGTCATTGTTGAGCCTGGCGGTGAGGCCGCCTATCTCGCCCTCGATGTTCTCCCGCGCCGCGAGCGCAATGCCTTCTTGCGCTTGGCAACCGGTGCGGATTCGGCCGCCGTGATTCGTAATGGTTATGTGTTTGATCCGGCGTTCTACCAAGCGCGGTTTGGCCTCGAAACGCCCGACATCGTCATCAATGCCTTAGGCACCAATGATGCGGCGTTGGTCCCGGTCGCCAATATTTATGATGAGGTATTGAACAATGACAAACTTATTCATTCGCAACTAAAGGCCGCTTGGCCGCTGGCAAAAATCATCCGCACGCTGCCCACTAACGCCATCAGCGCGGTACACAACACGCGGTGGGAAACGCAATTCACCCCAGTGATTGCGGCCATGAAAGACGCGGCCGTCGCCGTCGCCAATAGCCGTTTAACCATCGCGCCCTTGTGGGCCATGACCAACGCTGAAAGCGGCTATGACTTTAGCCAGGTAACGCCTGATACGGATGGTTTTTACCCCGGCAACTGGACCGATGGCACCCACCCAATAGGCTCATCAAGAGCCGAACTGTATCGAACCATGGCGCCGTATGTTGCGGCTGCCGCACTCAATTTAATCTGAAAAGGATTCGTTTATGGGCGTCAAAATAATTGCAAATGATACTGTAGCACCGTGGAATTCCAAGGTTGTTCCGCCAGTAACAAGAGGGCTAGAGGCTTGGTTTACTTTTGATACTGATTCGGCTCGCTTTGCAGTGAATAGGGCGATTGGTAAACCAAATGCAGCGGTTGTAGGAACGCCAGCAGCTTTTGCTGGCTATGGCCGTTTTAAGGGCAACGCGGACTATCTGGTGACGCAAGTGAAGGACTCCGACGCGATCACCTTATTTGCGGTGGTGCGGGCCGCGGTTGCACCCACTAGCGATGCTGACGGCGTTGCTGTGGTCAGTACCTACGCGGGCTTTTCAGCGGTTCCCGAGCTTCCTGGGTATGCCGGTGGTACCAGTCTTTTGCTGCGTCAGCCGCTCGGTGTCGCGGCCGGCTCCCCCCGTTCTAGCGGTGGCGTGCCGACGTCCGCCGAAGTTATTGGGGTTTCCTCTGCCGGGGTGCCTACTACGTGGCGCCTGCTGGCCATGCGGACCAAAAGCGGTGACGTCACCAAGGCGTTTGACTTGACCAACAATCTGTCGGGTGTGGGTTCCAACATCACGCAGCGGCCTTTCATCAATGGTGTCTTCAGGATTGGCAGCCCTGCCTCAGCGCCGACTAACTTTATGGGCACCTCGGATATCTCCGCGGTCGCTATTTACTCGGCCTATTTGTCTGACACTGAGGTTGCGGCGGTGGCGGGCGCGATGCGCAAGCGCATGGCGCGGTTAGGCATCACTGTTTGACCTCCACCAAGGAATTCAGCGTGCCGCCATGAGCGGTTTTTTTTCGCCCCTGATTTTTATGGCCCGCCCAGTGCGGGCTTTTTTACGCACGGAGTAAAGCAATGAAAGCAACTGACAAAGACCGCGACATCCTCGCGCGAACGCTGTGGGGGGAGGCCCGTGGTGAGAGCGTGGCCGGCCAGATCGCCGTGGCCTGGACCATTCGCAACCGTGTGAACGATGGCAAGGACAAGTCGTGGTGGGGCGAGGGCTATGCCGGTGTCTGCCAGAAGCCGTACCAGTTCAGCTGCTGGAACAAGAACGACCCAAACTTCGCCTACTTGAGTGGAGCGAAGTCGATTCCGTTCCGCGAACTGGCTCAGGCACGGATCGCCGCTGACCAGGTGATCGACGGCAAGGTGCCGGATCCTACCGTTGGCGCCACGCACTATTACGCGACCACCATGAAGAAGGCGCCGACTTGGGTGAGGGAAGCCAATGAGACGCTGAGGCTCGGGCATCACGTCTTCTTTAAAGATGTGCCATGATCTATGCGGAGTCAGCGAAGAAATTCAAAAGTCGCGGGGCTTTATATGATCACGAATATAGGTCAGGTACTGCGATGCGTCGGATGCGAGAATTAATCAACGCTGCAAAGCTGGCACATCCAGATGACACGTTCTTTGATGGTCTAAGAAATACACTTAGCTATTCATCGCAGGCTCGCGCGGTCTACAGGGCGTACGACCGAGCGTTATCTTATTTAGATACAAACTCTTGGGGGATAATTTCTGATAAATCAATAGAGCACTTTTTAGATCATCGCGATGGGCAGTTGAAACAAGGATTCTTCAATCAATTGAATGAGGCTTTTGCTTACCAGTTTCTCGCTCGCAAAGGCTTCAATAATATCAATATTCTTAGAGAAGACGGGAGCAGAAAGCCAGATATTGGGTATTGCTGCGGAGAAGGTCGCAGGTACTGTGAGGTGAAGACGATCAGTGTGTCCAAAGAAGAGATTGACAGAATTTGTAACGCGGAGGCATTCGATACTTCTATATACAAGGATTTGTCAGTTGGTTTTCTCAATAAATTTACTGACACGCTAAATGTCGCGTATCGGCAGATTTGTAGTCAGCATGCTGAAGGTCTTATTTTTGTCATTGTTAAATTTGATGATTTTACTCTTGCTCACATTGATCGATATCAAGAGCAGATATCTCAACTATTGATTAGTCACGACGCCCCAGAAATATTTGTAAAGGTCGGCTTAATTGGTGGCAGATCGTTGCATAAAAGAAATCTCGAATCGACACATGATGTAGTGAGTCGATAGTTATGCAGTTGGAAACATTACCTATGGATCGGTCCGCCTTGAACGCCTCGGTCGTCTAGCCTTGGTGCATCACCATCTGCTCGGCGCGCTCCTTGGGCGTGGACGGGTCTAACCACTATCTAGCCAGCTAGAGCGTCAGATTAGATAGCGGTCTTCTTCGTGCCAGCTTGCAGTTCACGAATGATCCTGTTTTTTTGATCGAGGACCAGCGTCAGGCTTTGGATCTGGGAAAGCTGATCGCTGGTTTCTGCTTCAAGGTTTGCCATCCATGCCCGTTTCTTTTGGAGGTCAGCCGACAGCAGGTCATTCATTTCCACCAATCCGGAAATATTCTCCTGCGCCGCGCGGAGTTGTCGCTTCAGCTCTTGGATGTCTTCCTCAAGCATGCTTGCGTAATGTTTTACGGTTTCCAGCCTGGTCGGACTGCCGAGCCATTCACTGGTGTCTTCGATTTCGTAGGGGTCCACTGGTGGGTCTTCTCTGTACTGTTTTTATATACAGTATTCGAGATAAGGCTAGAGGGCGAGGTTGATTCGACGAACTGTAAGGAAGGGGATTTTGTGCGATCGGCAGAACGCCGGAGAGGGCTGGGCCAATTCTTGGGCCAATTGTTCGGGCGAGGTTGGGCGGATTCGGGGATTTAGAAGGGTTTGACGGCACTCGGTAGAAGGCTGAAACCCCGCATTCGCCCGAGTTGCCGTCATAATTAAATGTCGCGCCTTTCATGAGCGGGGGCCTGAAATGCAAAGCCCCGAAGGTTCGCGGCCCCGGGGCTTCTATTTTCGCCTGCATCCCTTAATGCCTGGCAAACGTGGCGGCGAGAATACCAGCGTTAGATCGGTGATTCACTACTGCGGTAGGGGATTATGTTCTATCAGCGGAAACGCCGTGAAGGGGGGAAATGCCGTCTAAAACTACCTCGACCTTGCTCGGTTTCATTGGCCCGAAAGGCGCCTATGTCGGGTTAGGGTTTTAGACAGTTGCCAGTGCATACCTTTGAAATACGTGACCTGTAGGCCAGTCCCGATAGTACTGCTGCATTATTGGTGTGTTGGATTTTGCAATGATCGGCAGGACGCCTGGAGTTTAGGTTTGGGTGGCCACGCCCGTGTACATGGCCTCCCTAGCCTTACAACATCGCCAAGACGACAGTAGCCCCAAGAGCCAGTGCAACAGCGGACACTGGATCAATGCCCATCAAGCCGAAGCCGATGGCCATGCTACCGAACGCACGAATGCGCTTGTGCAAAACTGCTGAACTAGCTTGTTTAGACATACCCATAGGTAATCCTCCCTCGCTTTTTCTCCCAGTCTCATACAGCAGCTGGCGGGGAGGGCTCAGACTTCATGCTGCCTATTCCCTGTTTACGGCCCATACAGGCAACCTCCAGCGAGGGGTGGCGGCAGCAACCCAACTGGACAGCCGCGAAAATGCCAGAAGACGAATCGGATTTCAACAGAAGTTTTAAGGTGGTAAGGGTGAGGTCGGCAGGACGCCGGCGGCGGGATTTGTAGCAGCGAGTTCTTCCCCAAAACGCAACCGTTTGAACCAATGTTTATTGGGTTTCAAAGAGTTGTAAAAGACACCGGTTTTCGTGGTTGTTTTTTGACTCAACGCCTTGATTATAAAGGCCTTTGGCGTTTTCTATGCGGCATCCCAGGCTTTGATGCCGAAAAGGTGCAACGTTTTGCTTGAAACGGTCAAGGAATTGCCCCCTTTGCAGGTGCTGGAAAAAAATGGTGACGGATTATGCCATGGAAGCGCAAAAGCTGTGGGAGCGAGCTTGCTTGCGATAGCGGCGGGGCAGTCAACATTGAGGGTGCATGTGGCATCGCAATCGCGAGCAGGCTCGCTCACACAAGGGTTGCGGTGTCTCGGGCGATGCGACATTGGTGCAATGCCCCCCGCAGTCTAAGTGGCTAATATGGCATTTCAATGCTGTCGATCGCCTGGGAGCCGCTGCCGATTGGCTGCAGCGGAATACGCTTGAAAGCGCTGCGGGCGCAGCGCTTTGGAGGTTTAACAGCCTGAACCGTCAGCAGCAGATCAGCGGTGACGTGCTGCGGGAGATGTGAAGTGAGCCGGATTTGACTGAGTTGAATCTGGGGCAGGTCAAATAGCGGCCTCCCGATTTTCCAGAAGCCGTTTAGAGATTCTTCCAAGGCACATCATTCGGATCTTCCGGATAAGAGCGTTTCGCCATTTTTATATCCAGCTCACTCAGTACGGTATTTTTGCCGACTTCCCACACACCGTCGGTCAGCTCTTTATCAACCTCGTAGTGCATGATGGAGTGTTTATCGTATTCGGTGTCGAATATCGTGCCCGAATAGGGCGTCAACACGTATTCATCTACGCGCTGTTTGTCCCATCCGTAATTCTCGAAATAATGTTCGTAAACTTTTTCTCGGTTCCAAGGGATGGTTGCGTCGCGGTGCAAGTGCTCGTGCAGGTAGCCAAGTGCATGTCCCATTTCATGGATCACGGTCGATTCAAAGTATTCGTCACTTGGGGTTGTTTCAAGGTACATCGTCGCTTCGTTTTGATTAAAAGTCAGGGCGTCGGTACCTATCAATGATTTGTTGTCTTCGCTGACAGTTGTGATTCGGATGTCTGCGTCGCCCTTGGATACTATTGAGAATGTTAGATTTACATGTTTTATCCAGTGGGTAATTGCCTTGGAAAAGTTTTGTAAGAAGCTTGATGAAACATCTTCAAGAAAGCGAATTTTCAGTTCGCGACCAGGTTTCCACAATTTTTGGTAGTCGCCAGTGCCTAATATGGATAATTCGTCGTTTGAGGCGTTGTTCGGATTTTCTGTAATGGCTGCTTTGTAGGATGCTAGTCGATCTTTTGGAGAAATTATAGAACAGGGTTTTGCGTTTTTCATTTTGGTTCGCATTAAATTTAAAGTCGTCTGGTTTGCTCGTTGTCCAGCGAAGCGGATCTTGGGTAAATCAAACAACTCTCCTTTAGTGGAAGGTTATTCGTTTTCCGCCGGGTAGGGATAAGCCTTCGCCATGAAGGCCTTGTCTTTTTCGCTGAGATCAAAGTTGAGAAAAATCTGGAAGTCGCCGTCGGTCCAGGATTGGTGGATGACGTAGTGCATGATCGACTTTCGGTCGTACTCTGAATAAATGCTTGCGTCGGGGTCTGCGCGATCCAGGTACCATTGGTGCAGTCTTTTTCGCGTCGTGCTGGCTTGGTAATCGTCTTCTTCAGGGTTATCGGTTATTCCATGTTTTGCATAAATGGCTGACGTGTTCCAAGGGATATGTGCTGTCGGATTGGTCTGCTCATGTTCTGCCCCCAGCATATGGCCGAATTCATGCATTACATTGGCTGCAAAATAACGGGCGTGGGTGGGTGGGTGTGGCCAGAGCGTCATTGTCGGCTCATCTGTAGATAACAGCGCGTCTGTGCCGACGTTAGACGAGAACATTCCTTCCTGGCTGAGTATGCGGATGTCGCCTTCCTCACCTTTGACGAATTCGAATTTTAAATTGATGTGCGGCAGCCAATTGTTGGCTGCTGAGATGGTCGCGGCCTTGAATTCTTCGGTGCCATTGAGAAAGGCGATGCGAAGAGTGCGGCCGGGAGTCCAGAATTTGGAAGGGTTTTTCTTGGCCCACATTACTCTGTTACTCCTGGGGAAAACTGAGCAGGGGGGTGCGCTGTAATTGCAAAGTTGCAGGGCGCTTCGAATTCTTTGGATGCTGTTATAGAAAAAGGTGCTGTGAAATACATGATTTAACTTCCTTGTTTTATTAGTGGGGTGGGCAGGTTTTTCTGCGGAAGTAGAATTTAGTGTTAATGCTGGGTTTGGTAAAGTGGGGAGCTTGCGGGATGTGTTACTTGGTGTTGTTAGAGTTGCCAGGCATTGCGCTCGGCAAGCAGTATGGCTTTATAAGAACTTCGGTGTCTTATAATGGAGTAGGGTTGGTTTTATTGAAGCAGGGTCTGATAATAAAAGTTGCCGTGCCAGATTGACTGGCACGGCAACTTGTATTACTGCTTGCGGGTAATAAACGCGCGAATACGTTCGGCGGCTTCCACGCATTCCGCCAGTGGCGCGACCAGCGCCATCCGCACCCGACCGGCACCCGGGTTGACGCCATCCACCTCTCGGGACAGGTAAGAACCTGGGACCACGGTCACATGCTCCTCGGCAAACAGATCTCGACAGAACGCTTCATCATCGCCGTCAACATCGGGCCACAAGTAAAAACCGCCATCCGGTCGCTGCACGTCCATCACCGGGCCGAGGATTTCCAGCACGGCATCGTACTTCTCGCGGTACAGCACACGGTTGGCGCGCACATGCACTTCGTCATTCCACGCGGCAACGCTGGCCAGTTGGGTCTGAACCGGCATCGCGCAACCGTGGTAGGTGCGGTACAGCAGGAAGCCTTTGAGAATATCGGCGTCGCCAGCCACGAAACCCGAGCGCAGGCCGGGCAAGTTGGAGCGCTTGGACAAGCTGTGAAACACCACGCAACGCTTGAAGTCCTTGCGACCCAGCTCCACGCAGGCGCTGAGCAGGCCGGCCGGCGGGGTTTGCTCGTCGAAGTACAGTTCGCTGTAGCACTCGTCGGCGGCGATCACGAAGTCGTATTCGTCGGCCAGGGCGATCAACTTCTTCAGGGTCTCAACCGGGATCAGTGCGCCGGTCGGATTGCCTGGCGAGCACAGGAACAGGATCTGGCAACGCTTCCAGATGTCCGGCGAAACGGCGTCGAAGTCCGGGTTGAAGCCGTTTTCATCCAGGCAGGGCAGGTAGTGCGGTTTGGCTCCGGCGAGAAATGCCGCGCCTTCGTAGATCTGATAGAACGGGTTCGGGCTGACGACCAAGGCGTCTTCGCCACGGTTGACCACGGTCTGGGTAAAGGCGAACAACGCTTCGCGAGTGCCGTTGACCGGCAGCACATTGCGCGCCGGGTCGAGCCAGCCGCTTGGGACGCTGAAACGGCGTTCACACCAGGCGGCGATGGTTTCACGCAGAGCCGGGATGCCGAGGGTGGTCGGGTACACGGCCATCTGATCCAGATTGCTGGCCAGCGCTTCGGCCACGAAGGTCGGCGAGCGGTGCTTTGGCTCGCCGATGGACAGCGCGATAGGGCGTTTGTCCGGGTTTGGCGTGACGCTACCGAGCAGGGCGCGGAGCTTCTCGAACGGGTAAGGCTGCAACTGGTTCAGAGCGTTGTTCATGGGGGCCTCGTTCAATGTGGGAGCCAGCTTTTGTGGGAGCCAGGCTTGCCCGCGATGCAGGCGCCTCGGTCTGTCAGGCGTACCGAGGTGATGCTATCGCGGGCAAGCCCGGCTCCTACATAAGCGCTTTCCCACAGGGGGATATTTGTTAGTTCAGATACTGAGTCGTGACAGTTTGATATCGGGCTCGTGGCTGACGCTCAGCTGCTCAACGATTGCATCCTGCAAGCGGCTGCACAGCAGCGGGTCGGACAACTGCTGGTTGTTGGCGTCGGTAATGAAGAACACGTCCTCCACTCGCTCGCCCAGCGTGGCGATCTTGGCGTTTTGCAGCGACAGGTCGAATTCCAGGAAAATCGTGCCAATGCGCGCCAACAGGCCCGGACGGTCGGGAGCTGTGAGTTCCAGCACGGTCACCGGGCGCTGGGCGTCGTTGTGGATCGTCACTTGTGGCGCAAAGGCGAAATGCTTGAGCTGGCGTGGCACACGGCGCTGGATGATGGTCGGGTAGTCAGCCGGGTTGCGCAGGGCTTCGGTCAGGCCGTCGCGAATCTGTTTGACCCGCGCCGGGTTGTCGCCAATCGAGTCGCCGTCAGTGTCGAGCACGATGTAGGTGTCGAGGGTGAACTGGCTACTGGAGGTGATTACCCGGGCGTCGTGAATGTTCAGGTTGAGTTGGTCCATCGCGGCCACGGTCACGGCGAAGAAATCGTGCTGGTCCGGCGCATAAATAAAGATCTGCGTGCCGCCCTCGAACTCGCGCTGGGTGGTTTCCTTGATCAGCACCAATGGCCCGCCGTCGGCCGGCTGCTGGAGAATCGCGTCACTGTGCCAGGCCACGTCGCCGGCGGTATGGCGCAGAAAATAGTCATCGCCCAATTGCGCCCACAATTGCTCGATATCGTCCGGGTCGGTGCCGCCGCGGACGAGGATGTCCAGCGCCGCGCTCTGGGTCTGGCGGATCTGCTCTTCGCGATCGACCGGGTTTTCCAGGCCGCGACGCAAGGCGCGCTTGGTCTCGGTGTAGAGCTGGCGCAACAGGCTGGCGCGCCAGGAGTTCCACAGGGTCGGGTTCGTGGCGTTGATGTCGGCGACCGTCAGCACGTACAGGTAGTCGAGACGGGTTTCGTCGACGACGGCCTGGGCGAAATCGTGGATCACCTGCGGATCGGACAAGTCCTTGCGCTGGGCCGTGGTCGACATCACCAGGTGATTTTGCACCAACCAGACGATCAGGCGGCTGTCCCAAACCGGTAACTGATGGCGCTGGCAAAAAGCTTCGGCATCCACTGCGCCGATTTCCGAGTGGTCGCCCAGCCGGCCCTTGCCGATGTCGTGGTACAGACCGGCCAGGTAAATTAGCTCGGGTTTGGGCAGTTTGCCCATGAGCTTGCTGGCCAGCGCGAATTTTTCTGACGCTTGTGTGTACTGCAATTTGCGCAGGTGTTTGATCAGGTTCAGGGTGTGAGCGTCGACCGTATAGATGTGGAACAGATCGTGTTGCATTTGGCCGACGATGAAACCGAACTCTGGCAAGTAACGCCCGAGAATGCCGTAACGGTTCATCCGGCGCAGGTTGCGGTGGATGCCGATCTTGCACTTGAACAGCTCGATAAACAGGCTGGTGTTACGAATGTCGTTACGGAAGTCGTCATCGATCAGGTGCCGATTTTCTCGCAGCAGACGGATGGTGTCGGCGCGCACGCCTTTGATTTCCGGCTGCTGGGCCATTAGCACGAAGATTTCGAGCATGGCGAACGGCGTGCGACGGAATACGTTGTCGTTACGTGCCTCGATGTAGCCGTCGTGCAACTGGAAACGCGAGTTGATCGGCTGCGGCGGCGCTTCATCTTCCGGGGCGAGGATGACTTCTTCGAAGTGCTGGATGATCAGGTCGCTGAGCTGGGCAATGCTCATCACCACCCGGTAGTACTGCTGCATGAAGTTTTCGATGGCTTGCTTGGCGTCATCGCCGACGAACCCCAGCAGCCCGGCAATCGAGCGCTGGTGATCGAACAGCAAGCGATCCTCGGCGCGACCGGCGAGCATGTGCAGCGCGTAACGGACTTTCCACAGAAATTCCTGGGACGAGGCCAACAGGGCGTTTTCGCTCTCGACCAGAAAACCTTCGCCAGCCAATGCGCGCAGGTTCAGGGTGCCGTATTCGCGACGGGCCACCCACAGAATCGTCTGGATATCCCGCAGGCCGCCGGGCGAGCCTTTGACGTTGGGTTCCAGGTTGTATTCGGTGTCGTTGTATTTGTGGTGACGGGCCTTCTGCTCGGCGCGCTTGGCCAGGAAGAAGTCCTTGCTCGGCCACATGTGCGCGGTGCTGGTGACGTCCAGCATGCGCTGGCGCAAGCGTTCAGGGCCGCAGATGGTGCGGCTTTCCATCAGGTTGGTAACAACCGTCAGGTCGGCGCGGGCCTCAACGGCGCATTCGTCCACCGAGCGAACGCTCTGACCCACCTCCAGGCCGATGTCCCATAGCAACGTCAGAAAACGCTCGATGGAATCGCGGAAAACTTCGTGGTCGGCGCTGTCCAGGAGGATCAGCAAGTCGATGTCGGAATACGGGTGCAACTCACCGCGACCGTAGCCGCCGACCGCGACCAGCGCGATGTCGGCGTCTTCACTCCAGTTGAACTGCTCCCAGGCCTTTTGCAGGATGTTATCGACGAACCAGGCGCGATCCTCGATTAACCGGCGAATGTCGCGGCCGCTGCGAAAGCGCCCGTCGAGCACCTCGCGGGCCTGGCGGATCGCCTTCTTGAAGGCCGCGATCGGGCTTGCCTTCAGGGCCAGTTCAGCCTGGAACTGGCCGCGGTCGAAGAGTTCGGGATCCACCTGCGGCATCGATTGGCTTTCCTGTCTGTCTATAACGCTGAGAGCGGTGCGGCTCGGCTCAGGCCGAGACGCGCGCGATGGTGTCGTCGGCGCGCAGGGTGAAGATCTCGTACCCGGTGTCGGTGACCAGCAGGGTGTGCTCCCACTGGGCCGACAGCTTGCGGTCCTTGGTGATTGCGGTCCAGCCATCGCCCAACACCTTGGTGTCGGCCTTGCCCTGGTTGATCATCGGCTCGATGGTGAAAGTCATGCCTGCTTTCAGTTCCATGCCGGTGCCGGCGCGGCCGTAATGCAGGATCTGCGGCTCTTCGTGGAACACCTTGCCGATGCCGTGACCGCAGAACTCGCGAACCACCGAGAAGCCGTTTTTTTCCGCGTGCTTCTGGATGATTTCGCCGATGTCGCCGAGGCGGCAGCCGGGTTTGACGATTTCAATCGCCTTGTACATGCATTCCTGGGTCACTTGCGACAGGCGCTCGGCCCAGACCGGCACGGTGCCGACGTGGAACATGCGGCTGGTGTCGCCGTGGTAACCGTCTTTGATGACGGTGACGTCGATGTTCAGGGTGTCGCCATCCTTCAACGGCTTCTCGTTCGGAATACCGTGGCAGACCACGTGGTTGATCGAGGTGCAGATCGACTTCGGGTAGCCTTTATAGTTGAGCGGGGCGGGAATGGCTTTCTGCTCATTGACGATGTAGTCGTGGCAGATGCGGTCCAGTTCTTCGGTGGTGATGCCCGGTTTGACATGTTCGGCAATCATTTCCAGCACATCGGCAGCCAGTTTGCCGGCGATGCGCATTTTTGCGATGTCCTCTGGGGTTTTGAGGGTGACGGTCATACAGGCTCTCTCTGCGCTCGATGGCGCTTGTTAAAACGAAATGGGCAGTGTGCGATCGATCTTTGCGGCCCTGAAAAACCTGATTCTATCAGACGATCAGCGCAAATCTGAGCCTCTGTGCGTCGCATCTCTCTATAGATAGGCGCATTCTTGAACGATTCCAGGGGGCAATTAAGGGCTCGCGTCAGGATTTGAGAATCCGGGTTCCGTTTTTTTCAGCCTTGTGGTATAAAATGCGCCGCTTTCCGGGGATACCCCGAAAGGCTTAAATCCACACACGTGTCGACACGATGACCTGGGTGCCTTCAGCTGATGCTGCTGGTTGGTCATTGGGATACGTGGAGGCCAAACCCGACTTATTAAGGAACTATCATGTCCCAAGTCAACATGCGCGATATGCTGAAGGCCGGTGTGCACTTCGGTCACCAAACCCGTTACTGGAACCCGAAAATGGGTAAGTACATTTTCGGCGCGCGTAACAAGATCCACATCATCAACCTTGAAAAAACCCTGCCAATGTTCAACGAAGCTCTGACTTTCGTAGAGCGTCTGGCCCAGGGCAAAAACAAGATTCTGTTCGTCGGCACCAAGCGTTCCGCTGGCAAGATCGTTGCTGAAGAAGCAGCACGTTGCGGTTCGCCGTACGTCGATCACCGCTGGTTGGGCGGCATGCTGACCAACTTCAAAACCATCCGTGCTTCCATCAAGCGTCTGCGTGACCTTGAAGTGCAAGCCGAAGACGGTACGTTCGCCAAGCTGACCAAGAAAGAGGCGCTGATGCGCACTCGCGATCTGGAAAAACTGGACCGTTCCCTGGGTGGTATCAAGGACATGGGCGGTCTGCCAGACGCTCTGTTCGTTATCGACGTTGATCACGAGCGCATCGCGATCACCGAAGCCAACAAGCTGGGCATCCCGGTTATCGGCGTGGTCGATACCAACAGCAGCCCGGAAGGCGTTGACTACATCATCCCAGGCAACGATGACGCAATCCGCGCTATCCAGCTGTACATGGGTTCGATGGCTGACGCTGTAATTCGCGGTCGCAACCACGTTGCTGGCGGCACCGAGCAGTTCGTTGAAGAAGCTCCGGTAGCAGCGGCTGAGTAATTGACGCCTTGGCGTTGACTCAGTAAGCAAAAAGGGGGCTTGGCCCCCTTTTTGCCACCTCGAAAACCGTTTGTCGGCCCCGCACTTGCAGAGCTGTAACGTGCAGCGGCTTACAACGGTGGTTCGGGAAGAATTGATCGCCCGTTCGATCGGGTGGAATGGTTGAAAACCTATCCAAGAGGATTTTGAAATGGCAGCAATTACTGCAGCGTTGGTTAAAGAACTGCGTGAGCGTACCGGCGAAGGCATGATGGATTGCAAGAAAGCCCTGGAAAAGGCTGACGGCGACATCGAAAAAGCCATTGATGATATGCGTGCTTCCGGCGCAATCAAGGCTGCCAAGAAAGCAGGCAACGTGGCTGCTGAAGGCGCTATCGCTCTGAAAGAAGACGGCAAATCTGCTGTTCTGCTGGAAGTAAACTCGCAGACTGACTTCCTGGCCCTGCAGGACGACTTCAAGGCATTTGTTGCTGCTAGCGTTGAAAAAGCGTTCGCCGACAAACTGACTGACGTCGCTCCGCTGATCGCCGCTCAAGAGGCTGATCGCCTGGTACTGGTTGGCAAAGTTGGCGAAAACGTCAACATCCGTCGCCTGGTACGCGTTGAAGGTGATGTTGTTGGTGGTTACCTGCACGGCAACAAGATCGGTGTTGCAGTTGTCCTGAAAGGCGGCAACGTTGAACTGGCCAAAGACATCGCTATGCACGTAGCGGCCAGCAACCCGGAGTTCCTGCTGCCTTCGGAAGTTTCTGCCGAAGCGATCGAGCGTGAAAAAGCTGTGTTCCTGCAGCTGAACGAAGAAAAAATCAAAGGCAAGCCAGAAAACATCGTTGAAAACATGGTCAAAGGCCGTATCAGCAAGTTCCTGGCCGAAGCCAGCCTGGTTGAGCAGGCGTTCGTCAAGAACCCTGAAATCAAGGTCGGCGAGCTGGCCAAGAAAGCCGGTGCTGAAATCGTTTCCTTCACCTACTTCAAAGTAGGCGAAGGCATCGAGAAGCCAGTAGACAACTTCGCTGAAGAAGTTGCTGCCCAGCTGGCTGCTGCCAAGTCGTAAGACGGTTTTTTAAACTGTCGCCCTGAAGAGGCTGCCCGCTTACGCGCGCAGCCTCTTTTCAGATGGGCTGCCAATTTTTTAATTGGTTTCCCTTTGGAACTGGCTTACAAAGCCATGTTCCGATGGCGTTGAAGCAGCGCCAAGCTAGAGTGAGCGCAGCTGTAAACAGCTCGCAAAGAATTTTTAAAATACGCCGCAGGAGAGATTCGCAATGGCTCAGCAGGGCAGTGGTTATCAGGCTCGCTATAAACGCATTCTACTCAAGCTTAGCGGCGAGGCCCTGATGGGCTCGGAAGAGTTCGGGATCGATCCGAAAGTTCTGGATCGCATGGCGCTGGAAGTCGGCCAACTGGTCGGTATCGGTGTTCAGGTCGGTCTGGTGATCGGTGGTGGTAACCTGTTTCGCGGTGCAGCGCTGAGCGCGGCCGGCATGGATCGGGTGACTGGCGACCACATGGGCATGCTGGCCACTGTGATGAACGCCCTGGCCATGCGCGATGCGCTGGAACGTGCCAATATCTCGGCCATCGTGATGTCGGCGATTTCCATGGTGGGCGTGACCGATCACTATGATCGTCGCAAAGCCATGCGCCACCTGAACGCCAAGGAAGTCGTGATTTTCGCGGCCGGTACCGGTAATCCGTTCTTCACCACGGATTCGGCGGCTTGCTTGCGTGCAATCGAAATCGATGCCGATGTCGTGCTCAAGGCGACCAAGGTCGATGGCGTCTACACCGCTGACCCGTTCAAAGACCCGCATGCCGAGAAGTTCGATCATCTGACTTATGATGAAGTGCTGGATCGCAAGCTGGGCGTGATGGATCTGACGGCCATTTGCCTGTGCCGCGACCACAAGATGCCATTGCGCGTCTTTAACATGAACAAGCCCGGCGCCCTGCTGAATATCGTGCATGGCGGCGCTGAAGGGACCCTGATCGAGGAAGGCCAACAATGATCAATGAAATCAAGAAAGACGCTAAAGAGCGTATGCAGAAATCCGTCGAATCGCTGATGCACAACTTCGGCCGTATTCGTACCGGTCAGGCGCACCCAAGCATTCTTGAAGGCGTGATGGTGCCGTATTACGGTTCCGACACCCCGATCAAGCAGGTGGCGAACATCACCGTCAAAGACGCCCGTACCCTGCAAGTCGTCGCCTTTGAACGCAACATGCTGGGTGCCGTCGACAAAGCCATCGGCAGTGCTGGTCTGAACCTGAACCCGACCAACCTGGGTGAGTTGTTGCTGATCTCCATGCCGGCCCTGACCGAGGAAACCCGTAAGGGCTTCACCAAGCAGGCTCGCGATGTCGCTGAAGATGCCCGTGTTGCGGTTCGCAATATCCGTCGTGATGCGAACAGCCAGCTCAAGGATCTGGTCAAGGAAAAGGAAATCAGCGAAGACGAAGAGCGTCGCGCTACTGGCGAAATAGATGATCTGACCAAAAAGTACGTGGCTGAAATCGACGCGAATTTGGCGCAGAAAGAAAAAGACCTGATGGCCGTATAAGGGTCAATCTTTCATGGAAAAGACCAAGCAGACTGTGTCGTCCGCGGTGCCGCGCCATGTCGCGATCATCATGGATGGTAATAATCGCTGGGCGAAAAAACGCTTTATGCCGGGTGTCGCCGGGCATAAAGCGGGCGTGGATGCGGTTCGTGCGGTGATCGAGGTGTGTGCCGAGGCCAAGGTCGAAGTGTTGACCCTGTTTGCCTTCTCCAGTGAGAACTGGCAGCGTCCCGCAGATGAAGTCAGTGCCTTGATGGATTTGTTCTTCAAGGCATTGCGTCGCGAGGCCAAGCGCCTCAATGACAACAACATCAGTCTGCGCATCATCGGTGATCGCTCGCGCTTTCATCCCGAGCTTCAGGCTGCCATGCGTGAAGCTGAGGCGATGACCGTCGGTGCCAACCGCTTTGTCTTGCAGATCGCCGCCAATTACGGCGGTCAGTGGGACATCGCGCAGGCCGCTCAGCGTCTGGCACGGGAAGTTCAGGCCGGGCATCTGCGTCCGGAAGACATCACCCCTGAATTGCTGCAAACCTGTCTGGCCACCGGCGATCTGCCGTTGCCGGACTTGTGCATCCGTACCGGTGGCGAGCACCGCATCAGCAACTTCCTGCTGTGGCAGCTGGCTTACGCCGAGTTGTACTTCTCCGACCTGTTCTGGCCGGACTTCAAACACGACGCCATGCGAAACGCGCTGGCCGATTTCGCTTCTCGCCAGCGCCGCTTCGGTAAAACGAGCGAGCAGGTCGAGAATGGAGCCCGGGTTTAATGCTTAAACAACGAATCATCACCGCCCTGATCCTGCTGCCGATCGCTTTGTGCGGGTTTTTCCTGCTCGAAGGTTCCAACTTTGCGTTGTTCATCGGGTTTGTAGTGATGCTCGGCGCTTGGGAATGGGCGCGGCTGGCCGGCTTCACTGCTCAGCCGATTCGCGTTGCCTATGCCGTTTTCGTCGCGTTGATGCTGTTTGTCATGTACATCCTGCCGGGGTTGGCGCCTTGGGTGTTGGGCGCTTCAGTACTCTGGTGGGGTGTGGCGACTTATCTGGTGCTGACGTACCCGCGCTCGAGCGAGCACTGGGCCAGCGCCGCCAGCAAACTGGTGATCGGTTTGCTGATCCTGTTGCCGGCCTGGCAAGGCTTGGTCCAGATCAAGCAGGAGCCCTTGGGGAACTGGTTGATCATGGCAGTGATGGTGTTGGTCTGGGGTGCCGATATCGGTGCGTACTTTTCCGGCCGGGCCTTCGGCAAGCGCAAGCTGGCGCCGCAGGTCAGCCCCGGCAAGAGCTGGGAAGGCGTGTACGGCGGTTTACTGCTGAGTCTGCTGATCACGGCGATTGTCGGTTTAGTGCGCGACTGGAGTTTCGCCCAGATGCTGATGGGGTTGATCGGTGCGGCAGTGATCGTCTTCATCTCGGTGGTGGGCGACCTCACCGAGAGCATGTTCAAGCGTCAATCGGGCATCAAGGACAGCAGCAACCTGCTGCCGGGGCATGGTGGTGTCCTGGATCGAATCGACAGCCTGACGGCTGCGATTCCAGTATTCGCTGTGCTGTTGTGGATGGCCGCACCGTGAGCCGCCCACAACAGATTACTGTCTTGGGGGCGACCGGTTCGATTGGTCTGAGCACCCTCGACGTGATTGCTCGTCATCCGGCGCGTTGCCAGGTTTTCGCCTTGAGCGGGTTCACTCGCCTGAGCGAGTTATTGGCTTTGTGCGTGCGTCATACGCCGCGGTTTGCTGTTGTGCCGCAAGCGAGCGCGGCCCGAACCCTGCAGGACGATTTGCGCGCAGCTGGTCTGTCGACTCGTGTTCTGGTGGGGGAGGAGGGGTTGTGTCAGGTTGCTTCTGACCCTGAAGTTGATGCGGTCATGGCAGCCATCGTTGGCGCGGCGGGCTTGCGTCCGACCCTGGCGGCAGTCGAGGCCGGCAAGAAAATTCTGCTGGCTAACAAAGAAGCGCTGGTGATGTCCGGAGCGCTGTTCATGCAGGCCGTACGCAAAAGCGGTTCGGTACTGCTGCCGATCGACAGTGAGCACAATGCGATTTTCCAGTGCATGCCACAGGATTTCGCCCGTGGGCTTGGCGCGGTCGGCGTGCGTCGGATTCTTCTTACCGCCTCTGGTGGTCCGTTCCGACAGACACCAATGGCCGAACTGGCGCATGTTACGCCTGACCAGGCGTGTGCTCATCCGAACTGGTCAATGGGGCGCAAAATTTCGGTGGATTCCGCCAGCATGATGAACAAGGGGCTCGAGTTGATCGAGGCCTGCTGGCTGTTCGACGCCAAGCCGTCCCAAGTCGAAGTCGTGATTCACCCTCAGAGCGTGATTCATTCTCTGGTCGACTACATCGATGGTTCAGTGCTGGCCCAGTTGGGCAATCCGGATATGCGCACGCCGATCGCAAACGCCCTGGCCTGGCCGGAACGTATAGACTCGGGCGTGGCGCCGCTGGACCTGTTTGCCATTGCGCGTCTGGATTTCCAGGCCCCCGATGAAGAGCGTTTCCCTTGCCTGCGCCTTGCGCGTCAGGCTGCGGAGGCTGGCAATAGTGCACCGGCGACGCTCAATGCTGCGAATGAAGTGGCTGTCTCGGCGTTTCTCGACGGGCGGGTTCGCTACCCGGAAATCGCGAGTATTATCGAGGAAGTGTTGAACCTCGAGCCTGTCGTTGTGGTGGAAGATCTCGAGGCGGTGTTTACGGCCGACGCGAAGGCGCGAGTTCTGGCCGGGCAATGGTTGAGTCGTCACGGGCGGTAAGTGCTGCAATACGTTGGCCCATGCGGCACTGAATAGGATTGCGGAGAAAGTAGATGAGCGCGCTCTATATGATTGTCGGCACCCTGGTGGCTTTGGGTGTGCTGGTTACCTTCCACGAATTCGGCCATTTCTGGGTCGCACGTCGCTGTGGGGTCAAAGTGCTGCGTTTCTCCGTAGGCTTCGGCATGCCGTTGCTACGCTGGCACGACAAGAAAGGTACTGAGTTCGTCGTGGCTGCCATTCCATTGGGCGGCTACGTGAAGATGCTCGATGAGCGGGAAGGCGAAGTGCCGGCCGATCAGATCGAGCATTCCTTCAATCGCAAATCTGTCCGTCAGCGTATCGCTATCGTGGCCGCAGGTCCGATTGCCAATTTCCTCTTGGCAATGGTGTTTTTCTGGGTGTTGGCGATGCTCGGCAGCGAGCAGGTGCGGCCAGTCATCGGCGCCGTCGAGTCCGGCAGTATTGCCGCCAGGGCCGGATTGAGCGCTGGTCAGGAAATCATTGCCATTGATGGCGAGCCAACTTCCGGCTGGGCGGCGGTGAATCTGCAGCTGGTTCGTCGTCTTGGTGAGAGTGGTTCACTTCAATTATTGGTGCGTGAGCAGGGCTCCACGACGGACTCTCCTCGCGAGCTGGCGCTGGATAAATGGCTCAAGGGTGCTGACGAGCCGGATCCGATTCGTTCGTTGGGTATTCGTCCCTGGCGTCCGGCGCTGCCTCCTGTGTTGGCCGAAATTGATCCGAAAGGGCCGGCGCAGACTGCGGGTCTGAAGACCGGTGACCGGTTGCTTGCTCTCGATGGCAAGGCGCTGGATGACTGGCAGCAGGTGGTCGACACCGTTCGTATGCATCCGGATACCAAAATCATGCTGCGCGTTGAGCGTGATGGTGCACAAATCGACGTCCCTGTTACGTTGGCTGCTCGCGGCGAGAGCAAGGCACCTACCGGTTATATGGGGGCCGGCGTGAAAGCGGTCGATTGGCCGCCAGAGATGATTCGCGAAGTCAGTTACGGTCCTGTGGCCGCGATTGGAGAGGGTGCGCGACGCACCTGGACCATGAGCGTACTGACCCTCGATTCTCTCAAGAAAATGTTGTTCGGTGAGCTCTCGGTAAAAAACTTGAGTGGACCGATAACCATTGCTAAAGTGGCGGGCGCTTCTGCCCAGTCGGGCGTTGCTGACTTCCTGAATTTCCTTGCATATCTGAGTATTAGCTTGGGGGTTCTGAATTTGTTGCCCATTCCTGTACTGGATGGGGGGCATCTGTTGTTTTATCTGATCGAGTGGGCGCGTGGTCGTCCCTTGTCGGATCGGGTGCAGGGTTGGGGGATACAGATCGGTATCAGTTTGGTGGTCGGGGTGATGTTGCTCGCTCTGGTCAATGATTTGGGCCGTCTGTAACACTTCGCTGAATTGCGAATCTGCCGCATTTTGCGGCAGTTTGTTTATTGCCAGTTGGAATAAGAAAGGACTTCATGAAACGTCTGCTGCTAACTGCGGTTCTCACCGTATTGATGATCGCCGAAGTTCACGCCGAGTCCTTCACTATCTCTGATATTCGCGTCAATGGCCTCCAGCGGGTCTCCGCGGGTAGCGTCTTTGGTGCTTTGCCGTTGAACGTCGGTGAACAGGCGGACGATCGTCGCCTGGTGGAATCCACTCGTGCGTTGTTCAAAACCGGGTTCTTTCAAGATATCCAGCTGGGCCGCGATGGCAACGTCCTGGTCATCACGGTAGTCGAGCGCCCGTCTGTCGCCAGTATTGAGATCGAGGGTAACAAGGCGATCTCTACTGAAGACCTGATGAAAGGCCTCAAACAATCCGGTCTGGCTGAAGGCGAGATCTTTCAGCGTGCCACGCTCGAAGGTGTGCGTAACGAACTGCAGCGCCAATACGTCGCCCAGGGTCGCTACTCTGCCACCGTCGACACCGAAGTGGTGCCGCAACCTCGTAACCGTGTCGGGTTGAAGGTCAACATCAACGAAGGCACCGTCGCTGCTATCCAGCACATCAACGTGGTGGGTAACACCGTCTTCCCTGAAGAAGACCTGATCGACCTGTTCGAACTGAAGACTACCAACTGGCTGTCTTTCTTCAAGAACGACGACAAGTACGCGCGTGAAAAGCTTTCCGGTGACCTGGAGCGTCTGCGCTCCTACTACCTGGACCGTGGCTATATCAATATGGATATCGCTTCGACGCAGGTGTCCATCACCCCGGACAAGAAGCACGTCTACATCACTGTCAACGTCAACGAAGGCGATAAGTACACCGTTCGTGACGTCAAGCTGAGCGGTGACCTGAAAGTCCCTGAAGATCAAATCAAGTCCCTGCTGCTGGTTCAGAAAGGCCAGGTGTTCTCGCGCAAGCTGATGACCACCACCTCGGAATTGATCACCCGTCGTCTGGGTAACGAGGGTTACACCTTCGCCAACGTCAACGGCGTGCCTCAGCCTCATAATGAAGACCACACAGTCGACATCACCTTTGCTGTGGATCCGGGCAAACGTGCTTACGTTAACCGTATCAACTTCCGTGGCAACACCAAGTCCGAAGACGAAGTGCTGCGCCGCGAAATGCGCCAGATGGAAGGCGGCTGGGCTTCGACCTATCTGATCGATCAATCCAAGACGCGTCTTGAGCGCCTGGGCTTCTTTAAAGAAGTCAACGTCGAAACCCCGGCTGTGCCAGGTGTCGATGACCAGGTTGACGTGAACTACGGCGTTGAAGAACAGGCTTCCGGTTCGATCACCGCCAGCATTGGCTTCGCACAAAGTGCCGGCCTGATCCTCGGTGGTTCGATCACTCAGAACAACTTCCTGGGTACCGGTAACAAGGTCAGCATCGGCTTGACCAAAAGCGAATACCAGAGCCGCTATAACTTCGGTTATGTCGACCCGTACTGGACTGCTGACGGTGTGAGCCTGGGTTACAACGCTTTCTATCGCACCACCAACTACGATGATCTTGATGTCGACGTAGCAAGCTATGCCGTAGACAGCCTGGGTGCTGGTGTGAGCGTCGGTTACCCGATCAGCGAGACATCGCGTCTGACCTTTGGTCTGACTGCACAGCAAGACAAGATCAAGACTGGTCAATATACCGTCGACGAGATTTTCGACTTTGTTAACACTGAAGGTGATGAGTATCTGAACTTCAAGGCGTCGGCTGGCTGGTCCGAATCCACCCTGAACAAAGGTGTATTGGCGACCCGTGGTCATTCTCAAAGCTTGACGGCGGAAGTCACCACACCGGGTAGTGACCTGTCGTTCTTCAAGCTCGATTACCGTGGCCAGTTGTTCCAGCCTTTGTCTGAAAATTACACCATGCGCCTGCACACTGAATTGGGTTATGGCGATGGGTATGGTTCGACCAACGGCTTGCCGTTCTATGAAAACTACTTTGCTGGTGGTTTCAACTCGGTTCGTGGTTTCAAGGACAGTACACTGGGCCCGCGCAGTACGCCGAGTCGCGGTCAGCCAGTCACGGGTAACGCCGGGACAATTCAAGACCCGGATCAGGATCCACTGCCATTCGGCGGCAACGTTCTGATTCAAGGTGGTGCAGAGGTTCTGTTCCCGCTGCCGTTCGTCAAGGATCAACGTTCCCTGCGCACTTCGGTATTCTGGGATGTGGGTAATGTGTTTGACTCCAAGTGCGAGCAGACCACCAATACCAACCCTCAGTCGAAGTCCAATACGCAATGTAACGATATCAGCTTCAACGACATGGCCAGCTCCGTGGGTGTTGGTGTTACATGGGTAACTGCACTGGGGCCGCTGAGTTTCGCACTGGCCTTCCCGGTAAAAGAACCGGATAACGCTGAGACTCAAGTGTTCCAATTCTCTCTTGGCCAGACGTTCTAAGCGTCTGACCCAAAATAACGACAATGGATTTTGTAGGAGTGCATCGTGCGTAAGTTGACTCAATTGGTTCTCCTCGCAACCGTACTGGTAGCAGGTCCGGCTTTTGCCGATATGAAAATCGCCGTTCTGAACTATCAGATGGCTCTGCTGGAATCCGACGCGGCCAAGAAATACGCCGTGGATGCCGAGAAGAAGTTTGGCCCGCAACTGACCAAGCTCAAGACGCTGGAAAGCAGCGCCAAAGGCATTCAGGATCGTCTGATGGCCGGTGGCGACAAGATGCAGCAAGGCGAGCGTGAGCGCCTTGAACTCGAGTTCAAGCAAAAGGCCCGTGACTTCCAGTTCCAGTCCAAGGAGCTGAACGAAGCCAAAGCCGTTGCCGACCGTGAAATGCTGAAGCAGCTCAAGCCGAAACTGGACAGTGCTGTGGAAGAAGTTATCAAGAAAGGTGCTTTTGACCTGGTCTTCGAGCGTGGCGCAGTGATTGATGTCAAACCTCAGTACGACATTACTCGCCAGGTTATCGAGCGCATGAATCAGCTGAAGTAATCATGACAGCGACTATAAAGCTCGGCCAGTTGGCCGAGTTCCTCGGCGCCACGCTACGTGGCGACCCGGCGAAAGAAATTACTGGGCTGGCCACTTTGCAAGAGGCTGGCCCAGCTCAGTTGAGCTTTCTCGCAAACCCTCAATACCGTAAATACCTGGCAGACAGCCGGGCCGCAGCACTGTTGCTGAAGGCCGCTGATGCCGAAGGTTTCGCCGGTAATGCGCTGGTGGTGCCTGATCCGTATCTGGCCTACGCGCGTATTTCCCACCTGTTCGATCCAAAGCCGAAAGCGGCTGCCGGTATTCACCCGACAGCAGTTGTGGCCAAGGATGCGGTGGTTGACCCGGCTGCGAGTATTGGTGCCTTTGCGGTGATCGAAAGCGCGGCACGTATTGCTGCCGGCGTGACCATCGGTGCCCATTGCTTCATTGGCGCGCGCTGTGAAATCGGCGAGGGCGGCTGGCTGGCCCCGCGGGTCACGCTGTACCACGACGTACGCATCGGCAAACGTGTGGTCATTCAGTCAGGTGCCGTGCTCGGTGGCGAAGGTTTCGGTTTTGCCAACGAGAAAGGTGTCTGGCAGAAAATCGCCCAGATCGGTGGTGTGTTGGTCGGTGACGATGTGGAAATTGGTGTGAATACCGCTATTGATCGCGGTGCGTTGGCCGATACCATTCTTGGCAATGGTGTGAAGCTCGACAACCAGATCCAGATCGCCCACAACGTTCAGGTCGGTGATCACACCGCCATGGCCGCCTGTGTGGGAATCTCCGGCAGTACCAAAATCGGCAAGCATTGCATGCTCGCTGGTGGCGTAGGGCTGGTGGGACATATCGAAATTTGCGACAACGTTTTCATCACCGGGATGACCATGGTGACCCACTCGATTACCGAAAAGGGTTCCTATTCTTCCGGTACGGCAATGCAGCCAGCAGCCGAATGGCGCAAAAGCGCGGCTCGCATCCGTCAGCTCGATGACATCGCGCGACGTCTGCGACAGCTGGAAAAGCGTGTAGGGGAAGTGACCCCTGACGGTAATGCTTCATCAGATGGCTGATACCATTTCCATATCAAGTGTGCACAGCCGTTAGACTGCTTGCTTGATTTGCTAGAGGGGCGCGTGTCAGTCGCGCGCTCCCAATCTTTACATAGGCTTCCCCCCGAAATGATGGACATCAACGAGATTCGCGAATACCTGCCTCACCGTTACCCGTTCCTGCTGGTGGACCGGGTCGTGGATCTGGATGTGGAAGGCAAGCGCATTCGCGCCTACAAGAATGTCAGCATCAACGAACCGTTCTTCAATGGTCACTTCCCTGCGCATCCAATCATGCCGGGCGTACTGATCATCGAGGCGATGGCTCAGGCTGCCGGGATCCTTGGTTTCAAAATGCTCGACGTGAAACCGGCGGACGGCACCCTTTACTACTTCGTGGGCTCTGACAAGCTGCGCTTCCGTCAGCCAGTGCTGCCGGGCGACCAGTTGATCCTTGAAGCCAAGTTCCTGAGCTGCAAGCGTCAGATCTGGAAGTTCGAATGCCAGGCTTCGGTCGACGGCAAACCAGTCTGCTCCGCTGAAATCATCTGTGCGGAACGCAAGCTATGAGTTTGATTGACCCTCGCGCAATCATCGATCCGACGGCCGTTCTGGCCGACGACGTCGAGGTCGGCCCATGGTCGATCGTCGGCGCAGGTGTGGAAATCGGCGAGGGAACAGTGATCGGGCCGCACGTGATTCTCAAGGGCCCGACCCGAATCGGTAAGCACAACCGCATCTATCAGTTTTCGTCGATAGGTGAGGACACGCCCGATCTGAAATACAAAGGTGAAGAAACCCGTCTGGTCATCGGTGACCACAACGTCATCCGTGAAGGCGTGACGATTCACCGCGGGACCGTTCAAGACCGTTCGGAAACGACCCTGGGCGATCACAACCTGATCATGGCCTATGCCCATATCGGCCACGACAGCGTCATTGGCAACCACTGCATCCTGGTCAACAACACTGCGTTGGCCGGGCATGTGCACGTTGAAGACTGGGCGATCCTCTCCGGTTTTACCCTGGTTCACCAGTATTGCCACATTGGCGCCCACAGCTTTTCCGGTATGGGGACTGCCATCGGCAAGGACGTTCCGGCGTACGTCACGGTGTTCGGCAACCCCGCCGAGGCCCGCAGCATGAACTTCGAGGGCATGCGCCGTCGTGGTTTCAGCGAAGACGCGATCCACGCACTGCGTCGTGCCTACAAGGTGGTTTATCGCCAGGGCCTGACGATCGAACAAGCGCTCACCGAACTCGCCGAACCCTCGGACCAGTTCCCGGAGGTCGCGGTATTCCGTGACTCCATCCAGTCTTCGACTCGCGGCATCACCCGTTAATCATGGCTAATCTGCGTATTGCGCTGGTAGCGGGTGAGGCTTCCGGTGACATTCTGGGCGCGGGCCTCATGCGTGCACTCAAGGCTCAGCATCCGGCGGTGGAATTCATAGGTGTCGGTGGCCCGTTGATGCAGGCCGAAGGGTTGACCTCGTACTTCCCCATGGAACGGCTATCGGTCATGGGCCTGGTGGAAGTGTTGGGGCGACTGCGTGAACTGCTGGCGCGTCGCAAAAAGCTGATCGCCGACCTGATCGCCGAAAAACCGGACGTGTTCATCGGTATCGATGCCCCGGACTTCAATCTCAATATCGAACTCAAGCTGCGTCAGGCTGGAATCAAGACCGTGCATTACGTCAGTCCGTCGGTGTGGGCGTGGCGTCAGAAGCGCGTGCTGAAGATTCGCGAAGGCTGCGACCTGATGCTGACGCTGTTCCCGTTCGAAGCGAAATTCTATGAAGAGAAGGGCGTGCCGGTGCGGTTTGTCGGGCACTCCCTGGCCGATGCGATTCCACTTGAGGCTGATCGAGCCGCCGCGCGGGCTGAGCTTGATTTGCCGGACGGCCCGCTGGTTGCACTGATGCCTGGTAGTCGTGGTGGTGAAGTGGGCCGGCTCGGCGCGTTGTTCCTCGACACCGCCCAGCGCCTGCGCGCCCTGCGTCCGGGCGTGCGATTCGTCATGCCGTGCGCCAGCCCCGAACGCCGCGCACAGCTTGAAGAACTGCTGGCCGGTCGCGATCTGCCGCTGACCTTGCTCGATGGCAAGTCTCATCTGGCCTTGGCAGCCTGCGACGCGGTGCTGATCGCTTCCGGTACGGCGACCCTTGAAGCGCTGCTGTATAAGCGGCCGATGGTGGTGGCGTATCGACTGGCGCCCCTGACGTTCTGGATTCTCAAGCGGATGGTGAAAAGTCCTTACGTTTCCTTGCCGAACCTGCTGGCCCAGCGCCTGTTGGTGCCCGAGTTGCTGCAGGACGACGCAACGGTCGAGGCCCTGGCTCAAACACTTTCACCCTTGATCGAAGGTGGCGAGGAACAGACTCGCGGCTTCGACGAAATTCACCGTACCTTGCGCCTGGATGCCTCCAATCAGGCGGCGGACGCAGTACTGAACCTGATCGGCAAACCACAATGAGCAAAACCAGCATTCAGATGGGCCTGGACTTCACCCTGGTCGCCGAAGTCGAAGACCTCGTGGCCGGTGTCGACGAAGTCGGTCGCGGCCCGCTCTGCGGTGCAGTGGTGACGGCTGCGGTGATCCTCGATCCAAACCGCCCGATCCTCGGCCTGAACGACTCAAAGAAGCTCACTGAAGCCCGCCGTGAAAAGCTCTATGACGAGATCTGCGAAAAAGCCCTGAGCTGGTGCATCGCTCGGGCCGAAGTCGAAGAAATTGATGAGCTGAACATCCTGCACGCCACCATGCTGGCGATGCAGCGCGCGGTCGAAGGCCTGCACATTCAGCCCAAACTGGCGATGATCGATGGCAATCGTTGCCCGAAACTGTCCATGCGCGCTGAAGCGGTAGTGCAGGGCGACGGCAAGGTCCCGGCCATTGCCGCAGCATCGATTCTGGCCAAGGTCAGCCGCGACCGCGAAATGGCCGCATTCGAACTGATTTACCCGGGTTTCGGCATCGGTGGCCACAAAGGCTACCCGACGCCCGTTCATCTGGAGGCGCTGGCCCGCTTGGGGCCGACGCCGATTCACCGTCGCTCGTTCGCCCCGGTGCGTCTGGCGTATGAGGCGCGGGAAAGTCTGACCGAGAATTAGTCGCAAGGCTGATGTTTTACTCAAGGCCCGGTACAATCCGGGCCTTGTTGTTTTCACGTTTACAGACAGGATCACTATGCCGGCTTCATTCGTTCACCTACGCCTGCACACTGAGTATTCCCTGGTCGACGGTCTGGTGCGGATCAAACCGCTGGTCAAGACCCTGGTCGGCATGAACATGCCTGCTGTAGCGGTCACCGATCAGAACAACATGTGTTCCCTGGTCAAATTCTATAAAGCCTCCATGGGTGCCGGAATCAAGCCGATCTGCGGTGCCGACTTGTGGCTGTCGAACAAGGATCCGGACAACGCCCTCAGCCGGATCAGTCTGCTGGCCATGAACGCTGTCGGCTATCGCAACCTGACCGAACTGATTTCCCGTGGCTTCATCGATGGCCAGCGCAATGGCTCGGTGATCATCGAGCGCGAATGGGTCGCCGAAGCCAGCGAAGGCCTGATCATGCTGTCGGCGGCGAAAGAGGGCGAAATCGGCCTGGCCATGCTCAGTGGCAACCCTGCTGAAGCTGAAAACCTCGCGCGCGAATGGATGGCGGTGTTCCCGGATCGTTTTTATCTGGAAATCCAGCGCACCAGTCGCCCCAACGACGAAGAACAGCTGCACGGCGCCGTGGCCCTGGCCGAGAAAATCGGCGCGCCGCTGGTCGCAACCAACGACGTGCGCTTCATCAAGCAGGAAGACTTCGCTGCACACGAAACCCGCGTTTGCATCGGTGAGGGTCGCGCCCTCGACGATCCGCGGCGTTCGAAGAATTACAGCGACCAGCAATACCTCAAAAGCGCCGAGGAAATGGCCGAGCTGTTCAGTGACCTGCCCGAGTCGCTGGAAAACACCGTCGAGATCGCCAAGCGCTGCAACATCGAAGTGAAGCTGGGCAAGCACTTCCTGCCCAACTTCCCGATTCCCGATGGCATGACCATCGACGAGTATTTTCGCAAGGTGTCCTTCGATGGCCTGGAAGAGCGTCTGACCGTTCTGTTGCCCAAAGACACCACGGAAGACTATGAAGCCAAGCGTCAGGTCTACGTCGACCGGCTGAATTTCGAGCTGGATATCATCATCCAGATGGGCTTCCCCGGGTACTTCCTGATCGTGATGGACTTTATCCAGTGGGCCAAGAGCAATGGCGTGCCGGTAGGTCCGGGCCGGGGGTCGGGTGCCGGATCGCTGGTGGCCTACGTACAGAAGATCACCGACCTCGATCCACTGGAATATGACCTGCTGTTTGAACGTTTCCTTAACCCGGAACGGGTATCGATGCCCGACTTCGACGTCGACTTCTGCATGGACGGTCGCGATCGGGTCATTGAGTACGTGGCCGAAAAATACGGTCGCAATGCGGTAAGCCAGATCATCACCTTCGGTTCCATGGCGGCCAAGGCTGTGGTCCGGGACGTGGCGCGGGTGCAGGGCAAGTCCTACGGTCTGGCGGATCGTCTGTCGAAGATGATTCCGTTTGAAGTCGGCATGACCCTGGAAAAAGCCTATGAGCAGGAAGAGATCCTGCGTGACTTCATCAAGGTCGATGAAGAGGCCGCCGAAATCTGGGAAATGGCGCGCAAGCTTGAAGGTGTCGTGCGTAACGTCGGCAAGCACGCCGGTGGTGTGGTTATCGCGCCGACCAAGTTGACTGACTTCTCGCCGATCTATTGCGATGAGGCCGGTGATGGTCTGGTAACCCAGTTCGACAAGGATGACGTTGAAGCCGCCGGTCTGGTGAAGTTCGACTTCCTCGGTCTGCGGACTCTGACGGTTATCGACTGGGCGCTGAAAACCATCAACCGTGACCGCGCAAAGGTCGATCAGCCGCCGCTGGACATCGCGTTCATTCCGCTGGACGACAAGCCGACCTATACGCTGCTGCAAAAAGCCGAAACCACGGCGGTGTTCCAGCTCGAATCCCGCGGCATGAAGGAGCTGATCAAGAAGCTCAAGCCCGACTGCCTGGAAGACTTGATCGCACTGGTGGCCCTGTTCCGTCCGGGCCCGTTGCAATCGGGCATGGTGGACGACTTCATCAACCGTAAGCACGGTCGCGCCGAACTCGCGTACCCGCACTCGGATTACCAGTACGAAGGCCTCAAGCCGGTACTGGCACCGACTTACGGCATCATCCTGTATCAGGAACAGGTGATGCAGATTGCTCAGGTCATGGCCGGTTACACCCTTGGTGGTGCGGACATGCTGCGTCGCGCCATGGGTAAGAAAAAGCCCGAAGAAATGGCCAAGCAGCGCGGCGGCTTCATTGAAGGTTGCGCGTCCAACAATATCGACGCCGACCTTGCCGGCAACATTTTCGACCTGGTAGAGAAATTCGCCGGTTACGGCTTCAACAAATCCCACTCCGCGGCGTACGGCCTGGTGTCGTACCAAACCGCGTGGTTGAAAACGCATTACCCGGCGCCGTTCATGGCGGCGGTGCTGTCGGCGGACATGCACAACACCGACAAGGTCGTGACCTTGATCGAAGAAATTCGCAGCATGAAGCTGCGTCTCGACGCACCGGATGTGAATGCCTCCGAGTTCAAGTTCACGGTGAATGACGAAGGCCGGATTATTTACGGCCTCGGCGCAATCAAGGGTGTGGGCGAAGGTCCGGTGGAAGCGATCACCGAGGCGCGCCAGGACGGTCCGTTCAAGGATCTGTTCGATTTCTGCGCCCGTGTCGATCTCAAACGTATCAACAAACGCACCCTGGACGGTTTGATCCGCAGCGGTGCGCTGGATCGTCTAGGGCCTTATTTCCATGACGAGCCAAAGGCTTATCAGGCGAGCATCGACCAGAATCGCGCGGTGTTGCTGGCCGCGATGGAAGGGGCGATCAAGGCCGCCGAACAAACCGCACGCACCCAGGACAGCGGCCATGCCGACTTGTTTGGCGGGTTGTTTGTCGAGGAAGACGCGGACGTCTACGCCAGTCATCGCAAAGCCAAGGAATTGACGCTCAAGGAGCGGCTAAAAGGGGAGAAAGACACCCTCGGCCTGTACCTGACCGGTCACCCGATAGATGAATACGAAGGTGAAATCCGTCGCTTTGCCCGTCAGCGCATCATCGATCTGAAGCCCGCCCGCGACACCCAGACGGTCGCCGGCATGATCATCGCCCTGCGCGTGATGAAGAACAAAAAGGGCGACAAGATGGGGTTCATCACCCTCGATGACCGCTCCGGACGGATCGAGGCTTCACTATTTGCAGAAGCGTTCCATTCTGCGCAGTCGCTGTTGCAGACTGATGCGATGGTGGTGGTCGAAGGTGAGGTCAGCAATGACGACTTCTCCGGAGGTCTGAAGCTGCGGGTCAAGCGCGTGATGAGCATGGAAGATGCGCGTACCAACCTTGCCGAAAGCCTGCGCCTGAAGCTGCAGACCAAGGATTTGAAGGGCGATCAGCTACGCTGGCTGGGTGAATTGTTCAAGCGGCATCGTGGCGCATGCCCGATCACCATGGAGTACACGAGCCCCGATGCGAAGGCCTTGCTGCAGTTTGGCGAGACGTGGCGAATCGATCCGGCGGATGCGTTGATTCAAGCCTTGCGTGACCAGTTCGGGCGAGACAACGTCTTCCTCCAATACCGTTGACGGTCAGGTGCCATTTCTTGTCATGAAGAGTGCGCCCTGATCTCGACCTGAATTTTTAATCTCGACCTGAACGCGCCTCTCCCTTAAGGTAGGGCGCGAATAGACAACCGGCCGGCCCAAGCTCTCTTGGACGTCGACCCAAGACGGACGCCTATGAACCCGAATTTTCTAGATTTCGAACAGCCGATCGCCGACCTGCAAGCCAAGATCGAAGAGTTGCGCTTGGTCGGTAACGACAATTCGCTGAATATCGGCGATGAGATCTCCCGCCTGCAGGATAAAAGCAGCACGCTGACCGAAGACATCTTCGGCAAGCTGACCAGCTGGCAGGTCGCACGTCTGGCGCGTCACCCGAAACGTCCGTATACCCTGGACTACATCGAACACATCTTCACCGAGTTCGACGAGCTGCACGGTGACCGTCACTTCTCCGATGACGCGGCCATCGTCGGCGGCATTGCTCGTCTGGACGACCAGCCGGTGATGATCATCGGTCACCAGAAAGGCCGTGAAGTGCGCGAGAAAGTTCGCCGCAACTTCGGCATGCCGCGTCCGGAAGGCTACCGCAAGGCGTGCCGCCTGATGGAAATGGCCGAGCGCTTCAAGATGCCGATTCTGACCTTCATCGACACCCCGGGTGCCTACCCGGGTATCGACGCTGAAGAGCGTAACCAGAGCGAAGCGATTGCCTGGAACCTGCGTGTCATGGCTCGCCTGAAAACCCCAATCATCGCCACAGTGATCGGTGAAGGTGGTTCCGGTGGTGCTCTGGCAATCGGTGTTTGCGATCAACTGAACATGCTGCAGTACTCGACCTACGCGGTGATCTCGCCGGAAGGTTGCGCATCGATCCTGTGGAAAACCGCCGATAAAGCGCCGGATGCCGCTGAAGCCATGGGCATCACCGCCGAGCGGCTGAAAGGCCTGGGCATTGTGGATAAGGTCATCGGCGAGCCATTGGGCGGCGCACACCGCAATCCAGCGGTTGCTGCGGCATCGATCCGTGCCGAGCTGACCTCGCAATTGGCGATGTTGAAGAAGTTCGACAATGACGCGCTGCTGGCCCGTCGTTACGCGCGATTGATGAGCTACGGTCTCTGATCGAACGCTCCTGCATCCTGTAGGAGCAAGGCTTGCCCGCGATTGGAGCGCCTCGGTTTATCAGACCGACCGCGTTATCGTTCATCGCGAGCAAGCTCTGCTCCTACAGGTTTTGGTGCGTCATGACTCTTTGCGCAACACTTCTCAAGCAACTTGCACCGTGGCGTAACGCGTCAACCTGGCGCATCGCCTTCAGCGGTGGTCTCGACTCCACTGTCCTGCTGCACCTGCTCGCCCACCTCGCAAAAAACCAATCCCTGCCAGCGCTCAGCGCCATTCATGTCCACCACGGCATTCAGGCGGCGGCTGATGCGTGGCCGGAACATTGTCAGGCCGTCTGTGATGCCTTGTGTGTGCCGTTAGAGGTGATTCACGTTCAGGTTCAGCCCGGCGCCAGCCTTGAGCGTGCCGCTCGGGATGCGCGTTACGGCGCATTCGTTGAAGCCACTCAGGCCAATGAACTGCTGCTGACCGCCCAACACCGTGACGATCAGGCAGAAACCCTGTTGTTTCGATTGGTGCGCGGGGCAGGGGTGAGAGGTTTGTCGGGGATGCCGAGCCAGCGCCCGCTGGGGCGGGGACATCTGCTGCGCCCATTGCTGGACGTCAGTCGCGCCGAACTTGAAGCCTATGCAACAGCCCGGCAGCTGAGCTGGATCGAAGACCCTTCGAACCAGGATCGGCAGTTCTCTCGCAACTACTTGCGGCATCAGGTGTTCCCGGTGTTGACCGAGCGTTGGCCTCAAGCAGTGGCGACCATGGCCCGTAGCGCTGCGCACTTGAGCGAAGCGCAGGCATTGCTTGATGAGTTGGCACAGATCGATCTGGCCGAAGCGACCACGGTCAATGATTTCGACTGGCTGGGCGTGCCCTCTCTGGAGCTGGCTTCCCTTGCAAGGCGCTCCGCCGCTCGTCAACGCAACGCGCTAAGCCACTGGCTCGCATCGCTGACGAGGTTGCCTGACAGCGACCATTGGTCGGGTTGGGAGGATTTGCGCGATGCCTCCGGTGATGCTCGCCCGGTCTGGCGATTGGCGGATGGCGAACTGCATCGTTCGGCGGGGCGGATTTGGTGGCTGTCGGGCTGTTGGCTATGCAGTCCGCCGCCTGCGGTCCAATGGGCTGATCCTTCGAAGTCGCTGGCGTTGCCGGAGAACGGCGTGCTCACGCTCACCGGGCAAATCCCCGATGGTCCGCTGCAAATCCGCTATCGTGAGGGAGGTGAGGTCATGGCTCTACCTGATCGCGGCCACCGCGACTTGAAGCGTTTGCTCAATGAGCGCGGTGTTCCGGGCTTCGCCCGTGGCAGATTGCCGCTGGTCTATCGCGACGGGCAATTGCTGGCGGTGGCCAACGTACGGGGCTTGAATGGCAGTAGGCAGGAAGGCTGGCATTTGCATTGGCTGCCACCGAGCGAAGATCAAGGTTTGAGCTGAAAGGGGCTTTCCGGTAGACTACGCTCCCTTCTTGATACAACTTCTGTGGATTCGCCTGAATTGCAGGAGTTGCCGATTACCAAGCAGTCTTTGCTGGGCGATTCCAAAAAATGTGTAGCGAGCAACGTACCGGTGTTTCATCTGCCGGTCTGTCCCAACGCGGCGGTTTTTTTGAAAGGTGCACTGTGATTAATGCAGGTGATCGGGGGCTTCGGCCTTCCTTCGCTTTCCCCGGCGGCTCGGACCGCTTTAACGCAGACTTCTAGGGTTTTTCATGACGCGCTACATATTCGTCACGGGCGGTGTTGTTTCTTCATTGGGGAAAGGCATTGCCTCGGCTTCATTGGCGGCCATCCTGGAGGCGCGGGGACTTAAGGTCACCATGCTGAAGCTGGACCCGTACATCAACGTTGACCCGGGCACGATGAGCCCGTTCCAGCACGGTGAAGTGTTCGTCACCCACGACGGCGCCGAGACCGACCTGGACCTGGGCCACTACGAGCGGTTCATCCGCACGACCATGACCCAGAACAACAACTTCACCACTGGCCGTGTCTACGAGCACGTGCTGCGCAAAGAGCGCCGTGGTGATTACCTGGGCGCCACCATCCAGGTGATCCCGCACATCACCGACGAAATCAAACGCCGGATCATCAAGGGCGCCGGCGATGCCGACGTGGCGATGGTCGAGATCGGTGGCACCGTGGGTGACATCGAATCGCAACCGTTCCTGGAAGCGATCCGCCAATTGCGTTTCGAAGTCGGCGCCAAGCGCGCGATGCTGATGCACCTGACACTGGTGCCGTACATCGCCACGGCCGGTGAAACCAAAACCAAGCCGACTCAGCACTCGGTCAAGGAACTGCGTTCCATTGGCCTGCAACCAGACGTGCTGGTCTGCCGCTCCGATCACCCGATCGACATCTCTTCGCGCCGCAAGATCGCGCAGTTCACCAACGTTGAAGAACGTGCGGTGATCGCGCTGGAAGACGCCGACACCATCTACAAGATCCCGGGCATTCTGCACTCCCAGGGCCTGGATGATTTCGTCGTCGAGCGTTTCGGCCTGCAATGCGGCAGCGCCGACCTGTCCGAGTGGGAAGCCGTGGTTGACGCCAAGCTGAACCCGGAGCACGAAGTCACCATCGCGATGGTCGGCAAGTACATGGAGCTGCTGGACGCCTACAAGTCGCTGATCGAAGCGATGAGTCACGCTGGCATCAGCAACCGCACCAAGGTCAACCTGCGCTACATCGATTCCGAAGACATCGAAAACCAGGGCACTGCGCTGCTGGAAGGTGTTGACGCGATCCTCGTGCCGGGCGGCTTCGGTCTGCGTGGCGTGGAAGGCAAGATCACCGCCGTTCAATACGCTCGCGAAAACAAGGTTCCGTACCTGGGCATCTGCCTGGGCATGCAAGTGGCCGTTATCGAGTTCGCTCGTAACGTGCTGGGCTGGAAAGATGCCAACTCCACCGAGTTCGATCGTGCCAGCGGCCATCCGGTCGTGGGTCTGATCACCGAGTGGGAAGACGCTACCGGCGCGGTCGAAACCCGTACCGAGTCGTCCGACCTGGGCGGCACCATGCGCCTCGGCGCTCAGGATTGCCTGCTGGAACCGGGTTCGCTGGTGCATGACTGCTACGCCAAAGACGTCATCGTCGAGCGTCACCGTCATCGCTACGAAGTGAACAACAACCTGCTGCCGCAGATCATGGCGGCCGGCCTGAAAATCTCTGGTCGTTCCGGTGATGGCGCGCTGGTTGAAGTGGTTGAAGCACCGGATCATCCATGGTTCGTCGCTTGCCAGTTCCACCCTGAGTTCACCTCGACGCCACGCGACGGTCACCCGTTGTTCAGCGGTTTCGTTAAAGCAGCTTTGGTTCAACACCAGAAGAAGGCGTAAATTTGATGGCGCAGAAAATCATCCGCGTAGGCGATATCGAGATTGCCAACGACAAGCCAATGGTGCTTTTCGGTGGCATGAACGTGCTGGAAAGCCGCGACATGGCGATGCAGGTCTGCGAAGAGTATGTAAAGGTCACCGAGAAACTCGGTATCCCTTATGTGTTCAAGGCCAGCTTTGACAAGGCCAACCGATCCTCCGTGACCTCTTACCGTGGCCCCGGCCTGGAAGAGGGCATGCGCATTTTCCAGGACATCAAGCAAGCCTTCGGCGTGCCGATCATCACTGACGTCCACGAGCCTGATCAGGCCGCGGTCGTGGCTGAAGTGTGCGACATCATTCAGTTGCCGGCCTTCCTGTCGCGCCAGACCGACCTCGTGGTCGCTATGGCCAAGACCGGCGCGGTGATCAACATCAAGAAAGCCCAGTTCCTCGCACCGCACGAGATGAAACACATCCTGAGCAAGTGCGTGGAAGCGGGCAACGATCAGTTGATCCTCTGCGAACGCGGTTCGAGCTTTGGCTACAACAACCTGGTCGTCGACATGCTCGGCTTCGGCATCATGAAGCAGTTCGAATACCCGGTGTTCTTCGACGTGACCCACGCGCTGCAAATGCCCGGTGGTCGCTCTGATTCCGCCGGTGGTCGTCGTGCCCAGGTGACGGACCTGGCCAAGGCTGGCATGAGCCAGTCCCTGGCCGGCTTGTTCCTCGAAGCCCACCCGGACCCGGACAACGCCAAATGCGACGGCCCTTGCGCCTTGCGTCTGGACAAACTGGAGCCATTTCTGGCCCAGCTCAAAGCCTTGGACGAACTGGTGAAGAGTTTTCCGACGGTAGAAACCGCGTAATCCTCATTTCTCCGGTAAAGTACCGCACGAATTAATGCTCAGGCCCGCTGGCCGCACTGCTCTTGTAGGAGCATGGCTTGCCAGCGATGGCGTCCTTGAGGGCCCCATCGCCGGCAAGCCGTGCTCCTACAGCGTTTTCGTCAACTTTGGAGTGTTTACAACAATGGCAAAAATCGTCGACATCAAAGGTCGTGAAGTTCTCGACTCCCGTGGCAATCCCACCGTGGAAGCGGACGTGCTTCTCGATAACGGCATCATCGGCAGCGCCTGCGCGCCATCCGGTGCTTCCACTGGCTCGCGTGAAGCACTCGAGCTGCGTGATGGCGACAAGAGCCGTTACCTGGGCAAAGGCGTGCTCAAGGCCGTCGCCAACATCAACGGTCCGATCCGCGACCTGTTGAAAGGCACCGACCCAAGCGACCAGAAAGCGCTGGATCACGCGATGATCAAGCTCGACGGTACTGAAAACAAAGGCTCCCTGGGCGCTAACGCGATCCTCGCCGTTTCCCTGGCCGCGGCCAAGGCAGCAGCACAGGACCAGGACCTGCCGCTGTACGCTCACATCGCCAACCTGAACGGCACCCCGGGTGTCTACTCGATGCCGGTTCCGATGATGAACATCATCAACGGTGGCGAGCACGCCGATAACAACGTCGACATCCAGGAATTCATGGTTCAGCCGGTTGGCGCCAAGTCTTTCTCGGAAGGTCTGCGCATGGGCACCGAGATTTTCCATCACCTCAAAGCTGTTCTGAAGGCCCGTGGTCTGAGCACTGCTGTCGGTGACGAAGGTGGTTTCGCGCCGAACCTGGCTTCCAACGAAGACGCTTTGAAAGTGATCTCCGAAGCCGTTGCCAACGCCGGTTATAAACTGGGCACCGACGTGACCCTGGCGCTGGACTGCGCCGCTAGCGAATTCTACGAAGACGGCAAGTACAACCTGTCCGGCGAAGGCCAGGTGTTCACCGCTGAAGGTTTCGCCGATTACCTGAAAGGCCTGACCGAGCGCTACCCGATCATCTCGATCGAAGACGGCCTGGACGAGTCCGACTGGGCTGGCTGGAAAATCCTCACCGACAAAATCGGCGAGAAAGTCCAACTGGTGGGCGACGACCTGTTCGTGACCAACACCAAGATCCTGAAAGAAGGCATCGATAAAAAGATCGCCAACTCGATCCTGATCAAGTTCAACCAGATCGGCACCCTGACCGAAACCCTGGAAGCCATCCAGATGGCCAAGGCCGCTGGTTACACCGCCGTGATCTCGCACCGCTCCGGCGAAACCGAAGATTCGACCATTGCCGACCTGGCTGTGGGCACCTCGGCTGGCCAGATCAAGACCGGTTCCCTGTGCCGTTCGGACCGCGTGTCCAAGTACAACCAACTGCTTCGTATCGAAGAGCAGTTGAACGGTAAAGCCAAGTACAACGGTCGTGCCGAGTTCCGCGGTTGATAGAGTGCCGTGCCTCGCCAATACTGCGCCTTTTTGACGGTGCCTGTTGTCGTCATACTGCGTTGCCGCTCCTCGCCATAGCCAGCTATGACTCGTCGCGGCGCCTTGTCTGACAACAACAGTCACTCGTCAAAAAGGCGCGTATTGGTGAGGCACGGCACTGCATGGTAAAAAGACACCGGATTGTGTCGGAAAAATCGCTACAGCGACGTTTTTGCCACTAATCTGATGCCTTATAAGCACAAGCCTGGATTTTCCAGGCTTCGTGCTATCAGAAGCTTCAAAGTTTTTGCATGGCTGTCTTTTTTCACTGGAAACCTGATATTCGATGCGCAGTCCCAATTGGTTGTTCCTCGTCTTGCTCTTGTTGCTGGCTGGCCTGCAATACCGCCTGTGGGTGGGTAATGGCAGTCTGGCGCAAGTGGCTGAGCTGACTCAGCAGATCAAGGATCAACAGGCTGAGAACGAAGGATTGCTGGAGCGCAATCGGGTCATGGACGCCGAAGTCAGCGAGCTGAAAAAAGGTATGGAGACTGTTGAAGAACGGGCTCGCCATGAGTTGGGCATGGTCAAGGACGGCGAAACCCTTTTCCAGTTGGCTCAATGAATTCCTCGTTACCGGCCTTCTGGGCCGTGATTCCTGCAGCGGGCGTCGGTGCCCGTATGGCCGCAGACCGTCCCAAGCAATACCTGCAACTGGGCGGACGCACTATTCTCGAACACAGCCTCGGCTGTTTCCTTGATCATCCTTCCCTGAAAGGGTTGGTGGTCAGTCTTGCTGTTGATGATCCTTACTGGCCAAGCCTGGCCTGTGCTGTCGATGCGCGAATTCAGCGGGTTGATGGCGGCGCCGAGCGTTCCGGGTCGGTGCTGAATGCGTTGCTGCATTTGCATGCGCTGGGTGCCGATGATGAGGATTGGGTGTTGGTTCACGATGCTGCCCGGCCGAATCTTAGCCGTGATGATCTGGACAAGTTGCTGGGTGAATTGGCTGATGATCCGGTGGGTGGCCTGCTGGCGGTTCCTGCGCGGGACACGCTCAAGCGGGTCGACAAGCGTGGGCGGGTGGTTGAAACCGTGGATCGCAGCGTGATCTGGCAGGCCTATACACCGCAGATGTTTCGCCTTGGCGCACTGCATCGGGCGTTGGCCGACAGCCTGGTGGCTGACGCGGTCATCACTGACGAAGCTTCGGCGATGGAGTGGTCAGGTCTGGCGCCACGATTGATCGAAGGTCGGTCTGACAACCTCAAGGTTACGCGTCCCGAAGATCTCGAATGGCTTCGTCAGCGTTGGGCGAATCGCCGCTGAATTGCTCGTCGGCCGTGCAGGCAGCGCATAAGTTAAGTTCGATACTCCGGCCGTTCAGCCAACCCTTCCTTCAAATAATCCACCAACTTTCGCACCTTCGGCGACAGATGCCGTTGCTGTGGATAAAGCGCCCAAACAGCCGTATTGGGTGGTTGATGCGCATCCAACAACGACATCAATGCGCCGCTTTTCAAATGCTTCAGCACGTAATAGTCCGGCAACTGACACAACCCCACGCCCTGTAGCGCCGCATCCAGCACCGCTTGCCCACTGTTGCAGCGCCAGTTTCCCTGGACCCGCTGCGAAAATTCCCGCCCGTTCTGTTCCAGTTGCCACAGGTCCGAGCTGCCAATGAGGCAGTTGTGGCGGCTCAGTTCCGACAAGCTGTGCGGCCGGCCATAGCGTTCCAGATAGGAGGGCGATGCGCACAGGTACATGCGTCGTGGTGCCAGACGGGTAGCGACCAGCCTTGAGTCTTGCAAACGACCGAGTCGGATCGCCAGGTCCAGGCCTTCATGCACCAGGTCGAGCGGGCGGTTGCTCAGTTCGATGTCGACACGCAGTTGCGGGTAGAGCCCCATGAAGCGCGTTACCAGCGGCACGATAAAGCGCTCGCCATACGCCACGGCGCAGGTCATGCGCAGCATGCCTTTGGGTTCGCTGGTCAGGTCGCCCACTGCGCGCAAGGCTTCTTCGCGACCGTCCTGTAGGCGCTGGCAATGTTGCAGGAAAGTTTGCCCGGCTTCCGTCAGCGTCACACGACGGGTGCTGCGGTAAAGAAGGCGGGTCTGAAGGCGCTCTTCAAGGCGTACGATTTGTCGACTGATGTGAGAGGAAGAAACCCCAAGGCGTTCGGCAGCGGCCGTGAATTGGCTGCATTCGGCCACGGCGACGAATTCGTCGATCCCTTCCCAGCGGCTCTCGGACATCGATGATTATCCCTGTATGGCAATAATGTTTTGCTTTTGTCCGGATTATTCATCGTAAGGCGCTGTATTACACTCCCTGTCTCGTTTTTTATTCATCGGAGAATCCACATGATCAAGTCGCGCGCTGCCGTTGCCTTCGAGGCCAAGAAACCCCTCGAGATCGTCGAAGTCGATGTCGCCATGCCCAAGGCCGGTGAAGTTTTGCTGCGTGTGGTTGCCTCCGGTGTTTGTCATACCGATGCCTACACGCTGTCGGGCGCTGACCCGGAAGGTATCTTCCCGTCGATTCTCGGTCACGAAGGCGGTGCGGTGGTTGAGGCGATTGGCGAGGGCGTGACGTCGGTGGCAGTGGGCGATCATGTGATCCCGCTTTACACCCCGGAATGCCGTCAGTGCAAATTCTGTCTGTCGGGCAAAACCAACCTGTGTCAGGCGATTCGCGCGACCCAGGGCAAAGGATTGATGCCAGATGGCACTTCGCGCTTTTCCTACAAGGGCCAGCCGATTTTCCACTACATGGGCACTTCGACGTTTTCCGAATACACCGTGTTGCCGGAAATTTCCGTCGCCAAGATTGCTAAAGAAGCGCCGCTGGAAAAAGTCTGCCTGCTGGGCTGCGGTGTCACCACCGGTATTGGCGCGGTGCTCAATACGGCCAAGGTGAAACCGGGGGATACCGTGGCCATTTTTGGTCTCGGCGGCATTGGTCTGTCGGCGGTTATCGGCGCGGTAAAAGCCAAGGCTGCACGCATCATTGCCATCGACATCAACCCGGCCAAATTCGAGATCGCCAAGCAGCTGGGTGCAACCGATTGTGTGAACCCGAAAGACTTCGACCGTCCGATCCAGGAAGTCATCGTCGACATGACCGATGGCGGCGTCGACTTTTCCTTCGAGTGCATCGGCAATGTGCAATTGATGCGCGCTGCACTTGAGTGCTGTCACAAAGGCTGGGGTGAGTCAGTGATCATCGGTGTCGCCGGTGCCGGTCAGGAAATCGCCACCCGTCCATTCCAGCTGGTCACCGGTCGCGTCTGGCGCGGTTCGGCGTTCGGCGGCGTGCGCGGCCGTACCGAGTTGCCAAGCTACGTCGAAATGGCCGCAACCGGCGAAATCCCACTGGATACGTTCATCACCCACACCATGGGCCTGGAAGATATCAACAAGGCGTTCGACCTGATGCACGAAGGCAAAAGCATCCGTTCTGTCATTCATTTCTGAGGTCGGTCATGAGCCTGGAAAATATCTCCTGCCAGAAAAGCTTCGGCGGCTGGCACAAACGCTACCGGCATCGCTCCGATGTGCTCGGCTGCGACATGGTGTTTGCCGTGTACCTGCCGCCGCAAGCGGAGCAGGGCGGCAAACTGCCGGTGTTGTACTGGTTGTCTGGCCTGACCTGCACAGACGAGAACTTCATGCACAAGGCCGGCGCCCTGCGCATGGCTGCCGAGCTGGGTTTGATCATCGTCGCGCCGGACACTAGCCCGCGCGGTCCTGATGTGCCGGGTGACCCAGATGGCGCCTGGGACTTCGGTCTCGGCGCCGGGTTCTACCTGAATGCCACCCAGGAACCCTGGTCGCGTCACTATCGGATGCACGACTATGTCGTGCAGGAATTGCCGGCATTGGTCGAGGCCCATTTTCCTGCGTCGGATAAGCGTGGCATCAGTGGTCACTCTATGGGTGGCCATGGCGCGCTGGTCTGTGCGCTGCGCAATCCGGGTCGTTATCAATCGGTGTCGGCGTTCTCGCCAATCAACAATCCGATGGACTGCCCGTGGGGTCAGAAGGCCTTCACGCGTTACTTGGGAGAGGACCGTTCGAAGTGGCGCGAATGGGATGCTTGCGCGTTGATCGCCGAGGCTGAAGAGAAGCTGCCGTTGCTGGTCGATCAAGGCGATCGCGATGATTTTCTTGCGACCCAGCTCAAGCCTGAAGCCTTGCAACAAGCCGCCAAGCTGGCCGGTCATCCTCTGTCGTTGCGCCTGCAACCCGGCTACGACCACAGCTATTTTTTCATCGCCAGCTTCATCGACGACCACCTGCAGCATCATGCGCATGCTCTAGGCGCCTAATGTCCGACAAAGCAGGTAGAATCACGCCCTGACAAAAATCGGGGCGTTTTTTTATGCGTATTGGCCACGGCTATGATGTGCACCGTTTCGCTGAAGGCGATTTCATTACTCTGGGCGGCGTGCGCATTGCACATGGCTTCGGGCTGCTCGCTCACTCCGACGGTGACGTCCTGCTGCACGCCTTGAGCGATGCCTTGCTCGGCGCGGCCGCGTTGGGTGATATCGGCAAGCATTTCCCGGACACCGATCCGACATTCAAGGGTGCTGACAGCCGGGGTCTGCTGCGCCACGTCGTCGCGCTGATTCACGCCAAAGGCTGGAAAGTCGGCAACGTTGATAACACCATCGTCGCCCAGGCGCCGAAAATGGCCCCGCATATCGAATCGATGCGCGCGCTGATTGCCGCGGATCTTCAAGTTGAGTTGGATCAAGTGAACGTGAAAGCTACCACCACCGAAAAGCTTGGCTTTGTCGGTCGCGAAGAAGGCATTGCCGTGCACTCCGTTGCCTTGTTGCTGCGCGCATGAACGAATCGCAATTGCTCGGCCCGCGGGCCTATGGCGAGGCGCTTGGCAGCGCCGTTCTGAAAGCCACGGCAGAAGATTTTCAGGTCGATGAAGTGCTCAATATTCCCCTTAGTGGTGATGGCGAGCATTTGTGGATCTGGGTGGAAAAGCGCGGTCTCAATACCGAGGAAGCGGCACGGCGGATCGCCAAGGCGGCGGGCGTGCCATTGCGCACCGTCAGTTATGCCGGGCTCAAGGATCGTCAGGCGCTGACGCGCCAATGGTTCAGCGTGCAACTGCCGGGCAAGGCTGACCCGGATTTGTCGGCGGCGGAAAACGACACGCTGAAAATCCTCAAGACCGGTCGACACAAACGCAAGCTGCAACGCGGTGCTCACTCGGCTAATGGCTTCACCTTGCGCCTGACGCAATTCGCTGGAGACAAAGCGGCGATTGAAGAGCGGCTTCAATTGATCGCCAAGCAAGGTATTCCCAATTATTTCGGCGCCCAGCGTTTCGGCTTTGACGGCGGTAACGTCGTCGATGCACGTGCCTGGGCAGCGCGCAAAGCGTTGCCGGAGCAGCGCAACGTGCGCTCGCGTCTGCTCTCCACGGCACGCAGTTTTCTGTTCAATCAGGTGTTGGCTGCACGGGTTGCCGATGGCAGTTGGCAGCGTGCTCAGGTCGGCGATCTGCTGGCCTTCACCGACAGCCGCAGTTTCTTTCCGGCCGGTGAAGCGGAATGCAGCGACCCGCGACTGGCGATTCTCGATCTGCACCCGACCGGCCCGCAGTGGGGCGAAGGTGACTCGCCAGCGACCGGCGTTGTCCATGTACTGGAGCAGGACATCGCCGCTCGCGAAGCGGACTTGCGAGATTGGTTGATTAACGCCGGTATGAGCCACGAACGTCGCATCCTGCGGCTGCCCATTGGTGGGTTGACGTGGCATTATCCCGAGCCTGACATTCTGCAACTGGAATTCGTCCTCCCGGCCGGATGCTTTGCCACCGTATTGGTGCGCGAGCTCGTTGATCTGGTGCCGGTGGGGCAGACGGACAGCCCATGCGTATTCTGATTTCTAATGACGATGGGGTAACTGCACCCGGTCTCGCCGCGCTTTATGCTGCGCTGGCGGATTACACCGAGTGTGTGGTTATCGCCCCGGACCAGGACAAAAGCGGCGCCAGCAGCTCGCTGACGCTCGACCGTCCGTTGCACCCGCAAACGCTGACCAATGGCTTCATCAGCTTGAACGGCACACCCACCGATTGCGTGCACCTGGGCTTGAACGGCTTGCTGGAACGCGAGCCGGACATGGTCGTTTCGGGGATCAACCTGGGCGCTAACCTGGGCGATGACGTGTTGTATTCCGGCACCGTGGCGGCCGCCCTCGAAGGGCGCTTCCTTGAGCGTCCTTCGTTTGCTTTTTCCTTGGCCTCACGCCAAGTAGAGAACCTTCCCACAGCCGCCTACTTTGCACGCAAGCTGGTCGAAGCCCATGGCGATCTCGACCTGCCGCCGCGCACGGTACTGAATGTGAACATTCCCAATTTGCCGCTGGACCATATCCGCGGTATTCAGCTGACCCGCCTCGGACATCGCGCACGCGCTGCGGCGCCGATGAAGGTGGTCGATCCGCGGGGCAAATCCGGTTACTGGATCGCCGCCGCCGGGGATGCAGAAGATGGCGGCCCGGGCACCGACTTCCATGCAGTCATGCAGGGCTATGTTTCAATCACTCCGCTGCAACTGGATCGCACCTTCAATGATGCCTTCAGAAGTCTCGATGGCTGGCTGGAGGGGCTGCGCTAATGACTCGTGAACAAGACGATATGCTGCGCCGTGGCATCGGGATGACCTCTCAAAGGACTCGCGAGCGCCTTATTCAGCGCCTGTATGAAGAGGGCGTTTCCAGCGCCAAGGTGCTGGAAGTCATTCGCCGGACACCGCGTCACCTGTTCGTTGACGAGGCGCTTGCCCACCGCGCCTACGAAGACACGGCGCTGCCGATCGGGCACAACCAGACCATCTCCCAGCCTTACATGGTGGCTCGCATGAGCGAGTTGCTGCTGGAGGCAGGTCCCTTGGACAAGGTGATGGAGATTGGTACCGGCTCGGGCTACCAGACGGCCGTGCTGTCACAGTTGGTCGAGCGGGTGTTTTCCGTAGAGCGCATCAAGGTTTTGCAGGACCGGGCCAAGGAACGCCTGGTGGAGCTGAACCTGCGCAACGTGGTGTTTCGTTGGGGCGATGGTTGGGAGGGCTGGCCAGCACTGGCGCCTTACAACGGCATCATCGTCACGGCAGTGGCCACGGATGTGCCTCAGGCCTTGCTCGATCAGTTGGCTCCGGGCGGGCGGCTGGTGATCCCGGTCGGCTCCGGCGAGGTACAGCAATTGATGCTGATCATCCGCGAAGAACAAGGCTTTTCCCGACGTGTTCTGGGGGCGGTGCGTTTCGTGCCATTGCTCAACGGGCCACTGGCTTGAGCATTTGTTTTTACGCGCTGAATTCTCTTCGATTGGCCTTGTCTTACAGCGGCATCGAATGGTTAAACGGTATTTATCGTCAGTAGGCAAACGTGTGCGCGAAGCGATTTTGCTTCATTAAAGGTAAAGCCGGTTCGGCCCGTATACTTGCGACATCTCGAGCCGGAACACGGCAATCCACAATTTCAGCCACCACATAGGGAGCGGCGGGTGAGTCTCACAGTCATTGCGCAGCGTATGAGTACAACGAGCTTTCAGCGCCTGGTGACTGGCCTCGTCTTGAGCACCTTGCTGGTCGGTTGCTCCAGCACCAAGTCGAGTAGCGTAGGCGTCGTCGAACGCAACAAGGCTGCGCCGCAACGTCCGGTAGTGACCACGGGTCAGTATGTCGTTCGACCAAAAGACACCCTGTTCTCGATCGCTTTTCGCTACGGCTGGGACTACAAAGCCCTCGCCGCACGCAACAACATTCCTACGCCCTATACGATCCATCCGGGTCAGATAATTCGCTTCGATGGTCGCACCGGATCAACGCCGACAGCGGTAGCCAATACGTCCGATTCGGCGCCTTCGTCGTCGCTGAAAACCACGGTAATCCGGCGCCAGCCGAATGGCGCAACCACGACAACAGAGGTGGTTACACCGTCCGTCGCCAGCAAGCAGCCCCCCGCTCCGTTGCCGCCTGCTGGTCCCGCCCCGACCGGCTGGGGATGGCCATCTAATGGTATTTTGATTGGAAAGTTCTCATCAAACGGTAGTTTGAATAAAGGAATTGATATCGCCGGAGATTTGGGACAGCCTGTTTTAGCTGCGTCTGATGGGACGGTGGTATACGCCGGGAGTGGCTTAAGGGGCTACGGCGAATTAGTCATCATCAAACACAGCGAAACCTACGTCAGTGCCTACGGACATAACCGCAGGCTTTTGGTTCGGGAGGGGCAGCAGGTCAAGGTCGGACAGACAATTGCCGAAATGGGGTCAACGGGTACAGACCGGGTGAAACTGCATTTTGAGATTCGCCGTCAAGGTAAACCTGTAGATCCACTGCAATTCCTGCCACGTCGTTGATTTGTTAGCCAGCTTGTTCCGTCACGTAGAGGGAACAAGCTCCAGCGTTGCCAAGGATAAAGGCGCCGCTTGAGCTTGAGGTCGAACTCACCAAAGGACTATAACAATGGCTCTCAGTAAAGAAGTGCCGGAGTTTGACATCGACGATGAGGTTCTCCTGATGGAGACCGGTATCGAGACGGATTCGATGTCGAATGATGAAGGGGCGGCTCCACCTTCTTCCGTTCGTGCCAAATCCAAACACTCCGCTTCGCTAAAACAACACAAGTACATCGATTACACGCGGGCACTTGATGCCACGCAGTTGTACCTCAATGAAATCGGCTTTTCCCCATTGCTCTCCCCGGAAGAAGAAGTTCATTTTGCGCGTCTGTCGCAAAGTGGCGATCCGGCCGGGCGCAAACGCATGATTGAAAGCAACCTGCGGCTGGTAGTGAAAATCGCCCGTCGTTACGTCAATCGTGGGCTGTCGCTGCTGGACCTGATCGAAGAGGGCAACCTCGGCCTGATCCGGGCAGTGGAGAAATTCGATCCTGAACGCGGCTTCCGCTTTTCGACCTACGCAACCTGGTGGATTCGTCAGACCATCGAGCGCGCGATCATGAATCAGACCCGGACCATCCGGTTGCCGATCCATGTGGTCAAGGAGCTTAACGTGTACCTTCGGGCTGCACGGGAGCTGACGCAAAAACTCGATCACGAACCCTCACCCGAAGAAATCGCCAACCTGCTGGAAAAACCAGTGGGAGAGGTCAAGCGCATGCTCGGCTTGAATGAGCGGGTTTCTTCGGTCGACGTCTCGCTGGGTCCGGATTCGGATAAAACCCTGCTGGACACCCTGACTGATGACCGTCCAACCGACCCCTGTGAGCTGCTTCAGGATGACGACCTGTCGCAAAGTATCGATCAATGGCTATCGGAGTTGACGGACAAACAACGCGAAGTGGTGGTACGCCGTTTCGGCTTGCGCGGACACGAGAGCAGTACGCTTGAAGACGTAGGCCTGGAGATCGGCCTGACCCGGGAGCGGGTCAGACAGATTCAGGTGGAAGGCCTGAAGCGTCTTCGGGAGATTCTCGAGAAGAACGGCCTGTCGAGCGAGTCGCTGTTTCAATAAGCGACAGGCTCAATCGGCAGTAAAAGACCCCGCTTGGTTCGGGGTTTTTTATTGCCTGCAAAGTGGGTAAGGATTGCCGCAGGTTTGTCGTCTTGCGCTGTAAGTCTTCGCTTACTCTTTCGTAAGTATTCACTATTTTACAAGATGCTAGTCGTACATTTTCCTACGCAGCCGCATGCTATCTACATGATTTATATGCATATTTTATTTTATCAAGAACGTATGACACACGTTTTTGACGATCCAGGCCAGTTGCTCTTGGTAGGGAACTCTCTAGTATCTGAACGGTGTCGACGGACAGGCACGCCCTTCAAGGATGAGGGGAACGGACATCGCAGGAGGCGATTCATCAGGACGATGAAAAGGAACATAGGAATAGGGAAAAAATGTGGGCGGGTCAAACCGCCCCTTTTTTTGCCTTCAGAAAAGCAAAAAGGCCCGCTAGGGGCCTTTTCGGGAACACGCGGAAAATCAGCGTTCGAGGTCTTTGATCTTGCCTTTGACGCCATCCCACTCTTCAGCGTCTGGCATCGATTCTTTCTTCTCAGTGATGTTGGGCCAGATTTCGGCCAGTTCAACGTTCAGCTGAATGAATTCCTGCATACCTTCCGGAACTTCATCTTCGGAGAAGATGGCCACGGCAGGGCATTCTGGTTCGCACAGTGCGCAGTCGATGCACTCATCCGGGTGAATCACCAGGAAGTTCGGGCCTTCGTAAAAGCAGTCCACCGGACAGACTTCTACGCAGTCGGTGTACTTGCACTTGATGCAGTTGTCGGTGACGACGAAGGTCATTTCTAATTTTCTCCTCAGGCGGCGGCAGCGGAGCCCCTTCACGTTGGGGTCGCCAGGTTTGGGAGCGATAGTCTGCTGGCCAGGCTATTAGCCAGCAGCATCCCAAACCGCGCGAGATTCTAACAGCTTGTAGGCAAGTGCGTTAGATCCGGTTCTTTAGTGCATAGAGCATTTCGAGCGCACGACGTGGCGTCATGTCGTCCAGATCCAGCTTGGCGAGATCATCCAGCACCGGATGCGGCAGGCTGGCGAACATGTCGCTTTGCTGCGGCGCGGCCGGCTTGCCCTTGGCAATCACAGGAACTTCATGGGGTAGGGCGGTGGCTTCCAGTCGACCGAGATGCTCACGCGCACGCACGATTACCTCGCTCGGCACGCCAGCCAACTGCGCCACTGCCAGACCGTAACTCTGGCTGGCAGGCCCGGGCAGCACGTGGTGCAGGAACACGATGCGTTCGTTGTGCTCGGTGGCATTGAGGTGAACGTTGGCCACCAGCGGTTGGGCCTCCGGTAGCACCGTCAGCTCAAAGTAGTGGGTGGCGAACAGCGTGTAAGCGCGCAGATGTGCCAATCGCTCGGCAGCAGCCCAGGCCAGGGACAGACCATCGAAGGTGCTGGTGCCGCGACCGACTTCGTCCATCAGCACCAGGCTGCGTTCGGTAGCGTTGTGCAAAATGTTCGCGGTTTCGCTCATTTCAACCATGAAGGTCGAACGGCCGCCCGCCAGGTCATCGCTGGAGCCGATCCGGGTAAAAATCCGGTCCACCAGGGACAGTTCACAACTGGCCGCCGGCACGAAACTGCCGATATGCGCGAGCAAAACGATCAGCGCGGTCTGACGCATGTAGGTGGATTTACCGCCCATGTTCGGACCGGTGATCACCAGCATCCGAGTGTTATCGTCGAGGCTCAGGTCGTTGGCCACGAACGGCGTGCTCAGCACTTGCTCCACCACCGGGTGACGACCCTGGGTGATGCGCATGCAGGGCTCGCTGACGAAACGCGGGCAGTTCAGGTCGAGGTTCAGGGCGCGTTCGGCCAGGTTGCTCAAAACGTCCAGCTCGGCCAGCGCAGCGGCGGTGTCCTGCAGCGGAGGCAATTGGCCGATCAGGTCTTCGAGCAGCGCTTCGTAGAGCATTTTCTCCCGGGCCAGCGCACGGCTCTTGGCCGACAGTGCCTTGTCCTCGAATGCCTTGAGTTCCGGGGTAATGAAACGCTCGGCACCTTTCAGCGTCTGGCGGCGGATGTAGTCTGCCGGCGCGGACTCAGCCTGTTTGCTCGGCAACTCGATGAAGTAACCGTGAATGCGGTTGTACCCGACTTTCAGGTGCGACAGACCGGTGCGCGCTTTTTCGCGAGCTTCCAGATCAATCAGGAACTGCCCGGCGTTTTCGCTCAGCGATTGCAGATCGTCGAGTTCGTTGTCGTAGCCGGTTTTCAACACGCCACCGTCACGGATCACCGCCGGCGGGTTGTCGATAATGGCTTTTTCCAGCAGCGCCGCCAGTTGCGGATAGGTGCTGGTGGTCTTGGCCAGTTGAATGATGTGCGGCGCTTCAAGCTCGGTCATCGCCACCTGCAACTCAGGCAACGCACCCAGCGCATCGCGCAGACGAGCGAGGTCACGAGGGCGGGCATTGCGCAGGCCGATCCGCGCCAGAATCCGCTCGATGTCGCCGATTTCCTTGAGTTGCGGTTGCAGTTTCTCGAAGCGGTAGCCGTCGAGCAGGCACGTGATCGAGGTCTGGCGCGCCAGCAATACGGTTAGATCCCGCAACGGACGGTTCAACCAACGGGTCAGCAAGCGGCTGCCCATGGCGGTCTGGCAACGATCGACCACCGATTGCAGGGTGTTGTCGCGGCCACCGGCCAGGTTGGTGTCCAGTTCCAGGTTGCGACGGCTGGCGCCGTCCAGCACCACGGTGTCATCCAGGCGCTCGTGACGCAGGCTGCGCAAGTGCGGGAGGGCGGTGCGTTGAGTTTCCTTGGCGTAGCTGAGCAGGCAACCGGCGGCGCCGATGGCCAGGGTCAGGTTCTCGCAGCCAAAGCCTTTCAGGTCCTGGGTAGAGAACTGCTGACAAAGACTTTTCAGCGCCGAGTCGCGCTCAAAATCCCACGGCGCGCGGCGACGAACCCCACGACGTTTTTCCGCCGGCAGGTCCTTTGGCCAATCGTCCGGGATCATCAGCTCGACCGGATTGACCCGCTCCAGCTCCGCCAGCAGGTTTTCCCAGCCCTTGATTTCCAGCACCGTGAAGTTGCCGCTGGTGATGTCCAGCACGGCCAGGCCGAACAGACGCTCGTCACCCAGCACCGCCGCGATCAGGTTGTCCCGGCGCTCATCCAGCAGCGCTTCATCACTGACCGTACCTGGCGTGATGATCCGCACCACCTGACGATCCACCGGCCCTTTACTGGTCGCCGGATCACCCACCTGCTCACAAATCACCACCGACTCACCGAGCTTGACCAGTTTCGCCAAGTAGCCTTCCGCCGCATGGTAAGGAATCCCACACATCGGAATCGCCTGACCCGCCGACTGCCCACGGGCGGTCAGGGTGATGTCCAGCAACTTGGCGGCTTTCTTCGCGTCTTCATAGAAGATCTCGTAGAAATCGCCCATGCGGTAGAACATCAGCTGGTCAGGGTGCTGGTTCTTCAGGCGCCAGTACTGCTGCATCATTGGCGTGTGGGAAGACAGATCGGAGATGGCTTTATTCATCGGAAATTCAGGAAAACTCGTTGAAAGGTGTAGGGCAAAGGAGGGGCATTGGCCCGGCTTTTCCGCAATGGGCGCAAGATTACCATGGGCGGTCCGCTCGACGCAGGCATGAAAGCCCTGCGGCACATTTCTGCTGGATATGCGTCGGATATGCAAAACAGCATTTGTTTTCGGCAAAAAGAACACGCACTATGCGCAGTATGCAAAAACGCAATGTTTCTACCGTCTTAAGAGCGCTGCTCGATCAACACGGGATCTCCCCCACGGAGCTTCACCGTCGCACCGGCGTGCCTCAATCCACACTCTCGCGGATCCTCGGCGGGAAGATCGTCGATCCTTCGGATAAACACATCTCGAAGATTGCCGAGTACTTCGCCGTCAGCACTGATCAGTTGCGTGGCCGCACGGATGTGTCGGTGAGCGCCAATAAGGGGCGCGAAGCAGTGCATTCCGAACTCAAGGATATAAGTCTGTGGGACGACGATACGCCCGTCGATGACGATGAGGTGTCGGTCCCCTTTCTTCGCGAGGTTGAATTGGCTGCGGGATCAGGAAGATTCGTCATCGAAGAGAGCGAACGCTCTAGTCTGCGCTTCGGCAAGCGCAGTTTGCGCCACAATGGCGTGCAATTCGATCAGGCAAAATGCGTGACGGTGCGCGGCAACAGCATGTTGCCCGTGCTGCGCGATGGCGCAACAGTTGGCGTGAACGCCGGCAAGTGCGGGATTGGCGACATCGTTGATGGCGACCTTTATGCGATCAACCATAACGGTCAGTTGCGCGTGAAACAGCTTTATCGCCTGCCGATCGGGATCCGCCTGCGCAGCTTCAATCGCGATGAACACCCGGACGAGGACTACACCTTCCAGGAAATCCAGGAAGAGCAGATTGTCATTCTTGGTCACGTCTTCTGGTGGGGCATGTACGCCCGCTAACCTCACCGCTTTCAGACAAAAACCGCCATTCAGCGGTTTTTTTTCGCCTGTCGAAAACCGCCAGCGCCTTTGTTTGTTGTATTTTTATGCATTGGTGCATTCTCTGCGAACAGGCAAATGCATTTACGCATTGACTGTGTATGCATCCATGCATATTCTTCCTCTCAAGCCGCTCAACAAGGCAGCGCTGAACCGGCCTCAACGGTTCAGATGGGTGGCTACTGAACGTTTGAAAGAACCCCTTATCACTCACATCAGGAGGCGAGACATGACGATCGAGCAACAAGCGTTGCTGGACATGCCGAGCTGGCTCGTCATCGTCCTAGCACTGGTGGGCGGGGTGTCTGGCGAAATGTGGCGTGCCGACAAGGACGGTGCTCGCGGCTGGTCACTGCTGCGGCGTCTGGCATTGCGCTCGGGGGCCTGCATGATCTGCGGGATCTCGGCCATCATGTTGTTGTATGCCGCTGGCTTGTCGATCTGGGCCGCAGGGGCTTTTGGATGCCTCACCGCCATGGCCGGGGCAGACGTCGCCATCGGGCTTTATGAGCGCTGGGCTGCCAAGCGGATTGGCGTTTGCGAAGTGCCGCCGCGCGATTCTCGTCCTGATCAACAGTGAACGGGCATCGCTGACCGCGGACTGATTGCCTTGCAGGCTTATCACGCCTATATCAGAGCCTTCGCACCCTCACATTTTGATTAATCCTGCGCCTTGCAAGCGCGATACGCTCGTGTACGGTAGTTCTAATTCCGCTTCCGTTCGCTCAGGAGATGACCGTGAAAGAAATCACCCAACTGGCCGCTGAACTGGGCAGACGCATGCAGGTTCTCAATGCTCACGTCACGGCGGCCGAGTCCTGTACCGGCGGCGGCATCTCGGAGGCGATCACTCGCATTCCGGGGAGTTCGGCGTGGTTCGAGGCCGGTTATGTCACCTACTCCAACCGGCAGAAAACCAAGCAATTGAACGTTCCGGTCGAGTTGTTTTCCACCTTGGGCGCGGTCAGTCGCGAGGTGGTTGAGGCGATGGTGCGAGGTGCGCAGGAAAAGAGCCGGGCGCATTTTGCCGTGGCGGTCAGCGGTGTGGCGGGGCCGGATGGCGGTTCTCCGAGTAAGCCGGTGGGCACGGTCTGGCTGGCCTGGGGGGTTGGCGAGCGGGTGTTCAGCGAGGAGCAACACTTCGCCGGTAATCGCGATGAGGTCCGCCGACAAACGGTGAAGGCCGCGCTAGAGGGGCTGCTGCGCCATGCCGCCACAGAAATCTCAAATCAGGGGTAGGCGATCCTGAAACGCTGTGGAATAATACTGGCTACTTATACAGGTGTTGGCCGTCAGGCCTTATTGATTACGTGAGGACTTTAATGGACGACAACAAGAAGAAAGCCTTGGCTGCGGCCCTGGGTCAGATCGAACGTCAATTCGGCAAGGGTGCCGTAATGCGTATGGGCGATCAGGACCGTCAGGCGATCCCGGCTATCTCCACTGGCTCTCTGGGTCTGGACATCGCGCTCGGCATTGGCGGTCTGCCAAAAGGTCGTATCGTTGAAATCTACGGTCCTGAATCCTCCGGTAAAACCACTCTGACACTTTCCGTGATCGCCCAGGCTCAAAAAGCCGGCGCGACCTGCGCATTCGTCGATGCCGAACACGCCCTTGATCCTGAGTACGCCGGCAAACTGGGTGTCAACGTCGACGACCTGCTGGTTTCCCAGCCGGACACCGGCGAGCAGGCCCTGGAAATCACCGACATGCTGGTGCGTTCCAACGCCGTTGACGTAATCATCGTCGACTCCGTGGCTGCTCTGGTGCCAAAGGCCGAAATCGAAGGCGAAATGGGCGACATGCACGTCGGCCTGCAAGCCCGTCTGATGTCCCAGGCGCTGCGTAAAATCACCGGTAACATCAAGAACGCCAACTGCCTGGTGATCTTCATCAACCAGATCCGTATGAAAATCGGCGTGATGTTCGGCAGCCCGGAAACCACCACTGGTGGTAACGCGCTGAAGTTCTACGCTTCGGTTCGTCTGGACATCCGTCGTACCGGTGCGGTGAAAGAAGGTGATGAAGTCGTCGGTAGTGAAACCCGCGTCAAAGTCGTGAAGAACAAAGTGGCTTCGCCGTTCCGTCAGGCCGAGTTCCAGATCCTTTACGGCAAAGGCATCTACCTCAATGGCGAGATGATCGACCTCGGTGTTCTGCACGGTTTCGTTGAGAAATCCGGCGCCTGGTACGCCTACAACGGCACCAAGATCGGTCAGGGCAAGGCCAACTCGGCCAAGTTCCTGGCGGACAACCCGGAAATCGCCGCGACGCTTGAGAAGCAACTGCGTGACAAGTTGCTGACCCCGGCGCCGGACGTCAAAGCATCGCCAGTCAAAGAGACTGCTGATGACCTGGCTGACGCTGATATCTGATTGATCCGATGACCGCCGTACTCGATACACTCGTCGCGGTGCGGCGAACCGCAATGGACCTGCTCGCACGACGCGAGCATGGTCGAGTTGAGCTGACGCGTAAACTGCGTCAGCGCGGCGCCCTCCCTGAAATGATCGACACCGCACTCGACCGCTTGACGGAAGAGGGCCTGCTGTCCGAATCCCGTTACCTCGAAAGCTTTGTTTCCTACCGTGCCCGTTCCGGTTATGGCCCTTTGCGTATTCGTGAGGAGCTTGGCCAGCGCGGCCTGCAACGTGCCGATATTGAACTCGCGTTACGCGAGAGCGGTATCAACTGGCAGGAGCAACTGGAGGATACCTGGCGGCGTAAATTTTCCGGACATCTGCCGATAGACGCTCGGGAGCGTGCCAAGCAGGGGCGCTTCCTGAGTTATCGGGGATATTCCATGGAGATGATCGGCCGCTTGTTCAGTGGCCGGGGAATGGATGATTGATAAAAAGTGGCCCGCTATTTCGATAGCGGGCCATTTTTTTTGCCTCAAATCACTTTTGAGGGCTCTCGCGTGCGCTGTTGCGCATGAGGTTTGGAGTGGGCCCAGTTTTCCGGCAGGTTGATGTAGTCCACCAGTTCGCGCAGCCGACCATGATCACGCGCATTGAAGTTGAACGCCAGTCGCGCCAGGTGGCTGAACTGCGCTTCGTCGTGCTCCTCGCCGCTGTAGGCGTGCTGATGAAAACGATCGCTCAGGCGCAGGTCGGCAAATGCCTCCTGCATGTGATCGAGCGCCTGGTCGCTGAGTGTGTGGTTCATGCGAATCACGAACTGATGCTTGAGCCAGCGGCTGGAGTGGAAGTTGCTGTAGAACTGGTTGATCTGCTCCACTGCTTCTTCGGCGCTGTAGACCAGGCTCACGAGCTTCATGTCGGTCGGCAGGATGTAGCGATTTTCCTCCAGTTGATGGTGAATGAAGTCCAGCGCGCCTTGCCAGAATTTGCCGCCCGGCGCGTCCAGCAATACCACCGGCACCAAGGGGCTTTTGCCGGTCTGAATCAATGTCAGCACTTCCAGCGCCTCATCCAGGGTGCCAAAACCGCCGGGGCACAGGACCAGCGCATCGGCTTCTTTGACGAAGAACAGCTTGCGGGTAAAAAAGAAGTGGAAGGGCAACAGATTCGCGGTGCCTTGCACGGTGGGGTTGGCATGTTGCTCGAAGGGTAGGGTGATGTTGAAGCCCAGGCTGTGCTCCCTGCCGGCCCCTTCGTGCGCCGCCGCCATGATGCCGCCGCCAGCGCCGGTGATGACCATCAGGTCCGAGCGCGCCAGCGCGGCGCCCAGTTCTCGGGCCAGACCATACAACGGGTGTTCGATGGGTGTTCGGGCCGAGCCAAACACGGTGACTTTGCGTCGGCCGCGGAACTGCTCGAGTACACGGAAGGCGTGCTCCAGTTCACGCAGGGCTTGGAGGGTAATCTTGGCATTCCAGCGGTTGTGATCTTCCTGGGCCATGCGTAGCACGGTCAGGATCATGTCGCGGTAGATGGGGATATTGGGGCTGTTGGGTGAAACCAGGTTGAGTTGTTCTTCGACCTTGCTGGTGAGGTCGTGGCCGCTTTCTTCAAAATGACGGCTTAGCAGGTCATTCGGTTGGTAAGGCATCAATTTCTCCTTCCATACAGGCTGTGTTTTCCCTTGATGCAGGAAACCTTCGCACAAATCGCACAACAAGACGCGTCGCAGCCGGCTCCTTTCCAGTCCGTAAAAGTGAATGGGAACACTATGAATCTAGACCCTCGCGAAGGTTTGCGCTGCCTTGATCATTGCGCCGCAAAGTCTTTCCTGGCAACCGCTTATTGACGATTTGCAAGGTGATTTCACCGCTCGTCTGAAGGCAGGCGGAGTGTCCAGCGCTCTGATTTACTAAGCTAAAGGTGTGACACGACAACTTTGCGTCAAGAGCAGGACGCGCGACTCAAGAAGTTGAAGGATTTTCGCTCAAGCAGGGCGAGGAGCAAGGAGGCGGGACGCTATGACCAGGGTCATTCTGGAGATCGATACGCAACTGTATCGATCGCTCAAGTCATCAGCCGAGACTCATCATGTGAGTCTCGAAGAGGAGTGCTGCCGACGCCTGGAGGAGACCAAGCGACGATCAAGTTACTTGCAGGCTTTGCTGGCAGAACTGCGCGCCGAGGATGAACAGCGGCGCGCCAATTCCGAGTGATTACTTTTTCTTGGTCGGAGCTGCTTTCGGGCAGTCCGATTCCTGATAGCTGGCGGAGCCGACCGCCTTGTTGGTTTTCACTTCCGTGAAGTCGTAACGCATAATCGCGCCCTTGGCCATCAGTTTGCGGTACGACGGGTTGTTGCAAACGGAGGCGCCAAGCTGGAAATACACGGCTTTCGGATCAGCACGCATCTTGTTGGCGTGGCTGCTCTGTACGCTCAGGTGGTTGATCAGCGTTTTGCCTTCGACGGTGTAGCCCTGATCAAGAATGTCTTCGTTGATCGCCCGTGGAGTGCCAACACTGCTTTGTGTGGCGACGTTTTGCAGCTCTCTGTTGAGATTCTGCTCACTCAAGGACGCAGCCTGAGCGCTGAAGGACGACGCCAGCAAAATGGCAGCGGTGGGGACGATAAGGCGCAGCATGAAACTCTCCTGGTTCAGTGACTGGTGCTTCGACCCGTCACATGACTGTGCGTTCAGTGGCGGCGAATTATAGGGGAGGAGCTCCGGACGGTACAGGCTTGCGCCGGCTGCTCTGATAAACTGGCGCCACTTTTTGCCCTGCCGAGTGCTTTTCGTGTCGATTTACTTTCCCTGCCGGCGCTGCCTGCGATGATCCCTGCCACCCCACACTTTGCTGCCAACGCCGTGGCCCGCTTGCGCGATGCGCGAGAGGAAGAGGGTATCAAGCCGATTCAGGCCCGAGGCTGGAGGGCGTCGCGTTGCCGTGCCTGCCGCGTGATCGAGAGCCATTGCCTGTGCGCCTGGCGCCCGCACGTCGAGGCACGCTCTGGTGTGTGCCTGATCATGACCAACAAGGAAGTGTTCAAACCGAGTAACACCGGTTGGCTGATTGCCGATGTGGTGCGCGACAACCATGCGTTTATCTGGTCGCGTAAAGAGGTTGATGAACAACTACTGGCGCTGCTGGCCGACCCGCAGTGGCAGCCGTATCTGGTGTTTCCGGGCGAGTACGTCGAACCGGAGCGTGTCACCAACAGCGTCGACACGGACAGTTCAAAGCGTCCACTGTTTATTCTGCTGGACGCCACCTGGACTGAAGCTCGAAAGATCTTCCGCAAAAGCCCCTATTTCGATCGCCTGCCGATCCTGAGCCTGCTGCCCGAAAAGTTGTCGCGGTACCGGCTGCGCAGATCGACCCGTAGCGAGCATTTGTGCACCGCAGAAGTGGCAGCACTGTGTCTGGATCTGGCGGGCGACACGGCAGCGGCATCGGCACTGGACGCCTACTTTGACGTATTCAGTCAGCATTACCTGGACGCAAAACATCAGCTGGACATGAACGTTGCAACACCCGCTCACGCCGAACTGATGCCCTTCGTGCAAAACACTGCGCCGGCCATCTGCCCGGAGACGCCCATACTGTAGAAAAATTGGGCCATTGGTCTAACGCCGCGCAGCTTGACCACCCCGGTTTCGCTGGGCATGCTTGGCGCCGATTGGGGCGCGGCCATGTTTGATACGCCGTGTTTTTACTTGAACAGCTATGTGATTGGCGTTGAACGTGCCCCGTGGGTACAGCTCCGTGGCTGTGCCTTGAGTTGTTTGAAAAAACAGGATCATTTGAAAAATGGCCACATACGAAATCCTGATTGCCGACGATCACCCGCTGTTTCGTAGCGCGCTGCACCAGGCCGTCACCCTGGGCCTGGGCCCGGATGTTCGTCTGGTGGAAGTCGCGAGCATTGCCGAGCTGGAAGCCCGACTGGGTGAAAAGTCTGATTGGGATCTGGTGCTGCTGGACCTGAACATGCCCGGCGCCTACGGTTTTTCCGGGCTCGTGCTGTTGCGCGGTCAGTACCCGCAAATTCCAGTGGTGATGGTCTCCGCGCAGGAAGAAGCGTCGATCATGGTCAAGTCCCGTGAGTTCGGCGCCAGTGGGTTCATTCCAAAATCGAGCGACCTGAGTGTCATCCAGAAAGCCGTACGCGCGGTGCTCGACGGCGATGTATTCTGGCCTCCTCAGGCGTTTGAAGCGGTCAGTGTTTCCGATGAGGCCAAGGCTGCCAGCGAGGGCCTCGCGAGCCTGACGCCTCAGCAGTTCCGGGTGTTGACCATGGTCTGTGAAGGCTTGCTGAACAAACAGATTGCTTACGAACTGAGCGTCTCCGAAGCGACGATCAAGGCCCACGTTACAGCGATTTTCCGCAAGCTGAATGTGCGAACCCGGACTCAGGCAGCGTTACTCCTGCAACAACTTGAGTCAATTGCGAGCCACTAAACGGCTACCTGTTCACGCTTTTTTAACCTTGCTTCATCTAGCGTTCCCATTCCTATCTGGTCAGTTGCCTACTCTATGTCACCTTTCAAAGGCCAAACCGGCCTAAAACGCATCCTCAACGCCTCCGGTTATTCGCTGGATGGCCTGCGCGCAGCTTTCACCGGTGAAGCGGCTTTTCGGCAACTGGTGTTGCTCAACGTCATCCTGATTCCGGTTACGTTCTTCTTGAATGTCAGCCGCGTCGAACAGGCGCTGCTGATCGCTGTCTGCCTGCTGGCGTTGATCGTCGAGTTGCTGAACTCGGCAGTAGAAGCGGCCATCGATCGCATCTCTCTTGAATTGCACCCGCTGTCGAAAAACGCCAAGGACATGGGCAGCGCCGCTCAATTCGTGGCGTTGACCATGATCGCGCTGGTCTGGGCCGTCATCCTGCTTTAAGCGATGCTCGGCAAAACGATCTCGTCGCTGCGCTGAACCCCGGCGGTGAAAGCGCGGCACAGATCGAGGAACTCGCGCATCGCCGACGTTTGATATTTCTGTTTGTGCCAGATGAAATAGAACTGCCGCGCCAGGTCCAGATCCGGTGTCTCCACCGGCACCAGGCTGCCACGGCGGAACGCATCGCGCAGTGCCAGCCGTGAAATACAGCCAATCCCCAATCCCGACTCCACCGCGCGCTTGATCGCTTCGGTGTGTTCCAGTTCGAGCCGGATATTCAATGCGCTGCGATGGTGACGCATGGCCTGGTCGAAGGTCAGCCGCGTGCCAGAGCCTTGCTCTCGCAAGATCCACGCCTCGTGACTCAGCTCCTCCATGGTCGCAATGCCGCGTTTGGCCAGTGGATGCTGGGGTGCGCAAAACACCACCAGTTCATCCTCGACCCAACTCTGCACTTCGATGTCCGGATGGCTGCAGTCGCCTTCGATCAGACCCAGATCAATTTCGTAGTGGGCGACTTGTTGCACGATATTGGCGGTGTTCTGTACGTGCAGCTTCACCTGGCTTTCCGGGTGGCGCTGCATGAAGCTGCCGATCAGCAGGGTGGCGAGGTAATTGCCGATGGTCAGGGTCGCGCCGACCGCCAGCGAGCCGAAACCGGACTTGCCGTTGAGCAGGTCTTCGATTTCCTTGGACTGATCGAGCAATGCCACCGCTTGTGGCAGCAACTGTTTGCCCAAGGCGTTAAGGCTCAGCCGTTTGCCGGCGCGGTCGAACAGCTGGCAGCTGGACTGGCGCTCCAGTTCGGTGATCGAGGTGCTCGCCGCCGATTGCGACAGGTTCAGCAAGCCCGCAGCACGGGATACGCTTTCCTGCTGGGCGACGGCGACGAATACTTGAAGTTGACGGAGAGTAAATCGCATATCTATATAACCGATAACCCTTATCTTAATAATCCATTTAACAGATATTGTCTCTGCCTTTAGAATGCGATGCAATTGCGCACATCGATGGCGCAGGCAAAATCTCCAGGAGTCCCACGTACATGAGCAACATGAACCACGAGCGTGTCCTCAGTGTTCATCACTGGAACGACACTCTGTTCAGCTTCAAGTGCACCCGCGATCCGGGCCTGCGCTTCGAGAACGGTCAGTTCGTGATGATCGGCCTGCAACAGCCCAACGGCCGCCCGCTTATGCGCGCTTACTCGATTGCCAGCCCGAACTGGGAAGAACATCTCGAGTTCTTCAGCATCAAGGTGCCTGATGGCCCGCTGACTTCCCAGTTGCAGCATCTGAAGGAAGGCGACGAGATCATCATCAGCAAGAAGCCTACCGGCACGCTGGTGCTGGATGACTTGAAGCCTGGCAAACATTTGTACCTGCTCAGCACCGGTACCGGTCTGGCGCCGTTCATGAGCGTCATCCAGGACCCGGAAACCTACGAGCGTTTCGAAAAAGTGATCCTGTGCCACGGCGTGCGTTACGTCAACGAAGTCGCTTACCGCGAATTCATCACCGAGCACCTGCCGCAGAACGAGTTCTTCGGCGACGCGCTGCGTGACAAGTTGATCTACTACCCGACCGTGACCCGCGAGCCGTTCGAGAACGAAGGTCGCCTGACCGACCTGATGCGCAGCGGCAAGCTGTTCAGCGACATCGGCCTGCCGCCGATCAACCCGCAGGACGACCGCGCCATGCTGTGTGGCAGCCCGAGCATGCTCGACGAGACCAGCGAAGTGTTGAACAGCTTCGGCCTGAAAGTTTCGCCGCGGATGCGCGAGCCGGGTGATTACCTGATCGAGCGTGCGTTCGTCGAAAAGTGACCGTAGGTCATTTGCAGGAGCTGGCTTGCCAGCGAAGACAGTCTGTCAGTAGGCGATAATGCCGGCAGACAAACCGCTATCGCTGGCAAGGTCTCTGTAGGAGCACGGCTTGCCGGCGATGGCGGTCTGGAGATCGCCATCGCGAGCAAGCTCAGCTCCTACAGAATTGATACCGGAATGACTTCGAGGACGCGAATCACTCCTGCCTCGGGATAATGCCAACGCACATCCAGGTCCCAGAACTGCGCGCCATATTCCCGTTCAGGCGTAGGAATCTGGTAGGCCGGGCGTGGGTCCTGTGCCAAACATTGTTCGATCAACGCCACCAAGGGCTCTTCAAGGCGCTGAGCATGGCCATGAGCCTGTTGCAGCGCTGTATCCGTCCACTGCACGGGAATCAGCTGCGGCGCGGCGCTGGCGATGCTGTTGGAGGCGGTGTCGATGATGTCGGCGTAAGGCACGTAGGGTTTGATGTCGAGAATCGGCGTGCCGTCCAGCAGGTCGATGCCGGATATCCACAGTCGATTGGCTTCGACCTTGTCCAGCTTGACCACGGATTGACCGATGCCATTGGGTCGATGCGTGGCGCGGGTGGCGAACACGCCCACGGATTTGTTGCCGCCGAGGCGAGGCGGGCGAACCTTCAAACGCGGCTTTTCCTCCAGAGCCTGATGAAACAGGAACAGCAACCAGACGTGACTGACCTGCTCCAGGCCTTGCACTGCGTCACCCTGATCAAACGGTGCGACCAACTCCAGAACACCGCGAGCGGCCGGGGCCAGTTGCGGCTGGCGCGGGATGGCGAACTTCTCCTTGAAGCAGGAACGCACGAAGCCGATGGGGGAAACGCTGTAGGTCATGGTTTGGGATCGAGGCGGGGTGAGAGGCGGGCATGATAACCCGACCGGCCTCTGAATCGGTGGTGGCAGGAAGGACCTCTTCGCGAGCAAGCCCGCTCCCACAGGAGATTTTCTGTGTTCACAAATGGCGTGACCACCATAGATCCAATGTGGGAGCGGGCTTGCTCGCGAAGGCCGCGCCGCCGATCTAGAGACTAAACCCACCATCCAAAGGAATAATATTCCCGGTCATATACGCCCCCGCCGTACTCGCCAGGCTGATCGCCAGCGCCGCCATCTCTTCCTCCCGACCCCAACGCTTCATCGGAATCAGCGCCGTATCCTCTGCCAACGCCTGTTCATCATTGCCAATGTGCTGGGTCATTTTGCTCGGGAAACGTCCCGGCGCAATCACGTTGACGTTGATGTGCTGGCTCACCAGCTCCCGCGCCAGAATCCGCGACAATTGGTGCAAGGCCGCTTTACTCGGGCCGTAGGCATAAGCCTGTTCACCAAAGGAAGAAATCCCGGCCACCGAGCCGATGTTGATGATCCGCGCTGGATTGGCCTCAGAACCGGCTTTGCGCAACAGCGGTAAAAACTGCTGAATGCAGTTGAACACTGACGTCACGTTGAGCTGCATGACCTTTTCCCAGCCCTTGACCGGGTAGCTTTCCAGCGGCGCACCCCAAGTGGTGCCGGCATTGTTCACCAGAATATCCAGATGAGTGATCTGTTCGCCTAGTCGCGTAGCCAGCTCAAGTACGCCTTCTTCGGTCGCCAGGTTGGCCGCCACCCCGTGGCAACGCCCGAATGCGCTCAACTCGTCAGCCGTTTGCTGGCAGGCTTCAGCATCCCGGGCGCAGACGTACACGGTAGCGCCGGCTTCGACATAAGCCTTGGCGATCATTTTGCCGATACCACGGGTGCCGCCGGTCACCAGTGCGGTGCGGCCTTGCAGGGAAAAATACGGGTGCATGGCGAATCCTGAGAGCTGAGGGTGAATACACCCTAGTCGTCTGCCTCCGTCAGCGGAGCCACTATTTTTGCGAGGAATGAGGGTCTATACAGCCTGACCTGCGGCAGCCTCTGTAGGAGCACAGCTTGCTGACGATGGCGATCTTCAAAACGCCATCGCCAGCAAGCTGTGCTCCTACAGGGGGCGGGGCGCTTACTGCGGGCGAACGCGCAGGGTCAGGCCTTTGAGGAAGTTGCGCAACAACTGGTCGCCACAGGTGCGGTAGTTGGTGTGGCCGAACTTGCGGAACAGCGCGCTCAGTTCAGGCTTGGACACCGGGAATTCGGCGGCCTTGAGGATCGCGTGCATGTCGTCTTCTTTCAGTTCGAAGGCCACGCGCAGTTTTTTCAGGATGATGTTGTTGGTCACCGGGATTTCGATCGGCTGTGGCGGACGGCTTTCGTCCTTGCCGCGCTTGAAGATCACCAGGCCATCAAGGAAATGCGCCATGACGTCGTCCGGGCAGCGGACGAAGCCTTCCTCGTCTTCTTCTTTCTTGTCGAGGTAAGTCAGCAGGTCGGCGAGGGTCACGTCCATGCCGCCGAGCTTGATGATCTCGATGACTTTCTTGTCGCTGATGTCCAGCATGTAGCGAACGCTGCGCAATACGTCGTTGTGAATCATGGTGTGCAATCCTGATATTCAGCAGTGGGCGCCGCATCAGACAGCGGCGCCGGAATGTGTGGCGGCGGGAGAAGTCTTAGAACTTCTCTTTGCCGGACAGGTAGCGCCATTGCCCCAGCGGCACTTTGCCGATGGATACGCCGCCGATGCGGATGCGGCGGATGGCGACGACCTTCAGGCCGACGGCCTGGCAAAACAGGGCGATCACACCCGGTTGCGGGTTCTTCATCGCAAAACGCAGGCGGTTTTCGTTCTGCCAGCTGGCTTTGACTGGCGGCAGTTCCTTGCCCTTGTAGGTCAGACCGTGGTTCAGGCGGTTGAGACCGTGTGCCACCATCTCGCCTTCAACCTCGACCACATACTCTTGCTCGATCTTGCTGGCATCGGCAGTAAGCTTGCGCAGGATCTTCCAGTCCTGGGTGAACACCAGCAACCCACTGGCATTGGCCTGCAGGTCGGTGCTGGCGGTCAGGCGCAGGAAATGGCCCTTGAGCGGACGTTTGCTGAAGCGATGTTCTTCGCTCAGGGTCTCGGCGCTCAGGGTGGCCATGGCGGTGTCCGCGTCCATGCCCACGGGCACGTTCAACAGGAGGGTCACCGGTTCTGGCGCAGTGGCTTTGGCCTCTGGATCAAGCTCGACTTTTTGAGTGTCGACCTTGAACTGCGGCTCGTCGATGACTTCACCGTCCACGGTCACCCAGCCGCCCTCGATGAACAGCTCAGCCTCCCGACGGGAACAGCCGACGAGTTCGATGAGGCGTTTGGAGAGACGAATCGGGTCAGTCATGACAGGGCCGTAACAAAAAAAGGGGTGGGCATTGTACCTGCCTGGCGCCGGTTAATCCCGGCTCCATTTCAGTGCGGCGGCATTTAGTGTAGGAGCTGGCTTGCCGGCGAAGAGGCCCGGGAGTCTTGCGGCGATCAATCGGACGCCTTCGCTGGCAAGCCAGCGCCTACACAAGCCAGTTCCTACAGTTGTTCTGTTTTGTATCAACCATGCCGCGAATGTTGCTGACTTTGGCGCAAACGCATGTGCAACAGCGGATAAGGCTGGCCCATGCCATCAAACTCGGAGCGGCCGATCACTTCGAAGCCTTGTTTGAGATAGAACCCCAGCGCTTGTGAGTTCTGTTCGTTGACGTCGAGCTTATCGGCATTCAGGTGTTCCAGGGCATAGCGTAGCAACTGTTTGCCCAGACCCTGGCCGCGATGAACCGGATCAATGAAGAGCATTTCGATTTTGCCGGCGGCGACCCCGGCGAACCCGGTGATGCGCTGGCGCGGGTCTTTGGTGCAAATCAGCATCACGGCATCGAGGAAGCGGGTCAGCACCAGTTCCTTGAGCAACTCAATGTAACTGTCCGGCAGAAAATCATGGGTGGCGCGCACCGAGGCTTCCCAGACTCGGGTGAGTTCTTCGTAGTCACTGTGTTTCGGTGTGTGGATGACCGAATGATGGCGCATGGCCGGATGCCCTATGTGCGGTTAATTATGCGAGTCCTTTCTCCCCCAAACGATAGACGTAAAAAAGCCCCGCATCTCGTCAAGAGAGCGGGGCTTTTCGTATTTTTTGCGTTTAGATCTGTTCAGCCCACAGGTCGTATTCGTCGGCGTCGGTCACTTTGCACCAGACTTTATCGCCTGGTTTCAGGTTGCTGCCGTTGTCGATGAACACGTTGCCGTCGATTTCCGGGGCATCGAAGAAGCAGCGGCCGACCGCGCCTTGCTCGTCGACTTCATCGACCAGCACTTCGATTTCACGGCCGACGCGCATTTGCAGGCGCGCCGAGCTGATGGCCTGTTGGTGCGCCATGAAGCGGTCCCAACGGTCCTGCTTGACATCGTCCGGCACGATGGCCGCGTCCAGCAGGTTGGCCGGTGCGCCTTCGACTGGCGAATACTGGAAGCAGCCGACGCGATCGAGTTGCGCTTCGGTCAGCCAGTTCAGCAGGTATTGGAAGTCTTCTTCGGTTTCGCCCGGGAAGCCGACGATGAAGGTCGAACGGATGATCAGGTCCGGGCAGATCTCGCGCCAGTTCTTGATGCGCGCCAGAGTCTTGTCTTCGAAGGCCGGGCGTTTCATCGCTTTGAGGACTTTCGGGCTGGCGTGCTGGAACGGGATGTCCAGGTACGGCAGGATTTTCCCGGCGGCCATCAGCGGGATCAGCTCGTCGACGTGCGGGTACGGGTAAACGTAGTGCAGACGCACCCAGACGCCGAGGGTGCTCAGGGCTTCGCAGAGTTCGGTCATGCGGGTTTTCACCGGCGCGCCGTTCCAGAAACCGGTGCGGTATTTCACGTCGACGCCGTAAGCGCTGGTGTCTTGCGAGATCACCAGCAGCTCTTTGACGCCGGCCTTGACCAGGCGCTGAGCCTCATCGAGCACGTCACCGACCGGGCGGCTGACCAGTTTGCCGCGCATCGATGGGATGATGCAGAAGCTGCAGCTGTGGTTGCAGCCTTCGGAAATCTTCAGATAGGCGTAGTGGCGCGGGGTCAGCTTGATGCCTTGTGGCGGCACCAGGTCGATCAGCGGGTTGTGATCCTGACGCGGCGGCACGGCGTCGTGCACGGCGTTGACCACTTGCTCGTACTGCTGCGGACCGGTCACGGCCAGCACGCTCGGGTGTATCTTGCGGATGTTGCCTTCTTCGACGCCCATGCAGCCGGTCACGATGACCTTGCCGTTTTCCTTGATGGCTTCGCCGATCACTTCCAGCGATTCAGCCTTGGCCGAGTCGATGAAGCCGCAGGTGTTGACCACCACGACATCAGCGTCCTGATAGGTGGACACAACGTCATAGCCTTCCATGCGCAGCTGGGTAAGGATGCGCTCGGAGTCGACCAGTGCTTTGGGGCAACCCAGGGATACGAAGCCAACTTTTGGATTGGCCGGCGCAGGAGTGGTGGACATGTCTAACCTCGGTATTTGTGACGCCTCCAGCCGAAGACGGCAAGGCGACAAACGGGCGCTTGGCGTCCTGCCTCGTGAATACGCTGCTTTTTGACGAGAGACTGTTGTTGCCAGGCAAGGCGCCGCGCCGAGTCATAGCTCGCTATGGCGAGAAGCGGCAACGCAGCATGGCAACAACAGGCACCGTCAAAAAACAGCAGTGATTCGCGAGGCAGGACGCTTTGCCTCTGATCAAAAAGTGCGCAATTCTAGCGATGAGTCGCTCACTTGACCAGCTTTATGCAGGGAAATACGACGAGTGCTGCGCTATGCTTCGCGCCGTTAGGCTTTATCGAATTTTTACAGTCAACAAAACGTCTGTAACCATAGGTAAAACAGCGCATGCTGCGTGGCAAAGCATAGTGCTTCTTCCAAAGAAGTCCGGTCTGGGTAGTAGGAGTGGTGGATGGGTCAGGCAAGTAGTCAGGCAGCTAGCGCGGAGCATTCGGCGACGAAGCCGATCGGCATGCTGGTCGCGGCGGTTGGGGTGGTTTACGGCGATATCGGCACGAGCCCGCTGTACACCCTCAAAGAGGTGTTCTCCGGCGGTTACGGTGTGCCGGTCAACCATGACGGCGTGTTGGGGATTCTGGCGCTGATCTTTTGGTCGCTGATCTGGGTTGTCTCGATCAAGTACATGATGTATGTCCTTCGCGCCGACAACCAGGGTGAAGGCGGGATCATGGCCTTGACCGCGCTGGCTCGACGGGCCGCGGCGGGGCATCCGAAGTTGCGAGGTTTTCTGGTGGTCTGCGGGCTGATCGGTGCGGCGCTGTTCTATGGCGACAGCATGATCACCCCGGCGATCTCCGTGCTCTCGGCGATTGAAGGCCTGGGGCTGGCCTTCGAAGGCATCGACCATTGGGTCGTCCCGCTGTCGTTGATTGTGCTGGTGGCGCTGTTTCTGATCCAGAGTCACGGCACCGCGCGCATCGGCATTCTGTTCGGGCCGATCATGGTCACCTGGTTTGTAGTGCTGGGGGCGCTGGGCGTCTACGGCATCCTGCAACACCCCGAAGTGCTGCAAGCGATGAACCCGGTCTGGGGCGTGCGCTTTTTCATGGACCATCCGGGCATGGGCGTGGCGATTCTCGGTGCGGTGGTGCTGGCACTGACCGGCGCCGAAGCGCTGTACGCCGACATGGGCCACTTTGGTCGCAAGCCGATTGCCCGCGCCTGGTTCATCCTCGTGTTACCGGCGCTGGTGCTGAACTACTTTGGTCAGGGTGCGCTGCTGCTCGGTGACCCGGAAGCCGCGCGTAACCCGTTCTACCTGTTGGCGCCAAGCTGGGCGCTGATTCCGTTGGTGGGCTTGTCGACACTGGCCACGGTGATCGCCTCGCAAGCGGTGATTTCCGGTGCGTTCTCCCTGACCCGTCAGGCAATCCAGCTCGGCTACATTCCACGTATGCACATTCGCCACACCTCCAGTGCCGAACAAGGCCAGATTTACATCGGTGCGGTGAACTGGGCGCTGATGGTCGGTGTGATCCTGTTGGTGTTGGGCTTCGAATCCTCCGGTGCCTTGGCTTCGGCCTACGGCGTGGCGGTGACTGGCACGATGCTGATGACCACGATCCTGGTATCGGCGGTGATGCTGCTGCTGTGGAAGTGGCCACCAGTGCTCGCGGTGCCGCTGTTGCTCGGTTTTCTGCTCGTCGACGGTCTGTACTTCGCCGCCAACGTGCCGAAAATCGTCCAGGGCGGTGCGTTCCCGGTGATCGCCGGTATCGTGCTGTTTGTGCTGATGACCACCTGGAAACGCGGCAAGCAACTGCTGGTCGAACGCATGGACGAAGGTGGGCTGCCCCTGCCGATTTTTATCAGCAGTATCCGCGTGCAACCGCCGCATCGCGTGCAAGGCACCGCCGTGTTCCTGACCGCGCGCCCGGACGCTGTGCCGCACGCGCTGTTGCACAACCTGCTGCATAACCAGGTGCTGCATGAGCAAGTGGTGCTGCTGACCGTGGTCTACGAAGACATCCCGCGCGTACCGCCTACCCGACGCTTCGAGGTCGACTCCTACGGCGAAGGGTTCTTCCGGGTGATCCTGCATTTCGGCTTCATCGACGAACCGGACGTGCCGCAAGCGTTGAAACTGTGTCACCTCGATGACCTGGACTTCAGCCCGATGCGCACCACCTACTTCCTCAGCCGCGAGACGGTCATCGCCTCCAAGCTCGAAGGCATGGCGCGCTGGCGAGAGGGGCTGTTTGCGTTCATGTTGAAGAATGCCAATGGCAACTTGCGGTTCTTCAATTTGCCGTTGAACCGGGTGATTGAGCTGGGTACTCAGGTAGAAATGTAAGCCCCAACAAAAAGCCCCCGTTGCCGTGAAGGTAGTGGGGGCTTTTTTGTGCCCGAACACATAACTTGAAGTCGACGGAGACTCAATGTGGGAGCGGGCTTGCTCGCGAATGCGGTGAGTCAGTCGATATCAATGTTGAATGTAAATCCGCCTTCGCGAGCAAGCCCGCTCCCACATTAGATTTGCGGTGTCTGGGGACTTACTTGCTTCGGGGCAACTCTTCTTCGGATTCGGTCTTCGTCCGGGCAGGTCGCGGGGTTAACACCTTCAGCACATCATCAATGACTGCCTTACCCATCGCCGTAAGGTAATGCGCCGCCGAGGCGTGGCGGTCGGTGTCTTTTGCGTAGGCGGCATCCTCGGCGAATGATTTGCCGAGGAAGAGGAGGTCGGAGGCTTGGGCTAATGCTTCGACGATGGGGACGCCGGCGCGGACGTTGAATAGGGCTTGATCCGAGCAGTAGATGAGAGGGGTGAAGCCGATGGTTTTTAGTTCTGAAATCGCGGAAGCATCAATTTTAGTCATGTCTATTCCCTAAGCTTGAGGAGCTGCCACGTTCGTTTCCAAGCGAATGGGTGGCAGCTGTGCGCAGGTTGGAAAACCGGGAGCCTAGGAAACCGGCACGTCCGAAGACGTCCCACGCACAGCCACCATGACACTAGATTGCAGCCGTGAAGGTCTGCGGTCATGTTGGGCACGTTGTTGCTATTCGCTCGTCGGGTTTCCAATCCCGATCGCTGAATGGTCAGCGACGTCCGGAGAGTATCCCGTCGAAGAAAAGCGCAACAAGGCGGCAAAGTGCCCAAAAGCGAAATTCGGAGTTTGCCTACAAGGTCTGCGGGCGTCATCCGATATTGCGACACGATAAGTTAAACGAAACTAAACGTGGTGAGGGATTAGATAAGTCGCTGCAGTTTCGCGTTGATGCAAATATCGAAAGGTCTTGACGGTTCAATATTTCCAATGAGACAAGTGTCCACGTTTTATGGAATGTGGACACTTGGAGTTCCTGGCTTCATGAAGAGTCAAGACATTTTGCTTTTGTTCAAGATGGTCAGCCTGCACGCCCAGGAAGAAAATCTCTTGGGGAGGATGGAGTCTGAGTCGAATTCGAACACGGTTGAGGAGTTGTTGAAGCCCCAGCAGATAAATCGAATGACGGCAGGTGGGCGAGTGGGGCAGTCGCTAGTCACCTACCCCGCTGAGGGTCAAGAAACTGCATTCCACCGCCAGGCGCCCGACTCATCCTTGGGTGATGAGGATGGCTGGGAAGGGTGGTCGGAGTCTGTGCCTTCTGCATCGCTGGCGAGCTGGAGCGAAGGCTACTCGTTGCGTGCGTTGTCTGCGTCTCTTGGGTTAAGCAAAAGCGAGGTTTCAAACGCTATAGCCAGGTGCCGTGAGTCCGGATTGCTCTCCAATGACTACGACACCGGGCTCCCGAAAGTTAATCGGCGGGAATTGCTGAAAATAACCGAGCATGCTCTGAAATACTTTTTTCCCGTGAAACCGGGCGCGATGGTTCGCGGGATTCCAACCGGCTTCGCTGCCCCTGCGCTGTCCAAAAGCATCAAGAGCGCTGGCGGGTTGATTCCGGTTTGGCCTGATGCACTCGGAGCTGAGCGTGGTCAGGCGATAGAGCCTCTCTACAAGACGGTGCCGGAAGCGGTGAAGCGGGACAGGATCCTTTATCACTATCTTGCGCTGGCTGATGCGATCCGTCTTGGTGGTCCGCGAGAGTGCGGTGTCGCGATTAACATTCTAAAAGCAGGGATGGGTCTGAAATAACATGTCATCAAACGCTGATCACAACTACGAGCTCATCGAATTTGTTGCAGACGGCTTGGGGGCGGCGTTTCTCTCTGAGGTTGCTTTTGTCGGCGGTTGCACCACAGCCATGCTGGTTACTGATACTGCTGTGCTGGACGACATTCGTTTCACCGATGATGTTGACTTGGTGATCGAACTGGCAGGCATTAGCGCCTGGCAACACCTGATCGAGCGGCTGGCAGCCAAGAACTTCAAGATCACTGGTGAGGATGAAGTTAACTGTCGTTTCCGCTTCAACGACGTCGTCGTTGATGTGATGCCTTCTGACCCCGCGGTTCTCGGATATGCCAACCGTTGGTTCGTGGAGGGGCTGGCGAAAGCCGAGAAATTTGCGTTGCCCAGTGGGACCGTCATCCAGATATTTAAACCGACCTACTTTCTTGCGACGAAACTAGAGGCGTTTAGCGGTCGCGGTGGGGGCGACCCTTATCACAAAGATGTTGAAGACATCCTCATCTTGATTGATGGTCGTACAGAGCTTTTGGAAGAGGTTCGCCAGGCTGAGCCTGAGCTCAAGGGATTCATCACCTCTGGAATTCGAGAACTCATGGTGCTCCGTGGTATCGACTACGTGATTGAAAGTTCGGGCTCGGTGCAGGCCAATCCGGATAGAGGTCGGATCATTTACATGCGTATGAAAGACCTGAGCAACGCATGAGATACATCACCAGATCGGTGACAGGACAGACCAGGAACGCCAATCATGATTCTGCTGGCGCTCGCTGTGACGGTGGTAGTGGGCTGTTCGTCGTTACGGATGGTACGTCGAAGCCCGGCAGCGGCCAGTTGGCTGAATGCTTCGTAAATGGTGTTTTAGCGGCCTACCCGAAACACATGGATCGAGGGGGCGACCTCACTGAGTACGGAGCAGTTGAGCAGCTACTTGGTTCTGTGCTGACGGAGCTTCACCCCACGTTGTTTGCGAAACAGACCGGGAGCATGTGTTACCTGATCGGTTTCGCTGCTCATGGAAAGCTCACGCTGGCGTATGAGGGTGACTGTTCGTGCGGTGTAGTGACATCGGCAGGCGCAATTGATTGGATTACGCAGCCCCACTGCAAGGCCAATTGGAGGCGTGACCGTTCGCACCGTGAGTTGGCGCAAGATCCCGCTCGAAACCGGGTAACCCGATGCCTGAAGCAAAATCGTGCCCCGGACCCTGACTTTGTATTTCACCCATTGGCTGTCGGTGAGCGACTGGTGTTCGTAACCGATGGTTTCTGGGCGGAGTTAACGGAGTCGCAGCAAAGCAGCTTGTTGGCAGCACCGGATAGCGACTTTATCGCTGTTGAAGATGACGTAACGTGGATAGATGTTCAGCTTTAATCTGGAAGTACTTCACGTCTGTAAATGTGAAAAAAAGCCCCCGCAACCAAACAGCTGCGGGGGCTTTTTTGTGCGCGACGCTCAGATTACTCCTGAACCGTCGCCTCTACCTTGGCCTGCCGCTTGACGATGATATCCACCAACCGCTGTGCCAGTGCCGGATAGTTCTCGTCGAAGTGATGGCCGCCAGGCAGTTTCATTGCTTCGCCCACGGCGGTCTTGTCAGTGCAGCCGCTCTCGTCGACTTCTTCTTCACCGTAGATGCACACCACTTTCTCAGGTGGCAGCTTGGCCATTTCCGGGCCGGTGCCGGCTTCTTTGCCGGCGTTGCCGAGCCAGCCTTCGACTTCGATTTCGAAGCTGCCGGTGCGGGCGAAGGCCAACAGGATAATGGCGTCGACGCGTTGCTGTTCCGATTCGGCCAGGCGGTTGTAGATCGCCGGCAGTACGTCGGCGCCGAACGAGTAGCCGGTCAGGATGAAGCGCTTGGTGCCCCATTTCTGCCGGTAGTGCTGCATCAGTTCGGCGAGGTCCAGAGCGCTTTGCTCAGGGCTCTTGTGCTGCCAGTAGTAGCGCAGGGTGTCGATGCCGACCACCGGATAACCGATCTTGGCCATCTCGCCCGCTACGTCACGGTCAAGGTCGCGCCAGCCGCCGTCACCGGAGAGGAACAGGGTGACGGTGTCTTTGGCTTGGCCAGCCGGTACTTCGACAACAGGGATTTGCAGGCCGCCGGCGGCTTTGTCGCCGCCGACGAGGATTTTGCGCAGTTCGTTGTTCAGGACTTGCGGCAGGTTGATGTCGTAGTCGCTGATGCTGGTTTCGGCGTTGGGTTGATCGCGCACGAAGCCGGCGCTGGTGTCGTCCGGGTTGTCGTTCCACGCCACCAGCCAGTGGCCGTGAGCAGCGGTTTTCGGCAGCAAGTGGGTGCAGCCAGGTTTTTCCAGGGCCAGGTCGACGGAGATGGCCTGAGCCTTGTCATTCTTCTGTTCGGACAACCAGCGCCAGGCCAGCACGGCGCCGGGGCCGATACCGCTGACCAAGGTTGCCGGGCCTTTGAGTTCTCTCAAGCCCGATTGCAATGCGCGGCTTTGCAGCAGGCAATCTTTGGGCAGAATGACTTGAACAATCTGCGCCGAACCGGAGCGGCTCAATGTCATTAGCTGTTGATCGCTGAGCTTCTGGTCTTCGTTGACCGCCACCAGCACTTGAGCCTTCGGCGTGGTGCCGGGAATCACGCGGGTCATCGCGGCGCCATCGGCCGGCGTCAGCTGTTCGAGCGTCGGTGCCGGTGCCGGGCGTTTCAGGTACCAGAAACCGCCACCGAGAATCAGGGCCAGCACTACCAGTGTGGCCAGTACGTACCGCAAGGAGCGTTGAATCATCAGCGTTTCACCAATCCAGTCAAGCCGCCCGCAATCAGGGCAGCAGTATCGGCCAGGGCAACCAGCGGATCGAGTCCGGCGGGCACGGCCATATAACGGGGTTCCCAGTCAGGCTGGAACTTGTCTTTGAAGCGGCGCAAGCCTTGGAAGTTGTAGAGCTGCTCACCACGGCGGAACACCATCGAGCCCAGACGCTGGGTCAGCGGTGCACCACGACGGGGTTGCAACCCCGACAACGGCACCATGCCCAGGCTGAAGCGCGCGTATCCATGTTTTTTATAATGTTGAATCAGGCCGACCATCATGAATTCCATGGTCAGCTTCGGCGCGTCCGGGTGTGCACGCATCAGGTCGAGGCTCGCCAGGTCATGGCCGTAGGTCTCGAGCAGATTGGCGAATGCCACCGGGCGTCCTTCGAAACGGATCACCGCGATGCGGAAGTGCTTGAGGTAGTCATCGCTGAAACGGCCGAGCGAAAAGCCTTTCTCGCGCACGTTCTTGCCGGTCAGCCAGGCATCGGAAATGACCTTGAGTTCATCCATCGGGGCGTGGCCCGGCTCAAAGATCTCCAGCGACAAGCCATCGCGGGTGCCACGGTTCCAGGTGTAACGCAGGTCTTTCATCTCTTTGCCCTTGGCTTCGAGATCAAAGCGATGCAGATCGACCCGGGCTTCTTCGCCGAGCTTGATCGCGGTCAGGCCGATGTCCATGTAGTACGGCAGGTTCTCGGCGCGCACTTGATAGAACACGGGGCGGGCGTGGTGGACGTCGCAGAGGTCGCGGAACTGCCAGATCATCTCGGCCCGTTGTTGCGTCGGACCAATCGGGTCGTACAGCGCCACCAGGCTGCGTCCACGGCGGGCGTACATCAGAAACGCCTCGTCGTTAGGGTGGAACAGCAGCGCCTTGTCACCGGTCAGGGCCAGGCCACCATCCGGTTGGGCGGAAGCCATGAGGATTTTTACAGCGCGGTCCAGTTCATCCGGTGTCGGCAGGTGAATGACTGGGCGGGCGGTGCGCAGCAGCCACGTCAGGGACACCACGACCAGCAGCACGGCGGCACCCAGCAGCGAGCGCAAACCACGCGGCGCATCGGCATCGAGGGTGAACTGCCACCAGAGTTGATGGCTGTACGGAACGTCCTGATACGCAAACAGCAGCAACCAGATCGAGGCGCCCAGCACGCACAGGCTGGACACCAGATACAGCGGCGAGAACGGCAGTTCGGTGAGGCGGCTCGGGCGATAGAACGAGCGACGGAACACCCCCAGCAGGCTGGCGGTGAGGGTCATCAGGCAGGCTTCTTCCCAGTCAAACCCCTTGAGCAGGGAGAGCAGGGCGCCAACCAGCAACAAAATAGTGGTCAGCATCCAGGCGGCAGACAGGCGTCGACGCAGGCCTTGAGCCAGCAACAGGCACAGCACGCCGATCAGGCTGGCGCCGAAGTGCGAGGCATCGACGAGGCGATGGGGGATCAGAAAACCGACGTGTTCCAGGCGGGTGTCGATTTCCGGGGTCACGCCAGAAAACAGCAAGACCACGCCGGACAGGAACACCAGCAACGCCAGAATCGGTGCCGCGAGGCCGGACGCTGCGCGCAGGGACTGACGCGACTGAAACAGGCGCTGGCCTTCGTTGATCAGCAGGAACAGGCAGGCCACCAGCAGGGGCAACACCACATAGATCAGTCGATACAACAGCAGGGCGGCGGCCAGTGGTGCCGCGCCGAGCGAATCGGCAAAGGCGGCCAGCAGGATCGCTTCGAATACGCCGACCCCGCCCGGCACGTGGCTGAGCACGCCCGCGGCCAATGCCAGCAAGTACACCAGCAGGAAGGCGCCGAAGGGCGGTGCTTCTGGCAGTAACAGATAGAGCACGGTCGCGGCGGCAGCCACGTCCAGGGCGGTGATGATCAGTTGCAGGAAAGTCAGGCGGCGGCCGGGCAGGCGCAAGGTGCGGCGGCCGACTTTGACCAGCAAGTTGTCAGGTGAGGGCTGTTCCGGCAGACGACGGCGGTAGATGCCGATGGCCAGGACGCTGAAGAGCAGCAGGACTGCCGCCGCAATCGCACCGAGCAATGTCTCGGACAGCCCCAAGGCAGTAGAGGCTGCAGTCAGGTTGCTGAGGGTTGCCAGGGCGGCCAGCGGTGGCAGGGCGCAACCGAGCGACAGGCTGGCAAACAACGTCATGTGAGCGACTTCTGAAGCCCCCAGTCCATGACGTGCATATAAACGGTAACGAACCGAGCCACCCGAAAGCATTGAAAGGCCAATGGCATTGCCGATCGCAAAGGCCGTGAACCCCCCGAGCGCCAAAATTCGAGGCGCCAGCGTCACGCCCGCATAGCGGCTGGCCGACCACTCGTAACCCAACAGAATAATGAAGCCGGCCACGGTCGCACCCAAGGCGCCCAGCAATGCCGGTTTCGGGACTTCCAGAATCGAGTCATGCAAAGCGTACAGATCGAGTTCGCTCAACAGGTGACGGCAGGCAATCAGCGCGATAGCGAACAACAGCAGAGTGACCGCCAGGCCGATGGGCTGACGATATTTGCTGATCAGATCGAGCAGGCGCAAGCGCTCGGCCTTGATCGGCTGTGTCGCTGTGACGGTGTCTTGTGGATCAGACGAGTTGGCGCGCATCAATCACCTCTTGGATCGTGCGCGACAGGATGGAGGTATCGAGCCAAGTTACCAATCCCTGTAGATAAAAATAATCACGAATATTAATGCCTCTCACCGGGTTCCGGCGATGGTGCGTCTTGAGTCGTAGAGGGGGGGCTGCCTGAGTTCCAGCATAGTCTGGACTCAGCAGTTTGAAGATCCCTGACGCTTCCCGGCACTGTGACAGCTCATTGTTGCGAAAGGACTTTTTCGGCAGATACAAAAAAGGCCACTCTTTCGAGTAGCCTTTTTTGATGTTTGGTTGCGGGAGCCGGATTTGAACCGACGACCTTCGGGTTATGAGCCCGACGAGCTACCAGACTGCTCCATCCCGCGTCTGTGTGGCGGCATTCTACAGGCGAACGGCGGAGTGTCAACCGTTAATCCCAAGATGGGTCAAATAAGTGTAAATGAGCGGCGAACGGTCGTAGGGGAGAGCTAAGTTTCGGAAATGAAACGATTTCTCATTTCGGGTCGCTTAAGCGTAAGTGCGTCATTTCTTCGCGCGTGCCTACAAAACAGGCACGCACAAAAAAGGCCACTCTTTCGAGTAGCCTTTTTTGATGTTTGGTTGCGGGAGCCGGATTTGAACCGACGACCTTCGGGTTATGAGCCCGACGAGCTACCAGACTGCTCCATCCCGCGTCTGTGTGTCGGCATTCTACAGAGGATCGCTGGGGTGTCAACCTCCAATATTGGAAAAACATGTTCCTGTTCAACCGCTTAGCTTGAAAACTGGGTGAGGTGAATGGCTGTAAGGCAGGCGTGGCAAGGCTTTCAGATCTATTGGCAGGTTGCGTTCGATTGAAAAAATAAATGCATGGCGTACTTTCCTACGGGTGAAAAAGAACATTCCGAGTACTGGTGCTATATACAGGTGTCGGTGAGATACTGCCTATCTGACTCGCCAACGCTCCTTTTCTTCGTCACGAACTGCGCTTTTATATGACCCAGCGAAAAATCATCCACGTCGACTGTGACTGCTTCTACGCCGCCATCGAGATGCGTGACGACCCGCGCCTGGCCGGTAAACCGTTGGCAGTGGGTGGTTCGGCGGATCGACGGGGGGTGATCGCGACCTGTAACTATGAAGCGCGGGCCTATGGCGTACGTTCGGCCATGTCTTCCGGGCATGCGTTGAAGCTGTGCCCGGACCTGACCATCGTCAAGCCGCGCATGGAGGCTTATAGAGAAGCGTCGAAGGAAATTCACACGATCTTTCGCGATTACACCGACATGATCGAACCGCTGTCCCTCGATGAGGCCTACCTCGACGTATCGGACAGCGCGCATTTCGGTGGCAGTGCTACGCGTATCGCCCAGGACATTCGTCGGCGAGTGTCCAATCAATTGCACATCACCGTGTCGGCCGGTGTGGCGCCGAACAAGTTTCTGGCCAAGATCGCCAGTGACTGGAAAAAGCCCAACGGCTTGTTCGTCATCACCCCGGATCAAGTGGAAGACTTTGTCAGCGGCTTGCCGGTGAGCAAGTTGCACGGTGTGGGTAAAGTCACTGCCGACAAGCTAGGCAGGCTCGGCATCGTTGAATGCTCGCATTTACGCGAGTGGGACAAATTGGCGCTGGTGCGCGAATTCGGCAGTTTCGGCGAACGACTCTGGAGCCTGGCCCGTGGGATCGATGAGCGTTTGGTCCACAACGACAGTCGTCGGCAGTCGATCAGTGTTGAAAACACTTATGACGTGGACCTGCCGGATCTGGTGAGCTGTCTGGATAAATTGCCCGAACTGTTGGAAACCCTCGCGGGCCGCATGGCGCGAATCGACAGCAGCTATCGGCCGGGCAAGCCGTTCGTCAAAGTGAAATTTCATGACTTTACCCAGACCACGCTGGAGCAGGCCGGGGCAGGGCGGGATTTGGGGAGTTATCAGTTGCTGCTGACCCAGGCGTTTAATCGCGGCGGGAAACCGGTGCGGTTGTTGGGGGTTGGGGTCAGGCTTGAGGATTTGCGGGGTGGGTTTGAGCAGATGGAGTTGTTTGAGCGGTAGTGGCAGGTTTTGATGTCTGGGTGAATGTCAGGCCGCCTTCGACTTGCTCGCAAAGGCGTTCCGACGAAGCTTTTAGCATTTGCTTTTAATTCGGTCCTGGATCAGCTACCAAGCGCCCGGCATTCTTGGTCAACGACTTGAGGAATTCGGTCTGCAACTCGGGGTCGTTGCGCGTCAGTTCGATCAGGCTTTGCTCCAGCTCGCTGGCTTCTTCTTCCAGACCCAGCTCCGACAGGCGCTTGACCCGGTGTACCCACTGGCTCACTTCGTCGTCTTCGAGATCGTCGTAAATCAGCCCGTGGGCTTCGAGCAACTTGCCACGCAAAGAACTACTGACTTCCAGGGATGTGTTGGTGTGCACATCGTCGTTGCCATCTTCGACGCTGATCAGCAGGCGGGTTAAATGGTTGATGTCATGTTCGGCGAACGGGCTGTCCAGCAGATTCACGCGCAAAACGCCGTTTTTGTCGGTGCTCAACTCGAACGTTTCCTTGCCGGCCTTGACCTCCACCGGACGCTCGCTCCATGGCAGGCTCGAATATTCGGTGCGTTTGTCGAGCTGAACTTCGTCGATGCCGGCCAGGTTTTGTTGCGCACGACCGTGAGACTGCACGTTCATGAACGGGTTGAGCCCGGCGAAACCGTAGCTCAGCCAATCCTTGGTCACGCTGTCCGGCAGGTTGCCAAGCGTAAACACGTTGACCACGTTCGCGCCGACACCGGCCACTACAGCCACCGCGCCCAGCGGGATCTCATAGACCTCCCGCCAGGGTTGGTAAGGTGTGTAGCGATCATAGTGGCGAGTGACTTCGAATTCGGTGACTTCGAAGGTCTTTTGCTCGTGGATTTTCACCCGACGTTGCGGCAGATCAAGCACCTTGGGATCACCGACATCGATCTGCAGGCTGTGATCGAGCAATTTGCGCTCGACACGTTCCTCGTGCTCGCTGCGTTGCGACATCTGATTGGCGCAGCCGCTGACCAGCAGGGTGCCGCACAGGGCGGCACCACCGAGGCCTAAGGTGTTTCGCTTGAACATGACTTCTCTATCTGGTGTCAGCGGCGGATACGGGCCTGGAGGAAAGACAGCACGTCGGCGACCGGCAGCGCATGCGCTTCAGGTTCGGTACGGCTCTTGTATTCCAGATTGCCTTCGGCAAGGCCACGATCGCTGACCACGATCCGGTGAGGAATGCCGATCAGCTCCATGTCCGCGAACTTGATGCCCGGGCTGGTCTTCTTGTCGCGGTCGTCCAGCAGAACTTCGAAGCCGGCTGCAGTCAGTTCTGCATAAAGCTTGTCGGTGGCTTCGCGAACCTGTTCGGTTTCGTAGCGCAGTGGCACCAGCGCAACCTGGAACGGCGCAAGCGTGTCGCTCCAGATGATCCCGTTGGCGTCGTTGTTCTGCTCGATGGCGGCCGCCACCACGCGGGAAACGCCGATGCCGTAGCAACCCATTTCCAGGGTGACCGGCTTGCCGTTCTCGCCCAGCACTTCGCACTTCATCGCTTTGCTGTACTTGTTGCCCAGCTGGAAGATGTGCCCGACTTCGATGCCACGCTTGATTTCCAGCGTGCCCTTGCCATCCGGGCTTGGGTCGCCGGCTACCACGTTACGCAGGTCAGCGACGGTCGGAACAGGCAGATCACGCTCCCAGTTCACGCCGAAGTAGTGCTTGTCGTCGATGTTGGCACCAATGCCGAAGTCGCTCATCAGCTCGACGGAGCGGTCGATGATGATCGGCAGTGGCAGGTTCAACGGGCCCAGAGAGCCAGCGCCGGCGCCAATGGCGTCGCGCAGTTCGCTTTCGGACGCCATGACCAGTGGGCTGGCAACGCCTGGCTGGTTGGCCGCCTTGATTTCGTTCAGTTCGTGGTCGCCACGGATGATCAGGGCAATCAGCTTGCCTGGCTCTTCAGCGTGAACCACCAGGGTCTTGATGGTCTTTTCGATCGGCAGGTTGAAACCTTCGACCAGTTGCGCAATGGTCTTGGCGTTCGGGGTGTCGACCAGGCGCAGCTCTTCGGCAGGCAGTGCGCGCGAGGTTTCGCGTGGTACCGCTTCGGCTTTTTCGATGTTCGCCGCGTAGTCGGAGCCGTTGCTGAAGACGATGTCGTCTTCGCCGGATTCGGCCAGTACGTGGAATTCGTGGGAGCCGGCACCGCCGATGGAGCCGTTGTCGGCTTCTACGGGGCGGAACTTCAGGCCCAGACGGGTGAACACGTTGCAGTAAGCCTGGTGCATGCGGTCGTAGGTGACTTGCAGCGAAGGCTGGTCAGCGTGGAACGAATAGGCGTCCTTCATGATGAATTCACGACCGCGCATCAAACCGAAGCGTGGGCGGATTTCATCGCGGAATTTGGTCTGGATCTGGTACAGGTTGATCGGCAGCTGTTTGTAGCTGCTCAATTCGTTGCGCATCAGATCGGTGATCACTTCTTCGTGGGTCGGGCCCGCGCAGAAATCACGACCATGGCGATCCTTGAAGCGCAGCAATTCAGGGCCGTATTCTTCCCAGCGACCGGATTCCTGCCACAGCTCAGCCGGTTGTGTGCTCGGCATCAACACTTCAAGAGAGCCCGCGGCGTTCATTTCTTCACGAACGACGGCTTCGACCTTGCGCATCACTCGCAAGCCCATCGGCAGCCAGGTGTAGAGGCCCGAGGCGAGTTTGCGGATCATGCCGGCGCGCAGCATCAGCTGATGGCTGATCACGACCGCGTCGGAAGGCGTTTCTTTCTGTGTGGCGAGCAAAAATTGACTGGTGCGCATGGTTGGCCGTTGTCGGTTGCTGATGACGAGAAATGACGGAGCATTGTACGGGCGAGATCCGCTGGCGTACAGGCATGCGGTCGGTGGTGTGGCAGGAGGGTGGGAATCACACCGCCCTTTGCGATGACTCCTGTGATTCCTTCCCGATCTGGGTCGGAGCCGGCTCTGGCGTCGGTGTCGGGCCTGCGCGACGGCTCTCCTGGTACCAGTGGAGGGCGATCAAGAGCAGTGTCGGAACGCCGAGCAGGGCGGTGATCAAGAAGAAATTGTGATAGCCGAACTTCTCTACCATGACCCCCGAGTAGCCGCCGATCAGGCGAGGCAGCAGCAGCATGATCGAGCTGAGCAGGGCGTACTGGGTGGCGGAGAACTTGAGGTTGGTCAGGCTCGACAGGTAGGCGACGAACGCCGATGTGGCAAGGCCCGAGCTGAAGTTGTCCAGGGAAATGGTGAGGATCAGCATGTTCAGGTTGGCGCCCATGTCGGCCAGCATCAGGAACAGCAGGTTGGTGCCGGCTGACGAAATGCCACCGATCAGCAGGATCGGCAGAATACCGAAGCGCACAATCAGCAGGCCGCCCATGCCAGCGCCGACCAGGGTCATGATCAGGCCGAAAACTTTACTGACCCCGGCAATCTGATCCTTGGTGAAGCCCTGATCGATATAGAACACGTTGGCCATGACGCCCATGACCGTATCGGACATCCGGTAGGTGGCGATCAGCCCCAGCAGCAGGAAAGCTTGCCAGCGATACCGCGTAATGAAGTCGTTGACCGGTGTCAGCACCGGTGCCAGACCGCGACGGCCCAGGGTCGACAGACACATGGCGGTCAGCAGGATGTAGAGGATCGCCCGCAGGAGTGCCCGGTCTTCGAGTACCAGGTCGAGCAGGCTCACGCCTTCGAACAGGACACTGGCGAAGTCGGTGTAGTAGAGCTGAGTGAACATGGCGGGCACGGACACCAGTAACACGATCAGCACAAACACGGACGCCAACTGATGCGCAAAGCTGTAGCGGCCGGCCTGAAGCTGAGTGCGCAGCGGCACGGGTGGTTCGCGCATGAACAGCGAGGTGATCAAGGCCGGAAGCATCAGCGCGCCGAACAGCACGTAGGTACCCGCCCAGGCCGAATGCTGATAATTGAAACCGGTGGAGCCGAAACCCTCGGCGAAGAACAGTGCGCCGGCCGTCGCAAGCAGCGCGGCGATCCGATAGCCCGACATGTAGCTGGCGGCGAGTGCCGCCTGGCGACTGTCTTCGGCGATTTCCAGACGATAGGCATCGACCGCAATGTCCTGCGTCGCCGAGGCGAAGGCGACGACCACCGCGATGGCGATCAGCCAGGACAAATGCTTTTGTGGGTCGCAAAAGCCCATGCCTACCAGGCCGAGGATCACCAGCGCCTGCGATAGCACCAGCCAGGAGCGTCGTCGCCCCAGCTTGCCGAGAAATGGCAGGCGCCATTGATCGAGCAGGGGGGACCAGACCCATTTAAAGGCGTAGGCCAAGCCAATGAGACTTGCATAACCAATGGTTTCACGAGCTACACCTGCCTCGCGAAGCCAGACGGAAAGCGTCGAAAACACCAGCATGTAGGGCAGGCCGGCGGCGAAACCAAGCAGCAACAACACGAGCGTCGATGGGCTGGCATAGGCGGCGAGCGCGGCGCGCCAGGTTTTACGGGGCATGGGCTGGAGTCTGCCTCAAGAATTACGGAAACAAAGCGCGCACTCTAACCGCTGTGCTCTACCGGGCGCCAGCCATGGCGCTGAATATCAACACGATTGTTCTGGATACTGACACCTTCCGAGCGCAATCGCGCGCGCTGCTCATCCCCTGAAGGGCTGCCCACAGGCAGGCTGATCCGACCGCCGGCACCGAGAACCCGATGCCAGGGCAGTTTGGTGTCACCTGGCAATTGGCTCAGCGTGCGTCCGACCCAGCGGGCAGCGCGACCGAGTCCGGCCAGCTCCGCAAGTTGACCATAGCTCACCACTTTGCCTTCAGGTACCTGTGCCAGTGTCAGGTAGAGAGCCGTGCGTCGGATTTGCGCCGCACTTTCGGTTTCAGAGGTTGGTTCGGTCACGTCCGCAATTCCTGAAAAAGGTCGCATTGCCGTTTGTAGAATAAATCCCGGATCACTGTTTGAGAAATGAACTCAATAGAAATAGTCGGGTCAGTCCTTGCTAGGGTCTTATTCCTGAGGATAATGCCGATTTTTTTCGCAAACTTGAGCCTGTTTTTGCTTATGTTGTCCAGAACCCTGCTTTGCCTCGCTGTCCTGAGTGCTTCCACACCCTTGCTCGCCGATACCGTGTGGTTGAAAAACGGTGACAAGTTGAGCGGCAAGATCACGTTATTCGATGGCGGCAAATTGGTAATCCAGACCGAGTACGCCGGCGCGGTCCCGATTGACTGGAAACAGGTCAAAACCCTGGAAAGCGATCAGGAGTTGCTGGTCAAGCAGGATGCGTACACGGGCGAGAAGGCCAAGTCGCTGCATGCGGCAGGCGAGGGCAAGGTAACGCTGGAAAATGGCGAGGCTCCCAAGACGGTGGAACTGGCCAGTATTCAGCAGATTCTCAAGCCCAAGCCGGTAGTCGAAGATCTGGTGTGGAAGGGGAACATCGACGCAGCGCTGGATTACCAGCGGGCGGAAAACGATACCGATGACTACAACATCGACTTCAAGACAACTGCGCGCCATGGCAAATGGCGGCACACGGCGGAAGGCGAATACAACCGCGAATTCCAGGATGACGTCGTTACGACTGACAACTGGCGGGCTGAATACTCGCTCGACCGCTTCTTGACCGAGAAATGGTTCTGGCAAGGCCGGGCAGTCTATAAGCGTGACAAAGTCGAAACCCTTTCCCGTCAGCGCACCGTCGGTACCGGTCCGGGTTACCAGTTCTGGGATGACGAATTAGGCGCATTCTCCCTGGGCTCGCTGGTCAACCGCACGGACTACGAGTTCACGGACGGCGGCAAGGACAACTTCTATGCGCTGGCAATGACGTGGGATTACAACCGTTACCTGATCGGCAAGAAGGTGGAGCTCTTCACCAATGGCGAAGTGGGCAAGCCGTTGTCAGGCGTGGCCAATTACGCACTCGATGCTGAATTGGGCTTGCGCTACAAGGTGACCGAATGGGCGTCGCTGAACCTGAAGGCTGAGCGAGACGTCGTCAGCGGTACCGAAGAAGCTGATTTGGACCAGGTCCGCTACACCGCCGGGTTTGGCGTAGCCTGGTAAGGCATAAAAAAATCGCAGCCATGGGCTGCGATTTTTTTTTGCCTGCAAAACAGTCGGGCACAAAAAAGCCCCGCTTTTAAGGGCGGGGCTTTTTACTAAAGCAAGTACAAGTTAGATAACTTGAACTTCTTCAGCTTGCATGCCTTTCTGACCGCGGGTAGCGATGAAAGAAACCTGTTGGCCTTCTTTCAGGCTTTTGAAGCCGTCGGATTGGATAGCTTTGAAGTGAACGAACAGGTCGTCACCGGATTGTGGAGTGATGAAGCCGAAGCCTTTTTCATCGTTGAACCACTTAACGGTACCGGTTTGGCGATTAGACATGGTGTAACTCCTTGAACAAAGATAACTGCGACTCAGGAAGAACCCTGGCCGAGACTGAGTGCAAAGAGCAGGAAAAATTCTTGTAGATGGTTGGATCGAAATTCAACATATCGTGTAGAGATTCTCAGTGACACAAGCAGCACAGTGGCGCCACCTTAACCCTTTTTCCCGAACGTGCCAATGCTTCTTGTGAAGGTTTCTCTGATTTCAGGACTGACGGTCCATAAAATTTGGGAAAAGGCCCTGAATTCAGGGGGGGGCGGGAGAATTGTGCCCCGGACTTTGAACCCGGAGCGCGCGCCCGGTAAGATGCCGGACAGAATTTTTCCACCTCGCTATTCAGGACACCCGCCATGAGCATCAAATCGGACAAGTGGATTCGCCGCATGGCGCAAGAGCACGGCATGATCGAACCCTTCGTTGAGCGCCAGATGCGCGGCGAAGGCGCCGAGCGCGTTATTTCCTACGGTGTTTCGAGCTATGGCTACGACGTGCGCTGCGCCGATGAATTCAAGGTGTTCACCAACATCAATTCGGCAACCGTTGATCCGAAGAATTTCGACGAGAAGAGCTTCGTCGACGTTAAAAGCGATGTTTGCATCATTCCGCCAAACTCCTTCGCCCTGGCTCGTACCGTGGAATTCTTCCGCATTCCACGCAACGTGCTGACCATCTGCCTGGGTAAAAGCACCTACGCGCGCTGCGGCATTATCGTCAACGTGACGCCGCTTGAGCCTGAGTGGGAAGGGCACGTAACGCTGGAGTTCTCCAACACCACGACACTGCCGGCGAAAATCTACGCCAACGAAGGCGTTGCACAGATGCTGTTCTTCGAATCCGACGAAGAGTGCGAAGTGTCCTATAAGGACCGTGGCGGCAAATATCAGGGCCAGCTCGGCGTCACCCTGCCGCGCACCTGATCCGTTCATCTGGACAGTCAGCGGGAATTCTGGAGCGGGTAGACACTCTATGGGGTGTACTGCCCGGTTCGCGCACAGCGACGGGGCCTTCGCCCAGGAGTGCTTTATGAAGATCGATCCGCGAATAAGTGCCGAACTGGCAAGGCTTGAGCCCAATCAGGTTGGCGTTTTGGCCTGGTCCTTGTTGGCACATCCGCCCGTCAGCATGGCGGGGGGCATCCCGGGTCAACCAGACCCCGATACCCCGAACGAACAGCCAACGGAACCCGGTGAACCCACCTTGCCGGATGAGCCGCCTCCGGCGCCCGTAGCCTGATACCCAAACGCGTGTAAGAGCAAAGCTTGCTCGCGATGAACGATAACTCGGTCGTTAATGGACCGAGTCGCCTTCATCGCGAGCAAGCTTTGCTCCTGCCGGGGGATGGATTATTTCAGATTGCCGCTTAGGAACTGCTTCAGCCGTTCACTCTTCGGATTGGCCAGCACGTCTTCAGGCGCGCCTTCTTCTTCCACCAGCCCTTTGTGCAGGAATAGCACCTGGCTGGAGACTTTGCGGGCGAAGCTCATTTCGTGCGTCACCATGATCATGGTCCGGCCTTCTTCGGCCAGGCCCTGGATCACTCGCAATACTTCACCCACCAGTTCCGGGTCGAGCGCCGACGTGGGCTCGTCGAACAGCATGACTTCCGGTTCCATGGCCAGCGCCCGGGCAATGGCGACCCGCTGTTGCTGGCCACCGGACAGGAACGCCGGGTACTGGTCGGCAACCCGCGCGGCCAGACCAACCTTGTCCAGATACCGTCGGGCGCGGTCTTCGGCCTCTTCCTTGCTGCAACCCAACACCCGGCGCGGAGCCATGGTGATGTTTTCCAGCACGGTCATGTGGCTCCACAGGTTGAAGTGCTGGAACACCATGGCCAGGCGGGTGCGGATCCGTTGCAGTTCATTGGCATCGGCCACGTGCATGCCGTGACGATCCTTGATCATGCGGATGTTCTGTCCGTCGAGGCTCATGGCGCCGTCGTTGGGTTGTTCAAGAAAGTTGATGCAGCGCAAAAAGGTACTTTTACCCGAGCCGCTGGCGCCGATCAGGCTGATGACGTCGCCGGTGTTGGCCTTGAGCGAAACGCCTTTGAGGACTTCATGATCGCCATAGCTTTTATGCAGGCCTTCGATGGTCAGTTTGTACATGGGGCATGCATCCTCAAGGCGAAAGTAGGTAGCCGCTGCGATAGGCTTCGGCGCCCGCGACGTGCGCGATCACCATGCCGGCAGTGGCCATGCGACGCAGCGAGCGGGCGTACATCAGCCCGGCGGCGGTGCAATGAACGGGGGTGACGCGATCATTGATCGGGTCAATGATTTCGGCGATCAGTTGCCCGGCTTCCAGGTACTCCCCCGGCAGCGCGGTGAACACCAGCAAGCCACCGACAGGAGTGGCTACAGGTTCCACGCCCGCCAGCGGCGTGGCCGGGTAGGGTAGGTCGGGCATTAGCGCCGGTTCGCCGGCAATGGCGCCGAAGTGAATCAGGTAATCGATCAGCGCCTGGCAATCGAGGCTGGCCAGCGGATGATTGACGTCACCCTGACCGCGCAATTCGACCGTCACCGAAAAACTGCCCAGCGGAATGTCGAAGCGTTCGCCGAAGCGCTCCTTCAACTGCCACCAGAGCAGGGTGAAACATTCATCGAATGATTGGCCGCCGGAGTCGGTGGCCAGCAAACTCGCCTCGGCACCGATGTATCGCGCCAAGGGCTCGACGTGCGGCCAGGCTTCCGGCGTGGTGTAAAGGTGCGCGACAGCTTCGAAATCGCAATGCAGGTCCAGCACCATGTCCGCATCGCAGGCCAGGCGTTGCAGGGTCAGGCGCTGGGATTGCAGTTGAGTGCTGGCGGTTTGCTTGGCCAAGGCGTTGCGCAAACTGTCGCGGATCAGCCCGAGGTTACGTTGCGGATCGTCACCGAGTTGGCCTTCGATCTCATTGCCGACCGCTTCGCTCACATCGACGAACCAGCGATTGAAGTTCTGACCGCTTTCGAGCTCGAAGCGCCCCAGCGGAACTTCCAACAATACTTGTTCCAGTCCGATCGGATTGGCCACCGGCACCAATACGATCTCGCTGCGCAGCCGGCCGGCGGCTTCGAGTTCGGCCAAGCGTTTCTTGAGGTGCCAGGCCACCAACATGCCAGGCATCTCGTCGGCATGCAGTGACGACTGGATGTAGATCTTGCCTTTGGCCGACGTGGGGCCGTAATGAAAACTGTGAATCTGTCGTGCGGTCCCCGGCAGCGGGGCCAGCAGGTCATGAATCTGGTGGCGCATGTCTCTTTATTCCTAAAGCGGGTCCTAGTGGGTCGGCCCGAGGAAGGCCAGCCATCGCCGTTCGGCGAGACGGAACAGGCCAACCAGTGCAAAGGTCACGGTCAGGTAGATCAGTGCCGCAATGCCGAACGACTGAAAGGTCAGGAAGGTCGCCGAGTTGGCGTCCCGAGCGACTTTCAAGACGTCCGGAATGGTCGCGGTGAACGCCACGGTCGTCGAGTGCAGCATTAGAATCACTTCGTTGCTGTAATAAGGCAACGAGCGACGCAGGGCCGACGGCATGATGACGTAGGCATACAGCTTCCAGCCGGTCAGACCATACGCTTTGGCGGCTTCGACTTCATCGTGGTTCATGCTGCGGATCGCCCCGGCGAAAATCTCCGTGGTGTAGGCGCAAGTGTTGAGGGCGAAGGCGAGGATGGTGCAGTTCATCGCATCGCGAAAGAACGCATCCAGTACCGGTTGTGCACGGATGGCGGCCAGGCTGTAGATGCCGGTGTAGCAAATCAGCAGCTGAATATAGAGCGGCGTACCACGGAACAGATAGGTGTAGAACTGCACCGGCCAGCGGATGTAGAAGTGCGGCGACACCCGAGCGATGGACAGCGGGATCGACACCAGGAAACCGATGACGATCGAGGCGGTCAGCAGCCACAGGGTCATGGCCAGGCCGGTGATGTTGTTGCCGTCGGTATAAAGGAAGGGTTTCCAGTATTCCTGCAAGAGTTCGATCATCGTACGGCCTCCCGGGAACCGGCGGCATAGCGGCGTTCGAGCCAGCGCAGGACAAAGTTGGAGGCGCTGGTGATCAGCAGGTAAATCACGGCAGCCAGCACCAGGAAATAGAACAGTTGATAGGTGCTTTTGCCGGCGTCCTGAGCGGCCTTGACCAGGTCGGCGAGGCCTATGATCGACACCAGCGCAGTGGCCTTGAGCATCACCATCCAGTTATTGCCGATCCCCGGCAGGGCAAAACGCATCATTTGCGGGAACACCACGATCCAGAAACGCTGGCCACGCTTTAGGCCATAAGCGGTTGCGGCTTCGACCTGGCCACGCGGGACCGCGAGAATCGCGCCACGGAAGGTTTCGGTGAAGTACGCGCCATAGATGAAGCCCAGGGTGATGACCCCGGCGCTGAACGGGTTGATCTCGATGTATTCCCATTCCATGAAGTCGGTGAACGACGTCAGCCAGGTTTGCAGGCTGTAGAAAATCAACAGCATCAGCACCAAGTCCGGCACGCCGCGAATCAGCGTGGTGTAGACCTGCGCCGGCACGCGCACCAGTTTGACTTTGGACAGTTTGGCACTGGCGCCCAGCAAGCCGAGCAAGACGGCCACCAAGAGCGACAACGCCGATAATTTGATGGTCATCCAGGTGCCTTCCATCAGCAACGGACCGAAGCCCTTGAGGCTGAAGGCAGAGAGCCCCAGATTTTGTAATAGGTTTTCGAACATAAATCAGCAACCTGATCGGATAAAAAAAGCGCCCATCGCGAGATGGGCGCCGGGCATTATTTGCCGCTGTACAGATTCAGATCGCCAAAGTGTTTCTTTTGAATCTCGGCGTATTTGCCATCATCGTGTAACGCTTTGATACCTTTATCCAAAAGCGCTTTCAGCTCGGTGTTACCTTTCTTAATACCGACAGCCGTTTTGGCCGGCAGCAAAGCGTTGTCGACTGGCTTGCTGACATCGTAATCGGTACCCTGTGGCGACTTCAGAAAGCCCAGTTCGGCTTGCAGCATGTCCTGAATCCCTGCGTCGAGACGACCGGACGTCAAGTCGGCATAGACCTGATCCTGGTTGGCGTAGGCCTGGGTTTTAACGCCGGCCTTGTCCAGTACGGCTTTGGCATAGGCTTCCTGGATCGTGCCTTGTTCGTAGCCGACGGTCTTGCCCTTGAGCGAGGCGACGTCTTCAGTCACGCCAGAACCTTTTTTGAACACGTAGGCGGTCGGGCCGGAGAACAGCTCGCTGGAGAAGTCGATGACTTTTTCGCGGGCTTCGGTGACGGTCATCGAAGAGATCACACCGTCGAATTTATTGGCCTTGAGGCCCGGAATCATGCCGTCGAAATCGCTTTCGACCCATTTGCACTTGACCTTCAGCTCGGCGCAGATCGCGTTCCCCAGATCGATGTCGAAGCCGACCAGGCTACCGTCGGCCGCTTTGGACTCGAACGGTGCGTAGGAAGGGTCAACGCCAAAACGCAATTCTTTGTATTCCTTGGCCAGTGCGGAGCCCGCAGCCATGCACAACGCCAGTGCAGAAAAGGTCAGCAATGCTTTTTTCATTATTCAATCCCTAAGAACCAATATGAGCGCTTGTGGCGCAGAATTATTGTTACTGGAAAGCGTAAGACCTGATGAAAGTAGCAATTTCCGAACCAGAGTCCCGAACAAGCGTTTTAAAAGGTCATACAAGAAATGACGGCGCAGGGATTGTGCACGAAAACGGGCGCGTTGAGTTGGGCGCACCAATGTGGTTCAGGTTGACACAAGCACTGTAGGAGCCGAGCTTGCTCGCGATGGCGCCGGGTCAGTACCAAAGGGCGGCTCACAGGGCCCCATCGCGAGCAAGCTCGGCTCCTACAGGGAATCGGGTTAGCTGAGCAGATTTTGCAATGTGCCGAGGTCGTCAGCCTCTTCAACCGTCTTGTCCTGACGCCAGCGCAGCATTCTCGGAAAACGCACGGCGATCCCGCTCTTGTGGCGTTTTGACAGGGCGATGCCTTCAAACCCCAACTCAAAGACCAGGCTCGGTTTCACGCTGCTGACCGGGCCGAATTTCTCCACGGTGGTTTTGCGCACAATGTTGTCGACCTGACGGATCTCTTCATCCGTCAGCCCGGAATAGGCCTTGGCGAAGGGCACCAGGTTGCGTTCGCTGGCATCGGGCGGCGCGTCCCACACCGCGAAGGTGTAGTCGCTGTAGAGACTGGCCCGGCGTCCATGTCCGCGTTGCGCATAGATCAGCACCGCGTCGACACTGAACGGGTCGACTTTCCATTTCCACCACACGCCCATGTCCTTGGTTCGGCCGACGCCGTACAGCGCATCTCGCGCCTTGAGCATCATGCCTTCGACGCCGAGACGGCGGGAGGCTTCCCGTTGGCGGGCGAGGTCGAACCAGTTTTCGCCGGTCAGTACCGGTGAGACGAGTAATGCCGGGCTGTTACAGGTGGTGACGACCGTTTCCAGCTGAGTGCGACGTGTGGCCTGCGGTTGATTGCGCCAGTCGGCGCCTTGCCATTCCAGCAGGTCGTAAGCGAGGACCACCACGGGTACATCGTCGAGGATTTTTTTGCTGAGGATTTTGCGTCCGATGCGCTGTTGCAACAGGGCAAACGATTGCACGGTTGGCGTGGCCGGTACGGTTGGGTCAAATGCATCCTCGGTGTCGGGTCGGGTCGTTTTCCAGGCAACGATTTCGCCGTCGATCACGGTGCCGTCGGGCAAACCATGCACCAGATGCTCGAGCTCGGGGAAGCGCTCGGTCACCAACTCTTCACCCCGCGACCAGATCCACAGACGCCCGTCGCGCTTGACCACCTGGGCACGGATACCATCCCATTTCCATTCCACCAGCCATTGGCTCGCGGGGCCGAGCAGCGCTTCGAATTGCTCGACCGGCTGCGACATCGCATGAGCCAGGAAAAACGGATAAGGCTGCCCTCCACGCTGGGCGTGTTCATCACCGGATTCAGCCGCGATCAATTTCAGGTAACTGGCAGCGCTCGGGCGATGGGACAGGTCGGTGTAACCGACCATTCGCTGGGCCACGCGCTTGCTGTCGAGCCCGGCCATGGCCGCCAGGGCACGGGTCACCAGCAGCTTGGAGACGCCCACTCGAAAACTGCCGGTGATCAGTTTTATGCAGAGCATCAGACTGGTGCGGTCCAGCTGCGACCAGAGTGTGGGCAATTGTTCGGCGAGCACTTCGGGGGACTCGCCTCGCAAGGGCAGCAGCTTGTCTTCAATCCATTGCGCCAATCCGTCGGTGGAACGATGCGGTGATTCGGGCAGCACCAGCGAGATGGTTTCTGCGAGATCGCCCACTGCCTGATAACTCTCTTCGAACAGCCAGGGTTGAAGGCCCGAAAACTCAACGGCCAGCTCTCGTAGCATGCGCACGGGCACTAATTGCCGGGGCCGTCCACCGGACAAAAAATAAACCGCCCACGCGGCGTCTTGCGGTGCGGCCTGCGCAAAGTAATCTTGCATGGCGGCCAGTTTGGCGTTGCTCGACGTGGTGGCGTCGAGTTCGGCATACAACTCGGCGAAGGCCTTCATGGCAACACCTTGTCTTGCTCGGGTTCGGCCTTGGCGTTTTCTTCCTCTTCGTCGCCGTACTCGGTGTTGAAACTCTGTGCATCCAGCCCCTGTTCACGCAGATGGCGCACCATGACGGCGACCGAACCGTGGGTCACCATTACCCGCTCAGCGCCGGTTTGTTCAATGGCCCAGAGCAGACCCGGCCAATCGGCATGGTCGGACAGCACAAATCCGCGGTCGACACCGCGTCGACGGCGGGTGCCGCGCACGCGCATCCAGCCGCTGGCGAAGCCGTCGCTGTACTCGCCGAAACGACGCATCCAGGTACTGCCGCCCGCTGACGGCGGCGCGATGACCAGCGCTTTGCGCATCATCGGGTCACTCTTTTGAACCTCACCGGCATAGATCGTTGGCGGCAGGTAAACGCCGCTCTGGCGGTACACCTGATTGAGCGGTTCTACGGCGCCATGCACCAGAATGGGGCCGAGGCTGGCGTCGATGCCGTGGAGAATTCGCTGCGCTTTGCCGAACGAGTAGCAGAACAGCACGCTGGCCATGTCAGCGGCGGCGTTGGCCAGCCACCACTGATTGATCTCGGCAAATACTTGCGCTTGAGGTTGCCAGCGATAAATCGGCAGGCCGAAGGTCGATTCGGTGATGAAGGTGTGGCAACGCACCGGCTCGAAGGGCGCACAGGTGCCGTCGGCTTCGGTCTTGTAATCCCCCGAGGCGACCCAGACCTCGCCACCCAATTCCAGTCGCACCTGAGCCGAACCGAGCACATGGCCGGCGGGGTGAAAACTCAGGGTGACGCCATGATGGTTGAGGGTCTGAGCGTACGGCAGGGTTTGCAGGTTGATGTCTGCACCGAGGCGAGCACGCAGGATGCCTTCGCCGGCTGATGCCGCCAGGTAGTGTTGATTGCCGCCGCGGGCATGGTCGCTGTGAGCGTGGGTGATGACCGAGCGTTCGACAGGCCGCCACGGGTCGATGTAGAAATCCCCGGCCGGGCAATACAGACCTTCAGGACGCGCGATAACAAGATCCATGTCGTTGCCAAGATGGAGGGACTTGTTAGCTATGAGGTTGGCGTGAAGCCAGAAGTTCTATCGAAAGTTCATAGAACAATCACATTCGCATGTGGGAGCGAGCCTGCTCGCGATGAGGTCGTGTCAGCACCATGTTTGGTGACTGTCACACCGCTATCGCGAGCAGGCTCGCTCCCACAGTAGGGCGGGGTTACTTGCCGGGTGTCAGGGTCAATTGCGTCTTGCCGTACACCTTGTCCAGGTTCTGCGGCTGCATCGGCAGGCTCATGTATTGCCCTTTGAGCCAAGGCTCGATGCTGTTGAGGTAGTTCGGGCTGGCAGGGTTGCCCGACTGACCGGTGCTGTTCTGGCCCATCAGCGGCTCGGCCTGGCCAAAGTCGACGATAAAGCGCATGGCCGGCGCCAGTGTGGTGTTGAAGTCCTGACCCCAAGCGAAGGCCGCCGTGTTCAGCGTGGTGTGGTCACCGCCCGCCGCGACTGGCCCGCGAACGGTCTGGCCGTTGGCGTTTTTCCATTCGTAGCGGTGCAGATTGCCCCACTGCCAGGCTTTGTGATCGCCGCCCAACTGACTGTCGCCTGCGCTGATCGCCGCTGCCAGACTGCGAGCGAGGATCGCCGGCTTGTCTTCTTTCTGCGGCGTGCGCGCGTCATCCCAGAACGGGCTGTCTTCGCGCCCCAGCAGATGATCGGCTTGAGCGGCGTAGGACAACTTGCCGTTGGCCACGAAGGCTTTCCACGCCGGGCTGCTTTGCGGGCCGAGTTCGTCGAGGAAGATTTGTTTCATGCTTTCCTGCAGAAACAATTCATACATCGCTGCATCGGCGGAAGTCGCGGCGAGCTTGCCGTCGAACGCCATCAGGCGCGTATACGCCTCGTGAGCCTTGGCTCGATCGGCAACTGGCAACGCTTCAATCGCCTGCTTGAGTGGCTGGGCCATGCCCGGTGCTTCAAACATTTTCTTCAGTTTGGCGGCGAAAGTGGTGGTCTGGTCATACTGCATCGCGATCACGCTGCGTGTGTCGTGTTTACCCGCGCCCGCCAGTTCGGCCAGGCGTTCGCCACGCTCCGGTGCCGCCCAGGAATTGGACAATTGCATGCCGTAGCCATGGGGAATGACACGCTGGTTGGCGGTGCCGAGCCAGCCTTGGGCCGGGTCCTGATCGTAGGGGTGCAGCATCGGATCGGCGTAACCGTCCCAATCGTATCGACCTTCCCAGCCCGGCGACGGCAGCAGGCCTTCGCCTTCGCGGCGGTTCGGGTAGCGGCCGGTGACTTGCCAGGCGATGTTGCTGGCATCGGCGAAGACCAGGTTCAGTGCGATGGCGCGGATTTCGCGGCTGGCGTCCGACGCTTTCTCGACGGTCTGGGCCCGGGACAGGTCGAAAAACGCGTCCAGGGTTTTATCGTCGGTGAAGTTCGGCATTTGCAGGGCCAGGCCGAAACCGTTCGCCAGTGTCGTGCCTTGGGCACTGTTGAGCAGCGGACCGTGACGGGTTTCGTACACCACTTCGCGAACTGGCCGCTGGCCTTTGACGAAGTAGGTTTCGTTGCGCACGACTGCGGGCTGCCATTTGCCGGCCACTTCGTACGTGAGGCCGTTGCCCTGGCGTTTGATCTTTTCCAGGAACAGGTCCTGGTTGTCGCCCATGACCGCGGTCATGCTCCAGGCCACTTTGCCGTTGAAACCTGCGAGCACCATCGGCAAACCGGCAATGGTCACGCCCGAGGCCTGATATTTCGGCGCGCGGATCTGCACGTAACTGAACAATGACGGCACACCGAGCGAGCCGTCACTGTCGCTGGCCAGCAGGCTTTTGCCACTGCGGCTGCGTTGCGGGCCGATCGCCCAGTTGTTCGACGAGCTGGCGCCCAACAGATTCAGGTCGGACAGTTGGCCCGTGGCTTTGTTGATCTCGGCCAACCCGGGGATGGCCCCGTTGAGCTTGATGCCTTGCAGTTTTTCGGCTTCAGCCAGCGGCAGCTTTTCATCGGGCGCGGACGGCGTCAGCCAGGCAAGTTTGTCGGTGGTGACGGTCTGAGCCAGCATCAACGAGGAAATTTCTTCCGGCAGGTTGGCTGATTGGCTGAAGTTCAGCAGGCAGAAAATCAGCGCCGAATCTTCCGGTTTCCAGTATTGCGGCTTGTAACCGGTGGCCGCGAGGTCCGCCGGCAGCTTGTCGCGGTAGCGGAACAGGTAGGCGTTGACGCCGCGAGCATAGACTTCGAAGAAGCGTTTGAGGCGCGGCGAAGAAGCTTTATACAGCTCGCCGGCATTTTTTTTCAGGTTGACCGCGCGCATATAGCGGTCGGCATCCAGCATGTCAGCGCCGGACATTTCCGCCAGACGTCCTTCGGCCAACAGGCGCAACGTCACCATTTGCGTAATGCGGTCGCTGGCGTGGACGTAACCCAAGGCGAACAACGCGTCGTGGAAGCTGTTGCTTTCGATCAGCGGCATGCCCATGGCATTGCGACGTACCGAAACGTTCTGCGCCAAGCCCTTGAGTGGCTGCACGCCGGAGGTGGGCGGGAGGGTGTCCTGAGCGTTCATGGTCTGACAACCGGTCAGACTCAAAACACTGGCCACTGCTGCGGCAACGCCGAACCGGGGAAGAAAATGTGTAAGGGCTGGCGAGGCCATGGCAAAGCTCCTGCGGGGGTAAAGGCGCAATAAAGGCGCTACGTTAGTGAGCAGGAGGAGGGCGCGCAAGCGGCGGGCGGGGTTATTTCAAGATTTGTCTGAAAAACCCCAAAGTCACGGCCATTGAGGTCATTGAGGTCATTGAGGTCATTGTGGCGAGGGGGCGCCGTCGTTCTCAGGATTCTGGAGTGATTGAGCCCACGCAATAGATTCGGGAAGTCCTCCAGCGTTCGATGACTTGCCTGTTAGAGGAGGTGATGCTGAAGTGCGTGAAACTCAACGACCCTGCATGAGAGAAACCAGCATGGAGCTCAAGACCCACGCAGCGCTGATCATCATTGATCAACAAAAAGGCATTCTGCATCCCCGACTCGGTCGCCGAAATAATCCACAGGCCGAGGAACGAATCCTTGAGTTGTTGGTGTTTTGGCGTCGAACCGGGCGACCGGTGATTCATGTGCAGCACCTGTCGCGCTCACCGGATTCAGTGTTCTGGCCGCAGCAATCCGGCGTGGAATTTCAGCAACGGTTTGAGCCATTGACTGGCGAGCAGCTGATTCAGAAACAGGTGCCGGATGCTTTTTGTGGGACGGGGCTGGAAGCGCGTTTGCGCGAGGCAGGAATTGATCAATTGGTGATTGTTGGCGTGGCAACGAACAACTCGGTGGAGTCCACGGCGCGAACGGCCGGAAACCTGGGGTTTGAAACATGGGTGGCGGAGGATGCGTGCTTTACCTTCGACAAGGCGGATTATTTTGGTAATGCCCGATCAGCCGAAGACGTGCATGCTATGTCGCTGGGGAATTTGCACGGGGAATATGCGACGGTTGTCAGCACTGCGCAGATTCTGGCTTGAAGGTGACTTCATGGGCCTCTTCGCGAGCAAGCTCGCTCCTGCATTCGATTGCATTCTTCCTGGAAGAACTCGTTTAAATGTGGGAGCGAGCCTGCTCGCGATAGCGATTCAACAGGCGGAAAATATCTTCGCCCGAAGCATCAAGCGCCGTGGCACTTCTTGAATTTCTTGCCGTTGCCGCATGGGCATGGGTCGTTGCGGCCGACGTCTTTCAGGGCGTTGCGCACCGGTTCCTGGGGAGCGTGGCCACAGTTCGGGCCGTGAACATGGCCATGGTCGTGATCATGGTGGTCGTGATGGTCATGATCGTGGTTGCAGTCAGGGCCATGGACGTGGGGTTGCTGGGTCATTGGGTGTGCTCCGGAATTAAATCGGCGGGGATTATCACGCCATTGCGCGCCAGGTGCACGTCATGAGGGATGAAAAAACCGGTTTTCAGTTCACCTTCCAGACGATAGGGAATGGGTTGGTCGGGTTTTTTCAGCATTTTCACCAGGTCTCGTACCTTGGGCCACAGGTTGGTACGAATAGGCACTTTTAAGTAGGCGCTGTGTTTGGGGCCGATCGTGAACCAGTTGTCGTACTCGCCTTCAGTCAGCAGGATGTCACCCAAGTGAATCCGGTATTCGAGGCTGCGCACGGTCAAGTCGCTGTCGTTGGGGTTGTCGATGCGAAAGTGCAGGAGAAATTTCTGTTCCAGCAGTTTTGCCCGCACGACTTCAACCTTGACCAGATGCACCTCGGGGTCCGGCTCATCGTCATCGAACCAGGACGCACAGCCGGTGAGCCCCAAAAACAGAAACAGGCTGAGCAGATAAAGTGCGTGTCGCCGGGTGATCATGGTCGTGTATCTCCCTTCAACCTGCTACAGGGGCGTCACCTCAATTGCTGAAATAACCTGCACAACACTTCTTGAATTTTTGCCCGCTGGCGCATGGGCAAGCGTCATTGCGCCCGGCCTTGAGTTGCACGGTGGGGTCGATGAAGTACCAGTGGCCGGCGTTCTGCACGAATGACGAGCGCTCGCGGTGGCTGTGTTCGCCGCTGCCATCGTGCCAGCGCGCGGTAAAGGTCACGAAGGCGTGTTCCGGCTGGCCGCCAAAGACTTCGGAGCTTTCGACTTCCAGACCCAGCCAGGTGCTTTGCGCACTCCAGTCGCTGATGGACTGACGATTGAGGCCGGTTTGTTGCGCAGGCAGGGTGGTCGCCACCAGATAGTCGATCAGTCCCAACACGTAGGCGCTGTAGCGCGAACGCATCAAGGCTTCGGCGCACGGCGCCGGATGCCCGGCATGGTAATGACCGCAACAGGCATCGAGCAGGGTGCCGCTGCCACAAGGGCAAATGGATGTACTCATTGCATTACCACCAATATTTCCCGAAGTTTTCCGGATTGGCCCAAAAGCGTGAGTTGAGCCAGTCGGGTACTTGCTTGTATTCAAGCAGATCATAGGTGAACAGGGTCAACACTTGCTCGTCACGCTGGAAGCGCTCGCTCGCTTGCAGGGCCAGGGAGAAAAAATCCGTCTCCTGCCAGCCACTGGCCGACAAGTCCGCCAGCACGGCAATGCGGCTGGCGTTGAGGTTGCGGATCCCGCCGAGCAGGTTCAGGCCATCGCGCTTGGGCAGATGTTCGAGGCAATCGACCGCCAGCGCCAGGTCAAACCGGCGCGCCGCCAGTTCTGCCGGCAATGGCCCTGGTGCCGCATGGGCCACACACGTATCCGGGTGGGCAAGCTTGAATGCCTCCAGTGCGGGGAACTCACTCGCGCCGATCAGCAAGAGCTGCGCGGGGGCGTAACGGTCCAGCAAAGCAGCCAACGCCTGCTGCGGCGTGCGCGAAGAAATACCTGCAATCATCAAAGATCCTCAATCAGAGCGCCAAGACTAGCCTGCCTGAACGTGCGGGCCTAGCGCAGGTTTACAGCAAATACGTCAATCCGTGGTGAACACGTTTACAACAGCCATGGCCTGTTGCTGGCGCAGATTAATACTCGGGTCTTTACTACCAGAATCGGTTCTAAGCCGATCCCTCAGGAGAAAACTAGATGAGCATAGTTCGGACAGCATTACCCTTGGTTCTGCTAACCAGTGTGTTGACTGGTTGCGCAGGTTTGCAGAAAACCGACTGGCCGACCTGTGCGGCTGTCGGTGGTGTCGTGGGTGCGGGTCTCGGCGCGACCGAGAGCTCCGCATGGGCAGGCTATGGTGCGCTGCTCGTCGGCGGCACGGCAGCGGCCTATTGCTGGGTTCACGGTGATGGCGACGAAGATGGCGATGGTGTACCGGACAGCCGCGACAAGTGCCCAGGCACACCTCACGGCGTGAAAGTCGATGCCAACGGTTGCCCTCCACCTGCGCCAGTGGTCGAGGAGGCCGTTGTGGTCAAGGAAGAAACGATCGTCATCCGCGATGTTCACTTCCAGTTTGACAAAGCCACGCTCACCGAATCCGACAAGGAGGTACTCGACAAGATTGCCACTCGCTTGAAAGCGGAAGCATCTACTGCTCAATTGACCGTTACCGGTTATACCGACAGCGTGGGCAGCGACGCCTACAACCAGAAACTGTCGGATAGACGCGCTCACTCGGTAGTTGAATACCTCATCGAGGAAGGCGTGCCACGCAGCAGCTTCGTGTCTGTGGCCGGTGCTGGTGAAAGCAATCCGGTCGCCGATAACAGCACCGCTGACGGCCGCGCGCAGAACCGTCGCACGGAAATCAAAATCAACCGCTAAGCCCCCTCCGCTCCGCGGCTTGTGTAGTCGCGGATGCGGGTCTTTACTCCTGTGTAACCGGTATAAGCCGGTAACACAGGAGCTTTCAATATGAGCGTTCTCACAAGGACCGTCTTGCCGGTTCTGCTGCTTGGCAGCCTGTTGACCGGTTGCGCAACTCACAGTGATGGCACTGCCCCTCTCAATCAAGAAAACTGGCCGATCTGCAGCGTTATTGGCGGTCTGGTGGGCGGAGGATTGGGCGCCATCGAAAGTGGTGCATGGGCGGCCGGAGGCGCAGCGCTCGGAATCTTGACCGGCGGCTTGATCTGTTACGCCCAGGATGGCGATCAAGATGGCGATGGTGTCTTCGATCGACGTGATCGTTGCCCCGATACCCCTGCCAATACGCCCGTCGAACATCACGGTTGTCCGCGGCCGCAATACCCGGGCGGCGTGAAAGAACCTGTTGTCCAATCGGAAGTCATCACCCTCAGCGATGCGGGCGATGTACTGTTTGCTTTCAACCAATCTGACCTGACCCCCGCAGCGAAGAGTCAGCTGGATGCCTTGATGTCCAGGTTGCAAGGCGCCGATGTGTTGAGTATCAAGGTGGTCGGCCATACCGACAACGTCGGCTCCGATGCCTACAATCAGGCGCTTTCGGAACGTCGCGCCAACAGCGTGTCGGACTACTTGCTGAGTCAGGGCGTGGCGCCGAACAAAGTCACCAGTGAAGGCAAAGGCGAAAGTGAGCCTGTGGCTGATAACAATACCGATGAAGGGCGCGCGAAAAACCGTCGCGTGGATTTGCACATCAATTTGACCTGAATCACGAAATAGAGCCGTCGACCACCCGCACGGCGGGACCGACGGCCATTCGGCGGTCTTCATGAAGATTTTTCTGTTGCCCTCTGGCGTATTCCTCGTGGAAGCCGCTACTGTGCTCGCAAAGAATAATGATCAGTGGGGGAGCGTATGAAGGTGTTTTGGGGGCTGGGGAAGTTATTGACCCTGCTGTTCTGGTTGGTGGTGCTGGTCAATCTGCTCGCGCCGTTTATCTATCCGCTGCACTCGTTGGTCGATCTGGCCGGAGGCGTGCTGGCACTGTTCCATCTTCTGGAGCTGGTGTTCTGCAACCGCAGCCTCAAAGGCCGCGCCCATCCTTGGCGTGATCGCCTTCAGATTGCCATTTTCGGCGTGTTTCACCTGCAAACCATTCCGGCTCCCTCCGTATCTAAGGCTTCCCATGCGTAATCTCTGTCTGCTCGCCGCCTTTATCAGTCCACTGGCCTGCGCTCAGGTTGTCAGCGTCGAAACCAACTCGTTGATGCGCCTGCCCAACACGGCCAGCACCTTGCAACTGGAACGGCTGGTAGTCGCCGATTACGGCACCTTGTTGATTCCTTCGAATGTGACCCAAGTGACGGTGGGCGAATTGCATCTGGGGCATGAGGCGCGAATTGCCATCGTGCCGAGTGAGCAGGCGCTGGAATTGAAAGTCCTGCGCGCCGAGTTGTCTGAGGGCAGCCAGATCACCGCGAGGGGCGCGCCAGGCAGCTTCCAGAAAGCTGCACGGTCGGGGCGTAACCTGAACTTGCAGATCAAGGCACTGAACGCACCGCAATTGTCGGTAGATGCTCGCGGCGGCGCGGGCGCACCGGGGTTTTTCGGTCTAGATGGCGGCAATGGCCAGGCACCGGGTTGCACCTGGGGGCAGGCCGGTCGCGGTGCCGATGGCAACGATGGCAGTGATGGTCAGCCGGGTGCTTCCGGTGCGCAGGTAAGGCTGGAAGTGCCGCGCGAATACCCGACGGATAAAATCAAGGTGCAGGTGGCGGGAGGTGCCGGTGGACTTGCAGGTCCTGGCGGCAAACCAGGGGCCGGCGGCAAGGCCAAGGGCTGTCTCGTGTACACCACCGAGGGTGGCCAGAGTGGCCGACCGGGTGCTGATGGCCAGCCAGGCCCTGCCGGTGCGGCGGGTTCGGTGACGGTTCAGCGGTTGTAAGCAGTTTTGATCGTTCCCACGCAGAGCGTGGGAACGATCAAGGGTTCAGAACATCGGTCGCGCCGCAGCAACCGCCACCAGCAACAAACCCACCAGCAGATTAATTCCCACCAACCGCCGAATTCTCCCTAGCACCGCCGCCCCTGCCGGCCAATCCTGCGCGGTCACCGCCGTGCGTAACTCCGGCAACATCAGCGCCTGAATCCGGATAAACAGCGCCGTCATCACCACGTATAACCCCATCATCACCTGCACATAGCGCGGCGCGGTCTCGAACCCGATGTGTTGCAGATGAATCATGCCGACACCGCTGATCGGCAACAGCACCACCGCAACCCAGACCCAGCGGAAAAACCCTTGAAACACTTCCACCCACAGCTTCAACCGTGCGGGGCCCTCCAGCGCCGTCATTGCAGCGGGGCGCAAGACCATCCAGGCGAAAAACATGCCGCCCACCCACACCAGGGCGGACAGGACATGCAGGGTATAAACGATGCCAAAAGGTGTCATTGGGGTACTCCGTTCTGCGCGGGATTAATTAGCGGGGTATGATAGCGGCCGAACCGAACCACTGAAAATTTATCCAGCGTTTTTTGCGCCCGACAATCCATGATCAGCACCGAACTCAAAACCACGATCCAGGGCGCCTACTCGCGTTTTCTCGAAGCCAAGAGCCTCAAGCCGCGCTACGGCCAACGCCTGATGATCGCCGAAATCGCCAAAGTCCTCGGTGACATCGACACCGACGACGAAGGCCGGCGCAGTGGCGACCCCGCGATTGTTGCGGTGGAAGCCGGCACCGGTACCGGCAAAACCGTGGCCTACAGCCTGGCGGCGATCCCGACCGCCAAGGCTGCGGGCAAACGCCTGGTGATTGCCACGGCCACCGTGGCCCTGCAAGAGCAGATCGTCTACAAGGATTTGCCTGACCTGATGCGCAACAGCGGGCTGAATTTCAGCTTCGCGTTGGCCAAGGGACGTGGGCGCTACATGTGCCTGTCCAAGCTCGACATGCTGCTGCAGGAAGGCCACGCACAAACCGCTACCGCGCAGTTGTTCGAAGAAGAAGGCTTCAAGATCGAGGTCGACGAGGCCAGTCAGAAGCTGTTCACCAGCATGATCGAAAAACTCGCCGGCAATAAATGGGACGGCGACCGCGACAGTTGGTCCACGGCACTGGAAGACGCCGACTGGGCGCGTCTGACCACCGATCACAGCCAATGCACCAACCGTCATTGCCCGAACTTCGGCCAGTGTGCCTTCTATAAGGCCCGCGAAGGCATGGGCAAGGTCGACGTCATTGTCACCAACCACGACATGGTGCTGGCCGATCTGGCCTTGGGCGGCGGCGCCGTGTTACCGGACCCGCGCGACACCATTTACGTATTCGACGAAGGTCACCACCTGCCGGACAAGGCCATCGGCCACTTCGCCCATTACACGCGCCTGCGCTCCACCGCCGACTGGCTGGAAACCACCGCGAAAAACCTCACCAAATTGCTCGCCCAGCACCCGCTGCCCGGCGACTTGGGCAAGCTGATCGAGCAAGTGCCGGAGCTGGCCCGCGAGATCAAGACCCAGCAGCAATTCATGTTCACCGCCTGTGAACAGGCTGCCGATTTCAAACCCGGCGAAGACGTCGAAGGTCGCGAGCGGCCGCGTCACCGATTCGTTGGCGGGGTGATTCCCGAGCACATGCGCGAGATGGGCATCGAGTTGAAGAAGGGTTTTGCCCGTCTGACCGACCTGTTCACCCGGCTCACCGAGTTGCTCAAGGAAGGCATGGACGGCGAGGTCAACATCGGCATCGCCAGCAATCAGGCCGAAGAGTGGTATCCCCTGTTCGGCAGCCTGTTGTCCCGTTCTTCGGGCAATTGGGAATTGTGGGGCGCGTTCACTGCGGAAGACCCGGAAGACAACCCGCCCATGGCCCGTTGGCTGACCCTGGCCGAAAGCGGTTCGCTGTTCGACATTGAGGTCAACGCCAGCCCGATCCTCGCGGCGGAAATGCTCCGTCGCAATTTGTGGAACGTCGCTTACGGCGCATTGGTGACCTCGGCAACGCTGACCGCCCTCGGCACCTTCGACCGTTTCCGCATGCGCGCCGGTCTGCCAAAAAAGGCCGTGACCGCCGTGGTTCCGAGTCCCTTCCACCACGCCGATGCCGGCGTGCTGCGAGTGCCGGACCTGAAAGCCGACCCGCGTGATGCACCGGCCCACACTGCCGCGATCATTCGTGATCTGCCGCAACTGGTTGAGGGCTCGCGGGGTACGCTGGTGTTGTTCTCTTCCCGCAAGCAAATGCAGGACGTGTTCGACGGCCTGGACCGCGACTGGCGCAAGCAAGTGTTCATTCAAGGCAACCTGTCGAAGCAGGAAACATTGAACAAGCACAAGGCACGCGTCGATGGCGGGGACTCCAGTGTGCTGTTCGGCCTCGCGAGTTTCGCCGAAGGGGTCGACTTGCCGGGCGCGTACTGCGAGCACGTGGTGATCGCGAAGATCCCGTTCTCGGTGCCGGACGATCCCGTCGAAGCGGCTCTGGCGGAATGGATCGAGGCCCGTGGCGGCAATCCGTTCATGGAAATCTCCGTGCCCGATGCCTCGCTGAAACTGGTCCAGGCTTGCGGTCGCTTACTGCGCACCGAAGAAGACCGCGGCACCATCACCTTGCTGGATCGACGTCTGGTTACCCAGCGTTACGGCAAAGCCATCCTCAATGCGTTGCCGCCATTCCGTCGCGAAATTTCCTGATACACCGGTGGGCACATTTGCCCACCGCGTTGTCTATCTCTCTACCATCGCTTTTCCACTGACCCTTGAAGGTCGTTAGGGAGAACCACGTTCCTATGATTCGCCGTTCGTTGCCCGCTGTATTTGCCCTGATGTTCGCAGCCCCTTTGCTGGCAGCCCCCGCCGGCCAACAAACGCTGTTCAACTTTGTACGCCCTGCCGACGTGGTCCAGGTGACGACTCAGGATGCCAGCCTGCCGCAATCCAACGCGGAGCAAACAGCCGAAGGCGAAGTGTTGCGCCGGGTTACTTTCAATCCGGTTGCCCAGCCGAGTCTGCGACTGACCCCGCAAACCGGCGCCTGGGACTGGTCGCAGTCGGGTGTCATGAGCCTGCGGATTCAGAGTGCGATGGACTGGGCCGTGACCCTTTACGTAAAAATCCAGAGCAATGACGGTAAGACACTGTTCAGTCGCGTCGATTTGCCGGCCGGCCCTGCGCAGACCTTGCTGGTGCCGTTGGTGGCAAGCTCACCCTTGAACCAGGGCATGAAAGCCGGGCCGCCCATGCCGATGACGGTCGACGGGCAGCGTATTTTGCTGGCCAGCAGCGCTGGGCAACTGGATCGCGGCCAAGTGGTGTCGGTGACCTTGTCGATGGATCAACCGAAAGTTGCCCAAAACATTTTGCTGGAACGTTTTGGCGTGCAGGACGGCGAGGCTGTGATCCAGGCGGTTTATGGCGGATTGGTGGATGCTTACGGCCAGTCGACCCGGGCCAAATGGCCGGAAAAGGTCAGCAGTGATGAGCAGCTCAAAAGCGCTGCCGCCAAGGAACAGCAACAACTGAAAACCTGGCTGGCCGAGCGCGAAAAATCATCCCTGGACACCTTCGGTGGCTGGACCAAAGGCCCGACGTTCAAGGCTAGCGGTTTCTTCCGGACCGAAAAGCGCGACGGTCGCTGGTATCTGGTGACCCCGCAAGGGCATCCGTTTTATTCGCTTGGGGTCAACACCGTGACCCCGGACGTTAACCAGACCTACGTCGCCGGTCGCGAGTGGATGTTCGAGTCCCTGCCGAAACCTGACGAAGCGCTGGCCAATCATTTTGGTGAAGGTAACAACCGTGGGGGCAATGGTGCCGATCAGGGCCGTAGCTACGACGCCGGTCGCTGGTACGACTTTTACGGCGCCAACTTGCAGCGTTTGTATGGCGAACCCTGTGCATTGGGCAGCGACACCAAGGCCGGCGTCGCCACAGCGGCCAAGGCTGACGCGGTCGAAGCGACGGTCGAGAAGACCGCCGAGCCAACTGTGATCCCGTCGACCGCTGAATCCGGCGTCGCCGAAGCCGCCAAGACCGGCGCCGTCGAAGCGACTGTCGCGAAAGCGGCTGAGCACACCCCCGCCGAACCCTGCAAAGCGATGGTGGATGAACAACGCTGGACCGGCCACACCCTGGATCGCCTGCAAGCCTGGGGTTTCAACACCATTGGCAACTGGAGCGCTGCGGCGCTAGGCAATGCTGATCGCGTGCCCTACACCTTGCCGCTGTCGATTGTCGGCGATTACGCGAGCATCAGCACCGGCACCGACTGGTGGGGCGGCATGCCCGACCCGTTTGACCCACGGTTCGCCATGGCCACCGAACGTGCCGTGGCCATTGCCGCCCGCGACCACCGTGACGATCCGTGGCTGATCGGCTACTACGCCGACAACGAATTGGCCTGGGCCGGTCCCGGTGATGACCCGAAAGCCCGTTACGCCTTGGCTTACGGCACCTTGAAAATGACAACCGACGTACCGGCCAAACGCGCGTTTCTCAAGCAACTGCGAGACAAATATCGCAATCAGGCCGGTCTGTCCAAAGCCTGGGGCATCGACTTGCCTGCGTGGGAATTGATGGAAGACCCGGGCTTCGTGCCGCCGCTGCCAAGCGCCGACCACCCGGAAATCGAGGCCGACTTCAAATACTTCCAGAAGGTCTTCGCTGATACCTATTTCAAAACCATCTCCGATTCGCTCAAGTGGCATGCGCCGAACCAGCTGTTGCTGGGCGGCCGCTTCGCTATCAGCACCCCGGAAGCCGTGGACTCCTGCGCCCAGTATTGCGACGTGTTGAGCTTCAACATGTACACCCTGCAACCGCAGGACGGTTACGACTTCGCCAAGTTGCGCAGCCTCGACAAACCGGTGCTGATCACCGAATTCAACTTCGGCTCGGCGGATCGCGGCCCGTTCTGGGGCGGTGTGACACAACTGGCCAAGGAAGAAGACCGTGGGCCGGCCTACGCGAACTTCCTTAAACAGGCGCTGAGCGAACCTTCGATTGTCGGTGTGCACTGGTTCCAGTACCTGGACCAACCCGTGACCGGACGTTTGCTGGACGGCGAGAATGGGCACTTTGGTCTGGTGGGCATCACCGATCTGCCGTTCCAGGGTTTTGTCGAGTCTGTGCGCAAGAGCAACCTGGCGACTGTCGACCAGTTGGGCAAAGAGGTCGCGAAAGCGGCGGCCGAGGCAGACAAAACCAGCCACGATGCCGAAGGCGGCAGAAAGGCTGAGGCCGGCAAAGGCCCGGGGAAGGGCGCCGGACATGCGGGTGGGCATTCGGGTAATGGTCATTAAGGACTGAAACCGCGTCATCGTTCATCGCGAGCAGGCTCGCTCCCACCCTGGACCTTGGCCACACCCAAGATCCCCCGGTAGGAGTGAGCCTGCTCGCGATGGCGTCCGCCAAGACATATTGAATGTCTGATCCAATCCATGGGCGAACGACCGCCCGGCCCAACCCTGTTCCCAAATCCCTCTAGGGCTGGAACAATGCGGGCCACTTTGTACAGCGATTATCCGGGAGCAATGCGGGTGCAGATTCAGGGTCATTACGAGCTCAAGTTCGAAGCGGTGCGCGAAGCGTTTGCGGCGCTGTTCGACGATCCTCAGGAACGTGGCGCAGCCTTGTGCATCCAGGTCGGCGGCGAAACCGTCCTCGACCTCTGGGCCGGCACCGCCGACAAGGACGGCAGCGAAGCCTGGCACAGCGACACCATCGCCAACCTGTTCTCCTGCACCAAGACGTTCACCGCCGTTACGGCCCTGCAATTGGTCGCTGAAGGCAAGTTGCAACTGGACGCGCCGGTTGCCCGCTACTGGCCCGAATTTGCAGCGGCTGGCAAAGAATCCGTGACCTTGCGTCAGTTGCTCTGCCATCAGGCAGGCTTGCCGGCGTTGCGCGAATTGCTGGCGCCGGAAGCCCTTTACGATTGGCAAACCATGGTCGATGCCCTGGCGGCCGAAGCACCGTGGTGGACGCCGGGTCAAGGCCACGGCTACGCCGCGATCACTTATGGCTGGCTGGTGGGTGAGTTACTGCGCCGCGCCGACGGTCGTGGGCCGGGCGAGTCCATCGTGGCGCGGATTGCGAAGCCATTGACGCTGGATTTTCACGTCGGCCTCGCCGATGAAGAGTTCCATCGCGTGGCGCACATCGCCCGTGGCAAGGGTAACGTCGGCGATGCCGCCGCCCAGCGCTTGTTGCAAGTGACCATGCGCGAACCGACTGCAATGACCACCCGCGCCTTTACCAATCCGCCGTCGATCATGACCAGTACCAACAAACCCGAATGGCGGCGCATGCAGCAACCCGCCGCCAACGGCCACGGCAATGCGCGCAGCCTTGCCGCGTTCTACGCCGGTCTGCTCGATGGCAGCCTGCTGGAAAGCGAAATGCTCGACGAACTGACCCGCGAACACAGCCTCGGCGACGACAAGACATTATTGACCCGGACCCGATTCGGCCTGGGTTGCATGCTCGATCAACCGGACGTACCTAACGCCACTTACGGCCTCGGCCCACGTGCGTTCGGTCATCCGGGCGCTGGCGGCTCCATCGGTTTTGCTGACCCGGAACGCGATGTAGCCTTCGGTTTTGTGACAAATACCCTGGGGCCGTACGTCTTGATGGATCCACGCGCGCAAAACCTTGCGCGAGTACTGGCCACTTGTCTGTAAAACCGGCTACCGGGTTCCAGAGGGGAACCCGGCAGCCTTTTCTGTTTCAAAGCGTCAGTTTGTGCGGGCCGATCTGGTCTGACTTTTCATTACTTCAATTTTGTGGATATCCAATGTCATCCAAACCAACGCTCGCCCTGGCCCTGTGCTTCGCTATCACCGGTTGCGCACAGACCCCACAAAGTGATTCCGATGGCAGCAGCTGGTGGCCGTTCGGTTCGTCCGACAAAGTCGCCGCTAAAGAACCGACCCCGGCCCCAGCCCCTCTGAAACCTGCCGCCACAGCCCCCGTCGCCGCTACACCCGTTGCCAAAAGTGAAAGCACCAGCCCTTGGTATTGGCCGTTTGGTTCCGATGGCGCCGCTGAAATGACTAATGCAGAGCTTGCAGTAAAACCTGCAGCCAAGCCGGCTCAAGTGGCCAAGGCTGATGCCGACGCGGGTAGCAAGTGGTACTGGCCGTTCGGTGGTGAAGAGAAGAGCAGCGCCAAAGCCGTGCCGATGCCAGACCCTAAAGTCACCCAGGCCTGGCTCGATGACTACGAGCCGCGCCTGCGCGAAGCGATCAAGGACAGCAACCTGAAACTTGAGCGCCGTGAAAACGTGTTGGTGGTCATCGCGCCGGTAGAAGGCTCGTTCAACCCGGATCGTCCGTCCATGCTGCTGCCTGTCACCCTCGGCCCGTTCACCCGTGTCGCGAAAATCCTCGAAGTCGACCCGAAAACTGCCGTGCTGGTCCTGGGCCATAGTGATACGTCGGGCGCCGCACCGGCCAACGTGAAACTGAGCCAGGAGCGTGCGCAAGCAGTTGCCGCGATTTTCCGTCTCAGCGGTTTGCAGCGTGATCGCCTGATGCTCCGCGGTATGGGCGGTGACGCCCCGCGTGCGGCTAACGACAGTGTCGAAGGTCGTGCCTTGAACCGTCGCGTGGAATTGCTGGTGACCCCGCAAAACACCATGGTGGCGCTGCTGGCCAAGTACAACATGCCGGCCCCGGCGCCAGTGACCATGGTCGTTGCCAAGGACATCAAGCCAGTGGCCACACCGGCCACACCGGTCACCCCGGCGCCTGCCGCGAAGAAAGCGGCTGTACCTGCCGCGAAAAAGGCCCCGGCCAGCAAAGCCACCGCCAAGAAAGCGCCGGCTAAAACAGCTACACCGGCGAAGAAGACTGCGCCGGCCAAAGCGGTTGCCGACACCAAGAAAGCCGATGTCGCCGCTGAAACCACCAAGAAATGATTCATTAACCAAAAGGAATGCGCCATGACCCAGCGCCTGGCTGATATGCGTCGTGACTACACCCGTGATGGCCTGACCGAGGCTCAAGCCCCGGCAGAGCCGTTCGGGTTGTTCCACCAGTGGTTTGCCGACGCGGTGAAAACCGAGCAAGCGCCGGTGGAGGCTAACGCCATGACCTTGGCGACGGTCGATCAGGACGGTCGGCCACATTGCCGCATTCTGTTGCTCAAAGGTCTGGACGCGCAGGGCTTTACGTTCTTCACCAACTACGAAAGTGCCAAGGGACAGCATCTGGCGGCGAATCCGTTCGCGGCCATGACCTTTTTCTGGCCGGCCCTGGAGCGCCAGGTGCGCATCGAAGGTCGAGTGGTGAAGGTCACGCCTGAAGAGTCCGACGCCTATTTCCAGGTCCGTCCGCTGGGCAGCCGACTCGGTGCCTGGGCATCCCCGCAGAGCCAGGTGATTGCTGATCGTGCGGAGCTGGAAGCGCTGCTCAAAAACACCGAGCAACGTTTCAGCGACACAGCGCCGCACTGCCCGGATCACTGGGGCGGTTACCGCTTGCTGCCGGAGCGCATCGAGTTCTGGCAAGGCCGCGCGAGCCGCCTGCACGATCGCCTCAACTTCCGTCTACAGGGCGCTGACTGGATTCTTGAACGTCTGGCACCTTAGGCAGTCTACCGTTCGGGATACCCTGCAGCAGCGGCTTCAAGCCACTGCTGCAGGTCCCGACGCTTGATTTTCTGTGCTTGAGCGTTTGCCAGTTGCTGGAGCATGAACGCTTTTTTCTGCTCGTCCTCCCCAGCCTGGGCTAACGCCAGGTCGCGATCCATCCAGCGTTTTATTCGCACGTACAGCCACCCATGGAAGTACAGACCCGCGATGGTCGTGACGACAATGATGAAGTAGTCCATGAAAATCCTTGGGGCGGCATGGATTGCGGAAGTTGCCGCTAAGCGGTTGGTGAGTTTTTCGGGGCGCCTGTACCGGTCCTGAATCAAACCACTTTTATCCGGGCGATGCCGTGACACGCGTCAAGCTGCGGGGTTTAATGAAGACCTGTCCTTTGGAGTCGATGTTATGCGTAAGTCTGTTTTGTTGGTTGCTTCCTTTTCCACGATGGCGATGTTGCTCACTGGCTGCCAATCGAGCCTGACCGGTGACGCCTACTCCCGTGATGAAGCGCGTCGTGTTCAAACGATTCGCATGGGCACCATCGAAGCGCTGCGCCCAGTGAAAATCGAAGGCACCAAAACCCCAATTGGCAGCGGTGCAGGTGCAGTGGTCGGCGGTGTAGGTGCTAGCGCCATCGGTCAAGGCAAAGGCAGCATCGTTGCTGCGGTAATCGGCGCAGTCGCTGGCGGCCTGGTAGGCGCGGCGGCCGAAGAAGGCCTGACCCGCACCCAGGGTGTTGAAATCACCGTACGCGAAGACGACGGCAGCATGCGCGCCTATGTTCAACAGGTTCAGGAGAATGAAGTGTTCCGCGTTGGCGAGCGGGTGCGGATTGCTACTGTTGATGGGACCAGCCGCGTTTCGCACTAAGCGGGAATGGGAAAAGGAAAACCCCGATCAGGTGACTGGTCGGGGTTTTTATTTGAAATGAAAATTGAGCGCAGATGTATCTAAACGTTGCAGGTCAGCTGAAATAGATAGGCAGGATCATAAATTTTCTTGCCGAGTATTCCTTCCAACGCACCAAGCTGCTCGGTGGTGAGGTTGTATCCCTCCCAGCCTTGTTGGTCCGCCGTCCATCCCATAATTTCTTTCAGTTCCTTTTCGTAGCCGCTCGGCAATTCTTCTTCGAATGCGATGAACTCGGTTTTTTTATCAAATGCTTCTATGACGTAAATCATGGTTCCACATTCCTAGTCTTATCTGCAGGTTTGGTCTGCTCGCCAGTGGTTGGATCATATTCACCGAGATGGCGGCCACGTTTGTCGTACATCTCGACAGCTCCGTGCTGTGAGTACCATTCGAAAATTATCCCTTTTGGGTTTTTCCATCGCTTCCGAAGACCGCCACCGCCTTTTACGGAAGTCTTGCGATTTGATTTTGTCGCGTCAGGAAAAGCAGTAAGGCCTGTCGGTGCCGGATGGTAATTGTGATCAGAAACACTGACCACAATGTAAACCGGCTTCACCCCAGAGTCCGCCGGAAACACAAGAATGAAATCCTTGTACTCAGGCGGATACACCGGGTTCACGATAATGCTGTCCGCCGCCGGCGTCGGCGGATACACCCAGATATGCGGCGCTTGCGGTGCAGCCTCCAGCGCTGGAATGCCGAGGATGTCTGAACCATCCACCGCTGGCGTCCAGATCAGCTCAACGCCATCGCCGAGATCCGCCACCTGCTGACTACCGCGCAGTGTGAACTGCACGACATCGACCATTTCCCAATCGCGGTTCTTCCCGGTGTAAAAGCCGTATCCCTTGAGACTGCCGTCAGCCTGTTGCTCGACCTGTAGCCGAACGCGCGTTCGCGCCTGTTTCAGGGCTCGCAGTTGGTCTTCGGTATAGAGCGCGCTGTCACCCAGGCTCGGCGTCCAGAACAGTGCGACGACACCGGCCAATGTGGCGGCTGCGGCAGCTTCAAGTGCCAGGGCCGGAGCAGCGAGAGCCGGGGCGTGTAGTGCAAGACGGCCAATGCCGAGCGAGACGGTACTGCCACTGATGATTTCGAGATTCAGCAGCCCGGCGTCGTCTGCTTTGCGAGCACCAAGCCAGGCGATTTCGCCGTAGTCCTTGAGACTGTCAGTCGGAACGACGCCCGAAGGATTCGAGTAATCAATGATGGCGTCAGGAAGTTTGCAGGACTTGGCGAAGACGCATCCCGCACGAGCGATTTCGGTCTTTTTCGCACAGACCTGAAGACGATCTTCAAAAGCCTGCTGCCGGGCGAGCATGGCCTCGTAGGCGCTTTGTCGCGCATCGCGCTCGGCCAGTTCGGTGGCCGTCATGAAGCGGTAGGTGACGTGGTGACCGTCACCGGAGGGTGGGTTTTTAACCTTGGGAACGTCCTTGTTGCCAGCCACTGATCTTCCTTGCGTTCGTCCGTCGACAGCTCCCGAAGAGGAGCTGTGCGACGTTAACGAACGAGGTTAATCGTGGCTGTAGGACGAATCCTGAATGCTGCTAAGAGAGTTCTCTATCGCTCAGGATTACAGCACGGCGCTCTTGCGACTCGCCATCGCCGTCACTGCATAACCGATCAAGGCCGCGAGAATCGAACCGGTCAGAATCCCCATCCGGTCCATCCCGGCGTACTCGCTGACGCCCGGCTCAAACGCCAGTGAGCCGACAAACAGACTCATGGTGAAACCAATCCCGCAGAGGATCGCCACACCCAGCACATGGCCCCAGTTGGCGCCTTGCGGCAGGGCAGCGATGCCGATTTTCACGGCCAGCCAGGTCAGGCCGAACACACCAACGGTTTTACCCAGCAACAGGCCCGTCGCAATGCCCATCGGTACGTGGTGGGTGAAGCTTTCAACGGTGACGCCGCTCAGGGACAGGCCGGCGTTGGCGAAGGCGAACAGCGGCAGGATGCCGTAAGCCACCCACGGGTGCAGGGCATGTTCAAGGGATAGCAGTGGCGAGGTCTCGGCGTTTTTGGTGCGCAGCGGTATGCAGAAGGCCAACGTCACGCCGGCGAGGGTCGCGTGGACGCCGCTCTTGAGCACACAGACCCAGAGGATCAAGCCGATGATCATGTACGGCCCAAGCTTCACCACGCCGAGCCGGTTCATGGCAATCAGCGCGATGATGCAGGCGGCAGCCAGTGCCAGCGACAGCGTCGACAGCGTCCCGGAATAGAAGATGGCGATGACGATGATCGCGCCCAGGTCGTCAATGATCGCCAGGGTCATCAGAAACAGCTTCAGCGACACCGGCACCCGCTTGCCCAGCAAGGCAAGTACGCCGAGGGCAAAGGCAATGTCGGTGGCCATCGGGATGGCCCAGCCACCCAGGGCTGCCGGGTCGTCACGGTTCAGAAACCAGTAGACCAACGCCGGCACGACCATGCCGCCAATCGCCGCGGCGCCGGGCAGGACGATCTGCGAGGGCTTCGACAACTGGCCGTCGAGGACTTCGCGCTTCACTTCCAGGCCGATCAGCAGGAAGAACATCGCCATCAGGCCGTCGTTGATCCACAGCAGCAACGGCTTGGCGATTTTCAGCGCGCCGATCTGAGCCACGACAGGGGTGTCCAGCAGCCCGCTATAGAGCCACGACAGGGACGAGTTGTTGATGATTAAAGCCAGGGCTGCAGCGGCGATCAGTAACAGACCGCTGGCAGCTTCCAACTGAAAGAAACGCGTGAAAGTGCTACGCAGAGGCAAGGTCGCTCTCCATCGATGAATTCAAAAGGTGGCACACCCTAACCCGTACCGTTAGTTGTTAAAACAAAAGTTATATTCTTTTTTGTTATATACCGTAACAACGTGAAGGACGGGGCTAGGTTTGAGCCTAGCAGTTGCCGGCCGTATTGAACGTCAGCTGTACCTGTGCGTGCTGTAGGTTTTTTCCTAAGCTTGAAGGCTGAGCCTTGCAAATAAGGCCGACTCAACGAGAAAACCATCATGAGCGACAACCGACAGTGGGCCCGCGAAGCCATCCGGATCATCGAAGCGGACTTCCAGCGCAGCGCCGATACCCACCTGATCCCCTTGCCGCTGCCGGGTTTTCCGGGCATCGAGTTGTATTTCAAGGATGAATCCAGCCACCCCACCGGCAGCCTGAAGCACCGCCTCGCACGCTCATTGTTCCTCTATGCCTTGTGTAATGGTTGGTTGAAGCCCGGTGCGCCAGTGATCGAGGCGTCCAGCGGTTCGACGGCGATTTCCGAGGCGTACTTCGCCAGCTTGCTGGGTTTGCCGTTTATTGCGGTGATGCCGGCGACCACCTCGAAAGAGAAGATCGCGCAAATTGCTTTCTATGGTGGCCAGAGTCATCTGGTCGACGACCCGACCCAGATCTACGCCGAGTCCGAACGGCTGGCGCGCGAGCATGACGGTCATTTCATCGATCAGTTCACGTACGCCGAACGCGCCACTGACTGGCGGGCAAACAACAACATCGCCGAATCGATCTTCCATCAAATGCGTTTCGAGCAGCACCCAGAGCCGAGCTGGTTGATTTCCAGCCCCGGCACTGGCGGCACCACCGCGACGCTGGGCCGTTACGTACGTTATCGCCAGCATTGCACCCGTGTGCTGTGCGCCGATGCCGAACGTTCGGTGTTTTTCGATTACTACCAGACCGGCGATGCCAGCCTGCGCCTGGACTTTGGATCGCGGATTGAAGGCATCGGCCGGCCACGGGTGGAAGCGTCGTTCCTGCCCAAGGTGATTGATGCCATGGTCAAAGTGCCCGACGCGTTGTCTCTGGCGGCCATGCACTACTTGGCACAGCGTCTGGGGCGACGGGTTGGCGGATCGAGCGGGACCAACCTGATCGGCGCCTTGATGGCGGCTCAGCAAATGGCGGCGGCGGGGGAGTCGGGGTCGATCGTGGCGATTCTGTGTGATGGCGGCGAACGCTATGCCACCACCTATTACGATCAGGATTGGCTCAAGGACCAGGGGTATGAATTGAGTGGTTTGATGGAGGTCGTCGCGGAGAGTGTCGAGCGCGGTGAACCGCTTCCGTCCAGCGTGCTTCGCGCCAATATCTGAAATCTTTCAATCACTGACTACCCCTGTGGGAGCCGGCGGTGCGGCGATCCGACTTGCCCGCGATGACGGACTCAAATTCAACAGAGATGTTGACTGATCCACCGCTATCGCGGGCAAGCCCGGCTCCCACAGGGTTTTCTGCTGTGTCAAATAATGCGTATCAGGCTTCCAGGCCAAGGATGTCGCGGGCCACGGCTTCGGCAATGCGAATACCATCCACACCCGCCGATAAAATCCCACCCGCATAACCCGCGCCTTCACCCGCCGGGAACAAGCCCTTCACGTTCAGGCTCTGCATCGACTCGTTACGGGTAATGCGCAATGGTGACGAGGTGCGTGTTTCGATCCCGGTCAATACCGCATCATGCAGCGAGTAACCGCGAATCTGCTTCTCGAACGCTGGCAACGCTTCACGAATTGCTTCGATGGCGAACGCCGGCAAGGCCAACGCCAGATCACCCAATGCAACGCCTGGTTTGTAGGACGGTTCAACGCTGCCCAGTTCAGTCGACGGCTTGCCGGCAATGAAGTCGCCGACCAGTTGCGCCGGTGCTTCGTAGTTGCTGCCGCCGAGCACAAAGGCGTGGGATTCCAGGCGTTCCTGCAATTCGATGCCGGCCAGCGGACCGCCCGGGTAATCGACTTCCGGGGTGATGCCGACGACGATCCCGGAGTTGGCGTTACGTTCGTTACGCGAGTACTGGCTCATGCCGTTGGTGACCACGCGGCCCGGCTCGGACGTCGCCGCGACCACGGTACCGCCCGGGCACATGCAGAAGCTGTAGACCGAACGACCGTTCTTGGCGTGGTGCACCAGTTTGTAGTCGGCCGCCCCGAGTTTCGGGTGGCCGGCGTACTTGCCCAACCGCGCGCGGTCGATCAGAGACTGCGGGTGTTCAATGCGGAAACCCACCGAAAACGGCTTGGCTTCCATGAACACGCCACGGCCGTGGAGCATGCGGAAAGTGTCTCGGGCGCTGTGGCCGAGGGCCAGAATCACGTGTTTGGAATGGATCTGTTCGCCACCATTGAGTTCGACGCCGACCAGTTGGCCGTCCTCGATCAACAGATCGGTGACGCGTTGCTGGAAGCGTACTTCGCCGCCCAAGGCGCGAATCTGTTCACGCATGTTTTCCACTACACCGGTCAGACGGAACGTACCGATATGCGGCTTGCTGACGTAGAGAATCTCTTCCGGTGCACCGGCTTTGACGAACTCGTGCAGGACTTTGCGACCGATGAATTTCGGGTCCTTGATCTGGCTGTAGAGTTTGCCGTCGGAGAAAGTCCCCGCGCCGCCTTCACCGAACTGCACGTTGGATTCGGGGTTGAGCACGCTTTTGCGCCACAGGCCCCACGTGTCCTTGGTGCGCTGACGCACTTCGGTGCCGCGCTCAAGGATGATCGGCTTGAAGCCCATTTGCGCGAGCAGCAGCCCGGCGAAAATCCCGCACGGCCCGAAACCGACGACGACAGGGCGTTGCTGCAGATCGGCGGGCGCCTGGCCGACCACTTTGTAGCTGACATCCGGTGCCACGTTGACGTTACGGTCATCGGCGAACTTGAGCAGCAACGCCGCCTCATCCTTGGCGGTGAGGTCGATGGTGTAGATGAAGCACAGTTCGGAGGACTTTTTGCGCGCATCGTAGCTGCGCTTGAACAAGGTGAAATCGAGCAGGTCATCGCTGGCGATGCCCAGGCGCTGCACGATGGCAGGGCGCAGGTCTTCTTCGGGATGGTCGATCGGCAACTTGAGTTCAGTGATTCGTAACATGGCAGGACCCGGTTCGCGGGGCGCACAACTGCGCCAAGGCGTTTGAAACCGGTGATTATAAGCCTCAAAGGAGGATTCCCGTGAGGCTTAAACGATCAGTCGTTACGCGAACCGCCGAAATACCCGCAACCGCGCTGTACCTGACCATTGATGCGCAGTTCGGCGCTCATGTGCTGGACGCTGCCGGTGGTGCTGTCGACGCACCGTTGCGGCGTGACCCACAGCTCGATGTGCTGGTTATTGGCTTCGGTGCCGAGGTTGAAACGGCCATCGCCCAGCTGTTCTTCCACGTACGGTAGGGCCAGAGGCGGTTGACCGGCGCGATCAATCACCATGCCTTTGCCGCTGACCTTGACGTTCCACTCAGGCGAGTGACCGGCCGCGCGCAAAATCTGCAGTTTGAAATTGGGATCGTCGCATGCGGTGCCCGAGCGTTCGACGCGGTACAGCTGCTCAAGATCGAGACGGCTGTCGACGATGCGTCCGCGCACGTCGGCGAACACCTTGCCCTTGGTATCGGCCAGTGACGCGGCCTGTTGCAGCACGCTGGTGTTGCCGGTGTCGTTGACCACGAAGCTGCATGTTTCATTGCACGGCTGGAACAGCAATTTGCCGTCCGCCGCTGTCAACTGGCCTTGCATGCGGGTCTGGCCCACGAGGGAAGAACTTTCACGCGGGCCGTCAAACAACTGACAGGCGGCAAACAGCGGCAGCAGGGCAACGACGACTAAGGAACGGGCAACACGCATCTTTGGCTCTCCAGACAAGTGCCGCCACGTTACTCAGGCACGCTCGTGATCACAAGGCTTGTGTGCCGGGGATTGAGTTGCCGGGTGCGTCCCAGCATAGTGGCGCCCTTGTCCAGGATCGGGCCCACTTGCGCATGAACCAACACCTGTCTGTTTTTCCCAAACGGTTGTACGCACTGGATGCGCTGCGCGGTGTCGCGGCGTTGGCGGTGGTGTTCTGGCATTGGCAGCACTTCTTTTTTCAAGGGGCGTTGCCTGGCCCGCTGCAAACCGAACAGCAACCGTTTTTCAGCATGTTTGCCTTGTTTTATCGACACGGTGGCGATGCGGTCGCGTTGTTCTTCAGCTTGTCCGGGTTCATCTTTTTCTGGTTGTTCGGTCACGCCGTGGCGCGAGGGGATCTGACCGCAAGACAGTTCTTCGTCGAGCGTTTCAGCCGCATCTATCCGCTGCATCTGGCGACCTTCGCCGCTGTTGCGCTGTTGCAGATGGCCTACACACGGTACACGGGCAACGCCTTTGTTTATCCGTTCAACGATCTCTATCACGGCGTGTTGAACGTGTTTCTCGCCCCAGCCTGGGGATTGGAACAAGGTTGGTCATTCAACGCCCCGGCCTGGTCGATTTCGGTTGAGGTGCTGCTCTACGCGGCGTTTTTCCTGCTGTGGCGCTATTCGCCCCTGCCCATGCTGACCAGCCTTTTCTTGATCGCCGTGGCCGCTTACGTGTTTCCTGCGCAGTACAAAATCACGCTGGGCGTGTTCAGTTTTTTCTGCGGTGGCGTTGGCTATGTGTGGGTGGGCCGGCTGCTGCATCGGTTGCCCCCGCGCTGGGTGGGAACGGGGTTGACGATCGGGTGTGTGGCGGGGTGGTGGTTGTTCGGCGCTGATCAGCCGTTGATCAAGTTTGCGTTGTTGTTCCCGCTGACGATCATGGCCATTGCAGCCTGTCATCAGGTACTGGAACCAGTTGCCCGACGCTTGGCGTGGCTAGGGGATATCAGCTACGCCTCCTATTTGCTGCATTTCCCGCTGCAAATTATCGCCGCGCTGTTGGCCGATAAATTCTTTCCAGGGCGAAGCGTCTTTTACCAGCCGTGGACGTTGCTGCTGTTCTTTGTGGTGCTGATCGGTGCCAGCCTGATCTGCCATCGCTGGTTCGAACGGCCAATGCAACAGTGGCTGCGCCAATTTGGGGGCAAGCGTCTGGCGAGCGGCGTGATCGCTCGCCAGTAACGCCTGTCAGAAAGGACGGTCAGCCGACGTGAAAGGTCTGACCTGTCTGCAAGCCTTCTACGCTTTTGGCGTAGGCCAATGCCACATCGGCTGCGGGAACCGGTTTGAATCCACGGAAGTAAGGCGCGTATTTGCCCATGGCTTCCAGCAGCACATTCGGGCTGATCGAGTTCACGCGCAGGCCGCGAGGCAGTTCGATGGCGGCGGCGCGCACGAAGCTGTCCAGTGCACCGTTGACCAGCGCTGCCGAGGCGCCGCTGCGAATCGGATCATGGCTGAGTACGCCCGTGGTGAAGGTGAACGAGGCGCCGTCGTTGGCGAACTCGCGGCCGATCAGCAGCAAATTGACCTGGCCCATCAGCTTATCTTTCAGACCCAGCGCGAAGCTGGCTTCGGACATTTCATCCAGTGGCGCGAAGGTCACGTTACCCGCCGCGCAGATCAGCGCATCGAACTTGCCGGTCTGTTCGAACAGCTTGCGGATCGAGGCGCTGTCGCTGATATCAACGTTGAAATCGCCGCTGTTACGACCGATGCGGATAATTTCGTGACGCTGCGACAGCTCTTTGTCGACCGCTGAACCGATGGTGCCGCCTGCGCCTATCAAAAGAATTTTCATCGTGCTGTTCCTCGAAGTGGTTGAACGAGGTTGCAGTCTAGAGTGGTTTTTTCCGTTGATAAGCGCGCTAATAGGCAACTTTTGGTTTTCAAATGGAAACAATCAATGAGCGAGATGGATGATCTTGCGGCGTTCGCGGTGTTGATCGAAGCAGGCAGTTTCACCCTGGCGGCGCAGCAGTTGGGTTGCAGCAAGGGGCAGTTGTCCAAGCGCATCAGCTTGCTGGAAACACGGTTTTGCGTGGTCCTGCTGCAACGCACCACTCGCCGCTTGAGTTTGACGGCGGCGGGCGCGGCGTTGTTGCCACAAGCTCAGGCGCTGGTGGTACAAGTCGAAAAGGCGCGTCAGGCGTTGGCGCGATTGAAGGACGACATGGCCGGGCCGGTGCGTATGACAGTTCCGGTCTCGCTGGGGGAAACCTTCTTCGATGGCTTGTTGCTGGAGTTTTCCGGCAAGTACCCCGAGGTGCAGATCGAGCTGGACCTGAGCAATCAGTATCACGACTTGTCACGGGATGGCTTCGATCTGGCGATTCGCTCCGAGGTGGGCAAGGATGAGCGTCTGGTGGCGCGGCCGTTGCTGGCCTGGCACGAAATGACCTGCGCCAACCCCGCGTATCTTGAACGGTTCGGCGAACCGCTGACGCCACAGGCATTGGCCGAGCATCGTTGCTTGCTCAACAGCCATTACAGTGGTCGCGAAGAATGGCTCTATCACCAGCAACACGAGTTGCTGCGGGTGCGGGTGTCGGGGCCGTTCGCCAGCAACCACTACAGCTTGCTGAAAAAAGCCGCATTGGCGGGTGCCGGTATCGCCCGTTTACCGTCGTATTTGCTGCAAGCAGAACTGGCTGACGGGCGTTTGCGCTGGCTCCTGCGCGACTATCAGACGCGGCGCATGCCGATGTACCTGGTTCACCCATATCAGGGCGGCCTGCCGAAACGCACGCAAGTGTTAGCGGATTACCTGATTGGCTGGTTCAAGCGCAGCGGTGAGGCGCTGGATCGCCTTCAGCGCTAGCGGCTCACCATCAATCCCCTGCGAGAGTTTGCTCCGGGCGGCGTTCCGACGATGACGGTGTGACATTCAGTATTGATGCTGGCTGACACTCCGCTAACGCGAGCAGGGGGAAAGTCATCGTCGATGGGTTTGTGGCAGGCACAAAAAACGGCCCGAAGGCCGTTTTTTGTTTACCGCAAAGACTCAACCACCCAGATACGCTTCGCGCACTTTCGGATCAGTCAGCAGCGCTTCACCCGTGCCTTGCATCACCACCCGGCCGTTCTCCAGAACGTACGCGCGGTCAGCAATTTTCAGCGCCTGGTTGGCGTTCTGCTCTACCAGGAACACGGTCACGCCATCCTTGCGCAGTTGTTCGATGATGTCGAAGATCTGCTGGATGATGATCGGTGCCAGGCCCAACGAAGGTTCGTCGAGCAGCAGCAGCTTGGGTTTGCTCATCAGCGCACGGCCGATGGCGAGCATTTGCTGTTCACCGCCGGACATGGTGCCGCCGCGCTGGGCGAAACGTTCTTTCAGGCGTGGGAAAAGTCCGAGAACCTTGTCCATCTGTTCCTGATAGTCGCCCTTGTCGGTGAAGAAGCCGCCCATGGCGAGGTTTTCTTCCACGGTCAGACGGGCAAACACCCGACGACCTTCCGGAACCACGGCGATGCTTTTGCGCATGATCTGCGACGAGCTCTGGCCGACCAGTTCCTCACCCATGTAGCGGATGCTGCCGCTGTGAGCTTGCGGCGAACCGCAAAGCGTCATCAGCAGGGTCGACTTGCCGGCACCGTTGGCGCCGATCAGGGTCACGATTTCGCCCTGACGGACTTCGACGTTGACACTGTGCAGGGCCTGGATCTTGCCGTAGAAAGTGGAAACGTTTTCGAATTGCAGCATTTACGCTTCCCCCAGGTAGGCTTTGATCACTTCGGGATTGTCGCGGATCTGTTCCGGCGTGCCGCTGGCCAGGGGCGTGCCCTGGTTGATCACGACGATGTGGTCGGAAATGCTCATGACCAGTTTCATGTCGTGTTCGATCAGCAGCACGGTGACGTTGTGCTCTTCACGCAGCATGCTGATCAGCGCCTTGAGGTCCTCGGTTTCCTTCGGGTTCAGGCCGGCGGCCGGTTCGTCAAGCATGAGGATCCGCGGGCGGGTCATCATGCAACGAGCGATCTCCAGACGACGTTGCTGACCGTAAGCCAGGGTGCCGGCCGGACGGTTGGCGAAGGCCTTGAGGTTGACCTTGTCCAGCCAGTACTCGGCGAATTCCATGGCTTCGCGTTCGCTTTTGCGAAAGCCCGGGGTCTTGAACAGGCCGGACAGGAAGTTGGTGTTCAGGTGACGGTGCTGCGCGATCAAGAGGTTCTCGACCGCGGTCATGTCCTTGAACAACCGTACGTTCTGAAAGGTGCGCACCACGCCTTTGAGGGCGATCTTGTGACCCGGCAGGCCTTCGATCGGCTCGCCGTCCAAAAGGATGCTGCCACCACTCGGCTTGTAGAAACCGGTCAGGCAGTTGAACACCGTGGTTTTGCCGGCGCCGTTAGGGCCGATCAGTGCAACCACTTGTTTTTCTTTCACGGTCAGGGCCACGCCGTTGACCGCCAGCAAACCGCCGAAGCGCATGCTCAGATTTTCGACTTTAAGGATCTCGCGGCTCATTTGCGCAGCTCCATGTGAGGACGTTGCATGGGCAGCAGGCCTTGAGGACGCCAGATCATCATCAGCACCATCAAGGCGCCGAACATCAACATGCGGTATTCGCTGAACTCACGCATCATTTCCGGCAGCAGGATCATCACTACGGCAGCGAGTATCACGCCCAGCTGCGAGCCCATGCCACCCAATACGACGATGGCGAGAATGATCGCCGACTCGATGAAGGTGAAGGACTCCGGTGTCACCAGGCCCTGACGGGCAGCGAAGAAGCTACCGGCAAAACCGGCGAAGCTAGCACCCAGGGTGAAGGCCGACAGCTTGATGACCGTAGGATTGAGACCCAGCGCACGGCAGGCGATTTCGTCTTCACGCAACGCCTCCCAGGCACGGCCGATGGGCATGCGCAGCAAACGGTTGATGACGAACAACGCGCCGAGGGCCAGCAACAGAGCAACCAGGTACAGGAAAATCACCTTGTTGATCGAGTTGTATGCAATGCCGAAGTACTCGTGGAATGTCTGCATGCCTTCGGCGGCTTTACGTTCGAAGGTCAGGCCGAAGAACGTTGGTTTTTCAATGTTGCTGATGCCGTTCGGGCCACCGGTGAGACCGGTCAGGTTACGCAGGAACAGACGGATGATTTCACCGAAGCCCAGAGTCACGATGGCCAGGTAGTCACCGCGCAAACGCAAGACCGGGAAGCCCAGCAGGAAGCCGAACGTGGCCGCCATCAAGCCGGCAATCGGCAGGCAGATCCAGAAGCTCAGACCGTAGTAGTGCGACAGCAGCGCATAACTATAGGCACCGACGGCATAGAAACCGACGTAACCCAAGTCGAGCAGACCGGCCAGGCCGACCACGATGTTCAGGCCCAGGCCCAGCATCACGTAGATCAGCACCAGCGTCGCGATGTCCACCGCCCCGCGCGAACCGAAGAACGGCCAGATCAGCGCACCGGCAATCAGCGCAATGATGACCCAGCGCTGGGTGGTCGGCAGGGTCAGGAAGTTACTGGCCTTGGCCGGAATCAGCGGCATGCTTGGCGAAGAACGCCAGGCCGAGCTGATCTGCTGATCGAACAACACGCGCAGGAACATCAATACCGAACACACCGCGATGGTGATCAGCGTTGCATTGCTGGTGCCATGGACTTCGAGGTTGATGCCGACGATGGTCAACTTCAGACCCAGTACCGGGTAGGCAACAGCCCACACCAGCAAGGCGCTGAACAACGCCTGTTTAAGATTCCTAGTCATACTTTCTCAACCTCCGGACGGCCCAGCAGGCCGGTTGGCCGGAACAACAACACCAGAACCAGCAGGCCGAACGCCACAACGTCCTTGTACTGGTCGCCGAAGATATCGGCACCGAAGGCTTCCGCGACACCGAGTACCAGCCCGCCGAGCATGGCACCAGGGATGCTGCCGATACCGCCCAGTACCGCGGCCGTGAAGGCCTTGAGGCCGACGAGGAAACCGGCGTTCGGGTTGATCACGCCGTATTGCATGCTCAACAGCACGGCCGCGATGGCCGCCAGTGCAGCACCGATGACGAAGGTCAGGGCGATGATGTTGTTGGTGTTGATACCCAGCAGGTTGGCCATCTTGATGTCTTCGGCACAGGCGCGGCAGGCGCGACCCAGGCGAGAGCGGGAGATGAACAGCGTCAGGCCGAGCATGGCGAGCAACGTCACCACGAACACCACGATTTGCATGTAGGAAATCAGCACTTCATGTGCGCCACCTGGCCCGAAAGCAATGTTGCCCGGAATCAGGTTGGGGATGGATTTGTCCTTGGAGTCTTGCGCCAGCAGAACCGTGTTCTGCAGGAAGATCGACATGCCGATGGCGGAAATCAGCGGGATCAGACGGTTGCTGCCGCGCAGGGGGCGGTAGGCGATCCGTTCGATGCTGTAACCGTAGGCACTGGTCACGACGATGGTCGCGAGAAAAGCGGCGGTCATCAACAGTGGAACACTGTCGAGTCCCAGCATGGCCAGCCCGGCGATGGCGATGAACGCCACGTAGGAGCCGATCATGTACACCTCGCCGTGGGCGAAGTTGATCATTCCAATGATGCCGTAAACCATCGTATAGCCGATGGCGATCAGGGCATACGTGCTGCCAATGGTCAGACCATTAACCAGCTGTTGGAAAAAGTGATAGATGTCAGGCATTACAGCGCTCCTAAAAACCTGATACGCATTTCACTGGTGGAGTCATTTTCCCGCTCGAGCCCCGTGGATCTGCATCCACTTCGAATTCGAGGTTTGCCAGCGAACCGCTGATGACGGTTTTGAGATTTTCAGGTGGGGAGACTGGCGGATCACGCCAGCGCGGCCCAAAACGTTCGTAAAACAAAGCCCACGGCACGCCGTGGGCTTTATTGGCAGTCAGTATGGCAAAGCCTTACTGAGGCGAAGCTTCAGTTTTTGGTTTGCCGAAGTGCCACTCGTAAACCACAAATTTGAAGTCTTTCAGGTCGCCCTTGTCGTCGAAAGCCAGGTGGCCGGTCGGAGTCTTGAACGTGCCTTTGTGGATAGCTTCAGCCACTTTGGCAGTGTCTTCGGACTTGGCAGCGGTGATGCCGTCAGCGATCACTTCTACAGCCGAGTAGGCCGGGAACACGAACGGACCGCTCGGGTCTTCTTTCTTAGCTTTGAACGCGTCAGCCAAGGCAACGTTGGCCGGATCCTGGTCGAAGGATTTCGGCAGCGTTACCAGCAGACCTTCGGAAGCGTCTTTGGCGATCTGCGAAATGGAGTCGTTACCCACGCCTTCCGGACCCATGAACTTGGCTTTCAGGCCTTTTTCCTGGGATTGACGCAGGATCAGACCCAGCTCCGGGTGGTAGCCGCCGTAGTAGACGAAGTCGACGTTGGCTTGCTTGAGCTTGGCGATCATCGACGAGAAGTCCTTGTCGCCGGCGTTGACGCCTTCGAACACGGCAACCTTGACGCCTTTCTTCTCGAGAGTCTGTTTAACGGCGGTGGCGATGCCTTCACCGTATTGCTGTTTGTCGTGCAGCACAGCAACGATTTTCGGTTTTACGTGATCGGCAATGTAGTTACCGGCGGCAGGGCCCTGGGCGCTGTCCAGACCGATGGTGCGGAACACCATTTTGTAACCACGAGCGGTGATGTCCGGGCTGGTGGCAGCCGGGGTGATCATGATCACGCCTTCGTCTTCGTAAATGTCCGAAGCCGGTTGAGTGGAGCTGGAGCACAGGTGGCCAACCACGAACTTGACGCCGTCGTTGACGACTTTGTTCGCGACCGCAACCGCTTGTTTCGGATCACAGGCGTCATCGTATTCAACGGCTACGAGTTTCTTGCCGTTGACGCCGCCCTTGGCGTTGATCTGTTCGATGGCCATTTTGGCGCCACTGAACTGCATGTCGCCGTATTGGGCTACAGGACCGGTTTTAGGGCCGGCGATGCCGATCTTGATCTCGTCAGCTGCGAACGAATGGCTGGCAACCCCGGCCAGAACCATAGCGGCAAACAGTTTGGAAATCTGCTTAGTAGCCTTAGTCATAGTGCTCCACTCTTACTGTTGTAGTTTTTATAGTCCTGGCGCCGTAGCAGCAGAACCGGGTCAGATATCTTCGATACCTTCCGGAAAATGCCCCCGACAACTGTACCGGTACAGTGTAGAGCGCCAATTGTTAGCCTGGGAAGCTGGCGCAAGGGGGCAAAACCAGAGGGTGTCGCTTTTTTGAAAGAAAAAGACAGAATCACAGCGGGATGTTAGCTGGCTAATTGCTTGATTCAGCAGCATTCCTTGGCTTTCCTGCGTTTTTTCAATCGGTGACTCAATTGCATCCGGGTTTTTCTGACGGACCACCAACGTTATCATTCGCGTCGATTTCTTTTCCGGACAGGACCCATGACTCAAGAACCTAGCACCCTCTATGCCAAGCTGCTTGGTGAAACCGCATCTATTACCTGGAAGGAGCTGGAGCCGTTCTTCGCCAAGGGTGCCCTATTGTGGGTCGACCCTGGTCTGGATTTGATCGCCGCCGCCGAAGCCGTGGCCCAGGATGAAGGCGAGAAAGTGGCTGCCTGGCTGGCCGCCGATCAAGTCGCCAAGCTCTCTGAAACGCGGGCGCTGGATCTTTTTGAACGCGATCCGCAGCTATGGGCGGTAGTGGTTTCACCGTGGATTCTGATCCAGGAAAGGGCGACGAGCTGAGTCTCTGCACTTCATTGGTGCGCCTTGTTGGCGGCCAAAAGTGTGTAGGTGAGTAGCGTGATGGCATGTTGCCGTAGAGAAAGGCCACAGGGGGGCCAGTATCACGGTGACGTAAACGTAACGGGAACAGTTCAGTGAGCAGCCGAACGGCTGCTTAATTGTTTCTGGATGTGGATTTGTGGCGAATCTGACGCCGCCATCGCGGGCAAGCCCGGCTCCTACAGGGTTCGGTGGCGTTCACAAATTTTGTGATCGACATCGTCCCTGTAGGAGCCGAGCTTGCTCGCGATTGGCCACGACGCGGTATTGCGCCGAGTCTTAGGCGGTCTTGCCAGTATGGTTATTGAGGGAAATAACCTTGGTCTTGCCAATCCGGTGACGGTAAATCTCACGCAGGTACTTGATCGCCTTCTTCACGCAATCACGTGACAAGCGAATGTCGTTGATCGAGACAAACTTGTCCTTGTCATTGATCAGTTCGCGGTACTTCTTCTCGTACATCGGTTTGATCGCGTACCAGTTGGTATCGAGGATCTTCGCCGGGTTCTCGAATTCGTTGAGCAAGTCGTCGATCCGGTCTTCGTCGAATTCTTCATTGATGATGAAGTCGAGGATAGAGTTGTCCAGCGTCTCGTCGAAGCGGTACGGGTTTTTCGCAAAGCAGCGTTTGATGAACGCGACGATCAGCGTCAGGAAGTCGTCCGACAGGCACGGGCTCTTGGCGATCAGGGTGGTCAGCGACAAGTTGGCCGATGCGCCGATTACCAGTGCGTAACGCTTGAGCGTGGTGTTCGGGAACAGGCTGTTGAGGTGGGTCTTCAACCGGTTCAGGTCCATGTAGGACAGCTTGTAGTCTTTCGGCAACGAAACAATCGACACCACCGACGAGCAGTTCTTGAAGAAGTGCAGGTCGTGCAACGCCGCCGCGTCGTAACCGGAATTCTTGTACTGCTCCAGCGAGGCGCGATAGCGCTTGGACTCGATCGGCAGCAGGCTGATGCCTTCAATCGCCTGGGTCACTTTGTTGAAGTGCGGCAGGTCGATGGAGCGGAAGAACAAATCGTCGATGTTCAGGCGCTGTGGTTCTTTCTCGAAGACCTTGAACTTGTCGCTGCTTGGCGGCGGTGTTTCCGGTACCACGGACTCGGCGTAGGCAATCGCCACCGGGCCGGCGAGGCTCATGAACAGGTCGTTGGCATCCAGGCGAATGGTTTCGCCGATGTCGATGCCGGCGCGGCGGAAATAGTTCTGGTCGTAGTCCGTCGTGACCGCTTGTGCTGTCAGGATGTTGAAGATCTGTTGCGAGATGTATTGGTTGGCGTGTTTTTCCATCGCATTGACGTCAATGTTCTGGATGTTGCCGTCATCGCTTTCTTCGGCATAACGCATGATGTCGTTGGAGATCAGCATCATGGCGTTCCATGGGCGGATACGCCCCATGACGCTGGCTTCGCTGCTGTCTTCGTTGGCGAAGTTGTAGGAGAAGTCCCACTCTTCCGACAAGTATTTACATAGCAGGCGACCGGCGTTGATGTGCAGCGCTTCGGACATTTCGCTGCGATGATCGGAAATGTTCGGCAGTACGCAAATACCGCTGGTGAAGATCGGCTCGAAGACGAAGGAATGACCGCTCTTGCTGTCATGCTCGTCCATCGGCTTGGTGTCGAACGTTTTGTTCATGTACGAGTGCTGCTGAGCCAGGCCGAACTCGGAAGCCATGCCCGAACCGGTACCGCCGCCGGCGCTGAAAATCGAGAAATACAGGCGCGACTGGTTGGCCTTGATCCCGCAACTGTCGATCAGGTACGAGTGAATCATCTTCCAGTCCGGGCTTGAGAAACGCTGGGTGTCCTTGTTCAGGATGATCTTGGCCAGGTACTGACCGAGAATCGGCGCGTTACCGGCACCACCGGCGTGGACTTCCGACAAGTCCATGATTTTCATTTTGCTGTAGTCGCGCAGGAAGCCGCTTTTTTCGCCCTTGCGCGAGAAACGGATGCGACCGGCAATGTCTTTGTCGAGGTCGCCGAGCATGACCAGCGGTTCCACCAGGAACACCGGTTTGGCGCCCTTGTTGGTACCCAGGCGCAGGTTGTTACGAATCCATTGTGCCGGGCTGTAGCCCTTTTCCGCATAGCGTTTGTCCGGCGACAGACGGTCTTCATTATTGAATTCGTTGAGATAAAACTTGCGGGCGTTGTACACCAGCTCCGCGACATCCAGCGCGATGTTGGAGCCGCAGCGGCCCAGACCAATCAGGCACACCGACGGGAATTCCTGGACGCTGTGCTGCTCGCTGGCGCCTTCCAGATGGGGCGGGCGCGGGAACACCATGTCGCGCAGGCCGTCGAGGTTATCGAGGATGCGGTCGGTATTGGTTTCGGTGAAATACAGGTATTGCTGAGTGGCCAGCGGGCGCGCCGGGGTCAATGGCTTCAACGGTGATGGGCTGTTCGCCGCAGGGCTCAGAAGCAGATCGGAGACCGCAGTGGCCGGGTTATTTTTAGAAGTCATTGTGCGCCGTCTACCTGGACTTGTTGGTTGAGCGACATCTGTCGTCGAACCATTCACGGAATGGGGGAGTCGCGTCTTTTTTGCGCGTATTTGGCCCAAGTCTCAGGGACTTGCCTGAGCAGCAGTGGGGGAATCCTTTCCTTAGTCAGGATGAATCGGCCACTATTCGCCGTTCTTTAATCAAAGGGAGGCTAAATGATGTCAACGCTACCTTCGTTGGGGTTCGCCGGGATCGGTCTGATGGGCCTGCCAATGTGCCGGCGCCTGTTGGCGGCGGGCTATCCGTTGACCGTGTGGAATCGCAATCCGGCCAAGTGCGCGCCGCTGGTTGAGGCTGGTGCCCGACAAGTGGCAACACCCGCTGAACTGTGTCAGCACGCCGACATTGTCATGCTGTGCCTTGCGGACACCGCAGTGGTGCGTGAAGTGGTTTTTGGCCCGGCCGGGGTGGCTGTGGGGGCGAATAGCGGTCAGTTGCTGGTGGACTTTTCCAGCCTGGAGCCCAGTGCCACACGAGAAATGGCCAAGCAGTTGATCGACACCACCGCCATGAGTTGGCTGGATGCGCCGGTGTCCGGCGGCGTGGTCGGCGCCGAGGCCGGCAGCCTGGCGATCATGGTGGGTGGTGAGGCTGGGGATCTGCAGCGAGTGCGTCCGCTATTGCTGACCCTGGGCCAGCGTGTCACCCACATGGGCGGTGTCGGGGCCGGGCAGGTGACCAAGGCGTGCAATCAGATGATCGTGGCGTGTAATGCGCTGGTCATTGCCGAAGTGGTGGCGCTGGCCGAGTGTTCCGGGGTTGATGCTCGACTGATCGCCGAGGCCCTCGCCGGTGGTTTTGCCGATTCAAAACCGTTGCAAATCCTGGCCCCGCAAATGACCCACAGCCAATTTGAACCAGTGAAATGGCATGTGCGTACGCTGCTCAAAGACCTCGACAGCGCCGTGAAGTTTTCCCGCGAACAGGGTTCGGCCACGCCACTCAGTGGGTTGGCAGCCCAGCTGATGCGACTGCATGGGAGCCAGGGTTTCCTGGAAAAGGATCCGTCGACGTTAGTGCAGATGTACCGCGAGCCAGATTCAAAGGCATGACGTTGCACGTAGGCTTGCGCTGGTTGATTTCGTTCAGTACCGAGCGCAACTCAACCAGTGGCACAGGGCGGCTGAGCAGGTAACCCTGAACAAAGTCGCAGCCAATGCGTTCGAGAAAGTCGTACTGCTCAAAGGTTTCGACGCCTTCGGTGACTACCTGTAAATGCAGGGTGTGGGCCATGATGATGATGGCGTGGACGATTTCCATGTCCTGGGTTGCGTTGGGGATGTCCTGGATAAACGTGCGGTCGATCTTCAGTGTGTTCAGTGGCAGGCGCTTGAGGTAAGCCAAGGAGGAATAACCGGTTCCGAAGTCATCGATCGACAAGGAAACCCCAATGGCTCGAATCTGGCGCAGCAGCAGCAACGTGTTGGCCAGGTTGCCTATCAGCGCATTTTCGGTGACTTCCAGCTCCAGCCGCTGCGGCGCAACTCCAGAGGCGTGCAGCGCGAATTTGATTTCATCAGCCAGCTCTTCACGCGCAAGGTTCAGCGGTGAACAGTTCACGGCGATCTTGAGTTCCTCGCAACCTTGGCAGGACAGTTCACCAAGGTCCTCGCAGGCTTTGCGCAGCACCCAGTTGTCGAGCTCGCGGATCAGACCGTTAGCCTCGGCAATGGCGATAAACCGATCGGGGGCCAGCAAGCCATGCACTGGATGTTGCCAGCGAATGAGGGCTTCGAGTTTGCTGACCTGGCCGGTTTTCAGGTCGTAGATCGGCTGGTAATACAGCATCAGCTCATCGTCTTTATGCAATGCGTGCCGCAGTTCTTCTTCTAGCTGGAGCTCAAGCGTGGCGCGGGTCTTGAGATTGGAGCTGAAAAAATGCAGGCTATTGCGGCCAGCGCCCTTGGACTGATACAGCGCCAGGTCGGCGTTCTTCAGCAATTCTTCACAGGTCGTGCCGTCTTGCGGGAACAGGCTGATGCCTATGCTGGTGGTCATGACCATATTGCGACCGGAGAGCTCGATGGGCTCCTTCATTTTCAACATGATGCGCTGGGCCACGAGCTGCGCTTCTTCAGGATCTTTCAGGTCGATGAGGATGCAGAATTCGTCCCCCCCAAAGCGGGCTATGACATCTTTGTGGCTGCGTACCGAACTTTTGATGTAACCGGCCAGTACCTTGAGCAGTTCATCGCCGGCGTCATGGCCAAGGCTGTCGTTGATACGCTTGAAGTGGTCGATGTCGAGGAATATCACCGCCAGCATCCCACATTCATTAGTCTTCTCGATCAGCTTCTCGGCGAATATCTGATTGAAGCCACGACGGTTGATCAAGTTGGTCAAGGCATCGTAATGCGCCACTTGTTGCAGCGACAGACGCGCCTGATCCAGTTGGCTGAGCAGTGAGTTGACTCGCTGCAGATCACGCTCTTTGTGCTGCAGCTTTTTGTCCGCCAGTGCCGCGCTGATGCTGCTGCCGATAATCAGCACCGTCATGACCGCCACCGTCAGCGCCAGTTGCAGGTGACCTTGCTCGCCGCCATGCATCATGTCGCTGTCGTTGGGCAGTGCCAGATTGAAGGCTGCCATGCCGGTGAAGTGCATGCTCAGGATGCCAGCCCCGAGGAGCAGGCAGGCGCTGTACTTGCGCAGTTGATGAAACATGCCAGAGCCATCGCGCAAAAATCTGGCAATCAATAGCGCCGCCAGACTGGCACCCATCGCGATGACAATGGACAAGGCGAACAACGCCGGTTGGTAGTAAACCGTGGCACTTGAATGCATCGCGGCCATGCCTACGTAATGCATGGTGGTAATGCCTAGCCCGATCCACACTGAGGCCTTGAGGCAATGCCAGACATTCAAGACAGGGAGGCTGAGAGTGTGCATCGCCAGCCATGAGGTGCACAGGGCGATCAACAGTGAGAGGAGGGTGATGGGAAGTTGGTAGTGAAGTTCGATCGGTGCCTGAAACGCCAGCATGCCGATAAAGTGCATGGCCCAGATTCCGCCCGCCAGGCATCCGCTACCCACCCAGCGCCAAATCCGTTGCGAAGCAGGACTTTCTGCATGAGCTACACGCTCAGCCATATCCAGCGTGGCGAAGCAGCCGACACAAGCGACCACATAAGCCAACAGCACCAGAAAAGGATCATGCGTGCAATTGAGTATGAATTGCCCGTTCTCGGGTAGCTCGGTAATCAAATGCAGACCAAGCCACTCCATCGCACGCCCCATTGTTGGCATCTTGGCCAGCGCAATGAGCGCTGGCGAATGTCATGCAGTATAGAGTCGGTGTATGGAGTGCAAGGGATGATGGCAAAATGGTCACATATTATTTTGGCATAATACTGATTTCTTTTAGTACTAAATCTCAGGTGCTTTGTTCGTAGGGCAAATCGAACTCCGGTTGCAAGGCGGCAAGGCCGAACGCTGCCCGGGCCGCGTCGCAATCCATATTAGCCTCGCCATTGGCCCAGGAAGCCTCGAACTCACGGCACGTGCTGGAACGTTCGTTGTAAATCGAGCATTTGACCTCGCTGCCGACTTCTCCCACCAGGCTGACACAGCGGGTGGGTTTGCAGTCGGTGCCGAGCATCGCCACCCGACTGGGGCTGATCGACGCGACCAGGTCGTCAGGCACCGTTCCCCCGGCCGAGGTGCATTCACCCCAGAAAAAAGACACACGGAAATGAGAACAGCAGGCACCGCAATTCAGACATGGACTGACTTCGGACATGGGCTTTTATCTAAGGAAGAGTGGGCACGCAGGGGGGGCGAGCAAGGTCGCTATTCTAGGCTTCGCAACGGGCTTTGGAAGAGGGTGCGAAAGGTATTTTTCAACGACGGACGGCACCGTGAAAACACCAGCCCGATGCCTGTGAAACCTGGGCCTGGCGGTCAGCCGGTCTGCTTGAATGCCATGGACTGATATCAGCCTTACAAATAATGACAGACAGTGTTGACGGGCCTGTCTAGATTGACGGTTCCGGGGACAGTGAGACCCCAATAACAATAAAAGAGACGGACCCCATGCAGAACTCGACCCAAGCGGCGAATGCCTGGCGCATTCTGTTCCTGTTGTTTCTGGCCAACCTGTTCAACTTCTTCGATCGCACCATCCCCGCCATCATTATCGAGCCGATCCGCATGGAATGGCACCTCAGCGACTTTCAGCTGGGGATCGTCGGCACCGCTTTCACCCTCGTTTATGCAATAGCCGGCTTGCCTTTGGGGCGGATGGCCGACACCGGTTCGCGCAGCAAGTTGATGGGATGGGGCCTGGCGGTTTGGAGCGGGCTGACGGCGGTCAACGGGCTGGTGGGCAGCTTCTGGAGTTTCCTGATCGTGCGCATGGGCGTCGGTATCGGTGAAGCCAGTTATGCACCCGCCGCCAACTCACTGATCGGCGATTTGTTTCCGGCGCATCGCCGGGCGCGGGCGATGGGTATCTTTATGCTGGGCTTGCCGTTGGGGTTGCTGCTGGCCTTCTTCACCATCGGCGCAATGGTCAAGGCGTTCGACAGCTGGCGCGCGCCGTTCTTTATCGCTGCGGTCCCGGGGCTGATCCTGGCGGTCTTCATGTTCTTCATCAAAGAGCCGAAACGCGGCGCAGCAGAAACAGTGCAGGTGTCCCAGGAACGCATAGACCGGCCGATCCGCCGGGTGCTGGCGGTGCCGACTTTCCTGTGGCTGGTGATGGCGGGGCTGTGTTTCAACTTTGCGACCTACGCCTGCAACTCATTCCTGGTGCCGATGCTGCAGCGCTACTTTCTGATGCCATTGCAGGAGGCTGCGGTGGCAACGGGTGTGATCGTCGGCGTCACCGGCCTTTTCGGCCTGACGCTCGGCGGTTGGGTCGCCGACAAGATTCACCAGCGGGTGGCCAACGGGCGGCTGTTGTTTGCAGCGTTCAGTCTGATTATCTCGACCCTGTGCACGGCGTGGGCGCTGCACTCCGGGCGAATCGAGATCGGCGTGTTTGTGGCGGTCTTCAGTGTGGGCTGGTTGTTTGCCTACAACTTCTACACCTGCGTCTACACCGCGATTCAGGACGTGGTCGAGCCACGTTTGCGCGCCACGGCAATGGCGCTGTTCTTTGCCGGCCTGTACCTGCTGGGCGGTGGATTGGGGCCAGTGGTGGTGGGTGGTTTGTCCGACCACTTTGCGCACACGGCGATGCTGGCCGCTGGTGCCGAGCAGATGACCGAGGCATTCAAGGCGGTCGGCTTGCATGACGCGATGTACCTGATCCCGGTGGCGTTGTTCTTCACCATGGTGTTTCTGTTTATGGCATCGCGGTGTTTTGTGCGGGATGCGAAGCGGATGAAGGAAGGGTTGGTGGCAGTGGTTGAGCCTGGAGTTGTTGTGGCGACTGCCTAAAGGGGTTCACTTTTGGTTTTGTCTGCTACCCGCTTAGGGGTGGCAGACACTAGCAGCCCGATTACACATAGATAAAGAATAATTCCCGCAATGCCAGCAATCGTATCGTATACGAATCCGGCGATCACCAGTATGCCCAGCAATGATGAGATAAATATCATTAAATTTGATGCCAGATAAACGAACAGCCTCAGGCCAAATGACCGGGGTCTGATAAATATTGAAGTAAGCATTCCTACAACTACGCAGGCGATTGCTAGAATTCCGATGCCTTGGAGTGCCACCGTAAGCATAATTGCCACGGACAACCCTTCTTTGTCCGATAAGTCTTCTATATTGGGGGGGGCTTGGACCGCTACTGAGAATAAGCAGAACCAAGCTCCTATAAATAGAGCGATAGCTGTCAGTAAGCGTTGATACGGGCGCATAAAAATCCTTGTTAGAAATGCGTTGCCGGTCGCGCAGCCTGCACGCGACCGATTTGAGTTAAAGTTAGTTTCCGATACAGCTAAATGGCAATCGGATCTATTTTGTAATTAAGTGTTGTTGATGCTAACGATCAATGGTGATTACGTGGGTTCCCTTGATTTTTTGGACTCTGGAACGGACCCTGCTTTGAAGTTGTTAGTTGCATAATGCAATGCTTGAGCAGGCGACAAATTCGGATTCAAGCAAATATAGTTGTCAGCAAATGGAATGGCTTGCATGTCACGGATTATGGATTGAACTATGCTGGTGGCAACTCCGTTTTTAATATAGGGCTTTTGTTCGTCAGTGATCTTTATGATCATTTCGCGCCACATGCCTTGGCTGTAGAAAACATTGCGCTCCTGTTGTTGAGCGGTGAAAACCAGTGCAGGGTTTGGCGATGGCCAAGTGACTCCTCGTGTTGATGAGGAATATCCTGGTGCAAAAGCGGTAATATCGAGGGAAGGGAGAGTTAATCCATTACTCATTGTATAATCCTAAAATATTCTATGGTTGTCAGTAGCGGGTGCTACGTGTGTCGCTCGTGCTTGGTGCGGTGGTCTGTGTTTTTATACTAGTGTGTTATTAGTAGGAGTGGGTCTGAGAGTGGAGTAGGAAAGTTCTTTTCGGGCGTGGAGATCAGGCGGCGTTAAACGTATTTTCTGCTGTTTTATGGATTTAACGAATTCTCCTATTTGGATGTTCGAAACGTCCTGCGTAATTATTAGAAAGCTCCGCTTGGAAGTATTAAATCCTGACCTGACAAGACCAAAAATCCGTCCAATAAAAAAGGCCCGCATCGCTGCGGGCCTTTTTTATTGGCGGGAGTAGAAGCGGGAGATTAACCCGCCACTAACACCCGAATCGCTTCCAGTCGCAACGCAGCCTTTTCAAGCATGGCCAACCCTTGCTCGCGCTGTTTACGCAGGGCAACCAGTTCGCTGTCGCGTACCGTCGGGTTGACGGCTTGCAACGCCGTCAGACGAGCCAGTTCTTCGTCGGTGTCAGCCGCCAGACGACGCTGCGCTTCGGCAACACGCTCGGCGTGACGCGGGAAGATCTTCTCTTCGCCAGAGTTGATCCGTGGCGTCAACTGATCACGCTGAGCCTGGATGAACTTGTTGGCGCTGGCACGCGGTACGCTTTCCAGTTGATCGTTCAAGGTCTCGAACGACACGCGGGCCGAGAGGTCATTGCCATTGGTATCGAGCAGGCAGCGCAGGGCGGCCGGTGGCAGGTAACGGCCCAGTTGCAGCGAGCGCGGAGCAACCACTTCGCTGACGTAGAGCAGTTCCAGCAACACGGTGCCAGGTTTGAGCGCCTTGTTCTTGATCAGCGCCACGGCGGTGTTGCCCATCGATCCGGACAAGACCAGGTCCATGCCTCCCTGAACCATCGGGTGCTCCCAGGTGATGAACTGCATGTCTTCGCGAGACAGCGCCTGGTTGCGGTCGTAGGTAATGGTCACGCCTTCGTCGTCGCCCAGCGGGAAGCTGGCGTCGAGCATTTTTTCGCTCGGCTTGAGGATCAGCGCGTTTTCCGAATGGTCTTCGCTGTCGATGCCGAACGCGTCGAACAGGGTTTCCATGTAGATCGGCAGGGCGAACTGATCGTCCTGCTCAAGAATGTCTTCAACCAGTGCGTCGCCTTCACCGGCACCGCCGGAGTTGAGTTCCAGCAAGCGGTCGCGGCCGGTGTGCAAGTCGGCTTCCAAGCGCTCACGCTCAGTGCGGGCTTCGTCGATCAGCGCTTGCCACTCGCCGTCGTCAGCCTCTTCGAGCAGCGGCAGCAGGCGCGGGCCGAACTGATGCTGCAAGGCGTTGCCGGTCGGACAGGTATTGAGGAAAGCGTTCAGCGCTTCGTGATACCACTGGAACAGGCGCTCTTGCGGGCTGGTTTCCAGATACGGTACGTGCAGTTCAATGGTGTGCTTCTGGCCGATCCGGTCCAGACGACCGATACGCTGCTCCAGCAAATCCGGGTGCGACGGCAGATCGAACAGCACCAAGTGGTGCGAGAACTGGAAGTTGCGACCTTCACTGCCGATTTCCGAGCAGATCAGCACTTGCGCACCGAACTCTTCATCGGCGAAGTAAGCGGCGGCGCGGTCACGTTCGAGGATGTTCATGCCTTCGTGGAACACCGTGGCCGGAATCCCGGAACGTACGCGCAGGGCGTCTTCCAGGTCCATGGCGGTTTCGGCGTGGGCGCAGATCACCAGTACCTTGGTGCGCTTGAGCATCTTCAGGGTGTCGATCAGCCATTCGACGCGCGGGTCAAACTTCCACCAGCGTTCTTCTTCGTTGGCGTCCGGCTGGGCCTGGAAGCTGACTTCCGGGTACAACTCGGCATGATCGCCCAGCGGCAGTTCGAGGTATTCGTCAGGGCACGGCAGCGGGTACGGGTGCAGTTTGCGCTCCGGGAAACCCTGCACGGCGGCGCGGGTGTTACGGAACAGCACGCGGCCGGTGCCGTGGCGATCCAGCAGTTCGCGCACGAGGCGGGCGCTGGCTTCGGTGTCGCCGTCGTTCACGGCGGCCAGCAGGGCTTCACCTTCGTTGCCGAGGAAACCGTGAATGGTCTTGTGTGCTTCAGGCGACAGGCGCCCCTTGTCCAGCAGCTCCTGAACGGCTTCGGCCACCGGGCGATAGTTTTCGCTCTCGGCGCGGAAGGCGGCCAGGTCATGGAAACGGTTCGGGTCGAGCAGGCGCAGACGGGCGAAGTGGCTGTCCTGACCCAGTTGTTCCGGGGTCGCGGTCAGCAACAGCACGCCCGGAATGGTCTCAGCGAGCTGTTCGACCAGGGTGTATTCCGGGCTGGCGTTGTCTTCATGCCACACCAGATGGTGGGCTTCGTCGACGACCAACAGGTCCCAGCCGGCGGCAAACAGCGCATCCTGAGCCTTTTCGTCTTCGACCAGCCACTCAAGTGCGACCAGCGCGAGCTGGGTGTCTTCGAACGGGTTGGCGGCATCGCTTTCGATGAAGCGTTCTTCGTCGAACAGCGCGACTTGCAGGTTAAAGCGGCGGCGCATCTCGACCAGCCACTGGTGCTGCAGGTTCTCGGGAACCAGGATCAGCACGCGGTTGGCGCGGCCCGAGAGCAGTTGGCGATGGATCACTAATCCGGCTTCAATGGTTTTACCCAGGCCTACTTCGTCCGCCAGCAGAACACGCGGTGCAATGCGGTCGGCGACTTCACGGGCGATGTGCAATTGGTGCGCGATCGGTTGCGCACGTACGCCACCGAGGCCCCAAAGAGCGGACTGCAATTGGCGGCTGGTGTGTTCCAGGGTGTTGTACCGCAGGGAGAACCATGCCAGCGGGTCGATCTGCCCGGCGAACAAACGGTCGCTGGCCAGACGGAACTGAATGAAGTTCGACAGCTGGGTTTCCGGCAGGGTCACCCCTTCGTTGTGCGCGTTGAGGCCGTGGTAGACCAGCAGGCCATCGATATCGTCGACTTCCTGGACGGTCAGTTTCCAGCCTTCGAAGTGAGTGATCGAGTCGCCGGGCGAAAACCGCACGCGGGTGAGGGGCGCATTCCGTAACGCGTACTGGCGAGTTTCGCCAGTGGCCGGGTAGAGCACGGTCAACAAGCGGCCGTCCTGTGCCAGAACGGTGCCTAAACCCAGCTCGGCTTCGCTGTCACTGATCCAGCGTTGCCCCGGTTGATACTGCTGCGCCATGCTGCCTGACTCCCACCTTGAAAAAGCGGGCTATCTTAACGGAATGAGACCTTCAGGGCCAAAGGACTCTCATAAAAACTCGCAGTCTTACGTTAGCCCAACGAAACCATGCCCGCAGGCCAGGGCACCCATTCGTGTCAAACGGGTCACAGTTTGCGACCGATGGCTCAAGTCACCATCCTCGCGGCCGACAGCCTGCTGACAGGAGACTAATAATTATGCTGCCACCGATGCTCCCCTTGAGTGCCGTGCCGATCACCTCACAGCAGGACCCGATACGCCAGCGCCCGGATATTCCGCCGGTGGTGCCGGTGCAGGAAAGCTCCAAAGAAAGCACGATCGACTTGCAGCAGCGCGATCCCGAGGAAGCCGCTTTTCAGCTGCGCGAGGAACAGCGTCGCAAGCTGGAACGCGAGCGTCGCCGTCGCGAGGCCGATGAAGACCCGGAGGAACATCTTGCGATTCCCGGTGACGAACTGAATGCCGACAACACGGTGCCGGTGGTGCCGTTGATGGAAGATCAGCCGCGTCAGGGCTTGTGGGTCGATATTCAGATTTGAGGTTGCGGCTGGTCAGCGCGGCCGTCAGACCGCATTATTACGACAACCCTGTCAAACGATGCACAGAGCACCATGAGCCAAGACGATAAGCTGATTGATCTCAATTCTGAACGCGCCAAGCGGGTTCACGACCTTAATGAAAAACGTCTGAACGAAGTTCGTCAGGCGTTTGAGCAGGCGATGCCATTGGGTAAAACCAAAAAGAAACCGAAGAACAAGCCGAAAAAGCGTTGAAGTACCCTGCATCTTTTGATGCAGGTCAGTTATTTCCCCTCCTTTACGTCCGGTCTCGGGCGACATTGATCCAGGTCAATTTTCTAATCTGCCTGTTTGGTTAACTTAGCCCTATCGCAACAGAGCAAGTCCTGGAGGCCAGTCATGTTTTTCGACAACGTGGTGTTCGCCGGAGTGCTGACTGTCAGCCTCATGGTTATGTTTTTCGCAGGATTAGGAGTTTTTATCTGGAAAGATTCGCACAAGCGCAAATCGTAGTTCTTTCCAGATGTAATGAGCACGCAAGGCATTTTGGGCAACTTAAGGTTGCCCTTTTTTTGTGCCTGAAAATCTATCGGAATACGCCGACCTATTGTAGGAGCCGAGCTTGCTCGCGATGGGGCCATAACATCCAACATCCATGTTGCCTGTAAGGCCGCTATCGCGAGCAAGCTCGGCTCCTACAGGTTCTGTGGAGTTTGTACGTTTCCGGCAGACATAAAAAAGGCGCGAACCTCACGGAACGCGCCTTTTCATTTAGCAGCGATGTATCAGCTGCCCAGTGCCTTTGATGCCAGCCAGAACAGGCCGGCCGACAGGGTCACCGTCGCAGGCAGCGTCAGGACCCAGGCCAGCAGGATGGTTTTCACCGTGCCGCCTTGCAGGCCGCTTTTGTTAGCGACCATGGTGCCGGCTACGCCCGAGGACAGCACGTGGGTGGTGGACACCGGCAGGCTGAAGATGTTGGCCAGGCCGATCATGCACGCGGTGGTGATCTGCGCCGACATGCCTTGGGCGTAAGTCATGCCTTGCTTGCCGATCTTCTCGCCGATGGTCAGTACCACGCGCTTCCAGCCAACCATGGTGCCCAGGCCCAATGCCAGTGCAACCGCCAGAATCACCCAGAACGGGGCGTATTCGGTGGTGGTCGTCAGGTCTTTGCGCAGTTTGTCCAGGTCAGCCTTTTCACGGGCATTGAGGGTAGGCAACTTGCCGACTTTCTTGGCCGTGTCATCCAGGCAGAGCAGGTAGCGACGCACTTCGATGCGGCTTTCCGACGACAGCGAGTGGTAGTCCGATACACCTTTAAGGGTGCCGAGCAGGGCAGTGATGGTCGGTTCGGTCTGTTGCGGGTTGCAACGGAATTTCTCCGGAAGATCACCTTCTATGCTTTTGCCCAGCGCCAGGTACTCACCCAAGGTGTCGGCGTTGCGCTTGTAGAACTGGCTCAGGTGCAGGGTCGCATCGCGGGTCCGTTCGATCTGGTACGTCGTGCTGCTCAGGTCGAGGACGAACTGCGCTGGCACGATACCGATCAGCACCAGCATGATCAGACCGATACCTTTCTGACCATCGTTGGAGCCGTGCACGAAGCTCACGGCCATGGCCGAGATCACCAGGACCAGACGGTTCCAGAACGGTGGGTGCTTCTTGTCGTCGAGCTTGCGGCGCTGGTCCGGTGTCTTGTGCATCTTGGACAGTGGACGCCACCATTTAAGGCCGATCAACACCAGCGCCGCGACAAGGAAGCCGGCCATTGGCGAGAACACCAGGGAAGCACCGATGTCGATCGCTTTCTGCCAGTTCACGCCATCCGCCAGCGGAATGTCGTTGATCAACGCGTTGGCCAGGCCGACACCGAGGATCGAACCGATCAGGGTGTGGGAGCTGGAGGCCGGGATACCGAAGTACCAGGTGCCCAGGTTCCAGGTGATGGCGGCAGCGAGCAGCGAGAACACCATGGCCAGTCCGTGACCGGTGTTCACATTGATCAGCAGTTCTACCGGCAGCAGGTGGACGATGGCGTACGCCACGCCAACACCGCCCAGCAGCACGCCGAGGAAGTTGAACACACCGGAAAAGAACACGGCCAGATGAGGTGGCATGGCTTTGGTGTAGATAACAGTGGCCACCGCGTTTGCGGTGTCATGAAAGCCGTTGATGAACTCGAAGGCGAGGACAAAGGCCAGGGCGAGCAAGAGGCTCACAAGCACCCAAGCATCAAGTCCGCTGAATAAATCGATCATGAAGGTTTTCTGACCCGGTCGTAAGGGGGCGCGATTATGCCAGAAAAGACTGCTAATCAATGCACTTGCTGCTCATCGGTAACATTCTTCAACGAATTAATTTGTGGCGACAGCCTATCTCCCAGTGTTTTGCCGGGTTTTGCAAGTCGTTGAATTCATGGGGAAATGCAGCAGCTACAAGGGTTTCTCCCGTGAAGTCGAGAGGTTTAAACGCCTGTGGGAAATATCTGAGAAGAGGGTCAGAAAGGAGCCATTTACCTCATCCGATGGGTAAGGTAGCCGCTGCCCGCTTGTAGCGGGCGCGAAAGGCGTCATCAATGCAACCCGCTTTTAACGGGAGCAGACGCAGACCCTTGAAAGGATTTGGACCGAGACGGTCAAGGCTCTTCGGCTTTGAGTTCCTTTTCCATCTTCTGCAATTCCTGAGTGAACGCCTGATCCTGAACGGTGGCGCGTTTACGCCAGGGTTTACGTTCCGGTTCGGGCTGGGCGGCGTAGGTGGTGACTTCCCCGCCGTAAACTTCCTTGTAACGTTGTTCCTGGCGCTCAAGTTCCGCGCGCAGTTCGTCTTTCGTCACAGTGCTACCTGTATGAGTTGAGATTAATTCTGGTGAAACGCGCTGCATCGAATCTATTGACCACACTCGCGGAAGGGACAATGCCAAAAGCATCGTTTTACGGCATGCGAACAATACTTCCATGTTGCAGGCGGCCACGGCACCAGAGAAAAACAGCTGACGTAGCATCAGTTACCTGTTTCAGCGAGGGCGTTGGCGGAGCATATGAATGAGCGCCAAGCGCTTGCTGCGGGCAGCAACGGTAGAATACCGGGCTGTCCAGTGGCGCAACCGGTACATAAAAACAGGGTTGCCACTGAGGTGCATTATAGCGGTCGATTCGAAGAACACTATCATTTGAGAGTTAAAAGTAGTTCTTTGTGTGTGACGGTTTTGTTAATCGCAACTTTCTACGTTAATAAGGTGGCCGATGATGTCACTTTGCAGTGATGTCTTTCTGGCGCCATGAAGTCGATAAGTCAGGCCGAATACATGACTTTTCAAGTCCGTGATTGAACACGATTAAAAACATCTAGTGGTCAGCGCGAAAATCAGCGGTGAACAGGCTGGCCCGTGTGCAGGGTTGATTGCGATTATCGGTCTGTGGTTCGATAATCGCCCAATCTCGACGATCCCTGTCTTGTGTGATGAAGCAGGGGCCGGATGTAATAACCGCTGATCCGCCTCGGAAAGGACCTGTCATGAACGATCAATTGCGCAACTCTTTCACTTCAGTCGCGCCGCCGATTGTCGCCTCACCCGCCAAGCGAATTCAGGCCTTGACCGGCGATCCCGATTTCATGACCTCTCTGGCTCGTGGCCTGGCGGTGGTACAAGCGTTTCAAGAGCGCAAGCGGCATCTGACCATTGCCCAGATCAGTCATCGCACGGAAATCCCCCGCGCGGCCGTGCGACGTTGCCTGCATACCTTGATCAAACTTGGCTACGCGACCACCGATGGTCGCACCTATTCGCTATTGCCCAAAGTGCTGACCCTGGGCCATGCCTACGTGTCTTCGACGCCTTTGGCGGTGTCAGCCCAGCCGTACCTGGACCGCATGAGTGAGCAACTTCATGAGGCGTGCAACATGGCCACGCTGGAAGGGGACGACATTTTATACATCGCCCGTTCGGCAACGACTCAACGGCTGATTTCCGTCGACCTTTCAGTGGGCGGCCGCCTGCCGGCCTATTGCACTTCAATGGGGCGGATTCTTCTCGCCGCGCTGGATGACACCTCGCTGCACGAATACCTCGATCATGCAGAGTTGCAAGCCAAGACCAGCCGCACCCTGCATACGCCCGAGGCGTTGCTCGAATGCCTGCAAGAAGTGCGGCAACAAGGCTGGTGCATCGTCGATCAGGAACTGGAACAGGGCCTGCGCTCGATTGCCGTGCCGGTGTACGACGCTTCTGGCCAGGTGGTGGCCGCCTTGAACGTCAGCACCCACGCCGGCCGTGTCAGTCGCAACGAGCTGGAACAGCGATTCCTGCCAGGACTGCTCAGCGCCAGCCGCGACCTCAGCGCGCAGCTCTTCGCCTAAGCCCCCGGACCAAGCCCTTCCTCTAAGTTGTTCGATAAACGCACAGACTTGCGTTTATCGAATTGACGCACTTTCCCCAGGATCATTACTGTCGCGGCAGCGCCGGCCCAGGCTGGCAAATGTCCGACTGCGTTCTTGTGTGGAATAAAAATAATGAACCAGCCCCAGTCTGCTGTAGGTAACTGCCTCGACGTGCAGTCCTTCATCAATGCTCAACCCATTTCGCGCTATCAGTGGCGAGTGGTGATCCTGTGTTTCCTGATTGTCTTTCTTGATGGACTCGATACGGCGGCCATGGGCTTTATTGCGCCTGCGTTGTCCCAGGATTGGGGCATCGACCGCGCCAGTCTCGGGCCGGTCATGAGTGCTGCGTTGATCGGCATGGTCTTCGGCGCACTGGGTTCCGGCCCGTTGGCGGACCGCTTCGGACGCAAAGTCGTCTTGGTCGGCGCGGTGTTGTTGTTTGGTGCCTTCAGTCTGGCGTCGGCCTACAGCACCACTGTCGATCAACTGCTGGTGCTGCGTTTTCTCACCGGTCTGGGCCTTGGCGCCGGCATGCCGAACGCCACGACATTGCTGTCGGAATACACCCCGGAGCGCAAAAAGTCCCTGCTGGTGACCAGCATGTTCTGCGGCTTCAACCTCGGCATGGCCGGCGGCGGGTTTATCTCGGCCAAGTTGATCCCTGCGTTCGGCTGGCACAGCCTGCTGCTGATTGGCGGGATTCTGCCGCTGATTCTCGCGGTCGTCTTGTTGTTCTGGCTGCCCGAATCGGCACGCTACCTGGTCGTCCGTAATCGTGGTACCGACAAAGTGCGCAAGACCCTGGCGCCCATCGACCCGACCATCGTCGCTCAGGCTTCGAGCTTCAGCGTGCCGGAATTGAAAACCGTAAAAGCGCGCAATGTGTTCGCGGTGATCTTCTCGGGCACCTACAGCACCGGCACCTTATTGCTCTGGCTGACCTACTTCATGGGCCTGGTGATTGTGTACCTGCTGACCAGTTGGCTGCCGACGTTGATGCGCGACAGCGGTGCGAGCATGGAGCAAGCCGCGTTCATTGGCGCACTGTTCCAGTTTGGTGGTGTGCTGAGTGCGGTGGGCGTGGGTTGGGCGATGGACCGGTTCAATCCGCACAAAGTCATCGGCATTTTCTACCTGCTGGCCGGGGTGTTTGCCTACGCGGTGGGGCAGAGCCTGGGCAACATCACGCTGTTGGCGACGTTGGTGCTGGTGGCGGGCATGTGCGTCAACGGTGCGCAATCGGCGATGCCATCGCTGGCGGCGCGGTTTTACCCGACGCAAGGGCGGGCGACCGGCGTGTCGTGGATGCTGGGGATTGGCCGTTTCGGCGCGATTCTCGGTGCGTGGATGGGCGCGACATTGCTGGGGCTTGGCTGGAATTTCGAGCAAGTACTGACAGCGCTGGTGATTCCGGCGGCGTTGGCGGCCACGGCGGTGGTGATCAAGGGCATGGTCAGTCATGCGGATGCGACTTGAGGGGCTGATCCAGATTTTTTGCTGAGCTTGGCGGCCTCTTCGCGAGCAGGCTCGCTCCCACAGGTATTGCGTGATCCCTGTGGGAGCGAGCCTGCTTGCGATGCTTTTGGGGATAGGTAGGCAGGCAACAATATGTTCGATAAACGAACACATAGTCGATTATCGGATTGTTTGGCGTTTTTCAGGGGCTTAATCTTTAGGCACTCCGGCGCTGCGCATCGCGCCTTTTTCTTTCACTGTCGGTTCACAACAAAACGGGAGCCTGCCCCATGGCTGAAATCCTTTCGCTGCACGACGCGGTGAAGCAATTCGTAAATGACGGCGATACCGTCGCGCTCGAAGGCTTTACTCACCTGATCCCTACGGCGGCGGGTCATGAAATCATTCGTCAGGGCAAGAAAGACCTGACACTGGTACGCATGACCCCGGACCTGATCTACGACCAGTTGATCGGCGCCGGTTGTGCTCGCAAGTTGATTTTTTCCTGGGGTGGCAACCCGGGTGTAGGTTCGCTGCACCGTCTGCGTGATGCCGTCGAAAAGCAGTGGCCGCACGCGCTGGAGATCGAAGAACACAGCCACGCCGACCTGGCCAATGCCTACGTCGCTGGCGCCTCCGGCCTACCGTTCGCGGTACTGCGGGCCTACGCCGGTTCCGACCTGCCAAAGGTCAATCCGCTGATCAAAACCGTCACCTGCCCGTTTACCGGAGAAGTGTTGGCAGCCGTGCCTTCGGTGCGCCCGGACATCACGGTCATTCACGCGCAGAAAGCCGACCGCAAAGGCAACGTGCTGCTGTGGGGCATTCTCGGCGTGCAGAAAGAAGCCGCACTGGCTGCCAAGCGTTGCATCGTTACTGTCGAGGAAATCGTCGACGACCTCAATGCACCGATGAACTCCTGCGTTCTGCCGACCTGGGCCTTGAGCGCGGTCTGCCACGTCCCAGGTGGCGCGCATCCGTCCTACGCTCACGGTTACAACGAACGTGATAACCGTTTCTACCAAGCCTGGGACCCGATTGCCCGCGACCGTGAAACCTTCACGGCGTGGATCAACGAATACATCCACGGCTGCGCTGACTTCAGCGAGTTCCAGGCCAAACTGGCCGCTGCTTCGGAGGCCAAGAAATGACTTACACCACCAATGAAATGATGACCGTTGCCGCCGCTCGCCGTTTGAAGAACGGTTCGGTGTGTTTCGTCGGCATCGGCCTGCCATCGAAAGCGGCCAACCTGGCACGTCTTACTTCCTCGCCAGATGTGGTCCTGATCTACGAATCGGGTCCGATTGGCGCCAAGCCAAGCGTACTGCCGCTGTCGATTGGTGACGGTGAGCTGGCGGAAACCGCTGACACTGTAGTCCCGACCGGTGAGATTTTTCGCTATTGGCTGCAGGGCGGGCGCATTGACGTCGGCTTCCTCGGCGCTGCGCAAGTCGACCGTTTCGGCAACATCAACACCACCGTGGTTGGCGATTACCATGCGCCGAAAGTTCGTCTGCCGGGTGCCGGTGGCGCACCGGAGATTGCCGGCTCGGCCAAAAGCGTACTGATTATCCTCAAGCAGTCAGCGCGTTCGTTTGTCGACAAACTCGACTTCATTACGTCGGTCGGCCATGGCGAGGGCGGTGATTCACGCAAGCGTCTCGGTCTGCCGGGCGCCGGTCCTGTCGGCATCATTACCGACCTGTGCATCATGGAGCCGGAAGCCGGCACCCATGAGTTTGTGGTCACCGCGCTGCACCCAGGCGTCACCCGTGAGCAAGTGGTCGCCGCCACCGGTTGGGCGATTCGCTTCGCTGACACGGTTGAAAACACGGCCGAGCCAACTGAGGTCGAACTCACTGCTCTCAGAGATCTTGAAGCCCGCACCGCTGCCGCCCACGGCCAAGCACCCGGAGAAGCCTGATGCGTGACGTTTATATCTGCGACGCCATTCGCACCCCCATCGGCCGTTTCGGCGGCGGTCTGTCGGCGGTTCGCGCTGACGATCTGGCCGCTGTGCCGCTCAAGGCGCTGATGGAACGCAACCCGTCGGTGGACTGGAACGCGGTGGACGAGGTGTTCTTCGGCTGCGCCAACCAGGCCGGCGAAGACAACCGTAACGTCGCCCGCATGGCGTTGCTGCTGGCCGGGCTGCCGGAATCCATTCCGGGCGTCACGCTCAATCGTCTCTGCGCGTCGGGTATGGATGCCATCGGTACCGCATTCCGCGCCATCGCCAGCGGCGAAATGGAGCTGACGATTGCCGGCGGTGTCGAATCGATGTCCCGCGCGCCGTTCGTGATGGGAAAGGCAGATGCAGCGTTCTCGCGCAACATGAAGCTGGAAGACACCACCATCGGCTGGCGCTTCATCAACCCGTTGATGAAAGCGCAATACGGCGTGGATGCGATGCCGCAGACCGCCGACAACGTGGCCGACGATTACGAAGTGTCTCGTGAAGACCAGGACGCTTTCGCACTGCGCAGCCAGCAGCGCACAGCCGCCGCGCAAGCCGCAGGATTTTTCGCTGAAGAAATCATTGAAGTGCGGATTGCCCACAAGAAGGGTGAAACAGTCGTTACGCAGGACGAACATCCTCGCGCCGACACCACCCTGGAGATGTTGGCCACACTCAAACCGGTCAACGGCCCCGACAAAACTGTCACTGCCGGCAACGCTTCGGGCGTGAACGATGGTGCGGCGGCGTTGATTCTGGCGTCTGCTGAAGCGGTGAAAAAACACGGTCTGACCGCCCGCGCCAAAGTGCTGGGTATGGCGAGCGCCGGCGTTGCGCCTCGGGTCATGGGCATTGGCCCGGTCCCGGCGGTGCGCAAACTGACCGAGCGTCTTGGCTTGACCGTCAGCGATTTCGACGTGATCGAACTCAACGAAGCCTTTGCCAGCCAGGGTTTGGCGGTGCTGCGTGAACTGGGGCTGGCGGACGACGCGGCTCAGGTCAACCCGAACGGTGGCGCCATTGCCTTGGGCCATCCGCTGGGCATGAGCGGTGCGCGTCTGGTACTGACCGCGCTGCATCATCTGGAAAAAACCGGTGGCAAGAAAGGTCTGGCGACCATGTGCGTCGGCGTGGGCCAGGGTCTGGCGCTGGCGATCGAGCGCGTCTGACACGCCGCGTCGACAAATAAAAACAGAGGAAAGCGAAATGACTGACAAGCCTGGTTACCGTCGCCCGCAGGAAGGCACCCAGCCGGAATACCTGCACCCGACGTATCAATCCACCAACCTTCGCTCGCCGTCCAAACCGTTGGTGTTTCTGCCGCACTCGCTCTCGGAAATCACCGGCCCGACCATCGGCGCCGAACGCGTCAACGAGAAGGACAGCGACCTGACCGCTCAACACCAGGGCGAGCCACTGGGTGAACGCATCATCATTCACGGCCGCGTGCTGGATGAAAACGGTCTGCCGGTGCCGGGGATTCTGGTGGAAATCTGGCAGGCCAACGCCGCCGGCCGCTACAACCATGCGCGCGACTTGCACGACGCGCCGCTGGACCCGAACTTCACCGGCACCGGCCGCACCGTGACCGACGCCGATGGCTGGTATCAGTTCCAGACCATCAAGCCCGGCGCCTACCCGTGGGGCAACCACCACAACGCGTGGCGCCCGGCGCACATCCATTTCTCGCTGTTCGGACCGAGCATTCTGACGCGCCTGGTCACGCAGATGTATTTCCCGGGCGACCCGTTGCTGGCCTACGACCCGATCTACAACTGCGTGCCCGATACCAGCGCCAAAGAGCGTCTGATCGCGACCTTCGATCTGGAAAAAACCATCCCTTCCTATGCCCTCGGTTATCGCTGGGACATCGTCTTGCGCGGCCGCGACGCCACGCCGATGGAGAAATAAGATGACGCTGAACGCGACCACGTCCCACACCGTCGGGCCGTATTACCACATCGGCCTGACCTGGCTGAACCGCGAAGACCTGACCGTTGCACAAACCCTCGGCGAGCGAGTGGCGATTACCGGGCAAGTCGTCGATGGCAACGGCGATGTCGTCAACGACGCGATGCTGGAAGTCTGGCAGGCCAATGCCGCCGGCAAGTACGACCATCCGGAAGACGATCAGGACAAACCGCTGGACCCGAACTTCGAAGGCTTTGGCCGGGTGCCGGTGGATGCCGAAGGGCGTTTCCGTTTCACTACCATCAAGCCGGGCACGGTTGAAGGCCTGAAAGGCTCGACCCAGGCGCCGCACTTGGTGGTGCTGGTGTTTGCGCGCGGGTTGGTCAAGCACTTGCTGACGCGGATTTACTTCGATGGGGAACCGGCCAACGTGGCAGATCCGCTGCTGGAATGTGTGCCGGCCGAGCGCCGCAGTACCTTGCTGGCGAAGAAAGATGCGTCGGGTGTCTATCAGTGGAATGTGATTTTGCAGGGCACTGATGCGGAGACGGTGTTCTTCGATTACTGAAAACCCCGCAAATCCCTGTAGGAGCGGGCTTGCCAGTGAAAGCGGTGTGTCAGTCAATATAGATGTTGCCTGGCACACCGCTTTCGCTGGCAAGCCAGCTCCTACAGGGGATCTGTGTTGCTGATGTATTTGCGGAACAGGACTGTTTCGAAGTGTGTCTAGACTCTCACTGTCCCCATTGAGTGAATAAAACAATGACAACGCCAACGGCTATTACAGCTCACTACACCGGTGAAGAACGCAGTAAGCGGATCTTTGCCATTGTTGGTGCTTCGTCCGGCAACCTCGTGGAATGGTTCGACTTCTACGTCTATGCCTTTTGCGCAATCTACTTCGCGCCGGCCTTTTTCCCGTCTGACAACCCCACGGTGCAGCTGGTCAATACCGCTGGCGTATTCGCCGCCGGGTTCCTGATGCGCCCCATCGGCGGCTGGATTTTCGGTAGGTTGGCGGACAAGCACGGGCGCAAGAGCTCGATGATGATTTCGATTCTGATGATGTGCTTCGGTTCGTTGCTCATCGCTTGCCTGCCGACCTACAAGGACATCGGCGTCTGGGCCCCGATCCTGCTGCTGTTCGCGCGTTTGATTCAAGGTTTGTCGGTGGGCGGGGAGTACGGCACCACCGCCACCTACATGAGTGAAGTCGCGCTCAAGGGCCAGCGCGGCTTTTTCGCCTCGTTCCAGTACGTGACGCTGATTGGCGGGCAGTTGCTGGCGGTGTCGCTGGTGGTGGTCCTGCAGCAGTTCCTCAGCGAGGATGAGTTGCGTGCCTACGGCTGGCGGATTCCGTTTGTGGTCGGTGCGCTGGCCGCGCTGATTTCGCTGTTCCTGCGCCGTTCGCTGAAAGAAACCAGCAGCAAGGAAATGCGCGAAAACAAGGACGCCGGCAGCATCAGTGCGCTGTTCCGCGACCATAAAGCCGCGTTCATTACCGTGCTCGGTTATACCGCCGGTGGCTCGCTGATTTTCTACACCTTCACCACGTACATGCAGAAGTATCTGGTGAACACTGCCGGCATGCAGGCCAAGACCGCCAGTTACATCATGACCGGCGCGCTGTTCCTTTATATGTGCATGCAGCCGTTGTTCGGCATGCTCGCCGACAAGATTGGCCGCCGTAACTCGATGCTCTGGTTCGGCGCCCTCGGGACGTTGTGCACCGTGCCGATTCTGTTGAGCCTGAAAAGCGTCAGCAGTCCGTTCCTGGCCTTTGTACTGATTACCGTGGCACTGGCGATCGTGAGCTTTTACACCTCGATCAGTGGCCTGGTAAAAGCCGAAATGTTCCCGCCAGAGGTGCGCGCCCTGGGTGTCGGCTTGGCCTACGCGGTGGCGAATGCGATCTTCGGTGGTTCGGCGGAATACGTTGCCTTGAGCCTCAAAGCCGTGGGCATGGAAAACTCGTTTTATTGGTACGTCACGGTGATGATGGCGGTGGCGTTCCTGTTCAGTTTGCGTCTGCCGAAACAGGCAAAGTATTTGCACCACGACCTTTGATCTTTACGCGCGGGCCTGACGGGCCCGCGCCTCCAGGGACTGTTTATGAACGAGCGACCGGGCAATCAATTGTTCGATGCCTATTTCACTGCGCGCGATATGCGTGAGGTGTTCTGCGATCAAGGCCGCGTGCAGGCCATGCTCGATTTCGAAGCTGCACTGGCCCGGGCCGAGGCGCGTGTCGGGCTGATTCCGCAAACCGCTGTCGCGCCCATTGAAGCGGCGTGTCAGGCCGGGCATTACGATTTCGCGGCCCTCGGTGAGGCGATTGCCACCGCGGGCAATTCTGCCATTCCCTTGGTCAAGGCATTGGGCAAGCAGATCGCCGCCAGTGATGCCGAAGCCGAGCGCTATGTGCATTTGGGCGCGACCAGCCAGGACGTGATGGACACCGGGCTGGTGTTGCAATTGCGCGGGGCGCTGGTGCTGATCGAAAGTGATCTGGCGCAACTGGGCGACACCCTCGCGATGCAAGCCAAACGTTATGTCGCCACACCCTTGGCCGGCCGCACTTGGTTGCAGCATGCAACACCGGTCACCCTCGGCATGAAAATCGCTGGTTGGCTGGGTGCGGTCACTCGCAGCCGTCAACGCTTGCAAGAGCTCAAGCCTCGTCTGTTGGTGCTGCAATTCGGCGGCGCCTCCGGAACCCTGGCGGCCCTCGGTGCACAGGCGATGCCGATTGCTGAAGCCTTGGCCGAGGAACTGCAACTGACCTTGCCGGATCAGCCTTGGCACACCCAGCGTGATCGTCTGGTGGAGTTTGGCTCGGTGCTGGGATTGATCGCCGGCAGCCTGGGCAAACTCGGCCGCGACATCAGCCTGTTGATGCAAACCGAGGCGGGCGAAGTCTTCGAACCGTCAGCACCGGGCAAGGGCGGTTCCTCGACCATGCCGCACAAGCGCAACCCGGTGGGTGCAGCAGTGCTGATCGGTGCGGCGACGCGTGTGCCGGGCTTACTCTCGACACTCTTCAGCGCGATGCCGCAGGAACACGAACGCAGCCTCGGTCTATGGCATGCCGAGTGGGAAACCCTGCCAGAGATTTGTTGCCTGGTGTCCGGCAGCCTCAAGCAAGCATTGCTAGTGACGCAGGGGCTGGAAGTGGACGCGAATCGCATGGCTCGCAACCTCGATTTGACGCAAGGCCTGGTACTGGCCGAAGCGGTTAGCATCGTCCTCGCCCAACGGGTCGGGCGCGACACCGCGCATCATCTGTTGGAACTCTGTTGCAAACGTGCGGTGGCTGAACAGCGTCAACTGCGCGCCATCCTCGGTGACGAACCGCAAGTGACCGCCGAGCTTTCTGCTGCTGAGCTTGATCGTCTGCTGGACCCCGCCCATTACCTCGGCCAGGCCCATACCTGGGTCGAGCGGGCGGCGGCTGAACATTCTGCGTTAACTGCCTGAAGGAGATTACTGTGGCATTTGTACAACTCGCCGAGGGCGAACTGCACTACCAAATTCAAGGGCCGCAACTCGATGGGCCTGTGGATGCGCCGGTGCTGGTGCTGTCCAACTCGCTGGGCACCGACCTGCACATGTGGGACGCACAGATTGCAGCGTTCACCGAACACTTCCGTGTGTTGCGTTTTGACACCCGTGGCCACGGACAATCGCTGGTGACACCGGGCCCGTACAGCATCGAGCAACTGGGCCGCGACGTCTTGGCGCTGCTGGATGCGTTGCACATTGAACGCGCGCATTTCTGTGGTCTGTCGATGGGCGGTTTGATCGGCCAGTGGCTGGGGATCAATGCCGCTGATCGATTGAACAAACTGGTGGTGTGCAACACCGCCGCGAAAATCGGCGACCCGTCGATCTGGAACCCGCGCATTGAAACCGTACTGCGCGACGGTCCGGCCGCCATGGTCGCGCTGCGCGATGCCTCGATTGCGCGCTGGTTTACCCCGGACTTTGCCGTAGCCAATCCATCCGCTGCGAAGCAGATCACCGACATGCTCGCCGCGACTTCGCCTCAAGGCTACGCGGCTAATTGCGCTGCGGTGCGTGATGCCGACTTCCGTGAGCAATTGTCTTCGATCAAGTTGCCGCTGCTGGTGATCGCCGGCACCGAAGACGCGGTCACGCCGCCGTCTGGCGGACACTTCATTCAAGAACATGTGCCAGGCGCCGAATACGCCGAGTTCTACGCTGCGCACTTGTCCAACGTCCAGGCCAGTGCCGCTTTCAGCGAGCGGGTCTTGGCGTTTTTGAACGCTCATTAAGGGGATTGTTGTGGACGAGAAACAACGTTACGACGAGGGCATGAAAGTCCGTCGCGCAGTACTCGGCGACCCTCACGTCGACCGCAGCCTGAACGCGCTGACCGAGTTCAACTCGGAATTTCAGGAGATGATCACTCGCCACGCCTGGGGCGACATCTGGACCCGCCCGGGACTGCCGCGCCACACCCGCAGCCTGATCACCATTGCCATGCTGATCGGCATGAACCGCAACGAAGAACTCAAATTGCACCTGCGCGCCGCCGCCAACAACGGCGTGCCCCGTGGCGAGATCAAGGAAGTGATCATGCAGAGCGCGATCTACTGCGGCATCCCGGCAGCGAATGCGACGTTCCACTTGGCGGAGTCGGTTTGGGATGAGTTGGGGGTTGAGTCGCGGGAGTGATCTCGGGATTTGATGGTGCCTGAACTGACGCCATCGCGGGCAAGCCACGCTCCCACAGGGGAATGCGTTTCAACTGTAGGAGCGAGCCTGCTCGCGATGGCGATGCCATGGCCTACACAGTGGCCACAATGAAAACCCGTTTGAACGGAAACAACGTATGCCCATCCCCCTCCTGCGGGTAATGCATATGCACCCGCATCATGAAGTGATAGACGAACCGCGCCTGTTCGTCATCCTTCAACCCCTGCATCACCGCCCGTAACGCCGACACCTTGATCCAGTCATAAATCGGCGACTTGCCATCGACGATCTGTAGCTGCTCGGTTTCCCAGATATCCAGCGTGGCGCAGAGCGGCGCCAGCAAACGGTAGTAGTCCTCCAGCGACAACAGCGGCCGCCGCGCCATGCTTTCACGTAGCTGCGGTGTGCCCAGCGGTTGACCGTTGTGGCCGCCGCTGTCGAGGGTGTCGAGCATCAGCTGATACCACACCGCATCGCGCCAATCGGGCATGTGCGCCGCCAGACAACCGCCCGGGTTCAAGTGCTTGAGCAATCGAGGCAACAGCTGTGGATGATCGTCGATGAAATGCAGCACGGCGGCGGCAAACAGCAGATCGGCGGGCTGTTCGGGCTGCCAGTTCTGTAGGTCGCACTGCTTCCATCGGGCCTTGATCGGCAAACACCTGGCCTCCTGCAGCATTTGCTCCGAGCTGTCGATGCCCATCAGGTGCGATCGAGGCCAGCGCTTTGCGAGAACTTGCGTCGCAATGCCTGTGCCGCAACCCAGGTCGTAGATGCGTTTTGGGTTTTTGATGTCGACACGGTCGAGCAATTCGTTGACCGGTCGTTGTCTGAGGCGGGAGAACTGCTGGTACGACTTGGCGTCCCAGTCGCCTTGGACGGGAGCCGCTTGCAGTGGGGGGATCATGAGGTGGTCCTCTGGTGATCAAGTGGTGTCTTCCGATGACAACCTGGCTCAAGTCTTGCGGACCAACATCAACAGATAACGGAAGTGGGGTGGGTTGGATATCGCCTGAATCCTGTCAGGTTTTGTCACTGTAATTGACCGTTGCCAAAGCGCCAGCCAGTCTGACAGGCGGCGCCGATCCAGTGCAGCAGCGGGCTTGCTCCGGGCGGCGTGCCGACGAAGGCGGTGTATCAGTCACTTTTCTGTTGGATGTGCCGACGCCTTCGCGAGCAAGCTCGCTCCTACCTTTTGATCGGTGTCTACAAGAGGCTGATCGGATAGTTGATGATCACCCGGTTCTCGTCGAACTCGTTGGTGCTGAAGCTCTTGCGGATGCTCGCGTTGCGCCATTTGACGTTGAGGTTCTTCAATGGACCGCTTTGTATGGTGTAGGCCAGTTCCGACTCGCGGCCCCATTCCGTGCCGTCAGTGATGGTGCCGGTGTGCACATTATCGCCGCTGATGTAGCGGTTCATCATCGTCAGGCCCGGCACGCCGAGGGCGACGAAGTTGTAGTCGTGGCGCACTTGCCAGGATTTTTCCTGGGCGTTGTCGTAGCTGGAGTTGTAGCTGTCGTTGGCCAGGGTTCCGCCGCTGGTGCCGTTGACGCGCATCCATTGATCGTCACCGGTGAGTTTTTGCAGGCCAACGTAGAAGGTGCTGCCGCCGTATTTGGCCGAGAGCATGGCGAACCCGGTTTTGTTGTCGAGGTCGTCGGCCAGGGCGCTGCCGTTTTCTTTGCCGATAAAATAGCCAAGGTTGGCGCCGAGGACCCAGTCGCCAATCGGCTGGCTATGGTTCAGGTTGTAATACTGTTGCTGGTAGAGGTCGCTGAGTTCTGCATACCAGGCACCGACCTGGGTGCGTTTGTCGTTGAACGTGTATTCACCGCCACCGAAGTTGAAACGGTCCGAAGTGAAGGCCGCGGATTTGCCGTTCATGAACATGTCTTCCATGCTCGCATCGTTACGCGGACTGTTCTGGCGGAACTGGCCGCCGTAGATCGTCAGGCCGCTGATCTCGGTGGACGTCAGCTGGCCACCCTGGAAGGTTTGTGGCAGTGAACGGCCATCGTCGGAACGCAGGATGGGCAGTACTGGCATCCACTCGCCGACCTTCACTTCGGTTTTACTCACTTTCATCTTCCCGGCCACCGCCAGACGGCCGAAGCTGTCAGCAGGGCGACCGTCGCTGTCAATCGGCAGCAGCTGGGTGCCGCCCGAGCCTTTACCGCCATCGAGCTTGACCGACAGCAGTCCCAGCATATCCGCGCCGAACCCCACCGGGCCTTGGGTGAAACCGGACTTGGCGTCGAAAATGAAGCTCTGCGTCCACTCCTCGGCCTTGCTCTGCGGGTAAGCCGGGTTGGTGTAGTTGCGGTTGATGTAGAAATTGCGCAGGTTCAAGTTGACCTTGGCGCCTTCGACAAAACCTGATTCCTCGGCTTGGGCGGGGAGGGCCGCAGTGGCTATGGCGATGGCAATCAGGCCGGGGAACAAATACTGCGCGGAAGAAGACGTCATGGGCTCGGGTCTCTCTAATTTTTGGGGATGAAACAGGGCGCTGCCGCAACGTCGGGTTGCAGTCAAAAGAACGGATTGGTTAAACGGAGTGGAATCAGCCGGACAGGGTAGGGCGCGGGGGCATAGGGTGAACCTGATGTTGTTGGTCTTGTGCGGAGGATGGTGCGGGGAATGTAGTGGATGGTTCAATTGGTGAAAGTGGGATTTGGGCGATTATCGAACGCAAGATGGGGCCAGGGATTTGTGTTGTCTGATGCGGCCTCATCGCGAGCAGGCTCGCTCCTACAGGGGATTTTCAGTGAACTCACGATTGATGAACCACAGAGATCAATGTGGGAGCAAGCCTGCTCGCGATGAGGCCAGTGATCACACCACACCTTTTCCCGCTGCCAACAAAAAGCCCACCAAAAAGGTGGGCTTCATTGTTTTCACCGCACTATCAGAACAACTTCATCTTCGGCGCTTCTTCTTTCAGCGGTTCGACCTTGGCGGTCTGCTGGTTCCAGCCACCACCCAAGGCCTTGTACAGGTTGACCGCGCTGACCAGTTGCGCCAGACGGTCGGTGATCAGCACTTGTTGGGCGTTGAACAGCTGACGCTGGGCATCGAGGAAGGTCAGGTTGCTGTCGACACCGATGAGGTAACGACGCTGGGCCAGACGGTAGTACTCCTGGTTGGCGGTGACGAAGTCGCGCTGCGCCTGCAACTGGTCGGTGTAGGTTCGGCGGGCGGCCAGGCCGTCGGCGACTTCCTGGAAGGCCGTTTGAATGGACTTCTCGTAGTTCGCCACGCCAATGTCTTTCTGGATTTTCGAATAATCCAGGCTGGCGCGCAGGCTGCCGGCATTGAAGATCGGCAAGTTGATTTGCGGCTGGAACAACCAGGTGCCCGAACCGCCCTTGAACAGACCGGACAAGTCCGGGCTCAGGGTGCCGGCGTTGGCCGTCAGGCTGATGCTCGGGAAGAACGCCGCCCGTGCCGCGCCGATGTTGGCGTTGGCGGCCTTGAGGTTGTATTCGGCCTGGAGAATGTCCGGACGACGTTGCAGCAAGTCCGATGGCAGGCCGGCTGGCACGTCGCTGAGCAAATCGTCAGACAACGGCTTGGCGGCTTGCAGGTTGGCCGGGATGCCGGTGCCGAGCAGCAGCACCAGACTGTTCTCATCCTGAGCGACCTGGCGGGTGTACTTCGCCAGTTGCGCCCGTGCGTTTTCCACTGAGGTGCGCGACTGGGCGACGTCCAGCGCCGACGCCACACCGACTTCGGCACTGCGCGCGGTGAGCTTGTAGCTCTCCTCGAACGCACCGAGGGTGTCCTGGGTGACTTTCAGCAGTTCCTTATCGGCTTGCCAAGCCATGTAGGCGTTGGCCACGCTGGCTACCAGACTGATCTGTGTGCTGCGTCGACCTTCTTCAGTAGCGAAGTACTGTTGCAGCGCTGCTTCGCTGAGGCTGCGAACCCGACCAAACATATCGAGTTCATAGGCACTGATACCGACCGTGGCCGAGTAGGAACTGACGATACCTGACTGGCCGGTCTGCGTAGCGTTTTCCGGAACGCGCTGGCGATTGCCGGTGCCATTGGCCGAGACGGCCGGGAACAGGTCGGCACGCTGGATGCGGTATTGAGCCGCAAAGGCATCGATGTTCAGCGCCGCGACACGCAGGTCACGGTTGTTTTCCAGCGCGACCTGAATCAGCTGTTGCAGTGCCGGGTCATGGAAAAACTGCTTCCAGCCTTGCTCAGCCGCAGCCTGGCTCGGCGCCTGGGCCGGCGAGTACGCCGGGCCCTGCGGGTATTGGCCTGCCACTGGTGCCTCAGGCTGTTGATAATCGGGTATCAGCGAGCAACCACCAAGCACAAACGCGGCGACGGCTAGGGAGAGTAGCGACTTGCTCATTGGCCAGCCTCTTTAGGAGTTTCAGTGGCGTCATCCTGGTCGACTTTTTTACGCTGACCGATGGACGACACGGTGACGAAGAACAGTGGGACCCAGAAGATCGCCAGAACGGTGGCGGTGATCATACCGCCAATCACTCCGGTGCCGATGGCATGCTGGCTACCCGAACCTGCACCGGTGGAAATGGCCAGGGGCACCACACCCAGGACGAAGGCGAGCGAGGTCATGATGATCGGTCGCAAACGCATCCGGCTGGCTTCAATCGCTGCATCGCGCAAGCTACGCCCTTGCTCATGCAGCTCCTTTGCAAATTCGACAATCAGAATGGCGTTTTTCGCCGCCAGGCCGATGGTCGTCAACAGGCCCACCTGGAAGTACACGTCGTTGGACAGGCCGCGCAGGCTGGTCGCCATTAGTGCACCGATGATTCCCAAAGGCACCACCAGCATCACCGCAATCGGGATCGACCAGCTTTCATACAGCGCCGCCAGACACAGGAACACCATCAGCAGCGACAGGGCGTACAGCGCTGGCGCTTGCGAACCGGACAACCGTTCCTCGTACGACAGGCCGGTCCAGGAAATACCGACACCCGGCGGCAGTTTGGCGGCAATGGCTTCGACTTCGGCCATGGCTTCACCGGTGGAATAACCCGGCGCCGGGGAGCCGAGGATTTCCATCGCTTCGACGCCGTTGTAACGGGCCAGCTTCGGCGACCCGTAAATCCACTCACCCTTGGCAAACGCCGTGAACGGAACCATGGTGCCGGCGCTGTTGCGCACATACCATTTCTTCAGGTCTTCAGGGCTCATACGGGAGCCGGGCTGGCCTTGTACGTAAACCTTCTTCACTCGACCACGGTCGATGAAGTCGTTGACGTAGCTACTGCCCAGCGCGATCGACAGTGTGTTGTTGATGTCGGCGATGGTAATGCCCAGGGCACTGGCCTTCTCGTCATCGATTTCCAGTTGGTATTGCGGTTCGTCGTTCAGGCCGTTCGGACGGACCTGGGTCAGAATCTTGCTTTGCGCTGCCATGCCGAGGAACTGGTTGCGTGCTTGCATCAGTTTTTCGTGACCGATACCGGCACGGTCCTGAAGGAACACGTCGAAACCGGTGGCGTTACCCAGTTCCAGTACCGCCGGTGGCGCGAAGGCAAACACCATGGCATCACGGAAGGTGAAGAAGTGCTGCTGGGCACGGGCCGCCACCTTGAACACGTTGTTGTCGGCGTTACGTTCGTCCCATGGCCGGAGCATGATGAACGCCATACCCGAGCTCTGGCCACGACCCGCGAAGTTGAAACCAGTCACGGTAAACACCGAGTTCACAGCATCGCCTTCACCGCCATCCTTGCCCGGACGCAACAGGAATTCACGCATCTCGTCCACGACCACCTGGGTACGCTGGGCGGTTGAACCGGCCGGCGTCTGCACCTGGGCGAACAGTACGCCCTGGTCTTCTTCAGGCAGGAACGCCGTCGGGATACGGGTGAACAACCAGATCATGCCGACAATGATGATGAGGTAGGCCAACAGGTACGGCGCCTTTTGCGTGAGCATGCTACCCACGCCGCGCTCGTAGCTTTTGACGCCCCGGTCGAAGTTGCGGTTGAACCAACCGAAGAAGCCGCGCTTGGGTGTGCCGTGCTCACCCTTGGGAATGGGCTTGAGCATGGTGGCGCAGAGCGCCGGGGTGAAGATCAGCGCAACCAGTACCGACAGGGCCATGGCCGAAACGATGGTGATCGAAAACTGCTTGTAGATCACGCCGGTGGAGCCGCTGAAGAACGCCATTGGCAGCAGAACCGCCGACAGCACCAGGGCGATACCCACCAGCGCGCCCTGGATCTGGCCCATGGATTTCTTGGTGGCTTCCTTGGGCGACAGGCCTTCTTCACTCATCACCCGTTCGACGTTTTCCACCACAACGATGGCGTCGTCCACCAGCAAGCCGATGGCCAGGACCATACCGAACATGGTCAGTGTGTTGATGCTGAAACCGGCTGCCGCAAGGATGCCGAACGTACCCAGCAACACCACCGGCACGGTCATCGTGGTGATGATGGTGGCGCGGAAGTTTTGCAGGAACAGGAACATCACCAGGAACACCAGAGCGACAGCTTCGACCAGGGTGTGAACCACGCCTTTGATCGACTCGGTCACCACCGGGGTGGTGTCATACGGGAACACCACTTCCATCCCTTCCGGGAAGAACGGCTTGAGGCTGTCGATGGTCTTGCGCAGCGCTGTGGCGGTATCCAGAGCGTTGGCGCCAGTGGCCAGCTTTACCGCCAGACCAGAAGCCGGGGCACCGTTGAACTGGGCATTGATGCTGTAGTTTTCACCACCCAGACCGACATCAGCGACATCTTTCAAGCGAACCTGCGAGCCATCCTTGTTGACCTTGAGCAGGATCTTTTCGAACTGCTCGGCAGTCTGCAGGCGGGTCTTGCCGATGATCGTGGCGTTCAGCTGTGTGTCGGGCAGGGCAGGCAAGCCGCCAAGCTGGCCGGACGACACCTGGACGTTCTGTGCGGCGATGGCGGTTTTGACATCGATCGGGGTCAGGTTGTAGTTGTTCAACTTGGCCGGGTCGAGCCAGATACGCATGGCGTACTGGGAGCCGAACACCTGGAAGTCACCGACACCGGCCGTCCGCGAGATCGGGTCCTGCATGTTCGACACGATGTAGTTGGACAGGTCGTCCTTGGTCATGCTGCCGTCACGCGAGACCACACCGATCACCAACAGGAAGTTCTTCACAGCCTTGGTGACGCGGATACCTTGCTGCTGCACTTCTTGTGGCAGCAACGGGGTGGCCAGGTTCAGTTTGTTCTGGACCTGAACCTGCGCGGTATCGGAGTTGGTGCCTTGCTCGAAGGTCGCGGTGATGGTCATGGTGCCGTCGGAGTTACTTTCCGAGGACACATAACGCAAGTGGTCGATACCGTTGAGCTGTTGCTCGATCACCTGCACCACGGTGTCCTGTACCGTTTGTGCCGAGGCACCCGGGTAGGCCACGGAGATGGCGATCGCCGGAGGCGCAATGCTCGGGTATTGGTTGATCGGCAGCTTGAGGATCGATAGTGCCCCGACCAACATGATCACCAGGGCTATCACCCAGGCGAAAATCGGACGGTCGATAAAAAATTTCGACATGGTTTACTCCCCTTTGCCGCTGGAAGCTTTGTCAGCTGCCTGTGCGGGGGCCGGGTTCTGTGCGCCAACGTTAGTCGCTTCACTGGCTTTGACTTCGATGCCAGGTTTGACAAATTGCAGACCTTCGGTGATCAGGCGATCACCTGCCTTCAGACCGTCCTCGATCAGCCATTGGCTCCCGACAGTGCGGTTAGCCTTTAGATGACGCAGTTCGACCTTATTGTCAGGGCCGACGACCAGTGCAGTCGGTGTGCCTTTAAGGTCGCGGGTCACACCTTGTTGCGGCGCCAGAATCGCTGCCGCGTTCACACCGGCCTGCAATTGAGCGTGAACAAACATGCCCGGCAGAAGGGTGTGCTCAGGGTTCGGGAACACGGCGCGCAGGGTAACGGAACCGGTGGTCTGATCCACCGAGATTTCGGAGAATTCCAGCTTGCCGTCCAGCTTGTACTGGCTGCCGTCTTCGAGGGTCAGCTTCACCGCCGCCGAATTGTCGCCAGCCTTTTGCAGACGACCGCTTTCCAGTTCGCGGCGCAGTTGCAGCAATTCCACCGAGGACTGGGTCACGTCGACATAGATCGGGTCGATTTGCTGGATCACCGCCATCGGATCAGCCTGGCCGCTGGTCACCAGCGCACCTTCTGTCACGTTGGAGCGACCGATACGACCGGTCAGCGGTGCGTAAACCTTGGTGTAGCGCACGTTGATCTGAGCGGTTTGCAGGGCGGCTTCCGACTGCATCCGGTTGGCCACGGCCGTGTCGTATTCCTGACGGCTCACCGCTTGTTCGGCGACCAGTTGCTTGTAGCGGTCGGAGATCGACTTGGTCTGTTGCAGGTTGGCTTCTGCACTTTTCAAGGTGGCGTCATAGACCGACGAATCGATCTGATACAGCTGCTGGCCAAGTTTGACGTCGCCGCCTTCCTTGAACATGCGCTTGAGAATGATGCCGTTCACCTGAGGGCGAACTTCGGCGATGCGGTATGCGCTGGTACGGCCTGGCAGGTCGGACGTCAGGGTGAAGGCTTGAGTTTGCAGGGTAACAACGCCGACCTGAGGAGGCGGTGCGGCTGGTGCGGCTTCTTCCTTTTTGCATCCGCTGAGCAGCGATGCCAAGGCGACGGCAGTGACCAGAGCGGTAACAACTGGCTTGAATTGCATGAAAATCCTCGGGTCAGGCGCGCACAATGCGCACGAGAAAGGTGGAAGGGTAAAAATGGGGGGCTGAGTGGATAAGTAGCTTGCTAATTAATATACTTACGTTCATGGTTGTTTGTAAACACCTTGGCTGTGTACTCACTTCGCTACCAAAGCCGTTCAAAGGTTTGAATTGTAAGACGGGGACGGCGCCCAAGAGCGCTCGCTCCACTTTTATTCAGCTGATGTTCAGACATCACTGAAGCACCCTGATTGAGGTTTTACTGCCATGGTCCGTCGCACCAAAGAGGAAGCTCAAGAAACCCGCAGCCAGATACTCGAAGCGGCAGAGAAAGCCTTTTATGAAAGGGGCGTGGCGCGTACGACGTTGTCGGACATCGCTACCCTGGCCGGCGTGACTCGCGGTGCTATCTATTGGCATTTCAGCAATAAGGCCGATCTGGTGCAGGCCATGCTCGATACCTTGCATGAGCCGCTGGATGAGATGGCCAAGGCCAGTGAAAGCGAAGATGAACTCGATCCGCTCGGCTGCATGCGCAAGCTGCTGATTCATTTGTTCCATCAAGTTGCGCTGGATCCAAAGACCCGACGTATTAATGAGATTTTGTTTCATAAGTGCGAATTCACCGATGAAATGTGCGACCTGCGCCAGCAGCGCCAAACGGTCAGCCTGGATTGCAATGTGCGAATCGCCCTGGCCCTGAGTAATGCCGTGAATCGGGGACAAATGCCTGAAGACCTCGACACGGCGCGCGCTGCCATCAGTCTGCATGCGTATGTCGATGGCATCCTGTACCAGTGGTTGCTGGCGCCCGACAGTTTTCAATTGCACACCGATGCCGAGCGTTGGGTGGAGACAGGGTTGGACATGCTGCGCTTGAGCCCAAGCCTGCGCAAATGAAACAAAAAGCGTATTTGGTTTCGTTTATGTCAGCTGTCAAGGCGGGCGCTGACGCCTTCGGCGCTCGCCTGATGACGTTGGGGTGCTTTTATATACGCACGTTCGCCAGGATGACAGGTAGCGAGCTACGTAATTTGTAGGAAATTTGTGTCTCGGGTGTGAATGCGTGTGCACGTCACTTGAAAACAACAAAGCCCCGGCTCTCACGAGTCGGGGCTTTTTTGTATTGCGGTGTTTGACGCTTACATCACCGGGTAGTCGATGTAACCCACCGGGCCTTTGCCGTAGAACAGTTCTGGGCGCGCTTCGTTCAACGGCGCATCGGCCTTCAAACGTGCAGGCAAGTCCGGGTTGGCAATGAACGGCACGCCGAAGGCGACCGCATCGGCCTTGCCGCTGGCCAGCCAGGCGTTGGCGCTGTCCTTGGTGAAGCGTTCGTTGGCGATGTACGGGCCACCGAAGGCTTCTTTCAGTTGTGGGCCAAGGCTGTCGCCGGCTTCTTTTTCACGCGAGCAGATGAACGCGATACCACGCTTGCCCAGTTCCCGAGCGACGTAGGTGAAGGTTTCGGCGAGGTTGTCGTCGCCCATGTCATGGGAGTCGGCGCGTGGTGCCAGGTGCACACCGACACGGCCGGCGCCCCAGACCTCGATGGCCGCGTCGGTCACTTCCAGCAACAGGCGTGCACGGTTTTCCAGAGAGCCGCCGTAGTTGTCGGTGCGCTGGTTGGTGCTGCTTTGCAGGAACTGGTCGAGCAGGTAACCGTTGGCACCATGGATTTCCACGCCGTCAAAACCTGCGGCCTTGGCGTTCTCGGCACCCGTACGGTAAGCGTCGACGATGTCGGCGATTTCAGCGGTTTCCAGAGCCCGCGGGGTTGGGTAATCCGCCAATGGGCGAACCAGGCTGACGTGACCTTTTGGCTGGATGGCGCTCGGTGCGACCGGCGCTTCGCCGTTCAGGTACGACGTGTGAGAAACCCGACCGACGTGCCACAGTTGCAGGAAGATCTTGCCGCCCGCGCCGTGGATGGCTTTGGTCACGTTAGCCCAGCCGCGGACCTGGTCGTTGGACCAGATGCCCGGGGTGTCCGGGTAGCCGACGCCCATCGGCGTGACCGACGTGGCTTCGCTGAGGATCAGGCCAGCGGAGGCGCGCTGGACGTAGTACTCGGCCATCAGCGCGTTTGGAACGCGGCCTTCGTCAGCCCGGCAGCGGGTCAGCGGCGCCATGATGATGCGGTTGGCCAACTCGATGTCGCCCAGTTTGATCGGATCGAAAATAGTCGTCATGAATGCACCCTCGTGAGGTCTCGGTGGTTTAGTGAGTCGCTGGAGCCAGTTCGGGATTGCCGCTCTGACGGAAAGTAATCAGGGTCACCAGCAGGGCGAGCACCGCCAGTGCGGCGGCCGCGAGGGGCACGCTGGTCAGGCCATAGCCGTGGGCGATCACGCTGCCGCCGACCCAGGCACCGAGTGCGTTGCCGATGTTGAAAGCGCCGATGTTCAGGGTCGACACCAGGTTTGGTGCCGCTTTGCCAAAGGTCACCACGTTCACTTGCAGGGCAGGGACGGCGGCAAAACATGCCGTGGCCCAGAGGAACAGGGTGATTTCGGTCGGGATCAGCGCGACGCTGGTCCACGTCAGTACGGTGGACACCACCGCCATGCTGATGAACACGCCGATCAGCGTCGCGGCCATGCCTTTGTCCGCCAGTTTGCCGCCGATAATGTTGCCGACGGTCAGGCCCAGGCCGATGAGCATCAGGGTCCAGGTCACGCCACGTGGCGAGACACCGGTGACTTCGCCCAGCAGCGGAGCGACGTAGGTGAACAGGGTGAAGACCGAGGCGGCGAACAGCGCAGTCATGCTCAGGGACAGCCAGATCCCGGCGCCCTTGAGTGCGGCCAGTTCGGCGCGCATGTCGAGTTTTTCTTCATCACGCTTGGCCGGCAGAAAACGGATCAGGCCAATCAAGGCGATCACACCGATCACGGTCACGGCCCAGAAGGTCGAACGCCAGCCGGCTTGCTGACCGAGCGCGGTGCCCAGTGGAACGCCGAGCACGTTGGCCAAGGTCAGGCCGGTAAACATCAATGCCACAGCCGAAGCGCGTTTGTTGGCCGGCACCAAACCTGCCGCCACCACCGAACCGATACCGAAGAAGGCACCGTGGCAGAGCGCCGTGACGACTCGTGCAAACATCAACACGTTGTAGTCACTGGCCAGAGCGCAGAGCAAGTTGCCGACGATGAAAATACCCATCAACGCAACCAGTGCAGCCTTACGCGGCAGCCGGGCGGTGGCCAGTGCCATGAATGGCGCCCCGATGGCCACGCCCAGGGCGTAACCGGTCACCAGCCAGCCGGCACCGGGGATCGACACACCGAGGTCCGCCGCCACATCAGGCAGCAGGCCCATGATGACGAACTCGGTGGTGCCGATGGCGAAGGCGCTCAAGGCCAGAATGAGGAGCGAGAGGGGCATTGTTGATTCCTTGTCGGCTGACTGACGTTAAGGGTCAGAGCTCTTTGCTGAAGGTCTTGAGGAACTCCTGAATGGTTTCCTCATTACGTTTGAAAAAATGCCACTGGCCGACTTTGCGGCTGCTGATGAGGCCGGCGCGCTGCAGGGTCGCCAAGTGCGCGGAAACGGTGGACTGCGACAAGCCGCAACGTTGATCGATCTGCCCGGCGCAAACGCCGTGCTCGTTGCTGTGGGGCTGGTCAGGGAATTCGACGTCCGGGTTTTTGAGCCAGTGCAGGATTTCTCGCCGTACTGGGTGTGCCAGGGCTTTTATTATTTCGTCGAGGTCGATGTTCATGGCTTGGGAGCTCGTGATTAGTAAAACGCTATATCGCGATGAGGCGAACTTTAAATCGGTATTTCGCGATATACCAATATGATTTTGCTCTGACGACCGCGTAAATCGGTATATCGGGTTATAACGATGCGTGGGTGTAAAGAAACAAAGGTGCAGTGCTAAGCTGCGCCCATGAACTATCTCGCACATCTTCACCTCGGTGGCCAGCGTCCCGGTCAATTGCTCGGCAGTCTGTATGGCGATTTCGTCAAGGGACGGCTGCAAGGGCAATACGATCCGGAAATTGAGGCCGCCATCCAGCTGCACCGCAGCATCGACGTGTTTACTGATCGCCATCCCTTGGTGGATGTTTCGTTGTCGCGGTTTTCCACGACGCGTCGGCGTTACGCCGGGATCGTGCTCGACGTGTTTTTCGACCATTGCCTGGCACGCGACTGGATGCTGTACGCCGACCGGCCACTGGCATTGTTCACGTCAGATGTGTACCGGGTACTGACGGCCGAGCCGCAATTGCCGGAGCGTTTGGCAAAGGTCGCGCCGCACATGGTGGCGAATGACTGGTTGGGTTCCTACCAGGAGTTCGAGGTGCTGGAGCAGGTGTTGCGGGGGATTTCGCGGCGGTTGACCCGGCCTGAGGAACTGGCGGGGGCGATGCAGGAATTGCGGGTGTTGTATGAGCCGTTGAGCGAAGACTTTCGGTTGTTCTATCCACAGCTTCAAGATTTCGCGCAGAACTACCAAACACCCTAACCCCCCTGTTGGAGCGGCGGTGCGGCGATCCGACTTGCCCGCTCCCACGGGGGATGTGTGTTTAAGCGGCGATTGCGGGGCGCATTGGCGCTTCCTGCTTCTCTGGAATCGCCCCAAACAACGCTTTCTGCACCGATTGCTGCGCCTCGAACGCCAGCGCGGCACGCTCCCGGCCTTCGCAAGCAATCGGCTTGAGCAGGTGGATCTCCACATTCCCCTGGTCATTGGCAAACAAACGCATCAAGTGCGACAGCAAATCATCGTCACCAATAAACGGTGCCAGCGAATCAAGCTTGCCACCGCGCAGGTAACGAATAGCCACCGGTTGCAGCTGCACCTCTGAATCAATCGCCGCCGACAGCAAGCGCCCATGAAACGTGCGCAACGAACGGCCATCGGTGGTGGTGCCTTCCGGGAACATCAGCAGCGGATGGGCCTGTTCCAGGTGGCGGGTCATTTGTTTGCGAATCAGCTGACTGTCGCCCGACCCACGACGGATAAACAGACTGCCGGCCTTGGCCGCCAACCAGCCCGCCACCGGCCAGGTACGCACTTCGGCCTTGGACAGAAATGACAGCGGCGTGAGCATGCCCAGCAGAGGGATGTCGGTCCAGGACACATGATTGCTGACCCAGAGCATCGGCGCTTTAGGCAACTCGCCATGCACGGTGACTTGGAAGGGCAGGGCATTGCTCAACCGCGCCATGAAAAATCGCGACCAGCGCTGGCGGCGGACCATCGAGTGGGCGATGCCCATCCGCTCGAACAATCCGAACACGCCGGCCATGCTCAAACCCAGTGCGACCACCACCAGCACTCGCGCAATCCGCGCGTACACCCGCAAGCGGTTCATCACATGGCCGCCTTGAAGTGCTTGGCGTAACGCGGGCAGAGCTCGTCGCGCTTGAGCAGGATGAACACGTCGGCGACCTGGAAGTCTTCGTCCCAGCACGGCTCGCCGCAGATCTTCGCGCCGAGGCGCATGTAGGCCTTGAGCAGCGGCGGCATTTCGGCGATGACGTTGGAGGGGATATCCAGGCTCGGCAGCGGCTTTTTCGGTTCGGCGCGCAGGTGTTCGGTGCACAGGTAGCGTTCGCGCAGACGCTGCATGATCGCGTGGGCCTGAATGCCGCCGTCCTGCATCGGAATGCTCGCGCACCCCATCAAATAGCTGTAGCCGCCCTGATTCAACACCTCAGCCAGTTCACCCCAGAGCACGGCGATGGTGCCGCCGTTACGGTAGGCCGGGTCGACGCAGGTACGGCCGATTTCCAGAATCGGGCCTTTGAGGTGCACCAGGCCGTGCAGGCTGAATTCTTCTTCGCTGTAGAACTTGCCCAGGCTGCTGGCCGCCGTGTGGTCGAGCAAACGGGTGGTCGCCACCAGACGACCGGTGTTCAAGTCACGCACACCGATGTGGGCGCAGTGAACATCATAGTCATCCATGTCCAGACCCAGCTCGGCGCCCTTCAGTCTGGCGTTGAATTCGCCACTGAACACGTTGAAGCGCAAGGCCTGAGCTTCCTGCAAGGCCTTGCTGCCGATCAGTCGTTCGGCTTGCAGGCGGCGGTCGTTGCCGGTGTCGCTGATGCGGGCGATCTGAGTCATTGCAAATCTCCTTGCGGGCTGTTCACCTGACGTGGGTTACAGCGGATCGACTTTCTTTATGTGGCCGTTTTGTGCAAGGTCAGGCTAAGTAGCCCCAGTGTCATCGCCATTAAGCTTTGGTGATGCTTATATGACAGCCCACGAGGAGCCTCTTATGCCCTGGCAAACCCTGTTGAAGCGCCGCGAACGCCTGCCCGCCAACCCGGACCTGGCGGAAGGTTTCGCGACCTTGTTGAATCAATTGGGCACGGTGACGCCGTTCGAGTTGGCAGTGGCGGGCGCACGCCTGATGGCCACGCCGGGGCTGGCGTTTCTGGTGGGGTATCAGGCGGCGCTGCGGATGCTCTGGCCGAGCGCGCCGCTGAGCCTCGGCGCGTTGTGCGCGACCGAACAGCGCAGCCTGCGGCCGGCAGACATGCAAACCCGCCTCACCGATTTGCGCCTGAGCGGGCGCAAGGATTTCGTCACCGCCGGTGATGCCGCCGAGTGGCTGTTGATCGCCGCCCGCAGCGAAGCGCCCGGCGAGGCTGCGCGCCTGAGCCTGGCGGTGGTCTACCCCGATGAACCGGGCGTGCGCCTGGAAAAACTCCCGGCCGTCGCACTGATACCGGACATCAGCCACGGCCGGTTGTTTCTCGACAATGCCCTGTGCGAGTTGTTGGCGGGGGACGGTTGGGATGCTTACGTCAAACCGTTCCGCACCCTTGAAGATGTGTACGTATTGAGCGCCCTGACCGCGTGGCTGTATGGCATTGGTCAGGACAGCGACTGGCCGCAAGCCTTGCAACTGCGGTTACTGGCGCTGCTGGCCGGGTGCGCGGAAGTCAGCCGTCAGGCACCGAACAATCCTGCCGGGCATGTGTTACTGGGTGGGTTATTTGCCCAGTTCGAGGGGCTCAAGGCCGAGATTGATCAGGCGCTGGCCGACGGGCCGCCGCATTGGGCGGCAATGTGGCAGCGCGATCGGCTGGTGATGGATTTGGCGGCGGGCGCCAGGGGTAAGCGATTGGACAAAGCGTTGGCGGTGATCTGACTGGCCCCTTCGTCGGAACGCCGCCCGGGGCAAGCCCGCTCCTACAGTTTGAAATGCATTCCCCTGTAGGAGCTGGCTTGCCAGCGAAGGCGGTCTGACAGACAACACAAACTCCAAAACTGTCATCAACCTCAACTAGGCTCTGCACGTTAATCCCTCCGAGCCCACGCCATGTTCAAAGGCTTGTCCCTGATTGTCCTGCTGCTGCTCAGTCTCACAGCCCACGCCGAAAACTGGCCGGCCGAGCAATGGACCATCGGCCCGAAAAGCACCGGGCCAGCGCTCCAGGCCCTGGAAACCTTCGCCTTCCCACTCCGCGATGACAGCACCCGAAAAGGCATCCGCACTGACGCGTTGCTGGTGATCCGCGACGGCCAGTTGATCTACGAACGCTACGCCGGCCCGACCACCGCCGACACACCACACCTGACGTGGTCCATCAGCAAAAGCCTCATGGCCACGGTGCTGGGGGTGGCGTATGGCGAAGGCCTGTTCAAACTCCAGGATTCGGTGCAGACGTTTTATCCACCGATGCAAAAACACCCCGGCATCACCATGGCCGACCTGTTGCATTGGGCCTCGGGCCTGGACTGGCAGGAAGACTACGAATATGCGCCGTTAAAGTCCTCGGTGGTGGCCATGCTCTACACCCGTGGACATCAGGACATGGCCGCCTTTACTGCCGATCACGCCGAGTACACTAAACCCGGTCAGGCCTTTCGGTACTCCAGCGGTGACAGCAATCTGCTGTCCGCCGCGCTGAAAAACATCGTCGGTCCGGCACGTTATCCGGACTATCCATGGACCGCGTTGTTCGAGCCATTGGGCATCCGTCATGCCGTTTGGGAAACCGATGCCACGGGCACCTTCGTTGCTTCGTCCTACGCCTACCTCACGGCTCGGGATCTGGCGCGAGTCGGTTTGTTGATGGCGCGCGACGGGCGCTGGCAGGACCGCCAATGGCTGCCCAAAGACTGGATCGCCTTCAATCGCGAACCGTTCGCCCACTATCAAGCCCATCAGGATGACGCCGTGCCCGGAGGTCAATGGTGGCTCAACCGCGCGGTGGAAGGGGCGGCACAACCCTGGGCCGACGCGCCTGCCGATACCTTCGCGGCGCTGGGCCATTGGGGCCAGGCGATGTATGTGATCCCCAGTGAAAACCTGGTGATCGTGCGCTACGGCGATGATCGCGACGGCAGCTACCAGCACAACGATTTGCTCAGGCTCGCGCTCAAGGCGTTTGCTCCAAGGGTGCAGCCATGAGTCTTCTTCGACGTAGACCGTTCAGCGCGTTGTTCCTGGTATTGCTGGTCGCGTTGCTCGGCTGGATCTGGCAGGAGGGGGTGGCGCTGTGGGCCTTCCCCGACATCATCAGCGCCTACACCGCCAAGGAATATTGCTCGTGCCGGTATGCGATGAACAACGAGGCCGGGTATTGCCACAGCTATGTAAAGCAGTGGCTGCCCACCAGCCGCTTTGTCGATGACGCCGCCAGCAAACGCGTGACGGTCAGTGGCATGGGCCGCAGCAACAGCGCCGCGTGGGTCGGCGAACGCCAAGGATGCCGCCTGATCCCGTAGCAAGTTTGCAATTGGCTCACGTGCGGTTAAGGTTCGTGCAGGTTTATCTGCCCCACGAGTCTCTATGTTCAACCGCTCCCTGCGCAAAACCCTCACGTTCCTGCTGTTGGCCGGCACCACGCTGTCGGCCCATGCCGATTGGTATCTGGACGGCGAGTCCTCGCGGCTGTCGTTCATCAGCACCAAAAACACCAACATCTCTGAAGTGCAGCGCTTTCTGGTGCTGCATGGCAAAGTCGATGCCAATGGCCTGGCCGAGGTGCAAGTCGAACTGGAGTCGGTCAACAGTGGCATCCCGTTGCGCGATGAACGCATGCGCAAGGAGTTGTTCGAGATCCAGACCTTCCCCGAAGCGTTGATCACCACGCAGATTGATCTACGCCCCATCAACGACCTCGCGCCTGGCGCGCAGTTGGAATTGCGCTTGCCGCTGACCGTCAACCTGCATGGCAAGCAACACTCATACAACGCCGAACTGCTGGCGACGCGTCTCGACGATCGACGCTTTCAGGTGGTAACGCTCGAGCCACTGGTCATCAATGCCGAAGACTTCGATTTGGCACCTGGACTGGAAGCATTGCGCAAGGTCGCCGGTTTGTCGGCCATCAGTCTGTCGGTGCCGGTGGGTGCGGTATTGATTTTCACGGCGCGCTGACATGGCCGGCGCAATCTTTCCCTGGCGTGAAGGCAACCATTTTGAACTGCTGGTCGACGGTCCGCAGTTCTTCCCGCGCATGCTGGTAGCAATTGCCCGCGCCGAAGAACAGGTCGAACTGGAGCTGTATCTGGTGGAGGCGGGCGCCTGCGCCGAGGCCATGGTGCAAGCATTGGTTTCGGCGGCTGAGCGCGGTGTGCGTGTGCGCTGCCTGTTCGATGACTATGGCAGCCTGGCGTTCACCCTGACCTTGCGTCAGCGCCTGATGGCGGCCGGGGTCGAACTGCGTTTCTACAATCGCCTGAGCTGGCGCCGTTGGGTCGGCAACTTTTACCGCGATCACCGCAAGCTGTTGCTGGTGGATCAAAGCCTGGCGGTGGTCGGTGGCACGGGCGTCACCGATGAGTTCTGGACGCCGGGTGAAGACACCAGCGAATGGCACGAGGTGATGGTGGAGATCACCGGGCCATTGGTCATTGACTGGCAATTGTTGTTCGACCGCCAGTGGATCGCCAACCGCCATCGGCGAGCCTGGAAGCCTGCCTCGCACTTCGGCTTGCCGCGCCTGCCGCGAGTGCCGTCGATGGGTGAGGGCATGGGCCGGGTGGCCTATGCCGACGCCCGCCAGCACCGCGACATTCTGCAATCGCTGGTTCGCGCGTTGAACAGCGGCCAGCAACGGATCTGGCTGGCGACGCCGTACTTCCTGCCGACCTGGAAAGTCCGCCGCTCACTGCGTCGTGCCGCCAGTCGAGGCGTCGATGTGCGCCTGCTGCTGACCGGGCCGCGCACCGATCACCCATCGGTGCGCTACGCCGGGCATCGCTATTACCCGCGACTGCTCAAGGCCGGGGTGAAAATTTTTGAATACCAGCCGTGTTTCCTGCACCTGAAAATGGTCTTGATCGATGACTGGGTGAGCATCGGCTCATGCAATTTCGACCATTGGAATTTGCGCTTTAACCTGGAAGCCAACCTTGAAGCGCTGGACCCAGGGCTGACGCTGGCAGTGGCGGGGAGTTTCGAGCGCGACTTTGCGCAGAGCCAGGAGGTCAGCCTGGAGGCATGGCAACGCCGACCGCTGTGGCGGCGGGTCAAGCAACGGATCTGGGGATGGGTGGATCGGCTGGTGGTGAACCTGCTGGATGGCCGCAGATAGCCGTAACACCAAAAAAAACACTGTGGGAAAACCACTGTGGGAGCCGAGCTTGCTCGCGATGGCGGTGTACCAGTCAACATAGGTGTTGGATGATATGGCCTCATCGCGAGCAAGCTCGGCTCCCACAGTGGGTATGCGTTGCCTGGGGGATTACAGCAATTCAAAGCTCTGCTGTGTCACGTCCTGGGAATCCAGGCCGATCTGCACATTGAACTTGCCCGGCTCGGCAGCATACTTGAGCTGGGTGTTGTAGAACTTCAGGTCATCCTCAGTGATGGTGAAGTGCAGGACTTTCTGTTCGCCGGCCTTGAGCATGACTTTCTGGAAGTTCTTCAGTTCTTTGAGCGGTCGGATCATCGAGCCGGTCACGTCCTGGATGTACAACTGCACCACGGTTTCGCCGTCACGCTTGCCGGTGTTTTTCACCGTGACGCTGGCGTCGAGCTTGCCGGTCTTGTTCAGCGTGGTCGACGACAGGGCCATATTGCTCAGGCTGAAGTCGGTGTAGCTCAGACCGAAGCCGAACGGGAACAGGGGGCCGGTGGTGTCATCGAGATACTGCGAGGTGTAGTTGCCCGGTTTGCCCGGCGTGAAGGGCCGGCCGATGCTCAGGTGGTTGTAGTAGGTCGGAATCTGACCCACCGAGCGCGGGATGGTGATCGGCAGTTTGCCCGATGGGTTGTAGTCGCCAAACAGCACGTCGGCGATGGCGTTGCCGCCTTCGGTGCCGCTGAACCAGGTTTCCAGAATCGCGTCAGCCTGTTCGTTCTCTTCGAGAATCGACAGCGGACGGCCATTCATCAACACCAGCACCAGCGGTTTGCCGGTGGCTTTCAAGGCGCGGATCAGTTCACGCTGGTTTTGCGGAATGTTGATGTCCGTGCGGCTCGACGATTCGTGGGACATGCCACGGGATTCGCCCACCGCTGCCACCACGATGTCAGCGTCTTTGGCGGCTTTCACCGCTTCGTCGATCAGCACGTTGGCCGGACGCGGATCATCCACCACTTCCAGGGCGTCGAAGTTGAGGAAGTTCAGGTAATCCAGGATCTTCTTGTCGCTGGTGATGTTTGCGCCACGGGCGTAGATCAGCGTCGATTGCGCGCCCAGTGCGTTGGTCATGCCGTCGAACAGGGTCACCGATTGCGCCGGTCTGCCATTAGCAGCCCAGCTGCCCATCATGTCGATAGGCGCTTTGGCCAGCGGGCCGACCAAGGCGATTTTTGCGCTTTTCTTCAGCGGCAGGGTTTCGTTCTGGTTCTTCAGCAACACCATGCTGCGGCGCGCGACATCGCGGGCCTCGGCGCGGTGCAGACGGCTGTCGGCGTTGGTGTCGGCCGGATCATCTTCAGCCTTGCCGATGCGCAGGTACGGGTCCTTGAACAGGCCCATGTCGTACTTGGCGGCGAGCACTTCACGCACGGCGTTGTCGATGTCGCGTTGCTCGATCTCGCCCGACTTCAACAGCCCCGGCAGCTCTTTGCCGTACAGGGTGTCGTTCATGCTCATGTCGATGCCGGCCTTGATCGCCAGCTTCGCGGCTTCGCGACCGTCAGTGGCGACGCCGTGCTTGATCAGCTCGAATATCGCCCCATGGTCGCTGACGGCCAGGCCTTTGAAGCCCCATTCCTTGCGCAACAGGTCGTTCATCAGCCAGGTGTTGGCGGTGGCCGGCACGCCGTTGATCGAGTTCAGGGCAACCATTACCCCGCCGGCACCGGCGTCAATCGCCGCACGGTAAGGGGGCAGGTAGTCCTGGTACATTTTGACCGGGCTCATGTCGACCACGTTGTAATCGCGACCGCCCTCGACCGCGCCATACAAGGCAAAGTGCTTGACGCTGGCCATGATGCTGTCGGCTGCGTTGGCACCGGTGCCCTGGAAGGCCTTGACCATGACGCCGGCAATGCGCGACACCAGGTAGGTGTCTTCACCGAAGCCTTCGGAAGTACGGCCCCAACGCGGGTCGCGGGAGATGTCGACCATCGGAGCGAAGGTGAGGTCGACGCCGTCCGATGAGGCTTCCTTGGCGGCGATGCGCCCGGACAGGGCAATGGCGTCCATGTCCCAGCTCGAGGCCAGGGCCAGCGGGATCGGGAAAATGGTGCGGTGGCCGTGGATCACGTCATAGGCGAAGAACATCGGGATCTTCAAGCGGCTGCGCATGGCCGCGTCCTGCATCGGACGGTTTTCCGGGCGGGTGATCGAGTTGAACGTGCCGCCGATGTTGCCGGCCGCGATTTCCTTGCGGATCAGCTCGCGTGGCATTTCCGGGCCGATGCTGATCAGGCGCAACTGGCCGATCTTTTCATCGAGGGTCATCTGCTCCATCAGGTTGCTGATGAAGGCGTCCTTGTTCTCTAGAGGTGCGGGCATCGTGGCGGCCAATACGTTATGACTGGCCAGGCTGACGAGCAGGCCCAGCAAACACAGCTTCTTCATGAATGGTTTTCTCAAAAGCCTAAACGGCCGTGAATACGCGCCGATCAGCCAAAAGTTAGGGAGCGACTATTGTTGTTCAAGTAAATGCATGCACACTTGCGCAGTGTCTTGCGCTGGGGGCATCTTTTAGCCCATTGGCTCGATGCAATCCAGTGGCGGCGGCAGATTATGCCCCAAGTGCCCAGTCAGAAGGGTACAGGTTGTTTTTCAACGGAATGTGCCAGGGAGTGACCCAGATGAATGCAAGACACCACTATCGCTCAAGCCTGCAGGTTGCAGCCTTGATGTTGCTGACCACATTGCTCGCGGGCTGTGGCATCAACACGATTCCGACCCTCGACGAACAGGCCAAAGCCGCGTGGGGCCAGGTGCAAAACCAGTATCAGCGCCGCGCCGATTTGATCCCCAATCTGGTGGAAACCGTCAAAGGCTACGCCAGGCATGAAGAAGAAACCCTGACCGCAGTGATCGAAGCACGGGCCAAGGCGACGTCCATTCAAGTGGACGCCAAGACGCTGGATAACCCGGAAAAACTCAAACAGTTCCAGCAAGCCCAGGATCAACTGACCGGTGCCTTGAGCCGTTTGATGGTGGTTTCCGAACGTTATCCGGACCTCAAGGCCAACCAGAACTTCCTCGCATTGCAGTCGCAACTTGAAGGCACCGAGAACCGCATCGCCGTGGCGCGGCGTGATTTCATCCTCGCGGTGCAGAAATACAACACTGAAATCCGCACCTTTCCCGGTCGCCTGTGGCACACCTTGATGTACAGCGATTTGCCGATCCGCGAAACCTTCGAGGCGACCACGCCGGATGCCGACAAGGCGCCCGAAGTGAAATTTTGATCGGCTGAAGCATCACCACGGATGAGGTCGTCAATGCGCGTGTTGAAAGTGGGGCTGATGCTGGCGCTCTGGGTGTGTGCCCTGACGGCGCAGGCCGAGTTGAAGTTTCCGTCACTGACCGGGCGGGTGGTCGATAACGCCCAGATGATCGAGCCGTCGGTGCGCGAGCAGCTGACCCAGCAACTCAAGGCCCATGAAACCGCCACCGGCGAGCAGTTGGTGGTGGTCACGCTGCCGGACTTGCAAGGCGCCGATATCGCGGATTTTGGCTACCAACTAGGTCGAGCATGGGGCATTGGCCAGAAAGATAAAAATAACGGCGCGCTGCTGATCGTCGCGCGCGATGAGCGTAAATTGCGCATCGAAGTCGGGTATGGCCTCGAAGACCGCCTGACCGACGCGCAAAGCTCGGTGATCATCAATCAGGTAATCACCCCCGCGTTCAAGGCCGGCAACTTCAGTAAAGGCATCAGCGACGGGGTCGCGGCGATGCTGGTGGTGTTGGGTGGCAGTTCGCTGGATGAACCGTCGACGGTCTATGAGCCGCGAGGTGATGAAAACAGCGACTTCGTTGCGCGGCATCCCGGTGTTGTTGTGTTTCTGGTGATGCTGTTCATCCTGACTTTTTTTGTCTTGCAGATGCTCGGAATTCTGCCCGCCGGCCGAGGAGGGTCGGGCGGTTCAAGCGGTGGTTTTGGCGGCGGTGGTTTTGGTGGTGGCGGCGGTGGAGGCGGGGGCTTCAGCGGCGGCGGGGGCAGTTTCGGGGGCGGCGGTTCGTCGGGCGGCTGGTGATAACAATAATGAGCAGGCACTTTTCAACATGGCATTACTGACTGAACACGAACAACGCAAAGTCGCCGAGGCGATTGCCCGGGTCGAGCGCGACACCGACGCCGAACTGGTGACTGTGCTTGCCGCCCGCGCCGACGACTATGCGTACATTCCGCTGCTGTGGGCCAGCCTGCTGGCGCTGATGGTGCCGGGTATCGTGCATTACCTGACCGGCTGGCTGACCCTGCACAGTTTGCTGCTGGTGCAATGGATCACCTTTGTCGTGCTGTGCCTGGTGTTCCGCCTCCCCAAAGTCACCACGCACCTTGTTCCGCGTTCAGTGCGGCACTGGCGCGCCTCGAACCTGGCGCGCCGGCAATTCCTGGAGCAAAACCTGCACCACACGGTTGGCAGCACCGGGATGCTGATTTTTGTCTGCGAGGCGGAGCGCTATGTGGAAATCCTGGTGGATGAAGGAATTTCCCAACGGCTGGACAACAAAAATTGGGATTCGATTGTGGCGGTGTTCACCCAGCAGGTGAAACAGGGGCAGACGTTGCAAGGGTTTGTGACCTGCATCGAGGCGTGTGGCGAATTGCTCAAAGTGCATGTGCCGGTGACGCAGGTGCGCAATGAACTGCCGAATCGATTGGTGGTTTTAGGCTGAGTCTTGGCCGCTACACATTCCTTGTAGCCGCTGGCGACGCCTGCGCCAGCGGCTACAGATCGCGCCGTTCGGGAAATTCCCCGTGCCCTGCATCCACATCCCCCCTAAAATACCCGCCATTCCCCGATCCGCTCCGCCCGAGGCCGTTTTTCCATGTCTGTCACCGTCACTCCCGCCAGCCTCGCGCCGGATCACCACGCCCAGTTCATCGACTTGCTGCAAACCAGCCTCGACGCCAACGCCTTCATCAAACTGGTACTGGCCAAGTACGTCGGCACTGAAACCGATTTGCAGCGCCTGATCATCAAGCAGCTGACGGTCAAGGATCAGCCTTGCCTGTCCTTCGTCTACCGTTACAAAACCCGCGACATCACCAAAAACTTGCCGCTTGAAGAGGGCGTCGCGACTATCGCTGCGTTGCTGCCAGTCTCGTTCAAAAATGCGCATTTACTGTCATTGACCGACGAAGCCCAGCTTGAATACAGCAAAAAGGGCAAGTCTTCGCTGTTCAAGAGCAAACCTCAGCAATTGCGTGAAGTGCCGTCCGCCGAGCATAACCGCGAGAAAAACCGCTTCCTCGACCTGAGCCGGCCGTTCCTCGCAGACCTCGGCGTGACCAATAGCAAGCACGAGCTGATCCCGGCGATGTCGCGCAAGTGGAAGCAGATCAACAAGTTCATCGAAGTCTTCAGCCATGCGCTGACCACTTCTCCGCTGGCGCTGGACAAGCCGGTGCAGGTGGCGGATTTCGGGTCGGGCAAGGGTTACCTGACGTTCGCCATCCACGACTACCTGCGCAACACCTTGAACGCCGAAGGCGTGGTGACGGGTGTTGAGCTGCGCGAAGAAATGGTCAACCTGTGCAACGCCGCTGCCGCGAAGCTTGAGCACCCGGGGCTGGTGTTCAAGTGCGGTGACGTGCGCAGCGTGGCGCCGAGCGAACTGGACGTGATGATCGCGCTGCATGCCTGCGACACCGCCACCGACTACGCGATCCACACCGGCATCCGTTCCGGCGCCTCGATCATCATGTGTTCGCCGTGTTGCCACAAACAGATCCGCCTGCAAATCCAGAGCCCGGCCCTGCTCAAGCCGATGCTGCAATACGGTTTGCACTTGGGTCAGCAAGCAGAAATGGTTACCGACAGTTTGCGCGCGTTGTTCCTCGAAGCCTGCGGTTATGAAACCAAGGTGTTCGAGTTCATCTCGCTGGACCACACCAACAAGAACAAGATGATCCTGGCGGTCAAACGCGCCGAGCCGGTTGATCCGGCCCAGCTGTTGGTGAAGATTCAGGAACTGAAGGATTTCTACCACATCAGCGAACACTGTCTCGAAACCCTGCTCCGTTCCGACGGCTACCTCTAAACACCGAAGTTCTGCAGGAGCCCGGCTTACCGGCGATGGCGATTTCGAGTACGCCATCGCCGGCAAGCCGGGCTCCTACAGTTTAGGCGGTGGCAATGCGTGCGGGTTTAACCGCGGTCTTGCGCCCCAGCATTACCGTCACAATCACCCCGGCAGCAAACAGCCAGGTGATCGGCTCGATGTGTTCGCCGAAGAACAGCGCCGAGAAGGCGATGGTGAAGAAGATCTGCAGCAGCTGAATCTGGCTGACCCGAGCAATCCCGCCCATGGCCAGCCCTGCGTACCAGGCGAAGAAGCCGAAGAATTGCGAAAACAGCGAAACGTAACCAAACGCCCACCAGGTCTTGGCCGAAATCTCGCCCTGATGTTGTAGCGCCAGGTACACCACCGGCCCGATCAACAGCGGCGTCGACAGCACCAGCGCCCAGCAGATCACCTGCCAGCCGCCCATCTCCTTGGCCAGGCGTCCGCCCTCGGCGTAGCCCAAACCACCCACCGCAATCGCCCCGAGCATCAGCAAATCACCGGTCTGAATACTGCCCGCACCGCTGATCAGCGCATAACCGAGCACCAACGCACTGCCCAGCGCGGCGCAGGCCCAGAAGGCTTTTGACGGTCGTTCATGGGACAACCACGCGGCGTACAGAGCCACGCACAGCGGTTGCAGACCATTGACCAAGGCACCATGGGACGCCGGCAAGGTTTGCATGGCCCACGCCGACAACACCGGAAAACCCAGAATGACCCCGGCGATCACCAACGTCAGGCCTTTGACTTGTTTCCAGCTCGGCCATTTCTCACGTCGCCACAGCAACAGCATCGCCGCCGGCACCGCCGCAAACAACGCACGACCGAGGCCGTTGAGCAGCGGATGCAATTCCTGCACGACGATGCGTGTGAAGGGCAGGGTGAGGCTGAAAATCACAACACCGAGCAGGCCGAGGGCCATGCCGGTGTTTTCGCGCGAGGACATGATGGCAACCAGAATTCAGAGTGGGGGAAGAGTCTTCATCTAGCCACAAACCGCGCCGGCTGCGCTGTTACAGCTACGCGCAGAGTTATCCGTACAGTTTGAGGACGCTCCCACATTAGATTTGTAAACACAGATCCACTGTGGGAGCGTGCGATGCGGCGATCCGACTTGCCCGCGATGAACGATGACGCGGTCCATCAGGTAGTAGCAGGTTATTACCCGACCCTCTGGATAAGGACTACCTTGAATATTCCTGCGAATGTTCCCCCAGAGGAGTCCTCCCCATGGCTGCTAAAAAAATCCTGATGCTGGTCGGCGATTACGTCGAAGACTACGAAGTGATGGTGCCGTTCCAGGCACTGCTGATGGTCGGTCATACCGTCCACGCCGTTTGCCCGGACAAAACCGCGGGCCAGACCGTGCGCACGGCGATCCACGATTTTGAAGGCGACCAGACCTACAGCGAAAAGCCCGGCCACTTGTTCGCCCTGAACTTCGACTTCGCCAAGGTCGCTGAAGCCGACTACGACGCGCTGCTGATCCCCGGCGGCCGTGCGCCGGAATACCTGCGCCTGAATGAAAAAGTTTTGGATTTGGTGCGCGCCTTCGACAAGGCCGGCAAGCCGATTGCTGCCGTGTGTCATGGCGCGCAACTGCTGGCGGCGGCCGGCGTTCTCGAAGGGCGAGAGTGCAGCGCTTACCCGGCCTGTGCCCCGGAAGTGCGACTGGCCGGCGGTACGTTCATCGATATCCCGGTGACGCAGGGCCACGTTCAAGGCAATCTGGCCACTGCCCCGGCCTGGCCGGCGCACCCCAGCTGGCTTGCCGGTTTCCTCGGGTTGCTGGGCACCAAAATCACGCTGTAACGAGGGACCTGTCCATGTGCGAGCTCTATGTCAAGGCCGATCCGATCCTCTACGAATCGCGCTCCCGCTCGCTGCGCATCTGCGGGGTGGTCACCACCCTGCGGTTGGAGAATCAGTTCTGGGACATCCTCTGCGAAATCGCCGAAGTCGACGGTATGACCACTAATCAGCTGATCGCCAAGCTGTATGAGGAGGTGATGGATTATCGCGGGGAAGTGGTGAATTTTGCGTCGTTTTTGCGGGTGAGTTGTATGCGCTATCTGAGTCAACGGCGGGTGCAATCGCCGGAGTTGTCGGTGGTTCGGGCGGTGGCGAAGTAGGGTGTTTTTGCTGCGACCCTGCCCGCGATGAGGTCGGTACAGGCGACAGATTTCCCTGGCTGGTCTTTACTCTGAAGCGCGAAGCCTCTCAATTGCCAAGGAGAAAGAGCATGTCCGGTTGGTACGAAGTGAGCAAAACCAGCAGCGGCCAGTTTCGGTTTGTCTTGAAGGCGGCCAATGCCGAAACCATTCTGTCCAGCGAGCATTACACCACCCGCAGCGCGGCCGACAACGGCATTGCCTCGGTGCAAAAGAACAGTCCGCTGGATGAACGCTACGAGAAAAAGACCACCAAGGATGGCCATCCTTACTTCAACCTCAAGGCCGCCAACCACGAAATCATCGGCAGCAGCGAAGCCTATTCCTCCGATGCCGCACGGGAAAAAGGCATCGCCAGTGTGAAGGCCAACGGGCCGACCACGGTGATCAAGGACAAGACCTTGCCGGTGCTCTGAACCAAACCACCGCTCCCACTTTCGACCGCATTTGTCCTGGATGAACGCGATTAAAGGTGGGAGCGACGGTGCGACGATTCGACCTGCTCGCGATGAGGCCAGCCGCGTCGCTACTAAACCTCGACTGGAACAGCCAGCTTCGGACTACCCAGCACATGCGTCTTCGAATCATAAAACCGCAATTCTGATCCGGTCCCCTCAAACACCTTCGCGTAATGCCGCTTCTGATGCTGAATAAACGCTTTGCTGCGCGGATAAATCGAAATCGCCACCACCGTTGGTTTTGCCTGGCGCAGCGCATGTACGATATGGCTGTCCTGCTCGCCCAACGCATGACCAAAGACACACAACCCGTCGCCATGCCCCAATAACTGGTCATAACAAAACGACAGATAATCCGAGCTGCGAATGGTCTTGAGCTTGTCCTGGGCCGGCCCTTCGTTCACAAACAGCGGCACGTCGTCCAGCGTCTTGATCGTATTGTTGATCGCGAAACTGCCGAGCAACGTGCCCTCGGTCGACATCAGTTTGCGCGCCGTGCCGTCCTGATTGCGCACCAGATGCAGCCCACCGTGCAAGTACAACAAACGGGTTTTATCGGTCGCCGTGGCGCTCAGGTCAAAGCCCGGCTCGGTGCCTTGGAACAGGTCGGTGATCGCGTCCGGCTGGTGCTGGATGGACCAGTAATTGAGCAAGTCATAGTTGGTGGTAAACACCGTCCGATAGTTGCCCAGTTCCTGGCTAATAGTCGCCAGGGTCGACGGCACCACCAGCCGCCATGGAATATGCACGGCGTGCACGGTGTTGATCAGCGCTTCCTTGATCGCGTAATAGCGATTGCGCGGTGCGGCCGAGCTGACGGCCAGCGCCTTGTTGACCCGGCTGGTGGTTTTCAGCGCGCTCAGGACTTGTTCGAAACTGCGCGTCTGCATCGCCTCGAACACGCTCAGCTCGGATTGGCTCAGGGGTTTTTCTTCGACGATGCGCGCATTCTCGAACAGCGAGTCGTAACCAAAATCGTCCCACACGGCGCGGCTGGCGCCGTTGCCTACCAGCAAACCGCTGAAAGAGGCGGTGGCGCGCAAGGCGTTCCAGTCTTCAAGTTGGGCATCAACATCCTGGAAATCGGTCATTGCGGTGGTCGTCTCGAAGCAAAGGGGCTAATGGGCGGCGACTTTATCACGGCCGGGCATCGAGTCAGATCAACATGTAGGTTGGCGACCCGGCGCGAGCATTACGCAGAGCATCGCGCCCACTGCCAGCAACGTGCACAACAGCGACAGTGGCCACGCCTGCGGACTGGCAATCAGGCTGGCGATCCCGCCAATCACGGCCGCCATCAGTTGATGAATAAAGCCGCTCAGGGCCATCGCATAGGCGCCGCCGACCGGTGAGCCGTCGTTGGCCAGCGACAGGCTGATCGGGTAGGTCAGCGACTGCCCGAATACCGCCACGCAATAGGGCAACCAGAACAGCAACGCAATGGCGGTGCCGGCGACGCTGCCCAATAACATCACCGCGCTGCCGGCCAGCACCAGCCCGACGCCGGCCGTCATCAATCGGCGCTGACCGGTGCGCAATACCAAGCCATTGACCCCCAACGCCCCCAAAAAATACGCCGCGCTGATCGGCCAGCCCAGCAGCCCGTATTCCACAGCCGACCAATTGAACGGACCTTGCAGAATCAACGGCGCGGCGGTGTTGAAGGCGACGATCACCCCATAACCGAGGCCGCCGGTGAGGGCCGGTAGCAGGAAGGCTCGATTGCGCAGAATGCGCCAGTAGCTTGGCCACGCAGACGACTGCACATTGTCCTCGGTCAGCAGCGCAAACGGGACCCGCGCCACAACCGTCGCCATCAACAGGCTCGCGCCCCCCAACAGATAGAAGATCGCTGACCAGCCTAGCGCCACCTGAATAATCGACCCCAGGTACTGGCCGATTCCCAGCGCCACCACGAACGAAATCGAAATCCACGACAACGCCTTCGCCAGCAGATCGCCGCGAAAGCTGTCGCGTATCAGCACCCGGGCCATCACCGAAATTCCGCTGGCGCCGATGCCCTGAATCAGTCGAAACATCAGGAATGATTCAAGGGTCTGACCCAGCGGCAGTGCAAGATTGCCCAGCCCATAAATGCCGAGCGCCGCGAGCAATACCGGCTTGCGACCGATGCGCTGACCGAGGCTACCCCAGAACAACATCGGCAGCGCCATCCCGATCAAGTACACCGCCAAGCCCCAGGACACTTGCGAGGCGTCGGCGGACAGATACCGAGCCATCTCCGGCAGCGCCGGCAAGTAAATACTCATGCCCAGTTGAGCAAGAAAAACCGTGCTGCAAGTGACGAGGAGGGTGGTGCGGCTCTTCATGACATCTTCCTTGGTGTTCAGTCGCCGACATCCCCGGCGGTTGTGCATAAAAGCTCAGTGACGAGCTCACAAAAATGGCGGATCAGCATGGGTTCCATGTCGGCCCGTAAAGTGATTTTCAGAGCAGCCTTGCCTTGTGCGACCACCGGAAAAAACACCGCCGAGGTAAAGAAGCCGAGATTGGCCAACTCGATGGCGATGCGGTTGGCCAGCGTCGCTTCACCGCAGTGGATCAAGCGAATCGCCATGTTGCTGCCGTGCTGTGCGGTTCGGATCAGGCTGTCAAAGAGCCGGATATTAACCTGAAGTTTTTCCTGCAACGCGGCAAATGCCGGCGTTTGATGCAACTGGATGGAGGCTATGCCCGCACCGATGGCCGCGCTGTTCAGGCTTTGCGACCAATTGCTGGGGCCGCCGTAGCGTTGAATCAGCTTTTTCTGCCGTTCATTGCCCAGCATCACCAGCCCGCCGCTGGCGCCAAAAGACTTGGCCAATGAGGCAACGATCAGGCCGTCATCTTCCAGCGCCTGAAACCTGGGGCGCACCAGGCCGGCACCGAATGTGCCAACGGTGGACAGCGCATGGGAGTCGTCGAGGTAGAGAAACAACCCATAACGGTCCTTCAGGTACAAAAGACTGTCCATGTCGGCGACCCCGCCCATGCTGTACGCACCGTCGGCAACGTACGCGACCCTGGTGTTTTGCTGGCACTGGGTTTCCAGAAAGTCCATGTCGTTGTGCGGACTGGTCACGACCCTGGTTTCATCGGCGCAGGCGGCTTTGAGGTGATTCATCGAGTAGTGCGCCAAGCGGTCAAACACCATCACCGGCGGCCGGTTCTCGGTGAACACGCCGCTGGCCAGCAGCGGCAGGATGCCGGCACTCGCCGCGCTGCACGACAAGGTGCTCAGGCAGGTGGCGCCGAACAACGCTGACAGCTCGGTTTCGTACTGTTCGAGGATCGCCAGTTTGCAGCGGTTTTTTGAGTTGGCGACGCGCAGGGTGCCGGTTTCCCACAAGGTGGTCATGGCGCCGTCGAGCAGATCGGGATGGTGATCCAGGCCCAGGTATGAGGTGGTGCAGAAGTGATGAAACGCGCGTCCGTGCTGGTCAACCATGCGGTTGCTGCTTCTGATGTCGACATTCAGTCCCGCGACTTTCCCGGTTTCTGCGACCTCCCAGTCGTGATCGGCCAGCGCGATCAGTTTTCGATAGTTGGTGAAGGTATTTGCCGCGTGCGTTGTCTGGTCCATTTGAAGTGTCTGTCCTTGAGTGGTGAAGCCGTCCGTGTGTGTTGCCAGACTTTACAGAGTGCGACATTGACGCTGAATCGGCCGTTTCCGCTTCGGTTGAGTGTTACAAGAGATTTATGTGTAGGGCGATGGCGGTGTGGATGTGGGGCAAAACCCGGTTATCCTGCCCATTCAGCCGCACAGAAGTCATCGAGCCCTCCATGCTGCAAAAAAGCCTGATCCGCCGTCTCGACCTGATCACCCTCCAGCTGTTCGTCGCCGTCCACGAAGAAGGCACGCTGACCCGTGCCGCCGTGCGTGAAGCCATCGCGGTGTCGGCGGCCAGCAAGCGCTTGATGGAGTTGGAAGAGGTGCTGGGGATCAGCCTTTTCGTGCGCCAGGCCAAAGGCATGACCCTGACGCCGGCCGGCGAAACCTTGCTGCACCATGCCCGACAGATGCTGTTCAACGTTGAAAAAATGGGCCTTGAACTGGGCGAACACCGCCACGGCATTCGCGGCTATGTGCGCATGCTCGCCAACCTGTCGGCGATCATTCAGTTTTTGCCCGAAGACTTGCGGGACTTTTCCGAGCGCCATCCGCAGGTCAAGACTGACCTTGAAGAACGCCCCAGCGGCGGGGTGATTCAGGGGGTGCTGGACGGTGTGGCGGACCTCGGTATTTGCTCCATCGACAGCGACATCAAAGGTTTGCACAGCGAGCTTTACCGGCAGGACAAGCTGGTGGTGTTGATGCTGCCTGATCATCCGTTAGCCAGCCGTTCGAGCCTGGCGTTTGCGGACACGCTGGACAGCGATTACGTCGGTTTACATGCCGCCAGTTCGATCAACATGCGCACCCATGCCGCGGCGCGCCAGGCGGGCAAAGTGTTGCGGTTGCGCATTCATGTGCCGGGTTTCGATGCAATGTGCCGGATGGTCCAGGCCAATATGGGTATCGGGATTTTGCCGCAGAAGGCTTATGAGTTGTTTGGCCGGGCGTTGGGGCTGCACGCGGTGCCGCTGACGGATGAGTGGTCGGATCGGGCATTGATCATTGTGGTGCGGGATGAAGCGGGTTTGTCGCCGGTGAGTCGGATGTTGTTTGAGCAGTTGCGCGGGGCGGTCTGAGATTATCGTTGGTAGGGCCGGCCTCATCGCGGGCAAGCCCGGCTCCCACATTGGATCTCCAGTGTTCACAAAACCACTGTAGGAGCAGGGCTTGCCCGCGATGGCGGACCTGAGGTCGCGGCAATCTCCCGGAGCGTTCGCATTTCACGAACGCCCGTTGCCAACTGAAGGTTGGATTCCTCACCCCACGCTCCTCTAGCCTTGGCACCTATTCCAAGAACAAGAGGTACCCCGCGATGACTGCCCCACTGAGCGCCATCAAAGTGATCGAGATCGGCACATTGATCGCCGCACCTTTCGCCGCGCGCATGCTGGCCGAGTTCGGCGCCGAGGTGATCAAGATCGAAGCCATGGGCCAGGGCGATCCCCTGCGCAAGTGGCGAAAGCTGCACGAAGGTACGTCGCTGTGGTGGTACCTGCAATCGCGCAACAAGAAGTCGCTGGCGCTCAACCTCAAATCCCCCGAAGGTATCGAACTGGTCAAGCAACTGGCGACCAGTGCCGACGTGCTGATCGAAAACCTGCGCCCTGGCGCGCTGGAAAAACTGGGCTTGGGCTGGGACGTGTTGCACGCCCTCAATCCCAATCTGACGCTGGTGCGGATTTCCGGTTATGGCCAGACCGGCCCCTACCGTGATCGGCCGGGTTTCGGTGCGATCGGCGAGGCCATGGGCGGAATTCGCTACACCACTGGCACCCCCGGTTCACCGCCAGCGCGGGTGGGCGTCAGCCTCGGCGATTCCCTCGCGTCGCTACATGCGGTGATTGGCGCCTTGATGTCGTTGCTGCGGGTCAAGACCGGGCAGGGCGGTGGGCAAGTGGTCGATGTGTCGCTGGCCGAAAGCGTATTCAATGTCATGGAAAGCCTGGTGCCGGAATACGACATGCTCGGCCATATTCGCGAGCGCAGCGGTGGCGCCTTGCCGGGCATCGCCCCGTCCAATACCTACCTGACGGCCGATGGCGCTTATGTGGTGATCGCTGGCAATAGTGACCCGATCTACAAGCGCTTGATGGAGGTCATCGGTCGGCGCGATCTGGCTGATGCAGCGGAGTTCGCCCATAACGATGGCCGTGCGTTGAAAAGTAATGTGCTCGACGCCGCGATCACCCACTGGACCAGCAGCCTGCCCATCGACGCTGTGTTGTCGGCGCTGGAAGCCGCCGAAGTCCCCGCCGGGCGCATCTATTCGGTGGCCGATATCGTCGCCGATCCGCATTATCAGGCGCGGGACATGTTGCTCAGTGCCGACCTGCCGGGCGGCGCCAAAGTGAAGATGCCGGGCATCGTGCCAAAGCTTTCGGAAACCCCCGGAGGGGTGAACTGGTCGGGGCCAAGCCTGGGTCAGCACACCGACGGGATTCTCGCTGGGCTGGGCCTGACGGACTCCGATATCGAACGCCTGAAAACTGAAGGGGTGGTGCAATGATCACTGACTTTTCCCAAACCCTGATTGTTCAAGAAGTCTCACCGCGCGACGGTTTGCAGATTGAGCCGACGTGGGTCGAAACCGCCGACAAGATTGCCCTGATCGATCAGCTGTCGCTGGCCGGTTTCAGCCGTATCGAAGCCGGCTCGTTCGTGTCGCCCAAAGCCATTCCGGCGTTGCGCGATGGCGAGTCGGTGTTCAAGGGCATCACCCGGCAACCGGGGGTGATCTACGTCGCGTTGATCCCAAATCTCAAGGGTGCGCAACGGGCATTGGCGACGCAAGCCGATGAGCTGAACCTGGTAATGTCCGCCAGCCAGACCCACAACCTGGCAAACATGCGCATGCGCTGCGAAGACTCGTTGGCCGCGTTCGGCGAGATTGTGCACTACATAAAGGGCATTCAGGTGCGACTCAACGGCAGCATCGCCACCACCTTTGGCTGCCCGTTCGAAGGCAAGATTGATGAGGATCGCGTGCTGCAAATCGTCGATGCCTATCAGGAACTCGGGATTCAAGGCATTACCTTGGCCGACACCACTGGCATGGCTAATCCGCGACAGGTTGACCGCTTGGTCCGTCGAGTCTTGCAACGGGTTGCGCCTGCGGATTTGACCCTGCATTTTCACAACACTCGCGGCCTTGGCTTGTGCAACGTGCTGGCGGCCTACGAGGCCGGTGCCCGACGGTTCGACGCGGCGCTTGGCGGGCTCGGTGGTTGCCCGTTCGCGCCGGGTGCTTCGGGCAATATTTGTACCGAAGACTTGGTCAACCTGTGCGATGAAATTGGCATCCACACCGGCATCGATCTGCCGCTGCTGCTGCGCTTGTCCCGAGGATTGCCCAAGCTGCTGGGCCATGAAGTGCCCGGCCAACTGGCCAAGGCCGGACGCAATTGCGACCTGCACCCAACGCCCTCCTGACCACACCGAAATCCCTGTAGGAGCCGAGTTTGCTCGCGATGACAGAGACACATCCAACATTGATGTCGACTGAACGACCGTTATCGCGAGCAAGCTCGGCTCCTACGCAACTCAACCAGACAACAAAAACAATCGGACACCCACGGGAAGTCCGCCTGGAGAACCACCATGAGCCTCAATGTACTGGAGGCGGGCGCGAGCCCGTCCGTTAGCCACGACGAAGAAAAAGCCCTGGTCAGCAAGGTCGCCTGGCGCTTGATGCCACTGATCATGGTCTGCTACCTGTTCGCATTTTTCGACCGCATCAACATCAGCTTCGCCAAGTTCCAGCTGCAAACCGACCTGAGCCTGAGCGACACCGCTTACGGCCTCGGCGCCGGGCTGTTTGTGGTCGGTTACGTGCTGTTCGAAGTGCCGAGCAACATGATGCTGTACAAGGTCGGTGCGCGGCGCTGGATCGCCCGGATCATGATGTCCTGGGGCCTCGCCACTGCCGCCATGGTCTTCGTCAACAGCGAATGGCAGTTCTACGCGCTGCGCTTTGTGATTGGCGCGATGGAGGCCGGTTTTGCGCCGGGGGTGCTGTATTACCTGACGCTGTGGTTCCCGCAGCACTATCGCGGACGCATTACATCCATGCTGTTTTTGTCCTCGGCGTTTGCCGGTCTGGTCGGCGCACCGTTCTCCGGGTTGGTGCTGCAACACCTCGATGGCTTCCTCGATATGCGCGGCTGGCACTGGCTGTTCCTGCTCGGTGGCGTGCCGTGCATCGGCCTCGGCTTACTGGTGTTGACGTTGCTCAAGGATCGCATCGAAGACGCCCATTGGCTGACGCCGTCAGAGAAGACGCTGCTGGCCAGCCGCATTGCGCAACATGAGCCGCACAAGAGTGGCGGCTCGCTGCTTGCCGCGCTGCGTATTCCGGGTTTCCTGACGCTGGGGTTGATCTACTTCCTGATTCAAGTGGCGTCCTACGGCTTGAATTTCTGGGCCCCGCAACTGATCCGCAGTGCGGGCACCGAAAGCCCGGTGATGATCGGTTTGCTGACTGCCATCCCTTACATTTGCGGCGCGATCAGCATGGTAGTGATCGGGCGCTTGTCAGACTCCACGGGTGAGCGTCGCAAGTTTGTCGCAGGGCTGGTGGCGGTGGGCGCGGTAGGGTTCTTCTGCGCCGGGATCTTCGCCAACCACACGACCTTCCTGATTGTTGCGCTGGGCTTGCTCGGAGCCGGGATCATTGCGTCAATCCCGAGCTTCTGGACCCTGCCGCCAAAATTGCTGGCCGGTGCCGGCGCAGGGGCTGCGGGCGGGATTGCGGTGATCAACACCCTCGGTCAGTTCGGCGGCATCGTCAGCCCGGTGATGGTCGGACGGATCAAGGACCTGACCGGCAGCACCACTCCCGCGCTTTACGTAATCGGCGTTGCCGCGTTGATCGCCGTTGCGTTGTTGATGTGGGGGTTGCCGCAGAAGCTGCGCACGCTCGACAAGTTCTAAAATCTGCGGTGCTAGGTAGACCGCTTTCGCGGGCAAGCTGCCCGCGAAGACGGACTGAAAGCCGACATTCTACTGTCAGTTGTCCCCTTCAACCCGCCGCCACCAAACCCTTGGCCGGCGTCCCACTGAACTGAATCAGCGCTACCCCCGCGACCAACAAAACCGCCCCAATCACCTGCGGCAATGTCATCTGCCGCTCCACCAACCCAAACAACCCAAAGTGATCCAGCACCAACGACGCCACCACCTGTCCCGCCAGCGCCAAAGCAATAAATCCCGACGCCCCGAGCTTGGGCAACAGCATCAGCGCCAACGAAATAAAACACACCCCAAACGCCCCTCCAGCCCACATCCACAGCGGCGCCTTGGTGATGAACGCCAGCGATGGCAATGGCAATCGCAGCGCCACAATAATCGGCAACAACACCACAATACTCACCAGCAATGACGCGAGCGTCGCCCACAACGGATGGCCCAAACCGCGCGTGAGGTTGGCGTTGATCGCGCTCTGAAAGGGCACCACCGCCCCGGCAATCACGGCCAGCAGCAACAAACCGGCCCAATGCAACGTACTCATGATCGTTCTCCAACAGGTTTTGCTGGACTCTAGAGTATTCGTCGCGCAGATTTAAATTCCAAATTGCTATCCAGAACATGCATCAGATGAATGATCTACGGCGCATTGACCTTAACCTGCTGGTGATCCTCGACGCCTTGCTCAGCGAGCAGCACGTGACCCGCGCCGCCGAGCGCCTGCACCTGAGTCAGCCTGCGGTCAGCCACGCCCTGGCGCGGTTGCGCGACATGCTCGGCGATCCATTGCTGGTGCGCGCGGGGGCAGGTCTCGTTGCCACTCCGCGAGCATTGGAGCTCGTCGCCCCGTTGGCCGAAGCGCTGGCCCAGGTGCAATCGCTGTTGGCGCCGAACACCTTCGATCCGGCTACCGCCAAGCGCAGCTTTCGCCTGGCGATGTCGGACTACGGCGCCGCGATTGTCTTGCCAGGGCTGATTCGAACCTTGCGCCGGGAAGCGCCCGGTATCGACCTGCAAATCAGCCACGCCAGCCGCGAAGGCATGCTTGATGGCGTGCTCAACGGCGACATCGACGTCGCGGCGGGCGTCTTTCCAGAGTTGCCGAACGAGTTACGCAGCACCCCGCTATTCGAAGAGCACTACGCCTGCCTCGTCGACCGCAACAGCCTGCCCGCTGACGGAGTCCTCGACCTGCCAACCTACCTCGCCCGACCGCATGTCTTGCTGGAAATGCGCGGCAGCGGCACCCCGGAAATCGAACGGGCTCTGACGGCATTGCGCGAGCGCCGTCGCGTCGCCATTAGTCTGCCGCACTGGAGCGTGGCGCCGGAATTCATCAGCGGCACGGATTTGATTCTGACTGTGGCGTCGCGTGGGCTGCGCGACATTGATGAGCGGTCGTTGGTGGTGGTGCCACCACCGTTTCATATTCCATCGTTTACGTTTGTGCTGGCGTGGCACAAGCGGCGGGGCGGGGATCAGGCGTTGAATTGGTTGAATGGGCGGATTGGGGACGTGATAGCGCGCAGTTGATGATTGTGGCGCGGGCTGGGATAGACTGGCGCCCATTCACCAAATAGTTCAAAAGGACTTCCCATGACCCCATCGCTGCTAATGGCTGTTCTCGCCTCGGGCTTCATCTACGGCATCACGCCGGGGCCAGGTGTGTTGGCGGTGTTCGGCATTGGCGCGGCGCGCGGTCGGCGGGCTGGGGCGGGGTTTTTGTGCGGGCATTTGCTTGGTGATGTGGTCTGGTGCAGCACCGCGTTGATCGCGATTGTCGGTGCGAGGGAAATCGGCAGCACGGCGTTCGATGTCTTGGGCGTGCTCAGCGGTCTCTATTTGTTCTGGCTCGGTTTGCGCGCCGTGCGGGCGAAACGCAGCAGTGCCGAGGCGCCTCAAGGCCCGGCTCGCCAGCCGTTCTGGCACGGCATTCTGTTCGGTCTGACCAATCCCAAGGCTTACCCGGTGGCGGTAGCCACGTTCACGGCGCTGCTGTCGAGCCGCGCGGAGCTGTTGCACTGGTCGATGCTGCCGTGGCTGATTGTCCTGAGCTTCGTCGGTGGCCTGATCGCCTACGCTATTCTCATCGGTATCGTTGGTGCGCGGCAGGTTCGCACCCTGTATCAACGCCACGAACTGGCGATCACCCGGTTGTGCGGGGTCATGTTTATCGGTTTTGCCATTAACGCCCTGGCGCACGCGTTGCCGGGGCTGGTCACGAACAAGGCTTGAGGCCACATGCAGGGCACCATGGCAAACAGAAACTCCGCGCCGTTGGCGAGCTACATCGACCTGTTGCTGGACGCCGTTTGTGCGGTCGACAAGCAAGGTCGCTTCGTTTTTGTCAGTGCGGCGTGCGAGCGCATTTTCGGCTACACCCCCGACGAACTGATCGGCCAGCCGATGATCGACATGGTGCATCCCGGCGACCGCCAGCGCACCCTCGACGCCGCTCGGGAAATCATGGGCGGCGAGCCCAAACTCAACTTCGAAAACCGCTACCTGCGCAAGGACGGCCAAATGGTGCATATCCTCTGGTCGGCGCGCTGGTCGGAAGTCGATCAGTTGCGCATCGCCGTGGCCCGGGACATCACCGAACGCAAGCAGGCCGAATCTCGGCAAGCGGCGTTGTATGCAATCTCCGAGGCGGCCCACGCGGCGGAAGATTTACTGACGCTGTTCAAACGCGTTCACTTGATCATCGGTGAATGGCTGCCCGCACTGAGTTTCTCCGTGGCGCTGTATGACGAACACTGCGCGCAGCTGAATTTCCCTTATCACGTCGACGACGATGAACTGCAACCCGAGCAGCCTGGCACCATGACCGGGCGCCTGTGTGCGGAAGTGATCCGCAGCGGTCAGCCGATTTTACTGTCCTCGGAACAGGACCATTCGCACGCAGGCTTCGAGACGTCAGTTGAAGGCCCGAATTCGCCGTGCTGGCTGGGTGTGCCATTGAACTCGAAAAACGGCACCATCGGCGCGCTCATCGTCAAAAGCGTACCGGGGGGCGAGCGCTATACGGAGCAGGACAAGGAACTGTTGCAATACGTCTGCGCTCAGGTCGCGACCGCCATCGAGCGCAAGCAATTGCATGCCAGACTGCAGCAAATGGCGCAGTACGACCAGCTGACTCAACTGCCCAATCGCGGGCTGCTGCGTGATCGTCTCAAGGCTTCATTGGCGCTGGCTCGGGCAGAGGGCGGGCGCATGGCGTTGCTGTACGTCGACCTCGATCGTTTCAAGGACGTCAACGACACCCACGGCCATACGGTGGGCGACATGCTGTTGCAAGCGGTGGCCAATCGACTAAAGGGTTGCGTACGTGAAACCGACACCGTGGCACGCATCGGCGGCGACGAGTTTGTGGTGTTGTTGCACAGCATCCACGCTTCGGAAGACGCCGACAGGGTGTCGGAAAAAATCCATCAGGTGCTGGCGCAGCCGCTGCGTCTGGACGGGCACAGCCTGAACATCCTGATCAGCATCGGCGTCGCTCATTTTCCCGAACACGGCACCGAAGAACAGCAGTTGCTAAGGCATGCCGACGAGGCCATGTACACAGCCAAACGCCAGCATCATCTGCGGCTCGAAGTCTGAAACTGCGCCGCCGTTCGTCGCGGCGTTTTCAGCTTTTCTAAACCTTTTGGGGCTCCTCGATTCTGATTTTATGCGGGCTGTTGCTCGCCTGGATCATAACCAAGAGGTAGAGAATCATGCCTAACTCAAGAAACTCGAACTCGGGAAACTTCGCCAACGATCGAACGAAAGCGTCTGAGGCCGGTCGCAAAGGTGGGAAAACTACCACCACGACTGTTGATAAAGACTCTTCGAAACCCGAAATGGGCCGCAAAGGTGGTCAGAAAACCAAGTAGTGGTGTTAATTGAGAGGCGGGGGTGAAAGCTCCCGCTTGAATTTTTTTACAAGGAGGGCGCGACCATGAACAGGATGGCCACCCGAATACGTCATGCAGGTTTTGTCACGTTACTGGGCCTGTATGCCAGCAGTGCTTTTGCCCAGTCCCCCGCAGAATTCATCAACGATGCCTCGGCCCAAGGCATGGCCGACATTGAAGCCAGTCGACTGGCACATCAGAAAACCGAATCCAAAGAGGTCAAGGACTACACCGTCGTCGTCATCAATGACCGCACTACCGCCAACCAGCACCTGGCGAAAATCGCCAAACAACTGGATTTGCCAGTGGCCCCGCGGGAAGCAGTGGTCGACAAGGCCAAAGCCTTGATGCCACAAGTGATGGACGGTGCAACCTTTGATCAGGCCTACGCCGCGAATCAGGTGAAAACCACCCAGGCAGCCATCAAACAACTTCAGCAGGAAGCGCAGACCACCGACGTTCCGGAAATCAAAGCCTTCGCTGAAGAAACCCTGCCCAAACTGCAAGACCATCTGCAAATGGCCAGGGCGTTGCGGGCCGGTCGCTAGTGGCATTTAAAGCAAACGGCGCGTGACTCACATCACGCGCCGTTTTATTTTGCTCAGCACTCATTCAAATTCTGTTTGCGCTGGCTCGACGTCGCCAGCCCCGCCAGGTCATGCACCTCTTTTTCGCCCATGGCGCGATAGTGCTTACGCAGTGCCTCCAATTGTTTGAGGTCCAGTACCTCCAGCCCCAGCATCGCGTTCTGCGCCTCCTCGTTCACCCGCAACAATTCATCGATTTTCAAATGCAGGATGTCGGTATCGCGGTTCTGCGTGTTCTGGATAAGGAACACCATCAGGAACGTGATGATCGTGGTGGACGTGTTGATCACCAGTTGCCAGGTGTCATTGAAACCAAAAATCGGCCCACTCAAGCCCCATAGAACAATAAGAAGCAACGCCGCCATAAATGTCTTGGGACTGCCGGCCCACAGGGCGAGTTTCTGCGAGATTTTTGCGAATTTCATTGCCGTGTTCCTTATAGGGATGCGCCTGAATTTCAGACAGCGACGGCATGTTGAAAATTCTACTTACGTTTCCATATTCGGCGGCGATACGTTTTTTTTAGCAGCTGGCGAAGCCTGCGTCTGGCTGCGCAGCAGTCGTGAAATCATGCGACGCGGTACTTCAGTAACACCGAGAGCTCAGGTTTTACGACTGCTTCGCAGCCGAACGCAGCTTCGCCAGCTGCTACAAGTTGCGTTTATTCATAGGGTAATTTCAACCGCCCAACTGAAGTAACCCAACGCCTCGCAGCTTGTATTGATCAGCATGAAGTTCAGCTCACACGCCTCCACCCCGGAGGACAGTCGCGTGCATTCCCAATAATGGTCGTCAGCCTGATGGCGACCCGGCTCGGTCGGGTTTGCAGGGTCTGGTGCAGGCACCGTAAGGTTGCCATGGACCACCAATTTCGGCGCTGACAGTACACCGGCATCGCCCACCGACATTTCGTAAAACACCACGCTGTGTTCGGCGAGCAAACTGACGGTTCTTCCACGGATATGGAACGTTGTCCCGTTATCCGTGTTTAACGTCATATTGCTGTCATTACTGGTACTTATCTGGCCGCCGATCCCGAAGATAAAACCGTCCTCGATCACTGTCGGCAGTTGCGGTTTGAGGCTGGGTTGCGGATAGCGTGAAAGTAACGATTCGGCATCGACGATCAGCAATACGTTGTTCGCGGTCACGACGCTGGATGAAGGGGATTTGATCGGTTCGGAAGTCATCATGGATTCCTTTCATGATGTTGGCACATGAAGGCAGCCGCTTCGGTTCATGCAAGACATCCCGTTCCTGTCGAGGCGGCAACTTGCGTGGCAAGCCCCTTGTTGCCAAGGGGCCAGACTCTCGTCAATTACGAATGGTAATGAACGGGTCCCACGAACAGCAGCCGACGATCTTGCAATCGCGGTCCACGATCAGGAAGTGGAAGTGATAGGTGACACTGCCGCACGAAAGCGTTTCCGAAGACCAGTAATGGTTATCGACTTTCTGGCAGCTTGGCACAGACGGGTTGCTGGTATTGGGGACGGCGACGCAGGCGGTAGCCTTGCGCGGCGTGGGTGTGGAGATCAGTTCGTTGCCGACGTTGCCAATGAATTTGTAGAAAATCACGGCGGTCTCGAAGCTCTGCGACAGGCTGGTTTCACGCCAGCGAATCAAATCGCCCACCTGGGCTTTCAAGTTGAGTTCACCACCGGCCTGGCCATTTATCACGTTGTCCCGGTTGGTGACCATGTACACATGATTGACGTCGATCAGCGTGGGTGAGGCAGGGTTTTTGCTGATGTTCGGGTAGTTTTTCAGGATGGTTTCAGTGTCGATTGAAACCAGTACATCCGTAACTCGAGACATAGTGAAGCTCCTTTTTCATAGTGAACGCCTGGCATCTTTCCAGGCTCAACAACGATTGTTTGCCTTGCGGTCGTTGCGCAAACACTACGGGCGGAATCCACCTGTCACGGGCATGAGCTGGCCTTGCTCCTTGCGTGCAAACCAACAGGTTCGGGTTCCTTCCGACGGGCCGCGATTGGACTATAGATGCGATATTCTGACTGTCAAAATCGCGTTATGGCTGGATCGACGAGCGGTCGATGTGTTGTGTTGGTCCAAGGTCGGGATAGAGCCGCGCGCCCCGGTCGAGGTATCGTGTCGAACCGGTTGTCTGCCTCTGGCTACAACAACGCACCGACAGGAGAACGCAATGAGTTGCTCCGCCAAACAATACGTCGCTTTTGAAGATGAACGCACACGCCCGGCACGAGACCTGCTCGCCGCTATCCCGCCCGTGGACGCGCGCTCGGCCATCGACATCGGTTGTGGCCCCGGTAATTCGACCGAGTTGCTGGTCGAGCGCTTCTCCAGCGCCACGGTGCGTGGCGTCGACAGTTCGACCGACATGATCGAAGCCGCTCGCAAGCGCTTGCCAAACGTGCGATTCGACACCGTTGATATCGGAACCTGGAACGATAGCGGCCCGTTCGACGTGATATTCGCCAATGCAGTGTTGCAGTGGCTGCCTGATCACGCGACGTTACTGCCGTCGTTGGCCGCCAAATTAACCCAGGGCGGCAGCTTGGCCATTCAGATGCCCGACAACCTCAACGAGCCGTCCCATCGCCTGATGCGCGAAGTGGCCTCCGAGGGGCCGTGGGCCAGCAAGCTGGCGGACGCCGCGGGGCAACGCACGGAAATGGCGAGTGCCAGCGATTACTACTCGATGCTGCGACCGCACTGTGCGCGCGTCGATGTGTGGCGCACCACCTACCATCATCCCTTGGCGGGCGGTGCGTCGGGCGTGGTCGAGTGGTTCAAGGGCAGCGGTTTGCGGCCGTTTCTTGAGCCGCTGGATGATGCGGAAAAGGCGCAATACCTCAAGCAATACCATGCTGCGATAGAGCAGGCTTATCCGGCGTTGAGCGATGGTTCGGTGCTGTTGCCGTTTCCGCGGTTGTTTATTGTCGCGACTCGGTAAGAACACACTGAACCTGTGGCGAGGGAGCTTGCTCCCGTTGGACTGCGTAGCAGTCCCCTTCTTTTTGGGTGAAGAGGGGGCCGCTTCGCAGCCCAGCGGGAGCAAGCTCCCTCGCCACAGTGATACATCACAATAGTCGGCCATGAAACGCAAAGGGCGCCCCGAAAGGCGCCCGCTATCACGTCTGGATGGTTCCGCATCCATGCGTCGAGCGATGACATCCAGCACATCGCAACCGTCGCGCAAGGGCACGCAGCAGAGCAATGCAAAATCGCTGAGGATGACCGAGTCAGTCGTGATGTCACCTTGCATTGCGAGGTTTTCGAGGACCTGCGTCACGGCCCGAATTCTGTAATTGGCCGTGCTGAGCAGTGCCGGAGCACGTCGACTGGACCTAAAGCTAACTCGAAAAACCTAAACTCAAACTCCATGAGTTGGGCCCTTTTTAGGGGGCTTCCCAAAGTGATGCCTGACAGCTTTGTGCCAAGGTCTTCAAAGGCTCCTCAGAGCCGCCTGTAGCGTATGAGATATTGAATAGCCATCATCGGCTGTGTTTAACTTATCGCTCGTGGGCGTGCATCAATACCACGAAAAATCGCGGTGGATCGCCGAAGATGATGGGAAGGAACCTGCAGTAAGGTCCGGCTTCGCCTATTCGAAGGCCGCAATCTGCCGCCGCATCCATTCAGAAAGAACTAAGGAAAGATATGCTAGCCAGCTTCAACATGTCGGACGAACGGGCGATCATCGGTGGTTACAAATCGCAAGGCTTGACAGACGCTGACGCGATCTACTCGCAGAAGCAAATGTTGCTCAAAGCTTTCAAGATGACCAAAGTGTTTGCTTGGTTCTTCATCGTATTCGGTGTGCCACTGCTGATCTTCATCATTCCAGGCATCTTTTTTATTGGTGCCGGTATTTTCATGCTGTTGCGCGCCAACAAGAAGATCAAACTGATCGAACAGGCAACTGAGACATATTGCCGCGAAATCGGTGTGCAACCGGTCTAACAATTTACACAACATTAGCGTCCCTTAGTTTTTGTATAGCTTCCAAGCCACATGCCCGCTGTATTGCGGGCATGTGAGCGCGGCTGCCTCCCAACTAAAAAACGTCAACAATCACTGTGACTCTTTTCAGGAATCTCTCAGATGCGCTTCAAAACGCTCTCTGTATTGGCATTGGCTATCACCCTCGCTGCCTGCGGGGACAAAGAAGACGAACACTCCAAATCCGCCGCGCATTCGCCTTCCCAGCCCATGACTCAAGCGGAAATAAACAAAGAGAAAGCCCGAAGAGTATATAACCCTACCCCCGAAGAGCGCGCTCAAGACGAAGCTGAACGTATGCAACGGGAGGCGAAGTTGCATGAGGATGACCCCGTAAGCTGGGCGCTGCCGTCGCCGAACAGCCAGCCCGACTTCAGTCAGTATGTAGAGCTGAAGTCCGGGACACAAATGCTCTACATCTACAATGGCAACAAAGAAACTCCGGATGATGCGCTGACCCTCGCCAATTCCTTTCGCTACGACCTGCGCGAGCAATACGACCTGGGCGATGAAAACCTCAGAAACATTTTGCAGAAGTTCGCGAGCACAAATGACCAGTTCAGCCAACGCGACATTGCTAAAAGTCTAGAGCCAATTTTCAGCAAACATATCCGCGATAGCCTCAACACCCGTTACGTAATGCTCGATATGCCACAAGCAATCCCGCTGTCGCAGTATGATTTCGACAAAAATGGATTCAGCTACGCACCAAGCGCTTTTAACGCCGTCAACACCCAATCGGCACATGAGCAATCCAGTTCTTACGCTTACGGCAACGAAGTAAAGAACAGGGGCGACATAAAGTTCGGAGATAACTCCTCCTACGCACTAACTTTCAGCAATGGTCAACAATTCAACTTCATCCCGGTTGAAGACGAAGCCGCCGCGCGAGTGCTCGAAAGCTATGTGAAACAACGCAAACCTTACACGGTCAAGGTATATGGCTACGTCGATTCGTTGATTCAAGGCAATGACAAAAAAACCGATCGCCAACGCACCACTGTTGTAGCTATTCAAAAGCTAGTGGTTGTAGATGCGGAACATCCGAGTACTGTGTTAGCGACCTTGAGTCACTGAACCGTGCGCTGAAGCCTTAATCAGGCACCCTGCTTACCATTCATTGCGTCATCGAGCGCCTGCTTCGGATTGTCGTTGCATCAACCGTTCTTGTAGATCGTCCAGGCCGGCTCATTGAGTTGGCCCGTCGGCCAGGCGATGTAGCGCACCTCAATACCCTTGGTCTTGAAGTCAGGCAAAGGGGGCGGCTCATGCGCAGCGCGCTGCGTTCTAGGTACCTCTCCAGGCCCTTAGCTGATTCAGACCACTGAAATGCGGGCCGATCACCGTGTCATTGAAAATTGATAGATCCCGAAATGCCGCTTTTAACAACTGACGTCCAAGCAGGGTTAAGTCAGCGGCGAATTTATCAATCAAAAGCCGGTGGTTTATGTCGGTGCCATTGATGTGCCACTGCTGGTGTGGTGAAATCAAATCACTTGTGAGTTCAGCTAATTTATTCGTACCAGCTACTGAGATGGATCTATTCAATTTCACACTAACTTAGGCAGCTTAGCCATTGTCAAGTTGAGATGTACTTTTCTTCAAGCTCAACTAAATACAAGTGGTTTGCTGAAATACTCAACCTACAATTTCGGAGGCGCGACTTTCGCGCAACATGGATGATTTTACCAAAAAGTTCGTTCTGCCTAGCTGGTCTCGGTCTTGTCGCAATTCTTGGTCTCACTTCACCGCCTGCCCAAGCTGAAGGTTTCGGCAGCTTCCTTTCTGAATTGACCCAGCCACCGGTACCCAAGCCGGCCCCTCAATTTCGGTTTTATCGGGATGCCCTGGGAACGCTGAAGGCGGAAGACTATATCTCCTTCAGTCCATCCAATCCCAAGGCACACGTCTATGTGTTTGCCGACGCCACCTGTCCGTATACTCGAGAACTGCACAAGTCGGTGCAGGAGATCAACGCCCGGGGTGTTGAGGTGCGTTACCTCGCTGCGCCGTCGGGGGAACTTAATGGTCCGGCCTGGACGCTTTACAAGAACATCTGGTGCAGCGACAACCCGAAGCAGGCGTTCGATGACGCTATGAAGGGTAAGCCTGTGAGGGCGCAGACTTGCAGCAAAAACGACTTGCGCACACTAGGTGCTCAGGATAACGCCCGTAGGACTATTAACATTGCCAAAACCCCAACGACTTTCTTCCAAGATGGTGTTTGGTCGATAGGCTCAGAGGCCGCCAAAGGTTTACCAGAACGTGCCATCCTGGGGGCCAGGATAATGGCAAATCAGCACTAACTCGGCTAAAGCTTACATGCGTTAAACAGAATAAAATTTCCACAAGCCGTGCTGACGCACGATGTCGTCCACGCCACCGAAACGCCGGTACAAATGCTGGCGCCTGGCGCAAATAAAGCGCATCGCGCTTACGTCTGGCCATGTTCGGTTTATCGCTCACCCCTTCGAAGACACGGCTGATTGAGTTTGGTCGTTTTGGTGGTTTTCGTTCAGCGGTCTGCCGTCTAAGGCGGCAAGCCCTCAAACGGCGCAGCCAGCGTAATAGGCTTCAATGGTCACGCTACGGACGCCTTGAGTGACAGGCGCCCCAAAAAAAGCCCCCATTCAATGGGGGCTTGGCTTAGGTTTTTGGTGACAGTTTTCGATACATTCGACGCGCCCAATATTGACCGGCAGCGGGATATCTAATTAACGCAATAATCAGCGCCCAACCCCAGATTTTCGGAACCATAACTCCCACGGCTGTAAGCGTCATCATCACTTCAACAACCTGGCTATAGGACGTCACATTTTCGAAGTTTAATCCTGCGTATGACGCCGGGAAAATCGCCATTAAGAAAGCGAGTATGACCATGCCTGGAATGGACAGAACAAGGCTTGCCATGACGTTTTTATTCCAATCCCAGAGGCGGGGGAAAAGAAGCGGAAGCGCAATTTTGTTGAATAAAATTGCACAAAATGGAAACAGCAGGGCTTGGAAGGGCCACGTATTGTATTGGTACTGGTAGTACATCCACTTGAATGGATGGATGAATTTTTGAAAGACGAACATCGGATTTTTAAGTACCTCGCTGAGGCTCAAAATCCGTGCTTCCTTCTTCCACTCCCCTAAAGGTGGCATATCAGATGCAATGTAGGCCACCAAGTAAAGCGTGAAAAGAAGGAGCGTTAATATCAAACTGAATTGGAAAATTCGTCCCGGATTGAAGATCTTTTGATTCTCTTCGATGTAGGTTTTGGCTTTCGCCCGCCCGTTTAAGAATTCAGTGGCTTGGTCTTCACTGATCACACCGCGCCGCACCGGTGTCGACGCAAACACCGGGTAAATCCCTTGCTCCACTTCAGTAATGAGCTCTCGAGCAATGTTGTTGCGTGATGCCTTTCCGACTGTACTAATTTTCTTCGAATCGGAAACGCCATCAATCGACTTCTGGAATTCCCCGGAAAGGACCCCGTCCAAATAGACCGGGATCAACGACTCCCCAATAAATTTACATTGTCCAACAGCCCCCTGGTACCCGACCGTTGCTTCGGAACCTATTGCATAACCTTTCCCAACGAAAATGTTTGGTTGGTCATATTTAGTCTCGTAGGTGGTGACATGGAAAACAGAATCCATCTCAGTTTTGTTGACTGCTTCCTTAAGAGAGGTCCGAAACCAATCCGGAATTGCACTACCCCAAGAGTAATCCACTGAAGTGCTTGCATAGACGTCCAGATGATACTCATACGACAAATCGCGGGCACCCTGACAAGTGCCGCAAGTGACCTGGCCACGTTTGCATGCGGTGCAGGGTAGCCGAGTAGTACCGCTACACCTGTCACAAGATCTCTTGCCAGTGGTTCCGCATGAGCCGCAAGGCGAGCCAGGTTTTCCTGTGCCATTGCAGCTACGGCAAAAAAGTCCGTCGCGCATGCCATTACCAGAACAATTATTGCAAGATGAACGACACGCTGTGTTTCCATATCCAGCGCATGTGGAACACGTAACCTTTCCGTCAGAGCAGTTTTTGCACGAAACCTTGGCTGTTCCACGACAAGTGGAGCAATCGCAGGTGCCTTGTCCGGAACACCCGTGGCAGGTCTCATTGCAATAAAAATTCTGGTCGTCACGTAGTAACGCGAAAGTACGTTCCTTTTTGAACAAGGCAGGCTCATCTACCAAACGGCCTAACATTTGCTCTCGGTAGGCCTTTCCTGGGTCGAGAAGCAGATAATTTTTTCGGGCGGCCAGTGCACGATGAAGATCTTCCTTGGAATAGGCGCCAACTGAGGCCCTACCAGATGGTTTACTCTCAATTTTGGTGGAGTATTCCGCAGTTACCGTGTAGGTCAGGTCCGCTTTGTGCGTCTGTATGTTCTCAACAGTAAATGGACCGGTAGGTGGTGCGTTGTAAGCATCCTGAACCTTGGCTTTCAGAACGTTGATGATTGCCTGCCCTGTGATGGGGGACTGTGTGCCCATTTTCTATCCTTAATGAGTAATACAGTGTAGTGGCATTGTGTCAGCAGTGGCGTTTTGAGCTTTTACCCGAAAGTGGCGGGTTATTCACTAGGAAAGTGATATCGACTGCTTGTATTTTTTGAGTGCGCGAAGTCGCTCCCACGCATTGCTTTACCGATGGCAGGACCGCTCAGGCCCCGCTCAACAAACGGATTCGCCAGAACTGTTCGTGCCTCCTCAGCCGCGCCTAGTAGATAAGTCCTCTGTGGATATTCACGGTCCTCGAAGCCTGCCCCCCACGCCTCCATCTAGCATGCGGCAACGAACGACTCCAGCTGTGCTGGGTTGTTGATGAGCTGGCCGGCGACCAACAGTCACGTCTGAAGAGCCGTTGGGCCGCGCTGGAAAAGGTGGTCGGGGCGGAGCCGCGGATTCAAAGCGTGGCGGCGGATCTGGTCACACACTTTGAGGAGCCTAATCAGGGGCTGGTGAGCATGGGGCAGATGCTCGGCAAGGCCATGGTGGTGGGCAGGAGTCTCGAGATCTGTGTGCACCTGTACAACGAGATCGTCGCACTGGGTCCGGAGTGGCACGACGAAGATCCCAGAAAGGCGCGATTTAAGTCATCATGACCGGCAGCGCGTCGGACAAGGCCGCTTCTGACCGTTTGGCTTCACACGAAAATACAAGCCATGACCATCAAGCTCCCAATACTCCTTGGTTTCCGGCTCTAGACTAGCGAGCGCGGTGTCAGATATGGGGCGTTATTTGATGTCCGCACGCTTCATTTGTGTACACCAGAGTTAGTGTTTTTTCAGTGTGCAGCTGGGTGTACACCGATCACAACCGTATGGGGCATCAACGAAAATCATGTGGACACAAAAAAACCGGCTCAGAAGGCCGGTTTCGTTGGTGTTCAGCTGCTCGCCGGTATATGCGGGATCATGCTGGAACAAGGAAGTGGAGCGGGTGAAGGGAATCGAACCCTTATAGGACAGATCCGACACCAACCTGTGTAGGTGTGTAGGTGGCTCACGCAATCAAGCCATTGATTTACGTGCCTTGCAGGTCTCGCTCATCCGAAATTATCTATGTTCACAGGTGAGCAATATGCAGATCGTCTGGAGGATTCATGTGAGTGACCCATTGCACGGTGGAAAGCTGCAAGGAGCGACTCAGTTCACTGAGCTTTCCGTCTTACTCTTCAACCTCCCGGCTCTTCATTCCACAGACGTCCCACCGTGGTTTTTGCGTAACCGAGCTCATCTGCAACCTGACGCTGAGTGAATCCTTTAGCTTTTAGCACTTGAATCGCTCGCCATTTTTCTCTTGCAGCTGTCAGTTTCCGAGCCTCAAGTTCCAATGCCTCCGCTGGCGGTATTTCATCAGCTAGATCTAGGCCTTCGAGTTCAGCAATTGCTGATAGCAGAATCTCTCTGGGCGTTCCCCTTTGCTTAGCCGCATTCACCATGGCAAAGAAGGAGGTAGGTTGAACATTAAGTGCGCTTGCTAAGTCCTCCATGACATCGACTGTCGCCGTAATTTTAGCCGTTTCAAGCAGGCTCACATGAGACTGCGCCACTGCCCCAGAAATTGCCTTCTGAGAGAGATCTTGACGGTTACGTAACAGCTGAAGGACAGCCGCGAACGGGCGACGCAACGACATTTGCCATCTCCATAAAAAAAGACGGTATGCCTCGTTTGCTTTGCCCCGTTCAAATATATATATTGATTGTTGCGGGGCAAAAAGCGGCGCCGTATAAAAAAATACTGGGCCACAGCAACTCACCCCAAGATTTCAGGGGCTTCTATCACTAAAGACCGGTGATTACCTAGCCCTAACAATTTTCATGAATTGTCACTTCAGAGGAATACCGGTGACCGATCTTTCACCAAGCAGCGAGCTACTTTCCGGCCCCGGCGAACCCCTGCATGGAGCGTTAGGCTCAGACGAAATTCTCATCGGACTCGTGCAAGCTCAATTCCCCCGCAAGCCGTATTGCTTAGTCGAGGACTGGACAATCTTCAAGGTTGACGCCACAGAGGACGAACTGATCAAGATCCACGCAGCCGGTCAGTTACCTATGATCGCTTTCGCTCACAACGTCCTGTTTGATAGCCAGAGAAGATTTGATGTCGGCGATTGGGTGCGTTCCACGCTAGCGATTTCGTTTGAAAACGGTTTTCTTTTTGAAACCAGGAATACGGTTTACGTGCTCAAGGGCCCAGGCCATGAGAAGAAAGCGAGTTTGGAAACAATCTTTTCTTTTTTCTAATCCAGTGGCTGCGGCCGTTGCAAATACTAGAGATTCGACATGTTCAGAACACAAGACAGCGACCTTTTAGGAGTACCCGGAATGTTCGGGGCAGGCCTGGCTCACTGGCACACCGTGTCGCGAGTGCTCCGAATGCACTGGTACTACGTCACTGTTCATCATGAGTTGGAAGGTCGACAGGTCGAGTACGAGTTGATGATCAACGATGAACATCAGCTGGAAGCGGTATTGAACTCCAAAGATCCCACAATGGTGGTTATCGGTGCCCAAGTAGTAATCCCAGCCTACATGAATGGGGGAGGGATACCGAGTATGGAACCACTTACCAGGGTGTCTGTGGGGGAAGATGAACTTGAGTGCGTCGTTTGCATTATCGAAGTGGAAACCGGTGCCGTGTACCACGACTCGCATCGTAAAGATTTCAACCGAGCATTGGTTTCCAATCTGAAAGAAATTTTCCACTCAAGTCGCATTCGTCCAGTCTGAAGCTGACCACGGCCAAACGGAGCTTTCGTATGAGCGGTACCGAAATGACGTTTCACAGCAAACGACTATCAAATTTCGATCTACTTCGAATTCATAAGGCGCAAGCGCAAGGTTTTGATCTTCCAGTGACGGCTTATCTGAATCATGTGGCCATCGTTGGTAAAAGTGCAGTGGGAGTCGTCTTCGGCCACGTACGGAAAGGCCCATTCGGTCGCTTCGATGATGGTCATTACATGCATACCTCTGACATCATTTGCGCTCGGCGTGAAGGTCGATTTTGGGTTCTCAATACACTGAACTCGCGATACGTCATCGCGACATTTCAGCGTGACATCGGCCGGCAAACTCTGCGCGACTTTCTAAAAGTATCGAGCCAGGAGGCTCACGAGCCACCCCATTCGATTCAATGAGTTTCTCACTCGTGCCCTCGCAGACCTGATTCAGCGTCCAGGAGGCTTTATGGCAATCAAACCTTTCAAAAAGGGCGAAGTCATTTGCATTCCATCTGGAGTATTTGAGAACTATCACCGATTCGGGCCATTCTTGGTTGAGATGGACTTTGATCTCAACGAATTCGTAACCACCGTCAATCATTCTCAAAAAAAGAGCTGGGAGATCGCGGAGTTAATGCACGAAATCTCCCGGATGCTTCTTGCTCAGGGCATTCTCTCAACGATCCCTTGTAGGAATATTCACTTAGGTGCGTTCGGCGAATGGCATATCAAGGAAGAGAACGACGATTACACCTAAAGCCTCTTCCACGTTAGTCGAACAGGGAAGGTACTGGCAACATCAGCCTGCATCAGGTACTGGCTCGATCCGAAGCACTTTGATTTTGCTTTGAGGACAAAGGAGACTTTCACCATCCTCTGCATAATTCTTCTTGGATTCGAAGGCTGCTTCGATTTCGCTGGAATTGCTGCAATCTTGATAATCATGCGTGTCGGTACTCACGTATTCATGATACATGCAACTCAATGCAGAGCCATTTACCCAGAAGCCGTCGGATATGGTCGTATCGATACGGATGAAGCTGATAAGAAATTTCATGCGACGCCCTTAAGAATTTGTTCCTGAACATAGAGAGTGGGCGTCGTGCACAAGGTCAATAATATCGATTATTGGCCAGCGGTCAATATTGAGCTGTATTGTTTGTGCTGCTTTTCACAACGCAGTACCATACTCAAAAATATTTTTGATTGGAGCTAAAGTATTCTCAGTTTTGAGCCGTTTAACAAATAAACATACCTTGAGGCTCAAGATATATGACTACCATCTCCTCGCAAGAATCTACTCACGCACATAATTTTCACCGAGGCCGAAAAGCCTACGAGATTTCAAGTCTTGTAGGTGCCTTTAGGGATGGAGACCAAGTCATACTAAAAATTGATGAGTGCGTCTTTCACTTGAGCCAAATTCAAGCCGATCTCCTCGCTCAAGGCTTTTTCATGTCAGCTCTACGCACCGATCTCGGGGAATTCGATATGGCATGGTGTAATGAGAAGATTCACAGTGTCAGTGCAATACCTAAAAAGACATCGCGTATGGGTATCAGGGAAGTCACGCTTTACACCCCGGAGGCAGACCACAGTTTTTTCGCGATGGGTTGGATCTACGAGGGAACAGGGGAGGATTTTGATTATCCCGCCAACGTGGTTTTCTTTAAAACTAGGCCGGATGGTGTTATCGAGTTCGTGAAGGGTAACGATGAATTTCTTTTGAGCTCAAAGCAGGCCGCTCAGCTCTGCTTAGAACTTGCAGATTCTTCCAGTTAACTTGGCACGCGTATCTGGAGTTCTTGGGGCAAGTACATCGAGTGGAGTGTCGGGGACGCCACATCGGATCAAGTCGCTGCTGTTCACGCGAAAAAGACTCTGTTCGCTTAACTGAAGCCCTACAAGTGCCTCGCTGGGGAATTGGATTGGCATAAGTATCGAGTTGAATGCTGGAGGAACCTTCGCTGAGCTTCAGCAAGGTTCCTCATTGGGTTTGGATGTTATGGGGAAGGACAACCAAGTAACGATGCCTCGCTGACAGCTTCGGAAAGTGGCTGTGGAGAGATGATTGCTTTCGTTGAGTATATTTGTATCTGATCAACCCACTGCGATACTTCAAGACCCAGCGTATATAGCTCCTTCTTGAGTTGCTCTACCTGTAGGAGCATCATCAAGCCATCTTCACTGCGGTTTTCAGAAGCCATGGCATAGTAACTGACGGTAATGCAGTAGTTTAAGATTGCGATCAACTCGTAGTAGTTGTTCGCCAAGCGAATGTGTCGCTCTTCCTGACCGCTAAGCAGAGTCATTTTAAACATCGAGCGTTCCTGTTGTGTATCTACAACATAGTCCGCGATGCTCAGTTTGGCGCAAAGATCGTTTAATGACTTCATGATCTCCAGGTAAATTCCGTCGTGATTTTTAGTTGGCTTACGGAGAGTTCGGTCTTTCAGTAGCTCTAAGGTCGGTAAAAAAAATGAGAGGTTATCTAATATATAATCCACTCGCCGGACGATATCTCTCATCACTTTTGCGTCCGCTTCCATTGCGCCCGTCGTGTGCGTTGAGTTACAGAAAACCGCTGAATGGAAGGCTTGGTTGATCTGGAGTTTTAGTGACACCTGGTGCGCCAGTTTGATAGTCCCCAATGACGCAATGTACTCAACTATTCCTTTTCGCTGTGCATGAAAAGCATCCAACCGGTTCTTCATGTCGGTCGCCTCTATCTGCGCCGCTGTCTGCTGGGTACTGTGCAACCTGCTAATGAAAACACCGACTGGAATTGTTAACGACAGCACTCCAAGTGGAAATTTACTTATCTCGATGAAGGTATCAAATCCTTTAGGAGTAAAGGATAGGGTGTAGGTCGACCAACAAGCGTAGCCTGCCGCGAGAAAATACAAGAATATCGTTGATAACCAGAACAGTAGAGGATATTGAGAGAACAGCCCTCGGCGAGGATTTAGATGGCATGCGAAATTGTAGAAGGTGAGGCTTTTGTCCTTTGATTGTACGGCAGCATGGGCAAAGATCACGGTGGTAAAAAAGATTGGCGCTAATGCCTTCATCATGTTGCTAAGGTAAATTAGATCCTGGATTTGCTGATTCATTTACGCTTCCTTTAGCTGGACAGGCATTTTGCCATATATGCGCCAAGGCAGCTTTCAGCGCAGCTGCAAAAAATGATCGGGGCATCCGAAAGAAGGCATGCGCATGATGACTTGGACTGCAGCAGCGGAAATGGATCGGTACAGGGCTCAGGCGCACTATGGTGGAGGTTCTTTTGGGCAACCTCTGAGAGAAAGCGAACACACTGATGACCTTGTTCCCTCTCCCAACCCGTCGCTTCAAAAAAGGTCATGAACGTACTGGATTCCATCAATGAGCAATGGGGCAGGGGAGCACTTTGCTTGGTGAATGTGCCAACCAACCCAGATTGGGGTGAGCTGGGAGATGATCAGCCAGAGCTTCACGACTCGATTTGATCAGCTTTGGGGAGGGCATTACATGTGATCACTATTTACTAGGCAGAATGGCGTTAAATGGGTGTGAATGGGTGTGAATGGGTGTGAATGGGTGTGTAATTGGGTTTTGAGGCGCTTACGCTCTTTTTAGATCACCTTTCCCCCGGCTTGGGTGAGGGCGCCTTAGCTTACAGACTCGCTGCTCTGTCCCTTCAAGTCTCGGCCACTGTCGTTTCTGGGGAGTTTTAAAACTCGCTCAGGCATCAGAAGCTCCGTACGTGATCGCTGAACACACCGTGGGCTTCCACTTCTTCGTTGTAGGTATTTACGGCTTCGCTGTTCTCTGCCAGCCATTGCTCGCACTGTTGCTTCTTTAGGGCATCGGCCAGTGGCTGTTCCGGTGGAGTTTTCACTTGAGTGTGCATGGTATTGTCTCCCGTTCAGTCGCGATCATAAGGGGAACCCTTAAGCAAGTACCCCATTTTCCAGCCGGCCAATCAGATCCAGTACGGCTTGAGTTTCCACCCGCGTTTCCAGCATATCTATTGGACATTTTCCTAGTCCCCGCACTGGTGTGCTCATCTAACCAATCAGCAGTGCTGACTTCACCTTAGACAAAGGCATCCTGAAAAACACCTATCGGCAGTTGAGGGGTTACAGCTGGCGTTTGACGGAATAGAGCGCTGGGTTGTGCCCTTGTCAGTGATCGTGCTGGTGGCGCTGTTCCTGATACAGAAACATGGCACAGCTCGCATCGGTATCCTGTTTGGCCCGGTCATGGTGCTGTGGTTTGTGGTACTGGGCGCGCTCGGAATCTACGGCATTTTGCAGCGCCCCGAAGTGTTGGAAGCGCTTAACCCTGCTTGGGCTGTGCAATTCTTTGTCGTACATCCGGGAATGGGTGTGGCGATTCTGGGCGCCGTCGTGTTGGCATTGACCGGTGCTGAAGCGCTGTATGCCGACATGGGCCACTTTGGTCGCAAACCGATTTCCCGTGCCTGGTTCATTCTGGTGTTGCCGGGCCTGGTGCTCAATTATTTTGGCCAAGGCGCCCTGATCCTGGAGAACCCGGAGGCGGTGCGCAATCCGTTCTATCTGCTCGCGCCAAGCTGGGCACTGCTGCCAATGGTTGCGCTTTCCACACTGGCGACCATCATCGCTTCTCAAGCAGTAATCTCTGGTGCTTTCTCCCTGACGCGCCAGGCCATCCAGCTAGGTTACGTCCCTCGGATGTTTGTCCAGCACACCTCCAGCCAAGAGCAGGGTCAGATTTACATCGGCACGGTTAATTGGGCGTTGATGGTCGGTGTTGTGCTGCTGGTGATCGGCTTCGAGTCGTCCAGTGCCTTGGCCGCTGCCTATGGGGTCGCTGTGACGGGCACCATGTTGATCACGACCATTCTGTCTTCGGCGGTCGTCCTGCTTCTTTGGAAAACGCCGCGCTGGCTGGCCATCCCGATGCTGCTCGGATTTTTGCTGGTAGACGGTCTGTACTTTGTCGCCAATGCTCCGAAGATTTTTCAGGGCGGTGCGTTTCCGGTGATCGCCGGCATTGGCCTGTTCATCTTGATGACCACCTGGAAGCGAGGGCGAAAAATCATCGTCGAGCGGTTGGACGAGACCGCGCTGCCTCTGCCGTTGTTCATCAGCAGCATTCGTTCGCAGCCTCCGCATCGGGTGCAGGGAACGGCGGTTTTTCTGACGGCCAGGGCCGATGCTGTTCCGCATGCGCTACTGCACAATCTGCTACACAACCAGGTTTTGCACGAGCAGGTGGTACTTCTAACCGTGGTGTCCGAAGACAGTCCTCGGGTGCCTGCTGCTCGACGGTTTGAGGTTGAAGCTTATGGTGAAGGTTTCTTCCGAGTCAGTCTGCACTTCGGTTTCATGGAGGAGCCAGATGTACCGACGGCCTTGAGTCTTTGCCACTTGAATGAGCTGGATTTCAGCCTGATGCGCACGACCTATTTCCTCAGTCGGGAGACGGTGATCCCTACCAAGCGCATTGGTATGGCGCGCTGGCGAGAAAGTCTGTTCGCGTTCCTGCTGAAGAATGCCAACAGCAACCTGAAATATTTCAGATTGCCGCTAAACAGGGTGATTGAACTGGGGACTCAGGTGGAGATGTAAACAAGAACAAGGCCGCCTCTGCGGCCTTTTTCCTTTGGCGTGCTCGTAGTTATCGCTCTTGATGCGTTTATTCTTTCAAGCGATTGCCGATGGCGCGTAGCAGTTCTTAAGCTGGATCAATATTTGGCGATCTACGCTTCTGCTAATCTCGTGTCCATAGCGTTTCAAAGAGATGACCGCATGTCCTTTGTAGACAAGTTCGTTGCTGAGATACTGGCTCTTCAGGTTGCCCTGTATCACTCCCGTGCTCGGTTAGAGGCGAGGACTGATAGCGAGGCTTTGCATGACCTCAGGATAGCTGTGAGGCGCATCAGGAGCTTACTGCGACCGATGCGCACCATGAGCGAGGTGGTGGCGCTGAACATCGCGGCAGCTGAGGTGGGAAGGATAACCACACCCACTCGCGATCTGGAGGTGATGATTCAAGAACTGGAGAGCAGGGGCTTTCTTGCCCAAGTTCAGCTCAGAAAAGCGCGCTTGGCATCTAACTACTCCAAGATTCTAAAAAGCCCACACCTCAACAACTTGTTCATTCAGTTGGACGAGTGGCCTACTGTTTTTCGTTCAGTTGAAGTCAACGGCGGTTTAAAGCACGTCCAGCCTCAAATTGAAAAAGCGCTAAAAAAGCAGATCGACCGGCTGCATGCTGCTGTGGATGACGCTGGATTTGATCGACACGAGTTGAGAATCCTGGTCAAGCGCACGCGCTACCTCACGGAAGCGTTTCCTAGCCTTTCACCGCTTTCGCGTAAAGCTGCGAGTTCTCTAAAAGCACTGCAATCGGCTTTAGGCTCCTGGCATGATCATTATCAATGGTGTCAAAAGGTGCTGATCGAATCTGACCTGCGCCCGCTGGAAAAGGTTTGGCAGAGCTGCGCAGCTACCGCACTTGAAAAAGCTGAGATCCAGTTGAAAGACTTGGCAACACGGCTGCCAAAATCTTCGGGCAAAAAGAAGCTGCCTAAAGTGGCAGCAAAAGAATGAGCGCGTTTTGAATGGTCTGAGTATTGCGGGCCGAAAGTTACAAATCGATGATGGTTCTTTGTCCATCGATGCCTGTACCTTAAGACAGCTCAACCACAGGTCTGTTTATGCTGATAGGCAAAGGGTGGGCTGCATTTACACGAACTTCCAGCGTTTTTACGAACGCTTCAGCTTCGGCATAGCTGCGAAATTTGACGCACCATGCATCCATCCACACAAGCCAACCTTCGGGCGTGTTCGCTTCTTCGATTCTGATCAGCATCACGAGAATCCTTTCATGAGGTAGCTCGGGTCAATGACGAGCCTAAACAAAAGAGCTCGTACCCTTTCGACGCCTAATTTTCGACTCTCAAGTGATCCAGAGAATTGGCTGGTAGGATTCATCTGATGGCTTTTCTCAGTGCCTCAATGCCCTTTCTGACGGATTCGGCATTCAAGTCGAGCGTGGCGATAGCGCCAAGGGCGTTGCTGGAAACGCCAGTAGATCCCCTTTGATCTATCCACATTGCTATCGACTCAATGGCATCGGCCAGCGCGAGTTGGTTTTCGTGGAGGGTTTCGAGTATGTCCGGTAGTTGGGGAGGGGATGACATGGCGACATTTCCTCAGAATGAACTGAAAGACTAGCAGCGTCAGAGAGGACGTGCAGAATCATCAAAGCTATCCCGTTATGTTGTGCAACCGACAGTAATCAGCCCATGACACGTTGACCATTTCGGCTATCTCCTTGTGCGCGGCAAGAATACGTTGGTGCGCCTGTTCTTCGGAGGTCGCAATCAATTGCAGTGTCAACTCCCAAGAGCCTACACCCAGTCTATCGGCTTCATTCTCGTATGCCTGCTCAATCAGCTCCTGCTGTTCATTGGTACTCAGCATGCGGATGCGTTTCTTGAAGGTCGGGTTGTTGCTCAAGAAGCGAGCGCGTGCGTCCTGGGATTCTTTCGGAGTCGGCAAGCAGTCTCCCTGTCGCGATTCAACGACCCGAATTTTGGCCTTCGAATGCGATGAGTTTTCTGGTGTAGCTGTTTATTGTCTGCTCCTATGTAGAAGCGGTGAGCAGCAGCCCCTTGCCCAGCGCTGTAATACCACCAAGGATACTCATGCTCGGCTTGCGAAGGCGGGGCGCTCTTTGCAGGGCGCCCCTGTTCGACCTGACTTAGTAGACCTGAGGCACGATGAGTTCCGATGGCGTCGGGTTGCGGGAGTAGTCCTCCTGCCGCACGCGCTGAGGCAGTTCAATCATAGGTAGCTCCACTTCTTCGTAGGGCATCTGCCCGAGCAGATGATGGATGCAGTTGAGGCGGGCTTTTTTCTTGTCGTCGGCTTGCACCACCCACCATGGTGCTTCGGCGATGTGGGTGCGTTCGAGCATGATTTCCTTGGCCTTGGTGTAGGCCTCCCAGCGCCGACGGGATTCCAGATCCATGGGGCTGAGTTTCCACTGCTTAAGCGGGTCATGGATGCGGCTGAGAAATCGCAGGTGCTGTTCCTGGTCGGAAATGGAAAACCAGTATTTAATCAACTGAATGCCGGAGCGAGCGAGCATCCGCTCAAACTCTGGCACCGTGCGGAAAAACTCTTCGTACTGATCGTCATTGCAGAACCCCATGACCTTTTCGACCCCGGCGCGGTTGTACCAACTACGGTCGAAGAGCACTATTTCACCAGCTGCCGGCAGGTGCGAGACGTAGCGCTGGAAGTACCATTGGGTACGTTCGCGGTCATTGGGTGCAGGCAGAGCGGCGACACGACAGACCCGAGGATTGAGTCGTTGTGTAATGCGCTTGATAACACCACCTTTGCCGGCTGCATCACGTCCTTCGAACAGAATCACTACTTTGTGACCAGTCTTGACCACCCAGCTTTGCAGCTTCACCAGTTCGCCTTGCAGGCGGAACAGTTCGCTGAAGTAGAGTCGTCGGGCTTCCTTCTCACTTCCGTCCTCGGCGTGTTCATCGAATAGCGCATTCAGGTCATGCCCGTCTTCGGATAATTCCAGTTCCAGCTCTTCGTCACTGTGATCGAGCAGCTCGCGGTGGATGCGCTGTATCAGGGTGTCTTCGATTGAGGGCATGGGACGAACTCGTGTCGGGAAGGGCCTGGCAAAGTGTTAGTCGTAACTTGTTACGAATTAATTACATCAACTTGTGATTTGGGGCAACCAGATAAGGAGTGTGGCCACCAGCGCCATGTGATAGCTGCCTAGATAGACAAGTGATGTCAGCGACATTTTTATGCCATTCGATTTTCATAAAAGCGTCACAAAATTGTTGCAGAGTTTGGGTGCCCGATATCACAAGGAGTTCCTTCGATGAAAAGTTTCATGAAGTCTGCTGCACTTGCCATTACGGTTTCTCTTTGTGCCACCTCAGTGTCCTTTGCTGCGGAAAGCGTTCGCCTGACAGGTTCCGGCGCCAGTTTTCCGGCTCCGATTTATCTCACCTGGTTCAAGGATTTCAGCAAGAAAAGCGCTGGCGTCACTGTGGATTACCAATCCAAGGGCAGCGGTGCGGGTGTACAGGACTTTTTGAACAAAACCGTTGATTTCGCGGCCAGTGACTCGGCGATGAAAGACGAGGACATCGCCAAGGTGGCCGAGGGCGCGCAATTGCTGCCGATGACTGCTGGTGAAATCGTGCTGGCGTATAACCTGCCGGGTAGTCCCAAAGGGCTCAAATTGCCACGCGATGTTTATTCCAACATCTTCCTCGGCAAGATCACTCGATGGAATGATCCGCAGCTCCTCGCGGCCAATCCCGAGCTGAAACTGCCGGATATGCCAATCACCGTTGTCGTGCGTGCAGACTCCAGCGGTACTACCGCAGTGTTCACCAAACACATGGCAGCAATTAATACAGAGTTCAATAAGGCGTTAGGTGAAGGCAACACCGTCAACTGGCCGGCCAGCGACAAATTCATCAAATCGCCCAAGAACGATGGTGTGACGGCCACCGTACGCCAGACCCCGGGCGCCATTGGGTACATCGAATACGGCTTCGCCAAACTGGCCAAGGTCGACTTTGCCCAGTTACAAAACAAGGCCGGTCAGTACGTTGTGCCAAACGCAGAGAGCGGTGCCGAGGCTCTCGCTGCTGTGAAGATGCCAGAGAGCCTGGTGGCTTGGCTGCCTGATCCGGACGGTGCCAAGTCGTACCCGATCACTTCCTATACCTGGATGATCTTCCGCAAGCAAAACGAGAACCCGGCCAAGGCCAAAGCCATGCGTGAGATGGTCGAATACAGTCTGACAGAGGGTCAGAAAATTGCCGATTCGATGGGTTACATTCCCCTGCCGCAATCGGTTATCGATCAAGTTCGCAAGGCTTCCGCCAACATTCAGTGACGCTTGCGAGGCCTCTTTCGGCGTGTGCTTGTAGCCTCGCCGAAGAGATTTCCCCTACGCTCCGGAATAGCCCATGAACAAGCCATTTGTCGTACCGGTTAATCCGGATTCTGCCTGCCGCCCCCCATCTGCGAAAGATTTTCTGGTGGATCGCACCTTCCGCGCGCTTGCGCGCATAGGTGTAGTTCTCGTTCTGGCGCTGGTATTCGCCTTGGTATTTGAGGTAGGGCGCAAGGCACTACCAGGCATGGAGAAACACGGTCTGGACGTCCTTTTAGGTACCGTCTGGGATGTGAATCAGGGCAAGTACGGCATTCTGCCGGCCATTTGGGGCACGCTCTACAGCGCCTTTATAGCGTTAGCGATCGCAGGTTTTTTCGGCGTCAGCATGGCGATTTTCCTGACCCAGGATTTCCTGCCTGCGCAACTCGCGGCCATTTTTCGCACCATTGTCGAATTGCTCGCGGCCATTCCCAGCGTCGTTTATGGTCTGTGGGGAATCTACGTGGTAATCCCGGCCATTCGCCCCCTCACGGATTGGTTAAACAGCGAACTTGGCTGGATACCCTTTTTCGGTACGACCTTGAGCGGGCCGGGACTGTTACCTGCAGCATTAGTACTTGCCATCATGATCCTGCCGACTATTGCTGCCGTTTCACAGGATGCCCTCACCGGCGTTCCGATGAAAACCAAGCAGGCGGCCTACGGGATGGGTACCACCCATTGGGAAGCGATTCTCAAAGTAATGGTGCCCTCCGCTGCTACAGGCATTTTTGGCTCGCTGGTGTTGGGTCTGGGCCGGGCCCTGGGTGAAACGATGGCCCTGGCTATGTTGGTAGGAAACTCAAACAATATTTCTCTCTCTCTGTTTGCACCAGCCAATACGCTGGCGGCGTTGTTGGCGCTGAACTTTCCCGAAGCGGGGCCGACCGAGATTGAGGTTTTGATGTATGCCGCACTGGTGCTGATGTTGATCACTCTCATAGTGAACGTCATCGGATCCATGATAATGGTCTATGCCCAGCGTGGTACTAAATGATGAGAGACCTTACTTCTCCTACAGCCGCTTTGCCAAGTCTGCAGCGCAAGTTTGAAGGCCGCGCCTTGCGCAGCCTGGTGTTGACCACGCTGGTCTGGGGCGGTGCTCTGCTGGCCAGTGTGCCGCTGATTTCCGTGCTCTATATGCTCATCACGCGAGGCGGTGCTCGCCTTAGTCTAGAGGTATTCACCGAACTACCGCCGACCGGATTCGAGACGGGCGGCGGCTTCGGCAACGCGATGGCCGGCACCTTTGTCATGGTCGGTATCGCAGCCGCCATCGCGGTTCCCGTTGGCATCATGGCGGCGATCTTTCTGGCGGAGCTGGGCCCGGACAGCAAGCTGGCTAACGCCGCGCGCTTTGCCGCCAAGATGCTCACGGGGCTGCCTTCGATTTTGGCCGGGGTTTTTGCCTACGCGCTGGTGGTGATGACCACCGGTACCTACTCGGCACCTGCAGGTGGCGTGGCACTGGCGGTACTGATGCTGCCCATCGTTGTGCTGACCGCTGAAGAGTCGATGCGGATGGTGCCAAAAATCATGAAGGATGCCGCCTATGGCATGGGCTGCACCCGCTCGCAGGTGATCTGGAAAATCGTATTGCCAACGGGCCTGCCGGCGATCCTCACCGGCGTCATGCTGGCCGTGGCTCGCGCAGCGGGCGAGACGGCGCCGTTGTTGTTTACTGCGCTGTTCAGCAACTACTGGATCTACCACGACGGCAGTCTGGCGGTGATGAATCCGACCGCATCGCTTGCCGTGCTGATTTACAACTTCTCTGGTATGCCGTTCGACAATCAGCTTGAGCTCGCATGGGCGGCCTCGCTGGTGCTGGTGATGATCGTGCTGGTCGTGAATGTTGTCAGCCGTATTTTCGGCAAGCCAAAGTTTTGAGAATGGGAGCATCTGAACTGTGAATGTATTATCCGTGCAAAAAACTGCCCCGTTTGAAATCCAGGCACCATTGGTCATGGACTGCAAGCTGGACAAGATTTTTTATGGCAACTTCATGGCCGTGCGCGACAGCCATGTACCGATCGAAAAAAACAAGATTACCGGATTCATCGGCCCCTCCGGCTGCGGCAAGAGCACTGTCCTGCGCAGCCTCAATCGGATGAATGATCTGGTAAAAGGCTTTCGTTTCGAGGGCCATGTGCAGTTCCTCGGGCAAGACGTCTATGGCAAGGGCGTTGATCCAGTGGTGGTGCGCCGCTACATCGGGATGGTATTTCAACAACCGAACCCGTTCTCGATGAGCATTTTCGATAATGTTGCTTTTGGCTTGCGCCTCAATCGTTACCAGGGTGATCTGGGTGATCGCGTAAAGCACGCCCTGCAGGGCGCGGCGCTTTGGGATGAGGTCAAGGACAAGCTCAAGGTCAGCGGTCTGTCCCTTTCGGGAGGCCAGCAGCAACGGCTTTGTATCGCCCGCGCTATCGCGACCGAACCTGAAGTGCTGTTGCTGGATGAGCCCTGCTCGGCACTCGACCCGATTGCCACCCGCCGGGTCGAAGAACTGATGGTCGAGTTGAAGAAGGATTACACCATTGCTCTGGTAACTCACAATATGCAGCAGGCGATCCGTGTTGCTGACACGACAGCTTTTTTCTCGGTTGATATTTCGCAGGGAACGCGTACAGGCTATCTGGTTGAGATGGGCCCGACTGCCCAGATTTTCGACAGTCCGCGCGAACAACTGACGAGCGACTACATAAGCGGCAAGTTTAGCTAACCGACGTTCAACCAATGCCGCATGCCGCCAATGGCCAAGTCGCCTTGGCGTTCATCCGGTCGTTTTACTTTCTCACACATGATTTCTTCGAGATTGCCCATGCCTGCAAAGCGTCGTCTTGATTTGCCAGCGATTGAGCGTGCGCTACGTGAAGTGCAGGGTCGCTTCGCTGAACTCAGCAGGCATTTTACCGAGCCGCGTGATCCCTTGACTGACGAAGTGCTGTGCAATGTACTTGATGGCTATGCACTGATTGACGACTACGTTGCACGTGGCGTCGACCTGTTTGATCTTCAGCACCTGAACCTGATGCTGGAGATCAATGCCACGGTTCTCTGTGGCCGAGATCCGGCGCGCCGACTGGAATTCGCTCAACACCTTGCGGCTACCGAGGAACACTTCTTCAACAACGTTGAGGGCGGCATCAAGGACTTGTTCAATTGGTATTGCGCGTATCGCAGCGAATCTGTCTGGAAGCGTGCCGCCGGTGTCTATGTTCGCATTCTCAGCAAGCCGCAATTGTTCATTGAAGGTAATAACCGCAGCGGGTCGCTCATTGTCAGCTATTTGCTCATGCGCGCAGGTTTGCCGCCGTTTGTGCTGTCGCTGGAAAACGCCGAGGGCTACTTCAACCCGTCTTCGGTCATACGCAACTCTGCCAAGCACGGGGTGAAGGCGTTGTACGAATTGCCCAAGATCAAGAAAAAATATGCGGCCTTCCTGGAAGAGCAGTCCCCGGATCTGATGGAGTTTTTCCTGAGCGAAACACCGCTGTCCGTTTATCAGGGAGGCCATTGATGCGCTGGTATCCGACGCTTAAAAAATGCCGAACTTCCAGCAATCGCGTGTGGCAGGCAATCCAGTGTGCTATGCCCATGCACCTGTTCAGGCGTCAGCGTCTACGCATTTCGTTCGATATAGATGACACGTTAGCCTGTCAGGCCCATCACAGCGCTGTCGAGCACAGCAGGCTGCCGGCTTTTGTTCATCGTTGGCTGGGAGAGCCGTTGCGTATGGGAACACGCGACCTGACCCGAGAGTTACGCAGACAGGGATGCAGTGTCTGGGTCTACACGTCGTCCGGTCGGACACCTTCGTACATCAGGCGCTGGTTATTACTGCATGGTATCCACGTTGACGGTGTGGTCAACAGTGTTCGGCATAACCGTGCCCTGACGGCACATGGGCTTTCGAACTCCCCCTCGAAATTCCCGCCAGCATTTGATATCGACTTGCATGTCGACGATTCCGAGGGCGTGCAGATTGAGGGCTATGATCACGGTTTTCGGGTCGTTGTAGTACGTCCGGATGATGATACTTGGGCGAAGAGAGTCTTGGATGCAGCAGCTGAAGTCCAGGCACAACTAGCTTGGCAGCAACCGCTCAGACACAGAGAGCCAGCGCAACAACGCACAGAAGTTTTTTCCTCCTGATGTCGATACGTCTGAATTTTTTGGATCATTCGCGGCAGCATCTGGCGTCTCAGGGGGCACCGCTAGAAAAATTGAACATCCATGCGGTACGTCATCGATATGTGCCACTGACGAGCGCCAGGCGCACCTCCGAAGCGATACGCGAATTCCTGTACCAGCAGCACAGGGATGAAGAGCCCGCACCGATGATCGCCAACGGCATGTTCAAGCCACGCCCACCGGAAGCTAGGGCGTAAAACCCTAGCGGATAGCAGATGTCACTTTTTCTTTTTCTCCGGCTTTTCTGCCTTCTCTGATTTCTTAGCCTTTTCTGGCTTGCTATCAGCTTTTTTTGCAGATTTCTTCGGTTCGGCATCTTTTTTCTTGTCTTTCTTTTCGGAAGATTTCGAAAGAGCCGAGGCAGCAGCTGATTTCTTTGCCGGTGATGACTTTTTGTCTTTTAATTCCTTGCTGGCTTTGGAAGCTTCACCTTTGCTTTTCTTCTCGTCTTTAGCCACGTTGCCCACCTCTCGGAGTATGCCGCTATTGGCAAAATTGCCTGTGGGATGATCCACAAGCTGATCATTAGGCGAGCGCGTCTAAAAGCGGTTCAAATTATTTTGAAGCGTCGAAATAGGCTTTGGGTGATGGGCTTCCACCGCAATCTGTTGTAAGAGCTCATTAAGGAAGGGTTGCCGATTCTCCCGGTGTATCTCGGCAACTCGGTTAAGATGCGTGAATCCCATGAGCGGTGCCTACCCTTGATTCATCTCGACAGGCATCACAAGCTGACAGGCCAGTTCGTTGAGCTCTTGAATGTGTTGGAGGAAGCAAACTGAATCAGCGCTGCTCAATCTGACCTGTCTACCGCCACCGCAATGCCCACCGATGACGCGGGCATTGAAAGATTTGGAAATAGTACATTCCATCGACTTGAAGCCGGGTGATCACAAACGCTGCTTAACTGAGATTGTCGTTTTCTCAGATCACTGTTCGAGCGGAGGAGAAAGGAATGACTGGCAAAATGCGGGTGCTGTTTGTCTGCGCCAAGAATGATGTCCGTTCCGTGTGGGCAGAAGCGCTGCTTCGCCACACTGACTCCTCAAACTTCGAAGCTTTTAGTGCTGGCCTTGAGCCTGGTGAAGTTGACCCTAGAACCTTGGAGTCTCTCGAGCACATAGGCATAGAGACCAATGACCTGCGCAGCAAATCAATAGGTGAATTTGAGGGGCAGGAGTTCCATTACGTGATCACACTGTGTGACAAGTCTTCCGAGGAGGCAGCACGGATGCCGACCTCCGGCGAGGTCATCGTGTGGAGTTTTGAAGACCCGACGACCAGTGAGCGACATGAACCTTTTCGCCATGCGCTTCAGGAGATTCACGACCGGATTAAGATGTTTGTCACGGTAAAGACTAGGCAGTGAAGATATGAGCGCTCAGCAAATTTCTCTGCAATAAGGATGAGCTGATTCGACTTCCATTTATGCATGCAACGTAATGTCTCGTGCCAACGAGCCTCAACTCGATTGAACGCTTTAGCCCGAAAGATCAGCGATGAGTATTCGGGGCGGGAGGGGAATATCTTTGAGGTGAGTGGCGATCACCTTGAGATCGAAGAGCGATTGTAAGAATTCGATGGGATTGGCCTGAAGACTGTTAAAATTTTCATGCGTTAAGTAAGCAGGTTGCTAGCCTAATCGTGCGTGCTCACCTCATGAGTTTGTACGCCCTCGGAGGTGCGTTTTGTAAATTCGGATAATCATCGAGCGCAAGTCTGAGCACGTCTCTATCCTCAGGTTCGAGCTTCGGCTTGTGAATCACTCCTACTTCAGCGTCAAGTGGCTACCGCCTCATAGCTATCCGCTGAAGAGTCTAAGTAGCTGGGAGCGACTCACTCAGCACGTTACCCCAAGCCCACTTATCTGACGCTCTCCTTCTGATTATTTTGATCTCTATTTTCGCCGCATAGCGCCTTGCAATCAGCGACTGACAGTTCCCTGTGTCAAAAAGTCCGGCGGTATAAAATAAGGTTAAGTGTCTAAGCCATAACCGTTTTTGACCTCGTCGTGGTATTTCGAAGGCTAAAAACGAGCATTTATCAGCCAGAAAGAAGCAATACAAGAATAAACTGCTACAATCAAAACGGCCCAGCCGAGTCATTATAAGTCCTTCCTAAGTTTATTTAATGTCTATTGCGATGCTCAGGCATTAATTGGAATAGCCACCATAAAAATAGTATTAATTTTTTGGAGTGCGACGTGACAATTTTCCCGAACTCATTGACTTCGTCCAATGGTTGCCAAGGTTGCAAAAGCACTCTTGAGCTGGATTTAGATTTTACTTTCGCTTTTCAACCAATAGTGGACGTTCGCGATCAAACAATTTTCGCACATGAGGCGTTGGTGAGAGGCATTAATGGAGAGGGGGCGTTGTCAGTGCTGGAGAAAGTAAACGATCAAAACCGTTATCGATTCGATCAGCTTTGCCGCATGCGTGCTATTTCCACTGCTTCGCAACTTGGAATGACTCAACACCTATCAATTAATTTTCTACCCAACGCGGTTTACCGTGCAGAATTGTGCATTAGAAGCACGTTGGAAGCCGCACGTACTCACGACTTCCCGCTCGATCGGCTGATTTTCGAGACAGTCGAAAGCGAATACATTGAAAATAATCACCATCTGACCAACATTCTACGTGTATATCGGGAGTTCGGTTTGAAAATAGCAATTGATGACTTTGGATCTGGTTATTCGGGACTGACCCTGTTGGCAGATTTTCAACCTGATCTTATAAAACTCGATATAGCTTTAGTGCGTAATATCCATCGTGATCGCTCCCGTCAGGCTATCGTCCGTGGTGTTGTCATAATATGTGCGGAAATGGGTATTGAAATCATTGCAGAAGGAATCGAACATGCTGAGGAACGGGATTTTCTTACCGACTGCGGGGTTTATCTGATGCAGGGGTATTGGTTCGCCAAGCCTGCATTTGAAGCAATGGCTCTGGTCACTGCCAAGTCTTGGCATAAAGCATAGATTGCCTCAAATGCGCCGTGGCCAAGGCGCTAAAGATAAAGCTCTTTGTATCTGAGTATCAATACAAAAAACTCCAAAGGGATCGATAGCTTCCAGGATGACAGGTTAAGGGGGTACTAAAAATACAATTAGTGGACGGCATAATAAAAAATGAGTAGATATGCTTGATTTGATACTAGGCTCTTTCTGCAACGTTCCGAAGGTAAGCGCTTGACATGCGAGACATTGGAGTAGAGGGTAAGGTTAAATTGGAAGATAGCCATCCGTTCTTCATAGTTTAATGCTAAAAGGGGAGAGGGGTTTATTGCTATATGGCAGGGTGAATACAGTCCGACTGGGGCGTTTAAAAATTAATATTGTACTTTGCGAGTGAGTAGGGAAATGAATCTTACGTTCGAAGAAGCATCGATTCAAGCATTGTTGGGCGCACTCGATCAACTGGATACTCTGAACTTCGGGGTAATTGGCTTTAGCGACGCGTCAGAAGTGGTGATTTACAATACTTTTGAAGCTACAAGTGCGGCCTTGCGACAGGCGCGTGTTTTAGGTAAGAATCTATTTTTGGAGATTGCTCCCTGCTTGAATAACGCAATGGTCGCTCAAAGATTTGAGAATGAACCTGAGTTGGACGTGATTATTTCTTACGTTCTAGCACTTAGAATGAGGCCCGTCCCAGTAAGATTAAGACTGCTTAAAAAGATTGATAATAACACCCGCTTCCTACTGGTTGAGTGGGCGTGAAAATGAGTAGCATAGAGCTGACCAATGACTCAATCGAGTCAGAGTACGAAGCATTAATTTCATTCATGTATCTATCGCCAGTAGGGCTGGTAAGAACCGACCCCGGCGGAAAAATTGATATGCTTAATCCCATGGCAACACAATTATTGATGCCATTGGTTAAGTCTATTGGTCTTGAAAATCTGTTTGAAACACTTGCTTCCGTTGCGCCTGAGCTACGTAACTTAGTGACAAGTTTTAGAGAACCATGCGGATCAATATGTGTAAATCATAGAATCCACGTGTCGTCAGCAGCTGACGGAGGTATTGTTCTCGCATGTACAATTGTAAAGGTCAATGACGAGGTTCTAATAACAGTTCTAACTGATATTTCTTGCCAAGTTGCAACTGAAAGGAGGCTAAGGCAGACAGACTCATGGCTGGATGCCATCTATACGATTGTTAACGATTTCGCAGTCCTCGGCTTGACTGAACAGGGAGTAATTAATAGCTGGAGCCCTTCGGCAGAGCGTTTAACAGGTTACACGGAGTCCGAGGCTATTGGTGAGACGTTGGGCCGCTTCTATAGCTTGTCCGCTTTGGAAGTGGATGTTTTGAAGGAGCAACTCACGTTCGCACGTGAAGAAGGTTGGCACTCTCGAGACTATAGCTGCCAGCACAAATCAGGACACAATTTTTTTGCTCAAACAATGATCGCCGTTCTGCGTGACGAAGATGACAAGTTTTCTGGCTATACGGTGGTGTTTCGAGATATCACCGAGCGAAAGGTGTCGAGTGACAATCTGGCCAACTTGCTCACTAAAGACCACCTCACAGGCGCAATTAATCGTGCCCACTTTTTCAACTTGGCCGAGAAAGAGTTTGCGCGGGCAGGTCGATACGAGCACTCAATATCTATAATCATGCTAGACGCCGATCACTTCAAGCATGTTAATGATAGCTGGGGGCATCCCATTGGCGATGAAGTTCTTAAGTCGATAGCCAAAATTGCCGAGGGGGTTCTTCGCCCCGGAGATACTATAGCTAGGTTTGGAGGCGAAGAATTTGTTGTTATGTTACCTAAGAGTAATAGCCTCGAGGCTTCAGTTATTGCGGAGCGACTAAGGAGCAGCATTGAAGCATCTAGTGTCGATGCTGGTGGTGAGGAAATCAAAATCACAGTCAGTATTGGGTGTGCCTCGATGAGTCAATCGCGATCCACTCTCAAGGAGCTGTTAATCTCCGCAGATAGTGCTCTCTATCATGCAAAATCCAAGGGTAGGAATTGTGTAGTTGATATTGATGACTGCTAATGTATGGCATCACCTGGGTTAACAAGAGATATGTCGCAAAGACATTAATGAAGATATTGAGGAGATGTGCCACCTGTTCCCGATACTGAAGAAGACGCAAGTAGCATGCGGGCACGATTGACCCGACGCACAACTCGGTTTAGGACACCGTATGCATGCTCTGAAAGGTGGTTAGGTTTGCGACGGTAGTCACGGATCAGGTTGCGTGTGAGCTCCAAGTCAGTAAGGTAGCTGAAACGGCATATGAGATTTCTCAGCAGACCGATGTTAGTGTTCAACACGGCGCGGTCGTAAGGATGACCACCTTTTATCTCCAATCGAATCGAAGCTCTGCAGCAATTTAGGCGATTTTTGCAGAGAAGAAATCCTGGCGGCCGGTGACTTGGACTTGGAGTTAGAACCTTGCTAAACGACAACCAATATTTGGTGTTTGAACAGGGGACTTTATTAGACCGGACATTGCTGGAGCGTTAACTTATCAAGTCCGTACGGAGTTAATCTTTGCGTTCCTACTATCCGAGTTGCTTCTTCAACAGTGCGAGTTCAGCTTCCAGTTCACGCACTCGTTCCTTGGCCTCAACTTCAACGCTGACGTCCTTCTGGATACCGATGAAGTAGGTGAGTTGATCGGTGTCGTTGAACACTGGGGTGATCGACAGTTCGTTCCAGAAGGCGCTGCCGTCCTTTCGATAGTTGCGAATGACTTGGCGACAGGGGAGATGATTCCTTAACGCCTCGCGGATGACTGTCAAACCAGCTTGGTTACGGTCATCACCCTGCAGGAAGCGGCAATCCTGGTACAGGATGTCGTCAACGCTGTACCCCGTCAGGCGCTGGAAGGCGGGGTTAGCATAGATCAGGATGTTTTCGTCGCCTTCCTGCTCTGCTACCACGATGCCATCGTTGGATGCTTCAACCACCAGTTTCAGCAGTTCTGCGTCGATCATTTTCAGAGCCCCAGTGAGTGACATCTCATTTTTAGCGGTTGAGTAGTAGCTAAATTTTTAAGGTCTACGGTAAGACCCAATTAATGCCACTGACGCTTTATTTCCTGCCACTGCTCGTCTGACAGCCACTTATCTGCCAACGGAAAGAAAATATTTTCCTCCGAGTCCATATGATCGAAATATTTTTTTATAAAGTCATCGATAGTGTCAGCAATTACTCTCGTTTCCTGAGTTGTGTCCTCCAACATCTTCAGCTGTCCAGCAATGCGCCCAAATGCTTGATGATCTCGCTCGATATCCTTGACCCGTTGGTGGATCGGTGCCTCAGTCCCTAGCAAAGCCAGCCGAATAAGTTCTTCATTTTCATGGTGGTGTCGTTCTGGATCACCATGCATGGCTTCCAGCATCTTGAACAACAGCTTGCAGTCATCAGCACCATCGGATTCATGACTCATCTTCCTCAGCAACTCTTTGAGCTGAGTGATTTTTATAGCCACCTCATGATGATATGCCTGAAGTTCTTTCAACAAGACGTTCATATCAAAACCTCTTAACGACACCAAACCATCACGACGAAATATTTCTTAACCCGCGACCTCCAAGGCAAACAAATTTTAAATATCTATATTTATCAATGCCTTGTTAGCCGAGCTCACCAGCATGATTTAATATTATTAGTATAGGCGAGCACAGAGCTCTCACCCCCTAAGATTTGCCCTTTGAAAAAAATTAAATATGAAATGAATAATCATATGTACCATTTTGATCTTTCGGATATTAGCCAGCGAATACGGAGGGAGAGAGCAGTGTCGCCCACAAGGTAGATCCCGTGCCTTTTTTACGAAGCTTCCGATCGACTCATGTCCGGTCGTGTTCCTCATCGGAAACTGACAACGGTCGCTTGCGATGGCGGCTTATGGCCGCTAATGGTGAAGGGGGCTTTTAGAGGGCGTTAAGTTGATATCGAGATTTGTTGTTGTCCCTGCAATTCGAACGTAAACGGGTTCCATGCGAAACGGATCGCGCTTCTACTGTCAGACTGCACCTATAGGCTTCAACCTCTATGGCAATGAGGAGAAGCTTCGGCTGAAGATTACCTATCAGACCCGAGAAGAGGCTGAGGTAGAGTGTAAGCGGATTAACCTTGAGCGGCTTCAAAGCGTCCTTTCGGAACGGGAGTCCGTGACTGCGCTATAGGAATTCACTTCCGCATTGTCATCAGGCGCCCGGTTTCCGAAACGAGTGGATCAGGAGCCAGCGGAAGCACGACTTACACCACTTTGACGCGGATGCTCAGTATTCAGGAGCGAACAAACAGCGTCTGCCTCCAGTCTGACTTTGAATACGCCATGCTTGCTAGCTGAACCTCCCTCTACAAGATCAACCACCCTGTATCGCTTTGTGCCATCGTCCAGCTTGGTTGTTTCAATCACCCTAAATCTTGCTTGCATGAATGATTTCCGTGCATGACATTGGTGACCTACAAGTACCGGCAAAAGGAGACGACTTCAAGAACGGGACGGGCTTAAGCTGAGACAATTTATGACGGTGCACCATGCTTCTCATCGCATGAAGCACGGTTAGCAGTAGGTACCGTGTTTAGCCATTTTTCCTATAGTCGATGCGTCGGGCCAGCAGGGCCCGGCTAAGCTTTAGGTTTTCTGAGGAAGGCACAGATGCTGTCATCGATCAAAGAGTAACTACCAAGCCCACCAGCTCTTGGAAACATTTGGTCAACCTTAGGGCTGCCCTCGCGCGGCACAACCCTTCATGACCTCATACACCGAGGTCTTCCTTACGAGTATCTCAATCACATAGAGAGCAGCCTGCAGGTGGGGCGGAATGTCATTTCTCAGGCCATTGGCGTATCACCTGTATCACTAGCACGTAGGGCAAAGGCGGGCCGCTTCAGCACCGTTGAAAGCGACCGTTTGGTCGCATTGATTGCTGTCTTTGAGAACGCCTTAACCATGTTCGAGGATGACGTCACCGCTGCAACGGAATGGATGAACTCGCCGGCTCGAGGGCTCGGTTCAAAGCGCCCACTGGATATGTTGAGGACGAGAGTGGAAGCGAGAGCTATTTTCGATCTTATCGGTGGACTGGGGAGGGGAGTGCTTGTATGCGATTTACCAACGGTCTGGCGGATTTGAGGCCTTCAGGTTCATTGGCTATCGCTCCTTCGGGCCCTGGCCTGGCTCGACCTAACATCTTCACGTAGTGTGGCCTGGCAACTCAGTCCGCAGTAGCGCATGCCATGACTGTTCTGCCTCATTTCTACCGAGCGTTGTCAGGGGTCGCAGTTCCAGAGTCGAGATCCTGCTTTCTGAATGATGGCGATATGCCCTAGAATTGGCGATGGTCGCTTCATACGAGATTGGAGCAGCGGTAACGCCCCAAAACCGCGCGAGCTGAGCCCTATGAGGTTGGCCGAAGCACCACGCATTACACTGCGCATAGGGATATCAGGATGATGTTGACTAAACGGCGCAGGTCTTTATTGGGATTCATTGTCTTGGCTGTCGGCTTGGTTGGTTTTTCGGCTCTATTACTGCTTAAGTCAGAAACTCAACGCAGGGAGACACGCTTCTCGGATTACGTGCAGAACATCTCGAGCATCGTGCGAAATCAGCTTGATACCAATGAAGCGGTATTGTCGGGGTTCTCTGCATTTCTCCAAGCGGTCGATCAGAGCGACACGGAAGCCGCAGCTCGTTATGCGTCAGCCGTTTTGTCTGCATACCCTCATATTTACATGCTTGAGGCGGCGAGGGCGGTTCCCATCGTGGAGCAGGCTGCATTTGAGACTCTGATGCGCCGCACCTGGCGTCCGGACTTTGAGCTCAAAGACTTCCCGAGTCTCACCCAGCAACCTGCCCAGCATCAGGCCTACCTCAGTGAGACCTGGCCTGTGTTGTTTATGTACCCGCCGCTTCCCGAATCCAGTTCTATCTATGGCGTTAGGTTGGAAACCGTTGGGCATCTGTCCTACGCGTTGGCCCGCACTCACAATAATCCGAAGCCGGTTGTATCACCTGTCTTCTCTATGTACGAAGGAGGCAGCGCTTACATTCTCATGCAGTCCGTGAGTCGGCCCGAAAATTTAAGGGAGAGCAATCGGCCCAATTTTTTCGGCAGCACCATGGTGTCTTTGCTTTTAATCAAGACCGGCTCGCTGTTGGATGCGGTCAATGATGCGAACATAGATCCCTTGGTTCATATCAGCGCCGTCATGAAAGCCGGTGTAGGGTCTGAAAGTAATGTGTTCTCTACGGACGCCCACAATGCAGGCGTTCTTGACCGTCTATTTCTGCCGCGCCTAACTGATCGAGTTGAAATCAGAAGTACCTCGCAACCGATGACATTGCTGTTTGAGCGTCAGTTGCGTTTTGGAGACGTTCTGACTGCGCAAGCACTGATCATCCTTGCGATTCTCGCAGCGGCTCTCTTCCTTATTCCAGGGGTACTGATTCGGCACTTTAGGGCGATGGAAAGGGCTGAGGTTGAGCACGAAAGATCCGCCTATCTTGCGACCCATGACGTGCTCACCGATCTGCCAAACCGCTATCTATTTGCTGATCGTTTTCAGCAAGCCTTCTCCGATTGGAAAGAGCGCGCGGAACCATTTGCGGTGCTGTTGATCGATCTGGATCATTTCAAACAGATAAATGATCAGCACGGTCATGAGATCGGTGATCAGGTTCTTCAAGCGGTCGCTGGTCGCATGCTTAAGGCCACTCGCTCGACTGATACCGTCGCCCGCTACGGAGGTGACGAGTTCGTGATTCTGATTACGGATCTATCTAATCCAGAGAGTGCTGAAACCAGAGCGGCGAGGGTGCTCGACTCCATTGCGGGTACGGTTGTGACAAGCGCTGGGGAGCTTTCGCTTTCATGCAGTATCGGCGTATCAATTTGCCCGTTACATGGACAGAGCCTCGACGCATTGCTCAAAGCAGCGGATCAAGCTATGTACGGAGTGAAACAGCTAGGGCGCAAAGGAGTTGCGATCACCGAATATCCAGAACCTTGAGATGTTTATTGTAACCGAGTCGTTTCACAACACCGCTTGTCGCGCGCGCTCGGTCATTGTGGGTTATGGAATGCGGTTGCAATTGCTCGTTCGAAGGGTGATGAGACGATAAGGTCGGGTGGGGTCGCGGATATGTTCGCGAGTGCCTTTGCTTGGAGCTGGACATTTCCGGTCAAGGGTATCGAGTCTGGCGCTTTAATGGGGAGCCCCGCATATTCGGCGCTCTCAGCTTAACGACGTGCACGTGTGTCTGGAAGACCCGCGCCTGCAACGCGGCTTTGCTCGCGCATTGCGTGTGTTGGAGCGTGACGTGCCGGTGTTTTTACAGGGCGAAACCGGTACCGGCAAAGAAGCCTTTGCTGCGGCGCTGCACCGCGCCAGCTCCAGAGTCAGCAAGCCGTTTGTGGCGATCAATTGCGCGGCCATTCCAGAAACGCTGATCGAGAGCGAGCTGTTCGGCTATCGCGGCGGCAGCTTCACTGGTGCGCGCAAGGACGGAATGATCGGTAAGCTGGAGCAGGCCAATGGCGGCATTCTATTTCTCGATGAAATCGCCGATATGCCACTGGCGTTACAGACTCGCCTGCTACGCGTGTTGGAGGAACGCCAGGTGATGCCGCTAGGCGGCGAGACGGCACGTCCGCTCGATATTCGCCTTATCAGTGCCAGCAACCAGGATCTGCACACCTGTGTGGCCGAAGGGCGTTTTCGCGAAGATTTGTTTTACCGCATTGCTGGGTTCGCCGTGCAGCTCCCGCCGTTGTGTGAGCGTTCAGACAAGGGCCGTTTGCTCGACCTATTGCTGCGCGAGGAGGCAGCAGGGGCCCGAGTTCGGCTGGAGGCGGGCGTCAGAGAGCGCTTGCTGGCGCAGCCTTGGCCGGGCAATGTCCGGCAGCTGCGTACGTGCCTGCGCACACTGGTAGCGTTGGCATTGGAGGGGCGTGTCACCCTGGACGATTTGGCGGAGTTACTGCCGGCAGTGCCAGCTACAGTTGCGCTGGCCGAAAATCCGCTGGGCGTATCCGAGCGGCAGACACTGCTCACATTGATTGAGGCGGAACACTGGCATATCGCCCATGTTGCCGCTCGCCTAGGGATCAGCCGCAATACGCTCTATCGCAAACTGCGTCATCACGGTATTTCACGACCCGGTTGAACGCAGAATGACATCGTCGCGTTTCCTCCCTCTGTGGACTTGGACTGGGAGTAGAAACGACATGTGTACTCGACCTTTTCGGTTGGCCGGAGAGGGAAGGGCTCGCTTGAGCTTCGTCACGCGCCTCAGTCAGCCGTAGCACCTGATGTTGATTGTTGTAATCGCTCATTCGGGCAAGGCCCGGCTTAATGGTAGCGATTTAGCTACATCACGGAATGGCGCGACAAGCGTAATTGACACCTCATGGGGCACCCCTCCAGCTAGCGTCAAATCAGCCCAAGCTGGTGATTCAAGCCAGTTCGTGCAGCTGAAATACTGACGCAACATTCTGGCCATATCATTCGCGTCACTGAAATCCAGGGAGTTGGAGATGAATCGGCCATCAAGAAGCATGCGTAAACTGCTCGACTCCGTCGCCACCAACAATGAGGTAGCGGCACTTGATGTGATGCGTGCTGCTGAGCAGCTCCAGGACGAGGTGTTGCGTCAACGATTGCTCAACCTCATTCACCGACTCAACCAGGACGCTATTGACTTACGAGCGGCGCGTGACGATATCCAGGGCGGAGCTATTAGGCTCGCGTGATCGGTCTCGGTGACGTCTCTTAGTCTGTATGCCGCACTGGTCTCTTGGGCCAAGGGCGTGTTGACCCGTCCCGAGCTAGCTGCCCTGCGGGTCAGCCAGGTAGTTGGGGCGACGTTCATCTGCTTCGGAGCAGCCATCCTGACCATGCGTCGACAGGCTGCATAAGAGGAGGGCGGCCAGGTGCCGATTACCGCAGCACAGGCGCCAAACCATCACCACTGATTTGATGCAGAGCCTGCCTCTTTCAAGCCTGGGTAATCATCGAGCGCAAGGCTGGGTTTGCCATCTTCAGTCGGATCGGATAACGGCTTATGAATCACTCCCGCTTCAGCATCCGCACGCATCTGATCGAGCTCCCTGTGAAACGCCTTGTCCTGAACCGTGGGCTTACTGGTGTATGGCTTTCGTTCGGGTTCAGGCTGTGCTGCATAAGTCGTAACCGCGTCAGGGTCATGCTGTAGCTTTTCTTGAACTTGCGATTCGAGCATCGCACGTAGCGCGTCTTTGTCGGGCCGAGTCAGCAATTTGTCACTCCTATTAGGAAACCAGACACCCAGTAATCGACTGGGCCAGCGGCCGGTTGGGAAACATCCAATCGATCGTGTCGAAAATTTTGGCTGCAGATACAGCCACAGGATTTCAGGTCGAAGATAAGAGGCGGATCATCAATTTCTTCCAACACGGCGATCGTGTCAAATTGGGGACATGCTTGGTGATCGCTCCCACCGTGACTACGAGGTAGAGGGATAAAGCCATTGTCTGGCAAAAATGTACAAGCGGCACTAAGGCAGATTCGCAGTCAGTCTTGCGGGTTTGAGCACTGATACGCGTTGTATCAACCCTCAATTTGGTGATGTGCGTGTGAATTTTTTTAGGCTCAGACCTTCAGTGCTAAGGGCGCTGTTGCGGCAACACTTTCTTTACCTCAGATGAGATAACGTCAACAGAGTCTCGATAGCATTTGAAAGACCCAATCTCGGCTTACGCTCACGGCAATGGCTGCTCTGAACGTTGCTGTGGCTGAAAATTCTCCCATAACTGATCTCTTGGTCGGAATTTCTTTAGAGGTTCTTGAAGAAAACCATTCACAAGCTACTCTGGGCTATATAAGTCGCAGCTCATTTAGAATTAAGGTGCAGCTCATATCCAAGGAGCCCTAAATTGAAAGAGATTAATAAAATCATTATGAGTATGTGTCTTGTTCTAGCCGCTTTTTCGATGACAGCATGCTCGAACAAATCAATAATAATTTCAGGCGAATCATCCAAAAGCAATGCTGAAGCAACTCTATTAGCTCAAGAGCAGATAGGGCGTTATGAAAAACTTGGATGCATTGCACGCTCTATTGGAAGCGGAGCCGGCACTGGGGTTGGGGTAGGACTAGGAAAAGGACTGATCATAGGAGATGATTGTCCCGAGTGCAAACACCTTAAAGATAAGCAAAGCGAGCTTGTAGAAAAAAGAGAAAATACCTTTATTGTGACCGTTCTAATGGAATGCCCTTCAGATGTCCATGCCACCAACACAAGTAATCTCTGAACGAGGGCGAACTGATGCTTGCCTCGCCAACTACCCTCCATTTAGTTTTATTAGCTACTTTACTAACCCTTCCTGCTCTGCCAACAATTGCGAGGTCTGCCGCATTCTCTGGCGCTAATAATTCACCACTAACCGAAACTGATATACAACAGCTAAGCGGAGTCCGCGACGGAAATAGACTATACTCTGGGGATATAATTTATAATATTGATGACCTCAGATCGTCTGGATTTACTTCTAACCTTTGGCCAAGCGGAGTCTTGGTTTATGACTTCAGTGCAGAAGTAACGCAAGACCAGATTAGCAGGTTCGAGCAATCTTGTAATGCTTGGACTGCATCAACCCCTTTACAATGCGTTCGACGTACAACTCAAAATGATTATATCTTAGTGAGAAATCATAGCGGCGAAGGATGCTCAAAGGGAAGTGTAAGTTGTTCATATGTTGGGAGAATAGGAGGCGTCCAAGATCTAACAGTTCATGTTGATCACTGGAATATCCCTTCAATAATTCGACATGAAATCGGACATGCGATAGGAATGCGGCATGAGCAATCTAGGCCCGATCGAGACAACTACGTCTTAGTACGATATCACAATATAAAATCTGAAGCTGTGTCAAATTTTGAGACTGATAGTAACCTAGCACTGCTTAATGAGTATGACCTTGACTCTATAATGCATTATTCGAATTGCCAATTCTCAATTCATGGTGGTACTTGTAGCTTGCAACGTCCTGACCTGCAAACTATCGAACCGCGCGCCTGCGGCCGGGATAGGGTCGGTGGGGATGCTATAACTACACTTGACATCCAGGGTGTGCAAAGAGCTTACGCACAATCTATCTATGCTCTATATGATGTCCAGAGAGACCGTAGTTGCGGAGTACATACACTGTCTAGCGTACAAACTGCATATTTGTGTGGCAACGACTGCGCTTATGCGAGTGAGATAACCTTTGGTAAAATTGAGCAGCTTTCCGGTCAAGACTGCGGCTCGTTTCACGTTGAGCGAGACTGGAATGGATTATGCCGAGGTGTCAATAAAGAAGTTGTGAAGCATTGGGATGACTTGGACGAATTTTCATGCTGGAAGGGGCCGGTTCTGACAAATCGATACGAGTGGTGGGTAGATTGTGGTTGCTCTATACAGTTACTGCCAGCAGCATGTGTTCATGATAATTTAAAGCCGCGCCCTGAAAGAATAGACCAATTACTTAGCACGGGCAGCGATAATGAAAAAGCAGCAGCGTTATATCTAAAGAGAATGGAGGGGTGGAAAAAAGAAAAAGCTATCGACGATCTTGTTTCAAAGTACTCTCTTAATCTTATAATTAAAAATCTTTTAAGAGAGGGCTTTGATGATCAGATAGTTTACCTTTTATGTAATATGAGGATAGCAATTGAAGCAAAGAAGCTTTCTGATAAAAACTATAAAATAAGCAACGGCGTTTTCAGAAGGCTTGCGGTTTCAGCCGGACTGGTTCTTCCAAATTAGAAAAAATGAAACTTGTAGATGGAGCTTCGAATGTCTGCTGGTCGATGCAAAATAATAAACGAACCTTTGCAATACCTATAGAAAATGAATAACTGGTAAACACAGCGCCTAATGTTCGGCATCGGCATCGGCATCGGCATCGGCATCGGCATCGGCATCGGCATCGGTTTCGCGAGACCGGCTTTCAACAAGCAGCAACTACTTGCAGTTGCCTGCCTTCCGATGTCCTGCTGCTTGAGCCTCAAATTCTGACGTGAAGGAGACCTGATTTTTTTCTGACACCTGACCATAGCCAGGGCATCCCATTGAAAGCTGGTACACCTGGTTCTTCCGGTTACCGCTGATCACATCTGTCCCGGTCACGCTCGCGAGGCTAAAGACCCATGCTCCATTCTTCGGATGACGCTTATGCTGACTGGCATCTTCGAAGAGGGCGCTTTAAGATGATGCCGTTATGCTATCGGATTAGCAGTGTGGCGGACGTGCTTAACCGGTAGAAGACGGATGGGGAGCAGGCGTCAGTGCATTCTGCGTATGAGCCATCAGCTTTTCGCCAATGATAAGACCGAAATTTCTGCAGACGATCTGCTCGCGATAAATCGCCGGCGTTTCTGTGGCGCTATTCGGCTTCATTTCCGCTGTAGTCGAGTCAATGCTAGGAGCAAGATTTTGACGACCGTTGATGCCCAATTTTGCAGTGATGAAGATGACAGCACACTGCGGCAAGCGAATAAGGACACCCCTGATCTCTTTGCGTTTGACTGTGGGCAATTACCGTTCGAACGGATGGGGGATGCGCACTTTGAATTGCTCCTGGCTGACCTTTACGCTGCGCGAGCAACAGATGGTACGGAGGATTGGTACGACAAAGCCCGCCGTCTTAATGATGGAGCTGACCAGGGCCGCGATGTCATCCTGTTTGAGGATTCCTCTCCCGTCGGCGTAATCCAGTGCAAGCGCTATAACGGGATCGTATCCCTCGCCATGGTCATTCAGGAGATATGCAAATTCTTCCTTTACGCGACCATCAAGCCCGGCATTGCATCAGCACCAGGTGAGCCATTTCGCTACTACGTTGCAGTTTCTGATCGAGCAGCCGGCAAGCTGTTCGAGTTCATGGAAGCGAAGGGCAGGCAACGCTTCGAAGATTTGAGAGCAGAGTTCGAGGAGAAAGCGTTTGCTGCGCGTAAAGCCTCCGCAACCTTGAGAAAGCACGCTGCCCTGAAAAACCTCACGAAGGAGCAGCTGTGTGATTTGGTATGGGCCAGGATCGACAATCTGCATACCGCTTTACATAAAAAAGATGACCTCTCTCGGATGGTGGGTGCATATCCTGAAATCAAGTCAACCTATTTCCGGCTTGAGTCCGACACCGCAAAGATCGTTGGCGAGCTAAAAGGCTTTTTGCAGTCGTGCAACTTGGTAGTAAGCGACGAAGAAGCGGAGCTCATCTCTGGGATCCGCACGGAATATATAAAATTAAAGCTCGGTCGCCACCATCGATTCAACCTCGCCTTGGTGCAAGGTCAAGAACTCTTGCCTTTCATGCAAGGAATGCTTCAACCCAAGGCTGGAACGCTCTATAACAACTTTGGATCGCTGCCGGTGCTATTGACCGCAGGTGCAGCGGCAGCTACCCCCGCCGATTGGCAGGAGCTGAATCAGCTCGTCAATGGATACGACAGCCAAGCAGTCGTGTTCGTGGGATGCGGTGACGTCTTGGGCAGTCAACTCCTCGATTGGAAGAACTCTGATGAGATGATCTGGATTGATCCACAATGGGATCCTGCCCCGCTACAGCGATACCGGGCAGGGTGGTGTTGGGTCAAGGATCCCATGCGGGAAATCTTCAACTGCTATGTACTGGTTGAAAATGAGACAGGCGAGACAAACTATGGCCATGCTGACGTCTCTCTACGGCTGGCGTTTGAAGATCTTATCCTTTGGCCAACCTTGGGTAATGATTTTACAAATCCCATTTCGAATGCCAAATCGCAATTGCGACGGATCATGGCCAGCCAAAAAGAGGATAGGTCTAAGCGGCCTAACCTTGTTTTAGCCTCTCTCAACGTAACCAGCCTTGAAAAGGTACTGACCTCAGTTTCGGATCACTATGGCCAGCGCACTCAGTCCACTATTGCAATGGCCATTGCTAATAGTAACTGCGTCCATGCGTGCGCTGCAGAACTGTACAGTGCTACAGGCATTTTCCCGTCAATTGATGCCGAGTTCGCGACTCGACCGACTCCGATAACAGTGAATCCACCTGGCCGTGTCATGCGCCGAAGCAGCAGCGGCGCCTTAACGTTCATCCTAGACTGGACAGCAGAGTTGACCCTTCTGTCGGTGAAGGCGCACCGATTGGTGGATGATCGTGTAACAGCAGATATGGCACCGGTCGCGCTTGAGTTCCATGAGCTATTCGACCGTTATCCCCCCTACCCAGGTTATTTGGCTGCTGTGAGAAACGAGCTGATTTTGCTCAATAACCTTGTGCAAGGCACAGGCCTGTCGGACTACTCAGGGTTTACCTATCGAACCCAATTTGGTGTGAGAGTAGGAGAGCATTTCCCGCTGGAGGAGCTTTCCTCTACTGGTGAATGCGTTATGAGAACCGTCCAGGCACTGAGTTATCTGAATGTCCCGGTCAGCAGTCAGTGGTCATGTGCACCAGAGTTTCAGGGCCATATTCGATATGACAACCCAGAGCATGGGGAGGTCAGCATCATGGCCTGGTCAAACAACAGTTATCACGTGAGGCAAATGGAGGCAGACCTTTTTGATTGGGCCCGGCATCCCATTGTGCATCCCAACCTGATTGTCTTTGCTCAGGGACGCGGAAACGTCGGTGACAGGAAACCTAGTCACGGTCGATATGACTTCACTGCCAGCTCCCCTGCTCCTAGAGGATCAATCACCGAACCTGCCATTGCGAGAAACGTTTACATGTTCGGTCTTAGCGAGATTGAAGAGGTTTATGACGACCCCACGGCACCTTCGCCGGAGCAATTCATGGAAGATATTTTTGTGCGAAAGGGGAAGCTAGATGCTCAATGAGCTGGTAGGAATCATAGGGTGTCGAGCTCTAGATGCGGGCTTTTACAAGGCCAGCACGCAACGTTATTTATCGACTGAAAACCCAAACTGGCCTGACGGTGATCTTGAGAACCAGCTCGGCTATTGGGAATCTTCCTTTGCTTCCATCTTACTGGTGAATATCACCACTGAGACTGGTGCTGAGGCTTTAAGAAAAGCCAAACTCGCTGAGACATTCCTCGATGCCGCCATTGTCCAGCGAGAGAGTTCGGGCCTCGTCATTGACGGTTACCTTGTGCTTGCCACCACCCAAGTGAGTGATGAGTTCAAGGCATTCCTAATCGATATTGAGAGGGATATCAGGTTCGTCAGAAAGCATGTGGTGACGTGGGGAGCTAATGGGTGGGAGCGCTATGAGCGCATTACGCCGTTAGGCTTGGCGCGATTCGACGAGCATGTGGAGCCTGCGGTCTTCAACTCGGACGATACCGGGTACATTCAGCTTTTAGAGTTACTGGCCGAGGTGGGCAGCGAAGAGCTTGCCGAACGTCATGGCAAAGAATGGAATCTCAATGAATAACCTGCCGATCAAATTTCTTTCCGTCACCATCCAGAATTTTCGGGGTATCCCGGATGAATTGGTGGTGCCATTGGACGCACCCTTGACTGTCATTCATGCGGCCAACGGGACTGGCAAAAGCACCATCTGCTACGCATTGGAATGGTTGATCACCGGCAAAGTCGATGACCTCAATACCGCGCCGCTGGAGTGTCAGTGGGGGAGAGGAACGACCAGTGTTTCCGCAAAATGCTTGATTGACGGAAAGCCACATTTGCTGACCCGGAACAACACCTCGCTATGGATGACCGAGGAAGGTGCAAGAAAGAAAAAAATCAATGATGAACATTTGCTTGAGATGCTCACGCCTGCGTCGATTTCCGGAAGAAGCACCATCGCGTTGCGCAAAGCGAAACGAGGTTGGTTGCGCAATAGCCGCTGGCTCTATTCCAACTCCCTTTCGTTGTTGATCGACAACAACAAAGCGGACGAGCGTCAGCAGATCTTCGCCGACATCCTCGGCTTTGGCCATCTCACGAGCACACTGCGAGACTTACGCGAATACAGAAAGGCATTGCCGAATACCAAGGGCCTAGTGGACAGCATCGGTCGGCTTAGCAATGAGATCGAGGCGCTGGAGAATTCGCTAGCCATAAGCTCCCCAGTGAAAGACAAAGCCTTGGGCCATCTGGCGACAATATTTAATGCCTTACCCCCATCAGCAGAGGGTAGCTTGGGGGATCGCCTGAAGGCTGCGCAGCTTCGCGTCGCGATGCTCAGTCAGAAACACCAGCGAGAATCGAGTGCACTGATCACCCTTTCAGAGCAGTGGTTGCAATATCACAACTCTTTAAGCCAGATTGAAACACTTCGCCAATCGGTTGCCGCCGTGGCTGGGGAGCAAAAAAAAGCCACTGATGATCAGCTCATTCGGTCAGCGGAGTTGTCCGAGGCACAGTTGAAGGTTTCAGAAAGTGAAAGATCAATCAAATGGGCTGACGAAAGCCTAGCGACGCTTCAGCGCTGGTTACCGATCACTGCAAATTCAAATGTCTCGGAGTACTTTCGAGAAGGGGATATCACTCAGGTTGACCTACGTACTAAGTTTGTAGAGCTCACCTGGCCTTTGAATCAACAAGAGCAGTGGCAGGCCGCCCTTGATTTGCTATCCAGAAACCTACCAAAAATTTTGGAGTGGGAGCGCCAGAAGCAAGAGATGATGGCCAACCCAGTAGCTCCTGCCATTGATTTGGATGACGCGGTTCGCCTGGCCAATGAGGCAAAAAATGCCCACGTCAGGGCAGAAGCGGACTTTGATGCGTTTTCAAGCGTTTTAGAAAAACTGAAAGCCATGGGAAGCGAAATCGCCCACTCCCATGAAGATGCGCATTGTCCGCTCTGCAATCACGATTGGGGCACCGCTGAAAAATTGCGGATAGAAATTTCCACGGGCCATCAACTGCTTGCACCGGCGCTTGAGGTCGCTGCAAGCAAATTGGCAGTGGCACGCCAAAAGGAACAGGAGGCTACTACAAAGCTCACGCTGGCCAATGCTCAGAAGCAAGCCTATGACAGCCATCTTTCCCGTTTGAGCTCGGTTGTCCAGGAGCTGAAATCGTATGATACGAAAACCCGATACCTAGAGATTATGCGCGTTCAGGACTTTTCTGGGTTGAACGCGGCTGGTCTTGCTCACCTGAGCAACCGAGTCACCTCAGCGATACAGCTGGGGATGGTTTTTGAAAAGCTGACTGAGGTGGAGACGTTTTTCGGCATTACTCCTGAGGGCGGAGCTGGCAGTCGGGTATCGACGTCAGTCGCACGGTTTGTAAGTTATAAAAAGCATTTTCAAGATCAGATTGACCTCTACAGCCCCGCGAAAACCCGTCTTGTTCCTGTTGTCCAGGCTCTTGCGGAGACCATTCAAGTAAAGGCAGGGGAGATCGCAGGAATCAATAAAAGCATATCGGCGGCGCAGGTAGTCACTGAGGGCTTCGATTCCCTATGGAAGGAGGTGTTTGGCGATCAACCTGTTTTGACTGAGTCATATGAGTTGATGCGCCATCAGGTGAATCAGCGAGGTGAAGACACAGCGACCTACAGGAGCATGCTTGCCGAATGCGAGGCTGTGGTGAGTGTTGATGCCGATTCACTGAAACTAAAAAAACTTCAGGAAGAACGGCTTGCGTTAGCCAGGAAATTGGAAATCGGCTCAGGCTACATCGCCGAAGCGGATCTCGCGATCGAAAACTACGCCATGCATGTGAAAGATTTCACTGCTTCTAGCCTTAAACCACTGCTCAGTCCCGCTGCTGAGCTGTTCTCCCGGATGCATGCCAATGAGGTCTATAAAGGATTGGGTGTCTCTGACGGCGGAGATGCGCTGAAGTGGACTGTCTTTGCGGAAGGGCACGAGCCTGCGTTGGACGCAGAGGGAAAGCTTAGCCAGGGACAGCGCCAGGATCTGGCATTGTCGCTTTACCTTGCCAGGGCCCGAAACACTGGGGGAAGTTTTTTCCTCGATGAGCCAATAGCGCATTTAGATGACCTCAATCGAGTTGCCATGCTGGATATCTTTCGCTTGGTCGCCACGTCGATGCCTTCCATGAACCTCATTCTGACTACTGCGAGTGATGCGCTTGCCCGGCATATGGCGCAGAAGTTTTCGAGCATCACGGACAGGCATCTTTTGAACATGATTCACTTGGAGGGGAATCCTCGTACTGGGGTCAAGATGACCGTCCAGCGCAACGCAGCAGTACCACACCAGCTTGGTTAGCCTAGACGTCGTGTGGCCCTGAAGATCTGCGATTGTTGGTCGTGCGCTTTCATCAGTGCCTTATCCGTTGGTTGATTCGCTTTCTCAAGGGTTGAAAGCAGGAGCGACCATTTTGATAGATAAGCCGATTAGATCCTTCGAAAGTGATCTAAAAGGAAATTGCGGGTCGCATCCAAACGAATCAACCTCCTAAGAGATTTAACATTGCAAGCAGATGAAAAGCGTTACCCCAGAGATAAGTTTACAAAGCAACTTGTCCGAATCTGCAAGGCACTGGATGAGCTATCGGTTCGCGATATTTCGTACGACTTGTATGGCACTACCGCAACGTGTCACTTAGAGGCTACCGAACTTTGGGTCGTTGGTTCATACGTGCGGGGTGCGCTTACCTGCGGCGACTTGGATGTCGTTGTGAGTTTTGCTGCCACTGGCGCGGGTCTCCCGATGCCAAAGATTCTGTCCAGGGCGTTTTTCGGCGCTACGCCCGGTGTTCGGTTCTACAGCGGCACACCTGAGGTCAACAGGTCGGGAGCCGTGTTTCCAGACGCGGTGCTGATTTGGTCAACACAGGATTGCGATTGGCAAGCTCGGATCGATTCGATCATGCCGGATCCGACAGCGGGCAGAGCTGCCCGAGATACCGACTCTGTGCCACTACGCGCTGAGCAAATGCGCTTCCCTAGTTGCACTTTAAACGATGTTGCTCGTTGGGAACGAGACGGTATCCTGGAGTGGGATTTTGTTTCTTTAGATAACGAGCTGCTGAGCCCTATACCTCCACAAGAAATTGGGAGCAAGGAAAGGCAGCTGTTTGAATGCCTAACAGGCATGGGGCAGAAAACCCTTGACTTGACACCTGCTGTATGGAGGGTGATGCGGGAGACGGAGCCCGGCGCGTCTTGGAAGGCCGCTGTGAGCGAAAAGGCGACATTGAGATGTGGCGGAACCTTGATTCATGTTGGTGCCCCTGCTTTGGATTTGACGCATTTTGAGAACGCTAAGGTGAGGCAGTTGATGCTGGTGCCGCATCGGACTGCACGTGGCCCTAACGGAATGTGGCTCATTCGGCGCGGTCCTAAACATCCTCATATGCTCGGTCTCAAAAGAAGCTGCATTTTCTACGTTGGCAAGCCAGGCATTGAGGCTGCGGCCCACCCTCCGCAAGAGGGGGAAGATGCGAGCGTCATTGAGGTTTTCGACTTGAAAGCTGATGCCACGGAGGCGCTCAAGAAGATGAAGTTGAACTCTACGAACTCTTCGCAGGTGATCCAAGCGAAGGGCTTTGCACTATACGAGCTCATTATTCGAGCTGACGCGATTCGGTATGGCGATGATCTGATTTCATTCACATCCAACAGGCTCTCAGCTCGGTAAAGGCATAGTTTCTCTGGGATTAAGGTGCCACAGAGATTCGTCTCAGTATTTGCTGTAGAGGCCCGCACCGGCTCGTGATCGTGACGATTGTCACCTTTCAAATAATTTCGCTGACGCCGCCTTGAATGAAAATCACGTGGCATCAGCCACAGGGCTTAGGTTTGCCCCACCATCTAAATAGCAGAGGGACTATGGATTCAAGAAATGGAAGCCCCACGGACGGTGAGAAGAGCCAAGTGACGGTCATTTTCGGAAATCGCAATTCTCTTCGCAATCCTCCTCCCGTAAATACTATCCTCATCGTCCCAAGCCAAGATGAATGGAATGACTTTGGTCTTCGAACCCGGATTGACCTTCGCATATGTCTCTCAGAGCATTCAGAGCCTTTCGCTACCGCCGGTTTTATCGGCTTCATCACCAATTCGAAAGATGAACCCAATGGCGTAATCCGATTAGAAGAGATGCTGGGCAGCACTTTAAACATCGAGCTGCCTGCAACCGATTCACATAGGTTTTTCACCATGCTACCCAGCATGGATGCTTACCGAGCCCTCGTGCGCGAATTTGGCCCAGCCAGAGCAGTCGAAGCGCTTAAAGCGATGAGGGATCTAGTTGCCCTCAACGAATTCAAGAACAATTCAAACTGGCTTGATATTGCGGCCCAGTCTGACGTTTTCTTGAAGTCTTTCATGAGAAATGCTGAGTCTTATTTTGCGTATAAAAACGCCGGCTCCATCCTCCGGGGACTGGAGCACGAAGAGTTCGGAAAGCTATCGGAGGTCTTTGATATTCGATTCCGATTACCAGGCCGTCAAAATGCTCACGAGCTAACCTTTCGATTTAGTCACGATAATGACCTGCCGAAGCGAATTGCAGTGGTCATCGGTAAGAACGGTGTAGGCAAGAGTCAAGCCCTCGGCCGAATCGTACGCGCGGCTTTGAGCGGAGATGACTCGCTCACAGACGGAAGTATAGGAGGGCGTGTTCTCGTGAACCGCGTCTTGGCTTTCGCTCCGACGAATGAAGCTGGATCAGTGTTCCCTGGAGAGCGGCGCAAGCGGCCTAAAGTCTGGTATCGACGCTTCTCACTCAATCGCTTAGGGAGGATACGTAAGGGCCTTGGCGTCGCTGATCAGGTACTTCAAGTAGCTCGATCTCAAGAATATATTGGAGAGTCGACGCGCTGGGACATTTTTCTTGGGGCGCTCCAAGCCATCGATAACTGGGAGCAGATTTCACTACCGCTTCGTAACAATAAACATGACGCACTTTCTCTCAGGCGCTTAAGACAAGGCGGCGAACAGCAAATTATTGAAAATTTCGCCTCCATCGATTTGCGACGGGAACCTGTGCGGATGATCGACGGAGTCGGCTACCCCTTAAGTAGTGGCGAAATTTCATTTGTACGGTTCTCTGCGCAGGCGAGCCTTCATGTCGAAAATGGCTCGCTTATACTTTTGGACGAGCCGGAGACACATCTGCACCCAAACTTCATCAGCCAATTCGTCTCGCTATTGGACAATCTGTTAGTGCAGACTGGCTCCGCTGCAATTATCGCTACACATTCAGCCTATTTCGTTCGTGAGGTTTTTCAGGAGCAAGTGTCGGTACTACGGGCAGATCAGGATGGTTTCGTAAGTGTTGAGCGGCCAGCTTTACGTACGTTTGGAGCAGACGTCGGGGCTATTTCTTACTTCGTATTTGGTGAGGATGAACCATCGCAGCTTGCCGCTGCGCTTGAGGCAAGGCTTTTAAGGCGCTTCAGTACATGGGAAGCCCTGTATAGCAAGTACAAGGATGAACTTTCACTCGAAGTTTTAGGGGCGCTACGAGAATCGATGGAGGGTGAGGTTCTTGAATAAGATTCCGCGTCCCAATATTGATGATGGTTTTGCATTGTTGAACCTAGCTAATAATAGAAGGGCGGGGAGTTACCCGCACTTACAGGCATCTGTTGGAACAATCCAGCAAGCCTATGCCCAATATGAAAATGCTGCTGGTAATGCTTTTGCAGTCGCTGCAGTGGGCATTCCACCATTAACTGAGACTTATTTAAAAGCTCATTACAAGTCGCCGCCTAAAGACCTTGCGCATATTACCAAGCTACGTCTAGGTGGGGAGTATTTGATATGCCCGATGTGCGGATCATCCCATCGTGGAACTCTAGATCACCTTCTGCCACAAGATAGTTACGGGGTATTTGCAGTTTTTTCTCTTAATCTCGTCCCCGCTTGTAAATGTAACAGCCTGCGACAGGAGCTATTGATAGGGCCAAATCCCGGTGAACGCATACTGCACCCTTACTTCGACGATTGTTTATCTACGCGACTCGTCAAGGCGAAAATCAGTGATCTTGGGCCAGTTCCTAAGATATCGCTGGAGTTATGCGTCAACCATGCTCATCCAGAGTATCCAGCGATCGCGTTCCACGTTCGCTCGATTGTCCAGCGTACCCCCATCACGGGATTCTTGAGTAACAGATGGGTGAGTCTCTGCCGTCGGCCGAGCTTGGTAGTGAGGGCGCTAGAAACCAATCCAACGTCCTACAACGCTCTTAAGCGTGTTCTTTTAAAAGAACTGCGCTTGCTTGACGACGTTCATGGGGGGCGTAACAACTGGCATTCGATGTTCATAGCCGGTTTACTCGATCGGACGGTACTAACCTGGTTGCATTTGCAAATTAATAATCCCGGACGATTGGCGGATGCTCCGTTGATTTAGCTATAGTATTTCGTCACGAAAAATCATCACCGAATCATCGTCAGCGATGAGTTAGGGGAATCGATCGTCGCGTCCTTGGAGACTTGAAAGTCCCTTTAGGTGCCAATGGTTGATAACTTCCCGAGTCATCGCCGGAGGTGTGCTTCATGTCATCAGTGCGCAGTAGTTCCACTTCCCTGCAAGTGGCTGTCGGTGCTTGGTTACCTGTTTCCGACGCAAAAGAGACAATGCTTCCATATCAAGAATACAGGTGAGTCTCTGAGTAGCCGTCCATTGGCGCGTGTGCTGCGAACGTCGCTTGTCGAATCAGTCGTCGGGGCTGGCAGGTTCATCATTGCGCCTGAAAACGGTAACGTTTCGTATAATCGGTGTACCGTTTACTGTTCCGACCTCCGCATCCTCATCTCCTACCTCATAGTTTTCGCTCCAAGTTTCGCTGATTACAGCTTTGACAAGCTCAGCTAGGTTTGAGCTTGGCCAAGAGGAATCTCCAACCATAGCCCTAGGCCACTGAGTTTGGCCCACGGTTAGCACTGACCCGCTGTGCTTCGGGACTACCCATATATTGCTTCCAATCTCGAAGAAACTTTTGAATTCGCGTGGATGGACGTCATCAGTGTCCTCCTCATACGAGAATTCTCCATCAAATGTGATCGTCAGTTCCGAAGCGTCCTCAAATCGATCCCGTATCTCACTGACGTTGAGCCAGTCATTTGGGCCTTGGCAAGCTATCGGTAGGTCACCAATGGCTCCTCCACACTCAAGCACAATCTCTGCACATCGGGCTTTGTGAAGCTCATCAGATCTAGACATTCCGATGATGGTAGCCTGCTCTGTTGCCCAAGCCGCCAGCTGTTCTTTAGACGCAGTTGGCAAAGCGGAATCGCGAGACGCAGTCAAGGTTTCGCCTACTAACAAACCTTGGATGTTTGACATCCGAGAGGCACGAAGACCTCCGATCGTGACCCATCCTCCATCCGCACCAAAGAAGCTGCTTGGCTGGATGAATGCGCGCCCCAATGGTTTGCCGGTCTCATCAAAGATCGGTCGTATTGCGGAAATGCTCGTCCCTGTTCTGTTGTACCTGCTAGGCATACCTAACGGGTTCAGTCGGACGAGTAAATCGGCATCAGGGAGGTCTAGCCAATCCCCTGAATTGATAGCAGAAAGTGTTTCGCCGGATTCTTCAACTTCAATCGAAACGTCCAAGTTTGGCGCGATCGATGCGATGAGCTGCTTTAAAGTCAGCACGCTGGCACTGGTTTTACTGTTGTAGAGTATTCCGCCTTTACTGCGGGGAGCGGCCCTCAGCAGAATCTCAATTCTCGTTCCGCCATCCACTGGAGCTTGACCCCGTGTTGATTGAGCGAGGATCGGGCGCGATACAGTGCCGTCCCTGAATTCCAATACGCGAGCGGCGTCTTCACCTAAGTCAAACCGGCGGGATATTACCCTTACTAGCGATCCAATCATAAAAACTGAGAAAAAGCCGATGCCGTATCGTCCAATCGCGTTCATGCCCTTTGCGATGAGCCCCGGAAACTCTTGAGAGGCTAGGGATGAGCGCCAAAAGGATGTACCGAAGTCAATTAACGGGCCGGTCAAAACGAGTTCCGACATACCAATACCATTGTCTTCTACCGTCAACCAGTGTCCATCTTCTTTTTCGCTGAGTGACACCACTATGGTGCCCCAGCTTTCGCGTCGCCCTATTTGATAGCGTCTACGAGCTTGGATGGCGTCGGTGCAATTCTGGATGAGTTCTCTGATCACCACAGTCGGGTCATCACCATAAAGCTTCGCACCGCCTAAAGTTTCCACAACTTTTGGGATGTCAGAGACCTTCAACTGAGTGTCAACCGGACGCCATCCTCGGGTATGAATAGTTCGGGCCAGTGACTCGGGACTGCCTGCTCCCTTCACCCGTCGCGCTCGGAAGAACAGTCCTTTCGCTCTGTTCTGCATCAGCAAGTCGACGTTCTGCAATTCGCGATTTACTGCTGAAATCGTGTCATATGCCAGCCACCATGCATCGGCATCTGCAACATCAAAAGGTGCACCAGCGGTAAAAACCACCGCTTCGTGCTCGATATGAGGTGCAGCCAAGCGCTCTTGGAATGACCAGTGCAGAGCAGATATGCCTTTGGGATGCGTTAGCGCTCGCAAAAACCTGGGTGCTCTGCGTTGATCCAAGTGGAGCGCGTCCGCAATGCGGAGCAAACAAGCAAGTTTGACTCTATCAATCTTGCATTTTGTCTTGCCTGCAAGAGCACCGAGATCTTCCGATAGCTCCTGTTCTACGCGGGCGACCGACCACCAGTGGCTATGGGCAATGAGTCCTATTGTCTCGCCGTAGAAAAACCGTACTTCGGCGTCGTCAATTAAATAAAGCGTATCTCCATTAGCAGACGGCCACCCTTGTTTTGCTAACTTTTCAGCTTGCTGTGCGTGCAATTGGCGCAGCACTTCAGGTACAGCACGATCAACGATACTTGGGGGAGGGCTGTTTACTTTTTCGGAATCAAACTCATCTTCCCCGAGCAAGGCCGTCACGGTGTCTTTCCATGCTACGGTCTCCTTCAAATCTTCAAGACCATTCGGATAAGCCGCAAGGCTCATTGCCGAATCGTGCAGAAGAACACTTGCGCCGAACACGAATGCTTCGGCAGGAGTAATGGTCAACGCTCCTTCCGAAACGAGAGATGCCGTCTCCCATAGGGCGTCAAGATGGCTGATGTCATGGACTGTCATGCCTGGCATAGCTGTTACGATCTGCGCAACCAGCTGACCAGCTTTTTCCCGCATAGCTAGGTATCTTTCCCGAAAAAACTCCTGCTCTGCGGTTGTAATGTCTATTTGAGGATTGACGAAGGCATGGCGCCACAGCCAGGTTAAGCGAAAATCAGACGCAGTAGACATGGTAACTCTCCCTGTAGCGCTGCCCTGGTCAGCGTAGACCTCAGTCAACATCGATCCTTTGGCTACGCCGTTGTAATACGTAATGTGATTATGGATTGTCGTCTAAGTAGAAGAAAACAGTGATTCCCACTCACAAAGTCTTTAACAGTTGCTCGAGTGTCCGATGCTCCCAAGTGCGTGTCGGCTGACTTGTTGGCCTCGAGAACACGAGCCATCTGGGCCCACTTGAAGGCCTGCTTTCCAGGCAATATCGTCTGGATGCCTGTATAGCAGGTAGCCGCAACAATTGGGCACATGGTTCGTGATGTCATACTCACGCCATTCATTCTTTGTCACATCGAAGTGGGAGGAGGCAGCCTGCTCAAGAGAAAAACTGCTGACCTGGAATCTGTGACCAACAGGAGAGCCGAAATAGACTCTCAAGCTTAGGGCGCCTTCGACATTTGAGGTATCGCATCTGCTTGAGGCCCTTAGGTGGCACTGGTAGAAGCATTCCCTTCATCACGCCGCCCCTGGACTCTTCTGTGTAGAGCACGATATGGCCATGGTTGTCGCGGATCACACCATCAGAAATGCTTCCGAGATGGCGACCTGGATAGGAATAGATGGAGCCTTCGTAGATGTAGGCTACTGGACGACCGCAGTAAGCATACAAATGCTCATTGTCATCCGTATATGCTATCGGCGTACGCTCGCGATCGTAGAAATCTAAGCTCATCAAAATCCTTCTTTTGGGAGCGAGGGAGTGCAGGGCACGGCTGTGCCCTGAGCTCTGTTAAGCGGTCAAATTATTTGGCCGCTTTGGGGCGAATGACGATACGGAACGGCTGACCGTTCGCACGTCGAATCACCTTCCCCGATTTGGTGGTGATGGTCATGCGGTAGATGACCTCGCCTTCCTCGTCGGGTTTTTCGAACATCTCAAGCTGGGACATAAAATGTCTCCTACTGAGGTGGCTCGAACACAAAACTCGCTCCCTTGCGAAAGGAGCCCACAGGGGCTACCATCGCAAAGCTTCTCAACAAAGCGCGAGAGACATCTGGAGCATGTTCAGATGTCTTTTCCCTAAGGCCGGTCAAGTTCGTACCTTGACCGGCCTTTTTGTTTCTGGCGTTCCGTCATAGCATCCTAACTACCCTTTTGATGTTGCTTCAGGTGCTAGAAAGACTGATTAGTCACAACCATATGCGAATCCTATCATCATCATTTTGATTACGTCAAATCCTCATATGCTATGATGGGCGATAGGCCGACCACGCGCTGGCAAGACGGCAAGACGGCAAGACGGCAAGACGGCAAGACGGCAAGACGGCAAGACAGCAAGACAGCAAGACATCGGATGGTTAGACGGAGAGCATATGATTGATTTAAGCGAGTACAGCCAGGCGCAACGGGAACGTCTGGTGTACATAGACTTCCGCCTGTATTTCACAGGCTCCGTCTCGCGGATGGATCTCATGGATAGGTTTGGGGTAGGTGGGGCTGCTGCAACTCGGGATTTCGGCCAGTATCGGGAGGTTGCACCTGAGAATACCGAGCTTGACTCAGTGACCAAGCACTATGTGATTCGAGATACCTTTTCGCCTCTCATCGCCCACTCACCAGAGCGAGTTCTCAATGCCCTTTCGCAGGGATTCGGGTATGGCCTCGACTCAGATGAGAAGCCGCTGATCGCGCACGAATCTGTATCGCTTCTTAGTAAGCCGAAGGTGGAAGTTTTAGCACCGATCACGAGGGCGATTCACCTCAAACGGGTTGTTAAGATCAGCTACACCTCTAGCTCAGGCCAGTCTGAGCGGGAAATCGTACCATTCGCTATCGGTTGTGACGGTCTGCGCTGGCACGTCCGGGCGTTTGATCGGAAACGTGAAAAATTCGCGGACTTCGTTCTAACGAGAGTCGGGCACGCCGAGATTCAAATGAGGGAAAGAGCTAGAGACGAAGAAAGGCCGAGGCATGATGATCAGTGGAATCGAATGCTCGAGCTTCCTCTTGTCCCTCATCCCGATAAAGACTCCACAGAGATCGTAAAGCGTGACTACGATATGCAGGATGGGGTGCTTAAGTTGCGTGTACGAGCTGCTATGGCAGGATACGTTTTGCAGCAGTATCACGTGGACTGTTCGGCAGACCACAGCATTGCAGATAAGGCCTACCGTCTATGGCTAAAAGATCCATTGGCTCTTTATGGCGTAGAGAGTTCCATGTTCGCGCCTGGCTATCAAAGTCCTAATTGATCGCTAACCAACGTCTCCGCTACAGAGGTCGAAAGGTCGAACCCCGCTGCGGATTCGTCAGTTCTATCATGAGGAGGTAACCGCGTCCTGGCCTGACCTTCGGGCTTGCTGAGCTTTCCATGGGGCGGGAGGAAGGCGACGAAATACATTATGGAAGCTCCGCATGGAAGAGAATCTACGCCGCCTATTGTTGGCATTCGAGGATTGGCTGGTACGCGAGGAGCTTTTGGGCGATGCGTTTTTCCTATCACCGGCGGAATGGCTGAAGCGTAGAGAAAGCTGGCTGAACGACGCCGCGTACGTCTTGGTGTTCGACAGCAGCAGCATCCACTACATGCTTAGTTACGGGTGCGATCTCACCGAATTCGACGACATCTTCGAAAGCTTTGGCTTCTACTACGAAATGGGGCATAGCTGGAATCTGGGCATCTACCCGATTGAGGATTACGACTTCACTCCGACCCCGGCAAGATCTACGTACTCGCAGCTCCTTCGTGATCCCCGTTGGAAGCGAAAAGCTGACCTCGTGAAGCAGGTGGCTGAACATAAGTGCCAGGATTGCGGTACTGCCGGCAGGCTTGAGGCGCACCATTGCTATTACGCCCGTATGAGCAATGGATTTCGGCCTTGGGAATACCCGATCAGTTCGCTTCGGGCGTTGTGTCCTGGATGCCACGAGACCCGAGAGAAAGTCGAGATGAGCTTCCGCGCTTGGTCTGCAAAGCTCACTCACCAGCAGCTTGTGCAACTCCAGAAGGGGGTCGACCATGCGGGGTATTGGATGGGGAGCAACGAGCTTCTTGAGCTACTCAATGAATCCACTCGCAATGAGTGCGAAGAACTAAAAGAATTGCACAAAAGAGTAATGAACAAGCCCAGCACGCAGTAGCGCTGTGATTATCTGCGCTAGAGACGGCTACCTTCGTACATGATTGCTAAAAGGCTGGATCATTTCGGGATTGGTAAGAGGAATATAGCTCCACTATGGCAACAGTCGTCTGTTACAAGTGCGTCAAAGAGTCGTACCTGGTGCGCCAGATGAAGCGTAAAGGTTTGTCCATGCTGTGTACTCTGTGTGGGGTGAAGCGCAAATGCTTTCCCCTTTCAAGTGTCTCCGACATGGTAAAAACGGTCTTGAACGGCTACATATGCGAGGGCGAATACTACCGGCGCTTTAACCCAGGTAACTCGCAGGAGGGAGATGATCCGGAGTACTGGGTAAGTGAGGTTCTACGTTGCGACAATACAGAGCCCATTGTTCAAGCGGTCTGCGATGACCTGGAGGGATATTCTTATAGCCGAGACACCAACTATGTTCGCAAGCCATTTCTCCCCGATGGTATTGGATTGCAGTGGGTCGAGTTTCAGGAAGGCATGCTGCACGGCAATCGCTTTTTCAACGACAGTGCACGAAAATTTCTGGGTTGGCTGTTCGACGGACTAGACAGCTATTCCAGTTCCTCGCAGGAAAATGCCGTCGTAAGGCTGCTAGCATCGAATACGGCACCGCCAATTTTCCGAGCTCGCCCATGTGCCTCGTCTGAAGTAATCGACTCTATTTCGGCTGATCCAGACCGCAATCTGGGAGCTCCTCCGAAAGAAAAAGCTAGTGATGGACGAATGAACCCAGCAGGAGTGCCTGCGTTCTATGGAGCTTTTGAACGCAACACCTGTGTGGCCGAACTCCGGCCACCAGTAGGCAGCAATGTCATAAGCGGGGAGTTCCGTCTTAGCGGAACCGTCAGGGTATTGGACTTTGGGCGGTTTGCAGAGGCCGATCTGGGTGCGCATCCAAGCTTTTTTGAGCCAAATTACATCCTAAAAGTCGGGCGACGAGACTTTCTTCGCGACCTTCACGAGCAAATCACGGTTCCAGTGCTACCGGGATCCGGAAAAAGCTATCTGATCACTCAGGTCATCGCTGAATACCTTGCGACACAGCATTTTCCTCGTTTTGACGGAGTCATCTTCAAGTCAGTTCAAAAGCCGGGGGGGCAAAACATCGTGCTGTTCTCGCATGTGGCGTCACGGAGGAGCTCTGTCGTTCAACCTACCAATGGTGGGTACATGATTCTCGGGGCTAAAGAGTCAGTGGGCCCTCAAATAACTTTCGTTCCTGGTAGCTTGATGATGCATACAATAACGGGCGTCCACTATGCGCAGGACGATCATGCACTTTGAGCGCCCGGCGAGGGCAAAGGTTGCTGCGAGTAATTGCTAGAGTGGGGCCTTGGCTGCCTCACTTGCCGTTAGCCAGTCGATTTAATATTGCCCTGGCGGTCACCAGCGCTATATGAAGTCGCAAGGTGGAATGATCTTCATCCGAGAGGCCTTTATGCGAACCATCCGAGTGCAGCATTTTCAGCAACCCGTTGAGCATACCTTTCCCATCCTGGTTCCATTCGGAACGACCCTCGGATAAAAAACCGCACTTAGCCAAGGCTTGAAAACCATTGTTCAAGCTGGGGTTCGGTGGCAGATCAGCGGACGCAATCTGCGTTGCTATTTCCAGAATCAGGCTCTCAAGGAATGTCCTGATTTGCGCGTTGGCAGCGGCCCAGTCCCCCCTTGTATGTGCGTCGATAGCCTGATCAAGATGACCACAAGATCTGACGAAGCCGAATTGCTTCAGGTGCTGGTGAACTAGATCATCGCCAGCAGGCAAGTCCACATTTTGTGGCAAGCTTCGTCTCAGCCAAGGTGGAGTGCCTTGTCCGCAATCACCGGCATCCCATGAGACATCAAACCCATCTCGTGCCAAGCAGCGCTCAAGTTGCTTTTGCTCCTCATATTTGGGAGGTGAACTCATGAGCCCAACGGCTTCTCGAACTAGCGCCTCGCCATGCGTCATCTGACCTTCCCTGGCCCAGAAAACAAGCTTAGCTCTAGCCAGGAGAGTCTTGTTGAATACCACTCTTTTCTTGGGAACCGACAGCTCACTTCCTGAAGGTACCCACTGATCCAGCTCAAGACGCTGCACCATCAGGTCAAAGCCTGCGTTTGTTCCTTCTTTTTCAATCAAATCCGATGCAGCCAATAGAGTTTGACGAGTGAAATGCAGTTGCTCAGACATCATGTCCTCCAACGTTCATTAGGTACGCTGCCTCAACAGTCAGGCGGGCTTTTGGGCTCGTGACTGGGCCTGCTTGCAGACCATATCTCTAAACCATTTCCAGCACGTACCGACAATGATTGCACAGCGAATCGGAATCGAACCCTTCCGCATCAAGTGTCGCTCCGCACTCTATACATTCAGCCGCTTTCGGGCCGTCACCGCAAATGGCGCAACACTGTTCCTCGATAACGTATGAGTCATGGTCACACTGTTCGCAGGTATCTAACGGGCCTTCTCCGCCTTGTGTGGCTGCAATGTATAGGTCTGCGAAGTATTTCCCTGTCAGCATGGAGTCGACCACATCATCAAACTGCGATGTAGCTTCGCATCGAGTGCAGTGAAAAGTAGTGAGCGAAACTGTTTCGACGTCACCTGAGGCTTTCATGAGCTTGGCCCTGCATTCTGGGCAGCTCAGATGTTCTGTCGCGCTTGCAAGAATGTCCGATGGCCAAGAGACGTGGCTGAGTGACTCAAGGCATGCCTTTTGCTCTCGCTCGTAGAAAGCTTCCTGCTCAGTCAGAAATGTCCAGGTGTCTGTGCCAAGCAGGCTCACTGGACTGATCCCTAAATGGATGGGAACGAACTGCTGTATTAGGTGAAAGCAGTTCGCCACGGTTTCCAGCAGCACCGATGTCGGACGAGTGCTGTAATAGTGTTCTATATCATTTCGAGTGCTGGTGAGTGCTTCGAGCAGCTTCCATTCTACTCCGTCGATCCCCAGCCCCTTGAGCCGCGAAATTATGGTGTGGACATCGACAGTCTTTTTACCGCTGCCAACCCAAACCACCTGGCCGTCAGTTCCGAAGATCGGTGTCACTTTCTCTTTAAGTAGTGCTTCACCTGAACCAGGTGCGCTCATGGCCTGCAACTTGACCTTGAAGAGCAACAGGAGGCCCGAGGTCAGATTTCGAATGGAGGAGAGGGCTCGGGCTTCATCGTGTTCCGCAGCTTTGAAGTCCTCCACCCCAAGTCGGATGGAAGCTACAGCGTTATCTTGCATTGACATCCCTTTCTCCTTACCAAAATGGCCGCTTCAGCCTGACATGGTTCATTAACCAGATACCCGCACGGTTAGCCAGGGCACCCCATCGAGTGGTGGTAGATCTGGCTTTTCCGATTGCCAATGATCGAGCCTGTCCAAGATCGCTTTTCGTGTTTCGGTCAATCCGAAAAAATGCGCTTGACGTAAATTATGTATGGATATACAGTTTTCTCAACTGCACAGACGGTGCCAATCCTGGTCGTAGCGTTTAGGGACGCCAGCACGGATCGTGATGCAACTAGAAAAAGCCCCTTAACTGGGGCTTTTTTTTGCCTGAAATTCGAGTGAATTTGGCGCGGCCCTTGCGCAATGCACTACAAGCTCGCTGAGCACGATGCCATTGCTGTCCTGCTATCGTTCCTTCGAGCCGCCGGCTCGGCTCAGTAAGCCAAGCAAATCGCAAATGGTTATCGCACGAATCGCTTGAGTGACCGGCGACTCGCTATCACTTGCTCTCGTATCTCGTCAGGGTCTATCGACATGCCGCCGTCCGCTGTCACGCGCAGAGATTTCAGATTGTTGAGGGCAGCTATGAACGCCCGATCTCTGGCTTGCTCGCGTCCTGATCTGTTGTCTCGACAAACGAGCCGTACCAATCGACCGAACCACTTCATGCCGCACTCCTGATTTCGTGTTCCATGACAGCATTTCAGCGATGCGCATGAGAGGTTAAATGAGAGCGCGAGTAGAAGCGAGATATTGGACGACCTGCTCCAGTCCCGCTCGGCATGCGATTAGATCGCGTGGTCGACCACTCAGACCTCGATTCATGCTGCTTAGCCAGACCTTTGCATTTTGCTCGTTTCCTGCGACGGCGAGCAGTGACTGATACAACTCAACCAGGAGCATGGCCCGGCTTCGCGCTTCGGTGCTAGGTTCAAGTAGCTCATGTCCGTGACGTAAACGCAGCACAGTTGAAACCTGCTCGCCCAGGACAGCTGATAGATCAGTATCATCAAGCCCCAACCCTTCTCCGGCTCGGATAAAAGCTTTGCTGAGCACAGCGTTTTCAGCGCTCGATGTGACAAAATTCATGCTCCACCATATGATCTGTGATGGCCGAGTTTAACTATCCATCTTCATGGAGCAGTATGGCCGCTTCTGACCGATGAACGGCTCCAGCAGCCAGCAATCAATGGTCTGTAACGTAGTTTTGTGCTTTGTAACTCTACTTACGTTACAGCGCACAAAACTACGTTACAGACCTCAGAAGGCGAGGGGGCGAAAGCAAGCGGAGCGCGCAGGCGTGCGGATGGAAGCCCGCAAGGGCCAAGACCAGCGCCGCGCGTGGGCTTGGTTTACGACAGCCATCCCCGACAAGGGGCACGCCCAAGACCATGGCCTCTTACCAGCCAGCGTAATGAGTAACCAGATGGCCCCAGGCCGAGAGCGCCGACCCATTGCTGCGAAGGATGTTCATTGCCTCGGCAGCAGGGATTTTTGTCGGACAGCCCCCAGTCAGATATGTCTTGTCTTTGCCTTGGCAGTACAAGTGCATGATCGTTAAAACCATGATCTGTTTCAGCGGCGACATTGCGCGATAGCTTTTGCGCATTGCTTTCAATTCTTCGGGGATGGGCTCTTCTCCGCGAGCCCAGTCGAAGCCGCGAGGTCGCAAGTTGTAATGCCAGCCTGGGCTGCCGTAGGCGCGTTTGACGTGCTCAAAACAACCTTCAAGTGAGTAAGCCTCAACAATTCCCCACACTGCTTGCCCAAAGATATTTCCGCGCTCTGATGCACTGGGAAAGGTAGGGATTGAAGCTCCGCAAACTATCGCCAGCGCCGTGTGCTCAATACCATCCATGCAAGGCACTTTGTCGACCATGTCGACCAGCCCCCAACCTGGGAAACGGCCAGCAACGAACGTGGGATTAACTGCCGCGTAGGCAGCAAGGGCGACTGGTTCTCGCGAGTGATGGATGTAGGCTTGGGTGGCAGTGTGAACATTCGTGAATGCCCATACACCTGCCGAAAGCTGATGGACGCCAATCTCAGACAGAAGGTCTTTGGCTTGGGCGACGTAGTTGTTGTTCATGTATTCGAATTCCTTGAAAGCAGTAGGTTGTGACCCACTAATACCTTGGAGACCATCGCAGATCTCCTTAGATTCTATGGAGTTGCCGCCCTCGGGTGTCACAGAAAGAGTGCTTTCTAATAACGTGAGCCCAAAGGCGTTGCCACTTGAGTGATCTGGTCTTTCGTTAAACAAGGATATATTGAACTGTTGGAGGCGGTCTGCAAGTGTTTGGCCCTTACTCAATAGTCGGAGTGATTCGCTGCATCGAACCATGGAGTTCATATGGCAGTTCGGTATCACTATAACTGAAGCACCTTTTTATTGTGATTTTATGGTCGAGTAATAGGCTTAAGAGCCCGTTTTTTTTGCTATTTCTACAAACCAAAATTGCATTCTTAATGCCTATGCTGCATGCCATTTCTGATGTCATTGCAAAACCAAGCGAGACAAAGGAATCCTTTAACAAGGATGATGGAATACGCACGTAGCCGTCAGAAGCCTCTGCATAAACTCCTTTGTCGTTTGTCGAAAGTAGCACGCAAAAAAATGAAGGTTCAGATTGTGGTACAGATGAATGTATAGTGATCTTATCGGTTCGTCGGAAAACAGAGGTGCCTGAAATCAATACAACTTCTTGAGATTGTTGACGCGAAATGTTGTTTAACTTTTTAATAATGTCGGGATTATCGCAAACGGCCACAAGTGTCCTTTCGCTGTTCAGGCATGAAACAATTTCGGGTATGTCAAGGGTCGAAGTTTCAATTTTTATCAATTTTGCAGGGCAAGTGGCATTGGTGATGCTTACACTTGGAAAGTAGGTAGCTAGTTGCTTCGCAATCTGGGTGCCGACGTTAAAATTAGTTGCAGTAGTGAGGTTGGAAATAGCGATAATTCTATCTCTTTCGGTTAGCTTTTTAAACAGTAAGTGATAATCTCCAATCGTATAATGATGTAGGTCGGGTATGATGATTGTCCTATAGCCAGAGTCTTGGGGCGGAAGTTCATTTAATAAATTAAGGTCTGCATCTGCGTTGGAGTAATGATGGTCATTAGTTTGTTTTCTAAGGATTAGGAGTGGAGGAGGGTTGCCCAGTATTTGAAGTATGGCAGATACTTCGGTTATGTACTGGTTTGTGATGTTTGCTGACTCTGCAGATATATAAGACAAACGTGAGTTGATAGAGGTGGATACCGCTTCGGGGAAGTTTTGCTCATAATATATGCCCATGAGCCCAGAGTATCGTGAGTACGCATAGTCTATTTCTGAATTGGCGTATTTCGGGGTGAATCCACGACATATTCGCTGGATCTCAATGCGAAGTAGTCGTTGCTGAATGGCGTGAGGGGTGAGTTGAACTTTACCCAAGCCCTCGATTATCAGTTTATTTTCTTTGCACCAATTGACCGCATCATTGAATTCAGCTGGAATGTCAGAATAATTTATTATGGTGTTACCATAATTAGTCTCTTGATGTAGCCAGTTTAATAGTCTGCATTCTTTGTTTTTTGTCGTTTCTTCGGAAGCTTGGAACTCCATCAGTTTGGCTGGCGTCTTTATAATTTCAGAGTAATCGGCGCCGTAGTAGCTGTAAATAGCCTCAGAAGACTGCTGAGAAATACCCGCTCTCATCATTGATGTCATCGCATCCTGGAAATCAAGAAAGCGATTGCAATGAAATTTTAAAATGCTAATGTACGGTTCTGGTAAGTATTCTTCGAGTAAACCAAATGTTGGCTTGTGCAAATTGTCTGCGAGCTTTGTTGTGGTTGCTCTGTCGATATTAAGTAAAATCGATTTAACCTTGTTTGGAAGCTTTAAATCATCTGCATAGAAGTTTTTGGAAACCATGTGAGGCCAAAATTTGCTCGGAATGCTAATTGGCGTTGCGGATAGGATTTCCTTACGGCCAAGATGATATTTCCATGTGAGATTGTATGCGGCGCCGGCCAATATTGGCGGCAGGTGTGGGCGACCAATTAGCTTTAGAGTCAGCGAGCGCTGATTATCCTTCTCGATGCAGCGCACTATACTGGTACCGTCAACGCGATGGCTGATGTCAGTTACTAGGTAAGTCTTCATTGGTAAGATCAGTCATTAGCGAGTTCGTGAAAATAGAAGCTTCAAGTTTTTCAAGTTGGCGTATGCGTTTTTTCAAGTCTTCATTTTCTACTTTGACTTGCATTAGTTGCGTTCGCACCCTGATAACGGCCTGATTCGTACTGATGTCAACTGCAGGAGTTAAATTAAGTTCTTGCCGGTGTTTGATTAAAAGCTCTACTACTGAGGCTAATTCGCTAGAACCTCTTCCTGGATAAAATACTTGACGGCTGGTGCCCAGTTCCTTAGCTAGCCATGAAAGATTTAACCCATGGCCATGACTCTGGAACGGTTTTCCAGATTGAATTTTTTCAAGAGCCATTTCCTTCAGTGATATGGCGCGCCTATTCGTCAAGATCAATGTGTTCAAGGCGGTTTCTAGAGTTTGCTCGGTCACGCTCCCACCTCAAATAGGGCTTGGTTTTTTTATGTTCAGAAACAATTTCCGGATCACCTGAAAATGTCGCATCATCAAAAAGCTCATTGTTTATAAACTTTAAGTTCTGGTTCTTGTCTAGTATGTCCTTTATGAACATGCAGGTGGTTTCATATTCATAAAAATAGCTGTCAGTGTCTTTCTCTGGCGGTGAAATTGTTTGCGCTTGCGGCTGTTCAGAGAGGATTTTTTTTAGAATACTTATTTGTCTATCTTTCTCAGTGACCGCGCTGCGCAGCGCTTTGAGCTCAACCTGAACGTCAGCTACTTCCACTTTGGTGGTTGGAACAAGGGCATGAAGATATTGATTCAGTATTTTTCTATGCGCACTGTCACCCTTCCTGAAAAGAGAGGGGTCTAAATCAAGTCGCTGTCCTAACTCGGTAGATAGTTCCGACTTATTTTTGAAGGTTTTTTCGACTTTCACCATAGCCTTCAAGCTGGCCTGAAGGCGGGATAGGTTCGCTTTCAATTCCTCTTTTTTATGATGTGCTCGACGTTTTTTTTCGGTGCTCATTAAGCGGCATCCAGCAATTTAATATGCCGGTCTTCAATCTTCGTGCTCAATTCGCTAAGTGAAATACCCATAGTGGACATAATTGTAAGGATTTGCGCAGTATACATGGCTCTGTCGTTCTGAGCGCTCAATGCCATCTGCAGCAATTCAGGACTTTTAGCGATTTTCTGGATCAAATGCGGGTAGCCCTCAGCGGCAAGCTGGGGAAAAAGAGAGCTGTCGAGCACTTGGGCAATAACACGTTGAGCAGGATTGTTCATGTTAACCTTGTGCTTCACATAGCTTTTCAGATCCCGCAGCCTGCTAATCATACCGCCGTTATCTTTAGACGATTCTAGATGTTTATTAAGCAGTTGACTGATGTGATAATAGCTTGCTAACTCAAGTTTGCTGACGGTTAACTCATGATGAATGATTTCAACCTCTTCGGGTGGGGTGTTAGATGATTTCAAATGCCGAAGCTTTTGCACAAGCTGTTCTGATTTGGCTGCTAGGCTTCTCATGATACAGTTGATACCTGGTAGGTGATCTACCCCGAATATTGCGATAGGGCACAGCCCGCAAACACGCTCACGGCCAGTGAAACTAATAAGTTGCTTCGGACATACGCCATTCTTGACGCACACGCAGTTCGTGTAAAACGCTACAGGTTCATTGGCAGTGGTTGCAATAAGCTGCATGCCAGTCGTTTCGGATTCAATAACTGCAGAGGTAACGCTAAGGAAGTTTTGGTCTCTAGCTAAAATCTCTCGATTTAAATTCCACTCTCGAGGGATAACCGATTGATGGTTATTTCCAGTACCACTGATGCCATTCAACCTTTGCCAAGCTTTAGAGTTCACATTTGCATTTGCAAGGTCGACCTGCGCCATCAATTCCTTTGCGTTTAGCACAACATAATAGTCAGTGGTGTAATCATTCTCATGAGCAACTTGGCCTTGGATGATCGAGACCTGTAAGTGACCATAAATTTTCATGTGAGTGATCCATGTAGCTCGCAAGGAATGCGGTGTATGAATGGCTCGAAGATTTCCGTTTGCACTGTAAGAAACAAATGTATGACGACGATTTTCAGGCACAATCGAGTTGTAGATTTCCTCGATACCTAAAAGTATTTTTGGCCAAATTAGAGTGTAAGTTCCATCGGAAAATGGCACGCCGTGGTCAACCCAAGGGCTACGGAACAAGGGGTGAATCGGCCCATATTCTTGCGGGTCGTCGGCATCGTTTTCATAGTAAACTGGTACTATTGGAGTATTGAATATATTAGTTTGGAAATGCTTTTCATCCTGTAGCGCTAACATTAGATCTCTCGAAACAATCGCGGGTCGCTCTTTCCCACTTTTGTCAGTGTTTACAAACATCACGCAGGACGACAGCAGTTCGCTATCTGGTTCTCGTAAATAGCGGTCGAATGTCCTTAAGTCCAGCCATTGACAGTTTTGCATGCGTAGTCCTGCATACAATGCGATTGAAAGCATTCTAACTACGCTTAGCCAAGGGATATATGTTGGTTTGCTAAGTTCTGAATAACTCCCTTTGTACCACGAATATACATTAGCGATCTTGGGTAACGGGATCTCCAAAAAATCTTCAGTGGAGGATTGTATTTTCAGATTGTAGCTAAGGCCTAGATCTGCTAATGTTATCCACTCGAGACCTTTTATCATCTCAATTGTATTCTCGTGGATAACACCATCTAATATTTTTGTGCGGATATCAATACCAATCTCGTTTATTGCCTGCATATATGCTTTTGCAATAATGGTCGAATCAAGAGGTAAAGGTACTTTGTCGCTGGTTCCACGAGCGCCGCTTCCTTTTCGATCAATAAAAAGATTTACTGGGTTTGAAAAGTCAGCGTCCAAGAAGCACCCTGGACGTTGATTGATCAGTGTTCGATTTGCGCGGCAGCATTCAAAGAACTCATGAATGTTCGCGACAAAGGATGCTTGCGTTTTTTGGCTGTATGATAGGCCGTAAAACTGTAGCGCAGTGAATGGGAGTTTGATGTCGCTGGGTACGCCAGCAGCCTTAAATAAACAGCTCTCTTTGTCCGAATCACTGATGAGGTTATTCCAAAACAGAACCCGTTCAAAATCCGAAATCATTTTGGGGAACTGGACTATAGAGTCTGGATTGCTTTCAAACCATAGTGGTAAGTAGCAAAACAAATAGTCTAAGAGAACGTTTAGGTTTTTTATTTTTGAGGTTCTAGCAGACGTTGAATATCCCTCGTTTTTTAGATAGGACAAATACATTTCTGCAGAGACCTTCCATGCGAAGCTTAGGTCTTCTATTTCAATGTGTTCTCGTCCAAGATAGTGGTCACGGTTAAGCCATTCAAAATCATCAAGGCTTTTACTGGGTTTTCTGAGTAGCAGGGCTAGTTCTTCAGGGGTATAGGTTTCATCTCCATTAATGAATTTTTCAATTGTTTTCTTTTTTTGTGTGGTTTTTGATTTGTTCTCTCTTGCCCATTCCTTTTTGTATTCAAGGCGCGTGCGCTCACGCTCTTTTGCTGTCATTGTGCGGGCTTGTTCTGGGGTGCAATTGTACTGCGTCACGAACTCTTCATAGGTTTTAGCGGATTCTACCGCTGCGTTGGATTTTTTCTTCGCATATAAGTGTTGGTGATATTTTTCTAGATAGAAAATATTTGTTGGTGAAATTTTATCTGGGTGCAGTGATGAAAAAATTTCGAGCCATGATATGTAGCGGAAATCATTGGAGTCCTTATCTTTTATATCGGTAACTAAAGGAGCCGCGTTCCATATTTCTTCAAATGAAACATCCTCGGCGGAATGCCAGTTAGTCCGGTATTGGAAAACCCTTGAGGCTCGTATCATCTCCGGGCGTTTTTGAGCAATCTCATAAATAAAGCCCTTGCTCATTACATCTAATAGAGGGTATTTGCTGAAAACACCTTCGGTTGTAAATGTACGAGGTAAGGTAGCTTTCCCCTTTGACCAAAGTATTAAAAACATGGCTCTGAATGAAGTTCTTAGTCCAAGAGCGTCCTCGAAAATAATCGGCCAGAATCCCATAAGCTTTTCGTATAGTCTGGATATTTCGGTTCGCTCGGATTTCGACATAATGCAAAGCTTGTACATGATATCAACGTCTGCGGGAGTAAAGCTGTACAAAGACCTTCGCTCCTCCACAATCAAGAGAGCAAATCGATTTCTGAATTGTGCGTTTGGAGATTTCTGGTCGAGTGTAAACGTACTTTCCATTTCATTACGCGTCATTTTGGAAAGGGACGTCAGTGCATCTCCCATATCTAAGGCGATTGTGGGAGCTAGCTTTAGCTCAACTTTATTGCTAGTGTTAATCATTACGTGCTCGCGATTTAAGTTCATTTGCTAGGTCGATGTAAACTGCCGCTCTGATTTCATTGATGTGGCAATTTTTTCCCCAATACATCTTGTTTCTTTCAGCAATTTCGATTTCTGCAATTAAGTTTTCTTCTGAAAGCTTCGCGTAGTCAGCGGTAGATTTGATGTCTTTATGGCCCATGAGTATTTGGATTTCGGCGAGATCCAAGCCAGGAGTTGCTCGTCCTGGTATATAAACAAAATTTCTGGCCCAGACTCCGTAAAAATGTCGCAGGCTATGGGATGTGTAAATCTCAATAGATGTGGAGTCTCTCCGAATCGTTTTCTGTGCTTTTCGTAAAGAGTTGTTCAGCTGCTTATTCGCTGTGTTTGGTTTTTGGCATTTAAGAATAGGCATGCCATAGGTTTCTTTTTTGTCAGATACGAATAAGTACTCACTTTCGGATTTTGGGCGTACTCTCAAGTAGTCTGCGAGAGATTCAAAAAAAATGGTTTTAAATGGTTCGAATAGAACAATGGTGGCCGTCAACCGACCTTTAAATGGTAGCTTCTTATGCGTTTTTTCAGCGCCAGGGTTTCGGTGGAAATTAGGATCTTCCACCTGAACTGTTCTAGCATCCTCATTAATGTCGTCCAGTCTCACAGGCCACAACTCAGACTGGCGTAGTCCACCTGAGCCCATTAATGCTGCGCAGCAACGATGCATGGGATGTTTGATGCTGTTAAGCAGAAGGAGAATTTCATTAATTGGGTAATGTTTAGGAAGGTTGTTATGACTAACTTTTCCGCTAGGGATTCCACCGGCTGCTAGATTGTTGTATGTGTCTGATGCTCTTCCAAATTTCAAGGTGCTGTCAGAAATTCGATCCATTTCCGCTTGGGTTCGCGTGCGATCTTCTAGTATCGGTAGTAGCTTGATGTGTGCAAAAGAGTTATTGCCGGTAAGTAGTTGCAATAGCCGAGCAGTGTCTTTCAATTTGGCTTGGCTTATGCGTAGGAAGTGATTTACTGGTGCTATATAAGTATTCGCGCTACTACGCGATATGGTATTCCTCTGAAGAGCATCTGCTGCTTTGCGGATTACGTAATCATTACTTAGTTGTCCTTTGGTAAGGAATTCATAGTAGAGATTGATAGTCTTAAGGGCTGCCTCCTCCTCAAGCGGTGCCGCGCCCATAACGCTTGTCTCGTAACTGAAGTCGAAGAACTTCGCTAGGTTTAGGGTGTACTGCTCTGGTGTGTTACCCGAGAAAGTGTATCTGATCTGGTTACAGATGTAGTCCGAATAGGTATTGAACGCTTGTACGGGCTCACCTGTGGCCATCTCATATAGTCTGGGATAGCCAGCATCTACATAAAACACGTTCTTCATGCTACCGCCGTACATACGACCGAACGTGCGCAGTGGCTCTGTCCTAGCGAAATTTTGATATGAACGCTCAGGCGTGCTTTGAGGCCCGAATGGGATTTCCTATAGCGACCCGCTCCATGGCTTCCATTCCTCTTCGGGCGAATCAATAGGTCAGGGCTATCCAGCAAGTCATGACCTAGGGGGGAGGAGGGTTCGTCTGTCCGACACATCAGCCATCCAAGCATCTCGTAGCCAGCACGCGTTGGATTCGGTTTTGGCGTCATCCGGAATTTTTGGCGAAAAACATTATGCATATATTGACACTTTTGCTCTGCTAGGGTATAAAGTCGTGACGAAAAGACTACACGTTTTTTGTTGTTTGTGTTATTCCAAAAAGCTATAACAAATTCCTTTGTTAGTCTTTTGTGCTCGTTCGTTTCGTCTTTGCTTCGAGCGTGGCTTTATCGCTTACCTCTGGTGTCTACGCATCGTGGAGGCTGGCAAGGAAGGCGTGCCACGCTTTTGGAGCGGTTGGGTTTGATCTGCAGTGTGGTTGTAGTCGATCAGCCTAATGTCCTATGGGGCGTCATTGAGCTTGGGTGAGCTTGGGGGATCTCGCGTCGAGCGTTTATACGTAGCTAGATGGCGAAATCTTCTTTCGCCCGCCGTTCGGTCAATCTAGCGGCTTCAAGCTTGTACACTGCCAGGTACGATTTGGCTGGGCTCAGCTGTAGCCTCGCAAGCTTCCATCTCCTAAGCCCAGCGCTTGCCGTCTATTCAATAGCCCAGCTATCCCTATCGTCAAAATTCCTTACAGCGCCAAGGCGACGCCAGTAACCCATGGTGGATTCAAAGGTTCTAACTTGTTCTTTTGGTCTGATCAGTGGGGAAGGTGGATGTAGTGGCATCCCTTGCGCGGGGCTAATTGAGGGATTGGTGAACGGTAATGAGTTGTGGCTATGGATTTACGGGGGGGATTCGCTCTTAATCACAAGCCTGCGAGATTTTTCGGTTTGGAAAGAAGAAGAAGGGCTTCTTGTTCACAAGTCGGAATCGGTTGTGATTGGAGGTAAATTTGGTGGGGTGAGTAGTGCTAGAGCCCGCGAGATACGGTGCTTGGAGTGGAGCGGGTAGAGGGAATCGAACCCTCAACTAAAGCTTGGGAAGCTTTCGTTTTGCCACTAAACTATACCCGCATTGCAGATGTTTCTTTGCTCACAAAACGGGGTGTCCTATAAGAACCCTCGTTATCAGCTTGGGAAGCTGGAGTAATGCCATTATACGACACCCGCTCAGAGCGGCTGACTTTGTACCAGATGTGCGCGTGGAAATGAAGTTTTTCTTTGCGCTGGATAGCTTTAGCGCAGATGCAACAAGGCACAAACCGTAAAACGGTCTTTCGCGGGCAAGCCACGCTCCTACAGGAATGCAATTAACACTGCAGGGCGGGGCTTGCTCGCGAGGACGCTGTTTCAGATTGCCAGTGCATGGTGATCCTTGACGTAGTGGTATCGCGTTCGGCCTTCATGCTGCGATGGTGTCAGGAAACCCAGCAGAGCATTGCGGCTGTCTCGGCAGGCGGCTTTGTGTTCCATGTCGAGAAAGTGGCCGGTCGCTTCCAGTGTCGTGAAGGTGGCGTGCTGCACGTGGTTGGCGAACAATCGCGCGCCATCGGCGGCGGTGTATTCGTCCCATTCGCCGTTCATGAACAGCACCGGCACGTTGATTTTCTCCGAGGCTTTGAGGAAGCACTGGAGATCACTGTGCAGCAGGTCGTTGATGTGGAAGTGCATCTGCCCGTATTCATGATCGGCCAGGCTGCTGACGTGCCGGTAATTGAAGCGCTTGAACAGGCTAGGCAGGTGTTTGCCGATGGTGCTGTTCACCAGATTGCCGACCCGGTCGCCGTCCCGGCTGCCGAGGTAATCGACGCCGCGCTCGAGGTAATCGAGCATGTGCGCATTGATCTCCGGAGAGAACGAGCTGATCACGGCTTTTTCGATCCGTCGTGGCTGATGGGCGAGGGCGACCAGGGTCGCGGCACCACCCCAGGAAAACGACAGCACGTGTTCGGCGCCGAAGTGGTCGATCAGCTCCAGAAGGATCTGCCCTTCGACTTCCTTGGTCAGCAATTTCTCGTGCAGGTTGTGGGCTTTGGACCTGCCCGCGTAAGGCTGGTCGTAGCAGACCACGTTGAACTGCGGATGGAGGTTTTTCACGGTTTGTGCAAACGACGCAGTCGTGGCCATCGAGCCGTTGACCAAGATAATGGTCTTCTCTGCGGCGTCTGCGCGATAGAACTCCGTGTAGACCCGATACTGACCCTGTATATCCAGCACAGCGATTTCTGGCCTCATGTCATATGACTCCTGGCAAGCGGGTATGCGCGCAAATGAGATTGCACGAGCTTTGTGACAGGTAGGCATACGCCTGGAATTTGAATGGCCCATGTCGATCCGGTACAGCAGGTCGACGGGTATTATTATTGGCGGGCAGTCTGCCGGTCTGAGGCGGAACCTGAGGGTTCTCTAACTGGCAAAAAGTTTCTTGGATGTATGTTGTGACTCGTCAGTCACATTTCGGCTGACGTCCTGATTCAAACAGGGGCGACGCCTTCGCGCAAGACTTATTCGTAAATTGTTCGACAACTTCTGCTGGGCGGTCGCCTGCTTAGATCAAATGAATCTCTTCGGTGCGCAAGGCGCGGTACTCGCCCGGTTTTAGCGCGTTATCGAGCACCAGCGGCCCCATGCGCTCGCGGTGCAGGCGAATGACCTTGTTGTCGAAGTGGCCGAACATGCGCTTTACCTGGTGATACCGGCCTTCGACGATGCTCAGACGCGCCGACTTCGGCCCCAGAAGCTCTAGCTCAGCCGGCTGAGTGGTGAGGTCTTCGAAGGCGAAATACAGTCCCTCTGTGAATTTGAGCGCGTATTGCGGCCCGATATCTTGCTCGGTCTCGACGTAGTAGACCTTGGGCAGTTTGGTTTGCGGTTGGGTCAGGCGTCGCGACCAGCCGCCGTCATTGGTGATCAGCATCAGGCCGGTGGTGTTGAAGTCGAGGCGACCGGCGATGTGCAACTCGTCCTTGTCCAGCTCATGGATCAGGTCGAGGACCGTCGGGTGTTCCGGGTCGCGGGTGGCGCTGACGCAGCCGGGTGGCTTGTGCAGCATGAAGTAGCGTGCGGGCTTGCCGACTTGCAGCACCTCGTCGTTGACTTCGACGCGGCTGAACTCGAGCACGTCGGCGTGCGGGTCGCTGACGATTTTTCCGTCGATCCGCACGCGTTTTTCCACCAGCAACAGGCGTACCTGCTTACGGTTGAAGCGCGGCAGGTTGCTGAGGAAACGGTCAACGCGCATGGCAAGAGATCGGTGGGAAAAGGGCTGCGTATCTTACGTGATCGGCCGGGCGCTTGCTTACAGCTGCGCTTCGACCTGCGCACAGCGTGGGCACAGGCAGGATTTGTCGCGCAGTTCAGGGGGCAGCGCTTCGAGCACGGCCAGGTCGATGCTGACGCCGTAGCACCAACACGCGCGATCAGCGGTTTGCGGGACGGCCAGGGTGCAGTCGTTGGACGCGCCGCAGGCCGGGCACAGTTCAGGCCGGTTCATAAAGGGTTACTCATAACGCGAGTGAGATATTTCCACGCAGGTGCGGTTACGTTCGGATTGCTTGGCAGTGAGCCGAGGGCAAGCATTCTAATGGGACTGCCAGGAAATAACTGCTCTATGTGCGCCGAGCACTGTCCTTGGAGTGAGCCTGCTCGCGATGGCGTCAGCACATCCAGCATGGATGTCGACTGATACGCCGCCATCGCGAGCAGGCTCACTTCTACAGGGGGACGGTGTTTAAGTCAGGGATTGCAGATATGCGCGCCATCCGCCGAGATGACTGATATCTACCGCCCCCTCCAACCCATACGCCTCACAGATAAACCCGCTCTCCCACCGCCCATCCGCCAGTTGCACCTTGCCCAACCCCAGCGGCGCTGGAATCCCGGTCAAGAACGAGCCCAATTCACTGCTCGGCAACTCCCACACCTCCACCGCAATCGCCACACCGCCATCCTTCACCCGAACCATCCCCGGACGAAACGGCGGGCCACCGGCCAAGGCAAACAGTTGATAGTCCGGTGAACTCAACGTCGTCTCAACCAGCCGAGCCCCGCGTCGCTTCAATTGCCAGTTCAGCGCCAGCCCGTCCAGATGCGCGCCACACACCACCAACCGCACCCGGTCATTACGCGCAACCGTAGTTGGCGTTGGCGCGGTCAGACCTTGCTGGCGCTGGAAGGCGTCCGCCACGCTCAACAAATATTGATCGGTAAACGCTCGACCAAACAGCGTCACGCCCCATGGCAGGCCGTTGCCCATGAAAGCGCTGGGCACGGCGACGGCGGCGTAATCGAGCAGGTTCATGAAGTTGGTGTAGTAACCCAGTTCCGAATTGCGCAGCACCGGTTCGGCGTCCAGTTGAGCCAGTGTCACCGGGCGGCCGATGGTCGGCGTGACCACGCAATCGAGCCCTTCCAGCGTCTTGTCGCACAGCGCCTTCAAGGCTTGCAGTCGATATTGCGCGCGGAAGGTTTGCACGCCAGTCACCGCCGGCGCCGTGGCTAGCACCGCTTGAATCACCGGCAGCACCGCTTGTGGATTTTTCTCCATCAATTCCCCGGCCACGCTGTAGCGCTCGGCCACCCACGGCCCTTCGTAGAGCAAGCGTGCAGCCTCGAGAAACGGCGACATATCCAGTTCGACGGCTTCACCGCCCAACGCCTTGAGTTGGGCGATGGCATCCCCGAACAACAGCGGGCCTTCGGAACAACCGAAGAATTCCAGGTCCTGCGCGCGCGGCACGCCGAAGCGCAAAGGGCGCGGCGTACCGAATGCCGCACCGTCATTCCACTGCGGGTTGCTGCGGCTGTATTCGTCGCGTGGGTCGAGGTGTGCGGTGAGCGCGAGCAACTGGCTGGCCTCGCGAGCCGTTGCCGTGAAGGTCGTCACGCAATCGAGCGTACGACAGGCCGGCACCACACCCGCCGTGGAGATCAAACCTTTGGTGGCTTTCAGTCCCACCAGATTGTTCAAACCCGCTGGCACGCGCCCCGATCCCGCCGTGTCGGTACCCAAGGAAAAACTCACTACGCCGAGCGCCACCGCCAGTGAAGACCCGGCACTGGAACCGCCCGACGGATACTCCGGCAACACGCTGTTTGGGCATGCGCCATACGGCGAGCGGCTGCCGTTGAGGCCGGTAGCAAACTGATCGAGATTGGTCTTGCCCAACGGAATCGCCCCCAGCGCCAGCAATTGCTCGACGATAGTCGCCGAACGCTCTGGCACATAGGCAAAGTCCGGACACGCCGCAGTGGTCGGAATGCCCGCCAGGTCGATGTTGTCCTTGATCGCGAACGGCACGCCGTACAGCGGCAGGCTGTCGATGTCGCGACCGTCGAGGGCGGCGAGGTACGGTTCCAGTTCTTCAACACTGAGCAAGTGGATGAACAGGTGATAGTCCGGGTTCAGCGCGGCGGCTTTTTCGCGCAGGCTCGACAGCAGTTTTCGAGGTGTGGTGCTGCCGTCGCGATAAGCGCTGCGCAGGGCGTCGAGTTGCAGATTGATGTTCATGGGGTTAATCCTTTTCGAAATGGGTTCAGTCGACTTCCAGCACCACAACGCGCTGTCCGGCGCGCACTGCCGAACCCGGTTGCACACGAATCTCGCGCACCACGCCGGCCGTGGGCGCCAGCAGCGGAATTTCCATCTTCATCGACTCCAGAATCACCAGCACATCACCGGCGGCCACGCGACTGCCGGTTTCCACCTGAACCTGCCAGAGGTTGCCGGCGATGTGGCTGTCGACGCTCATTTCACCGCTGGCCAGCGCTGCCTCTTCGGTCGCTTGCGGGGCCAATTCTTCGCTGTCGAAATGCGCCTGACCGCTGGCGATCCAGCGCTCGCGTTCGGCATTGAACGCGCCTTTTTGCTGATCGCGAAACGTGGCGATAGTCTCGGCTTCTTTCGTCAGGAATGCCTGGTAATCCGCGAGGTTCAATTGGCTGTGTTCGATGTTCAGCTCAAAGCGCCCGAGCGGGAAGTTTTTGCGGATGCGCAGCAATTCATCGGCGCTCACCGGGTAGAAACGGATCTGGTCAAAGAAGCGCAACAGCCACGGTTTGCCGTCGAACGCGGCGACTTCGCGGTAGCGATTCCACATCTGCAAGGTGCGCCCGACAAACTGATAACCGCCGGGGCCTTCCATGCCGTAGACGCACATGTAGGCACCGCCGATGCCCACCGAGTTTTCGGCGGTCCAGGTGCGGGCCGGGTTGTACTTGGTGGTCACCAGACGATGACGCGGGTCGAGCGGAGTGGCGACCGGTGCACCGAGGTAAACGTCGCCCAGCCCCATCACCAGGTAACTGGCGTCGAACACCGTGCGCTGCACTTCGTCGAGGTTGGGCAGGTCGTTGATGCGGCGAATGAACTCCAGATTGCTTGGGCACCATGGCGCGTCCTTGCGCACGGTGGTCATGTATTTCTCGATGGCCAACTGGCAGGCCGGATCGTCCCAGGACAGCGGCAAGTGAACGATGCGTGAGGGCACTTGCAGGTCTTTGGCGGCGCACACCGCGTCCCATTCACCGGCGACGATGCCGAGCAGGTCGGACAGCGGCAGTTGCTCGGGTTGGTAGTGCACTTGCAGCGAGCGGATGCCGGGGGTGAGGTCGATTACACCGGGCAGGTGTTTGCCTTCCAGTGCTTGCATGAGGGCGTGGGCGCGGAAGCGTAAAACAAGATCAAGCTCCGGTGCGCCGATTTCAAGAAGAAGGTGAGTATCCCCCGACAATCTCGCCACCAGCCGCGTATCCCCCAGACCCAGATCCAATACAACAGGCGATACAACCTGTAGGAGCTGGCTTGCCAGCGAAGGGGCCAGTCCAGACACCGCATCAACTTCTTCGCTGGCAAGCCAGCTCCTACAGGAGGGGTTCCATTTCAGGGCAAGAGTGCGGGCGGTTTTGAGGTCGACCGGGAGGAATTGCACTTTGTCCCCAGCCTTGAGTTGCCCCAGCTGCCAAAGGTCCGCTTCGATCACCGTCACCGGGCACACAAACCCGCCGAGACTAGGGCCATCCGGCCCCAGAATTACCGGCATGTCGCCGGTAAAATCCACCGCACCAATCGCATACGGATTGTCATGAATGTTCGACGGATGCAGTCCCGCTTCGCCCCCGTCGGCACGCACCCATTCCGGTTTCGGCCCGATCAGGCGCACGCCGGTCCGGCTGGAGTTGAAATGCACTTCCCACTGGGTCGCGAAGAAGGTGCCGATGTAATTTTCAGTAAAGTATTCCGGCGCGCCATGCGGGCCGTAAATCACGCGAATTTTTCGTACGGCAGGCAACTCAGGGACTTCAGACAGTTGCGCACCGACGCTACGATCACTCAACACCGTCACATGCAACACATCCCCCGCCCGCAAGGCCCGACCACCATGCCCGCCAAACTGACCGAGGGTGAAGGTGCTTTTGCTCCCCAGATAATCCGGAACCTGCAAACCACCGCGCACGCACAGGTAGCTGCGCGCACCTGCACCGGCAATCGTGCCTAGGCTCAACGTGGCACCGGCCGGAATCAACAACGCTGTGTTCATCGCGACGGTTTCACCGTTCAGCGTGAGTGGAATCATCGCGCCGGTCACCGCCACCACCGCATCACAATTGAAGCGCAGCAACGGCCCGCTCATGGTGATTTCCAGCGCGGCGGCACCTTCTTCATTGCCCAGTAAAAGGTTGCCCAGACGCAACGCGCGACTGTCCATCGGCCCCGACGGCGGCACGCCCACCGCCCAATAGCCGAGGCGGCCGGGATAGTCCTGAACGCTGGTCTGCGTCCCGGCGCTGAGCACTTCGAAGGTGTTGGCCTGATACATCAGGCCTTCCAGGCACCGCGTCCATGGCTGGCCGCTGGCGAATGGCGCATCGAGCAGAATTTGCCGCAGGTAATCGCGGTTGGTTTCCACGCCATAGAGCTGACTGTCAGCCAATGCCTGATGCAAATCGGCGCGTGCTTCTTCGCGGGTCGGTGCCCAACTGATGACCTTGGCGATCATCGGATCGAAGTACGGCGGGATCTCGCAACCGGCCTCGACCCAAGTGTCGATGCGCAGCTGAATGCCGTTGGCGGGAGGGAAACTCACGGCGGTGAGCAAACCGGGGCTCGGCTGGAAATCGCGCCCCGGATCTTCGGCATACAGGCGTGCCTGAATCGCGTGCCCTTCGGCTCTCAACCCTTGGCTCAACTCACGCAGTGGCGGTAAATCACCGGCCGCGAGTTCCACCATCCAGCGCACCAGGTCGACGCCCCACACTTGTTCGGTCACGCCGTGTTCCACCTGCAAACGGGTGTTCACTTCAAGGAAATAGAAACGCTGGTCTTCGCTGTCGAAGACAAATTCCACGGTGCCGGCGCTGCGGTAATTCACCGCTTTCGCCAGTTTGATGGCGGCTGCGCAAAGGTTTTCGGCCATGCCGTCGGGCAGGTTCGGTGCCGGGGTTTCTTCGAGGACTTTCTGATTGCGGCGCTGTACCGAGCAGTCGCGTACGCCGAGGGCAATTACCTCGCCGCGGCCGTCGCCGAACACCTGCACTTCCAGATGCCGCGCGCGCTGGATGTACTTCTCGATGAACACACCGGCGTCGCTGAAGTTGTTTTGGCCGAGGCGTTTCACGGCTTCGAAGGACTCGCTCAGTTCAGCAGCGCTGCGGCACACACGCATGCCGATGCCGCCACCGCCGGCGGTGCTTTTGAGCATCACCGGGTAGCCGACCTGTTCGCCGGCGATCAGCGCTGCGTCGAGGCTGTCGAGCAGCTCGGTACCTTCGAGCATCGGTACGCCGTGTTGCCTGGCCAAGGCGCGGGCGGTGTGTTTCAGGCCGAATACGCGCAGCTGTTCGGGTGTGGGGCCGATGAAGGCGATGTCGGCGGCTTCGCAGGCCTCGGCGAACGCGGCGTTTTCCGAGAGAAAGCCGTAGCCGGGATGAATCGCCGTGGCGCCGGTGGCCTTGGCGATGGCGAGGATCTTTTCGACCGCCAGATAGGTGCCGGCGGCCGCACCTTCACCGAGGCTGTAGGCCTCATCGGCTTGCAGGATGTGCAGGCTGGCAGCATCGGCTTCGGAATACACGGCGACACCCTTGACCTGCAATTCACGCAGGGTGCGCAGGATGCGGCAGGCAATGGCGCCACGGTTGGCAATCAGGACTTTTTCGAACATGGCATAACCCCCGGAGGCGATAGCGCATCAGCCTCGACCTGGGATGCGGGCCGTCCCGCAGTTTTTCGAGATGCACCAGGGCCGTCCCCGATGACAGAAATTCACACCACCCTTGTAGGAGCTGGCTTGCCAGCGAAGAGGCCGTCATCTCCAGCATTGATGTCGACTGACACTCCGCTTTCGCTGGCAAGCCAGCGCCTACACAGGTGAGCGGTTATTTGATGCACTGGCTTGAACGGGCCTGGCACAGGGCGAATAACCATTTACGCAACCGCGCTAATTTCAGTTCCATACCAATAACTCCGCAGGTGTCGGGTTGTAGGCGTTGCACGGGTTGTTCAGTTGCGGGCAGTTGGAGATCAGCACAATCACGTCCATCTCGGCCCGCAGGTCGACGTATTTGCCCGGCGCCGAAATGCCGTCTTCAAAGGTCAAGCCGCCGTCCGCCGAGACCGGCACGTTCATGAAGAAGTTGATGTTCGGCCCGATGTCGCCCTTGCCCAGTCGCCCGTCGTGGACGCAGGCGCGCAAGTAGTTGTCGCGGCAGCTGTGCATGTAGCGTTTTTCCAGGGCGTAGCGCACGGTGTTGCTCTCTTGCGCGCAGGCGCCGCCGAGGGTGTCGTGGCTTCCACAGGTGTCGGCGACGATGGTCAGCATGGGTTTGCCGAGGTTGGAATACAGCACGCTGCCGGTGCTCAGATAGACGCTGTTTTGCCGGCGCAAGGTGCGTTGCACGTCGTAGCGTTCTTTCGGATTGGCCACGCTGTAGAACAAGGTGTCGACCGCTTGATTGCCCTCGAGGTCGAGGATGCGCAAGGTCTGGCCTGCTTTGACTTCCATCAGCCAGGGTTCACCGGCGGGGATGGTCGCGCGGTACACCGCAGCTTCTGGATGCTTTTGAGCAGTAGCGATTGCAAGTGACATGGCAACGATCCTCATGCGAACAAACGGTCGGTGTTGATGAAGCCGCGCTCGTTTTCCGGGCGCGAGGTGCGGCAGTGTTCGGCGACGCTGGCGTCGGCGTTCATCCAGCTGAGCTTCAGAGGTTTCGGTGCGTATTCGGGTGAAGGGTCCATCGGGTGTTGCAGGGCGGTGAGCACCACCAGTGTGTCCATCGGCGCGTACAACTCGATGTAATCACCGGCCCTGGAATTGCCTTCGACGAAGTTGAATCGGCCGGCTTCATCGACGTTCACCCGGCTGAACAGGTTGAGGGTCATCAGCAAATCGGACAGACCCAACCCCCACTTTCCGAGTTCCACCAACAGGTTGTCGGTGCCATTGCGGAAGAAACCGTTGCGCAATTCCTGATAGCGCCCCGCGCCGTATTTTTCCGCGACTTCTTCAGCGCAGAGCACACCGCCGAGGCTGTCGCTCCAGCCGCAAGTGTCGGCAGTGATCGCGGCCAGCACGCGGCCCATGTCCGAGTACAGGCAATGGCCGCTGGTGAGCTTGGCGGTGTGTTGGCACTTGAGGCTGTCGGGCAAGTTCAGGCGTTCGGTTTTCTCATTGGCGTTGAGCAGCGTCAGGCTGACGTTGGCTCCGCCGCGCAGGTCAGTCAGGCGCAGCAATTGACCGCGTTTCAACACGAACGAACGATGGCCGCCACCGGGCAGCAATTCTTCGGCGAAGGGTGTGAACAGCAGAGTTGAATCAGTCATTTGCAGAGTCCTCTAAGCGATACGAAGCGTGCCTGCCAGTGGCAGTGGCAGGGCGTCGACGGCGGCACGGGTGGTGCGGCGGTCGCTGTTCAAAGGGATGTCGTAGGTGATGCGTGCGCCATAGGCACCGGGGGCGTGCGGGTCAACGCGGACCTTGTCGAACACCAGCAGGCGCGTGCCGAGGCTGAAACCTTCGGACAGGTCATGGGTGACCATGAACACCGTCAGTTGTGTCTCGCGCCACAGCTCCAGCAACAAGGCGTGCATGTCTTTGCGGATACCCGGGTCGAGCGCGCCGAACGGTTCGTCGAGCAGCAACACGCGAGGTTTCATGATCAGTGCCTGGGCGATGGCCAGCCGTTGCTGCATGCCGCCGGAAAGCTGCGCCGGGTACTTGTCCAGCGAGTGGCCGAGGCCGACTTTGTGCAGCAACACCGAGGCCCGCTCCCGCGCATCACGTTTGGCGCTGCCGAACAGGCGTCCGAGCAGTGGCGAGCGCGGCAGTTCGAGGCCGAGAGCGACGTTGTCCAGCACCGTTAAATGCGGGAACACCGAGTAGCGCTGGAACACCACGCCACGACTGGAATCCGGCTCACCGGCCAGGGCCTGGCCGTCGAGTAGAATCTCGCCGCGACTGGCACGTTCCTGACCGAGCAACAAGCGCAGGAAGGTTGATTTGCCGCAGCCTGAGGCGCCGACGAGTGTGCAGAACTCACCTTCGTTGACGCTGAGGTTCAGCCCTTCGAGCACCACCTGATCGTCGTATTGCTGCCATACGTTCTTTACGGTGATAAAGCTCATGCGCGTGCTCCTTCATACCAAGGGAAAGCACGTTGTGTCAGGCGCTTCAGGCCCCAGTCCATCAGCCAGGCGAGGAGGGTGATCCACACCACGTACGGCAGGATCACGTCCATCGCCAGGTAGCGACGCACCAGGAAAATCCGGTAGCCGAGGCCGTCGGTCGAGGCGATGGCTTCAGCGGCGATCAGGAACAACCACGCCGAACCGAGCATCAGCCGCAGTGAAATCAGCAAACGCGGCAACAGTTGCGGCAGCACCACGCGCAGCATCAGGGTCCAGGTCGAGGCGCCGAGGGTCTGGGCCTTGATCAGCAACTCGACCGGAATTTCCCGGGTGCGTTGTTCCAGATCACGCGCCAGGGCCGGGGTGATGCCGATCACGATCAGCATCACTTTCGACAATTCCCCCAGGCCGAACACGATGAACAGAATCGGCAGGATCGCCAACGGCGGCACCATCGACAGCACCGTCAGCAACGGTGACAACGGGGCGCCAAACAGCGGCAGGGTGCCGGCCGCCATGCCCAGGCACAGTCCGGCCAACGCACTGATACCGAGGCCGATGGCCAGGCGACGCAGGCTGGAAGCGCTGTCCTGCCAGAGCAGGTATTCGCCGGTGCGGGTGTCGGCCACGAACGCCAGGCGTTTCACCGCGTCGGTCATCTGCACGGCGCTCGGCAGCAGCTTGTCGTTGGGATTGTCCGTCAGTCGCTCGGCCGAGCCCATGAAGTAGGCGAACAGCACCAGAGCGAACGGCAGGATCACTAACAACAGGCGACTCGGGCGATCCGGGTGGCGATTGATCAGGCGCATGGCCAGCTCCTCCTGTTTACAGCTTGGCGTCGGCAGCCATCTGCACGAAGGTCGGGTCGAATCGCAGCTTGAGGTTGGACGTGTCGCCGCTGGTCACGCCATTGGCGAATGCCATGCCGACGGCGCTGGTGTCCTTGGCGCCTTCGCCGAGCAAGCCGTGCTGGAACGAAAATTCGGCCACTTTGCGCATGGTCGCCGGCAGTTGCTTGCTGGTGGAGAAGTCCAGGGCTTCTTTGGGCGTGGCGAACAATTTGGTGGTGTCGAGTTGCGCCTGGAAACCCGGCAGGTCGGTGCCTGAGGCCTTGGCCATGTGCTCAAGCGCGGCTTTGCTGGCGGCGTTTTTTGCGTTCATCAACTCGACCACTTCGAACCAGGCACCGGTCAGTGCTTTGCCCAGGGCCGGGTTGTCTTTGAGGGTGGCGCTGTTGACCACCATCATGTCCATGATTTCGCCGGGGATCTGGCTGGAGTTGAAGACTTCGGTCACGTCGGGCTTGGCCTTGATGTCCGAAAGCATCGGGTTCCAGGTGGTGACGGCGTTGACCTGCTCGGTGTTGAAGGCGGCCGAAATGTCGGCGTCGGAGGTGTTGACCACTTTCAGGTCTTTCTCGGTGAGGTCGACCGAATCCAGCGCGCGGGCCAGCAGGTAGTGGGAAACCGACAGCTCCACCAGGTTGACGTCCATGCCCTTGAGGTCAGTGATTTTCTTGCCGTCACCCTTGAGCACGATGCCGTCGTTGCCGTTGGAGAAGTCGCTGACGATCAGCGCGGTGCTGTCGACGCCGCCAGCGGCCGGAATGGTCAGCGCGTCCATGTTGGTCATGGTGCAACCGTCGAACTGGCCAGCGGTGTATTGATTGATCGATTCGACGTAGTCGTTGAGCTGCACCACATCAATTTTGATGCCGTACTTCTTCGCCCATTTATCGACGATGCCTTGGCTACCGGCGTATTCCCAAGGCATCCAGCCGGCGTAGATGGTCCAGCAGACGCTGAAGTGGTCTTTCTGGGCGGCCTGGGTCGAGAAACTTACGAAGACTGCGAACGCAGCGGCGAGCAGGGTGGGTAGACGTAGCTGGGACATGGGTGGTTCTCCAGTTGATCAGGGGCGAGCAGGAGTCAACGCGGCACCGCGAACGGTGGCTTGTCTCCCGGGCTTTTGTCCCGCCGTGTAACCTCAACTGGAGGTCGCCAACTCTCGGACCAGCCACTCGCCTAAACGAGCCGGAACCCTAGTCAGCCATTGCAAATTGTGGTGCCGCGAACCTGTGATGAACTCTTGCACGCTTTTACTAAAGCGAGAGGCGTGCCAAGTCGGCTTAAGGGCTCTAGCGTGGGGGTGACGTGAGGGTCGCGTCGGGAGGAGGGGGAGCACGATTGCTTTGTGATGGTGCGCGACGCACCGCAATGGGACGGTTTGGTCGCTGATCCGACGCTGTTTGCGGCCCATCAGTCAGAGCGTGAAAAGATGAAAAACCTTTCATCGGGCAGATGTTTCAACGTGTTTCATGGGCGCACCAGATTTAGAAAAACGAGGTCTGATCTTTCGACAGTCACCGAATAATTGACTGCCGCTCGCCAGCGTCGCTGGTGTAGCTCACTCGCGGTCCAGGAGGCCGCCATGCTCGGTCGAAAACAACTCTGCCAAATTCTTCTGATTGCTCTATCGGGATTGTCTCTTGGTGCGTGCGTGCCCTATGCCGATGGAGGAGCCAGCTACTACAGTTCCGAGGTCTATACCTCGTCAGCGCCAACCTATTACGCCGGAGGCGGATCCTACTATTCAGGTGGTGGGGGTTATTACTCGCCGCCGCCCAGGTATTACTCACCGCCAGCGCGGTATTACCAGCCGACACCGCGCTATTACTATCAGCCAAAGGTCTATCAACCGGCCCCGCGTTATTACCAGTCGCGGGGCGATTACCGGGGCCATCAGAATTCTGGGTGGGACGGGCATAACCGCAGCGGTTGGAACAATGATTACCGGGGTGGCGGACGCCACAACAATTACGGTGGACGCGGTGCCCACAACAGTCAAGGTAACCAAAACGGTCAAGGCCACAACAACGACCGAGGCGGTCATCGTTAATTTGGGGTAAGCGCAATACCTGTGGGAGCGAGCAGGCTCGCTCCCACATTTCGTTCAGTTTTCCTACAAATCGGCTAGTGGGTGCCGACCTTCCCAAGCCTTCTGAAAGTGCGCGTCCACCACCGCATCCGGCACGTTGTTGATGTCCGGCCAGTGCCAATGCGGCTTCTGGTCTTTGTCGATCAACCGCGCCCGCACACCCTCGCTGAATTCCGGATGACGGCAGCAGTTGAGGCTCAAGGTGTATTCCATCTGAAAAACCTGGGCCAGCGACAAATGCCGGGCCCGGGCGATTTGCTCCCAGACCAGATGCGCGGTCAGCGGCGAGCCTTCGGTCATGGTTTTTGCGGCACGGCTGAGTAGCAGGTCAGCGCTGTCGCGTTGCAGGCTGATGGCCTTCCAGGCGCAACTCACATCACTGACGTCCAGCAGTTCATCGATGTGCTGGCGCCGTGGCAACCACTGGGCTTGGGGCATTTGCGCGACGGCTTCCTGCTGCAAGGCCTTGAGCAAACTGTTGAGCTGCATCGGCGTTTGTTCCTGCCAGTTCAATTGCAGCAACCCTACGATCAGCTCCTCCTGTTGTTCATCGAGCAGGAAACGGTCGGCCAGGTCCAGGTCGATTGCATCGCGCCCGTTCATATGGGCACCGGTCAGGCCCAGAAACAGTCCGAGTTTGCCGGGCAATCGCGACAGAAACCAACTGGCGCCAACGTCCGGGTACAGGCCAATGCTGATCTCAGGCATTGCCAGCCGAGTGGTTGGCGTGACAATCCGGATACTCGCGCCTTGCAACAAACCCATCCCGCCGCCGAGCACATAACCATGACCCCAGCAGATCAACGGTTTCGGGTAAGTGTGCAGTTTGAAGTCCAAGCGATATTCCGCCGCAAAGAAGTGCGCGGCCAACGGCGGCACTTCCCCGGGATGCGCGCGACAGGCTTCCACCAGGCTGCGCACTTCACCACCGGCACAGAAAGCCTTGGCACCGTTGCCGCGCAGTAACACGCAGACTATTTGCGGGTCCTTGGCCCAGGCGTCCATTTGATCACGCAGGGCGTTGATCATCGGCAAGGACAGGGCGTTAAGGGACTTTTCGGCATCGAGGCTGGCGATGCCGATGCGAGCGCCGTCGGTGCCGGTGAGTTCTTCGAAGTGCAGATTCATCGTGACCTCGATAGGGAATTTGAGCGTTTAGTATGATCGCTGTACAGGAAAGTGCCGGATGTGCGTCAGATCAATTGACAAGCGTGATGGGCTTTCCTAGGGTTCGCCCCATTGTTTTTGCCGGATGTAACCATGACTGCTGACGACCGTATCAAACTCGAACCGAGCTGGAAGGAGGCACTGCGTGCCGAATTCGACCAGCCCTACATGGCAGAGTTGCGTGATTTCCTGCAACAGGAACGTGCGGCGGGCAAGGAGATCTATCCACCGGGCCCGATGATTTTCAACGCGCTCAACTCCACGCCGCTGGACAAGGTCAAGGTCGTCATCCTTGGTCAGGACCCGTACCACGGCCCGGGCCAGGCCCATGGTTTGTGCTTCTCGGTGCAACCGGGCGTACCGGCGCCGCCGTCGCTGGTGAACATCTATAAAGAGTTGAAACGCGACCTGAACATCGATATTCCCAACCATGGCTATTTGCAGAGCTGGGCCGACCAGGGCGTGCTGATGCTCAACACCACCATGACGGTCGAGCGCGCCAATGCCAATGCGCACAAGGATAAGGGGTGGCAGTTTTTCACGGACCGGATCATTGAGGTCGTCAGCCAGCAGCAGCCGCATCTGGTGTTTATGCTGTGGGGCGCGCATGCCCAGAGCAAGCAGAAACTCATCGACGCGACCAAGCACCTGGTGCTGACGTCGGTGCATCCGTCGCCATTGTCCGCGTATCGCGGTTTTCTGGGATGCGGGCACTTCAGCCGGACCAACAAGTTTCTTGAGCAGAATGGCGAAACGCCGATTGAGTGGCGGTTGCCGCCGGTTTGATGCGTTGGCAGTGAGGGCCTCTTCGCGAGCAAGCCCGCTCCCACACTTAACCGAATTGGCCGGACGAACTCGGTCAAATGTGGGAGCGGGCTTGCTCGCGAAGGCGGCGACTCGGCCTATTGGTCTTCATCCGGCATCCGGTTCCAATACTTGAACAACGGCTCCGCCAGAAACAGCACGAACAACAACCGCATCACCTGCATCGCCGTCACCAGCGGCACCGACAACTGCAGCGTCTCCGCCGTCAGGCTCATCTCCGCAATCCCGCCGGGCATCATGCCCAGGGTCAGTGAGCGCAAATCCAGATGGGTCAGCGCGCTCAACCCCAATGCCGCCAGCGTGGCGATCAACATGGTCAACACCGTGCCGATCAAGGTCCTGCCCATGAAAGAAGGCGCACGCCGGAAAAACTGTCGGTTGAAGTGACAACCCAAACCGCTGCCAATAAGCCATTGGCCGATCTGGCTGCCGCCATTGGGCAAACCAATGTGCAAATCCCAACCGATGCTTACCGCTGCACTCACCAGTAGCGGGCCGAACAGCCATGGATTGGGTTGACGAAGACGTTCCCAGAGCCACGCCGCCAAGGCGCCTGCCGGGAACAAAAGGGCCAGCCAGCGCCAGTCCACGGCCGTGGCGTGCAAAACCGGTGCGCCGTCACCCAACAAATACTTGAACGCCGCCGGCACGCACAACACCACCACCAGCACCCGCAAACTTTGCCCCGCCGCCACTCGACTGAGTATTGCGCCATTGCGCGCGCCGAGGTTGACCATCTCACCGGAGCCGCCCGGCATGCTGGAAAAGAATGCAGTGGCGCGATCCTCGCCGGTACGCCGCATCAACCAGACCCCGACCACGGCCGACAGGCTGGTGACCAACGCTCCGAAGAAGATCAAACCGAAATGACCCAACACCTGCTCCATCACCACCGGGGTGAAGTGCAGGCCGATACCGATACCCACAATCCACTGGCCGCACTTGCGGCCGCCAGGGATTTCCGCCAATTGCCAAGGTGTAAGGCAGCGCACGAGGATGATCGCCAGCAACGAGCCGACCATCCACGGCAGCGGCCAGCCGATCAGGCTGGCGAGGTAGCCGCCCAGCAGACCGACCAGCGGCGTTCCCCACCAGGCTTTGAGCGGCGTTCGATCAGACATCGGCAATAACGCGACGGGCGACCGAACGTTTGCGCCAGATCCGCAGGATCGGCACCAGCAGCATCACCACGATCAGCGCCCAGACACCCAGGGTGATCCCGCTCGACCAGAGGATGTCCAGCGAACCGTTGGAGATCGACAGTGCGCGCCGCAGGTTCTGCTCCATCAAGCCGCCGAGGATGAAACCCAGCAAGACCGGCGACAACGGGAAATCCAGCTTGCGCAGGATGTAGCCGAAGATGCCGATGCCGATCATAAGGAACAGGTCGAAGGTGGTGGCGTGCACCGCGAATACACCGATCGCGGTAATGATCGCGATCATCGGCACCAGCGCCCAGTTCGGCACGGCGAGGATGCGGGTGAAGATGCGGATCATCGGGATGTTGAGGATCACCAGCATGATGTTGGCGATGAACAACGAAGCGATCAGGCCCCAGACGATGTCCGGTTGCTGTTGAAACAGCAGCGGCCCCGGCGTGATGTTGTACAGCGACAGTGCGCCGATCATCACCGCCGTGGTGCCTGAACCTGGAACACCGAGGGTCAGCATCGGCACCAGCGCACCGCAGGCTTCCGCGCCGATGGCGGTTTCCGGGGCGGCGAGGCCACGCTTGTCGCCCTGGCCGAATTTGCCACTCGGGCCGGCGATGCGTTTCTCGGTCATGTAGGCCACGGCGCTGGCCAGCGTCGCACCCGCACCGGGCAACACGCCCATGATGAAACCGAGCACACCGCAGCGCATGTTTACCCAGAACACCGAAGCGGCCTCCTTGAAGTTGAACATCATGCGGCCGGTGGCTTTGAACGCTTCCTGACCCCGGTGGGTTTTTTCCAGCAGCAAGAGGATTTCACTGATGGAGAATAGACCCAGCACCAGCACCACAAACTGAATGCCGTCGGTGAGGTGAATGTTGTCCCCGGTGAAACGGTACACGCCACTGTTGGCGTCGATGCCGACGGTGGAGAGGAACAGGCCGATCAACGCCGCAATAAAGGTCTTCAACGGTCGATCACCGGCCATGCCGCCGAGGCAGACAATCGCGAAGACCATCAGCACGAAATATTCCGCCGGGCCGAAGGCAATCGCCCACTTCGCCAGAATCGGCGCGAAGATCACCATCCCGCAGGTCGCGATGAACGCGCCGATGAACGAACTCCAGGCTGACAACGACAACGCCACGCCCGCCATGCCCTGACGTGCCATCGGGTAGCCGTCGAGGGTTGTCATCACGGTGGACGCTTCGCCGGGGATGTTCAGCAGAATCGAGCTGATGCGGCCGCCGTATTCACAACCCAGATACACCGCCGCCAGCAAAATCAGCGCTGACTCCGGTGGCAGGCCGAGGGCGAAGGCAATCGGGATCAGCAACGCCACGCCGTTGATCGGCCCCAGCCCCGGCAGCAAGCCGACGACGGTGCCGATCAGCGTGCCGCACAGCGCGGTGATCAGGTTGTAAGGGGTGAGGGCGACGCCGAAGCCGTGACTCAAATAACCAAGCGTGTCCATATCAGTTCTCCAGAACGTCGAGCAGGCCCAGAGGCAGTGGCACGTCCATGACTTTGTCGAACAGCAAATACAGCCCGATACTCATCAAGCTGATGATCACCACGCTCGGCAACCAGCGCCCGCCATACAGACGCGCCATCGGAATGCCAATCAGCACGCTGCTGAGGATGAAGCCCAGCGGTTCGAACAGGCCGGCGAAGATCAGCAGCAGCACCACGCACAGGCCGATCTTGGTCAGGGTTTCGCGATCCATCGGCGGATCTTCATCGGTGTGCTTGATCGGCGACGGGCGATACACCATGTACACCAGCCCCAGGCCCATCAGGCCCAGCATCAACAAGGGGAAGGCCCGTGGGCCGATCGGTTCGTAGGAAAAGGGTGCCTGGTAAGGCCAGGCCATCAGCACCAGGCTGAGACAGGCCAGCAACAGCACCGAAGCAAAAATGCGTTGTAAGAGCATGGGAAACTCCTGTGCCGCGGCCTCGAAGAACGAAGCCGCAGCCGCTAGACAGAGGCGATCACTGGATCAGGCCGAACTCTTTGGCCAGCACTTTGTAGTCCGCAACCTGCTTCTTCACGTAGGTGTCCAGCTCCGGGCCGGTCATGGCAAACGGGAACAGTTCACGCTGATCACGCAGCTTGGCGAAGTCTTCGGACGCCAGCAGCTTGTCGAAGGCGTCTTTCCACCAGGCGTAGTCTTCGTCGCTGACTTTTGGCCCGAGGTAGAAGCCGCGAACCACCGGCCAGACAATGTCGTAGCCTTGCTCTTTGGCAGTCGGGATGTCTTTCATTTCCGGCTCGTCCAGGCGCTTCTCGGCGAACACGGCCAGCAAGCGCATGTCGCCGCTCTGGATGTGCGGCATGGAGTCGGAGATGTCGGTGCTGCCGACCTGAATGTGGCCGCCGAGCAGGGCGGTGGCGATTTCACCGCCGCCTTCGAGGGCGACGTAACGCAGGTCGCGCGGGTTGATCCCGGCTGCCTTGGCGATCAGTGCGGTTTGCATCCAGTCCTGGCTGCCGACGGTGCCGCCGGAACCGATCACCACTTTGCTCGGGTCTGCTTTCAGCGCCTTGACCAGATCGTCCAGGGTCTTGTAGGGCGAATCGCTTTTCACCGCGATGGCGCCGTAACTGGTACCGACGGCGGCCAGCCAGCGCACGTTGGTTTCATCGAATCGACCAAACTTGCCTTGCGCCAGGTTCAGCAGCGAGCCGCTGGACCAGGCCACCAGCGTGCCAGCGTCGGCGGGGCGCTGAGCGACCACCGCGTTATACGCCACTGCGCCGACACCGCCGGGCATGTAGGTCACGCGCATCGGCTTGGTCAGCAGCTTTTCGTTGAGCAGCGCGCTCTGCGCCAATTTGCAGGTGAGGTCGAAACCACCGCCCGGTGAGGCCGGAGCGATGCATTCCGGGCGTTTGGGTTCGGCCATCAATTGACCGGCGAACAGCATGCAGCTGGCGGCGAGGGCGAAACGGCGCAGGGATCGATTCATTTTTGTCTCCAGGGGAGTTTTTGTTTTTGGGGATGTTTCAGGTGCGGCGGTTTCGCGTCGTGCAGCCGGCAACGACGCTGGCAAGCGTAAACGACGGGATTCTGGAGAAAGGGCGGGACGGACAAGCCTGAAGCTGTGTGGACAGCATGGTGCAGTACCTCATTTATTGTTCTTATTGACGAAAACGCGTCATGGCGTTTTTCGGGAGCTACATTTCAAAGCACTATTGGAGGGGCAGCATTCGAAACCATCCGTGGGCCGACTCTAACGGGCCAACCTTTCACTAACCTTTCAGCAGGCTTTCACGGTTTACAGGCTTCACAGCAGCGGATGCGGCTGTAAACTTCGCGCCAAAGAATGGCGTCGACCATCCCCTGAATGAGGTAAAGATCCATGCGTGTTCTGCTCGTCGAAGACCACTTGCAGCTTGCCGAAAGTGTCGCCCAGGCGCTCAAGAGCACCGGGCTGACGGTGGACGTGCTGCACGATGGCGTGGCTGCAGACCTGGCTTTGAGCAGCGAGGAATACGCCATGGCCATTCTAGATGTCGGCCTGCCGCGCATGGACGGTTTTGAAGTGCTCGCGCGCTTGCGCTCCCGGGGGAAAAACCTCCCGGTGCTGATGTTGACCGCTCGCAGCGACGTCAAGGATCGGGTCCATGGCCTCAACCTTGGTGCTGACGATTACCTGGCCAAACCCTTTGAACTGACCGAACTCGAAGCGCGGGTCAAAGCCTTGTTGCGCCGCAGTGTGCTGGGCGGTGAACGTCAGCAGCGCTGCGGTGTGCTGGCCTATGATCTGGACACCCGGCGCTTCACCCTCGGTGAAGAATTGCTGACCCTGACCTCACGTGAACAGGCCGTTCTCGAGGCGCTGATCGCCCGGCCCGGGCGGGTGATGAGCAAAGAGCAACTGGCCTCCCAGGTGTTCGGTCTGGACGAAGAAGCCAGCCCTGACGCGATCGAAATCTACGTGCATCGCTTACGCAAAAAACTCGACGGTCAACCGGTCGCGATCGTGACCTTCCGCGGTCTTGGCTACTTGCTGGAAAGCCGCGATGCATAAGCCCAGCAGCCTGCGCTGGCGGTTGCTGTGGAACCTCGCGCTGTTGCTGGTGGTGTTAATGCTGGCCAGCGGTTTGAGCGCCTACTGGAATGGTCGCGAAGCGGCCGACACCGCCTACGACCGCACTTTGCTGGCGTCGGCGCGAACCATTGCGGCGGGTGTCACCCAGCGTGACGGCACGCTCAGTGCCGACGTGCCCTACGTGGCGCTGGATACGTTTGCCTACGACAGTGCGGGGCGAATCTTTTACCTGGTCAATGACATCCACCAGAATTTGATTTCCGGTTACGAAAACCTTCCCGCACCACCTCCCGGAACGCCGCGCACCGATGACTACCCGGCGCTGGCACGGTTTTACAACGCCACGTATCGCGGGCAGAACGTGCGGGTGGTCAGCCTGCTCAAACCGGTCAGCGAGCCGAATATGAATGGTATGGCGGAAATTCGCGTTGCGGAAACCGATGAGGCACGGGTCAGCATGGCGCGCAGCCTGGCGGCGGATACGTTGCTGCGGCTGGGCATGCTGGCGATTGGCGCGCTGCTGTTGGTGTGGTTTGCGGTGAGTGCGGCGTTGCGCCCGCTGGAACGCTTGCGCACGGCAGTGGAAGAGCGCCAGTCGGATGATCTGCGGCCATTGCCGTTGGTGGAAGTGCAACACGAGTTGTGGCCGCTGGTACGCGCGCTCAATCACTTTACCGAACGGCTGCGCGAGCAGTTTGAGCGTCAGGCTCAGTTCATTGCTGATGCCGCCCATGAACTGCGTACGCCGTTGGCAGCGCTCAAGGCGCGGCTTGAGCTTGGACTGCGGGCGAGTGAACCCGAAACCTGGCGCAACACCCTGGAAACCGCTGCCCAGGGCACGGATAGATTGACGCACCTGGCCAATCAATTGCTGTCGCTGGCACGGGTCGAAAACGGTGCCCGAGCGATTGCCGAGGGCGGGGCGCAGTTGCTGGATTTGAGTCAGTTGGCGCGGGAGTTGGGCATGGCCATGGCGCCGCTGGCCCACGCACGCGGTGTTGCCCTGGCACTGGAAGCGGACGAGCCGGTGTGGTTGCGCGGTGAACCGACGCTGTTGAACGAACTGCTGAGCAATCTGGTGGATAACGCACTGGCCCATACGCCGTCCGGCGGTAATGTGATTCTGCGGGTCACTGCACCGGCGGTTCTGGAGGTTGAGGACGACGGGCCGGGGATTCCGGTTGATGAGCGTGAGCGGGTATTCGAGCGCTTTTATCGGCGTAATCAGCAGGTGGCCGGGTCGGGGCTGGGCCTGGCGATTGTCGGCGAGATCTGCCGTGCGCATCTGGCGCAGATCAGCCTGCATGATGGTCAGACGAAGGGGTTGAAGGTTCGGGTGAGTTTTATTGCCGGGTAGTTTTGTGTTATCTGGGCTGGCTCCTTCGCGACCCGACTTGCTCGCGAAGGGGGCGCTGCGGTCTGACTAGTAAAACATCGACCGCGATTCTTCCAGATCCCGGCACATCGCCTCGTTCTGCGGATCGATCCCCAGCTTCTTGAACGACGGCACGTTGAACACATCGATTCGAGCCAGCGGATGATCGGTGTCCTTGTGGCAATACAGACTGGCCACTTGCACCAGATCGACATAATCAAGCCGGTCAGAGTCCCGCTTGAAGTCCAGGTATTGCCCTGGCACCTTCACCAATTTCTCGGGGAACTCCCAGACCCTGAGCAATTTGTCGCCGATCAACGGATGAATCTGATCGATCACATGGTTAAGGCTGACCGGGTCAGAAAGCAGCTGATAGTGATCTTCGGCGTAGGTCAGAATCGGCAACACGCCGATCTGATGCACCAGACCACCGAGGGCGGCCTGGTCGGGTTTGAGTTGTGTGTAATGGCGGCACAAGGCATAGCTGACCCCGGCGATTTCCAGGCTTTTGCGCCAGACATCGCGCATCTTCTGTTGCACCACCTCGGAGCGAGCGTGGAAAATCTGTTCCATCACCAGGCCGATTGCCAGGTTGCTGCTGTAGTTGACGCCCAGTCGCGTGATCGCCGTGTGCAGGTCGTTCACCTCTTGAGTCGCACGCAGCAGCGGGCTGTTGACCACTTTGATCAGGCGCGCCGATAAAGCCGTATCGCGGCCGATCACTTTACTCAGTGTACTGACACTGATTTCCGGGTCTTCGGCGGCCTTGCGAATCTGCATGGCCACTTCCGGTAATGTTGGCAGAACCAGGTCATCGTTATCGATGGCCTCAACCAAATCCTGTTGGACCTTTTCCGCCAGATCGTTCATTTCGTTTCTCTAGGGTGTTGCAACAAATGCTGCGGTTAACGCTGGATTTCGCGGTCGCGATCCAGTGAGTAAGGCAGGTCTAGCAAGTTCAGGGCCGGTCCTTCGAGAGCTCCGAGATGAAGGTCACCCCCCTCAGCTGCTTCGGCTTGCAGCACGGCCAGGAGTTCAATGCTTTGTTCCGCGTTGGCCGCCAGGACCACTTCGCCGATGGAACTGCCATGGGACGGGGAAAACAGCGGCGTGCCGGGGGCGGGCAGTGCGCTGGAATCCAGGGTCAGACGATACAAGCGGCGCTTGAGTTTGCCCAGGTACTGCATGCGCGCGACGATTTCCTGGCCGGTGTAGCAGCCTTTCTTGAAGCTCACACCACCGACGGCTTGCAGATTGAGCATCTGCGGGATGAACAGTTCACGTGTCTCTGGCATGACCTGACCGATCCCTGCGCGGATCTGGCCCAGTAGCCATTGGTTCAGAGGGCCTTCGGCCAACATGGCGGTCAGCTTGCCTTTGATGGCGTCGGCCTGATCAGCGGCAACCCACAGTTCAGCCCGATCCGGTGAAACGCGGATAGCGATCAGACCCTCATGACGCACAACACTGTCGGTGTCTGCCGGCAACTCAAGACCGAGGCTGCTCAGCGCGGCATCGCCATAATCAAGGCCGAAGCGGACCCAGGCGGCGCTTTCGTCGGACAGTTTGGATTTGGAAAACACGGCGTACTTTTTCAGGTCGGACAATTGCGGTTCCAGCAGCTCGGTGGCCATCGCCATCAAAACGCCGTCACCTTCCAGCAGAATGCGGAAACTCGACTGCATCCGGCCTTTTTGCGTGCAGCGGGCGCCCAAGCTGGCCTGGGTATCGCTCAGGTAATTGAGGTTGCAGGTCAATTGGCCTTGCAGGAATTTGCCGGCATCCGCGCCGCGGACCGCGAGAACGCCTTCGTGAGACAGGGTGCAGAAAAAAGCAGAATCGGCCATGGGTCATCGCAGGGTAAAGAGTCTGGGGGACATCATAAGGGGGCGCCCGTGAAATGGGTAGTTCACAAAAGGTCGGCAGTGCCCGACCAAAGCCGACTGTTCGACGCTGCCCGGGGCTGTATACTTGCCGCCTATTTGAGGAGCGCTCCATGGTCGAAGATGTTGAACTGAATCGCCTCTACTGGCACAGCCGCCGCGGCATGCTTGAGCTGGACGTATTGCTGGTGCCGTTTGTGAAAGAAGTCTACCCGCACCTCAATGATGTCGACCGTGATTGCTACCGCAAGCTGCTTGAGTGCGAAGATCAGGACATGTTCGGCTGGTTCATGGAACGCGCCGAATCGGAAGATCCGGAGCTTCAGCGCATGGTTCGCATGATCCTGGACCGTGTCCAGCCCAAGTAATACGTTCGAATGCCGCTGGCATGCCTCGCGGCAGTTGCTGGCGGCGTATTTCCTGGCCCAGCTGTTCGCGCTGGGTTCGTTGTTTCTTCTGTCTATACCGGCCTGGGCCAGTCTGCTCGGCGCTTTTTGCTGTCTGACGCATGGCGCTTGGGCATTGGAGCGTCAGATTTTGCTGACACACCCACAGGCATTTCGCGGCTTGCGACGCGACGCCGAGGGTTGGCAGTTATGGAATCAGGCTCAGGGTTGGCAGCCGGTGCAGCTGCGACCGGACAGCCTCGCGCTGCCATTGATCGTGGTGCTACGGTTTCGCCTGCGCGGTGAACGGCGGGTCAGATCGATCTGCATATCCGACGACTCGCAGGCGGCGGATGTGCACCGACGCCTGCGGGTTCGACTTGCGTTCAGCCGACGTAGGTGGGCGGCACCAGAATAGTGTCCAGGGCAACCGGGAGCATATTGGGGTAGTCGAGGGTGTAATGCAGGCCCCGGCTTTCCTTGCGTTCCATGGCTGACTGGATCATCAGTTCTGCTACCTGAGCCAGGTTACGCAACTCGATCAAGTCGCGGCTGACTTTATAGTTGCTGTAGAACTCATCGATTTCGTCGAGCAACAGCCGCACGCGGTGCTGGGCCCGTTGCAAGCGTTTGTTGGTGCGCACGATACCGACGTAGTCCCACATGAATCGCCGCAGTTCATCCCAGTTGTGCGCAATGATCACGTCTTCGTCGGAATCGGTGACCTGGCTCGCATCCCAAACGGGCAGGGCAAATGGCATTGGCACGTGCGGTAGCTGTTCAAAAATGTCCGCCGCCGCTGAACGGGCGTAGACGAAACACTCCAGCAGCGAGTTGCTGGCCATGCGGTTGGCGCCGTGCAGGCCAGTGAAACTGGTTTCGCCAATGGCATACAGCCCTGTCACGTCGGTGCGGCCGTTTTGATCGACCATCACACCACCGCAGGTGTAGTGCGCCGCCGGAACCACCGGGATTGGCTGCTTGGTAATGTCGATGGAAAACTCGAGGCAGCGTTCGTACACCGTTGGAAAGTGCGATTTGATGAACGCTTCGGGCTTGTGGCTGATGTCCAGATAGACGCAGTCGATACCCAGGCGCTTCATTTCATGGTCGATGGCCCGGGCAACAATGTCCCGTGGCGCCAGTTCTGCGCGCGGGTCGAAGCGCTGCATGAACCGTTCACCGTTAGGCAGCTTCAAGTGTGCACCTTCGCCGCGCAGGGCTTCGGTGACCAGGAAGCTTTTTGCCTGCGGGTGGTATAGGCAGGTGGGGTGGAACTGGTTGAACTCCAGGTTCGCTACCCGGCAGCCAGAACGCCAGGCCATGGCGATGCCATCACCGCAGGCGCCGTCGGGGTTGCTGGTATAGAGGTAGACTTTGGCTGCGCCACCGGATGCGAGGATGACGAAGCGTGCGCCGTAGGTGTCGACTTCGCCGGTCCCGCGATTGAGTACATAAGCGCCAAGGCAGCGGTCGCCTTCCAGGCCCAGGCGTTTTTCGGTGATCAGGTCCACCGCGACGCGCTGTTCCAGCAATTCAATGTTAGGCCGTTGTTTTGCCTGGGCCAGCAATGTTCTGAATATCGCGGCACCCGTGGCATCGGCAGCATGAATGATGCGCCGATGGCTATGGCCGCCTTCGCGGGTCAGGTGAAACTCGAACCCGCCGTCTTCGGTGCCAGACTGTTCATCGCGGGTAAACGGCACGCCCTGGTCGATCAGCCATTGGATCGCCTCTTTGCTGTGTTCGACGGTAAAACGAACAGCGTCTTCATGGCACAGGCCGCCGCCGGCATTGAGGGTGTCATCGACGTGAGACTCGACGGTGTCGGTGTCATCCAGAACGGCCGCGACGCCGCCCTGGGCCCAGAAAGTCGAGCCGTTGGCGAGGTCGCCTTTGCTCAGTACCGCGATGCGCAAATGATCGGGCAAGGTCAGTGCAAGACTCAAACCGGCAGCACCGCTGCCAATTACCAGAACATCATGTTGAAACTGTTGGCTCATTTCAGGATTCCGCTCAAAGCGACCCGGGTCGGGGTTGGCGCATGACTGCTGGAACGGCGAGTCAGTCGGCCACACAGCCCACTAGTATATAGAGGGGGGGCGCGGCACAATACCCGAGCGTCTATGGCATTGTGAAACTACTGTGACGGGAAATACCCGACGCTTCGTCGGATGGTTTTTTGGTCGAATCGACGACAAGACGACTGTATCGTCGATTTAACAGTATTTTTCTATTCGCGGTTGCACAATCTCGGCGCCGTCCATTTATAAATATGGAACTTTTGCCAAAGGCCCAAGATCAATAGACGGTTGCCAGATTCAAGGGGCAGTGTCGGCTTCAGGGCAGGATCTGTAGTTTGATCCTTGCTGGCGAATCCGATGACAAGATTATTCGCGCAGCCGGGTAACCCGCGCTGCGCTTTTCGTGCGTGCCAAATCAGAGCCCGCAGGAAACTTGCTTGGAGGGGAGAACTTTTGCGAAAAGCCCGAGTCTATGTTTGCAAGTCTGGTCGTTCAGTTATGCAAGCCTCCTCCGAGCTTATCGAGGAGTGTTCATGCTAACCCAGGAAGAGGATCAGCAGCTGGTCGAGCGCGTTCAACGTGGCGACAAGCGAGCTTTCGATCTGCTAGTGCTGAAATACCAGCACAAAATTCTCGGGTTGATCGTGCGTTTCGTGCACGACACCCATGAAGCCCAGGATGTGGCGCAGGAAGCCTTTATCAAGGCGTACCGAGCCCTTGGAAATTTTCGCGGAGACAGCGCGTTTTACACGTGGCTTTACCGCATCGCCATCAACACGGCGAAAAACTATCTGGTTTCACGCGGCCGTCGGCCGCCGGATAGCGATGTCAGTTCCGAGGATGCAGAGTTCTACGATGGCGATCATGGCCTCAAGGATCTCGAGTCGCCAGAACGCGCGTTGCTGCGGGATGAGATCGAAGGCACCGTCCATCGAACCATTCAGCAACTGCCAGAAGATTTGCGTACGGCTTTAACTTTACGTGAATTCGATGGTCTGAGTTACGAGGACATTGCGGCAGTCATGCAGTGTCCGGTGGGTACCGTGCGCTCCCGGATTTTCCGCGCTCGGGAAGCCATCGATAAAGCCCTGCAGCCGTTGTTGCAGGAAAACTGAGACAGCGGCGATAGCCAAGAGAGGAACGCCATGAGTCGTGAAGCCCTGCAGGAATCGCTGTCCGCAGTGATGGATAACGAAGCGGACGAGCTGGAATTGCGTCGGGTATTAAATGCCTTGGACGATGTTGAAACCCGTGAGACCTGGGCTCGTTACCAAATCGCTCGGGCAGTCATGCACAAGGACTTGTTGCTTCCACGCTTGGATATCGCTGCGGCAGTGTCTGCTGCGTTGGCCGACGAAGCTGTGCCGGCAAAAGCCTCCCGTGGTCCATGGCGCAGCCTGGGTCGTCTGGCAGTTGCCGCTTCGGTCACACTTGCTGTACTGGCTGGCGTTCGTTTGTACAATCAGGACGAGATCGCTGGTGTCGAACTGGCTCAGCAATCCAATCAACCGGTTTTGACCGCTCCTCAAGTTAAAGGCCCAGCTGTATTAGCAGGCTACAATGAGAGTTCGGATGCCACTGGCCCTATGGCCAACGGCGTATTGCAAGGTCAGCCGGGCTGGCACGATCAGCGTCTGCCAGGCTACTTGCGCCAACATGCTCAACAGGCTGCATTGAAAGGCACTGAAAGTGCGCTGCCTTATGCTCGTGCAGCAAGCCTGGAAAACCGTTAAGGAGGATCATGCGCTCCATACCTCTACTTTCGCTTCTGCTCGCAGGCTGGTTTGTTGTACCAGCCCACGCTGATGAGGCCCAGGATTGGTTGACCCGTCTGGGTCAGGCCGAGCAACAGCAAAGCTTTCACGGTACTTTCGTTTACGAGCGTAACGGTAGTTTTTCTACCCATAACATCTGGCATCGCGTCCAGGATGGCAAAGTCCGAGAGCGTTTACTGCAGCTCGATGGCTCAGCACAGGAAGTCGTGCGCATTGATGGGCATACTCAATGCGTCAGCGGCGCCCTGATTGCAGGACTGGGTGATTCGCCCAATTCTGCTGCTCGTGCACTGGATCCACAAAAGTTAAAGAGTTGGTATGACCTTGCCGTCATCGGCAAGTCGCGTGTGGCTGGGCGTGCGGCAGTGATTGTTTCGCTGACGCCACGTGATCAGCACCGATACGGTTTTGAGCTTCATCTGGATAAAGAAACCGGCCTGCCGCTCAAGTCATTGTTGCTCAATGACAAAGGGCAATTGCTGGAGCGATTCCAGTTTACGCATTTGGATACCACCAAGGTTCCGTCTGACAGCGATTTGCAGGCAGGCGCTGATTGCAAGGCTGTCACCCTCGACAGTGACAAGGCTTCCGCCATTAAAACGGCTCAAGTCTGGCATTCGGACTGGTTACCACCTGGTTTCGAGTTGACCAGCAGCAGCGCTCGCAAGGATCCGGAGACCAAAGCTCAGGTCAACAGTCTGATGTATGACGACGGTCTGGCGCGTTTCTCGGTATTCCTTGAGCCATTGAATGGCGCAACCGTGACGGACACCCGCACACAGTTGGGACCCACTGTCGCTGTATCCCGGCGCTTGACCACGCCTCAAGGCGAAATGATGGTGACCGTGGTCGGTGAGATCCCGATAGGCACCGCTGAACGGATTGCGCTGTCGATGCGCGCCGATGCCACTGCAACCAAGTAGTGAGTGAATGTCGAAATGTTTGGTGAGCATTTCAATTTGCAAACAATCCTGATTTTTTCTATAGGTTAGAGTTTCACGGCTCTAGCCTTGTTTTGTTGTTTCCGGAACAAAAATACCGGCGTATTGTTCCCGGTGTTCCTTGCTCCATATTGCTCAACCATGCTCGTCGTAACGGGAGCCGTATGTCGATACCACGCTTTAAGTCCTACCTCGCCATTTTTTCTACCGTGCTGGTCTTCGGTCAGGCGGTCACTGCTCAAGCAGCCGAGTTGCCGGATTTCACCCAGATCGTCGAGCAGGCCTCGCCTGCGGTGGTGAACATCAGTACGACACAGAAACTGCCGGACCGCAAAGTGTCCGGGCAAATGCCGGACCTTGAAGGCTTGCCGCCAGCGCTGCGCGAGTTCTTTGAAAGGGGCATGCCTCAACAACCGCGTTCACCTCGCGGTGATCGTCAGCGAGAAGCTCAGTCCCTAGGCTCGGGTTTCATCATCTCGCCTGATGGTTATATCCTGACCAACAACCATGTGATTGCCGATGCCGACGAAATTCTCGTGCGTCTCGCTGATCGCAGTGAACTGAAAGCCAAACTGGTCGGCACCGATCCGCGCTCCGACGTGGCGCTGCTGAAGATTGAAGGCAAGGACCTGCCGGTTCTCAAGCTCGGTAAATCCCAGGACCTGAAAGCCGGTCAGTGGGTTGTCGCCATCGGTTCGCCGTTTGGTTTCGACCACACCGTGACCCAAGGCATCATCAGTGCCATCGGGCGCAGCCTGCCGAACGAAAACTATGTGCCGTTCATCCAGACCGACGTGCCGATCAACCCGGGTAATTCCGGTGGTCCTCTGTTCAATCTGAATGGCGAAGTGGTCGGGATCAACTCGCAGATCTACACCCGTTCCGGTGGCTTCATGGGCGTATCGTTCGCGATCCCTATCGACGTTGCCATCGATGTTTCCAATCAACTGAAAGATGGCGGCAAAGTCAGCCGTGGTTGGTTGGGAGTGGTGATTCAGGAAGTGAACAAGGACCTGGCCGAGTCGTTTGGTCTTGAGAAGCCGGCCGGTGCACTGGTGGCTCAGATCCAGGATGACGGCCCGGCTGCCAAGGGTGGTCTGCAAGTCGGCGACGTCATCCTGAGCATGAACGGTCAGCCGATCGTCATGTCGGCCGATTTGCCACACCTGGTGGGCGCGCTGAAGGCGGGCGCCAAGGCCAATCTTGAAGTGATTCGCGAAGGCAAGCGCAAGAATGTCGAGCTAACGGTTGGCGCGATTCCTGACGAAGAAAAAGATATGGATACGATGCCTAAATCGGGCGTTGAAATCAGCAGTAATCGTTTGGGTGTCTCCGTCGCCGAGCTTTCCGATGAGCAGAAGAAAACCTACGACCTCAAAGGTGGTGTGGTGATCAAGGAAGTTCAGGAAGGCCCTGCATCCCTGATTGGTTTGCAGCCAGGAGATATCATCACTCACCTGAACAACCAGGCCATCGGCTCGGGCAAGGAGTTCACCGACATTGCCAAGGCACTGCCGAAGAACCGTTCGGTTTCGATGCGGGTTCTGCGCCAAGGTCGTGCCAGCTTCATCACCTTCAAACTGGCTGATTAATCCGGTTGTTGGATGAAAAAAACCGCCTCGAAAGAGGCGGTTTTTTTGTGCTCGGCTTTTGAAGCTGAAAGTCAGCCCATCATGTCCTTGATCATGCGCTCCTGTTCCATCAGCTCACGCTGACGCGCATCGATGCGCGAAGACAGGGGGAAGTTGCTGCCGGCCTTACGTTTGGCGAAATCCAGTTGCTGAATGGCCTGGCGATAGTCGCCGACCAACGCAAAGTACTCCGCGCGAGCCTGATGCAGGCCGATGATGTTGCCCGACAGGCCGCGAGTCTCGGCCACCTGATACCACACGTCGGGATCATCAGGACGCGACTTGAGCAGGCTTTCCAATGCCTTTTCAGCATCGGCGGTGCGGTCCTGTTTCAGCAGCAAATCGACACGTATCTGATTGAGCGGATAGTTATCGGGGTACTGAGTGAGCATCCGGTCGACGCGAGATTGAGCATCCGGCAGACGATTGTTGGTCATGTCCAGATCGATCTGCGCCAGGTTATAGATGATCTCGTTCGGCGATTTTGCCAGCAACGGCTTGAGGTTCTCCCGAGCCTCATTCAACCGGCCTCCCTTGATTTGGGCAATCGCCAAACCATAGCGTGCGACATCATTTTTCGGGTTTTCATCAAGCAGGGCACGGAAGCGCTTGGCGCCCAGGCCGGGGGTTTCTTCATAGAACAACTGGACTCGTGCACGAATCAGCTGATAACGCATGGTGTCTTCGATGCCGCCCGGTGGGGCCTGTTCGGCGCGGTTGCGGGTATCGGCGATCCGCGACTCGGTAACCGGGTGAGTCATCAAAAATTCCGGCGGCTTGGCGTCGAAGCGATACTGGCGCGCCAAGCGCTCGAACATGCTCGGCATCGAGCGTGGGTCGTAACCGGCTTTTTCCATATTGAGAATGCCGATGCGGTCGGCTTCCTGTTCGTTCTGACGCGAGAAACGCCGTTGCTCCTGCATTGCCGCCGCTTGAGTACTCGCAATGGCTGCCATCCCGGCATTGCCGCCACCGGCTGCCGCAATCACGATCCCGGTCAACAGGGCGGCCATCATCGGCACTTGCATGCGCTGCTGGGCTTCAATGCCTCGGGCAAAATGGCGTTGCGACAAGTGAGCCAGTTCGTGAGCCATTACCGACGCGTATTCGCCCTCGGTCTGCGCATTGAGGAACAAGCCGCCGTTGACCCCGACGATCCCGCCCGGCGCCGCAAAGGCGTTGAGCTGCGGGCTGTTGATCAGGATGAATTCCAGTCTCCGGTCACTCACCTGGCTGGTTTCCACCAGTCGATAAACGCTGGATTCGACGTAACTCTTGAGTTGCGGATCGTTGAGTTGCGAGACCTGGCTGCGCAATAGTGCCAGCCAGGCACGGCCCAACTGGTATTCCTGTTGCGGCGAGACGATGGCAGAACTGGCGTCGCCAAGTGACGGCAGGTCGTCGGCAAAGCCCGGTGAGGCAAGCAGGCAAGCGAGCGTCAGCAGGGAGGGGCGCAAAAAAGTCATGCACAAAGCCTTAGTCGACAAAGTCCTTACTGTAGCCGGACACTGGGCTTGCGACCAGATATTCTAAGCCTCTCAAACACGTGCCCGGAGAGAAGTAATGACCGACGCTGTAGCCCATGACACCGAACTGGACGCCAGCGGCCTGAATTGTCCGTTGCCGTTGCTCAAGGCCAAGCTGGAACTCAATCGCATGGCCAGTGGCGCGGTGCTCAAGGTGATCGCCACGGATGCCGGTTCTCAGCGCGACTTTCGCACCTTTGCCCGATTGGCCGGTCATACGCTGCTTCGTGAAGAAGATGAGGCGGGTGTTTACCGCTACTGGTTAAAAAAAGCCTGAAACCTGCGGCGTTCGTTTCTAAGGAATATTGATGTTCAAAGTGTTACGCGACTGGATTCAGCGCTACTTTTCCGATGAAGAAGCCGTGGTACTGGCCGTGTTGCTGTTTCTGGCATTCACCGCCGTACTCACCTTGGGCGGCATGCTCGCGCCGGTATTGGCCGGGATGGTGCTGGCGTATCTCATGCAGGGCCTGGTTGCCACCCTCGAACGCTTGCGTATGCCCGGCGGCGTGGCGGTGGGGCTGGTCTTCGCGCTGTTCATGGGCGCGCTGCTGGTCTTCTTGATTGTCGTGGTGCCGTTGCTCTGGCATCAGTTGCTTACGCTGTTCAACGAGTTGCCCGGCATGCTCGCAAAATGGCAGTCGTTGTTATTGCTGTTGCCCGAGCGCTATCCGCATATGGTGTCTGATGAACAGGTATTGCAGTTCATCGAAGTGGCGCGCGGCGAAATCGGCAAGTTCGGCCAGTGGGCGCTGACGTTCTCACTGTCGAGTCTGCCGCTGCTGGTGAACATCATGATCTACCTCGTTCTGGTGCCGATCCTGGTGTTCTTCTTTTTGAAAGATCGGGAAATGATCGGCCAGTGGGTACGCGGTTACCTGCCCCGTGAGCGGGCACTGATCACCCGAGTCGCTCACGAAATGAACCGGCAGATCGCCAATTACATTCGCGGCAAGGTCATCGAGATTTTCATCTGCGGTGGTGTGACCTATATCGGTTTTGTCGTTCTCGGACTCAACTACGCGGCGCTGCTGGCATTGTTGGTGGGCGTGTCGGTGGTGGTGCCGTACGTCGGCACCGTGGTGGTGACCGTGCCGGTCATGCTGATTGCGCTGTTCCAGTGGGGCTGGAGCGATCAGTTCATCTATTTGATGGCGGTCTACGGGATTATTCAAACGCTGGACGGCAACGTGCTGGTGCCGTTGCTGTTCTCGGAGGCGGTCAACCTGCACCCGGTAGCGATCATTTGCGCGGTGCTGTTGTTTGGCGGGTTGTGGGGATTTTGGGGAGTGTTCTTTGCGATTCCGCTGGCGACGCTGTTCAAAGCCGTACTGGATGCGTGGCCGCGCAAGGAGCCGGAAGTCGCGCCGCTGCTTTAACTGACAGCCATATTTCTTTAGTGAGGCTGAGTGCCTCTTCGTCGGAACGCCGCCCGGAGCAAGCCCGCTCCCACAGGATTAATGCAGTCCCTGTAGGAGCGGGCTTGCCCGCGAAGGCGTCCGAACAGGCGCCGAAGAGATCAGACTTTGTTTAACGCCTGAGCAGCCGCCAATACCGCATCCACATGCCCCGGCACCTTCACACCACGCCATTCCTGACGCAGCACACCGTTCTTGTCGATCAGGAATGTGCTGCGATCAACGCCCATGTATTCCTTGCCATACAGCTTCTTCAACTTGATCACATCAAACAACTGGCAAAGTGCTTCTTCCTTGTCGCTGATCAGCTCGAAGGTGAACGCCTGCTTGGCCTTGAAGTTCTCATGGGACTTGAGGCTGTCACGTGATACGCCGAACACTTCGGTGTTGGCCGCTTTAAAAGCCTCAAGCTGATCGCGAAAGCCCTGACCTTCAGTGGTGCAACCTGGCGTGCTGTCCTTCGGGTAGAAGTAAATCACCACCTGCTTGCCTTTAAGGTTCGCGAGGCTGACGGTCTGTCCATTGGTGGCGGGTGCTTCGAAGTCGGCAACCGGTTGGTCGATGGCAACGGCCATGAAAGCTTCCTTACATTGGGTTTTGTGGGCGCCACGGTTCGATCAGGGCATCCAGGTTCAGCGCGTCGGCGAAATCCAGGAACTGATCGCGCAGCCAGCTGATTTGCACGCCGGCCGGCAAGGTCACGGTAAACGTGGCGTTGAGCATGGTGCCGCCGGTTTGTGGCGCCTGATACGTGTCGCAGGTCAGGTTTTCCAGCTCGACGTTGTGGTCCGTGAAGAACTGGCACAGCTCATTGATGATGTCCGAGCGATAAGCCGAACTGACATAAGCCACGTAAGGCAGCGCCTGAGGACGATTCTCCAGCGCCGCGCTGCGCACCACATTGACGGTGAACGCATGCTTTTTGGAGAGACTCGGCAGGCTGCCTTCCAGGCGCGCCAAGGCGTCCCAGCTGCCGGAAATCTCGAGGATCAACGCACTGCACTCGCCATGACGGGTCAGGCGGGAAGTGACCACGGCGCAGCGATTTTCATGGCTGGCGCGGCACAGGACGTTAGTCAGCTCCATGGGGTTGGCGCCGAGGGCACTGATGACAAGGAATTGTTCGCGAACTGTGGGGGTGGACATGCAGCATTCCTAAAGCGATGAGCGGTCGATACGTCTAAGGGCTTTTTCCGGGAACGAGCCTGCGGATGCGAATTCAGAAAACCCGAGCCACAAGGTTGCAACATGCTCCAGTGAGGCAGGAGCGAGGGGTGGCAACGCTGGATCGGGGCTTGTGATGCCGTAAATGGAGGCTGGAAACTGGCGTACGAGCTTATCAGTACCGATCAAAGTCTGAAGGGTAGCGAAAAGCAGCGCCAAGGGGAATGGCGGCAGCGCAGTACTTCGCTTGTACAAGCATCTTGGCGCCAGTACCATTACGGCTCTCTTTTTCCGGCAGGAGCGGTTGCATGATTGCGGGCAGTATGGTGGCACTGGTCACACCCATGGATGCACAAGGTAATCTCGACTGGGACAGCCTGAGCAAACTGGTGGACTTTCACCTGCAAAACGGCACCCACGCCATCGTGGCGGTCGGCACTACAGGTGAATCGGCCACCCTCGACGTGAACGAGCACATCGAAGTGATTCGTTATGTGGTCAAGCAGGTTGCAGGGCGCATTCCGGTGATCGCCGGGACTGGCGCGAACTCGACTCGCGAAGCCATCGAGCTGACCACCAATGCGAAGACCGCCGGTGCCGACGCTTGCCTGCTGGTGACTCCGTATTACAACAAGCCTACCCAGGAAGGCCTGTACCAGCACTTCAAGGCCATCGCCGAAGCTGTCGATATCCCGCAAATTCTCTACAACGTGCCCGGCCGTACAGCGTGCGACATGCTGACCGAAACCGTGATCCGCCTGTCGACCGTGAAAAACATCATCGGCATCAAGGAAGCCACCGGCGACCTGAGCCGTGCTAAAGCCATCATTGATGGAGTGAGTAAAGATTTCGTGGTGCTATCCGGTGACGACGCCACCGCAGTCGAGCTGATCCTGCTCGGCGGCAAAGGCAACATCTCGGTCACCGCCAACGTTGCGCCGCGCGATATGAGCGACCTGTGCAACGCTGCCCTGAAAGGCGACGCCGTGACTGCTCGCGCGATTCACGAAAAGCTGATGCCACTCAATAAAACCCTGTTTATCGAATCCAATCCTATTCCCGTGAAATGGGCTCTGCATGAAATGGGCTTGATGCCGGACGGTATCCGTCTGCCGCTCACCTGGCTCAGTGCTGCCTGTCACGAACCGCTGCGGCAGGCCATGCGCCAGTCCGGCGTCCTGGTTTAATTGAGGAAGTACAACGCATGAAGCGAATGGCCGGACTTTCCGCACTTGCCTTGATTATCTCCAGCACAAGTGGCTGTGGATGGGTCTGGGGCCCGGAAGGTTATTTCCGTGACCGTGGTAGCGATTACCTGGAAGCGCAACAGACTCCACCGATGCAATTGCCAGCGAATATCACAGACGCCAAACGTCTGGAACCGCTGCTGCCGATCCCGCGTAACGTGGCTGATGACACCGCCAAGGGCGAATACATCGTTCCTCGTCCACAGCCGTTGTCGGCGTCGGCCGATGCCAGTCCTTACTCGCTGCAGAAAGTCGGCGATTCGCGCTCGATCCTGGCGCAAAACCCACCGGCGGAAATCTGGCCAGTGGCTGTACAGTTCTTCCTGGACAACGGTTTCCGTCTGGATGAACAGCGTCCGCAAACCGGCGAATTCACCACCACCTGGCAGCATTCCGACGAACTGTCCGCCGCAATGGCCAAGCGCCTGAGCGCAGCCGGCGTGAGCACCGACAGCCAAACCCGCGTGCGGGTACGTATCGAGCCGGGCGTGCAGCGCAACACCAGTGAAATCTATGTGGTCAGCGCCGAACGTCCTGCCGGCAGCACTGCCGACGTCGAGTTCACCAACCGTTCGCTCAACACCGACCTGGACGCGGCACTGACCAACGACATGCTCGCGAGTATGAGCCGCATTTCGGAGAAGGGCGGTTCGGTCTCCATGCTGGCTTCGCGTGATTTCGATACACCAAGTCGTGTCAGCCTGAGCGAAGACGGTAGCGGCAACCCGGTTCTGAACGTCGGCACCGACCTGGATCGTGCCTGGTCGAGTGTCGGTCGTGCGCTGGAACAGGGCGAATGGCGCGTTGAAGACATCAACCGCAGCCTGGGCCTGTACTACATCAACTTGTCCGAAAAAGCCGAGAACAAAGACGATAAACCTGGTTTCTTCAGCAGCCTGTTCGGCACCGCGCCGAGCAAGGAAGAAGTTGAAGCCCGTGCCGAGCGTTATCAGGTTCGCCTGAGCAAGGTCGGTGAAAACGTCCAGGTCACCGTCGAGAAAAACATCAACACCGTGGCGCCAGCAGACGTGGCGCGCAAAGTGTTGAGCGAGATTCAGGACAAACTGGGCTGATCACATGCGTTTTGCCGTTCTCGGCAGCGGTAGCCAAGGGAACGGCACGCTGATAGCCAGCGATGACACGTACGTGCTGGTGGATTGTGGTTTCTCCCTGCGAGAAACCGAAAAACGCCTGCTGCGCCTGGGTGTAAACCCGGCGCAGCTGAGCGCGATACTCGTGACCCACGAACATGCCGACCACGTGCATGGCGTGGGTTTGCTGTCTCGGCGCTACAATCTGCCTGTGTACCTCAGTCGCGGGACCCTGCGCGGGATGCGCAAACCGATTGAACCGGCTGGCCTTCTGGCCGGCGGCGAGCAACTGCAGATCGGCGCTCTGAGCATCGGCGTCATTGCCGTGGCCCACGATGCACAGGAGCCGACGCAATACGTCTTCAGCGACGGTGAGCGGCGCTTCGGCCTGTTGACCGACCTGGGCTCGTATTGCAACAAGGTGCTGGACGGCTATCGGGACCTCGATGCGTTGATGATCGAGTCCAACCATTGCCGTGACATGCTGGCTCGCGGTCACTACCCGTACTTTCTGAAGCAGCGGGTGGGCGGCGAATTGGGACATTTGAACAACCACCAGGCGGCATTCCTGGTGTCCGAGTTGGGCTGGCAAGGCCTGCAACACCTGGTCCTGGCCCATCTGAGCAGCAAGAACAACCTGCCGCAGCTGGCCCGGCAATGTTTTGTCGACACCCTCGGGTGCGACCCGGACTGGCTGCAACTGGCCGATCAAGATTCAGGGCTAGACTGGCGACACATCGCCTAGCCCACCTACTTAGCAAGCGGAGCCCATCATGGAAAAACGTGAAGAACTCTACCGCGGCAAAGCCAAATCGGTTTACAAGACCGACGACGCTAACCGCTTGATCCTGTTGTTTCGCAACGACACCTCGGCGTTCGACGGCAAGCGCATCGAACAGCTCGACCGCAAAGGCATGGTGAACAACAAGTTCAACGCCTTCATCATGCAGAAACTCGAAGCCGCCGGCGTGCCGACGCAATTCGACAAACTGCTGGGCGACAATGAATGCCTGGTGAAAAAACTCGACATGATCCCGGTCGAGTGCGTTGTGCGTAACTACGCCGCCGGTAGCCTGGTCAAGCGCCTGGGCGTCGAAGAAGGCATGAAGCTCAACCCTTACACCTTCGAACTGTTCCTGAAGGACGACGCCAAGGGCGACCCGTTCATCAACGAATCCCACGTCGTGGCCTTCGGTTGGGGCACTGCCGAGCAACTGGATCGCATGAAAGAACTGTCGCTCAAGGTCAACGAAGTCCTGAGCAAACTGTTCGACGACGCCGGCCTGTTGCTGGTCGACTTCAAACTCGAATTCGGCGTATTCCACGACGGCTCCATCGTCCTGGGCGACGAATTCAGCCCCGACGGCTGCCGCCTGTGGGACAAGGCCACCGGCAAGAAAATGGACAAGGACCGCTTCCGTCAGGGCCTCGGTGACGTCATCGAAGCCTACGAAGAAGTCGCCAATCGTCTGGGCGTACCCCTTTAATCGACGCAAGCATCTGATAGCACGGAAAAAAATCGCAAAAGGGGGTTCGCTTCCGGCGAAAGTGTTGTTATGATGCGCGCCGTTGGAGAGATGCCAGAGTGGCCGAATGGGACGGATTCGAAATCCGTTGTACCTTCACCGGTACCTAGGGTTCGAATCCCTATCTCTCCGCCATTACATAGAAAAAGCCCCGTAACTGAAAAGTTACGGGGCTTTTTCGTTTCTGACGTTTCGCTCAGGGCATTTTTAGCTGCGCTTTCAACCAGAGTTGAAGGCCCCTGATATCTCGGGTGAATACTCAGAATGGCGGGCCACTAACTTGCTGTCTTTTGATTCTTGCAAACTGGTCGTGGCGAAACCGCCTTCACCACATCATCGATCAGCGCTTTTCCCATTGAAGTCAAATAGTGCGCAGCCCAAGCATGACGGTCGGTGTCTTTTGAATAAGCTGCGTCCTCTGTGAGTGCCTTGGCCAGGAACAGGAAATCCGAGGCCTGTGCTAATGCAGTACTGATGGGCACTCCCGCGCTGACGTGGAACATTGCATTCTCTGAGCAATAAATGGGGGTAAAGCCGATCGTTTTTGCTTCTGCAGGTTCGGTCATTTTCCACCTCCAGTGAAGGGGCGGTTTTGGAAGAGGTCGAGCGATGGAGCATTACGCAACATGGAGTCGCGCGGAGAGAAAAGACCAAATTTGTACGGATTTACAGTGTGCATTTGTCCAACTCCTTGACATAAGGAGCTGCCACTTTCGTTACCAAGCGAATGGGTGGCAGCTGCGCGCAGGTTGGTAAACCGGGAGTCAAGGAAACCGGCACGCCAGAAGGCGTCCCACGCACAGCCGCCATAACACAAGTTCGCAGGTGTAAGACTGCCAGAAACTGTGAAGGAAGCGCTGTTGCGTAACTCGACGGGTTACCAAGCCCGATCGCTGAATGTTCAGCGACGTCTGGAGAGTATCTCGCCGAATACATGGCCAACAAGGCGGCAACCTGCTCAAAAGCACAGCAAGCGTACCCTCTTACGCAACGCTCGGATTTTGCCTACAACTTCATCAAGAGTCACCCGGATAGTCTGCTAACCGTGCAACACACAACCCGAACGCCAAAACAGGAAGCGACTGCTCGAAGGCAAATCCACGTCATTAGCTATCATGCAATACACCGCAAATGCCCAGATAACGGAGGATGCATGAACAGATGGCAACGGCTTTGGTTGTCTGTGAAGCTGATAACTGCCGTAGCGGCCTGCGTGGCCGTTGGCGTCCAGGCGTTCTTCTACATGATGGACAGCGCTGACGCAGCCCGAATACACCCGTTGAGTATTCTGGTCGCCGGGCTGATCTTCGGCTTCATCACCTTCGGACTCCTCTCGTTCATCGAAAGAGGTGTACGGCGATTAGCTGCCCCTTTTGTCAGGGCTAGTCCTCATCCAGAAGCTGAGGCTGAGACCGATACGAGCGTGGCAGCGGAGCACCCAATCATCCTGTCTGCCGAGGATTCAGCTCAACAGCGCAATCATTGATCTGATTTTTCACAACCAGCGGGCGAGTGATTTTTCAGATGGTCCGCGCAAACGCTCAAAACGTAGGCGGCGTAACCACCCAAATCACCACCGCATCCACCTCCCCCGGATTCCCATACCGGTGCGGTTCCTGGCTGGAAAAACTAAAGCTATCCCCTTCACCCAGCAAAAAATGCCGTTCCCCCACCCACAACTCAAAACTCCCCGACAGCAAATACCCAGCCTCTTCACCTTCATGGCTATAACTCTGCTGGCTATAAGTCCCCGCTGGAAAGCGCGAATGGAGCATTTCCAGCTGTCGATTCGGCTGCGGTGTCAGCAGGTGATCCACAATGCCGTCTTCGTAATGCACGCTCATGCGGGTGTTTTTGCGCACGACGATGCCGTCATCTTCCGGCGCCGTTTGCGTTTCGCTGGCGAAGAACCATTGAATGGTCACGCCCAGGCTCCGGGCGATGTTGAACAGGGCCGGGATGGAAGGGTAGGCGAGGTTGCGTTCGAGCTGGCTGATGTAGCCCGCCGTCAATTCGCTCATCTGCGCCAACTCGGCCAAGGTCATGCCCCGACGTTTACGCAGGCCACGAATCCGGGTGCCAAGGAAATGCGGCGCGGCGCCGCCGTCCTGTGTGGGCGCGCCGTTGGCAGGCTGCATCTTGCTGCTGTTGCTCATGGCGTGCTCCAAACCGGGGTTCTGTCAAAACCCCGGAGTATAAACAGCCTTAAAGCTCCCACGCGACTTTCAAGCCCTCGTAAATGGCTTCTTCTGCGGTGCGTGGGGCGAGGCAGTCGCCGATGCGCCGAAACTCCACAAGGCCTTGCAACTCTGGGCCGAGGGTATCGACAGGTTGATGGCCTTGGCAGAGCACCAATGTGTCGATGTTTTCGAACAGCATCGGTTCGCCGCTGGCGGTGTGTTGCAGGTAGACGGTGTTGTCGTCGCAGCCATACAGGCGGGCGTAAGGGGTGATCGGGATGCCGAGTTTGTGCAGTTCGCCGGCCAGTTGATCGCGCACGTACAGCGGCAGGTTTTCGCCGCAATGGGTGCCGTTGACGGCCAATTGCACTTGATGCCCGGCGCGGACCAGGCGTTCGGCGATGCCGGGGCCGATCCAGTCGCAGCGCCAGTCGACCACCACCACCGACCGACCGATTTGCACCTCGTCGCGCAGCACTTGCCAGGCATCGACCACCTGCAATTCACCGCCGCGCTCGAACGCTGGCCAATACGGTTCGGCGCCGGTGGCGACGATCACCATGTCCGGCCGTTCGCGTTCCACCAGCGCCCGGTCGACGCGGGTATTGCGCACGACGCGTACGCCGGCCAGTTCCATTTCGCGTTGCAGGTTGGTGCTGGCGCCGCCGAATTCGGCGCGTTTCGGTAACAGTTGCGCGAGCAAGACCTGGCCGCCGAGTTGCGAGCTGGCCTCGTAGAGGGTCACGTCGTGTCCGCGCTGGGCGGCGACGGCGGCAGCCTTCATGCCGGCGGGACCTCCGCCCGCGATCATGATGCGTTTACGTTGCTTCGCTGGTTGCCGTTGGCCGAAGATCAGCTCGCGTCCCGTTTCCGGATGCTGGATGCAGGAGATCGGCAAACCTTTGTGGAAGTGGCCGATGCACGCCTGATTGCAAGCGATGCAGGCGCGCACATCTTCAACGTGGCCGGTGTCGGTTTTGTTGGGCATTTGCGGGTCGCAGATCAGGGCGCGGGTCATGCCGCAGACGTCTGCCTGACCGCGCGACAGAATCAATTCGGCTTCCTGTGGCTGGTTGATGCGCCCGGTGACGAACAGCGGAATCGACAGGCCGGCCTTGAACGTTCCGGCCTCCTTGGCCAGGTACGCGGCTTCGATCGCCATCGGCGGCACGATGTGCACCGCACCGCCCAAGGACGCCGAGGTGCCCGCGACGATGTGCACGTAATCCAGCAGCGGTTGCAGCGATTGCACGGCGGTCAGGGATTCGTCTTCGGTGAGCCCTTCGGGATCGCGTTCGTCGGCGGAGATGCGCAAGCCGATGATGAAGTGTTCATCGGTACTGGCACGCGAGGCGGCGATCACTTCGCGCAGAAAGCGCAGACGCTGTTCCAGCTCGCCGTTGTAGCCATCGGTGCGACGGTTGACCCGTGGATTGATGAATTGCGCCGGCAGGTAACCGTGGCTGGCGACCACTTCCACGCCGTCGATTCCGGCCTGATACAAGCGCCGGGCCGCCGCCCCGTAACCGGCGACAATCTCGTCGATCATCGTCTGATCCAGCGCACGCGGCATCACCCGGAAACGCTCATTGGGCACTGCCGAAGGCGAATACGCGACGGCCAGCAGGCCATCGCTGGACTCCATGATTTCCCGCCCCGGATGGAAGATCTGCGACAGCACCACCGTGCCGTGAGCATGGCAACTCTCGGCGATCTTTCGATAGCCCTCGATGCACGCGTCATCGGTGGCCATCAGCACGTGCGAGGTGTACCGCGCGCTGTCATGCACTCCGGCCACTTGCAGCACGATCAGCCCGACACCACCTTCGGCGCGCGCGGTGTGATAGGCGATCAGTTGCTCGTTGACCAGGTTGTCGGTGGGCATCGACGTGTCGTGACCGCTGGACATGATGCGGTTTTTCAGGCGTTTGCCTCGCAACTGCAAGGGTTCGAACAGGTGTGCAAAAGCGGCGGAAGAGGACGGCATGGTGCGGGTACTCCAGGCAGGCTGAAGCCGAAAGGCCGGGTTTTCGGCGTTGTTATTATTTGCCTATAGAAATTTACCTGTAGTAAAAAATCAACTTGTTTTTTTACTGTCGAAGCAGATGCATTTGGCGCGCGCACCTGGGGCGAACCTCACAACAATAAAAATGGGGCACGGCGGCATTAAAGGGCGCGCTGTCGATGGACGTGGCGTTCTGGGTTGATCACGGTGAAGAGCTTGAAGAGCGATTCAACGCCTGGGCCAGCAAGTAATCGCAAGCGGCTGGACGTGGTAGCGCGTTCAGCCTTACTGTTTCGCGCAGTCGATCAGCCTGGAGACCTGAAAATGAACGAGATCGCCACGTTTTCTCAGCGCAGCGCCACCGAGCAACGCTTGCGTGAGGAGTTGGCTGCCTGTTACCGATTGATCGCGCACTTTCGCATGACCGATCTGATTTTTACCCATATATCGGTACGCCTGCCCGGGCCTGAACATCACTTCCTGATCAATCCGTATGGGCTGATGTTCGATGAAATCACCGCGTCCAATCTGGTGAAGATCGGCCTGGATGGTCGGGCCGTGGAGCCGTCGCCGTACCCGGTGAATCCGGCGGGGTTTGTGATTCACAGCGCGATTCACGGGGCTCGTGATGACGCGCAGTGCGTGCTGCACACCCATACAAAATCCGGTTGCGCGGTCGCTGCGTTGAAGTGCGGGTTGTTGCCGGTGAATCAGATCTCGATGGAGTTCTATGGGCGGGTTGCGTACCACGACTATGAAGGCGTGGCGCTGGACATGAGTGAGCAGCAGCGTCTGGTGCAGGACCTCGGCGACAAACCGGTGTTGATGCTGCGTAACCACGGTTTGTTGACGGTGGGTGAGACCGTCAGCCAGGCCTTTTTGCGCATGTATTACCTGGAAAAAGCCTGCGAAATCCAGCTCGCTGCGCAAGCGGCGGGTGAGTTGGTGTTGCCGTCGGCTGAGGTTTGCGAACACACCGAGCGTCAGTTCAATGATCCGGGCCGACCGCTGGAAGAAGGTGAGTTGAGCGACCCGGATGCCATGCAATTGGCTTGGGCTGCGATGCTGCGATTGCTTGATCGGGTGGCACCGGGTTATCGGGATTGACCTGGGGCCCTGTATTGATGGGCTCGCGAATGCGGTCTGTCAGGTGACATCATTGCTGAATGTGCCGCCGTCATCGCGGGCAAGCCACGCTCCCACAGAGTTATGTGTTGGACACAAACAATGAAAACACACAGATCAAATGTGGGAGCGTGGCTTGCCCGCGATGGGCGCAACGCGGTCTCAGACCCATGCAACCGACTAGAGACTTTCCACCCTCTTGCTGTACAGTCGTTCAGCGCGCGGATTAACCCACCGCGTCCCTAACGATTGATCCACGGAGAGTGTCGCGCATGAGTCAGGAAGCCCGTTTTTCCCGCATGGAGCCGGAGTTGCGCAAGGCCAATCTGATCGAGGCGACGCTGGTGTGCCTCAAGCGCCACGGTTTTCAGGGTGCCTCGATCCGCAAGATTTCCGCCGAGGCCGGCGTTTCGGTCGGGCTGATCAGCCATCACTATTCCGGCAAGGACGAACTGGTGGCCGAAGCCTACCGGGCGATCACCGGCCGAGTCATGAGCCTGTTGCGCAGCGCCATGGAACACGCGGCCCCCAATCCCCGCGAGCGTCTGTCGGCCTTCTTCCGCGGTTCGTTTTCCGCCGAACTGCTCGACCCGCAACTGATCGACGCCTGGCTGGCATTCTGGGGCGCAGTGCGCACGGCAGAGTCGATCAACCTTGCACACGAGCATTCCTATGGTGAGTACCGCGGCATCCTGCGCAAAGTGCTGACCGAGCTGGCACAGGAAGAAAACTGGGAAAATTTCGACGCCGATCTGGCCGCCATCAGCCTCAGCGCCTTGCTCGACGGTTTGTGGCTGGAGTCGGGACTCAACCCCGGCACCTTCACCCCGGAGCAGGGCATCCAGATTTGCGAAGCCTGGGTCGACGGATTGCAGGCCGGTGGTCGCCAACGGTTTTGCGTCCAGACGACGGGTTGTTGATCGGTCGTTCAGCTGTCGATACTCTCTGGCGCCAAAGCAACAAAACACTCTAATAAGAAACACGCCTTCGGGCACACGCGGGACACCATGCGATGACTCCTCGGGTATTGATCGTCGACGACGATCCGCTGATTCGCGAACTGCTGCAGGCCTACTTGTCCCAGGAAGGTTATGAGGTGCATTGCGCCGCCACGGCGGAGCTGGCCGACACTTTCCTGGCGAGCCAGACGGTCGATCTGGTGATGCTCGATATCCGCCTGCCGGGCAAGGACGGCCTGACCCTGACCCGGGAGCTGCGGGTGCGTTCGGAAGTGGGGATCATTCTGATCACCGGGCGCAACGACGAAATCGACCGCATCGTCGGCCTTGAATGCGGCGCCGACGACTATGTAATCAAACCGCTCAATCCTCGTGAACTGGTGTCCCGGGCAAAAAACCTGATACGCCGGGTGCGTCACGCGCAGACGCCGCAACCGGCATCGGCCATCGCCAAACCGGTCAAACAATTCGCCACCTGGGCGCTGGACACCGACCGCCGACGGCTGATCGACAAGACCGGTAGCGAAACCCTGCTGACCCACGGCGAATACCAGTTGCTCAGCGTGTTTTTGCGCAACAGCGGCCACACCTTGAGCCGCGATCAACTGATGGACCAGATCCGCAACCGCGAATGGGTGCCCAACGACCGCTCCATCGACGTGCTGGTCGGACGCTTGCGCCGCAAGTTGCAGGACGACCCGGCCGAGCCGCAATTGATCATTACCATTCATGGCGCCGGTTATCTGTTTACCGCCAGTGTGGCGGCCTGAGCCCGATGCTTCGGGTGTTTGGCCTGCTGTTGGCGCTGGCCGCGAGCAGCGTGATGGCGGCGGAAAGAGTTCGCTATTGCGACTATCCGGTGTACCCACCGATCTCCTGGAGTGACGGCAAGCAAGTGCGCGGCCTGGCCCCGAGTGTGGTGAAAAACCTCTTCGGTCGTTTGGGCTATGACGTCGACATCATCGTGCTCGGTAACTGGAAACGCTGCCTGCTTGACGCCGCCGAAGGCCGGGTCGATGTGGTGTTGGCCTACAGCACCGCGCAACGTGAACAGAGCATGGTGTTTTCGACGGTGCCGGTGTTGCGCGAGGAGGTTGCGTTGTTCATCAATCGTCAGCACCCGGTGAAATTCGAGCGTCTGGAGGACCTGGCCAACTACCGTGGCGGGTTGCTGTTCGGTGAAAGTTACGGCGTGGATTTCGACCGTTTGGTGGCAGCGCATCAGAACATCGAATGGGTCTCCGACAGCGGCCAGAACTTCGGCAAACTGATTCGCGGTCGCATCGATTTCATCACCTCGGAACGGCGCACCGGTCAGCTTTACGTCGAGAGCCTTTCGGGCGCGCAAGACATCGTCGCGTTGCCCAATGCCTTGAGCGTCGACTATTTGCGGGTGGCCGTTTCACGCAAATCCCCCTTGTCCAATCGCATGCCGGAGATCGATGTGCAACTGAAACGCATGGTCGAGTCCGGGGAGGTCGAGCGTCTGTTGAATGAAAGCGAAGCCACCTACCGCGACATGATCAACCTTCCGGCGAACTCCAAATGATCCGCGCGCGTCCGGGTGGCCTGTTGCGGCGTCTGCTGCTGTTCATTCTGTTGTTCAGCCTGTGTTTCACCGTGCTGGCGAGCACCGTGCAGCTGTACTTCGAATACCGCCGCGAAATGCGCGACATCGACTCGCGCATGGAGCTGATTCGTGCCGGTTACCTGGCCAGTCTGGAGCGCAGCCTCTGGGATCTGAACCAGGAACAACTGAACGTGCAACTGCGTGGTCTAGTGGACTTTTCCGACGTGGCGCGGGTGCACCTGACCAGCCCTGATTTCGATCTGCTGCAAGGCAATCCCGAACCGGTCGGGCCATTACGCATCGAGCGTTTTGAACTGGATTATCAACCACCGACCGGGCCTTCACGGCACTTGGGCCAATTGGAAGTCAGCACCGATCTGGGTGCGGTGCATCAGCGCCTGTACGCCACCGGTTTGACCAGCCTGTTGTGGATGAGCGTGTTCCTTTGCGGTCTGGCGGTGGCGTTGTCGGGGCTGTTTTACCGCTTGGTCACCCGGCACCTGCAAGTCATGGCCGAGTTTGCGCGGCGCATCGCCGCCGGTGACTGGCACGAGCCCTTGCACCTGGACAAGCGCCGGCATGCCCACGAAGACGAAATCGACACCGTGGCCCACGCGCTGGACGATATGCGCCGGGCGATTCTCAGTGACATTGACCGCCGCGAAACCGATCGGCTGGCCCTGCAAGACAATCGCGATGAACTGCTCCGGCTGGTCGAGCGCCGCACCGCCAGCCTGATGCGCGCCAAGGACGAAGCCGAGGCCGCCAACCTCGCCAAGTCGCGCTTTCTGGCGACCATGAGCCACGAGTTGCGCACCCCGCTCAACGGGATTCTCGGCATGGCCGAGTTGCTGCGCGGCGCACGTCTGGATGAGCGCGACGGCAAACGTCTGGATGCGCTGTACAAGGCTGGCGAAGGGTTGCTGTCGATCCTTAACGAAGTGCTGTATTTCGCCCGATTGGAGGAGGGCGTCAGCCACCCGGAACCCGTCGATTTTTCGATCCGGCAACTGCTTGACGAAGTACTGACGCTGCTGGAACCGCGCGCGTTGAGCAACGACACAACGCTGCACTGCCGAATCGATCCGAAGGTCGCTGAAAGGCAGCATGGTGCCGAACAATTCCTGCGTCAGGTGTTGAGCAACTTGCTGGCCAACGCGATCAAGTTCACCGAAGGCGGCAAGGTTGAGGTCGAGGTTGCGCTGCTGACCCAGGTTCCGGGACAGAGCGGGCAACGCTTGCGCGTAAGCGTCACGGACAACGGCATCGGCATCGCCCCGGCCATGCAGGAAAAGATTTTCGAGCGCTTTACCCAGGCCAGCGAAGAGGTGGCGCAACGCTTTGGCGGAACCGGGCTCGGGCTCGCGATCAGCAAACATTTGGTCGAGCAATTGGGCGGGCGGATCGGTGTCGAAAGCGAGGTCGGGCTGGGCAGTTGTTTCTGGTTCGAGCTGACGTTGCAGGCGTCTACCGGCATTACAGTTGTGGCGCAGAACAGCGAAACCGTGCGGGCACTGAATATTCTGGTGGTCGAGGATGTGGCGCTGAACCGTGAAGTGGTCAGCGGTTTGTTGCAGCGCGATGGGCATCAGGTCTGGCTCGCCGAAGAAGGTGAGCAGGCGCTGGTGCAATGTGCCGGGCAGACGTTTGATTTGATCCTGCTCGATGTGCACCTGCCGGGCATCAGCGGCGTCGAATTGTGCAAACTGATTCGCCACAACGAAGGTCCGAACCGTCACACGCGGATTTTTGCCCTGACCGCCAGCGTGCAGCCGGCCTTGATGCGCGGTTATCTGGAGGCCGGGATGGACGGCATTCTCGCCAAGCCTCTGAAGCTCGAAAACCTGCGGCAAGCGTTGGCTGGGCATTTGCCGGTATCCGCGGCACAACCTGATGACGAGGCGATGGATTGGCCGCTGCTGGACACCCATCGCACCTTGCTCGGTGAACAGAAACTTCAGGGCTTGCTGACGGTGTTGCGCGACTCGATCAGTCAGCATCGCGAAGCACTGACCGAGGCCATCGAGGCCGACGACTGCACCGAAGTCGCACACCTGGCGCATCGCCTGGCGGGTAGCAGCGATTCATTGGGATTTCGCGCTTTAGCCAATGTGTTGCGCGCTTTGGAAGAGGCCGCGATGGTCAATGATGAGCAGACTTTGCGGACCTTGGCCCCGCAGGTTCATGCGCAACTGCAGCGTTCGCAACAGACGCTGGCTGAGTTGCTGCACCGCTGACGTACAAGTTTGTTACGACTTTTTACAACTTCGATCTTTACGGTCAACGGGACCTTACATGGTCTTCCAATAATCGAGGAAACCGCCACCGCGCGGTCTTCGAAGCTTATTGGAGATAATAATAATGAACTGCCGTAAAGCTGATATTTCCCCGCGTCCTGCCGCGCACCTTGCTGATAATTGAGGTGTGGACATGAGCAAATCTACCGAAACCAAAGGCATCCAACTGACCCGCGCCCTGAAAAGCCGGCACATTTTCATGTTGTCGCTGGGCGGCGTGATCGGCACCGGACTGTTCATGGGCTCCGGCGTGACGATCAACCAGGGCGGGCCGGTGGGCGCGATTCTGGCGTATCTGGTCGCCGGCTTCCTGATGTACCTGGTGATGGTCTGCCTGGGCGAACTGTCCGTGCAGATGCCGGTGTCCGGCTCTTTTCAAACCCACGCGACCAAATTCATCGGGCCGGCCACCGGGTTCATGATCGGTTGGGTGTACTGGATGAGCTGGGCGACCACCGTGGGGCTGGAGTTCACGGCGGCGGGCATGTTGATGACGCGCTGGTTCCCTGCGGTGCCGATCTGGTACTGGTCGGCGTTGTTCGTGGTGGTGCTGTTCGGGTTGAACGCACTGGCGACCCGCGCCTTCGGTGAAGCGGAATACTGGTTCTCCGGGATCAAGGTCGCGGCGATTCTTGGCTTCATCGTGGTCGGCGTGCTGGTGATCTTCGGCGCAATCCCGCTGACCAGCGGTGCACCGGCACCGATGATGAGCAACCTGATTGGCGACTCACTGTTCCCCAACGGCCTGTCAGCCGTGTTCGCGGTGATGATGACCGTGGTCTACGCCTTCCAGGGCTGCGAGATCATGGGCGTGGCCGCCGGTGAAACCGATCAGCCGGAAAAAAGCATCCCGCGCGCGGTGCGCAACGTGGTGTTTCGCGTGTTGATTTTCTATGTGCTGGCGATTGTGGTGTTGTCGGCAATCGTGCCTTGGCAGCAGGCCGGATTGATGGAAAGTCCGTTCGTGCAAGTGTTCGACATGGTCGGCATTCCTTATGCCGCTGACCTGATGAACTTCGTGATCCTCACGGCGATTCTGTCGGTGGGCAACTCCGGCTTGTATGCCTCGACACGCATTCTGTGGGCAATGTCGAAGACCGGCATGGCGCCGAAAAGCCTGTCGCCCTTGAGTAAACGCGGCGTACCGCTGCGGGCTCTGAGCATCACCTTGTGCTTTGCGCTGGTGTCGCTGATGACCAGTTTTGTCGCGGCAGACACGCTGTTCATGGTGCTGATGGCGGTGAGCGGCATGTCGGGCACTGTGACCTGGATTGTGATTGCGCTGGCGCAGTACAAATTCCGCAAGGCCTATCTGCGCGATGGCGGAAAACTTAGCGACCTGAAATACCGCGCGCCGTGGTTCCCGCTGCTGCCGCTGACGTGCATTGCGTTGTGCTGCTCGCTGTTTGTGTTTCTGGCGCTGGATGAAACGCAACGCCCTTCGCTGTACTGGGGCTTTGGATTTATTGCGCTGTGCTATAGCGCGTACTTCCTGATTCATCGCAAGCGCGAAGCGGTGCTGGCGCCGAGCCTACCGGCTATCTGATTCTTTGAATTCACTGCTGTTCCTGTGGGAGCGGGCTTGCTCGCGAAGAGGGCGTGTCAGTTGACATCAATGTTGACTGACACACCCTCTTCGCGAGCAAGCCCGCTCCCACAGTTGTTTTGCGGCGGGCAGTAGATCTGCGACACACCGCGTTAGCTCCCCTGTAGGCAGTTGTTCGAAGTTGTAACAGTGAAATCCTCACAGCTCCGGTCTTTTCTAATAAATCCTTTAAATACAAACAGATAGCTTATTTTTAAAGCTGTTACAGCTCATTTCTTTGCTGATTGCTGCCTTACTGAACACTCGTTTAGTATGGCCTCAAGTCGCATCACCTCAGACCAATCAAAATAATTCGAGGATTAGCATGACTACTCAATCTTCTCTGCTCAGCCAGGTTGAAGCCGGCGTTGCCTGGATCACCCTCAATCGCACTGCTCAGCGTAATGCGCTGGACATTCCGACCCTGAAAAACCTGCACGCCATGCTCGAAGAATTCAACGCCGACCCTGCCGTGCGAGTCGTTGTGCTGACCGGCAGCGGTCGCAGCTTCTGCGCCGGTGCCGACCTCGCCGAGTGGGCCGAAGCCGAAGCCCGTGGCGCCCTCGAAACCTACGGCTGGACCGAAACCGCTCACGCCTTGATGAGCCGTTTGTACAGCCTGGAAAAACCCACCATCGCCGCCATCAACGGCACCGCCGTCGGCGCCGGAATGGACCTGACGTTGTGCTGCGACCTGCGCATCGCTGCGCAATCGGCGCGCTTCAAGGCCGGTTACACCAGCATGGCCTACTCGCCGGACGCCGGTGCCAGTTGGCATCTGCCACGGCTGATCGGTACCGAACAAGCCAAGCGCCTGCTGTTCCTCGACGAGTTGTGGGGCGCCGATCGCGCCCTGGCTGCCGGCCTGGTCGGCGAAGTCTGCGCCGATGAACATCTGTTCGACGTCACCACTGAACTCGCTTCGCGCCTGGCCAACGGCCCGACATTCGCCTTCGCCCAGACCAAAAAACTCATGCGCGAAGGCGCCCAACGCAGCCTGCCGGAGCAACTGCAAGCCGAGTTGGCCGCCGGCCTGTTGTGCGGTCGCAGCGAAGACGGCAACGAAGCCCTGCGCGCCGCCATCGAAAAACGCCCGGCCAGTTTTATCGGTCGATAAGCCCCGACACCACATTCAGCACATGAACAACAGGTAGCCCCATGAATTTCCAACTGACCCAAGAACAAGAAATGTTGGTGGACGCGGTACGCAGCTTTGTCGCCAAGGAACTGTTGCCCCATGAGGAGGCGGTCGACCGTGCCGACGAAGTTTCCCCGGAGCTGGCGGCACACATTCGCGGCAAGGCCATCGCCGCCGGTTTCTATGCCTTCAACATGCCGGAGGAAGTCGGCGGTGGCGGTCTGGACTACCTGTCGCAGGCACTGATCGAACGCGAACTGTCGAAGGTCTCATGGGCGCTGCATGTGTTCGTCGCACGGCCGTCGAAAATCCTCATGGCCTGCACGGGTGATCAGATCAACGACTACCTGTTGCCGTGCATCCAGGGCGAGAAAATCGACTGCTTCGCGCTGACCGAACCGGGTGCCGGTTCCGACGCCAACGCGATCAAGACCCGCGCCGTACGTGAGGGTGATGACTTCATTCTGAACGGCAGCAAACACTTCATCAGCCATGCCGGTCACGCCGATTTCGCCATCGTTTTTGCGGTCACCGACACCTACGAACACAACGGCCGCCAACGCAATGCCGTGACCTCGTTCCTGGTCGATCGCAACACGCCGGGCATGACCATCCGTCGTGGTCCGAAATGCGTGAGCAATCGCGGTTATCACACCTACGAAATGTTCTTCGACGATTGCCGCGTACCTGCCTCCAAAGTGCTGGGCGAAGTCGGCAAGGGCTGGGACGTGGCCAACGCCTGGCTCACTGCCGGGCGTGTCATGGTCGCTGCCAACTGCGTCGGTCAGGCGCAACGCGCGCTGGATGTGTCGCTGCAATGGGCGGCGGATCGCAAACAGTTCGGCCAACCGATCGGCACCTATCAGGGCATCTCGTTCAAGCTCGCCGACATGGTCACGCAGATCCGCGCGGCCGAACTGCTGACCTTGCACACCGCCTGGAAAATGGACCAGGGCACCATGACCGATGGCGAGGCCGGCATGGCCAAACTGTTCGCCAGTGAAGTGCTCGGCAAAGTGGCCGATGAGGCGGTACAAATTTTTGGTGGCATGGGCCTGATGGATGAATGTCCGGTGGAACGCATCTGGCGTAACGCGCGGATCGAGCGCGTCTGGGAAGGCACCTCGGAGATCCAGCGCCACATCATTTCCCGCGAATTGCTGCGGCCGCTGTTGCGCTGATCGGTCCGGAGAATTTCTATGTCGCAGACGATTCGTGACAACCTCAAACGCCTGCTCGCGCCGCGCCATTTGGCGTTTGTCGGTGGCCGCAGCATGGCTCGCGCCCTCAAGCGCTGCGCCGAAGGTGGCTATCTGGGCGAGATGTGGCTGGTCAATCCGCAGCACGACACGCTTGAAGGCGTACCGTGTGTGCGCAGCATCGCCGAGCTACCGTGCGGCCCGGACGCGGTGTTCATCGCGACCAACCGCGAACTGACCCTGACCTGCGTCGCCGAGCTGGCGGCCAAGGACGCGGGCGGAGCAATCTGCTACGCCTCCGGGTTCGCCGAAACCGGCGCCGAAGGCCTGGCCTTGCAGCAACAATTACTGAACGCAGCCGGCAGCATGGCGTTGCTCGGCCCCAACTGCTACGGCTTGCTCGACTACCTGCACAGCTCCGCGCTGTGGCCGGTGGCCCACGGCGGCAAGCCGGTGGAGAAGGGCGTCGCCGTGCTGACTCAGAGCGGCAACTTCGCCTACAACCTGTCGATGAGCGACCGTTCGCTGCCGGTGGCCTACATGGCGTCTGTCGGCAATCAAGCGCAATTGGGCATCGCCGAATTGATGGACGTGTTGCTCGATGAGCCGCGCGTTACTGCCATCGGCTTACACCTTGAAGGCCTGAAAAACGTGCCGGGTTTCGCCCGCGCCGCGCACAAGGCGCTGGAGAAAGGCATCCCGATCATCGCCCTGAAAACCGGCGTGTCGCAGATTGGTGCCGAACTGGCGCTCAGTCACACCAGTTCGCTGTCCGGCTCCGATGCGCTGTACGACAGCCTGTTTGCGCGCCTTGGTGTGATCCGCGTCAGTGGCCCGGTGAGTTTTGTCGAAACCCTGAAAGCCGCGGCATGCGGCAAGTTGCCGGCGGGCAACAGCTTGATCGCGCTCGCTTGTTCGGGCGGTGACGCCGGGCTGATTGCCGACTACGCCGAGCGCAACGACTTGAGTCTGCCCACGCTCGATGAAGGCCAAGTCGGAGAACTGGCGCAGGTGCTGCCCACCTACGCCAACCTGGTCAATCCACTGGATTTCACCACGGCGATCTGGGGCGACGGTGAAGCCTTGAACCGCATGCTCGACAGCGCCCTGCGCACTGAAGCCGATGCGGCGATGCTGGTGCTGGATTATCCATCGGAATCCACCGGCGAACGCAAAGAATGTGACCTGCTGCTGGAGTTGTTTTGTGCCGCGCTGGTGCGCCACGGCAAGACCGGTTTCGTCACCTCGGCGTTTCCGGAACTGCTGCCGGCCCACGCTCGTGAACGGCTGCATGCGCAGGGCGTGGCGGCGTTGCAAGGGGTGGAAGATGGCTTGGTGGCGTGGGGCCGCATTGCCGGTTATCAGCGCAATCGTCAGGCGCTGCTGGCACTCGGTGAATCGGCGCTGGTGCCGCTGTGCCCGCAGGCGCTAGAAGGTGATGGTCACTTGCTCAACGAGTGGGATTCCAAAAGCGCATTGCGCGCCTTTGGCCTGCGGACGCCCAACGGCGTTTTGAGTACGCCGGATAAAGCACTGAGTGACGCCAACGCGCTGGGTTATCCGCTGGTGCTAAAAGCGGTCAGCGCGCAGCTTCCACACAAAACCGAAGCCGGTGCCGTGGCGCTGAACCTCAAGGACGCCACCGCCCTGAGCGCTGCGCTGGAAAAAATGCGCGCAAGCATTGCCGAGTACGCGCCGCAAGTGCCGTTCGATCAAGTGCTGCTGGAGCCGATGGCTAAACCGCCCTTGGCTGAATTGATCGTCGGCATCAAGCGTGAAAACGACTTCGGCCTGGCCCTGGTCATCGGTGCTGGCGGGATTCTGGTGGAGTTGCTCAAGGACAGCCGCAGCCTCCTGCTGCCGACCACCGACGGCGCCATTCGCAAGGCCGTGTTGAGCCTGCGCAGCGCCGCGTTGCTGCAAGGTTTTCGCGGTCGAGAAGCGGCGGATCTGGAGTCGCTGGTTGCGGCGATCCACGCGGTGGCCGATTACGCCTGCGAAAACGCCGGGCAGTTGCTGGAACTCGATGTGAACCCATTGTTGGTCGGTGCCGCCGGCACGACTGCTGTCGACGCGTTGATTCGCCTCGGCCACGAATGAGGAATTGAATATGCAAACCACAACTTTGACCGGCGGCCAGGCCCTGGTGCGTCTGCTGGCCAACTACGGCGTCGACACCGTGTTCGGGATTCCCGGCGTGCACACGCTGGAACTGTATCGCGGCCTGCCCGGCAGCGGCATTCGCCATGTGCTGACCCGTCATGAGCAAGGCGCCAGTTTCATGGCCGACGGCTATGCGCGGGTCAGCGGCAAACCGGGCGTGTGCTTCATCATCACCGGCCCCGGCGTGACCAATGCCGCGACCGGTATCGGCCAGGCGTATGCCGACTCGATTCCGATGCTGGTGATTTCCAGCGTCAACCACACCGCCAGCCTCGGCAAGGGCTGGGGTTGTCTGCATGAAACCCAGGACCAGCGCTCGATCACCGCGCCGATCACCGCCTTCTCGGCGGTCGCATTAAGCGCCGAAGACCTGCCCGAGTTGATCGCCCGCGCCTACGCGGTGTTCGACAGCGAGCGCCCGCGCCCGGTGCACATCTCGGTGCCGCTGGACGTGCTGTCGGCAAAAATCACCCGTGACTGGAGCAACGACGTCGTGCGTCGCCCGGGGCGCGGTGCAGCATCAACCACAGCGCTGGACGAGGCCGTGGCCAAGCTGAAAAACGCCAAGCGGCCGATGATCATTGCCGGTGGCGGCGCGTTGAATGCGCAGCAAGCATTGCAAGACATCAGCACCCGACTCGCCGCGCCACTGTTCACCAGCGTCGCTGGCAAAGGTTTGTTGCCGCCGGATGCACCGCTGAACGCGGGCTCGACCCTGTGCGTCGAACCTGGCTGGAACCTGATCGCCGAAGCCGACGTGGTGCTGGCGGTCGGCACCGAAATGGCCGATACCGATTTCTGGCGCGAACGCTTGCCGCTGAATGCCGAACTGCTGCGCGTGGACATTGACCCGCGCAAGTTCAACGACTTCTACCCGTGTGCGGTGGCGATGCATGGCGATGCGCAGCAAACCCTCGCCGCGTTGTTGGAACGTCTGCCGTCCACCGCGCGTGATGCCAGTGCCGCGATTGCCGCGGTGGCAGCCCTGCGTGAAGCGGTGAGCAATGGCCACGGCCCGCTGCAGTCGATCCATCAAGCGATTCTTGAACGAATCGCCGCCGAACTGCCGGCCGATGCGTTCATCAGCACCGACATGACTCAACTGGCCTACACCGGCAACTACGCCTTCAAGAGTCTGGCGCCACGCAGTTGGTTGCACCCGACCGGCTACGGCACCTTGGGCTACGGCTTGCCGGCGGGCATCGGCGCCAAGTTCGGTGCACCGCAGCGGCCAGGTCTGGTGTTGGTTGGCGACGGCGGTTTCCTCTACACCGCGCAAGAACTGGCGACCGCCGTCGAAGAACTCGACAGCCCGCTGGTGGTGCTGCTGTGGAACAACGACGCGCTGGGACAAATCCGCGACGACATGCTCGGGCTCGACATCGAACCGATTGGCGTACTGCCACGCAACCCGGATTTCGCCGCCCTTGGTCGCGCGTTCGGTTGCACCGTGAGCCAGCCGCAAAGTCTGGCCGAGCTGCAAACCGATCTGCGCCACGGCTTCAAGCGCAACGGCGTGACCCTGATCGAACTCAAGCAGGCGTGCGCGCACTGATTTTCATTTTCTGGCAGAGGTATCGCCATGCGCTTTTCCGATCTGACTCAACGTATCGCCGGTGACGGCGCTGCTGCGTGGGACATCCATTACCGCGCACTCGCGCTGCAAGAGCAGGGTGAAGACATTCTGCTGCTGTCGGTCGGCGACCCGGATTTCGACACCCCGGCGCCGATCGTGCAGGCGGCCATCGACAGCTTGTTGTCCGGCAACACCCACTACGCCGACGTGCGTGGTAAACGCGCCTTGCGTGAAAGTATCGCCAGACACTACGGACGGCGCAGCGGCCAACAGGTCTCGGCCGAACAGGTCATCGTCCTGGCCGGCGCGCAATGTGCGTTGTTCAGCGTCGCCCAATGCGTGCTCAACCCTGGCGATGAAGTGATCGTCGCCGAGCCGATGTACGTGACGTACGAAGCCGTATTCGGTGCCTGTGGCGCCGTGGTGATTCCGGTGCCGGTGCGTTCGGAAAACGGTTTCCGCGTGCTGCCTGAAGATGTCGCGGCCTGCATCACGCCGCGCACTCGGGCATTGGCGTTGAACAGCCCGCACAACCCGTCCGGTGCCAGTTTGTCCCGCACCACCTGGCAAGCGTTGGCCGACCTTTGTATCGCCCACGACCTGTGGCTGATTTCCGATGAGGTCTACAGCGAGCTGTTGTTCGACGGCGAGCACGTCAGCCCGGCCAGTTTGCCGGGCATGGCCGAGCGGACCGCGACGCTCAACAGCCTGTCGAAATCCCACGCCATGACCGGTTGGCGAATCGGCTGGGCGGTGGCGCCACCGGCCCTCGCGGCACACTTGGAAAACCTTGCGCTGTGCATGCTCTACGGCTTGCCGGATTTCGTGCAGGACGCCGCCGTCGTCGCCCTCGAAAGCAACTTGCCCGAGCTGGAGGCAATGCGTGAAGCCTATCGCCAACGCCGCGATCTGGTCTGCGAATGCCTGGCCGATTGTCCCGGCGTACGCGCCTTGAAACCTGATGGTGGGATGTTCGTGATGGTCGATATCCGCGACACCGGGCTCAGCGCCCAGGCGTTTGCCGACCGCTTGCTCGACCGCCATGGCGTCTCGGTGCTGGCCGGTGAAGCCTTCGGTCCGAGCGCTGCCGGGCACATTCGCCTGGGGCTGGTGTTGGACGCGCAGCCGTTGCGTGACGCTTGCCAGCGCATCACCCGTTGCGCCACTGAATTGCTGGAGTCTCAGGTTCATGCATAACCACAAAACGCTGTTTATCGATGGCCGCTGGCAACCCCCTTCCGGCCAAGGCATCGCCGAAGTGATCAACCCGGCGACTGAAGAAGTCGCGGGCTCAGTGCCGCTGGGCGATGAGCGTGATGTCGACAACGCGGTGGCCGCCGCACGCAAGGCGTTCAGTTCATGGTCGCGCACGCCGTCGAGTGTGCGTGCTGGCTACATCCGCGCCCTCGCCGAGCAGTTGCGCGCGCGGGCCGACGAGATGGCATCCGTCATCACCGTTGAGTTGGGCATGCCGGTGCAATGGTGCCGCTCGGTGCAGGTCGACGGCCCGATCCTCGGGCTGGAGCAGTACGTTGAGCTCGCAGGTTTGATGGACGAAGTGCGTGAGGTCGGCAACTCGCTGGTGATTCGCGAAGCGGTGGGCGTGTGCGCCTTCATCAATCCTTGGAACTACCCGCTGCATCAACTGATCGGCAAACTCGCCCCGGCGCTGGCCGCCGGTTGCACCGTGGTGGTCAAGCCGAGCCAGGAAACCCCTCTGCACGCCTTTTTGCTGGCGCAGATGATTGAAGCCATCGGCTTGCCGGCCGGCGTGTTCAACCTGGTCAGCGGGCCGGGTTCTAAGGTCGGCGAAGCGCTGGCCAAACACCCGGACGTGGACCTGGTGTCGTTCACCGGTTCCACCGGCGCCGGGGTTCGCGTGGCGCAAGCGGCGGCACCTTCGGTGAAGCGCGTGTGCCTGGAACTGGGCGGCAAGTCGCCGCTGCTGATTGCCGAAGACGCCGACCTCGCCGCTGCTGTGCGCTACGGCGTGCAAGACGTGATGATCAACTCCGGCCAAACCTGCACCGCGTTGACCCGCATGCTGCTGCCGGCCAGTCGTTACGCTGAAGCCGTGGAACTGGCAATCGCCGAAACCCAGAGCTTACGCATGGGCGATCCGCTGGACCCGCAGAGTTTCCTCGGGCCGATGTGTTCGGCGGCGCAACGGCGCACCGTGCGTGATTACATCCAGGTCGGCCAACAGGAAGGCGCACGGCTGGTCTGCGGCGGCGACACGGCCGACGCATTCGAGCGTGGTTTCTACGTCAGCCCGACGCTGTTCGCCGACGTCGACAACCGGATGCGCATCGCCCAGGAAGAAATCTTCGGCCCGGTGCTGTGCCTGATTCCCTACACCGATGAAGCGCAGGCGATTCAGATTGCCAACGATTCACCGTTCGGCTTGTCCAGCGGTGTCTGGGCTGGCAGCGCAGAACGCGCCTTGCAGCTCGGGCGGCAGTTGCGTGCCGGGCAGTGTTTCCTCAACGGCGCGGCGTTCAATTATCAGGCGCCGTTCGGCGGCTACAAACAATCGGGCAATGGCCGGGAGTGGGGCGAGGAAGGGCTCAACGAGTTTGTTGAAGTGAAGGCGATTCAGGTGTGATCGCTCATTGAATGCGCGCGCGTTACCGACTTCAAATTCAACGCTGGTCAATGTTTAAGGAATTGTCATGAAAGTACTGATCGTCCACGCTCACCCGGAGCCGAAATCTTTCACCGCCGCCCTGCGTGACCAGGCTGTCGCGACCCTTGAAGCCCAAGGGCATGAGGTTCAGGTCAGCGACTTGTACGCGATGAACTGGAACCCGGTGGCGAGCGCCGATGACTTTTCTTCTCGGGAGAACCCGGAGTACCTGGTGTATGCCCTGGAGCAACGGCTGGGTGTGAAAAGCCAGTCCCTGGCGCCGGACATCCAGCAAGAACTCGACAAGTTACTGTGGGCGGACCTGCTGATCCTCAATTTCCCGATTTTCTGGTTCTCGGCCCCGGCGATGCTCAAGGGCTGGATCGACCGGGTGCTGGTGTCCGGGATCTGCTACGGCGGCAAACGTTTTTATGATCAGGGCGGCTTGAGCGGCAAGAAGGCTTTGGTGACCGTCACCCTGGGCGGGCGCGAGCACATGTTCGGTGACGGCGCGATTCACGGTCCGCTGGAAGACATGCTGCGGCCGATCCTGCGCGGCACGCTGGCGTATGTTGGTTTTGATGTGCTGGAGCCGTTCGTGGCGTGGCATGTGCCGTACATCAGCGACGAGGCGCGCAAAGAGTTCCTGACGAGCTATCAGCATCGGCTGGAACACTTGAGCGATGATCAGCCGATGCAGTTTCCGAAGTTGGCGCAGTTTGATGAGGGGTTGTATCCGTTGCGTGGTTGAATATCCGGGTTTTGGCCAAGGGTTTGATGTCGTTCATTCGGGCCTCTTTGTGAGCAAGCCCGCTTGTATGTTCAGACTTGAGGGGGCTAGTCCGACCACAGCAAAATCGCAGACTGAGTCATTAACAAAGAAACTTTATCGGCAAGTGGTGAGGTTCAGCGCTGGTGCAGCCTGCAACCTCTTTATCTTCGTATACCAAACCCAAAAACCTCACCATTCTCCAGCACTCCACCCCTACCATTCGTCGCTACTGTCAGATTTGACAGTAGTCGGACCGTCTTCAGTTTTTGTTTGATATCTCGTCGGGACTGACCTACTGAAGGTCGTCCACGCCTACTGAAAAAGGATAGTTTCCATGGTCACTCAGTCCACAAATACTCCGCTGCTCCTCAGCGGCATGAATTTCACCCTGCGAGACTCGCCGCTTGAATGGATCGTCGTTGGTGACCCCGAAGGCACCTCCGCCCAACTTCCAGGTTCAGGCAGCTTGCCCCCATGCACCTACAAGTCATCCCGTCCCGATGTAGCATCAGTCGATAACCTTGGGGTTGTTCGCAGCGTATGGAATGGAACGGCAGAGATCTCTGTGGCAGACGCTGCGGGCAACACTCAGTCATTTAAGGTCACTGTAGAGAATGTCTACCGCATTCTGTACAACCCAACCCTCTTGACATGGCAGGAAACGCAGCATTGGATCAAAAACGTTGATGGGATCCCTTTTGACAAAGAAGTTGACAAGTATCTCGGGATTTTGCGGGCAAAATATAGAGCTACCAAAGATGCTGCCACTTCAATTGCCTACGGCACTGGCCAGAATGCCTCCCCTAATCCAGACCCCATGCAGTCTGCTCTCGTGGGATCGTCAGGGCCGTACGACTCGTGGTGGTATGGCCACGGGACTGTCACCAATAAACCTCTGCCTGGTTTGTGTTACAAGCGTTGACGGATCGCTGACGGTGAATCGAGAGCCGGATAACTTCGACCCGTAGCAATTGTGGTAAGTCAAAAGATCGCAACCTGCGGCAGCTCCTCTAGGTATATACCAATCCATGTAGAAGCTGCCGAAGGCTGCGACCTTTGATGTTGATGTCGGCGCCTCGGCAGTGATGTCCGGTCCTAGATCTCCTTCACCGGCGTCTCCCCCTCAACCCCTTTGATCAACCCGATGGCATGCAGGCAATCGGCCTTGTTCACATACGACTCGCCACTGGCGATGGTCTCGTGATTCCCCGCCCTCAACCGCCAGCGCCACTGTCCTTTGCCGGTGCTCGGGGTGCCTTTGGATTGCCTGTAAATCTCGAAATACATACTGCTCGCTCCATGCGATGGGTTATTGCGACAACCTGTGTGACGCATCAGGGGCAAGCCTAGCGGAGCTGGTTTTTTTGGCCATCAGGCATTTGTTTCCAGGCATTTGAAAATATTTCCGCCGACGCCGGCAGGACGATGAACCGCGACTTGATATCCGCTGGACATAGACGCCTCCGTCGGGCCTTTCTACACTGCCTCAAGTGTCGGGGACCGGGGGCAAGGAATGAATCGTAATGAACTGCGCAAGGCGGACATCAACCTGATGGTGGTGTTCGAAACGTTGATGCTCGAGCGCAACGTGACGCGGGTGGCGGAGAAGCTGTTTCTCGGTCAACCGACCATCAGTTCCGCGCTCAACCGCCTGCGGACGATGTTCAACGATCCACTGTTCATCCGCGTCGGCCACCGCATGGAGCCGACAGCCCGAGCCGAGGAGTTGATTCAATACCTGTCACCGGCGCTGGATTCGCTGTCGATGGCATTAAGCCTGACCCACGATTTCGACCCGGCCAGCAGCACCATGACGTTTCGCATCGGGCTGTCGGATGACGTCGAGTTCGGCCTGCTCCCGCCGCTCCTGCGTGCCTTGCGCCAGGAAGCACCAAAGGTGGTGTTTGTGGTTCAGCATGTCGATTACTGGCGTATTCCCGATTTGCTGGCGGCCGGCGACATCACCGTGGGCATCAGCCAGACCCGTGGCCTGCCGGCCAACGCCAAGCGCAAGTTGTTGCGGCACATCATGCCGAGCATCCTGCGCGCCGATGCGTCCGACACACCGCTGACGCTCGATGAATATTGCTCACGCCCTCATGTGTTGGTTTCCCACACCGCGAACGTCAGTGGTTACGCCGATGAGTGGCTGGCGGAGATAGGGCGTACGCGCCAGGTTGTCCTTTCCGTGCCGCAATACAGCTCGTTGCCGGCCTTGCTCGCCGGCACCGATTTGATCGCCAGCCTGCCCGATTACGCGGCCGAAGCCATGGCGGCATCCGGTTTGCTGTTCAAGGAACCGTTCCCGTTCAAGACCCCGACCCTCGACCTGTCGATGGTCTGGCTCAGCCATGTCGACACCGACCCCGCCGAACGCTGGTTACGTTCGCGTCTGGAAGTATTCATGAGTGAGCGCTCGCCATTGCCGCTGCCCCAGTGAGTAAGACGGTGCTGTGTTATACGTAGGATCTTTCTGCCCTCTATCTGGAGCCGCCACATGCCCCACCTGCACATGGAATACACCGCCAATCTGCCGGAGCTGAACGCCGACGTGGCATTGATCCGACTCAATAATGCCTTGGTGGCTTCCGGTCAATTTGCTGCGGAGTCCGACATCAAGAGCCGAGCGCTGAAGGTCGAGACCTTCAAGGTCGGGACTGCGTTGAGTGAACGGGCGTTTGTGCATGTGAAGCTGGCATTGTTGAGCGGTCGCTCACCGCAGATTAAACAGCAGCTGTCGGAGAGCTTGCTGGCCGTGGTCCAGGACCTGTGTGAATGGCCAACCGGCGTGGAAGTGCAGCTGTGCGTGGAAATCCTCGATATCGATCGCGAGTCCTACGCCAAGGCCGCCATCAGCGGCTGAATCTCAGGCCATGGCCTGCTCGGCGCAAACGTCGATCACCTGCTCACGCAGCCAGGCGTTGGCGCTGTCCTGATCGGCGCGTTGACTCCACTGCATGTCCAGGGTGAAACCCGGCACGCCGTTGGGGGCTTCGCAGTGATTGAAAATCGACTCATTGGCCAGCAATTGCTGGATGCGGCGGGGCAGGGTCAGGATGAAGTCGGTGCCGGTGATCATCTTCAGCGCCGCGCTGTAGCTGTTGGCACGCGCGATAATCTGCCGCTTGTGCGCCTGTTGCGCCAGCCAGCCGTCGACCCTGTTGGTGGGGGACGTCCACGGGGTCGCAAACACGTGCCGGCGCTCGACAAAGGCTGACAGGCTTAAGCGCGGTTCGAGTGGCGTGGCGCGTTTGTCGAACACACAAACCAGGTCATCTTCCAGCAACATCCGGGATTTGAAACCCGTGTGGTCGCGATGGAAGTCAGGGCCGAAACAGATCACCAGATCGAGACTGCCATCGCGCAACTCGTCGGCCGGGATGTCGGTTTCGAACTTGTGCATGTTGACTATCACCGGCTGGTCGGCGAAATCGAAGCGCTTGAGCAGTCGCGGCAGAATCAGCTGCTCGAAGTACTCCGGCGCGCAGATATTGAACGTCACCGCTTGCAAGGTCGGGTCGAAGGCTTGAGGGCCGGCGTGGCACAGATTGATGCTTTCGAGGATTTTCAGCACAGGCGAGTACATGGTGCTGGCCTTGTAGGTGGGGCGCATACCGGTGCGAGTTTTGATGAACAACTCGTCTTCAAAACCGGTACGCAGCTTTTTCAGGCAGTAACTCACCGTGGACTGGCTGACGCAGAGTGCTTCGGACACACCGGTGACGCTGCTTTGTTCGTACACGGCGACAAACACCATGAGGTCCTGCATGTCGAGCTTTCTAAGCAAGTTACTGTTCAGCATCCGTTCTGTCTCGCTGTGCTCCTTGCGCTGACAGTGCGCAAACGTGTGCGAAAGATCCTAACGGAACGATGGTGCCAGGAGAATGCCTTGTAGGAGGTTTCTGTTTATTTCCTGTAGGGAGCCGAGCTTGCTCGCGATGGCGGTGTGACAGTCAATATTCATGGTGACTGACACACCGCCATCGCGAGCAAGCTCGGCTCCTACACGGGTGGACGGTGTATGGGAGGTGATTGTTTAGCCTATCCACAACCAAGGTTCTTCAAATCCTGATTTAAAGACTTAACTGGCCGTGTGACGCTGCCGCTCATCTGTTCTCTGCGGTTTTATCTATGGGCGATTGTCCCGTCGCACTTCCCTCCGAGTTGGCCTTCTGGGCGCTGTGGCACTGTCGTCACGCACGCCCACCGGATTCCTGCATTTCCCGTTGATTGTTCTGACAGGTCCGGCGCCCGGCGCTGGATTGAATCGGCGACGCCTGCGCGTTTGCCTGACGCGGAAAAAGAGAATTCCCATGAGTTGTGCCACGACATCGTTCGCCTCCCCGCAAGAAGCCCTGACCTTTCTCGAACAGAACCCGGACATTGAAATGTTCGAGCTGTTCATCCTCGACAACAACGGCGTGCCCCGGGGCAAGTTGTTGCATCGCGATGAACTGCTGGCGGTGTACGACAGTGGCCGGCCGTTGCCAAGCACCATTCTTGGCCTGACCATTAATGGCGATGACGTGGAGAACTCCGGACTGGTCTGGGATGTCGGCGATATTGACTGCCGCGCCTACCCGGTCAGCGGCAGTTTGACGCGCATGCCGTGGCGGTTGATTCCCACGGCGGCGGTGCAAGTCAGCATGCATCCGAAAGAAGGCATGCCGGCGACAATTGCCGATCCTCGGCACTTGTTGGCGAAAGTGATCGAAGGCTTGCAGGCGGACGGTTATTACCCGGTCATGGCGGCGGAGCTTGAGTTTTATCTGCTGGATCAGCAGCGCGACAGCCAGGGACGACCGCAACCGGCGCGGGATGTCGATGGCGGGCGGCCGCGCACGACGCAAGTCTACGGTTTACGTGAGCTGGAGCAGATCGAGCCGTTTCTGGCCGATCTCTACAGTGCCTGCAAGTTGCAGGGGATTCCAGCGCGTACGGCGATTTCCGAATATGCGCCGGGCCAAGTGGAAATTACCCTCGAACACCGCACCGATGCCCTACAGGCGATGGACGAAGCGGTGCGCTACAAACGGCTGGTCAAGGGCGTGGCCCACAAGCACGGGATGACGGCCTGCTTCATGGCCAAACCCTTCGACGACCTGGCGGGCACCGGGATGCACATGCACGTCAGCCTGGCGGACAAGGAGGGCAACAATCTGTTCGCCAGCGAAGCGCCGGACGGTACGCCGCTGCTCAGGCAAGCCGTCGGTGGGATGCTCAGCACCTTGCTCGATTCGTTGCTGTTGTTCTGCCCGAATGCCAACTCCTACCGTCGATTCCAGACCAACAGTTATGCGCCCCTGGCGGCGACCTGGGGCGTGGATAACCGCACGGTGAGCTTGCGCGTGCCAGGCGGGCCGGCGTTCTCCCGGCACATCGAACACCGTATTTGCGGCGCCGACGCCAACCCGTACCTGGCCGCCGCGGCGATCCTGGCCGGTATCCATCGCGGAATCCGCGAACAACTCGACCCGGGTGCGCCGGTGGAAGGCAATGGATACGCCCAGGCCACGGAATTGCTACCGACCGATTGGCTGACCACGTTGCGCGCACTGGAAGGTTCGACTTGGGCGCGTGAAGCGTTCGGGCAACCCTTCCTTGGCGTTTACCTGGCGGTGAAACGCGCCGAGTACCGACAGTTCATGGGCGAGGTCGGTGAGCAGGATTGGCGCTGGTATCTGCATCAGGCCTGAACCATTCTCAAATGGTCAAAACGTTGATCGCAGGTTTAATAAGCCAACTAATCGTTGGCTTCTTTTTCACAAAAAATTGATGGTTGGGTGCCTAACATTAGTGTTGTCTCGGTCAATGAAATTTTCACATTTGCCGTAGGCACTTCTTTTCAGGAACAACCGATCACCATGTTGAAGATCAAAGCCGTGCGCCCGGAATGGGTAACACTGATTGCCAGTGCCTTTTTGTTAACAGCCTTCAATTTTGTGCTGTGGCAGCACCTGTTTGAAATCACCGCGTCCGACGGTAAAGGCATCGTCCTGCGCGTGGCATTCGGGGCGATGATTCTGGCGGCTTTCAACATTTTTCTGACCTTTGTGGCCTTCAAACGTGTGTTGAAGCCGGTCCTGACGCTGCTCTTCATGATCAGCGCCAGCGTGGCCTACTTCATGAGCCAATACGGTGCGCTGATTGACACCGGTATGTTACGTAACTTTGCGCAAACCAATGCGACAGAAGTACGCGACTTACTTTCGTTAAAGTTGTTGGCTTATATCCTGTTTTTGGGTGTGTTGCCGTCGTGGTTGTTATGGAAAACACCGGTTAATTATCGCCGCTGGCACCGTGAGTTGTTAAGTAAGGTTCTGGTGAGTGTTGCCTCGATTGCCGTCATCGGCGGTGTTGCCCTGATTAACTATCAGGGCTTGTCCTCATTGTTTCGCAATCACCACGAGTTGCGCCTGATGGTGGTGCCGAGCAACTACATCGGCGCCTCGGCCGGCTATTTGCGTGAACAAGTGGTTTCCGCCCGTCAACCCTTTGTCAAAATCGGCGAGGACGCGCAGAAGAATCCGGTTTGGCAAGTTCATGGCCGCAAATCCCTGACGGTATTGGTAGTTGGCGAGAGCGCCCGGGCCGAGAACTTCGGCATCCTGGGGTACGACCGCGACACCACCCCGAAGCTGAGTAAAGAAGCCGGCCTGATCGCGTTCACCGATGTGCATTCATGTGGCACGGAAACCGCCGTGTCCGTGCCGTGCATGTTCTCTAACATGGGCCGCAAGGACTACAGCGCAAGCAAGGCGAAAAATGAAGAAGGCCTGCTGGACGTGCTTAAACGTGCCGGTCTGGACGTGATCTGGCGTGACAACCAGTCGGGCTGCAAAGGCACGTGCGACCGCGTCACCCTTGAAGACGTGAGCAACTTGAAAGACCCGATACTGTGCGCCAACAGCGAATGCCGCGATGAAATCCTGCTAAAAGGTTTACAACACTTTATCGACACACTCGATAAAGACACCGTGTTGGTCTTGCATCAAATGGGTAGCCATGGCCCGGAATACTTCAAGCGCTACCCGAAAGAATTCGAACGGTTCACGCCGGTTTGTGAAAGTAACGCCCTGAACAACTGCAGTCGCGAAAGTATCGTTAATGGTTACGACAATACGCTGGTGTATACGGACCATGTGCTGTCGAGCCTGATCGATCTGTTGCGCAAGAACCAGGAAAAAGTCGACACCGCGATGCTGTACCTGTCCGACCACGGCGAGTCGCTGGGTGAGTACAACCTGTTCCTGCATGGCACGCCTTACATGTTGGCGCCCGAACAACAAAAGCACGTGGCGATGCTGGCGTGGTTCTCCGACAGCTATCAGAAGTCGTTCTCGGTGGACACCAACTGCCTGCAACTGACTCGCGACAAGCCATTGAGCCAGGACAACCTGTTCCATTCGATGCTGGGTCTGCTGGAAGTCAGCAGCAAGGTCTACAACCAGGACCTGGACATGTTCGCCGGTTGTCGCGGTGCGGCTATCGACGGCGTGTTGGCCAAAGATTGAAGGCTTCGCCCTTTATTACGCAACGGCCGCTAACACGCGGCAGGTTGAGTCACCACCAAGAGTCAATGCACATGTCTGCGCAGCCCACGTCCGCCATCGAGCTTGAGTTCGCCCAGCGCTACGATCAGGAACACGCCCGCGTCTGCCGTCAGCCGCAACCGCGTAACCTGGCCGGGCGTCTGGCGTTCTGGCGCGAGCTAAACCTGGTGCGCAATGCGCTCAAGGTGGCCGGCGAGCCGGGGTTGATCCTTGACGTGGCGTGCGGCGCCGGGCGCTTCTGGCCGGTGCTGGCCGAGCACGCCAACCGGGTGATCCTCGCGTCGGATCCATCTCAGGACATGCTCAACCATGCGCAGACTCACCATCCACAGAGCCTGCTCAAGCGAATCAAGACCTTTCAGAGCTCCGCCTTCAGCCTTGGTTTGTCCGCCAATGCCGTGGACTGCATTTTTTGCATGCGACTGTTTCAGCACATCCCCTGCCCCGAGCATCGATTGGCCATGCTTCAGGAGTTCCACCGGGTCAGTCGCGATACCGTGATTGTGGCGGTGCGGGTCGATGGCTATTTCAAGCCGCGCCGACCAGAGACGGAGGCCTTTCAGGCCCCACAGCCGGTCAGCAAGGTCGATGTTGAAGCTGAGTTCAGGCAGGCAGGGTTCGAAGTGCTGAGCCATCAGGGTTTCCTGCCAGGCTGCGCGTGGATGCGGGTCTATGTACTGAGTAAGACCAGTTAGTCTCCGCTTGTCAGACATTTCTTGCTGTCGGGCAGGTCTTTTCGCTACAGCTCTTGTTCAGTGGATGCGCGGAAATCGCTGGCGGCGATATATACTGCGCGCCATTCTTCAAGGGAGAGCCGTGTGGCCATCGATATTCACTGGATTCGCGACAACGATAGCCTCGGTCAGTTTTGCGCCGAGTGGCAGCAGCTGCCATTCGTTGCCCTCGACACCGAATTCATGCGGGTCGACACCTTTTACCCGATCGCCGGCCTGCTGCAGATCGGCGATGGCGTACGCGCTTACCTGATAGACCCGCTGACCATCGACAACTGGCAACCCTTGGCCGCGTTGCTGGAAAATCCGGCCGTGGTCAAAGTCGTCCATGCCTGCAGCGAAGACCTTGAGGTCTTGTTGCGCCTGACCGGCAGCCTGCCGGAGCCGCTGTTCGACACGCAACTGGCGGCCGCTTACCTGAACCTGGGTTTCTCCATGGGCTACTCGCGATTGGTGCAAGAGGTGCTCGGCATCGACTTGCCCAAAGGCGAAACCCGTTCCGACTGGCTGCAACGTCCGCTTTCTGACACTCAGATCAGCTACGCCGCTGAAGATGCTTTGCACTTGGCGGAAGTTTTCGTACAGCTTCGCCCGAAGCTTTCTGACGACAAGTACGCCTGGGTCCTGGAAGACGGCGCCGAGCTGGTGGCCAACCTGCGCCGCGAGGTCGACCCGTACGAGGTCTATCGCGAAGCCAAACTGGCCTGGAAGCTCTCCCGCGCCCAACTCGCCGTGTTGCGGGAGCTGTGCGCCTGGCGTGAGCGTGAAGCCCGTGCCCGTGATCTGCCGCGCAACCGCATCGTCCGTGAGCATTCCCTGTGGCCGCTGGCGCGGACTCAGCCGGACAACCTTGGCGCGCTGGCGAAAATTGAAGACATGCACCCGCGTACCGTGCGTCAGGATGGCGAATTTCTGCTTGATCTGATCAAACGCTCTGGCAGTGTATCGCCCGATCAATGGCCGCCCGCCGTGCCGGAGCCGTTGCCGGTGGATGCCGCCGTGCTGGTCAAACAGCTGCGCGCCATCGGCCAGGCCGAAGCCGAGCGCTTGAGCATCGCGCCGGAACTGATGTTGCGCAAGAAAACCCTGGAAGCGCTGCTCAAGAGCGGCTTCCCCAATGGTCCTTACCAATTGCCTGATTCGTTGCGTGGCTGGCGCCGCGAATTGATGGGCCGGGCGCTGCTCGACAGCCTGGCCACCGCCGGAGAACAGCCTTGAAACGTATTTGCTCGATCTACCGAAGCCTGAAGAAAAACGAGATGTACCTCTATGTGCTCAAAAGCGATGCACTGGAGCGTGTCCCGGAATCATTGATGGCAGCCTTCGGCAAACCGCACCACGCGTTCGATCTGGTGTTGACGCCCGAGCGCAAGCTGTCGCGTGAGGACATCACCGTGGTCCTGGAAAACCTTGAAAAGCAGGGCTACCACCTGCAAATGCCGCCGGCCGAAGACGAGTACATCGAACACTTGCCGGAAGAATTGCTGCGCCGCAACGATCCGATGTGACCCGCAGACAGGCTCTGTTCAGAGTCTGTGTGAAACACTGGAATGATTTTTGGCGATGGCCGTGACGAGAGAGCGATGCTCCGTGCGCGGTCGTCTCCACGGTTTTTGAAAGGTTTGAAACATGCGCGTTCTGATTGCCGAACACGACCACCCGGTGTATGCACAATTGTTGCGTCAGGCGGCGCCTGAGCTGGAAGTGCTCACCAGTGGAGACTCCGCTGAACTGGCTCGTCTGGCGGCTGATTGCCCGGTCTGGCTGGGGCAGCCGGATTTGCTGGCCACCCTGTTGCGTCAGGGCCACGAGCCGCAATGGCTGCAATCGACCTGGGCGGGCATCACGCCACTGCTGGCCGACGGTTTGCCACGTCACTATCGCCTGACCCGCGCGGTCGGCATTTTCGGTCAGGTCATGGCCGAATACGTGCTGACCTACATGCTTGGCCACGAGCGCGAAGTATTGGCGCGGCTGGTCAGCCAGGTCGAGCGCAAATGGGACAGCCGCCATGGCCAGAGCCTGGCGGGGCGCAAGGTATTGATCGTCGGCACGGGTGACATCGGGCGGACGGTGGCGCAGTTCCTGGTGCCGTTTGGCGTCGAGTTGTACGGCATCGCCAGCGAAGCTCGCGAACAGGCACCGTTTGTTGAAGTCGGTGCGCTGGCGGATTTGCCGCGTTTGGTCGGGGAAGTCGATTACGTGGTCAATCTGCTGCCCAATACCCCCAATACCCATGATCTTTACGACGCTGCACTGTTCAAGCAGTTCAAGCCGACCGGGTTGTTCATCAACGTCGGTCGCGGTGTCGCGGTGGTCGATGCGGATCTGGTGGAAGCCTTGAAAGAAGGGCATCTGGCGGGCGCGGTGATTGATGTCTGCCGTCAGGAGCCGCTGCCGCAACGTCATCCGTTCTGGACCGCCTGGGGCTTGCTGCTGACCGGCCATAGCTCGGCGCCGACGTCGCCATCGATGATGGTGAACCTGTTTGTCGAGAATTTGCGGGCGTACGAGGCGGGTGAAGCGTTGCGCGGGGAAGTGGATTTCGAACGCGGTTACTGAGTTCACCGCTCACTCGAACATCATGCCAAAACCTGTAGGAGCCGAGCTTGCTCGCGATGACGGTGTCACAGTCAACATGGATGTTGAATGTGCCGGACTCATCGCGAGCAAGCTCGGCTCCTACAGTAGATTTTCAGTGTTGATTAGAGGGTGAAGTCACCTTCGGCGGCCAGTTCGCTCAACGGGCGACGCGGGCTCGGTTCTTCACGCGCTTGCAGGTAATCCACCAGCGATGTCTTGTCGCCCAGTTTGCCGACCGCAATGGCGGCGTGCAGCGCATAACCTTCAGGAATGTTCAGCTCCTTGCGGGTCAGCTCCTGATCGAAACCGGCCATGCCATGGGTGTGCCAGCCGCTGATGCTCGCTTGCAACGCCAGGTGACCCCACGCCGAACCGGTGTCAAAGGTGTGCCACAGGGCCGGGGTTTCTTCGGTCGCGCCCGGCACGGCGAAGGTGGTTTTCGAGATCACGATCACCAGGGCCGAGGCGTGTTGTGCCCAGCTGCGGTTGAATTCGTTCAACAGTCCCAGGTAACGCTCCCAGTTTGGCGTGTCGCGACGCGCATAGAGAAACCGCCAAGGCTGCGAGTTGTAGGCCGACGGTGCCCAGCGCGCGGCTTCGAAGAAGCTCAACAGGGTTTCTTCCGGGATGGTTTCGCCGGTGAACGCGCGGGGTGACCAGCGATCGGTGAACTGCGGGTGGATGGCGTAGTCGGCAACGCGTGGATTAGCACTCATCAAGAGATTCCTTGCTACGTTTGAAAGTGAGGGAGCGACGCGAAACCCTACTGGGCGGCGCAAAAACTGACAAGCCTGTTTATACCGGCGGTCGCCAATGCTTGGCCCACAAGGGCCTTGGCACTAGACTGGCGGCCTTTTCACCACCTGATGTTGATGCTTGAGCCATGGCCGCCAAAGTCGAACCGTTCTGGATACGCAAAACCCTCGATCAACTGGATCAAGAGGAATGGGAGTCGCTGTGCGACGGCTGTGGCCTGTGCTGCCTGCAAAAGCTCGAAGATGAAGACGACAACAGCGTCTATTACACGCGAATTGCCTGCAAACTGCTCGACCTGAAAACCTGTCAGTGCACCGATTACCCCAATCGGCGTGACTTCGTCCCGGACTGCATCCAGCTCACGCCGGGCAAGGCCGACGAGTTCAAATGGCTGCCACCGACCTGCGGCTATCGCCTGGTCAGTGAAGGCAAGGACCTGCCGCTCTGGCACCATCTGGTTTGCGGTGATCGCGATGCGGTGCACCACGAGCGTATTTCGCAATCCGGGCGCATGCTCGCCGAAGGCAGCGTGCCTGAAGATGATTGGGAAGATCACCTGATATTCCGCGCGGGTTAACTCCAGCTGCTGTTAACCCTGTGGCGAGGGAGCTTGCTCGCGCTTGAGTGCGTAGTGACGACAAAATCCGGGGCTGCTGCGCAGCCCAGCGCGAGCAAGCTCGCTCGCCACAAGGAGTGTGTATGGCTGTGGGATGGCGGCTGGCGTTGGTCGTGGGGCTACTGGCCCTGAGTTCGCCCGCGTGGGCGGCGAAGAAGGTGGATCTGGATTACCACGTGCGCCTGTTGCCACAAAGTGATCAAGCAGAGGTGCGCTTGACGCTGGCGCAGGGTTCTGCGGTGCGCAGCCTGGATTTTGACCTGGGCGACGGCAGCCGCTACAGCGACTTCAAGGCCGACGGCCAATGGCAACTCATACCGGGCAAAGTGGCGCGTGGGGTCTGGCATCCCGCCGCCGACAAGGCCAGCCTGACCTACCGCGTACGCATCAGCCATGGGCGCAAGAGCGGCAGTTTCGACACGCGCATGACGCCCGGTTGGGCGCTGATGCGCGGTGATGATCTGGTGCCGCCAGCCAAGCTCGATCAACAGGATGGTATCGAACTGGTTTCGCGCCTTGAGTTCGAGTTGCCCAGCGGTTGGAAAAGCGTCGAAACCGCCTGGCCGCGTATCGGCAAGAACAAATTCCGCATCGACAATGTGTCCCGACTGTTCGACCGGCCCACCGGCTGGATGCTCGCGGGCCACCTCGGCAGTCGTCGCACGCGGCTGGGAGAAACCGAAGTCACCGTCGCTTCGCCACAGGGGCAGGGCATGCGCCGCATGGACGTGCTGACCCTGTTGACCTTTGTCTGGCCGCAAGTCCAGGCCGTGTTCCCGCGTCATCCGGGCAAACTACTGATTGTCGGCGCCAACGACCCGATGTGGCGCGGCAGTCTCGCGGCCCATGAATCGATTTACCTGAACACGCGTCTGCCACTGGTCAGCGAAAGCGGCAGCAGTGCACTGGTGCGTGAGTTGGTGCAGGTGTTCGGGCGGATCAACGATAAACAGCGCAGCGACTGGATTACTGAAGGTTTTGCCGAGTATTACGCCATCGAACTGGTGCGCCGAGCCGGCGGCATGAGCGATGAGCGGTATGAAAGTCTGCACGGCAAGCTGATCAAGGACAGCCAGAAGGTCACGACTCTGCGTGGCGAACAGATCAACCCGGCGCAGGTGTCGAAAGCGGTGGTGTTGTTACAGGAACTGGACCGCGAGATACGCCTGAAGACACGCAACAAGCGTTCGCTGGATGATGTAGTGCGCGGGGCGATGCATCTGGAGAGTGTGGATACCAAGGAGTTTGTTCAACTGGCCGAGAGCGTCATCGGCGAGCCTTCCAAAGTCCTTGATACCGAGTTGCTTCAGTAACACCGCCATCGTCGGAACGCCGCCCGGGGCAAGCCCGCTCCCACATTTGACCGCGTCCGTCCGGACAACTCGGTTAACTGTGGGAGCGGGCTTGCTCGCGAAGAGGCCCTCAGCCTCAATACTTCTTCCGGATCAAACCCCGGTCTTCGGCGACTTCAACGAATCATTTCCCGTCACCGTAGCGGTGCTGGTCGCCGCCTCGGCATTCGCCTTCAACGTGCGCAATTCTTCCCCGGCCCGTTCAATCTTCGCCCGTACATTGTCCAAGTCCTGGCGGCTTTTCTCGATCATGCTCTTGACCGAACTGTGCCCGGTAATCCCGCGCGCCAGTGCCACGCCGCCGATCGCCACTTGAATCAAACCGAAAATACCGCCGCGACGCAGGCCCTTGCCCATCATCACGATGCCACCGGCCACGGAACCGGCGCGTTCCCAACCGTGAACGTTCTGCTCGGAAGGGGACTGGAACGGGGTGGATTCGATACGCTCTACGCGTTTGAGTTCGCTCATGATCTTTCTCCTGGCAGTAAGGCTGCGTCGTCGTGGATAGTTAAGCTGACTGCCGAAGCCGGCGGCTTGTTCCATCGAATGTACGTTGAATCAGCGAAATTTCGCCCCGGAACGGGTGTTGAGCCCTTTGGACATGCGGTCGTAAAGCACGACGTTGACGGTGGCTGCCAAATTCATGCAACCGGTGGTCGGGATATAGACCACGTCTTCGCACCAGTCGCGAATCTCTTTGTCCAGCGAGCCGTCTTCCGGGCCGAAGATGTAGAGGGCGCGATCCGGGTGAGTGTATTCGGGCAGGGAGCGGGCGCCTTCGACCAGTTCCACGGCAACCGGCACGCAGCCCAGCGGCAGAATTTTTTTCAGGTCGTCGATACCGATCAGCGGGATGTCGTAGTGGACGCGCTTGGTGTCGGTGACGAAGTCGGCGGCGCGTTCATAACGCTTGCCGGTGTAGAACACGGACGCCACGCCATAGCAGCCGGCGGCGCGCATGACCGAACCGACGTTTTCCGGTGATTTGGGGTTATACAAACCAATGCAGCTGTACCGTTTGTCTGCCACGAGCGGGGTGCCTTCGGGGAAAAAACGGCGATTATACGGGGATTGGGGGAGGGGTGTTCAGTTTGAGATTGGTGGTGTCCGGGCTATAGCTTTCGCGAGCAGGCTCGCTCCCACAGGGATCTATGGCGCACCAAGATCCAATGTGGGAGCGAGCCTGCTCGCGAAGGGGTCAGTCAAGACACTGAAGATCTTCAGTCTTCTTTCTTCATCAACCCAGCCAACGCCGCAAACGGATTATGCGTCGCCTTGGCGATTTTCGGCGTGCTCAGCGAACCATCGCCGAAATACTGCTGATCGGTATAGCGCGAGTGTTCATTGTCGTGGCAGTACAGGCACAACAGTTCCCAGTTGGAGCCATCCTGTGGGTTGTTGTCGTGGTTGTGGTCGCGGTGGTGCACGGTCAGTTCGCTCAGGCGCTTGCCGGAAAATTCACGGGCGCAGCGGCCGCATACGTGCGGGTACATTTTCAGGGCCTTGTCGCGGTAGCCCATTTCCTTGTCGCGCTGGTTGTCGGCGAGGATGCGGTCCAGCTTCGAAGTATTGGTCGGGGTGGACGAACTCATGGGTTCACCTTTGTAAAAAGACTAATGACGGTATTAAGCGAAGTTTAGCTCAGCCCTTGAGCTTCTCGGCAATCCAGATGGTGTGGCGTGTGCCCTTATTGCCGTGGGCGAAGACTTGCACTTCCTCGGCCTTGAAACCGGCCTTTTTCAATTTGTCGGAAAACTGCCTGTCAGCGCTCGCCGACCACACTGCCAGCACGCCTTTGGGCCGCAGGGCCTTGGCGCAGGCGCTCAGGCCGCCGGCGGAGTAGAGCCAGCTGTTGGCTTTTTGGGTCAGGCCTTCGGGGCCGTTGTCGACGTCGAGCATAATCGCGTCGAACCCTTGCGGCTCGGCCTGCAACACTTTGGCCACGTCTTCCATGCGAATCACGGTGCGCGGGTCGAGCAACGGGTTGCCGGCCTTCTCGCCCAGCGGCCCACGGTTCCATTCCACCACGCCCGGCACCAACTCGGCGACCACGACTTCGGCAGTCTTGCCCAAATGCTTGAGCGCCGAGGCGAGGGTGAAGCCCATGCCCAGGCCGCCGATCAGCACCCGTGAATTCGGTCGGCCAGCCACTTTGCGGCAGGGGATTTCGGCGAGCGCATCCTCGGAGCCGTGCATGCGGGTGTTCATCAGTTGTCCGCCGTCGCCACCCTGGATCTTGATGACGAAATCCTCACCGTATTCGAACAGGCACAGGGCACCGCCGTTTTCAGGAATGGGCGTGGTGTCGAGCAGAACGAAACGTTTCATGGGGCTCTCTTGAGACAGATTTGCATAAACGGGGAGGGCAAACGGACGCAGTTGGGAGTAGCCTGAAAGGGACAACAAGGCCAACGGAGCCATTGATGAAGCGCACTATTCTAACGGCCATTGCTCTGGCCGCGCTCTCGATTACTGCAGTGCAGGCGCAAACGTTGCAATCGATCCCCGTCAGCCCCGCCCCCATGCCCGGTTCACCTGGCACCGCGACGCCGACGCCGTACCCGCAAATCACCGCGCCCTCCTTGCCAAAAACCGGCCCCGGCAGTAGCGGTCCGCCGTTGGTACCAATTGAAATGCCGAGCCCGCCGACCAAGGACCAGCCTGTGCCGGGGATCGAGCAAAACCCGACGAAAGTCAAATCGCCGGGCGGTTAAACCTGCTGCGAAAGCAGTTGTCCGTCGGCCATGCGCAAGCGTTTGGAGAGAGCGACAGCGAGGGCGCGGATGATCTTGGCGGCGATTTTTGGCGCGTCGTTGATCATCTTTTCCAGCGAGTCCTTGCCCAGGTTCAGCAACTGGCAGTTGCTCGCGGCCACGCAACTGGCTGAACGCCGTTCACCGTCCAGCACCGCCATTTCGCCGAACGAGCGGCCGCTGCGCAACGTGGCCATGGTCACGAGTTGCCCGTCAGTATTGGTTTTTTGCACCGCTACCTGTCCGGAGTGAATGATGCACATGAAGCTGCCGGCATCACCCTCATGGAAAATCTGCTCGCCCTGCGCCACGGTGCTGATGCTGAAATAGCCCGAGGCCGCCGCAAAATCGGCGGGCAGCAATTGATCGAACAGGCCGCAGTCCATCAGCCAATCGCGAATTTCGTTGTTCAGTAAGGTTGGTTCTGACATGTCGTCACGGTCTTTTTCTTGTGTCTGTTGCTGGTTCGAATTTGAAGCCCACCACAAACCCCTGTAGGGATAAGTGGTGTGCCGGGGTCTGGTCTTAAGACCGGCACCCCGCGCCAAGTTCCTCAGGCAATGCCCAAAACCTTGAACAAAAATGCGTATTCGAGTGCTACGTCACGCAATCCTTGATAACGACCGCTCATCCCGCCATGTCCGGCGCCCAATTCCGTCTTGAGCAGCAGTAGATGGCTGTCGGTTTTGGTCGCGCGCAATTTCGCTACCCACTTTGCCGCTTCCCAGTACTGCACACGGCTGTCGTTGTAGCCGGCGATCACCAGCGTCGCCGGATAGGCTTGCGCGGTGACGTTTTCGTACGGGGCATAGGCCTTGATCCGATCAAAAACGTCCGGCTCTTGCGGATTGCCCCATTCGTCGTATTCCGTGACGGTCAGGGGCAGGTCCGGGTCGAGCATGGTGTTGAGCACGTCGACGAATGGCACTTCGGCAATCGCTGCGCCGAACAACTCCGGCCGTTGATTGAGCACGGCGCCAATCAGCAAACCACCGGCACTGCCGCCGCTGATCGCCAGTTGTGGCGCGGTGGTGAAGCCGTTGGCAATCAAATGTTCAGCACAGGCAATAAAGTCGCTGAAGGTGTTGTGCTTGTGTTCCTGCTTGCCAGCCCGATACCAGGCTTCGCCCAACTCGCCGCCGCCACGCACGTGCGCGATGGCGAAGGCCATGCCGCGATCCAGCAGACTCAAACGGGCGTGGGAGAACCACGGGTCGAGGCTTTCGCCATAAGCGCCATAACCGTAAAGGTACAGGGGCACGGGTTGGCCCAGATGTTCGCGTTTGACCACCAGGCTGATCGGCACCTGTGTACCGTCCGGTGCGGTTGCCCACAGGCGCTGGCTGACGTAGGCATCGGCATCAAACGGGCCGAGCACCGGGGTTTCCTTGAGCACTTTCTGTTCGCCACTCTCCAGTTCAAGCTGGCGAATTTGCGCTGGGCGGTTCAACGCCTCGTAGCGCAGGCGAATCTTGTCGCTGACGAACTCCAGGCTGTTCTGGACGTGCAGGCTGTAGGCCGCATCCGGCAATTGCACGCGATAAGGCGTCAGGCCTTGTGAATGGACTTCGATGATCGGCAAACCACCTTCGCGCAGGCTCAGGGTCATGGCGCCGGTATTCAGGCTCATGCCGTCGATCATTACGGTGTCGCTGTGGCGGATCAGGTTTTGCCAGTCGGCTTCGGTGGGCGCCTCGCCGGTGTCGACGGCGCTGTACAGGGCAAAGTTGATGCCGTCGCGGTTGGTGCGAATGAACCAGGTCCATTCTCCATCAAGGGCGCCATGATCGACGTCGTATTCATGGTCTTCAACCCGTGGCGCCAGGCACGTGAAGGCCTGATGCGGCAGGGAGGCGTCAAGCACCCAGACTTCACTGGTGGTCTTGCTACCAAGGGACAGCAGCAGTTGCAGTTCGGAGCTTGAGCGGTAGCAATGCAGGAAGAAACGTCCGTCCGGCTCATGGAACACTTCTTCGGCGGCCGTGCCGTCCAACCGATAACGGAGCAGTTTATGCGGGCGATGGGTGTCGTCCAGCTCGCCGAAAAACAGCGTCAGGCTGTCATTGGCCCAGGTCATGCTGCCGTCGCAGTCCTGGAACTCCAGTTCGCTGACGCGACCGTCGGACAATTCCTTCACGAACAGCGTGTATATCTCGTCGCCGCTGGCATCGATGCTGTAGGCCAGACGCTGGTGGTCCGGGCTTATGCTGAACGCCCCCAGGGAGAAGAAGCCGCCGTTGGCCAACTCGTTCGGGTCCAGCAGCAGCTGTTCCTGGCTTTCGTCGAGTTGCAGGCTGTCATCGGCCGGGCGCGGGCAGCGGTAGTGCCGGGCATATTCGTCACCGGCGGTGGTCCGCGTGTAATACAGGTACGGACCCCAAGGGGAGGGCAGCGACAAGTCGGTTTCGAGAATCCGGCCCTTGATCTCTTCGTACAGGGTCTCGCGCAGGCCTGCCTGATCGGCGGTTTGCGCCTCTTGAAAGCTGTTTTCAGCCTTGAGGTAGTCGAGCACCGCGACGGTGTCGCGCTCCTGCAGCCAGGCATACGGGTCATCGCCTTCGGCCTTGTGGGCAATGGGCGCGTCGGAAACGTTGGCGGATAAGGGCATGAAAGACTCTCGAACGTTGTACGAATTTGGGGGGCGCACCTGTGGGAGCGAGCCTATGTGGCGAGGGGGCTTGCGCCCTCGCCACATAGGCTCACTCCCACAAGAACAAGCCTGATGTGCGAAAAGTCGTTACTATAAGCGCCTCTTTGCCTGCCTTGCCATGGACACCATGACAGAGAACGACTATCTGATCGCTTGGGGCCTCTACGCCTTTGCCGCTTTAGGCTGCCTGTTGGTGTGGATGCGCTTGACCCGCTGGATGTGGCGCTGGCTGCGCGAGCCGCTGCGGCTGCTGGTGGCCGTGTTGCTATTCAGCCCGACGATCATCGATCCGGTGAAGGATAAAGTCGCGCCGGCCATCGCCATCACGGCGCTCGACCTGTTGTTCAAGGTCGGCAACAACGCGTGGCGGGCGATTTCCGATCTGCTCATGTACGGCATGATTGCCTTTGGTCTTTACCTGGTCATGGTAGCAATCCGCTTCCCCATCGAGCGCGCCTCCAATGCTCGCAAGGAACAAGCGGCCGCCGCCAGGGCTGCCGTTAAAGCCGAAGACCCTGAAGACGATCATCCCTTCGGCGGTGCCGGCGATGATCGTTACGGCCGCCCGCCGGTTCCGAGCAATCCTCAGCGATTGCGAGTCGAGCCGCGTTTGTAACCTTGCCCCTGCCTTTTCATCGAGAGTCCGAACATGTGTGAGTTATTGGGCATGAGCGCCAATGTGCCGACCGACATCGTGTTCAGCTTCACCGGGCTGATGCAGCGCGGCGGCCGTACCGGCCCGCACCGTGATGGCTGGGGGATCGCTTTCTATGAAGGTCGCGGTCTTCGATTGTTTCAGGACCCGGCCGCCAGCAGCGAGTCTGAAGTTGCGAACCTGGTACAGCGCTATCCAATCAAAAGCGAAGTGGTGATCGGGCACATCCGCCAAGCCAATGTCGGCAAGGTTTGCCTGTCCAATACCCACCCGTTCGTGCGCGAATTGTGGGGGCGCAACTGGTGTTTCGCCCACAACGGCCAACTCGCTGACTTTCAACCGACAGCCAGTTTCTATCGCCCCGTTGGTGACACCGACAGCGAGGCAGCGTTCTGCGATTTGCTCAACCGCGTACGCACGGCGTTCCCGGAACCGGTCGAGGTTGAAGCACTGCTGCCCGACCTGGTGGCGGCCTGCGCCGAATACCGTAGCAAAGGCGTATTCAACTGCCTGCTCAGCGACGGCGACTGGCTGTTCTGCTATTGCTCGACCAAATTGGCCCAGATCACCCGTCGGGCACCTTTCGGTCCTGCGCGCTTGAAGGATGTCGATGTGATCGTCGACTTCCAGGCCGAAACCACGCCCAACGACGTGGTGACGGTGATTGCCACCGAACCCCTGACTGAAAACGAAACCTGGACCCGCTACGAACCGGGCCAATGGAGCCTCTGGCGACGCGGCGAATGCGTCAGTCAGGGCAAGACCGAATAAGGATCTCCCCCGATGTTGCTCAGTTATCTACGGCTGGTGTTGTTTGCGGCGGGACTGTTGATCGGTGTCCAGGTGCCGGGGTTTATCAGTGATTACGCCAAGCGGGTCGAGGCGCACCTGATTGAGGCGCAGACCGGTTTGAGTGGTTTTCAGGGGACGGCCAACCAGTTCTTCAAGGGCGACATGCAGGCGCTGGTTGCCCATTACCGCGCCAGTGACGACCCGATCTTTCGCAGCGATGCCGACAGCCTGAGCAACCTGCTGACCCGTCAGCTGGCGTTGGACAAGCAATTCCAGGCCATGCAAGGTCCGTGGTACATCCGCTTCCTGCAAGTGGTGCTGGCCGCCGACCCGGACATCCGCAAGGAAACCTGGAATGGCTACAGCTACCAGATCCTGCTGACGCCGCAAGCGATGATCTGGGGCATGAGCGGCGCGATGCTGCTGTCGTTCGGCATCGAATGCCTGTTCCGCTTGATCGACTGGGTGGTGCTGGGCGGCAGACGCCTGCGCCAGAGCCGGCCGATTGAAGACCGGGATGTGCGCGGCCTGTAACCCTGTAGCCGGTTTGCCGGCGATTGCCGCGACACGTATGTCTGGCAGATCGCATCGCTGGCAAGCCGGCTCCTGCTTTTACCAGTCGACGGAGTAGCTCATGCTCAGCGTGCGGCCTTCGGCGTTGGCGAACGGCGCTCTGGCGTTGGCCTGGGTGAACAGGTTTACATACGTGCGATTCGTCAGATTAAACACCCCGCCTTCAAGACGACCGACCGGCAGTTGCACGGAGCCGAGCAGGTCCACCAGCGTATAACCGTCGATGTCGCGTCCGTTGTTGTCCTTGGCGGCGGCGTCATAACTGGACAAATGCATGCCTTGCAGGCGCAGGTTGTAATCCTCTTCGATATAGCCGACGAACAGCGTGGTCTTGGCCGGTGAGATGCGCGTGGCCGGCAGATCGATCCATTTGCCGTTCTGCTCGGTCTCGCCTTTGGCCCAGGCGTAAGTGCCACCCACCGACCATTGATCGGTCACGCGGTAGTTCAAGTTGTTTTCAATGCCGCGAACGCGCTCTTTCTGGTTGATCAGGCGTAATACGCGATCATTGGCATCGTAGAACTGGGTCACGTCCGAGGTGTTTTCATACACGGTGACGTCGGCCTGCCACCGGTCCCAGTCACCACGCCAGCCCACCTCGTAACTGTTGACCTTGATGGCCTGGGCGTTGAGGCTCTGGATGTCGAAGGTGCTGCTGACATCACGCATGAAGCGCTGGATATCCGGTAGCGAAAACCCCTGGCTGAAATTGGTGAATACGTCCTGATTTTCACTCAGGTGGTAGACCGCCCCCAGGTTGTACAGCGTGGCATCGTAATTGAGGGTGTCGCCGGGCAGCGTTGCGCGTACGCCGGTCTGGACGATCTCACCATAGGCGATACTGTCGGAGACGTCGCTTTCGATCCATTCACGGCGCACACCGCCACGCAAGGTCCAGTCACCGATGTCCCAGGACATCTGCCCGAACAGCGATTTGGTGGTGGTTTCGATGTCCGGGCCCAGCTCGTAGGTGGTGCCGGTCTTGGTGTAGGTCAGACCATTGAGCGTGTATTGATCACCTCGTTGGCGGGAGCGCTCATTATCAAAGTCGGTGCCCCAGACCAGGTTGCCCGTGGCACTCCCGATGGCCGGCAGCGGCGTGTCGATGGCTGCGCGCAGGCCGTAGACATCCTGCACGCTGTTGTTGTCGGAGATCCCCGCCTTGCCCCGCGACAGGTCCGGGAAGAACAGTGCATCGGCGCGGCGCCAGTAACTTTCCAATTGCAGGCCTTGACCGTAGAAGTCCTCGTCGGTGTAGTTGAGGTTGACTGCCTGGTTGTGGGTATAGGGTTGTTCATCCAGTTTCAATCCCTTGACCGCCACGGCTTGCTGCAGGTTTTTCGGGTCTTTGGTGTAACCCGTGTCCTGCTGATCCTTGTAGTCCTGCAGCGACAGGCTGAGTTTTTTGTCGGCATCCAGTTCGTAACCGAAACGACTTTGCAAGTCATAGGTTTCGGTGTCCATGCTGCTGCCCTGAGAGGTGTCCTGAGGGATGCGGTTGCCGTTGCCGTCGTACATGTCGTTACGCTGGATCAGGTCGGCGGAGACATACCAGTCCAGGGCATCCTTGCGCCCGGTCGCGCTCTGAAAAGTTTCGTAGGCGAAGCCTTTGCTATTGAGGTTGTTGCCGGTGGTCAGGCCCAGTTTGCTGCTGTAGGCAATGTCCTGACCCTGATTGCGCTTGGTGATGATATTGATGATGCCGCCTGAAGCACCGGCGCCATAGAGGCTGCTGGCGCCGGAGACCACTTCGATGCGTTCGACGCTGGCCGGGGTGACGCTGTTGAGCTGGCGGAAGTTGTCGCGTGTGGCGTTCTGCGATACGCCGTCGATCAATACCAGCATGTTGCGCCCGCGCAGGGTCTGGCCGAAGTTGCTCATCCCGCCGCTGGACGGTGCAAGACCGGGGACCAATTGCCCGAGAATGTCGGAGATCCGGCGACCTGCGCCGCTCTGCTCACGGATCTGCTGTTCGTCGATCACCAGGACCGAACCTGGAATCGAGGCGATGGTCGCTTCGCTGCGAGTCGCGGAGACGACGGTGGCTTGCATGTTCAACGTGCCAGGCTGCTGCTCGGTATCTTCGGCCCAGGACTGGGCGCTGAAGGTCCCTAGCAGCGGGATCAGCAGGGGGAGTTTGGTTCGGGTCATGATGAGGACTTTTTTGAGTTGTGATAAGTGTGGATAGATACGTTCGAGCGGTCAGGTGTGGCGTTGAATGACCGCACCCAGCGGATCCCGATGGCGGCTACGGCGTAGGTCAGCGCCACCAGCCAGAAACTGTGGGTCAATCCGACCAGCCCCATGCCGACTCCGCCGAGAACGGCACCGAGCAGAGCGCCGGCCTTGGCCGCGCTGTTGCCAAGGCCGAGCGCAAAGCCCTGTTGGTTGGCGGATACGCTGTTGGCGATCAGGGCATAAGCCACAGGCAGCAGGGCGCCTTGCCAGATGCCCCAGACGAGTCGACTGACGAGAAATCCCAGCCATTCGTTGGCCAATGCCGTGGCTGCCAGCGTCAGGGCACACAGCCAGGCCACGCCTTCGATGACGCGCAAGGTGTAGGCCGGCTGCCAGCGGTCGAACAGGCGTCCCCACAGCGGTGCGGAAATGGCCAGGGTCGCGGCGCTCGCCGCGTAGGTGGCGCCGATCAGCCAGCTCGGGGCGTGCAGAATGTTCGCGACGTACAGCGCGTAGAATGGCTGCGGCATCATCTTCGCGGCCTGAATCAGCACGATCACGAACAGGATTCCACCGAGCCAGCCTTTGGGCAGCGCCACGGGTTCAACAGGTTTTTTCTTCGAGGCCTGAGCCTTGTCGGCCGGCAGGAAAAAACTCCCCAAGGCGCACAACAGGCAAATCGACGTCGCGCCATAACAGAGCAGGGCAAATCCCGAGACGTCCATCAGCCAGCCGCCCAATACCGGGCCGATCAACGAGCCGACTGCAGTCGCCGATTGCAGGTGGGCCAGGGTGTGACCCCGTCTGGAACTGTCGCAGCAGGCCAAGGCATAGGCTTGCGCGGCGGCGAGAAACCCGGCCAACGCGCCTTGCATCACGCGAATACCCACCAGCAGCCACGGGTCGAGGGTGATGGCCGCCAACCCTTGGCACAGTGCAAGTGCCAGCAGCGCCCGAACAATCATCGGTTTGTGTCCGGTACGATCGCCCAACCGGCCCCACATGGGCGTCAGGAGCATGGCGGCCAGCATTGGACCGGCATAGACCATCGCCGATAACAGCGCGGTGTAGCCGGCGCCCTCCGGCCCGAGCAGGTGCTGGATCTGCAGGGGCCAGAACGGGCCGCTCATTTCCATCGCGCCCATGGAGACAAACTGGATAACGATCAGCAGTCGCAGGGCGCGACCGTCAGCGAGCATGGGTGATGGGTCGCAGCGGGTTACTCAGGCGTCCGACGATGTCGGCATGACTGTCGAGCAAGCGCATGCGCATGAAAGATTTGGCTGGCCAATCCTGTTCCAGCAAAGCTTGGCGCTCGCTTTCCCAGCGTGTCGGTTCAACGCGCTCGCGCAAGGTCTCGAAGCATTGCGCAACGTGCGTTGCCAATCGCTCCCAAAGGATATTTTCCGGTACATTCCAGTGGCGGGCACAGAGCAACGTCAGCTCGCCGAGGTGGCACATGAACGTGGTGTGCAGGAGTTTGTCGCGGACAAAACCGGAATCGTCATACAGGGTCATTTTCGGATCGTGCAGCTCGATGTCCAGGCCCCTGGCGTGCAGGGTTTTGCGATCGATACGCACGTCGCCAAAGTCACGCAATAACAGCCGATTCAACTGCCCGTCAGCGCCCATCACCATGAAACTGTTTTGCTGGTGCGCTTCGAACGCTACGCCATACATCAGGTAAATGCCCAACAGACTCGGTACGGCAATCGACAGGTAATCATCGAAGAACGCCAGCATGGCCTCGCTGTCGTCACGGCCCTGAGCCAGTCTTACCCAATCACGCAGCAACGGTTGTTCGAATTCGTTGACGGCGAACAGGCTGCCGACCGGCACCGCCAATTCGCCTTCTTGCAGCAGGGTAAGCGGGTTGTCGCGATACAGCACGGCTGCATGCCGGGAGCGTTCGTCATCGGCCGGTTGGGGCGCGTAGTGCACGCCGATGCGCTCCGGAACGATGTTCAGCAGACGCTGAATCTGCGGCTCCTGATCGAGGATCTTCAGTATCAGTTGGCTGATGCGCGGCCCCATCCGGGCTGAGCGCGGCGACACGGTGCGCTGCACACTGGTCAGTCGCAAAGCCACCGGCAGTTTGACCATCGGCGCAACGCGGCTGGCGTCCGGCAGGACCGTGCGGAAGGACATGGTCGGGTGGCCGGTAAAAGCGACGATGTCAGTGACGATCAGCAGGTTGTCGGCGATCTCGTTGGCGAACGAATCCGGCAGTTCTTCATGGGCTTGCCAAGGGTGCGACGGGAGCGGGAGGTAGTCCTTTGCGTCCAGGCCCAGCTGCTGCAAATGGCGCTGCAATTGTTCGGCGGCCTGTGGGAAGTGACCTTGCCACCAATCCCAATAATCGGCAGTACCCGCCAGCGCTTCGACGTGTGCGTACTGGCGGTGCAGGGCGCACAGCACAATCGGAAAACTCGCTTCGAACTCTGGCGAGAAAGCGATGACCTGAGCGGCGCTCAAACCCAGTTTGGTCTTGTAGTTCGGGTGCCATGGATGGCCGAGCGTGCCCCACTGTTCGAGCAGTGACGTAGGGTTCTGATGACTGGCGCCGGCTTTGAGCCAGGCGAGCAGGTTGTCGTCGTACTCGGTGTCGATCTGTTTTCTCAGGCGCTCAGTCCATCCAGTGTGAAACGCCAGGCACAGGGTGTCGTTGCTGAAGCTGTCATCCAGTTCCCGGGCCAGACGCTCCAGTACCTGCGGGGAGGCTGGCGGGTTGAGCTGAGTGCTGAGGTGAGCGAGCAATTCGCTGGGCAGCTGGATTTTGCGGGGCAGTCTGTCAGGGGTATGCAGGACGATGCTGCCGCGCACGTCCCAGCTGTTCATTCTTGTGCCGCTCAGGTGCTCGAAGCACAGGTATGCGCCATCGCCAAGTGGCAGCCAGCAACGGCTATTGTCGTCGTATTCGCAAGCGTCGGGGTTGATCAGGCCTTCACGAAACAGCGCCTGGATCAGGCGTTGGAAGCAGCGCTGGGCGGCGGGCTCCAGCGCATTGCTCAAATGGTCGAGGGTGATGCGGTGGGACTGGAAAGCCCGAGTGCCAAGGGCTTCGCTCCAGTGAGCGAGCAATTGCTGCTGTCTTTGCGTGTAGGCGCGCATCAAGTCCGATTCCTTGTGGACAGTTGGTTAGCTGAAAGCGCGCAGAGAATATCTTTTTGGAAATACAATGCAAATGATAGTAATTAATAATTACATTACAGAAAGTGTCCTTCAGATTCTGGTCTGGGATTTGCTCAAGACGATGTAGTGCTCGCCCACTTTCTGCGCATAACGCTCCAAGACGTGCTGACACAACGCCACAATCTCCTCGACCCACTCAACGCCCGTGCGCCACGACACCACCACCTGCAAATCCGGTGGCCGTTGATCAATGGCCAGCAAGGTCAATTCCCCGCGCGCCAGTTCCTCGGCCACCAGCACCGGTGGCAGCGCACCAATGCCGAAACCATCGCGCAACAATCGGGTAATCGCCGACACGGAGTTCACGCAGTTCAGGCGTGGCGTCATCACGCCATGGGCCTGCATCAGGGCGAGCACCTCCTGATGCGGATGGGAGTTTTTCGAATAGGTAATGATCCGCTCGCGCGCCAGGTCGGCGATGCCCGAATACTCACGGTTGTAGAGGGAATTACTCGCCGCGATCCAGCCCATGGGATGACTGGCCAGTTCAAGGCTGCGCACGCTTTCCTGGCGCATCAGGTCGGTTTGCAGGATCAGATCGAGAAAGCCTTTTTGCAGCTGATCGCAGAGGTTGAGCGAGGTATCGGCCACCAGTTCGATTTCCACCAACGGATAGAGATCCGTCATCTGCGCCACCAGCGGGCTCAACCAGGTGTGGATCACTGTGTCCATAACGCCAATCCGCACCCGCCCGACCTTGCTCGAACGGGTCTCGATCGACTGTTTGAGCGCTTGCATGGTGTCCATCATCTGCTCGGCATAGTCGAGCACTTTCAGGCCTTCGGGCGTGAGGCTGACGCCGCGTGAATCGCGCAAAAACAGTTTCACCCCCAGCTCACTTTCGAGCACGGCGATGCGGCTGGAAATCGAGGCCTGGGTGGTGAAGAGCTTGTCGGCGGTCAGGCGAAAACTCTTGAGTCGGGCGACCCAGACAAAGGTTTCGAGAAACTTCAAATTCATGGGATCAACTTTTTCTTATGCCTAAGCCCGGTTTTTATTAGTTGGACGTAGCAGGGCCGGGAACCCAAAAATCGGCGCATCCGGTTCCCACGATAGGCGTCGTCGGGGCTCAGAACAATACCAATAAAAACTAGCGCGGAGATTTGCCATGAGTGCGCCCGACACGCTCGACATCCCCAAAACTACGGCTCGCCCGGGACCTTTCGACTGGTACCGCAACATCAATCAGCAGGAACGCCGCACCTTCTGGAGCTGCAAGATCGGCTATGGCCTGGACGGCATGGACACCCAGATGCTCAGCTTCGTGGTGCCGACCCTGATTGCGATGTGGGGCATTACTACCGGCGAAGCCGGGCTGATTCACACCAGCACCCTGATTGCTTCGGCCATCGGTGGTTGGGTGGCGGGAATTCTCTCCGACCGCATCGGTCGTGTGCGCACCTTGCAACTGACGGTGCTGTGGTTTGCCTTCTTCACCTTCCTCTGTGGCTTCGCGCAAAACTACGAGCAACTGCTGATCAGCCGCACCCTGATGGGCTTCGGTTTCGGCGGTGAATGGACCGCCGGCGCCGTGCTGATGGGCGAAGTGATTCGCGCCAAGGACCGCGGTAAAGCGGTGGGCATGGTGCAATCGGGCTGGGCGCTGGGGTGGGGGCTGACGGCGATTCTGTATGCGCTGCTGTTTTCGTTGTTGCCGCCGGAAGATGCCTGGCGTGCGCTGTTCATCCTCGGCATTGTGCCGGCGATTTTTGTGATCTTCGTTCGTCGTCTGGTCAAGGATCCGGAGATCTACCGCGAAGCCAAAGCCAAACAGGAACCGAGCAATCCTGCGAAGTTCTACGAGATTTTTGCCCCCGGCATCCTCTTCACCACGATTCGCGCTTCGGTGCTGACCACCGGCGCCCTGGGCGGTTACTACGCAATCACCTCATGGTTGCCGACGTTTCTGAAGAACGAGCGGGGTTTGAGTGTACTCGGCACGGGCGGTTATCTGGCGATGGTGATCGTCGGTTCCTACATCGGATACGTCATCAGCGCCTATTTGACTGACATTCTTGGCCGCAAGAAGAACTTCATTCTGTTCGCGGTCGGCTCGTTCACCATCGTGTTGCTCTACACCCAATTGCCCGTCAGCAATGGCGTGATGCTGTGGCTGGGTTTCCCGCTGGGCTTCTTCGCTTCGGGGGTTTTCAGCGGCATGGGCGCATTTTTGACTGAATTGTTTCCGACACGGATTCGCGGTTCGGGCCAGGGTTTTTGCTACAACATCGGTCGGGCGCTGGCGGCATTGTTTCCGCTGCTGATCGGTTTGCTTAGCCAGAAGGTGCCATTGAGCGTAGGCATCGGGGCGTTTGCGGCAGTGTCCTACGGTGTAGTCATCCTTGCCGCACTGAGCCTGCCGGAAACCCGTGGCAAACAACTGGATGCGCAGTAATCTGCCTACCTCTAAAAAGAATAGAACCTACAGGAGTGTTCTCCGTGAGCCGCCTGCTATTGAACTGCGATATCGGCGAGAGTTTCGGCAGCTGGACCATGGGTCTGGATGCCGAAGTCATGCCCTTCATTGATTGCGCCAACATCGCCTGCGGCTTTCATGCCGGCGACCCGAGCATCATGCGCAAGACCGTCAGCCTGGCGCTGAGCAACGGCGTGCAGATCGGCGCGCACCCGGCCTATCAGGATCTGGTCGGTTTCGGCCGGCGCTCGATGGCGTATGCCGCCCAGGAACTCCAGGACATTCTGCATTACCAGATCGGTGCGCTCGACGGCATTTGTCGGGCTCAGGGTGGGCGTGTCAGCTACGTCAAACCCCACGGCGCGATGTACAACGACATGATGGCCAACCCGGCACAATTGCGTGCGGTGCTTCAGGCCATGGCGGCTTATGACCGAACGTTGCCGCTGATGTTGATGGCGACCCGCGACAACAGCGCTGCGCAGCTACTGGGCGATGAATATGGCGTGACCTTGTGGTTCGAAGCCTTCGCCGACCGCGCCTACGACAGCGCGGGCATGCTGGTTTCCCGGCAACTGCCGGGCGCGGTGCATCATGATCCCGAAAAAATTATCGAGCAGGCGCTGACCATTGCCCGTGGCGACAACCTCACCGCCAGTGACGGCAGCGCGTTGCACTTGCAAGCCAACACCCTTTGCGTGCACGGCGACAACGCCAGTTCGGTCGCTGCTGTGCGGCGGATTCGCGAAGCCCTTGATCAGCAGAGCGCACCATGAAAATGCGGGTAGAGGTGGTGGCGCTGGATTGTCTGATGGTGCGTCTTTTTGATGAGATCAGTGAGGCCAACATGCCGTGGATGCTGGCGGCCAGCGAAAACCTGCGGGCTGCGTTCGGCGCGCATCTCATCGATCTGGTGCCGTCCTATACGACGTTGATGGTGCATTACGATTTGACCGTGCTAAGCCCGGCTCAGGCTCGGGAATTGATCGCCCAAGCGCTGATCGACCTGTCGCCCAACACCCACACCGGCGGTAAATGTCATGTGCTGCCGGTCTGGTATGACTTGAGCGTCGGCCCGGAGCTGAGCCTGTTGTCGCAACGCAGCGGGCTGGCGATGGAGGAGGTGATCCGCCGTCACAGCGGGCGCGAGTACCAGGTGTTCGCCTTGGGCTTCGCGCCGGGTTTCGCGTTCATGGGGCTGGTCGAAGAAGTGCTTGCCGCGCCACGCCTGAACACCCCGCGCAAAAAAGTCGCGGCGGGCAGTGTCGGCATCGCCGAGCGCCAAACCGCCGCCTATCCGGTCGTCTCTCCCGGCGGCTGGAACCTGATCGGGCGCACCCCGGCCAAACTGTTCGACCGCGAACGTGATGGCTACAGCCTCATGCAACCCGGCGACACGGTGCGCTTTGAAACCGTCAGCCATGCCGAGTTTATCCATTTGGGCGGTGACGACACGCCATTGGAGGCGCAGGCATGAGCCGATTATCAATAGAAGCGAGTACGCCGCTGTGCCTGTTACAGGACGCCGGTCGCTTTGGCGTGCGGCATCTGGGCGTGACGCAGGGGGGCGGGCTGGATTGGCGTTCAATGTCCTGGGCCAACTGGCTGCTGGGCAATGACCTGAATGCGCCGGTGATCGAAATTACCCTCGGCGGGTTCACCGTGGTGGCCGAAGAAGATTGCGTGCTGGCGTTGGCCGGGGCGGATCTGGGGGCTCAAGTCGAAGGCGAGGCACTGGCGCCATGGCGCAGTTTCAGGCTGCATAAAGGCCAGCGATTGCAGTTTACGCAGCCGCTGCTCGGGGCTCGGGCTTATCTCGCAGCGCCGGGTGGGTTTGATGCGCCAAGCGTCTTGGGCAGTCGTTCGACCGTGGTCCGTGAGGAACTGGGCGGTCTGGATGGCAGGGGCCGAGCGTTGGCCAAAGGTGCGCAGCTGAGCTATGCCGGGAGTGCGTTGCTCCTGCTGCGGGAGTTGCCGGCGGAGCATCGACCGGACTTCACCGACGATTCGCCGCTGGATCTGGTGTTGGGCGCACAGATCGGCGAATTCAGCGGGCAGAGTCTGTTCGACGCGTTCAACAGTGTGTGGACCCTCGACAGCCGCGCCGACCGGATGGGCATTCGCTTGTTGGGCACGGCGTTGCAGTACCAGGGAAAACCGATGATTTCCGAAGGCATCCCGCTCGGGGCGGTGCAAGTGCCGCCGGACGGGCAGCCGATTGTATTGCTCAATGATCGGCAGACCATTGGCGGTTATCCGCGCCTGGGGGCGTTGACGCCGTTGGCGCTGGCGCGGCTGGCGCAGTGCTTGCCGGGGGCGAAGGTGCGGTTGCGGCCGGTGGTGCAGGAGGTGGCGCATCGCGAGCAGATCGAATATCTACATCGATTCCTGAAAAGCTAAAAGCTTCGCTGGCAAGCCAGGCTCCTACAGGGATTTAGGTCGTTCACAAAATATGTGAACCACCCCAATCCCTGTAGGAGCCTGGCTTGCCAGCGATGGGGCCCGAACGGGCAGCAAAGATTACTTGGAAAGAAACCTCATCCCTTCCTCCAACCCCCGCAGGGTCAGCGGATACATCTGATCATCAATCAAGTCCCGCACAATATTGGTCGACGACGTATAGCCCCACGTATCTTTCGGATACGGGTTAATCCAGATGAGCTTCTTGTACTTCTCCCTGAACCGCTGCATCCACACATAACCGGCTTCTTCGTTCCAGTGCTCGACGCTGCCGCCCGCCTGGGTGATTTCATAAGGCGCCATGGCGGCGTCACCGATGAAGATCACTTTGTAGTCGGCGCCGTACTTGTGCAGCAGGTCTTGGGTTGATGTGCGTTCGGAGGTGCGACGCATGTTGTTCTTCCACACCGATTCATAAATGAAGTTGTGGAAGTAGAAGTACTCCAGGTGCTTGAACTCGGTCTTGCAGGCCGAAAACAGCTCCTCGCAAATCTTCACGTGCGCGTCCATCGAGCCGCCGATGTCGAACAGCAGCAACAACTTGACGGTGTTGCGCCGCTCCGGCCGCATCTGGATGTTTAGCAGCCCGGCATCTTTGGCGGTGTGGTCGATGGTGCCGTCGATGTCCAGCTCTTCCGCGGCACCCTGACGGGCAAATTTGCGCAAGCGGCGCAGGGCGACCTTGATGTTGCGCGTGCCCAGTTCCACCGAATCGTCGAGGTTTTTGTACTCGCGCTGATCCCAGACCTTGACCGCTTTACCCTGACGCTTGCCGGCATCGCCGACCCGAATGCCTTCCGGGTTGAATCCGCCAGAGCCGAACGGACTGGTGCCGCCAGTGCCGATCCACTTGTTGCCACCGGCATGGCGTTCTTTCTGTTCTTCGAGGCGCTTCTTGAACTCTTCGATCAGTTTGTCCAGGCCGCCAAGGGACTGGATTGCCGCCCGCTCTTCGTCAGTCAGGGAGCGTTCGAATTCCTTGCGCAGCCAGTCTTCGGGAATCAGGGCCTGAAGGTGGTCGTCGAGTTTTTCCAGGCCATTGAAGTAAGCCCCGAATGCTCGGTCGAACTTGTCGAAATGCTTTTCGTCCTTCACCAGAATCGCCCGGGACAAGTAATAGAACTCGTCCATGTCGGCAAAGGTCACGCGCTGTTTCAGCGCATTGATCAGGTCCAGCAGCTCACGCACCGAGACCGGCACCTTGGCGGCGCGCATTTCATTGAAGAGGTTGAGCAGCATGGCGTTGACCCTTATCGAGTGCCGCGACGGCTCATGAACGCCAGGCGCTCAAGCAACTGCACGTCCTGTTCGTTCTTCACCAGTGCACCGGCCAGCGGCGGAATCGCTTTGGTCGGATCGCGTTCGCGCAACACCGCTTCGCCAATGTTGTCGGCCATCAGCAGCTTGAGCCAGTCCACCAGTTCGGAGGTCGATGGTTTTTTCTTCAGGCCTGGCACTTTACGCACGTCGAAGAACACATCCAGCGCTTCGCTGACCAGGTCTTTCTTGATGTTCGGGTAGTGCACGTCGACGATCTTCTGCAGCGTGACGCGGTCGGGGAAGGCGATGTAGTGGAAGAAGCAGCGACGCAGGAAGGCGTCCGGCAGCTCTTTCTCGTTGTTGGAGGTAATGATGATGATCGGGCGTTTCTTGGCCTTGATGGTCTCGTCGATCTCGTAAACGTAGAACTCCATCTTGTCGAGTTCTTGCAGCAAGTCGTTCGGGAACTCGATATCTGCCTTGTCGATTTCGTCGATCAGCAGAATCACCCGCTCTTCGGATTCAAAGGCTTCCCAGAGCTTGCCCTTTTTCAGGTAATTGCGAACGTCGTGGACCTTTTCCGTGCCCAGTTGCGAGTCGCGCAGGCGGCTGACCGCGTCGTACTCGTACAGGCCCTGATGCGCCTTGGTGGTGGATTTGATGTGCCAGGTGATCAACTTGGCGCCGAAGGACTCGGCCAGTTGCTCGGCCAGCATGGTTTTGCCTGTGCCCGGCTCGCCCTTGACCAGCAGTGGACGCTCCAGGGTAATGGCGGCGTTGACCGCCAGCTTCAGGTCATCGGTGGCGACGTAGGCCTGGGTGCCTTCGAACTTCATCTGCTAATCCTCGAACGGTAATGCCGACCTGAACGAGGCAGGGCGGGGCGCAATAATGGTGATGCCCGACTATACCGCGCTGCCCGGTCGACTGTGAACGCAGACGGCTTATTCAGTCTCTGAATGGGGCGTCACATCTTGACTCAGTCTCGACTGCTGGCCAGTATTGAGCTATCGCCATTTTGGCGATAGCTTGCGGAGCATGTCTACAAAATACCGATTTCGCGATACGTACCGCATTCAGTTGCGCGAGAAGGATCACCCGCCGCCCCATGTTCACCTGACCGGTGGCGGGCTCGACGTGATGCTTAGCCTGGAAACCGTCGAAGTGATGGTTGGCAAGGCGCCGCCGCTGATTATCAAGGAAGCGCTGGAGTGGGTCAGGGCCCACCAAGTGCACTTGTTGGAGGATTGGAAACGATGTTACCCATGAAACGACCACGGCTGTCGGTCATTCAGGTGTTGCCGGATAACCGACTGGCGCTGACTTTTATCGATGGTCAGCAATTAACGCTCGATCTGAGCAGCGACCTGCACGCCTATCCAGGATTGCAGCCATTGCTGGCGCTGGGCGCGTTCGAGGGCGCGTCTCTGGGCGACGATGGCTGGAGCGTCGAATGGCCTGAGCTGGACATTCAAATCGGGGCAGACACCCTGTATCTGGATGCACTCGCTCAAAACGCATCCGACGAAAACACTCGTACATTCATTGAGTGGCGCGCTCGCACCGGCTTGTCACTCAATCAGGCGGCTGAGGCGCTTGGGGTTAGCGCCCGCAGTATCACGCGCTACAGCAGTGGTCGTGAAGTGGTGCCGCGGTCGTTGGCATTAGCCTGCCTTGGCTGGGATTTCTTGCAACAGCAATCGACGTCTGCACGTGCAGCTGAAGATACTGGTCGCTATACCGTGACACGCAAACCCTAACCAGCCTCCGGCTTCGGCCGCTCATACTGGGCGTTGAATGCCTGGATGAAACCATTGCGCAAAATCTGCAAAAACGCCTGGAACGCGCTGACGTCCTGGCGATGCACGTTGCCTTTGAGTTCCACTCGGGTCGCGAACTGGTTTTTACCCTGGTTTTTCAGAACGGTTTCAGAGCCTCCGACGATGGCCTCCCAGATCGAGCGGAAAATCCCTTTGTCCTTGTTTTGCACGTCTTGCTGCCAGTTGAACACGTCGACGTCTTTGAGTAGCGGTTTGATGTAACCGGTCAATTGGGCTTTTTTGGCTTGCGCTTCAATGACCACATCGCCATGACCCGCGTTGAAGTCAAACTTTCCGTAGGCCGAGGCGAAGTCGTTCATGCGTTTGAGTTCGATGCCTTTGGCGCGCAGACGAAACTCAAAGTCTTCGAAATTGCTAAGTGGATCGAACGTCGCGGTGGTTTCCAGAGGGGCGTGCCCGAGCAGCAGGGCCTTGCCTTCGAAGCGAGCGTCACGCTTGCCTTGTTTGTCGACCACATTGGTCAGGTTGTAAATGCTGGCATTGACCTGAGTGGCGTTCATATTCACGGGAGGTTTGGAATTGAAGTTGCGAAAACTGAGTTTGCCGTCGTGGATCCGCACTTCGTCCAGGGTGACGGGTAACAGTTTGCCCAGTTGCGCGCGCCAGTCGGTGCCCTGACCGGTTTGCGAATTTTGCTTATTGGCGCCACCGTCGACGAAGTTCACCTCGGGGTTGAAGAACTGCACTTGGGCGACCACTGCATGGTCATGCCAGAGCGAATGCCAACTGACGGAGAGGTCGATGAGCGGTGCGTTGACGAAGGGCACCGGGACCTTGCCGTCGACCTTGACGATTTTCAGTCCGTTGATTTTGTACGCCCCGCGCCACAGGGCCAGGTCTACGTCGGTGATCTGGCCACGGTAGTCACCCATGTCCGCCAGTTTGTCGTTCAGGTAGTCGCGCACCATATAGGGCAGGGCGATGTGCAAGGTAATCAGCAGCACAACGAGGCCGGCGAGCGTCCACAGGGGCCAACTGTATCGACGTTTCATGGTGGTAAATCTCTGGCGTTGTAAAGCCATTGACTACGCTGGCCACCGGACGTTCGACCTGACTGGACGCCTAGGGGCAAGAGGCTTACCTTGATGCGCTAATTCCATGCTGCAGTTAAGGACCCAGACATGAGCCGTATCTTCGCTGACAACGCCCACTCCATCGGCAATACGCCCTTGGTGCAAATCAACCGCATTGCCCCGCGCGGCGTGACCATCCTGGCCAAGATCGAAGGGCGCAACCCCGGTTATTCAGTCAAGTGCCGGATCGGCGCGAACATGATCTGGGACGCCGAAAGCAGCGGCAAACTCAAGCCTGGCATGACCATCGTCGAACCGACCTCGGGCAATACCGGCATCGGCCTGGCGTTTGTCGCCGCTGCCCGTGATTACAAGTTGATGCTGACCATGCCGGCATCCATGAGTATCGAACGACGCAAAGTACTCAAGGCGCTGGGCGCCGAACTGGTGCTGACCGAGCCGGCCAAGGGCATGAAAGGCGCGATCGAGAAAGCCGGGGAAATCGTGGCCAGCGATCCGGCCAAATATTTCATGCCAGCACAGTTCGACAACCCGGCCAACCCGGCCATCCACGAAAAAACCACCGGTCCGGAAATCTGGAACGATACCGACGGTGCGGTCGATGTGTTGGTGGCAGGGGTCGGAACGGGTGGAACCATTACCGGTGTTTCGCGATATATCAAGAATACCCAGGGCAAACCGATTATCTCGGTGGCCGTTGAGCCTGCGGCTTCGCCGGTGATTACCCAGGCCATCGCCGGCGAAGAGATCAAGCCGAGCCCGCACAAGATTCAGGGCATCGGTGCCGGTTTTGTGCCTAAGAATCTGGACCTGTCGATGGTTGATCGGGTTGAGTTGGTCACCGACGAGGAGTCCAAGGCCATGGCCTTGCGCTTGATGCAGGAAGAAGGGATTTTGAGCGGTATTTCGTGTGGCGCGGCCATGGCTGTTGCTGTTCGCCTGGCGGAAACCCCGGAAATGCAAGGCAAGACCATCGTGGTGATCCTGCCGGACTCTGGCGAACGCTACCTGTCGAGCATGCTGTTCAGCGATCTGTTTACCGAACAGGAGAATCAGCAATAAGCGCGCTTTGGGGGCAAAGCGTCCATTGATGAGTTGGCGGGATTGATTAAGGTCAGTCCTCGTTCAGCTTCCTAATGCTAAGAATTGCTTGTTGCGCAATTATTACTGAATGTTGAGTCAGGCGGTTTTTCCCGGGATCAGGGAGTGTTTATGATGGCCGGGCGCCACGCCGGGTAAAGGGTGTTGAGCGATAAGTCTATTCTCAAGGAGTCGTAGATGAGCTTTTCCATTGCCGCGAAAGCGTCGGTGTTGCTGCTGTTTCTCGGCAGTACACTCTATGTCCATTTGCGTGGCCAGGCACGATTGCCGGTTTTACGGCAATTCGTCAATCACTCGGCGTTGTTCGCACCCTACAACGCCTTGATGTACCTGTTCTCCGCCGTGCCGTCCAAACCCTACCTGGACCGCAGCAAGTTTCCAGAACTGGACGTGCTCAAGGACAACTGGGAAGTCATCCGCGACGAAGCCATGCACTTGTTCGACGAGGGGTATATCCGCGCTGCCGAGAGGAACAACGACGCCGGTTTCGGTTCGTTTTTCAAAAAGGGCTGGAAGCGCTTTTACCTCAAGTGGTACGACAAGCCGCTGCCTTCGGCAGAAGCCCTGTGCCCGAAGACCGTGGCGCTGGTGAGCAGCATTCCCAACGTCAAAGGGGCGATGTTCGCGTTGCTGCCGGGTGGCAGCCACCTCAATCCGCATCGTGATCCGTTTGCCGGTTCTCTTCGTTATCACCTGGGGCTGTCGACCCCCAACTCTGATGATTGCCGCATCTTCGTTGACGGCCAGGTGTACGCCTGGCGCGATGGCGAAGACGTGATGTTCGATGAAACCTATGTGCACTGGGTCAAAAACGAAACCGAGAAGACCCGGGTGATTCTGTTCTGCGACATTGAGCGTCCGCTGAGTAATCGCATCATGACTCGCATCAATCGGTGGATCAGCGGTTGGCTCGGTCGCGCCACTGCACCGCAAAACCTTGATGATGAACGCGTGGGCGGGATTAACCGGGCGTATGCCTGGAGCAAAAACTCCAGCGATAAAGTCAGTGGGGTGGTCAAGCGGTGGAAGCGTCGATACCCCAGGGCTTACCGCGTGCTGCGGCCGGTGCTGGCGGTGATGGTGCTGGCGTTGTTGGGGTATTGGTTGTTTGGGTGAGTCCAGCTCAAGAAATGAAAAACCGCTCTTCGGAGCGGTTTTTTATCGCCCAATTTACGGGCGTCAGGCGAGCAGGCCAGGTTCGTCGGCGTTGGTGCCCGTGATAAGTATTTGTAAAAGACGCTGCTGACTGGCAGTCAGTTCTACAGTGATGGTCTTGCCTTCCGTAGCGCGCGAGCTTTTCTTTGTGGGGGACTTCTTGATTACTTTGCGCATATTCCCTCCGCTGCTGGTCACTAATTCCCTTTCACTCAGCATAAACACCACTTTTCTGATTGTCGTTACCGGCCCTTTGTCCAAGTCATTGCAATCCATGTCAGTCGCTGGATATAGTCAGCGCACGGTGATGTCCAACCCACCGTTCACTTCATCAAAAAAGATCAGCCCAATGCCTGCATTCCTCATCAACGCGGTAGTCGATTCAGCGGTTAACGCTGTCGTGGCGCCGTGCGAGAATCAGCAACCTGCGCAGATCAGTCATTACCCCCCACCTGTCCGTAGCACGCCGGTGTACGCAGTCGTATCACCGCCGGGTGTTGGCATTTCGGGCTGATCAGCTTCTCCTTGCTGTTGCCCTTTGCCCGCCAAAAAAACTACTGAATTTCAGCTTCGGCTGATTGGCTCTTTGCCTGACAACAGGTGGTATTCATGTTTGTCCTTTCGAAACAATCCGCGCTCGCGGCGGCGTCCACGAGCCTGTTCGTTCTGCTGTGGAGCAGCGGGGCGATCTTCTCCAAATGGGGGCTTGCGCACGCGTCGCCCTTTGCTTTTCTGCTGGTGCGCTTCGCCATCGCCTTGTGCGGTCTGGTGCTGCTGGTGCCGTTGCTTAAGCTGAAGTTGCCCAAGGGCGGCAAGCCGATGCTGTATGCGATGGCCACGGGCGTGGTGTTGCTGGGGGCTTATCAGATTTTCTATCTGCTGGCCCTGGACCTGAAAGTCACCCCTGGCGTGATGGCGACGATCATGGGCGTGCAGCCGATCCTCACCGTGGTGCTGATGGAGCGTCAGCGCTCTCTCAGCCGGATGTTCGGTCTGGCGCTGGGCCTGGCCGGATTGATCATGGTGGTGTACCAGGGCATCGGTCTGGCCGGTATGTCGATGGTCGGCATGCTCTTTGGTTTGCTCGCGCTGGCGAGCATGACCTTCGGTTCGATCATGCAGAAACGCATCACCGACAATCCCCTTGGCACGTTGCCGGTGCAGTATCTGGCGGGGTTGTTACTGTGCGGGATCTTCGTGCCGTTCCAACCCTTCCATTTCGAACACAGCACCGGGTTTGTCGTGCCGGTGTTGTGGATGGGACTGGTGGTGTCGGTCCTGGCGACGTTGCTGCTCTACCGCTTGATCGCCCGGGGCAATCTGGTGAATGTCACCAGTCTGTTTTACCTGGTACCGGCGGTGACGGCGGTGATGGACTATCTGATTTTTGGTAATCGGCTGGCGGCATTGAGCATGCTTGGCATGTTGCTGATCATCATCGGTCTGGTGTTCGTATTCCGTAAAGCAGCGTAAAAACCAAAAGGCCTAAAGCATTGCTTTAGGCCTTACTTATGTCGTTACAGAACGACGTTTTTATTGCTTTTTAAGGTCAGGCCTCTCATGTCATAGACGTAACCGCCTGCAAAGCGGAAAAGTCTGGCTGTACTCTAAGATCCCTCCTACATCATTCGTTTTCCCCCGTTGATAACGTGCCCGCCCATTTCGCGTGCACAGACCATGGACGGTTTGGACATCGCGCTTCATTTCCTCTTTGCTTAAGGATAAGCGTATGTTCCGGTCGGCCAAGACGGCGCATTTTTCGCTGCACATCCCCGCGGTTCGCAACGATTTCAAAGTCCTCGCCTTTGACGGTGCAGAGGCCATCAGCGCCTTGTACGCGATCCGCGTTGAACTGGTCAGCGAACACCCGGATTTCGATCTGGAGAGTCTGCTCAGCCAACCCGCGTTTCTTCAGTTTGGCCTGAACGGCGAAGGCCTTCACGGCCGGATCGAAGACGTATTCGTCGGTGAGGCCGGCAAGCGCCTGACCCGTTATCACCTGACGCTAGTGCCGGCGCTGCATTACTTGCAGTTCAGCCACAATCAGCGGATTTTTCAGAAACTGACGGTGCCGCAAATCATCGCTCAGGTATTCAAAGGCCACGGCATTCAGGCCGATGCCTTTACCTTCCATGTCAGCACCAGCCCCGAGCGCGAATACTGCACGCAATACGGGGAATCCGACTTCGAGCTGGTCCAGCGCCTGTGCGCCGAGGACGGCATCGCCTGGCATCACCAGCATTCGCCAGACGGGCATCTGCTGGTGTTCACCGACGATCAGACCTGGTTCCCCAAACTGGGTGCAACCGCTTATCAGCAAGACTCCGGCATGGTGGCGGAGCATCCGGTGGTCAGCCAGTTTTCCATGCGTTTTCGCACCCGCACCAGCACCACCACGCGCCGGCACTATGACTTCCAGCGCCCGAGTCTGTTGCTGGAGAGCCGCTTCACCGCCGAGTTCAGCCCTGAGCTGGAAGACTATCGCTACCCGGTGTTCATCGAGAACGAAAAACGCGGTAAACAACTCGCGCGCCAGGCGCTGGAGCGCCACCGCAGCGATTATCAGTTGGCCGAGGGCAACAGCGATCAACCGACTCTGCGCAGTGGCCACTTGTTCGACCTGACTGAACACCCGCGCAAAACCTGCAACGACTTGTGGCTGCTGGTAAGCCTTCATCACGTTGGGAAACAACCTCAATCACTGGAAGAGGCCATCACCAGCGACGTCAAACCTGAAGACGGCTTTACCCAAGGCTATCGCAACAGCTTTGGCGCCATTCCCTGGGACGTGATTTACCGGCCGCCGATGCGCTCACGCAAAACGCTGCTGGTGAGCCAGACCGCCCGCGTCACCGGGCCGGTTGGTGAAGAAATCTATTGCGATGAATATGGTCGCGTGAAGATTGAACTACCGTGGGACCGGGCCGAGCTCAACAGTGAAAAAAGCAGCTGCTGGCTGCGCGTCTCGACGCAATGGGCGGGTCCACATTTTGGCGCGATGACGATTCCGCGTGTCGGCATGGAAGTCATCGTCACCTTTCTGGACGGCGATCCCGATCATCCGTTCATTACCGGGTGCGCGCCGAACAAGGTCAATGCGGTGCCATACCCCTTGCCCGAACACAAAACCAAAACCGTCTTGCGCAGCCAAAGCTCTCCATACACCGGTGGTTACAACGAACTGTCGCTTGAAGACCGCGCCGGGCAGGAGAAGATTTACCTGCGCGCCCAACGCGACCTCGAACAACTGATCCTCAACGACAGCGATACCAAAATTGGTAACGACCGCCGCGAACAGATCACCCGTGACAGCCACAGCCTGATCAGCAACGACCGTTTTGAGCAGGTGGACAACAACAGCGCCAGCCTGATCAAGGGCGACGAGTTGCACACCACGCAAGGCGAGCGCAACACGGTGATTGGCGGCAATGAATTGATCACCATCAGCGGCAACAGCAGCACGACGGCCGGCGGCACGCTGGTGATTCAGGCTGGTTCACAGGCCTACGTCACAGCCGCCAACGTGGTAATTGATGCGGGGATGAGCTTGACGCTTGAGTGTGGCGGCCATCACATCGTGATCAACGCCGGCGGGATTTTCAGCAGCGTGGCCATTGTCGAGGGCGGGGCGCCGTTGGCCGGGATAGCTCCGGAGGCTGCTCGCTCATTGATCCCCGTGGCGCCACAGGCCCTGATTGCACCATCCCTGGTCGCGCAAAAACTGGCATTGACTCAGGCGGCGCAACAGGCCGCGCCGATCTGTGCCGTGTGTCAAAAACTGGTGGAGATGACGGCATGAGTCAGGCTTACCTGCTGTTGGATCGCGCCCAGATTGAACATCTGCCTGAGCGTCTGTTTGAGTTGGGGAGCACGACGTTTCAATCGCTCTATCAGACAACCGTCTATAGCCCATTGGAGGAAGCCGGGCCGGTACTGGTGCCTGTTGCGCCTGATAGCCCGCTGGCTCATACCTTTTTTCGGGACTGGAGCGCGACATGTGGTGTCTGGCTGGCGTCAGAGGCGCAAGAAGATGTTGTGCTTGAGCATCTACGTAGCCTGATTCACGTTCGTGTCGAAGGGGATGTCACAGTCTTGTTCCGCTACCACGACCCTCGTATTGCGGCGTTGTGGCTAGCGCCGTTGGCCGCTGGCGAGCGTGATCGCTTGATGGGGCCGGTGCGACTGATCCGGCTCCCAGAACTGGATATCCATCAAGAAAACCCGGATCAACCCGCTGCACCGTATGCGCAAGAGCCTTGGTTGATCCTGTCTGCGGAGCAACTGGAGCAACTGGAGCACTTGGGCACCGCCCAACGACAGCGCTTCGCCCAACAGTTGATCGAGCATTGCCAACAGTACTTTCCTGAATGCCTGCAAGGACTGGACGCTTTTGCACTGCAACAGTGGGCCTCTCACTGCCAGCACGCCGCCGCGCGTCACGGTTACAGCGCCATCGATGAAGTCCTGCTTTGGGCTCGATTCCACGCGGTGCTGGGCACTGACTTTCCCGATGCACCGGCTCACGCCGCTTACCGAAGCATGTTGGCCGAGCCCGGTGTCTCGCCCGAGCAACGGCTGGATAACCTCAATGCAGAACTGACGCGTCAGCAGCTCACCGGCAAGGAGTCCGGCGTATGAGCGCAGAAAAACTGGCGATGATCGACCGAGCCGCTCAGGCCGAACGCGCCGCCAAGGCTCAGCCTCACGTCGATATCAACAGCCCGATGGCGCCGTGCCCAGCCAGTCAGTCCGAGCTGTTCGTGGTGCCCGTGCGCTATGCCTTGGCTGAAGAAAAGGCCGACAGTCCTTGCTGCATTCCCGGCGTGATCACGCAAAGCCGTCCCATGGCGGCGCGTCGCTTGCGGGCCGGATTTGTTTATCTGTGGCAGGACCAAGGCCCCCTCAAACGGTATGCCGTCTCGCCGAATGGTTTGCTCAAAGAGCAAGCGCTCGACGCCGATGCGACCCTGGTACTCGACGGCACATTGACGGGTCTGGCTCTGGAAAAAATCCACGACGCGTGGATGCTCTACAGCGAGTTCCCATTAAACCCCGAGCACTGCCAATCGCTGATCGACAGCAGCGCCAAACGTCGTGAACACATGCGCCATGTGGCCTTGCGCACCGTGGCCAACGAACTGCAAGCCAAGCATTGCCCTCCGCTGGAAAAAGCCGTTGAGGTCATGGCCGAACTCATCCCTGGGACCTTCGCCCGGTCGATGAAAGAGGACCAGATACGGGACGCCGAGGACACCGAGGCGCTGGGCGCAACGCTGATGAAAGAGCCGACCCCGGTCAACATCAAGGCCTACACCGACACCATGCACCGCGCGCGTGAGCGCGAAAAAGTCCTCGCCCAACACCCGGAGGCCGGCGATCAACCGCCAGGCGAGTGGAGCGCCGAACCCTGGGACGGGCAGGGCACTCAGGATTGGTTGGACAGCGCCAAGGCACACGCCAAGGACCTTTTCCCCGTTTTTGCCTGCCTCGATGACGATCTGGGCGTGCTGCGTGATATCAATCATGAGCAGGAATGGATAGAAGCGAGTCACGAAAAGTGGCTAGGTGATAACAACCTGCGCCTGAGCATCGGTGGGTTTGTGCACAGCCTGATCTCTGAAGATGGCGCCGAACTGGCCGGGTCCATCAGCTACCGCTACAAAGAACGCGACATCACCCTCACGCCCGAACAGGGCCAGGTCATGCTCGACACCCAGCATCGGCTGGATGAGGAACTCAAAGCCGAAACCCGGGCCCGTCAATACGGCGGCCAGCCCACTCCAACCGAAGCCGCCGCCCGCGATGCGCGTATCGCGGCCATCGTCGCCCCGGTGCGGGCCTTTATTCCGGCGGACTTGTACAACGAGGTGGAATTTGTCGTCCGCGAATACCGCGCTGAAAAGCAGGCAAATCTCAACAATCACGCGTTCAGCGCCAAGGTCGGCGAATACATCGACCTCGATGCGATGAATACCTGGTTCGCGCAGACCGCAGCGGCGCACTACCAACAGATCGAACAGCGTCACACCGCGTTGTTTGCCGACCGGGGCGTGTACCTCAACCGCTCGCTCAGCGGCACCTGGTTTGTCGATTATCACGACCTTGAAACGCGGCATTGGCTGGCCGAGCTGGCCACCGGTTGCCTGACCGCCCAATGCCTGCGCGCCCAGGGCGCCGAGCAATACGCCGACTACGTGCGAGCCGCGGATGGCGGTGCCCTGAAACAACTGTTCAACGCCTGGACCCCCTCGATCGATGCGGCCGTTAACAACACCTCTCGCCTGGGTGAGCTGATGGCGGCACTGGCCTCCGACAACATCAGCGCCACTCATCAGGCCTTGGCGCCGTTGAGCACGTTGGTACTGGACGACATCGCGGCCATGGCCCGGGATGTCAGCAGCCAATGGAGTGTGTTGGTCAACCGGTTGGCGGCGGCGCTGTTGTTGCTTAAGGCTGACGGCGCCTTCAGCCGCTCATGGATGGGCGTCCTCATCGCCACCCGACTGGGCAGTAATACGCCTTTACGGCTTGTCATCGAGAACGGCCGGCAGGTATGGAAGTTGTTGGGGCAACAGGCCGAAGCACTGGGCGACTGGGCGAAGGCGACCGGGAAGGCCATTGGTGCGGGGCGTGTGGGACGGATTGTTAATTCGCCAGTTGTGGCCAATAGCGGCGGGTTGGTGCCGTTGGCGGCGTTGTTGTTGAACGTGCTGAATGCGCATAACTATTTGAGAGAGGCCGGGGTGTTGGAGGGGATGGGCAGCCGGCGGGTGAATGACACGGTTTCGGCGACGTTGTATGCGGCGGCGGCGTTGGTGGCGGTGGTTGATAATCAGGTGCGGAAGGGGTTGGGGAAGGATCGGTTCTTTATTCGCTCTTCAGCCGCGCCAACACTTACGCTGTTTGGTGGGGTAATTGGTCTTCTATCTGCCGGTGCAGCATTCGCCGAGTTCAATTCCCTGAAAATACAACTTGAAAACGCACAAAACCGAGTTGATCCGTGGATGGAGATGCGCCAGATCGTGGTCGGTGGACAAGTAGCGGCCTTCGGCGCCCAGGCGATGTTAGGGGTTAGCTACACAGCCCGGGCCTTGGCAGGCTCAATCACCGTCGAATTCGCCATCCTGCGCTACACGCTGTACATGGGCCCGTTGAACTGGATCCTTTTCGGGTTGGGTGCGCTGCACCTGATCACCGCGATCATGCAGCAAACCCCGCTGCAAAACTTCCTGAATTTCTGCTGCTGGTCAAAAGGCCGGGCGCACGACCTGGCACCTATCCCGCCCAAAGCCCAAATGGACGAACTCGACCGGCTATACCGGATCCTTTATGCGCCTCGGGTCACGATGCAAAGCAGTTCGCAGTCAGCCAGGAATGATCGCCCGTCCGGCCTCGCGTTCGTCAGTTCCATCGACACCCTGACCATCGATTTACCCGGTGCGGAGCCAGGCAGTGTTTATCTGGAAATGAGCATGATCGGCGACCCCATTGATACCCAGGACTCCCGCTATCAGATCAAAAACCGCCCAATCCACCAGTACAAAACCCCGCGCCCCTGGCGCGACATGACGCCTCACTGGTTGTCCAGCAGCACCTGCCAGTGGATACCGCACAAGGAAGGTCAGGGCTTACGCCTGAGCGGCCCGTTCAACACACTGAAAAACATATTGAACTCGACACCTTGCACTGTTTCGCTCCGCCTACGCTATCGCACACCGTTGATTGCCATGCTCGGCGCTCCAAACTTCATCAGTGGCGAGCGAGGATTGGCGTTTACCCTGAATGACACCACTGGCGTGATTGAGCTGCGGGGCGACCCGACGCCGCACCTCGACCGTGTACCGAATTACCCGCTCGGCGAGGAGCATCCCGGCGGTGTTTACCTGCAACCCAAGGACAAACGATGAGCACGCCACCGGCAGGCACCACGAAAAAACGGATGTTTTCGCGTAATGACTATCTGGCGCCCTTACCGATCCCGACAGGTAGAAAACCCTCGGATGTGCTCAACATCATCTGGCGTAAAAACGAGGTGTTTCTTGATATAGGCAACTACAGCATCGGCTCTACCGTGATGATGTTGTGGCCGATGGTTATGGTTGTTCTAGCCATGTCTTTCTTCACTAGAAATCTCGACTCTGACTTCAGCCAAGATATTTTGATTCTCGGCTCCATTATCGTCGGCATTCCAGCGCTGATTTTGATCCAAGGCCTCTTCCGCGAAGTGCCCCTACCCGTGCGCTTCAATCGCCAACGCCGAGAAGTCTGCGTACCCCGCGACGACGGCGAGTACTGGATCGTCCCTTGGGAAACCGTGACGGCCGCCGCCACGCAGCACTCGTCGGTCAGTCAGGCCGGTAAAGCGACGATGGGTTTATTGATCATCGGTTTCGAAAACCCGGACCCACTGGCCAACGAAGACAACAAGCATTTCTCCCTGGGCTTCAACTGTGGTGGCGGCACCACGGCCATGGCGTTGTGGGAGTGCATGCGCAGCTACATGGAGATTGGTCCGGAGGTTGTTGAGGACCAAACAGCCCGTTTCGACAGGTCTAAAGGGATATGGGCGACCTATCTGGACGACCTTGTAAAAGCCGCAAAATTGAGAGGCTGGCCTTTAACCATCTTGTGGGAAGGTTTCTGCGGGATCTTCATTTTCAACACGCTGCTGATCGACGTGCTTGAACGGTGGAAACTGAATCCGCCGCCCGACCTGCCCTATCCCGACATCATCGAATGGTCCAAACCGTTGCCCCCGGAACAGTGGGCCAAACGATCCCCGGAACTGGAAGAAGCCATCGCCAAACGCGAGGCTGAACTCGACGAACAGACCCAAGACTAGGCATGAGCACATGACCCGCAGGCACCAAGAAACGGGATTTTCTCTCGCAACAACTGCTTAGCGCCGATCCTCCCGGAGAAAAACTGTTGTAAGGAGAATTATGGAATTAAACAAGATCTGGCGGTTCTTCCAATCAATAAAGCATGAGCACTGATAATTGCAACCTTACTATTTGATGTGCCGTTTGCGGCGCTAGCGAAAACGGGGAAATTATCGCCGCCACCTACTCTGATTTATTCTAGTCGGATGATTCCCCCGCCTATGCACCAAAAATTCCTTTGAAGAGGAAGCAATCATTGCAAAGGGTGAAGCAAAACTGACAAATTAAAATGGAGAATCCAATTACACCATTTAGGGAGTGGCTGTTTACACCGCTATTTTTGATCTACAACTTAAAATTTACTCGGCAAGGGACTTGAGAGAAATGAGTGCGAAAATACCAGCGAGCTTCATAGCGCAGACCTATCGCTATCCTGATGAGTCTCCTAGACAAAGAGTGATTCGCGGGCCAGGTCCAATTGTGATGGCTAGTATTTTATTCATGTTGGCTTTCCTTAATTATTTTGGTGCCCCTAGGGTTTCTGACGTATTTGCACTTTTTGTTCTTGGTGTGGGGTCAATATTTTTAATGGTTGCATTAACAATCATTATTGTTGAGCGTTCTGAGAGCAAGAAAAAAGATATCTCCAAACCCATAGTTGAAGGAGTATTAAGCGCTGTCTTTGATCAGGGTGGTGTTTCAATTGAGATGTCAACTGGGTCAAAGCGGTACATGTCTATAATATCTATTGATGAAATAAAGTCTGTTTCAGGCTATGTGCAGGGCGGATGGTTGTGGGTCAGGGACAGTGGCGTGGTGATTGAGACTAACGACAATAAACAATTTCGTTTTGTTATGTCTATGAACACGCTTGAATTAGAGCGCTTTCTAAACGAATTTTTACTATCGCTGAGTGAAATAAATTATCCAGTGAGAAACATAAGAAGGTTTCAGGTGTGAGTAGAACCATTAATGACCCAACTCCCCTCACTCCCCATCCCCGGACACGATGATCTACCGGACTACGACGTGTGCCTCCCGGCGAACCTGCGCCCCGACGCCGATCGGTTGATCCGCTATCTGCACGAATTGCCACATCGACCCGTGCGGTACTGCCCGTGGTGTGGAAATACCAACGTGACCCTCCATAACAATCGCGGCCGACAACGGCTCCCGCGTTACTACTGTCGCTCCTGCCGCAAGAGCTGCAATAGTTTGAGCGATTCACCCTTTGCGAACATGCATCGGATGGAATTGTGGTCAACGTTTGCGGTGTACCTGCTGGCCGGTTGGTCCAGCGTCCAGATAGCGTCTCGCTTGGAAGTGACTCCAAAGGTCTACTTCAACTGGGGGCAGGCGGTCGGGGAGGTGATGACTGAGGAGTGTCCGGAGTTGCATCAGTGGTGGACGACACGCCATTACCGGGAAAACCTGCAACCGCCCGAGCACATCGCGGCGCAACAGCAAGCGGTCATCACCTGGATTGAGACGACGCTCAATGCACAGCACGCGACATGCCCCAGGTGCGGGGGAACGCGGACCTATCGAATTAAAGGCATACGCCCGAAATTCAAGTGCGATCCCTGCGTGACCTGCTTCTCCATTCTGTCCGGGACACCGCTGGTCGGGATGCTTCGACCCGATCTCTGGGTCGATTTCGTGAAAGGGGTGATGGATGGCCAGAGCATCCAGGACCTTAAACGGCGTTCAGGGCTGGGCATGGGCGGCAGTACACGCTGGCGTGAGCAGTTTTTGTTGTTGATCGAAGCGTTGGGGCACCCTGAACTGTTGGGATGGATCCCCTGGATGCGCAGTCGTCGGCACAATGAAGTGGCCAGTTTTGTGCGCCAGGGTGGTTATCTGGACAAGGCAACGCGCTCGATCTATCCGCAAGGGACGCGAAAGGGCAGGTTTGTTTCGCAAAAATAGACGCTACGAAAGCAGCGATTTTTTGATGTTTTGCATGTCCGTAATACGTGTAGGACTGCTCCCATTGTGGCGAGGGAGCTTGCTCCCGCCGGGTGGCGACGCAGCCCCCAACCCTGCCACGCTTTCCTACTCCCTGTAGCCGCTGGCGAAGCCTGCGTTCGGCTGACAGCAGCCGTAAATCCAGCGTTCAGGGTTCACCTGACACACCGCGACTTCTGATTTTGCGACTGCTACGCAGCCAAACGCAGGCTTCGCCAGCTGCTACAAAAAACGAGCAACCGTCCTGCATCCCCGGTTGCAGCCGCCAAAGTCGACGCTTATAGTTCGCCCCGTCTGCTGACATTGACCAGCGACAGGGTTTCGCAGCCCTACGGCACAAGTAGCTCTTCTTCTTATGCACAGGAGGATTTACTTATGACAATGAACAAACCGCCCCGCCGCTTTACCCCCATGTCCCAATTCGCCACCGACTACCCCGTCCTGCTCATCGACAGCGACGCCCCATTGCGCGAACTCCACAACTGCGTCAGCGAACGCCTCAACGCCGTCCTCAAATACCTGCACCTGATGGCGTGCACCAGCCTTCCCGACTACGTTAAGAACGACATCAACACCGTCCCAACATCGCCCGGATCATGGTCCAGGATGTGAGTGACGTGTTTCGGGTGATTGAGCAGCGTGGGTTTGATACGCCCAAGGAACAGTGATTGATTTTTAGGCAGTAAAAAACCCGCATTTCTGCGGGTTTTCTATTTGGCCAGCGCATGCTCGGCCCGCACCGAATTCATGAACGCCTGCATCGCCGACGACTGAATACGATGACGCCGGGTGATCAGCCCATAAGGCGGCAGCCGCGCTTCGAACTTGATCGGCAAAATGGCCAGCAAATCACGCCCTGGATAGTCTTCCACCACCGACACCGGGGTGACGCCGAGCATGTCAGTCTGCTGCACCAACGAAAGCAAAGTCATGATCGACGTGGTTTCGACAATGCTGTTGGGGATGTCGACCCGCGCGTTGTGAAACACCTGATTGATGATCGCGCGCATCGGGCTTGGATGCTGTTGCAGCACCCAGGTCATGTTTTGCAACTCCGCCCAGCTCAGCTGCGTCTCCTGCGCCAGTGGGTTTTGCGCGCCGGCGATCACGCACAAAGCTTCTTCGCCGAGGCTGTCAAAGAGTAATTCTTCGGCCCGAGCACCTGCCGGAATCCGGCCCAATACGATATCCAGTTGATCCTGCAAAAGCGCCTGCACCAGCACGTCGCTGGTATCGACCTGGATGCTCATCGACAAGCGTGGATGGCTTTGTTTCAAGGTCGCGATGGTGCGGGTCAACAGCCCCGAGGCCAGCGCCGGAATCGCGCCGACCGCGACCCGCCCGAGGTTGCCGGATTCGAGCGCGACCAATTCTTCACGCATACCGCTGAGTTCGGCAAACACCATGCGTGCGTAGTAAATAACGGTTTCCCCGAACGGGGTAGAGCGCATGCCCCGAGGCAGGCGTTCGAAGAGTTCGACGCCCAGCAGGTCCTCGGCCTCGTGCAGCATCTTGGTCGCCGCCGGTTGAGTCATGCCGATGTGGTCGGCGGCGCGGCGCAACGAGCCGAACTCCTGCAACGCCAGCATCAGCCGCAGTTGGCGCAGACGCAGTCGGCTGTGGATCAAGTTGGCTTCAGGAATCCGGGTCATGGGCCATGCTCGCAAAAAGGACTGCGGCAAGCCTGACAACAAATGTCAGGCGTTGCCAGCATTGCTGTGTCACAGCACCGATTTGGTTTTGCCGACGTGGGGTTTGCGCAGGCCCATCAGGGTTCCCAGTGCCTTGGAAATCAGCGGCCAGAACAACATCAGCAGCGCCGCCGTGGTCAGGGAGCCCACCAGTGGGTTGGACCAGAAGATCCCCAAGTGACCGTCGGAAAACAGCATCGACTGCCGGAACGCATCTTCCGCCTTGTCGCCCAACACAGCCGCCAACACCAGTGGCGCAATCGGGTAACCGAGTTTCTTGAACAGATAACCCAGCGCGCCGAAGCCCAGCATTAGCACCACGTCGAAGAACGAGTTATGTACCGAATAGGCACCGATGGCGCAGACCATGATGATGATCGGCGCAATGATCGAGAACGGAATGCGCAGGATCGAGGCAAACAGCGGCACGGTGGCCAACACCACGATCAGGCTGACCACGTTGCCCAGGTACATGCTGGCGATCAGGCCCCAGACAAAATCATGCTGCTCGACGAACAATGTCGGACCAGGGTGCAGGCCCCAGATCATCAGGCCGCCAAGCATCACCGCCGCCGTGGCCGAACCGGGAATGCCCAGGGTCAGCATCGGCAGCAAGGCGCTGGTGCCGGCGGCGTGGTCGGCGGTTTCCGGGGCGATCACGCCTTCCAGTTCACCTTTGCCGAAGTTCTCGCGGTTCTTCGAGAAACGCCGCGCCAGGCTGTAACTCATGAACGAGGCCGCCGTCGGCCCGCCCGGCGTGATGCCCATCCAGCAACCGACCAGTGTGCTGCGCACAATTGTCCACCAGTAACGCGGCAATTTGGCCCAGGTGCGCAGGATCACCATCGGTGTGATGCGCGCATGTTCGCCGCGAAACACCAGGCCTTCCTCGACGGTGCAGAGGATTTCACCGATGCCGAACAGACCGATCACCGCCACTTCGAAACTGATGCCGGTCATCAAGGTCGGCTGATCGAAGGTCAGGCGCAGGTTGCCCGAGACCGTGTCCATACCGACCGCCGCCATGGCGAAGCCGATCATCATTGCGACTACGGTTTTCAACGGTGGGTTCTTGCTCATGCCAATGAAGGTGCAGAACGCCAACAGGTACACCGCGAAGAACTCCGGCGAACTGAACGACATGGCGAACGCGGCAATTTTTGTCGACAGGAACGTCAGCAGCAACACCCCGGCCAGAGCGCCAATCAGTGCCGAACTGAACGCGGCGGTCAGGGCCTCGGCGGCGCGACCTTCGCGAGCCATCGGGTAACCGTCGAACGTCGTCGCCACCGATGAGGGCTCACCGGGGATGTTGAACAGAATCGAGGTGATCGAGCCGCCGAACAGCGCGCCCCAATACATGCACGACAGCAAAATGATCGCCGACACCGGCGACATGGTGAACGTCAGCGGCAGCAGCAACGCCACGCCATTGGGGGCGCCGAGGCCGGGCAACACGCCGACCAGAATGCCCAGCAGCACGCCGATCACCATCAGGCCAATATGGCCCGGGGTCAGGATCAGGTTCATGCCTTGCAGCAGGGAATCGAACTCGCTCATTTGAAATGTCTCCCGGCCAGGGCAATCCAGTCGCCCATCGGACCGGCATCCAGCGGGACCTTGAACCACAGCGCGAAAATCAGGTAGCTGGCGAGCACCGCACCCAGCGACACCGTGCCGATCATCAACTTGCCGTAGGGTTTGACGCGGACCTTGTCACGCCACATGAACCAGGCGATGAAACAGGCCGAGGCCACGTAGATGCCGGTGAACGGCATGGCGCCGACAAACAGCGCAATCGGGATGAACACCGACAACACTTGTTTGAAGGCGCTGCGGCTGACAAATGAAACACTCAGGGCTTGCCAGCGCACCACGGTCAATACGCCGTTGCCGACACTGGCGGCGCTCAACAACAGGCCGATGTAAAAGGGGAAGTAACCCGGCTCGGGGCCGGAATCGCCCCAGCCGATACCTTGTTCGACGCTGCCGAACATCACCACCGCGCCGATCAGCGTGGTGAAGAGTGTCAGACCGAGTTCGACCCAGCGGGTGCCGACCAGCGCCGGTGAATCCGAAGATTGGGACATGAAACACCTCCAGCAGGTGACGGCCGCGCGCGTGCGAACGGCCGTTGGCAACTCAGTTTTTCAGCCAGCCGGCTTCTTTGAACACCGGCGTTACGCGGGCGGTGTCTTTCTCAATGTAGGCGGTCAGCGGCTCGCCTTCGAGGAAGGTCGGCACCAGTGCGTTCTGTTTCACGTAGGCCTTGAACTCCGGCGTCTCGGTGACTTTGCGCATCAGCTCGACATAGAACGCCCGCTGTTCGGCAGTGACATCGCCGGGCATGAACACGGTGCGCGGGAAGCGGTACTGATCAATGCCCAGGCCCTCTTCGTGGCAGGTCGGTACGTCGGCCCAGGATTTATCCCCGGCGACTTTCTCGGTGTAGCTCATGCGTTCCTTACTGAAGACGCAAAGCGGCTCGACCTGATCGCCACGCCATTGGCTGATGCTTTCGCTGGGGTTGTTGACGTTGGCGGCGATGTGTTTGCCGGCCAGTTGGGTCGCGGCTTCACTGCCGCTCTTGAACGGGATGTAGACGAGTTTGGCGTCGTTGGTCTGGTTCAGCAGCAGGGTCAGGGTCTGGTCAACATCCTTGGACTGGCTGCCGCCCATGCGCAGGTTCGACGGGTCGGCCTTGACCGCGGCGTAGAAACCCTTGGCGTCCTTCCACGGCGCGTCTTTGTAGCTCCAGAGAATGAAGTCATCCTCGGCCACGGCGGCGACCGGCGTCAGCTCCTGCCATTGGTAACCGAGCTTGGACACCAGCGGCAACAGGTAGATGTTGTTGGTGCCGATCACCAGTTTTTCGGGATCACCCTTGTTCATTTTCAGGTCGAGAAAGGCTTCGGCACCATTGCCACCGCCCTTGTTCAGGACGATGGTATTCACATCGAGAAATTTGTGGGTAGTGATGATCGACTGGATCAGGCGACCCAGTTGGTCAGTGCCGCCACCAGGACCACCGGCGACGACGATTTCGACGTTCTTGTCCGGCTGCCAGGCAGCGTGAGCGAGAGCGGGAAGGGCGCCAGCGGCGATCAGTGTGCAGCCAAGAACCAGACGGGATGTGCGACGGACGAATGCATTTCGCATGATGGAAGAGCCTCGTTTTTGTAGTTGTTATGAGTGACTTGTCGATGCAGTAAAGCTGCAAGCCTGGCCTGAGTGTGTGAAGCCACTGGCTCCGCGTCTAGTCAAAACAATACATACACCGATAGCCTGGGGTTATAGGTCTTGGCAGTGAAAGTGTCGGCTGACGCTCCAGGCGTTGAGCCAGAGCGGTTTTCGAGGAAAGCTGAAAAGGGCGATACCCGTTGAAAGCTATCTGAAAGCAGGGCATGCCATAACTCAAGGCTATCGCCTGATTTCAAGTTTTGATTAGACGGTTATCACTGAGCCTTCGATAGTGCTCACCAACGCCGCCAGGCAGCGGCAATGTTGTCACCACAAAAATAATAAATCGAGGTACGCACCATGGCTCGTCCCAGTGCTTCCCTGCATATGCCCAGGGCAGGTGTTCAATCACCGGCAGTGGCAACTCCGCTAAGCGGCACCACCAAAGCCAGCAGCGTGCGCTGGCGGATCTTCGCGATTATCTTTGCGTTGACAATGGTCAACCTGATTGATCGGGTGTCGCTGTCCATCGCGATGCCAACCATCGCCCATGAATTTTCCCTGTCGCCGAGCCTGCAAGGGCTGATCCTCAGCAGCTTCTTCTGGGCGTATGCGCTGTTGCAGATTCCTGGTGGCTGGCTGATCGACCGTTTTGGTCCGCGCCGGGTCATCAGTTGGTCCACGGGTTTGTGGGGTACATTTCAGGTACTGGCGGCGTTTGCCACGGGCGGCTTGTCATTGTTGTTCGCCAGGGTGGCGTTAGGTGCCGCCGAAGCGCCGCTGTTTCCTTCGGGGGGCAAGCTGATTTCCCTGTGGCTGGCGCCGAGCGAGCGCAGTCGCGGCGCGGTGCTGATGGACAGTGGCAGCCCGTTGGGCGTGGCGCTGGGCGGTTTGATCATTGCGTATCTGATCGCTTCGCTGGATTCGTGGCGTCTGGCCTTCGTGATCGCCGGCATCGCGACATTGGTGCTGGCCTGGGTGGCGCGGCGTTATCTGCGCGATGACCCGGCCACGCATCCACAAGTGAATACCCAAGAGCTGGAGAAGATCAACGCCGGACGTGCCACGCCTGCCGCCGAAGCCGCACGTGCGCCGGTCAAGGGGTTGGGGATCGCGGCCCGTTCACTGACGGGGTTGCTGATCGGTCGTGCCAGTTGGGCGATGGTCTATTTTGGCTTGCTGACCTGGGGGCCGAGTTATCTGGCACAGGCTCGTGGCTTCGACATCAAAGGCATTGGCGCGGCCACGTTCGTGATTTTCATCTGCGGTGCGCTGGGTTCGTTGACCGGTGGTTTTCTCTGCGACGGCCTGATTCGCAAAGTCGTGAGTCGCGGCATCGCGGTCAAGAGTCTGCTGGCGTTTTCTGGTGTCGTGGCCCTGGGCGCGTTCTTGTTGCTGCCGACCCTGAGCGATCCATTTGCGGCGGTGGCGTTGTTGGCCATGACCGCGTTTTTCCTGATGTGGGGCAGCCTCTACTGGAGCTTTCCGGCGTTGCTGGCGGCACCGGCGCGGGTCGGTTTGATCGGCGGCGTGATGAACATGGCCGGCAGCACGGGCGGCATTGCGGTGCCGATTCTGGTGGGCGTCATTGTGCAAATGGCCGGCGGGTTTGCGCCAGTGCTGGGCTTCTTTGCGGCGTGCTCGGCGGTCTTCGTTTTGGCCACGTTGTGTATCAGCCTGGATGAGGTGCGTCATGACTGAGTTTTGGAACGGCCCAATCGTAGACGCCCATCACCATTTCTGGGACCCGTCGATCAATGACCATCCGTGGCTGGCGCCAGAGGCCAATATCCCGTTTCGCTACGGCGATTACAGCGCGATCAAGCGCCGCTATTTTCCCGATGACTACTTCGCGGATACCGGCTCCCATAACGTCGTACAAACGGTGTACGTCGAGACCGAATGGAACCCGCAAGACCCCATTGGCGAAACCCGTTTCATCGAAGGGCTGGCCGCTCGCTACGGCGTGCCAAACGCCATCGTCGCACAAGCCTGGCTCGACCATCCGGACGCCATTGCGGTGCTGACCGAGCAAGCGAGTTTCAAGTGCGTGCGCAGTGTGCGCCACAAGCCCGGCGGCCCGACCACGCCTGCGCAGGTGGGGCACACTCGCAGCCTGATGAGCAACGAGCACTGGCGCCGCAGTTACGCCACGCTCGAAGCCCTGGGCCTGCACTTCGATCTGCAGACGCCCTGGTGGAACCTGCACGAAGCCGAACGCCTGGCCCGGGACTTTCCCGGCATCACGCTGATTCTCAACCACGCCGGATTGCCCAACGACCGCAGCGCCGAAGGCCTGGCGGGTTGGCGCCTGGCGATGGCGCGGCTGGCGCAGTGGCCGAACGTGCGGGTGAAAATTTCCGGCCTGGGGCAGGGTGGTCAACGCTGGCGGGCCAAAGACAATGCCTGGATCGTGCGCGAAGTCATCGCCATGTTCGGCAGCGACCGGGCGATGTTCGCCAGCAACTTTCCCGTGGACAGCCTGTGCGGCTCGTTCGACGACATCTACAGCGGTTTCAAATCGATCGTTGCCGATTTTCCGAGTGCCGATCAGCAACGGCTTTTCTACAGCAACGCACAGCAAATCTATCGCTGCGAGCCCTGCGCCATTGACCGGAAATGGCCCGAACCCTTGAGGAGTGAAGCATGAACAAAACCACCATCGCGATGGTCCTGGGCGACCCGGCAGGCATCGGTCCGGAACTGATCGCACGCCTGCTCGCCGAGCCCGAGGTGCGCAGTCAGGCCAATGTCATCCTGATTGCCGACGAGGCGGAAATGCGCCGCGGGATGCGCATCGCCGGGACGGAATTTCCTTACCGTCGCGTAGAGTCGCTGGAGCAACTGTCGTTTGTCGATGACACGCCGCTGTTCTATGACTTTCGCGGCGACACCCTTGGCGAATTTGCGCGTAATGAAGCCAGCGTCATCGGCGGCCGCTACAGCCTCGACACACTGGAAAAAGCCTTGCGTCTGACCGAGGCCGGCATCACCGACTCAGTGCTGTTCGGACCGCTGAACAAAACCTCGCTGCACATGGCCGGCATGGCCCATAACGATGAGTTGCACTGGTTCGCCGAGTTGCTGGATTTCCACGGACCTTTCTGCGAGTTCAACGTGCTCGACAACCTTTGGACTTCCCGCGTGACCTCCCACGTGGCGCTGGCTGAAGTGCCAGGCATGCTCACGCAAGCGCGGGTCGTGGAAGCCATTCAATTGATCGACACCGCGCTCAAGCGCAACGGCCTGGAAAAACCGCGCATCGGCGTGTGTGGCTTGAACCCGCATAACGGCGACAACGGCTCGTTTGGTCGCGAAGAACTGGACATCATCGGCCCTGCTGTTCGATCCGCTCAGGCGTTGGGCATTGCGGCGGAAGGGCCGTACCCGGGGGACACGATTTTCCTCAAGGTGCAGGGCGATGCCAGTGCTTTTGACGCGGTGGTGACGATGTATCACGACCAGGGGCAGATCGCGATCAAGTTGATGGGGTTCTCCCGTGGGGTGACCGTGCAGGGCGGCTTGCCGATTCCGATTACCACCCCGGCGCACGGCACCGCGTTTGATATCGCGGGGCAGGGCAAGGCGAATGTCGGGGCGATTCGCCAGGCGTTCGAGATTGCGTGTCGGATGGGCGTCAAATAGCTAAAACAACATAGATCCTGTAGGAGCAAAGCTTGCTCGCGATAGGGATGGCACGATTTTCACCGCGTCACCGCGTCACCGCGTCACCGCTCATCGCGAGCAAGCTTTGCTCCTACAGATCAGGCAAAAGAAAACCCCCGATCAATCCAGAGGACTGATCGGGGGTTTCGAGTAAGCGCCTTGCGGCGCCTACCGGCTCAGCTTATTGGCAAGCTTCGCAATCCGGCTCGTCGATGGCACACGCCTTTGGCACTGGAGCAGGGCCGGCAGGTGCTGCCAGGACCGAATCTTCACCGTGGTTGCCGCCGCTGGAAACAGCGTTCAGCTTGCCGGTGTTGATGGTCGACTTCTCGGTGCTGGTCGCAGCCAGGGCACGGAGGTAGTAAGTGGTTTTCAGACCACGGTACCAGGCCATGCGGTAGGTCACGTCCAGCTTCTTGCCCGATGCGCCAGCAATGTACAGGTTCAGCGACTGAGCCTGGTCGATCCACTTCTGGCGACGGCTTGCCGCGTCAACGATCCACTTGGTGTCCACTTCGAAAGCAGTCGCGTAGAGCTCTTTGAGTTCTTGCGGGATGCGCTCGATTTGCTGCACCGAACCGTCGTAGTACTTCAGGTCGTTGATCATGACCGCGTCCCACAGACCGCGAGCCTTGAGGTCGCGAACCAGGTACGGGTTGATCACGGTAAATTCGCCCGACAGGTTCGATTTCACGTAGAGGTTCTGGTAAGTCGGTTCGATCGACTGCGAGACGCCAGTGATGTTGGCGATGGTCGCGGTCGGTGCGATGGCCATGATGTTGGAGTTACGAATGCCTTTCTGAACACGGGCGCGAACCGGTGCCCAGTCCAGGGATTCGTTCAGGTCAACGTCGATGTACTTCTGGCCACGCTGTTCGATCAGTATTTGTTGCGAATCCAGTGGCAGGATGCCTTTGGACCACAGCGAACCCTGGAACGTCTCGTAAGCGCCACGCTCGTCGGCCAGGTCGCAGGAAGCCTGGATCGCGTAGTAGCTGACCGCTTCCATCGACTTGTCGGCGAACTCGACGGCCGCGTCGGAACCGTAAGGAATGTGCTGCAGGTACAAAGCGTCCTGGAAGCCCATGATGCCCAGACCGACCGGACGGTGCTTGAAGTTGGAGTTCTTCGCTTGTGGCACCGAGTAGTAGTTGATGTCGATCACGTTATCGAGCATGCGAACGGCAGTGTTTACAGTGCGTTCGAGCTTGGCGGTGTCCAGCTTGCCGTTGACGATGTGGTTCGGCAGGTTGATCGAACCCAGGTTGCAAACGGCGATTTCGTCCTTGTTGGTGTTCAAGGTGATCTCGGTGCACAGGTTCGAGCTATGAACCACGCCGACGTGCTGCTGCGGGCTGCGCAGGTTGCACGGGTCTTTGAAGGTCAGCCATGGGTGGCCGGTTTCAAACAGCATGGAGAGCATTTTGCGCCACAGGTCTTTGGCCTGGATGGTCTTGAACAGCTTGATCTTGCCCGGGTACTGGGACAGCGCTTCGTAGTACTCGTAACGCTCTTCGAAGGCCTTGCCGGTCAGGTCGTGCAGGTCCGGAACTTCGGAAGGCGAGAACAGGGTCCACTGGCCATCATCGAAGACGCGCTTCATGAACAGGTCAGGGATCCAGTTGGCCGTGTTCATGTCGTGGGTACGACGACGGTCATCACCGGTGTTCTTACGGAGTTCGATGAACTCTTCGATGTCCATGTGCCAGGTTTCCAGGTAGGCACAGACAGCGCCTTTGCGCTTGCCACCCTGGTTAACGGCGACGGCGGTGTCGTTCACTACTTTGAGGAACGGTACTACGCCCTGGGATTTGCCGTTGGTGCCCTTGATGTACGAACCCAGCGCACGAACCGGCGTCCAGTCGTTGCCCAGGCCGCCAGCAAATTTAGACAACATGGCGTTGTCGTGGATCGCGTGGTAAATGCCCGACAGGTCATCCGGCACGGTGGTCAGGTAGCAGCTCGACAGCTGTGGACGCAGGGTGCCGGCGTTGAACAGGGTCGGAGTCGACGACATGTAGTCGAAGGACGACAACAGGTTGTAGAACTCGATTGCGCGGTCTTCTTTATGCTTCTCTTCGATCGCCAGGCCCATGGCCACGCGCATGAAGAAGATTTGCGGCAGTTCGAAGCGGATACCGTCCTTGTGGATGAAGTAACGGTCGTACAGGGTTTGCAGACCCAGGTACGTGAACTGCTGATCGCGCTCGTGGTTGATCGCCTTGCCGAGTTTTTCCAGGTCGAAGGTCGCCAGGACCGGGTTCAGCAATTCGAATTCGATACCCTTGGCGATGTACGAAGGCAGGGCCTTGGCGTACAGGTCGACCATTTCGTGGTGAGTCGCGCTCTCGGCGACTTCCAGGAAGTTCAGGCCTTCGGCACGCAGGGTGTCCATCAGCAGGCGAGCGGTCACGAACGAGTAGTTCGGCTCACGCTCGACCAGGGTACGGGCGGTCATCACCAGTGCGGTATTGACGTCGGTCAGTGCCACGCCGTCGTACAGGTTTTTCAGGGTTTCGCGCTGGATCAGGTCGCCGTCGACTTCTGCAAGGCCTTCGCACGCTTCGGTGACGATGGTGTTCAGGCGGCCCATGTCCAGAGGCGCAAAGGTGCCATCGGCGCGGGTGATGCGGATCGACGGGTGAGCGTTGACTGCTTCTTCGGCCGGTGCGTGGGCGGCGCGTTGTTTCGAACGGCCGTCACGGTAGATCACGTAGTCGCGGGCTACTTTCTGCTCGCCGGCACGCATCAGGGCCAGTTCAACCTGGTCCTGGATTTCTTCGATGTGGATAGTGCCGCCCGATGGCATGCGGCGCTTGAAGGTCGCGGTGACTTGTTCGGTCAGGCGGGCAACGGTGTCATGGATTCGCGACGAGGCGGCAGCGGTGCCGCCCTCAACTGCGAGAAACGCTTTGGTGATCGCGACGGTGATTTTGTCGACGGTGTAAGGAACGACAGTGCCGTTACGCTTGATCACGCGCAGTTGGCCAGGCGCGGTGGCGGACAGATCCGAAGTCGAATCAGCGGCCTGCGGCAAGGTGCCCTGCGGGTTCTCGCGAGTTGTGTCGGTTTGCATGGGGGGTTGTCTCCACATTCTCTATGTTTGTTTGGGCACCATTACGGCGCCCACCGTTCTGTCCTGAAGCACTACAACCGACGTGGTGTCGGGCATAACAACTCCGGGACAGTAGGAAAAAGGCTAATGAGGCCGCGTCCTTGCCGAAGTCTTTTGGTTGCGAGCCTGGGCTCGAAACCGGATTCCTTTCGGGGTGCCAGTATTGACTGCAACACCCGTACCGTTTTGGCTGTTCGGGCCTGAAAAAACGGTGCCATCCGCCAGTGCGGTTTGGTCTTGTAAAATCACGCTGTGTTCAACCATAAACAGGCAATAAAGCGCTTGAGTTTCTGGTCTGAAATGTGGTTGGGCTTTTAAGCTAAAACCCTACATGTAGGGTTTTTTTGGCGCCGGGGTACAAGATAGTGCGTTTTTGGAGGTGTTGCAACGTACTGCCTGTGGATAAACCTGTGTGTAAATTGTGTGTGAAAGGTGGAACCGGCGTGTAGGCCGCGACCTAGCGGGACCGAGGCGTTTTTCATCGATTTTCAATGATTGAAAACAGCCGTCCGGATTTTTAAGGGCGCGAACCCTACCACAAAAAACCGACATGTCCGAACGCATTTGCCGGCTTGTGTTCTCGACGGGCGGCGTTTATACAATCGTCCCATGGTTACGCATTCTTATCCTCCCAATCATTACAAAAAGACGGGCGGATCCTTCCTTATTAGTGTTGTTGGCAAGCAGAGGTCACCGTGGAGCAAGAAGCCTGGCAGGTATTGATTGTGGAGGACGACCAGCGTCTGGCCGAACTGACCCGCGACTACCTGGAAGCCAATGGCCTGCGCGTCTCGATCGAGGGCAATGGGGCGCTGGCGGCGGCTCGCATCATCAAGGAGAAGCCGGACCTGGTGATCCTCGACCTGATGCTGCCCGGCGAAGACGGCTTGAGCATTTGCCGCAAGGTTCGCGACAAGTATGACGGCCCGATCCTGATGCTCACCGCCCGCACCGACGACACCGACCAGATCCTCGGCCTGGACCTCGGTGCCGACGACTACGTGTGCAAACCGGTGCGCCCGCGCCTGTTGCTGGCGCGCATCCAGGCCCTGTTGCGCCGCAGCGAAGCACCGGAGGCCATTCCGGAAAAACAGCGGCGTCTGCAGTTTGGTCCGTTGGTGGTGGACAACGCGTTGCGTGAAGCCTGGTTGCATGACCACGGCATCGAGCTGACCAGCGCTGAATTTGACCTGCTCTGGCTGCTGGTGGCCAACGCCGGGCGCATCCTGTCCCGTGAAGAGATTTTCACCGCATTGCGCGGAATCGGTTACGACGGCCAGGACCGTTCCATCGATGTACGCATCTCGCGCATCCGCCCGAAAATTGGCGATGACCCGGAGCACCCGCGGCTGATCAAAACCATCCGCAGCAAAGGTTATCTGTTTGTTCCTGAAGCTTGCGTAGACCCGTCGCTGTGAATTCGATCTTCCTGCGCATTTATGGTGGCATGTGTGCGGCGCTGATTTTGGTCGCGGTGCTGGGCGTGCTGGCGTTGCACTTGCTCAACGAGGTGCGCAGCGAGCAATACCGCGAGCGCCTGGCCCACGGTACGTTTTCGTTGATGGCCGACAACCTCAAGCCGATGAACGAAACCGAGCGCCGTCGCGCCTTGCTGGTTTGGGAGCGCTTGCTCGGGATTCCATTGGCGCTGACCACGTTTACCCAGACCGACCTCGACCTCACCCAGCGCACCCGCGTCCTGCGCGGCCAGGCGCTGGTGGAACAGACCGGCCCGCACGCGGCGAAGGTCTATCGACTGGTCAGTGACAAGGAGCAATTGGTGCTCACCGGCGAGGTTCAGCAAATCAGCGAACAGCTGGCCCGCGCCACTATTTATCTGCTGGCCGATGAACTGGTGCGCTACCCGGTGGCGGAGCAGCCTGAGCGGCTGGCATTGTTGAAAGAAGACAAAGGCTTTGGTTTCGACTTGCGATTGATCAAGGTCGAGCAGGCGGACATGGACGAAGACCAGAGCCGCCGGGTGTCCGAGGGCGATACGGTGATGGCGCTGGGCAAGGGCGGTGACTCGATCCGGGTGTTTGCCGGTATGGTCGGTACGCCGTGGGTGCTGGAGATCGGCCCGCTGTACCAGATGAACCCTTATCCGCCTGAATGGCTGGTGTTGATCGCAGCCCTCGGTTTGAGCCTGATCGGTCTGATCGTCTACCTGCTGGTGCGGCAACTGGAGCGCCGTTTGCGCGGTCTGGAAGCGGCCGCCACGCGTATTGCCCAAGGCAGCCTGGAAACTCGCGTACCGGCGCGCGGTGCCGACTCGGTGGGGCGACTGGCCGCGGCGTTCAACGGCATGGCCGAGCACTTGCAGCAATTGCTGGCGATCCAGCGTGAACTGGTGCGCGCCGTGTCTCACGAGTTGCGCACGCCGGTGGCGCGCCTGCGTTTCGGCCTGGAGATGATCGGCTCGGCCACCACGCCGCAGCAGCTGGAGAAATACCGCGAGGGCATGGACCACGACATCGAGGACCTCGACAAACTGGTCGACGAGATGCTGACCTACGCGCGGCTGGAGCAGGGCTCGCCGGCGCTGAATTTCCAACGGATCGATCTGGACGCGCTGGTCAATCAAGTCATCGAAGAACTGGCACCATTGCGCGCCGAGGTCACGGTGCAGCGCGGCTTGTGTTTGTCGGCCGCTGATTGCGATGACGCCTGGGTCGAGGCCGAACCGCGCTACTTGCATCGGGCCATTCAGAACCTGGTCAGCAACGCCATGCGCCACGCCTCGTCGCGGGTGACCGTCAGTTATCAGGTGGGGCAGCAGCGTTGCCGAGTGGACGTCGAGGATGACGGGCCGGGTGTGCCGGAGTTGGCCTGGGAACGAATTTTCACGCCGTTCCTGCGCCTGGATGACAGCCGTACCCGCGCTTCGGGCGGGCATGGGTTGGGGCTGTCCATCGTACGGCGGATCATCCATTGGCATGACGGGCGGGCGTTGATCAGCAAGAGCAAGAGCCTGGGTGGGGCTTGCTTTAGCTTGAGTTGGCCGCGCAATCAGGAGAAGCGCTGAGAGGTGTGGTGAGCGTCAGGCCGCCATCGCGAGCAAGCTCGGCTCCCACAGGTGATCTTCGGTGTGTCAGAGATCCAATGTGGGAGCCGAGCTTGCTCGCGATGAGGCCAGCCCGACCACTGCAAACCTTCAGGCCTTGATACTGACCAGACTCAACAACTGCCCATCCATCACCCCAAACTGCGCCCCCAGCTCGGTGCCATTGCGCCACTCGCCAGACAAATCCGTCAGCAAACGCAACCTCACCTCACCGGCCTCGGTCCATTCCAGCACCTCGGCGTGTTCAAAATAGAAGCGCTGCTGAACAATCGGGTACAGCGCCTTGAACAGACTTTCCTTCACCGAAAACGTCAACGTCACCAGCAGCGCCAGATCATCGCGACGACCGGCCGCCATGCGCTTTAACTCCGGTGGTGTGAGAATTTCCCCGGCCAGGCGCTCGGCCCGTTCAGGGTTGAGCAGGTTTTCCAGGTCCATGCCCAGACCGCGCCAATCGGTTTTCCTCGCGACAATCGCCGCCGCCCGGCCGGTGCTGTGGGTGATGGAACCGGCAATGTGCGCGGGCCAGACCGGCGCCCGGTCTTCGCCAATGGCCGGGATAAAACTCAGCCCTTCCAATTGTTGCAACGCGGCCCGAGCGCACACCCTGCCAGCGAGAAACTCGGCCTGACGCTTGGCGACTGAACGCTGAATGCTCGCAGGCGGCTCGATGGCACTGCGCTGGAAATCATCGCCGGCCAGTTGCGCGCTATTGAAGTGGGTACTCAGCAGCACCGTATCGGGCAGCACAAGCGGCAGCGGCCAATGGGCGTCGAGTGGGGTGCAGCAGGCGGGTAGGGCGGGGGCGGGATTCATGCCGGGCATTTTGCCGTTTAGCGTTCAAGCTGGGTAGTAGTTATGGCTCCCTCGCCGCATAGGTCAGCTGAATATCTTTTTGAGAAACGCCTTCATATCCGCCCAGGACTGTTCATCCGCCGCTTTGTTGTACCCAATATCCGGCCCGCCATGCTCGCCATGGCTCAACCGATCTGCATCCGGATTGCTAAACCCATGCTTGGCGCCCTCAAGGCTGACGAATTTATAGTCGGCGCCGGCCTTGTCCATTTCAGCCTTGAACGCCGCCACGTTTTCCGGCGTGACCATACTGTCCATCGCCCCATGCTCCACGAGAATTTTCGCCTTCACGGTGCCAGGTGCAGCCGGTGTCTTGGTTGCCAGCGAGCCATGGAAACTCACCACGCCTGCCAGTGGCAAACCCTGACGGGCCGCGTTCAGCACCACCGCGCCGCCGAAGCAGTAGCCAATCGCCGCGATTTTATTCGGGTCGGTTTGCGGTTGTTGCTCCAACAGCCCCAGCCCGGCTTGAAAGCGCGCAGCGGCCGCCGAGCTGTCTTTCAGCACATCCTGCATGAACGCCATGGCGTCCTTCGGATGTTCGGTGTTCTTGCCGTTGCCGTACATGTCGATGGCCAGCGCGCTGTAGCCCAGACCGGCGAGATCACGGGCTCGGCGCTTGGCATAGTCGTTCAGCCCCCACCATTCATGCACCACCAGGACGCCGGGTCGCTGGCCTTTGATGGCGTCGTCATAGGCGTAATAGCCGATCATTTTTGTGCCATCGACACTTTGATAGGGGATTTCCTGGGTCTTGATGGCGGCTTGAGTCAGCCCGCTCATCACCAGCAAGCAGAGGGCGATGAAGGTGCGCATGGTCGGATCTCCTGCAAGAAAGTCAAAAAGACAGCCTAGTCGATCTTATTCAGCTTGGGTTCAGACTGTGTTCAGGGGCAGTTCAGGGACGGTTGAGTACTGTAGCGTCGTACCCAAAGCACCTGCGCATGAGGAAATTCCCTAATGACCGGCTTTAAAAACCTGATTTTGGCTTTCACCGTTCTGAGCGCGAGCACCGCGGCGTTAGCGTCCGATGACATCATCGCCAGCCTTGCGCTTGGAAAGACCAACGAGAAGATCAAAAAGTCCCTGAGCCTGAACAGCTTCAGCACGGTCACCCCGGTGGGACATGAAAGTGCCTGGCGCGCGCATTTGGGCCAACTGAACAACCCGGCCGATTACTCCGCCGGTTACGCCAACGTGTCGGTGACGCACAATGGTTTTAAACTCCGCCAGGAAGACCTCAAGGGCCGCTATGATCTGTCCTGACCGTTGGATGCGCCGTTGTGCCATTGGAGAGGTCGCTTTGCCCGGGAGAGCGTTATGAAACTGCTGGTCGTCGAAGATGAAGCGCTGTTGCGCCATCACCTGCAAACCCGCCTGACGGAGAGTGGCCACGTGGTCGAATCCGTGGCCAACGCCGAAGAGGCGCTGTACCGGACCGAGCAGTTCAACCATGACCTGGCGGTGATCGATCTTGGCTTGCCAGGCATGGGTGGGCTTGACCTGATCCGTCAGCTGCGCACGCGGGGCAAGACCTTCCCGATCCTGATCCTCACCGCGCGCGGTAACTGGCAGGACAAGGTCGAAGGCCTCGCCGCTGGCGCCGATGATTACGTGGTCAAACCGTTCCAGTTCGAAGAGCTCGACGCCCGGCTGAATGCCTTGCTGCGCCGTTCCAGCGGTTTCACCCAGTCGACCATCGTCGCCGGGCCGTTGCTGCTCGACCTCAACCGCAAGCAGGCCACGCTCGATGACGAACCGCTGGCGCTGACCGCGTATGAGTACCGGATCCTTGAATACCTCATGCGTCATCACCAGCAAGTGGTGGCCAAGGACCGCTTGATGGAACAGCTCTACCCCGATGACGACGAGCGTGATCCGAACGTCATCGAAGTACTGGTCGGCCGTCTACGCCGCAAACTAGAAGGCCCGGCCGGGTTCAAGCCAATCGACACCGTGCGGGGCCTCGGCTACCTGTTCAATGAGCGCTGCACTTGATTCGTTCCCTTCGTGTCCGCTTGATGCTCGCCGCCACCCTGTTGGCGGTGTTGTTCATGTTGGCGTTGTTGCCGGCAATGCAGGGCGCGTTCAGCCTGGCGTTGCAGGATTCGATTGAGCAACGCCTGGCCTCGGACGTCACCACGCTGATCTCCGCCGCGCGCGTGGAAAACAACACCCTGCAAATGCCGGCACAGTTGCCGGATGAACGTTTCAATCTGACGGACAGTCGTTTGCTCGGCTACATCTTTGACCGCGAAGGTCACTTGGTCTGGCGATCGAAGGCCACTGGGGAATTGATCAACTACACGCCGCGTTACGACGGACATGGTAATGAGTTCGCGCGCATTCGTGAGGCCAACGGTCAGGAATTCTTCGTCTATGACGTCGAAGTCAAACTGCTCGGCGGCAAAAGCGCGGCGTTCAGCATCGTCGCCCTGCAACCGGTGCGCGAATACGAAGCCACCCTCGAAGGCCTGCGCGAAAACCTTTACCTGGGCTTCGGTGCGGCGCTGTTGGTGTTGCTCGCGTTGCTGTGGATCGGCTTGACCTGGGGCTTGCAGGCCTTGCGCCGGCTCAGTCAGGAACTGGACGAAATCGAAAGCGGCGCCCGGGAAAGCCTCAGCGAACAACACCCGCGCGAACTGTTGCGCCTGACCGGCTCCCTCAACCGCTTGCTGCACAGCGAGCGCGAACAGCGCAGCCGCTATCGCGACTCCCTCGACGACCTGGCCCACAGCCTGAAAACCCCGCTGACCGTGCTGCAAGGCGTCAGCGAAGACATGGCCCAGCGCCCGCAAGACCGCGATCAGGCCTGGGTGCTGCAAACCCAGATTGAACGCATGAGCCAACAAATCAGCTATCAACTGCAACGCGCCAGCCTGCGCAAAAGCGGTCTGGTGCGCCATCAGGTGCGCCTGCAACCGGTGCTGCAAAGCCTGTGCGACACGCTCGACAAGGTCTACCGCGATAAGCACGTGCGCGTCGCCATCGATCTGCCGCCGCAGTGTTATGTACCGATCGAGCAGGGCGCCTTGTTGGAAATGATGGGCAACCTGCTGGAAAACGCCTATCGGCTGTGTCTGGGCGAAGTGCGTATCAGCGTGCGTGAAACGTTGAGCGGGATTGAGTTGTGCGTTGAAGATGACGGGCCCGGTGTGCCGCCGGATCAGCGGGCGCGGATTCTGCAAAGGGGCGAACGGCTGGATCGTCAGCATCCGGGGCAGGGGATAGGGCTGGCGGTGGTCAAGGACATTATCGAGAGCTACAGCGCGAAGCTGACGCTGGGGGATTCGGCGCTGGGTGGTGCGGCGTTTCGGATTCATTTTTCGGTGGTTTGAGACTGGATTTCAGGAGAAATGGGTGAGCAACGCGTCCTTTCTCCTGCTATCCGCTCGTCGCTACTGTCAGATCTGACAGTAGTCGAATCTTCGCCCAATCCTGTGTGATGAGCTCTCGAGCGCCGGCCATTCGGATCGCTCATCTAAAGGAGCTCCTCCATGACCATCGCGCCCGGCACCTCACCTGATAATGCTCTGTTGGTGCTGTACGCACCGCGAGTTCCGAGAGGAACCCAGCCGGTAGTGGGAGGGCACTGTGGTGTCCCTTTACACATTTATGATCTGGAGCCCATGGGGCTGGAAGTCTCCGTTTACCCGTATCTTGGCCAGCAGCCAAACGATGAAGTGGCACTCAACCTGAACGTCCAACTTGATATCGTCAGCAAGCTGACTCAGAGTGAAAACGACACCGTTACCTTTTACCTGCCCAAAAAACTGCTGTTTCCCGATTTCGTCAACCGTCTCACTTTTACAGTGACGCGTGGGAGCCAGAACATGGGCACGTCCGAGCCCCTGGAGGTGTTGTATAACGCCATTCGCCCCGGCAAAGAGGACACGGACCCCGGTGTCGAGGGCCATTCCCGATTGGTCTTGTTGCTACCAGATGCCATCAAAAATGGCGTCGGCCCTGACTTTCCTGAAGCGGGGGCGCAGGTCTGTGTGTCCTACCCCTATTGCCGCGCTTACGATGTCATTCGACTGAACTGTAATGGCCATGACGTTTTTCACACGGTGACGGCAAACCAGGCACCACTGCCGGGCTCGGATACCCCGGTGACAGTGTGCTTCACCGTGACCCGCGCTGATCTGGCTGGCGGTGATAGCCCGCATTTCGCGTTTTCCTACACGGTCACCGATCAGCTCGGTAACAGCCCGGACTCCGATTCGCCGTGGTCGGCTTCACAGATCGTCGACGTGGATCTGGCCGGGACCCGTCTGCCGGCACCCATTTTGCGCGAGATCCTGAACGATTCGGCCGATGATCCAGGCATCATTGATCGGGACAAACTGGCGGGTAATCCGCTATCGGTGATTGTCTTGACGGGCGATCCCCGCTTTCAGGTGGGGGACACGATTGAAGCCACCTATACCGCGACAATCGCGGGGCAACCCGAAGTGGTGCCAATAACAGGCACTGTGGAGTCGGACGAATTTGGGCAGAAAAAGCCCTGCATACTCCAGGTCGCAAACGAAAGGGTCGTCACCAGCAGCGTGGTGACCGTGGTATTTGTGCTGAAAAGTAGAGAAACGGTAGTCGCCAGTTCCAAAGCGGCCACTGCGCGAGTTATCGGTAGGGATACCATTACCCTTGATCCGCCGGTTCCCGCTGCCAATCCCGTCGACCCGCTGGCATACCCTCAAGGCCTGACGGTTCAGGTCTCCTTTGCGGCCTCCTTGCCGGGGGACCAGGCTCGATTGGTCTTGCTCAATCCTTTGCCTGGATCACCGACGTTTGCGGCGCTGCCGATCGACCCGAACCATCAAGCCACCTTTACACTCGATGCGGCGTTTCTCGGGGCGTGGCATGGACAGTTTCCCCAGTTATGTTGGGTGCTGATTCGCGGTGGTGTAGATTTTGCGCATTCAGCGGTGTTGGTGTTGAGCGTGAATCGGATCGCCAATGGCGACCCACGGTTACCGACGCTTGAGATGGATGGCGCGGTGGGTAACCAGTTGGATGTGACCCAAATGCAGCCTTCGGATCTGCTGCGCATTGCAGCATGGTGGCCTCAACCGGGCGTGCAGAATACCTGTTGGTTGCACTATGCGGGTGTCGACATGAATGGCAGCACAACATTCGACGATCTGGTAGGGCAACCGCATGAAGGTGGGAAGGCGCTGACGCGATCAGCACCGATAGGCTGGTTGAAAACACTCAGCAATGGCAGTTCGGTAACGGTCACGTTCAGGGTCAGGTTTTCATCGGGCGCGGACCTGGTGACATTCCCTGTCCGCACGTACACGGTCAAGACCGAGGCGCTCATCCTGCCTGCCATTTCACAGTTGACGGACAGCGCCGACCGGGTCATTTCTCCGGGGACGGATACCGTAGCCCGCTCGGTGAAACTATCCGGGACTGCGCTAGCGGGGGCGGACGTCGAAATCTATGACAATGGGCAACTACAAGGGCGCACTGCTGCGATTGGAGGGCGATGGGAGCTTCCAGTCACTGGGCTCCTGGTAGGCGAGCATACCTACAAAGCAAAAGACGCTCGCGGTACTTCTGAAATCTGGACGATTCGAGTTGTCGCGGCTGTAGCGCCGCGGCTGGAGATTATTCGCAGACAGTTCGGAGGTACCTACCCAAGTGGCACCAGGATACCCATTTCGGCACCCGAAAGAGGGCCTATCTCCTTTCAAGTGACGTGCCAGGCGCTACCCTATGACCGATTCATCAACATTAAACAAATATACTACGGTATGACATCTGTGTTAGTTCCCGCCGGCAAGACCTCGGCAGTCTCCGCTGCCACTACCAGTTCGATACTACCCTTTTCGGGACGGACCGAATGGACGCTTACAGATACTGCATCCGGAATCACTTCTGCTTTGCCTGCGTATTGGAACCCGGTTAATTAGCGGAAAAGGGGACGCAATTATTTATCCGTCTGATCTTGCGTCCGGTGAGGTCTGAGTGGGCATTAAACGGAGATGTTTAAAAGACACTTCCAGACACTCACTCAGGCTACACATTCTTGCGTCGCAGCCTACAGCTGCGCCAGAATCCGCCGGCTTGTACGCCTGGGGCGTGGGCTCTATCGTTTTCCGGTCGCTGATTATCAGCGATCGGGTTTAGCAGCCCGGGTCATCTCTAGACGTACAACGACAGTCGTTGATTTTATGGCGGCTTTGCGTGGGGCACTTCGGTGCGCCGGGTTCTAGAGTCCTGGTCTGCTAACCCGCGCATAGCCGCCACCCTTTTTTCGTCTAGCAGCGATGTGTAGCGGCTCCATAACTCTAGGAGCTTCAAATGTTCAAGATCACACCCAACCCACCCGAAACCGACGACGTCTCCCCCTACGAAACCCCCGATTCCAAAAAACTCAACGAAGCCGCCGACCGCGCCCTCGATTACTACCTCAAACCGGTCATTCCCAAAGACACCCCGCGCAAACCCAGCACGATCTACTTCGTCGGGCCCGACACCGATGACGAAACCCTGCTGGTCAACGCCTGTGAATCCATGGCATCGGCGAGTGTGATGCTAAGTAATTTCGCGGGGCTGGTGGAGGGGACGCACCGCAACACGGTGCTGGGGATTCAGCAGGTTGTGATGCAGGGGGAGCTGGCGGCGGCTGGATGCTCAGCATCCGGGGCAGGGGATAGGGCTGGCGGTGGTCAAGGACATTATCGAGAGCTACAGCGCGAAGCTGACGCTGGGGGATTCGGCGCTGGGTGGTGCGGCGTTTCGGATTCATTTTTCGGTGGTTTGAGACTGGATTTTAGGAGAAATGGGTGAGCAACGCGTCCTTTCTCCTGCTATCCGCTCGTCGCTACTGTCAGATCTGACAGTAGTCGAATCTTCGCCCAATCCTGTGTGATGAGCTCTCGAGCGCCGGCCATTCGGATCGCTCATCTAAAGGAGCTCTTCCATGACCATCGCGCCCGGCACCTCACCTGATAATGCTCTGTTGGTGCTGTACGCACCGCGAGTTCCGAGAGGAACCCAGCCGGTAGTGGGAGGGCACTGTGGTGTCCCTTTACACATTTATGATCTGGAGCCCATGGGGCTGGAAGTCTCCGTTTACCCGTATCTTGGCCAGCAGCCAAACGATGAAGTGGCACTCAACCTGAACGTCCAACTTGATATCGTCAGCAAGCTGACTCAGAGTGAAAACGACACCGTTACCTTTTACCTGCCCAAAAAACTGCTGTTTCCCGATTTCGTCAACCGTCTCACTTTTACAGTGACGCGTGGGAGCCAGAACATGGGCACGTCCGAGCCCCTGGAGGTGTTGTATAACGCCATTCGCCCCGGCAAAGAGGACACGGACCCCGGTGTCGAGGGCCATTCCCGATTGGTCTTGTTGCTACCAGATGCCATCAAAAATGGCGTCGGCCCTGACTTTCCTGAAGCGGGGGCGCAGGTCTGTGTGTCCTACCCCTATTGCCGCGCTTACGATGTCATTCGACTGAACTGTAATGGCCATGACGTTTTTCATACGGTGACGGGAAACCAGGCACCACTGCCGGGCTCGGATACCCCGGTGACAGTGTGCTTCACCGTGACCCGCGCTGATCTGGCTGGCGGTGATAGCCCGCATTTCGCGTTTTCCTACACGGTCACCGATCAGCTCGGTAACAGCCCGGACTCCGATTCGCCGTGGTCGGCTTCACAGATCGTCGACGTGGATCTGGCCGGGACCCGTCTGCCGGCACCCATTTTGCGCGAGATCCTGAACGATTCGGCCGATGATCCAGGCATCATTGATCGGGACAAACTGGCGGGTAATCCGCTATCGGTGATTGTCTTGACGGGCGATCCCCGCTTTCAGGTGGGGGACACGATTGAAGCCACCTATACCGCGACAATCGCGGGGCAACCCGAAGTGGTGCCAATAACAGGCACTGTGGAGTCGGACGAATTTGGGCAGAAAAAGCCCTGCATACTCCAGGTCGCAAACGAAAGGGTCGCCACCAGCAGCGTGGTGACCGTGGTATTTGTGCTGAAAAGTAAAGAAACGGTAGTCGCCAGTTCCAAAGCGGCCACTGCGCGAGTTATCGGCAGGGATACCATTACCCTTGATCCGCCGGTTCCCGCTGCCAATCCCGTCGACCCGCTGGCATACCCTCAAGGCCTGACGGTTCAGGTCTCCTTTGCGGCCTCCTTGCCGGGGGACCAGGCTCGATTGGTTTTGGTCGACCTCATGCCGGATCCACCGACGTTTTCGGATTTGCCGCTTGACGTAAATCATCAAGCCACCTTTAACCTCGACGCACGGTTTCTCGGGGCGTGGCACGGCACAGCCGTGCAGTTTGTATGGGCGCTGATTCGGGGGGGCAAGGAGATTGCCCGGTCCGGGCCGTTGGTGTTGAACGTGAACCGGATGGTGGATGGGGATGGGCGGCTTCCAAAACCGGTCATTCTTGGTCATGAAGGGCCAGAGTTGGATGTCAACAAACTGGTGGCTACCGATAAATCGAGCATTGCGCAGTGGCTGCTTCAAATGGCGGGGCAGTATGTGTGGTTGCGCTATGACGGGTATAACAGCAGTGGTGCACCGGTATTCTTCGACGACCTCAATGGTGTGCCGCACAACGAAGCGCAGGGGTTGGCGCGGCCAATCGGGCAGGCGTTGGTTGACTGGTTGAAAGCGCTCAGGCATGGCAGCGCTGTGACGATTACATTCAGAGTCAACTTTGCCCGCAATTCCGACCCGGCGAGGGCAGTAGCTTTTCCGGTACGTACTTATACGGTCAAGGCAGCCGTGGAGTTAGGGCCGGAGATCTACTCGATAAAGGACTCTAACGGCGTAGAGATCCCTCATGGCACCTACACCTTCGATAACAAGGTGACGATAAAAGGTACGGCACAGGTGGGTCGAGATGTGGAAATTTTCGATAATGCAATACCAAAGGGTATTGCAACCGCCACAAGCGGTCTCTGGACTAAGGAAGTATCCGATCTGACGTTGGAATGTCACAGCTTTAAAGCCGTCGCCCGCTACGGCGAAAACCAGTCAACACAGCCCTGGGACATTCTGGTTACCAGAAAGTTGGAGATTGATAACAGTCGAATGTCATTGGGTGGTTTGGCGTATAAAGAAGCGCCATGGACCCCGAGATATGATTTTCCAGGCAACACAGATGTCCGCCATGCGTCCGGAGGCACTCCTCCATATAAATACACATCGGCGGATGAACGTATAGCAAGAGTGAGTAATGTAGGTAAGGTGGAAGGCTTTGGAAGGGGCACCACAATGATTACCGTCGAAGATGCGTCCGGACAAAAAAGCGGGTATGAAGTCGCGGTGCACGGCACATATAAGTTGTATCTATCCTCATCTCCTATGAACTACGACGAGGGGACCTATTGGCGTCAGTCACTCGGATCGCTAAATTTTAACGAGCCACAGTCGGCGCTTCTATGGGCGATGTACAGTATGGGATTTACAACAAATATTCGAACAGCCACAGGGGCGAATATCTACGGAGACTTCCAAAGAACTAGAAGTGGAGCGTCGGTTTATGGTCTGCGCACTGATAAATTACCAACGTTAGCTTTGGTTGCTATTACGGTGAATTAAGTTCAGTTGGCTAACTTAGGCAAGAAGTGGGAAGGGGATGAAAAGGGGGCGTGGAATAGGGGGCGCATTTATTTATCTCGTGGAATAGGGGACGCATTGATTTATCTGGCCGATCTCGCGTCCCGTGAAGCCTGAGTGAGCATTAAACAACGGTGTTTAAAAAACATCTCCAGATACTCACTCAGGCTACACATCCTTGCGCCGCTGCCTACGACTACGCCAGAATCCGCCGGCTTGTGCGCCTGGGGCGTGGACTCTATCGTTTCCGGGTCGCTGACGAATCAGCGATCGGGTTTAGCGATCCGATCCCCTACACAGACGCAAAAGCGCCCAGGTTTTGATTGCAGTTTTTAGTCTCTGCAATTCGCGTAATGGTGGCTGTGCGTGGGAGACCTTCGAGTCTACCCGGGGTTTCTGTGACCCGGATCGCTAACCTGCGTACAGCCGCCACCTTTACTTGTTTAGCGATAAGTCGTGGCGGCTCAACCAACCACGGAGCTTCAAATGTTCAAGATCACACCCAAGCCACCCGAAACCGACGACGTCTCCCCCTACGAAACCCCCGATTCCAAAAAACTCAACGAAGCCGCCGACCGCGCCCTCGATTACTACCTCAAACCGGTCATTCCCAAAGACACCCCGCGCAAACCCAGTACGATCTATTTCGTCGGGCCCGACACCGATGACGAAACCCTGCTGGTCAAAGCCTGTGAAACCATGGCTTCGGCGAGTGTGATGCTGAGTGAGTTTGCGGGGCAGGTGGAGGGGACGCAGCGCAACACGGTGCTGGGGATTGCGCAAGTTGTGATGCTGGGAGAGCTGGCGGTGAACCGGATGCTGGACAGGCTTGATCCGCCTTAGTCACCCGTCAGATAGACCGCGTCATCGTTCTTCGCGAGCAAGCCCGCTCCCACATTTAATCGCATTCCCCAGAAAGAACTCGGTCGAATGTGGGAGCGGCGGTGCGACGATTCGACTTGCTCGCGAAGGCGCCAGTCAATTCAACTCAATATTCAATTCTCTTGCGCGCGATAGGCCCCCGGCGTCAACCCGGTCCATTTCTTGAACGCCCGGTGAAACGCTGAAGGCTCGGAGAACCCCAGCTGCTCGGCAATCTGCTGCAACGACAAATCCGCCCGCCCCAAGTGATAAATCGCAATATCGCGCCTTAGCTGATCCTTCAACTCCTGAAAACTCGACCCTTCCTCACGCAAATGCCGACGCAACGTCTGCGGGCTGATGTGCATCTTCGCGGCCACGGCTTCAAGGTCTGGCCAGCGAGAACTGTCGCGGCTAAGCAATCGACGTAACTGGCTGCTCAGGCTGTCGCCGTCATCCGGGCGCGACAGCAGGTCGGCGGGGGAGTGTTCGAGGAAGTGTTTGAGTGTTCGTTCGTCCTGCAACAGTGGCATGTTCAGGTAACGATTGTGAAACAGCAGGCTGCTTTGTGCTGCGCCAAACTGCATCGGGCAGGGGAACAGCAAGTCGTATTCGGCGCCGTGTTCGGGTCTTTGATAACTGAACGTCGCCTGCTCCAGACGCATACGCTGGCCAATCAGCCAGCTGCCGAGGCGGTGCCAGACCATCAGCTGGCTTTCGGTGAGGAAATGGTCCGGGTCCTGAAACTTCGAATCATCGAGGCTCAGGCGGACCATTTCGCCTTCGTGAGTCAGGGTCAGGCGCGGACCCTCGGGGAATAAGCTATAAAACAATAAGCCGCGATGCAGTGCTTTTTCCAGATTGCGGCAGTGGATCACCGCGTGGCACATCATCGCGAAGGTCCCGGTTTTGCTCGGGACCGGCCCGAAGCCGAGGTATTCGTCGTCCAGTGCCAGCCACAGACCCTGAATCAATCGGGTGAACTGCTCAGGTGCGATACGCGCACGCGGCTCGTCCAGCAACTCGGGGCTGATGCCCAATTGCTGCAACAGGTCTGAATAGTCATAACCCAGCCGCCGCGCGCCACCGAGGACGGCACGGGCGAAATGACTGGCGATGGTGCGTTCGCGCATAGAAGGCAAGTCCGTCCATTGAACGACGGATGGTAGCCGCGCTGCCTTGCGATGGACAAGGCGGATATCCGCCAAATTGCAGGACGAGGCCTGGTCGATGGGCGGAAATCCGCCACATTGTTGTAGTCGATGGATGACAAGGAGAATCCTGTAACCCTTGGCGTCAAAAGGCTTGCAGGCAGTTTTCGGAAGGTGGCACGGGCCTTGCGATACAACCAGCAGATGCCTGCCGTTGCGCAGCTCGACAAAACAAATCCCTCCAGAAGCAGGAGGGTTCGCAATTGAAGTGTCTTGGGCAACAGATGGATGTTGTCACCGGACACTCTTGAGGAACTTTGCAATGACGACTCGTCAGCCACTGTACAAATCCCTGTATTTCCAGGTGATCGTTGCCATCATCATCGGCATTTTGATCGGTCACTTCTATCCGCAGACTGGTGTGGCCCTCAAGCCGTTGGGTGACGGGTTCATTAAACTGATCAAAATGATCATCGCCCCGATCATCTTCTGTACGGTGGTCAGCGGTATCGCGGGCATGCAGAACATGAAATCGGTCGGCAAGACCGGCGGTTACGCGCTGCTGTATTTCGAAATCGTGTCGACCATCGCCCTGCTGGTCGGTCTGGTGGTGGTCAACATCGTCCAGCCGGGTGCCGGCATGCACATCGACGTGACCACGCTGGATGCTTCCAAAGTGGCTCAGTATGTCGCCGCCGGTGCTGATCAAAGCGTTGTCGGCTTCCTGCTGAACGTGATCCCGAACACCATCGTCGGTGCCTTCGCCACCGGCGATATCCTGCAAGTGCTGATGTTCTCGGTGATCTTCGGTTTCGCCCTGCATCGCCTGGGTGCCTACGGCCGGCCGCTGCTGGACTTCATCGATCGTTTCGCCCACGTGATGTTCAACATCATCAACATGATCATGAAGCTCGCGCCAATCGGTGCCTTCGGTGCGATGGCGTTCACCATTGGCGCCTACGGTGTCGGTTCGCTGGTGCAACTGGGTCAGCTGATGGCCTGCTTCTACATCACTTGCCTGCTGTTCATTTTGGTCGTGCTGGGTGGTATCGCTCGCGCTCACGGCTTCAGCGTGTTGAAAGTCATTCGCTACATCCGTGAAGAGCTGCTGATCGTGCTGGGTACTTCTTCTTCGGAATCGGTGCTGCCGCGCATGCTGATCAAGATGGAACGTCTGGGCGCGCAGAAATCCGTTGTGGGTCTGGTGATCCCGACCGGTTACTCGTTCAACCTCGACGGTACCGCGATCTACCTGACCATGGCGGCGGTGTTCATTGCTCAGGCGACCGACACCCACATGGACATCACGCACCAGATCACCCTGCTGGTGGTGTTGCTGCTGTCCTCCAAAGGCGCTGCTGGCGTGACCGGCAGTGGTTTCATCGTGTTGGCTGCCACCTTGTCCGCTGTTGGCCACCTGCCGGTTGCCGGCCTGGCGCTGATCCTCGGTATCGACCGCTTCATGTCCGAAGCTCGCGCACTGACCAACCTGGTGGGTAACGCTGTGGCTACGCTGGTCGTGGCCAAGTGGGTCAAGGAGCTGGACACTGACGTGCTGCACGCTGAACTGGCTTCTGGCGGTCGCGGTATCTCCGACGAACGCGTAGAAGACGACCTGGGCGTAGCTGAAGGCCCAACCCCAACCAACGTCAAGTAACCCTCGCTGTACTGAAAAACCCGCTTCGGCGGGTTTTTTCTTGCCCGGGATTTGAGCGTAACGGTCACCTTTGCTGACACTTCGGGTGATTGCCGCAATGCGATCGGCTGCCTAGGCTGGAGGCATCGTTTAGGGAGATTGCACATGCTCGGGCCACTGGCATCACTCAAGGTTCTGGATTTTTCAACGCTGCTGCCGGGGCCGTTTGCCTCGTTGTTGCTGGCGGACATGGGCGCCGAGGTGTTGCGCATTGAATCACCTACCCGCATGGATCTGCTGCGGGTGTTGCCGCCTCACGATCACGGCGTGTCGGCCAGCCATGCCTACCTCAATCGCAACAAGCGCAGCCTGGCGCTGGACCTGAAACAGCCCGAGGCGCTGGAGGTGATCAAGCAGCTGCTGGCCGACTACGACATCGTGCTGGAGCAATTTCGTCCCGGTGTGATGGAGCGCCTGGGGCTGGGGTATGAAGCCTTGAAGGCAATCAATCCGAAGCTGATCTACGTGTCGATCACTGGTTACGGTCAGACCGGCCCCTACAAGGATCGCGCTGGACACGATATTAATTACCTGGCGTTGGCGGGATTGGCCAGCTACACCGGCCGCGCCGACAGCGGGCCGCTGCCGTTGGGCATGCAGGTGGCGGATGTCGCCGGGGGCTCGCTTCACGGGGTCATCGGACTGCTGGCGGCGGTCATCGCCCGGCAGCAAACCGGGCAGGGCCAGTATCTGGACGTGAGCATGACCGATTGCGCGTTCAGCCTGAACGCCATGGCGGGCGCCGGGTATCTGGCCTGTGGCGCGGAGCCGGGCAGGGAAGATCAGATGCTCAATGGCGGCAGCTTCTATGACTATTACCGTACTCGCGATGGGCGCTGGTTGTCGGTGGGCAGTCTGGAGCCGGCGTTTATGAGGCAACTGTGTACGGCGTTGGGTCTGGAGGAGTTGGCGTCCCTGGGCTTATCGCCACAGCCTGCGAACCAAAAAAAGCTGAAAGACGCGCTGATGACTGAATTCGAGAAACACGATTTCACTGATTTGTGCGCACTGTTTGCCGAACTCGATGCGTGTGTCGAGCCGGTGTTGAGTTTGAGCGAAGCGATTGAGCATCCGCAGCTGAAGGCGCGGGAGCTGGTGACGGATGTGCCGCGTGGGGATGGTTCGACACAGGCGCAGATGGCCTGTCCGTTGAAGTTTTCAAATGGGTTGCCTGAACCACGGCATATTGGCGCGGCGCTGGGGCAGCATACGGATCAGGTGTTGGGGGAGTTGGGGTTTAGTGCGCAGCGGATAGAAGAGTTGCGGTGTGCCAAGGTGATTCTCTAGCGGCTTACTGGCCCCTTCGCGGGCAAACCCGCTCCCACAGGGGATTGTCGGTAGGCATAGATCCAGTGTGGGAGGGAGCCTGCTCGCGAAGAGACCAGACCAGACACAACAAATCTGGCTACTCGATCCGCATCTCCCCGCTAAACACCAACGTACTCCGGCACCGCCGGCACAAATACCGCCGACCCTTCCTCACCAAACCATGGCGCTGCGCCGAAAACGGGAAATCGCTGTCCACGCACGGGCATTTGTAGATATAGCGCGTCACGCTCCGGCGTTTGACGTCGTAGGTGTGGCAGCGATTGGGCGGCAGTTCGTACACGCCGCGCATGATCAATTGCCACTCCTCGCCATGAGGCTGGATGCGGTCACCAAACAGTTGATGAGCGATCAGGTGGGCAACCTCGTGGGCCACGGTTTGCTTGAGAAAATCTTCGGTGTTTTCCCGGTATAGCTGCGGGTTGAAACGCAGCAGGTTCTCGTGCAAATGCGCGACACCGGCTTTTTGACCGCGCAGCTTGAGGCTCACCACGGGACGTTTGAAAGTGCGTTTGAAAAAGGATTCAGCGAGTTGGTAACAGTCTTCGATGCGGGTATTGAGTGGCTCGGACATGCTTGATGGATCTCCAGAGACGTCGAGTATGCCGCAACCCTGGGGTCTTGCGAATCGCCGAGGTACCGAATGGTCGTCAGCGCTTTCTATCCTTGAACATTAGAAGGCCGCCTTGCGGCGGCCTGTGTTGGCAGATCTTGTTTTTGGGTGGAAAGAACCACTAATTAGTATAGACCGGCCCCACGCCGAGTCCCCAGACAATGACTGTGAACGCCATGATGGCCACCAGCACCACCAGGCCTACCGCAAGTACCGAACTTGAAAACAGGAACCCCTCGTCTGATGGAATGTTCATGAAAGTGGGTAGCCCCACATACAGCAGGTACACCGTGTAGCAGATGGCCGCCGTCCCGACGATCATTCCCAGCCACAGGTGCGGGTAAAGCGCCGCCAGTCCGCCGATAAACAACGGGGTGGCGGTATAGGTCGCAAACGCAACGCAACGGGCCAGGCTCGGGTTGGCGTCATAGGTGCGAGCCATCCAGTGGATGAACGCGGCCATCACTGCAACACCGCCGAGCATCGCCACGTAAGACATGATCGTCATCCATAGCGCGCTTTCCTGCGTCAGCATCACCGGTGCCCGGGTGCCAATCACCCAGCCGACCTTTGTGGTGCCGATAAACGCTGACACGGCAGGGATCGCCGCCAGAATCAGCGTGTGGGTCAGGTACATGTGGCTAATGCTTTCCTCGTGGTCGCCACGGATCTCTTTCCATTCCTGGTCGGGGTGGGTGAAAAGCCCCACTACGTGATGGATCATGCCAGTCACTCCTCTTTTTTTACCGTCGCCCCCCAGCGGAGCGCCTACGGGCCAAAGTGGCCAAGTAAGTAAAGGTCTGGATTTGAATGCGACCTTATGTCGCAGTATAGAAAGGTCTTAACCGTACAGGTAATAGGGGCTTAGAGCATATCGCGCTGAAAACACTTCGGTTAATCGCGTCTAAGTCTTGCGAAGCCTTTGTGGAGAGGGAGCTTGCTCGCGCTCGACTGCGAAGCAGTCGCAAAATGTGCTGCCTGATCTTTTTTTGGGGCCGCTTCGCGACCCAGCGGGAGCAAGCTCCCTCGTCACAGGGGTATGCTCAGTTCAGATAAAGTGCAGCCCGCAAGCTATTCGCCGACAATGAGTTTTTGCGTAAAATGCCGGCCTTTCGTCACACCTCACGGATTTCGCGACATGGGCACTCTTACGGTCAACCAGAACAAACTGCAAAAGCGCCTTCGCCGTCAGGCCGGTGAGGCGGTTGCCGATTTCAACATGATTGAAGACGGCGACAAGGTCATGGTCTGCCTGTCCGGTGGCAAGGACAGTTACACCATGCTCGACGTGCTGATGCACTTGCAGAAGGTCGCACCGATCAAGTTCGAGATCGTGGCCGTGAACATGGACCAGAAGCAGCCAGGTTTCCCGGAACATGTGCTGCCGGCCTATCTCAAAGAGCTGGGCATCGAGTACCACATCGTCGAGAAAGACACCTACTCGGTGGTCAAAGAACTTATTCCTGAGGGAAAGACCACCTGCTCGCTGTGCTCGCGCCTGCGTCGCGGCACGCTGTACACCTTTGCCGACGAAATCGGTGCGACCAAAATGGCCCTCGGTCATCACCGTGACGACATCGTCGAGACGTTCTTCCTGAACATGTTCTTCAACGGCTCGCTCAAGGCCATGCCGCCAAAATTGCGCGCCGACGATGGCCGCAACGTCGTTATCCGTCCGCTGGCCTACTGCAACGAAAAAGACATTCATGCTTACTCGGACTTCAAGCAATTCCCGATCATCCCGTGCAACCTCTGCGGTTCTCAGGAAAACCTGCAACGTCAGGTGGTCAAGGACATGCTGCAAGACTGGGAGCGCAAGACCCCGGGCCGCACCGAAAGCATTTTCCGCAGCCTGCAGAACGTGATCCCGTCGCAACTGGCAGATCGCAACCTGTTTGACTTCACCAGCCTCAAAATCGACGAAACGGCGGCTTCGCGCTTCGTCAATGTGGTCAATCTCTGACACAAATTGTGTGTGAGCGAGCCTGTGGTGAGGGGGCTTGCTCCCACAGGTCATTTTCAATCCTCAGGAGAGGGCATGCGCGATTACAAGTGGCTGCACGAATACTGTCTGAACCGCTTCGGTTCAGCAGCTGAACTGGAAGCCCATCTGCCCGTTCCGAAAACCCCGGCGCAATTGCGCAAGATCAGCGACGACCGCTACCTCTCCACCATGGCACTGCGCGTGTTCCGTGCCGGGCTCAAGCACAGTCTGGTGGACGCCAAGTGGCCAGCCTTCGAAGAAGTGTTCTTCAAGTTCGACCCGGAAAAAGTCGTGCTGATGAGCGCCGAACACCTCGAACGCCTGATGCAGGACGCGCGAATCATCCGTCACCTGGGCAAGCTCAAGAGCGTGCCGCGCAATGCGCAGTTCATTCTGGACGTGGCCCATGAGCAGGGCAGCTTTGGCGCGTTGATCGCCGATTGGCCGGTAACGGATATCGTCGGGCTGTGGACATACCTGAAAAAGCGCGGTCATCAATTGGGCGGGTTGTCGGCGCCGCGATTCTTGCGCATGGTCGGCAAGGACACCTTTGTGCCGAGCTACGACGTGGTCGCAGCGTTGAATGCGCAGAAGATCGTCGACAAGGTGCCGAGCAGTCAGCGGGATCTGGCCTTGGTGCAGGATGTGTTCAACCAGTGGCATGAACAGAGTGGCGGGCGGCCGATGAGCCAGATTTCGATGATGCTCGCCTACACAGTGAATCATTGACACCGAGTCGCCCGCATCGCTGGCAAGCCAGCTCCTACAGGGGATTTGTGTCGTTCACACATCCTGTAGGAGCTGGCTTGCCAGCGATAGCGGTCTTTCAGGCGACGGAGGTCTCGCCCTCGCCAGCCAGCTTGCGATTCAACTGAAACCGCCACCGCACATACAACAGCGCCGAGCAGAACACTGCCAGACTCGCGCCCATCTCCAGCAACCCAAACAGCTGCCGGTTCGGGTCATACGCCGCCAGTGCGCCTTTGATGAAATACAGGTTCACCACAAAACACATCCACGAATGCCCACGGGCGCTGCCGATAATCATCCCCGGTGCGAGCAACAGCAGCGGCACCAGTTCGATCAGCAAAATCACCCACGGCCGTGCGCCATGCAGGTCGGCAAACACCAGGTAGTAGGCGCATAACAGCCCAACCAGTCCGAAAAAGCACAGCAGGCTGACGACGCGCATCGCCCGCACCCGTGGTTCGAGCCATTCAATGGAGGGCAGAATCTTCGGCTTCTTGGCCACGTCAGTTCCCCAGCTTTTGCGCAGTTTTCGCCAACCGCAGGCCCAAGGCCCGGCACAGCGCCACTTCATGCTCATTCAAGCCGCTTTTTCCATCGGCCCCGGCGTGGTGGCTGGCGCCATACGGCGTGCCGCCGCCACGGGTTTCCAGCAAGGCGGATTCGCTGTAAGGCAGGCCGGTGATCAACATGCCGTGGTGCAGCAGCGGCAGCATCATCGACAGCAGCGTGGTTTCCTGACCGCCGTGCAGGCTTGCGGTGGAGGTGAACACGCCGGCCGGCTTGCCCACCAGCGCGCCGGTCAGCCACAGGTTGCTGGTGCCGTCGAGGAAGTACTTGAGCGGTGCCGCCATGTTGCCGAAACGGGTTGGGCTGCCCAAGGCCAGGCCCGCGCAGTTCTTCAGGTCATCGAGGCTGGCGTACAGCGCGCCTGCGTCCGGAATGTCGGGCGCCACGGCTTCGCATTCGGTGGAGATCGCCGGCACGGTGCGCAGGCGTGCTTCCATCCCGGACTGCTCGACGCCACGGGCAATCTGTCGGGCCATTTCATTGGTCGAGCCACTGCGGCTGTAATACAGAACCAGAATGTAGGGTGCGCTCACGGCAGCAACTCCAGAACGTTCTCTGGTGGACGGCCGATGACGGCTTTGTCGCCGACTTCGAGAATCGGTCGCTCCATGAGTTTCGGGTGAGCAGCGATGGCCGCAATCAATTGCGCTTCGCTCAGGCTACTGTCGGCCAGGTTGAGGGTTTTGTATTCGTCCTCGCCAGTGCGCAACAGTTGCCGGGCGCTGAGGCCAAGCTTGGTCAGCAAGTTCTGGATTTGCGCGGCGTCCAGCGGGGTTTCGAGGTAGCGGACGACAGTCGGGGTCAGGCCTCGGGCTTCGAGCAGTTCGAGCGCACCGCGGGATTTCGAGCAGCGCGGGTTGTGATAAAGCGTCAGATCGGTCATGGGCGGGTCGCTTCTTGCGTAAAGTGGCAGCTATTCTAACTGTGCAGCGCGTAATCCTGAACCTTGCGAGGCGATGGGTTGCAGGCGCATTCAATTTTGAACAAGGAACACGACATGACAAGGCGACTGGCAGCGGCATTGGCGATTTTCGGGGCGTTGATGTTGGGGGGCTGCGGCAATGACTATGGCGTCGACCAGAACGGCCAGAAAGTTGCGTCCGAACGGCTGGACAAACAATGGGTGGTGCTCAATTACTGGGCCGAATGGTGTGGCCCATGCCGGACCGAGATCCCGCAGTTGAATGCGTTGGCTGATCAATTGAAGGACAAGAAGATTGGCGTGTTCGGGGTCAACTACGACAATGTGCAGGGTGAAGAGCTGAAAAGCGCCAGTGAAAAACTGGGGATCAAGTTCACGGTACTGGCTTCAGACCCGGCCGATCTTTTTGAACTGCCGCGCAATGAGGCCTTGCCGGTGACGTACATCATCGATAACAAGGGCAAGGTTCGCGAACAGCTGATGGGCGAGCAGACGGCGGCGGGGGTGATGGCGAAGCTTGAGGCGTTGCAGGCAGTCAACTGATCGGACGCGGGTCTGTGGCTGACTGAATTTTGTGGTGAGGGAGCTTGCTGTGGCGAGGGGGCTTGTCGGAACGCCGCATCGCCACACTGGGGTTGTTAACCCTCTTCAAGCCACCAACGCATTGGCTTGCCTTCCGCCGGCCAGAAGCGCATCTGCTCGATCGGCGAAACATCCCAGCGCTGTACGCCTTCCAGCGCCTGTAAGAAGCGCTTTTCCTGTTCCATGATCGCTGGCGCACAGAGCTTGCGGGTGCTGCCGATCTTGCCGAAGCTCAATTTGTCGCCTTCCAGGGTGTACGGCGCGAACCAATGGTTGCAGCCGCCATTGCCATAGGCCCGACCGTCTTCACCGAGGGTGATGGTCAAGTGGCTGTAGTCCATCAATGGAATTTCGCCGATCCATTCCAGAATGTAGCTACGATTTTTTTCGAGTTGCACCGGCTCGGCGGCGCAGCCCAGCAGGCTGGCACCAACCATAGCGGTCAGAGCGAGGCGTTTCATCACACAGGCTCCTGGCATTTCGGGCACAGGTGTTTCTCGCCAACAGAGGTCCAGCCCAATTCGGCAATCCGCGCCGTGGCAGCAGGTTTTTCAGCCTTGTTGCCGAGCTTGGCGTCGACCGCGAACTCAAAGCTCAGCGCTTTGGCACAGCTGTCGCAATGGACTTCCCAGGTGTGGATCGCCAATTCGCCGAACACCGGGCCACTGCTCACCGCGACCCATTGGCCAGGCGGGTTGATCAAGTGGCGAACCGTTTCGACGGTCAGGCGCATGGACAAGTCCTTGCTGCCTTTAAGGGTCACTACCAGCACGTCGCCAATCCGGATCGAGCCGCCGTTACCGGTGACTTGATAACGCCCCGGCACCAAGGCGCGGCATTCGGTGAGGGTGTGTTGCGGGTTCATCAGGGTGTAGCGGAAATCGTGTTCGACCATGGGTCCTCCAAATATGCGCGGTATGCTATCACGGGCCTGCGCGCAGCATGGCGCGGGCAGATGACCTTCGATCAGGTTCAAACGCCCCGACAACTCATGGCACAGTGCCGCTTTTGCACATCTAAAGAGCGGACAATGTCCAAAGCCTGAGTCAATCAGCCCTCGACCTGATTCTGCGTAGTACCGTCGGCCCAGGCCACGATGTTTTGCAGGGTCGTCGCGGCAATCGCGCCCAGCGCTTCGCGGGTCAGGAAGGCCTGGTGCGCGGTGATGATCACATTCGGAAAGGTCAGCAGCCGCGCCAGCACATCGTCTTGCAGCGGCAGGTCGGACCTGTCTTCGAAAAACAGCTGCGCCTCTTCTTCGTACACATCGAGCCCCAGATAGCCCAATTGGCCGTCCTTTAATGCGTCGATCAGCGCCGGGGTGTCCACCAGACCGCCACGCCCTGTGTTGATCAGCATCGCGCCGGGTTGCATGTGCGCCAGTGATTCGCGGTTGATCAGGTGTTTGCTCTGCTCGTTGAGCGGGCAATGCAGGCTGATGATCTGCGACTCGGCCAGCAGTTCCGGCAGGCTCAAGTAGCGAGCGCCAAGGGCTTCGACCTGCGGATTAGGGTAGGGGTCATAGGCCAGCAACCGGCAGCCGAAACCGTTCATGATCTTGGCGAACGTTGCGCCGATCTGCCCTGTGCCGACCACGCCAACGGTTTTGCCCACCAAGTCGAAGCCGGTCAGCCCGTGCAGGCTGAAGTCGCCTTCGCGGGTGCGGTTATAGGCACGGTGCAAGCGGCGGTTGAGTGCCAGGATCAGCGCCGCCGCATGTTCGGCCACGGCGTGTGGCGAGTAGGCCGGGACGCGCACGATCGACAATCCCAGCAATTTCGCCGCCGCCAGATCAACGTGGTTGTAACCGGCCGAGCGCAGGGCGATCAGGCGTGTGCCACCAGCCGCCAGACGTTCCAGCACCGGGGCGCTGAGGTCGTCATTGATAAAGGCGCAGACCACCTCGTGAGATTGCGCCAGCGCCACGGTATCGAGGCTCAGCCGCGCGGACTGAAAGTGCAGCTCGATACCGGCGGGCAGGTCGGTACTCAGAAAACTGTCGCGGTCGTAGGTCTGGCTGCTGAAAAGAATCGTGCGCATGCGGTCCTCCTGGATATCTCGGTCAAGCTTTATGTAACAGGGCCAGCTTAGCGCTTATGGTGATCGGCGCGGTTGCGTTGCATCAAGCGTTGATACGGGCATGAGCGGCCAGGCGATTGATCGCCCGTTCGAGCTCTTCCAGTGCGCCGGGCGCTTTCGGATCCTGTTGCTTGAGCAGCGTTTCACTGCGCTGGCAGGCGGCGCGCAGTTGCGGGACGCCGCAATAACGGGTTGCCCCGTGCAAGCGATGGACGCGCTCGATCAATGCATTCCGGTCGTTGCTTTCCCGGGCCGTGCGAATGGCCTCGCGGTCGGCTTCAAGCGAGGCCAGCAACATCGCCAGCATGTCCGCTGCCAGATCCGCTTTGCCAGCGGCCAGACGCAAACCTTCTTCGGGGTCGAGCACCTGCAAATCATGCCCGCCGCCGTGGCTGTCGCTGGAGCGTTCCGGTCCATGATTGCGCAGGGCCAGGCCTGTCCACTTGAGTACCACCTGCGCCAATTGCCTCTCGCTGATGGGTTTGGTCAGGTAATCGTCCATGCCGCTTTGCAGCAGAGCACGTTTTTCATTGGCCATGGCGTGGGCGGTGAGAGCTACGATCGGCAACGGTGTGCAATGCCGTTCACTTTCCCACTGACGAATCGCTTCGGTACTTTGACGCCCATCCATGCCGGGCATTTGCACGTCCATCAACACCAGGTCAAAGGTTTCGTTCTGCACTGCCTTGACCGCCGCGTAACCACTCTCCACGGCCAGCACCTTGGCGCCCATGTCTTCGAGCAGGGTTTGTACCAGCAACAGGTTGGCCGGGTTGTCGTCGACGCAAAGCACCTTCGGCGCGCGACTGGACAGCGGTTCGCCCGGTTCGCTGCGCTTCTGGCGCGGGTTGACCAGATCAGACAAGGCCCGACGCAGTTTGCGAGTACAGGCCGGTTTGGCCTGAAGCTGACTGTGCGGGTTAGGCACCGAGAGATGGAACAGTGTCTGCTCTGTGGTTGGACACAGCACCAGGACTTTGCAACCCAGGTGTTCGAGGTCCCAGATGTGCTGGTTGAGACGCTCCGGCGGCATGTCGTTGCTGGTGATGCCGAGCACTGCCAGATCGATGGCCTGATCGGTCTGATGCGCGCCGGTCACGCCATTGGTCAGGCTTTCCAGGGTATTGAATGGCGTTACGCTCAGGCCGCAATCTTCCAGTTGATGCTGCAACGCCTGCCGGGCCAGGTCATGGTTTTCCAGCACCGCCACGCGGCGCCCGAGCAGGGGAGGGCCTGGCAGGTCTTCGGCGTCGTCGCGGGTCTTGGGCAGACTCAGGCTGATCCAGAACTCCGAACCTTCGCCCGGTGTACTGTCGACGCCAATTTCGCCGCCCATCTGCTCAATCAGTCGTTTGGAAATCACCAACCCCAGTCCCGTGCCGCCGGGTTGCCGGGACAACGAGTTATCGGCCTGGCTGAAGGCCTGGAACAGCGCGCGCACGTCCTGGTTCGACAGGCCTATGCCGGTGTCCTGAATGCTGATGCGCAGTTGCACGCTGTCTTCATGCTCTTCTTCAAGCATGGCGCGGGCAATGATGGTGCCTTCGCGGGTGAACTTGATCGCGTTGCTGACCAGGTTGGTGAGGATCTGCTTGAGCCGCAACGGGTCGCCCACCAGCGACAAGGGCGTGTCGCGATACACCAGGCTCACCAGTTCCAGCTGTTTGGCGTGGGCCGCCGGGGCGAGGATGGTCAGCGTGTCCTGCAGCAGGTCGCGCAAGTTGAACGGAATATTGTCGAGCACCAGTTTGCCGGCCTCGATTTTCGAGAAGTCGAGAATCTCGTTGATGATCCCCAACAGGCTGTCGGCGGATTTCTCGATGGTGCCCAGGTAGTCGAGCTGGCGCGGCGTCAGTTCGCTTTTTTGCAGCAGGTGCGTGAAGCCGAGAATGCCGTTGAGCGGCGTGCGGATTTCATGGCTCATGTTGGCCAGGAATTCGGATTTGATCCGGCTCGCTTCCAGGGCTTCCTTGCGCGCCAGGTCCAGCTCGATGTTCTGGATCTCGATGGTTTCCAGATTCTGCCGCACGTCTTCAGTGGCTTGGTCGACGCTGTGCTGCAATTCTTCCCGCGCATTTTGCAGGGTGCCGGCCATTCGGTTGATGCCGGACGCCAGGTCATCCAGTTCCTGACTGCCGAGGGGCGGCAAGCGGGTTTCCAGATGACCGTCCTTGAGTTGCGCTACCGCCAGTTTGATCTGGCTGATCGGTCGGTTGATGGTCCGCCCCATCCGCAGTGCCAGCAGCGCCGCGCCGGCCAGACCAGCGGCAATCATCAGGAGACTGGCAAACAGGCTGCGGTAACCGCGCAGCAACATGCCGCTGTGGGACAGTTCAATTTCGACCCAGCCCAGCAGGCGGTTGGCTTCATCGGGAATCAAGTCGCCGGCCAGGTTGCGGTGTTTGCCGAACACCGGCAGCAGATAACGCGTCGCATCATTGCCGCTGCGACGCAGCATTTGCGAACCGTTGCCCACCGGCGCCTGATTGAGCATGGTCGGGCCGGCGTGGGCCAGCAGCGTGCGGTCGGGGGCGAGGAAGGTCACTGCGCGCACGTCCGCTGTTTCCAGCGACTGGGTGGCGATGCGCTCCAGCAGGTCATTGTCCTTGCGACCCATGGCCGGGGCCACCAGGGGCGCAAGCTGTTCGGCAATCATCTCGCCGCGCTGCAACAGCTGGGATTGCAGGTCGGATTGCTGCATCCAGGTGAAATAGCCGCCCAGGACCAATGCCATCAGAGTCGTCGGCAACAAGGTCAGCAACAGCACGCGGCCTTCAATTCCCAGTTTCTTGAGCACGCATCTCTCCTGCATCCAGCGATTGATTGACCAGCGTGTACGTCCGATACGCGCCACCCGGGCAGTGTAGCGAGTTGCAGGCAGGCAATCTTCGTAAAATTGATGTCGTCATTCGTCGGACGCCGTGCTGCTTTTGCGTCTTGGGCAAACCTTGGGTTGCCCATCGGCAGGCAATCTTGAATAATCGTCAACTGAGAATTATTTGCAGATACTCATGACTCCCATCTCTATTGGCCATCCCCGAATCCTATCCATCGAAGACGACCTCGTGCTCGGTGCCTATGTGCACGAACATTTGGGCCGTTGTGGTTTTCAGGTGACCTGGTGCCAGAACGGCCAGGAAGGCCTGGCCATCGCGCGTCAGCAAGCCTTCGATGTGGTGTTGATGGATATTCTGTTGCCGGGTCTGGACGGCCTCAATGTGTTGACGCAGTTGCGCCGGAGCCATTCCACCCCTGTGGTGCTGATGTCCGCTCTGGGCGCCGAAGAGGATCGCATCAGCGGCTTTCGCCTGGGGGCCGATGATTATTTGCCAAAACCGTTCAGCATGGCCGAATTGCGCGTACGCATCGAAGCGATCCTGCGTCGGGTGGCGCTCGACCGGAGGCCAGAGCCGGCACCGCTGGCCAGTGAGGCGGACAGTCTGCGTTTCGACGATGAACTGTGTGAAGTTTTCTATAGCGAACACGCTGCCGGGATGACCCGCAGCGAGTATCGATTGCTGGAAACACTCAATCGCAATGGCGATGAAGTGTTGAGCAAAGCCTTCCTGTATCAGCACGTGCTGCAACGCGGTTACGCCGCTCATGACCGCAGCCTCGATATGCACATCAGTCAGATCCGCCGCAAACTCAAAGGCATCGGCTATACCGAGCGAGAAGTGCGCACGGTCTGGGGCAAAGGCTACGTCTTGAGTGCTGTCGATGAAATGGTCTGACCTGCCAGGCCGACACTCGCTGTTCTGGAAACTCGCCTGCTTGTTGGTGGCGTTCTGTCTGCTGATGATTTGGCTGAGCTGGTCGTGGGGCCGGTACATGGAACAGAAAAACCTGTTCTTGTCCGAAGAGGCCCGGATCACGCTGACCCGCTACGCCGCCGAAGCCGAGCAAGCCTGGAATCAACGCCAGAGTGCAGGCGTCGATGTCTGGCTGCAGGGTATCGGCCAGCGCGAGACGTCTTGGGTCGGTGTCATCGGCGCTGATTTGCAGTCGTTGAGCAGCTATCCGCTGAGGGAAAAAGAAGTTCAGCGCATGACCTTTTTGCGCGGACTTGATTGGCCAACGAGTCGCCACACCAGAGGGTTGCCATGGTTGAGAATCCCCTTTCCAAACGACCCGGCTGCCGGCAGCCTGGTGATCGAGCTGCCCCAGCGCTTTGTTCCGGGGCAATACCGGCGGTTCTGGCGCGTGATCACCAACGGCATCATTCCGGGATTGTTCACGCTGTTGTTATGCGTCGGTCTGTATCGACTGCTGGTCGTGCCGTTGAACAGTCTGCGCGAACAGGCCAACGCCTGGCGCGCGGACCAGTTGAACGTGCGCTTGTCGAGCAGCACCACCAATCGTTCGGATGAACTCGGTGAGTTGGGCAGGGCCTTCGATCACATGTCCGAGCGCCTGCAAAGCACCGTGGCCTTGCAGCAACAATTACTGCGCGACCTGTCACACGAACTGCGTACACCTCTGAGCCGCTTGCGGGTGGCCAGCGAAAGCGAGCAGGGGCTGTCGGCGTTGCGCGAGCGTATCGGTCGGGAAGTCGATGGCATGCAGCGTCTGGTGGAAGACACGCTGCAACTGGCCTGGCTCGACACCGAGCGTTCACCGTTGCCCGATGAAGCAATCCAGATTCAGGCGCTGTGGGAAATGCTCACGGAAAATGCTTGCTATGAAAGCGGATGGCCGGGCAGCCAATTGCGCTGCACCGTGGATTCATCGTGTTGGGTTCGCGGCAACCTCAACACCCTGGCGCAGGCGCTGGAAAACATTCTGCGCAACGCCATTCGTCATTCGCCGAAGGGCGGCGTGGTGCGTCTCGGTGGGCGGCGCGATGGCGACTTCTGGCATTTGTGGCTGGAGGATGAGGGCGGCGGGGTGGCTGAGACCGATCTTGAACGGATCTTCTGTCCGTTCATTCGACTCGACGGCTCGCGTCCGGGGGATGGCGGGTTTGGGTTGGGATTGAGCATTGCGAGGAATGCGGTGCGGCGGCAGGGTGGACAGCTTTGGGCTCAGAACACTGGGGTTGGGTTGCGGCTGAATATGCGGTTGGTAGCTGATATTGATGGTGTGAGTGATGACGCTATCGCGAGCAGGCTCGCTCCCACAGGAGATCTGTGTCACCCACAAATGGTGTGATCATCCCGATCCCCATGTAGGAGTGAGCCTGCTCGCGATGAGGCCTTCCCTGCCACCAAAAAGCTGGTTTTGCCGGAGCGTTCCCGTTCTTTTGTACGACCTTACCCATAGGGTATTGCCGACACCTTCAACCTGACTCGACGGAATAGACTCGCGGTTTTCCTCGTCCTCAGGAGTCCGGCATGAATGCATCCAGCGTCCCCGACAATGCAACCGACGACCGTTTCAATGAAGTGCTTGCGTTGATTCAAAGTGCCAAACAGCAGGCCATGCAGGCGGTGAACACCCAACTGATTGAGCTGTATTGGCAGGTGGGTGCTTACATCAGTCGCACGCTGGAAAAAGCCGAATGGGGCGATTCTGTGGTCAGTCAGTTGGCTGAGCATTTGGCCACGACTCAACCTGGGTTGCGTGGTTTTACCCGGCGTAATCTGTTCCGTATGCGCCAGTTCTACGAGGCTTACCGGGGAGATGAAATAGTGTCAGCACTGCTGACACAATTACCTTGGACCCACAACCTGCTCATTCTGAGTCAGAGCAAACTCCCCCAAGAGCGTGAGTTCTATCTGTGCCTGGCGCTCCAGGAAAAGTGGTCGACTCGGGAGTTGGAGCGTCAATTCAAGACCGCACTGTTCGAGCGAAGCGTGACCCAACCGGCAAAAACCTCTTCGGTGCTTAGACAAACTCACCCGGCAGCCCTTGATATATTCCGTGACGCCTACATGCTCGAGTTTCTCGACCTGCCTGGTGGCCATGCCGAAACTGATCTGCATAAAGGGTTACTGGTACGCCTCAAGGATTTTCTGAGCGAGCTCGGCCGCGATTTCTGCTTTGTCGGCTCTGAATACCCACTGCAAGTTGGCAGTCGTGATTTTGCTCTGGATTTATTGTTTTACCACCGTGGCCTCAATTGTCTGGTGGCCATAGAGCTGAAGGTGGGTCGATTTGAGCCGGAGTATTTGGGCAAGCTGGACTTTTATCTGGAAGCGCTTGACCGCGATGAGCGAAAATCCCACGAAAACCCCTCCATCGGTGTATTGCTCTGCGCCAGCAAGGAGAACGAGGTGGTGGAATACGCACTTAACCGCAGTCTGTCGCCTGCGCTGATTGCTGAGTATCAAGTCCAGCTACCGGATAAGCAGCTGTTGCAGGCCAAACTGCATGAGTTCTATGCATTAAATATCGCGCAAGCAGAGGAATCCTGAACCCGCTCAGGCTGCTTATTCCCATAAGCCATAAGCACCACACTTTGCGTGATATGGCCTGCGAACGTTTGTCGGTATGATAGTCGCCCCCGCAGTCTGGATTGCGAATACGCCATGACCTTGCAGTACCCAACCATCGCCGATTGCGTCGGCAACACTCCGCTGGTTCGTTTGCAGCGCCTGCCCGGCGCCACCAGCAATATCCTTTTGCTCAAGCTCGAAGGGAATAACCCGGCGGGTTCGGTCAAGGACCGGCCGGCGCTGTCGATGATCACTCGCGCCGAGTTGCGCGGGCAGATCCACGCCGGCGATACGCTGATCGAAGCAACGTCCGGTAACACCGGGATTGCTTTGGCGATGGCGGCCGCGATCAAGGGTTACAAGATGATCCTGATCATGCCGGACAACTCCAGCGCCGAGCGTAAAGCCGCCATGACGGCGTATGGCGCCGAGTTGATCCTGGTCACCCAGGAAGAAGGCATGGAAGGCGCCCGAGACCTCGCTCAGCGAATGGAAGCCGAGGGCCGTGGCAAGGTGCTGGACCAGTTCGCCAACGGTGATAACCCGCAAGCGCACTACACCACCACTGGCCCGGAAATCTGGCGTCAGACCGAAGGCACCATCACCCATTTCGTCAGTTCGATGGGCACCACCGGCACCATCATGGGCGTCTCGCGCTACTTGAAAGAGCAGAATGAGGGCGTGCAAATCATCGGCCTGCAACCGAAGGAAGGCTCGGCAATTCCGGGCATCCGTCGCTGGCCGCAGGAATACCTGCCGAAGATTTATCAGGCTGATCGCGTGGACCGCATCGTCGACATGGCACAAAGCGAAGCCGAAGACGTGACTCGTCGTTTGGCCCGCGAAGAAGGCATCTTTTGTGGTGTGTCCTCGGGCGGTGCGGTGGCAGCGATGCTGCGCCTGTCGAAGGAAGTTGAAAACGCGGTGATCGTCGCGATCATCTGTGACCGTGGCGACCGTTACTTGTCGACCGGCATTTTCGACGCGCCCAACTGATGGCCAAGCACGAGAGAGGCTTGCGCTTCCAACCCACGGGCGGCAGCAAGGCCCCACAAATCCCGACCGGCAAAAAGCAGCGCTTGAGCATCGAGCGCCTGGCCAATGACGGTCGCGGTATCGCATTTTTCGAAGGTCGCACCTGGTTTGTCATCGGCGCCTTGGCCGGCGAAGAAGTTGAAGCGCGGGTGTTGGGCGCCCATGGCAAAGTGGTCGAGGCGCGCACCGAACGCGTGTTCCAGGCCAGTGAATTGCGTCGTCCGGCACCGTGTCCGCATGCCGGTCGCTGTGGCGGCTGCAGCGTGCAGCATCTGCCTCATACCGAACAACTCGCCCTGAAACAGCGCATGCTCGCCGAGCAATTGTCCAAGGTCGCCGGTGTCGAACCGCAAGAGTGGGCAGCGCCGTTGAGCGGTCCGGAATTCGGATACCGCCGTCGCGCCCGTGTGGCGGTGCGCTGGGACATGAAAGCGAAAAAACTCGAAGTCGGATTTCGCGCAGCGGGCAGTCAGGACATCGTCGCAATCAACGAATGCACGGTGCTGGTACAGCCCTTGCAGCCGATCATGACCCACTTGCCGGAGATGCTCCGTCGCTTGAGCAAACCTCAGGCGCTGGGGCATGTGGAATTGTTCAGCGGCTCGTCGTTGGCCGTGTTGCTGCGGCACATGGCGCCATTGTCTGAAGCCGACCTGACAATCCTCAAGGATTTCTGCGCCTTCCATGAAGCCCAGTTGTGGCTGCACGGAGATGGCGAGCCGCAACCGGTCGAAGCCGGCCAGTCGCTGGGTTATCGCCTGGAGCGTTGGGACCTGGACCTGGCTTACCGGCCGGGGGATTTTATTCAGGTCAATGCCGGGGTCAACGAGGCCATGGTCGCCCAGGCGCTGGACTGGCTCAAGCCTCAGGCGGATGAGCGGGTTCTGGATTTGTTTTGTGGTCTGGGTAATTTCGCCCTGCCGTTGGCCAAGGCCGTTCGTGAAGTGGTGGCGGTGGAAGGTGTGCAGGCCATGGTCGAGCGCGCCGCCGTCAACGCGGCTAGCAATAATCTGCATAACGCGCATTTTTTTCAGGCCGATTTATCCCAGCCTTTGACTAATGCCGAATGGGCGCGCGAAGGCTTTTGTGCGGTACTCTTGGACCCACCGCGTGACGGTGCTTTCGAGGTGGTGCGCAAGCTGGCGTCCCTGGGTGCCAAACGGTTGGTGTATGTGTCGTGCAACCCGGCAACGTTGGCGCGCGATACAGTTGAGTTGATCAAGCAGGGCTACCGGTTAAAACGTGCCGGGATTCTCGATATGTTTCCTCAAACGGCACATGTCGAGGCCATGGCGTTATTTGAAGCGAGCTAGGACTGCTCGTCTGGTCCGACTGGCCCGCCCGTGCAGCTCTCGCATGAGCCCCGTGAGGGCAATCGGGCAACGAAGGTCAGCGATTTGACGCATTGAATCTGCGTCATAGGGAAGGTAAGCAAGATGGTACAGGTGAGAGCACACCAGCCGATCAATACAGACGGCAGTATCAATCTCGAGGCGTGGCTCGATCATGCGGTCAGTGTCGATCCGGCACTGGATCGCGAAGCCTTGAAGGAAGCGTGCGAGTTCGCTCGCATGTCTGAACAACAGGCCAATGCGGCGAAGAATCTCTGGTCCGAAGGGACCTCGAGTTTCCGCACGGGCCTTGAGATCGCCGAGATTCTGGCCGACCTCAAACTCGATCAGGATTCACTGGTTGCCGCGATCTTGTACCGTGGTGTGCGCGAAGGCCAGATCCTGTTGCCTGCCGTCAGCCAGCGCTTCGGTCCGGTGGTGGCCAAGCTCATCGACGGCGTGCAGCGCATGGCGGCGATCAGCGACAGTCTGAGCCCGCGTAAAACCATGGTGCTGGGCACCCAGGGTCAGGTCGAAAACCTGCGCAAAATGCTGGTGGCCATGGTCGACGACGTTCGCGTTGCGCTGATCAAACTGGCTGAACGGACCTGCGCGATTCGTGCGGTGAAAACCGCCGGCGACGAGAAGCGCAATCAGGTCGCCCGTGAAGTCTTCGACATCTACGCACCGCTGGCTCACCGCCTCGGTATCGGTCACATCAAGTGGGAACTGGAGGACTTGTCCTTCCGTTACCTCGAGCCTGAACAGTACAAGCAGATCGCCAAGTTGCTGCATGAACGTCGCCTGGATCGCGAACGCTTCATCAGCGACGTAATGAGCCAACTGAAAAACGAATTGCAGGCCACCGGCGTCGATGCCGACATCAGTGGCCGGGCCAAACACATCTATTCGATCTGGCGCAAAATGCAGCGCAAGGGTCTGGAGTTCAGCCAGATCTACGACGTGCGCGCCGTTCGCGTGCTGGTGCCGGAGATGCGCGATTGCTACACCGCGCTCGGCATCGTCCACACCTTGTGGCGGCACATCCCGAAAGAATTCGACGACTACATCGCCAACCCGAAGGAGAACGGCTACCGCTCGCTGCACACGGCGGTGATTGGTCCTGAAGGCAAGGTGCTGGAAGTGCAGATCCGCACCCACGCCATGCACGAGGAAGCCGAGCTGGGCGTTTGCGCGCACTGGCGCTACAAAGGCACCGACGTCAAATCCGGCTCCAACCACTACGAAGAGAAAATCTCCTGGCTGCGTCAGGTCCTGGAGTGGCACGAAGAGCTGGGCGATATCGGCGGCCTGGCCGAACAGCTGCGGGTCGATATCGAGCCGGACCGGGTCTACATCTTCACCCCGGACGGTCACGCCATTGACTTGCCCAAAGGCTCGACGCCGCTGGACTTCGCGTACCGCGTGCACACCGAAATCGGTCACAACTGCCGTGGCGCGAAAATCAACGGCCGGATCGTGCCGCTCAACTACAGCCTGCAAACCGGTGAACAGGTCGAGATCATCACCAGCAAGCACGGAACCCCGAGCCGCGACTGGCTGAACCCGAACCTGGGTTATATCACCACCTCGCGGGCGCGGGCGAAGATTGTCCACTGGTTCAAATTGCAGGCGCGCGATCAGAACGTCGCGGCCGGCAAGACCCTGCTTGAGCGCGAACTCAATCGCCTCGGCCTGCCGGCAGTGGACTTCGACAAGCTGGCCGACAAGGCCAACATGAAGACGGCCGAGGACATGTTCGCGGCCTTGGGCGCCGGTGATTTGCGCTTGGCACAACTTGTGAACCTGGCGCAGCAACTGGTCGAACCGGAACGCGGCAACGAACAGCTGGAACTGATCCCGCGCAAAGCCACCGGCTACAAACCGGGCAAGCGTGGCGACATTCAGATCCAGGGCGTCGGCAACCTGATGACGCAAATGGCCGGCTGCTGCCAGCCGTTGCCGGGGGATGCGATTGTCGGTTACATCACTCAGGGCCGTGGCGTGAGCATTCACCGCCAGGACTGCGCCTCGGTGCTGCAACTGGGCGGTCGCGAGCCAGAGCGGATCATCCAGGTCAGCTGGGGCCCGGTGCCGGTGCTCACCTACCCGGTGGACATCGTCATTCGTGCCTACGACCGTTCCGGTTTGCTGCGTGACGTGTCGCAGGTGCTACTCAACGAGCGGATCAACGTGCTGGCGGTCAACACCCGCTCGAACAAAGAGGACAACACGGCGTTGATGTCCCTGACCATCGAGATTCCGGGGCTGGATGCGTTGGGGCGGTTGCTGGGGCGGATTTCCCAGTTGCCGAACATCATCGAAACCCGTCGTAACCGGACGCCTTGAAATTGATCCCTGTAGGAGCCGAGCTTGCTCCGGGCGGCGTTCCGACGATTGCGATTTACCTGACACACCGCTATCGCGAGCAAGCTCGGCTCCTACAAGTTCGCCGAACGAGATGATAGATGTATTCACTTGAAGACCTGCTGCACTTGATGAACCGGCTGCGTGACCCGCAGTTCGGTTGCCCGTGGGACATCAAGCAAACGTATGCCACCATCGTCCCGCACACCCTTGAGGAAGCCTACGAAGTCGCTGACGCCATCGAGCGCGGCGACTTCGATCACTTGCAGGGTGAGTTGGGCGATTTGCTGTTTCAGGTGGTTTATTACAGCCAACTGGCGCGGGAAGAAGGGCGCTTCGAATTCGACGGTGTGGTCGATAGCATCACCCGCAAGTTGATCCGTCGGCATCCTCACGTGTTTCCAACCGGAGATCTGTATGCCCCCGTGGACATCCCGCGCCTGAGTGAAGAGCAGGTCAAGCAGCGCTGGGAAGAGATCAAGGCCGAGGAGCGCGCCGAGAAGTCAGCGGCACCGTTGCAGTTGTCGTTGCTCGACGACGTACCGGCTGCGTTGCCTGCCTTGTCCCGTTCTGCGAAACTGCAAAAGCGCGCCGGACAGGTCGGTTTCGACTGGCCGGACGCCTTGCCAGTGCTGGACAAGGTTCGCGAAGAGCTCGATGAAGTGCTCGAAGCCATGGCCGACAATGACTCGGCAGCGATTGCCGATGAGGTCGGTGACCTGCTGTTTTCGGTGGTCAATCTGGCGCGTCATCTCAAGGTTGATCCGGAAACCGCGCTGCGTGGCGCCAATAGCAAATTCGAAAGACGCTTTCGTTTTATCGAACAGGCATTGCGCGACACCCACCGTCCCATAGAAGATTGCACCCTCGAAGAGTTGGACGCCTTGTGGGGCGAAGCCAAACGTCAGGAAAAAAATTTGACCAGCTGCGGTTGAGCAGTTGCCTAAGTGAGAAACAAGCACCATGAGCATTTCCCTTCGCGACCAGTTGCTCAAAGCAGGGCTGGTCAACCAGAAGCAGGCCAAACAGGTCGGCAAAGAGAAGCAGAAACAGCAGCGCCTGGCCCACAAAGGTCAGATCGAACTGGATGACTCGCAGCAGCGTGCAGCACAGGAAGCCATGGCCGAGAAGGTCAAGCGTGACCAGGAGCTGAACCGTCAGCAGCAGGAAAAGGTCGAGGCCAAGGCCCGCGCCGCTCAGGTCAAGCAATTGATCGAAGTCTCGCGTCTGCCGAAGCTGACCACCGAGGATTACTACAACTTCGTTGACGACAAGAAGGTCAAGCGCCTCTGCGTCAACACGCTGATGCGCAACAAGCTCAGCAACGGTTCGCTGGCTATCGTGCACCACGCCGGCGGCTACGAGGTAATCCCGCGTGAAGCGGCGCTGAAGATCCAGGAGCGCGATCCACAGCGTATCGTGCAGATGAACGTGAAGACTGAAGAAGTGGCAGCCGAGGACGACCCGTACGCGGCTTATCAGATTCCGGATGATCTGATGTGGTAAACCGTTAAAGGCTTCAACAACGACAAACCCCGCTCATGGCGGGGTTTGTCGTTTTCAATGCTGTAGTTTCTCAGGCGCAGAGCGACGCTCTTTTCTGCTCCAGGGTTTCCAGTTCGGCTTTGTAGCTGTGGGCGTCGGTTTCGGAGTGGAACATCCCCACCAACAGGTCTTGTTGATGGACATCCCAGATGCGGATACCGGCCGCTACACCCTCATGGGATTTATGTGAATCGTCGCGTTCAGTTACTTTGACAGTCATCTGCTAGCTCCAATCATCAATGATCTACACCAAGGCATGTGCAGGACTCTGTTATATATTTTGGTAGCTTGCTAAGTAAATGCCTGGGATGGGTAACGAATAATTGTCAATTCTGTAAAAGTCCTGCAGCCCGCGTAACGCGCGACATTCGGTCGCAGAGCGTTGGGTTTTATGACAAAAGCTTCATGTTCGCCGGGCCCCAAACCACTGAAATCTGTAGGAGCCGAGCTTGCTCGCGATGAGGCCATCACATTCACCATCATCATCGACTGTGAAGCCGCCATCGCGAGCAAGCTCGGCTCCTACAGGTTTTGTGCCTGGCGAGGGGTATTGGTTTTAAAGGCACAAAAAAAAACGCCCCGAACCAGTCGGAGCGTTTTTGTGTGCAGCGAAACGGCGAGGTATTACTTACCTGCCCAGCGCTTCAGGACCAGCGTGGCATTGGTGCCACCGAAACCGAAGCTGTTGCTCATCACGGTGTTGATGGTGGCGTTTTCGCGCGTCTTGGTCAGGATCGGCATATCTGCCACTTCCGGGTCCAGTTCGTCGATGTTGGCGGAACCCGCCATGAAGTTGCCTTCCATCATCAGCAGGCAGTAGATCGCTTCATGAACACCGGCGGCGCCCAAGGAGTGACCCGACAAGCTCTTGGTAGAGCTGATGGCCGGAGCCTTGTCGCCGAATACCGCACGCACGCCTTCCATTTCCTTGGAGTCGCCGACCGGAGTCGAGGTGCCGTGGGTGTTCAGGTAGTCGATCGGGGTGTCGACGGTGGACATTGCCATCTGCATGCAGCGAATGGCGCCTTCACCGCTTGGCGCAACCATGTCGTAGCCGTCGGATGTAGCACCGTAGCCGACGATTTCCGCGTAGATTTTTGCACCACGGGCCAGAGCATGTTCCAGCTCCTCGACCACGACCATGCCGCCACCGCCGGCAATGACGAAACCGTCACGCTTGGCGTCGTAGGCACGGGAAGCTTTTTCCGGGGTTTCGTTGTACTGGGTCGACAGTGCGCCCATGGCGTCGAACAGGAACGACTGGCTCCAATGTTCTTCTTCACCGCCGCCAGCGAACACGATGTCCTGCTTGCCCAACTGGATCTGCTCGACCGCCGTACCGATGCAGTGAGCACTGGTGGCGCAAGCGGAGGAGATCGAGTAGTTCACGCCTTTGATCTTGAACGGCGTGGCCAGGCAGGCGGAAACGGTGCTGCCCATGGTCCGCGTAACGCGGTAAGGGCCGACACGCTTGACGCCTTTCTCGCGCAGAATGTCCAGCGCTTCCATCTGGTTCAGCGTGGAGGCGCCACCGGAACCGGCAATCAGGCCGGTGCGCGGGTTGGAAACCTGCTCGTCGGTCAGACCGGAATCGGTGATGGCATCTTTCATGGCCAGGTAGGCGTAAGCCGCCGCGTGGCCGACGAAGCGATAGATCTTGCGATCGATCAGTTCTTCGAGGGGAAGGTCGATGGAGCCGGAAACCTGGCTACGCAGACCCATTTCGGCATATTCCGGGTTGAACCGGATGCCAGGGCGGCTTGCACGCAGGTTAGCGGAGACGGTCTCTTTGTCATTGCCCAGGCACGAAACGATGCCCAGACCAGTGATAACGACGCGGCGCATGCGGATAACCCTTAGAAGTTGTCAGTGGAGGTGAAAACGCCGACCCGAAGGCCTTCGGCGGTGTAAATCTCGCGGCCGTCGACGCTGACCGAACCGTCGGCAATGGCCAGGTTCAGTTTGCCTTTCAACACGCGCTTGATCTGAATGTTATAGGTGACTTTCTTGGCGGTCGGCAGGACCTGGCCGAAGAATTTCACTTCGCCCGAACCCAGCGCACGGCCGCGGCCCGGCAGACCTTGCCAGCCAAGGAAGAAGCCGACCAGTTGCCACATGGCGTCAAGGCCCAGGCAGCCTGGCATCACCGGATCACCTTCGAAGTGGCAGGCGAAAAACCACAGGTCCGGAGTGATATCCAGCTCGGCGACCAATTCACCTTTGCCGTACTTGCCACCCTCGGCACTGATATGGGTGATGCGATCCACCATCAGCATGTTCGGGGCGGGCAGTTGTGCGTTACCTGGGCCGAACAGCTCACCGCGACTGCAGCGCAGCAGGTCTTCCCGAGTAAAGGCGTTTTGTTGGGTCATGCGAGCTCCTCAATAGTCCCATGCGGCAGGGTGGGGCAAATCTCCCGGCCGATCGAGGCGTTCATGCCTCGAGTCAGCAGCCTACTCATAGACTATTGCGTTGTGGTGAAAGTCACAGCACCAAGGACATGAATGTACACTTGTGCACTGAAATTATTATTCAAGCCCCTTTTCGGGCCTGTTCGGGTGCCTAAGACTGCCGCACTTTCGCCTTTCACGCCAGTCGCAGATGGTCGAAAGGCCTGTACTACTGCACCCAGCGCTGCAGAATTTGCTGCAAATCAGTACGTTTGAAGGGCTTGGCCAAGTAATCGTTCATGCCCGCCGACAAACAGGCTTCGCGGTCGCCCTGCAACGCATTGGCGGTCAAGGCGATGATCGGCAAGTCCGCGCAGCCGGGCAACTGGCGGATCTGTCGGGTCGCCTCGTAGCCGTCGACGATCGGCAGCTGGCAGTCCATCAGAATCGCTTCAAAAATCAGGCTCTCGGCACTGCGCACGGCTTGCGCGCCGTCGGTCGCGACGCTGACAGTAAAGCCCAGGCTGCGCAACATTGCTTCGATCACGGTCTGATTGACCGGGTTGTCCTCGACCAGCAGCACATTGCGACCTGCGCCATCATCGTTGCCGGTCTGTGCCCGGGGTGTCAGTACCGGCAGCGACTGCTTATAGAGCGCCAGCGGAATTTCCAGGGTAAACACCGAGCCTTGGCCTTCTACGCTTTGCGCCCGCAAGGTGCCGCCCATGCGCTCAGCCAAGGTGCGGGCAATCGGCAGGCCCAGACCGGTGCCACCGTAGCGCCGTGAAATGGAGCTGTCGGCCTGCTGGAAGGCATTGAACATCAACTCCAGGCTTTCAGCCGAAATGCCGATGCCGCTGTCGCGCACGGTGCAGGTAAACCACAGCAGTTCGTGATCCAGCGATTGCCACTGCGGTTCAATGCTGACGCGTCCCTGCTCGGTGAATTTCAATGCATTGCCGACCAGGTTGACCAGAATTTGCCGGATCCGTGTCGGATCGCCCTGAACCTGAAGGGCGCGCATGTCCTCGGGGATCAGCAACTGCAGATCAAGCTCGCGCTGTAACGCGCTGTGCTGGAACGATTGGGCGCAACTGCTGATCAGGTCCGCGAGGTTGAACGGGATGTGCTCCAGTTCCAGCTCCGAACGCTCGATGCGCGAGAAGTCGAGAATGTCGTTGATGACCTTGAGCAGGTGTTCGGTGGACTCCGAGGCCAGCGCCGCGTATTCAATCTGCTCCTCGGTCATGTCGGTGGTTTCCAGCAATTGCAGCATACCGAGCACGCCATTCATCGGTGTGCGCAGTTCGTGGCTCATCATCGCCAGGAAGTCAGACTTGGCATTGTTGGCCTTTTCCGCCTCCTCGCGCGTCTGGATCAATTGCGCCATCGCCTGATGCTGTTCGCGACTGGCTTGTTCGAGGCCGGCGGCGAGGTTGTTGATGTGCTGCGACAACGCGCTTAACTCGGTATCGTCGACAATCGGCAAAGGTGTTTTGTAATCGCCGTCCTGGATCGCCTTCACCGCATTGCCAATATCGCGGATCGGTTGCGACAGGCTGCCCGCCAGACGCCGGGCCACCAAAAAGGTAAACAGCAGGGCGAACAGCGCAAGGATGGCGGCCTTGAACAGGATTTCCTGCTGACGCTGGCTGAACGCATCATTTGAAAGACCGACGATCACCCGACCCAGATAGTCCTCGGCGGGGCCGATGCTGGCGGCTTTGGGGCCCTGGAAGAAATCATTGTTGAGCGCTATCCGTTGCAGCCGCACCGGTGCCTGGAACACTTCGACCTGCTGCGAGCGCCTGTAGGTTTCCGACGGGTGCTCGACGTACACCAAAATCCGGTTGGCATTGTCCTGGACCTCCAGAAAGCGCACGTTCGGCGTGGCGAGTGTCGCCTTGAGCAAACTTTCAAGCACCTCGTTGTTACCCGAAATCACCCCGTATTCGGTGGCGGGTGCCAATTGGTTGGCGATCAATTGCCCGGTGTGGTTGAGCTCCTGACGCAGGTCCTGGATCCGCACGAAGGTAAAGAAGCTGATCAGCAACAGCGTCAGCAGCAGGGCAGGGCCAAGGCTGATCATCTGGGTGCGAGTGCTGATGTCCCAGGGGCGTCGGAGGGTCATGGCAGGCTTTTTCCTTCAGCCAATTGGGTGGCAACAGCTGCTTCATTGATCGGTTCGATACCTAATGAACGAGCCACTTGCGGATTACTTGATACTTTGAAGTGTTGCGGATAGAGCGTACGCGGCCAACTCGCCGCCGCTAGATCGAGCAATTCGTCGAGCACCTGCAGCCAGTCGCCCTGATCGCTGTAAGTGCTGGCCAGGCTACCCGCCTTGACGAAAGCGGCATTGGGGCCGACCAAGGCCAGTTGCCGGGAATAGCTGCTCAACAGCAGGTTTTTTGCGGTTTTCGGGTTGTACAGGTCGGGATCGTCGAGGCCCAGCAGCACGTCACAGTTTTTCAGCAAGGTCTGCAAGGGGCGGCTGTCATGGGTGTTACTCCAGCGCTCGGCGACCACTTCAAGCTCAAGCCCAAGGGCGGCCAGGTGCAGTTCTTTCAACAGGAATTCGCTGTGATTGTCGTACAGGACACCAACGCGCTGCGCCTGGGGCAGGATGAGTCGGGTCAGGCGCAATTGCCGATCCAGCGGCGCATCGCTCCAGAGCAGACTGAGGTGGGGTGGAACGTTAACGCCAAACCGTTGCTGGGCTTGCAGGCGGCTGATGCGCAACACCAGCGTCGCCGGGCCCTGAGCCTCTTGCTGGCGCCAGTCGAGGCTTGCTAGATCAAGCAGGATCAGGCGGGTGGCGGCGGGCAGTTTACCTGGTGATGGAAGGCTCGCCAGTGGCTGGAAACGCACACTGTCGGCAGGGCGCATGTCGCTCAGCGCGCGGACGAAGGATTGCACGCCGGGATTGTCTTCGGCGCCGGTCAACAGAATGTCTGCGGCCTGTGTGGGCAGGGCGCCGAGCAGACAGCCAGCCACCAGGCACAACTTGGCCAGCAGACGGCCCAGTGGCGGCGATTTCCATGACAGGCGACGCCACATTTAAAACATCAGCTCCGCGCTGAAGTAAACCACCCGACGCTCGTCATAGTTGTTGTCGACGAACGTGGTGGGTTGGTTATCCAACAAATGGGTCACCCGGTAACTCCAGTTGACGTTGCTCTCGAACATGTCTGGCGAACGGATCGCCTCCGAGTACAGGTGGTGTCGTCGAGCGTGCCGTTGAAACAGGTCTCGGAATCTGCCCGGTCGTAACGATAGTTCATGCCACTGACCAGTCGCAGACTGTCGGACAGGCTGAGGGTGAAGGAGAACCAAACGACACGTCATACCCTTGATCGTGATGAGTTGGGGCGCATGTTAACCGAGCCCGTTGACTTTTCCATTCACGATGCCGGCATTTTCCTCGGATTTATTGGTCTTCTTCCTACAAGTGTTGGTAATTGAAGCGGGGGCTGGCCGCCACGGGGCCGCTCCGTATAATGCCGACATCGCCACTGGTATGGATTAACGGATTGCATATGACTGAACAGCGCCCAATTGCGGTCCTGGGAGGCGGAAGTTTTGGTACCGCCGTGGCTAATTTGCTGGCCGAGAACGGGCATCAGGTCCGGCAGTGGATGCGTGACCCCGAACAGGCCGAGGCCATTCGGGTCAATCGCGAGAACCCGCGTTACCTCAAAGGCATCAAGATTCTTCCGGCAGTAGAACCGGTGACGGACCTGCAAGCCACGCTGGAAGCCTGCGATCTGTGTTTCGTCGCGCTGCCCTCCAGTGCATTGCGCTCGGTATTGGTCCCGCACACCGAACTGTTGAGCGGCAAACTGCTGGTCAGCCTGACCAAAGGCATCGAAGCCCACACGTTCAAGTTGATGAGCGAGATCCTCGAGGAGATCGCCCCCAAAGCGCGCATAGGCGTGCTGTCCGGACCGAACCTGGCCCGTGAAATCGCCGAGCACGCGCTGACCGCCACCGTGGTCGCCAGCGAAGACGAAGAGCTGTGCCAACGGGTTCAGGAAGCGCTGCATGGTCGGACATTTCGCGTGTACGCCAGCGCCGACCGGTTTGGCGTCGAACTGGGCGGGGCCCTGAAAAACGTTTACGCGATCATTGCCGGCATGGCGGTGGCGCTGGGCATGGGCGAAAACACCAAGAGCATGCTGATCACCAGGGCGCTGGCGGAAATGACCCGTTTTGCGGTGAATCAGGGCGCCAACCCGATGACCTTTCTCGGTCTTGCCGGTGTGGGCGATTTGATCGTCACCTGCTCGTCACCGAAAAGCCGTAACTACCAGGTCGGGTTTGCCCTGGGTCAGGGCTTGAGTCTGGAGGACGCGGTCACGCGTCTGGGTGAAGTGGCCGAAGGTGTGAACACGCTGAAAGTGCTCAAGGCCAAGGCTCAGGAGGTTGGCGTCTATATGCCGCTGGTCGCCGGGCTGCACGCGATCCTGTTCGAAGGGCGCACGCTTAATCAAGTGATTGAGCTGTTGATGCGCGGTGAACCGAAAACCGACGTCGACTTTATTTCAACCAGCGGTTTCAACTAAGCACGCTTTGCAAAAAAGCAGGGGAGCGCGACATGAACGATCCGAAATTAGAAGCCAGGTACGAATCCATCCTGCTGCGGGTGCTGTGGATGATCGTCTTCCTGTTGGTCTGGCAAGTGGCGCAGTTCATCCTTGGGGCGTTGGTGCTGGTGCAACTGATCTATCGTTTGTTCTATGGCGCCCCGAGCGCCAGCCTGATGAATTTCGGCGACAGCCTAAGCCAGTTCCTGGCGCAGATCGGGCGTTTCGCCAGCTTCCACAGCGACCAGAAACCCTGGCCGTTCGCCGACTGGCCGACGCCGCGTACACCGGAAGGTGAAGCGCCACATGTGGTGGCGCCCGCGCCGCATCCGGCCCGAGATGAGGAGCCCAAGCTATGAAACTCTGGGTATTGCGTCATGGTGAAGCTGAACCGTATGGCTCGCGTCCCGATTCGGAACGAGCACTGACCCCTCATGGTTGCGAAGAAGTGCTGCGCAGTGCAGCGCATTTGATCGGTCAGCCAATTACCGCGATTTACGCCAGCCCTTACTTGCGTGCGCAGCAAACCGCGCAGTTGGTGCGCGAAGCCCTCGGTTTCGAGCCGGAGATCCGCACGGTCGAGTGGCTGACCCCGGAAACCGATCCGGACAAGGTGGCCGAACAACTCGTGTCAGTGAGCAATGTCCTGTTGGTCAGTCACAACCCGCTGGTGGGGCACTTGCTGAGCTACCTGCAACATGGCACCGGGCATCCGCCTGAAAAAGTCTCCACCGCCGGGCTGGCCGAGCTCAAAGGTGATGAGTTGCTGATCGGGTCGATGAAGCTCAAGGGCATCAAACACCCATAACCACTTCGCTTTGGCTTTTTGTAGGAACCGGCTTGCTGGCGAAGATTTCCATGCGGTGTGCCAGACCCCCCGCCTTCGCTGGCAAGCCAGATCCGACAGGGGCGGCGGTGATGCTGATTTTTGTGTGGAAATAGTCAACCAAGCAACCGCTTGGTTGACTACGCTTGCTCCATAACAAAAATTCAGGAGCGAGTCGCATGTCTGCTGCTTTTCGTTTGCCGCTGGATGTTTTCTACGAACGCGAGGCCCGTCATCCGCGTCAGCGTTTTCTGGTCCAGCCCACGGGCGGCGGGCAGGTCGAGACCCTGTCCTGGGCCGACGTCGGCCATCAGGCGCGCTGCGCTGCGCATTGGCTGAGGGCTCGCGAACTGCCACAAGGCAGCCATATCGCTCTTATTTCGAAGAACTGTGCCCACTGGATCATCGCCGACCTGGCGATCTGGATGGCCGGGCATGTCTCTGTGCCGTTGTATCCCAACCTGACCGCCGAGTCGGTGGCTCAGGTGCTCGATCACTCCGAAGCGGCGCTGGCGTTTATCGGCAAACTTGATGACTGGCCGAGCATGTCCCGTGGCGTCAGCCCCGATTTGCCAACGATCAGTCTGCCGCTGCATCCACCGGGCACCTTCGATTTCAGTTGGGCCGATTTGCAGCGTAGCTCGCCCATCCAGGATGACCCCAAACCCTCCGCCGATCAGTTGGCGACCATCATTTACACGTCCGGCACCACCGGGCTGCCCAAAGGTGTCATGCACAGCTTCGGTAATCTGGGGTTTGCCACCACCCGCGGTACACAGCTGTTCGGTCTTAACGAGTCGGATCGATTGCTGTCCTATTTGCCGCTGTGCCACGTGGCCGAGCGGATGTTCGTCGAACTGGCCTCGATTTACACCGGGCAGACGGTGTTCTTTGCCGAGAGCCTCGACACCTTCCTGACGGATTTAAAGCGCGCACGGCCTACTGCCTTGTTCGGCGTGCCGCGGATCTGGACCAAATTCCAGATGGGCGTGTACAGCAAAATCCCGCAACAACGCCTCGATTTTTTGCTCGGACTGCCCTTCATCGGCAAGCGGATCGGGCATAAAGTCCTCGTCGGGTTGGGGCTGGATGCACTACGCGTCGCCTTGTCCGGCGCGGCGCCCGTGCCACAAACCTTGCTGCTGTGGTATCGCAAGCTGGGGTTGGATGTGCTTGAGGTTTACGGCATGACCGAGAGCTGCGGCTACTCCCACGTTTGCCGACCCGGCGAGAACAAACCCGGCTGGATCGGTAAGCCTTGCCCTGAGGTTGAAGTGCGGATCGCCGAGTCGGGCGAGGTCATGGTGCGCAGTGGCGCGACCATGCTCGGCTACTACAAGGAACCACAAAAAACCGCTGAAACCATCACCGAGGACGGCTTCCTGCGCACCGGCGACAAGGGCGAGCAGGATGCTGAAGGCAACCTGCGCCTGACCGGGCGGCTGAAAGAAATCTTCAAGACCAGCAAGGGCAAATATGTGGCGCCGGCACCGATCGAAAATCGCCTGGCGGTGCATTCGCGAATCGAGCAAGTGTGCGTGGTCGGTGATGGCTTGAGTGCGCCGCTGGGGCTGTGTGTGTTGTCGGCGGTCGGGCAGCAAGACGCCAGCGGGACGGCGAGGGCGGGGCTGCATTCAAGCCTCGAAAAACTGTTGGATGAGGTCAATGGCGTCCTCGACAAACATGAACGTTTGCGGCGTCTGGTGGTGGTCAAGGACAGTTGGGCCGTGGAAAACGGTTTCCTGACGCCGACCCTCAAGATCAAGCGTAACGTGATCGAAGCGGCTTACGGAGCCCGCTTCGAAGAATGGAGCGAGCGCAGCGAGGCGGTGCTGTGGCAGGATTGAGCGACGAACGACACCCACAAAGGAAAGCAGCGATGAGTCTGTGGCGTACCACTCCCAACATTGAGCAGTTGAACGCAATCCAGAAAAACACCATTGGCGAAGTGCTGGATATTCGCTTCGAAGCGTTCGACGAAGCGTCCCTGACCGCGAGCATGGTCATTGATCACCGCACTCACCAGCCTTACGGGCTGCTGCATGGCGGTGCCTCGGTGGTGCTGGCCGAGACGGTCGGTTCAATGGCCAGTTACCTGTGCATCGACACCAGCAAGTTTTACTGCGTGGGCCTGGAAATCAACGCCAACCATTTGCGCGGCCTGCGCAGTGGGCGAGTGTCCGCTGTGGTCACGCCGATCCACATTGGTCGCACGACGCACGTCTGGGATATCCGTTTGACCAGCGATGAAGGCAAGGCCAGTTGTGTGTCGCGCCTGACCATGGCGGTTGTACCGTTGGGCGAGAATCCGCCAACCCGGTAGTGGCGAGGGAGCTTGCTTGCGCGGGGCTGCGCCGCAGCCCCAATCGAGTTCCCCGATGGGTAGCAGGTGTATCACGCTTGCAGATCTACGACTGCTGCGCAGCCGAACGCGAGCAAGCTCGCTCGCCACAATCCTTGCGCCACATAGTCTTGACCGGACTGTCATCATTCCTGTCACTTACAGTCATTGCTGTCAGCCGTCGTCTTACGGACAATCAACGCCTGTTCTCGCTCATGGATTTGCCGGTATGTCGCAACAGATATTTTTCGCCCACGCCAATGGTTTTCCTTCAGGGACCTACGGCAAATTGTTCGCGGCGCTGGCGCCCGAGTATCAGGTGACGCATCTGGAGCAGCACGCTCATGACCCGCGTTTTCCGGCGGACGACAATTGGTACAACCTGGTGGATGAGCTGATCCATCACCTCAAGCAACAAGCGGAACCGGTGTGGGGCGTCGGCCATTCCTTTGGCGGTGTGCTGCATTTGCACGCGGCGCTGCGTTGCCCGGAGTTGTATCGCGGCGTGGTGATGCTCGACTCTCCGGTGCTGACCCTGACCGATCGATGGGTCATCCGCGCTGCCAAGCGTTTCGGTTTTATCGACCGCTTGACCCCGGCCGGTCGCACCCTGGGGCGCCGGGAAGAGTTCGCCGACATCGAAAGCGCCCGCCGCTATTTCGCGGGCAAAACCCTCTTCCGCAGTTTTGATCCGGAATGCTTTGATGCCTACCTGCAACATGGTTTGCAAAGGGTCGGGGACAAACTGCGCCTGCGTTTCAATCCGGCTACGGAAATCAGCATCTACCGTGGCGTGCCCCATACCAGCCCCGGTCGCACACGTCAGTTGAAAGTGCCGCTGGCGGTGGTGCGCGGGCACAAAAGCCGCGTGGTGATGCGTCATCATGCCAGCGCTGTCGGGCGCCTGCCGCTGGGTGAATCCTTGACCGTGCCGGGTGGTCACATGTTTCCTCTCGAACGTCCAAACGACACGGCCACGCTGCTGAAAACCCTGTTCAGCCGATGGGACGGTCGCAGCCAAAAGGATTGCGCATGAGCAATGCCGTCGAGGAAGTCCGTCTGAGCCTGCCGCACATCGAGTTGGCGGCGCACTTGTTCGGTCCTGAAGACGGCCTGCCGGTGATTGCGCTGCATGGCTGGCTGGACAATGCCAACAGCTTTGCCCGGCTGGCGCCCAAGCTCAAAGGCCTGCGCATCATCGCCCTGGACATGGCCGGTCACGGTCATTCCGGGCATCGCCCGCCCGGCGCCGGATACGCGATGTGGGATTACGCCCATGACGTGTTGCAAGTCGCCCAACAACTGGGCCTCAAGCGTTTTGCGCTGATGGGGCATTCCATGGGGGCAATCGCCTCGCTGATCATTGCCGGATCAATGCCGGAACGCGTCACTCACCTGGCCTTGATCGACGGCATCATTCCTCCTACAGACAAAGGCGAAAATGCGGCCGAGCGCATGGGCATGGCCCTGCAAGCGCAGCTGGATTTGCGAGAGAAACAAAAACCGGTCTACAGCTCCCTCGATCGCGCCATTGAAGCGCGCATGAAAGGGTTGGTGGCCGTCAGTCGCGAAGCGGCAGAGCTGCTGGCCCAGCGGGGCTTGATGCCGGTGCCGGGGGGTTACACCTGGCGCACCGACAACCGGCTGACGCTGCCTTCGCCGTTGCGCCTGACCACCGAACAGGCCATGGCGTTTGTCCAGCGGGTCAGTTGTCCTGCCAAACTGGTGGTCGCGGCGGACGGCATGCTCGCCAAACATCCCGAGTTGCTGGAGCGTCTACCCTTTAGCCGTGAACAGCTGCCAGGCGGTCATCATTTGCACCTGAATGACGAACCCGGCGCCGACCTTGTCGCAGACTGTTTCAATCGGTTCTTCGCCGTTCCTTGACTTGCGCCGGGCAACTGTCGAGGCTGGGCGGGTTGAAATGGGAGACAACCATGATAGATCTCTACACCGCTGCGACCCCGAATGGCCACAAGGTCTCTATCGTGCTCGAGGAACTCGGCCTGCCCTACACGGTGCATGCCCTGAGTTTCGACAAGAAGGAACAGAAGTCCGAGGACTTCCTCAAGATCAATCCCAATGGGCGGATTCCGGCGATTGTCGACCGCGCCAATGGCGATTTCGCCGTGTTTGAATCCGGCGCCATCCTGATTTACCTCGCTGAAATGACCGGCAAGCTGATGCCTCTGGACCCGAAAGGGCGCTCGGTGGTGTTGCAATGGCTGATGTTCCAGATGGGCGGCATCGGTCCGATGCAAGGGCAGGCCAACGTGTTTTTCCGCTACTTCCCGGAAAAACTCCAGGGCGCCATCGACCGCTATCAACATGAAACCCGACGCCTCTATGAAGTGCTCGATACCCGCCTGCAAACCGAAGAGTTTCTGGCCGGCGAGTACAGCATTGCCGATATCGCGACGTATCCGTGGGTCCGTGGTCATGAGTGGTCCGGGGTCGAGGTCGACGGGTTGACTGCCTTGCAACGCTGGATGGCGACCATGGAGGCGCGCCCTGCGGTGCAGCGCGGTTTGCTGGTGCCGGAACGCATCGACGATGCCAGCGTCGTCAAGGATGCCCAGGCCATGCTGATCCGATGAGCCTATACATGCGTTCACTCAGTCTGCTGGCGCTGTGTTGTTTCAGTCCTTTATCGTTGGCCGCCGATGTCCCCGGCAGTCAGGACCTGCCGATCCTGCCGCGCATGGAGGATGCGCAGATCGTCGATTATCGTCCGGCCGTCGAGCTTGAACGGATCTACCCGCTGGGTTCCATCCGCAAGATCAGCGGCCAGTTGCGCTTTGACGGTCAGGTCACGGCCCGTGGGCAAACCACGTCGGTCACCTACGAGTTGCCTCCGGAACACTCCTCCACCGAAGCCTTTACGGCCGCGCGTGAAGCCTTGCAAAAGCAGGGCGCCGAGTTGCTGTTCTGGTGCCAGGCCCGCGATTGCGGCGAAAGCAGTCTGTGGGCCAACGAAGTCTTCGGTAATGCCAAGCTCTACGGTGCCGACGATCAGCAGGCGTATTTGCTCCTGCGACTGGCGGCGCCGCAGGACAATTCGCTGGTGGCGCTTTACAGCATCACTCGCGGTAATCGCAAAGCCTATCTGCACGTCGAGCAATTCGATGCGTCGGCACCGTTGGGCGACCTGTTGCCGACTTCCGCCACGTTGCTGCGCCAGCTCAAAAGCACTGGTGTACTCGATTTTCCCAAATTGGTCGCTGATCCCGACGACACGTGGCTGCGTCTGATTTCTCGTGGGCTGAACCTGGACACCACCTTGCGAGTCAGTGTTTCCGGCGCCAAGGCTGAAGCCTGGCGCGAGGCACTGATTACCCAGGGCGTACGTGCGGCGCGAATGGAGGCCGGTAACGTCGAAGGCTCTGGCCTGCACATCGAGCTGTTGCGATAAGCTGTACAGGCGAACGCGGATGCGCGTTCGTCTACCCTTTTTTTGACTGACTTTTTTGAGACTTTACATGCCCAATAACGATCGCCTGTTGGTGCAGATTCTGCTCCTGGTGCTGTTTGGCGCGAGCTTCTGGGTGATGGCGCCCTTCTGGTCTGCGTTGTTCTGGGGCGCGGTGCTGGCGTTTGCCAGTTGGCCGTTGATGCGCTTGTTGACCCGTTGGCTCAATGGTCGTGAATCCCTGGCGGCAGCATTGCTGACCCTCGGCTGGATGGTGCTGGTGGCGGTGCCGCTGGTATGGCTGGGTTTCAACCTTGCTGATCATGTGCGTGACGCAACGGTGTTTATCAAGGATGTACAGGTCGATGGCCTGCCTGAAGCGCCGGCCTGGCTGGACAGCATTCCTTTGGTGGGCGCACGGCTGGTGGTGATCTGGAACAGCATCGATCAGCAAGGCGCCGCAATGATGGTGTCGCTCAAACCTTATCTGGGACAGGTCGGTAACTGGCTGCTGGCGCGCAGTGCGCAGATTGGTGGCGGTATTCTCGAACTGACACTGAGCATCGTGTTTGTGTTCTTTTTCTATCGCGACGGCCCACGGTTGGCGGTGTTTGTTCATGGGTTACTGGAGCGCCTGATCGGTCAGCGCGCCGAGTATTACATCGAATTGGTGGCGGGCACGGTGCAGCGGGTGGTGAACGGTGTGATCGGTACGGCAGCGGCGCAAGCGGTGCTGGCGTTGATCGGGTTCCTGATTGCCGGGGTGCCTGGTGCATTGGTGCTGGGCATCGTGACCTTCTTGCTCAGTCTGATTCCGATGGGGCCACCGCTGATATGGATCCCGGCCACCGCCTGGTTGGCCTGGAAGGGTGAGTACGGAATGGCAGTGTTTCTGGGGATCTGGGGCACGTTCATCATCAGCGGCGTGGACAACGTGCTGAAACCTTACCTGATCAGTCGGGGCGGGAATCTGCCGTTGGTAATTGTGCTGCTGGGGGTGTTTGGCGGGTTGATTGCGTTTGGCTTTATCGGGTTGTTTATCGGCCCGACATTGTTGGCCGTGGCTTATAGCTTGCTGACTGACTGGAGCAAGAGTCAGGCGCGGGTGGAAGATCGTCGGCCTTAAAGTGTTTGTTGCGGTTCCAAAAGACTAGTCTTGCATGAACGCCGATGACGAATTACCGATCATCGGGTCCCGCAGCGCCGCTGGTTCCGCTACAATGCGCGCCGATTTCGTCCTGCCTGAGAGCCCGCACATGTCCGTCTGCCAGACTCCTATCATCGTCGCCCTGGATTTCCCCACCCGTGACGCCGCACTGAAGCTGGCCGATCAGTTGGACCCCAAACTGTGCCGGGTAAAAGTCGGCAAGGAACTGTTCACCAGCTGCGCTTCGGAAATTGTCGGCACCCTGCGCGACAAGGGTTTCGAAGTGTTCCTGGACCTGAAATTCCACGACATCCCGAACACCACCGCCATGGCCGTCAAAGCTGCAGCGGAAATGGGCGTGTGGATGGTCAACGTCCATTGCTCCGGCGGCCTGCGCATGATGGCGGCCTGCCGTGAAGTGCTGGACCAGCGTACCGGTCCTAAACCGCTGCTGATCGGTGTGACCGTGCTGACCAGCATGGAACGTGAAGACCTGGCGGGTATCGGTCTGGACATCGAGCCGCAGGAACAAGTGCTGCGCCTGGCCGCACTGGCGGAAAAAGCCGGGATGGACGGTCTGGTGTGTTCGGCGCTGGAGGCCCAGGCCTTGAAGTCGGCGCACCCGTCGCTGCAACTGGTGACCCCTGGCATTCGTCCGGCGGGCAGTGCGCAAGACGATCAACGCCGCATCCTGACCCCGCGCCAGGCGCTGGACGCCGGTTCCGATTATCTGGTGATTGGCCGTCCGATCAGCCAGGCGGCAGATCCGGCCAAGGCACTCGCCGCCGTAGTGGCCGAACTCGCCTGACCAAACGCTGAGGATCCCATGTGGGAGCGGGCTTGCTCGCGAAGAGGGAGTGTCAGTCGACATAATGTTGACTGACATACCGCTTTCGCGAGCAAGTCGAATCGTCGCATCGCCGCTCCCACATTGGGTTTGTGGTGCATTCGAATAATCGGTTAAACCTTCAACACCAACTTCCCGAAATTCTCGCCGCTGAACAATTTCATCAGCGTCTCCGGGAACGTCTCCAGTCCGTCAACAATGTCTTCCTTGCTCTTGAGTTGCCCCTTGGCCATCCAGCCGGCCATTTCCTGCACGGCGGCGGCGAACTGGGCGGCGTAGTCCATCACGACAAAACCTTCCATCCGCGCGCGGTTGACCAGCAGCGCCAGGTAATTGGCCGGGCCCTTGACCGCTTCCTTGTTGTTGTACTGGCTGATAGCGCCGCAAATCACCACGCGCGCCTTCATGTTCAGTCGGCTCAGCACCGCATCGAGGATGTCACCGCCGACGTTATCGAAATACACGTCGACCCCATTCGGGCATTCGCGTTTAAGACCGGCGATGACGTCTTCATTCTTGTAGTCGATGGCGCCGTCAAAACCCAACTCGTCGATCAGGAACTGACATTTGTCTGCGCCGCCGGCAATCCCGACCACGCGGCAACCTTTGATCTTGGCGATCTGCCCGGCAATGCTGCCCACCGCGCCGGCAGCGCCCGACAGCACCACGGTGTCACCGGCTTTCGGCGCGCCGACGTCGAGCAGGGCGAAGTAGGCGGTCATCCCGGTCATGCCAAGGGCGGACAAGTAGCGCGGCAATGGCGCCAGTGTCGGATCAACCTTGTAGAAACCTCGTGGTTCGCCGAGGAAGTAATCCTGCACGCCGAGGGCACCGTTAACGTAGTCCCCGACCGCAAACCCTGGATTATTCGAGGCAACGACTTTGCCGACGCCCAAGGCGCGCATCACTTCACCCAATCCAACCGGCGGAATGTAGGACTTGCCCTCGTTCATCCAGCCGCGCATGGCCGGGTCCAGGGACAAGTATTCGTTTTTCACCAGAATCTGCCCCGCCGCCGGCTCGCCGACCGGTACTTCCTGATAGGTAAAGGTCTCGCGGGTTGCTGCGCCCACCGGACGTTTGGCGAGCAGGAACTGGCGATTGGTCTGGGTAGTCATGACAGGCACTCAAGATGAATGAAGCCTTGTTGATAACCCTTCATGATCAATGCCGCAAGTTTGGCTGATGCGGCGAATGCACATCGATCCAGTGCAGTGATAGTCGGGGTCGGTGTTTTATCACTGTCACTCATGGCCGCCCAACCGGCCTTCTGATAGTGCTGCCGTGCTGAAGCCCTCTATGCCTAGACTGAAACCAGGCAATCCCCCCGTATTCTTCTCATCGAGGACATAACAATGAGCATGACGTTTTCCGGTCAGGTCGCCGTGGTGACTGGCGCTGCCAACGGTATTGGCCGCGCGACCGCCCAGGCATTCGCTGCCGAAGGGTTGAAGGTCGTGGTCGCCGATCTCGACACCGCTGGCGGCGAAGACACCGTGGCGCTGATTCGCACCGCGGGCGGCGAAGCGACCTTCGTGCGTTGCAACGTCACGCTGGAAAGCGATGTAAAAAATCTGATGGACGAAGTGGTGAATACCTACGGCCGTCTGGACTATGCCTTCAACAATGCCGGCATCGAGATCGAGAAAGGCAAACTCGCCGAAGGCACGCTCGATGAGTTCGATGCGATCATGGGCGTCAACGTCAAAGGCGTCTGGCTGTGCATGAAGTATCAATTGCCCTTGTTGCTGGCCCAGGGCGGCGGTGCGATCGTCAACACCGCTTCGGTGGCGGGCTTGGGGGCTGCACCGAAGATGAGTATTTACGCGGCTTCCAAACATGCGGTGATCGGGCTGACCAAGTCGGCGGCCATCGAATACGCCAAGAAAAAGATTCGCGTGAATGCGGTATGCCCGGCAGTGATCGACACCGACATGTTCCGCCGTGCCTATGAAGCGGACCCGAAGAAGGGCGAGTTTGCCAACGTCATGCACCCTGTGGGTCGCATCGGCAAAGTCGAGGAAATTGCCAGCGCCGTGCTGTATCTGTGCAGCGATGGCGCAGCGTTCACCACCGGCCATTCGCTGGCGGTGGATGGGGGCGTTACGGCGTTTTGACGTCAGGCACTTCAACGTAGGAAAAAACCCGTACTTGTGCGGGTTTTTTTACAGTTCCGTGACGGGGCTGGGCAATGTGTTTCAAAGGGTTAGAACCGAGGGATTTAGCGGCGTTGTCGCACATCTCATCCAGCGCTCCTGTGATTAACTGTTTCCCGCAAAACGGACAGGAGTGTGCTTGCTCATGGAATTGAGAATCGATCGACAGGCATTGGTGCCGGTCGTGCAGCAAATCGTCGACGCGTTGGCCGGCTGGCTCCGTCAGGACGGGGTAGTGCCGGGGACGCGTTTGCCTTCTGCGCGGCAAATTGCACGGGCCAATTTGCTCAGTCAATCCTGCGTCGTCGAAGCCTGTGAACGTCTGGTGGCACAAGGCGTGCTGGCGCCGCGTCAGGGTGCGGGTTTCATGGTTGCCCTACCAGTGCAGGGCACTGTGGGGCGACAGGATTGCCCTTGGTTCGAGGGGGCGGACGTCATGCAGGAGGGCGCCTCGGGCGAACTCAAACTGGGTTGTGGCGGCCTGCCCGAAAACTGGCGTGAAACAGACGACTTGACCTACGCCATTCGCCAAGTGAGCCGCACCGACATGGCCGGGTTGTTCAACTACAGCACGCCACTGGGTTTGCCTGCCTTGCGTGAGCAGATCCTCAAACGTCTCCAGCCACTCGACATCGAAGTGGATGAACGACGGATTCTGACCACGACAGGGGCTACTCACGGGCTCGATCTGATCGTGCGTACGTTGCTCAAACCGGGGGATTGCGTGGTGGTGGAAAGTCCGGGGTATTCGCTGTTGTTCGATCTGCTCAGGCTGAACGGCGTGACGATGATCGAGGTGCCGCGCACCCCCCGCGGGCCTGACACGCAGGCGCTTGAAGCGTTGTTGCTGAAGTACAGGCCTCGTGCGCTGTTTATCAATAGCTTCTATCACAACCCGACGGGCAGCAACCTGGCACCCATGGTGGCACAGCAGGTGCTGCAATTGACCAAAGCCCATGGCGTGCTGGTGATCGAAGATGACGTCTTTGCCGATTTGCACAGCGGTCCCGGCACTCGTCTCGCGGCATTGGGAATCGACGACAATGTCATCTACGTCGGCAGCTTCTCTAAAACCCTCAGCAGTTCATTGCGCGTCGGCTTTGTCGTGGCCAATGAAGCGGTTGTTTCGCGACTGGCCAAGGTCAAGATGACCAGCAGCATGGGCGCCTCTCGGTTCTGCGAATCTGTGCTGGCTTGCCTCCTGGCCAGCGGCGCGTATCGCAAATTGGTCCAGCGTCAGCGCCAGCGATTGAACACCGACAGAGAGGCCGCATTGCAAGTGCTCGAAGATGCCGATTGGGAAGTTTTCGGCAAGCCGGTGGGTGGGCTGTTCATCTGGGCGCGATCACGCAGGTCCGACTTCGCTCAGGTACGCACACACGCCCGACGTTTCGGGGTGCTGCTGTCTTCTGTTACAGCATTCAGCCCCGGCGGTGAGGCCACGGACTGGCAGCGCATCAATGTGGCGTATGCCTGTGATCCTCGGGCCCGGGCATTTTTTCAGGCCACCGCTCTGAATCGACCTCGGGCGTTCTGAAAACGACGCGGGCGTAGCTTTTTGCCATTATTGTGGCGCCAGAGACTTGTGCTGGCACAGGCCCGTTGCGACCCTGCGTGAACAGACTATGTCAGGGGACTATGCGCAATGATTTCGGCCGTGCAAGGACGTTTTGCCAACCTCGGTATGGCAAACAAAATGGGTGTCGGGTTCGTACTGGTGCTGTTGTTGACAGCGCTGGTCGCCGCCATCGGCGTATGGTCCCTGCAAACCATCAGTCAGCGCTTCGATGGGCTCAAGCAGATGTCGTCGCTCAATAGTGGCTTGCTCAAGGTGCGACTGCTTGAGCAGGAGTACGCCTTGCACGGCAACCCGAAAACCGCCGATGCACTGCACGAGGGCGTTGACGGCCTGATTGCTCTGGCGACGCGGCTCAAGGCGGCATCGACGGTTAACGTGCCAGTGATGAATGACGTCGAGCAGTCGCTGGGCGCTTATCGCAAGGCGTTCGATGAGTTCGTCTCGCTGAGTCAGGCCAAGGACCTGGCGCTCGAAATGGCCAGTTGGTCGGTATCCAGCGTGGCCAATAACCTTGATGTGCTGCAAGCCGGCCTGGCCGATGACGGCGTCTATACCTTGAAGCAATCCGAGGGCAAGGATGGTGGGCAATTCATCGAGCAGGCCAGTCAGGTCAGCCAGGTCTCGCGGTTGATGTTGCAAGCGATGAACGAAGCGCGCGTGCGTCTGGACCAGAGTCGCAAGGGCGACGACAGCGCCGGTCAAGGCAAGATCGAGCAGGCGGATCAGGCGCTGACTCAGGCCGAACAGCTAAAAACCACGGTCAAGGACGAGGGCTATCAGACGGTCCTCAATGAAGTCACTGGCCACATCGGCAGTTTCAGCGAAAAACTCACGGAGTACACCGGGCTGTTGGCCCAGGAGAAAACCGTCTACGAACAACTGCACCAGCGCGCCGCGCAAGTGGTGGAGCGGGTGGATCAGGCCTATGTCGCCGAAGACCGGTCGATGCAGGCCGAGCTGAAAAAGAACTCGTTGCTGATCCTCGGTTCATCGGCCCTGGCGTTGCTGGTCGGATTGGTGGCGGCGTGGGTGATTACCCGGTTGATCGTGGCACCGCTGCGCAGTGTGATCCGTGTGGCGCAGCAGATCGCCGCGGGTGATTTGAGTGCGACGGTTGAAGTGACCCGCCGTGACGAGATCGGCCAATTGATGCAGGCGATGCAACAAATGGGTGCCGGGCTCAGCAGTATCGTCAGTGGCTTGCAGGCCGGTATCGAGCAATTGGCGAATTCTGCGCATTCGCTGTCGGCGGTGACCGAGCAGACCAACCTGGAAGTCAGCAGCCAGAAAGAAGAAACCGAGCAGGTCGCCACGGCGATGAACCAGATGACCGCGACGGTACACGACGTGGCGCGTAACGCCGAGGAGGCCGCCCAGGCTGCGCAGACGGCGGATGGCAAGGTTGAAAGTGGTCAGCAAGTGGTGCGCCAGAGCATGGTGCGCATCGAGCAGCTGGCGGATTCGGCGACGTCGGCCAGCTCCAGCATCGAAAGCTTGAGTGCAGAGATCCAGAACATCGGTACGGTGCTCGGCGTGATCAAAAGTGTCGCCGAGCAGACCAACCTGTTGGCGCTCAATGCGGCGATCGAGGCCGCACGGGCTGGCGAACAGGGCAGGGGCTTTGCCGTGGTGGCTGATGAAGTTCGGGCGCTGGCCAAGCGTACCCAGCAATCGACCGAGGAAATCGAACGTCTGGTCAGTGCCTTGCGCTTGGCCGCTCAGTCGTCGGTAAAGCAGATTCAGAACAGTGGCGAACTGGTGAAGCTGGCGGTCAGTGATGCGTTGCAGACCGAGAGTGCGTTGGGGAGTATTGCGGCGGCGGTATCGTTGATTCAGCAGATGAACCAGCAGATTGCCGCAGCAGCCGAGCAACAGAGTTCAGTGGCTGAGGAGATTAATCGCAGCGTCACGAGTATCCGCGCGAGTGCGGATCAGTCATCGCTGGCGATGCAGGGCAACGCGGCATCGAGCATTGAACTGGCTCAGCTGGGAGTTGAGTTGAAGGGAATGGTGGGGCACTTCCGGCTCTGAGAAGCCCCGCGGTCAGTGTGGAAGCTGGCGTGTCGGGTCGCCGCATCGCTGCGACAGCGGCCTGACAGCCGACCAGTCTTTCCCGAATGTACTCCCCATCAAACCCAACCAAAAAAAAAGCCACCTTCGCAGGTGGCTTTTCTATTTGCGCTGATCAGTCGTAGATCACTTTCTTTTTCCAGTCGGCATCGGCCTCGACGTCTTTGAGGCCTACGTTCAACTGGTTTGCCTCATCCTCAACCGCAGCGATGTTGTCCATCACCATCGCATTGGCGCGAACCAGGAGTTTCTCCAGGTACTCCAGCTGCTCGGCGTAGACTTGTGGCTCCTGTTGTTTGCGCAGGTACTGCACGCCGCGTTCGAACGCCAGACGCGCCTGACCCGGCTGGTTCTGTTGCAAGCAATGCTGGCCGAGGTTGTTGAAGAACTCGATGTGCAGCAGCACCAGAATATGGCGGACTTCGCGGATCCAGCGCTTGGCTTCGTTGGTCGGCAGGAAACCGTCCTGGGCGGCGCGGGTGATTTGGCCATGCAGGGCTTCGAGCAGGAAGCGTACATCCTTGGCCTTGGCTTCGGTCTGGATCGGTGCCGGCGGGTTGTTGACCGGGATCGATTCGCCCTGAGCAGCAAGGGCCTCCAGCTCGGTAATCCGCGTCTTGAGGTTGGCGCTGGTTTTTTCCAGGTTGAGCAGGCGCAGGCAGACGTTGAGTTCCAGGCGGGTCAACAACAGCTTGAGTGCCGGTGTCATCAACTGACCGGGAAAGGTCTCAGTGATTTCGCCGCAGCGGCGCAGGCGGTCGTTAAGCTCAACCTTGGTGCGGGCCTTTTCCAGCTTGTTGTTTTCCACCACATGGTTCATGTAGCCAATGGCGATCAATAGTGCAATGCCGACTACGACGAGCAGGGTGATCATGAGTGGTGTCACCGGTAAGACCTCTTATAGGGTTCGCGTTCGAGAGTAGTGGCTTGGCATTGGGGCGCATAGGCCGCTCGACCCACTTGAATCAGCTATGGCCCATCTATGTATCGGCCGTTGTTCTGCTTAGATAAATGGTGGCGAATAGGTTTCGGGTTGCCATCATCTTGACGGCATGGACTATAGCGCCTTGATGGATGTCGGAAAATAGGCGTCAAAGGTCTGTCTGCGCAAAAGCCTGAAACGTGTCTGAAAGCAGGGCGAAGTCATTGATTTAAATAAATTTATAACTGGGGGTTGACGACCCCTCAATCCATCCATAGAATGCGCGCCACTTACAGCGTAAAGCACACAGCGAAACGCGGTAGGGAGTGAATGTTGTACGTGTGTCCCCTTCGTCTAGTGGCCTAGGACACCGCCCTTTCACGGCGGTAACAGGGGTTCGAGTCCCCTAGGGGACGCCAATGCGGGAATAGCTCAGTTGGTAGAGCACGACCTTGCCAAGGTCGGGGTCGCGAGTTCGAGTCTCGTTTCCCGCTCCATTTTTAAGCAGCGTTGCTTTCGGGCAGCGTTGAGTGAAACCAGAACCGACATCTTCGGATGCGGATTTGGGCACTGAAATACACACCATGTGTTTCAGTTAGCGTGTCCCCTTCGTCTAGTGGCCTAGGACACCGCCCTTTCACGGCGGTAACAGGGGTTCGAGTCCCCTAGGGGACGCCATTTGCGGGAATAGCTCAGTTGGTAGAGCACGACCTTGCCAAGGTCGGGGTCGCGAGTTCGAGTCTCGTTTCCCGCTCCATATTTAACAAAAACGCCGCTCAGCAATGAGCGGCGTTTTTGTTTGTGCATTTTTATGGCACAACAAAAAAGGACCTTCGGGTCCTTTTCTGTTTGGACCCGCCGCATGGCGGGTCCGGCAAGCGATCAGAGCTTCGGCAACTGCCCGATACGCCCCATCATTTCGGTCACGATTTGCAAGTCCAGCAGGAACTGGTCGACTGTCTTGAACTCGTTATCGGTGTGGCCGGTGTATTTCACCTCGGGCCGGGCCAAGCCGAATTGCACGCCATTGGGCAGTTCATGCACCGAGGTGGCGCCGGCAGAGGTGCCGTACTTGTGTTCCATGCCCAGGTTTTCGCTGGCCACGGCCAACAGCGCCTTGACCCATTCGCCTTCAGGGTTGCGGTACATCGGCTCGGCGATCGAGTACTCGAAAGATGCCGCTACGTGGGTCTTCTTGCTCCAAGCGCCAATTTTTTCGGCGATTTCGGCCTTGAGTGCTTCCGGGGACTTGCCCTTCGGCACGCGCAGATTGACCGCAAGCTTGAAGGTTTTGTCATCCATCCCGACAAAGGTCAGGGAAGTGGTCAGCGGCCCCATGAAGTCATCGGCAAAACCGACACCCAGTTTGCCGCCCAGGTAATCCAGCCCCCAGTTATCGGCGGCGTAGCGGGCAGCGTCGGTGATGTGGTTGTGCTTGAGCGCGACTTTTCCGTCGAGGCTGTTGATGAAGTCCAGCATCCTCGACACCGGGTTGACGCCAGACTCGGGCTCGGAGGAGTGGGCGGAAACGCCGGTCACCGTGAGCTTGACCTCTTTGTCGACGACCTTGGCGCTCACCTCGAAGTCGCCACCATTGTGCTTGGCATACTCGCTACCGGCCTTTTGCAGAATGGCGGCCAATTCGGCAGGCTGGTCACTCACCAGGGTCGCGACCGAAGCCGACGGAATCTGGTTGGTGGCCAGGCCGCCGGTCATTGAGGTGATTTCCGCGCCTTTGCCTTCGCCATTGCGTCGGGCAAAGCTGGCCATGACGGTGCCGTAGCCTTTTTCGGCGATGACCACCGGGTAGCCGCCATCCAGTGCCAGGTTGTAGTTGGGCGTCGGGTTGTGTTCGAAGTAATAGGGGATAGCGTCGCCGGTGGTTTCTTCGGTGGTGTCGACCAGCAGCTTGAAGTTCCTCGCCAGCGGCAGCTTCTCTTCCTTGATGACCTTCATGGCATAGAGCGCCACCACGATACCGTTCTTGTCGTCCTCGGTGCCGCGACCATACATGCGGTCACCGATCAGGGTGACCTTGAACGGATCAAGTCGGGTGCCGTCTTTCAAGACCCAATTCTCCGGCGTCACAGGCACCACGTCGGCGTGCGCGTGAATGCCGACCACTTCATCGCCGCTGCCCTCGATGGAAATTTCATAGACGCGGTTGTCGATGTTGCGGAAGTTCAGGTTAAAGGACTGGGCAAGGCCCTTGATCTTGTCGGCGATCTTGATGAATTCGGGATTGTCGTGCTGAGCAACGCCTTCAACCTGGAAGGTCGGGATTGCTACCAGCTCACGCAAGGTCTCGGTGGCCGCAGCGCCGTATTTCACTCGCGCATAGAGGCCCAGCAGACGATGGATCTCGTTCTGCTGTTCAGGGGTAAGCGTCTTGTTGTCCTGGAAAGCACTGATGGCCGGGCCGAGGTTGGCGGTTTTGGCCAAGTCGCTTTTGGCCACGCCCGCCAGGAACTGCCTGAAATTCGTGGCTGAGGCGTCACTGAAACTCTTGAGAAGGGTGGCGCTCTGTTGCGGGGTGATGTTGGCGTGAGCGGCGACGGAAAACGACGAAAGGCTGGCCAGAATCAGGGTCGACGCGGCCAGATGCTTGAATGAAAAGTCCATTGTTGGAGGCATTCCTTTGCAGGCAATTTGTGGGAAGTGTCTGATCGATTGGTCAGACACTTTTCCAACCTAACACCACGAAGGAGTAAAAGGGGAGACCTTGAAGCAGGATCTGTCGCACAGAAACGCAAAAGCGACGCAGATATGAAAAAGGCCCACCAGTCAGACTGGGCGGACCTTTTGCGTGGGTGCAGGTTTTACATCGACAGAATCAGGCGCCCGGCGAACAGGATCAGAATCACCCCCATCATCCGTTCAAACCAATGCCCCATGCGCATAAACAGTAAGCGCACCCGGGCACTGGAAAAGAACAGCGCGACGATCACAAACCACAGCGCATTCACAAAACACATCCAGATTCCATACAGCGCCTGGACTTTCAGAGGCGTCGTGGCGCTGATGATGGTGGTGAAAATCGCCAGGAAAAACAGCGTCGCCTTGGGGTTGGTCGCGTTGGTCAGAAACCCGGTGGTAAATGCCTTCAACAGCGTTTGTTCGGCGACGGGCTCGTCCGAGCCTTTATCGCCCTCAAGCGCAGACTTGGGTTTGCTGCGCAACAGGCTGACACCAAGGTACAAAATGTAGGCGCCGCCCGCGACCTTGGCCACCGTCAACAGCCAAGGCGTCGTATGCATCAGCGCGCCGACCCCGAGCAGGGTGTACAGCACGTGCACGGAAATCCCCGCGCCGATACCCAACGCCGTACAGATGCCCACCAATCGGCCGAAACGCACGCTCTGACGAATAGTCACGGCGAAATCCGGCCCGGGTGCGACCACGGCCAGAAAGTGAATAGTCGCCAGCGCCAGAAATTCGCCCAGGTAATTCGAAAGCATCTCAACTCCAAAAGGTAAGGGGGGAAGCATTGCCGCGGTAGCCGACAAAGAACGAAAGGCTCAGTCGCGGATCCGCCACGCCCGGAGTCACCGAGTGCATGCGGCGCGAATTGAACATGATGAAATCGCCTGGCTCAGGGCGAATCTCCAGGGTCGGAGGGCCTAGCAGGGCGGGGTCGATGCCGTAACTGTCGCCGCGCATATCGTTGAACTGATCCGGCGAAATGTCGTCGTCCCACATCTGCAGCGCACCGCCCTCGGTCGGCATGTTCAGGTAAACGTTGCAGGCGAACTGCGCTTCCAGGCTTCTGGCCTGGTAACTGTCCGGGGCGTCCTTGGCGAAAATGTCGTGGTGGGCGAGGAAGCACACCCCCGGTTTCACCACCCGCGACAGCCCGACGTACATCTTGCGGCCGTAGAGGTTTTCCAGGTGCGCACCCGCCGGCCAGGATTCATCGAGCATGCAGCGCAGGGTGTCGACCGGGGACGAATAGGGCGCGCAACGGTTACGCAACTCCGCAATGTTGCGTGTGGCGCTTTCGAAGTAGTCCTCGATCAGTAGCGGCTGGTTTTCCGCTTCATAAAACGCCATGCCGATGCGGCCAATGCTCGGCGCATTGATATAGCCTTCGAAGCCCGGGGCGAGGATCTTGTCGCCAATCTGAATTGCCAGCGGCGGGGGCAGCAAGCCCTTGACGCGGATGGCGAGGACTTCTTCATTGACCAGTTTTTTTATGCACGTCTCATCGAGACGCTCGACGTCAAGCATCATGTCTTAGGTCCATCTATCAGATAGGCAACAGAACCCGCGAGCGCAGACTCCCCCGGCGTCAAGCGATGACGGTGCCGCCATCGCCCAAATACTCAATCCACGGTGTAGTGGACTGACAGCGTTCCCTTCTTCAATGAAAGGGACGCGATCGTGACCGTGCCAAGCTCCTTCAGGCTACGTACATGGGTGCCGCCGCAGCCGTAGGCGGGCAGCTCACCGAAACCGATTTCCCGGGCGCCTTCGCGCAACGACGTCAGACGCGGATAATCCTGGGTAACCCACTGTTCGAGGCCGAGTTGAATGGTTTGGGCATCGACGTCCTGTGCGCATTCCAGCGCCTTGAACTGCACGCGGCCTTCGCCCGGCCAGTGATGCGCCTTGATCGGCATCCAGCCCTTGGCCTGGACGAAGTGGCCGATCAGATGCCCGGCTGAATGCATGCGTGTATTGAACTGACGACGCTCCCCGTCCACCCGAATCAGGGTCATGCCGGGTGTTACCGGTTGGTCGACAAAATGAATGATCCGGTCAGGGTCCTGGGTGACCCGCAGTACCTGGCTATCGCCGATCCAGCCCGTATCAAAGGGCTGTCCGCCACCTTGGGGGTGAAACAGCGTGGCGCGCAGTACAACAGCAAATTCGTTCTCGTAGGGCGTGCAATCCAGGACTTCCACATTAGCCTTCAGGTCATCACTATGGAAAAAGAGGCGAAGCGTCATATTCCATGCCCTTATTAAAGTTTCTATTTTTATTATATGAAGCGTGGAATTGCGTGATAATCCGTTCAATCATCAAAGGACTGTTGCGCTGTGAGCATAAATCTTCCGCTACCGCTGCTCGGTGAAATGGCGATTTTCGTCAAGGTGGTCGAGACCGGCAGCTTTTCTGAAGCGGCCCGTCAACTGGGCACTTCTCCTTCGGCGGTCAGTCGTAGCATTTCGCGTCTGGAGAAGGCGCTAGCCACGCGTCTGCTGCAACGAACCACGCGTAAATTGCGCTTGAGCGATGGGGGCGAAGAGGTATTCAAGCGCTGCCAGGAAATGGTCAGCGCCGCCAAATCGGTGATGGAAATCAGCGGGCAGTTCACCCATGAAGCTGAAGGGTTGGTGAGGGTCAGCGTGCCCAAGGCTGTGGGTCGTTTTGTCATTCACCCGCATATGCCGGAGTTTCTGCGGCGTTATCCCAAAGTCGATGTGGAGTTGTTGCTTGAGGATCGGCAGGTGGATCTGATCGACGACAACGTTGATCTCGCCATCCGTATTACCGATCGACCACCTGCGGGTCTGGTTGGGCGGCAGTTATTGACCATCGACCATTTGCTCTGTGCCACGCCGCAATACCTGGCAGAACATGGCACCCCGACCCATCCCCATGACTTGCTCAACCATAGTTGTATCTACCTCGGCGAAACTCCGAGCGATGCGCGCTGGAAGTTCAAGAAAGGCACCAAAGCGGTCACGGTCGGCGTGCGTGGCCGGTATGCCGCCAATCACACCGGTGTGCGATTGGGCGCGGTATTGCAGCACATCGGCATTGGCAGTCTGCCGTATTTCACGGCGCGTTATGCGCTGGAGCAGGGGTTGATCGTGCAGGTGTTACCGGACTGGACTTTTCTGGCGTCGTACCACGGCGGCGCCTGGTTGCTGCATTCGCCGACGCGTTATCTGCCGCCGAAATTGCGGGTGTTTATCGACTATCTGGTTGAGTGTCTGGAGAAGGAGCCGACCTTGAGCAAACCGGGTAAGTCGGGCAAGGTCGCGGCGGAATATGAGTTGCCTGAGAGTGATGGGTTGCTTTGAAGGGGCTCTTCGCGGGCAAGCCCGCTCCTGAATTGGAACGTGGCCACCTGTGGGAGCGGGCTTGCCCGCGATGGCGTCCTTACAGACACTACATCACCCCGCCACAAAAAAGGCCCGCATGTTCAACCATGCGGGCCTTTTGTATAACTGATCGGGGATCAGTGCTTGGCGTCGTCGTTCGACATCGCCAGCAGTTGTTTTTCCTGGTTCCAGTCAAACGGTTCGTCGTTCTGTTCAGCTTCGAAGCGACGTTCTTCCAGCGCCTGATACAGATCGATTTCATCATCGGGCATGTAATGCAGGCAGTCACCGGCGAAGTACCACAGCAGGTCGCGCGGGACCAGATGGGCAATTTGCGGGTAGCGGGTGATCACCTGGCAGAGAATGTCCTGGCCCAGGTATTGGCTTTCGATTGGATCGACCGGCAGCAACGCACGCAGTTCGTCGAAGCGCTCCAGGAATAAGGCATGGCTTTCTTCGGGAACCTGTTCGGCCTCACCCACGGCGACCAGGATGCTGCGCAAGTGGTCAAGCAAGACAAGATGGTCGGCAACGACGTTGGACACGAGATAAGTCCTCAAGAGCAAAACGGGCGCGGGAGTATAAAGCGCCTGCGCCCATTTTGCATTGGCGTACATGTATGGCTGGATCAGCGGACCTTTCCTTGCGCCAGCGCCAACTCTTCTTTATCGAAATCATCGACATCAATTACCTTGCGCCGCGCCGCTTCGGCGGTACGCAGGGTCTGCGCTTCCACTGCCTGCAATACGCCTGCCTCCAGCGCTGCATCGATGACGTGCTCCCCGGCAGCCGGTTTGAGCTGGCCACTTTTGATCGCCATGTGCAGTTTTTTCTGCAGGGGTTGCGCTGCATTGAGCAAATTGCAGGCGTGTTGCAAAGCCCCGACGGCGTCATCGGCCGATTGCGGTCGATAGCAACCGCCCAGCAACTCTTCGAGTGTCGGGTCGCCCTTGGCGCGGCCAATCACGGCAGCCACTTCGGCGCCTAGTTTGTCCGATGGCCCTTTGTGTCGACGGCCGAACGGGAACACGATCACCCGCAACAGGCAACCCAGCACCTTGTTCGGGAAGTTGGTCAGCAATTCATCCAGCGCACGTTCCGACTGGCCAAGACTTTCCTCCATGGCCCAGGTAAACAGCGGCGCCATGTGCTCCGGTGAATCGAGATCGTGGTAACGCTTGAGGGCGGCAGAGGCGAGGTACAGGTTGCTGAGCACATCCCCCAGGCGTGCCGACAGGCGTTCGCGACGTTTCAGTTCTCCGCCCAGCAGCATCATGCTCAGGTCTGCCAGCAGGGCGAACGCCGCGGCCTGGCGGTTGAGCGCCCGGAAGTAACCCTGACTGAGCTTGTTGCCCGGCGTGTGTTCGAAGTGTCCGAAACCCAGGTTCAGCACCAGCGTGCTGGCGGCGTTGCTCACGGCAAAACCGATGTGCTTGAGCAACAGACCATCGAACTCGGTGAGCGCCTGGTCCTTGTCTTCGCGGCCAGCGAGGGCCATTTCCTTGAGCACGAACGGATGGCAGCGAATCGCCCCCTGGCCGAAGATCATCAGGTTGCGCGAAAGAATGTTCGCGCCTTCCACGGTGATGAAAATCGGCGCGCCATTCCAGCTGCGGCCGAGGTAGTTGTTCGGCCCCATGATGATGGCTTTACCGCCGTGAACATCCATCGCATGGCTGATGCACTCGCGGCCGCGTTCGGTGAGGTGGTACTTGAGAATCGCCGACAGCACCGAGGGTTTCTCGCCCAGATCCACTGCGTTGGCGGTCAACATGCGCGCCGCGTCCATCATCCAGGCGTTGCCGCCGATGCGCGCCATGGCTTCCTGAATGCCTTCGAACGCTGACAGTGGGACGTTGAACTGTTCGCGAACCTGCGCGTACTGACCGGTCACCAGGCTGGTGAACTTGGCCGCGCCGGTGCCGACTGCCGGCAACGAAATGGAACGCCCGACCGACAGGCAATTCATCAGCATCATCCAGCCTTTGCCGAGCATTTCCTGGCCGCCGATGAGGAAGTCGAGCGGCACGAACACATCCTTGCCGGAGTTGGGGCCGTTCATGAACGCGGCACCCAGCGGCAAGTGGCGACGACCGATTTCCACGCCTGCGGTGTCCGTTGGGATCAGGGCCAGGCTGATGCCCAGGTCTTCTTCGTCGCCCAGCAAATGATCCGGGTCATAGGCCTTGAAGGCGAGGCCGAGCAGGGTGGCTACCGGGCCGAGGGTGATGTAACGCTTTTCCCAGTTCAGGCGCAGGCCGAGGGTTTCCTTGCCTTCCCATTCACCTTTGCAGATGACCCCGGTGTCGGGCATTGCCCCGGCGTCGGAACCGGCCAGCGGGCCGGTCAACGCGAAGCAGGGAATGTCGTCGCCGCGCGCCAGTCGAGGCAGGTAATGGTTGCGTTGTTCGTCGGTGCCGTAATGCAGCAGCAGCTCCGCCGGACCGAGGGAATTGGGGACCATCACGGTGGAGGCGAGGTCGCCGCTACGGGTCGCCAGTTTCATGGCAACTTGTGAGTGCGCATAGGCAGAGAAACCTTTGCCGCCAAATTCTTTGGGAATGATCAGCGCGAAGAAGCCGTTCTCCTTGATGTGCGTCCAGGCTTCGGCGGGCAGGTCCATGTCTTGCCCGATTTGCCAGTCGGTGACCATGGCGCAGAGCTCTTCGGTCGGGCCGTCGATGAAGGCCTGTTCCTCTTCGCTCAGTTGGGCTTTTGGATAGGACAGCAATTTGTCCCAGTCGGGGCGGCCGCTGAACAGTTCGCCGTCCCACCACACGGTGCCGGCATCAATGGCGTCGCGTTCGGTTTGCGACATCGGCGGCAGGGTTTTCTGGAACCAGTTGAACAGCGGCGCGCTGAAGAACTTGCGACGCAGGTCGGGCAGCAACAATGGCGCCGCAACGGATGCGATCAACACCCAGAAGATCAGCAGCAGCCAACCGGGCGCGCGGCCGAAAGCGCCCATTGCCACCACGTAAACGGCAACGATGCAAAGAGCGGGAAGGGGAGCGATGCGACGATGGGCTAACCAGGCAATCCCGACAACCAGAACCAGTATCCACAACAGCAGCATATTTAATCCTCCGTGAACCAGGGTAAAACCAACCTTCAGAGCTTAGACGGCATCCGCCAAACAGGGTGGTCAGAGCGATGTGATTGAAATCGTGGGAAACCTTGGATGAAATTTGTAGGCCCGGTTGGCAACACGCTCGGGAAATCGTTCGTTTCCTACGCGGCGATGCGCCCAAGTTTGGCCGAAACGTCGTTATCTCTGTGCTGAACCTGTCGTTAGACTCGGGGCTTCCCCAGGAGATTATTCTCATGCACGAGTACTTGAGTCCCGGCCGCTTCATCGATAGTGACCATCCCTCGGTGGTGGAGTTCGCCGAACAACATCGCTGCAGCCGTCGAGATCCGGTCGAACAGGCGATCCACCTGTATTACGCAGTGCGCGAGGCCGTGCGCTACAACCCCTACACGTTCAGCCGCGATCCAGAGACCCTGCGCGGCAGTTATGCGCTGGCAACCGGGGAAAGCTATTGCGTGCCCAAAGCCACGTTGCTGGCCGGCGCTGCGCGACATTGCGGGATCCCGGCGCGGATCGGTCTGGCCGACGTGCGCAATCACCTGTCGACCCCGCGTTTGCTCGAATTGCTCAAAAGCGATGTGTTCGCGATGCACGGCTATACGGAGCTGTATCTGAATGGCCGTTGGGTGAAGGCGACACCGGCGTTCAACCAAAAACTCTGTGAACTGTTCAATGTCGCGCCGCTGGAATTCGACGGGATCAATGACAGTGTGTTTCATCCGTTCAATCGCGATGGCGCGCAGTTGATGGAATACCTGGTCGACCACGGCCCGTTCACCGATGTGCCGGAAGCGTTCTTTTTCGAACACCTGGAAAAGTGCTATCCGCACCTGTTCAGCGAGCAACTGCCCGAGTTGTTGGGGGATATGCAGAGCGATTTGAGTCGCACCTGATCCGGCGTATGCTGCCAGCCCACTTGTCGAAAAAGAGTCGGTCATGCTGAAAATCTGGGGTCGGAAAAACTCGTCGAATGTCAGAAAACCGTTGTGGGCCGCCGAAGAGCTGGGGTTGACCTACGAGGCCATCGATGCGGGCGGCGCCTTTGGTGTCGTCGATACGCCGCAGTATCGGGCGATGAACCCCAATGGCCGCGTGCCGGTGATTGAAGATGACGGTTTTGTGCTGTGGGAATCCAATGCCATCGTGCGTTACCTGATGGCCCTTCATGCCAACGGCAGCGCCTGGTATCCGGCGGATATAAAAGCTCGCGCCACGGCCGACAAGTGGATGGACTGGACGACTTCAAGTTTAGCCGGCCCATTCCGCACCGTATTTTGGGGCGTGTTGCGCACCCCGGCAGACAAGCAGGATTGGTCGGCTATCAACGCCGCTATCAAGGAGTGCGAAGATCTGCTGTCGATGGCCGATGAGGCATTGGCCGCCAAACCGTACCTGTCCGGCGACGAAATCGGCATGGGCGACATCCCGCTCGGCAGTTTTATTTATGCCTGGTTCGAGATGCCGATCGAGCGCGTATCACAGCCGCACCTTGAAGCCTGGTACGCCCGGTTGAAACAGCGTCCGGCGTATCAAAAAGCCGTTATGACTGCGTTGACTTAATACTCACTATCGACACACTTGACTGTACTTGTGTGGCGGCGACAAGCACCATTGCGCTCACGCGCCGCGGTTGTACCTGTCGCCGCCGGCCGTCTTTTTTCCTTTCTTCCTTATTGGTGCGTAATCCGATATGAGTTCCGCTCTGTCCATCCGGCAGCTAACCAAAACCTACGGCAACGGTTTCCAGGCCCTGAGTGGTATCGATCTGGACGTCGCCGAAGGAGACTTCTTCGCCTTGCTCGGCCCTAACGGCGCCGGCAAATCCACGACCATCGGTATTCTCTCGACCCTGGTGAACAAGACCAGCGGAACGGTGAATATCTTCGGTCACGACCTGGACAAGAACCCTGCGCAACTCAAACGCTCAATCGGCGTGGTACCCCAGGAATTCAACTTCAACCAGTTCGAAAAGACCTTCGATATCGTCGTAACCCAGGCCGGTTACTACGGCATTCCGGCGAAAATCGCCAAGGAACGCGCCGAGCAATACCTGACCCAGTTGGGGCTGTGGGACAAACGTGACACGCCTTCACGCTCGCTGTCTGGCGGTATGAAGCGTCGCCTGATGATCGCTCGTGCGCTGGTTCATGAGCCGCGCCTGCTGATCCTCGACGAACCGACGGCAGGTGTGGACATCGAACTGCGTCGCTCGATGTGGACCTTCCTCACCGAGCTGAACCAGAAAGGCATCACCATCATCCTCACCACGCACTATCTGGAAGAGGCTGAGCAGTTGTGCCGCAATATCGGCATCATCGACCACGGCACGATCGTCGAGAACACCAGCATGAAACAGTTGCTCAGCCAACTGCATGTGGAAACGTTCCTGCTCGATACCAAAAACACGTTGACCAGTGCGCCGCAGTTGCTCGGCTACCCGACCAGGCTGATCGACAGCCACACCGTGGAAGTCCAGGTCGACAAAGCCATGGGCATCACCGCGCTGTTTACTCAGTTGGCGCAGCAGAACATCGAAGTCCTGAGCCTGCGTAACAAAACCAATCGCCTCGAGGAGTTGTTCGTGTCTCTGGTGGAGAAAAATCTGTCGAAGGTGGCGGTATGAGTTCCGAGCTGCAACCCAACCTCGTCGCCCTCAATACCATCGTTTACCGCGAGGTCCGGCGCTTTACCCGGATCTGGCCGCAGACGCTGCTGCCGCCGGCCATCACCATGGTTTTGTACTTCGTGATCTTCGGCAATCTGATCGGTCGCCAGATCGGTGACATGGGTGGCTTCACTTACATGGAGTACATCGTTCCGGGGCTGATCATGATGTCGGTGATCACCAACTCCTACGGTAACGTGGTGTCGAGTTTCTTCGGCAGCAAGTTCCAGCGTTCCATCGAGGAATTGATGGTGTCGCCGGTCTCGCCGCATACGATTCTGATCGGCTACACCCTGGGCGGCGTGCTGCGCGGACTGATGGTCGGGATCATCGTGACGTTGCTGTCGCTGTTCTTCACGCATTTGCAGGTGCATCACCTGGGCGTGACCATTCTGGTGGTGGTGCTGACGGCGACGATCTTCTCGCTGCTGGGCTTCATCAACGCCGTGTTTGCCCGCAACTTCGATGACATCTCGATCATCCCGACGTTCGTGCTGACACCGTTGACCTACCTGGGCGGGGTGTTTTACTCGATTTCCCTGTTGCCGCCGTTCTGGCAGACCGTGTCCCTGGCGAACCCGGTGCTGCACATGGTGAACGCTTTCCGTTACGGCATCCTCGGCGTTTCGGACATCAAGATCAGCATCGCGATCACCTTCATGCTGGTAGCGACCATCGTGTTGTACATCAGTTGCGCACGGTTGCTGGTTAGCGGTCGCGGGATGCGTACTTAAGGGATACAGAATTGCCTGAAATCGCGAGCAGGCTCGCTTCCACATGCGATCTTCAGCGAGCACAAAATCTGTGTTCAGCACTCGACCCTGTGGGAGCGAGCCTGCTCGCGATGGCGTCATCACAATCACCGCAATAAAAACGGCCTCCATACTGGAGGCCGTATTGCATTCCTACATCCGGTTTTTCTTGCGCCTCTTCCACTGCCGCGCCACCCACCAGCGCCAATACATCATGGTCAGGAAATAGGCGAGGGCACCCAGCACCACTCCGGTGACGATCGAACCCAGCAAAAACGGCTGCCATAACGTAGACAACTCGCCGCTGACCCATTCCCAGGACAATGAGTCTGGCAACTGTCGGGTGGGCACATCCAACAGCCAGGCACCGGTCTGGTACGTGCAGAAAAATACGGCAGGCATGGTAATCGGGTTGGTCAACCAGACCAGACTCACCGCAATCGGCATGTTGCCCCGCACCATGATGGCAAGCACGGCGGCCAGCAGCATTTGCATCGGGATGGGCAAAAACGCCGCGAACAGGCCGACTGCCATCGCCCGGGCCACAGAGTGGCGGTTGAGATGCCAGAGGTTGGGGTCATGCAGCAAGGTGCCGAGAAAGCGTAAGGATTTGTGTTCCTTGATGCTGGTCGGGTCTGGCATGTAGCGTTTGAACAAGCGCCGGGGCATAAGGCTTCTCGGTCGGTTAAGGCGGCAAGTATGTCTGGATTCTGCGAACCACCCATTCAGACTTTGTGACAATTATTAACGGCGTCTGTGCGATTAGCCGGCTAAGCCTAGATGGGAACTCTCCAGGATGAGTGTATGCGCACAGGGATGTTGGCGCTGGCATTGGGTCTGTTGGCCCTGCGTTTTTTGCCGGTTTTACCGCCGGTCGGGTTATGGATGTTACTGCCGCCAGTGGGTTTGATGTTGTTGCCGTTTCGGACGTATTCGTTGGCGTTCTTCCTGTTCGGCTTTAGCTGGGCGTGCGCGAATGCGCAGTGGGCGCTGGATGATCGCCTGCCACTGAAGCTTGATGGCGAAACCCGCTGGATAGAAGGGCGGGTGACGGGGTTGCCGCAGAATGCCGACGGCGTGGTGCGATTCGAGCTGGCGGACAGCCAATCACGCCGAACGAAGCTGCCCAAGCAACTGCGACTGGCCTGGTACGACGGACCGTCCGTCAACAGTGGCGAACGCTGGCGATTGGCGGTCAAATTGAAGCGACCCTCCGGTTTGCTCAATCCGCATGCCTTCGATTACGACGCCTGGTTGCTGGCGCAACACATCGGCGCAACCGGCACGGTCAAGGCGGGTGAGCGACTCAACGAAGCCCGAGGGGCCTGGCGCGACGGCATCCGCCAGCGTTTACAAGCGGTCGATGCCCAGGGCCGAACCGCAGCGTTGACGGCGCTGGTACTCGGAGATGGCGCCGGGCTGAGTCGTGAGGAGTGGCAAGTGCTGCAAGACACCGGCACCGTGCATCTGCTGGTGATTTCCGGGCAGCACATCGGATTGTTGGCAGGGTTGGTCTATCTGCTGATCGCCGGGCTGGCACGTTTTGGCCTGTGGCCAGGACGTTTGCCCTGGCTGCCCTGGGCCTGTGGGCTGGCGTTCTTGGCAGCGCTGGCTTATGGGCTGTTGGCCGGCTTCGATGTTCCGGTCCAACGCGCTTGCGTGATGATCGGTCTGGTGCTGTTGTGGCGGCTGCGCTTTCGTCATCTTGGGGCCTGGTGGCCGCTGCTACTGGCGCTGAATGGCGTTTTGCTGCTGGATCCGTTGGCCAGTCTGCAACCGGGCTTCTGGTTGTCCTTCGCCGCCGTGGCGGTGTTGATCTTCACTTTTGGCGGGCGGTTGGGGCCTTGGCGATGGTGGCAAACCTGGACCCGGGCTCAATGGTTGATCGCAATCGGTCTGTGCCCGTTGCTGCTGGTGCTCGGCCTGCCAATCAGCCTCAGCGGGCCGGTGGCCAATTTGCTGGCGGTGCCCTGGATCAGTCTGGTGGTGTTGCCACCTGCCTTGCTCGGGACATTGTTGTTGCTCATCCCTTATGCGGGTGAAGGGTTGCTGTGGCTGGCGGGCGGTTTGATCGATGGGCTGTTCAAGGTGTTGGCATTGATGGCCGGGCAATTGCCCGCCTGGGTGCCGGAGGCGGTGCCGTTGTGGTGTTGGGGACTCGGTACTATGGGGGCCTTTCTACTCTTGCTGCCGCGCGGTGTGCCATTGCGCCCATTGGGGTGGCCGTTGTTGCTGTTGCTGGTTTTTCCGCCTCGGCCGTTGTTGCCTGAAGGCATGGCCGATGTCTGGCAACTGGACGTCGGTCAAGGGTTGGCTATCCTCGTGCGTACCCGCCATCACACGCTGTTGTATGACGCCGGACCGCGTTTCGGCGACCTCGACCTCGGTGAACGGGTGGTGCTGCCTTCGTTGCGCAAACTCGGGGTGAAGGAACTCGACCTGATGCTGATCAGCCACGCCGATGCCGATCACGCCGGCGGTGCGCGAGCAGTGGCCAATGGCTTGCCTGTCCAGCGGGTACTCAGTGGCGATCCCGAGGGTTTACCTGTCGAACTGCAAGCCCAAGGGTGTGAAAGTGGCCGGCAATGGAACTGGGACGGTGTGAATTTCGAACTGTGGCAATGGACGTCAGCCCATGACAGCAATCAGAAGTCCTGCGTCTTGCAAATAGAGGCCAGCGGCGAGCGTCTGTTGCTGACCGGCGATATCGACATCGCTGCCGAACGGGCCTTGCTTGAGAGTCCTCTGGCGGTGGCCACCGATTGGTTGCAGTCACCGCATCACGGCAGCCGCAGTTCCTCGTCAATGGCCCTGTTGAGCGTGTTGCAACCCAAGTCAGTGTTGATTTCCCGTGGGCAGGGTAATTCTTTTGGCCATCCGCACCCCACGGTCGTGGCGCGCTATCAGAAACGCGGCATGGCGATTTACGACAGTGCCGAGCAAGGTGCCATTCTTCTGCAATTGGGGCGTTTCAAGCCACCATGGACGATGCGTCTGGATCGGCGTTTCTGGCGCGATCCACCGTCCATCAATAAATAGCCGAGAGTTACTAAAGCCCGACCGGATGCGACATCACGGTCTTCGGTGCGCCCACCCCCTATGTTAGAGTGGCGCACTTTTTCGAGGGGATTGTCACTGTGTGGGAATTGGTCAAATCCGGCGGCTGGATGATGCTGCCGATCATTCTGAGTTCCATCGCGGCCATGGCGATCGTCGCCGAGCGTCTCTGGACCCTTCGAGCCAGCCGCGTGACCCCGGAGCATCTGCTCGGGCAGGTCTGGGTGTGGATCAAGGACAAGCAACTCAATAAAGAAAAACTCAAGGAACTGCGCGCCAACTCACCGTTGGGCGAGATCCTCGCGGCAGGCCTGGCCAACTCCAAACATGGCCGCGAAATCATGAAAGAGTGCATTGAAGAGGCCGCCGCCCGGGTCATCCATGAACTGGAGCGCTACATCAACGCCCTGGGCACCATCGCCGCCATGGCCCCATTGCTCGGATTGCTGGGGACGGTGCTGGGCATGATCGATATCTTCAGTTCGTTCATGGGCACGGGCATGACCACCAACGCCGCAGTGCTGGCCGGCGGTATTTCCAAAGCCTTGATCACCACGGCTTCGGGCCTGATCGTCGGTATACCGGCGGTATTCTTTCACCGGTTCCTGCAGCGGCGCATCGATGAACTGGTGGTGGGGATGGAGCAGGAAGCGATCAAACTGGTCGAGGTAGTGCAGGGTGACCGTGACGTGGACCTGTCCGAGGGCAAAAAAGCGTGAAATTCCGCCGCAAGCAACGGGAGAACGTGGACATCAATCTCGTGTCGCTGATCGACGTGGTGTTTGTCCTGCTGCTGTTTTTCGTTGTGACCACCACGTTTACCCGTGAAACCCAGCTGCGTGTCGACTTGCCGGAAGCGGTCAGCGGCTCTCCGGCTGAAGATCAACAGGTCAAGCAACTGGACATCGGCATCAACGCCGAAGGTGTGTTCTCGCTGAACAATCGGGTACTGCCCAAGAGCGACCTGGCGACAGTGATGGACGCGCTGCAAAAAGAATCCAACGGCGACACGAACCTGCCGCTGTCCATCAGCGCTGACGGCAAGACTCAACATCAGTCCGTCATCACCGCCATGGACGCCGCCGGCAAGCTCGGTTTCAGCCACTTGCGCATGACCACTGTCGAGGCGGCGCCGCCCGCGCCCTGATGGCCATGTCTGATCGCTTGCTCGCCGCATGGTACGAAGGTCATCCGGCCCTGAAGCTGTTGCAGCCACTGGAGTGGTTGTATCGGCGCGTGGTCATGAACAAGCGCAAGCGATTTCTGGCCGGTGAGGGCGAGATCTATCAGCCGCCCGTGCCGCTGGTCGTGGTCGGCAATATCACGGTGGGTGGCACCGGCAAGACGCCGCTGATTCTGTGGATGATCCAGCATTGCCAGCGCAGCGGTTTGCGGGTGGGCGTGGTGAGTCGCGGTTACGGCGCCAAACCGCCGCAACTGCCGTGGCGCGTTGAAGCGGATCAAAGCGCGGATATGGCGGGCGACGAACCGCTGTTGATCGTGCAGCGCACCGGCGTGCCGTTAATGATCGACCCGGACCGCAGCAGCGCGGTCAGGGCACTGCTGGCGAGCGAGCCGCTGGACCTGATTCTTTCTGACGATGGCATGCAGCATTACCGCATGGCACGCGATCTGGAACTGGTACTGATCGATGCCGCCCGAGGCCTGGGCAACCAGCGTTGCTTGCCTGCCGGACCGTTGCGCGAGCCGGTCGAGCGCCTGCAAAGCGTCGATGCGGTGCTCTACAACGGCGCTGCGGATGATCGCGATGGCGGATTTGCCTTCCAGCTGCAACCCACCGCCCTGATCAACTTGCAAAGCGGTGAACGGCGTCCCCTTGACCACTTTTCCGCAGGCCAGGCGCTGCACGCCGTGGCCGGGATCGGTAATCCGCAGCGTTTCTTCACAACCCTCGAAACGCTACACTGGCAGCCAGTTCCGCATGCGTTTGCCGACCACGCCGAATACAGCGTGCAAGCCTTGAATTTCACACCGTCATTGCCGTTGGTGATGACTGAAAAGGACGCGGTGAAGTGCCGTGCCTTCGCTGCCGCCGATTGGTGGTACCTGGCGGTCGATGCTGTGCCATCGCCGGCCTTCGTGGCCTGGTTCGATACGCAGCTGATGCGCCTGTTGCCGGATCGTCTTCTGCCTTAACTCCGTTTTTACCCAGGGAATGCTCATGGACACCAAATTGCTCGACATCCTCGCTTGCCCGGTCTGCAAAGGCCCACTCAAGCTCAGCGCCGACAAGACCGAGCTGATCAGCAAGGGCGCAGGCCTCGCGTACCCGATCCGCGATGGCATCCCGGTGATGCTCGAAACCGAAGCGCGCACCCTGACCACCGACGAGCGTCTGGATAAATGACCACAGCCTTTACCGTTGTAATTCCATCGCGTTACGCCTCCACCCGTTTGCCGGGCAAGCCGCTACTGTTGATCGCCGGCAAGCCGATGATTCAGCATGTTTGGGAACAGGCCAGCAAAAGCAGCGCACAGCGCGTGGTGGTTGCCACTGACGATGCGCGCATTATCGAGGCATGCAACGCGTTTGGCGCTGAAGTCGTGCTGACCCGCGAAGACCACAATTCCGGCACTGACCGCCTGGCCGAAGTGGCAGCGAAACTCGGCTTGGCGCCCGATGCCATTGTGGTCAACGTCCAGGGTGACGAACCGCTGATACCGCCGAGTGTGATTGATCAGGTCGCGGCCAACCTTGCTGCCCACACCGAAGCGCGCATGGCCACCCTGGCCGAGCCGATCGAAGACGTGGAAACCCTGTTCAACCCTAACGTGGTCAAGGTCGTCAGCGACCTCAATGGCATGGCATTGACGTTCAGTCGCGCGCCGTTGCCGTGGGCCCGGGATGCGTTCGCCAAAAGCCGTGAGCAATTGCCCGAAGGCGTGCCGTATCGTCGCCATATCGGCATTTATGCCTACCGCGCCGGTTTCCTGCATGACTTCGTCAGCTGGGGCCCCTGCTGGCTGGAAGACACCGAATCCCTGGAACAACTGCGTGCCCTGTTGCATGGCGTGCGGATTCACGTCGCCGACGCGCTCATCGCGCCGCCTGCTGGTGTGGATACCGTTGAAGACCTTGAGCGCGTTCGTCGCCTGCTGGAGGCCTGATGCGCGTTCTGTTCGTGTGCCTGGGCAACATCTGCCGTTCTCCAACGGCCGAAGGCGTGCTGCGGCACAAACTGCGCGAAGCGGGGCTGGCGGAGCACATTGAAGTCGCCTCCGCCGGCACCGGTGACTGGCACGTCGGCAAGGCGCCGGATAAACGCAGCCAGGCCGCGGCCAAACTGCGCGGTTACGACCTGTCCGCCCAGCGCGCCCAGCAAGTCACCCGCGCCGATTTCGCCACCTACGACCTGATCCTCGCGATGGACAACAGCAACCTGCGCCACCTCAAGGCCTTGCAACCGGCCAAGGGCAAAGCTGAGCTGGATCTGTTCCTGCGTCGCTTCCAGTCAGAACTCGATGAAGTGCCAGACCCGTACTACGACGGCGACCAGGGTTTCGAACAAGTGCTGGACCTGATCGAGCGCGCCAGTGATTTGCTGGTGATCGAATTGAAGGGACGGTTATGAGTTTGCAGGTTCAATCGCAGGTTTCACTCAAGCCGTTCAACAGTTTTGGTGTCGACGTTCAGGCTCGCCTGTTCGCCGAGGCCCACAGCGATGCCGACGTGCGTGAGGCCTTGGCCTACGCGTCGGCACATGATGTGTCACTGCTGGTGATTGGTGGCGGCAGCAACTTGCTGCTGACCGCCGATATTCAATCGCTGGTGCTGCGCATGGCCACACGCGGGATTCGCATCCTCAGTGATGACGGCAGCAAAGTCGTGATTGAAGCCGAGGCCGGCGAGCCTTGGCATCCGTTCGTGCAGCACACCCTGGCGCAGGGTTTGTCGGGCCTGGAAAACCTCAGCCTGATCCCCGGCACCGTCGGTGCGGCGCCGATGCAGAACATCGGCGCGTACGGGGTCGAGATCAAGGACGTGTTCGCTGGCCTGACCGCTCTGGATCGCCAGACCGGCGGACTGCGGGACTTCACATTAGCTGAATGCAACTTCGCTTACCGCGACAGCCTGTTCAAGCAGGAGCCGGGGCGCTGGTTGATCCTGCGGGTGCGTTTCACCCTCGATCGCGCTGCGCACCTGCATCTGGAATACGGCCCGGTGCGTCAGCGCTTGACCGAGCAAGGCATCGAGCAACCGACGGCCACGGATGTCAGCCAGGCGATTTGCAGCATCCGTAATGAAAAGCTCCCGGACCCCGCCGTGCTGGGCAACGCCGGTAGCTTCTTCAAAAACCCGTTGGTGCCAGCGGCGCTGGTCGCGCAGCTGAAGGGTGAATACCCGGATCTGGTGGCTTATGCGCAACCCGACGGGCAAATGAAACTGGCGGCGGGTTGGTTGATCGAACGGGCGGGGTGGAAAGGTTTCCGTGAGGCCGACGCCGGCGTGCATAAGTTACAGGCGCTCGTGCTGGTCAACTACGGCAGCGCGACCGGCCTGCAATTGCTCAATCTGGCGCAACGTATCCAGAAAGACATTTCGGAACGTTTCCATGTCGACCTGGAAATGGAGCCCAATCAGTATTGAAGCCAGTCTTTCAAGGCTGATCTCAAAAGCCCTGCACACCTTCTACTGTGCAGGGCGTTTTTTGTTAATGCCGGGTTAACTTAGCCACCTGACGATGCAAGCATTTGCTCCACTAAAGGCCCGGTGCAGACATTCCCGTCGCATAAGAGAGCCTCATTAGCCTGAGTCGATCTGCATGTAACCAACTAATATCCCACGGCAGATTGCTCGACCCCATAACGCAAGAACTATGCGGGCGAGCCCATGATTACCCTGAAGCTCAGCGGTCAAGACCATTCACTCGACCCTGCAGGGTCCGATCGGGTTGCACATTGGCAGCCATAGTCCGGCGGAAATCGCCTTGTCACTGATGGCCGAAATTGTCGCGATCAAGAACGGTGTCGAACTGAAGCAAAAAAACCGTTGCAGGAGGCTATATGAACGAACCCATCGGCGTCATTGTGCTGGCGGCGGGGCTGGGCAGTCGTTTTCGTCAGGTGGCGGGGGCCGACAAGGACAAGCTGTTGGCGGATTGCACGGGGCGCGACGGCACTGTGCGTTCGGTGATCGAACAGGTGTTGGTGAGCGTGCCGACTTCTCTGGATAAGCGCGTGCTGGTGACCACTGAGGATCGTCCGCAGGTAATTCGCATGGCTCAGGCCTACGATTTCGAGGTTGTATTGATCGAAACGACGGGCATGGGTGACAGCATTGCAGCTGGCGTGGCGGCGTGTCCGCAGCTCGATGGCTGGTTGATTGTGCTGGGGGATATGCCGTTTATTTTGCCGTCGAGTATTGAGCGGGTGGTGGCGGGGATTGCTGAAGATTGCGTCAGTGTGCCGGTGCATGCAGGCGGATATGGGCATCCGGTCGGGTTCGGTCGAAACTTTGGGGTGGGGTTGACGGGATTGTCCGGTGATCACGGTGCCAAGCCGTTGTTTGCGCTGGGAAGGGTGGTTGAAGTGGCGGTGGGTGATCCCGGGGTATTGTGGGATGTGGATGTGCCTGAGGCACTGACCTTCAAGCCAGCATAGATCCCCCCTGTGGTGATGTTCAGAGACATAAAAAAAGCCCCGCCTGGGATTACCAGACGGGGCTTTTTAATGGCCTAGGGAATTAGACGAGGGGTTTAGGCTCGTGCTCTTTTTCCTGGGCTTGTTCGTGTTGCTCTACGGCTTCCTGAACGGAGCGCGGTGCTTCTTCGATGACCGATTCGGCAGGCGCCGCTTCGACCACTTCAGCAACAACCGGAGCAGCAGCGGCAGCCTGTTCGGCTTCCTTCTGCAGGCGCTCGGCTTCACGCTTGCGACGACGCACTTCACGTGGATCGTTCGGCGCACGGCCGCTTGGCGTCAGGGCGCTGACCGGGGCCGCTTCAACGGCCGGTTCCGCCACTTCGGCAACCACTGGAGCCGGCGCTTCAACGACTGGAGCAGGTTCGGCTGCCACAACCACTGGTTCGCAAACCATCGCTTCAGCCACCGGGGCTTCAACGACTGGCGCTGGCGCTTCGACGGCTGTCTCGGCAACCCAGTTGAACGCGGTTTGTTCTTCACGAACTTCGCGGACAGCTTCGGTCACGGTTTCAGTGACGGTTTCGGCAGCAGGCTCGGCAGCAACCACTGGTTCGGCGACGGGTTCAGCGAAGGTAGCAGGCTCGGCGGCAGCTTCAACAACAGGCTGTGCTTCACGAGCCGGAGCCACTTCGATTTCCGGAGCGGCAGTCGCTTCGACCGGAGTCGTTGCTTCAACCACTGGCGCTTCAACCGGAGCAGTTTCCTGAACAGCAGCAGTGGCGCGTTCGGCTTGCTCGTGAGCTTGTGCTTCAGCCGGTGCGCTGATCACGGTGCTGGCAACGGCTGCGGTCACAGCCAGGCCGGCGGCCAGATCAGAAGTGCTTGGCGCTTCGTTGCTTTCGCCAGCTTCGTTACCTTCGGCGGACTCGGATTCTTCCGAACCTTCGATCACATTACCGTTGGCATCGCGCTGACGCTCACGACGGTTGCTGCGACGACGCTGGCCACGGGAGCGGCGGCGTGGACGATCGCCTTCGGCGCCTTCCTGACCGTCTTCCTGCAGTTGCTCTTCGTTTGAGGTCAGCTCTTCTTCAGCGACGGCGGCAGCGGCTTGTTCTGCACGTGGCTGACGTTCTTCACGCGGTGGGCGTGGAGCGCGTTCTTCACGTGGCTGGCGAGCTGGGCGCTCTTCAGCGGTAGCAGTAGCAGTAGCGGCAGCTGCGGTCGGAGCGGTATCCAGAGGCTCGCGCAGTTCACGTACCGGGCGTTCTTCACGCTCGCCACGTGGCTTGCGGTCTTCGCGTGGAGCGCGCGGTGCACGTTCTTCACCGCGCGGCGCACGTTCTTCACGAGGGGCACGTGGAGCACGTTCTTCACGGGCTACGGCCGGGGTTTCTTCGCGGGCTTCGCGCGGCTCACGGGGTGCGCGTTCTTCACGCGGTGCACGTTCCTCACGAGGCTTGCGCTCTTCATCGCGGCGACCATTGCGGTTGCGGCTCTGCTGGCGACCGTTGCGACGCTCTTCGTTGCGGGCCGGGCGCTCGGTGGTCGCTGGTTTTTCAACCACAACCGGAGCAGCAGGCTCTTCCTTGGTGGCGAACAGGCTGACCAGCGTCTTCACCAGGCCTTTGAACAGGCTTGGTTCTGGCGCAGCAACCGGTGCAGCCACGGGGGCGGCAGCGACGACTTCGGTCGGAACCGGAGCGTTGGCACGGGCCGGAGCGGTCTTGACCGCTGCTTCCTGGCGAACCAGGGTGCGGGTCGCAGCGGCTGGCTGGACTTCTTCGACTTCAGCAGCGGCAGCGGCGATTTCGTAGCTGGACTGATTGATGCTGGCTTCCGGGCTGTCATCGCGCAGACGCTGAACTTCGAAGTGCGGCGTTTCGAGGTGATCGTTCGGCAGAATGACGATACGGGCGCGGGTGCGCAGTTCGATCTTGGTGATCGAGTTGCGTTTTTCGTTGAGCAGGAACGCGGCAACCGGAATAGGCACTTGTGCGCGAACTTCGGCGGTGCGGTCTTTCAGGGCTTCTTCTTCGATCAGGCGCAGGATTGCCAGCGACAGCGATTCAACATCACGGATGATGCCAGTGCCGTTGCAACGCGGGCAAACGATGCCGCTGCTCTCGCCCAGGGATGGACGCAGGCGCTGACGGGACATTTCCAGCAGGCCGAAGCGCGAGATGCGACCGACTTGCACGCGAGCGCGGTCGGCTTCCAGGCATTCGCGGACTTTCTCTTCCACGGCGCGCTGGTTCTTGGCAGGGGTCATGTCGATGAAGTCGATGACGATCAGGCCGCCGATGTCGCGCAAGCGCAACTGACGGGCGATTTCTTCGGCGGCTTCAAGGTTGGTCTGCAGTGCGGTTTCTTCGATGTCGCTGCCTTTGGTGGCGCGCGCCGAGTTGATGTCGATGGACACCAGGGCTTCGGTCGGATCGATAACGATGGAACCGCCGGAAGGCAGTTCAACGACGCGCTGGAAGGCGGTCTCGATCTGGCTTTCGATCTGGAAACGGTTGAACAGCGGAACGCTGTCTTCGTACAGTTTGATCTTGCTGGCGTACTGCGGCATCACCTGGCGGATGAAGGTCAGGGCTTCGTCCTGGGCTTCAACGCTGTCGATCAGCACTTCGCCGATGTCCTGGCGCAGGTAGTCGCGGATGGCGCGGATGATCACGTTGCTTTCCTGGTAGATCAGGAACGGCGCGGAACGATCCAGCGAAGCTTCTTTGATGGCGGTCCAGAGTTGCAGCAGGTAATCGAGGTCCCACTGCATTTCTTCGCTGCTGCGGCCCAGGCCGGCAGTGCGCACGATCAGACCCATGTCGGCCGGGGCAACCAGACCGTTCAGGGCTTCGCGCAGTTCGTTGCGCTCTTCACCTTCGATGCGACGGGAAATACCGCCGGCACGTGGGTTGTTCGGCATCAGTACGAGGTAACGACCGGCCAGGCTGATGAAGGTGGTCAGGGCGGCGCCCTTGTTGCCACGTTCTTCTTTTTCGACCTGAACGATGACTTCCTGGCCTTCGCTCAGGACGTCCTTGATGTTGACGCGGCCTTCGGGGGCTTTCTTGAAGTATTCGCGGGAGATTTCTTTGAGGGGCAGGAAGCCGTGGCGCTCGGAGCCGAAATCGACAAAGGCAGCCTCAAGGCTTGGTTCGATGCGAGTAATCCGGCCTTTATAGATGTTGGCCTTCTTCTGCTCGCGTGCACCGGATTCGATGTCCAGGTCGTAGAGGCGTTGGCCATCTACCAGTGCAACACGCAACTCTTCGGGTTGAGTTGCGTTAATCAGCATTCTTTTCATGTAGTACCGTCGGTTTCCGGGCTGCCGGAAACGGCGTTCGGCACACACGACTTCTCACGGTCGGTGTCAGGTGCGTCAGGAGTGGTTGGCCACTCCAGTGTCTAGCGAACCCCGACCAATTGGGCCGGTGTCGCGACGTACGCGTCCTGCTTGCTGTGGCTACTTAAGCACTCAGTCAGGAGGAGGAATCAACCAGCGGCTGTGGACGAGATGAAGCGTCTTGATAAAGCCTATTGCTACACAGTCCAGCGGTTGTGCATCTCCACCCTACACGTATCCCTGATAATTCGGGTGCTGCCGCGCGCAGAATCCGCAGCGGGTTGGCATTTACCGTGAGCTCCGAAGGGGGAGGTCACGCATCATGGCTAATTTAGGCGTTGTTTCCGAAGCGTTCGCCCAGGGTCGTTCGTGGCTGACTGCACTTTGTGAACTGGCCGTGAATATTTGCTCGCAAGGCGAGTGAAAACTCTGCTTTGCGGCGTGATTCAGGCCTCATGTCACCTGCGCTTGTTACAGCTGCAAACTCCACCTTTACGTAGCGAAAGCCCCGTAGGACGGCCTCGCGTCCTGGTGAATTGCGTTGGTCAGGGCCGGTTTTTGACCGTTGGTCCGCTGTCCAGCCGCTTTTGGCGGCGTTCGCGACTATAGCAGCAATGATTAAGTGCTTCAATTCCATAAAAAATTGTTATCATCCGCGCCATGACGACTACAGCCCCTTCGACCCCAGCCGTACAACTGCTGGAGGTCTCGCCGGAATATGCCGGCCAACGTATTGATAACTTCCTTCTCGCTCGGCTAAAAGGCGTGCCCAAGACCCTGATTTACCGCATTTTGCGCAAAGGCGAAGTGCGAGTGAACAAAGGTCGGATCAAGCCCGAATACAAGCTGCAGGCGGGCGATATCGTGCGCGTGCCGCCGGTTCGTGTGCCCGAGCGCGACGAGCCGGTGCCGCTGGCCCAGGGCCTGCTGCAGCGGCTCGAAGCCTCGATTGTTTTTGAAGACAAAGCGCTGATCGTGATCAACAAGCCTTGCGGCATCGCGGTCCATGGCGGCAGCGGCTTGACTTACGGGGTGATCGAAGCCTTTCGTCAGTTACGTCCCGATTGCAAGGAGCTCGAACTGGTTCACCGTCTCGACCGTGATACCTCCGGCCTGCTGATGATCGCCAAGAAGCGCAGCATGTTGCGTCACTTGCACACGGCATTGCGCGGCGATGGCGTCGATAAGCGCTATATGGCGCTGGTCCGCGGTAACTGGGCAGCCTCGATCAAACAAGTCCGTGCGTCGCTGGGCAAGAGCAATCTGCGATCCGGCGAGCGCATGGTCGAGGTCGACGAGGAGGAGGGCAAGGAGTCCGTGACCGTGTTCAAGGTGCTGCGTCGTTTCGGCGACTTTGCCACCCTGATCGAAGCCAAGCCGATCACCGGCCGGACTCACCAGATCCGTGTCCATACCCTGCACGCCGGGCATTGCATTGCCGGCGATACCAAGTATGGCGACGAAGATTTCAGCAAGGAAATCCGCGATCTGGGCGGCAAGCGCCTGTTCCTGCACGCCTACATGCTGACCGTGCCGCTGCCCGATGGTGGCGAGTTGAAATTGCAGGCGCCTGTGGACGAGATGTGGGCCAAGACCGTGGAGCGATTGAGTGCGCCACTCTGATTACAAGCTGTTGATTTTCGATTGGGACGGCACGCTGGCCGACTCTATTGGTCGGATTGTCGAGGCGATGCATGTCGCGTCCGAGCGCTCCGGATTTCAGCTGCGTGATGATTTTGCGGTCAAAGGCATTATCGGGCTGGGTTTGCCAGAGGCGATTCGTACCCTGTATCCCGAGATTGGCGATGCCGAACTGGTAGCGTTTCGTCAGCACTATGCGGATCACTATATCGCCTCGGAAGCCGTGCCTTCGCCGCTGTTCGAAGGCGTAGTCGAGTCGATGGAGGCGTTCCGTGCCGAGGGGTATCATTTGGCTGTGGCGACGGGCAAGGCGCGTCGCGGGCTGGATCGGGTGCTGAAGGCTCACGGTTGGGAAGATTATTTCGATATCACCCGCGCCGCCGACGAAACCGCGAGCAAGCCGCATCCGCTGATGCTTGAACAGATTCTTGCCCATTGCGAGGTTCGTCCCGAGCAGGCGCTGATGGTCGGCGATTCATCCTTCGACCTGCAGATGGCGCGCAACGCCGGCATGGATTCGGTGGCGGTCAGCTACGGCGCGCAATCAATCGAGGCGCTGAAGTTGTTCGAGCCGGCATTGGCCATTGATCGTTTTTCAGAATTGCATGCCTGGCTGGGTCAGCGGGCTTAATAGATTTTTGCTGGGGTAGATGTCATGACCGACGAATGGAAAGCGCCCGCCAAGGCGAGCGCAGAGAGCGGTGACGAAAAAAGCTGGAAGCTGCTGGAAAAGACCCTGCTGGCCAGCGTGCAGGAGCAGCGCCGGTCGCGTCGCTGGGGGATTTTCTTCAAGCTGCTGACTTTCGTGTACCTGTTTGTCGCGCTGATCCTGTTCACGCCGCTGATGGACATGGAAAAGAGTGCGACCAGCAGCTCCAACTACACGGCATTGATCGACGTGACGGGCATGATTGCCGACAAGGAGCCGGCCAGTGCTGACAATATCGTCGGCAGTCTGCGTGCGGCCTTCGAGGACGAGAAAGTCAAAGGCATCGTTTTGCGCATCAACAGCCCGGGCGGCAGTCCGGTGCAGTCGGGTTACGTGTATGACGAAATCGTCCGTCTGCGCGGCCTGCATCCGGACACCAGGGTGTATGCGGTGATCTCTGATCTGGGGGCTTCCGGTGCTTATTACATTGCCAGCGCGGCGGATCAGATCTACGCCGACAAGGCGAGCCTGGTGGGCTCCATTGGTGTGACGGCGGCTGGCTACGGCTTTGTCGGCACCATGGAAAAATTGGGTGTCGAGCGTCGCACTTACACGTCGGGTGAGCACAAATCGTTCCTTGATCCGTTCCAGCCGCAGAAGCCTGAGGAAACTCAATTCTGGCAGGGTGTGCTGGACACAACGCATCAACAGTTCATCAACAGCGTCAAGAAGGGTCGCGGCGACCGCCTCAAGGACAAGGAACACCCTGAACTGTTCTCCGGGTTGGTCTGGAATGGTGAGCAAGCGCTGCCGCTCGGTCTGATTGATGGTCTGGGTAATGCCAGTTCGGTAGCGCGTGACGTGATCGGCGAGAAAGAACTGGTGGACTTCACAGTTCAGGAATCGCCGTTTGATCGCTTCTCGAAAAAGCTCGGTGCCAGTGTTGCGGAGCAATTGGCGATGTGGATGGGCTTTCACGGTCCATCGATGCGCTGATCCCGTGGCTGCATAAAAAAACCGGCCTTCGTGGCCGGTTTTTTGTGCTCAGGGAATTTGCACGCCTTCTGCCAGCAGCATGTCGATCAGGCGGATAAGCGGCAGGCCGATCAGGCTGGTGGCGTCAGGGCCTTCGGTGCTTTGAAACAGGCTCACCCCCAAACCTTCGGCCTTGAAGCTGCCAGCACAGTCGTAGGGCTGCTCGGTGCGCAGGTAACGTTCGATGCGTGCCTGATCCAGTACGCGCATGTGGACGGTGAATGGCACGCAATCAACCTGGCAGTCGCCTGTCTGGCTGTTGAGCAGTGCCAGTCCGGTGAGGAAGGTCACGCTGGCACCGCTGGCGGCCAGCAGTTGTTCGCGGGCCTTTTCGAAGGTGTGGGGTTTGCCGATAATTCTGTCGCCGAGGACCGCGACCTGATCGGAGCCGATGATCAGATGAGCGGTATGGCTGCCCGCCAGTGCCTGGGCTTTTTCTTTGGCGAGGCGTTTGACCAGTTCGGTAGCCGGCTCACCCGGTCGATGGCTTTCGTCGATATCCGGCGAGCTGCAGGTGAATGGCAGCTGCAAGCGGGCCAGCAATTCCCTGCGATACACCGAGCTTGAAGCGAGTAATAAAGGCAGCATGCGCAACTCCAAAAGTCAGGCGTGAATTCTAGCGGAGGCTTGCAAGTGACGGACAGGGCTGAATTTCCTTTGACATGGCTGGGGGCATCCCTATAATGCTGCGCCTATGTTGAATGACCCGATTCCACCTCACGTTGACCCGCGCAAATTGGCTGACCGTGGCACCACCCTTCAAGGTGAACTGCTGCTGGCCGATTTGGAGAGACTCTGCGACCCGCTTTCCGACACTGTCGGTACGGTGCAGGCTAAATTCGTTTTTGAACGAGATGAACGTAAATCTGTGGTCATCCACAGCTTTATCGACACCGAGGTCAAAATGGTTTGCCAGCGTTGTCTTGAGCTGGTCACCCTGCCGATCCATAGCGAATGCAGTTATGCTGTGGTGAAGGAGGGTGCGAATACCCAGTCGTTGCCGAAAGGTTATGACGTGCTGGAACTGGGCGAAGATCCTTTGGATCTGCAGTCACTGATCGAGGAGGAGCTTCTGCTCGCCTTGCCCATTGTGCCTGCTCATCATCCGGAAGAATGCCAGCAGCCGGCGGGTCTCGATGAGCCCGAACCGAGCGAGGACGAGGTAACGCGGTCCAACCCGTTCAGTGTATTGGCGCAGTTAAAGCGTGACCCAAACGTTTAGGAGTTAATCAATTATGGCTGTTCAGCAGAACAAAAAATCCCGCTCCGCCCGTGACATGCGCCGTTCGCACGACGCTCTCGAGGCTAGCACCCTGTCTGTAGAAAAAACCACCGGTGAAGTTCACCTGCGTCACCACGTATCGCCAGAAGGCGTATACCGTGGCCGTAAAGTGATCGACAAGGGCGCTGACGAGTAATCACTTGTCCGCTCAAGTCATCGCGATTGACGCAATGGGCGGGGACTTCGGTCCCCGCAGCATTGTTCAGGCCAGCCTCGCTTGCCTGTCTGCTACACCCTCGCTGCACCTGACCCTCGTCGGTCAACCCTCCCTTCTTGAAGAATTGCTCTCTGGCCAATCGGCTGTGGATCGCTCGCGCCTGTCGATTGCGCCTGCGTCTGAAGTCATCACCATGGACGAAAAGCCTGCGCAGGCCTTGCGCGGCAAGCCCGATTCGTCGATGCGCGTGGCGCTCGAGTTATTACGAGACGGCAAGGTTCAAGCCTGTGTCAGTGCCGGCAATACCGGCGCCCTGATGGCGTTGTCGCGGTTTGTGCTCAAGACCTTGCCGGGCATTGATCGTCCGGCAATGGTGGCGGCGATTCCGACGCAAAAGGGCTATTGCCAGTTACTCGATCTGGGCGCCAATGTTGATTGCAGTGCCGAGCACCTGTTGCAGTTCGCTGTCATGGGCTCGGTGGCGGCGGAAACGCTTGGCATTGCTCGCCCGCGTGTCGCGCTGCTGAACATCGGTACCGAGGACATCAAGGGCAATCAGCAAGTCAAGCTGGCGGCCACCTTGTTGCAGGCTGCTCGTGGCATCAATTACATCGGTTTTGTCGAAGGTGACGGTTTGTACCGTGGCGAGGCGGATGTGGTGGTGTGTGATGGCTTTGTCGGCAATATCCTGCTCAAGTCCAGCGAGGGGCTGGCGACCATGATTGCCGGGCGCATCGAAGCCTTGTTCAAGAAAAACCTCGCGTCGAAAATGGTCGGCGCTCTGGCGTTGCCGCTGATGAAACGTCTTCAGGCTGAGCTCGCACCTGCGCGGCATAACGGCGCCAGCTTCCTTGGTTTGCAAGGGATTGTGGTGAAAAGCCACGGTTCGGCCGGGGTTCAGGGGTTTCAAAGCGCCATTTCCCGTGCGCTGATCGAGATTCAGGAAAACCTGCCGGAGCGGATTCACGGTCGTCTGGAGGATTTGTTGCTTTAGGCGTTTTCGTCGGACAATGCTTAAATGTGACCGCTTGGGTCAATTGGCCATCCAACTGTCAGTTTCTTGCGTCCCCCACTTGGGACATCAATTCTCCGACGACAAGATCATTAGGGGCTTGTTACATGTCTGCTTCCCTCGCATTCGTCTTTCCAGGACAGGGTTCGCAGTCCCTCGGCATGCTGGCCGAGTTGGGCGCGCAACATCCGGTTGTCCTCGAAACATTCAAAGAAGCTTCCGATGCTCTGGGGTACGACCTATGGGCACTGACCCAGCAAGGGCCGGAAGAGCAACTCAATCAAACCGATAAAACCCAGCCGGCCATTCTGACCGCCTCGATCGCCTTGTGGCGTCTGTGGCTGGCTGAAGGCGGCGCGCGTCCGGCTTACGTTGCCGGTCATAGCCTGGGCGAGTACAGCGCTCTGGTTGCTGCGGGCAGCCTGAGCCTCGGCGATGCGGTCAAGCTGGTTGAACGCCGTGGTCAGTTGATGCAGGAAGCCGTTCCGGCCGGGCAGGGTGGCATGGCCGCCATTCTGGGTCTGGATGATGCTGACGTGTTGGCAGCTTGTGCCCAAGCGGCGCAAGGCGAAGTGGTCAGCGCGGTGAACTTCAACTCCCCGGGCCAGGTGGTGATCGCCGGTGCCAAGGCGGCAGTGGAGCGCGCCATCGAAGGCTGCAAGGCCCGTGGTGCCAAGCGCGCCATGCCGTTGCCGGTCAGCGTACCGTCGCACTGTGAGCTGATGCGCCCGGCGGCCGAGCGTTTTGCCGAGTCCATCGCTGCAATCGACTGGCAAGCGCCGCAGATTCCTGTCGTACAGAACGTCAGCGCCAATGTGCCGGCCGATCTGGATACCCTCAAGCGCGATCTGCTTGAGCAGCTCTACAAGCCAGTGCGCTGGGTTGAATCGGTTCAGGCGCTGGCCGCCAAGGGCGCGACCCAACTGGTCGAATGCGGTCCCGGCAAAGTGCTGGCCGGTCTGAACAAGCGCTGCGCCGAAGGCGTGTCGACATCCAACCTCAATACCCCAGACGCTTTCGCTGCCGCCCGTGCAGCGCTGGCCTGAATCAGGAGAAACTTGCATGAGTCTGCAAGGTAAAGTTGCACTGGTCACCGGCGCGAGCCGCGGGATCGGCCAGGCCATCGCCCTGGAACTAGGTCGTCAGGGCGCCACCGTGATTGGCACCGCGACCTCCGCTTCCGGTGCCGAGCGCATCGCCGCGACCCTGAAAGAAAACGGTATTCAAGGCACCGGTCTTGAGCTCAATGTCACCAGCGACGAATCCGTTGCTGCAGTACTGGCGAGCATCACAGCGCAATTCGGTGCCCCGGCGATTCTGGTCAACAATGCCGGTATCACCCGCGATAACCTGATGATGCGTATGAAAGACGACGAGTGGCATGACGTTGTCGATACCAACCTGAACAGTCTGTTCCGCCTGTCCAAGGGCGTTTTGCGCGGTATGACCAAAGCTCGTTGGGGACGAATTATCAGTATTGGTTCGGTTGTGGGTGCCATGGGCAACGCAGGCCAAGTAAACTACGCTGCCGCCAAGGCCGGTCTGGAAGGTTTCAGCCGCGCACTGGCGCGTGAAGTCGGTTCGCGTTCGATTACGGTAAACTCGGTGGCCCCTGGGTTCATCGACACCGATATGACCCGTGAACTGCCTGAGGCACAGCGTGAAGCCTTGCAGACGCAGATTCCGCTGGGCCGTCTGGGGCAAGCTCAAGAGATCGCGTCTGTGGTCGCTTTTCTTGCATCCGACGGTGCGGCTTACGTTACTGGGGCTACAATCCCGGTGAACGGCGGGATGTACATGAGTTAAATGTGACGGATCGCTTCAAAAAAATGTCATACGAGCTGTCTAAAATCCGTTATAAAGCTGCAATCTATTTATAGGCAGAGGGCTGTCGGGTTTGAGGAGTGAAGCTTTCAGTTGAAAAGCTGAAAAGCCTTTCTATACACTTACCCACTGGCCAGCTGCCTGAATTTGTCCATTAGGAGTGAAAACAAGGTATGAGCACCATCGAAGAGCGCGTCAAGAAAATCGTTGCTGAGCAACTGGGCGTTAAAGAAGAAGAAGTGGTCAACACTGCTTCCTTCGTTGAAGACCTGGGTGCCGACTCCCTTGACACCGTTGAGCTGGTGATGGCTCTGGAAGAGGAATTCGAGACCGAAATCCCTGACGAAGAAGCTGAGAAGATCACTACTGTACAAGCCGCAATCGATTACGTTACTAACCACCAGGGTTAATAGCTTGTAATCGTTGCTTGCTGTCATGGAAAAACCGCACTGCCATCACGGCGTGCGGTTTTTTCTTTAGGCATGATGCAAAGTCGTCATTTGAAAAAAAGGAGAGTGCTGTGTCGCGTAGACGCGTCGTAGTCACCGGTATGGGTATGTTGTCGCCACTGGGCACGGATGTGCCGAGCAGTTGGCAGGGCATTCTGGCTGGCCGCAGTGGCATTGGTCTGATCGAACACACCGACCTTTCTGCCTATTCCACCCGTTTTGGCGGCTCGGTAAAGGGCTTCAATGTCGAGGAATACCTGTCGGTCAAGGAAGCTCGCAAGCTCGACCTGTTTATTCAATACGGTCTGGCCGCAGGTTTTCAGGCTGTACGCAACGCCGGCCTGGAAGTCACTGACGCCAACCGCGAGCGTATCGGCGTGGCGATGGGTTCGGGTATTGGCGGTCTGACCAATATCGAAGAAACCAGCCGCACGCTGCATGATACTGGCCCACGGCGGATCTCTCCGTTTTTCGTGCCTGGCTCGATCATCAATATGATTTCCGGTTTCCTGTCCATCCACCTGGGTGCACAGGGACCTAACTACGCCATCGCCACCGCGTGTACCACCGGTACGCACTGCATTGGCATGGCAGCCCGTAACATCATGTACGACGAGGCCGACGTGATGATTGCCGGCGGCGCCGAAATGGCAGCGTGCGGGCTGGGCATGGGTGGCTTTGGTGCTTCCCGCGCACTGTCGACCCGCAACGATGAGCCGACCCGTGCAAGCCGCCCTTGGGATAAGGGCCGTGATGGCTTCGTCTTGTCCGACGGTGCCGGTGCTCTGGTGCTAGAAGAACTAGAGCACGCCAAGGCGCGCGGCGCGACCATCTACGCCGAGCTGATCGGTTTCGGCACCAGTGGCGATGCTTACCACATGACCTCGCCACCGGCGGACGGTGCAGGTGCTGCACGTTGCATCACCAACGCCCTGCGCGATGCCAAGGTCAATGTCGATCAGGTTCAATACATCAACGCCCACGGTACTTCGACTTCGGCCGGCGATCTTGCCGAAGCCTGTGCGATCAAGTCGGTGTTTGGCGAACACGCCTACAAACTGGCCGTCAGTTCGACCAAGTCCATGACCGGTCACTTGCTGGGCGCAGCGGGCGCAGTCGAGGCAATCTTCAGCGTGCTGGCGATCAACAGCCAGGTAGCGCCGCCGACCATCAACCTCGATGAGCCGGACGAAGGCTGCGACCTCGATTTTGTGCCGCACACTGCGCGCAACATGGACATCGATGTGGTGCTGTCAAACTCGTTCGGTTTTGGCGGGACCAACGGCTCGCTGGTGTTCCGCCGGTTCGCTGACTGATGGACAGCTGGGTCGACGGTCAGCCGGCTGACGCTCTGTCGCTGAAAGATCGCGGCCTGGCTTACGGCGACGGTCTGTTCGAGACCGTTGCCGTGCGTGGCGGGCAGCCGCTGTTGCTGGACCGGCACCTGTCGCGTCTGGCGCAAGGCTGTTCGCGCCTGGCGATCGCTGTAGATCACGAACTGGTTCGCAACGAATTGCTGGCCTACGCCGCAGCGCTCGGTGAGGGTGTGCTCAAGCTCATTCTCACGCGCGGCGACAGCTTGCGCGGTTATGCTCCCGATCCTTCGGCGCAAGCCCGACGCATTCTGCAAGGCAATCCTCCTGCTTCTTATCCGTTTGTTCATGCAGAGCAGGGCGTTCGTCTGTTCCCCTGCGTCACGCGACTTTCCAAACAGCCCTTGCTCGCCGGGCTTAAACATCTGAACCGTCTGGAGCAAGTGATTGCCCGTGGCGAATGGCAAGACACCGAACATGCAGAAGGCTTGATGCTCGATCAGGTCGGTCGCGTCATCGAAGGTGTGTTCAGTAATCTGTTCCTGGTGCGCGATGGCGTGCTGATCACCGCCGATTTAAAACGCTGTGGCGTGGCCGGCGTGATGCGTGCCGAATTATTGTTTCAAGCCGAGTCACTGGGGATTCCCACGCAAATCATCGACATCAGCCTCGATCAGCTGCAATGGGCCGATGAAGTCTTTGTCTGCAACAGCGTGTATGGCGTTTGGCCGGTGCGCGCCTATGCTGCGTTGAGCTGGCCGGTTGGGCCGCTCACCCGTAAACTCCAAACCATTGCCCGCGCGCTACTGGATGCTTGATACGTGAGACGTAAATTCTTGCTGCTGCTGGAAACCGGATTGGTTCTGGCGGGGCTGTGTCTGGGCGCTTCTGCCTGGAAAATCCATTCGGCGCTGGAACAGCCGCTTAACATCACCCAGGAAAAACTGCTGGAAGTGCCCAAGGGCACGACGCCAACCCGCACCTTCTATCGACTCGAAGCCGATGGCGTCATCAAGGATGCGTTCTGGTTGCGTGTTTACTGGCGCTTCAATCTCCCCAAACAACCGTTGCACAGCGGCGAGTACCGCATGGTTCCGGGCATGACGGTTGAGGGGCTGATCGAGCTGTGGAAACGCGGCGAAATGGTTCAATACAGCCTGACCCTGGTCGAAGGCTGGAATTTCCGTCAGGTTCGCGCAGCCCTGGCCAAAGACGAAAAACTCGAGCAGACCCTCGACGGGTTAAGTGACAGTCAGGTGATGGAGAAGCTCGGTCACCGCGGGATCTTTCCGGAAGGTCGCTTCTTCCCCGACACCTATCGGTTTGTGCGTGGCATGACCGACGTCGATCTGTTGAAAAAAGCCTATGACCACCTCGACGAGGTCCTCGCCAAAGAGTGGGATCAACGCGCTGCTGACGTGCCGTACACCGAGCCCTATCAGGCGCTGATCATGGCCTCGCTGGTGGAAAAGGAAACCGGCGTGCCGCAGGAGCGCGGGCAGATTGCTGGCGTCTTCGTTCGACGCATGGCGATCGGCATGTTGCTGCAGACCGACCCGACGGTGATCTACGGTCTTGGTGATCGCTACAGCGGTAAATTGACCCGCGCCCACCTCAGGGAAGCGACCCCGTACAACACTTATATGATCTCGGGCCTGCCGCCGACGCCGATTGCCATGGTCGGTCGCGAAGCCATCCATGCTGCGTTGAACCCAGTGGCCGGCAACAGTCTGTATTTCGTCGCGCGTGGCGATGGCAGCCATGTGTTCTCCGATGATCTGGATGCTCACAACAATGCGGTGCGCGAGTTCCAGCTCAAGCGTCGTGTCGACTATCGTTCCAGCCCGGCGCCGATCCCTGCGCCAGAGACGGCGAATGGCGAATCGCTGGATAACGAGGCGCCGATTCCGGCGGCTTCGCCCGATACCGATACCGATACCGATCCCAATCCCGATCCCGAGGCTTTGCCATCCGTGGCGCCGCAAGATCCGGCTACGGAACCGACGCCTGTAATTGAACCGGCACCTGAGCCCGCGCCGGCTGCAGCCGCTCCGCAAAGCCCGCAATAATTCTGACTAAGGACTGCCCGTGACTGGCTTGTTTATTACTCTGGAAGGCCCGGAAGGTGCCGGCAAAAGCACCAATCGCGAATACCTGGCCGAGCGTCTGCGCGCTGCCGGTATCGAAGTGGTACTGACCCGCGAACCGGGCGGTACGCCGTTGGCCGAGCGGATTCGCGACGTGCTGCTGGCGCCAGCTGATGAAGTTATGAACCCCGACACCGAATTGTTGCTGGTATTCGCCGCGCGCGCCCAACACCTGGCCGAAGTGATTCGCCCGGCGCTGGCCCGTGGTGCGGTGGTCCTGTGTGATCGCTTTACGGATTCAACCTACGCCTATCAGGGCGGCGGTCGCGGTTTGTCGCTGGAACGCATCGCGACTCTGGAAGCTTTCGTTCAGGGCGATCTGCGCCCGAACCTGACGCTGATCTTCGACCTGCCAGTGGAAGTGGGCCTGGCCCGTGCCAGCGCTCGCGGTCGACTGGACCGTTTTGAACTCGAAGGCCGAACCTTTTTTGATGCGGTGCGTAGTGCATTTCTCAAGCGCGCTGAAGCGGACCCTGCGCGGTATGTGCTGGTCGATGCGGCCCAGCCACTGACGCAGGTTCAGCAGTCTCTGGACGTTCTGCTGCCGCGTCTGTTGGAGTTGACACGTGGCTGAAGCCTATCCGTGGCAAGACAGTCTCTGGCAGCAGTTGGCCGGTCGTAAGCAACACGCTCACGCCTATCTGCTGCATGGCCCGGCCGGGATCGGCAAGCGCGCGCTGGCGGAACGGTTGATGGCCAGTCTGCTGTGCCAGCGCCCTACCGCGCAGGACGCTTGCGGTGAATGTAAATCCTGCCTGTTGCTCAAGGCTGGCAGCCATCCCGACAATTACATCCTGGAGCCGGAAGAAGCCGACAAGGCGATCAAGGTCGATCAGGTGCGCGAGTTGGTCAGCTTCGTGGTGCAGACCTCGCAGATGGGCGGGCGCAAAGTGGTGTTGATCGAGCCGGTCGAGTCGATGAACGTCAATGCCGCCAACGCCTTGCTCAAAAGCCTTGAAGAGCCGTCGGGCGATACCGTTTTGCTGTTGGTAAGCCACCAGACCAGTCGTCTGTTGCCGACCATTAAAAGCCGCTGCGTCCAGCAAGCCTGCCCGTTGCCGAGCGAAGCGATGAGCCTTGCGTGGCTGGCCAAAGCCTTGCCGGACTGCACGGAAGAAGAACGTATCGAACTGCTGACCCTGGCCGCCGGTTCGCCACTGGCGGCAGTCACCTTGCAAGCGCAGGGTGTGCGCGAGCAGCGGGCGCTGGTGGTCGATGGGGTGAAGAAGTTGCTCAAACAGCAACAATCTCCGACGCAACTGGCCGAGGGCTGGAATGCGATCCCGTTATTGCTGTTGTTCGACTGGTTTTGTGACTGGTCGAGCCTGATTCTGCGTTATCAATTGACTCAGGATGAAGCAGGCCTGGGGCTGGCGGACATGCGCAAGGTGGTTCAGTACCTGGCGCAAAAAACCGCTCAGGATAAAGTCCTCGGTATTCAGGACTGGATCCTCGCCCAGCGCCAGAAAGTGATGAGCAAGGCGAACCTGAACCGGGTGTTATTGCTGGAAGCGCTGCTGGTGCAATGGGCGTCCTTGCCTACCCAGAAGTGATCGTCTGCGCCTAAACTCTGTGCATCTGCCCCCACCTGGCCGGAGCCTGCAAGTCCGACCGTCCCACTCATACGATGTAAGTTGCAGCCCTTTTATGCTCGTAGATTCCCATTGTCACCTTGATCGCCTCGACCTCACCGCCCACGACGGCTCTCTGGATGCTGCACTCGATGCGGCTCGTCAGCGTGGGGTAGGGCACTTCCTGTGCATCGGCGTCAGCGTCGACAACGCCGCCGACGTCAAAGCCCTGGCCGAACGTTATGACGACGTCGACTGTTCGGTCGGCGTGCATCCGCTGGACGTGCAACCGGGCGCTGCGCCCGCGTTGGATTGGCTGTTGCGCGAGCTCAATCACCCCCGTGTGGTCGCGATTGGTGAAACCGGTCTGGATTATCACTACGAACCGGAAGCGGCAGAGTTGCAACAGGAGTCGTTTCGCCTGCACCTGCAAGCGGCCCGGCAGACCGGCAGGCCAGTCATCATCCACACCCGTGGTGCCCGCGCCGATACCCTGAGCTTGTTGCGTGAAGCTGCACTGCCTCAGGCTGGCGTACTGCATTGCTTTACCGAAGACTGGGACATGGCCAAGGCTGCGCTGGATATGGGCTATTACATTTCCTTGTCCGGTATTGTCACTTTTCGCAATGCCGACGCGCTGCGCGATGTGGCCAGCAAGGTGCCGGCCGACCGCTTACTGGTGGAAACCGACTCACCGTACCTCGCGCCGATCCCGTATCGCGGCAAGCCGAATCTGCCGCAATACGTGCGTGAAGTAGCGGAGTTTCTGTCAATGTTGCGAGGTGAGCCCTACGAGCGATTTGCCGAGCAGACCACTGAGAACTTCAAGCGGTTGTTCCCGCTGGCGCATGTGAAAGGTTAAATCGCAGGCAAAAAAAACCCGGGTTCTGGGGGGTGAATCCGGGTTAAGACCATTAGGAGTAAAACAATGGCACGCGGTCCGTTGGTACCAATATCGGCGAAACACTTGGGGGAGATGTCTCGCCGACAGTTCAAGTATTGATCACTATTGCGCCTCGTCCAGTTTACCGGCGACGATTTTTAAACAATTTTGGAATACGGCCGCTTCGGAAGAGTTCTCATCAGTGGGCGACCCTGCTGGAAATCATCACGAAACACAGATATGGTCGGATGATCCGTGCATTTTTGCGTAAGTTAGGCATAATACGCGGCTTCGAATTTTGACCCCCAACAGACCTTTTCTTATGCATAAAGAACCTCGTAAGGTCCGTGAGTTTCGTCGCCGCGAGCAAGAAATTCTCGATACCGCGCTCAAGCTGTTCCTCGAACAAGGTGAAGACAGTGTCACCGTCGAGATGATTGCTGATGCCGTCGGTATCGGCAAAGGCACGATCTACAAGCACTTCAAATCCAAGGCGGAGATTTATCTGCGCCTGATGCTCGATTACGAGCGTGATTTGAACGAGCTGTTGCATTCGGCCGATGTCGACAAGGACAAGGAAGCGCTGTCCCGGGCTTACTTCGAATTCCGCATGCGCGATCCGCAACGCTATCGTTTGTTCGACCGACTGGAAGAGAAGGTGGTCAAGGGCAATCAAGTGCCGGAGATGGTCGAGGAACTGCACAAGATCCGCGCCTCCAACTTTGAACGCCTGACCCTGCTGATCAAAGGCCGGATCAGCGAAGGCAAGCTCGAAGACGTGCCGCCTTACTTCCATTACTGCGCGTCCTGGGCGCTGGTGCATGGCGCCGTGGCGCTGTATCACTCGCCGTTCTGGAGCAATGTGCTGGAAGATCAGGAAGGCTTCTTTCAGTTCCTGATGGACATCGGCGTGCGCATGGGCAACAAACGCAAGCGCGATAGCGACACCCCGAGCAGCTGACTCATTCAGCTGCCTGATTGCGCCATGATTTAGCTATATGGCGCAGTACCGCAGGAATATACTCAGGCATGGGACTTGCCAAAACTTGAATTGTGAGTCAAGTTTTGCGCGTTCCAATTTCCCATCGCCGGAGTGATCCATGATCGTTGACCGTCAAGGCAGGCGTTTTCGCAATTTGCGGATCAGTCTGACCTCAGCCTGCAACTACGCTTGTACCTACTGCGTGCCTAACGGCAAGCGGCTGGTGGCTGCGCAGGATGAATTGTCGGCCGAGGCCATGGCGCGCGGCGTGGCGTATTTGATCGAAGCGGCAGGCATCGAGCGTTTACGCATCACCGGTGGCGAGCCGCTGGTCAGCCCCAAACTCGAAGCCTTCATGACCGCCGTCGGCCAGATGGGCCTGCAGGACATCAGCCTGACCACCAATGGTCAATTGCTGGCGAAAAAGCTGCCGTTGCTGGTGGATGCCGGCATTCGTCGTATCAACGTTTCCCTTGACACCCTGGACGCTAGTGCATTTCGCAGCATTGCGCGCGGCGGCGATCTGGCGACGGTACTCGACGGTATGGATCAAGCCAGCGCGGCGGGCATCAAGATCAAGGTCAACATGGTGCCATTGCGCGGACAGAACCTTGATCAGGTGATGCCGCTGCTCGATTATTGCCTGGAGCGCGGCTATGAATTGCGCTTCATCGAGCTGATGCGCATGGGCCACTTGGCCACCGACTCCAATGCTTTCCTGCAACAGTTTGTCAGCCTCCAGCAGTTGCTGAGCCTGATTGGCGAGCGTTATGAATATCTGCAGGCCGATGCGCCGGTCGATGCCACTGCGGTACGTTATGAAATTCCAGGGCTGGGGCACTTCGGCGTGATCGCCAACGAAAGCGTTCCGTTCTGCCGTACTTGCTCACGTTTGCGTCTTTCATCCACAGGTTGGTTGCATGGCTGCCTGTCGTCGAGCAATCGCCATTACGTCGGCGACTTGCTGGACAAGCCTCGCCATCAAGCGCTGCCTGCGTTGCAGCGGCTGCTGGTGAAGGCCTTGGGCGACAAGCAGGAAGTGGCGTTTTCGGGTGGTGCGACGGTAATGAAGATTATTGGCGGCTGATCCGGCCTGTGGCGAGGGAGCTTGCTCCCGCTGGGGCGCGAAGCGGCGGTCTCGAGACTGGCGCGGAAGCTGCATCCAATGACCATTCGCCGGTTTTCCGTCACCGGCCTCTGGAGGGTAGGATGCGTAGTCTGGTTTTGCTGCTGGCCGTTTTGGCGCTGGGTGGCTGCATGAATGTCAGCGACATGGCTGCAGAGACTCGCTACCAGATGAGTGACGTAGGGCTGCTGGATCACAGCAACAGCCGTCGGGTAAACAACCTGCGCATTCAGCCGGACTCGTTCATCTACATTGCCCAAGGTCCGTTCGCGCCACCGGGCAGTGTCTATCCGCGCCCTAACGCGGTGGCCGAAGAGGCCTTCAACGGCTTTATCGAATACTTCCCGATGGTACGCCGCGCCCGCACACCCGAAGGTATCGACCGAGCCATGGCTGAAGCCCGCGCCGCCGGTGCCCATTACCTGCTTTACACTCGGTTCGCCAACGCTGACGACCGCATCGGCAACTCGGATGACTGGATCGATCAGGAATACGTGGATCGCCTCGGTATCGACAGCGGCGTGATTCAGATCATGTTGATCGAGACCAGCACCCAGTATTTGATTGATACTGCAACCATCAAGAGTCGTGGCGGTTTACTGACGTTCCACGACAACAAGCCAGAAGACCTGATTGGCCCGCCGCTGCAGCAATACGCGCGCAGCCTGATCGGGATCAGCGACCAGTAAATTCAAGGAGAACACCATGAGTGGCCCGCAAAAAGCCAACGACTTGTTGGGGCAGATCCCCAAAACCAAAGGCTTGCCGCCGGTTCACCTGTGGAACCCTGATTTCTGTGGCGACATCGATATGCGCATCGCCCGCGACGGCACCTGGTATTACCTGGGCACGCCGATCGGGCGCAAGCCGATGGTCAAACTGTTCTCTACCATCATCCGCCGCGATGGCGATGACTATTTCCTGATCACACCGGTCGAGAAGGTCGGGATCAAGGTCGATGATGCACCGTTTGTGGCGATTGCCGTGGATGTGGAAGGCGAGGGTGAGGCTCAGCTCCTGCGGTTCACCACCAACGTTGATGAAACCGCCGATGCGGGCGCGGAGCACCCGATTCGTGTGGTGATCGACCCTGTCACCCAAGAGCCCGCGCCGTATGTCCACGTGCGCACAAATCTCGAAGCACTGATCCATCGAAACGTGTTCTACCAACTGGTGGAACTGGCCGTGACCCGTGAAATCGACGGGCAACGCTGGCTGGGTGTGTGGAGCGGTGGCGAATTCTTCCCCATCGGTCTCGAGCCTTAAGCAGATTAAGTGTGGGAGCGGGCGTGCTCGCGAAAGCGGTGTAACAGGCAACATACTCGTTGAATGTTAAACCGCTTTCGCGAGCAAGCCCGCTCCCACATTTGATCTCCGCATTTTCCGAAGAATCCAATTGACACCCAATCATATGATGATTAGCGTGATGCTCCATCGCGCGCGGTCTTGAGGTTTCCATGTCCAGCAGTTTTCATGCATCGACCGTTGATTGGCTGGGTTGCTGGATTGCCGCTGGTCAGGTGAAGCCCGGCGAAACGCTCAAGGTCGAAGCCGATCTGGGCGAGCAGCTCGGTGTCAGTCGCACGGTCATCCGCGAAGCCATCAAAACCCTGGTCGCCAAAGGCATGCTCGAAGTCGGGCCGAAAGTCGGCACCCGAGTGTTGCCGGTGCGCCGCTGGAACCTCTTTGATCCGCAAGTCGTCGGCTGGTTGTCACGCAGCGGGTTGCCGGAAAACTTCGTTGACGATTTGCTCGACCTGCGCCGTACCATCGAACCCATGGCCGTGCGCTGGGCCTGTGAGCGGGCGACAGTCGAGCAAGTGCAGGCCGTGCTTATGGCCTATAACGCGCTGGAACGGGCGGTAGAAAGCGGCGTTGACTACAACCGTGCCGACCAGATTTTCCACGAGTGCATCCTCGCCGCCAGCCACAACCAATTCATCGAACAAATGGTCCCGGCCCTGGGCGCGCTGCTAGCGGTGTCGTTCGAAGTCTCTGCAGCCGATCCTGACGAACTTCGTCGCACGTTGCCGATTCACAAAGACATGGCCGACGCCATCGCCGCCCGGGACGCCGCGCGCGGGGTGTGGGCGTGCATGACCCTGATCGATAACGCGGACCTGGCAATCAAACGCTTCTACCCGCAAGTCATGGCCGACAAAAAAACCGGCTGACCCCACAAATCCTTTGTAGGAGCCGAGCTTGCTCGCGATAGCGGTTTGTCATCCGACATTATTGTTGTCTGATCCACCGCTTTCGCGAGCAGGCTCGTTCCCACACATAAAAACAAGAACAAGGCAGGAGGTTTCATGACGTTGAATGCGCTTACCCAGCACCGCGCGCTACTTGGCGAAGGCCCGTTCTGGGACGTGCCGACGCAGGCGCTGTACTGGGTCGATATCGCCGGCAAACAAGCGCTTCGGCTGATCGGTGCCAACGTCCAGATCTGGGAAATGCCGGAACATATCTCCGCATTCATCCCCTGCAAAAGCGGTGATGCGCTGGTCGCGTTGAGCAGTGGCGTCTATCGGCTGGACCTCGACTCACCGGGCCTTGAGCCGCGCCTGACCTTGCTCTGCGTGGCCGACCCGCAACCCGGCAATCGCCCCAATGAAGCCCGTTGCGATGCGCGGGGCCGACTCTGGCTCGGCACCATGCAAAACAACATCGGTGAAAACGGCGAAGATTTGCCTGTCACACGTCGCTCCGGCGGCCTGTTCCGCATCGACCGTGATGCGCGGGTGACGCCACTGCTTCGAGGGCTGGGGATTCCCAACACACTGCTATGGAGCGATGACGCGACGACGCTGTTTTTCGCCGACAGCCTCGATGCCACGCTGTACCGGTATTTCATCCATGCCGACGGCAATCTGGATACCGCTTACGTCTGGTTCGGTCCCGATAAGCGTGGCGTTCCCGATGGCTCGGCCATGGACGCCGAAGGCTACATTTGGAACGCCCGCTGGGACGGCAGTTGTTTACTCCGGCTGACCCCGGACGGTCATGTTGATCGAATCATCGAACTTCCCGTCAGCCGTCCCACCAGTTGCGTGTTCGGCGGCGAAGACCTGAAAACCCTGTACATCACCAGCGCAGCGAGCTCGCTCAACCATCCGCTGGATGGCGCGGTGTTATCCATTCGAGTGGATGTGGCCGGAAAGTCATGCATACGTTTTGCGGGTTAAATCCCAAAATATGGGATGTAAAATTATATATTGAGATTATTTGGTGAGCGGGTTTATAGTCGCCCATCAGTTACACGCACTCACACTTAAAAAAACAAAACAGGTGAAGTGATGCAGCGATTTTCCAAACAGTCTTTTGACCGGACATCGACAGATGCCGGGTTTTTGTTGTGCCCGCAAAAAGGAGCGTTGATTCATGGCTGAATCTCTTTCCTTGCCACCGGTGGCCGAACCGCCCCAGGGCGAGCGCCTGAAAAACAAAGTGGTGCTGCTGACCGGTGCCGCTCAAGGTATCGGTGAGGCCATCGTTGCGACGTTTGCAGCCCAGCAGGCCAAGTTGATCATCAGCGACATCCAGGCTGAAAAAGTCGAGAAAGTCGCGGCGCATTGGCGCGAGCAAGGCGCCGATGTGGTGGCGATCAAGGCTGACGTATCGCGTCAGCAAGACCTGCACGCCATGGCCAGACTGGCGGTCGACCTGCACGGCCGGATCGACGTACTGGTCAACTGCGCCGGGGTCAACGTGTTTCGCGATCCACTGGAAATGACCGAAGAAGACTGGCATCGCTGCTTCGCCATCGACCTCGACGGCGCCTGGTACGGTTGCAAGGCGGTATTGCCGCAAATGATCGAGCAGGGCATCGGTAGCATCATCAACATCGCTTCGACCCATTCCACCCACATCATCCCGGGCTGCTTCCCGTATCCGGTGGCCAAGCACGGTTTACTCGGCCTGACCCGCGCACTCGGCATCGAATATGCGCCCAAGGGCATTCGCGTCAACGCCATCGCACCGGGCTACATCGAAACCCAATTGAACGTGGATTACTGGAACGGTTTTGCCGACCCGCATGCCGAGCGCCAGCGCGCGTTTGACTTGCATCCACCGCGTCGCATCGGTCAACCGATTGAAGTGGCCATGACCGCCGTGTTCCTGGCCAGCGATGAAGCGCCGTTCATCAATGCCTCGTGCATCACCATCGATGGTGGGCGCTCGGTGATGTACCACGACTGAATAAAACCGCTTTCAGGCGCGGAGCTCCGTCTGAAAGCCAATCATCATACGATATGACTATTAGCTTCAACGTTTGCACCGGCTTTCAAATAACGCTCAAAAAAAATAACAAGGAGTCATCTTATGAATCGTCGTCGTGGGATCCGTTCCCTGTGCTGTGCCGCTCTGGCGGTCACCGCGGTTAGCCTGAGCAGTACGCTGCTGGCAGCCGAGGAAGTGAAAATCGGTTTTCTGGTCAAGCAAGCGGAAGAGCCCTGGTTTCAGACCGAATGGGCCTTCGCTGAAAAAGCCGGGAAAGAGAAAGGCTTCACCCTGATCAAAATCGCCGTACCGGATGGCGAAAAAACCCTCTCCGCCATCGACAGCCTTGCCGCCAATGGTGCCAAGGGCTTCGTGATCTGCCCGCCCGACGTGTCCCTGGGCCCGGCGATCATGGCCAAAGCCAAGCTGAACGGTTTGAAAGTGATTGCCGTCGATGACCGCTTTGTCGATGCCAGCGGCAAGTTCATGGAAGACGTTCCGTACCTCGGCATGGCCGCGTTCGAAGTCGGGCAGAAACAAGGCCACGCCATGGCCACCGAAGCGAAGAAACGTGGCTGGGACTGGAAAGACACCTACGCGGTGATCAACACCTTCAACGAACTCGACACCGGCAAGAAACGCACCGACGGTTCGGTCAAAGCGCTGGAAGACGCCGGCATGCCGAAAGACCACATCCTGTTCTCGGCACTGAAAACCCTCGACGTACCGGGCAGCATGGACGCCACCAACTCGGCGCTGGTGAAACTGCCGGGCTCGGCGAAAAACCTGATCATCGGCGGCATGAACGACAACACCGTACTCGGTGGCGTGCGCGCTACCGAAAGCGCCGGTTTTGCCGCCGCCAACGTTATCGGGATCGGCATCAATGGCACCGACGCCATCGGCGAACTGAAGAAAGCCAATAGCGGCTTCTTCGGCTCGATGTTGCCCAGCCCGCACATCGAGGGCTACAACACCGCCAGCATGATGTACGAGTGGGTCACCACCGGCACGGAACCCGCGAAATTCACCGCGATGGACGACGTGACGCTGATCACGCGCGACAACTTCAAGCAGGAACTGGAAAAGATCGGCCTGTGGAACTGAGGCTCGGTTGATTTCAACGGTGGCCCCGGCGGCGGGGCTGCCTGACCTGTGAAGAGGTGGTTTTATGCACGCGCAAGCACAGACACATGAGCACAGCGTCGGCGGCAGTCTGCGCTTTAACGGGATCGGTAAGACCTTTCCAGGGGTCAAGGCGTTGGATGGCATCAGCTTCGTCGCGCATCCGGGGCAGGTTCATGCCTTGATGGGCGAGAACGGCGCCGGTAAATCGACCCTGCTGAAAATCCTCGGCGGCGCTTACACGCCGAGCAGCGGTGACCTGCAGATCGGCGAGCAGACGATGGCATTCAAATCCACCGCCGACAGCATCGCCAGCGGTGTCGCGGTGATCCACCAGGAATTGCACCTGGTGCCCGAAATGACCGTGGCGGAGAATCTGTTCCTCGGGCACCTGCCAGCCAGTTTCGGTCTGATCAATCGTGGCGCCTTGCGCCAACAGGCGTTGGCTTGCCTCAAAGGCCTGGCCGATGAAATCGACCCGCAGGAGAAAGTCGGGCGCCTTTCCCTCGGTCAACGGCAACTGGTGGAAATCGCCAAGGCCTTGTCCCGTGGCGCGCACGTCATTGCCTTCGACGAACCCACCAGCAGCCTGTCGGCGCGCGAGATCGATCGCTTGATGGCGATCATCGGACGCTTGCGCGACGAAGGCAAAGTGGTGCTCTACGTCTCCCATCGCATGGAAGAAGTGTTCCGCATCTGCAACGCGGTGACGGTGTTCAAGGACGGTCGCTACGTGCGCACCTTCGAGGACATGAGCGAGCTGACCCACGACCAATTGGTGACGTGCATGGTCGGTCGCGACATTCAGGACATCTACGATTACCGCGCTCGACAACGTGGCGCGGTGGCGCTCAAGGTCGATGGCCTGCTCGGCCCTGGCTTGCGCGAGCCGGTGAGTTTCGAGGCGCACAAAGGCGAAATTCTTGGATTGTTCGGGCTGGTCGGCGCCGGACGCACGGAGTTGTTCCGTCTGCTCAGCGGCTTGGAGCGCAACACGGCGGGGCGCCTGGAATTGCGCGGCCATGAACTGAAACTGCGCTCACCGCGCGATGCGATTGCGGCCGGGATTCTGCTGTGCCCCGAGGACCGCAAGAAGGAGGGCATCATCCCGCTCGCCAGTGTCGCCGAGAACATCAACATCAGTGCTCGCGGCGCGCATTCGACCTTCGGCTGCCTGTTGCGTGGCCTGTGGGAAAAGGGCAATGCCGACAAACATATCAAGGCGCTGAAGGTGAAGACGCCCAGCGCCGAACAGAAAATCATGTACCTGTCCGGCGGCAATCAGCAGAAGGCCATTCTCGGCCGCTGGCTGTCGATGCCGATGAAAGTCCTGTTACTCGACGAACCGACTCGCGGCATCGACATCGGCGCCAAGGCCGAGATTTACCAGATCATCCATAACCTGGCCGAAAGCGGCATCGCGGTGATCGTGGTGTCCAGCGACCTGATGGAAGTGATGGGCATTTCCGACCGCATTCTGGTGCTCTGCGAAGGCGCGATGCGCGGCGAGTTGTCTCGCGCCGAGGCCAATGAATCCAACCTGCTGCAACTGGCTTTGCCGCGCCAACGCGCTGACGGCGTGGCGAACTGAGAGGTGACTATGATGACAACCCAAAACAACACGCTGCCTACTGAGCGCAAACCCCTGGACCTGCGGCGCTTTCTCGATGACTGGGTGATGCTGCTGGCGGCCGTCGGGATCTTCGTGCTCTGCACGCTGCTGATCGACAACTTCCTCTCGCCACTGAACATGCGTGGCCTTGGACTGGCGATTTCCACCACAGGGATTGCGGCGTGCACCATGTTGTATTGCCTGGCGTCCGGGCATTTCGACTTGTCCGTGGGCTCGGTGATTGCCTGTGCCGGCGTGGTCGCGGCGGTGGTGATGCGCGACACCGACAGCGTGTTCCTCGGCGTGAGTGCCGCGCTGGTGATGGGGCTAATTGTCGGGCTGATCAACGGAATCGTGATTGCCAAGCTGCGGGTCAATGCGTTAATCACCACGCTGGCAACCATGCAGATTGTTCGCGGTCTGGCTTACATCTTCGCCAACGGCAAAGCGGTCGGCGTGTCGCAGGAGCAGTTCTTCGTCTTCGGAAACGGCCAGTTGTTTGGCGTGCCGGTGCCGATCTTGATCACCATCGTCTGCTTCCTTTTTTTCGGCTGGCTGCTGAACTACACCACCTATGGGCGCAACACCATGGCCATCGGCGGCAACCAGGAAGCGGCATTGCTGGCCGGGGTCAACGTTGACCGGACCAAGATCATCATCTTCGCCGTGCATGGCGTGATTGGTGCGTTGGCCGGGGTGATTCTCGCGTCGCGCATGACCTCCGGGCAGCCAATGATTGGCCAGGGTTTTGAGCTGACGGTGATCTCGGCTTGCGTGTTGGGCGGGGTGTCGCTGAGCGGCGGTATCGGCATGATTCGCCATGTGATTGCCGGGGTGTTGATTCTGGCGATTATCGAGAATGCGATGAACCTGAAGAACATCGACACGTTTTACCAGTATGTGATTCGTGGTTCGATCTTGCTGTTGGCGGTCGTCATTGACCGCCTGAAACAGCGCTGATACCCGATTACTTGTAGGCGCGGGCAAGCCCGCTCCCACAGGGAATTGTGTTGTTCACACTGGTGAAGCGAGCCTGCTCGCGATGGGGCCTTTTACCGTGAGTGTTCAGCTATCCAGTTTGCGTGCAGCCTCAACCCCGGCACTGCTGAGTTTGATCGGCAGATTCACCGTGTGCTCGCCAGCCTCATTGCAGGTCACATGGCCGTGTTGAATCAGCCCCCGGTCCTGCAGGGCGGCGAGGGTACTGGCCACGACTTTCTCCCCCCGATAATTGTCCAGAACCTCTTTGCCCAAGCCACTCGGGTGGGCATGCAACAGGCGGATCAGGACTTCTTTTTCCAGGTTTTTATCGTCGTTCATGCTTACCTCTTGATGGGTGTGGAGAGGTCGCTCGCGTGGGCGAACTATTGATTGGCACCGTCCTCGGAGCTCGAGCCACCGGTGGTGGTTTTCGAGCCGATGACGCTGCCGGCGTTGTCGGGTGTCTGGGTGTCGGGCATGTTCAGTCCGCCTTGGCGGCCGGCGTCGTTGCCCTGAATTCGTGGGTCAGTGCCTGTGGTGGGCGGCAGACTGCTGTCGATACCGGTGCCGTTGGTGTTCATGCTGGGTGCGCTCTGGATGGCTGGCGCTTTCGGGCCCTCGACCGGGTTGGTCGGGCCCGTACCTTCAGCGAGTGTGGCGGCGAACGCAGCAGAGGACAGCAGTGTGGTGAGAGCGAGGGCGGTCAACCTGGGCATGAACATGGCATCGGCTCCGATTAATATAGTCTCTACCTGATATTGGTCCGCCTCGCATTTGAATTGGTGCCTGACGAATGACGAACGGTTCAGGCCTGCTGCACGGATTTAACCGGCGCGACGCGACGCCAGATCAACCGGCCTACGGTGATCAACCAGTTCAGAATAGCCACGGTCAGCACGGTAAGGAGCAACGCGGGCATCCCTTGTTCGACGATGATTTTTCCTGCCAGCAAGGGAAAACCAAACACGCCGATGAAGTAGGAGAGGCTGAACAACAGTAAGGCTTGTGAGGTTGTGCCGTGCGGCGCTTCGTTGGCCGCCAGGCCGTTGATCACCGAATAGGTCAGACCGTATCCGACCCCGAGCATCACGGCTGCCAGTACATAGCTGAGCCCGCTGTCGACCACGAAACCAAACAGCACAATCGAACCCATCATCAGGCCCGACAACAGGCACGATGCGCGGAACGGGTCACGTTTGACCACGATGCCGGCAATCAGCATTCGGCTGCTGATCGCCGCGCCCATGAAGCCGAAGAAGAACAGGGAATAATCCAGCGAGCGGGACGCGGCGTAACTGGTCTGGAAACTCGACAGGCCACCGAACACGCAACCACCAAGCCCGACCATGAGGATCGGGAACACGGCTCTGGACGACAGGACCTGAGCTGTTGCTCGCCAGGAAATTCGCGCGACCGAGGTGGCGGGCGCAGGCGTTTTTCTGATCTGTGCATCCAGTCGCCAGAACAGTAAAACGCCGATCAGGCTGGCCATTGCAGCGAGGTAAAACGCGGCGGTTACCGGATAGCCGAAAGCGCTGGCAGCACGGCCCAGTAAAGGGCCGCTGCCGATCCCGGTCATCATGCTGCCTGACAGCAGCGCAAAGTATTTGGCGCGTTGGGCCGGTGTCACCAAGCTGGCCACAATGATCGGCCCGAGGGTGTAAAACACGCCCCAACCCAGCCCCAGCAACAGTCCAAAAAACAACAGCACAGTGCCCAAGCCCGGGGTCAAGGCGAAGCCGAGGCTGGCCACCACCAGCAAGACGCCGAACAAGGCAATCGAACGCGCGGCACCGAGCCAATCAGACAAATGCCCCGAGACGATCACCGCCGCGAACGTGCTGAGCATGGCCGCCGAAATCACACTGCCGGCATCGTGTTCATTGCCGCCGCGTGAGCTGATCAGCAACGACAGCAAAAAAGTCGAGCCATAGGACAGCGACAGCAAATAGCTGGCGAGGCAAAAAAGGCCGAACAACCGGCTGGAGACTGGGGGTGTAGCGCTGGACATGACGCGGTTCCTTGAGCCGATAGAAATGAGCGTCTGATATCTATCACGCATCGCGCCGATGTCAGGTACTGGGTTAGCGATTTCAGGATTAGCGCTGGCCGGAGTATTGCCTTCAGCAGACGCCGATCTCTTCCTTGAACTGCTCCATGAAACCTTTCAGACGCTCATGTCTGATCTGCGCCATGTGTCGACCGGTGGTGGTCTGGAAACCGTTCGCGAGGTGCAGCAGCTTGGTCTGGAAATGGTCGAGGCAAAAGCGTTTGTCGTCGTAGTCGCGGTGCTGTGCCTGCGGGTCCAGCGGGTCGTACAACGCGCTGCCCATGCGCCCGGCAACGTAGAACGTGCGCGCGACACCGAGCAGGCCGAGGGAGTCGAGGCGGTCGGCGTCCTGCATGATTTTCGCTTCGAGCGATGTAGCGGGAAGGTTGGCTGAGAAGCTGTGGGCTTCAATGGCGTGGGCCACTGCGCTGATTTTGGCACCTGACCAATTCAGGTCGGCCAACACAGCAGAAGCCTTCTCGGCTGCCAGTCGCGAGGCGTGCGAACGCAGCGGCGAGTTCTTTTCCACCGCCACGCAATCATGCAAAAGCACCGCCGCGAGCAACACCTCAAGATCGCCACTTTCCTGCGCATGAATCGTGCGCGCGTTGTGCCAGACCCGCTGCAAGTGTGAAAGGTCATGAGCGCCGTCCTCTGAGTGTTCCAGCGCATGAGGCAGCAATTCAGCGGCGAGGGTTTGCAGAGGGGCGAAAGTATCAGTGGTCATAAACATCCTGTTAAGTGAAAAAGTTTTCTGCTCCAACACAATCCTGTAGCAGCAGGGTCAATCAAGATTAATTTCCCATGTGACGGACGCAGCGTGGCAACTTAGTATGGCGTTTTCAACCTTTGACGAAGGCACGTCCCATGACGATCGATATCCGCCCGGCGACCCCCAGCGATGCACCGCAAATCCTCGGGTTCATCACTGAACTGGCCGACTATGAACGTGCCCGCCACGAAGTCATCGCCAGCGTCGCCGACATCGAGCGCAGTTTGTTCAGCGAAGGGGCCACCGCCCACGGCCTGATCTGCCTGCGCGACGGCCAGCCGATCGGCTTCGCGGTGTTCTTCTTCAGCTATTCCACTTGGCTGGGCAGCAACTGCCTGTACCTCGAAGACCTCTACATCACCCCCGAACAGCGCGGCGGTGGTGCGGGCAAAACCTTGCTGCGCCACCTCGCGAAAATCGCCTGTGCCAATGATTGCGGGCGATTCGAGTGGAGCGTTCTGGACTGGAACAAACCGGCGATCGAGTTCTATAAATCGTTGGGCGCGCAGCCACAGGAAGAGTGGGTGCGGTACCGGATGGATGGGGCGGTGTTGCGCGAGTTTGCCGAGGGCCATTGAACGTCAGCGTCGCCGGTTAAAAGATCGCAGCCTTGGGTTGCGATTTTTTTGCGATCATCCCAATATATGGGAGTGATATTTATATATTGAGATTATTCCGCTTCCCGGTTTATAGTCCCGCTCACTCACTGCCAATAAACAAAACAGGTGAAGCGATGCTGGCGCAATTGATCGCGCTCGATTGGGGGACAACCTCATTACGTGCTTACAAACTCGCTGCGGATGGCCTGGTGCTCGAACAACGTTCGTTGTCATCGGGGGTCATGCAGCTGCCCCGGACGCCGCGAATCATCAAAGGTCAGGAATGTTCAGACGGTTTTGAACTGGCCTTCGATGAAGCCTGTGGTGACTGGCTCGATGCGCAGCCGGATTTGCCGGTGATCGCCTGTGGCATGGTCGGCAGCGCCCAGGGCTGGCGTGAAGCGGCCTACCGCGATACGCCGGCGAACGTCGCCAATCTCGGAACTTCCCTACAAACGGTTCGCAGTCTTCGCGGTGTCGATGTGCACATCGTGCCGGGTGTGATTCAGCGTTCGCCGTTGCCGAATGTGATGCGCGGCGAAGAAACCCAGGTGCTTGGCGTTCTGCACACTCTTCAGGGCGAGGCGGGCAACGATCTGCTGATCGGCTTGCCGGGCAGTCATTCAAAATGGGTGGAAGTGGCCGACGGCTGCATCGTGCATTTCGATACGTTCATGACCGGCGAAATCTTCGCCGTGCTCAGCGAACACAGCATTCTGGGACGCACCCAGCAAAAGGGCCCGTCTTTCGATGGCCAGGCCTTTGATCGTGGAGTGCAAGTGGCCTTGTCGGCGGACGGCGAGATCGGCCCGTTGTCGACGGTGTTCAGTGCCCGCAGCCTCGGGCTGACCGGTGATCTGAGCGCCACGGCCCAGGCGGATTATTTGTCGGGGCTGTTGATCGGTCATGAGCTGTCAGCACTGGCGGCCGCCCAGCGACGTCGACGCAATAGCGTGCACCTGCCTTCGATCATCCTCATCGGTAATGCCCAACTCTGTGCCCACTACAGCCGGGCCCTCGGCGCCTGCGGTTTTGCCCGCGTGACGCTGGCCGAACAAGCCACCGAACGCGGGTTGTGGCAGGTGGCGCTCGCTGCCGGACTGATCACGCCCAACCCATCCCGTTAAACCTGACTGGAGGTCTGACATGCTCAAACACGCCTTGGCGCAAAACGGCCTGATCGCGATCCTGCGTGGCCTGCGCCCGGAAGAAGCGGCGGCCATCGGCGAAGTCCTGTACTCCGCCGGATTTCGCGTCATCGAAGTGCCGCTCAATTCCCCTGAGCCGTACGAAAGTATCCGCATCCTGCGCAGTACCTTACCCGCCGATTGCCTGATTGGTGCGGGAACGGTGCTGACGCCGGAGCAGGTCGAGCAGGTGAAAGCCGCAGGCGGCCAAGTCATCGTCATGCCGCACAGCGATCCGAAAGTGTTGCGCGCAGCGAAAGCGGCGGGGTTGTACCTGTCGCCGGGTGTTGCCACACCGACCGAAGCATTCGCCGCACTGGCCGAAGGCGCGGACGTGCTGAAGATGTTCCCCGCCGAGCAGATGGGGCCGGCGGTCGTCAAAGCCTGGCTCGCGGTATTGCCGGCCGGGACCATTCTGGCGCCAGTCGGTGGCATCACGCCCGACAACATGCAGGTGTTTATCGACGCGGGCGTCAAAGGTTTCGGTCTCGGCTCCGGATTGTTCAAACCGGGGATGACGCCAGAGGACGTGGCCGTCAATGCCAAGGCCTACGTGGCTGCCTGGAAAGCCCTTCGCTAAGACTTTTTGGCGCTGTGAGCGCTGCCTCTAATAAGAGAGACAAGAAAATGAAAATCACCAAACTGACCACCTTCATCGTTCCGCCGCGCTGGTGCTTCCTCAAGGTCGAAACCGACGAGGGTGTGACCGGTTGGGGCGAGCCTGTGGTTGAGGGTCGCGCCCACACCGTTGCGGCTGCCGTTGAGGAATTGTCTGACTACCTGATCGGCAAAGACCCACGCAACATCGAAGATATCTGGACCGTGCTGTATCGCGGCGGCTTCTACCGGGGCGGCGCGATCCACATGAGCGCGCTGGCCGGTATCGATCAGGCATTGTGGGACATCAAGGGCAAGGCCCTGGGTGTGTCGGTCAGTGATCTGCTCGGTGGCCAGGTGCGGGACAAGATTCGTGTGTACTCGTGGATCGGCGGCGACCGGCCGGCGGACACGGCTCGCGCGGCGAAAGAAGCGGTCTCCCGTGGTTTTACTGCGGTGAAAATGAACGGCACCGAAGAGCTGCAATTTCTCGATTCCTTCGAGAAAGTCGACCTGGCCCTGGCCAACGTCGCGGCCGTACGTGACGCGGTCGGGCCGAACGTCGGCATCGGCGTCGACTTCCATGGCCGGGTGCACAAGCCCATGGCCAAGGTGCTGATGAAAGAGCTTGATCCGTACAAACTGATGTTCATCGAAGAGCCGGTGCTCAGCGAAAACTACGAGGCGTTGAAGGAATTGGCGCCGCTGACCAGCACTCCGATTGCCCTCGGTGAGCGGCTGTTCTCGCGCTGGGATTTCAAGCGTGTGCTGAGCGAAGGTTACGTCGACATCATCCAGCCGGATGCCTCGCACGCCGGTGGCATCACCGAAACTCGCAAAATCGCCAACATGGCCGAAGCCTATGACGTGGCGCTGGCGCTGCATTGCCCGCTGGGGCCGATCGCCTTGGCGGCGTGCCTGCAACTGGATGCGGTTTGCTACAACGCGTTCATCCAGGAACAGAGCCTGGGCATCCATTACAACGAGAGCAACGACTTGCTCGATTACGTGAAAGATCCGCGGGTGTTCGACTACGACAAAGGCTTCGTGAAGATCCCCAATGGCCCGGGCCTGGGCATCGAGATCAACGAGGAATACGTGATCGAACGCGCCGCCGTCGGCCACCGCTGGCGCAACCCGATCTGGCGCCATGCCGATGGCAGTTTTGCTGAGTGGTGAGTGCTTCATGACCCACCACCATCCCTGTAGGAGCACGGCTTGCCTGCGATGGCGTCAGTACTGACGCCGCTGACCATTAGCTGGACCGTGTAGGCCCAATCGCGGGCAAGCCTTGCTCCTACGGGGTTACGTTGCACCCACTGACCTCAATAAACATAAGAAGAGGCACTCCTCATGCAATCGCAAACCCTCACCGGGCAAGCGTCGTTGGTGACGCCCAGTCGCAAGCGATTTTTCATCATGGTCCTGCTGTTCATCACCGTGGTGATCAACTACCTGGACCGCAGCAACCTGTCCATCGCGGCCCCGGCGCTGACCAGCGAACTGGGCATCGATCCGATCCACGTCGGGCTGATCTTCTCGGCCTTCGGCTGGACCTACGCCGCCATGCAGATCCCCGGCGGCTGGCTGGTGGACCGTGTGCCGCCGCGCATCCTCTACAGTGTCGCCTTGCTGCTCTGGTCGATCGCCACGGTCATGCTCGGTTTCGCCGCCAGCTTCATCGCGCTGTTCGTCTTGCGCATGGCGGTCGGTGCCCTGGAAGCCCCGGCGTATCCGATCAACAGCCGCGTGGTCACCACTTGGTTCCCCGAGCGCGAACGCGCCACGGCCATTGGTTTCTACACCTCCGGGCAGTTCGTCGGCCTGGCGTTCCTGACGCCGGTATTGGCCTGGCTTCAGCACGAGTTCGGCTGGCACATGGTGTTCATCAGCACCGGCGCGGTGGGCATTCTGTGGGCGGTGATCTGGTACGCGGTGTATCGCGAGCCTCGGGATTTCAAAGGCGTCAACGATGCTGAAATCGACCTGATCCGCGAGGGCGGCGGGCTGGTGGATATCCAGGCCGAGCAAGCCAAGGTCAAAGCGAAATTCAGCTGGACTGACCTCGGGATTGTTCTGACTAAACGCAAACTGTGGGGCATCTACCTCGGTCAGTTCTGCCTCAACTCGACGTTGTGGTTTTTCCTGACGTGGTTCCCGACTTACCTGGTGAAATATCGCGGCATGGACTTCATCAAGTCTGGCCTGCTGGCGTCGCTGCCGTTTCTCGCCGCCTTCGTCGGGGTGCTGTGTTCGGGGTTCTTCTCTGACTTCCTGATCCGTCGCGGTTACACGGTGGGTTTTGCCCGTAAGCTGCCGATCATTGGTGGCCTGCTGATTTCCACTTCGATCATCGGCGCCAACTTCGTCGAGTCGACGCCGTTGGTGATTGCCTTCCTGGCGCTGGCGTTCTTCGGCAACGGGCTGGCGTCGATCACCTGGTCGCTGGTTTCCACCTTGGCACCGGCGCGATTGTTGGGGCTGACCGGCGGGGTCTTCAACTTCATCGGCAACCTGTCGGCCATCACCACGCCGATTGTCATCGGTTTCCTGGCGACCGGTGACTCATTTGCCCCGGCGATTACCTACATCTCGGTTCTGGCATTGATTGGTGCGCTTTCCTACATCTTGCTGGTGGGCAAAGTCGAGCGTATCAAGTTGTAGTCGCAGGCATCGGGCGACCATAATGCCGCCCGTTCACTCGCTCAACGGTAAAGGCTGGATATGCAGGAAGACGCCCCAAAAATCGCCAAGGACGCCGCGCCGACCGGCACCCAGACCCTGCTTCGTGGTCTGGGTGTGGTTCATGCTGTGGCCAGCGGCGCCCGCGATCTCAAGGAAATCGCCCGGCTGATCGGCACGACGCGCAGCACCACCCATCGACTGGCCAGTTGCCTGGTGGACGAGCGTTACCTGCGTGTCGTTCCGCAAGTCGGTTATTTATTGGGGCCGAAGCTGATCGAACTGGGTTTCCAGGCGCGTGAAGAACTGCCGTTGGTGACCTTGGCCGGGCCGTATCTGGATGAGCTGTCGGCGTTGACCGGCGACACTATTCATCTGGCGATTCGTGAAGGCGACGAGGTGCTGTACCTGCACAAAAATCCGGGGCGCAATGGCCCGGAAATGCGTTCGCGGGTCGGCCATCGCATGCCGTTGGCGCGCACCGGCATCGGCAAGGCCTTGATGCTGGATGACTCGCAGGAAGAATGGCAACGGCTGTACGAAGTCAGCTTGCCGGCGGGTGGGAAAAATCTGTTTTGGCCGCAGCACCCCGAGCAATCCTGGGAGCAGTTTCAGCAGCGCATGGTCGAGTATGTGACGGGCGGTTATGCCTTTGATCTGGAAGACAACGAACCGTCGATCCGCTGTGTGGCGGCACCGATTCGTGATGCCGGCAAGCGTATCGTCGCCGGCATCAGCATCGCCAGCACCGTGCCTTACATGCCGCTGGAAAAAATGGCCGAGCTGATTCCCCTGATCAAAGGGGTCACAGCCCGGCTGTCGGCAGAACTTGGCTTGAAGGTTTAGACCTTCAAGGTCGCCATGTCGATAACGAAGCGGTACTTCACATCACCGGCAATCATGCGAGCGTAAGCCTCGTTGATTTGGCGAATGTCGAGCATTTCGATGTCGCAGGTGATGTTGTGCTCGGCGCAGAAATCCAGCACTTCCTGGGTTTCTGCAATGCCGCCAATTAACGAGCCGGCCAGCACGCGACGGCCCAATACCAGTTTGGCGGCGTGGACCGGTGGCTCGATCGGTTCGATCAAGCCCACCAGAATGTGCACGCCGTCGAACCGCAGGGTGTCGAGGTAGGGGTTGAGGTCGTGCTGCACCGGAATGGTGTCCAGCAGGAAGTCGAAATAGCCGGCAGCGGCTTTCATCTGCTCGGCATCGGTGGATACGATCACGTGGTCCGCGCCCTGGCGACGACCTTCTTCGGCCTTGCTCGCCGAACGGGTGAACAGCGTAACTTCGGCGCCCATTGCCTTGGCGAACTTGATGCCCATGTGACCGAGACCGCCCATGCCGAGAATCCCGACCTTGTCACCGGCCTTGACGCCGTAATGTTTGAGCGGCGAGTAGGTGGTGATACCCGCGCACAGTATCGGCGCGGCGCTGGCCAGTGCGAGTTTTTCCGGGATGCGCACGACAAAGTGCTCGCTGACCACGATGCTGTCGGAGTAGCCGCCCATGGTGTTGCTGCCATCGACCCGGTCCGGGGTGGCGTAGGTCATGGTCGGACCTTCGAGGCAATATTGTTCAAGGTTGGATTGGCAGGCTTCGCAGCTGCGGCAGGAATCGACCATGCAGCCGACGCCCACCAGATCCCCGACCTTGTGCCGGGTAACATTCGCACCGATGGCGGTCACTTTGCCTACGATCTCGTGACCAGGCATCAGCGGGTAAACGGCAATGCCCCACTCGTTGCGCGCCTGGTGGATGTCGGAATGGCAGACGCCGCAGTAGAGAATCTCGATCGCCACGTCGTCGGCCCGAGGGCTGCGACGTTCGAATTTCACGGGGGCGAGGGGAGTGGTGGCCGACTGGGCGGCGTATCCGATGGCGGTGTACATGAGGAACCTCGCAAAAGCAGTGACAGGTGAGGCGGTGCATTCTGGGCGCCGCACCTGGCGCCGGCCATGGCGATTCCTCCGGGTGTCATGCCTATTCCTCCGGCATCCACGTTCGATTGATCAAATGGGCGATCAGACCTGCGAAGATGCTTCCATCCCTTTTTTCGCGACTTTTTTGTAAAGAGCTCCCATGTTGTTGACCCGTCATCTCGATGCCAATGCCACGCTGGTTTCGTTGATTCAGCCACTGACCACCCGCGACGGCTTCGCGCCCACCGCGTTGCCGGGTGTGCAGGTGTTGCGCGCCAGTTGCGATGTGGCCCGTGGCCCGCAGATTTATGAGCCGAGCCTGGTCATCATCGTCCAGGGCAGCAAATTGGCGTACCTGGGGCCGCGAACGCTGGAGTACGGTGCCGGGAATTATCTGATTCAGGCATTGCCGGTGCCGTTTGAATGCGAAACCTTTGCCGCGCCGGATGGGCCGATGCTGGGGATTTCCATCGCGATCGACCGGATTTTGCTCGGCGAATTGGTGTTGGCCATGGGGCTGGTGGCGGGGCGCAGTATTGCGGCGCAGACGCTGGAGTCGATGACCTCGACGGTGCTCGACGACGCGATGCGCGGGTGTGTGGAGCGGTTGCTGCGTTGCCTGCACGATCCGCTGGAATGCCAGGTGATGGGGCAGGCGCGTTTGCGTGAGTTGTTGTTCGTCGCGTTGCGCGGACCGCAAGCCGATGTGCTGCGCGCGCTGGTGGAGCAGCAGGGGCAATTCGCCCGCGTCGCGGCATCGCTCAGTCATCTGCATGCGCATTACACTGAGCCGCTGAATGTCGAGACCCTCGCCAGTTGCGCGAACATGAGTGCATCGACCTTTCATGAGCATTTCAAGCGCAGCACGTTGTTGTCGCCGGTGCAGTACTTGAAGCGTTTGCGCTTGCTCAAGGCGCAGCAGTTGTTGCTGTCTGAAGGCTTGGGTGTGGCGCAAGTGGCGCATCGGGTGGGTTATCAGAGTACGTCGCAGTTCAGTCGAGAGTACAAGCGCTACTTCGAGCGTAACCCGGGGGATGAGCGCGCAGCCTGATCCACCGATAGTCCCTTGTAGGAGCCGAGCTTGCTCGCGATAGCGGTTTGTCATCCGACTTCGTTGTTGTCTGACACACCGCTATCGCGAGCAAGCTCGGCTCCTACAAAAGCGGGAATAGCGGGAATAGCGGGCAACAAAAAGGCCCCCAATCGGGAGCCTTGATGTTCAGGCGTTCAACTTACATGTTCGGGTAAGTCGGACCGCCAGCACCTTCCGGTGTCACCCAAGTGATGTTCTGAGCAGGGTCCTTGATGTCGCAGGTCTTGCAGTGAACGCAGTTCTGGGCGTTGATCTGGAAGCGCTTCTCGCCGTCTTCCTTGGTGATCACTTCGTACACGCCGGCCGGGCAGTAGCGCTGGGCAGGCTCATCGTACAGCGGCAGGTTTTTGCTGATCGGGATGCTCGGGTCGGTCAGCTTCAAGTGGCAAGGCTGTTCTTCTTCGTGGTTGGTACCGGAAATGAACACCGAGCTGAGTTTGTCGAAGCTGATCTTGCCGTCCGGTTTCGGGTAGTCGATCTTCTTGCAGTCGGCGGCGAGCTTGAGGCAAGCGTAATCCGGCTTGGTGTCGTGCAAGGTGAACGGCAGTTTGCCGCCGAAGATGTTCTGGTCCAGCCAGTTGAAACCACCGCCAACGATGGCGCCGAACTTGTGGATCGCCGGGCCGAAGTTACGGCTGGCGAACAGCTCGTCGTAGAGCCAGCTCTTCTTGAACGCGTCGACGTAGGTGGTCAGCTCTTCGGTGCCGTCTTTCTCGGCGAACAGCGCCTCGGCCACGGATTCAGCGGCAAGCATGCCGGACTTCATCGCGGTGTGGCTGCCTTTGATCTTGGCGAAGTTCAGGGTGCCGAGGTCGCAACCGATCAGCGCGCCGCCCTTGAAGACCATTTTCGGCAGCGAGTTCAGGCCGCCTTTGCTGATGGCTCGGGCGCCGTAGCTGATGCGCTTGCCGCCTTCCAGGTACTGCTTGAGCACCGGGTGGTGCTTGAGGCGCTGGAACTCATCGAACGGCGACAGGTACGTGTTGCTGTAGGAGAGATCGACGATCAGGCCGACAACCACCTGGTTGTTTTCCAGGTGATAGAGGAAGGAGCCACCGGTGTTCTCGGTGCCCATGATGTCCAGCGGCCAGCCAGCGGTGTGAACCACCAGGCCTGGTTGGTGCTTGGCCGGGTCGATTTCCCAGATTTCTTTCAGGCCGATGCCGTAGTGCTGGGCATCGGCTTCGCTGTCGAGGTTGAAACGCTTGATCAGCTGCTTGCCGATGTGGCCACGGCAACCTTCGGCGAACAGCGTGTATTTGCCACGCAGTTCCATGCCCGGGGTGTACAGGCCTTCTTTCGGATGGCCTTCGCGGTCAACGCCCAGGTCACCGGTGATGATCCCGCGAACCACGCCGTTCTCGTCGATCAGCGCTTCCTGAGCAGCGAAGCCCGGGTAGATTTCTACGCCCAGGTTCTCGGCCTGCTGAGCCAGCCAGCGGCACAGGTTGCCCAGGGAGATGATGTAGTTGCCTTCGTTGTGCATGGTCTTGGGCACAAAGAGGTCAGGAATTTTTTGCGCGCTTTCAGCGTTCTTGAGAACGAAGATGTCGTCGCGGGTGACCGGCGTGTTCAGCGGGGCGCCGAGTTCTTTCCAGTCCGGGAACAATTCGTTCAGGGCGCGTGGTTCGAACACGGCGCCAGACAGGATGTGAGCACCGACTTCGGAGCCTTTTTCGACCACGCAGACGCTGATTTCCTTACCGGCTTCAGCAGCCTTCTGCTTCAAGCGGCAGGCAGCGGAAAGACCAGCGGGGCCGGCACCGACGATGACGACGTCGAATTCCATGTATTCGCGTTCCACAGGTTATCTCCTACTCAAGGCTCAACAGTTTTTTTTCTAATTTTGGAGGTTTGGTGTCGCATCCATGAATCCCTGCGCGAGCGCGGAACAGGACAATCGATAGTCCACCTTTCTCTCTAGGTGGCGCATTATATCTACACCACTCCCAGCGTCCAATACAAACGTTTGTTTGAATTGGCTCAAAGCCAGAGAAATCAAAGTCACGCGGCTTACGAACGGCCATTTTACCGTATTGACCGGAATAGGCGTTCCGGTCAAGATACGGGCGGTTTTGCGCTCGCCGTAGGCACACTGTTGGTTTCAAGAGCACCTCTAAAGACAGGGCGATGGCAGTACAAGGTGATGCGCAGGGCAAGCATGGCGCGCAGTTTACACGCCGCGATAATGAATGACTCGCCGGTCACCACTGACGAACGGTCATCAGCCTCGTGAGCAAGGTTCACCCGTACACAAGCCAGCGTTTTTAGAGGTGCCCTTGCGCCGATGAGCATCAACCGCCAGGTTCGCCTAGGCGACTTTCTTTTCACCGGAGAGTAACGAGGAATCCATGAAGGTTCTTGTAGCTGTCAAACGCGTTGTGGACTACAACGTCAAGGTCCGCGTCAAGGCGGACAATTCCGGCGTCGATCTTGCCAACGTCAAGATGTCGATGAACCCGTTCTGCGAAATCGCAGTGGAAGAAGCCGTACGCCTGAAAGAGAAAGGTGTTGCGACTGAAATCGTCGTCGTCTCCGTCGGCCCGTCCACCGCTCAAGAGCAACTGCGCACCGCGCTGGCTCTGGGTGCCGACCGCGCCATCCTCGTCGAGTCCGCCGAAGACCTGACTTCGCTGGCCGTTGCCAAACTGTTGAAAGCTGTTGTCGACAAGGAACAGCCTCAGCTGGTGATCCTTGGCAAACAAGCCATCGACAGCGACAACAACCAGACTGGCCAGATGCTCGCTGCATTGAGCGGCTACGGTCAGGGCACGTTCGCGTCCAAAGTTGAAATCAGCGGCGACAGCGTTGCCGTGACTCGCGAAGTCGACGGCGGCGCGCAGACAGTTTCCCTGAAACTGCCGGCCATCGTCACCACCGACCTGCGTTTGAACGAGCCGCGCTACGCGTCCCTGCCAAACATCATGAAAGCCAAGAAGAAGCCTCTCGAAGTGCTGACTCCGGACGCTTTGGGCGTTTCCACCGCCTCCACCAACAAGACCGTGAAAGTCGAAGCGCCTGCTGCACGCAGCGCGGGTATCAAGGTCAAGTCGGTGGCTGAACTGGTCGAGAAACTGAAAAACGAAGCGAAGGTAATCTAAATGACTATCTTGGTTATTGCTGAACACGACAACAAAGTAGTGGCCCCGGCCACGCTGAATACCGTGGCTGCCGCCGCCAAAATCGGTGGTGACATCCACGTTCTGGTTGCAGGCCAGGGCGTTGGCGCCGTGGCTGAAGCCGCTGCGAAAATCGCTGGCGTGACTAAAGTGCTGGTGGCCGACAACGCTGCCTACGCTCACCAACTGCCGGAAAATGTCGCGCCGCTGGTTGCCGAGCTGGGCGCTGGCTACAGCCACATCCTGGCTGCAGCCACTTCCAACGGCAAAAACATCCTGCCACGCGTTGCCGCGCAGCTGGACGTTGACCAGATCTCCGAGATCATCTCGGTCGAAAGCGCTGACACTTTCAAGCGCCCGATCTACGCCGGTAACGCCATCGCTACCGTTCAGTCCAACGCTTCAGTGAAAGTCATCACCGTGCGCGCTACCGGTTTCGACCCGGTTGCAGCTGAAGGTGGTTCGGCTGCCGTTGAAGCCGTTGCCGCTGCTCACGACGCTGGCACTTCGAGCTTCGTCGGCGAAGAACTGGCCAAGTCCGATCGTCCGGAACTGACCGCTGCCAAAATCGTCGTTTCCGGCGGTCGCGGCATGCAGAACGGCGACAACTTCAAACACCTGTACGCACTGGCTGACAAGCTGGGCGCTGCTGTCGGTGCTTCCCGCGCCGCGGTCGACGCAGGTTTTGTACCCAACGACATGCAGGTCGGTCAGACCGGCAAAATCGTTGCGCCACAGCTGTACATCGCCGTCGGTATCTCCGGCGCGATCCAGCACCTGGCCGGCATGAAAGACTCCAAAGTGATCGTTGCGATCAACAAGGACGAAGAAGCGCCGATCTTCCAGGTGGCCGATTATGGCCTGGTAGCTGACCTGTTCGAAGCTATCCCAGAGTTCGAGAAGCTGGTCTAATCCAGCGGCCTGACTTATAAAGAGCCCGACCTTTTGGTCGGGCTTTTTTTTTGTTTCGGATTTGAGTGGGAGAGTGTTGCCATGGATCTGCGTCGCGTGTGTGGCTGGCCATTACTGCTTGGTTTGACGATGTTGCCGGCGCTGTCCAATGCTGCGGGCAAGTGCGAGCGACTGGTCGTGACCGGCAGCCCGGACGCACCTCCGTACCTGTGGCAAGACCCGCAAAATCCTAAAAACCTGATCGGTGCCAGTGCTGATCTGTTGCAGCACGTGGCGGGGGAGTTGGGCATCAAGGTCGAACTGCTTTATGCCGGCAAACGCTCCCAGGCGCTGGACGAAGTGCGCAGCGGACGCATGGACATGTTGGCCGATGCACCGTTGACTGTCAGCGAACTGGAAACCCTGGATTACATTCATCCGCCGCTGCTGGAAAACGACTACCTAGTCTGGACCCGCAAGAATTCGCCATTGATCTACAACGAAGCTCAGGACCTCCACGGCCATCCCGGCGCATTGTCGGAAAAGTCTCGAATGACTCCGGCATTCGGCACTTTTGCCGAGCAGCAATTGACCCTCATCCGTACACCCAACTTGACCCTGGCCTTTCAGAAATTGCTCTTGGGGGAGGTGGAATTTGTCCTCGCCGGACGCTATTCAGGTATGGCGGTCGCGCAGACGCTGAGCATGGCCAACGACCTGATCGCCTACCCGCAACCGATCGACAAGCCCGGTCTGTACCTCGCGGTTTCCCATAACTCCGCCTGCAACGATCCGTGGTTGCGCGGACAGCTGGCCAAAAAGATGACAGAATTGCCCGCCTCAGGACTGACGGACGCCGCGTTGCAACGCAATATCGAGCGTTGGAAAGCGCAGCAACAGCAACAACCTGTCAGTACCCCAAAACAGTAGGGATTTTTAGTGAGTATTCGACCTCTTTTCGCTGCCCTGGCCGTTCTGGCTCTGGCGGGTTGTGCAGCCGATCCGGCGCCGAATGAACAGATTCGCCTGACCGAACAGGCACTCGTACAGGCCAAAGCCGTGGGCGCCACTGCCGACGACATGCCGGAAATGAAACTGGCCGAAGAAAAATTCGCTCGTGCCCAAAGCAACATGACCGATCAGTCCTACAAACGTGCGCGCATGCGAGCCGAGCAGGCCGAACTGGACGCGCGCTTGGCCGAAGCCAAGGTGCTGACCCTCAAGAGCGAGGAGCAACTGAACGTGCTCAATACCCGCATCACTCGTCTGCGCAAGCAACTGGGAGATGCCCAATGAGCCTCAAGTCGAAAGTGCTCGGCAGCTTGATCCTCGCCGGTTGCGCCAGCCTGTATGGCTGCGCCGGTCAACACAGTGAAGCCGCGTTGCAAGAAGCGGGCGCCGACTTCCAGAAGGTCAAGGAAGATTCCAATGTGCTGCGTATCGCGCCCAAAGACGTGATCCGCGCCGGTGAATCACTGGCCCGCGCAGATCGTTTGTCCAGCTATTGGGGCAGCGGTTCGGACGTGGTGCATTACGCCTACCTGAGCCAGCGCTACAGCGAAATCGCCCGTGAACACACCAATCAGGTACTCAACGAAGAGCGTGCGGCGAAGCTCGAACTGGAGCGTCAGCGTCTGCAATTGGCGCTGCGCGAATCCAAATTGCTCAGCGTTCAGCAGCAGGGCAAGTGGCTCGAAGAACAGATTGTCGCGTTGGCGACCACCCAGACTGACCGGGGGTTGGTGATGACATTGGGCGATGTGCTGTTCGATACGGGTGAAGCCGAGCTGAAAAACTCGGCGAACCGTGTGGTGCTGAAGATTGTTCAGTTCCTGCAGCTCAATCCGAAACGCGTGGTACGGATCGAAGGCTACACCGACAGCACCGGCGGCAAACACGATAACCTCAAACTGTCGCGTGACCGTGCGCAATCGGTAGCTGACGTCTTGATGGACTTGGGCATCGATGACAAACGCATCCAGGTCGAAGGCTACGGCGATGATTACCCGGTGGACGTGAACGCTTCCGAGCGTGGCCGTGCGCAGAACCGTCGGGTGGAAATTGTGTTCTCCGACGAAAAAGGCCAGCTCGGCGCTGCCCGCTAAGGGCCGCGTCTCTGGAAAACCCGGCCTGCCAGACAGCGCCGGGTTTTTTTACGCCTGCCAATTGTCTGGGTACATGGAAAAAAGAAGTACAGATTTTGCTGACACTGCACTGTACGGTCGACTATTGTGGCAACTGTCCCCGTACACTTCTAAACTGTTCCGGTATTGTTTCGCACAAGAATAAAATGCCCGTGAAATCGAGTGCTGCGTCATGACCAATCTCTTGCTCTACCAACGTATTGCTCAACAACTGGCCGAAGACATCCGCCGCGGTGTCTATCAACCGGGGGAACGCGTGCCTTCGGTGCGCAAGATGAGTTCGCAGCTCAACGTCAGCCATGCGACGGTGTTGCAGGCGTATGCCAATCTTGAAGACCAAGGGCTGATCCGGGCCCGGCCGCAGTCGGGCTACTACGTTCACCAGACGCCGGCCCTGACCGCGCCGACACCGGACATCGCCCGGGTCGAGCGTCCGGGTCTGGTCACGCGCAGCAGCATCATTCAACAAGTGTTGGTCGAATCCCGCCGCGAGGGTGTTTTTCCGCTGGGCGCCGCGGTGCCTAGCGTCGATTACCTACCGGTTCGGGCGCTGCATCAGCAATTGGCCAAAGTCACCCGATTCCATAGCCCGCGGGCGTTCAGCTACATGTTCAGCCCCGGTTTTGAGCCGTTGCGCCGGCAAGTGGCGATCCGTATGCGCGATGCCGGCGTGGTGGTTGACCCCTCCGAAGTGGTCATCACCCATGGCTGCGTCGATGCATTGCAGATGTCCCTGCGTGTACTGACCCGTCCGGGCGACCTGATCGCCGCCGAGTCGCCGACGTATTATGGCCTGCTGCAACTGGCAGACTTGCTCGGCCTCAAAGTGATCGAAATTCCGAGCGACCCCGCCACCGGCATGAGCCTCGAAGCCCTGCAACTGGCGGCCAACCAGTGGTCGATCAAGGCGCTGGTGCTGACCACGCGCCTGAGCAATCCGTTGGGCGGGACCATGCCCGAGGATCGGCAGAAACAATTGCTGCGTCTGGCGTCGGATTTCGATATCCAGATTGTTGAAGACGATATTTACGGCGAACTGATGTTCGAGCAGGGGCGCACCAAATCGCTCAAGGCCTATGATCGGCTGGATCGGGTCATCTATTGTTCAAGCTTCTCCAAAACCCTGTCGCCAGGCGTGCGGATCGGCTGGATGATCGCCGGCAAGTACCAGCAGGAAATCCAGCGCTTGCAGACGTTCAGTACCCATTCGGCCTGCAGCGTCACGCAAATGGGCATTGCGGCCTATCTGGAAAACGGTGGTTACGACCGCCACTTACGTTACATCCGTCAGGAATACCGCAAGAACCTCAGCGCCTTCCAGCTGGCAGTTCAGCAGTATTTCCCTGAAGGCACGCAGATGACCCGGCCGACTGGCGGCTTCATTTTGTGGGTCAGTTTGCCAGGGCGTGTCAACACACAGGAATTGCACGTGCGGGCGTTGCAACAAGGCATCAGTATTGCGCCGGGGCTTATCTTCAGTAACACCGAGCAGTTCAATCACTGCATTCGGCTGAATTGCGGCACACCCTGGAACCACGAGGCCGAGCGTGCATTGATGACCCTGGGCATGCTGGCCACGCAACTTTGCCAGGAAACGACCGGCGGCTTCTGAGTCGGTCCTATACGGCGGTGCTTGTCATGTGGCGTGCAACAGGGGAGCATATGGCCCTCTGCCGTTTTTTGCTGTTGGGTTCATGAAACCAATTTTTCCTGCCGCCTGTCTGTTTTTTTGCCTGTTGATGACCGTTCACGCTGAAGGTGTCATGGCGGCGGGTCAGGAAAAACCGGTGACCGGCGAAACCGCGGAAAAATCGGCGCCTGCCAAAAAAGCCGAGCCCGTCAAGGTTGAAAAAAAGCGGCCACCCATTGCCTCCAAGTCGAAAGCGGCCAGCGAAGTGGTGAAAACCGAGCTCCCGCCCGCCAAACTTGACTTGAAATTGCCCCCGCAAATGGCACAAGAACTGAAACCGATCGGTACGATGCCGTTGCCCAATGACGATGCATTGCTGCCCCCCATGTTTGGCGACAAGACCAGCAGCAGCCCGTTTCAGCTCAACGGTCGACTGCTCAATAATGAAATGCAGCTGCAACTGCGCAATGATGAGCGTCGCGAAGTCGAAGGCGCGGCGCTGGATTTCGAGTTCAAGCGGTAAATCAATCCTGTCCGTGACCCGCTGGCCAGACACTTTGTCGGAGACTGGTCAGTCACGTTGATTCGAACGAAAAAACCCCGGTTCAGGTAATTTTAAACAACTGTTTTAGCGGTTACTCTGTGCCCCGTCCTTTTACACATCACACCTCGTGAGGAGCCCGTCATCATGAAATGCCGTGAAGGCTGTGGTGCCTGTTGCATAGCCCCTTCCATCAGCTCACCGATTCCCGGTATGCCCAATGGCAAAGCCGCTGGCGAACGTTGCGTACAACTTTCGGTCGATAACCTGTGCCTCATATTTGGCAGTCTGCAACGCCCGGCGGTGTGTTCGGCCTTTGAAGCTGATGTCGAAGTGTGCGGAAGCAGCAGTGACGAAGCGATCAAATTGCTGGGATGGTGGGAGCAAATGACGGCGGCGTGATGTGTTCAACAACGGAACTTCAACAATAAGGAATAAAACTATGGGTTCGCTGCATCGTATCGCTGTGTTGTGTGGATTGACCGCTGTGCTCGCCGCGACGGCCGCCCAGGCTGAAGACTGGAAGGTCGCCAAGAACGAAGACGGCATCAAGATATCCCTGAGCGAAGTGCCTGGCTCGGACTACAAGTCCTATCAGGGCGTAGCGTTGATGAAGACCACCGTTGCCAAACTGCGCGCATTGCAGGAAGACGTGTCCGGCGCCTGTGCCTGGATTCACGAGTGCAAAATGCAGAAACTGCTCAAGCACGAAGGCGATCAGAGCTGGACCTACACCCAGTTCAATACCCCGTGGCCCGTTACCCCGCGTGATTCGGTGTTGCACATCACCACCGTTGAAGGCGCCGATGGCAGCCTGACCCGCAAGCTCGAAGGCGTGCCGAAGTACATTGCGCAAGAAAAAGGTTTTGTGCGGGTCTCCAAAGTCGACGGCTTCTGGAAGTTCGTGCCCAAAGGTGATCAGGTCGAAGTGACCTATCAGGTGCACACCGAGCCAGGCGGCAGCGTGCCTTCGATGATTGCCAACAAGTTCGTGGTCGATGCGCCGTTCGATACGTTGAAAGCCCTGAAAGAACGCGCCGAGAAGTAATCGCACCGTTGTTCTGCAAAGCGCCCCGACTGGTTCGGGGCGTTTGCGTTTTTACCGGGGCGCGGCTTTATTGTGTTTCCGGATATGCGTTGCACAAAATTTTCACAAAGCCTCCAAGACAATCCGCCCCGCATCTGCCAGCCAAACAGTAATCAATGGCAATGAGGCGGGTGATCGTGCAACATTTGCGCACCGCGCAAGCCCCGGGGTCAGGTATTGGCCAATAGAGGGCAAGGCGCCGCTGTATTTTTGAAACTTCAACTTCCAATGGGTCCTAAAACGACATGGCAAACCCGGACGCCCTGAATCAGCAGCGAGCTTCTAGTCGCCTGCTGCAACCGACCGTCAAATCGCATCTGGCCTATACGCTGTTGTGCGCCTTGATCATGATGGTCATGTTCAGCCTGCTGCGTGTTGCGCTGCTGGTCTACAACCGCTCGATGATCCTCGACACACCAGCTGCGACCTTTCTTGAAGCGTTCGCTAACGGCCTGCGTTTCGACCTGCGTCTGGTGGTCTACCTCTGCATTCCGCTGTTGCTGGCACTCTTCAGCGCCCGGGCGATGGCTGCTCGCGGGTTCTTCCGCTTCTGGCTGACCCTCGCTTCGAGCATCGCGCTGTTCCTCGGCCTGATGGAGATGGACTTCTACCGCGAGTTTCACCAGCGCCTCAACGGTCTGGTCTTCCAGTATGTGAAAGAAGACCCGAAAACCGTGATGAGTATGCTCTGGTACGGTTTCCCGGTGGTTCGCTATCTGCTGGCGTGGGCCTTTGGCACTTTGATCCTGACTTTGGCGTTCAAAGGCGCGGATCGTGCGACCCGTCCTCGCGGCCCGTTCAGCGGTGGCAGCATCAGCACGCGCCAGATCGCCCCGTGGTATGCACGCATCGGCGTGTTCGTCGTCTGCCTGCTGATCTGCGTGGTCGCTGCTCGTGGCACTCTGCGTCAAGGCCCACCGTTGCGTTGGGGTGACGTCTACACCACCGATTCGAACTTCGCCAACCAGTTGGGCCTCAACGGCACGCTGTCGCTGATCGCGGCGGCCAAGAGCCGGATGTCCGAAGATCGCGACAACATCTGGAAAGCCACACTGCCGCAGCCGATGGCTCAGCAGACCGTGCGTGACATGTTGGTGATGAAAGACGAAAAACTGGTGGATGCGGAGACAGCCGCGGTGCGTCGTGATTACACGCCACCGGCCGACAAGACCCTGCCAATCAAGAACGTGGTCGTGATCCTGATGGAAAGCATGGCCGGTCATTCGGTCGGCGCGCTCGGCGGACCGGGTAACATCACGCCGTACCTCGACAAACTGTCGAAGGAAGGCCTGTTGTTCGACCGTTTCTTTTCCAATGGCACCCACACCCACCAGGGCATGTTCGCCACCATGGCCTGCTTCCCGAACCTGCCGGGTTTCGAATACCTGATGCAGACCCCGGAAGGCAGCCACAAACTGTCCGGCCTGCCGCAATTGCTCAGTGCCCGTGACTACGAAGACGTGTACGTCTATAACGGCGACTTCGCCTGGGATAACCAGTCGGGCTTCTTCAGCAACCAGGGCATGACCAACTTCATCGGTCGTAACGACTACGTGAACCCGGTGTTCTCTGATCCGACCTGGGGCGTGTCTGACCAAGACATGTTCGACCGTGGCCTGGTGGAGCTCAAGGCTCGGGAAAACGGCAAGCCGTTCTATGCCTTGCTGCAAACGCTGTCCAACCACACGCCGTATGCCTTGCCGACACCTTTGCCGGTCGAACGCGTCACCGATCGCGGCAACCTCAATGAACACCTGACCGCCATGCGTTACTCCGACTGGGCGCTGGGTCAGTTCTTCGAGAAAGCGCGTAAAGAGCCGTACTTCAAGGAAACCCTGTTTGTGATCGTGGGTGACCATGGTTTCGGTAACGAGCAGCAGATCACCGAAATGGACCTGGGTCGCTTCAACGTGCCGATGCTGATGATCGCACCGGGCATTCAGGAAAAGTTCGGCCAGCGTGACCACACCGTGGGCACTCAGATCGACATCGTGCCTACCATCATGGGCCGTCTCGGTGGTGAAGTGCGCCATCAGTGCTGGGGGCGTGACCTGCTCAACCTGCCGGAAGGCGACACCGGTTTTGGCGTGATCAAACCGTCGGGCAGCGAACAGACCACGGCCATTCTCACGGCTGACCAGATTCTGGTGCTGCCGAAAGAAAAGGAAATGGAGCCGAAGATGTACCGCTACGAGCTGGGTGCCAATCCGCGTTCCGAGATCGTTCCTAACGATCCACGCACTGCGGAGTTGAAGCTCAAGCTCGAATCGTTCCTGCAAACGGCGACCAAAAGCCTGCTCGATAACACCGCTGGTGTGGTTGATGGCAAACCGGACTAAGTTTTCGGCGCAATAAAAAAGAGGCCCTTTTTCAAGGGCCTCTTTTTTTGTCTGTTAACTCGTTATGTCCGTTATATCCGGCCAAGCAACAGCAGTATCACCAGCACCACCAGCACCACGCCGATGATACCCGACGGGCCATAACCCCAACTTCTGGAGTGTGGGAAAACCGGCAGACCACCGATCAGCAAGAGGATCAGAATAACGATCAGAATTGTGCCCATGTCTATTTCCTTGTTGAAAGTGTTCTGGAATGACCTGTCTTTTAACTGTCAGCTGGAAGGCATTAATTTCTAGCTGCTTACAAAGTCCGACTGGTGTGCGAGTCGGAAAATTCCATGTTTTTTTAATGTTTTTCGAAAGCATGCTTATTTCATTTGTTCCAGCGTTAGTTGCGTCACACGCGCCCACAGTTTGCTCGGGCCATTCAGCAATCTGATGGAGCGTGGGTCGGGCAATGTCCTTCGCTACACTCAGCGCATCTTCCCCGGAACCACAAGGCTGTTTGCTATGCAAAATCGCATGATGATCACTGGCGCGGGCTCGGGCCTGGGTCGCGAAATCGCGCTGCGCTGGGCGCGCGAAGGCTGGCAACTGGCCTTGTCAGATGTCAGTGAACCCGGCTTGCAGGAAACCCTGAAACTGGTTCGCGAGGCCGGGGGTGACGGATTTATCCAGCGCTGCGATGTGCGCGATTACAGCCAGCTGACCGCATTCGCTCAGGCCTGCGAAGAAAAGCTGGGTGGCATCGATATCATCGTCAATAACGCCGGTGTTGCTTCGGGCGGCTTCTTCAGTGAACTGTCGCTGGAAGACTGGGACTGGCAAATCGCGATCAACCTGATGGGGGTGGTCAAGGGCTGCAAGGCGTTCCTGCCGCTGCTGGAAGAAAGCAAAGGCAAAATCATCAACATCGCGTCGATGGCCGCCCTGATGCAAGGCCCGGCCATGAGCAACTACAACGTGGCCAAGGCCGGCGTGGTGGCGTTGTCCGAAAGCCTGTTGATCGAACTGGCACAGCAGGAAGTGAGCGTGCATGTGGTGTGCCCGTCGTTCTTCCAGACTAACTTGCTCGACTCTTTCCGCGGTCCGACCCCGGCAATGAAGGCGCAGGTCGGTAAATTGCTGGAAAGTTCGCCGATCACCGCCTCTGACATTGCCGACTACATCTACCAACAGGTGACCGCCGGCGAGTTCATGATCCTGCCTCACGAACAGGGCCGAATGGCCTGGGCGATCAAACAGAAGAACCCGCAACTGCTCTACAACGAAATGACCGTCATGGCTGACAAAATGCGCGCCAAGGCCAAACAAAACGCTGGCTGAACTTGCCCGTAGACATCAGCGTCGTTAGGGTGGCCGCCATCGGCCATCCTCACGAGGCATCTGCATGCTCAATTACTTGTGGTTTTTCCTCGCGGCGCTGTTTGAAATCGCCGGCTGTTTCGCGTTCTGGATGTGGTTGCGCCAAGGCAAAAGCGTTGTGTGGGTGCTTCCGGCGCTGCTCAGCCTGACCTTGTTCGCGCTGCTGCTGACGCGTGTCGAGGCCACCTACGCAGGGCGCGCCTATGCCGCCTACGGTGGCATTTACATCATTGCTTCAATTGGCTGGCTGGCGGTCGTCGAGCGAATCCGTCCGTTGAACTCGGACTGGATTGGTGTGGCGCTGTGCGTGATCGGGGCCAGCGTCATTTTGTTTGGCCCGCGCTTTACCGCGTCCTGAAGGATCGGTCCTGCATTCAATCGATTTGTCGGACGCTTCCGTCAGAGGTGATCGTCCAGCACTGTAGGGCTGGACTGATTTGCCGTCCTCGCCTTGAAGACCCGCTAAACGCCGGGCATCTTCAAGGGCCGGCAATCCTCAAGGACCAATACCATGCTTGTACTCAGTCGCGTTGTGGGCGAGGTGATTTCCATCGGTGACAATATTTCAGTGCGTATCCTCAACGTCAGCGGCAACAGTGTGCGCTTTGGCATCGAAGCGCCGCTGAACGTCAATGTGCATCGGGCTGAAGTCTATGAGCGTATCCAGGTAAAACTGGCCAAGATCAAGAGGCGCTGAGCCGTTCAGTCAAACAGGTGCTTGGGCACATCGTGCTTGAGCATCAATTGACATTGCTCGCTTTCCGGGTCGAAAACGATCAGTGCCTGGCCTTTGGTCAATGCCTGGCGGACCCGCAACACACGGGTTTCCAGCGGCGTGTCATCGCCATTGTCCGTACCGTCACGGGTCACGAAATCCTCAATCAGACGGGTCAGGGTGTCGACTTCAAGTTGGTCGTAGGGAATCAGCATAGGCACCTCGGCTAAACAATGGCGCGATGCTACGGCGAATGATCGGTGGCGGCTAGCCTCGGGGTGATGTGTTGCCTGGCCTGTCACCATCGCGAGCAGGCTCACTCCCACAGTTGACCCCATTCCCCTGTGGGAGCGAGCCGGCTCCGGGCGGCGTTCCGACGATGGCAATTGATCAGTCGATACAAAGTCTGGATCAGCTATCGGAGCGTTGCCCCACCAGGCTATCCACCGACGGCACCCGCGTATCACTTTCCATCTGCGTGTCATGTTCAATCTGATGACTGAACCGGTCCAGCGACCCCTTCGCCGGTTGCGCATCGCTGGCAAATACGGGCGGGCTCAGAATGTAGGCACCCAGCAAACGGCTCAATGCCGCCAGGCTGTCGATATGCGTGCGCTCATAACCGTGCGTCGCGTCGCAACCAAAGGCGAGGAGGGCGGTGCGAATGTCGTGCCCGGCAGTCACCGCCGAGTGCGCATCGCTGAAGTAGTAGCGGAACAGGTCGCGACGCACCGGCAATTCGTTGTCACTGGCCAGTCGCAGCAAATGCCTCGACAAGTGATAGTCATAAGGTCCACCGGAATCTTGCATCGCCACACTGACGGCGTGTTCGCTGGAATGCTGGCCGGGCGCGACGGGCGCAATGTCGATGCCGACGAATTCGCTGACGTCCCAAGGCAATGCTGCCGCCGCGCCGCTGCCGGTTTCCTCGGTAATGGTGAACAGCGGATGGCAATCAATCATCAACTCCTCACCGCTGTCGACGATGGCTTTCATCGCCGCGAGCAATGCAGCAACACCGGCCTTGTCGTCCAGATGGCGGGCGCTGATGTGACCGCTTTCGGTGAATTCGGGCAAGGGGTCGAAGGCCACGAAATCGCCAACGCTGATCCCCAGCGAGTCGCAGTCGGCACGGGTGGCGCAATAAGCGTCCAGTCGCAACTCGATGTGATCCCAACTGATCGGCATCTCGTCCACGGCGGTGTTGAAGGCGTGCCCGGAAGCCATCAGCGGCAACACGCTGCCGCGAATCACGCCGTTGTCGGTGAACAGGCTGACCCGGCTGCCCTCGGCAAAACGGCTGGACCAGCAACCGACCGGCGCCAGCGTCAGACGACCGTTATCTTTGATGGCGCGAACCGCCGCACCGATAGTATCCAGGTGAGCGGAAACCGCGCGGTCGGGGCTGTTTTTCTTGCCTTTAAGGGTCGCACGGATGGTCCCACGACGGGTCATTTCGAACGGGATGCCCATCTCTTCAAGGCGTTCGGCGACATAACGCACGATGGTGTCGGTGAACCCGGTCGGGCTGGGAATGGCGAGCATTTCCAGCAGGACTTTTTGTAGATAGTTGAGATCCGGTTCGGGGATTTTGCTGGTCATGGAAACTCCTCATGGGTACAGAACTGATCGTTCCCATGCTCTGCGTGGGAATGCAGCCGGGGACGGACGCGGAGCGTCCAGTGAGGCATTCCCACGCAGAGCGCGGGAACGATCAAGAAGGGAACTAGGCAGCCGGCTGACTGTGCGGAAACAACAAATCCACAAACCGCTCAGCCGTCGGCTGCGGCTCATGATTGGCCAATCCGGCGCGCTCGTTGGCCTCGATAAACACATACGCCGGCTGGTCGGCGGCGGGCACCATCAAATCGAGTCCGACCATCGGGATATCCAGCGCCCGCGCCGCACGCACCGCCGCATCCTCCAGAGTCGGATGCAGAATCGCCGTGACATCCTCCAGAATCCCGCCTGTATGAAGATTCGCCGTACGCCGTACGAACAAATGCTCGCCCGCCGGCAGAATGCTGCTGTAGTCGTAACCCGCCGCATGCAACGTGCGCTGGGTCTCATGATCCAAGGGGATTTTGCTCTCTCCACTGGTCGCCGCCTGTCGACGCCGGCTCTGGGCTTCGATCAGCGCACCTATGGAATGCTGGCCGTCGCCGACCACCTCTGCCGGCCGCCGAATCGCCGCCGCCACCACCTCAAACCCGATCACCAGAATCCGCAGGTCGAGGCCTTCGTGAAAACTTTCCAGCAGCACTCGACTGTCGAACTTGCGAGCGGCTTCGATGGCTTGCTGCACTTCTTCAATCGATTGCAGGTCCACGGCAACGCCCTCGCCTTGTTCGCCATCCAGCGGCTTGACCACCACTCGCTCGTGCTCATCGAGAAATGCCAGGTTGTCATCGGCGTTGCCGGCCAGTTGTTGCGAAGGCAAGTTCAACCCGGCGGCCTTGAGCACTTTGTGGGTCAGGCTTTTGTCCTGACACAGGCTCATGCTGATGGCGCTGGTCAGGTCGCTCAACGATTCGCGGCAGCGTACCCGGCGCCCGCCATGACTGAGGGTGAACAGGCCGGCATCGGCGTCATCGACCTGCACATCAATGCCCCGGCGAAGGGCTTCCTCGACAATGATTCGTGCATACGGATTGAATTCCGCCTCCGGCCCCGGCCCGAGAAACAGCGGCTGGTTGATACCGTTCTTGCGCTTGATGGCAAAGGTCGAGAGATTGCGGAAACCGAGCTTGGCGTACAGGCTTTTCGCCTGACGGTTGTCGTGCAGCACTGACAGGTCGAGGTAACTCAGCCCGCGACTCATGAAGTGTTCGATCAAGTGCCGCACCAACACTTCACCGACGCCGGGCCGCGAACCCTGCGGATCGACCGCGAGGCACCACAGGCTGCTGCCGTTTTCCGGGTCGTTGAACGCCTTGTGGTGATTGAGGCCCATGACACTGCCGATGATCGCGCCGCTGTCCTCGTCCTCGGCCAGCCAAAACACCGGGCCACCCAGATGGCGCGGGGTCAGCAGACTCGCATCGATGGGCAACATGCCGCGCGCCTGATACAGCTGATTGATTGCCTGCCAGTCCTCATCACTTTGTGCCCGGCGAATGCGAAAGCCACGAAACACGCGAGTGGCCTGACGGTAATCACTGAACCACAACCGCAAGGTGTCGGACGGGTCGAGAAACAGCTGCGCCGGTTCCAGCCCGAGTATTTGCTGGGGCGCGGCAACGTACAACGCAATGTCGCGCTCGCCCGGATGCTCGTTTAACAACTCTTCAGCGAGGCTGGCCGGGTCGGGAAAGGTGTGCCCGATCAGCAACCGGCCCCAGCCGCAATGAACGGCAATCGGCGCAGCACTCAGTTCGCTGCCATCTTCGGCCAGACGTGCCTGCAAGCGTTCATAAGAAGGCGTCTGGCCGCGCAACAGGCGTTGGTTATAAGCCGTGGCGTTGGGTTTCATCGATCAGATTCCTTGTTCACTGAGCCACAGGTTCAGGGCCGCCAGTTGCCACAGCTTGGAGCCGCGCAGCGGGGTCAATTGACCTTGCGGATCCGTCAGCAGACGATCGAGCATCGCCGGGTTGAACAGGCCGCGATCCTGACTGGGATCGAGCAGCAACTCGCGCACCCAGTTCAGCGTATCGCCCTGCAGATGCTTGAGGCCAGGCACCGGGAAGTAACCTTTCTTGCGGTCGATGACTTCACTCGGAATCACCAGTCGCGCCGCTTCCTTGAGGACTTGTTTGCCGCCGTCCGGCAGTTTGAATTTACCCGGCACGCGGGCCGACAATTCGACCAGCCGATAGTCGAGAAACGGCGTGCGTGCTTCCAGGCCCCAGGCCATGGTCATGTTGTCGACGCGTTTAACCGGGTCGTCGACCAGCATCACCATACTGTCCAGGCGCAGGGCCTTATCCACCGCAGCGTCGGCGCCGGGTTGTGAAAAGTGTTCATTCACGAAGTCACCGGCGGCGTCATTGGCTGTCAGCCATTTCGGCTGCACGGTGGCTGCGTATTCGTCGTAGCTGCGATCAAAAAATGCATCACGGTAAGCCGTGTATGGATCGCTTGCGCCGTCGACTTGCGGATACCAGTGATACCCGGCGAACAACTCGTCCGCGCCCTGGCCGCTCTGGACCACTTTGCAATGTTTGGCCACTTCGCGGGACAGCAGATAAAAGGCGATGCAGTCATGGCTGACCATCGGCTCGCTCATGGCGCGAAACGCCGCCGGCAGTTGCTCGATGATCTCTTTTTCGTCGATGCGCAATTGATGATGTTGGGTGCCGTAGTGTTTGGCGATCAAGTCCGAATACTGAAATTCGTCGCCGCGCTCGCCGCCGGCGTCCTGAAAACCGATGGAGAAGGTCGACAGGTTTTCCACGCCGACTTCACGCAACAGCCCGACCAGCAGGCTTGAATCGACACCGCCCGAAAGCAATACGCCGACGTCGACCGCCGCACGTTGACGAATCGCCACTGCGTCGCGAGTGCTGTCGAGCACACGGTCACGCCAGTCTTCGAGGGTCAGGTTCATTTCGTCGGCGCGTGGGCCGTAGGGCAGGGTCCACCAGATTTTCTGCGTGGTGCTGCCATCGGCTTCGATGCGCATCCAGGTGGCAGGTGGCAGTTTTTCAATGCCGGCCAGCAGAGTGCGCGGCGCCGGGACCACGGCGTGGAAGTTCAGGTAATGATTGAGCGCCACCGGGTCGAGCATCGGGTTGATGTCGCCCCCCTTGAGCAACGCCGGCAACGCCGAGGCAAAGCGCAGTCGCTGACCGGTGCGCGACAGGTACAGCGGCTTCACGCCGAGGCGGTCGCGGGCGATGAACAAGCGCCGGGCGTCACGTTCCCAAATCGCGAACGCGAACATGCCGTTGAGCTTGGGCAGCAAGGCCTCGCCCCAGGCGTGATAGCCCTTGAGCAACACTTCGGTGTCACCGCCGGAGTAGAAGGCATAACCGAGGCTTTCGAGTTCGGTGCGCAATTGCGGGAAGTTGTAGATCGCGCCGTTGAAGGCCAGGGACAAGCCCAACTGGTTGTCGACCATCGGCTGCGCCGAGCCGTCCGACAGGTCCATGATTTTCAGGCGACGATGGCCCAGGGCAATCGGTCCTTGAGCATGAAAACCCCAGGCATCCGGGCCGCGAGGGGCCAGGTGATGGGTGATTCGTTCAACGGCCGCGAGGTCCGCAGGTTGATGGTCAAAGCGTAACTCGCCAGCTAATCCGCACATAAAATCCTTACCGGTTTTTCCGTTGGGGAGGGTCAATCGATACCCGGCCAAAGCGGCGGGTACTCAGAAACTGACCCGGTGAGATCGTGGGAGTTTTAGATCGATAAGTAATAAGCCCCCGACCCGAATCAGACGGCCTTACCCGAAAAAGCCAGGACAGGTGCGGTACATGTTGCTGCGATGCATTGAAAATGCTGCTGTGTAAGCCACTGAATGCGCTAGTTTTTCGAGATATTCATTGACGATTGAACGGGCTACTTTAAGGGGCTCTCCTGCATGCAATAAGGAACATTGCACATGAAAGACAAGGACCCCGTCACCCCGGCTGCCAAGCCATTCACGGATTCGGACCGGCTATCGGCTTTGATCGACATGACTGGCGATCTGGACAGTGCCGAAACGCTTCAAAAGGCCTTGCCCAAGTGGCTGACCGGCGCCACGCCTGAGCAGGTCGCCGCGCTTGCCAGTGCAATGGTTGAGCTTTAAGCCTGTCAGCGCAAAGTCCAACCGACACTTGATGCGCTCAAGCCGCTGTATGAGTTCTGTCGCACTGAATTGACGGAAGCGCTGACGAAGCAATTCGCTGTTGCGTTCGACGTTGAAAATGACGGCGTCGAGCTGCCGGGATTCGACTGCGGTTGCCCCGGTTCCACCGCGACCAATGATGTAGCGAAACAGAAAGTGATCGCCAAACGCAGCCTGTTACAGGCTGCAATGCATAACTTCACCGAGGAAGAAACGGCTCAGGATGGCTTCCCTCCCGGCGGGATTGTGCGTCTGGTTTCAACGCCGGAGGGGTTACCCCGGCTGACGCCCATGGCGTTTGCCAACCTGTGTCGCGATCTGGATTTGGGGAAGCGCTACCAAACTCATTTCGAGACCACCTTCAAGCCTGCCGCGGCGGGGCTGGACATTCGCCGACTCAAAAAGAATGCCCTCAAGGTTGATGCCCATACGGCGCTATTGAAAGGCGACATTGGCGATTCGGCATTTCAGATGTTGCAAAGCCTGGAGTTGAACAGCGGCGCGGGCAACGCTGCGGGCGTGAAGGCCATTCTCCACGAGGGTTTGCCGGTTCATACGCAAGGGCTGGAGTTGTTCGGGACCTGTGTCTGGGGAGTGATCATCTTCTCAAAACGCGCGCTAAAAGATCATCCGGTCGACGGGTGTGTCGTGTACATGCCGAACGAGCCGAACCGACCGTTGTACGAATACAGCACCTTCGCGCTGTTCGAGCATTATTTGACCCAACAGCTGAAGGATCGCGCCTACGCGGATTTTTTCGCCAGCTACATCGATGAAAGCAACAAAACCGGTTTCTACACCTCTGTTACACAAAAGGAGGAAATGAACCTGCAGGCGCCTCCCATTCTGGTGACGCTGTTCAATTTCCTTTACCAGAGCCATGTCACGAAGCTGCAGAGGGATGCATTGCTCCTGGCTGTGCCGACGGCGGATGTTGACGCCGATGCGCGTCAGAAACGTCTGGAAGAATACGAAGAAGCAGGCCTGCTGATCGCCAACATTGCCGGTTTTTTTGTTCCCGTGCTGGGGCAATTGATGATGGGCGTTGCGGTTGGACAACTGTTGGGCGAGGTCTACGACGGTATTGAAGACTGGCGCCATGATGACAAGGCCGGGGCAATGGCCCACCTGCTCAATGTTGCAGAAAACATTGCCATGATGGTGGCATTTGCGGCCGGCACCAAAGCGATCGGTTCACTGGTCAAGAGGACTGTCGAGCAACATCCGGATTTTTTCAGTCGGTTCACCGCCATCAACAATGCGGCGGGTAACCCCAGGCTCTGGTTGTCGGAGGGGGCGCCGTATCGGCGAACACCGCTGGCGGCTGTGATCGCCGACGCCGAGGGCATCTATCACGTCAATGGCCGGCGTTTCATCAAGATTGACGACGCGACCTATGAGATTTCCTTTGATCAGGCGCAAGCCGCATGGCGAGTCACGCATCCCGCCCGCGGCGGCGCTTTTTCACCGTTTGTCGAGCACAACGGTGAGGGCGGCTGGCGCTTCGCTCATGAGCAACCCGAAGCGTGGAGCAGCGGTCTGTATGCCTTGAAGCGTATCGATCCACGGCTGGCCGAACTCAATGAGGACCAGCTGGAACATGTACGGAAAATCACCGACACCCCTGTCGCTCGGTTGCATCATCTGGCTGAAGAAAACAGGGGATTACCTGCGCGGTTCAAGGATAGCGCCGCGCGTTTTCGCATCGAGCAGCGGGTGACCGATTTTATTGCGGACATGGAGACAGGCGATACACGCCGTGCCGAGTATGCCCATGAACAGCTGCATACCTTGCCGTCCCTGCCGGGTTGGCCCGCAGACCGTTACATCGAAGTTCTCGACGACGAGCGCAAGATCTCCGCGATGTACCCGCCAACGACGTTGGTCCCGGACGAAGAGTTGAGTATCGAAGTGACCGAGGCGCAGCTGGCCAGGGGCGAGTTGCTGGATACGGTGGTGGCCGGGCTGTATCAGAGTGAGGTCGATGCATTGCTGGGCAAGAACGTCGTCAAAGGTACAGAGAGCGGATTGCTCGCGAAGAAAATCGGAGCGGTGGTAACGGCTGATCGTAAGTCTGTCTTCAAATACTTGTACCAGCGTTATGACCAGAACACCGTCAGCGAAGTGCAAAAGGTACGCAGTGTTTTCCCCGAACTTCCCGCGGGTCTGGCGCAGGAATTGATCGCAGCCTCTACCAGTGCCGAACGCCTGCGCCTGCGAGCAACGGGACGGATTCCCATGGGATTGGCGCAAAACGTTCGGCAAGTGTTGGCCGATATCCGTCTGGACCGGGCGCTCGCCGGGTTTTCGCTACCCGAAACTGCCGAGGTCGACACGCGGAAGCTGGCCATACCGTTGCTTTCCCGCCTGCGTGGCTGGAGCAATGAGGTGCGGATTGAGCTGCGTGAAGGTTCTACCACCGGCGCATTGTCGGCCAGCGTGGGTAACGAAAACGCTGCGCTCAAACGAATCATCATCAGCACTGCCAGCGGACACGAAGTGTTCGGCAGCGACGGGAAGTCGCTTGGCGCCGCTTCGGGGGTAAACAGCCTCTACAGTGCGATCTTGCGCGCGCTTCCCCAAGAGAAACGCACTGCCCTGGGTATCGCCGGTATCGAGGACAGTGATGCGTGGCAACTGCGTGGCGATTTGCTGGGCAAGGGTGTTGAGGATAGAACCATCGCCGAGCGATTGTTTTCAGGTGCGGGTTTTGAAGATCCAGTTTCGTCTGGCGACTGCCTGCAAGCCGATGAACCGGTGCCCGGCTCGAGTCACCCTCGAGCGCTGGTTCGCAAGGTCAGAAAACTCTACCCGCTGTTTACCGAAACGCAGGCCCGGACGTTCCTTGACGGGTTGGGCAGTGACCACCTGGCGCGAGCGAGCGAGGTCAGAAATCGACAACAGGCACTGAAAAAGCTGCGAAGTGCGCTCCAGACCTGGCGCTTGGATGAGACCGGTTCGCTGTCGCCAACCGAGAACCTGAGTGAGCGGCGCCAGAGTCGATTACAAGTGTCCGACACCATTGAAAACAGCTGGCGCCGTCTGTTTTTCACGCGCAATGAAAAGGGAATTTCGGTACCTGCGTTGAGCCTGGACAAGATGCGCGTTGGCAAGCTCCCGATCTTGCCAACCGAGGTCAACTTTGATCACGTGCAATACCTGTCGCTCAAGGATATGGAACTGGATAACAACGTGGCGTACTTCCTCAAGGCGTTCAAAAACCTTGAGTCCCTGGAGCTGGATGCCAACAAACTGACATGGCTGCCGGAAATTCTTTCGCAGATGCCCGCGCTTAAACACCTCAGCCTGGCGAACAACGATCTGCAATTGACCGAACAGACCTTAAAGAAGTTGAACGGCCTGCGAACCCTTGAAACCCTCAACCTGAACGCTAACCGCCGGCTCAGTGCAACGCTGGATGTCGGCCGGTTGTTTGATTTGCGTTATCTGTCATTGCGGGACACTCGCGCGACTGAAATGCCGAAAAACCTGGCACGCCTACCCAATCTGGACCGGGTTGATCTGCGCGACAATGAGATCACGGAGCTACCGGACTGGTTGTTTGGGAGCACCCGGCGGTTCAGCGAAACTCTCAACTTGCGGCATAACCCTCTTTCGGAAAACAGTCAGACCCTGCTCGAGCAATTTCGCGAACGGGTCGGTGTCGGCATGGGATACCTGGAAGACGACATTGCCCGTTTGAACGAGCAACAGGCACGGAACCTCTGGTTACCGGAGGAGTGGGTGTCGCCCGCGCGGACTGCTACATGGACGGCATTCAAGGACGCCCCGGCATCCGATGGCCTGTTTCGATTACTGGCCGAGTTGGGAGACACCGCTGATGCCGAATATGTGCGCGAGGACATGACCCGACGAGTCTGGAGCGTACTCGACGCCGCCCAGGCCAATACCTCGCTGCGCGAGCAGGTGTTTCAACTGGCGGCCAACCCGATCAATTGCACGGATTCGGCGGCGCTGAATTTCAGCCACCTTGAAGTGGCGATGGAAGTGGACAAGGCGATCAATCCCATCGGAAACGTGCGTACTACCGCGGCCAGTTTGTTGAAGCTGGGTCGCGGTCTGTTTCGATTAGAGGAACTGGAGAAGGCCGCTCAAAACCACATCAAGAAAGACCCGAAAGCAGATCCACTGGAAGTCAGTCTCGCCTATCGAACCGGGTTGGCCGAGACCCTCGATCTGCCGGGGCAGCCCACGCACATGCGTTATGCCTCGTTGAGCGGTGTGAAGCAGGCGGATCTCGACACCGCTGAAGGCAAGATCAAAAGCGCAGAACTGTCACCACAGTTGAAGCAATATCTGATTTGCCAGCCGTTCTGGACCGATTACTTGAGTCGCCAGTACCCTCGACAATTTGCTTCGGTCCGCGAGACGTATCCGGCAAAGTTGCAAGCAGTGTTCGAGAAGGCTGAGAGTCTGACGACGGCCGATTATCTCAGTCAGGTCTCGGTGATCAAGACCGAAAAAGAAACGGCGGAGAACGCTGTTTTCGAGCGTTTGACCGAGGACGTCATGAAAATGGTGGAGCTGGGCATTTGCTCTCTGGCGGACAGTTGAGCAGTTTCACTTACCCCGGATCAAACGCCGCAAGGCAAAGCGGTTTGGATGACAGGCTTCGGCGATGGCCCTGGGCAATGGCAACGGTTCGTTATCCAGCCACGCTGCCAGCAACTCGCCCGATAACGGCGCGGTAATCAGTCCCCGTGAACCGTGGCCGCTGTTGACGTACAAGCCGTCCAGCCATGGGCAAGGGATGTCCGGAGTTTGTCGGGCATCCTTGCTCAGGGCGCTGTAGGCGTCGGCGAACGCCTGGCTATCGGCCAGGGGGCCGACAATCGGCAAGTAATCCGGGCTGGTGCAGCGAAACGCTGCGCGCCCTTCAAGTGCTTGAGGTTGCAAGGTGTCTGCACCGAGTCGCGCGACCAGGTCCATCGAGATTTCTTCGAGCATTTGCAGATTGCCGGCATGCTCGGCAGCTGTCGGTGTCAGGTCATCGTTATTGAAATCGAAACTCGCGCCGAGGGTGTGCTCACCCAAACGAGCTGGTGCGACATAACCTTCGGCGCACACTACGGTGCTCAGGCTTTGGCTTTCAGATGTCTGATGCAGGCGGGTGATCTGCCCGCGAATTCGTTTGAGCGGCAGTTCGCTGCTGTATGGGAAACGCTTGATCTCGGCAGCGCCGGCGAGCACCACCACGGGAGCGTCAGCCAGCAATGATTTGCCATCCCACGCTTGCCATTGTCCATCGACGCGGCGTAGTTCCAGCACATCACGATGGGTAAGAATTCGGATGTTCGGATGCGCCGCTTGCCAGTGGCACAGGGCGGGTGGATGCACCCAGCCGCCTTCGGGGTAAAACAGGCCTCCTGACTGCAGCGCGATACCGGCGCGACTTTCGGCTTTTTCGCGATCAAGCAGGTGCAGCAGGTCTTCGGGAAACGCTGCCGCCAACTGCGCCTGACGTTCCGCTTCCTTGGTATTGAAGGCCAATTGCAGTACGCCGCAATCGTCCCAGTCGACACCGCGCTGCAAATGCTCAAGCACGCGCCGGGTGTGGCCAAAACCACTGACGATCAACTGAGACAAAGCCGTGCCATGGGCCGAAAGCTTGAGGTACAAAACGCCTTGGGGATTGCCTGAAGCTTCCTGGGCTAGCGCGTCGTGACGCTCCAGCAGACTCACTTGCCAACCCCGCGCCGCAAGGCTGGCGGATGTGGCGCAACCGGCCAGACCGGCACCAATCACCAGTGCACGACGCTCGCCGTCCAGCGGCGACGGGCGAGCAAACCAAGGCTTTGCGGTAACGGGGGCGGCGCTGTCTTCGGGCCAACCGAGGAACACGCCCCGCAGGATTTCCCACTTGTGGCCGATGCCCGGTGTGCGCTTCATCTTGAAGCCCGCCGCATTCAACAGGCGACGCACCCAACCCGTGCTGGTGAACGTGCTGATGGTCGAGCCTGGCGCTGCCAGCCGTGCCAGTTCGGCAAACAGTTCGGCGGTCCACATGTCGGGGTTTTTCGCAGGGGCGAAACCGTCGAGAAACCAGGCGTCAATTTGCGCGTCCAGTTGCGGCAACTGCTCCAGTGCATCGCCAATCATAAGCGTCAGGGTGACGCGGCCGCTGTCCAGGATCAGTCGCTGGAAGCCTTGGTGGATCGCCACGTATTGCGCGAGCAATTGATCGGCGAAGGGTTTGAGTTGTGGCCATAACGCCAGCGCCCGTTGCAAGTCGGGTGCGTTCAACGGGTACTTTTCGACGCTGACAAAGTGCAGCCGCGCCCCCGTCACTGCGTGTTGCTCAAACAATTGCCAGGCACACAAAAAATTCAGCCCGGTGCCGAAGCCGGTCTCGCCAATGACCAATCGGCCACCGTCCGCTAACGCCGCAAAACGCTCACGCAAATTGTTTTGTTCGAGGAACACGTAACGGGTTTCTTCAAGACCGGACTTGTCCGAAAAATATACGTCGTCGAACACTCGCGAATACGGGAGACCCTGGTCGTCCCAGTCGAGTTGGGCGTGAGGCAATACAGGTTTCATGGCAGGCTCGGCAGCGGCAAGGTCGCCATTCTAGCCCCCTCGCCACAAAAGCCCACATCGCAGGGAATTTCTCTGCTTGCTATCGGCCCAATCCGCTAGTCTTGCTCAATCTGGAAAGGGAGCCGTCCAATGTTCGAATCCGCTGAAATCGGTCACGCCATCGACAAAGAAACCTATGACGCCGAGGTGCCGGCGCTACGCGAAGCCTTGCTGGAAGCGCAATTCGAACTTCAGCAGCAACAACGTTTTCCGGTGATCATCCTGATCAACGGCATAGAAGGCGCCGGCAAGGGCGAGACGGTCAAGCTGCTCAACGAATGGATGGACCCGCGGCTGATCGAAGTCCGCACTTTCGACCAACAGACCGACGAAGAGTTGGCGCGGCCACCGGCCTGGCGTTACTGGCGGATGTTGCCGGCCAAGGGTCGCATGGGGATTTTCTTCGGCAACTGGTACAGCCAGATGCTGCAAGGCCGGGTCCATGGCCTGTTCAAGGATGCCGTGCTGGATCAGGCGATCAACCAGTCCGAGCGCTTTGAAAAAATGCTCTGCGACGAAGGCGCGCTTATCTTCAAGTTCTGGTTCCACCTCTCCAAAAAACAAATGAAGGCACGCCTCAAGGCCCTGGCCGACGATCCGCTGCACAGCTGGCGCATCAGTCCGCTGGACTGGCAGCAATCCCGGACCTACGACAAATTCGTGAAGTACGGCGAGCGCGTATTGCGCCGCACCAGTCGCGACTACGCGCCGTGGCATGTGATTGAAGGGGCGGACCCTCACTATCGCAGCCTGGCGGTGGGCAAGATCCTGCTCGAAGGCCTGCAAAATGCGCTCAAGCGACCCAAGGTGCATCCCGACAAGGTCAACGCCGCGCCGCTGCCGATCCATATCGATCAGATCAACCTGCTCGACAGCCTCGACTTGACCCTGCAGCTGGACAAGGACGATTACGAAGAACAATTGATTACCGAACAGGCGCGGTTCTCCGGCCTGATGCGCGATAAACGCATGCGTCAGCACGCGTTGGTGGCGGTGTTCGAAGGCAATGATGCGGCGGGCAAGGGCGGGGCGATCCGGCGGGTTGCGGCGGCGCTCGATCCGCGTCAGTACAGCATCGTGCCGATTGCCGCGCCCACCGAAGAGGAGCGGGCGCAGCCGTATCTGTGGCGGTTCTGGCGCCACCTGCCGGCCAAGGGCAAGTTCACGGTATTTGATCGGTCCTGGTACGGGCGGGTGCTGGTGGAGCGCATCGAAGAGTTCTGTCCGCCGGCGGACTGGCTGCGGGCTTACAGCGAGATCAACGACTTCGAAGAGCAGATTTCCGATTCTGGCATCATCGTTGTCAAGTTCTGGTTGGCCATCGACAAGCAGACCCAACTGGAGCGTTTCCAGGCCCGGGAAGACATTCCCTTCAAGCGTTTCAAGATCACCGAAGACGATTGGCGCAATCGCGATAAATGGGACGCTTATCGTGCCGCGGTCGGAGACATGGTCGATCGCACCAGCACCGAAATCTCGCCCTGGACCCTGGTGGAAGCCAATGACAAGCGCTGGGCGCGGGTCAAAGTCTTGCGCACGATTAATCGGGCACTGGAAGCGGCGTTCGAAAAGTCCGACAAGAAGGCCAGGAAGCACAAGAACTGAGTCGATGGTTACGCATACGCGGGGTGAATGATTGTCGCGCTCAGTTAGAAGCTGGACTTATGCTCGGTTCACTCTCAACCGATAACAACAATGAGGTATGCCATGCGTGAAGTGGTGATCGTCGACAGCGTGCGGACTGGCCTGGCCAAATCCTTTCGCGGCAAGTTCAACCAGACCCGGCCAGATGACATGGCGGCGCATTGTGTCGACTCATTGTTGGCACGTAATGGCATCGACCCGGCCAGCGTCGAAGACTGCATCGTCGGTGCAGGCTCCAACGAAGGCGCGCAGGGCTACAACATCGGTCGCAACGTCGCCGTGTTGTCGCGTTTGGGCATCGGCGCCGCTGGCATGACCCTTAACCGCTTTTGCTCCTCGGGCTTGCAGGCGATCGCCATCGCCGCCAACCAGATTGCTTCGGGTTGCAGCGACATCATCGTTGCCGGTGGCGTCGAGTCCATCAGCCTGACCATGAAAAGCGTCAATACCGATAACCTGATCAACCCGTTGCTGAAGGAGCAGGTACCGGGCATCTACTTTCCGATGGGCCAGACCGCCGAAATCGTCGCGCGTCGGTACAACGTCAGTCGCCAAGAGCAAGACCTGTATGCCCTGCAAAGTCAGCAGCGCACCGCTCAGGCTCAAGCCGCCGGTTTGTTTGATGATGAAATCGTGCCGATGGCGGTGAAGTACCGGGTTGAAGACAAAAACACCGGTGAAATTCAAATCATCGATGGCATCGTCGATCGCGACGACTGCAACCGCCCGGATACCACGCTGGAAAGTCTGGCGGGCTTGAAACCGGTGTTTGCCGAAGACGGTTCGGTCACGGCGGGCAACTCTTCGCAACTGTCCGACGGTGCATCGATGACGCTGGTGATGAGCCTGGAAAAAGCGCTGGAACTGGGCTTGAAGCCCAAAGCGTTCTTCCGTGGTTTCACGGTCGCCGGGTGCGAGCCGGATGAGATGGGCATCGGTCCGGTGTTCTCGGTTCCCAAGTTGCTCAAGGCCAAGGGGTTGCAGATCGCCGACATTGATCTTTGGGAACTCAACGAAGCGTTTGCCTCGCAGTGCCTGTACAGCCGCAATCGGCTGGAGATCGATAACGAGAAGTACAACGTCAATGGCGGGTCGATTTCCATTGGCCACCCGTTCGGCATGACGGGGTCCCGTCAGGTCGGGCATCTCGTGCGGGAATTGCAGCGGCGCAAATTGCGTTACGGCATCGTCACCATGTGCGTGGGTGGCGGGATGGGCGCGACGGGGTTGTTTGAAGCGGTGCGTTAAATCCAGAAATTTGTGTCGCCTGATCAACCGCTATCGCGAGCAGGCTCACTCCCACAGTTGATCGCATTCCAATGTGGGAGCGGGCTTGCCCGCGAAGGCAGCGCCTCGGTCTAATGGCGGGCACTCAAACCAGCATTCGCTCGATATACGCCCGAATCTCCCGCTCCGCCGTCTGCGGACGATCAAACGATGCTGCGACCTGCACAGTTTCATTCGCGCCTGGTCGCCAACTGTCCCTGTGTGCCAGACGCCTCTGCGCCTAGAATGACGATTCTCGCCATCTGGCTGTTGGGGTTCGTATGCACATTTCATCCGGTCGCTGGGTCTACGGTCTGTTTCTGGCCTTGTTGACTGCGCTGTTGTGGGGAATCCTGCCGATCAAACTCAAGCAAGTGTTGCTGGTGATGGACCCGGTGACTGTCACCTGGTTTCGCCTGATCGTGTCCGGTGGGTGCCTGTTTGTTTATCTGGCGGCGACCAAGCGTTTGCCGACTCGTAAAGCCCTTGGCCCGCGGGGTGGCTGGCTGGTGTTGATGGCGGTGCTTGGTCTGGTCGGCAACTACGTGTTGTACTTGATGGGCCTGAACCTGCTTAGCGCTGGCACCGCGCAATTGGTGGTGCAGATGGGCCCGATCATGTTGCTGATCGCCAGTCTGTTTGTGTTCAAGGAACGTTTCAGCGTGGGGCAGGGGATTGGCCTGTTGGTGCTGCTGATCGGTTTCGCACTGTTTTTCAATCAGCGTCTGGCCGAGCTGCTCACTTCGTTGACCGATTACACCACCGGCGTGCTGTTGGTGTTGTTGGCGTCCACGGTCTGGACCTTCTACGCCTTGGGGCAGAAGCAATTGCTGACGGTGTGGAATTCGCTGCAGGTCATGATGGTGATCTACCTGTTCTGCGCGCTGTTGCTGACACCGTGGGTGCATCCACTTGAGGCGTTGCAATTGAGCCCGCTGCAAGGCTGGCTGCTGCTGGCGTGCTGCATGAATACGCTGATCGCCTATGGCGCGTTTGCCGAAGCGCTGGCCCATTGGGAAGCGTCGCGGGTGAGTGCGACGCTGGCAATCACGCCGTTGGTGACCTTTGTCGCCGTCGCCGTGGCCGCGTGGTTGTGGCCTGACTTCGTACATGGCGAAACGATCAACGGTTTGGGTTATGGCGGGGCGGTGCTGGTGGTGTTGGGGTCGGCGTTGGTGGCGTTGGGGCCTTCGTTGATTGCGGGGCTCAAGGCGCGTCGCGTTCGGATGGCAGCAGGTTAAACCGCGTTATCGTTCATCGCGGGCAAGCCCGCTCCCACATTTAACCGCGTCTTCGCAGGGGAATACGGTCGAATGTGGGAGCGGGCTTGCTCGCGAAGACTGACTAATGGACGCAGCTAATTTCAGCCCTTGGCCCCGGCCTCCAGCATATTCTCCGGCCGTACCCAGGCATCAAACTCTTCATCCGTCAGATACCCCAACTGCAACGCCGCCTCCCGCAACGTCAGGCCCTCGGCATAAGCCTTCTTGGCAATCTCCGCCGATTTGTCATAGCCGATGTGCGGATTCAGCGCGGTCACCAGCATCAACCCCTGCTCCAGATGTTCAGCCATTTTCTCGGCGTCCGGCTCAAGTCCGGCGATGCAATGCTGTTGGAAGTTGCTGCAGCCATCCCCCAGCAGCCGGATCGATTGCAGCAGGTTGTGGATGATCACCGGTTTGAACACGTTCAATTGCAGATGCCCCTGGCTCGCCGCGAACCCGATGGCGACGTCATTGCCCAAGACCTGACACGCCAGCATCGACAGCGCCTCGCACTGTGTCGGATTGACCTTGCCCGGCATGATCGAGCTGCCCGGTTCGTTGGCTGGCAATTTCACCTCGGCGAAACCGGCCCGGGGACCGGAGCCCAGCAGGCGCAGGTCGTTGGCGATTTTCATCAGAGTCACCGCCAGGGTCTTCAGCGCACCCGACAGGGTCGTCAACGGTTCATGACCGGCCAGCGCGGCGAATTTGTTCGGCGCGGTGACGAAGGGCAGACCGGAGAGGGCGGCCAGTTCGGCAGCAATCGCTTCGCCAAAACCGTGAGGTGAATTCAGGCCCGTGCCGACAGCCGTGCCGCCCTGGGCCAGTTCACACACGGAAGGCAGCGCGCTGCGGATCGCCCGTTCGGCGTAATCCAGTTGCGCAATAAACGCCGAGATTTCCTGGCCGAAGGTTATCGGCGTGGCGTCCATCATGTGTGTTCGACCGGTCTTGACCAGTTTCATGTGTCGCGCCGCCAGCTCGGCCAGCCCGCCCGACAATTCACTGATGGCCGGCAGTAAATCTTGCTGCACCGCTTGGGCCGCCGCGATGTGCATGGCGGTGGGGAAGCAGTCGTTGGAGCTTTGTGAGCGGTTGACGTGATCGTTGGGGTGCACTGGTGACTTGCCGCCGCGCAGGTTGCCTGCCAGTTCGTTGGCGCGACCGGCGATCACTTCGTTGACGTTCATGTTGCTTTGGGTGCCGCTGCCGGTCTGCCAGACCACTAGCGGGAACTGGTCGTCGTGGTCGCCATCGAGCACTTCGTCGGCGGCCTGTTCGATCAGACGGGCGACGTCGGCGGGCACGTCGCCGTTACGGTCATTGACCCGAGCCGCGGCTTTTTTGATAAGCGCCAGGGCATGCAGCACCGCCAGCGGCATTTTTTCGCTGCCGATGGCGAAGTTAATCAGCGAGCGTTGCGTCTGAGCGCCCCAGTAAGCTTCATCCGGGACTTCCACCTGGCCAAGGCTGTCGGTTTCGATACGGCTCATCATGCACACTCCTGTAGGTCTGATAGCGCAGTTTAGGCTGTGATCGGCGGCTGTGGTTCCATCTGACCGGTTTTTGCCGCTTCGACCCCTCTAATTCAAGCCCGATAAGGCTTGGGGTTGAGCGACACACTTTTTTAGGCGCAGAATGGACGCCCTTGGGGTTTTACCTCGCCTGCTAGAAAAGGAAACTCGATGACTCGTCTTCGTGCCATCTGTACCGCGGTTGCACTGGTCTGCGCCAGCGGCCCAGTTTTTGCCGATACCGCCAGCCACAACGCCAGTGCCGAAGCTTTCCTGACCCTGGCGCACGCTGACAAATTGGGCACTCCGGTGTACATGCAAGTGCAGCAAATGTTCGCTCAGCGCTTTGCACAGACCAAAGCCCCTGAATCGAAAAAAGCTGTGCTGGAAACATATCAGGCCAAAGCCAACGCCGCGCTGGACCAAGCCATTGGCTGGAACAAGCTGAAGCCGGACATGGTCAAGCTCTACACCACCAACTTCAGCGAATCCGAGCTTAAAGACCTGGTTGCGTTCTACCAGTCGCCACTGGGCAAGAAAGTCCTGGAAAAAATGCCACAGCTGACTCAGCAATCGGCCCAGATGACTCAAGCCAAGCTGGAAAGCGCGGTGCCTGTGGTCAACAAGCTGCTGGCTGACATGACCGCCGAGCTGGAGCCTAAAGGCGCCGCCGCTCCAGCCAAGAAAAAGCCTTAAGCGGAGTTCGGTATGACCATGCAACAACGCATTGAATCGACGCTGGGCCTGTTACAGCCACAGCATCTGCAAGTGCTGGATGAGAGCCACATGCACAGCCGTGGGTTGCAGACCCACTTCAAGGCCGTGGTGGTCAGCCAGCAGTTCGAAGGGCTGAATCGGGTCAAGCGTCATCAAAAAGTCTACGGCACGCTCGGCGAGCTGATGGGTGAGTTTCACGCGTTGGCGCTGCATACCTACACGCCTGAGGAATGGGCACAGATCGACGCGGCCCCGGCCTCACCGACCTGTGCGGGCGGCAGGTAGGAGCAAGGCTTGCCCGCGATGGCGTACTCAAGATCGCTATCGCAGGCAAGCCTGGCTCCTACAGAGATCGCATTAATTTTGCTAGAATCCGCAACGCGCCGCTCACCCGGCGCGTTTTTTTTCGCATCCGGTTCACCCTTTACGAGGGTAGCCACCTGGAGAATCACCCATGACACAACAGATTGTCGTGGCGGCACTGTATAAGTTCGTCACCCTGGAAGATTACGTCGCTCTGCGCGAGCCACTGCTGCAAGCAATGGTGGACAACGGCATCAAAGGCACGCTGCTGATCGCCGAAGAAGGCATCAACGGCACCGTGTCCGGCAGTCGCGAAGGCATTGACGGGCTGATGGCCTGGCTCAAGAACGACCCACGCATGGACGACATCGATCACAAAGAGTCGTACTGCGACGATCAGCCGTTCTACCGCACCAAGGTCAAACTCAAGAAAGAAATCGTCACCCTCGGCGTTGAAGGCGTGGACCCGAACAAAAAAGTCGGCACCTACGTTGATCCCCAGGACTGGAATGCGCTGATCAGCGATCCGGAAGTGTTGTTGATCGACACCCGCAATGATTACGAAGTCTCGATCGGCACCTTCGAAGGCGCCATCGACCCGAAAACCACCAGTTTTCGCGAATTTCCCGACTACATCAAAGCCAACTTCGACCCGGCCGTGCACAAGAAAGTCGCGATGTTCTGCACCGGCGGCATCCGCTGCGAGAAGGCGTCGAGCTTCATGCTCAGCGAAGGTTTCGATGAGGTCTATCACCTTAAAGGTGGCATTCTGAAATACCTCGAAGAGGTGCCGCAGGAAGAAACCAAATGGCAGGGCGACTGCTTTGTGTTCGACAACCGAGTGACCGTGCGTCATGACCTCAGTGAAGGCGACTACGATCAATGTCATGCCTGCCGTACGCCGATAAGTGTTGAAGACCGTGCCTGCGAGCATTACGTGGCTGGCATCAGCTGCCCGCATTGCTGGGATACTCTGAGCGAGAAGACCCGCCGCAGTGCCATTGATCGGCAGAAGCAGATCGAACTGGCCAAGGCTCGCAACTTGCCGCACCCGATCGGCTACAACTACAAGCAAACTCCTTCCGAGGCTTGAATCATGTCTGCACGCCGCCTGCTCTATGTGATGGATCCGATGTGTTCCTGGTGCTGGGGCTTTGCGCCAGTGGCTAACGCCTTGATCGAACAGGCGCACGCGGCGGGCGTAGAGGTGCATCTGATCGTCGGTGGTTTGCGCACTGGCAGTGGTGCAGCGCTGGAGCCGACCACCCGACGCTACATTCTTGAGCATTGGCAGGCGGTCACCGAGGCCACCAGCCAACCATTCAAAACCGAAGGCGCTCTGCCCGACGGCTTTGTCTACGACACGGAGCCTGCGTGTCGGGCGTTGGTGACCGCGCGCAGCCTGGCGCCGGATTGTGCGTGGAAGCTGCTGGGCCTGATTCAGCACGCGTTCTACGTCGAAGGCCGCGACGTCACCCACGCCAGCGTGCTGGTGGAGCTGGCCGAGCAGGCCGGTCTGCCGCGCATAGAATTCGCCGCTGCGTTCGACCGTGCGGATATGCACACCGCCACGGCGGCCGATTTCACTTGGGTCCAGGACCTGGGCATCGCCGGTTTCCCTACGTTGCTGGCTGAGCGTAATGGTCAATTGGCGTTGCTGACCAATGGCTATCAACCCCTGAGTGAACTGTCCCCGTTGCTCGGCCGCTGGCTGGAGCGCGCTGCCTGTGCATGATGTGCCCGATGACACCCCGGTTCCCAAGCGTGTCGATCGGCTGAGCTGGGCCGAAATCCGCCGACTGGCCCTGCACCATAAAAAATCCCTGTGGATCGCCAATGGCGTCGCCGTGCTGGCGACCTTGTGCAGCGTGCCGATTCCGTTGCTGCTGCCGTTGCTGGTGGACGAAGTGTTGTTGGGGCACGGCGACACCGCGCTGAAGGTCATGAACCACGCCCTGCCCGAAAGCTGGCAGAAAGCGGCGGGCTACATTGGCCTGATGTTGCTCGTGACCTTGTTGCTACGCTGCGGCGCCTTGTTGTTCAACGTGGTGCAGGCAAAACTATTCGCAGCGCTGGCCAAGGACATCGTGTATCGCATTCGCACCCGGCTTATCGAGCGGCTCAAGCGCATTTCCCTGGGCGAATACGAAAGCCTGGGCAGCGGCACGGTGACCACGCACATGGTCACCGACCTGGACACGCTGGACAAATTCGTCGGTGAAACCCTCAGTCGTTTCCTTGTGGCGGTGCTGACCCTGGTCGGCACCGCGAGCATTCTCATCTGGATGCATTGGAAGCTGGCGCTGCTGATCATGCTGTTCAATCCGTTGGTGATTTACGCCACGGTGCTGTTGGGCAAACGGGTCAAACACCTGAAGAAACTCGAGAACGACAGCACCTCGCGCTTCACCCAGGCACTGACCGAAACCCTCGACTCGATCCAGGAAGTGCGCGCCGGCAACCGCCAGGGATTCTTCCTCGGTCGCCTTGGCCTGCGGGCCCGGGAAGTGCGCGACTACGCGGTCAACTCGCAATGGAAAACCGATGCCTCGAACCGGGCCAGCGGCTTGCTGTTTCAGTTCGGCATCGATATTTTTCGCGCGGCGGCCATGCTCACCGTGCTGTTCTCCGACCTGTCCATCGGCCAGATGCTGGCGGTGTTCAGCTACCTGTGGTTCATGATCGGTCCGGTGGAACAACTGCTCAATCTGCAGTACGCCTATTACGCTGCCAGTGGCGCGCTGTCGCGGATCAACGAGCTGCTGGCCCGGGCCGATGAGCCGCAATATCCCGGCGGCGTCGATCCGTTCCAGGGCCGTGACACCGTGGGCATTGAAGTCCAGGGCCTGAGTTTCGGTTACGGCGATGAGTTGGTATTGAACAAGATGGACCTGTCCATTGCTCCCGGTGAAAAAGTCGCGATTGTCGGCGCCAGTGGCGGCGGCAAGAGCACATTGGTGCAATTGTTGCTGGGCTTGTACACACCATTGGCCGGGACTATTCGCTTTGGTGGCTCTACCCAACAGGAGATCGGCCTGGAAACCGTGCGCGAAAATGTCGCGGTGGTTCTGCAACATCCTGCGCTGTTCAACGACACCATCCGCGCCAACCTGACGATGGGCCGAGTACGCAGCGACGAAGCCTGTTGGCAAGCGCTGGAAATTGCGCAGCTGCACCAGACGGTTCGAGCGCTGCCCAACGGTCTGGACAGCATCGTCGGACGCTCCGGTGTGCGTTTGTCCGGAGGCCAGCGCCAACGCCTGGCGATTGCGCGGATGGTCTTGGCCGAACCCAAAGTGGTGATTCTCGACGAGGCCACCTCTGCGCTGGACGCCGCCACCGAATACAACCTGCATCAGGCGCTGGCGCGGTTCCTCAGCCACCGCACCACGCTGATCATTGCCCACCGATTGTCGGCGGTGAAGCAGGCCGACCGGGTGCTGGTGTTCGATGGCGGACAGATTGCCGAGGATGGCGACCACCAGCAATTGATAGCTGATGGTGGTTTGTACGCCAAGCTTTACGGGCATTTGCAACAGCTATAACGACGGAAGCAATTTAGTGCGTCTTTGTCAGTGCAAGTATTGATGTCGAACGGTTTACTTGCCGGGATCGAGATCGCACCCTAGTCTAGCGGTAGCGATCACGTTGGGATGATGATCTGGCAGTGCTAAAAAGGGACCTCATGAATCAAACCCGGACTCTCGGAACGCCACGGTTGTTGGGCATTGTCTGGCCATTTATTGCCGTCGTGCTGTTTCAGGCCCTGTTGGGGGGCGTCAGCCTGTACGTTCTGTCGGCAGTGCGCGGCTATGTTGCCGGTGAAAGTTTGTGGTCGAAGGGGCAAAAAGACGCCATCTATTACCTCAACCTCTACGCGGACAGTCGCGACGAGGCGATTTTCCTCAAATACCAGAACGCCATTGCCATACCGCAGGGTGGTCACGAGTTACGCCTGGCGCTGGATCACCGGCCGCCTGAAATCGAAGCCGCGCGAGTGGCGATCCTCAAGGGGGGCAACCACCCTGACGACGTTTCCAGCCTGATCTGGCTGTACCTCAACTTCCGGCATTTCTCTTACCTTGAAAAAGCCATCGACCGGTGGATGGTGGGTGACGCGTACCTGCTGCAACTCGATGATGTCGCGCAGGAGATGCACAAGCGCGTTGCCGACAAACAGGTTTCACCTGCTGATCTCTGGCGCTGGAAAGACCAGATACTTGCCATCAATGATGCAGTGACACCAGCCGCCAAAGCGTTCAGTGATGCATTGGGCGAGGGCTCGCGCTTGATCCTCCGGTTGCTGCTGGTGACCAACCTCGCCACGGCGCTGGGCTTGATCGCGCTTGCGTTGCTGCGTACCCACAAGTTGCTCAAGCAGCGCCATGAATTCGCCGAAGCGCTGCAACTGGAGAAAGACCGGGCGCAGATCACTTTGCAATCCATTGGCGACGGCGTGATCACCACGGATGTCGAAGGTGCTATCACCTACATGAATCCCGCCGCCGAGGCGCTGACCCACTGGAAAGCCGAACAGGCGACGGGTTTGCCGCTGGCGGCGCTGTTCAATTTGCTGGATGAAAACGCTCAGGCTGACGGGTTCACGTTGATCGAACATATTTTGAGCGGTCAACTCAGCGGTGGCAGCGAACATTCCAAACTGATTCAGCGTCTGGATGGCAGCACGGTTTCGGTAACGTTGGTGGGTTCGCCGATTCGCAATGCGGGCAAGGTCAGTGGCACCGTGCTGGTGTTGCATGACATGACGCAGGAGCGCCAGTACATTGCCAATCTGTCCTGGCAGGCGACTCATGACGCCTTGACCGGGCTCGCCAACCGCCGCGAGTTCGAGTTTCGACTGGAGCAGGCACTGAACAACCTGACGCGGCATACCGGGCGTCATGCCCTGATGTTTCTCGATCTGGATCAATTCAAACTGGTCAATGACACGTGCGGTCATGCGGCGGGTGATGAGCTGCTGCGGCATATCTGTGCGTTGTTGCAATCCGGGTTACGCGAAGGTGACACCTTGGCTCGGCTGGGTGGCGATGAGTTCGGCGTCTTGCTGGAAAACTGTGCACCGGACGCTGCCGAGAAGATTGCCGAAAGTTTGCGCCTGACCGTACAAAACTTGCACTTTGTCTGGAAAGGTCGACCCTTTGTCACCACGGTCAGCATTGGGCTGGTGCACGTCGCGCAGACTCCTACGACGCTGGAAGCATCACTGCGCGCCGCTGATATGGCGTGTTACATGGCCAAGGAAAAAGGACGAAATCGGGTTCAGGTCTATCACGCCGATGACTCGGAACTGACATTGCGTTTTGGCGAGATGGCCTGGGTGCAGCGCCTGCACATAGCGCTGGAAGAGAATCGTTTTTGCCTGTACTCCCAGGAAATCGCGCCGTTGGGGCATACCGAGCGCGGCGGCGGGCATATCGAAATCCTGTTGCGTCTGCATGACGAAACCGGCCGCATGATCTTGCCGGACAGTTTTATTCCGGCCGCGGAGCGTTATGGGTTGATGACCGCACTGGATCGCTGGGTGGTGGAGAACGTCTTCAAGATCATTGCCCAATGCAAGGCCGAAGAGCGCCAAGGCCCATTAGCCATGTGTGCGATTAATCTGTCAGGCACAACTATCGGAGATGAGGCGTTTCTAGACTTCCTGCGTGAACAATTCGTTAACTATTCAATTCCACCTGAAATGATTTGTTTTGAAATCACAGAAACCAGTGCAATTTCCAATTTGGGCAGTGCAATTAGATTTATCAATGAACTCAAAGGTTTAGGTTGTCACTTTTCGTTGGATGATTTCTGCGCCGGAATGTCCTCGTTCGCTTACTTGAAACATTTACCTGTAGACTTCTTGAAGATCGACGGGAGTTTCGTAAAGGATATGTTGGACGACCCGATTAACCGCGCCATGGTCGAAGTGATTAACCACATCGGGCATGTCATGGGTAAGCGAACGATTGCCGAGTTTGTAGAATCACCCCAGATTGAGCAGGCATTGCTGGAAATCGGGGTCGATTTCGCTCAAGGGTATGTGATTGAACGCCCGAATCCGTTTACCTGCGATAGTTTGCAAAGTCGTCCTGCCAGGCCTCAGCCTTTGTTATTCAAGGCCCCCGGCACGTTCCGTTGAAATCTCTTGCTGATCCAAACAATCACAATCAAAAGGAGCTCGACAGTGATCGACACATTCAACCGAACCGGACCACTCATGGAAGCAGCAAGTTATCCCGCCTGGGCTCAGCAGCTCATCAAGGATTGCAGCGAGAGTAAGCGCCGGGTTGTTGAGCACGAACTGTATCAGCGCATGCGAGACAACAAACTCAGCGCAAAAACCATGCGCCAGTACCTTATTGGTGGCTGGCCGGTTGTTGAACAGTTCGCGTTGTACATGGCACAGAACCTGACCAAGACCCGCTTTGCCCGTCATCCCGGCGAAGACATGGCGCGTCGTTGGCTGATGCGCAATATTCGCGTGGAGTTGAACCATGCCGATTATTGGGTGCACTGGAGTCGGGCTCATGGGGTCAGCCTGGAAGACCTGCAAGCGCAACAGGTTGCCCCCGAACTTCACGCCTTGAGTCATTGGTGCTGGCACACCAGTTCGGCCGATTCGTTGATCGTGGCCATCGCTGCGACCAACTACGCCATTGAAGGCGCGACTGGAGAGTGGTCCGCCCTGGTCTGCTCCAGTGGCGTCTACGCCGCGGCATTCCCGGAAGAAGATCGCAAACGAGCCATGAAGTGGTTGAAGATGCACGCCCAGTACGACGATGCCCATCCATGGGAAGCACTGGAAATCATCTGCACCCTGGCGGGTATGAACCCGAGCGAATCCCTGCAAGTGGAACTGCGACAGGCAGTGTGCAAGAGCTACGACTACATGCACCTGTTTCTGGAGCGCTGCATGCAACTGGAGCATTCGGAAAAGGTGCCGGTGACACGTGAGCGCCTGGCGCTGGCGGAAAGCTGATCCATAGGCAACACAAACCAAAAATGTAGGAGCGAGCAAGCCCGCTCCTACACTGGTTATGCGGTGTTGCTTAAAGCTTAGCCCGCCATCGTCAGCCGGTTACGTCCTTCGCGCTTGGCGACATACAGCGCGCTGTCGGCCCGACGCAACAAGCTTTCGGCAGATTCGCCAGGCAGCAGGGTCGAGCATCCGAGGCTGACGGTCAGCTCTATGGCATTGCCATCGGCCTGATAATCCTGTGCCTGAGCCGCCACCCGTAGTCGCTCACCGACCATGGCTGCTGCTTCCCGCGTGGTGTTGGATAGCAGGATCAGGAACTCTTCGCCACCAAACCGGAACACCATGTCGACATTGCGCAACTGGTTTTTGATCGCGGTGGCGACAGCCTTGAGCACATCGTCGCCCGCATTGTGGCCGTAACTGTCGTTGACGTTTTTGAAGTGATCGATGTCCAGCATCAGCAATGACAAAGGCATCAAGTGGCGTCGCGACATCTCGATTTCGCGTTCCAGGGTCTGATCCATGGCAATGCGGTTACCGGTATCGGTCAGCGGGTCGCGCAAGGCGCTTTGGGTAGCGGCTCGGTAAAGAAGGGCATTGCGCATCGGGAAGAGCAGTGCGGACAGCAACGACTCCAGATTGCCTTGATCCAGCTCGCTGAATCGCTGATTGCGCCGGAACACCAGTTCACCGAGCTGTTCACCTTCATGGCTGAGGCTGTAACGGACCGAGTGACGACCACGCTGACCAAACTCCAGGCGCAAGTCACTGGCTTGATGCTGATAGGTCAAGGCATCCAGTGGCACCAGGCGCTGAACTTCGCGGAAGAAAAGTCCGAGAATGCGTTGTGGCTCAAGACTGGTTTGCAGCTGCTGACCCAGTTGCTGGCGCAATTGCGCAAGGCTGACGGGTCGTTCCAGATGGGGAGGCTGCTGACCAAATCCCAGGCGTTGCAATTTGGCATTGTCGAAGTCAATTGCGTTGGACTGGGAAGGTGATTTCATATGGCATAAGCCCCTAAGCAGTAAAGCTGTCTTACAGGCTGGGTGAGAGCGGCTTTGGGCTGCGCGACATACTGGTCCATCAGCCCCGTAGGACATATGCCGCAAGTTTAGTCCGCTTTGCCGAAGATCAGTAACCTATCGACTCAAGCGTCCGCCCGTCTGCTTTCACACTGCTGTCTGAGCAGCTTTAGAGCGAAAGTCGTGCCATTCGGTTCATTCAGATAAAAATTTATATAAATCATCAGGTTGAATTCGATGGTGAGGGCGGGTAATGAAATGTGTGACAGTTATTTGACTGGCAAGGGGCATGGTTGTGGCGCGCTTTGTGTGCCGCGCCGGGAAATCGGCACGGCACAAAAGCGACGCACGGTGTTACTGGGCGTTGAACGCCTGGCCATTGATGCCGGTACTGTCCGGGCCCATCAGGTAGAGATAGACCGGCATGATCTCTTCCGGGGTCGGGTTGTTGAGCGGATTTTCCGCTGGGTAAGCCTGGGCCCGCATGCTGGTGCGCGTGGCGCCCGGGTTAATGCTGTTGGAACGTACCGGAGCCACGGTGTCCACTTCGTCGGCCAGGGTTTGCATCAGACCCTCAGTGGCAAACTTGGACACGCCATACGCGCCCCAATAGGCACGCCCCTTGCGGCCGACGCTGCTGGAGGTAAACACCACCGAGGCGTCCTGCGACAGCTTTAGCAGAGGCAGCAGAGTACTGGTGAGCATGAACATGGCGTTGACGTTGACATGCATCACGCGCATGAAGTTTTCGCCGGACAGCTGTTCGATCGGCGTGCGCGGACCAATAATCGACGCGTTATGCAGCAAGCCGTCGAGATGGCCGAATTCGGTTTCGATCATGGCGGCCAGTTCGTCGTACTGGTGGGGCAGGGCGGTTTCCAGGTTGAACGGAATCACCGCCGGCTGTGGATGCCCGGCCGCTTCGATTTCGTCATAAACCTGAGTCAGGTTGGCTTCGGTCTTGCCCAGCAGCAATACGGTGGCACCATGGGCTGCGTAGGCTTTCGCAGCTGCCGCGCCGATGCCGCGACCAGCACCGGTGACCAGAATGACCCGGTCTTTGAGTAATTCAGGGCGGGCGGAATAATCAAACATAAGAAACCTCTACAAAAAAGAAAGCAGACTCCGTAGGAGCATGGCTTGCCAGCGATGGCGTTTTCAGAATCGCAATCGCCGGCAATCCGTGCTCCTACAATCAGCAACTGCACAAAGCGCTATCGAGCACCTTGCGCAATTCCAGCGGATGATCCACCACCACGTCCGCGCCCCAGTGTCGCGGGTTGTCGTCAGGGTGAATGTAGCCGTAGGTCACCGCAGCCGTCTTGGTGCCGGCATCGCGACCGGATTCGATATCTCGCAGATCATCGCCCACGAACAACACGCTGGCCGGGTCCAGGTCGAGCATCTTGCACGCCAGAATCAGCGGCTCCGGGTCTGGCTTGCTGTTCATCACGTGATCGGGGCAGATCAGCAGAGCGGAACGCTCGGCCAGCCCCAGTTGCTGCATGATCGGCTCGGCGAAGCGCAGCGGCTTGTTGGTGACCACGCCCCAGATCAGGTTGGACTTCTCGATGTCGGCCAGCAGTTCGCCCATGCCCTCGAAGAGCTTGCTGTGAACCGCACAACCGGCGAGATAGCGCTCCAGGAACTCGAGTCGCAGCTCTTCAAAGCCCGGCGATTCCGGGTCCATCGAAAAGGTTGCGGCGACCATCGCCTTGGCGCCGCCGGAAATCTCGTCACGAATGTGCTTGTCATTCATGGGCGGCAAGCCACGATCGGCGCGCATCGACTGGCAGATGGCAATAAAGTCCGGCGCGGTGTCGAGCAGCGTGCCGTCCATGTCAAAAAGGACTGCTCTGATACGCATCGGCTTACTCCTCGCGCAGGGTCTGGATCATGTAGTTGACGTCCACATCGGCCGCCAGTTTGTAGTGCTTGGTCAACGGGTTGTAAGTCAAGCCGATGATGTCCTTGACGGTCAGGCCGGCCATGCGGCTCCAGGCACCGAGCTCGGAAGGGCGGATGAATTTCTTGAAATCGTGCGTGCCGCGCGGCAGCAGCTTCATGATGTATTCGGCGCCGACGATAGCGAACAGATACGCCTTCGGGTTGCGGTTGATGGTGGAGAAGAACACTTGGCCGCCGGGCTTGACCATGCGAAAGCAGGCGCGGATGACCGAAGACGGATCCGGTACGTGCTCCAGCATTTCCAGGCACGTGACGACGTCGAATTGCTCGGGCATTTCCTCGGCGAGGCCTTCGGCGGTGATCTGACGGTATTCGACGTTCACACCGGATTCCAGCTGATGCAACTGCGCAACCGCGAGCGGTGCTTCGCCCATGTCGATGCCCATGACGGTAGCGCCGCGCAGGGCCATGGCCTCGCTCAGAATCCCGCCGCCGCAACCGACGTCCAGCACTTTCTTTCCGGCCAGATTGACGCGTTCGTCAATCCAGTTGACCCGCAGCGGGTTGATGTCGTGAAGCGGCTTGAACTCGCTTTCACGGTCCCACCAGCGATGGGCCAGGGCTTCGAATTTAGCGATCTCGGCGTAGTCGACGTTGCTCATGGTTCAGTCCTCTAAAACTTGAAAAATCCTGTTGCCCCGGTGTTTGGTGCGGGGATCTTACGATTCGGTGCGGCCACTGATGCGCTGGCCCCAAGCCTTGGCGGTGGCGCATAACTGTTCTTCATCCAGGCGGGTCAGGCGGCGGTCGTCGAGCAGTTGCTTGCCGGCCACCCACAGGTGTTTCACGCAGTCCCGGCCGGTGGCGTAGATCAGTTGCGAAACCGGGTCGTAGACGGGTTGCTGCGCCAGGCCGGACAGGTCAAACGCCACCATATCGGCCGCCTTGCCGACTTCCAGCGAACCCGTTTCAGCCTCGATCCCCAAAGCGCGGGCGCCATTGAGCGTGGCCATGCGCAAGGCGCGATGAGCATCCAGCGCGGTGGCCGAGCCGGCGACGGCCTTGGCCAGCAACGCAGCGGTGCGTGTTTCGCCGAGCAGGTCGAGGTCGTTGTTGCTGGCGGCGCCATCGGTGCCGACGGCCACATTGACGCCCGCCTGCCACAACCGCTCGACCGGGCAAAAACCGCAGGCCAGCTTGAGGTTGGATTCCGGGCAATGAATCACATTGGTGTTGGTCTCTACCAGCATCACCAGGTCTTCATCGCTGATTTGGGTCATGTGAACGGCCTGGAACCTGGGCCCGAGCAGGCCCAGGCGGCCGAGGCGAGCCAGCGGGCGTTCACCACGCTGCTCGACCGATTGCTGCACTTCGAAGGCCGTTTCATGGACGTGCATGTGGATCGAAGCGTCCAGCTCTTCGGCGATCACGCGGATTTTCTCCAGGTTTTCGTCGCCCACGGTATAGGGCGCATGGGGTCCGAAGGTGATTTTGATGCGCTCGTGGTGTTTGAGGTCGCCAAACAATTCCACGCCCTGACGAATGGCTTCGTCCGCTGTGCTGGCGCCCGGGATCGGGAAGTCGAGGATCGGAATCGCAATTTGTGCGCGAATGCCGCTGTTATGTACGCGTTCGCTGGCAACCTTTGGGAAGAAATACATGTCAGAGAAGCAGGTGATGCCACCTTTGATCTGTTCGGCGATGGCCAGGTCCGTGCCATCTCGTACAAAGGCTTCATCGACCCACTTGGCCTCTGCCGGCCAGATGTGGTTTTCCAGCCAGGTCATGAGTGGCAGATCATCGGCCAGGCCACGAAACAGCGTCATGGCGGCGTGCCCATGAGCGTTGATCAGCCCGGGGCTGAGCAACATGTCCGGCAACTCACGGACTTCGGTTGCGTTAAGCTTCAGCGCAGCCGAGCGTGGGCCGATAAAGACGATGCGTCCGTCACGGATGCCCAGGCCATGCTCTTTGAGGACAACACCAGCGGGTTCGACGGGTACCAGCCAGGTCGGCAGCAACAACAGGTCGAGCGCAGCGGCAGTGTTCGGCATCGAGGGTGGGGTTCCAGTGCTTTTGTAAAAGATGGCGAAGTATACCCGAGCGTCTTCGCGGGGGGATCGCTATAATCGGCGGCTTTTGTGCTTGAGTGCGGGGTGAGGGATGCGCGATCGACTGTTGGCTGCGGAGAAGGTGAAGGCCATCGATTGGCGTGATGGCGCCCTGTACCTGCTGGATCAGCGTTTTTTGCCCTTCGAAGAAACCTGGATTGCCTACACCAGTGCAGCTGGTGTGGCCGAGGCCATTCGTTCGATGGTGGTGCGCGGTGCGCCAGCGATTGGCATCAGTGCGGCGTATGGAATGGTGCTGTCAGCCCGCGCCCGAATTGCCGAGGGCGGTGACTGGCAGGCAGCGTGGGAAGAGGATTACGCGTTACTGGCCGATTCCCGTCCAACAGCGGTGAATCTGTTCTGGGCCTTGAGTCGCATGCGTGACCGCCTGGATCGTCTCAAGGTTGACGCAGATCCTCTGGCGGCGCTGGAGGCGGAGGCCATCGCCATTCATGAAAGTGATCGCGAAGCCAACCTGACCATGGCCCAACTGGGTGTGGACCTGATCCGCAAGCATCAGGGCAATGCGCAAGCGATCCTGACCCACTGCAATACCGGCGCGCTGGCTACGGGTGGCTTCGGCACGGCGCTGGGCGTGATTCGCGGGGCCTTTATCGAGGGCATGGTTGAGCGCGTTTACGCCAACGAAACCCGGCCGTGGCTGCAAGGTTCGCGTTTGACCGCATGGGAACTGGCCAATGAAGGCATTCCTGTGACACTGAATGCCGACTCCGCCGCCGCGCACATCATGAAAACCAAAGGCGTGACCTGGGTGATCGTCGGTGCGGACCGCATCACCGCTAATGGCGATGTGGCGAACAAGATTGGCACCTATCAACTGGCGGTCAACGCCATGCACCATGGCGTGCGCTTCATGGTGGTCGCACCCAGTTCGACCATCGACCTGAACATGGCCAGTGGCGACGACATTCCTATCGAAGAGCGTGACGGCCGTGAGTTGCTGGAGATCGGCGGCAAGCGGGTCGGGGCGGATGTCGATGCGTTCAACCCGGTGTTCGATGTGACGCCCGCGGACTTGATCGACGTGATCGTCACCGAAAAAGGCATCGTCGAGCGGCCGGATACCGCGAAAATGGCGCAGTTGATGTGCCGTAAGCGCCTGCATTAAAGATGCCTGGCGCCTGAGCGATTGCCTTCGCGAGCAAGCCCGCTCCCACATTGGTTCTGTGATATGCCTGAAATCCTTGGCTCACATCAATCAAATGTGGGAGCGGGCTTGCTCGCGAAGAGGCCCTAACAGCCACCAAACAGCCCTATTTAACTGCAAAATCTGCATTCATCGCAGCTCTAAGCCCCTCTCGTCTCCCTCAAGCCTGTCATCGGTCAACTAACTATGCTCCATGCGCGTCTGGGGGATAGGTGCGTGGCGGCTCTTGTGATAACATCCGGCGTTTTCCGAGGCAGCCCCACGGGGTTGTCTTTACTGCGCAAATCCATGGTTCTTCTTGTTGATTTGTCGTAAGTCGGTGTATGGCACTCAGCCTGCAGCGGCGAGCTTCGTTCGTCCCATATGGATGTGACGAAGTTTCACCAGAAAAAGGAATCGAGCTTCTCATGGGCGAACTGGCCAAAGAAATCCTCCCGGTCAATATCGAAGACGAGCTGAAGCAGTCCTACCTCGACTACGCAATGAGCGTAATTGTCGGGCGGGCCCTGCCGGATGCGCGCGATGGCTTGAAGCCCGTGCACCGGCGTGTGCTGTTCGCGATGAGCGAGCTGGGCAACGACTTCAACAAGCCGTACAAGAAATCTGCCCGTGTTGTCGGTGACGTAATCGGTAAGTATCACCCGCACGGTGATACGGCGGTGTACGACACCATCGTCCGCATGGCGCAGCCGTTCTCGCTGCGTTACCTGCTGGTAGACGGTCAAGGCAACTTCGGTTCGGTGGACGGCGACAACGCCGCGGCCATGCGATACACCGAAGTGCGCATGACCAAGCTGGCGCACGAACTGCTGGCTGACCTGCACAAAGAAACCGTGGATTGGGTGCCGAACTACGACGGCACCGAAATGATCCCGGCGGTCATGCCGACCCGTATTCCCAACCTGTTGGTCAACGGCTCCAGCGGTATCGCCGTGGGCATGGCGACCAACATTCCGCCGCACAACCTCGGTGAAGTCATCGACGGTTGTCTGGCCCTCATCGACAACCCTGAGTTGACCATCGATGAGCTGATGCAATACATCCCTGGTCCGGACTTCCCGACCGCCGCGATCATCAACGGTCGCGCCGGCATCATCGAAGCCTACCGCACCGGTCGTGGCCGCATTTACATGCGCGCCCGCTCGACGATCGAAGACATCGACAAGGTCGGTGGCCGTCAGCAGATCGTCATTACCGAACTCCCTTACCAGCTCAACAAGGCCCGTCTGATCGAGAAGATCGCCGAGCTGGTCAAAGAGAAGAAGCTTGAAGGCATCACCGAGCTGCGCGACGAGTCCGACAAGGACGGTATGCGCGTCGTGATCGAACTGCGCCGCGGCGAAGTGCCTGAGGTGATCCTCAACAACCTCTACGCCCAGACCCAGCTGCAAGCGGTGTTCGGTATCAACATCGTTGCGCTGATCGACGGCCGTCCACGGATCCTGAACCTCAAGGACCTGTTGGAAGCCTTCGTTCGTCACCGTCGCGAAGTCGTTACCCGCCGTACCGTGTTCGAACTGCGCAAAGCTCGCGAACGTGGTCACATTCTGGAAGGTCAAGCGGTTGCCCTGTCGAACATCGACCCGGTCATCGCCCTGATCAAGGCCTCGCCAACGCCGTCGGAAGCCAAGGAAGCGCTGATCAGCACGGCCTGGGAATCCTCTGCCGTGGTGGCCATGGTCGAGCGTGCCGGTGCCGACTCTTGCCGTCCAGAAACTCTGGACCCGCAATACGGCCTGCGCGACGGCAAGTACTTCCTGTCGCCAGAACAGGCGCAAGCCATTCTGGAGCTGCGTCTGCACCGTCTGACCGGTCTGGAACACGAAAAACTGCTGGCCGAGTATCAAGAGATCCTCAACCAGATCGGCGAACTGATCCGCATCCTCAGCAGCGCCACGCGCCTGATGGAAGTGATCCGCGAAGAGCTGGAAGTGATCCGCGCAGAATACGGCGATGTGCGTCGCACCGAGATCCTCGATGCCCGTCTCGACTTGACCCTGGGTGACATGATCCCGGAAGAAGAGCGCGTCGTGACCATTTCCCACGGTGGCTACGCCAAGACCCAGCCATTGGCTGCGTACCAGGCTCAGCGTCGTGGCGGTAAAGGCAAGTCGGCTACCGGCGTGAAGGATGAGGACTACATCGCTCACCTGCTGGTCGCCAACAGCCACACCACGCTGCTGCTGTTCTCCAGCAAAGGCAAAGTGTACTGGCTGAAAACCTACGAAATTCCGGAAGCGTCCCGCGCTGCCCGTGGTCGTCCGCTGGTCAACCTGCTGCCGCTGGACAGTGATGAATACATCACGACCATGCTGCCGGTCGAGGAATACACCGAAGGTCACTTCATCTTCATGGCCACTGCCAAAGGCACCGTGAAGAAGACCCCGCTGGAATCCTTCAGCCGTCAACGCAGCGTCGGTCTGATCGCGCTGGAGCTGGACGAAGGTGACGTACTGATCTCTGCCGCCATTACCGATGGCGAGCGCGAAGTCATGCTGTTCTCCGACGGCGGCAAGGTCACTCGCTTTAAGGAAACCGACGTTCGCGCCATGGGCCGTACCGCTCGCGGTGTTCGCGGCATGCGTCTGCCGGAAGGCCAGAAGCTGATTTCCATGCTGATCCCGGAAGAAGGCAGCCAGATCCTCACCGCTTCGGCGCGTGGTTTCGGCAAGCGCACGGCGATCACCGAGTTCCCTGAGTACAAGCGTGGTGGTCAAGGCGTTATCGCCATGGTCAGCAACGACCGTAACGGCCGTCTGGTCGGCGCGGTCCAGGTGCTTGATGGCGAGGAAATCATGCTGATTTCTGACCAGGGCACGTTGGTTCGTACCCGTGTCGACGAAGTTTCCAGCCTGGGTCGTAACACTCAGGGCGTGACCCTGATCAAGCTGGCCAGCGATGAAACACTGGTCGGTCTGGAGCGGGTTCAGGAGCCGTCGGAAGTCGAAGGTGAAGAAATGGAAGGTGAAGAGGGTGCAGAGTTCGTTGGCGAAGTCGTGATAGACGACGTTGTTGACGATCAGCAACTCGATGCCGCCGCCGACGAAGAGCCACAAGAGTAAGCGAACAAACAGGGGGCGGATGAGAATTCGCCCCCTTGTTGTTTGTCCGCAATGAAATTTCGGCGCCCATGGAGATCGAGTGTGGGAGCGGGCTTGCTCGCGAAGACGGACTGACATTCAGCATCGATGTCGCCTGTTACACCGCTTTCGCGAGCAAGCCCGCTCCCACATTGAATGTGTGTCGACTGATAAGTTTGCATGACCTACCAAATCAGAGCGAGATTGGATGTGAGCAAGAGAGCCTATAACTTCTGTGCCGGTCCTGCGGCACTTCCCGAAGCTGTCCTGCAGCGCGCCCAGGGTGAACTCCTTGATTGGCACGGCAAGGGCCTGTCAGTCATGGAAATGAGCCATCGCAGTGATGAGTTCGTGTCCATTGCGACCAAGGCCGAGCAGGATCTGCGTGATCTGCTGAATATCCCCTCGAACTATAAAGTGCTGTTTCTGCAAGGCGGCGCCAGCCAGCAATTTGCTCAGATTCCTCTGAACCTGTTGCCGGAAAACGGCACTGCCGACTATATCGATACCGGTATCTGGTCGCAGAAAGCCATCGAAGAAGCTTCGCGCTACGGCAACGTAAATGTCGCCGCGACCGCCAAGCCTTACGACTATTTCGCTATTCCCGGTCAGAACGAATGGAGCCTGTCGAAAGACGCGGCCTACGTTCACTACGCGCCGAACGAAACCATCGGTGGTCTGGAATTCCAGTGGATCCCTGAAACCGGTGACGTTCCGCTGGTGGCCGACATGTCTTCGGACATTCTGTCGCGCCCGATCGATGTTTCGCGCTTTGGCATGATCTACGCCGGCGCCCAGAAAAACATCGGCCCGAGCGGCATCGTGGTCAACATCGTTCGCGAAGACCTGCTGGGTCACGCCCGTTCCCTGTGCCCGACCATGCTTAATTACAAGGTCGCGGCCGATAATGGCTCGATGTATAACACCCCGCCGACCTTGGCCTGGTACTTGTCCGGTCTGGTGTTCGAGTGGTTGAAAGAGCAGGGTGGTGTTGCAGCCATCGGCAAACTCAACGACGTGAAGCAGCGCACGCTGTACGACTTCATTGATGCCAGCGGCTTGTACAGCAACCCGATCAACAAATCGGACCGCTCGTGGATGAACGTGCCGTTTCGTCTGGCTGACGACCGCCTGGACAAGCCATTTTTGGCCGGTGCCGACGAGCGTGGCCTGTTGAACCTCAAAGGTCACCGTTCCGTGGGCGGCATGCGCGCCTCCATCTATAACGCCGTCGACATCGTTGCGGTCAACGCTCTGATTTCGTACATGGCAGAGTTCGAGAAGGAACACGGCTAATGTCTGAGCAAGAACTCAAGGCACTGCGCCTGCGCATTGATGCCCTGGACGAGAAAGTCCTGGAGCTGATCAGTGAGCGCGCACGCTGCGCCCAGGAAGTTGCGCGAGTAAAGATGGCCTCGCTGGCCGAAGGCGAAGTGCCGGTGTTCTATCGTCCTGAGCGCGAAGCTCAGGTGCTCAAGCGTGTGATGGAGCGTAATAAAGGGCCGCTGGGTAACGAAGAGATGGCGCGTCTGTTCCGCGAAATCATGTCTTCGTGCCTGGCGCTCGAGCAGCCGCTGAAAGTGGCTTACCTTGGTCCTGAAGGCACGTTCACGCAGGCGGCGGCCATGAAACACTTCGGCCACGCGGTGATCAGCAAACCGATGGCGGCGATCGACGAAGTGTTCCGCGAAGTAGCGGCCGGTGCGGTGAATTTTGGCGTGGTTCCGGTGGAAAACTCCACTGAAGGTGCGGTCAACCACACCCTCGACAGCTTCCTCGAACACGACATGGTCATCTGTGGTGAAGTCGAGTTGCGGATTCACCACCACCTGTTGGTCGGTGAAAACACCAAGACTGACAGCATTAGCCGCATCTATTCCCATGCCCAGTCGCTGGCCCAGTGCCGCAAGTGGCTGGACGCCCATTACCCGAATGTCGAGCGCGTGGCGGTGTCCAGCAATGCCGAAGCGGCCAAGCGGGTTAAAGGTGAGTGGAACTCGGCGGCAATTGCCGGCGACATGGCCGCTGGCCTGTACGGGCTGACCCGACTGGCCGAGAAAATCGAGGATCGTCCGGATAACTCCACGCGATTCCTGATGATCGGCAGCCAGGAAGTGCCGCCGACGGGCGACGACAAGACCTCGATCATCGTCTCCATGAGCAACAAGCCTGGCGCGCTTCACGAATTGCTGGTGCCGTTCCACGACAATGGCATCGACCTGACGCGAATCGAGACGCGTCCGTCGCGCAGCGGTAAATGGACCTACGTGTTCTTCATCGACTTCGTCGGCCACCATCGCGATCCATTGATCAAAGGTGTGCTGGAAAAGATCAGTCAGGAAGCAGTGGCACTCAAAGTGCTGGGTTCCTACCCGAAAGCAGTTCTCTAAGGGGTAGCAAATGAGTGATGACTTCCTCGCTCTGGCACAGCCGGGCGTGCAACAACTTTCGCCTTACGTCCCGGGCAAGCCTGTGGACGAACTGGCGCGCGAGCTGGACCTTGATCCGGCAAGCATCGTCAAACTGGCCAGTAATGAAAACCCGTTGGGCGCGAGTCCCAAAGCGCTGACGGCGATTCAGGATGCGCTGGCCGAGTTGACCCGGTATCCGGACGGCAATGGTTTTGCACTCAAGACCCTGTTGGCCGAGCAGTGCCGCGTCGAACTGAATCAAGTGACGCTGGGCAACGGCTCCAACGACATTCTGGAGCTGGTCGCACGTGCCTATCTGGCGCCGGGCCTCAACGCTGTGTTCAGCGAACACGCATTTGCGGTCTACCCGATTGTGACCCAGGCCGTTGGTGCTCAGGCCAAAGTGATACCCGCCAAAGACTGGGGGCATGACCTGTCGGCCATGCTGGCAGCGATTGATGCCGACACTCGCGTGGTCTTCATTGCCAACCCGAACAACCCTACCGGGACCTGGTTCGATGCCGAGGCGCTGGACGAATTCCTGCAGGATGTTCCGGCGCATGTGCTGGTGGTGCTGGACGAGGCCTACATCGAATACGCCGAGGGCAGCGATTTGCCGGACGGTCTGGACTATCTGGCGGCTTATCCGAACCTGCTGGTTTCACGCACGTTCTCCAAGGCTTACGGCCTGGCGGCGTTGCGAGTCGGTTATGGTTTGTCCACCGCCGTGGTCGCGGACGTGCTGAATCGCGTGCGTCAACCGTTCAACGTTAACAGTCTGGCACTGGCCGCTGCCTGCGCTGCGCTGCAAGACAGCGAATACCTGGCTGAAAGCCGTCGCCTGAACGAGTCCGGCATGCTGCAACTGGAAGCCGGTTTCCGTGAGTTGGGGTTGGGCTGGATTCCGTCCAAAGGCAACTTCATTTGCGTCGACCTCGGGCGCGTTGCTGCGCCGGTGTTTCAGGGCTTGTTGCGCGAAGGCGTGATCGTGCGTCCGGTGGCCAACTACGGCATGCCGAACCACCTGCGCATCACCATTGGTTTGCCGGCTGAAAACAGCCGCTTCCTTGAGGCGCTGACCAAGGTTCTGGCTCGTGGTTGATGTCACTGCACTGCAATCTGCTGCACCTATGATCGGTCGCCTGGTGGTGGTCGGTCTGGGATTGATCGGCGGTTCGTTCGCCAAGGGCTTGCGTGAAAGTGGCGTGTGCCGCGAAGTGGTCGGGGTCGATCTCGATCCGCAGTCGCGCAAGCTGGCGGTCGAGTTGGGCGTGGTGGATCACTGCGAAGAAGACCTGGCGATAGCTTGTCAGGGTGCCGACGTGATCCAGTTGGCCGTGCCGATCCTTGCCATGGAAAAAATGTTGGTGCGCCTGGCTGCAATGGATCTTGGTTCGGCCATTCTGACCGACGTCGGCAGCGCCAAAGGTAATGTCGTCCGTGCGGCGACCGAAGCCTTTGGCGGGATTCCGTCGCGTTTTGTGCCGGGGCATCCGATAGCCGGTTCCGAGCAGAGCGGGGTGGAAGCCTCCAACGCCGAGCTGTTCCGTCGTCATAAAGTGATTCTGACGCCGCTGGATCAAACCGATCCGGCCGCGCTGGCGGTGGTCGACCGTTTGTGGCGCGAATTGGGCGCCGATGTCGAGCACATGCAGGTCGAGCGCCACGATGAAGTGTTGGCGGCGACCAGCCATTTGCCGCACCTGTTGGCGTTCGGTTTGGTCGATTCGTTGGCCAAGCGCAATGAAAACCTAGAGATCTTCCGTTACGCTGCCGGCGGCTTTCGCGATTTCACAAGAATCGCGGGAAGCGACCCGGTCATGTGGCACGACATCTTCCTCGCCAACCGCGAAGCTGTCCTGCGCACACTTGATACATTTCGCAGCGACCTCGACGCCTTGCGCGACGCGGTCGATGCAGGGGATGGGCACCAATTGTTGGGCGTGTTCACTCGCGCCCGGGTTGCCCGCGAGCATTTCAGTAAAATCCTGGCCCGCCGGGCCTATGTGGACGCTATGAACTCCAACGACCTGATTTTCCTGGCACAACCTGGTGGCCGCCTGACTGGGCGGATTCGTGTACCGGGCGATAAATCGATTTCCCACCGTTCGATCATGCTCGGTTCCCTGGCTGAAGGCGTCACCGAAGTCGAAGGCTTCCTTGAGGGTGAAGACGCCCTGGCGACCCTGCAAGCCTTCCGCGACATGGGCGTTGTGATCGAAGGTCCGCACCATGGTCGTGTGACCATTCACGGTGTCGGCCTGCATGGCCTGAAGCCTGCACCAGGCCCGATCTATCTGGGCAACTCCGGCACCTCGATGCGCCTGCTGTCTGGCCTGTTGGCTGTGCAGAACTTCGACAGCACCTTGACCGGTGACGCTTCGCTGTCCAAGCGTCCGATGAATCGCGTGGCCAATCCGCTGCGTGAAATGGGCGCCGTGATCGAGACCGCTGCTGAAGGTCGTCCACCGATGACCATTCGTGGCGGCAACACGCTCAAAGGCCTGACCTACACCATGCCGATGGCCAGTGCTCAGGTGAAATCCTGTCTGTTGCTGGCCGGTTTGTACGCCGAGGGCAAGACCACCGTTACCGAGCCTGCACCGACCCGTGACCATACCGAACGCATGCTGCAAGGCTTTGGCTACCCAGTCACCGTCAATGGCGCGACCGCGTCGGTCGAATCCGGGCACAAACTGACTGCGACCCACATTGAAGTGCCGGGCGATATCTCGTCCTCCGCGTTCTTCCTGGTGGCCGCGTCGATCGCCGAAGGTTCGGAACTGGTGCTGGAACACGTCGGCATCAATCCGACCCGTACCGGCGTGATCGACATCCTGCGTCTGATGGGCGGCGATATCACCCTGGAAAACCAGCGTGAAGTCGGCGGCGAGCCCGTCGCGGACTTGCGCGTACGTGCAGCTAAACTCAAAGGTATCGAGATTCCCGAGGCGCTGGTTCCACTGGCCATCGACGAATTTCCGGTGCTGTTCGTGGCTGCGGCCTGTGCCGAAGGGCGCACGGTGCTACGTGGTGCTGAAGAGCTACGGGTCAAAGAGTCGGACCGGATTCAGGTCATGGCTGATGGCTTGCTGGCGCTGGGCGTCAAATGCGAACCGACCCCGGATGGCATCATTATCGACGGCGGCCAGATCGGCGGCGGCGAAGTGCATGGTCATGGCGATCACCGAATTGCCATGGCATTCAGCGTTGCTTCGCTGCGCGCTACTGCACCGATCCGCATCCATGATTGCGCCAACGTCGCGACGTCGTTCCCGAACTTCCTTGCGCTGTGCGCGCAGGTCGGTATCCGGGTTGCTGAAGAGGCTCAGTCGTGATCAACAAGTCGCCAGTCATTACCATTGATGGTCCGAGCGGTTCCGGTAAAGGTACGATCGCCGGGATACTGGCGAAGCGTCTGGGCTGGAACCTTCTGGATTCCGGAGCGCTGTACCGTTTGCTGGCGTTCGCCGCGCACAATCATGGTGTTGATCTGACCAATGAAGAGTTGCTGAAGGCGCTTGCGGCGCATTTGGACGTGCAATTCATCGGTGCGACGGACGGTCAACTGCAGCGAATCATTCTAGAAGGCGACGAAGTCAGCGATGTGATTCGTACGGAAAGTGTTGGCGCTGGTGCGTCCCAGGTCGCTGCATTGCCCGCGGTACGCGAGGCGTTACTGCAGCGTCAGCGTGCTTTTCAGGAAATGCCGGGACTGGTAGCCGATGGCCGAGATATGGGCACAGTGGTTTTTCCGGACGCACCTTTGAAGATTTTCCTCACTGCCAGTGCCGAGGAGCGTGCGCGCCGTCGATACTTGCAGTTGAAGGGCAAAGTCGATGGTGTTAGTCTGTCGAGTCTGCTAGATGAGATACGTGTCCGCGATGAGCGTGACACCCAGCGAGCGGTAGCCCCGCTCAAACCGGCGGCTGACGCCATACAGCTGGATTCCACGGAATTATCCATCGATCAGGTGCTGGAACGCATCATGAGCGAGATCGCCATTCGCGATATCGCCGGGTGACCAAGAAGGCCGCAGGGGACCAGTCATAGTCCTGCGGTGGCTTCTTTTAAATGAAACTAACCCATACCGTCTGGGGTGTGGAGATGGGCGTAGTCTTCGCCCTCATCAACAGGAATTAAAATGAGCGAAAGCTTTGCGGAACTCTTTGAAGAAAGCCTAAAAACCCTGAACCTTCAGGCAGGCTCCATCATCACCGGTGTTATCGTTGATATCGATTACCAAGCTCGCTGGGTAACCGTTCACGCTGGCCTGAAGTCTGAAGCACTCATCCCGCTTGAGCAGTTCTACAACGACGCTGGCGAACTGAACATCAACGTCGGTGACGAAGTTCACGTTGCTCTGGACTCGGTTGAAGACGGCTTTGGTGAAACCAAGCTGTCCCGTGAAAAAGCCAAGCGCGCTGAATGCTGGATTGTTCTGGAAGCAGCCTTCGCAGCCGAAGAAGTGGTCAAGGGCGTTATCAACGGTAAGGTTAAAGGCGGCTTCACTGTCGACGTTAACGGCATCCGTGCGTTCCTGCCAGGTTCTCTGGTTGACGTCCGTCCTGTGCGCGATACTACGCACCTGGAAGGCAAAGAGCTGGAATTCAAGGTCATCAAACTCGACCAGAAACGCAACAACGTTGTCGTTTCCCGTCGCAGCGTCCTCGAAGCCGAGAACTCCGCCGAGCGTGAAGCTCTGCTGGAATCCCTGCAGGAAGGTCAGCAAGTCAAAGGTATCGTCAAAAACCTCACCGATTACGGCGCATTCGTCGATCTGGGTGGCGTCGATGGCCTGCTGCACATTACTGACATGGCTTGGAAGCGTATCAAGCATCCTTCCGAAATCGTCAACGTTGGCGACGAGATCGATGTCAAGGTTCTGAAGTACGATCGCGAACGCAATCGTGTTTCCCTGGGCCTCAAGCAACTGGGTGAAGATCCATGGGTTGCTATCAAAGCCCGTTACCCAGAAAGCACTCGCGTTACCGCTCGTGTAACCAACCTGACCGACTACGGCTGCTTCGCTGAGCTGGAAGAAGGCGTTGAAGGTCTGGTACACGTTTCCGAAATGGACTGGACCAATAAGAACATCCACCCTTCGAAAGTCGTACAAGTCGGCGACGAAGTGGAAGTTATGGTTCTGGACATCGACGAAGAGCGTCGTCGTATCTCCCTCGGCATCAAGCAGTGCAAATCTAACCCATGGGAAGATTTCTCTGGCCAGTTCAACAAGGGCGATAAAATCTCCGGCACCATCAAGTCGATTACCGATTTCGGTATCTTCATTGGTCTGGACGGCGGCATCGACGGTCTGGTTCACCTGTCCGACATCTCCTGGAACGAAGTGGGCGAAGAAGCCGTTCGCCGCTTCAAGAAGGGCGACGAGCTGGACACCGTTATCCTGTCGGTTGACCCAGAGCGCGAGCGTATCTCCCTGGGTATCAAGCAACTGGAAAGCGATCCGTTCTCCGAGTACGTTCAAGAGAATGACAAAGGCGCAATCGTTAAAGGCATCGTGAAAGAAGTTGACGCTAAAGGCGCCATCATCACTCTGGCCGACGATATCGAAGCGACTCTGAAAGCCTCCGAAATCAGCCGTGATCGCGTTGAAGACGCGCGTAACGTTCTGAAAGAAGGCGAAGAAGTAGAAGCCAAGATCATCAGCGTTGACCGTAAGAGCCGTGTAATCCAGCTGTCGATCAAGTCGAAAGACGTTGAAGACGAGAAAGAAGCAATCCAGAGCTTGAAAGACAAGCCTACGGATAGCGTCGCTGCTGGTCCTACCACTCTGGGCGACCTGTTGCGTGCACAAATGGAAAAACAGAACTAAGTTCTGTCAGACCATAGGAAAAGGGCGACTTCGGTCGCCCTTTTTTGTGCCTGCGATTTGATGGTCATCGCTGGTGCTTGCGGCTGCAATCGTTGTTTGTGAAACCAATATCTGCGATGCGCTGTCTTTTTCTTTAATCAGATCAATCGTTTGTTTGCAGCTAACCTTTGGCCTGAAGTGAGCGACAGTCGGGTAGGGTGTCTGACATAAGGAAGTGAATGAACAAGCTCATTGTCGCAATGGCAGTTCTGATATTGGCGGGTTGTACTACTAATGCCAAGACTCACGTCGTACGTGGGGTCAGTGGTATCGAGATTGATTGTTCGGGGCTGGGCTCCGGGTGGGAAAAATGTCGCAAGCGTGCGGAAAAGGAGTGTAAGGCTGCGGAGTATAAAGTCCTGGCAAGGTCCGATGATGTGAAGGAAGAAGATGTATTCCCTTTTGGTTTCAATCCTGCGGGGTATCTGACACGGACCATGCTGGTGGTCTGTCGTTGAGGTTGATTTGTGTTGTAGCTGTTTGAGATTGGTAGGCTTCCTCGGTAAAGATATGTCAACGCTCAGGCTGTTCAAATTCTTCCGGGCATGCTAAAACCTTTGAAGCGCTTTTCCTAGCTGCTTGAAAAAGAAGGGAAAAATATGACGAAGTCGGAGTTGATAGAACGAATTGTCACCCATCAAGGGCTGCTCTCGTCCAAGGATGTTGAGCTGGCCATCAAGACCATGCTTGAACAAATGTCACAATGCCTGGCCACTGGGGATCGTATTGAGATCCGTGGGTTTGGCAGTTTCTCTTTGCACTATCGGGCGCCGCGGGTTGGGCGTAATCCGAAAACCGGTCAGTCGGTTAGCCTGGATGGAAAGTTTGTTCCGCATTTCAAGCCGGGGAAAGAACTGCGTGATCGTGTGAACGAAGACGAGGAGGAAGGGCTTTGACAGTGGCCGAAATTCTAGGAGGCGCTCATGCATAATCTCAAGCGCGTACTAATGGCATTGTTCGCTTTGTTGATGATTTTGGCGATTCTGGCTTTTATTCTCGAGAATCAGCAATCGGTTTCCTTGTTGTTTCTCGGTTGGGCGGGGCCGCAACTGCCGGTATCGCTGGTGATGATTCTTGCTTTACTGATCGGCATGGTTATAGGTCCGATTTTCGTTTGGCTGCTGGGGCGTGCGTCTAGGGCTTCTCGCAAGCGCCTTGTCTGATCGAGACGGGCCCGAGGAACACGTCATATTTGCGTCGTAGATTGTCTGTAGTTATTAGTAAAACCGGCACTAAGCTGTAAAATAGAGTGTTTTTCCGAGTGGTGGTATATGGCCGCTCCGGTTGAGGTTAGCTCTGTCAGAGGCCTTAGCTAGCACGGATGGCTTTGCATCATGGATTGGGCAGTGGTAGATCGATGGCTGTCAGGAACTCAAGGTATAGTTTTGCATGAAAACGCTCGTAACCTGCGGCGCTGGATTTATCAGTTTGGTATTCATTCGTCATATCATCCCCAGTAAGAGCGACTCGGTAGTTAATGCTGATAAGCTTGCTTTCGCAGGTAGTCTTGAAGCGCCGATCGACGTTAACCAGAAGCCCCGTTATGTTTTGGAGGGGGGGTTATTGTCTTGTGGCTTTTATTCGTCAGTCATTTCCCTTGGCGCTCTCATCCTCGCTGATTGGGTGTTTACGTGTCGATTTGTCGAGAGCTGTTGGAGTTTTACAGAGGTATAGCTCTGCTGTTTATCTAGTGTTTTTTTTATGTTTGCTAGTGGGCTATTTTTTTTCAAATTTTCGAAGGCTTTCGCGGAATGAAGTTGTTATTGATAGCGCGCTTATTTAACAGGTTTGATGGGCGTATATGCGTATTTTACTGATGTCCCAATATTTTTGGCCTGAGTCATTTGTAATAAATGATTTGGCGATCAAGCTTGCTAGCAAGGGGCATGAAGTTACCGTTGCCACAGGGAAACCAAATTATCCCGATGGGGATATTTATGATGGTTACAGTGCCAAGGGAGTGCAGTGCGAGCGCTATTCCTCGTTGATCGATGTGGTTCGTGTGCCAGTTTATCCTCGTGGTAAGGGAGGGGCTAAAAAACTGGTATTGAATTACTTGTCATTTGTTGTGATGGGACTTTGGTATTTCCCTAGGCTCCTTAAAGGGAAAAAATTCGATTTTATTATAGTTTTTGCCCCTTCGCCTATTCTCCAGGTAATACCCGCGATACTTTTGAAGTGGCTCAAGCGCGCGCACTTAGCTGTCTGGGTGCAGGACTTATGGCCGGAAAGTCTTTCTGCGACCGGGTTTGTTAAAAAATCATGGGTGCTCAAGTCAGTGGGGTATATGGTTCGGGGTATTTATAAGTGTTGTGATACTCTGTTGCTGCAGTCTCAGGCTTTTTTTGAGCCGACAAAAAAACATGCTAGTTCTGAAAAGTTGGTTTATTTTCCAAACTCAATAGATAGCACAAAATTTTCAGTTATAGGGGATGTGATTCCCGAAGCTCTGAAAAGTGAGCTCGAAAGCCATTTTAGCGTGGTGTTTGCGGGTAACGTTGGTACGGCTCAGTCAGTGGAAAGTATTGTTGCGGCCGCGTCGTTATTAAAGCAAGAAGCAGAGGTGAGGATATTCATCGTCGGCAGTGGCAGCATGCTCGAATGGGTGGTAAGCCAAAAAAAATCACTTCATCTGGATAATCTGGTGTTGCCTGGTCGCTTTCCAGCGGACGCCATGCCTGAAATATTTGAATGTGCTGCTGCGTTGTTGGTTTCTCTGAATGATGAGGAAATTTTCTCTTATACTATTCCTAGCAAAATTCAGGCTTATCTTGCCGCCGGTCGCCCGATTATTGCGGCCTTAAGGGGTGAGGGGGCTCGGGTGATCAGTGAGTCTGGCGCCGGATTGGTGTGCCCCCCTGCAAGTGGTCAGTTGTTGGCTGCAACCATTTTAGCATTGAAAGAGAGCTCAAGCGTTGAGCGTGATAAAATGGGGGCGGCAGGATTGAAATATTTTAATGAAAATTTTGATATGGATTTTCAAAGCGGTCGATTGATTGATATCTTGACTGCGCGTCTCAACAGAAAATAGGTGTCGGAATGCGTGTATTGGTCTTGGGTGCAACAGGTATGCTGGGTAATGCTGTTTTCAAAGTGCTCAGCAGTTCGTCTGCATTGAGTGTTATTGGAACGGTTCGTAATGCTAAAGCAATTGATAGTTTTGATAGCAAAGTTAAAGGCAGTTTGATATCGGGCGTTGATGTTCTTGATCAAGACTCGTTGGTTGATGTCTTTGAGCGGTCTAAGCCTGATGTTGTAATTAATTGTATTGGGTTGATCAAACAATTAAGCTCTGCTAAAGATCCTTTGTCGGTATTGCCCATTAACGCGATGTTGCCCCATCGGCTGGCTAAGCTGTGTGCTTTGGTCGGGAGTCGCTTAGTACATATTAGTACTGACTGTGTTTTTTCCGGTCGAAAAGGTATGTATAAAGAAAGCGATATTTCTGATGCTGAAGATTTGTATGGGAAATCTAAGTATATCGGAGAGATTGTTGACCAGCCGCATGTCATTACTCTTCGTACTTCTATTATCGGACATGAACTGAATAGTCAATCATCGCTCATTGACTGGTTTCTTTCGCAATCGGGCTCTGTCAAAGGGTTTTCAAAAGCTGTTTTTTCCGGGTTGCCAACGGTTGAGCTGGCTCGCGTCATTCTAGATTTTGTAATCCCGCAGCCCACCCTCCAGGGGTTATACCATGTCTCCGCACAGCCAATCGATAAGCTGACGTTGTTGCGCCATGTCGCCAAGATTTATCAAAAAGAAATCAGCATTGTCCCGGATGAGCAGCTACAAATTGATCGGTCATTAGATTCGTCCCGGTTCCGAACGGCTACAGGGTATGCGCCTCCACAGTGGCCTGATCTAATTGAAGCTATGCGCGCTAACCGTTAAACTTCCATCTTTAAATTTTGGTGATCAATATGTTCGACGATAAGATTTTGATGATAACGGGCGGTACTGGTTCGTTTGGAAATACTGTACTCAAGCGTTTTCTCGATACTAACGTCAAGGAAATTCGTGTTTTTAGTCGTGATGAAAAAAAACAGGAAGACATGCGTATAGCGTTAGGTAATGACAAAGTCAAATTTTATATTGGCGATGTCAGAGACTACGCTAGTGTTTCCCAAGCGATGGTCGGTGTGGACTACATATTTCACGCCGCGGCGCTAAAACAAGTTCCATCTTGTGAGTTTTACCCGATGGAGGCCGTTAAAACCAACGTAATTGGTACTGAAAACGTACTCAATGCGGCTATCGCCAATAATGTTAGTCGAGTCGTTGTTCTTAGTACTGACAAAGCTGTGTACCCCATTAACGCAATGGGTATCTCCAAGGCTATGGCTGAGAAGCTTGTAGTTGCCAAGTCCCGGATCATTCCCGAAACTGGACCTGTCATCTGCTCTACCCGTTACGGAAATGTTATGGCGTCTCGAGGATCGGTAATTCCTCTTTTTGTCAAACAGCTTAAAGATGGTCATGAGCTGACTGTTACAGATCCAAGTATGACGCGTTTTCTGATGTCACTTGATGACTCTGTTGATTTGGTTCTTCACGCATTTGAGCATGCCGAGCAAGGCGACATTTTTGTTCAAAAAGCACCGGCATCCACTGTTGCTGATTTGGCTCAGGCGCTTAAAGAGCTCTTCTTGGGCGATAACGCAATCAAAGTCATCGGTACTCGTCACGGCGAAAAACTGTACGAATCACTAATTTCACGTGAAGAAATGGCCAAAGCCGAGGATATGGGGCGGTACTATCGTATTCCCGCCGATAATAGGGATCTTAATTACAAGAAATATTTTGTCGAAGGCGAACAAAATATTTCCGAATTGGATGACTATACTTCGCATAATACCGAGCGTTTGGATGTTCCTGGCATTAAAGAACTTTTGTTAAAATTGGACTTCATTAAGGAGCAATTAGATGCTTAAGGTTATGACGCTGGTGGGAACACGGCCCGAACTTATTAAGATGAGTCGCGTTATTGCAGAATTGGACAAGCAGACTGATCATGTTCTCGTTCACTCTGGTCAAAATTATGACTATGAGTTGAATCAGGTTTTTTTTGATGATCTTGAAATTCGAAAGCCTGACCATTTTCTTGGTGCTGTGGGTGAGACAGCAGCGCAGACTATTGCTGAAGTTATCTCGAAGTCAGACGCGATATTTGAACTAGAAAAGCCCGACGCACTTTTGTTGTATGGGGATACTAATACCTGCTTAGCTGTAATCGCGGCTAAGCGTCGAAAAATTCCGGTTTTTCATATGGAAGCAGGCAATCGTTGTTTTGATCAGCGAGTGCCCGAAGAGTTGAATCGTAAGGTTCTTGACCATCTGAGTGATATTAATCTGGTTTTGACTGAGCATGCTCGTCGGTATCTCTTAGATGAAGGCATTAGGCCTGAAACGATCATTAAAACCGGTTCGCACATGGAGGAAGTTCTTGATCATTATATGCCGAAAATTTTGGCGTCTAATATCTTGGAGCGTGAGCAGCTGGAGGATGGCAAGTTTTTTGTAGTTAGTGCTCACCGCGAGGAAAATGTCGATACACCTGGAAACCTGATCGATCTCCTAGGGTCGCTTCGTGCATTGGCCGATAATTATGGATTTCCAGTTATTGTCTCTACGCATCCACGCACGCGAAAACGTCTTGAAGCATTGGGCGAGTCCCTTGAGCATCCGTTGATTCGGTTTGTCAAGCCATTTGGTTTGTTAGATTATATCAAGTTGCAGATGGGTTCGTTTTGTGTCCTGTCTGACAGCGGAACCATTACCGAAGAGGCCTCTTTGTTGAACCTCCCGGCGGTGACAATTCGTAATGCTCATGAGCGCCCCGAGGGAATGGATGAGGGAACACTCATCATGTGTGGGCTCAAAGTTGACCGGGTGCTGGATGCAGTGCGGGTTGTGACAAGTCAGCATCACCGTGGGGCTCGTGTCATTCCTGTTGTAAAGGACTATCTTGGCGGCCCAGTCTCAAAACAGATAGCACGAGTTGTTTATAGTTATACGGACTATATTAATCGTACCGTATGGTCTAAGGCATAAAAGGGTGGACGCATGCGCGTATTGGTGACGGGATCGTCTGGATTTGTTGGCAGTAGGCTGCTTAAGGTTTTAGCAAACAAAAAAAACGTTGAGGTTTATGCAGCCGCGCGTCGTGAGTCTATCGATTGTCCTGTAACGGTGCGCATGCTCAAAAATTTTGAACTTTCCTCTTCTGTGGATTGGACGCCAAATTTGATTGGTATGGACGTTATCGTCCATACGGCGGCTCGAGTTCATGTTATGAACGATCAAGCATTAGATCCTCTGGAGGCATTTAGAGCAGTTAATGTTAAAGGGACGCTAAAGCTTGCTGAGCAGGCTGCCTTAGCTGGTGTTCGTCGTTTCGTTTTTATAAGCTCTATAAAGGTCAATGGAGAGAGCACGACAAAGAGTGATGCTTACTCACCTGAGACAGCACCTGCACCTCTAGATCCGTATGGTGTTTCCAAAATGGAAGCGGAATTAGGGCTGAAAGCTATTGCCGAAAGGACAGGGATGGAGGTTGTAATAATCAGACCTGTATTGGTTTATGGGCCTGGTGTTAAGGCGAATTTTTTGAAGATGATGCAATGGCTTGATAAAGGCGTTCCTTTACCATTTGGTGCGATTCGAAATAGTCGAAGCCTTGTTGCGTTAGATAACTTAGTTGACCTTATTGTTTTATGTATGGAGCATCCTTCGGCTGCCAATCAGACCTTCATGGTAAGTGACGGTGAAGACCTGTCGACTTCTGAACTATTGCGGAGAATGGCGCGTGCGTTGGACAAGCCCGCGCGTCTACTTCCTGTGCCAGTATGGATACTTCGCTTGGGCGCTCGCCTTCTTGGGAAGACAGATCTGTCGCAACGGCTATGTGGATCGCTTAGGGTAGATATAAGCAAGACTCGCGAAGTTTTAGGCTGGAAACCATTAGTTTCGGTGGATTCAGCCTTGAAGGAGGCGGCTATGCACTTTCAAGAGAGTCGCAAACAATGATTTACTGGTGGTTAATTCCTGCTGTGGCCATTACTTCGTTATGTCTTACTGCGGGATTACGTCGCTATGCGCTTGCTTTAAGTATTATTGATATCCCCAACGCTCGTAGCTCTCATTCGGTTCCGACGCCGCGGGGGGGAGGGGTTGCAATCGTTGTAGCTTTCCTGTTCTCACTACCATTATTGAGTTGGGCAAATCTAGTTCCCTGGGAAGCCCTGGTGGCTTTAGGCGGTGCTGGAGGATTGGTTGCGGTCATCGGTTTTATGGATGATCACGGGCATATAGCCGCTCGATGGCGCTTACTTGGTCATTTCAGTGCTGGTGCTTGGGCGTTGTTCTGGTTTGGTGGGCTTCCTTCTGTCACTGTTATTGGTTGGACAGTTGATCTCGGCTGGGTCGGACACCTTCTTGGGGTCATTTACTTGGTTTGGATGCTAAATCTTTACAATTTCATGGATGGAATTGACGGTGTTGCTAGTATTGAGGCTTTGTGTGCTTGCCTCGGGGCCTGTTTACTTTACTGGCTTGGCGGGTTTACTGAGCTTTTATGGACTCCTTTGATACTGGCAATGGCCGTTGCCGGGTTTCTCTATTGGAATTTTCCTCCTGCACGTATTTTTATGGGGGACGCGGGAAGCGGGTTTTTGGGTATCACCCTGGGAATGATTTCGTTACAGGCTTCTTGGGTTTCATCGCAGCTACTTTGGGTATGGCTTATCCTCTTGGGCGTGTTTATTGTCGATGCGACATTTACACTGCTACGTCGGCTGGTTCGAGGAGACAAGGTTTACGAAGCTCACCGCAGCCATGCTTATCAGTACGCTACGCGAATTGCTGGAAAGCACTTGCCAGTCACGCTTGCGGTGGGAGGCATCAACCTGTTTTGGTTGTTACCTATCGGAATCTGCGTAACAAAGTTTGGGCTTGATGGAGCGCTCGGGCTGATGATCGCCTACTTTCCTCTAATCGTCTTGGCCATAATGTTTCACGCAGGGGAGTTAGAAAAGACGCCATCCTCAGGTGTTTAGACTTGATGTTGTAAAGTGTTGATTGTATGCGAATGTGGCACTCAAAGTGTCTGACTAATAAAAGTGTGGTGAGAGGTGTTCGTAGGGGTATGGATAAGTTCCGAGCTTTGCTATTAGGTCTTCCGCGCCGAAGTAAACGACTTATTCAGGTGACGGTAGACATCGTCCTTGTCTGGCTAGCCCTCTGGATGGCATTTGTTGTTCGCTTGGGGATTGATGATTTAATCAATCCTTTTACTCAACACCTTTGGCTCTTCCTAAGTGCTCCAGTGGTAGCCATTCCGCTCTTTATCCGCTTTGGCATGTATCGCGCTGTTATGCGCTACTTCGGGAATGACGCTCTTATCGCAATAATTAAGGCAGTCAGCCTGTCATCCTTAATACTCGGCGTTGTCGTCTATTGGTACAGTAATCATCAAAATGTCGTACCTCGGTCAATCATTTTCAACTACTGGTGGTTGAATTTGGTCATGATTGGTGGTTTGCGGCTGGCAATGCGTCAGTTTTTCCTCGGCGATTGGTTTTCTGCGGCTCAACATGTCCCTTTCACCAATCGTGATGACGGTTTGCCTAAAGTAGCTATCTACGGGGCTGGAGCTGCCGGAAATCAGCTCGTCGCAGCGTTGCGAATGGGGCGTATCATGCGACCTGTTGCCTTTATCGATGACGATAGCAGTATTGCCAGTCGTATTATCTCCGGACTGCAGGTCTACAAACCCAAGCATATTCAGCAGATGATTGACGTGACTGGCGCGCAAGAAATTCTACTGGCGATTCCCTCATCGTCTCGTGGTCGTCGTCGTGAGATCCTCGGTTTGCTTGAGAGTTACCCGCTTCATGTCCGTAGTGTGCCTGGGTTCATGGACTTGGCAAGCGGGCGGGTTAAGGTCGATGATATCCAGGAGGTGGATATTGCCGATTTGTTGGGGCGCGATGCAGTGCCTGCTCAAGAGGAGCTGCTTGAGCATTGCATCAAGGAGCAGGTGGTCCTTGTCACTGGTGCAGGCGGCTCCATAGGGTCCGAGCTATGCCGACAAATTTTGGCACTTCGTCCGACTGTTCTTTTGTTGTTCGAACATAGCGAATTTAATCTCTACAGTATTCTTTCTGAGCTTGAACAGCGAATTAATCGTGAATCCTTGTCGGTAAAATTGCTGCCAATTTTAGGGTCGGTTCGAAACCAGCATCAACTTCTGGATGTGATGAAGTCTTGGCACGTAGACACTGTTTATCATGCCGCGGCTTATAAACATGTTCCTATGGTTGAACACAATATTGCTGAGGGTGTGCTAAATAACGTGATTGGCACTCTTAATACAGCTCAAGCTGCTTTGCAGGCAGGAGTCTCGAACTTTGTGCTGATCTCCACCGACAAGGCGGTTCGGCCCACCAACGTAATGGGTAGTACCAAACGGCTCGCTGAACTGACTCTTCAGGCATTAAGTAAAGAGGCCGGGCCGGTGTTGTTTGGCGATAGTACTAGTGTCTCTACGGTTAATAAAACTCGATTTACGATGGTCCGGTTTGGTAATGTTCTGGGGTCCTCAGGTTCGGTTATCCCTTTATTCCATAAGCAAATCAAGTCGGGTGGTCCGCTAACAGTTACGCACCCGAAGATCACTCGTTACTTCATGACTATTCCCGAGGCCGCACAACTGGTCATTCAAGCCGGCTCTATGGGGCAGGGCGGCGACGTATTCGTGTTAGACATGGGCGAGCCAGTAAAAATCGTCGAACTGGCGGAAAAGATGATTCATCTGTCCGGTTTAAGTGTCCGCTCAGACAAAAATGCCCATGGCGATATCGCTATCGAGTTCACCGGCCTACGCCCAGGAGAGAAGCTTTACGAAGAGTTGCTGATTGGGGATAACGTAGCTGCAACTCAGCATCCGATGATCATGACTGCAAACGAGGATCATCTGGCTTGGGATGTGCTCAAGGTCAGGCTTACCGAACTGCTGGCTGCGGTCGAGCGGGATGACTACACCCGTGTCCGTCAATTGCTACGTGAGACTGTCCAGGGTTACACGCCGGATGGCGAAATTGTTGACTGGATCTACCAGCAACGTCGACTTGAGCCCTGATCACGACATATGGGAGTAGGATAGTCAGCATCGGAAGGGCTTCTACGTAGACGCTGAGAAACTGCGTCCTGAATCCCATATTCGCAGTCTGCTACTGGGGAACTGCTCGCCAGACATTACGCGGAAAACGTAAGGCATGTCTGGCAGTAGGTGTGCCATAAATGGGGTACGCCTCGTAACGCTTAGTGAAGTGCCATTAGCTCAACGGAGTGAGATAGTAGGCTAACAGTGCCATTACTCCAAACGACGAACAGAATGCGAAAAAATATCGATATCGAAGCACTAAGAACTTACGCGGTCGGTATGACGGTGATCGCCCATTTAGGTGAGTTGATACCCGCTTGGACGTCATCTTTATCGGTATTTTGGTTGGGTAGTGGTGTGGATCTATTCTTCTGCATCTCTGGATTTTTAATCTGCCAGATTCTTCTTCAACAACGTGATTCAACGTTTGGTACTGTCGCAAAAGTATTTTGGGTCAAGCGAGTATCCAGGCTATGGCCTGCCGCGATGTTCTGGAGCGTGTTCTCGCTCTGGTGTTCCTTTTTTTTCAAAGATGGAGTTTTTGGTTCCTTTAATGACAGCCTGACTAATGCATTTTTTAGTATGTTGCAGTTTGAGAACGGTTATCTTGTAGGTTGTGTGTATTTTCAATGGCTACCTTGCGCGATCAGTCCCAACTATTGGGTCTATTGGTCATTGTCGCTAGAAGAACAGTTTTATTTTGTGTTCCCGTTTTTGTTATTTTTTATTCGAATGCGTTACTTGGTCCCAGCGTTGCTGATAATTGTGCTTTTGCAACTCGGTATCGCTAGACCGTGGGGGACGCCGTTATGGTTTTTTCGTACTGATGCATTAATGCTTGGAGTGCTTCTTGCTGTACTAAAGCAAAACGTTTATTTAAAAAATATCCGTTTGTTCGACAATAATAATGTAATTAGAGTTATCTGCGTCATGTCATTGTTGGCGGCGACAGTGTTGCTCGCTCGACGAGACTGGTTTTCTTTATTTCACAGTTATGTTGTTCTGACGGCATTTGCTTTAGTTTTACTCGCTTCCTTCAACAAAAACTATATCGTGAGTTCGGAGCGAGGGCGCCGGATTGCATGCTTTTTTGGCTCGCGATCCTACTCTATCTATTTGATCCATACTATCGCGTATTATCTGACACGCGAAATATTTATCAGGCTAGGGGGAGGAGGTGAACCTACGCAGGTACACATTGCTTTGATGCTTATAGTCGCCGCAGTTCTATTGGGGTTGATGGTAGAATTTTCGTACCGGTTGGTAGAGCAACCTTGTCGATTGTACGGACGTCATCTAGTCGCCAGTTATAGGAAAGAATAGTCTTGAATAGTGTAAAGAATGACAGTGGGACCAGGGTGAACGGCGTAATGCAGCGTCTTGTGGTGATTGGCGGTACTGGTTTCGTAGGCCATCATCTTCTCAACGCATTGTTGGATACCAGCAACGCATTCGAGATTATTTTTGCGGTGCATCGGAACGAACCGGCTTGGTTGGCTGACTCATCGATACACGTTCAGCGCTTCGATGTAGAGAATTGCGCTTCGCTGGCGGCGATATTGACCCCTGGCTGTACCGTATTGAATTTACTCCGCCCAGACGGATCGGGTTGGTTCTTGCCGGCGATTGAGAACGTGCTGCAGGCTTGCCGCGCCGCTTGCGTTAAGCGCTATATCCATGTTTCAAGTATCGACGTATTTGGAGCAAGTCAGGACAGTATCTGTACATCTGCTTCTCCGATAGTGCCCATGACACCTTATGAACGAGAGCACGCAGCTGCTGAAACGCTCGTACGTGCTGAAGTGGCCGAACATTTTGAAGTGTTGGTTTTGCGGCTGGGAGCGGTGTTTGGGGTGGGAGGGCTGAATATCGTATCGTTCGTAAAAGAGGTTTCAAGTGCTCCTCATTGGAAGCTCGCACTACGTCGATCGTTGTATGGTGCCCGTCGAATGCATCTCGTCAGCGTTGAAAAAGTAGTCGAAGTATTACTTTTTATCACCACCGTAGAAACAATTGTCCAGGGTGAAATCATTGTCGTCACCGAGGATTCTGCGCCCGATAATAATTTTGCTTACCTTCAGGACTGCCTGATGAAAGCATTCGGTCGACCGGTTTTTTCTCGTATACCTTATCTTCCTCCCAGTATCCTTCGTTACGTTTTGAATGTGCGCAAGGTTAGTAATTCAGATCCAATGCGACGTTTTCGTGATACTCGTTTGCCTGAACTGGGTTTTTTTGATCGTGCGCAATTTTCTACTCGCCTTGATAGTTACGTTAAATATTTGAGGGCGAATGCATGAAGATCTTATTGGTTAACATTTCGCTTGATGCTCAGCGAGGAGGAGGTACGGCTGAGCGTACTCGGCATTTGGCCAAGGCTTTGTCCGAGAAGACAGGCTGTCCCTGTGAAGTCATTGCTATGGCCGGCGACTCTTGGCTGTCAGAGTTCGATGCCAATGGTATAGAGACCTACATTACGGGAAGGATTGGCCACCGGTTACCAGTCCCATTGGTCAATCCTTTACGGGCGTGGAAGGCAATTCAGTCCGCTGACGTTATACATATCATGGGTTACTGGAATTTACTCAGCGTGTTCATCGGATTCTTGGCCAGGCTGGCGAAAACGCCTTACGTATTGTGCCCGGCTGGTGAGTTTGCGTCTGTCGGAAAGCCTCGACCGATCATGAGGCTTTTTCATACTCTCCTTGGCAAGTCACTGATCAAAGGAGCTGCAGGCTTTATTGCGATCACTCAACTTGAACGGGCGCTCATTGCGCACATCTCCTGCCTGCCAGAAGACTGTATACCCGTATTTTCAAATGCGGTATCGGAGCCGGTGTTGTTTCCGAATCGTACCCAAGCAAGTCTCCCTCTCGAGCCCTACATCCTATTCATGGGAAGACTGGCGCCTGTAAAAGGACCTGATCTTCTACTTCAAGCCTATCTCGCTACCCCGGCTGCGCAAGCTTATCCATTAGTTCTCGCTGGACCTGATTTTGGCATGCAGAAAGAATTACAGTTATTGTTCACAGATAGCGCGCTCGCGAATAAGATTCATTTCATTGGTTTCCTGAATGAGGCCCAGCGTAATGAAGCTTATCAACACGCGTTGATGTTGGTTATCCCGTCCAGATCAGAAGCAATGTCACTCGTTGCCCTCGAGGCGGGTATTGTTGGCTTGCCGGTGCTACTGACTGATACCTGCGGGTTCGACGAGGTACAAGCGATTGATGGGGGATACGTAGTCGAGCCCACTGTCGTCGGAATCAGTCAGGGGCTCGAGCTCATGCTTTCTGATGTTGGCGATCTGGCTAAAAAGGGCAATCGTCTTAAAACGTACATCATCGATCACTACAGTTGGAAGGTTATTGCCACTGGAATGATCGAGTATTTTGAGGGCCGTATCGGAGTTGATAAAGTGCGAACTACGAAGCCATAGCCTTAGAGGTCCTCATGGTTGTCTTGTCAAGTATCAATTTGAGCACGAGTAGACCAACCAGGAATGCTGAAAGTTCTACAATAAAAAACCAGAAAGCGATCGGGAAATTCATCTGAACGATGAGGTAAGCTATTGCAATGCCTACTGTTGCATTGGTCATGGCATTGTTTAGCAATTTTCTTGTGGCAAGCTCGATACTGTAACCGAGGAAGAAAAGAAGCATAATGCCGGCGAAAAGTACAAGATGGCTACCGCTATAAAAGAGAACCGCGATAGGGCCAGGAATTGTCATAAAAGTAAAATTCTCAAAGTGTGCATACTTCGCATCGGATATACGCTGAAAGATTGCTTGTGTACCTTTTGCCGGATCTTCCTTCAGCCCCTCCGTTAATAGCCGGATGCTTAGACTTTGGTCGCTCGTCACTGCTAGCACGCCTTCGATGCCGATCCAGCGATCAACTATTAACTTGCTTATTTCCTTAGCTATCAGATTGATCTTCTGTTCGGGGGTTAGGGGCGGAGCGACATATGGTATTTTCGCCTGACTAGGTGTCAATGCTTTTTCGAAAGGTTTGAGTGTGTTCTTAGAAGCGGTAACTGCATTATCTGCAAGACCGGCGCTACCTGCGTTATCGGTGTTACCTGCGTTACCTGCGTTACCTGCGTTACCTGCGTTATCTACATTTGCTTGTTGCTTCATTAACGCTGCATCCGTAACGGGTACCGCTTTGGCAAAGGACGCCAATCGGTCAGCTGAAACAGCAAGAAGCGAAAATACGAACAAAAGTGCCGTGGCACAAACTATTTTTATCCAGTCTCGTTTCGACAGGTGCCAGCCTAGGCGTTTGCCTTGAAGCAGGTAAATTACGAATGGAACCGCAACATGAAGAATCATCTGCGCCCGACTACCCATGGAAATAGCGGTCAGTGCACCTTCGATAATAACAATATAAAAAAGTGTGCGAGGGGCAAGTGTGCCGTTTGCAACCATCCAGTAGGCTAACGTTGAAAGAGCAATGGCATTGCCCCAGGCCACCATGAACGCCACCACCACGTAGATGTAACTATTTAACTTTAAAGTCGGCTCGTAACCAATTTTCAAAATTGAAAAATAGTAATTGAATGTCAAAAGCCCTATGGTGAATAGGACCATTAATACCAGTAGTGGAGGTAAAAGCCTGGAGTTTACTATGTTATTTTTGAGTTCGATTCGGTCTTTGGCTTTGAGTGCGACAGAATAGTAGCAAATGAGCAGGGCGCCGAACGCAGTGATCAGTACCGTAACGGCCTTGTCCCAAGCTACCGGGGACTCATCGAAATCACCTATCGGTTCGATAAAGTTGTTGCCCAGGAATAAGTGCAAGACAATTTTTGCCCAGCAGCCGAGTGTCAGAAAAGAAAATAGAAAGAAGCTGAAATAACTTTTTGCACGATTGATAAGCGTGGCATGTACTATCGCAATAGATAGAGCGCTATACGCTATAAATAATATTTTTGTTCCCGGATAATAAAAAGTTGCGCCGATACTGACCATGAGCACCATGGCGAGGATCGATAATGTGATTGGTTGGCGCACCATAAAGCTATCCGGGATTACTTTCATTTTTTCACCGATCTGGATTTATAGATTCCAATGACGTAGCTGATCATCTTGCGAGAAAAAAGCGATGAGGGATGCAGCGCAGCAGCGCGAGCCATTCTTTTAAAAGAGACTGCGTATCGACCAGAAAAACCGTGCATGAATCCAGAGAGCATGAGTGCGTTCGCCGTGGCTCTTTTCTTCCAGCGCAAGTAGGGTTTCGGCAAATCAGCACTGTTAAAGAAGCTCTCAATCACCTGGACCGGCTCGTCTGATCTCTGGGCCGTGGATCTATTATAGGTGGTCGAGCCAGAATGAATACGGAAGTCTGCCAGAGCTTCAGGGACCCTGATGAACGGGCCGCGCTGGCAAAGGCGTAAGAAAAAATCCATATCCGGAATGTTCCTTAACGCGGTGTTCCAATCACCCACTTGTTCCCATGTTGATCGTTTGAACAATGCACCTGGGCCAGGTAAGCACTGAAAATTTGCGACAAGGAGTTCGCTGGAAAAGTCAGGAGCATTAATGGTTCGGACATAGGACGAATGTTCGTCGATTACGCAAAAATCAGGGTACGCCAACACTGTTTCTGGCGACGACTGCATGAGCGAAACGATTTTTTCGATGGCCGTCGGGTGCAATCTATCGTCGGCGCTAAGGTAACCCAATAAATCTCCGGTACTTTGCTTCCATCCGAAGTTCATCGCGGCGCTTTGACCGGCATTTTCTTGTCGAAAATGCAAAAACTCGTCTGGAAGATTTTTCAGCAAGTCGGACGTGTCATCTGTCGATCCATCATCCACAACAATCAGTTCGACATTTTGATAGGTCTGTTTTTTTACGCTGTCAATAGCATCCAATACATACCGGCCGGTATTGTATGTCGGTATGACGATGCTGACCTTTGGCAGGTTCAGGGTTTTATCTTTCATGCGGAATCTCTTTGCGAAAATAGACGCGAGCGAATTGCGTGAGTGATTTGTAGTTGGCAGTTGTTTTCAGACCGAATATCCGACGTACGTAGTAAATCATCAGAGTGGATTGGATGATGCTGCCAACGCTATAGACGATAGCCAGCCCTATAATTCCATAAAAAATGATTGCCACACTTCCGCCGACAATCATCAGGACACCACTTACGACAGAAATTTTCATCGCGATATTTTGTTTTTGCAGCATGACCAATGCCATGCCAGCGGTACCAGCGTACGTCTGAACCACTTGCGCGATACCGAGAATAATGAATATATAGTAAGCCTGTGAGTATTCATCGGGCCACGTTTTCGAAATAATGAACTTGCCTGCAGCGGCGAATAGTATGTAGCCGAAGATCGCCATTCCTGTCGCTGCTCCGGCGCCTATGCCCATTACCTTTTGAAGGTAGCGTCTTTTGTTGCGCACCCATATACGACCGATTGACGGTGCGATGACGGTGTTGATGACGGCCAGCGGTATCAAAACCAATGCAGCAAGTCGTGACGCTAAGCCGTAAATCGCAACATCTGCTGTACTGCCAAAATACGCAATGATCCACAAGTCGGCTTGAGCAACAATGAACAGCACACTTGTTGTGGTAACGTTAGGTAAAGTTTGTCGGAGTATCTCTGTATAGCCGATAGGCTGGATGATTTCTCCAGTATGTGCCCTGTACCAGCGCCACAAGGAGTAGCCACCAAGCAATGCGGTACATAAAACACCGGTTAGTCCTGCCAGAAGCAACATGTCAAGCGGCAACGTCAATTTCGACTGCCAGGCAATTATCACGGTGGCGGCGCTCGCGACACCTGCCCCCACAACCAGGAAACTGGCTTGGACGAAGTGTCCTAATACTCGATGCTGTTCAGATAGCAAGGTTACCAGGGCAGCCAGTACCATACTGATTGAAATCAGAGGTGCGAGTGTTTGTAGTGCTCCGACTAATTCTGAATCTAATAAATTATTTAGCAGGTGAAGGGTTAGCCAGAAACTAAAGGCGAATGCGCAAGCTGCTAAACCACCAATTAACAAGGTCCGAAGTAATGTTTGTTTTATTCGGCCATTATCTTTAACACCCATCGCTCTCGAAATAATGGCGGGGGACGTAATGCTCAAACCCAACTGACCCAATGTTGCAAGCGCCGCTATTATGGATTGGCAAAGAAAAAATAAACCAACCGACTCCTGTTTCATGGTGAGCGGCAATAAAATTCCGGTCAAAGCCCCTGTGCCAAGCAAGAGAAACCGGCCAATAATTGCTGCAGCACTTGCCGCTAATGGAGAGGATAGCGCGCTGATAGATTTCTTTGCAGCCATGTGGTGAGTTCGCAGGGAAGACAGAAGGCGGTCGGCGATTTTCACGGTTTTTCAATGCCCTGTCTACCGGTCACCTTCGCTCAGAGCACAGGGATGTACACCATGGGCTGCACGGCCCCAGTTCGCGGCTACCGTTGGATATTGTTTGCCCCAGGTCCCGTTTCTTAGGTGGCGAGCGCTTGCTCGGCGTGGGTGCCTGATAGATCGGCTTCAGCGCTTTGCTCAGCTCGCGCCGCTTTTCCAAGCGGCGTAATCAACGTTGTTACGGATCAGATGGACGATGCAGGTCTGCAGTGTGTTCATGCCCGAGCACAAAACTTATGACAGCGCCCAATCAGGCTATCGATCGCATGCATCCCTGACTTTATTTATTCATATCCTGTAACGGACACACTTTTGACAGTTCCATCCCATGGCCTAAGTTTGGAAGGCAGCTTCGGAAAAGCTGCTTTCTAAATCGATGTCATGGAGCTTCAATTATGCGTACTGGCTATTTCTACTCTCTGGTTTTTGCCCTGCTCACCAGCGCTTCTGTTGCCACAATTGCCGCACCTGCGGCGAAACCCGAATCAGGCAGCGCACCTCTGGTGCTGGAAGTTTCCCCTAAGGCGCAGTCTGGCAAAGTCGATCTCAATGCAGCCGATGCCCCGACACTGCAGCGCGAGTTGACCGGTATCGGAGAGGCCAAAGCCAAGGCGATTGTTGCCTATCGTGAGAGTAATGGGCCTTTTTCATCCGTAGACGAACTGCTGGAAGTGAAGGGGATAGGTAAAGCGATTCTAGACAAGAATCGCGAGAAGCTTCACGTGAACTAAGCTTGTAGCTCAACGCTAGGGGCCGGTCATTGACCGGCCTTTGCTTTCTGGCGAAAGGGTCAGTGCAGCGCCTTTCATCGGTCAATAAAAAATTATGGCTATCATATAACGCTTAAATTATGCCTATAATTCATTTGTCGTTCGCTGAACTGAACTGGCATTCAGGCGCTCACCTCTCCAAACATCTCCCAGGAGCACAGTCATGACTTCCACCCAGCCCCAAGGTACGGCCCTCGTCACCGGTGCTTCTTCCGGTATCGGTGCGATTTACGCTGAGCGGTTGGCGGCGCGTGGTTTTGATTTGTTGTTGGTTGCTCGTGACGAGCATCGGCTTGAGGCTGCGGCGAGCAAGTTGCGCGCCGAGCACGGTGTTCAGGTGGAAGTATTCAAGGCAGACCTGACACAAAAGGATGATGTACTGAAGATCGAACAGCGTCTTCGCAGCGATTCGAGTATCAGTCTGCTGCTGAACAACGCTGGCGTCGCGGCGGATGGTCTGCTGGCGAATGCCGACATGGAGCAGCTGGAAAAACTGATTCAGCTTAACGTCACCACGGTCACACGCCTGGCATCGGCGGCAGCCGCCAGTTTTGCCAAGGCAGGACGGGGTTCTATCATTAATATAGCGTCAGTGGTGGCGTTGTTCCCCGAGCGCTTCAATGCGACTTACAGCGCTAGTAAAGCGTATGTGTTAAGCCTGACGCAGTCCTTGAATGCCGAACTGGATGGCACCGGGGTCAAGGTTCAAGCCGTGTTGCCAGGCGTGACGCGCACCGAAATCTGGGAGCGCTCCGGTATCGACGCTAGCCAGATTCCGGCGGACATGGTCATGGAAGCAGGTGAAATGGTTGATGCAGCGTTATCCGGTCTGGACCAAGGTGAACTGATCACCATTCCATCGTTGCCAAACGCCTCCGAGTGGGACGACTTTGTAAAAGCCCGCCTGGTAATGGCGCCGAATCTTTCCAAGAGTAGGGCCGCCACACGTTACAAATGAGGCGCCATCCATCGGCTTGAGGTATTTGCGACATGTGTGATCGTCGAGTAGTTGTCACCGGCATGGGCCTGGTGTCTCCGCTGGGTAGCGGTGTTGAAGCTGTCTGGGAGCGTTTGCTGGCCGGGCGTTCCGGGTTGCGTAATTTACCTGAAGAGGTGGTCGCGGATCTGCCGGCCAAGGTTGGCGGCGCTGTACTCTCCGTGGCGGAAGATCCCGAGGCAGGTTTTGACCCGGATCGAGCAACGCCACCCAAAGAGCAGAAGAAGATGGACCGCTTCATTCTGTTTGCCATGGAGGCCGCGCGGCAGGCGTTGAAGCAGGCCGGTTGGCAAGCGCTGGACCCGCAAGCCCAGGAACGCACGGCAACCATTATCGGTTCTGGGGTCGGTGGGTTCGGCGCGATTGCCGATGCGGTACGCAGCACCGACAGCCGTGGACCTCGGCGACTGTCGCCCTTCACCATTCCGTCGTTCCTGGTCAATCTCGCGGCGGGGCATGTGTCGATCCAGCACGGATTCAAGGGCCCGTTGGGCGCTCCGGTTACGGCGTGTGCGGCCGGGGTGCAAGCGATTGGTGATGCGGCGCGGCTGATTCGTTGCGGCGAAGCGGATATTGCCGTGTGTGGCGGCGCGGAAGCAGCGATCGATCGGGTCAGCCTGGCCGGGTTCGCGGCGGCGCGTGCCTTGTCTAGTGGTTACAACGAAACCCCTGAGCGGGCTTCTCGGCCGTTCGACAGTAGGCGCGACGGCTTTGTGATGGGGGAGGGCGCGGGACTTCTGGTGATTGAATCCCTGGAGCATGCCTTGGCGCGCGGGGCTCAGCCTTTAGCCGAGTTGGTCGGCTATGGCACCAGTGCTGACGCCTTTCACCTGACTGCGGGCCCCGAAGATGGCAGCGGTGCGCGCCGGGCGATGTCGCTGGCATTGGCGCAGGCTGGTATTTCAGCGGCTCAGGTGCAACATCTGAATGCGCACGCGACGTCGACGCCAGTTGGCGACCTCGGCGAGTTGGCCGCGATCAAGTCGTTGTTCGGTTCGGACAATAAGGTGGCGGTGACATCGACCAAATCGGCGACAGGGCATTTGCTCGGTGCGGCCGGCGGGATTGAGGCGATCTTCACGCTGTTGGCGATTCGCGATCAGATCGTGCCAGCCACCCTGAATTTCGATAATCCGGACCCCGCGTCGCAAGGCGTGGACATTGTCCATGGTCAGGCGCGGCCAATGGCTATCGAATATGCGCTGTCCAATGGCTTCGGGTTCGGGGGAGTCAATGCCAGCGTATTGTTCAAGCGCTGGCAGGATTAGCCCTGGGGTTGTTTAAGAAACGCGCGTGTTACGTCGAGAATCCGCTGGGCCAGTTCCGGGTTCTCGACGCTGCGCGAGAGCAGCAATGCGCCGACCAGTGCGGACATGATGACGATGCTCTGGTCCGCGGCATCTTCGCCATCAAGAGTGTCTTCTATTTGTTGGAGCCGTGCGTTCAGCACTACGTCCGAGGTCGGACTGGGCTGCCCACGCAAACCCAATTCCGAAGACATGGTTGGCAACGGACAGCCTTCATGAGGTGAGTTCTGGTGCCATTCGGACAAATAAGCGTCGATGAAGGCATCCAGTGGGCGATCCTGGGCGAACAGCTCGGCACATACCGCCTCGACCTGATCGCCGGCCGCTTGCAGTGCCTTTTCAACCAGTTCGTCCTTTGACTTGAAGTGCGAGTAAAAACCGCCGTGGGTCAACCCCAGCGCTTTCATCAGCGGTTGCAGGCCAGTCGCTCCAATACCGTCCCGGCGAAATCGCGCTGAGGCTTCCTTGATAATGCGCTTGTGGGTCTGGGCTTTATGGTCCTGCGAGTAACGCATCTGAAATCTCCGCAACAATGCGCCATCTTAACCAATGAAAATTGGATGGTGATTGTACTTCTACCTCTAAAAAGCATGCAGATGCGTCTAACGGTGCTCTAAAAGAGTCAAAGACTTGTCAGAAATAATGACTACTCCTCTACCAAAGTTTATTGAGCAATCATAAGGCGACGTACATCAGCCACGGAAAGTCCTTGGCCGACATGACGCTGGTGGAGGAAAATCAGGCATTTGCCTAAAACGCCAGATAAACAAAACCCTGTCATTCACTGAGAATGACAAGGTTATCGGGTTAGCGGTCCTGCGCTTCCTTGGCATCCATTTCCGCATTGCGTTCAGCGACGCGTTTACGTTGCTCATCGGTTAGTTCGACCTTGTTGGCGGTGTCGCGCAACATCATCAAACCGCCAACAATCGAGCCGATTGCAACGACCAGAATCAACCAGGCATACCAGGGCATAGGGCTCTCCTTGAGGTCAGGGCGATTGGCGGAGGTCGCCAATCGATCGTGCATACCACTTTGAGCGATGGGTTTTCGCAGTGGTTCCATTCTATGCCTGATATGCCAACCGTACTTGAGCTGTTTATAGCCCGGTCAACATGGCGTCCGCCGGTGCATCGGCGCGCAACTGCGCGGTCAGCAGGAAGTACACGAAACCTACCGCCATAAAGCCGAGGAAGATCAGCCCGATCAAGGTGTTGAACCAGGCCATCGCCACCAGGCAGACCACCGCCAAAAGCAGCGCGATCAACGGCACCAGCGGATAGCATGGCGCACGGAACGTACGCTCCAGGTTCGGTTCGGTTTTCCGCAGTTTGAACAGGCTGAGCATGCTCATGATGTACATCACGATGGCGCCGAAAACCGCCATGGTGATCATTGCCGCTGTCAACGTCATACCGCCGAGGTTGATCAAGCCGTCACTGTAAATCGCCGCGATACCGATCACACCGCCAACGATGATTGCCCGGTGCGGCGTCTGGAAGCGCGACAGTTTGGCCAGGGAGGCCGGCAGATAACCAGCCCGGGCCAGCGCAAAGAACTGCCGCGAGTAGCCGAGAATAATCCCGTGGAAACTCGCCACCAGGCCGAACAGGCCGATCCACACCAGCATGTGCAGCCACCCGGAGCTTTCGCCGACCACGGTTTTCATCGCTTGAGGCAGTGGGTCGTTGATGTTCGACAGGGTGCGCCAGTCGCCTACGCCGCCGGCAAAGAACATCACGCCCATGGCCAGCAATACCAGAGTGAGAATCCCGCTGATGTACGCTTTGGGAATCGTCCGTTTCGGGTCCTTGGCTTCTTCGGCGGCCATGGCGGCCCCTTCGATGGCGAGGAAGAACCAGATGGCGAACGGAATGGCCGCGAACATCCCGGCGACCGCCGGGGCACCGAATACATCGGAACCGGCCCAGCCATTCAATGCGAAGTTGCTGAAGCTGAACGCGGGTGCAACCACGCCCATGAACACCAACAGTTCGGCCACGGCCAGTACGCAAACCACCAATTCGAACGTCGCTGCGAGTTTCACCCCGAGTATGTTCAGGCCCATGAACACGATGTAGGCACCGACCGCCGCGTGTTTTGGATCGAGAGCGGGAAACTGCACGTTCAGGTAAGCACCAATCGCCAGGGCAATCGCTGGCGGTGCGAAGACGAATTCGATGAGTGTCGCCAACCCGGCGATCAGCCCGCCTTTTTCGCCAAAGGCGCGACGACTGTAGGCAAAGGGACCGCCGGCATGGGGAATTGCCGTGGTCAGTTCGGTGAAGCTGAAGATGAAGCAGGTATACATGGTGGCGACCATAAACGAGGTCACCAGAAAGCCCAATGTGCCCGCGACGCCCCAGCCGTAACTCCAGCCGAAATACTCACCGGAAATCACCAGCCCGACGGCAATGCCCCACAGGTGCAACGTGCCGAGTGTGGTTTTGAGTTGTGTGTTCATGCAGTTGCTCCCTGAACGGATTGGAATGCTCGGGAGGAGGGCGTGTGCAGTGGGCGTGCCAGTGTTGTGATAGCAGTCGTAAAGCGTAAAAAGGTGTCGTATCGGGGATGTTCGCAGCGCAATGTGCGGTTTTTGTGCGCCAGTTCAGAGCGTTGTTGCCTCTTATGCCGCCTTCGCGAGCAAGTCCAGCCCCCACAGAACCAAGCTGTAACGAAGGCATAAACTCACTCTTTACGCTTTCTTTATGCCCCGCCCACACCCTCGATCTCGTTCCTTTACAGCCTCTCTGCCGACAATGACTCCACACGCGGCAATACGCCGTAACACGGAGAACTTCCATGAGCGTTCTGGACGGAGTGTCACTGCTAATGGCAGTGGGGCTGTTCATTTATCTGTTGGTTGCGCTGTTGCGCGCGGACCGGAACTAGGAGCGGCTATGCACAGTTATGACTATTGGCTGATCCTCGCGTTTTTCGCGGTGGTATTGGTCCCGGCGCCGTTTCTCGGGCGCTTCTACTACAAGGTAATGGAAGGTCAGCGCACGTGGCTGACGCCGATTCTCGGGCCGGTGGAGCGCGGCTGTTATCGCGTGGCCGGCGTTGATCCGCAGGCCGAACAGAGCTGGCAGAAATACACCCTGGCCTTGCTCGCCTTTAACCTCGCGGGCTTCTTGCTGTTGTTCGCGATCCTGTTGTTCCAGGATCACTTGCCGCTGAACCCGCAAAACCTGCCGGGTCAGGAGTGGACGCTGGCGTTCAATACCGCCATCAGCTTCATGACCAACACCAACTGGCAGGCATATAGCGGTGAAGCCTCGCTGAGCTACTTGAGTCAGATGGCTGGCCTCACCGTGCAAAACTTCGTCAGCGCCGCCACCGGCCTGGCGGTATTGGTTGCGCTGTGTCGCGGTATCGGTCGCAAGTCGACCAAGACCCTCGGCAACTTCTGGGTCGACATGACCCGCGCCACCCTCTACGGTTTGCTGCCGCTGTGCCTGCTGCTGGCGCTGTATCTGGTCTGGCAGGGCGTACCACAAACCTTCGCTCAATACGTAAATGCCGTGACGATGCAGGGCGTCGATCAGGTGATCCCGCTCGGCCCGGCCGCCAGCCAGATTGCGATCAAGCAACTGGGCACCAACGGAGGCGGCTTCTTCGGCGTCAATTCGGCGCACCCGTTCGAGAACCCGACGGCGTGGAGCAACCTGTTCGAGATGGCCTCGATCATCCTGATCCCGGTCGCCCTGGTGTTCACCTTCGGCCATTACGTGAAAGACCTGCGTCAGAGCCGGGCGATTGTTGCCTGCATGTTCGCGTTGTTCCTGATCGGCGGCGCGACCTCGCTGTGGGCTGAATACCAACCAAACCCGACCCTGAACAATGTCGCCGTCGAACAGACCGCGCCGCTGGAAGGCAAGGAAGCGCGTTTCGGCACCACCGCCACGGTGCTCTGGTCGGTGACCACCACCGCCGCGTCCAACGGCTCGGTTAACGCCATGCACGACAGCCTCAACCCGCTGACCGGCATGGTCGCGCTGGTCAACATGATGGTCGGCGAAGTGATCTTCGGCGGCGTCGGTGCCGGGCTCTACGGCATGTTGCTCAACGTGTTGATCGCGGTATTCCTCGCCGGACTGATGATCGGTCGCACCCCGGAATACCTCGGCAAAAAACTGCAAGCCAGGGAAGTGCAATTGCTGGTGGTGACCCTGCTGGTGATGCCGGTTGGCGTGCTGGTGCTCGGCGCGATTGCGGCGAGCCTGCCCGGCCCGGTTGCGGCGGTGAGTAACCCTGGCGCCCACGGTTTCAGTCAGTTGCTGTACGCCTACACCTCGGCCAGCGCCAACAACGGTTCGGCATTCGGCGGCTTCGGTGCCAACACCGCGTTCCACAACCTGATGCTCGGTCTTGGCATGTTGATCGGTCGCTTCGGTTACATCCTCCCGGTACTGGCGTTGGCCGGCAGCCTGGCGATGAAGAAAACCGCGCCGATCGGCCAGAACAGTTTCCCGACCCATGGCCCGCTGTTTGTGACTTTGCTGACCGTGACCATTTTGCTCGTGGGTGGTTTGACCTTCCTGCCAACCCTGGCGCTGGGTCCTATCGCTGAACACTTGAGCATGGGCTTCTAAGGAGTCAATGATGAATATGCCCGCAACCAAACCGGTCACCGTGAAGGCGCCGGAACAACCGAAAACCGCGATCTCGGCCCTCTGGCGCCCGGCGCTGATACAAGCCTTCGTCAAGCTCGACCCTCGGCAATTGCAACGCGCACCGGTGATGCTGGTGGTCGAACTGACCGCGATCCTGACCACCGTGCTGTGCTTCATTCCCGACAGCGCTGTGCCCACCTTTGTCGCTGCGCAAATCGCGCTGTGGCTGTGGTTCACCGTGCTGTTTGCCAACTTCGCCGAAGCCTTGGCCGAAGGTCGCGGCAAGGCTCGGGCCGACAGCCTCAAGGCTGGCAGTGAAGGCTTGAGCGCCCGTCGCAAAACCACCAGCGGCACGTTCCAGTTGGTGCCGGCCACTACCCTGCGCAAGGGCGATGTGGTCCGCGTCGAAGCGGGGGAAATGATCCCCGGTGACGGCGAGGTGATTGAGGGCATTGCAGCGGTCAACGAAGCGGCGATTACCGGTGAATCCGCGCCGGTGATTCGTGAGTCCGGGGGCGACCGTTCGGCCGTCACCGGCAACACGCGTCTGGTCTCCGACTGGCTGCTGGTGAAGATCACTGCCAACCCGGGCGAGTCGACACTGGACCGCATGATCGCCCTGGTCGAAGGCGCCAAACGTCAGAAGACACCCAACGAAGTCGCGCTCGACATCCTGCTGATCGGCCTGACCCTGATCTTTCTGCTGGTGGTCGTTACCCTGCAGCCGTTCGCCCACTTCGCCAATGGCAGCCTGCCGCTGGTGTTCCTGGTGGCGTTATTGGTCACGTTGATTCCGACCACCATTGGCGGTTTGTTGTCCGCCATCGGGATCGCCGGGATGGACCGTCTGGTGCGGTTGAATGTGATCGCCAAGTCCGGTCGTGCCGTGGAAGCGGCGGGGGACGTGCATGTCCTGCTGCTGGACAAGACCGGCACCATCACCTTCGGTAACCGTCGTTGCACCGCGGTTCATCCGGCACCGGGCGTCACCGCCAGGGATCTGGCTGAGGGCGCTTTGTTCGCCTCGCTGGCCGATAACACGGCTGAAGGTAAATCCATCGTCGAGTACCTGCGCGGCACTCATCCGCAACCTGAACCCGCTACCGAATTGCTGACGGCCGTGCCGTTCAGCGCTGAAACCCGCCTGTCCGGTGTCGACTATCAGGGCCGTGTTTATCGCAAAGGCGCGGTGGATTCGTTACTAGCCTTCGTCGGCCTGAAGCGCGCTGACCTGGCCGCATCGCTGTCCCGGGAAGTCGACAAGATTGCCCAGAGCGGCGGCACCCCGCTGCTGGTCTGCGCCGACGGCAAACTCCTCGGTGTGATTCACCTCAAGGACGTGGTCAAACCCGGCATCCGCGAGCGTTTCGCCGAGCTGCGCAAACTGGGGATTCGCACGGTCATGGTGACTGGCGACAACCCGCTGACCGCCGCCGCGATTGCCGCCGAAGCGGGTGTCGATGACGTGCTGGCCGAAGCCACACCAGAGAAAAAACTGGCACGCATCCGTCACGAGCAAAACGACGGTCGCCTGGTCGCCATGTGCGGCGACGGCGCCAACGACGCACCGGCACTGGCCCAGGCGGACGTCGGCATGGCGATGAACGACGGCACACAAGCCGCGCGCGAAGCGGCGAACATGGTCGACCTCGACAGCGACCCGACCAAGCTGTTGGACGTGGTGCAGATCGGTAAGGAATTGCTGGTGACACGCGGTGCGTTGACGACCTTCTCCATCGCCAACGACGTGGCCAAATACTTCGCGATTCTGCCGGCGCTTTTCGCTTCGATCTACCCGCAACTGGGCGTGCTGAACGTCATGCACCTGACCAGTCCGCAGAGCGCGATTCTCTCGGCGATTGTCTTCAACGCGTTGATCATCGTCGTGCTGATTCCATTGGCCTTGCGTGGCGTGCGGGTGCAGGCGGCGAGTGCGGCGGCGTTGCTGCGACGAAATCTGCTGATCTATGGATTGGGCGGGATTCTGGTGCCGTTCGTGGGCATCAAGGCGATCGACATGCTGCTGACGGCGCTGCATCTGGTTTGACCCTGGCGAGCGCTTCGCGCTCGATCGCGGGCAAGCCTTGCTCCTACACGGTTTGAGGTGTTCCCAAAGCCCGTGTACGACGCCAAGCCGTAGGAGCAAAGCTTGCTCGCGATGAATCCAACAGCATGCACCAGATATTTGTTATCCGAATTAGAGGATTTTGAAATGACCACAATGATTCGTCCGGCCTTGAGCCTGCTGGTCCTGATGACCCTGATCACCGGTGTCGCCTACCCCTTGGTGGTCACCGGTGTCGCCCAGGTCGCGTTCCCGGATCAGGCCAATGGCAGCCTGGTGCGCGATGCCGACGGCAAGGTCCGCGGCTCGTCCCTGATTGCCCAGGATTTTGTCGGTGACGCCTGGTTCCATCCACGCCCCTCCGCCGGTGCGTTTGCCACCGTGTCGAGTAGCGCGAGCAACCTTTCGCCGAGCAATCCGGCGCTGGCCACTCGCGTGATCGACGATGCCAACAAGTTGCTAGTGCCGGGGCAAGGGCCTGTGCCATTGGCCATGGTGACCACCTCCGGCAGTGGCCTCGATCCGCACTTGCCACCGGCCGCGATTGCCTATCAACTGGCGCGAGTTGCCGCCGCCCGGAACCTGCCGGTGGCGACCCTTCAGCAATTGCTGGATGCGCACATCGAGCAGCCGTTGGTGGGGCCGCCGGTGGTGAATGTGCTGGCGCTTAACATCGCGCTGGAAAACCTGTAGATCGGTGGTGCTGCCAATCGCGAGCAGGCTCGCTCCCACAGGGAATGCATTCCAGTGTGGGAGCGGCGGTGCGACGATTCGACTTGCTCGCGAAGGCGGCAGAACAGTCACCCCATTAACATCCGAACAAAGAGAGCAAGCATGAGTGACTCCGGCCGCGCCGACGCGTTGTTAGCAGACCTGCCCCGCGATGGCCGTGGTCGGCTCAAGGTTTTCCTCGGCGCCGCGCCCGGTGTCGGCAAAACCTACGCCATGCTGCAAGCCGCTCACACCCAACTGCGCCAAGGCGTGAAGGTCATTGCCGGCGTGGTCGAAACCCACGGCCGCGCCGAAACCGAAGCGCTGCTCGGCGGCCTGCCGCAACAGCCGTTGGTGCGCTCGGAATACCGTGGCGTGATGCTCGAAGAAATGGACCTCGACGGTCTGCTCGCGGCCAAACCCAAACTGGTGCTGGTGGACGAACTGGCCCACAGCAACGCCCCTGGCAGCCGCCATACCAAACGCTGGCAAGATATCCAGGAATTGCTCGCCGCCGGCATCGACGTCTTCACTACGGTCAACGTCCAGCACCTGGAAAGTCTCAATGATCAAGTGCGCGGCATCACCGGTGTGCAGGTTCGGGAAACTCTGCCGGACTGGGTGCTGCAAGAAGCCTACGAACTGCTGCTGATCGACCTGCCACCGCGCGAACTGCTGGAGCGTTTGCGCGACGGCAAGGTCTACGTACCGGAGCAGGCGCGGGCGGCCATCGACGCGTTTTTCACCCAGACCAACTTGACCGCCCTGCGCGAGATGGCGATGCAAACCGCCGCCGCTCAGGTCGACAATGACCTGGCTCAGGGGTATCGCCAACTCGGTCAAGCGGCGCCAGCGGTGCGCGGTCGCCTGCTGGTCGGTGTCGATGGTGATGCTCAGGCCGAGCGTCTGGTGCGTCACGCCAGTCGTGTCGCCCAGCGTCGGCATTTGCCATGGAGTCTTGTGCATGTGGACAACGGCAGTGTGCGCGATGAGCAATCGCGCCTGCGCCTGCAAAGTGCCCAACAATTGGCCGAACGCCTCGGTGGCGAAGTGGTGTTGTTGCGCGCTGGCGAAGTCGCGAAAACCCTGATCCAGCACGCCGCCGAACGCCGCGCCAGCCTGGTGCTGGTCGGCCAGTCCCGGCAGCGTCTGCGTCGACGCTTGTTCGGCGGTGGTTTGGCATCGCGCCTGCTGCGTGATGCGCGCGGGCTGGAAATCAACGTCCTCGACAGCGATCACCTGCCGCATCAACCGCGCCAGCGTTCGACTCAATTACTGGTGTGGTTCGATTACGCGCTGGCGGCGGTGGCGACGGTGTTGGCCAGTGCCTTGGCCTGGGGCGTGGCGAGTATTTTGCCGCTGCCCAACATCTCGCTGGTGTTCCTCGCCGCCGTGTTGCTGGTGGCGGTACGCAGCAGTCTTGGTCCGGCGCTGGCCTGTGCGGCGCTGTCGTTTCTGACCTATGACTTTCTGTTCATCCCACCGAATTTTTCCTTCGCCATCCAGCGCGAAGAAGACGTGCTGACCTTGCTGTTCTTCCTGCTGATGGCGGCGCTCACTGGCAACCTCGCGGCCCGGCAACGGCGGCAATTGCAGGCGCTTCGTGACACTCAGGAAGAAACCACCGAGCTGCTCGACCTGTCGCGCAAACTGACCGCCGCCACTGACCGTCAAGCCGTGGTCAGCGCCGCCGCTCAGCACCTCAACGGTTGGAGTGATTTGCAGCTGTGCTTGCTCAATCAAGACGGGCAGGGGGGCTGGAAAGTTGAAACCGGTGGCCCGCTGGAGTTTTCCGAAGCCGAACGCGCGGCCGCCGATTGGGCCTGGCAACACGATCAACCGGCGGGCGCAGGCACCGGCACGCTGCCGTTGGGGCGTTGGTGGTGGTGGCCGTTATCCGTTGAAGACGGGCCACTGGCATTGCTCGGCGTGTGTGCTAAAGAAGGCCAGACATTAAGCGGCCAGCGTCGGCGTTTGCTGACCGCGTTAAGCCAGCCGCTGGCCCAGGCGCTGGCCCGTGCACAACTGGCCGAAGACCTTGAAGCGGCGCGACTGCACGGTGAAACCGAGCAGCTGCGCAGCGCACTGTTGGCCTCGGTGTCCCACGATCTGCGCACGCCGTTGACGTCCATGCGCGGCAGCATCGACAGCCTGTTGGCCCTCGGTGAAGCCATTCCGCTGGAGGATCGCCGCGAACTGCTCGAAGGCACCCGTGATGAAGCCGAGCGCCTGGATCGCTACATCCAGAATCTGCTGGACATGACCCGCCTGGGCCACGGCGCGTTGAAGCTGGCGCGTGATTGGGTGTCGCCGGCCGACATTGTCGGCAGTTCGCTCAATCGCCTGCGCGCAGTGTTGGCGCCGTTGCAGGTCAGCACTGATGTGCCGTCGGAGTTACCGCTGCTGTTTGTCCACGCGGCGCTGATCGAACAGGCGCTGGTCAATGTGCTGGAAAACGCCGCGCGATTTTCACCGGCGCATGGGCGTCTGCAATTGCGCGCCGGGGCCGATGACCACGAGCTGTTTTTTTCGGTGAGCGATGAAGGACCGGGCATTCCGCAGGAGGAGCGGGCGAAGATTTTCGACATGTTCTACACCGCCGCGCGCGGTGATCGGGGCGGGCAGGGCACCGGACTGGGGTTGGCGATTTGCCAGGGCATGGTCGGTGCGCACGGCGGGCGGATCAGCGTCGCCGACGGCATTGAAGGGCGTGGGACCTGCATCACTCTTCACTTACCCCTGCAGGAGCAACCGGCCTTTGAAAGTGAGCGCTGAAGTGAAGCCTGATACCCTTTGGACATCTCCATGCCACGATCAGAAACCATGAGCCAGACCGCAACCATTTTGGTCATTGACGACGAACCGCAAATCCGTAAGTTCTTGCGCATCAGCCTGGTCTCCCAAGGCTACAAAGTGCTGGAGGCTGGCACCGGCACCGAAGGCCTGGCGCAAGCGGCGCTGAACAAACCGGATTTGCTGGTGCTTGACCTCGGTTTACCCGACATGGACGGCCAGCAAGTGCTGCGCGAGTTTCGTGAATGGTCGACGGTGCCGGTGCTGGTGCTGTCAGTGCGTGCGGGTGAAGGGCAGAAAGTCGAGGCACTGGATGGCGGCGCCAATGACTACGTGACCAAACCCTTTGGCATCCAGGAATTTCTGGCGCGGGTGCGCGCCTTGTTGCGGCAAGCGCCAGTGGGTGAGGCTCAGCAAGCGGCGCTGACGTTCGGCCCGTTGACCGTGGACCTGGCGTATCGGCGAGTGCTGCTCGAGGGCGTCGAAGTGGCGCTGACACGCAAGGAATACGCGGTGCTGGCGCAACTGGCGCGGCATCCGGGGCGGGTGATTACCCAGCAGCAACTGCTCAAGGATATCTGGGGGCCGACCCATACCGAGGACAGTCATTACCTGCGGATTGTGGTGGGGCATTTGCGTCAGAAGTTGGCGGATGATCCGACTCAGCCTCGGTTTATCGTGACCGAGGCGGGGGTTGGGTATCGGTTGTTGAGTGAAGTAAGCCTTTAGTTTTTTGCTGACTGTTCCGGCCTCATCGCGAGCAGGCTCACTCCCACAATGGGATGTGTGTACGCCTTCCCCTGTGGGAGCGAGCCTGCTCGCGATGGGGCCGTTCGATTCACTCGAGAACCTCAGGAATCCCGTTCACTCTCATACCGATCCATCGTATCCCGCGCAATCTCCCGACCCAGCGCGATCAACTCCGGTGCCTTGTAGAACTCGAAAAACCGGCAAACCCGCTTCGGCACGTTGATCAAAATATCCGGCGGATATCCGGCGATCTTGTATTGCGCCAGTGACGTTTGCATCACCTCGAAACTCTGGTTGATCAGGTCAAGCAATGATGCCGGCCCAACGTTATCGATGATGAATGATCCCGTGGCCGACTTCGGCGCTCCATCGCGTTCAGGGGCTGCGGCCGGTTGCTGGGCTTCGGGGTTGGCAGATTCGACCCAAGGGTTGATGTCGGCCGCTTCCGCCATCAATGCTTCCTTTTCCAGCAGTAGCAATTTTTCCGCCTGACTGCGTCGGAACGGCATCTTCGAACCCAGTGAATTGATCAAGCTGTCGAATCGGCTCTTGAAGGCCGCCGGGCGCTGGATAACCGGCATTTGATAGTGGCGCTGGTTGGTAGAGTTAAGGTTGACCGCGATGATCAGGTCGCAGTGACTCGACACCACCGGCACGATCGGCAACGGGTTGAGGATGCCGCCATCCACCAACATCCGGTTGCCTTGCATCACCGGGGTGAAGAGGCTGGGGATCGCCGCCGAGGCGCGCATGGCCTGGTGCAGGCAACCTTCCTGGAACCAGATTTCCTGCTGGTTGGTCAGGTCCGTGGCCACGGCCGTGTAGGGAATGCGCAGGTCTTCGATATTGATCTCGCCGACGATCTTGCGGATCTGCCCGAAGACCTTTTCACCGCGAATCGCGCCAAGTCGGAAACTGACGTCCACCAGGCGCAACACATCGAGGTAGTCCAGGCTCTCGATCCAGTTGCGATACTCGTCAAGTTTGCCGGCGGCATAAATCCCGCCGACCACCGCCCCCATGGAACAACCGGCGATGCAGGCGATGTCGTAGCCACGCCGCTCGATCTCTTCAATGACACCGATATGGGCATAACCTCGGGCTCCACCTGAGCCCAGTACCAGTGCGATACGCTTTTTCATGAATCGCCCTCGTCTGACAAGGTTCAACAATGCACCCATCGAGGGGCGTGCTTCAATCGCCAAGGTCGCTCGATGGGCCGAGTGCGTCGTTTTTTCGACACTCCATGGCGGCAGATGGCTATTCTTGCGCACTCTATAGTGATTTTGCTTAGGGCGGCCAAGGCACTTTTCACCCGCCGGGCCGTCTTACCTGCACGACTGTTGACCTGACTTGAGGTGGTATTGATGAAAGCCTGGATTTGCGTACCTTTGATTGCTCTGGCGCTCGCCGGTTGTGCCGGCAAAACGGCCTACCGCGAAAGCTGCGGTAGCCAGATTGATGCCGCGTGGCGTGAGCTAGACTTGGCCAAGGCCGAAGGTTTCGCCGGGACTGTCAGCTACTCCAAGGCCTTGTCGTTGCTGACCGGTGCCAAGACCCAGCAACAATTCGAAGCTTACGAAGGTTGCACCAGCAAGGCCGAAAAAGCGCGCTTCTATATTCGTGAGTCTCGTGCCGGCCGTTGAAGCAGGATGTAGGCAATAAGGGACACTCGATTCTGGGAGCAAACGATGTCTGATTTGGTTGATCGGTTGGTGGCTCATGTTCTGGGCCTTGAAGTCCGCTTATTGGCCTGTCAGGCACGATTGAGCGCCCGCACTGACCCTGAAGCGTTGCACGAGCTGCGCACCACGGTTCGCCGTTTACGCAGCCTGTTGCGACCCTTGCGCGGCCTGCCCGGCGTCGAGCAGGTCGAAGTGGCGGCGGCCCGGGTCGGCGAGCTGACCACGCCGTTGCGTGATCGCGAAGTGCTGGCGGCGTATTTGCTTGAGCACGGTCAACCCGAAGCCGCGCACTGGCGCATGGCGCAGATGGCGCAGGCGTATCCGGCGGTGGCGACGAGTCCTGAGCTGGCGCAGTTAATGATGATCTTGGATGCCTTTCCGCGTTTCTTGCGCGCTTCCCAACGTCAGGGGTTGCTCAAGGGCTTGCGCAAGCGTATTGAAAAACGCTTGGGCAAACAGTGGAAGAAACTGGATGTTGCACTGCACGATCCGGCCCACGACCGTCACCGTTTGCGCCTGTTGATCAAGCGTGTGCGCTATGGCATCGAAGCCTATCCCGAACTGGACCGTTTGCCGAAGGCCGCCTTGCCCCGATTGAAAGCGGCTCAGGGCGCTTTGGGTGATTGGCATGACAGTTGGCAATGGCTGGCCAGGGCTGTAGAAGAGCCAGATTTGCTGCCTTGTGTCGCCGTCTGGAAAACCACGTTGGCCGATGCTGAAAGTCGCGCTGACCGCGTTCTCGACAAACTCAGCGCTACTTGCTTCAAATCCTGAAATCACCATAGATCCAATGCAGGAGCGAGCTTGCTCGCTCCTGCATTGGATAGGTGTTGGATGAGGATTCGTATTCCAAAGCGGGCGCGGCTCTTCTGTCAGTGCTTTTGGCCAGAATAAGTGCTGTATCAACGTCGCTGGCTGGTTAAGATCCCTCTCTACTTTTTCCCGTCTCTGAGGTTTTCATGCGTTTTTGCGATTTGCTCGACGTCGTCCGCCGGCAACCGCTGGAGCTGTCTATTCCGGCTGGATGGGCGCAGGGACGTGCCAGTTTCGGTGGCCTGGTGGCGGCGTTGCAATACGAAGCCATGCGCGCAAAAGTCCCGGCAGACCGGCCGGTGCGTTCGCTGGCGATCACCTTTGTCGGACCGGTCGAGCCTGAAGTACCTGTCAGCTTTGAGGTCGATGTGTTGCGCGAAGGCAAAGCCGTCAGCCAGGTGCTGGGCCGGGCAATGCAGAAGGGGCAAGTGGTGACATTGATCCAGGGAAGCTTCGGTGCGTCACGCCCCTCGGAGGTGTCGGTGACGGCCGAGCCAGCACCCGACATGAAGCACTGGGACGAGTGCCAGGAGTTGCCCTTCATCCCGGGTGTGATTCCGGAATTCATGCAGCATCTGGCGATGCGTTGGGCTGTCGGTGGCATGCCGTTTACCGGCAACAACTCTCGCGAGATGGGCGGTTGGGTGCGTTTGCGCGGGGACGTGAAGGAAGAGGCCGTCACCGAGTCGCATATCCTCGCGCTGGTGGACGCCTGGCCGCCGTCCTTGTTGCCGCACCTGAAAAAAACGGCGATGGGCAGCACGTTGACCTGGACTATCGAATTCGTCCAGCCGTTGCTGGAGTTAAGCACGCTGGACTGGTGCAAATACCTGGTGGAAACCGAGCATGCGGCAGACGGCTACGGTCATGCGGCCGCGAAGTTGTGGAGCGCGGACGGACAGTTGATCGCCATCAGCCGGCAGACGGTAACGATTTTCGCCTGATCAGTGCCGACGGTGGCGCTCACGCCAGGCGCGCCACCAGCCGCCGCTGAGGAAAAACCGCGGGAAGGTCAGGAACTGCTCGACCAGCAGGCGTGACACCGCATCTTTGCGATCACTGAATGGCTCGGAGGCTTGCGCCTCCAGGATGTGACCGTGACGTTGCAGCCCCAGCGCAGCGAGCAGGCCGATCACCGCGATGGCGATGTTCACCAGGCTCAGGCTGAATACCCCGGAAACAATCAGCAGAAACGCCACTATGAACAGCGGCATGGCAATCAGGTGCAGCACCAGGTTGGTCGGATGCTGATGATTGTTCGGGTACGCTCGCCATTGCCAGGCGGGTAGGTTGGGGTGACGTTTGCCCATGTTGAAACTCCTCAATCCGGGTTGACCATATGTTTGAAGAATAGGCGGGGGGAGGGCGGTCGGAGAATCGAGGTTGGCTATGGGGGTGATAGGTCGGGATTGATGTTGGCCGGGCTGACGATGGGGTCCTCAGAGCTTGAGCTGTCCGATCGCCTTGCTCAACTCCCCAGCCAACGCCGCCAGCTCATGACTGGTAGTCGCTGAATTGATGGTCTGCTGGACAGTGTTCTCGGTCACATCGCGAATACTCACTACCGCCCGATTCATCTCTTCCGCCACCTGGCTTTGCTGCTCGGCCGCCACCGCAATTTGCGTATTGCTTTCACGCATCTGCGCCATGGCGCCGGTAATCTCTGCCAGCGCGGCACCGGCCTCTTGAGCCTGTTTTACGCAGTCGTCGGACTTGAATGAGCTGTCTTGCATGAAGTCCACCGCGTCTCGAGTCCCGGCCTGCAAGGCGGACACCATCAGGGTGATCTCGTCGGTGGAGGTCTGAACACGTTTGGCCAGATTGCGCACTTCATCGGCAACGACCGCAAAACCTCGACCCATTTCACCGGCGCGAGCCGCTTCGATGGCCGCATTCAGGGCCAGCAAGTTGGTTTGCTCGGCAATGCTGTGAATCACGCTGACCACGCCGTTGATTTTCTGACTGTCTTCGGCCAGGCGTTGAATCATCTCGGCCGTCTGCTGCACACCGCTGGACAACCCGGCAATCGACATCTGCACTCGACTGACCACCTGCTGCCCACGGCCCGCCAGCGTGTCTGCCGTTTGCGAGAGGTCGCGGGTGGCGCCAGCGTGTTGGGCGATGTGATAAACGGTGGCGCTCATTTCATTGATCGCCGTGGCCGCCTGATCGGTTTCGCTTTGCTGGCCGAGCATGCCCTGGCGCACTTCGTTCATGCTCGAAGCCAGGCGTGCGGCGCCGATATCCAGTTGCCGCGCAGTGCTGGCGACCGTGTTGACCACCCGTTGGTAGCCGGCCTGCATCGCGTTGAAGGCGTTGGCCATCTGCCCGACTTCATCCTTGCAGGCCAGCGGTACACGGGCGGACAGGTCGCCGGTTTTCTCGACGTGGAGCATCACGTCTTTCAAGGTGTTGAGCTGACTCAGCAAGAAGCGGATCAACAATTGCGAAGCGCCCAGCATTGCCAGCATCAGAATAAAAACGGCCACTGCGTAGGCGGCGAAGCGCTCATTGAAGACTTGGCTCAGGCTCGGGCCAAAGACGATCACCGCGACGTGCAGGCCGTCCTGACGCGTGAACACCTCGGCCCCCATTAACGGGTTATCGCCGAACAGCGGCATTGAGTTGATGTCGACCCAGCCGTGGCTATCCGTCAATTCCAGTAGCGGCTGATCGTTCAGTAACGGCGCTTGCCCGCGACCGAAGATCAGCAGGTTGTCGGCCTTGGGCAGCGGTTGGCCGGGTGGCCACGCGCTGAGCAATCGAGCCTGCGCCTGAGCGCTTGCCTGCGCGGCGTGACTGCGGGCCTGTTGTTCGAGCTGTACGGCGTACAACACCAGCAACAGCGTCGTGAAGAAGGCGACCGCATTGACCGCCCAGAATTTGTATTTCAGCGAGATGTTGCTAAGCCAGGCACCCATGGAGGTCTTCTCTGATAGCGGAAACAGCATTGGCAAGGTGCCAGCATTGTGCCGCTACTCAGGAACACTGAATTTGATATGGGTCAACATCCACCACAGATCCCCTGTGGGAGTGAGCCGGCTCCGGGCGGCGTTCCGAAGAAAGCGTCAGCACTTTCAACATCAATGTGTCAGACAGACCGCTATCGTCGGAACGCCGCCCGGAGCCGGCTCACTCCTACAGGGGATCGGTGATTACTGGGGAATTGTTGGCAAACCGAAGAACGCTCGTGCACAGGCAGTGGTGTGATCAGCCACATCCTCCAAAGTCTCCCCACGATGCAACGCCACCTCCCGCAACACTTCTGTCAAATACGCTGGCTCGTTGCGACCGTTTTTCGGCTTGGGCCGCAAACTGCGTGGCAGCAGATACGGGGCATCGCTTTCCAGCATCAACCGGCCCTGTTTGATCTCCTTCACCAACGGATGCAGGTGCGTGCCCCGGCGCTCGTCGCAGATCCAGCCGGTGATGCCGATGTGCAGATCCAGATCGAGGTAACTGAACAGGGCTTTCTTTTCGCCGGTGAAGCAATGCACCACGGCGGCCGGCAATTGATCTCGGTAATCACGCAGGATTTCCAGCAGTCGCTGACTGGCATCGCGTTCATGCAGGAACACCGGCAACTGCAACTCGACCGCCATCGCCAGATGCTCTTCGAGGACCTTTTCCTGCTGTGGACGGGGCGAGAAGTCGCGATTGAAATCCAGCCCGCATTCGCCCACGGCCACCACGTTGGGCTCCCTGAGCAAGCTGCGTAAACGCTGCGCGCTGTCAGCGTTCCAGTCGGTCGCCGCATGCGGATGAATGCCGGCCGTGGAAAACAGCCGTTGAGCTGTTTCGTCCAGTTGTTGGCACAGTTCAAGAGCCTGTTCACTGCCCTCGACATTCGTGCCGGTCAGGACCAATTGGCAGACCCCCGCGGCATACGCGCGGTCGAGTACGGCCTGGTGTTTGTCGGCAAAACTGGGGTTGGTCAGGTTGACGCCGATATCGATGAGTTGCATGGTGCTACCTCGGACCAAAGGCCGGAAAGCATATCAGAGCTGTAGATTTATAAGAAAAGCCAAGAACTACAACGAGTTAAAGCTGTCTCTTGATGCCGCGAGACAAGACGGGGTGGCCAAGGTGCCATCACTGTGCCAGTCTTTCGCACTTTGCCAGCGCTCATGGCGCTCTGTTTCTGACGATCGATTTCATGATTTTTTTGGAAGTCGGCCCAGTATTCTTTCCGGAGAGTGGATGATACGTCCCTCGATATTGCTAGTGCTGTGCTGTTCGTTGCTGCTGCCGATGCCGGCGGTTGCGCGTCTGGCCGGGCCGCTGCAAGCCGTGCCGGCGGCCAAGGTGCGCGACCTGGCGGAGATTCGCAGCAGCCGGGTATTGCGGGTGCTGGTCAACCAGAGCCGCAACAGCTCCGGAGAAGTCCAGGGCCAGGCCATCGGTGTCGAATACCACCGCTTGCACGCCTTCGAGCAATACCTCAACGGCCACGCCCGTGACGGTCAGGAAATCAACCTCAAGATCATCCCCAAAGCCAAGGATCAACTGCTCGGCGCCTTGCAGCGCGGGGAGGGGGATCTGGTCGCGCCCGGGGAGTTGCTCGATTTGCAGCCAGGCTTTGCGGTCAGCAGCAGTGAACCGCTCGCCAGCAATATCCCGTTGGTGCTGGTGGGGATCAAAGGTGAGCGTCGTTACACCCGTGTTGAACAACTCTCGGGCAAAACCCTGGCGCTGCCCAATGGCAGTGCGGCCGGGGATGCGGTGAGCCGGATCAATTCCAAACTGGCGCTGCACAAGTTGGCACCGATAACGATCGAATGGGTCGATCCCAGTCTTGCTGTCGAAGACGTGCTGGAAATGGTTCAGGGCGGGATCTTTCACCTGACCATTGTCGAGCAACCGATTGCCGAGCGCTGGGGCAAGATCTTGCCCAAATTGCGCTTCGACAGGCAGGTGCAAATTAGCGAACCGGGCGAAGAGTTCTGGTTTGTGCGCCGCGATGCGTCGATGCTGCGGGCGAGCATTGATCGTTTTCTGACGACGTACAAGAAACCGTCGGACCAGGACGTGGCGTTTCTGCGGATCTATCGGCGGCTGTACCAAGTGCACTATCCCCTGGCCAAGGCCGACCGCCAGCGCCTGGAGAAACTGCGACCGGTGCTGCAAAAGCATGCCGATGCCCAAGGCATGGACTGGTTGAACCTGGCGGCGCTGGCGTTCAAGGAGTCAGGACTACAACCCAATGCCCGCAACAGTGGCGGCCCCACGGGCCTGATGCAAATCACCCCGTCTGCCGCCCAGCGAGTGGGGGTCAACAACATTCAGGACCTCGACGCCAATGTCCAGGCCGGGGCCAAGTACCTGGCCATGATCCGCCGCAAGTTCTTCGCCAGCCCCAAACTCAACGAGCGTGAGCGCATGGCGTTTGTGCTGGCCGCCTACAACATTGGCCCGGAGCGGGTTCAAGGTATGCGCGCCGAAGCCCGGCGCCGTGGCCTGAACCCCAATCAGTGGTTCTTCCAGGTCGAGCGCATTGCCATGGAGCAGGTGGGCATGGGCCCCGTCAGCTATGTTAATAGCGTGAACAAGTATTACCTGGCATTCGATCGTGAGAGGGAGACGCTGGAGCCGCAGGGGCAAAAAGTTGTCTCTCTAAAATGATCAGCTAATTTGATTGTTATGTCGCAATGATTGCGCTTTTAATATCTGCTTTATCGATTAGCATGGCGCCCAACGAACACACACTCACAATGGATGACACAGCATGAGCTCACTGATCAACAAGGTACTGTTTACCCGCGCCGGTTTCGGCCTGACCGCCATACGGATCGTTGTCGGGATCATTTTCGCAGCTCACGGCTCGCAGAAACTCTTCGGCATGTTTGGTGGTTACGGCATTGCCGGCACTGCCCAGTACATGGAAAGCCTGGGTCTGGCGCCGGGTCATCTGATGGCGATTCTGGCCGGTGGTACCGAGTTCTTCGGCGGCCTGGCCCTGATCATCGGCCTGTTGACTCGTCCTGCTGCACTGGGGCTGATCTTCCTGTCGCTGGTCGCGATTTTCTCGGTGCATATTCATAACGGCTTGTTCATGGCCAACAACGGTTATGAATTCGCCCTGGCCTTGCTTGGTGGCAGCGTCGCGGTATTGATCGAAGGTGCCGGCAAGCTGTCGGTAGACCGCGCCATCAGCGAGTGACCGCTCTGGTTCAACGAAAAGGCCTGCATTGCGCAGGCCTTTTTTGTGTGCGTCATTCTTGACACTGTCCGGTCAGCTTCTCTAGGATGTTGCCCATGCGCCGATTTAAACAGCTACTTGCGGGGCGCCAGGTGACTCAATCAGTTGCCGATAGAAGCTTGAAACAGGCTTCGAAATACCGCTAAAGCGCTGGTTCGGTGTTGCCTCTCACCTGCCATGCAGACTTTTGAGGCAGAGACACGACTCGATGAACGCACTTAGCCCCACAGTACGTCCCGCGCCGATCACGGCACATCTCACCCAGCGCAATCCAAAAATCCTGCTTGGCGGTCAACATCAGCCGACACTTCTGCGTTATCTCGATGGCTGGCCACGTCGTACCGGCGGGCCTGCTGCGTTCCTGATCCAGTTTGTCGAAGACGGCGAATCGCTGGCTCGATTTGCCAGCGACAGTTTTGACCTGGCGGTGATTCAATCACCCAGCCTCGAAGACGCCCCGGAAATGATCAGGCAGTTGACCCGCGTTGCCCGACAAGGCCTGATCACCCGCCGCTGAGGTTCAAAGGTACTCAATCGCCACGATATACACGCATTGCTCACCGGTCGGTGTCTGGACGCGAACTTCGGCGTCCAGCGCCTTGCCGATCAGCGCGCGGGCGAGCGGTGAGTCGATGCTGATCAGCCCCAGTTTCAGGTCCAGCTCATCCGGCCCGACAATGCGGTAGCGCGACTCTTTGCCATCCTCGTCTTCGATCGTGACCCAGGCACCAAAATAGACCTTGTTCGGATCGCTGGGTTTTTCGCTGACCACCTTGAGCGCTTCCAGCCGCTTGGTGAGAAAGCGCACGCGGCTGTCGATTTCTCGCAGCATCTTTTTGCCGTAGGTGTATTCCGCGTTCTCGGAACGATCACCCTGCGCCGCAGCCTCGCTCACCGACTGCGTCACCTGCGGTCGCCGTACATGCCAAAGCTCATGAAACTCGGCCCGCATCCGCGCTTCACCCTCGGGGGTGATCAGCGCGGTGCCAGCGGGGCGGGGAGGGCGATAACGGCTCATGGCAACTTCTTGTAATGGAGAAGGTTCGAGTCTATCAACCCTCGCGCAACACTGTCAGAGGGCTGGCGTTCAACGCACGACGGGTACCGAACACTCCGGCGCCGCCAATCAGTACTGCGCCGATCAATGGCAAGACCAGTAACCACGGATGCGGATGCCACGGCAGGTCAAATGCGTAGCGGTAGAGCACCAGGCTTACCAGTTCCGAGCCCAGTGCCGCCAATAAGCCGCTGACCGCGCCAAGTAAACCGAACTCGATCCGTCGGGCCTTCACCAGCAATTGCCGTTCGGCCCCCAGCGCTCGCAACAGGGCGCCTTGTCGGATGCGTTCATCGAGCGTCGCCTGCAAGCCGGAAAACAACACCGCCATCCCCGCCGCCAAGACAAACAACAACACATATTCCACCGCCAGCGTGACCTGGGCGAGGATGCTGCGCAGCTGCTCCAGCAATGCTTCGACTTGCAGAATGGTCACCGCCGGGAAGCTGCGCGACAGGTCGACAATCTGCTGATCATGACCGGCCGCCAGATAGAAACTGGTCAGGTAAGTCGCTGGCAAATCCTTCAAGGTGCCAGGCTGGAAGATCATGAAGAAGTTCGGCTGGAAGTTGTCCCAGTTGATCTCTCGCAAGCTGGAGACTTTCGCTTCACGATTGACTCCGCCCACGGTAAACACTAAATGGTCGCCGAGCTTGAGCTTCAGGCTTTCTGCCACTTTACCCTCGACAGAAACGCCGGGAACATCGTCGGGTGACTGTTCTGTCCACCAGTTGCCCGCCGTGAGCTTGTTACCCGCCGGCAAGTCGGCGGCCCAGGTCAGGCTCAGGTCACGCTGGATCGCTCGATCACCCGCCGTATCCTTGCTGACGATGTCCTGCACCGGCTCGCCGTTGATGCTGATCAGTCGGCCCGGCACCACCGGGTAAAGTGGTGCGGACTGCGCTGACAGTTGGATCAGGCGATCCGTAAAGGCCTGTTTGTCCGCCGGCAGGATGTTCAGCGCAAAGTAATTCGGCGCGTTTTTTGGCAGCTGGTTCTGCCAGGTGTCCAGCAGCTCACCCCTCAGCAGCGCGATCAGCGCCATTGACAGAAGAATCAGGCCAAAGGCCAAGGCTTGTCCCGCTGCCGCCAGCGGATGACGCAGCAGCTGGCCCAGCCCGAGGCGCCAGGGCAGCGAAGCGCGGGCCAGCATCCGACGCAGGCTTTTCAGCAGCAGCAAGAGCAAACCGCCGAGTACCAGCGCGGCGATCACGCCACCGCCGAGCAGGGCGAACGTCAGCACCAGGTCGAGGCTCAGGCGCCACATGATCAGGCCAAGGGCGCCCAAAGCAGCGCCATAGACCATCCAGGTGCTGGACGGAATCGGCAGCATGTCCCGACGCAACACCCGCAGCGGCGGCACGCGACCGAGTGCGGCCAGCGGTGGCAGGGCGAATCCGGCCAGGGCAACGAGCCCGGTGCCTATCCCGGCGATGGCCGGCAGCAAACCACCCGGCGGCACATCGGTCGGCAACAAATCATGCAGCAACGCAAACAGCCCCAGCTGTGCCAGCCAGCCGAGGAAGGCGCCACTGAGGCTGGCGAGCAGGCCGAGTACCGTCAGCTGCAAACTGAACAGCATCATGGTTTCCCGGCGTGACAGACCCAGGCAGCGCAGCAAGGCACTGGCGTCGAATCGGCGCGTGGCGAAGCGAGTGGCAGACAGCGCCACCGCCACACCGGACAGCAGAACCGCCACTAGACTCGCCATGTTGAGGTAGCGCTCGGCCTTGCCCAGCGCGCCGCCAATTTGTCGGTTGCCGTCGCGGGCATCCTGCAGGCGCTGGTTGGCAGCCAGACCAGGCTTGATCAGTTGGCGATAGGTTTCCAGTGCCTCGGCTTTACCCCGCCAGAGCTCGCGGTAACTGACTCTGCTTCCGGGTTGCACCACACCGGTGGCGGCAAGGTCGTTAAGGTTGATCAGCACGCGTGGCGTGAGGCTGTAGAAGTTGCCGGCCCGGTCGGGTTCGTAGGTCAGGACTCGCGCCAGTTTCAGGGTTTTCATGCCGACGTCGATGCTGTCGCCGATCTTCAAATCCAGCGCCGTCAGCAGTCGCGCCTCAACCCAGGCTTCACCGGATTTCGGTCCGCCTCCGGGTGCTTGCGGGGCGAAGGGCGCCGGGGCACTTTTCAGTTCGCCGCGCAGTGGGTAGACGTCATCAGCAGCTTTGATGCTGGACAGCTGAATGCCGTTGTCAGTGGCGATGACGCTGGAGAACTCCACCACTTGAGCGTGTTCAAGCCCCAGTTCCATACCGCTTTTGATCTGTTCGGGTCGTGCTGGTGAACTGCCTTCGAGCAACAGGTCGGCACCGAGAAACTCGGTGGCGCGCAACATCATGGCGCCGTTCAGGCGGGCGCCGAAATAGCCGATGGCGGTACTCGCCGCCACGGCTACCAGCAAGGCGAAGAACAACACGCGCAACTCACCGGCGCGGGCATCGCGCAGCAGTTGGCGGATGGCAAGACTGAACAGGCGCAACAGCGGCAGGCGTGCCATCAAGGCTCCAGAGGGGCGACCAGCAGGCCGGCTTCAAGGCGGATCAGGCGCCGGCAGCGATGTGCCAGGCGTTCGTCGTGAGTCACCAGCACCAGCGTCGTGCCGCGTTCCTGGTTGAGTTCGAACAACAGATCACTGATGCGCTCGCCGGTGTGGCTGTCGAGGTTGCCGGTAGGTTCATCGGCGAACAACACATCGGGTTCAGCGGCGAACGCCCGGGCAATTGCCACGCGCTGCTGTTCACCGCCCGAGAGCTGGCGCGGTGAGTGCGTCAGGCGCTGGCCCAGGCCGACCCGTTGCAGCAACTCGGTGGCACGCTCGCGAGCATCTTTGCGGCCATCGAGTTCCAGGGGCAGCATGACGTTTTCCAGGGCGTTGAGGCTGTCGAGCAATTGAAAGGACTGGAACACAAAACCGACATGCTCGGCCCGAATGCGCGCGCGTTGATCTTCATCGAGCGTGCTCAGCCCTTGCCCGGCCAGCGTGACTTCGCCGCTGCTGGGCAGGTCGAGCCCGGCGAGCAGGCCGAGTAGGGTGGATTTGCCGGAACCGGAGGCGCCGACGATAGCCAGGCTGTCGCCCTTGTTCAGTTCCAGGCTGAGTTCGTGCAGGATAGTCAGTTCACCTTCCGCGCTGGGGACCACTTTGCTGAGGTTCTTCGCGGTGAGAATGCTTGCGCCCATGGAGAATCCGATGCGTGTGTGGTTTTTGAGTGCTGGTCTGGCCTTGATGTGTATGGCCCAGAACGCAGCGGCGGGTACTGTCCTGATTGTTGGCGATAGTATCAGCGCGGGTTTCGGACTGGATACCCGGTTGGGGTGGGTCTCGCTGCTGGAACAGCGGCTCAAGCACGAAGGTTTCGACGATAAGGTGGTCAACGCATCCATCAGCGGCGACACCAGCGCCGGAGGCCAGGCACGCCTGCCTGCGCTGCTTGCAGAGCATAAGCCGGAACTGGTGATCCTCGAATTGGGCGGCAATGACGGACTGCGTGGAATGCCCCTGGCTAATTTGCAACAAAACCTTGCTTCGATGATCGACACCTCCCGCGACAACGGTGCCAAGGTCCTCCTGCTGGGCATGCAATTGCCGCCCAATTATGGCGCTCGTTACACCGAGGCCTTTGCCAAGGTCTACAGCACGCTGGCCAACGAGAAAAACCTCGCGCTGGTGCCGTTTTTTCTCGATGGCGTGGGCGGCCATCCGGACTTGATGCAGGCGGACGGCATACACCCGGCGGCCGGGGCTCAGGACAAGTTGCTGGAAAATGTCTGGCCTACGCTAAAACCGCTGTTATGACGCTTTTCTAGGCGCAGGCTTTCGGCTATGGTGGCGCCCCCGATTTGGAGCCCCCGATGCCGCGTCCTGCCTGGTCACTTTTTGCCTATCAACTGATCGAGCCTGACGAACAGCTGGATCTGTTCGCCTGCCAGGAAGTGCGGGTACATCTGGTAACCCGTCAGCTGGAGCTGGGCGGCTCGGCGGACCGAACCTTGTGCGGCAGCCTGTTGCCGGCGCAGCCGCGTTGGTCGAGTGTCGATCGTCGAGTGTTCCAGGACCAGCGTCTATGCTCGCTGTGCCGGGCCATTCTGGAGTCGCAAAAACGCGGTACCTCGCCGATCTGGCCAGAGCTACGGTTCGAGCTCTAGCGCATAAAAGGTAGCGTGCTATCGGCCGACTCCCCGAATTTACGGGCGTCGGTGTACAATCCCGCTCTTACCCCTTGTCGATCTGCGAAGGACTTTCCGGATGTTGCCGCGTTTTCCTGCCGTCACCCGCTTCCTGTCTCTTGCCGCCCTTTGTGTGGCTGGCCCAGTTGCAGCATTGGAGTTTCCCCTGCCACCGCCCGGTGAAGACATCATCGGTCAGGTGCAGGTTATCAAGGCCAAGTACGAAGATACCTTCGCTGACCTTGGTACCGCTTACGACCTGGGCTACACGGAAATGGTCGCGGCCAACCCGGGTGTCGATGCATGGTTGCCGGGCGCCGGCACCGAAATCATTCTGCCAACACGTTTCATCCTGCCGCCGGGACCGCGTGAAGGCATCGTGATCAACCTGGCTGAATACCGGCTCTATTACTTCCCGAAAGGCCGGAATGTGGTTTACACCTTCCCGCTGGGTATCGGTCGTGAAGGCTGGGGCTCGCCAATTGCCCACACCAACATCACCGCGAAGACGCCGAACCCGACCTGGACCCCTCCAGCGTCGATCAAGGCCGAGCACGCCGCCGATGGGGATCCGCTGCCTAACGTGGTGCCGGCAGGCCCGGACAACCCGCTGGGGCCGTTCAAGTTCACATTGGGCACGCCGGGCTACCTGATCCACGGTTCTAACAAGAAGTTCGGCATCGGCATGCGCACCAGCCACGGCTGCTTCCGCATGTTCAACAACAACGTGCTGGAAATGGCCGGTATGGTGCCGGTCGGAACGTCGGTGCGCATTATCAACGACCCGTACAAGTTCGGTATGAGTGCCGGCAAGGTTTACCTGGAAGCGCACACGCCGCTGGATGACAAGGGCAACCCTTCGGTAGTCGACAAGCACACCGCGGTTATCAATGCGATGCTCAAGCGTGAGGACATCACCAACAACCTGCGCATGAATTGGGATGTGGTGCGCGACGTGGTTGCCGCTGAAGATGGCTTGCCGGTGGAAATCGCCGTGCCGAGCAATGCCGCGCCAATGATGTCGAGTGCGCCGCTCGATCCATTGCAGTAAGGCTTGAAAGAAACCCGCCGACGCAGGCCGCGTCGGCGGGTTTTTTATTGCCGGAAGGAAAGCATCAGGCAATAAAAAGCCGACCCATAAAATGGGTCGGCTTGATAATAATCCCTAGGGATTATTACTTGCGGCTAGCTTTGTCCAGCATGCGCAGAGCACGCTCGTTAGCTTCGTCAGCAGTCTGTTGTGCTTTTTGAGCAGCAGCCAGAGCTTCATCAGCTTTACGGTAAGCTTCGTCTGCACGAGCCTGGGAGCGAGCAGCTGCGTCTTCAGTAGCGGTCAGACGTGCTTCGGTTTCTTTCGATGTGCTGCTGCAACCGGTAGCCAGAACTGCGGCCAGGGCCAGAGCAGAGAATTTCAGAACGTTGTTCATCGTGTTCCCCTTCAAGGACTTTCTATTAATTTAGCTGTCTCCTCAGAGTGAGGAAATAGCCGGCGTACATACTACTCATTACTACTCGTAAGTAAACTGACGTACAGCAAGAAGCAAAAAAAATTGTAGGCTTTGATTCTTTTTCGAGCAACTTTTAACTGCGTTGTTTAAAAAATATCCATCTGCGAGGCCCGAGATGAGCGAGGCGCCGAGGAAAAGTTCCGCGCGCTCCCCGTGTTTTTTCAGTCTTGGCTAAAGTCTGGCTAGATGAATTCGTCCATACTTTTGTTCGAATTTTGCACAGCAGCTCTCATAATCTTATCCATGTAGAGGTGACTTTAAGAGAACGGCTTCGTCTTATGTCTCAACATCCGGCAATGTTCAGGCTATCGACCCGCAAAGACCGTCGGTCGAGCCGTCCCTGCGTACCCTGGAGCAGCACCCGCTGGCTAAGCATGATGACGAGCGCACCTTGAGCATTTCTGCCAATGGTGCCTACTATTTGTACGTGCTCGGTTGCGCGAGATCGGTGCAGCTCTTCTCAGTGTCCATTCAGGCACGGGGTGGCGTAGATGTTCCTTCGCCGGAAAAACATCGGTAAGGTAGAGGTCAGATTTCAAGACCCGCGAGGAGTAGTGATGAGCGAGGCGTTGTCCATCCACCATGACCAGGCTGGTCATCAGTTCGAGACCACTGTGGACGGTCATCGTGCCTACCTGACCTATATGGATCTGGGGAAACAGACCCTGGATATCTATCGCACCTTTGTGCCCAACGCATTGCGTGGTCGTGGCATTGCCGCAGCCTTGACCGAGAAGGCGCTGGAGTACGCAGAAGAAATGGGTTACACCGTGATCCCATCGTGCTCTTACGTCGAGCGCTACATGGAACGTCACCAGCGGCACGCCGCCAAGCTGTGACCAAAACGAACGCAAAAAAAAACGCCAGGTTTAAGCCTGGCGTTTTTGTGTGCGCTAAACGGTGATCAAGTGCGATCGCGTTTAGGCAGCACGTCCTTGAGCTTGGCATGCATGCTGCGCAAGGTGTTTTCGGTGGCGGACCAATCGATGCAGGCGTCGGTGATCGACACGCCGTATTGCAGGTCGGCGAGGTCTTTCGGGATGGCCTGGCAGCCCCAGTTCAGGTGACTCTCGACCATCAAGCCGATGATCGACTGGTTGCCTTCGAGAATCTGGTTGGCAACGTTCTCCATCACCAGCGGTTGCAAGGCCGGGTCCTTGTTGGAGTTGGCGTGGCTGCAATCGACCATGATGTTCGGCTTGATCTTCGCCTTGTTCAGCGCTTGCTCGCAGAGCGCGACGCTGACCGAGTCATAGTTCGGCTTGCCGTTGCCACCGCGCAGTACTACGTGGCCGTAGGCGTTGCCCTTGGTGGTGACGATCGACACGCCACCTTCCTGGTTGATGCCCAGGAAACGGTGCGGGCTGGAAACCGATTGCAGGGCGTTGATCGCCACTGTCAGGCCGCCATCGGTGCCGTTCTTGAAGCCGACTGCCGAGGACAGGCCGGAAGCCATTTCGCGGTGAGTCTGGGACTCAGTGGTGCGCGCACCGATGGCCGACCAGCTGATCAGGTCCTGCAGATACTGCGGGGAGATCGGGTCGAGGGCTTCGGTCGCGGTCGGCAGGCCCATTTCGGCCAGGTCCAGCAACAATTGACGACCAATGTGCAGACCATCCTGGATCTTGAACGAGTCGTCCAGGTACGGGTCGTTGATCAAGCCTTTCCAGCCGACGGTGGTGCGCGGCTTCTCGAAATACACGCGCATGACCAGATACAGGGTATCGGACACTTCGGCGGCGAGTACCTTCAGGCGATCGGCGTATTCGTGGGCAGCCTTGATGTCGTGGATCGAGCAAGGCCCGATGACGACGAACAGGCGGTGGTCGGTGCCATCCAGGATATTGCGAATGACTTCGCGGCCCTTGGTGACGGTGCGCAGGGCGGCGTCGCTCAGAGGGATATCGCGCTTGAGCTGGTCAGGAGTGATCAGCGTCTCGTTGGAGGCGACGTTTAGGTCGTTGATCGGTAAATCAGCCATCGTTTACTCGTCAGGTCACGGGTGCCGGCCGCCAGCGAACCCGCGCGGCGGAGCACAGCAAATTAAGCGCGTCGGGGAGCCGAACCTTAGCGCGTTATCCGCCTGCTCGACAATGGGTTTAATCCAGCACCGGCTGTGCAAATGCCTTATCAACGGTGTCTTGAGAGAACTCGTCGGCATGCTCCTGGACCCATTCGAGGGCCAGCGCCTGAATATCCTGCAAGTCTTCGTGCGCGTCATGCAGGCGACAGTAGCGTTCGATCTGGCACACCTGCTCGCCCATCCGGGCACTGAACAGCATCTGCTCGTCCACAAACGCAATGCCTACCAGATAGCCGCGTTTGCGCCGCAAGCACCAGGCTACATAGCCCAGATAGCGCATGTCGGGGTTCAAGGTCGGCATGCGCACTTCCAGCGCCGTCCCATGGCGCCAGGCCCGGTGATAATTGCAAGCCATGCCCCCGAGACTGATAGTGTGCAAGCGCTGGCGCGAGATGCACTCATGTTTGAGTAACGTTAATTCGACGGGCACATCGCCAGGATGAGGAATAAATCGTCCCATGAACACGGACTCCCTGTGTCGGCCATCTGACATTGTTTCCCGAAGTATAGTGGTCGAATCGGAACTGACCGATTTCGATGCCGACCAACGGCTGCTGGCAATGAGCGGCGTATCCCTGGTGATTTTCACCAGTGTTGGCTGCGCCAGTTGCCGATTTGCCCGAGAACAATTGCCCAGGCTCGATCTGATGGTCGATCGACTGTGCTGGATCGATGCCGGGAGCAATGGCGGGGTGGTCGAGCGTTATCAGGTTTTTCATTTGCCGGCGCTGTTTGTGGTGCGCGACGGTGAGTTTTTCGGGGTACTAAAATCGCGTTTGACCGGCACCGAACTCAATGATGCGGTAGGTCGGGCGTTGATGAGAACAGCAGAGGAGTTGCCATGACGGGCACAGTCACCAAGCCGACAATCGGCATAATCGGAACCGGCGCAATCGGCGGGTTCTACGGGATGATGCTGGCGCGTGCCGGCTTCGATGTGCACTTCTTGCTGCGCAGTGAGTTTTCAGCGGTGGCCGAACGCGGGTTGCAACTCGACAGCGCAGTGCATGGCGCGTTGACGTTGAACCCGGTTCAAGCTTATTCGTGCGCTGAAGACATGCCCGCCTGCGACTGGTTGCTGGTCGGCGCCAAAACCACCAGCAATACGGACTTGGCGCCCGCCATCATTCAGGCAGCCGCACCGAACGCCAAAGTGCTGGTCTTGCAAAATGGCCTGGACGTTGAAGACAGTCTGCGCGAGTTGCTCCCCGATTCGTTGCACCTGCTGGGTGGGCTGTGTTTTATCTGCGTCCATCGCACAGGTCCCGGGGACATTACCCATCAGGCGCTCGGCGCAGTCAACATCGGCTACCACAGTGGCCCCGCTGCTGATGAGCAGGCGCGCATGGCGATTGTCGAGGAGGGCGCCGGGTTATTCCACAGCGCCGGTATCGATTCGCAGGCCATGCCGGATCTGCACCAGGCACGTTGGCAAAAACTGGTCTGGAATATCCCTTACAACGGCCTGTCGGTTCTGCTGGGGGCAAGCACCACGCCATTGATGGCCGATGCTGACAGCCGGGAACTGATCAAGGCATTGATGGCCGAAGTGGTTCAGGGGGCTATCGCCTGTGGTCACGACATACCGGCCGGTTATGCTGACCACCTGTTCATGATGACCGAAAAAATGCCGGACTATTGGCCGAGCATGTACCACGATTTCCTGCACAAACGACCGCTGGAGCTGGCCGCGATATACGCCCGGCCCTTGGCGGTGGCCAAAGCGGCGGGGTGCCAATTGCCGCTGATTGAAGCGTTGTATCGCAGTCTGGCTTTCATCGAACGACGCAACAGGTAAGCGGATCTACCTTAGGGGGAAGGGCATGGCAAAAACTATCGACGACAAACTGGTGCTGGCGATTTCTTCGCGAGCACTGTTCGACCTGAGCGAAAGCCACAAGGTGTATCTGTCGAGCGGCGTCGAAGCCTACCGGCAATATCAGATTGAGCACGAAGACGAAATCCTCGAGCCTGGTGATGCCTTCCCGCTGGTGGAGAAACTTCTGAACCTCAATACTCGCCTCGGTCGAGCGCGGGTCGAGGTGATCCTGGTGTCGCGCAACAGCGCCGACACCGGCCTTCGGGTGTTTAACTCGATTCACCACTATGGGCTGGCGATTTCCCGCGCGGCGTTTGTCGGCGGGCGCAGTCCCTATCCGTATCTCAAGGCCTTTGGCTGTGACCTGTTTCTGTCGACGCATGCGGACGATGTGCGCAGTGCACTGGACGCCGGTTTCGCGGCGGCGACCATTTTGTCGGGCGGTGCCAGCCGCGCGGCCAGTGATGAATTGCGGATTGCCTTCGACGGTGATGCGGTGCTGTTTTCCGACGAATCGGAGCGGGTCTACCAGTCCGGTGGCCTGGAAGCGTTTCAGGCCAGCGAGCGTGAGGCCGCCCGCGAGCCGCTGCGCGGAGGGCCGTTCAAGGGCTTCCTGGCCGCCCTCAATCTGTTGCAGCGTGAGTTTCCCGACGACGACTGCCCGATCCGCACGGCGTTGGTGACGGCGCGTTCGGCGCCGGCCCATGAGCGAGTGATTCGTACGTTGCGCGAATGGGACATTCGTCTGGATGAATCGCTGTTTCTCGGGGGGCTGACCAAATCCGCATTTCTCGAAGCGTTTGCCGCCGACGTGTTTTTCGACGATCAGGCCGGCCATTGCGAGTTGGCCCGCGAAGTCGTCGCCACCGGCCATGTACCGCACGGCATAAGCAACGAGCAAAAGGTTTAAGCCAGCGGTTCAATACGTTACGCAAAGCGTCGTACTCGCCAAGGCACTGCTAAGCTGAATCAAATCTCCGCCATGTTGGCTTGCGAGGAGATCCTATGATTCAGTCGATGCTGTATGCCACTGACCTTGGCCTATATGCACCGTTGGTGATGCAGCACGCCTTGGCCCTGGCGCGGACATTCAATGCCGACTTGTATGTGGTGCACGCGGTTGAGCCCATGGGGTTGTTTGCCGAATCGGTGCTTCAGAGTTACCTCGATGAACAGGCGCTGAACGAGTTTCACAGTCAGGGCCTGAGCACGGTGATTGCCAATATCGAGCAGCGGGTGCTCGACAGCTTTCGTGAAGAGTTGGGGGATGACGGGGAGCAGGACCTGGCGCGGATTCAAGCGGTGAGGGTGCTTCAGGGCGATCCGTCGCAGGTGATTCTCGACCAGGCGGAGAAACTCTCCGTGGATTTGCTGATATTAGGGAGTCATAGCCACGGTGCTGGCGCGGAAACGCCTCTGGGCAGGACCGCAGCACGCGTGTTGCAGCTGTCTCGGGTGCCGGTCTATCTGGTGCCGCTGGTGGAGCGGCGCCGGCAGGGTGATCGCTAGAATACGAATAGTGGCAACTCGACAAAAAAGTTCTAGATTTATTCTTCAAACCATTAATATAGTTATATACCGTCGCTGATGCCCGTGGCGTCTACCTGCTTTGAGGGATTCATATGAAGCTTCAACAATTGCGCTACATCTGGGAAGTGGCGCACCACGACCTCAACGTTTCCGCTACTGCCCAAAGCCTTTACACCTCGCAACCGGGTATCAGTAAGCAGATCCGTCTGCTGGAAGACGAATTGGGGGTCGAGGTTTTCGCCCGCAGCGGCAAGCACCTGACCCGCGTCACCCCGGCCGGCGAGCGCATCATCACCACCGCCGGCGAGATTCTGCGCAAGGTTGAAAGCATCAAGCAGATCGCCCAGGAATTCTCCAACGAGAAAAAGGGCACCCTGTCGATCGCCACCACGCATACCCAGGCACGTTATGCGTTGCCACCGGTGATCAGCAATTTCATCAAGCAATACCCGGACGTGGCCCTGCACATGCATCAGGGCTCGCCGATGCAGATCGCTGAAATGGCCGCTGACGGCACCGTGGATTTCGCCATTGCCACTGAAGCGCTGGAGTTGTTCGGCGACCTGGTGATGATGCCGTGCTACCGCTGGAACCGCTGCGTAGTCGTGCCTCACGGCCACCCGCTGACCAAACTGTCGACTCTGACCCTCGAAGCCCTGGCCGAATACCCGATCGTGACTTATGTGTTCGGTTTCACCGGCCGTTCGAAGCTCGACGAAGCGTTCAGCCATCGCGGCCTGACGCCCAAAGTGGTGTTCACCGCTGCCGACGCCGACGTGATCAAAACCTACGTTCGTCTGGGCCTGGGCGTGGGCATCGTGGCGAAAATGGCGGTCGATGCCAAACTTGATAGCGACCTGGTGGTGCTCGATGCCAGCGAGCTGTTCGAGTCCAGCATTACCAAAATCGGTTTCCGTCGCGGCACCTTCCTGCGTGGTTTCATGTGCGACTTCATCGAGAAGTTTGCCCCGCACCTGACCCGCGAAGTCATGGCCAAAGCCATTCAGTGCCACAACAAGCAGGAACTGGAAGAGCTGTTCGACGGCGTCGAACTGCCGGTGCACTGATCGAGGGGTCTAGACCACCTCGGTAACAGTAAACTGTTGCCGAGCGCCCGCCACCAGAATCTCCACTTCATCCCCTTCGAACTTGCCCAGCAGGCTTTTGCCCAGCGGCGAGCGGGGGGTGATGACAGTAATCCATTGTCCCACCAGATCGACCTTCAGGCCGGCTGCATCGGGGGCCAGAAACAGCCATTGCTCGCGGCCCTTTTCGTCTTCCAGGCCGAGCAATGCACCGACTTCAATACCACGCCTATCGTCATAAGGACGCAAAGTCAGATTCTGGCACAGCGTCAGTGACTGCCTGATCTCTTCCACCCGCCTGGCCTGTCCGGCCGCCAGATAGGAGGCCTCCAGCCCCAGGGTGTCGTACTTGTTTTCGGCGATGTTTTCTTCGTGGGTCGCGGTTTCGTAAGCGGTTTGCGCGGCACGCTCGGCGATGTCGATATCGATCCGCAGCTTGTCGAGAATCAGTTGGTGGACCGTCTGTTTGTTCATGATCAGTCGCAGAATTGCAGGACATTGGCGCGGCTTTTTTCGCTCGGCGCGGTGTGGTCCTGCTGCAGCCAGAACTGGCATTTTGGATTGGACAGATTGCGGCTGCTGCTACGGGCCTGATCCATTCGTACCTGCTGCTCGCTCTTGCGCAGGTTCTCTTCGTATTGCTCGAACAACGGGCTCTGCGGTGGAATATCGGGTCTCGGCTGTTCTACAACCGGCGGCTTGGCCAGTTGCTCCACGGCGGCTACCGGTGCCAGTTGCTCTTTGAAAAACACGGCTGAGACGAGCCAGCAGGTCAGCGCGATAGCGAGAAATCCCAGCCACAAACCAAGGGCAATGCTGCCGGTCAGTTGCAGGGCATTGAGCTGGATCGGCAACGAGCGGCGTGGGTTGGGACGGTAGGGCATGGCTGCCTCCTGGCGGATGGTCACGGGCGAATGGCGATTGTCGCACGAAGATTAATCGTCGTCGGCTCTTCTGTACGAGGTTATTTATGCGGACAATCGGCGCCTTTGCCAACGGGAACCTGGAATGCCTGAACTGAAAACCCGCTGGGATATTTTTTGCACCGTGGTCGACAACTTTGGCGACATCGGCGTGACCTGGCGCCTGGCTCGCCAACTGGTGGCCGACCATGGGCTGGAGGTGCGCTTGTGGGTCGATGACCTGCGCGCCTTCGAGCGGCTGTGTCCCGAGATCGATATCCATGTCGCGCAGCAATGGCAGGCCGGCGTCGAAGTGCGCCAATGGCCGGCCGAATGGTTGGCCGCCAAAGCCGCGGATGTGGTCATTGCCGCGTTCGCCTGCCAGTTGCCGAGTGCCTACATGGACGCCATGGCCGGGCGGGTAAAGCCGCCGCTGTGGATGAACCTCGATTACCTATGCGCCGAAGACTGGGTGACCGGTTGCCACGGTTTGCCGTCGGTCAAATACAAAACGGTGCAGAAGTATTTCTTCTTTCCGGGATTCCAGCCGGGCACCGGAGGTCTGCTGCGTGAAAGTGGATTGCTTGAGCGCCGTCGGCAGTTTCAGCAAAGTCCCGAGGCACAACGAGCACTCCTTCAAGGATTGGGCATTGATCGTGCCGCGAATGCGCAATTGATCTCGCTCTTTGCCTATGAGAATGCCGGGTTGTCGAGTTGGCTGGATGTGCTGGCCGCCGATTCAACGCCTACGCATTTATTGGTGCCCGAAGGGCGGATTCTCGGCGATGTCGAACGCTGGCTCGGCGTTGAAGGATTGGCCGCGGGGGCGCTGCATGTCCGTGACGGATTGACCGTCCAGGTGCTGCCGTTCGTCAGACAGGATCAGTACGATCAGTTGCTCTGGTGCTGCGATTTCAACGCCGTGCGCGGTGAAGACTCTTTCGTCCGCGCCCAGTGGGCCGGCCGGCCGATGCTCTGGCACATCTATCAGCAGGAGGAAGACATCCACCTGGACAAGCTCGATGCGTTCCTCGCGCTGTACACAAAAGGCCTGTCCGAGCCCGCCAGCCAGGCGATCAACGGTCTTTGGCATGCCTGGAATGCCGGTCATGATATGTCCGACCACTGGCGCACGGCCCGCAAACACTGGCCAGAGCTGCAAAAACACGCCGAGGCGTGGTGTCTGGAACAAGCCTTGCAGGCCGATCTTGCCGCGGCGCTGGTACAGTTTTATGTAAATTGGATATGATACGCGGCCTAGATTTTTGTAAATCCCATCCAAATTCGGATATTCGCAATGAAAACTGGTAAAGAACTGAAACCCGGTACCGTGATCCGTCTCGAAAACGATCCTTGGCTGGTTCAGAAAGCTGAATTCACCAAATCCGGTCGTAACAGCGCGATCATGAAGACCAAGCTGAAAAACCTGCTGACCGGTTACAAGACCGAGATCGTTTACAGCGCCGACGACAAACTGGACGACGTAATCCTCGACCGCAAAGAAGCGACCCTGTCCTTCATCAGCGGCGATACCTACACGTTCATGGACACCACCGACTACACCATGTACGAGCTGAACGCTGAAGACATCGAAGCCGTTCTGCCTTTCGTTGAAGAAGGCATGACCGATGTTTGCGAAGCGATCTTCTTCGAAGAGCGTCTGGTTTCCGTAGAACTGCCGACCACTATCGTGCGTCAGGTTGACTACACCGAAGGCTCCGCTCGCGGTGACACTTCCGGCAAGGTGATGAAGCCTGCCAAACTGAAGAACGGTACCGAACTGTCGGTAGCTGACTTCATCGAAATCGGCGACATGATCGAGATCGATACCCGCGAAGGCGGTTCCTACAAAGGCCGTGCTAAATAAGCACCGCTTGAGGAATGAAAAAGCCCGACCATTGAGTCGGGCTTTTTTGTGCCTGCAAAAAATGTACACGAACTCTGTAGGAGCCCGGCTTGCCGGCGATAGCGGCCTCGGATAAGCCATCGCCGGCAAGCCGTGCTCCTACAGTGGGCGGTGTTAGTTTTCAGGTGTTCTTTGAGCTCTTGCGATGCTTGCAGCATCGCCGAGCGCACCGCTGGCCGGTCAGACGGTGACGTGCAGGCGCACATCGACATTGCCACGGGTGGCGTTGGAGTACGGGCAAACCTGGTGGGCAGCGTCGACCAGGGTTTGCGCGTCGGCTTGTTCAAGGCCCGGCAGGCTGATGTGCAGGTCGATGTCCAGACCGAAACCGCCAGGGATTTGGCCAATGCCTACATGGGCAGTGATCGATGCATCGTTGGGGATGGTGCGCTTGGTCTGGCTGGCGACGAATTTCAGGGCGCCGATGAAGCAGGCGGAGTAACCGGCTGCGAACAGTTGCTCAGGGTTGGTCGCCGCGCCGCCAGCACCGCCGAGTTCTTTCGGGGTGGCGAGTTTGACGTCGAGGATGTTGTCACTGGAAACAGCACGACCATCACGGCCGCCAGTGGAGGTTGCGATTGCGGTGTAGAGAGTTTGCATGGTGTGAGCCTCATTCGATTTGGGTGTTTTGCGCTAAATGTTTGCGCGCTAAGTAAATGCGAGATGAATGTATCTCGCTAATATTTAGTGCGCAATATATATTTTTGAAAAAGTTTTAGTCGGGATTTTCGCGGGCGATACGAAGGACTGAGCTAGAGCGGTCGAGGCGAGATTTTCAGGGGTGAAAATTTTTTGAGGAAGGGGTGAACGAGGTCGAAAGAACACTGCAAAACAAATGTGGGAGCGAGCCTGCTCGCGATAGCGGTGTCTCAGTCGACATCAAAGTTCGAATTTCAGACCGCTATCGCGAGCAGGCTCGCTCCCACAGGGGATTTGTGTATGGCAGGGGAATCAGAGGCTACCTTGCAAATTGCTGCGCAGCACTTGCAGCTCCGCTTGCAGTTTGTTCAATCGCTCCACCGTCATCCCACTGGCGCCGAGGATGCACTGCGGAATGCTGCGGGCCTTGTCCCGCAAGGCGCGGCCCTGTTCGGTGAGTTCGACGATCACCACCCGTTCGTCTTCGCGGCTGCGGGTGCGGCTGAGCAGACCTTCGACTTCCAGGCGTTTGAGCAGCGGGGTCAGTGAGCCGGGATCGGTCAGCAGTCGCGTGCTGATTTCACCGACGGTCAGACCATCGCGCTCCCACAGCACCATCATCGCCAGGTATTGCGGATAGGTCAGGCCCAACGCTTGCAGCAGCGGTTTATAGACCTTGGTCATCAGCAGCGAAGTCGAGTGCAGGGCGAAGCAGGCCTGATTATCCAACAGCAGGTGTTCGCAATTATCCAGGGTGTCGCGTTCGGTAGTCATTTCAAAAGCCTTGATCGGTAATCCTCAGAATCTAGCGGGCGAATCTTTAATGCGCCAGATAATTCTGGGCTAGTGGCGATCCAGAGTGTTTTGCAGTGCCAGATCCCACGGCGGGACAGGGCTGAAGCGAGTCTTCAGGTATTCCAGCAACAAGCGGCTGCGCGAGTTGGGCTGTTGCGCCAGTCGCAAGGCATAGATGCCGGCGGTTTCCGGTGTTGGCAGGCCGTTTTCGCAAAACAGCGGCAGCAGTTCACCCCGCAGAAGGTATTCGCTCGCCAGCCAAGTCGGCAGGTGGGCGATGCCCAATCCGGCCAAAGCGCCACAGACCAGCGCTTCGGCATTGTTGGCGCTCATGCGGATCCGCGCCGGGCGGTGCAAATGCATCTGGCCATCGCGTTCGAAGCGCCAGGCGAAGGGTGGGGCCAGGCCATCCCAATCGAGGCCGTCGTGATCGATCAACTGTGCTGGCTCGGTCGGCACGCCGCGGCGTTGCAGATAGTCCGGGCTGGCGCAGGCAATGCGCACCATGCTCGCCAGTGGCGTGGCCACCAGCCGGGTGTCGGCCATTTGACCGGCGCGCAGTACCAGATCGACCTTGCCCAGGTTCAAGCCTTGCATATCGACAAAACTGTCGATCAGGTGCAGTTGCACGTCGAGTCCGGGGTAAAGCACCAGGAAATCGGCAATCACCGGGGCCAGATGCCGTCGTCCGAACGCGGCAGGTGCATCCATTCTGATCAAGCCTTCGGGTGCGCTGCTCAGGGACACGGCTTCGGCCCGGGCCAACCGAAGCTCGGCGACAATCCGTCGTGCCCGCTCGGCAAAGGCCAGGCCAGCGGGGGTGGCCATCACGGCGTGGGTGCTGCGGATGAACAACTGGCTGCCGACCGCCTTTTCAAGGCTATCGATGCGCCGCGCCACGGCCGATGGGTCAGGGGATGGCGGCGGGAGGCAGCGGAGAAGCTCCCGGATTCCAGCACATCAAGGAACAACCCAAGTTGTTCGGTCAATTGATTCGGGTTCATGGTCAGTCTGCGCTTGTGCGAAGTTGGCACAGCCATTGTGCGTTGCTGTGCGTTTCCGTGCCATCGCGGACTGCGTAGGATGAACACCCTGACAAAAGGGAAATCGCCTGTGATCGAGTTCGTGATGTACCTGGTATTTGGCGCTGCCCTGGGCACCCTCGGCGGGTTGTTCGGCATCGGCGGCGGCTTGATCGCGATTCCACTGCTGGGCGTACTGTTCGGTCTCGATCAGCAAATCGCCCAAGGTACGGCGCTGGTGATGGTGGTGCCCAACGTCATGCTGGCGCTGTGGCGCTATCACCAGCGCAATCGCATTGAGTTGCGCCACGCGTTGCCCTTGGCGTCGATGGGTTTCTGCTTTGCCTGGATCGGATCGATCTGGGCGGTCGGCATCGACGCGCAAACCATGCGAATCGGCTTTGTCGCGTTCCTGGTGGCCTTGTCGGCCTACAACCTGGCGCGCATGTTTATCGCCAACACACCGGCCTCTGCGCAGATGCATTACGGATGGCCATGGCTGGGTGTGCTCGGAGCGGCCTCCGGGACCATGGGCGGTTTGTTTGGCGTGGGCGGGGCGGTGGTGGCGACGCCGGTGTTGACCAGCGTGTTCGGCACCAGCCAAGTGGTGGCCCAAGGGTTGTCGCTGGCGCTGGCGTTACCGAGCACCGGCGTCACCCTGGTGACTTACGCGGTGCACCATCAGGTGGACTGGCTGATTGGAGTGCCATTGGCCATTGGCGGATTGATGAGCATCAGTTGGGGGGTGAAGATCGCCCACGCCCTGCCGGAGCGACTGCTGCGTGGGTTGTTCTGCGGTTTTCTGGTGTTCTGCGCGTTGATGCTCGCGTTTAAAGTTTGAAGCCTTCGACGATGTGCTCGGCCAGGCACTCGGTGATCGGTGACGGGTTGTGCAAGTTGCGCACGAGCATGATGCAGGCTTCCGGCAACTGCGGCAGACCTTCGGCGTCACCGAGGATGCGCATGTCCGGGGTGATCAGGCTTTCCAGTTGCGCGGTCACCGCCAACCCGGCGCTGACCACGGCCATCAACGCTGAAAGGCTCGAACTGTTGTAGGCAATGCGGTAGTCGCGGCCCAGCGCATCCAGCGCATTACACGCCCACAACCGGCAGAAACAATCACTGTTGAACATCGCCAGTGGCAGTGGCGTCTGCTCATGGGCGCTGTAGCATTGCGCCTCGGCCCAGACGAAACGTTCCTTGCGCAGCAACTGGCCAATCTCGGTGCCGGGTTCGCGGGTCACGATGGACAGGTCGAGATCCTGACGTTGCAGCAATTGTTTTGATGATTCGCAGTGAACCTCGATCTGGATCAGCGGATAGCTCTTGGCGAAGCGCGACAAAATCCCCGGCAGAAAGCGCATCACATAATCATCCGGCGTACCGATGCGCACGGTGCCGACCATGTGCGGCTCACGCAGCGTATTGAAGACCTCGCTGTGGAGTTTGAGGATGCGCCGCGCATACCCCAGCAAAACCTGGCCTTCGGCGGTCAGTTTGACCTGTCGCCCATCGCGTTCGAACAACTGGCGCTGCAACACGTCCTCTTCCAGACGCTTCATCTGCATGCTCACCGCCGACTGCGTGCGGTTGACCATTTCACCGGCACGGGTAAAACCGCCCTGGTCGGCGATGGCGACAAAGGTACGCAGCACATCTGTATCGATACTGGGGTACGCCGACATCCATCAATCTCCGAGATGGTTACCATCAGAAACATTCGTTGGATTGATCTTATCGCTGGCGCGAGACTTGGGCCATCCCCAACGGAGGACAACAAGATGAAAGGTCATAACGAGCATGTAACGGAAGAAAAATTCTCAATTCACGCGGTATCCGATCTGCTGCACAAGTTTAGTCGCTGGTACGAACTTCATCGTGAACGCGAGTTGTTGGCGAGTTTGAGCGATGAGGCACTGAAGGACATCGGCATGAGTCGCGCGGATGTGGAACATGAATCGGTCAAACCGTTCTGGGATGATCCGATGCATAAATGATGAGGCCATTGCTACACAAACCCCTCTCTGGTGAGGTAGGTTGCGAGCAGACACGGAGGTATTCATGCCCGCAACGTTGTCCTTTTCCAATAAACAGGCTCGACGTCTGGCACTGGCTGCCCAAGGGTTCAGCGGGCGCCAGTCGCCAGCGGCGATCAAATCGGTTCAGCTCAACCGGTTGATCGAGCGGCTGGGCATTCTGCAGATCGATTCGGTCAATGCGTTGGTGCGTTCGCACTACCTTCCCTTGTTTTCCCGCCTCGGTAACTACTCCTCTGATTTGCTCGACCAGGCCGCCTGGAGTCAGGGCCGGCGTCGCACTCTGTTTGAATATTGGGGGCACGAAGCGTCGTTGCTGCCGTTGTCGATGTATCCCCTGATGCGCTGGCGCATGCAGCGCGCGAGTCGCGGCGAAGACATCTATCAGCAACTGGCGTGTTTCGGACGTGAGCAGCAGGACACGATTCGCCGGGTACTTGCGTCGGTCGAAGAACTCGGTGCGCTGGGTGCTGGAAGTCTGTCGACCCGTCAGGAACGGGCCGGGCCGTGGTGGGACTGGAGCGCGGAAAAGCATGCTTTGGAATGGTTGTTTGCCGCCGGTGAAGTGACGGTGGCGGGCCGACGTGGTTTCGAACGACTTTATGATTTGCCGGAACGGGTAATTCCTCCGGCCATTTTGCAGCAGCCCTTGCCCAGTGAAGCCGAGGCTCAGCGCGGACTGTTATTGCACGCGGCGAGGGCGTTGGGTGTCGGTACGGAAAAGGATCTGCGGGACTATTTTCGTATGAGCCCGGCAGACAGTCGTGCGCGTCTGGCGGAACTGGTCGAGGTGGGGGCGCTGCTGACCTGCGAAGTGCAAGACTGGCGGCAAGCGGCTTATTGCCTGCCCGAGCCGAAAGTACCGCGCAAGGTCGAGGCCAGTGCGTTGCTTTCACCGTTTGACTCGCTGGTGTGGGAACGCAGTCGTACCGAGCGCCTGTTCGATTTTCGCTATCGGCTGGAGATTTACACACCGCAGGACAAGCGGGTTTACGGCTATTACGTGTTGCCGTTTTTGCACAACGAACGGATTGCTGCGCGGGTGGATCTGCGGGCGGAGCGGGCGTTGGGGCGGTTGGCGGTGCACGCCGTGCATGAAGAAGAGCCGGGGCTGGATGACGAAGGGATGCAGGCTTTGGCGGTCAATTTGCGGCGGATGGCGGATTGGTTGGGGCTTGAGCGGGTGCAGTTGAATTGTCAGCGGGTGAGTGCCAGCAGGCTAAGAGTGGCATTGGCTGGAATTGGCGGTGATTAAACTGGCCCCTTCGCGAGCAAGCCCGCTCCCACATTAGATTGCGCCCGCCTGGACACCTCGGTCGAATGTGGGAGCGGGCTTGCTCTCGAAGGGCGCGACGCGGTCTAGCGTCGAACTTGCTTCAATGTCTCAGCAATCAAAAACGCCAATTCCAACGACTGATCAGCATTCATCCGCGGATCGCAATGGGTGTGATACCGGTCCGACAAACCATCCTCGGTAATCGGCCGCGCCCCACCAATGCATTCGGTCACATTCTGCCCGGTCATCTCGATATGGATACCACCGGCATAGCTGCCTTCCGCTTGGTGAACCTGGAAGAACTGCTTCACCTCGCCAAGGATCTGCGCGAAGTCGCGGGTCTTGTAGCCGCTGCTGGCCTTGATGGTGTTGCCGTGCATCGGGTCGGAGCTCCAGAGCACTTGCTTGCCTTCGCGCTGCACGGCACGAATCAATGCCGGAAGGTGATCGCCGACCTTGTTGGCGCCCATCCGCGCGATCAGGTTCAGGCGACCAGGATCGTTGTCCGGGTTCAGCACGTCGATCAGGCGAATCAGGTCTTCAGGGTTCATGCTCGGGCCGACCTTGACCCCGATCGGGTTATTCACCCCGCGCAGGAATTCGACGTGCGCGCCATCGAGTTGACGGGTGCGGTCGCCGATCCACAGCATGTGCGCCGAGCAATCGTAGTAATCGTTGGTCAGGCTGTCGCGCCGCACGAAGGCTTCTTCGTAGTTCAGCAGCAGTGCTTCGTGGGCGGTGAAGAAACTGGTTTCGCGCAGTTGCGGCGAGCTGTCCATGCCGCAGGCGCGCATGAACGCCAAGGTTTCATCGATGCGGTTGGCCAGGTGGCTGTATTTTTCTGCCAGTGCCGAGTTGGCGATGAAATCCAGGTTCCATTTGTGCACTTGATGCAGATCGGCAAACCCGCCTTGAGCGAATGCGCGCAGCAAGTTCAGGGTCGCGGTGGACTGGTGGTAGGACTGCAGCAGGCGTTCCGGGTCCGGCACGCGGCTTTTTTCGTCGAAACCGATGCCGTTGACGATGTCGCCACGGTAGGCGGGCAGGGTCACGCCATCGATGGTTTCGTCATTGGCTGAGCGCGGTTTAGCGAACTGACCGGCCATGCGCCCGACCTTGACCACCGGGCAACCGGCGGCGAAGGTCATGACGATGGCCATTTGCAGCAAGACTTTAAACGTGTCACGAATTTTCGCGGCGGAGAACTCGGCAAAGCTCTCGGCGCAATCGCCACCTTGCAACAGAAACGCGCGCCCTTGGGTCACTTCGGCAAACTGACGGCGCAACTCCCGGGCCTCACCGGCAAACACCAGCGGCGGATAACTGGCCAGGGTTTGCTCGACCTGCTGCAAATGCGCGGCGTCGGGGTAGTGGGGTTGTTGCTGGATCGGCAGGGCGCGCCAGCTGTCAGGGCTCCAGGGTTGGCTCATCACGTTCTCTAGTGTTTTACGCTCGGACGGTTATGTTATCAGCAATTAGTGCGTGACCTGTTCCCGTCGCTTCGCGGACAATCGCGCCTTTGCCGCGCCCGCTCGCGGTTTTATTGCGCTGCTGTTTATCACATGCCGGCGCGGCAACGATCAGGAGACGAAATGACTGAGGAGCGCGTCGAGCATCTGCTCGCCGAGGTACAGGATGAGTTCGGCGTGATACGCGTGCTGGAAGTGGCCGATTACCGTTTTCTGGAGTTCGGCGATGCCATCGAGCAAAGCTGCGTCTTTACCGCTGATCCGAGCTGGCTCGAGTACGACTATACCCGGGCGATGCTGATCGGTGCGCTGTGTCACGAGCAGCCGGAAAGCGCGCTGTTTCTGGGGCTTGGCGCGGGAACGCTGACCCAGGCATGCCTGAAGTTCCTGCCGCTGGAAGACGTCGAAGCGATTGAATTGCGCCCCGACGTACCGCGTCTGGCCATTGAATACCTCGGGCTGGATGACGATCCTCGGCTGTATATCCGCGTCGGTGATGCGCTAGAGCTACTCGATACCGCTGAGCCGGCGGACCTGATCTTCGTCGACCTTTATACCGATGTCGGGCCGGGTGTCGGGCATCTAGCCTGGAGCTTTCTGGAAAACTGTCAGAAACGCCTGAATCCGGGTGGCTGGCTGGTGATCAACCAATGGGCCACCGATGATGGCAAACCGTTGGGTGCCGCGTTGTTGCGTGGGCTTTATCACCGGCATTACTGGGAGCTGCCGGTGAAGGAGGGCAATGTAATTCTGATCGTGCCTTCGGAGCTGGCTCAGGAACTGGACATGGACGGGCTTATCGCTCGCGCTGAAGGGCTGGCGCCGCGATTGGGGTATTCGTTGCAGTCGTTGATCAAGGCGATTCGCCCGGCGACTTAGTTTGGGGTGACTGTTCGGGCCCCTTCGCGAGCAAGTCGAAGGGGCCATTAAAGCCAACACAGATCTCAGATCCCTTTGAAATCCCCTGGCCGCTTTTCGACCATCGACCGCACCCCCTCCTTGGCATCCTCACTCGCCATCAACTTTTTCACCAGTGGCGGCAACGCCTGCGCGGCCGCGGTTTCCCCTTCATAACGCGCCTGTCGCGCAGACATCAGCGTCGCCTGCACTCCCAGCGGCGCCTGGCTGGCAATCCGTTCGGCCAATTCAATTGCTCGTGGCAGCAGATCCTCGCTGGCCATGACTTCCTGGACCAATCCCAGATGCAACGCTTCATGCGCATCGAACTCGTCACCGGTCAGCAGCCAGCGCATCGCATTACCCCAGCCAGCCACCTGGTGCAGACGCAATGTCGCGCCGCCAAACGGGAAAATACCGCGCTGGACTTCTTTCTGGGCGAATCGGGTATTGCTGGCGCACAGGTTGATGTCAGCGGCCAACATCAACTCGATGCCGATGGTCAGGCAGTAGCCCTGCGCGGCCACAATCACCGGTTTGCTAACTCGGGGGCCGGCAAAAACACCCCACGGATCGCAGCCCCCCGGCGGTGCTTGCCAGCCTTCGGCCAATGCCGTGCTGGCGCTGACCAGATCGAGCCCAGCGGTGAAATGTTCGCCATGGCCGAACACCACCGCGACCCGCGCGTCGATGTCAGCCTCGAACTCGCCATAGGCCAGACTCAGTTCGTTGAGCAGCTCAAGGTCGAAGGCATTGCGCTTGGCCACCCGATCCAGGCCGATCATCAGGACATGACCGTGTCGTTCGCGGGTGACACGACTGCAAGCGGGCTGATTCATGGGGCAATTCCTCAGGCGGGAAGGGGGTGTCAGACCGCAGGCCTGCCTGATAACGATGAACCGTTTTAGCTTCATCGCCAGCAGGGCCGGGCTTTTGAAAAATAGACCCTCACACGAATATCCGCAAAGGCTGTGACACAACCGTGAATCTGGGGTTTTTCCGACAAATAATGCTCCCTTTTTGGGCGAATTCCGGTATAGTGCGCGCCGGCCTTTAACCGGGCCGCGTTTAGGTAGCGCAATTCCCCGAAGTCAGCTTCGGCTGCACGTCCGCACAGCGGACTCTCCCTTGACGAATCTTTTTCATTCATTCGTTTTCGCAAATCCCCGCCGACAAAGCAGCCAGGGCGACTCTTGAGTCTTACACGGCATGCGCAGCTTTGGAGCATGGGTCTTTGCGGATGCACTTAGAGGCAGACCCATGACCCAGGAAACCGGCGGCTTCGCCGCTTTTAATCTTAATCCGAATATCCTTGCAGCCGTCATTGCGACTGGCTACGAAGAGCCTTCGGCTATTCAGCAGCAATCGATCCCGATCATCATGGCCGGCCACGACATGATTGGCCAAGCGCAAACCGGTACCGGTAAAACCGCCGCGTTCGCCCTGCCGATCCTGCATCGCATCGATCCTGCCAAGCGCGAGCCGCAAGCCCTGATCCTGGCGCCAACCCGTGAGTTGGCGCTGCAAGTAGCAACCGCTTTCGAAACCTACGCCAAGCAAATGCCGGGCGTTACCGTTGTGGCCGTTTACGGCGGCGCCCCTATGGGTCCACAACTGAAAGCAATCCGTAATGGCGCACAGATCGTTGTCGCCACTCCGGGCCGTCTGTGCGACCACCTGCGTCGTGACGAAAAAGTCCTGGCTACCGTGAACCACCTGGTCCTCGACGAAGCGGACGAAATGCTCAAGCTGGGTTTCATGGACGACCTCGAAGTCATCTTCAAGGCACTGCCTGCAACCCGTCAGACCGTATTGTTCTCGGCCACCCTGCCGCAGTCGATCCGTGCCATTGCCGAACGCCATCTGCGCGATCCGCAACACGTGAAGATCCAGACCAAGACTCAGACCGTTACCGCGATCGAACAGGCTCACCTGTTGGTTCACGCTGACCAGAAGACCTCGGCTGTATTGAGCCTGCTGGAAGTGGAAGATTTCGACGCCCTGATCATGTTCGTGCGCACCAAGCAAGCGACCCTGGACCTGGCCAGTGCCCTGGAAGCCAAAGGCTACAAAGCCGCTGCGCTGAACGGTGACATTGCTCAGAACCAGCGTGAGCGCGTGATCGAATCCCTCAAGGATGGCCGTCTGGACATCGTTGTGGCGACCGACGTTGCTGCTCGTGGCCTGGACGTTCCGCGTATCACTCACGTGTTCAACGTTGATATGCCGTACGATCCGGAATCCTACGTTCACCGTATCGGCCGTACCGGCCGTGCCGGTCGCGAAGGTCGTGCACTGCTGCTGGTGACTCCGCGTGAGCGCCGCATGCTGCAAGTGATCGAGCGTGTAACCGGTCAAAAAGTTGCCGAAGTTCGCCTGCCGGACGCTCAGGCCGTTCTCGATGCCCGCATCAAGAAACTGACCAACAGCCTGTCGCCGCTGGTTGCCGATGCCGAATCGACTCACGGTGATCTGCTGGATCGCCTGACTGCCGACATCGGTTGCACCCCGCGTGCACTGGCGGCTGCTCTGCTGCGCAAGGCAACCAACGCTCAGGCGCTGACCCTGGCTGCGATCGAGAAAGAACGTCCATTGGTGCCGAACAACGCACCGCGTGGCGATCGTCCAGAGCGTACCGGTGATCGTCCGGATCGTGGTGATCGTGAGCGTCGTGCTCCGGTCCCATTGGCCGAAGGTCGTGCTCGTTGCCGTACCGCGCTGGGAGCGCGTGATGGTATCGCGGCCAAGAACCTGCTGGGCGCTATCCTGAATGAAGGCGGTTTGGCTCGTGAAGCCATCGGCCGCATCCAGGTACGTGACAGCTTCAGCCTCGTCGAGCTGCCGGAAGATGGTCTGGAGAAGTTGCTGACCAAGCTGAAGGACACCCGCGTTGCTGGTAAGCAGCTGAAGCTGCGTCGCTATCGCGAAGATTGATCCGCTTTTGAGCTGATTGATCGCACATAAAAAATCCCCGACTGGTTCGGGGATTTTTTTTGCCTGCATTTTGTGCCTGGCTTGTTAACCGAAGGGGGTAACTCGGTCTACTGGTTAGCCAAAACGATAAATGTCCATGCCCAGCGCGCCCATGGTGAAACCCTGATGCGCAATGCTGAACTCACCCCCAGCCCCGCGAGCAAAGTACAAAGGCAGCAGATGCTCGTCGCTAGGGTGATTGCGTACGGCATTGGGCGCTTGCTGGCGATAATCGTGCAGCGCCGCTTCATCGTCGGCCGCGAGTTTCTCGATCATCCAGTCGCGGAATGATTTGGCCCAAGGCTCGACGCTTTCCGGGCCGGCGTGCCAGTCAAGTTCACGCAGGTTGTGCGTGATGCTGCCAGAGCCGATCAGCAATACGCCGTGCTCACGCAGGCTGGCCAAGGCATGGCCGACGCGGGTTTGCAAGGCAGGGCCGCCACGCGTGGGCAGCGAGACTTGCACAATGGGGATGTCGGCTTGCGGATACATCAATGTCAAAGGCACCCAGACACCGTGGTCGAACGGGCGCTTGGCATCGATGCGTGCTGGCAGATCGGCGGCCTTCAGTAACTCGACAACCTCTGCCGCCAATTGGGGATTGCCGGGTGCCGGGTATTGAACGTCGAACAACGCCTGCGCAAAGCCGCCGAAGTCGTGCCAGGTTTCCGGCTGGGGATTGCCGCTGACGAGTAGCTCATTGCTTTCCCAATGCGCGGATACAATCACGATGGCTTTTGGTTTCGGCAGTTCGGCGGCCAATCGAGCGAGGGCCGGCCCGCTGGCCCCCGGTTCCAGTGCCAACATGGGTGAGCCATGGGATATGTACAGGCTGGGGAACATGAAAGAGCTCCTGAGGGGTAAGATGGCGTCATCTTCAGTCAGATCATTGATCTAAATCTAATATAAGTTTTAGGGTCTTTTGATCGAATTTTCGGGATTAATTATGCAGCCGGAGTTTTGGCACAAACGATGGGCGTCGAATCAGATCGGCTTTCATCTGCCGGAGGTGAATCCTCATCTGCAGCGTTTCTGGCCACAATTGGGTCTGGAAGACGGCGCGCGCGTACTGGTGCCGCTGTGTGGAAAGAGTCTGGATTTGTTGTGGCTTGCACACGCAGGCCATGAGGTATTGGGCGTTGAGCTGTCGGAAAAAGCCATTGAGGATTTCTTCAATGAGCATCAGTTTGATCCTGACGTCAGTGAGCAAGGGCCTTTCAAGGTTTACCGCGCAGGATCAATCGAATTGTGGTGCGGTGATTTCTTCGAGTTGACGGCAGGCGATGTCGCTGATTGCAGTGCACTGTATGACCGCGCCGCGTTGATTGCCTTGCCGCCGAAAATGCGTGAGCAATACGCCGCGCACCTGAAGCGGATTTTGCCGAAGGAATCGCTGGGGTTGTTGATTACCCTGGACTATGACCAGCCGCAAATGGACGGCCCGCCGTTTGCCGTGCTGGATGATGAAGTGCAGCGGTTGTTCGGTGGATCGTGGGCACTGAAGATCCTGGAAGATCAGGACGTTCTGAGTGCGAGCGAGAAATTCCTGGAGGCGGGTGTCACTCGGCTTGAGGAACGGGTGTATCGGGTTTCCAGCCGTTAAGGTGTGATGAGTTTGCTTGCCCCTTCGCGAGCAGGCTCCCATAGTGGATCTATGGTGATCACAAATTGTGCAATCACTGAAGAGCTAATGTGGGAGCGAGCCTGCTCGCGATGGGGGCCCAAAGAGCACTGCATCAATCAAGCAAATAAAAAAGGCCCGCATCACTGTGGGCCTTCTTTTTTATTGCTGAACAATCAGCGCTGAAGTCGATGCAGCGCGTTGATACGCTCTTCCAGCGGTGGGTGGCTCATGAACATCCGGGCGAACCCTTGCTTGATGCCACCGTTGATGCCAAAGGCGTTCAGGGTGTCCGGCATGTGCACCGGCAGGCCCTGTTCGGCGCGCAGGCGTTGCAATGCGCCGATCATCGCGGCAGTACCGGCCAGGCGTGCACCGGCTTCGTCGGCCCGGAATTCACGCTTGCGCGAGAACCACATGACGATGGAGCTGGCCAGAATGCCCAGGACCAGTTCGGCGAAGATGGTTGCCACGTAGTAGGCAATACCCTGGCCTTCTTCGTTCTTGAAGATCACCTTGTCGACAAAGTTGCCGATGATCCGTGCGAAGAACATCACAAAGGTGTTCACCACGCCTTGAATCAACGCCAGGGTGACCATGTCGCCATTGGCCACGTGGCCAATTTCGTGAGCCAAAACGGCTTTTACTTCATCTGGCGAGAAACGCTCCAGCAAGCCTTGGCTAACCGCGACCAGTGCGTCGTTTTTGTTCCAGCCTGTGGCGAACGCGTTCGCCTCGTAGGCCGGGAAGATCCCGACTTCAGGCATCTTGATCCCTGCTTCCCGGGACAATTGCTCCACGGTTTGCAGCAGCCATTGCTCGTGACGGGTACGCGGCTGGGTGATGATCTGGGTGCTGGTGCTCATCTTCGCCATCCATTTGGAGATGAACAGCGAGAACAGCGAACCTGCAAAACCAAAGACCGCACAGAAAATCAGCAGCTGATTGAGGTTCAGATCAACCCCGTTGGCCGCCATGAACCCGTTGAAGCCGAAAAGGCTCAGGGTGATGCTGGCAATCAGCACGACCGCCAGGTTAGTGGCCAAAAACAGCAGGATGCGCATCATGGTTGTAGAAATCTCCTTTTGCTAAAGATGTAGCGTACTGCGGGGTATATAAGGTGATGCATCGGGCTATTCAACCGGGTGACTATTTCAAACTGTGTCCTACGGCAACAGTGTAGTCGCTTGCAGGGCATTTCCGACGCGGGCATGGGAAGTGTTTGACAGGCAAAGCGCCTGGCAAGCCCCCGTGGTTGTTGGGCGCGAGCACCGAACAAGTGAGCAGGCATGGCGTGAAACAAGGATGTACAGCAGGACGTAAAGATGTGTTGCTGAATTAATCGCCGTACGACTTTCTCAAAAAGTCGCACGGCAACAGACCCCTTACTGGCGGTAGGACTTGAGGAAGTTGCCGATCCGGCCGACGGCCATCTCCAGATCATCTACGCGCGGCAGGGTCACCACGCGGAAGTGGTCCGGCCAAGGCCAGTTGAAGGCTGTGCCCTGAACCACCAGTAACTTCTCGGAAAGCAGCAGGTCGAGCACGAACTTTTCATCGTTGTGAATCGGGCAGACTTTCGGGTCGATTCGCGGGAATGCATACAGTGCGCCCATCGGCTTGACGCAACTCACGCCCGGAATGTCGTTGAGCAGTTCCCAGGTGCGATTGCGCTGTTCCAGCAAGCGGCCCTGGGGCAGGACCAGGTCATTGATGCTCTGGTAGCCGCCCAGTGCGGTCTGGATCGCGTGCTGGCTCGGCACGTTGGCGCATAGGCGCATGTTGGCCAGCATGTCGATGCCTTCGATGTAGCTCTGCGCGTGATGCTTCGGGCCGGAGATGGCGATCCAGCCGGAACGGAAGCCCGCCACGCGATAGGACTTGGACAGACCGTTGAACGTCAGGCACAGCAGATCCGGGGCCAGGGAAGCGGTGCAGATGTGCACGGCGTCGTCGTACAGGATCTTGTCGTAGATCTCGTCGGAGAACACTACCAGGTTGTGCTGACGGGCCAGTTCCAGCATGCCCAGCAATACTTCCTTCGAATACACCGCGCCGGTCGGGTTGTTCGGGTTGATGATCACCAGAGCCTTGGTGTTCGGGGTGATCTTCGCCTTGATGTCAGCCAGGTCCGGCCACCAGTTGGCTTGCTCATCGCACAGGTAATGCACCGGATTGCCGCCCGACAGGCTGACCGCGGCCGTCCACAGCGGATAGTCCGGGGCCGGCACCAGCACTTCGTCGCCGTTGTTGAGCAGGGCCTGCATCGACATCACGATAAGCTCGGAAACGCCGTTGCCCAGGTAGATGTCTTCGATGCCGACGCCTTCAACCTGCTTCTGCTGGTAGTACTGCATCACGGCCTTGCGCGCGCTGAACAGGCCTTTGGAATCGCTATAGCCCTGGGCGGTCGGCAAATTGCGGATCACGTCCTGGAGGATTTCGTCCGGCGCTTCGAAACCAAAAGGCGCCGGGTTGCCAATGTTCAGCTTGAGGATGCGATGGCCTTCCTCTTCCAGGCGTTTGGCGTGCTTGAGCACTGGGCCGCGAATGTCGTAGCAGACGTTGGCGAGCTTGTTCGATTTGCTGACCTGCATGGCGATGTGTTCCCGAAAATGAACGATCCAGGCGGTGTATGAACTACCGTACTGGGAATCCTGCGTATTCACACAGGCCTGACGCCTTGAAATGCAGCACCCATAAATCCGTTTGAATGCGCGTGGTCTGGCTGCCAGACTGGCGTTTGACGAGGCGCAATCATACGTGCCGCCCGATCCGTGGAAAAGGTACAGATCGGGCTTTTTCAGCTGCTGAGGTGTGATGATGGAAAAGTTGGAAAAAACCCTGGAAGAATGGAAGGCGATGCTCGACCCGGAGCAGTACAACGTGTGCCGCCTCAAAGGCACCGAGCGACCGTTTTCCGGTAAATACAACGGCACCAAGACTGACGGTGTTTACCATTGCATCTGCTGCAACGAATCGCTGTTCGATTCAAAAACCAAATTTGACTCCGGCTGCGGCTGGCCGAGCTTCTACGCACCGATCGGCGACAGCGCGATGGTCGAGATCCGTGACGTCAGCCACGGCATGATCCGCACCGAAGTGGTCTGCGCCAAATGTGATGCACACCTTGGGCACGTGTTCCCGGATGGCCCGCCACCCACCGGTCTGCGTTATTGCATCAACTCGGTGTGTCTGGACCTGGTGCCGCGCGAGTAATGCGAGCCCTGTAGGAGCCCGGCTTGCCGGCGATGTCGATCTAAAGGACGCCATCGCCGGCAAGCCGTGCTCCTACAGCGATGTCGATCTAAAGGACGCCATCGCCGGCAAGCCGTGCTCCTACAGCGATGTCGATCTCAAGGACGCCATCGCAGGCAAGCCTGGGCTCCTACAGCGATGTCGATCTCAAGGACGCCATCGCCGGCAAGCCGTGCTACAGGGATTGTCGTGCCCCCCAATCAGTCAGATTGATTTATTAAATTGCACGCAATTCAATTGCTCGCTATGTTTGGCCTGTCTCCTTTTCCTAAGAGTCCAAGCCATGAGCGACAACCTGCTGAGCATTCCGTGCACCACCATAAAGGGTGAACAAAAGACCCTGGCTGATTTCGCCGGCAAAGCCGTGCTGGTGGTCAATACCGCGAGCAAGTGCGGCTTCACCCCGCAATACAAAGGTCTGGAAGAGTTGTGGCAAACCTACAAGGACCAAGGGCTGGTGGTCCTCGGCTTTCCGTGCAATCAGTTCGGCAAACAGGAACCCGGCAACGAAGGCGCCATTTCCGAGTTCTGCGAATTGAACTTCGGTGTCAGCTTCCCGCTGTTCAAAAAGATCGAAGTCAACGGTGCCGACGCCCATCCACTGTTCGTTCAGTTGAAAAAACGCGCACCGGGTGTACTGGGTTCGCAGGGCATCAAATGGAACTTCACCAAGTTCCTGATTGGCAAGGACGGTCAGTTGGTCAAGCGCTTCGCCCCGGCGACCAAGCCACAGGACCTGAGCCGCGAGATCGAAGCCCTGCTCAAATGAACACCATGTCCGTCGATTCCCTGAAGCTCGACAGTCAGCTCTGCTTCAAGCTGTACGCCGCTTCCCGGGCGGTGATTCGTGCCTACAAACCGATGCTCGAACAACTCGGCCTGACCTACCCGCAATACCTGGCCATGCTGGTGTTGTGGGAGTGGCAGGAGGCGGCCCCCGAGCAGCCAACGGTCAAGGCGTTGGGCGAACGCCTGGCGCTGGATTCCGGCACCTTGACGCCATTGCTCAAGCGACTTGAGCAATTGCAGCTGGTGCAGCGTCAGCGTTCGGCTCGCGATGAGCGTGAAGTGCACCTTAGCCTGTCTCCGTCCGGTAAGGCGTTGCGTGATCAGGTCGGCCCGCTCAAGACTCGGCTGTTGTGCGACAGCGGGGTGGATCTGGATCGTCTGAATGATCTGCGCGATGGCCTTGATCATTTGTTAGGGCAGATCAAAGCGCTGTCTTAGTCGCAATCCACACGTCAAGCAGGGCGGCCAGTTCTTCACGGCGCAAGGGCTTGACCAGGTAGTCGTTCATACCCGCCGCGCGGCAGCGTTCGCGTTCCTCGGACATCGCGTTGGCGGTCAGCGCGACGATGGGTAGCTGCGGCCAGCGCCCGCTGCGACGAATTTGCCGACTCGCTTCGTAGCCGTCCATTACCGGCATGTTGCAGTCCATCAACACCAGATCGAAGTCACTGTGCTCAAGCTGATCCAGCGCTTCGGCACCATGGGCGGCGACGATGACCTCACAGCCGAGTTTTCCCAGCATGCCCTTGGCCACCATTTGATTGACCGGGTTGTCCTCAACCAGCAATACGCGGCCACGCCGCTGGTGAGTCACGACTTCGACCCGCGCTCCGTTGATCATTGTGGTTTCCGGCTGCAAGACTCGCCGCAAGTTCTGGTATAGCGCATTGCGCGCCAGCGGTCGTGCCTGTTGCTGCAAGGGCGCGAGGGCGCTCACCTGTTCGCTGGGCATGAAGTTGCCATAAGCGGTTACCAACAGAATCGGTGCGGCGAGGGTGGGGCGCAGACCAAACAGGCATTCGGGGCAGTCGGTAATCAAGACATCAGGCTCAAGGCCCATCAACGAGTCATCCATGGAGCGCTGTTGATAGTCGAGTCCCCACGCGGGTAACAGGGTTTTCAGCAGTTCTGCAAGCCCGCTACTGGCGGCGGTAATCGCAACGACGTTGCCGGACAGCGGTGCCGGTGACATGGCGCGGGTGTGGGCGGGCAGAGGCAGGTCGGCGCAGAACTGGCTGCCGAAACCGGCTTCCGAGCTGATCGTCAGACGTCCCTGCATGGCTTCGCAGAGGTTATAGGTGAGGGCCAGGCCCAGCCCCGTACCGCCAAACTGCCGGGTAATACCGGCACCGGCCTGGGTAAACGGCTGGAAAATCTTGACCTGGGCATCCTGGGCGATCCCGATACCGGTATCGCAGACCTCGATTCTGACGCCCTCTGCGAACGTAGACAGACGTAAGTCGACCCGACCGAAGCGGGTGAATTTGAGCGCATTGGACAACAGATTACTGACGATCTGCCGCACTCGGGTCGGGTCCCCCAGCACCAGCGCCGGAAACTGCGGATCGATCAGGCACGTCAGCTCCACGCTCGGCGCCGCATTCTGGGACAACAGGTTGGCGGTGTCTTCGACCAACGAGCCAAGGTCGAAGGGAATGTGCTCGAGTTCAAGCTGACCGGCATCGAATTTCGACAGGTCGAGAATATCGTTGAGCAGCTCCACCAGCACTTTGCCAGAGTCATGAGCGATCGACAGTTGTTGCTGCTGCTCGGCAGTGAGCGGGCCGTCCAGCGACAGCGCGATCATCCCTAACAGGCCGTTGAGGGGCGTGCGTATTTCATGGCTCATGTTGGCCACAAACACCGAGCGAGCTTCGGCCATATCGATGGCGGTGGTGCGTGCGATTTCCAGCTCCCGATTGGATTGGCTGAGCCTGGCATTGGCTGCCTTGAGCTCAGCGGTACGCGTCGAGACGATGCTTTCCAGTTGACTGAGATAGTCGGTCAGGCGGTTCTCGGCGTTGCGTCGTTGATGGATTTCGGTGGCGGTGTTTTCGAATTGTTCGTTGGCGGCTTTGACCAGCACGCCGATTTCATCGTTTTCATGCCCCGGCGGGCATTCCACCCGGGTCGGCTCCACGCTACGCGGATCGCGGCCACTGAGTTCGCGAATGACCCGCACCAAGGGTTTGGTCAGCATCACGTAGAACAGCGCGAGCAGAATGCCTGTCAGGATCAGGCTTCGAGCGAAGCCGTTGAGCAGGGTCACTTCGGCCCGGCGCAGGAAGCGGCTACCGTAGGCGTAGGTATCGACTTCCAGTTGCAAGGTCCCGAGGGATTCGTTTGGCAGGTGATCGAGAAAGAGGCGGTCTTCGAAGTGCCGATGGGCGCCGAACAGGAAGTCGCTGATCACCCGATAATCGCTTTGCGTACCTGGACGCTTGACGCTGGCCAGCACGGTATTACGGTTATCGGTCAGTTCCGCGCTGATGATCGCCGGTGAGCGCAGCAGGCCCAGGGTCAGTTCCTGGGCGAGTTCGGCGTCGATGTTGTAGGCGATGCGCGAGGCGGGATTATGGCTGATTTCCAGCAAAGACCGTATTTCGCGGTTGATGGAGGCGTCTTCGCTGGCATAATCGATGCCTATTTGCAGCAGGCTGAGCAGCGTGCCCAGAATGAAACCGACCAGCACAGTAAGCTTGGCTTGCTTGTATGACAACCGGTGGGTGAATTTGATATCCATGGGGTGTTGAACCACTTCCGTTTTCTTTCGCTGCTCAAGCATAGTCGATCATGCAGGGATACCGATGTTCTCGCGAACCCTTGAGCAAGGGTTGAGCCGGGCACCGAACGCTGTGTATTCGTCGCTGTATCGCCATCATCACTGTGAACGTGCCCGAGGAGAAGACGTGGACGCTCGACTGAATGCTTTTCTTGAACGCGCCGATGCTGTTTTGGCCCGTATCGAGCCGCTGCTGCCCGCACCTCGACAAACCATCGACTGGAACCAATGCCTGGCCGCGCGCTGGCAGCGCGAGGGGCGCAGCGGGTTTCTGTTGCCCCTGCACGTTAGCCTCGACACGCGTCTGTCCGACCTGATCGGTGTCGACCGGCAACTGGAACAGTTGGGGCGAAATACCCAACAGTTCATCGACGGCATGCCGGCCAACCACGCTTTGCTCTGGGGCTCGCGCGGTACCGGTAAATCGTCGCTGGTGCGTGCCTTGCTCGCCGAACATGCCCACGCCGGTTTGCGCCTGATTGAGATCGAGCGCGATCACCTGGCAGACCTGCCGCGAGTGGTCGAGCAAATCGGCAAGTTGGCGCAGCGCTTCGTGTTGTTCTGCGATGACCTGTCGTTCGAGTCGGGCGAGGGCGATTATCGCGTACTCAAGAGCGTGCTCGATGGCTCCCTTGAACAGGCACCGGATAACGTTCTGCTTTACGCCACCTCCAACCGTCGTCACCTGGTGCCGGAAAAGGAAAGCGATAACGAAAACTGGAAAAGGGTCGACGGCGAACTGCACCCCAGCGAGGCGGTGGAAGACAAGATCGCGTTGTCGGACCGCTTCGGCTTGTGGCTGTCGTTTTATCCGTTTACTCAGGAACATTTCCTCAATGTTGTCGAACACTGGATCGGTCAACTGGCCGATAAAGCCGGGCTTGAGTGGCAGCGTAACGAAGAGTTGGACATCCTCGCGGTACGTTGGGCCACGGGCCGAGGCAATCGCAATGGCCGTTGCGCCTATCAATTTGCCCGCTACTGGGTCGGGCTCAAGCTGTTGGAGCACAAAGCATGATTGATTTACAGAAGAGCGGCCAAGGCCTGGATGGTTACGGCATGTTGTGGGCGCAGCTGGAATCGTTGCTGGCGGATGAGCGTGATTTTATCGCCAATGCTGCACAGTTCTCGGCATTCCTGTTCAACCAGCTCGATGACCTGAACTGGGCCGGTTTCTACCTCAATCGTAACGAAGAACTGGTGCTCGGTCCTTTCCAGGGGCAAATCGCCTGCGTGCGGATTCCATTTGGTCGCGGCGTGTGCGGGACGTCTGCGTCGACCTTGCAGACTCAATTGGTTGAAGACGTGCACGCATTTCCCGGGCATATCGCGTGCGACAGCGCATCGAACAGCGAACTGGTTGTTCCGTTGGTCAAGGATGGTCGACTGATCGGGGTGCTGGACCTCGATAGCCCGAAACTGGCGCGTTTTACCGCTGAAGATCAGGCCGGTATCGAGCGGCTGGCAGCGATTTTCCTGCGCCTCACCGATTGCTGATCATGCACTCAAGCCTGCCTTGACCAGCAGGCTTGACCGGTCAACAGCGTCAATCTGCTGAGGATCGAGGAATCGTTCTGCGTACTGCAAATAAATGTGTGCGTTGATGAACAGCCCGAACAACTCCGGGTCGATGTGGGCGTCACGGCACATGTTGGCCATGATGCCCAAGGCCTCGCTCAAGGTTTTGGCTTTCTTGTAGGGACGATCGGCGGCGGTCAGCGCTTCGAAAATATCGGCAATCGCCATCATGCGCGCCGGCAGGCTCATTTCTTCGCGCTTCAACCGTTTGGGGTAACCGGTGCCGTCCATTTTCTCGTGATGGCCACCGGCGATTTCCGCGACGTTGTTGAGGTGCTCGGGAAAGGGCAGGCGGCTGAGCATCAGGATCGTCTGCACCATGTGGTGATTGATGATGTAACGCTCTTCGCGAGTCAGCGTGCCTCGGGTAATGCTCAGGTTGTAGAGTTCGCCCCGGTTGTACTTGTAATGCGGTACATCGAGCTTGAAACCCCACGGATTGTGAGCGGGGATCAGTTCGCTTTCGGCACGTTCGAACAGGTGCTCGGGTTTGTCCGCGAGCAACGGCTCGCTGACGGGCAGCGTCGGCGCCGGCGTTCGTTCCTGGCGGCGGTTCTCTTCCCATGAAACGCCGAGCCGATCATCCAGGGTTCGGGTCCAGGTACGTTGAGCAATGCCGCGCAAGCGTTGCAGGTCGGCTTCGGCCATGGCCTCGCCGCCCAGATTGCAGTGGGCGATGAACGCGAAATCATCGTCCAGTTCCGCCAGAAGGACATTGCGCAATTCGGCCTGGTGAGGCTCGTCACCCCCTTGGGCAATGGCCTGCCAATAATTGATCCAGGCATCGCGCTTGAGCACTTCGAAACGCATGCGGATTTCGTGGAGGCGGTCGTTCAGGGTTTCAAGTTTGGTGGCTTTGTCGACCACGTATTCAGGGGTGGTGACCTTGCCGCAGTCGTGCAGCCACGCCGCGATGTGCAGGGCTTCCCACTCATCTTCCGTAGGCTGATAGCCGCTGAAGGCAGGCTCCTGACTGGCGGCAGCAGCCTGCGCGAGCATCAGCGTCAACGCCGGCACCCGCTGACAATGCCCGCCGGTGTAAGGACTTTTGGCATCGATCGCTCCAGCCAGCAGTTGTATGAAAGAGTCCAGCAACTGTTTCTGTCTGGCTTGCAGGCGCTGGCTTTCAATACTCACCGCCGCCGCACCGGACACCGCCTGGAGAAACGCAATGCGGTCCGGGCGAAGCTTTTCCAGGTCGTTTTGTGTGCCGCTGTCGGCCAGCAATAGGATTAGCAGGCCGACGGTTTCGTTATGCCGGTTGTGTAACCGGATGCCGATCAAATGAACCCGTGGGCTTTCCAGCGCAAGCATCACCTTTTGCAGGTCGGCGGCATTTTCGAAGCTCAGACTGGTGACGACATTGTCGGCGTTCGACAACTGCTGCATCCACTGAGGGCTCTGCGGGTTCTTGAGTTCGTGGCCGTGAATCCCGAATGCAGGTAATGCCTGGGCGGTCTCGTTGATAACCAGGCCGTGAGGCTCCATGCGGTCGCTATCCTGTTCGCGCAGGTAAATCAGACCCGCCTGGGCCTGCCCGATTTTCACGGTTTCGAACAACACCCGTTGCAGTAACGGTGCGAAACGGGTCTCGGCACTCAGGCTGTCAGTGATCCGGAAAAAGCTCGCCAGGGTGTCCTTCATGCGCGCCATCGACACGCTCAGTTGGTCGACTTCCAGCACGGGTGAGCGTCGGCTGACAGGAAAGTTGAAATTGAAACTGCGGATCGCATCGGCTTCCTGCACCAGTGCGCGCAGGGGTTTGACCAGAACTCTGGAGGTGAGCCATCCCAGCGGCAGGCACAGCAGCAACGTTGCCAGAGTGATCACTGCGCCTTGCCAGCGCATGCGATAGGCATCGAAGAGCAATTCATCTTCCGGCACCAACAGCGCCAACTGCAATCCTTCAGGCCCGCCTTCCTTCATGCTGCTGCGGGCCACAATCCATTGGCGACCCGCGGCGTCCAGGCGATTACCTTCGGGCGGACGGGCGAGCAGGGCACCGAGTGCCGGATTCAAATCGGCTGCCTTGATCAAGCGTACGGTCTGGTCGTCAACGATCAGCCTGTTGCTGTCGGGATAGGCAACGGCATTGCCCTCGCCATCGAACAGCACGATTTCTGTGTGCGGGGTCACCACATGTTTGGCCAGCGTTGCCGACAGTTCGGCGAGGGTGAGGTCGGCGCCCATCACTGCGTTCGCACCGCTGCGCCGGGCCAGGGTGGTGCCAACATCGTGAGTGGAGAAAAATACATAGGGTTCGGTGGTGATCTGGTCTTCATCGCTGCGAGCGCTGCTAAACCAGGCGCGTGTGCGCGGATCGAAGGTTTCGTCGGGGGTATCCTGGCGGTCGATGAGGGCCAGGTTCTGATCAAAGAACAAAGACTGGGACCGCACCTTTCCACCGCCGTCCGGGTGTTCGATGCTCCAGACTTGATAGGCCGCCGTGTCCGGGGCTTTGGTGAGTGCTTTCACGGCCGGGATGCGCAGGGGACGCACCATGAAAAAATCGCCATTGCTGTAACCCAGATACAGCGAGGCCAGGTTGGGATTGTCTTTGAGCGACTGGCTAAAGGGTTTCAGCAGCGCGAGCCGTTGCTCCAGCGCCGACGCTTCGGTCGCCGGGTTGTCCACTAGCAAGCTCAGCAGGTGGCGGATCGGTACATAGGTGGCTTGCAGATCCAGCCGGACATCCTGCTCGATCCGGTTGAAGAGTTTTTCGCTGCTGGACAGGATGATCTGCGTGGTTTGCCGGTAATTGAAAATGCCCAACACCACGCCCGTTAGTAGCAGCAGGAAGGTAAACATCACGCTGATATGGACGTGTAACGGAAATCGGCGTTGGTCGGAGCGCAGTGAGCTTGGCATTACGGGTCTCTCCATGAGGGTAAACACACTGCTCAATGCTCAAGCATAGTTAATGCTCCATCGTTCTGCTTTTGCCGTTATGCCCTATTTGTTGTTGCAAGGCTTGCTCCAGTTCGAGCATGGCGCGCTCGATGGCTTTAGTGCAATTGGCTACGGTTTCGGGGTGGAACACTTCATGGCAGGCGATCTCGAGCGCTTCACAGCTGTCGATCAATCGACACGCGTGGACGATTCGGGCCGCCCCCTTGATTTTGTGAGCGAAGTCGAGGAAAGACTGGCGGTCTTTGCATTGGGACAGCGCCCGCAATTGTTCACGGTCCAGACGATTGCTGTTCAGCAGTTCGGACAACAAGCGGTGATCCAGCTTCGGATTACCGCCGGTCAGCAGTTGCAGCCCTTCGATGCTGAACGCCGGGTCGCGGGCGATCGGCTTGATGCGTTCAATCCACTGCCTCAAGGCCGTCAAGCTGAGGGGTTTGAACAGGCAGTCGTCCATCCCGGCCTGTTTGCAGCGTTGTATTTCTTCCGGCTGTGCATTGGCGGTAAAACCCAACAGGGTGCAGACCGCGCGCGGCTGTTGCTGTTCGTATTGACGAATTAGCCGGGCCAGTTCGTAGCCGTTCATGATCGGCATGTTGCAATCAACAATGACCAGATCGAACAGTCCGTGCTTCCATACCGCGAATCCGGCCTCGCCCTCTGCTGCTGCGCTATAGCGATGCCCCAAAAACTCCAGTTGCTGACACATGAGCAAGCGATTGGCCGGATGATCGTCGACCACCAGGACGTTCAACGGGGTTGAGGCAGGCTGAATAGGCGCTTCGGTGGTTTTCGGCATCAGTTCTGGCGGCAATGTCGCCAGATGCAACGATATTTCGACTTGAGTGCCTGCACCGGACTGGCTACGCAATTGCAGGCTGCCGCCCATCATCTCGCAGAGCGTGCGACTGATCACCAGACCCAGCCCAGCGCCCCCTCGGGACGACTGCGCGCTATGGGGCGCCTGAGCGAATGGCTCGAACAAACGCTGTTGATCCTCCTCGCTGATCCCCGTTCCGCTGTCCTTGACCTGAACGCTCAGCAAGACTCGCTCGGGCTCGTCAGTAGCCTGTAACTCAACCACAATCAGGACCTGACCCTGTTCGGTAAACTTGATGGCGTTGCTGACCAGATTGGACAGCACCTGCTTGAAGCGCATCGGGTCTAACAGGACATCGGTTGGCGGAAGTGCAGGACTGAAGTCCAGCAACAGACGCAAGTTTTTTTGCCGTGCGAGCCCGTCGAAGATTCTGACCACCGATGCCACCGTTTCACCCAGGTTGACGCGCTCCGGGTTCAAGCTCAGATGCCCGGATTCGATGCGCGCAATATCGAGAATGTCCCCGATCAGTTCCAGCAGGTCTTTCGCCGAGTTGTACGCGACGTCAATGGCGGGGCGGTCCGGATGAGCCGGCTCGATACGTTTGAGGGTCAGTTCCAGCATGCCGATGATTGCATTCATCGGGGTGCGGATCTCATGGCTCATGGTCGCCAGAAAAGTGCTTTTGGCTCTGTTCGCGTCATCGGCGCGTTCCTTGGCCGCTCGAAGATCATCGAACAGTTGTCGCCGCTCGCTGATGTCGATCCAGCCGCCAATGATGCCCTGCACTTCACCGCTCGAGTCCCGGTAAGGTAGAACCCAGTGATAAATCGTCAGCTTGCGACTGCCGATTTGCAGGGTGCGGTCGAGAATCAACGGTGTACCTTCACTCACGACGCGCTGATAGTCAGCCTGATACTCCTGAGCTTCGAAGGCGTTGCTCATGTTGCCCTGCATGACACTTTTGCCGATGACGTCTTCGTATTTTGTATTAAAGGCTTCCAGGTAACTGTCGTTGCAGCTTTGCAGCAATCCCTGCCGATCACGTACGTAGATTGGATGAGGCGTGCCATTGACCAGTGATCTCATGAACTCAAGTTGATCATTAAGCGCGAGCTCGGCCGCCTGACGCTGTTTTATCTGACGACGCATGTAAGCGTTCCAGGCAACAGAAATCAGCAGTAGCACACCCACACCGATCACCACCTGATAGAACACCCGGTGATAGCTGCGCCAGGTGTTTTGCGTAGTCGACGAGTATCCCCGCCAGCGGCTGTTGATAATGCCCAGCTCCTGCGGGGTAATGCTCAGCAATGCCTTGTCGAGGATGGCGCTCAGTTCTTTGGCATCACGCCCTGTTGCCAGAGAGAACGCAGCCTGCTGCGTGCCAAGGGTGGAGCTGATCTGAAGGGGCTGCTCGAAGATTCTGGATGAGATGAAGTAGTTGGCGATCACCAGCGAATTTACGGCGCCTTCAGCCTGACCCTCTGCAACTGACTGCACGGCACTGAAGGTGTCCGGGGTTTCGATCAGATTGACGTGCGGGAACTCGCGACGCAGGTAATCCACCATCGGATTACCTTGGGCAATCGTCAGGCGCTTGCCCGAAAACTGCGTGAGGTCGGTCGGGGTGTCGGCCACTTTGCGCGTCAGCAGGACAAAGGAGTTTTCCAGGTAGGGGCGGCTGAAGTTCAGCAGCATTTCACGTTGTGCGCTGGGCAGCAGAGCGGCAATCAAGTCGGCCTGATGATGACTGATTCGCTTGATCATCTCGTCATCGCTTCGGCTGCGATGGATCTCGAATCGCAAGCCGGTGCGCAACCTGATCAATTCGAGCAGGTCGGCGGTAACACCTCGAAAGTTGCCTTCATCGTCGAAAAACGTCAGCGGTGCAAACGCCTCATTGACCACCACGCGAACCACTGGATGTTGCGCCAGCCAGCGTTCTTCGCGACCGGTAAGTTGCAGCTTGTGATCGGTGAGCAGGATGTCACTGCCTGCACTCCAGCGTTTGGCGATGTTTTCTCGCTCGCTGGTGGGAGTGGCATTCAGTATCGCGTTGATGATCCCAAGTAGTTCCGGGTTGTTCTGGTGCACGGCAAAACTGAATCCGTGGACTTCGTGTTTACCGAAGTTGGCCATCCGGACGTTGTTCAGGTAACCCTTGTTAATCAGGTAATGGGTTGAAATGGTGTCACCGAGAAAGACATCAGCCTGGTCGAACGCGACAGCGTTGATTGCATTCTGGTAAGACGGGAAGGTTGAGATAATTGCCTTTGGATACAGGGATTTGACTTCTTCCATCGGCAAATAGTGGTACACCATGCTCAACCGCAACCCGGCCAGGCCATCGGTCAGGGATCGGGTTTCTCCTTCTCGTGTTACCAGAACCGGTTGGTCCGCGGCGTAAGGTGTGGAAAGCACAATGTCGGCGCTGCGTGCCTCAAACCCATTGGCACTGCCAAGCATATCGACCTCACCGTTTTCCAGCGCTTCGATCGCGTTTTCTCGGGACGCGTAGCGCTGAACCTTGACGGGCAGGCCGGTGACCTTGCCAAGGATGCCCGCGTAATCGGCAGTGAAACCTTCATAGTCGCTGCCGCTATTGGTCAGGTCGAAAGGCGGGTAATCGGGGGCTGAAGTGGCCAGCGTCAGTTCACGTTTGTTGTTGAGCCATTGCCGTTGTGATTTATCCAGTTGGACTTCCATGTGACCGATCATTGAGCGACTGAGCAGGGTGTAATGCTCGCTGGCGGAGTTTGTCGCAGACACTGAAGTGCTCAGGCATAAGCCTGCAGTTATCAGTATTAGATAATCCTTTATACGACTGGGCATCCGGGCTCTCACACTAAGGTGTTGCGTTTTGCCATATCGATGAGTTCAACCAGTGATTTGGCTTTGAGTTTTTGCATCAAGCGCTTTTTATAGGTGCTGACTGTCTTGTTGCTGAGGAACATGCCCTTGGCAATTTCCTTGTTGGTACGGCCTTGTGCAAACAATTGCAATACCATCAACTCCCGGTCGTTGACTGCCTTGAAGAGCTCCAGGTCGGCGTATCGCGTGTCATCGCTACGGACAGGATTCAACGCCTGACTGGGGAAATAGTTGTAGCCTGAAAGCACTGCCTTGATTGCACTCACCAGTTCACTGAGGTCTTCCTGTTTGCATACATAGCCCGACGCGCCGGACTGCATGCAGCGAATACCGAACAATGTCGGGCACTGAGCCGTTAATACCAGGGTTTTTAACGGGGTACACATGGCGTTGAAACGGGAGAGAACTTCCAGTCCGTCCAGTTTGGGAATGCTGATGTCGAGAATGACCAGGTCCGGCATGCATTCTCGAACCATCTGCATGGCGTCGACCCCATTATCAGTTTCGCCGACAACTTTATAACCCTCATGTTCGAGCAACATTCGGACGGCAAGACGGATAACGGGGTGATCGTCGACAATAAAAACGGAGTTCATAATCAGATCCCATGCGAGCTCAATAAAGCGCGCACCATAGCTCAGATAGTTGAGGGGGCGCATGAACCGTAAGCGCTCCATAAAACCCACCTAGTCAAAGGTGGGCGGTGCGGTTAGCTATGAGATTGGGGTGCGCAGTTCCAAGGTAGCAGGGCTTCGTAATCTTCCACCGAAGCCGCCATTGGCAGGCGCTCAAGTGCGTGGCGCAGCCACGCATAGGGCTCTTGGCCGTTGGCTTTAGCAGTCTCGACCAAGCTGTAAAGTTGAGCGCTAGCCGTCGCCCCTTTTGGCGTGTCGCTAAACAACCAGTTTTTTCTTCCGATAACGAACGGCCGTATTGCACGTTCTGCGGCGTTGTTGTCGATGGGCAAGTAACCTTCCTCGACGTACCGCTCGAGTTTGTTCCAGTTGTTTGCCAAGTAGCTGACGGCTTTGCCCAATGCGTTCTGTGTAGTCACGTACGGCAGCGTCTTTAGCATCCAGTCTTTCAGTTGACTCAGCACGCTGGCGCTCAACTCCTGGCGGCCTCTTTTCCGCGCCTCATCACCACTCCGTTTGTAGGCGATCTCGATGCCATATAGTTTGCTGATCAACTTCAATGCGATGTCGGCCCGTCCTGTCTTGCCCTTGGGCTGTACTTTTTGCGCTTCGACAAATTTACGCCGTGCGTGAGCCCAACACCCTAAACGTTCAACTCCGGCCTGTGCTCCCAGCGCGTTGTAACCCGCGTAATCGTCAGTCATGACGTAGCCGCGATAACCTTCGAGCAGGCGCGACGGCACCTCCTGCGCTCGGCTGGTGGAGTAGTCGAAAAGGATCACCGGTTTGTCTGGCGGGCCGCCGGTTTGCACCCACATCCAGGACTGACTGCTCGGCTCTCGGTCAGGCTCTTTCAACACCTGTACGCGTGTTTCATCGCAGTGGATGACACGGCTGGCCAACAGGCTATCGCGCATTAAATTCAGCAGCGGCTGGAAGTGCTCGCCGCACTGGATAACCCAGCGAGCCAGGGTCTGGCGCGGAATATCGATGCCGTGGCGGCCTAGTACTTTTTCAAAACGGTGAAGCGGCAGACCGTCCACGTACTTGGTGGTCAGCAGCATCGCCAGAACACTTGGGCTGGCCATGCTTTTTTCAATCAGTTGAGCCGGCTTATCCGCAGTGACCGGTGCCGTCTCACAATCGCGGCAGCCATAAACTTTGCGCACATGTTTGATAACGCGAATCTGCATCGGCACGATTTCAAGCTGCTCGCTGACTTCTTCGCCAATGGCGTGTTTGCGGCAGCCGCAAACGCAAGTCAGTTCATCCTCGGGAAGTTCGTGGATGACTTCGATACGTGGCAGGTCGGCGGGCAGCGGCTTTCGTTTACCGCGACGCCTGGCTGGACCGACGACCTCTTCTTCAGCGTCTTCGCCGACGGGTTCGGCGATGCTTTCAGTTTCGTTGAAAAGAGCTAACTGCGGCGTGGCCGGATCGGCTGTTTGTTCGGACTTGCGTCCGAACAGGCGCTGACGCAGCAGCGCGTTTTCTTCTTCAAGATGAACAATACGGCCCTTGTTAGACTCGCGCTCAAGCAGCATTTGCTCTAGCAATTGCTTGAGCAGCGCAGGATCGTCAGGAAGATCTTTGGGCATTGAAATCATGCCCTGGATTATAACGAATCAGGCCACGAATCGCGGCGTCAAAACCTGATGAGGACGGTTACGCCAGAGGTCGAAACCGTCGAGCATCCAGTTGAGTTCCTGAACAGTTAGGACAATCGCCTCGTCGGTGGCATCGGGCGATGTTTTGAATCGCTCAGATTCAAGGCGCTTGAGCCAAAGGCAGAAGCCGTTGCGCTCCCAGTACAAAATCTTCACGCGGTTGCGCGGTTTGTTGAGGAAGACGAAGAGCACCGGGTCAAACACGGCGACCTTGATGTCCAGCTCGACCAGCGCAGCCAGGCCATCAATGGATTTTCGGAAGTCGACGGGCTTGGGGTACAGATACACTTTTTCGACTTTTGCGTCGGGTCGCATCATGGCGGATGGGCTCCAGAAAGGAATCGGGAGCACAGCATCCGGGATCAATTGGCGGCTTTGAATGTGGGGTTCATGGAGCGGTTACCATGAACCGACAGGCAGATAGCAGTGATATAGGAAAAGTCCTACATTCGAAGAGGAATCGGACTACGGTCCAACTAGGTTTTGAATGAGGATCAATAAAAGTGTTGTATTGAGTGGTGGGGTGATTACGGTGTTTATTTTAACTGGGTTGCTTGTGTACTAAGTGTGTTTTTAGTGGTGGACTTTTTATAGCGAAGCCCGGGTCAACAGGTTTCTAAAGTCTGATTGTTTCAAGGGTTTTATCAAGTAGCCCAACAAGGGTAAATTGTACTCCTCGGCCGTTTTTTTAAGTTTGTCTAGTTCGCCGGGTGTCAGGCTACTTAAGAGTATCGCCTGCTTGATCATTCCCCGGCGGCTGGCGAACTCGATCAAGTCGAGGCCTGTGAGGTCAGGCAGACATTGATCACACAGGAGAATGTCGAAGGGGTGCGGAGACTCAAGCATCCGGTGCAAAGCGCTCTCTGCACTGTCCGTAGCGGTGAGTTGGGTGAAGCCATACATCGGACATCATTAAAACTTGAAACAGCCTACCGAACTATAGGCGTTACCCAGGAGAAAAAATCATATCCCTGAAACAAAAAATCATCATAAGCTGAATTTTGTAGTCGAATAGTCACTAGATCTCATAGTTGCAATGTAGCCGAAGCCATTGTACTGGGTAGTGGGGTTTTGGGCTGCTGTCAGCGAAATGTGTGGCTAGGTAATACGCTCGAATTTTGCGCGTATTGCTACTGCGTCATAAAGCCTTACTGCAGGACAATAGGCCGGATGATCAGGCTCAATTGGAGAAATTGCCATTATATCAATCAAATTATTTAAACCTTCGGGCGTCAAATTTGTCGATGTCCAAGCCTTATTTTTTGGTAGGAATCTGTTAAGTTGCTGTTCGATTATTTTGGTGGTCTTCGCGTTGTAGAATTTTTGCTTACCAATTATTAAAGGTTTTGTGGTTGCTATAAGGTCGAACCGTTTAGTTAGTATATTGCAGTTGATGTTTAATCGTGCGGCCAGTTCGCTGTTGGTGCAGTTTTTGTTACGCCATTTTTTAAGAAGATGAAGCGCAGCTTTAGGGTCGGAAAAAGAGTTTATATTTTCAATGTATAATTCACTAAAGTCAGGAATTATGTTCGATTTTATTATTTCTATTATGGTCTTTCTTTCTATGGATGCCAATACTGCAAGCATCCAAGCTGTATGCTTTCTATTGGGTGTCAAGGTATGCAGTTTGCGTGAGCGAGATTTTAATAGATTTTGAATTTTTGTTCCGATTTGTTCGCGATAATAAATGTAGCGTAGATTGGGTTCGGTATGCTCTAGAGGTGAAACAACACCATTTTTATTTAGAATTGAAAGAACAGCAATACTTCCTAGGGAAAATTTCTTTGCTAAAAAGCCAATGGTGACAAATTTTTCATGAAATTGTGCGAGGCTGTCCGTTGGAATGAATATGCTGTTTCTTTTTCCATATACAATTTTCTCGGAAAAATACCTGGCAGCGATCAGGCTTTTTATCTGAATGCTACTTAATCCAAAGTTTTCTCTCACATCGTTGAGGCATTGAAAGTCGGCTCTAGTATACTCTACTGGTATCAAGACTCTGGACCTTTCTCTAAGGCTTGATGTAATGGATTTGCACAATTCTTTTTTTCGATAAAAAGTTCTATCGATGATATTAATTCTATCTAGCTGGTGATTTCTAATTATTAATTTTGTGGTTTCTACATTGGTGTGAAGTGAAAATTTCAGTTCCTGAAAGGTGAATCCCAACGTTTCGCAACATTCTTGGCGTTGGCAATTATTATGTGTGGCATCAGCATTTTTTATAAAAAAATCCGTTGTGTTTTTTATCCATCGCTCCCTAGTTATCAACCAAGGTGATAGCAATGCTTGAATTGGGAAATTTGGAAAGGACTTAGTTAGGTTTAATAGGTAGTCCAGAAAAAAAGATGTGTTTTTTGCGCCAATATTCACTGCAGTATTTAGAAATAGAGTTGGGTGGGGAGCCGTTAATCGTTGATACCGTAAGCAGTCCGCAGCAGCAAATGTTCTGTTGATTGCCTCTTGATTAGCCTCTAGGAACCAATTTAGTAGCTTCTCTGAGGCGGTATCGTGGCTTGTCTGGGCCACAGCTTTGCGTAAGTCGAAATTGCATTTGCAGTATGGTCCATTTGTACTGCTCCATCGATAAGTTCTTTCGCACGAGGGGCACGCTTTTATATACATAACATGATGATATGGACACACGGCCACTAAATCGATGTCTTGAATAAAGCGCCAGTATCCTTCTCTAAGGCACTCCGGGCAGAAGTGATCATGATGTCTACATTTAGTTCTGGGTACCGCAACTCCTGAAATGACGGTGCTACGCAAGCCGTTAGCTTCAAACGTAGATCGTTGATAAAAAATATTGTGAGTGTCGAAGGGGTTGTCATTATTTGTTGAGAACAAATTGCTAATAACTGCGCCTTCAGATAGCCTCTTAAAGCTTATGTACGCGCTTACCCCAAACGTACGCGCAAAGCTAACTACATTCGTGTACCCATTGAGAAAAGCCGTCCTGGAAATCAGACTTGCTGGACTTTCATGTGGGTATGGACGTGGCCAAAAGGCTAATTTAAGCATCAGCCAACTTATCAAGGTGAGCTTGTAGCACTTTTGGTTTCATTTCAAACGGGTTGGTATATTTTCGGGTTGGTGATTTTTTGTGAATAGTTTCAGCCGCTATCGCACAGTCGTTAATCGTTACTTCACTGTTGTTACGTATCAGTACAATGTGCATGATTTCGTATAGGAGTATTCTAAGTGATCGCATGTTGCCTTGCGTATGCAAGTAAAAAGCTCCTGAAATTAGGCTATCTGTAATAGGCAGTGGGCGAACAAATTCGCCAATGCGCGTCATTTCCGAGTTAAGGTTGAGTAACAGCGATTTGAAAATGTTATCATATTTTAAGTTGCAAAGTCGTGCACGGTATGGATAACGCCCGGCTAATTCTTCATGTTTGTCTATCAGTAACTCTGTGGTGGGTTTGCCTGAAAGAATTATTGCGATGCCTGTGGTGTTAGCGACATATTTTATCCATTTGCAAACATTGTGCCACGTCTTTTCTGCTCCTCGGTTAAGCAAGTCGTGGACTTCATCGATGACAATGAGTTTGGTGCCGCACGTCTCGAGAAGTCGAAACAGGCGATTTTGTAAAGTCGCGAGCTTGCCAAGCGGTGGGGTTGGTTCGAGTTGTTTCAGCATTTCGGTGCATAAATCGATAATTGAGTAAGTAGCTGGTACCTTACAGTCAAATGCAGGAATTTGGCTAAAGGAACCGCTCTCGAGAAAAATTACATTTCTTTCACCCACAATATTAATCAGTTGAGCACATGCCGTGCTTTTTCCAGTGCCGGACTCACCGAGTAGCAATGTAGAACATGGTTCATTTCGCAGACGGGTTGCTTCAACGCCATGAAGCATGATATCTATTGCTGTTGAGTATTGTGGATGCATTATAATGACGCTTTTGAAATCCACCATTTTTACTTGCATGATTTCTGATAGCAGCATGATATTACTCCGGTTGGATGTAGGTGGGGAAATCTAAAAGTTTTTCAGTTTCTGTCGTTAGTGGTTCTGTTTCGAGTAGAACATGTTCTTCATGTTCAGCTAATATATTAGTTAAAGATGATCCGAGCAGCTCCGCTGCAGCTAAAATTCGCTTGCTTTTTCGTTGGTTGCGACGAGATTGAGGGGTGGAGTTATGTTTGAGTTCCCATATTTCATTGTATATTTTTAGCAGCATCTGCCGTGCCAGGCTTTCATCAAATTTATTCTTTTTTTCTTTAAGCTCTGCCAAGACAAGCTTGTGTGCATACATTGTCAGGTTGTTTTGGTAGCGCGGGTCGGTGGCAAAGGCCTCGAAGAGCTCGGTGGGTTTGTCGGGATGTGCTACCCAGACGGTTGAGAGGTCGGTAATGTCCATGTATACGTTAGCTTTTTGGTGTGGTTTCAAGCGTGCCGCGATGTCGGGTAGTGCTGGGCCAGTCCAAAAAAGATATTCATGTTGTACACGTCCATTACTTATACGCTTAGTTAGTAAAATGCGACAAAGCCCAATTAATGAATCGTCTGTATAGCGTTCTGGCGGTAGTTGTTCTTCCAACGCCATCTCCCATGCTGCGTTTGGTGATGTATAAAGCGATGTGTGGTATTCTTGGTGGTAAACCCCATGAACGAACCAGTCGAATAATTCCTGGAGTTTTGCTAGTTGGACACAAGCTCCGTCTTCCGCGTTGTAGTAATTACCAATGACAGGATTGGATCCGGTTGAGCCTTCCATGGCATGGGTCAACTGACTATTGAGAGTTCCGAAAAAGCGTTCAACTATTGCTCTTGCATTTGGCGTGGCAGGTGGTCCGTAAACGATTTTTATATTAAGAATGTCGCATATATTTTTGACACTACCATTATCTGCTTCTGCGCCATTGTCGACGCCTATTTCCACCATCCGGCCGCCGTAATAGCTGCTATCCGACGATAATGCCATTCGTAGGGATTTCAAAAATTTCTCGGCGCAAGGAGGCGTGAGCGAAAGTTCATATCCGATAATATAACGCGTCGAAATTTCTACTAATACATGAAGCCACGGTCGTCCGAGTACTCTCCCCATTTCATCAACAATCAAAATGTCCATCTCATGTGAGTCACCTTCAACAAGTCGTAGCAAGAAGCGTGAGGGAATTTGTTTGACACTGTAATTGTTGACTTTGTTAGCCTGTTTCTTGCCAAGTTGCTCTATATCTTTATAGTATTGACTGATTCGTTTTACGGTTCTTGCTACAGTGGAGATGGAAGGGATGCCGATTTTGCTCGATGTATAGCTACTGCGTTCGGCATTTTCGTTTTCAATATAGGCCTTTATTAATTTATACAAAGTCTTGATTGTGGGGTGCTTAGGCTGTAGGTAGTATTTGTATACGTATAGTGAAATGGCTTTGTGAGTTTCTATGCACAATTTTTTTCCGCGAGGCAGGATGCTTTTTCGTTTGACTAGAGAGAAAAGGTTGAAGTTAGACTTTTTAAACGATCGAAACCATAAGTATGCAGTGGTATAACTAGGTGGCTTATCCCCTTTTAAGTCGGCTAAGCGTTCTAACTCTTGGTTTACCGCATCACGAGGCAGACTACCTTGAAATCGTTCTGCCAATCCACGGGTATAGTAAATTTTCCTTAATTCTTTCTGTTTTTGGGGAAGTGGTAAGGCAATTAGGTAAGCCTGGTGCGATGCATCTGTCAGGGCCATTGCGTGAATGTGTAGTTCGCCCTTGCAAAGCAAACTGTTAAACAACTCCTGGGGAAAGAATATGATGTGCTTTTGCTGAATTGAACGCAGAGTGATTCGCTCCTCTTCCACTGTGATAACTTCGAATACGTTCCCATATAAATTATATTGACTGCCGGGAGTTATTGGGGCAACGGTCTGCATGAAGGCCTCACTTTGTAAACGAGGTGAGAAGGTGAACAAAACATTTCGCCAAGTGTAAGTGCTGACAGCTTCGATAGTTCTCCAGGAGATGTTTGATTTTTTTGTATAATAAGTAGGTGAGCCGAGCAATCCTGGACGGTTACTCCATCGTATACACAGGCTAGCAATGCCAGCTACTTAGTTGGTGGTGTCTTACTTGCGGTACGTATCCGAAAACTGGTGTTGGGTAAAGTTCTGCGTTGCCTGGGGGTAAATTGCCAATGAGAGAGTGGAGCGCACTGGGTCATTCAGGGATTCTGCTGTAGTTTCCTGTCCAGTGAACAAGGGGGTAATCAAAGTGAGCATATCACGCATATCAAAATCTATTTTTTTCTGAAAGATGGCCGCACATACAGAACGGAGGGACGGCGGCGCTTGAAGTGTAAGTAGATATCTAATGGTCAGTGGTCCTGTCCATCCTTGTAGGCACTCCACGAGTTGCCTTTGTTCATAGGCAGTGACTTGATCGGAGCGAGAGTAAAGCAACCCTAGATTGTCGAGTGTGTCGTCCACTGGGAAGTCATCAAAGGCGAATATCTCAAATCCATAGCCCAGCCCGCTAGCGACGGCGGAGAAATGATCCAAGATTGAATCGTAACGACTGCTATGACCCATAAACTTGTTTTTTAACTCAATAAAGTAATGGCGGCCGTCCTCACGTTGAACAAAAAAATCAGGAGTGTATTGGCAGGATTTATTGTTTGGATCGTATCGATGGCTTACGGGTTGAATGTAGTATTGGGTGACCTCGGTTTGAAACTCCAGCAGCAAGCACATGTGGGCTTCATAATGGCTTTCACAGATCAGTTGTGTGTGATTTTTCCGTGAAGGAAAATAGACCAGCGATTTGCCAAAGCGTTTTGCTCGCACATCCCGGGCTGGTGCTGCATGCGATGGTACCCAGTCTTGATCCAGCATGTGTATAACCTCCAATGCATTCCCCAAATGACGCCTGCTTCGATCATCGAAGCCACAAGGAGTGACACCCGGCGCTTTTAGGTCAAACTGGGGTGATTTTCTCTCGAAGGATCAGCTCGCAGTTTTTTGGTACTAGCTTGAGTTCGATGGAGGGCTCCATTGTCTCGCGAGCTTTTCATACTTTCCAGAACCATGCCGCCGACTGGTAATTAGCCCGCGCGGCGCTCTAACTCAACTTCTGTTTAAAAAAAAGGTTTGCACATCTGTGTAGAAGGCGTGACTGGCGACGAGCAATGACTATGGTTTGAAACAAAGAGGATGACTATTGGTAAAGGAGGCTTTTATGGAGATGGTTTTTCAAGCTACCAGCCAACAGCTCAAGGGGATGCTGATTGCGCATGCTGTCGCGGATGCGGCCAACGTCAGGCATACCGGCTCAGGTTTAGCTCATTGGCGTGGCGACGGCTTGCCCGAGAATGAAGGGGCATGGCGTGCAGCACTTCACGGTCGTGTACTTGGCAAATGGCTCTTGCAGGGGGCTTCGCAGATCTATCCACAGTTGAATCACTGGATTGAGCATCCATTACCCGTCGTCTTAGCTCCGCAATTGGCGAGCGCGCGGGCGCAGCGTATACGCATAGACACTCTGTTCGCGAGATATGCGATATCCCAGGCTGAACCATGGACGGTCATCAACGAACTGCCTCTGGTATCGGACGATGTGGACTTGGCCTTGGTCATTGCGCTGGGACGCGGAGCCCTACAGCCCTTCAACCCTTGGTTGGTTCAGCGTTGCGCCTACTTGATACCGAGATTGATGGCTTTGGCGTGCTGCAATCGACCGATGTGCTTTGTGCGTCGCGAATTGTGGTCGCTGGTTTGGGAGATGTTTGGCAACTATGCAGGTGACGTCGATGTGGATCGTTGGCCGCGTACGGTGAGCGAGGTCGATGAGTCGATGAGGGTTTGGCATGAGTTGTCGGTGCTGGCTGTAAACAGTCATGTGATTCCGCAGGTGTATAGCCCGCAACGAGCGATTTTTTTACGGCTTTTCCAAGGTTATCCACTGCAAGAGCGGCGAGCGATTGAGGTTGCCATGCGGGCGGACAAACGCCCGTGGAACTGTGCGGAGCTGCACCGCATCGACGTAGCGATTCGCCGTGCCATGGCCTCGTACAGGTTTAGGGTTGGGCTGGGGTGAGTTCCAGTACACGTTGCTTTAAACGCTCACTGTCGAGCAAGTTTTGGGTGTAGGTGTGCTGCAACTTTTCGTAGCGGGAATGTGCTTGCTCCAACTGCGTCGTTAGGCTGCTGACCTGGGCCTGCATATGGCCCTGGGTGTGGGTGCGTTCGGCCAGTTGTTGGTTCAAGCGTTCCACTTGCCGCTCTAAAACTTGGGTCCGCTTGTCGCTGGCCGTCAGTTCACTGGTCAAGCGCTCATTGTCCCGGCTCAGGCCGATCACTGCGTCCTGCTTGATGTCCAGTGTCCGAGCCAGCGCCCTGAGCTGCTGCTCGACCTGCTGCACTTGCTGTTCATGTTGACGCACCAGGGTGTCGCGTTGCTCTTTGCTCGCCTCGCGAAAGTGCAGCAAGGACTCCCGCGCATGGTCACTGGTGTCGTTCAGGGTTTGCAGCTGGTTCTGCTTTTCGGCCAATTGAGTGAACAGTTCCTGCACCTTGGCCTGCAGCGTCGCCGTCTCTTTCTGCTCTCCTGCCAGTTGCGTCTGCACTGCGTGGCTCTGGCTTTGCGCCTGCGCCAATTCTTCCGTTAGGTCACTGTTCTGTGCTTGCGCCTGTTCCAGCTCGTGGGTGCGTTGGAACAGGTCGGAGCGTAAGTCGGCCCGCTCCGCGGCAAATTGCTCACGCTCCCGTGCCAGCGTCACCTCGGCCTCTTGCGCCAGTTGCTCGCTCAGCGAGACCACCACCGCCAGAATCGGGGCACTGACGCGTTCCTGGGGGCTGAGCTCGGCGCTGCTCGGCACCGTCTGCAGCTCCTTGAGGTAGCGGGCGATGGTGGTTTTCGAGCCGGTGTTGCCAAGTTCGATGCGCACCGCGTCGATGCTCGGTCGGCGCCCCCGCCCAAGCAGAGCCGTATAAGCCCCTTGAACCAACGCCTTGTTAATTCCACCGCGGGCCATGGTCGCTCTCCCGACGATTTCGTACTGTGTCATGAGTCATGTAATTACGGGCTATTAAACCCAGCCGGAAATGCGTTTTACCGCCGATTACTGGTGCGGGGTAAGCCGGAGTTACCCCGTGTCAGCGCAGTTATTCAGCGTTTTTGCTGTTAAGTTCGGTACGGCACCGCGTATTTAGCGCCCAATTGAGCGAGTAAGAGGAGCCGCGTCTTATTAGCGTAGTTGTCTTTGCTGAGGACGTTTCACCGGTATTGGTTATTTATCTATCTTGGAGTGGGCGTAGGCGAATGCCGCAGTTGCCGGCTAGAATGACGGAGCTCCTAGCTAAACAACCTGCGGGCGATACAGCGTTAGTCGACGAATTGTATAATCGAATGTCGAATGGTAGAGACAACCATTGACCTTGTTTTATAGAGCCTTGCCTGCTCTTTGAGTGTTCAAAAATAACGAATTATAAAGATGTTAGTTAGTTTATGTTGTCAGCATAATTTCACTAACTTTGGTCGGCTTATGAACCCCATTAACAATCCCTACATGCCCCACGCTGGAATACCACCTCCGTTGCTGGTGGGGCGAGAGGCCTTGCGTGAGCGGGTGCGCATTGGTATCGCACGCCTGCAAGTGGGCCGAACGGCCAAGAGCGTGCTGATGGTCGGCCTGTGCGGCGTCGGGAAAACCGTGTTACTGCAGCAAATGTGCAGTGATGCGGAAGGCGAGGGCGCACACACGCTCTGTATCGAAAACCCGGAGCAGCGCTCACTGCCGGCCTTACTGGCGCCTCAATTACGGCAGGTATTGCTGCGTCTCAGTCAAACTGAGGGCGCGCAGGACACCGCCCAGCGGGCGTTAAGCGCACTGGCGGGGTTTATCAGGGCGCTGGAGGGGTCGTGCAGCGACCGGCGGATTGACCTGGATTTTGATACCGAAGCCGCCGGACTGGCTGACCAGAATCAGGTGGAGGGCGGTCCCACCACATTGCTGGAGCACGCTGGCTTGGCGGCCAAGCAGGCCGGCTCCGCGGTGGTGCTGTTTATCGACGAGTTCCACTGCATCGAAGCGACCCAGCTCTCCGGGCTAATCGTCGTCTTACATCGCTGCGCGCAATCCCGTTTGCCCATCATGGTGGTGGGCGCAGGCCTACCCCAGCTTCGGGGGCGAGTGGGCAACGCCAAGGCGTACGCCGAGCGACTATTTGACTATCCGGCCATTGGCCCACTGTCTGAGGTTGAGGCGGCCCTGGCCATTGTGCAGCCGGCTGCACAGGAAGGGGTAGCCTTCGACGCGGAGGCGGTCGACCTTATCGTCAAGAGAACACGAGGCAGTCCGTTCTTTCTTCAGGCGTGGGCCAGCCATGCCTGGGATGTGGCCTCAACCAGTCCCATCTCGTTGGCCGACGTGGAGCGGGCTTGGACGCCGGCTATCGTAGCGCTGGATGAGCACTTTTTTCGGGCCTACTTTGACCGTCTAACGCCGACGGAAAAGCAGTATCTGCGAGCAATGGCTGACCTTGGCCCGGGGCCGCATCGCTCGGGCGAGATTGCCGACCGTCAAGGCCGTCGAGTTCAAGCCGTTGCGCCGGTGCGAAACAACTTGCTCGGCAAAGGACTGATCTGGAGCCCCGGTCATGGGGACACGGTTTTCACAGTGCCGTTTTTTGACGAATTCATGAAGCGGATCATGCCGAGTGATGAGCAGATATCAGCGGACTAACCATCCTAAATTACAGGCAGGCAGCGTCTACCGAATCGCGAGCTGGGACCTCTACGCATTGCCGTGCAAGAACGTACCCTTAATGGTCAGTCGACAGTACCCGAGGTGAGCGCCAGTTTAACAAATGGTCTGCCAAACACTGTCGAAGCTAAGTTGGACATCAAGTCAGATCGCATCATCGGCGATACCGCTTACGGTAAGGTAGGTTCGATCTTGCGACTGTACTAGGCAAAGTTGTGGCGCAAGCAGAGGTTTGATGGAGCTTTCGCAATGACCTTCGCGCAAGTTGATCGGCCTGCTTGCATCAGAGGGGGGATACGCACGGGGGCATGTCGAGATCAGACTGGAAAATGACGCGCTCAGGCTATTTGCGTTAATGATAGGACGCGTAAGGTGGCGCGTCACTTCATGGCCGTGTGCAGCCGTGATGCCTGATCTAGAAATTCAGGAGCGTTTGAGGTGCGCCGCGCTCGAGAAGCGGCAACAGGAAGCAATGATGATCGCCTGACCCTCAGTCAGTACGCTCTAAAGTCGATCACCAGAGAACAATAACAACAATGAATAGCCTGAACTCTAAAGATTCGAACGGTCAGTTGGCGCAGGGTTTCAAGCCGCGTCACGTCACAATGCTTTCTATCGCGGGGATTATCGGCGCAGGTTTGTTTGTTGGCTCCGGACATGCCATCGCTGCTGCCGGCCCAGCGGTATTGCTGGCTTACTTATGCTCCGGTCTGTTGGTCGTACTGGTCATGCGCATGCTGGGCGAAATGGCGGTTGCTAACCCGGACACCGGATCGTTTTCCACCTACGCCGACCAAGCAATCGGGCGTTGGGCGGGCTTCACCATCGGCTGGCTCTATTGGTGGTTCTGGGTGCTAGTGATACCAATCGAGGCGCTCGCGGCCGGGCATGTATTGAACCAATGGTTTCCCCAGATCGATACCTGGTTGTTTGCCTTGCTGTCGATCATCCTGTTGGTCGTGACCAACCTGTTCAGCGTGTCCAAATACGGCGAGTTCGAATTCTGGTTTGCGATGGCCAAGGTCGTGGCGATCATCGGATTTATCGGCCTTGGTTTTGCGGTGTTGATGGGGTGGATTCCCGAGCGGGAAGCCAGCGGGTTGAGTCGGCTCATGGAAGAACATGGAGGGTTTGCGCCCAACGGCTTGTCAGCGCTCGTAGGGGCATTCATCACCATCATGTTCAGTTTTATTGGTACAGAAGCGGTGACCATTGCAGCCGCCGAATCCAGCAACCCTGCGCAGAACATTGCTAAAGCCACACGTTCGGTGATCTGGCGCATCGGGGTGTTCTACTTGCTGTACATTTTCGTGGTTATTTCCGTAGTGCCCTGGAATGATCCGTTGCTGGCGTCTGTGGGCTCTTACCAGCGGGCACTGGAGCTGATGAACATTCCCCATGCCAAGTTACTGGTGGATGTGGTGGTATTGATTGCCGTGGCCAGCTGCATGAACTCCTCGATCTATATTTCCTCGCGCATGCTGTTCTCGCTGAGTAAGCGCGGTGATGCACCAAAGTCGCTGAAGGTGACCTCATCGGCGGGCGTGCCGAGAGCTGCGGTAATCGCCAGTACCGTACTGGGTGCCGGTGTGACCTTGTTCAGCTATTTCATGCCTGCCGGACTGTTTCAGTTTCTGCTCGCCAGCTCCGGCGCCATCGCCTTGCTGGTGTACCTGGTTATCGCAGTGTCGCAATTGCGCATGCGTAGGATTCTGGTCCGGCAGAATGCCCCGCTGAACTTCAAGATGTGGTTGTTTCCTTGGCTCACCTGGCTGGTCATCGCCTTCATCTGCGCAGCGCTGGCGGTGATGATGGTGACGCCCGAGCACCGTATGGAGGTTTCTTCGACCATCGGCCTGGCGCTGGTGATTTCCTTTATCGGCCTAGTGACGTCGCGTCAGCACGGGCAGTCGCAGAGGGTGGTGTCGGCAGAAAGTGCATAGCAGCCATATCAGCGTATACCTGCTCGCGATCTAATCAGTGCGAGAGCAGTGGCGCGTCGGTAAACCGACTGCGCCACGGGTCATTACCGCTCACTGCGAGAATAATCTTCGATGGCATACGACACCTCTAAGAGGGTGTAGACAAAATCAAGCCGTCAGTCGACGCGCGAGCAATCGCGCTTCCGCCAGCCACACCCAAGCCTCACTCACGCCGTGTAATCGGTCATGGTGCATGATCAATCGCCTTGCTCTCTCGTTCCATGCATGAGTTCTCTCCACGACCCAGCGCTTGGGCAGAACCACAAAGCCAGACGCTTTTACCTCTGGCAAGAAGAGATCTGCCTGCTGGGTGCTCCATTGCCCGGTGTTTCTGTTGCCAGGACTTCGGATCACTTGCACGTTGACCTCATGCATTTGCTGGACATGCTGTGCCCATTTACCGGCATAGGCGCTGTCGACGAACAATGTTTTGATCGTCGGGTATTTTTCAGCCGTTTTGACCATCGCGTCGGTGGCCGCATCCCGATCCTGCACGCTGGCAGCACTGATACTGACTGCCAGGAGCAATCCGAGTGTATCGACGATCAGGCTACGCTTGCGGCCTTTGACCTTCTTGCCTGCGTCGTAACCATTTTCGCCGCCCTGAGGTGAGGATCGGGTCGATTGCGTGTCAAGAACAGCCGCTGTTGGGTTGTTGTCGCGCTCCTCTCTTTGGCGCCACATAGTACGCAAACGGTCATGCATTTGCTCGAATTTGCCTTGCTCGCTCCAGCGCCGAAATGTCTTGTAGACGTTGTCCCAATGCGGGAATTCGCGAGGTAGCATTCGCCAGGAGCAACCTGTACGGACGACATAACAACATGCTTCCAGTAATTGCCTTCTGGAGTGTCTCGGAGGTTTGCCACGATGGCCCTCACGCTCGAAAAGATCGACGACCAGAGCCCATTCGGTGTCAGTCAGGCAACTGGGGTAGCGCTGCTCGGGCAACTGGCGTCTATGAGTGTCATTGTATCCGTAAGTAGTGCGTTTCTCTGGCGGCTCAAAAACACGTTTTACGCGAGGCTTGATGCGCACAATGCCCGCCAGCTTCAAGGTGGTCGCGCGAACGTCGCCGAATGAGTGGAAATACCGGTCTTCGGTGAACAGATCCATCAGTTCGGCCTGGGTCGAGAGGGGATTGGCTTGTGCCAACTCGACCAAAAGCGGGTAATGCTCGGGGGCTATTCTCGGTGGGCGCCCTGTTTTGGCCAATATCAATGACTCGAAGAGAGGAGCCGACAGTCTACTTTATTTTATCTACACCCTCTTAGAGACGCCGCGGTAAATAGAGACGCCGCGGTATAAGGAGGCGAATATTTTGGGGTATATGGGATTCGTGGGCTCTCGCGTTTGAGGGGCAGCACCAGATCCCGGCAAATTGTCTCCTCGGTGCCGTCATTTCCTTCAATCGCGAATGCCAACTCTGGCGATGTGCCGCAGCTTCTCACGGACGGTTTGAAGCCGGTCCGATTCTGAGTTAATTATATGACTCCGAACGTTCGGAGTGTTTTTTTGCGCTCACAAAATCCTGCTCCATGGTATTTTAGCAAAAATTGCCTGGGATTTTGTTGACTAAATACCCCAGCTATAAGGTGATGAATGAGTAATTTCAGAGAAGTCGGTCTGCGGGTAAAGGAAGAGCGAGAACGCCTAGGTTATAACCAGACGGATTTCGCGGCAATCGGTGGAATGAGCAGGAAAACGCAGTTTGACTATGAAAGCGGTGCACGCGCTCCTGACGGCAGTTACCTGATGGGTATTACCACCGCTGGCGCGGATGTGCAATACATCATTACGGGGGTTCATTCCGTTGGCGTATCCGAGGCTGTTGCCGCAGACCACCTTTCACGCCGGGCTTTTATACATGCAAGAAACTACGAGGCATTGTGTGATGACGACAAACAAATTCTTGAGCGAATGGTCACTCTTGCTGAGAAATCGAAAAAACTGAGACCCAGACGCTCGGGCTGAAGCGCCAAATGCGGTTGGTGAAATCATAGCAATCGAGGGCTATTAATACTCGGTCTGTTACACTCTTTCGGCTAAGGATGGTCTGAAGTAGCCATGTATTTCTGGCTGACTTCGGCCACCACCGATTTTGAAAGTGGCGAGTCGATCCAAAACACTCAGATCACTCACTCATCTCTGTCTTTTTAGCTGCTGCGAGTACCTCGCGGCGGCTATTCCCCACATTACAGGCGCACCTCTCCTGCATTGCTCAACAAATGTCGGCGGGCCATCCATAGATTCGACAATGCAAACAGCGTCACCAACTGTGCCGTGTTCTTGGGCAGGCCACGGAAGCGAGTTTTCAGATAACCGAACTGACGCTTGATCACCCGGAACGGGTGCTCAACCTTCGACCTGACTTGCGCCTTGGCTTTTTCGATCTTGCGCTTGGTTTTGTACAGGGCGCTGCGCTTGCCCAGCTTCTGGTAGGTGCTGCGCCGTGCCGCGATCTGCCAGATGACCTCGCGACCTTCATGCTCGGGACGCTTCTCCACGCCGGTATAGCCGGCATCGGCACCGACCACGTTTTCGTCGCCGTGCAGCAGCTTATCGACCTGAGTGACATCGGCCACATTGGCTGCCGTGCCCACCACGCTATGCACCAGGCCCGATTCATCATCCACCCCGATATGGGCCTTCATGCCGAAGTACCATTGATTGCCTTTCTTGGCTTGGTGCATTTCCGGGTCGCGCTTGCCGCCCCTATTCTTGGTCGAAGTTGGCGCATCGATCAGCGTGGCATCGACGATGGTGCCCTGGCGCAGCGACAGACCACGATCCCCCAGATGGCGAATTCAACCGGTCGTCGCAACACTGGATTGTTGGACAGATTTTAGATACTCATTCAGTGCTTCGGCAGGTGTTTTCCAGCCGAGTGCTTTTCGGGGTCTCGTGTTCAGTGCGTGGGCTACTGCTTGGATCTCTTGGGCACTCCAACGAGACAGGTCGGTGCCTTTCGGGAAATATTGCCGTAGAAGACCGTTCGTATTTTCGTTCGTGCCGCGCTGCCATGGACTATGGGGGTCAGCAAAGAAAACCTTCACTCCGGACTCGATGGTAAATCGAGCGTGATCCGATAGCTCCTTCCCACGATCCCAGGTCAAAGATCGCCACAGTTCGACGGGAAGATCAGTTACCGTCTTCTTCAATGCGTTGGCCATGCTAACAGCCCCATAGCCAGCAAGCGCCGGACCGTTCTTCGTCCGGGGAATTAGCCCATAACCTTCCTCGCGAGGTAGATGGACGAGCATGGTGAATCGAGTTGAGCGCTCGACCAGCGTTCCAATCGCAGAGCGGTTCAGACCGATGATCAGGTCGCCCTCCCAATGCCCCGGTACAGCCCGGTCTTCCACCTCAGCAGGGCGACTGGAGATCATGACATCCTCGCTGACGTGTGCCCACGCTTTGGCCTGCGCTCTTGCTCTCGGCACGCGCAATGCTCGTCCTGAGCGCAGGCAGCTCACCAGTTCGCACTTGAGAGCTCCTCGCCCCTGAATGTAGAGCGCCTGATAAATGGCTTCGTGAGAGATGCGCATGGATTCATCGTCCGGAAAATCGATCTGGAGCCGATTGGTAATCTGTTCGGGTGACCAGCCATTGACCCATTTACGGTCACTGCGATGTGGTTTATTTCGGCCATTGAAGGGCGCTTGTCGAGGCCCAGCAATCTCACGGCCATCGGCGTCTTGAACCTTACCCTCAAGACGGTCTCGTACGTATTGATGCAGTCGCGGGTTAGTGACCAGTTTTGCTGGCTTCGGCCTCTTGGCCACCAGTTCTGCCTTCCATTGCGCGACTGACGCTCGATACTCAAGCCGACCGCAACGAGTTGCAGCATTACGTGTCAGCTCCCGTGAAATTGTCGATGGGCTTCGTCCAAGGCGACGGGCAATCTCACGAACGCCAACACTTTGCGCCCGAAGCAGCCCAATCTCTTCTCGCTCTGCGAGCGATAAGTATCGTCCTGATATGTGGTTCGACATGAATAATGGCATCCCGCCTCGATGACGGAACCAGCGTGTGCCTACCGCTGTTGATACGCCAACGGCCTGTGCTGCCTTTTCGCTTGTGATGCCGGTCGCGATCTGCACCCAAAACAGCCGCTCGATCTCATTACGAAGTGACGGCGCGCCTGGAGAGCGCATCGCTCCCCGGCCCGTCAATTTTTGCATCCATCCTGCGGGTCGTCCCATAAACACCTCGATCAAGGTGTTGCGACGACCGGTTGAATTCGCCCAATACACCAGCCACAAATTCAGGAATGAGATGCGCCAGCATGGACTCCTGCAAAGCATGAGTCGTAAAGGTGAGTGCTGGGACAACGCCCCGATGGAGCGTTTCTTTGGAAGCCTGAAGTCAGAATGGGTGCAAGAAGACGGCTACAGCTCGGAGCATGAAGCCCGTGTGGATGTGCAGCGTTATGTGATGCGTTACAACAACGTCAGGCTCCACAGCTACAACGGCTACCGGTCGCTATGGAGAAACTGGCGGCGTGAAACCTTAACTGGTGTCCAGAATTACTTGACCAGTTCAAGCTGTAACGGCTTGCAATCGAAAACGGTCGTGCTCGCAATCAGCGCAATTTTCGGCTCAGATTAACTGCGACTGACGGAGCCTTCTGGCTCACATTAATTGCGAGCGAGCTTGCATTCAGCCGCACCGGCTTGCATTCCATTTCCGCGGGCTCACATTAGCTGCAACTGACCGGTCTACGGTTTAGCGATATCAGGACTCGCTCACGTCACTATCTTCATAGGACAGGCTTTCTGGGTAGAGCGCCGTCAACTGGGACAGGGTTTCTTGCACTTGTTCCAGCGAAGCCATCAGATGATCAACCTGATCCTGAAGGTCTACAGCGAAATCGAATAGCTCTGCTACTTGGCCGCGTGCCCCCTCGTTGAACACAGCCATCGCCAGTTGATGCAGCTTCAACAGGTTGGTGCGCAGTTGCGGAGGCCCTCCGTCTGCGTTGTCATTCAGATCGACGCGCAGCACGTCCACTGCATCGATCGCGCGCAGCAGCGCGCTGGTATCACTCTCGGGAGCCAGTTCGTCCCATTCGTCATCGGTGATACTGATTGTCATGCAGGTTCCTTCCTTCTTCTCAGGGTAAAGCCCGGCGTTTACAGGCCAAGCTCGCTATGCTAGCCAAGACGCACGAGCTGCAACACCGCGTCATCCGGTTTGCGATAAATCAACACCAGGTCGGGCTTGACGTGACAGTCCCGGTGATCCTTCCAGTCGCCGGTCAGCGCGTGGTCGCGATGCTTCTCGGCCAGCGGTTGGTCATTCGCAACGGCCGTGATGATGGCCATGAAATCGCTCGCCAGCGTCTGCCGATGCTGGCCTTTAGCTTCGCGCTTGTAGTCGCGCTTGTAGTCGCGCTTGAACTGGCTGGTCTGCTCAATCGTCCGCATTCAAGTCCGCCATCAGATCCTCGACGAAAGCAAACGACTTCAAGCCGCCACGGCGCGCTTCCTTCATTGCCTCGATGGTGGTGGCGTTCGGCACCAGTGGCTCGAACGGCAAGGCTTTCTCGCGGGCGACTCGGGTCAACATGATGCGGAAGGCGTCGGACACGGTCAGCCCCATCGCCGCCAGTACGAGGGTCGCCTCTTCCTTGATGTGCTCGTCGATACGGGCACGGACTACAGCATTTGCGGACATGGTTTGAACCTCCAGATTGATGGGCCACATTGTAGCCCAGTCATGGGTGTCTATCAAACGTAGGTTTGTTGGACATCAGGTTGAGATGAGGCCGTCCGCTCCGGGCGCCGCATTATCTACATCCAGTAACAGCTTCCAATTTTCAATATCCGACTACACTGAATTTTCATTGAATATCTGGACGAAACCATGCTGACTGGATATGCCCGCGTCTCAACCGACGACCAACTCCTTGATCTGCAACGCGATGCGTTGGAGAAAGCAGGCTGTGAGCGCGTGTTCGAAGACACCGCCAGCGGTGCCAAAGCTGAGCGAGTAGGTTTGACTGCCTTGCTGACCACGCTACGCCGAGACGATACCGTAGTGATTTGGCGCTTGGATCGTCTTGGTCGCTCGCTGAAGGATTTGATCCGGTTGGTCGAGCAGCTAGACGCCGCTGGCGTCGGCTTGCGCAGCTTGCAAGAAAGCATCGACACCGCGTCGAGTGGTGGACGTTTGATATTTCACCTGTTCGGTGCCCTGGCCGAGTTCGAACGCAACTTGATTCGTGAGCGCACCCAAGCGGGGTTGTCAGCAGCACGAGCACGCGGGCGCAAGGGCGGGCGTAAGAAACGGCTCGACCCCGCCAAGCAAGAACTGGCTTTGAGCCTCTACCACGAGCGAAAACACACCGTGGCAGAGATCTGCCGCCTGATGGGCATCGGTCGTTCGACCCTCTACAACTATCTGACCGAGGCCGAGCGTAATGCCCAGCGGGCGGCATAGCGCCATCCCTGACGATTCGCTGACGCAGTTGCGGCAGCGGCTCGACCGTTTGCCGAAGAAAAGCCCGGAGCGAGCTACCCAGGTGGCCGCGATAGCGGAGTTGTACGGCGTGTCTCCCAGCACCGTGTACCGGGCGTTGAACCTTATCCATAAACCCCATGCGGCCCACCGTGCCGATCACGGTAAGTCGCGCGTATTGCAGCAAGCCGAGCTGGAACGCTACTGCGAGCTGATTGCGGCGTTGAAGCTGCGCACGACGAATAAGCAGGGTCGGCATCTTTCCACCAATCGCGCCATTGAGCTGCTGGAAGACTACGGCGTGGAAACCGCCCAGGGGGTGGTCAAAGCACCGAAGGGGATACTGAGTCGCCCGACGATCAACCGCTACTTGTCTCTGTGGCGACTGGATCAGCCGCGGCTGTCGCGGCAACCGCCCGCCGTGCGGTTTCAGGCTGAGCACAGCAACGACTGTTGGCAGTTCGATCTGTCGCCTTCTGATCTCAAGCACATCGACAAGCCTGAATGGATCGACCCGGCCAGAGGCGAGCCGGCGCTGATGTTATTCAGCGTGGTAGACGACCGTAGCGGCGTGGCCTACCAGGAGTACCGCTGCGTATACGGTGAGGACGCAGAATCGGCGCTACGCTTCCTGTTTAACGCGATGGCACCGAAGGCCGAGTCCACCTTTCCGTTCCAAGGCCGCCCGAAGATGATCTACCTGGACAAAGGCCCGGTGAACAAGCGCCCAGTGGCCCTGTTCGTCGATGAGGCCCATGACCTCAACGGCCACACCTTGACAGGGCTTAAGCGCTTGATGGAGCTGGTTGAGGACGGCGACGGTCGATTGTCGGTAGTGCTGGCCGGGCATCCCAAGCTGCGCAACGACCTGCGTCGCCCAACGATGGAGGAAATCGGCTATCGCACTGACATCTTCTCGCTCGACGGCATCGCCGGCAGTCAGCGTGAGTACATTCATTGGCTGCTGGAAACCTGCACGGAGGGCAAGGCCGAGGCTGAATCGATTCTGACCGAGGAAGCAATTGATCTACTCGCCACCAAGCTGCGCACGCCGTTGCAAATTCAGCTGCATCTCAGCCTAGCCCTGGAAGCCGGCTACTTGACTGGAGAGAAGCCGGTGTCAGCGGAGCTGGTGGAATCCGTGCTGTCGCGGCAACTGGATGATCTGGAACCGACCCTGACACGCCATGGCTACCGCATCAAGGATCTGGTCGAGCAGTTCGACGCCAGACCCACCGAGATCAAGGCGCTGTTCAGCAACGCGCTCGATCCGGCCCGAGCCGCTGAACTGCGTGACAAAATGCTGGCAGCAGGGCTGCCGATTTGATACAGGCCGAAGACCGGCCAGTTGCAGTTAATGTGAGCCGAAAATTGCGTTGATTGCGAGCACGGCTGTTTTCGATTGCAAGCCGTTACACATAGCGATGACCTTTAAACAGTGCGAACTCATCCATCACCAAGCGTCGCGGTTGCGCCTTGGGCAAAACGCTCAATGCCGCCTGTAAGGCCCGACGTTCCGCCAACCGAACGGTGTCCCAATGCAACCCAAACATCTGCGTCACGTGCAGCGTGGAAAGGAGATCACAGGTTTGAATGACCGCCTCGGCCAGGCGCCGCGTCATGCGGGTATAGCGATCCAGCCAACTGACGGCCTCCATAAGCTTGCCACAATCGCGGCAACCAACGCGCCGCAGCAAAACGCTCAGGCGCATCGCTCGACCGAGAATGGGTAAACCACGAATGACTTGTTCGCAATACTCATGAGTGGTTGAACAGGGCTTTTGGCAGCTACCACAGGAAGGGAAGCGGGTAGCGCGGGGAGTCAGATCGATCTGTAGAGCGTCACCATCAGTAACCTATCGCTCAACGGCTATCATTACGCTTTGGCTGTTGAATCAGCCATAAGGCTTGTCCACCCTTGCTGTCCGTCTGAGTGACGTCCTGATCAATGTCGATACCGTTCACTGGCGCCTCGACAAACGTTTGCACCATCTGATAGCCGCGCACGGTCACCGCCGGTACCTGACTGCACGATTGCCAATAATGCTGGAATGGCAAGTCGTAGTACAGCTGATCGCTAGTAAGTGCTGCGCCACTGCCGACGTAGAGCCCGGGTACGTAGCCAGCTGCCGATACCACCGTGAACCACGCACTGCAGTAATTGATCACGTCATGAGAGCTTGCACTACTGTCAACACCTTCTAAATCACACCATACATTGACCCCTGCTGGAAAACCGACTGCCTGCGTGTTCTTCGCGGCATTGGCGCCATCTTCTCGCCCCATTTCCTCGGTTGGCAACCATCCAGGATCCCGAACATGCTGTACTGGCAGGAGCGCAAGTCCTGCCTGCAGGATGTTGCTAGCTTCTTCCGATGAAAGGTCTCCTGGTGCTTCCACGGTGGCAAGTGAGATGTAGCGCACGCAGAAGCAGTAGCCTTGGCTGGCGAAAAGTTGTGCGTCGGCCAAGGAAATCACTGAATCGGAATCGAAACCGGCGACGCCAGAAGGGGCGCCACTGACCGTACCGGATAGAAGTGTCATAATAGTCTCCTTATCATCAACCTAAATTAGAAATGCTAGCCTCGACTTTTCGCTACTAACTATAGTTCAATATTACACCCCCCCCCCCCCCCCCCCCCCCCCCCCCCCCCCCCACACACACCACTTTTTTAGAAGCGCCATGTTAGATTTCCGGTTAAAACTTGAAGCCATGTGTTTTTGTACGTTCCGGAAGTGCGGTTGCCTGACAACGTTTGGGTCTGATCCACTGGCAAGTCACCCATCCAAATTACATCCCAGTTTAAATTCAAACTGGTTTCATGGTTCAGCGCATAAGTCACTCCAGCTCCTAAACACCATTGAGCACCTATCGGGTCTGTCAAGGTTCTATTGCTATTCGATGTAACAGAAGTACTATAGGCGACGCCCGTACTCCAAAGTAATTCCGGAGTCACTCTATATTGAGCACCTATGGCCAATTGATAGGTGTCCTTGTAACTTGCGTTGATATTCGCCGACTGCGCCCCGAGCCTGGATGTATTAATAGCAAGCGCTATATTACTAAGCTGCGACATGTCTTTCCAGCCCAAAGTAGCGAGCAATCCCCATTGCGGATTAAGTTGATGGTAGAAACTGAGGGTTGCTGTCTGTGGAATCTGAATTCCTACGTTGACATTTTTACCATTTGTTTGTTTTAGTAGTGTTCCATTACCTTGCACATTTAAATGGCTCGAAAAGTCCAGGGTTACTTTGCTGGTATAAGCCAGCCCGACTCGCGTGCCAGGCCGTAATTCGTAAATAACGCCAATATTTGCACCGTAACCCCATGTGCTGTCCTTATACTTGAACTGACCATCTGGGCTGTTCGCCCCTCCTAAGGGTGAGCGATTGATCGCTGCCTGCTCCTTCAATATGCCATACATCGCTTTGATGCCGACACCTATCGACCAATTATCATTAATGCGATATGCCCCGCTGGGGACTAGCGCCAACCCATTGATACTTTCAGATTGACTAAAATAGCGCCCAGACCAACTGTTCTTGAAGTCGAGCGTTGAACCAAAGTCGGAATACGAACCAAATCCGATACTCCAATCATCATTAAGCATACGACTGATAAAGAAGCTACCACCTAGGGCAGACTCAATAGCGTTGCCACTCCCTCCACCGCTCACATTGGTAGATGAATCAGGCTTGAACCTGGCTCGCCCGTATATAAGTTGTGCTCCCGCTGATATTTGGGTGCCCTCCAGATAACTAAGACCAGCGGGATTGCTGGCTATAGTCGAGGGGCCTTGAGCGCTTGCTTCCGCGCCCGCGTTGACCACCCCTGCATCTGCCAATAGGGAGAGAGTAAAAGCGAAGGAAAATAAACTCTTAAGGCTCATAAAAATGCCTCGTAAAATTAATCAGGTCATTCTCTAATGTCCATATGTTTAACTATTGGTCAGTCTGGCTGGTTGGTAGGGCTTCAGTCGAGTTGTTCTTGTTTTGTTGAATTATCGCTTCCGTGGATTTCGTCTGTGCTCATGAATGCCGAAACTCGCGTAGAAGGCGATGTCGGAGGCTGTAATAGTCTTGAATTAGTTTGCTGGGAGCCTCCAAAGTCTATCAGTGGTTGCTCGTGAAAATATTGTGTTGCTAGTAATTGATTGTAGGTACTTGTCCGGCGCGGAAATAGCGTTACCGGTATTGAAATTAATGTTGAAAAAAATCATGATTGATCCGGTAGTCACTCTAAATATTAGATGCAGCGGAATAGATTCTTCTCATATGCGTATCTTTAAGGTAGCACATCATAGTAAGCGCTGGTTGCCGTCTGTCTTGTCTGCAGATTAATCCGTCCCGCCAATCGATACAATACCTGGCCAGAAAGCCATCTTGTTTGTGACGTAATATTCTTATGTGTACTTGATTGGCGCAGTGAAACATACTTGATGGAGTGGCGCGCCCAGTAAGTGGCAGTCTGTAAAGTGCTATTTGTATGCACGACGTCTACCTCCTTTCAAGCCGATGTCGTCTGTTCGCAGGCCTTATTTTGCGTTTTCCTGGCTGGTTTCGACATCCCTGTTACCAATTAGCAAGACAACCACATATTCAAGGCGGATTTACCGCTGTACGACGCAAATACTGCTTGGCTAACATCAGATTGGCCGGCCAAAACAGGGCGGCCGCAAAAACTGAGTGCAACACCTGACCATTTCGGTACGGTGTTGCCCTTATGTCCTATCACGAACTCAGTATCGAAGAACGCGTCACTATCCAACTCGGTTTGGCCCAAGGCTTTAGTCAGCGAAGGATCGCCCGCTTGATCAACCGAGCGCCCTCGACCATAAGCCGAGAGCTACGTCGTAACCGGGAGGGAGGTAGCCGCTATTTGGTGCGAACTGCTCAGCAACGGATGCAGGTTCGCCGTCGTCTCTGTCGGCCCAAACGTAAGCTACTGCCGGGCAGTGAGCGGCTGGAGTTAGTGGCCCATATGCTGCGTGAGCGTTTGTCTCCTGAGCAGATTAGCGGCAAGCTGCGCAGCATGAACATACCCAGCCTCAAAGACGCCTACGTCTGCCGCGAGACGATCTATACCGCGATCTACGCCTTGCCGGTCGGTGAGCTGCGCAAGGAGCTGATCATCTGCTTGCGCCAAGGTAAGACCTCCCGTAGGCCGCGCTCTGGTGGAGTGGATCGGCGCGGCCAGATCCCCGAGATGGTCAGCATTCATGTGCGACCACCGGAGATTGAAGACCGGTTAACCCCGGGGCATTGGGAAGGCGATCTGATCAAGGGCAAAGCCAACGCCTCGTCTGTAGGCACCTTGGTGGAACGTACCAGCGGCTACTTGATGTTGGTGAAAATGAACGATGCGACAGCGACCTCTGCGATGGAAGGCTTTTGTGCTGCGCTCAATCGCATGCCGCTGGCGATGCGTAAAAGCATGACCTACGACCAGGGCCGGGAGATGGCGAGACATATCGAAATCACGCAGAGGACCGGTGTGGCGATCTATTTCTGTGATCCGCACAGCCCTTGGCAGCGCGGGAGTAACGAAAATATTAACGGACTAATCCGCCAATACTTGCCCAAGGGGACTGACTTGTCAGTCCACAGCCAGGAAGAGCTTGATGCCATAGCGCTGCAATTGAACATGCGCCCACGCAAACGCTTCGATTTTAAATGTCCAATCGAAGTGATGGGTCAAGTAATGCAAAAGGCCATCGCTATGCGGCATGATGGCCCGACTTCAAATCAATAACCGTGTTGCACTCAGCTCCTGCAACCGCCCAGGTTGAACAATTGCAATACGTTATCACTCAGACCTCGGTATGAACTTTTCGACAATTGAAACGCACTTTGGGTAACCAGAATGAATGCTCCACGTTTTCGCAGCGTTTGCTAAAGCGGTTGTATTTTTATATTAGGCTGGGCTTCATTTTTTCACCCGAATCAATATTGACGATGGGTTGTTTATCACCCATTATGCTTGCGGTGGACCCATTCTGTGTCACATGGAGGTAGTCATCATGACGATAAAAAACGCTCCGAACGTTCGGAGTCCGTCAACTGATTCCGATTCGAGTAATGCCATCGTCCAGCGTGTTCTAGGGTACGGAAAACGCCTGCCGATAGATCTGCCCCAGTCCGTAGATGAACTTAAAAACTGGATTATTGACCAAGAAAACCATCTGGCGCGGGAATCGGCACGACAGGGTTTTGGTTTCTTGGTTCTCAAGCAGGAGTTGGGAGAAGGAGAGTTTGCGAGGTGGCTAGCTGAACATGATTTCAAAGAGCAGCGAGTTTACGAGCACATCAGCGTCGCCAAGATGTTGCTGGCGGCACCTGTGAAAGTACAACCCCTGTTGATGGGCTTGGGTAAGGTGAAGCTTATCGAGCTGGCCCGATTACCAAGCGACACGATTAACGAGGTCGCCGACAGTGGGAAGTTGGATGAGCTATCTCGATTGTCAGTTCGTGAGCTCAAAGAGCAGGTACGCGGCCTTAAGACTCATAACCAAGTTATGGCGCTCGACCTGGAGGCTGCTCAGCGATTGAATGAAACCCTGAATAACCAGAAAGCGGGGGGCTGGCCGCAAGACGATAGTTACGATTCTTCGTCAAAATTCATATGCACTGCCGCCTTGGCCGAGGATTGGTTAAAACGCGGATTGAAGGAGCTTTACTTGCTGCAAACGGAGCTTCTTACTTCCTTAAACAGCGTCCAAGTTGCCAGTCCGTCTCGTGCATGGGAGGTACAGGCGTGTCATTTGTATGCCGTCACCGCGAGTCTTTACAGCCAGTTTCGTACACTGTTTGATCAATTGATCCACGAATTGCCAGAGTCTATCCAAGGCGGATTGGCATTGGCCGAATCACGGCTGAGCGATAAGCAGTTCGCTGATATCGTCCAGGCACGTCAATATCAGTCACGTCAAGCAGAGCAAGAGCGGGCGTTACATCCAGCCGCCGGGCAGGTAAATGTCCCGAAAAAACGGGGACGCCCGAGAAAGTTACGCGAGTCAAGTTCAGGCGATGAGATAATTTGATGTCCCCTTATAATGAAGTTCTCTTGTGGCTTGAGCGGTTAATCTATTTATTTACCGGTAACGATATACTGTGCGTCGAATGTCATGGATTGGGTATGCGCATGACCCGACCGACTTCCCCTTTGCTTTGACGCCTTCTGATCTCATCGCCTTGCAAGGAGGGTTGCGCATGAGTACTTCGGAACCGAGCTTCGCGCAGCGAGCATGCATCCTGCTGCTGGCGGATCGTTTGACAGCCTAAGGCTGTCGGCGAACAGTTGCAGGTCACGGCGCCGACGGTATTCAAGTGGCGAAACCATTATCTGGAGGTGGGAGTCGAAGGGGGAGTGATCTGCTGCGCAACGGCCAGCCACTCAACCAGGCGCTCGAAAAAGTCAACGAGATCCTGGCACTGGTACGGCCGGGGCACTACGTGGCAGGTTTACCAGGTCTGGTTCGCTTCCGATATCAGACCCATCGTTGAGCACCTTCAAGATCAGCAACAATCTTCATTTCGCCAACAAGGTCGTCGATGGACCAGGCTCAACCTGACCCACTGGGTAACGTCCTGGTGTTGTCGGTTGACGAGAAAAGCCAGTTCCAGGCATTGGATCGCAGTCAACCGCTGCTACCGCTACGCTCAGGTCAAATTTAACGTCGAACGCATGATTACAAGCGCCATGCTACGGCGAGTTTGTACGCAGCTTTCGACATTATGATCGGCCAAGCCATCGGACGGCTCAGTTAATGCCATCGAGCCAAGAGTTTCTGGCTTTTCTGCAACAGATCGACGCCACATGCTAGCTGGACTGTATCTGCATGTGAATCTGGATAACAGTTCGACCCATAAGACCGCTGTAATCAAGCAGGGTCTGGAAATACATCCGCATTTCAAATTGCACTTCACGCCGACCAGCGCATCTTGGCTAAACGCCGTGGAAAACTGACTTGCCCAGCTGAAAAGACGAGCTTGCCTACCGGGGTTGGAGTGGCGCCAGACCGAGCAGGCGCCAAGTGGCAGCGCCGCCCCAGACGAGACCCTGTAGCTGATCCAGCTCCGTGTCGCGGGCCGCCAGTCGGTGCGAGTGCAGCACTGAGAGCAGGGCTGCCGGCAAGCCTGTATGACCAGATCAACTCCTTGCTGCTGGAAGTCGATCATCAGACCGACATCCTGACCTGGGAGGACTATTACCGCCTTCGGCGGCACTGAGGTGTGGTCAGCGCGCAATAAAACAGAAACCCGGTACAAGTTTGCGTGTTACTCGGGAAAGGAGCGCGATGGGATTTGATTGTACTACTCTGGCTTCCGCCATTACGCGCCTTGGTTGGGCGTTGGTTGAATCCGGAACTGGCCGGCTCCGTGGATGGGCTGAATCTGTTTGGTAAGGTGGGGAATAATCCAATAAATCTTAACGATATCGATGCTTTGATACTTATTGGTCAGATAGAGGAAGTTGGATGCGATGCAGTTTCAATCCCTCTGAATTATATAGTCGGCAGCAAAAATATTGAAATATTACTAGGAAAAAAACGATCAACTTGCGGCTGGTGCGCGGTAGGTTAGCGAGATTACTGCCTGATAGAGTCCGTTAGGCAAAGGTTGATGCGAAAGTTTACTTTTTACGGATTATGCGTGTTGCTTTTTAAAAAAATAATTAATATTTTCTATATGGCTAATGGTTGTGTTAGTTGTGTCAAAAAAGTATTTAGCAAAATTTAAGTGTGGGGCTAATCTTTGGACTCAGGGAAAGATCAAAAAACTGAAAAGCAGTACGCAATAATGAAAATGTTACAAAGCATCGCGAGCTGAGCGCCACAATAATGTGGAAGTCTTGTGTTTATCAATAGTATCGAGGTAGCCGGTCATGTCTCTTACCCCCGAGCAAATTGACTTTGAATATCCCATACCCTCCTACCGTTTTGTGGTGGCCATTGATGATGAAAAAATCCCCTTTAGCAATGTGACTGGGCTGGACATCAAATATGGGGAGATGGAGTACCGCGATGGTATCGGCAACTATTTTAAGATGCCGGGTCTCAGAGAGAAGGTGACCATTACCTTGCGTAAAGGTTTATTTCGCGGCTCGAATGGGCTGTACGACTGGATCAGTACAATTTCTTTAAACAGAGTTGTAAAAAAAGACATCATGATTAGCCTGACCAACGAACAAGGAGATGAGTATCTGTTCTCCTTTAACGTGGCAAATGCATTTCCAACCGCGTTGTCATCCCCGGCACTGGATGCTAATAGTAATGAGGTTTCGATTCAGGAGCTTACACTGACGGCGGACCGAGTGACATACCAAGTGTATTGATATACTTGAACTTGATTTTTGATTTTTACTTTTTTTGGTGAGGATATATCATGCCAATCGCCGTAACTTATCCCGGAGTGTACATCGAAGAGCTAAACGGTGTGTCGATGTCAGTGTCGTCAAGTGCGACATCTGTCCCAGTATTTGCTGTCGCCGATAGTAACGAGTTCTTCACAAAAACCACTCGCATTTCGTCCTGGATGGACTACCTGAATAAAAAAGTTTCCGCCGCTAGCAATGTGCCTGTGCCGTTTAATCCGGTAGATATTCTGGATATTTCGATGAGAACCTATTTTGAAAATGGCGGTGGTTACTGTTTTCTGGTGCCAAATGCTCAGTTGATTCCGGAAGTGCCGAAGTTGATTGACGTTACGACATTAGTATCAGCCGGGCAAAATATTGAGAGCGCTGTGAGTCAGTTGTGTGACACGGGGAAATGCCTGTTTGCTATTGTGGATGGCCCGACGACTGACCTCAGTCTCGACGAAGAGCCTGAAGAGCCTCCTATAGACCCAGGCGACGGTGAGGAAGAAGTCGCACCTGAATCAAGGTCTAGTAAAACGAAAAAATCCGTTAAAACGATGGCGGCCCCCAGAACTACATTAGTTACAGCATACGCGGCAGTTTACTATCCATGGTTGCTCGCTAGCTGGGCCCACAGGCCAATTCCACCGAGCGCGGCTATGGCAGGTGTTTATTGTCGGGTTGACCTGACTAGAGGGGTCTGGAAGGCGCCGGCAAATGTCACCTTGAACGGAGGTGTTTTGCCTCAATTTCCTGTGACGGATGATTTACAAGGTCAATATACCCAAGACGACGCAATCAACATGATTCGGGTTTTCAACAAGGGAGGCACTACTGTCTGGGGCGCCAGGACACGCAAGGACGATGACCTTTGGCGTTATGTCCCGGTGCGTCGACTGTTCGACAGTGCGGAGCGCGATATAAGAATGGCAATGAAATCAGCCATGTTCGAACCCAACAGTCAACCAACGTGGGCGGAAGCCCGTGGTTCAATCGAAAACTACCTTCACGCACTTTGGCGACAAGGCGCATTGGCAGGTCAGAAGGCCGAAGAAGCTTACTTCGTGCAAGTGGGCAAAGATATTACGATGACTCAGACGGACATTGATCAAGGAAAGATGATTATCAAGGTAGGTATGGCTGCGGTGCGCCCTGCGGAATTTATCATCCTGCAATTCACACAAGACGTCGCTCAGTAAACGCAGTGCCGGCTAGACGGCGCCTTACCTAGGCGCCACTTAATTTAATGCGTTAAAGGATTGCATCATGGCAAACAATCAGCCGGGTGTTGTAATCACCGAAAAAAATCTCTCTGCCCCGCGTACTGAAACACGCAGCGCTGTTCCTATATTTATCGGTTATACGGAAAAAGGCGCAGGCTATACCTTGCAGGCAGTAGATGATTTTAACGAATACCAGGAAATGTTTGGCGGGGCACCTCGCGTCATCAATGGAGGTTCCAGCGTAGGTGTTCTTTACTACTCCATGAAGCATTACTTTGATAATGACGGCAGTGGCGGGTTTGTGTTGTCCTTGGGCACCTACGACACAGCCTTGAATATGAATGGAGTAGAGCTACTGGTCGCACTGAGCGACCCGCGTATCGGCACGGCAATTGCGGGTCAACTAGCAATTACTTTAATTGTGTTCCCCGATATGGTTTTATTGCCCGATGATGCCCCGTCTTTGTGGCAAGGAGCTTGGCAGCTATTGTTGAATTTATGCCAATGCCGAAGCGGTTTATTCGCCCTGCTGGAGACCCCCGATGCCCCAGATAACGCAGTCAATTGCGTAAGCACATTCACTGGAACGTACCGTGAGTGGGGGGCTGCTTATTGGCCCCGGTTGGTGAGTGAGTATTACGAAGATGGCCGACCTGTCGTCGTACCGCCGTCGGCTGCTGTGGCTGCAGCGATTGAGCGGGTGGACAATTCTGCGGGTGTATGGACAGCACCTTCGAATGTCTTACTTTCTAAAGTTATAGAGACGACGCAGTCCTACCTCTGGGTCAATGACAAACTCGTTAATGGCAATGCGTCATTCAATCTTATCCGTAGTTTTCCTGGAAGAGGGGTGCGTGTATGGGGTTGCCGAACGCTCTCAACGGATGCCAATTCACCTTCACGCTACGTCCAGGTTCGGCGTTTACTATCATATATTGAAAGTAACGCAAGCCGTTTGGCCAGGATGTTTGTATTCGAAACCAATAGCGAAATAACCTGGTATAAAGTGAAAGGGCAGGTGTCCAATTGGCTAAATATGCTATGGGTAGAAGGCGGCCTGTTCGGCGCTGAAGAAGAACAGGCGTTTAGTGTTAAACTGGGGCTTGATGAAACGATGACTGAGGAGGACGTTCGTGCCGGTATCATGATAATGAACATACGACTTGCCCCTCTATACCCCGCGGAGTTTATCGAGCTTAGCTTACAGTTTGATATGTCCACCGATAGAAGCATGTAGGCAAATCTAGTGTAGGGAGGGTGCTATGGACCTACTATTTGAACCGATGCCAACTTCGCGCTTTATAACGACATTCATTTTTGATGGGCTCTTTCCCAGTCCATTGGACATAGCTTTCCAGAGTATCTCGGGGCTGACACGTGAACTGGGTGTGACGCAACATAGCGAGGGTGGAGAGAACATACGGAACACTTACTTTGCGAACAAAATCAACCATGGCTCCTTAACACTGGAACGGGGCGTAATGACGGTTACTCCGTTAACGGTAGTGTTCGATCAGGTCATGCAAGGGCAGCTTTTGGTGTACGCCGATGTCGTCATCTTGCTATTAAATCATCTAGGAATGCCGGTGTGTAGCTGGACCATAAGCAACGCGTTACCGGTGCGTTGGCAAACTGCAAATCTGGACGCCAATGCCAACAGCATCATGGTCAATACGTTGGAGTTGAAATATCAAAATATGCGTTGGCGAGGGATTAAAGCATGACCATAGAAATCAAAGAATTGGTGATCCAAGCCAAAGTAGTAAGCTCCAATATGGAGAAATCACTTATGCCGGTTCGGAGCATCGTTCAAGAGAAAGTCGATGAAGCCCGCTTGATTGAAATGGTTGCGCAACGGGTAATCGATAAACTACGCGAAGAAGAGGGGTGGATGCGGTGACTCTAACTTTATATAACCAGGCGCTGGCCAAGCTGACGATTACTGCATATTCTGACCGGAAACTGACGAAAGAAGTCGGAATGATATGGGCGAGGTTCAATCCGGATTCCCTGAAGTTAAGCTACGCGACAACATACAGTTCAAATGATTTTATAAACGATACGGTGCTGAGCAATAACTATACTAAAACCGAGCCGGGCGACTTGGCGTTAGATCTTGTTTACGACGATCGTATGGGTAAAGGTGGTGCATCGATTGAAAATCAACTGACCGCACTACGACAACTTTGTTATACCGTCGATCCAAGTCGTGGAGAACCCAGATTCTTGAAGGTTCAATGGGGTAATATGCGCTGGGCCCGCAATGGCTATTTTGCAGGGCGTATGACAGCATTGTCTTTTCACTATAGTTTGTTTGAACGCGATGGAACTCCGTTACACGCTACCGCGAGTTTGACGATAACCGCTGATGAAAGTATTGAAAAACAAGAGGCAGAGCAAAATCTGTTGTCTCCCCCGGGGTTAGTAGTTTCCGTCCCTGCAGGTCCAACAAATTTAGCACTGGTGGCAGCTACTGCCAGCACCTTTCTAGTAGGAGGGATCAATTACCTTGACTTGGCATGGAGTAACGATCTCGATAATTTAGATGATACCAAACCTGGGGAGACGTTGGTGGCGCCCGCTCAAAGTGGAGAGCAAAGCTGATGCCTACTCTGAAGATAGTAGCCGGGGCTGATGCCAAGGAATTAACGACATTACAGCCTATGTTGGTCTCAACGGTTCAACGTGTAAATACCATTCCTGCGGCAACGCTTCTGCTTTCGGTAGAAGGAAACGCACTCGACGCTTTGAGTCATTGTGATGAAGAAGTTTTTCTGTGTAAGCCGGGTAATGATATTTCTATTGAGGTCGAGAGGGAGGGGGAGTGGGAACTGTTGTTTGATGGGGTTGTCGTTGAGCAAAGTCTAAAGCTGCTTAAAAACAGTGCCCAGTTAGTGCTGGTTGTTAAACACCGTTTGGCACTATTGGACAGTACGTGTGTTTCCAGGGTGTTTAGTGATGAAAGCGCCAGCAATATTGTAAGTAGTCTTTTAGATGAGCAGGGCTTGAAGTGTGTCAATCAGGCAGGAATGAACACCAAACAAGAACAGCTTGTACAATACTGTTGCTCTAATTGGTTGTATGTGCGCCGGTTAGTTGATGAGAGCGCGGCGTGGCTTTTGCCCGACTTTGAAGAAGTCCGAATTGTGATGCCGACATTAGGTAGAGAGCCAAATCACAAGTTAATCAGTAACGAAGTAAACCGTCAGTCCGATTCCGAGACAGAGGGTAAGGCATCTATTTTTGAGGCGAATTGGAGCTTTGGCGACCGTTACCAGCCTGAGGAGCTATGGCTGTCGGCGTGGGATATTGCAAATCAAGATCTCATTGTAGCTATGGCAACACCGGAAAATCTGGGCAAAGACGCATTGAATCCAGCGGCGCAGAAGCCGCTAAACAAGGCCGCTTGGGTGATCGGCAGCAGCGTTTCAATCACTCAGGAAAAGCTGGATGGTCTGGCCCAGAGTACCTTACAACATCTGCAGGAGGTGGGGGTTCAAGGGGAGTTTCAGGTGCGTGGTTCGACAAGCTATAAGCTCGGGCAAACATTGGCGCTGTCGGAGTTTGGCGAGGGGTTTGACGGTTCCGGAATTATTACGGCTGTGTCCCACACTGTTGATAAAGCATTATGGAAGACAGTCATCTCTCTTGGAATGAAAGGGGGAAGCAGCGCAATGACACCGCTTCCCCTTGTCAAAGGCTTGCAAGTGGGGGTGGTTGCTGAGTTTCAGGATGACCCGAATGACATGAGCCGCGTACGTGTATCGTTGCCGGCATTGGGGAATGACAATAATACTGTATGGGCTCGACTGGCTATGCCATATGCCAGCGGCGATGGAGGGTTTAATTTTTATCCCAATGAAGGAGATGAAGTGGTGGTTGACTTCTTTAATGATGACCCCTGTTTTCCTGTGATCATCGGTTCCATGTACAACCCGATAAACGAACCGCTAGTCAAAGCAAGCAAAGAGAATAATCTGAAAGGTATCGTCTTTAACAACAAAAAAATGCAAATTCAGTTTGATACAGAGTCTGAGTCCGCGCTGCTCAATGCGAAGGCAGGCGTGGAAGTAGAAGCCGACGAAATTAAATTAACAACCAAATAGCACTTGAGCTTGAGTGTCGTGGAGGATACCGTGAGCGATACCCTGGAAAAAGTATATGGCCGTGGCTGGGCATTTCCTCCTGTATTTTCTCCGGGTACAGGGGTCGCGATGGTCTCCGGCTCGGAGGATGTCCGGCAGAGTTTAATTATTCTATTCAGCACGCTGCCGGGGGAGCGCATTATGCGGCAGGACTACGGATGTGACTTGAATAAATTCATGTTCGCTAATATTAATGCGGGACTGACAACAGAAATAGAGTCACAGATTTATGATAGTGTTCTCATCTGTGAACCCCGAGCTGAGGTGACGTCAATTACTATTGATCACTCTCCCAATGCCCTCAGCACATTGCTCGTGCTGGTGGTTTATCGCTTGCGAGGCAGCGATGTATCGCAAAAACTCACCACTCAGTTGGATATCGGTAATGGCAGGAGTTTATTTGTATGATGTCACCCATTGTAGTTAATGGCGATGAGCTAACATTTGAATCTATGTTTGGCGATCGTCAAGTCACGATCATAGAGCCGGCTGTTATTTCAGGAAGTGGAGGCATGACTGTCGCCAATAAGAAAGTGTGCATCGTCGGTGATGAGGAAAAGGTTGAGCTTAAGGCCACGTATACTACCTCGATTTATACAACGATGGGCACCGGTACAGTAAGCATCAGCAGGTTAAATAGCGACCAGCAAGCTTCGAACTGTACCAATGGTGCAGCGTTGATAACGAAGGGCTCAAAGTTCGATGCTCTTTTTACACCTGACTCCCCAGCTTCGTTACCTGGTCCACCATTAACAGTTGACTCAACAGCTCCGAGCCAAGGAAAAGGAGAGTTTGGTACGGCGCAAGATTTCGCCACAGCAGGCAGTCCTTGATGTGGTGAGCGAACGGCTGTTGGGTAGCCACTCCAGGCCGATTGAATTTCAACCTGGTGAATCAGACGTTTGCGATGAGCTTTGCAGGTGTTGATTTAAAAGACTTTTTGTGAAGTCAAGTGCAGGCGCTCCATGTAATGAGAGAAGGGGCGAGTGAGTCAGCGACCTATTGATATAGGGTGGATTACAATGACCAATACATCCGCATTAGAGAGTCTCTTGTCGGGTCTGGTGGCTGCCAAAGGATTTGAGTTGGACAACCGGACGATCCAGTCAAATTTGGAGTTTATCGAGCAGTATACTCAATATATTCCTTATCTGTCTGACCTTGCTCTAGTTTCTAGTGGCGCGTCGTTGACATGGGAGAGTATCTTCTTCACAGGGGGGGACAACCCTGCGAAGCTGGCTGAAATCTATCGGAACAAAGCATTGGCTGGCGGTACGTTGTGGCCGCAGGAAGCACTACTCCTGGCATTTTTGGAAGTGTTGGAAACGCCACGTGCATTGTTAAATTACTTACCTTTTGCTCACCGCGAACTTTATTACCGGCAGCTACTGGGGTTGAGTGAACGACCTGCCGAGCCCGCCAGAGTTGCTCTGTCATTTCTGTTATCAACCAAACTGACTGAGCTTTTGATACCCGTAGGAACGCTTTTCCCCGCCGGGCAGGATAGACAGGGTGTAAAAATACAATATGCGCTCGATAACGATCTACTGGCCAATCAAGCTCAGTGGACTGACTTGCGTTGGTGCTGGCGGCCGAAAGCGGATGGGAATGCCAAGTCATTTATTGCTTACGAAAAGCCAAAACAACCTTGGCCGATAGAGGGGCTAAGGCTATTTAGCGAGAGTGGCCAGGATCAAGATATTCTGACTGGGCGTATCGTGATCTCATCACTGCTTGAAGATCCGGTTGCTGAACGTTTTTATGTGACGTTTTCCGAGGCGATTACCAATGCCCAAGAGATAGTGGCTCAAGTGAGTAGCGGCGACCATTGGTTGTTATTACAACTTGATGAGATCGACTCAACCAATGAGCAGCTTGTGTTTTCATTGGCTTCAGATGATCTCGGATCGATCAGCGCCCCCGTGGATTTGGATGGGCTAACCTTTGAGTCACCTGTTCTCAGACTGGCTTGTGATGATCAGAAAAATCAGAGTGCATTACCGACTATCACTCAGTTGGAAATTGACACCATACTGGTGGAAGATCCGCAGCAGTACCTGTTAACACCTTTCGGTTACAGTATGGCTTCGCAGCCCGTCGCAGAGGCGCAGCTATATTTGGGGTTTGCCGCGCTCCACCCCATGCAGACATTATCGATCTACTGGCAATTGCAAGGAGCTAAAGAGTCAACCATCGTTTGGCAGTATCTAAATGCGAATAATCATTGGGCATTACTGGATGCCACTGTTGTAGATGAGACCGCGGGATTGTTTCGCAGCGGCTTATGGTCGGCGATTCTACCGACCGATGCCAGCGCGAGTGTTCCGAGTATGCCGTCCGGGCGTTATTGGTTGCGTGCGCTCATGGAAGATTCAGGAGTATCACCATCGGGCGTGTCGGACTATCCGTTTGTTGTGGGACTGGTGACCAATGGCATGACCGCCACCCAGCAAAATCCGGCGCTGCTGGATGTTGCTACGTTGTCTCAACCGTTACCAGCCAACAGCATCAGTCAGCCTATATCCAGTATTTCCGGTCTGTCCAACACTCTACAGCCCTGGGCCTCTTGGGGCGGGCGGCCACAAGAAACCACCGAAGCCTTTTTTGAGCGGTCAGCGCAACGGCTTGTCCACCGAAACAGAGCGCTTACTTGGCAGGACATGGTGGCAATGCTCAAGACTAGATTCAAGGCGATATTCGACGTGGCAATCCCTGCCAGCATAATGCAAACCATGGTGCCTGCGCAGCGGGAGCAACACTTGATTGTAATACCGTTGAATGCGGAGAAAGATAACGCCGATGTGCTACGCCCTCAGTTAAATCAAGCTCGATTGGATGACATGGCAAATTATCTGGAGCGCCTTGCTTCGCCTTGGCAAAGCATCGTCGTCGAAAACCCAAAATACGTAGATGTCCGAATTGTTTATGAAGTTAGCTTTCATGCCTGGATGAATCCAGACTACGGCTATCGAGAGTTGCGCCTCGCGTTGGAACAGCACTATATGCCTTGGGTGGGGGGGGCGGCGGACAGTGTGAAACTAGCAAGCAGGCTGGACTATTACGATGTTGTGGCTCAAGTACAGCAACAAGCCTACGTTGATTATGTTGTTAGCCTGACGCTGGATGGTGATCGGATATCGATTCAAGGCGCAGATGATGAGGCGCTAATTCTTATCTGGCCTATAGAGGTTGCAGGGGAGGTCAGGTCATGAGTAATAATGATGCTCTTTTTCCAATCGTCAAAAATTACATTGAGTTTGAGTCATTGCTGTTACAGGCAATGCGCGCAATTGATGTGTACGCCAGCAAAAGCTGGAGCAATACCGACGAGCACGATCCAGGCATTACGTTGCTGCAGGCCCTTTGCTACAACGCCTCTGACGTGGCTTACCGCACTTCGCTACCATTAACAGATCTGTTGACCCCAGCTCCTCAAGATCAGATAGGGGGGGGGATTTTTCCCGCCTCATTTGGTCCGCAGCGCGCATTGACCTGCGGGCCTATTTCCATAGATGACTATCGCCGCGCCTTGCTGGATCTGACCTGGACTGATGGAACGGGCAAATTTTTCTGTTTTGATAATGTATCTGTGGTTCGCGAGCCTGAAGCAACACGGTATCACTATTGGTATAATACGGATAAGCGGGTATACAGTTTTACTTATCCAGACGATGATGATTCAATTGAAATAAGCCTGCTTGGGAACTGTTATCTTTATTTGCAACCATCGCGCGAAACCGAGGCGAATAAGCAGGCGGCGCAGGCGGTATTGGATGCCTATTTGCGTAATCATCGCAATCTGGGTGAAGCGGTCAGCCGTATTATCTGGTTGGTGCCTAAAGATGTGATGGTGAAGATGGTCATTCAGTTGCAGGATAATGTGGATGCCAGCACCTCCATTGCTGCGATTTTGGCAGATATTTATACGGTAACCGAACAGTATATTACTCCGCCGGTCATCCATTGCGCCACTCAACAATTACAGGATCAGGGCTTGAGCAATGAGGAGATCTATCAAGGCCCTTATTTACTAAATGGCTGGATTCCACAATTGCCCCCCGCACTCGATTATGCGAACCCTGCCACCGTCAATCTGGCCCGGCTGGTTAATGCGTTGTTAGCCATTGATGGAGTCAAAAGTATTCAGTTTTTAGGCACAGAGCAGAGTACGCCTGTGAATCCGTGGGAGTGGACCGCCGATGCCCCCGGCGGTTACCCTCGTCTGTGGGGTGTCGATCCTATTGCGGAGTTGGCCAGCAGCGACCCCATGGTGCGATTGATTGCCCATGGTATCGACTGCACTGCTACGGTCGAGGAAATTGAACATCACTTGACTGTGGCTCCAAAAGTGTACAACCCGCCGGTCACGCTGCCGTATGGTCGTTGGCGTAACCCGGCTGCCTATCACCCGGTAACCGATAAATTGCCACCATGCTATGGGCTGCAGCAGTTGCCTGCAACACCTGCTCAAACACAATTTCATCAGTTTATTTTGCCTTTTGAACAGCTGCTCGCCAATGGCTGTAAACAGCTGGCATTGCTACCCAATCTGTTAGCCTTCGATCGTGCTATTAATGATGTTGTATGGGGTGAGCAGTGGCCATTTACTGAACCCAGTATCAGTGATGTGATTTTTCGCGAGTATTCGCCGGCGATCAAAGAATACTTGCAGGCGTGCAGTAAGGATGTCGATAAGGAATTGTCATATATTGACTACTTGCTAAGTTATTTTAATGCCAAAGTAGCTCCCAGAACCTTCACCATAGCCCCATTGAACTTTATGAGCTCGCAACAGGGCTATCTTTCGAAGATTACCGGCCTGACGTACCAACGGGCCAATATTCGAATTGATAAAGTGTCGGCACTGCAACAACGTATTGCCGCCCGCCTCGGCATCGGTGGAGCGGAAATCTTTAATGAAAATGCCCCCCTGGATAAGCTGCCATTTTATGTTGTCGAGCATCGAGCGCTTCTGCCGGTGTATCCGGATCCTTACTACAATACCCTGCAGACGCCCGAAGAATTGGAGGCCGATGAGCTTTACTTAACGGTGGTGATGCCCCAAGCCAGTGTGGCACCGTTGAGAGTTGGTCAGCTGGTGGATTTGATATTGACCAAAAATGAAGTTTCGCAGACTATTCAAGCATTAATGATTGTGCGCATCAACGTTGATGAGCATAGTTTTTCGTTAAGCATTACCTCAAGTGCAGAACTGCAGCGCAACCTGACGGAAATTCTGGATCAAGCCAATACAGTTCAATGGCAAAATTGTCCGGTATGGTTGGAAGACATGAATTATCCCTTGGTTTACGACGACAATCAACGTAATTTGCCGCAAAGTCAGAGGCGCCTGACATCATCGCCTCAGAGTCCGTATCCGGCCATGGTACAGTTGGACGATGAACTGACGATTAAATATCATATTGCTCCCGATCTTCTAACGGACTCACCCCGTGCAGCAACAGAACTCAGGGTGAAGGTCGTGGAGGCGGACAATATTGCTAGTACTTTGGTAGTGGAAAAATTAAGCGGTGGAGAGTTCCCGGCAACAGATCAGACTCAAGGTTATTTCTGGTATTTCGATAGTGAAAGTCACGCTACCCGCGACCGATTCTCTTTTATCGTGAGCGTGGTATTCGATAGGGATCAGTTGAATCATTTTACCAGCGATGTTTACGCAACCAATGACTGGATGAGGGATACCATTTTAGAGGAGTTCCCGTCCTATATATCGATGATGATGCATTGGCTGCCGAATGATCAGTTCAATAACTTTGCTTACACGTATAACACTTGGCAAAACAGTGGTGCCCCTTTGGGGGATGCTTCTTACAGTTTAATGCGCATGCTGACCTTGGGTTGCATACCTTCTTCGTTGACCGGCATCGGGGCAATGTACATTGCCACGGATGAACAGCGGATCCAGGTAGTGGGTGAGAATGGAGATCTGTGGAAGAGCGAGGTCATTGTGGAGGATGAGTTGTTCTATGTCCCACCGAATGCTCCGGATTTAGAGTGAAGTATGGTCGAAGGGTGAGTCGCCGCAGCATAGGTAAGGACATGTTTGTCCGCTTTAAGCGTGCTGTCGGCGTAGAAGTATAAGTCTGCTAGCGAGGAGTTGATCATGACCAAGAAAACAGTGGAAACTGTCGGTAAAAAAGCGACCAAGAAGACACTACCCGATGCTGGAGCGGAGGCCGCAACGCTTGCGAAAAACACGCCAAATGCTCTGGCTACCAGCACGCGAACTGGTGGCAGGGCCGGTACTACCCGGTTAAAAAAAGCCGGTAAAACAATTGATACCGCCCTCATGGCTGAGGGCGGCGCCACACCCAATGCCGCCAACTTTGTCGGCCCGCCTACTGCCGAGTTGAAGGAGAAATTCAGTGCTCAGAGAATCCCCTTACAAACCGATTTCGCCAACTTGATTGATGTGGCCGATTGTGGTCGTAATGCCGTGGGGTTAAACCCCGATCAGCCAGGGGGGACTGGAGCGGGTTTGCAGTTGGATAATGAGTCTAGGCTGGCGGTATTGCCTCAGAGTGGCGGAGGCATCAAGGTCGATGACAGCGGGGTTTCTGTTGACTTCTCTAGAGTTCTTCCCGTCGGTATTATCTTGATGTTCTCCGGCTCAACTATTCCACAAGGCTGGGCGTTATGTGATGGAGAAAATAGTCGACCCGATTTAAGAAATCGCTTTGTTATTGGTGGCAGCGGTGCTGAAATTAATACACGAGGTGGTAATGCGCTCACAGGGACAGGGGCCAACAAAGAGTACAGTGTTGATACTAACAGCGTAACCGCCGGATCTATAACCGTTAGTATTCAAGGTACTTCATTAAACCAATCCCAGATGCCTGCACATAATCATATAAATGGGCTCCTTTTGGGGCACGATGTTGACGCTAACTTAGCATCCGTTTGTAAATACGGAGTTTCTAATTCTGGCTATGTGTCAAACAGCTTGGCGTGGACAGGGAGACCAAATGGTTATGGAGCTGGTTCGCCTTACACCGAGACGAAGGGGGAAGGTGCACCGCATACACATTCTGGGGGCGCGACACAGGGGCAACATAGTCATAACATAACAAAATTACCGGCGTATTACATTTTGGCTTACATTATTAAAATTGCGGAAGCTTGATTTTTATAAGCTTTAGCTTTGATCGTTCCTTCGAAAGGCTATTGGTTTGTTTTGGTTGTGTTTTGATTGGTTTCAAGGGAGTCATAATGCTTGCTCTCCATTCAAAAACAGAGTTTCGATTGGGACGTGTAGCAATTTCCCTAACGACGGCCCCGCACGACGGTCAACGTTTGACAGAAGAGTGCAGTCGATTGTTTCATCGGAAATTGCGCACGTTAATCTCTGCGGTGCTGGAACAGGCGCACCAAGAGTGTGCTGACTTACTAATAACGGCGCCGTTAATTTTGGACTTGGGTGAGTTGCCGCAGATTGGCTTCGAAAACGCTTTCTGCCAGCGCTTGGAGCAGCTGTTACTGCAACGGCTGCTCAGTTATGGCCAGTCCCTCAAGTTAAGTACTACGTCTTTCGATGAAAATACAACAGTTCAAGCGCGGGAGAAACCAGATCTTGTAACGCAGAACACTGAGCAAGCGAATCAACCTGATTTTCAGAAGCAGCTCAGCCACTATTTGCGTCACGGGTACTGGCCAGCGTCTGAGCCTCTACCAACCCCGAACTCATTGGATACCTCGCTGATCGCAGAGTTGGCGACAGAGCCAGAACGCTTTTTACCAGACCTGGCCAACCATTGCCTGTACCTGAGTAACCGTTTGCGTTTGTACCGATCGCTGCAACCGACAACCCTGACTCGCTTATGCCTCTATCTGGCAAATTTACAGAGCATCACCGAGCCCGTGACGCAGGGGGCGTTGCAACTCTGTGCGTTGCGTTACTTTCAACTTCGCCCGCAATGTGCCATGCCAATGTTGCAACAGGATGAGCCGGTTTGTGTACTGGATGGCAATGAACTACTGCTGGTGATGCTGTTCAGTGACTATGACTCAGCATCTGTGGCGCTAACGACCCGATTGCAGAAGCTGTGGCAGCAATCAGCCGTGCGAAGAGTTCTTGAGCTCCATTTGACTGCGAGCGCGTACCAACGGTTACAGTCTCGGCTCGATCTGAGCGTTAGTAGTGTTGTGCCGTCCATGGGGCACACGCGTGATACCGGCAGCAGTAACGGTAACCGCAGTATCAACCATATCGGTATTGTTGAATCAAAACCCATCAGCGTCAACAACGGTGGTATCACGCTGCTTTGGCCGCTATTGCCAGGATTGTTCGAACAGTTGGGCTTGATGGAGAAGTCGAAATTTATTCATTCCCAAGCTCAAATCGATGCAGTCTGCTGGCTGGATGAATTGATCTGGGGTGATGGTAAATATGCCGAATGGCGCATGCCCCTGAATAAACTGCTTTGTGGTTTGCCACTGGACGCGCCGCTGGAATGGACTCAGCCGGATGCTCATGCCCTTGAAGTGATGCAGCACTGGTTATTGAAGTTGCCTGAACGCTTGCCAGCCTGGAAACATTTCGGGATATCGGATATTCGCCAATTGTATTTACAGCGCCCGGCATGGTTGGTACCCAGTCATGGAGATTTTACCTTGTACATTGAGCCGCAAGTGTATGACGTACTGCTAACCGATTGGCCATGGCCGACAGGAATGTTGATGCTGCCCTGGTTGATAAAACCGCTGATCATTCATTGGAGTGCGCCGCCTGTCGAGTAATGAAAAAGTGCCATGGGTAGCGGTTAAATACCCACTAAACTGAAAGTAGGCTTCGCTCGAAGCATGTTGCTACATAGGTGTGCGGGGTTGTGGTTAGTTGGGTCGGCTTATATTAATCACTTATTGCTATAAGGATAATATTTCTGATGAATCAGTTAACTGAGTCACTCGAAGAAACCTCGCAGTTCTGGGCTGATCCCCATATCAATCAGCTTCTTCGGCAGCTGGAACGCATTGATCTATTGGTGCAGTCGCGGGCTGGGCAGGTGTTGCAACAACAGATCAATCCTGCCTTGGACGCGTTTATTCTTACAGCTGAAGAACTCGAAGCGAGAATAATCGCTCCTCGGGGAGTTCCGCATTGGTGCACATCGTGCAAACCCTGGGAGGACGGTGCATCAACGGCTAATGTTAAAAGTGACCAATGCTATTTGCTGGATAAGCTAGTGACGCGATTTGATTTAACCGAATTCGAAAAAGATGTGCTGTTGCTGGGATTGTTGCCGTATTTTGATAGTCGCTATTTTATTTTGTTCGCAGCCCTGCACGGAACACCGCAAAAAAAGTGGTTAAGTTTTGAGTTGGCGTTAACCTTATTTTGTTCCTCTCCGTTTGAGAAGATAGTCCAAGAGGCGAGTTTTTTACCGCAGTCACCGTTGTTGAGTTTCCAGTTGCTTCGACTCGGAAAAAAAGGCGAGCAGCAAGGAGAGGGCTGGAATCAATCCTTGTTTGAAACTGATATTGGCGTGTATCACTACTTGACCGGGCAGCGGCATCTGCCAGCGTTATTAATGAACTGTACCGAGTGGCTATCTCCGGAAACCTCCTACATCCGGAATGCCCCGCCAGCCATTATGCTTGCTCTGCAAGCTCAGGCGTTTTCCGGCAGTGATGAGGTTCAGTCCGTGTTGATGGTGCGTGGCGCCACGGATACTGGATGCGCGATGGCCGTTACCGCTGCAGCTCTGGCCGTGGGCCGTGACACATTACAACTTGATATGGCGCGCTTGCCGGACAATGACCAGGATGCGCAATACCTCCTCACGCAAGTGTTGCGTGAAGTCCGTATGCACGCTGCCTGCCTGGTGGTGCGCTCACTCGATTGTTTGACCGAAGAACGTAAAGGTTTACTGGCGGCGTTTGCGCAACTGCTGAATCAACCAGGCCTGCTGGTCGTCTGTTTGTGCGACGTGCATGGCCCCATGATCTGGCTGCCCCTTGTACAGCAAGTCGTGGTGGACATGCCTGAGTTAGAACTGGCAGAAAAAGAAGCCCTGTTACGCGGTTATCTGGATCCGCTCACGGTCACTGGTTTTGATGTGATGACGTTCTGTGAGCGGCAGCATTTCACGCCGCACACCCTGCCACAGATGCTCAAGGAAGCAGAACATTACCGAATGCTGCGCGATCCGGATTCGCCACTCTCTGAAGTTGACCTGCGAAAGGCCTTTCGTCTGCGCTCGCAACAAAACTTTGGCAAACTGGCGCGTCGTAGTGAGCCCAAACGTACCTTTGATGATCTCATCGTGGGAGAAGAATTACACCAGCAGTTGACCGAAATTCTGATCGCCACCAGGCACCGCAGTCAGGTGCTGGAACAGGGCTTTGGTGCCAAGGTTGGCTATGGAACAGGGATCAGCGCGCTATTTTATGGCGATTCCGGCACCGGTAAAACCATGGCGGCCGAGGTGATTGCCGGGCAATTGGGGGTTGATTTGATCCAGATCGACCTCGCCACGGTAGTAAGTAAGTACATCGGGGAAACCGAAAAGAACCTCTCGCTCATATTCGATCGGGCTGAAGCGGATGCTGGGGTACTGTTTTTTGATGAGGCGGACGCCTTGTTCGGCAAACGCAGCGCCGTCAAGGATGCCAAGGACCGTCACGCCAATATTGAGGTGTCTTATCTGCTGCAGCGCTTGGAAAGTTACCCGGGCTTGGTGATCCTCGCCACGAACAATCGCAGTCATCTGGACGACGCCTTTAGCCGGCGTTTTACCTTCATCACCCGCTTCGCTTTCCCCGATGTTTCACAGCGTGAGCGGATGTGGCGAAACATCTGGCCAGGAAAAATCAGCCTTGGCGAGGAAGTCGACCTCAAGCAACTGGCGATGCGAACTGAGTTGACCGGGGCCAATATCCGGAACATCGCATTACTGGCGACCTGGCTGGCAACCGATGAGCATACTCCGTGCGTTGGCAATCAGCACATCGAGCGGGCGATGAAACGAGAACTGGCCAAAATCGGCCGTCTGGCACCCTAGACAGGAGATTGATCCATGCCTGCACAGACTGATTCAAACATGATTGTGATTGAGGTCAATAAGGCGTTGCAGACGGCATTAACCGGCTATCTATACTCCGACGTTACGGTTCGTTTTGACTTGCCGGATCCGGAAAACTTGCCTCCCGAGCCGGTAGTCAGTGTATTTCTTTATGACATCTATGAAGATCTAGAGCTGAAAATGGGCGAATCAAGAGCTTACATAGCCGGTGTGTTGCAACCGGCCAAGGTGAACGTATGTTGCAACTATCTAATCACCTATTGGGACAGCAGTCAGGCAGTCAGTAATGACAGTCCCAGTGGTGCGCCGGATAACCAGGCCATGCTGGTGATGAATCAGGTGTTGAACGCATTAATCAATAACCGACAACTCCCCAGCATTCCCGGTGCCTATACCCGGGTCATCCCCCCCAAGGATGAGGGTTTGTTCAGCTTGGGGAGCTTTTGGCAGTCCCTGGGCAACAGACCGCGGTTACTGCTTAATTATGCAGTGACTGTTCCTGTGTCCTTGACCAACAAGCTTGATGTCATCGCAGCGGTTGATAGTGCCGAGATTGATCTTGAGCAAAAGCCTCGTTAACGATTGCGGATGGCGAGACTGGAGGCAGGCGACGATCGCCGGATTGAGTGTCCAGAATCGACAGGGTGGATGTGATGCCAAGTTATACGTCTATCAAAAAAGGTGTCCGTACCGCGCGGCAGGGACGCTTATCTTCTCAATGCCCTCAAGTTCGCACTGAAAGCAGCGATGATGCTCCAGTGGAGGTCAGTGAGGCGGCCACTGCCACGTTGTCCAGTGCGTTGAGGTCATTGCTGACATATCGAAAAAAGGATGCCTCGGCATTAAACATGGCTCCAGAGTATCGGGGCGCAGGTGATAAGTACGAAGAAAAGCTAAAAACAGATATCGGCGGTGATATTTTGGCCAGAGGCCTGGATGAATTTGATAGCGAGTACAGGGAGGATTTTCTGGAGGCCTTGAGCTATGCAATAGATATCTTGAATATAGCAATTTTTCAACTCAGGACAGCTGAGCCAGGTGGGCGTGTGGAACAACACCTGAGTAAGGTGTTTGCTGTCGAGGAAGAAGGGCTTGATGATATTTTGGATTTTTCTGGAATGGCCAAGCTATTAGAGGAAAATTATTCGATCTTAAGGGACGCGCTGATCGATTTCGGGGGAGGGCGTCGCAACCAGATATCTCTTGCCGATAGCATGGACCACATTGCTTCAATACATCCAAATGACCTTGGTCGACGGTTGAACCTGGGTCTCGGTTTTTTTGAAGCCGCCACATATGTGCGCGCGCATGCACTTATTCACGAAGTATCGCATCAGGAATTGGATACAGAAGACTATTGGTATAATGCTGCCTTTGAACCTAAAGAGCTATCTTCTCATTACTATAGAAAGCTTGAGTATCTTGAACGGTCGATTGAGTTGCAGCGAACGGTTGTAGACGGGTTGTCGGTTGAGCATATAGAGGATAAAGAAAAATTCGCAATGGGGCTGGGAATGAATAGCTCCGATGAAGATGCTGATTGTCAGAGCGCTATCAAACTCTTTCATAACGACCTCAGTGAAAGGTTGGATGCTTATATCAATAATGCCGACATTGTTGCATGTTTGGCTCCGATCATTGCCGGCCCGGATCTTGTCACTCTCTCTAATCGCGGGATATATAAGAAATAAGTGATTTGCACGTCCGAAAATTGTTTGCCCGGATTATTCACTTCAGGAGTAATGTGACATGCCTGATTACCACCCAGAGAAAGATGCTCCCAAAGTAAGACGGGCGTGGGAAGAGACTGTTGACCCTGAGGACGAATCAGTCGGGGAGGTCGCTGGGGCTTCCTATCGAATGGTGGGAGGTAGCCCCTCCCTGCCGCCTCGCACAAACCGAGTTGAGCCGGCGACAGTCTCTGAAGTGAACCTTGAAGATCTGTCGGAAGAAGAGTTTGTAAATTTTCACTCGGCAGGCTTGGATCCAGAGGCGTTCAATCTTGTAGGCCTGAAAGAAACCGATATAGATAACGATGCTCCAGTGCTTCAATTGGGCAGCCAGGGAGGTGCTGGTAGCTCACCACCTGATGAGAGGGAAGGACTATCGGCCGGGAGCGACAATGACAGTTTATTCTCTTCTCTTCGTGCGACGCGCCTGCAGGAAGCCCAGGAATTCAGGCGCAAGGGGTATAACAGTCAGGTGCCTGAGGTTGACTCAAGGTTAGTGACGCAGCTGCGTGAAGCAGTGGCCATGGCCAAATCCCGAATTTCCCTCCATGCAACCGTTGGAGGGCCGCTGGGTTCCCTGTGGCTGCTGGACCAGATAGTCAAAATAGAGCGTCTCACGGGCAAACTTTCAGATGACGTCATAAAGAGCTGGGTCAAGGATGAGCTGCCTGGCAGAAGCAGTGGGGAAGCAGAGGAGGTTGAACTGGGGAGTCGGCGTACGGCCCAGTCGCTGGCCAGACGGCTGGAGTCAACCCTGCAGACGCTGATCCGTGTTGTCCATACCCTGTGTGCTATTGATGACCACAGCACGCCGAAAAAACGGGGCGAACTACTCGTCACTGAGCTTGCCAGTGCGTTCTCTTCCAGTGATGAAAGTTCGGTGATACAGGCTCTGAAACGGATGACGTCAGAGGTTTCCGGTGATACCGCCTGGACTTCCCTTATGCAGGCCCGGGCAGCGGGATGGGAGACCGATAAGGCGGCCGCCATCAGTACGATGATCGAGACCACGCGGCACGAAGCGGAAAAAGCCAATGAAAAAGCCCGTGCGTTGCCGGGCTATTCTGCTTCTCAGGCTTTCTTTAGTAGTGTTGCCACATATCTCCAGTCACTGTCCGGTGAATTGAAAAAAGCGTCGGGTAACGCGAGCCAGAGCACCTCGTCTCCGATCATGCCGTATGTGAATAATGATAAGGCGGTCGCGCCATTGTCGCGCTCAGGTTCCCTCCCACAGCGATTCATGGCGGGTGTTGGCAAGAAAAAATCACAAGCACAAATTGCGTTAGCGGGAGGGGAAGGGAAACTGCACCAGCTTGGCCGAATCATCCGGCATGGTGACCTCACCAAAACGCCATCAAAAAATACCGAACGTGTCGTTGCCGATTCCGCCATCAGAAGCATTTTATGGCAGTGGCAACAGACGGCGATCAAAATTCAGTACGCCAGCGGTGCGATATTGTCAAAAGTGAAGGAGTTGAAAAAAATTGAAGAGATGTTTTCATCCGACGCCGTGACGTATGACAAGGGGGGGCAACAGGAGGGCCAGGATACTTCGGTCAGCCATCCGGGCGAAGATGACCTGGTTGCGCAGGTCAGACAATGGGTAAATGACAGCATTGAACAGACAAAACCTGAAAACCAGCAGGCAGAAAAGCTGGCGGTACTGAATAAGCTCCTGGACGGTGATATTGACAATGCTCGTGCACTGATTGGCCGCTTAAGGGAAAAAGCGGAGAGTATGCAGAGTCTGCTCAAGCAACAGCGTTATGCTGTCCTGAAAATGATTATTCAGCGCTCTGGGCTGGACCCTTCCCTGCGGGCGGTGGATGAGCTGTTGCCGGATGTGGCCAAGGACCTCACCGCGAGCCTTGCAGCCCTAGAAAACGCCTGTCAGGCAGCCGCCATACGCCATTTTGCTGAAGCTGAAAAACAGGCCGACTATGCGCAATTACGGGCGACAAAGGTTAAGGAAGGCCTGTCTGCAAAGTCAGCACGGCTTACCGAAAGGCCGCTGGATGAACATTCCCGGGGCTCACGCCTTGCCAAACATTGGGCGAATCTTGCGAAAGAACAGAACCAGCATAATGATCAGCCGCCTGATGCCGAAAGGGTATTTTCCTCTCTGAAAAAACAGGGATTGTTGGAAGGGGTTCTTTCAACCGGAGACCCTGAGGGGTATCTATTCGCCACCCGACTTGCCGGTGAGCTTGAAAATGCCCGTAATGATGAACTGAGATTACCAATGAGCCCGGAACAATATACCGCATTAGAAAAGGGTCTTGTTGAGTATATTGTGAAGTGGGGGCAAAAGAGGGTCTCACGAGGGATAGCTCGTATTATTATTGAGCTGTCTTTCGAGCAGGGCCTGGATGCGGTATCGTTCAGCGTGTCAAGTCTCTTCCGGATACCCTTTAAGGTCCTGAAGGCTTCGATAAAAGTACCGTATAATGTTAATAAGGTTAATAATTATACCATGCCAGGTCACGACAAGCCTTATAAGGCGATTTATGGCTTGCTGGAGAAAAAACTCAAGCAACTTGGCTTTAATATACTGACGGCGCCTGTGCCTGGCATGATAAAACTTGGGGCCGGTGCCGTAGTAACCGCAGGTGCGGCCTTATATAATGTACATGTCGGGAACAGAGAGAACACATTCAGTGCGGTTTATCAACGTCTGACGGAAGGGGGGAAAAGTGGAAAAATAAAAATGCAATCTGCGGGGGAGATGCTGCTTGATACAGTGATTGATACCACCGCTGCGGCAGCTTTTAAAGGGTCGCGCATAGCTTGGGGAACAGGGAAAAGTGAGAACAACGCTATTCCAGATAACGCGTTCGTTAACGAACCTGTTGGTACTGCCCTAGCGCAGCGGGACCAGATGAAGGCCGAAGAAGATAGCCCTGTATCGGGAAATGCTGCGGAAAATGAGAGAGAGGCGAAGCCGGAGAGCGACGCCATGCCGTTACGGCCACAAACAGAGGTTGAGGCGTTCTCTGATGAGAATGACCAGACATCCAGACAACCCCGTGCAGGCAGGAATAAGAGGTCGATTGAACCTGATTTACCTGATGATTCATACGAACATCGTCATTCTGTACATAAGGACTTGGGCACGGAAACACCAAGTCCTGATGTACATAAGGACTTGGGCATGAAACCATCAAGTCAAGAAATCCTTGAGGATAGCATCCGGGCGGAGCCTCCCGCTCCATCCAATGATGATGTGGATGACGTAGAGGTGCCATCTGATATAACGACCGTTCAGGCCGCAGCCGTAAAGAAAAGAGCCATAACCGCCTCCGACATTGCATATATTAATCGTAATATTAAAAAACTGATTGCCAGTGAAGAGTTGTCAGATGACGCGATCCTCACGAATATACTGGAAAGGGCGAATAATTCCCAAGAGGTGCGTTCTCTAATAGACAGCGGTGACCTTTTTTTGGCAGGAGCGGTATTAAAGTACAAAGTCATTGAATACCTTTCTGTCCTCCCGCAGCGATATAGCCTTAGAAGAGCTGGTAAATACCGCAATCTGCTCGATCGTTTATGGAAGAGTTTGCGCAGAGACCCCTCGTGGCCCCTAGTAGATGATATGAAACGTGCATTTTTATCTGACCGCTCGGTTCCGCAGCCGTTAACGCCTCAGCAGGAGGACGTGACTGAACAGCAAGAGGAGGTGAAGCAGACAACCGATGCGGTGAACGCGCTTAAATCTGTTGAGGCACTGAATGCCCCTATCATGGACATGGAGCAGTTTATTGATGATCAGATCAAGGCCGCTATCGCGCAATATAATCAAGATCCAAAATGGTGTGATCCTAATGGACGCTTCAATGGCTGCGAGTGGAAATCAGTGGATGCGCGACGCTTCAGGGGCTTAACGCCAGACACTCTGATCCCATTAAGATTCAGCACTAGGGGAACGCCAGACAGAGATGATAGCGACACAGATACCCATTGGTTTCCCTTTAGGGAGGTGATTACCGGGGAATTCCTCTATAAATTTAAATCGGCGAAGAGTACGAGGCTCAAGAAGGATTACTTTCAATTTTTTTATGATGACTACAAAGGTATCGTCGACTGGATACGTCAACAGTATGGTTTGGAACAGAAGCTGATTGATGCAGTGACCGCATACCGTGATAACGCCAGTCATAGAACGGCCATGGCGACGTTTTATCAGAACAAGATGCAGCTGCGTTGTGTGCAGTATCTGGCTATGCCAGATGAACAGGTGTCTAGCCAGGAGTCTATGTTTCATCAAGCCGTGACGGATTTTGTCGAAGGACGGGTACAGGCCCAAGAGGTGTTTTTTGGTGGAGTCAAACTGAACGGGGCATTTATGATCCCGGCTGGCAGCGGAGGGGACGGAGTACTCTTGCATGTGGATAAGCCGGAATATTTCTATGTGAGAACCCAGAAAGCTACCGCGTCTATTATGCCTGTCATTTACCGTTATTCGCAGACGGATGATTTTAAACGATTTGTGCTCGAGAGTATGCCAGTCTATCATGCAGCGCAATATGCCAAGGATTCTCCAGATACCCTTTTTAAAACCCATTTCGTGAGTGCTTGGAATGGCAGGAGTTGGTATCAGAGGGAGGCGAACAACCGTTTTTCATTTAGCGCCAGCCAGACTCGGGAGGACATGGCGGGACGCCTGTTTGCGGGCTTGATGGAACGTATGCAGTCGGATGCAGATGCGCTGATATTGACCCATGATGAATACGAAAAGGAGCAATGGCTGGAAATCGGCAAAGCCCTGACTATGTATGCCTCAGTCATAGTGGTAATCGGGAGCATGGGCACGGCAGGCCCACTGGCAGCAGCGGCGACGACGGTGACTCAGTTGGGCCTCGATGTTGCGTATGTGATGGCCACCCTAGAACAGATGAAAAATGCCGACAGAGCCGATGCTGCCGCGAATTTCCGTAGCGAAGCCATTACCGCGGGTGTATTGGCCGGTATAGGCAATGGTATTGGCGGCGCTGTGCTGGGTAGGCAGGTGGCAAAACCGACGGCGAGACAGCTGGTTAGTGCTTATAAAGGGCTCAAAGTTTCTGCGAATAAATTGACGAGCCGTGCTATGGGGCAGGTTGCCTGGCAAAAGTTGGCCAATCCTCAGAAAATAAACTTGGTTGCAGGCGTCATGCTGAACACTCCCAGTGCTCAGAAACTGGTGCGTGAAGTTGGGGAGACCGCCGTCAGGCAAGCGATCCGCACTAATCTGGAACTGGACGAAGCGGGTGCGTCGCGTATTGCCACCTGGGGGAAGTTGGCCACAGAGGAAGCACGTCTGCTGCCGCGGCTGGAAGCTGACATGGCCCGTCTGGATGAGGCGAATGCCGCGATGAGGAATTATCTGGAGCAACCGCCTCTCATACCTTACAAGAATGTAGAGCGCGATACTGCAGCCTATTGGATTCTAAAGCCAGGGGGTGAGAAGGGTAGACTCTCGCAACCGTTACTCGATAAACTTAACAAGCTACTGACAAAGTTAAGTCAGACGAAAAACAGCGACCAGTTGCTGCAGATAGACACGATAGAAGCGATACACCGTGACCTTACCGCAATATTTTCCCCTGCAGAACATTCGTCCTCGCGAGTCAGTGGCACTGCAGCAGGCATGGGCTCTGATATTGGCAAAGCGGGCTTCACTCGAATACTGGATGACATCGCCACCCGACATGCATCAAATGAGGTGCATTTGGGGGAGGCCCTGTTGCTCGCCGTGAAGCAATACAAGCCGTTTGCCCATGACAATGAACTGCTGGCTCGCACTCTCTATATGCTGGTCGAAATGAACAAAGGGGGGCCCAGGCTTAATGTCCTGAATATGGAATTAGAAGCCATGCTGATGGACAGGATAGCGGCCCCCGTTGAAAGCACTGGCGCCATCCATGAATTGCGGGGAGGGGAGGATATCGTCATGCTCGATGATCTCGCCCACCAAACATCCCGGTTGCCAGATGGCGCACGGCCATTTAACTTGGGTGGAATGCCCTTGCAAGGGAGACGGCAAGGGCAGCTCTTTGAGATATCATTTGATAAGGGGCAAACTTGGCAAAAGTCTGACAGTAAAATCCTCCAGACCGCTTGGAGTCTGCAAAACGCTGGCGGAAAGAATAAAGGCTGGCACTCAGCAGTGTTACCCCCTGGAGTGAGCCATCCGCGTCATGCCCCGATCCCCGGCAACGTCGGGCAACCCCTTTATGGCAAGGCCAATCCCGCCGCCGCGGCCAGAGAGGATCTGACGGAAGCGGGGGAGTGGCCTGGTGCCGTCGGAACCCTGCCCGACAGTGATCAGGCGTTCTTTGAGCATGTAGCACAACAGAGCGGCAAGGTCGAGATGGATGACATTAATTTTGAATTGCTTAAAGCCATACGGGAGAAGGAGTCCAATGTGGTTGCCAAAGAGTTTGAACTCCAGGGGCATACCGTCTTGGGCCGGGTAGAGGAGGGGAGATTTAAAATATCCAAAGGGGCCGAGCATAACTGGCAAGAAGGCACTGTGCTGGAAGAATTTGCTTATCGCATGCAAACGACTCAGCGGCTGCCATTTGGTTTTAATTATTTTCATGAATTAAGAGAACCCGATCTTCTGACTCGTGTGACCCGCGTGGCCGGTAAAGTGGCGCAAGATAATCATACGATGTTTGCTCAGGCCAGTAAGACGGTAAAAGATCCACTGGCGCTGTACGGGGCTGGCGAGTCTTGGGAGTCGGTACTTAAGCTGGAAAAGAAATCCGGCCTGATGACTCAGGCAGAATATGAGAAGGTTAAATTGACCATTCGTAGCAAGCCGAAGGCATTTGTGGGGGGGGAAGCGCGTATTCTCACCAGTGCCGTGGATTTGGAGACTATACCGGCAGGTTATCGTATTGCACTGCTTGATAATGAGGGGAATGAGCTGGTACATGGGATGATCAGTGGTGGGAACGGGATCGCTTACGGTGCGAGAAATTATATTATTGGTGGCGAGTCTTTCTGGTCAGAAATAAATTTGGCGGACACCTTTGAATTTATGGATGGCCGTTTTTACGTCAGGCCGGGAAAAGCCCCCATCGGCAGACGTCCGTATAAAATTGCAGTGGATTATTATGCTGCGCCAGCACAACACTCTGCGGCTCGTCTTCCTGCTCGCCCTGCCGTAGAGGATGTTTTAGGTGCTGGTACGATTGGGACAGTCAAACTGCGTACTGATGGCAAGGTCGAGAAGGTGTTTAGTCTGCCTTCCGCTGAGGAGAATAGCCCGCGCATGGTCAGCGCCCGTAATAATGCCGAGGGGTTCAATCGCTATTACGGCGAGGGCAGCGGAGAGGTGACGCGCGAACCGATCTTGGGGACGAACCCGTTGCAATATCAGGCGAAGAACATATTACGTCGGGTCGCGGGGGTCTCTTTGGATAATATCGATGATATCAATCTGTTCAGGCGTATAAAAGGGGATATGGCGAGTGCTAACCCAATTGAAGAGCTGACAAGTAAACTCAAGGAAAAGGGGATTTATCATAATGACATTAATGCAGGAAATATCATGTACGACCCCGCAACTGGGGAATTTAATCTGATCGATTTTGACAGTGCCGCCTATACTTTGAAAAACGAGGAAGGCATTATCCAGCCCCTATCGGACTCGCAAGCGGCAGCGATGCGCAGCAAACTTAATTTTGTTCTGGGGGATAGCAGCATGAATGACTTGATGAGGCGCAAAGGTATAATGTCAGGCTGGCATAATTTGTCTTCTGCTTAGGAAGCCGTTCTGGAACGTACAGAACAACGTTCAGCGGTTCGTCTTCCCAATAGTGAGATTGCTAATCCATCAAGCCTTCCGGACCTACCCGTTGGACAAGTATCCGCGCTCGAGAGACGCCGCGTGTTCGCTGGCTCGCAGTCTACCACTCTGCCGGAGGAGATGCGCTCCTACCTCGACGAACTGAAAGCAGATGGCGAAATTCTGGGAATGATCTCGCGGCCTAAGGAAAACTGTTACGATATTCTACCCAAAGTACGCAATTTCATGCGAAGCCAAGGCATGCAGGATATTAAAGTGCGGAAGATGCTCCTCTGGGGTGTGTCACGAACGCTGGCGTGAGCCAGCGATGCTGTATCAAAGATGGGAGTAGGCCTCCCGGAGTCTGCTTGCAGGAGCTGGCTCCAAACCACCCGGTGCTGCTGCGTTCAAAAGGCGTGGTGGTGAGCGACCGTTGGAAAAGGCGCCGATAACGGCGTCAGGTAAGTATTGAGAAGATGAGCGAAAGCAAACCGTCCGAAGACGCATCGTTAAGTATTCAAGTGCTGTCAAAACTGAGGTCGCCCAGTAGCCTCAGGACCAGTCTGGAGGATACCTGTCTACTGTCCAGATGGCAGCCGGTGTATAGGCGGCATGAGCTCAATACAGGCTTTGATATGGAACGTGAGAACCTCGCCTTTGATGCCAAGGGAAATGACAAGCGGTTACCACCGCAAGGAAGAATACCGATGCAAAGGTCGAGGGGCGGAGCCATTCGTAGTAGTGATGAAGTTCTTGTAATGAGAATGGAGCGAAGGGATGGCGTTGCCCAGCACGCTTATGTCGTCAACCAGCTTCGGCGGGGAGGAGCGGCATGAGCGCAGCAAAGTCGTACAGCATTTCCAAACTGATAGTTTGGGAGGCCTTCCAGCGAGTGAAAGCCAATCGAGGAGCCGCTGGGATAGATGAACAATCTATTGCCCAGTTCGAGCAGAAGCTGCAACGGAACTTGTACAAGGTTTGGAACCGCATGTCATCGGGTTCCTATTTTCCGCCACAGGTTCGGCAGGTGGAAATTCCGAAGCAATCAGGAGGCAAACGCAAGCTGGGTATTCCAACAGTAGCCGATCGGGTGGCTCAGACCGCCGTCAAGCTGCTCATAGAGCCGCGTCTGGACTGTCTTTTTCATTCGGATTCCTATGGATACCGGCCGGGAAAATCAGCCAAACAGGCCGTCGAGATCACTCGCAGGCGCTGCTGGAATATGAATTGGGTGGTGGAGTTTGATATCAAGGGGGCTTTTGATCATATCGATCATGAGCTGCTGCTCAAAGCGGTTAGGCATCACATAAAGGATGAATGGATTCTGCTGTATATCGAACGGTGGCTTAAAGCGCCGTTCGAGACTGCTGACGGCGTTCAGGTACCGCGTGAAAGCGGTACACCCCAAGGTGGGGTTATCAGTCCCTTATTGATGAATCTGTTTATGCACTATGCGTTCGACGCCTGGATGCAACGGACGTTTCCAGGTTGTCCATTTGCACGCTACGCCGACGATGCGGTGGTTCATTGCTGGACTGGCCCCTATCAAACCGGACACCAATACCCCGTTAAATGGATGCCACTGCCAAGCGCCTGAACTCTCTCGGCGATCGATAGTTCAAAGCGCTGTGCGGATGCTGCTCGTTGTAATGTTCGAAGCAATTGCCAAGCTACACAGCGCCGTTTCTCGATCCGGCTAGGGCATGTGCGTGACGTAGTCACGCTTGATCGTCTTCACGAAGCTCTCGGCCATACCGTTGCTCTGAAGGCTGCGTACCGGGGTAGTCGCCGGCTGCAAGCCGATCTATCGAGCAAACAGACGCGCCTGTTCGGCGGTGTACGCCGAGCCGTTATCGCTTAGCCATTGCACTGGCGTTGCATGCAGTTGATCACCGAAGCGCTTTTCCACACTTTCCAGCATCAAGTCGCGGATATAATCGCCGCTGTACCCGGTCGGGCTCGCGACCCAGCCGATGGCTTCACGATCACAGCAATCCAGGGCGAAGGTCACGCTACGTTTGGAGCGGTCTTCGCAAGGGAACTCAAAGCCGTCCGAGCACCATCGCGTATCGCTGGTTTCCACGGCAATACGGCCTTCGTGCCGACGTGTCTCGGTGCCCGGCACGCATGTCCATGGGATCGGTGGCGAGCCAGATGGAATCGATGCGGATCATTGAGCGAGCCCACGGATGAATCGGGTGCACCCTTTGGGATTAGAAGTTGGCCACTTTACAGTGAGCGTTTGCTGGCCAAGTGGTAATTCAATAATCGCTGAACGAGTTGGGCGGGCTCATGCGATTATTGCACAGCCAGAGGGTAGATCCCTCTGCACGACAATCCAGTGATTAGTGTGCGCAGTTTCTATAAAGGATGGAAAAAAACGTACCGATTAAGTTGTTAACTTTTCCCGTGAACGAGGCTACCAATTTACTCTGTGGTTCAACGCGCTGTGCATCCCCTGACACGTTACTCACTGCCCCTTTGTAACCGGTTACTGTGCAGCCTGTTCTATTGGAGAGCATCTGGGCGTTGGAGAATGGTCCTCCTTTGGCACTGTGGCACGATTGTAAGTTAATGTGTCTTGTCATGGGGTTAACGTTTTTCGCCCATTCTTTAGCCGCTTTTTGCCCGCTCATGACGATGCCAGATTCTCCGTTGGGCTGTGATATGAAGACGCCACCGTGACAAGAAAACTTTTGTGTGTAGGAGACCTCGCTCTTTGCCCCGGTAGTGTGTGACCAAGCGGGGGGCGAGGTGTTGCGAGCACATTTCAGTTGGCTGGAGACGTATGAGTTTCGTGAATCATTTTTTGTTTCTGAGAACCAGGAGCCAATGCTGGCAGGTGCACCAGAGGTAACAGAACCTGGAATTTTTCCGGTATATGAAAGCATGTAAATTCCTGTGCTTGTATGAGAAAAAGGGGCTTCACTTGTGTGCGTTGCATTCAATTGAGAGCTGGCGTGTAATGGATCGTGGGATTATTTCGATTAAGATAGCTGTTTAGGGAAGGTCTGAAGTACCTACTGATTTTTGATGCCCTCACTACTTGAGGTTAAAAAATCCAAGCTGGTCGAAAAATCAGACCTTTTTGCTCTTAACTCATGATTATTTCCAATAATCGTGCTTTTTCAGGGCCATTCGCCCACATTACGGGCGCACCTCGCCCATACCCATCAACCGTTTTCGAACCATCCACAGGTTCGACAAGGCAAACAATGTCGCCTGCTGTGCGATGTTTTTCGCCAAACCACGAAAGCGCACTTTCGTATAGCCAAACTGGCGCTTGATCACGCGAAATGGATGTTCAACTTTGGCCCGCACCTGCGCTTTCGCGTATTCGATCTTGCGGCGCATGCGCCCGATCAAACTCTTTTTTCCGTGCTTTTTATAGCTGCTTGGGCGGGCGGCAATCGACCAGATCATCTGGCGATCCTGATGCTCGGGACGTTTCTCCACCCCGGTGTAACCGGCGTCGCCACACACGTAAGTTTCCTCGCCGTGCAGTAACTGATCGACCTGCGTCACGTCCGCTACATTCGCCGCCGTGCCCACCAGGCTATGCACCAGGCCCGATTCGGCGTCGACGCCGATGTGCGCTTTCATGCCAAAAAAGTACTGATTCCCTTTTTTGGTTTGGTGCATTTCGGGATCACGTTTGCCGTCCTTGTTCTTGGTCGAGCTCGGCGCGTGAATGATCGTCGCATCAACCACCGTGCCTTGGCGCAACATCAATCCACGATCACCCAAGTAGCCATTGATGACCTGCAGAATCCCGCCCGCCAACTCATGTTTTTCCAACAAGCGGCGGAAGTTGCGGATTCCGCGCTCATTCGGACACCCATTCCACGAACATCCGGACAGTGATTCCACGCTGATCCGGACACTCATTCCACGAGTATCCGGACACCGATTCCATGGCCATCCGGGCACTTTCAGGCAGGAAGCGACGCAGGACTTTTCACTACCATCGACCTCTTTTTTCGAAGCAAAGAGGTTGTCGTGGAGCGTTTATCCATGCGTAAAATCCGAGAGGTACTACGCCTAAAGTTCGACACCGGCCTGTCCGTGCGCAAGATCGCTCGCAGCCTCGGGATTGGACATTCCAGCGCCGGTGACTATCTCTGCCGTTTCGCCGCTAGCGGCCTGGCTTGGCCCATCGATCTTTCCGACGCCGAACTGAACCGCCACCTATTTCCGCCGACCTCCCCGGTACCAAGCGAGCAGCGTCCGCTGCCTGACTGGCCCCGGGTACATGCCGAACTCCGGCGCCCAGGCGTAACGCTGGCCCTGCTCTGGCAGGAATATCGACTCAGCCATCCGCAAGGCTTCCAATACAGCTGGTACTGCGAGCACTACCGCCTGTGGGCCGCCAAGGTCGACGTGGTCATGCGCCAGGAACATCGCGCCGGCGAAAAACTGTTCGTCGACTACGCCGGTCAGACCGTACCAGTCATCGACCGGCACACCGGCGAGATCCGCCAGGCGCAGGTCTTCGTCGCTGTCCTCGGCGCTTCCAGCTACACCTTTGCCGAGGCCACCTGGTCGCAGCAACTGCCCGACTGGCTGGGCTCGCACGTGCGCTGCTTCATTTTTCTGGGTGGAGTATCGGAGATCCTGGTGCCGGATAATCTGCGCAGCGGCGTGACCAAAGCACACCGTTACGAGCCGGACATCAACCCCATCTGGCTGGCCACCGAGCCGATGGACATGCGCGCCGGTACCGAGACCGCCCTGGCCAGGGTGATTGCCGTATTCGGTGCGGCGAAGCCGCACTGTGCTTATCTCTTCGCCAATCGGCGTGCTAACCGAATGAAAGTGCTGGTGCATGACGGAATCGGCGTTTGGCTGGCTGCACGCCGCTTGAATCAGGGCAAATTTCACTGGCCAGGCATTCGACATGGCGGCGAGATGGAGCTGGATACCGAACAACTTCGGGCGTTGGTGCTCGGTCTGCCCTGGCAGCGTGTTGGTGCTGGTGGCGCCATTACTCTGCTTTAAAAACTGTAATTAGTTTTCTGGCCTACTGCTGCAAGCGCTCTGCTTTGGTAAAATCCACGGCGTGACTTCCTTGCCCAATCTCGACCAAATGACCTCCGACCAACTGCGCACTTTAGCGGCGCAGTTGATGTCGAGGGTCGATACCCTGGGCAGGAAGATCCACCGCGATCAAACCATTATCGAGCAACTGACCCACGAGATAGCGCTGCTCAAGCGGCACAGGTTTGCCAAGCGCAGCGAGCAGATCAGTCCCGAGCAAGGTAACTTGCTCGACGATTTACTCAATACCGATCTTGAGGCCATCGACGCCGAGTTGAAGGCTCTACGGCCAACTCCGGCGCCAGAAGAAAAGCGCCAGCAACCCAAGCGCGCGCCGCTGCCAGCGCAGTTTCCACGTACCGTGATCCGACATGAACCGGAAAACACTCAGTGTGCCTGCGGCTGCCAACTTCAGCGCATCGGTGAAGACGTCAGCGAGAAGCTGGATTACACACCGGGCGTGTTCACCGTCGAACAGCATGTGCGAGGAAAATGGGCCTGCCGTCAGTGCGAAACACTGATCCAGGCCCCGGTACCGGCCCAGGTGATCGACAAGGGCATCCCGACAGCGGGCTTGCTGGCTCATGTGATGGTGGCGAAGTTCGCTGACCACTTGCCGTTTTACCGGCAGGAGAAAATCTTTGGCAGGGCCGGCCTGGCTATCGCCCGCTCGACGCTTGCGCAATGGGTGGGACATACCGGTGTACAGCTTCAGCCTTTGGTTGACGCCTTGCGAGAAGCGGTTTTGGCCCAACGAGTCGTCCATGCCGACGAAACGCCGGTACAGATGCTTGCGCCGGGCCAGAAGAAAACTCACCGGGCTTATGTCTGGGCTTACTGTACGACGCCGTTCTCGGTTCTGAAGGCTGTGGTTTATGACTTCAGCCCTAGCCGCGCCGGTGAACATGCACGCAACTTCCTTGGCCTGTGGAATGGCAAATTGGTATGCGACGATTTTGGCGGATACAAAGCCAGCTTCAGCAAGGCGTTATTGAGATCGGCTGCATGGCCCACGCCCGCCGTAAATTCTTCGATCTGCACGCGACGAATAAAAGCCAACTGGCCGAACAGGCGCTGCTCTCAATTCGCGGGTTGTACGAAGTCGAACGGCAAGCACGGGAGATGACTGTCGAAGATCGCTGGCGAATACGCCAGGAGAAAGCGGCGCCCCTTATTGACGCACTGCATACCTGGATGTTGGCCCAGCGCGATCTTGTGCCCGAAGGATCGGCTATCGCCAAAGCCCTCGATTACAGCCTCAAGCGCGGGGCGGCACTGACTCGATACCTCGAGGACGGCGCTGTGCCCATAGATAATAACGCCGTCGAAAATCAGATAAGGCCGTGGGCCCTCGGCCGCTCCAACTGGTTATTTGCCGGGTCGCTGCGCAGTGGCAAACGGGCAGCGGCGATCATGAGTTTGATTCAGTCAGCACGGATGAAAGGGCATGATCCGTATGCGTATCTCAAAGATGTACTGATGCGGCTGCCGACGCAGCGGGCCAGTGAAATCGACCAACTGCTACCGCATCAGTGGGTACCGGCCTGACTTACGCAAGGTGAGTTGGGCGGACGCTTACCGAGTTTTGCCTGTCGCGACGGGTAGAGAAAACGACCCATCGCCGCCAGTCTGAGATCTTCTCCCTACTAAGGAGAGAGTGACATTCATCTGCCGTTTCGCTACTCCCAATATTTCATACAGTGGCTTTCGAGTGATACTGTCAGAAGCACAAAGGTTGAATTAGCGGCGGATACATAGATAAACGTTAACTGCCTTGTGGTACCACTCGGGCCTCATTCCCTGAGCCTTGGATATAAACATTCATGCCTTTACTCAGGGATGGATTGATCGGCTGAGTCACCGACACAAGCACGCCGCTGTGTACCCGGACGATGACCTGTTGCGCTTCTATCGGCTGGTCGTACTTCTTCTTCTCTACGTAATTGCCGCCAACGGCACCCGCAAGCGCACCGGCGACCATGGCGACATCGCGCCCGGTACCGCGACCGATCAGGCTGCCGACACCTAAACCACCAAGGCCACCGAGGACGGCGCCCACGCCACTGTCGTGATTGGTCTGCATCTGCGTCAGCGATATCTGCTCGATCTTGCCGGAGCGAATCTCCATTTCACCGGCACCGCCTTCGTTGGGGCCCACGGCGGAGCAGGCGCTGAGCACCAACGCCATCAACGTAACCGTCAGCCAGGACAGGATTGATTTCATTTTGTATACCTCATTTACTGGTAGCGGATGGTAACGCCTTTGAGTTTGCGGCCCCGGATCGTTTCGATGTCGCGACTCTACAACGGACCTGTCACGTAGGCTGCGACGGGCTGGATATGGTCATAAACGACGACCACCGCGTCTGCGCCAAGCGTGGTGGCCTGTTCACGAAGTTTCTGTTCGACCTCTGTAATCGGGGGCGCAGTGTCGATACGGGCGTCGATCAGGATTTCGCCCAGCCGCACATTGGCCCGTATGCGTTCCACACGTAATACCTGGACCTGGCTGGCCAACGTTGAGGCCGGGTGTTCCACCCCGACATAAGCGGTCGCCTGGGCATCGACCGTTGCGCACGCACTCAGCGCCAGTACGCTCGCTAGAACGCTGTGCTCATTTAACGGCCGGATTAATCTTGACTGTCGAAGCGATGAATAAGCCTGCATGTCAGATGTTCTCACGTGGAGGAGTAATTCAATCGCCACCGAGTGCTGGCGATTGAAGCGAGGCTCAGCTATGGATGAAAGCCCAGATATCGGCGTTAAGTTTGTCGACCGCAGCCTTGAAGTCATTGGTGGTGATCTGCTGGCTGGAGTTTGACAGCTGGGTGCCGAACACCTTGCGCACCACTTTGACCACGGTCTGATTGGTGTTTGCGTCAATAAGCTCGGCTTCGATGAACAGGTTAGTGTCCTGATCCCGGTGGCCGCTGGCCGCCTGTGCGGCCCCGACTACCGCTGCGACGGGCACCACTTCATACCACTTCATGCCTTCGTTCGAGGCGTTCACACCGGTGATGGCTGCACGCAGGATCAGGGCTTTTGAAACGGCCGGTGCTGCGGTCGGAGTGGATACCAGCCGGTATTTCTGACCCAGCACGCCTTTGGCCTTGGTGGTCATGTAGTTCTGAAGGTCATTGAGCGTCTGCTGGTTGACGCGTTCGTTGGGTTGTGGCGCCGGGTAGAGCTCAAGCTTATTGAAGGCCACGGTGTTGTAGGCGTCGGGATTCCAAGATGGGCTGACCCAGCGCATCGCCGTGCCGCCGCTTGGGGTGGAAACTTCTTGCAGGTTGTTGTAGTTAGACAGGAAGCCTGAGTACTGCGCCTTCTCGGTGACTTTCGAGGTGCAACCGCCTAGCAGCAGGCTGGCCAGTGCAGCACCAATGAGCAATTTTCGGGACAGGTTCATGTGATGTGTGCTCCATGGATTAAGTCGTATTTTTTTCGGTAGCAGGGCGTCAAAAGCGCCAGGTCATGTTTCCGGTCACGGCTTGAATCCAGGCATTGTCGAACTGACCGGAAGTTCGAGTGCCCGACGTGGATTTGGTCTGGTCCACCGGCATGTCGCCGAGCCAGACCATGGCCCAACTGACGTTGATGTCGGTGACTTTGTTCAGAGCATAGGTGGCCCCCGTCGCAATGCGCCAGGATTCGCCCATGGGCACGGTGAAAGTTCGGTTGCCGTCGGAAACGGCGCTGCTGTCATACGCGACGCCAACATTCCACAACAGTTGCGCGGTGGCTTGGTATTGCGCGCCGAGCGCCAGTTGCCAGGTGTCCTTGAAGTGGGCGTCGATGGTGGTCGATTGCGCGCCGGCCGCGGCCGTGTCGACCTGTACCCCGACATCGCCGAACTCGGACCAGTCCTGCCAATTGACCGAAGCGAGCAAGGCCCACTGCCGATCCAGTTGCTGGAACAGGCTCAGGGTCACGGTTTGTGGCACCGTCATGTCGAGTTGGGTATTCAGGCCATTCAAACGATCTAGGACGAGGCCGTTGCCTTTGACGTCCAGCCCGTCGTCGAAGTCCAGATCGACCTTGCTGGTGTAGGCCAGGCCAATGCGGGTGCCGGGTTGCGGGGCATAGATCACCCCGACATTCGCGCCAAAACCCCAGTCGTTGTCTTTGTACTTGAACTGGCCGTCGCCGCGGTCGGTGAGGCCGAAGGGCGAGCGGTCAATCGCCGTTTGGGCTTGCAGCATGCCGTACATGGCTTTGACGCCGAGGCCCACCGACCACTGCTCGTTGAAGCGGTAAGCCACGCTCGGCACAAACGACAACCCGGCGAGACTGGCTTTCTGCGCGAAGTAGCGTCCGGACCAGTCGTTGTCGTAATTGGCCGCCAACCCGAAGTCGCCGTAGTTGCCGAAGCCGACGCTCCAGTGCTCATCCAGTTCATGGCTGATGAAGAAGCTGCCGCCGGGAATCGGCTCGAGGGCATTGCCACTGCCGGTGCCTGTGCGGTTGGTGTTGGCATCGCGGTTGAAGGTCAGGTCGCCGTAGAGAATCTGCAATCCACCGGTGATTTGCGTGCCCGGCAGGTAACTCATGCCCGCCGGATTACTGGCAATGGTCGAGGGACCTTGCGCCCGGGCGGCGGCACCGGCGTTGGCCAGGCCAGCGTTATCCGTGCCGATTTCGTAAAGCATGATGCCGCCCGCGTGGGCCTGTTGGCAGCACAGCGCTAGCAGGGTCAAGGCGGGCAGGGCGGATGTATTTATCTGCATGGGGTCACCTCAGCAAATGTCCATCACGACCGCGGATGGCCAGCGTCAGCCACCCGCGTACTCGACTACTTATTTGGCCATCTCCTCCCTGGCCGCTGCGATCTTGGCTTTGACTGAATCGAGGTTGAAGCTCGCGCCTTTTTGCATCGGCGGATACTCAACAGCTGTTTCAGCCAGTTTGACCACTTGCTGCTGCACGAACACAAAACGCCAGAACTGGAACTTGAACCACTCGAAATATTCCAGTGACCCTGTGGCGGCCATGTTCTGCGGCCATCCGGCGCGCTCGAAAGGGTCGAGTCGTAGGTTGATCAGGATCGGCATGTAGCGCTTTGCTCTGCGGAGTGACGCCTTGGCGCTCCTGCTAAACCTGATCGACCAAGCGGCGCAGGGCTGACTCGCCGACGCCGAGTGAGCGGCTGGCTTCGATGTAGCTGTAGTTTTGCTTGAGCACGAGGTCGGTAGCCTCGCGTTTGAATTCAGCAGAAAAGGAAAGGCGTTGTTTGGTCATCCGAAACCTCGATCTGGCGAGCATTCTCGCCTTAATAGTGTCCGGTTTCATTAGACCACTACAATTTTCCTCTACATCCGCTTAACCGCAGGAGGGTTCCATTTACCATCGAGCGCCTCGGACTTTGGTCCATACAGCCGCATGGTCAGGTTGAACGCTCCTTTGGGCGCAGGCAGCCAGTTGGCGTCCTTGTCTTTGCCGGGGCTCTCGTTTTGGAAGTACAGGTCGAGAGAGCCATCTGCATTAGTCTTGAACGGCATCCAACTACTGACGGCAAAGCGATTGAGCGCATTCCCGACCTGGAAGCCATCGCTATCGTAGAGTGTGATCGACCAGAAAGCGTTTACCGGTGGAGTGGCGCCCTTGTCGAAGTGGAGCGTGTACTTGTTTGCACCGTCGAGGGGCTTGCCGGTGTCGTCGGCGAGATTCAGCGGATAGATCGCATCCTCGGGGACGTTGGCGCCGAGTCCTTGCTGCGAAACGATGGCACGCTTGAGGTAGTAGTTGCCGTAAACACCCATGGTATCGGTGTTCATTGACCAGCCGTTGGCGACTCGGGCGAGTGTCGCCAGCTTCCAATTCATGAGTGCCTGAGCTTCGGCGGGCACGGCCTCAAGCGCTTGCTTCACAGCCGGGTCGAGCTTGTCGATATCAAAGCTCTTGCCGGGCTCGATACCAATCCGCTTCATCTGCGCGATGATTGGCTGGTCGGTGCTGTGAGGCGGCTGCAGCTTGAGCAGTTCGGCGGCATAGGCAAAGTACTTGGCCGCAGGCATAGAGTCGATCTGGGTCTTTGGCGGTGTCTTCATGTCGACGCTTGGGTCGATCTGTACCGTCACCGGCTCTGCATTTTTACCCCAGCGCGAGAGGGGTGTTACCTTGTAGCCTGCCTGAATCTTATGCACTGCCGGGTAGTCCGCAGCCCCATCGGTCTTGGTGCGGCCGATGACCCAGACATAAGGCGTTGGTGCTGGCAGATGGCTGAAGCCCTGCGGGACGGTTCCGCTCCAGCCGGGTGGGGTCACCAGGAAGTTGCCCGCCTCGGTGCCGGTTGTCCGCCAGCCGGGCGAGGCAAAGACATCTGTCCACATGTCGAGCATCGGCAGGAGGTAATAGCGCCCGTCGGTGTCCGGTGCGGAGATCACCAGCGCTTCCTTGGTCAGGTCCAGCCAGGCGATGGAATAGAGCGTGTCGAAGTTCGAGCGCACTACGCCCTTGAAATCGGCGGGCGGATATTCCGGCACGCTCACGAACATATTCATCGGGCCTTTACCAAACTCCTTGCCAGGTTCGATGTTGGTGAACTGCTTGCGTGTGATGTCCATGGACAACAGCGGGTAGAAATAGGTGTAAGCATCGATGCCGATGGCGTGTGCTTGTTCAGCAGTAGTCGCTGATTGGGCATGCACCGTCGACAATGGGAAGAGAGCGAGTAATGCCAAAGCGGATGTAATGGATTTAAGTGTTTTGATGTTCATCATTCCGTATACCCCAGCAGTATTGAATTGTGTACTCGCCGCTCATCCTTCTGTCTAGAAAGTGAGGTCTGCAACAGACGAGGCAAGCATTTTGCGACGTCACTAGCGTGTGGGACCGCAAGTACGGTTGCCCAACACGCGACGGCTCATCTCTTCTCGGATAAACGATAGTCCCGGAACTGGCTCATGCAACTTATTTTTTTGCAGTTTGCCCGTCGCCATATGCGGCAACGCCTCGACATAGGCCACGTCGTCCGGCAACCACCACTTCGCCACTCGGGTCTCGAGATAGCCCCGCAGCTCTTCCTTGCTGGCCGTTCTGCCGGCCTTCAGCACCACCAGCAGTGGCCATTCCTGTCACTTGGCATGGAGAATCCTGATGACCGCTGCCTATGCCACCGCCAAGAGACCGACTGCGGCGTTCTCCAGGTCAATTCACTCGCCACCGGACTTGATCACATTCTTGGCGGGTTTGGTGACGCGCGGCAGCAACGAAAACACCAATGGCTTGCTGCGCCAGTATTTGCCCAAAGGCACTGATCTCTCCCTGGTCACCCAGGAGCGACTGGACGAAATTGCCGACATGCTAAACACTCGACCACGCCAGACGCTGGGTTGGAAGTTTCCGGTCGAAGTACTGGTTGATTACCTTCAGCTATCAGCGAGCAACAAACTCGAAACCATTAACTGACTGTTGCACTTGGAACCTGAGGCCGCCGAATCAAACTACAAACCCTTGACCCACTTTGTCTCCGTCGAACGTACGGCCGTCAATAGTTCAACGATTTTTTGTAAACACGGTACTTCTATGCTCGGGGCATGCGCGAATGATGGCGCGATTAGAGTTTGTGGGCTATTAGTTGATGGGCCGGCACGAGGCCGGATCATGGAGGATGAAGATATGGCAATTGATTCAGCATATGGAGTACTTTTTGAGCAGGCAAAAATGAACGCCACCGAGTACTTGGAAACCGCAAAACAAGAGATTGATTTAATCTTTGGGCGGGGATTTTCAGCGAATAATCCAGCACTAGTGGATACCTTTATTAAAGCAGCATCTGATGACTTCAATAACTCATGTTTAGTGGTGGCTATTCAGGAAGCTTACGAAAAAGTGAGTGGATCCCTTGACAAATTAGCCCGCAACATCGCTAACTAATACCGTGCAATCAGGCCGCCAGTCCTCAGTCTTCGGCGGCCACTCCATAAAACCCTACTTGAGCACACTGGAGCTACGGCGGCAGCAATGCAATAACACCCCTTTGGTTTATCAAAGCAATCTCGCCCAGCCTATTTACCAGCGGCTTATCAGTTTTCAGCAATAGAAAGTTATCGCCTATACAGCTCGTTATCTCTGGTCTGTCGCTCAACCTCGCTCAGTGCATTTCGCGGCGTTGGCGGTGTGACAGTCGTTCGGGCATCGGCCTGGATAACGTCTGTTTCAGTCCATCGCTGCAACGTCCGCAGCGATAGACCGATTTCCCGGCAGGCCCTGATTTTTCTGGCTCCCGCCGCGACCGCTTTACTCAACCAGTCAACGAGTAACTGCCGTTCTGGCAACGATGTCAGTTGTCCTCGTTGTCGGTCCTCCAGTAGTCGTTGAGCTTTTTTCGCAGCATCAACAACGCGGCTGTTTCAGCGAGCGCCTTGTCTTTGCGGCGCAGTTCGCGCTCAAGTTCCTGGATGCGTTTCTTGTCTTTGCGAGACTGCTCCCGATCTTCTTTTTGCAGGGCCTTTTCAGGTGCGCCATTTTCTTTACCAAGGAGGAAGGTGTTTATGAGGACAAAAATCACTCCGAACGTTCGGAGTCCGGCAATAACTTCCGACACGAGCAACGCCATCGCCCAGCGTGTGCTGGGCCAAGGTGAACGTTTACCCATCGAGTTACCCATTTCCGTCGATGAACTTAAAAACTGGTTGATTGACCAGGAAAATCACTTGGCACGGGAATCGGCCCGACAGGGCTTCGGTTTCCTGGTGCTCAAGCAGGAATTGGGCGACGGCGAGTTTGGGAGATGGCTGGCTGAACATGACTTCAAAGAGCAACGTGTGTACGAGCACATCAGCATTGCCAAAATGCTACTAGCGGCCCCGGCGAGCGTACAACCCATGTTGATGGGCCTAGGTAAGGTGAAGCTGATCGAGCTGGCTCGTTTGCCCCACGAAACGATCGATGAGGTTGCCGAGAGTGGAGAGCTCGATGAGTTGTCTCGATTGTCGGTACGTGAACTGAAAGAGCAGGTGCGCCGCCTCAAGACCCATAATCAATCCATGGAGGCTGATCTTGAGGTGGTGCAGCGACTGAGCGAAACCCTGAAGGCGCAACGGACAGGGGACTGGTCTGCGGATGAGGTGACGCAGTTTGCGTCGGACTTCATCCTCACGACTGCCTTGGCCGAAGATTGGCTGGACCGCGGATTGAAGCAGCTCTATCTGTTGCAAGCGGAAGTTTGCACTCACTTCAGTAGAGTTCAAAACGCCAGTTCTCCACGGATCTGGGAGGCGTTAGCCTGTCAATTATATACGATAACCGCGAGCCTTTACGGCCGGTTACGTACGCTGGGTCGTCCGAAAAAACCCAGTCTGCCTAACGCAGGAGAGCGACCACGGTCGGCCGCCCCTGCGCCGAGCCCCCCCTTCTGAAGGGGAACTCTGCACCACCATTTAATGGTATTGTCAAAAACTATAATAGTTCGATTTTTATGTTGATATAAAGCTTGCAGATGGTTTGAAGAGCCTGCATTTAGCGTTGGTCGCCATGGAAGGCTATTTATACTGTGTTCTGTCGTTTGACGTTATATTTAAGTGGTATCAGGGATATGCTAGAAATGAAGCTTGAAAAGTTGCGAGTGCAGTTCAATATATGAAGTCAGACGACGAAGCTGAATATAAAGCGTAGGCGCGCCACGCCCCGTTGATAGTGTGCGGTTTCCGCCCAACACGAGTTCCGCGGCCAGGAAGGCTCTGAATAAGTTTAAACGAAGCGCCGCCGTTTTTAGTTTGTCATGGCCCCATATGGGACAGGGTAGGTTTTATAACATTTGAAATAGCGACATTGGCCGGTGCAGTCCCCCCCCCAGCAGCCGAACAAAAGTCCACTGACAAAAAATGGCCATCGCCCGTCCTTCATGAATTGACTTCTGTCAGGCCTCTTACAGACGAACTTAAAAGCACTTTTAGCGCGCGTAAAAACTCCGTTGCACATTGATTTTTTGGACCTGATGGACTTGTGTGTCCTAATGGCTTTCACAATCATCCTGGTAGTCAAGGAGGCGCTGATTTATTCGGTTTTTCGTCCCGGCAGCGCTCTGGAGGCCTTGATTTATCAGGGGCCAACAACTGGTTTTTTGAATAAATCAGCGTCTCCCTAAGCTTTAACCTACAAGGCAGGTGTTTATGGACATGTGTCGTATAGCAGTACCGTCGGAGGTGGGCAGTTAAATTTGCATGAAGGATCTACGTTCACTGGAGGCTCGCATGCTCATACGGTTGATGTTATCCCGCTATATTACACTTTGACATTTTTTTATGAAAACTTAAAGGTGAACTGCAATAACTTGGCGTAGAATGTACTGCAAGTTGTGATGCTCGCTAAGTGAAAAGATTATATTTCACTTGCGTGTCCTTTCTCTATGCGCTATTTGAGGTGGATAAATGGTTTTTGCTTATTCAATTACAGGGCATCAACTGGGACGCTTACCCCTCTCTTTAGAGGTGGCTCCGCATGAGTCCGAACGGCTAACCGAAATCTGCAGTCCCTTGTTTCACCAGCGATTGCGCACGGTAATTGCTTCAGTGATGGATAGGGTGCAGCAGGAGTGCGGAGACTTACTGCTAACGGAATCGTTAACGGTAGATCTTGGGGAACTTCCGCTGGCCGGATTTGAAAACCATTTTTGCCAGGGCTTGGAAGAACAATTGCTGCAAACGTTGCTTGGTTATCGCGAGCGCACGACGGTGCCTTGTAGCCAACCGGCCAGGGATCGATTTGGTGTAGTTGAGGTAGCGCAACGAGGTGAGGCGACGCTACGAGAAGAGTCGACGTCCAGCCCGATGTTGAGTCTTCAGTCCAGCGGCCTGACCCTCTTCAGTCACTACTTGGACAACGGTTTCTGGCCGACCATCGAGTACTGGTCAAGCCCGGATACGCTGGACGAGTGGTTACTCAAGCACATGGCGGCTCCGCAGAAAAATTGGTCCGCGCAGTTGGCCATTCACTGCCTCACACAAAGCGCGCTACGACGTTTATACCGAGTACTGCAGCCGGCCACGTTAGCGCGACTCTGTCAGTATCTCTTGCCGTCACAAACGTTCACCGAGCCTGTTACGTTGGTGACGCTTATGCTCTGTGCACTGCGTCATTTTCAGCAGTACCCGCAACATGACATTCCCGATGCCTGGCCTGTGGGGGCGTGGGCCTTTGAGGCCGAGGGTCATGAGCGGTTGCTCGTCACATTGTTTTATGATTATCAGGCAGCGTTCCCTGCGTTGGCGACCTGGTTGCGAGTTCTGTGGGGGCAGCCGACGACGCGTAGGGTTCTAAAGCGGCAGTGGACGCCTGACGATTTTCATCAACTAGAGCAATGGTTGGAAACCGTTCCGGTAAGTCAACTCGAGACGGGGAGGGTTTCTGCTCCGCCCGAAGCTGCAAAGGAAACCGACTAACGTCAGCAATGACGGTCTCACTTTGCTTTGGCCGTTGTTGCCCGGATTGTTCAATTAGCTGGGGCTTTTGCAAGAAGGGCGGCCGTGATCTCCAGGCGCAGGTTAATGCGGTTACCTGGCTGGATGAATTGATTGGGGCGGATCAACAATACGCCGAATGGCGCATGCCTCTGAATAAACTGCTCTTCGGGTTGCACTTATATATGCCGTTGGAGTGGCAGTTACCCGATGATGATCAACAGGAGGTGATGGTGATGCAACAGTGGTTTTCACAGTTGTCAGTACAATTACCGTACTGGCAGCGGTTAAGCGTAACGGATATGTGTCAGCTATTTTTACAACGACCAGCCTGGCTAATGTCTGTTCAGGGAAATAGAGTGCTGCACATCCAGCCGAAAATATATAATGTATTATTAAAACGACTGGTACATGCGATGGAAGTGGTAAACTGTCGTGGATAAAAGAGCCGCTTCTTGTGCGCTGGTCTGCGCCGCCGGTCGGATCGTAAATTAATTGTAAGTTTTGGCTTGTTATAGGTGTGACAGCAGCTACATTTTATAATGAAGCCCTGAGTAAAGCCGGGCGGTTGCAGGAGCTGAGTGCAACACGGTTATTGATTTGAAGTCGGGCCATCATGCCGCATAGCGATGGCCTTTTGCATTACTTGACCCATCACTTCGATTGGACATTTAAAATCGAAGCGTTTGCGTGGGCGCATGTTCAATTGCAGCGCTATGGCATCAAGCTCTTCCTGGCTGTGGACTGACAAGTCAGTCCCCTTGGGCAAGTATTGGCGGATTAGTCCGTTAATATTTTCGTTACTCCCGCGCTGCCAAGGGCTGTGCGGATCACAGAAATAGATCGCCACACCGGTCCTCTGCGTGATTTCGATATGTCTCGCCATCTCCCGGCCCTGGTCGTAGGTCATGCTTTTACGCATCGCCAGCGGCATGCGATTGAGCGCAGCACAAAAGCCTTCCATCGCAGAGGTCGCTGTCGCATCGTTCATTTTCACCAACATCAAGTAGCCGCTGGTACGTTCCACCAAGGTGCCTACAGACGAGGCGTTGGCTTTGCCCTTGATCAGATCGCCTTCCCAATGCCCCGGGGTTAACCGGTCTTCAATCTCCGGTGGTCGCACATGAATGCTGACCATCTCGGGGATCTGGCCGCGCCGATCCACTCCACCAGAGCGCGGCCTACGGGAGGTCTTACCTTGGCGCAAGCAGATGATCAGCTCCTTGCGCAGCTCACCGACCGGCAAGGCGTAGATCGCGGTATAGATCGTCTCGCGGCAGACGTAGGCGTCTTTGAGGCTGGGTATGTTCATGCTGCGCAGCTTGCCGCTAATCTGCTCAGGAGACAAACGCTCACGCAGCATATGGGCCACTAACTCCAGCCGCTCACTGCCCGGCAGTAGCTTACGTTTGGGCCGACAGAGACGACGGCGAACCTGCATCCGTTGCTGAGCAGTTCGCACCAAATAGCGGCTACCTCCCTCCCGGTTACGACGTAGCTCTCGGCTTATGGTCGAGGGCGCTCGGTTGATCAAGCGGGCGATCCTTCGCTGACTAAAGCCTTGGGCCAAACCGAGTTGGATAGTGACGCGTTCTTCGATACTGAGTTCGTGATAGGACATAAGGGCAACACCGTACCGAAATGGTCAGGTGTTGCACTCAGTTTTTGCGGCCGCCCCGATTCGACTAATAGGTTTATGACTTGCGCTGGCCAGTTTTGTGTGTTGATTTTTATCAATTGCTTTATTATAAGGGATAGCGCTCAGATGAACCAGTTCACAGCTGCGACGGATGACGCCCATTTTTTTGATCCGATCACAATGTCGGCAAATTGCTTCAGCAATTGCAGCGCACTTAATATTGCAAGCATATGTCAGGCAAGTGCCGGAACGTGCCGATAAACACGTACTGGATAAGTTTTTCTGAGCGAGGAAAAGCTCAACGACCGAATGAACGCGCCACACGGAGCCTCGTATTGGACGGCCTCTTCGGAGTTCAGGGGCAAGAGGGCATCATGCTCGACGTGGGACGTTGCGTTCTATTGGAGTTATTGGCTATTAGTTTTGATTTGACTGACTTCGAAAAAGATATATTGTTGTTGGGCATGCTGCCTTACTTCGACAGCGCGCTACTATGCGCAGTTTGCCGCGTTGTACGAAGCCTCGAAAAAAACTGCCGACGATTGAGTTGGCCCTGACGTTGTATTGTTCATTTCCCTACGAAAAAATTGTTCAGGAAACCAGTTTTTTAGTCGATTCACCCTTGCTCAACTGCCAGTTGCTTAGCTTGGGCCTGACGGGGCGCAAGCACCTCCTGGCCTCGCTGAAGGATAGTGCCCAATGGTTGTCACGGGGCGCCGAGGCATACGAGACCGAATGCCCCCCGGCCATCGTATCGAGGCTAGTCGCACAGCTGTCGGTCCAGGCGCCACGGCCGGTAATGATGTTGCGTGGTGCTTTAGGTTGCGGGCGCGCGATGGCCATCACGATGGCGGTAAAAAACTTACAGCGTGACACCTTGCAGCTGGACGTGACCCGCTTGCCGAGCAAGGACACGGATGCGCAGCATCTGCTCGTTCAGGTGCTGCGCGAGGTGCGGATGCACGCGGCCTGTCTGGTGGTTCACTCGCTGGAAAGTCTTACCGAGGAACGCTAGGGCTTACTGGCCACTTTTGCTCGGCAGCTGAATCAACCAGGCTTGTTGGTGGTGTGCTTGTGCCCTGCGCAAGGAAATCTGATCTTGCTGCCGGAGGTGCGTCAGGTACTGGTGGACATGCCGCCGCTCAAGCTGGTGGAAAAAGAAACGATGTTGCGCAATCGTCTGGCGGCGCTGCCCAGCTCGGTGTTCGATGTGAAGGATCTTTGTCGACGGCAGCACTTCACAGCGCACACTTCGCCTCAAATTCTGAAGGAGGCAGACCTCTACCGAAGGTTGCGTAATCCTGCATAGGCGTTTTCCGAGGCCGACTTGCGAAAAGCCTTTCGTCTGCGTTCACAACAGAACTTCGTCAAACTGGCACGGCGTATCGAGCCCAAACGCACTTTTGACGATCTGATCGTCGGTGAGGAGTTGGCTCAGCAATTCAAAGAGATCCTGATTGCTACTAAACACCGTAACCTCGTATTGGAAAGTGGGTTTGCGGCCAAGATCGGGTATGGAACCGGTATCAGTGCATTGTTTTATAGTAATTCCGGCACGGGTAAAATCATGGCAGCCGAGGTCATCGCCGGGGAGTTAAGCGTGGATTTGATCCAGATCGGCCTGGCCTCGGTCGTGAGCAAATAAATTGGCGAAACCGAAAAAAATCTCGCGCTTATCTTTAATCGCGAGGAGGCCGATGCAGGGGTGTTGTTTTTCGATGAAGCCGATGTCTTGTTCGGTAAGCGGGTGCGGTCAAGGACTCCAAAGACCGGCACGCCAATATCGAAGTGTCATACATGTTGCAGCGGCTGGAAAGTTACCCGGGGCTGGTGATTTTGGCCACCAACAATCTGGGGCAATTAGATGATGCATTCAGTCGGCGTTTTACCTTCTTCACTCGCTTCGCCTTCTCCGACGTAAGCTTGCGTGAACGAATGTGGCGTGCGATCTGGCCGGAAAAAATCAATCTAACCAGCGATATTGATTGCAAGCAACTGGCGCAGAGGGCCAAGCTGACGGGCGCCAATATCCGCAATATTGCACTGCTGGCTAGTTGGCTGGCAGCCGACGAGCAAGCGTTTTGTATGCTAAACCACCATATTGAACTGGCAATTCAACGCGAGCGGGCCAAAGTTAGCCAACTGGCGATGCGCCAAAACGCTGAATCATGACTGCAATTATTGAATTAGACTTAATTGTAATTCAATTAAACGAAGAGCTTGAAGCTGCATTAAGGGCTTATCTGGATTCTGGCGTCATCATACGCTTTGATCTGCCTGACCCGGAAGATCCACCTGCGGTGCCGGTGGTCAGCGTGTTTTTGTACGTTTTAACCGAACACTCAACCCACATGGGAGCAAACCCTCGCCGCCATCACTAACTATCTTGACCGCCTCTGGCACCAAGGTGGTCTGCTGGGCGAAACCGGAAGAGGTATTTTTTGTTCAGATCGGTAAGGATATCACCATGACCCAAGACGAAATTGAATAAGGTAAGATGATTGTAAGAGTTGGGATGACCGCAGTTAGTCCCGCTGAATCACCTAGGGAAGGTCTTATATGGACGCCTCCCGGAGCTCAATAGGTAGCCATGCTGGCGCGTAGGTAGGAGCAGTCTTATATCCGGCCTGTTGTGCAGGCCGAAAAACCTGCTGGCCCTGATGGAATCCGCTGACGAGGCCCTCATCTGAAAATCGAGCTGAAGGCTGTGCCCGTGGCTCATATTCCCTACCAGGTTTACCCCGTCACGGTCTGACCTATTTCGCCATCACGTGCTTACCGCCTGTGCTCCTTGTGAAGTCTGTTGGTTCCTGTTTTCAATGCCCCGTAGGGCATGCCGTAAAGAGTTCGGCCCGATACGTAGAGCCCTTGGCCAACACGGCCCAAATGGTTCTGGCAAGCTTGTTAGCCACTGCGGCGACCGCCACGTTATAAGGCCGCCTGGTCAACAAGCGTTCAACCCACTCTGACCGGTGTCCTCTATTGAGGATGGAGCGAGCACCATGCATCAACAGCGTTCGCAGATAGGTGTCTCCGCGCTTGCTCAGCCCCAGTTGCCAAACTCTGCCACCGGTGCCCGTTTGTCGAGGAACCAGTTCCAGCCAAGCCGCGAACTGGCGACCAGAATGGAAGGTTGTCGCATCTCCCAGTGAGGCAACAGCGGCTGTAGCGGTCAACAAACCAATTTCGGGAATCTCTGCAATTTTCTGGCAGTCGGAGCTCTCACGCAGGCACTGTTTCAAACGTAGTTCGATTTTTCGAATTTCCTCATCCAACTGGATAATTCGAGTCCACTGATCGCGTAGGCTGTCCAATAACATGGAAGGCACTCGATGCTCAGCATCGGCGAAGGCCTCCGGAACGGCCTTACTCAGCTGGGTATAACCTTCTGGCAGCACGATTCCGAATTCGTAAAGCAGCCCACGTAAGCCATTGCTCTGCATGAAGGATCTCGTTGACTTTTTCGAGCGCCTGGTTGAGTGGCTGGCCGTTGCGCAGCAGATCACTCCCCCTTCGACTCCCACCTCCAGATAATGGTTTCGCCACTTGAATACCGTCGGCGCCGTGACCTGCAACTGTTCGCCGACAGCCTTAGGCTGTCAAACGATCCGCCAGCAGCAGGATGCATGCTCGCTGCGCGAAGCTCGGTTCCGAAGTACTCATGCGCAACCCTCCTTGCAAGGCGATGAGATCAGAAGGCGTCAAAGCAAAGGGGAAGTCGGTCGGGTCATGCGCATACCCAATCCATGACATTCGACGCACAGTATATCGTTACCGGTAAATAAATAGATTAACCGCTCAAGCCACAAGAGAACTTCATTATAAGGGGACATCAAATTATCTCATCGCCTGAACTTGACTCGCGTAACTTAAACTATCGTCTTGCGGCCAGCCCCCCGCTTTCTGGTTATTCAGGGTTTCATTCAATCGCTGAGCAGCCTCCAGGTCGAGCGCCATAACTTGGTTATGAGTCTTAAGGCCGCGTACCTGCTCTTTGAGCTCACGAACTGACAATCGAGATAGCTCATCCAACTTCCCACTGTCGGCGACCTCGTTAATCGTGTCGCTTGGTAATCGGGCCAGCTCGATAAGCTTCACCTTACCCAAGCCCATCGACAGGGGTTGTACTTTCACAGGTGCCGCCAGCAACATCTTGGCGACGCTGATGTGCTCGTAAACTCGCTGCTCTTTGAAATCATGTTCAGCTAGCCACCTCGCAAACTCTCCTTCTCCCAACTCCTGCTTGAGAACCAAGAAACCAAAACCCTGTCGTGCCGATTCCCGCGCCAGATGGTTTTCTTGGTCAATAATCCAGTTTTTAAGTTCATCTACGGACTGGGGCAGATCTATCGGTAGGCGTTTTCCGTACCCTAGAACACGCTGGACGATGGCATTACTCGAATCGGAATCAGTTGACGGACTCCGAACGTTCGGAGCGTTTTTTATCGTCATGATGACTACCTCCATGTGACACAGAATGGGTCCATCGCAAGCATAATGGGTGATAAACAACCCATCGTCAATATTGATATGGGTGAAAAAATGAAGCCCAGCCTAATATAAAAATACAACCGCTTTAGCAAACGCTGCGAAAACGTGGAGCATTCATTCTGGTTACCCAAAGTGCGTTTCAATTGTCGAAAAGTTCATACCGAGGTCTGAGTGATAACGTATTGCAATTGTTCAACCTGTTTTGGCCGGCCAATCTGATGTTAGCCAAGCAGTATTTGCGTCGTACAGCGGTAAATCCGCCTTGAATATGTGGTTGTCTTGCTAATTGGTAACAGGGATGTCGAAACCAGCCAGGAAAACGCAAAATAAGGCCTGCGAACAGACGACATCGGCTTGAAAGGAGGTAGACGTCGTGCATACAAATAGCACTTTACAGACTGCCACTTACTGGGCGCGCCACTCCATCAAGTATGTTTCACTGCGCCAATCAAGTACACATAAGAATATTACGTCACAAACAAGATGGCTTTCTGGCCAGGTATTGTATCGATTGACGGGACGGATTAATCTGCAGACAAGACAGACGGCAACCAGCGCTTACTATGATGTGCTACCTTAAAGATACGCCAATTGTATTTACAGCGCCCGGCATGGTTGGTACCCAGTCATGGAGATTTTACCTTGTACATTGAGCCGCAAGTGTATGACGTACTGCTAACCGATTGGCCATGGCCGACAGGAATGTTGATGCTGCCCTGGTTGATAAAACCGCTGATCATTCATTGGAGTGCGCCGCCTCTCGAGTAATGAAAAAGTGCCATGGGTAGCGGTTAAATACCCACTAAACTGAAAGTAGGCTTCGCTCGAAGCATGTTGCTACATAGGTGTGCGGGGTTGTGGTTAGTTGGGTTGGCTTATATTAATCACTTATTACTATAAGGATAATATTTCTGATGAATCAGTTAACTGAGTCACTCGAAGAAACCTCGCAGTTCTGGGCTGATCCCCATATCAATCAGCTTCTTCGGCAGCTGGAACGCATTGATCTATTGGTGCAGTCGCGGGCTGGGCAGGTGTTGCAACAACAGATCAATCCTGCCTTGGACGCGTTTATTCTTACAGCTGAAGAACTCGAAGCGAGAATAATCGCTCCTTGGGGAGTTCCGCATTGGTGCACATCGTGCAAACCCTGGGAGGACGGTGCATCAACGGCTAATGTTAAAAGTGACCAATGCTATTTGCTGGATAAGCTAGTGACGCGATTTGATTTAACCGAATTCGAAAAAGATGTGCTGTTGCTGGGATTGTTGCCGTATTTTGATAGTCGCTATTTTATTTTGTTCGCAGCCCTGCACGGAACACCGCAAAAAAAGTGGTTAAGTTTTGAGTTGGCGTTAACCTTATTTTGTTCCTCTCCGTTTGAGAAGATAGTCCAAGAGGCGAGTTTTTTACCGCAGTCACCGTTGTTGAGTTTCCAGTTGCTTCGACTCGGAAAAAAAGGCGAGCAGCAAGGAGAGGGCTGGAATCAATCCTTGTTTGAAACTGATATTGGCGTGTATCACTACTTGACCGGGCAGCGGCATCTGCCAGCGTTATTAATGAACTGTACCGAGTGGCTATCTCCGGAAACCTCCTACATCCGGAATGCCCCGCCAGCCATTATGCTTGCTCTGCAAGCTCAGGCGTTTTCCGGCAGTGATGAGGTTCAGTCCGTGTTGATGGTGCGTGGCGCCACGGATACTGGATGCGCGATGGCCGTTACCGCTGCAGCTCTGGCCGTGGGCCGTGACACATTACAACTTGATATGGCGCGCTTGCCGGACAATGACCAGGATGCGCAATACCTCCTCACGCAAGTGTTGCGTGAAGTCCGTATGCACGCTGCCTGCCTGGTGGTGCGCTCACTCGATTGTTTGACCGAAGAACGTAAAGGTTTACTGGCGGCGTTTGCGCAACTGCTGAATCAACCAGGCCTGCTGGTCGTCTGTTTGTGCGACGTGCATGGCCCCATGATCTGGCTGCCCCTTGTACAGCAAGTCGTGGTGGACATGCCTGAGTTAGAACTGGCAGAAAAAGAAGCCCTGTTACGCGGTTATCTGGATCCGCTCACGGTCACTGGTTTTGATGTGATGACGTTCTGTGAGCGGCAGCATTTCACGCCGCACACCCTGCCACAGATGCTCAAGGAAGCAGAACATTACCGAATGCTGCGCGATCCGGATTCGCCACTCTCTGAAGTTGACCTGCGAAAGGCCTTTCGTCTGCGCTCGCAACAAAACTTTGGCAAACTGGCGCGTCGTAGTGAGCCCAAACGTACCTTTGATGATCTCATCGTGGGAGAAGAATTACACCAGCAGTTGACCGAAATTCTGATCGCCACCAGGCACCGCAGTCAGGTGCTGGAACAGGGCTTTGGTGCCAAGGTTGGCTATGGAACAGGGATCAGCGCGCTATTTTATGGCGATTCCGGCACCGGTAAAACCATGGCGGCCGAGGTGATTGCCGGGCAATTGGGGGTTGATTTGATCCAGATCGACCTCGCCACGGTAGTAAGTAAGTACATCGGGGAAACCGAAAAGAACCTCTCGCTCATATTCGATCGGGCTGAAGCGGATGCTGGGGTACTGTTTTTTGATGAGGCGGACGCCTTGTTCGGCAAACGCAGCGCCGTCAAGGATGCCAAGGACCGTCACGCCAATATTGAGGTGTCTTATCTGCTGCAGCGCTTGGAAAGTTACCCGGGCTTGGTGATCCTCGCCACGAACAATCGCAGTCATCTGGACGACGCCTTTAGCCGGCGTTTTACCTTCATCACCCGCTTCGCTTTCCCCGATGTTTCACAGCGTGAGCGGATGTGGCGAAACATCTGGCCAGGAAAAATCAGCCTTGGCGAGGAAGTCGACCTCAAGCAACTGGCGATGCGAACTGAGTTGACCGGGGCCAATATCCGGAACATCGCATTACTGGCGACCTGGCTGGCAACCGATGAGCATACTCCGTGCGTTGGCAATCAGCACATCGAGCGGGCGATGAAACGAGAACTGGCCAAAATCGGCCGTCTGGCACCCTAGACAGGAGATTGATCCATGCCTGCACAGACTGATTCAAACATGATTGTGATTGAGGTCAATAAGGCGTTGCAGACGGCATTAACCGGCTATCTATACTCCGACGTTACGGTTCGTTTTGACTTGCCGGATCCGGAAAACTTGCCTCCCGAGCCGGTAGTCAGTGTATTTCTTTATGACATCTATGAAGATCTAGAGCTGAAAATGGGCGAATCAAGAGCTTACATAGCCGGTGTGTTGCAACCGGCCAAGGTGAACGTATGTTGCAACTATCTAATCACCTATTGGGACAGCAGTCAGGCAGTCAGTAATGACAGTCCCAGTGGTGCGCCGGATAACCAGGCCATGCTGGTGATGAATCAGGTGTTGAACGCATTAATCAATAACCGACAACTCCCCAGCATTCCCGGTGCCTATACCCGGGTCATCCCCCCCAAGGATGAGGGTTTGTTCAGCTTGGGGAGCTTTTGGCAGTCCCTGGGCAACAGACCGCGGTTACTGCTTAATTATGCAGTGACTGTTCCTGTGTCCTTGACCAACAAGCTTGATGTCATCGCAGCGGTTGATAGTGCCGAGATTGATCTTGAGCAAAAGCCTCGTTAACGATTGCGGATGGCGAGACTGGAGGCAGGCGACGATCGCCGGATTGAGTGTCCAGAATCGACAGGGTGGATGTGATGCCAAGTTATACGTCTATCAAAAAAGGTGTCCGTACCGCGCGGCAGGGACGCTTATCTTCTCAATGCCCTCAAGTTCGCACTGAAAGCAGCGATGATGCTCCAGTGGAGGTCAGTGAGGCGGCCACTGCCACGTTGTCCAGTGCGTTGAGGTCATTGCTGACATATCGAAAAAAGGATGCCTCGGCATTAAACATGGCTCCAGAGTATCGGGGCGCAGGTGATAAGTACGAAGAAAAGCTAAAAACAGATATCGGCGGTGATATTTTGGCCAGAGGCCTGGATGAATTTGATAGCGAGTACAGGGAGGATTTTCTGGAGGCCTTGAGCTATGCAATAGATATCTTGAATATAGCAATTTTTCAACTCAGGACAGCTGAGCCAGGTGGGCGTGTGGAACAACACCTGAGTAAGGTGTTTGCTGTCGAGGAAGAAGGGCTTGATGATATTTTGGATTTTTCTGGAATGGCCAAGCTATTAGAGGAAAATTATTCGATCTTAAGGGACGCGCTGATCGATTTCGGGGGAGGGCGTCGCAACCAGATATCTCTTGCCGATAGCATGGACCACATTGCTTCAATACATCCAAATGACCTTGGTCGACGGTTGAACCTGGGTCTCGGTTTTTTTGAAGCCGCCACATATGTGCGCGCGCATGCACTTATTCACGAAGTATCGCATCAGGAATTGGATACAGAAGACTATTGGTATAATGCTGCCTTTGAACCTAAAGAGCTATCTTCTCATTACTATAGAAAGCTTGAGTATCTTGAACGGTCGATTGAGTTGCAGCGAACGGTTGTAGACGGGTTGTCGGTTGAGCATATAGAGGATAAAGAAAAATTCGCAATGGGGCTGGGAATGAATAGCTCCGATGAAGATGCTGATTGTCAGAGCGCTATCAAACTCTTTCATAACGACCTCAGTGAAAGGTTGGATGCTTATATCAATAATGCCGACATTGTTGCATGTTTGGCTCCGATCATTGCCGGCCCGGATCTTGTCACTCTCTCTAATCGCGGGATATATAAGAAATAAGTGATTTGCACGTCCGAAAATTGTTTGCCCGGATTATTCACTTCAGGAGTAATGTGACATGCCTGATTACCACCCAGAGAAAGATGCTCCCAAAGATGCTCCCAAAGTAAGACGGGCGTGGGAAGAGACTGTTGACCCTGAGGACGAATCAGTCGGGGAGGTCGCTGGGGCTTCCTATCGAATGGTGGGAGGTAGCCCCTCCCTGCCGCCTCGCACAAACCGAGTTGAGCCGGCGACAGTCTCTGAAGTGAACCTTGAAGATCTGTCGGAAGAAGAGTTTGTAAATTTTCACTCGGCAGGCTTGGATCCAGAGGCGTTCAATCTTGTAGGCCTGAAAGAAACCGATATAGATAACGATGCTCCAGTGCTTCAATTGGGCAGCCAGGGAGGTGCTGGTAGCTCACCACCTGATGAGAGGGAAGGACTATCGGCCGGGAGCGACAATGACAGTTTATTCTCTTCTCTTCGTGCGACGCGCCTGCAGGAAGCCCAGGAATTCAGGCGCAAGGGGTATAACAGTCAGGTGCCTGAGGTTGACTCAAGGTTAGTGACGCAGCTGCGTGAAGCAGTGGCCATGGCCAAATCCCGAATTTCCCTCCATGCAACCGTTGGAGGGCCGCTGGGTTCCCTGTGGCTGCTGGACCAGATAGTCAAAATAGAGCGTCTCACGGGCAAACTTTCAGATGACGTCATAAAGAGCTGGGTCAAGGATGAGCTGCCTGGCAGAAGCAGTGGGGAAGCAGAGGAGGTTGAACTGGGGAGTCGGCGTACGGCCCAGTCGCTGGCCAGACGGCTGGAGTCAACCCTGCAGACGCTGATCCGTGTTGTCCATACCCTGTGTGCTATTGATGACCACAGCACGCCGAAAAAACGGGGCGAACTACTCGTCACTGAGCTTGCCAGTGCGTTCTCTTCCAGTGATGAAAGTTCGGTGATACAGGCTCTGAAACGGATGACGTCAGAGGTTTCCGGTGATACCGCCTGGACTTCCCTTATGCAGGCCCGGGCAGCGGGATGGGAGACCGATAAGGCGGCCGCCATCAGTACGATGATCGAGACCACGCGGCACGAAGCGGAAAAAGCCAATGAAAAAGCCCGTGCGTTGCCGGGCTATTCTGCTTCTCAGGCTTTCTTTAGTGGTGTTGCCACATATCTCCAGTCACTGTCCGGTGAATTGAAAAAAGCGTCGGGTAACGCGAGCCAGAGCACCTCGTCTCCGATCATGCCGTATGTGAATAATGATAAGGCGGTCGCGCCATTGTCGCGCTCAGGTTCCCTCCCACAGCGATTCATGGCGGGTGTTGGCAAGAAAAAATCACAAGCACAAATTGCGTTAGCGGGAGGGGAAGGGAAACTGCACCAGCTTGGCCGAATCATCCGGCATGGTGACCTCACCAAAACGCCATCAAAAAATACCGAACGTGTCGTTGCCGATTCCGCCATCAGAAGCATTTTATGGCAGTGGCAACAGACGGCGATCAAAATTCAGTACGCCAGCGGTGCGATATTGTCAAAAGTGAAGGAGTTGAAAAAAATTGAAGAGATGTTTTCATCCGACGCCGTGACGTATGACAAGGGGGGGCAACAGGAGGGCCAGGATACTTCGGTCAGCCATCCGGGCGAAGATGACCTGGTTGCGCAGGTCAGACAATGGGTAAATGACAGCATTGAACAGACAAAACCTGAAAACCAGCAGGCAGAAAAGCTGGCGGTACTGAATAAGCTCCTGGACGGTGATATTGACAATGCTCGTGCACTGATTGGCCGCTTAAGGGAAAAAGCGGAGAGTATGCAGAGTCTGCTCAAGCAACAGCGTTATGCTGTCCTGAAAATGATTATTCAGCGCTCGGGGCTGGACCCTTCCCTGCGGGCGGTGGATGAGCTGTTGCCGGATGTGGCCAAGGACCTCACCGCGAGCCTTGCAGCCCTGGAAAACGCCTGTCAGGCAGCCGCCATACGCCATTTTGCTGAAGCTGAAAAACAGGCCGACTATGCGCAATTACGGGCGACAAAGGTTAAGGAAGGCCTGTCTGCAAAGTCAGCACGGCTTACCGAAAGGCCGCTGGATGAACATTCCCGGGGCTCACGCCTTGCCAAACATTGGGCGAATCTAGCAAAAGAACAGAACCAGCATAATGATCAGCCGCCTGATGCCGAAAGGGTATTTTCCTCTCTGAAAAAACAGGGATTGTTGGAAGGGGTTCTTTCAACCGGAGACCCTGAGGGGTATCTATTCGCCACCCGACTTGCCGGTGAGCTTGAAAATGCCCGTAATGATGAACTGAGATTACCAATGAGCCCGGAACAATATACCGCATTAGAAAAGGGTCTTGTTGAGTATATTGTGAAGTGGGGGCAAAAGAGGGTCTCACGAGGGATAGCTCGTATTATTATTGAGCTGTCTTTCGAGCAGGGCCTGGATGCGGTATCTTTCAGCGTGTCAAGTCTCTTCCGGATACCCTTTAAGGTCCTGAAGGCTTCGATAAAAGTACCGTATAATGTTAATAAGGTTAATAATTATACCATGCCAGGTCACGACAAGCCTTATAAGGCGATTTATGGCTTGCTGGAGAAAAAACTCAAGCAACTTGGCTTTAATATACTGACGGCGCCTGTGCCTGGCATGATAAAACTTGGGGCCGGTGCCGTAGTAACCGCAGGTGCGGCCTTATATAATGTACATGTCGGGAACAGAGAGAACACATTCAGTGCGGTTTATGGACGTCTGACGGAAGGGGGGGAAAGTGGAAAAATAAAAATGCAATCTGCGGGGGAGATGCTGTTTGATACAGTGATTGATACCAGCACTGCGGCAGCTTTTAAAGGGACGCGCATAGCCTGGGGAGCAGGGAAAAGTGAGAACAGCGCTATTCCAGATAACGCGCTCGTTAACGAACATGTTCGTGCTGTCCTGGCGCAGCAGGACCAGATGAAGGCCGAAGAAGATAGCCCTGTATCGGGAAATGCTGCGGAAAACGAGAGAGAGGCGAAGCCGGAGAGCGACGCCATGCCGTTACGGCAACAGGCAGAGGTTAAGCCGTTCTCTGATGAGAATGACCAGGCTTCTAGGCAACCCCGTATCAGAAGTAAACGGTCGCTGCCCCCCGCTCCATCCAATAATGTTCGAGAAGACGTACCCGCGCCATCCCGTCAATGGCATCAAAATATTCCAGCAGACGCATCTCTACAGTCAGAACATTTTGATTTTGATCGTGGCATACGTTATCAGGACTTCTCCGATGAGAAGAAACAACACACCTATGCCTATGGCATTACTTTCGTATTGCATCAAATAGAAAATGATGACAGTCTCCCAAAAGAAATCAGATATAACGCCTACTTGGCCAGGCATGGGGCCAAAATCCTCGTTCCTGTTGATATAGGAGGATACAAACTTAATAACACAATCTTACTTCCTGGCAGTTACGGCTCAAAAACGGGGGTGCTTATTTGGCTGGACTCGGAGACGCCTTACTACTATGTCGGGCAAGGGAGTGATCTGCCGGAGGATCTTGTATTGGCTATGCCTTACGATGCTAATATCCGACCGAAGAGAGGTGCTTTTCAGGATTATGTCGCCAGCAGGCTCAGTGGCGTTCAACTTTTTGACGCTGTCAGGAGGGGGGGGGTGGATGTTTTTGGCAAGCGCTTTAATTATAATAATCCAGGCGAGATGGATGTAGCCAGTCTTTCTACGAGACTCGCTGATACTATAAATAACGATTATAAGCTTGCGGGGCGGACGATAGGCAATCGCTTGTTAATTTCCAGAGCAATTGCCGGCGCTCATATTCCTGATGATGGGATCAGTGTAAAAGAAGTACCATTTCATGTTAGTTACACCTGGGGTGGCTCGACTGCCGCAGAGTATCTGAGAGGATTCGAAAGACCATTCTCTACCCTCAGCGGGGATATGCAGAGAATAATAAGCTCCAATAAGGGGGAAACGGTACGAGAAGCCAATATGCATATAGCGCAGGCTGAATATATAGGAAGCTGGATTGATGCCACTGCAGGGGCAATCACCTCATTAACGCCGGCAGGGTGGGTTCTCAATACCCTGCAATCGGCAACGGGCATTATCGCTGATTTGACAGAGGGTAAGAAGCCTGACGCACTGATGGTTGCTGGTCTGGTTATAGGGTGCATTCCTGAGGGGCGAATCGTCGCTAGAATAGCAAAGCTCTCCCGCATTGGCGGTAAGGCTGTTAAATACGGGCTTATGCTTGGGAATAAATCTGTCGATCTGGCCATCGTGGGGAGAAGCATCAAGACAGCCATGGAGACTGGTGACCCTCTTGCCATTTACCAGGCGTTGTTGGCCAGCGGAATGAGCGCCAAGAGTTCTTATGACATGGCAAAGAATATGTCATCAACGCTAAAGATAAGTAGAAGAATGGAAGACAGCGCTTCGTGGGAAGAGCTTGAGGCGATCCACAACAATACCCCAGAGTCTATTTTACCTTCGACCATGACCGAGCGGAGATTCAAAGTGGGGTCGTCAGAATTGCTCGGTAGAATAAATAATGGGGAAATTGAGATATCCAGTGATGGAGTCACTTGGGATAAGGGAAGTGCACTTCATTTGTTAGCGTACCGCCTACAAAACGCAGGGGGGAAATCCAAGCTCAAGGCGGGGGGATATGAGCCCCATACGCCCGGGTATCAACATGACTATTCGATAGATTTAAGTGGCTTGAACGGGTTGCGTGCCAAAGTGAAGCTGAAGCTGGGTAAAGGGGACACACGTGTTCAGAGATTTAATGAGGAAACGGGGTCTTATTACAATTCAGATGATTATGAGGTCTTGCCTTACCAGACCACTATTACGGATGTCGATACTATGGTGGACGGTGGTGATACTGTGGTGGACGATAGTGTGGTGCGGAGTTCGTTAGAGGATATGCATAGAAAATTTGAGTCGCTGAAGAGAATTGCAGCTGACTATACCGGAAGTGGAGCTGCGGATTTGAGAGAGAATCTGCAAATGGGGGGGACTCTTGTTTCTGAACTGCGCAGGGGGCTCCCCGACAGCCAAAGCGGCAGTACGTTACATTTTTTGCTGATTGAAAAAACACCGGGACCGGTTACTGCCGACAAAATTCTTGGTTTCGCCAAGATTGTTGATCTACTGCCAGGTGATACGTCAGGAGAGAAAGGTGCAGTCATTCTTGAGTCGGTCGTTGCTCACCCCTATACCCTTATCAGTAAAAATAAAGATTTTATCGAGTATGCTGTCAGCAGGGGCCTGCAACTAAGTCAAGAGGAGAGGACTCGTTATAATATAAAACGGGTTGGCGGTCAGTTGATGCGTGATGGGCTGAAGAAAACCATGCAAAAAATCGACAGGGAAGTGAAGATGGGTGTGAAGCTGGGTGGAAGATCAAGCAGACCCGATAGCATTCAATTCTCATCACGTAACCCGATTACGGCACGATTGGCAGAGAGCTTTGGTGTCAGTCGCGTTGGCGACAGTGGCACACCTGAAAAAATTAACTTTGTCCATACACAGCAGCCAAAAGCTGCCCGTGAAACCATCACGCGTGACTCACCAGGACTGATTGCAGAAACCCTTAACCTCGAATTGACAGAGCTGGAGCCGCTGACCAGTGCCCAGCAGCAAACATGTGATCAGGCCAAGAAGTTATTGGAAAAGGATTCCACCATACTTAAATATATTGCGGGACCTACTGAAAACTGTGCCAATGCCGCTAAAAAGGTGACCGAACTCCTCACAGGAAACGGGTATACCAACATTCGCTTTGCAGAACTTGGGATGTGGAAATCGGATTATGGTGGCCCTACCAATCATTTTGTGGTATTCGCAAGTCATAATGATGTCGATATTGCGATAGACATTACAGCAGGACAATTCCGTCGGGGGGAGATGAGCGGGCCTATTTATACCACCGTCAGTAACTGGAAGCTCATTGTGAAAAGCGCTTTTGGAGGTCAATCCAATCTGGTGAAATATAAGGAGTTTTCGGTACCTTTTAAAATGAATACTCATGCGACGACCTCGGATATATTTGACGGGATGAAAAATCCTTTTGTGAGGATCGAGGGCGGGGAAATACTGACCAGGCCTAAGTGGCATACAAAGGTTTTTGATACCCTGAACCTCCGGGAACGAGCCTATCGTGACTTTGATGATGTGATTGGCCGGACACTCTCCGTATCGAACGGAGCCAGTTCGGCCAAGAGTCCCTGGGAGTTTGTGCTGGCGTTACAATCTGATGCGGGTCTGTTAACCACGAGCGAGGATCTCAAGTTACTGGATAATTCCTGGCGTCAGGCAAATAGCAAGAGGTTCCTTGGGCCGAATGAAAGAGCTGTTAATGATCTGGAGCAACTGAGCAAGCTCCCCAAAGGGAGCCGACTACAACTGACAGTCCTTGACACTGGTGAAGTGCACCCGATGTTGAGTTTGGGTGGGGGGTACGTGATATCGGTGGATAATACCTGGATGGGCCTTGGTTATGGTGCCGGAATACAAAAAATCAACCTGCTCCACGACCTTCAGAATGGAAAAGAACTAAATAGCTTCCATCGTAAAGGCGTTCTTGGCGATATAACAATTCGAGCTGAAGAGGGTTCCAGGTTACCTACGGTAGAATCTATATCGGCTATGCTCCCAGCTCAGCAGCCAGCTGCCCGTGAAATCATCGCGCGTGATTCACCAGGACTGATGGCAGAAACCCTTATGGAAGGGCGCAATGAATATCTAGATCTCACCTATAGGAACCCAGGGAAACTTATTGCTGCGAGACGTGGATACAAGGACTATAGCTTGAGTACTACGTCTGCTGTCAGGGAATACACAACAGCAACTCCTGCTGAACGTCAGGCAATAATGCAAAAAGCCCACCGGAATGAACTGGCGTTCAATCGAATCTTCGGAGCCGAAACAGCTGAGGTATTGCCTACGTCAGCGGCGGCGGGTGAAGATATGATCTCCCTCAGGCTCAAAAAACTTCCGGGCGAGTCCTTGGCCGATATAATAGAAGGTGCTGATCAAACTAAGATTGACGAGGTTCTCTCGAGTGATCGCGAGAATACAATCAATGATCTGGTAAATACGCTGGCTGTGGAGGGTATAACGCATAAAGATATTAACCTTCATAATATTGTCTATGACCCGAAACAGCGCAAATTCTATTTCAGTGATTTCGATGATGTTGAGTTTATGGGTAGCAATGCTGAGGGAACGACCTCAGTACCTGACACAGATATCAATTCGATGAAGGCCGATTTAAAGCGAGTTTTTGATGATTTTGCCCTGTCAAATGCATGGCGCAACCCCGCAGAAAGTACCAGTGCATGGGGGCCTAAACTGCCAGTGCCCCATAGTAGCATTTCTCAAACAAGAGTTGCCGAGTTGAAAGGGCTTGCTGTTGGAACCGAAACGTTTGATGAGAGTGTGAAGAATCAGAAAGCGATGAGTCGGAACGAAGGGAAATATTATTCGGATTTGTTTTCATACAAGGGGAATAGGGGTGTATGGAGTGAAAACTTAAAAAAAGGTAGCGAAAAGTACACTGCGTTTTATGAAAAGCCTGGTGTGCAGGCGGAAAAAAGTAAAGAATATAACGAAAGGTATATGGAGGAGTCCTCGCAAAATACAGATGCACCCTATATAGATGAAGCCGGACAGGTAACTAGCTCTCCAGGTAAGGTTGTGGTTTTAAAAGTTAAAGGCGACACACAAAAAAGAGACCCTTATAGGTTTAGAGTTTCTGATGATGGAACGGTTCTTGTTGTAGATGACATGTTTGGACATATAGACAGGTCCATAAGCGTAGGTAATGCAGGAGTAGCCCTGCCTATGAATGAACTTCAAGGGGAGTTCATAAAGTCAAGACCAGATGTGCTCAAACACATCAAGTATGTTACCCAGGAAACCATAGCAAACGCAGCCACACAGACCGTATTGAAAACTATAAGCCCAACAATCCAGAAAGGGCTAAAAAAAGAATTAATAGTTCTTACCCCCAATGGAGCATCGGCGGACGCGTTTCGCGTGATGTTGAATACACCCAATGTACAACCCACCGCGCGTATGCTAAGTACCTATCCCGAGATTGGTAAGCAAATCGTAGAAATACGTATCTACGGCCTTGACAGAATCACCATGGTTCTTGCCGAAACGAAGACGGCGGATGAGAGGTTTGGTGCCAGTCGCATTGGCGACAGTGGCACATCTGAAAAAATTAATTTTGTCCATACACAACCGCCAAAAGCTGCCCATGAAACCATCACGCGTGACTCACCAGGACTGATGGCAGAAACCCTTAAGGAAGGGCGCAATGAATATCCAGATCTCACCAATAGGAACCCAGGGAAACCTATTGCTGCGAGACGTGGATACAAGGACTATAGCTTGAGTACTACGTCTGCTGTCAGGGAATACACAACAGCAACTCCTGCTGAACGTCAGGCAATAATGCATAAAGCCCGCCGGAACGAACTGGCGTTCAATCGAATCTACGGAGCCGAAACAGCTGAGGTATTGCCTACATCCGAGGCGGCGGATGAAAATATGCTCTCCCTCAGGCTCAAAAAACTTCCGGGCAAGTCATTGGCCGAGATAATAGAAAATGCTGATCAAACTACTATTAATGGGGTTCTCGAGAGTGATCACGAGAGTGCAATCAGTGATCTGGTAAATACGCTGGCTGTGGCGGGTATAGTGCATAATGATATTAACCTTCATAATATTGTCTATGACCCGATACAGCGCAAATTCTATTTCAGTGATTTCGATAATGTTGATTTTATGGGTCGTAATGCTCAGGGAGCGTACCAGCCACTATTTGACACAGATATCAATTCGATGAAAGCCGGTTTGAGGCGAGTTTTTGATGATTTTATCGTGTCAAATGCGCGGCACAACCCCGCAAACAGAGGTTGAGGCGTTCTCTGATGAGAATGACCAGTCTTCCAGACAACCCCGTGCAGGCAGGAATAAGAGGTCTATTGATGATGATTTACCTGGTGATCCAGGTAAACATCGTCATTCTGTACATCAGGACTTGGGCAGGGAAATCCCCGGTGTCAGGATAGTTGTCGCCTCTCCGATTTTTCCTTAAAAAGCATATCGGGGGCGGAAAGAGACTGGTCGTGCCGTACTATTCACCTGAACGCAGAGCCGCATTACTCAAGATGCTGCTTCCCCCGCAGAACCTGTCGATGGCCGAGGTTTCCCGGCGCGAAGGGGTCAGCGAAATGTCTTTGTCCAACTGGCGCAAGCAGCTCAGTTCTGAAGGAAGTGCAGTGTCCGAAAACAAGTCGTTGGCCGAAAACTGGTCAGCCGAAACCAAGTTTGCTGTCGTGCTCGAAGCCGCCGGTTTATCCGAGATCGACCTGGGTGAATACTGCCGCCGCAAAGGCCTTTACCCTGAGAAAATTACGGCCTGGCGGCAGGCCTGCATCAACGGTCAGAAGGCAGATAAAGCCCAGCAAAAAGAAGATCGCGAGCAAGCTCGCAAAGACAAGAAACGCATCCAGGAACTTGAGCGCGAACTGCGCCGCAAAGACAAGGCGCTCGCTGAAACAGCGTAAGCGCTCCATAAAACCCACCTAGTCAAAGGTGGGCGGTGCGGTTAGCTATGAGATTGGGGTGCGCAGTTCCAAGGTAGCAGGGCTTCGTAATCTTCCACCGAAGCCGCCATTGGCAGGCGCTCAAGTGCGTGGCGCAGCCACGCATAGGGCTCTTGGCCGTTGGCTTTAGCAGTCTCGACCAAGCTGTAAAGTTGAGCGCTAGCCGTCGCCCCTTTTGGCGTGTCGCTAAACAACCAGTTTTTTCTTCCGATAACGAACGGCCGTATTGCACGTTCTGCGGCGTTGTTGTCGATGGGCAAGTAACCTTCCTCGACGTACCGCTCGAGTTTGTTCCAGTTGTTTGCCAAGTAGCTGACGGCTTTGCCCAATGCGTTCTGTGTAGTCACGTACGGCAGCGTCTTTAGCATCCAGTCTTTCAGTTGACTCAGCACGCTGGCGCTCAACTCCTGGCGGCCTCTTTTCCGCGCCTCATCACCACTCCGTTTGTAGGCGATCTCGATGCCATATAGTTTGCTGATCAACTTCAATGCGATGTCGGCCCGTCCTGTCTTGCCCTTGGGCTGTACTTTTTGCGCTTCGACAAATTTACGCCGTGCGTGAGCCCAACACCCTAAACGTTCAACTCCGGCCTGTGCTCCCAGCGCGTTGTAACCCGCGTAATCGTCAGTCATGACGTAGCCGCGATAACCTTCGAGCAGGCGCGACGGCACCTCCTGCGCTCGGCTGGTGGAGTAGTCGAAAAGGATCACCGGTTTGTCTGGCGGGCCGCCGGTTTGCACCCACATCCAGGACTGACTGCTCGGCTCTCGGTCAGGCTCTTTCAACACCTGTACGCGTGTTTCATCGCAGTGGATGACACGGCTGGCCAACAGGCTATCGCGCATTAAATTCAGCAGCGGCTGGAAGTGCTCGCCGCACTGGATAACCCAGCGAGCCAGGGTCTGGCGCGGAATATCGATGCCGTGGCGGCCTAGTACTTTTTCAAAACGGTGAAGCGGCAGACCGTCCACGTACTTGGTGGTCAGCAGCATCGCCAGAACACTTGGGCTGGCCATGCTTTTTTCAATCAGTTGAGCCGGCTTATCCGCAGTGACCGGTGCCGTCTCACAATCGCGGCAGCCATAAACTTTGCGCACATGTTTGATAACGCGAATCTGCATCGGCACGATTTCAAGCTGCTCGCTGACTTCTTCGCCAATGGCGTGTTTGCGGCAGCCGCAAACGCAAGTCAGTTCATCCTCGGGAAGTTCGTGGATGACTTCGATACGTGGCAGGTCGGCGGGCAGCGGCTTTCGTTTACCGCGACGCCTGGCTGGACCGACGACCTCTTCTTCAGCGTCTTCGCCGACGGGTTCGGCGATGCTTTCAGTTTCGTTGAAAAGAGCTAACTGCGGCGTGGCCGGATCGGCTGTTTGTTCGGACTTGCGTCCGAACAGGCGCTGACGCAGCAGCGCGTTTTCTTCTTCAAGATGAACAATACGGCCCTTGTTAGACTCGCGCTCAAGCAGCATTTGCTCTAGCAATTGCTTGAGCAGCGCAGGATCGTCAGGAAGATCTTTGGGCATTGAAATCATGCCCTGGATTATAACGAATCAGGCCACGAATCGCGGCGTCAAAACCTGATGAGGACGGTTACGCCAGAGGTCGAAACCGTCGAGCATCCAGTTGAGTTCCTGAACAGTTAGGACAATCGCCTCGTCGGTGGCATCGGGCGATGTTTTGAATCGCTCAGATTCAAGGCGCTTGAGCCAAAGGCAGAAGCCGTTGCGCTCCCAGTACAAAATCTTCACGCGGTTGCGCGGTTTGTTGAGGAAGACGAAGAGCACCGGGTCAAACACGGCGACCTTGATGTCCAGCTCGACCAGCGCAGCCAGGCCATCAATGGATTTTCGGAAGTCGACGGGCTTGGGGTACAGATACACTTTTTCGACTTTTGCGTCGGGTCGCATCATGGCGGATGGGCTCCAGAAAGGAATCGGGAGCACAGCATCCGGGATCAATTGGCGGCTTTGAATGTGGGGTTCATGGAGCGGTTACGAAACAGCCGCGTTGTTGGTGCTGCGAAAAAAGCTCAACGACTACTGGGGGACGAACGACAACGAGGACAACTAACGTCTTTGCCAGAGCGCCAGTTGCTCGTTGCCTGGCTGGGTAGGGCGGTCGCGGCAGGCGCCAGAAAAATCAGGGCCTGCCGGGAAGTCGGTCTATCGCTGCGAACCTTGCAGCGGTGGACTGAAACAGACGTTATCCCGGCAGATGCCCGAACGACTGTCACACGGCCAACACCGCGAAATGCACTGAGCGAAGTCGAGCGTCAGACCATCGTGACGCTGTGTAACAGCCCGGAGTACGTCCACTTGCCGCCGAGCCAGATCGTGCCACGACTGGCCGATCAAGCGTGTTATCTGGCGTCGGAGTCGACGTTTTATCGCGTTCTACGTGCGGCAGGCCAACAGCAACATCGAGGCCGCAGCCAGCGACCCAGAAGGCACGCAGCACCGACGACGCATGCGGCCAAAGCGCCCAATCAGGTGTGGTCATGGGACATCACGTATCTGCCCTCGCCGATACGCGGCAAGTATTACTACCTCTATCTGATCGAGGATATTTACAGCCGCAAGGCCGTGGGCTGGGAGGTCTACGACAGAAAGCGGGGAGAAAGCCGCCGCACTGCTGCAACGCAGCGTGATCGCAGAGCAGTGTTTGCACGAACCGCTGGTGCTGCACTCGGACAACGGCGCGCCGATGAAGTCGGTGACGCTGCTGAGCAAGATGTACGAACTGGGCATCACGCCCTCGCGGGGCCGGCCGCGTGTGAGCAACGACAATCCCTACTCGGAGTCGCTGTTTAGAACGCTGAAATACTGCCCGCAATGGCCGCAGGATGGCTTTGTCAGTTTGGACGCTTCACGCGCTTGGGTGAGGGACTTTATGCGCTGGTACAACAACGAGCACCGGCATAGTCGTATCCGGTTCGTCACACCGGCTGAGCGGCATCGGGGGCTGGATCATCAGGTCTTGGCCCGGCGACATGAGCTGTACGAACGAGCCAAGGAGAAAAAACCGGAACGATGGTCAGGCCAGACGCGTAACTGGGAGCCGATCGGCACCGTGCTGCTGAACCCGGATCGAGAGCAACAGATCGAGAAAATAGCGGCATAGTTAGACGGTTGACGCGACAACTACCTTGAAAAACGCCGATTGCCGCCCGCCCAAGCAGCTATAAAAAGCACGGAAAAAAGAGTTTGATCGGGCGCATGCGCCGCAAGATCGAATACGCGCAAGACCATGGCCGACTTTTTCAACAGAATCGGCGATTCCTGCCCTCCGTGAAGGGCAGCTTTGGGTCGATGGCTGCCTGTTGCGAATGGGAAGGGCATGCTTACCCGTTTTAAAAACTAATGACTTCATTTTATTTTCTAATGACCACTGAAGCCATAACTCTCAAGCAGGTATTGGGTCGCTTTAAGCTGAAAGGGATGATCTTCCACCAGCAAGATGCGCCAATTGTGTTTGAACCTGACATTTTTCATGTTTGATCTGTCGATCAGAGTGGAAGGTGATTATTGCGCGAGCAAGGAGAGCAATCGATCAGTCGGCTCTGCACAAGGTGTAGGGCGATTCTGTTGGTGCTGAAGTGCGAATGCATATCGACTCGCTCCTCAGACCATCTGAACAGTAGGTCGACAGGCATTCATCCGCGGTTTGAACGACCGGTCATTTCCAGAGCCATTTCACTGGCGTAGCTGTCGGTCATGCCGGCGATGAAGTCGATCATGCGCAGAAATGAAGTGTGCAAAGGACCGCGAGGATCGGGCGCATTGTTGCCCAGCAGGTCGAGGATGCGGCGACTTTTGAACGACGGCGTTCGACCGTTGTGTTGTTCCAGTGCCGCCCCGCAGAAAGCGTTCAGAAGAATCTCCAGCGTGGTGTAGGCGCCGATTTCATGCAGTGTCTTGCGTTTGTCCTGGAAGATTTTTTTTCTGGCCATGTCTTTGGCGTTCAAGACGCAGCGCTTGGCCGGGCCATGCATATGCTCCACCAAATCGCCGGGTAGCGTGCCGGCCAGCAAGGCATCCTGTTGTTCGACGAAGGCGCGAGCAGCGGCATTGGTCAGATGCTCGATGGCTTTTCCTCGCAGAATTGCCAGCTTGCGTCGTCGCGAATCCAATGGGCCCAGTTGGCGATAGGTTTGCGGAAGATCGTCGCCCACAAGGTTGAGCAGCAAAGACTCTACTTCGGCGTACTCCAGCAACTCCATTTCCAGGCCGTCTTCCAGGTCGATCAGCGCGTAGCAGATGTCATCGGCGGCTTCCATCAGATACACCAATGGATGGCGTGCCCAGCGCTGCTCCTCGAGCTGTGGCAGGCCGAGTTTATGGGCGATCTGCTCCAGCAGCGGCAGTTCGCTCTGATAACAGCCGAACTTGTGCTTCTTGTAGCCCAGTGAGTCAGCGTGTTTCGCCGTCCAGGGATACTTCAGATATGTACCCAGTGTGGCGTACGTCAACCGCGTGCCACCGTCGAATTGGTGATACTCCAATTGAGTGAGGACGCGGAAACCTTGGGCGTTGCCTTCGAAGTTCAGGAAGTCATTGCGTTCGACTTCGCTCATGTCATCCAGCCAGCCACGGCCCGCGGCCTGCTGGAACCAGTGACGGATGGCGTCTTCGCCGGAGTGACCGAAGGGTGGATTGCCGATGTCATGGGCCAGGCAGGCCGATTGCACCACCATCCCCAGATCACTCGGATCGCACCAGTCGGGCAGGGCGCTGCGAATAGTTTCACCGACACGCATACCCAACGAGCGGCCGACACAGCTGACTTCCAGCGAGTGGGTCAGGCGCGTGTGGATGTGATCGTTGCTGGTGATCGGATGGACTTGGGTCTTGCGTCCCAGCCGGCGAAAAGCACCTGAGAAAATAATGCGGTCATGGTCTTTATGGAAAGGACTGCGACCGAGTTCTTCCGGGCTGTGCAGAGGTTTTCCGAGGCGTTCGCGGGTAAGCAGGGTTTGCCAATCCAAGGCGGGTCTCTCCGTCAGGTGACTGATCCCTTAGCCTAGAGCTCGGCGGCGTCGATGTCGATGAGCAGCAGTCGCTCAACATTGACGAAAAATTGCCCGGCGGTGAGACAAGTCTTGTTTTGGATTCGCCTGATCACCGGGTGGGCACACAGGATTGAACCCCTCGATAAAAGAGGTTCATCCCGGTGGTGTGGCTAGAATGCAGCCAGAGAGTGGCTATTTAGTCTTTACGCGAATTGCTTTGCAGGACCAGCTTGATCAAGGGCCCGAGGCTGGTGCCCAGACGAACCAGGCGAGTCAGGCTGCTGACGCCGCCGTTCCTGGTACTTTTCCCGGTCAAAAAGCCCAACAAGGTAACCGCCGCCACACCCCAGAGCGGGGCATGCTTGATGCCAAAACTGCTCTGGACGTCTTGCGACATCCCGCGTATCCGCTGCAAGGGCAGCAGCAGTTCCCTCGACTCATGGCGAATTTCCTGACGGTGCATTTCCATGCGCAGGCGAATCAGCGCCTTGCGCATTTCCGTGCGCGAGCTGTTGTGTGGCAGTTCAGGCAGGCTCATGGCAGCAGGCGCTCCCTATCATTGGCCAATTCTTCCAGGGTGCCATGAAAGGGCGAGGACTCATCGAAGATCGCCGCTTTCAAACGGAAAGCACAGAATATGGAGGCAAGGGCATAGAACACACAGAGCCCAATGATGGAGGGCAAGCGATAGGTGTCCCAAAACACAATCATCACCAGAGCCGACAACCCCACCAATAGCAGCAATCCAAAGACCAACGCCAGGCCTGCAAATAACAGCAGGCTTACGGTGCGCGCTTTTTGTTCCTGCAACTCAATGCCGAACAGTTCGACGTGGCTGTGCAACAGTCCGAGAAAAGCGGCCCCCAGGCGCCGCGATGAAGCGCTTGTGCCCGTCGCAGACGAGCTGGATTCGCCGATAGACATATCAGCGCCGAGAAGCTAGCAGGCCAATGAGGAAACCCACCCCGGCGGCAATCCCGACCGATTGCCATGGGTTGGCCTGAACGTAATCCTCGGTAGCGGTGACGGCGGCCTGACCGCGCTCGCGTAACGAGTCTTCGGTCAGCTTCAAGGTTTCCCGGGCACGCAACAGGCTGTCGTGGATCTGGTTGCGCAGCTCATCAGCCTGATCGCCGGCCAGGGTGGCGGTGTGTTCCAGCAACCGTTCGGTGTCGCTGACCAGTGTTTGAAAATCGTTCATCAGGATTTCTTGAGCAGTCTTTGCCTTGATGCTGGCCATGGGTGGATCTCCGTAGTGGCTTCTGATGGATTCGAGTATGAGCCTTGCGTGAAGGTTCAGTACAAATGACTGGTACAACTTTTGCTGTGTCGTGGTGCGTTCCCGGCGCCGTTGCGCTGTTGCCGGGCATGAAATCAGGAAAACCGCTACTCAAACAATTAAAACTCGCGCGAAAGTTTCGATCTTTTGCGCCAAAGCGGTTCATGGGGATCAGCGATTCGATCCGGATAAGCCGCAACTTGGTGCGTCATTTGCCTGCGCGAACTGCTTTGGTGCTTTTTTGCCCTTAAGGTCTGCCAATCCATGGAAAATCTGCAAAGTGCTGTGGACAGTCTGGTCCACAGCTCCAACACACTGTTCATCCTTATTGGTGCAGTCATGGTGTTGGCCATGCACGCCGGTTTCGCTTTTCTTGAGGTCGGCACGGTTCGGCAAAAGAACCAGGTTAACGCCTTGTCGAAGATTCTCAGCGACTTCGCCATTTCGACCTTGGCCTACTTCTTTATAGGCTATTGGATTTCCTATGGCGTCACCTTTCTGCAACCGGCGGCGGTGATCAACGCCGACCATGGTTACGGGCTGGTGAAGTTCTTCTTTCTGCTGACCTTCGCAGCGGCCATTCCGGCGATCATTTCCGGCGGTATCGCCGAGCGCGCCAGATTTGTCCCGCAGTTGTGCGCGACCGCGCTGATCGTTGCGTTCATCTATCCCTTTTTCGAAGGAATGATCTGGAACGGCAATTATGGTTTGCAAGCGTGGTTGCTGGCGCGATTCGGTGCCAGCTTCCATGATTTTGCAGGTTCCGTAGTGGTCCATGCCATGGGCGGCTGGTTGGCACTCGCGGCGGTATTGTTGCTCGGGCCACGACAAGGGCGCTATCGCGACGGTCGCCTGGTGGCGTTTGCGCCATCGAGCATTCCCTTTCTCGCGTTGGGTTCGTGGATTCTGATAGTGGGCTGGTTTGGCTTCAACGTCATGAGTGCCCAGACCTTGCAAGGCGTGAGCGGGTTGGTGGCGGTGAACTCGCTGATGGCCATGGTCGGTGGAACCATGGCGGCGCTTATCGTCGGGCGCAATGACCCAGGCTTTTTGCACAACGGCCCACTGGCCGGACTTGTGGCCATCTGCGCCGGTTCCGACCTGGTGCACCCTGTGGGCGCACTGCTGACCGGCGCCATTGCCGGGGCACTTTTCGTCTGGTGCTTTACCGCGGCGCAGGGCAAATGGCATATCGACGATGTGCTGGGTGTGTGGCCTTTGCACGGCCTGTGTGGCGTGTGGGGCGGAATCGCCTGCGGGATTTTTGGCCAGACGGCCTGGGGCGGCTTGGGTGGGGTGAGTTTGGTCAGTCAGTTGATCGGCACTTCTCTGGGGGTGGTTGTGGCGCTGGCCGGTGGTTTTGCAGTGTATGGAGCGATCAAGGCGTTCCATGGGCTGCGCCTGAGTCAGGAAGAGGAGTATTACGGCGCGGACTTGTCGGTACACAAGATCGGCGCCGTCAGTCAGGACTGAATCACTTCTCTGCATCTTCGGCCCCGGGATAAAAATCGTGCAACATTCGGTAGCGATCATGTCGTATCTGATCAGCCCGCTCCTGTACCTGATGGGCGGGCAGTCCCAGCATGATCAGTGCATGGGAGGCGAGCATCAGGCTGGACTCCAGCAGTTCCGGTACGACTTCGCTGGCGCCGGCCTCTTTCAATTCGGTTAACTGGCTGTCGTCCCGGGTACGGACCAGAATCGGCACACGCGAATTGACCCTGCGTGCCTCCTTGAGTATCTCCAGCGCGATGTCGGTCTGGTCCACTGCGATCACCAACAGTTTTGCGCGGGCCAGTCCTACGGCAACCAGTAATTCACCTCGACGCGAGTCTCCGTAATGCACGCAGCTTTCGCTGGCGGCCGCTTCCTCGACCCTTACCGAGTCGTGGTCCAGTGCAATGTAAGGTTGCCGCTGTTGGCGCAGGCAGCGCCCGATGGACTGACCAACGCGCCCGTAACCACAGATGACGACATGCTTGTCGAGATCCGCGTTAAGTGCGCTGATTTCTTCGAGTTGTGCTTCCTTGTTGGGCTTGCGGTGCAGGCGCTTTGCGATAGATGGGGCTGCGCGCAGCATCAGTGGCGTGACCAGCATCGAACAGAACGTAGCGGCCAACAGCAGGCCGCCGAGTTGCGCGGGAAGCAGATCGCTTTGTTGCATCTGCGCCATCAGTGCAAAGCAGAACTCACCTCCCTGGGCCAGTGCGAGGCCGCTGCGCCAGGCGGTTTCGCCATCGCTGCCACGCCATTTGACCAGCAGCGCCACCACGGTGCCCTTGATCAGCAGCAATCCCAGTGTCAGGCCAAGGATCAGCAGAGCGTGGCTGGCGAACAAATTCAAGTCGATCAGCATGCCGATGCTGACGAAGAACACCCCGAGCAGAATGTCGCGAAACGGGCGGATATCGGCCTCGACCTGATGCCGGTAATGACTTTCGCCCAGGAGCATGCCGGCGAGAAACGCGCCCAAGGCGGGGGAGAGACCCAGTAAGTGAGTCAGCCAGGCCGTCAGTAGAACAATCACCAGCGCCAGCAGTACGAACAGTTCGGCAGAGCGGGCGGCGGCGACCTCATGGAACAATCTTGGTAGCAACCAGCGGCTGACCAGCAGCAGACCGACGAACAACACCACGGTCTTCACCAGTGTCAGGGGCAGCGCCCAATACCAGGCCTGATCACTGTTGCCGGCGAATACGGGCACCAGGGTCAACAGCAATACAGCCACCACGTCCTGAAACAGCAATACGGCGATGGCATTCTGGCCATGACTGCTGAAAATTTCGCCAAGGCTGGTCAGCTCCTTGCTGACAATGGCGGTGGATGACAGCGCCAGTCCCGCACCCAGTAACAGCGCGGCGGTCACCGGCATCCCGAACATCATCAGCAAAGCACCTAGCAGCAGTCCGCTTGCAAGTACTTGCAAACTGCCAAGACCAAACACTACCCGGCGTAGTGCGATCATTTTCGTCAGGGAGAACTCAAGACCGAGCGAGAACAGCAGGAACACCACGCCTAACTCGGCAAGGTAGGGCAGCCCTTCGCTTTGTTTCACCCAGTTGAAGGCGGTCGGGCCAACCATCAGCCCCACGCACAGATAGCCCAGGACCGGGGGCAATCGCAGGCGCTGGAAAAGCGCAATGACCACCAGTGAAGAAACGAGAATAATCAAGAGATTGGCAAACACAAAACACTCCGCTGACAGACGCTGGCTACTCAAGCGTAGAAGCAAAAAAAACGTGAGCATTGCTTAAATGGCACAAGCGGCGACTGATTTGCATCAGGGTTATACCGCCCGCCCTTGCGATTCATGCTTCAGGCCCGAAGATTCAATGGCTCGACGGTTTTTCGCGGCAGGCCTAGAATAGTCACTTAATTTTTTCGGTTGAGCGCTCATGCTTCCTGAATGTCAGCTGTTTGGCACCCTTGGGTGCCACCTCTGTGAAGTGGCCGAAGCCATGCTGATGGAGTTTGTCGAACGCGGTCTACTGGTTGAGCTGGTAGATATCGCTGTCGATGAAACCTGGTTCGAAGCCTACAGTCTGCGCATTCCGGTCTTGCGACGAGTCGACACAGGCGCTGAACTGGGTTGGCCATTCAGTGCCGAGCAGGTTGTGGCGTTCTTGCGTTAAGCGGTTTTTGTGCTGGCGATGGCCCCGCCTGTCGAACTTTGCGATTGATGCCTTGGCTTAGTCTATGCTCTTCGGATACTGTATGCGCATACAGTTATTCGTGGTGCTGCCTCGCCATCCCGGGTTTTCGGGTTTGCGCAGGCAGTTCCGGGCGTGAGAGGGATGAATCGTGGTCAATGTCGAACAATTGAAAAACAGCGTGAACCGGATGTCGATCGATGTTGTGCGCGAGGCTGTCCTCGAGTTACGTCTGGACGGTCTGGTGACGGAGGGAAAAACACCCTTCAACAAACTGCATTTCAATACCTGTTTCGCCGAAATCGAAGCGTTGTTCCAGCGGGCGGGTTACCACCGGCAACTGGATGTCGTGGGCTATCAGGGGTTGTTGTACGCGCTTTACGATCCCGCTCGCTGGGAAGCCGTCGATGTGCTGCGCTGGCTCAAGGAGTTCACTGACGCGGCTGCGCGCACACAGATTCCGGCATGAGGATTCTCTGCTAGGTTCGACTCGGCCACTGTTGGATAATGCCGACCTGTATTGAGGGTCAGAACGTTCGTATGTCCACTTCATCTTTTTCCGCTGCACACAACCAGGCCAGCACACTCTACTTGCCGCCAGGTTCGTGGCAGACCGTTATCGATTGCCTGAGTGAACACTTCAGCGCTATTGGTCGTGAACAATGGCTGGACAGAGTGGCTCGCGGTCGGGTGCTCGACGGGTACGGAATGCCGATCGCGGTCGATCTGCCTTACAAGGAAGGCCTGCGGATTCATTATTTCCGTGAGGTGCCGGACGAAAAGCCGATCCCGGTGGTCGAGTCGATCCTCTATGCCGACGAGCATCTGGTGGTCGCAGACAAGCCGCATTTTCTGCCGGTGACGCCGGCAGGCGAGTACGTTGAGCAAACGCTGCTGCGAAGGTTGATTCGTCGACTGGATAACCCACATCTGGTGCCGCTGCATCGCATTGACCGGCATACGGCAGGGTTGGTGCTGTTTTCCGCCAACCCGCAGAGCCGTTCAGCGTATCAGTCGTTATTTCCGACACGACAGATTGAAAAGCGCTACGAGGCAATCGCCGCTGCGTTGCCTGAACGGGCCTTTCCATTGGTGCATAAAAGCCGGCTCATCGATGGCGAACCATTTTTCCGCATGCAGGAAGGTCCGGGTGTCAGCAATACCGAGACAGCAGTCGAGGTCCGGGAAAAGAACGGAGACCTCTGGCGATATGCGCTTTACCCGGTGACGGGCAAGAAACATCAATTGCGCGTGCACATGACTGCGCTGGGCGCGAGTATCTGCAACGATCCGTTTTACCCTCAGGTGCTCAAGGACGTTGAAGATGACTACGCCAATCCGCTGAAATTGCTCGCTCAGGGCTTGCGGTTTGTGGATCCGGTCACCGGCCAGGAAAGAGTGTTTGAAAGCACAATCACCTTGCAGTGGTGAAAAACTCCGGTCACGAAAAAGCCCGCATCAAGCGGGCTTTGTCGCATCTGGCAGGTGCAGTAACAATTACAACTCTTTAACGGTGCGAACCTGATCCTTGTTGATACGGGTTTCCTTGCCATCCAGCTGTTCGAATTCGTAGAAACCCGACTTTTCATCATACGTTGGCGAGTCGATGGCCTGGATTTCGCGACCGTCATTCAAGGTGATCACTGTCGGCGATGCGCAGCCCGCCAAGGTCGCAAGGCCCAGTGCGAGCATGAAAGTGGTGGCGAGGGTCCGTTGAGTCATGAGCGTGTCTCCGAATAAGTATTCTTTGGTTGCTGAGTTTGAGACGTATACAACGCACGCAAGTTCCTTGGCTAGTGTCGTTCTGACACGGAGTGTGCGCTTAACAATTCAGGAGTATTGAGGTTGGCCAGTCGCGGGTCGTTGTCTTCACATTGTAGTGCGGTGGCCTCCAGTTTGCGCATGAGGCGGCCCGGGCTGCGTTCACCTTCATTCCATGCCGTGTCGAACGCCGCGCAGAGTGCGACAGGGATAATGCACAGCAACGGTTCCCAATGTGCGCCCTGGCGCAGCATCAACGGTTTGTCCGGATGCTGGTTGGCGGTTTCGCGCATGCTGTGGAGCAGGGCGGCATTGATGCGGGGTACATCGCAGGGCAACACCAGCAGATGAGGATGGCGGGCCGCCTTGAGGCCGGCGCGAATACCTGCCAAGGGGCCAGGGAAATCGCCTTCGTCGTCATGGACCATTTGATCGGCGTAAGGCGCGTATTTGTCCAGGTTCCTGTTACACGAAATGATCAGGTCATCGCTCAGATCGCGGGTCTTGCGATGCAGGTGCGCGATCAGCGGCTCGCCGTGCCATTCCAGCAAACCCTTGTCCTGACCGCCCATGCGTTGGCCGCGACCGCCAGCCAGGAGCAAAATGGAGCAGGGCGGCAATGGTGAGTCAGGGGGCATGGCAGGTCTCCATGGGGGCGCTGAAAAAGTGAAGCGCTGTGATATAACACCGAGCTGTTTTTCCTACAACTGGACGAGCCTATGAAAGCCAAGGCTGATGTACCTTTCGCGCCGCTTAACATCGCGGTGCTGACGGTCAGCGATACCCGAACCCTGGAAACCGATACATCAGGCCAGGTTTTTGTCGACCGCTTGAGCACCGCCGGTCACAACCTGGCTGCTCGGGTTTTACTTAAAGATGATCTCTACAAAATTCGTGCGCAAGTCGCCAACTGGATTGCCGATGAGGTGGTGCAGGTGGTGCTGATCACTGGCGGTACCGGGTTTACGGGACGCGACAGCACGCCAGAGGCGGTAAGTTGCCTGCTGGACAAACAAGTTGATGGTTTTGGTGAGTTGTTCCGGCAGATTTCTGTTGCCGATATCGGCACTTCGACCGTGCAGTCCCGGGCGCTGGCCGGTTTGGCCAACGGTACGCTGGTCTGTTGCTTGCCGGGTTCGACCAATGCCGTGCGCACCGGCTGGGATGGCATTCTCGCCGAACAACTGGATGCGCGACATCGTCCCTGCAATTTCGTGGCTCACCTGAAGCAGGCGGCACCCTGTGAATCCCGCGGGTAAGCCGGGTAAAACCGGAAGCCTGATGCCTGTCGAGGTGGCGCTGGCGCGTCTGCTGGAAATGGCAGAAGCCTCGCCCATCCGCGAGCGTGAACGCTTGCCGGTGGCGCAGGCTCAGGGTCGCGTGCTCGCCGATGACTTGGTTTCGACCCTTGATCTGCCACCTTGGCCTAACAGTGCCATGGACGGCTACGCCTTGCGAGTCGCTGACTGGACGGGAGAACCGTTGGTGGTCAGTCAGAAGATATTTGCCGGTCAGGCCCCCGACTCATTGAAGCCCGGTACCTGTGCCCGAATCTTTACCGGTGCGCCTGTGCCAGCAGGCGCCGACTGTGTCGAAATGCAGGAAAATGCCGAGGTTCAGGCGGATGAGCGAGTACGGTTCCTCGAATCCATGAACCCGGGTCAAAACATCCGGCCACAAGGTCAGGAAGCCACGGTTGGCGAGCTTGTCTTGTCGGCCGGCACACGGCTTGGGCCTATCGAGCAGGGCTTGGCGGCATCGCTGGGATGCGCTGAGCTGGACCTGATTCGCAAGGTTCGTGTTGCGGTTCTCTCAACCGGAGATGAATTGGTTGAACCGGGCCAGGCCCTGGGCCCAGGACAGATCTACAACAGCAATCGTGTGTTGCTGTGCAGTTGGTTGCAACGCCTGGGCTGTGAAGTCATCGATGCCGGTATTCTTCCAGATGATTTGGTGACCACTCGTGCCCGCCTCGGCGAGTTGAAGGATGTTGATCTGATCCTCTCCACGGGTGGGGTGTCTGTAGGAGAAGCCGATTTCCTTGGCATGGTCTTGCGCGAAGAGGGCGAGCTCACGCTGTGGAAACTCGCCATCAAACCGGGCAAGCCACTGACATTCGGGCATTTTCGCGGCGTACCTGTGATTGGATTGCCCGGCAACCCGGCGTCGACACTGGTCACTTTTGCTTTGTTGGCAAAGCCCTATCTCCTGCGCCGTCAAGGTGTAAAAGAGGTCGAGCCGCTGAAATTTCAGGTGCCGGCCGGGTTCGTCTGGCCTAAGGCTGGTAACCGACGAGAGTACTTGCGTGGACGCCTGGAGAATGGCCGGGCGATCATTTACAAGAATCAGAGTTCAGGTGTACTTCGCAGTGCTGCCTGGGCTGATGGCCTGGTTGAGGTGTTGGAAGAACGTACGTTGATCGAGGGTGAATATGTAGTTTTCATTCCTCTGAGCGAAGTCTTGAGCTGACCTCGTTATGTCTCTTTGCCGCAAGCCCGGTAAATTTGCCGGGTCTTGCGTGCATGACTAACGCTAACGAAGCAGAAGTGTCACGACCTGGTCGAAGCGGCTATTGGCAACCCAGCCCAACAGCCCGAGGACTACCGCGGTTCCGCCCGCCGAGTAGGCCAGTCTGTGCTTGATGGATTTGACGTCATTGCGCACTTCATCCATGTCTCTTCGGATGTATTTCAGATGGGTCTCCAGTTCAATGACGCGAGGTTCCATATCAACTCCTGAAGCGGGCTTTGCGTTGTTGTTGAATTCAGCCTGATGATTGGCGCGACTTTCTGCGAACGGCGTTACCGGGCTGAGCGGCAACTTGATGTCATGAGTTTGCATGGAGAAAACCGCTCCTTGCGTCAATGCCGTTTGGGTAGCCGAAACTCGTATTGCGTGCGTTTTTTGTAGCCCTTGAACGGGGTTTACTCATTGCTTGCACATCCCTGTGTCTTTGCTGTTGATGACAGATAACCGCTGACATCAAGGTGTACCAATCGCCCCGGTTGGTCAATTGAGCCGATTCCTCACATATCGTAAGAAAACTTCCCACCCTGTAGGACCGCAAACCTGCACGCCTCGAAAAATCTCAACGCCTTGCGACCTTTATAGGGGGCAGTGAGGTCAACATCTCCTGAATGAATTCCAATCAGGAGCTACGACAATGAGTGAGCGCAAGGCGCTGTTGATTCTGCATGGCAAGCAGGCACTAAACGAGGAGGTCCGCGCGGCCGTCGAAGGTAAGCGCAAGCAGGGTTGGGAGCTGGCAGTCCGACTGACTTGGGAGGCGGGGGACGCGCAGCGGTGGGTGGAAGAAGCGTTGAGCGCAGGCTATACGCAACTGATTGCCGGTGGCGGTGATGGCACATTGCGCGATATTGCCGAGGCCATGGCCGCGCACCCGAATCAGGCGAGCCTGGTCTTGATGCCATTGGGCACTGCCAACGATTTTGCTCGCGCAGCGGGTGTGCCTCTAACACCGGCTCTGGCCCTGGACCTTCTGGAGGCTGCGCCGCACGCTATCGATCTGGGGGACGTTGGAGGGCAGGTCTTTCTGAATATGGCCACTGGTGGTTTCGGCAGTCAGGTCACAGCCAATACGTCGGAAGACTTGAAAAAAATCCTTGGTGGTGCCGCGTATCTGTTTACTGGTCTGTCACGTTTCAGCGAGTTGCACGCGGCATTTGGCGAGTTGCAGGGGCCGGACTTTTATTGGCGCGGCGAGCTATTGGCACTTGGTATTGGCAATGGTCGGCAGGCGGGAGGTGGGCATGTGTTATGCCCGGAGGCGCTGATTGACGATGGTCTGCTGGACATCAGTATTTTACCGGCCCCTCAGGAAGTGGTCGGAACCTTGAAAACCCTGCTTGCCGATGGTTTTGGCATCGACAACATGTTTGTGCGCGCCCGTTTGCCATGGGTCGAGATCAAGGTCTCGGAAGGTCTGCACATCAACCTTGACGGCGAGCCTCTGGAGGGCGATAGCCTGCGTTTTTCTGCGCGTGCCGCGGCATTGCGTGTGCATTTGCCGGAGAACTCACCGCTGTTGAGTGCCTCGCTGTCAGTTAATCGTCCAGACTGATGATTTGTTCGCGTACGGCAAACAGGACCAGACCGGCCACGTCGTAGATCTGCAGGCGTTTCATGATCTGCGAACGGTGGGTTTCAACAGTCTTGATGCTGAGGCCCAGGCCATTGGCGATTTCCCGGGTAGATTTTCCACGAACAATCAGTCGCAGGATTTCCAGTTGCCGTGCCGTCAGGTTATGTGAGTCGGGCGTTTCCGGCTGCTGTTTCTGGTTGCGGATCAATGCCTGATTGATGACCGTGTGGGCGATGGCAGGGCTCAAGTAGCGTTCGTTATTGCGCAAGGCATCCAGGGCATGTTCCAGCTCGGTGGCCGTGGTGTCCTTGAGCAAATAACCATGGGCGCCGGACTCAAGCGCTTGCATGATGAGTGCGGAGTCGGTGTGCATCGACAAGATCAGCACCTTGCTTTGCGGGCGCACCCGCTTGAGTCGCTGCATGGCTTCAAGGCCGCCGGTCACCTTCATGGAGATATCCAGCAAAATAATGTCAGGCGAAAGCTTCTCGACCATCTCGAGTAACTGCGAGCCGTCATCGGCCTCGCCAATGACCGCGTAGCCGGGAATATCCAGCACCAAAGCGCGCACGCCTGCCCTGATCAGTGAGTGGTCATCCACCAGAAGTAAGTTACAAGTCAATGTAAAACCTTATTCGTACTGGCCCGCTCAAGCGCACGGGGCGCCCAGGGGAAGAGTGCTTCGATTTGAGTGCCTTTGCCCGGCTTGCTGGTCACGGCCAAGGTCCCGCCCAACTGATCGATCCGTTCCCGCATCCCGGCCATCCCCCGCTGTCCTTCTCGACCGGGGTCAGCCGCGGGTGCGAAACCCAGGCCGTCGTCGCTGATCGACAGTGCCAGGCCTTGTGGCGTACGTTGCAGGCGGACCAGCAGATTTTTCGCTTCGGCGTGACGCAGAATGTTGGTCACTGCTTCCTGGGTAATGCGAAACGCTGCCACCGCCATTTCCTCTGGTATGCCGGTCAAGCGTTGATGGCATTCCAGGCTCCAGTGCATTGATGTATTGGCCAGGGTCTTGAGCAGATGCGCACGCAGACTGGCTTCCAGTCCGAGGCTCGCCAGTTGCCTGGGATTAAGGATGGCCGAGACGTCACGAACCTTGGTCAGGGTTTCTTCCAGTGTGTCGCAGAGCACTGAGCACTGGCCTTGCATTTCTTCAGGCATCCGCCGTTTGAGCCATTCACTTTGAAGTTTTGCGGCCGTCAGCAACTGGCCAATATCGTCGTGCAATTCTCTACTGAGCCGATGGCGTTCATTTTCTTGAACTTCCAACAGTCGGTCCGCCAGTTCCTGCGGCTCAAATTTGATCGACGTGCTCGAGAGACGAAGTTGCACCCAGACGCAGGCCAACGCCGCGATATTGAACACCAGCACGCTCAGCGGAAGGGGAGCGGACAGACAGAAGACCAGTAGGCTGCCAAGGGTCGAACAGGTGCACAGTAACAACGTGAAACGTCGCGCGTTTTTCTGGGAAGGTGGCCAAAGGATGACTGACTTGAGGCTGGCGTACATAGCGGATGGAGCCAAAGAATGTTCGCTGCGGGCAGACCGGCCATAGGGCTGACGGGTCTCTGTCTGAAAATCTATAGTGACACGTCTTGAGCAGAGTACGGTGCAGTGGTGAAACTACGGCCTTTGTCTGTCTGCTCTCATCCGATCTCACTTGGCCAATAATTGGCGTCAACTAATGGGCGGCATAATACCACTTAAGATACCGTTGGTCGCGTTTGGTATATATGACCATAAAGTCAGGAAATAAAGCGGTTGGACACTAGGTCCACAATGGAAAAGCATTACGCAAGGGCAATGATTAGTATCGAACTGTCGTTGAGAGGTATGAGGTATTCAATTGCGACATGAGCGCGCTCAGTTATAGAGCGCCGTCATGGCAATAAGACTTCGCACGGCGTAGTTGTCTAACTTGTTTAAGCCTGTCGTTCCGGATAGGAAACGAGCGTAAACGGTTTGGAATTAACCGGTAACTGAAATGGACTGAGTCCGACCTGGAACGCAAAGGCTTCGATCAAGGAAGTCTGCTCAGTGTCATCCAGGCTGAGTTGACCGGTGGTTTGATCGATGAGTTCAAGTTGCCAGGCCATCAGCGTGAAGCATTCTTTCAGCGCCCCCAGTGCTTGATCGTGCAGGTCGATCTGGTTGTGGGTGTGGTTCAGCAAACCATGAATATGTAGAGAAAACTCGGACACGGCTTCCAGCGCCAGGGCATCGGCCCGGCTCGCCAATTTGAGCAGACTGCTGAGCATGCAATCGATTGCGTCTTTGTCATTGCTGATCAATTGCAGGTGGCTCAGGCACTCCTCCGATTTGGCTAGAAGGGTTTCTGCCTCGACAAGAAACTCCGGTAAACGCTGAGCCCACTGCTTGGGTTTGTTTGGCATGCTTACCTCCACAACGTCATGTCAAATGAGGGGATATCACGTATGTCGACGAGGACGTTCAACGTCCCGACGCTGTCATGCCGGCGTGAGATCGCGCTCCAGCAGGACTGAGCCCAGGCTGGGGAGCTTGAGAGGGTGGAAGACCACTTTCCTGCGATCGCACACAAAAGCCTGACTCCGTTCATGCAATGAGAATGGCGTCACATTAATGGCTATTGGATATTGCGAATATCAGGTTGGGCCTGATTGTTACTAGGGGAATCCCTTACACAGGGGAACTTGATGTGCGAACCGTGGTCGCGCCGCGGGGAGTGAAGCAGATGAATCGCGGATTGCAGTAAACCATGATGTTAATGTGACATCAATGCTCGGTCGTAGCATTTTGTCACAGGGTCAAGATCTGGCAATAACAGCCGATAACTCCCTTTAGTGAATTCATCAGAACAAGCCCAGGAGTCATTAAAATGGCCGGCATTCTCGATACGGTAGACCAACGCACGCAACTGGTGGGTGAGAATCGCCTGGAAATTCTCATGTTTCGCCTGGCCGGCCGGCAATTGTTTGCGATCAACGTCTTTAAAGTGCAGGAAGTGCTGCAACTGCCCAAGCTGACGCTGATGCCCCAGCGCCATCCGTTCGTCTGTGGCGTGGTTAACCTGCGTGGCCAGACGTTGCCTGTGATTGACCTGTCCCAGGCCATCGGCATGCGCCCGCTGGTGCCGAGTCCGACCAGCACAATCATCGTCACTGAGTACAACCGTTCGGTGCAGGCGTTTCTGGTCGGGGGTGTGGACCGCATCGTCAACATGAACTGGGAAGCCATTTTGCCGCCGCCGACCAGCGCCGGTCGCCAGCATTACCTCACGGCGATCAGCAAGGTCGATGACCAGTTGGTGGAAATCATCGACGTCGAGAAAGTCCTGGCCGAAATCGTGCCGTACAGCGCCAAGGTCTCCCGCGAAAAACTCGACGACCCCATACTGGAACGCGCCCGGGGCCGGGAAGTGTTGCTGGTCGACGACTCCAATGTTGCCTTGTCGCAATTGCGTGACACCCTGGGTCAACTGGGCGTGAAAATGCACATTGCCAGCGACGGCCTGAAGGCGCTGAACATGCTCAAGGCTTGGGCGGATACGGGCGTGTCCATGACCGACAAACTGCTGATGGTGTTCACCGACGCAGAAATGCCGGAAATGGACGGCTATCGACTGACCACCGAAATTCGTAATGACCCGCGTCTGCGTGGCCTTTACGTGGTCCTGCACACCTCGCTGTCGGGCAGCTTCAACGACTCGATGGTGAAGAAAGTCGGCTGCGACAACTTCCTCTCCAAATTCCAGCCGGACAAACTCGTCGACGTGGTGCGCCAGCGCCTGATGCTCGACTTAGTGCCAGCCTGATCACGGGGCGGCAGGCTGGCAGGCATGTCAGCCTTTGATTCGGTGAGCAAGCTCGTATAGGGTGGCCTTTTTTGTCTACCAGGGAGCTGGCCATGCTGCGTCTGAGCGCGCTTTATCGTTATCCGTTGAAATCCGGCAAGGGCGAGCCTTTGCAGCACGTCGGGCTCGACAAGCTGGGGCTGGACGGTGATCGTCGCTGGATGCTGGTGGACGAGGCCAGCGGGCGCTTTCTGACCCAGCGCGCGGTGGCGTCAATGAGCCAGCTGTCGGCATTGTGGAATGCCAATGACGGCTTGACCCTCAGTGCCCCGGGCCGCTCGCCGATCGACATCGACTTGCCCTCAAGCAACGCTGAATTACGTGGCGTGACCATCTGGCGTGACACCTTGCGGGTACCGGATGCCGGTGACGAGGCAGGGGCCTGGGTCAGCGCCTTCATTGGCAAACCGACTCGCCTGGTGCAGGTTCCCCTTGATCGTGCGCGCACCACAGAGTCCGGTTTCGGCAAGGACGATGATCAGGTGGCGTTCGCCGATGGCTTTCCGTTATTGCTGATCGGTCAGGCGTCCCTGGAGGACTTGTCGCAAAAGGTCGGACGTTCATTGGACATGCTGCGCTTTCGACCGAACCTGGTGATTGAGGGCAGCGAAGCCTACGCCGAAGATGGCTGGAAGCGTATCCGCATCGGCGATGTCGAGTTTCGAGTGGTCAAGTCCTGTTCACGTTGCATTCTGACCACCATCGACCCGCAAACCGGTTTGCGCAGTGATGATCGCGAACCGCTGGCCACGTTGCAGAAATACCGTTGCGAGGCCGACGGCGCGATGTTCGGCCAGAACCTGGTCAACGACAGCAACGGTCGTCTTGAAGTCGGGATGCCGGTGACGATTCTCGAATAAAAGCCCCAGAATGAAAAATGCCCGTGTCCAGCGACACGGGCATTTTTTTTTGCTGTGAACCCTCGGGTTTAGCCGCGGTATTCACACAGGTAAGCGGTGTCGACGGCCACTTTCAGCTGAAACTTGCTGTTGGCAGGCACGTTGAACTGGCTACCGGCAGCGAAAGTTTCCCAGCCGTTGCTGTCAGGCAGTTTGACGGTCAGGGCGCCGCTGACCACGTGCATGATTTCACGCTGGCTGGTGCCGAATTCGTATTCGCCCGGAGCCATGACGCCGATGGTCGCAGGACCTTCAGCGGTGCCAAAGGCGATCGACTTGACGGTGCCGTCGAAGTACTCGTTGACTTTAAACATGGGCGATTCCTCGAAAAGGGCTAAAAAGGCCGGCCAGTATGCACAAGGCCTTGTGCGCCGTCACCTCTCTAGACGGGGAGAGTCAGTGGCAACAAGCGCGCGGTATTTCGCGCATCTTCCAGCGCCCGGTGTTGCTGGCCGGTGAACTGCATGCCCGCCAGTTGCAAGGCGCCATTGAGCCCCAGCGGACGTTCCAGCCGTCTGGCCTTGGCAAAGCGCTGCTTGAGGTTCATGTGCGGCACCCTGCTCAAGGCGCTGTCGAGTTGCAGGCGCTCCCATTCCTGAACCAACTGTTTGCGGTCGTAGTCCCCCCAACTCGCCCAACCTTCCAGTCGTGAATGATGGTGGCCCAGCCAACGCTCGAATGACGGCCAAACCTCGGTCAAAGGTTGTGCGGTATCGATATTGCCTTGGGTGATGTGAGTCAGCTCCCGGCAAAACGGTGTCAGCAAGGGCCGACGCAACGGCCGCACGAAACGCTGGAAGTGGTCCAGTTCGCGACCTTTGCGGTCCACCAGGGTGGCACCGATTTCGATGATTTCCATTTCTGTTACTGGCCAGCCACCCTCATCGGTGGTGGCTTCCAGATCTATCACCAGCCAGTGAGGCATTGCAGGGTTCCTGGTATCCGCGTCCTGATAGGGCATGAGCGTAGCCAAACCCGAGGGATCCGCCTAGCGGCTTATTCGACCTCCAACAAAATCTGGCGATTTTTTACCTGATCGCCGACCCGCACCTGCAAACGTTTAAGCACCCCGTCGATGCCCGATTTGAGCGGGTGCTCCATTTTCATGGCTTCGAGCACCACCAACAGTTGGCCTTTGCTGACCGGGCTGCCCTCGGTGACAAGCACGTCGACGATGGCGCCGTCCATGGGCGCCTTGAGTGTACCGGTACTCATGCTGGCTTGACTGCTGACCAGCGCCTGAGTCCGGTCCACCAGTTTCAAACTGCCGGGGCCGGCGAACAACCAGAGGTGCCCGGCCTCGAGGCGATAGGCATGACGTTGGTGGATGCCGTCGATCTCCAGCGTTGCCCAGCGCCCGTCACAGCGGATGATCTTCAATTCCAGAAATTGCTCGGTCACTCGAATCCGAAATGACCCGTCAGGCGTAGCGTTCAGTTCCACCGGCCAATCCTGATCATTCAAACCGATGCGATAGTGCAAGGGCACGCTGGCATTGTTGCGCCACCCGGCCAGTGGTGCCGGGTGAGTCTGTGCCGACACTTGATAGAACAGCGCCGCAGCGATGGCCAGTTCGGCGGCACTCGGGACATGGGCCTGCAAGCACGGATCGTCAGCGAAGCAGGTCGGGATGAACCCGGTGCTGAACTCGCCACTGATGAACTGCGGATGTTGCAGCAGACTGGCGAGCAAGCGCTGATTGCTCTGCACGCCCAGCAGCACGCTGTCCTGCACCGCCCGCAGCAACTTGCGCCGGGCTTCTTCGCGGCTCGCACCGTGGGCAATGATCTTGCCCAGCATCGGGTCATAGAACGGGCTGATGTCCTGGCCTTCAATCAGCCCGTGATCGATTCGTACGCCGCCCGGCAACGCGGGTTCCCAGGCCGTGACTTGACCGGTCTGGGGTAGAAAGTCGTGAGTCGGGTCCTCGGCATACAGGCGCACTTCCATGGCATGGCCGTTGAGCTGTACTTGCTCCTGTCGTAATGGCAGCGGTTGTCCTTCGGCGACGAGTAATTGCCAGGCCACCAGGTCCAGCCCGGTGATCAGTTCGGTCACCGGGTGTTCCACTTGCAGCCGGGTGTTCATCTCCAGAAAGTAGAACTGTCCGCGCGCGTCCAGCAGAAACTCCACCGTGCCCGCGCCGACGTAATTCACTGCCCGACCTGCCTTGAGCGCGGCCTCGCCCATGGCTTGACGCAACTCGTGGGTCATCACCGGGCAGGGGGCTTCTTCGATGACTTTTTGATGGCGCCGCTGGATCGAACAGTCGCGTTCGCCGAGGTAGATGAGGTTGCCGTGCTGATCGCCAAACAGCTGAATTTCGACATGGCGTGGGTCGATCAAAGCGTGTTCGAGGATCAGTTCATCGCTACCAAAACCATGCTGCGCTTCGGAACGTGCGGTACGCAGTTGTTCAAGCAACCCGCTGGCGTCCCGCACCAGGCGCATGCCACGTCCGCCCCCGCCAGCGCTGGCCTTGATCATCAGTGGGTAACCGATGCGTTCAGCTTCGCGGCTCAGGGTTGCATCGTCCTGTTCGGCGCCTTGATAACCTTTAACGCAGGGCACGCCGGCGTCGATCATGGCGATTTTCGACAGGCGTTTGCTGCCCATCAGTTCAATGGCTTCGGGGCTGGGGCCGATAAAGGTGATGCCCGCATCACGGCAGGCAAGGGCAAAGCGGGCGTTTTCCGAGAGGAAGCCGTAGCCGGGGTGGATCGCATCAGCGCCGGTGCGCCGGGCGGCGTCGATGATCGCCGGGATGTTCAGATAAGACTGCTGCACCGGGGCCGGGCCGATGTTGACGGCTTCGTCGGCCATTTGCACGTGCAGAGCATCGGCGTCGGCATCGCTGAAAATGGCGACGGTGCGATAACCTAGCGCCTGGGCGGTGCGCTGGATGCGACAAGCGATTTCACCGCGGTTGGCGATCAGGATTTTTCTGAGTCCGGGCATGGGGTCTTCCCTTGAGATTTGCGGTGAATGTGATGGCCTCTTTGCGGGCAAGCCCGCTCCCAGAGGGGATCTTTAGCGAACACAGAACCAATGTGTGCAAGCGAGCCTGCTCGCGAAGCTTTTAAAGGGCCCACCCCGGTTTACGCTTCTGTACAAAAGCCATGGTCCCTTCGACACCTTCAGCCCCAGTCACCGCTTCGCTGAACCACTGCGCCGCGTCATCCAGCAACGCATCCGACGGCTGCCCGGCACTCGCCAGCAGCAGTTTTTTGGTCGTCGCATTAGCACCCGGTGCGCAACACAGCACATGGGCGAGGATTTCATCGAGGCGCTCGGCCAGCGCTTGCGCGTCATGCTCGACAAAATGTACCAAGCCCATGCGTCGCGCCTGTGTGCCGTCGAAACGCGCGGCGGTCAGCGCCAGTCGCCGGGCTTGGGTCAGGCCAATGCGCTGGACCACAAACGGCGCGATTTGCGCGGGCAGCAATCCGAGGCTGGTTTCTGGCAAACCGAACTGCGCCAAGTGATCGGCCAAGGCGACGTCGCTGACACAGGCCAGACCCAGACCGCCGCCCAACACCGCGCCTTGCAACACCGTGATTACGACTTGTGGCGCGTGTTGCACCTCTTGCAGCAGCGCGCCGAATGCCCGATTCAACTCGCGATAAGCGTTCGGGCCTTGAGCGCGTGCGCTGGCCATGTCCTTGATGTCGCCGCCGGCACAGAAATGCCCGCCGGCACCGCCGATCACCAATGCCCGAACCGTTCGATCATCGCGCACCGCCGCGAAAACCGCGCGCAGTTCGGCGACCATTTGCAGGCTCATGGCATTGCGACTTTCCGGTCGATTGAGGGTGATGTGCAGCACGCCGTTATGCGACTCCAGCAGCAACGTCGGGCAATCAGGCAGGGTACTCATTTCTTTTTCCCCGGCAGGATGCCCATGAGTTTGCAGATGATCCCCAGCATGATTTCGTCGGCGCCACCGCCAATCGACACCAGCCGCACGTCGCGGTAAGCGCGGGCGACCGGGTTGTCCCACATGAAACCCATGCCGCCCCAATATTGCAGGCAGCTGTCGCTGACTTCGCGGCCCAAGCGTCCGGCCTTGAGTTTGGCCATGGAGGCCAGGCGGGTGACGTCCTGGCCTTTGATGTATTGCTCGGTGGCCTGATAGACCAGCGCCCGCAGGCATTCAATTTCGGTTTGCAGCTCCGCCAGACGGAAGTGGATCACTTGGTTGTCGATCAGCGCATTGCCGAAAGTTTTACGTTCCTTGCAGTACTCGATGGTGCTGTCGACGCAGTACTCCAGGCCCTTGATCATGTTCGCCGCGCCGAACAGGCGTTCCTCCTGGAATTGCAGCATTTGCATCATGAACCCGGCGCCTTCATGGCCGATGCGGTTGCGCTGCGGCACACGCACGTTGTCGAAAAACACCTGCGCGGTTTCCGAGCTGCGCATGCCGAGCTTGTCCAGGTGCGAACTGAGGCTGATGCCTGGCGTGTTCATCGGCACCATGATCAGCGATTTGTTGATGTGCGGTTTGTCGTCTGATGTGTTGGCCAGCAGGCAGATGAAATCGGCGCTGGGCGAGTTGGTGATCCACATCTTGCTGCCATTGATCACGTAGTCGTCGCCGTCCTTGCGGGCGGTGGTTTTCAGCCCGGCGACATCGGAGCCGGCACCGACTTCAGAGACGCCGATGCAGCCGACCTGTTCACCGGTAATGGCCGGGCGCAGAAACTCGTCGCGCAACTCATCGGAGCCGAACCGCGCCAGCGCCGGGGTGCACATGTCAGTCTGCACGCCGATGGACATCGGAATGCCGCCGCAACGGATGGTGCCGAACTCTTCGGCCGCGACGATCGAATAGCTGTAGTCGAGCCCCATGCCGCCGAATTTTTCCGGTTTGGAAATCCCCAATAAACCGAGATCGCCGGCTTTGCGGAAGATGTCATGAATCGGAAAGCGTCCGGCCTTTTCCCATTCTTCGACGTGCGGGTTGATCTCGTGATCGACGAATTGGCGGACGGTGCGACGCAGTGCTTCGTGTTCCTGGGTGAAGATCATTTTTATTGTTCTCCTTGATCGTTCCCACGCTCTGCGTGGGAATGCAGCCTTAGACGCTCTGCGTCGTCAAAATCTCGCGACGCCAAAACTGTTGGTTTGCAGCGGCCGCACGTTGGCCTCGTGACAGATATCCAGCAAGTAGCCGAGCAATGTCCGGGTGTCCCGTGGATCGATCAACCCGTCGTCCCACAAATTGGCACTGCCATAGAGAGCGGTGGACTGACTGTCGAGTTTCTGCGCAGTGACCTGTTCGAGCATGTCGAGTATTTTCGGGTCCGGCACCAGACCGTCCTTGAGCTGTTTGGTTTCGGTGACGATTCGCAGCACCTTGCCAGCCTGGGCGCCGCCCATCACAGCGGTGCGACTGTTGGGCCAGGCGAAGATGAAACGCGGGTCAAGACCGCGACCGCACATGGCGTAGTTGCCGGCGCCATAGGAGCCGCCGACGACAATCGTCAGTTTCGGCACCCGCGCGTTCGCCACCGCTTGAATCAACTTGGCGCCGTGCTTGATCACGCCTTGTTGCTCCGATTCGGTGCCGACCATGAACCCGGTGGTGTTGTGGAAAAACAGCAGCGGCGTCTGGCTCTGGTCGCAGAGCTGGATGAACTGCGCGGCCTTGCTGGCGCCCTTGGGCGTGATCGGGCCGTTGTTGCCGATGAAGCCGCAGGCACGCCCCTGAATTTTCAGTTGGCCGCAAACGGTCTGCTGATCGAACTCGCCTTTGAATTCGAGGAAGTTCGAACCGTCGGCGATGCGGGCAATGATGTCGCGTACGTCATAGGGTTTTTTCGGGTCATCCGGGATCAGGCCCAGCAGCTCGTCGATGGGGTAGAGCGGTTCTTCCCAGCGATGTTCTGGGCGCCAGGGCAACTGATCGTTCCAGGGCAGCAGGCTGACGATCTCGCGCACCTGGCGCACGCCGTCGGCATCGTTCTCGGCCAGGTACTCGGCGGTGCCGGCGGTTTGCGCGTGCATCTCGGCGCCGCCGAGTTCTTCGTCGGTGGCGACTTCACCGGTCGCCGCTTTCAGCAGTGGCGGGCCGGCGAGGAACAGCTTGGCCTTGCCGCGCACGACCACCACGTAATCCGACAGTCCCGGCTGATAAGCGCCGCCCGCGGTGGCCGAGCCATGCACCACCGTAATCTGTGGCAGACCCATGGCCGACATCCGCGCCTGATTGGCAAAGCTGCGCGCGCCTTCGACGAAAATGTCCGCTGCGTAATTCAGGTTGGCGCCGCCGCTTTCGGCGAGGGTGATCACTGGCAGTTTGTTTTCCATGGCGATCTGTTGCAGGCGCAGGGATTTTTTCAATCCGCTGGGAGAAATGGTGCCGCCCTTGATCGCGCTGTTATTTGCTACCACCATAACGCGCACGCCGGACACGTAACCGATCCCGGCGATCAAACCGCCCCCGGCCGCGCTGCCGTCCTTGTCGTCGTGCAGCTTGTAGCCGGCCAGGCTCGCCAGTTCGAGGAACGGCGCGCCGGGGTCGAGCAACAGGTTGAGGCGCTCGCGCGGCAGCAGTTGCCCGCGCTTGTCGAATTTTGGCTTGGCTTCGGCCGCCTTGTTCAACAGGTTTTGTTCGAGCTGGCGAACGTGTTCGATCACGGCCAGCATCGCTGCGCGGTTCTGGGCGAACTGCGCGCTGAACGGGTCCACTTGCGACTGAATCACCGGCATGGCTTATTCCTTGTCCTGGAGCACGTCAGGCCTGAGCACTTCTGGTAAGTACGCACGGTGAAAACCGTTATACGATTCGCTGTTCGTAGCCTTGTGGATCGGCCAGGCGCGTCCACCCAGGCTGGCGGCGCCGTCGATACGCAAAGTGCTACCGCTGACAAACGCCGCTGCCGGGCTGAGCAGGAACACAATCGCCGCGCTGACTTCTGATTCGGTGCCGATGCGTTTGAGCGGAACGTGCTCGCGCAGGGTTGGAATCACCGCTTTGAAGGCGCCTTCGTAAGTGTCCATGCCGCTGGATGCGACCCAGCCTGGCGCCACCGCATTGACCCGCACCCCTGCGTAACCCCATTCGAAGGCGGCGGTCTTGGTCAGGTTATCCATGCCCGAACGCGCAGCGCCCGAATGCCCCATGCCGGGCATGCCACCCCACATGTCCGCGAGCATGTTGACGATGGCGCCACCATGCTTGCTCATGGATTGATTGAACACTTCCCGGGCCATCAGGAAACCGCCCACCAGATTGGTGCGCACCACGGTTTCAAAACCCTTCTGATTGATAGAGGCCAGCTGCGCAGGAAATTGACCGCCGGCGTTGTTGACCAGCCCGTGTATCGGCCCGTGTTTGCGAATCAGCTCGCTGATCAGGTGCTTGACCGCTTCTTCCTCGCGAATATCGCAGACCGCCCAATCGGCTTTGCCACCGTCCTCGGCAATCTCGACAGCGACGCTTTTCAACTTGTCGGCCTTGCGCCCGACCAACAGCACATGCGCGCCGAGCGCCGCCAGTTCATGTGCGGTGCATCGGCCGATGCCACTGCCGCCACCGGTGACAATGATGGTTTGGCCTGCAAACAAATCGGCTTTGAAAATCGAATCGTAAGCCATGGCGACAGTCCTCTAGTTGACTTGGTCGGCGATGCGTTGAGGCACCGGAATCTGGATCTCCAGCAGCTGCTGGGCGAAGGCTTTGCCTTGCGGGTCGATCCGCAGGCTGGCCACGCCACCGCCGCCGAGGGCGTTTTCCAGTAGAAAATTAAGGCTGTGGGTGCCGGGCAGATACCAGCGTCCGACACGTCCGTGAACGGGATCGAGGACGTGGCTCATCCAGTCGACAATGACCTCCGGCGTCAGCGCTTCGGCAATCCACGGCAGGTACTCGGGCTCGCGAGCCATGACGCCGATGTTGCTGTGATTGCCCTTGTCGCCAGAGCGGGCGACCGCGAGTTTGATCAGGGCCACGCTGGCGTCGGCGCGGTCTGTGGGCTGCGCTGGGTCGAACGGGACAGGCAAGTCATCCGGGTCGAGCACATCGACGGCGGGCAGGGCGCAAGGGTGGCGCTGGCCGTTGAATTCAATGTCCAGCGTGCAGGCGGTTTTGTCGATAAGGAAGGAGAACAGCCGGATCAGCGGATACACCGTCGGCCGCCCGCCGACAATCCCGGTCAGCCCCGGCGCCATGCCCGTTGCGGCCTGGGCGATTTCCCGGGAGAACACGATCAAGGCTTGTTTGCTGGGGTGGCGCACGGCGAGTTTGATCACCACTTCGCGGCTGTCCTGACGCTGGCCATGGGGGCCGTACGTGGCCTCGCTGCCCAGCAGTTCAATGTTCACTTCGCTGTACGGAGCCCAGCCGCGCTGGCTGAAGATCTCCGAGGTCTTGTTGATGATCGCTTCGCTGACCCGCCGCGCCTTGTCGACCGCATCGATTCCCGCGATCAGGCAACTGGCGGTGCAGCGAAAACCATCCAGATACGTCGCGCTGATCTTGTACTGATCGGTCGGCGGCAGGCCTTTAGCGCCGTGCACCTGAACCGAGTTTTTGCCCTGTTGCTGAAGTTTGACCTGAGTGAAATCGCAGACCACATCGGGCAGCAAGTAAGCTCGCGGATCGCCGATTTCATACAGCATCTGCTCGCCGACGGTCAGTGGCGTGACCAGGCCGCCGGAGCCTTCAGGTTTGCTGACGATGAACTGGCTGTCGGCGCTGACCTCGACGATGGGGAAACCGATGTGTTCGTAATCGGGCACCTGGCGCCAGTCGGTGAAATTGCCGCCGGTGCATTGAGCGCCGCATTCGATGATATGACCGGCCAGAGCGGCCTGTGCAAGTTTGTCGTAGTCGTGCCAGGACCAGCCGAATTCATGCACCAGCGCCGCGCTGACCACGGCGCTGTCGACCACGCGCCCGGTGATGACGATGTCCGCGCCCAGCCCAAGCGCCTCGACAATGCCGGGTGCGCCGAGGTAGGCGTTGGTCGAAACGCACATGGGCGGCAAGGGTGCGCCGCTGAACATTTCATGGAGGCCAAGGCTGCTCAGCTGTTTAAACTGCGGTTGCAGGTCATCACCCAGCAATACAGCGATTTTCAGCGTCACCCCGGCCTTGTCGCAGGCCGATTGCAGCGCGGCGGCGCAGGCCAATGGGTTGATGCCTCCGGCGTTGCTGATGACGCGGATCTTCTGTTCAGCGAGTTGCCCCAATAACGGGCTGAGGACTTCGATGAAGTCGCTCGCATAGCCGGCCTGTGGGTCTTTCATCCTCGCGCCGGCCATGATCGACATCGTAATCTCGGCCAGATAGTCGAAGACGAGGTAATCCAGACGCCCACCTTCCACCAGTTGCACGGCGGCGGTCGAGGTGTCGCCCCAGAAGGCACTGGCGCAGCCGATGCGAATCGTTTTAGGCACAGTCAACTGCATAGCCACCTCCCACTGAAGTGAATCGAGACTACCAAGCAAGCGCTTGGTTTGTAAATGCCTGAGATATCTTCTGCCCGAGCGCTTGCTAGGTTGTCGTCGCCAGCTTAAATTGCCCGCGCAACCCCGCAGTTTTAGCGGCAAGCGGTGTATTTGATTGATCGACTGTAGGAGAGAACGGGTGGACGAGCAAAAAGCCCTGAGGGTCATGCGCGAATTGGTCGACAACGGCCAATTGACCGACCCGGACAGCGCCCGCGGCAAACTGCTGCAAGTGGCGGCTCACCTGTTCCGCAATAAAGGTTATGAACGCACCACCGTACGCGATTTGGCGGGTGCGGTAGGCATTCAGTCAGGCAGCATTTTTCATCACTTCAAAAGCAAGGACGAAATCTTGCGTGCTGTGATGGAAGAGACCATCCGCTACAACATGGCATTGATGCGTGCAGCGCTCGATGAGGCGAACACTGTGCGCGAACGTGTGCTGGCGCTGATTCGCTGCGAATTGCAGTCGATCATGGGGGGGCGCGGCGAAGCCATGGCGGTGCTGGTCTATGAATGGCGCTCGTTGTCCGAAGACGGGCAGGCGCAGGTGTTGGCATTGCGTGATATTTATGAAGACATTTGGCTGCAGGTGTTGGGTGAAGCCAAAGAGGCGGGTTTTATTCGCGGCGATGTGTTCATTACGCGTCGCTTCCTGACGGGCGCGTTGTCCTGGACCACCACCTGGTTTCGCGCAGGCGGCAGCATGAGCCTCGATCAATTGGCCGATGAAGCCTTGATTCTCGTACTGGAAGAAAAGCAATAGGGTTGTGCCCGCCTAAGGGAACTGGCTAAGTGGCCGAAACCGCCTAGCTTGAATGCATTGATGCGTATTTTTTCAGGGAGTGGGTTGTTTTGATGTCTTCGCCAATCCGGACGGCTTCACGGTTATTGCTGGCATCGATTCTGACGCTATGGGTATTGCCATCCCACGCTGCGCAAACGGTTCGGGTGGGCGCCGCCCATTTTCCGCCCTATGCCATCCGCCCGGAATCCGCTGTCGGCACGGGTCTGCTGCCACAATTGGTCGAGGCTTTGAATCGCCTGCAAAGCGACTATCAGTTTGTCCTGGTGCCCACTTCCATTCCCCGGCGCTTCGGTGATTTGAAGCAGGGCCGGGTCGACATGGCGATTTTTGAGAACCCGAACTGGGGCTGGCAAGATATCCCGCATACCACTGTCGACATGGGCCTGGAAGACGCCGAGATCTTTGTCGCGCAACGCCTGCCGGACCGCCAGCAAAACTACTTTGTCGAGCTTGGCGGCAAGCGGCTGGCCCTGTTCAGCGGCTATCACTACGAATTCGCCAACTTCAATGCCGACTCGAAATTCCTCGCGCAAAACTACAACGCTACACTGACCTATTCCCACGACAGCAACTTGCTGATGGTGCTGCGCGGTCGAGCGGACATTGCCTTGGTGACGCGCTCATACCTGAGTGATTACCTGCTGCGCAATGAGAAAGTCGGCGACCAACTGCTGGTGTCCCAGCGCATCGATCAGGTCTATCACCACTACGCCATCCTCCGTCCTGCTGCGCCCATCAGTGGTGAGGCGTTCGGCAAGTTGCTGCAAGGATTGCGGGATAACGGCCAGATGCTGAGGATTTTCGATCCGTACAAAATTGCCGTGGTGCCGGTGCCGGTGCCGGTAGCTGAAATCGCACCACAAGTCGCGTATTGAGCGGCGTTCCTTAAATTTCCTGCCCCGGCACACGTCACTTCGTTGAACTGTCGACGATTATCGTGAGCCCGACCCATGCCCGATTTGAATGATCTGACTGCCCTGGCCTTGCCATCCGAAGGGACGCTTGTCGCGGATGAATCCGAAAGCCGCCTGCACTTGCATCTGGAAGGGCAGCCATTGATCCAGCTGCGCCTGACCCGTGAGCCCGAGTTGCAGGTGCAGGTAGAAGAACAATTTGGCCACGAACAGGCCATCCAGATGGCCTGTTATTGGCTGTTTGCCCGTGATCCAGCCTGCCAGCGCCAGACCTGGCAACTCGATGAAATTCCCACCCAGGCCCTGCTCAGTGGCTTGCTGATTCCCGGCGAAATCGTCGGCCAGTATGTCTGCTTACGCACACTGTTCTGGCAATTGCCTCAGCCATGGCTTGGCGAGTTGCTTCCTTGCGGTTATCCACAACACAAGGTCATCAGCGATGGAAAACGCCATCCGTTGCGCCGGCTCAAACCGTGCGGTGAAGTCTATCGGCGTTTTGATGCGCGCCTCGGTACCTGGATTTCCCTGCGCACGGTGGACATTGAACAGGACCTGGAGCGTTTCAATCGCTGGCAGAACAACCCGCGCGTAGCGAGTTTCTGGCAGGAGGAGGGCAGTCTCGAACAGCATCGCGACTACCTGAGCAAACTGGCGGCGGACCCCCACACGGTGACCCTGATCTGCTGTTTCGATGATCAACCGTTTGCCTATTTTGAAGCGTATTGGGCCAAGGAGGATCGCATTGCGCCGTTCTATGACGCCGGCGATTATGACCGTGGCATTCACATGCTGGTGGGTGAAGAAAACCACCGTGGTCCACACAAAGTGGCGAGCTGGTTATCGGCGCTGGTGCATTACCTGTTTCTCGACGATCCGCGCACGCAACGGGTGGTGGCCGAACCTCGCGCCGACAACGCCAGGATGATCGGGCACATGCAGGGGCAGGGCTTTTACTGCGAGAAAGAGTTCGACTTTGCGCATAAACGCGCGGCGTTGATGGTGTTGGGGCGGGAGCGGTTTTTTGATCGGTGTCGGTTGGCTTGATGTGTAAGGCTCAAGACCTGCATGGGGCTTGAGTGCCCCATCGCGAGCCTGCTCGCGAATGGGGTCGATGCAAATTCCGGATCTTAACGACGAGCAAAGGTATCCGCCCGACTCCCCGATACCTTGCGACAGTGCACCAGCGCATCGCGAATCATGAAGTTCACCAGGGTCGGCGAAACACCGAGTTCCTTGGCTATGTCCTTTTGCGGCACCCCGTGCAGGCGGTACATCTCGAACGCGTAGCGGGTACGGCTCGGCAGTTCCGTCAGCGCGTCGGCAATATGCTCAAGGGTCGAGAAATTGATGTGCGAGGTTTCGGGTGAGGCACCTTGAATCACCACGTTCAAACCTTCCTCTTCAGGGCCGGAGTACTTTTGCTCCAGCGCCTGCTTGCGGTAGTGGTCGATCGCCAGGTTGCGCACGATCTGGAACAGATAACTGAGCTGTGCCTTGAACGAGGACGTGATCGGCGGCGCGGATTGCAACCGGAAAAACGCATCCTGCACCACGTCTTCTGCGCGTGACCTGCACCCGGTGATGCGGGCTGCAATCTTGACCAGAATCAGTCGATTGTCGACGAACGCTTGAAGTAGCGGTGAATCGCACCTGCTTGTCGATACTGGTTCCATCATGGAAATCACCCTGCTGCAATAAGGTTGGCGGGACGACTCGCAACCTGAGTCGCCCTGCGCGTCGAGCGACAAATTATGTTGAATGATAATGATTGTCAAATGAGAAAGAGAACTAATGCGCCTCCGTGGTGCAAAGTGCGAACTGCCGCACGCCGATGCCCTTGCATGCCGCACCCATTACCGCTGGCTCTCAGGCCTGCCGACTAATTATTTCAAGACGTCATCCGTTCTCTTTGGTGAAAGGCGCAGGGTAAATCCCGGCCACACCCGCATTCCAATTGCCTTGCGCGGTCGGCGAAAGCCGCGTCCTGCACGCCTTCCCATGGGCGTGACGTTAGAAAACCGATTCCACTTGCAAGCCGAAATCAGGCAGGAAACCTCATGACCGACGCGTTCGAACTCCCAAGCACTCTGGTCCAAGCTCTCCAGCGCCGGGCGGCCCTGACGCCGGATCGGGTGGCCTTGCGTTTTCTCGCCGACACCCCGGATCAGGCTGTTGTACTCAGCTATCGCGAGCTGGATCAGCGCGCGCGAACCATTGCCGGAGCGTTGCAGGCCCAAGCGGAGTTTGGCGACCGTGCGGTGCTGCTGTTTCCCAGTGGCCCGGATTATGTTGCCGCGTTTTTTGGCTGTTTGTACGCGGGGGTGATCGCAGTGCCGGCCTATCCGCCGGAGTCGGCTAAACGTCACCACCAGGAGCGTCTGCTGTCGATCATCAGCGATGCCGAGCCGCGCGTGCTGCTGACCCGTGCTGATCTGCACGATGCATTGCAGCAGATTGAAGAGGCGCCGTTGCTGCTCTGCGTCGACACCCTCGATGCGCAATGGGCGAATCGCTGGATCGAGCCGAACCTCGAAGACGACCACATTGCCTTCCTGCAATACACCTCCGGTTCCACCGCGTTGCCCAAAGGCGTGCAAGTCAGCCACGGCAACCTGGTGGCCAATGAACTGTTGATTCGCCACGGCTTTGGTATCGATCTGAACCCTGACGACGTGATCGTCAGCTGGCTGCCGCTGTACCACGACATGGGGTTGATCGGTGGTCTGTTGCAGCCGATTTTCAGCGGTGTGCCATGTGTGTTGATGTCGCCAGCGTACTTCCTCGGTCGGCCATTGCGCTGGCTGGAAGCGATCAGCGATTACGGTGGCACCATCAGTGGCGGACCGGATTTTGCCTATCGGCTGTGCAGCGAACGCGTCAGCGAATCGGCCCTGGAGCGGCTCGACCTGAGTGGCTGGCGTGTGGCGTATTCCGGTTCCGAACCGATTCGCCTCGACACCCTGGAACGCTTCGCCGAGAAATTCGCGCCGCGCGGTTTTACCCCGGACAGCTTCATGGCGTCTTACGGGCTGGCCGAAGCGACGTTGTTCGTTGCCGGCAGCCCTCGCGGGCGGGGCATTGGCAACCTGCGCGTGGACGATCAAGCCTTGGCGCAAAACCGGGCGGAGTCGGGCGAGGGCCGCGCGGTCATGAGTTGTGGCATTAGCCAGCCGGACCACGCGGTGCTGATTGTCGATCCGGTCGCGCTCACTGAACGGGCCGACAATGCCGCCGGCGAAGTCTGGGCCTGCGGGCCGAGCATCGCCCTCGGCTATTGGCGCAACCCCGAGGCCAGCGCCAAGACTTTCGTTCAGCACGACGGCCAGACCTGGCTGCGCACCGGAGACCTGGGCTTTATGCGCGACGGTGAACTGTTCATCACCGGACGCCTGAAAGACATGCTGATCGTCCGCGGACACAACCTTTATCCGCAGGACATCGAACAGACCATCGAGCGTGAAGTGGACGTGGTGCGCAAAGGTCGCGTCGCCGCCTTCGCGGTAAACAACGACGGCCAGGAAGGCATTGGCATCGCCGCCGAAATCAGCCGCAGCGTGCAGAAAATCCTGCCCCCCGAAGCACTGATCAACGCCATCCGCCAATCTGTGGCCGAGGCCTTTCAGGAAGCGCCGAGCGTGGTGGTACTGCTCAATCCGGGCGCGTTGCCCAAAACCTCCAGCGGCAAGTTGCAACGCTCGGCGTGCCGCAATCGCCTGGCGGACGGCAGTCTCGACAGCTATGCGCTGTTTCCGACAGCGCTGACCGAGCGTGAAGGAAAGTCCGAATCGGCTTCTGAATTGCAAACCCTGATCGGCCAGATCTGGGGCGAACAATTGCAGGTCAAGCAGATCAATGCAGACGACCACTTCTTCCTGCTCGGCGGCAACTCCATCGCTGCCACTCAAGTGGTCGCGCGGCTGCGTGAAGAGCTGAGTCTGGAGCTGAACCTGCGCCTGCTGTTTGAAGCGCCGACCCTCGGTGCGTTTGCCATCGCTGTGGCTCAGCAGCAACAGGATGGCGGCGTGGCCCAAGGGGCGATAACGCCGTTGTCGCGCACCGAAGCCATGCCGCAATCGCTGGCGCAAAATCGCCTGTGGATCACCTGGCAACTCGACCCGCACAGCATCGCCTACAACATTCCCGGTGCGTTGCGTTTGCGCGGCGAGCTGGATGAAGACGCGCTGCGCGCCAGCTTTCAGCAGCTGATTGAACGCCACGAATCCCTGCGCACGCGGTTCTTCGAGCGTGACGGTGTGGCGCTGCAACAGGTGGATGCCGCCGCTGAGTTCAACCTGCAAATGATCGACATCAGCGACCTGCCCGCTACCGAGCGTGAAGCCCGCGTAGAACAGATCCGTGAAGACGAAGCCCGTACTCAGTTCGATCTGGAGAAAGGTCCGCTGCTGTGGGTAACCCTGGTGCGCCTCGCTGACGAGGAGCATCAATTGCTGGTAACGATGCACCACATCATCGCCGACGGTTGGTCGTTGAACGTGCTGATCGACGAGTTCTCGCGCCTGTACGCCGCCGCGTCCCAAGGGCAAACCGCAGTGCTTGCAGCATTGTCGACCCAATACGCCGACTACGGCAGCTGGCAGCGCCAATGGCTGGCGCAAGGCGAGGGCGAGCGTCAGCTGGCTTACTGGAAAGCTCAGTTGGGCGACGAACACCCGACTCTCAATCTCGCCACCGACCACCCGCGCTCAGCGCAATTCACTCACAGCGCTGCCCGCCATACCGTGGGTTTGGACGCGACCTTGAGCGATGCCATTCGCCAGACCGCGCAGGCTCATGAATCAACACCGTTCATGCTGTTGCTCGCCGCGTTCCAGAGTCTGTTGCACCGCTACAGCGGCCAGCAGGATATCCGTATCGGTGTGCCGAATGCCAACCGTCCACGCCTGGACACCCAAGGGCTGATTGGTTTCTTCATCAACACTCAAGTGCTGCGTGCCGAGGTGGATTCGCGACAGCCATTTGCTGAGTTGTTGGCGCAAACCCGTCAGAGCGCATTGGGCGCCCAGGCGCATCAAGACCTGCCCTTTGAACAACTGCTCGAAGCGTTCCCGCAAGCCCGCGAACAAGGCCTGTTCCAGGTCCTGTTCAACCACCAGCAACGGGACTTGAGCGCGCTGCGTCGCCTGCCGGGATTGCTCGCCGAAGAGCTGCCATGGCACAGCCGCGAAGCCAAGTTCGACCTGCAACTGCACAGCGAAGAAGACCAAAAGGGTCGCCTCAGCTTGTCCTTCGACTACGCCAGCGAACTGTTCGACTCGGCGACCATCGAGCGTCTGGCCGAACACTTCAGCAACCTGTTGCGCGCCATTTGCGAACAACCTGGCACCGCCATCGGCGACCTGCCGTTGCTGACCCCGAACGAGCTCGACCAGCAAACAGCCTGGAGCACCGCGCCCTGCACGCCTGCCGGCCAATGGTTACCGCAATTACTCAACGAGCAGGCGAAGTTGACGCCGGAATGCACCGCCCTGATGTGGGACGGTGGGGCCATGGACTTCGCGGACCTGCACACCCAAGCCAACCGCTTCGCGCATTACCTGCGCGACAAAGGTGTCGGCCCGGATGTGCGCGTGGCCATCGCTGCCGAGCGTTCGCCGCAATTGCTGATCGGCGTGCTGGCGATCATCAAGGCCGGTGGCGCGTACGTGCCGCTGGACCCGGACTACCCGGCCGACCGCCTGGCCTACATGCTCAGCGATAGCGGCGTCGAATTGCTGCTGACCCAAACCGCACTGCTCGAGCGTATGCCGGCCGCCAATGGCGTCAGCGTGATTGCCATGGACGCGCTCACTCTCGACCGTTGGCCAAGCCATGCGCCGGGACTGCATGTGCACGGCGACAACCTTGCCTACGTGATTTACACCTCGGGCTCCACCGGTCAGCCAAAGGGTGTCGGCAATACCCACGCGGCGCTTGCCGAGCGACTGCAATGGATGCAGAACACCTATCGCCTGAACGACACCGATGTGCTGATGCAAAAGGCGCCGATCAGTTTCGACGTGTCGGTGTGGGAATGCTTCTGGCCGTTGATCACCGGCGCACGTTTGCTGATTGCCGGCCCCGGCGAACACCGTGATCCGCATCGCATTGCGCAACTGGTTCAGCAGTACGGCGTCACCACGCTGCACTTTGTACCGCCGCTGCTTTCGTTGTTCATCGACGAACCGCTCACCGCGCAATGCACCAGCCTGCGCCGTGTGTTCTCCGGTGGCGAAGCCTTGCCGGCGGAACTGCGCAACCGCGTGCTGGAACAACTGCCCGCTGTGCAACTGCACAACCGTTATGGCCCGACCGAAACCGCGATCAACGTTACCCATTGGCATTGCACCACGGCCGATGGCGAGCGCTCGCCGATTGGCCGTCCATTGGGCAACGTCATATGTCGCGTGCTCGACAGCGACCTCAACCCCGTACCGGCCGGTGTACCCGGCGAGCTGTGCATCAGTGGCATCGGGTTGGCGCGCGGCTATCTGGGCCGTCCGGGCCTGACTGCGGAACGCTTTGTCGTCGATCCGCTGGGCGCGCAAGGCGCACGTCTTTACCGCACCGGTGACCGTGCACGCTGGACCGCTGATGGCGTGATCGAATACCTCGGTCGCGTCGATCAGCAGGTCAAACTGCGGGGTTTTCGTGTCGAACCGCAAGAGATCGAAGCGCGTTTGCTGGCGCAGCATGGCGTCGCGCAAGCCTTGGTGCTGGTGCGCGAGACGGCGGTCGGCGAGCAGTTGATCGGCTACTACACCACCACTGAAGCCAGCGAAACCGAGGACGTTCAAACCGCACGCCTGAACACCGCGTTGGCGGCTGAACTGCCGGAATACATGGTGCCAGCGCAGTTGATGCGATTGGCCCAAATGCCCCTGAGCCCGAGCGGCAAGCTCGACCGCCGCGCCTTGCCCGAGCCGCAATGGCAAGTACGCGAACACATCGAACCAGTCACTGCACTGGAGCAACAGATCGCCGGCATCTGGCGCGAAGTGCTGGGCCAGACTCAAATCGGTTTGCGCGACGACTTCTTCGCCCTCGGCGGCCATTCGTTGCTGGCTACGCAAATCATCTCCCGCACCCGCCAGGCCTGCGACGTCGAATTGCCGCTGCGTGTGTTGTTCGAGAACAGTGAGCTGGGCGCGTTCGCCCAGCAGGTTCGGCTGATTCAGGTCAGCGGCAACACCAACCAGCAGCCACCGATAGAGCAAGTCGACCGCTGCCAGCCGGTGCCACTGTCCTATTCCCAGCAGCGCATGTGGTTCCTCTGGCAGATGGAGCCGGACAGCCCGGCGTACAACGTGGGTGGCATGGCGCGGCTGCGTGGCGTGCTGGATGTCGGGCGTTTCGAAGAGGCGCTGCAAGCGCTGATCCTGCGTCACGAAACCCTGCGCACCACGTTCCCGAGCGTCGATGGCGTGGCTTGGCAACAGGTCCATGCGCAATCCGGCCTGTGCATGAGCTGGAAGGATTTTTCGGCACTGGCTGGCGAAGTCCGCGAGCAACGGGTCCAGCAATTGGCTGACGACGAGGCGCATACACCTTTCGATCTGGAAAGCGGCCCGCTGCTGCGTGCCTGCCTGGTCAAGACCGCCGAGCTCGAACATTACCTGGTGCTGACCCTGCACCACATCGTCACCGAAGGCTGGGCGATGGACATTTTCGCCCGTGAATTGAGCGCGCTCTACGAAGCCTTTGTCGATGACCGCGAATCACCGCTGGCGCCGCTGCCAGTGCAGTATCTGGATTACAGCGTCTGGCAGCGTCAATGGCTCGAGTCTGGCGAACGTCGGCGCCAACTCGATTACTGGACCGCGCAACTGGGCCGTGAACACCCGCTACTGGAATTGCCAGCGGACCGACCGCGTCCACCCGTGCAAAGTCATCAGGGCGAACTGTTCCGTTTCGACCTGAGCGATGTCCTCGCTGCACGAGTCCGCGCCTTCAATGCGCAAAACGGTCTGACCCTTTTCATGACCATGACTGCCGCGCTGGCCGTGCTGCTTTACCGCTACAGTGGCCAGACCGATCTGCGCATCGGTGCTCCAGTGGCCAATCGGATTCGTCCGGAAAGCGAAGGGCTGATCGGGGCATTCCTCAACACCCAAGTGCTGCGTTGCCAGCTCGACGGGCAGATGTCCGTCGGTGAACTGTTCGAGCAGGTGCGCCACACGGTGATCGAAGGCCAGTCCCACCAGGACCTTCCGTTTGACCATTTGGTGGAAGTGTTGCAGCCATCGCGCAGCGCCGCTTACAACCCGCTGTTCCAAGTGATGTGCAACGTGCAGCGCTGGGAGTTCCAGCAGAGCCGCACCTTGGCCGGAATGACGGTCGAGTACCTGGCCAATGATGCGCGAGCGACCAAGTTTGACCTCAATCTGGAAGTCACCGACCTCGATCATCGCCTCGGTTGCTGCCTGACCTACAGCACGGATCTGTTCGATGAGCTGCGCATTGCGCGCATGGCCGGGCATTGGCGCAATTTGCTGGAAGCGCTGCTGGCCGACCCGCAACAGCGCCTCAGTGAACTGCCATTGCTGGAAATCAACGAACAGCAAACACTGCTCGATAGCCTCGGCACCGAACCGGGCGAGCATCGTCTCGACCAGTGTATTCATTACCTGTTCAGCGAGCAGGCACTGACGCGAAAAGACGCGCCGGCCCTGACCTTTGCCGGGCAAACCCTGAGTTATGCCGAACTCGACAGCCGCGCCAATCAACTGGCCTGGATGCTCCGCGAGCGCGGCGTCGGCCCGCAGGTGCGCGTCGGTCTGGCCCTTGAGCGGTCGCTGGAAATGGTCATCGGCCTGCTGGCGATCCTCAAGGCCGGCGGCGCCTATGTGCCGCTGGACCCGGAATATCCGTTGGACCGCTTGCATTACATGATCGAAGACAGCGGCATCGGTTTGCTGCTCAGCGATGCGGCGATGTTTGAAGCCCTCGGTGAGTTGCCGACAACGGTCGCGCGCTGGTGCCTGGAAATGGGCGCCATTGGGCTGGCCAATTACCCGACCACCGAACTGCCGTTTATCAGCCTGCCGCAACATCAGGCCTACTTGATTTACACCTCCGGCTCCACCGGCAAACCGAAGGGTGTGGTGGTGTCTCACGGTGAGATCGCCATGCATTGCCAAGCCGTCATTCAACGCTTTGGCATGCGCCCGGACGACTGCGAACTGCATTTCTATTCCATCAACTTCGACGCCGCGACCGAGCGTTTGCTGGTACCCCTGTTGAGCGGTGCGCAAGTGGTTTTGCGGGCGCAAGGGCAGTGGGATGCGCAAGAAATCTGCGGTTTGATTCGTCGGCACCACATCAACATCCTCGGCTTCACCCCGAGCTACGGCAGCCAATTGGCGCAATGGCTGGCGACCCAGGGCGAAACCCTGCCGGTGCGCATGTGCATCACCGGTGGCGAAGCACTGACCGGCGAACACCTGGCGCGCATCCGCGCAGCGTTCAAACCGAACCTGTTTTTCAATGCTTACGGTCCGACGGAAACCGTGGTCATGCCACTGGCCAGTCTCGCGCCCGAACAGCTGGAAGAAGGCCAGGGCAGCGTGCCGATTGGCAGCGTGATTGGCGCGCGGGTGGCGTACATTCTCGATGCGAACCTGGCCCTCATACCGCAAGGGGCGACCGGCGAGTTGTACGTCGGCGGCGCCGGTCTGGCGCAGGGTTATCACCAGCGTCCGGGCATGACCGCTGAACGTTTCGTTGTCGATCCGTTTGCCGCCAACGGCGGGCGCCTGTACCGCACCGGCGACCTGGTGCGCCAACGCGCCGATGGGCTGGTGGAGTACCTCGCACGCATCGACCATCAAGTGAAGATTCGCGGTTTCCGTATCGAGTTGGGCGAGATCGAAACCCGCCTGCTGGAACATACATCGATCCGTGAAGCCGTGGTGCTGGCGCTTGATGCGCCGAGCGGCAAACAACTGGTGGGTTATCTGGTCACCGAGACTGCCGAGCAGGACGAAGCGCAACAAGCGGCACTGCGCGAAGCCCTCAAGACGCATCTCAAATCCCGACTGCCGGATTACATGGTGCCGACGCACTTGATCCTGCTCGCTAGCATGCCGCTGACCGCCAACGGAAAACTGGACCGCCGTGCATTGCCGGCGCCGGACCCGGAACTGAACCGTCAGCACTATGTGGCGCCGAGCAATGCGCTTGAACTGACCCTGGCCGCGATCTGGTGCGAAGTGCTGAACGTCGCGCAGGTTGGCCTCAACGACAACTTCTTCGAACTGGGCGGCGATTCGATTCTGTCGATTCAGGTGGTCAGCCGGGCGCGGCAGCAGGGCATTCATTTCAGCCCGCGTGACTTGTTCCAGCACCAGACCGTGCAAACCCTGGCCACCGTGGCGACCCGCACCGAACAGGCCACCGCTGAGCAAGGCTTGCTCACGGGTGAATCGCGTCTGACGCCGATCCAGCATTGGTTCTTCGATACCGACATCCCGGAGCGCCAACACTGGAACCAGGCGTTGCTGCTGGAACCGACCGTGGCGCTGGAACCCCATCGTCTGGAGCAAGCGCTGCTGGCGGTGATCGAGCAGCATGACGCCTTGCGCCTGCGCTTCACCGAAAACGCCGGGCAATGGCGGGCTGAGCATCAACGGGTGTCCGACACCGAGTTGTTGTGGCAAGTGCGCGTGCCGGCCATGGACCAGTGCGAGGCGTTGTTTGCCGATGCCCAGCGCAGTCTCGACCTCGAAACGGGACCGTTGCTGCGTGCGTTGCTGGTCGATGGCCCCGAGGGGCAACAACGGCTGTTCATCGCCATTCACCACCTGGTGGTCGACGGTGTTTCGTGGCGGGTACTGCTGGACGATTTGCAAACGGTTTACCGTCAACTGGAGGCAAGGCAAGCGGTCAATCTGCCGGCCAAAACCAGTGCCTTCAAGGACTGGGCAGCACGTTTGCAGGCGTACGCCGGCAGCGGGTCCCTGCGCGAAGAACTGAGCGGGTGGCAGTCGCTACTGGCCGGGCCTGATGTCGCGCTGCCGTGCGATCGTTCCGATGGCGGCCAGCAGAATCGTCATGCACACACCGTCAGCGTGCGCCTCGATGCAGAGCGCACACGGCAATTGCTGCAACAGGCCCCGAGTGCCTACCGCACGCAGGTCAACGACCTGTTGCTGACGGCGTTGGCCCGCGTGGTGTGTCGCTGGAGCGGTGACCAATCGGCGCTGATTCAACTGGAAGGCCACGGCCGCGAAACCCTGTTCGACGAGATCGACCTGACCCGCACCGTGGGCTGGTTTACCAGCGCCTACCCGCTGCGGCTGACCCCGCTGGAGGGGCAGGGCGCCTCGATCAAGGCGATCAAGGAACAACTGCGCGCCGTGCCGCATAAAGGCTTGGGTTATGGCGTGCTGCGTTATCTGGCCGACGACCTGTGCCGCCAGACCATGGCGGCGCTGCCGGCAGCATCAATCACCTTCAACTACCTCGGTCAGTTCGACCAGAGCTTTGGTGCTGATGCCTTATTCCGCCCGCTTGATGAACCGGTCGGCGCGGCCCACGATCCGCACGCGCCGCTGCCCAATGAGCTGAGCATCGACAGTCAGGTCTATGGCGGTGAACTGGTGCTGCGCTGGACCTTCAGCGCCGAACGTCACGACCCGCACACCATCGCTGATTTGGCAGACGCTTATCTGGGCGAACTGCAAGACCTGATCGAGCATTGCCTGCAAGACGATGCGGGCGGCCTGACGCCGTCGGACTTCCCGTTGGCGAAACTGACTCAAGCGCAACTTGACGCGCTGCCGGTTCCGGCGGCCGTGATCGAAGACGTCTACCCGTTGACTCCGATGCAGGAAGGCATGCTGCTGCACACCTTGCTGGAGCCGGGCACCGGGCTCTATTACATGCAGGACCGTTACCGCATCAACAGCGAACTCGATTCGCAGCGCTTCGCCCAGGCCTGGCAAGCAGTGATCGCCCGTCACGAAGCCCTGCGCGCGTCGTTCTGCTGGAACGTCGGCGAAGACATGCTGCAAGTGATCCACAAGCCAGGCAGCACGCCGATTGAGTACCTCGACTGGAGCGCGATGGCCGAATCCGAGCAAGAGCCGATGTTGCAGGCCTTGCTGAAAAGCGAACGCGAAACCGGCTTCGATCTGCTCAACCAGGCACCGTTCCACCTGCGTTTGATCAAGGTCGGCGCGGCGCGTTACTGGTTCATGATGAGCAATCACCACATCCTGATCGATGCCTGGTGCCGCTCACTGTTGATGAACGATTTCTTTGAGATTTACACCGCCCTCGGCGAGGGCCGCGAAGCGCAATTGGCCATGCCACCGCGTTACCGCGACTACATCGGCTGGCTGCAACGCCAGAGCCTCGCCGAAGCGCGGCAATGGTGGAAAACCAACCTGCAAGGCTTCGAACGGACCACGCCGATCCCGAGTGATCGACCGTTCCTGCATGAACATGCCGGCGACAGCGGCGGCATGATTGTCGGCGACCGCTACACCAGGCTCGATGCCCGCGACGGCGCACAATTGCGCGAACTGGCGCAGACGCATCAGCTGACCATCAACACCTTCGCCCAAGCTGCATGGGCCTTGGTGCTGCGACGTTTGAGCGGTGATCGCGACGTGCTGTTCGGCGTCACGGTGGCCGGGCGTCCGGTGGACATGCCGCAGATGCAACGCACGGTCGGGCTGTTCATCAACAGCATTGCGCTGCGGGTGAAAATGCCCGCAGACGATCAACGTTGTAGCGTCCGCCAATGGCTGAGCGATTTGCTCGACAGCAACATGCAGCTGCGTGAGTACGAATATTTGCCGCTGGTGAGCATTCAGGAAACCAGCGAACTGCCCAAGGGCCAGCCGCTGTTCGACAGCCTGTTCGTATTCGAAAACGCCCCCGTGGAAGTGTCGGTGCTGGACCGTGCGCAAAGCCTCAACGCGACCTCTGATTCGGGCCGCACTCACACCAACTTCCCGCTGACGGCGGTGTGCTATCCGGGCGATGACCTCGGCTTACACCTGTCTTACGACCAGCGCTACTTCGATGAGTCGACGGTCGAACGCATGCTCGGCGAGTTCAAGCGGTTGCTGCTGGCGCTGGTCGAAGGCTTCCATGGCGACATGGCCGAATTGGCGCTGCTGGGTGCCGAGGAGCAGGACTTCCTGGTCCATGACTGCAATCAGAGCGCACACGAGTACCCGCAGGAGCAAAGTTACGTCGCATTGTTCGAAGCTCAGGTGGCTGAGCATCCGCAGCGCATTGCCGCCAGTTATCTAGATCAGCAATACAGCTACGTCGAGCTAAACCAGCGCAGTAACCGCCTTGGTCACGCCCTGATCGCCGCCGGTGTCGGGCTGGATCAACCGGTGGCGTTGCTGGCCGAACGTCATCTCGATTTGCTCGGCATGATCATCGGCAGCTTCAAGGCGGGGGCGGGTTATTTGCCGCTGGACCCGGGTCTTCCGAGTCAGCGCCTGAGCCGGATCATTGACCTGAGCCGCACGCCGCTGCTCGTTTGTACGCAAGCCTGCCGCGAACAAGCGCTGGCGTTGCTGGACGAGTCCGGTTGCGCTCAGCGGCCCAAGTTATTGGTTTGGGAAGAGGTGCAGGCGAGCACTGTCTCAGTGACTAATCCGGGCATCTACAGCGGGCCGGATAACCTCGCCTACGTGATCTACACCTCGGGTTCGACCGGTTTGCCCAAGGGCGTGATGGTCGAGCAGCGCGGCATGCTCAATAACCAGTTGAGCAAGGTGCCGTACCTGAATCTGAGCGATGCCGACGTGATCGCCCAGACTGCTTCGCAAAGCTTCGATATTTCGGTCTGGCAGTTCCTTGCCGCACCGTTGTTCGGTGCACGGGTGGACATCGTGCCGAACGTCATCGCCCATGATCCACAAGGCCTGTTGGCGCACGTTTCGGCGCAGGGCATTACCGTGCTGGAAAGCGTGCCGTCGCTGATTCAGGGCATGCTCGCCCAGGAGCGCATGAGCCTGGACGGCCTGCGCTGGATGCTGCCGACTGGCGAGGCGATGCCGCCGGAACTCGCGCATCAATGGCTGCTGCGCTACCCGGAGATCGGGTTGGTGAATGCCTATGGACCGGCGGAATGTTCGGACGACGTGGCGTTCTTCCGCGTCGACCTGGCCTCGACTCGCGGCAGCTATTTGCCGATTGGTACGCCGACCGACAACAACCGTTTATACCTGCTCGATGGCGCGCTGGAACTGGTGCCGTTGGGTGCGGTGGGTGAGTTGTGCGTGGCAGGCACCGGGGTCGGGCGCGGGTATGTCAGCGATCCGCTGCGCACGGCGCAAGTGTTTGTGCCGAACCCGTTTGGCGCGCCGGGGGGGCGACTGTACCGCACCGGCGACCTGGCCCGTCGGCGCAGTGACGGTGTGCTGGAATACGTCGGGCGTATCGACCATCAAGTGAAGATCCGCGGCTACCGCATCGAACTGGGGGAAATCGAAGCGCGTTTGCACGAACAGCCGGAAGTCCGCGAAGCGGCGGTGGGTGTGCAGGACGGGGTGAGCGGCAAGCATCTGGTCGGTTATCTGGTAGCGGCCGATTCGGTGCTCAATCCGACCGAACGGCTGGAGCGAATCAAGCAACACCTGCGCACCGAGCTGCCGGAATACATGGTGCCGTTACACTGGTTGTGGCTGGATCGCCTGCCGCTCAACGCCAACGGCAAACTTGATCGCAAGGCGCTGCCGGTGCTGGAAATCGGCCAGTTGCAGAGCCAGGATTATCTGGCGCCGCGCAATGAGCTGGAGCAGACGCTGGCGAATATCTGGGCTGAAGTGCTGAAAGTCGAGAAGGTCGGGGTACGCGACAATTTCTTCGAACTGGGCGGGCATTCGTTGCTCGCGACGCAGATTGCATCGCGGGTGCAGAAAGCGCTGAAAAGGGATGTGCCGCTGCGGGCGATGTTTGAATGCAGCACGGTGGCGGAACTGGCTGAGTTCATCGAGCGCTTGGCGGCGAATGACATCACCGAAGAGAAGGTGGATCGGCTGAATGACCTGATGGCGGAACTGGAGGGTTTCTGATTCTCTAGTGCCTGTTCGGGCCCTATCGTCGGAACGAGCCGACTCCGGGCGGCGTTCCGACGATGGGGCCGGCAAGGCCTACTTCGGCCCCAGAATCTTCGCCAACTTATCCGGCGAAGGCGCGCCTTGCTGTTGTTGCAGCTCGCCCTTGTCATCCATGTAGAAAATCGCCGGTGTTGCCTGCAACTCCAGGTCTTCCATCAACTGCATGTTCGCCGCCAGTTTCATCTGAATCGCCGGCGGCACGTCCTTGAGGGCCTTGAGCGAACTCTCCTTGCCAGCCTTTTCGTGTTCTTCCAGCGCTTTGCCCGGATCTTTGGCCGCTAGCAACGCAGCCGATTTGCCCGGACTGTCTTCACGAATGATCCCGACCATGATGTGCCGCAATTGCACCTTGCCGGCCTTCACCCAGGGCCGTGCCTGTTCCCAGAACACGTTGCAGTAAGGGCAGTTCGGATCGCTGAACAGATACACGACACGCGGGGCATCTTTTTTGCCATCACCGATCCAGTTGCTGGCTTCCATCTTGCCCCAGACTTCCTTGGACATTGGCGCGTAAACCAGTTTCTGCAACGGTGCGGCGGTCAGGTCTTTGCCGTCGGCATCGTAGAGGTTGCCGAGCAATACATGTTTGCCATCAGGGGTCAGGTACAGCGCCATGCCACGGTTCTGGTATTGCGCTGCGTAACCTCGCAAGCCGTCGGGTGCATCGAACTGGCCGACGATTTTCGCGCCCTTGGCTTCGATCTTCTTGATCGCTTCAGGCAGTTCTTCAGCGGCCTGTACCGACGGCAGGTGCAGCAGGGCGGCGCCCAGGGTCAGCGTCAGCAGGTGGCAGAGGCGGGGCATGGCAGTTTCCTTGAAGAGGGGGACGGTGTGGCAGAAGCAGGGGTGTCGAAGTTTTCCAGGGCGCGGGCCAGGCTGGCTTGCGAGAGTTCGCCCAAATGGCTACCGAGCAGGCGACCGTCATTGCTATAGAACAGCGTAGTCGGCAACGCCATCGAACCCACGGCCTGACCCAAACGACCGCCGCCATCGAACAGCACGTTGGTCAGGCTCAGGCCCTGGGTTTCGAGAAAGGTGGCAACGCTTTGCATGCTTTCGGCCTGATTGACGAACAGGAAAGTCAGGTCCGGCCGCTGTTGCTGGGCATTTTCCAGTACCGGCATTTCCCGACGGCACGGCGGGCACCAGGTGGCCCAAAGATTGATCACCAGCGGACCGCCCTGGTAATCGGCCAGTTGCACGGTTTCACCGGCGGCATTGCGCAAGGTGATTTCCGGCAGGCGCGTGCCTTGTTCGTAAATGCCCATGGAGACGGTCGCCAGTAGCCAGAACGCCAGACCGCTGCCCACGCCGAATCCCAGTGGCCGGCGCAAACCCGGACGACGCCAGCCGCGATACAACGCCGCGAGCAGCAACACGATCACCCCAGGCCAGGCGAGAAAACCACCGTCGCGCAGATCGATGATTTGCCACGGATCGTTGCGATAGTGCGCCCAGTAAACGGCGACGAAACTGACCCGGGCTGCCAGCATGCCCATCAGGAACAGGCTGAACAGCACCGACTCGGGGTTCTCGCCACCCCGCTTGGCCACCCACCAGCCGACAACCGTCGCCAGCGCCAGGGCGCTGATCAGCAGCAGATGGTTAAGCGCGATGGCGAAGGTGCCGAGGGTAAATGTCAGCATTAACGGGCGTCTCGGGTCGTAGTCCAGCGTTGCAGGAAGGTGTCGGCATCGACCTCGCCGGTGATGCGCTGGCTGCGACGCTCCTGGCCATCGGCGCCGATCCACAGAAAACTCGGTGGCCCCGGCACTTTATAACGGCCGAGCAGTTCGCGGCTGGCGGCATTGTCGGCGGTGACATCCAGGCGGAGCAAGCGCACATCGTTCAACGCTTGCATCACCTTGGCTTTGCCGAAGACCTGTTTTTCCATGACTTTGCACGAGACGCACCAGTCGGCGTAGTAATCCAGCAGCACCCACTGGCCCTGAGCCTTGGCCGCGTCCAGTTCCCGTTGCAGCGCTTGCGGGTCTTTGATCGTGGTGAAGGCCTCGTGGCCGACAGGTGCGGCGGCACTGGCCGTGTTTGTACCGCGATAGACCTGCAGTGGTTGAAACAAATCGTCGCTGCCGCCCGCTGCACCGATCACCAACAGACTGCCCCACAAACCCAGCAGTAACGAACTGGCGCCGAACACGTGCGCCGTCCGACCAAAACCACTGGACTGGCGCCAGGCGCTGTAAGCCGCCGTCAGCAACAATGCGCCACACAAACCGATCCAGAGTGATTCCTCCAGTACCGGGCGCAACATCAGCAACGCCGTGGCGAGGAACAAGAAACCGAAGATGCCTTTGAGCAGGTTCATCCAGGCGCCGGGTTTGGGCAGGAAGCGGTTGCCGATCGTCACCAGCAGCAACAGCGGCACACCGATGCCGATGCCCATGGCGAACAGAATCAGCCCGCCATGCAGCGCATTACCGCTTTGCGCGATGTAGAGCAGGGCTCCGGCCAGCGGCGCGGTCATGCACGGCCCCACCAGCAAGCCGGACAAGGCGCCCAGCGCGCTGGCGCCGACCAGACTGCCGCCACGCTGATTGCGCGAAACGTTTTCCAGGCGGTCGCGCACGGCCACCGGCAGTTGCAGTTCGAAGAAACCGAACATCGGCAACGCCAAGAGTACAAACACCGCTGCGAAACTGCCCAGCAGCCACGGGTTTTGCAGCAGCGCTTGCAGGTTCGCACCTAGCAGCGCGGCCAATACGCCCATCGCCGCATACACCAGCGCCATGCTCACTACATAGCTGCCCGCCAAGGCAAACCCACGTTTAGGCGTGGCGCCGCTGCCGACAATCAAACCCGCCAGAATCGGTAACATCGGCAACGAGCAGGGCGTGAACGCCAGCAGCAGACCCAAACCGAAAAACACCAGTAAACTCCAGCCCAGCGCCCGTTGTTGCAGGTCACTGGCCAGGGTTTGATCCGGTGCTTCGTTTGCGGCAACCGTGACGTTGCCGCCCAAATCCACGGCTTGCGTCTGCGGTGGATAACACAAACCGGCATCCGCACAGCCCTGGAAACCCACCTTGATCTGACCGGTAGCGCCGGCCGGGATCTTCAATTCCAGACCTTGGCGGTAAACCTGTTGTTCACCGAAAAACTCGTCACTGTGCGCTTCGCCTTCCGGCAGGATGGGTTGCTGATCAACAGGTAACCCATCGAATTTCAGGCGTTTCTGATAAAGGTAATAACCGTCAGTGATCTGCCAATAGAGCTGTGTTTCACCCGATTCAAGGCGTTCTGAGGTAAAGACGAACGCCTTTTCCACCGGCAGAAATTCAGGTTTTGTTTCGAACGGATTGGTCCCTGCCTGGGCCAGACCCGAGATCAAGAGGACAAAAAATACAAACAGACGACGCATGGGTAAGCCTTATCCCTGTGCAGGTGAGGTGCACAATGGGAGGCGGCGATTAACCGATGATTAACCGCGCCTGCGCACACAGTGGGTCCTCAGTCCCTCAACAGCCCAGGCCAATTACCGTCATTGATTTTTATCGGGCCAGTCTCTGCTTTATTATTTTTCAGGTTGTACCTGATGTATTCGTTGTTGGTGAGAAAGATGTAGTAATAAGTATCGACTAGAGGCGCGTCATTTTGCACGGCGCCAATAATTCGATTTTTATACGGCGACAAGCCAGGCCAAGAATCAGGCGTAATTGGCAGGCGTGTTGTTTTGTTGGTGGTGTAATTGAAGGTGATGTAGTGTCCGTCGTTTGTCAGGAAGCGGAATACATTTTTTGGCGCGAAAGTATCCCACCAGGTGCCGGCGACGATAGTGTCAAAATAAGGCGCTAATGAGTGCCATATCGAGTTTTCAAGAAGGTAGTTGGCAACTGGCTTGTCAAGGTCCTGATCGTATTTGCAGACCATTGGTTTGCCAGTGGTGTTATAAAACAACCATAAAATGTCATCGCCCCCACCCCCTGTGCCACCGAGTGCGGGAGCCGTGAATCCGAATCGCAGATTCTTTAATTGGGCATGAACGGCTCCCCAATTATCGGATGTGATGTCGGCAGGAAATCCATTTTCGACGGTGTTTGAACTGATATCAAAGCGAGAGTATTTATTGGTGTCTTTGAAGATGAAGTGAATTTTGTCTTTGCCGGCACGCCAATCAACGGCCACAAAATTTTTGAGTGTTTGCATAATCTGATTCCTTTCAGTTGTTTGAGTTTTTTGTCTGGGTAGTTACTGTGTTTTAGTGTGGTGCAGGGTTATCTTACTTGCATGGATTTAGAACTTGGAATGATTTGTTGTTCTTGTTTGTGTCTGTTTGAAACGGATAATGATCTTTAATTTGAACAAAGGAGTGTCTGACTGAACGTCGGGCTGTTCGCCAGCGATCACTGTTGACATAATTGCCCCTTAATCCTCAGCTGTTTGACTCACGGTTTTACTCCTGGAGCGCCCATGCACGTACTGGTTTGTGAAGACGATGAGCTGATCGCCAGCGGCATTGTCGCCGGCCTGACCGCACAGGGCCTGACGGTCGAGCACGTCGCCACCGCTTCATCTGCGCGCGCGATGCTGAAGGTCGCTGAATTTGACGTCATGGTGCTCGACCTCGGCCTCCCCGACGAAGATGGCCTGAAGCTGTTGCAGCAGCTGCGTCATAAGGGTCTGGAGATTCCGGTGTTGATTCTCACCGCGCGGGATTCAGTGACGGATCGCGTCGATGGCCTGCAAGCTGGCGCTGATGACTACCTGCTCAAGCCGTTCGACCTGCGTGAACTGGCTGCGCGTCTGCACACGTTGCTGCGCCGGGTAGCCGGGCGTAGCGTCAACCTGATCGAACATGGTGCTCTGACTTACAACCCCAGCAGCCGCGAAACCCTGCTTGGCGGACAACCGGTGGACTTGTCGCGCCGCGAGCAGGCGTTGTTGCAGGCCTTGCTGCATAATCGGGGACGCGTGCTCTCCACCGAGCAACTCAAGGACAGCGTCTATGGTTTCAACGACGAACTGGAAAGCAACGCCCTCAACGTCCACATCCATCACCTGCGGCGCAAACTCGGCAACGGAATAGTCGAAACCGTGCGCGGCCTGGGCTATCGCCTGGGCCCGGCTGATGGCGGAGAACACTCGAAGTGATGAGCCTGCGTTTGCGCCTGAGCCTGACCCTCGGCGCCGCTTTTGCTTTGATCTGGGCCTTGGCGGCGGCCTGGATGCTCAGCGATTTGCGTAATCAAATGATGTTTTCCCTCGACCAGCGGCTGGTGGCATCAGCGCGGATGGTCGCCGGGTTGCTGGAGCAATTGCCGGCACTGCCGAGTAAAGGCGAAGGCACGCATTTCAGCGCGGAGCAATTGAACATTCCCGGCGGCATGGCCTGTCAGGTCAGTTCGTTGCGTGGGGAAATTCTCGCCCGCAGTCACAGTGACCCCGAGCAAAAACTGGAAGCCGAGAAAATGGGCTTCCACGATCAGATGATCGACGGCGCACCCTGGCGCAGCTTTACGTTGGCCCGGGGCGATCTGCGCATCACCACGGCCGACCGGCAAATCGAGCGTGAGGCGCTGAACATGTCCATTCTGCTGGCGGCGTCGGTGCCGGTCGGTGTGGCGTTGCTCGGTTGTCTGTGCTTGCTATGGCTGGGGATCGGCCAAGGCTTGGCACCACTCAACCGAATGCGCGATGCGCTGATGCGGCGCAGCGCCGATTCCCTCGAACCGTTGCAGATCCAGCCGCTGCCCAGCGAACTGCAACCGTTGCTGGACACCCAGAACCAGCTGCTCCAGCGGATCGGCAAGACCATCGAGCGCGAGCGACGTCTGACCGGCGATGCGGCGCACGAACTGCGCAGCCCGCTGACCGCGATCAAGACCCACCTGCAAGTGGCGCGCATGACCGACGGTGCGGCGAGGGATCAGTCCCTGGCCCGGGCCGAAGAGGGCGCCGACCGTATGCACCGGACCCTTGAACAACTGCTGTTGCTGGCGCGGGTCGAGGGCAGCCTGTCGTTCGATGACGGCGTACAGTGCAGCGCTGAGCAAGTGGCGAAATTGGCAATTCAGGACGCCGCCAGCGGGGATCGACAGCGAATCAAGCTGCAAATGCCGGGCAAATTCTCCAATGCGCCGGTGCAAATGCCCGCGGTATTGTCGATTGCCGCGTTGCGCAACCTGCTCGACAACGCCTTGCGCCACACCCCAGGCGAGGGGGCCGTGGAATTGAGCCTGGAAACCACCGGCAATCGCGTGCGTTTTCTGGTTCGCGATCATGGGCCGGGGATTGCCGAAAAGGATTTGCAACACCTGACCCAACGCTTCTGGCGCAACGGCCAGAGCACTGGTTGCGGGTTGGGGCTGGCAATTGTGCAGGCGATTGTCCAGCGTTGTGGCTGCACGTTGCGGTTCGACAGCCAGCCAGACGGGCTGCGAGTGGAATTGACCATGCCATTGCAAACCCTCTGACCCGCACTGCAAATCCCTACAGGGGGCCACGCAGTGGCGGGACTTTATGCCTTTCCCATGCACAAAGCGTTGTCGAAGGTGTAAATCCTTGAGCCCCTGATGCGTTTCCAGAACAGGAAACCTTATTGAGGGGTCGAGAGATGTCAGTCGCTACCAGCCTTATCGAAGATCAGCCGGCCCGGATTGTCCCGGCGCCGGCCGAGACGCTGTATCAATTCAACCAATCGCCGCTGCTGGCCCGTCAAAACCAGCAGGAATCCAATGCCCGTAGCTACCCACGACGCATTCCCCTGGCACTGAAACGCGCCAAGGGCATTTATGTCGAGGACGTCGAAGGTCGCCATTTCATCGATTGCCTGGCCGGAGCCGGCACGCTGGCGCTGGGGCATAACCATCCGGTGGTGATCGAAGCGATCCAGCAAGTGCTGACCGATGAGCTGCCGCTGCACACCCTCGACCTGACCACGCCGGTCAAAGACCAGTTTGTGCAGGACCTGTTCGGTTTACTGCCGCCGGCCTTGGCTGCCGAGGCGAAGATCCAGTTCTGTGGCCCCACCGGCACCGACGCGGTGGAAGCCGCGCTGAAACTGGTGCGCACCGCCACCGGACGCAGCACCGTGTTGTCGTTCCAGGGCGGTTATCACGGCATGAGCCAGGGCGCATTGAGCCTGATGGGCAGCCTGGGCCCGAAAAAGCCGTTGGGCGCCTTGCTCAGCAGCGGCGTGCAGTTCATGCCGTACCCGTACGATTACCGTTGCCCGTTTGGCCTTGGTGGTGCGCAAGGCGTGAAGGTCAACCTCAGTTACCTGGAAAACCTGCTGAATGACCCTGAGGCCGGCGTGCAATTGCCCGCCGCTGTGATTGTTGAGGTGGTGCAGGGCGAAGGCGGGGTGATCCCGGCTGATCTGGACTGGCTGCGTGGCGTGCGTCGTATCACCGAAAAGGCTGGCGTGGCGCTGATCGTCGATGAAATCCAGAGCGGGTTTGCCCGTACCGGCAAGATGTTCGCCTTCGAGCACGCAGGCATCATTCCGGACGTGGTGGTGATGTCCAAGGCCATCGGTGGCAGTTTGCCGCTGGCGGTGGTGGTTTACCGCGACTGGCTCGACACCTGGCTGCCGGGCGCGCATGCCGGGACCTTCCGTGGTAATCAGATGGCCATGGCCGCAGGTTCTGCAGTGATGCGTTATCTGGTCGATCACAAGGTGTGCGAGCACGCGACTGCCATGGGCGAGCGCCTGAGCGAACACCTGCGCATCCTGCAGCGGGATTTCCCGCAATTGGGCGATATCCGGGGGCGCGGCTTGATGCTCGGTGTTGAACTGGTCGACCCGACCGGCGCGCCGGATGCTCAAGGCCATCCACCGATATTTGCTCGCCTGGCGCCGCTGGTGCAGCGCGAATGCCTCAAACGCGGGTTGATTCTTGAGTTGGGCGGACGTCACGGCGGCGTGGTTCGCTTCCTGCCGCCGCTGGTAATCACGGCCGCTGAAATTGATCAGGTGGCCGAGATCTTCGGCCGGGCCATGGCTGCAGCCACCGCCAACCTCTAAATTTTTTCGTCCCTTGAACGTTCCTTTTACATACCGGCTGCGCACGCCGCGCAGCCCACCCTACAGCGATGGAGAAATACCATGACTTCCGTATTCGACCGCGAAGACATCCTCTTTCAGGTTGTGGTCAACCACGAAGAGCAATACTCGATCTGGCCTGATTACAAAGCCGTTCCGGCTGGCTGGCGCACGGTGGGCAAGAGCGGTTTGAAAAAGGAATGCCTGGCTTACATCGAAGAAACCTGGACGGACATGCGCCCGCTGAGTTTGCGTCTGAAGATGGAAGAGCAGGCGGCTTTGGCTCACTGAGTCACCGCGCAAAAAGAAGCCCGCTGAACCGAGAAGGTCAGCGGGCTTTTTCACACCAGAGAGTTGTGTTGTTTATCAAGCCGTCATCGCTGGCAAGCCAGCTCCCACATTGGATTCAGGGTGTGACACATATCCCTGTGGGAGCTGGCTTGCCAGCGATGAACGATAACGCGGTCTAACTGGCTTAAGCCCCGCTCAACCCCTTGATCACCAAATCCACATTCCCTTCCAGCTCCGCGACTGGATCCGCCGCATCCACACTCAACACCACTAACCGGCTGCCTGCCTCGACAATCACCGCTTTCACGGCGTCCGACGGCTGCCGATGATGCAACACCACAGCCACATCGTTCTCCTTCAACGTCGCGCCCAGTTGCTTGAGTGCTTCAGGCGTCCACTCGGCATCCGGCCGTGCATCGATCCCGATCAGCTCCAGGTTGAGCCCGCCCATCAAATAGCCGAAGTGATCGCTGAGGCTCATCACGCTAAGGTTGTCAGCACTGGCCAATCGAGCTTCGCTGTCCGCGCTGAACTTGAGCAGACGCTGCTTCAACGCCGCCAGATTAGCCTCGATCCTCGGTTTGGCTTCTGGCGCCAGACGCACCAGGTCAGCGGCCATCACGTCAGCCATGCGTCCCATGTTGTTGCTGGAAAACCACGGCTGACTGTTCAAACCGTCGACCTTGTTATCCGGCTGCACGGCGATGCCGGGCAGGGCGCCATCCACCGGGCGGGCGGCGTCGACCTCTATGATGCGAATGTTGCTGCGCCGGGAAATCGGGTACAGCGGATCTTCCGGCCAGAGCGAACGCAAGCCGATCACGGCATCGGCGTCGGTCGCCAGTTTGGCCAGCGCCGGGGCGCCACGGCCAGTGAAGTAGGCGGTCTGGCGACTGCCGGGCAGGTTTGCCGGTGCGGCACGTTCAAGGTTGACGTTTGTGCCCTTGAGCAGCACTTCGCCCAGCCCGTAAGTGATCGGCAAGGACGCCAGCACGTGCAGCGGTTTGGCGTTGTCCGCTGCAAAGGAAGTGTGGACCAGCCCACACAGGGCAACGGCCAGGGTCAGTTGACGCAGAGAAGATGACATTTATCCGAGGTTCCCTTTCAGGCTGGGGACGACACCGCGCGCGATGGCGGACAGGGCGAAGGCGATACCGGCCACCAGAATGATCGCGGCACCGGACGGAATCGGCAGGTCGAAGACAATCGGTGCCAGAATCCCGCACAGCGTGCTGACCGTGGCGATCAGCACCGAGCACCAGAAGAAGCCCTTAAGCGACTGACTGAGCAAGCGCGCGGCCGCCGCTGGAATCACCAACAAGGCGCCGACCAGAATCGCGCCGATGACCTTCACCGCCGCCACGGTGATCAGCGTCACCAGAATCACAAACAGATAATCCAGGGTCTTCACCGCCACCCCACGCACCGCTGCCAGTTGCGGGTTGAAACTGGCCAGCATGATGCGGTTGTACAGCGGCAAGGCCAGCGCCATGACCAGCGAACCGACAATGGCCAATACCGCCAGGTCATTGCCGTTGACGGTCAACACCGAACCGAACAACACGTTTTCCAGAATGTGCACGTTGATCTTGCCCGCCAGAATCAGCAGCAGGCTCGCGCCCAATGCCAGCGACACCGACAGGAACACACCGATCAATGTATCCGGCGCGAGACCGGTGCGGTTGCGCAGGTAGTTGAGCAGAATGCCGAACAGCAAGCAGTAACCGAACAGGCTGCCATACGGCCCGGTGTAGGGTTCGCCGAGCAGAATGCCGATGGCCACGCCGGTCAGTGCCGCGTGACCCACCGCTTCGGAGAAAAACGCGAAGCGCTTGACCACCACCAACGTGCCCAATCCGCCGAGTACCGGGCCGATCAACAGGCCGGCCAGCAGCGCATTGACCACAAATCCATAGGCCAGCGCCTCGGGCAGGTAACCCGCAGACGCCCAGCCCTGAACCATCAAACGAAAGGCTTCGTAGCTCATCACGCGGCGCTCCGTGGATGGGTGGAGAATAGGGTCAGCAGGCGCTCCGGGGTCAGTGCCTGTTTCGGCGAGGCATCGAACAGCACCCGGCGATTGAGCCCGGTGACCCGATCCGCCAGACGCCCCACGGCTTCCAGATCGTGCTCGATCCACAGCACCGTGATGCCGTTGCGGCGCCAGTCGCCGAGCAGCCGTTCGAACACTTGAATACCCGCTTCATCCAGCGCCGACATCGGTTCGTCGAGTACCAGCAGTTGCGGTGCCGGGATCAGCCCTTGAGCCAGCAACACCCGTTGACGCTCGCCGCCGGACAGCGCACCCATGCGCCGTTTGCGTTTGTCCTGCATGCCGACCCGTTCCAGCGCTTCGCCAATCGCCGTCGCGTAATGTTTGCTCAAACCGAGGAACGCGGGGCGGCGTTGGCACATGGCGGCCATGAAATCGTCGACGGTCATTGGCAAGCCGCGATCAAACTCCAGGGTTTGCGGCACATAGCCAATGGTTCCAGGATCACCCGGCCACTGCAGGCTCAGGTGACCCTGATGCGGCATTTGACCCAGCAAGGTTTTGATCAGCGAACTTTTGCCGCCACCGTTGGGGCCGACCAACGCATGTACGCTGCCGGGCGAGACCTGAAAGGTCACCTTGTCGAGGATCGTTGTGCGGCCGAGGGTCAGGCTGACGTCGTCGAAATCCAGGGTCGGGCCGGTGCTTTGGACGGACAGGGTTTCTTGAGCGGTCATTGGCCCGACTCCTGTATCGCCCGGACCACAGTGTTGAGGTTGCCGGTCATTTCTGTTTCGTACTTGTCGGCGGTGTATTCGCCGTAGGAAATGTGCGACAGCGGGTACAGCTTCACCCCGGATTCGCGTTGGATGGTGTCGACGTAGGTGGACGGGAAATCCATCTCCGAGAAGATCACTTTCACGTCCAGTTCGCGCAATTGGTCGATGGTTTTTTTCAGCTGGCTCGGGCTCGGTTCGATGCCGTGGGCCGGTTCGACCACGGCGGTGACTTCGAGGCCGAATTCGCGCAGCAGGTAATCGTAAGCCGCGTGAACCGTGGCCACTCGCAGTTCGGCGTTTGGCGCCTGGGTCAGCTTCGCCAGGGCGTCGGCGCGCATCTGCCGCAGACGTTTGCCGTAGGCGCGAGCGTTCTGGGTGTAGGTTTTGGCGTTGGCCGGATCGAGCTTGCCCAGTTCCCGGGCGATGTTGTTGACCTGGGCAATCGAGGCGCTGATCGACAGGAACGTATGCGGGTTCACCACCTTGCCGGCACCGCGTGCGGCAACGCCGGTGGCGGCGAGCAGCGGCACGTTTTCGTTGGCTTCGATCACCGGGATGTTCGGGGTTTCGCTGGCGGCGATCATGCGGTCGGCGAAGTCGTCATGGCCGACGCCATTGAGAACGATCACATCCAGCCCACTGATGCGTTTGATGTCCTCCGCGCGAGGTTCGTAGGCGTGCGGATTGAAACCGGCGGGAATCAGCGGCACGACGTCGGCCTTGTCGCCGACGATGTTGGCGACGTAGCTGTAATAGGGGTGCAAGGTGATGCCGATGCGCAGGCGCTTGGCGTCGTCGGCATTGGCCAGAGGGATCAGCAGGCTGGTCAGCAAACCGACCAAAAGCAGGCGCAAGAAAGATGAAATAGGCATGGGAAAGCGTTCTTCTCTCGGGTGAAGGCGAGGGTTCAGTGCCGGTGCTGGCGGGTTACGCCGGCATCGAATTGCGCGACGATCTGTTGCCAGCCGGCGCTTTCGAGTGCGGTGTCAGCCAGATCAGTCGGCGCTTCGAGATTCGCAGCACGGTTGAGCCAGATGTCCGGTGCCTCGTCGTCAGTGGTCAGGCGCATCAAAAACGAACCAGCCACGGCGGGTGTCTGGCTCTGGCCGAAGTAAGCCTTGGCGTCGAGCAATTGCCATGTGTGGGCGCCACGGCTGACGGAGCTGGCGTCCTGGGTGAATGGTGCAAAACCTTCCTCAGCGAGGGCTTCAGGTGTCGGCAGGGTTTGCTGTTCCTGTTGCAGCAGGTGAATCTCGTCCAGGGTCACGCGCAGGTCGGCGTAGATACCTTGCTCGGAAGCGCTCAAGTCACGGCGGGCATCCAGTTGATGGCTGCCGACGCTGCTCACGGCCTGAGATTCGTGGCGCCACGCGACCACCGAGCCGGCCACCGCGAGAATCATCAGGCACAACAGCAGCACATAAAGGGTTTCATGGCCGGCACCGGCCGGGCGGACGATTTGAGTGGTTGGCGTACTCATGGGGTTTCGATGTCCGCTTGGTCGATCTCGACGACGTGGCCGGGACCTGCGTCGAACAGCACATAAAACTCGGCGCCGGGTTTCTTGAAGGTCAGTGTGGAATCGGCGCCGAGCTTGCCCGGCACCAGAATGGTTTCGTCGTAACCGATCACGTCCAGGGTCACGCCTGGCGCACCGCTGCCGTCGGAGAATCCGCCGGTGCATTTGATCTGTTCGGCATCGATGGCTTTGCACTCGCACATCGGGTTGTGCGCCAGCGTGCTGGCGCTGAAGCCGGCGCAGAGCAGCAGCAACACGGCGTGGAGCGGGCGAAAAACGTTGATCATGGTTTGCCTCCTTGTTGGTTCAGCCACGCGAGGGTGGCAGGCGATGCCTGACTCAGGGCCAGGGAGGCTTGGTGCATTGCGCCATCCCAGCCTTCCATGGTGATCCACAGTTCAGCGTCAGCCTTGGTCTTTTCCGGGATCGGCACCATGGCGCCCATGCGGTGCGGCGTGCCGAAGAAAATCACCCCGGCGGCACGCAGGCTGCGCGGTTTACCGATGCGCAGGTAAGTCGCCTTGACCTGTTCACGACAGCGATCGCACAGGGCGGCGGTGAAGCTCTTCATGTGGCCGGCCGGCCCGTCGAGCGTGGGTGCCTCATTGCGCAGCTCGGCCAGACGCAGGCTCCACGGACCGACCTGAACCTCTCCGATTTCTCGCTCACCCAGCCCGGTGTCGCCGCGAAACAGCGCCGCATCAGCGAAGTATTTGGGCATGAACCCCAGCGGCACCAACAACAGCAGCACGTTGAGGTGAAAGCGCCATTTGAGCCAGAAGCGGCTCAGTGCCGAGCCCGGTGTTTGCTTGGCGCGCGAGCTCATTGGCTAACCTCCGTGGTGATTTGCGTCCGCGGTTGTTTATGGTTGCGCTTGAGGGCGTTGGCCGTGGCCAGGGCGGTGCGTTTGGTCCAGATCAGCAAGCCGCTGAGGACCATCATGCTCAGGACCAGACCGAAGAAGAACCAGATCAGCTTGATCCAGATCCCGCCGAAATCGCCGGTGTGCAGTGGACGCATGGACTCGGTCACCAGTTCCAGCCCGGAGCGGTCCGACAGCAGGCGCGTGGCGGCAACGTCGCCGGTGTACGGGTTGATGTCGGCGGTCTGGTACATCAGCGGATACCAACTGCGCCCGCCCACCGACAAGTAGCTGTAGGCATTGGCGGGCAGGCTGACGAAGCTGTCCTCCAGGCCGGGAATGCGCTCCTTGGCCTGGGCAATCGCAGTTTCGAGGGTGATCGTCGGTGCGGGCGAGCCATCGCTGGTCACCGGCACACTCTCACGCGGCACCACCAGGGCCACCGGCGCCGTGGAAATCGAGACCTGGTTATCGAACATGAACGCCTGTATCAGGAACCAGGTGCTGGTGAGGGAAATCACCGCAATGAACCAGATCGACCAGATGCCACTGAGGCGATGAAAGTCGCCCCAGAAAATCCGTGCGCCATGACGAATGCGCAGGGTCGGTCGGAAGAAGCCTTTCCAGAATTTTTTGTAGACCACCAGTCCGGTGACCAACGAGGCCAGCAACGGCAGGCTCAGGAAGGACACCAGGTACCAGCCCCAGCTGTAACCGTTAGTGAACGGCACCAGCCACCAGCCGTGCAGCGCGCGGGTAAAGGCCTTGAAATCGAATGTCGGGGCGGTGCCCTGAATGACCCCGCTGTACGGGTTGACGTACACCGTTACCGAGCGACCGTCCGGGTAGCTGACGCCGACGTCGAGGGCGAAGTGGGATTCGTCGGGGCGGCTGATGGACTCGACCAGCGTGTCGGGCTCGGCCTGTTTGATCGCCGCGATGATCTGGTCATAGCTGAGCAGCGGCGCATCGTCCGACGGCTGGCTGGCGCGCATTTGCGGGTTGGCCAGCCAGACGATTTCCTGACTGATCACCGCCAGCGTGCCGGTAACGCAGACAATCAGCACGAAAAACCAGATCGGCAATGCCAGCCAACTGTGGACCAGAAACCAGAGTTTGGAACGGGATTTCTTCGACATGATTAAAGGTCTTGTATCGATGATCGGGCCTCTGCTGCGGGCTTACCAGCGTAGAGGTCCTTGAAAAGGCCGGCGGGGGCTTTTGCCTGAGCACGCCGACTGCATCTCTATAAGACGGATGAGGATCGGAAATCCCGAAGCGGGAGTTGAAAGTAAATGTTTCTTATTGTCGGGTAGTAGTGTTCGGGGAGTGGGCAAGGCTTGGTTGCTTTAGCGTTAGAGATGGCCCCTTCGCGAGCAAGCCCGCTCCCACATTTGATCTCTGTCACGGCGAAGATTGAATGTGGGAGCGGGCTTGCTCGCGAAGGGGCCAGAAGCGGCGACAAAGCTCTCAACCCTGTTGAAACATCTCCTTCGCCCGCTGCTCAATCTGCACTTGAGTCAGGTCTTCCTTGCGCGTGGCCAGGAACCACAAATGCCCATACGGATCCTTCAGCGTCCCGGAACGGTCACCGTAAAACTGATCCTTGACCTCGGACACGACCGTGCCGCCCGCCGCAATCGCCTGTTGATAGGACTTGTCCACATCCGTCACATACAGATGCAGACCCACTGAAGGTGATTTGTCAGGATTGCTCAACGGCCCCTGATCACACGGCGTGCCGAGCATGATCGGGCAGTCGCCGATCCTCAGTTCGGCATGCCCGATACCGCCATCGGGCATGGCCAGACGCATGATTTCGATGGCGCCAAAGGCCTTCTTGTAGAACTCGATCGCTTCAGCCGCTTTTTGAATGCCCAGATATGGGGTGATGCTGTGATAACCCTCTGGTATGGGTTTGACGCTCATGATGAATCTCCCTGTTTGTTGTTGTGGGTGAAAAGCTGTCTTGTGCCGATTTGCGGCCGAATGAATATAGGTCAGCGTCGTGTTGGCTACCGAACGCCCGACGAGCTGCAACGCTGTTCAGCCAACAACAGCGCTGCAGCAAATTGCACTACTGCGTCATGCCAGAACCTGAAAAGCACCCTTCAACTGCCCGAAAACATTAGCGCTGGACCTCGGCACAGAAGCTGCAATGGCTCTGTTAAACACTGCTGCCCGGAACCTCAAATGCCTGAATCTGCCGTTTATCCGATCAACCCACCGGCCGCCCATCGAATTGCCGACGAAGCCGAAGCCTTGCGCGTCGCCGAGCGTGTCGCCGCTGTATTGCTGGAGCAGGACGCCGAACGCGACCGCACCCGTCAGGTCCCCGCCGAGATCGTCGATCGGTATTCCAACAGTGGTTTATGGGGCATCAGCGTGCCTCGCGAGTTTGGTGGCGCGCAGGTGTCTTACGCCGTGCTGGCGCAGGTTATCGCGATCATCTCGGCCGCCGATCCGTCGCTGGGGCAGATTCCGCAAAACCACTATTGCTTGCTCGAAGACATCCGCCTGCAAGGCACGCCCGAACAACAAACGCATTTCTTCGAACTGGCACTGCAAGGCCATCGCTTTGCCAACGCCTTGTCGGAAACCGGCGGCAAAAATGTGCAGGACATCCAGGCAACCATCCGCCGCTATGGCGACGGTCATGTGATCAACGGGCGCAAGGGTTACTGCACCGGTTCGCTCTACGCCCACTGGCTGGCGGTGTTGGCGCTGGATGAAGAACAGAAGGGCCAATTGGCCTTTGTCGAGCGCGGAACGAAAGGGTTGGTGATCGTCGACGACTGGGACAGCATCGGCCAGCGCACCACGTCCAGTGGCACCGTGCTCGCCGAGGACTTACACGTCTTGGCGCTCAATCTGTTCCCGACCTACCGTTCCTATGAAACGCCAACGCTGGCCGGCCCGTTTGCGCAATTGACCACTGCGGCCATCGACGTCGGCATCGCCCGTGCGGCGCTGCGCGACACCATCGCCTTCGTCCAGCAATTCGCTCGGCCGTGGATCGATGCCGGAGTGGAAAAGGCCAGTGAAGATCCGCTGACCATCATCCAGATCGGCGCTCTGGAGATTCGTCTGGAAGCCGCCGAAGCCTTGCTGGAACGGGCCGGACGAGCGCTGGATGCGGCGCGTCCGACACCCGACGAAGACAACGTCGCCCAAGCCTCTCTCGCGGTAGCCAAGGCCAAGGTCCTGACCACCGAAATCGCTATCGAAGCCAGCAACAAACTCTTCGAACTCGGCGGCACCCGTTCGACCCTGAAGAAGCACAATTTCGACCGCCACTGGCGCAACGCCCGGGTCCACACCCTGCACGACCCGGTGCGCTGGAAATACCACGTGGTCGGCAACTGGCTGCTTAACGGCGTGAAACCGCCACGCCACGACTGGTCGTGATCCATGGCCGAGTTGCTGAAACATATTTATTGGGCCGACATCGCCCAGGCCTGCCTCGACACCCTGAGCATGCTCGGCGCTGCGCTGGGATTTACTGTGCTGCTGGGCCTGCCGCTGGGCGTGGTGCTGTTTCTCACCGGCAAGCGCCAGTTGCATGAGGCGGTCGGCGTTTACCGTGTGCTGTCGGTGATCGTCAACATGCTGCGGTCGCTGCCGTTCATCATTTTGCTGATTGTGCTGATTCCGCTGACCACGTTGCTGGTCGGCACCTCGCTCGGCGTGCCGGGGACCATCCCGCCGCTGGTGGTCGGCTGTACGCCGTTTTTCGCGCGGCTGGTGGAAACCGCGTTACGTGAAGTAGATCGCGGGGTCGTGGAAGCGACCCAGGCCATGGGCGCGAATACGTGGCAGATCATCCGCCACACCTTGTTGCCCGAAGCGCGGGGAGGATTGTTGGCGGCGGTCACGGTGACCGCGATTGTACTGGTCGATTACACGGCGATGGCCGGCGTGATCGGCGGCGGTGGACTGGGCGACCTGGCGATCCGCTACGGCTACCAGCGTTTTCAGACGGACGTCATGGTGGTCACGGTGGTGCTGTTGCTGATCCTGGTTCAGGCCCTGCAAATGACCGGCGACCGGCTGGTGGCGCGCTACAGCCGACGATAAATATTCGATCCCGTTTTTTATTCAAAAGAACACCATCAGGCCCCACGTCCACCTAACGACGGCCACTCAATCTGCCTAGGAGCACCACATGAAAAAGACCCTGGCCATTCTGGCTGCCTTGGTGTCGTTGAGCGTTCACGCCAACGAAAAACTTACCGTCGGCGCGACCCCGGTGCCGCACGCAGAAATCCTCGAATTCGTCAAACCGACCCTGGCCAAGGAAGGTGTGGACCTGGACATCAAAGTCTTCAACGATTTTATCCAGCCCAACCAGCAGTTGGCGTTGAAGAATCTCGACGCCAATTACTACCAGTACCGGCCGTTTCTCGATGATTACAACAAGTCTCGCCATACTGATTTGGTACCGGTGGTCGGGGTGCACATTGAACCGTTTGGAGCCTACTCGACCAAGATCAAAAACATCGCCGAGTTGAAAGATGGTGCCACCGTTTCGATTCCCAACGACCCGGTGAACACCGGCCGCGCGCTGGTGCTGTTGCACGAAGCCGGGCTGATCAAACTCAAGGACCCGAGCAACACCCTGGCGACTCAACGGGACATCATCGATAACCCCAAACACCTGAAGATTCGTGAACTGGAAGGCGCGTTGCTGGCGCGTTCGGTGAGTCAGGTCGACCTGGCGTTTGTCTTCGCCAACTACGCCCTGGAAGCGGGGATCGACACCAACAGCGCGTTGATCGTCGAGAAGGGCAAGAGCTTGTACATCGAGTTTCTGGTGGCGCGGCCGGACAACATCAATGACCCCGGTTTGCAGAAACTGGCCAAGGCGTTGAACTCGGATGAGGTTCGGCAGTTCATCCTGACCCGTTATAAAGGGCAGATTGCGCCGGGGTTCTGAATCTTCGTTGATTGACAGGGCGCCATCGCGGGCAAGCCACGCTCCCACAGGTTTTGTGTCGTTTGTAATAATTGTGAACGACACAAAACCTGTGGGAGCGTGGCTTGCCCGCGATAGCCGCGCCGCTATTTTGAAAGTTGCTCTCGACTTCAGTCGCGACGACCTACCGCGGGCTAAATCGACAACTGCATCACGCGCTCGCTCTGAACATTTTCCATCACCCGACGCTTGTTCACGGCCAGTTCGCCGATTTTGATCAGCCGCGTGCGCGTCACGTTACGGCTCAGGCCCAGTAGCGCGGCGGTGTGGACCTGGTTGTAATGGCAGAAGCGATAGGCCGCGCGCAACAACGTGTCTTCAACTTTTTCATGCAACGCACCGGCCTGTTCTGCGAAGAGTTTCTGAAAGGCTCGATCCAGCAGGGCTTCCGGTGAATCGTCGATGTTGGCGTGGTAATCGTCCTGGCGCTCGATGCGCATGTTGGACAGGCGCAGGTCATCGCGTTCGATCACGCCGTTTCGGCAGATCAGCAGCGTGTGGTGGATGACGTTTTCCAGCTCGCGGATGTTGCCCGGCCAACTGTAGCTGCGCAGTTTCAATTCGGCTTCTTTGCTGATGGTGATGCTGCCGTAGCCCAGGCGCTGACTGTAGGTTTCGACGAAATGACGGGTCAGCGGCAGGATGTCGCCGGGACGCTCGCGCAAGGGGCTCAGCTCCAGGCTGACCACGTCTAGACGGTAATAAAGGTCTTCGCGAAAATGCCCGGCGTTGATGGCTTTTTCCAGTTGCACATTGGTAGCGGCCAGTACGCGCACGTCGATTGGAATGCTCTTGCGCGAGCCGAGCCGGACCACTTCACGCTCCTGCAACACGCGCAGTAACTTGACCTGAATCGCCATTGGCAGATCACCGATTTCATCGAGGAACAGCGTGCCGCCATCGGCCTCCTCAAACCAGCCGGCCTTGGCGCTCAACGCACCGGTGAAGGCGCCTTTTTCGTGGCCGAACAGTTCGGCCTCGACCAGCGATTCGGAGAACGCGCCGCAGTTCACCGCCACGAACGGCCGGTTGCGCCTGCCGCTGAGGTTGTGGATGTGCCGCGCCACCAACTCCTTGCCGGTGCCGGTTTCGCCGATGATCAGCACGCTGGCTTCACTGGGCGCGACTTGTTGCAGATGGGCGAGCAAGGCCTGGGATTTGGGGTCTTCGAATACCTGCGCCGTGGCGCGGATCGAGGTGGCCAGCGCGGGCGAGGCCGGTAAGGTCAGCAGTTGCATGGGAATCGCTCCATGAAGAGAAGGCTATGAATAGAAAGTCGGAATCGGCAGGGCCTGGTTCAGCGCCCAGTCACCCAGTTCATGGAGTTTGTAATCCACCGGGTCGTGCAGGGTTTGCGTGCGCAAGTTGCGCCAGTGGCGGTCCAGTCGCAGGGAGGCGTGAGTCGAGCGCGCGCCGGTCACTTCGAACAGCCGGCTACACAGGTCCAGGCCGTTGCGCGTGGCGGCGACCTTCGCGGTCGCGATGGCCGTGGCCAGATGCCCACGTTCTTCGGCGCTGAGATTCGGGCCTTTCGCCCAAGCCTTGTCGAGCAGTTCGGCGGCGCGTTCCACCAGCAATCGAACGCCTTCGAGGGCGACCCAGAATTCGCCGTAATGGCCGAGGACATAAGGATCCTGACGCACATCCTGAGCCGTGGATTTGTGCCACGGCCGGGTTTCGGTGAGCGTGTATTGGCGCGCTTCTTCGAAGGCGCCTTCGGCAATACCGAGGAACATGTGGGTGAAAGTGAGTTGGGCAATCAACGGCCGCAGGCACGCGAACGGTGTGCTCAACGGGCCGGGATCGAGCAGCAATTCCGACTCTTCGACCCGCACCCGTTCGAACGTGGCGCTACCGCTGTCGGTCTGGCGCTGGCCCATGTTGTTCCAGTCGTTGTGCAGAGTGATGCCACTGCGACCGCTGGGGATCGCGGCGATCAACAGCTTGCCGCCAGCGCTTTCATCGACGGCTGAGGCGATCAGCATCTGCGAATCGCTGGCGCCGGAGCAGAAGCTTTTCTTGCCGGAAAACTCACGCCAGCCCCCGAGGTTTTTCACCACCGTGCGGGTGTCCAGCGGGTTGAGGGCGTTGCCCCAGAACCAGTTCTTGCGCGCGGTCTGTTCGAACCAGGGCTGCCATTGTTCAGGCCTGGCGAACAGGCGCACGGTGGCGAGCATCAAGTGATGAAAGCCGAAGACATGCGCAATCGAACTGTCGACCTTGGCGAATTCACGCACGATGGTCAGGGTTTCACTCCAATTGGCGCCGAGACCGCCGAACTGAGCGGGAATGCTTAAGCCCAGCAAGCCGCTGTGGCGCAAGGCGTCACGTTCAACCTTGGGCGTGCCGCCGCGTTCGTCGCGCTCGACGGCGGTCAGGGCAAGCCCGGCGGCCAGTTGGCGGGCGGTTTGCAAAGGGGATAACAGAGTGCTGTGCGGCTTGGCGGTCACGCGTGAATTCCTTATCTAAATCGACGCAGATCCCCTGTGGGAGCGAGTAAGCTCGCTCCCACAGGGTTTGCTGGGTCAGGCCGTGGCTTTGGTAGGCAGCACATCATTGGCAATCATTTCGCCAAATGGACCGGTCAGGTTGGTGGTGCCGCGTCCCGCCAGGCTCGCGTAGGGCTCCGGCAACAGCGGAAACACCAACTCGGCAAAGCGATAAGCCTCTTCAAGGTGCGGATAACCGGAAAAGATGAAACTCTCGATTCCCAGGTCCGCGTATTCCTTGATCCGCGCCGCCACTTGCTGTGGATCACCGACCAATGCGGTCCCGGCCCCGCCCCGCACCAGACCGACACCGGCCCAGAGATTGGGGGCAATTTCCAGGTTGTCACGACGCCCGTCATGCAATGCCGCCATGCGTCGCTGACCTTCAGAGTCGAAACGCGAGAACGACTTCTGCGCCGCCGCGATGGTTTCATCGCTGATGTGCTCGATGAGTTTATCCGCAGCTTTCCAGGCCTCGTCGGCGGTCTCGCGCACGATCACATGCAAGCGAATCCCGAACTTGACCGTGCGACCATTTCGCGCTGCACGTTCCCGCACATCGGCAAGCTTTTGCGCCACGGCGGCCGGTGGTTCACCCCAGGTCAGGTAGACATCGACCTGCTCGGCGGCCAATTCATGGGCGGCTTCGGAAGAGCCGCCGAAGTACAGCGGCGGGTAGGGCTTTTGTACTGGTGGATACAGTGCCTTGGCATTCTGCACTTGAAGGTGTTTGCCTTCGAAATCCACCGCTTCGCCTTGCAGCACCCGGCGCCAGATCTGCAGAAACTCGTCGGTGACTTCGTAGCGCTCGCTGTGATCGAGAAAAATACCGTCGCCACGGTTTTCATCCGGATCACCGCCCGTCACCACGTTGATCAGCAAGCGACCATTGGACAAACGATCCAGCGTGGCGGCCATGCGCGCCGAGACGGTCGGCGAGATAATCCCCGGGCGGATGGCCACCAGATAACGCAGGCGTTCGGTCAGCGGCACCAATGCCGAAGCAATCACCCACGAGTCCTCGCAGGAACGCCCGGTGGGAATCAGCACGCCGTGATAGCCAAGGTTGTCTGCGGCTTGGGCCACTTGTTTCAGGTAGTTGAGCGTTACCGGGCGTGCGCCCTGAGTGGTGCCCAGGTAATGGCCGTCACCGTGGGTGGGCAGGAACCAGAAAACATCCATGAAGAAATCCTTAAGCGATTTTCAGCAGATTTTTGGGGTGCACGCCGAACAACGGCGCGGCGCGTTGTGCAGCAAGACGGATGCGGGCCTTCAGGGGCTCACTGGTTATTTGGTAGTTGGAGAAATCGGCTTCGGTGGCGTAGACGCCAATCGGCAAGGTCAGCGCCTGGAAGAAACTGAACAGCGGGCGCAATTGATGATCGAGGACCAGCGCGTGGCGTTCGCTGCCACCCGTAGCCGCCAGCAACACCGGCGTGTCGATCAGGGCATTGAGGTCAATCAGGTCGAACAAGTGCTTGAGCAATCCCGGATAGGAACCGCGATACACCGGCGCGGCAACAATCAGCAGGTCGGCGTTCTCGATCGCTTGCAACTCGGCTTCAATCTCGGCGCTCAACTCTTGTCGCGAGAGTGCCGCGCCCAAGGGGCGGGCGATGTCGCCGAGTTCGATCAGCTTGCTCTCGATCGGCAATTGCTCCGACAGTTCGTTCAGAAGCGCCTGAGTCAGCACCAGGGTGCGAGATGGACGCCAGGTTCCGCCCGAGAGGGCAACGACTTTCAGTGCACGGGACATGTTCAGTTCCTTTTTCAACAGTTGCTCGGGGAGCAGTCAGTAGTCCTTGGCTTGAGCAAGAGCTGTACCAATCCTTCGGGCCCGTGTTTATGGGGCTTTGAGCATGTTTCTGGGCAGATGCTGTACTGTTTTCGGGGCTGTTTGCTGGATGACTGTTGCCCGGCAAACAGTTGTTCAGGCAACAGTTCGTCAAGTGATGGCGTTGTTTATAAAGGTTGTGTGTTATTCCTCAAAAGAGATTAAATTAATATTAATAGAGCTAAATAGAATATGTGTCGGTGTGGCTTGAGTGTGTTTACCGAAGTCGATAGCCACTATCGAGAGCGTTGATTTCAGCCCGTGAAGCGGCGCGGGTAGCCTGTGTTCATGCCCCCGAACCCAGATGCAGGACGCCAAGATGAAACCTCTAATCGCCACTTTCTTGCTGCTCGCGATCTCCGTGCTTGCCGGATGTGCCAGCCATGTTTCACCGGAATTACGGCCGTACACCGCCGAAGAGTCCAAGGAATTGGCGCTTGAGGATTTGAACCGTCGTGGTCTGTCCTTCGACGAGTACCACGCGAAGAAAGCGGCATTGCTCGGTCAACCGCAAAAATCGTTTGGTTTCGATAAACAAGGCGAGATGAACGCCGAACGTGCTGTACAGCTTCACGGTCGTCCAAGCTGATCGAAAACTGTACCGCTCGAAGTTTTACGTAACTGTCCGTGGGTTTCCAACAAGGCGTGCGATAGGGTCTTAACACCCGATTGACCCTAATGGACTGCCGCTCATGACGCTCTCACTCGATCTGCTGATGGGCTTCGCCCTTTTTGCGCTTGTTACCTCAATCACTCCCGGCCCCAACAACACCATGTTGCTGGCATCGGGCGTGAATTTCGGCTTTAACCGCACCATCCCGCACATGTTGGGTATCACCTGTGGCTTCTTTGTTCTGGTGGTTGCCGTGGGGTTTGGCCTGGGCGCTGCGTTTCAAACCTACCCGTTGCTCTACACTGTGCTGCGCTATGCAGGCGCGGCGTATTTGCTGTATCTGGCGTGGAAAATTGCCCATTCAGGTCCGGTCTCGGAGAGCGAGAAGGGCGAGAGCAAGCCGATCACCTACCTGGGCGCAGCGGCGTTCCAATGGGTCAATCCCAAGGCGTGGATCATGGCCATTGGTGCCATCAGCACCTACACGCCGATGCAGGGCTACTTCACTAACGTGCTCGTGATTGCGGCGGTGTTCGCGTTGATCAACTTGCCTAGCGTCAGTGTCTGGGCCGGCTGCGGCACGCTGTTACGCAATGTGTTGAAGGATCGCCGCTGGTTGCGTCTGTTCAACTGGGGCATGGCCTTGCTGTTGGTGGCTTCGCTGTATCCGTTACTTCTTGAAAGCATTAGCTGATGCATTGCTTCAACCGCTTGCCCGATGCCTGTTAAGCTCGACTTCAGGAGCGTTCCTACGCACTTTTAAATGAAGTTGTTCTTCTTTAACGGCCTCCGATCAGGTATTTCTAACGTACTGAGATATCGGCGCAGCTCACAAGGCTGCGCTTTGACGTTTCCGTTACGAGCCTCCTGATCCCGGAACACGCTCTGCGAGTCTTTTATGAATAAACGTCCGTTGTATTTCGACTACGCCGCCACCACTCCGGTGGATGAGCGGGTCATCAAGGTCATGGTCGAGTGTCTGGGGTTTACCGGCAATTTCGGCAACCCGGCGTCCAGCTCCCATGCCTTTGGCCAGCAGGCCCGACAGTCGGTCGAGCACGCCCGGCAGCAGGTCGCAGAACTGGTCGGCGCACAGGCTGCGCAGATCGTCTGGACCTCCGGCGCCACTGAATCCAACAACCTCGCGCTCAAAGGCGTGGCCCAGGCACGCGCTGTCGGCGGCGGGCACATCATTACCAGCGAGATCGAACACAAGGCGATTCTCGACACGGCGAAACAATTGCAGGACGCCGGTGTTGCTGTGACGTATCTGGTGCCTGACGCCGATGGTTTGATCACGGCGCAAGCGGTCAGCGAAGCGATGCGCGACGACACCTTTCTGGTGTCGCTGATGCTGGTCAACAACGAACTGGGCACGGTCAACGATATCGCCGCCATCGGCGAAGTCGTGCGTGCACGCGACGCGTTGTTCCATGTCGACGCCGCTCAAGGTGCCGGCAAAGTGGCCATCGATCTGGCTCGTTTGCCGGTGGACCTGATGTCGTTCTCCGCCCACAAGATCTACGGCCCCAAAGGCATTGGTGCGCTGTACGTCGGCCCGCGTGCGCAGCAACGCTTGCAGGCACAGATTCACGGCGGTGGTCACGAGGGCGGATTGCGTTCCGGCACACTGGCGACTCATCAGATTGCAGCCATGGGTGTGGCCTTCGCATTGGCCGCCGCTTCGTTCGATGAAGAGAAAGCCACGATCGTGCGCTTGCGTGAACGTTTGCTTGAGCAATTGCTGAGCCTTCCGGGCGTTCGCCTCAACGGCAGCCCGACCCAACGCATTCCTCATACCTTGAGTCTGACCTTCAGTGAAGGTGAGTTCAATTCTGCGGCGTTGAGCCATTCGATCGCCTTTTCTGCGACGTCGGCCTGTAACTCCGCCAGCAATGTTCCATCCCACGTACTGCTGGCCTTGGGGCATGACGCCCGCTCGGCGAGCCGCACGATCCGCTTGAGTCTCGGCCGGTTTACCACCGAACAAGATATCGGCCAAGCGGTACAACTGATCAAAGCGGCCTGCGCCAGTGCCCCGGCATTCTGGCAGTAGCGCCTTAAAGCGCCGACTCAGATCGGCACTCAACAATAAGCGGAAGTGATTAGCAGGAGACACGATGAGTACGCAGCCTTCGATCAATGGATCGGTGCCACAGCGCCTGGCGCAAACCCGCGAACTGATGAGCCGTGAAGGCATTCATGCCTTGCTGGTGCCGTCGGCCGATCCGCACCTGTCGGAATACTTGCCTGGCTACTGGCAGGGTCGGCAGTGGTTATCGGGCTTCCATGGCTCGGTCGGCACACTGATCGTTACGCCGGATTTTGCCGGCGTCTGGGCCGACAGCCGTTATTGGGAGCAAGCAACCAAGGAACTCAAGGGCAGCGGCATCGAACTGGTCAAGCTGCAACCGGGTCAACCCGGCCCGCTGGACTGGCTGGCCGAGCAAACCCCTGAAGGCGGCGTCGTCGCGGTGGACGGTGCGGTGATGGCCGTGGCCTCGGCGCGTACGCTGGGTGGCAAACTCGCAGAGCGCGGCGCCCGCCTGCGTACCGACATCGATCTGTTGAGCGAAGTCTGGAGCGACCGCCCGACGTTGCCGAATGAGCCGATCTATCAGCATTTGCCACCACAGGCGACGGTCAGTCGTAGCGAGAAACTGGCGAATCTGCGCAAGGTGTTGAAGGATCGCGGCGCTGACTGGCATTTTGTTGCGACCCTCGATGACATCGCCTGGCTGTTCAATCTGCGCGGCGGCGACGTGTCGTTCAACCCGGTGTTTGTGTCGTTCGCCTTGATCAGTCAGGAGCAGGCCACCCTGTTTGTCGCCCTGAGCAAAGTCGATGCTGAACTGCGAGCAGTGCTCGAACAAGACGGCGTGACCCTGCGCGATTACAGAGAAGTGGCCGCAGCTTTGCGCGCCGTGCCGAGCGGCGCGAGCCTGCAAGTCGATCCGGCGCGCGTCACCGCCGGTTTGCTGGATAACCTCGACAACGGCGTAAAACTGGTCGAAGGCCTGAACCCGACCACGCTCGCCAAGTCGCAAAAAAGCCTGGCCGATGCCGAGCACATTCGTCAGGCCATGGAGCAGGACGGCGCCGCCCTGTGCGAATTCTTCACATGGCTGGACTCGGCCTTGGGTCGTGAGCGCATCACCGAACTGACCATCGACGAACACCTCACGGCCGCGCGCACCCGACGTCCGGGCTACGTGTCGCTGAGCTTCAACACCATTGCCGCGTTCAACGCCAATGGCGCGATGCCGCACTACCACGCGACCGAAGAAGAGCACGCGGTGATCGAGGGTGACGGTCTATTACTGATCGATTCCGGCGGTCAATACCTGGGCGGTACCACCGACATCACTCGGATGGTGCCGGTGGGTACACCGACGGACGAGCAGAAACGCGATTGCACCCGCGTGCTCAAAGGCGTGATCGCGCTGTCCCGTGCGCAATTCCCTCGGGGGATTTTGTCGCCCTTGCTCGACGCCATCGCTCGCGCGCCGATCTGGGCTGAAAGCGTCGATTACGGACACGGCACCGGTCATGGCGTTGGCTACTTCCTCAACGTTCATGAAGGCCCGCAAGTCATTGCCTATCAGGCCGCCGCTACTCCGCAGACCGCGATGCAACCGGGCATGATTACCTCCATTGAGCCAGGCACTTACCGGCCGGGGCGTTGGGGGGTGCGGATCGAGAATCTGGCGCTGAACCGTGAGGCGGGCACCAGCGAATTTGGTGAATTCCTCAAGTTCGAAACCCTGACGCTGTGTCCGATCGACACCCGCTGTCTAGAGCCGTCGCTGCTGACGCTGGAAGAGAAACAGTGGTTCAACGCCTACCACGACGAGGTGCGCGAGCGCTTGAGCCCACTGCTCGATGGCGCTGCCCTTGAGTGGTTGAATACTCGTACTGCGGCTATTTGACGGGTTGGAGTTCAGGCACTTTTTCGAGTGCCTGACTCATCCTGATTAGCACGTCGTGGCCTTGGTTGCCTAACTCAAGGCTTCAATAACGAAGTCCAGCCGATCCTGGCCGAAAAACAACTGGTTGCCGACGAACATGCTCGGTGCGCCGAATACACCGCGCTGTACGGCTTTCTCGGTATTGTTCTTGAGGAGGGTTTTGACCTCCTCATCGGCTGTCAGGGCGAGTATTTCATTGGGGGCAAAACCATTTTGCGCCAGCACAGCGGCTACAGTAGCCGGGTCGTCAAGACTGCGGCCTTCAACCCAGAGGGCAGTGAACAGGCAGTCGATAAACGCCAGGAAGCGCTCGGGATGACGTAACTGAATCCCGGTGACGGCGCGCATGAGCATCAGGGTGTTTATGGGGAAGTGCGGGTTGAATTTCAGTGGTACGCCATAGCGTTTTGCATAGCGGTCGAGGTCTTGAAACATGTAACGGCCCTTGGCCGGGATGACCGCCGGTGAAGCGTTGCCCGTGGCTTTGAAGACGCCACCCAGCAGCATTGGCGTGTAAATCAGTTGGCTGCCGGTTTGCTCACAGATTTTTGGTAGCTGGGTGTAAGCCAGATAGGTGGCCGGGCTGCCGAGGTCGAAAAAGAACTCCACGGTTTTGCTCATGGTCGGTGCGCTCTGTTTATTGTTGTAGGGGAGGGCTTACCAGCGTTCGCTCCAGGGCCGTAAATCCAGTTCGAAAGTCCAGGCGTCCCGTGGCTGGCTATGCAGGTACCAATAGTTTTCGGCGATGTGCTCGGGGTTGATAATGCCGTCTTCGTTTTTAGTCGCGTATTTTTCCGGGAAGCTTTCGCGGATGAAATCGGTATCGATAGCCCCGTCGACGACGACGTGAGCAACGTGAATGTTCATGGGGCCGAGCTCACGCGCCATGCTTTGGGCCAAGGCACGAATGCCGTGCTTGGCGCCGGCGAACGCTGCAAATCCTGCGGCACCGCGCATGCCAGCCGTAGCCCCGGTGAAAAGGATTGTGCCCCGGTGACGCTTGGCCATGCGCTTGGCGACTTCACGAGCATTAAGAAAACCTGAAAAACAGGCCATTTCCCAAATCTTGAAATACTTGCGGGCCGTTTCTTCAAGAATGCTGCAGGGCACATTGGCTCCAATGTTGAAGACAAACGCTTCGATAGGCCCGATCTCGCTTTCGATCTGTTCGACTAATGCAATCACCTCTTCTTCCTTGCGCGCATCGCAAGCAAAACCGTGGGCGTCACCGCCATTGGCTTTGATCATGTCGACCAGCGGCTGAAGTTTGTCTGCACTACGTCGGGTGACACAGGCTATGTAGTCCTCCTGTGCAAAACGTTTGGCAATGGCGCCGCCGGTAGCATCACCTGCGCCGACAACCAGTACGACCTTCTTGTTATTCATGGGTTGACTCCTTTGCTAAACGATCGTTAACTAAACGAACGTTATGCTACGATTCGGCAGGCGTCAAGATGATCAATCCTGAGGAAACGGCAGTGCGCTACTCGGCCAGTCACAAGTTGGAAACCAAAGAGAAGCTGCTGGAAAGCAGCGCGGTCTCAGCCAAGAAATCAGGTTTTTCCACGGTCGGTGTCGACGGCTTGATGAAGGCGATTGGCTTAAGCGGCGGGGCTTTCTATAGTCATTTTTCGTCGAAGGACGAACTGTTCGCTTCAATCGTCGAACGTGAGCTCTGTCAAAGCATGGAACGATTAGGTGCCGACCAAGGGTGCGAAAAACTTGAGCGTTGCATTAAGCATTACTTGAGCATGGCGCATGTCGAGCATGCAGAGTCCGGATGCGCATTACCGGCGTTAGGCGCAGAGATCGCTCGTTCGGATGTGCTGGTTCGCCAACAGGCGGAACGCTGGATATGTCAGCTACAGGAGAGTTGGGCGCGCATTCTGGAGAGCGACAGTCTGGCTTGGGCCATTCTGTCGCAATGTATCGGGGCTTTGGTTGTTGCCCGGATGCTGGCGACGCCAGACATCCAGCGTAATGTTTTGAAGTCCAGTTACGATGAGATTGGCCGCCAGATTACCGGACGGCATCAAACTATTTGCAAATGACGATCATGCTGCGGCTGGTGTAGCCGGCAGGATTGAGTCCGAACGGATAGTCTCCTGGTTCTTCCACCGCGTCCCCCGACTTGGCGAGAACCTTGTACCCCTTGGGTGCGCACGAGTTGGCGGCGCTGGTGTAGCACTTGTCCCACGAGGATGAGAGTCCTGAACAGTTGATATGCAGCCCTTTTTTGCCGTGTTTGACTTGTGTTTTCGAGGTCGCCGCACATCCCGCAATTGCAAGTACGGCGACCAATATCAAAATTCGTTTCATTGCTGTCCTTATAGCGTTCCCGGATCTTGTGCCCGGGTCTCGCTGCGTTCGCACTCGCTTAAAGCTTCGTGATATCCCTGCCCTGAAAAATCCTTGCCTGACGCTAGGTAACGGGTCTAAACATGGCCCAATTGAACGGTAATTACCAGACCCGCGTAAAACCCTGTATCAATCTGCCGCAACCGCTGGCTTGGCAGCACTGCCCATGGTCATGGTTGCACCCACGGAAGCGAGAATGATGCACAAGATAGCCATCCACTGTGACAGTGATAGGTATTCATTGAGGAACAACAGGCCTGACAATGCGCCGAACGCAGGTTCGATGCTCATTAATGTGCCGAATGTGCGGGCTGGCATACGGGTGAGCGCTACCATTTCGAGCGTGTAGGGCAGGGCGGTGGACAGAATGGCAACACCGATGGCCACGGGGATCAGCGCCGGACTCAACAGCGCGGCGCCAGCATGGATGATGCCGATAGGGGCCACGAACAATGCGGCAATCATCACGCCCAATGCGGCAGTTTGTACGCCATTGTCGGCGCCGGCCCTCTGGCCGAATAGGATATACAGCGCCCAACAGACGCCGGCGCCTAAAGCGTAACTTGCACCTGTCAGGTCAATCCCCGCGGATGTGGCTCCTGTTGGAATCAGCAGCAGCAATCCTGCAACGGCCAGTGCTATCCACAAAAAATCTATCGCGCGGCGCGAGGCATAGATTGCCACCGCCAACGGCCCGGTGAACTCCAAGGCTACGGCAATGCCCAAGGGGACGGTGCGTAAAGACATATAGAAGAGGAGGTTCATCCCGCCCAGTGCCATACCGTAAATGATGACGGTGCGTAGAGATTTTTCGGTGAACTTCGCCCGCCATGGGCGCAGCAGAAGCAGCATGATCACGCTGGCGAACATCAGGCGCAGAGTGGTGGTCCCTTGAGCACCAACAACAGGAAACATGCTCTTAGCCAGGGACGCTCCGGACTGGATCGACGCCATGGCTATTAATAGCAGGCCTACCGAGAACAAGGTCGAGGCAAGGCTGCGGGGCTGAACATTCATTGAGTGGCATCGTCCGAAGTGGGGAGCAAGAGTATTGCTCGTTGCGATTGGGCAATATAGTGCGCATTCGTGGCGAGCACGTCTATATATAGCTGTAATTTTGAATTAGCTGATAGAAAATCCAAATCAGTGCTTGACGGCAGATTCTGGATGTCTATAATTCGCCCCACTTCCGGCGCAGTCGAAACGGAAAACTCCTTGATAAACAAAGAGTTACGCGGTTTTCGGCAGTAAGCGGCTTCAGGTCATCGAAGCCCGAAAGGAGTTGAAAAAGAGGTGTTGACAGCAGCGTGTAACGCTGTAGAATTCGCCTCCCGCTGACGAGAGATCGAAGGCGCAAGTGGTTGAAGTTACAAAGGAAACTTTGAAAACTTCTGAAAATAACCGCTTGACAGCAACAGAGGCTGCTGTAGAATGCGCGCCTCGGTTGAGACGAAAGATCTTAACCAACCGCTCTTTAACAACTGAATCAAGCAATTCGTGTGGGTGCTTGTGGAGTCAGACTGATAGTCAACAAGATTATCAGCATCACAAGTTACTCCGCGAGAAATCAAAGATGTAACCAACGATTGCTGAGCCAAGTTTAGGGTTTCTTAAAAACCCAAAGATGTTTGAACTGAAGAGTTTGATCATGGCTCAGATTGAACGCTGGCGGCAGGCCTAACACATGCAAGTCGAGCGGTAGAGAGAAGCTTGCTTCTCTTGAGAGCGGCGGACGGGTGAGTAATGCCTAGGAATCTGCCTGGTAGTGGGGGATAACGCTCGGAAACGGACGCTAATACCGCATACGTCCTACGGGAGAAAGCAGGGGACCTTCGGGCCTTGCGCTATCAGATGAGCCTAGGTCGGATTAGCTAGTTGGTGAGGTAATGGCTCACCAAGGCGACGATCCGTAACTGGTCTGAGAGGATGATCAGTCACACTGGAACTGAGACACGGTCCAGACTCCTACGGGAGGCAGCAGTGGGGAATATTGGACAATGGGCGAAAGCCTGATCCAGCCATGCCGCGTGTGTGAAGAAGGTCTTCGGATTGTAAAGCACTTTAAGTTGGGAGGAAGGGCATTAACCTAATACGTTGGTGCCTTGACGTTACCGACAGAATAAGCACCGGCTAACTCTGTGCCAGCAGCCGCGGTAATACAGAGGGTGCAAGCGTTAATCGGAATTACTGGGCGTAAAGCGCGCGTAGGTGGTTTGTTAAGTTGGATGTGAAATCCCCGGGCTCAACCTGGGAACTGCATTCAAAACTGACAAGCTAGAGTATGGTAGAGGGTGGTGGAATTTCCTGTGTAGCGGTGAAATGCGTAGATATAGGAAGGAACACCAGTGGCGAAGGCGACCACCTGGACTGATACTGACACTGAGGTGCGAAAGCGTGGGGAGCAAACAGGATTAGATACCCTGGTAGTCCACGCCGTAAACGATGTCAACTAGCCGTTGGGAGCCTTGAGCTCTTAGTGGCGCAGCTAACGCATTAAGTTGACCGCCTGGGGAGTACGGCCGCAAGGTTAAAACTCAAATGAATTGACGGGGGCCCGCACAAGCGGTGGAGCATGTGGTTTAATTCGAAGCAACGCGAAGAACCTTACCAGGCCTTGACATCCAATGAACTTTCCAGAGATGGATTGGTGCCTTCGGGAACATTGAGACAGGTGCTGCATGGCTGTCGTCAGCTCGTGTCGTGAGATGTTGGGTTAAGTCCCGTAACGAGCGCAACCCTTGTCCTTAGTTACCAGCACGTGATGGTGGGCACTCTAAGGAGACTGCCGGTGACAAACCGGAGGAAGGTGGGGATGACGTCAAGTCATCATGGCCCTTACGGCCTGGGCTACACACGTGCTACAATGGTCGGTACAGAGGGTTGCCAAGCCGCGAGGTGGAGCTAATCCCATAAAACCGATCGTAGTCCGGATCGCAGTCTGCAACTCGACTGCGTGAAGTCGGAATCGCTAGTAATCGCGAATCAGAATGTCGCGGTGAATACGTTCCCGGGCCTTGTACACACCGCCCGTCACACCATGGGAGTGGGTTGCACCAGAAGTAGCTAGTCTAACCTTCGGGAGGACGGTTACCACGGTGTGATTCATGACTGGGGTGAAGTCGTAACAAGGTAGCCGTAGGGGAACCTGCGGCTGGATCACCTCCTTAATCGACGACATCAGCTGCTTCATAAGCTCCCACACGAATTGCTTGATTCATTGAAGAAGACGAAAGAAGCAGCCTGTATCGGTTTGTAGCTGAGTTGGTTAGAGCGCACCCCATGCTTTGTGGTAAAGAGCAGGGTGAGGTCGGCCTTAGTAGCTCGAAATTGGGTCTGTAGCTCAGTTGGTTAGAGCGCACCCCTGATAAGGGTGAGGTCGGCAGTTCGAATCTGCCCAGACCCACCAATTTTGTGTGGGAAACGCCTGTAGAAATACGGGGCCATAGCTCAGCTGGGAGAGCGCCTGCCTTGCACGCAGGAGGTCAACGGTTCGATCCCGTTTGGCTCCACCACTACTGCTTCTGTTTGTATAAAGCTTAGAAATGAGCATTCCATCGTGGTGATGGTGAATGTTGATTTCTAGTCTTTGACTAGTTCGTTCTTTAAAAATTTGGGTATGTGATAGAAAGATAGACTGGACGTTACTTTCACTGGTAGCGGATCAGGCTAAGGTAAAATTTGTGAGTTAAATTGCGAATTTTCGGCGAATGTCGTCTTCACAGTATAACCAGATTGCTTGGGGTTATATGGTCAAGTGAAGAAGCGCATACGGTGGATGCCTTGGCAGTCAGAGGCGATGAAAGACGTGGTAGCCTGCGAAAAGCTTCGGGGAGTCGGCAAACAGACTTTGATCCGGAGATGTCTGAATGGGGGAACCCAGCCATCATAAGATGGTTATCTTAAGCTGAATACATAGGCTTAAGAGGCGAACCAGGGGAACTGAAACATCTAAGTACCCTGAGGAAAAGAAATCAACCGAGATTCCCTTAGTAGTGGCGAGCGAACGGGGACTAGCCCTTAAGTGGCTTTGAGATTAGCGGAACGCTCTGGAAAGTGCGGCCATAGTGGGTGATAGCCCTGTACGCGAAAATCTCTTGGTCATGAAATCGAGTAGGACGGAGCACGAGAAACTTTGTCTGAATATGGGGGGACCATCCTCCAAGGCTAAATACTACTGACTGACCGATAGTGAACTAGTACCGTGAGGGAAAGGCGAAAAGAACCCCGGAGAGGGGAGTGAAATAGATCCTGAAACCGTATGCGTACAAGCAGTGGGAGCCCACTTTGTTGGGTGACTGCGTACCTTTTGTATAATGGGTCAGCGACTTATTTTCAGTGGCGAGCTTAACCGAATAGGGGAGGCGTAGCGAAAGCGAGTCTTAATAGGGCGTCTAGTCGCTGGGAATAGACCCGAAACCGGGCGATCTATCCATGGGCAGGTTGAAGGTTGGGTAACACTAACTGGAGGACCGAACCGACTACCGTTGAAAAGTTAGCGGATGACCTGTGGATCGGAGTGAAAGGCTAATCAAGCTCGGAGATAGCTGGTTCTCCTCGAAAGCTATTTAGGTAGCGCCTCATGTATCACTGTAGGGGGTAGAGCACTGTTTCGGCTAGGGGGTCATCCCGACTTACCAAACCGATGCAAACTCCGAATACCTACAAGTGCCGAGCATGGGAGACACACGGCGGGTGCTAACGTCCGTCGTGAAAAGGGAAACAACCCAGACCGTCAGCTAAGGTCCCAAAGTTATGGTTAAGTGGGAAACGATGTGGGAAGGCTTAGACAGCTAGGAGGTTGGCTTAGAAGCAGCCACCCTTTAAAGAAAGCGTAATAGCTCACTAGTCGAGTCGGCCTGCGCGGAAGATGTAACGGGGCTCAAACCATACACCGAAGCTACGGGTATCACTTAGGTGATGCGGTAGAGGAGCGTTCTGTAAGCCTGTGAAGGTGAGTTGAGAAGCTTGCTGGAGGTATCAGAAGTGCGAATGCTGACATGAGTAACGACAATGGGTGTGAAAAACACCCACGCCGAAAGACCAAGGTTTCCTGCGCAACGTTAATCGACGCAGGGTTAGTCGGTCCCTAAGGCGAGGCTGAAAAGCGTAGTCGATGGAAAACAGGTTAATATTCCTGTACTTCTGGTTATTGCGATGGAGGGACGGAGAAGGCTAGGCCAGCTTGGCGTTGGTTGTCCAAGTTTAAGGTGGTAGGCTGGAATCTTAGGTAAATCCGGGATTCTAAGGCCGAGAGCTGATGACGAGTGTACTTTTAGTACACGAAGTGGTTGATGCCATGCTTCCAAGAAAAGCTTCTAAGCTTCAGGTAACCAGGAACCGTACCCCAAACCGACACAGGTGGTTGGGTAGAGAATACCAAGGCGCTTGAGAGAACTCGGGTGAAGGAACTAGGCAAAATGGCACCGTAACTTCGGGAGAAGGTGCGCCGGTGAGGGTGAAGCATTTACTGCGTAAGCCCATGCCGGTCGAAGATACCAGGCCGCTGCGACTGTTTATTAAAAACACAGCACTCTGCAAACACGAAAGTGGACGTATAGGGTGTGACGCCTGCCCGGTGCCGGAAGGTTAATTGATGGGGTTAGCTAACGCGAAGCTCTTGATCGAAGCCCCGGTAAACGGCGGCCGTAACTATAACGGTCCTAAGGTAGCGAAATTCCTTGTCGGGTAAGTTCCGACCTGCACGAATGGCGTAACGATGGCGGCGCTGTCTCCACCCGAGACTCAGTGAAATTGAAATCGCTGTGAAGATGCAGTGTATCCGCGGCTAGACGGAAAGACCCCGTGAACCTTTACTATAGCTTTGCACTGGACTTTGAATTTGCTTGTGTAGGATAGGTGGGAGGCTTTGAAGCGTGGACGCCAGTTCGCGTGGAGCCAACCTTGAAATACCACCCTGGCAACTTTGAGGTTCTAACTCAGGTCCGTTATCCGGATCGAGGACAGTGTATGGTGGGTAGTTTGACTGGGGCGGTCTCCTCCTAAAGAGTAACGGAGGAGTACGAAGGTGCGCTCAGACCGGTCGGAAATCGGTCGTAGAGTATAAAGGCAAAAGCGCGCTTGACTGCGAGACAGACACGTCGAGCAGGTACGAAAGTAGGTCTTAGTGATCCGGTGGTTCTGTATGGAAGGGCCATCGCTCAACGGATAAAAGGTACTCCGGGGATAACAGGCTGATACCGCCCAAGAGTTCATATCGACGGCGGTGTTTGGCACCTCGATGTCGGCTCATCACATCCTGGGGCTGAAGCCGGTCCCAAGGGTATGGCTGTTCGCCATTTAAAGTGGTACGCGAGCTGGGTTTAGAACGTCGTGAGACAGTTCGGTCCCTATCTGCCGTGGACGTTTGAGATTTGAGAGGGGCTGCTCCTAGTACGAGAGGACCGGAGTGGACGAACCTCTGGTGTTCCGGTTGTCACGCCAGTGGCATTGCCGGGTAGCTATGTTCGGAATAGATAACCGCTGAAAGCATCTAAGCGGGAAACTAGCCTCAAGATGAGATCTCACTGGGACCTTGAGTCCCCTGAAGGGCCGTCGAAGACTACGACGTTGATAGGTTGGGTGTGTAAGCGCTGTGAGGCGTTGAGCTAACCAATACTAATTGCCCGTGAGGCTTGACCATATAACACCCAAGCAATCTGTGAACTCGAAAGAGACCAGATTGCGGTGTGTGAAGACGATACACAGTCGAAAATTCGAAACGAAACACACAAATCTATTACATACCCATTCGCTGGAGCGTGATCTCGCAAGAGAAAACGACCTGGCTACCGAATTTCTTGACGACCATAGAGCATTGGAACCACCTGATCCCATCCCGAACTCAGCAGTGAAACGATGCATCGCCGATGGTAGTGTGGGGTTTCCCCATGTGAGAGTAGGTCATCGTCAAGATTAAATTCCGAAACCCCTATCTGCGTATGCAGGTAGGGGTTTTGTTTTGCCCGCAGGAAAGTGCTGTGCGTCCCGTACTCACACGCTCATCAGCAAGAAAAACCTATGAATGGGAACACAGAGCAGGTGACTGTCGTTTTGATCGTTAAGGGCAACCGTTAGAGGAATTCGAACTAAAGTGACCGGGCGGTTTTTGGTATGGTGCAGCTCGTTTTTTAACGGACTGATTTCAAGCCTACGGATCGGCATCCTTTTTTAGTTAAAGAGCTGCTGCGGAAATGCCCGAACCGATACCGATCAAGGACCACGATAAAGAGACGCGCCTGGTCAACAAAAGACTAATGGCTTGCGGCTTGTTCGTCGTCGCTATTTCCTGCGCGCTGATGGTGCGCATGTATGTCCTGCAGGTGGTCGAATTCGACTATCACTCGACCATCTCCGAAAACAACCGTGTCCACGTCCTGCCGATCACGCCCACCCGAGGACTGATATACGACCGAAATTGCGCGGTTCTGGCGGACAACCGGCCGAGCTTCAATCTGACAATCACCCGCGAACGCGCCTCCGATGTCAAAGAGGAGCTGGATGAGGTGGTCAACCTCCTGCACCTGTCGACAGAAGATCGAACGTTGTTCGACAAGGCAATGAAGCAGGGCCGTCATCCGTTCGTGCCGGTCACCCTGTTCTATGAACTGAGCGAAGAGCAGATCGCGGTACTGGCGGTCAACGAGTTCCGTTTGCCGGGGATCGATGTCGAGCCTCAGTTCGTTCGCCACTACCCGATGGGCGCTCACTTCGCGCATTCGATTGGCTACGTCGGTCGCATCAACGAGAAGGAATCCAAAGCCCTGGATACGGTGGAATATCGTGGCACCCAATCTATCGGCAAAACCGGCATTGAAAAATTCTACGAGTCCGAGTTGCATGGCCAGGTCGGCTATGAAGAAGTCGAAACCAACGCCCAGGGCCGTGTGCTGCGCGTGCTCAAGCACACTGATCCGGTCCCCGGCAAAAACATCGTCCTGAGCCTGGACGTCAAACTTCAGGAAGCCGCCGAAGTAGCCTTGGGTGATCGTCGAGGTTCAGTCGTGGCGCTCGACCCGTCGACCGGTGAAGTGCTGGCAATGGTCAGCAAGCCAAGCTTCGACCCGAACCTGTTCGTCACCGGGATCAGCTTCAAGGAATACGCGGCGCTGCACGACTCCATCGACCGTCCGCTGTTCAACCGCGTGCTGCGAGGTCTCTACGCGCCGGGTTCGACCATCAAACCGGAGGTGGCCATTGCCGGCCTCGACGCTGGCGTCGTCACCCCACAGACCCGTGTCTTTGATCCGGGTTACTACCAACTCCCGGACTACGATCACAAATACCGTAACTGGAACCACAGCGGCGACGGTTGGGTGGATATGGACGCAGCGATCATGCGCTCCAACGATACCTACTTCTACGATCTGGCCCACAAGCTGGGCATCGATCGCCTGCACGACTACATGGCGATGTTCGGCCTCGGCGAGAAGGTCTCGCTGGACATGTTCGAAGAGTCTGCCGGTCTGATGCCGTCCCAAGCCTGGAAGCGTGCCACACGCCGTCAGGCCTGGTTTCCTGGCGAGACGGTGATCCTCGGCATCGGTCAGGGCTACATGCAGGTCACACCGCTGCAATTGGCCCAGGCCACCGCGCTAATTGCCAACAAAGGCGTGTGGAATAGACCGCATCTGGCCAAGACTGTGAACGGTGTAGCGCCGGTGGATGAGCACCCTATGCCCAACATCCTGCTCAAGGACCCGCGTGACTGGGAACAGGTCAACCACGGCATGCAGATGGTGATGCACGACGCTCGTGGGATTGCCCGGGCGGCAGCGCTGGGGGCTCAATACCGCATTGCTGGCAAGAGTGGTACCGCGCAAGTTGTCGCAATCAAGCAGGGCGAGCGTTACAACCGCGCGAAAACCCGGGAGCGTAACCGCGATAACGCCTTGTTCGTCGGCTTCGCTCCGGCCGAGCACCCGAAGATTGTCATCTCGGTGATGATCGAAAACGGCGAGGCCGGTGGTCGCGTTGCCGGTCCAGTGGTCCGACAGATCATGGACGCCTGGCTACTTGATCAGGACGGTCATCTGAAACCGCAATACGCCGCCCCGAGCAAGGCCGGGGGCGACCCTCACGTCTAGGGGGCAAGGCTTCACAGCACAGGCTCACGAATGCTGAGCATGTGCTGGAAGCTTTCGAGGAACACGGTTTCGGCCTGGCTCATCTTCTGCTCGCGATTCCACAACAGCTGGATATCGAAATCCACCACGCCATCTTCCGGCGGCAACCGCCAGAGCAAACCTTGCTCGACATCCCGGCGCACCAGGTGTATCGGCAGACAGCCAATGCCATACCCAGCGCAGATCAAGCGGTAAATTTCTTCGAAACTGGTTGATGTTGCGACGATCTTGCCGGTAAAGCCTTGCTGGTCACGAAACAGTGTCAGCGGCGAAAGGTTGCCGCCGAGTTGGTCACTGGTGAAGCTGACGAAGTTCTCTACGGCAAGCTGTTCCAGGGTCAGATTTTTTTGCCCGAACAGCCGATGACGCTGGCCGCAAAAGTAGGCATAAGTCTCGCGAAACAGGACTCGCTGCTCCAGGCGCGGTTGCGGTAAACGACACAGGCCAACGCCAACGGTCGCGGTCTTTTGCAGCAGCGAACTGATGATGTTCGAGCTGCCCATCACTTCGACTTCCAGCTCGATTTTCGGGTGGGTCTCATGAAAGTCAGCGAGGAAGTCATCGTAGTGCCGAGCCTGCACGCCGCTGACGGTGAGGATGCGAATCTTGCCCACCACGTCATCGTGGCGACTCTCCACCACCGTACCCAAACGAGAAATATCGCCGTAGATATCAGCTGCAATGCGCAGAACTTCTTCTCCGGTTTCCGTCAGCTCAAACCGTCGCCCGCTGCGGGCAATCAACACACATTCCAGCTGTTCCTCCAGCCGTTTCAGTGCCTGACTGACGGCTGATTGGGTGATGTGTAAACGTGCGGCGGCCCGGCTCATGCTGCCTTCCTGGCCGATCACCAAATAGGTGCGCAGCAGGTTCCAGTCGAGGCGGTCATTCAGAAAGCGACGACCGACCCACGGGTTTGAAGTGGAGGGCATAATTAGTCCATGTAGTAGCAGTGCTAATAGTAAAGATAAGAATATGAAAATTGACTAATCCTGCCACGGAAGCGATAAAGCCCACAAGCGCCACAGAGTGCAACCGTATACAGCCTTCAGTACCTGCCCAAAACTATAAATACACAGGGTCCTTGCATGCACACTACCCCTCAACCGCGAAGAGCCGCGGCCGCAGCCTTCATTGGCACGACCATCGAGTTCTACGACTTCTACATCTACGCGACGGCGGCGGCGCTGGTGCTTGGGCAAGTGTTCTTTCCCAGCAGCGATCCGGTGATGAGCACTCTGGCAGCCTTCGGCAGTTTCGCCGTCGGTTTCATCGCCCGGCCCATGGCCGGTATGGTGTTCGGTCATCTGGGTGATCGACTCGGTCGCAAAAAGATGTTGCTGGTGACCATGGCATTGATGGGCCTGGCTACCGCTGGCATCGGTTTGTTACCGAGCTACGCCAGTGCCGGCATCTGGGCGCCGATCGGCCTGATCGTGCTGCGGTTGATCCAGGGGATTTCGGTCGGTGGCGAGTGGGGCGGTGCCGTGTTGATGGCCAGCGAGCACGCACCGGCCAAGCGCAAAACCTTCTACGCATCCTTTGCCCAACTTGGCAGCCCGGCCGGATTGCTGCTGGCGTTGATCGCCTTTCGATTGGTGACGTCCCTTGAACCGGCAGACTTTCTCGCCTGGGGCTGGCGTCTGCCGTTTCTGGCCAGCGGTGTGTTGATGATGGTCGGTCTGATGATCCGCTCAGGCGTTCACGAGTCACCAGAATTCGCCAAGGCGCGTGACAATAACGAGACGGCCAAATACCCGGTGAAAGACGTTATTCGCACCTGCTGGCGGCAGATCCTGTTCGCCGCCGCGGCGGTGACCATCGGTTCGGCCGGGTTCTTCTTTACCAACACCTTCATGATCACCTACGTCACCCAGTATCAGGGCATCGCACGTTCGACGATTCTCGATTGCCTGTTCCTGGTGACCGTCATTCAGCTGCTCTCGCAACCGCTCTCCGCGTTGCTGGCCGAGCGCATCGGCGAAGGCCGCTTCCTCAAACTCGTCGCGCTGCTGTGCATGGTCACGCCATACCCGATGTTCATGCTGGTGGGCACGCAGAACATTGTGCTGATGACCGTCGGCATTGCTCTGGCGGTGGTGATTCTCTCGGCGCTGTACGCGGTGATCGCCGGTTACATGACCCAGGCATTTCCGGTGCACCTGCGCTACTCGGGCATTTCCATCGCTTACCAGTTGAGTTGCGCCCTGGCCGGCGGCACCACGCCGCTGATCGGCACGCTGCTGGCAAGCAAGTTTTCCGGACAATGGTTGCCGCTGGCGGTGTTCTTCACCTTGCTCTCGGCGCTGTCCTTGATCGGTGTTTGCGGCCTCGCGCGACTGCGCGCTAACCCGGTCGTCACCCACGCTGCTAAAGAGGTGTATTTGTGAGTAAACCTGAACACATCGGCCCGGTTGAATGGCAAGCCCGTTGCGAACTGGCTGCACTGTATCGCCTGGTCGCGCATTTTCGCATGACCGACTTGATTGACACTCACATCACCCTGCGGATTCCGGGACCTGAGCATCATTTTCTGATCAATCGCTACGGGGTAATTTTCGACCGCATGCGCGCCTCGGACCTGGTGCGGATCGATCAGGATGGGCGAGTGGTCGATCCGGCTTATGAAGGTTACCGGGTCAACGCCGCAGGTTTCGTCATTCACTCGGCGATCCACATGGCCCGCCCCGATTTGAATTGCGTGATTCACACCCACACCGCCGCCGGCATGGCGGTCGCCGCGCAGAAGCAAGGCTTGCTGCCGATCAGTCAGCACGCGCTCAAGTTCTACGGCAAGCTGGCGTATCACACCTATGAAGGCATCGCCCTGTCTCTGGATGAACGCGAGCGTTTGATCGCCGATCTGGGGCCGCACCGCGCGATGGTCTTGCGAAATCACGGCTTGTTGGTCGGAGGCTCCAGCGTGGCGCAGGCGTTCCAGGAAATTCACTTTCTGGAGCGCGCCTGTCAGGCCCAGGTCGCGGCACTGGCCGGTGGTTCGGCGTTGCATTATCCGTCCCCGGAAGTCTGTGCGCACACCGCAGAACAGTTTGACCGCGATGAACAGGACAACATCATCGACCTGGCCTGGGAGGCCGCTTTAACCCTGATCGAATCCCAGCGCGAGTCCTATCTCTCATGAACACCGTGGTTCTGCTGTCTCGCGACACCTTGTTGATCAAGCAATTGCAGGCCGCGTTTGCCCGCAGTGCACCGCAACTCACCACCGTGCTGGCTGATGATCCGCAGGCCGCCAACGCGCAGATTGCCGCGTGCTGGTTTCCGTTACCGGGCAGCCTCGCTGCGTTGCCGAACCTGCAGGTCATTCACTCTGTGGCGGCGGGAATCGATCACCTGGATCACGACCCGTCGTGTCCGGACCTGCCCGTGTGCCGAGTAGTCGATCCCGGCCATCGCCAGGGCATGACGGAGTACGTGCGCTGGGCGGTGATCCACTATCACCGTGGCTTCGACAGAGTGCTGGAGCAGCAACAACAACAACGCTGGGAGCGCCCACTGCAACGGACGGCGGGGCAGTTCAAGGTCGGGGTCATGGGCCTCGGGTCGTTGGGCAGTGCCATTGCCCAGGACCTCGCCGCCGCCGGTTAAGACGTGCGTGGTTGGGCGCGCCGCAGCAAGGATTTGCCGGGTGTACAGACGTTCGCCGGTGCGGAAAAACTGAATCTGTTTCTCGATGGATTGGAGTTGCTGATCAACCTGTTGCCGCTGACCAGCGAAACCCGCGGCATCCTCGGCAGCGCAACGTTCGAGCGGCTCGCCAATGGCGCCGCGCTGGTCAATTGTGGTCGCGGCGGTCATCTGAATATCGACGACCTTGAACAAGCGCTGACCCGAGGAAAACTGCGTGGCGCTTTACTGGATGTTTTCGAACAAGAACCACTGCCGGTCGATCACCGTCTCTGGACGATGCCCGGCGTCACCATTACCCCCCATATGGCATCGGCGGCCTCCCACGATTGCATTGCCGAACAAGTAGCGGAAAATTTTCGCCGTTTAAATGCCGGTGAACCGTTATTGAACTGCGCAGACCGAACACTCGGTTATTAATAAACACGTGCCTTGCAAACTCGCCCGCATAGTTGGGCGGGATATAACAACAATCGCCACTTCGAACGTTTTACTGCCAGTCAAAACAATTAAATAACGAGTTCTTGAAGAATTCCTGGAGACAGTAATGAGCGATCTATCGCCTGTAGAAAAGTCCGGCGCACCTCCGGAAGTTGCAATAAGCATGAAGAAAGTGGCCGTGGCCAGTGTCATCGGCACCACGGTGGAATGGTACGACCTGTTTGTTTTCGCCACGGCTTCGGCGCTGGTGTTCAACAAAGTGTTCTTTCCGGATTTCGATCCGTTGATCGGTACATTACTGGCGTTCGGTACGTTTGCTTCGGCGTATCTGGCCCGGATTGTCGGCGCGGCACTGTTCGGTCATTTCGGTGACCGCTTGGGACGCAAGTCGATGTTGTTGGTTTCACTGCTGACCATGGGGGCCGCTACTTTCGCCATCGGGTTATTACCTAACTACGCGGCCATTGGTATCTGGGCGCCGATTCTGTTGTTGCTGCTGAGGGTGATTCAAGGCCTGGCGTTAGGTGGCGAGTGGGGCGGGGCGGTGCTGATGGCGGTGGAACATGCTCCCGCCAACAAACGCGGTTTGTACGGTTCCTGGGTTCAGATCGGCGTCCCGGCCGGGACCATGATTGCCAACTTGGCCTTCCTGCTGATTGCCGCGTGGCTGTCCCCTGAAGACCTGTTGGCCTGGGGCTGGCGTATTCCGTTCCTGGCCAGCGTGCTGCTGATCGCCGTGGGCTTGTACATCCGCTTGAACATCGCTGAAACCCCGGCCTTCAACAAGGTCAAGGAAGCCGAGGTGCAGGTGAAAATGCCGCTGGCGGAAGTGTTTCGCAAGTACTGGAAACAAGTGGTGCTGGGCGGGATCGCCACCATGTCGACCGGGGCATCGTTCAACATCATCGTTGCCTTCGGACTGACTTACGGCACGCAGAATCTCGGCTTCAGCCGCAGCGTGATGCTCGGCGTGGTGTTGCTGTCCTGTGCCTGGTGCATCGTCATGTTGCCGGTGTTCGGCGCATTGTCGGACCGCTATGGACGCAAGCCGATCATCGTCGCCGGCATCGTGGCCGAAGCGTTGGTGGCATTCCCGATGTTCTGGTTGATGGACACCAAAGAGCTGTCGCTGGTGATCTTCGCCTACCTGATGTTGATGACCGCGTTCGCCGCCAATTACGGACCGATTGCGACGTTCCTGGCCGAACTGTTCGGCACCCGTGTGCGTTATTCGGGACTGTCCATCAGCTACATGTTGTCCGGCCTGCTCGGTAGCGCGGCGACGCCCATCGTCACCACGGCATTGTTGGCGGCGACCGGCAAAGGTTCTTCGGTGGCCTGGTACATGATCGGCGCGGCGTTGATTTCGTTAGTGGCGCTGTTGCTGCTGACCGAGACCTTCAAGCGAGACATCAGCGACGTGCCGGCGGCAGTGCCGGGCGACGATCAACCCGCTCGCAAACCTTTCAAATCGGCTGCGGCCTGATCCATGGAGTTCAATAACATGCGCAGAATTCAATCGGCCCCGGGCTTCATCGGCCCGGTCGGCCCGTACTCGCAAGCGGTGGTCAGCGGCCACCTGGTGTTTACCGCCGGGCAGATCCCGGCCCAGAGCGGGCTCGATGACCAACCGGCCCACTTCACCGAACAAGTGCGGCAGACCTTGCGCAACCTGGAGGCGATCCTGATTGAAGCCGGGTCGGACTTCAGCCACGTGATCAAGGTCAACGCGTACCTCACCGACCCCGCGCAACTGGAACCGTTTAACGCGATGTATCGCGAGTTCCTCGGCCACGCGCCGCCAGCACGCACCACCGTGTGTGTAGCGCTCTGGGGCGTTTTGCTGGAAATCGATTGCGTGGCCGAGTTGATTGCCAAGGAGCCGCAACATGGATGAGTCCCGGCTGATCGAACAGCTCAACGCCGTGAGTTTTCCGACCCTCGGGCATTTTCTGGAGGAGGGTTTTGCCGATTCGCAACTGCGAGCCATGGTGCCCAATGTGAAACTGGTCGGCCGTGCGCTGACCCTGAAACTGGTGGGCGCCGACGCGATTGCGGTCAACCAGGCCCTGGCGCTTATCCAGCCCGGCGATGTGCTGGTGATCGACACCGACGGTGACTGGCAACATGCGCCAGTGGGCGCTGTCACCAGTTGCGCGGCGCGTTGCGCTGGTGCGGTGGGCATTGTGGTGGACGGCGCGGTGACCGACTTGCTCGAACTGCGTGAAGGCGGATTACCGGTCTTCGCCCGAGGTACGATCCTGCTGACCACCAAGCTGCATGGCCATGGCGACAGCCAGATCAATCAGCCGATTCACTGTGCCGGCGTTACGGTACGTCCGGGGGATCTGGTGCTGGCGGACGACAACGGTGTGTTGTTTCTTGACTGGCAAACAGCGGCCGGTGTCATCGACCAGGCGTTGGCGTCCGATCGTGCCGAGCCACGGTTGCTGGAGCGCCTGCGCGCCGGTGAACCGTTGGCGCAGGTGTTGCGCGTTTAGGTCGTCAGGCAGCGTTGCAGGCTCTCGAGAAAGATCGTCTCGGCCCGACTCATGCGCTGCTCGCGGTTCCACAGCAAATGAATGTCCACATCGGCAATCCCTTCGTGGGGCGGCAGGCGCCAGAGCAGTCCGGCGTCGACGTCCGCCACCACCACGTGCTCGGGCAAACAACCGATACCGAACCCGGCGATCACCAGTCGCCGGACTTCCTCCAGGCTCGCTGACGAGGCGACGATCCGTCCGCTGAAGCCTTTCTGATCACGAAAAATCGTCAGCGGCGAGAGCATGCCGCCAATCTGGTCGCTGGTGAAACTGACGAAATTCTCTCGCTGCAAATCCCCTTCGGCGACGTTCTGTTGGCCGAACATTGCATGATGCTTGCCGCAGAAAAACGCATAACGCTGACGCAGGAACAGCCGTTGTTCCAAGCGCGGTTGCGGGCGGCGATTGAGGCTCAGGCCGAGTGTCGCGGTTTTTTCCTGAAGGGCGCTGACGATGTCGGAACTGCGCATCACGTCGACTTCCAGATCCACGCGCGGATGCTGGCGGTGGAAGTCTGCGAGGAAGTCGTCGAAGCGCTCCGAAAAGATCCGGCTGATGATCAACAGCCGAACCTTGCCGATCACTTCGTCGGCCGGCTGCTCCAGCACGCTGCTGACTTGGGACATCTGCCCGTAGATTTCCCCGGCCAGTACGAAGATCTGTTCACCGACTTCGGTCAGAGCAAACCGTGGCCCGCGACGGGCGATCAGTTGTCGGCCCAGTTGCTCCTCCAGGCGCTTCAGCGCCTGGCTCACCGCCGGTTGCGTCAGGTGCAGGCGGGCGGCGGCACGACTGATGCTCAGCTCCTGGCCGATCACCCGAAAGGTACGCAGCAGGTTCCAGTCCAGGCGGTCATTGAGCAAGCGTTGCAAATCGCGTTCTGCCATGGCGGCTCTCGATTATAAGCTGGTGTAATAGTCCGCATAATAAATAGAAAATTGACTAATCATAGCCCCGGGACGATAAATCATCTCCAGACAGGCGCCGTCAGAGCGCCTTGATTTTGCTGTTTCACTCCTGCCAAAAAAATAACCAAAGGAGACCGACCCATGAAGCCCCAAGCTTCTCCTCAGCCGCGCCGTGCGGCCGCCGCAGCCTTCATCGGCACCATGATCGAGTGGTACGACTTTTACATCTACGCGACCGCGGCCGCGTTGGTATTCGGCGCGCTGTTTTTCCCCTCCGACGACAAACTGTTCAGCACCATGGCTGCGTTCGGCACCTTCGCCGTGGGCTTTTTTGCGCGGCCGTTGGGCGGGATTATTTTCGGCCATATCGGCGATCGCATTGGCCGCAAAAAGTCGCTGATCATCACATTGCTGATGATGGGCGTGGTCACGGTCTGCATCGGCTTGCTGCCGACCTACGCACAAATCGGTGCAGCGGCGCCGGTACTGCTGATTTTGCTGCGCATCGTCCAGGGCATCGCCGTCGGTGGCGAGTGGGGCGGGGCGGTGTTGATGGCCGGCGAGCATGCACCGAAAGGTCGACGCAATTTCTTCGCATCCTTTGCCCAACTCGGCAGCCCGGCCGGTTTGATTCTGTCTCTGCTGGCATTCAGCGCAGTCACCCGTTTGCCGGAAGAAGACCTGATGAGCTGGGGCTGGCGTCTGCCGTTCCTCGCCAGCTCGCTGTTGTTGCTGGTGGGCCTGGCGATTCGCTTGGGCGTGAATGAATCGCCGGAGTTCCTCGCCAGCCGCGAACTGGCCCGCAAAAGCACACGTAAAGAGCAGGCTCCGGTCATGGAAGTCCTGCGCACCGCATGGCGCCCGCTGCTGCTGTGCATCGGCGCCAATACCCTCGGGATCGCCGGGGTGTATTTCACCAATACCTTCATGATTGCCTACACCACCCAGCAACTTGAACTGCCGCGCTCGCTGATTCTTGAGTGCCTGTTCGTGGTGGCGATCATTCAGTTCTGCATTCAACCCTTGGCGGCGTGGGTTGCCGAGAAAATGGGCGCAACGCGATTCCTGTGCCTGGTGTCGTTGTTGGCCATGGCGTCTCCATACCCGATGTTCGTGCTGGTCAGCTCGGCACAGGCGCCGCTGATCATCCTCGGTATCGCCCTGGCGGTGGTGTGCATGGCGTCGTTCTACGCGGTGATCGCCGGTTACGTCAGCGGCATGTTCGAGACCCGCGTGCGCTACACCGCGATTTCGCTGGCCTATCAGATTTGCGGTGCGCTGGCCGGTGGCTTGACGCCGCTGATCGGCACGTTGCTGGCGCACAAGTTCGCCGGTCAATGGTGGCCGATGGCGGTGTTCTACAGCCTGATTGCCGCGACTTCATTGATCTGTGTCCTGTCCCTTGCCCGGCGTCATGCCAGCGCTGAACGCGTCGAAATGGCCAACGCTTAATCGAAGTTTCCAGGAGTGATTTTATGTTGAAGATTAATGGCGAACGCCTCTGGGCGAGCCTGATGGCCATGGCCGAAATCGGCGCCACCGCCCGGGGCGGCAGTTGCCGCCTGGCCCTGAGCGAGGAAGACAAGGCCGGTCGCGAACTGTTTTCCCACTGGTGCCGCGAAGCCGGCATGACCCTGAGCGTGGATGCCATCGGCAACCTGTTTGCCCGCCGTGCCGGCACCGACCCCGAAGCCGCGCCAGTGATGATGGGCAGCCACCTCGACACTCAGCCTGAAGGCGGGCGTTTCGACGGCGTTTACGGCGTACTTGCCGGTCTGGAAGTGGTGCGCTGCCTGAATGACCTCGGCATCCAGACCCGCAAGCCGCTGGAAGTGGCGGTGTGGACCAACGAAGAGGGCGCTCGCTTCACCCCGGCGATGTTCGGCTCGGCGGTGTTTACCGGGATCATGGAGTTGGATGCCGCGTTGGCAGTGCGTGACATTGACGGCATCAGCGTTGCCGAGGCGCTGCAGCGCACCGGTTACGCCGGCGAGCGTCCACTGGGCGGAGCGGTGGACGCGTACTTTGAAGCGCACATCGAACAAGGTCCGATCCTTGAGGACAACGCCAAAACCATCGGCGTGGTCAGCGGTGGCCAGGCGATTCGCTGGCTGGACGTGCGAGTCGAAGGCATGGCGGCCCACGCCGGCACCACGCCGATGCCGCTGCGCAAGGACGCCCTGTACGGCGTGGCGCGAATGATTCAGGCGATCGAAGGCCTGGCCAGCGATTTCGCCCCCGAAGGTCTGACCACCGTCGGCGAGTTGAGCATCAACAAATCCTCACGCAACACGATTCCGGGGCTGGTGAATTTTACCGTGGACCTGCGTCATCACCGCGACGAAGCCATCGATGCGATGGAGCAGCAGGTGCGTGCGCGACTTCAGGCCATTGCCGATGATCGCGGTTTGAATCTGACGATCACCCCGCATTGGATCAGCCCGGCGACGCCGTTCAACGTCGAATGCGTGGCGGCGGTGCAGCAGGCGGTGGACGCGCTCGGCTACGCTCAGCAATCGATTGTCAGCGGTGCCGGTCACGACGCAATTCACCTGGCGCGGTTCTGTCCGACGGCGATGGTGTTTATCCCGTGCGTCGGCGGCTTGAGCCATAACGAAGCGGAAGATGTGCTGCCCGAAGACGTGCGTCAGGGCACCGATGTGCTGCTCAACGCCGTGCTGTCCCGCGCAGTAAGCGCTGAGTAAACACGACCGATGTAGGAGCAAGCTTGCTCGCGAATGCGGTGTGTCATTCAACAATAATGTCGACTGACACGCCCTCTTCGCGAGCAAGCTTGCTCCTACAGTTGAACGCACCCGGATTCAAGATCTACGTTAACTGACAGGTATCAACCCCATGCGCAGTTTTTTCCACCCCGAACAATTGCTTCACCATCCACGCAGCTACTATTCCCGTGGGCAAATGCGTACGCCGCAGGAAGTGCCGGAGCGCGCTCAGCGACTGGTGCAGGCGTCGCACTCGCTGGGCTTTAAAGTCGAGCAACCGGTCGATGCCGGGCTCGATCCGCTGCTGGCAGTCCACGGCGCGCCGTACCTGGCGTTCTTGCAGGAGGCCCATCAGCGCTGGAAGGAAATCCCCGAGGATTGGGGCGATGAGGTGATGTCGAACATCTTCGTGCGCGAGCCCAACGCCCTGCGCGGGGTTCTCGCCCAGGCCGCACGCTATCTGGCCGATGGTAGTTGCCCGGTGGGGGAACAGACCTGGCGTTCGGCCTATTGGTCGGCGCAGAGCGCGATTGCGGGCGCCCAGGCGTTGCTCGATGGCGAGCCGGCCGCTTACGCCGTGTGTCGTCCACCGGGTCACCACGCTCGGGCCGAAGCGGCGGGTGGTTTCTGTTATGTGAACAATGCAGCGGTGGCGGCGCAGGTGTTACGCAGCGGGTTTGAGCGAGTCGCGGTGCTCGATACCGACATGCACCATGGGCAGGGGATTCAGGAGATTTTCTACGAGCGTGATGACGTGCTCTACGTCTCGGTGCATGGCGACCCGACCAATTTCTATCCGGGGGTTGCAGGCTTTGGTGATGAGCGCGGTGTCGGGGCAGGAGAAGGTTTCAACCTGAACTTGCCGATGGCCCATGGTGCGAGCGAGGCAGACTTCCTCGATCAACTGGATATCGCGTTGACCGCGGTGAAGGATTTCGGTGCCCAAGTGCTGGTGCTGTCCCTCGGGTTCGATATTTTCGAACTGGACCCACAGAGCAAAGTGGCGGTGACCCGTGAAGGGTTTGCGACGCTGGGGGCGCGGATTCGCAGCCTTGGCCTGCCGTGCCTGATTGTGCAGGAGGGTGGGTATCACCTGGAGAGCCTGGAGGATAATGCCCGGGCGTTTTTTGTGAGCCCCGAGGTGTGGCAACTCTGAGAGCACGGGTGTCTGGTAGATCGCTATCGCGGGCAAGCCATGCTCCTTACAAGGGCCGAGGTTGAATGCCAATCCAGGTTCGGCTCGATCCCTGTAGGAGCAAGGCTTGCCCGCGATGAACGATAACGCGGTGCAACGGATGAAACACAAGCGCCGTAAGGCACTTGCCATCGCCCTGACGTTAACGTAAACATTGCGGCAAGGCGCTGAGCTTAAAACAGCGCAAGGCGGACCGATTCGGAGCGCTTGATGACGCCAATAAAAACAACACCACCCAAACGTCACCACGAAGCCCGGCTGGCCCGGGAAAAACTCCATCTGGAGGGCGAAGTCCCCGATGGCATATTGCGTGCGGAAATCGATGCGTCGTGGCGGCGCAGCCTCAGTCATGGCGTGCATTTCAACGGCAAACACGAACTCGCACTGGAATCGAGCGCCAGCCTCGACGTGCTGCTGGCCAGCAACCGACTGCTGATCGACGCGGCATTGCCGGCGATTGATTACCTGGCCGAACGTCAGGGCAAGGAAGGGCTGATTATCCTCGCCAACTCCGACGCCACCATTCTCGCCGTCGAAGGACGCGCCGATCGCCTCAAAGGCAGCGGCCTGCAAGACATCACCTTGGGCGCCTGCTGGAGCGAAGCCGCTCGCGGCACCAACGCGCTGGGCACTGCACTGGTTGAAGCCCGGCCTACGATGATCGATTGCGGCGAGCATTACCTCGATCGCCTGACCGATTTCTCCTGCACCTCGGTGCCGATCCATTGTCCGCAAGGCGGCATGCTCGGCGTGCTCGACCTGACCCGCGAAGGCCCGCTTGGTCGCGCTCACGACAGCACCGCGTTGCTGGCCATGGCCGTCAGCCAGATTGAAAGCCGCGTCTTCAACGCCAGTTATCCCGACGAAATCGTCCTGGCCTTCCACAGCCGTCGTCAATACCTCGAATCCCCCTGGCAAGGTTTGCTGGCGGTGAGCCTTGGCGGTCAGATCCTCGCGGTCAGCGCCCAGGCCTGTCAGTTGCTCCACGCCGAACGCTCGGCGCTGGTCGGTCGGCGTTGTGAAGAGTTTCTCGGGGTCGATGGGCTCCAGCTTTTATCGCGGTTGCATCAGGGCGGCGTCGGCAGCCTGCAAACCGCCAAAGGCGAATTCTTCTACAAAACCTTGCGCGCGCCGCAACGCTCGATCGGCATCAGCAGCCCACCGCGCAGCACCGCCAAAACCGTCAAGCCCCAGCCGGACCTTGAGTCCCTGGCCGGGAGTAACGTGCGTTATGCCCGAGCCTTGCGCATGGCCCGGCAAGGCCTGGCCAATGAATTGCCGGTGTTGCTGCTCGGTGAAACCGGCACCGGTAAAGAAGTCATCGCCCGCGCTTTGCACATGGCTGGAACCCGTTGCGACAAACCCTTCATCGCGGTGAACTGCGCGGCGATTCCCGAAGGCCTGATCGAGTCGGAACTGTTCGGCTACCGAGAAGGTGCCTTCACCGGCTCCCGCCGTGGCGGCATGATCGGTCGCCTGCAACAGGCCCACGGTGGCACCTTGTTTCTCGATGAAATCGGCGACATGCCGTTGGCCCTGCAAGCGCGTTTACTGCGGGTACTGCAAGACCGCAAAGTCGCACCGCTGGGGGCAGGCGAAGAGCAAGACATCGACGTCGCGTTGATCTGCGCCACGCACCGCGACCTCAAGCGTCTGGTGGAAGAGAAACACTTCCGTGAAGACCTGTTCTACCGAGTCAACGGCATCAGCGTGATGCTTCCGGCCCTGCGCGAGCGCGAAGATTTCAGTGCGCTGGTCGGGCGATTGCTGGCCAGGCTTGATGCCCCGACTGTCGTTCTGCATGACGATTTGAGCCGCTTGCTCGGGGGGTATCACTGGCCCGGCAACATCCGCCAACTGGAAATGGTATTGCGCACCGCGCTGGCCATGCGCGAACCGGGGGAGACTGTCCTCACCCACGATCACTTGCCCGACAGCATGCTCGACGAATTGTCCGCGACCGAACGGCCTCAAGCCGGCAGCATCCGTGAAAATGAACTGGAGTTGATTCGTCAGTCGCTGGACACTCACCAGGGCAATGTTTCGGCCGCCGCCGAGGCGTTGGGCATCAGTCGCGCGACCTTGTATCGCAAGCTCAAACAGTTGCGTTCGTGATGCAGCGCCTGATCGTTCGGCTGATCGACAGCCAGAATCCAGAGGCCTTGCAAGCGGCATTGCGCTGGCTCTACAGCTTCGTGCGGCCACATCGTTTGGCCATCGTCGGGCTGCTCGGTTTATCGGTGTGCGCCTCACTGCTGGTGTTGGTGCAACCGTGGCTGACCAAGCTCCTGATCGACGATGGCCTGCTGGCGCGCAATTTTCCGATGCTGGTGTTGATTGCCGGGTTGATGATCGTTGCCGGGCTGCTCGGCACGGCGCTGTCGGGCATCAATCGCTACCTGCACACGCGATTGTCCGGGCGGATTCTGTTTGCCCTGCGCGATGATCTCTATCGCCATTTGCAGACGCTTTCACCGAGTTTTTACGGTCAGCGGCGGATCGGTGACTTGATGTCGCGCCTGGATGGCGACGTCGCGGAGATCCAGCGTTTCGCCGTGGACTCGCTGTTCTCGGCGGTGTCGAGCGTGATTGGCCTGGTCTGCGCGGTGGCGATGTTGCTGACCCTGTCGTGGAAGCTCTCGTTGTTGGCACTGGTGCTGATTCCCCTCGACGTGCTCTGGCTGCGCTGGATGCGGCGCAAGGTCGAGCGGGATGTGCGGCAATTGCGCGAGCGCTCGGCGGATATGTCCTCGTTCATGGTCGAGACGCTGCCGGTGATGAAGTTCATCCAGTCCGCCGGCCAGCAACAGCGTGAAGCACGACGGCTGGAGACGCTGGGCCACGGCTACATGAGCCAATTGCTGCGTCTGCAAGTCACTGAGTTTTTTACCCAGGCCGTACCGGGCACATTGACGTCGTTATCCCGTGCCTGTGCGTTTTTGATTGGCGGTTATTGGGTGGTGCAGGGCACTTGGCAACTCGGCGCGCTGATCGCATTCTCCACGTATTTGGGCATGGCCGTCGGACCGGTTCAGAGCCTGCTCGGGCTCTACGTCGCCATTCAACGGATGACTGTCAGCCTCGGGCGCGTGATGGAATTGCGCGGCGAAGAGCCGACCGTTTTGACGCCGGTCCAACCGCAGCCGATGCCTGCCTGCGGTGACCTGCGATTCGACGATGTGCACTTCAGCCATCCCGGCCGCCCGACGACCTTGCGCGGTATCGAAGCGCGCATTCCTTATGGCTTGAAAGTCGCCCTCAGCGGCGGCTCCGGGGTTGGCAAATCAACCCTCATCGATCTGCTGCAACGTCACCACGATCCACAATCGGGTCGGGTGTTGCTGGGTGAGGTCGACCTTCGGGAGCTGGACCTGTTCCAGTTGCGTCGGCGGATTGCCGTGGTCAGTCAGGACATCGTTTTGTTTCGCGGCAGCCTCGCCGACAACCTGGCCTACGCCGTGCCGGACGCCAGTCGCGAGGCGATTGCCGAAGTCGCGCGGCTGGCGCAACTCGACAGCTTGATTGAGTCGTTGCCCGAAGGCCTCGACAGTCCGTTGGGCGAGCGTGGTCAGCAACTGTCCGGTGGTCAGAAACAGCGCATCGCCATTGCCCGGGCGCTGTTGCAGGACCCGCTGATTCTGGTACTCGACGAAGCCACCTCGGCGGTGGATGAAGCCACCGAACGCGAAGTGATCGAAGCCATCGACCGACTGTTTGCCGCACGTACACGAATCTTGATCAGCCACCGCCCCTCAACCCTGGCCGATGCCGATCTGCGTTTTGAATTGCTCGACGGCGTGCTCACGTCAAAAACGGTGCTGCATGAAGCCTGAATTGCGAATCGGCGTCGTCGACAGCGGCCATTCGGCGGCGCAACGGGTGCAGGTCGTCGCTGGGCGGAGGTTTTCGTTGCTGGAGGACGGGTTGGCCGAAAGCGACTTGCGCGATGATCCGCTGGGCCACGGAATCGCAGTGATCGAGGCCATCGGGCGGCGGGCACCTTCAGCGGTGTTTTGCGTGGGGCAGGTGTTTGACCAGCGCGGCGTCACCAGCGCCTTGCAGATCGCCAGCGCCATCGACTGGCTGGTGGCACAGGACGTCCGGTTGATCAATTTGAGCCTCGGTTTACGGCAGGATCGCAGCCTGTTGCGCGAAGCCTGTGCAGCGGCAGTAGCGCGAGGGGTTCTACTCTGCGCATCGAGCCCGGCACAAGGCGAGGGCGTGTTTCCGGCGAATTATCCGCAGGTGCTGCGCGTCACCGGCGATGCGCGCTGCGCCGAACAGGAATGGTCGTGGCTCAACAGCGCGCAAGCGGATTTTGCCGCGTGTGTGCATGGGACCTATCCAGGGCAGTCCGGCGCCAGTCTGGGGTGTGCGGCGTTGAGCGGGCACATCGCCGCTTTTCTGGTCGCGCACCCAGGGGCGAGCAACGAACAGGTGGTCGAGTGGCTGCGCGAGCACGCGTGTTATCGCGGCCCTGAACGGCGCATCGGGCCATGATTGTGATTCTCGGCGCCGGGCCAGCGGGAGCTGCGGTGGCCCTGGGGTTGCGGCGGCTCGGTTATCCCGTGACGCTGGTCAGCGAGTGGCGCCGGTTTGCGGCGCTGGAAGGTGTTTCGGTGCGTGTGCTGGAGGCTTTGCGTGGCGCGGGTCTGCATCAGGCGCTGGCGGAGGCGGCGTTGCCTTCCCAGCGACAAGTGTCGTGGAACGGTCAGCAGCATGCGCAGAACATTGAATTTTTGTTGGACCGTCCAGGCTTCGACCGAGGCCTGCGCGAAGACCTGCGCCTGGCTGGCGTTGAGGTGATCGAAGGTCGAGTGCTGACTGTCCAGGCGGACGCGTCGGGGCATCGAATTGAGATCGAAGGGCGCGAAACGCTGGTCGCGGACTTTCTGGTGGAGGCCCGAGGGCGTCAGGCGCCGGCGCTCGGTAAAGGCCTGAGAGGACCGGAGACGGTCAGCCTGCTCAATCGCTGGCAGGCCATGCCGGGCAGCACCGCCAGCGCGGTTGAAAGCCTTGAGGATGGCTGGGCGTGGATGGCGCGACGGGCTGACGGCCAGTGTTATTGGCAGTGGACGGTGGACGTGACTAGCGCCGGGTTGCCCGGTAAGGCGCAATTGCTCGACTATTGTCGTCAACGGCGCCAGGGCTCGGCGTTGGCTCAGGCTTTTTTCGGTGCTACACCTGAAATCGACCTGCAACTGCATGCCCGCAGCAGCACCGCGATTCTGTGCCCGCAGGTGTGCGGTCATCACTGGATTCGGGTTGGGGATGCGGCGATGGCGGTGGATCCGCTGTCGGGTAACGGGATTTTCCAGTCACTGTCTTCGGCGCTACAGGCGCCTGCAGTGATCAACACGCTGTTGCGAAAACCCGAGCGAACGACCCTGGCCCAGCGCTTTCATCAGCAACGGGTTGAGCAGCTGTTTTTGCGGTTTGCGCGGATCGGTCGCGATTTTTACGCCGATGAACGGCGTTGGCTGGATCAGCCCTTCTGGCAGACGCGGCGGTGCTGGCCGGATGCTGAGGTCGCCCATGCCGAAGCGGATTTTGCAGCGCTGAGGATTGAGCGTGCACCGGTTTTGAAAGAGGGGTTTGTTGATGAGGCCGAAGTAGTGATCACGACCGATCAGCCGTTGGGGATCTGGCATGTGCAAGGGGTCGAGGTAGCGCCGTTGGTGCGGCGGTTGTGCAGCGAGCCTGCTGAGCAGGTGTTGGCCGGGTTGACGATGGAGCAAGGGCAGGTGGTTTGGGGGTGGTTGCTGGCCCAGGGTTTTAAACCTTGAGATTTGTAGGGGCCTCTCGGGCGCCATCGCGGGCAAGCCCGGCTCCCACAGGGGATTTGTGATCGACACAGAACCAATGTGGGAGCGGCGCGATGGCGCCCGAAAGGGCGCCGCAAATCACAGCTTGATCAATACTGACTTCAATTCGGTGTAATGCTCAATCGCCGCATACCCCATTTCCCGCCCGACCCCCGACATCTTGTACCCGCCAAACGGCAGCGCCGGGTCCAGGGCGCTGTGGCAATTGACCCACACCGAACCTGACTTGATCCGCGGAATCATCCGGTGCACCGCCGCCAGATCATTCGACCAGATGCTCGCGCCCAAACCGTAAGGGCTGTCATTGGCCATGCGCAACGCATCGGCTTCGTCATCGAACGGAATCGCCACCAGCACCGGGCCGAAAATCTCTTCCTGCACCAGCGAATGCTTCTGATCGACGTCGACGATCACCGTCGGTTTGACGAAAAACCCCGGTCCGAATTGCTCGCCACCGCAGGCGATGGTCGCGCCACTTTCCCGGCCTTTTTCGATGTACCCGAACACGCGCTCCTGCTGGCGTGCGGAGATCAATGGCCCCATCTCGACGCTAGGGTCCAGGCCGTTGCCTAGCTTCATGGCGTTGGCGATGCCCGCAATATCCGCCACCACATTGTCGAAATGTTTGCGTTGCACATACAGCCGCGAGCCTGCGCAGCAGACCTGACCCTGATTGAAGAAAATCGCGCTGGCGGCACCGGCTGCGGCGCCTTTCAAATCGGCGTCGGCCATGACGATGGTCGGTGATTTTCCACCCAGCTCCAGGGTTACGCGGGTCATGGAATCCATGGCGATCTTGCCGATTTGCTTGCCCACGGCGGTAGAGCCGGTGAAGGTCAGCTTGTCCACCAGCGGGTTGTGCGTCAGGGCAGAACCTGCGGTGATGCCAGTGCCGGTAACCACGTTGAACACGCCCTCGGGGTAGCCGGCTTCCAGTACCAGTTCGGCGAGTTTCAGCGCAGTCAGCGGGGTTTCATCCGCCGGTTTGAGCACCACGGTGCAACCGGTGGCGAGGGCCGGGCCGAGTTTCCAGCAGGCCAGCAGCAGCGGGAAGTTCCAGGCGACGATGGCGCCGACCACGCCCACTGCTTCGCGACGGATGAAACTGTGGAATTGATCGTTGGGCATCAACGGCAACGACACCTCAACGCTGGAGCCTTCGATCTTGGTCGCCCAACCGGCCATGTAACGCAGGAAGTCGATGGCCAGTTGCACGTCCATGACCTGGGCGACGGCCGCGCTTTTGCCGTTGTTCAGGCATTCCAGTTGCGCCAGCAGTTCGGCGTCGCGTTGCATCAGGTCGGCGAGTTTCCACAGCAGGTTCTGACGTTCACGCGGGCGGGTGCGGGTCCAGGCCGAGTCATCGAAGGCCTGACGCGCGGCCAGCACGGCACGGTCGACATCGTCGGGCGTAGCCCGTGGCACCACACACAATACTGCGCCGCTGGCCGGGTTGTGCAGGGGCATGGTCTGGCCGTCGGCGGCCTCTACCCAGTCGCCGCCGATCAGCATGCGCGGGGCACGCTGGATGAACGCGGAGGTGGCGGGAAGCAAATCAGGGAGTGACATGGCGAAGCCTCTTATTGTTCGTGAGAACAGAGCTTTCGCAATGGCTGTGCCAAGTCGCCTCAAGGTCTGGTGGGCCTTAAGTAAGTCGGGGTTCGCCGGGTGCAAAAGGAGGGCGGCGGGGAGTTTTTTTTCGCAAATTGCGACAGCCGCTGAGACGACGAGCAACCCGGTTGCGACATTGAACCCCTCTGAGTTGAGGGCTAGAATTTTTTGGCTCGGTGGGTGAAATGATGGAGCATTGCCCGGCCACACATCTCGCGCAAGGGAGGTTGTGATGAACCTTTCAACCCTGGAGATTCAAAGCATCATTGAGCAGAGTTTTCTGCCCTCGGTATGCACCTGCAGCATGGCCCCGGATCAGTCAATGACGATTCGGGTCTGCGATTGCATGACCGGCAAAGTGGACCTGGTGGCGAGCCACGTTCCTGTCTGGGAATTGGACACGGCCCATGCAATTGCGACGCTGGTGGCGCAGATGCAGCAAGAGATCAACGCACACAAACGCGTCCATCCAACGTTTTTAAGTTGAGCCCGCATCAGCCGCACCACCCGTGTGTGGTGCGGCCCTTGCTGAGGTAATCATGAGGGGATTATTCGGGAAATTTCCTCGAACGTGCTGCTATCGACGGCCGCCAGTAACGTCCTGTCATCCTTGAGCGTGGCCAGAAAGGTCACTTGCGTCTCTTTGCCGGCCAACATGAACCCGGCAATCGCGCCGATGGGGCCCAGCAGCATGGCGCCCGCCACGCCGAACCCGATGGCATCCTTGCAATTGGTGATCGACTCCTCGTTGGCGACTTCTACGCGCTTGAACGATGAGAGCGGGAGGGTGAGGCCTGGCCATGGGTGAAGCGACGTCCTGAGGGTAAAAACGCCGTCCCTGTACTCCCCATCACCCTGCAGAAAGTCCCCCGCCAAAACAGTGATGCTTGCCATTTTTTATCCCCTTGCTGGCAATCGGTGAACAACCATTTCGCGCTCGCATCCCCATGGCGTCAATCGTCGGGCGATGAGCTGTTTCGGCCGGGCATCTAAGCTTGTCTCAGACTGCAACAACTGTCGCGATATAAGACGCAGGCGATCTCGTCGAAAGCGGTTTTAGCGCTGTTATTTTCACGCAAGTGATTGATAAATAAGGATATAGGCAAGCTGGCACGCTCCGTGTATTGCTTATCGCAGACGTTTCTCTTGCCTCCGTCAGCGGTTCGCCGCCGGCGGCAGAAACCATAAAAACGATAAGCCACAACAATAAGAACGCACCGTGCGAGGTTCGACGTTGATGAAGAGAAAATTCCGATCAGGCCTGAGCGCCAGCCTGCTGGCCGTGGCCGCCTGTGTGGCGCTGCATTCGCCTTATAGCCTGGCAGCCCGCGACGCCCAGACCATCCTCAAGGAAACGTGTCAGGGTTGTCACACCCCCGAAGCCGATAACGCCCTTAGTCGCATCAGCCACCAGCGCAAGACCCCGGAAGGCTGGCTGATGAGCATCGCTCGGATGCAAACCATGCATGGTTTGCAGATCAGCGATGACGACCGTCGCACCCTGGTCAAGTACCTGGCGGACACCCAGGGCCTGGCGCCGAGCGAGACCGATGGCGTGCGGTATGCGCTGGAACGCCGGCTCAATACTGGCGAGAAGTTCGACGACCAGACCAGCCAGATGTGTGGCCGCTGCCACTCCGGTGCGCGGGTCGCTCTGCAACGGCGTCCGGCCCAGGAATGGGAGCGTTTGGTGAATTTCCACCTCGGCCAATGGCCGTCCCTCGAATACCAGGCACTGGCCCGGGACCGCGACTGGTTCGACATCGCTCGCAAAGAGATGGTGCCGCTGCTGGCCAAGCGTTATCCGCTGGACAACCCGGCCTGGAAAAAATGGCAAAGCGTCGCGCCGAAATCCGCCGCGCTGGTGGGCGACTGGAGCTTCAGCGGCCACTTGCCGGGCAAGGGCGAACTGGCCGGCGTGATGACCGTCAGCGCGGACGGCAGCGACACCTTCAAGGTCGCCGTCAAAGGTCAGTACGCTGACGGCACCCCGTTCAACGGCGATGGCAGTGCAATTCTGTACACCGGCTACGAATGGCGCGGCAACGTGACCATTGATGGCGTGACCATGCGTCAGGTGTTCGCCGTTCAAGGCAATGCGATGCAGGGCAGGATGTTCGAGGCCGAGCATGATGAGCGCGGACTGGACTTCGTTGCCGCCAAGCAGGGTTCCAACCGTCTGCTGGCGGTGCAGCCGGGTTATCTGAAGGCCGGTAGCGAAACGGAAGTCACCCTGGTCGGCAGCGGCCTCACTGGCAAACCGGACTTCGGCAAAGGTGTGGCAGTGGTCGAAATCGTCGAGCAAAGCCCTGAGCGGATCAAGGTCAAACTCAAGGCCGCCGCCAATGCCCAACCGGGCGTGCGTGCGGTCACCGTGGGCACGCTGAAAGGCCCGAGCCTGTCGGTCTACAGCACCATCGCCGAAGTCAAAGTGGTGCCGCAGTTTTCGGTAGCGCGGATCGGCGAGGGCGGTGGTTCGACGCCGAAAGTCCAGGGTCGTTTCGATGCTGAAGCCTGGGGCAAGGGCGCTGATGGCAAGCCGTACCGCATCGGCGTGTTCCCGGCGCAGTGGAAGGTCGAGGCCTTCGATGACCGCGCCAAGGAAGACGAAGACGTGAAGTTCGCCGGCACCATGCAGGCCGACAGCGGCGTATTCACGCCGGGCGATGCCGGGCCGAACCCGCAACGCAAAATGTCCACCAACAATGCCGGCAACCTCAAGGTGATCGCCGCCGTCGACGACGCAGGGAAATCCCTGACCGGCGAAGGCCACATGATCGTCACCGTGCAACGCTGGAACAATCCACCCATTCCATGATGTTGAAAACGTGAGCTGGCTGACGTTAACGGTTTCAGACACTTTTTCGGAATGACCGCAGGCCCCGTCAGACGGGGTTTGCACAGGAGGTTGCAATGGGCGCTATTTTGAATCTGGTCGAACGGAACCTGCACGAAGTGCACGTCGACGCCGACCGCATGCTGTTTCACATCCCTAGCAGTTCGCTGTTCGCCAGTGATGAGCTGACGGGCACGATCATCGATACCTTGCGCGGTCCTGGCTGTTCGTCGGACGACTTGATCCAGCGCCTGGCGGCGCGGTTCAACGGTGAAGAAATCACCGAGACCCTGCGCGAATTGATCTCGCTGGAACTGGTCAGCGACGGTTCGCCGCTAACCCCGGACATCGGCACCAAACGGGTCGAACGCACCGCGATCAATACCGTGGTGCTCAACGTCAACACCGGCTGCAATCTGAGCTGCACCTACTGCTACAAGGAAGACCTCGACAAGCCGTCGGCCGGCAAGAAAATGGACGTCGAAACGGCGGTCGCGTCGGTGGAAATGCTGCTGCGCGAATCCCCGGATGAAGAGCGTTTTACGGTGGTGTTTTTTGGTGGAGAGCCGCTGAGCAACCGCAAGCTGATCGAATACATGGTCGACTACTGTGAACAGCGGTTTGCCGAGGCCGGCAAGTTCGTCGAGTTCGTCATGACCACCAACGCCACGCTGCTCACTGAAGAAACCGTGGACTACCTCAACGCCCACCGCTTTGGGCTTTCGGTGAGTATTGACGGGCCGAAAACCGTGCACGACCGCAACCGCATCACCGTGGGCGGGCAGGGCACCTATGACGTGGTGCGGCGCAAGGCCGAGATGCTCCTGTCGCGCTACAACAGCCGTCCAGTCGGCGCGCGGGTGACGTTGACCACTGGCGTCACCGACGTCGAAACCATCTGGGATCATCTGTTCAACGAGCTGGGTTTTGCCGAAGTCGGATTTGCCCCGGTGACCTCCGGTGACATCAGCAGCTTCAACCTGAGCAGCGACGAACTGGTCGAAGTCTTCGCCAACATGAAGAAGCTCGGTCGGCGTTATCTGGAAGCAGCACTGGAACACCGCAACATCGGTTTTTCCAACCTGCACCAGTTGATTACCGACATTCACGAAGGCCACAAAAAGGCGCTGCCGTGCGGCGCGGGCCTGAAGATGCTGGCGGTGGATCACAAGGGCGAACTGAACCTGTGCCACCGCTTTACCGGTTCGAGTTTGCCGACCTTCGGCAACGTGCACAGCGGCGTCAAACAGGTGGAGTTGAACGACTTCCTGTCCCAGCGCCTCGACCGCAGCAACACCGGTTGCGAAGACTGCCAGATCCGCAACCTGTGCTCCGGCGGCTGCTACCACGAGAGCTACGCCCGGTACGGCGACCCGACCCACCCGACCTATCACTACTGCGAGCTGATGCGTGACTGGGTCGACTTCGGCATCGAGGTCTACACCCGGATCATGGCCCATAACCCTGCGTTTATCAGCAGCTACATCACTCCGCGCAAGGCTCACTGATATGAAACATCTCAAGGCAATCAATAATAAAGCGCTGAAACTGGACGAGGCCGCGGCCGAAAACCGTATCGAAGAAGTGGTGGCGATGAGCTCTGTTGCGGGCTGCGCCTCGACCACCGACCCGGGTTGGGAAATCGATGCGTTTGGTGGGGTGTCGTCGTTGTGCCAGCCGATGGAAGCCGACCTGTATGGCTGCTCTGATCCGTGCTGGTGGCCGGCCCAGGTGCCCGACATGATGAGCACCTACCCGGACTGGAACAAGGATGCCCAGGCGTCCAACGAAAACTGGCGCAACCTCGGAACTGTCTTTCCAAAAGACAAGTAGCCCGTAGAAAAAAGTGGAACAGAAAAAGGATTCCAGCATGCCTAGTATCAATGCCTGCGGCTTGGCCGCGTTCGCCGTCCTGAGCGCCTGTTCGCTCAACGTTCTGGCCGAAGAAAATACAGCACTGCAAGTCGGTCACGAGTACATGGTGACCACCAATTACCCGAACAACCTGCACGTGATCGACCTGGGCACCGACACGCTGTACAAGACCTGCAAGATGCCCGACGCCTTCGGTCCCGGCACCGTGCAACTGTCGCCGGATCGCAAGACCGCCTACGTGTTGAACAACCACTACGCCGATGTCTATGGCGTCGAGCTGGACAACTGCAAACAGGTGTTCCACGCCAGCATTACCCAGAAACCGGGGGAAAAAGCGAAGTCGATGTTCGCCTTCACCCTCAGCCACGACGGCAAGGAGCTGTTCACCATCGCCAACCCGACGCTGATGCTCAACGACCGCTACGAAGTGCAGCAACCGCGGCTTGATGTCTATGCCACCGACGCCGGCATGGACGCCAAACCGGTGCGCAGCTTCCCGGCGCCTCGGCAGTTGACCATCATGCAAAGTGGCGATGACGGCACGCTGTACGTGGCCGGGGCAGATGTCTACAAGGTCAATGTGAACACCGGCAAGTTTGACGTGCTGATCCCCAGCCGCCACTGGAAACGTCCGAACTACAGCGCGCCGGACGTGCTCTACGTGTGGAGCCAGCAGACCTATCGCCATGACTTCTCGCTGCTCTACACCGCGGCGAAATTCAAGGACAAGAAGCAGGACCCCGCCACCGCCGAGTACCTTTACGGGCTGTTCAGCATCGACCTGAAAACCGGCAAGACCGAAACCACCGACTTCGGCCCTCTGACGGAAATCTACTTCAGCGGCATGCGCTCGCCGAAGGATCCGAACCTGATGTTCGGGGTGCTGAACCGGTTGGCCAAGTACGACATCAAAGAAAAGAAAATGCTCCAGGCGGCGACGCTGGATCATTCCTATTACTGCATTTCCTTCAACAAGGACGGCAGCAAGATTTATCTGGCCGGGACGTTTAACGACGTCGCAATTTTTGATGCCGACAGCCTGAAGCAGATTGGCAGCGTCAAGTTGCCGGGTGGGGATATGGCGATAACGACGGCGCAGGTGTTTGTCCGGTAATCGCTTTTGCCTGATCTGACGCCATCGTGAGCAGGCTCGCTCCCACACTGGAACTGTGAACGCAGGACCAATGTGGGAGTGAGCCGGCTCCGGGCGGCGTTCCGACGATGAGGCCCTCAAGATCACAAAATCATCAAACCCCAGGCACCGGACAACCCACATCCCCCTCCTGGCACTTCAGATAATTCTTGAACGTCTGAACCCGCGCCTTGGTCAGGTCCGTGGTGCAATTGCTGTAGACCAACGGATACAAACTGCCCCCATCCACCCCCGACGCTGAAAACGTGCACTCGGCATCCCGGAATGCGACCCACGCCCGCTGCGCCCCCACCAACAATTTCTTGCGGTCGGGCTCGCCTTTCAGGCGCGTGGTGATTTGCAGATACAACGCATTCAATTCCTTATCGGCCGCCGCATGCTGTTGCGCCGCGCACTGGTTCATCGTGGCTTGGTCGCTGGCGTTTTCGCAGTCCGCGGCGACAGCCATTGAGGTAAACATCACAGGCGCCAGCGCCAGGAAAAAGCGTGAGTACATGGAGGAAACTCGCTGTGACGAGGGGAATTGGGGAGCAGTGTAGCCAATTGCCGACTGAGGATGACCTGCCTGTGGAGCGCTGCCAGCCAACTGTCTCGTCCGCAAACCCGAACTTATGCGCGCAAATGCGGCCGAATATTGCGGGCATGGTTGATCGTGACAAGCGATTGGTACATTTTTAGGGTTGGTCTTGTGGTTGTTACTGACCTACTGTTCAGTACAGGAGGTGTCTTATGAACCCAGCATCAGATCGCATCGAAAGGAAAATCCTGCTCAAGGCGAAGCGTTCGCACGTCTGGCGCGTGCTGGCCAATGCCGAAGCGTTCGGGCAGTGGTTTGGGGTAGCGCTTGAAGGTAAGCGTTTCGTCGCCGGCGAGTGGACCCAGGGGCAGATAACCTATCCGGGGTATGAGCACTTGCTGTGGAATGTTCTAGTGGAACGGGTCGAGCCGGAGCGACTGTTTTCGTTTCGCTGGCACCCTTACGCCATCCACCCGGAAGTCGACTACTCCCAGGAACCGACCACGCTGGTGAAATTCGAGCTCGAAGACATGGATAACGGCACGCTGCTCAAGGTGTCCGAATCCGGTTTCGATCACGTTCCGCAGGCGCGTCGCGAAAAAGCGTTTCGCATGGACAGCCGTGGTTGGGAAGAGCAGATGAATAACATTGAACAGTTTCTGGTTGAAAGCGCCAAAGCCCACGAGCGTGAGGGTGGTTGAGGCTACAGGTCGCTAAACTCGTGGCCTGCAGGCTGGACACCTGAGGCGTCTAAGGGTTTTCGGAAGGGCGGCTATAGCGAATGTCTTACACGCGGTGGTAGCTATGTCGTCTGTTGCAGATTGGATCCGACACGTAATCTAGCCCCATCAACTGAAGCACAGGAAGCGCTTCAGGATCACGGATGATCGACCATCAGCAAGGATTGGCTACCGACAGGGAGTCGACAATGGTCTTGGGAAAAACCCGCTTCGGCGGGTTTTTTTTGCCTGTCGAAAAGTCTGGCGGTGCTTAAAGTCTGGCCGCCGCCCGTTCGGTGATTTGCGTCCGTTGCTCAAGCGAGGCGGCTGCACGGCGATGCGCTTGGGCCAGAACACTTTGCGGGGCTGTTTCAGGGCTGCCCGACTGAAACGGCGGTGCCGGGGCATATTCCAGCTGCAACTGCACCAGTTGCGCCGTGTCTTTGTCGAACAGTTCAGCCGCCAGGGTCAGGGCAAAATCAATCCCTGCGGTAATCCCGCCACCGGTCAGCAGATTGCCATCGCGCACTACTCGGTCTTTCACCGGGATCGCGCCCAGCGGCTTGAGCAATTCGTGATAGGCCCAATGGGTCGTTGCCCGTTTGCCCTTGAGCAACCCCGCGGCGCCGAGCACCAGCGCACCGGTGCACACCGAGGTGACATACCGCGCGTTGGCGGCTTGAGCCTTGATAAAGGCTAGCGTTTGTTCATCCTCCATCAACGGCCCGACGCCACCGCCGCCGGGAACGCAGATCACGTCCAGCGCCGGGCAGTCGTCGAACGTCATGGTCGGTTTCAGCATTAGCCCGGTGCTCGCGGTGACGGGCACCAGGTCTTTCCAGATCAAGTGCACCTTCACGTCCGGCAGTGAGGCCAAAACATCGTAAGGGCCTGTCAGGTCGAGTTGCTGAACCTGAGGAAACAACAGAAAACCGATCTGCAACGTCATGGCTTATTTCTCCTGAAGTGGGTGGACGTCTTCACTGTAGGCTCGTAGGATTTGGCGTATCCGCCAATCACCCCACGAATTACGCCAATCATGCCGAAAACCATTCACGTACTCGCGTTTGCCAATGTGCAACTGCTCGACATCACCGGGCCCTTGCAAGTGTTCGCCTCGGCCAACGATATTGCCCGCCAGAAAGGGCTGTTGCCGCCTTATGCACCGTCGGTGATTGCCAGCGCTGGCGGGGCGGTGATGTCGTCGGCGGGCCTGGCGCTGTTGGCTGAAGCGTTGCCCGAGGACGGCAGTGACACGCTGGTCATTGCCGGTGGCTGGGGCGTTTATGCGGCCGCAGAAGATCAAGCGTTGGTAGCATGGGTGCGTGAACATGCAGCGGCTTGCCGGCGTGTCTCGTCGGTATGTACCGGGGCGTTTTTGCTGGCGGCCAGTGGCTGGCTCGATGGCCGGCGGGTGGTCACGCACTGGACGCGTTGCGAGCAGTTGGCGCAGAAGCATCCTCTGTTGCAGGTCGAGCCCAATCCAATCTTCATCAACGACGGCCCGGTCTGGACCTCGGCCGGGGTTACGGCTGGCATCGACCTCGCCTTGGCCATGGTCGAAGAGGACCTTGGCCGCAACATGGCCCTGGAAGTCGCCCAACAATTGGTGGTATTCCTCAAGCGTCCGGGCGGCCAGTCTCAGTTCAGCGTGACTTTGTCGTTGCAGAAAGAAGGCGACCGTTTCGACGAACTTCATGCCTGGATCAGTGAGAATCTGACCAAAGACCTCGGCATCCCCACCCTGGCCTTGCAGGCGGGCATGAGCGAGCGCAGCTTCGTGCGCCACTACCGCGCCGATACCGGGCAAACCCCGGCGCGGGCCATTGAGTTGATCCGCGTGGAAACGGCGCGACGCTTGCTTAGCGATACCGGCGTGCCGATTAAAAGGGTGGCGGTGCAATGCGGGTTTGGCAGTGAAGAGACGCTGCGGCGCAGTTTTCTTCGGGCTATGGGGGTAACGCCGCAGGCTTATCGCGAGCGGTTTTCTGTCAGTGTTGCAGTAGATCCAGTAGCGTTTTGAGGGTCATCTCGGGGGCTTCCCCGGGAATGTTATGACCGATGCCTGCCTGCACGCGCCGCTTCTAAGGGCCAATGAAATGCGCGATGCCATTATCAAGATGTATTGCACTACACCTGGGGCGTTTTTTGAAAGCTACGGTCTTTCAGTGTGTGTAAATATATGTTTCGTGAAAAAAGACTATTTACAGCATGAATGAATATTGTTTTCGCAAGTTTATCGGGACTTCCTTGACGAATACTTTTACTACCTTAGCCTTTGTCAGTCACGGTGACCTCGCAATTGGGAATGCTGATCGTCCGTCGAAACATCCGCACACTTATTCAGCTTGCCGGCTCCCGTTCGTCCGGTATTGTCAGACATTGAAAGAGTCAAAAAAATTACTGATATTGCTCACCACTAAACTGCCCCACAGCTGCCTTATTGTCCAACTAAGGAAACATTTGATGTCCAGCCATCCGCCTGTCAAAACACGCTTTGCAACTGTTCTCATGGCTTCGTTATCCTTGCTTGCTGGCGCCATGCATGCCCCGATGGCTGTGGCGGCGGAGCCTCAAGTCGAGGTAACGCAGTTACTGAAAACAACGCAGTCGTGGGACGGCGTTCAATATCGCAAGTATCCAGAAGGCCAGCCGGAAGTATCGGTCCTGCGCTATAAAATCCCGGCACATAGCTCGCTACCGTGGCACACCCATCCGGTAGTCAATGTCGCCTATGTTCTTTCCGGTCACCTGACGGTCATCCGCAAGGATAACGGAAAGACAATGGACATTGGTCCGGGAGACGTATTGCCTGAGATAGTCGGCGCCTTTCATCGCGGCGAGAGTGGTGATGAACCGGTTGAACTGATTGTGTTCTATGCAGGAACCCCGACCGTTGCATTAACGGTCAAGTCCGAGCCTGACTAATCGCAACTTGTACATGTTGTAACATGAAGTTATTTTTCGAAGCATTAATGCAGTCCGTGTTATTGGGGATCACCCACTTGTAACAAGTTTTTCGACTGGTGCCGTGAGCCGCACAGACGTGTATGAAATGGAGTCGACCGGACAGACCGTCGGCAATGAACTTACTTTCAGGCCCATAGGTTTCAGCTCTCGCCATGGCACGGTCTGCTCATCGGAATCGACCCGTGCCCATAAAAGCTGTTACCTATGTGCTTGAACTGCTTTGCTACTTGAATTCCTGATGTAAATCGACCATGAGTGCTTCTCCTTACGCTTCCACTTCCGCCAACTGATTAAAGTACTTCGACCGATCCGGCGTAAACGTCACCACCATGCCGGTTCGGGAACAGGCCAACGCCCGCTCTGCACCTAAATCAACATCCAGATCCTCCCCGCGCAAGCCTTGCCACTGCGCCAGGTATTTGAGCGATCCGTACTTTTCGAGTTTTTTCAGGCTGCGACTGACACCACCCTTCCAGCCCAGCACCGGCAGTTCCCCGGCAAGGCTGCGTTGGGCGAGTTCGGGAAAGCGGGTGGCGCGTTGGCGGCCGATTTCCCAGCATTTGATCAAGCCTTTGTCCGGGCCTTCCCATAATTGCTCGCGGTTCAGACCTGACCGGAAGGGGGAGTCGATGCTGCGGTGGATGCGCTGGTTCATTCTGGTTCCTTGAATTCGGGTTTTATTGGACAGCTCCGCTGTACCCGTTGAGGTTGGATGTTAGGGGGGGATGTAACGACTGGCAACAAGGTATTTCCGGGTGTAGGAATCTGCCGTGCTGGGGTGGTGCGAGGAGGGGTGTTTGGCTTTTGTAGGTTTCAGGGCAGTAGCGTCCGCCAAGTCTCGCCAGAGCGGGGCTGATATGTTTCGGCGGGGTGTTTAAGTGCTTCGCGGGCAAACCTCGATCCTATAAACGGCAGCGCAAAACGGGAAATTTCCGACAGGCTCTGTCGACGCGTGGTGTTGTGGCTGATGGCCTCTTCGCGGCCACGGTCTCACGGCTGCCAGACACTCTTCTCCCCACTCAATTTCCGATCCAGAAAACACGCCGCGCTGATCAACGCCAGATGCGTCAGCGCTTGCGGCGTGTTCCCAAGATGCCGCGCATGACTGTCCAGCTCTTCGGCATACAAGCCCAGCGGGTTGGCATACCTCAGCAACTGTTCAAACTCCAGATGAGCCTTTTCCACCTGACCGGCCCGGGCCAGGCATTCGACGTACCAGAACGAACACGCGGCGAAGGCGCCTTCGGTGCCGACGAGGCCGTCGATACGGGTGTCGTCGTTGCGATAGCGGTAAACCATGCCGTCGCGCACCAGGGTTTTTTCGATGGCTTGGAGGGTGGTGAGCCAGCGCGGGTCCTTGGCGCTGACGAAGCGCACCAGCGGCATCAGCAACATCGAGCCGTCGAGGGCGGTGCCGCCGATGTGCTGGACGAAATGGCCGCGTTCTTCGTTCCAGAAGTTGTCCCAAATGTCGGCGTAGATGGCCTGGCGCATCTGGTCCCAGCGGGCGAACGGGGCGGGGAGTGAACGTTTGGAGGCGAGGCGAATGGCGCGGTCCAGGGCGACCCAGCACATCAGCCGCGAATGCAGGAAGTGGTGCTGCTCGCCGCGCATTTCCCAGATGCCCACGTCTTTCTGCTGCCAGGTTTCGCACACTTGATCGACCACTTCCACGGTGTGTTTCCAGCCTTCATGGGAGATGGCGTCGCCATACTTGTTGACCAGGTAGATCGCATCCATCAGCTCACCGAAGATGTCGAGCTGGACCTGATCGTATGCACCGTTGCCGATGCGCACCGGTGTGGCGCCGCCATGGCCGGACAGATGGGACAGTTCGGTTTCCGGCAGTTCCTGGCGACCGTCGATGGCGTAGAGAATGTTGAGTTTCATCGACTTGCCATGGCAGTCGCTGACCCGACCGCGCAGCCAGCGCATATAGTCGTTGGCTTCCTGGACGAACCCAAGGCGCATGAATGCATAGACGGTAAACGAGGCATCGCGGATCCACGTGTAGCGATAATCCCAATTGCGTTCGCCGCCGGGTGTTTCCGGCAGGCCGAACGTGGCGGCGGCGAGAATGGCGCCGTGTTTGCGTGAGGTCAGCAGCTTCAGGGCAAGGGCCGAGCGGTTGACCATTTCCCGCCAGCGACCGCGATAGTTGGACTGCCCGATCCAGTCGCGCCAGAACTTTAAGGTGCGCTCCAGGCAAATGGCGGCGGCCCCCTCCTTGAAGCGCGGGTCGTCGAGGCCACCGAGCAGGAATTGTGCGCTCTGATCCTGTTTGAGGGTGAATTCGGCGATTGCAGCATTGCCATCAACCCGCAAAACCTGATCCGACGACAGGCGCATGGGCAAGTGATCGGCGGCTACGAACGTCACGTCTTTTTTATCCATCTGCGCGCGAGTCTTGGCGCGAGCGTAGTCATGACGCACGGCGCAGTGCATGTGAAACGTCGCTTCACCGCTGACCACACGAACCCTTCGCATCAATAGCGGCAGATCGTCTTCACTGTCGCCGATGGGCAATAGATCGGTGACCTCGACCACCGCGCGCTCACTGAGCCAGCGGGTTTGCAGCACGTTGGTGTCGGGCAGGTAAATCTGCTCACGGCGGGCGGCGGGCAAGTCCGGGGAGAGTTGGAAGATGCCAGCCTCGGGCGTATCCAGCAGCGAACAGAAAATTGAAGGGCTGTCGAATTCCGGCCAGCAGAAAAAATCCACGCTGCCCTTGTCATTGACCAGTGCCGCGCTACGCATGTCGCCGATGATGCCGTGGGCGTCGATGGCGCTTTGTCGTTCGGGATGAAGATCAGCCATTGCCGCGAAACTCCGGATAGAGGCTCATGCCGCCGTTGAACTGGGTGGTGCCGACGATGTAATGGGGAGCGTCGCAAGCGCGAAACACTACCGCGTTGGTAATGTCTTCGACGTCCTTGGTCGATGGAGATCGGCATGAACACTAGCGCCTTGAAGTGAGGGCCTGATCAAATGACTAGTGGGTGCAGGTGGGAGTTCAGAGCAGAGCATGAAAGATCTTGACCTTAAGCTGTTTGCCAGTCGCGTGTACCGCCTCAACTCGTGCTCTGTGGCTTCGAAGGTGTGAACGCGCATAGCGAGCAACAATCTGTTCAGCGAAGCCGTTTGATGATCAGATCGGCCAGTCCATGAAGACGGTCGGTTCTGCCTGCCAGGGTTTTCAGTGCGTCGTGAGCTTGCTCACCCAGTTGATGCGCAAGCGCTGTCGAACGCTTCAATCCGAGCATCGCGACGTAAGTCGGCTTATGACATGCGGCATCCTTGCCAGCGGTTTTCCCCAGGGTTGCTGTGTCCGAGGTTGCATCGAGAATGTCGTCGACAATTTGAAACGCCAGGCCGATGGCGGCTGAATAGCGATCCAGGCTGTCGAGATTAAGCGGCGTATTTTCCGCACACAACGCGCCCATGCGCACGCTGGCCTGGATCAGGGCTCCGGTCTTCATCTGGTGCATCTGTTCGAGCTGCGCCACGTCAATGTCGATGTCGATGCTGGAGATGTCGATCATTTGGCCGCCGGCGATGCCACTGGAGCTACACGCCGTGGCCGCCTCGCTGATCAATCGAGCGATTGTGTTCACCGGTATCGGTGCCAGGCTCAACGTCAAAAATGCTTGGGCCAGTAATGCGTCGCCCGCCAGAATCGCAGTGGCTTCGTCGTACTGCACATGTACCGTGGCAACGCCGCGCCTTAGCGAGTCGTTGTCCATGGCGGGGAGATCGTCGTGTATGAGTGAACTGACGTGAATTAACTCCAGTGCGGCGGCCACCACATCCAATGCAGCAAGGGATGCCGCAGCGGCTTCACCGGCGGCATGGCACAGCAGTGGACGCAAGCGTTTTCCATTACCCAGCACAGCGTACCTCATCGCTTGATGAAGGCGCGCCGGCTGCTTGTCGCTGGCAGGCAGCGCGTGTTCCAGTGCTGACTGGGTGCGCTGCACAATCTCCTGCTTCCAGGCTTCGAACGTAAACAAAACCGGGGACGGTTTTGTTTTCGACGTCGTTGAGTTCATCCGCGAGCGGTCATTCATGATCAAGTCTCGTTTTCGATATGCCCACTGCTTGCCGGCTGGTTAGCGCTTGTTCTTTCCAGGCGCTTAGCCCAGCAGGTCCACAGGTATCGAGCAACCGGCGGAACCAGATAGTGAAGGTCTCGGGTGCGGCGCCAATGCGTGCGGGAAGCTCGGGCAATGGTTGCCATTGCCAGTCATTGGCTTCTTCGGGGTTGGCGACGGGGTCGCAATCGCTGACGCCGACGTATATGTGGCCGTATTCGTACTCGATGAGCTGGTTCGAAACCGGTTCACGGTAGAGAAGGGTGAAGACTTTACGCAACTGACAGGTGATGCCCATTTCTTCGAACAAGCGGCGTTTCGCTGCGGCAGCGGTCCGTTCTCCCGGGCGGGGATGACCGCAGCAGGTATTGCTCCATAAACCTTGGGAATGATATTTGCCGAGAGCACGCTGTTGCAGCAGCAAGCGCCCGTCGCGATCAAAAATGAAGATTGAGAAGGCGCGGTGCAAGAGGCCCTGTTGATGGGCCTGTAATTTCTCAGCGGTGCCTTTTTTTCGACCGTGTCGGTCGACCAGAATCAGTAACTCGTCCATAGCCAGACTCCATTGTGTCTTCGCTACCGGACCTTTACTTATGACCAGACTACGTAGGGAAATTCAGACGTGTGCATGTATGAATTGAAATCTAGTCAAGGCATTTGCACCCTGCCAAATTTCTATTAGACCGATTTCATTGTCTCGTTAAAGTGTCAGAGGGTGTGCCGACCTAAGTGTTTTGTACAAGGTGATCGTAGGTTCTCACCCATTACCGTTGGGTGTAGTGACGTTCACATTCAACCAACAAATCCGGACTTTTCCCTGGGGCAGTCTTATGGCAACTTGCACGCCCTGGCTGAGACTCGACCCCATGGCAAACCCCTACCGCGACCTGTTCAAAGCCCCCGGCAGCCGAGCCTTCGTGCTGGCCGGCATGATCGCGCGCATGCCGATTTCCATGACCGGCATCGGCCTGATCACCATGCTCTCGCAATTGCAGGGGGGCTTTGGACTGGCCGGTGCAGTGGCAGCGACCTTTGCCTTGGCCACGGCATTTTGCGCGCCACAGGTCTCGCGGCTGGTGGACCGTTTTGGACAGCGCCGGATCTTGCCCGTGTCAGCACTGATCGGTGGCGGGGCGTTGTTGATGGTGTTGCTCTGCACCCGCTTGCAGGCGCCGAACTGGATGCTGTTTGTGTTCGCCGCGCTGGCCGGTTGCATGCCGAGTATGTCGGCGATGGTCCGGGCACGCTGGACCGAGGTCTATCGCGGCAAATCCGAACTGCAAACTGCCTACGCGCTGGAGTCGGTGCTGGACGAGGTGTGCTTTATCGTCGGGCCGCCGTTGTCGGTGGGCTTGTGCGTGGTGGCGTTCCCCGAGGCCGGGCCGCTCGCGGCGTTGTTGATGCTGGCGATCGGTGTGACAGCGTTCGTCCTGCAACGCGACACCGAGCCAGCGATTCATCCGCATGAAGAACATCATCAAGGCTCGATCATTCGTTCCAGCGAGATTCAGCTGCTGATGCTGTTGATGGTCGCCATGGGTACCATCGTTGGTGTAGTCGATGTGGTCAGTGTGGCGTTTGCCCAGCAGCAGGGCCAACCGGCGGCGGCGAGTATTGTGCTGTCGGTGTATGCGATTGGTTCATGCATGGCCGGGCTGGCGTTCGGGGCATTGCGTTCGAAATTGCCGTTACCGCGATTGTTCTTATACGGCGGGGTGGCGACGGCGGTGACGACGCTGCCGTTGCTGCTGGCGAACAATATTCTCGGGTTGTCGTTGGCGGTGTTCGTTGCCGGGCTGTTTTTTGCGCCGACCTTGATTGTCGCCATGGCCCTGGTGGAGCGCATCGTGCCACCGGCCAAGCTGACCGAAGGCCTGACCTGGCTGGTCACCGGGTTGAGCATCGGCGTGGCGATTGGCGCGGCCGGTTCGGGGTGGTTGGTGGATGGGTTCGGGGCTCGTAGCGGGTTTTGGCTGGCGATTGCGGCAGGCGTGGTCGTCTTCACTTCCGCCGTCCAAAGCTTCCGCCATTTGAAATAAAGAACCCCTGTAGGAGGGATGTGTACGACTAATTCTCCGCGGCGCTCATCCGTTCTCTTGGTAGACAACTTTTCGAGGTAAGCCCGGTGACCCAGCTGACATTGCTGTGCCTGCCCTATTCAGGCGCAAGTGCCATGGTTTACAGCCGCTGGCGGCGCAAACTGCCGGAGTGGCTCACGCTGCAACCGGTGGAACTGCCCGGCCGTGGCGCGCGGTTTGGCGAGCCGTTGCACACCGACATGCGGCGTTTGGCGCTGCAACTCGCGCAGGAGCAAATCGCCACGCTCAAGACGCCGTACGCGTTGTTCGGCCATAGCCTGGGCGCATTGCTCGCCTGTGAAATGGCCCATGCGCTGCGTTCGCTGGGTTGCCCGGAGCCGGTGGCACTGTTTGCCTCTGGCACTGCCGCGCCGACGATGCGCGCTGATTATGATCGCGGTTTCGCCCAGCCGAAAACCGATGCCGAATTGATCGAGCAATTGCGCACGCTCAACGGCACCAGCGAAGAGGTGTTGGCCAACGAAGAGCTGATGAGCCTGACGCTGCCGGTTTTGCGCGCGGACTTTATGCTGTGCGGGCGCTTCGAACCGCTCCAGCGTCCCTTGCTCAAATGCCCGGTGCATGTACTTGGCGGCAAAGCTGATCGCGCCACCACCGAGCAATTGATCGGCTGGAGCAAGGAAACCCGTGGCAGTTTTTCCTTGGACATGCTCAGTGGTGGTCACTTCTTCATCCATGAGTTCGAGGCCAAGGTGTTGCGGGTGATCAAGGATCAGCTGGACGTTCATCATCGGCGGCATGTCATGGCAGTCAGTGCCTGACGCCGTCCCCCCCCCTTGTAGGAGCCGAGCTTGCTCGCGATGGCGGACTAATATTCAACATCGATGTCGACAGATACACGGCTATCGCGAGCAAGCTCGGCTCCTGCAGGGTTCACTTTATATCCCGTAATCTCTCCGCGTTTTACCTCCTTTCTGATACTTATTCTCATTCATTAATTTTTCCGGTGTGCATTCGTTTTATAGGGACCGACGTGCCTTTGTGCTTCCCGCCACTGATCCGGATGCTTAGAAATGAATGCTGAAGACTCCTTGAAACTTGCTCGCCGGTTTATCGGGTTGCCCCTGGAAAAGCGTCAGATGTTCCTTGCGGCCTTGCACAAGGAAGGCGTTGATTTCGCCCGGTTTCCCATTCCGGTTGGCGTCGAGGTCGAGGATCGCCAGATGTTGTCGTACGCCCAGCAACGCATGTGGTTTCTCTGGCAACTGGACCCGCACAGCGGCGCGTACAACCTGCCGGGCGCGGTGCGCCTGACCGGGCATTTGAACCTGCTCGCACTGGAACAGGCTTTCACCAGCCTCGTTGAACGTCACGAAACCCTGCGCACGGTGTTCCAGCGCCAGGCCGACGACAGCTTGCTGCAAGTACCGGCCCGTGCGCCGCTGATGATAGATCCTGTAGATTTCAGTGCATTAGCGGCGCCAGAGCGCGAACTCGCCGTTGCGCAAGCAGCCGAGCAGCAATCCGTGCAGCCGTTCGATCTTGCAGTCGGCCCTTTGCTGCGCGTGACATTGCTCAAACTCGCCGATCAGGAACACGTGCTGCTGCTGACTCTGCACCACATCGTGTCTGACGGCTGGTCGATGAACGTGCTGATCGACGAGTTCATCCGCTGCTACGACGCGTTCGACGCGGGCGCACAACCGCAACTAACTCCATTGCCGATTCAATACAGTGACTACGCCTTGTGGCAGCGGCGCTGGCTGGAAGCGGGTGAGCAGGCGCGCCAACTCGACTACTGGCAAGCGCAACTGGGCAACGAGCACCCAGTGCTGGAACTGCCCACCGACCACCCGCGCCCGGCAATGCCGAGTTATCGCGGCACTCGCTACGAATTCGCCGTCGACGCACAACTGGCCGAGCAACTGCGTGCTACGGCGCAAAAGCACACCATCACCCTGTTCATGCTGCTCCTCGGTGCCTTCAACGCACTGCTGCATCGTTACACCGGGCAGACCGACATTTGCGTCGGTGTGCCGATTGCCAACCGCAATCGGGCAGAGATCGAAGGCCTGATCGGTTTCTTCGTCAACACCCAGGTACTGCGCACGCAACTCGACGGCCAGACCCGCGTCGACGACTTGCTGCGCGCCATCAAGGAAACCGCCCTCGGCGCCCAGGCCCACCAGGATTTACCGTTCGAGCGTCTGGTCGAGGCGCTGAAACTGGAACGCAGCCTCAGCCACACGCCACTGTTCCAGGTGATGTACAACCACCAGCCGCAGGTCGCGGACATTACCACGGTCAGCACTGCGTCCGGTCTGGCGCTGGGCGTGATCGAGTGGGAAGGGCGCACCACCCAGTTCGACCTGACCCTCGACACCTACGAAAAGGGCGGCAAGCTGCACGCTGCGCTGACGTACGCCAGCGACCTGTTCGACGCAGACACCATCGCACGCATGGCGCAGCACTGGACGCATCTGCTGCAAGGCATGGTCAGCGACCCGACGCAGCGAATCAGTGAGTTGCCGCTGCTGGAAAACGCGGAATACCAGCGCATCGTGCACGACTGGAATCGCGCCGACGCAAGGTTCCCGCAGGCCCTGTGCATTCATGAACTGATCAGTCAGCAAGTCGCAGCCAATCCGAAGGCATTGGCAGTGACCTTCGGCATCAAGCAGCTGACTTACGCCGAACTCGACATCCAGGCCAATCGCCTGGCGCACAAACTGATCGAACTGGGCGTCGGCCCGGAAGTTCGCGTCGGTGTGGCGATGCCGCGCTCGGAAATGTTGCTGGTGGCCTTGCTGGCGGTCCTTAAGGCCGGCGGCGCTTACGTACCGCTGGACCCGGATTACCCGACCGAGCGTGTTGCCTACATGCTCGAAGACAGCCGCGCCTTGGTGTTGCTGACCGAACAATCGGTCGCCGCGACACTGAATGTCACCGCCGATACGCAACTGTTGCTGCTGGACGACAAGTCGTGGGCCGAATGCCCGGCAAACGCCCCGCAAGCTCGCGTCACGCCGGACAACCTCGCTTACGTGATCTACACCTCCGGCTCCACCGGCAAACCCAAAGGCGTGGCCATTGCCCATCGCAACGTGCGGGCGCTGATCGACTGGTCGACATCGGTCTACAGCCGCGAAGACATCCAAGGCGTGCTGGCCTCGACCTCCGTGTGCTTCGACCTGTCGGTGTGGGAACTGTTTGTGACCCTGGCCAACGGCGGCTCCGTGATCATCGCCCGCAATGCCCTGGAATTGCCGCAGCTGCCAGCGCGGGATCAGGTGCGCTTGATCAACACTGTGCCGTCGGCGATCAATGCGTTGCAGCGCGACGGGCAGATCCCGCCGAGTGTGCGCATCATCAACCTCGCTGGCGAGCCGCTGAAGCAGCGTCTGGTGGAGGCGCTGTATCAGCAGCCGACGGTCGAACACGTCTACGACCTGTACGGCCCGTCGGAAGACACCACGTATTCGACCTGGACCCGTCGCGAGGCCGGCGGCTGCGCCAACATTGGTCGCCCGCTCAAACACACCGCCAGCTATTTGCTGGATGCCGAACTGCAACCGGTGCCGCAAGGCGTCTGTGCCGAGCTATACCTGGGCGGCGCGGGCATCACCCGTGGTTACCTGGCACGGCCGGGCATGACCGCTGAAAAGTATGTGCCCAACCCGTTCGCCAGCAACGGTGAACGCCTGTACCGCACCGGCGATCTGACCCGCTATCAGGCCGATGGCACGCTGCAATACGTCGGGCGCATCGACCATCAGGTCAAGGTCCGTGGCTTTCGCATCGAACTGGGTGAGATCGAAGCGCGACTGTTGCAGCAGGACGCCGTGCGCGAAGTGGCGGTGCTGGCGCAGGAGAGTGTCAACGGTCAACAACTGGTGGCTTACGTCGTGCCGAATGATCCAGCGTTGCTGGGCGATGCCGACGCGCAAACGACCCTGCGTGAAACCTTGAAAGCCGCACTGCGTCAGCATCTGCCGGACTACATGGTCCCGGCGTTTCTGTTGTTCCTCGGTCACCTGCCGCTGACCCCCAACGGTAAACTCGACCGCAAAGCCTTGCCGGCGGTTGATGGTTCGCAGCAACAACGCAAACACGTCGAACCGCGCAGCGCTTTGGAAAAATCCCTGGCCGCGATCTGGCAGGACGTGCTGGCCATCGATAACGTCGGCCTGGAAGATAACTTTTTCGAACTGGGCGGCGATTCTATCGTGTCCCTGCAAGTGGTCAGCCGCGCGCGTCAGGCCGGGATCGTGTTGAGCCCCAAAGACCTGTTCCAGCACCAGACCCTCCGCAGCCTCGCCCAAGCGGCCCGCAGTGGCGAACAGGTGCTGATCGATCAAGGCCCGGCGCAGGGCGAGGTGGCGCTGGCGCCGGTGCAACAGTGGTTCTTCGAACAGGCAATCCCCGAGCGCCAGCACTGGAACCAGTCCCTGCTGCTGGTGCCGCGCGAGGTGTTGAACGCCGAGGCGCTGGACCGCGCCATTGAACAATTGCTGTCTCACCACGACAGCTTGCGCCTGCGTTATGAACAGACCGTCGAAGGCTGGCAGCAAATCTACGCCGCACCCACCACGGAGTCGGTGTTGTGGCAGCGTCAGGCGCAGTCGCTCGAAGAACTCAAGGTCCTGTGCGATGAAGCCCAACGCAGTCTTGATCTGCACAATGGCCCGCTGATGCGCGCTCTGCTGGTGGTGATGGCCGACGGTACGCAACGCTTGCTGCTGGTGATTCATCACTTGGTGGTAGACGGCGTTTCCTGGCGCGTGGTGCTGGAAGATCTTCAACGGTTCTACAGCGGCGGCAACGTGTCGTTGATCAAAACCAGTAGCTATCAGCGCTGGGTAGCCCGTCTGCAAGCGCACGTTCCAGCCTTTGAAAACAGCCTCGGTTATTGGCTGGCCGAACTCAATAACGCACAGAATAATCTGCCCTGCGACCGCCCCAATGGCGCGCTGGAAAACCGTTTCGAACACAAAGTCGAGCTTAAACTCGACGCCGAACACACCCGCAAACTGCTGCAACACGCCCCGGCGGCGTATCGGACCCAGGTCAACGACCTGCTGCTGACCGCACTGACACGAGCGGTTTGCCGGTGGAGCGGGCAGGGCAGCGCGCTGATCCAGCTCGAAGGCCATGGCCGCGAAGACCTGTTCGACGACATCGACCTGACCCGCACCGTGGGCTGGTTCACCAGCCTGTTTCCGGTCAATCTGGTACCGTCGAGCGATCTCGGCGCATCGGTCAAAAGCATCAAGGAACAACTGCGCGGCGTGCCGGACAAGGGCCTTGGTTACGGCGCACTGCGTTACCTCGGTACACCGGAAATTCGCGCAAAACTCGCCGCGCTGTCTCAGCCGCGCATCACCTTCAACTATCTGGGGCAGTTTGACCGTCAGTTCGACGATGCCGCGATGTTCGTGCCCTCTACCGAAGGTAACGGTCTGGCCCAGGATCCTTCGGCGCCGTTGGGCAATTGGCTGACGGTTGAAGGTCAGGTCTACGGCGGCGAGTTGTCGTTGAGCTGGGGGTTCAGCCGCGAGATGTTCGACACCGCGACCATCCAGCGTCTGGCAGACGATTACGCGCTGGAACTCAAGGCGCTGATCGATCACTGCTGCACCGTTGAATTGCCCCAAGCCACGCCGTCGGACTTCCCGCTGGCGCGCGTCAGTCAGGTACAACTCGACGCATTGCCGATCGCGAACTTTGAAGACCTGTATCCGCTGTCGCCGATGCAACAGGGCATGCTGTTCCACACGCTCTACGAACCGGAAGTCGGCGCCTACATCAGCCAGTTGCGCCTGGACATTCAAGGCCTCGATCCGCAGCGCTTTGCGCAAGCCTGGCAGACCGCACTGGAACGCCACGACATCCTGCGCAGCAGCTTCCACTGGCAAGGCCTCGGCACCGCGCATCAGGCGATTGTCCTCGAAGTCGCGTTGCCGCTTGAAGTGCTGGACGCGAGCGACACCGACGCACTGGCCGATGCCGAACGTGCCCAAGGTTTCGAATTGGGCAGCGCGCCGCTGTTCCGCTTGAAGCTGGTCCGCACCGACGCCAACGATTGGCACCTGATCTACACCAGCCACCACATTTTGATGGACGGTTGGAGCAACGCGCAGTTGCTGGCCGAAGTGATCCAGCATTACGCCACCGGGCAATCGCTGCCGGCACCGACCGGGCAATACCGCGATTATTTGGGTTGGTTGCAGCAGCAATCGGCTGTCGCTGGCGAGCAGTTCTGGAAAGCCGCGTTGGCGCCGCTGGAGGTGCCGACATTGCTCGCCGAAGCCTTGCGCCCGCCAGTGGGCGCGGAGGGCATCGAAGAGTATCGAGTCGCCCTCGACAGCTGCGCAACTCAGCGTCTGGCCGATTTTGCCCGACAACAGAAAGTCACCCTCAACACCGTTCTGCAAGCGGCGTGGAGTCTGTTGCTGCATCGCTACACCGGCCAGGACTGCGTGGTCTTCGGGGCAACCGTCGCGGGTCGTTCGGCGCCGCTGCCGGGGATCGAAGAACAACTTGGGCTGTTCATCAACACGCTGCCGCTGGTGTGCGCGATGAATCCTGAGCAAACCGTCAGCCAATGGCTGAGCGAGCTGCAAGGGCTGAACCTGGCCATGCGCGAGTTCGAGCATGTGCCGCTTTACGACATTCAGGGCTGGGCGGGGCAGCAGGGTTCGGCGCTGTTCGACAGCCTGCTGGTGTTCGAAAACTTCCCGGTGGCCGAAGCGCTGAAACAGGGCGCCCCGGCCGGGCTGTCGTTCGGCAACCTGCACAACCATGAACGCACGCATTATCCGCTAACCTTGAGCATCGAACTGGGTGAAGGCTTGAACCTGGAGTTCAGCTACGACGCGGCGCGGTTCAGTGCGGCGCAGGTCGCTGAGTTGTCGGCCAACCTGCAGCATGTGCTGAAGCAGTTGATGGCGCTGCCGGACGCGGCATTGGGCGCGCTGGAACTGCTCGATATCGATGGCACAAAAGCGGTGCTCGCGATCAGCCAACCGGCCCCGGTTCAGTTATCCACAACCTTATTGGTCCACGAACAAATCGCCGCTCAGGCTGCCGTCACCCCGCAAGCGCTGGCGTTGCAGATCGACGGTCAGTCCCTCAGCTACGCGCAGTTGAACACCCAGGCCAACCGCTTGGCCCATCGACTGATGGAAAACGGTGCCGGCCCCGGCAAGCGTGTCGGGCTGGCGCTGCACCGTGGTCCGCAATTGATCGTCAGCCTGCTGGCGGTGCTGAAAACTGGCGCGGCGTACGTGCCGCTGGACCCGAACTACCCGGCAGAACGTCTGGCCTACATGATCGACGACAGCCGCCTCGACGTGCTGCAGTGCGAATCCGGTCTGCTGGAGGATGTGCAAGGCGTGCTTCGTCTCAGCCTCGACGACAACGCCGGTTATCCCGACAGCAATCCGACAAATCACGCGGTCGCCGAAGACCTGGCCTACGTCATCTACACCTCCGGCTCCACCGGCCAACCCAAAGGCGTGGCCATCGCCCATGCCGCGTTACGCGAGTTCTGCCAATCCGCCGCCGACTATTCAATGCTATCGACGGCAGACCGCGTGTTGCAGTTCGCGACCTTCAGTTTCGATGGCTTCGTCGAACAGTGCTTCCCGGCGTTGTGCGTCGGCGCGGCGCTGATCATGCGCGGTGAAGCGTTGTGGGATGCCGGGCGGCTGGCCGCTGAAATCGTCCAGCAAGGCGTCACCGTGGCGGACTTGCCGGCGGCATATTGGTATTTGCTGGCCCGCGAATGCGCGAGCGGCGGGGTGCGCAGTCTCGGTGATTTGCGTCAGGTTCACGTCGGCGGCGAAGCGATGTCGGTGGAAGGTTTGCGTTTGTGGCATCAGGCCGGTTTGAGCCACGTGCGACTGCTCAACACCTACGGCCCGACCGAAGCGACCGTGGTGTCCAGCGTGCATGAATGCCGTCTCGACGATGTCAGCGACGCGTTTGGCATCCCGATTGGCCGTGCCATCGCCGGTCGTGCGTTGTATGTGCTGGACGCATCTAGTCAGTTGCTGCCCAGCGGTGGCGTCGGCGAATTGTGTATAGGCGCACCAGCCTGCCTCGCGCAAAGCTACTTTGATCGCCCGGCGCTGACCGCCGAACGTTTCCTGCCGGACCCGTTTGCCCGTGAGCCGGGCGCGCGGCTGTACCGTAGCGGCGATCTGGCGCGTTACAACGCTGACGGCCGTCTGGAATACGTCGGTCGTATCGACCACCAAGTGAAAATCCGCGGTTTTCGCATTGAAATGGGCGAGATTGAAGCCTGCCTGCAAGCCTGTGAGGACGTGCGTGATGCTGCGGTCATCGCTCAGGACGGCACGCAACTGGTGGCGTATGTCGTGGCCAGCGATGCGGTGGTTTCTGAAACTCAATACCTGGAAGGACTCAAAGCTGTTCTGCGTCAGTCGCTGCCGGAATACATGGTGCCAAGCCACCTGATCCTGCTGGCCAGATTGCCGCTCAACAACAACGGCAAACTGGATCGCAGGGCTTTGCCGCGTGCTGAAGCCAGCGATGCTCAACGTGACTTCGTAGCTCCGGTCGAAGGGCTGGAAGCGAAACTGGCGCTGATCTGGGCAGAGGTGCTGCAAGTCGAGCGCGTGGGCCGCGACGACAACTTCTTCGAACGGGGCGGTCACTCGCTGCTGGTGCTTCAGGTGATCTCCCGCGTGCGTCAGCAGTTGCAGCTCGAACTGTCGGTAAGCAGCCTGTTCTCGGCCGTGAATCTGGCGGAATTTTCCGAGCGTGCAGCACTGGCGAACGCCAGTGGCCAACCGATCCTGCAACCTGCACCCGTAGATCAACCGCCGATGCTGTCATACGCCCAACAGCGCCAATGGATTCTCTGGCAACTCGACCCGCAAAGCCCGGCCTACAACATTCCCGCTGCGCTGCGTCTCAAGGGCTCCCTTAACCTTAATGCCCTGCACAAAGCCTTCGCTCAGTTGCAGGCCCGTCACCAAACCCTGCGCACCACCTTCGAACAGGATGGTCAGCAGGCCCATCCGGTGCTGCACGACACTCTGGCACTGCAATTGGAACACCGCACACTCGATCAATCGTCGGTCGACATTGCCGTGGCCGAAGAAATCGCCCGACCGTTCGATCTGCGCAACGGTCCGCTGTGGCGCGTGTTGCTGTTGCAAGTGAACACTGACGAGCACGTGCTGGTGCTGACCGTTCACCACATCGCCGCCGATGGTTGGTCAATGCAGGTCATGGTCGATGAGTTCAGCGCGTTGTATCAGGCGGCAGTCGAAGGTCGCGTTGCCGGTTTGGCTAGCCTGCCGGTGCACTACAGCGACTACGCCCATTGGCAGCGCGACTGGCTGGAGGCCGGCGAAGGCGCACGTCAACTGGCGTGGTGGAGCGAGCAATTGAAGGGCAACCAAACGCCGCTGGAGCTGCCAAGTGAACTGACCCGCCCGGCCCGCCGCAGCGAGCGCGGCGCCAGCCTGATGCTGAACGTTGATCGCGAACTGCTCGCCGGTTTGCGTCAACGTGCCCAAGAGCAACAGGTGACCTTGTTCATGCTGTTGCTGGCGAGCTTCCAGACCTTGCTGCATCGCCAGAGCGGGCAATCGAGCATCAGCGTCGGCGTACCGAGTGCGGGACGTTCGCGCCTGGAAACCGAAGGCCTGATCGGCTTCTTCATCAATACTCAGGTATTGCGTGCCGAGATCGACGGACAGCAGCCATTCAGTGTGTTGCTGCAACAGGTCAAGCAGGTCGCATTGGATGCACAGGCCAATCAGGACGTGCCGTTCGAGCAGCTGGTCGACGCCTTGCAACCCGACCGCAGCCTCAATCACAGCCCGTTGTTCCAGGTGCTCTACAACCATCAGCAACAAATGGGCGCGGGCGTCGAGCGCAGCGTGGCTGACTTGCAGGTTGAGCGTCTGCACTGGCAGCAGCAGACCACCCAGTTTGATTTGGTACTCGACACCCAAGAGCTGGGCGAAGCGCTCGATGCCAGTTTGACTTACGCCACGGATGTGTACGACGAAGCTTCCATGCAGCGCCTCGCCGAGCAGTGGCTGAACCTGCTGCGAGCGGTGGTCGATGATCCACAGCAACGCGTTGCCGAACAGCCCTTGCTTCACGCGCCGCAATCCGACGCGTTGATCCAGCACTGGACCCCGGCATTCGAGGTGCAACCACCGTCGCCAACCTTGCACCGGTTATTCGAGGCTCAAGCTGCGCAACGGCCGAACGCAATCGCGCTGGTCCACGAAGGCGAGCAACTGAGCTACGCCGCGCTCAACGCCCAGGCCAATCGACTGGCGCGCAAACTGCGAGAGCAGGGAGCCGGCCCGGAGGTGCGCGTCGGCATCGCCACTGAGCGGGCGATGCCGCTGGTGGTCGGGTTACTGGCGATTCTCAAGGCCGGCGGCGCTTATGTGCCGCTCGATCCGCAATACCCGGCTGAGCGGCTGAGCTACATGATCGAAGACAGCGGCATCACGTTGCTGCTGACTCAACAGCACTTGATCGACGGTTTACCGGCCCGCGATGGCGTACAGATGCTGAGCCTGGAATCGCTTCAACTGGACGCTTTCAGCGATGAGAACCTGCCGACGCTGGCCACTCCAGACAACCTCGCCTATGTGATTTACACCTCCGGCTCTACCGGTCGGCCAAAAGGCGCGTTGCTCAGTCATGCCAACGTCGGGCGTCTGCTGACGGCCACCGCCAGCGAGTTCAACTTCGGCCCTGACGATGTCTGGACGCTGTTCCATTCCTATGCGTTCGACTTCTCGGTGTGGGAGCTGTTTGGTTCGCTGTGCACCGGCGGACGTCTGGTGATCGTGCCGCATGACATCAGTCGCGAACCGCAAGCGTTTCACCGCTTGCTCTGCGATGAAGGCGTGACGGTGTTGAACCAGACCCCGAGCGCGTTCCGCCAGTTGTTGCCGGTGGCTTGCGCCAGCGAACGAAGCATGGCGCTGCGTCAGGTGATTTTCGGCGGTGAAGCCCTCGAAGTCGCCAGCCTGCATCCTTGGTTCGAACGCTTCGGCGACCGGCAACCCACGTTGGTCAACATGTACGGCATCACCGAAACCACGGTGCACGTGACCTATCGCGTGATTCGTCTGGCCGACCTCGACGCCAAGGTCCAGAGCCCGATTGGCCTGCCGATCCGCGACCTGCGCTGGTACTTGCTCGACAGCCAGCTACAGCCGGTGCCGGTGGGCGTGGCGGGTGAGCTGTACATCGCTGGCGCCGGCCTGGCGCGCGGTTATCACGGGCGTTTCGGCCTGACCGCCGAGCGCTTTGTTCCGAGCCCGTTCGACGCCTCGCAGCGTCTCTATCGCAGTGGCGACCTGGCGCGTCAGCGTGGCGACGGCAGCATCGATTACCTCGGGCGGATAGATCAGCAAGTGAAAATTCGCGGTTTCCGCATCGAACTCGGCGAAATCGAAGCTGCACTGCTGGCCCAACCGGGCGTGCGCCAAGCGGTGTTGAACGTGCACAACGGCGACGGCGGACCGCAGTTGTGCGCCTACGTCGTGGCCGAGCAAACCCCACACCACCCGATGGCCTGGCGCGACAACCTGCGTGCCGCGCTCAAGGTTGATCTACCGGATTACATGGTGCCGAGCCATTGGTTGCTGCTCGATGCCTTGCCATTGACCGGCAACGGCAAGCTCGACCGCAAGGCCTTGCCAGCGCCGGATGCCGAGGACTGGCAGCGTCCATTCGAAGCCCCCGAAGGCGATCTCGAACAGCAACTGTCGGCGATCTGGGCCGAGGTGCTGGGCGTGGCGCAGATCGGCCGGCGCGACAACTTCTTTGAATTGGGCGGGCATTCGTTGCTCGCCGCCCAGGCCAGTGCCCGCGTGGAACTGGAACTGGGCATCGAGCTGCCGCTGCGTGCACTGTTCGAATCCACCGACCTGCAGGCTTATGCCGCCATGGCCGGGCAACACGCTCCGGCTGACAACGATGCACGTCTTGATGCGCTTGAGTCGCTTCTCGACGAGATGGAGATCAACTGATGGAACACACCACCGCCCAGCGTATCGCCAGCCGTTTCGCCGGCCTGCCCGCCGACAAGCGCCGCGAGTTTCTGACACGCATGCAAGAGCAGGGCGTGAGCTTCGGCCAACTGCCGATTCCGCCGGCTGCCGAGACGCAATCGAGCTTCGAACTGTCGTATGCGCAGCAGCGCCAATGGGTCCTCTGGCAGCTTGATCCGCAAAGCTCTGCGTACAACATTCCGGCGGCGTTGCGCTTGCACGGGCCGTTGAATGTCGCGGCGTTGCAGCAGAGTTTTGACGTGTTACTGGAGCGGCATCAGAGTCTGCGCAGCCGGTTTGTCGAGGATGACGGTCAAGTCGTTCAGACGTTGGCCGAGTTCACCTCGCTGCCGATTGAGAAAATCGATATGCGCGGCGAACCACAGGAAAATCGCCTCGATCTAGCGATCAAAAGCGTCGAACAGGACATAGCCCGCCCGTTCGATTTGCAACATGGCCCACTGCTGCGGGTCAGCCTGTTGCAACTGGACGCCGAAGATCATGTGCTGTTGCTGACGCTGCACCACATCGTCACCGATGGCTGGTCGATGGGCGTGTTGGTGGAGGAATTCTCCCGCCTCTACGCCGCGCATTGCCAAGGGCAGAACGCAGTGCTGGAACTGCTGCCGATTCAGTATTCCGACTACGCCCTGTGGCAACGCCGCTGGATGGAAGCGGGGGAGCTGGAGCGTCAGCTCAATTGGTGGCGCAACACGCTGGGCAGCGAACAACCGCTGCTGGAATTGCCGACCGACCGTCCACGCCCGGCGCAACCGAGCCAGCGGGGTGCACGTTTGGATTTCGCCCTCGATGCAAACTTGGCCAGCGGGTTAATGAACCTGGCCAAACAGCGTGGCGTCACGCCGTTCATGCTGTTGCTGGCCAGCTTCCAGGCGTTGCTCTATCGCTATAGCGGCCAGTCCGACGTGCGCGTTGGTGTGCCGATTGCCAACCGTAACCGCGCGCAAACCCGTGGCCTGATCGGCTTCTTCGTCAACACCCAAGTGATGCGTGCCGAACTCGACGGACGCCTGCCATTCAGCCAATTGCTCGACCAGACCCGCACCGCGTCGCTGGACGCACAGGATTACCAGGACTTGCCGTTCGAACGGCTGGTGCAGGCGCTTCAAGGTGAGCGCAGCCTGAGCCACAGCCCGCTGTTCCAGGTGATGTTCAACCATCAGCAAGCCAAACCGGCAGCGGTCAGCGGCTTGCTCGCCGGGCTGCGTGTCGAAGCGCTGAACGCCACGGCGCCCACCACGCAATTCGACCTGCAACTGGACACGCAGGAAGAGGGCGACCGGTTGTTCGCCAGCCTGACCTATGCCACGGATCTGTTCGACGCCGAACGCATCGAGGATTTGGCCCGTCATTGGCGCAACCTGTTGGCCGGCGTGCTGGCGAACCCGCAATGCCCACTCGCCGAGTTGCCGCTGCTGGACGCCGACGAGCATCTGCGCATCCTCGATGACCTCAACGCCACCGCTCAGGATTATCCCGGTGAAGTCTGCGTGCAGCGGCATTTCGAAGAACGTGTGGCTGAAAACGGTGCGGCGACGGCGCTGGTGTTCCAGAACCAGTGCCTGAGTTACGCCGAGCTGAACCTGCGCGCCAACCGACTGGCCCATCATTTACGCGCTCAGGGTGTCGGCCCGGAAGTAATCGTCGGGATTGCCTGCGACCGTTCGTTTGAAATGGTCGTCGGCCTGCTGGCGATTCTCAAGGCCGGTGGCGCTTATGTGCCGCTGGACCCGGAATACCCGCTGGATCGCCTGAGCTACATGATCGAGGACAGTGGCATTTCGCTGTTGCTGACCCAGGAGCATCTGCTGACGCAATTGCCGACGCCCGACAACGTATGGACCTTGTGCCTGCAAACAGGCGCTGATTGGTTGAGCGACTTGCCGGCCACTGACTTGCCCAACCTCACCGTCGCAGAAAACCTCGCCTACGTGATTTACACCTCCGGCTCCACCGGCAAACCCAAAGGCGCAGGCAACCGCCACGTGGCGCTGCACAACCGTCTGGAGTGGATGCAGCAGGCCTACAACTTGCAGCCCACAGACCGCGTGCTGCAAAAGACGCCGTTCAGTTTCGACGTGTCGGTGTGGGAGTTTTTCTGGCCGCTGATGAAGGGCGCAACGCTGGTGATCGCCGCACCGGGCGAACATCGCGATCCACAACGCCTCGCTGCATTGATCGTCGAACAGGCAATCACCACGCTGCACTTTGTGCCGTCGATGCTCTCGGCGTTCATCGCTGCCGATGAGTCGTTGGCCTGTACCTCGCTGACACGCATCATTTGCAGCGGTGAAGCGCTACCGATGGAGCTGCAACGCAAGACCCTGCGCAGCCTGCCGCAAGCCCATCTCTACAACCTCTATGGCCCGACCGAAGCGGCCATCGACGTGACCCACTGGACCTGCGTGGAAGAAGGCCGTGACAGCGTGCCGATTGGTCGCCCGATTGCCAACCTGCGCACCTGTATCCTCGACAGCGAACTGCAACCGTTGCCGCAGGGTGCGGTGGGCGAGTTGTACCTCGGTGGTGTCGGTCTGGCGCGTGGGTATCACCGTCGCGGCGCGCTGACCGCCGAGCGTTTCGTGGTCGATCCGTTCGGCAGCGGCGAGCGCCTGTACCGCACCGGCGACCTGGCGCGTTATCGCGCTGACGGCGCCATCGACTACTGCGGGCGTATCGATCATCAAGTGAAAATTCGCGGTTTGCGCATCGAATTGGGCGAAATCGAAGCGCGCCTGCAAGAGCATGTCGATGTGCAGGAAGCCGTGGTGCTGGCCCTCGCCGGTCCGAGCGGCAAGCAATTGGTTGCGTACCTCGTGCCGCAGGATCGCGCACTGCTGGACGTCGACGCCGAGCAACAAGGCGCGTGGCGCGAAACCCTGAAAAGCCATCTGCTCGCCAGCCTGCCGGATTACATGGTCCCGGCGCAGACCGTGCTGATCGAGCAAATGCCGCTCAGCCCCAACGGCAAACTCGAGCGCAAACGTCTGCCGGCGCCAACCGCGCAAGTCGGCCAACGCACCTTCGAAGCGCCGCGTAGCGAACACGAACAGGTTCTGGCAAAGATCTGGCAAGAGGTGTTGGGCATCGAGCAGGTCGGGCGTCAGGACAACTTCTTCGAACTGGGCGGCGACTCGATCATCTCGATTCAAGTGGTCAGCCGCGCGCGCCGCGCCGGTCTGAGCCTGCAACCCCGTGATCTGTTCCAGCAGCAGACCTTGCAAGCGCTGGCCGCTGTGGTCAAAGAACAAGCCGCACCGCTGGCGCAACAAGGGCCGGTGGACGGGGGGCAGACACTTACGCCGATCCAACGCTGGTTCTTTGATGAGCCAATTGCGCAACGCGCGCACTGGAACCAGGCGGTGTTGCTGACGCCGCGCGAAACCCTCGAACTGCCGCGCCTGCAAGCCGCGCTGCAACGCCTGCTCAAGCAGCACGATGCGCTGCGGTTGCGCTTCAGTCAGGTCGACGGTCAATGGTCGGCGCGGTATGTCGGGGCCGACAGCGCTGATGTCATCGACATGCTCTGGACCGCCCGCGTGGCCAACGAGGCATCGCTGGAGTCGGTGTGCGACGAAGCGCAACGCAGCCTCAGTCTGCAAGACGGTCCGTTGCTGCGCGTGGCGTTGATCGCGCAGGCCGATGGCTCCCAGCGTTTGCTCTTGGTGATCCACCACTTGGCGGTGGACGGTGTGTCCTGGCGCGTGTTGCTGGAAGATTTGCAGGCGGCCTGCCTTGGGCAAGAACTGCCACCGAAGACCAGCGCTTTCCAGGCGTGGGCCGAAAAACTCGACGCCTATGCACACTCCGAAGCCGCAGCCAACGAACTGAGTTGGTGGCAGGCGCAGCTCAGCGCGGCGAGTGATTCGCTGCCAGCCGCCAATGCCCACGCCAGCCAGGCCGGGCATTTGCGCCAAGGCGTCAGCATCGGTCTGGATCGCGAACAAACCCGGAAGCTGCTGCAACAGGCGCCAGCGATTTACCGCACACAGGTCAACGATCTGCTGCTGACCGCACTGGCCCGCACCCTCAGCCGCTGGACCGGCGACAATTCGGCGTTGATTCAACTCGAAGGTCACGGCCGCGAAGAACTGTTTGACGACATCGACCTGACTCGCACCGTTGGCTGGTTCTCCAGCTTGTTCCCGGTGCGCCTGACGCCGACCGCCGACTTGGCGGGTTCGATCAAGGCGATCAAGCAGCAGCTGCGCGAGATCCCCGGTAAAGGCATGGGTTACGGCCTGTTGCGCTACATGGGCGATGTTTCGACCCAAGCGGCATTGGCTGCGCTGCCGCAAGCGCGGGTCACCTTCAACTACCTCGGCCAGTTCGACCAGAGCTTTGCCGAAGACGCGCTGTTCACCCCGGCTCGCGAATCCAGCGGTGCCGCGCAATCGGCGGATGCGCCGTTGCCAAACTGGCTGTCGGTGGACGGTCAGGTGTATGGCGGTGAGCTGAAACTCGACTGGACCTTCAGCCGCGAATGCTTCGATCAGGGTGAAATCGAAGCGCTGGCTGCAGATTTTCGTAATGAATTGCTGGCGCTGATCGCCCATTGCCTGAGCGATGGCGCGGGTGGCGTGACCCCGGCGGACTTCCCGTTGGCGCGGCTGACTCAGGCACAACTCGATGGCCTGCCGGTGCCGCCGGCGCAGATCGAGGACCTGTATCCGCTGTCGCCAATGCAGGCCGGTCTGTTGTTCCACAGCCTGTATGAATCGGAGTCCGGCGCCTATGTGAACCAGCTCAGCGTCGAAGCTCGTGGCCTCGATGCCGAACGACTGGGCCGTGCGTGGCAAGCGGTGCTCGACACCCATCCGATCCTGCGCAGCAGTTTCCACTTCCCCGACGGTTTTGAAGCGCCGGTGCAGTTGGTCCATCGTCATCTGCAATTGCCGATGACCTGCCTCGACTGGCGTGGCAGTGGCGATCAGGCCGAAGCGTTGATTCAATTGATTGACGAGGAACGCCTGCAACTGGACCCGACCCGGGCGCCGTTGATGCGCTTGACCCTGGTGCGACTCGACGACGAGCGTCAGCAACTGATCTACACCCATCATCACTTGCTGCTGGATGGTTGGAGCAACTCGCTGCTGCTGAGCGAAGTCTTGCAGCGTTATGCCGGGCAAGAAGTGCAGGCGCCCAACGGACGTTTTGCCGACTACATCGGCTGGCTGCAACGGCAGGATGCGCAGGCGGATGAACTGTTCTGGCGCGAGCAACTGGCGAGCCTCGACAATCCGACGCTGTTGGCGCAGAGCCTGGCCCATGGCAACAGTAAAAATCCGTCGACAGCCGCGTTCGCCGATCATCGCCAGACCTTCGATGTCGCCACCAGCCAACGCTTCAGCGAGTTCACCCGTCAGCAGAAAGTCACGCTCAACACCTTGGTGCAAGGCGCGTGGGCGCTGCTGTTGCAACGCTACAGCGGCCAGCGCAGCGTGGCGTTCGGCGCAACCGTGGCGGGGCGGCCGGTGGACTTGCCGGGGGCTGAAAGCCAGCTCGGGCTGTTCATCAACACCTTACCGGTGATCAGCACGCCGGATGCGGTTGAAAGTGTCGGCCAGTGGTTGAGCCGTTTGCAGGCGCACAACCTCGAATTGCGTGAACATGAATTCACCGCGTTGGGTGACATTCAGCGCTGGGCCGGGCGTGCCGGCGAGCCGTTGTTCGACAGTCTGCTGGTGTTCGAAAACTTCCCGGTGGCCGAAGCGTTGCAACAGGGCGCACCGGCCGGGTTGAGTTTCTCGATTGCGCAGAACCATGAACGCACCAACTTCCCGCTGACCCTGGCGGCCACCGCCGAAAGGCAGTTGAGCCTGAACTGGAGCTACCAGTGCAGCCACTTCAGCAGCGAAGCGATTGCGCGCATGAGCGAACATTTAGCCGCGCTGCTGACGGCGATGGTCGCCGCGCCTCAGGCAGCATTGAGTGAACTGGAGTTGCTGACCGCGCCCGAACGCGCGCAACAATTGATTGAGTGGAACCCCGCGTTCACCGCAACGGAAAACCCGCTGTGCGTGCATCAATTGATCGAGGCCCAGGCGGTTATTCGTCCGGACGCCACGGCGTTGATCTTCAACGACCTCGAATTGAGCTTCGACCAGCTCAACCGTCGCGCCAACCAATTGGCCCATCGTTTGCGTGCACTGGGCATTGGCCCGGAAGTGCGGGTCGGCCTGGCGATGCAGCGTTCGCCGGAAATGATCATCGGCCTGCTGGCGATCCTCAAGGCCGGTGGCGCTTACGTGCCACTGGACCCGGCGTACCCGGCCGAACGCTTGCGCTATCTGATGGACGACAGCGGCCTTTCGCTGTTGATCAGCCAATCGTGGCTGCGGGAAAAACTGCCGTTGCCCGAAGGCCTGCCGGTGCTGGAAATCGACCGGGAGCCGCTGGAGTCGATGGCTGAAACCAACCCGGTCAACCTGACCTGCGGCGAAAACCTCGCCTACCTGATTTACACCTCGGGCTCCACCGGGCGGCCGAAAGGTGTCAGCGTCGCTCACGGTCCACTGGCCATGCATTGCCTGGCGATTGGCGAGTTGTACGGCATGAACCCGGACGACCGCGAGCTGCAATTCGCCTCGATCAGTTTCGATGGCGCTCACGAGCGGTGGCTGACGCCGCTGGTGTTCGGTTCGGCGGTGATGCCGCGTGATGACGAGTTGTGGAGTGTTGAGCGCACGTGCGCCGAGATTGAAAAGCACGGCATCACTATCGCCTGCTTCACCCCAAGTTACCTGTTGCAGATGGCCGACTTCATGGGTGAAGCAGGGCGCGATCTGCCGATCCGTTCCTACACCCCGTGCGGTGAAGGCATGGCCAAACATGCGTTCGACGAAGTCCAGCAGGTGCTGCAACCCAAGCGCCTGATCAACGGCTACGGCCCAACCGAAACAGTGATCACGCCGCTGATCTGGCTGGCCTACCCGGATACCGAATTCGATTCGGCATTCATGCCGATTGGCCGGCCGGTGGGCAATCGCAGCGCCTATATTCTGGACGGCGGCTTGCAGCCGTTGCCGGTCGGTGTGGCGGGTGAGTTATACCTGGGCGGCGAGGGCGTCGCTCGCGGTTACCATCAACGTCCGGACCTGACCGCTGAGCGTTTCGTGCCGGATCCGTTCGTACCGGGCGCACGCTTGTATCGCAGCGGTGACCTCGCACGGTTCCGCGCCGATGGCGTTGTTGAATACCTGGGTCGGATCGACCAGCAAGTGAAGGTTCGCGGGTTCCGTATCGAGCTTGGCGAAGTCGAAGCCTGCCTGCTCGAACACGAGGGCGTGCGTGAAGCGTTCGTGATCGACCGCGAAGGCCCGGTCAGCCGCCAATTGGTCGGTTATGTGGTGCCGCGCGATCCGCTCGCCGATGAGCAGAATTTGCGTGAAGCGCTGACGGCTCACCTGCGCAGCCGTTTGCCAGCGCACATGCTGCCGGCGCATTTGATGTGTCTGGCGGCGTTGCCGCTGACGCCGAACGGCAAGCTTGATCGCCAAGGACTGCCGGTGCCTGAGGCCATTCGGCAGCACCACGATCACGCGGCCGCCGCGTCGCCGGCCGAAGCGTTACTGGTAGAAATCTGGCAGGAACTGCTGGGGCTGGAGTCGGTGGGCGTCACCGAGAACTTCTTCGAACTGGGCGGTGATTCGATCATCTCGCTGCAAGCGGTGAGCCGTGCCGGGCAGCGCGGATTGGTGTTCAGTCCCAAGCAACTGTTCGAACAACAGACGATTCGTGCCTTGGCCGCGGTGGCCAGCAGCCGTGAAGCGGCGTTGGTTGAAGTGCCGAAAGTCGATGCTTTCTCGCTGGTGCCGCACATCGATATTGCCGCCCGCGAGGGGCTGCAAGATCTGTATCCGCTGTCCCCCATGCAGCAAGGCATGTTGTTCCATTGCCTCGATTCACCGGAGCTGAACCCTTACGTCAACCAGTTGAGCGTGGCGGTGGACGGTTTGCAGGTGCCGCGTTTCCGCGCGGCCTGGCAGACCTTGGTCGAGCGTCACGAAGTGCTGCGCGCGGCGTTCCGCTGGCGCGATGGCTTGGCCGATCCGCTGCAAGCGGTGTTCGCCGACGTCGAGTTGCCCATCGAAGAGCTCGACTGGCGTGAGCGCAGCGATACCGGACAGGCGTTGAAGGAACTGGCCGCCGCAGAACAGGCCAAGGGTTTCGACCTGAGCTGCCCGCCGCTGATGCGTTTCATCCTGGTTCGCCTCGGCGATGACCGTTACCAGATGATCTGGATCTACCATCACCTGTTGCTGGACGGCTGGAGCGCCTCGCGGTTGTTGGGCGACATGCTGCGCCTGTATCACAACGACACTTTGCCGACCCTGGCCGGTCGCTACGCCGACTACATCGCCTGGTTGCAACGTCAGGACGGTGCGCAGGCCGAAGGGTTCTGGCGCGAGCGGCTCGCGTCGCTCGAAGCGCCGACCATTCTGGCCAAGGCCTCGGGTGCCGCTGGTGAAGGTCACGGCGTGATGTACAGCAACCTCGACGCCGAAGCGACGCGCAAACTGCACACCTTCGCCAAGCGTCAACGCGTGACCCTCAACACGCTGGTGCAAGCTGCCTGGCTGCTGTTGTTGCAACGCCACAGCGGCCAGCGCAGCGTCGCGTTCGGCGCCACGGTGGCGGGACGTCCGACCGGGCTGGCCGGGGCGCAGGACATGCTCGGTCTGTTTATCAATACCTTGCCGGTGATCCAGACCCTTGACCCGCAACAGCCGTTGGACGAGTGGTTGCGCGATTTGCAGGATTACAACCTGCTGGTCCGCGACTACGAGCACACGCCGTTGTCGGACATTCAGCGCTGGGCCGGGCAGGGTGGCCAGGGCTTGTTCGACAGCATCATCGTGTTCGAAAACCATCCGGTGGACCGTGCGTTGCGAGGGGGCGAGGAAGGTGAGCTGCGTTTCGCCGAAGTCGGCAGTGGCGGGGTGACCAACTTTCCGATGGACTTGATGGTCAGCGCCAACGAAGAAGGTCTGGAAGTCGAGTATCTGTTTCTGCGGGACCGTTTTAGTGAGGTGGAAGTAGAGCGGATTCGTGCGCAGCTCGAAGGTTTGTTGCGTGCATTGCCCGAAGACGCCACACGGCTGCTCGGCAATATTGGTTTGCCTGAATCACGTATCAGTCTGCCGCAAACGTCGGCTGACAGTGCCGATTTGCTGCACACGTTTAATCAGCATGTGCGCTCGCAGCCGCAGAAAATCGCCTTGATCTGTGATGATCGGCAAGTCAGTTACGCTGAACTTGAGGCACAGGCCAATGGGCTGGCGCTGCAATTGATCGGTCGCGGTATTGGACCGGAGAGTTTGGTGGCGGTGGCGTTGCCGCGCTCCGAACGCACGATTGTCGCGTTTCTCGCGGTGCTCAAGGCCGGTGCGGCTTACTTGCCTTTGGACTTGGCGTATCCGGTCGAGCGACTGGCCTATATGTTGAGCGATTCGGCCGCCAGCCTGTTGCTCTGCGAAAGTGATCTCGGCGAACGGTTGACCGTGGCCGACAATCTGCCGCGTGTGTTGCTCGATCAACTGAGCGATGCCGACAACGTTGAATGCCCGGTTTCCAACCCGTTGCCGGGGCATCTGGCGTACCTGATCTACACCTCCGGCTCCACCGGCCAACCGAAAGGCGTGGCGGTGGAGCGTGGACCGATTGCCCGGCATTGCCGAGGGATCATCGAACTTTATGAACTGGCCCCACGCAGCCGTGAGCTGCATTTCATGTCGTTCGCGTTCGACGGCGCACAGGAGCGCTGGCTGAGCGTGCTGTTGGCCGGCGGCAGTCTGGTGATTCGCGATGACAGTTTGTGGACCCCGGAACAGACCCTGGAAGTGCTGCATCGTCATGCCGTCACCGTCGCCTGCTTCCCGCCGGCGTACTTGCAACAGATGGCCGAAGTCGCCGAGCGTCTGGGCAATCCACCGGCGGTCGAGGTTTATTGCTTTGGCGGCGACGCGGTGCCGGACGCCAGTTTCGAGCAGGTCAAGCACGCCTTGCGTCCGCAGCGTCTGGTCAATGGCTATGGCCCGACCGAAACCGTGGTCACGCCGCTGCTGTGGCGTGCCGAGGTCAGCGAAAACTGTGATGCGGCTTATGCGCCGATTGGTCGAGGTGTCGCCGGGCGCGGTTTGTATGTGCTCGATGCCGACCTCAATCCGTTGCCGGTGGGTGTCAGCGGCGAGTTGTATCTGGGCGGTGAATGTTTGGCGCGCGGATACCACCAACGTCCGGGCATGAGCGCCGAGCGTTTCATCCCTGACCCGTTCGACGCCGGTGGCCGCATGTACCGCACCGGCGACCTGGTACGTCAGCGCGAGTGTGGGTTGATCGATTACCTGGGACGGCTGGATCAGCAAGTGAAGATCCGTGGTTTCCGTATCGAACTGGGCGAGATCGAAGCGCGCCTGCGTGAGTGCGCGGGTGTGCAGGATGCCGCTGTGGTGGTCCATGACACACCGACCGGCAAGCAATTGGTCGGTTATGTGGTAGCGGCCGGCGCAGTCGGGCTGGATCGTCGCTTGAAGTCTGAACTGCAAGCGCAACTGCCGGATTACATGGTGCCGGCGCGGATTATGGTGCTGGAGCGTTTTCCGCTGTCGGCCAACGGCAAGCTCGACCGTCGTGCATTGCCGGAGCCTGAATGGGCACTCGGCGGTTACCGGGCGCCGCGTAACGCACTGGAAACGGTGCTCACCGTGATCTGGCAAGAAGTGCTGGGCGTGCCGCAAGTGGGCATCGACGATAACTTCTTCGAACTGGGCGGCGACTCGTTGCAGGTGCTGAAAGTCATCTCGCGGGTACGCAGCCAGCCGCAACCGGGTTTTGAATTGAAGCTGCGGGATTTGATGCAGAAACCCTGCATTGCAGAACTCAGCGGTTATCAGGCGGCCGAGCCAGTCACAACGGCACCTGACCCGTTGCTGGCACTGAACGCGCGTATCCCCAATGTGCCGGCGCTGTTCTGCCTGCACGCCGGTTTCGGCACGGTGTTCGACTACGAACCGCTGGCGCGGCGTCTGGAAGGCCGGCGCACAGTATACGGCGTGCAGTGTCGCATGCTGCTTGATCCGCAGTGGCAGGACGAATCGTTGCTGGCCATGGCGCAAGCCTATGCGCAACGGATTCGCCATCAGCAGGCCAAGGGGCCGTATTACTTGCTGGGCTGGTCGTTGGGCGGAGCGTTGACGCAATTGGTCGCTCAGGAGCTGGAATCCCAGGGTGAAACGGTCGCGTTTGCCGGGCTGGTCGACAGTTACGTGGCGGGCACCGCAGAAACGGGGGACTGGCGCGAAGATTTGGGCGACTTCCTGAGGTTTGTGCTCGGGTTGCCGGCCGATGAGGCTCAGGCGTTGATTGCCCTGAAAGCGGCTGACTTGAACGAGCGCGAGGGTTCTTGCGCAGTGATCGAGGCGGCCATGTACGGCTCCAACGGGCATGCTGCGCTGGGCGCGGGTGAGCTTACACAGATCTTCGCCACCGGTTCACGCCTCAAGCAACTGGCACTGGCCCATCGACAATTACCGGCGATTCAGGCCATGGCGTATCGCTGGTGGGTGGCCGGGCGTGACGATGAACGCCGGGTGTTTGAGGCCCAGGTCGGCCGCCTCGGCGTAGATCGTTTGTTGGCGGGCGGGCACTACGAATTGCTGCGCGGTGACGAGTTGCTGGATGAGTTAGAAGACCTGCTGGAACGCCGCATGGCCATTGCGTGAACGCTTTTGTAGGAGCCAGGCTTGCCTGCGATGGCGATCTCACTGTCGCTATCGCGGGCAAGCCATGCTCCTACAGGTCTGGTTTTCCTTGTTCGATTATTGATCTCTTTGTGTGAAGGACTCATCCCATGGCCGTATTGCCAGAACTTGAAGCATTTCTCGAACTCGCCGAGTTCGGCCGGATGACCGGTAAAAGTCGCGCGATGCATGAACAGTCGCCGCAGCAGGCGCGGATCGATTTTGAAGCGTCCTCCGGGTTTCTCGATGTACCGCTGGGTAGCGTTTCCTGCGAGAACTTTACGATTACTGCGCGCGATGGTCATAGCCTGTCGGCGCGGCTGTATCGCGACGGGCAAGCGGTCGAGGGATTGCAGCCAGTGGTGTTGTATTTCCATGGCGGCGGTTATGTGGTCGGCAGCCTCGATTCCCATGATGCGCTGTGCCGGCGACTGGTGGCGCAGGGTGGTTTCGTGCTGTTGACGGTGGATTATCGTTTGGCGCCAGAGTGGCGGTTCCCGACACCGGTGCAGGATGCCTGCGATGCCGCCAACTGGCTGGCAAGTGAAGGCGTTGCGCGGGGGCTGGACGCGAATCGGGTGGCGCTGGTCGGTGACAGCGTGGGCGCGACCCTGGCCACGGTGTTGTCGATCATGGCGGTGCGTGAGCCCGAGGAACTGGCATTGAAACCCAAGGCGCAAGTGCTGCTGTACCCGGTGACGGATGCGACGACGAAACGCGCCTCGCATCGGGATTTCGCCGAGGGGTATTTGCTGGAAACGCCAACGCTGGACTGGTTCTACGCGCATTACGGGCGCGCCCCGCAGGACCTCGCGGACTGGCGCTGCTCGCCGTTGCTGGCAGCAGATCTGTCAGGTTTGGCACCGGCGTTGGTGTACCTGGCCGGGCATGATCCGTTGCATGACGAAGGGTTGGCGTATGCCGATCGGCTGCGTGCAGCGGGGAATGAGCTGACGTTGCTGGAACAACCGGGCATGACCCATGACTTTATGCGTATGGCGGGGTTGTTGGGGGAGGTTGCGGGGATTCACACGGAAGTGGTGGGGTGGGTGCGTTCTCGGGTTTAAGTTGAACTGAAAAAAACCGCCATTCCTGGATCAGGGTGGCGGTTTTTTTGTGCCAGGTATTGGGACTTTCTGGTGCGGCCACTATTGCCATCGCGAGCAGGCTCGCTCCTTCAGGGGTTTTGTGAACGCCGAAATCCAATGTGGGAGCGAGCCTGCTCGCGATAGCGGACTCACATTCAACACAAAAATCCCAGCCAAAAAAATGCCCGCATCTTACGACGCGGGCATTTTTCATTTCAGCTCAGAGAATCAGAAATCGTACTTCGCCATGATCTGCAGATTACGCGGCTCGCCATAGAAGGTGGTGCCGAAGTTGCCAAGGCCCGACATGTACTTCTTGTCGAAGACGTTGTTGGCATTGGCGGTGAAGCTCAGGTGCTCGTCGTACTGAAAGCGCGTCATCAGGTCCACGAGGGTGTAGCCGCCTTGCTTGAGCAGGGTGTTGCCACCTTCGCCGTTACCCACGTTCGGGCTGAAGCTCTGGCCGTAAAACGCGCTCTGCCAGCTGACGCCACCACCGATGGTGAACTGGTCCAGCGCGCCGGGCAGACGGTAGGTGGTGAACGTACGTACCACGTGTTCCGGTTTGCTGGAGGCCAGCGGGAAACCGTAAATACGTTGTTCATCCTTGTCGCGGGTCCGGGCGTAGGTGTAGCCGGCCGATACGTTCCAGTCCTTCGCCAGTTCGCCGGCCAGTTCCAGTTCCACACCCTTGGTGGTGGCGCCGGAGATGGCTTCATAAACGTCCCGGCCAGTGTTGACGTCGGTGGTGACGTACTGGGCAACGTTGTCCTGGTCAATCTGGAACAGGGCAAAGCTGGCGTTCAGTTTGCCTTCGAAATAAGCCGCCTTGATGCCGGTTTCGTAGCTGTCGCCTTCAACCGGGTCGAGGGTCTTACCAGTGATGTCCTGGTAAATTTGCGGCTGGTAGATCTTGGTGTAGCTGGCATAGACCGAGTAAATATCGTTCAGGTCATACACCACCCCGGCGTACGGCGTGACGACACCATGTTCCTTATAGCTGGCGTGGGTGTCGGTCAGGTTTGCACCCGGATAGTAGGTGTAGTCTTCGTTGTACTTGAAGGTGCTCAGGCGGCCGCCGAGGATGAGCGACAAGTCGTCGGTCGGACGCAGGCGCGTGGCCATGTAAATCCCGTTCTGGCTCTGGGTACGTTCGTATTTGCCGTTTTTCGGGAATTCCTGTTTTGGCAGGTTACCGTTCCAGTCAAAGATGCTGCCCGGCACCAGTTCGAAAGCGCTGGAGTCGTAGGTCGCACCCGTCTGACGCGAGTGGGCAGCCATGAAGCCGGCCACCAGTTCATGCTCGCGCCCGCCCAGGGAAAACGGCCCTGAGATGTTTACGTCCCCGGAGTTCTGTACGCGATGACCTTCCCAGCGACCCCAGTACAGGAAATTGCCCTCACCGGTAACAGGGTCAGCGGAGCCACCGCTGGCCGAGGCGAGTTGGGTATCGTGATCAGTGGTCTTCTGGTCGAAGCTGGCCTTGAATTTCCAGTCATTGGCCAGCGCTTGTTCCAGCGACGCGAAATAGGTGACGCTGTCGAAATCACGACGGCTCCAGTCGGCACCCGGGTTGAAACTGCGCGAGAAGTCGGTACGGCTGCCATCGGTGAAGTACGGTGCGTTACCGGTCCAGGAGCTGCCACGCGGGGTGACGCTGGACTTGTCGACGCCGAACGTCAGCAAGGTGTCGTCCGTCAGATCGGCTTGGAGGATGCCGTAGTAGATGTCTTTTTTCTGGCTGTAATGGTCCATGTACGAATCTTTGTCCTGGTAGGCGCCGACAAAGCGCCCCCGCACATTTCCAGAGTCGGTCAGTGAACCAGAGATGTCGCCTTCGGTGCGGTAGTTGTCCCAGGAGCCGGCAGTGGCGCTGACCGAGGCCTTGAAGTCCTTGGTCGGCTTCTTGCGGATCAGGTTGACCGTGGCGGACGGATCGCCTGCGCCCGTCATCAGGCCGGTAGCGCCCTTGACGACTTCGATGTGGTCGAGGCTGGCTGCGTCGTCGCCGTTGTTCGGGTTTTCACCGTAAACGCCGTCGTAGGGAATGTTGACGCCGTCGTACTGAAAGTTGGTGATGGCAAAACCACGGGCGGAAAACTCGGTGCGGTCACTGTCGTACTTCTGCGTTGTGACACCCGGCGTGTTGCGCAACGCGTCGGCAACGCTTTGTACACCACGGTCGTCCATCATTTGACGTGTGACCACGGTCACCGTTTGCGGCGTTTCGCGAATGGTCAGCGGCAGCCCGATGGCGGTGGTGGTGGCGCCGGTGGTGTAGGAACCGGTGTCTTCCGTGGTCAGGCCCAAGGCTTGCCCGGAAATGGTGGTCGCGCCCAGTTGCAGGCCCGAACCGCCGCCAGACACCAGGGTCACGGTGTTGCCATTGATCTGGAACGAAATGCCAGTGCCTTGCAACAGCGCCTTCAGGGCGTCGCTCGGTTCCAGTGAGCCGGATACCGCGCGCGACTTGATGCCCGCCACCTGATCCGGGCTGTAAAGGATTTGCAGGTTGGTCTGCATGCCCAGTTCGGTCAGCGCGTTGGAAAGCGGCTGGACGGCAACATTCACTTTCACAGGTGCAGCATTGGCCATCGAGCTCCCCAGCAAGGTGGCGGTCAGCATTACGCTGGTGAACAGGGTGCGATGCAAAGACGGGCGCTGTACGGCCAACGCGAGAGGTGTGCGGCGTGGTAGAAGTCGCATTACTTACCTGAGCTCCTGAAAAATGTTGTGCGGAGTTGTTGTTAATAAGAATGATTATTAAGACGGGGCGTGGAGGCAAAACCGGAAAGAAACCTGGGAAATAAATTTCAAAAGAGTGGAACAGGTGGGAACGGCCGTTCTTGTAGGAGCACGGATTGCCGGCGATGGCGTCCTCAGAATTGCCATCGCCGGCAAGCCGTGCTCCTACAGAGGTGTTTATTCAGGCAGGGGTCAGTTCGGTGACTACCCGGCCGCTTTCCATGCGCACCAGTTGATCGGCGACATCGAAATAGCGGTCATCATGGGAAATCACGATGATGGTCTTGCCCAGGCGTTTGAGGTCCGGCAGCAGCTCGGTGTAGAAAATCCGGCGGAAGGTCGGGTCTTGATCGGCGGCCCATTCATCGAACACCAGCACCGGACGCTCCTCCAGCCACGCGTTGACCAGCGCCAGGCGCTTGCGCTGGCCGGTGGACAGGGCGGTGGTGGTGAAACTGCCGTCCTTGACGCTGACCTTGTGCGCGATCTCCAGCCGTTGCAGGTATTTGTTCGCGTCTTCGGGGATGTGCGTGTCGCCCTGAACCACGTCATCGAACAGGTAGTAGTCGGCGAATATCGTGGTGAACAACTGGCGATAGTCATCTCGATTGTGTGCGTCGATGGTCTCGCCATTGACGCGGATTTCGCCCTGCTGCGGCGTGTACAAACCCAGCAGCAACTTGATCAGCGTGGTCTTGCCGCAACCGTTCTCGCCGACGATAAAGGTGATGTCGCCTTGCTTGATCGTCAGGTTCACCGGCCCGAGCTGGAACGGCGCCGCACCTACGGCGGGAGGGAAAGCGAAACGCACATCGGCCAGTTTCAGCTCGTGCACCGCTTGTTTGACCGGGCCCTGATCGCTCAGCAGCAGATGCGGTTCGGGGGTGGAAAACTGCTCGGACAACTCGGCAATGCGGCGGAATGCAATCTGCGCGCGGCTGACGATGGGCAGGGTGCTGATCAAGTGTTCCAGCGGGCCTTTCATGTACAGCAGCACCAGCACAAAGCCGCTCATCACGGTTTTATCGGCACTCGGCCAGAAGGTCTGCAGGGCCAGCGCCAGGCCGATCACCACGAAGAACAACATCGAGCCAAAGGTTTTGGCGATCACGAAGGTGTTGATCGAACGCACCTGAGTGTTGCAGATGAATTCGGCGGTGGCCTTGATGCCCGAGACAAACATGCGCTGGCGACGCGGGCGATGAATGCGCAGTTCCTTGGCACCTTCGGCAATCGCGTTGTAGTGTTTTTGCAGTTCGTCTTCGGCCTCGCGAGCGGCCATGAAACCCTGCACGCCTTTGCTCTGGGCGTAGGCCTGAATCGCCGTGCCAATCAGAATCGCCGCCACCATGATCATGAACATTGGCCACGACAGAATGGCCAGATAGCCCATGCAACCCAAGGTCACGGTTACGGAAATCGCCAGCGGGGCAAAGGCGAAGGCGAAGTCGCTGATGGTATCAACGTCGTGGGTCAACACCGGAATCAGCCGATGGCTGCGGTAGCGCTCGATCTGTTCGATGGGCGCCGACAGGACTTTTTCGCCCAGCTGTTTACGCAGCTGGGCAATGATGTGCTGGCCGACGTAGTTGGTGCCAATGTCCGAGCAGATCGAACTCAGCAGCGCCAGCAAGCACAAGCCGGCGAACAGCGCGACGACGCCTTGGGTCAGGCCGGTGTCCGAATGCAGGGCGTTGTTGATGGTTGCCAGCAAGACCGTGACGCTCAGGCCGCCGACCATGCCCAGGAAAATGGACGCGGCGACGATCAGCCGAAAGGGTTTCAACAGGGCGAACAATTCGCCGAGGGCGCCACGGGTTGGCTGGGGCATGGGAGACAGTTCCTTGGGTCGTAAGGCAGATACCCAGTAGAACGTCTGATCGAAGGCTTAATTTAGCCGGGTGCCGACTGGCGGCGACCACACACACAACCCTGTAGGAGCCGAGCTTGCTCGCGATGGCTACCTTCCAGTCGATAGAAGTGTTGACTGTTAGTCCGCTATCGCGAGCAAGCTCCGCTCCTACAGGTCACGCACAACGCGCAAACCTATCCAGTCGCCGCGCTCTTGCGGGTACTGGCTATTGCGGTTGCCGGAGCGCGAAAACACCGGGGCTTCACCCCAATCGTTACCGCGAATGCGCACGGCTTCACAGTTGGGTTCCAACCACGCGCTGCCATCGGTGGGGGCACCGATGTAGTTCGGGTGTTCGCAGTCTGCGACCCATTCGTAAACGTTGCCATGCATGTCGTACATACCGAACGCATTGGGCGGGTAGCTGCCCACCGGCGAGCTGTAGCTGTAACCGTCCGCCGGGCCATAGGTGTTGGCGTGCCTGGCAATGCTGTAAGCCTTGCCTTCATCGAACGGGAAGGGGAACGGGCCTTTTGTTCCACCGCGCGCGGCGTACTCGCGCTGGGCTTCGCTGACCATGTGGTAGGTCTGCCCGGTTTTTTTCGACAGCCACGCGACGTAATTTTTGACGTCATCGAAGTTCATGCACACCGCTGGCTGGCGCGGCGTCTGCGGATAACGCGGCTTGCTGGCGATGCATTCGCGGCCCGGCCGGGTATCGCCGTTGGCAATGATCACGCCGCTCTCGCGCACGTAGCTGTCCCACTCGCCGGCGGTGATCTGGAAGCGGCTCATGGCGAACGGCTTGGCGAAGGTCACGTCGTGCATCGGACCTTCGTCGGGCTCGCGGCCGACTTCATCGTCCGGTGTGCCCATGGCGAAAGTGCCGGCGGGCAGCACCACCATTTCCGGGCAGTCGCGGCAGTCTTTGAATACTTTGCCGGGTTGCGGCGCGGTGGCGGCCTGGGCGGCTCCGACCATGAGCGCGGTCAGGGCCAGGGCCTTGAGCGGTAGGGTCAATTGATCTCGGTTCATGAGTGATCTCGATATAAAAAACGGGTGTTACGCCTGGTCCAATGTAGGAGTGAGCCTGCTCGCGATAGCGGTGAGTCAGTCACCATCAATGTTGAATGTGCTTGCCTCATCGCGAGCAGGCTCACTCCTACAGGGGGGCGTCATGGCGTCATGCGGTCTTGTTCAGGAGGGTCATGAAACGGTCAATATGGTCTTCAGTGTTGAGCAAGCCAGGCGCAATACGAATCACCGGGCCGACATCGCGCTCCACCGCGTCGCAGACCACGCGGTTTTCCATCAATTGGGCAGCGACTTTTTCGCACTCGCGGTCCTTGATCCGGAAGAAGGTGAAGCCGGCGGACAGGTCCGGGCTCTTTGGCGTGACCAGTTCGATCTGCGGATGCTCCAGCAGGCGGCTTTTCGCATAGGTATTGAGCGCATGAATGCGTGCCTGCACCTCGGCCTTGCCCAGTTCCATGTGCAGCTTGAACGCCTCGTCCAGCGCCCAGCGATGTTCGAAACTGTGATAACCGCCGGGGGTCATGATGGTTGAGAAGGTGGTGGCTTCGGAGAACGTCGGAATCGTCGGCGTGACGTCCTTGAGTTCGGCGGATCGGGCGCAAATGATGCCGGTGCCGCGCGGGCCGAACATCCATTTGTGGGTGCCGGCGATGAAGAAATCGCAGTGCATGTCGGGAAAATCGAGGTCCTCGACGCCAAAACCGTGCACGCCATCGACCACATACAAAATTCGGTCTTTTGCCTCGCGATTGCAGTTCTGTTCTTCCACCAGTTTGCCGATCTCGCCAATCGGCAGTTTCACGCCGCTGCCGGATTGCACCCAGGTCATGCCCAGCACGCGGGTTTGCGGGCGGATGCCTTTGCTGATCGAACCGAGCACTTCATCAACGGAAATGTCGCGGCTGTTCTCGAACAGCTTGAGCTTGCGCACCTTGACCCCGTCCTTTTGCTGGCGGTAATCGAGGGCGTAGTTCGTGGCGTAGTGTTCATGCTCGGTGGTGAGGATTTCCTGATCCGGGCGCACATGAATGCCGCCGTAGATCAGCGACAGACCCTCGGTGGTGCTGCCGGTGAGGGCGATTTGTTCAGGTTTGGCCTTGAGGTAACGCCCGGCCCAGACACGTACTTCCTGCTCACGTTTTTCCGTTTCGCCCAAGTCCCAGTCCATCGCCCGACCGGGGTTGCGGTCGAGGTTGACGCGGTGCCGTTCGATGGCCTCGCGCACCGGTCGTGGGTGTGAAGTCACCAGAAAGTTGGCGAAGTGCAAATAGTCCGGATCCTGATCGAACAGTTGGCGCAGTTGCGCCCACTTGTCCTTGGGCAGCGGCTGCGCAGTGGCAGCCCGTGCCGGCAACATCACAGCGCTGCCTAGGGGCAGGCCGGCCGCGAGAATCCCGGCCTGCTTGAGGAATGAACGACGGTTGGTCATCAACAAGGTTCGCTTTTGCAAAGGGGATTCAGTTTTTCGCCACAGGCCGGGAGGACTTCTGCACCTGGTCCCAGACCCGCAGGAAATTGCCGCCCCACAGCTTGGCGATATCGGCCTCGCTGTAGCCGCGACTGATCAGCTCGGCCGTGACGTTGCGGGCTTCGCTGACATCCTTCCAGCCCTCGAGGCCGCCGCCGTCGTTGAAATCGGAGCTGATGCCGACGTGATCGATGCCGATTTTCTTCACGGCGTAATCAATCGCGTCGCCGTAGTCCTTGAGCGTGGCTTTCGGTTCTTCATCGACAATCGCGTAGAGCTGGCTGGCGTACTCGCCGAAGCGTTGCTCGGACCAGACGGTGATCACCGGGTCGCCGGGCATCAGCGCCATTTCCAGGCCTTGCAACGGTTGCAGGTCGAAGCGGGCGCGCAGGGCGTTGAGTTTGTCCTGGGTGGTTTGGCTCAAGGGGCGGATGTAGGTCGGGAAGCCGACAATTTGCACCACGCCGCCGCTGTTTTTGATCAGCTGCATTTCCTGGTCGCTGAGGTTTCGCGGGATGTCCACCAGCGCACGTGGCGCCGAGTGCGAGGCGACCATCGGCGTGCGGCTCAGTTGCGCGACTTGCTCCAGGGCCCTGGTCGACATCTGCGAGACATCAATGATCACGCCGAGGTCATTCAGGCGATGCACCGCCTGTTTGCCAATGTCCGACAAACCGCCGAGGGCATCGCGCGAATCATTGAAGAACGGCAGCGGCCGCGATGAGTCAGCCCAGGCGTTGTTGCCCACGTAGCTGAAGCCGAACATGCGCATGCCGCGAGCGGCCCATGTGTCCAGCGCGTTCAGGTCGTTGCCCAGCGGGTAGGCGTTGAGCATGCTCATGAACACTGCGAACTTGCCTTCGCCGTGTAAACGGCGGAAATCGTCCGGGGTGTAGGCGATGGCGACTTGATTGGGAAAGTCGCGGACCATGGCGCTGATGATTTTGTAGCGGGTTTCCTGTTCGAACCGGGCTTCGTCGACAAAGCCTTCGGTAGGGCGGTGCGGGGCGTTGGCGCCGTTCCAGATTTCCGGCCAGCCGAAGATGGTCAGGGCGGCGCCGGACAGGCGTCCGCGCCCGGTCTTGACCAGGTCGAACTGGCCGCTGCCGTCCTTGTCGGCTTCATTGCCGGCGGTGCCGAAGTCCAGCGGCACAGTGACGTGGCTGTCGAAGGAGAGGATGCGCGTTTGCAGCTCATCGGCCTGTTGCATCACCTTGACCGGGTAACCGGGGTTGTCCTTGAACCCGTAATCCCAGACCGCATAGCCGGCACCTGCGCTGATCGCCAGCGCGAGTGACAGGCCGAGGTAAAGCGCCTTTTTCGAACGTGGGTTTGTCATGTTCATCTCAGTCGGGTTCGTTGCCCCGGTGCGGGCGTGGGGGCTTTGCTATCTGGGAGGAACGAGTCATTGAGGTAGAAATTTAGTGGGGCTGATGGCCTCTTCGCGGGCAAGCCCGCTCCTACAGGGGAACGCGGTGCAATGTAGGCGCTGGCTTGCCAGCGAAGCGTTTAAATTTTCGGAGGGGACGAACGTTCTAGCTTGGATAAAGCCTGCTTCATGGCTGACACAGGTAGGGCAATGACGATTTCTCGACGAGGGTTCATGGCAGGCCTGGCGCTGACCGGCGTTGCGGTGCCTGCGGCTTTTTATGGGCATCGTGAACGGACGAAAGCGGATCCGACGATTACCCCCGGTGAAGCTTCTTTTGATGTGGCGGATGTCACCGGACAACGTTTGGCGGACACGCTGCGCGGCATCTGGCAGATTCGTTTTGAAGGACGTGACGCCGGGATTGAAGGTTTGCCTCGCGAAGGTCTGGAGGTGTTTCTTGACGTTGGCCACAAAGGGCGCGGCCTGATCGGGTTCCTCGACACGGCCGAGCGATTGCGTTCCAGCGAAACACCGCGCTACCGGGTGCTTGGCGACCTGGCCGATGCCAAGGCGGCGCAATTGAGCTGGCGGTTGGTCAGTGCCAATGCGGCGCAGGGCACCCCCGATTACGAATTCAGCATGGCGCTGGACGAAGTCTGGGCCGGCTTCGGCAATGCCGGCAGCGGCACGCTCAGTGGTCGGGTGTTGAACCTCGATCGCCCGCTGATGATGACCGCGCAGGACAATCGCTTCATCGCCGTCAAACGGGTTTTCCCCGAAGCCCGCGAGCGCACCGGGCTCAATGCACCGCTGCTGGCCTGGCTGATTTCCCCCGAGCACCGGCTGTTTCACCAGCTCTGGCATGCCTCACGGGACAAATGGCACACCTTGGCCGAAGACAAACGCAATGCCTTGCGCGGCCTCGGCTGGCAGCCTGGCCCGCGCGACAAGGAGCGCGATGCCCGTGGTGCGCGCAAGGATCGAAACGGCTCGGGCGTGGACTTTTTTTTCATGCATCGGCACATGCTTGGCACGGCGCGGTCGATGCAGGACTTGCCGTCATGGCCACACTTCCCGTTGCCGCAACCGGAACTGGCCCGTGATCGAATCGGCTTCGCCCAATACTGCGACAACCACGACGGCACCGCGCTGCCGCCGACCTGGCTGGCCGACGACGATGCCGAATACTCGCAATGGGTCAGCGACATCAAAACCACCGAGACGTATCACAGTAATTTTCAGGTCTGGGAATCGCGCTACCGCGACCCGCGTTATCTGTCGAAGCTGACCTTGGGCCAGTTCGGCTCAGAGGTTGAGTTGGGTTTGCACGACTGGTTGCACATGCGCTGGGCCTCGGTGCCACGCGATCCCTCCAACGGTCAGCCGGTGCCGTTTGCCCGGGATCCGGCGGACTTCTCCGCACGCTGGTTTGCGCCGGAAAACGACTTCCTCGGCGATCCGTTTTCGTCCCATGTGAACCCGGTATTCTGGTATTTCCATGGCTGGGTCGATGATCGACTGGAAGACTGGTTTCGCGCGCATGAACGCTTTCATCCGGGGGAGGTGAGTCGGCTGGAGGTTAACGGCGTGCCATGGTTTGCGCCGGGGCGTTGGGTGGAGGTCGCTGATCCGTGGTTGGGGCCGAGCACCCATGGTTGCAGCACAACGCCGGGGTTGCAGGCGGGCAAGTCGGTGGAGATGGACCCCGAAACCATGAAGCTGGCTCTGCGGATAACGTTTGGTGAGGATGAGAAGAAATTGGTGGACTTGTTCCGCAAGGTGCCGCAGCGGCCTTGGTATGCGCGGCATTTGAAGGCTAAGCCGATTACCAGTTAAACCGCGTTATCGTTCAATCGTCGGAACGCCGCCCGGGGCAAGCCCGGCTCCCATAGGGTTTTATGTCGTACCGAAATCATGCGGCACACCTAAAACCCTGTGGGAGCCGGGCTTGCCCGCGATGGCGGACTCATTGGCGACACAAATCACAAAACCTGCCACCCCCCACCCAACGCCTTGTACAGCGCAATACTCGCCTGCAACCGCGACAACCGCAGCTGCACATTCAGATCCTGCGCTGCATACAAGGTGCGTTGCGTCTCCAGCACCGTCAGCAAATCCTCGGCCCCGGCCTGGTAGCGGCTCTGAGCGATATCGAATGCGGTTTGAGCCTGCTTCAGCTCTTCACCTTGCCACTGTCGCTGTTCATCCAGCCCACGAATGCTGTTCAGCGCTTTTTCGACGTCGGCAAAACCGTTGATGATCGCACTGCGATACGTCTCCAGCAGCTCTTCCTGGCGGGCCGTGGCCTTGTCGCGCTCGGCGCCGAGGCGACCATTGTTGAAGATCGGTGTGACCAGGCCTGCGGTCAGGTTGTAAAACGGGTTGCGCAACATATCGGCGGCGCGGTCAGCCCCCGAGCCGATTTCAGCGCTCAAGGTCACGGTCGGCAGCATCGCGGCGCGGGCCACGGTGACATTCGCCTGTGCCGCCGCCAGTTGCGCTTCGGCACGGGCAATGTCCGGACGGCGTCTGATCAGTTCACTGGGCACGCCAGCGTCGATGGTCGGCCATGACAGTTGATCGAAATGTTCCAGGCTCAACGGCAATTGCTGCACCGGGCGGCCGAGCAGGGCCGCCAGGCTGATCGAAGCGTCCTGAGCCTGTTGCTGCACCAGCGGCAATTGCCGTTGTTGCGCCGCGACCAGGCTTTTTTGCTGCGCCAGTTCAAGCGCAGTCGCCGAGCCTGAATCAAACCGCGTCTGCACCCGTTTCAAAACACTCTGCGCGTTCGCCAGGTTCAGTTCGGCGATGCGGCTCTGTTCGCGCAGCGACAGGGTTTGTGCATAGCCGCTGGCAACGCTGCTGAGTAGCGTCAATTCCACCGTGGCTTGATCGAATTGGCTGGCCTGCAACGCAAACTGTGCGCTGTCGCGGGAGGCGCGCTGGCCGCCCCAGAAATCGATTTCGTAGCTGGCGCTGAGGTTGGCGTTGAAGTAATCCACGGCGCTGTTATCGCTGTCGGCATCGAGTTGGCTATAGCCATTGCCACGCAGCAGTTTTTGCCGGTTGGTATTCAACCCCGCTGTGACCTCCGGCAGCTGCGAACCACCGGCCACCACCGTTTCCGCCTGCGCCTGACGTACCCTGGCGATGGCGGCGGCCAGATCGAAACTGCCGACACGCGCCTGTTCGATCAGTTGTTCCAGCTGGGGACTACCGAACTGCGTCCACCATTGCTGGTTGCTGCGGGTGGTGCCTTGATTGTGCGGTGATTGCCAGTCGGCTGGCGGCTGGAGGCCGCCGTCCGGGCGCTGGGCGGGGCTGGCGCAAGCACCGAGCAACAGGCAGAGAGTCAACAGACTGAGTGACGGCTTCATGGAAAGATCATTCACTGGTAAGGGCCGTGACCGGGTCGAGTCGGGCAGCTTTGCGGGCCGGCATGAAGCCGAAGACAACACCGGTGACCAGCGCGCAGCCGAAGGCGCCGAGTACCGCTATCAAAGAAAACGCGACGGCAACTTCGCTGAGAATCAACACACCACCGACGATCAGTGCCAAGGCAATCCCGGCCAGGCCGCCGACCACCGAGAGCATCACCGCCTCGGTGAGAAACTGCCGCAGGATGTCGCGCTGCCGAGCCCCGGTGGCCATGCGAATACCGATCTCGCGGGTGCGTTCGCGCACGGTCATCAGCATGATGTTCATCACGCCGATACCGCCCACCAGCAACGAAATCGCGGCAATCGAGCCGAGCATGAGCGACAGGGTGTTTTGCGTGCGCGCTTCGGCCTGGATCATTGCGGCGTTGTTGGTCAGCTCGAAATCCTTCTTGCCGTTGTGCAGGCGCAGCATCAGTTGCTCTATGGCTTTTTCGGTCTCTTTGACCTTGCGCGCATCGGCGGCGGCGATGGCTACGTATTCGGGATTATGGGTACCGAACAACCGGACGCTGGCGGCGGAGTAGGGGATGGCAATGCGGTCGTCGCTGTCCGAGTCGCCGGAGCTGGCGCCTTTTTCCGCGAGGACGCCGACCACCTGAAACGGCACGTTTTCGATCAGGATGTATTGGCCAATCGGGTTGGCGACATCCTTGAGCAATTTGGTCCGCACCTTGTGGCCGATCACCGCGACCGCTGCGGCGTTTCGCTCATCGGCCTCGGTGAAGTAGCTGCCTTCGACCACCGGCCAGTTGAAAATCGCCGGGAAGTTGGTGTCGTTGCCACCGACGTAACTCAAGTGGTCGAGGTTGCCGAAGCGCACCCCGGCTTCCTGGCCGTTGACCGGCATGATCCGCATCACTTGCGGCAAACTGGCCACCGCCGCGACGTCATCGAGGGTGACGATGCCCGGTGCGGTACGCGGGTTCGGCGCCAAGCCGCTGAGGTAAATGATGTTCGAACCGAAGGCGCCCATCTGCGCCATGACCTGGCGCTTGCTGCCTTCGCCGACGGCGAGCATCACCACCACCGACGCCACGCCGATGATGATCCCGAGTAGCGTCAGCGCCGTGCGGAAGCGGTTGATCCACATCACCCGCCAGGCTGCCTGCACTGCGTCTATCAGTTCGCCTTTCCACGCACCGGTGGCCTCGGCGCCTTCGCTCAGGCGCTTGCGCAGGTCGACGGCTTGCAGCGCGCCGGGGTTGGCTGAAGCCTGGACGTCGGGATTGTCACGGGCGCTGTCGCTGATGATCAGGCCGTCGCGAATTTCGATGATGCGTTTCGCCCGGGCCGCGACTTCACGGTCGTGGGTGATCAGGATCACCACATGACCCTGGCTCGCCAGTTCATCGAGCAGCGTCATGACCTCGGCACCGCTGTGGCTGTCGAGGGCGCCCGTGGGTTCGTCGGCGAGAATGATGTGGCCGCCATTCATCAAGGCGCGGGCGATGGACACCCGTTGTTGCTGGCCACCGGAGAGTTGATGCGGACGGTTGCCGGTGCGCGAGGCCAGGCCCAGGCGGTCGAGCAGGGCGGCGGCGCGGGCATGGCGTTCAGCGGCCGGGGTGCCTGCATAGATGGCCGGCATCTCGACGTTTTCCTGAGCCGAGCCGGACGGAATCAGGTGATACCCCTGAAACACAAAACCAAAGGCTTCGCGGCGCAGCCAGGCCAGTTCATCACTGTCGAGCCCGGCGACGTTTTGCCCGGCGAAGCGGTATTCACCCGACGTCGGACGGTCGAGGCAGCCGAGGATGTTCATCAGCGTCGACTTGCCGGACCCGGAGGCGCCGACAATCGCCACGAACTCCCCGGCATGGATCGACAGGTCGATGCCGCGCAGCACATGTACTTCGGGTGAATCGCCGCCACCGTAGGCTTTACGGATGTCTTGCAGGTCGATCAGAGGCGTCTGCATTCAACCGCCGCTCCCTTCGGCCGGGCCGATCAGCAGGTGATCGCCTTCGCGCAAGCCTTCGAGGATCTGCACCCGCAGGCGATCACTGATTCCGGTGCGCACCTGGCGTTGCTCGATGTTGCCGTTTTCGGCCACGACGTGCGCGGTCTGGTTGCCCGGTTCAGCGCCACCTTGCAACGCCGCAATGGGCGCGGTGAGGACATCTTTGGCCTGGTCGGACACGAAAAACACCTGCGTCGTCATTTCTGCCATCAGCGCGTTGTCGGCGTTATCGACGTCGAGCAACACGGTGTACAGCACCACGCGCGCGCTGCCGCTTTTGCTCGAACTGGCGGGGCTGCCACCACCCTGACTGGTCTGGTCCAGCGGTTTGGGTGGTACGGGCAGGATCTGCCGCACGGTGCTGCTCCAACGACGATTGCCACCGCTTAAGGTGGTGAACCAGGCATTCATGCCGGGTTTGACGTGGCCGATGTCGGCTTCCGAGACTTCGGCCCAAACGGTCATGGGCGACAGTTTGGCGATACGCAAAATCAGTGGTGTCTGCTGCTGGGCATTGAGGGTCTGGCCTTCGCGGGCGTCGAGGGCGACCACGGTGCCAGACATCGGTGCGTAAATGCGGGTGTAGCCCAGTTCGGCCTGATCGCTGCGCAGGCTGGCTTCGGCCTGACGGATCTGTGCCTGGAACATGTCGATGCGGGCTTGGGTGGCACGTAATTCGGCCTGAGCGGTTTGCACGTCTTCTTCACGGGTGGCACCGCCGGCCTTGAGGTTTTGTTGGCGCTGGAATTTCTGCCGGGCGAGTTCGTGCAGAGCCCGTTGCTCCTGGAGCTGCGCCTTGAGGTTTTCGATCGAGAAACGCCCGGCGTCGAGTTTGGCCTGTTGTGTGGACGGGTCGATTTCCACCAGCAGCTGTCCTTCCTTGACTACGTCGCCGACCTCCACATGGATCTTGTGGATCTGACCGGAGGCCTGTGCGCCGACGTCGACATAACGCCGGGGTTGCAGCGTGCCCAACGCCGTGACGCTGCTTTCAATATCGCCACGGCTGACGGGCACGGTGGCGAATTTATCGCGGCCGGGCGGGATGACCTGCCAGGCGGCGATGGCGATAACGGGGATCAGGCTAAGTGCTACAAGCAGGGCGCGTCGGGTGTGTCGGGGACGTTTCATGCAGGGTTCCGGCCAATGGATATCGGCCCGTCGTTCAACCTGCGCGCAGACAACGGCGACAGCCGAACGCTGTCGGGGAGTCGACAGAGACGGGGAGCTGTCCTGTAAACGAGGAATGGGGTGGGGAATTTAGGTGTGGACACATAGGGTTACACCTGTAGATCAAGACTATTTATCGGGCAAGACAAAGCAATACTTTAAATCTACATGAGAATTACTATAAATTACGCATCTCGAACTGCCACTATCGTGCCACTGCCTATTTCGGCAGTCGACGAGGGGGCTCAAGGACAGAAACCGCATCCGTGCGGCCGGGAGTCATGTTGGAAAACTACTATCGCGAGCTGGTGTGTTTCCTGAACGCCAAGCTAGGCAACCGCCAGGTGGCCGAAGATGTGGTGCATGACGCGTATGTGCGGGTCCTGGAGCGTTCCAGCGACACGCCCATCGAACAGCCCCGGGCGTTTCTTTATCGCACTGCACTCAATCTGGTGATCGACGATCATCGACGCAATGCCTTGCGTCAGGTCGAGTCGCTGGAAGTGCTCGACACCGAAGAACGCTACTTCACGCCATCCCCGCACAACTGCCTCGATCACGGCCAGCGCCTGCAAATGCTCCAGCGTGCCTTGGCGGAATTGTCACCGCTGTGTCGCGACAGTTTTCTGCTGCGCAAGATCGAGGGGCTGTCCCACCCGGAGATCGCCGAACGCTTGGGCATTTCGCGGGCCCTGGTGGAAAAGCACATCGTCAATGCGATGAAGCATTGCCGGGTACGGATGCGCCAGTGGGACGCCCATTGATCCTTTCCCTTTAAATTTTATTTCACTGTCCTCGTTCCTACTCAACAGACGACCTGCTGACCCGCCCAAGGCCGGTCAGGTCACTTAGGCTTACTCCCCGCTGCACGGGGGTTCATCCAGAGGACACTGGAAATGACACAGGCAATTGCATCGCCCATCGTTCACGACCTGATCGGCGTCGGTTTCGGCCCTTCGAACCTGGCGCTGGCCATCGCTCTGCAAGAACGCGGGCCGAGCCAGGGCGAGCTGGATGTTCTGTTTCTCGACAAGCAGGCGGACTACCGCTGGCACGGCAACACCCTGGTGACCCAGAGCGAATTGCAGATCTCATTCCTCAAGGACCTGGTGACACTGCGCAATCCGACCAGCCCGTATTCCTTCGTCAACTACCTCAAGCATCACGGTCGTCTGGTGGATTTCATCAACCTCGGCACCTTCTATCCGTGCCGCATGGAGTACAACGACTACCTGCGCTGGGTCGCCGCGCAGTTTGAAACGCAGAGCCGTTATGGCGAAGAAGTACTGGCCATCGAGCCGGTGCTGCACAGCCAGCAAGTCGAAGCGTTGCGGGTGATTTCGCGCGATGCCCATGGTCAGCAACACGTGCGGACCACCCGTTCAGTGGTGGTCAGTGCCGGCGGTACGCCGCGTATTCCGCAGGCGTTCAAGTCGCTCAAGGATGACAGCCGCGTGTTCCACCACTCGCAGTATCTGGCGCAAATGGCCAGGCAACCGTGCGTGAACAATCAGCCGATGAGTATCGCCATCATCGGCGGCGGGCAGAGCGCAGCGGAAGCCTTCATCGACTTGAACGACAGCTTCCCGTCGGTCCAAGTCGACATGATCCTGCGCGGTTCGGCGCTGAAACCGGCGGACGACAGCCCGTTCGTCAACGAAGTGTTCTCGCCGGAGTTCACTGATCTGGTGTTCCAGCAGGCGAGCAGCGAGCGCGAACGCCTGGTCAACGAGTACCACAACACCAACTATTCGGTGGTGGACATCGACCTGATCGAACGCATCTACGGCATCTTCTATCGCCAGAAAGTCTCGGGAATCGCGCGCCATGCGTTCCGCACCCTGACCACCATCGAAAAAGCCACGACCACTGAAAACGGCATCGAACTGGCGGTGCGCAACAATGCCACCGGCGAAGTCACGGTTCGTCATTACGACGCCGTGGTACTGGCCACCGGTTACGAGCGGCAGATGCATCGCAAACTGCTGGCGTCGCTGGAGCAATACCTGGGTGATTTCGAGGTGGATCGCAATTACAAACTGATCACTGATGAGCGCTGCAAGGCCGGCATCTATATGCAGGGTTTCTGCCAGGCTAGCCACGGGTTGAGTGACACGCTGTTGTCGATCCTGCCGATTCGGGCGGATGAGATTGCGGGTTCTTTGTATGAGCATGGCAAGGCACGTGGGCATGGCCGTTCAGTGATGGATTTGTTGCTAGCCACCGCCAGCTGATTCTCACTCCGATCGTTCCCACGCGGAGCGTGGGAACGATCTGCGCAGCAATCCTGAACCCTTCCTGAAGAACCCCGCGATTCCCCCACCACACGCCGTTCCTTCGTTTACTCTGCATAAATCGGGGCGTAAGCTTCGCGCGTTTTCATCAATAGCGGAGACCCACAGTGGGTACTTGTTCGAGTGACAGTAGTCGGCCGGTTTCAGTAACCGGCACCTTCTCGGCAAGATAACGCGCAGCTTTTTTGTGCCGTTGTCTCGCCGTACAGCGAGCAGCGGCCTCCCGGTCGAGCCAGTCCTGGCCCGATTCCCGATGTCCTCTCATCGACACACTCTCGTGTGATGGCGGCTGCCTTGTCGTCACCGCAGCGACTCGACACGCCTGCTCGAAGGTTTCCCGGCTGACCCTGGGGGGCAACGCCATGAACCTGACCCTGCTCAAGGAATTCTTTGCCGGATTCTTGCGCACCCGCCACTTCGCCCGGCACTTCCGCCGCCTGGCGTTGCTGGAAACCTTCACCGACACCACGGTCAGCCGTGAAGTGCCGCCGACGCTCGCGCAAACCCTGGTGGGCGCCGCCAACAGCGACACCGGTCAATTGCTGGAAAAACTCGGCACTCACACCGATGGTCTGAGTGAAGAGGAAGCCGACACCCTGCGCGAGCGTTTCGGCCTCAACGAGGTCGAGCATGAACAGCCTCTGCCCTGGTGGACCCACCTGTGGCACTGCTACAAAAACCCGTTCAACCTGTTGCTGACGTTGCTCGCGGTCATCTCCTGGCTGACCGAGGACATGAAAGCCGCCATCGTGATTTTCTCCATGGTGGTGCTCTCGACATTGCTGCGGTTCTGGCAGGAAACCAAATCCAACCAGGCCGCCGATGCGCTGAAAGCGATGGTGAGCAACACCGCGACGGTCCTGCGCCGCGACGCACTGCGCATCGAGTTGCCGATCAAACAGTTGGTGCCGGGCGATCTGATCGTGCTCTCGGCCGGCGACATGATTCCCGCCGATTGCCGGGTGCTCAGCGCCAAGGATTTGTTCGTCAGTCAGGCGGCGATGACCGGCGAATCGATGCCGGTGGAAAAGTTTCCGCGTCAGCAAGACAACGACACCAGCAATCCGCTTGACCTCGACAACATCCTGTTCATGGGCACCAACGTGGTCTCCGGCACGGCGATGGCGGTGATTCTCACCACAGGCAACGACACTTATTTCGGTGCCCTGGCACAACGGGTCGGTGCCACTGATCGTGCGCCGACGTCGTTCCAGACTGGCGTCAACAAAGTCAGCTGGCTGCTGATCCGCTTCATGTTCGTGATGGCGCCACTGGTGCTGTTCATCAACGGTTTCACCAAGGGCGACTGGACCCAGGCGCTGCTGTTCGCGCTGTCGATTGCCGTGGGCCTGACCCCGGAAATGCTGCCGATGATCGTCACCTCGACCCTGGCCAAGGGTGCGGTGTTCCTGTCGCGTAAAAAAGTTATCGTCAAACGCCTGGATGCGATCCAGAACTTTGGCGCCATGGACGTGCTGTGCACCGACAAGACTGGCACGCTGACCCAGGACAAAATCTTCCTCGCCCGTAACGTCGACGTTTGGGGCAACGACTCCGACGACGTGCTGGAAATGGCCTACCTCAACAGCTACTACCAGACCGGCCTGAAAAACCTGCTGGACGTGGCGGTGCTGGAACACGTGGAAATCCACCGTGAACTCAAGGTCGGCACAGCGTTTCGCAAGATCGACGAAATCCCGTTCGACTTCACTCGCCGGCGGATGTCGGTGGTGGTCGCGGAGCGCGGTCATTCGCACCTGCTGATCTGCAAGGGCGCGGTGGAGGAAGTGCTGGCGGTCTGCACGCGGGTGCGTCATGGCGTTGTTGATGAAGCGTTGAGCGATGAACTGTTGGCACGGATTCGTCAGGTGACCGCATCGTTCAACGCCGAAGGACTTCGTGTCGTCGCCGTCGCCGCACGACCAATGATTGAGGGGCGCGACACTTACAGCCTGGCGGATGAACAGGCACTGACGCTGATCGGCTATGTGGCGTTGCTCGATCCACCCAAGGAAAGCACCGCGCCGGCCCTTAAAGCGTTGGCGGCTCACGGCGTGGCGGTGAAAGTGCTGACCGGTGACAACGAACGGGTGACGGCGAAAATCTGTCGCGAAGTCGGTCTGGAGCAGCAGGGCCTGCTGATGGGTAACGACATCGAGCGCATGAGCGACGCCCAATTGGCGGTAGCGGTGGAGACCACCAACGTCTTCGCCAAACTCACACCGTCGCACAAGGAACGCATCGTGCGCTTGCTCAAGGGCAACGGCCACGTGGTCGGGTTCATGGGCGACGGCATCAACGACGCGCCAGCGCTGCGCACCGCCGACATCGGTATTTCGGTGGACAGCGCCGTCGACATCGCCAAGGAAGCGGCCGACATAATCTTGCTCGAAAAAAGCCTGATGGTGCTGGAGGAGGGCGTGCTGGAGGGGCGCCGCACCTTCGCCAACATGCTCAAGTACATCAAGATGACCGCCAGTTCGAACTTCGGCAACGTGTTCTCGGTGCTGGTGGCCAGCGCGTTCATCCCGTTCCTGCCGATGCTGCCGATGCACCTGCTGGTGCAAAACCTGCTCTATGACATTTCGCAGATCGCCATCCCGTTCGATAACGTCGATGAAGAAATGCTCAAGCAACCGCAGCGCTGGCAACCGGCGGATGTCGGGCGCTTCATGCTGTTTTTCGGGCCGATCAGCTCGATCTTCGACATCACTACCTTTGCGCTGATGTGGTACGTGTTCAACGCCAACACCCCGGATCACCAGACCTTGTTCCAGTCCGGCTGGTTCGTGGTCGGGCTGCTGACCCAGACCCTGATCGTACACATGATCCGCACCCCGAAAATCCCGTTCCTGCAAAGCCGCGCGGCGATGCCGTTGATGGTCATGACCGGGATCATCATGGCCGTGGGCATTTTTCTGCCGATGGGGCCGCTGGCACACTACTTCAAGCTGCAGGCGCTGCCATCGTTGTACTTCGTGTTTCTGCCGGTGATTCTGCTGGCGTACATGGCACTGACGCAGGCGGTGAAGGGGTTCTACATCCGCCGTTTTGGCTGGCAGTAAATCGTCCGGTTGCAATTTCCTCTCTGTGGTGAGGGAACTTGCAACAAAAAACGCCGCGTCAGGTCATCCCGAAGCGGCGTTCTTGTAAGAACTTGAAATCAATTCGCTCACTTTCAGACGTTTCATGTGGGGGCTCAGGATGTTTTGATGAGCGTGACGTTTACTTGAGCCAACAGCTCTTACCTTAGTCGCGACCGTTGAATCCCATGTCCTATAAATGCTGGCGAATCCTTATCGCCGAAGAACAGTACATTCTTTGCAGAAACATCGAGAAGTCCCTTAACGAACTAGGCTATCGCGCCTTCACGCTGGCGACCTCGCTCCGGGAACTGTTGGCGTTGACTCACTGCTCCTCGGAGCCGCCCGAACACTTTGATCTGATGATCATCAACGGTGAGCTATTGGCGACATCGGGTATCGATCCGGTGAAGTTTTTTCAAAGCAACTCTCAGATTCGTCACGGCGTGATTCACGATTCGCGACGCGGTCAGCCGAAGGCAGAGACAATTTACGCCAACCATCGACGCCAACTGAGCCTGATCCGCACGCTGGATCGACAAACCCTTGGCAGGCTGCTGGAGCCGCTCGATGTTTAGGAAATTTCCGCCAAAATTTGCGACGTTTCCTAACGAGGCGGGCGCCCGATTGGAGGACACTCATCCCCCCTCCTGCCATCGCCGAGTCGATCACCATGCCCATCCTGCCGCTCCGCGTTTTAGTGCTTGAAGATCACGCCTTCCAGCGTTCAGTCGCGGTCAAGATGCTGCAAGCTCTGGGCTGTGGCGAGGTCTTTGAGGCCCGCGACGGAGCCCAGGCGCTGGTGGTGCTGCAAGCGGTCGGCTCGGTTGATGTTGCCCTGTGCGATTTGCAGATGGAGGGCATGGACGGACTGGAGTTTTTGCAGCGCGTAGGTGCGACAGGGCAGGTCAAGGCGATCATCATCAGCAGTTTGCTGTCCGCGGACCTGCGCCGGGCGGTGCATCAAATGGTTGCCCTGCTCGGGCTTGAGTTATTGGGTGACGTGGGCAAGCCGTTGCATATGAAGGGTTTGGCCGATCTGCTGAAAAAGCCCCTCGACCGGCTGGCCACCCCGCAGTGCCCAACGGCCACCGTCACCCTTGCCAGCGAAGAGGCGGTACGTGGTGCACTGGCCGAACAGCAATTGCGGGCCTGGTATCAACCCAAATTCAACTTGCACACCGCAGAAGTCTGTGGCGTCGAAGTGCTGTGTCGCTGGATGCACCCGACGCAGGGTGTGATCTCTCCCGCGCTATTCATCGCGGTGCTGGAGCGCTGCGGGTTACTCGACGAATTACTGTTTTCTCAGCTCGATCAGGCGTTAGACGTACGGCGCCGCGCTGCAGCACAAGGTTTTGCCCTGAATATGGCGTTCAACCTGCAAGCGGTGCAATTGGCCAGCGGCGAACTGACGTCCACCATCAAAGCCATTCTGGCTCGCCACAACACCTGTGGCTCGAGCCTGACGTTTGAATTGACCGAAAGCGGCCTGCTGGAGGCCCCGGCGACCAGCCTGAAAAGCCTCGTGCGCTTGCGGATGATGGGGTGCCGGTTGTCGATCGATGACTTTGGTACAGGGTTTTCCTCGCTGCAACGCTTGTGTCAGCTGCCGTTTAACGAGATCAAGCTCGATGGCGGGTTCGTCCGCACACTGGAACATGAGCCGCGATGTCGGGCGGTGATCAGCAGCACCTTGGCGCTGGGTAAATCTTTGGGCATGTCGGTGGTGATCGAGGGCATCGAAACCGACGCGCAACGCCAGCAATTGCTGGCTCTTGGGTGCACTCTGGGACAGGGCTACTGGTATGCGAGACCGATGAGTGGCGAGGATTTTTTGCGCTGGCTGCAACCGCGCGACGAATCACAGATCAGGTCTTGAGCCCTCGTTGAAATCAGAAAGGGATACCGAATTTTAGGAAAGGTCCTACATAAACCGGTATCGGGCTTCCGTAGTCTTGCGCCCCACCTTGATACCCAGCGGACCTCACTTTGACGAACAAAGCATTTCGAATCCTGATTGCAGACGAGCGACACTTTCACCGGATGAAGGTCGAGCGTCTTTTCAATCATTTGGGTTACTACCGGGTGGCACCGGTTCAAAACCTTGAGGAACTATTGACCCTGGTCGAGTACGGTTGCGAACCGTTTGACCTGGTGGTCATCAATGCCTCTCTAGCCGCTGGATCACTGGACCTGCGCGGGTTCTTCCTCGACAACCGCCAGGTTCGTCATACCTTGATTTTCAACGACCAGCCTGAGCAATCGGCGCCGATGCCTTTGCGCGTAAAACGGACGATTCATGTGAGTCCTGTGGCGCTTCCTGATCTGTTGTGCATCCAGCGCCTGATGTCCAGCGTCGATCCGTAAGCGACATCTCCTGACGGTGCGATCCCCTTAAATGATGGGTTGAAACAAGGCGACCGTTTGTCGGAACTGTGATTTTTGACAGGTAGATTTAACCAACCGGCCATGTAAGAGTTTTCGCGCCGCTGCTGCGCCTATTCCGGTCTTATCCGGCGCGCATTTCTGGCCTCATTGTCGATTTTTTGCACAGGGAGTTGCCATGACGTCAGTGCTGATTGTGGAAGATCATCCGGTGGTTCGCGCCGCAGTCAAACTGGTCCTTGAGCGGGAAGGTTTCAAACGGATTCATGAAGCCTCCTGCGTCGGTGAGGCGTCGGTGATACTCCGTGAACACAATGTTGATCTGGTGATTCTGGATCTTGTGATGCCCGGTGGTAATGGGCTGGATGTACTGGAGCGAATCAGAACCAGCAACTTGTCGTGCGTGGTATTGGTGTTCACGTCCCTTGACCCGCTGTTTTTTCAAGAGCGCTGCATGCGCTCCGGTGCTTTGGCGTATGTCGCCAAAACCAACGATCTGAGTCAATTACACAAGGCCATACACGCACTGATGGCCGGATACACCTATTTCGCGCAACTGCCCAGCCTATCAATGGACGCGTTGCAGCAAAGCGAAAAACAAATGATCGACAAACTCTCCAACCGCGAGCTGACCATCCTCCAGTACCTGGCCCGGGGTACCTCAAACAAGGCTATCGCCGAGGCAATGCACTTGAGCCACAAGACAGTCAGCACCTACAAGACTCGTTTGATCGAAAAACTCGGGGTGCAGTCGGCCGTGCATCTGCGCGATTTTGCCATCCGCAATCACTTGATCTGAGGGCACCTGAACGTGCGAATCCTGTGGTGCGCCTTGATGCTATGCCTGGTGCCGCCGATGCTGTCCGCCCAGGATGACGAGCCGAAGTCCTTGCAGCTGTTGGGGCGTTCGACAGTGGAGGGTTACGAGGTCCAATTGGATGAAAAGGACCGGCAGTGGCTGCGCAGCAAGCGTGTCCTGCGCCTCGGGGTGAGCGGGCCGGACTACCCACCCTTCGAAGTCACGCGCAATCACGATGAGCTGGAAGGCATCACCGCCGATTACGCCCAACTGATTGCGCAACTGTTGAACATCCCGATTGAAGTTCGGCGTTATGGCACGCGGGAGGCGGCCATGGAGGCCTTGAAGTACGACGCGCTTGATCTGCTCGGAACTTCGAACAACTTCGAAGCGGCCGACCCCGAGTTAATCCTGTCCAGCCCCTATGCTGAAGATCAGCCGATGCTGGCCACGCGACTGGACGAGCGCATGCCCGAGGAGCTGGCGGGTAAACGCATCGCCATGGTTGATGACTATCTGCCGACGCAGACGGTCCAGGCGTTTTATCCCGAGTCGGGCCTGCACCTTTATCCCTCCGCGCTCGATGCGCTTGGGGCGGTGGCGTATGGGCAAGATGACGTGTACCTCGGGGACCTCATCAGCGCCAATTACCTGATCAACAATAACTACCTCAATAACGTTCAGTTGATGGGACCGTCCGGTCTTGATGCCAACCCGTTCGGCTTTGCCCTGGACCGGGACAACGTGGCGCTGAAGGCCATTATCAATAAGGCGCTGGCGGCGATCCCGATGAGTGAGCGCGCGGCCATCGGCCAGCGCTGGAGCGCTGGCAGGGTGAACCGGCTGGGTCAGTCGCGTATCACTTTGAGTGCCAGCGAACAGCATTGGCTGGACCGTCATCCACAGGTTAATGTCGGGGTGGTCGAGAACTTTGCGCCTCTTTCGTTTTTCAATGCCGAGGGACAATTCAGCGGGTTGACCGCGCAATTGTTGACGCTGATCAGCCAGCGCAGCGGCCTGAACTTCAACGTGCTGCGGGGGCAGTCCATCGACCAACAGATTCAGCGACTCAAGGCGGGTGAAATCGACGTTATCCCCGCCATTTTCCCGACCACCGAAGGTGTCGCAGATCTTCACTTCACCAGCCCCTATGTGACCAATCCATACACGCTGGTCAGTGCACTCACGCCCGATAGCCCCAAGACGCTGGACGACCTGGTGGGTAAACGGCTGGCGATTTATCGCAGCCACCCGACGCGCGCGTTCATTCAGGCGCGGGTACCGAGCGTGCGGATGGTGAATGTTGAAAACCCGGCACAAGGTCTGGAGTTGGTTGTGAACGGACAGGCCGACGCGGCCGTCAGCTCATTGTTCATGACCCGTTACCTGATTGCCCGGTATTACCAGGGACGATTACGGATCAGCAGCACAGTCGGCGATGAACCGGCGCGCATCGCCATGGCAACGGAGCACGGCGCTCTGGAGTTGCAATCGATTTTGAACAAGGCGTTGCTGAGTATCTCGCCCGAAGAAATGGACGCTCTGGTCGCCCGATGGAGCAATGATGTGGTGGTGGATGACAGCTATTGGTTGCGTCATCGGCCAGCCATCCTGCAGGCGTTTGCCGCCGCCGCTGCGTTGCTCTTGCTGGCACTAGGCTGGATCGCCTGGCAGCGCCGACAGATCCGCCAACGTCAACAGTGGTTACAGCAATTGCAGGACGCCAAGGACGCTGCCGACGACGCCAATCGCGCGAAAACCACGTTTCTGGCGACCATGAGCCACGAAATCCGTACGCCGATGAATGCCCTGATCGGTATGCTCGAATTGGCCGAAATGCGCGCCAAAGAGGGCGTCGCCGATCGTTGCGCCTTAGAGGTAGCGTCCACTGCCGCGCAGCAGTTACTGGCATTGATCGGCGATATCCTGGACATTGCCCGCATCGAATCCGGCCATTTGTCCCTGACGCCCGAGCGTGTCAATTTGCATGCGCTGGTGGCATCGGTGTGCCGGGTGTTCGAAGGCCTGGCTCGGGAGAAAGACCTGGCATGGCGAGTTGACCTGGACGAGCGCAGTAATTGTGACGTGTTGATCGACCCAACGCGTTCCAAGCAGGTGCTGTCCAATCTTTTGAGCAATGCGATCAAGTTTACCCATGCCGGTGAGGTGAGCCTGACACTGCGGGTGGTGCCGGGGATTTCAGGTCATCTGGCGGTGAACGTACATATCGAAGACAGTGGTATTGGCATTAGCGCGGTTGATCAGCAACGCTTGTTCAGCCCGTTCGTCCAGGCGGGCAACAGCCAACAGTCAGGCCGCAAGGGTTCCGGTCTGGGGTTGGTGATCAGTCGCACCCTGTGCGAAATGATGGGGGGGCGGCTGGTGCTCGGCAGCGTCCTTGGGCGGGGCACTCAGGCCGACATCAGTCTGTCGCTGGTGGCGTTGAAAGCATTGCCCCCCTGTGATGCGGTGGACAGTGGATTAGCGCTATCCACCCGACCGCTGACGATTTTGGTGGTCGATGACTATCCGGCTAATCGCTTGTTGCTGAACCGTCAGCTTAGCTATCTGGGGCACCGTGTCATGGTGGCCGAAGATGGCGAGCAAGGGCTTGAACAGTGGCGCGCACATGAGATTGATGTGGTCATCAGCGACTGCAACATGCCCGGTCTCAGCGGTTATGAGTTAGCCGGTGCGATTCGTGATGAAGAGCGCGCTTTTGGACTGCCGCCCACACAGATACTGGGCTTTACGGCCAATGCGCAGCCTGAGGAAAAGATTCGATGCCTGGAAGCGGGCATGGACGACTGCTTGTTCAAACCTATCCTGCTGGCGGATTTGAGCGCTTGGCTGGCGTCGCGATTTGGCAGTGAGCCGCCGATGCCGGTCGACGCGAAAGCAAGCCTCGAGATGGACTTGACCGGTCTGGAGCTCTACGTCGGCGACGACCGGACGTTGATCAACCAGTTGCTGCGTGAGTTGGCCACCTCAAACCGCGAAGACCGCAATCATCTGTTGCAAGCCCACGCCGGCGATAATCGTTCGCGCCTGCAGGAACTGGCGCACCGCGTCAAGGGCAGTGCGCGCATGGTCCGCGCAGAACGTTTGATCGAATGTTGCGAGCATCTGGAACGAGCCTGCGCCGAGGGCCGCGCGGCGATGATCGACGAAGCCGTCGATCAGTTGCAGCACGCCATGACCCGACTGGATCAATGCCTCACTCGAGGCTGATGCTCAATCCCACTGCGGAGCAATGCCTTTAGGGCTGGTCAACCGCTGGCCGCGATCAAGGCTGGCGATCAACGCCATATCGGCTTCGCTCAAGCTCAGCGTGCAGGCATTCAGGTTGCTTTGCAGGTTGGCGCGTTTGGTGGAGGAGGGGATCACCGCGTAACCCGACTGCATGGCCCACGCCAGCGTGACTTGCGCCGGGGTAGCCTGAAGGCGCTCGGCGATCTGCTGGATGATTGGGTCTTTGAGCACCTCGCCATAGGCCAGGGTCATGTACGACGTGATCTGGATGCCCTGGGTCTGAGCGAATTCGACAACTTTGCGATTTTGCAGATACGGATGCAGTTCGATCTGGTTGGTGGCGATGTGTTCGGCACCGACGGTGGCGATCGCCTGTTTCATCAGGTCGACAGTGAAGTTGGAGACGCCGATCTGCCGGGACAGGCCCAGTTGTTTGGCTTCGAGCAGTGCGCCCATGAATTCTTCGACCGGCACCTGGTCTTCCGGGGAGGGCCAGTGGATCAGCGTCAGGTCCAGGTAGTCGGTTTGCAGTTTGCGCAGGCTCTCTTTGAGGCTGTCGATCAAGCGGTCCCTGGCGAAGTTGGCGACCCAGATTTTGCTGGTGATGAACAGTTCGTCGCGGGCGATTCCACTCGCGGCAATGGCGTGGCCGACCTCGGCTTCGTTTTCGTAGATCTGTGCGGTGTCGATCACCCGGTAGCCCAGTTCAAGGCCAGTGCTCACCGAATCGATGACCACCTGACCTTGCAGGCGAAACGTACCGAGACCGAACGGGGGAATAGACATCAATGACTCCAGGGTTGCAGTGGGAATGGCAGGAGTATCCCCGGCGCGATCCTTGGGAAAAACCGCTGGATGGGCAAAGCACTGTTTACCGCAAGTCATGAATCAATGCATTACTTGAACGTTGGGTGTCTGGTCTGGCGCCTTCGCGAGCAAGCCCGCTCCCACATTAGATCGAAGGTGTTCACATGTTTTGTGTTCAAAGGAGATCTAGTGTGGGAGCGGGCTTGCTCGCGAAGGACTCGACTCGGTCTAAGGCTTTAACCCCGAGCCTCAAGAATCATGCAAGTGGTCGACCCCGTCGCATACAGCCGCCCATCCACATCATAAACTCTCCCCTCGGCCAGCGCCGTCGAACGCCCCAAATGTACGATCTTGCCTTCGGCGCGCACCGGCCCGCTGGCACCCGTCAGCGCACGCACATAGCTGATGCGCAAATCCAGCGTCGTATACCCCTGGCCCTTCTTCAACTGCGTATGAATCGCACAACCCATGCACGAATCCAGCAATGTCGCCGCATACCCGCCATGCACGCTGCCCAGCGGGTTGTAATGCCGTGCGTCCGGAGTGCCCTGAAAGATAAACAGCCCCGCCGACCACTCGATGGGGATGAAATCCATCAGCGCGCCAATCGGCGGCGAGGGCAGGTCACCGTTGCCAATGCCTTCGAAGAACTCTGCAGGCGATAGCGCAATGACCTCGGACAGGGGCAGGCTGCCGGGACCGGCAAGGCGGGCGCGCAGGGCCTGTTCCTGGGCGATCCATTGAGCGAGCGTGGCTTCGCGGGTGGGGCTTTGCATGATCATGTCCTCGGACGGAACGGATATTATGGTTGTAATCCTGATCGATATTATGTCCGAAATAAAAACTCCGCCAGCCCCGCGTGTCGCGTCACTCAAGCGATGCCAGTGGGGTTGAACGCCACCGCCATCGTTCTCCAGGTAGAACGCTAAAACTGATTTTTGCCATCTAGTGCCTCGGTGGGTACGGTTTTAAGCTCAGTTCATGGCTACATTCACCTCATCAGGAGACACCATGAAGAACATCATCGGTATCTACACCAGTCCACGCACTCATTGGGTCGGCGACGGTTTTCCGGTTCGTACGCTGTTTTCCTACGACAACCTGGGCAAGCACATCAGCCCGTTCCTGCTGCTGGATCATGCCGCCCCTGCCGAGTTCACCCCGACTACCGAACGACGTGGCGTGGGTCAGCATCCGCACCGTGGTTTCGAAACCGTGACTATCGTTTACAAGGGCGAACTGGAACACCGCGATTCCACCGGCAGCGGCGGCACGATTGGCCCTGGCGATGTGCAGTGGATGACCGCTGCTTCGGGGATCCTGCATGAGGAGTTTCACTCCGAAGGTTTCGCCAAGTCCGGCGGCACCCTGGAAATGGTGCAGTTGTGGGTCAACCTGCCGGCCAAGGACAAAATGGCCGATGCCGGTTACCAGACGATTCTCGATGGTGACATCCCGAACATCGCGCTCAAGGACCAGGCCGGCAGCCTGCGCTTGATCGCCGGTGAGTTCGACGGACACACCGGGCCGGCACGCACCTTCACTCCGATTGACGTCTGGGACCTGCGTCTCAAGGGCGGAAAATTGCTGACTCTGGACTTGCACGAAGGTCGCAACACGGCGTTGGTGGTGTTGCGCGGCACGGTTCAGGTCAATGGCCTGGAGTCGGTGCGCGAAGGTCAGTTGGCCCTGTTCGATCGCACGGGCGATCAGTTGAGCCTTGAAGCCAGCCAGGACGCGGTGGTGCTGTTGCTCAGCGGCGAGCCGATCGACGAGCCGATTGTCGGTCACGGCCCGTTCGTGATGAACACCGAACAAGAGATTCACCAGGCGTTCGTCGACTTCCAGTCCGGTCGTTTTGGCCGGATGCACGGTTAACCCGATTGGGTGTAATACCTCATTAAATGTTTTGCATCAAACCCTCCTACACTGTGCCCAATGTGTGAGATCTTCGCGCCATTGGCCTTCGTTGGAGTTGTTCGATGCTGTCTTTTTTCACCGATCATCCGTTGGTCTGCGCCCTGGTCCTGATCGTGGTCGATCTTGGGCTGTGGCGTTTGATCAGCGCCAGTGCCAACGGCAGTAACTGGAAGCTGCTCGTCAGGCTGGTGATTTTCTCGTTGTTCAGCGTCCTGCTGTTCAACGAAGGCTTGAACCCGCTGGAGGTCGCCCCGTGGGCCGACAACGTACCGCTGCACCTGGCGGCCACCGGTTTGCAGATTGGCTGGTGGCTGTTTGGCGCGCGGACCCTGACGGTGCTGATCGGCGCGGTGATGATGCAGCGGGTGGGGCACACCGGGCGTTTGCTTCAGGATTTGCTCGGCGCGGTGATCTTCCTGATCGCGATCATCGCGGCGCTGGCGTACGTGCTCGATCTACCGGTCAAAGGCGTGTTGGCCACGTCCGGCGCCTTGGCGATCATCGTCGGCCTGGCCTTGCAAAGCACCCTCAGCGACGTGTTCTCCGGGATCGTTCTCAACACCACCAAACCCTATCAGCTGGATGACTGGATCTCCATCGACGGCACCGAAGGCCGGGTCACCGACATCGATTGGCGCGCTACGCGCATGCAAACCGCGCAAGGCAGCATGGCGGTAATCCCCAACTCCCTGGCGGCCAAGGCCAAGATCATCAACTTCAGCCGGCCGAGTGACATTTTTGGTGTGTCGATCAGCCTGCAACTGAGCCCGCACGCACGCCCGCAAACGGTGATCGACGCGCTGGAGCGGGCGATGCAGGGTTGTCGCCATTTGTTGCCAAAGCCGGCGCCATGCGTCGCCCTCAAGGGTTCCAGTGCCGCGGGCGTGGAATATGAAATCAGTGGTTTCGTGGTCTCGATGGATCAGAAACGCATGGTGCGCAATCTGCTGTTCGATCTGTCGTATAGGCATTTGCAGGCGGCGGGTGTCAGCCTGTTGTCGACCGTCGAGTCGAATGTGCCGGCCGGCTTGTCACGGCCAAGGGCCTTGCTGGAAAGCTCGGCGATTTTCTCGACCCTGCGTCAGGATGAGAAAGAGACCTTCAGCCAGCACATGACCCTGCAAAGCTTCCGTGCCGGGGACATGATCCTGCCGGCGGGGGAGGTCAGCGATCATTTGTTCATCATTGAATCCGGAGTGGTCACGGTGGAGTTGAGCCGTGCCGGGGCCAAGTTCGAATCGGGACGCATGGGGCCGGGCGAGGTGATCGGTGAGGGCGGGATCTTGCAGGATACCGCGATGCCGGCCGACTTCATCGCCAAGACCGCTTGCAGCTTGTACCGGATCGAGAAGGACTACCTCAAACCGTGTCTGGATGCGCGGCATGACATTGGCGAATCGATGAAGGCGCTGCTGGATTTCCGCTTGAACAAGGCGCAGACGTTGACGCAGGAAGTGCCGAAAGTGGTGGAGAGGAAGGGCTTTTTGCAGTGGTTGCGTAACAGGGCTTAGTGGACGGCGGTGGATGGCCGTTGCGCGGATCGCGAGCAGGCTCACTCCCACAGTTGATCGAGTTTCTTCAGAAAGAATACGGTCAACTGTAGGCGTGAGCCCTGCTCCGGGCGGCGTTCCGACGATGGTAATTTCTGTCCCGGCTAATTTCTCATTGGTCTCCAATGGCCTCCTCGACTTCTGGAATATTGGCTATTTGTCAGAAGGGCAGGCCGGATTAACGTGACTCCACCCTCACTTGCTATCGGAGTCCACCATGAAACCTCGTATCGATTTCTACACCGCTTCCCCCGATGCGCTCAAAGCCATGATCGCCCTGGAAACCGCTGTTTCGAAGTTGCCGCTGGAAAAGAACCTGATCGAACTGGTCAAGCTGCGCACTTCGCAAATCAACGGCTGCGCCTTCTGCCTCGACATGCACAGCGCCGATGCCCGCAAGGGTGGTGAAGACGAGCGCCGTCTGTCTACGCTGTCGGCCTGGCGTGAAACGCCGTTCTTCACCCCGCGTGAACGCGCGGCACTGGCCTGGACTGAATCCTTGACGCTGGTGAGCCAGACCCATGCGGCGGATGAGGACTACGAGCTGGCAACCTCCGAGTTCAGCCCGAAAGAAATGGTCGATCTGACCGTGGCCATTACCACCATCAACGCCTGGAATCGTCTGGCGATTGGTTTTCGCAAAATGCCTCAAGCCTGATCAGTGAGCATCCGCTGACGGCGCGGCTGGTGGTTGCACCTTGCGCATCAGGGGCACCATCGCCGTGGCGATGATGAAGCAGACCATGATCATCAAAAACGCGTCGCCATAGGTTTGTGTCTGGGCTTCGCGATAGGTCAACAGCCATAGCTGATGCAGGCTGGCGGTGACGCCAGTGTCACCGCCCTGGCCGAGGGCGGCGAAGTTGTTGCCGACCTGCGACAGCCACTGATTCAGTGCTTCATTGGTGCTGTTGAGGTGTTCCGCCAGCCGGGTGAAATGCAGGTTGGTGCGGTCGTTGAGGATGGTCGCGCAGGCGGCGATGCCGATGGCGCCCCCAAGGTTACGCATCAGATTGAACAACCCCGACGCATGTTTGAGCCGTGCCGGCGCCAGTCCGCCCAAGGTCAACGTCACCGCTGGCGGCACCGCCAGTTGCTGGGCTATCCCGCGCAATGCTTGCGGCAACATCAATTCTCTAGCCCCCCAGTCATGGGTGATCGGGCTGAAATCCCACATTGACAACGCGAACAGGCCCAGGCCGGCCATCATGATCCAGCGCAGATCGACGCGATTGGCCAGAAAGGCGTACAGCGGAATCGCCATGATCTGGAACACCCCGGTGGAAAAAACCGCCAGTCCAATGTCCAGCGCGCTGTAGCCCCGCACCCGGCCGAGAAACAGCGGCGTCAGGTAAATGGTGGCGAACAGGCCGATGCCGGTGACGAACGAGAAGAAACAGCCGAGGGCAAAGTTGCGGTCTTTCAGGGCGCGCAAATCGACGATCGGATTGGCGACGTGCAAGGTCCGGCCGATGAACGCCAGCCCGGCGAGGCCGCTGATCCAGGCGGTGGTGAGAATGGTGCTGTCGCTGAACCAGTTCCAGCGTGGGCCTTCTTCGAGGGTGTATTCCAGGCAGCCGAGAAACAGCGCCATAAACGCCATGCTCAGGTAGTCGGCGCCCTTGAGCAGCGACAGCTCCGGCTGGTCGATTTTCACCAGCATCGGCACGGCCACGGCGACGAAAATCCCCGGCACCAGGTTGATGTAGAACAGCCAGTGCCAGGACGAAATGTCGGTGATCCAGCCGCCGATTACCGGCCCCAGCGTCGGTGCAAGCGAAGCCACCGCGCCAATGGTTGCGGCGGCAATCACCCGTTGTTTACCGGTGAAGAAAAAGAACGCCGTGGTGAACACCAGCGGGATCATCGAGCCGCCGAGAAAGCCTTGCAGCGCGCGGAAGGCGATCATGCTCTGGATGTTCCAGGCCACGCCGCAGAGCAGGCTGGCGAGGGTGAAGCCGACCGCTGAAGCGCAGAACAACCAGCGAGTCGAAAACACCCGCGACAGCCAGCCCGACAGTGGAATCACGATGATCTCGGCGATCAGGTAACTGGTCTGTACCCACGCCGTTTCGTCGGTCCCGGCCGAGAGCCCGCCACCGATGTCACGCAACGAGGCCGAAACGATCTGAATATCCAGCAGCGCAATGAACATGCCGATACACATGCTGGCGAAGGCGAACACCTTGGTCGCCGTCGCCATGTCGGCGGGGTTGAACGGTTGCGCAGGGACGGCGAGGGCGCGGCTCATGGTGCGCTGGCCACGGCAGAGGATTCAGCGCTTTTGCGGGTGTCGACTTCAGCCGTCACCGACAGGCCTGGACGCAGGTGGCCGAGCACGCCGTCGGCCGGATCGAGGATGACGCGTACCGGCACCCGCTGGACGATCTTGGTGAAGTTGCCCGTGGCGTTTTCTGGTGGCAACACGCTGAACTGCGAGCCGCTGGCCGGCGCGAGGCTGCCCAGATGGCCATGGAATTCCTGCCCTGACAGCACGTCCGCATGGATGACCACGCGTTGCCCCGGAATCATCCGCGCCAGTTGATCTTCCTTGAAGTTGGCATCCACCCACAAACCACTGGACGGCACCACCGACAGCAACTGCGAACCCGCCTGCGCATACGCGCCAACCCGCGCCCGGCGATTACCGATCACGCCATCCACCGGCGCCTTCAGCTCGGTGTAACCCACATTCAATTGCGCCAGATCCCGTTCGGCTCGAGCCTGCATCAGCGCGGCACGGGCTTGCTGTTTCTGGGTGTCGATCACGTTCAACTGACGTTGCGCCGCCAATAGTTCGGCCTGGGCCCGCGAACTGTGCGCCTGAGCGGTCTTGAACGTGGCATCGGCCCGTTGTGCGCTTTCCACCGAGACGGCGTTGCTGTTCACCAGTTTCTTGTAGCGGGCATTGTCATCCCGCGAGCGGGCGGTTTCCGCGCCAGCGGCATCGATCCCGGCACGCGCCTGGCCAATCACCGCGTACTGCAATTGTTCAGTAGCGTCGAGATTGGCCAGCAAGGCTTCTTCGGCAGCGACCGCGCCTTCGGCCTTGGCGAGATTGGCGCGGTAGTCGCGGGAGTCGAGGCGAATCAACACATCGCCTGCCTTCACTTTCTGGTTATCGGTGACCAACACTTCTTCGATATACCCGGCGACTTTCGGGCCGATCACTGTGACGTCGCCGCCGATGTAGGCATCGTCGGTTTCTTCGATGAAACGACCGGCTGTCCACCAGTGAGTCGCGTACAGGCCGGCAAATACCAGAGCAGCGATAGCCGCTGTCAGCAGGATCAACCGTTTGAGCAGGGGAGACTTGGGTGTGCTCACCGGGACAGCAAGGTCGGATTCGAGGCTGGGCATGCTGGTCATGGGGTTTACCTGTAGGAAACTGGTGTTTATTACGCAGGTAATATGACGTATGTAATATTTGGTGGCAATTGATTTTTGCTGCCGGTCGTCAGGTGGTTATCTGAGCCAATGGCCGGGGGTAACACCGGTCATTTCTTTGAAGAACGCAATGAATGCGCTGTCGCTGGCGAAACCTGATTCGAAAGCGCTGTAGCTGATGCTGCGCCCGGTCGACAGCAGTTCGAAAGCGCGCATCAATCGCCACTGCTGGCGCCATTGCTGATAACTCATGCCTGTTTCGCGCTGGAAGATTCGCCCGATGGTTCGGCCGCTGGCGCCAATCTGTTTTTCCAGCACGTGAAGTTCCGGTGGCAGTTGCTCAGGCGCAGCCAGCAACGGCGCCAGTCGCTTGTCCCACGGCAGGGGCAAGAGCATCGGTTGTTTCACGGCGTCGCGAATTTCGCTCAGGCACAGCCCTAGCAGATGAACGAACTTGCCCTGCTGCCAATCGGTGTCGAAATCGGCGAGGGCGATGGGTTCCAGCACCGCCCGCAGCAAGGGGCTGACTTCAATCACACAGACCTGTGGCGGCAGCTCGGCGCACAACGCTTGCGTCAGATAAATGGAGCGGTAATCGACGCTCTGCTGCATGACGGCGCGGTGTTCTACGCCCGGCGGAATCCATGCGGCACGCGACGGTGGCAACAGGCACAACTGCTGCGCGAGGGTGATGCGCGTGCAGCCCTGACGGGTGAATAGCAACTGCCCGCGCTCGTGCCGATGTAACCCGGAATCATGATCGCCCAATGTTGAAGCGATGCCGATGACTGATGCGGGATAGGGGTCGGGATCGAATTGCGTATGGGCATCAAGCCAGGCCATGGATTGTCCGATTTCAACGATAAGTTGGCAGGGTCTGGATAATACGCCAGCTACGGTTCTTTAAGCTGCTCGCCAGTTTTTCCTGAAAAGAGCAGTGGTGATGAATTCAAAAAGCTTATTGGGATTGGCGATCGCGTTGCTGATGTTCCCGCAGATTGCCCAAACCCTCTACAGCCCGGCGTTGGCGGACATCGGTCAGGCCTTTGCGGTCGGCCCGCAGCGAGCGGCACAAATCCTGTCGGTGTATTTCCTGGCGTTCGCCGTTGGCGTGGTGGTGTGGGGCCGGATGTGTGACCGGATTGGTCGGCGCCCCTCGATGCTCGCCGGGCTGGCGTTGTACGCGATTGCATCGGTGCTGGCGCTGAATGCGCGAACGTTCGATCTGCTGTTGCTGGCCCAGGCACTGGCCGCGTTCGGTGCGGCAGTAGGCTCGGTGGTGACGCAAACCCTGTTGCGCGACCGCTTCAAGGGGACAGAACTTACGCAAGTGTTTTCCGTGATGGGTATCGCGTTGGCGGCCAGTCCGGCAATCGGGCTATTCACCGGGGCGAGTCTGGTGCAAGCGCTCGGCTACCAAGGTGTAGTGGGGTGCCTGCTGCTGTTGTCCTCGGGACTATGGTTGTGGTGCCTGCGAACCTTGCCGGAAACCCGCCCGCAGAATGTAACGACCCCCGCTCTGTTCGAGACGCTGTGGCGGATGCTGCAAGATCGCGATATCTGGCGTTCGACGCTGTTGGTGGCGGTGTTCAATATCGCCTTGTTCAGCTACTACAGCCTGGGCCCGTTTGTGTTTCAGCGACTGGGTTTGAGTGCGCAATGGTTTGGCTACAGCGGCGTGATCCTCGCCCTGGGGTCCGGCCTCGGCGCGTGGCTCAACAAACGGCTGCTGCATCGAGGTGTGAGTGCTCCGCAATTGGTGAAGATTGCAGGTGCATTGACATTGGTGGGTGCCAGTGGCGTATGGCTGCTAGAGGACAGTGCTCTGTTTGTGCTGGCGATGCTGGTGGTGGTGCTGGCGTTTGGCATGGCGATCCCGAATATCCTCGGTTCGGCGCTGGTAAATTACGGCGATCGACTGGGTACCGCCGGCGCTCTGTTCGGGTTGTTGTATTACCTCTTGATAGGCGGTGGTCTGATGCTGGCGGCGTGGGGCCAGGCGTTGGGCGAGACCTTGATGCTCTGCGGCGTGGCGGCATTGCTGCTGACGTTATTTCCCAGAAGCGCGACAGGCCGTGAGTATTGACCACCCAGGTGGCAGCACCGCGTAAAAACGGCATCAAGCGGCTGCGATGCCCGGCGTTGCACCGGGCATCGCGTTAACACTTAAGCGCGTTCGAAAATCGCTGCAATACCCTGACCACCACCGATGCACATGGTCACCAGCGCATAACGGCCGTTGGTGCGATGCAGTTCGTGGATGGCTTTGGTGGCGATGATCGCGCCCGTAGCGCCGACCGGGTGACCGAGGGAAATGCCCGAACCGTTCGGGTTGACCTTGGCCGGGTCGAGGTCCAGTTCCTGGCTGACGGCACAGGCCTGGGCGGCGAAGGCGATGTTGGCTTCGATCACGTCCATATCCGCGACGGTCAGGCCGGCACGCTTGAGCGCCAAACGCGTGGCAGGCACCGGGCCGAGCCCCATCAGCTCAGGCTCTACGCCTGCGTGGGCGTAGCTGACCAGACGGGCCATCGGGCGCAGTTTGTTGGCTTGCACGGCGGCACCGGTGGCCATGACCAGCGCAGCGGCGCCGTCGTTCAGGCCGGATGCGTTACCCGCGGTCACCGAACCGTCCTTCTTGAACGCCGGCTTCATCGCAGCCAGTTGTTCCAGGGACGTGGCGCGCGGATGCTCGTCGACGCTGAACAGCTTGGTGCCCTTGCGATCCTGGATTTCCACGGTAGCGATTTGTTCGCTGAAGTAGCCATTAGCGATGGCGAATGCCGCGCGCTTCTGGTCTTCCAGGGCCAGGGCGTCTTGCATTTCACGGGTAATGCCGTTGCGTGCGGCGACGTTCTCGGCGGTGATGCCCATGTGGATGCCATGGAACGGGTCATGCAAGATGCCCAGCATGTAGTCGATGGCCTGGACGTTGCCCATGCGCGCACCCCAACGGGCGGCCGGCAACAGGTACGGCCCACGGCTCATGGATTCGGCACCGGCACCGATGGCGACGTCGGCATCGCCCAGCATCAGGGTTTGCGCGGCACTGATGATCGCTTGCAGGCCGGAACCGCAGAGGCGGTTGACGTTGTAGGCGGGTGTCTCTTTCGGGATGCCGGCGTTCATCGCGGCGACCCGGGAGATGTACGCATCGCGGGTATCGGTAGGGATCACGCTGCCCATCACCAGATGGCCAACTTGTGCCGGGTCTACGCCGGAGCGTTGCAGGGCTGCCTTGACGGCCGTGGTCGCCAGGTCGGCCAGCGGAACGTCTTTAAGCGAACCACCAAAGGTGCCAATGGCGGTACGTGCGGCGCTGACAACAAAAATATCCGGGGTGTTCATTACGGCTTTCCTCTTGGTGAATGCTTTTCTGTACTGCGATTGAGTAGGGCGGACAACGCTGTTTGTGCTTCAGGTGTCTTGAGGCGCTCGATGAACAACAGGTTTTCCTGACGAATAGTGGCTTTTAACTCCGGCAACGATGCCTGTTTGAGCAACTGCCGGGTCTGGCGCACCGAATCCTGCGGCAACGCCAACAGTCGTCGGGCCAGGTGCTGTGAGGCGTCGAGGCATTGTTGCCCGTCGTCGAACAGTTCGTTGGCCAGTCCGCATGCGACCGCCGCGGCGCCGTCGAGGCTGTCCCCCCACAGCAGGAGGCGGGCGGCGCGGGCGTGACCGATCAGGCGCGGCAACAACAGGCTGGCGCCGAATTCAGGGCACAGGCCCAGGTTGACGAACGGCACGCGCAGCTTGGCGTTTCGCGTCACCAGCACCTGATCACAATGCAGCAGCAGCGTGGTGCCGATGCCGATGGCTGCTCCGCACACGGCGGCGATCAACGGTGTTTGCAGGTGGATGACGACGTTCATCAGGCGAAACGCAGGGCTGTCCAGATGAGTCGGCGGATGCTCGAGAAAATCTGCCAGATCATTGCCGCTGGTGAAACAAGTGGTGCCGCCCGTGAGCACGATCACGCCGATACCGTCGTCTTCGTCTGCGGCCAGCAGCCGATCAGCCAACTGCGTATACAGGCTGTTATTCAGTGCGTTGAGCTTGTCGGGGCGGTCAAGCGTGAGCGTCAAAACGCCTTCGTTTCGATCTTGTTTGATCAGCTCGCTCATGGAATGCCCCGCCTGTTTTGTCCGGCAGCCACTCTAAGCGCCCGGCTGGCTTGGGAGCTATGACAAAACGAGTCAACGAAACTGCTGCTTTTTGCCATGTTTTCGCTGCAGCGCTTGCCGCCAAACGGTTCACACACCCATTCGGGGTATGGTGCCATTGGCCCAATCGCTCAATAGTGGGGCCAACCGGTCATCCAGAACCGACTTCGCTTGATAAGGTGAATTTGCTATGCGCAAGGCCCTCCTGGTGATTTCCAGTCTGTTGCTTGTTCCGCTGACACTCAATGTACAAGCCGCCACCGACGTGAACGAAAGTAATACGCTCAGGTTGTATAACTGGGCGGATTATATCGGCGAAAAAACCCTTGCCGACTTTGAGAAATCCTCCGGGATCAAGGTGATTTACGACACCTTTGATGCTTATGAAACCGTTCAGGCGAAGTTGCTGACCGGGCACTCCGGTTACGACCTGGTGGTGTTGAATGCCTCCCTTGCGCCACCTTTGATCAAGGCCAAAGTGTTCCAGCCGCTGGACAAGAAGTTGCTGCCGGGCTGGACCAACCTTGATCCGAAAGTCTTGCAGGACTTGCAGGGCTTTGATGCCGGCACCGTGTATTCCGCGCCTTACACCTGGGGCAGCAACGGCATCACCTACAACGTCGACAAGATCAAGGAGCGCATGCCGGACGCGCCGATTGGTTCACTGGCGATGATTTTCGACCCGAAAATTGTCTCGCGTTTCGCCGATTGCGGCGTAACCCTGGTCGATGCGCCCACCGAAGTCATTCCACTGGCCTTGAAGTACCTGGGACGAGACCCGCGAAGCGCCGCGCCGGAAGACTTGAAAGCCGCGCAGGAGCTGCTGTTATCCGTCCGACCGTACATCAAGAAATTCGACTCGGTGAACTACCTGACCAGCCTGCCCAACGGCGATGTATGCATGGCCATGACCTGGTCCGGCGACTACGCCACCGCCATGGCCCGCGCCGAAGAAGCCAAATTGAAGATCAAACTGGCCTACTTCATTCCCAAGGAAGGTTCGCTGATCTGGTTCGACAACATGTACATCCCCGCCGACGCGCCGCACGTAGCCAATGCACACAAGTTCCTTGAGTACCTGATGCAGCCACAAGTGATGGCGGACGTGACCGATTACATCCATTACGCCAACAGCAACGCGGCGGCCACGCCGTTGCTCAATGCCGCTGTGCGCAGCAATCCGGCGATCTACCCCGATGAAGAAACCCGCCAGCGCCTGTTTCCGCAAAAGACTCAGGACGCCAAGGAAATGCGTGCCATCACCCGCGTCTGGAGCACGGTGAAGAGCGGGATCTGATCGTTTAACCCTTCGGTTTGAGGTTTTTGTATGGCTACTCCAACGTTGAAAGTACTGCCGGCGATTGATGACGCCCGTTTGATCAAGGCCGACAAGGCCCACTACATGCACGGCTATCACATGTTCGACGAGCACGCCGAGCAGGGGGCGCTGAACATTGTGGCCGGTGACGGCGCTTACATTTACGACGCGCAGGGCAACCGTTTTCTCGATGCGGTCGGCGGCATGTGGTGCACCAACATCGGCTTGGGCCGCGAGGAAATGGCGCTGGCGATTGCCGATCAGGTGCGTCAATTGGCGTATTCGAATCCGTTTTCCGACATGTCCAACAACGTCGCCATCCAGTTGTGCGAAAAGCTCGCCAGCCTGGCCCCCGGCGATCTCGATCACGTGTTCCTCACCACTGGCGGCTCCACCGCCGTGGACACCGCGTATCGGCTGATCCAGTACTACCAGAACTGCCGTGGCAAACCGGACAAGAAGCACGTCATCGCCCGGTTTAACGCCTATCACGGTTCAACGACGCTGACGATGTCGATCGGCAACAAGGCCGCCGACCGCGTGCCGGAATTTGATTACGCCAACGACAGGATTCACCACGTCTCCAACCCCAACCCGTATCGGGCACCGGACGGTATGGACGAGGCACAGTTTCTTGAGTTTCTGGTCCAGGAGTTCGAAGACAAGATCCTGGCCATCGGTGCGGACAAGGTCGCGGGGTTCTTTGCCGAGCCGATCATGGGCTCTGGCGGGGTGATTATTCCGCCCAAGGGTTACCTGAAACGCATGTGGGAAGTCTGCCAGCGCTACGACATTCTGTTTGTCGCCGATGAAGTCGTGACCTCGTTCGGGCGCCTGGGCAAGTTCTTCGCCTCCTACGACCTGTTCGAGGTGCAGCCCGACATCATCACCACAGCCAAAGGACTGACTTCCGCTTATTTGCCGTTGGGCGCGTGCATCTTTTCCGACCGTATCTGGAAAGTCATCGCCGAGCCCGGCAAGGGCCGCTGCTTTACCCACGGTTTCACTTACAGCGGCCACCCGGTGTGCTGCACGGCGGCGCTGAAAAACATCGAAATCATCGAGCGCGAACACCTGCTGGAGCATGTCGACGTGGTCGGCGCTTATCTGGAAGAGCGGCTGGCGACACTCAGCGATTTGCCTCTGGTGGGCGATGTGCGCTGCCAGAAGTTCATGGCCTGCGTGGAGTTCGTGGCCGACAAGCGCACCAAGGCGTTGTTCGCCGATGAGGTCAACATTGGCGAGATGATTCACTCCCGGGCTCAAGCCCGAGGCTTGCTGGTGCGGCCGATCATGCACCTCAATGTGATGTCGCCACCGCTGATTCTGACCTGCACTCAGGTCGATGAAATCGTCGAGATTCTTCGGGTGTGCATTCTGGAAGTGGCGGCCGAGCTTGAAAAAAGCGGCCAGTACTTCGGGCTATGAGTTCGGTCAATCGGCGGTTACCCGGCGTCGGTTCTCCCGCTAGACTGCGGGGCATGAGCAAACCCAACGACGATACGCTGATCGCATTGCCCTTCGGGGCCTTGCATAAATGGCATGGCGACATGCGCGAAGCATTCGCCCATGCCGACGCGCCTGATGCGCTGCAATACCTGGCGTCGGCGTTCGGGCATCTGGTGTCCATCGAGTCGGTGATGATCAGCCTCGAACATAAGGACCGTGCGCCGCAGTTGCTGTACCAGCGCGGCATCCCGGAGCAGTATCGGGACTCGATCATCGACCGCTATTTTTCCGGTGGCTACTTGCTTGACCCGTTTTGCCTGGCGGTGGAACAGGGGCTGGCCGAAGGGTTTTATCACCTGGAGGAAATCGCCCCGGACAACTTCTTCGACAGCGAGTACTACAAGACTTACTACTTGAAGGCCGGGTGTTCGGAGGACAGTTTTTACCTGATCGATACCGGCCATGACAGCCAGGTCTCGGTCAGTCTGTTTCAGGGGTTTGGCGGGGAAAGCCTGCGGGCGGAACAGTTGAACCTGTTACGGGCGGTGGAGCCCTTGGTTCGGGAGTTCATCAGCGAGTTTGGCCGTCGCGGCCTGGTACATAGCGCAGTCATTGAAAGTGACGATCTGAAGCAACGCGTGCAGTCCGCCTTCGAACACTTTGGCTGCGACGTGCTGACCGAGCGCGAGCGGGAAGTGGCGCACATGGTGCTCAGGGGGCATTCGGTGAAGTCCACGGCCAGCCAGATGAACATCTCGCCGGAGACGGTGCGCATGCACCGCAAGAACCTGTATTTGAAATTGGAAGTCGGGTCGCAGTCGGAACTGTTCGCGCTGTTTATCGAATGGCTGCGCCAGCACTGACCCAAATCTAAAACCCACCCAAAATCCCCTGTAGGAGCGAGCCTGCTCGCGATAGCATCACCTCGGTCTTCCAGTTGCACCGAGTTGTTTGCATCGCGAGCAGGCTCACTCCTACAGAGGTTGTGTGTTTATTTAGGGACGCTGAAGTTCAACGTCGGCGACTCACCAAAGAAGCTCCACGGCTTCAACAGCACATGCACCCATTCAGTCGGCATGATCGGCCATTCCTCGGCTCGTGCGATGTGCGTGGTGCCGGTGGTCAGCCAGACCACGTCGTCGGCGTTTTCGTTGGACTGGTTACCTGCGGTGAACTGCCCAAGCCCCGAGTCTTTGTCCGAACGGTTCGGGTATTTGCCTTCCGGGTACTTTTCCTCCGGGTTATAGCGCGTCACCCACAGTTGCTTGTCCATGAAGCTGAGGCGGTGATAGAGCCATTCATCCTTGCCGAAGTTCGCGCCCTTGGCCACCGGATGCGTGCCGCCGGCATACGGAATCAGCTGATAGGAAACCGGGTTGCCGACTTTGTTTTCCTTGCTGAAGTTGGTCATCAGGCGAACGGTCGAGGGGTCGAATTTCTGTGCTCCCTGCTGCTCGGTGCTGACCACGTTGTGCTCGGTCTGCATCGTGCTGGTGCGCGGGCCGCCACGGTCGTTTGGCAGCACCACCGGGTTCACTTCAACCAACGAGTTGGTTTCACCGTCCACGTCCATGTCCAGGCGGAAGTTGTAGATGTGCTGGTGCGTGGTGCCGACGGTGCTGATCCACCGCACCACGAGCTCAGCCGCTCGGTGCTGAGGTTGGGCTGGCCCATTTCCTGGTGTTTGTATTCCGGGCCGGCGTAGCGTTCGAACACCGCCATGGCACGAGGAATCGAAGTCGGCGCGCCGGTGTAGTCGGCAATCGTGGCGTCGAGCAGCACGGCGTTTTCCGGGGCGTCTTTGCCGCGGGCAATCGGCGAGGTCAAGGTGCCCATGCCGTAGTCGCCGGAATCCAGGTAGGCCTTGAAGTACCAGCCGACGTCGGGGTCGCCGTAAGGCACGATCATCCCGCACAGCGAGCCTTCGTACATGATTTTGCGTTTCTTGCCCTTGTCGTCATACGTGACGGAGGACAGGATCGGGCCGACCCCCGAATCGAGGCGAACGTGGAAGTCCCAGTTCTGCCAGTAAATGCTGTTGCCGGTGATGGTGTAGTTTTTCCCCTCCGGTTCAACGATTTCCAGCGGCTTGACCTGCACGGCCGTGCGCACCTTCCACCGGTTTCCATGACTTGAGCGTCTTGGTGTCGAGGTCGACCAGGGCTTCGATCTCGTGCTTGCCATCCAGCACAACGATGTTGGCCTGGCGCGGCTGGGTGACGTTCTGACCGGTCAAGGCGAAATTCCAGACCTGATCCTTGGGCGGCGCATTGACCGAGACTTCGGTAAATCGAAAACCGGGTTGGTAGTGTTCAGACTGTTTGACGACATCCACAGCCGCCTTGATTTCGTCCGCGCTCAGCGGGTTGAGCGGGTTAGGGCGGGTTTCGACGACAAAGGTTTTGTCCAGGCCGGACTGGAACACCTGATTGATGAAGTCCTTCGGCATGTAAGCGGTTTTGTGTTTGAACACCACCGGGACGGCCAGCTTCAGGGGCTTGCCATTGAGCATGGCGACTTTGCTGTCCGGTTTGACCTTGAGGTAAACCCCGTCCTTGGCAATGACGAACAGGTTGGCGTAACTGTCCCCTTTGACCGTGGCCCCGAATTTCTCAAGGGTCGACTGCAGAGGCACCATTTCGGCGGCCCCGCCATGGGCCTGCGCGGTGGATCCAGCCCGGCAAACCGAAAGTGCCCAGGGTGATGGCCAGCGCGAGTCGGGCGAGAGGTTTTCTTTTTAACGAGGCAATGGACGTGAACATTTCTGAGTTCCTTGGGAAACCGGTGACAGCACACCACACTTTGCTACAGCCAACGAATGGCTTCTTGTGAAATTCTGCCAGATTCCTGTTGCTGCGTGCCTAAATGGGTTTGTGCCCAAGGTTAATCCACAATAAACAACGTGGCGTCGGCCGGCTTTCAGCTCGCCTGATCTGTCGCATAATGAATCCGCTGGTTTTGACTTTTGTAGTTAACGTAATCGAGTGGGTTGGACATTGATCGAACGACGGCAATTCAGCGGTGGCATGAAGGGTAAAAACCTCCGCTACTTAAAGGAGTCTGCAGACAAGCCAGCGCCAATCACGCGCACAGGCTTTTTGCTGCTCGAACACTTCTCGCTGCCTGCGTTCACGCAAGCACTGGACACAATTGTCACCGCGAATCTGCTGCGTCCCGGCCTGTTCGCCTCCCGAACGTTTGGCTTGAACGACGGGGAGGTCGTCAGTGACCTGGGCCTGGTGATCCGGCCGGACGCACACTTCGATGCGACGGCGATTCAGCAATTGGACCTGTTGGTCGTGTGTGGCGGCTACCGCACAGAACTGAAGGCCGCCGATCAGTTCATCCACCTGTTGAAGGCGGCGGCAGAGCGGGGCGTCGTTCTGGGCGGGCTGTGGAATGGCGCCTGGTTCCTCGGCAGCGCTGGCTTGCTCGATGGCTATCGATGCGCCATTCACCCGGAGCATAGGCCCGCACTGGCGGAGATTTCCAAAGCGGCGCATGTCACGAGCGAGCCCTATGTGATTGACCGCGCCCGGCTCACCGCGTCCAGTCCTGCGGGGGCCTTCCACATGGCACTGGACTGGATCAAAGGGCTGCACGATAAAGCCCTCGTCGAGGGAATCGAGGACATTCTGGCGTTTGAAGAGTCTCGCTACCGGCGCATCAAACCGGCGGAAAATATCTGCGTGAGTGCGCCGTTGCGCGAGGTGGTCAAGCTGATGCACGCCAACCTCGAAGAACCGCTGGAGCTGGAGCAGCTGGCGGTTTACGCCGGCCGTTCACGTCGGCAGCTCGAACGCCTGTTCAAGGAACAACTGGGCACCACGCCGCAACGCTATTACCTGGAACTGCGGATCACCGAGGCGCGTCGACTCCTGCAGCACACCGAGCTGTCTCAAGTGGACGTGCTGGTGGCCTGCGGTTTTGTTTCGCCGAGCCATTTCAGCAAATGCTATAGCTCTTATTTCGGCTACCGGCCGTCCAAGGAAACCCGGCTCGTCAAATAAAACAGGCACGCCCTCTCCCACGGCAGGAGAGGGCGGCTGCCCGCCTCAGGTGATCTCGCGATCCTTGGTTTCCGGCAGGAAGAACGTGCCCAGGATCGCCGTCATTACCGCGATCACGATCGGGTACCACAGCCCGTAGTAAATATCCCCCGTGGCCGCGACCATGGCGAAGGCCACCGTCGGCAGAAACCCGCCGAACCAGCCATTGCCGATGTGATACGGCAGCGACATCGAGGTGTAGCGGATGCGCGCCGGAAACAGTTCGACCAGCCACGCGGCGATAGGCCCGTAGACCATGGTCACGTAGATCACGAGGATGGTCAGCAGTAGCAACACCATCGGGTAGTTGGTCTTCGCCGGGTCGGCCTTCTCGGGGTAGCCGGCCTCCTTGAGGGCGGTGCCGAGGGTGGCGATGAAGGCGTCGTTGCGGGTCTTGAACTCCGCGGCCGGCAGGGGGGTACCCTCGAAGCTCTGGACCACCTTGTCACCGATGCGAACCTGCGCGACGGTGCCCGGTTCCGCCTTTTCGTTTTTGTAGGGGATCGCTTTCTTCGCCAGCACGCTCTTGGCGAGGTCGCAGGAGCTGGTGAATCTGGCCTTGCCCACCGGGTCGAACTGGAACGAGCACTGGCCCGGATCTGCGATCACCGTGACCGGGTTCTGCTCCTGTGCCACGAACACGTCGGGGTTACCGTACTGGGTCAACGCATGGAAGATCGGGAAGTAGGTCAGCGCTGCGAGGATGCAGCCGACCATGATGATGCCCTTGCGGCCGATGCGGTCGGACAGGCTGCCGAATATGACGAAGAACGGCGTGCCGATCAGCAGCGAACCGGCAATCAACAAATTGGCGGTTTGCGGGTCGATCTTGAGCATTTGCAGGAGGAAAAACAGCGCATAAAACTGCCCGGTGTACCAGACCACGGCCTGACCGGCCGTACCGCCGAGCAAAGCCATGATCACGATTTTCAGGTTGTCCCACCGGGCGAAGGATTCGGTCAGGGGCGCTTTGGAAGCCTTGCCCTCGGCCTTCATCTTCTTGAATACCGGCGATTCGCTGAGTTGCAGGCGGATGTACACCGAGACGATCAGCAGCAGGATCGACAACAGGAACGGAATCCGCCAGCCCCAGGCCTCGAACGCTTCGGTGCCGAGCAAGGTGCGGCAGGCGAGGATCACCAGCAATGACAGAAACAGACCGAGGGTCGCGGTGGTCTGGATCCACGACGTGAAGTAACCCCGCCGGCCGGGTGGTGCATGTTCGGCCACGTACGTCGCCGCGCCGCCGTATTCACCACCCAGGGCCAGGCCTTGCAGCAGGCGCAGGCTGATCAGGATGACCGGCGCTGCCACGCCGATGGTGGCGTAGCCCGGTAGAAAACCGACGATGGCGGTGGAGATACCCATGATGACGATGGTGATGAGGAAGGTGTGCTTGCGCCCGATCATGTCACCCAACCGGCCAAACACGATGGCGCCGAAAGGCCGTACGGCGAAGCCTGCGGCGAAGGCAAGCAGGGCGAAGATGAACGCCGTGGTCTCGTTGACGCCCGCGAAGAAATGCTTGGCGATGATGGCGGCGAGGGAGCCGTAAAGGTAGAAGTCATACCATTCGAATACGGTGCCCAGGGACGAGGCGAAAATGACCTTGCGCTCTTCCTTGGTTATCCCGTGTCTGGGCGTGCTGCCCGTGGTTGTACTGTCGATTACGGCCATGAGTGTTCTCCGTATTGCTCTTGTTATAGGCCGGAGTACCTCGCATCAGTTGCCGCACCCAGGCCATGGGGCTGACGTCATCGGATTGCAAATTGCACGTAGTAGGGACGCAGCTGACGGCTTCGCAGGCATGCCGGGATAGTTGAAGCATAATCACCTTCGCGCAGATATCCACTCGCCATCACACTTCAATCTCAAGTCGATGAAACGCAGCGGGAGGCCGTCAAGCAAGTGCCCCGCAGAAAACCGAAAACGTTCGGATTTTGCGTGTTCAGTGGCGAGTCTTAAAAAACGCAGACGCTGGCATAAACCATCATCATCACAGCAGCGACACCAAACGCGCCCAACGCCTTTGCCATGGCATGGTGTTCAGGCACATGCTCGGTCATTGGTTGCCATGGAGGTATCGAAGACTCTGAACGTTTGCTTTCGTGTTGGCGGAAGACCTTGTAGGTGTATCGCAAGCCAATCAGCAGAAACAGCGCGACCAGACCGAGTACGGCCATGCAAGTAATGGCGGGTTTAGCCTCGGCCCGGGTTTCGTGTTCGCAGGCCGCGCTATTGAGTTCCAGAACGCTGATTTGTCCATAGCCCATCTGGGGCTGATGGGTAACAGTGCGGATCGCTGCCTGTTGTTGCAGGTCCAGCACTTGATACTTCCAGAGCGTTGTCGAGCCTTCCCGGCAGTAGGTGAATGTGACGGGGTCCGGGGCATCAACAATGCAACCGTCGTTGATGTTGAGTTTTTTCAGCGTTTGATCCGCTGACCTTGTGAAATCCAGGTCGAAGACCGGAATAATCCCGGTGGCTGAAGCTGACATCGAAAACAGCACGCTGCCCGCGACGATGATTATCGAAGCTTTCAAGGTTATTTTTCCTTGTTTTTCATCAGCGTATAGAAACGCACGCGGAGCGTGGCTCCCCCTGTTTTGATGAGTCTAGAAGACTGGAAGGCGCCTGAAGCCTCTCAGAAAAAATAGCGTAGATAATGGCGGAAATGACACTCGTTTACAGTCAGGTACCCTCGTGTCGCCTGGCCGAATCAGTCACTCATCCCGTCTTCAATCGCGATTCCTTGTGCGCGCATTGCCTTGATCAACGCTGCCCGAGTCCCCGGCAAATTGAGCATAGCCACGTGACGCAATTCAGCCACCTCTTCAGCGCTGTAAGGCTGGTAATCGGCAGGCATGCTTTTACCTGCCAGGCCGCCGTCGCGCATCAACCAGTTAAGCAGGTCAGCCAACTGCGCGTTGTTCAGCGCCGATTGCGACATGCCGGGTACACGCACCAGAAATTCGCGGCCGCCGGGGACCTTGAGGAAGTTGCCGACAAACCCTGTGAGCCGAGGCGTGTCATTGGCTGCCGAGCCCATGCCGTTGCCCAAATGGCAACCGGCGCATTGCAGCTGGTAGTTCACGCCAACGCTGTAACCGGCCTGGGCGATGGGTTTTTGCATTTATTCATTGCCCGGCGCATTCCGCTGCGCCGCTGCGGTCTGCGCCATGCCAATCGGTGCCGGCATGAACTGCAATGACGCGATCAACCCGCTGGTATCGCGCAAGCAACGAACTGGCTCGCCGCGAAGGCGCGCGTGTGGTGTCGGGCGGTGAGTTGGTGGAAGGCGAGGGCTTCTACGTGCAGCCGACCATTCTGGCCCACGTACTGCTCGACCCGGCGATGCCGTTTGGGGGCGTCAAGCAATAGGGCATGGGGCGCGAGTTTGGTCGTGCGGTGTTCGAGGCCTATACCGAGCTGAAATCGGTGTGCATCGCGCACTGATTCGATGAATTAAGACGGCCCCTGCAATGGGGGCCGTTGGCTTGACTGACAAATGGAGACACGGGCGACGTGGAATCCATTGCCTCCAGTTAATAGGAAGCATTACTATTCGCGCCCCATCTCCACAGCACACCGCAATGACCCCCAAGCTGCCCCGCAGACATGGCTTTTTCAAATATTACGAAGAGTTGGTTGGCACCTGGACCCGTCGCCTGAGAAATCGTCAGCAGGCTGAGGACCTGGCCCACGACACCTTCGTGCGGGTGCTTGAGTCCAATTCGGTGGTGGTGGAACAACCTCGGGCGTATTTGCACCAGACCGCGCGCAACATCGCGGTAGACGGTTATCGGCGTGAGGATCGGCGGGGCGCCATGGAGTCGCAGGCGATTGATCTCAGTGCGTCGTCGTCCGGCGACCCGGAGCAGTACATGCAGGCGATCCAGTTGGCTGATTCCATCGAACGGGCGCTCACCGAGTTGCCGGTCAATTGCCGCAAGGTGTTTGTGTGGCAAAAGATCGAAGGCCTGACCCAGGCTGAAATCGCCGAACGCCTGGGTCTGTCCAAGAACATGGTGGAAAAGTATATGATCCGCACCTTGCGGCATCTGCGTGACCGCGTCGACGGATCGCAACCATGAGCGGCCGCGCCTTCTCACCCCCAGCCAAGCAGGAACTTCCATGATGGATACTCGTGATTGTGCGTGCGGGCAAACAACGGTTCGCGACGATGCGGCGCGGTGGTTTGTGCGTTTGCAGGAACCGGCCGTGGACGTTGTGGAGTACCGGCGCTTCGAGGCCTGGCTGAACGAACATCCTCAACATCAAGACGAATTCGAAATGCTTCAGGGCTTGTGGATGGCGGCTGACCTGGTGCCGGCCGCGCGTCTGCAAGCCTTGTGTGAAATCGCGCCGACTCGCCGTGCACGTCAGCCGTGGGCGCGGTATGCGGTGGCGGCCAGTGTGGTGGCCGTGGCGCTGGGCGTGGGATGGTTCAGCGGGTTGCATCAACCGTCGCCTTTTACCGCTGAATATTCCACGGCGTTGGGTGAGCGTCGCCATGTGGTATTGCCGGACGGTTCGTTAATTGACATGAACAGCCGTAGCCGTATTCAGGTGCGCTTTGAAAAAGACCGGCGTGGCATCGAGCTGACTGAGGGCGAAGCGATGTTCAGCGTCGAGCACGACACCAGCCGACCGTTTGTGGTCGAAGCGGGCAACGGCCAGGTGACGGTCACCGGCACGCGCTTCGATGTGCGCCGCGATCCGTCGCAAACCCGGGTGGCGGTGGAGCAGGGCACGGTCAAGGTTCAGGGGCAGGGCGCCAGTGTCATCAACCTTACTGCCGGCCTCGGCACTCGCATCGATGCCCAAGGGGGGGTCGCGGCGGCTTATGCGGTCAACCCGGCCGAGCTGACCGCGTGGCGCAGCGGCAAACTGGTGTTCAACAACGCCAGCCTCAGCGAGGTGGCTGCTGAAGTGTCGCGTTATCGCGAGAAACCGCTCACCGTCGGCAACGACAAAGTCGGCAATCTGCGCCTGACCAGCGTGTTCAATTCCGACAACACTGACGCACTGCTCAAGGCCTTGCCGAGCATCCTGCCAGTGGCCGTGCGCACCCTCGATGACGGCAGTCAGGAAATAATTTCAAAATAAATTCAGGTTTTTTTCGAGTCCATCGTCTTCTTGTCCAACTGCAACTGGTTTGCATTAACAAACGCATGCGCTTGCGATCCACAGGACACTGTTCGACGTGAAATACACCTCTGCCAACCACAAACAATCCCATTGGTTGCCGCTGGCGCTCGCCATGACGGTCAGCGCCGTGCTGCCCCAGGCGTTCGCCGCCGGTGGCATCCATATTCCGGCGCAGCCGTTGGGCCAGGCACTCAGCCAGTTGGGCCAGCAGACTTCGTTGCAGGTTTTTTTCAATCCTGAACTGGTCGCCGGCAAACAAGCCCCGGCCGTCGACGGCGACATCTCGCCGGAACAGGCCTTGCGCCAATTGCTGCAAGGCAGCGGTCTGCAATACCAGATCGATCAAGGCTCGGTCACGTTGACGCCCACGCCGACGTCCGCTTCGAACGGGCCGCTGGAGCTGGACGTGACCGATATCAAAGTGGTCGGCGACTGGCTCGGCGATGCCGACGTGGCCTTGGTGCAGAACCATCCCGGCGCGCGTACGGTGGTTCGCCGCGAAGCGATGGTCGAGCAGGGCGCGATGAACGTTGGCGAGGTGCTCAAGCGCGTCCCCGGCGTGCAAGTGCAGGACGCCAACGGCACCGGTGGCAGCGATATTTCCCTGAACGTCGGGGTGCGCGGCCTGACCTCGCGCCTGTCGCCACGCTCTACCGTATTGATCGACGGCGTGCCCGCCGCGTTTGCGCCGTATGGTCAACCGCAGCTGTCGATGGCGCCGATTTCCTCGGGCAACCTCGACAGCATCGATGTGGTGCGTGGCGCCGGCTCCGTGCGTTACGGGCCACAAAACGTCGGTGGCGTAATCAACTTCGTGACGCGTGCGATCCCGCAAGAAGCCACCGGTGAAATTGGCACCACCCTGGAAACTTCGCAGTACGGTGGCTGGAAACACCTCGACACCGCCTTCCTCGGCGGTACCGCGGATAACGGCATCGGCATGGCACTGTTGTATTCCGGGGTGAACGGCAACGGTTACCGCGAAAGCAACAACGGCAACGACATCTCCGATGTGCTCCTCAAGACCCAGTGGGCTCCGACCGATGTCGACTATTTCAGCCTCAACTTTCACTACTACGACGCCAACGCCGACATGCCCGGTGGCCTGACGCAACAGCAATACGACGCCGACCCGTTCCAGTCCGTGCGCGACTACGACAACTTCAGCGGCCGCCGCAAGGACGTGTCATTCCGGTGGGCACGGCAGATCGACGACCGTACCCAGGCCGAAGTGCTGACGTACTACACCGACAGTTTTCGTGGCAGCAACATCGCCGCCCGCGACCAGAAAACCCTGAGTTCTTACCCGCGCACTTACTACACCTTTGGCATCGAACCACGTGTGTCCCATGTGTTTGAGGCGGGCCCGACCACTCAGGAAGTCAGTGTCGGTTATCGCTACCTCAAAGAAGCCATGCATGAAGAGACGAGCCGTGTCGCTCTGGTGAACAATCAGCCGGTGCTGACCCCTACCTCTGACGGCCACGTGTTCCAGGACCGTACCGGCGGTACCGAAGCCAACTCGGTGTACCTCGACAACAAAGTCGACGTCGGCAACTGGACCGTGACCCCGGGCATCCGCTTTGAACACATCAGCACAGACTGGCATGACCGCCCGGTGCTCGACACTGCCGGCAAGCGCGTGCCGGAGAAGAACCGCAGCATCGAAAGCAACGAACCGCTGCCGGCCCTGAGCGTGATGTATCACCTGTCCGAAGAGTGGAAGCTGTTCGCCAACTACGAAACCTCGTTCGGCAGTCTGCAATATTTCCAGCTCGGCCAGGGCGGTATAGGTGACAGCACCGCCAATGGCCTGGAGCCGGAAAAAGCCAAGACTTACGAGGTCGGCACGCGCTACAACGATGAAGTGTGGGGCGGGGAAGTGACGCTGTTCTACATCGACTTCGATGACGAATTGCAATACATCAGCAACGACGTGGGCTGGACCAACCTTGGCGCGACCAAGCACCAAGGGCTGGAAGCGTCGGTGCATTACGACCTGTCCGCGCTCAACCCGATGCTCGACGGCCTGACTGCCTACTCCGGTTTCACCTATACCCGTGCGACTTATGAAGGCGAGATACCAGGCTTCAAGGGCCGTGATTTGCCGTTTTATTCGCGTCAGGTGGCCACCGCCGGGCTGCGTTACGACATCAATCGCTGGACCTATAACCTCGATGCGTATGCCCAGTCCAAACAGCGTTCGCCGGGCACGGGTGTGAATGCTGATGGCAGCTTTAACGGCAATTACATTACCGAAGGATCAGCGGACGGCCAGTTTGGCGACATCCCGGGTTACATGACCTGGAATGTGCGCGGTGGGTATGACTTCGGTTCGCAGTTGTCGAACCTGAAGCTCGGCGCGGGGGTTAAAAACGTCTTCGACAAGCAGTACTTCACTCGCTCCAGCGACAACAACTCGGGGATGTATGTGGGGGCGCCGCGTACGTTCTTTGTGCAGGCCAGTGTGGGGTTCTGATAGACCGAGGTGACCCCATCGCCAGCAGGCTGGCTCCCACATTGATCTGCGTCGTACACAGAGTTTGTGTTCACTGACGATCCCCTGTGGGAGCCAGCCTGCTGGCGATAGCTTTATCAGCCTTTCAACACCTTGCCGCCTATGGCCACCGCCACCAGCAGCAACGCCATCAACCCAAACGCAAAACTCAAACTGCTGCCATGGGCGACAAACCCGATCACCGCCGGGCCGGCGAGGATGCCGGCGTAGCCCAGCGTGGTAATGGCCGGCACGGCAATGTGCTCGGGCATGACCGTCTGTTTGCCGACGGCGGTGTACAGCACCGGCACGATGTTCGAACAGCCCGCGCCCAGCAACGCATAACCCACCAGTGCCGCCTCCCAGGCCGGCGCGAACGTGGCCAGCGCCAAGCCCGCTGCGGCCGTCAGCCCACCGAACACAATCACCCGCGTAGCACCCAAACGCCGGACAATCCGGTCACCGGTCAAGCGCCCGGCCGTCATGGTCAGTGCAAAAGCCGCATAGCCCAGCCCCGCATACGCCGTGTCGATCCCGCGCTCTTGCGCCAGGAACACCGCGCTCCAGTCGAGCGCTGCGCCTTCGGCCAGGAACACGATGAAGCACATCCCGCCAATAAACAGCACGATGCCATGGGGCACAGCAAACACCGGCCCAGTGCTTTCGCTGCCGTAGGGCAACAGGTGCGGCGCAGCTTTCAGCAAGGCCAGCACCAGCACCGCAATCACCACCAACATCGCGCCCAGCGGTGACATTCCAAGGCCGAGCAGGCCGCTGACGCCCGCCGCACCGACGATCCCGCCCAGGCTGAACATCCCGTGAAAGCCGGACATCATGTTCTTGCCGCTGGCCCGTTCGACGATCACCGCTTGCAGGTTTACCGTCGAATCCACCGTGCCCAGCCCGGCGCCGAACATGAACAGCGTGGCGATCAACGCCGGCACGTTCGACACCGTCGCCAGCAACGGCAAGGCTGCGCAAATCAGCAACGTCCCGCCCGCCGTCACGCGCCGGCAACCAAAGCGCGCGGCCAGCATCCCGGCCAACGGCATCGCCAGAATCGACCCCACTCCGAGGCACAACAGCAATAAACCGAGCGTCCCTTCACCCAACCCGGCCCGCGCCTTGGCGTAAGGCACCAGCGGCGCCCAGCCAGCGATGCCGAGACCGGCAATGAAGAAGGCGACGCGGGTGGACATCTGCTCCAGTCGGCCGGGGATGACGGACGCAGAGGTATTGAGGGCAGTCATGAAAAATCCTTGGCGTTGCGGGTTGCTGACGATAGGCAGGGCAACATCCTTGCATATCAGACAGCGTCCCGCGACCTTGAGGGCTTCTCACGGTCATGAAGCTGAATGTCTAAAACGTCCCGCGCGTCTGGCTGACTGCGCCGCTGGTAAAGCTGATGTTGGGGCCCGGCTGCCAACGCACGGCGCCTGAAGCATCGTTGTTACGCACGATGCATTTCCACTGAATGTCTTGTTTCGCCGGCAAAGTGATTGCGCCGCGCCATTGGTGTTCCTGAGGCCCGTTGGTCAATGCCACCGCGTGGACAGGGTCCCAGGCGCCCAGTTCAAGTGACGATCCCACGGCATAAACGGTCTGGCCGGGATAGGTCGTGGCGTAGTCGCAAGCGAATTGGACGCTGACCGGCGGTTGTTCGAGAGTGGTGCGCCAGATGCGGATTTTACCGTTATCCCACGTCAATACCGGGTCAGTCAGATTCTGGGGCAACTTTTGCAGGTCCGAGTCCAGGGCAACCACCAGGCTATTACGGGCACCCGTCGTCGTCGCTACCAGACCGGAATACTGAGATTGAAAACGGATCGGCGAGTCAGCCCGGATGCCGGCCCCCTTGCGAAGCTTGATTAACTGGCGGATCAGCTCGCCGCGTTGCCAGTCGTACATGTCGGGCCAATACACGGCGGGTGTACCGGGGCTGCTGAGGATATAGGCGTAGGCCTGATTGCGCCGCTCCTCGGGCAACGCCCAGTGATGTTGGCCGCCATAGCGACCCGGCGAATAACCGGTGTCGTGGTTGTCGACGAAGGTGACGGCAATTTTGCGCCAGTTTGGATCGGGATTGCCGTTGAGCCCATGCCGCCATTCGGCGATTGAACCGTTCTGCATCTGCTCCTTCAGGGCGAAGTCGAAGATGGCGCAGTGGGACCGGTCGGACCAATCCTTGAGTGAGTCCTGCCAACCGGCCTTGCTGCGCCAGTCGCTGGCCGGGTATTCGCTGGGGCCTTTCCACAGTTCACCGACACAGAACCGCTGATCACCCAGCGCCGTCATCCAGCGCTCGACGGATTCCGCTGCATAGCCGCGAACAAAGTCGAACCGCAGGCCTTTGGCTCCGTACTGTTGGCGCAGATTGACGAGCTCGTTTTTGAAGGTCTCGGATACCGCAGGGTTGCCCGTGTTCAGGTCCGCGTTGCCGTCCATGAAGGCATCACCTTCATCGCACGTGGCGCAATCGTGGCGCCACTCGTTGCGGCCCCTGGGAAACAGGGACGCATTTACCCTGCTGTCATCCATGTGGTTGGGCACCACGTCATAGACCACTTGCACACCGGCAGTATTCAGCGCCGTGGCAGCGGTTTTGAGTTGTTCATCGCTGCCGTACTGGCTGTTCTTATCGAAGCTGCGCCAGAAATAACCTTCACCGCCCCCGGAGGTGCCTTTGATGGCATCCACCCAACTGGAATCATCTCGCCACGGCGGCGGCATCCAGATGGCGGTAAAACCGTCATGATCGATCTGCTCGGCCATGCGTGCCAGCAGCGCATACCATTTTTCGGGTTCATTGCGACTGGAGTTCCAGTGGAACCCCTGCAACAGGATTTCTTCCCCGGTGCCATTGCGAACCGGGGCTGTTGCGTCGGCCATTGCCGCACCGCTCAAGCCCAGGGCAATGAATAGCGAAAGCAGAAACGTCCTTTTCATGAGCCTGTCCCGAGTGCGAATGCAGAGCTTCACTCTGAGCCCGCTGCGAAGGCTTGTCTGCTGTCATAACTGACAGGTAGCTCCAAAAAATTCGCGCTAGAGAACTGGACGCTCATAACTGAACAGGCAGATGTGCTTTTTCTGACGGTGGCCTAAAGTACGGGCTCCTTTCCGGCTGACTTCAGGACCGATCCATGACGCCGTTCTACGATGCTCGAGGCAATATCTATGCAGTTGTGGCACCAGAGGCGGTGCGTGGCAGCGGTATCGATTTACCGCTGCTGGCCAGTCAGGCTGCGCATACCCGTGAAACGTGGGCGTTGGCGGCCATCGAGGCGTTTTGTGGTTGGGCTCCCGGCACTCAGCCGCCCGGCAGCAAGGACCATCGTAGCGACGGTTTGCTCGTCGGGCCGTTTCAATCGGCGCCGCCCTATGACCTGCTGATCGTCAATACCGACGGCACGTTAGCCGAACGCAGTGGCAATGGATTGACAATTTTTTCTCAGGCGCTGAGTGAGCACGGATGGATGCCGATGGAGGATGGGTGCCTGTTGCGGGTTCATCACGACAAGACGGACGCGGTTTCGCCGGGGGAGACGTCAGTCAAACCGGCCGAGGTCGATGGTGTGCAAGGATTCTGGCTGGATTTGGGGAAACCTTCGTTAGGGCCGCAAGCGGTGGGCGCGCAAGGGGTTGAAAGCGTGCTGTTGAATGGGCGAGAAGTCAGCCATGTGCGGCCATTGTCCGCGCTTGAACCGGCGTGGAACCGCAGCCAGTTTGTACGCATCGGCAATCCGCATTGCGTGACGCTGGTGACGAGCGCCGCTGCGTTGCCGAGCAATGAGCAAATGCGTGAATCACCGTTGGCTGAAGGGTTGATGCGGATTGCTTATGCCATGCCGACCGGGGCCGGTGAACCGTGTCCGGCAGGGGTGAATGTGCAGTGGGCGATGCTTGAATCTGTAGGCCAAGTCGTTGCGCGGGTGTTTGAGCGCGGGGAAGGGCCGACGGCGTCGTCGGGCACCAGCGCCAGTGCCGTGGCTTGCGCGGCGTGGCGGGTGGGTTGGGTCACGGCGGGTGAGGTGAAAGTGGTGATGCCGGGCGGCACGGCGCCGATTTTGCTGGAGGAAGTGGAGGGGGAATTGAGTCGGGTCAGGTTGTTTGGTACGGCTCGAATGATGGGTTGACTGTCAGACCGCCTTCGCGAGCAAGCTCGCGAAGGGGCCATCACATTCAACAAAGATGTCAGCTCAAACCACTGAACTCGACTACCGGCATCGTCCGCTTCATCAGCAACTGGCCCCCGCGAACTGAATACAGCGGCAAGCCCTGGCTGCGAATGACCTCGTAATCACTGTCCGCCGACAGCACCAGCAAGTTCGCAGGCCGTCCCGCTTCCAGGCCATAACGCTCGCCCAGGTTCATCGCCTTGGCGCTGTTGTCAGTCACCAGGTCGAGCGCGCTTTGCAGGTTGCGGTAACCGAGCATGTGGCAGATGTGCAAACCCGCTTCAAGCACCCGCAGGATGTTGCCGTTGCCCAGCGGATACCACGGGTCAACGATTGAGTCCTGACCGAAACACACGTTCATCCCCGCTTCGAGCAACTCGTTGACCCGGGTCACGCCACGGCGTTTCGGGAAAGTATCGAAGCGCCCTTGCAGGTGAATGCTTTCAGTGGGACAGGAGACAAAACTGATCCCCGAATGCCCAAGCAGGCGAAAGAGTTTGGCGCAGTAAGCGTTGTCGTAAGAGCCCATCGCCGTGGTGTGGCTGGCGGTGACCCGCGAACCCATGTCGCGGCTGCGCGCCTCTTCGGCCAGCACTTCGAGAAAGCGTGAATGCGGGTCGTCGGTTTCGTCGCAATGCACGTCTACCAGGCAGCTGGTGCGCTCGGCCAGGTCCATCAGGAACTTCACCGAACTGACACCCTGATCGCGGGTGTACTCGAAGTGCGGAATGCCGCCGACCACATCGGCGCCCATGCGGATCGCTTCTTCCATCAGCTCCCGGCCATTGCGGTAGGACTCGATGCCTTCCTGCGGGAACGCGACGATTTGCAGGTCGATCAGGTGACGGCTTTCCTCGCGCACCTCCAGCATCGCCTTGAGCGCGGTGAGCTGCGGGTCGGTGACGTCGACGTGGGTGCGCACATGCTGGATGCCGTGGGCGGCGAGGGTCTGGATGGTCTTCTTGGCGCGGGTCTTGGTGTCTTCCTCGGTGATCGTGACCTTGCGCTCGCCCCAGCACTCGATGCCTTCGAACAGCGTGCCGCTCATGTTCCAGCGCGGCTCGCCGGCGGTCAGGGTGGCGTCGAGGTGAATGTGCGGCTCGACAAAGGGCGGCACCACCAGGTTGCCGCCGGCGTCCAGATCGTCGGGGCCCAGGGTCGGGGCTTCGGTCTGCCGGGCGATGGTGCGGATCAGGCCGTTTTCCAGGTGCAACTCATGCAGGCCTTCTTGGTTGCGCAGGCGGGCGTTGATGATGTGCATCAGGCGAGTCCTTTGGTTTTTTAGCGGTGCGGTGCGCTTGGGTGATAACCCTACGTTAGCTCGGCAGTGGCAATCCTTGCCAGTGGCGAATGACGAAACACAGAATCCGGTAACCCCCTTTGTGGGAGTGGGTTCATGGGGTCAGGGGCAGGAACCGCAGCAACGCCGCGACGATGGCCTCCGGTGCATCTTCCTGAACCAGATGCCCGGCATTGGGAACCGGATGAAACTGCGACCCCGGTATCAGCTGATGCAGCGTCTGTGCGCGTTCGATGGGGATCCACTGATCGTCCTCGCCCCACAGAATCTGCACCGGGCACCGAATGGTCGGGTACAAACCTTCAGCCTCGCGGGTATAGCGCTCGTCCATCTGCGCAATCTGCCGGTAGAACGCCGCTTGCCCCGGCTCCCCCAGCCACGGCTGCACGTACGGTGCGAGTTCTTCATCGGGGATGTCGCGTTTGATCGCCCCGCGAATGTAGGCCGGCACGATGGCGCGCTGGATGTAATCCGGCACGCCACTGAACGCGGCTTCATGCTGGTGCACATGCTGCACGAACGGTGACCCCCAAGGCGTCAGCGCCACCGGGTCGATCAATGTCAGGCTGCGGTAATCCTTGCCGTTCAGCAGGTGAGTGCGCAGCGCGGTGGCGCCGCCGAAATCGTGGGCCACCACGTCGGGTCGCTCGATTGCCCAGTGATCGAGCAAATGCGCCAGCAACTCGTTCTGCACACCCAGCGAAACGTCGCCGTCGATTTTCTCCGATTGGCCATAGCCCAGCAGGTCGAAGTAATGCACCCGGTGTGTGGCAATGAAGTGCGGGGCGATTCGGTGCCACACATAAGAAGAGAAGGGCGTGCCATGCACGAACACCAGCGGCGGGCCGTCGCCGTGCACGGCGTAGTGAATGCGGTGCCCGTTGAAGCGGTATTGGCGGTCCAGCAGCCAGTCAGCCATTTGCGTGTCCTCTTGGCGGGGTGCGAGGCAAAAAGCATAGGCATAAAAAAGCCACCGCTGAGGGTGGCTTGATCATTCACTGACGAAACGCAGTCTTCATTGTAGGAGCTGGCTTGCCAGCGAAAGCGGTGTGTCAGTCGACATCATCGTTAGCTGACACGCCGCCTTCGCTGGCAAGCCAGCTCCTACAAGGGCCTGTTATTCGCCGTGATAGATGCAGCCGCTGGTGCACGTCTCGTGGATACGGATCGCGCTGAGTTCCGGCAGCAGGGGCTTCAGTTCATTCCAGATGAATTTGGCCAGCACTTCACTGGTCGGGTTTTCCAGGCCGGGAATGTCGTTCAGGTAGTTGTGGTCCAGACGCTCGTAGAGCGGCTTGAAGATCGCCTTGATTTCCGAGAAGTCGCGGATCCAGCCGGTGTGCGGATCGAGGTCGCCGCTCAAGTGGATCGCCACTTTGAACGAGTGACCGTGCAGGCGACCGCACTTGTGGCCTTCCGGTACGTGGGGCAGGCGGTGGGCGGATTCGAACGTAAACTCTTTGAAGATTTCCACAGTGATTTCAGCTCTGTCAGGTGGCGATCGCCGCGGCGATGTGGGCAGGCGGCGAGTTTAACAGAGCTGCGGGCGAAACACTGACTAAAGGGTCAGCAAGCCATCGCCGAGGCGACCATTGGCGGCCAGTTCGAGGAACTCGTCACCGAGGCGACGGCTTTCGTCCATGGCGGCGCGCCAGTACTTCTGCCGCGCCGGCGTGTCGCCCATGAAGCGTTTGAAATCGTTACGGTCCGGCAGTTTGCCGTAGGGCAGGCGCGCCAGATACTCCTTGGACGGCGCCAGCAGCAGAACATCCTGCAAGCGCGCGGTGCAGGCGCGGCGCCATGGCAGGGCCTTGTCGAACCAGCCAGGAATCACCCGGTCGGTGAAATGCGGATACAGCACGATGTCGTCGCCGCTGTAGGGCAGATCCAGGTGATAGTCGAGCAAACCGCCATCGCGGAACGTTCCCGCGCCCGCACCGGGCAAGTCGCGCACGCCTTCCATGACCATCGGGATCGAGCCCGAAGCCAGTAGCGCCTGGCGCAGGTTGCCGGTGTTCAGCGCGACGAAGCGCGAGGGGAAGTCGTTCAGCGCATTGACCGGCGGCGCCAGGCGCGGGTCGTGGATGATCAGCCGTTCGAAATGCCGCGACAGCCGCGCGCGCGCGCGCAGGTTGTCGGCGATCACTGACCCCAGCGCCAGCCCGAGGCGGCCGCGATGGTCGTGGGCCAACAGGCCGTGGCTTTTGACCACCATGATGTTCAGTCGGTAATTTGCGTTGCTCAAGATCGAGGCATCGCGGCCGTCCAGCAATTCATCGAGCATGCGCTGCGAGCTCTGGCTGATCTGCGCCATGGTCACGCCCTTGGCGAAGTTCTGCTCGGTGTACAAATGCCCGAGGCGCCGGATGCCTTCGGCGGCGTCCGGCAGGCAGGCACTGGCGAAGCGCCAGGACCCGACCGAGGCGCCAATCAGTGAACGCTCGCGCGGTGCGGCCGGCAGCCATTCGCCAAACAACGCCAGGTCCAGACCTTGAATCCCCAGCGCCTTCGGCCCGCCAGCGGCCCCGGGCAGCGTGCCGACGTCGGCGGCGCTCAAACCGTCTTTACGGATGCGCGCGAAGGCACGCGGGCCGGCCTTGAGGGTCAGGGAAGGGAACTTGATGTGGATAGCGGTCATACCGGTCTCAATTGTTGGCAAGCGCAAGATTATAAACATGCAACACGGTCATTGCAGGAGTGAGCCTGTGTGGCGAGGGGGCGTCCCGACAAGCCCCTCGCCACACAGGCTCACTCCCGCTGGGTTTTGTGCAGGTCTGCAATTTCGGGGTGTCGAGTTCCAATGATGGCAATTCAGTTTCAATTAAGTTCTGGTCGCTAAGGTGCCTCCCGTAAGCAACACAAAAAAACGGAGACACCCATGAACACCCTGACTGCCCTGTTCAGCGCCTCGATCATCGCCATGACCGTCAGCCTCGCCCACGCTCGCGACCTCGGTCCCGACGAAGCCCTGAGGCTGCGTGACGCTGGTACCATCGTGTCTTTCGAGAAGCTCAACGCCACGGCGCTGGTCAAACACCCCGGTACGACGGTGACCCAAACCGAACTGGAAGAAGAGTACGGCAAGTACATCTATCAGGTTGAGCTGCGCGACCCACAGGGCATCGAGTGGGACGTGGAATTAGACGCTGTCAGCAGCCAGGTTCTCAAGGATCATCAGGATACGTAATGAAGGTGCGTTCATTTTCATGCATGGCGCTGGTGCTTCTGGCGTTTTGCTCGGTGGTCCTGGCCCGCGACCTCAATCAGGACGAAGCCCTGCGCTTGCGCCAACAAGGGGTGATCCTTCCGCTGGAGCAATTGCTGCAACAGGCACTGGATCGCTATCCCGGCGCCAAGCTGCTGGAAGCCGAGCTTGAAGAAAAGCATGACGTCTACATTTATGAAGTCGAGCTGCTGACCCCTGAAGGCGTGGTCCGTGAACTGGACATTGAGGCCGCCACTGGCCGTTTACTGAAAGACAAGGAAGATTGACCGATGCGATTGCTGCTGGTGGAAGACCATGTGCCGCTGGCCGACGAATTGATGGCCGGCCTCAACCGCCAGGGCTACGCCGTGGATTGGCTGGCTGACGGTCGCGATGCGGTCTATCAGGGCAGCAGCGAACCCTATGACCTGATCATCCTCGACCTCGGCCTGCCGGGTTTGTCGGGGCTTGAGGTGTTGGCGCAATGGCGCGAAGGCGGTTTGTCGACGCCGGTGCTGATCCTCACCGCTCGCGATTCCTGGGCCGAGCGCATCGAAGGCCTCAAGGCCGGCGCCGACGATTACCTGACCAAGCCTTTCCATCCGGAGGAATTGCACCTGCGGGTTCAGGCGCTGCTGCGTCGCTCCCACGGCCAGGCCAATCAGCCGACGCTCAAGGCGGCCGGGCTGCACCTCGATGAAGGCCGTCAATGCGTGACCCGCGACGGCGCCGACATCCAGCTCACCGCCGCCGAATTTCGCCTGTTGCGCTATTTCATGTTGCACCCCGAACAGATCCTCTCCAAAAGTCACCTCGCCGAACACCTTTACGACGGTGAAACCGCGCGCGATTCCAATGTGCTGGAAGTTCACGTCAACCACTTGCGACGCAAACTGGGGCGCAGCGTGATCGAAACCCGTCGCGGTCAGGGTTACCTGTTCGGCGGGGCTGCTCAGTGAGGTCGATCCAGCGCCGTTTGAGCCTGGGACTGATCAGCGTCATGGTCGTCGTCGGCCTGGTGCTGGCGCAAACCAGTCTGTGGTTGTTCGAAATGGGCTTGCAGCGCTACCTCGAAGCCGGGCTGCGCAACGACAGCGAAAACCTGCTGGTGGCGCTGGTGCGCGGCCCGCAAGGGTTGCAGCTGGATGAGCGGCACCTGTCGCCGGCTTACCAGCGGCCGTTCTCTGGGCACTATTTCCGCATCGACTTTGACGATAACCACTGGCGCTCCCGTTCGCTGTGGGATCAGGAATTGCCACGGCTGGAACATCCCGGACTGCACAGCAATCTGCAACTGGGGCCGGAAGGGCAGCAATTGCTGGTATTGCGTTCAGACTATCGACGCCTCGGGCAATCCATCTCCATCAGCGTCGCGCAGGACTACACCCCGATGCGCGAGAGCTTCAAGCGCATGCAGCAAGTGGGGCTGGGGCTGGGATTGGCCGGGCTGCTGCTGATTTTGCTGCTGCAACGCCTCACCGTGCGCCGCGCCTTGCGCCCGCTGGAAAAGGCCCGCGAACAGATCGCCCAGTTGCAGCAAGGCCAGCGCTCGCAACTGGATGATCAGGTGCCGATCGAGCTTGAGCCGCTGGTGGCGCAGATCAACCATTTGCTCGCTCACACCGAAGACAGCCTCAAGCGTTCGCGCAATGCCTTGGGCAACCTCGGCCACGCATTGAAAACCCCGCTGGCGGTGTTATTGAGCCTGGTTTCGAGCGAAAAACTCGACGCTCACCCGGAGCTGCGCAAGGTGATTCAGGCGCAGCTGGAGCAGGTCCAGCAACGCCTCAATCGCGAACTCAACCGCGCACGGTTGTCCGGCGACGCACTGCCGGGGGCGTTGTTTGATTGCGATGAAGAACTGCCGGGGTTGTTGGCGACGCTGAACATGATTCATGGCGAGCACCTGGCGCTCAGCTACCGTGCACCGACCGGTTTGCAGTTGCCGTGGGACCGCGAGGACTTGCTTGAACTGCTGGGTAACTTGCTGGACAACGCCTGTAAATGGGCGGATGCCGAGGTTCGCTTGAATGTGGTCGAGGCGGCGGATGGGTTTGAGTTGAGCGTTGAAGACGATGGGCCGGGGATTCCCCAAGACCGGCACGATCAGGTGTTCAGTCGCGGTACGCGATTGGATGAACAGACGGACGGGCACGGGTTGGGGCTGGGGATTGTGCGCGACATCGTCGACACATGGGGCGGGGTGCTACGGCTGGAAGAGAGCGAGTGGGGCGGGTTGAAGGTTGTGATCGAACTCCCCAAGCGCTGACCCCAATCCAGAATCCACCAAAGATCTAATGTGGGAGCGAGCAAGTCGAATCGTCGCACCGCCGCTCCCACATTTTGATCTTCAGCAGACGCAATAACCGGGTCAGACCCGGAACTGATCCATCAGACTCTGCTGCTGATTCGCCAGGCTGTTCAGCGACTGGCTCACCCGCGCCGATTCATTCGCCTGCCCCGACAACGACTCGGTCACGTCGCGAATCGTCGCCACGTTGTTGTTGATCTCTTCAGCTACCGCGCTCTGTTCTTCCGCCGCTGAAGCAATCTGCAAGTTCATGTCGCTGATCACCGTCACCGCATCGCCGATCTGGCGCAGCGCGGTCACGGCCTGGCTGACCTGCTCGACACTGCCCTGAGCCTGCCGATGGCTGTTGTTCATCGAACCGACCACGTCCTGGGTGCCGCTCTGCAATTGCTCGATCACCAGACGGGTTTCTTCGACCGACTCTTGCGTACGTCGCGCGAGGTTGCGCACTTCATCGGCGACCACGGCAAAACCACGTCCGGCTTCACCGGCACGGGCCGCTTCGATGGCGGCGTTGAGTGCCAGCAGGTTGGTTTGATCGGCAATCGCGCGAATCACTTCCAGCACCGAACCGATTTTCTCGCTGTTCGCCGCCAGGCCTTCAACTTGCACCATGGCCGCGCTCATGTCGGCGGCGAGGTGGTCGATGCTGGTGGTGGTCTGGTCGATCACGGTCAGCCCCCGACGCGTCGCCTGATCGGCATCCTTGGCCGCGTGAGCCGCTTGTGCGGCGCTGCGGGCAACGTCCTGAGCGGTGGCGCTCATTTCGTGGGACGCGGTGGCGACCTGATCGACCTGACGGTATTGCTGCTCCATGCCGGCGCTGGTCTGGGTGGCGATGGCAGACGACTGATCCGCGGTGTTGCGTGCGTCCTGCACCGAGCGTTTGACCTCGGCGATGATCGGTTGCAGTTTGTCGAGGAAGCGGTTGAACCAGCCGGCCAACTGGCCCAGTTCGTCCTTTTTGTCATAGGCCAGGCGCCGGGTCAGGTCGCCTTCGCCGCTGGCGATGTCTTCCAGCATGTGCGCCACGCCAAGGATCGGTCTGGTCACGCTGCGCGCCATGAGCCACACCAGTAACAGGCCGATCAACGCGGCCAGTACGCCGAGGCTGAGCTCGATCAGGGTGCCGGCGGTGTTGCTGTCGTCGAGTTGTTTTTTCAATACCTCGGCCGGGCCGACCAGGACTTTTTCCGGCACGTCGAGCAACACGCCCCAGGATTTACCCCCGGGAATCGGCTGGAACGGCGCCAGCACTTTCAACTGGTGATCGTTGTGCAGGCTTTCGGTTTTGCTGCTGCTGGCGAGCATACGGATCAGTTCGGCACCGTTGGCTTTGTCCACGGCGTCCAGGCGCTGGCTGAGTTTGCTGGCGTCGGCGCTGTAGCCGGCAAGCAGACCGACCGGGCTGAGGATGCTGACACTGGTCTGGCCGTCATAGAGTTTTTTGCTCGCGCCCTGACTCATGGCCTGCAGGCTGTTGAGGTTGATGTCTACCGACAGCGAGGCGATCACTTTGCCGTTAACCATCAGCGGGAACACGATGCTGGTCATCAGCACGTTCTGACCGTCGATCACGTAGAAGTACGGTTCGATCACGCACGGCTTGAGCGAGGTGCGCGGGCAAGTGAACCAGGCGTTGGCCGGTTCGCCGCTGGGGCCGGTGCTGGTGTCGGCCATGTCACTTTCCGGCAGCGCCATGGACGTGACCTTGCCCGGTGTCGCCTGCGACCAGTACAGGGCGAAACGGCCCTTGTCGTTGCTGCCCAGTTCCGCCTGGCCGGTAAACAATTCGTCCTTGCCGTCCAGGGCATTGGCTTCAAACACCAGCGACAGGCCGAGCAGTTCCGGGTTGGCTTGCAGCGCGGACTTGACCTGGCGGGTCAGGTCTTCACGCAGGTCGAAGGCATCCAGAAAGCGCTTTTCCGCCTGATCACGCAGGAACAACACCTGACGCGAAAAGCCATGGCCGTATTGATAGGCGTCCATGAACTGCTGACGAATCAGCAACGCCTGGTTTTCACCCTGGGATTCGATCCGCGCCTGGGCGGCTTCAGTGAGCATCTCCATGCTTGAGGCTTTCACCATCTCGGAGCTGAGCTCCATGCGGTACAGCGAAAGACCGACCAGCAGGGTCACGATGCCCGCCAGGCAAAGCCCGGCCAGCAGGGTGATTTTCCATTGAATGGAAAGTTGTCTGAGTGACATGGAGACGTCCTTTATTCGATAAATATCTGAGACTCTGCACTGTAACGGCCGCGAATCCGGTTTCTTTATCCCCGATTACTATTGGAAACCATCAATGTTGTGGCGAGGACCTTGCTCCCGCTGGGGGCGAAGCACCCCAAAACCTGCAAGGTTTGTCAGACACACCGCCTATACCGGATTTGCGACTGCTGCGCAGCCGAGCGGGAGCAAGGACTTCACAATCCGTTACACATCAGCCAGTCCCTGGCGCTTTGACACCGCGCCCACTCTGCGGCACAGTGCGCGCCCTCTAATAAAACCTATTCTCCACTCCGCTGGCGGCGCTTTGCAGACTGCCGGCTGAGCTCATTTCGCGTGCCTTGAGGTAACGATGATTAATGCTGTAATTGCTGCGGTCGGCATCATGCTGATCCTCAGCCTGTCCCGCGTGCACGTAGTGATCGCGCTGATTGTCGGTGCGCTGGTGGGTGGCCTGACTGGCGGCCTGGGCATCGACGCCACGCTTAAAGCCTTCAACAGCGGCCTAGGCGGTGGGGCAACGGTGGCGTTGTCTTATGCCTTGCTCGGGGCGTTCGCGGTGGCAATTGCCAAATCCGGGATGGCCCATGCCTTGGCGGACAAGGCCTTGGCGATGGTTGATCGCCAACACGCCAGCGGTGGCAGTCAAGTCAAATGGCTGTTGATCGGTTTGCTCTGGGTGGTGGCTATCGCTTCGCAGAACATTCTGCCGATACATATCGCGTTCATCCCGTTGCTGGTGCCGCCGCTTTTATACGTGCTGACCAAGCTGCAACTGGATCGCCGGTTGATTGCCTGCGTCATGACCTTCGGTTTGATCACCCCGTACATGTTCCTGCCGGTGGGTTTTGGCAACATCTTCCTCAACGAGATTCTGCTGGCCAACGTCGCTCGAAGCGGCGTGGACATCAGCGGCATCAACGTCACCCACGCCATGGGCATCCCGGCGCTGGGCATGGTGTTCGGCCTGGCGGTGGCATTTTTCAGCTACCGCAAGAAGCGCGTCTACGACCTGGAAAAAATCGAGCAAGTCGAACAGGTCGCGGTGCAGTACAACCCGCTGAGCCTGATGGTTGCCGGTGTGGCCATCGTGGCGGCCTTCGTTATTCAGTTGCTGCTGGACTCGATGATCATCGGTGCCTTGGTCGGGTTCCTGATTTTCTCGGTGTCGGGCATTGTGAAATGGCGTGAAACCGACGACCTGTTCACCGAAGGCATGAAGATGATGGCGATGATCGGTTTCATCATGATCGCCGCGTCCGGGTTTGCCGAAGTGATGAAAGCCACCGGTCAGGTTCAGACGCTGGTGGAGTCCTCGGCCTCGTGGATCAACCACAGCAAAGGCATCGGCGCACTGTTGATGTTGCTGGTGGGCTTGCTGGTGACCATGGGCATTGGTTCGTCGTTCTCCACCGTGCCGATCCTGGCGGCGATTTTCGTGCCGCTGTGCGTGCAGTTGGGTTTCAGCCCGCTGGCCATCGTCTGCATCGTCGGCACAGCCGGCGCCTTGGGCGACGCCGGTTCGCCAGCCTCCGACTCCACCCTCGGCCCGACCTCGGGTCTGAACATCGACGGCCAGCACCACCACATCTGGGACACCGTGGTTCCGACGTTCCTGCACTACAACCTGCCGCTGCTGGCGTTTGGCTGGGTGGCGGCGATGATTCTGTAACCACATCACCCCTGTGGGAGCGTGGCTTGCCCGCGATGGCGGTCTGTCTGATACATGGATGTTGGATGTGCCACCGCTATCGCGAGCAAGCTCGCTTGTATGTTTAGACTTGAAGGGGTGGGCCAGAGTTTCAAGGACAACCGCGATCCGAACGGCGTCTACGTCAACCGCGACCTGGTGAAAGTCGCCAAGGACGGGACTCACTACCTGCAATACAGCTCGCCACTGCCCGGCAACACCCAGGTGCTGGTGCCTAAACTCGGTTACACCGAATACCTGTCGAAGTGGGACATGGCCGTGGGTACGTCGGTCAACCTCGACGGCATCGAAGCGCAAGTCGCGCTGGTGGAAGCCAAGGTTCAGGAGCGCATGGAAGGCGTGGTGCTGAGTATCGTCGGGATTGCCGTGGTAGTGCTGTTGGTGATCGCGGCCGTCGGCATGCTGCTGGCCAACACCATCCTGCGCCCGCTGAACATGATGAAAGCCAACCTCGACGACATCGCGGCGGGCGAGGGCGACCTGACTCGTCGCCTGACCATCACCAGCCAGGACGAACTCGGTGAACTGGCCGGCTCGTTCAACCGCTTTGTCGATAAGATCCACAGCCTGGTGCGCCAGATCACCGAAATGACCACGCAACTGACCGGGCTGGTGAACCAGGTGTCCGATCAGGCCCAGCGTTCGGACCAGGCTATGGAACGTCAACGCCACGAAACCGATCAGGTCGCCACGGCGATCAACGAGATGTCGGCGGCGGCGCAGGAAGTGGCGAAAAGTGCACAAAACGCGGCAGTCGCAGCGCAGCAAACCGACGAAGAAGGTCAGGCAGCCAAGCGCGTGGTAGCGGGCAGCATCGTCAAGATTCATGCACTGGTGGACGACATCCGCAGCAGCGGCGTGTCGCTGGACAGCCTGCAAAAAGACGTGTCATCGATTGTCAGCGTCCTCGGCGTGATCCGTTCGATTGCCGATCAGACCAACCTGTTGGCGCTCAACGCTGCCATCGAAGCAGCGCGCGCCGGTGAGGCGGGTCGTGGTTTTGCGGTGGTGGCCGATGAAGTGCGGGCGCTGGCCAGTCGCACGCAGATCAGCACCCAGGAAATCCAGAGCATGATCGACCGTTTGCAGGCTGGCACCCAATCGGCGGTGGAAGCCATGCGCCGGTCCAGCGAAGCCGGTGACGGCACGTCCGCGCAGGCCAATGAGGCAGGCGCCTCGCTGGACACCATGGCCCAGCTGATCGGCACCATCAATTCGATGAATGCGCAAATCGCGAGCGCTGCGGAAGAGCAAACGGCAGTGGCCAAAGAGATCAACCGCAGCGTGCATCATATTGCGGTGGCCGTGGACAATGTGGCGGATGAAACCCAACTCGGCGCCCAGACGTCGCGCAGCCTGGCAGACCTCGGCCAGCGCCTCGGCAAACTGGTCGGCCAGTTCCGTATCTGACGCCACGCAAAACCTGTGGGAGCGAGCCTGCTCGCGAAGAGGCCGTCATGTTCAACATCGATGTTGAATGAAATACCGCTTTCGCGAGCAGGCTCGCTCCCACAGGTGAATGCTTTCAAATGCGGGTGGGAGTGAGCTTGCCCTGGGCTAAACCACCGCAGCCCGAATCTGTCGTCCCAACACATCCATCACATCACAACCATCGCGCAACAACATCGCCGCAGCCTTCGCCAATTGCTGCACATCAGCCCCTTTTGCCCGGGTTATGTCCAGACTCGCCAAGCTTTCCATCATCGGCGTCACAGTCAGAAATCGTGAGGCGGCATTGCTGTGCAAGACATCCAGCGGTGCCTGAGTGGAAACAAGTAAAACCGGAACATCACTCTCGTTGTTGGCAATCGGCATATGCGGGTTCATGCATCACCGCCTGATTTTGCCGCGTGCATGCCGTCGATGGAGGCTTGAACCAATGAGCGTGCGGTGCCGAGCATTTGCTGGCTGGCCCAGCGTAGCGACGCGCCATGTTCCGGCCGGGTGGCGGTAGGTGCTTGATGGGCGAGAGCTTCTGCGCAACTGAGGTAGACCGAGGCGTGTTCGAGGGCGTCGAGTAGCGGGATGCCGGGTTGAACGGCGAACAGGTGGTGGTCTACGTGATCGCAGGGGGCGAAAGGGGTGGAGTTTGTAGTTGCGTTGGTCATGGGTGGAACCTCTTGGAAGTCAGAGATCACCACTGCATCGCCGTCAAACGAATAGGTGGCAACTGTGTGCAGGTTGACGGACCGGTCCAAGTACCCGGCGCACTCGAAAGTGCCCCGCACACAGTCACCATTGAACTTTGCGTCGGGCACAAGTGCACGAGCAAGTTGGAGAACTATGCGCGCTTGGAATTACCGAGCCGTCAAACCCGGCCACGAATGAGTCGTGACAGCCGCGAGGATAGGGAGAGAGGGGAGGGTCGTCAACCGGAGGCAGGTCGGAAACAGCCGCTTTGCTTGTCGGTATTTTCCGGAACCGATAGCGGCGCGAAATCCTGGATCAGGATCATGTACTATTCGCGCTTCTCGATGTTCAAAGGAGAGAACTCATGGCAGGAAAGCCAGTAGCGCGACTTGGAGATCCAGGCAGTCACGGCGGAACAATTACCACCGGATCAAGCCCTATTTTTGTTAATTCCCTACCTATCGCCTTGGTAGGCGACACCTACTCATGCCCCCTACACGGTAGCAATCCCATAACGACGGGTGCTCCCCACGTTTTCGGCCTTGGAAAAGAAGTGGCACATGTTGGGTCGGAAACGGCATGCGGAGCCACGATCACAGCCGGCTCCCCCGATACATTTGTTGGCAACGCTGGTGCCAGTGGTGCCAGTAGCTTCTTTTCTCAATTTCTGAAAGAAAAAAGTATGTTGAGTTTCAACTGCTCAATGACAGAGAAGAGCCGATTGCCAATGAAGAGTTTGTGCTAACACTTCCTGATGGTGCCGTGGTTACGGGTGTTCTTGATGGAAACGGGTTTGTGCATGTTGCAAACGTACCCAGGGGAAGTTGCAGCATAAAATTTCCAAAACTTGAAGATACGGAACGTCTTTAATGGTTCAGCCTACAAAAACATCCGGCACAACAGAGGCAGCAAAAAATACGGGAGCACCAGGTAAAACTACCAAGACCAATCAATTGGTGGTGTCGGGTGCTTACATGGAGATTTTGGTCGGTGGTCCGTACACGCGCGATACAGAGGAGCATCTTTTCGGACATGCTGCTTTTACATGTCGTTGTGGGGAGTAAGGACATCACGTACGACTTCGGACGTTACGGGAAAACCTGGGGCACTTTTGATAGTGAGGGTGAAGGTGTACTGAATGTCTGGACGTCTTTCAAGGCGTACATTTCCGGAGAGAACAGCTTGGGACGGACGACTACGGGTTTTGTTTATTACTTGGATAAGGACAAGGCTGAAGCCGTCATTTCTCACTTCGACGGGGTCGTTGCTCAAAAGAAAGAACTAAGAAAAAAGACGACGACCACTGAACGTTTCGTTTTGCCTGGGAATTATCATCCGACTACAAATAACTGCACGACGGTGACTATTGAGGGTGCGAAAGTTTCAGGAGAAGCAAGTGTGCAGAATCCTTCTGAATATAATGAAATGAGAGGACTTTCTTGGGTGGAAAGGCAGGCGGCCCGCACTCAAAAGTCAACTCGGGACGGTATTTTTATGCCGGCAGACTTGCAGGCTATGCTCGAAGGGAATACCGGGGCACGTTATGACAAAAAGAACGTTTACAAGTAAATGCATTTTCTTTTGGGTGGCTGTATTGGCGCTCGTCAATGCGGCTGTATTAGCGTTTGTAGTATTTAATAATGTACTGAGGGTTCAAGACATGAAAATGATTAAAACGAAAGAGCCTCTTCTCATCGAAGGGCCAAGCGGTGATGAAAATTACTACGTGCTACCCCTCGGCACTACGCTGTATCACGACAAAAGCTTTCCCGAAGGACATGACCGTTATGTGGTTTATTTAAATCACAAGGGCGCTATAGCCCACGAAGAAGTGCCTATGAAGCCGGAATATGGTGGGTCTTTTATCGATCCGCTTTGGGTGTCGAATGTCGATGCAGACACGTTGAAAGAAATTTTTAAGCGCTTTCCTCTATCCAAGGAAGATGTCGCTGCAGCCGTAAAGGCCAACGAAATCAGCAAGGATGATCTGGCCGATATCATTCGTTCAATGCCGGAGTAATTGCATCCCGTGCAGGGCAGGTCGCTACGGTCTGTCCCAATACGGCACAGCCCCAAAGCATTCAACAAAGAAATCAATCACCGTCCTCACCTTCACCGACAACCGTCGGCTGCCCGGCCACAACACCGCAATCTGCTGCGGCTCAAGGCTGTTGGATACTTGAAAGTCCCCCAGCACCGGCACCAGCGTGCCTTCGCGCACCGCTTCACCGATCAGCCACGAAGGAAACATCACTAGCCCCAAACCTTGCTCCGCCGCTTGCACCAAGGTATCGGCGTGGTTGCCGGTGATTGGCCCTTTGACCGAGTAGGGCGTCCAGCCCTGCTGATCCTTGCGGAAAAACCAGCGTTGCTGACCGGTTGCGCCTTTGTAGGCCAGGCATTGATGTGCCGCCAGGTCTTCAGGACGTTGCGGCGTGCCGTGGCGTTCGAGGTAGGCCGGGCTGGCGGCGACTTGAAACCGATGCGGCGCTAGGATTCGCGCCTGCATGCTGGAGTCGTGCAGCGGGCCGATGCGAAACAGCAGGTCGGCGCCTTCTTGTAGCGGGTCGATGTAATGGTCGGTTTGCTGGATATCCAGTTGCAGCTTCGGATACCGCTCGCACAGTCGCCCCAGCCACGGTGTCAGGTGCCGTTGGCCGAACACCACCGGGGCGTTGATTCGCACCAGTCCGCTGGGTTCACTTTGCTGCTCCTGCAAGGCTTGCTCGGCTTCCTCCAGTTGCACCAGCACCAGTCGCGCATGATGGCCGAGCATGCGCCCGGCTTCGGTGGGCGTGACGGCGCGGGTGTGGCGGTAGAGCAATTGCTGGCTCAGGGCCTGTTCCATCAACTGGATCTGTCGTGAAATCGAAGAGGGTGCCAGACCTTCGCGCCGTGCCACTTCGGAAAAGCTGCCGTGGTCGAGCACGGCGACAAACAGCCGAAGTGCCTTGAATCCGAGTTCATTGAGGCCGTGCATGATTGTTCCTGTTGTGCGAGTTGCGCAAAAGTGTTGTCAGGATGCTCCCATTTATCGCAAAGCATCGCCAGTCGATAATGTGTTGCCTTTCTGCAGCCAGATGCCTGTAGAGCATCGCTAAACCTGTAGGAGCCGGCGGTGCGGCGATCCGACTTGCCCGCGATGACGGTCTGCCAGTCGACATCTTCAGCGTCTGATACACCGCCATCGCGGGCAAGCCCGGCTCCTACAAGGATTCACACCTCAACTGATTACGAGTAGGTCTTCCTTATGCAAGCTTCTTCAACCGACTTCGCGGTCACACCCGCGACCAAACCAACCCTGCGGCTGTTGCTGTTGCCGCTGGTGATCCTGGCCGGCATGGGCCTTTCCGTGGAGGCCGGTTTGCTCGGGCCGCTCGGGGGGCAAGTCGGGCATTTGTGGGCGACGTTGAGCATCTTCGGGGTCGGCTCGGCGATTCTGTTTTTGCTGCTGTTGTTCAGCGGCCCGCACCAAGGCCCGGCGTTGAACACGTTGCCGCGCTGGCAGTTGATCGGCGGGTTTCTCGGGCCGATCTATGTGGTGGTGCTGACCCTGGCCACGCCGCACATCGGTATTGCGATGACTATGATCGCGATCCTGTGCGGGCAGGTCGGCAAAAGCGTTTTGATCGACCACTTCGGCTGGTTCGGCACCAGCCGCAAAAAGGTCAACGGTGAACGTTGGCTGGCCTTGCTGCTGATTGTCGTGGCGCTTGTTCTGATTGCTCGGGGTTGAAGATGAATCTGATTATTTTGTTGGCCGTAATTGTCGCGGCCGGTGCGGTGTTGAGTGTGCAGGCAGCGATCAATGGCCGTCTGGGCGAAACGGTCGGTGTGTTGCGCAGCAGTTTGCTGACCTTCGTGGTGGGGGCGGTGGTCACCGGGCTGCTGATCCTGTTTTTCGAGCCGGCACAGACCATGAGCTTGCTGGACGTGCCGAAATGGCAGCTCAGTGGCGCGCTGTTCGGCGTGGTGTACATGATGGTCATGGTCGGCGCGGTGCCAAGGGTCGGGACGGCGGTGGCGACCGTCGCCGTGATCGTCGGGCAACTGGGCATGGGCATGCTGATCGACAATTTCGGCTGGCTGGGCAATCCGGCCATCGACTTGTCGAACAACCGGATCGTGGCGATGGTGTGCCTGGGGTTGGCGTTGGTGTTTATGTATCGCAGCAGCACCCGGCAGGCTTGAAACAAACTCCTACACTGGTAAGACGGGCCGCGTTCGCGGCACCCCGACGACCACACCCATGGAGTCCGACTCATGATCAGCAGTGACAGTATCTGCGATTGCCCAAAATGCTCGTGCAAACTGGGCGAGCATCCCATCGCGCGCCACGGCAAACACTATTGCTGCGAAGCCTGCGCCAAGCACCATGAACACGGCGAGGAATGCTCCAGCAAGGGCTGCAAGTGTGCTCACGAGAAGTAGTGCTAAAACCTGATCTTGTGGCGAGGGAGCAAGCTCCCTCGCCACAGGGTTTTTATGCGCTGCATCTTTAGCTTGCTGGTCGCCAGGTCACGTTCTCGACCCCGAATTTCTCCGCCATCGGTTTGCTGGTCTTTTGCACCTTTTCCCGGCCGAATCGGGGAATCCTCCCCACGCCGGCATCGCAACTCGCCCAATGCCACGCTTGTGCGTTGTCCATCTTTTCCAGGCGGATGATGAATGACTTGGGGGCGCCATGAAGGGTGTATTCAATGACGAAAAGTTTTGCGCTGTTCATAAAGCCCGTATTCCTCCCTGTGGTAATAGAAGGATCGTTGGGGTCGCGAAAAATTCACTCTGATTTTCAGGCAGTGGCGGCCAGTGGCGACAAGGCGTTCGGCTGGTTACCATGCAAGTCCTGAAAACCTCAATGATTGCTGCCCAATGGCCCTTGCCGCGCCTCCCGACCTGAGCGACACCGATGTGCCCGTGCAACCGCTGGCGCGCACCTATCCGCGCGGTCTGTTTATCGAACCGCACGAGCATGTCTGGGGTCAGTTGCTGTATGCGATGAGCGGGGTGATGTGGGTCGAAACGCCCCATGAGGCGCTGGTGGTGCCGCCGCAACGGGCGGTGTGGCTGCCACCGGGCGTACCGCATGGGATTCGCGTGGTCTCGGACTTGCAGATGCGCAACATCTACCTGAAGCCCTCCCTTGCGGCGACGCTGGACGACACGGTCCAGGTCATCGAAGTCGGCGGCTTGCTGCGAGAATTGATTATCGGGTTGGTGGCGCAGGGCGATGACGGCGCACCCGAGTATTACGAAGCGCTGGTCGGTCTGGCACTGTTGGAGCTTAGAAGAGCCAGGCGCTCTCTGTTAAAAATCCCGTTGCCGGATGATTCCGACCGACGCCTGATGAACCTGTGTCAGGCAGTCATGGCCGCGCCATCACTGGACATTCCCTTCGAACAACACGCGGAAAACGCCGGTGCCAGCGTGCGCACCCTGGCGCGGTTGTTCAAGGACGGTCTGGGCATGGGCTTCGCCGAGTGGCGGCGACAGGTGCAACTCGCGACGGCGGTGGCCGAGCTGATTCAGGGTGCGCCGGTCAGCACGATCGCTCGCGAGCTGGGCTATTCGCCGAGCAGCTTCAGTGACATGTTTCGCCGAGAGCTGGGCGTCGCGCCTTCGCAGTTCGCCGCGAGCCCGTCCCAAAGCTGAATGACGGCTTGGCCGAAAAGCAGAAGCACTTGGCCGATGCCCGGCGCGACCTCCCACTAGACTCTGGGCCTACCTTAAATGCCCACGGAGTCCGCCATGAGCTACCTCATCTCGCTGGTCATCGGTCTGTGCGTCGGTTTGCTCTACGGCGCACTGGATTTTCGTTCCCCCGCACCACCGGCCATCGCGCTGGTTGGGCTGCTCGGCATGCTGGCCGGCGAACAGTTGTGGCCTATGGGCCGGCAACTGGTGGCTGGCTGGATCTCTTGAACCGTTTATTTATTCATTGGAAACGCTCATGAAAGCATTGCAGTTCGACCAAACCGGCGACCTCTCGGCCTTGCGCTACGTTGACGTGCCCACCCCTGTTGCCGGCGCCGATGAAGTGCTGGTGCAGATCAAGGCCGCCGGCCTCAACCCCAGCGATGTGAAGAACGTGCTGGGACGTTTTCCCTACACCACGTTGCCACGGATCCCCGGTCGGGATTTTGCCGGTGTCGTGGTTGAGGGCCCGCGGGCGTTGATCGGCCAGGAAGTCTGGGGCACGGGGCGTGAGCTGGGGTTCTTTGCCGACGGCTCCCATGCGCAATTCGTCAAATTGCCGGCCAATGGCGTGGCGCTCAAACCGACCCATCTGAGTTTTGCCCAGGCCGCCAGCCTCGGTGTGCCCTACACCACGGCGTGGGACGCATTGGAGCGCAGCCTGGTGACAGCGCAAACGCGACTGTTGGTGATCGGCGGCGGGGCGGTTGGCAGTGCGGCGTTGGCGCTGGCCAAGGTACGCGGTGCTCAGGTGCTGGCGGCGGCGCGGCGACCGGAGCAGGTCAAGGAGTTGCAGGCTCAGGGCTATCAGGCGTTGCAGCTGGACAAGCCGGAAGACTTGGGCGCTCAGGTGAACGCTGTGTATGCCGGCGGCGCTGACGTGATCTTCGACACCACCGGGTTTTGGCTGCCGGCCTCGGTCCCGGCACTGGCAACCTTTGGCCGCATCGCGATCATCGCCGCGCCGGTGGACGGCATGGTGCAACTGCCGGCACTGGCGCTGTATCGCAAGGGTGGCTCGGTGGTGGGGATCAACTCGTTGCTGTACGGGGTTCAAGCGTGCGCGGCGATGCTTGATCAGTTTGGCCGGTTCTTCGATCAGGATTTGTTGCCGTTGCCCGAGGGTTTGTTTGAATCACCGTTGTCGGAAGGTCTGGAGCGGTATGCGCAAGTGAACCAAGGCAGCGGTGACAAAGTGATTCTGTTGCCATAACCGACATTGATGTTGGATGTGCCGGCCCCATCGCGAGCCTGCTCGCGAAGAGGCCTTCTCAGTCGACATCAAGGTCCTCTGCTAGAATCGGCCGCATTGACCCCATAAGGTGCACCCCATGAGCGAGCCGATTCGTCTGACCCAATACAGCCACGGCGCAGGTTGTGGCTGCAAGATTTCCCCTCAGGTGCTGGAGGTGATTCTGGCCGGTAGCGGGGCGCAGAACCTGGACCCGAAACTCTGGGTCGGCAATGCTTCTCGCGATGACGCGGCGGTGTACGCCATTGATGAAGAGCGCGGCGTGGTCTCGACCACAGACTTCTTTATGCCCATCGTCGACGACCCGTTCGATTTCGGCCGTATCGCTGCCACCAACGCCATCAGTGATATCTACGCCATGGGCGGCGATCCGCTGATGGCGATTGCGATCCTCGGCTGGCCGGTCAATGTGCTGGCGCCGGAAGTTGCCCGGGAAGTGATTCGCGGCGGACGTTCGGTCTGCGATGAGGCCGGGATTCCTCTGGCGGGTGGGCACTCGATCGATGCGCCGGAGCCGATCTTCGGCCTGGCGGTAACCGGGCTGGTGGAAAAGCGCCACATGAAGCGCAATGACACAGCCACGGCCGGTTGCCTGCTCTATCTGACCAAGCCGCTGGGCATCGGCATCCTCACCACCGCCGAGAAGAAAGGCAAGTTGCGCACTGCCGACATTGGCCTGGCCCGCGACTGGATGTGCACCCTGAACAAACCCGGCAGCCGTTTCGGCAAGCTCGATGGCGTGACCGCGATGACTGACGTCACCGGGTTTGGTCTGCTGGGGCATCTGGTGGAAATGGCCGACGGCAGCCACCTGACCGCCCGCATCGAATACAACCGCGTGCCGCGCCTGCCGGGTGTCGAGTACTACCTCGACCAAGGCTGCGTGCCGGGCGGAACGCTGCGCAACTTCGACAGCTACGCCAGCAAACTGGGACGGCTTCAGGAGCTGCACAAACGCGTGCTGTGCGATCCGCAGACCAGTGGTGGTTTGCTGATTGCGGTCACGCCCGAGGGCAATGAACGGTTCCTCTCGGTGGCGGCCGAGTTGGGCCTGACCCTTGAACCGATCGGTGAACTGGTTGAGCGACAGACACACGCGGTTGAGGTGTTTTGATGTCGATCGACTTCACCGATTACCGCGACATTTTTCTCAACGACCGGCCGATGATGGATGCCCGTGCGCCGGTGGAGTTTGCCAAGGGTTCATTCCCCGGCGTGGTCAACCTGCCGCTGATGAATGACAGCGAGCGCCAGCGCATCGGCACCTGCTACAAGCAGCAAGGTCAGCAGGCGGCCATTACGCTGGGGCATCAACTGGTGTCCGGCGACATCAAGGCTGAGCGCATCCAGGCCTGGGCCGATTTCGCCCGGGCGCACCCCGAGGGTTATTTGTATTGTTTTCGCGGCGGTTTGCGTTCGCAGATCGTCCAGCAATGGCTCAAGGACGAGGCCGGCATTGATTATCCCCGGGTCGGTGGCGGCTACAAGGCCATGCGCACGTTCTTGCTCGACACGCTCGATCAAGCGGTTACCCAGTGCGATTTTGTCCTGCTGGGAGGCATGACCGGCACCGGCAAGACCGAAGTGCTTACGCAGTTGAACAACGGAATCGACCTTGAAGGCCATGCCAATCATCGCGGTTCCAGCTTTGGCAAACACGCGACGGGGCAACCGACCAACATCGATTTTGAAAACCGTATGGCAGTGGATGTACTGAAGAAACGCGCCCACGGCATCGAGCAGTTTGTACTGGAAGACGAGAGCCGTGCAGTCGGCAGTTGCGCCTTGCCGTTGCCGCTGTATCAGGGCATGCAGCAGTTTCCGATGGTCTGGCTGGAAGACAGCCTTGAAGGGCGTGTCGAGAGGATTCTGCGCGACTACGTGGTGGACCTGTGTGCCGAATTCATTGGTGTACATGGCGAGGAAGGGTTTGCGCGGTTTTCCGAGCGCTTGCTGGAAAGCCTGAACAACGTTCAGAAGCGTCTGGGTGGTGAGCGCCATCGGCGGATGCTGATCTTGATGGAAGAAGCCTTGGCGGAGCAGGGCCGAAGCGGTGCGGTGGGCTTGCACCGGGGATGGATCGAAGGGCTGCTTCGCGAGTATTACGACCCGATGTATGCGTTTCAGCGGGAGAAGAAAGGGGCGCGGATTGAGTTTGCCGGGGAGAAGGATGCGGTCCTTGAATACCTGCGGTCGCGGGTCAGTCAGCGAGGGTGAGGTGGTCCTGGCGGGCCCTTTCGCGGGCTTGCCCGCGAAGCGGCCCTTGCAGTCGCTACAAATCTTAGAGAAGAGCAGCCCCGACCAACCCACTCACCACACCAACCCCCATGGTCATCAGCGCCACGCTCACCAGCACCCGAGTATTGAAATCCTTGCGCAGCATCAGCAGCGACGGCAGGCTGATACTCGGCAGGGTCATCAGCAACGCCACGGCTGGGGCTGTGCCCATGCCCAGGGTCATCATGGTTTGCACGATCGGGATTTCCGCGGCGGTAGGAATCACAAACAGCGTACCGATGATCGCCAGCGGCACCAGCCACAGCAAGCCGTTGGCCATGGCCCCGTCAATATGCGGAAACACCCAGACCCGCACCGCGCCCAGCACCAGAACCGCCAGGATGTAGATCGGGATGGTGCTCCAGAACAATTGCCACAGGGTTTTGGCCCAGCGCGTCAGGAACGGTTGGGTCTCCTTTTCACTGACTTCGACCACCGCCTCGACGGCGGCTTCAGGCAAGGTTTCCGGACCGGAGATACGCTGAGCGACCATCGACACCCCGAACACCAGCACAATCCCCGCGACCAGGCGCAACGCCGTGAACCCCCAGCCCAGCACGAACCCCATGAACACCAACGTCGCCGGGTTGAGCACCGGGTTGCCAATCCAGAAGGCCAGCGCCGCACCGACCGAGACATTCGAGCGACGCATGCTGGCGGCCACCGGGGCGGCGCAGCACGAGCACATCATCCCCGGCAGGGCGAACAGGCCGCCGCGCAAAGTCGAAGCGAAGCTGGCGCGACCGAAAAGCCGCAGCAGCCAGTCTCTTGGAATCAGCACTTGCAGGAGGGAACCGAGAATCACCGCCAGTACCGCCGCTTTCCAGATCGCCAGGAAATACACCTTGGCGTACGTCAGGGCGGCGGCCAGCGGGGCGGTCTGTTCGTCATTGAGGATGGAGGCACCGATGCTGTGGTTGTCAGCGGCGATGAAGGCTTTCAGGTAGTAGGGCGACCACTTGACGTAATAGAGGCCGATACAGGCGACCAGGACGAACAGGGCCGGTTTCCACCAGAACGACCAACCCCTGGCGGGGACAGCTGCGGAAGAGAGTGACATGGAAGGTATCCAGGCAAGGGAGAGATGGACACATGATAGCCCGCCCCTGGACTGCCGTGGTCCTGACCGCTTGTGGGATGTTGCCGACCGCTTAGGTCGGACAAGTCTGCGATCCGTTATCCAGCCCTTGCTTGTAACTGTGACTGACGAGGCTGGCCTTGCCATTGCGCCAGGTCAGGGTCAGCACGTACACCGAGTCGTAGTCGCTGGACTCCCAGTCCTCGGTGATGCTCTGTTTCTTGCCGACGGCATCTCCAGCGACCTTGTTGATCAACTCTGGCAGGTAGCCATGGGACCAGGCGGTATAAATGACGGAGTCGTGGTACTTGTCCTGCAGCAATTCGTCCGCCAGGTCGCCGGTGTCGTTGGCCGAGAAGTTGATGTTCACCGGCAAACCGAGCTTGATCGCGCTGGGGCTGATGGTCATCAGGGGACGGATGTAGCTGTAGGAATTGTCCAGTTCGCCTTCCTCGACATTGCGCGTCGGGTTGGCGGCAAACACGTAGTTGGCCTTGCCGAATTTTTCCGGCAACAAGGTGGCCAGGTTGATGGCGCGATTGAGGCCCTGGCAATTGAGCTGGCCCAGACCGCCGGCAGGTTTTTCCGCGTGACGCAGGAACACCAGTGTCTGAGTGCCGTTTGCCTGTTGGGCGCGGCTTTCGCGGGACTCCAGCGTTACAAACAATGCGCTCGCCACCAGCACCGCCGGCAGAAGTACATACGCATTGTGCTTGAAGCGTTTAGCGAATCTCAAAAGGTTGGTCATTGGTGATCTTCAGCGCATTAGTTAAGGCTGACAAACCTTTACACCACAAGCTCCCGCTTCGGGTGTTTTCCATGTCGTTGAGCCGGTCCGTGTCCGAAAGGGCATTGCTCAGAGTCCTCTGAAGCCCAATTGGTTCGCGTCCGACGAGTGCGCAGCACTGTATCGACAACCTTGAACGGCTTGCAGCCCAGGTTATCGACAAAATGTTGCGATTTTGTGGACACATTACACCTTAAGGCTCTGGCAAAGGCTGAGATCTATTGATCGTGTTCATCAGTGGTTTCGATAACCCCCAAAGATAGCAACCTGAAACCGGCGATCCTGGATTATGCTCAAGCCTTTCTTTTGGCGATGGATGCTCCCGATGACCGATCTGTCTACGTTCCCGATTACCCAAAAATGGCCGGCTCAATATCCCGACTGGATCCAGCTTTACTCCTTGCCGACCCCCAATGGCGTCAAGGTGTCGATCATGCTTGAAGAGATCGGACTGCCCTACGAATCGCATCGGGTAGGCTTCGACACCAATGACCAGATGTCGCCCGAATTTCTGTCACTGAACCCCAACAACAAAATCCCGGCGATCCTCGACCCCCACGGTCCAGACGACAAACCCCTGCCGTTGTTCGAGTCCGGGGCGATTCTGATTTACCTCGCCGACAAGAGCGGGCAACTGCTGGCTCAGGAATCGGCAGCGCGTTACGAGACGATTCAATGGCTGATGTTTCAGATGGGTGGCATCGGGCCGATGTTTGGCCAGCTCGGTTTTTTCAACAAATTTGCCGGCAAGGACTATGAGGACAAACGGCCCCGCGACCGTTACGTCGATGAAAGTAAACGTTTGTTAAAGGTTTTGGATGGACGCCTTGAAGGGCGCGACTGGATCATGGGCGAGCGCTACACCATCGCCGACATCGCGACGTTCCCGTGGGTGCGTAACCTGATCGGCTTCTATGAGGCCGGCGATCTGGTGGGCATCAAGGACTTCAAGAACGTCACGCGCGTGCTGGAGCGCTTCCTGGCGCGACCGGCGGTGATGCGCGGGCTGGAAATTCCTAAATAGATTGCTTCACGAACAAGGACGACCATGCATTCATTTGATTTCAAGCAAGTAGATGTCTTCAGTCGCGTCGCCCTCAAGGGCAATCCATTGGCGGTGGTGTTCGACGCGGACGAACTCAGTGACGAACGCATGGCCGCGTTCGCCACCTGGACCAACCTCAGTGAAACCACGTTTGTGCTGGAACCGCGCGATCCGCGCGCCGACTACCGCGTGCGGATCTTCACCACCCTGAATGAATTGCCGTTCGCCGGTCATCCGACGTTGGGCACCTGCCATGCATGGCTTGAGGCGGGTGGTGTGCCCAAGGGCGAGGAGATCATTCAGGAGTGCGGCGTCGGGCTGGTGCGGGTTCGTCGACAAGGTGCGGAACTGGCCTTTCTCGCGCCGCCCCTGATCAACGCCGGGCCGGTGGACGCCGAGTTGGCGGAGCGCGTGCGACGCGGGCTTGGCCTGGAAGTGGGCGCGATTGTCCGGGCGCAGTGGGTTGATAACGGTGCTGGCTGGTTGGCGGTCATGGTCGCGGACCGCCAGCAGGTGCTGGAATTGCAACCGGATCATTCGCAGATGCTTGGCCTGGCGGTCGGCGTGATCGCTCCATGGAACGCTGAGCGTGATGGCAATGACGCGCAGTTCGAAGTACGGGCCTTCATCTCCGGTGACGGCATGCCGGAAGACCCGGCCACCGGCAGTTTGAACGCCGGGATTGCGCAGTGGTTGCTCGCTGAGGGGCTGGCGCCAGCGTCCTATGTGGTCAGCCAGGGCTTGACGATGGGGCGGGCGGGGCGAATTCAGGTGGATCAAGTGGGCGATGAAATCTGGATTGGTGGCTCAGTGGTGACCTGCATCAGCGGCACCCTGACGCTTTAAGCCTGTGTGAGATCTAAACCTGTGGGATGCGGGGATTATTGCCGAGCCGGTAACGGTTTTTTCTACGCTTGAGGTTTGTGCCTTACGCCTTGCAGGGCATAAGCTTCGCCCCCTACGACGTTCGTCTTGTCCTCCGTTTTTCAGGAATACCCATGTCCAGTCAGTTCCCCGAAGCACGTCCACGCCGTCTGCGCCGCAATGCGAGCCTGCGCAACCTGTTTCAGGAAACCGAGTTCAGCCTGAACGATCTGGTGCTGCCGATTTTTGTCGAAGAAGAAATCGACGATTTCGTGCCGATCAACAGCATGCCGGGTGTAATGCGCATTCCGGAGTCGAAACTGGCCGGGGAGATCGAGCGCTACGCCCGCGCCGGGATCAAGTCGGTCATGACTTTCGGCGTGTCCCATCATCTGGACAGCAGTGGCAGCGACACCTGGAGCGACAACGGGCTGGTGTCGCGCATGTCGCGAATCGCCAAGGATGCCGTGCCGGAAATGATTGTGATGTCCGACACCTGCTTCTGCGAATACACCGACCACGGCCATTGCGGCGTGATGCATAACCACGAAGTCGATAACGACCAGACCCTGATCAACCTTGGCAAACAAGCCGTGGCGGCGGCGCGGGCGGGCGCCGATGTGATTGCCCCGTCGGCGGCCATGGACGGGCAGGTCCAGGCGATTCGTCGGGCGCTGGATGACGCCGGTTTCAGCCAGACGGCGATCATGGCCTATTCGACCAAGTTTGCTTCGGCGCTTTACGGTCCGTTCCGTGAAGCTGGCGGCAGCGCACTCAAGGGCGATCGCAAAAGCTATCAGATGAACCCGATGAACCGCCGCGAAGCGGTGCGCGAATCGCTGATGGACGAACAGGAAGGCGCTGACGCGCTGATGGTCAAACCGGCCGGCGCGTACCTGGATATCATCCGCGACATTCGAGAGGTTTCGCGTTTACCGCTGTCGGCGTATCAGGTCAGCGGCGAGTACGCGATGATCAAATTCGCCGCGCAGGCGGGGGCGATTGATGAGGATCGAGTGGTGCGTGAAAGCCTTGGGGCGATCAAGCGGGCGGGGGCGGATTTGATCTTCACCTACTTCGCGATGGACCTGGCCCTGGCCGGGATCTAACCCCCAGCTCAAATCAACTGTAGGAGCGGCGGTGCGGCGATCCGACTTGCCCGCAAAGGGGCCATAACATTCAACATCTTCGTTGATTGTTACACCGCCTTCGCGAGCCGGCTCGCTCCCACAGTTTTTTGTGGTGTGTTCAGGATCCCCCGAAGTAGGGCCGGATGCCGTGATCCCGGAAATACCGCTCAATCACTTTCGGATCGGAACACGTCTCGGCAATCGCCACGTACGTATCCGGTCGCAACAGGTAAAACCCGTTGCGACCCAGCCCTGCCGCTTCAAACGCCGGCCGCCAGCCGAACACCTGCAACGGCAGGTGATGCTCGACGCACCAGGCGATCATTTCGTCGCTGGTGTCGCCATAGACGTGTACCTGCCAGGTTGGATTCCTCAGCGATTCAAAGTTGTCGCCTTCGCCGTCATGCGCCCAGGGCAGGCGATCGCCGCCGTGAACGTGCCCGGCGACGCCCGTGCTCAATGGCATGCCACGGTAGTTCAGGGTGATCTGCGAGACGGTGCGAAACAGGAACTCGCGGGACGTCACGAATGAGGCCATTTTGGGAATCACGAAGGGTGCCAGCCGTGTACGCAGCACATCGGCCATGCGCCCTTCGGCAGTCACGAAACTGAATACGCGATCGGTGGTGGCGACCAGTTTGCGGGCAAAGGCGATGCGCTCGATTTCGTAAGTATCGAGCAGTCTCTCTTCGGCGCCGCCACTCAACACCGCCGCGAGTTTCCACGCAATGTTAATGGCGTCACCAATCCCGGTGTTCATGCCCTGACCACCGGCGGGGCTGTGAACGTGCGCCGCGTCGCCCAACAAAAACGCACGCCCGGTTCGAAAGTGATCGGCCACACGGTGATGCACGCGATAGGTCGAGAACCAGTTCACCTGTTCGATCTGCACGTTCAGGTGTTCGATGGCCCGGCTGCTGACGTCCTCAAAGCGCAGGGTTTCAGCCGGGTCCGCGCGCTCGTCGCGCACCGTGCCGATCAACCGGGCGCGGCCCGTACTGGCGAGGGGAAACACGGCGAGGAAGTCCGCTTCATCAAGGTCCACATGCAATTCGCCATTGAAGGCCGGCCCGCTGGCTTGTACGTCGGCGACATAGAAAATCTGCTGATAGGTCCCGCCCGGGAACCCGGTGTCCAGTGTCTTGCGCACGACTGACCGGGCGCCGTCGCAACCCGCCAGGTAGCAGGTCTGGCAGATTTCCTGTTGACCGTCGGGCAAGCGCAGTTGGACGGTGATGCCAGCGCCGGTGTCTTCGAAATACTCCAGCTCAGTGTTGCGCTCCACGTGGATGCCGAACGCTTCAAGGCGTGTTATCAGCAGCCGTTCGTGCTCGTCTTGCGGGTAGATTTCGAGGAAGGCGTAAGGCGTCAGGCCCTCGCCAATGCGGCTCAGGGGCAAACGCGCCACCGGTTCGCCTTTGACCCAGAAATTCGCCGCCGCCACTCGATGACCGTTTTGCACCACGGCCTCGCTGAGGTCGAGCTGGCGATACAGCTCCAGCGTCCGCGCCTGGACCGCAAGTGCCCGCGAGGTGGTGCCAGGGGCTGAAGTCTTGTCGAGAATCCGCACGCGGATCCCCAGTTTGCTCAACCACAGCGCCAGTACCAGCCCGGTCGGGCCGGCGCCGACGATCAGTACGTCGCTACGATTCATCAGCCTGTCCTCCTCGGTGCCTGGCTCAAGTATGGTCCAGTCGCAAAGCGCAGGCAGGCTGACTGCCCAACGGAAAATGCGCCCGGCAGGCGTGATGATGGAACAGGGCGCGGCGACCGGAGTCATAGCCTGCGCCATGCCATTGGTCGTATGGTTAACCCGGCTCAACGGATTTGATGGAGCACCATGCAAGCCAATCGATTGATCACCGGTGTCACGGCGCTGTTGCTGCTGGCCGGTTGCGGCACTCAGCGCACGCAGGAACCGCCGGCGCGCAAGCCCGCCGAGGTCAAGGCCGAGATCGTGCGCCTGCTGCCGGCCAACACCACGGATCGCCAAGGCTGGGCCACGGACATCTACGCCGCATTCGCTGCGCAGAACATTTACCCATCCACGCAAAACCTGTGCTCGGTGCTCGCCGTTACCGAGCAGGAATCCACATTCCAGGTCGACCCACCTGTGGCGGGCCTGGGCAAGATCGCTCGGGAGGAAATCGACCGCCGCGCCGCGAAAGTCCACATCCCCAGCCTGTTGATCAGTGGTGCGCTCCAGGTGAAATCACCCAATGGCAAAAGTTACAGCGACCGTCTCAATGCGGCGCGCAGCGAAAAGGAACTCAGCGCGATTTTCGACGACTTCATTGGCATGGTGCCCATGGGGAAGACCCTGTTCGGTGGCTTCAACCCAGTGCACACCGGCGGGCCTATGCAGGTCAGCATCGATTTCGCCGAACAGCAAACGCGGGATTACCCATATCCGGTGAACGGTTCGATTCGCCATGAAGTGTTCACTCGACGCGGCGGCATGTACTTCGGCATTGCCCACTTGCTCGGTTACCCGGTGAGCTACACAGAACCGCTGTATCGCTTCGCTGATTTCAATGCCGGTTGGTATGCCAGCCGCAATGCGGCGTTTCAGAATGCGCTGAGTCGGGTATCAGGCAGCCCGTTGGCGCTGGATGGCGATCTGGTGCGCTATGACTCGATCATGCCTGGCACCACCGAACTGGCGGTGCGCAGCCTCGGCAAGCAATTGGATATGCGCAATATGACCATCCACAATCAATTGGGGGAGGGCAAAAGTCTCAAGTTCGAGGAGACCGAACTCTACCAGCGAGTATTCGCGTTGGCCGATCAAGCCGAGGGCCGGCCATTGCCTCGCGCGGTGTTGCCGGGGATTGAGCTGCAAAGCCCGAAAATCACCCGCAAACTCACCACCGCGTGGTTCGCCAAACGGGTCGATGGGCGTTATCAGCGCTGCATGGCGCGGGCTGGCAAGTAACCCGACTCAAAAAACAGGCATAAAAAACCCGGCGGGTCAGGCCGGGTTTTTCATTGAGTACTGCGGTAGAACCGTTCATTTATACCGCGCGGCTTTCGATCAGACGGTCGGAGCCACCTTCGGCAACGCGGTTCTGCATCAGTCGGTCAGAGCCATCCGCGGCTACACGGTTTTCGATCAGTCGGTCAGAGCCATCCGCGGCTACACGGTTTTCGATCAGTCGGTCAGAGCCATCAGCGGCTACACGGTTTTCGATCAGTCGGTCAGAGCCATCCGCGGCTACACGGTTTTCGATCAGTCGGTCAGAGCCATCCGCGGCTACACGGTTTTCGATCAGTCGGTCAGAGCCATCAGCGGCTACACGGTTTTCGATCAAACGGTCCGAACCACCTTCAGCCACACGGCTTTCAATCAGACGATCCGAGCCGCCTTCAGCGACCACAGGCTGAGCAGAGGTAGCGGCAAAAGCGTTAACTGCGAAAACCGAGAAAGCGATGCTGAGGAGGGTTTGGCGTTTCATGATTGTGTGCTCCGGGGTGTTGTTGGTTGGTATGGAGCGGATGTTACGCCGAGGAATTTTTATGAGAACTTCATTGATGTGATGGTGAACATCGACGGTATTGATAGGCAGCATAAGTAGCCCCACGCGGGCGTGATGGTTCAGTCGTCGGATGGCACGGTTGGGGTCAGCCGGCGCTTCTACACTGGGAGCGTGACCCGCAGATGACGCCTCTAATGACCCCATTCTTGTCTCGCCAGGAGGCCGCACCATGTACCAGCTTTATGGACACCAGAACTCTGGCGCGGCGGCGATAGAAGCGGCGCTGGAGTTGTGTGACATTCCTTACCGCTTTATCGATGTGGAGTTGTCCTCGGAGGCAGCCCAGACACTGGAGAAACTCAACCGACTCAAGCAGATTCCGACGCTGCAACTACCCGATGGCAGCGTCCTCACGGAAAGCGCGGCGATTCTGATTCACCTCGGGCTGACTTTTCCCAAGTCGAATCTGTTACCGAAACTGCCCGCCGACCGTGATCAGGCGATCCGTGGACTGGCGTACATCGTCAGCAATTGCTACGTGGCCATCGGCATTATCGATTACCCAGAACGCTGGTTAGCCGAGACGGATGAGGCCTCCAGGCAAAATCTCATGGGTGGCGCCCGTGCGCGATTGCACTGGAGCTGGGAGGTGTTTGCCGATCAGTTTTCCGGCGAACTGTATCTGGGCGATGAAGCACCGGGCGCGCTGGATGTGCTGGCGGCGGTGGTGTCCAGATGGGCCGGTAGTCGGGAGCATTTACGCAGCGCCCGACCCGGTTTTTTCGCGTGGCTGGAACGTATCGACCGGCACCCGACATTGGCACCGGTCTTCGCCCGGCATTGGCCCGCCTGAACACTGAAAATTTACTGTGGGCACGGGCTTTTGTGGGAGCAGGGCTTGCCCCGGGCGGCGTTCCGACGATGGGTTCAACTCGGTTCGACGTTAAACCGAGTCGCCTGCATCGCGGGCAAGCCCGGCTCCTACAGGGTTTTATGGGGTGTTGGCGTTATTCGCCGCGGATGTACTGCTCCAACTGGCGAATCAGTTCCGCCTGTTCGGCAATGGCTTCCTTGACCAGGTCGCCAATGGACAGCAAGCCAATCAACTTGCCGTTTTCCACCACCGGCAGGTGGCGCAGGCGGCGATCAGACATGATGCCCAGGCACGTATCGACGGTTTGATGGGTGTCCACGGTAATGACCGGGGACACCATGATGTCGCGAACCGGCGTGCCCACCGAAGAACGGCCATGCAGCACCAGTTTGCGTGCGTAGTCGCGTTCACTGATGATGCCCAGCACTTCATCGTTTTCCACCACCAGCAAGGCGCCGACGTTTTTTTCGGCCATCTTCATCAGCGCTTCCAGCACCATGTGATCAGGCTTGATCTGGTGCACTTCCTGATTCTTCTGATCTTTGAGCTTGAGCAGTTGGGCGACGGTTTTCATGGTGGCTTCTCGGGTGTTGTCGTTGTTCTTGAAGAATCGTAGACCCAAGCGCTGAGGGCAAGGGAGAAAACGGCAGATAACACTCAAAAAACGCCATTCAGCGGTTTTTCTTCAGTAAACCGCGTGGAAATCGCATAGAGAAGTCGAAAGTAGCGTGCATGACCCGCTGTCCCTTGATGACGCGTAGAATTGCGGCCTGATTCAATACGTGAGGTTGCAGTGGTGGATTTACAGCAGGGCTTCGTCCTGACCCGGCATTGGCGCGACACCCCGGCCGGTACGAAAGTCGAGTTCTGGCTGGCGACCGACACCGGTCCCCGGCGCATCCGCCTGCCTCATCAACCATCGGTGGCGTTCATTGCGGCGCAGCTACGTGAGCAGGCAGAGCTGGTGCTGCACGGCGAGAAAAACGTCGAGCTCAAGCCCTTGGCCCTTGTGGATTTCGAGCACCGCCCGGTGCTCGGCCTGTATTGCCAGCAGCACGGTCAGTTGATGCGCCTGGAAACCGCTCTACGCAAGGCTGGGGTCGAGATGTTCGAGGGCGACGTTCGCCCGCCGGAGCGCTACATGATGGAACGGTTCATCACGGCGCCGGTGATCTTTGGCGGTACGCCCAATGGCGAGGGCCTGCTGCTAGACGCGCAGATGAAACCCGATCCAACCTACCGGCCCAACCTGCGGCTGGTCTCGCTGGACATCGAAACCACCGCTCAAGGCGAGTTGTACTCCATCGCCCTGGAAGGCTGCGGCGAGCGCCAGGTGTACATGCTCGGGCCACCCAACGGCGACGCCAGCGAGGTGGATTTCCAGCTCGAATACTGCGACTCGCGAACCGTGCTGCTAAAAAAACTCAACGAATGGTTTGCCCGCCACGACCCCGACGCGATCATCGGCTGGAACGTCGTGCAGTTCGACCTGCGCGTACTGCATGAACACGCCCGACGCCTGGGTGTACCGCTCAAACTTGGGCGCGGTGGTGAAGAGATGCAGTGGCGCGAACACGGTAGCCGCACTCATTACTTCGCTGCCGCAGCGGGGCGATTGATCATCGACGGCATTGAATCCTTGCGTTCGGCGACCTGGAATTTCCCCTCGTTCAGTCTGGAAAACGTTGCGCAAACTCTGCTGGGCGAGGGCAAGGCCATCAGCACGCCGTACCAGCGCATGGACGAAATCAACCGCATGTTCGCCGAGGACAAACCGGCACTCGCCACCTACAACCTCAAGGACTGCGAGCTGGTGACACGGATTTTCGCCAAGACCGAACTGCTGAAATTTTTGCTGGAACGCGCCAGCGTCACTGGTTTACCAGCGGATCGCAGCGGTGGGTCGGTGGCGGCGTTCACCCACCTTTACATGCCGCTGATGCACCGCCAGGGCTTTGTGGCGCCAAACCTGGGCGGCAAGTCACCGCAGGCCAGCCCGGGCGGGTTTGTCATGGAGTCGCAACCGGGCCTGTACGAGTCGGTGTTGGTACTCGACTACAAAAGCCTTTATCCGTCGATCATCCGCACCTTCCTGATCGACCCGGTGGGATTGATCGAAGGCTTGCAGCATCCCGACGACAGCGACTCTGTTCCGGGTTTTCGCGGGGCACGCTTTTCCAGAACCCGGCATTGCCTGCCCGCCATTGTCGCCCGGGTCGCCGAAGGCCGCGAAACCGCCAAGCGCGAACACAACGCGCCGCTGTCCCAGGCGCTGAAGATCATCATGAATGCCTTCTACGGCGTACTGGGTTCCAGCGGTTGCCGCTTCTTCGACACACGGCTGGCATCGTCCATCACCTTGCGCGGCCACGAGATCATGCTGCGCACTCGACAGCTGATCGAAGCCCAGGGCCATACGGTGATTTACGGCGATACCGACTCCACGTTCGTCTGGCTGCGCCGTGCCCACGGTCGAGAGGAGGCCGCGCGGATCGGTCACGCGCTGGTGGACCACGTCAACCAGTGGTGGCGCGAACACGTGCGAGAGGAATACGGGCTGGAAAGCGCGTTGGAATTGCAGTTTGAAACCCACTACAAACGCTTCCTGATGCCAACCATCCGAGGCGCGGAAGAGGGCAGCAAGAAGCGTTACGCCGGCCTGGTCACCCGCGCTGATGGCACTGATGAAATGGTCTACAAAGGCCTGGAAACCGTACGCACCGACTGGTCACCGCTGGCCCGGCAATTTCAGCAGGAACTGTACTCACGGATCTTCCATCGCAAGCCTTATCAGGATTATGTACGCGATTACGTGCAAAAGACTCTGGCCGGCGAGTTTGACGACCGTCTGATCTACCGCAAGCGTCTGCGCCGCACCCTCGACGACTACGAGCGCAACGTGCCGCCCCACGTGCGTGCCGCGCGCATCGCCGATGACTTCAACGACCGGCAGGGCCGTCCGCGTCAGTACCAGAACGGCGGCTGGATCAGCTATGTGATTACCGTCGCCGGGCCCGAGCCGCTGGAGATTCGTAGCGCCCCCATCGACTATGACCACTACGTCACCCGGCAACTGCAGCCGGTGGCGGACGCGATCCTGCCGTTTGTGGACGACGACTTCTCAACCCTGATTGGTGGGCAAATGGGCCTGTTTTAAGTCCAGCAACGACAGCGTCCAGTCATCCGGTATGCCGTGGAAATACTGCTCAAGGGCCCGATGAAAAAGGCTTTTTTCGGGGGAAACCTGGGCAAACAGCGTCATCGACGAGTGAAACTTGAGGTCATCGGGATGGCCGAAAATCTCGGCGATCGAGCGCTGTTTGACGTTCAGGACCAATTGCGTGCACGTGCGCAGACGTTGACCCAGCAGCGGATGCTTCATGTACGCCACGGCTTCCTCTTTGGAGCGTATGGCAAAGTATCGGGACATCTCGCTCCCGCCCAGGCCGGCGAGTTGCGGAAAGATGAACCACATCCAGTGACGGCGTTTTTTACCGGCACTCAGTTCTTCCTGGACCCACTCGAATACCGGGTCTTGAGCCTTGACGAAACGTGGCAAGTCAAAAGCATCGAGCGCATCGGTGCTTCTCATGCAGAAACCCTCTGACAATACGGCGATGGCTCAGACCATGGCTAATCGCTGTTTGCGTTGTGGCGCGTGAAACGCATGGTCCAGCGCCTCCAGATCCCCGGGATCGAACTGCAATTGCGGGGCTTGTGCATTTAATTGTAGATGTTCAGGTTTGACCGCTTTGGGGATGGCAATCACCCCTGTCTGCCGCAGAATCCATGCCAGCGCGACCTGAGCCGGTGTCACCTCGTGACGGGCGGCAATCTTTTCAAGCGCAGGATGGGCCAGCATTTCCCCGCCCTGACCAATGGGGCAGTACGCCATCAATGGCTGCCGATGCTGTTGACTCCAGGGCAGCAAATCAAATTCGATGCCGCGCTCTTCCAGGTTGTAGAGCACCTGATTGGTGGCGCAGGCCGGTGAGTTCAGTTCATGCAGGTCGTCTGTATCGAAATTGGACACGCCCCAACGACCAATTTTGCCATCCTCACGCAGGCGTTCGAAGGCTTCAACGGTTTCCTCCAGGGGATACTGGCCGCGCCAGTGCAGCAGGTACAAATCGATGTAATCGGTCTTCAAGCGCCGAAGGCTGCGCTCACAGGCCTGGGGAATGCCTTGGCAGCTGGCGTTGTGAGGGTAGACCTTGCTGACCAGAAAGACCTTGTCGCGCAGACCGGTGATGGCTTCAGCGACGACTTCCTCGGCGCCGCCTTCTGCGTACATTTCAGCCGTATCGATCAGTGTCATGCCCAACTCGATGCCCAGGCGCAGGGCCGAGACTTCACGCGCGTACGCCGAGGGATCCTCACCCATACGCCAAGTGCCCTGGCCGATGACCGGTACGGTGACGCCAGCCAATTCGAGCGTGCGCATGCAAACCTCTTCTCAGTGACTCGGTGAATACTAGATTGGCAGCAAAATTACGCCGTTGTTCCTAAGAAATGGCAGATTTCAGATGATAGCGAACAAGACGAAATCTCAGCTTTCAGGGCTTGGCCTGCGTGTTCACGGACCACCGGCACCGCACTTTTTTGCATTTGGTGGCTCTATCCTTGGGCAGCCGGCGGCGATCCCCACCGCTGGCCCATGCCCAAGTTCAAGAACCCATGGCTCGAGTTTTACCCCGAATCCCCCCACCGATCCACCGCCGTTGTGTGCTCCTGGCTTGCCTGGCGATGCTCTTTGTCACGGGTTGCAGCCAGCAGCAGGGCAGCGACATCGTCAGCCAGTTCCGCGAAGGCCGCCCCCAGGAGTTTCTCCAGACCAGCGTTGACCGCATGGCCACGCTGGCGATGCGTGACAACCTCGACAGCCTCTACTTGCTGATGAGCAAGCTCTACTTGCGCAACCCCGAGGAACTGAAGAAATCCGGCTTCCTCGATGCCCGAACGGCTGGAAAGCAAGTGCGCATGGCCATCGAAGAGCAACAGCCACTGCCCACCCTCGGCGGCAAAAAAGACCTGGCGGCGCTCAGGTATTCCATGAGCCCGGAGTTTCTCGGTGACCGCGTCGGTGCCTTCATTTATGCCATCGGCAGCATGTTGGTGACCGCTCACGGCAATCGTCTGGAATTCTACATAACGGATGCGATCAACCCGACGTTCGTCAGCAATGCCGCGCGCAACATCGAGATAGTCACATGGATTCTCAGCCAACGACAAAACAAGCAAGGCGAACCTTTGCTGTTTTCCAATGAGATCTCGGAGGAGGGCAGCAACCTGAGTTTTGCCGTGGAATTCGGCAAGATCGTTGCGCGGCTGGACTTGCTGACGCAGATGCTGGATGAGCGCTACCGGCGCATCGGCTTGAACTACGCGCAGAGTCTGCTGTTCCTGAACTTCCTGCCGGTGCAATAAGCCCCAATGCAGACCCTGTAGGAGCCGAGCTTGCTCGCGATAGCGGTAAAGCATTCAACATATGTGTTGGCTCACAGCCCGCCCTCGCGAGCAAGCTCGGCTCCTACAGGGAAATGGGGGTGTAGTTGCATCTCGGATATAACGATAGTCCGCATCGATATAAGTGGTTATAAGAAAAATCGCTATGCTGCGGGCCAGATTTCTCCTGCGGTCTATGTGGACGTATCAATGGATTTAGTGAACATCGGGTTGGTCGTTGCCGGGTTGGTGGTTGGCTTTATTGTTGGCATGACTGGCGTCGGTGGTGGGTCGTTGATGACCCCGATTCTGCTGTGGTTCGGCATCAACCCCGCGACGGCGGTCGGTACCGATCTGCTGTACGCGGCGATCACCAAATCCAGTGGCGTGCTGGTTCACAGGAAAAACAACAACATCGATTGGGCGATTACCGGCTGGCTGACTCTTGGCAGCGTGCCGGCCGTGGCGTTGACACTGTGGTTCCTGAGCAGTTTGCACACGGCGCCAGAAACGATGAATGCCATCATCAAACAGGCGCTGGGCTTCGTCCTGTTCGCTACGGCGCTGGCAATTTTCTTCAAGAAGCGCCTGCTTGAGTTTGCGCACAATCGTGCCGGTGGTAACTACAACCCCAGTGGCAAACGCCTCAACGTGATGACGGTCATCACCGGCCTGGTGCTGGGCACCATGGTTGCGCTGACGTCCATTGGTGCTGGCGCCCTTGGCACCGTGGCGCTGTTCATCCTGTATCCGCTGCTGCCAACCCGCCGTCTCGTCGGTACGGAAATCGCCCACGCCGTACCGCTGACCCTGGTCGCCGGGCTTGGCCATGCGAGCATGGGCAACATGGACTGGCACGTGCTGGGTTACCTGCTGATCGGTTCGCTGCCGGGTATCTGGTTGGGCAGCCATTTGACCGGAAAGATTTCCGATGAAGTGCTGCGTCCTTGTCTGGCGACGATGTTGGTGCTGATTGGCTACAAACTGGCGTTTTGATTCCGACTGATTCGCCAGTGTCACTCGCGGGTGAAAATCTCCAGCAGATGACCATCCGGGTCATCGAAATACACCCGCCGTCCCCCGGCGTATTCATTGATTTCCTTCGGCCGCTGCTTGCCCGGGTCCGCCCACCACGGCTGGCCGCGTGCCTGCAGGCGTGCGAAAGCCTTGTCGAAGTCGTCGTCACCGATCAAGAACGCATAGTGCTGGGACGCGATCGGCGGCTCGTTGTTGTAGAAATCCAGCGACACGCCGTTGTCGAATTTAACGATCAGCATTGGGCCGAAAGGCTCGGGGGCGGGCAGGCCGAGGAGCTCGGCGAGGAAATTCGCCGATATCTGCTTGTCGCGGCACCAGACGATGGTGTGGTTCAGCTGAGCGCTCATGGAGACGTCCTCACGGCGGTTCAGGTGGATCGACAGGAACTTTGAGATTAGCCCAGCCTGTTGCGCAATGACCGCCCTGACCTAAGCTTGGGTCAAGGCGAAACACATTCGCGGTGCGTCACCCGGAACGAACGCCGCGATGCGCAATCATTAGAGCGTGGTTATCAAAAGGAGATGCGCATGCTCATCAGGTTTTTGACCCTGACAACCTTGCTGGCTTTCGCCGGTCCCTTGCTCGCAGCCGAGGGCGATTCACCGTTGGACATGGATATAGGCAGGTTCCGGCCACTGATTGTCATTGCGCCCAGCACCGTCGACCCGGTCTGGACGGGCCTGAAAAAGTCGCTGGACGATCCGGCCAACAAGGAGGGTATCGCCCAGCGCAATATCAGGGTGTACAGCGTGCTGAACATGTTCGGGCAACTCGACGGCAAGGATCTCGGTCAGCAGGACACCATGGCACTGATACGCGCCCTGAAACTCGGTGCGGGGGCGTTGCCCAAAGTGATCCTGATAGGCAAGGACGGCGAGAAGAAGCTTGAGAGCTCGGGGGATGAATCAAAGTCGGTCGATTTGAAGAAGATTTTCGACACCATTGACGCCCTGCCAGCGGCTGAGAAAGAAGCCGCCGCGCCCACGGTAGCGGCCCCCGTTGTAGCCGATCCGGTCAAAGATGCCCAAGGCACCAAGGCCGCCAAACATGGCAAATCGGGCAAACCCGCCAAGGTTCCTGAAATGCCGGATGACTGACGCTCCACCGAACCCCTGTGGGAGATTCTATGTTGCAGGGCAACCCTGCAACTTCAGACCGGCTGGTATTCGCTCATTTTTTTGCCGGTGAAGTATCCGCCTTCATTGGCTTCGGAAATTTCCTTCGAGTCGTGTAGCACTTGATGAACTGGTGCCCTACAGCGCGCACCGCTAGCCTTCATGGAAGTCCGCGACATTGAGGGACCCAAGGACGAAAACACCCGTGAAAAAAAGGAGCCTCGCCTGTGAAAAAGTTCAGCAAGCCTCAACAACCGCAAACCCCAACCGATGCCGATCATCCCGCTCCCGCGAAGGTGTGTGAAACCGCAAAAGTGTCGGTCACGCAGCGCCCCAGGCGTATATCCTCGCCCCAGCAGATATTCGCCATTGCCCCCGGCGTCGACACACTGACCCTGCTAAAACAAGCCTGCGAAACCCTCGCGTCACTGAATGCCCTGCTCGAGAATTTTGCCGCAAAACTGGAAGGACCGAACCGCGGTGAAGTGTTTTCGATTCAGCAGTTGGCGATGGTCGCCGAGTTGTTGGTGACTCAGGTGCGGGACAATCTTGGTTCGCGTGACGATGCATCTGCCGGCCAGCCAGTGACTCGGCATTAAGCAGACATCAAACGAAAATGGACGACCTCAAAGGGTCACCCATTTTTTGCCTTCTGCAGCTGCTACCGGGGCCGGGGTTGCTTGAGGAGCTTTTGAAACTCTTCCACCGGCAACGGCCGGCTGTGTAAATACCCCTGATAAAAATCGCAACCCAGCCCCTGCAAAAACTCCAGTTGCTCCGGCGTTTCCACCCCTTCGGCAATCACTTTCAGCTCCAGGCTGCGAGCCATGGCGACAATGGCGCGGATGATCTCGGCGTCGTTCGGATCGGTAGTAGCGTCGCGAATGAACGACTGATCGATTTTCAGGGTGTCGACCGGCAAGCGCTTGAGGTAGGTCAGTGAGGAGTAGCCGGTGCCGAAGTCGTCCATCGCGAAACTCACGCCGAGTTTTTTCAGGCGGCGCATTTTGTTGATGGTGTCTTCCAGGTTCTGGATGACGATGCCCTCGGTGATTTCAAGTTTCAGCAGCGAGCAGGGCAGGCCGTGGCTGGTGAGGCAGTGTTCGATGCGCTCGACGAAATCGGTTTGACGAAATTGCCTCGGGCTGATGTTTACACACAGGCTGAAGCTGAGGGGGTTGACCAGGCCTTTGGCAACCAGATGTTTGAAGGCCCCGCAGGCTTCGTCGATTATCCAGGTGCCGACTTCAAGAATCAGGCCGCTGTCTTCCAGCACTTTGATGAACTCGGTCGGGGATTGCGCGCCGAGTTCCGGGTGGTTCCAGCGCACCAGCGCTTCGGCGCCGACAATGCGATTGCCCCGAGCGTCGACCTGAGGTTGGTAATGCACATGAAATTCGCCCCGGGAAAGCGCCAGGCGCAGGTCGGTTTCCATGCGCAGGCGTTCGCTGGCGGCCTTCTGCATGGTGTTGTGATACATCTGCGAGGTGTTGCGACCCGAGTCCTTGGCGCGATAAAGCGCGATGTCGGCGCGTTTGAGCAGGTCGGTCGGGGTCGAGCCGTGGTCCGGAATCAGCGCGATGCCTATGCTTGGCGTCACTTGCAGGCGCTGGCCATCGAGGAACATCGGTTCCGACAGCAGTTCTCGTAACGTGTCGGCCTGTTCCTGAACCTCAGCGCTGACTTCATTGCGCGAACCTTCCAGACCGCTGAGCAACACCACAAATTCGTCACCGCCCAGCCGCGCCACGGTGTCTTCCATGCGCACGCTGGCTTCCAGTCGCGCGGTGATGATTTTCAGCACCGTATCACCGACCGGGTGGCCGAGGGAGTCGTTGATGTGCTTGAAGTGATCGAGGTCAAGAAACAGCAACGCACCCCGCAGGTTATGGCGCTTGAGCAAAGCGATTTGCTGGCTCAGGCGGTCCATCAGCAAGGCGCGGTTGGGCAGGTTGGTCAGGGGGTCGTGGTAGGCCAGGTGACGGATTTGCGCTTCGGCGTTTTTCAGCAGGCTGACGTCGCGAGCCGTCAGCAACAGGCAGGCGGTTTCGTTGAGGGTGATCGGCTCGACCGAGACTTCGACGGTCAGCAACTCCCCGCCTTTATTGCGCCCGAGCATTTCCCGGTGATGCACACGGCCCTTGATCTGCAGCTCGGCCAGCAACGCGGAACGTTGTTTCTCTTCGGCCCAAATGCCCACTTCATACACCGTACGACCGATCACTTCTTGCGCGCGGTAGCCGGTCAGGCGGCAGAAACCGTCGTTGACCTCCAGATAACGCCCGGTATCGCGCTCGGTAATGGTGATGGCGTCGGGGCTTGAGTGGAACGCCTTGGCGAACTTCTCTTCACTGGCCTTGAGCGCCGCTTCGGAGCGTTGCTGGTGGGAGATATCGCGCAAGGTGGTGACGATGCAGGGTTGGTTGCCAACGCTGATCTGGCGGCTGGAAATCACGCAGGTCAGCGATTGCCCGTCCTTGTGCAGGGCGACGATGTCGACATTGTCCAGCCCTTGTTCACGGATGATCTGTTCGATCCGTTGAGGGCTGTTCGCCGCCGCGTCCCACAGGCCAATCTCGTCGGCGCTGTGGCCAATCACTTCGGCGGCGTTCCAGCCAAAGGTCTGGGTGAAACTGGAGTTGATCTCGATGAATTGGCCGGTGTCCTGGTCTGTCACGCAAATCGGGTCCGGACTGACCTGGAACAGCGTGGCGAATTTCTCTTCGGAGGCCACCAGTCGCTGTTCGCGCTCTACCTGATCGGTGATGTCCAGCAGGGTGCCGGCCATGCGCAGCGGCAAGCCGTTTTCATCGCGGTAGAGGCGGGCGCGGCTTTCCAGGTAGCGCGAACTGCCGTCCGGCAGTTGTACGCGGTAGGTCAGTTGATAATTGCCGGCCGGGCCTTCGCGCAGGCTGCGATAGGCGTTGCGCATGGTGTCGCGCGCTTCGCCAGGCACGCCCTCGAAAAAATCGTCGAAGGATTCATGGAAGGGTTTGGCATCCAGCCCGTGCAACTGTGCGGCCCGCGCTGAGCCGTAGAGCATACCGCTGGGAATGTGCCAGTCCCAGGTACCGAGTTGCGCCGAATCCAGGGCGAGGTCGAGACGCTCCTGGCTGTCCTTGAGAGCTTGTTCGGCGATTTTGCGTTCAGTGGTGTCGAGGAAGGTACTCAGCAGATACGGCTGGCCCTCGAGTTCGACTTTTTGCGCACTGAGGATGCCATTGTGGATCTGCCCGTTGCTGGCACGAAGCTGTACTTCCATGCTGAACAACCCCCCTTTGGCCTTGGTGGCCGTGACCAGTTCGGCGCGTTGCTCCGGGTGAACCCAAAGGCCCAGTTCCAGCGTGGTGCGGCCTATCGCGTTTTGCACTGGCCAGCCGAACAGGCTTTCAAAGTACTGGTTGGCTTCGGTGATCAGGCCGTCTTCCTGGCGGGTCAGCAACACCATGTTCGGGCACAGGTGAAACAGTGTGGCGAAGCGTTTTTCCGAGCTGCTCAGGGCTTGTTCGCGCTGACGCTGATGAGTGATTTCGCGGATGACACCCATCATGCGTGGTCGACCGTGTATGTCCGGCAGCAGGCTGCCGCTGATTTCCAGCCAGTGCAGGCTGCCATCGGGCCAGCGGATGCGGTGGTGCATCGCTTGCTCAAGGGGGGCGCCGGCAATCACCGCATTGAACGCTCGGACGGTTTTCGCGCGATCTTCCGGCGGCAGCAAATCGAGGTATTGCAGGTCTGCGGGCAATGGCACATGCGGATCGAAACCAAACAGCGCCTGGGTCCCCCGCGACCAGCTGATTTGCCCGCGCTCGATGTCCCAACACCAGGCTCCCAGCCGCGCGCCGTTCAACGCGGCGAGCAATTGTGGCGCGCTTTCCCAGCTCAGCTCGGACCGTTTAGGGTCAAGCGCCTGAATGCGCGGCATCGAGGGGATACGGTCAACAGATTTCGGCATTGGCAACAGGCCTTGGGCGGAAATGGGCGTTAAACGCAGGGTTTTGCGGCGCTATAGGCGTAGCACACGTTAGCCATCAGTCCCTGGCAGATCGATTTGTGCATCCAGCAAAGCCATAAATGCCCTTGCCGCATTCGATAGCGTCCTTTCGGTGTGCAGGATATAGCCTAGCTTGCGAGTCAGTTGTATGCCGGGTAAGGGTATTCGCGCAACCTGTTCATCCAGCATCGTGCGCGGCAATACGCTCCAGGCCAAGCCGATTGAGACCATCATCTTGATCGTTTCCAGATAATTGGTGCTCATGGCGATGTTCGGTGTCAGGCCTTGCGCCTCAAACAGCCGCTGAACGATGTGATGAGTAAAGGTGTTGCCGCCGGGGAAGACCGCCGGGTGCAGGGCGATATCTGCCAGGCTCACCGGGCCGTTGCTGATCAGCGAATGCTCCGGGGCAACCACGAAATCCAGCGGGTCGTCCCACACCGGGGTCGCCTTGACCAGCGTGTGCGGCTCCGGCGCCAACGTAATCACTGCCAGTTCCGCGCGGCCATGGAGGATTTCTTCGTAGGCCACTTCCGAATCGAGGAACTGAATATCCAGCGCCACTTGAGGGTAACGCCGGGTGAACTCCCTTAATAAGGGTGGCAAACGGTGCAGGCCGATATGGTGACTGGTGGCCAGGGTCAGACGGCCGGACACTTCGCCGGTCAGATTGGTCAGGGCGCGCCGGGTGTCGTCCAGCACATTCAGTATCTGATAAGCCCGTGGCAGCAGGGCGCGGCCGGCCTCGGTCAGGCCGACTTCACGGCCCAGGCGATCAAACAGCCGAACCTTCAATTGCTGCTCCAGCCCGGCGATACGCTTGCTGATCGCCGGTTGGGTCAGGTGCAGCCGTTCACCTGCACCGGAGAAGCTCCCGGTCTCGGCAATCGCGATAAAAGCATTGAGGTTGGCCAGATCCATTGTTGTATTCCAGTTGGTTATCCAAAGCATAAAAAATATGAATTTGAGTTATTTAATGTAACCCCCTAGGATCGACCTCACAAGCCAAGGGGTTATTGAATCGCTCATAACCCAGGGCATAGAAACAAGCTGATGAGGAAACCGTCTGATGGCCGGCAAAACGCTCTACGACAAGCTCTGGGATTCGCATTTGGTCAAACAGCGCGACGATGGCTCGGCGCTGATTTATATCGATCGTCACATCATCCACGAAGTGACCTCGCCGCAAGCCTTTGAAGGCCTGCGTCTGGCCGGGCGCAAGCCTTGGCGCATCGATGCCAACATCGCGACCCCGGACCACAACGTACCGACCACACCGGAGCGCAAGGGCGGCATCGAAGCCATTGTCGACGAGGTCTCGCGTTTGCAGGTTCAGACCCTCGACGACAACTGTGATGAATACGGCATCGTCGAATTCAAGATGAACGACATTCGCCAAGGCATCGTCCACGTCATCGGCCCGGAGCAGGGTGCGACCTTGCCGGGCATGACCGTGGTCTGCGGCGACTCCCATACCTCGACCCACGGTGCGTTCGGTGCCCTGGCTCACGGTATCGGCACCTCCGAGGTCGAGCACGTGCTCGCCACTCAGTGCCTGGTCGCCAAGAAAATGAAGAATATGCTGGTGTCAGTCGAAGGCCAATTGCCGTTCGGCGTGACGGCCAAGGACATCGTCCTCGCCGTGATCGGCAAAATCGGCACCGCTGGCGGTAACGGCCATGCCATCGAATTCGCCGGTAGCGCGATTCGTGACTTGTCCGTTGAAGGCCGCATGACCATTTGCAACATGTCCATCGAGGCCGGCGCACGCGTTGGTCTGGTGGCGGCGGATGAAAAAACCGTGGCTTACGTGAAGGGCCGTCCATTCGCCCCGAAAGGCGCGGAATGGGACTTGGCCGTCGAAGCGTGGAAAGACCTGGTGTCGGATAAAGACGCCACGTTCGACACCATCGTTGAGCTCGATGCGACCCAGATCAAGCCGCAAGTCAGCTGGGGCACCTCGCCTGAGATGGTGTTGGCTGTCGATCAGAACGTTCCGGACCCTGCGAAGGAAATGGACCTGGTCAAACGCGATTCGATCGTTCGCGCCTTGAAGTATATGGGTTTGACCGCCAATCAGGCGATCACCGACATTCAGCTGGATCGCGTGTTCATCGGCTCCTGCACCAACTCGCGGATCGAAGACTTGCGCGCAGCGGCCGTGATTGCCAAGGGCCGCAAAGTTGCATCGACCATCAAGCAGGCCATCGTGGTGCCGGGCTCGGGCCTGGTGAAGGCGCAGGCCGAAGCGGAAGGTCTGGACAAGATTTTCCTCGAAGCCGGTTTTGAATGGCGTGAGCCTGGGTGCTCCATGTGCCTGGCGATGAACCCGGACCGTTTGGAGTCGGGCGAGCATTGCGCTTCGACCTCCAACCGCAACTTCGAAGGCCGTCAGGGCGCTGGTGGTCGCACTCACCTCGTCAGCCCGGCGATGGCCGCCGCCGCTGCTGTAAACGGTCGTTTCATCGACGTCCGTGAATTGATCTAAAGGAGCGCAGCATGAAAGCTTTTACCCAGCACACTGGTCTTGTCGCGCCTTTGGATCGTGCCAACGTCGATACCGATCAGATCATTCCGAAGCAGTTCTTGAAGTCGATCAAGCGCACGGGTTTTGGCCCGAACCTGTTCGATGAATGGCGTTATCTGGACGTGGGGCAACCGTATCAGGACAACTCCAAGCGTCCGCTGAACAAGGACTTCATCCTCAACGCCGAACGTTATCAGGGCGCCAGCGTTTTGCTGGCACGTGAAAACTTCGGTTGCGGCTCCAGCCGAGAACACGCGCCGTGGGCGCTGGAAGAATACGGTTTCCGCAGCATCATCGCGCCGAGCTACGCCGACATCTTCTTCAACAACAGCTTCAAGAACGGCTTGCTGCCGATCATCTTGAGCGACGCTGAAGTGGATGAGCTGTTCCAACAGGTTGAAGCGAATCCTGGCTACCAGTTGCAGGTTGATCTGCAAGCCCAGACCGTGACGCGCCCGGATGGCAAGGTGCTGAACTTTGAGATTGATGCGTTCCGCAAGCATTGCCTGTTGAACGGTCTGGACGATATCGGCCTGACGTTGCAGGACCATGAGGCGATTGCGACGTTTGAGGCCAAGCATCGTGCGAGCCAGCCTTGGTTGTTTCGCGACGTTTGATTTTTCGGCAGTCAGTGCCGGCCTCATCGCGGGCAAGCCCGGCTCCTACAGGTCCGGTGTCGTTTGTAGGAGCCGAGCTTGCTCGCGATGAGGCCCGAGTAGACACCACAAGACTCACCCCAAAAAGGAAGTCCCCATGACCAGCACCGCCCCGCACAGTCAGGTAGTCCAAAAGCAATTCGGTGAACAGGCCTCGGCCTATCTGAGCAGCGCCGTTCACGCTCAAGGCACCGAATTTGCGCTGCTACAGGCCGAACTGGCCGGGCAGGGCGATGCTCGGGTACTGGATCTGGGCTGCGGCGCCGGTCATGTGAGTTTTCACGTGGCTTCGCTGGTCAAGGAAGTGGTGGCCTACGACCTGTCCCGGCAGATGCTCGACGTGGTTGCCGGTGCTGCCGTTGATCGTGGGTTAAGCAACGTATCGACGGTCCTCGGTGCCGCCGAGCGCCTGCCATTCGCCGATGGCGAGTTCGACTTCGTGTTCAGCCGATATTCGGCGCACCATTGGAGCGATCTCGGCCTGGCGCTGCGGGAAGTTCGTCGGGTGCTGAAACCGGGTGGCGTGGCGGCGTTCATCGACGTGTTGTCACCGGGCAGTCCGTTGTTCGACACTTACTTGCAAAGCGTCGAAGTGCTGCGCGACACCAGTCACGTGCGCGATTATTCCGCCGGTGAGTGGTTGCGTCAGGTCAGTGAAGCGGGGTTGCATACCCGCAGCACTTCGCGCCAACGTCTGCGACTGGAGTACACCTCCTGGGTTGAGCGCATGCGCACACCTGAAGTGATGCGCGCGGCGATCCGCGAGTTGCAGCAGTCGATGGGCAACGAAGTGCGCGAATATTTTGAAATTGAGGCCGATGGTTCGTTCAGTACCGATGTACTGGTGCTGATTGCAGAACGATAAGCCCCGGACGATAGAATTTTTCCGGGTGCGCCCAAGTGGCGCACCGACTGATGACATGAGGAAAGCATGAGCAAGCAGATTCTGATTCTCCCAGGTGACGGTATTGGCCCGGAAATCATGGCCGAAGCGGTCAAGGTGCTGGAATTGGCCAGCGACAAGTTCTCCCTGGGCTTCGAGCTGAGCCATGACGTGATCGGCGGCGCCGCCATCGACAAGCATGGCGTGCCATTGGCCGACGAAACCCTGGACCGTGCCCGCGCCGCCGACGCGGTGCTGCTGGGTGCCGTTGGCGGCCCGAAATGGGACACCATCGAGCGTGACATCCGCCCTGAGCGCGGTCTGCTGAAAATCCGTGCGCAACTGGGCCTGTTCGGCAATCTGCGTCCGGCGATCCTGTACCCGCAACTGGCCGAGGCTTCCAGCCTGAAGCCGGAAATCGTGGCCGGCCTGGACATCCTGATCGTCCGTGAGCTGACCGGCGGTATCTACTTCGGCACGCCGCGCGGCACCCGTACCCTGGAAAACGGCGAGCGTCAGTCCTACGACACCCTGCCGTACAGCGAAAGCGAAATTCGCCGCATCGCCCGCGTCGGCTTCGACATGGCCATGGTCCGCGGCAAGAAGCTGTGCTCGGTGGACAAGGCCAACGTGTTGGCGTCCAGCCAGCTGTGGCGTGAAATCGTCGAGGAAGTGGCCAAGGATTACCCGCAAGTCGAACTGAGCCACATGTATGTCGACAACGCCGCCATGCAACTGGTGCGTGCTCCGAAGCAGTTCGACGTGATCGTCACCGACAACCTGTTCGGCGACATTCTGTCCGACCAGGCCTCGATGCTCACCGGTTCCATCGGCATGCTGCCGTCGGCGTCCCTGGACACCAACAACAAGGGCATGTACGAGCCGTGCCACGGTTCGGCGCCGGACATCGCTGGCAAGGGCATTGCCAACCCGTTGGCGACCATTTTGTCGGTGTCGATGATGCTGCGTTACAGCTTCAACCAGCAGGCTGCAGCGGACGCCATCGAGAAAGCCGTGAGCCTGGTGCTGGACCAAGGCCTGCGCACGGGCGACATCTGGTCGGCCGGTTGCACTAAAGTCGGTACGCAAGAAATGGGCGACGCAGTAGTCGCCGCGCTGCGGAATCTGTAATCTCTCGGGCCCGCTGGCACTTTCAACTTCGAAAGCAGCGGCCCACTTTTTTAAGAAGGTGTAGTTGCGATGAAACGTGTAGGTCTGATCGGTTGGCGCGGTATGGTCGGTTCCGTGCTCATGCAGCGGATGCTGGAAGAGCAGGATTTCGATCTTATTGAGCCGGTGTTTTTCACCACTTCCAATGTCGGTGGCCAAGGCCCGTCCGTGGGCAAGGACATTGCTCCGCTCAAGGACGCTTACAGCATTGAAGAGCTGAAAACCCTCGACGTGATTCTGACCTGCCAGGGTGGCGACTACACCAGCGAAGTATTCCCCAAGCTGCGCGAAGCCGGCTGGCAGGGTTATTGGATCGACGCTGCTTCCAGCCTGCGCATGCAGGATGATGCGGTCATCGTCCTGGACCCGGTCAACCGCAAGGTCATCGACCAGCAACTGGATGCGGGCACCAAGAACTACATCGGCGGCAACTGCACCGTCAGTCTGATGCTGATGGGCCTGGGCGGCCTGTTTGAAGCCGGTCTGGTCGAGTGGATGAGCGCCATGACCTATCAGGCGGCCTCCGGTGCCGGCGCGCAGAACATGCGTGAACTGATCAAGCAAATGGGCGCGACCCACGCTGCTGTCGCGGATCAACTGGCTGACCCGGCCAGCGCCATCCTCGACATCGACCGTCGTGTGGCCGAAGCCATGCGCAGCGAAGCGTACCCGACCGAAAACTTCGGCGTACCGCTGGCCGGCAGCCTGATCCCGTGGATCGACAAGGAACTGCCGAACGGTCAAAGCCGCGAAGAGTGGAAGGCCCAGGCCGAGACCAACAAGATCCTCGGTCGCTTCAAGAACCCCATCCCGGTCGACGGCATCTGCGTGCGCATCGGCGCCATGCGCTGCCACAGCCAGGCGCTGACCATCAAACTGAACAAAGACGTGCCGATCGCCGATATCGAAGGGCTGATCAGCCAGCACAACCCTTGGGTCAAGCTGGTGCCGAACAACCGCGACATCAGCATGCAGGAGCTGAGCCCTACCAAGGTCACTGGCACCCTGAACGTGCCGGTTGGCCGTCTGCGCAAGCTGAACATGGGTTCGCAATTCATCGGTGCCTTCACTGTCGGCGACCAACTGCTGTGGGGCGCGGCCGAACCGCTGCGTCGCATGCTGCGGATCCTGCTTGAGCGTTGATCGGTTGAAGCAATAAAAGAACCCGTGCCTTGAAAGAGGTGCGGGTTTTTTGGTTGTTGGGTGTCTGTTGAGCCGCCATCGCGAGCAAGCTCGGCTCCTACAAGAGCGACACCGATCCTGTAGGAGCCGAGCTTGCTCGCGATGAGGCCGGCACAGACACCACAAATCCCCGGCAGAAATTGCTTGCACGCGACCCACCCGGTAAAGTGCCGCTCCCCCCCGTTTCGCCTGAGGTAGAACCATGAGCCAGTCCTTTGATATCGCCGTGATCGGCGCCACCGGAACTGTCGGCGAAACGCTGGTGCAGATTCTTGAAGAGCGCGATTTTCCGGTCGGCAACTTGCACTTGCTGGCGAGCAGCGAGTCGGCCGGGCATTCGGTGCCGTTTCGAGGCAAGAATGTGCGGGTGCGGGAAGTCGATGAATTCGATTTCAGCAAAGTCCAGTTGGTGTTTTTCGCGGCTGGCCCTGCGGTGACTCTCAGTTTCGCGTCGCGCGCTACTGCCGCCGGTTGCTCGTTGATCGACCTGTCTGGTGCTTTGCCGGCCGATCAGGCGCCGCAAGTGGTGCCGGAAGCCAATGCCGAGGTGTTGGCTGGCTTGAAAAAGCCATTCCAGGTCAGCAGTCCAAGCCCGTCGGCCACCACCCTGGCCGTAGTGCTGGCGCCGTTGCTTGGGGTGATCGACCTGCAGCGGGTCAACGTGACCGCCAGCCTGGCGGTCTCCGCCCAAGGGCGCGAAGCGGTGACGGAACTGGCCCGGCAAACCGCCGAGCTGCTGAATGTGCGTCCGCTGGAGCCGACGTTCTTCGATCGGCAAATGGCGTTCAACCTGCTGGCTCAGGTCGGCAAGCCCGATGAGCAAGGCCATACGCTGCTGGAAAAACGCCTGGTGCGCGAGTTGCGGCAGGTGTTGGCGCTGCCGTCATTAAAGATTTCTGTCACCTGCATTCAAGCCCCGGTGTTTTTTGGCGATAGCTTTAGTGTGACCTTGCAGTCAGCGAGTGCGGTCGATCTGGCGAAAGTCAACGCGGCGCTGGAAGATGCGCCCGGTATCGAGCTGGTCGAGGCCGGCGATTACCCGACCGCAGTGGGCGATGCGGTGGGGCAGGACGTGGTGTACGTCGGTCGGGTTCGCAGCGGTATCGACGACCTGTCGGAACTTAATGTGTGGTTGACGTCAGATAACGTACGCAAAGGCGCCGCGCTGAATGCTGTGCAGGTGGCTGAATTGTTGATAAAAGACCTGCTGTAAAAGATACTTGGCAACAATTTGCAGAATGATTCTAACCGGGCGCTATGCTTGGCCGCGGTGCTAAAGGAAAGCCACCTTGCGGGGCTTTGCGCAGCATGCAAGAAATGATCGCGCGCGATGACACGTCGACGCCGCGCGCAATGCCTTACGGCAGCGACTATCAAGACCTTCTCGCTGGCCGAGGAATGTTCAAACAAAGGATGAGGCTATGGTTCAAGTTCGCAAACTGGTGTTAGCAATTGCGGCCGCCTCGGCGCTGTCCTCCGGCATGGCACATGCCCTCGGGCTCGGGGAATTGACCCTGAAGTCGACGCTGAACCAACCCTTGGTGGCGGAAATCGAGCTGCTTGACGTCAAGGACCTTACGGTTGCCGAAGTGGTGCCGAGCCTGGCCTCGCCCGAAGACTTCGCCAAGGCCGGTGTCGACCGCCAGGCATTTCTCAATGACCTGACCTTCACTCCGGTGCTCAACGCCAGTGGTAGAAGCATCCTGCGTGTGACGTCCAGCAAACCTCTGTCCGAACCCATGGTGAAATTCCTGGTTCAAGTGATGTGGCCAAACGGTCGCCTGCTGCGCGATTACAGCGTGCTGCTCGATCCGTCCAAATTCTCGCCGCAGACCGCTGATGCGGCTGCGCAGCCAGCACCGGCTCAAACCGTCACGGCCCCCGTGACCGGTGCGACTAAACCGACTCAACACACCACCACGCCGCGCGACACCCTGTGGGAAATCGCCGCGAAGGCGCGCAACGGTGGCTCGATTCAGCAAACCATGCTGGCCATCCAGGCGTTGAACCCGGATGCCTTTATCGACGGCAACATCAATCGCCTGAAAACCGGTCAGGTGCTGCGCCTGCCGGATCAGGCGCAAGCCACCAGCCTGCCACACCCCAAGGCAATCGCTGAAGTGGCCGCGCAGAACACCGCGTGGCGCCAGGGTCGTCGTTATGTGGCGAAACCCGGCACCGGCCAGCAACAACTCGATGCCACCAAGCGTGGTAACGCTGACGCCGGTACTGCACAAGACGCCAAGGACAAGCTGAGCCTGGTCTCGGCCGAATCCGGCAAGGCGGGTGGTAAAGGCGCTGCGGGCGATGCCAGGAACCTGAGCAACAAGTTGGCCGTGACCCAGGAAGGCCTCGACACGACGCGTCGTGACAATGCTGAATTGAAAAGCCGCATGACTGACCTGCAAAGTCAGATGGACAAGCTGCAACGCCTGATCGAACTGAAGAACAATCAATTGGCCAAGTTGCAGGCCGAAGGTGCGGCGGGTGCACCTGCTGCAACGGCTGCTCCGGCCATATCGGCTGAGTTGGCAGCCGACCCTGCGACGGCTCCGGCTGACGTAGCACCGACTCCGGCAGCACCTGCGCCAGAAGCAGCTGCCGCGCCTGCCGAACCGACAACCGAGCCGGCACCGGCTCTCTCCGACAGCCAAAAATTCAACGAGCTGCTGTCCAATCCGATCCTGTTGGGTCTGATCGGTGGTGGTGCGGTGGTTCTGGCGCTCTTGCTGCTGTTGCTGGCACGTCGCCGCAAAGCTCAGCAAGAAGCCGAGAAACACTTGCGCATGGCCCGTGCCTTGTCAGAAGGGCAGGATTTGTCCTTTGATAGCGACCTGTCAGAAAGCAGTTTCGACGGGCTGGAAGTTCCGCCTCCGAGCGTAAAACTCGCCACTGCGCCGACCCCTGCTCCTGCGCCAGCACCCGTGATTGCGCCGGTTGTAGTCACTGCGCCAATAGCTGCACCGCTGGTGTCGCCTGCCGCCGAGCCTGATGACGATGTGCTGGGCAAGGCGCAGTCGCACATCACTGCCGGTCGCCTGAACCAGGCTGCCGCGTTGTTGGAAGACGGCATCAAGCAAGAACCGCAACGCAGTGAGCTGCGTTTGAAACTGATGGAGGTTTACGGTCAGCAGGGCGATCGAGATGCATTCGTTGGCCAGGAGCGCCAGTTGGTCGCCAACGGCGACAACTTTGCCCAGGTCGAAAAACTTAAATCGCGCTTCCCGGCTATGGCTGTGGTCGCCGCAAGTGGTCTGGCCGCAGCGGCCATCGCCGCAGAACTGGACGCCCAATACGTCAAAGACCTGCTGCTGGACGAGCCGCAAGCCCCGGCGCCTGCCGATGACAACTTCGACAGCGCTTTCGACTTGAGCCTGGACGACCTGGAAGCCGCTACACCGGCTGTGGTTGCGCCAGAAGCAGACGCGACGACCGAGCTGGACGAGTTCCCGCTGGATGACGATTTGAGTTTTGAATCGGTATTGCAGCAGCAAACCGACATCAAGGAAAACCTCGACGACCTGTCGGACTTCGATCTGGACATGGATCTGGGCGCAGAGCCGTCGCCGGCCATTCTCGCCGAAGACGACTTCCTGCTGGATCTGGACGAAGGCGTGAAGGATTTGCCTGTCTTGCCTGAAGTGCCGCAGGACGATCTGGAGCTGCCTGCCGATTTTGACCTGTCGCTGGCTGATGAAATGGACGTGACCCCGGCCGAGCCTCGCGTCGCTGACATTCCGGACGCTTTTGAAGCTGAACTGGATGACGTCAACGACGAACTGGATCGTCTGTCCCAGAGCATTGGCGAGCCGAGCTTTACCGCAGAAGACGCCATGCTCTCGGCGGCTGACGAGCCGGACTTCGACTTCCTCTCTGGTACGGATGAAGTCGCTACCAAGCTCGATCTGGCCCAGGCCTACATCGACATGGGCGACAACGACGGCGCACGGGACATCCTCAATGAGGTGGTGACCGAGGGTGATGCCGGGCAGAAGAGCGAAGCCAGGGAAATGCTTTCGCGTCTGGCTTGAGTGATCCGGCAGCAGTAAAGAAAACGGCAGCCCATTGAGGCTGCCGTTTTTGTTTCAGCGTTGAATAAGGCGGTGTTGGGTCTATTGCTATCGCGAGCAGGCTCACTCCCACAGGGGTATGCATTTCAATGTGGGGGCGAGCCAGCTCGCGATGAGTCCATCACAGTCAATACAGATGTTGAGGCCAATTAACAAAAGACATACGCCTCTGGCGTCCCGCTCCAGCGGCCTTATAATGCCCGCCTTTGCGCACATCAGCAGGCTGTCACCCCTTGGCAAATATAGATAATCCGGCTGCCGAAATGGCGGCCGACGGCTTTTTCCGGATCGCATTGGGCGTTGAATACAAAGGCTCGCGCTATCGTGGCTGGCAACGCCAGGCCTGCGGCGTGCTCACGGTGCAGGAAACCCTTGAGAATGCCTTGTCCAAAGTCGCCGACTCACCGGTGTCGCTGCTGTGCGCCGGACGAACGGACGCTGGTGTGCATGCGTGCGGTCAGGTGGTGCATTTCGACACTCAGGTCGAGCGTTCGATGAAGGCCTGGGTCATGGGTGCCAATATCAATCTGCCGCACGACGTCAGTGTCAGCTGGGCCAAGGTCATGCCGGCGCATTTTCATGCGCGGTTCAAAGCCATCGCACGGCGCTACCGCTATGTGATCTACAACGATCAGATCCGTCCGGCGCACCTCAACGAAGAAATCACCTGGAATCACCGCCCGCTGGACGTTGAACGCATGGCTGAAGCGGCGCAGTACCTGGTGGGTACGCATGATTTCAGTGCGTTCCGCGCCGGGCAGTGCCAGGCCAAGTCGCCGATCAAGGAATTGCATCACCTGCGAGTCACGCGTCACGGCAAGATGATCGTGCTGGACATCCGCGCCAGTGCGTTCCTGCACCACATGGTGCGCAACATTGCGGGCGTGCTGATGACCATCGGTACCGGCGAGCGCCCGGTGGAGTGGATGAAGGAGGTGTTGGAAAGCCGCATTCGCCGTTCCGGCGGGGTGACGGCGCACCCGTTTGGCCTGTATCTGGTGCAGGTCGAGTACCGTGATGAGTTCCAATTGCCCGAGCGTTACATTGGTCCACACTTCCTGACTGGTTTCACGGAACTTGACGGCTGACGCCCTCGAACGCATTTGTTACCATCCGGGACTTTCCCGGATTTGCCCTGAGGATTTATCGACATGTCTGCCGTTCGCAGCAAGATTTGCGGGATCACCCGCATAGAAGATGCGTTGGCGGCGGTCGAGGCCGGGGCCGATGCCATCGGGTTTGTGTTCTACGCCAAAAGCCCCCGGGCCGTGACGTTTCAGCAGGCGCGCGACATCATCAAGGCACTGCCGCCGTTCGTCACCACCGTGGGTTTGTTCGTCAATGCCAGTCGTTGCGAGCTGGGCGAGTTGCTCGATGCCGTGCCGCTGGACCTGTTGCAGTTCCATGGCGACGAAACGGCCGCCGAGTGTGAAGGCTGGCACCGGCCGTACATCAAGGCACTACGGGTCAAGGCGGGTGACGACATCGCGGCCGCCTGCGATGCGTTCCCCGGCGCCAGCGGTATCCTGCTCGACGCTTACGTTGAAGGCGTACCGGGCGGAACCGGTGAAGCGTTCGACTGGTCTCTCATACCGCAAGGCTTGAGCAAGCCGATCATTCTGGCGGGCGGTTTGACCCCCGAAAACGTCGCTGGGGCGATTGCCCGGGTCCGGCCTTACGCCGTGGACGTCAGTGGTGGGGTAGAGGCGAGCAAGGGCATCAAGGATCACGCAAAGATTCAGGCATTCATCAAGGCGGTACGTACCTTGATGTGACGGCTGGCAGACTGCCGCCGTCCACAGGCATGGCTGAGGATTTATGGGTTGTACGCAGGTCGCTTTCGCTGACCCGGCCACCCGATCAATCATCGCCACACATATGAATTTAGCTCAAGGGCATACGCGGGGCTGCGAACCAGAGCGTTCGGGCCGCCGGTACTGGAGAAAGAAAGCATGAGCAACTGGTTAGTAGACAAACTGATCCCTTCGATCATGCGTTCCGAGGTCAAGAAGAGCTCGGTGCCTGAAGGTCTGTGGCACAAATGCCCGTCTTGCGAGGCTGTGCTGTACCGTCCGGAGCTGGAAAAGACCCTGGATGTTTGCCCAAAGTGCAACCACCACATGCGCATCGGCGCCCGCGCCCGCATTGATATCTTCCTCGATGCTGAAGGCCGTGCCGAACTGGGCGCGGACCTGGAGCCGGTTGACCGTCTGAAATTTCGTGACGGTAAAAAGTACAAGGATCGCCTGACCGCTGCCCAGAAGCAGACCGGCGAAAAAGATGCGCTGATTTCCATGAGCGGCACCTTGCTGGGTATGCCGGTTGTGGTGTCTGCGTTCGAATTCTCCTTCATGGGTGGTTCGATGGGCGCCATCGTTGGTGAGCGTTTTGTTCGCGCCGCCAACTACGCGCTGGAAAAGAAATGCCCGATGATCTGCTTCGCCGCTTCCGGTGGCGCGCGGATGCAGGAAGCCCTGATCTCCCTGATGCAAATGGCCAAGACCTCGGCGGTGCTGGCGCGTCTGCGTGAAGAAGGCATTCCCTTCATCTCGGTGCTGACCGACCCGGTCTACGGCGGCGTTTCCGCCAGCCTGGCGATGCTCGGTGATGTCATCGTCGGTGAGCCAAAAGCCCTGATCGGCTTCGCTGGCCCTCGCGTGATCGAGCAAACCGTGCGTGAAAAACTGCCGGAAGGCTTCCAGCGCAGTGAATTCCTGTTGGAACACGGTGCCATCGACATGATCATTCACCGTCAGGAACTGCGTCCGCGTCTGGGTAACCTGCTGGCGCAAATGATGGGGCTGCCAACGCCGAAATTCGTCGCTGCGCCAATCGAGCCAATCGTGGTTCCGCCGGTACCTGCGAACGTATGACTGAGCGCACCCTTGGCGAGTGGCTCGCCTACCTTGAGCAGTTGCACCCTTCGGCCATCGACATGGGCCTGGAGCGTTCGCAGCAGGTAGCGTCCCGCCTGGGGCTGGGCAAACCGGCGCCTCGGGTGATTACGGTCACCGGCACCAACGGCAAGGGTTCGACCTGCGCATTCGTGGCTTCGTTGCTGCGGGCGCAGGGCCTGAGCGTTGGTGTCTACAATTCTCCGCACCTGCTGCGTTACAACGAGCGGGTGCAGGTCAACGGCGTCGAAGCCACAGACGCCGCGCTGTGCGAAGCGTTCGCCGCAGTCGAGGCCGCTCGTGGCGACACGTCCCTGACGTATTTCGAAATGGGCACCCTGGCGGCGTTCTGGCTGTTTCAACAGGTCGGTCTCGATGCCGTGGTGCTGGAAGTCGGTCTGGGCGGGCGTCTGGATACGGTCAATGTGGTGGATGCCGACATCGCGCTGGTCACCAGCATCGGCGTCGACCATGCGGATTATCTGGGTGATACCCGTGAGTCTGTGGCCTTCGAGAAGGCCGGCATCTTCCGTCAGGGCGCGCCTGCGCTCTGTGGTGATCTGAATCCTCCACAACCACTGCTGGACAAGGCGCGAGAGCTGGCTTGCCCGTTTTTCCTGCGTGGTCGCGATTTCGACCTCGGCGTGACTGACCACAACTGGCAATGGCGCGGGCTCGACGCTCAAGGGCGAGCGGTCGAGTTGCACGATTTGCCGTTGCTCGATCTGCCGATGGAAAACGCCGCATTGGCCCTGCAGGCCTATCTGCTGCTCGGTTTGCCTTGGGTGGACGCTCAGATTATTGATGCGCTGAAATCGACGCGGGTGGTGGGTCGTCTCGACCGCCGTCAGTTCGACTGGCAGGGCAAGCGCCTGAACCTGTTGCTGGATGTGGGGCATAACCCGCATGCCGCCGAGTATCTGGCTCGCCGCTTGGCCAGTCGACCGCCGGCCGGCAAGCGTCTGGCAGTGTTCGGTTTGCTGGCTGACAAGGATCTGGATGGTGTTGTCGGTGAATTGAGTGCTAGTGTCCAGCATTGGGCTGTCGCGCCGCTGGATTCGCCGCGTGCGCGCCCGGTTGCCGATTTGCAGGCTGCGTTGCAGAACCTTGGCGCGTCGGTAACGTCCTATGGCAGCGTGGCGGCAGCCCTTGAAGGGCAGAGCGCGCTGGCGACGAGTGACGACGAGATACTGTTGTTCGGATCATTTTATTGTGTCGCCGAGGCCCTTGAATGGTTGGCCCGGCGCTCCACGGAGGAAGCGGCAAATGGCATTGCTGGATAAGGCCTACAAACAACGCATGGTCGGCGCGCTGGTGCTGGTGGCGCTGGCGGTGATTTTCCTGCCGATGATGTTTTCCCGTCAGGATGAGCAGCGTCAGGTGACGGTCGATGCACCGGCGATGCCGCATGCACCGGAGCTGCCGCAAGTGCAGGTCGAGCCAGTAGCGGTGCCTGAGCCGCAGGCGCTGCCTCAAGAGCCTGTGCCGAGTGATGATGAAATCGCTCAGCAGGAAGCGCCGTCGAGGCCCGCTGCACCGACGGCCCCTGTCGCTCCGGTACCTGTCGCCAAACCGGCCGTCCCGGCACCTGTGCCAGTTGCCAAGTCTACGACGCCGCCCGCTCAGCCTATCGCAGCTGCACCGACCAAGCCGGATACCACTCAAAGTCGCATCGATGCCAATGGCCTGTCGGTCAGCTGGTCGGTGCAACTGGCCAGCCTGTCGAATCGCGAAAGCGCGGAAAGCTTGCAGAAAACCCTGCGCAGCCAAGGCTATAACGCCTATATCCGCTCGGCCGATGGCAAGAATCGCGTGTTTGTCGGGCCGCTGATCGAGCGTGCCGAAGCCGATCGTCTGCGTGACTTGTTGAGCCGCCAACATAACCTCAAGGGTTTTGTCGTGCGTTTCCAGCCCGAACGCAGTTAAAAACTATCGCCCCGATTTGAAATGCGCTGACAATCGCCGCTTACCGATCAGCATGGGCTCTGCTAAAATGCGCCGCCTTATCCGTCTGTAGGCTGCACTGTGCCATTTACCTGGGTTGACTGGGCGATCGTTGCAATCGTCGCCATCTCCGCTTTGATCAGTCTGAGCCGCGGCTTCGTCAAAGAAGCGCTGTCGCTGGTGACCTGGATCATTGCAGGAGCCGTTGCCTGGATGTTCGGTGGTTCATTGTCCGAGTACCTCGCCGGATATATCCAAACGCCGTCGGCTCGTGTGATCACGGGCTGTGCCATCATGTTTGTCGCCACGTTAATCGTAGGCGCAATGATCAATTATCTTATCGGCGAATTGGTTCGCGTCACCGGGCTCTCCGGGACCGATCGATTCCTCGGCATGGCCTTCGGCGCCGCGCGTGGCGTGCTGCTGGTGGTTGTGGCGGTCGGGCTGTTGAGCCTGGGGCCGGTACAGCAGGACGGGTGGTGGAAAGAGTCACAGCTCGTGCCAAAATTTCTATTGGTCGCAGACTGGTCCAAAAACCTGATTCTCGGGTGGAGCAGTCAGTGGCTTGCCAGCGGTATCAGCGTACCCGCTGAGATACCGTTCAAGGAGCAACTCTTGCCGATGGCCAAAACGCCTCAGTGAGTGTTGCTCAGTTCAGATCCATTAAGTAGGGGTTGCGTCGCATGTGTGGCATCGTCGGTATCGTCGGTAAGTCGAACGTCAATCAGGCGCTGTATGACGCGCTAACCGTCCTCCAGCACCGCGGCCAGGACGCTGCAGGTATCGTGACCAGCCATGATGGCCGGTTATTCCTGCGCAAGGACAACGGACTGGTGCGTGACGTGTTCCATCAGCGTCACATGCAGCGCCTGGTCGGCCACATGGGTATTGGCCATGTGCGTTACCCGACTGCGGGTAGCTCGACCTCGGCCGAAGCTCAACCGTTTTACGTCAACTCGCCGTACGGCATCACCTTGGCGCACAACGGTAACCTGACCAACGTTGAACAACTGGCCAAGGAGATTTACGAATCTGACCTGCGCCACGTCAACACCAACTCCGATTCGGAAGTCCTGCTGAACGTGTTCGCTCACGAACTGGCCCAGCGCGGCAAGTTGCAGCCAACCGAAGAAGACGTTTTCGCCGCGGTTACTGACGTGCACAACCGTTGTGTCGGTGGCTACGCAGTGGTGGCGATGGTGACCGGTTACGGCATCGTCGGTTTTCGTGACCCGCACGGCATCCGCCCGATCGTCTTCGGTCAGCGTCACACCGACGAAGGCGTCGAGTACATGATCGCCTCCGAAAGCGTCTCCCTGGACGTGCTCGGTTTCACCCTGATTCGCGACCTGGCACCGGGCGAAGCGGTCTACATCACTGAAGACGGCAAGCTGCACACCCGTCAGTGCGCAACCAACCCGTCCCTGACTCCGTGCATCTTCGAACACGTCTACCTGGCGCGTCCGGACTCGATCATTGATGGTGTTTCTGTCTACAAGGCGCGTCTGCGCATGGGCGAGAAGCTCGCCGAGAAGATCCTGCGTGAACGTCCGGATCACGACATCGACGTGGTCATCCCGATCCCGGACACCAGCCGCACAGCGGCCCTGGAGCTGGCGAACCACTTGGGCGTCAAGTTCCGCGAAGGCTTCGTAAAGAACCGCTACATAGGCCGGACCTTTATCATGCCGGGCCAGGCTGCACGGAAAAAATCCGTACGCCAGAAGCTCAACGCGATCGAACTGGAATTCCGTGGCAAGAACGTCATGCTGGTAGACGACTCGATCGTTCGCGGCACGACCTGCAAGCAGATCATCCAGATGGCTCGCGAAGCCGGCGCCAAAAACGTCTACTTCTGCTCCGCCGCACCGGCCGTTCGCTACCCGAACGTCTACGGCATCGACATGCCAAGTGCCCACGAGCTGATCGCCCACAACCGTTCGACCCAGGATGTCGCTGACCTGATTGGCGCTGACTGGTTGATCTATCAGGACTTGCCTGACTTGATCGAAGCGGTCGGTGGCGGCAAGATCAAGATCGACAAGTTCGATTGCGCGGTGTTCGATGGCCAATACGTCACCGGCGACGTCGACGAGGCTTACCTGAACAAGATCGAGCAGGCACGTAACGATGCCTCCAAGGTCAAGACGCAGGCAGTCAGTGCGATCATCGATCTGTACAACAACTGAGTTTCTACCGGCCCTGAGGGGCCGGTTTTGTATCTACTAAAGACTCTCTATATCAAGAAGCAAGGCAAGGAGTGACAGCATGAGTCAGGATTGGGATGCCGGTCGGCTGGACAGCGACCTTGAAGGCGTAGCGTTCGATACCCTGGCCGTACGCGCCGGTCAGCACCGCACGCCGGAAGGCGAACACGGTGATCCGATGTTCTTCACCTCCAGCTACGTATTCCGTACCGCTGCCGATGCGGCGGCACGCTTTGCCGGTGAAGTGCCGGGCAACGTCTACTCGCGCTACACCAACCCGACCGTGCGTGCGTTCGAAGAGCGCATTGCCGCCCTGGAAGGTGCCGAGCAAGCCGTGGCGACTGCCACCGGCATGGCTGCGATCATGGCGGTGGTGATGAGCTTGTGCAGCGCCGGGGACCATGTGTTGGTTTCTCGCAGCGTGTTCGGTTCGACCATCAGCCTGTTCGAAAAGTACTTCAAGCGCTTCGGCATCGAAGTCGATTACGTGCCCCTGGCGGACTTGTCCGGTTGGGATGCGGCGATCAAATCCAACACCAAATTGCTTTTTGTCGAGTCGCCATCGAACCCGCTGGCGGAGCTGGTGGACATCGCCGCGCTGGCGGAAATCGCTCACATCAAAGGCGCGATGCTGGTGGTCGACAACTGCTTCTGCACCCCGGCATTGCAGCAGCCGCTGACAATGGGGGCGGACATCGTCGTGCACTCGGCAACCAAGTTCATCGACGGCCAGGGCCGTTGCATGGGTGGTGTCGTGGCCGGTCGCAGCGAGCAAATGAAAGAGGTGGTCGGTTTCCTGCGCACCGCCGGGCCAACCCTCAGTCCGTTCAACGCCTGGATTTTCCTCAAGGGCCTCGAAACCCTGAACCTGCGGATGAAGGCGCATTGCGCCAACGCCCAGCAACTGGCCGAGTGGCTGGAGCAGCAGGACGGCATCGAGAAAGTCCATTACGCCGGCCTGAAAAGCCATCCGCAGCACGAGCTGGCTCAGCGCCAGCAGAAAGGTTTCGGTGCGGTGGTCAGTTTCGAGGTCAAGGGTGGCAAAGAGGGCGCCTGGCGCTTTATCGATGCGACCCGCCTGATTTCGATCACGGCCAACCTCGGTGATACCAAGACCACCATCACCCACCCGAGCACCACCTCCCACGGCCGACTGGCGCCGCAAGAGCGTGAGGCGGCGGGCATTCGTGACAGCCTGATCCGCATTGCGGTCGGCCTGGAAGACGTGGCTGACCTGCAAGCCGACCTGGCGCGCGGGTTGGCGGCCTTGTGATCGAGTTGCCTTCGCCGACAATCGGGTCCAATGGCCGTGTCGCACTGGTCACCGGTGCGGCGCGCGGCATTGGGTTGGGGATTGCGGCCTGGTTGATCAGCGAAGGCTGGCAGGTGGTGCTGAGCGATCTGGATCGGGTGCGCGGTTCGAAAGTGGCGAAGGTGCTGGGCGATAATGCCTGGTTTATCGCCATGGATGTCTCGAATGAAGGGCAGGTGGCGCTGGGTGTTGCCGAGGTGTTGGGGCAGTTCGGGCGCCTGGATGCGTTGGTGTGCAACGCGGCGGTGGCCGATCCGCACAACATCACCCTGGAAAGCCTCGATCTGGCTTACTGGAATCGTGTGTTAGCGGTGAACCTCAGCGGGCCGATGCTCTTGGCCAAGCACTGTGCGCCGTATCTGCGCGCTCACAGCGGTGCAATCGTCAACCTGGCCTCGACCCGCGCCGGACAGTCGGAACCGGACACAGAGGCTTATGCGGCGAGCAAGGGCGGCCTGTTGGCCCTGACTCACGCGTTGGCGATCAGCCTTGGGCCGGAAATACGTGTGAATGCGGTCAGCCCTGGCTGGATCGATGCGCGGGATCCTTCTGTGCGGCGAGCCGAGCCACTGACAGATGCCGATCATGCCCAGCATCCGGCGGGCAGGGTAGGGACGGTCGAGGATGTCGCGGCGATGGTGGCGTGGCTGCTGTCGAAGAATGCCGGTTTTGTCACGGGCCAGGAATTTGTGGTCGATGGTGGCATGACCAAGAAGATGATTTACAGCGAATAAACCCTATCGATCTGGTCGGCGTTGATGGTGTGAGTGCCGCCGTCTTCGCGAAAGCGATCTGTCGGCATAAGAGTGATGGTGAGTGTTGCCAACACGTTGCGGAATGACACGATTTTGTCTTTTTCAGAAAAACTTCAATCCTGCTATTGACTTAGGTTCGGTACCTGCGTAGATTTCGCGGCCTCGGAGATGCAAACGGGTGATTAGCTCAGCTGGGAGAGCGTCTGCCTTACAAGCAGAATGTCGGCGGTTCGATCCCGTCATCACCCACCACTTCCGAGAGTCTTGCGAAAGCAAGATGGAAGCTGTAAAAAGCCTCCACCGACGCGCAGCGGTAGTTCAGTCGGTTAGAATACCGGCCTGTCACGCCGGGGGTCGCGGGTTCGAGTCCCGTCCGCTGCGCCATATTTTCCGGATCAGATTAGTCTGGTTCGAGATTGAAAAGCTTCTGAGTTTTCAATCAGACGAGTTACTTGGACGAAGGTCCAAAGCGATACGCAGCGGTAGTTCAGTCGGTTAGAATACCGGCCTGTCACGCCGGGGGTCGCGGGTTCGAGTCCCGTCCGCTGCGCCATATCTGCTACAAGGCCCACTGAACGCCTTGGAGCTACGAAGAAAGCCGCTGGTTATGCCAGTGTTTACTTCGAGTCGATAGCAAAAACCCTGGTCGAAAGACCGGGGTTTTTTGTGTCTGAAATTTGGCTTTTCTTCCTCTTGTACTCTCCCTTGCCGTGGCTTTCTGCATCCCTTTCTCCTTGACCGCCTGTAGGTCTTTCGCGACGACGACGTCTGCCAGGGTTGGCCTTGGCCTCACAACTGCTGACCTCATCAATTCTTGTAATAAAAAAATCACAATATTTTGATTCGCTGGTCAGTTTTTTGTATTGGGTTGTTTGCCGCAAGGGCATAAGCCTATAAACTTAACCTTTCGGTCAGCTTTGCACTGTCATTTCAGCCCTTTGTTTCGTCAATAAGGGTTTCTGCACGACTCGAGATTTCCAGTACATAATCAAAAGGGCGGGTCACTAACCGCTCAGAGGATGATCCATGTCCAACCGTGATATATCCCGGCGCTCGTTTCTTCAGGGCGGGCTGGTGGCGGGTGTGAGCGTGACGCTCACGCCGCTCAGCAGTCAGGCGCTCGCCGCCTTGATGGAAAACAGCGTGACCGTGCCGTCCGAGCAATGGCTCGGCAACAACGGCAAGGCGCGCTCGCGTAACGATGCCTTGTCGAAAGTCTGCGGCAGCAAAGTCTTTGCCCGCGACATCCGCGCCAAGGACATGCCGGGTTGGCCGCAGCAGCAAGGTCACGCCATGCTGCTGAAAACCATCAAGGCCGACCGCATCTATGCGGGCATGGACCTGTCGTGGCTCGGCACCGAGTTGCAGCCTGACCGCATCGTCACCGCTGCCGACCTGGAGAAAGACGGCATCGCCTTCCCGGAAGAGCACGCGCCAGATCCGCTGCTGCCGGAAGGCAAGGTGCCGATGTTCATCGGTCATCCGGTGGCGATCCTGATCTGGAACGACTTCGAGCGTTTCCGCCAGGCCAAGGCCAAACTCAAATTCAATGACAAAGCGATTCGTTACGGCGCCCAAGTGCCGTTCTACGAACGCGATCCCTACGGCAGCTTCCGCTATGTGCGCGTGGGCGGGGCGACTTCGGCGGACGAGGACGAATTTGCCAGCCTCAAGGACTCGATCCTGTTCCCGATGCTGCGTAACCGTCGCCCGGTGTGGAATTCGCAGCCGAACCTGCACGGCAATCTGACCGAGCGCGGTTTGTTCTACGCTGATCGCATGAAACAGCAGATCGACACGCCGCCAGACAACTGGCTGGTGTTCGACGAACATTACAAAACCCCATCGATTGAACCTGCTGCGATGGAGCCGGACAACGGCAACGGCTGGTACGACCCTGCGACCCAGACCCTGCATTTCGTCGTGGCCACTCAGTGCCCGCTGGAAACCGCGACTGAAACCGCGAAAATGATCGCCCCGTCGCGTTTCGGCCTGGCGCACCTGAACATGCACCCGGGTTATACCGTCGGCTACGGCTCCAAAGACCACAACATCTTCGTCTACTACGCAGCCCTTGCGGCGTTGTACGGCGCGGGTGTGCCTGTGCGTCTGGCCAACGACCGCTACGAGCAGTTCCAGAGCGGCATCAAGCGTCACCCGTTCGACATCCACTACCAGTTGGCGGTGGACAAGAACGATCACAGCTTCAAGATTTTCCGCGCCGACATGAGCGTCGACGGCGGCGGGCGAGTGAACTACAGCGCGTCGGTGGCGGCGGTTGGCGCCACGGCGGCGCAGTCGATCTACTACATGCCGCAGAACGATTTGCAGGTCACGGCCTATCATTCCCGCGCCGTTGAAGCCGGCTCGATGCGGGGTTACGGCACACTGCAAAGCATGGCGTCCACCGAAATGATGGTCGACGAAATTGCCGATCGCCTCGGCATCGACGCCATCGATCTGCGCAAGAAAAACGCTATGGTCTCGGGTATGAAAAATACCCAGGGCGCGGTGCCGGCGGGTGCTTTGCGCTTGCACGAGATTCTCGACAAGGCTGCCGTTCACGACGTCTGGAAAAACCGCGACGCGATCAAAAAGCAACGCGAAGCTCAGGATCCGGACAACTGGTACGGCGTCGGTTTCGCCATTTGTCAGAAAGACTTCGGCACGGGTTCTGAAGCGCCGATGGCCAGCATCGAGTTCACCGCGCAAGGGCACGTCACCCTGCGCCACATCGGTATCGAAATCGGCACCGGCATGTCCACCTCTCAAGCTTTGGTCGTGGCCGATTTCCTCGGTGTTGCGGCGACCGAAGTGAAGACCGGCGAGACCGAATGGAAAGAGTTGCAGCTGATCAGTGGCGGCAACCCTTACATCATGAGTCAGGCCGAGCAAGACAGTTTTCTGCGTAACCCGCGCTGGGTCGGCAAGATCGCCTCGGCCTCGTCGGCCACCAACTCGGCCTACTACTTCAGCCACGCCACCCGTGAGGCGGCGCGCGTGCTGTTCAATCACGGCTTGTGGCCGGCGGCGATGCAAATCTGGAGTCAGGGCCCTTACGGCGGTGCGGCCAACCCTTACGTGGTGCGTCGCGAAGATGCGCATTGGGTCGACGGCAAACTCACCGCCAACGGCATGCAGCCGCTGAGCTTTGAGCAACTGGCCCAGCACGCCCACGAGCGTGGCCTGGTCACTGGCGCAACCGTGCACGGTTTCAACCGTTGGAGCTGGGCCGATGCCGAGTTCAGCATCGACGGCGTGCGCGAACGTCTGCCGCTCGATGGCCTGGCGGTCAAGTATGGCGACGGCGCTCCGAGCGTAAAAAAGGCGCAGATGAACAGCGCCGGTTTCCACCTGCTGGATCGCCAGAACGTGCATTACCCCGACACTCAGCTGAACAACGCGGCAGTGACTTACTACAGTCCGGTCGCGACGCTGGTGGAAGTGAAAGTCAACAAAGGCTCGGCCGAAGTGCAAGTGCTTAACCATCACTCGTGGATCGAGTGCGGTCGTGTGCTGGTGGAAGAGCTGGTCAAGGGCCAGGTCGAAGGCGGGATTGCCATGGGCATTGGTCATGCGCTGATGGAAGAAATGCCGCTGTACGAGGGCGGCCCGGGGGAGGGTGACTGGAACTTCAACCGTTACCGCTTGCCGATGGCGCGCCATGTGGCGGTCTGGAGGCAGACGTCTGAAATCCTGCCGCCGCTGTCGCCGAGCGATCCATCGAAGGGCATTGCCGAAGTGGTGATGATCCCGGTGGTCGGTGCCATCGGTAACGCCGTGGCACACGCCATCGGCAAACGGGTCCGCGACCTGCCTATCACTTCTGCACGCATCAAGGAGGCCCTCAATGGCTAACCGTCCGCTTCAACTGACCCTCAACGGTCAAACCGTCGGCCCAGTGGACATCCCTGATGACCTGCCGATGATCGATTACCTGCACGAATACAAAAACCTCACCGGCTCCCGTTTGGGCTGCGGCCAGGGTATTTGCCACGCGTGCGTGGTGATCGTCGACAACCCGGACGGCACCAGCGAAGAAGTGCGCACCTGCATTACCGGCGCGCATTACTTTGAAGGCAAAAAAGTACGGACCATCGAAGGCCATGCGAAACGCGACGAGCAGGGCAAAGTCACTGAGCTGAACCCGATCCAGCAGCGCTTTGTCGACGAATTCGCTTTCCAGTGCAGCTACTGCGCGCCTGGTTTCGTGAATGCCGCGACCGTGTTGGTGGAAAAGCTGCAACGTCAGCCCATCGTCAAAAGCCAGCTGGAAAAAGTCATCGAGGACAGCCTCGGTCACCACATCTGCCGCTGCACCGGCTACGTGCGCTACTACAGCGCGACGCGCAATGTGCTGACCGATCTCGGCCTGGTCAAGGAGGGTTAAGCATGAAGCAACTACTTTCCCGCCTGGCGTTGGCGGTTGGTCTGGCTGCGCCGGTGTTGCTGGCTCATGCCGAAGATCAGGTCAAGCGCGGCGAATACCTCGCCCGTGCCGCTGACTGCATGGCTTGCCACACCGCGCCGGGTGGCGCGCCGTACGCGGGCGGTCTGCCGATTGTCTCGCCGTTCGGCACAATCTACGGCACCAACATCACCCCGAGCAAAGAACACGGCATCGGCCTCTACACCGATGAAGAATTCTTCGCCGCGCTGACCGAAGGCAAGCGCCGTGATGGCGCCAACCTGTACCCGGCGATGCCGTACACCTCGTATCACCTGATCCCGCGCGACGATTCGGACGCGATTCACGCGTACCTGAAAACCGTCGAGCCGATTGAACGCGCAGCACCGGTGACCAGCCTGAGCTTTCCGTTCAACGTGCGTCTGGGCCTGATGGGTTGGAACATGCTTTATGGCAAGGATGTGAAGCTGACGCCGACCGAGGGCAAAAGCGAAGCCTTCAAGCGTGGCCAGTACATGGTCGACGTGCTTGGCCACTGCGGCGAATGCCACACCCCGCGCGGTTTGCCGGGTGCGATGCAGCAGGACAAGCGCCTGACCGGCGGCGTGCTCAATGGCTATCTGGCACCTGGCCTGTTGGCCGGTGACCTGGCGGCTCGCGGCTGGAATCATCAAGATTTGAGTTCGTTCCTCAAGCACGGCATGAGTGCTCAGGGCACGATGTTCAACGAGATGTTCCCGGTGTTCCACAACAGCACCCAAGGCCTGACTGACCCGGACCTGGCGGCAATGGCGACCTACCTGCTGGGTGATCAACCGCCAGCGGCGAAGGTGCTGACCGACGTGCCGTTTGAGCAGCTCACTGCAAGCGCCCAGCGTGGTCGTCAGGAATACCTGAACGTCTGCGCCGGTTGCCACGCGGTCGGTGGCGAAGGCAAGCCGCACATTGCCGTGGCCATGCGCGGCAACACCACGCTGCGCCTGGAGGATCCGCGCAACCTGGTGCGGGTGATTGATGACGGTATCGGTGAGCAGAAGTTTGCCGGGTTCGAACACATGCAGCCGATGCCAGGGTTCGCTGAGAAGCTCAGTCACGAGCAACTGACTGATCTGCTGAACTACCTGCGTCAAGGTTGGGGTGGTCAGTCGGGTGATCTGGCGGTGAACGCTGTGCAGACGTTGCGTGCCGATGCGCCGCCGCTCGAGCACAAGGCGCACTGACATGCAGCATCTCGATCTGCAAGTGGTGCGCCGGGCGCTGGAATGGTCGACGGCCGGCCAGCGTCTCTGGCTCTGCACAGTGCTCGCCACCTACGGCTCGGCGCCTCGCGCGCCGGGTTCGCTGCTGGCGGTGAACGCCGACGGGCAATGGATCGGATCGCTGTCGGGCGGCTGTGTCGAGGAGGATTTTCTCGAGCGGGTCGCCGAGGGGGCGTTTCTTGAAGCAGTCAGCGTTGTTCGTTATGGCGAGGGCGACGATCCGCGTTCCCGGGTGAGTCTGCCCTGCGGCGGCGTGCTCGATGTGCTGGTGGAGAAGCTTGAACCGGTTTGTGAGGTTCAGGCGCATCTGCGAGAGCTGGAGTCGGCGCTGTTGGGCCAGCGTCGGCTGATCCGCGAGGTTGACTTGTCCAGCGGTGCGCGCAGCCTGTTCGATGATCGCGAGCAGGGTGTGCGAATCGAGCGTGAGATCGATCGGGTGCGCGTGCGGATCGGCGCGGCCCAGCGCTTGTTGCTGGCCGGGTATTCCTCTGTCGCTCAGGCGTGTGCAGAGTTTGCCGTCGGGCTGGGTTTCGAAGTGATTCTGTGCGACCCGCGTGACGAGGTGCTGGAAGGCGTGGTGCTGGAAAACGTCGAGATTCGTCGTCAGCTGCCCTCAGTGTTCATTGCTGACGGCGGCTGCCATAGCGACACAGCGGTGGTGGCGTTGACCCACGATCCGCGTATCGATGACCTGGCGATGATGGAAGCGGTGCGCACCGAGGCGTTTTATATCGGCGTGATGGGTTCCCTGCTTACGTCGCAAAAGCGCTTCGAGCGGTTGCGCAGGATTGGTGGTTTGGGGGAGGTCGAGCTGGCGCGGATTCATGCGCCCATCGGTTTGAACCTGGGCAGCAAGACGCCTTCCGAGATTGCCCTCGCCGTACTCGCCGACATTCTGCGAATACGCAGCGGCATCGCGCGGGATCGACTCTAACCCGTTATTGCCGATTTCTCATGCTTGATACAAAAAGGGGTCGCATTCCGCGGCCCCTTTTTTGTATCAGTATCCGAACTTGTCCCGTAGCCCGTAATACCAGGCGCCCAACGCCGCGAACGGTGTGCGTAGCAATTGTCCGCCGGGGAACGGGTAGTGGGGCAGGTCGGCAAACGCATCGAAGCGCTCGGTCTGGCCTCGCAGCGCCTCGGCCAATACTTTGCCCGCCAAATGCGTGTACGTCACGCCATGACCACTGCAACCCTGGGAATAGTAAATGTTGTCACCCAGTCGTCCGACTTGCGGAAGGCGCGACAGGGTCAGCAGGAAATTACCGGTCCAGGCGTAGTCAATTTTCACGTCCTTAAGCTGTGGGAACGCCTTGAGCATCTTCGGCCGAATGATCGCCTCAATGTTCGCCGGATCCCGCGCGCCATACACCACACCGCCGCCAAAGATCAGCCGCTTGTCGCTCGTCAGGCGGTAGTAGTCGAGCAAGTAATTGCAGTCCTCGACGCAGTAATCCTGCGGCAGCAGGTTGTTCGCCAATTCGTCGCCCAACGGTGCGGTGGTGATGACTTGAGTCCCGCAGGGCATTGACTTGGCCGCCAGTTCCGGCACAAGGTTGCCCAAGTAGGCGTTGCCGGCGATGATGATGAATTTGGCCCTGACCTTGCCCTGTGGCGTATGCACCACCGGATTTGCGCCACGCTCGATGCGCACTGCTGGCGACTGTTCATAAATGGTGCCGCCCAGCGACTCAATGGCCGCCGCTTCGCCCAGCGCCAGATTGAGCGGATGAATGTGCCCGCCACTCATGTCGAGCATGCCGCCAACATACTGATCGCAATTCACGACTTCACGGATTCGACGTTGATCCATCAACTCAAGCTGCGTATGGCCGAAACGTTCCCACAGGCGTTTCTGGGATTCCAGATGGCCCATCTGCTTGGCAGTGATGGCCGCGAATACGCCACCGTCCTTCAAGTCGCACTGGATATTATATTTGGCGACCCGCTCACGAATAATCCGCCCACCCTCGAACGCCATTTGCCCCAACAACTGAGCCTGCTTGGGACCAACGCTGCGCTCGATCACATCGATATCGCGGCTATAGCTGTTGACGATCTGACCACCGTTACGGCCCGACGCGCCAAAACCAACCTTGGCCGCTTCCAGGACCGTCACCTTAAAACCGTTCTCCAACAGAAACAGGGCAGAGGACAGACCGGTGTAACCGGCACCGATCACGCAGACGTCAGCCTCTACATCACCCTGCAAGGCCGGCCTCGGCGGAACCGCATTGGCCGATGCGGCGTAATAGGACTCTGGGTAGGGAGTGTTCTCCATCCTGCTGCCTCTGTTTAATATATTTTACGAGTGCATTGATCCTACTCGAGTTAAAAATCGACCGCCAGCCACCGGAAAATCTTCTTCGTAACCTCAAAATTAAATATTTTGCATATTCATAGGGTTAGCTCGAAAAAAGGTGTTGACACCCCTCCGGAATTCCGTAGAATGCCGCCTCACAGCAGGCACGTAGCTCAGTTGGTTAGAGCACCACCTTGACATGGTGGGGGTCGTTGGTTCGAGTCCAATCGCGCCTACCAAACAAAATCCGCTCTGCTGGGCGGTCTAGAAGGGCTCACCGAAAGGTGGGCCCTTTTTTGTTGTCTGGTGTTTGGGAAAACTTTGGGATTATTTTGGGCAAGCGCCCACCGCACTACACCTTCAGGTCGGCTTTGACCTTCATGTAAACCACCGCATCATCGCCATGCCCTGTCTGGTAGTGCTCGGTCATCTTCACGTCCGCGTGCCCCATATGTACTCCTGTTCGAAACCCTGCTGTTCGTACAGCCATGCGCCGAGTGCACGGATCTCGTGAAAGGTGGGGCGCTCACCCGCTAGCAACTCTTCGTAAGCTTTCGAATCGTCACGAGCTTGGGCAAAGGACTTCGTCAGGTAGTCCGGCGTAACTGCGTTCCAGTGTAGCTTGGCGTCCAGTTGTGTCCGCTTGCGAGCCTTCGGCGAGTAGTGGATGAGGTACGGGCAGACGACCGGCGACCGCATGCACTCCATGACCACTTCCCGGAGCGCCTGGCCCATGACTATCTCCAGATACACGGGCTTCCCGTAGTTCTGTGTCTTCCCGGGCGATACCTTGATGGCGTTCTGCTCGAGGTCCACGGCCGATTTAGGCCACATCACGATATCTTCCCGCCGCTGAAGACTCAGCAACCCCAGCCGGATGGCGCGCTTCAGCCAAATTGGTGTCCCTACGTACTCTAAAATCTTGTTCAATCCCCCGACGGTGCGCCGCTGGCGCTTCTTCTCGGCTTCCTTCTTAACCAGGGTCAGCTCGGCGGAATTGCGATTGCATAGGCCTTTGGCCACGGCGAACGCGAACCCCTGCACCAGCAGCCCACGGTGCTTCGTGTAGACGTTGTTTTCGAAACCATCCAGGTATTCGGCGATCGTCAGCGCGTCAAGTTGCCCCATCATCAAATCGCCCAGGTCCTCGCGATATCGGGCCAACTTGAATTTGATTTCCTTCGGGGTGCTCGCGGCGTATGTCTTGGTGGTTAGCCATTCCCTTTCAAATCGCTCCAGACAGCCGCTGAACTTCGGTGCAGCCTCACCGGTGAGCATGGCCAGAGCGCGCCGTCATCGGCCAGCTTGATCGCTTCCGCCGTCACCCACCGTGTGCGGTAGAACATTTTGAAAGTTCCCCGCAGGGTAGTCTTAAGTGTTTCCTAATATTTCCTTGAGTCGCCGGGGAGTGACAGCGTTTCAATCCCTCCTGCCCTGGAACTCCGGCGCTAGACATGTGGCAGCGTTGGAGGGTTGGCGAATGCTCCAGCGCTCATCAACACTCGGTTGCATTTGCGATAAACGGTCAGGCTCAAGTGGCGCACCTGTGCCCCTGGGGGCTTGTCTAATTAGCCTCAACCCGCTGTACGCCAATTCACGCTTACCATCTCCTTCAAGGGAGGGTAGAACCATGGCTGTAATCAATGGGACCGCACAAGGCGACTTTATATTTGCCAACCCGGAGGCCGATCAGATCTTCGGCCTTGGTGGCGACGACTTTATTCTGGGTGAGGGAGGTAACGACACAATAGAAGGTGGTGACGGCAACGATGATATCTCCGGTGGTGACGGTGACGACCTCCTTCGCGGTGGCATCGGACTCGACAGGCTCACGGGCAATGCCGGTGCCGATACCCTGACCGGTGGCGCGGGTAATGACTCTTTCAACTGGTTTGTCGGCAGTGGCTCGGACTCCTCTTCCCTGGCCCGCGACACGGTTTCCGACTTTCAGGGCGCTGGCGTTCCTGGTGGTGACACCCTGGTCCTCTCCGCGAACAACCGGCTGGTTTTCGAGGGGGCTCGCAGCACGGTACCTACGCTCGGCGCTTCGCTCGGTTTCGGTGGCAATGGCTTCACCGAGGTCTTCTATGTCGCAGGTGCCGCCAGCACGTTGCTGTTCGCGGACTCCAACGACAATGGCGTGTTCGACGCCACGGACTTCTCCGTACAACTGACGGGACGGCACAACCTCGTAAAAGCCGATTTCGGCACCACGACCTTTGTCCTGCGTGGCACCGAAGGCAATGACGTGATCAACGGCACCGCAGAGGTCGACAGGATCTTTGCGCTCGGTGGAAACGATGTGATTAACGCTGGTAACGGCAATGACATCGTCGACGGCGGCGCCGGCAACGACATCCTGAACGGTGGCGCAGGCAACGATCTGCTGACCGGTGGGCTCGGCAATGACATCCTGAACGGTGGCGACGACAGCGATAGCATCACGGGCAACGACGGCGCCGACATCATTGACGGTGGTGCCGGTAATGACTCGCTGCTTGCCGGCGGCAACGGCAATGACATAGTGAGTGGCGGTGCAGGCAACGACACGCTGGACGGCGATGCCGGTAACGACCAGCTGTTTGGCGGCATCGGTAACGACAGCCTGTTCGGCGAAGACGGCAACGACCAGATGTCTGGCGAGGACGGCAACGACGAACTGTTCGGCGATGCCGGCAACGACCAGTTGTTCGGCGGCAAAGGTGACGACGTGCTCGAAGGCGACGCCGGGGCAGACCAGTTGAACGGCGGCGCCGGCAATGACGAGTTCGAGTTCTTCCTCGGTTCGTTCAACCCGAACTCACCTTTCGCGACCTTCGATACGGTCCAGGACTTCCAGGGCGCAGGTGTGGCCGGGGGCGATACGATCGAACTGGTCGATGAGTTCGTATTTCGTGGCCAAGTCACGCTCAATCCACAGCTGGGCGCGGTACTGGTCGGCGGCGGCAACGGCATCACCGACCTGCTCTACACGGTCAGTCAGGGCAACACCTGGCTGATAGCGGACGAGGATGATAACGGCCGGCTCGACAGCACCGACTTCACGGTGAAGTTCCTCGGCGTCAAGAATTTCACGGTGGGCGATTTCGGTAACAATACCGTCTTCGTCACGGCCGGCACCGATGGAAACGACATCATTGTCGGCACCAATGGCGACGATAAAATCTTCGGCCTCGGCGGCAACGATCAGTTGTTCGGCCAGGCGGGCGAGGACCTGCTCGATGGCGGTACCGGTGACGACGTGCTGCTGAGCGGCACAGGCCTGGATAATCTGTTTGGCGGCGAGGGTAACGACACGCTCACCATCGAGGATTTCGGCAGTGCCTTCGGCGGTGCCGGGAACGACCTGGTGATCGGCAGCAGCGCCGAGTTCGCTTTCCAGACGACCCTTGAGGGTAATGAAGGCAACGACACACTGCAGTCCGGCAGCGCAGGCGCCTTCATGATCGGTGGCACGGGGGAAGACTTGCTGGTGGGCAGTGCGGCGGATGACTTCATGGTCGGCAGCGTTCAGTTCGAACCCGGTCTCGATGCGGACAGGTTCCAGTTCGGTGCCCTCTGGGGAACGGACACTATCGCTGACTTCGAGGACGGCACTGACCTGATCGACCTGAGCACCAGCGGTTTGGCCTTCGCGAATCTCACCGTTGGAGAACAGTTCGGCGAGGCTGTCATTAGCGTCACTGGCCAGCCGGGTGTGGGAAGCATCACCTTGATCGGCGTCCCACAGGCCGCCATCACCGAGGCAGACTTCGCCTTTACCTGAGTGATCGGCGCATGCTCACGCCCGGGATGGCGTGAGCATGCCGAGGAAAACCCGCGAGCTCGCTTCGCAGACCGCGGCTGGCGCGACACAAACCAGCGCTGCCAGCCAGGAGTTGTCGCGCCTGGCCGTTTCACTCAACGGTCTGGTTTCGAGATTTGCGGTTTAGCGCAAGGCGATCAAAACCAAAATGGCTGGCTTTAGCGCCATCCGTTTTGGCCTGCTCGCGATAGGAATAGCAGTCACTGGGGGTCGCACAGATCCCGAAGTGGCAAGGGAAGCAATCGATAGTTTTTTGTCGCCAACGGCAACTATTGGTCAGATGTCCTGAGCTGGGGTTCTTCTTGTCGCAGTGGGAGGTTGTGTTGTCGAGAGGTTTTGGTGAGAGTGGGAACTAAGGGTTCAAATCCCGATCTCTTCGTCATTATTCTAAGAATCCTGTAATTCAATGGGTTACGGGGCTTTTTCTTTTCCGATAGTACTGCCCATCGCATCCCGCCTTTTGTCACTCCAATCTAATCTCTTCGCCGTCCCGTTTTCTTCGTTTCGCTCGCAAATCCCTCGATAGCTATCACTAGTCAGTTCGCACCCGTAGATATCACGCACATGGGTCCACTTGATCTTGTGAAAAGGTGAATCATGTCGCCGATAGGGTGAATTAAGTTACTCGTGCCTCTAGGTCACGTTCCGTGTGTCTTTACTACGTTAGCTCAAGTCGCTCTAATGCATAATCCTTACCTGCCAAGGTAAGTGAAAAAGTTGTGGAGCCGAATGTGCCGCGTGTCGCACTTCGCTTCACAAGACGTTTAACTTCGAGTTGCTTTAGGTCTGCTTCAACTTCCTGCGTGCTGAGTGAGACAAGTTTGCAAACCGAGTCTAAATTTGCAATTTTTCTGAAGTTTGCATGATAGGCTAAAGCTTCCATCAGTAGCGTTTGGTTATCCGTCAACTGTGGAAACTGAGGGTTGTTCTTTTTATAAATTTTTCGCTCTATCTCATGTAACTCGCCGTAAACTCCGTCAGGGGTGCGGGTGTAGTAAATCGCTACAGACAGAGTGCTGATTAAAGTCGCGATAATCATCAGCAGCGACCAATTCGGCATTGGCGTTTCCAGTAAAAGCCAATCCGAAGCACGTAGCAGCCAGCCCTTGGTATCTGCCAACAACGTCAGCTCGAAGTAAGTGTCGAGCAGCTTTGTGACTGCCCAGGCGACAAGGAGGCCCCCGGCCGAGTAGGCCATAGTCTTGAAAGTGAGCTGGGATCGCTTGCCTTCTGCTGCCATGCTGCTCGTCTCTAGTGTAGGAAACAGATGTTATCAGCATAGCAGTAGAAAAGTGACGCTCTGGCATTCGTACGGGTGGGGGGATTGTTACAGGTAGGAGGGCGCCTTAGAGCCTGTAGGAGACGTTTTGAGCGCGAAGGCATGGACAAACGGTTGCACTGGTTAGCCTTTGGTCGATGGACAGGCTTACACAAAGGAGGTAGGACTACTCGCTCAATGCAGTGAACAACATCCACAATGACATCTCCAACACGGCGAACCACCTCAGGAAGCAAGTCGAGGAAATGGAGGCCGCCGGGAACCGCAAGGAGGATCTCACTAGACATTACTGCCTGCTCGTCTTGCTTGTCTTAACCTTTGAATCGAGGCTCAACTTCATTGGCGCCCAGAAGCTGGCTGGCTGGCTGGAAAGAAGACCGGTGTCACCCATGTCCAGTGGTCATTGGCATCGATCTGCTCCCGACGGCTGGCCTTGGGCTTGTAGTGGATCAGGTACAGCGACACCAGCGGTGAGCGCAGACAGTCACCGACAACCTGCTCAGCCGGAGCTTTTGGAGCCGCCGCAGTATGCCTGCCGGTCGGCCGCCTGGTTCTGGGCGACCAAGGGGCTGAACACCTCGGCCGATGCCAACAAGTTCGAGTTCATCACTCGGCGAATCAACGGTGGGCTCAATGGCCATCCGGATCGGCTGAGGTTGTGGGCGAAGGACTCGGCGGCGCTGGCGTGATCTCGCTGTCGCGGCCTGGCTGCTGTTAGCATGCCAGCCGTACGTGCAGGAGTTAAATTGACAGGGTTTTCGGGCGAATATGTGTAGTCTTCGTCATCTCGCAGGTGGCTATACCAGCCATACAGCGCTACCCCAAGGGTGACAACGATCATAGCTATGAGGATGAAGATTAGATAACGCATCGTCCTCGACTGCCTTTAGTGGTGCGAGTGTAGGGTCGGGATGCGTCCTTGCTGGTGAGTGATTTAAGCCAGCTAGGCAAACTGCTGTCTGTAGGGGAGTGCCCTACATGACGGGTTTTTTCCCTTAGATGAGGCTAGGGCCTCGCGCTAATGGTGGTCGTGAAAAGTGATTCACTCAGACGGCAGGAGCACCGAGAGCGTATTAGTCGAAAAAATGATTTGGATGGAGTGGTGTTCGGTCGGCAGGACGCCGGACGAGGGAGCTTGAGCTGCCTGTTTTCAGTTGATTTCCAAGCGTTAAAAGGCGATACCCAATTTTACGCCATACTCATCCCTGGTTTGTTTGTCGAGGTCGGTCACTGCAAATTGCCCATCCAGGTCATAATTGAACCGGTTGAAGTATAGTGACGCTACAACCGGAATCGATTCGTGCGGATTGAACAGGAAACTCAGCTCAACAAAAGGGTTGGTGCTGTTTTCTAAATCCAGACTCTCGCTATAGAACCCATGGAGTTTTAGTTGCGCATCACCATTTATTCCCTTTCGAATTCCCGCTTCAATACGCACAATTGTAGTGCTGAACTGATGATTGTAGCCTGCAGCTGCTTTAGCGAAAGAAGTTTGGTTGGTGATATCAGTGTCGTACTTGTTAGAGTCCGGGTGAAATCGATTCCATTTGTATCCGCCGCCCAGCAAAATATCTATAAAATTGCGTGAATTCAAAGCAATCCTCCAGCCAAGATCCAAGTCAGCTTGGCCATCCTTTACTTTTTGATCCTGTTTTTCAGAGTACTGCCCACTGATTTCTGCATGACAAACAAGGCCGGCCTGGGCCGTCATTTTGTTACCGTAGTTGAGAAATAGTCCTCCTTCCGGCATGTGCTCGGTGTTGGAGCTTCTGTGTCCGGAGAATTCGAGTACGCTGTAGCTTCCTACTAAGCCAAATGCAAAAATCGGATCTGTAAGGGGGGCAGCGCTAGAAGTTGTTGGTGCGATTCCCGCAAGAAGGGTGGTGACCACAGCAGTAAGATTCCTTCTATTCATAAAAACTCTCCATCAGAACACTATTGGTCCGAAGTGGACCGATACATACAACGATAGCCGTTTTCTAGTGTTGGACCAGTTATTGGGAGGGGGTGGTGTATTTTTCGCTTCGGGACTTCTATTTTCACCTCCATCTCTTTATGTCTGGCGAACCTGGTGGCGAGATTTCCAGCGATGCTTTAGTGGTTCACTACTGCCTAAGGTGGATTGTGTTTGGTCGGCAGAACGTCGGAGGTGGGATTTTTTGCGGGAAATTCTTTCCCAAAATGCAACCGTTTCGACCAATGTTTATTGGTTTCTAAATGGTCGCAAAAGGCGATGGCTCTTGTGGCTGCTTTGCTGAATCTCACCAGTGAATCATTGAACAGACTCACGGTCATATCGGCGACCTTTGATTTGCATAACCGCAGATATGATCGTCGCGACTGATCAGGGGTATGAACGCAATCACGATCGTGATCGTGACGATAGGGACGACTAACCCGCTTTGATCTCCCTGATGTGTTTTCCTTTGGCCAATCCCGCTACACCCTGCCACTCTTACTTTTCAAAATGGCTTCAGTAGCACGGGTAGTTCACGATTCGGGCGTAAGATAGCGGTGTTACCTCACCAAAAGGAGCCGCATATGATCGCCGATCAAATGAACAAGCAGGCATCTGAAAGCAGGGTTGTTTGGGATCAATATTTCTGCGCTGCGTTGATTGCGGAAAGCAATCTGACGGCACCGGTAGTAGGAGGGGCTACTCACGAAGACAGGCAGAACCTGTTGATTGAAAGAGCCAAGACCCTCGCCGACAAGATGATGGAAAACAGAAAATAACCGGAGCCCAGCCGTCGCGCTGGGCTCGTCACATCTGGCGACCTCAATGACGGGCAATGTGGGTGTTCTGAATCAGGCAATCTGGTCTGCTGATTTGGCGTGCGATGGCTTGGCGCAGCTATAGATTTCCAAAGATCCATAAAAATAGTGTGGATATTTAAAGAGTTGCGATTTTTATTAACCAAATAGTGAGTGAAAATATATTGTTACAAGTGATCTGTTGGGATATTATCGCCCCGCGTTCACCACCACGGTTTATGCATTTTTAAGTCCCAAGCTTCCATCAGCTGCTTGGGATTTTTTTTGCCTGAAATTTGTCCAGGGCCCTTCGAGCTCCAGTGCCGTCCATCGCCGGTAGTCATACAAGCGCGAGCGCTTGTTGCCGATCCATTTACTCGATTCCCTTCAAGGCGCCACCCACTCAAATCGGGTAGATCCCGCGTTTTTGGGCTATTACTGACTGGCCAAACTTAAACTCGGTCTGATGGGAGTCTATCGATGCTGGTTCATTGGTCTCTTGCGGCAATTCACTTGCTGGCTTTTGCGTTGGGCTTCGGGGCGGTTTTGACCCGAGGCACGGCATTCAGCCGACTGGCGGCCGGGACGGGGGAGGCTCGTCGCGTGCTGATGGCCGATAATCTGTGGGGGATCAGCGCAGCCACCCTCCTGGTCACCGGTGGGTTGCGGGCCTTTGGTGGGTACGAAAAAGGTACCGATTACTACCTTCACCAGCCACTGTTCCATCTCAAGATGACGCTCTTCATACTGATTCTGCTGCTTGAGGTCGCTCCAATGGTGGCGCTGATCAAGTGGCGAATTGCGCTTGGCCGTGGCTCGGCAATTGATGCCAGGCACGCAAAATTGTTTGCCCGCTTCAGTCATGTCGAGGCATTGCTGGTGTTGCTGATGGCCATAGCAGCGACCGGAATGGCACGTGGGGTGACCTTTGGTTAGCCGGTTGCGGTATGTCCTTCCTCGGGGAAAATCAGAAATGTCTGACAGCCATGGCCTGGGGCATACCGGTACTATCGGCTGTGTGTTTTGGCGAGAGAGGGTAATGAGTAAACGGCGGGCAATACGGCGCTCGAATCTTTAGCCAGCCGATGTTCTGGGCGAACGGGCTGGCTACTGACTGCAACGGGATTCAGGGAGTTTGCGGCTTGTCCGGCGCGGTGAGGCCTGCCTGAATGCGCTGATAGATTTCTTCACGATGCACTGCAACGTCTTTCGGGGCGTTGATGCCAATCCTGACTTGCTGGCCGCTCACGCCCAGGATAGTGATCGTAATATCGTCACCGATGTTTATGCTTTCACCGACTTTGCGGGTGAGTATCAGCATGGTCTTCTCCTTGATTGCTTTGTAGGGCACCTGATTTGAACAGTGCAGAGGTCGGTGGTACGTATAGTTAGTGCGAAGTCTCACGGTTTGGGTGCCTCTTTCTGACGCGCAGATGCTGCATTAATTCCCAAGGCGTAACTATACAGAGGCCGCCACCATCATTCTCGTTGTTTTGTGCCCATTTTGCGGCACTCGGGAAGTATTCATGAATGTTAAAATCGCCGCTTTCAGCATTCAGAGGGAACCGTTGTGCGCAAAATGGTCTTGGTAATCGTTCTATTGGCGCTGGCAGGGTGCGGTGAGGGCAAGGGGGTTGACGCTCAAAAGTCTAAACTTGCAGGCGTTTCCGCACCTGCGTCCGAACCGGCTGCGGCTAGCGGGCCGCAATGGGATCTCGAAGTGCGAGGCGAAACAACACAGGCTGTCAGCGATCTGAGTGGCTGGTTGATCGAGCATAGCTTCGTTTCCAATGTCGTCATGGAAAATGGCAAGGCGCGCATTCTGATGGGGCCATTCAGTTCGAAAGCCGAGACCGAGGCCAAGCAGGCAGAGGTGGCCGCGGCGCTTGCACGGGCCAAGAAGCAGAATGTCGAATTGCTAGTGCTTGAGCGTCCTGCGGCCCAGTAACGCAGGCGGCTAGAAACGCAAAAGGCCTCGGGTACTACACCGAGGCCTTTTTGCTTTTCAGCGGGCGATCAGCCGCAGGCTTTCATATTCACCGGCCCGACAAAATCGTTACCGCGGCCCATGACGCACGCCACGCTTTGGTTGCGCTGACGCTCCCAGGCTTCAACCGGATAGGTTTTGTTCCAGGCCTCGTACAGTTGGCGATCCTGTTTCGACAAGCTCAAACCGTACTGCTTGCTCATGTAAAAATAAGTCCGGGCGATCATGCCGCGAATGGAGGGGCGGGGCATGACCTTCTTCGTCTTGAAATCGACCTGAGTCAGGCACGAGCCATATTGACCGGTCTGCACCGGCAACCAACCAAAACTGAAGTTACTGCGATCGCCATTCACCTCTCCAATGCTCGGTACCAGATTGTGCAAATCGGCCTCGGCCTTCTGGTAAACCGGATCGTAACGGGTGCAATTCTTGCGCCCACCTTTCTGCCAGCACTGGCGCTGATGGCCGATCTGCCACGCCGGGACAATATGCTCCCACTCGATGCGCGCCGCGCGTTTGGCGTTTTTGCGCGGCACATAACCACAGGCCGCCAGGTTCACCTTGTTGCCGGTGTATTTGCAGCCGCAATAGAACTCGGTGGATTGCGGTGCGTACAGCGTCCAGGCGACTTTTTTGGCTTCGTCGAAGGTGCGCGGGGCGCCAGCCTGGGCGCCGAGGGTGATAAGCAGAAACAGCAAAGCAAACCAGCGGACACTCATTGACTCAATCTTCCTTCGGCACAACCCAGAAAATCTGCACACCGCCATCGTCGCGATAGGCGAGGGTGACGTTGTCGTTCTCGTCGATTTCTTCGAGCAATTGTTCCCACTCGTCCACGGGTTCGTCCGGCAGTCGGAAGATCAGTGCGGCTTTGGCTTTTTGAGCGGTGGGGGAATTGATGATTTTCTGAACGCGCAGACCCATGCGTGCATAGGTGTCAGGGGAGGCGGAGGTGGTGGCCACAGGATTATCCTTATTGAGCTGGACGTGCATACAGTATTTAACTGTAGGCATTTTCGCAACTGCTTAAAATTCACGAAAATCCTCTGACAGCAGTTTTTCCCGTGTGGTGTAGGAAGAGGGGGAAACTTTTATCGGAGTTTTGCGAGGGGCGTGAACCACTCGTCAACGCTGACGAGTGGTTAAGAAAGTGCCCAACCAGAACCGGTCGGGCGAGGGTGAATCAATATTCCCAAAACATCCGTTGCAGCTCTTTGCTGTCGTTGGTCTTGGTCAGTGCAACCATGGCCAGGATGCGGGCTTTTTGCGGGTTCAAGTCGTGCGCGACAACCCAGTCGTATTTGTCGTCAGGCTGTTCGGCATTACGCAGCACGAAACCGCCGGCGTTGACGTGGGACGAGCGAATGATTTGCACGCCGTCCTTGCGCAAGGCTTGCAAGGAGGGAACGACGCGCGAGGAAACCGAACCATTGCCGGTGCCAGCGTGGATGATCGCCTTGGCGCCGGACTGGGCCAGCGCCTTGTACGCCGTGTCGCTGACGTTGCCATAGGAATAGGCAATTTCTACGTCAGGCAGGCTCTTGATGGTTTTGATGTCGAATTCCGAGTCCATAGTGTGGCGCTTGGCCGGCAGGCGGAACCAGTAGGATTTACCTTCGACCACCATACCCAGTGGACCCCAGGCACTTTTAAACGCCTCAGTCTTGATGTTGATCATCTTGCTGACGTCGCGACCGGACTGTATCTCATCGTTCATGGTCACCAGGACGCCTTTGCCGCGCGCTTCTTTGCTGCTGGCGACGGCGACGGCGTTATACAGGTTCAGCATGCCGTCCGCCGACATCGCGGTGCCTGGGCGCATGGAGCCGACGACGATGATCGGTTTGTCTGTCTTTTCCACCAGGTTCAGGAAGTAGGCAGTTTCTTCCAGGGTGTCGGTGCCGTGGGTGATAACGATGCCATCGACGTCTTTGCTGTCGGCCAGTTCGGCGACGCGACGGCCCAGTTGCAGCAGGTTGTCATTGGTGATGCTTTCCGAGGCGATCTGCATGACCTGTTCGCCACGAACGTTGGCCAGTTGGCTGAGTTCCGGAACGCCGGCAATCAATTGCTCGATACCCACTTTTGCCGCTTGATACGTCGCGCTGTTGGCGGCGCTCGCGCCTGCGCCGGCGATGGTGCCGCCAGTAGCCAGAATGACCACGTTCGCCAGTTTCTGTTGGGTTTCGACTTCTTTAGCCTGAAGGGCAGTAGGCAGCAGTAGCAGGAGGGCCAAAGCGCCCGGAATAAAAGTGTTGAAAGCAGATTTCATTATTTTCTCTCTAGTAGTCAGACGGTGCTGATGCAAGTTCATCTAGATACGCCCCCGGCAGCTCTGAACGCCGTGGGTGTAGGTGAAGAGCAGGATCTGTACCAGTCATGCGCTGAATGAGAAAAACTTTTAACTATATGATTTATAAAGGTAATTTCCTAAGACGCTGTCAGCGTTGAACATGGCGGTGTCCGGGTTTCCGAATAAGTTGATCATTTACGTTCGGCTCTCCGAAAACTCCTACGATTTATGTCGAGAAGGTCGCCTTGCGAGATCAAGATTCCGTGCTAAAGAATTCCGGGCATAGGTCGATGCCCTTCAAAGGTTATTTTTCTTACAGGAGTTCCCATGTCCTTCTCTATCGGTTTTCCCAATGCGGGCGCGATCACCATCGGTGGCAAGGCCCCGTCGACGATCAATGCCCTGAGCGAAGCGACGTCAGATACCTCGTATCAGGTTCTGGGGAAGGAAGAGGGCAGCGACAACCAGGTTCGAACCGGTGGCGGCGCTCAGGAGGAAACCAAATCCGAGAGCGGCAACAACCAAAGTATTGCGGTGCAAACGCTGCTCAAGCGCATGCAGGAACTGCAACAGCAACTGCGCGAACAGCAGCAACAACTGGCGGCTGCTCAGGCGACGTCTTATCCGACCCCGGAAGCCAAGGCTACAGCGGTGATGTCTATTCAGGGGCAAATCGCCGACACCAGCGGCGCGCTGTCACAAGTGACGGGCAATCTGGTGAAAGAACTGGCGAAGGACTCCAGCACAGGAGGCCTGGTCAGCACTACGGCTTGAGGAACAGGGCTGGCTTTTTACCTTCCGAGGAATAAAACAGGTCGTTGACAAATCACAGCAGGGTTCGCATAGTTCGGTCTACGCAAACGTTTGCGCGGCCCTGTTGGTAGCTCGACCCGCCGACGATCGGAGTCCAGGCGTTACTCCAGCGCAAGCGTTGCTCACAATAATCATAAGATCGGAGTGAACCCATGAAGCTGCCATTCGCTGGACGTCTTCTTGCTGTCGCTATGCTGGCTGTTGCATCCACCGCGCTGCCCGTCTCATCGGCATTCGCCGAATCTCCTGAAAAACCCAAAGTCGCGCTGGTCATGAAATCCCTGGCCAATGAGTTCTTCCTGACTATGGAAGACGGCGCCAAGGCTTATCAAAAAGACCACTCCGGCGAATTCGACCTGATCTCCAACGGCATCAAGGACGAAACGGACACTGCTGGCCAGACGCGCATCGTCGAGCAAATGATCCTCGCCAAGGTCAATGCCCTGGTCATCGCGCCGGCGGATTCCAAGGCCATGGTTCCGGTGGTCAAGAAAGCTATCGATGCCGGTATCACCGTGATCAACATCGACAACCAGCTGGATCCGGCCGTCGTCAAAAGCAAGAACATGACGGTGCCGTTCGTAGGCCCGGATAACCGCAAAGGCGCGCGCCTGGTCGGCGAATACCTGGCCAAGCAGCTGAAGGCCGGCGACGAAGTCGGCATCATCGAAGGTGTCTCCACTACTACCAATGCCCAGGCCCGTACCGCAGGCTTCAAGGATGCGATGGAAGCGGCGCAGATCAAGGTCGTTTCGGTGCAGTCCGGTGACTGGGAGATCGACAAAGGCAACAAAGTTGCCGCTTCGATCCTTAGCGAATACCCGGATGTCAAAGCCCTGCTGGCCGGTAACGACAGCATGGCCGTCGGTGCCGTTTCCGCCGTACGTGCAGCGGGTAAGGCCGGCAAGGTGCAAGTCGTCGGGTACGACAACATCAATGCCATCAAGCCAATGCTCAAGGATGGCCGCGTTCTGGCGACTGCTGACCAGTTTGCCGCCAGGCAAGCGGTGTTCGGTATCGAGACTGCGCTGAAAATCATCAAGGGCGAGAAGGTCGACAGCGGCACCAACGGCGTGATCGAAACACCGGTTGAACTGGTCACCCAGTAAGCCTTCTGGCGACACACTGGTGCTCGTCCGTTCGGGCGAGCACATGGAGAGTTTTATGTCCGTTTGCGCCCCGAACGCTGTCCTGACGGTCAGCGGTATCGGCAAGACTTATGCTCAACCCGTCCTGACCGGCATCAATCTTGCGCTGATACCCGGCGAAGTGCTGGCGCTGACCGGCGAGAATGGTGCGGGAAAAAGCACGCTGTCGAAGATCATCGGTGGGTTGGTGACGCCAACCACCGGCCAGATGCAGTTCCAGGGTCAGGATTACCGCCCCGGCAGCCGGACCCAGGCCGAAGCCCTGGGCATCCGCATGGTCATGCAAGAGCTCAATCTGTTGCCGACCCTGTCGGTGGCGGAGAACCTGTTCCTCGACAATTTGCCCAGCCATGGCGGCTGGATCAGTCGCAAGCAATTGCGCAAAGCGGCGATCGAGGCCATGGCTCAGGTTGGCCTCGACACGATCAACCCGGACACCCTGGTCGGCGACCTCGGCATTGGCCACCAGCAAATGGTTGAGATTGCCCGCAATCTGATCGGCGACTGCCATGTGCTGATTCTCGACGAACCGACCGCGATGCTCACTGCACGCGAAGTTGAGATGCTGTTCGAACAGATCACTCGCTTGCGGGCTCGCGGCGTGGCGATCATCTACATTTCCCACCGTCTCGAAGAGTTGGCGCGGGTCGCCCAGCGCATTGCAGTTTTGCGCGATGGCAACCTGGTCTGCATCGAGCCGATGGCCAATTACAACAGCGAGCAACTGGTGACCTTGATGGTCGGTCGTGAGCTCGGTGAACACATGGACATGGGGCCGCGCAAGATCGGCGCTCCAGCGTTGACGGTCAAAGGTCTGACCCGCTCCGACAAAGTTCGCGATGTGTCCTTCGAAGTTCGCGCCGGCGAAATCTACGGGGTCTCTGGATTGATCGGGGCAGGGCGCACCGAGTTGCTGCGTCTGATCTTCGGTGCCGACACCGCAGACAGTGGCACGGTAGCGCTGGGGTCACCGGCTCGGGTGGTGAGTATCCGTTCGCCAGCCGACGCGGTGAGTCACGGTATCGCCCTGATCACAGAAGACCGCAAGGGCGAAGGTTTGCTGCTGACCCAATCGATCAGCGCCAACATTGCCTTGGGCAACATGCCGGTGATTTCCAGTGGCGGTTTCGTCAACAACGGCGACGAGATGGCTTTGGCACAGCGTCAGATCGACGCCATGCGCATTCGCAGTTCGAGCACGACACAGTTGGTCTCCGAGCTCTCGGGTGGCAATCAGCAGAAGGTCGTGATCGGCCGCTGGCTTGAGCGCGATTGCTCGGTGATGTTGTTTGACGAGCCGACCCGTGGCATCGATGTCGGCGCCAAATTCGACATTTATGCGTTGCTCGGCGACCTGACCCGCAAAGGTAAAGCGCTGGTGGTGGTGTCCAGTGACCTGCGCGAGCTGATGCTGATCTGCGACCGGATCGGGGTGCTATCGGCTGGGCGCCTGATAGAAACCTTCGAGCGCGACAGCTGGAACCAGGACGACTTGCTTGCCGCCGCTTTTGCCGGCTACCAAAAACGTGATGCGTTGCTCAACGAAGCAGCGCCTAGGGATCTTCCATGAAAACTGCATCTTCTGCTGGCAAACGTAGTGGCAATTTCTACGGTCTGGGCACCTATCTGGGCCTGGCGGGTGCCTTGCTGGCGATGATTGCGCTGTTCTCGGTATTGAGCAGCCACTTTCTTTCTTACGACACTTTCAGCACCCTGGCCAACCAGATTCCCGATTTGATGGTGCTGGCGGTCGGCATGACCTTCGTGTTGATCATCGGCGGCATCGACCTGTCGGTCGGTTCGGTGTTGGCACTGGCGGCATCAACGGTCAGCGTGGCCATTCTCGGCTGGGGCTGGAACGTGCTGCCGGCAGCGCTGCTCGGCATGGCGGCGGCAGCATTGGCCGGGACCATCACCGGTTCGATCACCGTGGCCTGGCGGATTCCTTCGTTCATCGTGTCCCTGGGTGTGCTGGAAATGGCACGGGGCGTGGCGTATCAAATGACCGGATCGCGTACGGCCTACATCGGTGACGCTTTCGCCTGGCTATCCAATCCGATTGCCTTCGGCATCTCGCCGTCGTTCATTATCGCCTTGCTGATTATCTTTATTGCCCAGTCCGTGCTGACCCGTACGGTGTTCGGTCGTTACCTGATCGGCATCGGCACCAATGAAGAAGCGGTGCGTCTGGCGGGTATCAATCCGAAGCCATACAAGATTCTGGTGTTCAGCCTGATGGGGCTGCTGGCCGGCATTGCCGCGTTGTTTCAGATTTCCAGGCTCGAAGCTGCAGATCCGAATGCCGGCTCCGGGCTGGAGTTGCAGGTGATCGCGGCCGTCGTTATCGGCGGCACCAGTTTGATGGGTGGCCGTGGGTCGGTGATCAGTACATTCTTCGGGGTCCTGATCATTTCCGTGTTGGCGGCCGGTCTGGCACAGATCGGCGCGACCGAGCCCACCAAACGCATCATCACCGGCGCGGTGATCGTTGTGGCGGTGGTGCTTGATACTTATCGCAGTCAGCGCGCAAGCCGGCGGGTCTGAATCATGGCAACAATCAAGGATGTAGCTGCACTGGCTGGAATTTCCTACACCACCGTGTCCCATGTGGTGAACAAGACCCGACCGGTCAGTGAAGAGGTGCGAATAAAAGTCGAAGCGGCGATCAAAACCCTGGACTACGTGCCGAGCGCCGTGGCCCGTTCGTTGAAAGCCAAAACCACCGCGACCATCGGATTGCTGGTGCCTAACAGCCTCAACCCGTACTTCGCCGAGTTGGCGCGAGGCATTGAGGATTACTGCGAGCGCAAGGGTTACTGCGTCATCCTCTGCAACTCCGACGACAATCCGGACAAGCAGCGCAGCTACCTTCGCGTGTTGCTGGAAAAACGTATTGACGGTTTGATCGTAGCATCGGCCGGCGGCGATGCGGGGCTGGCGGAAGGTCTCGCCGGGGTGCGCACGCCGATGGTCATCGTCGACCGCGGGCTGGAGGGCGTGAATGTCGATCTGGTGCGCATCGATCACGAATACGGCGCGTATCTGGCCACTCGACATCTGCTGGAGCTGGGGCATCGGGATATCGCCACCATTGGCGGCCCGGCGGGTACGAGCGTAGCGCAAATGCGTCTGGCCGGTTATTGCCGTGCCTTGCAAGAGGCGGGCGTCGAGATGAATCACGAACGCATGCTGGAAAGCGACTTCACCAGCACAGGCGGATACAACGCGGCCGCGATTTTGCTGGAAAAGAATCCGCCCAGCGCGATCTTCGCCGGCAACGACATGATCGGCATCGGTGTGCTGCGAGCGGCTGCCGAACGCAATGTTCGCGTACCGTCCGAGCTATCGGTGATCGGCTTCGACGATATCCAGATGAGCCGTTATGTCTACCCGGCGCTGACCACGGTGGGGCAATCGATCCTGCAACTCGGAGAGATGGCGGCTGAAGTGCTTTTGCGCAGGATCGCCACCCCGGACATGGCCACCGAGCAGCGAATCGTGACCCCCAGTATTGTCCTGCGAGAGTCGACTGCGCCGCTCGCCGGCGTGTTCGCCCAGTTTCGTTGAAACAGAAAGCCACAAAACCCAAAGCACCGCAGAAACAGAATTGATGAGTAGTGATGTATGCCAGCAAAAGTAGTGGTGATAGGCAGTCTGAACATGGACCTGGTAACCCGGGCTCCAAGGTTGCCGCGTGGTGGTGAAACCCTGATCGGTGAGTCGTTTGCCACGGTTTCCGGTGGTAAGGGGGCCAATCAGGCTGTCGCTGCGGCCCGGTTGGGTGCCGATGTGTCGATGGTCGGTTGTGTGGGCAGCGATGCTTATGGCGCGCAATTGCGCGGGGCGCTGTTGGCCGAACAGATCGATTGTCAGGCAGTCAGCACCGTTGATGACTCCAGCGGCGTGGCGTTGATCGTGGTCGATGACAACAGTCAGAACGCCATCGTCATCGTCGCGGGTGCCAACGGTGCGCTGACGCCGCAAGTCATCGACCGTTTCGATGCCGTATTGCAGGCGGCAGATGTGATCATCTGTCAGCTGGAGGTGCCGTGCGCTACGGTTGACCATGCCCTCAAACGAGGTCGTGAACTGGGCAAGACTGTCATTCTCAACCCGGCACCCGCCAGTCGCCCATTGCCGGCGGACTGGTTTGCCGCCATCGATTACCTGATTCCCAACGAGAGTGAAGCCTCTGCCCTGACGGGGTTGTCGGTGGATTCCCTGGAATCGGCAGAAACAGCCGCGACCCGATTGATCGCCATGGGCGTGGGTAAAGTGATTATCACCTTGGGCGCCCAAGGCTCGCTGTTCGCCGACGACTCCCATCTGGAGCATTTCCCGGCACCGAAGGTCAAGGCCGTCGATACCACCGCCGCCGGGGATACCTTCGTGGGTGGTTTTGCCGCCTCATTAGCGGCCGGCAGTAGCGAAGCTGATGCGATCCGGTTCGGTCAGGTTGCCGCGGCCTTGTCGGTCACCCGGGCTGGCGCGCAACCCTCGATTCCCACCTTGTCTGACGTACAGGCGTTTAAAGCACCATGAAAAAAACACCGCTGCTCAATGTCGCGTTGTCGCGGCTGATTGCCTCGCTGGGTCACGGTGACATGGTCGTCATCGGCGATGCCGGTCTGCCGGTGCCGCCAGGCGTCGAACTGATTGATCTGGCGCTGACTCAGGGAATTCCGGATTTCATCAGTACCTTAAAGGTTGTGCTCAGCGAAATGCAGGTCGAAAGCCATGTGTTGGCCCAAGAGATTCTGGACAAGCAGCCGCCGGCATTGAGCGTTCTGGACGAACTGAACGTCGATGGCGTTCTGGGGGCGCGCGAATGGCTCAGCCATGATCAGTTCAAGGTCCTCAGCCGACAGGCGCGGGCGATTGTTCGTACCGGCGAATGTGCGCCGTACTGCAACATCGTGCTGGTGTCGGGGGTGACGTTCTAGCGCACTGAACACATTCGGTTTCCCCACGCACAAGGAGTGCGATATGTACCGCTATGCTCAGAAACTGCATCACCTGCTTTGGAGTCTGCTGCTTGTGTCCCTGATTACTGCAACGAGCGCCCTGGCGGCGGAAAAGATCGACTTGATCATCGACACCGATCCAGGCGCCGACGATGTGGTCGCCTTGCTGTTCGCGCTGGCTTCGCCGGAAGAGTTGAACGTTCGTGCGCTGACCACCGTGGCCGGCAACGTGCGTTTGGACAAAACGTCGCGTAACGCACGGCTGGCCCGTGAGTGGGCAGGGCGCGAAGACGTGCCGGTTTATGCCGGCGCACCGAAGCCGTTAATGCGTACGCCGATCTATGCGGAGAACATTCATGGCAAGGAAGGTCTGTCGGGCGTCACCGTGCACGAGCCGAAGAAGGAGCTGGCTGAAGGCAATGCGGTCAATTACCTGATCGATACCTTAAAAACCGCCAAACCCCACAGCATCACTATCGCCATGCTCGGTCCACAGACCAATCTGGCCCTGGCGCTGATCCAGGAGCCGGAGATTGTTCAGGGCATCAAGGAAGTGGTGGTCATGGGCGGCGCGCATTTCAACGGTGGCAACATTACGCCGGTGGCGGAGTTCAATCTGTTCGCCGATCCACAGGCCGCTGATGTTGTGTTGAAAAGTGGTGTGAAGCTGACCTATCTACCGCTGGACGTGACCCACAAGATCCTCACCAGCGAATCGCGCCTGAAACAGATCGCCGCGCTGAACAACAATGCCAGCAAGCTGGTGGGCGGTATTCTCAACGAATACGTCAAAGGCGATATGGAGCACTACGGTCTTTCGGGTGGCCCGGTGCATGACGCAACCGTCATTGCCTACCTGCTCAAGCCTGAGCTCTTTACCGGTCGCTCGGTCAACGTGGTCGTTGATAGCCGCGAAGGCCCGACCTTTGGTCAAACCATTGTCGACTGGCATGACGGCCTGAAAGCACCGAAGAATGCTTTCTGGGTTGAGAGTGGCCATGCTCAGGGCTTCTTCGACTTGCTGGTTCAGCGACTGGCTCGTCTGCAGTAAGCCGCCCGCCCGCAGGTGCCAACCAGCGGGCTTTATGCCTGTCGTGCCTCCACTGTGGCCTTTTGGTCCACCAGGTGTTTTTCGAAAATCTGCTTGATGAAGTGCTGGGCGGCCTCGGTTCCAAGGTCCCTGACCAATAGATCGATACTGATAATGGCAAGCTCTTCCGTACTACTTGGGCTGTAAGAACTGTGCCCGTCTTGCCACTTGGCTTTGATGTCGGCGTCGATACTTACAGTGGTCATGATGGCGCTCGTGAAGTCGGGGAGGTCTGGATGTCGAGTTAACCATTTTGCGCGGCGTTTGGCACTCCGACTTAGGCATGGGGGGAGGGCTATGCGACACTTGGCCTTTGACGAATTTTCAAGGACCGCGCTGTGCAGATCGATTTGAACACTCCTGACGGTTTGACCCTTGAGGCAGTACGTCAGCTGTTGGCGTCCGCCAATGACGATGAGCACACCCAACTGCGGGTCACCCAAAGTGGCATCGCTTACATTTCTTCGGGGGTCGTAGGCGGCACTGACATCGGCGGGCTGCGATTTCGGCTAGAGACGTGGGCCAAAGGCTCGGGCTATGTAGGATTGGTCGCAGCCAGTGACGAAGTTTGGGTCATGCAGATTTTCAATGCGCTGAAAGAGAACTGGCCGAACCCACCGTTCGACTACATCGACGTTTATTGACCGCTGTTCATATTCAGTCACGATTGAGTGATGAAGGTCGGGGCGATGCTCAGGCAAACTTGGCACCTGTCCGGATCAAGGTAAGGGTGGCATTCGCCTTGAAACCTATCGCCCAAAGGGCGGCCACACGATCTCAGCTCAATTATTAAAAAGGAGGCTTCATGCCTTGGAAGCTCGCGTCATTGGGTACTTTGTTCGCCGTCACTCTGCTGGCAGGTTGCAGCAGTACGTCATCCGAGTCGGCAAAAGACCCTGTAACGACGACTGACACGGATCATAGCCGCTGCGAAGCAAAGGCTGCCGAATTCACCCTCGGCAAAGCGGCTTCACCCGAACTGCTGGAGCAGGCGCGCACTCGCGCAGGCGCACAGAACGCTCGGTTCCTGTCGCCCAATGACATGGTGACGCTGGAATACCGCTCTGATCGCTTGAACCTGCACACCGATGCCAATCGGGTGGTCACTCGCGTCAACTGCGGCTGATCGCGCCAGGCTTTTGTTTCGCCCATAAAAAACCCCGTCACATGGACGGGGTTTTCTTAGTGCGCCAGAAACTTACTCTGGGCGAACTTGTGCAGCTTGCATACCCTTTTGGCCTTTCTCAGCCACGAAGGAAACGGTCTGGCCTTCTTTCAGGCTTTTGAAACCGTCGCTTTCGATAGCTTTGAAGTGTACGAACAGGTCGTCACCGCCACCTTGAGGAGTGATGAAGCCGAAGCCTTTTTCATCGTTGAACCATTTAACGGTGCCGGTTTGGCGATTAGACATGGTGTATCTCCAAGAAACATATATTTTCAGTAGTGCTGTGCTGCTCAGGCCAACTGGGCACACCGGAGTATCATAGTCGAAATGTTCGCTTTGGGAGCCCCCCGGACGTGCTGTTTGCCTCTCTGTCGAGCGTTCTTTGGTGCTTGAAGTGGCTGGAAGCCCCATTTTTAAAGGCTTTTAGCCGAAAGTAAAGACGATAAAAAAAGCTGTAAAACCTTCAAAAAATGTCTGACAAAGCGACATTCGGACTGTTTTTTTGGTCATTACAGGTGAAAAAATGAATGCGTGAAGCTTATTTTTTCGCGCCGGTATCGACCCTGCAAGTGGCGATTTTCTGCATCGCCTGATTTCCCAGCTCTTGACTTGCTTTGCCGTCCATCAATGCCTGGAGGTCTTTGGCCGGATATGATTTGAGCTGGTCGGCGCCGCAAGCACAGACGGCTTTTGCCTTCGCATCACCGATTTTATGTGCCGCTGCAGGAACGCATTGCGCCATGTATTTCTCGCGCTCACCCTTTGGCCAGTCGGCATGGGCGGCCAATGGCAGCAGCAGAATGATGGGGGCGACTACGGCGAACAAACGGTTCAGACGCATGCTGGGATACTCCTTGTGGGTCAATGACGTGTTATCTGAGGGGCAAAGCGGTGTTCAAGTTCAGCACTCTGGCATAAAAATGCCCGATTTGCCCCCGCACAAAGTCTGCTTGCGTCGACGACCGTTCATCTGTGCTAGCATGCCTCGCTCGAGCGTTTGCAAGCTCCGGATGACCTTCAGTCCCGGCGGCGGCAACCGCGCGAATAATCCTGATTTGAATCCCAGTCACTCTGGTTCGATTTTCCGGTTGGCCCGCAAGGCTCCTGCCGCTGTAAGGCAGGCGTTCGTCATTGAATGGCCTGGATCGGATCTTGTACTGGCTCATCCCAACCCACGTGACCTTTGGTAGGGGTCACCACTAGGAGAGGAGGCGCCATGCCAACTATTACTCTTCCCGACGGCAGTCAACGTTCATTCGATCACCCGGTTTCCGTAGCCGAGGTCGCCGCATCCATTGGTGCAGGTCTTGCCAAAGCCACCGTGGCCGGCAAGGTCAATGGCAAACTGGTAGACGCCAGCGACACCATCGACAGCGATTCCACGCTGCAAATCATTACGCCAAAGGATGAAGAAGGGCTGGAGATCATTCGCCACTCTTGCGCCCACCTGGTTGGCCACGCGGTCAAACAGTTGTACCCGACCGCCAAAATGGTGATCGGGCCGGTCATTGATGAGGGCTTCTATTACGACATCGCCTTCGAACGTCCTTTCACTCCGGACGACCTGGCCGCCATCGAACAACGCATGCAGCAGCTGATCGAGAAAGATTACGACGTGATCAAGAAAGTCACTCCGCGCGCCGAAGTGATCGAAGTGTTCAGGGCCCGCGGTGAAGACTACAAGCTGCGCCTGGTCGAGGACATGCCGAACGAACAGGCCATGGGCCTGTACTATCACGAAGAATACGTCGACATGTGCCGCGGCCCGCACGTGCCGAACACGCGTTTCCTGAAATCCTTCAAACTGACCAAGTTGTCCGGCGCCTACTGGCGTGGCGACGCCAAAAACGAGCAATTGCAGCGCGTTTACGGCACCGCTTGGGCAGACAAGAAACAGCTGGCGGCTTACATCCAGCGTATCGAAGAAGCTGAAAAGCGCGATCATCGCAAGATCGGCAAGCGCCTGGGCCTGTTCCATACTCAGGAAGAGTCGCCGGGCATGGTGTTCTGGCACCCGAATGGCTGGACTCTGTACCAGGTGCTCGAGCAGTACATGCGCAAGGTTCAGCGCGACAACGGCTACCTCGAGATCAAGACCCCTCAAGTTGTTGACCGCAGCCTGTGGGAGAAATCCGGGCACTGGGCCAACTACGCCGACAACATGTTCACCACTCAGTCGGAAAACCGGGACTACGCCATCAAGCCAATGAACTGTCCTTGCCACGTGCAAGTGTTCAATCAGGGACTGAAAAGCTACCGCGAGTTGCCGATGCGTCTGGCCGAATTCGGTGCTTGCCACCGTAACGAGCCATCGGGTGCGCTGCACGGCATCATGCGTGTGCGTGCGTTCACTCAGGATGACGCCCACATTTTCTGCACTGAAGAGCAGATGCAGGCCGAATCGGCTGCATTTATCAAGCTGACCATGGACGTTTATGCTGATTTCGGCTTCAAAGACGTCGAGATGAAGCTGTCCACTCGTCCGGAAAAACGCGTTGGTTCCGACGAGCTGTGGGATCGCGCCGAAGCGGCATTGGCTGCAGCCCTTGATAGCGCTGGCCTGCCGTATGATCTGCAGCCGGGCGAAGGTGCTTTCTACGGTCCGAAGATCGAGTTCTCGCTGAAAGATTGCCTTGGCCGTGTCTGGCAGTGTGGTACCCTTCAGCTCGATTTTAACCTGCCTGTCCGTCTGGGAGCCGAATACGTCTCCGAAGACAACAGTCGCAAGCACCCGGTAATGTTGCACCGGGCGATCCTGGGCTCCTTCGAACGTTTCGTCGGAATCCTGATCGAGCACTACGAGGGTGCATTCCCTGCGTGGCTGGCTCCGACCCAGGCAGTGATCATGAATATCACTGATAAACAGGCTGATTTTGCCGCCGAGGTTGAAAAAACTCTCAACGAAAGCGGATTTCGTGCCAAGTCTGACTTGAGAAATGAAAAGATCGGCTTTAAAATCCGCGAGCATACTTTGCTCAAGGTTCCCTATCTCTTGGTTATTGGAGATCGGGAAGTCGAGATGCAGACTGTCGCTGTGCGTACTCGTGAAGGTGCTGACCTGGGCTCGATGCCCGTCGCCCAGTTCGCTGAGTTTCTCGCGCAAGCGGTTTCCCGGCGTGGTCGCCCAGATTCGGAGTAATTATTATTAAGCGTGAAATGAGACAAGATAAACGAGCTGCACCGAAAGCCCCGATCAACGAGAATATCTCGGCACGCGAGGTTCGGTTAATTGGGGCTGAGGGTGAGCAGCTTGGGATTGTGTCAATTGAAGACGCGCTTCTTAAGGCTGAAGAGGCCAAGCTGGATTTGGTGGAAATTTCCGCCGATGCAGTACCCCCTGTTTGCAAGCTGATGGACTACGGCAAGTCAATCTTCGAAAAGAAGAAGCAAGTTGCTGCGGCCAAGAAAAACCAGAAGCAGATTCAGGTTAAAGAAATCAAGTTTCGTCCAGGGACGGAGGAAGGGGATTACCAGGTAAAACTGCGCAACCTGGTACGTTTCCTGAGTGATGGGGACAGGGCCAAGGTATCCTTGCGATTCCGCGGCCGTGAGATGGCCCACCAGGAGCTGGGGATGGAACTCCTCAAGCGAGTTGAAGGTGACTTGCTCGAGTACGGTTCGGTCGAACAGCATCCTAAGATGGAAGGACGCCAGCTGATCATGGTCATCGCCCCGAAAAAGAAGAAGTAATCAACAGGGCACGGCAGGCCTTCTGATTATGTTTATCAACTGAATGCGGAGTATCCGAACATGCCAAAAATGAAAACTAAAAGTGGTGCTGCTAAGCGGTTTCTGAAAACTGCTAACGGTATCAAGCACAAGCACGCTTTCAAGAGCCACATCCTGACTAAAATGTCGACCAAGCGTAAGCGTCAACTGCGCGGTAGCAGCTTGCTGGCACCGTGTGACGTGGCAAAAGTCGAGCGCATGCTGCGCCTTCGTTAATTTAGTCAAGAATAGAGGAAGTAACTCATGGCTCGTGTAAAGCGTGGCGTCATTGCCCGTAAACGTCACAAAAAAATTCTGAAACTTGCTAAAGGCTACTACGGCGCTCGCTCGCGCGTATTCCGTGTTGCCAAGCAAGCGGTAATCAAGGCAGGCCAATACGCCTACCGTGACCGTCGTCAGAAAAAACGTCAGTTCCGCGCTCTGTGGATCGCTCGTATCAACGCTGGTGCACGTATCAACGGTCTGTCCTACAGCCGTTTCATCGCCGGCCTGAAAAAAGCGTCCATCGAGATCGACCGTAAGGTTCTGGCTGATCTGGCAGTGAACGAAAAAGCGGCGTTTGCTGCGATTGTCGAGAAAGCTAAAGCCACCTTGGCTTAAGTACCCCCGACAGTCACCCGGCCTCACCTCTGTGGGGTCAGGTGTTAAACGTCATAAATAGGGGAAGAGCCTTCAAGCTCTTCCCCTATTTTGTATCTGGAGTCTGTACATGGAAAACCTGGATGCGCTCGTCTCTCAAGCACTAGAGGCTGTGCAAAGCGCTGAAGATATCAATGCCCTGGAGCAAATCCGGGTTCACTACCTTGGCAAAAAGGGTGAATTGACTCAGGTGATGAAGACCCTGGGGAATTTGCCGGCAGAAGAGCGTCCGCAATTCGGCGCCCTGATCAACGTTGCCAAGGAGCGTGTCACAGAGGTTCTCAACGCTCGCAAGGCACTGTTTGAAGAGGCCGACCTGGCCGCCAAACTGTCTGCCGAGTCCATTGACGTGACCCTGCCTGGCCGCGGCCAGACCTCCGGTGGTCTGCATCCGGTTACCCGGACTCTGGAACGTATCGAACAGTTCTTCACCCACATCGGCTACGGCATTGCCGAAGGCCCTGAGGTCGAAGACGACTATCACAACTTTGAAGCGCTCAACATCCCAGGCCACCACCCGGCCCGGTCGATGCATGACACCTTCTATTTCAATGCCAACATGTTGCTGCGCACCCATACCTCGCCGGTACAGGTCCGCACCATGGAATCGAAACAGCCGCCGATCCGCATCGTCTGCCCAGGCCGTGTGTACCGTAGCGACTCCGATATCACTCACTCGCCGATGTTCCATCAGGTTGAAGGCCTGCTGGTCGATCGCGATATCAACTTCGCCGACCTGAAAGGGACCATCGAAGAGTTCCTGCGTGTGTTCTTTGAAAAAGAACTGGCCGTGCGTTTCCGTCCTTCGTACTTCCCGTTCACCGAGCCGTCCGCTGAAGTCGATATGGAATGCGTGATGTGCAGCGGTCAAGGCTGCCGCGTCTGCAAACAGACTGGCTGGCTGGAAGTGATGGGCTGCGGCATGGTTCACCCGAACGTGTTGCGCATGTCCGGGATCGACCCGGAAGAGTTTTCGGGCTTTGCCTTCGGCATGGGCGTTGAACGTCTGGCCATGCTGCGTTACGGCGTGAACGACTTGCGTCTGTTCTTCGACAACGACTTGCGGTTCCTCGCGCAATTTCGCTAGTCGTAACGAATTCTTAGGAGAGCAGGATGAAATTCAGTGAACAATGGCTGCGTGGCTGGGTAAGCCCGCAGGTAAGTCGCGACGAGCTGGTTGCTCGTCTGTCGATGGCCGGTCTTGAGGTCGATAGCGTTACGCCGGCCGCCGGTGTTTTCAGTGGTGTGGTCGTGGGCGAGGTGCTGAGCACCGAGCAGCACCCGGACGCTGACAAGCTGCGTGTTTGCCAGGTCAGCAATGGCTCGGAAACCTTCCAGGTAGTCTGTGGCGCGCCAAACGTGCGCCCGGGGCTGAAGATCCCGTTCGCCATGATCGGTGCCGAACTGCCGGGCGATTTCAAAATCAAGAAAGCCAAGCTGCGTGGCGTTGAGTCCAACGGCATGCTGTGCTCGCAAGCCGAACTGCAAGTGGGTGAAGGCAACGATGGCCTGATGGAATTGCCGGCCGATGCGCCGGTCGGTCAGGACATTCGTGAGTACCTGAACCTGGACGACGCCAGCATCGAGGTCGACCTGACCCCGAACCGCGGTGACTGCCTCTCCCTGGCTGGCCTGGCTCGTGAAGTCGGCGCGCTGTACGCTGCCAGCGTCACCCGCCCGGTCGTTGCGACCGTTCCAGCCATGCACGATGAAGTGCGTTCGGTTGAAGTGCTGGCGCCGGCCGCTTGTCCGCGTTACCTGGGCCGAGTGATCCGTAACGTCGACCTGTCCAAGCCTACGCCGCTGTGGATGGTTGAACGCCTGCGTCGTTCCGAGGTGCGCAGCATCGATGCAGCTGTCGACATCACCAACTACGTGATGCTGGAGCTGGGTCAGCCGTTGCACGCGTTCGATCTCGCCGAAATCAATGGCGGCATCCGCGTGCGCATGGCCGAAGAAGGCGAGAAGCTGGTTCTGCTCGACGGTCAGGAAGTCAGCCTGCGTAGCGATACGCTGGTGATTGCCGACCACACCCGCGCTTTGGCGATCGCCGGCGTCATGGGTGGCGAGCACAGTGGCGTCAACACGGCGACCACTCGCGATATTTTCCTTGAAAGCGCGTTCTTCGATCAGATCGCAGTCGCTGGCAAGGCTCGTTCCTATGGCCTGCACACCGATGCCTCGCACCGCTATGAGCGCGGCGTGGACTGGCAGCTGGCCCGTGAAGCCATGGAGCGCGCCACTGGCCTGCTGCTGGACATCACTGGCGGCGAAGCCGGCCCGATCATCGAAACCGTCAGCGTGCAACACCTGCCGAAAATCGCGCCGGTCACTCTGCGTGCGCAACGCATAACCCAGATGCTGGGCATGGAAATGGATTCGGTCGAAGTCGAACGTCTGCTCAATGCTTTGGGCCTGACCGTTTCCGCCGATGGGGCAGGGCAGTGGTGCGTTGAAGTGCCAAGCCATCGCTTCGACATCAGCCTGGAAGTCGATTTGATTGAAGAGCTGGCCCGTCTGTACGGCTACAACCGTCTGCCGGTTCGTTATCCGCAAGCTCGTCTGGCGCCGCAAGCCAAGGCAGAAGCGCGTAGCGATCTACCAGAGCTGCGTCGTCTGCTAGTCGCCCGTGGTTATCAAGAAGCGATCACCTACAGCTTCATCGATCCGAAACAATTCGAACTGTTTAATCCGGGTGTGGAACCGCTGCTGCTGGCCAACCCGATTTCCAACGACATGGCTGCCATGCGTTCTTCCTTGTGGCCAGGTCTGGTCAAGGCACTCCAGCACAACCTGAACCGTCAACAGGATCGTGTCCGCCTGTTCGAAAGCGGACTGCGCTTTGTCGGTCAACTTGAAGGCCTGAAGCAAGAGCCAATGCTGGCCGGTGTGGTGTGCGGCAGTCGTCTGCCGGAAGGCTGGGCGCAGGGTCGCGATGCCGTGGATTTCTTCGACGTCAAGGCTGACGTGGAAGCGGTGCTAGGCTTCGCCGGTGCGCTGGACTCGTTCACTTTCGTGCCGGGCAAACACCCAGCGCTGCACCCGGGTCAAACCGCGCGCATCGAACGTGAAGGCCGTCTGGTCGGTTTTGTCGGCGCTATCCACCCCGAATTGTCGAAAACCCTCGGTCTCGACCGTCCGGTCTTCGTTTTCGAGCTGGTTCTGGCTGAAGTGGCATTGGGTAACATGCCAAAATTCCAGGAGTTATCGCGCTTTCCTGAAGTGCGTCGTGACCTTGCGTTGCTGGCAGACAAAGACGTCGCAGCCAGTGCCGTACTGGGCGTAATCCGTGAAAATGCAGGCGAATGGCTGACAGACCTCAGGCTATTTGACGTGTATCAGGGTAAAGGCATTGATCCTGATAGAAAAAGCCTTGCCGTCGGCTTGACCTGGCAGCATCCATCGCGCACTCTTAATGACGATGAGGTGAATACCACGACGCAAAACATCCTCACCTCGCTCGAACAAAGGTTGAACGCCACGTTAAGGAAGTGACGTATGGGGGCTCTGACGAAAGCTGAGATGGCGGAACGTCTGTATGAAGAGCTGGGCCTGAATAAACGGGAGGCCAAGGAATTGGTCGAACTGTTTTTTGAAGAAATCAGGCACGCTCTTGAAGACAACGAACAAGTCAAATTGTCCGGTTTCGGCAATTTCGACCTTCGGGACAAACGCCAGCGGCCTGGCCGCAATCCGAAAACGGGGGAAGAAATCCCGATCACGGCTCGCCGTGTGGTCACCTTTCGTCCAGGGCAGAAGTTGAAGGCCCGAGTTGAGGCTTATGCTGGAACCAAGTCATAACGACGAGCTACCCGTCATCCCAGGCAAACGCTACTTCACCATTGGTGAAGTCAGCGAGCTGTGTGCGGTAAAACCGCACGTGCTGCGCTATTGGGAGCAGGAGTTTCCTCAACTCAACCCCGTCAAACGCCGCGGAAACCGCCGGTATTATCAGCGACAGGACGTGCTGATGATCCGGCAGATTCGCGCGCTTCTTTACGATCAAGGGTTTACCATCGGCGGCGCGCGCTTGCGCTTGTCCGGCGATGAAGCCAAAGACGACACCACCCAATACAAACAGATGATTCGGCAGATGATTGCTGAGCTGGAAGATGTGTTGGTGGTTCTCAAGAAATAATTTCCTGCATTTGAATACTTCCAGTTTTCAAATGCTTGCGATATATTCTTGAGCGTTCCTCGAGAAGAGGAACGAGTTACACGCCTAGTCGGGGCGTAGCGCAGTCCGGTAGCGCACTAGCATGGGGTGCTAGGGGTCGAGTGTTCGAATCACTCCGTCCCGACCATATAATTCAATGACTTAGGCCAATGTTCACAGCATTGGCCTTTTTCATGTGCGTGACTTTTGCGTGACTCCTCTATTTTTTCACGCCTGTTTCCTCTTCAGAATTGTCAGGACAGGTCCACGCGAATCGGTTGCTGATACCATGTTCGCAGCTTCAATCAGATGTCCGAGCTCAGCGCCCGAGTAGTGACTGGTGATGCTGCCGTTCTTGTGGCCCAGAAGTGCCTTGCGGTCTTCCTCGGTAACGCCTGCTGCGCGTAGCCGACGGCCAAACGTGTGTTTAAGGTCATGAATCCTGATGGATGCATAACCTGGGTGAGCGGGGCGAAGGTTTTTCTCCTGCCAGAGTTTCGCCGCTCTCACCCGCGCCTTCTTCCATGCCGTGTCGTTCATCCGATGTATCGCGATTCCGTTGTAAGGGAAAACCCAGTCCTTACTCAGCCCGCGCTGCCGATCGATGATCGACTTGGCCACGCTGTTGAGCACGACCAGTCGCTCATCGCCGTTCTTCACGCCAGACCGCGCGTGTCTGCCGCCGAAATCAGCCGGGATCAGAAAAACGCTGGTCCCGAGTTCCGGCACCGAAATCTCCCAATCCCATCTCAATTTGCAGACTTCCTGCTCCCGCGTGCCGGTGTTCACCTTGAACAGCGCCATCGTTTGCAGGTGAGCCGGCAATTCCGCAAATAGAATCGACTGCTCCTGCCATGACATCGGGTACGGCTTGCGGCTCGACTTCTTCTCTTCCAGCTTCGTGAGCATCGGCACGCTATCCAGCCAGGGCCTGCGCTCATCGTCTCGCCACTTCCTGGCACACAACGATAAAACCCGAACGACACGTTCAATCGAGATATTCACCGTTCTGTTGCTGACACCTTTTTTTACCTTGCCGTCCTCAAGCGTCTTGGTCGCCAACCTGTCTTTGATGAACGGCGCCAAGGCCTGATCATCAATATGGGTCAGCGCCATGTCGCCGATAAACGGGTCAAGCTGTGAAAGGTGGTGCGCCGACAGCTTGAATGAGGGTTGATCCTTGATCTCAAGGAGGAACTTCATCGCAGCATCCCGCCACGTCCTCACTTCCCTCACGCCGTACACTTTCTGCTGTCGGATCTGTTCAAGCCTGAAGATCAGGTAGCGCTCTGCTTCTTGCCGGTCAGTTGCCCCAGTAGATTCGTAAAGTCTTTCGCCGTTGATCTTTTTGTCGATATGCCAGATACCTTTCCTTTGGGAGAGGCCTGTGATCGTTTTTCGCGCCATTGTGTATCTCCTTTCTGGCGCTCGCTGCGGGGCAATTGTTGCTCCGGGGCGCGGTTTTTATCAATTGCTTTGGCTGCCACGTAGGAGGAAGCCCACTCGTCCAGCTCCTGACGGTCGAAGCCGACGCCGCGTTCGCCGATAGGGAACTCGTTCACGTACGGGCGGACGATCTCGTTAAATAGAGGGAGAGACATGCTCAGGTACGTAGGCGCCTCGCCTGCCCGAATGAACCTGGGGGCAAGGGGCAGGCTTCTGGCTGATGCTTTGTTGCCCATAGGCGTATTGCTCCATGCCGCGCGTGGCGGCAGAAGGTGGTTACTGGGTTTTCGCGGGGAACCACTCGGTGTCGTACTCGAACTGGGTAACCCGCTCGATCTCGATGCTCGGCAGCGATCGGCGGAATGTTTCCGTCCCGTACGGCTTCTTCACGTAATCCGCCGCCTCTTCCATGAATGACTCTTTGAAGATGCGCTGCAGGTGATCCGCGGCTTTCTCGTATTCGTCCTCCCGGTAATTGGCAAGGCATAAGCCGCCGCAGCAAACTCGCCAGATAACCCGTTTTGGCTGCGCCTCGGCCGCCTTGATCTTTTCGCTCATCAGCTCGACCGCTCGACGCATCTGGTCAAGGCTGAGCTGAGCGATCCATTCCGGCGTGCTGACATTGGGCACATGTCCGTGGTCGCACTTGATTTCAGGCATGAGGCTTCCTCCCCGCCGTTCACCGGCAGGCTGGTATGTTGGTTTTGGAAATCAGATGAAGGGTTAAAGCAGGCTCAGCAGTTGGGCTAAGGTTTAATGGTTCATCTCGTCAGTAGGGCTACTCCCCCGCGCTCTCCAAGGTGACTGGCGAGGTGAACGTCGCTTCCTCTTGTAGCAGTACACGTAGGCGAACCAGGCGAGGGCGATCATGGCGTCACCTTGATGTCGACTTCGTCATGAATCCACTCGATATCAAGCAGGTCGTCATCATCGATCTGCGCCCCGCGCAAATCATCACTGGCCACCAACTCGGCAACCTCGTCGTCATCCATGTCCTCAATAACCTTTCGAAAATTCACGACCGCCTTGCCGGTCAGTACGACTGTTCTTTTCATTGGGCAATACCTGTCCTTTGCCGCTATAGCGGCTGACTTTGAAGGGGGAGGGAGTTACTGCTGGAGTTTGCGAACGGCGGCGTTGTATTCGAGTGGATCGCTGTTTGGGTAACGCTCGATGATCTCAAGCAGGCGCTCGCGCTCAGGATCAACGGGGCGAACTACCGATCCCGGCGCGGGCTGCTCGCTTGGGTGAGGGGTGTAACGCAGTGCTGCTTTGTATGCCGCACCCAGCGCATCATCCAGATCACCGCCGCCCTGCTTGCAAGTGTTGAAGGCTAGGATTTGCTTGGCGCGCACGTCGTAACTGCGCTCCACCGGCATCAAGGCAACCTGCTCATCCTTTGAATGGGTTAGCTCATCAATCCGCTGATCCGCTACGTTCAGGCGCAGCTGGAGGGCGTCACGCTCAGCGGTGACCCGATCAAACTCAGCGGCCATCACGACATCAGGCCCGTGCGGGTCATAGCCAATAGTCGCGCCGGCCGCTGAAAGCATCGTAACGACTTGGTATCGGTGAACTTCGCTCATCCTGCAATCTCCATCGATACCAGGTCATGGGCATTCACAACCGTCATGCCGAGGCGTTCAGCGATCAGCACTTCGAGGCGGGCGCCCTTTGAATGCTCCCAGCCCGGGAGCGTGGCCACCGTGTCGCAGTCCATCAGGGCGGCGATGTCGCGGCGCATGCAATCGTTCCAGGAACCGCCGTCAGGGTTGAGCTCGGCGGGGTTGGTAACGGCGTGGCCAGCGTCGCGCAGGTTGGCGGTCATTGCGGCGAAGGCGGGGAAGTTGAGGGCGGGCAGGCCGGTCATTGGTCCGCTGAGGTAGATGCGCTTGTGGGATCCGACCTCATGCCAAGTTTCGACCTCGAACTCACCAGGCCGAAGTCCAAGCTGCTTGCCGTCGGGCATCACAGCCGCGACGGCGCCATAGCTATTTGTCCATGCTGGAAAGGCTTTTCTGCATGGTGCTATCGGCACGTCACCCTTGAGATAGGCGAAACCAATTCCCGGCATCGGATCGGCGGTGACAGTCTTCGACATCCTGACCGTGCGCGGGACGCGATCCCCGTACGGGTAATCCTTGGCTCGCTTATGCAGCGCCGGACAATCGACATGGTTTTCTGTGGGCATGGGGCGTCCTATGCCGGGTCATGCCCGGGCGGTGGAGGTTTGTGGGATCAGCTACAGTTGAGCGATTAGCCAAAAAGGGGAAGTTCATGACTTGCTTGATTTGCGATGAGCCGGCGGCCGAAATTGATGCTGGCGATGATTACCAAGAAAGAGCCTGCCCGAAGTGCGGGCACTATCGAGTGACCGGAACGGCGCTGGTGCTGGTGCATGCGCACGATTGGCGCTTCGACGTAGAGCTGACTCGCAAGTGGATCGAGCAACACCAAGGCTCTGGAACGATACCAACCATTGACTCGACCCAAGCGGCTCGTCTGATTGATGTTTAAGCGGCAGCGGACTGTCGTTCTACCACTCTCCACGGGTCATTGGCGCGGGCCAGTGCTGCCATCGGCGGCGGGCTGACGCTGTTGCCGCACATATGCACTTGCTGGGTTTTGGTGAACGGCTTGCCGTCGGCGCCGTGACTGATGATGTAGTCGGCGGGAAAGCCCTGAGCCTTGTACAACTCGGCCGGTTGCAGCATCCGCAGGCAGATGTCGACGATCACGTACGGCGTACCCTTGATAGTCACGGTTACCAGGCCCAGCCTGTCCTTGGTGGTGATGGTCGGCGCGGGCTCATCGGCGCCACTCACGTTCTCGGTGCCGTAGTAGCTGATCAGGAATGCCGCTACTCGCAGCGCGCCGGCTTCAACCTCAGGCGAAAGTTGGAACTCGACCAGCGAACTTTTTCCACCGCCGCCCGCCGTGATAGTCGGCGCTGGCTCATCAACCGCCTGGCCTACGCTGGCGCCGAACTGACGCTCCATGAATGCGGTGACCAGTCCGTGGTGAGTGAGGACTATGGTTCTTCGCGACATTCACCGCGCGACCCAGGCCCATTTCCAGCCCGGTACCGGTGCCGCCACCCCCACAGAAGAAGTCGACAACGATCTCATCGTCCTGAGTGCTGAAGCCGAGTCCGTATTGAGTTTTGAAATCGAAGGGGTGTTTCTTCTGTTGGGCGGACATAGGGGATCCTCGCCGGCTGGCGTGATTCGTTTAAGTGGGCTATTGGTTATTACCCGGCATGAGGCCGGATCAAGGACAACAAAATGAGTCGGCTATGGCGTGCTTGGCCTCCTGGTGATGATTGCCCGCGTCGTACTGCAGCCGAATCTGACCAAGTAGGTGAACGGTGATGGCGTGCACTGGATGCGCCGCCCGGCGCGAGTGGATTATGAAGTGGAGTGCAGTTGCATATGAGCGGGCAAGCGATCTCCTATCTCGCCGAGATACTGAGCGAGCAGAAGAAGCAGACAGCGATCCTCGAAAGGATTGCAGAGCAACAGAGCCTGTTGATCCAAGCGATGGCCGAGGACGAGCCTGAAGACTCTGATGCCCAGCCTCTCACCTACATGGATGGCACGCCATGCCGCTGAGGCCGCAGAAGCCGTGCAACGCCCAAGGTTGCAACACGCTCACGCGCAACCCTCGCTACTGTGATGAGCATGCTCACCTGCTGAAGAGCACGGCCCGGGCCAAGCCTAGGGAGAGCAGCACCAAGCGACACTACAACTACAAGTGGCAGCAGGCACGAGCCGGCTTCCTCGCGAAGCATCCGTTCTGTCTTCGTTGCTCGTCGCGTGGGTTGGTGGTTGTGGCCACCGATGTCGACCACATCATCCCTCACAAGAACGACATGGCCCTGTTCTGGGACAAGACCAACTGGCAAAGCCTTTGCGGGCCGTGCCACTCGGTCAAGACGGCCGGCGAAGACGGCGGATTCGGCAATGCGAGGCGCTGAAAGCAGAAAAACCCCGGAAAAACAGTGAAATTCGACCAAATGAGAGCGATTCGCGCTCATGGGGAGGGGGAGGGTCGAAAGTCTGGGCCTTTTTGCTTCTAGACCGCGCCCTCAATCGTTTTCTTACACCCGCGAAATTAAAAAATCAGGAGTTGCGCGATGGGAGGCACCGCCACGGTCGCCGGCCGTGGTCGCAAACCCAAGCCGACGGCTCAGAAAAAACTTGCTGGGAACCCCGGAAAGCGGGCGCTCAACAATGATGAGCCTCAGTTCACCACTGTCACAAATATTGATCCGCCGGAGTGGTTGAGCGAGCGCGCAGCCACCATGTGGAAGATGCTTATCCCTGAATTACTCCGGGAAAAAGTTGTTGCGCTGACTGATCTGCACAACGTCGAAGCGTTCTGCACCGCCTATGACAAGTGGCGGATGTCCGAAGAAGCGGTCCAGAAGTTCGGCATCGTTGTCGAGTCGTCCCAGGGCAGCCCGATGAAGAACCCCGCACTCACCGCGGCGAATGAGTCCATGCGCCAGTTGGTCACCTTCGGCTCACTGCTGGGTCTCGATCCGGCCAGTCGGACGCGAATCATTGGCGGTAACAAGCAATCATCCACTAACGAATTCGCCAAACTACTGAGTTCCTGATGACCAAAGCCCTGCACGCCAATGTCGATAAGGCGATGGCGTGGGGTCGTTCCGTGCTGCGCGGTAAGGTGCCGGCGTGCCGGTACATCCATCAGGCAGTGCAACGCCACTTTGACGACCTGGCTGCCAGTAGAAAGCGCGGCTTTCGATTCAAGTTCGACCCGGTCAAAGCCGAGAAAAAGCTAAAGCTGATCCAGTTGCTGCCGCACACAAAAGGTGAGTGGGCCTTCAAACGTCAGCTCATCACCCTGGAACCGTGGCAGTTGTTCGGCCTCGCTGTCACCTTTGGTTGGGTCAAGAAGAAGGGCGGGCACCGGCGGTTCCGCGAAAGCTACTGGGAAGTGCCTCGCAAGAACGGTAAATCCGTTGTCGCGGGTGGCGTGGGCATCGGCATGTTCGTGGCCGATGGCGAGTTCGGCGCCGAGGTGTACGCCGGTGCGACCACAGAGAAGCAGGCGTGGGAGGTTTTTCGGCCCGCGAAACTGATGGTGAGCAAGTCCCCAATGCTGATTCAAGCGGCGGGCATCGAGGTCAACGCCTCGAACATGAACATCCCGTCCGACTTCAGTCGCTTCGAACCGCTGATTGGCAACCCGGGCGACGGCGCTTCGCCCAGCTGCGCGATCGTCGACGAATATCACGAACACCCGACGTCGGCTCAGTACGACACCATGCTCACCGGCATGGGTGCTCGTCGGCAGCCGTTGATGTTCATCATTACCACCGCCGGTGCCGATATCGAAGGGCCTTGCTACGACAAACGTCGGCAGGTCGTGGAGATGCTGGCGGGCACCGTGCCCGACGAAGAGTTGTTTGGCTGGATATGGACCCTCGATGAGGGTGATGAGTGGACCGATCCGAAGATGCTGGCCAAGGCCAACCCGAACCACGGGGTTTCGGTGTTCCAAGAGTACCTGGAGAGCCAGCAAGCCAGGGCAATTCGCTCGGCCCGCTTCGCGAACACGTTCAAAACGAAGCATCTCAATCTCTGGGTGAGCGCGAAGTCTGGCTTCTTCAACATGGAGGACTGGAAATCCTGCGAAGACACCACGCTCACGCTAGAGCAGTTCGAGGGGCAAGAGTGGATTGCTGGCTTCGACTTAGCGCGCAAGCTGGACATGAACTCGCGGGCGCGGCTGTTCTGGCGGGTCATTGATGGCAAGACCCACTATTACAGTGTGGCCCCGAAGTTCTGGGTGCCCTATGACACCGCTTACGACAGCGACAACAAGCGCATGTCTGAACGGTTCCAGGCCTGGATCAATTCCAAGCATCTGGAGATAACCGATGGCGCCGAGATCGACTACCGCGAAATCTTCGAAGACACAAAGGAAGCCAATCACCAGGCGCCGGTCCGCGAGTGCCCGATTGACCCACACGGCGCAACGGGCCTCAGCCACGATCTTGATGACGAAGGCTTCAGCCCGATCACGATCACGCAGAACTACACCAACATGTCCGATCCCATGAAGGAACTCGAGGCGGCCATCACCGCCGGCAGGTTTCATCACGATGGGCATCCGATCATGACCTGGTGTATCGCCAACGTGATCGGCAAAAACATGCCAGGCAACGACGATGTCGTGCGGCCCATTAAGCAGGGTGACGACAATAAGATCGACGGCGCGGTGGCGCTGATCATGGCCATCGGCAGGGCGCTAATTCTGGCCAACGACAACAGCGGCAACATCAGCGACTTCTTTTCAAAACCAATCATTGTTGGATAACTCACCCATGGATACAGGCCTGATCCTCTTCATCGTGGCGGCCGTGGCGGCTCTGTGCCTGTTTGTCGCCGGCGTATTTCTCCTGGCCGGTCTCGGTTGGGCGTTTATTGCCGCCGCTGCATCGTTTTTGGCCGCCTCTGGATTCATTCGCAAGGGGCTGACCGGTGAATAAACCTCTCAAGTCAGTATTGCGGCAGGCGCTGTTTAAATCGGCAGAGCCCGGGCTGGTCAAATCTTCGTTGGCAGGTTGGGTTGGCCGGCGTATCGGTCTCGGTGATGCTGCCTTTTGGAATGGCTACTACGGCACCGATTCCGCGTCGGGCAAAACCGTGAGCCAGCAGACAGCGCTTCAGCTGTCGACGGTGTGGGCCTGCGTTCGACTCATTGCCGAAACGTTGGCCACTCTCCCGATCGCGCTTTACGAAGACAAAAACGGTGTGCCAGAGGTGGCCACTTCTCACCCTGTACACCGGGTAATCAGCCAGCAGCCGAACGCCGACCAAACCCCTGTTGAGTTCTGGGAATGCGTGGTGGCCAGCCTTCTGCTCAGCGGCAATAGTTTCAATGAGCCCCATTTGGTTGGTCGCGATCTATCTTCGCTGGAGTTCATTCTTCCGCAGTCGGTTTCACCGCCCCGGCGCACTAGCAGCGGCGCTATCGAATACCGGTTCATCGACAGCGAGGGCAAGCCTCACACGCTGCTTGATGAGCAAATGATGCACACGCGGGGGTTCGGTACGGATCCCATGTTCGGGTTGAGCCCGGTTGCTAGGTGCAGCCACAGCGCCCGCACTTCATGGAAGCCCGGCATCTCTTCTTCCTTCCATCCCTTGTAGCATTCCGCCGCCTCTCGGGCGTCCTTGAACGCTCGAGTCAAATACCTCTCTTCAACCTTCGTCCAGTGGTCCTTGGTCTGTGCCTGTTTCTGTTTCTGTTTCAGGCGATCAGGCTTGCGGTGCACCAGGTACGGCGCGACAACATCGTCGCGGCACTGGCTGATGACTGCCTGCAACACTGGTGTCACTCGAAAGCGAATCCATGCTGCGTCACTGGCCTTTGCCGTTTTCTTCTGCACCACGTACAGGTGGCCCTCCCGCACTCCGTCAAACCGCATGTCCAGACTGTCGGTGCGCCGCTGGGCGGTGATCAGCGCCAAGTCGATTGCGTTCTGCAGCCAGGCAGGCGATTTCTCCCGGATGGCTTTCAGTCCCTCGACGGTATGGCGCTTGCGCAGTTTCTTCTCTATGCGATTGATCGTGCTCGCTGCCGGGTTGTCCGGGCGCAAGCCCTTGGCCGCGGCGTGGTTGAAGATGTCGGTCAGCAGTGCGCGGCACTGGTTGGCCGTGCGCGGCGTGAGTGCGTCCAGCATTTCCGCGATCATGCGAATGGATATCTGGTCGACGGCCTTGCCCTCGAACTGCTTACGGAAGCGTCGGAAGTGCACCGCGTACAAGCCGAGCGTGCCTTTGGCCAGTTCGCGCGGCGGCAGGACGTCTCGTTCGTAGGTGTCGAGGAAGGTGGCGAACGATTCAGATGATGCGGACATCACGGCGCCTACCAGGTCAGCGCCGCGCATAAACTCCAGGTGCAACTGTTTCGCGGCATCGATCGCTTTGATGCGGTCGGTGCCGAACTGGAACCATTTCCCGTCAGTCGGCCGCCGGTAGCGATAGGTTGAGCGCCGCGCATCGAAGTACAGGTTCTGCGGAAGGCTTTTGTTCGCAGTGTCGTGGCTTGGATTTGTTGCCCACGGACATCATTCAGGCTGAGGTGATCGGCAAGCTGTCAGAGAGTAAGCACGAGGCTTTCAATGACCGTTGGGAGGATCTGGAGGTCTCCACCGGACGTGATGGCTTCAACGAGCTTTTCGGTCATATCCGCATGATTTACGGCCGCTTCAAGGCACGGCGAATGCTGCTAGAAGAGTTCCGCGACCATGTTCTGAGCAAAGTGGAGTCATCTGAGGCGCTTATCGAGCGAGTGGTCGCCCCCTATGCCGAGGCGTATCTGATAGCGAAGAGCGCGCCATGTGTCTTCCTCGGCTGCCAACAAGATCAACGAGCTATTCACTTGGCTAAACCGGATCGACAATTCCGACTGGGTGCCGATGGTGATTGCGTTCTTGGCACGTCATGGTGGCGACGCAAATACGGTGCTGGACTTCGTCATCCGATTGGAGCGCTTGGCGGCTTACCTGCATGTCACCGCCAAGAATGTGAATCAACGGATCGAGCGTTATGCATTGGTATTGGAGGATCTCCTCAACAGTACGCTGGATGACCGTATTGAACTAGCTCCGTCGGAGTGCGCTGATATGCTCAGGGCGCTGGATGGTAACGTCTACGAAATCACAGCTCGCCGGCGCAACTACGTGATTCTACGTCTGGACTCTTTTATATCTGCGATGTCGGCCAACACCGGTCAACCCGTGAATCAGGGATAAACCGTTCTGATCTAGATGGATGTGCCACTGTTCCAGTGCATCGAGCTTGCGACTCATGACGTCCGACTGGATGTACACCTTCACGTTGTGGCCCATGGCGTGGTTGATCAGTAGCTCGCCGATCAGGTGGTCAATGCCAATATCTGCCCCAACTGGTGCGGGCCAATTTGCATAGATCGTGGCTGGTCCACTCGCCCTGCCCCAATCCCATCGTGCCCGAGGGCATGCCACCGGTGCACACCGATCGGCATATCTCCCCGGCCCGCACGGCGGCCGACGAGGCTGCGAAGGCGCGCCTGGCCGCGTTCAACCGATCCCCCGCCTCGGTGCGCCTCGACCTGCCGGGCCGGACCGACCTGTTTGCCGAATGCATGATCAAGGCGCAAGGCTTCAAGCGCGGGCTCGATGGCGACTACTTGGGGGAGTCGGTCGATCACACCTTCACCCCGTCCGGATGGACGGTGTCGGTAGAGTGCAATGGTGGGGAGGAGGGCAAGGCCAAGGCCTCCGGCAAGCCGCAGAAAGTCGTTCTTGAAGTGGCGGATTGATTGCCTGGAGCGCGGGAGTTGTGCCCGGGCAAAGAAGTTTGAGTCTCAAAGTAAAAGGAACGGCCAGTCTGGATGCGTCAACATCCAGCCTGGACACCGTCCCCGCAGATTGTCCCTGCAAGTCCCGCCAAGGCTCCTGCTCTGTGCACAAAGCGGAGCGAGCCTGGAACCTGTTTATTTATACAGTAAAGGTCTTGCTATCCATGTCTACCTCAATCATTCCTTGGATGGGCGGCAAACCGTCTGGCCGACCGCCTTATCCCGCTTTTTCCACCGCATGAATGCTACGTTGAAGTCTTTGCCGGAGGCGCCGCGCTGTACTTTATGCGGCCCCAGGCCGCGCCTGTTGAAGTGCTCAACGACATCAACGGTGACCTGGTGACGTTGTACCGCGTGGTTCAGAACCACCTTGAAGAGTTCGTGCGCCAATTCAAATGGGCGCTCAGCTCGCGCCAGGTGTTCGAGTGGCAGAAGCTGACCCGTCCAGAAACCCTCACCGACATTCAGCGTGCCGCCCGATTTTTCTACCTGCAGCACCATGCCTTCGCCGGTAAAGTCTCCGGGCAGACCTTCGGTACCGCGACCACCAACCCGTCGATCAGCCTGCTGCGCATCGAAGAAAACCCTTCAGCTGCCTGGCAACGCCTGTCCGGCACCTACGTCAAGAACCTACCTTGGCTGGAGTGCGCCGAGCGCTACGACCGGCCGCCTACCTTCACTACATGGACCCGCCGTACTGGCAGACCGCCGGGTATGGGGTGGACTTTCCGTTTGAGAACTACGAACGCATGGCCGACTTCATGCGCCGCTGCAAGGGCAGGGTGATGGTCAGCATCAACGACCACCCGGACATCCGCCGGGTGTTTGAAGGCTTTCACTTTGAAACGCTGGATATTCGCTAAACCACGACCAACCAACGGCAGGGCAAAGCCGAGATCAGTGGCGAACTGGTGATCATGAACTGGGAGCCGGCAGCACTTGGAGGACTATTTTGACGTTAAACTTCTCAACCCAAGGGACGGTGTCTAAATCGATGAGTCCGCACAATCCATTATCGTTAACGATTGCAAAAAGAAATCTGGCATTCTCCAAAGTTTTAGCTTTTAGAACTGTATGCATTAGTGATTTCTTTCCAAAGCTGTAGCTATATCGTAGACATGCAACTTTTGATTTGTGGAGTGCCTATCGGAATCCTGAGCGTAGGAGAGCGACTGTTGGTCGGATAAAGGTGGAACCGGGTTTTATGAGGCTGTCTGTTTTTTTGACGTTTTTAGAGGCCTTTAAAAACAATGGGTTGTGGTGTAAATGTTTATATTTTTGTAACAGTGATTGTTTGTTGACGATCGACTTTTATCAGACCTAAGTCTGATTTTCGAACGCCCGGAGCCTGGGACACACGACGGGTGACCGGTGTCATCCCAGGTTTCCTGCTATTAATGAATGATCGTTCGTTCGAGTGCTAATCCTTTCGGGAGCGCGTCATGAATCCGTTCATTCGTATCTGCATTGTCGACGACCATCCGTTGTTGCGTGAGGGCGTTGCCAACATATTGAGAAGACGGGCGGATCTTCAGGTCATGGAGCAGGGCGCCAGTGCGCAAGATGCCAGGAATATCGCCCAGAGGGTGCGTCCGGATGTGATGCTGATGGACGTCAATATGCCGGGCGATGTTTTCGCCGCGGTGCGGTTCATTTCCACTGAGCTGTCGGATGTGAAGGTGCTGATGCTGACGGTTTCAGAATCCGAAAATGACGCCTTTTTGGCGCTGGAGGCCGGCGCGCTCGGGTATGTGTTGAAAGGTGTCAGCGGACCGGAACTGGTCTTGGCGATCAGGTTGGTTGCCAAGGGGCAGACGTATATCACCCCCGATTTTGTCAACAAACTGCTGAGTAACTTCAAGAAACACGAAGCGGAGATTCACACGTTTGATCTGACCCTGCGCGAGGAGCAGGTTATTTATGAAGTTTCAAAGGGACTGACCAATAGGGAGGTTGCGTCAAAGCTGTTGATCAGCGAAAAAACCGTCAAGCACTACATGACCTGTGTGATGCAGAAACTGCACGCCCGAAATCGTGTCGAAGCGGTCACGGCCCTACGGCATTACAGGGAGCGCGAAGCTCTCGGGCGATTTCACATCGGCGCAGGGAAAACACCAATGGATGCCCGGAGCCGCTTCTGACTAAAGTTTGAACTGTGCATTGACCGACGTTCCTGAGGTAGAAGAGTCGATACTGAACAACCCGCCCAGAGATTCAACGCGATAACGCAAACCGGCGAGCCCCAATCGGGTTCTGCCGGATGTATCGAGTTGCATGGCGTCCGCCGCCATACCCGGACCCCTATCCCTGACGCTGATATTTAATACCTGATCAATGTATTGCGCCTGGATGACCTGCCCCTCGCCGTTGGCATGACGGTAAGCGTTGTTGAGGGTTTCTTGCACAAAACGGTACAAACAGAGTTTGAGCGGCAGCGGCGCGGCCTCTGGTAGTGGCCCCAGGGCTAAGGTGACCCTGGTGCCGGTGCGTTGCTCGTGCCGTTGCGCCACCAGTTGCAACTCTTCCACCAGGCTCAAGTCGTTAATTTCCGGAAGGGCCAGACCTCGTGATAAATCGCGGACCTCCCGCAATGCGTCGGTGGCGGCACCACGAATGGTTTCCAGCGCCTCCTGATCGACAGCCGAGCAATTTTCGGCCAACTCGTCGAGCCAGATCAGAATCAAGGTCAATAACTGCGCCGGCCCATCGTGCAGGTCTGCACCAATGCGCCGCAAGTTGAGTTCATTGACCCGGGAAAATTCCTGGGTCGCCGTCGCCATCTTGCGCTGGAGTTCGGCATTGCTGATGTGTAAACGGGTTTGCTCCAGCAGCCTTAAGTGCAGTGCCACTTGTTGGCGCTGGATAATGTTGTCACCGCGTCGCACGATGAAGAAAAGCAGCGTCAGCATTGCCAACGTCGCGGCGCCCACGACCCCCCATACCTGCTGTCGGACGCGATTGATCTCGCGCTCCAGACTATCGGCCTTTTCATAAAATTCGCCCACCGCGATGACTTTCCTGGAGCTGAAATCCCGCAGGGGCGCGTAGATCTCATAGAGCGGAACGTTTAGATTGCGCTCGAACTCGTTCTCATCCTGGTCCAGCTCTTCAAGGTCGGTGACCACTTTGCCCTTAAGCGCCTCGGTGATCTCGTCTATTGGGAATTTGTGGTTGGTGATGGCTTTATTCGTGCTGTAGACCACCGTGCCATCCGCTCGCCAGATCTTGATCGAGACAATGTGCTGATTTAGCGCACGACTTTCCATGAGGCGGTCCAGGGACTGGACACTTGCAGTCGAGAGGCTGTTGTCCCGGCTCATCTCCTGCACATAGGGCTCCAGAAACGCTTCCATGTAGTGGGCGCCTGCTTCTGCCGCGCTTTGTACTGCGGCACTTTCTATTCGTTCGCTCACCAGCTTGCCGACGGAGAACATGGTCAGTCCCAGGATCACCGCAGCGGCAATGACAAACTGGGTCGAGTGACTCAGCTTGCGCGCCCGGACCCTGATCAGGGTGCGCCAGATTCCATTGCGAATCTTCTCGCAAACAGGAGGGGCTGGTTCGACCAAAGTCTCAGCCTCATCCGCGATAGAAGTCTCGTTTTTTGATTCGACTTTTGCATCTTTTGCCATTGGCTTAGTTCCCTGATCATCGTGATAAGTCGTTTGGAAAACCCAGCAACTCAACGGATATCTGGAGACTGACATGTATGAGCTAAAGCGCTTCACCCTTAATCAAAACGATATTTCGTTTCTTGACCAGCAGGTTACGTTTCCGACCATTCATGTCGTGGGTTATAACGCCGCCGGTGATCCTCTTTACGGCTACAGCGGTTCGGACGGCAATGTCCATGTGCTCGGTATTCTCGGCAGCTTCAACCCCCTAGATATTCCGGTCGGCGAAACCCGCTGGTACAACGGCGCACGGGACCCGATCGGCTTGCGCGACGTCTCCGGCCACTTCAATAACTTGACCCAGGACGGACAGAGCTGGGGCAGTTTTGGTCAGAACTTCATTCGCCTGACCCACTCGGACTACACGCATTACGTTCATCAGAATCTGGATAACGCTGCATTGGCCGGACCGGGCGTTCCCGCCGGTGTCACGCCCATGACTGACAATAGTTCACTGTATAGCGATCCAACAGCTTCGCTAGTGGACTACACCCCCCGGATGATCAGCCAGACCATCGTCAGTGGCGGGGTAACTTTTGCTACCGATGCCAACGGGCACATCCAGCATACCGTCACGGGAGTAGCGATCGTTACTGATCCGGGGATTCTTGGCACCATTGGCGAGGTGGATACCACCTCACCGGATTCCGGCCAGTACTACATTCGCAACCAGAACACCGTCAGCGGTGACCCGTCGACAACCGGCTGGTTCACCTTGTTCGGGCAGTTCTTCGACCATGGGCTGGACTTCATCAACAAACCCAATCAGAACGCGACGATCACTATTCCTCTGGCGCCGGATGATCCGCTGTACGGCTCCATCGGCCCGGACGGGCAGCCGGTTTACTCGATCAAAGTGCATCGGGCTTCGGTCAGCGAAGTGGACGGTCAAGGCCAGGCGCAATACGTCAACCTTGACTCGCCCTATATCGATCAGAATCAGACTTACGGCTCCAATGAGGCTGTGACTCAATTGCTCCGTCAGTGGGTGGCGGACCCCAATCACCCCGGCCAGTTCATCGCGGGAGCGGCGCTGTTTGACGGCACAACCTTAAGCGACGAAGCCGCCTGGACCCTCAACGGTGTGCTGACCCACCAGACGTTGCCGACCCTGAGCGAATTGCGCGCTCATGTGCTGGCCACCGGTCGCGACGATCTGACCTGGGACGATATCGCGAACTTCCGCGTACGGGATGCCAGCGGCCATGTACTGGATGCCGACCCTGGCACCGCCGGCATACAAGCGGTGTACACCCGCGAAGCGATCCTGCTGGATATGAACCCGCACTTTGATGATGTGCATATTGATCAAGCGAAGCTGATGTCGTTGGATGCGCACATCACCAGCATCACGTTCGACACGAACAACCCTTATGGAATGGTCATCAACTATGACAATTCGGGGCCGAAAAACCTGTTCAGCTTCGTCAACTTTTCCGACTTCTCCATCAGCGCGGCTCCCGGCAGTGGCGATTTTGCGGTGGCCAACGAGTTGCTGCTGCAATCGGTGGGCGATCACTACATTGCCGGTGATGGTCGGGTGAACGAAAACTTCGGCCTCACCGCCATTCACCACGTCTTCCATGAAGACCACAACGTGCAGCTGATCAACCTGCAGAACGAGGTGCTGGGGCAGACAGACGTCAATGTGCGGCACAACTGGCAGGTTCAGGTGAGCAACGGCAGCGGCGGTTTTTACACTGATGCCAACGGCAATTTCACACTGGCCGATGGCGTCACCGTGTCCTGGGATCAGGACAAACTGTTCTACGCCGCCAAGTTGACTGTGGAAATGGAATACCAGCACGTTGCGATCGACCAGTACGCGCGTTTGATTACCCCGGATTTGCCAGAGTTTGTGACCTATGACTCGGGCATTAACGCCAATATTTCGCTGGAGTATGGCCAGGCCGCGTTTCGTTTCGGCCACTCGCAACTGCGCGAAACCATCGATGCTCTGGAAAAAAATGCCAGTGGTGGCTACGACCTGACCGGTGCAATCACTCACTACGCGCTGGAGCAGGCTTTTCTCAACCCCGGCGGTTTTGCCGAGGTGGGGCCGACAGCCATTGCCCTGGGCATGACCCGGCAGATCAGCAACGAAATCGACGAATTCGTGACCCCGGCCCTGCAACAAGGCTTGCTCGGTCAACCGCTGGACCTGGCGACCATCAACCTGGCTCGTGGTCGCGACTTGGGCCTGCCTACCCTGAACCAGGCGCGTCAGCAGATTCACGATGCGCTCATCGAGGAGAGGGCGTCACCGGCGGGCGCGCAGCATCACACGAACCTGATCGTGGATGGCTTGACGCCCTATATCAGTTGGAGTGACTTCGCCAACAACATGATTCACCCCGAGTCACTGGTGAACTTCATCGCTGCCTATTCATTTGATGGTGACGTGGCCCATGCCCAAGCCATCATCGATGCCGACACCTCAGGTGTTACCACCAACTATGCCGGTGGCAGCGTCACGGCTGAAGAGGCGGCCTATTTCCTTTCCGGTGCGGCAGATGCCAGCGGCAATCATGTGGCCGGTTACGACGGCTACAACGCGATTGATCTGTGGATCGGTGGCCTCGCGGAAAAACACGTCTACACCGGGCAACTGGGCACCACCTTCAACGCTATCTTCGAGGATCAGATGGAACGGTTGATGGATGGCGACCGTTTCTATTACCTGTTCCGCCTCGACCTCGGCTTGCCGGCGATGACCAACCTCAACGAACAGGTAGTGACCGAGCAATTCAAGGACATCATTGAACGTACCACCGATGCCCGGCACCTGGCCGGTGATGTATTCGGTTACGCCGACAGCTACATCGAACTGAGCAACACCGACTCCGGCGCCAGTGCGACGGCGTACAAGAGCGAGCACAAATACGGCACGCTGATTACGGCGAACCATGTCGGCGTTTACTCAACCGGTGGCGCGGGCGGGATTGGCGGTAACGGCTTGCTGGTCAGCCTGACCAATCCGGAAACGCATACCGCTCAAACCTATATCCGTGACTACCGTCCGGACCAGGGCGAGAACCCTGATGGCACTGCGGCAGTGGGCTACAACTCGCACGAAGTATTGTCTGGCACCGACTACAACGACTGGCTCGACGCTGGCGATGGCGACGATACGATCTATGGCGAAGGTGGCGATGACATCCTCGATGGCAAGGCCGGTGCCGACCATATCTATGGCGGTGACGGCAACGATGTGATCTACGGCGGTGATATCGAAGACTTCCTCGATGGCGGGGAAGGGGACGACACCATCTATGCCGGGACCAGCGCAGGTGCCCTCGATGTGGTGATTGGCGGTAACGGTAACGATCACCTCTACGGTGAAGCCGGGATCGACGAGTTGTTCGGTGGCGCTGGCAATGACTACATCGATGCCGGCGGCGACACTGATCTTGTGCATGGCGGTGACGGTAACGACGAGATCTACGGTGGCGACGGCCCGGACACTCTGTTCGGTGAGGACGGCGATGACATCATTTCCGGCGGTTCCACTGGTGACCAGGAGTTCGGAGGTGTCGGTGACGACATTCTGTTGCCTGGCCTGGGTGGCGCTCCGGGTCAAGGTGACGGTGATGAAGCCCTCGGTGACGTGGGGTTCGACATCGCGGCCTTCAGCGATGTGAACATTGCCCTGGATGCGGCGGCAGACCTTAACAATCAGAATATCGTGGCGGCGCCGGGCACCGCTGTGCTGTTCCAGCCGTTCAACGCCTTGCTGGCAGACATTGAGGGTTTGATCGGTTCACGCTTCAGCGATAGCCGTGCAAACACGACGACTGCGGCCAACCCTCTGGCGGGTCTGATCGGTAATGCCACAGAAAACTGGTTGATAGGCGGCAGTGGCGATGATGTTTCCCAAGGTAATGGCGCAAATGACGTAATAGTAGGCGATTCGATCAAACTCGCCGATCTGAATCACTTGCTCGCCAGTCAGGGGTTCGCTCAGCACTTTACTGGCCTGCAAGCGACCCGTCCGGACTTCATTTTGGGTGACAACCACGCAGCCCCAGGCACGGCCGACGGCGCAGCCGATGAAGCGCTGTACAGTGGCAATTTTGCCGACTACAGCATCACCAAGTTCACCGACACCCGGCCGGGTGGCGAGTTGATCACGGCGTTCAAAGTGGTGGATTTGCGGGGCGGCGCGGCGAATGTCGATGGCACCGATATCGTGACTGGCATGGAAAAACTGCGTTTCGCCGATCGCACAGTCAACCTGAACATCACCAACAATCTGCCAACCGGCAATGCGGTGCTGTCGGGGTTTGCCACTGCGCCGACCACACCTGGCCGTCCGGTGCCGGCTCAATACCGGCTGACCGCCAATACCTCGACCATACAGGACGCCGACGGCTTGCCTGGGCCAAGCGGGTTCACCTTCCAATGGCAAGCACTGGTGGGCGCGGCCTGGATCAGTATCGCTGGGGCGAATGCTTCGACCTTTGCGCCCACCTCGGCGCAGTTCGGGCAGCAGCTGCGAGTCATCACCACTTACACCGACAACAACGGCACAGTGGAACAACTGACGTCCGACCCTTCGGAAGCGGTAGGGCGCTTCATCGAAGGCACCAACTTCTTCGGCAACACGCTCAATGGCACCAACTATCAGGACATCCTGATGGGCTACTCGGGCAATGACGTCCTCAACGGCGGACTGGGTTCCGACTTGCTGGACGGCGGCAGCGGTAACGACACGATGCGGGGTAACGCCGGCAACGACACTTACATGGTGGATGCCAATGGCGATGCGGTTCAGGAAAATCTGAACGAAGGTACCGACACGGTCATGTCCTCGGTCAGCTACACCCTGGGTGCCAACGTCGAGAACCTGACCTTGCTGGGGGCGAACAACAGTAACGGCACGGGTAACGGGCTGGAAAACGTTATTCATGGCAACAGCGGTAATAACCAACTTAGCGGCCTGGCCGGCAACGACACCGTCTTTGGTGAGGCAGGCAACGATACGATGAGAGCATCGCTGAACGACGGCAACGACCACTATGACGGCGGCACGGGCACCGACACCTATGACTTGTCGGCCACATCGGCGCCGGCCACGGTCGATTTGCTCGTCGGCACGTCAACCAGCACCCAGACTGGCAACGACTCCCTGACCGGTATAGAGAACGTCACCGGTAGTTCTGGCGACGATCACATCCAGGGCGACGGCGTCAGCAACCTGTTGCAAGGCCAGGGCGGCAACGACTGGATGGACGGTGGCAGCGGTGACGATATCCTGATCGGTGGGCAAGGCCTGGACAGCCTGTTTGGTGGTCTTGGCAACGATACCTTCCGGGCGTCGGCCAATGACGGCAATGACAGCTACGACGGTGGTGGCGACACCGATACCTACGACCTGTCGGGGACCTCGGCCAACGCCACGGTCAACCTGTCTACTGGCCTGGCGAGCAGTTCGCAAACCGGTAACGACACCTTGAGCGGCGTCGAGAATGTCCTCGGCAGCAACGGCACCAACAGCTTGACCGGCGATAACGCCAACAATGCCCTGACCGGGCAAGGCGGCATCGACACCCTCAGTGGTGGAGGCGGTGCTGACACGCTGACCGGCAATGGCAACCGCGACATTTTGACCGGTGGGGCGGGGGCGGACATCTTTATGTTCAGCGCAATGAACGACTCCGGCACTTCGACCGCAAGCCGTGATGTGATCACCGACTTTGCGCAGGGAGCTGACCACATCGATCTGTCGCTGATCGATGCCCGGACCTCCGGCGCGGGTTCCGCCGGTAATCAGGACTTTGCCTTCCTCGGCGAGTGGAATGGCGTCGGCACTGAGTTCAGTAACCAAGCGCAATTGAAGTACCACTTCGCCAACGTCGGCGGGGTTGATCACACGTATGTGGAGGGCAATGTCAACAGCGGTAATGGCGCCGATTTCCAAATTGATCTGGTCGGGCATGTCGCCCTGACAGCGAGCGATTTCGTCGGCGTGGTGTAAGGCTTTAAACCAAAAACGGCGCCCTCCTTTGAAGAGGTGCGTCGTTTTTACTATGGAGGTGCGAGCTAGACCACTGCGCCAAACAAATATCCCTCCAGGCGGTATCGGTGGGGCGACCAAAACAAAGAGTACTCCTGCGGAGTCCTGGCCGCGCAAATCCCTGACGGACATCCGCAAGGCCCGCAACCAGGCCCGCGCGCTCATCGATGAGCAGAAGTTGCTGACCTGGGCATTCGTGTTTTCCGTAACCGAGCTTTCTTTCCCGAGCCACTGGATATCTTGAGTACCCGACGGTTCGGGATGCAGCGATGCCTACATTTGAGGCATACATTGGATGAGCTGTTGAGTAAGCGACGGGCGTTGGTGCGAGATATGTTGAGTGGCGCATCGGAGATCCTGGCTTTGGATTTTGAGGCGTTGCTGGGCACGCGGTGAGGAGTTTTTTCAGGAAGCGTTTCACCGATTCCTTACCGTGAGTTTGCCCAAGCGCAGATCGCCGCTGACCAAGTGATCTCCGGCAAGGTGTCAGATCCAACCGGCGGCGCTACTCACTGCTATGCGACCACGATGCCAAAAGCTCCGTCGTGGGCTGCTAGCGCTCAGAAGGCACTGGTGCTTGGCTGACACCTATTTTTCACTAATGTGCAGTGAGCCCAATTTGGCTTAACCGAACTGTGGGATGAGGCTGATGTGCCGACGATGGCTTGGCGGCGCATAGCCGTAAACCCATGAGCAGGCAAACAACTCAAAATGACTGGTTTCGTGCTGATGGATGATGGCAATTTGCCTCTCGAATGCGGATGGCTGCTTTTCTTTTTTTAGGGTAGCCGTTATTCTGAGAAATATTTTGAAAACTGTTGCTGTTCAAGCCAGGAACTACGTATGTATCGCGGAATTATTAATCCCATCGGCTTTGCATTGGCGCCTTTGTTGGCTCTTTGTTCATGGATTTCTTTGAACCCATATTTTCTGTGGGGGGCGCAGAGACATATGGCTTTTGCAGGGATGGTTTCCGGTGTTTTGGCGGTTGCCGCATTTGCATTGGGAGATCGGCCGCGTCGTAAGGAAGTAGTTGGTTTTGCTCTTATTGCCTTGTTTGTTTTTTATATCAGCGCGCTTCCAAAAGTAGATGGGACTTTGACCCGTTGGTATTTTGTTTTGCCAACGATGCTAGCTCTCGCTATTTATAGTGACGAACGGCGTAGAAAAGTATTGGAAAGTTTTTCTTGGATTTTCGCGATCAGCTTGGTACCGGGCATTGTGATGTCGATTGGCAGTATTGCTGCCCTACCGATAAATTTCGAGCACCTGCCTCTGGCAAACCCTGTAATGGCGGCGGCCAACGGCTATTACCTGCAGGTTCCCGGAGCACTATTATTGGGCGGCAATAGCACTATCCTGCCATGGGGTGGCGTATTGTATCGACTTTGTGCTGTTTACGATGAGCCTGGTATGGTGGGAACCATCGCAGTTCTATTGCTAGCAGCCAATCGGTTTCGATTGAGCTCTCCTGTATTTTTCGTGATCTTCATAGGCGGCGTACTTTCCTGTTCGCTTGCATTTTGCTTAATGGCGGTCGCTGGTTTCACCTTCAGATCGGTAGTTGCGAGGTCCTTTAAATCCTTAGTGCCATCCGGGGTTGCGGGTCTTGTAGGATTGTTGGTTGTCGGTTTTATTACTCTCCCACCTCCCCGCGCCCCCGAAATCCTTGGGCCGGATGCTCAGATAGAAGCGTTCCCTGTCACAGGTCTGACGGATTCTGAAATTCAGGGAGAGGCGATTCCTGGCGTAACCCCAAACTCATCTAGAGCTCGCCCGGAAGCTTGGCTCGAAAATACCCCAAGATCTAATGAGGTACAGTTAAAAGCCGCTCCCGATAAGATTCACCAAACGGAGAAAGTTAGTGTCCCAGACATCCCGCCTCCAGTGCTAAGACAAACAGAGCATATCAATAACCGTTCATTGCCGGAAATGCAAAAACTGGTCGCAAGGTACTGGGGATCAGACGTGAGAACGATTTTGTTCGGCGTTAGTTCAGACGCAAGCGTCGTGTATGGTGGAGTATCACAAGTCGCGACTCGATTACTCACAGATTTCGGATTGATCGGTGCGCTGCTTTTCGCGAGCGGTTTAATAAGTTTGGCCTTCGCTATTATGAAAAATGCAGAGTCTAGGTTGTGGGTGTTGCTGTTCTTTGCCTTGTTTGCACTGAGCATCTATCAGCGTCCAGTAGTCTGGATGCCATACGCTTTTACGTTCTTTATATGCTGCTCTACGTTTGCGGGTCTAAAATCTTTACGGTCAGCAAAAGTCAGTCCATCCTTCACCGCGCAGCTTAAATATTAAATTGAGATCAATAATGGAAAAAGCAACCTATGCGGTTTATGGGGTTTTTTAGTGTGTGATATGGGAATGACTTATTCACTGCATTTATCTGCCCGCGCGATTCAAGAGGGCGCTCTCAGCTGTTTGAAGCTCGACGATTCCCAACAAGATAAGTGCTTTGAAAAAATAGGTCGTCTCGCCGCCGGTCTCAAAATCGACGCCGTGACTATTTCTGTTCTATAAATGTTTTTAGCCCCCCTGCAAGCTTGGGGTGCTAGGGGTCGAGTGTTCGAATCACTCCGTCCCGACCATATTATTCAATGACTTAGGCCAATGTTCACAGCATTGGCCTTTTTCATGTGCGTGAGATTTACGTGACGCCTCGATTTTTCACGCTCGTTTCCTTTCAAGATTGTTAGCTGGCGGCTGCTAGTTTCCACGTAAGCGTCCAGCCAACACACCTTCCGAACTCCAGCATTAAGGGCGATGGTGTCCGCGTATTTTTAAGCGGACGCGATAGCCCTTAACGTCAGGATTTCCATGCGCCAACGAAGCGAAGCAGAGCAGAAAAACCTGGCACTGCAAACTGCCTTTATTCCGGTCAAGGCATCGCCGTCCACATCACCTCAAGCTCTCGCTGCCAATATCCGCATCGAAGTCCCCCACTTGAAGGGGGCGGTCGTTGTGAGTTGGCCGGCGGATAATGCAGCGGCGTGTACCGCTTTTCTCCGCGACTTACTGCGATGATCCGCATCGATTCGATCTGGCTCGCCACCGAGCCGATGGACATGCGCGCGGGCACTGCCACCGCAGTTTCCTCGCACGCTGATCCATCATGAACCGGACAACAGCCACTGCCAGTGCGGCTGCGCCCTGAAGCGTATCGGCGAAGATGCCAGCGAAAAGCTCGACTACACGCCCGGCGTGTTCACCGTCGAGCGCCACATCCGTGGGAAATGGGTCTGTGAACAATGCGAAACGCTGATACAGGCGCCGGTACCGGCGCACGTCATCGACAAGGGCATCCCGACAGCGGACCTGCTCGCCCACGTCATGGTGGCCAAGTTCGCCGACCACCTACCGCTGTATCGCCAAGAGAAAGCCTTTGGCCGCGCCGGGCTGCCCATCGCCCGTTCGACCTTGGCGCAGTGGGTGGGCAACTGCGGCGTGCAATTACAGCCGCTGGTTAATGCGCTGCGCGAAGCCGTGCTGACGCACGGCGTCGTCCACGCTGACGAAACGCCGGTACAAATGTTGACGCCTGGCGCGAAGAAAACTCATCGCGCTTACGTTTGGGCCTATGCCTCCAGTCAGTTCTCCGATCTGGCGGCGGTCGTTTACGACTTCAGCCCGAGCCGTGCTGGCGAACATGCTCGAAACTTCCTTGGCCACTGGAATGGGAAGCTGGTCTGCGATGACTTCGCTGGCTACAAGGCAGGCTTTGAACTGGGCGTCACGGAGATCGGTTGCATGGCCCATGCACGCCGAAAGTTCTTCGACTTGCATGCGACCAACAAGAGCCAGATCGCCGAAAAAGCGCTGCACTACATCGCGGCCTTGTACGAAGTTGAACGAGAGGCACGCAAGCTGGAACCGGGTGTCCGGCAGCGAATACGGCAGGAAAAAGCAGCGCCGATCATCGACGCACTTCATACCTGGATGATCGCCCAGAGGCAGCTTGTGCCTGAGGGATCGGCCATCGCCAAGGCGTTGGACGGCACTGGCTCGATATCTCGATGACGGTGCTGTGCCCATCGATAACAACTGGTGCGAGAATCAAATCCGGCCGTGGGCACTTGGGCGCTCGAACTGGCTGTTCGCTGGCTCGTTACGTAGCGGTAAACGTGCGGCGACGATCATGAGTTTGATCCAGTCGGCGCGGCTCAACGGGCATGATCCGTATGCTTACTTGAAGGAGGTTCTTACACGCCTGCCGACGCAGCGTGCGAGTGAGATTACCGAGCTGCTACCGCACAGGTGGGCGCCCGTTTAATCACGCAAGGTGTGTTAGGCGGACGCTTACTGATTGAGTAGTAATCACATCGGTGAATCCGAATGCGTTTTGGTTGCAACGAACTGCTCATCGGATTTTTAAGATGCTCACTTGATCTAGTGGCTAGTAGCCGCTATTCCTTAAGTCACTGACATGTGGACACTACAGGGAAAACCAATATGGCGAGATTCGTTGTTGTCCCCTCGATTCCAAAGGAAACCGGATCAACCCGTAGTGGGGCACGCTTCTACTGCACGACGGCGCCTATAGATTTCGACATCTACGATAATGAAGGTAAGTGCAGGCTAAAAATCTGCTATCCGACACGAATTGAGGCCAATGCAGAATGCGAACGGCTGAATTCGGAAATTCTTGAAAGCACGCTTGCTGAATACTCATGCGTTAACTAATCATGATCTTCGACACCCAGAGCAGCAACGGCGTCGCCAGAGTGAACGCTGTTCATGCCCGGCGCTTGTTCCCGATTATAGATCAGTGCTGTGCTAAAGCATCCACTTCATCAGGATATGAGAGGCGATCCAGGGTGAAGCCTCGGCTACGCACCATGCAATTGTTAGAGTGACAGACAAGTAAGCTGCGAAAAACTTGATCACTGCACGCGTTTCCATCGCCCTCATCCCCTTGATGCGATTCATTTCCGTTGGACGCAATTCAACGCTCGCGGTTCAATACCGGTCATCGCGGGAATTCGGGGCGTGCCTGATTCCATGTTCATCCGGTAAATGGCATCCGCTAAAGCGTCGCGAATTCGCAGAGGGGCACCTGCGTGGAATACAAGCGGGTAGGGGATAGGGAGTCCGAAAACAAAAAGCCCGCACATGGCGGGCCTTCTGTATGGGGTCAAATCCTTTTGTTTGCTCAATCTGCGCTCCATTATGTGAGCGCTTCGTGAAAAGTATGTCGCAGGAACGAAAAAGCCCGGCGCAGTCGCCGGGCTCTTCATGTACGTAGCCAAATCCTTTTGGCTGATCGCATTGTGCCGGGTGGATGTGACGACGGTGTGACAGGGTCAGAAATTGAGCAATTCGATCTGCGCCGCGAAACGAAACGACGTTGCCAGGTGCCTCTTCGGTAGATGCTGATCAGTCGGTGTCAAAACCAGCTGCGATCATCCTCCAGCTCCTCTCGGCACTGCTTGAGCTGCGCATCGAAGTTCTTTGACTGCTGCTCTACTTTGCGTGCCACCTGCATCAACCATGGCTTGCTGCGATAGGTGCCACGACGAAAGCCGCCACGCCCTTCATGGTAAGCCAGGTACTGGTTGTAGGCGTCCGCTTTGGAGATTCCAAGCTGGCTGTGGGTGCCAGTGGTGTACCAGCCGATAAACATGATCGCGTCATCATAGTTGTCCCGTGAGCCGCCATTGCCGGTCATATCCTTATACTCACCCCAGACAGGGTCTAAGGCTTGTGCATAACCATAGGCAGAACTGACTCGCCCCCAGGGAATCACTCCAAGCACGAAGTCACGGGGAGGCATTGCATCGGAGACGAAACTGCTCTCCTGCTTCATGATCGCCATCGCAACGTGTTGAGGTGTGCCCCATTCTTTTTGCATCTCTAGAGAGTCTTCGTACCAGTCAGGGTACTCACGATAAATATTGCACAGATTATTCTGATCTTTTGGCGGTGCCGTCGTGCAGCCCGTCAAGATCGCAAGTACTAGTAACAGTGCCCAAATTCGCCCTTGTTTCATCCATAGCCCTCAGAATAAGGGCGTTAGTAGCCCTCCGCTTGCAGCACAGAACCTGTGTAAAGCAGACCATTCGATGTCACGGCGCAATTGATAGGGCGCCAGCGAATGCCGACTGCCGGAATGGCAGATTTGCCAGTGGTGACGCGCGGCACGACAGGGCAAGTCCGGCGAGGATGATGGTCTCAGGGTGTGCGTTGAGCGACCCGCATGGCCGCTCAATGCAAGTTGGCGTTAAAAGAGAATAAAAGCAGAGGCCGTTGTTTGATTCAGGTTGATGTCACCGACCTCCAGTACTTCATATTCAGCGCGGATACCAATGTTGCGAAACACATCAAATTCAACACCGGCACCGTAGGTCAGATCCACCCCAGTGTCATCATCGCTGGCATTGCCGTCAGCATCCCAGGCATGAGCTCCGACGCTGCCGTAAAGGCGTATCCGGTCTCCCAGCGGAAAGCCGACATGGGCGCTGGCCTGGACAGATTTGCCATCGAAATCAAGATTCTTGTCTTCGAATTGGCCGAGATCAACGAAGGCGCCCTCGAAGGCCAGATAGCCGTTGAGACGATAGCCGGCAAAAATTTTATAGCTGGAGTCTTCATCGCTCAGATGGGATTTGTCGGTTTCAATGTTGCTTACGCCAGCTCCAAGATACAAACCTTTGTCATCCGCGAGTGCCTGAAAAGACAGCAACGAAAGCAGTGAAACGAAGCCAAGGTTTCGGAATAGCATGTGAGGTGGAGTCCTTCTACTGGTTGTCGATTGTGAGGTGTTCGCCGAGAATTTGAGTGATCGCGAAGACTGATAGAAGTCATTGATTTATATTTTTGAGTCACTTCAATCAGTGTGGGGACTGATGTTCGCTGGGAATTGAAAATACCGTCTTGCCAATGCACGAACAGGGAGCTCTTTGGAAAACAACCAGCCTTGCGCCAATAACACACCTTCTGAAGTCAAGTGCGGTAGTTGCTGTTGATTTCCGACGCCCTCGGCGACGACATTGATTTTTAGAGTCCTGGCGATTTTGGCAATATGTCGCCACAGAGCATCCTTGGCAGCGATGGTGTCGTGGTTGATGAATGTAAGATCTATTTTCAGTATGTCGACAGGTACTGATTCGATGAGCGAGAGGCGGAAGTAGTCGGAGCCGACTTTATCAATGGCAATACGATGCCCGCATGCTCGAAGTCTGTGCAACTGAGCCGATGCGATTTTTTGGTCTAACAAGACTTTTTCGGTAACTTCAAAGACGATGGCGGTGGCTGGCAAGTTGTACGCTGCCATGATGTTGGCCACAAAGTCTGGAAAGGTGGGATCGAGAATGTCTTGAGCGGAAAGACTGACTGTGATGTAGAAATCCTTGCACGCCCAAAGATAGGTGCAGTAATCCTCCGCAACCCGGCGTATGACCGAGCGCGTAAGCTCGCAGATCAAGTCGGACTGCTCTGCCGCCGCGATGAATACGTCCGCCGGAATGGTGGCTCCGTTAGAGTTCCAGCGAGACAGCGATTCGGCACCAACCAGGTTACCCGTCTGCAAATTAACTATAGGTTGGTAGTGAACATCCAGCTCATTCGCCCTTATGGCCTTGCGAAGCTGAATGGCGGTTGAGGTGTAATACCTTTCAATCTTCCGTGCACTGTAGAGCAATGCCCCCAGCATAAACGCCAGGGTAATGAATAACTTCCATCCGAGAGCCAGGTGCTCAGCAAGACTCCCGGTACAAAACCATGCGACCGAGCCCGCCGCAGCCGTTACGCATAAAGCTACCGTTTGCCCTCTAAGCAAAGCTTTATATGCCGCAATCATAAAAACTCCGAAACACATGGTTTCAACTTGGTGGGTGGTGGTCTGAGGGATTAAAGGTGCGCCTGTTAATAGTCAATCAACCAGGCCAGTGCCACACCACATAAATAGGCGAGAAGACAAAAGATGATTTTTTGCTTAAGCGGCAGTGAATTTAATCGATAACGCATGCTTACCCCCTTGAATTAGAAGTAAGCAATGTTGGTGGTTCAGATGGATGGATGAAAATTATTGATTGTTATTTTTGGGAATTACGTCGTCTAGGCGGTGCGCTTGTTGCAGTGAATGAAAAGCGCCTGCAGCACCCCGAATGAGTAGCGTCACCTTGCCATTTATAATACTCAGCAGTTGGGCGCCGCCAATTTTATAGCGTTGCGCCTGGTGGTTTCGGAGGGAGTCACTCCATAAGCATCCTGGTAGGCCTTGGAAAACCGACTTAGATGCTGGAAGTTCCAGTGCATTGCAGTTTCGGTAACCGTTGGCCATGTGTTACGGATCAAGTCTCGGCGGACATTGGCGAGTCTTAAATTTCGAATGTAAGCGATTGGCGAAATGCCAAATGTTTCGACGAATCCATGATGCAAGGTGCGAGTTGTAGTCTCAAGCTGTTTTACTAGCGCCTTCATGCAGAGCGCCTTTTTCAGGTTGTCATGAATGTATTCTATCGCTGCCATCGCGACCTTTCTTCTGGTCGGGATTTTTAGCGAGGAGCGACCAGCAGGTGTCAGTACCCGGAGTAGAGAAATCAGCAGCGCACTTTCAATGGCTGAGGTATCAGAGCGGTCGCGCTGTTCTAAAGGTGGATTATTGACGTCGTTAACACACGCGTTGATGGCTTGGATGGCAGATTGAATTAATTTGAAATTTGCAACCTGAAAGCGGTATTCCTTTCGCTTTGCAAGCACATCGATAGTTGAGTTTCTTTCCCGGCACTGTTTATAGTGATCTAAAGTTGTGGTGAGTGTGAAAAGAGTTTCATTCGGCTCGCAAGTGTAATGCACGGGCTCGTCGCTAGTCAGTACGATGATTTCGTTAGGTCGTAATTCATGATTATTTATAGTGGGTCGACCAACGGAAGCCTGTGAAATGGCAAAGATGACATAGCCATGAGGTACAGAGCTGATAATAGTCACCGCTGAATCAAACTCCAGTCGACTGCATTGGAGTTTGGGGCTATTAATGAGCTTATGCTGTCGAATGCTTGCTTCACGCTCTGATGGGACAAAGCTCATCACCCATCGGCCAATTGTTCTATGGGATTTGTCCGCAGGCGTAGAGGTTACACGAAAGACTTCATCGGGGATGCTCATGGAGTTGAACGCTCTTCAGCTAAATGGATAGTGCTAAGCAATGTGTGTCAACGACTGTGGTGTCGGCCGTTAATGCAAATCAGTCGGGAGAGTTTTACGAGCTATCCATTTGATCGCACCTTGGCAGTGACGTCCATAAAAAATAAGCGCTGAGTGTAACAACTCTTTTACTTCTAGATTTTCACATTCAGCGTATTGAATATGACGCAAACGCGCCTGACTCGACTGTAGCGCTGTTGTCATTTTTTTCTGTCAATGACTCCGGCATCAGCTCCAACGCCGCTGAAAAAACGTACACATCGCTCAATGGTATATCCAATAGGCTTTGAAGTTTGCACGGCGCTATTTTCGAACCAAAGATGGCCGTTTTTTGACTTGTTGGACCGATGGCTGCAGCATCAAAGGCAAACAAGTCATTGACACGATAGTTGGTGCAAATTTTATATCTGGCTTTTTCATCGCTCAGTTTTTTTTTGTTGCTTTCAATACGTGTCAGGTCGGCACTATGAGGTTCGTCTTCATAGGCCATGGCCTTGACAGAAAGCAATACACCAAACGATACGGTTGCGATGTTTTTTAGCTGCATTGACGTGCTTTCCTTATTAATGGCTTTTCAGGCAGAGCATAGTGTCAGCCGCATCACTGCCACGGCTTGGCCTGTGAATAGTCTCGCTCCAACGAGGCTTATCAAAGTCAAAAACTCATATTTTCGGAGTGGCCGCTCTATTTGCAGATGACGTAAGGGGCGGCTTTCACTGTATTGAGAGGCTACGCAGCCAGAAAAAATTATTATCAAAGTGGAATGAGTGAAAAATCTTGACGCTCATTAGTCGTATTTTGGGGTGGGGAGGGGCGGTGGTCGTTTGTCGCCTCCTCCTCCTCATGGAACTCATTTTCAGAGTAGATTTTCAGACGCGACAATTTTAGTTTCTCATTCGGACTCAATTCTATTTCATAAATCTCGATTTCCGCGCTACCGATAGAGTATTCATTGTGGGCAATCGAATGAAAGGGTATTGCAGCCAGAGATAGAGCTACCAGGATCTTGGGTATCATCGATTTTACGGCTCGCAAAAAAATGTTTGTTTTCATCTACCACCCCAGGAAAAGTTGTTTTGAAGGAGTATGAAGCTGAAACATAACTTTATAGACTGTCATGAAATTTATTTGGAGAAGCCGGGAGCCGGTTTTTGTGCTGAGAGATAGCAGGCACGGCTCCGGAACTATAGAGGAGAGACTTTGAAGGGAAAGGGCGCTTGACTCAAATTAGTAATTATTATTTTTTGTTTGAGTCGGCTTTCGCGACGCAAGGAGTATCAAGTCCTGTTGTCTGGCCGAATGTGCGTGACGTGATTGGCAACAGATGGTTTAGTGATTCATGCAGCGCAAGCGGCCAAAGTCGTGCACATAAAAGCATACGGTTTTTTTATCGTTGGTAGGGATTAATTCGTAGTTTAGAACAGCGCCTTCTTGCAGAGCGAATTGGCGTCTGAAAAAGAGATCGGGTGTTTTTTCAATGGCGAATAGCTCGTCATCCTGGCTAAGTTTGACGTTACTTACTTTTATCTGAACGTGATGATAGCTTTCTCGGATGACATCAGCCGTGATCGTAGCGTTGCGAATCTTTCCGTTCAGGCTTTCCAGAGTGGTTTGCGTAAGTCGACCGTGCCCGATGGTCAGATATTCTTCAGAGTTGAGTTGATTTAAATCTTCGAGCCATTGTCGAGTAATAGTTTGATAACTGGTATTTTCCATGTAATAAGATGGCGAATACATCAAAGAGAAAATACAGGCAGCGTTGATAATTCCCAACACTATCCAGTGAACAATTGAAGGTATTGTTAGCTTCATGGCGTTGCTTCCAAACATTGTTGGATCATCAAGGCGAGGTCTTTTTGGTCGCTATTTAACTGTAAATTTGCAGTGCTTAGGTCCGGACGAACGCACGAAACGGAATAGTTTGTTTTAAAGAGATTCAACCAAACCTGACCCTTTAAATTTGGCGAAAGCTGTTGAACCTGTTTAGCCGAAAGATCCCGCAGTGATTGAGCTTCTGCGACGCTGTTACCTACTGCATGGATGACTAATTCGTTCACTTGTACACTGGAAATTTCTATTTTTGGTGTGTCGAAGCCCGAATGGAAACCAGTGTAGGCGCATACTCCCAAGGTCAAGATATAAGCGACTGACAGGGATTTTTTAATGTAAGTTGATTTTATGGTTTTTCCTGAAGTCTCCAGGAGACCATCAAATTCGGTTGGCGGAAGCGCTTCAATGGCGGGCACAGAAGGTTGCACGGCTTCATCGGAAGGCGTCGGCATGTCTGTTTGTGCATCGACAACATAGTGACGGTTGAAGCAATAGCCTCTTCGAGGAACCGTCATCAAAATCTCGTGATCTCGACTGTCATTCAAAATGTTTCTAAGTGAGAAAACGGCCTGATTCAAACTGCCGGAGGCGACGACGCGGTCATTCCAGGTGTAGTCGATGATTTCCTCACGGCTTTTAGTCTGACCGGGTTCCATAAGGAGCAGGTCCAGTAGACGCGATTCAGCTCTACCTATCGTGGTGTTTTGCACATCTCCAAAGGGTGTCGTGATGGAAAGCAAGGCGGTGTCTGGGTCAAAAACGGCCATGGCACCATTTTTCAACTTGAAGGCGTAACGCATGAGAATCCTTCGTTCAGGTGGATCTGGCTGGCTATTAAGACAGTTTTGATAGGCTGGATTTGACGTAATACATATTTGTCAGGGGATGGGCTACGAGCGGGCATGAGCGGAAGGTGCAGAGAGAGCCACTAGACAATGCTGGGACAGCCTATCAAAAATCTCACTGGAATCAAGCAAGGGTAATCCACGGGGGTTCAATCGAGGTCCATGATGATGCTCGGTACGAATAATGTGCGCTATCCGAAAACTGCAAGGCAGGGGGGTTGAGACTGAGTTCTATTTGACACACAAGCCTGCGGTTTGGCTGAACTGATTCCCATTTGCTGTCGGGATGTTTTTGACCCTCAAGCAGATTGCAGCCATGCAGTTGAGTGAGATACAGGCGAGGGCAGGGGATAAGGGAAGTGAAGTGACTTCAGAGGCAGGGCGAACTTAAATTGTTGATCGCATAACTGGGTAATTACATCGGCACATCAATTAAGTTATCCGGGAAAATTGTCAGTTCGCAACGTTGATATCGGGGCATTCGAAGAAGAATAACCGTTGGGATCAAGGCAAAACGTTGTAGCCACGCTGTTGCAGGCAACTGCTGTACACCGAGTTGTTGGCGGTGATGCTTTGCTCGGTCGCTCCACTGTTTTGTCTGCGCTCCTGGCGTTGTCTTGATGCCCCGACCACCGCGCCAGCTACCGCTGCGCTGTGCGCACGGTTCTGGCGATAGTCTTGCTTGATATCGTCGTCGATCTGGTCATAGACGTTGTCATGTTGCCGGCCCCGAACTTCCGCTGCCGTGGCCCCGGCGACCGCCGCAGTGGTAGCGCCTTTGACTCGACCACCGGATGGCACTGTGTTTTGTATCGGGAATTGAGCATTGGCCTGTGATTGGCAAGTGCTGGTGTCTTGCTGAATTGTCTGGGACGTTTGCCCTTTTAGTGGAACCACCGTCACCGCCAACGCGCCAGAACTGGCGAGCAACACAAATGACGATAAGGTAAAGGTCAGTATTTTCATCAAGTCGGACTCTCGTTAGAAATCGTTACGTGGCCTAACCGTTTGTGTAGAGAGACGCGGCTCAAACCCCATGCTCGCGATGCAATCCCATGACAATGGATGGCAGGCAATTCAACGTTTGCAATGGGGTATAACGCGGTTATTACTGCTTGGAAAGCAGTGCCTGCATGTCGCTCGTCATCTCTTTGAGTGCGGCCTTGAAGTCATTGGCAGCTATTGGCTGGCTGGCATTATCCAATGTCTCGCCGAACACCTTGCGTACCACCTTGACGACCGGCAAACCGGTTTTTGCATCGATCAGGTCGGCTTCGATATACATTTCGGCTGTCTGATCGCGATGCCCGGTGGCTGCTTGTGTTGCCCCGACAATTGCAGAGATCGGTACGGCCTCATACCAATGCATGCCCTCGTTGGTGGCGCTGACTTCGGTGATCGCCGCATGCAAGATCAATGTCCGCGAAGCAGAGGGTGCTTGCTGTGCATCCGAGACGATTGTGTAGGTGGGGGCAAAGGCGCTCTTGACGCTGTTGCTGGCCATGGTCTGAACGTCTTGCAGGGTTTTCAGGTTGATGCGATCGCTCGGCTTCGGCGCTGGATACAGCTCTACCTGCTTGAACACGACAGTGGAATAAGCGTGGGGATCAAACCCTGGCTTTATCCAGCGCAGCACCTTTTTTTCGCTCGGCGTAGTTTGCTCTTCCAGTCCCTGATAATTGGCCAGGAAGCCTGAATATTGCTCCTGCTGCGTGACCTTCGAGACACAGCCGACCTGCAACACGCTACTCAAAGCAATACCCACAATCCATTTATTCGACATGCCCATGTGTTCTGTTCTCAAGTGATGAAAGTTGTTATTCAGTTTCCGACCTGGTCCCAGGTGCTGACCTGAGCTACGCAAAGCGCGAGCTTGTACGTCGGTCAATGCGGGGCGCATCCTGCCCGCAGTGGCTGGATAATCCGAATCAATAACCCTCAAAAACTATTAAACTGAACCGCCAGAGTGTGTCCGTCCCGCAGCCCCCTATGGCAGGCGGCTATTCGCGCAGAACGTATCGGTCTGCTGAGTAAGCCCTGATCGCAAAGGCGGCAGGTCATTGTTGCCGCATCATGTCCATTAATATCTGTTGACCAGCAATTCTCCTGTCAGGCGATGCCGCGCGCATTGATGCAGAGGCTGAACCACCATCGCCCGACCATCCGCCACAGGCATCCATATCTCGCAACACCGGGCCTCTGTCACGAAATGAAAAGCCATTGTCGTCTGATGAGAAGCGGCTCCAGAGGCAGCATCCTACAGTCCAATCAGCGCAATTCGACGCAGCAAGCCAACATTGCAGATTGGAGAATAAGAAATCATGGCCAAAGCCGTTCGCTTTTACGAAACCGGTGGTCGAAGTCCTTCGTTATGAAGACGTCGAAGTCGGCGATCCTGGTCCAGGCCAGGTTCGTCCTCGTCATGTAGCGGTTGGCCTGAACTATACCGACACCTACTTTCGCAATGGCACCTACCCGATCCCTATGCCAAACGGCATGGGCGTTGAGGCTTCCGGCGTGGTCCAGGCCATCGGCGAAGGCGTGACCAACGTTCAAGTGGGTGATCGCGTCACCTACTTACCAGAAGGATATTGCCCGGCTGGCAGGTGAGCATGTCAACGATTCGGTAAGTGAAACTGCGGTAGAGGTGAAGGTGTGAGTGGTCGTTTACGTATTGATGTGTTTTTCGATTTTATCTGCCCTTGGTGCTTGATCGGAAAACGCCAACTGGAGCGCGCTTGAGTTGCTGCGCTTGCAGCAACCGGAGGTGCTGGTGACCACGGTGTGGCATGGGGTGCAGTTGCTCCCACACATACCGGCACAGGGTGAACCGTTCGCCGAGTTCTACCTCAACCGTCTGGGCGCGGGTCGCGTTGCTTCTGCCGGTGATCGTCTGTGCGGCCATGGTTACGCGCATGCAGGGCGCCGACACCGCAGGCAAGCGACCGCCACTGCTGCCGTGGTTCGCCGTCGGTTTTCTGCTGCTGGCTTGCATCAACAGCACGGGATGGATAGCGCCCGCCGTGCAAGGCACGGTCAATGAACTATCGCGCTGGTGCCTGGTGGTGTCCATCAGTGCCCTGGGCATGAAGACTCAGCTCAAGGAACTGGCCTCCATCGGCATCAAGCCCATCCTCCTGATGGTGGGGGAGACGGTGTTCCTCGTCGTCCTGGTGCTGCTGTTGCTGCACTGGGGGTTCTGAGCCCGACCTGAATCGGTTTACGGCAGTGCCGCATCGCGTTTGACTCCTCAGCGCTTTTCGGCACTCGGTCGGTGTCACAAACACCGGCTTTTTGCGGCGACTGTACAAGCAGTCGCCGTTTTTTATGGACCGGATTCAGAAATAAAGACAGGACTTGAATGATGCCTTCCGGCGTCAGCCCCACATTCAGGGCTGCGCTCGGGTTGACGGTTAATTCAGGGGGATCGTTGATACGACCCGCTCAGAATTCTTTGGTGTTGGAGAGAGGTTTTGAGGTGGTTTGCTTTTGCGCGCGCCAAGTGGCAGGCGGCATGCCGAACTGGGTGATAAACCAGCGTGTGAAGGAACTCGCCATGGAATATCCGAGCATGTCGGCGATACGCCCCAGCGAATAATTCGGATTCTCCAGATAACGCTGGACCAGATCGCGGCGCACGTCGTTGATCAGGTCGTTGAAGGCGCATCCGTCGTCTTTCAGGCGACGTTGCAGCGTCCGCACGTTCATGCCCTGGGTCTGGGCGATCTGCTCAATGGTGGCGCGCCCCATTGGCAACAGCACGTAAATGGCTTTGCGCACCTCGAACAGCAACGACGGTCCTTCATCGCTCAGCAACGAGTCCAGGTAACTCTGCGCGTAACGTGCCATGGCCGGGTCAGCATGGGAGTTGGTCGCGGCCAGGCTGGCATTGGGGCAGACGATGCCGTTGAACTCGCTGCCGAACTCCAGCGTGCAGCCGAACAGGCGACGATGCAGTTGCAGATTGTCCGGAGGCTGGTGCGTGAAATTGACGCTGTAGGGATGCCAGTGCGCGCCGAGCAAGGCCGCGCACAAACGGAACATGACACCGATGGCCAGTTCGTTGGCTTGCCGGGAGGGCATGGGCGTGTCGGTCACCACCTCCTCGCGAATGATCACCATCTTGCCGGCCTCTTCAATGAAGATCGCCAGCGAGTCGTTCATCAAGTGACGGTAATGCACCACGACCTGCATGGCGTCCCGCAGCGTACGCTGGTGAGTGAGCAGCAGGCTGACCACCCCGAAATCCGAGAGGTGGCGCGACTCGGCCATGCTCAGGCCGAAGCTCTGGCAGCCACTGGCGGCGGCTGAGTCTTCCAGTACGCGCACAGCGGAATCGATGGGAATCCGATGTTCCGGTGCTAACAATTGAGCCCTGCTCAAGCCACTGGCTGCCAGTACATCGCGCGGGTTAAACCCCAGGTACTGGGTGACCTCCAGGTAGTTGGTCAAGACGGCGGCGCGAACAAGCTTGGTCATGCGTGGGTCTTCCCTGGGCCGCTGAAGGTGGAAATGAGCGTGGCGACTTTATCCAGCACGTCATGAAATGGAAAGTTGTTGCGTAAGCGCCGGCGAGCGCCCGTTGCTTCCTCTAATCGCCCCGTCTCATCGAGATAAAACCGCTCACGTATTGATTACAGTGGCCTTGGGCAAACCTGCTGTGGTTTTCGACCAGCGGGCACCTCATGTCGGCACCGTGAAATTTGTCATGAAAAGAAAAGTGACTGACGTCCAATGAAAAGCGCCACTTCCTGGAAAACCGCCAGTCGCTGCGTGGTTTGGGCAACTCGGTACGCGTGGTGGTGGAAAACACCCAGGGCGACATTTTCGACCCTGAATACCTGGACGTGCTCAAACAGGTCAACGATCAGTTGTTCCTCACCGAGGGCGTCGACCGGGCCTGGATGAAGTCGTTGTGGAGCCCGTCGGTGCGCTGGACCGAAGTCACCGAGGAAGGTTTCCAGGGTGGCTCGGTGATGCCCGACACCTACCAGGGCAACCCCGAAGAAATCGAGCAACTGCGCCAGAACATTTCCCGTGCCGGTATCGTCGGCAGCCTGGTGGCCAGCGACTTCAAATCCAGCATGTTGATCGTGCCGCTGATGGACAAGGCCTCGGCCACTGGCCAGAGCATCTACTACCATCAGTTCTCGCAGATGCTCGAAGAGCAGTTGCGCGACAAGATTGAATATGGCTGTGACAGTGCCGCGCGCAAGTCCGGTGAAGAAGGCAAGGGCCACTACAAGGTCCGGGTGATCGGTTTCGCCAAATTGATGGGCGACCTGATCGATGGCCTGATTCAGGTGATGATGTTCTTCGGCCTGGCCGTGATCACCTCGCTGATCATCATTTACGCCTAAACCCGTTGCGTGCACAGCAGCGATCCCCAAGCAGTTCAAATTCGTCGCCGAGATCCCCAAGACCAGCGTCGGCAAAATCAACAAAAAGCTGATTCAGGAAGGCGCGTCGAATTGAAGGTAGAAACCGCCGGATCCTGCCAGGTTCTGGCCGCCTCCTGAGGTAGAAAAACAAACGTGGCGTGAGGGAAACCTCACGCCACGTTTGCGTTTTGGCCGGCTTGTTGTTTGTTGATGCATATTTAAGGATTTTCCCTACAGGCATCGCCTACTTCTCTGACTTCTTTCCTGACTGATCCCCTGCAAAGTCTCGCGCGCCCCATTTTCTGCGCGAGGGATTGCTCATGTTCGACCCGATTTTTCACTCCACTCCATGCCGTTCGGTGCGTTGATGACCCACATCGCCCGCATCGAGCAGGAACTAGACAGTTTTCCGGACACGCTGACGCTTTACCGCGAACAGCTGAAGCATTGGTTTAACCAGAAGGCGGACCAAGCCAGTCGTGCGGCTGACTTACCGTCGCTGATGGGCATGGAGCGGGTGATAAAACTCGGTAATACGACGACTGCGGTGAGCAGTGGCGACGATGAATTTTTATCCAGTGTTGCGCGGTGTCCAGACGGCGGGATTCTGGAGATCGAGAGCAAGTTTGAGTCGGTTTATGACATTCCGTTGGGGAATATTTCGGTTGATGTGATTGCTGTTGATGGCGGCGAGAGCACACCGGTTTCGCTCGATGAAAACGGAAAAGGACAGTTCGAAGGGACTCCCGGCAAGTTCTACCGAATTCATGTTCACAGCGAAGTTACCCCGACGCAAATCGAAGACCTTTTCTCCTCTTATGACGGCCTGACCAAAGAATTGGACGGCTGGCTGCGCGGTGAGTGGGCAGGGTTTAAACCGCAGTGGTCGCAATCGACCTTTGCGGCCGCCGGTAACGGAATGCGCGCCGGGAGCTGGGCGGCGGTGGTCGGAGTGTGGGACAGCCTCAGCCTGCTCTCGGACATTCTTCAGGACCCTCGAAAGTTCGCTGAGCGGTTGGGCAGCGGTGCGGACCACTTGGCCGAACTGGCTGAAAAATTCCCGGCCGCGATGGAGAAGGTTCAGCTGCTGGCGAGCGACGAAGCGGCGCTGTGTTTGTTGTTGCGCACCGCCAGCCTGTGGCTGGAAATGCTGCCACCCAGCGAGGTCGCCGGTAAAACGGCCGAAGCGGTTTCAACGGCCGTGGTGCAGTTGCTCATCGATATTCTGATCGGGATTGTCCTGACTTTCGCCGGTGCGGGGGCGGGCGTTGCCTATCTGGGGATGCGTCTTGCCCACTATGGCGCCCGGATCGTCAGCGCCGTATTGGGTTTCGTCAAAGCGATCTTCACGATCATTAACAGCTTCATTTCCTACGTCGATCGTTACAAAACCGTCGCCGCGCGCGGTGTCGCATCGGGCCTCAAAAAAGGCCGCATGCAACTGCGCTGGGATGCCAAACGCAACACCACGCTCAAGCAAAACGAACACCACGACAACGTCCCGGATCAGGCGAAAAATCCCAACGGCGACAGCACCGACTTCGCTGCTAAAACCGCGACCAACAAATGCCCGGTGTCGATGGTCACCGGCGAAGAACTGCTGACCCTCACCGACGGTTCTCTGGACGGCGTCCTGCCGTTCGACTTCACCCGGCTCTATCGCACCAGTGCCGCCGAGATCGATTGCGGCCTCGGTTTCGGCTGGAGCCATTCGCTCTCCCATCACCTGGAAATCGACGGCGACAGCGTCATCTGGATCGACCACGAAAACCGTCGCACCACGTTCCCGCTGCCGTCCGCTGAACGCCCGGCCATTCACAACAGCTTGTCGCACGCAGCGATTTATCTCGGGGCTGAACCCGAAGAACTGATCCTCGCCCAGGCCGGTGACGACGCGCAGTTTTATCACTTTCGCAACGGTCGACTCACGGCGATCAGCGACGCCTACGACAACCGCCTGCGCATCAGCCGCGACCGCCAGGACCGCATCCAGCGCCTCGACAACGGCGCAGGCCGCGCCTTGTGTTTGCGCTATGAACGCAGCCATCTGGTCGCCATCGACTACCAGGTGTTTGTTCCGGCGCCGACCCTCGAGGCGTGCTGGAAGACCGAGCAAACCCTGGTCAGTTATGCCTACGACGAACGCGCGCAACTGATCGAAGCGAGCAACGCCGTCGGCGAAAGCGAGCGCTACGACTACGACGACCAACACGTCATCCTCCAGCGGCAACTGGCCGGTGGGGCGAGTTTCTTCTGGGAGTGGGAACGGTCCGGCAAAGCGGCGCGCTGCATCCGCCACTGGGCCTCGTTTGCGCAGATGGACGCGCGCTATGTCTGGGATGACGCGGGCAGTGTCACCGTGCACAACCTCGACGGCAGCGAAGAGGTTTACGTCCACGACGAGCGGGCGCGGCTGGTGCGCAAGGTCGAACTGGATGGCGGCGAACAGCTCAAGGCCTACGACGATCAGGGGCGGCTGGTTGCCGAACAGGATCCGCTCGGCGCCGTCACCGAATACCGTTACGACAAAGTCGGTCGCCTTGTCGCGCTGATTCCGCCAGAAGACGAGCCGACGGCCTACGAGTACCGCAACGGTTTCCTGCACGCACGCTATCGCGGTAAAGCGGTCTGGACCTGGCAGCGCAATGCTCAGGGGGACATCACCGAAGCAACTGACCCCGACGGCCAAATCACCCATTACCACTACGACGACAAAGGCCAGCTGCTGTCGATCCGTTATCCGGACACCAGTCGGCATGTCTTCGTCTGGAATGGCTTGGGGCAACTGCTTGAGGAAACGCTGCCGGACGGTGGGCAGCGGCGCTTTTCCTACGATGCCTTGGGGCGGCAGATTACCCGTCAGGACGAACACGGCGCCGTCACCAAGTCGCAATGGGATGCCGTCGGCCGACTGATCCAGACGATCCTTCCCACTGGGGCGAGCCGCGCCTACAGCTACAACGCCTACGGAAAAATCACCGACGAACGCGACGAACTCGGCCGCATCACGCGCTACGAATACCTCGACGATCTGCACCTGGTCAGCCGCCGGCTCAATGCCGACGGCACCCAGCTGCAATACCGCTACGACAACGCGCAGCTGTTACTCACGGAAATCGAAAACGAATCCGGCGAGCAATATCGGCTGGACTACACACCCGGGGGATTGATCCGACGGGAAACCGGTTTCGACGGCCAACGTACGGCGTACGCCTACGACCTCAATGGTCAGCTGCTGGAGAAAACCGAGTTCGGTGCTGACGGTTCGCAGCTGATCACCGCTTACGAGCGGGACCCGGCGGGGCGGTTGCTGTTCAAGACGCTACCCGACGGCATCAAGGTCGAATACCGCTACGACAGCCTCGGCCGTCTGATCGGTGTCGACGACGGCCATGACCATCCGCTGGAATTCGAATACGACCAACAGGACCGGCTGATCACCGAACATCAGGGCTGGGGCACCCTGCGCTATGGCTACGACGCCTGCGGCCAGCTCAATCGCCTGCGCCTGCCGGACGGCAGCAAACTCGACTACCACCACGCCAAGGGCGGCGCGCTCACCGCCATCGACCTCAACGGCGCGCGGCTTACCAGTCACCAATTTGCCTTCGGGCGTGAGCAGCAACGCCAACAAGGCCAGTTGCTCAGCGACTATGCCTACGACGATCAGGGGCGTCTGCAGGCTCACGCGGTCAGCCAACAGCAGCAACCGCTGTATCGCCGCGACTATGCCTACAGCACCAACGGCAACCTCGACAGCATCGCCGACACCCGCCACGGCCAGCGCAACTACATCTACGACCCGCTCAACCGCCTGACCCGCGTGCGCCACACCCGCGACACCCCACCGGAATCCTTCGCCCACGACCCGGCCGGCAACCTGCTGATGCAGGACCGCCCCGGCGCCGCGAAAGTGCAGGGCAATCGCCTGCTCATGCAAGGCGACCGCCACTACGACTACGACGCCTTCGGCAACCTCATCCGCGAACGCCGCGGCACCGGGCAAAAACTCGTCACCGAATACCGCTACGACTGCCAGCACCGCCTGATCGGCGTCACCACCCCGGATGGCCGCTGCGCCAGCTACCGCTACGACGCCTTCGGCCGCCGCATCGCCAAAACCGTCGACGGCCACACCACCGAGTTCTTCTGGCAAGGCGACAACCTCATCGCCGAAAGCAGCCGCGAACACCACCGCAGCTACGTCTACGAACCCGGCAGCTTCCGCCCGTTGGCGATGCTCGACGGCAAAGGCCCGCGCAAGGCCTGCCCGTTTTACTACCAACTCGACCACCTCGGCACGCCGCAGGAACTGACCGATTTTGGTGGCGAGATTGTCTGGTCGGCGAAGTACAACGCCTACGGCAAAGTCACGCATCTGGCGTTCGGCGGGGGCGAACAGCTTGAGCAGCCGCTACGGTTTCAGGGGCAGTACTTCGACGCCGAGAGCGGCCTGCACTACAACCGGCATCGGTACTATGATCCGCAGGTTGGACGGTACCTGACGCCGGACCCGATCAAGTTGGCGGGTGGGCTGAATCAGTACCAGTACACGCCGAATCCGACGGGGTGGGTTGATCCGTTGGGGTTGAGCGGGAATTGCCCGCCACCGAATAAGCCTGGGTGTAGGGCGCCGGATGATACGACTGGGGTTAAGGTTGATGAGGGTGAGACGCCGCTGCCGAAAATGGCGGCTGAGCAGCGACGAGCAAGAATTGATGAGTTATCAGAGTCGGTTTTTTATAGGCGCTTGAAGGAAATGGAAGAATCGATTGATGGTGCCCATTTTCAGCAGAAACATGGAGCACAAACAACCTTGCAATCCCAGTTTGATCGGGTGAAGGAGGGCAGAAATCCCACGACAGGCGAAATAGAAAGGTACGAGAAAGGAAAGAAAAAAGGCGAGCCCGTCATTCCTTCAGCCGCGACGCGTTTTCTCAGTCATCGTGATCAATTTAATGCAATACAACGTGCTCAGTTAATTTTTAGGCAAAGTGGTATAGATGCTTCACGACAACCTATTGATATGGGTAAAAAAATAGGTGAAGGGTTTAAAAGGGAGGGATTGCAGTATGGTGAGCAAACTAGAGCGGTCGTCATATTGGACAAAAATGGTAAAGCTAAAACTTCATACACGGAATTTGACTGATGAATAGGCCCTATACACTGTGGAGTATACGAGGTCTGCTTTTTGTTTTTGATATTGAAAATACGCATGATTTGGAGCGGGAAGAGATTATCGTTTCGAAGAATGTGAATGATGATAAAGAACTTGCCGAGCTTTTTGACGCCTTGCTACGCACGGAATTTTTTATTTATAGTGAGCAAGAGCGCATTTCATTAATCGAAACTTTGTCTTATTTTTTAGAGGTGGGTAATAGTTTTGATGAAATTTTTTCAAAAATGGACACGTATTTTGATGATGAGGTTAAAGATCAAAGGCGGTTTATGACAGTTCTCATTAATTGTTTGGAACGGTATCAAGATCAAGGAAGTGGCGATAATTAATTCCTAAAGAAAGAAAAAATATGGTGTCTGAACCGCTTTTTACCAAAGGGGACTGCGAAGGGGCGGATTTATTTTGTTGCCAGCTTCGAAGGTGTTGTTATAGATCAACAAATAAATCCGTCCCCTTTTTGCTATATTCCGGATGGAAAAGTAACTGGAACACCAAATCAGACTCCATCCAGGCTACCTAAGTAGATGCTAATGAAAAAACTATTACTCGATGGCCAATACATATACAACAAAACCCCGTGGCTAAACTGGGCTGAACTTCTCTATGGGTTCGAGCACGGATTTATAGATGAAAAAGGAGTTTCGGAATACGCATGCGAAGCCTTAACTACTGAATCCTCACAAGAAGCTATTGAGCTGGCCTCACTGCTACTTGAAGAAAAATATTTGGTAAGCAAGCTACTTAAATCAATGGTAAACAAAGAGCCGTCACCCAAAACGGAAGAACCTGCAAAGCCTTGGATTTTTTTATTGCTTTCGTTTCTATTTGAGCATCAAGATGAGTATGAAGATCCACTTGAAATAGTGGGGGAGCTGTACGCAGACTTCGATTATCCAGTAGAGGTCTCCTCTATAATTAGGTATATGCCTCCTCCTGAAGGACTAGAAGGATCTGAAGGGCAACTATTTGAAAATTGGAAAGAGGTTATTCTCACCTACAAAGTTTTTTTTGAACAACAAAATAGATTCACCTAGCAACGATAAATATAGAAAATGTAAATAAATCTGTCCCGTTATTTTTCAACACTAAATGAAGATCTGAATTGGTTTGAAGTTAAGTTCGATAAGAATAATGTGCTACGGCCTTTTACTGGTTTTCCTTCGGAGAGAAAATGATGTTGCGAGATCCATTTCTAAATGAAGAATTCCAACCCGGTTTGATGTGGTTTATTGGCGTCTTTGATGTTTATGATCGCGAGGAAACTCGGGGTGCGGAACTGGAAGTATTTAGTCCTAATGATCGCTTTGACAGAGCGGAGCTGATCAAAAGATACAGCTTGAATCTAGGTTATTTGTCCTATCGACATAAGCTCGTGCTACTGGATTTTCTAGCGGAAAAGCTAAGCGATGCGTCTTGTGATTTTCAGAGTTTGTTTGATATAGATGAAGAAGATGCAGGCAGTTGGCCGCGTGGTGAGTGGTATGCATTGGAGGATCCCCGCGGATTTCTTCAAGATGTCTATTTGTTGGCTCAGGAGATCTGGAAGGAAGATGTTCTTTTAGCGAGCGTTGAAGATCGGGCCAGTTGGTGATGGAGAAGGTGGCGCCTGTCAGTCTGGAATCCCACCCTTCGACATTCTCAATGACAATTGCCAGCACTACGGAATGTTTAAGTGTTGTGTAAAGACCTCGTAACTATTACGAAATTTCCGGGCAAGCTCATCGGAAGTTTCCTTCAAGTTGTGGCGGCTTCCATGAACTGGTGGGCGATGGGTTGCAGGGATAGTCTTTGGCTGTCACCGCGCAAGTGGTGGCAGGGTGTAGGAGCCCTCTCTCATGATGCAACAGCTCTGTCGTTTGATTGCGGCACTTAACTCGTGTCCATATGATCGTTCGCGGCGGCTGTGCGCGGGACACGCTTCGGCGTGACCGAGGTTCATGAGTGCTCGGTACTCCTACTCCTACTCCTGCGCATGGCTGCCACCCAAACCTGTAGGAGGGTGTGTTTGGCAGCTCATTTTCATACTCATGGAATTTACAAATGACGACGCTAACGCCAGATCCACCCTACGAAAAACCAATCCCCCACCCCAAAAACCGCTTCATGGCCCTCACCAGCAACTGCACCGATATGCCCACGCTGTTCGTCGATACCCACGCGCCGCTCGATGTTTTATACGACGCCGCCAACTATCGAATCCGCGCCGTCACGCAGGTACTGGAGAACATGTCGATGCGCGGTTCAGTCGAGTGCGAATCCTTCATCCTCAGCGACTTTGCGCTGCTGTGCGCCATTCCATTGCGCGATGGCTGTGATGTGCTCGATGTAATTGGGCGACGGTTGCGGGACCGGCCTTCGGAGTAACGCTGCAATGATCGTTCCCGCGCTCTACGTGGGAATGCAGCCCCTGACGCTCTGCGTCAAATCGGTGCCAGGCTCGACACTGGCGTTGTAGCTGAAACGCGGAGCGTCCTTTGAGGCATTCCCATGCGGAGCGTTGGAACGATCAACATGTAGGCGCGGACGGTCGCCACTTTAGTGATCGCGAAATGACGACTAGGCTTAGCAGTGAGGCTTTCAGTGAGGTAGGCATTATGGATACTTACATCGTTTCCCACGCGAAAAAGGACCATGCCGGCAAATTTGTCGAGTTCACATGGAAAAAGGTCGATGGACACATGCACGCGGTCGGAGCCAGTGAGGTAGTCAGCTTTGACGAAGTCTGCAAAGCCCTGGCTAAAGGCGATGAAGTATTTGTTCACGATACGCTTGGGGGCAATGGAACGCGGGCATTCCTTGGCAACAATGCTTCGGGTGAGACAACGATCGAGCTTGAAGCCGATGTATCGGAACTTGAGCAAATCGGCGATATGCCCAGGTTCTGAACCCGGGCGAATGTTTTTCTGATGCACTGCATCAGTGCGCAGGAAGTGGTCACCAACCGGTTAGTGCCACTCCTCGCCAAGCAGGCACAGTCAGAGCAAGTAACCCGGTGTCTGTCCCAGGTGGTTGTCCTGCGCCCCAGCGATCAAGTGCAATGGAATGTGCTGCTGGTGTTCTTCCATGACGGGCACTTCGAAGCTACCGACAATTTGAATCTGTCGCTCACTCAATCCGGTCGACTCTTGTGCCTGTAATTTAGCCATTCTCGCGTGGTTCGCTGCGATTTCACTGAGGGTTGACACGTTAAATCTCCGGTGACTCACCAAGCGTTTCGCTGGGGTCCTTGAATGTTGAGTTGAATGTCGCTGCGTCAGAATAATGTCGTTTCCGGGCGACTACGACCGGCCTTTGCAAACCCCACGCCAGACGCTTTGACCATTTCGTCAAAGATTTGCCTATACGACGAATGGTTGTAAGTATCTTCGCAACCTGGATAACTCATATTCTAAAAAGGAATAAATAGATAATTATTTATTCCTTTTGTTGTTTGTGCAGGTGGTGCACTTTGAGGGCCTGCGCATCCGCACGGATGCGTCCGCCACCAGACAGGAAGCCTCATCATGACCATCAAAGCGATCAACGTCCGCAACCAGTTCAAGGGTGTCATCAAGGAAATCGTCCAAGGCGAAGTGGTGTCCGAAATCGACGTGCAAACCGCCTCTGGAATCGTCACCTCAGTGATTACCACCCGCTCGGTGCGCGACCTTGAGTTGAAAGTGGGCAGCGAAGTGATTGCCTTCGTGAAATCCACCGAGGTCTCCATCGCCAAGCTCTGAAGCCGCCGGTTTGTCATCAATGATCAGCGGCCTCGGCCGCTTTTTTTCGGCGTCCCCGTCACCTTGAGGTTTTCATGACGACACCTTTCAAGCGCAGCGCATTGAACCTGTTGGCCACTTCCGTGGCGGCGCTGAGTGCGTTACTTAGTCCCGTCGTTCAGGCCGAAGGCACAATCAGCATTGCCCAGCAATTTGGTATCGGTTACCTGATTCTGGATGTGGTACGCGACCAGCAGCTCATCGAGAAACATGGCAAGGAGCAGGGCCTCGACATCAAGGTCGACTGGAACAGCATTTCCGGTGCAACAGCAATGAACGAAGCGCTGCTGGCCGGTGCGCTTGATGTGGTGTCGGCAGGCGTGCCGCCGATGTTGACGATGTTGACGATCTGGGACCGGACCGTGGGCAAACAAAACGTCAAGGCCATCGCTTCGCTGGGGTCGATGCCCAATTACCTGTTGACCAACAATCCGAATGTGAAAAGCCTCAAGGACTTCACCGAAAAGGACCGCATTGCGGTGCCGGCGGCGGGTGTCGGTTTCCAGTCGCGCACTTTACAGATCGAAACGGCCAAACAGTTTGGCGCGGACAATTTCAAAAAGTTTGACGACATCTCGATCAGCCTGGCCCATCCCGATGCGACATCGGCGCTGATTGCTGGCGGTTCGGAGATCAACTCAAATTTTTCCAGCCCGCCGTTCCAGTATCAGGAATTGCAAAGCCCCAACGTACACAAGGTGCTGAGTTCCTACGACGTACTGGGTGGCCAGGCCACGTTTAACGTGCTGTACACCACTGAGAAATTCCACGACGAAAACCCGAAAACCTACAAGGCGTTTTACGCGGCGCTGGCCGAGGCCGAGAAAATCATCAAGGCCGATAAGCCGGCGGCAGCCCAGACCTATATCCGCGTGGAGCAATCGAAACTATCCTTACCATTGGTTGAGAAAATCGTCGGCGACCCGGAAATCGACTTTACCGTGGTGCCACAGCGAACCTATATCTACGCCGAGAAACTGCAGGCGTTAGGTGTGCTGAAAAACAAGGCTGACAGTTGGAAAGATTACTTCTTTGAGGAAGCACATGGCGGTGCAGGCAGTTGAGAAAAAATCACACATCATGCAAACACCGACCTATCAACTGCTGGAAGTCGCCCACGGCAAACCGATCAAACTCTGGACCGAAGGCGTCCCGGTAGAAAACGAAGCCAGGCAGCAGTTGATCAACACCGCGAAGATGCCGTTCATCTTCAAGCACCTGGCGGTAATGCCAGACGTGCACCTGGGCAAGGGCTCCACCATCGGCAGTGTGATTCCGACGGTGGGCGCGATCATTCCGGCTGCCGTCGGGGTCGACATTGGCTGCGGCATGATCGCCGCGTGCACCACGCTGACCGCTGCTGATTTACCCGACAACCTGCATGGCTTGCGCTGCGCCATCGAGAAAGCGGTGCCCCACGGCCGCACCATGGGTCGTGGCATCCGGGACAAAGGCGCCTGGGACAGTGTTCCGAAACAGGCCAATCACGCCTGGGCCGCCCTGGATTCACGGTTCAAGGCGATCACCGCCAAGTACCCGAAACTCGCCAACACCAACAACCGCGTGCACTTGGGTACGTTGGGCAGCGGCAACCATTTCATTGAAGTGTGCCTGGATGAGACCAACCGGGTCTGGTTCATGCTGCACAGCGGTTCACGCGGGGTCGGCAACGCCATTGGCAACCTGTTCATTCAACTGGCTCAGGCCGACATGCACCAGCACCTCGCCAATCTTCCGGACCGTGACCTGGCTTACTTCAACGAAGGCAGCCGCCACTTTAATGACTACGTCGAAGCGGTGGGATGGGCTCAGGACTTTGCCAGACAGAACCGTGCATTGATGATGCAATCGGTGATTCAGGCGACACGCAAAGTGATCAGCAAGCCCTTTGGCGTAGCGCTGGAGGCGGTGAACTGTCACCACAACTACGTGCAAAAAGAGCGGCACTTTGGTCAGGACATACTCGTCACCCGCAAGGGCGCGGTGTCGGCGAAGAAGGGCGAGTTGGGGATCATTCCGGGATCGATGGGCGCGAAAAGCTTCATCGTCCGCGGGCTGGGCAATGAGCAGTCGTTCTGTTCCTGCAGCCACGGCGCCGGCCGCACCATGAGTCGCACCAAAGCGAAAAGCCTGTTCACTGTCCAAGACCAGATCCGCGCCACCGCCCATGTCGAGTGCCGCAAAGATGCGGCGGTCATCGATGAAATCCCGATGGCCTACAAGGACATCGACCACGTCATGCACGCCCAGCGCGAACTGGTGGAAGTGCTGCACACCCTTCGTCAGGTGGTGTGCGTAAAGGGCTGAGCCCTTTGGCAATAGTGAGTCAGGCCAGAAAGACCAGTCTTTTCAGGCTGCGCTTTTTCAGGCCTGACACGGTCACTGATCCTTCTCGCAATTGACCATCCACGACACACCAAACCGATCCACCAGCATGCCGAAACGCGCCGCCCAAAACGTCTGTTCCAGCGGCATTTGCACGGTGCCGTCTTCCGACAATGCAGTGAAGACCCGCTCCGCCTCCGCGATGCTGTCGACATTCAGCGATACCGAAAAACCGGCCATATCATCAACAGGACGATCCGGTGTGGTGTCGGACCCCATGATGGCTTGATCCCCCACGACGAGTCGGGTGTGAATGATCAGGTTGTGAAGATCCGTCGGCACGTGTTCGCCGGCCGGGGTCTCGCCGAAGGTCATCATGGCTTCGATCTTGCCGGGCAAGCTTTGGGCATAGAAGGTGAAGGCCGCTTTGCAGTCGCCGTTGAAGATCAGGTAGGGATTGATTTTCATGATTTGCTCCCGGTAACGAAGGAAGCCGAACGAGATTGGATTAACCGTCAGCTCCGCAGTGATTGGACGCCATTAGCAAAGTGTTAGAGGGAGTGATTGGCAAAATTTGTTTAGATGTTTTTTCTATTGAAACCCTGGGTTTTATGACGACCAGCGGCCTCGGAATGCTGACATTGCGTCAACTCCTCAGGCCACTGCACGCGGTGCCGAGGGCCGAAGCAGGCGCTCAATAGCCCCACTCACCAGGTTCTCCAGCAGTTCATCATGCTCATGTTCGTTCAGCGAATGTTGCATCAACCAACTGGGGGCGCTGTTGAGCAAGTTGGCGATGGCGTGTGCAGTGGCACGTTGCGCCTGTTCACCGACCCGGGATTTGGTGCCGATCATCAGCAGCAATCGCTGTTCGTATTGCTCGCGCAGTTGCCGGACGCGCGCTTGTTGCTCGTCATTGAGGCAACCGGCGTCACGCTCCGCCAGACGAAAATGCCATGGCATTTCCCGGTGCAGATTCAAATGCGCGCGGATCAGGCTTTGCAGTTTGTCGCGTTTGGCCGGGCCCTTTTGATCGAGGCGACCCAGGGTCGCCAGCAGTTCTTCGTAGAACTCCTCGATCAAGTCGAGCAGCAAGTGCTGCTTGCTCGGGTAATGGTGATACAACGAGCCCGAGGAGAGCCCCAGGCACGTGGCCAGCTCACGCATGCCGACCTGACCGAAACCCTTGCTGGAGAACAACTCCAGCACTTTGTCCCGGTACTCGGCAAAGCGTGAGCAACGTTCAGGCATAGGCATAGAATCCACGTCCTGTTTTGCGCCCCAGATAGCCGGCGGCGACCATTTCCTTGAGCAGTGGAGCAGGGCGGTACTTGCTGTCATTAAAGCCGTCGTGGAAGGCTTCCATAATGGCCAGCAGGGTATCCAGACCGATCAGGTCCGCCAGGGCCAGCGGGCCGATCGGTTGGTTGCAGCCCAGGCGCATGCCGGCGTCGATGTCTTCGGCACTGGCCAGACCTTCCTGAAACACCAGAACGGCTTCGTTGATCATCGGCACCAGAATCCGGTTGACCACGAAACCCGGGCGGTTACCGGCGGTGATCGCGGTTTTGCCCAGCGTCGTCGCCATGTCCAGGGCGAGGGCGTGGGTGCTGTCGCTGGTTTGCAGGCCGCGAATCACTTCAATCAGGCCCATCACCGGCACCGGGTTGAAGAAGTGCAGGCCGATGAAACGCTCAGGTTGGCTGACGCTGGCGGCGAGTTGGGTAATCGACAGTGACGACGTGTTGGAAGCAATCACGCACTCGGCACTGACCTGCGCGGCAATTTGTTGCAGCACGCGCAGTTTCAAATCGAGGTTTTCGGTGGCCGCTTCGATCACCAGTTGCGCGTTCTGCAGGCTATCGTATTGGGTGCTGGTGCGAATCTTGTCGAGGGCTACGTTCTTCTGCTCCTCGGTCAACGTTTCCTTGGCGACCTGCCGATCAAGGTTTTTGCTGACGGTTGCCAGGGCCTTTTGCAGGGCACTGTCGGAGATGTCGATCAGGGTCACGTTGAAGCCGGCCAGCGCACAGACCTGCGCAATACCGTTGCCCATGGTGCCCGCGCCGATCACGCCAATGTTTTGCAGATTCATGTTGCCGTCCTTCCGGTCATACCGTGCGATACCTTGGCCGTGACAACGGTCGAAGGCGTACTATTGGCCGCGAGTCTAGAACCGGCAGCCCGGTTGTCCTATGCCGCAACTGTTCAACGGTGCTGGCGTTTTTTGCCAGTTCAAGTGTTAGGGAGAGAAACGTTCATATGCGGGAAAACGACTCGGTTGCCGTTTATTTCGTGCAGGCAATGATCCATGCGCTGGCGCAAGATCCGCAGCGTCTTAAGGCTGCACTGGAACAGGCCGGCATCGCCCCGGCGTTGATGTCTGAGCCCACGGCGCGGGTGCCGGCCAGTGCGTTTGCCGAGCTGTGGCTGATTCAGATTCGCGAGTTGAACGACGAGTTTTTCCGCCTCGACTCCCACGGCATGCCGCCGGGCAGCTTCGCCTTGATCTGCCGCGCCTTGATTCAGGAACCCGACCTGCACAAAGCCATGCGCCAGTGCCTGGCCAATTTCGGTCTGTTCCTGCGCGACTTCCGCGGCACCCTGACCGTGCGCGGCAAGCGCGCATTCATCAGCCTGGACACCCACGCGCAAAACGACGAAGTCAGCCGTTTCGGCGAAGAGACATTCCTGGTGCTGATGATCAGTCTGCTGTGCTGGCTCGGCGGGCGACGCATCCCCATCGACCGCGCGGACTTCCGTCATGAACGCGTGTCCCTCAGCGACGACCGCCTGCTGTGGGGCCCCAACCTGACCTTCGGCGCCGAACGCACCGAAATCGAATTCGCCAGCCACTACCTGCGCCTGCCGGTGGTGCAAGACCTGGCCTCACTGAAAGTATTCCTGCGCACGGCCCCGCAATGGCTGGTGATCCGCTTCCGCAACCAGCATGGCCTGGCCTCGCAAGTCCACCAGCGCCTGCGCAACAGCGATTACAGCGAATGGCCGACCTTGCAGGACTTCGCCCTGGAACAACACCTGAGCCCCAGCACCTTCCGCCGCAAACTCGAGCGTGAAGGCTGCTCGTATCAGGAGATCAAGGACGAAGTACGGCGCGGCGTGGCCTTTGAGCAATTACGCCAGAGCAAGGCGAGCATCAGTGACATCGCCGAACAGCTGGGCTTTCAGGAACCGAGTGCGTTCCATCGGGCGTTCAAGAAATGGACGGGGGAGAGCCCGGGGCGGTATCGGGCGCGGTTTCAGGTGGAGTGTTCGGGGTGAGCCCCATGGTTGACCGCTTCACCGCCTTGTTCGACCAGGCCCGACGCGCCTTGCTGCTGGTCTGGAGCACCTCTCGCGGATTATTCCTTGGCCTGGTCCTGGCCACCCTGATTGCCGGCGTACTCCCGGCGCTGGCCGCCTGGATAGGTCAACGCATCGTCGACGCAGTGGTCAGTGCCATGCAGTTGCACTCGCAGCAAGGCAGTGCGCCGTTGTGGCCGGTGGTGCGTTATGTGTTGATGGAGGCGGGGGTGCTGGCGTTGTTGTCTGGTACTCAGCGGGCGTTGTCGGTTCAGCAGTCGCTGTTGCGGGTGCAGTTGGGGCAGAAGGTCAACACGATGATTCTGGAGAAAGCCCAGACGTTGTCGCTGGTGCAGTTCGAGAATTCCGAGTTTTACGACAAGCTGGTGCGGGTGCGGCGCGAGGCTTCGACCCGGCCGCTGGCGTTGGTGATGAAGTCGTTGGGGTTGATCCAGAACCTGATTGTGTTGATCAGCTTCGGCGTGTTGCTGGTGCACTTTTCGCCGTGGGCGCTGGTGCTGCTGGTGGTCGGTGCATTGCCGGTGTTTTTCGCCGAGGCGCATTTTTCCGGGGATGCTTTTCGGCTGTTCACCCGCCGGGCGCCGGAGAGCCGGCAGCAGAGTTATATCGAGACGCTGCTGTCCCACGAGGGGTATATCAAAGAGGTCAAGCTGTTCGGTTTCGCGCCGCTGTTGTTGAAGCGTTATCGCGACACGTTCGCGCGTCTCTACGCCGAAGACCGCCGGTTGACGTTGCGTCGCGATGGTTGGGGATTTGTCCTCGGCCTGCTCGGCACGGCGGCGTTTTACCTGGCGTATGCGTGGGTGGTGGTCGATACCGTTCACGGCAACATCAGCCTGGGGCAAATGACCATGTACCTGGTGCTGTTCAAGCAGGGGCAAACCGCGGTCAGCAGTAGCTTGAGCGCCATCAGCGGTCTCTATGAAGACGGCCTTTACCTGTCGAGCCTTTATGAATACCTGGCCGAACCGGTGGTGGCCGATTCCGGACATTTAACCGAGGGCGCGGTGCCCGGCGATGGTTTGCGTTTCGAGAACGTCAGTTTTCGTTATCCGGGTGCGAGTCGTGCGGCATTGGAAGGCATCGATCTGCACCTGGTTCCGGGGCGCAGCCTGGCGCTGGTGGGGGAGAACGGCTCGGGCAAGACCACACTGATCAAGTTGCTGACCCGTTTGTACCGTCCTGATCAAGGCCGTATTTTGCTCGATGGCAGCGATTTGCAGACCTGGAAGGAAGAGGTGCTGCGACAGCGCATCGGCGTGATTTTTCAGGATTACATCCGCTACCAATTCTCGGTGGGTGAAAACATCGGCGTCGGTGACACATTGGCGTTCAATGATGAACAGCGCTGGCAGGACGCGGCGGCGCAGGGCATGGCCGCGCCGTTCATCGAGCGTCTGGATCGCGGGTATGCCACGCAATTGGGGCGATGGTTTGCCGGTGGGCAAGAGCTGTCCGGCGGGCAGTGGCAGAAGATTGCGTTATCGCGTGCTTACATGCGTCGCGATGCCGATATCCTGATTCTCGATGAGCCGACGTCGGCACTCGATCCGGCGGCGGAAGCGGCGGTGTTCGAGCATTTCAGCGAGCACACCGAGGGTCGCATGACGTTGCTGATTTCCCATCGGTTTTCCAGCGTGCGCAATGCGGACCACATCATTGTGTTGGACCAGGGGGCGATCCTTGAGCGTGGCGATCACGACAGCCTCGTGGACGCGGGCGGGCGCTACGCGCAGTTGTTCAACCTGCAAGCCCGGGGTTACCGCTAGGTATTGCTTTCATCAAACCATCGATAGCCTGGCGATACTGGTTGCCACCCAGGCTCATGCTGTTGTTATGCGTACCGCCAGGCACCAGCAGCAGGCGCTTGGGTTGATTGGCGGCGTTGAATAACTGCTGGCTGAAGCGCGAGGGCATGAACGGGTCGGCCAGGCCGTGGACCACCAACAGCGGCATGTCGATGTCGACGATCTTGTCGATGGAATCGAATTTCTGCGACACCAGCCAACGCACTGGCAGCCATTTCACCGGCAGGTTGCTATCGGCCACTTGCGCCACGACATCGCCCAGCGAGGTGAACGTGGACTCGATCACCAGACCGCGCACTGGCACCGCGACATGCTGCTTTTTCGCCTGTGCGGCCAGGTCCGCCGCGAGGTCGATGGCCACCGCGCCGCCCAGGGAATGGCCGTAGATCAGACGTTTGCTGGCGTCCGGTTGCATCTGGATGAAGCGCTCCCAGGCGGCTCGGGCGTCTTCGTAAACGCTGGCTTCCGAGGGCAGATCACCTTGGCTTTGGCCGAACCCACGGTAGTCGATGGCCAGCACCGAGTAGCCCATGGCGCGTAACTGCTCGATGCGAAACGCCTGGCCTGTGAGGTTCCAGCGTACGCCGTGCAGGTAGAGGATCGACGGCGCATCACGGCGCGCGGCCGGCCACCACCAGGCGTGCAGATTTTGCCCGGCCTTGAAACTGGCGGGTTTGATGTCGAATTCCTGAACATCGTTCGGCAAACCGCGATACCAACCGGCCGTGCCCGGCTCGATGCGAAACAACAGCTCGCGCTCCTTGTACTTGAGCACACCGCAACTCACCGGCAGGCCGACGATCAATGTGGCCATGCACAGCAGCGGCAGCCAGCGGCTGCCTAAGCGGCTCATCAAATTCGACAACATGTGGCGGTCCGGGAGATCAGCGGGCAACGACGGTTTTTAACAGATGCGCAGCGGGGGCGGGAACAATTTCGACGGCCGTAGGAGGTTTTGTGGTGAATTTTCTGGCCCCATCGCGGGCAAGCCCGGCTCCTACAGTGGTTTTGTCAACACTGGAGATCCCCTGTGGGAGCCGGGCTTGCCCGCGATGGGGCCATTACGGCAAAAGCCAAATCCGGATCAATCCACCTTCAACACAATCTTGCCAACATGATCCCCAGCCTCCATCCGCACATGGGCCTGCGCCGCATCGGCCAGCGCATAAACCTTGTCAATCATCGGCAGGCAACGCCCGGCAGCAAGCACTGGCCAGACATACTCACGCAGTTGCTCCGCAATCGAGGCCTTTTCTTCGCGGGTGCGTGAGCGCAACAGGGAGCCGGTGATGATGGCGCGTTTGGCCATGATCGCCAGCAGGTCGACATCCTTGGCGTGAGCGCCGCCGAGAAAGCCCAGCATCACCAGTCGACCTTCCATACCAAGCGCCGCGATATTCGGATTCAGATACGAACCGCCCATGATGTCGAGGATCACGTTCACGCCTTTGCCGGCGGTTTTTTGCGTGATGACCTCGGCAAAATCCTCGTTGCGGTAGTTGATCGCCTCAGCCCCCAACTGACGGATCACCGCACACTTGTCCTCACTGCCCGCCGTGGCGAAGGCCTTGATCCCGAATTCGCGACAGAGCATCAACGCGGTGGTGCCGATGCCACTGGTACCGCCGTGAATCAGTGCGCGTTGGCCTTTGCTGGCGCCACCCATCTCGAACAGGTTGGCCCACACCGTGAAAAAGGTTTCCGGGACCGCTGCCGCCTGCACCCAATCCATTCCTTGAGGGATCGGCAGCGTCTGGCTGGCCGGCGCCACGCAATACTGCGCATAGCCGCCGCCGTTGGTCAGCGCACAGACGTTGTCACCCACGATAAAGTCGCTGACGCCAGCGCCAATGGCCACTACTTCCCCGGCCACTTCCAGCCCGGGAATCGGGCTCATGCCGGGTTTCATCGGGTACTTGCCCGCGCGTTGAATCACGTCGGGCCGGTTGACCCCAGCCGCGTGCACGCGAATCAGCACCTCGCCCGCAGCCGGGGTGGGTACCGGCACCTGGCGCGGCTTTAAAACCTCGGGGCCACCGGGCTCGGTGATTTCAATCAGGGTCATGGTTTGAGGCAACGTCATGTCGAAGTCCTGGGGTGAAGAAGTCATAAAGTGGGACCGCATCAAGGTGGCGGTGATTCAGTTCAAAACGCCGCAAAAGAACTCGAGATCGCCAACAGGCCAACGGCAATCGCCTGCACCACCAGCACCACGCGAATACTGACCTTCGCGCCGAGTTGATCCGCGAGAAAGCCATAACTCACCGGCCCGATGATCGCGCCAAGGCTATACATCACCTAAATCAGCGCGCCGACGTGCGGTCCGGCACCGAGCCCACGGGCCACGTAATCCACCAGGAACACCATCGCGGGCACCAGCCCGGCGGCCATGACGCGTATTGAGCGAACAGCAGGTAAACCCGTGGGTCAGTGGCTGTCTTAGATTCGGCGATGGCTGGCGCGACGGCGGCGTGGTGTGTCTCTGACGGCCAACCGAGCCAATTGGTGGCGGTCAGAATCAAGGACAACAGGCCAAGGCCGAACCAGGTCTGCTGCAAGCCAAGGCTCAGCAACGGACGCGGCCGGATAACCCGGACCTGATCGCGCGACGAATCGCCCGCTGGCCGGTGGGTCTTTTTGCGTCCCAGGCGTATGTGGACGCCCACGGCGTACCGGCGCCGGGTTCGGCGTTTGAGGGGCATGATCTGGTGGTGTATCAGCCGTACCTGCAAAGCCAAAAGGACATGACGCGGGTGTCGGAACCGTTGACTCGCGGGCGGATTGTGTCGAGCCTGAGCTCCAGCTTGTTGGTGCGTCGATCCATTGCGGCGGGCTTGGGGTGGGGGAAATTCCGTTGTACATGGGGGAGAGGGACGGGCTGGTCAGGCTCTGGCCGGAACGCACGCGACCGCTGCCCTATGACGTCTGGCTGGTGACCCATGCCGACTTGCGGCACACCGCGCGGGTGCGGGCGGTGATTGATGAAATTGTCGCGGGGTTTTCCGGCACGGGTGAGTGAAGGCAAAAAAACGCAGCTCCGACAGGTGTACGCAAAACCCTGTAGGAGCTGTCGAGTGAAACGAGGCTGCGAGCTCTTGATCTTATGGCATTTCAGGCAGTTCTTGCGGGCGCAGGTCGAACACCAGCACTTCGGCATCCACACCGTTGCTCAACGTCAGCACCTGCTCATCGCGAACCCGCACGCCATCGCCTTCCTGCAACTGCACACCATTGAGTTCGACACTGCCACGCGCCACGTGCACATAGGCATAACGATTTGCGGCCAGTTCCAGCGCAGCGCTTTCCTTGCCGTCGATCAGCGCGGCGTACACCCGTGCATCCTGGCGCACCTTCAGCGAACCCTTGTCCCCATCGGGGGAGATGATCAGTTGCAGACGACCGCGTTTCTTTTGCGTGCTGAAATGCTCTTGCTGATAGCGCGGTTTGGCGCCGCTCACTTCCGGCACGATCCAGATTTGCAGGAAGTGCACGGGCCGTGTCGCCGAGTGGTTGTACTCGCTATGGGCCACGCCACTGCCGGCGCTCATCAACTGCACATCGCCAGGGCGGATCACCGAACCGGTGCCCAGCGTGTCCTTGTGTTCAAGCGCACCGTCGAGCACGTAGGAGAATATCTCCATGTCGCGGTGCGGGTGCTGGCCGAAACCTTTACCGGCCGCTACGCGGTCATCGTTGATCACCAACAGGTCAGAAAAACCCTGCTCTTTCGGGTTGCGGTAGTTGGCGAAAGAAAAGGTATGGAACGACTTCAACCAACCGTGATTGGCCGCGCCGCGATCCGAGGCTTTGCGAAGGGTCAGCATGATGAAAGCTCCTGTTGGGACGTTGATTCGTCCGAGTGAGGAGAAGGTTAATGGTTACTGGTTGGTGCAATAAGTAGATGGAAATTGAAACACTGTCTCGCTCAAGTTGACAGTTGTGTGCGGACGATCACGTATTCATATCCGACGTTGACGCCACGATTGGCCATAATGCACAGCACCCTTATCGCCAGGCTCGCTCCCACAGGATTGGTGTTCAGCCGATGGATCTTCCTTTGACTTCAGTGATTTTTAACCCATGAAAACCGTCGCTATGGTGTTGTTTCCGGACTTTCTCCTGCTCGACATGGCGGGTCCCATGGAGGTGTTTTCCATCGCCAACCGATACCTGCCCGCGGCGGATCGCTACGAGCTGACGACCATCGGCACCGAGGCTGGCGCATTGCGTGCGTCCAATGGCGTCAAGGTTCAGGCCGATCTACACATTGATCAGGCGATTGAAGGTTACGATCTGCTGCTGGTGCCGGGCGGCCCCGGTGCCTATAACGAGAAATATCCGCCGCTGCTCGGCTGGCTCAAGGGCGCGGTGAATCGTGCCGGACGCTATGGTTCGATCTGCACCGGCGCCTTTTTGTTGGGGCACGCCGGTTTGCTCGATGGTTATCGCGTGACCACTCACTGGCATTACACCGAACGGCTGATCAAAGGCTTTCCCAAGGCCACGGTGCAGACCGATCAGATTTATGTGCAGGACCGCAATCTCATTACCTCCGGCGGGGTGACCGCGGGTATCGACCTGGCGCTGGCGGTGATCGCCGAGGACCATGGCAAAAAAGTCGCGCAGGACGTGGCCAAAGTGCTGCTGGTGGTGATGAAACGCCAAGGCGGGCAGGCGCAGTTCAGCCCGTTGATGGCCGCGGTCGCTCCCCATGAAACACCGATCACCCGACTGCAAAACCATTTGCTCGAAAATCTGGACGAAGCGTTTAGTATCGAACGCATGGCCAGCCTGGCAAACATGAGCACGCGCCATTTCACCCGGGTTTTTGCCCGGGAAGTGAACATGACGCCCATGGAGTTTTTGCAAAACGCACGCATCGATCGCGCCAGGAGCCTGCTGGAAACCAGTGAGGTGCCGCTCAAGACTGTCGCCTTCAAAAGTGGCTTCGGCAGTGTGCGGCACATGCGTTTTCTGTTCAGCGAAAAGCTCGGCCTGACACCCAGCCAATACCGTGAACAGTTCAGCTAGCGCGTTGTGTCCGTTGCACGCACCGTGATGGCCGGCACGCTCCCTTCGTGGCCGTTGAACCGTCACTGAGGTCTGCCAAGATACCTCTGAACTCTTTGCAATGGAGGTGCGGGAGCTTGGATGGCGAGTGCGATGGGGGTTAATGGCACTTTGCGCCGGACCAGGTTTTCAGCACGCGAACGTGCATGAACAGCCTCACAGATTTTCATAGCGAAGCGGTGCTGCATTTCGGTCCCTATGCGTTTCACCAGCGGCAACGGCTGATCCTGGAAGGTGATCGGCCACTGCGTATGGGCGGGCGGGCACTGGACATATTGCAGGTGTTGGTCGAACGTGCAGGGACGGTGGTCAGCAAGGACGAATTGATTGCCCAGGTCTGGCCAACGTCGGTGGTCGAAGAAATCAACCTGCGTGTACACATCGCCGCGTTACGCCGCGCCTTAGGTGATGGGCAGAACGGTCAGCGCTTCATCGTCAACATTCCACAACGCGGGTATAGCTTTGTTGCCCCGGTACAGCACGTGCCGGCGGGCGAGCCTGTGTCGATCCAGACGGTTCAAAAAGCGCAGCACAACCTGCCTGCACGACTCACGCCGGTGACCGGCCGTGACTCGATTGTCGGCAGTCTGGTCCGGCAATTGCCGGTGCGGCGTCTGATGACGCTGGTCGGTCCCGGGGGCATTGGAAAGACCACGGTGGCGTTGCGCGTGGCTGAACTGTTGTTGCAACACTATCAGGATGGTGTCTGGCAGGTTGATCTGGGGGCGATTGATGATCCCGCGCAAGTGCTTGACCACCTGACGCGCACCCTCGAACTGGATGTTGGGCCTCCCCTTGAGGTGTGGGCGCAACGCCACGCATTACTGGTGCTCGACAATTGCGAGCACCTGCTTGAGCGCTGCCGGACATTGGTCGAAAGCCTGCTGATCGCGGCACCTCGCTTGTCGATTCTGGCCACCAGCCGCGAACCGCTGCTGGCTGCGGGGGAAACGCTCGTGCGTTTACCGCCACTGGCAGTACCGCCCATCTGCGAACTGCAAAGTGTCGCGCAAGTCATGGGCTATTCGGCCGTGCAACTGTTCGTCAGTCGTGCCCGTGCCCGTCAACAAGGCTTTGCCCTGCGCGAACAAGACCTCAAGGTTGTGGGTGAAATCTGCCGCAGACTCGATGGTTTGCCATTGGCGATTGAGTTGGCGGCCGCGCAAATTGACGCGTTGGCGCTGGTGGGGTTGCAAGCCCAGCTCGATAACTGTTTTCAACTGCTGACCCAAGGCCGGCGCACCGCTGTCCCCCGGCATCAAACCTTGAAAGCCGCGCTGGACTGGAGCTATGAACGGCTGAGCCCGCTAGAGCAAACGGTTTTGCAGCGCTTGGCCGTGTTCAAAATGGCCTTCACCCCGGACGCCGCCATCGACGTGATCAGTTGCGCGGTACTGCTGCCTGGCCGCGTGATGGAAGCGGTGGAACACCTGGCGCTCAAATCACTGTTGTCGATGGAGCAGGGTAGTGGCGTGACCCGATACCGTTTCCTCAACACCACCCGCACATACGCTCTGACGTTACTCGAACACAGTGGCGAGGTACGCGACTTTGAAAGTCGTTATGCCCGCTACATCAGCCGGGCAGGTGGCGCTGCAATTCGTCGAGTAACCGACGCACTTTCATCAGGTCCGGTGTGGCAAAGCCTTCCGTGAACCGCTGGTAGATCGGCGCCAGCAACTCATGGGCTTGCTGATAGCGGCCCTGACGCTGCCAAAGTTTTGCCAGTGAGGTGGCGCTGCGCAGTTCCCAGGTGAGGGCTCCTTGGGTTCTGGCCACGTTCAGCGCCCTGATCAGTACGGCCTCGGCCGCCTCGGTTTGCAGCGGGCAATCCTTTGCCAGCAGCGTGTTCGCCCTGGCCCGCAGGATTTCTGCCGTGCTCCAGCCTGCGGTGCCGGTATCCGCTCGATGCAACAAGGCGTCATCGACGAAATCGCTGTCCAGCGTGACCATGATGTCCTTGATCAATCCGGTACTCGGTGAGGGCGGCAAATGCGCTTGCGCCGGGTCGATCACCTGCGCGTAATGGCGCGCCCACGTATAGAACAGCAACACCGAGTGTTTTTGCGCTTGCTCCAGCAGCAGGCGCAGCAGCTCGCGCGCGCTGCGGGTGTCGCCGTTGTAATGGGCGATCAGGCAGCCGGCCAGGGCCAGGGTGTAGCAAATGGAGGTGCCATGGTTGATCTGAATCGCGATGTCCAGCGCCTGCCGCGCGGTGCGCCAGGCCTGCTCCGGTTGGCCCCGTAACCACAGGATGCGCGCCAGAATCGTCAGGGCGGCCACGCTCTGATCGTATTGCACGCCAAAACCGTGGGTGAAGCGGTTGAGGTGGCCGCTCTGGGCCATGCGTTGGATCACTTGTTCAGCATCCGCCCCCGCTTGTTCCTGATCCCCGGCAAAGTGCAGGGCCAGCACCCGTAAGCGGTGAATACTCAGCGACAGCACGGCATCGTCTTGTGCGCCCAACCGGTCGAATTGCTGGCTCTGTTCCAGCGCCATTTGATAGTTGCCGCAACTGAGGTTGACCGCCATGTGCCCGGACACCGCCCGCTGCTGACCGGCCACGTCACTGCACTGTCTGGCCAGGTTTCTGGCGCTGACGAAGGCTTCGATGGTTTCCGGTGTGCCGCCCTGGGTGTGGTAAAAGGAGCTGCCGAGGGCGAGCTTGAGGGCCATTTTCAGATGAAGGCAGGGCTCGGGCGTCGCGTCGAGCAACGTCAGGGCCTTGCACACATACACGCCGTGCTCCTTGAGCAGCGACAGTTCCTGCCACAGCGGCGTGGACGTTGCGGCCAGGCGGATCGCCAGTACTTGCGACCCGTGTCCGTTCAAGCCCCAATCGAGCGCCGCGCGAATATCTTCCAGGCCACGGGCGTAACGCTCGATCCACAGACCGGTGGGGATGCGCTCCCAGTCGGCCTGGGCCTGATGCATCAAGGCCAGGCAATGTTCGGCATGGCGGATTTGCGTGTCCGCCAGGTCGGTGCTCTGGTCGAGTTTCTCCAGAGCATAGCTGCGTGTGGTGTCGAGCAGGCGGTAGAACACTTCTTCATCGCCCACTTCCACATTGAGCAACGACTTGGCCACCAGTTGGGTGATTGCGCCAAACACCTTGTCGGGGTCGAAGTGTTCACCGACGATCACCGCGGCGGCCGACTCCAGGGTGAATCCGCCCCTGAACACGCCCAATCGGCGCAGGCAGGTTTGCTCGCAGGCCGTCAGCAGTTCGAAGCTCCAGTCGAGCGTGGCACGAAGGGTCTGGTGCCGGCCCAACGCCGGCTGACACCCTTGGGTAAGCAGGCGAAAACTGCCTTGCAGCTGTTCCAGCAGTCCACCCAAACCAAAGCTGCCGACTTGCGCGGCGGCCAGTTCGATGGCCAATGGAATCCCGTCCAGACGGTGGCAGATGTCGATCAACAGTGGCAGCTCGCCGTCGCTCAATTCAAAGTTGTCGTGGCTGGCCATCGCCCGCTCCACAAACAATTGCAGCGCCGAAAACGTCATGGCCTGAGCGCGGTCCAGCACGGCGATGGGCGGTGGACAATCCAGCGATTCAAGGCGCTGAACGAATTCCCCTTCGGCCCGCAGGCTCTCGCGACTGGTGGCCAGAATGTGCACCTGCGGCGCGCCCCGCAGGAGTCCTTCGCAGAGCAGGGCAATGGCGTCGAGCAGGTGCTCGCAATTGTCGATCACCAGCAGCATCTGCCGGTCGCGCAGGAAGGTGGCGATTTCGCTCACGGGTTCGCCGTCGTACAGGGACAACTCCAGCAACGTCGCCAAATGCGTGGTGACCATCAGCGGGTCGTTGATCGGTGCGAGGTCCAGCAGGCGAATGCCGTCCCGGTAGTACCCGATCAGTTGTTCGGCAACGCGCAGAGCCACGGTGGTCTTGCCAATGCCGCCGGGGCCGACGAGGGTGATGAAACGCTGGCGTGCCAGTTGCGTCACCAGCGTGTCGACCAGGGACTGGCGACCGATCAGGCGAGTGCGGCGTACGGGCAGGTTATGGCCGTTGGGCACCGGCGCTTCGGTGTCGGGGTGTTGGTCGATCAGTTCCAGCGAATAGGGCGCAACAAAGCTATAGCCCCGCTGCGCCACGGTGACGATGTAGCGCTGGCCGGCCTGGCCATCGCCGAGGGCTTTGCGCAGTGCCGCCATGTGCACCCGCAGGTTGATGTCCTCCACCACGCTTTTGGGCCAGACCGCCGCGATCAGTTGCTGTTTGCTGACCACCTGGCCGGCGTGCTCCAGCAGGATCAACAGAATGTCCATGGCACGTCGGCCAAGGCGCAGGGGCTGGTCAGCCTCCATTACCAGGCGTTGTCCGGGGTAGATCCGGTAGGGGCCGAAATGCACAGCCTGCTCGGGGGAAAGGGTCAACGGGTCACTCCAGCTTGCATCCGTCAAGGACGCGGGTTTCGAGCATATTCCTCAGGTTTTTCCGTCAACGCAACGCGGGTTCGGGTGACTTTTGGGGCGCGCTACGACTGCCGGTGCCCTGCACCCGCAGCAGGTGCCGTGTTTACGGTAGCAAAAGCAGCGTCAGGGTTTTTGGCGCGCCATGGAAAATTAACAACGTTTAACTCGTCCTGCGTCCGGTTTACGCCCAAAACTCTGTTCTTCAACGTCCACCGGTTAATCGTAGTGCGATTCCTGTGGGATTGCAGTCAAGCAGGGATTCATTGTCATGAGGACACCGGAATGAGCAACGTGGTGGTGGTCTATCACAGCGGCTACGGGCACACCCGGATCATGGCGCAGGCCGTCGCCCAAGGGGTGGAACGGCACTTGGGCAGCACCTGCCAATTGATTGCTGTCGAAGAAGTGGAAGACCACTGGGACCGATTGCACCGCGCCGACGCCATCATCTTTGGCGCGCCGACCTACATGGGCAGCGCCTCGGCACCCTTCAAAGGATTCATGGAAGCCTCCGCGGCGTTTTACCTGGCCCAACCCTGGCGCGACAAGTTGGCGGCCGGGTTCACCAACTCCGGCAGCCTGTGCGGCGACAAGCTCAACACCTTGTTGCAGATGGCAGTGTTCGCCGCCCAACACTCAATGATCTGGGTTGGTCTGGACGTGCTGCCGGCGCGCTCCGGCACCGGCGTGTTCGATGGGCAGATGAATCGCCTGGGCAGCTCGCTGGGTGCCATGTCCCAGTCAAATGTCGAGCAACCTCCCGAACTGGCCCCGCCGCCCGAAGACCGCTGCACCGCTGCGCATCTGGGCGAGCGGGTGGCCCGGCTGGCCGAACGCATGATCCACTCACCGCTTTGATTCACCCCAACCCTCGCTAAGGAGATATCGCATGAGTACGTTCACCACCCGAGACGGCACCGAGATTTACTACAAGGACTGGGGCACCGGTCAGCCCATCGTCTTCAGCCATGGCTGGCCGTTGAATGCCGACAGCTGGGAGTCGCAGATGATGTTCCTGGCCTCTAAAGGCTACCGTGTCATCGCACATGACCGTCGTGGTCACGGGCGCTCCAGCCAGCCGTGGACCGGCAATGACATGGACACCTACGCCGATGACCTGGCGCAGTTGATCGAGTTGCTGGACCTGCAAAACGCCGTGTTGTTCGGCTTCTCCACCGGCGGCGGTGAAGTGGCGCGCTACATCGGTCGCCACGGCACTGGCCGTGTGGCCAAGGCCGGGCTGATCTCTGCGGTGCCGCCGCTGATGCTCAAGACCGAAGCCAACCCCGGTGGTCTGCCCATCGAGGTGTTCGATGGCATTCGCCAGGCATCACTGGTCGACCGCTCGCAGCTGTACATCGACCTCGCTAGCGGGCCGTTCTTCGGTTTTAACAAACCGGACGCCAAACCGTCACAAGGCATGATCGACTGGTTCTGGGTGCAAGGTATGGCCGCCGGCCACAAAAACGCCTACGACTGCATCAAGGCCTTCTCCGAAACCGACTTCACCGAAGACCTGAAGAAGTTCGACATTCCCACCCTGGTGGTGCATGGCGACGCCGATCAGGTGGTGCCGATCGAAGCGGCGGGCATCGCCTCGGCAGGATTGGTCAAAGGCTCCACGCTCAAGGTCTACCCGGGCGCTCCCCATGGCTTGACGGATACCCACAAGGATCAACTGAACGCTGATTTGCTGGCGTTCCTCAAGGGTTGACGTGCCACGATGCTGCCTCGCAAGCTCGACAGCTGCGAGGCGTGCAGCGTCGGGCTTTATTGTTCGTGAACTTGCGTGGTGGAGGTGTGGCGATGGGGTTGTGAGCGCACTGTACGGCAGCGCCAGGCAAACGGATTGATGCCTTCGCTGCGGGTGAAGATGTGGCAAAAGTGTGCCTGATCGCAGAAACCGCATTCGAGACTGATTTGCGTCAGCGTCAGGTCGGTGTTCTGGATCAGCTGCTTGGCTCGGGCAATGCGCTGATGACGAATCCAGTCTTGCGGCGAGAGACCGGTGCTGCATTTGAATGCGCGGGAAAAATGACTGCGCGAGAGGGCGCAGGCCCGTGCCAGTTCGGTGACCTCGACGGTTTCATCGAGACGTTCCAGGATCAGTTGTTTCGCCAGGCTTTCGCGCCAGGGGGTCAAGCCGCCAGCGGTCTTCTTTGGCGATTCAGTGACTGCCGCGAGCGCAGCGTTTTGCTGAGAATGAGCCATGACAAATGTCCGTGTCGGTGAGCTTCATTCTTCGTCGCGGGGCGTTGGCAGGCGAGTTAAACGTTGTTAATTCCGCCCGTGCGCAACACCGCAAAAGGCGCTAACTCAGCACATTGCTGCAATTTCTTTGGGCGCGGTCCTTGCAGAATCTGCGTCATCCGCCGGCGCACTTGCCGTTTCCGGACATCGGCTACATCGCCGCCGAGGGCAAGCATTTCCAATGGGTGCCGGTCGTATGCGGCCCCTACAATCGTGCGGCCAACGTACCGCTGATCGAGTAAAGTCCTACCGTTTCGTATCTGGCTATCACACAAGGGAACCGTGCCTATGAACCGTAACGATCTGCGCCGCGTCGACATGAACCTGCTGGTGATTTTCGAGGCCCTGATGTTCGAAAAGAACCTGACCCGCGTCGCGGAAAAACTGTTCATGGGCCAGCCCGCTGTAAGTGCGGCGTTGGGGCGGTTGCGCGATTTGTTCGATGATCCGCTGTTGCTGCGCAACGGGCGCGGCATGGAGCCGACCGGGCGAGCGCTGGCGATTCTCAAAGAATTGCAGCCGGCGATGGATACGATCTCGGGCGCGGTCAGCCGTGCCAAGGAGTTTGATCCGGCGACCAGTTGCGATGTGTTTCGAATCGGGCTGTCGGACGATGCCGAGTTTGGTTTGTTTCCGCCGTTATTGCGGCAACTGCAAGAAGAGGCACCGGGGATTGTGGTCGTGGTGCGTCGAGCCAACTACCTGCTGATGCCGGCGTTGCTGGCCTCCGGGGAAATCTCCGTGGGCGTCAGCTACACCACCGACTTGCCGGCCAACGCCAAACGCAAAAAACTGCGGGACATTCCCTGCAAAGTGCTACGCGGGGACAAGCGACCGGGCACGCTTACTCTGGATGAATACTGCGAACGGCCCCACGCCATGGTGTCGTTCTCCGGCGACCTGAGCGGCAACATCGACCTTGACCTGGCCAAGCTCGGACGCAGTCGACGAGTAGTGTTGGGAGTACCCCAGTTCAGCGGCTTGCGCGCATTGCTCGCTGGCACCGAAATGATCGCCACCGTGCCGGACTATGCCGCATGCGCGCTGGTAGAGGGCTGTGGGTTGCGGGCTGAAGATCCACCGTTTCCCATCGATGCGGCGCAATTGTCGATGGCCTGGAGCGGGGTGCATGACAATGACCCGGCGGAGCGCTGGTTACGGTCGCGCATCAGCGAATACATGTCCGCGCCTTTGCCGATTCCGGCTTGAACACGGCGGTCTCCCAGCCAGATATTCACCGAGCCCTGTGGGAGCTGGCTTGCCTGCGATGACGCCCTCCCAGTCGACCAGTCTATGCCAGATTTACCCAGTCCAACTGTGAGAGCGAGCCTGTGAGTTTGTATGTCATCGACTGCCTACAGGCTATGGCTGATCGCAATTTGTTCTAAAAAACTGTCAGTTGTAACAGTGCATTGATACGCGAAACTCTAACACCATTCCCGCTGACACATCCTTTTGTCGAAGATCAAGAAAAACTCGCATTCCCTTGGAGGCGCCATGTCATCGTCCATCGTAAACCCATCAAGCTCCAGGAAAAGTACTCCGGTTGAACAATCCTGCCATTTTGAAACGCCCGAGTTTGACTTTAAGGCAACTCAACTCACAGTGGTTTTTTTGGAAAATAGCGACTGGATTATTAATGCATTTGGGGAGGGGAAATATGAAGGCTGCCAATTCAGGGTGGAGGGGGTTGGCGTCATGAATGGCAAGTTCGACTTCTCCGGTACACAAGGAAAGGCGCGAGCGACATTTACCACGCCCGAAGGAAATGAATACGTCTCAAGAGTGGGAACGATCAACATGCGTGCAAACAAAAAAGCCAAGACAATCTCAGGCCGTTTTTTGTTTGTCGCGAGTGGCCCGGAATCTCCGGACGTACCGTTTTCCGGAAAGCTAAACGTTGCAAATGATAAACCTCAGGCTGTTATCCGACCCAGGGTTATTGAGTATCAAACTGGTGGCGCACTGAGTTGGGATTGATGAAGTAAAGAGGAGTGATTCATCACTCAATGTAAAACCCTTTGGCATACCAATTCCCCTGTGGGAGCCGGGCTTGCCCGCGATGGCGGTGGGTCAGCCAACATCACTGTTGTCTGAATCACCGCCATCGCGGGCAAGCCCGGCTCCCACAGGGATCTTCGCAGCTATGTGGATCCACGCTCATTCACAAAAAGAGCACACCCATCCAATTTTTCCCGTCTCCACACCGGCACTATCGAATGATGTTCCGGTGCTTGACTGCCGGTGGTTTTTCATTTGTGCAGGTAGCCCATGGACACATTGCAATGGGATGAACGAGCTCAGGACCTGGGGCTGCTTTTTTTGCGGGTCAGCAGCAGTTTGTTCCTCTTGTGGGTGCACGGTTTGCCGAAGCTGCTTAACTACAGCGCTCAACTGCAAATCATCGAAGACCCTTTCCACTGGGGCGCGAACGTCACGCTGATGCTGGCAATTTTCGCCGAGGTGTTGTGCCCGTTGCTGATCATCGCCGGGGTGCTGGTGCGTTTGGCGTGCCTGCCGATTTTGTGTGTGTTGTGGGTGGCGTTGTTGGTGGTGCATGCGCAATGGAGTCTCGAAGAAGGGCAGTTCGGTTGGCTGCTGTTGATTCTGTTCACCAGCATTTTCATCGCCGGGCCGGGACGGCTGGCGTTCAATGTCCGATTCGCCGGAGCGTTACGGTATGCCTGAGTCCAATCGTTTTGAGGAAGTCGTGACCCTGGTCATCAAGCACCGGGTGAAGGCGGGATTTGAAGTGCCTTACGCCGCCTGGCTACGCAACATTGTCAGCATCGCCGGGCAGCAGGAGGGGCACTTGGGGGTCGACGTGATGCACGGTAATAGCGCCGGCCTCGACATGTACACCTGCGTGTTGCGCTTTTGCACCACCGAGGCGATGCAGCAATGGCTCGATTCGCCGCAGCGGCTGGAACTGGTCCGCGAAGCCACGCCGATGCTCGCCGATGGGGACCAGACCGAGGTTAACCCGGTCAAGGAATTCTGGTTCGCGCCGCAAGCCGACACCGCGTCGCCACCGCCGCCGCGCTGGAAACAGGCCGTGGTGACGCTGTTGGTGATTCTGCCGCACACCTTGCTGGTGCCACTGATCTGGGGGCCGCTGCTCCAGCTCAATGCCTTCCTCTCCAGTTACGTGGTCGCGACGTTCCTGATCACGCTGACCATCGTGGTGTCGGTGGTGTACCTGTTCATGCCGATGGCGACGCGCCTGTTCGCGCCCTGGTTATCTCCTCCCACTCAGCCCAAGGAAACGCGATGAACGCCGATCTGGTTCTATTCAATGGCCAATTTCATACCGTTGACCGTGAAAATCCGCTCGCCAGTGCCGTCGCCATCAGCGACGGTCGTTTCGTTGCGGTCGGCACCGATGCCGAGGCCATGGCCCTGCGCGGGTCGGGTACACAGATCATCGACCTCAGGGGCCGCTGCGTCATCCCTGGCCTTAACGACTCGCACTTGCACCTGATACGTGGCGGTTTGAATTACAACCTCGAACTGCGTTGGGAGGGTGTACCGTCGCTGGCCGATGCCTTGCGCATGCTCAAGGATCAGGCCGACCGCACGCCGACGCCGCAATGGGTGCGGGTGGTCGGTGGCTGGAACGAATTCCAGTTCGCCGAAAAACGCATGCCGACCCTCGAAGAATTGAACCAGGCCGCGCCGGACACGCCAGTGTTTGTCCTGCATTTGTACGATCGTGCCTTGCTCAACCGCGCCGCGTTGCGCGTGGCCGGATACAACCGCACGACGCCGAACCCGCCGGGTGGCGAGATTGTGCGTGATGCCAACGGTGAGCCGACCGGCATGCTGGTCGCGCGGCCCAACGCGATGATTTTGTACTCGACGCTGGCCAAGGGGCCGAAGTTGCCGCTGGAGTATCAGGTCAACTCGACCCGTCAATTCATGCGCGAACTCAATCGTCTGGGCCTGACCAGCGCCATCGATGCTGGCGGTGGTTTCCAGAATTACCCGGACGATTATCAGGTGATCGAGCAACTGGCCAAGGACCAGCAACTGACCATTCGCATCGCCTACAACCTGTTCACCCAGAAGCCGAAAGAAGAACTCACCGACTTCAAGAACTGGACCAGCAGCGTGACCCTGCACCAGGGCGACGATTACCTGCGGCACAACGGTGCCGGGGAAATGCTGGTGTTCTCGGCAGCGGATTTCGAGGATTTCCTTGAACCGCGTCCGGACCTGCCCAAAACCATGGAAGACGAGCTGGAACCGGTGGTGCGCCACTTGGTGGAACAGCGCTGGCCGTTCCGTTTGCACGCCACCTATAACGAATCGATCAGCCGCATGCTCGACGTGTTCGAGAAGGTAAACCGTGACATTCCGTTCAACGGGCTGCCATGGTTTTTCGATCACGCCGAAACCATCACCCCGCAGAACATCGAGCGGGTGAGGGCGCTGGGCGGCGGCATTGCGATTCAGGATCGGATGGCGTTTCAGGGCGAATACTTTGTCGAGCGTTACGGTGCCAAAGCCGCTGAAGCGACGCCGCCGATCAAGCGTATGTTGGCCGAAGGTGTACCGGTTGGCGCTGGCACCGACGCCACGCGAGTGTCTAGCTACAATCCATGGACCTCGCTGTACTGGATGGTCAGCGGCCGCACCGTGGGTGGGCTTGAACTGCACGCCGAGGGCTTGTCTCGGCAGACTGCGCTGGAACTGTTCACTCACGGCAGCGCCTGGTTCTCTTCCGAGCAGGGCAAGAAAGGCATGATCAAGGTCGGCCAACTGGCGGACGTCGCAGCGCTTAGCGCGGACTTTTTCAGCGTCGACGAAGAAGCGATCAAGTGGATCGAGTCGGTGTTGACGGTGGTTGGCGGCAAAGTGGTGTACGCCGCCGGTGACTTCGAAAAACTTGGGCCGGCCAGTGTGCCGGTGCTGCCGGACTGGTCGCCGGTAGTGAACGTGCCGGGCCACTGGCGTCCAACTTCGCCGATGCAGACGCAGGTTCACCATTGCAGCGGACCCTGCGGCGTACATTCACACAGCCATGAAAAGGCACGTTTGTCGAACGCCCCGGTCAGCGATTTTGCGGGTTTCTGGGGCGCTTTTGGCTGCTCGTGCTTCGCGTTCTGACGATCACATAAAAAAGCGCCGGCCGCGTTGGCCGACGTCCTGAGCGACAAACATCCACCGAGGAGTTTCACATGAGCAACGTTCCGTACAAACGCCTGAACAAAGACGATGCCGTTGTCCTGTTGGTCGACCACCAGACCGGCCTGATCTCACTGGTTCAGGATTTCTCACCCAACGAATTCAAGAACAACGTGCTGGCCCTCGCTGACCTGGCCAAGTTCTTCAAGCTACCGACCATCCTCACCACCAGCTTCGAAAACGGCCCGAATGGCCCGATGGTGCCAGAGCTCAAGGAGCTGTTCCCGGACGCGCCGTACATCCCGCGTCCAGGCCAGATCAACGCCTGGGACAACGAGGACTTCGTCAAAGCCGTCAAAGCCACGGGTCGCAAGCAGTTGATCATCGCCGGTGTGGTGACTGACGTGTGCGTGTCCTTCCCGACACTGTCGGCGCTGGCGGAAGGGTTTGAAGTGTTCGTCGTCACCGACGCCTCGGGCACCTTCAACGAAACCGTGCAGCAAGCCGCCTGGGCACGAATGTCGGCGGCCGGTGCGCAACTGGTGAACTGGTTCTCGGTGGCCTGCGAACTGCAAGGTGACTGGCGTAATGACATGGAAGGCCTGGCGAACCTGCTGTCGCAGCGCATTCCGAACTACCGCAATTTGATGAACAGCTATTCGGCGCTGACTGCCAAGTAAGTCCTGCCGCAATGAAAGATGCCCGCTAATACGCGGGCATTTTTTTGTCTGACGAATGAGCTTTTGTCGCGAGCTGAACGCAAGATCAACAGGGTGTCGATAAGCGTAAAAGCGGCTATAAAGTGTTTGACTGTCAACCAGAGAATGACAATGAATCCGTTCGAAGACATGCGTATTTTTTGCCAGGTCATGGAATCCGGTAGCTTCACCGCGGCGGCTGATCAATTGGGGTTGTCCAAGCAGTTCGTCAGCCGGCGTTTGATGCAACTCGAAGAGCGCCTGGGCGTGCGCTTGCTCAATCGCTCGACACGGCGGCTGGACGTCACGCCGCTGGGGCAGAGTTATTACGAATCAGCCTTGCGCCTGCTGAGTGAGGTCGAGCAAGTAGAGCAGGGTATTGCCGGGCAGACCACTGAGCCACGCGGCACCCTTCGCATCAGCGCACCATTGTCGTTTGCGGTGGCGCATTTGGGTTGCCTGCTGCCGGTGTTCTTGCAGCGTTATCGTGACGTCACCGTGGAAGTGGACCTCAGCGATCGCCCGGTGGATTTGCTCGGTGAAGGCTACGACCTGGCCTTGCGCATCGGCATTCTGGAAGACTCGACGCTCATCGCCCGACGCATCGCGTCGATCCAGCGCGTGTACTGCGCCAGCCCGACGTACCTGGCCGAGCGCGGTACGCCGCTCAAACCCGAAGACCTGCATAACCATGACTGCCTGCCCTATGGCCACGGTCGTCAGGTGCAATGGCGGTTCGACGGGCAGGGCAAACCGTTGATCGTCAATGTCACGGGCAGGATGCGGGTCAACAACGGTGAGTTGCTCAAGGACGCGGCGATTGCCGGGATGGGGATTACTTACTTGCCGACGTTTATTGTCGGTTCAGCGCTGAAGGATGGCAGGCTGGTGCCGGTGCTGGATGCGTTTCGGCCTGAGCCGTTGACGTTGTCGGCGGTGTATCCGCAGCACCGTCAGAGTTCGCGACCGGTGCAGGCGATGATCGAGTTTTTGCGCGAGCGGCTGGATCAGACAGAGGGTGTGCGCTAAGCCTCGTACACAGATGCCCCTGTGGAAGCGAGCCTGCTCGCGATGGCGGAGTGTCAGACGACATCAATGTTGAATGACAAATGGCTATCGCGAGCAGGCTCTCTCCCACAGGAGATTTTTGGGGTTCCCGTGTTTAGCGGTTATCAGCTCCTCTTGTCATCGCCGACTTCGCCATTGGCATGTACGCCACGGTCATCGCCGACTTCGCCGTTGGCATGAACGCCACGGTCGTCGCCGATTTCGCCATTGGCCTGAGCGCCATTTTGGTTATGGGACACTTCACCGGAGCGATGAACGCCATTTTGGTTATGGGACACTTCACCGGAGCGATGAACGCCATTTTGGTTATGGGACACTTCACCGGAACGATGAACACCATGGTCATCGCCTGCTTCGCCGTTGGCATGAACGCCATGATCGTCGCCAGGTTCGGCGTGCGTGCCACTGCGCCCGGAGTTGGAGGAGGCTGTATTACCGGCATTGCCCGGGCCATGGTCGCTGCCGCTGTGGCTGCTGCCGCTATTGCCGCTATTGCCGCCGCTGCCGCTGTTGCCGCCACTGCCGCCACTGCCGCCACTGCCGCCACTGCCGCCACTGCCGCTTCCGCCGTGACCGCCGCTGTTGCCGCCACCGCCGCCGCCATTTCCGCCGCCACCACCACCATTGCCGCCGCCACCACCGCCATTGCCACCGCCGCCACCACCATTTCCGCCGCCGCCGCCGCCACCGCCATTGCCGCCGCCACCACCGCCACTGCCGCCCCCCCCGCCGCCACCCCCGCCGCCACTACCATCCTTGGCCTGAGCGGTCGACATACTGGACAAACTGTCCGGTATCAATACGGTGGACGCCGACAAGACCGCGCCAATAGCTACTGCAAGTAAAAGCTTGTTGATGTGCATGTCGTTCTCCGTCTTCTTCAGGGTTGGAACGTTGATGAACAATGCAACTTGCTGCTCGATTCAATAGGTGAACACCCCAGGGTTCGGATTTATTCAGTTGGAACGTCGATAAAAATGCCTCGCAGCGCTCGGCCCCGTTCCAGAGCCTTAGTGAATGCTCGAGGCAAGCTCGAAAATCGGCATGTACATCAAGATCACGATGACCCCGATCAACAATCCGATAAACGTCATGAGCAGCGGTTCGAACAGCCTTACGAACCATTCGAGCCAGCGACTGATTTCTTCGTCGTAGAAGTCGGCGCTGCGTTCCATCATTTGCCCGAGGTTGCCGGACTGCTCGCCAGCGCGTAGCAAACGCAGGGATACCGGGGTCACGAGGTGATTGAGCTCAAGCGCGGCCGACAGCGACTGACCTTCGCGCACCCGTTCGCAGGCTTCATCCAGACGTGTACGGGAGGCTACGGTGAGCAGGCCACGCACCATGCCCATGGCCGTGACAAGGGGAATGCCGCCTTGCAGCAAAATTCCCAGCGAGCGGTAAAAGCGCGCCAGTTCGTACATGAAGATGCGTTGATGGATCGCCGGGAGTTTTTCGATCAGACGGTCAACGCTCCGACGAAAGGCCGGTTGGCGCTGGAGGAAGGTGAGGGCGACGATGATCGCCAGCAGCCCGCCGAAGAATTCGCCCTGATGCGCGTGGAGGAACATGCCGCTGGTCATCAACACTTGTGACAGCCAAGGCAGGTTCGACCCCAGGCCTTCAAACACCAAGCTGAAGCGCGGCACCACATAGCCCATCAAAAACAACACCACGCCACCGCCCACCACCAGCAACAGCATGGGGTAGATCGAAGCGCTGACGATTTTTTGCCGAACTTCGTCCATGCGCTGGCGATAGCTGACATACCGACCCAGGGCTTCGCCCACGGCACCGGTCTTCTCGCTGGACTGCACCAGCGCCACATACAAAGGGGGAAACACGGCCGACAACTGGCCCAATGCCTGGGAAAACGATTTGCCCTCATAAAGCAAGCGCACCAGCTCACTCAAGGTTTTACGGGCTTGTGGCGCGGATTCTTTTTCGGCCAGGCTTTCCAGCGCATCGATCAACGGTAGGCCCGCATTGAGCAATGTGGTCAGTTCCTGGCTGAATAAAACCAGGTTGAAGGTTTCCCGCTTTTGAAGACGCAAGGCACGCCAATGCCGCTCGGCATGCAGGCTGACCACCCGCATACCCTGGTCTTCGACGATTCGCCGGGCTTCGCTGTGGCCGGGGGCCTCGACGGTCATCGAGACCACACCGGCCTTGCCCACGGCTTTGAGATGAAAGCGCATGGTCTTCCCCCGTTATTGCCAGCTGGTGACTTCGGCGTTCTCGCCTTCGCCGCCGGGCTGCCCGTCTTTGCCCATGGACAGTAAATCGTACTCACCGTTTTCGCCGGGATAGCGGTAGGTGTAGTTACGGCCCCATGGGTCCTGAGGCAATTTTTTCTGCAAGTAAGGACCGGTCCAGTGGGTTTCGTCGCTTGGTGCAGTGACCAGCGCCTGCAAGCCCTGTTCGGTCGACGGGTAATGGCCGACCTCCAGGCGATACAAATCCAGTGCCTTGCCCAGGCCTTCGATTTGCGCCTTGGCAACTTTGACTTCGGAACGGCCCAGTTGGGCGAAATATTTCGGCGCGACGATACCGGCCAACAGCCCCAGCACCACCAGCACCACCAACAGTTCGAGCAGGGTAAACCCGCGCTGAGTACGCCGGGCAAGAAATAGACGTTGTTTCATGATGACCTCACACAATCGGCAGAAGGGTCGCAATAAAGGCTTATGCAATTGCCATGCTCAGCTTTGGGCAACCTTCTGGACTCCCCGTGCCATGGGCCTTCGCGCTTACGGCGCAGAGCTTGCATATGGCTGATTCACGATCGGCCACTGGGGCAATACCCCCAATTTTCGGGGCCGACCAGGGGAGGTAGAACAATGAAAACACTCACCACTGGATTACTCGGATGTCTGCTGCTGACCAGCGTTGCACAGGCCGACGTATTCGTTTCCGTGGACGCCAAGGGCAGCTACGTGCTGTCCAACGTTCACCGTCCCGGCCGCATCTATGAACGGGTCATTCACGAGCCTGCTGCTGCGCTCGTCAGCCTCGATCAGCAGCCCCAGATGATCGCCGCGCAACCCTATGCCGAGCTGGTCTCAGCGGCCGCCACGGCCAATGAAGTGCCGGCTGCGCTGTTGCATGCGGTCATCCGCGCCGAGTCCCGTTACAACGCCGATGCAACGTCCCCCAAGGGCGCTGGCGGGCTGATGCAATTGATGCCCGACACCGCGCGGGAGATGGGCGTCAAGGATGTCTACGATCCCAAGGCCAACATCCAGGGCGGGGCGAAATACCTCAAGCGTCTGTTGACCCTGTTTGACAACGACATAGCCCTTGCGGTGGCGGCCTACAACGCCGGGCCGCAAGCGGTGCTCAGCCGTGGCGGGGTGATCCCGCCGTTCGCCGAAACCCAGCGTTACGTACCGGATGTTTTGCGCCAGTACCGCCGCTTGCAGGGCCTGGCCGTGGATGCGCCGTTGTAATCGAAAACGGCGTGCAGGCATCCCCCAATAGTGGGGAATGATTGCCCCGGCAGAAAAGTGGGGAATAAGTGGGGGATATCCCCCCGACTTATCAAGTCCTCAATCTAACTAACTGAAAAACAACAAAATTATTTGTGGCATGGGGATTGCTGTACCGCACTTGTCGAGAATTATTCCTGTGAGCACCTATCGCGAGGCCCGTGATTATGTCCGGCATACCCCACGCTCATCACTTGGTTAATCTGTTGTTGTTTTTTGCGCCACTGTTTGGCATCGAGATGGCCGAGGCTGCCGCGCGTTGCGAACGCAATCTGGTGGCGAACGTCGTGGCGCTGGATCAGCCGCTGATGTTCAACCGCCTGGGTGCACAGAACGCTAATGGCATGATGTTCGCCCTGCGCCGCGACGTGGTCGATGACAACAATATGTCTTTGGCCCGGGGCGGGGCGGCGGTGCCGGGCAAAGTCTCGCTGCGCCCCGACAAGCGTCCGCGCCCATTGGTGCTGCGTGTGGCCGCCGGTGATTGCCTGACGATCAACCTGCAAAACCTGCTGGCGTATCAAGCCAACCCCGGCAAACACGAAGGCACCGAAGTCGAGGGTGAAGAAGAGGCGGAAGTCGGCAATACCGATGAATTCAAGGTTGATGAACAAGTCACCGACCGCCACGTCGGCTTTCAGGTCAACGGCCTGCAAGCGGTCAACAGCATTGACGACATCGCCTCCTTTACCGGGCGCAACGCCAACACATTGATTCCGCCTGGCGCCACCCGTTCCTACACCTTGTACGCCGAGCGCGAAGGCGCGTTTGCCGCCAGCAGCCGTGGCGCCACCTTCGGCGGTGAAGGCGATGCGGGCAACGTGGCCAACGGTCTGTTCGGCGAAGTGGTGGTGGTACCCAAGGGCGGCCGTACCTATCGCAACACCGTGACCGAAGAAGAGATGCGCCTGGCCAGCGCTGGCCGTACTCCGGCCGGCCAGCCAATTGTCGATTACCAGGCGCGCTACCCGCAGCGTGAGCCATGGATCCGTGAAGGCAAGGCCGGCACGCCGATCATCAACATGGTCGACGGCAATGAAATCATCTCCAGCGAGAGCGACGCGATCGTGATGGGCAGCAACGCTGACGGCAGCTTCCCGCCCTCGACCTATCCGCTGGAAGCCATCGGCAAACGCAACCCGGCGCTGCCAAACCGGCTGGAACCGTTCCGCGATTTCGCTTCGCAGTTCCAGGATGAAACCGCCGCGACTCAGGCATTCCCTGCGTATTGGGCTGACCCGGTGATGGCCCACGTGCTGGAACCGACCCGCGACTCGTTCATGATCAACTACGGCTCTGGCGGCATGGGCGCCGAAGTGGTGGCCAACCGTTTGGGCGTCGGGCCGATGCACGATTGCCTGTCCTGCGCCTATGAAGAATTCTTCCTCAGTTCCCACACCGTGGGGGACGTGGCGATGCTGGTGGACATACCGGCCAACGTCGGCCTGGAAAACATTCGTCCGGGGGAAACGCCACGCGCCGATCAGGTCGGGGTCAAGGCGACCATGGCGCTGTATCCATCCGAGCCGTCGAACGTCAACCACAGCTACATCGGTGACTTCGTCAAATTCCGCAACACGCACAACGGCCACGAGCAGCACATCTTCCACCTGCATGGCCATCAATGGCTGTTCAACCCCAACGACGATAACTCCGACTATGTAGACGCCCAGGGCATTGGTCCGGGCGCCGGTTACACCTACGAAATCGCCAACGGTGGTTCGGGCAACCGCAACCGCGTGGCGGGCGATGCGATCTATCACTGCCACTTCTACCCGCACTTTGCCCAAGGCATGTGGGCCATGTGGCGAGTGCACGACGTGTTTGAAGAAGGCACCAAACTCGAAGTCTCCCAACAAGGTAACGACGGCTATCACAGCAAACCTTACGCCCTGCGCAGCGGTAAACCGGCGGCGGGCGCACGGGCCTTGCCTGATGGCGAGATCATTGCAGGCACGCCAATTCCAGCGGTCGTGCCGCTGCCGGGCAAAGCCATGGCGCCGATGCCGGGCAAAGTGGCAGTCGTGCCGAAGATCAGCCAAACCCTGGTGGCCGGTAATGGCGATGACGATGACGATGACGATGACGATGACGACGGCGAACATCACGGTGGCAGCGGTGGCGCTCAAGCCATCGGCTCCCTGGCCCTGGTCGACCGCAGCGAAGCCAATCGCAATGCCGACGGCAGCCTGAAAAACCCTGGCTATCCGTTCTGGATCGGCGGCATGGAAACATCGGTCGGCCAACGTCCGCCAACCCCGCCGTTGGACATGCTCGACGCCGCCAAGGCGCAATCCCTGAAAACCAGCGGCAATGCCTTGTGGGCCAACCTCGACCCGGCGCAGTCCGGTGGCTGGGATGGCGGTTTGGGGCGCCACTCGCTGGATGGTTTCTCATCCGGTGGTGAGGCGCACACCGTGACCACTTCGCTGGATTTCTCCAAGGAAGTGACCCGGGCCAAACCGATTTACATGCCTGAAGAAGGCACCGAAGTCGAACAGGCGGCCATGGCCTTTCACGCCAAAAAAGAACACGCGAGCTTCGCCGTGCTGCCGGGCAATCAAGTGGTGGCGCGCAACTTCCGCACCAACGGCGCCTTGCCGATGGCGGGTGCGCCGTACTACGAACCGTGCATGGACGACCGGCAAAAACGCCTGACCGCCAGCGCCGGCACGGGCGAGTTCAACAGCGGCGAACGGATCGATGGCCTGTCGTTCACCGGTTCGTCGACCTTCACTGCCGACCGTCCACGCATCTACAAAGCGGCAAACATCCAGTTTGATGCGGTGTACAACAAGGTCGGCTACCACTTCCCGCAAGCGCGCATTCTGGCGCTGTGGGAAGACGCCTGGCCGGTGATCACCAAACAACGTCCGCCAGAGCCTCTGGTGATGCGCATGAACACCTTTGACTGCGTGCAGTACCAGCAAACCAACCTGGTGCCGGCCATCTACGAGATGGACGACTATCAGGTGCGCACACCGACCGACGTGATCGGCCAGCACATTCACCTGCCTAAATGGGACCTGACCGCCGCTGACGGCTCGGCCAACGGCTGGAACTATGAAGACGGCGTGCTTTCCCCCGGTGCCGTGCAAGAGCGCATCCACGCCATTCGTCTATTCAACCAGTGCGAAGGCACCGACCCGCGTGACGGCACGCCGGTCTGCCCGGTTGCCAAGGCGCATCCATTCTTTGGTCAATATGGCCGGGCTGACTGGGTGGGCGCGCGCACGGCGATGCAGCGCTGGTTTGTCGATCCGGTGGTGAACAGCAAAGGCGTCGACCGTGGCCTGGGGACCATTTTCACCCACGACCACTTGGGCCCATCGACGCACCAGCAGATCGGTCTGTACGCCACGGTGCTGGCAGAGCCGGCCGGTTCCACCTGGTTCCACGCCGAAACCGGCGAGCCGTTGTACAGCGGCGCACGCCAGGACGGCGGGCCGACTTCGTGGCAAGCGGTTATTTCTACTGGTGACCTGGACGGCGACGGCAAGAACGACAGCTTCCGTGAGTTCTTCCTCGAATACAGCGACTTCCAGCACGCATATGAAGCCGGTGTGTACGTCGGCGCCGGCCCCAATGGCGTGCCGGATGCGCAAGCCTTCCCGGCCACCGCTGACAGCTTCCGCTACGCGATCAACCCGCCGGTGCGCAACAACGCCAGCAACCTGTTGGAGGGCGTGGTAGAAGTTCAGGGCGGGATGGTTCCGGGCTGCCCAAGCCGGCCTTGCCCACAGGCGATCTCTGTGGATGATCCGGGCATGTTCGTGGTCAATTACCGCAACGAGCCGCTGGCCCTGCGGGTGTACGACCCGAACAAGGTCGGGCCGGACGGCAAGCGCGGCATGCAGACCGATGGCCTCGGCGGCGACCTTTCGTACGCCATGCAAAGCCGTACCGATCGTGCGATTCCAGCGATGAACCTGGCGCCCAACCTGATCACTGCCGCCACCGGCCCCACCGGCGGCACCACGCTGTTCCCGCCGCACATCAACCGTGGCGGTGCGGAGCCGGGTGACCCGTTCACCCCGATGCTGCGCACTTACACCGGTGACAATGTGCGGCTGCGGGTGCATGCCGGCGGTCATGAAGAAGAGCACAACGTGACCCTGCACGGTGTGAAATGGCTGCAAAGCGGTTCCGGCTTCGGCAACAGCTCCAACTCCGGCTGGCGCGCGTCGCAAATGATCGGGATCTCCGAGCAGATGGGCTTCATTGCGCCGGTCTCGATGCTGTCCAGTTCGGCGGCGACCACCGGGGACTATCTGTACTCGATGGACGCGTCCCTGGAAGGTTACTGGAGCGGGATCTGGGGCGTGATGCGCAACTACACTGCGCAACGCAACGATCTGTTCGCACTGCCGAACAACCCGAAACCGGCCGGCATGCGCAACACCGTGGCCTTTGATGGCTCTTGCCCGCGAATCAGCGCCAACCCCAATGGCATCGGCACTCGGCCTACCGTGCAACGCAACTATGAAGTGGTGGCGGCACTGGCCAACGACATCCTCGGCAATCCGCTGAACCTGTCCATAGCGGATCCGGCGGGGCTCGGCCAGCACGTCGGCGGGCCGTTGAACCCGGCGGGTGGCACTCTGGTTTACAACTCCAGAACGGTGAACATTCCTCAGGTCACCGTGACCGATCCTGAAGATGGCGAGACCTTCACCATCGGCGGGCAAAGTGGGCCGCTGCATGATCCGACCGCGATTCTGTATGTGCGCAAAGCCGATCTCGACCCGGCCACCGGCAAGCTGAAACCCGGTGTACCTGTCGAACCGCTGGTGCTGCGTGCAGCGGCAGGTGACTGCATCAACATCACTCTGGAAAACCGCTTGCCAGTGGTCATGCCGGACTTGACCCAGACGGCGGTGATGCAAGGCATGGTCAAGCGTGATCGCAACAGCGGCCAGGGCGCGACCACCTTCAGCAACAACCTCATGCGGCCGTCCAGCCACGTTGGCCTGCACGCGCAACTGCTGGCGTACGACATCACCAAATCCGACGGCGCCAACGTCGGCGCCAACCCGATCCAGACCGTGCCACCGCGCGTGGGTAGCAGCGGTGCGTACCCGACTCGTACTTATCAGTACTACGCCGGGCACCTGGAGCGTGAAGGCAAACCGATCACGCAACTGGGCCGCAGTGTCGACAACATCAACGCCACGGCGGTGGAGTTCGGCGGGTTGAATTTCACCCCGGCGGACGTGATCAAGCAGCCACAAAAAGGCCTGGGTGGTGCAATGAGCATCCTGCCGGTCGGCGCCACCTGGGTTGAGGACGCGCGCAAAGTCAATGCGACGGTCACCGCACCTGGGCAAACCACCTACCGCGACTTCGCGATGGTCTGGCAGAAAGCCTTGAACATTCGCTGGGCCAATGGTCGGCCGGTGGAAGGCATTGCAGCTGAAGGTCAGGGGGTGCCGACCGATCCACAGGACAACTCCAGCATGGCCATCAACTACAAGACCGAGCCGATGTGGTTCCGTTTCGGCCTGGCGCCGGACGCGCCATTCGGTCACGCCAACGGTTACGGTTACGGCGACGTGCCCAACGCGCACATGGCCTACAGCAACGCGCTGGTGGGGGGCGATCCGCAGACGCCGGTGCTGTATGTCAAACCGGGGCAACCGTTCCGCACACACATCTTGATGCCGACCGGTGGCAGCCGCGGTTCGACCTTCCAGCTTGACGGTCACGTTTGGTCGGTCAACCCGTTCCAGTCGGAGAAGAGCGACACCGGCGGTTATCCGATGTGGACGCCTGGCGTGGGTTCGGTGCGGTTTGGCTACAACCCGATGTCGATGTACATCGGCGCCCACGAAAGCATCCTGCCGGCGGCGCACTTCAGCTTCATGCACCCGAGCGCCGGGGGCAGCAATGCGATACCGGGCGACTACCTGTTCCGTGATTACGCGGCTTACGGCAATACCGCAGGGCTTTGGGGCTTGCTGCGGGTGACCAACGAACCAGAACCGGCCCCGAATCCGTAGAAGGATGGCTTGCCTAAACGCCAGCCAGTAAAGAGAAAGAACGAGCGATGAGTCATCTGTGGCAAGGGAGCAAGCTTCCTCGCCACAGGATTAGTGTTCGAAGGCAGGCGCAGATCTGTAAGGGGAGAAGTGGTATGAACAGGACCATCAAAATCAGCGGTTGTGTGGTGGCAGTCGGGGTCGCATTGATTTGCCTCGGCGTCTGGCGCACCGCGCCGCCCAATATGCTGAGCAAAGACGCCCTGCCGGACACCTGGAGCAGCCAGAATCTCTCCCGTGACGGTATTTCGGTGGCGCTTGAAGTCAAGCCGTTGGCCAAGGACGGTGTGCTGCGCGAAGGTGAATTCGCCGACGTGCAGTTCCGGGTTAACGACAGTGCCTCGGGCCAGCCGTTGTCGGGCGTCAATCCCGGCGCCTGGCTCGACCCCGAAACTGTCGCCGCCGACCAGGCTCAGGGCCGCGAGCAAAGCTGCAAGTCGCGGGTCGGGGTGTTCCTCAAATCCAGCATTGGCGCGCGGCCGTTGCTGGACCTCAACAGCTATTTCCTGCTGGTGATGAATCGCGATGCCAGCGTTTCGGTGGTCGACCCGTCGGTGTCGGTGGGGGGCATCACCAGCACCATGACACGGATCAACCTCAAACAGCCGCCGATGGATTGGGTGACCCCGAAGGACAACAAACGGGTGTTTGTGTCGATGCCGACGGCCGGGGAAGTGGCGGTGATCGACAGCGAGCAGTTCAAGTTGCTGGAGTCGGTGACTGCCGGCAGCAACCCGGTGCGTGTGGCCCTGCAACCGGATGAACGTCTGCTGTGGGTCGGCAACAACGCGTCGAAAGCCGACGAGTCCGGCGTCACGGTGATCGACACCCACAGCCTCAAGACCCTCAAACACCTGGCCACCGGGGCCGGGCATCACGAAATTGCCTTCAGCAAGGACAGCCGCTTTGCCTTCGTCACCAACCGCGACGACGGCACATTGAGCATCATCGACATTGCCAGCCTGACCGTGAGCAAACAACTCAAGACCGGCTCGCACCCGCTGTCGGTGGCGTACTCGCCGCTGTCCCAGGCGGTGTATGTCGCCGACGGTAAGGACGGCACCGTGACCGTGGTCGACAGCGCCAGCCTGGCGGTGCGCCGGGTGATCCAGGTGAAGCAGGGCCTTGGGCCAATGGGGTTCAGTGCTGACGGTCGATTCGGCATTGTGCTCAACACGCTGGAGAACCAGGCCTCGGTGATCGACGCGGCCACCGACTCGCTGATCCATGAAGTGGACGTGTCGGCCGAGCCGTACCAAGTGGTGTTTACCAAAGCGTATGCCTATGTCCGCGGACTGGCGTCGGCCAAAGTCACGATGATCAACCTGTCGTCGCTGGGCCAGGGTCGCACGCCGATCAGCCAGGGTTTCGAAGCCGGGCCGCAGCCGCCACGACTGGCCGGTGATCTGCCGCTGGCGTCGAGCCTGGCGGTGTCGCGGGACGACAACGCGGTGTTCGTGGTCAATCCGGTCGACAACACCACCTATTTCTACGCCGAAGGCATGAATGCGCCGATGTCCGGCTACCCCAATCGCGGGCAAGTGGCACGGGCGGCGATGGTCATCGACCGCAGCCTGCGCGAGGTCGAACCGGGGCTGTACAGCGCGCGGATCAAGCTGCCCTCGGCCGGGCGTTTCGACGTGGCGTTTCTGCTCAATCAACCGAACATCATCCATTGCTTCACAGCATTGGTTGAGCCTGACAAACAACTCGTCCAGCACGCTGGCGTGCCCAAAGTGGAGTTCATGCTCGACAAGGCAACGACCGCCATCGGCAGTCCTTACGTGGTGCGCTTTCGCATTGTCGAGGGCAAGCAGAAGGCCCAGCGCAGCGGGGTCAAGGACGTGCAGGTGCGCTACTTCCTCGCCCCGACTTCACGGGTTCAGGAAGTCGCCGCCCTCGACGTGGGCAACGGCATCTATGAAGCTCCGGTGACCCTGGACCAGAACGGCGCGTGGTACTTGCACGTCCGTGCGGCGTCGCTGGGTGCGAATTTTGACGACAAGACTTTTGCCAGCGTGCGGGTTCTGCCCGGCAATACGAACTGAAGAGGACACTGACATGAACCGTTTCGCAAATCGTGGATTGCTGACGTTCTGCCTGTTGACTGCCGGTATCGGTCAAGCCCTGGCGCACTCGGCGGATGAGCATGCCGGGCACGACATGCCGGCCAAAAGCGCCAGTTCCGAAAGTGCCCAGGTCAAATTCGCCGATGTGGCACTGGTGGACCAGGACGGTAAACCGGTGCGCCTGGAAAAGGACCTGATAAGCAACAAAATCGTGGTCATGAGCTTCATCTACACCAGTTGCACCACGGTGTGCCCGGTAGTGTCCTCGATCATGGGCAAGGTGCAAAAGCAGCTCGGTGCGCGGGTCGGCGGCGAAGTGCAACTGGTGTCGATCAGCGTCGACCCGCAGCGCGACGACGCCAAACGCCTGAACGACTACGCCCGCAACTTCCAGAAAGGCCCGGGCTGGAGTTGGCTGACGGGCAGTTCGCAGTCGATCAATGAAACCCTCAAAGGTCTCGGCTCGTTCAGCGGTGACTTTAAGAACCATCAGCCATTGATCCTCGTCGGCGACGGCAACAGCCGTCACTGGACACGCTATTACGGGTTCACCGACCCGACGGTGCTGACCCGTGAAGTCGAGAAACTCAGCGGCCAGCGCAATGCCCACGCCAAACACACCGCCATTGCCATGGAGCAACAGCCATGAGAACACTCACCTTGACCCTCATGTCGATGTGCTTTGGCCTGTTCAGCTTGACGGCGTTTGCCCACGAAGGGCACGAAGAAACCGCGCCGGCAGTGGATGCCGCGCAACCGGCGACTGGCACGCACGACGCACAAACCTGGTTCACCGACACGCCGTTGCAGGACCAGAACGGCGAGACCTTGCGTTTCTACAGTGACGCGCTGCAAAACCGCGTGGTGCTGCTGAACGTGATTTTCACCAGTTGCAACGATGCCTGCCCACTGATCACCCGCAAGCTCAGGGAAGTGCGTGAGTTGCTGGGCGACAAGGCGGATGGCATCACCTTTATCTCCCTTACCAGTGATCCGCTGCGTGATACACCGGCGGTGCTCAAGGCCTATACCTTGAAGCAGGGCGTCGATGGGCCCCACTGGCTTTTTCTTACCGGCGACAAGGCGCAAATGGACCTTGTCCTGGGGCGCATCGGCCAGATTGTGCCGACCCCCGAACAGCATTCAACGCAGTTGATCGTCGGTGATGTGGCAAACAAGCGCTGGAGCAAAATCCGTCCCGATGCCCCGGCCGCCGCCATTGCTCAGCGCTTGCAGTTGCTGACCATGCCCGTGGCCGGTCGCTGAGTGCGCGCCATGAAAACCGCCCTCGTCTTCGGCCTTCTACTGCTTGGCGGCATTCCTTTCGCCACCCATGCGTTAGCGTTGAACCCCAGCGAAAGTGCAGGCAAACGCCTGTACCGCGAAGGTGTGTCAGGGAGTGGTGAAACGGTCATGGCACGGGTCGGCGCCGCCGATATGCTGCTGCCGGCCAGTAGCTTGCCGTGCGCCAACTGTCATGGCGCTGACGGTCAGGGGCGGCCGGAAGGCGGGGTGCGTCCCCCGGACATCAGTTGGTCGCGCCTTTCCAGCCGCTATGGCCAAGAGCAAATCAACGGCCGCGACTACCCGGCTTACACCGAGGGCACGCTGGCCCGCGCCATTGCACAAGGTCGCGACTCAGCCAACAACCGACTCGACCCGGCGATGCCGCGGTTCGTGCTGTCGATGAAAGATCAACGCAACCTCACGGCCTACCTCAAGCGTGTGGCCGAGGACCGCGACCCCGGTTTGACCGCCGACAGTTTGCGCTTGGGTACGTTGTTGCCCAGTCAGGGACCCTTGGCCGACGAGGGCGCCACCGTAGCGGCAGTGCTCAAGGGCAGCGTGGCGCGGATTAATGCGGCGGGTGGCATTCATGGTCGGCAATTGCGCCTGACCATTCTCGATCCTGGCCTGGACCGCGCCAGCGCCGAGTGGGCGCTGGACCAATTGATCGAGAAAGAACAGGTGTTCGCCTTGATCGCACCGCTGGCACCGGCGCTGGACGCGGACCTGGCGGTGCGTCTGGAACAGGCGAGGATTCCGCTGATCGGGCCGCTTTCGTTGCAGGGCTCGGCGCAGGCCAGTCGGCAAATTTTTGAGCCGTTGCCGGGGCTGCGCGAACAGCTGATCGCCCTGGCCAACTACGCCGCGGCCAGTTTGCGTGTGCTCCAGGGGCCGACGCTGATTACCTACCCGAACGAACCGAGCCAACGGCTGGCGGCGCAAAACCTTGGTCAGTACTTGCAAGATAACGCCTGGAAACAGGTGCGTCTGCAAGCCTACGACGAGGCACAAGACGAACTGCCGCTGGGCTCGCGGTCGGTGTTTTACCTGGGCAGTGGCAGCGGCTTCAGTCGACTGGCCGAACGTCTGCAAACGGCGGGGCAGCTGCCTTATCTGTTCGCTACGTCGAATCAGGTGGCCGGTGAGGTGTTGCAAGTGCCCAGTGGATTTTCCCGTCGGTTGTTTTTGGCCTACCCGTTCGTGCCCAGTGACTGGACGCTGGCCGGACGCCTGGCGCTGACGCAGTTGCGCGAAAAACAGGGGCTTGGCGCTCAGCACGCGGTGCTGCAAGTCGGCGCCTTCAGCTCGATGCAACTGTTGAGCGAAGGCATGAAGCAGGCCGGGCGCGACGCCAGCCGCGAGAAGCTCATCAGTGCCCTGGAGGGCCTGCACGATTTCGATACAGGGCTGACCCCGCTGCTCAGCTTTGGCCCGGGTCGACGCCTGGGCTTGAGTGGAGCACATGTCGTGACGGTAGACCTGCCCGACCAGCGCTTTTTCCTGGTTGCCCCCTACAAACCCATTGCTGTCATGCCTTGACCGGAGGCCGATCATGAAACTCAACACTGTGCTGATACTGCTGACACTGTGGGCCCCGGTGGCGTTCTGCAGCAATGGGCCGGCCGCTGCGCGGGTCAATGGAGAAGAGATTTCCGAGTTTCGCCTGGAGCGCTATTTCGCCGAATTCCTCGAAGATCAGGGCAGGGCTGTGGGCAACATTCGTAACCCCAAGGCCTACAAGCAACTGCGTCAGAAGGCGCTGGATGCATTGATCGACAAGGAGTTGTTGTGGCAGGAAGCGGTCAAGCGCGGCGTGGTGATCAGCGATGCCGACGTGCAAAACCAAGTCGCCCAGACCCGGCAAGCGATCGGCGGGCCCGACGTGTTTGCACGCCGGCTCCAAGACGCCGGTTTCGATGAAGCCAGTTTTACCGAATACACCCGCCGTGAGTTGGCGGCCCAGCAGGTCTTTGCTGACCTGATCCAGGTGGGCAAGCCGGATGAAAAACAGGTCAGGGCATTTTACGAGCAACACCGCGCCGACTTGAGCCGGCCGGAAGAAATCCAGGCCCGGCACATCCTGATCAAGGTGCCCCAGGGGGCCGATGCCGCCACAGTTGAAGCGGCACGGCTACGCTTGATAGAAATGCGCGTGAAAATTAGCCAGGGCGAAGACTTTGCCAGCGTTGCCCAGGCCGGCTCCGAAGACGCGACTGCCAGCGAAGGCGGGGACCTGGGCACTTTCCCTCGTGGGCGCATGATGCCGGAGTTCGAAGCAGCGGCTTTTGCTCTGGCGCCGGGTGACGTCAGTGAGCCGGTGCGCACGCCACTGGGTTGGCATTTGATTTATCTAAACAACCACTGGGATGCGGCCGATGTCACAGAAACGCAGGGGCTTGAAATGGTACGGGCGTACCTTGACCGACAGGAACAGACTCAGGCTCGCCAGCAAGTTTTGGCGCAGCTTCGATCAAGCAATCGAATCGAACGGATTGATGATGATTAACGCTTGCCCCCCCAATAGTGGGGAAAGCATCATTGCAAATCCTGGCGCTTCCCCGTTTTTGGGGGACGGGGATCGTGAGCGAAAAAGTTTTATCATGAAAATCAAAGAGATGTTCCGGTCGAAAACCGGCTCTCAGTCTGGCATGAAGTGTGCATTAGCCTAATTAGGGCGCGTACTCCCAGGCACGAATATCTGACCTGTGGTTACAAGGAGTCGACCTTGTTGAACAAAATACTGGTTGTTGAAGACGAAAAGCTGCTTGCACAAAACCTCCAGGATTATCTGGCGGCGCAAGGGCTGGAAGTCCTGGTAGCGAACGACGGTGCGAAGGCTATCGGCGAAGTCGAAAGATTTGCACCCGATGTGATGGTGTTCGATTACCGCTTGCCCGATATGGAAGGCTTTGAGGTGCTTGATGCCGTCCGCCAAAACAGGAAGTGCCACTATGTGCTGATTACCGGGCACCCAACCGCTGAAGTATGTGAGCGGGCCCGGCAACTGGGAGTCAGCCATATCCTGTTCAAACCGTTTCCTTTGGCGGAATTGGCCCGTGCAGTCTGTGACCTTTTAGGGATGAAGCGCGAACCCAAAACGGGCGTAAGCACTTCCGAAGGATTCGTCGAACGACGCCAGAGCAGGACCGAGAGTTTCCCGCTGCAGTTGTACGACGGTAGTTGGGTGCTTGCCGATCGCCGAAAAAAAACTTCGGCCTCCATGGCGCCAGACGACGAACAACTGCTCACCGGGGAGTAATTGGCGCGACAAGACGTTCCGGCACACGCCGCAATGACTCGCCGCGCCGACAGGGCTTAAAGCCCCGGGTGTTGGAGAGCATTTCATGGACCGTCTATCCCTTGCCGTCGAACCGGCGTTGTTGGACTGCGTACCGTCTCGTTTTTCCAGTGAGCAATTAGCCCAGGCCCGCGCCCGCGCCGCCAGTTCCGGCGAACGGGTACTGGAAGCCCTTGGGGTATTGTGCGAACTGGCCCCGATGCCCTTCATCCAGTGCCTCGGCACAACCCTGCATTATCCGGTGCTCGACACCGACAGCCTGTTCAAGGCCATCCCGGTATTCGACCGGGTCACCCTGGCCCAATGCCTCAAGCGCGAATTCATCCTGCTGCGTCACGAGGATGCGGTCATTGGCGTGTTTGCCGACCCCTTTGAAACGGCGCGCCTGGCCTGGATCGACGACTGTCTGCACGGTGCTCCGCTGTACCTGGTGCATGCCGACGACCTGAAAGCCTACCTGGCGCGTCACGAAGAGAGCTTCCACGCGGTGGAGTCGCTCAACGCCCAATCCGACACCGGCGTCGAAATCGACAACCTGCAAAGCCTGTCCCTGACCAGCATCAGCGAAGACGCCAGCGTCGTCGTCAAACTGGTCAACTCGACCCTCTACGATGCCTTGAAAATGCACGCCAGCGACATCCACTTGGGCACCACCGGCAGCGGCCTGGTGATCAAGTACCGGATCGATGGCGTGCTGAACAACATCAGTAAAATCCAGGGCAACGAATTCGCCGAGCAGGTCATCTCCCGGGTCAAGGTCATGGCCGAACTGGACATCGGCGAAAAACGCGTGCCGCAGGACGGTCGCTTCAAGATCGGTATCAGCGGCCGGCAGATCGACTTCCGGGTGTCGATCATGCCGAGCATTTTCGGTGAAGACGCGGTGCTGCGGGTCCTCGACAAACAGGACCTGGCCGACAAGGTCAGCGGCGTGCAGTTGCAGGCGCTGGGCTTCGAAGAGGAAACCCTGCGCCAGTTGCGGCGCCTGGCGGCCGAACCTTACGGCATGGTGCTGGTGACCGGGCCGACCGGTAGCGGCAAAACCACCACGCTGTACGCGATGATCACCGAGATCAACCACGGCGTGGACAAGATCATCACCATTGAAGACCCCGTGGAATATCAACTGCCGGGCGTGCTGCAAATCCCGGTCAATGAAAAGAAAGGCCTGACTTTTGCCCGTGGTTTGCGCTCGATCCTGCGCCATGACCCGGACAAGATCATGGTCGGTGAAATCCGCGACCCGGACACCGCGCAAATTGCCGTGCAATCGGCACTCACCGGGCACTTGGTGTTTACCACCATCCACGCCAACAACGTGTTCGACGTGATCGGTCGTTTCACCCAAATGGAAATCGACCCTTACAGCCTGGTGTCGGCCCTCAACGCAGTGCTGGCGCAGCGCTTGATCCGTCTGGTCTGCGCCAGTTGCAGTGCACCGGTCACCCCCACCGACGACGAGTTGCAGGCGTCGGGTCTAGATCCAAAAGAAGTCGGGCACTACCACTTTGTGCATGGCAAGGGCTGCGGCCACTGCCGGGGTACCGGTTATCGCGGGCGCAGTGCGATCGCCGAGCTGCTGCACCTGGACGATGAGTTGCGGCAAATGATTGTAGAGCGCCAACCCATTTCGAAAATCAAGGCCCACGCGTGCAAACGCGGCCTGCGCCTGCTGCGCGAGTCGGCACTGGAACTGGTGCAACAGGGGCGGACTACGCTCGAGGAGATCAATCGTGTCACTTTTGTCTCGTGATCGTTATGTCGCCGTCCTCGGCGCCAGTGGTGTCGGCCTGGGCCAGCGCAAGGGCAGCGAAACCCTGTGGCTGGGCAGTGTCGGCTTTATTGACGAAGGCTTCCATGCCTGGGCAGTCGCCCTCGAAACCCTCGACCGTTTGCTGGGTGAACACGCTCATGCCGGTGCGGAGTTGAGTGTGGTGATTTCCGGGCACTTCAGCCGTTTCTGCCTGGTGCCCTGGAGCGAAGCGATCAGCACCCCCGACGAATTGCTCGGGTTCGCCCAACTGTGCTTCGAAGACCTTTTCGGTGTCCCGGCTCAACCCTGGAGCATCGTGCTGTCGGCCGAGCCTGCGGGTTACGACCGGATCGCCACAGCGCTGCCGCAAGACTTGCTGACGCGCCTGCGCAGCCTGGTCAGCGGTCGCGGCCTGCGTTTGCGTTCGGTGCAGCCGTACCTGATGACCGCATTCAACCACTTCGACAAGAGCTTTGACGGTGGCGACTTTCTGTTTGTGGTTGCCGAGCCGGTGCGCAGTGTGTTGCTGCTGGCACGGGAAGGGCGTTGGGTGGCGGTGCGTTCGGTGGGCAGCAGTGACAGCGATGCCGCTCTGACCGCACTGATCGGCCGTGAAAGCCAATTGCAGGCCTCCACCAGCGAACGGCCGTTCAATCTCTACCTGCATGCCCCGGCGCGCATCGACTCACACCCTGACGTGCCCGGTGTGCAGTTGCGCACCCTTGAAGAAGACCAGACATCCGTACGCGACAGTTTGTACGTCATGTCTCGGGCGGTGGCCTGACATGCGCCCGCTGATGCTCGACTTCCAGCCGCGTCGCCGTTCCGGCCCATTGGGCTGGAGCTTGCTGGGCAGTGGCGTGGTACTGGCGCTGGTGTGTTTCGTCGCCCAGCAGCACCTCGACGAACAGGCCTCGCAACAGCAAGGCCATTTGCAGCACGCCCAGCGTGCGCTCACCGGCGACACCGGCAGCAAAGTCACCTTGACCCCCGCCGAAATCCGCGAACAGGCACAGAACCTGGCCGAAATGCGCAAAGTCTCCCAGCAACTGCGTCGGCCTTGGGAGCGCTTGTTCGCCATGCTCGAAGCCATGCCGCGGGAAAACGTCGCCTTGCTGACCCTGACCCCGGATGCTCGCAAAGGTCAGGTGCGCATCAGCGCCGAGGCGCGGGATCTGGAAGCCATGCTCGAATTCCACCAACGCCTGGAAGCCAGCGACGAGCTGTCCGACGTGTCGTTGCTCAGCCACGAAATCGTCGCCAACGTGCCGGAACACCCGGTGCAATTCAACCTGTCGGCCAGTTGGGAGATCGGCGATGCGAATCCCTAAATTGATCATCCACGAATACCTGCAAGGTCTGGGGATTCCCGGCCTGGCTGGTATGGCGCTGCTGCTGGTAGCCCTGGTCTATGGCCTGGGCGGCTTGATGCCGGATTGGCAAACGCTGCAACAGCTAAGCCAGCAGACCCGTGAAGCCGGCGAGTACCTGGCCAAGGTTGAAGACGGCAGCGTCGCTGCCCCGGTAGTGCCGCAACGTCAGCTCGACGACTTCCGCAGCAAATTGCCGGCGCAACCTCAGGCCACCGTGGCCATCGACAAGATCTACGCATTGGCCGCCCAGGAACGCATCACCCTGTCCCGTGGTGAGTATTCGCTAGGCATCGACCCCAAGACGCACCTGGCCCGCTACCAGATTCTGCTGCCGGTGCGCGGCAGCTATCCGCAACTGCGGCGCTTCCTGCACGCCTTGCTTGGCCAATTGCCGGCGGTGGTCGTGGAAGACATGGAGTTCCAGCGTAAAAAAATCGCCGACACCGACCTGACCGGGCGGATCCGCATGACCCTTTACCTGTCGAGGTCATGATGAATACCAAGCGCGTATTGAGTTGGGTGGCGTTCTTCGGCGTGGCCGCGGGGCTGGCCTGGGGACCTCAATACTTCCAGCAAACGGAGGAGGGTGAGGGGACTGCTGACGTGACCACCCCGGCCAAAGGCAAAACCGGCGGCGCGCTGCCGGCGGTATCTGCCAAAGGCAAACCGGCAGCGATCAAGGACCTGAGCCCGTCCGGGGACCTGTTCGGTGCCCGCAGCTGGAAGCCGGCACCGACCCTGGCCAGTGTCACCGAACAACCCGTCAACCAAACCCCGGTGGTCCAGGCCCCCAGCGTACCGCCGATGCCTTTCCAGTTTATTGGCAAGCTTGATGACCATTCCGACTTGCAAGTGTTTTTGCAGAGCGGCGAAAAAATATACGTCGTACGCAAAGGGGATGTGATCGACGACATCTGGCGGATCGAGCGGATTTCCGATGTGGAACTGAGCTTTGTCTATTTGCCTCTGCATTTGTCCCAGACTTTGTCTGTGGGGAGCGAGCAATGAACCAATCCCGTTTGCTGTTGAGCGTCTGCATCGCTGCAGCGCTGGCCGCGTGCAGTTCGGCGCAGATCGCGAACAAGGAAGGCTCCGAGCTGATCGAGTCGGGGCAGTACGAAGCCGGCCTGGCGCGTATTGAAGAAGGGTTGCGCGAAGACCCTCGCAGTACCGAGCTGCACCTGGCCCTCACCAGCGGACGGGCATTGGCAGTGACAAATTTGCTGTCCGAAGCCGATATGGACCGTTCACAACGGGATTTCCCCTCGGCGCGCTTGGAGTATGGCCGGGTACTCAACATCGAACCGAACAACCGTCGCGCCCAGGATGCGCTGCGCCAACTCGACTACCTGCGCAGCATGGATGAAAAACTCGAACTGGCCCGTGGCGACTTGCGTCGTGGCGACATCTACGGTGCCGACCGTCAGGTCAAACAGATCCTCGAACTCGACCCGAATAATGACGGCGCTCTGGAACTGCAAGCCAGCATTCGCCTGGTGCAGAGTCGCAACGTGGTCCCGTATCCACAACTGCGCACCCGTCTGGACCGTCCGGTAACCCTGGAGTTTCGCGACGCCAACCTGAAAACCATTTTCGAAGTGCTGTCCCAGGTGGCCGGGTTGAATTTCATATTCGACAAGGACCTGCGCCCGGACATGAAAGCCACGATCTTCGTGCGCGACGTGCGCATCGAGGACGCCGTGCAACTGCTGCTGCAACAGAACCAGCTGCACCAGAAAGTGGTGAACGAAAACACCTTGCTGATCTACCCGGACTCGCCACAGAAGCTCAAGGATTACCAAGAGCTGGTGATGCGCACGTTCTACCTGACCAGCATCGATGCGAACACCGCGCTGAACATGATCAAAACCATGCTCAAGACCCGCGACGTGTTTGTGGACGAGCGCCTCAACACTTTGACCATGCGCGACTCCGAAGACGCCGTCCGCATGGCGGAAAAGCTTCTGCAATCACAGGATCAGTCCAACCCTGAAGTGGTGCTGGAAGTCGAAGTGATGGAAGTGGCCCGTCAACGGATTCTCGACCTCGGCCTGCAATGGCCGAACACCTTCGGCGTGATCAACACCGACGGCTCGCCTGTGACGATCCTCGATCAACTCAAAGGCATCGACTCCAGCCGGATCACCATTTCGCCGTCGCCGCAAGCCAAGATCAACGCGCAAGACAACGACATCAACACCCTGGCCAGCCCGGTGATTCGTGTTACCAACCGTGAACAGGCGCGCATCCACATTGGTCAACGCGTGCCGATCATCAGTGCGACCTCGGTGCCGTCGACTCAAGGGCCGGTGATCACCGAAAGCGTCACCTACCTCGATGTCGGTCTGAAGCTCGAAGTGCAACCGATCGTGCACTTGAATAACGAAGTGGCGATCAAGATCGCTCTGGAGGTCAGTAACGCCACGCCGCTGGAACCGACCCGCCAGGGCACCATTCCGGTTCAGGTCGATACCCGCAACGCCCAGACCACACTGCGTCTGCATGACGGCGAAACCCAGATCCTGGCCGGTCTGGTGCGTAACGATCATGGCAGCACGGGTAACAAGATCCCGGGTCTTGGCGACATTCCAGGCCTTGGCCGGTTGTTCGGCAGCAACAAGGACACCGTCGGCAAATCGGAGCTGGTGCTGTCGATCACCCCACGGATCGTGCGCAACCTGCCATACCAAAGCCCTTCGGACATGGAATTCCAGACCGGAACTGAAACCAGCATGCACGTCCAGGCGCCGGATCGTGGGATGCAAACTTCGATTCAGCCTCAGAGCAACGAACAGCAGGTGGCTGGCGTGACCACCCAAGTGAGCGGCGGTCGGCCGGTGGCTGGCGTGACCACCCAAGTAAGCGGCGGTCGGCCGGTGGCTGGCGTGACCACCCAAGTGAGCGGCGGTCGGCCGGTGGCTGGCATGACCACCCAAGTGAGCGTCGGTCGGCCGCTGGCTGCCACCACCCAAGTGACCATCGAGAAGCCTTGATCATGAACGCCTCGCAACGTGGTTTTACCTTGATCGAAGTCGTCGTGACGCTGGCCCTGATCGGCCTGCTGGCCAGCATGGCCGCGCCGCTGACCGAGACCATCGTGCGCCGGGGCAAAGAGCAGGAATTGCGCACGGCGCTGTACCAGGTTCGCGACGCCATTGACGCCTACAAACGCGCCTTTGACGCCGGTTATATCGAGAAGTCGCTGAACAGCAACGGTTATCCACCCAATCTTCAAGTCCTGGTGGAGGGCGTGCGCGATGTGCGCAGCGCCAAGGGCGCCAAGTTCTACTTTTTGCGCCGCGTACCCCATGACCCACTGACGACGGTCAAGCGTGACGACGAAGGTGGCTGGGGCTTGCGCTCATATGACAGCACGGCTCAGAACCCGCGCGACGGTGAAGACGTCTTTGACGTCTACTCCAAGGCCCGGGGCAAAGGGCTCAACGGCATCGCGTACCGGGAGTGGTGAGCATATGCGTCGGGAAAAAGGGTTTACCCTGTTGGAACTGATGGTGGTCATGGCAATCATCGCGACGCTGATGACCATCGCCTTGCCACGCTATTTCAACAGCCTCGAAACGTCGAAAGAAACCACGCTGCGCCAGAGCCTGTCGGCCATGCGCGAAGCACTGGATCACTACTACGGCGACACCGGACGTTACCCCGATTCGCTCGATCAACTGATCGAGCAGCGTTACTTGCGCACCGCACCGATGGACCCGATTGCCGAGCGTAAAGACACCTGGGTGCTGGTCGCGCCACCGGATGGCGTGGCGGGCGGGGTGGCCGATATCAAAAGTGGAGCCACAGGGAGGGCGCGTGATGGCAGCCTTTATTCCGAGTGGTAAGCCTGCCGACGAGGCGGGGTTCACCTACCTGGGCGTGCTGTTTCTGATTGTGGTGATGGGCATGGGCCTGGCCAGTGCCGGTGAGTTGTGGGCCACCGCTTCGCGCCGCGATCGGGAACGTCAGTTGCTGTGGGTCGGCACCCAATACGCTCAGGCACTGCGCAGCTATTACCGCAGTTCGCCAGGCCTGGCCCAGTATCCGAAAGAGCTGGCAGACCTGCTTCAGGACGAGCGTTTTCCATCGCCAAAACATCATCTGCGCCAGCTATATCCGGACCCGATTGGCGGCGGGGAATGGACATTGATGCTCGGTTTCGACGGGCGCATCACTGGTATCAGCAGCCCCTCGACGGACACGCCGCTCAAGCAGACAGACTTTCCCAGCCAGTGGTCGGACTTCAACGGCATGGCGAGCTACAAAGACTGGCAGTTCGTGGCCGAGAAGGCCTTCCTTGACGGCACGTCGGGTCCGCCGAAAAGCCAGTCGACACTGCCTCAGGCGCTATCGCCATGAACAGGCACTGGCTCGCGGCCCTGATCCTTGCGTGTGTGGCGTCCTTCGCCAGCGCCGCCGAAGAGGACGAAATGCTCGGTTTCATCGTCGATGACACGATCTCGCACATTGGCCACGACTTTTACTACTCGTTCAGTGAACGACTGCGCGCCACCAGCCCGATGGATTTCAACCTGGTGGTACGCGAACGACCTTCGGCACGCTGGGGCAGCCTGGTGACTGTGGAATATCAGCAACGACTGGTTTATCGACGCTTCCTGCCGCCGAACACCGTGGACCTCAAAGACGACGCCTATCAGGCCGCCGATTGGGTTCGCGGGCAAATTGTCCAGCGCAAGCTGGAGGCCTTGTTGCAGGACACAACGGACCTGGAGAGGGACGAACTATGAAAGCAAAAACGTTCTGGCAGCGCACCGGCATTCTACTGCTCGGGCTTGGAAGTGGGGGCCTGGTCCAAGCCACGGAACTGGTCTATACGCCCGTCAACCCCTCGTTCGGTGGCAACCCGTTGAATGGCACCTGGCTGCTCAACAACGCTCAGGCGCAGAACGACTATGACGACCCGGACCTGAACAACCGCACCGCCGTGGCCGGCACTTCCGCACTGGAACGGTTCACCAGTCAGCTTCAATCGCGCTTGCTAGGGCAAGTGTTGGACAACATCTCCTCCGGTAACTCGGGGAGCCTTTCTACTGACGCTTTTATTGTCAACGTTGTCGACGATTCGGGTGCACTGACCATTGAAGTGACCGACCGAGCGACCGGTGAAATTTCGGAAATCCAGGTTAACGGCCTAAACCCTTAATGGGGTTTTTGGGGCGATGGGGAGTAGGGATATGAAAAAAATAATAGCGCTAGGGCTGATGTTGGCGACATTGCAAGGTTGTGGTCTGCGCGAGCCAGTGTCGGCCGAGCAGGACAGCGAAACCCCGACCCTGACACCACGGGCGTCGACCTATTATGACTTGCTGAACATGCCACGACCCAAGGGGCGGTTGATGGCGGTGGTGTACGGCTTCCGGGACCAGACCGGTCAATACAAACCGACCCCGGCCAGTTCGTTTTCTACCAGCGTGACCCAGGGCGCGGCGAGCATGTTGATGGATGCGATGCAGGCCAGTGGCTGGTTTGTGGTGCTGGAACGGGAAGGGCTACAGAACCTGCTGACCGAGCGCAAGATCATTCGCGCTTCGCAGAAAAAGCCCAATACACCGGTGAACATCCAGGGGGAGCTACCTCCGTTGCAAGCGGCGAACATGATGCTTGAAGGCGGGATCATTGCCTACGACACCAACGTGCGCAGCGGCGGGGAAGGGGCGCGCTATCTGGGGATCGACGTGACCCGGGAGTACCGTGTGGATCAGGTCACGGTCAACCTGCGGGCAGTGGATGTGCGCAGTGGCCAGGTGTTGGCCAACGTCATGACCAGCAAGACGATCTACTCGGTGAGCCGTAGTGCCGGGGTGTTCAAGTTTATCGAGTTCAAGAAGTTGCTGGAGGCAGAAGTCGGTTACACCACGAACGAGCCGGCGCAATTGTGCGTGTTGTCGGCCATCGAAGCGGCCGTCGGGCATTTGCTGGCGCAGGGGATTGAGCGGCATATGTGGCAGGTGGCGGGGGATAATTCGCCTGATAGCAATGCGACGCTCGACCATTACCTCACTCAGAACAAGGTTGTTCCTGAGGGTGAGGGTGAGAAAGAGTGAACCGAGGCGGCCTTCGGGCCGACCTGGCTCCCCCTCGATGGGTGAGAGCTGGCTTGTCGGGTCGCCGCATCGCTGCGAAGGCGGCCTGACAGCCGACCAATTTCTTTCAGGTGTACATATCCATTTCTGCGGTAACGGCCACTAATGGTTTCGCTCTTACAGCGAGTCCCTTTTGTCAAACGCCACAAAAGGAACCAAAAAGGCTCGCCCCGAGCGTCCGGCCCCTCGCCTGGGCTCGGCGTTCCTTCGCTCCGGTATCCATCCGGGGACACTGCCCTCCACTCAGCCTCCCGAAGGGGCGGGTGGATCAAGATCAAGAGCTGAAGGCGAGCTAACGCTCGGCCTGTTTAGTGGTGAGGAGCAAGGGCTGTACGCCGATCTATTGTGGGAACTGCCTTGCCTGCGAAGGCGGCCTGACAGCCGACCAACATCTAGCAGATGTACATCATTTCCCTGTAGGAGTTGGCTTGCCAGCGAAAGCGACCTGACAGCCGACCAATTTCTAACAGATGTACATCATTCCCTGTAGGAGCTGGCTTGTCGGGTCGCCGCATCGCTGCGAAGGCGGCTTGCCAGCCGATCTGATTTTTGTGTTTAAGCATTTGTCCGCAGCAGCGGTGTGCGGCTATATCACTTGGCGTCGTTACCTGCAACAACGCCGGAAGCCGCCGGCTTGTGCGGGTTTGCGCTGATCTCTATCGTTTGTGGGTCGCTGCCAATGCAGCGGCCGGGGCTGGAATCCCGATGTATAAACGGCGCCAAAGCGCCCTGAAAGTTTACTTACAGGTGCTGCTGCATGACCTTTAATGGCCAATCCGGCGGAAACTACATCGTGTTGACGGAAGACCTCAGGGCGTGAAGGCGGCTTCACTGCCCCCCTCATCTTCAGCAGAACCAGACAAACAAAAAAAACCGCGACCCTCCCCCAAAGGTCGCGGTTTTTTTATGCCGCGCGATTATTGCTGTAGCACTGTTGCCTGGTTGGCATTGCCATACTGCTGCACGGTGGCCATTTGGGTTATGCCGCTTTGATCAACACTGGCAACGTTGCCGTTGCCGCCCTGGGTCACATAAGCCACGTTCATGGTGTCCGCCTGTTTGACGGTGATCATGTTGTCGCTGCCATACACCTGTGTGGTGTACGCCTGGTTGTCAGAGCCGGACTGGTTGAAATCGGTGCTGTTGCCAGAACCATTGCTGCTGCCTTGCGCCAGGTTGGTGGTGCCACGCTGGTCGGCGATGAGGATGTTGTCGCTGCCGTTCTGGTCGAAATACAGCTCGTTGTAGGAATCGGCCTGGCTGACCGTGGTTTTGTTGCCGGTGCCGGTCTGATTGGTGGTCATGACGTGGCCGACGCCGTTCTGGGTGAAGTTGGCGACGTTGTCAGTACCGTTTTGATTGACGGTTGCAGTTTGAGAGCTGCCGAACTGGCCACCCGCTTGCGGACCTTTCCAGTTGCTGGCATAGACCTTGTTGCCGTCTCCCACCGAGTTGGCGGTGAGCACATGGCCGTCGCCGCTTTGGTAGGTGAAATGCACGTTGCCTGTGCCCTCTTGGTAAAGCGCAACGGTCGAGCCGAAGGAATCGAACTGGTCGGCATAGATCGCATTGAGGTCGTGGACTTGCAGCACCGTCGCCACGTTACTTTGGCCGAAGCTTTGGTCGACCACGGTTTCGTTGGTATCTCCGGTCTGAGTGATGGTGGCCTGGCTGTTGAGCTGGCTGTCTTGCCAGACTTCGGTGCCGTTCCCATTACCATTCTGGTTGATGGTCAGGGTACCGCCATTGCCATTGCGCTGGTCGCCATAGGCATAGTTATCGTTGCCACTCTGGTTGATGCTGATCTGGCCGCCCACGTGGAAAACCTGTTCGGCGGTGCCGTAGTTGGTGTTGCCGAACTGGAAGACTGTCGCGTTGTTCCCGACGCCCAGTTCGATCTGTTCGATGTTGGCTTCGTTGTTGTCGCCTTGCTGGAAGGTCGTGGCGGTCGTGCCGTCCTGACTGTCCTGATAGACAAGCGAGAAGTTGCCGTTGCCTTGCTGCTGTTGCAGTGCCTGGCTGGCGCCGACGCCAATCGATTGGCTGGCATGGCTGGTGTTGAGCGTGCCGGCCTGTTGCTGGGTGATGGTGCTGCCGTTTTCGAACAGTTGCTCACCGTAAGCGGCGTTGTACTCACCGTTCTGGGTCTGATCGATGGTGCTGCTGGCGTTGTCCTGCAACGTCGCCGCATCGTTGCCCGTACCGGTTTGCTGCTGAGTGGATGTGCTGAAACTGGCCGCGGTCTGTTTCACGTTGGCGATGTTGGCATCGCCATTCTGGTTCTGGATGGACGTGCTGTCGTCGGCCATCGCCTGGGCACTGACGATAACCAGGATCGCAGCGGTAAGGGGTGTCAGTCTGAACATGATGGAACCTCCAAAGTGGTGCAGTGCTTAGCGATATTGTTTGACCGAGACGCTCATGCCGTTTCCGGACTGGGTCACGGCGCTGGAAAGCCCCGTGCCGGCCTGGTCGATGCTGGCGTCGTTGTTATTGCCGTTCTGGGAAATCTGCGCGCGGTTATGGCTGCCGGTTTGGGTGATGTCGGCGTTATTGCCGTAACCCTGCTGGTTGATCATTGCCATCAGGTCGCTGCCTTGTTGCAGGATGTAGGCTTCCTGGTTACTGCCCGACTGGACGATGGTGCCGAGCAACGACTGACCGTTCTGTTGCAACAGCGCAATGTTGGCCTGGCCGTTCTGGTCGATCAGCGCGTGCTGGCCAACCGGGGGTGGTAACTCTCCCAGGTCGCCACCGGGGCCCAGGTCGTTGTTTTCCATCAAGTCATCGGCGCGCACGCCCGCACTGCTGCAAAGCAGAAGCAGGCAGAGCAGGGTGGCGGTCGAGATTTTCATGGTTCAGTCCTTTGCGATGAGGCCGGCCCCACCCACCCGATTGGCGGGTGGGGCGAAGGCTCAGTTCGAGACCACCGACACCGTGCGTACGGAGCCTTGGGACGAGCTGATGGTGGCGGTCGGGTTAGCCGATGGGACCACCGTGGTGATGTTGTTCACCGTCAGTCTCCAGCGACCGGTCACCGGCACCGTGGTGGTGCCCAGGGTTACCAGCCCGGTGGGGGTGGTCACCTTGATGGTGATGGTGTTGCCGGTGACCACCGATGAGGTGCCCGCAAAGTCCCAGGTGAAGCGGTTGTTGGAGCGAGCCGACACCGTTGCCGTGGTCACCGCGAAGGTTTCCGCAGCAGGCCTTGGCGAGACTTGCACCGTGACCGTCGCCGGCGTCGACGAGGCGCCGAAGCTGTCCCGGGCGATGTAGGTGAAGGTGGTGGTGAAGGCCGTGGTTACCGTGCCTGGTGGGGTATAGGTGATGACGGTGCCGTCAGTGCTGACGGTGCCGCGACCGGCCGCCGGTTGGGTCACGATGGCGGCGCTGAGCGGCACGTTGCCTTCCGGATCGGTGTCGTTGGCCAGCACGTTGATGGGAATCGCCACGCCCAGGGTCGAAACGGCATCGTTGACCGCAGTCGGTGGCCGGTTAGGCGCCACAGTGATGGTCACCGTCGCTGGCGTGGTCGAGGCCAGGCCTTTGACGTCTTGCGCCTTGTAAGTGAAGGTCGCGGTCAGCGGCGCGTTGACAACGGCTGGCGGGGTGTAGACCACCGCTGTGGTGCCGCTCAATGCCACGGTGCCTTGCCCGGCAGCCGGTGGGGTCAGCGCCGTGATGCTCAGTGGCGTGTTGCCGTCCGGGTCACTGTCGTTGGTCAGCAGGTTAAGGGTGACCGGCACGCCGAAGCCGGTGCTGCCGGTGTCGGCGACGGAAAGCGGCGCCTGGTTCTCACCGGTATCCGGTGCATTGCCGACGACCACGACTGGCTCGGTGTCACTGCCGCCTGCAGCGGATTTGATCGTCACGGTGGCGGGTGGCTGGGCCAGGTCGGAGACGGTCAGGCGTTGCAGGGTGCCGGACTTCGACAGACGTCCATAGCCCTGAGCGACCATATCCGGCACGGCTACTTCGTCGCTAGAGGAGGCTTCGATCAGCAGGCTATGATTGCTCCAGTTGTAGCGAGCAGTCTGGATTTTCACCACGTCAGAGAGCTTGCGCGACACCGCTGTAGGGCGGGTACTGCCCGTCGGGTTGGTGGCGGTGACCACCACGACCGGAGGCACGTTGCCATTGAACTGATGCTGAGCGAAGAACAGCCCTTTGCTGTCGCCTGTCAGATTGGTCAGACATGGTGAAAGCGGTGGGCCGGGTACGAGGGCGATGCTTTCGCGGAAGCATAGCGTCGAGCTGAGGTCCGATTTGGCAAAGATTTCGACCCGGGTGTTGCTGCCTGTACCCGATGGAGTGCGGCGATAGGTGGCGCGGTCAATTTCCACTGGTGTTGGCGTACGGCTGTCGAGCACTTTGCCGGACAGGGTGAAAAGGTTGGCCTGGATGGTCCCGGCGGGCCCCTGGATGCGTACGAAGTTGGTGTTGTTGGGGCTACCGGTCACGGCTTCGGTGAGGTTTGGATCCCCGACGAAGGTTTCGATGGCGCCGGTGTCCGGGTTCACTTCCGTATAAGGGCCGTTGACGCTGCGCAGGAATGGCCCGATGGCACCGTTGACCGCGCCGCTGAATACCCCGGGCGCACCGACGCCGACGTCTCTGGTGATGTTGATCGCACGACGGCCGGGGGTGGTGACGTTGACCGTTTCGACGCCGTAAGGGTGGGTGATGGTGTAGGTGCCGGCGACGGGGATGTTGATCCGCATACGGATCCGCGCAAAGCTGATCTGATCACCGTCGAGCGGGTTCCCGCCGGCAAATGCAGCCTCAATCCCGGCGACGTAGGCGTCCATTCCGTAACCGGCGGCGTTATTGGGAATGGTGGTTTCGGCGAGAAACCAGAACGCTTCGTCTGGCCAGTTATCCGGGAACACCATCGGCTGGGTGTCATCGAAAATTCCCGGGGTCGGCAGCAAGGTACACATGTAGGCCGGTGGCACAGAAGCCGCCACCCGCGAGCTGGCGGCTCGGGACTGGCACAATTCCATCGACAATAGATTGTTGTCCTGATACCAGATCGGGAATTTCCCGGAGGCAAAGGTGTAAGGGCCGGGGTCGACGGCAGCGAGTTGCGCGAAAGCACTGCCGGACAGCGATAGAGTCAGTCCCAAGGCGTTGAGCGCCAGGCGTGGCCAATTGTTCATGATGCCTCCTGATGAGGATCTGGGCATGTGAGCGTTCATTGCACGATGACCACTTCTTCGGTATCGCTGCCGCCATTGGATGACGTCACCCGAACCTGGGCTGGCGGAATCGGTGTGATGCCGGTGGCGAGGCTTTTCACTGCGCCGTCGCCACTGAGGGCGCCGATGGCGACCCCGGTACCCGAGGTGGCGGTGAGCACGGGTGGCGAGGTTTCATCACTGGTCGAGGCGACGATGGTGATTTGTCCGTTGCTCAAGCTGTACTCGGCCCGGGAAATCACCACCAGGTCAGTCAGGGGCATGGGCAAGATCGTCGGGGTGCTGCTGGCGATGGCGAGATGGTTGTCGGCGGTCACTTGTAGGGTGCTCGGCAACGTCGGATTGTTCGGCGACTGCGCGTACCAGTGGCCGGTGGAGTCCGCTTCGGTGAAGTTCAGTACCGGGTTATTGCTGTCCAGGGTCACGCTCGCGGGTGGAGGCGGAGCCATGACGAAGACGTCCTGTTGGGCCACCGGTACGCTTTCGCCAGCATGCCGTGAGTAAGTGCTGCGCTGGGCGATGACCGGAGTTGGCCGGACCACGCTGGACAGCTTGCCGGATACGGCAAAGAGGTTGGTGCGCAAGTCCAGGCCATTGGGACCTTCGATGCGCACGAAGTTAGTGTTGAACGGGCTACCGGTGACGGCTTCGTTGAGGTTCGGGTCGCCGACGAATTGTTCGGCGGAACCGGTGACCGGGTTGGTCTCGGTGTAAGGGCCGTTGACGCTGCGCAGGAACGGTCCGACATCGCCCTTGAGCGCGCCGTCATAGGTTTTCGCTGCGCCGATGCCGATGTCGCGGGTCATGTTGATCGCCTTCCGCCCGGGGGTATCGACGGTGAACACTTCGACGCCGTAGGGGTGGGTGATGACATAGGTCCCGGCAGTGGGCACGTCGACGCGGATGCGGATGCGCGCAAAGCTGATCTGGTCGCCTTCCACGGGGTCGCCGCCGCTGAAGGCTGCTTCAACCGCAGAGACATACGTCAGGTCGATGCCCCTGGTCGCATCGACGATGGTGGTTTCACCGGTCGCCCAAAACGCTTCGTCGGGGAAGTTGGTCGGGAAGACCATCGGTTTGGTGTCGTCGAAAACACCGGGTGCGGGGATCAACGAGCACATGTAAGTCGGGGCGCCCGGTGCACTGGCAACCCTGGAACTGACAGCCTTGGAAAGGCACAGGTCGAGGGTGCGTCCATGGGTATCCTGATACCAGGCGGCGAAATTACCGTTGGCGGGCAGGTAGGGTCCAGGGTCCACAGCAAACAGCGCCGCCTGGGCAGCGCCTTGGGCCAGAGCGGTCACGACCAGAGCGATCGTGGTTTTGGACAGTAAAGGGTGCATGTGTATTCCCTCTATCAGAAGACCTGCTCCTTGGGGGGCGAGTCAGTTGACAGGGCTTTGGCAACTTCCATACCAACTTTGAAAAACGTCTGCACAGGCCCGTAATGAAGGGCCTGTGGCATTGCTGCGACTAAAACGTGGCGGGCGCCGAAGCGGGCGACTGCCCCCAGTGTTGGGGGCAGATGGGGGCGGTGGGGTCGGCGGGGAAAGATGGGGGGGCAACACCGAAAACGGGGCAAACATCGCGCAGTGGGCTATAACCCTATATGGGAAGCCGGGGAACCACGTCCATGAATATCCAAGCAACAGCCCTTCAAAAAGAAGAGGGTGATATTCGCCTTAGGTCGCGCAAACAACCGTTCAATCTGCTGCGCTGGTTTTCGCTGATCAGCATGGCGGTGATCGGCACGGTGGCCGTGGCGCTGGGCGCAGTGTCCACGCGTTTTGTGATTACCGAGAGCGTGCAGCGCGATGCGTTACTGACGTCGCAGTTCATTCAAGCGATCGCTTCAGCCGAGGTACGCCATGTGTCCATTCCCAACGTGCGGACCATGGGCGAGTTGCTCGACCCGCGCAAAGACAAGGATTTTCCCGACGTCGATCCGATGGCCCGTGCCAGTGCCCGCGGTGAGTTTCTCGACCATATCGAACATTTGCCCGATGTGATCCTGGCTAACATCTACGCCCCGGACCGCATGGTGATCTGGTCGACCAATCCGGAGTTGATGGGCACCACGATCCATTCCGACGAGGACCTCGATCACGCGTTTGGCTCCAAGTCTCCGGTGTCCGCCAGCTATCACAACTTGGACAAGGGGAAGATGGAGCAGAAATTCATCACGCCACCGGACTACATCTTCATTGAGAATTACATACCGATGTTCGATGCCGACCATGAAAACGTCACCGCGATGGTCGAGATCTACAAAGAACCCAAGGACTTGATCGACCGCATGGAGCGAGGCCTGGCAATGATCTGGCTGGCCACTGCCCTTGGGGGAGGGTTGATCTACCTGGGGCTGTACTGGATCGTGCGGCGGGCGGCGATTCTGTTGGAAACGCAACAAAAGCAACTGATCACCAACGAAACCTTTGTCGCCCTCGGAGAGATGTCTTCGGCGGTTGCCCATAGTCTGCGCAACCCGTTGGCGACCATTCGCTCCAGTGCCGAACTGGCGCTTGAGTTCGACAGTGGCCCGGCCCACAAAAACATCAACGACATCATCGGTCAGGTCGATCGCATGTCGAAATGGGTCCGGGAATTACTGCAATCCTTGCGACCGCTCAACGACGAAGCGGAGTCGGTGAACCTGGTCGCGTGCTTGCATGACAGTCTTCTGGCCTTCGAACATCAGATCACCAAGGCCAGGATTCACGTGGTATTCGAGCCGAAGGAGACGCCGATGGTGCTGAGCCAACAGGTGCAGCTGACGCAGATTATCAACAGTTTGATGGCCAATGCCCTGGAGGCCATGGACAAGGAGGGCACATTGACCCTCGCGCTGGAAGCGATCGATCCCACAGGTATTTGTTTGATCGTCAGTGACACCGGCAAAGGCATGAACGAGGAGCAGCGCAGCATGGCGTTCCGCCCGTTTTTTACCACCAAGCAAGGCGGGCTGGGCGTCGGGCTGGTGCTGGTGAAACGCATCATGGAGCGTTTTGGGGGTGGGGTGACCCTGGACAGCCGCGAAGGCGAGGGCACTACTGTCCGTATGTCGTTTAAACGAATTCCCTGACAATGGGTATGAACTTTCCCCGCTAGCGGGTGTCAGGCCCCAGTTGTTTTAGCAGGATGTGGCACATTGATGTTTATAAGCCATTGTTTTGCTAAGTGTTAATACTTTTGAATAAATCTGTTACAAATTTGGCGAGGTCTTTGCAAATCCCACATCACCCCTTCACAAATTCGAGGCGGTTGATGATGGACAGAAACGCGCGTTATTCCCTCAAGTGGATTGGCCTGCTGACGCCACTGAGCGTCCTTTTGACGATGACGCTGGGCACAGCGAGTCTGCGTGCCAGTCCGATTGATGACGAGCGACAGCCTGAACCCTCCGACCCTTCGGCGTACTACGACGAACCGGCTGACGAACCCGCGGCGTTGAACGCCATTTTGACCATGCCTGAGGCCAACCAGGACGCCTTCGATTTGCCCGATGGCAACAAAGGCAACCGTGACGAGACGCGTATAGAGAACGCCTTGCCGCCAGCGGTGCAGACCAGTTACAACTACCCCACCAATGGCAAACCGAGCCCGTTGTATAACGCTCAACCCTTCACTCAGCAGTTGGTGCTGTTTGAAGAGTTCGGCCCGGAAAAACTCGACCCCACCACACCGGCGGCGCCCTTGGGTTTCCCACCGGCGGCGGTTGGCCCGTTGCCACAACAAGACCCGACCAATGCGGCTCGCAGTGCGCCACCGAGCGCGGCACTCGATGCCTTCCTGCGTCAACCGGGGCTGACGCCGTTCCCCAGTCAGTTCTCCAACGTGGTGGACCGCAACCCGTGGCAGGCGCAGATCGAAGTATTCCTCAACCGCCATATCGGCTCGTCGGCTGAAGGTCGTCCGCCAGGAAAGGGTTGGTCGCATCAGCGCTGGAACGAGTTCTACCCGCAATTGGCCTACAAAACCGTGCAAACCGGGGCGAGGCTCAACAGCGGATGGCGTGACAGCCTACAGATGCACCACTACGCCGTGGGCGAGTTTGGCCCTGGTGGCCTGTATCACAACGTCGCCGGTGTGCCGGCCACGGATGGCACCTCCAAAGGCGTCGATCCGCGTTTCCACCCGAACATGCCGGTGCAGAACCACAACTCGGTCTGGACTTTCGACGGCACCCTGCCGCCAAAATTGCTGATGGTGCGTTACGGTCAACCGGTGTTGATGCGCCACTACAACGGCTTGCCGATCGACCCGGCGGCTAACATGGGTTTTGGTTTGCACACCATCAGTACCCACGAACACAACGGTCACGCTCCAGCGGAAAGCGATGGCTATGCCAACGCGTTTTTCTTCCCCGGGCAGTATTACGACTATCGCTGGCCGATCCAGTTGGCCGGTTACGACACCATCAACACCGACGCTCATGATCCACGCGCGGCATTCCCTTGCTCACCGGGTGAAACCCTGTGGACCAACGACGTCAGCCCTAGCCGCAAGACGTGTGAGAACGGCACGATCAAGATCCGTGGCGACTGGCGCGAAACCATGAGCACCCACTGGTTCCACGACCACATGCTCGATTTCACCGCGCAGAACGTCTACAAGGGCAACGCGGCGATGATGAACTACTACAGCGCCCTGGACCGTGGCAACGAGTCGGTGAACGACGGCGTCAACCTGCGTTTTCCTAGCGGCAGCGCCTTACCGTGGGGTAACCGCGACTACGACGTCAACCTGGTGTTCGCCGACAAGGCATGGGATCAGAGCGGTCAGCTGTGGTTTAACCCGTTCAACACCGACGGCTTCCTCGGTGATCAGGTGCTGGTCAACTGGCAGTGGAAACCGACGCTGGATGTTCGCGCACGCAGCTATCGGTTCCGCATGCTCAACGGTTCGGTGTCGCGCTACTTCAAACTGGCGCTGGTGCGTGAAATCAAAGGCACCAGTGGCGAGTTTCAGGGGCCAAAAGGCTCGGGTGTGTCTTATGCCCGCGTGCCGTTCCACATGATTGCCAACGACGGCAACATCATGGAGCACAGCGTGCCATTCGACGGCACCATGGACCTGGACGCCGACGGCGATAAACAGAACCACAATGCAATCCTGCCAACTCAGGGCATTGCCGAGCGCTTCGACATCATCGTCAACTTCGCCAAAAACGGCATTAAACCAGGGGACAAGATTTTCTTCGTCAACCTGCTGGTCCACGACGACGGCAAAGGCCCGAAAGAACCCGTCTCCCTGGCCGACGTGCTGTCCGAAAAATACCTGGCGGTGATCAAGCAAACCAGCAAAGGGCCGATGTGGGACAAGGGCGACCCGGCGGTGGGTAAGGTGTTGCAACTCAATGTCAAGCCCTACACTGGTCAGGACCTGGCCATGGACCCTGCAGCGTACGAACCGGCCAAACCGGGTAAAGCCGAAGGCCTTGTGATGATCCCGCTGAAGATCCATCGCGACAATGCGGCCGACAAGGCGGTGCTGGCTCAGGCACGTCACCGGACCTTCACCTTCGGCCGTTCCGACGGCACCGATGAAGCACCGTGGACGGTCAAGACCGATGGCGGCTTCGGCTTCCACATGGACCCACGTCGTTTGAACGCCGCGACCCAACTGGCCAACGGCCCCACCGATGCCGGGGCCGCCGGTTTCGGCACCCTGGAGGTGTGGAACATTAAGGCCGGCGGTACGGGCTGGAGTCACCCAGTGCATGTACACTTCGAGGAGGGGATTATCCTCAGTCGCGGCGGCAAGGCACCACCGGAATGGGAAAAATGGGCACGCAAGGACGTATACCGCATCGGTTCGGAAAAAGACGGTCTGGACAGCGTAGAGATGGCCATCAACTTCCGCGAATTCGCCGGGACCTACATGGAGCACTGTCACAACACTCAGCATGAAGACAACTCGATGCTGCTGCGTTGGGACATTGAGAAACCGGGGCAATTCCAGTTGATGCCAACACCGCTGCCAAGCTGGGATGGTGTGCGCTACGTCAGTTCCGCCGCACTGCCAACCTACAAAACCGGTGACGGCGTTGGCCCTAAAGTGACGGTTAAACAATGAAACGCCGCGAGGGAGCCGAAATGAACATGAACATGAACATGAACATGAACATGAAAACGCCGCGCTCCCGCGCCCTGGGCATGCACCTGATATTGGTACTGGTCAGCTGTCTGCTGGCCAGTCAGGTGCTGCTGGCCCATGAAGGTGTGCTGTCGCCGACGCAGGAGGCGGCGACACCTTGGGGCGGCGACTACTTCCCCAATACCCTGCTGACCGACCAGGACGGTCAGCAGGTGCATTTTTTTGATGACTTGATCAAGGACAAGGTGGTGGTGATCAACTTCATCTTCACCACGTGCAGCGACTCCTGCCCACTGGAAACCGCGCGCCTGCGTCAGGTGCAAAAGCTGCTCGGCGACCGCGTTGGCCAGGACATCTTCTTCTATTCCATCAGCATCGACCCGTTGAGCGACACACCCGAAGTACTCAAGGCCTATGCACAACGCTTCCAAGTCGGGCCAGGCTGGAAATTCCTCACCGGGGAATTTGCGGATGTCACCGAGCTGCGCAAGAAACTCGGGCTGTTCATTGAAGGCGTCGACAACGGACGCAGCAAGGACCACAACCTGAGCCTGATCGTCGGCAACCAGACTACGGGTCGCTGGATGAAAGCCTCACCGTTCGAGAACCCGTGGATTCTCGCCGATCAGCTGGCCAACACCTTGCAGAACTGGAAAAAAGCCAGCACGGGAGAAAGTTACGTCAACGCTCCGGAAATTCGCCCGCCGAGCAATGGCGAAGAACTGTTCCGCACCCGCTGCGCGTCGTGCCACAGCCTGGGGCCGATGGACGGGCAGGGCATCGGCATGCGCAGCATCGGCCCGGACCTGATCGGCGTGACCCGCCAACGTGACCCGGCCTGGCTCAATCGCTGGATTCGCGAACCGGACATCATGTTGAAGGAGAAAGACCCGATTGCTATGGATCTGTTTGAACGTTACGACAAAATCTCGATGCCCAACCTGCGTCTGGATGAGAAATCTGCGCAATCGATTATGGAATTTTTGCAGGAAGAAACCGATCGCCAGCAACCGTTGCAAGCAGTGCAGGCGCAATAGCGGCTAAATAATATCATCGGCTCAGAGACAGACGTGTTCAATGCCACCTACACTGATCGGTGACATGGCTGAACAGGCTTGATGCGAGCATTCAGGACAACCCTATGCCGATACTGGAACAACAAAAAGAACCGGCGCCGGCCACGCCGGCAGCAACGGGCCAGATCCGGCGGAGTCAGTTCAATCTGCTGCGTTGGTTTTCCGTGGGCAGCTTCTTGATCATCGCTGCAGTGGCGTCGGGGCTTGGCTATATTTCTACGCGGTTCGTCGTTATCGAGAGCGTCGAACGCGATTCGATGCTGACTGCGCAATTCATTCAGGCCATTGGTGATGCCGAAATCCGTCATGCGACGATCAGCCCGAACAGAACCATGGGCGAAATGCTCGACCCGCGCCTGGACAACGCCTATCCCGACGTGCCCCCGGCAACCCGCGCTGGTGCGCGTGCTGAATTTCTCGATCATGTGGAGCATCTGCCAGACATTTTGCTGGCGACGGTGTACGCGCTGGATCGCACCGTGGTCTGGTCGACAAACCCGGAGCTGATCGGCACGCGCATCGAAGGCGACAAAGAGTTGGACGAATCATTTGAAATGAAAGAAGCGGTGTCCACCAGCTACCACGAGATCGACGATGAGCGTCCCGAACAGAGACTGCTGCGCGAGCCGGAATACCTGTTCATCGAGAACTACATCCCGATGTTCAATGCGGACAAAAGCAAAGTGGTCGCCATGGTCGAGATCTATAAGGAGCCGGTGGATCTGGTGGAGCGCATCCAGCGCGGTTTCAAGGCGGTCTGGCTGGCGACAGTGCTGGGCGGTCTGGCCATTTACCTGGGGTTGTTCTGGATTGTGCGCCAGGCCTCAATGTTGCTGAAGAGTCAGCAAAAACAATTGATTACCAATGAAACCTTTGTCGCCCTGGGGGAAATGTCCTCGGCGGTCGCGCACAGTTTGCGCAATCCGCTGGCCAATATTCGCTCCAGCGCCGAGCGGGCCCAAGACATCGCCAGCCAGAGTGCGCAAAAGAACATCGGCGACATCATCCATCAGGTCGATCGCATGTCACGCTGGGTTCGGGAGTTGCTGGTGTCGTTGCGACCCATGAATGACGACTACGAAACAGTCGAGCTGGTGCTGGCCATCGATGACACCCTGAGTGCTTTCGAGGCGCTGATCAAACGTTCGAACGTGGAGGTGCACTTCACGCCTAAAACGTGCCCACCGATCGTCAGCCAACAGGTGCTGCTGACCCAAATACTCAATAGCTTGTTTGCCAACGCCCTGGAAGCGATGCCCAAGGGCGGCCACCTGACGATTGATATCGAACAGCCACACGCCGGCCAAGTGCGCATGATTCTCAGTGATACCGGCAAAGGCATGACCAAGCAGCAGCAACAGATGGTCTTCAAGCCGTTTTTCACCACCAAACAAGGAGGGTTAGGTGTAGGCCTGGCCCTGGTCAAACGAATAATGGAGCGTTTCGAAGGCTCGGTCGAACTGACCAGCCAAGAGCAGGAAGGAACCCGCGTCTGTCTCAATTTTAGAGTGGCAACGGGAGGGGAATATGGAGCGCAGCATATTGCTGGTCGAGGATGACGAAATCCTCGCCGAGAATATACAGACCTATCTGGAGCGCAAAGACTTCGAGGTGACGGTCTGCCACTCTGCTGAAGATGCACTGGTGCAATTAAGTACGTTCGCCCCCGACGTGGTGCTGACCGACAACTCGTTGCCGGGCATGAGTGGTCACGATCTGATCCAGAAGCTGCGCGTCAGCGCGCCGGACCTGAAAGTGATCATGATGACTGGCTATGGCAATGTCGAAGATGCCGTGGTGGCGATGAAGGAGGGCGCGTTTCACTACGTCACTAAACCGGTGGCGTTGCCCGAGCTCAAGCTGTTGCTGGACAAGGCGCTGGCGACCGATCGCATGGAGCGCACGTTGTCGTTTTATCAGGAACGTGAGGCGCAGAAGTCCGGCGTGCAGGCGTTGATCGGCGAATCGGGGCCGATGAACTACCTGAAAAATACCATCGCCCAGTTGCTCGACGCCGAGCGACGCATGGCCAACACCGACCTGCCGCCTGTGCTGGTAGAAGGTGAAACCGGCACCGGTAAAGAACTGGTGGCTCGGGCGCTGCACTTCGACGGCCCACGCAGCAAAGGCCCGTTCATTGAGTTCAACTGCGCTTCGATCCCCTCCAACCTCGTGGAGTCGGAACTGTTCGGCCACGAAAAAGGCGCCTTTACCGACGCCAAGGACCGCCGTGTCGGCCTGGTGGAAGCAGCCGATGGCGGTACGCTGTTTCTCGATGAAATCGGTGAGATGGACTTGCTGTTGCAAGCCAAACTGCTGAAGCTGCTGGAAGACCGGACCATTCGTCGAGTCGGTTCGGTGAAGGAGCGCAAGGTCGATCTGCGTGTGATCAGCGCCACCAACTGCAACCTTGAACAAATGGTCCAGCAGGGCAAGTTTCGCCGTGACCTGTTCTTCCGTCTGCGGATCATTTCCATCAAGGTGCCGCGCCTGTATGCCCGTGGCGAAGACATTCTGCTGTTGGCCCGGCATTTCCTGGCGGTCCATGGCAAACGCTATGGCAAGCCGAACCTGCATTTCAGCGATCAGGCTGAAGAACTGCTGCTCAGCTACAGCTGGCCGGGCAACGTGCGCGAGTTACGAAACATGCTTGAGCAAACGGTGCTGCTCGCCCAGAGCGATACCATCGCCGTTCACCAGTTAAACGTTTGCCTGAGCCTGGTGGATGACCCGCCGATGTATCAGCATGAGCCACAACACCATGAGCCGCGCCCGGTCTACAACGGCACCGAGTCGATGAACCTGCCCGAAGTCGAGCGCGACATGGTGCGCAAGATGCTCGACAAGACCGACTGGAACGTCACCAAGTCCGCTCGGCTGTTGGGCCTGAGTCGCGACATGTTGCGCTACCGGATCGAGAAACTCGGCCTGGCACGCCCGGATAAACGCCAGTGGTAGGCCTTACTGCAACATCGGGCCCTGACGACTGAGGCACTCGAGTGTGCAACTCGGGTCGAGGACTTCCTCGTTCACGTACACGCCATGCTCGGCATCGTACGTGCGGATGAACACCCGAACGGAGGCGTCGGCGAGCGTCGGCAAGCGTGAATCGTAGAACACGTGCTCGCTTGAAATCGGTATGAACTCCTGGGGCGAGGTCGGGATGTAGGACCCCGGCGGTATTATGTTCATGGAGGGTGGAACGGGGTGGGCGAAGGGTTGGTCGGCCCCGTAATAGTTGAATTCACTGCTGTAATCGGTGGTAGGCGTCATGCGGTCGTCTGCGTGGGCGGCGCCTGCAACAACCAGGCAAACAGTGAATAGCAGCGTCAGATCGGTTTTTTTCATGGCAACACCTGTGTCATCGGTTTTCGCGCAATTCCCCAAGGCCATTAACTATAGCTGTCGTACGGGCACGCGTTCGTCGTGCCCGGATTACAAGTTTCCAACAGGTTTTTTTTACAGGCTGATCTAGACTCGTGCCGGTCAAACAAGACCCGAGTTCTGGAGCGTGCAATGGAAATGCCGACAAAAGAAACAGCCATCGCCAGCAACCGCGAGGCGTGGAACGATTCCGCCCGACACCACAAAAACACCCGCGAATGGCACGAGATTTTGAGCGCCGTGGGTCAGAGGGATTTTTCCTGCCTGGATGCGACGTTGACCGGCGTGCTGGAGCAGGTGGGCGTTAATGGCAAGGACGTGGTGCAACTGGGTTGCAACAACGGCCGCGAAAGTCTTTCGCTGTATGCGTTGGGTGCCCGTAGCGTGGTGGGCGTCGATCAGTCTGACGCGTTTCTCGATCAGGCCCGGGAGCTGGCGTCGCACTCGGCTTATGCACCCGAGTTCATCGAGGCGGACATCCATCATTTGCCGAGCGCGATGCACAATCGTTTTGATGTGGCCCTGATCACCATCGGCGTCTTGAACTGGATGCCGGACATCGGCGAATTCATGCGTCACGTCGCGCAAACCCTCAAGCCCGGCGGTGCGCTGGTGATATACGAAACCCACCCGTTCCTGGAGATGTTCGATCCTGAATCAGCTGATCCGTATCGCCCGGACAGCTCGTATTTTCGCAGCGAGCCGTTCGTGCAGAACCAGCCGATCGTCTACGAAGGCAAGGTCGAACAACAGGCCGCCGCGTCTTACTGGTTCGTCCACACCTTGGGCGCCATCTTTACCGGCGCCCTCGGCGCCGGCTTGCAAATCAGCCAGTTCAAGGAATACCCGCACTCCAACCGTGAGGAACTGTATGACCGGTATGAGCGGCAGGCGGCGCAATTGCCGATGTGTTTTACGTTGGTGGTGAAGCAAGCAATTTAACCAGAAGACTCTCAGTGAGCCGAGTGATTTACCGAATGACCTGGCTGAGCGCAGAGATCAATTCCAAGGGCATGAATAACCTTCAGGACCGTATCAAAACGAGGTTTTGCACCCGGCGCGAAAGCCTTGTACAGGCTTTCGCGCCCCATACCTGAGTCCTTCGCTATTTGTGTCATTCCTCGTGCTTTTACCACGTAGCCGATAGCACGAAGAAACTCCTCGTTGTCGCCGTCGGCAAGCACTTGGGAAAGGTACTCGCTGATAGCTTCGTCGCTGTCCAGCAGCGCCGCCATATCGAATGAAGTCAAAGTCTGGCTCATGTTTAAACCTCCTTTGCCAATTTTTTCGCCCGCCTGATGTCAGCGGTTTGCGAAGATTTATCTCCACCGGCTAACAACACAATGACAATGTTGTTTCGCAGGGTGAAGTAGACCCGATAGCCGGCACCTACGTCCACGCGCATTTCGGAAACACCATCACCAACGGATTTGATATCGCCCAGATTGCCCGCAGACAATGCGGCGAGCGATAGCTGATTTTGCCCGCAAGTCGCGAATTGAGGCATGCCATGCCTCAAAGATCATAGTTTGTTGAATGAGATAATTCATGGCTCAAATGTATCCATTTGGATACGAGAGAGCAGTCAGGCGGTTCCTTGGCTACATGCGTTTTTTCCGAGGGGGGTGTAGGCAGCATGACTCATATGACTCATATGACTTATCGCGAGCAGGCTCACACATTTTGATCTTCATCAGGCACAGATTTTGTGTCCGTCGAAGATTCTTTGTGTGCGAGCCTGCTCGCGAAAGCGGCGTCACTGACGCCGCTGCACTCAATTGAAAATCAAGCCTGCGCCGCACTCGTCACCACCGGGCGGCCCGGTTTGCGCAACGGGTCCAGGCGCGAGCCGGTGTAGCGGGTTTCGCGGTAGTAGCGCCACCGTCCGAACAGGCCATCGACGTGGGTTACGCGGCCCTGTTCGTGGTAACCCATACGGATGTGCAGTTTGAGGGCCGGGATGTTGTGGGTTTCGCAAACGACCACCACCTTGTTGCACCCCTGCGCCTGCATCGCTTCCCACAGGGCGACTTGAATATCCATCGACAGGCTGGTGCCGAAATAGGCGCGGGTCATTTCGCCGCCGAATTCGAAGAACTCGCCAGGTTTGACCGGGAACCAGCAGCCGTAATAGTGACGGTCGTGATAGTCGCGGGTGCTACCCCAGATGAACCCACACGCATGGCCGTCGTCGTCCAGGTACATGTGTCCGGTGTGACCTTCGGCGGCGAGTTCGGCCATGGTGCCGACGCGGTCACCAAAATGCTGGGTGAACGCTGTGGCGTTTTCCGGGGTGATGGTCACTTGGCGCAAGCCGGAACAGGGCCGCAGTTTGTGCGGCGGTACCGGGCTGACCAGGTCGCGCTCCATCCACAACAGTTCCCAATGGAAAAACACGTAGCGCTTCCACAGTGTATTGAATGTGCGGCTCAGGCCTTTTTGTTTGATGCGCTTGCGAAGCTTGTCGAGTACGTTCAAAAAATAGCGCGGTTTTATTCCAGAACGGCCTCTGCACGCTTGGTGAAAGACTTGCCCAACACGTCGTAGGCAACTCGCTGCACCCCCGGCAAACGCTGCTCCAGCAGCGCGCTCAATGACTCTCCATGCTCGAGATAGGCATCGCCAAAATCGGCGCCGAGCTGATTGGGGTGCGCAACGATTTCCAGGAGCCCATCACTGGGCAGCGCGGCATTGCGCAGATCAACCGGGGTGCAAACGTAGTCGGCGGTGGCGCCGGCCAGGCGGTTTATACGCCTATTAAGCAGTTCCTTGAACACGCGTTTGGGCAGGCTCAGGTTTTGCCCCAGATTGCGCGCCAGCCGCACGGGCACCCCTTGACGGGCAGCGAAGCGGGAAACGATTTCGCTGATGGGCCAAATGTTGTGCACCTGTTGATGGGAGTCGAGATGGCTGGGTTGTACGCCGTTGTCCAGGCAATGTTGCCATTGCGCTTCCAGCTCTTCGAGCACGGCCTCACGATCGGGGCGACTGAGCCAGAGCTTGTGGCGGGGCAGGTTGAGGTCGAACACGCCGGCTCTGTCGCAGAAGATGATTCGACCCAGAATCGATTGGCTCAATGGCCGTCCGTAGGTGAGGTTGAAGTGCAGCCCGATCCGGCCTTCAAGTAATGGGTGTTGGGCCATGAGGCACGCTGCTTCGAAGGCTGGCATGTTGGCCATGGCGGTAGCGGAACTGATAATCCCGGCTTGGAAAGCTCCCAGGATTACCGCGTTTTCGCAGGCATTGAGCCCGAAATCATCAGCGTTGACTATTACTTGGCGAGGCATATTCACCCTCCACGGTTTATTTGTGGGTGCTGGCACTTTGGTGGCAGGCACAGCAGCAAGCGTAGACGTAATGGCTGTCTTGGCACGCCGGGCTCGCCACTTTTGCTGCAAGGCCTTGAGCCGCTAGCGCAAAGTCAGCGGTGCACAGCGAAATGCGCCATTCCAATTCTGCAGCCCTAAGGTCAGGTCGCCGAGGTTGGGACAGGTTCATGCGCCATTCCACCCGAGTTTGGTCCAGCGGACAGGGTTCCGGCCTGGCCGGGCGGCAATGGTCAACGGACAAAAACCATGCAAGGCCGCTATCCTTGCTTCACGCTTCTTAAATGGGTTTACCCATGCTTCAGGTCCAAGGCGTCTTCAAAAGTTACGCCACCCCGCAAGGTCCGCTGCCTGTGCTGCAAGGCGTCGACCTGACGCTCAAACCCGGCAGCAGCCTGGCGCTGATGGGCGAGTCGGGCAGCGGAAAAAGCACTTTGCTGCACCTGATTGCCGGGCTCGACAAGGTCGACCAAGGCAGCATCCGCAGCGGTGAACATCGGCTGGAGCAAATGACCGAAGCGCAATTAGCCAACTGGCGGCGCATCGAAATCGGTCTGGTGTTTCAGCAGTTCAACCTGATCGGCAGTCTGCGGGTCGAGGACAATCTGGCCTTTCAGGCTCGGTTGGCGGGGCGTCATGATCCGCGCTGGCAGGCGCATCTGGTGCAGCGCCTGGGCTTGAGTGATGTACTGCGACGCTATCCGGAGCAACTGTCCGGCGGCCAACAGCAGCGAGTTGCGCTGGGTCGCGCGCTGGCGTCAAAGCCGAAACTGCTACTGGCCGACGAACCCACCGGCAGCCTCGATGAAGCCACCAGCGACGAGGTGCTGAAGCTGCTCCTGGAATTGCTCGACGACACGCCCACCACATTGTTGATGGTCACTCACAGTCCACGGGTTGCCGCGCGGCTGGCGGAAAAAGTGGTGTTGCACGGTGGTCGTCTGGCTGGCACGGACGAGCGCTGAGGTGCGGGTTTTTCGCGAGACGCTACGGGCGCTGCTCAGTCATTGGCGGCAGCACCCGGTGCAGTTTTTCAGCGTGCTGACCGGGCTCTGGCTCGCCACCAGTTTGCTCACCGGCGTACAGGCATTGAACAGCCAGGCGCGGGAAAGCTATGCCCGGGCCAGTCAGTTGATCGGCGGCGAACCGCAGGCCAGCCTCAGTGCGCCCGGTGGCGGGACGTTTTCTCAGACGTTATTTGTCGACTTGCGTCGTGCCGGTTGGCCGGTGTCGCCGGTGCTGCAAGGTCGAGTCATCCTCAAGGGGCATGAAGAGCAGCGCTTGCAGCTGATGGGCATCGAGCCGGTGTCGCTGCCGGCCGGTTCCTCGGTGGCAGGGCAGGCGTTGCCGATCGAGCAGATTGTCGAGTTCTTCAGTGCGCCGGGCAGTACCTGGATCTCACCGCAGACGTTGGAGACTTTGGGGTTGCGCGAAGGTGAACGGCCGACAAGTTTGAGCGGTGTCGCATTACCGCCGCTGCACATTCAAACCGACATGGCCCCCGGTGTGCTGCTGGTGGACATTGGCTTCGCTCAGCAGATTCTCGGTCTGCCGGATCAACTGTCGCGTCTGCTGTTGCCCAAGGATTTCAGCGTTCCGATACCCGACACGTTCAAGGATCAACTCCAGCTCAAGACCAGCGGCGAGGAAAATAACCTCGCACGCCTGACCGAGAGTTTTCACCTGAACCTCGACGCCTTGGGTTTTCTGTCATTCGTGGTCGGCCTGTTCATCGTCCACGCGGCCATCGGTCTGGCACTGGAACAACGCCGGGGACTGCTCAGAACCCTGCGCGCCTGTGGCGTCAGTGCGCGAATGCTCATCGCGTGTCTAGCGGTTGAGCTCGGTGGTCTGGCGCTGATGGGCGGCCTCGCCGGGGTGGTCAGCGGCTACCTGTTGGCCAGCGTATTATTGCCGGACGTTGCCGCCAGCCTGCGTGGCTTGTACGGCGCCGAAGTGGCGGGGCAGTTGAACCTCAGCCCCTGGTGGTGGTTCAGCGGTGTCGGCCTGAGTTTGCTCGGCGCATTGCTGGCCGGAGCCAACAGTCTGCTGCGCGCGGCGCGTTTGCCGTTGCTGGCACTGGCCGATCCGCAAGCCTGGCATCAGGCTCATGCGCGGTGGTTGCGGCGCCAGGGTTGGGTGGCGGCGACGGCGGCGGTGATTGCGCTAAGCGCCTTGATCTGGGGCGACAGCCTGGCCAGTGGATTTGTATTGATGGCGGCGCTGTTGCTTGGCGCCGCATGCGCGCTGCCCGTGGTGCTTAATGCCGTGCTCAACCTCGTCTTGCAGCGCAGTCATTCAGTGCTCGGCCAATGGTTTGTCGCCGATTGCCGGCAGCAACTGCCCGCCCTGAGCCTGGCCTTGATGGCGCTGTTGTTGGCTCTGGCGGCGAACATTGGCGCGGGCAGCATGACCGCCGGTTTTCGCCAGACCTTCAGCAACTGGCTCGAACAGCGCCTGACCGCCGAGCTTTACGTCAATCCGCAAACCCCGGCTCAATCTCGTGAGCTGGAGACCTGGCTCAAACAGCAGCCGCAAGTATTGGCGGTACTGCCTAACTGGCAAGTGTCGATCCAGCTGCAAGGCTGGCCGGCAGACGTCTTTGGCGTGATCGATCACCCGACCTATCGCCAGCATTGGCCGTTGCTGGAGGCCGTGGGCGATAACCCGTGGGATCGCCTGGCCAAGGACGACGCGCTGATGCTCAGCGAACAACTGGCCCGGAGGCTGAAGGTGCGGCTCGGCGATCACCTGACCATTCCCACGCCGGGCGGTCCGTGGTCGCCGCGCATCGTCGGGATCTACGCCGACTACGGCAACCCCAAGGGCCACCTGCTGGTCAACGTCAGCCACCTGCTGCGCGGCTGGCCACAGCTGGCGCCCACTCGTTTTAATCTGCGCATTGAGCCGGCATCGATCCCATCGTTCGTCAACGCGCTACAGGCTCGCTTCGCGCTCGACGACAGCCGCATCGTCGATCAGGCGCGGCTCAAGGGCTGGTCGACGCAAGTCTTCGAACGCACCTTCTCCGCCACCGCTGCGCTCAACAGCCTGACCCTTTGTGTGGCGGGCGTGGCGTTGTTTATCAGCCTGCTGACCCAAAGCCAAAGCCGCCTCGGGCAGCTGGCGCCGTTGTGGGCGCTGGGCGTGACGCGCCGGCAATTGATGCTGCTCAACCTCGGGCAAACCTGGTTGTTGGCGGTGTTGACGTTGGTGCTGGCGTTGCCGCTGGGGATCGCGCTGGCGTGGTGCCTGGATGCGGTGATCAACGTCCAGGCGTTCGGCTGGCGCCTGCCGTTGCGCGTGTTTCCGGTGCAACTGTTGCAGTTGATGGGGCTGGCGCTGTTCGCGACGTTACTGGCGTCGGCGTGGCCGTTGTATTCGCTGTATCGCACGCAACCGGCGGACTTGCTGAGGACGTTTGCCCATGAGGATTAAGCTCGGTCTGATGCTTGTGGTTTTGTTGAGTGGTTGCGACAACTCGGCACCGGTTGAGAAAGGCTTCGCCGGTCTGGGTGGCGAGGCCTCGGCGTTTACGCCGGTGGTGCCCGGTCGAGTGTTCAGCTTCCCGGCGGATCACGGGCCGCATGACGGTTTTCGCATCGAGTGGTGGTACGTCACCGCCAACCTCAAGGACGAGCAGGGCCACGAGTTTGGCGTGCAATGGACATTGTTTCGCAGTGCCTTGAACACAGCGCCCGAGGTGGCCGGCTGGGGCAATCGGACGATCTGGCTGGGGCATGCGGCCGTGACCTCAGCGACGGTGCATCACGCCGCCGAACGCTATGCCCGTGGCGGCGTCGGTCAGGCGGGTGTGAGCGTGGCGCCGTTCAATGCCTGGATCGACGATTGGCGTTTCAGCAGTCAGGGTTCTGATCTTTTATCGGATCTCCAACTCAGTGCGCGGGACAAGGATTTCGGCTACCAACTGCACCTGACAGCCACCCGTCCGCTGGTGCTTCAGGGAGATAAAGGTTTCAGCCAGAAATCCGAACAAGGCCAAGCGTCGTACTACTATAGCCAACCGTTTTTTCAGGCCAGTGGCTCGCTGGAAATCGATGGCAAGACCTATCAAGTCAGCGGCCCGGCCTGGCTCGATCGCGAATGGAGCAGCCAGCCGCTGACCGCCAACCAGACCGGCTGGGACTGGTTTTCCCTGCACCTGGACAGCGGCGAACAGGTGATGCTCTACCGCATGCGCAACAAGAACGGCGAGCCTTACCTCACCGGCACCTGGATCGATGTGCAAGGACAGACTCAACCGTTGCACGCCGGCGACATCCGTCTCACACCCCAAGACACCGCGAAGGTCGCTGGCCGTACGATGCCCGTACGCTGGTCAATCAAAATCCCTGGCAAGCACCTCGACATCACCCTCAATGCCCTCAACCCCAACGCCTGGATGGATTTGCGCATTCCGTATTGGGAAGGGCCGGTGCAACTGAGCGGCAGCCATGCGGGGCGGGGCTACCTGGAAATGACCGGTTATTGAACCGGAACTCTCGGCAGATCAACGTCCTCCTACGTTAACAAGCCCGTTCACAGGAACCCGCCATGAGCGACGACCTCAAACCACCAGACCTTGCCGCGTGGCAGCGTCTGTTCGACGACAAGGCCTACTGGCAGCAATCCCCCGACGCCCATTACGCCGAACTGCTGCGGGTGGCCGACGACTTGCTGGGGCAGGGCGACATCGACCTCGAACAGTGGCAAGACTTGAAGGCCATGGCCAAGCAATCGCATAAAAACTCGCCGGCCGTGAACGTCGCCCGGGAAGTTGACGATCCGCAGGCCTGAGGAGGCCCCGACGAACGCGAAATTGATGCCCTGCGCGCCGCCTGGCTGACCTGGCGCAAGGAAAGTGGAAAAAGCACCGACAACGACGAACCCACTGCGCAAGAAACTGCCAAAACTTCTTGAAGAACGTCTATGCTCATTGGCACACATCGCGCTGACGCCTGTGCCAGAGCGGTTTGCTGCCATTTATTACCAAGGAATGTATCGCCTATGAAACTCCACGCACTGACCAAAGCCATCACCCTCGCAACCTTGCTGTCTGCCGTTAGCCTTGGCGCCATGGCTGAGGAGATTCCGCTGTCTGCTGACGTGGTAGAGGATCAGATCTCCGCGACAGTTGTTTCGGTCGACGCCGCAAAACATCAGGTTGTCCTTAAAGGGCCTGAAGGTAATGAGGCTACTATCCAACTGACTGACGAGGCGAAAAACCTTGGCAAATTGAAAGCTGGCGATCAGGTCGACATCCAAGTGGCTCACGCTGTCGTATTCGCCCTCGACACCGACGTCGACAAGGGCCTGCCAGGCGCCGCCGAACGCACGGGCGAAGTTCGCACGGCTCCGGGTAGCTCCAAACCGGGCGGCGAAGCTTACCGTCAGGTCCAGGTTCAGCTGAAAATCACCCACATCGACCTGGCGAAAAATCAGCTTACCTTCGAAGGTCCGAAGGGCAATAAAAAAACGATTGACGTCGTAAAACCTGAGGTTCAGGCCAAACTCAAAGACCTGAAAGTTGGGCAAAGCGTTGTCGTCACGTACACCGACGTACTGAAAGTGACCACTAAATCCAAAAGCTGAGGATTGACTGTATAGACTGATTGTTCTTGTATAACTTTTTTGTACAAGAACAATCAGCTTTAATGTTCTGGTTGGTGAGTTTTGGTGAAGGCCGAATAGTATTTCGATCGACATTCACTTAAACATTATGTATATAAAATTTCATCTTCGCCTCGCGGACATATTTGCAAACTTCTATTAAAATTCCTTCGTTCGCCCAGTGTCAGGGCTCTTTACCAGTGCATGGATTGCCGAGGCCATTACACTGGGCGGACACCTAATAGAAGGGCTGACAGCGAATACACAAAAACGGGCGATCGTAGGATCGCCCGTTTTTTTATTCAGCTTGTGCCTGTAAGCGTCGGCCGACAACGTCCAGCAAGTCGCTGCCGTCGCGTAGTGGAATTGCAATTACCCGGGCGAAGTCCTGAAGTAGCGCGTTGTCGCCCTTGAGCGAAGCACCCAAGGATAGAGTTTCCACCAGTTGAGTCACGCTGTGGATTTGGTATTCCGCCGTGTCGTGCAACACGTCGAGGGGCGCTTCCGTATCAATCAGCAGAGATGGGGTCAGGCAGTCGATGCCGGTGATGGGCCTGTATCGAGCCATGGCTGAACCTCCTTCTCTCAAGATTGGGTGCTTTGTGGGGCTTCGGATGCGTCGCCAGGAGGGTCGAGATTGTCCAGCGCACGGTTGACTAACAATTCGCCCACTAGCGCCAGTTGCTGGATTGATAGCGCGAGGCTGCGGTGTGAACCCTCGAGTTCACAGGCCAGGTCAGTGGTGAGGACGTTGAGTGAAGCGAGGGTTTCACAGGCGTGACTTAACAGGGTTTCGGTGTTGATGTTGGGCAGGATGGAACGCCTTCTTGGCTTGAACAGGTGCTGATTATTGTCCCTTGCCCCTTCACTTCAACCGCTGATGCACCGTGCTCACTTACATTTTTACCCACCACCGCTATACCGATGAAAGGCTCTTTGTATGGGATGTCAAGCCCGTAGATGTGCATGTCGGATTCGTTAAGCTGGTCAGTTACATCGCCCTGCTGCTGTTTTTCGCCATTTGACTTTGTTAACTTGCAGCAAGCAACAGTTCCACCTGATTTAGGGGGTTGGACTGAAATGACTTCGTTGTTTGTAATTTTTTAGTTGAATATAAATAAGTCTCCCCGTCCGGATTGTTTTTAACGAATCCGAAACCGATATTCTGGGCGCTGCTGACGTAGAAGAAATAGTCAGAATGATGAATAGCACATGTTTAATGTCCATCTGTAGACCCGTGCGGAAGGGCGGAAACAAGATTTCGCAGGTGTCCAACTTGAGAGCGCAACGGACTACCGATTTCAGTACTGCCGGGAGTCGCGAGGTCAATGCAAACGCGGTATTTAGAAGGCTCAATTTGATCGTGACGTTGTAGTCGGTGATCACTTATAGCGAGCCCAGGTAATCGATCTGTTGGTAGAGCGGCTCTACTCTGAGCTCGGATTTTCGTCCCTGTTTTTTGTTTAATAAGAAAATCTCGGATTGAAGACCGTCTGGCCTTTGCATGGAACTAACTCGCTGACCTCAAGTTTAGATTGTGAGCGCAGATAATCTAAAGCTTCTTTTGATGTCAAAAAGTTCTTGGTTTCTTCTTTTAAGAACTCTTCCATAGCTATCTTTGAGTCATAGATTTCACTTAAGTATGTTTTGTATCTTTCTTCGTGCTTTTGTACCGCAATTGAAAGCCAGAGGGTGTCATTTTCAGAATCGATCTTCCCCCGGCATCCCACCTGTTTGCCAGCTTCGATCCATTCGATTATTTTTTCATCCGTATGCATGTCACTCCCCGGTGATGTTGATAACAACTTTTGTGCCGTCGTCTCTTTTTATATTGATATGTGGGTGCTCCCCATGAGCATCTTCAAGTCCATGTCCTCGAACTCTCCCTGTTTTCGGATCGATTGCATAGTCTTTATGGTATGCGCGTCCCTTTTTAAAACGCTCCAGTTTGAACTTTTTCCGTTCTCCGGCCGCATCTTGGGATCCCACTCCCCGTACCTTTTGATACCCTGGAAAGGCCTCGTTAAGTAGCTGATCTGCCTCGCGTTTTGTTTTCACGTTTACCGTCGTATTTTTACCGCCCGTCCTCAGTCTCTCCGCATTCTTTGAGAGTTTTGGCGTAGATGGGGCTGGTGGACTGGATTCTCGTGTATCAACTCTTGCCTTCGTTGCTGGATTTTCAACACCGATGTCAGGTTTACACGCATCCCCTCCCGGACAAGTTTCAACCCCAACGGGTCCACCCACCCCGTAGGGTTAGGCACGTACTGGTAGTTGTTCAACCCACCCGCAAGCTGGATCGGATCCGGTGTCAAAAACCGTCCAGTGCCCGGATTGTAGTAGCGATGCCGGTTGTAATGTAAGCCTGTCTCCGCATCGAAGTACTGCCCCTGAAATCGCAATGGGTTGTCGATTTCGGCAACATCGAGTGCAGCAAGATTGCCATAAGCGCGATATTTCGCAGACCACATGATCTCGCCGCTGTAGTCAGTGAGCTCCTGCGGCGTACCCAGATGATCGAGCTGGTAGTAAAAAGGCGTCGCCTTCAGTGGGCCTTCGCCATCCAACATCACCAGCGGACGGAAACTATCCGGTTCATAAATGTAAGTGCGATAGCGGTTGTCAGCGCTTTCAGCAATCAGGCGTTCGCCTTGCCACAGGAATTCGGTAGTGCTGCCATCGACGGTTTTTTCGATTCGTCGGCCGAAGGCGTCGTACTTGTAGGACGCGACGCTGCCACCGGGCAGGCTGGCGCCGATCAGGCGATGCTGGCAGTCGTAGCGGTATTCGGTGACGAGTTTCTGCCCGGTGCCGCGACGTTCGCGGGTCAGGTTGCCGTAGGCGTCGTAGTCGTAGTGGCGGTCGCCCTGCATCAGCAGGCGGTTGCCTTTGACGTTGGCCAGGTTTGCGCTGGCTTGGTCGCCTTGACCCAGCAGGTTGCCGGCAGGGTCGTGGGCGAAGCTTTCCGGGGTGCTGCCACGGACGTTGATCAGGCGGTCCAGCGGGTCGTAGTGGTAGCTGCGATTGCCTTTGCGGCTGTCGTCGATGCCGGCGAGGTTGCCGTTGGCGTCGTAGGCGTAGCGACGGCGGAACAAGTTGCGTTCCTGCTGGCTGACGGTGTGCGCCTGCAATCGGCCTTGTTCGTCGTATTGGTACTGGCTGAGCAGCAGGCCTTGCTGGCGCTGAAGTTCCTGACCCCCGCTGAACTGGTGGGTGGATAGACGCGAGCCGTTGAGGTTGATGCTGCTTAGTTTTCCGCCGCGCTGGTGACGGTAATCGAGCTTGCTGCCGTCCGGGAGGCGACAGTGGCTGAGTTGTCCAACGCTGTCGTACTCGTAGCGCAGGGTGCCCCAGCCTTGGTGTTCGGTGATCAGGCGGTCTTGTATATCGTATTCATAGGCCAGCGGCCAGTTGCCGTGGTCGACGTTTACTAAACGGCCAAGGGCGTCATAGCTGTAATGGATTTCCTCGCCATCAGCCAGCGTTTTGACCAATAAGCGGCCAGCAGCGTCGCGCTGGTATTCAGTCGTCAGCTCGCTACCGTCGTCGCCGAACTCGGTTTTCTTCAGCAGTTGGCCGTTGAGGTCGTACTCGTAAGCGGTGCGACGACCATCGAAACCGGTTTCCTGTTGGATCAGGCCGTTGGCGTGGTAGTCGAGGTGGTAGTGCTCGCCACGTTCGTTTTCGATTTCGGTCAGCAGCAGGCGCGAGTTGTCGTAGCGGTAGCGCAATTGGCTGCCGTCTGGGTTTATACGGCGGCTGAGCAGGTGCAGGCCATCGGCGTATTCGTAGCGGGTAATTCGGCCCAATTCATCACGCTCAGCGGTGACGCGACCGTAAGGGTTGTAGGTGAATGCACGTGTCGCGCCGCCGGGCAGGGTGATTTCCGCAAGGCGATTGGCGGCGTCCCATTAGTAGTGGGTGATCGCGCCGCTTTCGTCCTGACGGGTAATCTGCCGACCCAAGGCGTCGTAACGGTATTTGCGCTGGCCGCCGTCCGGCAGGCTTTCTTCCAGCAGTTGACCGAGGTTGTTCCAGCCCAGTTGATGGCGACTGCCATCAGGGTGGCGGATTTCCAGCAGGCGGCCTCGCTGGTCGTAGCTGTAGTGGGTTGAGTTGCCCTCCGGATCGATTTGTTCGGTGATGTCGCCCTGATCGTTGCGCCAGTATGTCCAGCTCGCCGGCCCACGGTTTTCGCTTTCCAGGGTCAGGCGCGGTTTTTCGAAGCCGTAGTCGCGGCGGGTGGTGCGGCTGGTGCGGGTTTCCAGGCGCAGGTCGAAGCGCTTGATCACCGGGTCGTTGGCGACCATGCCGGAGTCTTGCTGGTAGGCCACGGGTGCGAGTTTCGGGAACACCGTCTGGTCATCGCCGAACACCAGTTTGTGGGCCGTGGCGCTGTGCTGGAAGTGGTAGTGGATACCTTCTTCCTCGCACAGGCGCTGGATGAATTGCAGGTCCGATTCGTCGTACTGAACGCAGTAGATACGCTCGGGATAAATCGCCCCGACGTTGAAGGCGTAGGCGTTGCTTTGAATGCCGTGCTCTTCGAGGACCTTGCCGATGATTTTCGGCACGCTGAGGTTCTGGAAGATGGGCTGGTTGATGCGGTGCGCCAGGTACGACAGTTGCGGGCGCAGGGTCACCGCGTAGCGGGTCAGGCGTTTGCCGGAATCACCTTGGGCGGCGCGGTAGATCTGGCCGTGAATGCCGCTGCCGTCCGGCGAGAGCTGCAGGAAGGCCGGTTTGTGCAGCAGGGTTTCGAGGTCCAGGGACGGCTGCTCACTGACCAGTTCCACCTCAAACATGAACGGTTGGCTGATCGCCTCCCGACCTTGCAAGGACAGTATCTGCAAATCGCTGGAGAGACCTTCGATGGTCAGGGCAAAGTGAGTCTGATTGGCCGGCGCGAACATCCCTTGTTCCTCGTGCAGTGCTGCGGCGTGCGCCAATAGCCGAAGAAGGCATCAGCAGACGCAAAAATTCTGGAAGGGTGAAAACAACATCGACCAGCAGAGCTGGCCGATGCTTGAGACGGTCGGCCTGGATCAGGCGACCGGCAGACGCCAGTCATCGGAACCCGAAGTACCGGATACTTCGTGGGTCCAGGTGATTTTGCGGTAGGTGAATTGCACTTCTTCCAGGTGCGTGAAGTGCGAGTTCGACGGGTCCTGGCAGTTGTGCATTTTGTTGTTGATGGCGACGATGATGGCGTCTTCCAGTTTGGTGGTGTAGTAGTGCTCTTGGGTACCTTGAGCCGAGGTGCGATACCACTGGATAACGATTTCGCTCATGCGCTCGCCGGAGGTCAGAGCGGCTTGCAGCAGTGGCGAGGACTTGTCGTAGACCTTGGTGATAACCACTGGCTTGTGAACGCGCTGACCGGTTGGCTGGCCGGACTGCGGGTCACGCGGGATGATCACGTCGTGGCTGAAAGCCTGAACCATGACCTGGTCTTCGTGGCCTTCCTGGTAGGTGTTGCCAACCGAGTCGGCGGTGAATGCGCCGGCAGTGATCAGACCTTGTTTCTCGCCAGTGACGGACATGTACGCTGGTGTAGCCATGGATGTGCTCCTTGCTAAAAAATTAAGGGTGCCCGGGAGGCGATATCGCCCGGTGGGTGCCATACGCTAATCAAGGTCCGTGCCAAAAGCGGTGAAAGCCATATAGATCAATTGGTTGGCGTTGGTTTTCGGCCGCTGTAAGTTTTGTCGGCGAAGATCCCTAAGGAATGTGCGCAAGAACTTGCACACCACTGCGCAACTTCTTGCGCACTCGGCTGGAGGGCGCGTCTGGCCGGGCGATCAGCATCCAGGCGGGACCTTTCTGTAGGAGAGGTGCGCAACTTCTTGCGCATAACGGCATTGCGCCACCCGTCAAAGACAACCTGCATCCGGTGCAACGAATCGACCGGCCGCAGGGTCCATAAAAACAGCGCCGTCGAGCGACCGAACAACCCTGAACCGGAGTGAGAACGACATGAAAATCCTGATGGTTTTAACATCCCACGATCAATTGGGTGATACGGGTAAGAAAACCGGCTTCTGGCTGGAAGAATTCGCCGCACCGTATTTCGCCTTCAAGGACGCCGGTGCTCAGCTGACCCTGGCCTCGCCCAAGGGCGGCCAACCGCCGCTAGACCCAAAAAGTGACGAGCCGGGCGCGCAAACCGGGGCGACGGATCGGTTCAACAAAGACTCTGCGGCTAAATCCGCATTAGCCTCTACTGCGCTGCTGAACAGCGTGAGGGTCGAAGATTACGATGCGGTTTTCTATCCGGGCGGCCATGGCCCGCTGTGGGATTTGGCCGAAGACACCTTTTCGATTGCGCTGATCGAGGCGTTTATCAAGGCTGGTAAACCGGTCGCTGCGGTCTGCCATGCGCCGGGCGTATTGCGTCACGTCAAAGGCGCGGATGGCCAGCCATTGGTCAAAGGCAAGCGCGTGACGGGTTTTACCAACTCGGAGGAAGAGGCGGTGCAGTTGACGAACGTCGTGCCGTTTTTGGTGGAGGACATGCTCAAGGAGAAGGGCGGGATTTATTCCAAGGGCGATGATTGGGCGAGCTATGTACTCACGGATGGATTGCTGATCACCGGTCAGAACCCGGCGTCGTCCGAAGCTGCCGCCGAGGCGTTGCTGACGAAACTCCGCTAAACCTGTAGCAGCTGGCGCAGCCTGCGCCAGCTGCTACAAGTGTGCTTTAGATCGCGTGGCCCAACGTGGCATAGCATTCCTCAACCGAACGCCGCTGCGTCTCGGCATACAACCCCAACTCATCAATCGTCGATCGCCCCAGCGCCTGCTCAAACGCCTGCTGGTTCGAATGCACGCCATAGTGGGTTTGCGCCGCGTCCCCCAGGTTCGACTGGAAAATCCCTGCTGCGCTTACCGGCAGAAAATCCTCATACACCAGCGGTTCAACCCGCAAATAGCCGCCGTCGAGCAAATCCTCCAGCGACAACGAATCCTGCGCAGCCGACTCCCGGCCTTTTTCCGTCACGAAGTAGCGAAAGTACGCCAGTTCCTGTCGGCGCAAACCTTCGTATGTGTCAGGGAACTCGCCAAAGTGTTGCACCATCAGGGCGTTGTAACGGGCGGCATTGGCTTCGTTGGGGAAGTCTTTCAACTCGTCCCGTGCGGCATTGAGCAAGCGGTCGTACAGCGCCCGACCTTTAGGCGTCAGTGCGGAGCCACGTTGTTCGATTTCACCAAAGCGCGCGCTGTGACTGCCTTGGGTTTCAGCTTGATCGGTGAAGGCAACCGGCTCGTCCAGCGCCTTGAAACTGGTCTGGCGCAGCAGGATCGGGCACTGACGGCGAGGTGGGCCTTCGATCACCGCTTTGGGGCTGATGCCGTGGGCCGGCATTTGCGCCTGGACGATGTCGATGTCCAGTGTGCGCGGCGTCAGGTGGTTGATGTGCGGGCCTTTGAAGGCCACGACGTCGGCGATCAGGCGATGCTGGGCACTGAGTTTCTGGTATTGCTCGGCTGTGACGGTGGCGCTGTGGTGCCAACGGAAGGTTTCCAGCGCCTGTTCGACGAAGTGCTGCGCCTCGTTTTCAGTAAGACCTTCCTCGGTTTCAGCACGCTCGATCAGGGTCAGCGCTGCCGGGGTAAAGATCTGGCGTTTATCCAGCACCGACTGAGCGAACGCGCGCAGTTCCAGGTCTTCGATCAGTTCCAGGCGCAGCAGCGAGGTGAACACGCGAAACGGGCTGACCTGCAACGCCGCTTCGTGCACCGCGCGAAACGCCGTGGAATGCACCGGCACGCCGGCCGGGGTCAAGTCGTAATAACCCACCGGTTGCATGCCCATCACCGCGAACAAACGGGCGAGGGTGGCCAGTTCTGTGGCGGTGCCGACGCGGATGGCTCCGTGACGTTCAAGGTCCAGGCGCTCGATTTCACCGGTGCTGTTCAACCGACGGGTGATCTGCGGGTCGTTGTCCAGCACGTATTGGTTGGTCTGCTCCACCAACTCCATCAGCGCGCCGTACAACGGCACTTCTTCGCGGTACATGTCTGACATCGCTTTGGAGAAGCGTTGGCGGATCAGGTCAGGGCTGACGAAGCGTGGCTGGCTCATGAAAAAAATTCCTGGCGCGGTGACGTAAAGGATGTGCGAAAAGATCGCAGCCTTCAGCGCCGCCGACAAACGAAGAATCTTACGAACTTCATTCTGCCAGGGACTGCTTGCAGGGTCCTACAAATGGGAACGGCTTTGCGTGCGTAGCGATCCCAAAAATTCACGGTACAACCGTGCCGTATTCGCCGGCTGTTCGACCATCGGCATGTGGCCACTGTGATCCCAGATATGCACCCGCAAATCGACGATGCCTTTGCTCCAGACCGCCACACTGCTGACGTCGATCAAACGGTCTTTGTGCCCCCACAGCAACAGCGCCGGGCACTTGATGTCAGCCAGTTTCGGCTCCATCGGCGGGCTGGCGCGAAAGTCGTTGAAGATTTCTTCCAGTTCATCGCGGCTTTGCTCATAGCGATGAGCAAAGGCGTCCAGCACCACGCCGGGCACCCACGGCGGTTCGGCCATGGTCATGGCGTAGAAGTGTCGGAACTCTTCCCGTGAGTGAATCAGAAACGGGTTATGCCCCTTGGCCAAATGCCGCTCCAGATCACTGGCCTCGGGCGCGGTGACCCCGGCCGGGTCGATCAGCGCCACGGAGGCGATCCGGTCCGGGTACGTGGCCGCCAGCCACGCCGCGATGTAACCGCCCATTGAATTGCCGATCACATGCACCTTCTCGACTCCGCAGACATCCAGCAACTGGATCATCCGCTTGGCTTGCAGCGGGATGTCATAGCCGCCGCCCGCCTTGAAGCCGGTTTCGCCATGACCGGCAATGTCCGGAATGATGACCCGATAATTACCGACAAAGTGGCGGGCAAAGCGCAGCCAGAGGTTTTTGTCGGCACTGTAGCCGTGCAGCATCAGCACGCTGCTGGACGCCTCATACGGCCCGCCTTGCCAGGTCGAGACGGTCATCTCGTTAATGGGCACGACGATTTTGTGCAGCCGATACAGCTTGGCTTCAATTGCCATGTTCAAGTCATACAGCCAATAACCGATGGCCGGATAGTTCAACCAGCTCCAGGCCACGACAACCGCGATAATGACAACGAATAGAAGCATCGGATGACTTCCTTTAACGTGATCAGGACAGGATGTGGTCGGCGGGTTTCAAAGCCCGGGTCAATCGGTGATAGCTGAAACTGAACCCCGGAAACATGGCAATTACATGACCGCTCTTGCTTTGGTACCAACTGTGGCACCCTCCGGACTTCCATACGGTGCGCTCCATTTCACGGTGGATCATTTCAGTGTAGGTACGTTCCGCTTCGGCGCGTACTTCAATGCTGCGTAAACCTTGGGCTTTTAACGTACGGATGCAGTCGAGGATGTAATTCATCTGTGACTCGATGATGAACAGCGCCGAGGTGTGGCCAATGCCGGTGTTGGGGCCGGTGACGATAAACAGGTTCGGGAAGTCGGGCAGGCTGGTGCCCAGATAAGCCCGGGGATACTGCGCCCAGACGTCCTTGAGTTGCGTGCCGTGTTTGCCGGTGACCGGGTAGGAAATCACCCCGTCGGTGGCGTCGTAACCGGTGGACCAGACGATCAGGTCGAGGTCGATGTGCTGGCCGTCCTGAGTGACGATGCCGGTTTCATCGATGGCGGCGATGCCTTGTTCGCGACTGTGCAACGTCACGTTGGGGCGGCCGAGTGCCGGGTAGTAGGTGCTGGAGATCAGCACGCGTTTGCAGCCGATGGTGAAGTCCGGTGTCAGTTTTTGGCGTAATTCGGGGTCCGGCACCTGACGCTTGAGGAAGCGCAGTGCGTGTTGCTGGACCATGTGAATGGCCGGTTTCGAGTATTTGAAGGCAATCACCCGGGTTTCGAACTGCCAGTAGATCATCCAGCGCAGCAGTTTGTAGGCCGGTTTCAGGCCCAGCAGCCAACGCTGAAACGGGCCAAATGCGCGGTCCGCCCTTGGCAGCACCCAGTGCGGCGTGCGTTGAAACACGTGCAGGTGCTCGACGTCCGGGGCAATCGCCGGGATCACCTGCGCGGCACTGGCACCACTGCCGATGATTGCCACGCGTTTTTGCCGGTAATCGTAGGAATGGTCCCAGTTGTTGGTGTGAAAGGTCTTGCCCTGAAAGCGTTCCATGCCCTCGAAGTGCGGGACAACGGGTTGGCTCAACGGCCCTGTCGCGTTAATCAGAAACTGCGCGTAAAACGTGCCTTTGGTGCCGGTATGCACTGCCCAGCGTTTGCTGGCGTCATCCCATTCGATCCGTTCGACATTGGCTTCCAGTTCGACCTTGTCGCGCAGGCCGAAGTGTTCCACCACGTACTGGGTGTAGCGGTGCAATTCCGCCTGTTCGGCGAACATTTGCGTCCAGCGATAGGGCGCAAAGGACAGCGAATACAGCGGCGAGGGCACATCCACCGCCGCGCCGGGGTAGGTGTTCTGGCACCAGGTGCCGCCGAAAAAGTCCCGTCGTTCCAGCAGGCGAAAATCGTCGATGCCAGCCTTGAGCAAATTGATTGCCGCGCACTGACCGCCAAAACCGCTGCCAATGATCAACACTTGAAAAGTCTGCATGGGCCTCCTTTTTTATGGTTATTTATTGAACCCTTCCTTCATGTATAGCCAAACATTGACGACTCGCGTGGTGGCAATACCCTGGTATTCAGCCCGCTCGCCGGTGATGGCTATTTAACGTCGCCCTGATAGACTCTCAACGCACCTGCAACCCCGGTGTTATCAAGTTCCGTTCAGTGGCGCAGAGGCCCTATGGGAAATTCGGGAGGAAAAGGACTTTCATTGGCCAGGAGGCTCTATGCGTCGCGAACCTTGGGCCTGGCCTTGGGATTGTTGTGCGTGAGTGCCGCGATGTACCCACTCGATCCGGCGCCGTGGGTGTGGGGGCTGGTGGTGTTCAACGGCGTGTTCTGGCCGCACGTTGCCCATCAGTGGGCGCGACGGGCCAAGGTGCCGTTTCACGCCGAGCACCGCAACATCCTGGTGGATGCCTTTCTCGGCGGTTTCTGGGTGGCGGCCATGCAATTCAATCCGCTACCCAGCGTTGCAACGCTGTCGATGATGGCGATGAACAATGTCGCCATTGGCGGCTTGCGTTTCCTGTTAGTAGGCTTCGTCGCGCAGATTCTCGGGATGGGGGTCGGAGGGCTGGTGTTTACCCCGACCTTCATCCCGTCGACGACACCGTTGCAAATGTTCGCCTGCATGCCCCTGCTGATTGTGTATCCCTTGACGCTGGGCTGGCTCTGCTTTCGCCAGGCCACCACACTTGGCCGGCAAAAGCGCGAGTTGCTGGCCCTGAGCCGCACCGACAGCCTGACCGGCCTGTTGAACCATGGCGCCTGGAAGGACCAGCTGGAAATCGAATTCCAGCGTTGCCAACGCGAGCAGGGCGGGGCGATTGCACTGATCGACATCGACCATTTCAAAATCATCAATGACACCTACGGCCATGTCGCCGGGGACATCGTGTTGCGCCAGCTGAGCAAGATGCTCAAGCAGAACCTGCGCGCCACCGATGTTGCCGGGCGTTATGGTGGCGACGAGTTCTGCGTGATCCTGCCCGACATGCCGTTGAACAGCGCCGCCGCGACGATGGACGCCTTGCGCGACCGTTTTGCCACGTTAGGTTACGAGCAGAGTCCGGGGTTGAAGGTCAGCTTGAGCATTGGTCTGGCAGCGTTTGACCCGACGCATACCGACGCAACCTTGTGGCTTAACGATGCGGATCAGGCGTTGTATGAAGCCAAGACCACTGGGCGCAATCGGGTGATTTGCCGCATCAATGGCAAGCCGTATCACGAACTGCTCGACTCGGTTTAACCCTTCACCGCCATTCCCCTGTGGGAGCGAGCCTGCTCGCGATAGCGTCTGATCATCCACATCATTGCAAGCTGACCCACCGCCATCGCGAGCAGGCTCGCTCCCACAAGGGATCTGCGCACGCATGAGGCGCACAACTTTCCAAGACGTTTCCTACAACGTACCCTGTTGCCGCGTTTCGGTATCGACCCCTATAGTTCGGGCTCGCGGAAAACTCCGCGAACGACCTTGGCCGGTCGGATACAGGAACGTCCAGCTTCCCGACACCGTTCAGGCAATTAACGCTTGATACATCGTGTTATGGCGGCTGTGCGTGGGACACCTTCGGGTGTGCCGGAGTCCTGTAACCGGTCGGCCAACCCGCGTACGGCCGCCACCTTTTTCGTTTGGCCGCGAAAGGTGGTTGCTCTAATTACAGGAGTTACAACAATGCACGACCAAGTTATGCCTCGCTACCTCCCCATCGACACCTACGACGCCGAAAACCCGGTGCTCTTCATCAATACCCACAAAGAACTCAGCGACCTCGCAGCCTGCGCGGCGCATCGCTTCACGGTGGTTCGTGATCTGGCGGACACCTTGTCCAGCCTTGGACTCAAAGGTATTTCAGACTGTGATCTGACGCGTGTGACCGGGGCGGTGCATCTGCTGATGCGTGAAGGGTGCGCGATACTGGATGTGATTCAGGCGCGGGCGTTGCAGCGGGAGGAGGGGTTCAAGGCTGCAATCTAGCGGTGTTGCAACCGGCCTCTTCGCGGGCAAGCCACGCTCCCACAGGGGAATGCGTTTCAAATGTGGGAGCGTGGCTTGCCCGCAATGGCGTCAGCCCAGGCAATACAGCTAAACCAGCTAAACCATCACTCCTTCACACGCATAAACTCTTGCGCCCAACGAATGTAATCTTCTGGCTGCGTATAGGTATGCGTCAGTTCCGTAGCGCTCAAGTCCGAGGCCTGGGTAAAGATCTGTCGTTGCTCGCGCAAGCTGTCGTACGTCGCCTTGATCGCCGCGAAGTAAGCACCATGACCATCAATGGTCACCCGTACACCCAGCTCGGCCAGGCGTTTGTCGTCGCGCAGCGCCGGGTTGCCATAGGTGACCAGCATCAGCGGCACGCTCAGGTGTTCGGCGATTTTTTCCAGTTGGTCGAAGTCCTGCACACCCACCATGCAGATCCCGTCTGCGCCGGCCGCTTGGTATTGCTGGGTGCGGTTGATGATTTCCTGGATGGGCAGGATGCCGGCGTTGGTGCGAGCGATGATCGCCATTTCCGAATCAACCCGGGCTTCCAACGCTGCGCGGATCTTGCCCACGCCTTCCGCGACCCCGATCAAATCGGTGGATTTACGGCCGAATTGCGCCGGCAGCAAGGTGTCTTCGATGGTCAGTGCGGCGATGCCGGCGCGTTCAAGTTCGACGATGGTGCGCATCACGTTGAGTGCGTTGCCGTAGCCATGGTCGGCGTCGGCGATGACCGGCAATTGTGCGACACGACCGATGCGTGTGGCCTGTTCGGCGAACTCGCTGAGGGTGATCAACGCAAAGTCGGGAGCGCCCAGCACCTGCAACGATGCGACGGAGCCGCCCAGAATCCCCACTTCAAAACCCAGGTCAGCCGCAATGCGGGCCGACATCGGGTCGAAGACCGAAGCCGTGTGGTAACAGATGTTGGAAGCGAACAGTTCGCGAAAGTTACGGCGCAAATCTTGATGGGAAAGCCTGGACATACGAGTTCCACCACTGCAATGGGAATGGAAGGGCTTGAGCAAAAGTGTCAACGCCGAAGGAACAAAAGGCTATCACGCGGACGATGAGAAGATGATGACGAATTTTGCACTGGCAGGATCACGCCCATCCTGTGGCGAGGGAGCTTGCCCCCGTTCGGCTACGCAGTAGCCGTAAAATCAACAAATGCGAAAAGGGGGCAGTTTTGGGGCTGCTCCGCAGCCCAGCGGGAGCAAGCTCCCTAGCCACAGATATGGGGAGGTTTCAGAATCCGGTTATGCGGCCAGAGCCTGTCTCTGTCGATTCAGCAGCGGCACCGCGCGCACCGAGTTGCCGGGTTGCAGTTGCAGGCGTTTGGCGGTGAGTCGGTCGACAACCAGGCTGTTGCCGACCATTCGAGCCTGGGCGGCGGTAATGAGGCAGTTTTCCAGGCGGCGGTTATAGATCAGCCACACCGGCGCCTGTTCGTCGGGCGTGCCGATGGCCAATACCAGCGCCTGGCTGTCGCGCACGGTGCGGATGTTCGACACGGGAGCCTCAATCACCGGCCCGGCGTCGAAAATATCGATGTAACCCTTGTGGGCAAACCCCTCGGCATTGAGGATCTTCATTGCCGGCTCCGTGTTCGGGTGTGCTTTGCCAATCACGGCCTGGGCCTGTTCAGTCAGCAGACAGGTGTAGAGAGGTTGGCGCGGCATCAGTTCGGCGATGAATGATTTGCTGCCCAGCCCCGACAGGTGATCGGCGTGGCTGAACTCCATCTTGAAGAAATGCCGGCCCAGGCTGTCCCAGAACGGTGAACAGCCCTGCGCGTCGGCACTGCCACGCAGCTCGGCGATGAGTTTGTCGCCGAACAGTTGCGGGAACTCGGCAACGAACAGCAGGCGTGCCAGCGACAGTAAGCGACCATTTGTACCCAGGCGTTGATCGTGCCGCAGAAACAGCGAGCAGAGTTGCGATTGGCCGGTCATTTCGTTGTTCAGAAACAAGGTCGGAATCTGCCGCTCAATCCCCAGGTCCGGCGAAGCGCTGACGGTCAGCCCGACCCGATAGTTGTACCAAGGGTCGCGCAGGCCTACGGCGCCGGCCAATGCACTGATGCCGACCACGTGCTGATCGTCATCCTCCAGCACAAACAGGTAATCGGCATCCGCACGCTCGACCTGTTCGGTGAACGTCCGCTGGGCCCAGCGCACCCGGTGCGCCAGGCGTTCCTCATTGGCAGGCAGGGTGGTGAACCCGGGGCCGGCTTGTTGCACCAGATCCATCAAGGCGGGCAGGTCGGTGACGCTAACCGGGCGGACAATCATGATGCTGCTCCTTCTTCGCACTTGTTCGGGCGCTGTCGTTGGGCGCGGGGCCGGGTGGTGCTCACAGGGCGATCAGCCGGATCGGACTGCCATCGGTCACGTTCAGGGCTACGCACATGTCGGCGCTCAACCCCACCGGTTGCCCGGTTTGGACATCCAGCTCAGCGACGATCGCGCGATAACCCTTGAGTGCGTCGTTACTGACCAGGTAACGACCGCGCGTATCGATGGGCGAACCCGTCTGCACTGTGCCGGTCACGCTTTGGACGATGGAGAGCACGTTCGAGGTGCGCGCATACAGGGTCGGGCCACCGTCGAACAGGTCGATGTAGCTGTTGGTTTCAAACCCTTCGCGCTCAAGAATATCGAAGGCCTCCTGGCCGTCGGGGTGAATCCGACCGATACAGTCCTGCGCCGCCTGGGGCAGCATCGGCACGTAGATCGGGTACTGCGGCATCAGTTCGGCGAGGAAGGTCCGGGCTTCCAGGCCGCACAGTCGTTCGGCTTCGGCATAAGGCAGGTCGAAAAAGTGTTTACCCAGCGCATCCCAGAACGGCGAATGCCCGTCATCGCTGCTGTAGCCGACGATTTCGGTGATCACCGCTTCGGCAAATCGCTGTGAATGGGCGGCGATGAATAGCAGCCGCGCCCGTGACAGCAACTCCGAAAACGCGGTGCGCACCAGCGGGGCGTCGATGTGAAAGCCGCGCAGCAAGGTGTGACTGTTGAGGTCCTGGCATAACGACAGCGCCGGGACGCCATGTTCGATGTTCAGTTCCCGGGAGGCGCTGGTGAAGTGGCGGTTGCGCAAGCTGTAGAACGGCTCGTTGAAACCGGCGGTGGCCAGGATTTCCGAGCACCCGACCAGGCGCCGGGCCGTCAGGTCCTCAAGCACGAAGAAGTAGTTCTCCGGGCCATGCTCCTCAACGTCTTTTTCGAATGAGGCGCAGGAATCGACAATTCTGCTGCGCAGGCGCTCGGTGTCGTCCGGCAACGACGTGACGCCTACCAGGCTGTCGCGTGCCAGTTGTTGTAGCTGGGGCAGGTCGGTTAACTCGACTGGGCGTAAGACCAGCATGGCTGCACTCCTGTATCAAAGGGCTCGGTGCAGTGCACCGAACCTGACTATCACTGTCGGGTTCCACGCGTGAAATCAGCGGTCGCCTGATTTGTTGTCAGACGCCGCCCTTTTTCTTGTCAGCCGTTGCTCGGGTCGGACAGCACGGTGCTGGCGCCCGGTTTGTTGAGGAAAAACAGATACACCAGCCCCAACGCAATCCAGATCAGGCCCAGCTTCTGTGCATCAATCCCCATGTTGTACATGATTGCCGCGACGATGATAAAGCCAACCGACGGGCAGACCAGATGCCGGATCACCTGGCCGGACTTCTGCCGACGCCAGTAGTAGTTAATGACCGTCAGGTGCAGCAACATGAAACCGCTCAACGCACCGAAGTTCACCAGCGAAGTGAGGGTATCGACCGAATTGATGAACAGATAGCAGATCACCAGTGATAGCACCGCCACCAGGTAAATGCTCAGATACGGGGTGTTGTGTTTGGGGTGAATCCTGGCCAGCACTTTGGGCAGCTTGCCGTCCCGGGCCATGCCGAACAGCAGGCGCGATACCGCCGCTTGCGAGGTGATCGCCACCGCCACGCCCCAGGCCAGGGCCGTGGCCACGGCGGTCAGGGTTGCCAGCCAACTGCCGGCGGCGATGTCGGCGATTTCATAGAACGCGGTGTCGGCGGATTTGAACCCCATACCCGCGGCGAGATCCGTGGCAATCCAGGTCTGCACGACAAAAATAGCGCCCATCACCAGCAGGGTGATCAACGCAGCCTTGCCGACGCTACGGCCCGGGTCGCCTTTGATTTCTTCAGCGAGGGTGGAAATCGCATCGAACCCCAGGAACGACAGCACAGCGATCGACACCGCTTGCATCAGCAGGGCGAAATTGAAGGTCTCGGGGTTGTACAGCGGCGCCAGCGTGAGCTGACCGTTACCGCCGCCGTTGTGCAGTGCGTTCCAGGCGTAGAACAGGAAGATCCCCAGCACCACCAGTTGCGCCAGCAGAAACACGATATTCATGCGTGCGGTGAAGGTAATGCCCCGCAAGTTCACAAAGGTCGCGCTAACCAAAAACGCGAGGATGAAACCGACTTTCGGGATGTCCGGGTAAAGGTGATTCAGCGCCATCGCGGCATAAACGTAGAGCAGCGGTGGAATCAGCAGGTAGTCGAGCAGCATCAGCCAGCCGGCGATAAACCCGACATGGGGGTTGAGGCCCCGTTGTGCGTAGGAATACACCGAGCCTGCAATCGGAAAAGCCCGGGCCATGCTGCCGTAACTGAGGGCCGTGAACAGCATCGCAACCATGCCGATGACGTAGGCCAGCGGCACCATGCCCGGTGCCTCCGCATTGACATAGCCGTACACGCCAAAGGGCGCGATGGGGATCATGAAGATCATCCCGTACACCACCAGATCGGTCAGTGTCAGGCTGCGTTTCAATTCTTGCTTGTAGCCAAATTTCTCAACTTCCATGAGGCCCTTCTCCTTGGGGTATTAGCAGCGGCTGGCTGCGAGTTTGAAGCAACCGGTTTACAACAGTGGTGCCAGGTAGTCGGTCCAGCGACTGACGTTTTCAGGCGTGCGCAACAGGTCGTTGCGCACCTCGATCAGCACCGCCTCCAACCCGCGCGCGTCGCCGTGCACGGGGACGGTCATGTCGCCCAGCGGGTTGATCTTGTACGGTTCATTGGCGGCGACCTTCAACGGGTGTTGACTCAAGCCATCGATCAATCGTTGGGCATAGTCCTTGGCTTCGCCAAACAGCACACCGGCTTCCAGCGCTCGGGGTTGGCCGTGGTAAACCGGGGTGAAGCTGTGAATGCCGACCAGCCGCACCGGCCGGCCTTGTGCGAGACGTTCGTCGATCAAGGTTTGCAGTTGCGAATGAAACGGCTTGAACAGGCATTGCCGGCGGTACTCGCGAGTGGCCTCGTCCAGCTCCCGGTTTCCCGGAATCGGATAAATCTCACTCTGGGGCGCAATACTGTCCGGCGCTTGCAGCGGGCGGTTAAGGTCAATCAGCAACCGCGAGTAATTGGCCGCCAGCAACGTCGCACCCAGCGCATTGGACAAACCCTGTGCCAGCGCCAGGGCGCCGATATCCCAGGCGATGTGCTCGCGGGCCGCTTCGTGGCCAAGGCCAAGGTCATTGAGTGCGGCCGGGATAAACCGGCTGGCGTGCTCGCACACCAGAATCAGCGGGTGCTCGCTGGCTTCGCGGCTCAAGGTGAAGGCCGGCTCGGTGAACAGCCCGAGTTCAGGAAATTCAGTACAGGCGTGCATAGTGCTCACAGAGTTCGGCGGGCGACAGCTGTTCCGTCAGCGTCAACTCCTCGGATTTAAGGGCGAAGTAGGTGTCCAGTAATGCACTCGGCAAGGCTTCGATCAGCGCCTCGCTCTGGCGCAGGCAGTCCAGCGCCTGGGCAAGGGACGCGGGCAGGGCGATGATGCCGCGGGCCTGGCGTTGCTCTTCGTTGAGGGCGTCGGGGACTTCATCGGTGATCGCATTCAAGGCCAGGCGCTGCTCGATGCCCAGTCGCCCGGCGATCAGCAGCGCCGCCATCGCCAGGTGTGGCGAGGCCGTGGCGTCCAGGGCGCGAAACTCCACGTTGTATTGTGCCGCCACCGATTTGCCGCCCAGGTTCACAGTCGGGCAAATGCGCAGCGCCGCTTCACGGTTGCGTTGGCCAAGGCAGGCGTAGGACGCACTCCAGTGATGAGGCTGCAATCGTTCGTAGGACACCGGCGTCGGCGCCGTCAACGCACACAGTGCAGGCAAGTAATGCAGGATGCCGGCGGCCCAGTGCTGGCCGAGGGTCGACAGGCCATTGGTGGTGCCTGCGTCGTACATCACCGGTTGAGCGGCCAGGTCCAGCAGGCTGACATGCAGGTGCACGCCATTGCACACCGCGTGCTCGGATGTCTTGGGCGCGAAGCTCACGTCCAGGTTCATCTGCCGGGCGATTTCTCGGGTGATTTCGCGCACGTTCACCGCACGATCCGCTGCAGCCACACCGAGGGCCGGGCGACAGGTGATTTCGTATTGGTGTTTGCCATATTCGGGCAGAAACATCTCAGGTTCGACGCCACCGGCACGCAGGGCACTGAGCAACCAGCCACCGAATTCGGCGCCCTGGCGTTGAGCCTCAAGGGAGAACGCGAGGTGTTCTGTCGCGCCGCTGTTCAGGTTGAATTCATGCTCAAACGCCGCGTTGACCAGCAAGCCCAGTTCGGCGCGATAACGCTCGACTTCATTGCGCAACAGGGTGCGCGGGCAAGCGCCCCACGGGCGGCCATCGGTTTCGCGGATGTCGGCGTGAATGAAATCCAGCACCGGGGCGGTGTCATCCGGGCCATTGTTTACCGTCACCCGGCTGCTGACGTCAGGGATCAGCCGCAAATCGCCATAAGCGCCCCACGGGTTGGTGGAGGCGATGATGTCTTGGGGCGTCAATGCGCTGTTGGCCGGGACCCAGCCGCAGCCCGCTGCCAGGTAGTGTTCGAGTTCGTCCGTGGGAAACGAGCGACCGCGTGTTACACCGATCAGGTCAGTGGTAACGAGGGTGGTCATGGGCAGCGGTGAAAGGCGTGCGCTCATGCCGGCATCTCCTGCAACCGGTCAAGGACGGTCCGGGTGTCAGTGATCCAGCAGTAGCCTTTGATCGCATTCAGGCAGGCGTGATGGCGGTCCGGCGTGTAAGTCGCGCAGGCATCCTCTACCAGCGTCACCAGATAACCGCGGTCGGCGGCGTCACGCACCGCCATGTCTACGCATTGGTCGGTGACGATGCCGGCGATGACCAGATGTCGAGTGTCAAGGTTGCGCAGCACGTAGTCGATGTTGGTGGAGTTGAACGTCCCGGAGGAGGTCTTGGGCAAGACGATTTCGTTCTCTGTGGGTGTCAGGTCTTTGATGATTTGCGCTGGCGGGCTGCCCTTGGGCACGTGCATGTCCGAGAGTTTGTGGTCCAGCGAGCGGTCGCGGCCATCGGCGGTGAGGCTTTCGATGATCGTGTGCAGCACGTTTTGCCCGGCGCTGCGAAAGGCACTCAGCAACCGGCGTTGATTGGGCACCACCTGCATGTGGGCGCGAGTCAAAAAGTACTCGGCGTCCGGCCCGTTGAGGTGCGGGTCGAATTGCGGTTCGAGCCAGGCGCGCTGCATGTCCACCAGCAACAACGCGGTGTGGTTGGCGGTAAACGGCAGGTCCCGGGGTGAGCGATGGGGGAGCGTAAACATCCTTATTTATCCTCCAGCAGGTGGGTGTCAAATTCGCCGCGCAGGGTGTCGATGCCTTCCAGGCGATCGGCCAGGTCAGGGCTGCGCAAAGTCAGGCAGGCGATCAACGCCTCCACCTGGGCGAGCGCGGGCACCATAGTGTCGAAGGCCGACACCGATTCCACCGGCGCACTGATGATCAGGTCCGCCATCTCCCGCAGCGGTGAAGCATAGATGTCAGTGAACAACACCACCCGGGCGTATCGGCTCTTGACGGCGCTGGTCAGCCGCAAGGTACGCGACTGGTAGCGGCGATAGTCGAACACCAGCACCACGTCCTGACGCTGCACGTCGAACACTCGGTCCGGCAGTTGTGCGTTGTCTTCCAGGGCAAAACAGCCGGGTCGCAACAGGCGCAGGTGGTTGAGCAAATAGTGGGCGAGGAAACTGCTGAAGCGCCCGCCAAAGCAATGCACCTGATGGCGGGTGTCGAGCAACCACTCGACGAGGATCCGGATGTCTTCGGGCTGGGTCAGCGCGTGGGTATCCACCAGCGCCCGATGGCTGCCCTCCAGATAGTGACTCCAGGCATCGCCTTTTTGCAGATGGGAGCGCGGTTGCAACTGGGCGCTGGGGGACCGCAAGCGATGGTCCATGTCGCTGAGCAGGGCCTCCTGGAAATCGGCATAACCGCTGAAACCGAGTTTCTTCACCAGCCGCACAATGGTGGGATCGCTGACACCGGCGTGTTCGGCCAAACGTGACATCGGACCGAGTCCGTTACGGGGGTACTGGTCCAGCAAGGCACGTATGACTTTGCGTTCCGCCGGCGTCAATTCCAGGCCAGCGTCGGTAATCAGGTCTCTAAGGGTGGGCATCCGGGCTCCTGCTGGACGGGTGTGTCGGTTTCATTTCATAAATTGCTAAAACAGTATTTGTGTAGCGGACTCTACAAGTCTAGTGAATTTTTTCGTGATTTTTTCGAGCCCAAAAACCGGGCGAAATCCCTGTGCTACGGGGGCTACACGGAAGTCGACAGCGCTTGTAGGACATCACCTATAACCGTGTCGGATATTGCCGAATTTCATCGGCTCACTGGGCCGGTAACCCGTGCTTGCCGATTAAAACGAAACGCCCTGAACCGGGCTTCTTGCGGCACAATTGGGCAACTATTTGCGGCGTGTTGCCGTTTTTTGTTTCATCGACAGGGTGATCATCCGTGCAAGCAACCCGTTTGACTCTGATCTGTCATGCGCGAACCGTCGCACAAAAATTGGCGCGTTTTCCTACAAATGAACCGTTGGAAATGGATTGGCAATCGGCGCAGGGTTCGCGTCGTCACGTGTTTCAGCGGACACCGCGTTTACTCTGCGGACCGGAGTTGCGTACCCGGCAAACGGCCGCTTTGTTTGGCGATGAGGTTGAAGTCGTCGCGGCATTGAGGGATTGCGACTTCGGACAGTGGCATGGCGTATCCATTGATGACTTGCAAACATCGCAAGCCGAGGCGCTCCAGGCCTGGCTCGATGACCGGAGCTCGGCGCCGCATGGCGGTGAATCGGTGGCGCAACTGGGGCTGCGCGTGGCGCAGTGGCTGAAAACCCTTGAGGCGACACCGGGGCACATTGTTGCGATCACCCATCCGTTTGTCATACGCGCCGCACTCACCCACGTGTTGCAGGGCGCGGCGTTCAACCAGATCGACGTTGAACCGTTGTCGGCCATCGAATTGCGGTTCACCGGGCGCTGGCGCCTGCGATTGCTCGGCACTGATGCCCAAGGAGGGCAGTGATGAGAACGCTGCTGGTCATCGGCATCGGCGCCGGCAACCCGGACTACATCACAATGCAGGCCGTGAAGGCGCTGAACTGCGTCGACGTGTTTTTCCTGATGGACAAGGGCCAGAGCAAAGACTCACTGATCGACCTGCGGCGCGAGATCTGCGAGCGCTACATCACTAATCGCGACTACCGCTTCGTCGAAGCCCACAGCCCGGAGCGTGAACGCGGTGAGGTGGACTACACGACCAGTGTCGAAGACCTCAACCTTGCCAAGCAGTTGACCTTCGAGCGACTGATCAACGAGGAAATGACTGACGACCAGTGCGCCGGTTTCCTGGTGTGGGGCGATCCGTCGCTGTACGACAGCACGATCCGGATTTTGCAGGCGATCCTGGCCTCGGGCCACTGCGTGTTTGAGTTTGAGGTGATCCCCGGCATTACCAGCGTCCAGGCGTTGGCGGCCCAGCATAAAGTGCCGCTCAATCGCATTGGTCGCTCAATTGAAATCACCACCGGGCGACGGCTGGCGGCGGGGCAGGTGAGTGATACAGACAGTGTGGTGGTGATGCTGGATGCGCAGGATGCCTACCATCAAGTGGCGGATCCGGAGACCGAGATTTACTGGGGGGCTTATTTGGGTACGCCGGATGAAATCCTGATCAGCGGCAAGCTCAAGGATGTGGCGGATGAGATTGAGCGGGTGCGCAAGGCGGCTCGATTGGCGAATGGGTGGATTATGGATACCTATTTGCTGCGTAAGCCCTGAGGCCGGCGGTGTCTGGGCTGACGCCATCGCCAGCAGGCTGGCTGGCTCCCACAGGGATTGTGTTGCACCGCACATTCAATGTCCCACAGGAGACCCAATGTGCGAGCCTGCTCGCGACGAGGCCCCCAAACACACCTCAAATGGCAGCCTTGACCCCAAGCCCAAACCGCTCCCGATACACCGACGGCGGCACGCCCACCACCCCGCGAAACGCCACTCGAAAACTCTCCACGGATCGATACCCGCATTGCTCGGCAATCTGATCCGTATTCTGCCCAGTGCTCTCCAGCAACTCCCGGGCCCGCGCCAGTCGCTCATGCTGCAACCACGCTTTGGGCGGCATCCCGGTGGCTTCTGTAAACCGGCGCAGAAACGTCCGTTCACTCATTGCCGCCTCACTCGCCAGTTCCCGAACCTCCAGCGGTTCATGCAAGCGCTGCCGCGCCCATTGCATGACGCGTGACACATCGCTGCGTGGCGTCGGGCTGACCGGTGTCGGAATAAACTGCGCCTGGCCGCCGGTGCGTTGCGGTGACATCACCAGCCGTCGCGCTACCGAGTTTGCCACGTGCGTGCCGAAATCCCTTGCCACCAGATGCAGGCACGCATCGATGCCCGCCGCGCTGCCGGCTGAGGTAATCAGTTGGCCGGAATCGACATACAACACGTCCGGGTCCACCAGAATATTCGGAAAACGTTCAGCCAGTTCGGTGGTGTAGCGCCAATGGGTGGTGGCGCCGTGTCCGTCCAGCAAACCGGTCGCCGCCAACACAAAAACGCCGGAGCAGATCGACAGCAATCGGGCCCCGCGCGCATGGGCCTTTCGCAGGGCGTCGAGCAAGTACTCGGGCACTGGCGCGTGGCGGTCGCGCCAGCCAGGAATGATGAGGGTCCGGGCGTCTTCGAGCAGTTCCATGCCGCCATCGGCCAGCACCTGAATCCCGCCCATGGCGCGCATCGGCCCCCGATCCACGGCGACAATCCGGTGTTCGTACCACGGGAAGTCGAACTCGGGCCGCGCCAGGCCGAAAATCTCCACGGCGATGCCGAACTCGAAAGTACAGAGGCCGTCGTAGGCCAGAATCGCGACCAATCCAGGGGTAGGCTGCATTTGGCGTAAAGTTCCCGGTGAGTGTCTTGTGCGCCACTGTAGCGGCAAGTGTCGGGCGGATAAAGTCTTCTCACACCCACCCGCACTTTGGAGTACAGCCCATGACCAGCCTGGTTCGCGAAATTCCCGCCGCCCCTTCGGCCATCGCCCTGATGCATTTCAGCAACCGTCTGACCTTCGAAACCGACTGTTCCGACGTCCACGGCAGTCAACAGGCCGGCGAGGTGGATTTTGTATTGGTGGATGTGCGTGGTCCATTGGCGTTCGAACGGGGTCATGTGCCGGGCGCAATCAACATTCCGGGGCGACTGCTGACCGCGGAAGGTCTGGCGGCTTACCCGAAAAGCAGCTTACTCGTGGTGTATTGCGCGGGCCCGCATTGCAATGGCGCCAACAAGGCCGCGGTGAAACTCGCGGCGCTGGGTTACCCGGTCAAGGAAATGATCGGCGGGGTGACCGGGTGGCTGGATGAAGGGTTTGAATTGAGTGTGGCGGTGCAGCGTCCGGCCAATTCCGTCCTTGGTTGCGAATGCTGACTCACAGACAAAGGTGATCAACTGTGGCGAGGGAACTTGTCGGAACGCCGCACCGTCCCGACAAGCTCCCTCGCCACAAAAGCCCTCTCACCACAAAGCCCTCGAATCCAGACGTTCAACGAGAGGCTGAGCTTGCCGCCCACCACCCATCCAGCGTCGCCTGCAACCAGTCATTAACGGCAGCATAAGCGGCGCTGTCCTGTTCACCTCGAGGTAACGGTGATTCCTCGGCAAAGTGTTCATTCAGCATCGCCACTGACTCGGCATTCCACTCCGGATGGAACTGCAACCCCACCCGCGTCGACCCTACGCGATACATCTGCTGCTCACATTGAGCGCTGCTGGCCACTAACTGTGCTTGAGGCGGCAGCTCGATCGCGTCTTCGTGCCACTCCAGCACCTTCAACAATTGCCCATCGTCGAACGTCACCGTGGTCCAGCCGGTTTCGGTTCGATCCATCCGCCGCACCTTGCCGCCCAGACTCAACGCCAGTAACTGTGCCCCCAGGCAAATCGCAAACACCGCCGCGCCCTGTTCCAGACTGCCCGCCAGCCACTGCCGTTCCGCCTCCAGCCACTGTGGCCCGGCGTTGGATTCATAAGGTCCACCCAACACAATCACCGGCGCCGCACTCACGGGTGGCAATTGACCGAGGTCAGCGCGAAAGACGTTCAACGTCAGGCCTCGGGACGTGGCCCAGTCAGCAATCGCACCAGGCCCTTCGGCGGGGTGGTGCTGGATCAGATTGAGTGTTGGCATCAGGATTCTCTGTCGTTTTTGCTTGTAGGTTTTGTCTGAAAAAAGGGCTTGTCCTACAGTCTTTGCACCGCCGTGGCGCACGTTTCAAGGGACTCTATTACACCAGCCACTTTTCTATAAGTAATTGTCGCTTCAACACAATTTGCCCGCCGGCAGCCACTCTAGACTGCCGACCACTTCGGTTTTCACCGGCCGAAAGCCAATCGTAAGCTGCCAATAAAAGCCTCCGCACACAGGAGTTATAAATGAAAAAGCTAGTGATGTTCGGTGCCTTGGCACTGTCGATGTTGTCCCTGACCGCTGTGGCCGATGACGCCAAGCCGATCCGCATCGGCATCGAAGCCGGTTACCCACCATTTTCGATGAAAACCCCTGACGGCAAACTCACCGGTTTCGACGTAGACATCGGCGATGCGCTGTGCGAGCAGATGAAAGTGAAGTGTACGTGGGTCGAGCAAGAGTTCGACGGCCTGATCCCGGCACTGAAAGTGAAGAAAATCGACGCGATCCTGTCGTCCATGACCATCACCGACGACCGTAAAAAGAACGTCGACTTCACCATCAAGTACTACCACACCCCGGCGCGCTTCGTGATGAAAGAAGGCACCGACGTCAAGGACCCGCTGACCGATCTCAAAGGCAAGAAAGTCGGTGTGCTGCGCGCCAGTACCCACGACCGCTTCGCCACTGAAGTGTTGGTGCCGGCCGGGATCCAGCTGGTTCGCTACGGCTCCCAGCAGGAAGCCAACCTGGACATGGTCTCTGGCCGCGTTGACGCGCTGCTGGCGGACTCTGTCAACCTGGACGACGGTTTCCTGAAAACCGACGCCGGTAAAGGTTTTGCCTTTGTGGGCCCTGAGTACAACGATCCGAAGTACTTCGGTGGCGGCGCCGGCATTGCTGTGCGCAAGGGCGATACCGCGCTGGCTGACCAGTTCAACGCCGCTATCACTGAAATCCGCGCCAACGGCAAGTACAAGCAAGTGCAAGACAAGTACTTCAAGTTTGACGTTTACGGCGAGTAATCACGCCGTTCAAAAAAGTGGCAACCGTTGACGCGGTTGCCATTTTTTTTGTGCATTCTCTCTAGCAAAAGAGAACCTTGTAGGCGTGAGCTTGCTCGCGAAAGCGGTGGGTCAGTTAAAAAATTTCCGACTGATCCACCGCTTTCGCGAGCAAGCTCACTCCTTGTATGTTTTTACCGCTCAGGCATCAGGAGTTCACCATGCAACGCATCGACCATTCACTGCCCTGGAGCCACTTGGGCACCGAACGTACCCTCAGCGTGTTTCGTTATGGCGCGGGCACGCGTAAGGTCTACGTCCAGGCCAGCCTGCATGCGGACGAACTGCCGGGCATGCGCACGGCATGGGAACTCAAAAAGCGTCTGACCGAACTCGAAACCCAGGGCCAATTGCAGGGCGTGATCGAGCTGGTGCCGGTGGCCAATCCGATCGGCCTCGATCAGCACCTGCAAGGCAACCACATGGGCCGCTTTGAGCTGGGCAGCGGCAAGAACTTCAACCGTTCGTTTGTCGAGCTCAACGCACCGGTGGCCGCGTTGATCGGCGACCGATTGGGCGACGATGCGCAGGCCAACATCGCATTGATTCGCCAGACCATGGGCCAGGTGCTCGATGGCTTGCCGGCACCGGCCTCGCAGCTGGAAGCCATGCATCGCTTGCTGTTGCGCCATGCGTGCGATGCCGACATCACCCTCGATCTGCACTGTGATTTCGATGCGGCGATTCATATCTATGCGTTGCCGCAGCACTGGCCGCAGTGGCAATCGCTGGCGGCACGGTTGAAGGCCGGCGTGGCGTTATTGTGTGAAGATTCCGGCGGCAGCTCGTTCGACGAGTCGTGCTCTTCGCCGTGGTTGCGTCTGGCGCGGGCATTTCCTGAAGCCGCCATTCCCCCGGCCAACCTGGCGACGACCCTGGAACTGGGCAGCATGGGAGACACGCGGGTTGATCAGGCTCAGGCCAATTGCGAGGCCATCCTCGGTTTCCTGGCCGAGCAGGGTTTTATCAAAGGCACCTGGCCGGTGGCACCGAGCGAATGCTGTGAAGGCATGCCATTCGAAGGCACCGAGTACCTGTTTGCGCCGCATCATGGCGTGGTCAGTTTCCTGCGCGATGCCGGTGAATGGGTGGAGCGGGGTGATGCGCTGTTTGAAGTGGTTGATCCGTTGAATGACCGGGTGACCACGGTTCGCGCCGGGACCAGCGGCGTGTTGTTTGCGATTGATCGCGGGCGGTATACACAGCCGGGGACGTGGCAGGCGAAGGTGGCGGGGCGTGAGCCGATTCGGGTTGGGAAACTCATCAACGATTAATCCGAAATCTCTGGTGCCTCATAGGGCCATCGCGGGCAAGCCCTGCTCCTACAGGGAATGCATTCTCCTGTAGGAGCCGGGCTGCCCGCGAAGGGGCCATCAGCAACACCTGATGTATCAAGCCTCACAGTGCTAGGCTCCACCCGAATCCTGTTTCCTGTGAAGGAAGGCTAATGTTGAAATTGCTCGCTCTACTGACACTGCTGGCATCCGTCACTGTCCACGCTCAATCCCTGCTGCAAACCGATCTGCCACTCAAATACCTGGAGCAAACCAACGCTGATACGCAAAACCAGCCGCTGGTGATTTTCCTCCACGGTTACGGCAGTAACGAGCAGGACCTGTTCGGCATCAAGGATGATCTGCCCGCGCCCTACACCTATCTGTCAGTGCGCGCGCCGATGACCATGGAGCAGGGCAGTTATCAGTGGTTTCGCAAAAAGGGCGAGGGGGCCTATAACGGCGAGACCGACGATTTGAAGACCAGTAGTCTGATGCTGTTGGATTTCATCGCACAAGCGGCGAAGAAATATCACACCGAACCGGAAAAAGTGATCCTGGTAGGGTTCAGCCAGGGCGCGATCATGTCCTACGAAGTGGCGCTGCGCCACCCCGAGGCGGTCGGCGGGATTGCGGCGTTGAGCGGGCGGGTTCTGCCGGTGCTCAAGTCCGCGCTCAAGCCGGATGAAAAACGCCAGACCCTGGCAATTTTCATCGGCCATGGCAAAGAGGACAACCGCCTGCCGTACAAGGACGGTACAGACGCCAACATTCTGTTGCAGAGCCTGTCACTCACGCCCGAGTTTCATGGCTACGAAGGACTTGGTCACTCCATCAGCGCGGCCGAGATTGAGGATTTGAACGCCTGGCTGCAGCGCCTCAACCCCTGATGCTTACTTGCTGGTGACGATTTGTTTAATCAACGTTTCGTGCGCAGCCATGTCGCCAGGACGGGAGATGACCTGAACCACGGCCATGCGGTTGCCGGACGCCGCCATCAGCGTAGTGTTGAGGGTCATGCCGCCACCTTGTGTGGCTGTACTGTCAACCTGACGCAGCCCCAACCCTGTCGCTTTTTGCGTCAGGCTTTTTTCGCTGAGTTTATTAAAATCCGGCAGGGCCTCGCGTTGTGCGGCTTCAAAATCGGCGGCCGTCCCATCGAGAAACGCGCCGTCGTTGTCTTTGACGGTGACGTCTTTCGGGAGGTTGTTTTCAGCGGTGATCACCACGGTCTTGGTGCTGTCGTTGGTGTACATGGTGCCGATCGCGCCGTCCGGGCCGGGCGGCAGTGTGTTGGCCGAAAAGCCATTGGGCAGGGTGAATGTGAACTTGCCGTCCAGCATCGAGACTTTCTGCGTGGAAGAAGTATTGCTAACAGTGGCCGTGGCGGCCTGTGCATTCAACGCGCCCAGACTGGCAACCGCTGTCAGCAACAGGACAACGGCTTTTTTACTCAACAGTGACATGCAAAAAACTCCAGGGATGATCGCGCTTTGAGGGCGATCATCCCATGGAGTTTGTGAAGCATTCCAGCGCGGCAGTGCTTTACACCTCGCGGCGCGACGGATAGCTGTTGATCACGTCAAGAAACTCGATCCGCCGATCCTCGGCCAGCAACTCCGGCAACAGCGCTTCGTACACCTGGCGATAGGGCTTGCTCAGGTGACGGGCGATGAAGTCTTCCTTGCTGCAATTCCAGGTTTCGTACAGCACCAGAGTATTCGGGTCGTCCTGCAACTGATGGACCCAGGTGTTGACGAAATCCGGTTCGGCGGACATCTGGTGCACCACCTCCAGCAGCCGTTCCCTGGTTTCGGCGAAACGTTCGGGTTTGGCCGGCAGGTAAACGATAAACGCAACTTGATCACTCATTTCATCACCTTCGAATGCTGGGGTTGGAACCGGATCTGGAACGTCAGGCCTGGTTTTGCGGGAACAGGTTGCGACGGGTTTCTTCGTCGAACTCGGCCTTGAGCACCAGTTTCTCTTTCAAACCCTGGGCACGCTGGGCGGCAGGGCGGGCGCTGATTTCGTCGAACAGGCGCTTGACGTTCGGGTACGCCGCCAGGCCGTTCTCGCCGAGGATGTACGGCGCGTAGTTGGCCCAACCCCAGAGTGCCATGTCGGCGATGCTGTAGGTGTCGCCGGCCAGGTATTGCTGATCGGCCAGGCGCTGGTCGAGTACGCGGTAGTGACGTTCGACTTCCTTGAGGTAGCGGTTTTTTGCGTAGGGCAGGTCTTCCGGTGCGTGGTGCAGGAAATGCACCGCTTGACCCGAGAACGGCGACAGGCCGGTGGCGATGAACATCAACCACGACAGCAATTCGGCGTTGCCGGCAGCGGTGGTCGGCAGGAAACGCTGATGTTTTTGCGCCAGGTGCAGCAGGATGGCCTGGGAATCGAACACCGTGGCGTCGCCATCGACCAGGGCCGGAACCTTGGCGTTCGGGTTGATCGCCAAAAAGGCTGGCAGATGTTGCTCGCCTTTGAAGGTGTCGACGCCGATCAATTCGTAGGGCGTTTGCAGCTCTTCAAGCAGCAAGGCAACTTTCATCGGGTTTGGCGAAGGGTGGAAAAAGAATTTCATGGTGTAGGCCTCAGTCGGGTTGGTTTTGAACTGAGGCTGATGTTGAGGGAAACCTGTTCGATTGACGTACGAGGTAGTTGCTTTACTCGTTCGACGTTATCGAACGTGTTGCGACAGACTTCTCGGTGGATCGCGTAGTGGCAATCACCGCGCCGCCGATGATCAACAGCGCGGGCACGATCAGGATCGGACCGGCCTGGCTGTCGCCCACGGTGATCAACAGCAGCGTGGAAATCAGCGGCGCCAGGTAGGAAAGCGCCCCCAACGTCGCCAGACTGCCGTGCTTGGTGGCGTGGTCCCAGGCAAAAAACGCCAGGCCCACCGGTCCCAGGCCAAGGCAGGTGATGGCGGCCCATTGACCGGCATCCGGCCAGACCGTGGTTTCAAACAGCAGATGGCAGATCAGCCCGCCGACGGCCACCAGACCGCAAACGCCACCGATGGTGTTGCTGGGCACTTCGCTGAACCGTCGATTGAACACCGAATAAACGGCCCAGATCAGCGCACAGCCAAACGCCGCGAGATACCCGGCCACCGGCATCGCCGCACCCGCCGCCGGTGCATGTTGCTGCATGATGAAAGCGGTGCCGGCGAGCCCCAGCAGCGCGCCGAGCATCTGCCGCTTGTGCAGCTTTTCCCCGGCCGAGAATGCCGACAGCAGCACCAGCAACAGCGGCCAGAGATAGTTGATCAGGCTTGCCTCAGCCGCTGGCGCAGCCTTGAGCGCGAAAAAATACAGCGCGTGATAGACGAAAATCCCGCTGAACCCGGTCGCCCAAACGGCCCAGGGTTGTCGCCAACTGCTGAAGCCAGCGATGCCGCGTCGCCCCAGAATGACCACGCTCGCCGCGAAGGCCACGCCGAAACCGAGTGTCATCAGCTGAAAGGGCGGAATACCTTTGGTGAGGGTGGTCAGCAGCGCGAGGCAGGACCAGAGGAATATGGCAATAACGCCGATGGCGGTGGCTGAACGGGCAGTGCGCACCTGGAGCGTGGCGTGATTCATGTCTGGTCCTTCAGCACGGTGAACGGGCGACATCCTGGCCCGCAGCTGTAAAGGAGCTTAGCGGTTGATCGCGGATCGTCCAGGCTGAGTCGTCGCCTTGACCGGGCGTGCCAGCAATTGCCGGGTGACCCCGAGCATCGCCACTGATACCGCGACGCCGAGGGCGAACGCGCTCAGCCCCATGTGCGGCAACGCCAACGCCAACACCAGACAAAACGCCGCGAACGAATACATGCCCGTGGCCGTGGCACGCAGCAATGCGGCGGTAAACGCCGGGCCACGGGTTTGCTGGGAGAACACCGCCATCACGCTGCCCAATACCGGGAACACCGCGAGCAAGCCACTCCAGCGTTCGCCGACGGTGCTGGCCAGCAGCGTGACGGCGAGGGTGAGCAGGGCGCCGGCAATCATGCGCAACAGCAATTTATCGGACTTCGGCGCCGGGCCGGATACAAGCGGCTGCACCTTGGGGAACAGGTAAGGCGCGGCGAGCAGCGCGGTCGCAGCGGCAATGACCGAAAACACCAGGGACGGCGGGATCAACGACAGGATGACAGCCACCAACGCCCAGACGGACAGCGAAACCACCAGCGCCAACGGCCAATCCGCGCGCTGGGCAACCTGGGCATAGGTCACGCAGAAGGCAATCATCGCGAACATCGCCGACAACGCAGCCGTTGCCGATTGGGCGGCAAACACTTCGCCTTGCTCAATGGCGAGGAACAACAGAATCGGCCCGACCACCACCGGTAACCCGGACAGCCAGCCGGCCACGCTGGGGCCCCAGCGTTTACCGGCCAGGGAGATCAGCAACAGAAATCCTGGAATCACCAGCAGTTTAAGCATCAGCACGCACGCGTCTCCGACCTGAGTGGGGCGCTAACGTTAGCACTGCGAACGTAGGATTGCTTTAGGAATGAGGAGATTTTGTATACAAAGCTTACGGCTCAAATAGTTGTACAAAACCATGCTTTGCGTATAAGTTTTTAGCAGGTGCCCAAGGTGAAAAGAACGCAATGAACAGACTCCGATTACGCCTGCACCATGGTGTGTTGTTGCTGGGGTTGGCAGGCACCCAGGTCTTGGCCAATTGGCAGGAGGCATTGCCCGGTGCGCAGATTATCGGCACCGGCGAGTTTCGGGTGTTCGGGTTCGATGTTTACAACGCTCGGCTCTGGAGTGCGGGCCGGCCCTTGTCGCCGGACCAGCCGTTTGCCTTGGAACTGATCTATCAGCGCAGCATTTCCCGAGATGATCTGGTACAGGCCAGTGTCGATGAAATCAAGCGGTTGTCCGGCGCCTCGGTCAGCACTGAGCAACTCGAGCGCTGGAAGGTGCAGATGCAACAGTCGTTCGTCGATGTAAAAGCCGGCACCCGCATTACCGGCGTTTATTTGCCTGGGCAGGGCGCGCGGTTCTTTGTCGGCCAGCAGCCGCAACACGACGTGAAAGACCCGCAATTCGCCCGGGCCTTTTTCGATATCTGGCTCGACCCACGTACACGTAATCCCGAGTTGCGCCAGCAGTTGCTGGGCAGCGCCAAGCCTTGAGGTGAATGACATGCTAAAGAATCTGCTGCTGGTGTTGTGCGTCTGCCTGGCCGGTTGCGGAGTCGATGTGCAGCGCTACAGCGAGCAAAACCCCAAGCTCGATCTACCCGGGTTCTTCGTCGGGCGAGTGGATGGCTGGGGAATGTTCCAGAAGCGCTCGGGCGAGGTGATCAAGCGCTTTCATGTGCTGATCAACAGCCGAATGGACGGCCAGAACCTGATCATGCATGAAGCCTTTACCTACAGCGATGGCACCAGGCAGACCCGAGTCTGGACGTTGTACCCAGACGGCCCTGGCCGTTGGCGCGGTACGGCCGGCGATGTGGTCGGCGAGTCCCACGGTGAGGTCGCCGGCAACGCGCTGCACTGGGGCTATGAACTCAGTCTGCCGGTGGACGACAAGGTCTACCAAGTGCATTTCGACGACTGGATGTACTTGCTGGACGAAAACACCATGGCCAATCGCTCAGCCATGACCAAGTTCGGTGTTGAGTTGGGCCAGGTGACAATGTTCTTCCGCCGCCACGGCGCCTGATACACGGGTATTTGCCCTTGGGCGCATGGGCTGAAACCTCTAAGCTGCGCTTTTCGACCTGTCGACGGATGTTTGCGTGAAATTCAGCTTACCCAAAGTCGCCACGGCGCCGTTCTGCCCGCCGGAAGTGGCCGGCACTGTTGCCGTTGATCCGCGCGCATCGTTCTTCCAGCGGTTGCTGCGCTTTGCCGGGCCGGGTTTGCTGGTGTCCATCGGCTACATGGACCCGGGCAACTGGGCGACCGCGATCGAGGCCGGTTCTCGGTTTGGCTACAGCCTGTTGTTTGTGGTGTTGCTGGCGAGTCTGGCGGGGATGGTGGTGCAGTGCCTGTGTTCGCGCCTGTTTTTTCGTCGAATTGCTGCTGATCAAACCTTACTGGCCGGATGTGGCGCGCGGCTTTACGCCGTCACTGTCCGCGATTGGCGATGCCGCGCCGCTGTATCTGGCCATCGGCATTCTCGGGGCCACGGTGATGCCGCATAACTTGTACTTGCACACTTCGATTGTGCAGACCCGAATGATCGGCAAGGACCTCGCCAGCAAGCAGGACGCAGTGAACCTGGCGCGCATCGACACCATCGGCTCGCTGGCGCTGGCGCTCCTGGTCAATGCGGCGATATTGATCCTCGCGGCGGCCGCGTTCCACAAGACCGGGCATACCGACGTGGTGGACATCCAGGACGCCTATCACTTGCTTGATCCGCTGGTGGGCGGGGCGTTGGCGAGCGTGTTGTTCGGCGTGGCGTTGCTGGCGTCGGGGCAGAGCTCGACCTTTACCGGCACCATCGCCGGGCAGGTGATCATGGAGGGTTTCCTGAACCTGCGGATTCCATGCTGGCAACGGCGCTTGATCACCCGTGGGCTGGCGCTGATTCCGGCATTCATCGGGGTGTGGTTGATGGGCGACAGTGCGATTGGCAAGTTGCTGGTGTTGAGCCAGGTGGTGTTGAGTATGCAATTGCCGTTTGCGTTGTATCCGTTGATTCGCATGACCAACGATCACGCGTTGATGGGGACGTTTGTGAATCGCTGGCCGACGCGGGTGTTGGCGTGGGGGTTGTTTGTGGTGATCAGTGGGGCCAATTCCTGGTTGATCTTGCAGTTTCTGGGGTGACTGTCAGGGCCTCTTCGCGAGCAAGCCCGCTCCCACATTCGATCGCGGTCAAATGTGGGAGCGGGCTTGCTCGCGAAGAACGATGACACGGTCTAGTGCTGAAACGCTTCGACCACAAAATCTATGAACACCCGGGTCTTGGCCGGCATCAATGTCCGGCTCGGGTAGTACAGCGAAATCGGTCCCGCATCCGCGTGCCAGTCGGGCAGCAAGCGCACCAGTTCGCCACGCTGGAGGTGGGCGCTCACGTCCGGCATCACCAGCAGCGTCACCCCCAAACCGAGCAGCGCCGCTTCGCGCATGGCCGCCGGGTCATTGAGCACGATGGTTTCGCTCAGATTGACCGGCGCCTCATGACCCGCGCCATTCTGCATGGCCCACTGACGAATTCGCCCGGTGCGGCTGCCGCGCATCACGATGCCGTTGAATCGGGACAACTGCGTCGGATCGTCCGGTAACGCTCGTCCCGCCAGATAAGCGGGAGACGCCACCGCCACCACATCCGCCGCTGCCAGCGTGCGCGAGACCACACCGGGTGTCAGTTCGAAGCCGCCGCCGATGGCCGCGTCGTAGCCTTCGGCAATCAAATCCACGGGGCGGTTTTCGAAGTGCCATTCCGGTTTGATCAATGGATAACGCTCAAGGAAGGCCGGCAGCAATGGCAGCACATGGCCGATACCAAACGTCGGTGCGAGGCTGACTTTGAGCACGCCGGCAGGCTCGCCCCGGTCGCTGCTCACTGCATTGATTGCCGCCTGCAACGCCTCCAGATTGCCGCCAATGCTTGCCAAAAATCCCTCGCCGGCCTCGGTCAGCGACAGCTTGCGGGTCGAGCGCTGGAACAGCCGCACACCGATGTTTCGCTCAAGCATCGCCACGTTACGACTGACTGCAGCGGGCGTCAGCGCCAGCAAGCGTGCTGCCGCGGAAAAGCTGCCGGTTTCGGCGCTACGTACAAAGGACTCAAGATTGGCGAGGGTTTCCATAGGCGGCACCTGCTAGTAATGCTTGAAAATCATTCAAAGCATTACCGGCTAATCAAGCGCTAATGGCAAGCGCAGTATTCACTCCAACGACCCCCCCCTCGGAGTGAAAATTCATGAACACTATCGGAATCATCGGCGCCGGTGCCATCGGCGCAGCCTTTGCCAGAGCCCTGTCGCGTCAAGGCATCGAACTGGTCATCGCCAACAGCCGCGGACCGCAAACCCTGGCTTCGCTGGTAGAAGAACTCGGGCCAACGGCGCGTGCCGGAACCCGCGAGGAGGCTGCCGCACAAGCTATCGTGCTGGTCGCGGTCAACTGGTCGAAGTTGCCGACCGCGCTCGCCGGTCTGCCGGATTTTGGCGGACGGATTGTTATCGACGCCAACAACTCAATCGAGGCGCCGTCGTTCAAGGCGGTGGATTTGCAGGGGCGCACCTCCAGCGAAGTGTTTGCCGAATGGGTGCCCGGTGCGCGGGTAGTGAAGGCGTTCAATCACCTTCAAGCGCGTTTTCTGGAAAGCGATCCGGCAGCGGAGGGCGGGCGGCGGGTGCTGTTTCTCTCGGGTGATGATGCCGATGCGAAAGCTCAAGTGGCGGCGCTGATCGAACAGCTGGGCTTCTTCGGGATTGATCTTGGGGAGTTGAGCATCGGGGCGCGGCTGGTGCAGTTTCCAGGCGGTCCGCTGCCGGTGCTGAATCTGGTGAAATTTGCCTGATGGCCAGACAAAAAGAACCCGGTGCGACGTGAGTCGCACCGGGTGTTTTGCCAGACGGCGAACAGATATTCGTGGGTCCCCGCGCCGTCTGTTGAACGCTTTACGCCCGTTCGATCGCCAATGCCACGCCTTGACCACCACCGATGCACAGGGTGGCGAGGCCTTTTTTGGCGTCACGCTTGATCATTTCATGCAGCAAGGTCACTAGCACGCGGCAGCCCGATGCACCGATCGGGTGACCCAGCGCGATAGCGCCGCCGTTGACGTTGACTTTGTTCAAGTCCCATTCCAGGTCCTTGGCCACCGCCAGCGATTGCGCGGCGAACGCTTCGTTGGCTTCGATCAGGTCCAGTTGATCGATGGACCAACCGGCTTTGCTCAGGCAACGGCGTGTGGCCGACACCGGGCCGATGCCCATGATTGCCGGGTCAACGCCTGCGTTGGCGTAGGCCGCGATTGTTGCCAATACCGGCAGGCCGAGGGCCTTGGCTTTGTCGGCGCTCATCAGGATCACGGCGGCGGCGCCGTCGTTCAGCGACGACGCGTTGCCTGCCGTCACCGAACCGTCCTTTTTGAACGCCGGTTTCAGCTTGCCCAGCGCTTCAGCGGTGGTGCCGGCGCGCGGCTGTTCGTCAGTGGCGAAGGACAGCGGATCGCCCTTGCGCTGAGGAATCAGGATCGGCGTGATCTCATCGACAAAACGCCCGGCTTCGATGGCAGCGGTGGCTTTTTGCTGGGAGGCGGCAGCGAAGGCGTCCTGTTGCTCGCGGGTCAGGCTGTACTTCTCGGCGAGATTTTCGGCAGTGATGCCCATGTGGTAATCGTTGAACGCATCCCACAGGCCGTCGCTGATCATGGTGTCGACGATTGGCGCGTTACCCATGCGCAAACCGGTGCGCGCACCCGGCATGACATAGTTGGACAGGCTCATGTTTTCCTGGCCGCCGGCAATGATCACGTCGGCATCGCCGCAGCGAATCGCCTGGGTGGCCAGGTGCAGGGCTTTGAGGCCCGAACCGCAGACCTTGTTCAGGGTCATGGCCGGCACGGTGAACGGCAAGCCGGCCTTGATTGCGGACTGGCGCGCAGGGTTTTGCCCGGCGCCGGCGGTCAAGACCTGGCCCATGATCACTTCATCGACCTGAGCCGGATCGAGCCCGGTTTGCGCCAGCAGCTGGCGGATCACCGCAGCGCCCAAATCAACGGCGGACACACTCGCCAGCGCACCCTGGAAACTGCCGATGGCTGTTCGGGTGGCGGCAACAATAACGACGTCTTGCATGGACTGATTCCTCACTGGGCAGCGAACTGCATTTCCGGTACATGATCGGGGACGATCAGTTTACCCGCGGTCTTGGCGATGATTTCCTCAACAGTGACGCCAGGTGCGCGTTCCTTGAGGACAAATGCGCCATTTTCGATTTCCAGGTAGGCCAGGTCGGTCAGCACACGCTTGATGCAACCGGCGCCGGTCAGCGGCAGGCTGCATTGGGTCAGCAGCTTGGACTCACCGTCCTTGGACGCGTGAGTCATGATGACGATGATGTTGTCTGCACCCGCCACCAGGTCCATGGCACCGCCCATGCCCTTGACCAGTTTGCCGGGAATCATCCACGAGGCGATGTTGCCTTGCACGTCGACTTCAAAGGCGCCCAGCACGGTCAGGTCGACATGGCCACCGCGGATCATGGCGAAGGATTCGGCCGAGGAAAAGATCGAAGCGCCGGTTCGTGCGGTCACGGTTTGTTTGCCGGCGTTGATCATGTCGGCGTCGATGGTTTCTTCAGTAGGAAAAGGACCCATGCCCAGCAGGCCGTTTTCCGACTGCAGCATGACTTCCATGCCTTCAGGGATGTAGTTGGCGACCAGGGTCGGAATGCCGATGCCCAGGTTGACGTAGAAGCCGTCCTGCATTTCGCGGGCGACGCGTTGAGCCATTTGTTCGCGGGAAAGTGCCATTGTTGTTATTCCTTCATTCGGTCCGGGGGCAGGGGATCACTTACGCACGGTGCGCTGTTCGATGCGCTTCTCGAACGTGCCGCAGATGATCCGGTCGACGTAGATGCCAGGGGTGTGGATCTGCGCCGGGTCCAGCTCGCCGGGTTCAACGATTTCTTCGACTTCGACCACGGTGATCTTGCCGGCGGTGGCGGCCAGCGGGTTGAAGTTCTGGGCGGTGTGGCGATAGATCACGTTACCGAAATGGTCGGCTTTCCAGCCTTTGACGATGGCGAAGTCACCGGTGATGGACTCTTCCATCAGGTACTTGCGGCCATGGAATTCGCGCACTTCCTTGCCGTCGGCGACCGGGGTGCCAACGCCAGTCGCAGTGAAGAACGCCGGGATGCCGGCGCCGCCTGCGCGCATTTTTTCAGCGAGGGTGCCTTGCGGGGTCAGGACCACTTCGATGGCGCCGCTGAGCAGCTGCTCTTCGAACATCTTGTTCTCGCCGACGTAGGACGCCACGACTTTGCTGATCTGCCGGTCTTCCAGCAGCACGCCAAGGCCAAAACCGTCGACGCCGCAGTTGTTGGAAACCACGGTGAGGTCGCGGGTGCCTTTGCGTTTGATCTCGTTGATCAGGTTTTCCGGGATCCCGCACAGGCCGAAGCCGCCGGCGATCACGGTCATGCCGTCTTCAAGACCTGCCAGAGCTTCCTCGTAGGAACTCACGCGCTTGTCGAAACCTGCCATATGCACCTCTTTTATTCTTTGTGGGCGGCTGGCTAGCCGAATGGGAGGGAGTGTCTCGCTGTTGTATTCATTTGTTAAGTTGATTTTTAAGGTGGATTGATAGATAAAACTCACCAATCGATCATCCGTATTGCGTTGGAGCCACCGGCCATGACAGTCAAGCAGATCCGCGCCTTCCTGGCCGTGGCCCAGAGTCTGAGTTTTGCCGTGGCCTGCGAGCGCCTGCACCTGTCGCAATCGGCGTTGAGCCTGACCATCAAGGCGCTGGAGGAGGGCCTGGGCGGGCGCCTGTTCACCCGAAACACACGCAACGTGGCGTTGACCGCCGAGGGCGAATCGCTGGTGCCGCTGGCCCGCCGGTTGATCGCCGATTGGGACAATGCCGAGGACGAACTGCGCCAACGCTTCACCCTCCAGCGCGGCCGCGTGACGCTGGCGGCCATGCCATCATTTGCCGGCAACCTGCTGCCGCCGATCCTCAAGACGTTCCGCGCGCGTTATCCCAAGGTCAACGTCACGGTAAATGACGTGATCAACGAGCAGGTGCTGGAAATGGTCCGTGATCGCCAGGTGGAACTGGGCGTGGCGTTTGAGCCGACGCAGAGTTCGTCGTTGGCGTTCACGCCGTTGTACATTGACCGGTTCGTGGCCGTCGTGCCGAAGGATTCGCCGCTGATTGAGCTTGATGATATCGACTGGCAAACGTTGCTCAAGGAGCCGTTCATCACTTTGCAGCGACCGTCGACGTTGCGGGTGATGCTGGAGGAACACTTGCAGGCGCGGGGGATGAAATTGCCGGTGGAATTTGAAAGTCATCAGTTGGCGACGGTCGGCAGGATGGTCGCCAGCGGGTTGGGCGTGAGCGCGGTGCCCGCGTTGTGCGCCGGGCAGATGCAGGAACTCGGCGCACGGTGCATTACCCTGCGTGATCCGGTGGTGGAACGGGCCATCGGCGTATTGACTCAGCCTGGGGTTGAACTGTCGGCGGCGGCGCAGGCGTTGTTCGATATCCTCAAGGAAGAAAACCTTGGCCTGAGCCTGTCGGCCAGATGAACACCGCTCCCACAGGGGGATTGGGTTTTTTCAGTTGTCAGGTGGTTAGGCGCTGGGCCAGCAGGGGCAAAAGCTGTTCGCACGATCCTTCAATCTTGAAATCCAGAATGTCATCCGCCCGGGTCTTCCCCAGATTCATCGCAATCAATGGTTTCCCTTGATCCACCACCGCCCGGCACAGCCGAAACGCCGAATACGCCATCAACGAAGACCCGACAACCAACAGGCCCGCAGCCTTTTCCACCGCCGCCATCGCCTTGGCCGCCGTCGCCTGCGCCACGTTCTCGCCAAAAAACACCACGTCCGGTTTCATCCGCTCGCCTGCGCAATGCGGGCAATGGGGCACCTGAAACCGCGCTTCAAATGACGGATCCAGCAAGGTATCGCCATCCGGCGCTTGCACCGCATCGACCCCGACCAGGTAAGGATTCTGCGCTTCCATCAATAACTGAATGGCATCCCGTTCGCTGCGTATCCCGCAATCCAGGCACAGCACCCGGTGCAGGCTGCCATGCAGTTCGATCACATCATGGCTGCCGGCCTGATCGTGCAGGGTGTCAACGTTCTGGGTGATCAGGCCGCTGATCTGCCGGGTGCTTTGCAAACTGGCCAACGCTTCGTGCGCGACGTTCGGTTGCGCCAGGTGCACGCGCGGCCAACCGAGCATGGCCCGTGCCCAGTAGCGTCGACGTGATTGCGGGGTAGATAGAAATTCCTGGTACATCATCGGTTGCCGGCCACGTCGCACGCCTTGGTTGTCGCGGTAGTCCGGAATGCCCGACGGGGTGCTGATACCGGCGCCGGTCAGCACCACAAACGGCTGGTCAGCCATCAATTGCCGAAGCCGCTCGAGTTGTTCGCGCAGGAGCCTGTCGAGCATATTCAACACTCCGGGGAGGGCCTTGAGTGTGTGCAGCGTAGCAGACCGATCACCCGGACAGCGCGCCTGTCCGGGTGCTGACCGGTGGTTATTTACGCGCTTCCAGAATCAGGTTGAACGGTGTTTCAGTGGCGCGCCGGAACGTCTTGAACCCCGCCTCGGTGAAGACCTTGCGCAACCGCGCTTCACCGGCTTGGGCGCCGAGCCCGAGGCCGACTTCCTGGGACAGCGAGTTGGGCGTGCAAATGAACGTCGACGCCGCGTAGAACAGCCGTCCCACCGGGGTGATGTTGTCGTCGAGCGAGTCGTTGGCGAAGGGCTCTACCAGCAACACCGCGCCGTCCGGTTTCAGCGATTCAAAGGCATGTTTGGCCGCACCCACCGGGTCGCCCATGTCGTGCAGGCAGTCGAAGTAGCAGACCAGGTCATAGTCGGTGCCGGGGTAGCTCTTGGCGGTGCCCTGGAAGAACCGTGCCCGTTCGGACACGCCGCCTTCTTCGGCGCGCTGGGTGGCGACTGTGACGGAGGGTGCGTGGTAGTCGAAACCGACAAACCGCGAGTTCGGGAACGCCTGGGCCATGATCACCGTCGAGGCGCCATGCCCGCAGCCGATGTCCGCCACTTTGGCGCCAGCCTCCAGCTTGGCCACCACGCCGTCCAGGGCCGGCAGCCATTCGGCGATCAGGTGCGCTTTGTAACCGGGCCGGAAAAACCGTTCGGTGCCGCTGAACATGCACGGATGGTGATCGCCCCAGGCCAAGGCGCCGTCGCCGCGCATGGCCTTGACCAGTTTGTCCTTGTCATGGAAAAACGACGCGACCACGCCGATACCACCGGCCACATAGACCGGTGAATCTTCGTTCGCCAGCGCCAGGGCTTGTTCTTCGGGCAGGCGGAATTGGCCGTCGAGGTGTTCCATGTAACCGGAAGCCGCGTGGGCGCTGAGCCATTCGCGCAGCAGGCGCGGGTTGCAGCCGGTTTTGTCGGCGAGGGTTTCAGGGCTGATGGGCTGACTGTCGGCCATGGCCCGGTACAGACCGAGCTCCTCGCCGAGGATGACGTTGGCGAGCATCGCCGCGCCGCCCATGTCACTGACCAATTTGCCCATGAAATCATTAAGTCTGGCCTCGTCCATCACGTGTGCTCCTTCAGCAGGATCACGGTCCAGAGGCAGTATTTATCGAGGCATTCGCTTCTGGGCGGTGGTCGTTGGAATGAACAGGACGCCAAGCACGTCCTGGGTGCATTAAGTTTAGTTCGTGGCCTGTGTGCCGCGGCCTGGAGCGACGAACCACCATTTCCCGAAATGACACTAAACCCCTGTGCGAGCCTGCTCGCGATAGCGGTGGACCCGTCACCGTCCATGTTGAATGTAAGTCCCTATCGCGAGCAGGCTCGCTCCCACAGGGAATTTGTGTTCTCACAGGGGATTGAAGGTGTGTATCGCACTGTATCTAACCCCGCTCCCGATACAGTTTTCCCTACTGCGGGGCACTGCCGAACACAGCCCGGATACAAACCTGCGATGAACTGTAAAGGCCGTCCAGCACCCGAACACCGGTTCTGCCCAGGCATCTGATGGTCGTCGCAACAGGCGGCCGTCTTCGCTCCTGACTCCGTGAAGGGAACCCCCTGATGACTACGCTTCAGACTGAAACCAAACCCGTCAATCGCCTGCGCGTCGACCATTACACCCAAGGCATCATCGGCCCAAGCCAGCCCATGCTCGGGCCGCTGGCCGACGGTGGCACGCTGATCACCGGTACGCCGCCGGGCTGCTGGGGGCCGATGATTACGCCGGCCTTCGAAGGTGGCCACGAAGTGACGCAACCGGTGGCCATCGCCGGTGCCGAAGTCGGCGATGCGGTGGCGATCAAGATCAAAAGCATGCGCGTGACCTCGCTGGCGACGTCATCCGGGGTCATGAGTTTTGTCGAGGGGCGCTACAACGGCGATCCGTTCGTCTCCAAATTCTGCTCCAAGTGCGGCACCGACCATCCGGCGAGCCACGTCGAAGGCATCGGCGAAGATTCCATTCGTTGCAACAACTGCTGCGCCGAAGTCAGCGCGTTTCGTTTCAGCCACGGTTACGTGATCGTGTTCGATGCGCAGAATCAGGTCAGCCTGACGGTCAATCAGGACGTCGCCAACCAACTGGCCGTCAATGCGTCCGAGATGTCGGCACTGCCGGAATTCGCCGCCCAGCATTCGATCCTGTCGCTGGCCCGCGCCGATATCCCCGGCGTCGCCGCGCACATGCGGCCGTTCCTCGGCAACATCGGCACCACGCCGTCCCGTGACTTGCCCGACTCGCACAACTGCGCCGATTTCGGCCAATACCTGATCAACGCGCCGCACCGTTTCGGCATGACCCGCGAAGAACTGCACGCAGCGAAGACCGATGGCCACATGGACACCAACTCGATCCGCGCAGGGTGCGTGCTGATCTGTCCGGTCAAGGTGCCGGGCGCCGGGCGCCGGGGTGTACATGGGCGACATGCATGCCCAGCAGGGCAACGGCGAGATCGCCGGGCATGCCACCGATTGCTCCGGGGAAACCGAAGTGCAGGTGGAAGTGATCAAGCACCTGACGCTGGAAGGGCCGATCCTCCTGCAAAACCTTGATGACCTGCCGCCCATGGCCCGGCCGATGAATGCCGAGCAGCGGCAGAAAGTCCGCGAACTGGGCGAACGCTGGGGTCAGCATGAGATCGAGCAGAGCGGCCCGATCACCTTCATCGGCAGCGGCGAGAACCTCAACGTCGCGGTGGAAAACGGCCTGAAACGCGCCGCTACGGTCACTGGCCTGGCGTATGACGAAGTGCTCAACCGCGCGACCATCACCGGCTCCATCGACATCAGCCGCTTGCCCGGCACCGTTCGCGTGACCTTCCTGTGCCCGATGACCGTGCTGGACCAGATCGGCATCGGTCATCTGGTGCGGGAGAAATACGACCTGGCGTAATGCCAACCCACGGGTCTGTACCGAAGTGTGTACAGACCCTTCACTGATACATCCGCCGCGAATTCTGCCGTAACCGAACACAGCCCCGATACAGCGCTTCGATTAACTGTGATTCGGTTACGGCAATCATTGAGATCGACACCATGCAGACCTCTTCATCAACCAAGGCCACCGTCGGGCTCGGCCTGCGTCGCGGCTTAATGAAAGACCTTCAGGCCGCCCGCACTGGCGATTTCGACTTTCTGGAAGTCGCGCCGGAAAACTGGATCGGCATCGGCGGCGCCCATGGCCATGCGTTGCGCGCCCTGGCCGAGCGTTTCCCGTTGTCCTGTCACGGCTTATCGTTGTCCCTCGGCGGGCCGGCGCCGCTGGACGTCGGGTTTCTGCAAGAAGTCCGGGTGTTCCTCGACCATTACCGGGTGCCGCTGTACAGCGAACATTTGAGCTATTGCAGCGATGACGGTCACCTCTACGACCTATTGCCACTGCCGTTTACCGAAGAAGCGGTGCATCACGTGGCTGCGCGCATCCGTCAGGCCCAGGACATTCTTGGCCGGCGGCTGGCGGTGGAAAATGTCTCCTACTACGCCGCGCCGCAGCAGGACATGGACGAGGTGACCTTCACTAACGCGGTGTTGCGCGAGGCCGATTGCGACCTGTTGCTGGACGTCAACAACGTGTACGTCAATTCGATCAATCACGGTTTCGATCCGCACACGTTTCTGGCCGGCATCGACTCTGGTCGGGTGGTGGCGATGCATGTGGCCGGGCACTTCGATGAATCCGACACTTTGAAAATCGACACCCATGGCGCCTCGGTGAAACCGGTGGTCTGGTCGTTGCTGGCGCAGGCCTATGCCCGGTTCGGCGCGCAACCGACGCTGCTGGAGCGGGATTTCAACTTCCCGGCGTTTTCCGAATTGATGGCCGAATTGCAGACCATTCGCCGCTTGCAAACCGAGGGGGTGAACCGTGGATAAGCCTAGCCTGTTTGAACAACAAACCACCCTGGGCCGCTACCTGCGCGATCCCGATCACTGCGCGCCGCCTGGTGAAATGAATGCCGCGCGGGCGCAGGTGTATCGCGACCTGATTTTCGCCAACCTGTCGACGTTGCTCAGCGGGACGTTTCCGGTGCTGATCAAGATACTCGGTGATGAACAGTGGCGCACGCTGGTGCGGATTTTCCTGAGGGACTACCGCGCGCGCACGCCGAAATTCGGTGAGATTGCCCAGGAGTTTGTCGAGTTTCTCGCGGCAGAACCGCAGGCATTGAGCGAGGGCACATGGCCGCCGTTCATGGTGGAATTGGCGCATTACGAGTGGGTCGAGATGGCGTTGCAGCAATCTGATGCCGAGCCGTTAGCGCCGAGTGATGTAGCGTTGATCATGGCGCGGCCGTTGCAGGTTTCGCCACTGGCGTGGCCGCTGGCGTATGGCTGGCCGGTGCAATTGGTGGGGCCGGACTTTCACCCCGAGGCAGCACCCGCTCAACCGACTTTATTGCTGGTGCGGCGGGCGGAAGACTGGAGCGTGAAGTTTTCGGAGTTGAGCCTATTGGCGTGGCGGTTGTTGCAGCGTATTGCGGAATTTCCCGAGCTGAATGGGCGTACGCAGTTGGAAGGGCTGGCGGTGGAGGCAGGGATGGCCGGGTCGCCGGAGTTTATGGAGAGCGGGGTGGCGTTGATGCGGCAGATGCATGGAGAAGGTGTTTTGGGCATGGCATGATCGTGCCCTTGCGAGCGACACTTCAGACCTTCCCTAAAGCTGAATTGGGCAGTTTTCAGCTCAGTTTGCTTCCTTGAAGAACCGTAAAAAGGCGACAAACCTTGCCGGTTTGCCGCCTGATGAGTCTCTAAGCGAGAACCGCCTTAGCCGTTTTGTGGCACATTCCTGATTTCCTTGATTGCGTGGATATTACCCACATTGAATCGCAAAAATATGCCCTGGCACGGCTCCACCAGGGCGGTTTTTACCGGTGTGTTAATCACTTTGGTTCCGGCATGAAGCAGCGGAGTTTCGTTCCAGTTGGTCATTGGCTTGCTCATACAAATTTCCTTTTTTGACTGATTGGGCTGCTATGGCTACCCACGTTGGAGCAGGGACAGCGTTTGTTCAAAAAGCGCTGCTTCCTGCGTAGCGATGCCGGGATAAGTCGGCACGTAGTTTTCGTCGAAGCACCAGGCCTCTTCGGTTTTTGTCGCCTGCCGAGGATGAATGATCAAACTCAGTGAAGCGGACAATGTTTCAGGTGGGAGTTGCTTGTGTATTTCATACAACGGCGCCATGTGCAGAACATGACCCGGCGCAAGTTTTAAAGTGCGCTCCTCACCCAGTGAAGGTTTTATTCCGGCTTGCAACGGTGCGCGATCAAGGATTGTTCGCATGGTTGTTGTATAGCCGTCGCCACTGTAACCCACTGCATAGATTTCAAAGTCGTGGGTGTGGTTCATGTGATAAATGAAAGTTTCGCTTTCATCCTGTGTAATGATCGGTGACCAGAAGCCCAGTCGCACCGTGAATAAGTCCTCGTTATGCAATACAAATGCGTAAGGGTTGTAAAGACTATTGCGAGTGCTGAATCCATTTTTTTGGAGGTTGCTGTAAAGATGCTCGCTCAGTAATGTGCGGTTGTTCGCCAATTGTACTAAGTCATCAATGATGTTTGGTACATCCCGTTGCAAGTCATAACGTGCCATGCGCTCAACGAATGTACTGAGTTTCATACGGCCTCACTGTATAGATCCAGCAAATGATCCAGGCGACGGTTTTGCAATTGGCGCAGCAGCGGTATGTAATGCAACGCGATCTGTCGATCTTTCTGATAAATCATTTGAAATGCTCGCCAGGCAACGGCAGGGTGGTAGTGATAGATCAGCTCTTCGGCCACCTTGCCAGCCTCTGGATCCTGCGCCGCTTCAAGCAATTCAAGGCTGACGAGATAGCGCGCGGCGCTGTCGTCATGGGGGAACCAGGCGATTTTGCATAATGACTCACGGTCAAACACACTGATGTCGGCACTTCGATGAGGCAGGTTGATACTGCCGATAAATGCTTGATCGCCTTCGCCTGGCGGATTGCAGTCGAACAATGTGTTGCGACCGTCAATCACCACGGGATTGCCTTCACTGACGGTCACGCTGTCTTTTATAGTTAACCGCTCCTCTGTGACACTGTACGGCTGAATCGTAAAAGACTGATGATTGATGGCAAATAAAATGCTGTAACCGGGCACTGAGTAAAGTGCGGAGGAATTCGAAGTATTTGGAATCTTGATACTGATATTGCCGAAGTCATTGCAGTGCAGAGTCAGTGTGTTTGTGTGCGGGTTGACAATATCCAGGAGCGCAGCGCGACGCACGTTTGTATCGCTGGGTTTTTCCTGGTTGTCTAAGGTGGCCAAGAGTTTTTTGACTTCCGCTGTCATGTCCAGTTTTTTTATGATCGCTACTATTTTTTCAGGATTGGTTTCTTGTGAAATAAGTGTGGTGATCATGGCGTGGCTTCGAGTCATTATTTTGTTGCTGAAAAGTATTACGCCCGGTTTCAAATAGGGGCAATCACATAGTTGTTACTAAATGTTGTTTTTGTTTTTATGGGGGGTCGACTCGATTGCTCGGCGATAGAGTAGTCAATATAGCTTTCAGGAAAGCAAAATCAGGGCTGCGTACCGTTGGCGTCTTGTGCCGTATTGCATTAATAAGACGGGGTAAATCTACGCTGTTGGAATCTATAGGGATCGGAATCTATAGGAATCCGATTTAAATGAAATTTTCTCAAAAGAGGGAAATTCACTTTGTTCATACGAATACTGCATTGTCATTTCAGAGCGTTGTGAATGCCGTGCAATGGAGAGGTTTTGTGTTCGTGGGTTGCAAATAACAGTTTTGAGAAGTTTTGACTTTGTACATTCAGGTTGGCAGGCATGATTCTACGCTTCGAGTTGCCTTGGGCAAATCTGAGCTTTCTTCGCTGAACTAATCGATGACGGATCGCTACGCCTGGACATCCCCAGAGACCGTGAAGGTAGCTTCGATCCTATCCTTGACGATCGTCCACTTGATCCGCAACAACGTTGATTACGCGGCGTTTTGCGGTTCTGTACGGAGATCGATTCATCAGGCAGCCTGTGAAATGAAGGCCTGTCTGACAGCAGGTCGTTACCGGCCGGCACACAAAAAATTTGCCACCGGTTAACTGATTTGTTAGTTAGCCCTTGATCAGACGAGCCTTGCCATGCCTATCGACATCCAAAGGGCAGTAGCCTTCCCTGGGATCGAGAGAGGGCCCGCTAGCCCATCGCCGATTGCAACAGCGAAAGGGTGCAAACAGCTTTCCTGGTTGCATAGAACCCCACCAGCACATGACCCCCACCCAGATTCTTGTCATGGCCGCCATGGATTCGAAAACCCGCGTTATTTAGTGTCACTCGCTTTGGGTCTGACAGCATCCGGTGTAAGTAGCGTTCTGCCAGACCTCACTGAACTAAAATAGTCTGCGAGCCTGATCAGGAAATCTCAATACCAGTGATTCAATTCCCGTCGCGTCCAAAAGACTAGTCTGCATTGTTTTTCGTCCGAAGTAAGGGGGGAGTATTAGCGATATAGTCCACGTTCCCGTCATTGTAGAGCGATATCTGCATTGCAGAAAATCTAATCCGCTTGCCGTAAATCGACGGTGAATAGGAGTCTGAAAACATATAGTTAATGGACGTGGCGTAGGAGGGTAGTTAAAACGTTGGTAGTGCTTGTTTTTTAATGAAATGGTGAAAAGTATGAATGATGATGATCCGTTATCCGGTTTTTTTAGTTCGTGGGTATACGTTGTCATCGCCGCCACAGGTGGAGTGATTGGACACATGATGCGCAAGCTCGGTGCTCGTCAAACAATAAAACTTGGCGAGACGGCGTTACAAGGGGTTGGCGCAGCATTCGCGGGGTATCTCGTGCTGTTGGGGTGTCGTTCTGCTGGTGTTACACCGGAAGTTTCCGGCGTCATTATTGGGTTGTGTGGTTGGCTGGGGGCGGATGCGACGCTGATGTTGTTGCAATCCTATATTTATAAAAAGCTGAATATCGGAAGCGCTCAAGATGGTGGCGAAAAAAAATAGAAACTTTGGTATGAGCTTTGTCGGTCATCAATAATGCAATTTATTAACGAGGGCGATATGTTTGTGGGGGGTATTCATCCAAAGATTGGCGTGGTCATTCGTTGCTCCTGTTGCTAGGGCTAAAGTTTTGGTTTCAGGTCTTTGCTGTGCTCTGGCAGCGGGCAGTTTTATAAGAAAGACACAGGGCTGGGTTGAGTGCGGCTTTATCAGTACTTAGTAGCCAGCGCGCATGGTTTCCTAGATAGAACACTTCCAAAGTGTTGACTAAGTGTTGTGATCGGATCGTGTTGCTTTAGTTGCGGATGATAAAAAAGCACATGCTTAAAGAGGTCATGGCGCATGTCGATTTTCCCCTTGAGGACTTCACCATGGGTACTGTTTCCAACCAGGCCACCGCCGAGCTCTGCCACGGCACCCCGATGGTGGCAATCATGGACAACCGTGGGTTGTCCGTGCGCGCGCTGGAGTTCAATCGCAACCTTGCCGGCGAAGCGGTTCGTACGCTGATTGCCCGGCAAACCTACACCGTCACCGGACAGCCTTTGAGTCACTTGGACGCGCGGTTGTTTGCCGCGCAGGCAGGCAATCCGGACGTGGTGCCCAACTTCCGTTATCACTGCTCGTTGTCCGGCCAGGTGTTGCGCAGCCAGAGCCAGGACGCGGGCAATCAGGTGACGCTGTTTGACATCGTCGCCAGTCCGTTTTGGCAGCAAGGCAGCCGGGGTCAGACCAGTCGCTTCGACTATGACGAAGTGCATCGCCTGACCACGGTGCATGAGCGCGATAGGTCGACGGAACCTGAGCGTATCAGTGAGCGCCATGTCTATGGCGAAGGGCTGGTCGAGGCCGTCGCGGGCAATTGTCGGGGGCAACGGGTGCGAAGTTATGACTCTGCCGGGCTCACTGAAGCGACCCGCTATACCCTGAGCGGACAGCCGCTGCACGGGGGGCGCCAGTTCTTGCAAGACCCACTGGCGCAGAGTGACTGGCAAGGGGAGGAGGCCCAGTGGCAGGCATTGCTGGAGACCGAGCGCTATTCCAGCCGCCTGGACTACAACGCACAAGGCGAGGTGTTGCGCAGTATCGATGCCCGCGGCAATCAACAGCACCAGTCCCTTGACGTGGCGGGACAGTTGGCCAGCAGTGCCTTGCGCCTGGCCGATGGCATCGCGGAGCGTCCGATTCTGGTCGCAATCAGTTACAGCGCCGCCGGCCAGGTGTTGCAGGAGCGGGCGTTCAATGGCGTGGTCACCGAGTACACCTACGAGGCGCAAACCCGGCGCTTGAGCCGGCTGCGCACGACACGGCCGGTGCAGAGCGGGCGCAACACGCTGCTGCAGGACCTGAATTATTGCTTCGACCCGGTGGGCAACATCCTGTCGATCACCGACGCCGCCATTCAAACCCGGTATCACAACAACCAGCGCATCGAACCGGTGAACAGCTACGGTTACGACGCCCTGTACCAGTTGTTGAGCGCCACGGGCCGGGAGAACGCCAATGCCAGCCAGCAGGGGCCGGTTTTGCCGACCCCTGAGGTGCCGATCGCTACGGACCCGAACCAATTCAGCCAATACACCCGCCTGTACCGGTACGACGATGGCGGCAACCTGACGCAAATACGGCACCAGGGTCGGCAGCATTACACGCTGGATATGCTGGTCTCGCCGAGCTCCAATCGCGCGGTGCGCCAAACCGGGCAGCTGTTGCCGGCAGAAGTCGAAGGGCATTTCGACGCTGGCGGCAATTTGATCGAACTGGCCCACGGGCAACCGATGAGCTGGGACGGGCGCAATCAATTGCAGCGGGTCGCCCAAGTGGTGCGCCCGGGCGGTGAGGACGATGCGGAGTATTACCAATACGACGGTGACGGCGCCCGCGTGCGCAAAACCACCGACAGCCATAACAGCACGTTGCTGCGCCGTGCCCAGGTGCTCTACTTGCCGGGACTGGAGCTGCGCCGGACCCAGCGCTTACAAGGCGCCAGCACCTACACCGAGGAAGAGTTGCATGTCATCAAGGTCGGTTCGGCCGGCCGCCAGCAGGTGCGGGTGCTGCACTGGGAAACGGACCAGCCTGAGGGCATCCCGAATGACCAACTGCGCGGCAGCCTGGACAACCAGCTGGGTTCGAGTCTGCTGGAACTGGATCAGCAGGCCGACATTCTGACGCTGGAAGAGTATTACCCCTACGGCGGCACGGCGGTGTGGTCGGGCAAAAATGCCAGCGAAACGAAATACAAGTTTGTGCGGTACTCGGGCAAGGAGCGTGATGCAACGGGGTTGTATTACTACGGTTTCCGTTACTACGCGGCGTGGTTGGGCCGTTGGTTGAATCCGGATCCGGCGGGGACGGTGGATGGGTTGAATCTGTTTCGGATGGTGGGCAACAACTCGATCAACTACATGGACCCTGATGGTCAAAACCGGATTTCTAAAGAGTTTGTATGGTCCGGCCATATGAAGGCTCTTGAAGACGCCTCGAGAAAAGGTAATTTCGCCGTCAGCTTCAGGTCGGCAGGCAAAGCGACACTGGATGCTTTGGCGAAAGGTGCCGCAGCGAAAGGGCATAACATACTCGAAAAAACCATCAAAAAGAGTTCTATCGAGAATGCGTATGGGGCTGAAAAAGCGCCCAGTGTGCTGGCGCAAGTAAAGTCGGCTGGAATTGAAGGGTATGTCGGTCACTGGGACAAGACGGGGTTGGTCGGTATTTATCTCAGCGGTGAAAAAGAACTTGACCAGCCCATCTATCCGGTCGATGTTAAAGATCTTGAAGGCAGCCTTGCTTCATTAAAGAGCCAGGAAAATTGGTCGGCGACCCCCTTCACAGGGGACTATGACATGCATGACCTTATTACATTCCGAGGAGCAGGGCGGCCACGTACAGTGTTGACGGATTCAAAAGAGGAACAAGGCATTATTGATATGATGAATAGGCATGTCGCAGCGGTCGATCTCAATAGGCCCTTTGACGTTAAACAACGAAATGTAATAAGGCACGGACCTCAAGTTAATTTCTTGTCCCATATGGTGGCTTCTGAATCTGATGAGGTTACTCTCTCCGAAGGTGTACTAGGGGCGGTGGCGCGGCCGGGAGAATTTCCTGTGGCCATGCTCGACAGAGGGCGGTGGACAGTTTTAGAAAATATAGAACAGTTGGATTCGTACTATACAGGTGTCGGCGCACGAATTAAGGAAAGTTGGAAGCCAGGAGGTGTTCGAAATTTCAAGGGTGATAAAATTGTAAATTTGGGGCGGAAACCTTACCGCAGTTGATGATCCGCCAGGCTATATAAACTGTAAAGCTCAGACCTAATCTGACAGTTACCGGGTTTTTGACGGTGACTGTCGGGTCTATTCAGCTAGCTGGATTCTCGTCTTTGAACTATTCCACGTCGATGACAGCCTCATCGAATAAACAGTGGTCATTCATATGGCTAAATTGGCAGCGCAGTAAACCGAATCTAACATTCAGTCTGTAGGCAGAGCGGGATGATGCTCGCTTCGATATGTAGCGAGTAACAACCGACTCTAATCGCCGCAAATATACATAGCACTACGATTTCAGACCTTTTGTTTTTTCTCTCGTCTTTATGTTTTATAAAGGACACTGCAAAGGTGTTAAAACATTATAGAGAGGCATCGCAATGCGCTGGGCAGGCTTGAGCCCTCAGCGTCGGTTTTCTTGCGGGCCTATCAAGTTTTTTATCGATCTTGCGAATGATTTGACTCATTAAGTTTCGTACTTTCTGCGTGCTGGCTCGTCTGTCCATGGCTGACAGCGCACTGCACTTCGGTTTTCAATAGAGAAAATTTCTGGGAATAATACTATGAACGAGTCTTTGTTGCGGTCGCTACAAATATCCACGGAAAGCGAAGTGGCACTAAAGCAGCTTGACGAAAAGGGTTTTAGTTCGATATTCGATATTGTTAAAGAACCACTTGAACAATTTTGCTGCACGATGGAAGAACTGTCTGGAGAGCAGGCTGAACTGATTCATGCGGCAGCGTGCAAGCGAGTCGAAGCCCTGGAGAGTATCCATCGAACACTCCGCTCTCGTAATGAACCGGTCATGCAAAGCATTCCAAAATTGGGCATTGCACCATTTCCGCAGGAGCTACAAGTGGCGATGGGGCGCTCGCTGGGTGGCGCCGTAGATTTTGATGATCTTTTTGACGAGCGTTCCGGCGCTGGCTACGCGGAAGTAACGTCTATTCAATCGCTGTTCTCGCCGGGACGCTACTTGGTTGAGCTTTATAGGATTGCCCAAGGTCTTCACTCCGACAGCAGCCCGCTGCATATAGATAATCGTCGTCCAGATATCAAAAACCTAATTTTGGATGAAACCAATCTGGTTAAAGAAATATCGACACTCGACATCTTGAACGAGACCTTGTTGAAAGGCATGCAGGCATCATCCGGTGCTCCTGACCTGCAGACGCTGGAAACTGTCTGGTACCCGATGACACTGCCTTATCACGACAATCTGGTGCAGGTACGTAGTGTGTTGTCGGCGAACAAACTTTCACTGGTGGCGCTCTGGTCCGCGCTGGCCGATGATCAGATGACCGCCTTCAACGCCTTCTTAGAGTGGAGCAGTGGCTCACTACTTGCGGACGTCACGCCGTCGCCGAGATCGCGAGAGCAACTGGAAATAGCACCCGAGCTTTACTCTTTGCTGGTTAACTCTGCCTCTAATGAAGCGGCAGTGAAACGTCATTACAACCTTGCTGCGCAGGAAGATATCGCCGGGAAACTCAAGTCGGTCGATGAATTTATCGCGCGTACCGGGCTGTCTTTCAATCAGCTGATCGGCATGACAGCTCAGGCCGACTACTCGGGCAATGTTGTCGCCAATCTCATGAGGTCGGTGTTCTGGCGCTATGGTGACATTGAGCCTGTTAACGTCGACGTATACGGGCAAACCTATCTATCGGATGTGAATTCAGATCCCGCCTCTTTGCTCGTTTGCACGGCTGAGGCAAACAAGCTTGAGCTGAAACTGTCCGGCGATAGTAAGGTGATTTTCTGTGATCGTGCACAGCGACTCATTCGCCTTCAACGCCAGGTCGATCTCGAATTTCATGAGCTTGATTGGTTGATCATGAATGCTAATCGGGCTCTCCACAAGGAACAGGTGTTGCGCCTTGATTCGCAGGTGCTGAGTACCCTTGCCGAATTTACGCGTCTGTCGACTAAGTACGGAATCTCCTGTGACGAGTTCTGCTGTTTCCTTGGCGACATGAATACCTACGCTCGCCAGTCCGAACAGAGCCTATATCAACGGCTTTTTACCTCGACGATCGATAGCACCACCCTTGCTCTGAACGCCACGCTCAACTTTGACTCTGCAGTACACAGTGCTCAAACCGCCATCGTTTGTGGGGCACTTAAAGTCTCGGCGGATGAGCTCCAGAAGATGGCCGGGCTGGCCTTCGAAGGTGCAAGCCTCACCGCGGTAACCATGAACTCGACGCGTTATGCGCAACTCTACCGATTGGCCATGATTCCACGCATGCTCGGTCTGAGTTTTACCGAGGCGGACCTGCTCTGGGAGTTGCTCAATCCCGGTAAAGATACAGCCAGACGAGTGGCCCGCGAGGCCACGCTGGATACGCTAGAGATTATTCGGCAAACCGAAGCGGTGCTTGCCTGGATGGTCGATAATCAGTTGGATGTTCGCATCGCCCTGAGTATGACTTCCGAAGTCTACAGCTCTGTCCTCACGCCTGAGCTACACAACTTTACCCACAATATTTACACGTCCCTTATCAACGATAGTGCGGCGTCAACTCGTCAGGCTAATGCACCACTCTCCCCAAAACTTCAACAAAGGTTGTACCAAGCCATTGCGCCCGCGTTTAAAAGTAAATCCAATATTATGGCGAAATTGCTGCAATGGCAGGACTCATTCTTCCGTATGCCTGATGGCATAACGGCCTATGGCCTCGGTGATTTCTGGGCAGATGTGAAGCGAGTTCATGGTAATGAACCCGCAGAGGATGCTTCGCAAGCCTCGGCCAACATGGTTCGTTACAGCCAAGGCATGGCGCAATATGCCCTGATTGCTCAGTGGGCCGATTTGACCGAGCAAGACCTGAACTTGATTGTCGACCAGGCCGGATTCTTCACTTTGGTGAGCATCAGCAGTAGCGTTGGCGATCTATCTCCCGGGAGGAGTGGAGAGGTCACGTTTACGTTTAGTGAGGATCCTGGAAGTTCCTTCACTGCGAGCAATGTCGTCTTGAACAATGCCACCCTAGGGCCTATCAGTGGTACGGGCACATCCCGAACAGCCACCGTTACCTCAAACGCTACGAACATTATCAGCAACGGCAGCTTTACCGGAGGCGCTACGGGGTGGGGCACCAGCGGAACGGTTTTTCTTCACGGCAATGGCCATATGACCTTCGAGAGTGGGGCTTCAGTGAACGGTGTCATCCAGCAGAATGTGACGACGGTCGAGGGGGAAACCTATGTCGTGCAGTTTTGGGTGCGCGGTCATAACAACACCTACTCAGCCTGTAGGGCGACAGCCCAGGCCTTGGACGGTGCGACGGTGCTTGGGTCTTTGGAAACCGCCGCCTTCGCTGCCGCAGCCACGGTCAAGTTTACCTTTGTCGCGACCTCGACGACGACAACCATCAAATTGATTGAAACCAGAGACGACTCGAGTAATGAATATTATTTCGATGATTTTGTCGTAGCTCGCGTGCCGACAGTGACTGTGAGGAATAGCGCCTTTATGGACTTGGCCGCAAAGCCATCCATGCCGTTACTTTTGCGCATCGCACGACTTAAACAATGGTTACTGCGAACCGTTGTTCCGGCTTCCGAAGCTATCGACTATTTCGAAAAGGCTAATCAACCCGGTCAGACGAGTACCAAAGCCATTGACGCATTGGCGATGATCCATGGCTGGGATTCGAAGAAAATAGCGCTGATGAACAGCGCTCTGGTTAATCAACAGACCTATTCAGCCTTTCCAACCTGCTTCGACGACGTTTGTCATCTAGAAACCTGGATGCTAGCCAGTGCGCACTTGAATGTCGGAGGCAACTGCATTGACCAGCTTTATAGAATGTCTAAATCAAAAGTCAGCGCGCAAGAGTCAGATTTGATTCGTAGTGTTGCCGAGCAATTAACGGCCACGATCAAACACTAACTCCGTTGTCACTGTACCAATGCCAGGAGCATGCCATGACTATTTCCACCGCAATCAATGCCATCCAGACCGCGCGACGCGATGCGCTGGTTGACTATTACACCACTTACTGCATTCCCCCAAGTGAACTGGGAGACGGGACTTCCTTGAATCAGCATGTTAATAGCGCTGAAGAACTCTACGAGTATTTGTTACTCGACACCCGGATTGGCCCGGAAGTCCTGACTTCTCGGGTTGCCGAAACCATTTCCAGTTTGCAGTTGTACATTAATCGCTGCCTGAGGGGGACTGATCCGGATGTGAACAACGCGTCTGGGTCGACTATGGTTGAGCAATCCAAGCCAGGCCGCTTTCTTTATGACTGGCCGGATTACAATCAGGTGTATTCGACGTGGGCGGGTAAGGAGCGTTTGCAGTATTATCCTTCTACTTATATCAGTCCTAGTTTGCGCTATAGCAAAACCGAACTATTTAAATCCCTCGAAGAGACCATTAACCAAGGACGCATTTCTGACAGCCGGGTACACGCAGGTTTCCAGCAATATTTGTTCAGTTTCGAAACACTCGCCAACCTGAAAACCATCAGCGGCTATCAAGCTGGGACGAATGCATCGGCTGATAGTCAGGATACCCTCTACTTTATTGGTCGTAGCCAAAATGCCCCCCACAACTATTACTGGCGTAGTTGCAACATGGCTGTGCGCAGCGATAAGAACTCGCTTACGGGTGGTGCGTGGTCACAATGGTTAAAGATCAATGTACCCACCGAGGAGGCCTTGGATAATATGATAAGACCTTGTTGGTTTAATCAGCGGTTATATATTTGCTGGATTAGCCGAACGGCAAAGAATGGCGTCGGTAGCAGTAATGTGACGATTGAATATGAATACTTCAGTAATATCTGGTATTTGCAGGGTGATGGTGTGTGGATTTCTTATAAAAAGGAGAGCCTTCCACGTAAGCCTTTGAAGTTTTCGCTTGTTAATAATATGTTTGCGGGAAAATTAAGGTTTTTAGATGAGTCTTATGCTCTTGGGGAAAAAGACTTTGTTTATTCCGATGCTGCGCTGTTTGAGGATAAGGCAAAGGAAGGAGATGTTCATGAGTTTCATAAGTTAAATACGGTGGTGACGGTAGGTTTTGTTTCTGGCTCGACTATTGAGTTGCGCTATAAACATGCCGCGATCGCTGTAGTTCGTCAGTTTGATCATAATAGCGGTGTTATTGATGAGGTAAGTTTTCAAGTCGGAAATAATAGTGAGTTTGTTTATGAGTTGAGTGGTCGTACTAGGTATTTTGAGGTGGTGTTGAGTATTGGTGGTGTGTTGGAAAGTCAAAAGATTCATGTCTACATGGGTTATGATTTGCCATTGTTTGGACGACTTTTTCATTTGGCTGGAGGTCTATTGAAGTGCGTGTTGGGAACTTCTGGTGAGTTGGTCGTCAGCAACCTGGAAACTAGCTCGGCACCCTATTTTACTTCGATGTTGCAAAGTGAAGGTGTTGCTGGTCTTTTAAGCTACAACTGTCAGGTTCAGAATGTAGAAGATGGCAATACGGCCCCTATTGATTTTAATAGTTCCTATGGGCTGTATTTTTGGGAGTTGTTCTTCCATAGCAGTTTCCTGATCGCCGACCGCTATCTGACTGAGCAGAACTACGCTCGAGCAGAGCAATGGCATAAATATATCTTCTCGCCGACGGGGTATCGTAACAGTCTAGGCATCCTGGACAGGGTAGAGGAGAACATCCGTTACTGGAACGTGGTGCCGCTGCAAGCGGACCAGGCCTGGAATGCGTCCATTCCCGAGACGGTCGACCCGGACGTCATCGCCATGAATGACCCCATGCATTACAAGATGGCGATTTTCCTCAGCAGTGTGAACACGCTGATCGAGCATGGCGACAATTGCTACCGGATGCAGCAACGCGATTACCTGACCCAGGCGAAAATGTACTACATACAGGCCTCGCAAATGCTGGGCCCGCGACCGGAGATTGATTACACCAACAGTTGGTCCAATCCCACGGTCGCAATGGAGGCTTCTGCCATCAGCCTTCAGCAATCCGACAGCAGCAATGAACAAACTTCCAGTCGCATGGCAACCTTGTTCAAGGCTCATCTGCAAGACGCCAATGGCAGCTTTTTACCCCCTTACAACGCTGACCTGTTGATGTACTGGGACAAACTGGAGGTGCGCCTCTACAACCTGCGCAACAACCTGACCCTCGATGGCCAGCCCTTGGTGCTGTCACTCTTTGCCACGCCGGTTTCACCCACTGCCTTGCAGCTTCAGCACGGCGCGGGCAACGGCGCAGTGGGTGGTTCAGTGCCCGCCAAAAAGCAGCTCAGTGAATTTCGCTTCCCGGTATTGATGGACAAGGCCCGCACGGCGGTGAGCAGCGTCATTCAGTTCGGCAACGAACTGCAAACAGCACTGCTGCAGCGTGACAACGAGTACATGACCCTGTTGGTACAGACCCAGCAGCAACAGATCTCGACACTGACTCAGGAACTTCAGGTCGATAACATCGCCTCGCTGACGTCCGGGGTGACCGCCGCGACAGAGGCGCTGAACAGTGCGAAAACTCGCCTGGCGCATTACACGGGCCTTTACAACAACTGGATTTCCAGCAGTGAGCAGAGTGCCATGGATTTGCGTGTGGCAGCCGGGGCGCTGAACGCCGGCTCGCTGATCAGCAACGTGGTGGGGGCTGCGGTTGAAATGGCACCTAACACCTTCGGGCTGGCGGTAGGTGGATCGCGATGGGGCGGTGCGGCACGTGCGGTGGCCTTTGGGCTGCAAGCGTCGGCGACGATCCTGGAAACTTCGGCCCAGCGACTGGATATCAGTGAGCAGTACCGACGTCGACGCGCGGACTGGCAGATTCAGAAGGAAAGTGCGGAATTCGAAGTCAAACAGCTGACAGCACAAATCCAGTCGCAGAATCAGCAACTGGCGATGGCGCAAAAGCAAAAAGCGCTGTACGCACAGGAACTGAGCAATATGCGTGCGCAGTACAGCCTGCAGACCACACGCTTCACCGGGCTGGAGTTGTTTAACTGGATGTCCGGTCGACTCTCCTCGCTTTACTACCAGTTGTATGACAGCGCACTGGCGCTGTGCCTGACGACGAAAGCTGCGCTGGGACGCGAAATAGGCGATTCCAACGCTGGCAGTCTGTTCACCGCGCCAATGTGGAACGATCTCTATCAAGGTTTGCTGGCCGGGGAAAGCTTGCAACTGGAGCTGCAAAAAATGGAGAACATCTACCTGCGCCTGGACAAACGCGGGCTGGAGATTCAGAAAACCATTTCGCTCAATACTCAAATCACTCGAGCGGGCAGCAGTAAAAGCTTTTCCGTGTTCCTCAACGGGGCGCTTTCGGGCAACCCGGTTGCAGAGGCTGGCGGCGTAGCAATCACGATGCTGAACGACGACAAGCTAGTCATTACGCTGAAGATCGCTGCGCTTGATCTGAACGGCGCCTATGGCAGCACGCATAAGACCGGGCGCTTCAAAAATATCAGCGTTACGTTACCGGCTTTGATTGGGCCTTATCAGGATGTAGAGGCCACCTTGGGGATGGAAGACGGCAACTATGTTGCGCTGTCCCGCGGGCTCGATGATTCCGGCTTGTTTACGGTCGATTTCAACGATCCGAAATACTTACCATTTGAAAACGATTTAACCACCACCGGGACGCTCGTTCTGACGTTCTTCAATGCCGGCACAGGTCAGCAGCAGCGTGAGCTGGTGGAAAGCCTGGTCGATGTCATTTTCCATCTCCGCTACACCCTCAAAGGGGACTGACAGTGGCCGCGTGCCAGGGGCTCAGCCCTTGGCCGCGGAGTAAACCGAATCTAACGTTCAGTCTGGGGGAAGTGATGCCTGGACTGCTCGTTGACATCAATTTCTACCCGTCAAAGTGACATTGAATTATGTCATGGTTATCAAGGCAGATTATTTGTGGGGCAGGACTGCGAAAGGTTCATTGCCGTAGGCGTGACGTCAATCGCTTCGATATGAAACGGGTAACAACCGACTCTAATCGCCGCAAATATACATAAGGCTACGATTTCAGACCTTTTATTTTTTCTCTCGTCTTTATGTTTTATAAAAGACTCTGCAAAGGAGGCAGGTCGTATTTAAGAAATTATCGAGATGAATCGCAATGCGCTGGACGGGCTTGATCTTTCAGCGTCGGTTTTCTTGCGGGTCTATCAAGTTTTTTATCGACCTTTCGAATGATTTGACTAATTAAGCTTAGTGCTTGCTGCGTGCGGGCTCGTTTGTCCATGGCAGACAGCGCAATGCACTTCGGTTTTCAATAGATAAAACGCTGAGAATAATACTATGAACGAGTCTTTGTTGCGGTCGCTACAAATGTCCACGGAAAGCGAGGTGGCAATAAATCAGCTTGATGAAAAGGGTTTTAATTCGATCTTCGATATTGCTAAAGAACCACTGGAACAATTTTGCTGCGCGATGGAAGAGCTGTCTGGAGAGCAGGCTGAACTGATTCATACCGCAGCGTGCAAGCGAGTCGAAGCCCTGGAGAGTATCCATCGAACACTCCGCTCTCGTAATGAACCGGTCATGCAAAGCATTCCAAAATTGGGCATTGCACCATTTCCGCAGGAGCTACAAGTGGCGATGGGGCGCTCGCTGGGTGGCGCCGTAGATTTTGATGATCTTTTTGACGAGCGTTCCGGCGCTGGCTACGCGGAAGTAACGTCTATTCAATCGCTGTTCTCGCCGGGACGCTACTTGGTTGAGCTTTATAGGATTGCCCAAGGTCTTCACTCCGTCAGCAGCCCGCTGCATATAGATAATCGTCGTCCAGATATCAAAAACCTAATTTTGGATGAAACCAATCTGGTTAAAGAAATATCGACACTCGATATTTTGAACGAGACCTTGTTGAGAGGCATGCAGGCATCATCCGGTGCTCCTGACCTGCAGACGCTGGAAACTGTCTGGTATCCGATGACACTGCCTTATCACGATAACCTGGTGCAGGTACGTAGCGCGCTGTCGGCGAACAAGCTTTCACTTGTGAAGCTCTGGTCCGCGCTGGCCGATGATCAAATGACCGCCTTCAACGCTAGTACTTTCAATTGGGAAGGTGGCACGTTAAATCCGATCCTCACAGCGTCGCCGAAAACGCGAGAGCAACTGGAAATAGCGCCTGAGCTTTACACCCTTCTGGGTAGCCTAAGTTCTAATGAAAACCTGGTAAAACGTCATTACAACCTTGCATCTGAGTCTGATATCGCCGGGCAACTCAAGTCGGTCGATGAGTTTATCGCGCGTACCGGACTGACTTTCAATCAGTTGATCGGCATGACTGCTCAGGCCGACTACTCGGGCAGTGTTGTCACCAATCTCATGAAATCGGTGTTCTGGCGCTGCGGTGACAACGCGCCTGCTAATGTCGACGTATACGGGCAAACCTATCTATCGAATGTGAGTTCAGATCCAGCCTCTTTGCTCGTTTACACGACTGATGCAAACAAACTTGAGCTGAAACTGTCCGGCGCGAATGAGGTGCTTTTCTGTGATCGTGCACAGCGGCTCATTCGCCTTCAACGCCAAGTCAATCTCGAATTTCATGAGCTTGATTGGCTGATCTTGAATGCCAATCGGGCTATCCACACGCGTAGGACTATGTGGCTGGATACGCCAGTGCTCAACACCCTTGCCGAGTTTACGCGTCTGTCGACAACGTACGGTATCTCCTGCGAAGAGTTCTGTTGTTTCATCGGAGAGATGAATACTTTCGCTCGGAAGTCCGAGCAGAGCCTTTATCAGCGGCTATTCACCTCGACTACGGATGGCACCACCCTTCCTCTGAACGCCACGCTCAACTTTGACTCTGCAGTACACAGTGCTCAAACCGCCATCGTTTGTGGGGCACTTAAAGTCTCGGCGGATGAGCTCCAGAAGATGGCCGGGTTAGCCTTCGGTACTGCCAACCTCACCACGGTAAACATGACGTCCGCGCGTTTCGCCCAGCTCTACCGATTAGCCATGATTCCACGCATGCTCGGTCTGAGTTTTACCGAGGCGAACCTGCTCTGGGAGTTGCTCAATCCCGATAAAGATACAGCCGGGCGAGTGGCTCGCGAGGCCACGCTGGATACGCTTGAGATTATTCGGCAAACCGAAACGGTGCTTGCCTGGATGGTCGACAACCAGTTGGATATTCGCACCGCCCTGAGCATGACGACGGACGTCTACAGCCCCATCTTCACGCCAGAGTTGCACAATTTCACACACAATCTCTACACGTCGCTTATTGGCGATAGTGTCGCGTCTAGTCATCAGACCAACGAACCGATTTCTCCAGAACTTGCAAAAAGGCTGCACCAAGCCATTGCACCAGTATTTAAAAGTAAACCTAATGTGATGGGTAAATTGCTGCAATGGCAGGACTTTTACTTTCGCACGGCGGATGGTGCTGCAGCCTATCGTCTCAATGATTTCTGGGCCGATGTGATTCGAGTACACGGTACTGAACCGGAAGAGAGTGATTCGCAAGCCGCAGCCAACATTGCTCGTTACAGCCAGGGAATGGCGCAATACGCCCTTATCAGCCAATGGGCCGATTTGACCGAGCAAGACCTGTACCTGATTGTCGACTGTCCGAGTTGGTTTATGTCGGACGCCTCGGTAGAGCCGTCCATGCCACTGCTATTGAGAATTGTACGTCTCAAACAATGGTTGTCGCGAATCGTTGTTCCGGCCTCCGAAGCTTTCGGCTATTTCGAGATGGCTAATCAACAGGGCCAGATACTTGACCAAGCACTTGACGCGCTGGCAACGATCCACGGCTGGGACTCGAAAAAAACTCTTCTTATGAATAGTTATCTGGTTAATCACCAGATCTATCGAAACTTTCCAACTTGTTTCGATGATGTTTGTCATCTGGAAGCCTGGATGCAAGTCAGTGCGCACTTGAACGTCGGCAATAATTGTATTGCCCAGATTTTTGAAATGTCCAGGCCGCAATCAGTCAATGAGGGACAGTCGAATCTGATTCGTGGTGTCGCCGAGCAATTAAGCGCAGCGATCAAGAACTAATCAATTGTCACTATTCAGTATCTGGAGCACATCATGAATAACCAAACCGCCATCAATGCCATCCAGACCGCGCGACGCGATGCGCTGGTTGACTATTACACGACTTTTTGCATTCCCCAAACAGCATTGGGAGATGACACACCCTTGAGCCTGCGTGTTAAAAATGCCGAGGATCTTTACGAGTATCTGCTACTCGACACCCGGATTGGCCCGGAAGTCCTGACTTCCCGGGTTGCCGAAACCATTTCCAGTTTGCAGTTGTACATTAATCGCTGCCTGAGGGGGACTGATCCGGATGTGAACAATTCCTCTGGGTCGACCATGGTTGAGCAATCCAAGCCAGGCCGCTTTCTTTATGACTGGCCGGATTACAATCAGGTGTATTCGACGTGGGCGGGTAAGGAGCGTTTGCAGTATTACGCCTCGAGCTATATTGAACCCGGGCTGCGCTATAATAAAACAGAATTGTTTGAAGCTCTTGAAGAAACCATTAACCAGGGGCGAATTTCTGACAGTCGTGTCGAGAAGGGTTTTCAGAAGTATTTGTTAGGTTTCGAAACCGTGGCGGATCTTGAAACCATCAGTGCTTCGCAGGCTGGGATAAACACATCAGATACTAGTACTGATGTTATTTACTTTATTGGTCGGAGTAAAAATGCTCCCCATAGTTATTACTGGCGCAGTTGCAATATGGCCATGCGCGGTGATAATAAAGAACTTATGGCGGGTGCATGGTCACAATGGTTAAAAATCAATGCGCCCGTCGTGGAAGCATTAGATAACTCCATCAAACCCTGCTGGTTTAAAAATCGACTATACATTTGCTGGATCAGTCAGGCAGCAAAAGGCTCTACAGGCTCAAACGACGTCGTACTGGAATATGAGTATTTCAGCAATATCTGGTACTTGCAGGAGGATGGGGTCTGGACTTCGTTAAAAAAAGACTATCTGGTAAAGAAGCCTCGCAACTTTGCGTTGACCAATGATTTAAGATTAGGTGATTTAACCCTTTACACTACCGAAGGTTTTACCTGGGGTAGTGGTAATCCTGTGTTGTTGGATATTAATTATCCTGTCGGGCGCGCCAAGGTAGGTGATAGCTATGATGTGCCGGGAAGTAATCTGCGACTAACGATCAAGAGTTTGGTCGATAGTTGTATTTTGTTTGAGTGTGTAGGGGAGGGCGTGTTAACTGTGCACTCTCTAAATTATGCCGGCCAATCCCAGGATAACCATGCGGTGGGCGCTGGTGAAGTGCTGTTTCCATTAAGAGTTGACACTAAAGAAATCAGGCTTACTAAGCTGTATGGGTCACAGTCCGCGATAGTGATGGTTTTCAATAATTGGTTGAACTCCAATCATGCTGATACGTGTCATCTGGAAGGCGGGGCATTGAAATTTTCACCCAGCACTGGTGCGGCAAAAACTATTGCCTCGCTAACAACTAATGCGGCATCATATTTTACCTCTCTATTACATCTCGGTGGTGTAAAAGGTCTTTTGGATCACAATGCTCAAAATAGCCGAATTGAATTAAATGCTACAAGGCCTATCGACTTTAACGGATCTTACGGGCTGTATTTTTGGGAGTTGTTCTTCCATAGCAGTTTCCTGATCGCCGACCGCTATCTGACTGAGCAGAACTACGCTCGAGCAGAGCAATGGCATAAATATATCTTCTCGCCGACGGGGTATCGTAACAGTCTAGGCATCCTGGACAGGGTAGAGGAGAACATCCGTTACTGGAACGTGGTGCCGCTGCAAGCGGACCAGGCCTGGAATGCGTCCATTCCCGAGACGGTCGACCCGGACGTCATCGCCATGAATGACCCCATGCATTACAAGATGGCGATTTTCCTCAGCAGTGTGAACACGCTGATCGAGCATGGCGACAATTGCTACCGGATGCAGCAACGCGATTACCTGACCCAGGCGAAAATGTACTACATACAGGCCTCGCAAATGCTGGGCCCGCGACCGGAGATTGATTACACCAACAGTTGGTCCAATCCCACGGTCGCAATGGAGGCTTCTGCCATCAGCCTTCAGCAATCCGACAGCAGCAATGAACAAACTTCCAGTCGCATGGCAACCTTGTTCAAGGCTCATCTGCAAGACGCCAATGGCAGCTTTTTACCCCCTTACAACGCTGACCTGTTGATGTACTGGGACAAACTGGAGGTGCGCCTCTACAACCTGCGCAACAACCTGACCCTCGATGGCCAGCCCTTGGTGCTGTCACTCTTTGCCACGCCGGTTTCACCCACTGCCTTGCAGCTTCAGCACGGCGCGGGCAACGGCGCAGTGGGTGGTTCAGTGCCCGCCAAAAAGCAGCTCAGTGAATTTCGCTTCCCGGTATTGATGGACAAGGCCCGCACGGCGGTGAGCAGCGTCATTCAGTTCGGCAACGAACTGCAAACAGCACTGCTGCAGCGTGACAACGAGTACATGACCCTGTTGGTACAGACCCAGCAGCAACAGATCTCGACACTGACTCAGGAACTTCAGGTCGATAACATCGCCTCGCTGACGTCCGGGGTGACCGCCGCGACAGAGGCGCTGAACAGTGCGAAAACTCGCCTGGCGCATTACACGGGCCTTTACAACAACTGGATTTCCAGCAGTGAGCAGAGTGCCATGGATTTGCGTGTGGCAGCCGGGGCGCTGAACGCCGGCTCGCTGATCAGCAACGTGGTGGGGGCTGCGGTTGAAATGGCACCTAACACCTTCGGGCTGGCGGTAGGTGGATCGCGATGGGGCGGTGCGGCACGTGCGGTGGCCTTTGGGCTGCAAGCGTCGGCGACGATCCTGGAAACTTCGGCCCAGCGACTGGATATCAGTGAGCAGTACCGACGTCGACGCGCGGACTGGCAGATTCAGAAGGAAAGTGCGGAATTCGAAGTCAAACAGCTGACAGCACAAATCCAGTCGCAGAATCAGCAACTGGCGATGGCGCAAAAGCAAAAAGCGCTGTACGCACAGGAACTGAGCAATATGCGTGCGCAGTACAGCCTGCAGACCACACGCTTCACCGGGCTGGAGTTGTTTAACTGGATGTCCGGTCGACTCTCCTCGCTTTACTACCAGTTGTATGACAGCGCACTGGCGCTGTGCCTGACGACGAAAGCTGCGCTGGGACGCGAAATAGGCGATTCCAACGCTGGCAGTCTGTTCACCGCGCCAATGTGGAACGATCTCTATCAAGGTTTGCTGGCCGGGGAAAGCTTGCAACTGGAGCTGCAAAAAATGGAGAACATCTACCTGCGCCTGGACAAACGCGGGCTGGAGATTCAGAAAACCATTTCGCTCAATACTCAAATCACTCGAGCGGGCAGCAGTAAAAGCTTTTCCGTGTTCCTCAACGGGGCGCTTTCGGGCAACCCGGTTGCAGAGGCTGGCGGCGTAGCAATCACGATGCTGAACGACGACAAGCTAGTCATTACGCTGAAGATCGCTGCGCTTGATCTGAACGGCGCCTATGGCAGCACGCATAAGACCGGGCGCTTCAAAAATATCAGCGTTACGTTACCGGCTTTGATTGGGCCTTATCAGGATGTAGAGGCCACCTTGGGGATGGAAGACGGCAACTATGTTGCGCTGTCCCGCGGGCTCGATGATTCCGGCTTGTTTACGGTCGATTTCAACGATCCGAAATACTTACCATTTGAAAACGATTTAACCACCACCGGGACGCTCGTTCTGACGTTCTTCAATGCCGGCACAGGTCAGCAGCAGCGTGAGCTGGTGGAAAGCCTGGTCGATGTCATTTTCCATCTCCGCTACACCCTCAAAGGGTACTGACAGTGGCCGCGTGCCAGGGGCTCAGCCCTTGGCCGCGTTGGAGAACACCCGCGCAACTTTTGAGGATGAATTATGAATACCAGTCAGAACACTCCCGTTGAAGTGAATCAACCCTCGCTGCCCAAAGGTGGTGGTGCAATCCAGGGCATGGGGGAAGCCTTGGGCAGCGTCGGTTTGACGGGGATGTCCAGCCGAACGCTGGCATTGCCTGTGTCCGCCGGACGAGGTCATGCCCCTGCATTGTCATTGAATTACAGCAGCGGTGCCGGTAATGGCGCTTTCGCCATGGGGTGGGGCCTTTCTGAAATGACCATCCGCCGACGTACCAGTCGGGGCGCGCCCTTGTATCAGGAAGACGATACGTATTTGGCGCCGGATGGCGAGGTTTTGGTTCCAGAAACGGGCTCCGACCACAACGTGATCACCACCCAGCGCGACAGCTATGGTGGGCTGGACCTCGGCCAGACCTATACGGTCACGCGTTACTTTCCGTGTATCGAAGGTTCATTCAGCAGGATCGAACGCTGGAGCCCAGCAACTATCGAGGGTGATTTCTGGTTGTTGCACACAGCAGATGGTCAACTGCATTGTCTTGGCAAGTCCGCCGAGGCACGGATTACCGATCCTGCACAACCGGGCCACATCGGTGTCTGGCTGCTTGAAGAGTCAGTGACATTGACCGGCGAACACATTCGATATCGCTACAAGCAGGAAGACACTGCTAATTGCATCCTGAGTGGACAGGAAGCTTCTCGGTCGCACGCCGCCAATTGCTATTTGCAATACGTCGAATACGGTAACGTCACTGAATATCAGCCGCTCTATGCCTGGCGTAAATTCACGGCGACAGAGGCTCCGGCATGGCTGTTTACGTTGGTGTTTGACTATGGCGAGCGAACACTGGACCCGCTGGTGGCGCCGCCGTTGTTGCCCTCTGGCAGTTGGCCGTGCCGCGCAGATTCATTCTCCGACTACTCGTTCGGTTTTGAAGTGCGCACACACCGGTTGTGTCAGCAAGTGTTGATGTTTCACCATTTTTCCCAGGAGCTCGGACAGTCGGACAAACTGGTCTCGCGTCTGCTGCTGGAGTACCAACAGTCGCCGCAACTGTCTCAACTGATCGGCGCACAAGTGTTGGCCTATGAGAGTGACGGAACTGTTCAATCCCGACCGCCAGTGGATTGGTCTTACAGCTCATTTACACCGGACTTTAACTCGTCTGGCTATTCGGCATTGCCATCGTTCCCAAGCCTCAATGATGGGCAGCACTATCAATTAGTTGACTTGCTGGGCGAAGGCCTCTCCGGGGTTCTCTATCAGGAGGGCAACGACTGGCGCTACCGGGCGCCGATTCGCGGTACGCAAGGCCCCGATGCGGTCAGCTACGCACCTTGGCAATCATTGCCGCAACTGCCTTCTCTACTGCCTGAGGGGAATGAGCGAAAGGCACTTGTCGACCTCATGGGCACAGGTCGACTCAACTGGCTGATTGCACAACCAGGGTTGGCGGGTTATTTCACGTTGAACCACGATCAGCGTTGGAGCCATTTCGTACCCTATCCGGCATTCCCCATAGAGTTCCTGCATCCATCAGCGCAGATGGCCGATTTGATGGGTACTGGCCTGCCCGATCTGGCCTTGATTGGCCCCAAAAGTGTTCGGCTGTACGCCAACCACCGAGAGAAGGGCTACGGCGCAGGGCGAGATGTTGCGCATGACGGCGATGATCGTTTGCCAATTCAGTCGGGTGATCAAGCATCGATTGTTGCGTTCAGTGATGTGCTGGGTTCAGGTCAGCAGCATCTGGTCCAGATCCGCTATAACCAGCTCACCTGCTGGCCAAATCTGGGAAGAGGGACCTTCGGCGAACCGTTGGTACTGGCCCAGCTTCCATTCGACGAGCGTACGTTCAATCCTTCCAGGGTTTTTCTGGCTGATCTGGATGGTTCCGGGGCGGCTGATCTGATCTATGCCGAGTCCGAGCGGTTTCTGATCTTCCTGAATCAGTCCGGCAACGGTTTCAGCAGTGTGCCACTGATCTTGCCGATGCCCGTGGGTGTGCGGTTTGACCAACTGGACCAGATCAGCTTTGCCGATCTCAGTGGTACCGGAACGACCTCGCTGGTACTGACCGTCTCCCATATCAAACCCCAGCACTGGCACTACACTTTTGCAGCGTCCAAGCCGTACTTGCTGGTGTCGTCCAACAACAATCTGGGCACCCATACGAGCTATACCTATCGAAGTTCTGCACAGGAATGGCTCGACGAAAAGCAGGCATCGCCCGAGAGTGTCTGTGAGCTGCCATTCGCTGTACCCGTGGTGTCGACACAAAGCACGCTAGATGAGATCAGCGGCAATCGCCTCACCCAGCAGTACCTCTATCGACACGGAGTCTATGATGGTGTTGATCGGGAATTTCGTGGCTTTGGATTCGTCCAGCATCTGGACACCGAGCAGCGTGCCCAGGCGACCGCGAGTGATCTACCGACCGCTGCGCCGACGCTGACCAAGGTCTGGTACAACACCGGGCGGGAAGGTGATGAGCTGTCCGGTGCACTTCCTTATGAAGACTCTTTGGTATTTGGTCTGGGGGCGCCGCGCTTAACCCGGTTAAATCCCGCGACCGGCAATGATGATCTGCTGCCATCGATTGACAGTTCTACTCGCTACCAGCTGTACCGTGCCTTGAAAGGCAGCATGCAACGGACAGAGATTTACGGTGAGGACGCCAGTCTCCAGCAGGGCGTTCCGTACAGTGTCCAGACAACTCGGATGCAGGTTCGCTTGCTTCAGGATGCCGTTTCTCCAGAGGCATACAGTGTCGTCCTGCCGATGGCTCTGGAGCAGCTAAGCGTCGGTTACGAGCGCATTGCCGGTGACCCTGTCGTTCAGCAGCAAGTGACTTTGCGGACCGATGAGTTTGGTGCTCCGCTCTGGACCGTCGGTGTCAACTACCCTCGTCAGCCCAAACCGGCCACAAGTCCTTATCCGGCTGCTGTACCGGATGCCGTGTGGGCGAGCACTTACGACGAAAGCCAGACACCGCTGCGCCTGACCGAGAGTCGCAGCAGTGTCTACAACCTGACACACTCGGATGAATGGCGGCTGGGGCTGCCTTATCAGCAACGGCAAAATGTGTTGATACACACGACAGAGTACAGTGGCTACCCCTTGACCCGCACCGGTTTAAGTTACGAAGCGCTGATAGCATCGAATAGCCTGATCGGCTCGACACAACCGCGCACCTTTGCGGGACAGACAGTCACTTATTATTTCAATGCTTCAGGTACAGATGTTGTCCTCGCGGGAACACCACCTCCTGCGCTGGCATTGGTCCATCATCAGGAAACGGCCGAACTCGATGACGAGTCGCTCAAGGCGTATGACGGCGTTTCGGCCCTTGATCTTGAGGTTGCCTTACCCACCGCGGGCTATTTGAAGCGCAGCAAGGTGTTTAGTGAACCGACTGACGTAAACCCGGACATTTGGGTGATTCCCGGCGGTTACAGCACCTATGTCGAAAATGGCAGCCGGTTGCCGTTCTACCGGCCAAGCGCCACGCAAAGTACGCTCATCGTGGCGCCTCATACATTTACCTACGATGCGCACAGTTGCGTTGTCACGTCGGTCACTGACGGTGCAGGCAATCGGGTCCAGGCGTTTTACGATTACCGTTTTCTCAGCCCGAATTGCATCATCGATGCAAACGAAAACACCCAGGAAGTGCTGCTCGATGCCTTGGGTCAGGTGGTTGCAAGCTCCGGTTACGGTACTGAGCTGGATGAGGCGAATAATACAGTGGCCATCGGATTTTCTCCGTTGGTTGAATTTGATTCCAGCCACTCTGCCTTGGCCAGTATCGATGCCGCGCTGGCAACGCCCTCTGCGGCTGTTCAGCACGCGGCGCAAGTCTATCTGTATGACTTTTACAGTTGGATGGGGCACCTTTCCAACGACGAGTTGACCGCGCTTTCATCGCCCGATCTGGGGTCCGAACTCCAACGTGTGCTGCAGCACAATTACCTTCTGACGTTTAACGGTCGGCTGCGTTCACGCGCTTATGCATGGGCCCAGTCAGACCTGCCGATCAAGGGTGTCAACGAGTCGGTGCGTGGCGCGATTGCCCGTGTCGAGCGTCACCCGGTGCAAGCCGCGACGCTCCTGGCAGATCAATATCCAGGCGCGACTCCTGCTGCGCAGATCAGGATCTCACTGTCACTTTTTGACGGATTTGGTCGCACCCTGCAGGCCAAACAAAAATGTCCGCCCGGGCTTGCGTATGTCGTCAGCGCTGACGGAACACTGGAGATCGAGGCTGGAAAACCTGTTGAGCGTGATACGGGATCGGCGCCGCGCTGGGCCGTATCCGGGCGTACCGAGTACGACAATAAAGGCCAGGCGATTCGAAAGTATCAGCCTTATTTCATTGACGTGCCGATCTATGTCAATGATGCCAGTGCCCGAGAGTGGGGGTATGCCGATACCCATTATTTCGACCCCGTTGGTCGTGAGTACTTGGTCGTCACCGCGCTGGGCTACTTGCGACGTACAAGCATTTATCCGTGGTTCACCATTGCCGAAGATGAAAACGACACACTGCAAGAGGTCATGGATAACGCCCCTTCCTTGGTGAGGACGTTGTCATGAGTACTACGTCCAACCTAACCACTGCGCAACGGTGCAGTGGTACTCCTACGGTGTCGGTCAGCGATAACCGTGGTTTGTCAGTCCGTACGCTGCAGTACAACCGCAACGCTGTCGGCGAGGCGGCTAATGAGTTGATTGCCCAACAACGCTACAGCGTCAACGGGCAGCTATTGAGCAGTATTGATCCCCGGTTGTTTGCTGCGCAGCAGGCCGATCCAGCGGTGTTGCCGAACTTTCGTTACCACCACTCGCTGTCCGGCCAAGTGCTGCTGGCTCGGAGCCAGGATGCCGGTCAGCAGATCACGCTGCATGACATCGAAGCCGGACCGGTTTGGCAGGGCAACAGCCGTGGGCACCTCATGCGATTTGCCTATGACGGGCTGCACCGCTTGAGTAGCGTTCATGAAAAAGATGGTGCCCAGCCCAGCGAACGGGTCAGCGAGCGCTACCTCTACGGCGAGGATCAGGCCAATGCCATCAACGCCAACAGTCGCGGGCAACTGGTTCGGCACTACGACACGGCGGGGCTCAACGAAGTGGGCGGTTACACGGTCAATGGCCAGCCCTTGCGGATGGTTCGCCAACTGTTGCGGGATGACTCGGCGCACAGCGATTGGCAGGGCGCTGAAAACCAGTGGCCTGTGGTGCTGGAGTCCGAACGACATCAAAGTCGCATCGGCTACAACGCACTGGGTGAGGTGCTGAACAGTGTCGATGCCAAAGGCAATCAGCAACGTCAGCAGCTTGATATTGCCGGGCAGCTGGCAAGCAGTGGCCTGACCCTCGTGGGGCAGGCCGTGGAGCGTCCGATCCTGACATCAATCTCCTACAGCGCCGGCGGTCAGGTGTTGCGTGAAGCGGCGAGCAACGGGGTGGTCACTGACTACCGCTACGAGCCGCAAACCCTGCGTCTGAGCCGGTTGATCAGCACGCGCCCGTCGCCGGCCGGGCGCAATTCGCTGTTGCTGGACCTGAGCTACGTCTACGATCCGGTGGGCAACATCCTGTCGATCAGCGATGCGGCGATTGACAGCCGTTACCACAACAACCAGCAGATCGAGCCGGCCAACGACTATCAGTACGATGCGTTGTATCAACTGCTCACGGCCAGCGGCCGAGAGAATGTCGGGGCAAGCCGGCAAGGCCCGGGCTTGCCGACAGCGAGCAGCTCCGATCCAAATCAGTACAGCAATTACACCCGGCAATACCGCTATGACCACGGCGGTAACCTGACCCAGGTGCGGCATGTCGGCAACCGCAATTACACCCTGGACATGCTGGTTTCCAAAACGTCCAATCGTGCGGCGCAGCAGACGGAGTTCCTGACGCAGGATGATGTCGAGGAGCAGTTCGATGCGGCTGGTAACCTCAAACAGCTGGTGGTTGGCCAACCGATGACGTGGGATGGGCGCAATCAACTGCAATCGGTTACCCAGGTGCTGCGTAGCGATAGCGATGACGACGAAGAACACTACCAATATGACGGCGCCGGCACCCGGGTACGCAAAACCACGGTGAGTCATACCAGCAGTACGACCCGCCGTGCGCAGGTGATCTATTTGCCCGGTTTGGAGTTACGCCGGACCGAGAGCACGCTAGGCAATACCACCCGTCTCGAGGAAGCGTTGCAGGTCATCAGCGTTGGCAGCGCCGGTCGCCAGCAAGTACGGGTGCTGCACTGGGAGGAAGGCAAACCGGACGACATTGCCAATGATCAGTTGCGCGCCAGTCTGGATAATCAGATCGGTTCGAGCTTGCTCGAACTGGACCAGAACGCGGACATACTGACCCAGGAAGAGTACTACCCGTTTGGCGGCACGGCGGTGTGGTCGGGGAAAAACGCCAGTGAGACGAAGTACAAGTTTGTGCGCTATTCGGGCAAGGAGCGTGATGCCACTGGGTTGTACTACTACGGTTTCCGTTACTACGCGCCGTGGTTGGGGCGCTGGCTGAATCCGGATCCGGCGGGTACGGTGGATGGGCTGAATCTGTATCGGATGGTCAGGAATAACCCAGTAAATTTGAAGGACGAAAATGGGCTCGCACCGGGGGATCAGGCCTCCTCGGTTGAAAATGGTTCGATGACCCCTAACCTGGCAACACCACTGGGTGAACATTTTTATCTGTTTCAAAGTAACCCAGGTACGCCGGGGAGTAAGCTGTTCATTACTGCTCATGGGGAGCAGGCGTTGTTGATGCACTTCAATGTGCCGGAAGCAACAAAATTGGTGTATTACGGTCCGCATGGTAAATCCCTGATTAATGCGGATTTGGGTGATGCTATTAAAGGAGTCATAGCTACCTACAAAGTGAAAGAGCCAGCTAGTAGGGTGCATGATTATATGATTTCAAAGTTTAGCAGTGATGATTATGAGTCTATTGCTGGGCACCTGGAAGATGGAGTAGATGTGTTGAGTGTTCGCAGTCGCAGAACTCCAGGTTTGATTTTTAAAAACGTATTTATGCGGTTGAGTAACGTTTTTGATGAGTTGGCGAAAAATAACATACGGTACGATGAAGTTCATTGTCTTATGTGTCGTGAGACATCGCTCAATCCGTTTTCTGGTGAATATCAACCACCGCCGTCGACATCTGAACCTACAGTCAGTACTCGATCATTAAGCGCTACTCCCGGTCAGCGGGTAGATTTTGACTTTGATGTGGATATTTTTGATCGATTGGATCAAGTGAGTAACATGTTTCAGACCGTGCGTCGACGGAGTACAGAGGAAATGGCCGAATCATAAGGTTTGCTGAGACATTAGTACCTAAATATCGATCACTGTTGCGGTGTGAAATTATTATTCGCTTATATCATCTGGATTAGCAGTAATTAGTTGTTTTTGTGGAATGAGTATTTGTCCGTTATTTATCAGTATACAGAATCAAAACAGCATATTTAGGGCAGGCGTGAGCAATAATCACTCTAACATGAGGGCTTTGTCATGAGTACCATTTCCAACCTAACCACTGCGCAACTGTGCAGTGGCACTCCCACAGTGTCGATTGTCGATAACCGTGGCTTGTCAGTCCGTACGCTGCAGTACAACCGCAACGCTGTCGGCGAGGCGGCTAATGAGTTGATTGCCCAACAACGCTACAGCGTCAGCGGGCAGCTATTGAGCAGTATTGATCCCCGGTTGTTTGCTGCGCAGCAGGCCGATCCAGCGGTGCTGCCGAACTTTCGCTACCACAACTCGCTGTCCGGCCAGGTGCTGCGGAGTCAGAGCCAGGATGCCGGTCAGCAAGTCACGCTGTATGACATTGAAACCGGGCCGGTTTGGCAGAACAACAGTCGCGGACACCTCAGGCGTTTTGCCTATGACGGGCTGCACCGTTTGAGTACCGTTCATGAAAAAGACGGTGCCCAAATCAGCGAACGGGTCAGCGAGCGCTACCTCTACGGCGAGGACCAGGCCCATGCCACCAACGCCAACTGTCGCGGGCAACTGGTTCGGCACTACGACACGGCGGGGCTCAACGAAGTCGCCCGCTACTCCATCAGTGGCCAGTCTCTGCAGAGGGTCCGCCAACTGTTGCGGGATGACTCGGCGCACAGCGATTGGCAGGGCGCCGAAAACCAGTGGCCTGTGGTGCTGGAGCCCGAGCGACATCAAAGTCGCATCGGCTACAACGCACTGGGCGAAGTGCTGAACAGTGTCGATGCCAAGGGCAATCAGCAACGTCAGCAGCTTGATGTTGCCGGGCAGCTGGCAAGCAGTGGCCTGACCCTGGTGGGGCAGGCCGTGGAGCGTCCGATCCTGACATCAATCTCCTACAGCGCCGGCGGTCAGGTGTTGCGTGAAGCGGCGAGCAACGGGGTGGTCACTGACTACCGCTACGAGCCGCAAACCCAGCGCTTGAGCCGGTTGATCTGCACACGCCCACCGCAGGTCGGGCGCAATTCGCTGTTGCAGGACCTGAGCTACGTCTACGATCCGGTCGGCAACATCCTGTCGATAAGCGATGCGGCGATTGAAAGCCGTTACCACAACAACCAGCAGATCGAGCCGGCCAACGACTATCAGTACGATGCGTTGTATCAGCTGCTCACGGCCAGCGGCCGGGAGAATGTCGGGGCAAGCCGACAAGGCCCCGGGTTGCCGGAACCGAGCAGTGCCGACTCCAACCAGTACAGCAATTACACCCGGCAATACCGCTATGACCACGGCGGTAACCTGACCCGGGTGCGGCATGTCGGCAACCGCAATTACACCCTGGACATGCTGGTTTCCAGCACGTCCAATCGTGCGGCGCAGCAGACGGAGTTCCTGACGCAGGATGATGTCGAGGGGCAGTTCGATGCTGCCGGCAACCTCAAGCAGCTGGTGGTTGGCCAACCGATGACGTGGGATGGGCGCAATCAACTGCAATCGGTTACCCAGGTGCTGCGTAGCGATAGCGATGACGACGAAGAACACTACCAATATGACGGCGGCGGCACCCGGGTACGCAAAACCACGGTGAGTCATACCAGTGGTACGACCCGTCGTGCGCAGGTGATCTATTTGCCCGGTTTGGAGTTACGCCGGACCGAGAGCACGCAAGGCGTTAGCACCCGTCTCGAGGAAGGGTTGCAGGTCATCAGCGTTGGCAGCGCCGGTCGCCAGCAGGTGCGGGTGTTGCACTGGGAGGAAGGCAAACCCGACGACATTGCCAATGATCAGTTGCGCGCGAGTCTGGATAACCAAATCGGTTCGAGCTTGCTCGAGCTGGACCAGAACGCTGACATATTGACCCAGGAAGAGTACTACCCGTTTGGCGGCACGGCGGTGTGGTCGGGGAAAAACGCCAGTGAGACGAAGTACAAGTTTGTGCGCTATTCGGGCAAGGAACGCGATGTGTCGGGGCTGTACTACTATGGTTTCCGTTACTACGCGCCCTGGCTGGGGCGTTGGTTGAACCCGGATCCGGCGGGTACGGTGGATGGGCTGAACCTGTATCGGATGGTCAGGAATAACCCGATTACATTTATGGATGTGGACGGGTTGGCGCCCGGTGATGCGTCGATAGGCCGTAATAGATTTGACCGAAAAGATATGGAGGGCTTTGCATCTGTAACCCGAGCGATGCATCGCAGCTTGGAGTCCGCTGGCGTTGATAAGGATAAAACCCTTTATATTATTCTTGGTAGAAGCCCGCAAACATTGGGGGCATACTTAGAGCAGACAGGTTACAAGACTGCACTATTACAGGTTTCAGGGCTGACACGCGGAGGTCAGGTAGCTGGTCGTGAAAACCTTTCGGATGAGAGGAATGTAAACCGGGATAAGTACTTTGAATCTGCTATTGGCGACGCGTCGCAGGGTATGCAAGCAGCAGTGGTGATTGACTATGCGGTTTCCGGTGAAAGCATTCTAAAAGCCCGAGCTATGGTGTCTAGCCATTATGCCCAGAAAGGGGCGGAAATTCCCGTGAAGATGGCGGTTATCACACAGTATAAAGATAAAGACAATAAAGCTTATGCGGATTCGGATAACCTATTAAGGGATGGCGGGCCAGGTGAACTTGACTTGCATAGTCGGGGGGTGTGGAGGTACTTGAAATTGTCATACAATGAAGTTGATAAGCCTCTCGCCTATAGTGGAAAAATTACTATAAACGAGATCGATAGTGCTGCGAAAAACGTAGAGATTGACGAGGGTAAAAAAAATCACCTTGACCAAATGATGGCGCAAGGTATTGCGACCTATGGGCATCCTGAGTCCGGCAGTCGTAAAGGTACCGGAACTCATATAATGTCTATGGGAACACCACGTAAACCGATTACTGTTGAAGGGTATATAAAGAAATATAACAAGGGCGAAGGGTCGTGGTGCAGCATACTTTAATCTTGGGCTGCCTTAAGCTAATGCTTTGGGCTTTTTGAGTTGGGAAGTTGGTGGCGCATTTAATGACTTGGTTTGCGGACAATGCTGCAGTACTAGTTTCTGTACGTAAACCTTGAAACGCCGAAATGGGTAAAATCGCCGCCATCAAAGGCAGGAGTCCTTGATGGCCAAGCGATACGAACATCAATGATGTATCCAGGGAAATGATTGAAGATATCCTCACCCAGGATGAGAACGCGGGACGCCCAGGAAGCGACGCCTGCTTGATGCTCAACGGCATTTTGTGGGCGCTGTGCGGCGAATAAACCTGAGCGTTTCGGTCCTTGGTCTGCGGTTTATCAGTGCTTTCGTGACTGGCGCAATCGAGGAACTGTTAACCAGATGCTCAAATGCTTGCATGTCAAGCCCCAAGCAGTCGAGGGTACGGCCCGGCAAGCACGTCGCTGGTTATTGGCAGACAAGGGCTTCGATGCCGAATACCTTCGGTGCTATTGCTACCACTACCGGATGCAGTCTGTGATTCCTTTGCGCAGCATAAATCGTAAGCCTAAGCCAGTTCGTACACTGCCTAGTCTCTGTTTATGCCGGTGGTGGCTCAACGCATGCTGCTAGTTTGGAATTGGTTACTGTCTGTGTGCCGCAAGACTGAATAAGTGGGGCGGCACATCAGTTTATAGGAAAGGGTTAATACCCATCGGGGAGTGTTTTCATGATTTTTATAAGATGCCCGCCTTCCATTTCAATATAACCGCCTTGTTTCAATGCTTTCATGATTGACAGAGCGTGTGATCTGGAGACCCCGGTCGTATCGGTGACAAATGATATGGCTGTGAATTTTTCCCTAATGGAATTTGGTAGCTCATTCATCCACTCCAATGCTGATTTTACTTCCGCGTAGCTGTCCCCCAAGCACTGATTTAGCCATTTGCTTGAAAGGTTGCTGGTATTCCATGTCATAAAATCAAAAATCCCTTTTAGCAGATTTCTATCGGCGGCAGCCAAATGAATGTTCTCCATGGGGAGTTCGTAATAAGTAGAACGGGATAATACTTCGTAGCGGCCTGATGGTCCGGTGTAACTAGGCGGTTGATGGTCGAGCACAACGATTCCGCCAGGTCCGATAATGTTGATGACTTTATGGCCGCCGATCAATAATCGCCATGCGCCGCTTTCAATTGTGAATATTGAATGCTCGGTGATTTCTGATAGTTTCTCTCCGGCGTCAATCGTTTTTCGGAAGCCGTTTTTTTTTATCCATGTGTACAGGTAATGAATACTGGCGCCAACAAGTTTGTTGTTGCCACAATTGAATCCGGACAGATGAATTTTGTTCATTTTAGGCCCTGTTATTTTTGGGGGGGATGAATTTCATTAATGATCTGAGATTAGTTTCCTTTGTGTTTCAGTATTTCACGGAGTGAATGACAGCTATTTATTATTGAGTGCGCGTTTTGCGTAAGCGTTGTACTAAATTATGGTCTTGGTGTAAGTAATTTCAATTGAGAGTCTGATTGCGGACCGGTTTTTTTGTCTGAGCGATTAGTTAGTTTGTCGTAATTTTTTGTTACTTTTTATTGCGAAAGATAGTTCTCGCGAAGTGGCGGAGAGAGGCTGTCTAAGACGGGGGGAGGGGCGGTCGAGGTGGGTGCGGAATTTGGTTCTGGTTATGAAACGTAGACGCATTGATAGTATGTGGTAGGTAATGTTTTGATGTTTTCATTGCGATATGTGAGTAGATATTTCGTTAGGCGTGATTCACGTCGCGCCAGTCCATTGCTTCAACCCACCTTGTCTTTCTAAGCCACAATCCAGCGAGTTAACTGCACAACTGAATATTGAAGGTATTCACACGCTGGTTGGATCGGAGTAATGGCTGCCAAACCACATTGCAGCGGATCGCGGAATTTCTGAGCTTGATAGACGTGCGCAGCAAGAAGGGCTTGCGGGCGGGGCGGGAGCGAGCGGATCGGTGGAATTATGGAGAACGGCGAGGCGTTGTTGCGGCAGATGCATGGTGAATTTTTTTTGGGGGCATGATCGTTCCCGACACCCTGCAGCGTCACTGATGCTCAGTAAAGTTTTTTCAAGGCTGAAGGCTGTTTAGGGCAGTCTTCAGCTCACTTCGCTTTCACCCTCGGAATTCAGGGTATTCGATGCTCAATGGACATGCGAAAAGCTGTGGTTTGGCCAAATCGACTCTTACTCTTGGGGTTTGGGGCGATCTGGCAATGGTGAACTAAACAGTCCTTGAAAGGTTCGATAAGCTCCGGCCCGCAGCCAGTACCCCAACACGATGTAAATGAGGGCATCCTTCACCGCTATCTGCCAGTAGACAGTTAACTGATTGGTCAGATAACCCTTAATCAAGACTAGCCCTGCCATACCCATTAACATCCAAAGGGAAGTTATTGCAGTAGCCTTTCCTGTGGTCGAGTGACGACCCGCCACTCCATAGCCGATAGCAACAGCGAAAGGGAGCAAAAGGCTATCCTGCTTGCATATAACGCCCAATACCAGGCTTAGGGTGCCAAGGCCAAACCATGTGTAAGGTTGAGTGGCTATTTGAACCCCGGTCGAACTTTCATGTTTATTCTGCAGTCGTTCAATATACAAAAGCGCAACGCCGAGACTAAGCCCCACCAACACATCTGAAGCAAAATGGACCCCCAGCCAGATTCTTGCCATGGCCGTCCATAACGCCAACATCAATGCGATAGACGCTCCATATCTCAACGGAATTCGTGATCGCGACCATAAGGCTAGTGCGCCGAAAAAAAACATCGCACTGAATGCATGTCCGCTGGGCATCCCAAATCCGGAAGCGCCGTCCAGGCTGAGTCGTGGTAAATAGTTGAAGGGTCTTGGCATCGCCGCCATTGATTTGAGAACTTGCGCTATAAGTGTCACCAGCATTAGACCTAACAGCATCCGGTGCAGGTAGCGCCATCCCAGCAAGCAGGCGATGAGCGGTAGACACAAAACGTAGAACCATGTTTCGCCCAGAAAGTTTCCGGCTCGAAAAAATACCCCCCACTCGGACGTGGCATTCGCCAGTTTATTCATCCAGACAAGCTCAAGGTCCTGGATATAGGGCAATCGATTAGAAAAGTAGGCGACTTCCTCCGTCGCGCTGTCCTGCCAGACCTCTCTGAATTCAAATAGTCTGTGAACCTGATCAGGAAATCTCAGTTTTAGTGCTGCAATTTCCATCGCGTCGAAAAAACCAGCCTGGATTGTTTCTCGCCCGAGGTGAGGGGCATTGAGTAGGTTGACTCTATTTGAAGAAATTTGGAGTACATGTTCAGACTCGCATATAAAAAGCCGGACCTGCTGCTCTCCTGTATCAATCGATTTAATAATGCTGACCGTCAATCCCGTTTCTTCGAATGTTTCTCGTTGTGCCGTTTGCTCTGGTGTTTCGCGTGCTTCTGCATAGCCGCCGGGTAGAGACCATTTATTGCCTGGGCCGCCTTGTACCAACAAAATTCGGTCTTTTGAACTGATTACGCAGCCTGCGGCTTTGCTTGATAACTCGTTCGCTTGAACTACATTGTGGAAATGCAAGATGGATAATATGACGAACATCAAAGTTGCCGGGATTTTTCTCATTGTGTGTTCCTGAACCGATTAGTGTGACTGTTGTACATTGCGATCGACCTGTTGGGACCCCGGCCGCTAAACCCCGTTCAGTACCAGCCGGGCTTCCAGCAACTCATTATTCTTTTCAAGACTTAGCGACTGAAACAGAGCGCCTTCTCGTTCAGTGTTCTCCAACCAAAGCAACAACCTCGGCGCTTCGCCTCGCAGGGTGATACGCAAGATTTTTTCGTCGACCTCCAGTTGCTGCAAGTCCAGACCGGCTGCCATTGCGCTATCGTTCAGTCGCGTAGAAAGCGGAGTGAGTGTTAATTCGCGCGAGCTTCCCGGCAATGCGCGTTGCATCTCCCTCGCCAGCTCCAGGCGCTGCTGATAGAGACGCTCAGCCACGGCCAATCGCTGTTGCGCTGGCTGCCAAAGACCGTTGAACAGCAACACGCCGAGCAAAAATACGGCCAACACCGACAGCATCCGACGGTCACGCTCGGGCAACTGCTGCCATTTTTCCCGAAGGATTGGGGGGATTTTCAGGACGCTGATCATCAGGTGCCTTCCTCGAGGGTCAATACAGCGCGCACGCGGTTCTGGTCTTTGCTGGTATTGCCGAGCTTGATAGGCAGCTGGCTCTGGTTGCTGCGCACACGCAGCTGTTCAAGCTCGGCGAAAGTGTTCGCGGTCAGCTGGATTTTCCAGCCTTCGCCCATCCGATACTCGATGCGTTGCACCTCAACGCTGCTACCTCCGATGACTTGCTCTGCAAGTCCGCGCAGACGGGCAAGCTGGGTGGTCCGGCTCACGCCATCTTTGGCCAGTTGTGCTTTGAGTTGGGCTGCGAGGTCGACGATGCGAGTCTGCTCGGGATACATCGACTTGAAACGCTGAACGCTGTGGGCATAGAGCCTTGCACTCTCTTGCTCAAGAAAATGACTGCGGGTCAGGGTAAATGCCCACGCTATAAGAACGGTTGCAATCAGCGCGGCGAGCACGGAACGCACCGGCCAACGACGCTGTGCCAGACTGAACGGACCCTGACGCAGATTGATCGCCCGCGCAGCATTGGCACTCAATACACGGGGCAGGTGTGACGGCTCATCCAGCCAATTTATCTGCGCTGGTAATGTCCCATTCAGTGTTTGCCTTGCTTCATCATCGAGTGCCAGACGTGCCTCCAGTGTGCCCCCCACTATCCAGCGTCCGAACCACCACGCACCACATGCCTGATCACCGGGAAGCAGGTCGGCATCGACATAAATGTTCGAGGGCTCAATCCCCGCGCCTGTCAACAGTGCCACTATCGATTCAAGCCGTTGCCGGTCGATCGCCAGCATCGGATAGCGTTGTTGCCCATCCGCGGTTCCCGCCGCGATATGTAAGGTGTCCAGCTCTTGGGCCAAGTGGTCCTCGATGGTATAGGCCAACGCCTGGGCAGAGGGACGCCTGCGCGAGGGCCATTTTTCGCTTAGCCACCAACTGCACGATTCCATTGGCAGAATCAACTCGACATGGGTCCCCCTTAATGCGGGGACCGCTTGCGCCAGCGACAGGGTCTGAGGCTCCTGGCTGTCCTGCCACAAGCAACAAGTCCAGTCGTGTGAGGGCTGATTCAGGCCTTCGGCGGTGAGGTAGAGCCAGGTTTTCATGGGCTGATTTCCTTCTCGTACGCAGGAACGAAACGCCGTTGCAGCAGTTGAAGCCGGCCATTGTGCCGATTCCGTTCGAAGTCGCTGATCAGCCGCAGGCGGCGCTGCCCAATCTCAATCTGCACTGTGACGCGAAACCAGCGACTGGTCAGCCCTAGCCCATGGCTGGCTACGCCAAAACCCTCAATGACCGGGGCCTGAGTAAACGCCTGGACGCTGGGAAATCCCGCAAGTGGACGCTGTGCTACCAGTGCCCGGGCGACGGCGGGTGTCATGCCTTCAAGGGTGGAAAGCAGTGTTGTGGACGCGGTATTGACGTTCAACGTGGCGTCTGCGGGGAGTAGGGCGATCCAGGGTCGGATGCGCGACAGCCATTGGGCATCAATGCCGGGAACCATGCGCAGCTCGGAGATATCGGACAATAACCCGGCGTTGTAGGGTGGTCGCAGCAGGGTCAGGTCCGGCGCGTTCAGGTTCAACACCTGAAGGAGCTGCGCCCAACGACCGAGGGTGATCTGGTCAACCTGTCCGGGTTTAAGCAATTGATTGAAGTTGAACCGACCGGCCAGATCTTCGATGTTGATGCGCGCGGTGGCACCGTCGAGTTCGAAGGTGGTCCCCGGCCGGGCCCATTCCTGTCCCAGGTTCACGCTTTTTGAATCGCGCCACTGAGCATTCTGTAAAAACTGAAGCGCCAATGTCTCTGCGCTCAACCCTGACTGCTGCAGCTGCAATCGATGAAGTAGCTGGGCGCTGCTTTGTACCGCAAGACGATGACTGCGCAACAGACTGCTCACCAGCAACAACGCCAGACTCATCACCAGTAAAACGGTAATGAGTGCTACCCCTTCCTGACGGCCCTTCATCGCACCACCTGAGGCAATGCGAAGACCCGTCGAATCTCGCCGAATCGAGGATGGGCAAACACCAGTTCCAACGCTATCGGAGCGACCGGAGATTGGTTTGCATCGCGCGGCCAGTCGAGGCGCCAGCCTGCTTTTTCATCGAGCAAACGCCATCGCACATCGCTTACCCCTTCAAGCAACTTCTGACGCTGTAAAACCGTATGTTCCGCAGAACGACTATGACGCCAGAGCACGCCGTGCTCGACGATGTAGCTGACTTCCTGCAATTCACTGCGTAACTGATCAAGCGGGTTTCGCCAGTTCCCTCGTTGAAAATTCAATAATCCCTGATCCAGCAGGAAGGTCCGGCCCGGTCGGCGTTCCACGACGTGAAGAGCATCGCGCTCAATCACCGCAACGGCGCGCATCAGACTGCGCAAGGCCTGTTGATGAGCAACGCTGCTACGTTCGGTGCTCGCTACGCTATCGAACAGGCGCCAGCACGCCAGCCCCAGCAAGACAAAAACGGCCATGGCGATCATCAGCTCCAGCAGGGTGAAGCCGGCCTGTTTATTCATGGCGGGCCTGCAACCAGCGCTGGCTCCGGTTCACGATGTCATCGCTTTCGGCGCGGCGTACATTGACTTCAACCTCAAGCAGGCGTGGGTCGTGCGCAGGACGAGTGAATTGTTGGATGACCCAGTCTTGTTGTGCAAACTCGACAACGAACTGCTGTCGCCCCAGCGTCGGGTGACGTTGCAGGCTAGCTTCATTCAACTGGTTATCTGCCAACCACGCCGCAAACAGACGCTCTTCCAACCCTCTGTTTTGCTTCAAGGCGTACTGGCTGGCTGACAAGGCCGCCGCTGCCAGGGTAGCGAAGATGGCGAGCGCGATCATCACCTCCAACAAAGTGAAACCCCGTTCAGTTTTCATTAATGAGCGGCTCGCCAAGACCATCACCGGAAATACTCAACCATGGTTGGGTTAGGGTTGATAAGCGCAGGGTAAACGGGCTGAACTCGTCGCTGCTGAGCAAGAGGATCTGCGGGTGACCTGGATGTTCACTCAGAACAAGAGGCTGACCCTCTTGTTCAAGTGACATGGACAGTCCTGCAGGGAGCTGGTGGATTGGCCCGAGCAGGCGCCAGACTGACTGCTCTAAACGCATTAATTGGTAGTTTTCGCGTTCCAGGCGCAGTCCGTACTCTCGTCCTTCGAGTACAGCGCTTTCGCGTGTTGTTTGCAGTAACTGGAGGAAATGATGCGCCTGCTGTAGTGCCTCTCGACCCGGGTTCTTACTGGCCACCACGTGAACCATGCCAGCCACTACGCTGATGACCACGATGACCGTCAGCATTTCAATCAAGGTGAACCCCTGGCATTCCCGTTTCACCTTCAGTTCTCCCAATTGCCGATTTCCGCAGCATGGCCCTCACCACCGTCAACGCCGTCGGAACCGAAGGAGTAAAGATCGTAGCCGCCCGCTTTGACGCCGGGATTGAGGTATTGATAAGGCGTGCCCCAAGGGTCAACGGGCAGTTTTTTCAGGTAGCCTTGTGGGCTCCAGTTTTTTGCTGCCGGCATACCCACGGGGCGTTTGGCCAACGCCTCAAGCCCCTGCTGTGTCGAGGGGTAGTTGTTGTTGTCGAGGCGGTACATTTCGAGGGCCGTTGCGATAGCCTGGATGTCAGTGCTGGCCGCCGTTACCTTGGCCTGGTCGGGGCGACTCATGAATTGGGGCACAACGATGGCCCCCAGGATGCCAATAATCACGACGACCACCATGATTTCGATCAGCGTAAAACCGCGCTGTGCGCGGGGTGTTTTGTGCAGGGCAGGTGTCATGATCAGTTCACCAGTTGATTAAGGCTAAGAATTGGCATCAGGATGGCGAGGACAATGAGCAGCACGACGCCGCCCATGACCACCAGCATGAAGGGTTCGAACAGGCTTACGGCCAGCGCTATTCGCGCCGCCAGGTTTTTTTCTTGTTGCTCGGCGGCACGGGCCAGCATGCTGTCCAGCTCTCCGGCCCGTTCGCCGCTGGCAATCATGTGGAGCATCAGCGGTGGGATATCCCCACCGCGTTCCAGGCCCCTGGTCAGGGTGCCGCCCTCTCGAACTGAACGGGCGACATCGCTCATGCGGGCTCGGATGATCTGGTTCGAAATGACTGCCGCGGCGATTTCCAGTGCATCCACCAGCGGCACGGCGCTCTTGCCGAGAATCGCCAGGGTGCTGGCAAACCGCGCTGTTTCAGTGGCCCGCAATACCCCGCCCAACAACGGGATCTTGAGCAAGAGGTCATGCCAGCGCAGCCGCACGGAGGGCTGTCGCAGAGCCGCACGGGCGGCGGCCAACAACGCAAACATCAACAACAGCAGCCACACACCATAAATGCGCAATCCATCACTCAGGGCGATCAGTCCTTGGGTCAGCAAAGGTAAAGGCTGACCGCTGTCGACAAAAACCTTCACGACATCCGGCACCACAAAAGCCAGCAGGAAACCGACGATGATCAGCGAGGCGAACATCAGAATCAGCGGATAGACCAGCGCCAGCTGAATGCGCTGACGCGATAGCTGGGTCGCCTCGGTATAGTCGGCCAGTTGCTCCAGTACCTGATCCAGATGTCCGGAGCGTTCGCCGGCCGCGACCGTGGCGCGGTACAGATCAGGGAATGCCCGTGGAAAGCCTGCCAGGGCCGACGCCAGTGCATACCCTTCCAGAACGCGGCTACGCACCGACAACAACAGGCTGTTGATTCGACGTTGTTCATTCTGGGAGGCCACTGCTTGCAAGGCTTCTTCCAGTGGTAGCGATGCTTGAATCAGCGTTGACAACTGTCGCGTCACCAGTGCCAGTTCGCTGGCACTCAAACGAGTATTACGGGTGAATCGACCGCCAGCCCCCGCTGTGCGTTTGGCAGCCTGAACGCGTGTCGGCAACAAGCCCTGCTCGCGCAGTAATTGCCTGGCATGTCGTAGGCTGTCGGCCTCCTGGCTGCCTCGGATCGTGCGGCCGTTATTGTTTTTTGCCTGATATTCGAATGCCGGCATGGTCAGTCCTCCTGAGTTACCCGCAGCAATTCATCGAGGCTGGTGGTGCCATCGAGCACCCGCCGCTGGCCATCCTGAAACAGACTGAGGGAGGTGTTCCGCGCTTCTTGTACAAGCTCTGATTCACTGGCTCCACGATGGATCAAAGACGCGAACACCGGGTTCGCAGTGATCAATTCATAGATTCCAATACGCCCGCGATACCCCTGTTGGCACTGGCTGCATCCCCGAGCCCGAAACAATTGAGGTGCGCAGTCGGCTGTCAGCCCAAGACGCAAGCTCTGGGCCGAATCGGCCACATACGGTGTTTTGCATTCACTGCACAGGCTGCGCAGCAAGCGCTGAGCCAGCACTCCCACCAGAGAGGAAGCCAGCAGGTAGGCGTCGATCCCCATGTCCAATAGACGGGTCACTGCACCAACAGCGCTGTTGGTGTGCAACGTCGACAGCACCAGGTGCCCGGTCAGGGATGCTTGCACTGCGATCTCGGCGGTCTCCGTGTCGCGGATTTCGCCCACCATCACCACGTCCGGATCCTGACGTAACATCGCCCGCAAACTACGCGCAAAGGTCATATCCACCTTTGTGTTGACCGGTGTCTGCCCAATGCCTGGCAGGTGATATTCAATGGGATCTTCAACGGTGAGGATGTTGCGCGTTTGATCATTCAGATGGGTCAGCGCTGCATACAGGCTGGTGGTCTTGCCGGAACCGGTAGGGCCGGTGACCAGGAAAATTCCATGGGGTTTGCCGAGCATTTGTTGCAAGCGTGTCAGTGTTTCCGCACGCATCCCCAATCGTGCCAAATCCAGGTGCCCGGCCTGCTTGTCCAACAGCCTCAATACCACACGTTCGCCATGCGCCGATGGCAGCGTCGAGACCCGGACATCCACTTCGTGTCCCGCCAGGCGCAAGGCAATGCGGCCATCCTGCGGGATACGCTTTTCGGCGATGTCCAGGCGGGCCATGACCTTGATCCGCGACACCAGCAGATTCGCCAGTTCGCGCTTGGGCCGCAACACTTCGCGCAGCTGACCATCGATCCGCATTCGCACGGACAGATACTGCTCAAAGGTCTCCAGGTGTACATCCGAAGCCTTCTCACGCACCGCCTCACTCAGCAGCGCGTTGATCAGACGGATAATCGGTGCATCCCCTTCCTGCTCCAACAAGTCTGCCGCCTGGGGCACTTGATCGGCCAAGCTGACCAGATCCAGTTCATCGTGCAGGCCTTGGGCAACCTCTTCGGCTGCACTGTGTCCCTCTCGATAACAAGCGGCCAGGCGCACTGCGAACGTCTGAGCGTCGATGCGTTGCAACGGCAGGTCCCGATCACTCAGGCGCCTGACTTCAGCCAGTGCGGTTAGCGGAGTGTCATCGCGAAACAGTACGCGCGCCTCTACGGACTTCCCTTCGATCAGCACACCGAATCGACGGGCAAATCCAAAGGGAAGTTGCAGATCCGGCACTGTCTCTTGGCTCATTGGGAGCGCACCTTGTCTTTGCGCAGATCAATCAATTGATTGTCATCTGCTCCCTGAAACAACTGGTGGGGGTCCTTGGGCAGCAATAGGGAGTTGCTCTGCCGCACCCCCGGCTTGCTGAGATCACGCAAGTCGTTGTAACGGTCTTTGGTGATTTCGGCCAGATTCTCCCGGCTACGCACGATGGTTGGCCGCAGGAACACCATCAGATTTGTCTTTTCGTGGGTGTCTTTAGTTGAGCGGAACAGCCCGCCGATCAGCGGAATGCGCCCCAGGTAAGGGACACTGCTTTCCACCGTCCTCACGCTGTCCCTGATCAGCCCGCCGATCACGATGATCTCGCCATCGTCAGCCAGAATGGTGCTTTTCAATGCCCGCTTATTGGTGATCAGATCGCCGTCAGTCAAGCCGCTGGAGGAGGGGGCTATTTCAGAGTTTTCCTGCTCGACTTCCAGCCTCAGGGTCGAGCCTTCGTTGATGTGTGGCTTGATCTTCAGGCTGATGCCGACATCCTTGCGCTCCACTGTCGTGAAGGGATTGTCCGAACCGCTGCCTGACGTCGTGTAGGAGCCCGTCTTGAAAGGGACGTTCTGCCCGACCAGGATTTCTGCTTGCTGATTGTCCAGCGTCAACAGACTGGGCGTCGACAGCAGGTTGTTGCGCGCATTGCTGGCCAGCGCCGTGACCAGCACACTGAAGCTGTCGCTGCCGATTTTCAAGGCGGCACCGTCCGGCAATCTCACCCCCCCATCAGACATGAGTAACCCGCCAAGGGTGCTGCCCGCCGCCGGGAAGGTAATGCCACCTTTTACATCGCCGCCATCCACGCGCCATTGCACGCCGAGGGCTTCATTGATGTCGCCGGATACCTCGACGATCGCCGCGTGGATCAACACCTGGGCGCGAGGTTGGTCGAGTTGGCGCACGATATTCTCAATCGTCCGGACCTGAGTCGGCTCGGCAATCACCACCAAGGCATTCTGACTCTCCGCGGCTTTGACCACGACGGGCATGGAGGAAGTCAGCTCTTTGTTGCTACCGGATCCCATGGGGGGCTTCATGCCTTGGCCCATGGAGTCGAGCATTTCTGCCAGTTGCTTGGCGTCACTGAAGCGAAGACGGATCACCTTGGCATTATCGGCCTGGGCATTGGCCGGTGTATCTAGCGAACGTGCCATATCAATCAGGCGTTGACGTGCGACCTGAGTCCCCAGGATTAGCAGGCGATTGCTGCGTGAATCGGCAATCACCTGGCTACCCGACTCCAGGTTTTGCTTGCCGAGGGATTGCTCCATCACCTTGGCGATTTCGGCGGCCAGACCGTGACGCAGTTCGACCACTGCGTGGGCATTCTTGGCGCCCGAGTCCAGTTGTCGCACGATCTGTGCGATGCGCCGAACGTTCTCCGCGCTGTCGGTGACGATCAGCGCATTGGCCGATGCGGAAGGGCCGATGTAGCCATGGGCCGTAACCAAAGGTCGAATCAACCCGGCCAGATCCGCGGCAACACTTGAGTTCAGCGTCATGACCTCGGTCACGAACTCGGCCGAGCCGGCGGCTTGCCCGGTGCCGGCCCGGGCCTTGGCTTCTGCTGCCGGAATAATCAGCAAACGATCGCCCTGATCGACAGTGGCAAAGCCGTTGGCTTCGAGCACTGAGTAAAACAGGCGACGAACGCCTTCACGGTCCAGCGGTTGGCGGGAAAGCACGGTAATACGTCCCTGGACACGGGGGTCGAGAATCACCGTGGCACCGAGAATCGAGGACATTTCCTGGACGACGTCGCGCAGTTCCGCATCCTTCATGGACAACTGCCATTGAGGGACTTGGGCCAGAACAACGCCTTGAAACATCAAGGGCGCCAGAATCAGGGATTGTAGCCAGCGTCGCGGTGAAAACCGCCAGCCTGTATTCATGCAGTCAGTCACTTTGGCCTCGGTGTGTGGTCGGTTGAAGATGGTGGGAAGAAGGCTCGACAACTGCGTTGTGTACGTCACGTTCAAGCAATCGCAACGTCGGCTTGCCTGTTGTTTCCAGGGGCAACACCTCTTCACGACCGTCCCGCCACAGAACCGCCTGCGCCACTTCGACGCGGCGCAATACGCTGCCGCCCGGCAAGGTGTCTCCCACCTGGTAGGTACGCTGACCTTCGGCACCCGCGAGCAACGCGCGCGAGTCTCCGGCACTTGAGACAAAGCTGGCCCTCAGCACCAATGCTTCGGTACTGCGGGCCGGGGTGTCCTGTCCCGCCAGGCCAAGCACGGCCGCAATTGCACGGGGATTGAACGCCTGACGCTCATCGCGTGCCGGGGCAGGGGGGGGAGGCAGGTTTTCCACCTTGGGCAAGGTGTTGCGCCAGGCCCGCTCTTGCCAAAGCAATACGCTTGCATAGCTCAACGGCAGAACCAGCAATGCCGTTCTGAAAAGTCTTGGGAGCAAACCCGGGATTGCCGTAAATGAAAAGCTCAAGCGCCATTCAACTCAGAAAAAATGCGATGGAATATCCGGGCGCGGTTGATGACCGCTGCAGGAGCGTCGGCTCAAACCGACACCCGATTGACGCGGCATGCCGGTTTTTCAAAAGCCGTTGTGAAGCCGACAGCCCGCAAAGGCTGTGCGGCCTCACTTTGGATGGAGTTACCGGGCGATCCAGGCATCCGTCCAGTTGGAGCCTATCCCCGGCTCAAACTGGTTGGCATTCGGGTTATAGAGCTTGCACCAGCCCTCATAAGGGAACGGTTTGCACTCATAGACTTTGCCGTCTTTTGGCTGCAGCACCCTGGTGCCTGCTTTGTAGCTGGCGAGTTCGTTCGGGAACTCGAAATCATAATCGCCACTACCCGCTTCGCCGGTCATTTCAATGCGTTTGACGTCCTGAAGATTGACCCGGCCATCGTCGCTGCGGCCCACCAGCAATACCTGATGTGTTCCTGGCGAGCTGGTTACCGGAACACTGAACGATGCTGTCGTAGCGTTGACCCGTTGGTTCGCTTTACCCACTTGCTTGTTATTGGCATCCAATACAGTGGCTTCAACGTTGAGTTCGCGGTTGGTCATCGCGGTGAAGTCGACATTGGCCTTGCCTTTGTCTAGTTCGTACTCAGTCGCGATGTTATGAAAGTGCAGATAGGCGTCCGGGTCGCCCACCAGAACCGTTTGCATCTGGTAGCTGGTGACACCACTTTCGGCTTTGGCGTACAAGGTGTTGGTGCCTTTGACAGGCGCGATATTGCCTTCACTATCACGCACGCCGGCACGGATCAGTGTCTGGGTCGCATTGACCTTTTCAGCCAGTTTGAATGACCAGTTCTGTGCAACGCCTTCTTCAGCTGTTTCGATACCGATGCCCACGCTGTATTCAGGGCTTTCGGTACCGCCGATGAAGGCTCGAGCCTTGACTTGATCGCCGACTTGCAGGGGTTGGTTGGGCGTGATGTTGCCCACACTGTTCCAGCCATCGGCAGGTCCACCTGGGCCGCCATCCGCGATGATGTTTACATCCACTGCCTTGTGGAAGGCCATGGCCGTGTCTTCAACTGTCCATAGACCCAAAATGACATGGTGTCCGCTTCGGTCGGCAGGAACCACGCAGGTATGTTTTTCCCTGCCTGGGCCTGAGCCGCCTACCGCACCGTCAATCGGCGGGAGGCCATTGCCTTGCACGGTGCAAAACGGAGTGGCATCAAAAGCCGAACGCTTGAGTGGTTCGTTTGGATTCCAGCCGGTTCGGGTGATGAAGTATTCCCAGCGGGTCGTTCTGTGGGCGGCTGTGTAATACCAGGAAAACTGGATGGTACGATCGTCGATTTCGTTCAAATGCCAGCGACTGGCTGTTTGAATGTCCATTTCAGAGAATGCCGGGTTACCGGCGCTGGGGATCTTTCCATCGACAGGGCCCGAGCCTGGAAAACCTTTGGGGCCTTCACCGACACTGTGAGGCTCGTATTGTGCTGCCCCGCAATTGGTATTCAAGCTGAGTGACGGAATGCAGGAATAGGCGCGTTCTGGAGGGTCGGTGATGTAACCGTGAGCGGCCGCTTGTTGAGACGTCAGTAAGGTGCTCAGCAGCGTTACTGAAAATGCACACCGTAAAAGTATTCCGTTCGGTAACAATTTGTCTTTCATTAGAAGCTCCTGCTTGGTGCAATTTATTAGGCTCTTGAGTGCACTGGACTACGTTTCAGAAAGCGAGTCCCATCCTTTTGTTACCACTGAACGGCTCACATCACGGCATCAATAGTTGTGAAAAATGCTCTGTGCGCCGGGTTGTTAATCGAAGAGGCGTGACAGCTGGTATGCCCAGGTCGCCGCCTTGTATCAGTCCGGAGTCAAGTTGCTGGAGAGTCAGGGGGTGAGGGTTCTAGTGTGCCAATCCAAAACAACGCAGTTTTTGAAGTTCGACTATATAGGCGCAGAAATTGTCGGCTCGGGTGGGTAGCCTATACATCGTGAGCGGCATGTTTTCCTTCGCGTAATAAGCTTGGTTATAGGCCAACTGACTGTTGGCATATTTTTTAGATGCCCTGTTCAGGCTCTGGTTTTCAGATCGGGTGGTTAAAAAGAAGCTACCCTGAAATGTGCTTTTGATCCCAAGCGGCGTAATGTGGGATGTGCTGTCGATTTGTTGAAAATCGTAAACAGTATTTTTCTGAAATTGTAAACGCGCGTTTTGGGGTATCGATTCCCCGTTTTCGAACAAGACGATGCCTTGGGAGAAATAAGGTCCGTAGAGGTGATGACGCTCAAGGATGAAATACATAAGGTGAGCGAGCATCAGCAGCAGTGCCACTATGAAGAGCGATAAATCTGAGCGGATCATTTTACACAGGCCAATAGTTGATGGTCATTGATTGTTGTTATTTGGGATTGGTGCATAAGGATGGTAGAAACACTGCCGTCTTGATTAATGCAAATGACATCAAAATAATTGTACATGCGGTTAAATAATAATGTGACGGGCGCGCCGGAAATTGCCAGTAACCTATCCCGCAAGGGGCTGATTTCAGTGTGTAGAGTTGTAAGTTTTTCTTTGTCGGGAGCCGTATACAGAAGGCTTTGATTGCCTATGTGTTCAGTGCTAACGGCCAGTCCAGTCTGCACAAGCAGAGTAGGATTGAAACGCCAAATGAGGGTCGCGAACAAGAATGCAATAAGTAATAAAAGAAATATACGACGACTCTTGACAATACATTGTATGAGGGCGGGACGCTCGCCTGAGGGGGAGGCAGCAATAGTCGGTGCCAGATTTATGTCGTGCTGGAATGCAGGCCACTCTTCGGGAGAAATCAGAAAGCGAGAGTTGAGTTGATACCCACGACGAGGCATGGTTTGTATGATTTCTTTGGCCACTTCATCACTCAGATGCTCTCTTATGCTGGAAATGGCTTGATTCAGGCTGCTTTGAGTAACAACGCGCCCAGGCCAGGCATAGGCCAGAATATCTTCTCGGGCGACAATAGTATTGGCCCTTGTAATTAACAATTCCAGCAAACGGGAAGCGGAATAACTAAGCTCCACTTTGGAAGTCAGCTGTTCTCCAAAGAAAAACGTTAGTAACTGACAGGTAGGTTCGAAGTGAACATAATGTTCTGGTTTTGCGCAGCGAATGACATGGCAGTCAGGAGGGTGTGGAATCGTGCGTGTATTTGCAGTATCAACGCTCTGAGGCGATTTTTTAGAAAGGCGGGGTTCTTGTATGTCTGTGGAAGTCATGTTTTTGCCTTAAAGATACGCAAGGTAAAAATAGCATCCAATAAATGATGCAGTCGCTAATATCTGAAGGAGGTAAGGGTGGAGGGCATCCTCTCTTCAAGGCCGAACACGCGCACTCAACACCTGCTTGAGCATCTGCTTGATAGGTCCGGTAGGAACTATCAAGCAGGTGCCTCCAAACGCGAAGTCAATAGATGTCAATTCACGTCAATTCACGAATTTTTCCTAAAAAAAGCTCGCATCTTCGGCTCTTCACTCTCTGAACTACAGCAGGCTCTAGATTTTTATCTGCGGGAGTAACCCATTCTTCACGAGATCCATTCGCAGAGGTTGTAGAAGCCTGGCTGGAAGTCATCGCTTCACGGGTGAAGCTCGCGGGGACGATTCTGGCCGAAACATCTAACTTTATTTAGCTCCTTAATGTAAAAACATAATGTGTCTTTTTCATGAGGGAGCGTATAGAGCGTCAGGAGGGTTCCGGGCTTACTGCTGTAGGCATTATTAAATACAATGTCTTCGTCGCTGTAGCTTGGGGGTGCTGTTACTTTTGAAGAGTTTGAAGAGATGTTTGTCAGCTTGAAATTTCCCGCTATATGAGCGTCTACGTCCCTGAAAAAATCCTGATACCAGGCACCTACCTGGATGTACTCATAAAGGCTATTGCTTTTTAGTTGCATTCGAATGCTGACAGGGGTGCTGCTGCCATCACTCATCAGAAACAGTCCGGTAGAAAAATAGGCGCCACTGGTTGGGTGTGCCCGTCCTAGAAATGAATACCCTGCATGGGCAACTCCGAAGGTGACTATCAAGCCACACAGCACGCTGTTAAGTCTTATCATTGCAGGCACTCCCGCAATTGTTGATCGTTTACGGTCGCCAGTTGGGTGCGGTGAACGGTTATGAATTTTGTTACACCTTGATGGATGCAGGTGATGTCATAGTAGTCTTGTGTGCGGTTGAATACGAAAGTTCCAGGGCGACTTGAAAAAATTACAAGACGCTCGCGTACTTTTGATAGGTCATTCTGGAGTGATTCTAAAGAGGCAAGGTCGGGAGCCGTATAAACCAGTTGTTGATTGTTTTCTTGTTGCGTGTCGATGACGAGATTAGGTTGTAGCAGCAGATCCCAATCAACACGCCAAAGCAGGGTGCTTAGCATCAATGCAGTAGTTGCCACTAAAAACAACCTGACAGGCCTCTGCCAGTGTTCAGGCAAGCCATCCCATTTGGAATGCAGGTGGGTGTTATTTTCAATAACAGTCGGTGTGTCGCCACAGTCGTCGCCTGTCTCTGGAAGCTCTACTGCAGCAGTAAGAAAGCTTGAGCTGAAGACATAACCGCGGCGAGGAATGGTCTGGATGATCTCTTTGTTTTGTTCATCCCCGAGTAGCTCTCGTAATCGTGAAATTGCTTGATTAAGGCTACTTTGTGTGACGACACGCTCTGGCCATGCGTACTCAAGTATTTCGTTGCGAGTGACAACAACATCAGCGTTTTTTACCATCAGCTCCAGCAATCGACTGGGGGAAAACCCTAATTCAACCTGATATTTTGAGGTTCCTTCGATCAAGGAAATCTGCTGGCGTTGAGGAAAAAAAATTGCTGATCGTCCTCGTTGTGAGCATCTGATGGTGTAGCTAAAGAATGGACCACTTTGCGTGGTAGTACTCGTCAGGGTATCCATGATGCATCCGTGATTTCTTGCAGTTGAAGGTGTTTGGCTGTGATGTGTATATAGTTGATTTATTTGAAAAAATTGGCAGGTCGTGAACGACGCTTCCTATCAGTATGATTGCACGTCAGGATCCAGTCCGTCACGCGAGCGGAGTCGAGTCCGTGAAAGGACGCATGACCCTGGCACTCATCGTAGTCATCACTATCAGGTGGGCTGAAAATCACAATTATTGAGAAATTTTGACTTTGTAAATTCAGGTTGGCAGGCAAGATGCTGCGCTTCGAGTTGCCTTGGGCGAGTCTGTGTCTGCCTATACTCTCTGGATTATTTGTGAGCAATGCGATGGCGTATGCAAGCCGGCGCCGCTGGCCAGGAATCATGTCGCACGGTGTGTTCGTTGTGCGGCGGTACTGGATCGAGGCAGTCGGCTCAGTCTGCAACAACATTTGGCGCGGACGATCGGCGCCGATCTGCTTTTTGTGTTGGCTAACGCCTTCCTCGTCATCGTCATCGCCATCAGGCTGCAAGGCCTGACCCATCAGGCGACGTTATGGGACTCCGTACAGGCCTTGGCACAGGGGCATAAGTATCATCGTCATGCGGCAGGGTGTGTCGAGTAATCCAGGCTTGAAGATGATTTCGGACTATGAATCATCGTGAATTAACAGTTACAGATTGTTCGTTTCGCAGCGTACTGCTTGATAGTCGGTCTACGCCTCGTGGGAGTAAAGACACCCTTGAAACATCGATCACTCCTAAAAAATAAAAAAACAGTGATTGCGGCGCTCGTGTTGCATGAAGTGCGTGCGCGCGTCAATGAGCGAGGTATGAGAGGTATCTGGATTCTGCTTGAACCGGTTTGTCATTTATTGTTGTTCACTTATTTATTTGCACAGAGCGGTGGACAAACAGTTGTAGACATCGATTTTTCCATCTTTGTATTGGCAGGGTTGGTGCCGTTCTTGCTCTTTCGAAATATCGTCCTGCGTGTGATGGGAAGCACCTGCGCCAATCGGGCATCGTTTGCCAATAGGCAGATCAATCCGCTGAATATCCTGATAGCTCGAACGCTAGTCGAAACGTTTTTCGCCATCGTCGTGTACATCATTCTGGTGCTGGTTTTTGCTGGATATGGTTTTGACGTGTCCATCAAGGCGCCTGTCGAATGGCTATTGATTATCATTCTTGGGTTGTTGTTTTCCTTCGGGTTGGGTGTAGTGCTGGCGTCGCTTACCCATGCGAGCCCCGGAATCAACGTGTGTGTCCGAACGATGTTCTTTCCGCTGTATTTCATTTCAGGTGTGCTGGTTCCCGCGGTTTATCTTCCGCACGCCTTGTTGCCGATATTGCTACTGAATCCGTTTTTACACTTGGAGGAGTTGATTCGTTCGCAGGTGTTTTCTGATTACGAACCTGTAGAAGGAGTTTCGGTTGAATACGTCATGGTGATGGCTTTCGTCCTGCTGTTTGTTTCAATCAGCGTTTACCGGCGTCGTCGGCAAAGCCATATCAAACTCTAATTTCATAGTTTTTGATTTCCATCATTGTCCGTACCAAAGCATAAATATTCGCCAGCATCCTGGCGATCACGCTTTATCCACTGCAACGCAGGCTTCAACACAAGCTGGGTCGAAGCAATGGTTTCACAGCGGCTCTAATCGTAGTTATTGCCCTAGGCGTCCTGATAGCGACTGTCTCTCTGCTGGGACAGTCGCTTGTTGATTCGGTTGAGGGGGCCATGACGCTGGTCAAAACAGGTAGCTTCCAGATTCCTTTACCGCCCGAAATGATTGCCCACTGGCCATTGGTGGGCAAACTGCTGCATAACGTATGGATGGAGGCTGTCACGGACTTGCCTGACTTGATCCAAAAATACTTGCCCGAGATCAAGAACTTCGTCCTTTCCCTTTTAAGCCAGTTGGCAGGCGCCGGGATGGGGTTTCTCATGTTCATCGTCGCCTTGATGATCGCCGGCATCTTTATGGCCTTCGGTCAAAGCGGTGACCGCAGTGCGGTGCAAATTGTGTCGCGTATCTGTGGTTCCGTAAAAGGGCCAAAAATCACCTCGCTGTGCACCACCACCATTCGCGCAGTTGCAGTGGGTGTGATCGGTATAGCCTTCATTCAGATGCTGCGGGTGGGTGCCGGTTTCGTGGTGATGGGGTCCCCGGCGCCGGCTTGTTACCCCTTGTGCTGTTGCTGCTGGGTATCATGCAGTTACCCGCCACCTTGGTGACCGTTCCCGTGATCATCTACGTTTTTGCGAGTGAGGGTGCGAGTACGGTGTCCGTCGTATTTGCCATCTATGTGTTTATCGCGGGTTTGGTCGACAACGTGCTAGAGCCGATGTTGCTGGGGCGTGGCGTCGATGTACCGATGCCTGTGGTGCTGGTCGGCGCTTTGGGCGGCATGATCAGCGGCGGCATTATTGGGTTGTTTATCGGTCCTGTTCTTCTTGCCGTCAGCTATCAGTTGTTCTTTCAATGGGTGAAAGACCAGGCACCAGATATCGCGCAAGACGACCACGGACAGGCTTGATGTCTTTTAAGCGTAACGATGAGATCAGCTCGGTTGAGTCGGTAATCCAAGCTCTGCACATAAACCACCACCCTCACGATTACTTAACGTCAACGACCCGCCGATGGCCTGCGCCAGTTGCTGGGCAATTGCCAGGCCCAGGCCGGTCCCGCCGGTGCTACGGTTACGCGAATTCTCCACCCGGTAAAACGGTTCCATCACGTGGGCCAGTTCTTCCTCGGCAATGCCCGGCCCGCGGTCCATGACTTTCACCGATAGGCGGCCGTTTCTGGTTTCTACCTTCAGTTCGGCCGCACCCGCGAACTTCAACGCATTGTCCGTAAGGTTCACCAATACCCGCCGCAACGCATGCGGCCGGGTGTCGATCACCGCGCCACTTTTGCCACTCAGTTGCACGTCTTTGCCCATGTCCTGATAGTCGAACACCAGGCTGTCGAGGAATGAGTCCAGGTCGGTTCGGCGACTTTCTTCGGTGGAACCGTGAATGCTGCGCGCGTACGCCACACCTTCGCGCACCAGATGCTCCATCTCGCCGAGGTCGTTCCACAGTTTGTCTTTCTCGGTGGAGTCGTCCATGAATTCGGCGCGCAGTTTCATGCGGGTGATCGGGGTTTGCAGGTCGTGGGAGATCGCCGCCAGCAGTTGCATGCGCTCCTTGAGGTAGGCGGCGATGCGCGCCTGCATTGAATTGAACGCCTTGGCGGCGTGGGCAACTTCGGTCGGACCTTTTTCGTCCAGGTGCACGGCGTGGGCATTGGGGTCGAGCGTTTCCACGGCCTGGGAGAGCCGCGTCAGCGGGCGGATGGCGATTCGCACGGCGAGCCAGGTGCAGGCGATCATCAACGCCAATTGGCCGAGCAGGACGAAGGGCAGCCACGGCGACAACGGCACCATCGACGGACGTACGTCGATGGTGACCGGGCTGCCATCGGTCAGTTTCAGATGGACCTGGAAGTGTTTGCTCGGGCCGGGAATGTCGGTCACGGTCATCGGGTAATCCTTGCCGATGGCGTCCTTGATCGAGGTCACTGCAATCGGCGTGTCGCGCATGGCCTCGCCCGGCGAGCCTTCATCCAGCAGATAGCGGTAATTGCGCCGATCCAGTTGTTGCAACCAGCTCGCTCGTTCCGTGGCCGGCAAGCGGTCGAGGATGGCGATGGAGGTCGAGACGTCGGTCTCCAGGTTGCCAAGCATGGTGGTTTTAGCGGTCTCGTAACGCTCGTAATACTGCGCGCCGAAGGACAGCGCCTGCGCCAGAATCAAGCCGATCAGAAAGATCAGCGACAGCCGCGAGGCGAGGGTGCGGGGCCAGCGAAGGTTGAGGTTCATGAAGGCGCCCCGAGTACTTCCACCGGCAGTGAAAACACATAGCCCTCACTGCGCACGGTTTTGATGTAAGCCGGTTCGCGGGCGTCGTCGAGCAGACGCTGGCGCAAGCGGCTGACCAACAAGTCGATGGAGCGGTCGAAGAGGTCGGCGTCGCGGCCCTGCGTCAGGTTCAGCAGTTGATCGCGATTGAGCACCCGCTGCGGATGATCGAGAAAGACCCGCAGCAGCCGGTATTCGGCGCCGCTCAGCGCGACCATGGTGCCGTCGTCGTCCAGCAGGTGCCGGGCCGAGGTGTCGAGGCGCCAGCGACCGAACTCCAACAGGCGACCGCTCTCGGTCACCACCAGGTTGGGCGGCAACATCCGCGTGCGGCGCAATACGGCGTTGATTCGGGCGAGCAGTTCGCGGGCGGCGAACGGTTTGACCAGGTAATCGTCGGCGCCCATTTCCAGGCCGATGATGCGGTCGGTTTCATCGTTGCGCGCGGTGAGCATGAGCACCGGGGTGGCCTTGTGTTTGCCGGCGCGCAGTTCACGGCAGAGCATCAGGCCGTCGTCGCCGGGCATCATGATGTCTAGCACGATCAGGTCCACCGGCGTGGTTTCAAGGAAGGCGCGCATCTGCCGGCCGTCGGCGACGACCGTGGTGCGCAGGCCGTTCTTCTTGAGGTAGTTGCCTACCAGTTCCCGGATCTCGCGGTCATCGTCCACGATGAGAATGTGATCGACATGTTCCATGGGACTGGCCTCTATCAATGGGGGGTATCGCGCAGTCTATAGAGCCAGGGTCCGCTCGACCGCCACCCTTTGTATTGCAGTGTATCTGGCTTGGCGGCGGATACACGCAGACGCAAAAACAGGGTTTTTCAGGGGTTTTGTATCGCTGTGTATCGGGGCCCGGCTTTGATACGTACCGATTTATACGCGTCTGTTTTCGACACAGACCAGATACCTCGCTGGCTTCTAATAGGTTCCATCGAGGCCAACCAGACCGCCTCGGCTCAATCGACCACTGACCCATTGAAGCCTTGAGGAACCCGCCATGAACACTAAAGCCATCTACGCCGCTTGCCTGTTTGCCGCACTGAACATCTGCACCTTGTCGGCCCGTGCCGAAGCAGACGTTACACCGAAAACCTACACCTACGGCACTCATTTGGACATCAAGAAAGTCGTGTCGCTGAAACAGGACGCGACGCCGATCTGCGGGGTGGTGGATGCGCAACTGACCTACCTGGATTCGCAGAACAAAACCCAGGTCGTGGACTACCGCAAAGTGGCTGATGGCTGCAACTCGGACAACTGAGTACCTCGATCGCCCATTGCTCACCCCCTTTGAAACAGGAAGCACATCATGAACAACGTAAGCCGCTATTTGACCGCCATTGCCTTCACCATCGCCGGCTCCGCCGCCCATGCCAATGCTGCTGTTGAACAGAGTAGTTGTGGCAGCAACACTTGCTTCCAGCTGACGCCGGTGGCGCACAAGGACGCGAATGCGTTTCTGGCACAGGATGGTTATAGCCGTACGCCGCAGGGGCGGATGGTTGCAGAGAATGGCGGTAGCCGGACTCCACAGGGGCAGCAACTGGATAACCAGACGGCCTGAAAAACACCACCGCCCACCTGTGGGAGCGAGCCTGCTCGCGATGACGGCAGCACATTCAACATCTATGTAGCTGCCAGATCGCCATCGCGAGCAGGCTCGCTCCTACAAGGGGTTTGTGTGGCGTGTCGCCCTCCATCATTTCAAAGGTGATCCCATGTTCCTCATCGCTTTCCTGGGCGGCATATTGACCGTCCTCAGCCCTTGCATCCTGCCGGTCGTACCGTTCCTGTTCGCCGGGGTCAAACGTACCCGTTCCTCCATCCTGCTCACCCTCGGTGGCATGGTCCTGACCTTTGCCCTGATCTCCAGCCTGGCCGTGGTCAGCAGTGAGTGGGTGGTGCAAGCCAACAACACCGGCCGCCAGGTCGCCCTGATCGTGATGGGGCTGTTTGCCGTGTCGCTGATCTCTGCCCGGGTCGGTGACTTGATGGCCCGTCCGTTCGTGGCGCTTGGCAATCGCCTTGACCCCGACAACCGCAACCTGTCCGGTCCGTTGAGTTCGGTGATGATCGGTGTTGCCACCGGCCTGCTGTGGGCACCCTGCGCCGGGCCGATCCTTGGTGTGATCCTGACGGGGGCCATGCTGCAAGGCGCCAATGCGCAAACCAGCCTGTTGCTGCTGGCGTACGGCCTGGGCAGCGCGTTGTCGCTGGGCACCTTGATTTTCGCCGGGCGCGGTCTGGTCAACCGTTTGAAAGCGTCGATCCCGGTCACCGGGTGGCTGCGTCGAGGTACCGGTGTTGCGGTGCTGGCTGCGGCGGCGGTGATTTCCACCGGAGCCGACAAAGCCCTGCTGGCCGGCACTTCCTCCGAAGGCGTCAGCAGCCTCGAGAAAGGGGTGCTGGAAACCGTGCCGAAAGTAGTCGATTACTTCGTCAGCAAAGTGAAGGCCGATACGATGGACAACGCCCAAGGCGCCATGCCGTCACTGAACGGCGCCGTCGAATGGCTCAACTCGCCAGCCCTGACCAACGAATCGCTGAAAGGCAAAGTGGTGCTGGTGGATTTCTGGACCTTCGACTGCATCAACTGCCAGCACACGCTGCCCTATGTGAAGGACTGGGCGAAGAAATACGAAAAGGACGGCCTGGTGGTGATCGGCGTGCACACCCCTGAGTACGGTTTTGAGCGCATCATCGACAACGTCAAGGATCAGGTGAAAAAGCTCGGCATCACCTACCCGGTGGCCATCGACAACAACTACGCGATCTGGCGCAACTTCGACAATCAGTACTGGCCCGCGCATTACCTGATCGACGCCAAGGGGCAGGTGCGTTACACCCACTTTGGTGAAGGCAGCTACGACACTCAGGAGAAGGTGATCCAGCAACTGTTGGAAGAGGCGAAAGCCCCGGCTGCATAACCGATCAGATCAATGGCCCACAGGCTACGCGCCTTGGGTCATTGGTTTGTTCGCCTGACTGCGCCGCCACGCGGCCGGGGGCGCACCGAACTCGCGACGAAAGGCCCGGCTGAACGCTGTATCGGTCTGGTAACCCACTTCTTCGGCAATGCGCATCAATGAACTGTTACTGCTGCGTAACAGGTTGGCCGCCAGCAACATCCGCCATTGCGTCAGATACTGCATCGGCGAACTCCCGACCAATTGCTGAAAGCGTTCCGCCAACACCGATCTTGAGGTGCCGGCTGTGCGCGCCAGCTCATCCAGCGTCCAGGCGTGACAGGGCTTTTTGTGCAGGGCGTTCAACGCGCCGCCGACAATCCGGTCACCGACACCGGCCAGCCACCCGGTACGCCCTTCGCCCTGTTCGTTCATGTACAGGCGCAGCACTTCGATGAACAACACTTCGGCCAGTTTAGCCAGCACACCTTCACCACCGGGCCTTGGCGATCGGGCTTCGGCCAGGGCATAACGCACCGAAGATTCGAGCCACATGCCGGCATTCGAACCGCGCACGTTGACCCGGACCACCGCCGGCAGCCCTGTCAACAACATGCCGGCCAACCGCGTATCGCACGCCAGATAACCGCACACCAACCGCGTGACCGCGCCGCCACCGCCATAACTCAACTGCCGTGGCCGCCGCGCCAGCACCACGTCCAGCCGTGCACCGGTGGCGGGCGGCAGGCCCGGTTTAGAACACATGCGATGGGCGTGGCCTTGCGGGAAAACCACCACATCGCCGGCCGTCAACAACAAGGGAGGGTCATCACCGAGTTCGACGTAACACTCACCCTCGGTGATCAAGTGAAAGATCACCACACGTTCGGCCCCAGGTTCCAGAAACGGTGCCGCCGTGTCGGCGCTGGGCGACTGGTAGCACCAGGGCGCGGTGAACCGGGCATTGATGAAAATCGCGCCGACCAGGCGCACGACACGCAAGGTTTGTGACAGGGCGTCCATGGCGGTTTCCCGATGTGCGGATGATGTTGATTGTGAGCCTGTCGCGGCCCCGCGCCCAACCTCCGGACGATCGGACAGAGTTGGCCGACGATCGGGCAGGACGCTGGCCTGCGCTGGGGCGATAGTTGGCCAACGGGGCCGATTCCGACCCCGTCATCAATAACAAAAATGAGAGGTTGCCATGCCAAAGTTCGTCATAGAACGAGAGATCCCTGGCGCTGGAACACTGTCAGAGCGCGATTTGAAAGCCGCCTCGCTAAAGTCCTGCAATGTGTTGCGCGAGCTGCCAGAAGTGCAGTGGCTTCAGAGTTACGTCACCGGTGACAAACTCTACTGCGTGTACATCGCACCCAACGAAGCGCTCATCAAAGAACACGCCACCCGCAGTGGTTTCCCGGCCAACCGTATTTCCCAAGTGGCGAGTATTATCGATCCCACCACGGCGGAATAGGCCGCGATCGCGTTGCAATCCTTACGGAGCAGACTTCATGAGTACACTGATTGATCTCACTGCCCTGAAAAACCGCCAGATGGCCTCTTGGGCCAGCGGCGACTACGCCGTTATCGGCACCACGTTGCAGATTGTCGGCGAGCAGCTTGCAGAAGCCTGCGACCTGCTCTGTGACGAGCGGGTGCTGGACGTCGCCGCTGGCAACGGCAATGCGACACTCGCCGCCGCACGCCGAGGCTGCAAGGTCACCTCGACCGACTACGTCGCCGCGCTGCTGGAGCGTGGCGAAGACCGGGCCAGGGCAGAGCACCTGGAGGTGACCTTCCAGGTGGCCGATGCCGAAGCCCTGCCGTTTGAGGATGCGAGCTTCGATGCCGTGCTGTCGACTTTCGGCGTGATGTTTACGCCCGACCAGCCCAAAGCCGCCGCAGAACTGGCGCGAGTCTGCCGCCCCGGTGGGCGGATCGGCCTGGCCAACTGGACGCCGGAAGGCTATGTCGGGCAGATGTTCAAGACCCTGGGCCGCCACATGCCGCCCCCGGCGGGGGCACAACCGCCCTCCAATTGGGGCACCGAAGCCTGGCTGCATACATACTTCGATGAACGCGACTTTCTGGTCCAGGTGACGCGCCGTACCTTCAACTTTCGCTATCGCTCGGCGGCGCACTTCATTGACGTTTTCCGCAAGTGGTACGGGCCGCTCCATAAAGCCTTCGCGGTGTTGCCTCCTGAGGGCGCCCAAGCGTTTGAACAGGACCTGACCGAGCTGCTGAACCGGGCGAACCGGGCGGGGGAGAAGTCACTGGTGGTGCCGAGCGAATACCTCGAAGTCGTCATCACAAGGCGCTGAGCTGGCATAGATCTAACTGTAGGAGCTGAGCTTGCTCGCGATGGCGTACGTTCAGTCAGCATCAATGTTGAATGATCGACCGCCATCGTCGGAACGCCGCCCGGAGCAAGCTCAGCTCCTACAAGGGATTTATGGTGTTTTTGAGGTTTACACGATGCTGGCGCCCCGGGCCTTCAATAGCTCGCGCAATACCGAGCGGTGGCAACGCGTTTCGTCCTCGCAATAACAACCGATGGCCAGCGAGGTTTGATGGGAGAGGGCCGCCAGCAGGTCCAGTAGCTGACTCGGCGCGGGATGGTTCATTTCAGCCTTGAATTTGCGCCGGAAGGCTTCCCAGGCTTTCTCATCAGTGGCCGCTTTGGCCTCGGCGAGCAACTCCGCGCTGGGTGACAGTAACGGCTGCCACACGTCATAAAAATCCCGACGGGCAAACTCGGTCTTCAGTACGCCACGGGGTGGGCGGCGTACGGTGCCTAAACGCAAACCCTCATCGGGTGTACGCGGTGAACCGAGTCGAACGATATAAATGGCCATTTCGCATTATGGCTGATGCGAGCCGTCCAACCACTCCAATGCCGTGCGCCAGATGCAGACCCCAAGAAAGTATGCCGACATCAGCAACCAGAGCCCCATTACCATAGGGTTGATCACCGGATGGTTAAGCACCAGCGACAAACTGCACAGCAACCAGATGGCCGTCACAGCGATATTGATCGGCATGAAACGGCGCACGCGAAACGGGTGCAGGAACTTCATCCGCGTCACGGTCAACAAGGACAGGCCGATGACCGTAAACAAAGTCACCCACGGTGTCGGCGCGATGATGTACAGGCATAGCGCAACCACGTTCCACGCGGCCGGAAAACCCTGGAAGTAGTTGTCTTTGCTTTTCATGTTGACGTTGCAGAAGCACAACAGCGACGACACCAGAATCAGCGACACCGTCAGCAGAAGCGTGTAATCCGGCAGCGGCACGTAGCGATAAATAAACAGCGCCGGGATGAACACATAGGTCAGGTAGTCGATCACCAGGTCCAGGATCGAGCCATCGAAACCGGGCAACACCGACTGCACATTGACCTTGCGCGCGAGTGCGCCGTCCAGTCCGTCGACGATCAGCGCGACCCCCAGCCACAGCAGGCAGTGGGTCGGCTGGTTTTCCAGCAGCGCCAGGGTGGCAAGGAAGGCGGTCACTACGCCGGTCGCGGTGAAACCATGGGCTCCCCATGCTTTGAGCCTGGCAATGTGTACGGTCGAAATCACGGGGGCGTTCTCCAGAAAGTGAAGCAAGCCAGTTATCACCCTTCAAGTGGGGTGTCGGCAAACCGGATCGGGTTGCAGGTATCGACCGGGAATCCGGGGATAAGGTTCACCGTCGGTAAATCCTGGTGGCATATCAGGCTTTCACGCCAGCCCAACGGTGGTGGCGCATTTGCCGTCGAGGTCTATCGTTGCCTGACTGATTCACTTCCCTTGAGGAGGACATTGTCATGAACACCAGCGATTTACTCGAACAATTACTGCGGGCCGGCAAAGGCTCGATGTCGCAACAGAGCGGCGCAAGCGCATCGTCTCAAGATCCGCTAGGCGGACTGGGCGGGTTACTGGGCAGCCTGATAGGCGGTGGGGGCGGCCGAAGCAGTGCCGGTGGTGGATTGGATGACTTGCTCGGCGGATTGCTGGGTGGCGGCGCACCGACGGGCGGTGTGACTCAAAATCGCTCCGGTGGCGGCACAAGTTATGCCGCCCTGGCATCGCTGGGAATGATGGCCTTTCAGGCGTATCAGGCTTGGCAGCGCAGTCAGCCCTCGGCGCCACAACAGCCGCCGCGCACCGTCGATTTATTGTCTGGCCCGGACGTCGAAGACCATAGCCACGCGGTGCTGCGCGCGTTGATTGCGGCGGCGAAGGCCGATGGCCGCATTGATGATGCAGAGAAGCAGATGATCAGCGCTGAAATCGGTAAACACACCGATGACCCGGACCTTCAGCAATGGCTGGATGAAGAGGTGGCCCGGCCGCTGGATGCCACCGATGTGTCGCTGTCGGCAACCGATCCGGCGATCGCGGCGGAAATGTATCTGGCCAGCGTGATGCTGGTGAACGATCAGGGGGAGGCCGAGCGTACCTGGCTGGACGAACTGTCGGCGGCGCTGAACATCGATCCCCAATTGCAGGTGCATCTGGAGCTGCAGGCCAAGGGTGGCGCTGCCTGAGGGGCAGCCACAACAACCATGCTGACTATCAGATTGCTTTCGCGAGCCGGCTCCGGGCGGCGTTCCGACGAAGAACGATAACGCGGTCACCAGTCTTGTTCGAGAGATCTGCCCCGCCACAAGCCCGTCTGTCCGGGCAATTTGAACGCCGATTGAATTTTTCTCCGGGCCTGTCGCTCTGCTGATGTAGAGACGTGTTGCTTGAACGTCCTGCCACTGGCCATAGACCGAGAGATGCGCCCATGACTGCCCTGACACACCTCCAATCCCGGCCTGCCCACGAGCAGGCGATTTCTGCCACCGGTAGCCTGAAGCAGACCTACGAGCAGTTGCTGTTGAGCGACGATGCCCAGCCTCTCGCCCGGACGTTTCTGCACGCTCAACTGCAGCAAGCAGCGAACCTGCCGCAGGACATGCCGCAAGACCTGTCGGCCCTGCAAGGCTTTGTCGAGCAGCACTCTACCGAGGTGGCTCGCCAGTACGCCGACTACCTCAAAGCCCGCAAAGCGGGGGGCGGACGGCAGTTTTTCAGCAACAAGGCCCATGCCCTGTTTTTCCTGCAAGCCGTTGCCCCGACCAAACGGGTGGACGGCGCCTGGTTGTCGGGGTTGCTGGCGCAGTGGCGTGACCCGCGTTTCGACGGGCTGATGTGCACCTACCTGGAAGAGTTGGGCGACGGCAACCCGGCGCAAAATCATGTGGTGATCTACCGCAAATTGCTGGCGGAACTGGGCTTGCAGGACACCGGCGTCATCGCCGACGAGCATTACCTGCAAGGCGCAATACAGCTGGCGCTGGGCAAATGCGCCGACAGGTTTTTACCTGAGGTGATCGGCTATAACCTGGGCTATGAACAACTGCCGCTGCACCTGTTGATCAGCGCCTATGAACTCGGCGAATTGGGCATCGATCCGTATTACTTCACGCTGCACGTGACCATCGACAATGCCAGCACCGGCCACGCGCACAAAGCCGTGCAGGCGGTGTTGCAACTGATGCCGCTGGAAGGTGATCGCGAAGACTTTCTGCGTCGGGTCGCGCTGGGCTATCGGCTTAATGATCTGGGGCCGGGCAGTCGGGCGATCATCGAATCGTTCGACCTCTTCGGCGAAGTGCTGAACATGCTGGAACGCAAACGTCCGTTCGGCCAGCACATGCATTCCGATTACTGCCGCTTTGAAGGCAAGACCGTCAACCAGTGGCTGTCGGCGCCAGAGCAGTTGCCCGGCTTTCTCGCCGCCCTGGAAAACAAGGGCTGGATCAAGCGTCACCAGGACCCGCAAGCCAGCCGTTTCTGGCAGTTGATCGAGGGCGACGGCGCTGCCATGTTCGGGGTGTTCAGCCCTTATGAAAAACAACTGCTGCATGACTGGATCGCCGGCGACTGGACACCCGAGTGCCCGCCACCGGCGTATCGCCGTAGTCACAGTGACGCCGTCGAACCCGCCTTGCCGGCCAGCGATCCGGATGTCCAGAGCCTGCAAGCCGCGCTGGAGGGGCGGACCGCTGCCGAGCAGATGCAGGTGTTGATTCCGTGGCTGTCGGCGCACCGGCATTCCCATCCAGCCGGCCTGTTGGCCACGCGTCGATTCATCGAGCTCAAATCCAGCCTTCGCTAAGGAGCCTTTCATGAATCAGGAAGAACACATGGGCACTGCCGATCTGGCGTTGCTGCAACTGGGACGCCGATTGCAGGCTGACGGCTATCGATTCATCACACCCACGCCGCTGACGCATCAGCGAGTGCTTGATCGCGCGGCCTGGCGACAGACCCAGACCCTGCGTGATGTGTTCGGTTGGTCGCGGCCGTTCGAGCCGGGCCTGTTGTCGGCGGATGAGCAGCGGCAGTTACAACAGGCTGGTGTGCTGGAGGAAAGCAACGGCCACCTGAAAAGCCGGGTGCGCTGGTCGAGTCTGGATGACCTGCTGTTTGTGCATTCCGCCTTTCCCACCGACGCGGCGGACGCGGTGTTCTTCGGCCCGGACACGTATCGGTTTGCGCAATTGATCCATGCCCATCTGCAACACAACTTCGCCCCAATCAGGCGTGCCGTGGACATCGGCTGTGGGGCCGGTGTCGGAGCAATTGTGATTGCCCGTGCATGCCGAGAAGCCCAAGTGCTGGCCGTGGACATCAACCCGGCGGCGCTGCGCCTGACGGCAATCAATGCCGCGCTCGCCGAAGTGGCCAATGTCAGCGTCGAGGCCAGTGATGTGCTGCAGGACGTCGACGGCCAGTTCGACCTGATCGTCGCCAACCCACCCTACATGGCCGACCCGGCAGAGCGGGCGTACCGCCATGGTGGTGGGGCGTTCGGTGCGCAACTGTCTCTGCGCATTGTCGAGCAAGCGTTGTATCGACTTGCGCCCGGCGGTTCGCTGGTGCTGTACACCGGGGTGGCGATGATCGATGGCCATGATCCTTTCCTGCAAGCGCTGACCCCGCGTCTTGAATCGCCGATGTTTGGCTGGACTTACCGTGAACTCGATCCCGACGTGTTCGGCGAGGAATTGCTGACCCCGGGCTATCAACGGGTGGAACGGATTGCAGTGGTGGCGCTGATCGTCACGCGGGTCGGCCCAGGTATCGGGGGGATCGTTGAATTGACGCCAGGTGCGCCATGAACAAGAACCTCGACGACTACAACCGCATGCGCGACTTTTCGGCGACCTCTGAACCCGCCGCGACCAAACGCCTGAGCAAAAAAAATGCAAAAGACCATGCGTTGCAGTTTTGCATTCAGAAGCACGACGCCTCTCGCCTGCACTACGATTTTCGCCTGGAGCTCGATGGCGCACTGAAAAGCTGGGCGGTACCCAAAGGTCCTTCGCTCGACCCCAAGGTCAAGCGCCTGGCGGTCCACGTCGAAGATCATCCGCTGGACTACGCGACGTTCGAGGGCAGCATTCCCGAAGGGCATTACGGCGCAGGAGACGTGATCGTCTGGGACCGTGGCGTGTGGATTCCGCAGGAGGATCCGGCCAAGGCTTACGCCAAGGGCAAACTCAAGTTCGAACTGCAAGGCGAGAAGCTCGGCGGACTGTGGAACCTGGTGCGCACGCACATGCCGGGCAAGCAGGAACAATGGTTTTTGATCAAGCATCAGGACAGCGCGGCCAAACCGGAAAGCGACTACGACGTGATCGCTGCCGAGCCCGATAGCGTGCTGAGTGACCGAACCCTCATCGCCAAACCGTCAAAAACAGCGGGTAAACCCAAACCCATCAAAAAGCCTGCCAAACCTGCTGCTAAAGCGGCATCCGCGCCACTCACCGGCGCTCACAAAGCCAAACTGCCCGACCAGCTCAAACCCGAACTGGCCACGCTGGTGGAAAAGGCCCCGGAGGGCCAGTGGAGCTACGAGATCAAGTTCGATGGCTACCGGATCATGGCCCGCATCGATCACGGTGACGTCAAACTCTTCACTCGTAACGGTCACGACTGGACCCACAAGCTCCCCAGACAAGCTGCAGCTTTAGCGGCACTGAGCCTCGAATCGGCCTGGCTCGACGGTGAAATGGTGGTGGCCGACGAGCAGGGTGTACCGGACTTTCAGGCGCTGCAAAATGCCTTCGACGCCGGTGCCAGCGCCAACATCCTGTATTACCTGTTCGACCTGCCTTACCTCAATGGCGTGGACCTGCGCGAGGTACCGGTCGAAGAGCGCAGGGTGGCGCTGTCCACCGTGCTCAAACTCAATCAGGACCCGTTGCTGCGCTTCTCGGACTCGTTCGACGAAGCGCCGGAAGCCTTGCTCAATAGCGCCTGCCAAATGCAGATGGAAGGGCTGATCGGCAAGCGTTTGGGCTCGCCTTACGTGTCCCGGCGCAGCAGCGACTGGATCAAGCTCAAGTGCAAACACCGGCAGGAATTTGTGGTGGTCGGCTACACCGATCCGAAAGGTTCGCGCAACGCCTTCGGTGCGTTGCTTCTCGGCTTGCATGACCGTGACAGCGGCCAGTTGCGTTACGCCGGCAAGGTCGGCACCGGGTTCAACGAGACCACGCTTAAGCGCATCTACGAACAGCTGAAACCGTTGCAGGCGAAGAAGCCATCGGTGGTCAATCCACCGACCGGTTTCGAGGCCAAGGGCGTGCACTGGCTCAAACCCAAACTGCTGGCGGAAGTGGCATTCGCTGAGATGACCAAGGACGGCTCGGTTCGCCATGCGGTATTCCATGGCCTGCGCGATGACAAACCCGCCGAAGGCATTACAGAGGAGCAGCCGAAAGTGCTGAAGACTCCAGTTAAAAAAACGTCCGCTGCGGCGAAAAAAAAAGCGGACCCGCCCGCTCCGTCGCAGATTGGCCTGGGTGAAGGCAAGGTGCGCATCACCCACCCCGACCGGGTCATCGACGCCTCCAGTGGCACCACCAAAGTGCAACTGGCCGAGTATTACGCCAGCGTTGCCCAATGGATTTTGCCCGAGCTCAAGGACCGCCCCGTTGCCTTGGTGCGCGCGCCGGACGGCATTGCCGGTGAGCTGTTTTTCCAGAAAAACGCCGAGCGCCTGGCCATCCCCGGCATCACCACGCTGGACAAGGAACTGACCGGCCAACCGGTGATGATCATCAACAACGCCGAAGCCTTGATTGGCGCCGTGCAGATGAGCACCGTGGAACTGCACACCTGGAACGCCACCGCAGATAACCTCGACCGGCCCGACCGCTTTGTGCTCGACCTCGATCCGGACCCGGCGTTGCCGTGGAAAAGCATGGTCGAAGCGACGCACCTGACGCTGTCGGTACTGGATGAGCTTGGCCTCAAGGCGTTTCTCAAAACCAGCGGCGGCAAAGGCATTCACCTGGTGGTGCCGCTGATCCGCAAGCTCGGCTGGGACGAAGTAAAAGACTTCAGCCATGCGATTGTCAGCCACATGGCCAAGCTGTTGCCGGAACGGTTTTCCGCGGTGTCGGGACCAAAAAACAGGGTAGGGCGGATCTTCATCGATTACCTGCGCAACGGACTGGGCGCGACCACCATTTGCGCCTACGCCGCACGCACCCGTGAAGGGCTGCCGGTGTCGGTGCCGGTCTTTCGCGAAGAGGTTGCGGAGCTCAGGGGTGGCAATCAATGGAACGTGCACACGGTGCATGAACGCCTGGCGGAGGTGGGCGATGCGCCTTGGGCGGACCTGAAGAAAACCCGGCAGACGATTACGGCCGAGATGCGACGACGGGTCGGGATGAAAAAGTGATGGTCGCAGATGATGCCTGCACCCCGTTCACGGGGCGCAGGTCTGAGCGCTTTGTGGCTGTTACTTGATGAACGTCAGGAGGTCTGAGTTCAGTTTGTCGATGGCGGTTTTGAAATCCTTCGCAGTGACATTCTGGCTTTGGTTTTCCAGGGTCGTGCCAAACACCTTGCGCACGACTCGGCCCACGGTCTGGTTGTTTTGAGCGTCAATGAATTCCGCTTCGATATACAGCTCGGTGTTCTGGTCGCGGTGGCCGGTGGCTGCCTGTGTCGCGCCGACGACGGCTGCAATCGGCACCACTTCATACCACTTCATCCCTTCGTTCGAGGCGCTGACCCCCGTGATTGCGGCGCGCAGGATCAAGGTCTTGGAACCGGCCGGAACGGAGGCCGGATTGCTGACAACCTGATACTTCGTGCCCAGTGTGGCCTTGGCCTTGCTGGACATGTAGTTCTGAATATCGGTCAGCGTCTGCTGGTTGACCCGCTCATTGGGTTTTGGCGCTGGATAGAACTCCAGCTTGTTGAACACCACGGTGTTATACGCATTCGGGTTCCACGATGGGCTCACCCAACGCATCGCGGTACCACCGCTAGGTGTCTCGACCTCCTTCAGGTTGTTGTAGCTCGACAGGAAACCGGAGTATTGCGTCGTCTCCGTGACTTTCGAGGTGCAGCCGCCCAACAGGACGCCGGCCAATGCAGCACCGATGAACACGTTTCGGGACAGAATCATAGTGGTGTTTACTCCATGGTTTAAGTCGTATTTTTTTTGCCAGGCATCAAAAACGCCAGGTCATGTTCCCGGTCAGCGCTTGAATCCAGGCACTGTCGAATTGACCGGAAATCTGATTCCCGGAAACGTTCTTGGTCTGCTGGTCGGGCATGTCACCGAGCCAGATCAGGGCCCAACTGACGTTAACGTCGGTGTCCTTGTCTACAGCATAAGTGGCTCCCGTCCCAAGGCGCCAGGATTCGTTGATAGGCAAGATCACGCTGCGGTTACTGTCCGACACGGCGCTGCTGTCGTACGCCACCCCGACGTTCCACAGCCATTGCTTGGTGGCCTGGTATTGCGCACCCAGTGAGAGGTGCCAGGTGTCCTTGAAATGCGCGTCGATCGTTGTCGATTGCGCACCAAACGCCGTGGTGTCGACCTGTACGCCAATGTCGCCGAACTTCGACCATTCCTGCCAGTTGACCGAAGCCAGCAACGCCAGTTTCGGGTCCATTTGCTGAAACAGGCTGAGGGTGACGGTTTGCGGCACCTTAACGTCGAGATCGGTTTGAGTGTTGTTGATGCGCTCCAGCAGCCGGCCGTCGCCTTTCACATCCAGACGGTCTTCGAAGTCCAGATCGACCTGGCTGGTGTAGGTCAGACCAATGCGCGTGGCGGCTGAGGGGAGAAGATCACCCCGACGTTGGCGCCATAGCCCCAGGTTCCATCACGGTACTTGAACTGGCCGTCCGTGCGATCGGTAAAACCGAAGGGGCTGCGGTCAATGGCGGTTTGCGCCTTCAACTCGCTGTACATGGCTTTGATGCCCACGCCTACCGACCATTGCTCGTTGAAACGGTAAGAGACACTGGGCACCATCGACAAACCGACGATGCTGGCATTTTGCGCAAAATAGCGCCCTGACCATTCGTTGTCGTAATTGATGGCAAGCCCGAAGTCGCCGTAGGTGCCGAAACCGACGCTCCACTGATCGTCCAGTTCATGGGTGACGAAGAAGCTGCCGCCGGGAATCGGATCAAGGGCGTTGCCGCTGCCGCTACCCGGGGTGTTGGTGCCGGAATCGCGATCGAAGGACAGGTCACCGTAGATCACTTGCAAACCGCCGGTGATTTGCGTGCCCGGCAAGTAACTCATGCCCGCCGGGTTATAGGCGATGGTCGAGGGGCCTTGAGCGCGGGCGGCGGCGCCGGCGTTGGCCAGACCGACGTTATCCGTGCCGATTTCGTAAAGCATGATGCCGCCCGCCCAGGCTTGCTGGCAGCACAGGGCGAGTAGTGTGAAAGTGGGTAGGGCAACTGTTCTTGTTAGCATGGATTGACCTCACCAAATGTCTGTTCTAAAACGGATGGCCCCCCGGGCCACCCGTGGACTTGCTAGCCTACTTGGCCATCGCCGCGCGGGCTGCCTCGATTTTGGCCTTGACCGAATCGAGGTTGAAGCTCGCGCCTTTTTGCATCGGCGGGAATTCAATCGCGGTTTCAGCCAGTTTGCCCACTTGCTGCTGAACGAACACGAAGCGCCAGAACTGGAACTTGAACCAGTCGAAGTACTGTTGCGAGCCCTGTGCTGACTGGTTCTCCGGCCAACCCATGCGTTCAAACGGGTCAAGACGAAGGTTGGTCAGAATCGGAACATCCATAGGTACCTTCGCCCCCATCCATCCGCCAGGCTGGTCAATGAAGCGATACTTGTAGTCATCAATGCGCACCGCACCCAGTACACTCTCTCCAAAGTAGAAAATTTCATGCCGGTTCGACGGACCTTTACCGGTAATCATCGGGGTCTGGTCGTAGCCGTCCAGGTGCACCTTGTAGGTGGTATCACCCAGTTGTTTGCCCTTGAGCAGTTCCGTGGTGATGTTCGGGTTACCCGCCGCAGCGACCAGCGTCGGGAACCAGTCCATGCCCGACATGATGCCGTTGCCAATGGTGTTAGCCGGCACTTTACCCGGCCAGCGAACGATCGCCGGCACCCGGAAGCCGCCTTCCATGACCGTACCTTTACCCATGGCAAACGGGGTAGTACCACCGTCCGGCCAGGTAAAGTTTTCCGCACCGTTATCGGTGGTGAAAACTACGATGGTGTTGTCATCCAGCCCGTCTTTTTTCAGCTTGGCCATCACCTCGCCGACGATATCGTCGAGCTGCGCCATGCCCGCTTCCTGTTCCGACCAGCCGTTTTCCGAATTGCGCATGGCTTCGTACTTGTCGGACAGGTGAGTGACGATGTGCATGCGGGTCGGGTTCAACCAGACGAAAAACGGTTTGTTGTCCTGTTTGGCCTTGTCGATGAAGGAGAAGGTCTTGTCGCGAATCTCGTCGTCGACAGTTTTCATCCGCTCTGGATACAGCGTGCCGGCGTCTTCGATTTTCTGTTTGCCGACCTTGCCCCAGCGCGGCATGACAGTGGTGTCATCGGTGGTGGTGGCCCAACTGTGGACCATGTTGCGCGGCCCGACCTTGTCCAGCAGGTCCTTCGGATAATTGGGGTGTGCCGGGTCTTCCATGGCGTCGAGGTGATAGAGGTAACCGAAGAACTCGTCAAAGCCGTGGACGGTGGGCAGGAATTCGTTCAAGTCGCCCAGGTGGTTCTTGCCGAACTGGCCGGTGGCATAACCCATGGATTTCAGGGTTGTGGCGATGGTCACGGCTTCGGCGGGAATACCGATGGGCGAGCCTGCCTGGCCGACGGTCGTCATACCCGTACGGATCGGCAGTTCACCGGTGATGAAGTTGGCGCGTCCGGCGGTGCAACTGGCCTCGGCGTAATAATCGGTAAAGCGCATGCCCTCATTGGCAAGCTGATCGAGATTCGGTGTGCGACCGGCCATCATGCCCTGGTTGTAGACACCAATGTTGGACCAGCCGATATCGTCGCCCATGATCACCAGGATATTCGGCTGCTTATCGGCGGCATGCGTCATACCGGGGATAAACATTGCCGACATCAGCAAAGGCGTTGCGAGCGCGGAGAGTATTTTTTTTCGATTCATAGTTGAGACCCTGTGTACGGCTGTGGGTACGCTTAAAGAAAGCCCTCAGGTCACTCCTGAAATACGGCATCCCCCGCGATCAGATTAGGTAGGTATTGTGAAATTTCCAGAAGCGGCCCTGTTAAAAGAGGCGAAACTTAATTTTGTTCAGCGATTGAATGGCGAGAGCCAAGAAATTGCGCTTTGCTGATGTTCAAACCACAGAAGGTGTTTAAACATGCCGAGCCTGCGACCTGGGCAGTACCTGTTGCCTTGCGCCCTATTCTTCGGGGCGTTGAGTGCTCACGCTGATGATTCCGCCGAACTGGCCAAAAAATCCCTGAATCCGATCGCAAACTTGTACAGCCTGCCGATCCAGTACAACTGGAATCAGAAGATGGGGCCCACGGGGGAGGGCATGCAAAGCGTGACCAACGTCCAGCCGGTGCTGCCCTTTGAGTTGAATGACCACTGGAACCTGATTTCCCGCACGATCCTGCCGATTATTGACCAGCATGGCCTGGCTCCGGGCGGGGTGGCGGACAAGTCCGGTGTGGGTGATGTGACCCAAAGCTTTTTCTTCTCGCCCAAGGATCCGACGGAAAGCGGCTGGATTCTGGGTGGCGGGCCTGTCTTGCTGATTCCCACGGGAAGTGACCGGTTGCTGAGCAGTCGGCAGTGGGGAGCCGGGCCGACCATCGTGGCGCTGAAACAATCGAACGGATGGACGCGAGGTATTCTGGCCAATCAGATCTGGAGCCTGAGCGGCGAGCAGCCGAATGCGGAAAAGGTCAATCAGACGTTCCTGCAGCCGTTTTGGTCATACACCACTCACACCTACACGACGTTTGGCATAAACACCGAGTCGACCTACAACTGGCAATCCAGGGAGTGGTCGGTCCCCATCAATGCCACGGTGACTCAGCTGCTCAAGCTGGGAGGCCAGCCGCTGACAATTCAGGTCGGGCCACGGTATTGGGCCGACAGTCCCGAGGACGGGGCGCAGGGCTGGGGATTTCGCGCGGCGATTACGTTTCTGTTTCCCCGATGAGCCCCAGCCCGCTCCCGTTGATCTCGTCCCCTTAGCCGCCTTGCGGTACCACGCGGGCATCATTGCCTGAGCCTTCGATGTACACGGTCATGCCTTTACTCAAGTTCGGATTGATCGGCTGGGTCACCTGTACCAGTACGCCACTGGTGACTCGCACGATGATCTGTTGCGCTTCTATCGGTTGGTCATATTTTTTCTTCTCGACATAGTTACCACCGGCAGCACCACCGAGCGCACCGGCAACCATGGCGACATCGCGCCCGGTGCCATGACCGATCAGGCTGCCGAGAGCCAGGCCGCCAATACCGCCCAGTACGGCACCGACGCCACTGTCGTGATTGGTCTGCATCTGTGTCAGCGATATCTGCTCGATCTTCCCGGATCGAACCTGAATCTCACCGGCACCGCCATCGGTTGATCCGACGGCAGAGCAGGCACTGATTAACACAGCTGTCAACGTGAGGGTCATCCAGGACAGTATTGTTTTCATGCGGTGTACCTCTTTTTCAGGAATCGATTATTTGTATTTGATGGCAATGGCTTTGAGTTTGCGCCCCTGGATCGTACTGACGTCACGGCTCCATACCGGGCCGGACACGTAAGCCCCAACGGTCGCAATCTGGTCGTACACAATGACGACTGCATCTGCGCCAAGCTTGGCGCCTTCGTCTTGCAGTTTCAGTTCGATCTCGGCCATAGGGGGCGCCGGTTCGATACTGGCATCAACCAAAATCTCACCCAGCCGGATGAAGGGGCGTGTCGGATCTGTGCGTAAAACCTGGACTTCCTGCGGCAGGGTCGGCGGATACTGCGGGACCCCGACGTACGCGGTGGTCTGCGCTTCCACCGTTGCGCAGCCGTTTAACGCCAGTACACAGCCGATGAGGGCAGCGAAGAACATCGTTCTGTGCACAGTGGATAAGGGACGCGATAAATAGGGATGCATGTCAAATGTCCTCTGCTTGGGTTAATTCAACCGCCAACCTTTTCTGGCGGTTGAAACAGGATTCAACTGCGGATGAACGCCCAGATATCGGCGTTCAATTTGTCGATAGCGGCCTTGAAGTCCTGGGCGGTGATGGCCTGCTTGTCGTTCTCCAGCGGGGTGCCGAATATTTTGCGCACCACTTTGACGACGGTTTGATTGGTCCTGGCGTCGATGAGTTCGGCTTCGATGAACAGGTTAGTGTCCTGATCCCGGTGACCGGTGGCGGCCTGTGTCGCTCCGACAACGGCTGCAACCGGCACCACTTCATACCACTTCATGCCTTCGTTCGAAGCGCTGACCCCGGTGATTGCCGCACGCAGGATCAGTGTGTTTGCGCCGGCCGGTGCTGCGGCCGCGCTAGGCACTATCCGGTATTTTTGGCCCAGCACGCTTTTGGCTGTGGTGGTCATGTAGTTCTGCAATTCGAGCAACGTCTGCTGATTGACCCGCTCGTTAGGCTTTGGCGCGGGATAGAACTCCAGCGTATTGAACGCCACGGTGGTATACGCATTCCGGTCAAACGAGGGGCTCACCCAACGCATCGCCGTACCACCGCTGGGCGTTTGGACTTCCTTGAGGTCGCTGTAGCTCGACAGGAAACCGGAGTACTGCGTCGTCTCGGTGACTTTCGAGGTGCAACCGCCGAGCAGGAGTCCAGCCAATGCGGTGCCGATCAGCAGGTTTCGGTACATGTTCATGGTGGTGTGTGCTCCCGGGATAAGTCGATTGTTTCTGTGTTAATGCAGTCGGCCATCGCCCACCTGCGTCGAATTGCGAACACTTCCTGAAGAGAGCGTAGGTAGCAATGCTGAAATATCCAGCCAATGCGTTGCACGCTGACTTTTTTGCGCGGATTTGACGGGTTATTTTTTTCGATTGAATGGCGAACGACAGCAAATTGAGCTTTGCTGAGGTTTCCGGATGGTCGAAGACTGCAAACCGATCCAGGGCATGAATCATCAAATCGTCTTCATCGGAATACGAGTCCGTTACGACGTCATTTTCATCGCCAGTCGTTTAACGCCTGACCTCTCTCTGCGGAGAACAAAAGATGCCTACTCTCCAGCGGTATATCCGCTTGTTCACGGTCAGCATGGTGATGGCTGTCGTTGTCGCCCCGTTGCATGCCGCCCAGACCCCAGCAGTCGATGCGCCAGCGGCGCAATTGGAGCCCAAGGCGCTGGATATTCTGAAGGCCATGAGCGCTCGCTTGACCGGTACCCAGGGCCTGAGTTTCAAAGCCGTTACCACCTACGAAAAGCCCAGTCGGCTGGGGCCGCCCCTGGCCTATACTTCGGTGGCGCTGGTGACTGAACAGCGCCCGAACCAGCTGCGTGTCATGACCTCTGGCGATGGTCCGGCCACCGAGTTTTATTACGACGGCAAGCAAGCCTATGCCTATGAGCGCAAAGACAACCTGCTCGCCCAAGTCGATGCGCCCCCCACCATCGATGCGACGCTGGAGGCCGCTTACCTGCGTGCGGCCATCTATTTTCCGTTTACCGACGTAATCGTTGCTGATCCGTATAAAGACTTGTCCACGGATATGCGTGTGGCGTTCTACATCGGCCAGTCCACGGTGGTCGGCGATACCACCACTGATGTGATCGCTTATGCGAGCGACGGCGTGTTCGTCCAGGCCTGGATCGGTACTGAGGACAAGCTCCCGCGCAGGTTGCGCGCAGTGTTTCTCGATGACCCGACCCGGTCCCGGCATCAGATCGATTTCAGTGACTGGAAGCTCAGTTCAGCGATGCCCGCAGCGTTCTTCAAACCCGACAATATCGAGTCGGCGCACCGGATCAAGTTTGCCCCGCCCCCGGCCCTTCGCGCCCCGCAAGCCGTAAAAGAACCGGTCACAAAACCCTGAACGAGGAGGTTGAATCATGAACAGATCTACCTTGAAGTTCGCTGGCCTGTTAATCGCCGCGCTGATGTGTAACGAGGCGGCCGCCTGGTCGCGTGCTTCGGCCTGGGGGCATTCATATGGCGGTGGTGGCTCATGGAGTCATTCCGGCGAATTCGGCTCGGCTTCCGGCGGCGATGGCAGCTGGAGTGGCTCAACCAATCGCGGCGGCTCGGCCTCGGGCGGTGATGGCAGTTGGAGCGGTTCAGGCTATCGCGGTGGCTCGGCGTCCGGTGGCGAAGGCAGTTGGAGCGGCAGAAGTGAGGCCGGCGGTACCGCCTCCGGTGGTGAAGGGTCCTGGAGCGGCACTGGTGCAGCAGGCGGAACAGCTTCCGGCGGGGAGGGTGCCTGGCATGCACAAGGTGAGGATGGCGCCACAGCTTCTGGCTACCACGCGGACGGTTATGGCACGACGGCTTATCAGGGACCCGCTTATGGCGGGGTCGCTTACCATTCAGTGCCCTACGGGACCGCCTACTACCATCCACCCACCGCTGTGGTTGCCACCAGCGGTTGTTATTACTGCGGGGGTGTCAATCCGGTAGCCGCCGCTGCGACGGGCCTGGCGGTGGGTGAGGCTGCAGGAGCAGTGGCCACCGAGAATGCCGACGACAACGCGTTCGGCGCTGGCTATAACACCGGGATGATTGCATCGGGACCGTCGACGATGCCCTTGGGTCAGACTTATGCGAGCCTGCCTGCGGGATGTAATTTGGTGACTATTACCCAGAACACGTACTACGCGTGCGGCAATTCCTGGTTGCGGCCTGCCTATGGCGCCAATGGGGTTTATTACACCGTGGTGACGGCGCCGTAACAGGGGGTCTCGGTCATTTGATTGGCATGGACGATGTAGCATTGTGGTGAGGGGGCTTGCCCCCTCACCACACCAGCTTGCCTGGTCGGTTAAACGCGTTTTGAAGGTGCTTGTTTAAACGCTCTCCAGGTTACGTCCTGAAAGCTACAAGACCTTGCGCCGTTGCCTACCGTTACGCCAGAATCCGCCGGCTTGTGCGCCCTGGGCCTGGCCTCTATCGTTTCCCTGCCACTGCCCATCAGTGGTCGGGTTTAGTCGCCCGGGGTTATAAGCAAGCTGCACAAGCGCTTGTCAGCCAGGCATTCCCATGCCTGCACTTGATGGCGGTTGTGCGCAGGGCGCCTTAGGGCGCGCCGGCTTTGCTAGCTTCCCCGGTCGACTAACCTGCGTACAGCTGCCTCCCTCTCGTTTAGTCGCAGGAGGGTTGTCGCTCTATCAAGGAAGCAAGCACATGTTCAAAGTAACGCCCAACCCACCGGACACCGATCCGGTCTCCCCGTACGAACCCGATTCAAACAAACTCAACGAGGCCGCCGAGCGTGCCCTCGATTTCCACTTCCCGTCGAATGCCGACATCAAAGCCACTGCGCGTACACCCAGCAAACTGTTTTCCGTGGACCAAGCGGCGAGTAACGAAACCCTGGTGGTTTTTTTGGTCGAGACGCTGGCCTCGGTCGATGTGATGGCCCATCAGTTGGTGGATCATTTGGAGGGGGAGGCGCGTTACGCGTTGCTGGGGATTTCAAACAGCATCATGGTGGCGGAGATCACCGCGAACCGGGTGCTGGATCAAATTGATATGCCTACTTAGCGTGAGTGACTAACGCAGGGTTGCGCAGCGGTGCCTTTTTTGGGGCGGCTGTGCAGCCCAGCGGGCGCAAGCCCCTCGTTACAGTGGTATTCCTGAAAAAGTCAGGCTTCGCCAGCGACTGTCAGGCATCCCGCAACTGGTCATTGGCGTTAAAGATGTCGTCGGCGCCAAGCGTCAGGGAATAAAACGGGCGCAAGTCACGCGCTCGTAAACCGGTACTGTTGGGGCCAGTAGTCTGACAGGCCCTTGCTTGCGTTTTACACGCCGAGAGTTGCGACAGACTTTTTTCGCTCTTTTCATCACCACGCGATTCATTGGCGATATGCCATCATTTTACCTCTGACTGACGCCAGTTACTCTTCGGCCACCATCAATGGAATGACCAGAGCAGTCCGCTGCCTGATCAGATCTCGTATTAAGGAAAATATGGTATGCGTCTTATTCATCGGCATGATCGTGAGCGTCAAGGAATCAGCTTTAGCAAAATAGAATCCCCATTTTTTGTAAAAGCGAAGGTTCAGGAAGATTTCTATGGGCGGTCATTTTCCCGGATCGAGGGGCTTGACGTTCGTTCGTTTGGCCGGGCGTGGACTCAAACAGAAATTCTCGAAGCGGTTGAAAGTGGTGAGCTGTTGTTAGTAACGAGCGAACCATTCAGTCCATTAAGCAGCGATACGTTCGGCAAGTATTCACACATCACTGGCAAGGGCTGGACAGCTGGTGGGTTTCATAGGCCCGTTGTGCAGGAAAAGCCGCCGCTGCCCGACGCCGAGCCAGTAGTGAAGCCACACCCCCAAGAGCCTGGTTTTTATGTCGTGCCCAAAAGCATGACAGCTGATCAATTGAAAGCCTCGCTTTTCACCTCGCAGAACCCTGCGGTGATGAGCAAGTTTCACTCGTTGAACCCCAATCTTAGCGATGTTAAAGCTGGCTCGATGATCGTGCTCAGTGATCCCAATAATGAGCAATGCACCCACGAAGAAGCGCTACTGATGGAAGCCGCTAACAAGACGAATGTTGCCCTCAACCCCCTGACCCCCGAAGAAGCCGACTTCATGGTTCGCCACCGTGATGAAATCGAATCCTTCATGTCTGCGGGTTCGACCGGTATCGGCATTGGTGAAGCGATGTTTTCAAAGAACCTGGATAACGTGAAAGTCGTCTTGAACGAAATCGAGGCCCTCCACAAACGCACCTTTCAAACTGATGGCCATCTACGCTCACCCGAGTTCTTTGCTGAGCGTAAGCGTCTGCTCAGTCAGCTCGATACGAACCTCACCGCGATGACCCGTAAAGGCATTGGCTTCCCTGATCATCCGAACCTGAAAAGCGCTCTGAGTATCTCCAGTCGCAGTTTGGTACATCGCTGGACGAAGGCTGGTGCTGCCGATCAAATACCCGGATATGCCACACACATTGAAGGTGTGTCCAAGACTGCAAAGGCAGTCAAATACGGTGGTTGGGTAGGTACAGCCATAGGCGGTGGAAGCTCGTATTTAAAGGTTCAGGACGTGTGCTCAGCGGGTGAAACTGAGGCTTGTAAAAAAATACGATTCACCGAGACAGGCAGTTTTGCAGGTGGAGTGGCGGGTGGCGCAATAGCTGGTTCAATATTTACTGCGCCCGTTGTCGGTGCTCTGTGCATAGGGCTGGGTGTACCGACTGGCGGGATGGCTACCCTGGCCTGCGGGATTGTGGTGGTCGGAGCTGCATCTTTTGCAGGGGGCGCCCTCATTGGTGCTGGTGGTGAAATGGCAGGCGAAATTGTTTACGAGATTACGAAATGAATACCGCCGAGTTCGTTGTCGGTTGTTTGTGCGGCGTGGTGATTCTCTGCATGTTCATTTGGATTGGGGTCGCGCTGCGCCTTGGCTACACCAAAATGGATCTGATGCTTGAGCACCTCAAGAACAGCTCTTCTATTCAGTCGCTGGCTTCGCTCAAGCATGGCGGGCCGTGGGGCAAGTTGCTGGTGGTCGGCGGGATCTCTGGACTCGTGACCTTCTCTGGCTTTTATCTCAGGAGAGGCAGTGTCAACGCTGCGGACGTAATCAATTTCCCCGCCCCACTGAGGCGCAAACTGGCAATTTTGCAGTGGAGTGCGATAGGGCTGTTTGGAGCCATGGCCATTCTGGTGACTGTTGGGAAGTCAGGCATACTCAAATAATGAACATGCCTGGCGCATTAAACGCGTTTTGAAGATGTTTGTTTAAGAACTCTCAAGGTTACGTCCTGAAAGCTACAAGACCTTGCGCCGTTGCCTACCGTTACGCCAGAATCCGCCGGCTTGTGCGCCCTGGGCCTGTCCTCTATCGTTTCCCGGCCACTGCCCATCAGTAGTCGGGTTTAGTCGCCCGTGTTAACTCAGTTGTGCGCGCATATGTCATGCAGGTCTTTCAATTCCTGTACTTGATGGTGGTTGTGCGCAGGGCGCTCTCGGGCGCGCCGGATTGCTGAGTTTGCCGGTCGACTAACCTGCGTACAGCTGCCTCCCTCTCGTTTAGTCGCAAGAGGGGTGGCACACAATTAGGTAACTCAGCATATGTTCAAAGTAACGCCCAACCCACCGGACACCGATCCGGTATCCCCATACGAACCCGATTCAAACAAACTCAACGAGGCCGCCGAGCGTGCCCTCGATTTCCACTTCCCGTCGAATGCCGACATCAAAGCCACTGCGCGTACACCCAGCAAACTGTTTTCCGTGGACCAAGCGGCGAGTAACGAAACCCTGGTGGTTTTTTTGGTCGAGACGCTGGCCTCGGTCGATGTGATGGTCCATCAGTTGGTGGATCATATGGAGGGGGAGGCGCGTTACGCGTTGCTGGGGATTTCAAACAGCATCATGGTGGCGGAGATCACCGCGAACCGGGTGCAGGATAAAATTGATATGCCCGCTTAGAGCGTGACTGCAGCAGCGCCTGCTCCGAGCCTGCGTGACCCGGAACAGACGCTGGCTGAGTTTTCAGCTGATGTTGCGCAATGATCCCTTCCAGTACTTTTCCCGCACTTGTCGGCGTAGCACCTTGCCGACCACCGAAAGAGGCAGCTCATCCACGAACACCAGCGATTTCGGCGCCTTGTAGCCGCCCAGTCGCGTTCGGGTTTGTGCAATCAGTTCCTCTGTCGTGACGGTTTCACCCTGACGCAGGATGACTTCGGCATGCACGGCCTCACCCCATTCGGCATGCGGAATGCCGACCACGGCCGCCATCAGTACCGACGGGTGCGCTGCCAGTGCGGCTTCGACTTCCACCGCGTAGACGTTGAAACCGCCGCTGATGATCATGTCCTTGAGACGGTCAACGATGTACAGGAAACCGTTGTGGTCGATGTAACCCAGGTCACCGGATTTCCACGCACCGTCTTCGAACTCGGCGACTGTCGCTTCCGGGTTTTCGTAATAGCCTTTGATCACCGCTTTGCAGCGAATGCGGATCTCGCCGGTTTCGCCTATCGGCAGCGGTGTGCCGTCCGTATCGGCGATGAACACTTCGACACCCGGGGTCGGGCGGCCGGCTGACGACAGGCGTTGCAACGCGGCAGCATTGCCGGGCTGGTGCGAGGCCTTGTCGAGCGCGGCGATGATCATCGGGGCTTCGGTGGCGGCGTAGCCCTGGACAAAAATCTGCCCGAAGCATTCCACCAGTTCGCCCAGCTTGTCCGGGCTCATCGGCGCGGCGCCGTAGATCAAGGTGTTCAGCGATGAAAAATCCTTGGGGGCCGCGCGTTGCATTTCCAGCAAGCGATACAACACGGTAGGCACCAGGAACGAGTGGGTCACACGCTCCTGCTCGACCTGCTGGCGCCAGGCTTCCATGTCCAACTGGTTCATGGTCAGGTTGGTGCCACCGCCATAGAACGTCGGGAAAAACAGCATGATCGTGCCGTGTGACAGTGGCGAAACATGCAACAACCGCGTTGCACTGGACATACCCAGATCGGTATTGATGAACGCCGCGTCGCGACACGCCATCCAGTTGTCGATGGAATACATCGCACACTTGCCCTTGCCGGTGGTGCCACCGGTGAAGCGCAACATGCAGATGTGCTGATCGGTATCGAGGCTCACATCGTTGTCGAGGTCGGACGCTGCGTCCACCAACGACCAGAAACTGTGAACGCCGGGGAGGCTGGCCTGCTCGGCTGTGGGCGGGTCCATCACCACGATCTCGCAGCCACGTTCGCGCAACATGCTGTAGTAGCTGTCCAGCAAGCGTGTTTCGAGAAACACTACGCGAGGATTGACCAGATCGATCTGTCGCGAATGCTCTTCGAGCGGGTCGCGCAGGTTGGTCATGACCACTGTGCCTTCCTGCTTGAAGGTGCTGGGAAACATCATCAGGCTGAGGTTGTCGTTTTCCAGGATCAACATGAAGCGCTCGCCCGCGCGCACGTGCAGCATCGAGCGCAGGACATCGGCGATACGATTAGTCAGCAGGTGATACTGCTCGTAGGTGTAGCGCCGGTTACGCTCGATGTTGACGATGGCTTCCTGGTCACGATGACGCAACGCGAGCAAACGCATGACCCGGCTAAAATTCATTTTCATGGTGGACCGCTCCAATAGCTCAAGAAGACCGTAGGGCGAGTTATCGGGCACGCATACGCGATGCGGCATCCAGGCGGATGGTCTCGCCGTTGACGTAGGCGTTTTCGATCAGAAAGGCGCAGCAATGAGCGAACTCACGCATGTCACCCAAACGCTTTGGAGACTCCATCTGCTCTTTCAGCGAGTTGAGAATCTTCTCGTCGAGACCGGCGACCATGGTGGTCAGGAACAGGCCTGGAGCGATGGCATTGACGCGCACGCCAATCTCGCCCAGTTCGCGAGCTGCGGGCATGTTCATGCCGATCACGCCAGCCTTGGTGGCCGCGTAGGCGCACTGGCCGACCTGGCCTTCATAGGCAGCACCCGACGACACGTTGATCACTACGCCGCGCTCTTCGCCGGCTTCGGCTTCGTTCTTGGCCATGTGCTCGGCGCACTTGGACATGACGTTGAATACGCCATTGAGGTTGATAGCGGTCGCCTGGGCGAAACGCGCCAGCGGTGCAGCCTTGCCTTCACGGCCCAACACTTTGAAACCGGTCGGTACGGCAGCGCCGTTGATGCACACATGGATGGCGCCGAATTTAGCGACCACTGCGTCGACTGCGTTTTGCACCGAGGCTTCGTCACTGACGTCGGTTTGCACGAACATTGCGCGATCAGCACCAATGGCTGCCACGGCGTGTTCGCCGGCTTCGATGTTCAGGTCGAAAATCGCCACGCGAGCGCCTTTTTCGCCTGCCATGTAATGCGCAGTGGCCAGGCCCAGGCCCGATGCACCGCCGGTGATTACGATAACTTTGTCTTGAATACGCATGGAAAGTGTCCTTGTTCGCTGCCCGGCCCAAAGGGGCCGGGTTGTTATTGTTAGGGATGGAACGGGCGGTTGATCAGAACGCGTTGACCCCGGTCAGGGCGCGGCCAATGATCAGTTGCTGGATTTGCGTGGTGCCTTCCGGAATCGGCACGATGATGGCTTCGCGGGCCAGTTTCTCGACCAGGAAGTCGGTGGTCACACCGGCGCCGCCGTGGATCTGCACGGCTTGACGGGCGATGGTCACCGCGGCTTCGCAAGCGAAGTACTTGGCCATGGCGGCTTCCATTTCTGCCGGGATGCCGGCACCGATCATCTCGGCGGCGCGGTAGGTCAGCAGGCGGGCGGCGTCAACATTGGTGGCCATTTCCGCGAGCATGGCGCTGATCAACTGGTGACCAGCGATCACTTTGCCGTGCTGCTTGCGCTCTTTGGCGTAACGCACGGCTTCTTCCAGTGCGCGGCGGCCGATGCCCAGGCCTTGAGCCGCCACGAACACCCGGGAACGCTCGAAGAACGACAGGGTGTTTTTCAGTGCCTGGCCTTCGCCGCCGATGATGTTGCTGGCCGGAACGCGCACGTCGTTGAGGAAGATCTGCGCGGTGGACTGGCTGTTCCAGGCCATCTTGTGGATGTTCTGCACTTCATACGGGTGTTCTTTACGGTCCAGCAGGAAGTGGGTTAGGCCTTTGCGCGGGTCTTCGCCGGTGCGGCACGTGCAGATCAGGAAGTCGGAGTACGAGCCGTTGCTGATCCAGGTTTTCTCGCCGGTGATGATGTAGTCGTCACCGTCGCGACGGGCGCGGGTCTTGATTTCCAGCACGTTGGAACCGACGTCTGGCTCCGAGATACCCACGCTGACAAACGAGTCGCCGCTGATCAGGCCTGGCAGGTAACGTTCGCGCAGGTGATCCGGGGCCAGTTTTTCCAGCATTTGTGCGCCGAAGGAGTTGATGACCACTGGTGTCGACAGGTCCACCGAGCAGGCGGCGACTTCTTCGAACAACATGGTCATGGTTGGCCAGTCCAGGCCCAGGCCGCCATTGGCTTCGCTGACGGCGCCGCTGACCATGCCGAACTCGGAGAGCTGGCGCATAATTTCGGCCATTTTCTCTTTAGGCACGAACTTGTCACGGTATTCCTTGTTGAACACCGGGTCGATCTTGTCGGCCAGGAAACGACGGAAACTCTCGACGGCTTCGAGTTGTTCCGGGGTGCGCATGACGTGTCCCATGGGGTGCTCCTTAAATATTTTTGTTGGCAAGAATGTTGACGGCGACCACGGCTTCTTCGATGCCGAACAGGCCACCACCGTTTTCCTGAATGGCAATGCGCGCACCTTCGACCTGGCGCTTGCCGGCCTCACCGCGCAGCTGCGTGACCAGCTCATGGATTTGCCCAAGGCCAGTGGCGCCAATCGGGTGGCCCTTGGATTCCAGACCACCGGACGGGTTGATCGGCATGCGACCGCCGACGGTGAAATCACCGCGCTCGGCAGCCGGGCCACCTTCGCCGAAGGGCACCAGCATCAGCGATTCAGCGTTGAGGATTTCGCCGATGGCCGAGGCGTCGTGGACTTCCGCGACGTCGACGTCGGACGGGTTCACACCGGCCAGGGCGTAGGCTTTTTTCGCCGCGAGGTGAGCGACGATTTTTTCCGGCTCATCCAGACCACGGTTGCTGCCGGTTTGCACCACGCTGGCGAGTACGCGCACGGCGCGATCGCCATCGTTTTTCAAGCGCTTGAGGCCTTCGGCGTTGCACAGCAGAACAGCGGCGGCACCGTCGCTGATCGGCGAACACATCAGCGTGGTCAGCGGGTAGCAGATCGCGGGCGAACCCAGCACTTCGTCGATGCTGAAGGCCTGCTGGAATTGCGAGAGCGGGTTGTGCACCGAGTGCTGGTGGTTCTTCGCGGCCACTGCGGCGATCTGCCGTTGTGTGGTGCCGTAACGCAGCATGTGATTGCGGGCAATGGAGGCATACACGTCCATGAACACGCTGTAAGGACGCTCGGAAACGGTGCCCGGCGGTGGCACGATGCCTTCGCCCATGGCCAGCAAGGTCTGCTTGTTCTGCTCGACCGTGGACACGTCCCAGCCGCCATCGAACACGGCGAACATCTTGGATTTGTCCGGGACATTCATCTTCTCGGCGCCAACGGCGAGGGCGATATCGCACTGGCCGGCACGCAAGGCCAGGGTGGCGAGGTTGAAGGCCGACGAACCCGATGCGCAGGCGTTCTCGACGGAGAACACTGGCACACCTTCAATGCCGATGCGGCGCATGGCGATCGGACCGGGAATACCGGTCTGGCCTTGCAGCATGCCATTGGTCATGGTGCTGTAATACACCGAACCGACGTCAGCGGTGGTGGCGCCGGCGTCTTTCAAAGCCAGGCCCACAGCTTCGTCAACCATGTCGTAGACGCTGCGGTCAAGCAATCGGCCGAACGGCGTCATGCCAACGCCCACTACATAAATATCGTTCATTGTCTGTTCCTGCTGGTTCGGGGACGTGGCGGCCTAGCGGCCCTTGAAGTTCGGTGCGCGTTTTTCGCCGAAGGCTTGCAGGCCTTCCTGGAAATCGGCGGTGCGCAGGTGCTGGCGCAGCATCACTTGCTCGTGCTGCAAGGCGTCGTCGCGCGACTTGTCGGCCGAGGCGCGAGCCACTTCTTTCATGCGGCGCAGGGCAATCGGGCTCTTCTTGGCGATTTGTTTGGCCAGAGCCACGGCGGCGTCGGCGAGTTCGTCGTCGGCGTGAACTTCGCACACCAGGCCATAGCCTTTCATTTCGCTGGCCGACAGGGACTTGCCGGTCATCAGCAAGTACATCGCCATGTTCAACGGGATCAGTCGCGGCAGCACCGCAGCGCCACCGGCACCGGGAAAGACACCGAAATTGGCATGGGCGTCGGCCAGGGTCGCGCTTTGAGCGGCGACCACGATGTCAGCGCACATTGCCAATTCCAGGCCGCCGGCCATGGTCACGCCATTGAGCGCCGCAATCACCGGTTTGGGGAAATTGCGCAATTGGCCGAAGACCTGATTGGCGCGGTCGAGGAAGTCGGCTTCGCCAGCGGGCAGGCTGCTGCCGGCCAGCACTTCTTTCAGATCGGCGCCGGCGCAGAAGGCCGGACCGGTGCCCGTGAGGATCACCGCCCGCAGCTCATCGTTGAGCGCGATATCGTTGAGGCAGCGTTCAAGCTCGGCGAGTGTCGCCAGGTTCAACGCGTTCATGGCCCGTGGCCGATTGAGCGTCAAGCGCGCCACCGGACCGACGATTTCATACAGCAGCACATCATCACTCATGACAACTCCTCTTATTGTTAGCGCGCTATTGGCGTTGTTGATGGGCCGATAGTAGGAACGCAAGAGGGGCTGTCGCAGGTCATTGCAACGAAAGCGGTTGTCCGCAGGGGGAGAGGGAGGCAGCAGAAACTCAGGACGCCCCGATCCAATGTAGGAGTGAGCTTGCTCCGGGCGGCGTTCCGACGGTAGCGGTCTGACATTCAACATTGATGTTGGCTGACAGGCCGCCATCTCGAGCAGGCTCACTCCGACAGATTTGTCCTCATGACTCAGTGACATTGGGTGATATCCGGTCTGTGAAGACAGACGAATTGATCGAGAAGACCAGCAGCCCAGACGCACTTGCTTGCACCATCGAAACGGTATTCGAACAACAATTAGAGAGAGACCGTGCGATGAAGAAAATCCGTGTAGTGCTGACGGTGTCAGTGTTGGCCGCCAGCATTGTCGGTGGGCTGCAATGGTCGCGAGGTCAAAGCGGCATTCATCAGCAAGCGCTCGACAATAGCGCAGGGCAGGGCGGCCAGAAAGCCGCGACCGAGGCGACCATCGCCGCCAACGCGAACACGGCACACAGCATGCCGGCCGTTGATCCGCTGGCCGAAGCCGATATCCAGCGCGGCTTTATCGCCAGCCTGCCCGATGCCGAAACCATCGCCGCCGACGGTCACGTGGTGTTCAGCCTCAAGGGCTACGAATTCCTCGGTAAAGCCGACGCGCCAGCCACGGTCAACCCGAGCCTGTGGCAGCAGGCGCGCAAAAGCATGGCCAACGGGCTGTTCAAGGTCACGGACGGTTTTTATCAGGTGCGCGGTCTGGACCTGACCAACATGACGATCATCGAAGGCAAGACCGGCCTGATCATCATCGACTGCAACCTGGCCACCGAAGTGGCACACGCCTCGCTGGAATTGTATTACCAGCACCGGCCGCGCAAACCGGTGGTGGCGGTGATCTACAACCACAGCCATGTCGATCACTACGCGGGCATTCGCGGCATCGTCGATGAAGCGGACGTGAAGTCGGGCAAGGTGCAGATCATTGCCCCGGCAGGCTTCATGGAACACGCGGTCGCCGAGAACGTGATGGCCGGCAACGCCATGAGCCGTCGCGCCGAATATCAGTTCGGTACGACCTTGCCACGCAGCGCCCAGGGCCAGATTGACCTCGGCGGCGCCAAGGCCTTGTCCAACGGCACGATCACCATGATCCCGCCGACCCTCGAACTCGACCAGCCGGTGCAAACCCTGACCATCGATGGCGTGGAAATCGTCAACATGCTCGCACCCGGCACCGAAGCGCCCGCCGAGTTCATCCACTACTTCCCGCAATTCAAAGTGCTGGATACCGGTGAACTGGCGCTGCCGACCCAGCATCAACTGCTGACGTTGCGCGGGGCGAGCATTCGCGACGGTCTCGCCTGGTCCAAATACCTCAATCAAGCCCTGCATCAGTTCGGGCCCGGTACCGACATTCTGGTGGGGCAGCACGGCTGGCCGGTGTTTGGTCATGAGCGCGTGGTCAACTATTTGTCCAAGCAACGGGACATGTACAAGTGGTTGCACGACCAGTCGTTGCGCCTGATCAACAAAGGCTACAAACCGGTAGAGATTGCCGAATACATGCGCAGTCACGTTCCGGCGAGCCTGGCGAGTGAAACCTTCACCCACGGTTTTTATGGTTCGGTACAGCGCAACTCCAAGGCGGTGTATCAGCAGTACATGGGCTGGTATGACGCCAACCCGGCCAATATGGACGCGTTGTCCGACGGTGATTACGGCAAGAAGTTTGTCGAGTATGGCGGCGGTGCCGACACCGTGCTGGCCCACGCTCGCACCGATTTTGCCAACGGTCAGTACCGCTGGGTGGCGCAAGCCATGAGCCATTTGATCTTCGCCGAACCGGACAACAAGGCCGCTCGAGAGTTGTCCGCCGATGCCTTGGAACAGTTGGGTTATCAGGCCGAATCAGCGGTCGAGCGCAACAGCTACCTGGCCGCCGCCATGGAACAACGCAGCGGCGGCAAGAAACTCGCCTCGCCCTTGCGCACCGCCAGCCCCGACATGCTGCGCGCGCTCACCATCGACAATATTTTCGATTACCTGGGGGTGCGTCTGAAGGCGGCGGATGTCGAGGGCAAACACGTTGTCCTCAACTGGAACTTCACCGATGTCGGTCCTGACGGCAAACGTTACATGCTCAATCTGGAGAACTCGGCGTTGACCTATGTCCCTGATTACAACGCCGACAAGGCCGACGCCACGCTGACCCTGACCCGCGAAACGCTGAACGCCATTCTCGCGGAAAAGCTGTCGCCGATTGAGGCGGTTGTCAAAGGCGATCTGAAGATCGATGGCAGCAAGATGGCGGTCTATGACGTACTGGGATCGCTGGACAAATTCTCTCCGGACTTTGAGCTGATCGGCCCCAATGCGCCTGCACGATAGGATCACGACCATGAACTTACCCCTCAATGGTGAGCCGCAAGCGCTTTTCACTCCGGTCTCCGCGCGGGTCGCAGCGGTGCTCGCGCGCCAGCAGGCAGCCTCTTTGTCCGAAGGGCCGCCGTCCGCCGAATTGCGTATTGAGCGGATCAACCGGGTCATCAACCTGTTGCTGAACAACCAGCAGGCGCTTTGCGAAGCCTTGGCCAAGGACTTTACCTGGCGCAGTCATGATCAGTCGCTGCTGGCGGATGTGCTGTTGCCGATACAAGGCCTGAAATATGCGCGTGATCATGTGCGTCAATGGATGCGTCCGCAGCGCCGCAAAGCTGAACTGGGCAGCGGCTGGCTGGGCGCCAGGGCTGAAATCCGTTTTCAGCCGTTGGGGACAATCGGCATCATCTCGCCGTGGAATTTCCCGATTGCCATCGCACTGGGGCCGCTGGCTGAAGCGCTGGCGGCGGGTAACCGCGCCATTCTGCTGTTTTCCGATCAGTCGCCGGCCACGGCCAGCCTGCTGATCGAGTTGCTGGCCCAACAGTTCGACGACACCGAAGTGGCAGGCTTTATCGGTGGCGCCGAACTGGGCGCGGCGTTTTCTGCCATGCCGCTCGATCACCTGGTGTTCACCGGCAGCCCACGGGTCGGGCGGCTGGTGATGCGGGCCGCCGCGGAACATCTGACGCCGTTGACCCTGGAACTGGGCGGCAAGTCGCCGACCATCATCGGTCGCGGTGCCGACCTGCAAAACGCCGCCAAACGCATCTGGGGCGGAAAGGGCGTCAGCGCAGGGCAGGCCTGTATCGCCCCGGATTATGTGTTTGTGCACGAGGATGACCTCGAACACTTGTTGAGCTTCATGCAGGTCGAAATGCAGCGCATGTTCCCGACGCTGCTGAACAATTCGGACTACACGGCCATGGCGACGCCCGGGCAATACCTGCGGATGCAAGCTTGTCTGCAAGACGCCCGTGACCACTGCGTCAGGGTGATCGAGGTCAATCCGGGTAACGAAGACTTGAGCGCTTCACGCAAGATCGCACCGACCCTGCTGGTTGATCCGCCGGACTCGGCACTGGCGATGCAAGAGGAAGTTTTCGGCCCGCTGCTGCCGATTCGCGGCTATCGCGACATCAACGAAGTACTCGATTACATCAACGCCCGCCCCCGGCCCCTGGCGCTGTACTACTTCGGTGATGACCGCGCCGAGGCCCGGCATGTGCTGGAACGCACCCATTCGGGGGGCGCCTGCATCAACGAAGTGATGCAGCACCTGTTCCAGACCGACTTGCCCTTTGGTGGCTGTGGTCACTCGGGGTTTGGTCGCTACCGGGGCGGATACGGGTTCAAGGCATTCAGCCTGGAACGCTCGGTGTTCACACCGCCGCGATGGGACGTGATGGGTCTATTGCGCCCGCCCTACGGCCAGCTGTTTCGCCGGGTCGTCGGGGCCCTATTGAAACCCTGACCTGAGCCAAACACCGATCAACTGTAGGAGCGAGCCTGCTCGCGATAGGGCCAGCACATTCAACATTGATGTTGACTGACACGCCGCCATCGCGAGCAGGCTCACTCCCACAATTGATCGCCATGGAACACAGATTTTGTGACAGACGATTTCCCCCTGTAGGCGCAGGCTTGCTCGCGAAGAGGCCATCACATTCAGCATTGATGTTGGCTGACATATCGCCTTCGCGATCAGGCTCGCTCCCACAATTATAAGAATAAGGAAACCCTGGATGATCCCGTTGAAGCCGCTCGCCCTGGCCCTGTGTTGTCTAGCGTTCACCAGCCAAAGTTTCGCAGCCCCCAAACACCCAAACATCGTGGTACTGGTCGCCGACGACTGGGGCTACAGCGACGTCGGTTCTTTCGGCAGCGAAATCGCCACGCCGAACATCGACACCCTGGCCCGTGAAGGCGTGCGCTTTTCAGACTTCCATGTCACGGCCTCCTGCTCACCGACGCGCTCGATGCTGCTGACCGGCGTCGACAACCACCGCAACGGCGTCGGTAACATGCCGGAAACCATGCCTGAGGAACACCTGGGCAAACCCGGTTACAGCGGCGTGCTCAACGACAATGCAATCACCGTCGCCAGCCTGCTCAAGGAGGGCGGTTATCGCACCTATATCACCGGCAAATGGCACTTGGGTAAAACCCCGGACACCTTGCCGGACAAGCGTGGCTTCGACCGCTCGTTCATCCAGGCCGACAGCGGCTCGGACAACTGGGAAGAGCGGCCCTACGCACCGCTGTACGACAAGGCCGCCTGGTTCGAAAACGGCCAACCGGCGCATCTGCCCAAGGACTATTACTCCTCGACCTTCATCGTCGACAAGGCGTTGCAGTACATCGAGCAAGACCGGCAGAACGGCAAGCCGTTTTTTGCCTACCTGGGTTTTCAGGCCAATCACGTTCCGGTCCAGGCGCCCAAAGCGATCATCGACAAGTACCAGGGGCGCTATGACGCAGGCTGGACCGCGTTACGTAATGAGCGACGCGACCGGGCGGTGGAGTTGGGGCTGATTCCGGCCGGTGTCGGCATGCAAACCATGGCCAGCACCGCCGACTGGAACGCGCTGGATGAACATGAAAAACGCTACGAAGCACGGCGCATGGAAGTCTATGCCGGCATGGCGGAAACCATGGACCAGGAGATCGGCCGCTTCATCCAGCATTTGAAAGATACCGGCGAATACGACAACACCGTGTTCGTGTTTCTGTCCGATAACGGCAGCGAACCCACCGACCCTTACGCCATCCCCGCCCTACGGCTGTGGCTGGAAATGAACTACACCCGCCAGCTTGATCGCCTGGGCAGCAAGGGCGCCTTCAGCAGCATCGGCCCGAGTTGGGCCAGTGCCGCCGCGTCGCCGTTGAGCGGCTACAAGTTTTTTGCCGGCGAGGGTGGGTTGCGTGCGCCGTTGATCGTTTCAGGCGTGCCTGGCATGCAGGCCAATCACATCGCCAAAGCCTTCACTCACGTCACCGACATTGTCCCGACCTTGCTGGAGGTGGCCGGGGTACCGGCGCATAACGGTGAGTTTCAGGGGCGTGCCGTGGAACCGATGATCGGCGCCAGCCTGGTCCCCGTGCTGCAAGGCCATGCCAAACGTGTGCACCCCGAGGATCAAGCCATCGGCTATGAACTGTCGGGCAGCGCCGCGCTGTTCAAGGGCGATTACAAATTGGTGAAAAGCCTCAAACCCGTGGGCAACGAACAATGGCACCTCTACAACATCGTCACCGACCCCGGCGAGGTCCACGACCTGCAACAGCAGATGCCCGAGCGCTTTGCGGCCATGCAAGCCGACTACGCCGAGTACGTCCGCGTCAATGGCGTGCTGCCCATGCCGGTCGGATATGACTACATGCACCAAGGGCAGATGTATGCCTTGAAACACGTGGTGATTCCCAAACTCAAGGCTGCTGCGCCGCCGGTGGTCGCGGTGCTGCTGGTGTTGGTGGGCGTACTGATGTGGCGTCGTCGCCGCAAGCAACGGGGTTGAAAAATGACTGACGAACTTGATGAAGCGGGCCGCCGGTTGATTCACCGGCGCACGGTAGAATGCCAGGGCTTTTTGCGCGCTGATGGCTTGTGGGATATCGAAGGGCGGCTGAACGACCGCAAGACCCATCCGGTGACGCTTGCTGAAGGCCGCATCGTCGAGACGGGCCAGACGTACCACGGAATGTGGATACGCCTGACCCTGGACGATGGCTTCATCGTGCGTGACGTGCAGATGTCCATGCCGGACGTGCCCACCAGCCAGTGTCGCGGGGCAATGCCGGCCTATCAGAAGTTGCTTGGCGAACGGATCGGCCCGGGGTTTTCGCGGCGAATCAAGGAACTGTTCGGCGGGATTGGTGGTTGCGTGCATCTGACTGAATTGTTGCTGCCGATCGCGACGACGGCGTTCCAGACCATCCCCATGGCCCGCTCCCTGGTCGCACCGCGCACGCCAGCCGATGCCGAGGCTTACCGCAATGCCAGGGGGGCTTTGCTCAACACCTGTCATGCGTTGCGCGAGGACAGTCCTATTGCAGTGCTCCTGAAAAGCTGAGGTGGCCCACGCCCAGCGGCCATGCTAAACGGCATGCTCAAAGCACCAGATGTCTGCCAGTAAAAACGCGGAACGTGTGGGAGTGAGCCTGCTCGCGATAGCGGTCTTGCATTCGGCAGGTGTGTTGCCTGCCAGTCCGCTATCGCGAGCAGGCTCGCTCCCACAGGGTTTACTTGTCACCGCAGTATGCCGGGCTCATTAAACGCGTTTTGAAGGTGCGTGTTTAAGTGCCATCAAGGTTACGTCCTGAAAGCTACAAGCCCTTGCGCCGTTGCCTACCGTTACGCCAGAATCCGCCGGCTTGTGCGTCTTGGGCCTGGCCTCTATCGTTTCCCTGCCACTGCCCATCAGTGGTCGGGTTTAGCAGCCCGGGGTTATAAGTAAGCTGCACAAGCTGTTGTCAGTCAGGCATTCCCATGCCTGCACTTGATGGTAGTTGTGCGCAGGGCGCCTTCGGGCGCGCCGGCTTTGCTAGCTTCCCCGGTCTGCTAACCTGCGTACAGCTGCCTCCCTCTCGTTTAGCAGCAGGAGGGTTGGCGCCCAATCAGAGAAGCAAGCAAATGTTCAAAGTAACGCCGAACCCACCAGACACCGATCCGGTTTCCCCGTACGAACCCGATTCAAACAAACTCAACGAGGCCGCCGAACGCGCCCTCGACTACCACTTCCCGTCGAATGCCGACATCAAAGCCACCGCGCGTACGCCCAGCAAATTGTTTTCCGTGGACCAGGAGGCGACCAACGAAACCCTCGTGGTTTTTCTGGTCGAGACGCTGGCCTCGGTCGATGTGATGGTCCATCAGTTGGTGGACCACCTGGAAGGTGAAGCGCGCTACGCGTTGCTGGGCATTTCAAACAGCATCATGGTGGCCGAGATCACCGCGAACCGGGTGCTGGATCAGATTGATGTGCCTGCTTAGCCAGATAACTGTCAGTTAAAGCGCAGAACCTGTGGGAGCGAGCCTGCTCGCGATGGCGTCGGGTCAGGAACATCTTTGCCGACTGACACTCCGTCATCGCGAGCAGGCTCCCACAGGGGATTGTGGAATTTCGGGACTTGTCTGATTGACATCTGGCCCCGATTTTTCAGATCAGTCGCTGGATTTGCTCTTCACTCAAACCTGCTTTGCGCAGAATGCTTGTGTTGTGTTCCCCTCGGATCGGCACCTTGCCCACAGCCGAAGGCGTCGCGGAAAACCGTGGCGCCGGTGCGGCTTGCAGCACGCCGTTCTGGCGTGAGTACACGCCACGTTCGGCCATGTGCGGATGGTTCAGGGCTTCGGCCGGTGTCAGTACCGGGGCGAAGCAGGCGTCGCTGCCTTCCAGCAGGTCGATCCAGTGCTGGCGCGGCTGGCTGGCAAATACGGCTTCCAGGCGCTTGCGCAGCGGCCCCCACAAACGTGGGTCGTACGGGCTCTTGAAGTCCGGGTCGTCACCCAGCCCCAGCTTGCTGAACAGCAGGGCGTTGAACTGCGGTTCGAGGGCTTGCACGCTGACGAACAAGCCGTCGGCGCAGGCATACGTTCGGGCCCAATGGGCGCCATCGAGAAGGCCACAACCGCGTTCCAGTGGCTGCTGGCCAGCGGAATGCGCGGACAGCAACAGGTTCATCAGGTTGGCGCTGCCATCGACAATCGCCGCATCCACCACCTGACCGACGCCGTTGGTGCTGGCGTTGATGATCCCGGCCAGAATGCCCATCGCCAGGTAGAGCGCGCCGCCACCCAGATCACCCACCAGCGTCGGTGGTGCCATCGGCGCCTGGCCGGCTTCGCCGCTGAACCACAAGGCGCCGGACAGGGCGATGTAGTTGAGGTCATGGCCAGCGGCCTGGGCCAATGGACCTTGCTGGCCCCAACCGGTCATGCGCCCGTAGACCAGTCGCGGATTGCGCGCCAGGCACACGTCGGGACCCAGGCCCAGACGTTCCATGACGCCGGGGCGCATGCCTTCGATCAGCGCGTCGGCGCCTTCGATCAGGCGTAACACCGCTTCGATGGCTTCAGGGTCTTTGAGGTCCAGGGCAATCGATTGTTTGCCGCGATTGACGATGGCGTGCTTGCCCAGGTCGAGCATGTCACCGGCCTTGGTGCCGGCGCGTTCCACCAGAATCACCTCGGCACCCATGTCCGCCAGCAACATGCCGCAAAACGGCCCCGGTCCGATACCGGCAATTTCGACGATACGAACGCCGTCCAATACGCCCATGTGCGTACTCCTTTGAATGAATGTCTATGTGGGGGAGGTTAACGACGTAGAAACAGCGCGGTCATCACGGCATGCAACACCACCGCTGGCCACAGCAGTAACCCGCCGCCGACAGACACGCCGATGTAAACCAGATACAAGGCAATCGCGCCGTTGTAGAACAGCATCGAACGCAGCGCGGCAGGGGTGGCTGGTCGGGGCCAACACGCGATCCCGAGGGCAATCAGCGCGATGCCAAAACACCGGGCCACGAGATTGGTCGCGTCCGTCGTGGTCATTCCCAGCAACAGGTTGCAAACAAGGCCCGGCGTGAGCAGCAGCGCCACGCCGGTCGTCAGTTCGATAACTGCTGAAACCACGAGCAGCTTATGCGGGGTAAGGGCGCGTACTGGATTCATGATCGTCCTTCGAGCAAAGAGAGGCGCTGGTTGCGCGGTCCTGACGAATAAACTCGGCGGCTTTTTCGCCGATCATCACCGTTGCGGCGGTGGTGCTACAACCAATGATAGTCGGCATGATCGAGGCGTCGGCCACGCGCAAACCTTCCAGGCCATGGACCCTCAATCGGGCATCCACCACTGCCATCGCATCGTCGCCCATTTTGCAGGTGCCGACCGGGTGATAGAGGGTGTCGGAACGGTTGCGCAGCACCTGCTCGACCTCGGCGTCGCTGCTCATCGGATCGTCAATCACATCCCGTGGGCAAAACGCCTTGAACGCCGGGGTCGCCATGACTTTCTGGATGATCCGATAGCCTGCGATCAGCGTTTTGATGTCATCGGGATGGGTCAGGAACGCGGGGTCGATCAGCGGCGCGACCATCGGGTCGGCGCTCGCCAGGGTCAGTTGGCCGACGCTTTTCGGATGCAGCAGACAGGCGTGCACGCTCAGACCATGGCCGCGATACAGCGTACGTCCATGGTCGGCGAACATGGCGATGGTCAGCGCCAGTTCAATGTCGGCCTGAGCCAGCTCCGGCGAGGTTTTGACGAAGGCACAGGCCTCGGCGAAGTTGGTGGTCAGTGGGCCGTTGCGGCGGCGCCAGTAGCGGAACGCCGCTTTGGCAATGTCCCACGCTCCGGCCAGTGACAGGCCGATCAAGTTGCGCGACTTGACGCGATAGGAGTGCACGTAGTCGATGTGGTCCACCAGGTTCTGGCCGACCCCTGGCAGTTCGTGAACCACCGGAATGTCGAATTTCAGCAATTGACTCGTTGGCCCGACGCCGGACAGCAGCAACAGCTGAGGGGAGTTGAACGCGCCGGAACTCAGGATCAGTTCATGCCGTGCGCGCAGGGTTCGTTTTACGCCCTTCTGCATAAACTCGATGCCCACCGCGCGCTTGCCATCGAACAGGATTCGTGTGGCGTGGGCGTGGGTTTCGATGTGCAGGTTCTGCCGGTGGCGGTTAGGGGTGAGGTAGGCCTTGGCCGCGCTGCAGCGCTGACCGTCCTTTTGCATCACCTGAACGCGACCGAAACCTTCCATGATCGCGCCATTCTGATCGGGGCAGGGCGGATAGCCCGCCTGTACGCCGGCCTCGACAAAGGTTTCGCCGAACGGATTGGGCGATGAGTGGAAGCGCACATTCAGCGGGCCGTTTTGCCCGTGCAGTTCGTCTTTGAAGTGTTCGTTGTGCTCGGCGCGCTTGAAGAACGGCAGCACCTCCTGATAGCTCCAGCCGGGGTTGCCCAATGCGGCCCAGCGGTCGAAATCGTGCGGGTGTCCCCGGTGATAGGCCATGGCGTTAATCGAAGAACTGCCGCCCAGGGTCTTGCCCCGAGGCTGATAGCCGATGCGGCCGTTCAAGCCTGGCTGCGGGACGGTCTGGTACTGCCAGTTATTGATCGAGGTCGGTACCATCGCCGCAACGCCCGCCGGCATGTGCACCAGCGGATGACTGTCGGGGCCGCCGGCTTCCAGCAGGCAGACGGAAATCGTCGGATCTTCCGACAGGCGACTGGCAACCACACAACCGGCAGCGCCCGCGCCCACTACGATGTAATCGAACTCTGCGTTCTGGCTCATGCTGTTCTTCTCTTTTTATTGGATGCACCACATGAACCTATTGTGGGTACAAGGCCGGTTCGGCACTGGTCAATAGAATGAATTCGCTGGTCAGTGAAGCAGGTGACTATCGCGCCAAGCATCGGAACATCGTGAAAATGCCCGCGACGGGTGATTGACCGATGGACGGTTGGGGGGCGAGTATCGACTTTCGCATCCCCAACAGGCAGGCCCATGTCAGGTTCGAAAATGGATACGCCCGGTACCGAAACATCGTTGCGTGAAGAAGCGTTGCAACCCACCACCATCAGCAGCTACACCGTGGCCATCGCTAACGCGCTGGACGCCAGTGGGGTCGACAGCAAACGGATCTTTACCGCGATGGGCATCGCGCTGGGCGTCGCTACCGATCCGATGGCCCGCCTGCCGGTCGCAACGATGACGAAGCTGTATCAAGCCTGCGTCGATGTGACCAACAACCCGTATTTCGGGTTGACCGTGGCCAAGCATATTCACCTCACACACCTGCATGCATTGGGCTATTCGCTGGCGGCCAGTGGCACGTTGCTGGATTTCTGCCGGCGACTGGAGCGTTATTTCCGCTTGGTGTCCCAGGTCGCCAAGGCCCACGTCACCCAGGTTGACGAGCAGGTTCTGTTCCGCTTCGATCACGTGCAGGAGCTTTGCGCCGAGACTGAAGATGCATTTTTCGGCTTTCTGATCCGCACCATGCGCCTGCTTTATAAACAAGAGTTCAAGCCTGTGCGGATGGAGTTTTGTCGCCCGATGCCCCACGAAGGTGCGGGCCCTTATGAAGTACTGTTCAGGTCGCCGGTGTTGTTCGGGCAGGCCAGCAGCTTGCTGGTGTTTGACAAGGCGGATCTGGTGCAGCCGCTCAGCGGTTCCTGCCCGGAGTTGGCTCAGGTCAACGACAACATCATCATCAGTTACCTGGCGCGGCTGGACAAAAGTGATGTGATCACCGGCGTGACCCAGAAAATCATCGAGTTCCTCCCGGACGGCGATTGCACCCGCGACAAGGTTGCCAGCGCGCTGCACATGAGCCCGACCAAGCTGCAACTCAAGCTGTCCCAGCGTGGCACGCATTTCCAGCAACTGCTCGATGACACCCGCAAGGAGCTGGCGTACAGCTATCTGAGCCAGGCGGCGCGGCCGGTGACTGAAATCACCTTTCTCCTGGGTTTCAGCGATACCAGCAATTTCACCCGCGCGTTCAAGCGCTGGACCGGGCTGTCGCCCACGGACTTTCGCCAGCAACTCTGAAACATCCTTCCTGCACAAAACCCTCAGGCAAACAACAACCCCTGTAGGCGCCGAGCTTGCTCGCGATGAGGCCCTGTCATTCAAACATCAATGTTGAATGACACACCGCCATCGCGAGCAAGCCCGGCTCCTACAGAGGGTTGCGGCGAACAAGCCTTGGCTGATCGGCAAGTTGCGTTGACCGATGATTTGGCCCAATTGACCGGCGCGCCCCCCACCCCTCGCGATACAACAGTCTCGACCGAACTGGTCAGTGCCCCTTAGAGCAGGGCACCACACCGAAGTCGGCATTTTCTTGAATGACTTTTCGTGAAACCACAGAGAAGGCGAGCACGCTAGATGAATAACAACAATAAGATCTGCCATCCAAATCTGCGGCGCGGGCTGCTGGCTTCGGCGATTCTTGCCGGGCTGGGCATGGCGCCAGCGCAGGCCTTCGAGTTCGATACGGGGAACGAGGACCTGACGGTTCGTTTCGACAACACCTTGAAGTTCAACTACGCCCAGCGTGTCGAGGCGGCGAACAGCAAGCTGGCCAACTCGTGGAACAACAACGACGGTGACCGCAATTTTTCTTCCGGCAGCCCGGTCGCCCAGCGCCTCGACGTCATGTCGGAGCTGGACGTGGTGTACAAAAAACAGATGGGTTTTCGGGTCAGCGCCAACAGCTGGTACGACCATGCTTATGACAACGTCGGCAGCTTCAACCCGTCGACCAACCAGCTGAATGACGGCAAGCCTGATTCGAGGCACCAGAGCGGCTATGCCGACCGTTATTACAACGGCCCGTCCTCCGAGATCCTCGACGCCTTCGTCTTCGGCAGCACCGAAATCGGTGATGAATCGATGCTCAGTGGCAAGGCCGGTAAACACACGGTCTATTGGGGTGAAAGTGTCCTGGCCTTTGCACACGGCAATAACTATGGCCAGTCCGGTCTGGACTTGTCCAAGGCTCTCGCGGTGCCGGGCACTGAAGCCAAAGAGCTGTTCATCCCGCGCAATCAGCTGTCCACCAGCTTCACCGTCAATCCGGAACTGACCCTCGCGGCGCAGTACTTCCTCGATTGGAACGCCGCACGCTTGCCGGAATCCGGCACGTATCTGGGTTTCAACGACGGTATCCAGAGCGGCGGCCACAACTTGTCCTTGGTTGCCGCAAGGAATCCGTTCTTCGGCCTTCAGGGCCCGTTGGGCGCCAATGAGTTTCTGCGCCTGCAAAACGGCCATACCTTCACGCCAAGCAACAGTGGTGACTTCGGCCTGATGGCCAAGTGGAGCCCGGCGTGGCTGGACGGCACGATGGGTATCTACTACCGCAAAACCTCGGACATCCTGCCCAATCTGGCGCTGCAGCCGAGTGCTGTAACGCCGGCGGCGATTGCTTCGGGCATTGCCGGCAGCTACAACCAGTTCTACGTGGATGACATTGATATCTACGGCTTCAGCCTGGCCAAAAACATTGCAGGCGTGAGTGTCGGTTTCGACCTCAACTATCGCCACAACATGGCGCTGTCCAGCGTTCCCGGCACCGTCAACCCGACCTTGGGCGCGGCCAAGGCCCCGGGCTTCATCAGCAGCTTCGATGGCGAAAACGGTGTAGCACGCGGCAACACCGTGCACGCGGTGCTGAACGGCCTGACCACCTTCGGCGAAACGCCGATCTGGGACTCCTCTTCGTTGCTGGTTGAACTGGCCTACAGCCGCTGGCTGGACGTGACCGAGAACAAGCAACTGTTCAAGGGCGAGGACTGGTACAACGGCGTCGACAAGGTCTCCAAGGACAACTACATCGTCGGTATGAACTTCAACCCGACCTGGTACCAGGTATTCCCCGGCATCGATATGTTCATGCCGGTCAGCTACAACGTTGGCCTCGCGGGCCAGTCGTCCGTGCAACTGGGCGGCAACAAAGGCACCGGCAGCTACTCGGTCGGCGTCGGCATGGACGTGCACAGCCAATACCGCTTCGACCTCAAATACGTCGACAACTTTGGCGACTTCGACACCTGCGGTTCTGCCGGCAACGCTTCCGCCCATGGCGATGGCGCTGCGCCCGGTGCCAACGGTCAATACAACTGCGTGCCCGGCCAGCCCACTGCGTTTGCCGGTACCGTGGCCCAGCTCAAGGATCGCGGCATGGTCACTTTCACTTTCAAAACCACCCTCTGATCCGAGTGCTGTGTGTTAACAGGAGACACCCCATGAATTTTACTCAATCAATATTGGCCAGCGCCCTGGCGCTGGCTGTAGTCGGCTCCGCCCAGGCGGCAGTCACTGCCGATCAAGCGGCCAAGCTCGGCACCAGCCTGACGGCGATCGGTGCTGACAAAGCGGCCAACGCCGACGGCAGCATTCCGGCATACACCGGTGGTCTGACCACGATTCCGGCCGAGTTCAAAACGGGCGACTCGTTCCGCCCGGACCCGTTCGGCGCCGAAAAACCGCGCCTGGTCATCACTGGCAAAGAGCTTGCGGAACAGAAAGACAAACTCACCGCGACTACCCAGGCGTTGCTGACGCGCTATCCAACCTATCGCCTGGATGTCTACCCGACTCACCGTAGCGTCGCCATGCCTCAGGCCGTCTTGGACAACACCGCGAAAAACGCCGTGACGGCCAAGACCATCGACGGCGGGCTGGGTCTGGAAAACTCCCTGCCGGGCGTACCGTTCCCGATCCCCGCTGACGGCTACGAAGCCATGTGGAACCACTTGCAGCGCTATCAAGGCGTGGCAATGACCAACAAGTACGACTCGTGGAACGTCGACTCGTCCGGCACCGCGTCGTTGAGTTCCACCGGCGTGTTCAACATCGAATACCCGCTCTTTTCCCCATCGCGCCCAGCGGGTCCGGTGACATCCGATGAAACGTACTACAAGATCAAGCTGGCCTACACCGGCCCTGCGCGTCGTGCTGGTGAAGCGCTGCTGCTGATGGACTCGGTCAACCCGTTGCAACAACCGCGTCGCGCCTGGCAGTACCTGCCAGGGCAACGCCGCGTGAAACTGGCACCGGACCTGGCTTATGACACGCCAAACCCTGGTACTGTCGGCGCCGCGACTTATGACGATGCTTTCGTGTTCAACGGTGCGATGGACCGTTACGACTTCAAGCTGGTCGGCAAGAAAGAAATGTATGTGCCGTACAACACCTACAAGCTGAGCTACCACAAAGACGCGGCCGACGTGATGAAGGCCAACCACGTCAATCCGGATTTGATGCGCTGGGAGCTGCACCGGGTGTGGGTGGTGGAAGCCACGCTCAAACCGGGCAAACGCCACATCTACAGCAAGCGCACGTTCTACCTCGACGAGGACAGCTGGATCGCTTTGGCCTCCGACGAGTATGACGCCCGTGGCCAGCTCTACCGCGGCGGTTTCGCGCACATGACCTACAGCTACGACGTGAAGGCGCCGGATACGATCAACCACATGATCTACGACCTGATTTCCGGTGCCTACAACGTGAACGGTTTCTACGGTCCTTATGGTGGCTTGAAGTACATCGATCCACTGTCCAAGGCTCAGTGGTCCGCCGAGTCGCTGGCTGGCGCCGGCATCCGCTAAACCCACAACCCCTTTAGGAGCGGGCTTGCCCGCGAAGGCGGTGTATCAGTCGACATTAATGTTGAATGACAAACCGCATTCGCGGGCAAGCCACGCTCCCACAGTGGATGGGTGATGTTCAGTCTGTACGTTGCACCCGAGATAACAATAATGACAATGATCAAATGGTTTTTGCTGGCCGCGTTATCGGCTGCCATGGCCGTGCCGTTCACCCGTCCGGTGTTCGCCGGCGAGTATGCCGATGTGCTTGACACCCAGGCGTTGCCAAGCGCCCTGGCTTCACGGTCGACACTGACCGGGCTGACTCACGCGGGTGAACGTCTGGTTGCCGTGGGCCAGCGCGGGCACATTCTGTATTCCGACGACGCCGGGCAGCACTGGCAGCAGGCGCAAGTGCCTGTCAGCTCTGACCTGGTCGCCGTACATTTTCCAACGCCACAACAAGGCTGGGCGGTCGGGCACGACGGCGTGGTCTTGCACAGTAGCGATGCGGGCCAGACCTGGGCCCGGCAATTGGACGGGCGTCAGGTCGGCCCGATCCTGCTCGATTACTATCAGCTTCAACTCGCCAGCCAACCGGATGACGCTGATCTGCAAGCCCGGGTCAGCGATGCCCAACGCATGGTCGAGGAGGGCGCCGATAAACCCTTCCTCGATGTCTGGTTCGAAAGCGATCAGGTCGGCTACATCATCGGCGCCTTCAACCTGATTTTGCGCACCGACGACGGCGGTCGCCGCTGGACGCCGTTGCTGGATCGCACCGACAATCCGAGCGCCCTGAACCTCTACGCACTGCGCCCGGTGGGCGACGATTTGTTCATCGTCGGCGAGCAAGGTCTGGTGCTGAAGCTGGACCGTGCGAGCGGCCGGTTCAATGCGACACCGACGCCGTATAACGGCAGCTTTTTCGGCATCACCGGTAAGCCGGGTGCCACGCTGGTGTTCGGTCTGCGCGGCAACGTGTTCCGCAGCACTGACAGTGGCGCGAGCTGGAACAAAATCGATCTCGGCTTGCCCCTGAGCATCACCGCCAGCTCCATCACGGCCGATGGCCGGATTGTGCTGGTCAGTCAGGCCGGTCATGTGCTGGTCAGCGCTGACGACGGCTTGAGTTTTCATCTTCAGCCGAACACCACACCGGCCCCCGTGGCTGCCGCGCAGGTTTCCGGCGGCTCGCTGGTGCTTGCGGGCACCCGTGGCCTGCGCCAGTTGCCCCTCGAATAAGCCCGGCATCACAAAGAGAACACAATGATGGGTCATCACGAACTCGAAACAATGCCGGTCATTCGCGAGCTCAAGGGCTTCGACGCGCGCTCCGGTAACGCCTTGGAACGGCTGATTTTTAACAACCGCTTGTGGGTGGTAGTGGCCTGCTTGCTGGTGACGATTGCACTGAGCTTCTTCGCCACGACTCGGCTGACGCTCAATGCCAGCTTCGAAAAAATGATCCCGCAGAGCCAGCCTTTCATCAAAAACTACCTGGAAAACCGTCAGGCCCTGCGCGGCCTGGGCAACGCGGTACGGGTCGTGGTGGAGAGCAGCAACGGCGACATCTTCGATCCGCACTACCTCGACGCCTTAAAAGAGATCAACGACGAACTGTTCGTCACGCCGGGCGTCGACCGGGCCTGGATGAAGTCACTGTGGACCCCGGCCGTGCGCTGGACCGAAGTTACCGAGCAAGGCTTCCAGGGTGGCCCGGTGATGCCCGATTCCTATGACGGCTCGGCGCCAAGCGTGCAGCAACTGCGGCAGAACATCGCCCGCTCGGGCATTGTCGGCAGCCTGATCGGCAACAACTTCAAGTCGAGCATGATCTTCGTGCCGTTGCTGGAGAAAGACCCGGTGACGGGGCAGGCCATCGACTACCACCAGTTCTCGAAAACCCTCGAAGAGAAACTGCGCGACAAGTACGAATTCGAAGGCGGCGTCCGCGTGACGGGCGAAGAGGGCAAAGGCCCGATCAAGATCCGGGTGATCGGCTTTGCCAAACTGGTCGGCGACCTGATCGACGGCCTGATGCAGGTGATGCTGTATTTCGGTGTCGCCGCGGTGATTGCCACGGCCATCATCTTCTACTTCACACGTTGCGTGCGCAGTACGGCACTGGTGATTCTCTGTTCGGTGATCGCGGTCGTCTGGCAGTTGGGTCTGGTCGCGTTGTTCGGTTTTGCGCTGGACCCGTTTTCGATTCTGGTGCCGTTCCTGGTGTTCGCCATCGGCGTGTCCCACGGCGCGCAGAAGATGAACGGGATCATGCAGGACGTCGGGCGTGGCACTCATCAATTGGTCGCCGCGCGCTACACCTTCCGTCGTCTGTTCCTCGCTGGTCTGACTGCGTTGCTCGCGGATGCCGTGGGGTTTGCGGTGTTGATGCTGATCGACATTCCGGTGATTCAGGACCTGGCGATCACCGCCAGCATCGGCGTCGCGGTGCTGATCTTCACCAACCTGGTGCTGCTGCCGGTGTTGCTGTCGTACTGGGGCGTGAGCCGCAAGGCGGCCGAGCGCAGTTTGCGCGCCGAGAACAAGGAACTGCGCGGCAAAGGCATCGGTGCGCTGTGGAGTTTTCTTGATAAATTCACCGAGCGCCGCTGGGCCACCATCGCGGTGAGCGTGGCAGGTGTGTTGGCGGTGGGCGGGATTGTCGTCAGCCATCATCTGAAGATCGGCGATCTAGACCCCGGTGCACCGGAGTTGCGTTCAGACTCGCGTTACAACCGCGATAACGCCTACATCACCGCCAACTATTCGCTGTCCAGCGACCAGTTCGCAATCATGCTCAAGACCCCGAGCGAAGGCTGCCTGAAGTACGAATCACTGGTAGAAGCCGATCGCCTGGGCTGGCTGTTGCAGCAAGTACCGGGCGTGCAAACCACGGTGTCGCTGACCAACGCGGTGCGGCAAATCACGGCGGGTTCCTATGAAGGCAACCCGAAGATGCTGACCATCGCGCGCAATCAGGACGTGCTCAACTACGGCGCCCAGCAGGCCTCGGTCAGCAGCCCGGACCTGTTCAACAACGATTGCTCGATGATGCCCATCGTGGCGTACCTGTCGGACCACAAGGCCGAAACCCTCGACCGTGTGGTGCAAGTGGCCGAAACCTTCGCCCGCGAGCACAGCAACGGCGAACGCCAGTTCATGCTCGCCGCCGGCAGCGCCGGGATTGAAGCGGCGACCAACATCGTCGTGCGTGACGCCAACCGCACCATGCTGCTGTACGTGTATGGCGCGGTGATTGTGTTGTGCTTCATCACCTTCCGCAGCTGGCGTGCGGTGGTGGTGGCGGTGGTGCCGTTGATGCTGACCTCGATCCTCTGCGAAGCCTTGATGGTCTGGCTCGGCATGGGCGTCAAAGTCGCCACGCTGCCGGTGATCGCGCTAGGTGTGGGGATCGGCGTGGATTACGCGTTGTACCTGCTGAGCGTGCAACTGGCGCAGCAACGTGCCGGGTTGTCGTTGACTGAGGCGTATCGCAATGCCGTGGCCTTCACCGGGAAAGTGGTGGCGTTGGTCGGGATTACCCTGGCCGCGGGTGTGATCACCTGGGCCTGGTCGCCGATCAAGTTTCAGGCGGACATGGGCATTCTGCTGACGTTCATGTTCATCTGGAACATGGTCGGGGCGTTGGTGCTGATCCCGGCGCTGTCGCACTTTCTGTTGCGCAAAGTGAAATAGGCCAACACCAGGAACGGGGCGGTGAATCACCGCCCCGATGCCTGTTACTGACCGGTAGTGGCTGCCAACAGCGGCGCCATCTGCTCATCGGTCAATGCCGCATGGACGTCCATCTTCATGATGTCGTTCCACTCCAGCACCCATTGCTGGATGGGCACCAGATCACTCGCCTCTACAACCCCCATACCGCTCGAACCGCCTACGGCATGCCAGCGTCCGAGCATCTTGACGCCTGTGGGTGGAACAGCCCCGGACTTGAGAAAACGCTCGATCGCCTTGTTACGGTTTTCCGGGTTAATGGACCAACTGACGATGAATAACATCGGCCACCTCCTGATACGGATCGGCACCTGTTTGTCTTCGCGCACCTGGCTGGCGCCGGGACCTCGGTTACGCTGAATCCCCTTTGTCCCCAGTGAAGGCATAGCAGCGACCGGCCGTGCGTGTACGACCGCTGATCCTCTTTAATGGTCTTTTCAAGGATTGAGCTACGTCGCGCCCGGTGCCTGTTTCACCCGCGAAACATGGGCGGCGGCTTGTGGTTTTCATCGGTACTGACCTTACGCATCCCGCAACAGGTCATTGGCGTTAAGGATGTCGTAGGCGATTTCCGGGCGATTTTCCAGGCTGCGGCGAATGGCGGCCGGGATCGACTGGCGGGTTTTGCGGCACAGTCCGGGTTGCTCGCCGAGGGTGATGCCGATGCCGCGCATGGTTCGCACTTCGTTGAGGCTGGGGACGATTTCGACGCGGATGCCCAATTGCTCATACATCCGGTGTTGCAAGCGTTCGAGGTCGGCCAGGCTCTGGAGGTTTTCCAGACGGTCGAGCAGGCGTTTTTCTTCCTGACGGGTCAGAAACAGAATGCGCACATCCGCCCCCGGTGTTTCCAGCAGCGGGTCACGCCCGCAGGTGCAGGCGCCGGGCGGGCAGGGTGAGCGGATCGGAGCGGAAGTGGTCATGGGGTTCAATCATAGAGCGCTCTAATCCGGTTTGCCCATAGTTGAATCGTCAGTCGCTGATATGGGTCGTCGGGATGAGTTGCTCGTCCTCGATCGGCGCACTGCTGGCGGTTTTCTTTTCCCGTCGATCATTCATCCAGCTGTTCAACCGGTCACCGAATTCGGCAGGGGCTTTGCGTCCGACTCGTCTGGCCAAATCGAGAATGGTCTGCTGGGCGAGCGCGTCTTCCATGCGTTTTTGCGCCGTCACCATGACAGCGTGTACCGCACAAGGACCATCGAGGGCCCACGGCGGCGGGGCGCCGTCGAACAATGCGCAACGCCCGCGAATCTCGCGGCAATCGAAGATCAACTTCTGGCCATCAATGGCTTTGACGATATCCAGCACGCTGATTTCGTCCGCCGGCCGCGCCAGTTTGAACCCGCCGCGCACGCCTTCGGTGGCGATCACCAGTTTGGCCTTGGCCAGCCGGGTGAAGATCTTGGCCAGGTAGTCCAGCGGCACGCCTTGCAGCTCGGCGAGGTCGCGCACGCTTGCCTCACGACTATCGCCGTAATCGCCCACTAAAAAAATCAGGCAGTGAATGCCGTATTCAACGCCCGCACTGTAAAGAGACATCGGGATCTCCGACTGAATGAGTCGCCAATGTTATCAGTCGATGGTTAGAGGGGCAACAATCCATGTCTAACGCTATCTGCCCTGTGTTGTTATAGATAAAAGCTTTTTGCGCGTCTGTCGAGGTATTGGCTTTGGCGATAGCAACCCTTGTAAAAACGATATTGCACATCACAACTAGGATCACTATAGTCGCCGTTGTCCGCTCGGCAACGAGTTCAGCTTTTGGTCTTCCTCGGAGTTAAAACCATGAAACAGCACATTCTGGTCATCGGCGCAGGTTTCGGCGGCATGTGGACGGCGTTGAGCGCTACGCGCCTGTTCGACCTGCATGATCACAACGGCGTAGAGGTCACGGTACTGGCGCCTCAGGCCGAGCTGCGTGTGCGTCCGCGCTTCTACGAGCCGAACGCTCATCAACTGGCTGCGCCGATCGGTGAACTGTTCGATGCGGTGTGTGTGAAGTTCATCAAGGGCGCCGCAGAGACCATCGACGTGCAGCAAAAACGTGTCGGCTACACCGATGCTTCGGGCACCCGACAGACATGCAGCTACGACAAACTCGTTCTGGCGACCGGCAGCCGCCTGGCCCTGCCGAACACCCCGGGTGTGTCCGAACATGCCTTTGATGTCGACCAGATCGAACAAGCCGTGCGTCTGGAAAACCACCTCAAATCCCTGGCCAACCGGCCAGACAGCAAAGCCCGCAACACCGTCGTGGTGGCGGGCGGCGGTTTCACCGGGATTGAAACGGCGACCGAAATGCCGGCACGTCTGCGGGCAATCTTCGGCGAGGGTGCCGACATTGAAGTGATCATCGTTGACCGTGGCGAGAAGGTCGGGGCTTCGATGGGGGCCGAAATCAGCCAGTCGATTGCCGAAGCGAGCACGGAGCTGGGCGTGAAATGGCGCCTGAAGTCTTCGGTTGTTGCCGTCGACGAGAACGGTGTGACCTTGGCCGATGGCCAACGCATCGATGCCAAAACCGTGGTCTGGACCACCGGTGTGCGCGCCAGTTCGCTGACTGAGCAGATCCCCGCTGAGCGTGATAGCCAGGGCCGTCTGCACGTGGACAGTCATCTGAAAGTCATTGGCCAGGACGACATCTATGCCACGGGCGATGTGGCTTACGCGGCCTGCGATGACATCGGCAACTACGCAATGATGACCTGCCAGCATGCCATCTCGCTGGGGCGTCACGCCGGTAACAACGTCGCGGCGCAGATTCTGGGCGTGGAGCCGACGCCTTACAGTCAACCCAAGTACGTGACATGCCTGGATCTGGGTGCTTGGGGCGCGGTGTACACCGAGGGGTGGGATCGTCAGGTCAAACTGGTCAAGCAGGAAGGCAAAGAGCTGAAGACGCAGATCAATACCGTTTGGATCTACCCGCCGGCAGCCGACCGTGTCAGTGCGTTGGCAGCCGCGGATCCAATGATTCCTGTGGCTTAACAACGCTGTCTCAATGCCGCTGCACGCATAGAAAAATCCCATTCAAGTGGCTTTGAGCGGGATTTTTTTTAGATGCGGAAGGCTTGTGAGATCAACCCTACACGTTGTGGCGAGGGGCTTGGCCCCCGTTGGAGCGCGCAGCGGTCCTGAAGCGGCTTTCGCTGTCATTCAGTGAGAACACAGGTACAGTTTTTGCGGTCGCTGCGCAACCGAACGGGGGCAGCACTGCACGATGACCATGCATTTCAGGCTCGTTCGCCGGGTTGTTTGACTGGCGTGAGATAGACTAAGCAGCGGACATCAACCGATGGGAGTGACCACTGTGGCGCGATTCAATTGGACTCGCTGATCACTGCTGCCGCCCGTGCGCTGGCTGCGGGTGACCCGCTTGGGGCGTTGAGCCGGGTTGCGTTGCGCGACGATGCGCCGGCGCTGGCACTGCGCGGTATCGCCATGGCCCAGCTCGGCGATCTGGAGCGCGCAAAGGCGCTGGTCAAACGGGCGGCGCGGGCATTTGGTCCAAAAGAGTCCATGGCTCGGGCGCGCTGTATGGTGGCCGAGGCGGAAATTGCCCTGGCTGCTCGCGATTTGAGCTGGCCGGAAAAAGCCCTCGACACGGCGCGGGCAACGCTCGAAGCCCATGGGGATTGGGTGAATGCGGCGCACGCGCGGTATCTGCAGATCCGACGGTTGTTGCTGATCGGCCATCTCGATCAGGTCGAGGAACGGCTCGCTCGGCTGGACCCGGCGCCCTTGCCGCCGGCCCTGCGCGCCGCGCATGAACTGGTGGTGGCCGGCATTGCGATGCGCCGACTGGAAATCAAAAAGGCGCGGTCCGCGCTGGAAAGGGCCCAACGCTTTGCCGCCGAGGCCGGGATCCCGGCACTGAGCGCCGAAGTCGACACTGTGGTTCGCGTCATGGACACCCCCGCAGCCCGCTTGATCAGCCGGGGCAAGGCGCGGCCGCTGATGCTGGATGAGGTTGAAACGCTGCTCGTCTCACAGTCGTTGGTGGTCGATGCGTGTCGTTACGTGGTGCGCGGCGCTGGCATGTCGGTGTCCCTGGCCAGGCGCCCGGTGTTGTTCACCCTCGCGCGGGCATTGGCCGAAGCCTGGCCGGCCGATGTCCCCCGGGAAACACTCATCGCCTATGCTTTTCGTTTGAAACTCAGTGATGAATCCCATCGTGCGCGGTTACGCGTCGAAGTCGGACGGCTGCGAGCGGCGCTTCGACCGTTGGCCGGGGTCACCGCGACGAAGCGCGGCTTTGCCTTGGTGTCGCCGGACGTTGTGGTGCTGGCGCGCCCGGTCGAGGAGCAGCACGCCGCGCTGCTGGCGTTTCTGGCAGACGGTGAGTCGTGGTCGAGTTCGGCCCTGGCGATGGCGCTGGGCACCGGTCAGCGCAGCGTGCAACGGGCGCTTGATGCGCTGGCGGTCGCCGGTAAAGTGCAGGCCTTTGGCCGTGGCCGGTCCCGGCGCTGGATGACGCCACCGCTGCCGGGATTCGCGACGACTTTGTTACTCACGGCTTTGTTGCCGGGTGATTAGGATCCACTCCACACACCCAGTGAAGAGGATGCAACCATGAAACGCTCAACTGCTGAAATCATCCGTGAATACGGCCCGTTTCCTGGTGTCGACAGTGTGCATGGCGTCTCGTTTGACGGCCGGCGCGTCTGGTTTGCTTCCGGAGAAAAGCTCAACGCCCTCGATCCGGAAAGTGGAAACTCAACGGGTTCAATCAACGTTGCCGCAGACGCGGGAACAGCCTTCGATGGCCAGCACTTGTTCCAGATTGCCGGCGAACACATCCACAAGATCGATCCGCAAAGCGGCCGTGTGCTCGCCACGATCCCGGCACCCGGCGGTGGCGCTGATTCGGGCCTGACGTGGGCGGAAGGCACCCTGTGGGTCGGTCAGTACCGCGCGCGCAAAATCCATCAGATCAACTCCGATACCGGGGCCATTCTGCGCACCATCGAGTCCAACCGTTTTGTCACCGGGGTGACGTGGGTGGACGGCGATCTGTGGCATGGCACGTGGGAGGAAGATGAAAGTGAGTTGCGGCGAATTGACCCGATCACCGGTAAAGTCCTGGAAACTATCGACATGCCGCCGGGAGTGGGGGTGTCAGGTCTTGAGTCGGACGGCGCCGAGCGGTTTTTCTGCGGCGGTGGCAACAGCGGAAAAGTCAGGGCCGTTCGTCGGCCCGTGTCTTCCTAGAACGTAAACTGACGCGACGAGCGGGGTGCACTTTGGGCCAGCTCGATCTCTAGCAGGTGTTCAACCAGCACGTCATTGAGAAAGCGGAACTGATCATTGAGCCCGACCACTTCGTTACTGAAGTGGTTGGCCGCTGCTGGCATCAGCAATGCCTCGAAGTTCGGGTCGAACACCAGTGACAATTCTTTGCGCGACACGAATTCCTGTGCGTAGTAGTTGGTGCCAAACACCGGAAAACTCACGGCCAGACTGACGGAGTGGATCATGATGGGTGCTCCTCGGTCTGGCCGATGTCCAGGATGAAACGAGAAAAAAGGGTCAACGTCACGGCCGTCAGGGCCAGGCAGGTCAGGAGATGGATCAACATGATGTGGCCCTCCGAGGCGGGGTTTGGGTTGGGTTGGGTTGAGATGGGGGGATCGTGCGCCTGACGGTTTTATTGCGGAAGGCATTCGTTGCGATGGTGAATATCGATGGTAGTGATGGTGTGCTTTAGGGCCCCATCGCCAGCAAGCTCTGCTCCTACAGGGTTCAGTGCTGGAACACAGGTTTGTGGACGACGCTGATCCCTGTGGGAGCCGGGCTTGCCCGCGATGAAGCCCTCAAAACTGGTAACCAACCCACGCCGAACAAACATCGCTACCTATACTCCAAACAATAGGCCTTTGAGTTCTGGGCATTCTGCCCAAGGGCGACTGTAGGAAACCGCGATCTTGAACCTGCGTTCGCTGATCGTCGCCGTGTTGATGGTAGTGGCGGGATGCGCCACGCCTGAGCGTGCCCCGGTGGTGGCGCCGGTTGTGGTGATCGTGTCCGAAAGCACGTGGCGGCAGGTGGACCGCGAAATCGTCGCGGCGTCGCAATCGGCCACCGAGCAGACCAGAATCTATTCGCGCGGGGCCATGGATTACTGGCGCACACGGGTCTACCAATTGACCGAAGAGAATTTCATCCCTTGGTTTAGCAGTTACTGGACCCAGGAATGGCTATCGATGAAGGTCAGCTGGTACACGCTAAACGCCAAGGGCGAGCAGGATGCCTCGGCCAAGCGCCTGGCGGAGTATTTGCTCGAGCAATATCAGCAACGGGTGCTGGCGCCGGTCGCGGTCGAGATTGATCCCGACGCGATTCTCGGCCAGTCCATGGCGTTCTATGTGGACATTCTTCAGGAAGAGCTGCAGAAAATTTCCAAGCGTCACGGCATCCCGATGGCGCAACTCAATAGCCGCATTCAAAAAATCCCCGCCATCGCCCTCGGCCCGCCGCCCGCGCGCAATGCCTCGCTTTATCAGGTCGTCCGTACGCAACCGCTGAATTCACTGCCGGCTTACGCAGCGCTGATCGACAAGATCCACAAGGCCGGCGGTGACAAAGGCGTCGGCTCGACCGACACCGCCATGGCGCCTGTGGCCAAGCGCGCCAGTCAGCGCATGGAGGCGGAAATGGCCCCGCGCGGGGCCGCCAGCGCCGTGGCCGCAGCGGCCGGCAAACTGGCCGGGGGCTTGATCACCGTGGGTGTGGCCGGGATTCGCGCGCTCATTCAGGCCGCCGACCGGCCCGACAGCGAAGCGCTGATTCGCAGCAGCCTGGGCAATACGTTCGACAAGGCCTGGATGAAGCTGGTGCAAAATCCGACGACCGGCGTGATGGCAGGGACGCTATACATGGCGGGGCAGATCGAGGGCAACCTGGCGGTAAGTGCCGAACCACCGTCGGTCGATTCGGCCAGCGGGTCTGTCGATTGGAGCCCGACGGAATCGACTAACCAGCAAATCGACCCTCAACCCCCCGCAGGAGAATGACCATGTCTTATGTCGATGGCTGCGTGATTGCCGTACCGACCGCCAACCGCGAACAATTCAAGAAGCACGCCGTAATCGCCGGCAAGATTTTCAAGGAGAACGGCGCCCTGAGCATTGTTGAATGCTGGGGCGAAGACGTGCCGGACGGCAAAGTGACCTCGTTTCCGATGGCGGTGAAACTCAAGGATGACGAAACTGTGGTGTTTTCCTGGATCGTCTGGCCAGACAAGCCTACCCGCGATGCCGGCATGCAGAAAATGATGGCCGACCCGCGCATGCAACCGGACGTCAATCCAATGCCGTTTGATGGTCAGCGGATGATCTACGGCGGATTCAACATCATCACTCAGGCCTGAAACAAACCCTGGGATCACTCCGCTGTCGGGGTGGTCCTGCAACTCTTGCGATTACGGATCTCACTGTCCGTCGGCCGCTCCCTGACGAACTCGAAACGTGGCTCACCTTCGCTATAGTGAACCAGCCAGCCCCATTCCAGCTCGGACTCATCCTGCCCCGGTTGCGGTGGCATCGCCCACCATGGCTCTTTGCTGATGATCTCCCGCATGGCCCCCTCCCGTTGTTTTCGGTTGGTTCAACTATAACGTGCATCACAGGAGGTGCCAGGCGTGAGCGACGAATCCCATGAACCGCTTAAACGACTGTTTTTTGCCCTGAACTGCCCGCCTGAGCAACGCAAGGCGATCGCGCAATGGCGCAGCGCGCTTGAACTGCGCAGCGGGCGCCCGGTGTCGGCGGAAAACTTTCACCTGACCTTGAAGTTTTTGGGCGCGGTGGGCGTGGCGCAGATCGCCGATATTTGCTCCGCTGCCGCGAAGGTTCGCGTGCCGGGTGTGCCGCTGAAGTTGGCGCTTGATCGGCTGGATGTCTGGCGCAGGGCAGGCGTGCTGGTGCTCGCGCCCGAGCAGGCGCCGCCGGCGTTGTTGCGTCTGGTCTATGCGCTGGAACAGGCGATGTTGCCGTTTGGGTTTGAGGATGCGCCGAAGGAATTTCGGCCGCATTTGACCTTGATGCGTGACTACCGGCTGCCGGTGCCTGAGTCCGTGACGCCGCCCGAGTTTTTCCTGCGGGCTGATCACTTTGTGTTGTTTGAATCGCATAAGGGACGTTATCGGGCATTGGCCGAATGGACGCTCGTTCCCGCATAAAAAAAGCGCCCGAGGAGGGCGCCCAAATTCACCTTAACCGAGGAAGCCAGGTGAGGCCGTTCTGCTGCAGGGAGCGTGCAGCGGTGGTAAGGCGCTGCGGGAACGGAAAACTTTGACACTGATCGTTCCCACGCTCTGCGTGGGAACGATCTTTACTTCCCGAGCTTGACCCGCGTCCAGCCCCGGGTCATCACCCGCTGAATCCCGATCGGCATATCCGGAATCGCATACAACGTCGCCATCACGTCCTGCGGCGGATACGAGCCCGGATCATCCCGAATCGCTTCATCCACCAACGGCGTCGCCGCCGCGTTGGCGTTGCTGTAGCCGATGTTGTTGGTGATCTCGGCGATGATGTCCGGGCGCATCAGGAAGTTCATGAACAGGTAGGCGTTCTCGACGTTCGCCGCGTCTCGAGGGATGGCGACCATGTCGTAGAAACTGCCAGCGCCTTCTTTCGGGATGCTGTAGTCGATCTGCACCGCGTTACCCGATTCCTGGGCGCGGGCCTTGGCTTGCAAGACGTCGCCGGAATAGCCGACCGCCACGCAGATGTTGCCGTTGGCCAGGTCGGAGATGTACTTCGACGAATGGAAGTAAGCCACGGAAGGGCGAATCTTCATGAACAACGCTTCAGCTTCGGCTATCTGACCTTTGTCCTGCGAATTCACCGGGTAGCCTAGGTAGTGCAGGGCGGCCGGGAGCATTTCGGTTGGCGAGTCGAGGAAACTGATGCCGCAGGCTTTGAGTTTTTCGGCGTTTTCCGGTTTGAACAGCAAGTCCCAGGAGTTGGTCGGTGCGTTGGCACCGAGCACTTCCTTGACCTTGGCCGGGTTGAAACCGATGCCGATCGAGCCCCACATGTACGGGAAGGCATGAGCGTTATCCGGGTCGCTGGCAGAAGCGTTTTTCAGCAGGACCGGATTGAGGTTTTTCCAGTTCGGCAGCTTCGATTTGTCCAGTGTCTGATAGACGCCAGCCTTGATCTGCTTGGCCAGAAAACTGTTGGAGGGCACGACAATGTCGTAGCCGGATTTGCCCGCGAGCAGGCGTGCCTCAAGGGTTTCATTGCTGTCAAACACATCGTAGGTCACGCGAATGCCGGTCTCGTCTTCGAACTTCTTGACGGTGTCCGGTGCGATGTAATCCGACCAGTTGTAGACGCGCAGTACCTTGTCATTGGCCTGGGCGCCGGTAGCCATAGCGCCCAATAAGGACAGTGTCAGCAGAGTCCTGCCAAACATTTTCATCGGTACAACTCCATTCTTTTTATTTAGAACACAAAACCTGTGGCGAGGGAGCTTGCTCCCTCGCCACAGTTAACTCGACAGCTGTGGAACTACGCCGTCGCTCCAGCCATTTGCTTTTCAGGTTGCTGCCACGATTCGCTGGCTGTCTGATCCATTGCTTCCTGGATCGCACGCTTGCGGGTGGCTTCGGCGCGGCGGCTGAAGTACCAGACCATGAAGGTCACAATCGATACCGCCAACAAGATCAGACTGGCCACGGCATTGATTTCGGGCTTAACCCCCAGACGCACCGCCGAGAACACCTCCATCGGCAAGGTCGTCGAGCCCGGCCCCGACACGAAGCTCGCCAACACCAGGTCATCCAGCGACAGGGCAAACGACATCATGCCGCCGGCCGCCAACGATGGCGCGATCATCGGAATGGTGATCAGGAAAAACACTTTGAATGGCTTGGCCCCGAGGTCCATGGCTGCTTCTTCGATGGACAGGTCCAGCTCACGCAAGCGGGCGGAAACGACCACCGCCACGTAAGCCGCACAGAACGTCGTGTGGGCGATCCAGATGGTGATGATGCCGCGTTCCTGTGGCCAGCCGATCAACTGCGCCATCGCCACGAACAGCAGCAACAGCGACAGACCGGTGATCACTTCCGGCATCACCAACGGCGCAGTCACCAGGCCGCCGAACAGCGTGCGACCCTTGAAGCGCGTGACGCGCGTCAGCACAAACGCCGCCAACGTCCCCAGTGCAACCGCTGCCACCGCCGTGTAGCAGGCGATTTCCAGCGAGCGCACCACCGAGCCCATCAGTTGCGTGTTGTCGAGCAGGCCGGCGTACCACTTGAATGACCAGCCACCCCACACCGTTACCAGTTTCGAGGCGTTGAACGAGTAGATCACCAGAATCAGCATCGGCAAGTAGATAAACGACAAGCCGAACACCAACATCATTTTTGAAAAACCGAAACGTTTCATCCCCGTGCCTCCATCTCTTTGGCCTGGCTGCGGTTGAACAGCAGAATCGGCACAATCAGGATCAACAGCATCACCACCGCCAGGGCGGACGCCACCGGCCAGTCGCGGTTGTTGAAGAACTCTTGCCACAGCACACGACCGATCATCAGGGTCTCCGGGCCGCCCAGCAGTTCCGGAATCACGAACTCACCGACCACCGGAATGAACACCAGCATGCAACCGGCGATGATGCCGTTCTTGGCCAGCGGCACGGTGATTTTCCAGAAGTTGTTGAAGTTGCTCGACCCCAGGTCCGAACCCGCTTCCAGCAGGCTCTGGTCGTGCTTGACCAGGTTGGCGTACAGCGGCAACACCATGAACGGCAGGTACGCATACACCACACCGATATAGACGGCGGTGTTGGTGTTGAGGATCTCGATCGGGTGATCGGTCAGCCCGGTCCACATCAAAAACGCATTGAGCAGGCCGTTGTTGCTGAGGATGCCCATCCACGCGTAAACGCGGATCAGGATCGCGGTCCAGGTCGGCATCATGATCAACAGCATCAGGACGTTTTGCGTTTCCTTGTTGGCCTTGGTAATGGCGTAGGCCATCGGGAAGCCGATCACCAGGCACATCAGCGTGCTGAACAACGCGACCTTCAACGAGCCGAGGTAGGCCGAGAGGTACAGCTCATCGTCGGTCAGCAACAGGTAGTTGCCGACGTTCAAAAACAGCTGAAACTTCTGTTCGGCGTAGGTGTAAATCTCCGAGTAAGGAGGAATGGCCAGCGCCGCTTCCGAGAAGCTGATCTTCATCACCAGGAAGAACGGCAACAGGAAAAACAGGCACAGCCACAGGAAGGGAACCCCGATGACGAGCTTTCGACCACTCGGCATCAGCCGCATGAACTGCTGATTGAGTGTTTTCATGAGCGCAGTACCACGCCGCTGTCGTCTTCCCACCACACGTAGACGGTGTCGTCCCAGGTCGGACGCGCGCCACGGCGTTCGGCGTTGGCCATGAACGACTGCACGACTTTTCCGCTTGGCAATTCGACGTAGAACACCGAGTGACCGCCGAGGTAGGCGATGTCATGCACTTTGCCTTTGGACCAGTTGTAGCGGTTCTCGGGCTTGACCGTGCTGACCAGCATTTTTTCCGGGCGGATCGCGTAGGTGATCGACTTGTCCTGCACCGAGGTGCTGACGCCGTGACCGACGTAAATCTTCTGCTCAAGGTCCGGGCTGTGGATGATCGCGTGACCTTCCAGGTCTTCCACTACCGTGCCGTCGAAGGCGTTCACATTGCCGATGAACTCGCAGACCATGCGGCTGACCGGAGCTTCATAGATGTCGACCGGGCTGCCGATTTGCGCGATCCAGCCCAGGTGCATGATCGCGATGCGCTGGGCCATGGTCATGGCCTCTTCCTGGTCGTGGGTCACCATCACGCACGTCACGCCGACGCGCTCGATGATTTCCACCAGCTCCAGTTGCATCTGCGAACGCAGCTTTTTATCCAGCGCGCCCATCGGTTCGTCGAGCAGCAACAGCTTCGGACGCTTGGCCAGGGAGCGAGCCAATGCCACACGCTGACGCTGACCGCCGGACAATTGATGCGGCTTGCGCTTGGCGTATTGGGTCATGTGTACCAGGCGCAGCATCTCTTCAACGCGGGCGTCGATTTCGCTGGCGGGCAAGCGGTCCTGCTTGAGGCCGAAAGCAATGTTCTGCGCCACCGTCATGTGCGGGAACAGGGCATAGGACTGGAACATCATGTTGATCGGCCGCTCGTACGGCGGCATGTCGGTGATGTCCACGCCGTCGAGGAAAATTCGGCCATCGGTCGGGCGCTCGAAGCCTGCGAGCATGCGCAGCAGGGTCGATTTGCCAGAGCCGGAACCGCCGAGCAGGGCGAAGATTTCGCCTTGATGAATCTCGAGCGAGACATCGTCTACTGCACAGGTTTCGTCGAATTTCTTGGTGACGCGGTCGACCTTCAACAACACCTTTTTCGATGTCTGGTGACCTTCAAGAGCCTTCCTGTAAGTGCTGGAGGCGTTTGCCATTTGAAACTCCCAACAGGTTTCAGTCGTCGGGCCAACGCGGCCTGACTTAATAGTTGATTGCAAGCCCGAGCCGGGTACGGTCCCTGTAGGAGCCGAGCTTGCTCGCGATGAGGCCCTGACAGCCGACATCAATGTTGGATGTTCGGCTGCCATCGCGAGCAAGCTCGGCTCCTACGGGTTGCCCATTCCGGTTTGGCTTATTCGGCGCCGCCGTCCTGGCTGCCTGGTGGTGCTTGTTGTTATCGCAGTGTGTTGCTGTCGCGAGGGGCGGGCGCGCAAAGGCGCGCCCGCCTGACTCGCGGGGGCAGTAATCGGTTGTTTGTGTATTAAGTCAGCGGCTTTTACGCAGCGCGGCCCGTCGCCGGCACGCATCGCCGAACGCCTGGAAAATACTCAAATAAGGAGGATTCGAAAGCACCTGCCACTCCGGGTGCCATTGCACGCCGACGGCAAACGTTGGGCTGTGGTCGACGGAAATCGCCTCGATCAAACCGTCCGGCGCAATCGCTTCGGCACGCAGGCCGGGCGCCAATCGGTCGATACCCTGACTGTGAATCGAATTGACCATGAACTCTGCCGGCAACTCCAGCGCTTCAAACACGCCGCCCGGTTGCACAGCCACCGCATGGGCCGGTGCGTATTGCACCGCCAGCTCAGGGCTGTCCGCTTCACGGTGATCGAGCATGCCCGGCAGTTCGTGGACCCTTTGGTGCAGGCTGCCACCAAACGCCACGTTCATTTCCTGAAAGCCTCGGCAGATGCCGAGCACCGGCACGCCGGCCGCAATGGCTGCGCGTAATAAAGGAAGGGTCGTGGCGTCCCGCGCCGGATCGTGATCCGTGCCGGGAGCGCTGGCCGGGCCTTGATAGTGGAAAGGTTCCACATTCGAGGGGGAGCCGGTCAGCAGCAGACCGTCGAGATGCGCGAGCACATCCTCGATTTCAGTCAAGTCGCCCAGGGAAGGTATGACCACAGGCAACCCCAAAGCCGCGACGCTGACGGCACGCAAGTACTTGTCGCCGCTGACGTGGTAGGGGTGCAGGCCAATCTGTTTGACGCATGCAGTAACGCCGATCAATGGCTTGAATGCCATTTTTATCACCTCGAAGTTTCACACTTGAACGAGCTTTTCCGGAGCTTAGCCTTGTTGATTTTAATTAACAACTCTCATGTAAAAAATTCTAAACGCCGCACGTCCGATCTCCAGCAATTACACGGTGCGCAAGATCAATCTGGCACTCTCGTCCCCTAAAAAGGCCATTAAATAAAGGATGCAGGGCCAAGTGTTCGCTATTGACTTCACTTTGCCGTTCGGGTTGACTGGGCTCGTGAAAGGGTAGTGAACATAATAATTAACAGCTAAAAAATAGGTGCATCATGTCGGTCCCTCTGCGTGCCGTTCAACTCAACGAAGCAAACGCATTCCTTAAGAAATATCCTGAGGTTTTGTACGTCGACCTTCTGATTGCGGATATGAACGGCGTGGTGCGCGGCAAGCGCATCGAGCGCACCAGTCTTCATAAGGTCTACGAAAAAGGCATCAACCTGCCGGCGTCTCTGTTTGCTCTGGACATCAACGGGTCTACGGTGGAAAGCACCGGCCTGGGTCTGGACATCGGCGACTCTGACCGAATCTGCTTCCCCATCCCCGGCACCCTGAGCATTGAGCCGTGGCAGAAGCGCCCGACCGCGCAACTGTTAATGACCATGCACGAACTCGAAGGCCAGCCGTTCTTTGCCGACCCGCGAGAAGTGTTGGCCAATATCGTGCGCAAGTTCGATGACCTGGGCCTGACCATCTGCGCAGCCTTCGAACTCGAGTTTTATCTGATCGACCAGGACAACGTGAACGGTCGTCCGCAGTCGCCGCGTTCGCCGGTATCGGGCAAGCGTCCGGTGTCGACCCAGGTGTACCTGATCGACGACCTCGACGAATACGTCGATTGCCTGCAAGACATCCTCGAAGGCGCGAAAGAGCAGGGCATTCCTGCCGACGCCATCGTCAAGGAAAGCGCCCCGGCGCAGTTCGAAGTGAACCTGCACCACGTCAATGACCCGATCAAGGCCTGCGACTACGCGGTGTTGCTCAAACGTCTGGTGAAGAACATCGCCTACGACCACGAGATGGACACCACGTTTATGGCCAAGCCGTATCCGGGTCAGGCGGGCAACGGTTTGCATGTGCACATTTCGATTCTCGACAAAGAAGGCAACAACATCTTTGCCAGCGAGGATCCCGAGCAGAACGCCGCGCTGCGACACGCGATCGGCGGTGTGCTCGAGACCCTGCCGGCGCAGATGGCTTTCCTCTGCCCGAACGTCAACTCCTACCGTCGTTTCGGCGCACAGTTCTACGTGCCGAACTCGCCGAGCTGGGGCATCGACAACCGTACCGTGGCGGTGCGTGTGCCGACCGGTTCGCCGGACTCGGTGCGCATCGAGCATCGCGTAGCGGGTGCAGATGCCAACCCGTACCTGTTGATGGCGTCAGTCCTGGCCGGTATTCACCACGGCCTGACCAACCAGATCGAACCGGGCGCCCCGGTTGAAGGCAACAGCTACGAGCAAAACGAGCAGAGCCTGCCGAACAACCTGCGCGACGCACTGCGCGAGCTGGATGACAGCGAAGTCATGGCCCGTTACATCGACCCGCTGTACATCGACGTGTTCGTCGCGTGCAAGGAAAGCGAGCTGGCCGAGTTCGAGAATTCCATCTCCGACCTTGAGTACAACTGGTACCTGCACACCGTCTGATGGACCTGGGCGGTGGGTCAATCACCTTCGATTTTAATGGTGATTCCCGCCGCACCCTCCCTGTAGGAGCCGAGCTTGCTCGCGATAGCGGCGGCACATTCAACATCAATGTCGCCTGATACACCGCTATCGCGAGCAAGCTCGGCTCCTACAGGTAGTCCAACGATCAATTACTCCTCTGCGTCGAGTCACAACCATGACAAACACTCGCAGCGACTGGGAGCAACGCTTCCAGTCCCTAACCATCGAAGCCCGTGCATTCATCGACGGTCAATACTGCCCGGCACTCAGCGGCGACACCTTTGAGTGCATGAGCCCGGTCGACGGTCGTTTCCTGGCCAACGTCGCCAGCACCGACGAAGCCGACGCCAATGCGGCCGTCGCCGTCGCGCGCCGCACGTTTGAATCCGGCATCTGGGCCAACCTGGCCCCGGCCGAGCGCAAGCGCATCCTGATTCGTTTCGCCGACCTGATCCTGGCCAACCAGGAAGAACTGGCCCTGCTCGAAACCCTCGACATGGGCAAGCCGATCAACGACTCGATGAACATCGACATCCCGGCGACCGCCAACGCGATCCGCTGGAGCGCCGAAGCCATCGACAAGATCTACGACGAAGTCGCCGCCACCCCGCACGACCAACTCGGCCTCATCACCCGCGAACCTGCTGGTGTGGTCGCCGCCATCGTGCCGTGGAACTTCCCGTTGATCATGGCCAGCTGGAAGTTCGCCCCGGCACTGGCTGCTGGCAACTCGTTCATTCTCAAGCCTTCGGAAAAGTCGCCGCTCACGGCCATTCGCATCGCGCAGTTGGCACTGGACGCCGGCATCCCGAAAGGCGTGTTCAACGTCCTGCCAGGCTTCGGTCACACCGTCGGCAAGGCGCTGGCGTTGCACATGGACGTCGACGTGCTGGCGTTCACAGGCTCGACTGCGATTGCCAAGCAACTGATGATCTATGCCGGGCAAAGCAACATGAAACGCGTCTGGCTCGAAGCCGGGGGCAAGAGCCCGAACGTGGTGTTCGCCGATGCGCCGGATTTGCGCGCGGCAGCACAAGCGGCGGCCGGTGCGATTGCCTTCAACCAGGGCGAAGTCTGCACCGCCGGTTCGCGCTTGCTGGTGGAGCGCTCAATTCGTGAGCAGTTCATTCCGATGCTGGTGGAAGCGCTGCAAGCCTGGAAACCGGGGCACGCACTGGACCCGGAAACCACCGTCGGCGCGGTCGTCGATCAGCGTCAACTGGACAACGTGTTGCGTTACATCCAGGTCGGTAAAGACCAGGGCGCGCAACTGATCGCCGGCGGCAGCCGCACCCTCGAAAGCACCGGTGGCCTGTACGTGGAGCCGGCGATTTTCGACGGCGTGACCAACGCCATGACCATCGCCCGTGAAGAAATCTTCGGCCCGGTGCTGTCGCTGATCACCTTCGACACCGCTGAAGAAGCCCTGGCCATCGCCAACGACAGCATCTTCGGCCTGGCCGCCGGCGTCTGGACCAGCAACCTGAGCAAGGCCCACACCTTCGCTCGCGGCTTGCGTGCCGGCAGCGTCTGGGTCAACCAGTACGACGGTGGCGACATGACCGCGCCGTTCGGCGGGTACAAGCAGTCGGGTAACGGTCGGGACAAATCGCTGCACGCGTTCGACAAATATACCGAGCTCAAAGCGACCTGGATCAAGCTCTAATACCTATAAAAAAGCGACGGTCGCCGGCACGCTGCCGGTGGCCATCGGAGAAAGCTATGAAACAAGATTCTGTGAAACAAACCCACGTAAACAGCTACTACGCCGCCACCCGTAACTTCACCGGCGACTTCCCGGTGCTCGAACAAGCTGTGGACTGCGACGTCTGCATCATCGGCGCCGGCTACACCGGTTTGTCCTCGGCCCTGTTCCTCGCGGAAGCGGGCTACAGTGTGACCGTCCTCGAAGCCGCCAAAGTCGGTTTCGGCGCCAGCGGTCGCAACGGCGGCCAACTGGTCAACTCCTACAGCCGCGACGTCGATGTCATCGAAGAACGCTACGGCGACAAAACCGCTGAAGTCCTCGGCAGCATGATCTTCGAAGGCGCCGACATCATTCGTCAGCGCATACAGCACTACGACATCCAGTGCGACTACAAGCCCGGCGGCATTTTTGCGGCGCTGAACAAGAAGCAGCTCAAAGGCCTGGCTGAGCAGAAAAGCAGCTGGGAGCGCTACGGCAACAAAAACTTGAAGATGCTCGACGCGGCGGACATCAAACGCGAAGTCGGTTGCGACAACTACGTCGGCGGCCTGCTCGACATGCAGGGCGGCCACATCCATCCGCTGAACCTGGCCCTCGGCGAAGCCTCGGCCATCATCGGCCTGGGCGGCAAAATCTACGAACAATCGGCGGCGGTGGAAATCACCTACGGCGAACCGATCACCGTGCGCACCGCCAAAGGCCTGGTCCGCGCCAAATACCTGCTGATCGCCGGTAACGCTTACCTGCCGCAAGACCTCGACAACCGCGTCACGCGCAAAAGCATGCCGTGCGGTTCGCAAATCGTCGTCACCGAACCGTTGTCCGAAAAGGTTGCGCGCAGCCTGATCAAAAACAACTACTGCGTTGAAGACTGCAACTACTTGCTGGATTACTACCGCCTCACCGCCGACAACCGCCTGCTGTACGGCGGCGGCGTGGTCTACGGCGCGCGCGAACCGGACGACATCGAACAACTGATCAAGCCGAAAATCCTCAAGACCTTCCCGCAACTCAACGACGTGAAGATCGACTACCGCTGGACCGGCAACTTCCTGCTGACCATGTCCCGCATGCCGCAATTCGGCCGCATCGAGAAAAACGCCTATTACATGCAAGGCTACAGCGGCCACGGCGTGACCTGCTCGCACCTGGCCGGCAAACTCATCTCGGAAATGATCCGCGGCGACGCTGAACGCTTCGACGCGTTCGCCTCGCTCCCGCACATGCCCATGATCGGCGGCCGTACCTTCCAGGCCCCGCTCACCGCCATGGGCGCCGCGTACTACGCGCTGCGGGATCGGTTCGGGATCTAACTCACACCACCAATCAACTGTAGGAGCCGGGCTTGCCCGCGATGAGGCCATATCATTCGACATTGATGTTGCCTGACACACCGCCATCGCGAGCAAGCTCGGCTCCTACAGGGATCATCGGTGCACACAATTCCTACTAACACCCCAAATCAAATGTGGGAGCGGGCTTGCTCGCGAAGAGGCCATAACAGCCACCATCAATCCCACCTGACACCCCCAAAACTCACACAGCAGAACAGGCCGACATGAGCACCCTCAGCTTTTTCACTAACCAGTTATCGAACCTGCTGAGCAACACCCCCAAACGTGATTTAATACCCGCCTTTCAAATTTCCGGGACAGGGAAGCGGTACTCTCGCGGCCAAAAGTCGCCCGCCATCCACCCCCATAACCCTTAAGTATTTCTCGCATAAGGCTGTCATGGACACGGGCTCACGACTCAAATTAGTACGCGAAAGCTACAAACTGTCCCAGCGCGAGCTGGCCCGGCGTAGCGGCGTCACCAATGCCACCATCTCCCTGATCGAACAAAATCGCGTCAGTCCCTCCGTCAGCTCCCTGAAAAAACTGCTCGAAGGCATTCCCATGTCTTTGGCGGACTTCTTCACCTTTGATCAGCCACCGCGTGAGCATCAATACGTGTTCCGCGCTAATGAACAGCCGGATCTCGGCCGTCATGGGTTGCGGTTGTTGCTGATTGGCGCTTCGGTGCCGAGTCGGCAGATGCGTTTGTTGCGTGAGCAATACGCGCCTGGGGCGAGTTCGGGGGAGGAGCCGATTGTGCATTCGGAAGGGGAGGAGTGTGGGCTTGTGACTCGTGGCACGGTTGAGTTGACTGTTGATGGGCAGATCAGCGTGCTCAACGCGGGCGACGGCTACTACTTCCCGACAACCCTGCCGCACAAGTTTCGCAATATTGGCCAGGATGAAGCAGAAATCATCAGCGCCAACACCCCTGCAAACTTCTAACCCAAAAACGGACGCCAACCAGTACTAGCTGCCGAGGGCTGCGTCTGTGGCCAACACCAATGCCCAGTGGAAACAGCGGAACAGGGTTTTTCATAGTAAATGGACTTCACTTTTTAAGCTGCACCACGTGTCCTGCCCTCGAGCGGCTGCCAAGTGTCGATTTCTGCCTGTTCCCATCGTCAGCTTTGGGTCGATCCAAGTCATACAGCCGCCAAACATCCGCCCCGTGAAAGGCTTCGTTGGAAACCTTTTCTTATAGCGCTGTAGGGCGCACGTGTCAGTGAGACGCGTGCACGGGCTTTCTCTTCTGGTTCCAACATGACGTCCGGGCGACCAGCGTCATATTCGTCGAAGATCAGCGCCATGGGCCGGCAGTGCCCAGGGCAGGATGCCTCCCTGGAATTCACAAGTTCGGTATGTGCTGCGGGCAAGATGAGGGCTTAGTTAACCATCACCTCGTCCAATGCCTGCTCGAGGGTGCTGACCGTGCGCTCGATATTGTGCAGCTTTTCGAGTCCGAACAGACCGATGCGGAAGGTCTGGAAGTCGGCCGGCTCGTCGCATTGCAACGGCACTCCGGCGGCGATCTGTAGGCCGTGGTTGGCAAATTTCTTGCCGCTCTTGATGTCGGCATCATCGGTGTAGCTCACCACTACGCCAGGGGCCTGAAAGCCGGCTGCGGCCACGCTTTTGATGCCTTTGCCGGTCAACATTGCGCGCACCCGATCGCCCAGAGCCTGTTGTTCGCCGCGGACCTTGTCGAAACCGTAGGCTTGCGTCTCTTTCATCACTTCGTTAAACCGCGCGAGGGAATCGCTGGGCATGGTCGCATGGTAGGCATGTCCGCCCTGTTCGTAGGCCTGCATGATCTGAAGCCACTTTTTCAGGTCGCAGGCGAAGCTGCTGCTATGCGTCTGCTCGATGCGCTCGAGGGCCAAAGAACTGAGCATCACCAGGGCGCAGCAAGGGGAGGCGCTCCAGCCTTTCTGCGGTGCGCTGATCAGCAGGTCGACTGCGCATTTCTGCATATCAACCCAAAGCGTGCCTGAGGCGATGCAGTCCAGCACGAACAGGCCACCCACCGCATGCACGGCGTCGCCGACGGCCCGCAGGTAGTCGTCGGGCAGGATAATCCCTGATGAGGTTTCAACGTGGGGGGCGAAGACAATCTGAGGCTTCTGCGCCTGAATGGCTGCCAGCACTTCGTCCAGAGGGGGTGGGGCGTAGGCAGCCTGGCGACCAGTGTCGACCGGTCTGGCTTTCAGCACCGTAGTGGCCGCCGGGATGTTGCCCATCTCAAGGATCTGGCTCCAGCGATAACTGAACCAGCCGTTGCGTATCACCAGACATTGCTGGTCGGTGGCAAACTGTCGCGCCACCGCTTCCATGCCGAATGTGCCGCTGCCCGGGACCACCGCAACAGCCTGGGCGTTGTAGACCTGTTTCAGGGTCCTGGAAATGTTCTTCATCACGCCTTGAAATGACTGCGACATGTGGTTGAGCGAGCGGTCGGTGTAGACCACTGAGTACTCAACCAGCCCCTCGGGATCGATACTGGGATATAGCTTTGACATGGGTGACTCCTTTGGCAGAGATCTCAGTGATATCGACCCTGCCCTAAGCCTTGGCAAATGACAAGATTACTCGGGATTGAATTGCGACTTCTGTCGAGCGGCTGGCATCATCAGGTCGATTACTGGACGTAGCAATGCTCGCAGGTGGCTGCTGAGTTGTGGGAGGGTGGGCCTTAGACCAAAAAGGTGACAGACCAAAAAGGTGACAGATCTATTTAAACAAATAGATCTGTCACCTTTTTAATTTTATTTAAACGGAAAAACCCGCAGTTACGCGGGTTTTTTTACGACTTAAATTTGGTCACTGACTCTTTGGCGCATCAAACCCACGCTGCTCAATCACCCGAAACACATCGTTCACATCCTGGATCAGGATTCGGGCGATGTTGGTGACGGTGTTAATGTCGTTTTCCGCGTAGTCGGGGAGGCTGGTGCAGGCCATAAGGTTAAGGTATTTGAGGACGGCGCTGAGGCGTTCGCTGAGGCAGTTGTGGAGTTCGCGGAGTGGGGCGTCGCTGTCGATGAGCAGGACGGGGTAGTCCGTGGCGAGTTGGGACATGGGGGTGAAGCGGCGGGGCGGGTTTTGGGTTGTCATGGTGTAAATCCTCACAAAAAGAAGAATTGCCACCTTTCTGCTGCGAAACAAATGGGTGGCAGTTGTGCGTGGGTTCGCAGACCGGAGGATTTACACCAAGACCCGGCAGACCCGAAGGTCTCCCACGCACAACCGCCATGAAACATTATGCAGCCGGAGCCGGCTGCATCATGCCTGACGGTACTTTGGTGTCAATCTTCAGGGCTGCGAAACCCTATCGCTCACTGCGGTCAGCGACGGGTCGAATATAGGCGTCGATTTTGGTGGCTGCAAACGGGGTTGTAGGACGGAAAAACGGGGTTTGTGGCTCTTGGTAGAGACTGCGCTTGGCTGATCAGCAGTCGTGAAATCAGAGGTTGTTTAGTTTCAGCTGGACCTTGCGTGCCGGAATTGCGGCTGCTGCGCAGCCGGACGCTGGCTTCGCCAGCTGCTACAGGATGTGGGCACGTTTAAAAATACGGCAGGGTTTGGGGCGGCTTCGCCGCCCAGCGGGAGCAAGCTCCCTCGCCAAAGGGGGTGGTTTCCTACACGATTTTCGGAAGGGAAGATCCAAATCTGCCGGCTTCCAATAGCCCTGGGCGGAGCGGGATGGCCAGAAACGACAAAGTCCCGAATCATCAGGGCTTTGTGCTTCAAATGGCGCAGTCCAAAAATCTTTACCGCACACACGCCCATATCATTGTCCGGCCTGCGGCGAATGCGGATGTGTTCGGTGTGTTTCGGTCCAGCCAATGCCCATGCCATGACCCCAATCAGTGGAACAAACACGATCACCACGATCCACTGTGAGACGTGAGCGGGGTGGGGTGCTCGCGATTCAGAGTTGGCAGTTCAATTGATGTTGACGGTCAGGGCCTCTTCGCGATCAGGCTCGCACAGGGGGATTGGGTTGCAAAGGTATAAACCGAAACCGGAGACATCCTTTACAGGTGCGGCACGCCGAGTTTGCTCAGGTGTTCACTCATGGCCACATCAGCCTGACCGGCAGAGCGTTTAGACCCGCCAGGGCGGCGGGTCTGGCGGGATGTTACGACGGCGTTCGAACCGCGACGAAACCCAACGCCTTAATGCATCTTGCTGTGATCCATCATGCCAAGTGCCCGAGCCTCGGCCTGTACTTCGATAATTTCCTGTTCACCCTTGGCGTTTTTCACGGTCAGGGTCAGCGGGACTTTATCGCCTTCCTTAACCTGAGCCGTCAGGTCAATCAGCATCACGTGGTAGCCATGGGGATCGAAGTTCACAGGCTTGCCTGCCGGCAGCGCGACGGACTCGACCATTCCCATTTTCATCACATCGTCTTTCATGCTCATTTGGTGCATCTGTACCGTTTTAGCCACCGGGGACTGAACGCTCAGCAGGGTGCTGTCGCTGTCGGCTTGCAGGGTCATGAAGGCGCCGGTGGACGGTTGGTCGGCAACGGTCGCGCGGACCCAGGCGTCGTGGACTTCGGTTTGCGCCGAGGCCTGGAAGGCCAGGCCAATCAGCGACAGGCCCAGGGCCAATTGTTTGATGCGTTGGAAGGATGTTGCAGTCATTAGCAGACCTCCATGACGGTGAGCAGGTCTTCTGCGCACTCTTGGGCGGTAAGGGACGCGGACAGTCCCAGGCGCAAAGTGCCCCGGGAGTCGAAGACGTAACTGGTCGCGGTGTGGGAGAGGGTGTAGCTGTCACCGTTCGGGACTTTTTCGAAGAACACGCCGAATTCCTTAGCGGTGGCGGCGGTTTCTTCGAGCGTGCCGTGCAGCGCCTCGAACGTCGGGTCGAAGGATTTGACGTATTTGTCGAGCATCTGCGGCGTGTCGCGTTCCGGGTCCAGGGTGATGAAGATCACTTGCAGCTTTTCCCCGTCGCGGCCCATCAGTTTTTTCGCTTGGGCGGCACGTGCCAATGTGGTCGGGCATACGGCCGGGCATTGGGTGAAGCCGAAGAAAACCATCGGCATCATCCCGCGATAGCTGGTCAGCATCCGGGTTTCGCCATCGGCATCTTTAAGCTTGAAGGTACGGCCCATGATCTTGTCACTGAGGTCCTTGCCGTGTTTGAACGACAGTTTGCTGCTGTCATCGCAGCCGGCCAGCAGGCCGAGGCTCAACAGGCTCATGCCGCGCAGGACAGTGCGACGGGTATACAACGTACTCATGGAGGGGAAATCCTGTGTAGCGACGTGAAATCTGTGGCGGCTGATGAATCAAACGAAAAAAGCGCGTGGATATTAACAAACTGTGGCCCTGCGTCATTCATTGTGAGACGAGGGGCAGTTTCGGTACAGGGGCAGGCAGGGCACAAAAAATACGGATCAGAAGAGAAGGGAAGTCCAATCGCGCGCGGACACATTGCAGATACATGAGTGCGGTCTCATGGGGCTGTCCAACACCACAATGAGAGCATTGCCATGTACCGCAAATTGCAGCAAGCCGCCCGATTCCTCAGTCAGTGCGCGCGTTTGATGGTTGGCGTCCCCGACTACGACAACTACGTCGCGCAAATGGCGCTCAAACACCCGGACCAGCCGGTCTTGAGCTACTCGATGTTTATTCGTGAGCGTCAGGAGGCCCGCTACGGCGGCAAGCAATGCACGACGCGTTGCTGCTGAACGCGTCTGTGAACGCCGCGATCAGCACAATGTCCTCGCTATCGCCTTTCGACTGCTAAGCTTCGACGTTGCAGCGTCCGAGCCTTCCCGGGCGTGGGCGTTGCACAGGGTCAAGGAGTACGACTTCAGTATCAATTCCACTTCAAAAGAGGTGGCGAGCGATTGTCGGTATCCTGCACGGAGGCAGGCAATGGTGATCAAGCACGTAAGCAATTCGAGTGCCGAAGGTGTCCCCGAGCCACTTGATCGTGAAGAAATGGAGCGGGTGCTGGCGCAGCTGTTGTCCAGCCCGGTGTTTGCCAAGTCCCGGCGGATGGGCGATCTGCTGCGCTATCTGCTCGAGCATGACCTTCAATCTCCGAGCATTGCGCTCACCGAGCACGCTATCGGCCTGGCGGTGTTTCACCGTGATCCCGCGATTTACTGCACCGGCGACGATCCGGTGGTGCGCGTGCAGGTGGGGCGGCTGCGACGCAAACTCGCGACCCATTACACCACCACCGGTCAGCAAGACCCGGTACGCCTGAGCATTCCGGCCGGGTGCTATCGGCTTGCTTATCAACGACTCCGGCCCAAAGTGATCGCGACGCGCCATCCGGTGTTGCAGATTCAGCCGTTTACCTGCATCACCCGCGACGGCGATGACTTTGCCCGGGGCTTGTGTGAAGAGCTGAGCTGCCGGCTGTTCGAGTCGTTCGAGCAGACGCAAAGCCATGGCAACCACGTGTTGATGAAGGTGCCGCGCAATAGCGTAAAAGCCTCGGACCTTGTGCGGGTCGGGCGCGGCAATTATTCACTGGAGGGTAGCGTACGGGTTGAATCGACCCGGGTCCGGGCCTCGGTGCGCCTGATTGATGTCGCTCAGGGGCGGATTCGCTGGTCAGAACAGTTTGATCGCAATCGACCTTACGGCATCGCCACTCAGGAAGATCTGGCGGAGTCCATCTGCCAGTCCCTGACCGGGTATTTCGCCCGGGGCGGCGGTGGCGCTTGAGTAGACGGGGCAACCGCAAGGTTGCCCCGGATGCAGGTTTTACACGACGGTCCAGCTGCCTCCGGAGTAGAGGCGGGTGGCATTGTTGTCGAAAGTCAGGTCGATTTCGACGGATTGAGAGCGCGAGGTGCTGAACATGGTGCTGGTCTGCACGTTCTGTTCGAACCACACCAATAGGGTTTCGATCGGGGTCAGCGCCGTGGAGCCGAGGACCACTGGATTGGAGGCAACGTAGATCGGGGTGCTGACCTGCTTGCCATCGATGCCGGTGGACAATTGGCTGACGCCAGGGTGGATATTGCCGTAATTGTTGATCAGGGTGATCGCCGTGTCAGGGCCGCCGCTCGTCGCCGGACCCATCAACCCCGAATTGTCGAGCACCGACTGTTGACCCAGACCAATTGTGACTATGTTGGTCGAGACTTCCACTTGCACGTTGGCCTGGAACGAGTTGGAACCGAATAGCTGATACTGCGGGGTCCAGCTGAAGGTGTTGTTGCTCAGGTATTGAACATAGGACTGCCAGACCACGTTGAAGGCTTCGTTACCGACCTTCTTGGCGAAACACAACTTGTAGCCTGATTGCTTAAGCGTGGTCAGGTCGCCGGCGGCGATCTGGATTTTGACCGACTTTTGAGTAGCCGCCAGAGTCGACGTCAGGACCTTGCTGTAGTCAGTGCTTTTCAAGGCCGTTGGAGCGGCCAGCAGCGATTTGACGGCGGCCTGCACGTTGTCATGAAGTTTTTGTTGATGCTCACTTACTGCAATGGATTTGCTCATGGTTTCCCTATTCCTTGGTGTGGTGTGTCGGGCAGTCAATGGCCCTTTGAGCTCATTGACGGCTTCACTGTAGGCGGGCGGTGCAGGGCGGCGAAGTGTCTTGGCGTTACAGTCAGAGGCTCATCAACACGGTTCCAGCCGGGCAGGTAACAGCGTGTGTAACGGCGGAGTATCAAGCGATGGGGCAGCGGGGCGGCCCTTCGACCGCCCCGCCGTGGCCTCAGTGCGCCGGCGCACTCACTGTTGCGTCAGCAAAGGTGAAGTTCCAGCTGGTGCGTTTACCCTTGGCAACCTCGATCAGCTTGTTCTCGAACACCGTGTGATTGACCAGGCCGCTGTAGGTCATTTTTCGGCTGGCATTGGTTCCGGTCACTTCACCCGGTTTACCGCCGGACTCGACCATGGCCTTTTTCAGATCGGCTTCCGACGGGACGCTGCTCTGGTTCTTCTCAACAATGACGAAACTCATGGTGTCACCTCTTCCGTGATGGGGGGATCGGCGGGCAGCCGGGCCGAAAGTCCGAGACTGCACACCGAAGGCACTACTCTATTGGCCGGCCAGGCCCCGCAGAAGTGACAACACGGTCGGTAAGGTAACAGCGGGGATACCGCCGGAATCAGCCACGTAACAGCGGCGTATCAACCGACGTTGGCGCGCATTCCCCAGCACTCGCGTCACTGCGCAATGAAATCGCGAATCGCCTGAATGGTCGGCGTCGGCGCTTCCTCCATCAGCCAGTGACCGGCACCTGGGATCACCACTTCGGTGACGTTGTCCGCCGCGTTGCGCATCACGATCGCTTCATTGGCCCCAAAGGATTTTTCACCGCCGATAGCCAGTACTGGCATCGTCAGTCGCGTCTTCATCGAGGCCTCGTTGTCCACGGCGTCCTGACGAATGCTGCGGAACTGGGCGAAGGCCGCGTGCATCACACCGGGGCGGGCATAGAGCTTGGCGTAATGCTGACGGGTAGCTTCATCGACTTTGCTGCGGTCACCGGCGAACTCGTTCCAGAACCGGTCCAGGTAGATGCGTTCACGGCCCGCCACCAGGCGCTCGGCGTCCGGCCCGCCAAAGTCGAAGTGCCAAAGCATCGGTGAGCGGACGATATCGTTCCAGGGCGGGATGCCGGGCACCGGCGCGTCCATCACCACCAGGCGATCCGTCAGCTGCGGATAACGCGAGGCGTAAGCGAAGGCGACCATGGTGCCGATGTCATGGCCGATGACCACCGAATGTTCGATCCCCAATGCGGCCAACACGCCACGGATGTCACCCGCCTGGGTCTTCTTGTCGTAGCCGCTCTCCGGGATCGACGACAGCCCAAGGCCGCGCAAGTCCGGCACCACTACGGTGTGGTCCTTGGCCAGATCAGCCGCCAGTGGCGCCCACATGTCGCCGGTATCGCCGAAACCATGCAACATCACCACGGCAGGCCCCTTGCCGCCAACGCGCACATGGATTTTGACGCCCTCGACTGTGATGTCTTGAGTATGAAAAGCGGCGGGGAACGGCGTGACCCCGGCCTGTGCCGGGAGACTGAGTGCTAGCAGTAATGAAGCGGTCAGCAGGGTGCGCAGCATGGCGGTCTCTCCCAAGGTACGCGTGGGAAGTGGCGTACCTGAAGCAGCGTAGACCGCTTTACGGCACGCGTTTTTCCATGGTCGCCTTCAGCGCCTCCGTCACCAGCGCCACCACAATCGGCTCCGACGTTGAGCGCATCTCACCCCCGACGGTGGCTTGCTGGGCATTTACTTTTTCCACGTATTGCGAGGCGGGCCCATCAGCGACGAGCGATGCCAGTTCTTCTTCGGAGAATGACTTCTCATAGGCCCGCGCCAGGTTCTCGTCCCATTCCGGTTGGTAACAGGTGGGCTCCACGGGCGACAGGGAAAAAGGGGCGTCCGAACAGCGTAGACCCAGGCTCATCGCGCAACCATTGGTTTAATCAATAATGACCATCAAGGAATGCAAGTTCTGTTTTTTCGCCATGGGAGGAGGATAGCCAAATACCGAATTCGCCTTTGAAGGAACCTGTGCGATGAGAATGTCTACCTTGCTGGCTTTTGTCGCCGTTTTCACCGGCAGCGTCGCCGCCACCGTGCCGGCTTACGCGGCTGATCCGTCTTGTCACCTCCTGCCGATTGCCGACAGCGGAATCCGCCTGCAGCATGCCCAATCGGTGGGCGTGCTCTACAGCGAAAATACCCTCAACACCCTCCAATACCTTGAGCAGTACCATGCGGTTGCGGTGAACGGCGCGAAGAATCCTCAGTTGGATTCGCGAATCAGCAACGCGTTCGTCAACAGCTCCGATCCGAAGCTTGCGATCAACTGGCTCAAGGGCTCTCTGCAAAAAGAGTTTGGCTCGGTGACCGTCTACGACAGCCTCGACGCGCTGGTGCAAGCCCATCCCGATGTGGTGGTGATGCTGGACACCTACAGCCGTCTGGTGTCCAAGCGCAATAATCAGGTCGAAGCGCGTTTCATGGCCAAGTTCTACGATGCAAACCTGCAGTACATTGGCCAGGCCGAAGGCTCACGCGCACAGCAAATGCCTTCGGTCTGGGTGCATGGCAAAGCGGCGCCGGAGATTGCTGCGCAAATCGACCAGCAAACCGAGTTGCAAGTGAGCGCGCTGAAAAAATTTGATGCTTCGCTGAAGGCGTTGGTGACCTCGGGCAACGTGGCGCAGGTGGCGAGTAACTGACGTCGGCGGTCGGCGTGCGAAATCAAAGATAACGGGGGGTTATTGAATGGCCGCGTTCATCAAGCGCTTCACGGCCTCTGCCTCGATCCCCCCTTCAGCACCACTTTCAGCAAACACCGCGCACGTCGCGACGTTATCGCCTGTCGTGCAGCGATAGACGGCGATCACGCTGCCCGGTCCGCCGCCGGTGTGTCCACTCAAAACCAGTCCACCCTCGACCGTGCCTTGCATCAGGCCCAGCGCGTAACCCGGCGCAACCCACGGACGCCCGGTGATCGGCCCGCCAAGCGAACGAACCGTTTGCATCTCCCGCAGTAACGACGGCGGCAGGGTCTGGCCGGCCAGTAGACGATCCAGACACAGCGCGGCTTCATCCAGCGGGCCAACCAGCAGGCCGTGATAAACCCAACCCGGGTCGTACGCTTGCGCGGCGCCCATGGTCACGCCCTCCAGATCGGCTCGCGTCGTGGCCAGGCGTACACGTGACAAACCGAGGGGTGAAAAAACCAGTCGGGTCAGCGCCTCTTCCAGCGCAAGACCGGTCAGGCGCTCGATGAACCTGGCCACATATAGGTAACCCACGTTCGAATACCGCCAGCCGTCGCCGGGTGCGTAGCGTAATCGGGTCGCCTCCAGGCGTCGCAACATGTCATCGGCGGGCCACGGCGTTTCGTTGCGCGCCACGGCGGTGTGGTACTGCGCCAACTCCCCATAATCCGCCAACCCGGCTTCATGCCGCAGCACTTGGCGCAGGGTGAACGGTCCTTCCGGCAGCGTATCGTCCAGATCGACCAGGCCATCACGCACCAGCGACAGGGCGGCGGCGCAGAGCACGGTCTTGGTAAAACTCCACCAGGGAACCGTCACATCAGGTTGTGCAGGCGTGAGCGGTGAACCGTTTGAGACAAGGGCGAAAAGCATGGGTGATGGCTGCTCTGGACGAAGGTGCCGTGGAAGTGTGCCAGAAACGCCCAATTGTGTTTTATCGGCGGTTTGGCTAATCTCGCACAAACCCGCATTATCAGGCATAAACATGCACGATCAGCACGCCACAGCCGAGCTACCTTCGGTGCGCCGGCAAAAAATCCTCCTGCTCCTTGAGCGCGACGGCAAGGTCATGGCCTCCGAGCTGAGTCAGCATTTCGCCGTTTCCGAAGACACCATTCGCCGCGACCTGTCCGAACTCGCGACCGCAGGGTTGGTGCAACGGGTGCATGGCGGCGCGTTGCCGCGACCTAAAGACACGGGCAAGGATTTCTTCACCCGGGTCGGTGAAACCGATGAGGTAAAAACGCTGTTGGCCCAACTTGCCGCGCGCCGGGTGCAGGATGGCCAGATTGTGATGTTCGACTCAGGCAGCACAACGCTGCAGATCGCGCGGTCACTGCCCTCGGACATTGCCATCACGGCCATTACCGCGTCGCCAATGATCGCTATCGCCTTGGCCGAGTACACAGGCATCAAAGTGATCCTGGCCGGTGGGCAACTCAATCGTGCGACGATGTCGGCCAGCGGGCATGAAACCCTTCGCCTGATCGAGGGCATCAAGGCTGATCTGCTGTTCATCGGCATCTGCGCGATTCACCCGGAAGTCGGCATCAGCTCACTGCATTTCGATGAGGTGCCGGTGAAGCAGGCGATGATCGACAACGCGTCGCACGTAGTGGCCGTGACCACGGCGGACAAACTGGGCGCGGTGGAGCCGTTCGTTGTCGCACCGTGCAATCGCATCCACACGCTGATCACCGAGCAACAGGTGGCGTCGGGCAACGTTGAGGATTATCAGCGGTTGGGTATTGAGGTGGTTCAGGTAGACGCCTGAACTCAACCATGCCCCAGCGCAATCGCAAACGACACGACGATGAAGCAGGCAAAGGCAAAATTCAGGTTCATGAAGGTGTCTCCGACGTATTCGAGAAGTCGCCATCTTGAATACGCCGGAGGAAAATAAAAAATTCGGCTTCGTGATGTGAATGATCGACGGAATTGATACCTGCTGCCTGCGCTTACAGCGCGCCCCCTAAACCAGATACTTGCGGAACCACGCGATCGTGCGGTCCCACGCCAGTTTGGCGGCAGCTTCATCGTAGCGAGGCGTCGAGTCGTTATGAAAACCATGGTTGGTGCCCGGATAAATATAGGCCTCATAGGTTTTGCCGGCGGCTTTCAACGCTGATTCGTACGCTGGCCATCCATCATTGATGCCCTTGTCCAGCTCGCCGTAATGCAGCAGCAAGGGCGCCTGGATCCTGGCCACATCTTCAGCTTTTGGCTGGCGTCCATAAAAAGGCACGGCCGCCGCCAGTTCCGGATACGCCACGGCCGCCGCGTTGGAGACCCCCCCGCCGTAGCAGAAGCCGGTGATGCCGATTTTTCCTGTGGTCGCGTCATTTTTAGATAGCCATTCGATGGCAGCGAAAAAATCATTCATGAGCTTTTCGGGATCGACCTTCGCCTGTAGCTCGCGGCCCTTGTCATCGTTGCCGGGATAGCCACCGACCGAGCTCAGACCGTCAGGGGCGAGGGCGATGAACCCGGCTTTGGCGACGCGTCGGGCGACGTCTTCGATGTAAGGATTAAGCCCGCGGTTTTCATGCACCACCACCACCGCCGGCACTTTGCCGGTGGCTTTGGCCGGGCGCACCAGATAGCCGCGCACATTGCCGTGGCCCTTGGGTGAGGGGTAGGTGATGTACTCGGCGATGATGTCCGGGTCAGTAAATTCGACTTGCTCGGCGAGCGCATAGTTGGGGCTCAGGGACGTGAGCAGGGCGCTGGCGGTCAAACCGCCCAGGGCGAACAACGCTGCGCGATCGAGAAACTCTCGCCGGTTGATCTTGCCATGGACGTAGTAATCGTAGAGTTCGAGCAGTTCGGGGGCGAAATCTTTGGCGGTGAGACGTTCCATCGGGGCGCTTCCCGTTTGTTCAAGACTTAATCCAGTAAAGCAGCGTTTGGCACACAACCCGGACAATTCGTCCGGGTTGTGGCAAGCAGTGGGACGTGCGGACTAATGCCCACCCACCACCATGTGACTGAACGGCGCCACATACGCCTGCAACGTCACCAACCCACCGACCAGAATCGCCAGCACAATCGAGTGGAAGAATACATACCGCAAAATTTCCCCTTCATGCCCGTACCAGCGTGTCGCCGTGGACGCCACCACAATCGACTGCGCGTCGACCATTTTGCCCATGACCCCGCCAGAACTGTTCGCCGCCGCCATCAGCACCGGGCTGATCCCCAGTTGTTCGGCGGTCACCCGTTGCAAGCCGCCGAACAGCACGTTGGAGGCCGTGTCGGAGCCGGTCAAGGCCACGCCGAGCCAGCCGAGGAGAGTGCCGAACATGGGATAGAAAATACCGGTCGCGGCGAAGGCCAGGCCCATGGTGGCGTCCAGTCCTGAGTAGCGCGTGAGGTAACCCAAGGCCAGCATCGCGACAATAGTGATCAGCGAGTAGCGCACCACCCACAGCGTTCGCAGGTATTGGTGTACCAGTTGCGGAATCGAGTAGCCCATCAGCAGCCCGCCGAGGATGGCTGACAGCAAGATGCCGCTGCCGGTGGCGGTGAACCAGGTGAATTTGTAGATCGCGTCCTCGGTTTTAGGCGCAGGTACCACTGGCGGTACTTTTTCAATCTGCTGGTGCAGGGTGGTAAAGGTCACGATCGGGGCGAAGATCGGGTTTGCTTCGCGCATCGGTTTGCCTTGCGGGTCGAGTTTGGCCGAGCTGGTTGCCGGATCGATCGCCGGGCGGGTATCGAACATGTTTTTGAAGCTCTGTGTGCCCCTGGCGAAAACGAAGACCGTGAGGATGATCCACGGCATCCAGGCGCGCATGACCGCCGGTTTGGCTTCATTGGAAAAGGTCGCGCTGGCCGCGGTTGTGTGCTGATGCTCCTCGTCGATTTTCGAGGTGTCGACGCGCCCGGTCAAGGCGGCGGAGGTGTGCACCGTAGCGGGTTTCCAGACCCTGAGGAAACCCGTCAGGCAGGCCATGGAAATCAGTGCGGCGATCACGTCCACGAGCATCGGGCCGTGGTAGTTGGACACCAGGAATTGCGGTACCGCGAAGCTGACCCCGGCCACGAGGATCGCCGGCCAGATTTCCAGCATTTTGCGCCAGCCGGCGAAGGCCCAGATCAACCAGAACGGCACGAGTACCGAGAAGAAGGGCAGCTGGCGACCAACCATCATCGACAGCTCCATTTCATCCAGCCCGGTCACTTTGGCCAGGGTAATGATCGGTGTGCCCAGCGCGCCGAACGCAACAGGCGCGGTATTGGCGATCAAGGCCAGGCCGGAGGCGGCCAGAGGCGAAAAGCCGAGCCCGATCAGGATCGCACCGGTCACCGCCACCGGCGTGCCGAAGCCGGCCGCGCCTTCAAAAAACGCACCGAAGCAGAAGGCGATCAGCAGCAATTGCAGGCGTCGGTCGTCGGTGATGCGCGCCAGGGAATCCTGTAACACTTTGAACGAGCCGTTCTCGGTAGTCAGTCGGTGCAGGAAGATGATGTTGAGTACGATCCAGCCAATCGGCAGCAAGCCGTTGGCAGCGCCGAATAACGCCGCCGAGCCGGCCATGTTCGCCGGCATGCCGAAAGCAAGGATCGCGATCAGCAAGGCAGACGCCAGTGCGAGCAACGCCGCAATGTGCGCCTTGATGTGGAAAAACGCCAGGGAGGCCAGCATCACCACCACCGGCACGGCGGCCATGAGGGTTGAAATGACCGGATTACCGAAGGGATCGTAGACTTGCTGCCAAACCATGTTCCACCTCTGCTTTTTATTGTCGGTAGTGCAGGCCCCGGGCGGGGTTGGTGGAAAGGAGTATAGGTGGCATTACGCCGCTGACTCGGGGAGGTTCGTCACCGTTGAAAGGTGCCGTGTCGGGCAATGATCCCGGGCGAACTTCTACTACGCTCAGAAAGGATGACTGACCCGATCCATTCACCACGAGAGGGAGACAGCGATGACTGAACGCCATGAGGAACACAAGGAGACGCTTTCCAACGGATGCTCGATCAAGGTCACAGCCGAAATACTGAAAGACGGCTCCTTGAAAATGCTGATCGGTGTGTACCGGCCGGACGGCTCTGTGATTGAAGAGGACCACCATCCGTCCCCGCACCTGCTGGACATGGAGGCGGCGATGGACTGGGCCATCGAAAAAGCCAAAACCGTCGGCAACAGTCAGCAAACGTTGTAAGAGCGGCGCATCACCGCTCTGACCATCACGCCTATTGCGTACCGAACATGGCCGTCCAGTAGATCCCCGCATCGCTCTTCGGATCCACCGCGTAAGCTGCGCCGAGCTCATGGAACTGTGGATTCATCAGGTTGGCGCAATGACCGGGGCTGGCCAGCCAGCCGTCAACCACCTTGCGCACGGTGTCTTGCCCGGCGGCAATGTTCTCGCCGATCTGCTGAAAGTTGTAACCCGCCAGTTCCGCGCGGTCACCCGGCGTGCGACCGTCGCGGTCCTTGTGATCAAAGAAGTTGCCGTTGGCCATGGCCCTGGAGTGGGTTTCGGCGGCCGACGCCAATAGGGTGTTCCAGGCCAACGGTGTGGTCGCGGCAAATGCTTGGCCGCCGCACTGGCGGGGTTGGGTGCGTGCGGCGTTGAGCTCGACCAACAGCTTCTGGCCTTCGGCGGCGGCATCGCCCTGGCGCGCGGGCAACAGGGGACGGGCGAGCACAATACGCCAATCGCTGCCTTGGCGGCTGACACCGATGTCGATGAATTTAGGGTCCAGCACGACCTGGCAGAAGCTTTCCTGCACCGCCATCATCGCCGCTTGCGCATCACGCGGGCCGGTCAGGGTAATCGCTTGCACATTGAACATCGGATACGACGCACGCACCATGGCCTGCTGCAAGTCGACCGGTCCGCTGGCTGGCAATACCAGACGCGGATCGCTGTTCAGCGGTGGCAACTCCGGCGAGACCTGACCGGCGCAACGCTGCGCCAGGCTGCGAAAGGCGTTGATCGAGTCGGTCAGCTGCGTTTCTTCGGACGCCATGGCCGTAGTGGCAAGCACCAGACCCAGCGACAACCCTGCTAAGCGCATAGCGGATGATAAGACGTGCATGAAAACCCCCTTGGACGGACTGCGCCCATGATGCGCGAACTCCCCCCGTATAAGGCAATGGCTTTTTGCAGTTTGTGATTCAGTAGCTGACATGATTTGGCTACTACACTAAGCCGATGCCTCCCAGAGTGTTTGCGCCATGTCAGTTAAATGGATCGCCGCGGCTCTCGCCGTTTCACTGCTCGCCGGTCAGGCCATTGCGGACGATCAACAACAAAAAAAGGACGTGGCGGAAGACAAGGCACAGGTGCTTGAACAGAAGGCAGCCGAGAAGGGCAGCAACGTCTCGGTGCCCAAGTCCCAGGCCATCACCCCGTCCGAAGTCCAGGCTGTCGACCCGGCCGGCAAGTCCCCGCTGGACGATGCGATCACCTGCATGGCCCGCTCCATTTACTGGGAAGCCAAAGGCAAGGACGTGGCGGATATGGAAGCGGTGGCCAACGTGGTGATGAACCGTCTCGGCCACGAAGGTTTTCCCGATACCGTGTGCGGGGTGGTCAAGCAAGGCTCCGAAACCAAAAGCTGCCAGTTTTCCTGGTGGTGCGACGGGCGCGCGGACACGGTCCAGGAAGAAACCCAATATGCGCTGGCCAAGGAAATCGCGCGCAAGGCGCTGAACAAGCAGCTGCCGGATCGCACTGGCGGTGCGATGTACTTCCATGACAAGACGGTGAAGCCGGTCTGGGCCAAGAAGTACATCAAAACGGCGAGTATCGGCTTGTTTGTGTTCTACAAGCCGCACGATGGGTCGGCGAAGTAGGCCGCCCAACCCGCAGTTGTAAAACCCTTACACTTCACGACCATGCGCAGCAGCGGCCAGTTGCCCGGTATCGACCCGAACAAACACTGAGTCTCCCACTGCCGTGAGCGCGCCGTCGGCGTACACCTCGCAGATGACCCGGCTCTTGCGCCCGACATCGCCCTCGACCTTGGCGCGCAAGGTCAGCGCAACGCCCATCGGCGTCGGTTTGATGAACTTGATGCCCAGGTTGCCGGTGACGCAGTCGATGCGCGGCAGTGATCCCGGCTCGCGGTTTTCTGCCCGGTAGTGGTAAGCCATGGCGGTCCAGTTCGAGTGGCAATCCACCAACATCGCAATCAAGCCGCCGTACACCAGATCCGGCCAGCCGCAGTATTTGGCGTCGGGCAGATGCTCGGCCACGACGTGGATGCCATCGGCATGCCAGTGGCTTTTGACGTGTAGCCCGTGAGGGTTGCGGCTGCCGCAGCCGTAACACACGCCCTCCGGGGCGGCGCTGTCCTGCATGGGTATATCGAGCATGGTGATCCCTTGTTGTGCTTTGAAGTCCGCTGAGATTAAAACGCCGGAACCAGGGGAAGTCCATTAGTCCATCCGGGTGCCTTTTTTCATTACCGGTGAACGACCGCAGCACGCGTGATTTTTTGCCCGGTGCAGTTCACGACAGAGTAGAGTCCTGCTCAAATGGCTTGAAACTTGTCATGCCACGTTTACGGACAACTGCCGTGCTCAACATCGGACTCATCGTTTACCCCGGCTTCCAGGTTCTCGGCCTCGCCATGTGCGCTACCTTCGAGTTGGCCAACAACAGCGCCGACGAGCCGGTGTACAGCCTTTCGCTGCTGTCCGAGCAGGGCGGCATGGTGCAGACCTCCGCCGGTTTTGGTGTGGAAACTCGTGCATTCGCTCAGCGCGCGTTCGATACGCTGCTGGTGATGGGCGACAATCTGGTCCGGCCAACGTCGCCGGGCATGGTTGCGTTTTTGCGCCGTGCCAGCGCGTCCACCCGGCGTTTGGGTTCGATCTGTACCGGGGCGATGGCACTGGCCGAAGCGGGTTTGCTGGATGGTCGACGGGCGACCACTCACTGGTGTCATGCGCCAGCCTTGCAGCGAGCGTATCCAAAGGTGCTGGTCGAAGAGGACCGCATCTTCATCAACGACGGCAATATCTGGACCGCCGCTGGCATGAGCGCGTGTGTCGACCTGGCCCTGGCGCTGGTGGAAAAGGACCTCGGTGCCGACGTGGCGCGCACGGTGGCCCGGCAACTGGTGGTGTATCACCGCCGCGCGGGTGGCCAATCGCAGTTTTCGGTGATGCTGGAACTCGAGCCGAAGACTGACCGTATCCAGGCGGCGTTGACCTATGCCAAGCAACACCTGAAATCCTCGTTGTCGGTGGAAGAGTTGGCCAGCGCGGTCAATCTGAGTCCCCGGCAATTCAGTCGGGTGTTCCACGCCGAAACCGGTCAATCGCCGGCCAAAGCCATCGAAAACCTGCGCGTGGAAGCCGCACGGCTGATGATGGAAACCGGTCGACATGCTATCGATGTGGTGGCGACCGAAACCGGTTTTGGCGACCGGGAGCGCATGCGCCGTGCCTTTATCCGTGCGTTCGGGCAACCGCCGCAGGTGATTCAGCGCGCTAATCGCGCTTAATGTCCGGCATGTCCTGAAAGGTGGTGTATTCGGCATTTAAGACAAAATATGATTGTCGTAATCTTGATTTCGTTGAAGCCCAATCCCTCAGTGAGATCACCGCCATGCCCATCGTCAAAGCCGCTGCCGTCCAAATCGCACCCGTGCTCTACAGCCGTGAAGGCACGGTAGAAAAGGTCGTCAACAAGATTCGCGAACTCGGCGAGAAGGGCGTGCAGTTTGCCGTTTTCCCGGAAACCATCGTGCCGTACTACCCGTATTTTTCCTTTGTGCAGTCGCCTTTCAAAATGGGGTCCGAGCACTACAAGTTGCTGGATCAGGCCGTGGTGGTGCCTTCGGCGACTACCGATGAAATCGGCAAAGCCGCCAAGGAAGCCAACATGGTGGTGTCTATCGGCGTCAACGAGCGCGATGGCAGCACCCTGTACAACACGCAGCTGTTGTTTGATGCGGACGGCACGCTGATTCAAGCGCGTCGCAAGATTTCACCGACCTATCACGAACGCATGATTTGGGGCATGGGCGATGGCTCCGGCCTGCGCGCCACCGACAGCGCGGTAGGGCGCATTGGTCAACTGGCTTGCTGGGAACATTACAACCCGCTGGCCCGGTATGCCTTGATCGAAGACGGCGAACAGATTCACGCCTCGATGTACCCCGGTTCGTTCGCTGGTGAGCTGTTCACTCGGCAGATGGAAGTCAGCATCCGCATGCATGCCCTGGAATCTGCGTGCTTCGTGGTCAACTCGACCGCCTGGTTGTACCCGGAACAGCAAGCGCAAATCATGGCCGACACCGGTTGTGAGATCGGTCCGATCTCCGGCGGTTGCTACACCGCGATCATCGACCCGCAAGGTGAAGTCGTCGGCGCGCTGACCGAAGGCGAAGGCGAGGTGATTGCTGACATCGACCTGTTCCAGATCGAGATCCGTAAACGTCAAATGGACGGCCGTGGCCATTACAGCCGTCCGGAGATTCTGAGTTTGAACATCGACCGCACGCCCCATCGCCATGTTCATGAGCGCAATGTTCAGCCGACGTTGGCCGTCGCTGCTCAGGCGGAAGAACTGTGATCAGGTAAAACGCGCCCAACAAAAAGGCCCCTTCATCAACCGATGAAGGGGCCTTTTCCATGAAGGGCGGTTTTACAGTTCCTGACCCAAAAAGATCAACGTATTGCCATGCGCCTCAGCCGCTGCGCGCTGGTTGTAGCTGTCGCGGTGCGAGCAGTTGAAGCCATGTTCGGCTTCTGGGTACACGACAATTTCCACATTGTCGTTAGTGTCGAAGCGTTCGGCGATTTTCTCCACGGCTTCCAGCGAAATGTGGCTGTCCTGCTCACCGAAGTGCATCAACAGCGGCACCTGGATGTCATCGGCGCGGTCGAGGTGATTCTGGATGCCGCCGCCGTAGTAGGCGACCGCCACATCCACCAGCCCGTTGGTGGCGGTGAGGTACGACAGCAGGCCGCCAAAGCAGTAACCGATGGAAGCGATGCCGCCATCCAGCCCCGGCTGGGCATCGAGGGTGTCGATGGCCAGTTTGATGTCGGCCTGCGCCTTGGTGATGTCGGTGGCGTTCATCAACTCGACGGCGCGTTTCCAGCCGGCTTCGTCGTAGGTCAGTTCGATGCGGTGGCCGCTGCGCCAGAACAGGTCTGGCACGATCACCAGATACCCATCAGCGGCGTATTGCTCGGCGACCGAGCGGATGTGCTCGTTGACTCCGAAGATCTCCTGGATCAAGACGATCCCCGGGCCTCGTTGGGTATGCGGAATGGCCAGGTAAGCGCCGAATGTACCTTCGTCGCCGTCGATCTCGATCCATTGGGTGGTCACGCTCATGGTGGCTCCTGTCTACGCAAGTGAGGTGAAGAGTGAAGCTTGCCACGGTAGCATCTCAACGATTGTGACGGCGCCAGAAAAATCGCGCCAGCAGCCTATCGAGACTCAACTTGCCGGCACCCGAGAGCAACAACGGCAGCAGGGCGGCGAGGTAGATCAGTGGCAGTTTGAAGTTGCCGTGACCCTTGTTACTGATGGCGTAACCTTGGGCAAGCTCACTTAATGTAGACCAATCGGCCGGCCAGTGAACGGCGGCGGTGGCGACAACTGTGACCACGATCAGAATGATCGCCGAGACTCGCGTGCCAAGACCTACCAGGATCGCGAGCGCACAAATCAGCTCGGCCCACATCGACAGTTCCCAGTTCAGCGTCGCCGGTACGTGGTCGAACGGAAACGGGAAGCGGTCCTGGATGTCGGCAAACCAGTTGTCGCCGTTCCATTTTTCCAGGCCCGACTCAAAAAATTCCCAGGCGATGAACAACCGCAAGGTCAGGGGCGCGAGCCAGCTACCGGCACGGTCGAGGTTCAGGTGCAGGCCTTTGACGGCCGATGAGATTGAAGTGTTCATGAGCTGGATCTCCATCAGGTCAGGAGTGCGGGACATCGTGTGCCCCGCGCACGGGGGGTTACTCGCTGGCGCCGCACTTGCCTTCGCCACATTTGCCTTCGGCGGGTTTTTCCGCCGTGTCGGCCTGGACCTGGCTGTAGCCGTGGGCCAGTTGTTTCATGCTGAACGCTTCGGATTCGGAGGCCGAAGCGACGTTCGACAGGGCCAGGCCACCGGCGATGAGCAGGCCGAGGGTCAGGGAGGACGTTGAGAGTTTGAACATGGTGATACTCCGTGCATTGAGTGAGTTGAACGCTTTGATCGGCTTGGCCAATCGACAGGTGTAGTTCATCAAGCAGGTGTATCTGCGATGTGTCGTTGCGGGCGGGTTTTATGGGCAGGGTGTGTCAGGGGTGGGTCTGTACACACAGTGATACAACCCCTGTGTGAGCGAGCTTGTTCGCTCACACAGGGGTTAAGGGGTGGATTGAATTGGGGTTGGATCAGCGGTTATTGGGTGACTGTACGTCGCTAAGAATATCCCACTTGCTACCCTCATCAGTTTGCACAGAAACAAAAACAATGACGTCATCGCGCGCCATGGAAATAGACTTCAAGTCGGGAGAGATACAGTCATCCAGCGTCAATTCCCATCCCAATGTTGAATTGGATGAAACAACGACTATCTGGCCCTCGATGATTGTCGAGTCGGGTGGCGGCAAGGCGACAACCGGAGTCCAACAGGTGTCATCGATTTCATGACTGATATGAGTTTGAGCAGAGATATTCAAACGACCATTATTAGAGGTATACAACTCCAAACCTGGATTTCTGAACTGATTCGCATGGATGCAATTATCAACAAACCGGTGGCGTAGTGACCAGTCCGTATTAACGATGTAGTACTTTTGGATGGGGCTGTTTGCATCGCTAGACGAAAACCAACTCATCACATCACCCGACATGTCGTCAGGCACATGAAAAGGCAAGACATATTTGGCGGCTTGAATGGATCGCAACTCGTTCGCCGGTTTGGTCTCCGCACCTACTTTGTCTACGAAGGCTTTTAGCTCACCGCTCGAAGGGGTGTTATATCCAATCCATCGCTGATTGACCCCGTTCCAGAATAGCGCGTCCCGAGGCCAGGCGTTATAAGCAATGACAACGTTTTTTCTCAGCTGCCAAAGTTGACCAACAATCAGGTTGTTATAAGCCGGACTGATTATTTTATCTCCGAACCATGCTTTCAAAACGCGGGCCAGTTCGTGATGCGCTGCGTCAGTAAAGTTTTTAAATTGGTGAAAATCTAAAATGACGATCTCTTTATCTGCGGCCGAGTAAAGATTTATTGCCGCAGGGATAATATCACCCACGATGGTGCGACCGCTGTTCCCTCCATGGAAAATCTGGAAAGTCCGCGGATCTGAATAACCATAGCCAGAATAAAATTGGACCCGTAAATCCAGTGCCCTGATGCCACACTGAAGCTGAACGTGTGGAGAGACATCCTGGCAGGTTTCCCAATTGCTTTGGTGCTGCGCCTGTTTGTCGTAGCCAGAATTATGGGTTCCCGGAAGAATGGTGTCTTGAATCTTGCTGTTCCTTACCGTTTGATAGTATCCCATCCAGCTACTTCGATACGCATTGTTGAACGGCCTGCATACACCACCGTCCCAACTTCCTCCAGGACACCATCCTGCCTTGCTTTCGATGAATGTGCTGGCATCAGCAGGCCCAGTATCACCAGGTAGAATATCAGCCAGGGTTGGGAACTCTTGATTTAATTCATCGCTTGAGTACACATTTTCAAGAACAGGAAAGACATAGGGGATTATTGATCCATCGTCATTCAAGTCTTTTGGATGTACGTCAAGTTTTTGAGCCAGTAATTCTTTTTTATTCTTCATGTCACGTCTCCATGGGTGGGCTTGTCTTTGGCGTAGATCAAAATTAATAGAGGGGGTTGAAATAACTTCAATCAAAGGCGTGTTAGTTGTAACGGGTCGTTGTTAAAACCGAAAGCAGAAGTATGAAATTAGACTGCCTATAACAGGCTCTGTAAAAAGGAGTTGCCAGCGTGGTCCGGTTGATGACGCTGCCTGTATTTTCCGATACATTTTCTGGCCGCCCCTGCATGGTGAAATCGCTTCATGTCTCTTGCGCTCGAACGTCTAGGGAAGCTCCGATCAATTTGCTGCAACCCCGCGGCAAGTTGAAAAAGATCGTGGCGTTCGGCGCCATATTCTCGCGAAACTTCCCGTGTGCACCGCCTTGTCGGTCTTGTCAGCCCATTTCTCCGTGTTACATGCCTAACTCGCCCATACCTATCAGCTGTTTTCAGTCATTCCCAGGTTTGATAGAGCGAACAGCGTGGTCAGCTGAGCGGTGTTCTTCATCAGTCCGCGGAAACGTACTTTCACATAACCAAACTGACGCTTGATCATCCGAAATGGATGTTCAACCGTGGCCCGCGTCCGGGCTTTGAGGTACTCGATTTTGCGCTTGGCCTTATAAAGCACACTGCGCTTACTCAGCCTGGAGTAGGTGCAGCGTTCAAAAATCGGTGGATACTTCAGACTTTCCATAGGTGTTTTTAGCTGGGCGACGATCTCAGGGGAGAAGTCTTTTTTTTGGCAACGACATAACTTGCCTGCGAAGTATGAAGTTGCCAGGCGGATTAGTTAGTCATCAAGATCTGGATTGAGTATGCTTGTGAGCAACTCGTTATCGAGCACTCCTCGCCCTCCTGCTTTTTGAAACTCGAACTCTCCATTAGGCATGATTTTAATGCTGGAAGAACCTATTAATATTGTTGAGGTTCCCTCGACTTTAATTAAGTCGACTAGTGGCTGGTTGCCGGCTTCGTCATTTTGGGTCAACGATATCTCGATTCCGATGTCGCTTTGAGAGCTTAATCCCCCAATCCACATTATTTTGCTGCCCGGGTTCAGTGTTTTTTTGATGGTTGATATTTGCTTGAAGGCATTCTTTTCTGAAAGTCCGCTAGCTAGATAGCTTCCTTTTAGATGCATCAGTGAGCGATTTCTGTAAATCTCTCCATCCCAATTTGATAGTGTTGCCAGCGCTGAGCAATCTCCCAAGCCTCTGGTTGATAAAATTGTGCTGTTGTCCATCGCGGTCACTGCTTCACCCATTTCTACAGCGCGTTCTTTTAAGTGTTTTGTTGTGCTGCTTCTCTCCGTCTTTTTGGGTGAGCTTGCTTCGGTGATGGGGTGAGGAGGCCCGCTTTTCAAAGTTTCAGGAGATGAGATTTTTTGAGAAGAAAGTTTACTACTTAAGTATGAGATTGTGCTGCCTGCACCTTGGAGTTGATTTGTCGATGCGTCGCTTTTCCCTGAGTAAAGCGTCTTGAAGGCGTCATCTGTTTGAAGGCTTTTATCTCTTTTGTAGGTGCCATTGCTAATGTTCCTAAAGAATCCTTGCAACGTGCGAGCCGCTTGATCTTCTGTCAAAAGGCCAGCGATGTCTGTATTCCTGACTGGATTATTGTTCACCATCCTGAACAAATTCAACCCATCCACCGTGGCCGCCGGGTCCGGATTCAACCAACGTCCCAACCAAGCCGCGTAATAACGGAAACCGTAGTAATACAACCCCGTCGCATCACGCTCCTTGCCTGAATAGCGCGCAAACTTGTAGTGCGTTTCACTGGCATTTTTACCCGACCACACCGCCGTGCCACCGTAGGGGTAATACTCTTCCAGCGTCAGGATGTCGGCCTGCTGATCCAGTTCCAGCAGACTCGAACCCAGCTGGTTGTCCAGGCTGCCTCGCAGTTGGTTATTCGGGATGTCAGCCGGCTGGCCCGTTTCCCAGTGCAGCACCCGCACCTGCTGACGGCCGGCCCCACCGACCTTGATCACGTGCAACTCCTCCTCGGTGTGGGGGCTGCTGCCTTGCAGGCGCTGGGTCCGGCGCAGTTCCAGCCCCGGCAAATAGCGCACCTGGGCACGGCGCAGCAGCGGGTCGGTATGGGTGTCAGTGGTTTTACTCACGCGGGTGCCGTCGCCGTCGTATTGGTAGTACTCGGCATCGTCATCACTGACGGGTCGCACCACCTGGGAAACCCGCTGCAATTGATTGCGTCCGTCCCAGTTCATCGGTTGCCCGGGCGCCAGCGCCTTCAAATTGCCGCCGGCGTCGAAATACCCTTCGACCTGTGCCGGCAGCAGCTGCCCTGTCTGGCGCAGCGCACGATTGGAGCTAGGCGAGACCAGCATCTCCAAGGTGTAATGCTGGCGACCCTGATGTTGCATTTGCGTCAGGTTGCCGCCCTCGTCATAGCGGTACAGCCGCGTATATTGGCTGAACTGATTCGGATCCGTCGCAATTGGCACCACAGGGGTCGGCAGACCCGGCCCCTGTTGGCCGGCGTTGGCATTCTCCCGGCCCGTGGCACGCAACAGCTGATACTGGGCGTCGTAACTGTAGGTGTTCACCGGCTCGATGCGCTGGTTGTTGTGATAGCGGGTTTCGATCGCCTCGTCACGGATCGACAGGATGTTGCCCACCGGGTCATAGCGATAATTGAGGTCCTGCAGAAGCGCCTTGCGCCCGCTCTTCGCTGGACGTGTCGTCTGCAGCCGGCTCAGGCGTCGGGTTTGCGGCTCGTAGGTGTACTCTGTGAGCACACCGTTGAACGCCCGCTCCTGCAACACCTGGCCGGCGGCGCTGTAGCTGATCGCGGCCAGAATCGGACGCTCCGCATTGTCATCGGTCAAGCGCAAGGCACTGCTGGCCAACTGTCCCGCCACATCGAGGGTCTGGCGTTGTTGATTGCCGCGGGCATCGACACTGCGCAGCACCGCACCCTGAGCGTTGTAGCTCAGGTGACTGACATAGCGCTCGGCCTCCAGCAACGCCTGCCACTGGGCTTGCTCTCCTTGCCAGTCACTCTGCGTTAGCGGGTCCAGTAAAAACTGGCGCACGCTGTGCAGCGCTTGCCCGCTCAGGGTATAGCGGGGCGCTTCAATGAGCCCAGCGGTGTCATAACGCCGGACTCGCTGCCCCCGGCAGTTACTCGCGGCGGCCACTGCCAGTGCCTCGCCATAGACATGCCGCTCACTGATCCGCTCCGGCCCCGCTACCGTGTCGCGCTCATGCATCGTGGTCAGGCGGTGCAGCGCGTCATAGTCGAAGCGCGTGGTCTAACCCCGGCTGCCTTGCTGCCAGAACGGGCCGGCGGCGATGTCCAACAGCGTCACCAGATTGCCCGCATCCTGGCTCTGGCTCCGCAGCACTTGGCCGGACAACGAGCAGTGATAACGGAAGTTGGGCACCGCGTCCGGATTGCCTGCCTGCGCTGCAAACAACCGTGCATCGACGCGACTCAACGGCTGTCCGGTGTCGGTGTAGCTTTGCCGGGCAATCAGCGTACGAACCGCTTCACCGGCGAGGTTGCGATTGAACTCCAGCGTGCGCACGGACAATCCACGGTTGTCCATGATCTTCACCATGGGGGTGCTGTGGCAGAGCTCGGCGGTGGCCTGGTTGGAAACAGTACTCATGGTTAAATCCTCAGGTGGGAGTGGTCATGCACCATGACCTCTTTAAGCGTGGCGTTTTCATCTTCCGCAACTCAAGCAAGGCAATCCGATCACAACATCTATTCACCCGGCATGTATCATCTGAGGAATGACTTGCACGTAAAACCAAGCAGACCTGTGCCTCCTGGGCGCAATCAATTTTGTTGTGTTCAATGACTATGCAATTACAAGCTGATGGAAGTTTTTAATCTGCGTCAGCAAGCAAATTAAACTTAGATAAATTTTTCGAGTCACCCTTTTGCTCCTTAGACACTTTATCTCTAAAACTTTACAATCAACAGTCTGATTTAGTAGTCGATAATGACTACCTCCGCAAGCCCAGCTTTCTCGCCTCACCGACGCAGATACAACTAACAGCTACGCGCCAGACGTCGGAGTTTTTCCGCAGCAGACAGATTTATCATTCATCAATCTTTATTGCTTTCGACACTAGCGTTCTATATGACGTAAAGAAGGCCTGAAGTAGCCACCGATTTTTTGATACTCCAATCAATGGGTGTTCAAAAAATCGGTGACCTGCCATAAGCCAGTCTTAGGGAAGCTCCGATCAACTTGCTGCAACCGCGCGGCAAGTTGAAAAAGATCGTGGCGATCGGCGCTATATTCTCGCGAAACGCCCCGTTCGCGGCGAAATTGCTTACGTTTTGCCGGCGTATTCGACGTCGGAAAAGGTCATCTGGCTCATGAAGGGCTCGGGTCAGGTGGTGAGGCTGTATTTCTGCACATCTGAGGACTTTTTCGGTGCTTCCCTAGGCATCCCGACCGCAGGCGAGGGGCGCACTATAATTAAGGTGTTTGCTCCTTCGTTCTGAAAGAGGGATACACCATGAAACTTCGTTCCTTCGAGCAGTATTCTCATCAATTGGAAGCGGTCGCTCACGATACATGGCTGACGACCCGAGTGAAGTCGGCCCTGGCCATGGCCGAGCCCACCCTTGCCATGCACATTCACGTCAAGACCCATGCCGGCACGGTAGCGTTGAGTGGCCGGGTCAACACCCATCGGCAATGTGAGCAGGTTGTTGCAGTGACCCGTTCAGTTCAGGGCGTTGTCGACGTCGATGCCAGGGAATTGCTGACTCACGTGTTCATGCCAGGCAGTTATCCCGAACCACCCAACGCCGAAGAAAGCGCCGAACATCGGCCTCAATCGTCAACCAAACCGGACGACAAATGACCCGGGCACCTCTGTAAGCAGCGCTTTCGTGAACCGGGAGCGCTGCGCAGGTTCGTTGCTGTCCTCCAGTGTGTAGAAAAAGGGCGGTGTCATCTTGGTGTCACCTAACCCATGGCAGGATCCTCGCAAACCGTCTTGAACGCTTCGCGGAACTCCCTCCGCGGGCCGATGAAATTGCCAGGAATCCCCGCTATGAAAGGAGGCTCCTCCCTGTTTGCAGCCATTGATCTGGGCTCCAATGCGTTTCGCATGATGATTGGCCAGTCGGTCAAGCGGAACCAGAAATGGATGATCCACGAGGTGAAAACCCTGCGTGAACCTGTCCGTTTGTCGGAAGGTTTTCAGGGTGGCGCACTGGACGAAATGGCGCTGGATCGTGGATGGCAGGCGCTTTCGCGATTTGGTAAAAAATTACGCGGCTTTGAAGCCGGCCGGGTGCGGGCGGTGGCGACCAGTGCTGTGCGCGAGGCCGACAATGCGCAGCTGTTCCTGGCCAGCGCCGAGCGCCACCTCGGGTTTCGGATTGACGTCATTTCCGGGCACGAAGAGGCGCAACTGGTGTACGCCGGTGTTACCCATTCGATCCCCAGTCCTCAGAGCATGCGACTGGTCGTGGACATCGGTGGCGGGTCCACCGAGTTGATTCTGGGGCAGGGCGCTCAACCGCTGTCGACCGAAAGCATTGCCATTGGCAGCGGTACTTTTGGCGCGCGGTACTTTTCCGGTGGCTGCATCACCGCCCCGGCGTTGCTGGAGGCGGAGCGTGTGGCCACGCTGCAATTTGAAACGGTGGCGCGGCGTTACCGGGCATTGGGTTGGCATCAGGCCATCGGTTCTTCGGGGACGGCACGGATGCTCGCCAAGGTGCTCAAGGCCAACGGGATGAACGACGACGGCGAAAGCGGTATCACCTACAGCGGTCTGCTGCGCCTGTCGTTGCGATTGCTGGAAGTGGGGCATGTCAAACAGCTCAAACTGGCCGGTCTGCAAAACCATCGCTTGAGCACCTTGCCGGGTGGGCTGGTGGTGATGCTGGCGGCGTTCAAGGTCTTCGGGATCTTGCAGATGACGCCTTCGGAGGCGGGTTTGAGGTTCGGGGTCCTGCATGGCTTGATGTCCAGGCATTGAATCCCGCCCCCCTTTTCTAAACACCGTCAATGAGGCGAGGCAACTCCAGCGGGTTTGCGTCTTGCAGCACGTCAGGCAGCAACGCTTGCGGAAAACCCTGGTAAGCCACCGGGCGCAAGAAACGTTCGATCGAGGTCATGCCGACCGACGTGAAGCGGCTGTCCGACGTGGCCGGAAACGGCCCGCCGTGAACGGTGGCAAAGGTCACTTCCTGCGGATGCGCGAAGGCGTTGATGACAATGCGCCCGGTGCGTCGTTCCAGCACGGGTAACAAGCGCCGTGCCAAGGGAAAATCATCGTCCTCAAGGTGCATGGCCGCCGCCAGTTGGCTACGCAGCGAGCGTGCAACGGCGAGCATTTCAGCCTCATCCTTGACCTTCACCAGCAGCGCTGACGGGCCGAATACCTCTTCGGCCAGTAGTGTTTCGGTCAGGAACTGCGCGCCGTCGACTTCCAGCAACGCGGATACACCCTCCAGCACTGCACTGGCCGCCGAGCCCTCGGCAATGCGCCGTGCCCCCGTGTTCTCCATCAAGTCGAGACCGTTCACATACGACGTGTGAATGCCCGGCGTCAGCATCGGCCGCGCTAAGGCTTCGTTGAAGCGTTTGACCATCGCGGCGCGCATCGCCTCAAAACCGGGCCCTTCAATGGCGATCAGCAGCGCGGGTTTGAGGCAGGCTTGCCCGACGTTGACCAGCATGCGCTCGATAAAGCCGTCACCGATCTGCGCGCCTTTCGCCGCCTGTGCATGGGGCAAGATGAACGTGGGGTTGACGCTGGTCATTTCGGTGAACACGGGGATTGGCTCGGGGCGCAGTTGCGCACGGCGAAACAGCGCCATACCGCCATACCGCCACGTTCCGAACCGGTGAACGTCAGCGGCTCTGGCCGCCAGCGCCTGGCGGACTTCATCCAGATTGTCGGCATTACTGTCGAGGAACGCTGCGCGCCGGGCGAGCGAGGTATGGCTGTAAACATCGAACGCTTCATCGGTGAGGGTTGCGGCCCGGTCGACGTCGGCCACGCCACCCAGGGCGAAGTCCGGTTCGATCAATTGGTTGGTGGCAGGGTTGAGCGCCTTCATCGTCCCTTCAATTCCGGGGACATCGCGGCGCCGATCATGAGTTTGCCTGTCAATGTCATGGGCGCTCACCTCGGGTCAAGGTGGCGATGAGTTCTGGCGTGGTCACGATCGCGTGGGCGAACGTCGGGCCGTTCAGTTCATGCGCCGCGTGCATCATTTCTGGCTTGAAGGCGGCCGTTGCGTCGCGCACCAGTGTCACGTGATAGCCCAGTTCCACCGCGTATCGGGCGGTGGCCTCGATGCAGGTATTGGCCAGCAGGCCAACGATGATCACGTGGGTGATGCCTTTCTGCTTGAGACGAAAATCAAGGTCAGTGTTGGCAAAACCGCTCGATCCCCAATGTTCCTGAACGACGATATCGCCGTCCTTTGGCGCGAAATCCGGGTGCCAGTCGCCGCCCCATTCCCCTCGAGCAAAGTGATGCATGTGCATGACCTTGCATTGGGTGGGGCTTGGGTGATCCCAGTTCTCATAGTCGCCTTGTTCCCAGCGGCGGTGCGGTACGATGACCACCGGAATGTCGAGGGCGCGAACGGTGCGGTCGAGTGCGCGCAAGTTGTCGAGCAGGCCGACTTGCGCGGCGATTGGTTCGATAAGCGGATAGATTTTTCCGCCTTCGGAAAGGAAATCGTTGTAAGGATCGACCAACAGATAAGCGGTTCTGCCAAGGGGATAGAGCGCTTCTGACATGGCTGTGTTCTCCAGGAATGTTGAGTGACCGATGCCCTGGGCTTGCCGGTGCATCATGTTGATATGATAATCATAGTAAATGTAGATGAGGCAAGACCGCATGTCGGTAAATACACCTGTTCCCGAAACCCTGTGCCCGATTTCACGGGCTGAGGCCGTCGTCGGTGACCGCTGGACGGTTCTGGTATTGCGCGAGTTGTTCATGGGCAGCCATCGGTTCGACGAGATCCAGGCGCAGACCGCCGGGACCCCGCAAATGATCGCCACCCGCCTCAAGCGTCTGGAGGCTGACGGGTTGGTCGTCCGCCGCCCTTACAGCGAGCGGCCGAAGCGCTACGAGTACCACCTCACGCCCAAAGGCGATGCTTTCTATTCCGTGGTGCTGGCGTTGCGCGCCTGGGGGGAAACCTGGTGCAAGTCAGAGGAGGAGGGGTTGGCGGTCGTTTACACCCACACCACCTGTCGCCAGCCCGCCGGGCTGGGGCCGTTGTGCGCGCATTGTGGCGAACCGCTGCATCGCGGGGAGCTGATCAGCACGCCCAGCGAAGCCTATGCTGCGGAACGAAAAGCACGGCGTGACGCCTTCAAGGGTGGTCGCGGGGCGGACCCGGTTATGGCTCAGGACCAGTGACAGCACACGTGGCAAATGCTGAAAAAAACGTTCCCGCACAACAGGCGGGAACGCAGGGAAGTCCAACGGCTTCAGCCTAGATTGCCGCAGAAAATGTTTTGATTACCATCGGCCGGGTTTTCACGCACCACCAAGGCATAACCGCCGGCTCGAAGTGTCTCGACAGACACCGGCGCACTTTTCCAGAAGTACTGCATCGATGTCGATGAATAGAACCGCGCATTCGGTCCGTCGTTCATGTCATAGGCCGGTTTCGAACCTAAATTGGCGCAGCTTCCGGGATAGATGTAAGCCGACAAACGACCGGGCGATGCGCTGCCCATGGTTTCACCGCTGACGGCAAACCAGAACTCGGTCGTATTGCCTTTGGGCATCATGATGGGCAGGGCGATACTCCCGGCATTGACGGGCGTAGCGTGCAGGGGAACGTTGGTGATCTGACTGTCAGGCACCGTCGAACACCCGCAGAGCCACCCGACCGCCACCACCACCGACGCCAGCGAAGATACGATTTTCATCGTGAAACTCCCGCTTGTAAGGACGCATTGAAGTGATCCCCACTCAATTTTAGCTGTCCGGTGACAGCGGACATTTCTTCGGATAGTCGGTCCTCTCCGGCGGGTGCTTGTATCGCAACGTATCTGCGGTGCCGACAGCCAACTGCGCATACAAAACCATGGCTTGGGCGACACAAGCGAGATACACCGCACCCTTCAAATGGGCTCACCGCATTGGCGGCAATCATTGGAGAATTGCGATGTCCCGTATCACTTCCCGTCACACCGCTGGCCGGCTCGGCATCGCCCTTGCCGCTGTAACACTGGCTACCTTTGCGGGCTTTACGCAGGCTGGCGAGACAGGTTCCGAGACGCAGCCTGGCAAAAACTGGCAGTCAGGCATTCATCGTACAGACTTGGTGCGCCAGGATCTGGACGTCGCTGAGCGTGAGGTCATCCAGGTTCGTGTTGATTTCGACGCGGGCGTGGTCTCGCCCAAACATTCGCATCCAGGGGTGGAAGTCGCCTACGTCATCGACGGGACGTTTGAGTATCAGCTGGAAGGCCGCCCACCGGTCACGCTCAAGGCTGGCGATTCGCTGTATATCCCTGCGGGGACGGCGCATCTGGCGAAGAACGTCGGTGGCGGCAAGGCGTCAGAGCTGGCGACGTACATTGTGAAGAAAGGCACGCCGCTGCTGGTGTTGGAGGAGTAATCAGTGTGGGAGCGAGCCGCCCGGAGCCGGCTCGCTCCCACAGGTAAAGCGGACTCAATCCCCCAGCTTGAACACCAACGCCTTCAACCCGCATTCAACCTCCGCATCCGGAAACTCCGGCGGATTCTCCAGCCGCTGTTCAAAGTGCAGGCTCGGCGCTTCACGCATGACACCCTCGATGAGGAAGTCAGACCCGAACGCCGGGTCGTTCATACACGCCAGCACCGTACCTTCAGGGCTGAGCAGTTCCGGCAACCGGCGTAACACGCGCTGGTAGTCCTTGGTCAGCAAAAAACTGCCTTTCTGAAAGGACGGCGGATCGATGATCACCAAGTCATAAGGCCCCTTGCCGATCACCTTGCCCCAGGACTTGAACAAGTCATGGCCGAGAAAACTGACCTGGCTCACATCGTGCCCGTTGAGTCGGTGATTGTCGCGCCCACGGCTCAGGGCCGGGCTGGACATGTCCAGATTGACCACGTGCTCGGCGCCACCCTCTATGGCGGCGACTGAGAAGCCGCAGGTGTAGGCAAACAGGTTCAACACGCGCTTGCCCTGGGCATTGGCCCGCACCCAGTCGCGGCCGTAACGCATGTCGAGAAACAGGCCGGTATTCTGTTTGCGGCCCAGGTCCACGCGGTAACGCAAGCCGCCCTCGGTGATGGTCATTTCATCGATCACCTCGCCCAGCAACCATTCGGTGGTGCTTTGCAGCAAGTATCGATGTTGCAGCAACAACGTATGCGCCCCGGATTGTGTCCACTCGGCTGACTGCGTGATTTGCATCAACATTCGTTTCAGCTCGTCCAGTTGCGACGCTTCCGGCTCTTTGAACAGCGCGACCAGCACCACGCCCTGTAGCCAGTCGACGGTCAACTGCTCCAGCCCCGGCCAGCAGCGGCCACGGCCGTGAAACAGCCGGCGGGTTTCTGCGGGGGCCGCTGCCAGGGCCGTCAGCAGGTGGGCGTGGAGGGTGGAAAGCACGTCTGAGTTCATCGGGCAGGGTCGGCAATTTGAGGGGGCGGCATTTTAACCACAATTGCAGAGCAAGGCGTGTTGCAACGCGTCGGGAGTTATCACGTTTAATTTAACGTTACGTGAGGATTTGGCGATCTATCGGCTCCCATACTCGGCTCCAACGATCAACTGCAGGGAGCCGGACATGTCGCAGCTATCTGCTTCACCCACTGTCAATAGCCATCCTCGCTGGTTGCGGCTGACCCATTGGCTGAACGCCCTGGCCGTGCTGGTCATGGTCACCAGCGGTTGGCGTATCTATAACGCCTCGCCGATTTATGACTTCAGCTTTCCCAAATCGATCACGCTGGGCGGCTGGCTCGGCGGTGCACTGCAATGGCACTTCGCGGCGATGTGGTTTCTGGCCATCAATGGCCTGATTTATCTCGCTATCAACCTGTTCAGCGGTCGTCTGAAACGCCGTTTTCTACCCGTCTCGCCCAAAGGTGTCCTGCATGACCTGTGGGCCGCATTGAGAGGGCGGTTGAGCCATGCCGACCTGAGTCATTACAACCAGGTGCAACGGGTGGCCTACCTGTTCGTGATGGTCGACATCACGCTGTTGGTGGTCTCCGGGCTGGTGCTTTGGAAGTCCGTCCAGTTCCCGCTGTTGCGTGAAATGCTGGCGGGCTACGAAGGCGCGCGACGGGTGCATTTCTTCGCAATGTCGCTGTTGGTTGCTTTCGTTGCGGTGCATCTGGTGATGGTCGCACTGGTTCCAAAAACGTTGTGGGCGATGATCGTCGGTCGCAAGGAGCGGGTATGAAAAAGCGCATCGAAAGTTCCGGGCTGGACGAGTCATCGATCCTGACAGACGCCCGAAAAATACTCGCCCCGCAGATCACCGACCGCTCGCGCCGTGCGTTCCTGCGGCACGGCCTGACCCTCGGCGGGGTGGCGATGTTGTCCGGCTGCAACCTGACCGACAACGAAAGCGTCGACACCGCGCTGTCCTCCATGTCCCGCGTCAACGATTGGGTGCAAGGCTGGTTGTTCAATCCCAACGCCATGGCGCCGACCTACCCGGAATCCATGATCACACGGCCGTTTCCCTTCAATGCCTTCTACGGCATTGACGAAGCACCGACGGTGGAGGAGGAGAGCTACCGGTTGGAAGTAACCGGCATGGTCGCGGACAAACACAGTTGGCGGCTCGAAGAACTGCGCGCCATGGCGCAGACCGAACAGATTACCCGGCATATATGCGTCGAAGGCTGGAGCGCCATCGGACGTTGGGGAGGCGTGCGGTTCCGCGACTTCCTGAAGCGCGTCGGCGCAGACACCGATGCCAGGTACGTCGGTTTCAAATGTGCAGACGATTACTACACCAGCATCGACATGGCCACCGCGCTGCATGCGCAAACCTTGCTGACGCTGACCTATGACGGCGCGGTGCTGCCTCGCCAGTACGGCTTCCCCATGAAGCTGCGCATGCCCACCAAGCTGGGCTACAAAAACCCCAAACACATTCAGGCAATTTTCGTCAGCAATACCTACAGCGGTGGCTACTGGGAAGACCAGGGTTACAACTGGTTCGGTGGCAGCTGACAGACACATTCATCACGCAGCCCACGCCGCGTTCATTCGCAACCTGTTCTTCGAGGAGTTTGATCATGAAAAAGTTAGCCACCGCCGTACTGTCCATGTGCATCGCACTGGGTGCTGCCAGTGTTTTTGCTGCCGATACCACGAGCAGCGACAGCATGAGCAAGGACTCGATGTCCAAGGATGCCATGTCCAAAGACACCATGAAAAAAGACGCAACGATGAAAAAGGATTCCATGGCCAAGGACACGATGAAGAAAGACAGCATGTCCAAAGATGCAATGTCCAAGGACAGCATGAGCAAAGACGCCATGAAAAAAGACGCCATGTCGCAGTAGTCCAATCCTTCCCGATCCCTGTGGGGAGCACAATCGCTCCCACAGGTTTTACAGGGTATGACTTGAACTCATGCCCTCATGACTTTTAATGGTTACAGCCCCGCCAACCCCCAGTGTTAAAAAATCGCAAACCAGCTCATCAACAACAAAAAAGAGCGTTTGCAACCATGACTCATCATCACTGCCGCGTCTTCGCCAGCGACCTGCTGCGCTCTTCGAACCCCGACATTTGCCACGCCAGGCCCGCTGCCTGCGTGCACTTCTGATCAACCCAAACTCCCTGAAGAGTAACGACTCATGAAAGAACTCGACCTGTACATCGGTGAAGGTTTCGAAGGCCCGGGCGTGAACGCCGCGCACATCAATATTCTGATTGGCCCGCGCAACGGCCCGGCCGGCCAGGCGTTTGCCAACAGCCTGGCATCGCCAAGCCAGGGTCACTGCCCGTTCATGGTGATCGCCCAGCCAAACATTCCGGTCAAGCCGATGACCCTTTACGTCAACAAAGCGGCGATCAGCAGCGACCTGCACGGCAACGCCACCTGGGGCGCGTCCCAGGCCGGTATCGCCAAGGCCGTGCTTGAAGCGCTGCTGGATGGCACCTTGCCGCCGGAAGCCGAAGACGAATGGGCCATCGTCACCGCCAACTGGGTCAACCCGGCTTGCGATGACCTCGATGCGGTCTACCTGAACAACTACAACGCCTGCCGCACAGCGATTCGTGCCGCGCTGACCGGCAAGCCGGAAACCGCGCAACTGGCGGATGTGGTCAATCACATCAGCAACCCTTTCTACACGCCAAAAGCCTGAGGTCCGCGCCATGCAATACATTCGTTTGGGCAACTCCGGACTGCAAGTATCCCGCCTGTGCCTGGGCACCATGAACATGGGCACCCCGGACTGGAAACCGTGGATCTTCGATGAGAAGAAAAGCGAGCCAATCGTCGCGCACGCCCTGGACAACGGCGTCAACTTCATCGACCTGGCGGACTTTTACTCCGCCGGTGTCGGCGAAGAAGTGGTGGGGCGCATCGTCAAGCGCCTGGCCCGTCGCGAGGACCTGGTCATCACCACCAAAGTCGGTTATGGCACCCGCAACGGGATCAACGCCAGCGGCCATTCGCGCAAGCACATCATGGACAGCATCGACGCCTCGCTGAAGCGCCTGAACATGGATTACGTCGATGTGTTCATGCTGCATTACTTCGATGTGAATACGCCGGTCGAAGAAACCATGAGCGCGATGAACGACATCGTGCGCTCCGGCAAAGCGCGCTACATCGGCGTCTCGACCATGCTCACCGGGCAATTGGCGAAGATTCTCATGGCCTGCGAGCGCAACGGTTGGGTCAAGCCGATCAACATGCAGCTGCAATTGAACTGCGCCTACCGCGAAGAAGAGCGCGAGATGATCCCGTTCTGCCGCGACCAAGGCCTGGGAATCTCGGTGTTCAGCCCGCTGGCCCGCGGTTTGTTGACCGGCGATGTGCAGTCGACCCGCAACCAGACCGATTTCTTTACTCAGCAGATGTACAGCGACGAAGCCTCGTTCGAAATCGCTCATTCGGTGCAACGCGTGGCCCGCGCCCGTGGTGTTTCGAATGCGCAAATCGCCCAGGCGTGGGTGGCCAACCATCCGGGTGTGGATTGCATGCTGGTGGGCGCAGACACCACCGAGCAGTTCGACAGTGCGCTGGCCGCACTCGATACCAGGCTCGATGCTGAAGAACTGCACGAACTGGAACGCAATTACACCCCGTGCGACGTGATCAACGATTACACCGCCGGCAAACGTATCTTGCGTTCGGCCCGTCCGGGTCTGGAACGTTTCACCCTGACTGAGGCTGTGGCATGAGCGCGCTGATCCGCACGGGCAATTTTATCGACGGCCAATGGTCGTCCGGTGGCCCAACTTACCCGGTGCTCAACCCGGCCAGCGGCGAGTTGATCATCGAAGTACAGAAGGCTGGCGCCGAAGAAACCAATCTCGCCATTGAAGCGGCCAATCGCGCGTTACCGGCGTGGCGCAAGCTCACTGCCAAGGAGCGCAGCCAGAAGCTCAAGCGCTGGAGTGAGCTGATGCTGAGCAACCAGAAGGACTTGGCGACCTTGCTCAGTCGCGAACAAGGCAAGCCGTTGGCCGAAGCCATGGGCGAAGTGGTCTACGCCGCGAGTTTTCTTGAGTGGTTTGCCGAAGAAGCCAAGCGTGCTTATGGCGATGTGATTCCGAGCCACAAGGCTGATGCGCGGATCATCGTGGTCAAGGAAGCCATCGGAGTGGTCGCAGCGATCACTCCGTGGAACTTCCCGCTGGCCATGGTCACGCGCAAGGTCGGTCCGGCATTGGCCGCCGGTTGCACGATGATTCTCAAGCCTTCGGAAGAGACGCCGCTGTCGGCATTCGCCCTGGCGGTGCTGGCAGAGCAGGCCGGTATTCCGGCGGGGGTGTTCAACATTGTGTCTGGCGATGCGGTGGCCATCGGTGGGGCGCTGCAAGCGTCGAGCATCGTGCGCAAGCTGTCGTTCACCGGCTCCACCCGCACCGGCAAATTGCTGATGCGCCAGGCGGCGGAAACCCTGAAAAAGGTCTCGCTTGAACTGGGCGGCAACGCGCCGTTCATTGTCTTCGACGACGCTGATCTGGACGCTGCGGTCAAAGGCGCGATGGCCTCGAAGTTCCGCAACACCGGGCAGACCTGCGTCTGTGTTAACCGCTTCTTCATTCAGGACGGCGTCTACGAAGCCTTCACCGGCAAACTCGCGCAAGCCGTGGCGGCGATGCGCGTGGGCAGTGCGCTGGATGGTGAAACCGAGCAAGGTCCGCTGATCAATGCTGCGGCGCTGGCCAAGGTCGAACTGCACGTTGGCGATGCGTTGGAGAAGGGCGCCAAGCTGATGTGTGGCGGCCGTCGTCATGCGCTCGGCGGCACGTTTTACGAGCCGACCATCCTCGCCGAAGCCAGCAGCGAAATGCTCATCGCGCAGGAAGAAACCTTCGGTCCGGTGGCAGCCTGCTTCCGTTTCAAGGACGAAGCCGAAGTGCTGCAAAAGGCCAACGACACGCCGTTTGGTTTGTCGGCTTACTTCTACAGCCGCGACATCGGCCGCGTATGGCGCATGGCCGAAGGCCTGGAAGCGGGCATGGTCGGCATCAACGAAGGGATCATTTCCACGGAAGTGGCACCGTTCGGCGGCATCAAGGAATCGGGCCTCGGTCGCGAGGGTTCGAAGTACGGTCTGGATGACTACCTGGAAATCAAATACCTGTTGATGGGCGGTCTCTAACCCCTCCACAACCCCCTACAGAACAGCGAACGGTTTCATTTCTCCGTCAATAACAACAATTGGAGATTTACATGTCCGTACAACCGGTAAAAATCGACGACCTGCCCATCGGGCGCTTTCACCTGAAAATCGCCGGCCTGACCTTCGGCGCGCATTTCACCGACGGCTACATCCTCGGCCTGATCGGTATTGCGTTCACCCTGCTGAGCCCGCAGATGCACCTGGATGCGTTCTGGCAAGGATTGATTGGGGCATCGGCGCTGATCGGGCTGTTCCTCGGCAGCCTGTTTTTCGGCTGGATCTCCGACAAGGTCGGCCGACAGAAAATCTTCCTGGTCAGCTTCGTGCTGATCACCATCGCCTCGGTGATGCAGTTCTATGCCGAAACCGCCATGGGCCTGTTTCTGTGCCGGGTGTTGATCGGCATCGGGCTGGGCGGTGATTTCAGCGTGGGTCACGCGATGCTGGCCGAGTTCGCGCCGAAGAAACATCGTGGCGTGCTGCTCGGTTCGTTCAGCGTGATCTGGACGTTCGGCTATGTTGCCGCGACGTTTGTCGGCACCGCCATGCTCAGCCTGGGTGATGACGCCTGGCGCTGGATGCTGGCGTCTTCGGCGATCCCGGCAGCGTTGATTCTGATTGCGCGAATCGGTACGCCGGAGTCGCCGCGCTGGCTGGTGAACCAGGGCCGAATTGCCGAAGCACGAGCGATCGTCAAAAAGCACCTGGGCGCCAACGTTGAACTCGACGAAACCCAATCCACCGAAACCCGTTCCGGCTACGCGGTGCTGTTCAGCCGCGAATACCGCAAGCGCACCGCGTTCAACTGCCTGTTCTTCGTTTGCATCGTCATGCCGTACTTCGCCATCTACACCTTCCTGCCGTCGATTCTGCAGAAGATGGGCCTGGCGGAGGGCTTCGGCACTGAGCTGATGTTGAACATGCTACTGATCCTCGGTGCGTTGATCGGGATCTGGTGCACGATCAAATTCTCGCGCCGCGGGTTCTTGATCAACTCCTTCATCATCCTGGCGGTCGCGTTGTTCATGTTGGCGGTGTTGCCCAGCAGTGCAGCGTTCTTGATGGTGTTGGTGTTCGGGCTGTTCACCCTGGTGTTGTCGGCGGTGAGTAACCTGGTGGGCGTATTCCCGGCCGAGAGCTTCCCGACTGAAGTACGGGCCAGCGGGATTGGCCTGGCCACGGCCGTGAGTCGGTTGGGTTCGGCGATCAGCACGTTCCTGTTGCCGGTGAGTGTGGCGGGGATTGGCTTGAGCCCGACCATGGGGATTCTGGCGGCGATTTTGGCACTGGGGGCGTTGTTGTCCTGGGCCTGGGCGCCGGAAACCAAATCGCTGACATTGAGCCAGGCGTGCAAGGCGCAGAGCCCGGTGGAAGGCGGAGCGCCGGCGGCGGTTAAAGTGCCGGCCCCGATCTAACAAACTGTCAAGGTTCCACTGTAGGAGCGGGCTTGCCCGCGAAGGCGGCTTAACATTCAGCAACTATGTGACTGACACACCGCCTTCGCGAGCAAGCTCGCTCCTACAGTGGTATCGGGTGTGTCAGGGATTGCTGACCAACCCCAACCAATCCGTAAACAACCGCACCTTCGACAACCCTTGTTTGTCGTTCGCCACATCCAGCCAATACCCATACGGCCCGATCACTTCCACCGGGGTAATCGGCAGCAGGCTGCCATTGGCCAACTCTTTCTCGATCATCTGCCGATCAATCACGGCCAGCCCACCCCCTGCCAGCGCGGTGTGAATCACCTGATCCAGCGTGCTGAATTCCAGTCCTTGCCCTGCATCGACATCGTCCCGTCCCATGGCTGCCAGCCAGTTTTCCCAGACCTTCAAGCGTTTGCCATCGTGCAGGATGTGCAGCAACGGAAAGCGCCGCAGATCTGGTGGCTGACCGTCGCTGAACAACTCCGGACTGGCCACGGCGATGTGCCGCTCCATCACCAGCAATTGACTGCTGCAGTGGCTGGCGGCTTCGAGGCCGAAGCGGATGTGGCAGTCGATCTCGGCGAGGCTGTCGTGGCCGGCCTGGTTGGTCACACTCAGGCTGATGTCGGGGTAGCGCTGACAGAACACGCGCAAATGCGCCGATAACCAGCGTGTCGCCCAGGTCGGCGGCGCGAGGACTCTCAGGCGCTGGCGCAGGTTGGGCACGCGCACGGCTTGCAGGGCACGTTCAATATGGTCAAAGGCTTGCGCCAGGTGCGGGGAGAGGGCGATGCCGGATTCGGTCAGCGACAAGCCTTGGGGCGTGCGCACGAACAGCGCGACGCCAAGGTAGTCTTCCAGTTGCTTGATCTGGCGACTGACCGCCCCTTGAGTGACGTTCAGGCCCAGCGCCGCCTGGCTGAAACTGCGATGGCGCGCGACCTCTTCGAAGACGCGCAGCATATTGAGCGAGGGCAGTTGACGCATGGAAGGAGGGCTCCGTACCGGCCTCCGGTGATGCGTCGGGCCGGGTTATTGTTTTAGTAGCGGTATCGGTGCTGCCTATCTGACTATTAGCAATGGGCGGATGCAAGTGTTGTTTGGGTTGACGCCATCGCGAGCAGGCTCGCTCCCACAGTAGACCGAGTCACTCATGGGAACGCGGTCCATTGTGGGAGTGAGCCTGCTCGCGATGGCTGTCAGCAGGACGCTAAAAATGCCGGATCAGAAGTAATACCCGATGTTCATATACACCTGATTCTCCCACTGATCACTCCCGCCAGCCCCCAGACTCTGGGTATAGCTGCTACCCCCGATGTACGGATCGTTCTTGCCAAACAACCACTCCGTGGCGACCCACAATTTGCTCACTGAAAACGAGCTGCCCACGATCATCCGTTCAGAGGTCTTGAACCCGCTTTCGGATTTGTCGAAGGCGCTGTAGTTGGCGTACACCTTGACCCCGCTGACCTGATCGAACAGGTATTTGCCGGCCACGTCGTAACTGAGATCTGCCACGTACAGGTTGCCGCGACTGGCGACGTTGTACGTGCCGTCATAACCGCCGAAGGTAACCAGTTCATCGGTGCCAGGGTTGCGCGGTGACATCTGTTGCCGTGCCGCTTGCAACTGCACGCCCCACGGGCCGTTTTGGCCCTTGTAGTGAATGGCCATGGCATTGCGCCGACCGTTGTCATCGGTGTCCTGGTTTTGAAGGGATGAAGTCAGGCCGGAGAGGCCGATTTCGGATTTCCACGGTCCCAGATCCAGTGCTTTGGCCACCCGTAGAACGACGGTGTTGCGTTCCTGGTTGTTGCTGCCGTCGGTGACGTAACTGTCGGCGTCAGACACAACGCTGGAGTAGGTAACCCCATTGCTGGTGCCTTTGCCTTGCCATGCCGGGCGCAGGTAGTAGCCGGTCTGGATGTTCCAGTCGCCGAATTGTTGGATGTACTTGGCGCCGACCTGTTGAACATCTTCCAGGCCGATGACGTTACCCAGGGTTTCGTAGAAGGTGCTGCCGAAGTAGGGCTGCAAACCGAACGACACGGTGTTCAGGCCCACTTGCACTTGCTGGTCGGGGTTGAATTTGTAGCCGGCCCACGCGAACTTGGCGAATTGGATATCGCCGTAGTTCTTGGTGTACTGGTAGGGATAGGAGCGGCCGTAAAAACGATACTCGGCCTGACCGATCCAGGTGTCGGAATTGTACTTGGCGCTGAGGAACATCGTATCCAGCCCGAACTTCTGGATGTCCCGATCCGGGTCGTAGTCCCAGCGTGCGCGAACCGCGCCGCCAAGATCGAGGTTGTCGGTCACTTGTACGGCCATGGCAGGGGCCGCAAAGGTGCAGAACAGAGCGATGTACAACGGACTGTGGCGCAGGGAGGCAGGGAAGGGCATGGGGCCGCTCTCGGTTATTTTTATAAGAGATGCCGGCAGTTTTGCGATCAGCGGTGTGTTGAACAAACGATTAAAAATCCGCAGGAACCTTCCTCAGATGCACGTTACTGAAAAAATCCTGTAGGACAATGTTCGACAGCCGTGGGATGCTTGGCCGATCAGCTAACGTTCGCGAGTGTTTTCCATGAAACGCAAAATGCCCGGTCTTAATGCCCTCAAGGCGTTTGAAGTGGCCGGTAGCACTGGTAGTTTTACCCGCGCCGCCGAGTTGTTGAACGTGACCCAGAGCGCAGTCAGTCGCCAAGTGCGTCAGCTGGAAGAACAGCTCGGCGAAAGCCTGCTGGAGCGCCGTCACCATCACCTCGAATTGACCGGCGCCGGGAAAGTGTTGCTGCGGGCGCTGCATCAATCCTTCGACAAGATCGAGCTGACGGTGCGCAGCATCCAGCAGAAAACCCATTCCAATCGCCTGCACATCAACGCGCCGCCGACCTTTACCAATCGCTGGCTGATGCCGCGTCTGGGGCGCTTGCGGGAAAAGCACCCTGAGCTGGAGCTGAGCATCACCACGCGCTTGCAGGACAGTCTGGCGGAAAGCAGCACGCTGGATTGCGCGATCCGTTTCGGCGATGGTGAATGGGATGGCCTGAACAGTTCGATGCTGATCCAGGAACGGCACGTCGCGGTATGCGCGCCGACCTTATACGCGCGGGAATGGAGCGGACAGGGCATTGACCTCAATCGCCTGACGTTGCTGCATGTGCTGGCCCGTGAAGACCAGCGCTACCTGACCTGGAAACATTGGCTGGATGCCGCACGCATCACCGGGGTCGACACCCAGGGCGGGTATGAGTTCGACCTGTTGGACCTGGCGATTCGTGCAGCCATCGACGGCCTGGGCATTACCATCGCTGACTGGCACATGGTCGCCCCGGAATTGGCCAGCGGGCAGTTGACCCAAGTGCTCAACGTGCACGTGGATGGCCACCAGTCCTACTGGCTGGTGACCCGGCCGGAGCAGACCCTGATGCCGCAATTGCAAGTGTTCAGTCAGTGGTTGCAGGAAGAAATCTGGTTGGCACAACGACAGTTGGAGCCCTCAACCGCAGCCCTCTGACCACCCCCAACTCATGTAGGAGCCGAGCTTGCTCGCGATGGCGGGGTGTCATTCAACACAGGTGCTGGCAGGTCCAACGCCATCGCGAGCAAGCTCGGCTCCTACAGGGTATGGAGTAACCTGCATTTTTCGAATGTTTGCCCGCTCAATAAATCGTTTGTTCAACTCGCTCAGGATGTCAAGACTGGTCGAACTGGATAAAAACAACGATGGGCGATACACATGCGACTCGAGCGAAATTTTGTTAACGGCCAATTCATCGAACCTGCCAGCGACGCGCTGATCGCAGTCTATAACCCGGCGACCGAAGCACTGGTCGGCCACGTCTCGGCCGCCTCCGCCGCTGAAGCGGTCAACGCGGTTGAAGTGGCTGGCGCCGCGCAAAAGGTCTGGGGCAAACTCACCAGCATCGAGCGCGCCGAACACCTGCGTTCCTTCGCCGATGCTCTGGACGCTTGCGCTGAAAACATCGGCGCCGCCCTGGCCGCCGAATCTGGCAAAAGCGTTGCCGATGCCAGCAACGAAGCCCGCTACGCCGCGCAGATCACCCGTTATCACGCCGAGTGGGCACGCCGCATTGAAGGCGAGATCATTCCCAGCGACACCCCGAACGAAAACCTGTTTCTGCACCGAGAAGCGATTGGTGTAGTCGCGTGCCTGATTCCGTTCAACTACCCGGTCTATACGCTGCTGCGCAAAATCGCCCCGGCGTTGATTGCCGGCAACACCGTGGTGGTGCGCCCGAGCAACAATACGCCGACCTCGGCGTTTGAAATTGCCAAGGCCGTGGCGCAATCTGGTTTGCCTGCCGGTGTGGTGAACATCCTGACCATGGACCACGCCACCGCTGCTGCCGTTTGCACGCACAAGGCGGTCGGCCTGATCACCCTGACCGGCAGCGTCAACGCAGGGCGCATCGTGCTCGATTACTGCAAGGCCAACATCGCCAAGCCGTCGCTGGAGCTGGGCGGTAAAACCCCGGCGATCATTGAAGCCGATGCCGACCTTGAAGCCGCCGCGACTGCCATCGTTGCCTCGAAGACCACCCACTGCGGTCAGTTGTGCACGGCGGTGGAGCGGGTCTACGTGCAGGAAAGCGTCTACGAGCAATTCCTCGCGCTGCTGAAATCGAAAATCAGCGCCGTGAAGTTCGGCGACCGCGCCACCGACGCCAGCCTGATGGGGCCGTTGGTCAACGCCAGTTCGCAGCAGAACATTCACGCCATGGTCGAGCGTGCCATCGCCGACGGTGCTGTACTGGAAACGGGTGGTTTTATCCCGCAAGGCAACGGTCATTTCTATCCGCCGACCCTGCTCAGCGGCTGCCGCCAGGACATGGAAATCATCCAGGAAGAGATCTTCGGCCCGGTGTTGCCGGTGCTCAAGTACCGCGACATCGACGAAGCCCTGGCGATGGCCAACGACCATCAGTTCGGCCTGTCCTCGGTGCTTTATACCGAGAACTACCGCACCACGATGAAAGTCGCCAACGCCATTGAAGCCGGCGAGCTGTACGTCAATCGCACCCCGGCCGACCCGTATCAAGGCTTCCACGCCGGCTGGAAACGTTCGGGCCTGGGCGGGGATGACGGCAAGCACGGCATGCTCGAATTCACCCAGACCCGGCTTGTGGTCATGAAGTACTGATCCACCAGGCACACGCCTCATGCAGCACCATAAAAACAATTAACAGGGCTGCCCGGACCACCGGGCAGCCAGAGGTCACCTAGATGTCCAAGCAAGCATCCACTGCTGCCGCTGTTCAGGGTTCGAACGCGGGTACAAAAAGCCACAGTGACAAGGGAAGTCGCTATTTCCAATTGATGCTATTGGTAGTGGCCGCCGGTGCGATCTACCCGATCCTGTACCTGCGTCAGGTCTACCAGACCACCATGCTCGAAGTGTTCCAGATCAGCCACAGCGAGCTGGGTTATCTGTACTCCATGCTCGGTACGATTTTCCTCCTCAGCTACTTGCCCAGCGGCTGGCTGGCGGACCGCATCGCCCCACGGTTTTTGATTTTCTTCTCGCTGGTCGCCACCGGTGCCTTGGGCCTGTGGTACTCCACGGCGCCGTCGATGACCGGTTTGATGATCATCTTCGGTTGCTGGGGTTTGACCACCGGCCTGACGTTCTGGGCTTCGGTGCTCAAGCGCGTAAAAATGATTGCGCATCACACTGAACAGGGGCGGTTCTTCGGCATCCTCGATGGCGGTCGCGGCCTGGTCGAAGCGTTGCTGGCAACTGTCGCACTGGCGCTGTTTGCCTTCGCCACCGAAACTCGCGGCGAGTCGGCGGCAGAGGGCTTCAAACACGTGGTCTACCTCTATGCCTTCACCTGCATCGCCATCGGTTGCGTGCTGGTGTTGATCAAAGACCCCAAGTCGATGGACAACACCGCGCCGGTGGAGAAGGGCAAGTACAACCTGCTCAGCGACCTGGCCACCTTGGTGAAAATTCCTGAGTTGTGGCTGGTGACGGCGATTGTGTTTTGCGGTTACCACATCTTCTGGGCCACCTACAGCTTCTCCGATTACCTGCAAGGCGGCGGCATGACCGCGGTCATGGCGGGCACCATCACCACCCTCAAACTGTGGATGCGCCCGATTGGCGGGATCGGCGGGGGCTGGCTGGGTGACAAGTTCTCCAACATTTCGGTGCTGATCGTGGCGCTGTTCTGCGCGACATTGGCGATGGTCGGGCTGGTCGTGTTCCCGGCGCTCAACAGCATGGGCCTGCTGATCGGAACGGTGATTTTCATCGGGCTGATGACCTACGCCATTCGCGGTCTGTACTGGGCGATCCTCGACACCTGCAACATTCCGCTGCGCATCACTGGCCTGGCCATCGGCATTGTCTCGGTGGTCGGTTACCTGCCGGACGCGTTCATTCCATTGATCAACGGCTACCTCACCGAGCATTACCCGGGTGCCTTTGGTTACAAGCTGTATTTCAGCTACATCGCATTCGTCGGCCTGCTCGGGACCTTCGCGGCCCTGACCTTGCGCGCTCGTATCAATCGTAAATCTTTGAAGCAGACAGGTGCCTGAGATGAAAATCGTCGCCCTTGAAACCCATATCGTCGCCGTCCCGCCACCACACATCGGCGGCATGTACTGGTTGTTCGTCAAGATCAAAACCGATTGCGGCATTGAAGGCGTGGGCGAAATCTACGCCGCGACCTTCGGCCCCAAAGCCATGCTGCCGATCATTGAAGACGTGTTCGAACGCTACCTGTTGAATCAGGATCCGCACCATATCGAACGCTTCTTCCGCCAGGCCTATTCGAGCGGTTTCACCCAGCGTCCAGACCTGACCATGATGGGCGTGGTTAGCGGCCTGGAAATGGCCTGCTGGGACATCATCGGCAAAGCGGCGAACAAGCCGGTCTATGAGTTGCTGGGCGGCAAGGTCCACGAACGCCTGCGTTCCTACACCTACCTCTATCCGGTTAACAGCAAGGGCGAGTACGACTACGACGACCCGGACCTGGCCGCCGAGTGCGCCATCGAGAACATGAACAAAGGCTTCACCGCCGTGAAGTTCGACCCGGCCGGGCCGTACACCGCGTATTCCGGGCACCAGATTTCCCTGGAAGTGCTGGAACGCTGCGAAACCTTCTGCCGCAAGATCCGCGAAGCGGTGGGCGACAAGTGCGACCTGCTGTTCGGCACCCACGGGCAAATGGTCCCGTCCTCGGCGATTCGCCTGGCCAAGCGCCTGGAGAAGTACGACCCGTTGTGGTTTGAAGAACCGGTGCCGCCGGGGCAGGAAGATGCCATGGCGCAGGTCGCGGCCAAGACCTCGATTCCGATTGCCACGGGCGAGCGACTGACCACCAAATATGAATTTTTCAAGCTGCTGCAGGCCGGTGGCGCCTCGATTTTGCAGATGAATGTCGCCCGCTGCGGTGGTCTGCTGGAAGCGAAAAAGATCGCCAGTATGGCCGAAGCCTATTACGCGCAGATCGCCCCGCACCTCTACAACGGGCCGATTGGCGCGGCCGCGAGTTTCCAGTTGGCGACCTGCACGCCGAACTTCCTGATCCAGGAAAGCATCATGACCTGGGGCGGGTTCCATTCCGAAGTCCTGACCAAGCCGCTGCAATGGGAGGACGGCTACATCATCCCGTCCACCGAGCCGGGCCTGGGTGTGGAGTTGAACATGGACGTGGTGCGCAAGCATTCGCCATACACCGGCGAGCGCCTGCACCTGCAAATGGCGCCGACCCCGGCGGACGTCAAAGACACATCGCCAGCCAGAGGCTGACGGGGATAGGGCGCAATCGCCCTGTAGGAGCAAAGCTTGCTCGCGATGGCGGCGTGTCATACATCACAGATGTTGGCTGGTACGGCGCTATCGTGAGCAAGCTTTGCTCCTACAGGGGACGTGGTTTTTTTGTACAACGACTTACGCGGTAACCCTGCATGACATACGACTACATCATCGCTGGCGCTGGCGCCGCAGGCTGCATTCTTGCCAACCGGCTCTCGGCCAGCGGCAAACATTCGGTGTTGCTGCTGGAGGCGGGCGGCAAAGACAGTTCCCTGTGGTTCAAGATCCCGGTCGGCTTCGCCAAAATGTATTACAACCCGACCTTCAACTGGATGTATTACAGCCAGCCGCAAAAGCAGCTGAGCAACCGCGAAATCTACGCACCACGCGGCAAAGTGCAGGGCGGTTCGGGCTCGATCAACGCGATGATCTACGTCCGCGGCCAAGCCCACGACTTTGACGATTGGGCGGCCAACGGCAACGAAGGCTGGGGCTTCAAGGACGTCCTGCCGTATTTCCGCAAGCTGGAAAACCATCCGCTGGGCGACAGCGAATACCACGGCGGCAGCGGCCCGATCAGCATCACGCCGATGAAGGGCCAGACCCATCCGATCTGCGATGTGTTCCTCAAGGGCTGCGACGAACTCGGCTATCCGCACAGTGACGATTTCAACGGGCCAAAATTCGAAGGCTCGGGCATTTACGACGTCAACACCAAAAATGGCCAGCGTTGCTCCAGCAGCTTTGCGCATTTGCACCCGGCGCTGACTCGGCCGAACCTGACCGTAGAGCATTACGCCCTGGTGGATCGCGTGTTGTTCGATAACGACCGCGCAACCGGGATTTCCATCACCCAGCACGGCGTGGTGCGAACCTTCACTGCCAACAAGGAAGTCATCCTTTGTGCCGGTGCCGTGGACACGCCGAAGATCCTGCAACTGTCCGGTGTCGCGGATCAGGCACTGCTGGCCAAACACAAGATCCCGATGGTCAAGCATTTGCCGGCGGTGGGGCAAAACCTGCAGGATCACCTGTGCGCCAGCTATTACTACAAGGCCAATATCCCGACGCTCAACGATGAACTGAGTTCGTTGTTCGGTCAGTTCAAACTCGGTCTGAAATACCTGTTCACCCGCAAGGGCGCGCTGGCGATGAGCGTCAATCAGGCCGGCGGATTCTTCCGTGGCGACGACCAGCAAGCCAACCCGAACCTGCAGTTGTACTTCAACCCGCTGTCGTACCAGATCCCGAAAAACAACAAGGCGAGCCTCAAGCCGGAGCCGTACTCAGGCTTCCTGTTGTGCTTCAACCCGTGCCGGCCCACCAGTCGCGGGCACATCGAGATCGCTTCGAAAAACCCACGGGACGCAGCAAAGATCGACCCGAACTACCTGAGCACGCAGAAAGACATCGACGAGGTCATCCAGGGCAGCCGCTTGATGCGCAAAATCATGCAGGCACCGGCGCTCAAGGGCATCACCGTTGAAGAGGTGTTGCCGGGGCCAGTCGTCGAAACCGACGAACAGATGCTGCAGTATTTCCGTGAAAACAGCGGTTCGATTTACCACCTGTGCGGTTCCTGCGCCATGGGGGCGGACGAGCAGAAATCCGTGGTCGACAAGCGTTTGAAAGTCCATGGACTGGAGGGATTACGCATCGTCGATGCATCGATTTTTCCGAACGTGACGTCCGGTAATACCCACGCTGCGGTGTTGATGGTGGCAGAGAAGGGTGCCGATCTGATTTTGCAGGACGCCTGATTTCGTCGCCTCTATGTATCAAAATGAATTTCCGCCAAGACTGCTGCTCATACTTGATAGACAGCGGATTTAGCGCGCGAAAATCATGGTGTATTCAGGGCGAGGCAAAATCATGGGGCCAGTATCGACGGTGGGCACGAACGTTTCTGGCGGGTTGATTCTTGTGGTCGAAGACGACCCGTTGATCCTGGAATTTCTCTGCGAAATCCTCCAGGAAGAAGGGTTCGTGGTTCAGCCACAGACCAGCGCGGATGCTGCTTCAGCGTACCTGGAGCAGCATTCTGGCAACGTCCGCCTGTTGCTCACCGACATCACTATGCCCGGCAAGCTCAATGGCGCTGACCTCGCCAATCAGTTTGGCGACCGCTGGCCAGACAAGCCGATCATGATCATGTCCGGCTTCGAAACACCACAAAGCTCCGGTGTCAGGCATTCAGTCTCGTTCATCAAAAAGCCCTGGGCGCTCGGTCAACTGCTGGACTGTGTCGAAGGCGCCTTGAAGTCCAAACCTGTCAGCTGAAGCGCTATTGCGCCTCCTGAGCCCGTCTCGCAAGTAAATGCTACATTGCTGGCTTACCTGCCTGGCCCTTGCGAAAGGAAGCTGATCCTTGTCTGCTCATCCATCCGTTTTCAACACTCCTTACCGCGCCTTCCTGTTCGATATGGACGGCACTGTCCTCAACTCCATCGCCGCCGCCGAGCGAATCTGGACGATCTGGGCCTTGCGCCACGGGGTGGATGTCGCGTCCTTCCTGCCGACCATTCATGGCGTGCGCGCCATTGATACGGTCAATCGCCAGGGGTTGCCGGGGGTTGATGCCGAAGCTGAAGCGGCGTGGATTACCCAGGCGGAAATCGAGGATGTGGAAGGGGTTGTCGAGGTTCGTGGTGCGGCGGCTTTCCTTAAGTCCTTGCCGGCCGGTCAATGGGCAATCGTGACCTCCGCACCCAAGGCACTGGCCTTGCGCCGGATGGCGGCGGCGGGGATTCCCGAACCTGATGTCATGGTCACGGCCGAAGATGTCAGCGCCGGTAAACCGGATCCTGCAGGGTATCGGCTGGCGGCGAAACGGTTGGATGTTGAGGTGACGGAGTGTTTGATTTTCGAAGATGCCGCGGTGGGGATTCTGGCGGCTGAGGCGGCGGGGGCGGATCTGGTGATCATCACCGAGACGCATGAGCATCCGATTCAAACTCCGCATGCGACGTTGGCCGGCTATCAATCAGTGACCATCTCCGTGGATCCCGACCACCATCTGCGCCTTAAGCAAATCTAATGCAGGAGCGAGCTTGCTCGCGAAAGCGGTGGATAAGCCAATATTAATGTCGACTGACACGACGCCTTCGCGAGCAAGCTCGGCTCCTACAGTAGATTTGTGGCGTGGCTAATAAATTCCGGGAATCAGCCGCCAGGTGTTGGCGCAATACGCTTCATATTCACCACCAAACTGCGCCCTCAACAACGCTTCTTCAGCGTGAATCCGCGCAATCAACGGCATCACTGTCAACGCCACCAGCAGCAGCCCGACACCCGAACGAAACGCCAGCGCCCAGCCCACGGCAATCACCAACATTCCCAGGTAGCTGGGGTTGCGCAGACGTCGATAAATCCCGTCAGTCACCAGCCTGTGCCCCGGCTGAATCGCCACCAATCCGCTGAACCGCTTGCCCAGCACAAACACAGGCCATAATCGAAGCGCGCCGCCGCCGATGAATAGCAACGCGCCGATCCAGCGCAGGCCTTCGCCGCCGAAGGTCCAGAAATCGATCCGGTCGGTATAGGCGGGCAAGAACCCACTGAGTAATCCAATCACCCCGAACGCTGGAAGCACCCAGCGATTGGCCCGGTCCTCACGTTCGCCGGAACTCAGATTGACCTCGCTGAACAGCGAAGCCCCGGTCATTACCAGGGTCGCCAAGGCAACCACCACCAACGACGCATGCGCAAAATACGCCGCAAACCCGCCCATCCCCCACACCGCAAGACCAAGGTAGGCGAGGGTGCCGACGATGGCGAAAAACGCCAGTTTGGGTGAAATTTTCATGATCACCTCGTGAGGTGCAATGGCCCTTTTCAGTTTAGATGCCCGGTGTTGCTCACGCGTTCAACTCGGACCTGGCATTGCGCCGAATCACCTGCGGCGGTTGGCCGAACACCCGGAGGAAGGCTTCGCGCATGCGGCGCCGGTCAGTGAAGCCGGCCTCGGAGGCGATCTGATGGAGGCTCAAACGTCCGCGTTCGAGCATCTGCCGTGCCGCCTCCAGGCGCAAGTTTTCGATGGCCTTGGCCGGCGTCTGCCCGGTCTCGGCGCGAAAGCTGCGGCTGAATTGCCGAGGGCTCAGGCGCGCCACGTCTGCAAGTTGCTCCACCGACAGGGGCGAGGCCAGGTGTTCCCGGGCATAGCCGAGAACGGTCTGAATGCGGTCGGATTTTGGCGCCAGCTCCAGCAACGCCGAATGCTGGGACTGGCCGCCCGCACGACGCTGATACATCACCAGTTTCTGCGCCACGGAACGCGCCAGTTCGGCGCCGTGATCCTTCTCGACCATGGCCAGCGCCAAGTCGATACCGGCGGTCATGCCGGCCGAGGTCCAGATCGAGCCGTCGACCACGTAGATGCGGTCTTCTTCCACTTTTATCAATGGGAAGCGCGCTTGCAGCTCCCGGGCATAGGCCCAATGCGTGGTGGCCCGCCGTCCATCAAGCAGACCGGCCTGGGCCAGTACAAATGCCCCCGAACAAATCGACGCCATCCGCCGTGTGGTATTCACGCGGCGGCGCAGGTATTTCAGTACGCCTTCGGGCGCCTGTTCGATGATGGCATCGCCGCCGACCACGATGACGGTATCGAACACCCGTTCATCGAACGCCTGGGTCCCGACACTCAAACCACCGGAGGCGCGCAGCGTGCTGCCGTCTTGTGAGATCACACTGACGTGATACAGCGTTTCACCGGCGCTGAAGTTGGCGTACTCGAACACCGACATGGCGGCCAGTGCCATGGACTGGAAACCCTCGAACACCACAAATGCCACGGCAGTCATCGCTAGACCCTCAAAAGGATATGTCCTGAAAACGTACTTTAAACGTCATATGAGACAAGTGTAAGAGGCTTTATAACGGTTCACACCCGGCGAACTGTTCGCCTCACTGTGAAGGAAACTCAACATGGCACTCTCATCCAAAGGCACTGCACTGATCACTGGCGCTTCTTCGGGCATCGGCGCGGTGTATGCCGACCGTCTCGCCCGGCAGGGTTACGACCTGATTCTGGTCGCCCGCAGCCAGGCCAAACTGAACGCGCTGGCCAACCACCTGAGTAACGAAACCGGGCGCGCGGTGGAAGTGGTCGCCGCCGATTTGAAAGTCAAAACCGATGTGCTGCGGGTCGAGGAAATTCTGCGTAACGACGCCAGCATCACCTTGCTGGTCAACAACGCCGGTGTGGGCGCTGTCATGCCGCTGCTGGGCAGCCCGGTCGATGAGATGGAAGACATGATCACCCTCAACGTCACCGCGCTGATGCGTCTGGCGTATGCGGTGGTGCCAGGCTTTGTCGCGCGTGGCACGGGCACCGTGATCAACATCTCGTCGATCGTTGCCGTCGCACCGGAAGTCCTCAACGGCGTGTACGGTGGGACCAAGGCTTTTGTGCTGGGCCTGAGCCAGTCGATGCACCGCGAACTGGCGGATAAAGGCATTCGTGTCCAAGCGGTACTGCCCGGTGCGACGGCGACCGATTTCTGGAGTGAGGCCGGCAATCCGGTGGAAAACCTGCCGCAAGAGATCGTGATGTCGGCGCAAGACATGGTCGACGCCGCGCTGGCGGGCTTGGCGAGGGGCGAAGTGGTGACCATTCCGAGCCTGCACGACGGCGAACAGTGGGACCGTTACGAAGCCCGGCGTCAGACCCTTTGCGGGTTGTTCGGCAACTCCAGCGCCGCACCGCGCTATCGCTGAAACGGGGGCCGAGGGCAGGGTGAATGAACTAAGCTTGGATAAGAGCCGTTCACCTTTTGGACACTCGCGATGCTGCACATCAAAACGCCGTTGATCCTGCACGTGGGGCTGTCGACGCCGACCCGACGGATCTGGCTCAAGATGGAAAACCTGCAACCCAGTGGTTCGTTCAAGCTGCGTGGCATGGGGCTTTTGTGCAGTCAGGCCAAGGCGCAGGGTAAGCGCCGAGTTGTTTGCCCTTCGGGCGGTAATGCCGGTTTTGCCACCGCAATTGCCGCCGCCCGCCTGGGGCTGAGCGCCTGCATTGTGGTGCCGCACACTACGCCTGAGACGACCCGCGCCAGGATCAGAAAAGCCGGTGCCGAGGTGATTGTTCACGGCAAGGTCTGGGACGAAGCCAATCAACGCGCAAGAGAGCTCTCGCAGGACGCGGACACCGAATACGTGCCGGCCTTCGATCACCCGGTGTTGTGGGAAGGGCACAGCACGCTGGTGGATGAAGTCCTGGAAGTGTGCCCTCAAGTGGATGTGATGGTGACGTCGGTAGGGGGCGGCGGATTGCTCGCGGGAATCCTCACGGGGTTGATTCGCCATGGCCGCACAGACTGCCGGGTCATCGCCTGCGAAACCGAGGGCGCCGCGTCTTTTGCGGCCGCCGTGGAAGCAGGGCATCCCGTCAGGTTGCCACGCATCGACACCGTGGCGACCTCACTGGGCGCGGCGCAAGTCGCGGCCTGGCCAGTGCAGCACATCCAGCAATTTGCCTACCAGTGCGTGGTGCTCAGTGATGAAGATGCAATCATGGGCGTGGTTCGTTTCGCCAGTGACATGCGCCAGTTGGTGGAACCGGCGTGCGGGGTTTCATTGGCGGTAGCGTACCTGGACCATCGCGCCATCGCCGATGCGCACGACGTGGTCATCGTGGTCTGCGGCGGGGTGAGTGTCAGTGCGCAATCAGTAGCCGGGTGGGCACGCCTATCCGGTAGGCGAGCGAAGTAGGGCTGGAAACGCTATTGATGTGTCAAAAGACCTACCGCTGTTTTTCGGCCTTCACTGACCTGCTGCATTGCCTTCCTGCACCAGGATGGCCTGGGCCAGGTCTTCGTCGCTGGCGTTGAGGCCAGGATTGTCCTGACGAATTTTCTTCAACACCGACTCAAGATAAACCCCGCGAATTGCCCCGCCACTGGCAACGAAGCTCGAGGCGTCATCCTGAGCGGGAATCAGCAGCTTCTTATCTTTGAACGTCGAGTACAGCGAGGCTGAGACCCCGGCTGAAGTGGCAACATCTCCCGCATCCACAGCGGCCATAGCCGAACCGAAGGGCAAACACAGCATCAGGGAGGAAATGATAATCAGACGGCGCATGACGATGTCCTCTGAAAGCGTGAAGCAATTAGTAAGTACCTCTTAGTTTAGGATGCATGGCGATCGCCAGGAGTTCCTTAACCGCGCGATATCGTTCAAAACCGAGGCGTTCTGCGTTCGGCCCTGTAGCAGCGGTTGAGCAATGCGAGGCTGAGTCGAATGGCGGCACTGACCAGGAAGTTTTGATCGACCGTATGATTAATGGCTGTGAGGACTGATTCAAATGAGCGCAGGACAATTGACCGTCGATACCGAAAGCGTCGTGGTCGGCGCGGGTGTGATCGGGTTGGCGGTTGCCAGGGCATTGGCCCGCAGCGGTCGGGAGGTGATCTTGATTGAAGCGGGCGAGAGCATTGGCGTGGGCATTAGTTCGCGCAATTCGGAGGTGATCCACGCCGGTATTTACTACCCCACTGGCAGCCTCAAGGCGCAGTTGTGCGTTGAAGGCAAGCAGCGGTTGTATGCCTTCTGCGATGAGCGCGGGGTTGATTATCAGCGCGTGGGCAAGCTGATCGTGGCCACCGATGATAATCAACGTGCGGACTTGCAGGCGCTGTTGGAGCAGGGCCAGCGTAATGGCGTCGAGGATTTGCAATGGCTGGACGCGGCGCAGGCCCGAGTGCTTGAACCGGCACTTTCTTGCGTCGCTGCGCTCTGGTCGCCTTCTACGGGGATTGTCGATTCCCACGCGTTGATGCTCGCACTTCAGGCGGATGGGGAGGCCAGCGGGATGTCGATCGCCTTTCACACACCGCTGGAATCCGTTCGTTGTACTGCGCAAGGTTTCGATCTGGTCATCGGCGGCACCGATCCCATGAGTTTGAGCTGCCGCGAGTTGATCAATTGCGCCGGATTGTCCGCGCCTGAGGTGGCGAGCCGGATTGAAGGCTTGCCGTCGCAGCACGTTCCAACGGCCCGGCTATGTAAAGGCAGCTATTTCAGCTTCAGCGGCCAGGCGCCGTTCCGGCATCTGGTATATCCGGCGCCGGAAAGTGCCGGGCTGGGTGTGCACATGACCCTCGACTTTGGCGGTCAAGTGCGCTTCGGGCCGGACGTCGAATGGGTCGACCATATCGACTACCGCGTCGACCCGCGTCGGGCCGAGGGTTTTTACGAGGCCATTCGACGTTACTGGCCCGGTCTGCCCGATAACAGCCTGCAACCCGCCTACAGTGGCATCCGCCCGAAAATAAACGGCCCGACTGAACCGGCTGCCGACTTCACTATCAGCGGCCCGGGCGAGCATGGCGTGCCGGGGCTGGTGAACCTGTTCGGCATTGAATCACCGGGTCTGACCAGTTGCCTGGCGCTGGCCGATCGGGTGGTAGAGCGCCTTACACCGCATTCCTTTTAGCCGCTGGCGAAGGTGCCGGTTATCAGCCTTTGCGATGCCGCCCGCCGAGCGGGCTATGCTTTGCAGTGCGCCCATCACCATGGGAGATCTCTCATGATCAACGTACGCACTGCCCGCATGCTTGCCGAATACAAGAACTGGGCCGACCAGCGCCTCTTTGACAGCCTGGCCGCATTGCCAGCGGGGGAGGTCAGTAAAGAACGCGTTTCGGTGTTCAAAAACATGATCGGCACCCTGAACCACATCTACGTGGTGGACTGCATCTGGCAAGCACACCTCGAAGGCCGAGGGCACGGCTTCAAAACCTCCCATGATCTGTTGCATGCCGACCTTGCCGAACTGCGCATGGCGCAACGGGAGATCGATCACTGGTACTGCGACTGGAGCGAACGGCAAACCGAGGCGTCGCTGGATAAACCCGTCGAGTTCACGTTTGTCTCAGGCGAAAGCGGCACCATGAGCGCTGGCGCGATGCTGTTGCACGTGGTCAACCACGCCAGCTATCACCGTGGCTGGGTGATCCAGATGTACTTCGAAATCCCGGCCATGCCGCCGGTCACGGATTTGCCGGTGTACCTGCGCGAAACCCAACCGACAGCGTTCACGTCGCCACGTGCCCCGGCAGTGGAACCGCCATGTGCTGTGCAATTTTCGAACGCAACCAGCGTTCTGCCGGATCGTTATCGTTGACGCCGTTCCAGACCATGGACAGCTCGGACAGCACAATGTCAAACGGCGGGTCGTCGGCACGCAACTGGCTGCTACCTTCGATCAACGCACACGCGGCGAAATCCGGCACCGTTGCCAGCATGTCGGTGCCAGCCAGCAACGCGCGCAGCCCCGCGAACTGTGGCACCGCCAATACCACACGCCGTGAACGCCCGATACGCGCCAGATCGTTGTCGATGGCCCCGGTCAAGTCTCCGGAAAACGACACCAGCGCATGGGGGCGTTCGCAGAATTCATCCAGCGTCAGGGGGCCGGGGCGGTCATCGCCGCGCAGGATTTTCACGCTTAAATCGCGGAGTTTTTTGCGCTTGGCGTTGGCCGGCAGCTCCGTGGTGTAGCTGATGCCGACAGAAATCTCGCCGCTGGCGAGCATCGACGACATCAGCAGAAAGTTCACCCGCCGCACCACCACCACAACGTTCTGCGCCTCTTCGCGAATCTGCTTGAGCAGCGGTGGAAACAAGCCGAACTCGGCGTCGTCGGACAGGCCGATGCGAAACACATCACGGCTGGTGGCCGGGTCGAAATCCTTGGCCCGGCTGACCGCACCGGAAATGGTGTCCATCGCTGGTTGCAACTCCTTGAGAATCACCAGCGCACGCGGGGTTGGCTCCAGTGTCCGGCCGTTGCGCACCAGCAACGGGTCGTCGAACAGGTCACGCAACTTCGCCAGCGAGGCACTGACGGCGGGCTGGCCGAGGAACAGCTACTCCCCGGCGCGAGTGAGGTTTTTCTCGAACATCAGGGTTTCGAAAATCACCAACAGGTTCATGTCCACGCGGCGCAGGTCGTTGCGGTTCATGTTGGAGGCTCGCAGGATTTTGAGGGTCTGTTCAGTAAAGCATCAAACCTGAATGGGTCATTAAACGGCATTGTTTAACACACATCTCCAGATACTCTCCGGGGCTACACATCCTTGCGCCGTTGCGTTTCAGCGAGGAACGAATCCCTCAGAATCTGTCCCCTTAGTTTGAAAAGCTGTTTCCAGTATTTCTTCTTTAAAGTTATATCTGGTATCGCAAAGGCGTATTAAAAACTGTCATTTATTACAGGTGTATCAAAGAAAGATGTAGCTCTATTCTCTGTTGCGTGAAAGCCAACTGGTTTTCAGCGACTATCAATGCCATTCAGATTGGACGGAGTTTCTTATGTACCCTAAAAACCCAGCGCTGCAAAAAACAGTTAATGAAAATCTGAGAAAATATCCGTTAGATAAACCCATTTTGTTCAAAAACCTTAACCTGGAAGAAACGGCGGCGATTTTCCTTGGTCTCGATGAAGCCACTAGCGAATTGAAGTTCCGGGGCCCCGACTCTGTTGAACGCCGCATTCACACCAGCGAAATACACTCCACTGATGTAGGTCGTTCAGCCGACACCGCTTGGCTTCATGCTCAGCCTCGCTTTGATAGGGGTGAAGATGTTCGCCAGTACAAAGAGGATGGCTATTTCGTCGACATTTCTCCGCGCTGAAGGGCGCCTCTGATCAACTGCAACTCTGACGAAGGAATCGTCTGCACCATAAAAAGAAAAGGTGACAGATCTATCTGGTCAATAGGACTGACACCTTTTTGCTTTTAAACGGCGTTGTTTAACACACATCCCCAGACACTCCCTGAGGCTACACAACCTTGCGTCATTGCCTACGACTGCGCCAGAACCCACCCGAAACCGACGACGTTTCCCCGTACGAATCCACCGATTCAAAAAAGCTCAACACCGCCGCCGACCGCGCCCTCGACTACTAGAAAAGGTGACAGATCTATTTAACAAATAGTTTTTTTTCTGTTAGTAAGGATGATTTGATTCAAGGCTGGTTTTCAATGTTTGCTTTTTTAAGTTTAGAGAGTCAATAATAAATGCTGTAGAGTATTTCGCCTTTTGGACCCATGGTGCCAGAGTAAGTTATTGTTTGTCCCTTTGTATAAGTTTTTCCTGTTCGATTTCCTGAAAAGCTTATGGCTTTTCCACCGTCATCAGGGATGATCGTAATGGAGTAAATCGTGGTATCGATATGAGGGTTTGGAGTCGGATTGAACTCAGAGAAAGACTCAACTGTTCCTGTAAAGTTTGGCATGGTATTGCCTCAATGATTGAGAGTTAATTTAGGAGCTGGTTCCCGATGGATCAGCATGAGGCTAAATCACGAGCCGTGATGATAACTTTAGTGTGTTTAGACTCAGTGTTTAACTGTAATAAGTGACAGTTTTTATGGTGTTTTGTAATATCTGAGATGGCCAAATGAAAGTCTGTGGCTTCATGATGCTAGGAATTTAAATAAAGTTAATTTGGGTTGTACGCAGCAGGCTGGGGGATGGCCGGTTGTTCTGGTTTTACCTCGCGGTGATCAGTGCGATCGGGAAAAAGGGACGTATTTATCCCTCCTGTTTCCGTTCCATGGCCTGAGTGAGCATTAAACGGCGATGTTTAAAATACATCTCAAGACACTCTGCGAGGCTACACAACCTTGCGCCGTTGCCTACGACTGCGCCAGAATCCGCCGGCTTGTGCGCCTTGGTCCGGGACTTTATCGTTTGCGGGTCGCTGACAAATCAGCGATCGGATTTGACCGTCCGACTCAATCAAGGCGTACCAGTGCCAAAGAAAGGTTTCCGACTTTTTGCGGCGGCTGTGCGCGGGACACCTCCGGGTGTGCCGGATTCCTTGATTTCCGGTCGGTCAACCCGCGTACAGCTGCCACCTTGATTCGTTTGACCGCGGACGGTGGTGGCTCCATTAATCAAGGAGTTTCACTGTGTTCAAGATCACACCCAACCCACCCGAAACCGACGACGTTTCCCCGTACGAATCCGCCGATTCCAAAAAACTCAACACCGCCGCCACCGCGCCCTCGACTACTACCTCAAACCGGTCATCCCCAAAGACACGCCGCGCAAACCCAGCACGATCTACTTCGTCGGCCCCGACACCGATAACGAAACCCTGTTGGTCAACGCCTGTGAGACGTTGGCTTCAGCGAGTGTGATGTTGAGTGATTTCGCGGGGCAACTGAACGGTCCGCAGCGCCACACCCTGCTCGGCATTCAGCATTCGGTGATGTTGGGTGAACTGGCGGTGAACCGCATGCTGGACAACTTCGATCCGCAGAACGCTTAACGCATCTCGGCTTAGGCGGCGGGCGGCTCAGTCAGTACCTTGCGGAACGTCTCCACCAACGGCCGCAAATTGATCCGGTGCCACGCCGCCCACAGAGGTCTGGTGAAGGCAATCCACGGCACTTCCCGCACCACGACACCCGGTGGTGCATTGCGGCTCAAGCCTTTCTGAATCATCGCGATGCCCAGTCCCGAGGCCACCAGGGCCATGGCAGTGAAGGGGCCGGTGGCTTCCATGCGGATGTCCGGGGTGAAGCCGGCGCGGATGCAGGCGCTGATAAAGTCTTGGCGACTGGTGTGGTGTTGCACGCCGATCCACTCTTGGTCGGCGAGGTCGGCCGGGGTCAATGTGGTCTGGTTGGCCAATGGATGTTCCTCAGGCAATGCCAGCAACATCGGGTCGTCCAGCACTTGAAAACCCAGCAGGTCCGGATCATTTTTGGCCGGTGGTTCGCTGACCAATGCGATGTCGAGGCTGCGCTGGCGCAGGCCTTCAAGCTGTTCAGTGGAGCGCAGGTTGTACAACGCAACGTGCACGTTCGGCCGCTCGACCCGCAACACGCGCAAGGCGTTCGGCAGCACGCCGGCATGCATGGCATTTTCGATGTAACCGATGCACAAGCCGCCTTCCTCGCCACGTCCCAAACGCTTGCCCAGGGATTCAAGGCGATTGGCGTGGGTCAGCAGGGCGCGGGTTTCGGCGAGAAAGGTCTGGCCGTCGCGGGTCAGGCGAATGCGTTGCTGGCTGCGTTCGAACAGGACCAGCCCCAGCCGTTCTTCAAGCTGGGCGATCTGCCGGCTCAGCGGCGATTGGGAAATGTGCAAGCGTTCGGCGGCGCGACCGACGTGTTCTTCTTCGGCGACGGCGACGAAGTAGCGCAATTGGCGGATGTCGATCATGTCAGACCTCTGGGGACTCAAGTGCTGCACATTATGTCTTGGACGGTCCGAACGTCGCAATCTAGGATCTGCTCAACGGTTGGGCAACTGGCCACTGAAACTGACGAGGATTGAATCATGAGCTTGAAAGACAAACTGCCCGGCGCGCTGGGTTTCGGCACCGCACCGTTGGGCAACATGTTCCGCGCCATTCCTGAAGACGAGGCGCTCGCCACCGTGCACGCCGCTTGGGATGCCGGCGTGCGGTACTTCGACACCGCGCCGTTTTACGGTTCGGGCCTGTCGGAAATCCGCTTGGGCGCCGCGCTGTCCCGATACAACCGCGACGACTATGTGCTGAGCAGCAAAGTCGGCCGGGTCATTCTGGATGAAGTCGAAGACACCGCGGCCCGAGACCTGGGCGAGAAAAGCGGGGTGTTCGAACACGGGCTCCCGAACAAGATCGTCAACGACTACAGCGCTGACGCCACCCTGCGCTCCATCGAGGACAGCCTCAAGCGTCTGCAAACCGACCGTCTGGACATCGTTTGGGTGCACGACATTGCTCAGGATTTCTACGGTGATCAGTGGTTGGAATACTTCAACCAGGCCCGCACCGGCGCGTTCAAAGTGCTGACCCGTTTGCGCGAAGAAGGCGTGATCAAGGGCTGGGGCCTGGGCGTGAACAAGGTCGAGCCGTGCGAACTGACCCTTGATCTGACCGAAGCGCAGCCGGACGGTTTTCTGCTGGCGGGTCGCTACACTCTTCTCGACCACGATCGTGCCTTGCAGCGTCTGATGGATGCAGCCTTGGCGCAGAACGTCGAGATCGTGGTCGGTGGTCCTTACAGCTCGGGCATTCTGGCCGGCGGCGCGCACTTCGAATACCAGAAGGCCAGCCCGGCGATTATCAACAAAGTGGAACACATCAAACGCATCGCCGCCGCTCACGGGGTTGACATCAAAGCGGCAGCATTGCAGTTCTCGTTGGCTAACCCGGCGGTGGCGGCAGTGATTCCAGGGGCCAGCCGTCCAGAGCGAATTGCTGAAGACGTTGCCGCGCTGTCGGCGGTGATTCCCACAGCTTTCTGGCAGGCACTGCGCGACGCGAAACTGGTTTCTGAGCGCGCGCCATTGCCGATCACAGGAGTTTGAGCATGAAGATTGATCTGAGTGGAAAACTCGCCATTGTCAGCGGCAGCACCGCCGGCATTGGCTTGGGCATCAGCAAGGCGTTGGCGGAATCCGGCGCCACGGTGGTGGTGATCGGCCGCGAGACGGCCAAGGTCGAGCAGGCACTGGCGAGCATTCGTCAAAGCGTGCCGAGTGCGCAGTTGCGCGGCCTGACCGCCGACCTGGGTACTGCCGAAGGCGCCGAAGTGCTGTTCGCAGCCGAACCGCGTGCGGACATTCTGGTGAACAACCTCGGGATCTTTAACGAGGTGGATTTCTTCGACACACCGGACAGCGAGTGGACGCGGTTTTATGAGGTCAATGTGATCTCCGGCGTGCGCCTGTCACGGCATTACGCACCGGACATGGTCAAGCAGGGTTGGGGGAGGGTGATCTTCGTGTCCTCGGAATCCGGCATCTCGATCCCGGCCGACATGCTCAACTATGGCGTGACCAAAAGCGCCAACCTGGCGGTGTCCCATGGCCTGGCCAAACGGCTGGCGGGCACCGGCGTGACGGTCAATGCGATCCTGCCCGGCCCGACGTTGACCGATGGTCTGGAGCAGATGCTCAAGGATGCCACCGCCGCATCCGGTCGCAGCGTTCGCGAAGAAGCCGATGCGTTTGTGCTGAAAGCGCGGCCGACGTCGATCATCCAGCGTGTGGCGAATGTCGAAGAAGTCGCGAATCTGGTGGCTTACATCGCTTCGCCGCTGTCCTCGGCCACGACCGGCGCGGCATTACGGGTCGACGGCGGTGTTGTCGACAGCATGGCGATCTGAATTTTTTGATTAAGAGAGAGCATTACATGGCAACAGCATCAGCGTTTATCGATATCCCGGCTTCGGCCGATGACGTGTGGCATTTGATCGGCGGCTTCAACTCGCTGCCGGACTGGCTGCCGTTTATTCCGAAAAGCGAACTGAGCGAAGGCGGGCGGGTGCGCAGCCTGCAAACAGCGGACGGCGCGGTGATCGTTGAGCGCCTTGAAGTGTTTGATAACGCCGGGAAGACGTACAGCTATTCGATTGAGCAGGCGCCGTTTCCGGCCACCGCGTATTTGGCGACGATCCGCGTTGAAGCGCAGGGGCAGGGAGTTCGGGTGACATGGTCGGGGCGGTTTGAGCCTGTGGGTGTGAGTGAGGAAGAAGTGGTGGCTTTGTTTACCGGGATTTATCAGGGCGGGCTTGAAGCATTGCGGGCCAATTACCCAGCCTGACAACATAACCCCTGTAGGAGCCGGGCTTGCCCGCGAAGGCGGTGTGTCAGTCAACGATGATGTCGACTGACACGGCCTCTTCGCGGGCAAGCCCGCTCCTACAGGGGTTATGTATTGTCAGGAAGATTGGGTCAGGTCTGCGGAATCAGGCTCTGCCGGCAATCAAGCACCAACCGCGCGCCACCGAGTTCGCTGCTGCCCACCTCCAGCGCAAACCCATGCAGGGCGGCAATCGCTGCAACAATCGACAATCCCAAACCAAACCCGCTTTTCTGATGACCTCCTTCAGCACGATAGAAGCGCTGAAACACCGCCTCGCGCTCGGCCTCTGGAATGCCCGGGCCGGAGTCGAGCACTTCGATCCGCGTAAACCCGCCCTCTTTGACCCCGCGCAAAATCACCTCGCCCCCCGGCGGTGTGAATTTGATCGAATTGCTCAGCAGATTCGCCACGGCTTCGAACAACAGCGCTCGGTCCCCGTTAAGGGCTGGCAACGATGCCGGCAATTGCAGTTTGAAAACCAGTTCGCCTTCTTCCGCCAGCGGCAGGTAAAAGTCGTGCAGCTCTTGCAGCAACGGCACCGGGTCCAGTTGCACAAAACCTGACCGGCGCTGGCGATCTTCCAACTCGGAAATCCGCAGCAACCCGCGAAAGCGCGCCATCAGGGTGTCCGCTTCACCGAGCACGGAATCCAGTTGTACGGCCAGCGTCGAGCCGTCTTCAGCCTGCTGCTGAATCCGGTACAGCTGCGCCCGCAAGCGTGTCAGCGGGGTGCGCAGGTCGTGGGCGATGTTGTCGCAGACACCCTTGACCTCGTGCATCAACCGCTCGATGCGTTCCAGCATGGCGTTGACGATGGCGGCGAGCATGTCCAGTTCATCGCGGCGATTGGACAAGGGCAGGCGTCGGGTCAAATCACCGGCGACGATGGCTTCGGCGCTGGCCTGGATCGCGCGGATACGTCGCAGGGGGCGGCGGCGCAACAAGTGCCAACCGACAATGCCGGGAATGATCGTCAGCGTCACGCCCCAGAGCAACGCATGAAGGATGATCCGGGTAACGGCGAACAACGAACCGTTGTCGCGCACCAGCACCAGCCAGCGACCGTCCCTGGTCTGGGTCGCGACCGCGTCGCAGCTGTCGGCGGGCAGGGTCGGGTCGTCGGAGTCGGCGCAGTCGCTGAGCATATGGATCTTGCCGTCCAGCGGCAGGCCTTCGGGCATTTGGCGAAGTGCACCGCTGAGGTAGCGGTGCTGAGCATCGAAAAGGCCATAGGCATCGATGCCACGAATGTCGAAGGTCATGCTGACGGCGAGGGCGTCCGCCAATTGTTCGCCCTGAAAGTGCGAAAACAAATGCTGACGTTGCATCAGCGAATGCTTGGCCAGGTTGTCCAGGTAAGCGGACACCTCGTAGTACATGACGCCCATGAGGATCGCGCTCCAGACCACGAACAGCGAACTGTAGAGCGCCAGCAAGCGGCTGCTGGAGGAACGCCAGCCGTTAGAGGGGTTCGGCAATGACATAACCCGAGCCTCGCACGGTCCGAATCAGTGGGGCCTGGCCTTGTGGGTCAATCTTCTTGCGCAAACGGCCGATGTGCACGTCGATCAGGTTGGTGCCGGGGTCGAAGTGGTAGCCCCAGACTTCCTCGAAAATCATCATGCGCGACAGAATCTGCCCGGTGTTGCGCATCAGGAATTCGAGCAGTTTGTACTCGGTCGGCAGCAGCGTCAGCAGCAGGCCGGCGCGGCTGGCTTCGTGGCTGATCAGGTTGAGTTCCAGGTCCGCCACTCGCAGTGTGGTGGCCTGGGCGGTGACGGTGTTCTGGCGGCGCAGCAGCACTTCAACGCGGGCGGCCATTTCATCGGTGGCGAACGGCTTGGTCAGGTAATCGTCACCGCCCGCGCGCAAGCCCCGCACCCGCTCATCGACGTCGGAGAGGGCACTGATCATCAGGATCGGCGTGGCCACGCCCATGGTCCGCAGCGTGGTGACAATCGCCAGGCCATCGAGCTCCGGCAACATGCGGTCGAGGGTGATCAGGTCGTAGTCGCCACTGACCGCACGCTCAAGACCTTCACGTCCATTGTCGACCCAATCGACATCGAGGCCGTGGCTGCTCAATTCGGCGACGATTTCCCGGGCGGTCACGGCGTCGTCTTCGATGGTCAAGATGCGGGTCATAGGACTGGCCTGATTAGCGGTTCTCAATGATGTGCAGCATTTTGCCAAGAAATGGTTGAAGGCTTTCTAAATAAAACTTCATGCACTGACTATTTCAATCAATGCAGAAAACCCGTCGTGTTGACGTGTTCCTTGCAAATTGCATGAGAAATAGAAGTTCAATCTTTATATGTTTTTGATAAATAAGGATTTATTTGATTGTGAGGTCTGGCACGGTGACTGCAATGGACCATTTGAGAGTTGTAACACCATCCTTCCTGCCTGGAGCGATACAACAATGAATAGATCTTCTGATGGTTTCTATCCCGTCGCAGAAGAAACAAGCACGCTCTCGGGTGTGTCCTGGGGGGCGATCTTCGCCGGGGCCGCTGCGGCGGCGGCGTTGTCGCTGATCCTGGTGCTGCTCGGGTTCGGCCTGGGTTTTTCGGCGGTCTCGCCGTGGGCCAATGAAGGCGTGAGCGCCAAGGGGCTGGGCATCTCAACCATCGTGTGGCTGGCGGTGACGCAAATCGTGGCTTCCGGGCTCGGCGGTTACATTGCCGGCCGCTTGCGGGTCAAGTGGGCCAACATGCACGGGGATGAAGTGTATTTCCGTGATACCGCCCATGGCTTCCTCGCCTGGTGCGTGGCGACATTGGTGACCGCGACCCTGGTGGTCGGCTCGGTCAGCAGCATCGTCAGCGGTGGTGTGCAGGCCGGGGCAAGTGTCGTCGGTGGGGCGGCCAATGCGGCCACTCAAGCCGCAGGCACTGCTGCCGGTAAAACCGACAGTGACCAATACGGTTATTTCGTCGACAGCCTCTTGCGTAGCGATCGTCCGGCAGACGTCAGCGATGACGCCGCGCGTGGCACGGTGACCCGTATCTTCGCTCGCAGCCTTGGCAATGGCCAACTGGCTGCCGAAGACCGGACCTACCTTGCGCAAATGGTTGCCCAACGCACCAACCTGAGCCAGGCAGACGCCGAACGTCGTGTCGATGAAGTCTACGCCCGCACTCAAAAAGCTATTGCTGACGCCAAACTGGCGGCCCAGCAAGCCGCTGACACCGCCGCCAAAGTCGCTGCCTGGACGTCACTGTGGATGTTCATTGCACTGCTGATCGGTGCGTTTTTCGCCAGCCTCGCCGCCACCTATGGCGGTCGTCGTCGGGACGCCGTGGTGTATGTGGAAACCGACGCCTATGTCACCACTGCTTCGCTTCCACCTGTTCGCTAACCCAGGAGAGTCATCATGCGCTCATTACTGTTGTTCTTTCTCGGCGTGCCGATCCCGATCATTATCCTGATCGCCCTGTTCATGCATTGATCCGCTGAGGCTCATGCCTTCTGCCGCTTCCGCCTCTGGTGGAAGCGGCGTTTTGCTGTGTGGCTGCCTATAAAGCGGGCTTGGACCTGATTTTCCTTCGGCAATATTCTTTGACATAAAAGATCCAATCCCATTCTGCAGCTTCTAATACAGTGCGTTCATGCCCACGGGTTTCGCTGTCGAAGTACCGGATCAGGTCTGTTGTTTTTTTTCGTCGCAGTCGGTCTGAAAGGTGTCATGCGGCATGGAACGGTAGGGCCTTACTTGAATTCATCATGGATGAACATCGCAATGCAACCCTTGGAAAGAACCTTCGATATCCAGCCGTTGATGCACGCGGACATGACGGTGCACATCAACGGCCAACCGGTCAACGCCGCCCTTGGCGAAACCGTCCTCTCGGTCATTCAATCCCTGGGTCTGCGCCAGGTGGCCCGTAACGATCACAACCAAGTCAGCGGCGCTTATTGCGGCATGGGCGTGTGCCAATGCTGCCTGGTGAAAATCAATGGCCGGCACAAGCGCCGCGCCTGTCAAACCGTGGTGCGTGAGGGGATGACGGTCGAAACCCTGGTCAACCGTATCGCCGGGCAGGGGGTGTTATGAGTCTGCACCCGGTGATCGTCGGCGGTGGGCCGGCGGGCATGGCAGCGGCCATTGAACTGGCCCGGCACGGTGAGCGTTGCACGCTGCTTGAAGAATCGTCGCGACTCGGCGGGGTGGTGTATCGCGGGCCGCTGCGCGATGGCGTGCAGCTGGATTATCTGGGGGCGCGTTACTCGCAAGCGCTGAAAACATTGCACGGCGAACTCCAGGACCAGGCGGCGCTGATCGACGTTCACCTGAATCACCGCGTTATCGGTGCTGAGGGGACTCGCGCGCTGGTCGTGATGGACGCCGATGAGCGTTTGCAGGAAGTCGAGTACTCGCAACTGCTACTGGCAGCCGGTTGCCATGAGCGCAGCGTGCCGTTTCCCGGCTGGACCTTGCCCGGCGTGATGTTGCTGGGTGGTTTACAACTGCAAATCAAAAGCGGGGTGGTCAAGCCGCAGGGGCCTGTGGTGATCGCGGGGACCGGGCCTTTGTTGCCACTGGTGGCCTGTCAGCTGCAGGCGTGCGGCGTAGCCGTCGCCGGCGTGTATGAAGCGTGCGCGTTCGGCAAGATTGCTCGGCAAAGCTTGGCGCTGCTGAATAAACCGCAGCTGTTCCTCGATGGTTTGAGCATGCTCGCGCTTCTCAAATTGCACGGCATCCCGATGCATTACGGCTGGGGCGTGGTGGCGGCGCAGGGTGAGGGCGATTTGAGTTCGGTGACCGTGGCGCCGTATTCCAGCACGTGGGTGCCAGACCTTAGCCGCGCGCAACTGATCCCCGCGCAAACCCTGGCGGTCGGTTACGGTTTTATTGCGCGCACTCAACTCAGTCAGCATATGGGCTTGAACCACGACTTCAGCGAAGACGGATACCTGCGGGCCAGCGCGAATATCTGGCAGCAAAGCAGCGAGCCGCGCGTGCATCTGGCTGGTGACATGGCTGGAATTCGTGGCGGCGAAGCGGCAATGCTGGCCGGGAAAATCGCGGCGTTGTCGATTCTGTTGCAACGCAATGTGCTGGACACGGAAGTGGCGTTGCTCCGGCGCGACCGCTATCTGGCGAAACTTAAAGCCATCGTGCGCTTTCGAGCCGCGGTCGACCGTTACACCGAGCGCGGTGCGGGGCAGACCGCACTGCCGGCGGCCGATACGGTGATTTGCCGCTGCGAACATGCGACCCGGGCCGACATCGACCTCGCGCTGGAGCAGGGTGTTCAGGACCTCGCCAGCCTGAAAATGCGCACCCGCGTGAGCATGGGTGATTGTCAGGGGCGGATGTGTGTCGGCTATTGCACCGACCGCTTGCGCGAAGCCACCGAGCGCCAGGATGTAGGTTGGTTGCGTCCGCGTTTTCCGATTGATCCGATTCCCTTTTCAGCGTTCCACTCCGTCGGCACGGGGGCCACACACCATGAGTAAGTTCTATGACGTGGTCATCGCTGGCGGCGGTGTGATCGGGGCATCCTGCGCCTACCAATTGTCCAAGCGCAAAAACCTCAGTATTGCGCTGATCGACAGCAAGCGACCGGGTAATGCAACCCGCGCATCGGCGGGCGGCTTGTGGGCCATCGGCGAGTCGGTGGGGTTGGGCTGTGGGGTGATTTTCTTCCGCATGATGTCGGCCAACCGTAAGCGTGAATCCCAAGGCTCGGCAGTGGCGGTAGATGCGAGCACGCCGCACATCCTGCCTCAGTCGTTTTTCGATTTCGCCTTACAGTCCAACGCTCTGTATCCGGCATTGCACCAGGAGTTGAAAGACCATCACGGAATGGATTTCAAGTTCGAGAAGACCGGTTTGAAATTCGTGATCTATGACGATGAAGATCGCCTCTACGCCGAGCACATTGTCGCCTGCATCCCGCATTTGGCGGATCAGGTGCGCTGGCTGGATCAGGCCGCCTTGCGCAAGGCCGAGCCGAGCGTCAGCCGCGAGGCGAAGGGCGCACTGGAGTTTCTTTGCGATCATCAGGTCAGCCCGTTTCGCCTGGCCGATGCCTACACCGAAGGCGCGCGACAGAATGGTGTGGACCTGTATTTCAACACCAACGTCACCGGAGTGTTGCATCACGGTTCACGGGTCAGTGGTGTTCAGACTGCCGAAGCCGGGGAGTTTCATTGCAACACGCTGATTAATGCAGCTGGGGCCTGGGCGGCGGATTTGAGTGAACAGGCCACCGGGATCCGCATTCCGGTAAACCCGGTCAAGGGTCAAATCCTGCTGACTGAACGCCTGCCGAAAATTCTACAGGGGTGTCTGACCACCAGCGATTGTTACCTGGCACAAAAGGACAACGGCGAGATCTTGATAGGTAGCACCACGGAGGATAAAGGGTTCGACGTGACGACGACGTATCCGGAAATAGCCGGGTTGGTGCAGGGGGCGGTGCGTTGTATTCCGGAGTTGGCCGACGTTAACCTCAAACGCACGTGGGCAGGGTTGCGCCCGGGGTCGCCGGATGAATTGCCGATTCTTGGGCCGATGCACGGGGTGCAGGGGTATCTGAATGCGTGCGGGCATTTCCGTACGGGGATTCTGACGTCGGCGATTACCGGGGTGTTGCTGGATAAACTGGTGAATGGAGAAGTGTTGCCGCTGGACATCACGCCGTTTTTGGCGGATCGATTTTTGGGTGTTGAGGTGAAGCAACAGGCCTGACGTTAGAACGCGTTATCGTTCATCGCGGGCAAGCCGCGCTCCCACAGGATTTTGTGAACGGCACAAATACAGTGTAGGAGCGTGGCTTGCCCGCGATGGCGTCAGCACGGTCACCACAGGACTTAAACCTTACTCGCCTCCTGCTCCTCCAACTGATCCGACTCAAACAATTTAGCCAGTTCCGCCCGCGCTTCCTGCGCCGTCTGCAACACCTTCGCCGCGTCGTCATACACCGCGTGCTGCGCCTCCAGCACCTGTTCATCGTGATGCTTGAAACGCTTGATCCGCGCATCCGCCTGGGCTTGGGTCAGCCCCAGGCCAACCAGCGTGCGCCGGCTCATTTCCAGGCTCGAGTAATAGGTTTCACGAATCGCTTCGGCCCCCAGGTCCACCAAGCGATGCACATGCTGGCGGTTACGCGCCCGGGCAATGATTTTGATGTGCGGGTACAACCGGTGCACCACCTCGGCAGTCTTGATGTTGGTGTCCGGATCATCGGTGGCGATGATGAAATATTCCGCCTGTTCGACCTTGGCTGCGCTGAGGATCTCCGGGCGCATCGGGTTGCCATAAAACACCGGCACGCCGCCGAAACTGCGGGACAGTTCGATGGTTTCCACCGACGTGTCGAGCGCCACGAACTTGATGTTCTGCGCCCGCAAAATCCGCGCGACGATCTGACCCATCCGGCCCATGCCGGCAATGACTACGCGCGGCGCATCGGTGTCGATGTCGCGGAATTTCTCCGGGACCACCACTGGCTGCACCTTGGGTGAATACAATCGGGCGCACACCAGCAACAACAGCGGTGTCACTGCCATCGACAGGGTGATCGTCAGCACCAGCAAGTCGTACAGGTGCGGCTCGAACAGGCCTTGATCGCGGCCGATCTTGAACACTACGAACGCGAATTCACCACCAGCCGCCAACACGATGCCCAGACGCAGCGCATTGACTTTGCCCAGGCCACCGGCCAATCGGCCGACCACAAACAGCAGCGGCAATTTGATTGCGATCAGCAGCAGGGTCAGCCCCAGTACCGCGAGCGGAGTGCTGAGTAGCAGGCTGAGGTTGGCGCCCATGCCGACGCTGATGAAGAACAGCCCCAGCAGCAGGCCTTTGAACGGCTCGATCTGCGCTTCCAGTTCATGCCGGTATTCAGAGTCCGCCAGCAGCAGCCCGGCGAGAAACGCGCCGAGCGCCATGGACACGCCGACCAGGTCCATCAGCCACGCCGTGCCGATCACTACCAGCAACGCCGTGGCGGTGGACACCTCGGGCAAGTTGGTTTTAGCAACGATGCGAAATACCGGGCGCAACAGATAGCGTCCACCGATGACCACCACCGCAATGCTGCCCAATACCCGCAAACCGTGATTCAGATCTTCAGCGGCGGTGGAGGTGTGATCGCCGCCGGCCAGCAGGGGGACCATGGCAATCAGCGGGATGGCGGCGATGTCCTGAAACAGCAAGATTGCAAACGCCAATCGACCGTGGGGGCTGGTCAGTTCCTTGCGCTCGGCCAGGCTTTGCAAGCCAAACGCAGTGGACGACAGGGCAAGGCCAAGACCGAGCACGATGGCGCTGTTCAGCGATTGGCCGAAGACGAACAGTGCCAGCACACCGATCACTGAACCGGTCAGCAACACCTGCGCCAGGCCCACGCCGAACACCGATTTGCGCATTACCCACAAGCGTCGCGGCGACAGTTCCAGGCCGATGACGAACAACAGCAACACCACGCCGAGTTCAGAGATGTGGCTGACACTTTGCGGATTGCCGATCAACCCCAGCACGGACGGCCCAATGAGGACGCCGGCAAACAGATAACCCAGCACGGCTCCCAATTGCAGGCGCTTGGCCAAGGGCACGGTGAGCACCGCCGCAAACAGAAACACGACAGCAGCTTGCAACAGGTTCCCTTCATGGGGCATGGCAGACTCCAGAACTCGATACGGCGGAGCGCCAAGGATAGAGGCTTCGGCGAGACGCGTCAGCCTTTGCTGGCCTACAGACGGCTATCGCTGGCAAGCCAGCTCCCACAGGGGAACGCGCTCACCTGTAGGAGCTGGCTTGCCAGCGAAGACGCCCGAACAGACAACCGAGCAATCAGAGAAACGCCTCGATATGTGCCATCCCCCAAACCACGAATAACGCTATCGCGAGCAGGCTCGCTCCCACAGGGGAATGCGGTCACCTGTAGGCGCTGGCTTGCCAGCGAAGACGCCCGAACAGACAACCGAGCAATCAGAGAAACGCCTCGATATGTGCCATCCCCCAAACCACGAATAACGCTATCGCGAGCAGGCTCGCTCCCACAGGGGAACGCGGTCACCTGTAGGAGCTGGCTTGCCAGCGAAGACGCCCGAACAGACAACCGAGCAATCAGAGAAACGCCTCGATATGTGCCATCCCCCAAACCACGAATAACGCTATCGCGAGCAGGGGAATGCGGTCACCTGTAGGAGCTGGCTTGCCAGCGAAGACGCCCGAACAGACAACCGAGCAATCAGATAAATGCCCCGAGATGGCCATCCCCCGAACCACGAATACCGCTATCGCGAGCAGGCTCGCTCCCACAGGGGAACGCGGTCACCTGTAGGCGCTGGCTTGCCCGCGAAGACGCCCGAACAGACAACCGAGCAATCAGATAAATGCCCCGAGATGGGCCATCCCCCGAACCCCGAATACCCCAGGCTCCCACAGGGGAATGCGGTCACCTGTAGGAGCTGGCTTGCCAGCGAAGACGCCCAAGCAGACAACCGAGCAATCAGATAAACGCCTCGATATGCGCCATCCCCCGAGCCACATACTCATCCTTCTCACCCACCGGCGCGAAGTTGTGCAACACCTCCCGAGCCGCTTCAGTGCCTTTCAGCCGTGCCAGAAACCACACCGCCAAATACTGCGCCGACAAACAACCACCCGCCGTCGCGACATTCCCATTGGCATAAAACGCCTGATTGACGACATTTACACCAGCCGCCTGCACCCACGGCTTGCTGATGGCATCGGTGCAAGCCGGGGCGTCGCCGAGCAAGCCGAGCTTTGCCAGTAAAAAGGTGCCAGAACATTGCGCAGCCAGTAACTGACGGCCTGGATCGAAACGCAGTTGATCCATGATCGCCGGATTCTCAGCTACTTCACGAGTCTTGCGTCCGCTCCCAACCAGCACAGCATCCGCTTGGCAAGCCTCGGCCAGATCAATCTGCGCATCGATGGTCAAACCATTCATGGACGTGACACGCGGCGTCGGCGAAGCGATGCTCACGCGCCAGTCCTTGTCCCCCAGCAGCGACACCCGGCTGAGCATGCCGTAAGCGATCAGGGAATCCAGTTCGTTGAAGCCGTCGAAGGTCAGAATGGCAATGTGCATGGCGGTTAGTCCTGAGTGTGTTCACGCAGCCTACGCCGAGCCGAGGCGCAATCCCCGGTACAGTCTGGTGCAGAATCATCGCAACAGTAAGGAATGATTCTTCGCAAGCACAGTACCCTGGTGGAGCGTTTAGGCCTTATGGGTTGGAAGCTCGCACAGGGCTCTCGATGCCCAACCGATACTGATTATTCCCACTGCGCTTGGCCTCATACATCGCCAGGTCCGCAATATGAATCAGCCGGTCCATGCTCGGCGCGTGGTCCGGGTACACCGCGACCCCGAGGCTGGTACCGATGTGGCGCTGGTCGTTGCCGATGATGATCGGTGGTGACAGTTCGACGAAGATTTTCTGGCAGATGGTGCGCGCTTCATCCTGCAGGCAGATGTCCTGAGGCAATCCTTGGAGAATGACCACAAATTCGTCGCCACCGATTCGGGCAACGGTGTCGGTTGAGCGCAAAATTTTCTTCAACCGCGTGGCGGTTGCGATCAGGACGCGGTCGCCGGCCGCATGGCCGTAGTGATCGTTGATGGCCTTAAAGCCGTTGAGGTCGACAAATACCAACGCAACTCGGGTGGCGCCGATTCGCGCTTGTTCCAGGGCTTCGGACAAACGTTCTTCCAGCACCAGTCGATTGGGCAGCCCGGTCAGTGGGTCGTAATGAGCCAGGTGTTGCAGGTAACTGGCGGAGGCTTTTTCCTCTGTGATGTCGCGTACTACGCCCATCATCTTGATGGTGGCGTCGTGGTCGTTCTTGACCACGTTGCCCGTTTCTCGCAACCAATGGATGCTACTGTCGGGCCAGACGACGCGGTATTCCTCGTCATGGTTTTCCCCGGTCTCAAGGCAACGCAATTCCCCGGTGCGCACGCTGGCGCGGTCCTCCGGGTGTACGCAGGAGCAAAACAGGGCGTAGGAGGGGGTTACTTCGCCGATCTTGAAGCCGAACATGCCGTAGATCGCATCCGACCAGTAGAGCTTGTCGGTGTCGACGTCCCAATCCCAGGTGCCGATGCGGGCGAAGTATTGGCTGCGTTTGAAGCGCTCAAAATCGCCATCCTGACGCACGGACGGTCCCTCGGACAGGCTGGCAATCAGCGCACGACACTCGCCCAATTGTTTTTTCAGCGAGCGCTCTCGATAGATCATCGCGATGAGCAGGGCAAGCAGGACTGAGCCGATGGCTGCGCTGCTCCAGACCACATTCATTCAGGGAGAGTCATTGGGTATTAAACCGAGGGAAACGTTGGTGCTTATGTTAGTTCACCGGACCGATTGGTTGCAGTCGCTTTCTATCTAGCGAGCGCTAGACTTTCTATGCACGCCATCAGCTTCGTGATCGTCCGTCTGGCAGGAGATCCTCAGCATGTCTCAGGTAAACGCGTCTGGCCCGACGCCCCCACCGCCTGCGCCGGAGAGTTCACAGTTGTCGGCGCACTTTGGTGGACCGACGTTGCTGTTTGCGGCTTACCTGTTTTTCTATTCCTGGCTGCATTTGTTTTATTACTTCAAGACGTTCGGCATACCGCTGGTTTCGCTGGATATCTCGCTGTATTTCTATCTTGCGTTCGCCTGGACGGTGGCGAAACAGTTCGGCGGCTGGATCCTGATCGTTCTGGGTGGCGGAGCCATCGGTTATGTCGCGCTTAACGGCGCCTGGTCTTCGGACCACAAGTTGTTTCCCTACTTCCTGCACAAGGCCTTGTTCGCGATTTTTTTGGTCTTGGGCCTGTGGGGCACGTCGGTGCTGGCCGAGCATTTCGGAACGCTGCAGGCCCAGGAAGTACGCGACGGTGGTGTATTGCATCCGATTCGCCTGCACTTCGACGAAAAACAGGTCAAAAACTTTCCGCCTGAACTGATGATGGCGACGGCCAGCAAGGATGGCGGGATAAAAGAAGCGGTGCTGCTGATTGAAACAGGCGAGACGTACTACGTGCTGGTTCAAAAGGTGTTGATGAAAACCGATAAGCAGCCGCAACGTTATGATTCATTCGGCACGGTGTATCAGGTGCCGAAAAAGCAGGTGACCTACGTTGAAATAGATGTGCCCAACATTCCGCGAAGTACCAGGACGTTGTCTTTTGACGAGTTCCTGTAAGTCACCACGCGGGGCTGGACCAATGGCAGGTGCGCTATGACCAGACTGACAATGGCCCTGACGCTTACTCTGTTCGTGAGTGCGGCGAAGGGCGAACAGATATTGATGATGCCCACTGGCGAACAGTACCTGGGCAACGAAACCGTGGACCATTCGGGGATTTTTGTTGATTGCGAAAAACGCCCCCATAGTTCGGCTGACGGTAAGATCCAGCCAACAAGCCAACGGTGTACCAACAATGTCATCGTTGTTATGGCGCCATCGTTGATTACTCGCTCACCGCTGGAGGTGGTCAGCGTCGACCCGACCACCAAAAAAATTGAAGTCATGGAGGGGAATACGGTCCAGACCCTCGACTTGAAACAATTCCCGGATCTGCATTGGTTTGATTTCACCAAAGGAGATCAGATCGGCATCGTGACCGACCAGAAAAGCAGCGTGGGCAAATGGATCCTTCCGGAAGCGATATTCGGCAAGGACTTCGCGGTCGATGCGAAGCAGAAGGAAGACAAAAAAGTCGTGGAAATGTTGTCCCACCCCGATAAGGGCACCTGAAGTGTTGCAAGCAGGATGATTTTCTGGGAAAACCACGTCCCTCGAATACCGCAAACAGACCAACATCGTCATGAATGAAGAACTGCAAATCATCGACCTCCAGCCAGGCGACGGCAAAGCCGCCGTCAAAGGCGCGCTGATCACCACCCAATACCGTGGCTGGCTGGAAGACGGCACTGAATTCGACTCGTCCTATAGCCGTGGCAAACCTTTCCAGTGCGTGATTGGCACTGGACGGGTTATCAAGGGTTGGGATCAGGGGATTTTGGGGATGCAGGTCGGTGGCAAGCGCAAGCTGCTGGTGCCGGCATATTTAGCCTATGGCGAACGGACGATGGGCAAAATCACGCCGAATTCGAACCTGATTTTCGAAATTGAATTGCTGGAAGTGCTGACTCGGGATGATTGACTGAGGCCTGGCCGGAGTCCGTGGCGAGAGGGCAAGCCCCTTCACCATAACGGCTTTGCCTTCGATCTCTCGGCGGGTCAGGTGAATAGGTCAATGTCGTCAAGTGCGTCCTCAACAACGCCTGCCAATGAAGGGAATTTGTGCTTCAACTGTTCGAGGGCTGGCAGCACCGTTTCTCTATCAATTTCGCAATGACGGCGAGCAATGTGGCCAAGAGCGGTAACAGCGGATACTGCAACCGATTCAGTCTCACTGGCGAGGTACTTAAGGCAAGTGTTCTGAGACCGGATTCTGTTTTTTTCGTTCAGACCGATGGAAACCAATGCTGCAATAACCTTTACGTCCACGTCGCTGGCAAGAAGTCTCGTCGCTTCATCGTGGTTTGTTGATGGGTCTTGATAGTAAAGCCCCACTCTTACTCCCGTACCCCGATGAAAAGATCCAATTCCGTAGGTAAGGCCTGATCGAGCTCCGTAGCGATTTGCTGGATTTGTTCGCGGGTTAATAACCATTCCCCGTCCGCGCTTTCAGTTACAAAACATGACTGACCCTCAGCCCTGAAACGCCTCCCGATACGCATACAACCCCGGTGTGCCGCCTGTCATCACAAACAGCACATTGTCACCGGACCGGAAGCGTCCTTGCGTGAGATCGGCCAGCAACCCGGCGAACGCTTTACCGGAATATACCGGGTCGATCAACAGCCCTTCAGCGCGAGCCATCAAACGCACTGCGTCCAGCATGGCTGGCGTCGGCAGACCGTATCCGTCGCCCAACTGGCTGCCGTCGATGACAATCTCCGAAGCCTGAACAATGGCGCTGCTGCCCAGTAAAGACAGTGCATCTTGGGTCAGTTGCAGGGTTCGGGCCGCCGAGGTATCCCTGTCTGATAAAACCGAATACGACTTCACCAGAGAAGTATCTCGATCCAGCAACTGAAACCCGGCCGCGAGCCCGGCGTGGGTGCCGGCGCTGCCGTTGGGTACCACGATCTGCTTGAAGGTGAGGCCGAGTTCGGTTTCCTGTTGCGCAATCTCCGCCGCACAGCGTGCATAGCCAAGAGCGCCCAGCGGTGTCGAGCCGCCCGTAGGAATCACCAGTACCTTGTGCCCGGAAGCCCGAAGGTATTCGGCGCGTTTCTCGGCTTCGGCGAGTGAGTCGCTGCCTCGGGCAAGCACGCAGAGGGTGGCACCGAACAACTGGTCGAGCAGGACGTTGCCGTTTAGTTCGTAGTCCACTTCCGTTTTCGGGACTGATCGGGTGAGGATCAGTTCGCAGGCGATGCCGAGGCGGGCACACACTGCAGCGGTCAGCCGCGCATGGTTGGATTGAAGGCCGCCGATGGTGACGACCGTGTCGACCCCGGCCGCCAGTGCCGCCCCGAGATGAAATTCGAGTTTGCGCAGTTTGTTGCCGCCACCGCCAATCAACATGTGATCATCGCGCTTGAGGAACAGGCCGATGCCTTGCGCTTTCAAACCCAACTGCTGCTCAAGGCGTTCAGCGCGCAGGATGGGCGTCGGGACTTGCACAAGGTCGGCCCGGGCAAAAGAACTCAATGACTTGTCCAGAAGGGTTTGCATCAATGCTGCCTCGATGTTCAGTGTTATTACCGTGACTCTAGGGAGAAAGCTCCGGCGGATAAACACATCGCCGGTTACAACTCTTTTAACCTGATGTATTTAATGCGGGCATGATCATGGCCAAACTCAGGCCATTGGAAGTCTTCGTCGCGGTGGTCGAGGCGGGGGAGCTTCACCGACGCGCCCAATGGCTAGAAAGCAAAGGATTTTTAGATAGGCTCTGGCGCGTCGTACCACCAACGCCATGTTATGGGAGGGCGCGTGTCGCCAATCAACGAATATGCAGCTGTTCAACTGCTGGACGAGGCTTTTCGGCACTGGACCGGCCAGGGTCTGCCGGCCCCTGAATCACTGACCGGAACGGAACGCTTGCACTGGTTGCACGAGCACGCGCCTTACAGCCTGTTAGCCCATGGCACTGAAGACGATCCTCGTTTCTTCTATGCCAATGAACAGACGCTGACCTGTTTCAAATACGATCACTCGCAGTTCCTTGGTATGCCGTCACGGTTCAGCGCTTCACCGTTGGACCGAGCCATGCGCCAGACACTGCTGGAACAGGTCACGGTCAACGGAATTGCTCATGGATATAGCGGCTGGCGGGTGGACAGGGACGGCAAAGCCTTCATGATTTACGAAGGCAAAGTCTGGACCCTGATCGATCAGCACGGCGAACATCAGGGGCAGGCAGCATTGTTCTGGCCTGATGAAGAGCGTGTTGGATGGGTAATTGATTGACAGGTCTTGAATGATGCGTCGATTGTCATGGCGCCTTCGCGGTCTCACGGCACATCACGAAACACCGGAATCCGCCCATTCAACGAAGGCCGGTACTTCCAGGCCAATCGCTCCAGCACACGCTGGTGCGCCAGAATCTCCCTCAACGTCGCACTGGCAATCCCAAACGCCAATACTTGCCCCGGACACTGATGCCGCCCCGCGCCAAAGGTGAAACTTCGGCGCTGCGGCCGATCCAGACGAAAGACGTCGGGGCTGTCATTCAGATGCGGATCGCGATTGGCCGACGCCAACAGCACTAGAATCACATCGCCCGCATGCAGGCGCACGCCCTCGATTTCACAGGGCGCGGAGACAAACCGGCGAGTGTTCTGCACCGACGGGTCAAAATGCTGGGTTTCAGCAATCAAATCATCTACGCAGGCCCGCTGAAGCGATGGATGTCGAATCACTGCCAACAGCGCATTGCCGATCAGGCCCGCAGTGGCTTCAAAGGTTTGGGAAAACAAGCCAATCAGATTGGCGATCAGCGTTTCGTGGTCGCCGGCGAAGCGATCGCGAATCCCGGTGAGCAGTGTGCTGTTGTTGTTCGGGTCATCAAGCAATTCAACGAAGTAGCCCCGTAAATGTTCAGCGGCAGCCTGTGCCGTGTCGAGTCGCGCCTGATCGCTGAGCGGCGACAGGCATGCCGTGAAAGCCGCTGTCAGCTCGCTGATCGTCCGACCCTGAGCCGGCGTGAACCCAAGCAACGCCGCCACCACGCACACCGGCCCGCGAAACATGGCGTTGTACAACCCGTCGGCGTCCGGTGTGATCAATCGCGCCGCCACCAGCGCATTGACTTCATTCACATCAATCAACCGCAGCCCCGGCTCAATCGCCGACCTCGGGCAGCGCTGCCGTTGGCCTTCATTCATCCGCATCAACTGCCCAAACACCTTGCCCGCCATACCACCGGCAATCGCCTTCGGCACCTGTTCGGCGAGCGGGCGGAAATGGCAATCAGGATGGGCCAGCACGGCGGCGACCGCTCGGGCGCTACTGGCCACCCACACGTTCAGTGGTTCGTGAAATGCCAGTCCACCTTGAGCGCGCAATTGCGCGTAGTAGGGATAAGGATCGGCATGAGTCGCAGCGATGATCGGGTCCATGGGTCGCAGCCTTGTTCGGGGTGGGGAAAGTGTTGCTACTATCTTCAGTCCGAAAGGCCCTTGATTCGTCCGGGAGCGAAATATGAACGCAGAACAACACGACATCGGCGTCTCTCAGGTAGCGGCGGCTATCGCAGAGCCGGCCCGGACGAAAATCCTCTGCTCACTGATGGACGGCCACGCGCGCACCAGCACCGAGTTGGCGGCGATTGCCGAAGTCAGCGCCTCCACCGCCAGCGCGCACCTGGCCAAGCTCAAGGAACTGGCACTGGTGCGGTTGCACGTACAGGGTCGCCATCGCTATTACAGCCTGGTGGACAAACGCGTGGCCCAGGCATTGGAAGCGCTGATGGTGATCGGCCAGAACACCGCGCCGACGTTCAACTCGCGCACGCCGGATCGCCTGCAATTCGCTCGCACCTGCTACGACCACATGGCCGGCACGCTGGCGGTGTTGCTGCATGACCGGATGCTGGAGAAAGGCTGGTTGCTGGAAAACGATGAGCAGGCTTATCGGCTGAGTGACAGCGGCGAGGCGCTGTTTGAAGGATTGGGCATTGAGGTCAAGGATCTGAGCACGCTGCGCCGCCGTTTCGCCTGTCCGTGCCTGGACTGGAGCATGCGTCGGCCGCATCTGGGTGGCTCGTTGGGGGCGGCGTTGCTGCAATCCGCGATTAAACGTAAGTGGGTGACGCAGGACCTGGACAGCCGGGCGTTGACGTTGACGGCGATGGGGCGCAAGGCGCTTGGCGCGCAGTTTGGCCTGGTAATGCCGTCTTCAATAGGGTCATCAATGCCTATTGATAATCAACATCAAAATAATTCCGTTACCCATTGAATCATAATAATAATTCTGACAAATCGAAGGCAAAAAAAGCCCGGCTATCCAATAGATAACCGGGCTTTTTTGCTCAAGCGAACAGCCGCGTCAGATCAAACCTTGACGATCCAGCCCGCTGGCGCTTCGATGTCGCCGGTCTGTACACCGGTCAGCTCTTTATAGAGCTTCTGGGTGACCGGGCCGACTTCGGTTTCGCTGTGAAACACGTGCAGGTGGTCGTTGTAGCTGATGCCGCCGATCGGGGTGATCACGGCCGCGGTACCGCAAGCGCCGGCTTCCTTGAAGTCCGAGAGCTTGTCGATGAACACGTCACCTTCAATCACTTCCATGCCCAGACGCGATTTGGCCAGTTCGATCAGCGACAGGCGGGTGATGCCTGGCAGGACCGACGGCGAGTTCGGGGTGACAAACTTGTTGTCGTGGGTGATCCCGAAGAAGTTGGCAGAACCGACTTCTTCGATCTTGGTGTGGGTCATCGGGTCCAGGTAGATGCAGTCAGCGTAGTGCGCTTTCTTGGCCTGGGAACCTGGCATCAGGCTGGCGGCGTAGTTGCCACCGACCTTGGCCGCGCCGGTGCCTTGTGGGGCGGCACGGTCGAAGCTGGAGATCAGGAAGTTGTGCGGGGTCAGGCCGCCCTTGAAGTAGGCGCCGACCGGAATGGCGAAGATCGAGAAGATGAACTCGGGGGCGGTACGCACGCCGATGTTGTCACCCACGCCGATCACGAACGGACGCAGATACAGCGCGCCGCCGGTGCCGTAAGGCGGGATGAAACGCTCGTTGGCGCGGACCACTGCTTTGCAGGCTTCGATGAACTGCTCGGTTTCGACGAACGGCATCAGCAGCCGTGCACAGCTGCGCTGCATGCGCAGGGCGTTCTGGTCCGGGCGGAACAGGTTGATCGAACCGTCCTTGCAACGATAGGCCTTCATGCCTTCGAAGCATTGCTGGCCATAGTGAAGGGCCGTGGAGCCTTCGCTGATGTGCAGCACGTTGTCTTCGGTCAGGGTGCCTTTGTCCCACTCGCCATTGCGCCAGTACGACAAGAAACGCTTGTCTGTCTTGATGTAGTCAAAACCCAGCTTGTCCCAATTGATGCTTTCGTTACCCATGACACCCTCTATCACTGAACAACCGCCGAAACGGTTCAAGGCTTCTGACGTTTTTTGGATGGGGACAACAATACTTCATTCTTGGGCTAAATCGCAGCCCGGAATGCGTTCCTTTGTAGGAGCAAGGCTTGCCCGCGATGAACGTTAACTCGGTGAATCAGACATAGGGCGGCGTCTTCATCGCGAGCAAGCTCGGCTCCTACAGGTTTGGTTACAGATGCAGGGCATGCCCCAACGCACGCAACGCCGCTTCCTGCACAGCCTCGCCCAGCGTCGGATGCGCATGAATGGTGCCGCCGATGTCTTCCAGCCGCGCGCCCATTTCCAGGCTTTGGGCGAAGGCCGTGGACAGTTCGGAAACCCCCACACCCACCGCTTGCCAGCCGACAATCACATGATTGTCCCGACGAGCGACCACCCGCACAAAGCCGCTTTTTGATTCCAGCGTCATCGCCCGGCCATTGGCCGCGAACGGGAAGCTGGAGACGATGCAGTCCAGACCGGCGGTCTTGGCCTCATCCGGGGTCTTGCCGACCACCACCAGTTCCGGGTCGGTAAAGCACACGGCCGCGATGGCGGTGGGGTTGAACTCGCGGGTTTTACCGCTGATCAGCTCGGCCACCATCTCGCCCTGAGCCATGGCCCGGTGCGCAAGCATCGGTTCGCCGCTCAGGTCGCCGATGGCGTATACGTTGCGCATGCTGGTCTGGCAGCGGGGGTCGATCTTGATCGCCGAGCCGTTCATGTCCAGGTTCAGCGCTTCGAGGTTCCAGCCTTGGGTGTTGGGTTTGCGACCGACGGCCACCAATACCTGATCGGTTTCCAGATTCAGGGTGGCGCCATCCGGACCCAGTACGTGCAGTGAATTACTAGCTGAATCAAAGCCTTGAACGCTGTGCTTCAAGTAAAGCTTCACGCCGAGCTTTTTCAGCTCGTCGTGTACTGGCTGAGTCAATTCGGCGTCGTAGGCAGGCAGGATGCGCTCCTGTGCCTCGACCACGCTGACGTCGGACCCGAGTTTGCGGTAGGCAATCCCCAGCTCCAGACCGATATAGCCGCCACCGACCACGGTCAGTCGCTTCGGCACGGACGTCGGCGCCAGGGCTTCGGTGGAGGAGATGATCGGGCCGCCAATCGGCAGCATCGGCAGGTTCACGCTTTTCGACCCGGTGGCCAGCACCAGGTGCTCGCACTGAATACGCGTGTCGCCGACGTCGACGGTTTTGCCGTCGACGACCTTGGCCCAGCCTTGAATCACCTGGACTTTGTTCTTTTTCAGCAGTGCCGCGACGCCAGTGGTCAGGCGATCGACGATGCCGTCCTTCCACTCGACGCTCTTGCTGATGTCGAGGGTCGGCGCCGAAACGCTGATGCCCAAGGCCGAATGCTGGCTGTGGTGTTGCGTCTGGTGCAACTGCTCAGCCACGTGAATCAACGCTTTGGACGGGATGCAGCCGATGTTCAGGCAGGTACCGCCCAGCGATTCGCCTTCCACCAGAATGGTTGCAATACCCAGTTGACCGGCACGAATCGCCGTCACATAACCGCCAGGGCCGCCGCCGATGATCAGCAGCGTGGTGTTCAAAGTTTGCATTGTGCTCTCCAACAAAAATCAGTCCACAAACAAGGTGGCGGGTTGTTCGAGCAGGCCACGGACGGCCTGGATGAATTGCGCCGCGTCCATGCCGTCGACCACGCGGTGATCGAAGGAGCTGGAGAGGTTCATCATCTTGCGAATCACGATCTGGCCTTTGACCACCATCGGGCGTTCGACGATTTTGTTCACGCCGACAATCGCCACTTCCGGCAGGTTCAGCACCGGCGTGCTGACGATGCCGCCCAAGGCACCGAGGCTGGTCAGGGTGATGCTTGAGCCGGACAGTTCATCGCGGCTGGCCTTGCCATTGCGTGCGGCGGTGGCCAAACGGGAGATTTCGGCAGCGTTGTCCCACAGGCTGCGGGCTTCGGCATGACGGACGACCGGCACCATCAAACCGATGTCGGCCTGGGTGGCGATGCCCACATGCACCGCGCCGAGGCGGGTGATGACCTGGGCTTCGTCGTCGTAACGGGCGTTGATCTGCGGGAAGTCGCGCAGGGCGACGACCAGGGCGCGGACCAGGAACGGCAGCAAGGTCAGCTTGCCACGGGTTGCGCCGTGTTTTTCGTTCAAGTGCGCGCGCAGTTCTTCGACGGCGGTGACGTCGATTTCTTCGACGTAGCTGAAGTGGGCGGCACGCTGGGTGGCGTCCTGCATGCGCTGGGCAATTTTGCGGCGCATGCCGATGACCGGGATTTGTTCTTCGTCGTTACGCTGGGCGTAAGCGGAGGATACGGTCGATGCATTCGACTGACCTTGCGCCAGATAGGCGTCGAGGTCTTCGTGTAACACGCGGCCTGCAGGACCGCTGCCACGTACCAGACGCAATTGAATGCCGAGGTCCAGCGCGTGTTTGCGCACGGCCGGGGAGGCCAGCGGGCGTTCGTCGGCCTCGCGGGCCACCATCGGGCCTTGGCAGACTGCCACTCGTGGGGCTGCGGCAGCGACCGGTTTGCTTTCGACAACCGCTGCAACTTTAGGCGCTGCAACCGGTGCTTCTTTAACTGGAGCAGGCTGCGCCGACTCTTTAAGGTTGCCCGCGCCTTCCACTTCAATGCTGATCAGGATGCTGCCAACCGCCATGACTTCGCCGGGCACACCGCCCAGCGCGATCACCTTGCCATGGACCGGTGAAGGGATGTCGACCATCGCCTTGTCGGTCATCACATCGGCCAGTACCTGATCCTCGACGACCATATCGCCGACCTTGACGTGCCATACCGACAATTCAACTTCTGCAATGCCTTCACCAATGTCCGGCATTTTAATAACGTGCGTGCCCATTCAGACCTCCATAACCCGATGCAAAGCCGCGCCCACACGGGACGGACCAGGGAAATACGCCCACTCTTGCGCGTGCGGGTAAGGGGTATCCCAACCGGTGACGCGTTCGATAGGCGCTTCCAGGTAGTGGAAGCAGTGCTCTTGCACCAAGGCGACCAGTTCGGCGCCGAAGCCGCAGGTACGGGTCGCTTCGTGAACGATCACGCAACGGCCGGTTTTCTTCACCGACTTGACGATGGTCTCCAGGTCCAGCGGCCACAGGCTGCGCAGGTCGATGACTTCAGCGTCGATGCCGGTTTCTTCAGCAGCGACTTGCGATACGTAAACGGTGGTGCCGTAAGTCAGGATGGTCACGTCCTTGCCCGGACGGGCAATGGCGGCGACGTCCAGCGGCACGGTGTAGTAACCGTCCGGCACTTGCGCGGCCGGGTGTTTCGACCACGGGGTTACCGGGCGGTCGTGGTGGCCGTCGAACGGGCCGTTGTACAGGCGTTTTGGCTCAAGGAAGATTACCGGGTCATCGTTTTCGATGGAGGCAATCAGCAAGCCTTTGGCGTCGTAAGGGTTGGACGGCATGACCGTGCGCAGACCGCAGACCTGGGTGAACATCGCCTCGATGCTCTGGCTGTGGGTCTGGCCGCCGTAGATGCCGCCGCCGCAAGGCATGCGCAGGGTCATCGGGGCGGTGAACTCGCCGGCCGAGCGATAACGCAGGCGAGCGGCTTCGGAAATGATCTGGTCCGACGCCGGGTACACGTAGTCGGCGAACTGGATCTCGGCCACCGGGCGCAGACCGTAAGCACCCATACCCACGGCGACACCGACGATGCCGCTTTCGGAGATTGGCGCGTCGAACACGCGGGAGGTGCCGTACTTGGTCTGCAGGCCTTCGGTGCAACGGAACACGCCGCCGAAGTAGCCAACGTCCTGGCCGAAGACTACGACGTTGTCGTCACGCTCAAGCATCACATCCATGGCCGAGCGCAGGGCCTGGATCATGGTCATGGTGGTCGTAGTCATGGCGGTTTCCAGCTCAATTTTGTTGTTGTGGTCGTTCATGTCAGATCCCCAACTCTTGACGCTGGCGCTTCAAGTGCTCCGGCATCTCTTTGTAGACGTCTTCGAACATGGTCGCGGCGCTTGGAATCTGGCCACCGGCGAGGGTGCCGTACTGTTCGGCTTCTTTCTGTGCGGCGATGACTTCGGCTTCCAGCTCGGCGCTGACGGCGGTGTGTTCCTCTTCGGACCAGTGACCGATCTTGATCAGGTGCTGCTTGAGGCGCGCAATCGGGTCGCCCAACGGGAAGTAGCTCCAGTCGTCGGCAGGACGGTACTTGGACGGATCATCGGAGGTGGAGTGTGGGCCGGCGCGGTAGGTGACCCACTCGATCATGGTCGGACCGAGGTTGCGGCGTGCACGTTCGGCGGCCCAGGCAGAGGCGGCGTAGACCGCGACGAAATCGTTGCCATCAACCCGCAGGGAGGCAATGCCGCAGCCGACGCCACGACCGGCAAACGTGGTGGCTTCACCGCCGGCAATCGCCTGGAAGGTGGAGATTGCCCACTGGTTGTTGACCACGTTGAGGATCACCGGCGCACGGTACACGTGAGCGAAGGTGAGGGCGGTGTGGAAGTCGGATTCGGCGGTGGCGCCGTCGCCGATCCAGGCCGAGGCGATTTTGGTGTCGCCCTTGATCGCCGAGGCCATGCCCCAGCCCACACCCTGTACGAACTGGGTGGCGAGGTTGCCGGAAATGGTGAAGAAACCAAAGTCTTTGACCGAATACATGATCGGCAGCTGACGGCCCTTGAGCGGATCGCGCTCGTTGGACAACAGTTGGCAGATCAGGTCCACCAGCGGCACGTTTCGCGCCATCAGAATGCTTTGCTGGCGGTACGTCGGGAAGCACATGTCATCGACGTTCAGTGCCAGGGCCTGGCCACTGCCGATGGCTTCTTCGCCGAGGCTCTGCATGTAGAACGACATTTTTTTCTGACGCTGGGCGACCACCATGCGGTTGTCGTAGATCCGCGTCTTGAGCATGGCGCGCATGCCTTTACGCAGGATCTCGACCGGTACGCCTTCAGCCCACGGACCCAGGGCATTGCCCTGGTCGTCGAGCACGCGAATCAGGCCTTTGGCCAGGTCGGCGGTGTCGGCGGGTTCAACGTCGATGGAAGGTTTGCGCACCGTGCCGGCGTCGGTCAGACGCAGGTAGGAGAAGTCGGTTTTGCAGCCAGGACGGCCCGAAGGTTCGGGAACGTGCAGGTGCAGCGGTTCGTACGCTTGGTTCATGGCTTCTACGCTCGATCTTGTGAATTTCTTGTAGTGAGCTGACTGTCATTCCTCTGTGGAAGAAATCTTGTCCTACAACAATCATAGGCCCGGCGAAGAAGAATATTTATCTCTGTTTCGTTGCACTGGAGATCATTTGAGGATAAAAAATCTTAATAAACATAAAAAACAGGTGGTTTTGTCTCATGCGCAAACTGGACCGTACCGATATCGGCATTTTGAACAGCCTTCAAGAGAATGCGCGCATCACCAACGCCGACCTCGCACGCTCGGTCAATCTGTCGCCGACACCGTGCTTCAACCGGGTCAAGGCGATGGAAGAATTGGGCCTGATTCGCGAGCAAGTGACGTTGCTGGATGCGGACCTGTTGGGGCTGCACGTGAATGTGTTCATTCACGTCAGTCTGGAGAAACAGGTGGAAGAGGCGTTGCAGCATTTCGAGGAAGCGATCTCGGATCGCCCGGAAGTGATGGAGTGCTATTTGATGGCCGGCGACCCGGACTATTTGATTCGGGTATTGGTGCCGACCATTCAGTCGCTGGAGCGCTTCTTGATGGATTTCCTCACCAAAGTCCCCGGCGTGGCGAACATTCGTTCGAGCTTTGCGCTCAAGCAGGTCCGCTATAAAACCGCGCTGCCGTTGCCGGCAGGCGGCTTGATGTTAAACAAGTGAACGGTTATTTCGGCTCTGCTACGGTCAGGCGTAAATGTAGCCGAGCGCTAGAGTGTCGATCGTCTGACTTACTGTGAAGGATCTGGGCCACGGTGCCGGTGTGCCGGATGCCTGAAATACTAACGTGGAGCCCAGGTCATGGCCCGGCGCGCCGCTGAGAGGCAGGTACGGCGCCTGATCAGGATGCTGTCGTTTCCAGCGTTCCCAAAGAAGATCGAGATAGCAATGGTGCAGGAAGAATACGGGGTCGTTGGGGGAAGCCGGGTCCATCATGTTGCCGCCAATCAAGGTATGTACCCTGTTGTGCAGGAAATTTTCACTGTAGCTCTCCCAGGATTCTTCCCCGGACCAGTAGGGTACTTTCTCCAGTGCGGTGCTGACATCTGTGGCCGTCGGCATCGGTGAATCGGCAAATTCGCGGCGCAGCCCTCCATCGCCCTGGTCGTCACCCCAAACCTTCACTTCATACATCCCTCGAGAATAGGCAAATGGGCCGGTAAGGACGTGGTTGTTGCTCCAAGGATCGCCATTTTCTCCAAGAAACGCCGGAGTGAAAGGCGTGCTATCGACCTCTGGTCCGGCGACGTTCCAGTCCCAGTAGGGAATTGTGATGTCCCAATTGCCGGAGGAGGTTTGCAGCGCGATTTCAAACTCGCGCAGGAAAATACGATGCCACGGATAAAACAGCGGGGAGCGGTGCGGTGGCGGTACGAGTGCATTGGAGCCACCCATAGCATTCTTGTGGATCTGGGCAAAGTCGTCGTATCGGTTTTGCTGGCCCGGTCGCAATAGGCTGGGCGTATCGTTCTTGAGGGTGAAAATGGCCTGAATGAAGTCCTGTTTCTGCTGTGCAGTCATGTCGCGGTGATTACGTCGAATGTCCATTGATGATGAAAACTCCATGTATTGGGGAAGTCATCATTTATAAGGCGGTTCTATTGAGAATTCATTCAGGCTTTTCAGTAGTCAGTGTAAGAAAACTCACTTGTTTGATAGTGCGGATTTAGAGTTTGTTGATCGGGATTTTCAGGTAGATCACGCCATTGTCCTCGGCCGGCGGTAAATTCCCCGCCCGTACATTCACCTGAATCGCCGGCAGCAACAACGTCGGCATGCCCAACCCTGCATCGCGCTGGGTGCGCATGGCGACAAACGCCGCTTCATCAATACCGTCATGCACGTGAATGTTGCTTTTGCGCTGTTCGCCGACGGTGGTCATGCACTGGGACTCGCGGCTTTCGGGCGGGTAATCGTGGCAGATGTACAGACTGACGCTGGCCGGGAAGGCCAGCAATTTGCGAATCGAGGCGTACAGCTGATTGGCGTTGCCACCGGGGAAGTCGCAACGCGCGGTGCCGACGTCCGGCAGGAACAACGTGTCGCCGACCAAAATCACGTTGCCGTCGATCAGGTAGGCCATGTCCGCCGGAGTGTGGCCGGGCACGTGCAGGGCGGTAGCCTTGAGATTACCAATCATGAACGACTCGTCCGGCGCGAACAGATGATCGAACTGCGAACCATCGATGCGAAATTCCGGCTCAAGGTTGAACAGGCTTTTGAATACGCCTTGAACCTTGCTGATCGACTCACCAATCGCTATTTTGCCGCCCAACTCGCGGCGCAGATAAGGCGCGGCAGACAGGTGATCGGCATGGGCGTGGGTTTCCAGCAACCATTGCACCTGCAACTGACGAGCCCGCACGAAAGCGATGATTTTGTCGGCCTGAACAGTGCATGTCCTGCCGGCTGCCGGATCGTAGTCGAGCACCGGATCGACGATGGCGCATTGGCCGCCATCGGCTTCGTAGATCACGTAACTGTAGGTCGACGAGGCGGGGTCGAGGAAAGCTTCAATCAAGGCAGGCATGGTGAACAATTCTATGTGAACAAGCACCGAGGGTAGATTCATTTTCCCCGCATTGACCAGCCCCGAATCAATTCAATTGATGAAAAAATCTGCGCGGGCTCTATCCTGTCAGTCATCGATACCGGGCGTTCCCGGCCTTTTTCCGCAGATCATGAGTGGTTTATGTTGCTGGCAAGTTTTTTTGGGATGGTCATGGGCCTGGTCCTCGGGTTGACCGGGGCCGGCGGTGGCATTCTTGCGGTGCCCGCTCTGGTGCTCGGGTTGGGTTTGACCATGACCCAAGCGGCGCCCGTCGCTTTGTTTGCGGTGGGCAGCGCGGCGGCGGTCGGGGCGATTGACGGGTTGAGGCATGGTCTGGTGCGGTACCGCGCGGCGCTGCTGATCGCGCTGCTCGGCGCGGTGTTTTCCCCGGTCGGCATCTACTTCGCCCATCAGTTACCGGAAAAAATCCTGATGATTCTGTTCAGCCTGCTGATGGTCATGGTCGCCGGGCGGATGTTGCGCCGTGAGCGTCAGGAAGCGGGGCCGAGCGATCACGGTCACGCCAATTGGGGGCAGAAAAACTGCATGCTCGATCAGCAGACCGGGCGTTTCTCCTGGACCGCCAAATGCACGGCGACCTTGGCTTCGCTCGGCGCGGTGACGGGCGTGGTGTCCGGGCTGCTTGGCGTGGGCGGCGGATTTCTGATCGTCCCGGCGTTCAAGCAACTGACCGACGTGCAGATGCGCGGGATCGTCGCTACGTCCTTGATGGTGATCAGCCTGATTTCCGCCATCGGCGTGATTGGCGCGTTTCAGGCCGGCGTGCGCATCGATAGCCTCGGCGCCAGCTTCATCGTCGCCAGCATCGTCGGCATGATCATTGGCCGCAAGTTGTGCGCGAAGGCGCCGGCGCGGGCGTTGCAAGTCGGCTTTGCCAGCGTCTGCATTGTGATTGCCGCTTATATGCTGTTCAGGGCAGGCGTCTAAAACAACACCCTGCTTGTGGTCCCCGGTCGGGTCCACAGGCCTACTCCTTACGTTCCGGGCCTCGCCACGCTGTGCGCATCACAGCGATGGTCACCACCGCTCTCATCCCATCGAAGCGTCTGACTGCTACCCAAGTAGCATTCGTTGCGCTGCGCGGGTTTCGTAAACTCCTTGCTCAACCATACGCACCTGCGGGAGGCGACGATGCAGCAGGTCCAGGGTGAAGGTGTCGTCAGCGCAATGTCCCAGGCCACCGATGCCCGGCAAGTGGCGCAGGAACTGGCGCGTCAATTGTTGCACCCGCATCTGGGCTTCGTGCTGTTTTTCTGTTCCGCCGAGTATGACTTGCAGGCGCTGGGTGAGGCCTTGAAACACAGTTTCGGGGGTATTCGTCTGGTGGGTTGCACCAGTGCCGGGGAAATCACCCCGTTGGGCTATGGACGCAACTGCGTGACGGCGGTGGGGTTCGATCACCGGCACTTTTCCATTGCGCTCGAATTGATCGACGAGATGGAACACTTCAGCCTGATCGATGCGCAGCAGATGGTCGAGCGCCTGGTCAGCGGCTGTCGCAGTAACACCCTGGCACCGATCAAGGGCAACAGTTTTGCCCTGACCCTGCTCGATGGTTTGTCCAGCCGTGAAGAAATGGTCCTCGCAGCCTTGAGTGCCGCATTGGGCGACATTCCCCATTTCGGCGGCTCGGCCGGTGACGACAACTACCTGACCCATACCCATGTGTACTTCGATGGCGCATTTCACAGCGGCGCGGCGGTGGTCGTGCTGGTCAATACCTGGCTGGATTTCGAAGTGTTCACCACCCACCACATTTTGCCCAGAGCCGAAAAACTGGTGGTCACCGGGGCCGACAGCGCCTCGCGCCGTGTCTATGAACTCAACGCGGAACCCGCCGCCGCGGAATACGCCCGGCATATCGGCGTGCCAGTGAGTGAACTGGATCACCGAATCTTCGCCGCGCACCCGTTGGCCGTGAGGATCAACGAGCAGTATTACGTGCGCGCGATTCAGCAGGTGCATGCGGACTTGAGCCTGAGTTTTTACTGCGCCGTGGAGAATGGCATCGTGCTCACCGCCATGACCCCAGGCCCCATGTTGCCGAACCTGAAAAGCTTGTTCGAGGGGTTGGAGGAACGCTTGGGTGACCTATTGTTGACCATCGGTTGTGACTGTTTTCTCAGGCGTCTGGAACTGGAAGACGACGGCCGTCTCGACGATATCGGGACGTTTTTGCGCGAGCAGCGGGTGATGGGTTTCAACACCTACGGAGAACAGTTCAATGGCATGCACATCAACCAGACCTTCACCGGCGTTGCCATTGCCCGCGGCCGTGCCCCAGGACATCGCTGAGCTGCAGGCCGAACTGGTCAGCCTGCGCCTCGACAACCATAAACTGCAGCGCATCAACGCTGCGCTGATCGAGCGTATCGAGTCCGGCATCACCCGGGGCAATGACCCGTACGCGGCGTTTCAGCATTCGGTGGTGTTGGCCGAGCAGGTCCGCGAGCGCACCGACGCCTTGAACCAGGCCATGGCCGAACTCAAGGCCGGCAACCATTTGCTCAGCGAGGCACGCCTGCGTGCCGAAACGGCGCATCGACATCTTATCGATGCCATCGAGAGCATTTCCGATGCCTTTGTCTTGTTCGATGCCGAGCAGCGAATCGTCTTGTTCAACAGTCGCTTCAAGGCGTTCTGGCGCAATAGCCGGGTGCGGATCAATGCGGGCATGCGCCTGACCGAGGTCAAGCGCCTGATGATGAGCAATGGGCTCTTCACCGAAGAACCCCGCGGGCATGCCGACGAGAGTCTGCTGTACCGCTTGCAGAACGGACGTTGGTTGCAAGTCAGCGAGCGGCCGACTCAGGAAGGCGGACGGGTCATCCTGTTCACTGACATTACTGACGTCAAACTCAGTGAAGCCATACGCCGCGAACAGGCCGTGGCGCAGAAGTCGCATCTGTTGCAGCGGGCGGTCGATAACCTGTCCCAGGGCGTGGCGATGGTCAACGCCGAGGGCATTCTGGAATTGTGGAACCGGCGATTCCTCGAATTGAGCGGGCTGGCGCCGGTCGCTGCCCATCGACCGTTTGCTGAAGTGATCGCCGACACCGAGTTGAATTTGCTGACCCCGGCCAGTCGTGATGGCAATGGCAGGCCGGTACAGGAATGCGAACAACGCCTCTATGACGGCCGGGTCCTGGAAATCCGCACGCACCCGTTGCCGACTGGCGGTTTCGTCAACACCTTTACCGACATCACCGAGCGTTACCAGCACGCCGAGACGCTGAGTGAAAGCGAGCGCTGGATTCGCCTGATCACCGACCACGTACCGGCGCTGATCGCCTACCTCAATGCCGATCTGGTGTACGAGTTCACCAACAAGGTCTACGAAGAGTGGTATTGCTGGCCCCGAGGCGTGATGCTCGGCCAAAGTCTGCGGCAAGTGCACAGCGAACAGCATTACCAGCGCCTGGAGTCTTACGTGGCAAGGGCCCTGGCCGGCGAGAGCGTCACGTTCGAGTTCGCCGAAACCAACGTCAATAATCAGGAGCGCTACATGCTGCGCTCCTACGTGCCTAATCGGCTGTCCACGGGCGAGGTGGTGGGGATTTTCGTGTTGATCCGCGACATCACCGAACGCCGTCGCACCGCCGAGGCGCTGCATCAGGCGTATCAAAATCTTGAGTTGCGGGTGCGCGAACGCACGGCGGAGCTGACCACCCTCAATGGCCAGTTGTTGCGTGAAATCGAAGAGCGTCGCCAGGTGGAATCCCGTTTGCGCGAGGCCAAGCTCGAAGCCGAGCAAGCCAACTTGTCCAAGACCAAGTTTCTGGCGGCCGTCAGCCACGACTTGCTGCAACCGCTCAACGCCGCACGCTTGTTTACCAGTGCGTTGCTGGAGCGACGCGAACCGATCTCCAACGAGATTCTGGTGCGCAATGTCAGTAACTCCCTGGAAGATGTGGAGAACCTGCTGGGCACTCTGGTGGACATTTCCAAACTCGATGCCGGAGTCATCAAAGCCGATATTGCGCCGTTCGCGCTCAGCGAATTGCTGGAAAACCTTGCGGCTGAATACACCGAAGTGGCGCGTAGTGAGGGCCTTGAACTGCATTTCATTGCCTGTTCGGCTCTGGTGCGTAGCGACATCCAATTACTGGCGCGCATCCTGCGCAACCTGCTGAGCAATGCGATTCGCTACACCTACAGCGGCCGCGTTGTACTCGGGTGCAGACGCATTCATCAGCGGTTGTTGATCCAGGTGTGGGACACCGGCATGGGCATCGCCGAAAACCGCCTGGAAGAGATTTTTCAGGAGTTCAAACGCGGTGACGTTCAGCGTCCGGATCAAGATCGCGGCTTGGGGCTAGGGCTGGCCATTGTCGAGAAAATTGCCGGCATCCTCGGGCATCGCATTCATGTGCGCTCGTGGCCGGGCAAGGGCTCGATGTTCTCGGTCGAAGTACCGTTGAGCGCAACCGCACCGAAGCCGCTGCCGACGTTGCAGATGAGTGAGCCGATGCTTGAGCGCCTGCGCGGGGCACGGGTGTGGGTGCTGGACAACGACGCGACCATTTGCGCCGGCATGCGCACCTTGCTCGAAGGGTGGGGCTGTCGGGTGGTAACGGCGCTGTCGGAAGAGGACCTGGCGCGACAAGTGGACAACTACCACGCCGAGGCGGACCTGTTGATCGCTGATTACCATCTGGACAACGATCAGAACGGCGTCGACGCCGTGGCCCGGATCAATGCGCGTCGTGCGTCACCCATCCCGGCCATGATGATCACCGCCAACTACAGCAATGAACTCAAACAGCAGATCCGCGAGCTGGGCCACACCCTGATGCACAAACCGGTGCGGCCGATGAAACTCAAGACGGCGATGAGTCATTTGCTCGGCAGGCCTTGAGCGTAGTAGTGCTTTTGAGGGCCCCTTCGCTGGCAAGTCGAATCGTCGCACCGCAGCTCCTACAGGATTGAGGTGATTCTGTAGGAGCTGGCTTGCCAGCGAAGGGGGCGACCCGGTCTGTCGGGTAAACCTCAACGCCGCAAGTAAGACCCGAAATCAATATCCCCGGCACTCAAGATTGCCTGCACCCGGTTGTGCACGTTGAGTTTGCGCAGGATTGCCGAGACGTGGGCCTTGACGGTGGTTTCGGCAATTTCCAGTGTGTAGGCGATCTGTTTGTTCGATTCGCCTTTGGTCATGCGTTCAAGCACCTGCAATTGCTTGCGGGTCAGGGCCTGGAGCAATTCGGGGGGGAAGCTCGGGGTGTCGTTCATCCGGCGGGGGGTGTTGGTTCGGGTGGCGCGGATGATGTCCGGGGGCAAGTACACGTTGCCGTTGAGAATTTGCTGGATGGCCTCGGTCATTTGGGTGCGCGGTGAGGACTTGGTGATGAAACCCACTGCACCGTAGGTAATGGCTTGCAGGACGATTTGTTTGTCCTGCTCGGCAGAGACAATCACCACCGGAATGGTCGGGGCCTCGTTACGCAGATTGATCAGGCCGTTGAGCCCGTGCATGCCGGGCATGTTCAGGTCGAGCAGGATCAGGTCCAGGTCGTCGTGTTCCTGGGTGAGTGCCAGGGCACTGTCGAGGTCGGCGGTTTCCATGACTTCGCTACCGGGAAAACCATCGCTGATGACGTTATGAATGGCTTCGCGAAACAGCGGGTGATCGTCGGCAATCAGAATTTTGTACACGGCCTTTCACCTCATTATTTTGTTTAGGGTGTGGCAACAACACGCCAGCGTAAAGATCAGGGGAAAGGTTCTGGCCGGGCGGGCGTCACGGGCAGGTTGGCCGCTTGCCAGGCGTCGAGTCCATCGCGGTACCAATACAACGTCTTATAGCCCATGGCGGCCGCCCGTTTGACCGCGTTCCAGCTCAACCAGCAGTCGGCGCGACAATAGAAGACCAGCGGTCGTGCCGGATCCCCTGCGGTCAATGCCTTGAGGTTACGCGCAAAGTAACCCATCCAGTCGGGCGTCAGGTCGCCGTCGCCGGTATTGGCCAGCCAGTGGCTGCCGGGCAGGTTTTCATGGGGCTGGTCGTCGATGAATTGCCCTTGCAGCCATTGGCGGCGGTAGACGTCGATCAGTACCGGTGTCGGGGTTTGACTGAGCAGGGTTTGCAGGGCACCGGTGTCAATAATGGTCGCGCCTTGCAGGCTGTCCGGCGTCGGGCTGCGGTACAGGCCGATGCGATAGCCGTCTGCGGAAAACAGCGGTGATTCGGCGTGCGCGCTACCCAGCAACAGGCTCAGCGACAGCGCAGCGAGAGTAGGGCGCAACAGACAACGTCGGGCACGCGTCATGGGTTCGATCCTTATAGTTATGGACCTATTACATGCCAGGCGGGGAGCTTTGGGAATGCGACGATAGACAGGTAAACCAGTACTAAAGTAGTAATTTCCCCATTGTTAGTTGGATTTGCGCAGCGCTGCGTGCTGTGGGTTGAAGGTGAGCACGGCGAGTAGCGCGAATACGATCGTCAGCCCCACACATACGGCCAGCGCAAGCGGATTGAAGCGTTCATAGAGGGCAAACCGCACCAGCTCCACCGCATGGGTGAACGGGTTCACCGCGCACAACCAGTACAGCCACTCACTCGCTTCACGCATCTTCCACAACGGATACAGCGCCGAGGACAGGAAAAACAGCGGAAAGATCACGAAATTCATGACCCCGGCAAAGTTCTCCAGCTGACGTATGGCGTTGGACAGCAAGAGGCCCAAGGCACTGAGCATCAACGCCACCACCAGTAACGCCGGCAAGGCAATCAGTAACCCCATGGCCGGCGGTTGCACGCCATAGATCCAGGCGATCGCCAGAAAGGCATACACCTGCAACAGGGAAATCAGCGACGTGGCCAGCAACTTGCTGCATAGCAGGAAGGTCCGGGGCAGGGGGCTGGTCAGCAGCACGCGCATGCTGCCCATTTCGCGGTCGTAAACCATCGACAGCGAACCTTGCATGCCGTTGAACAGCAGGATCATGCAGGCAAGGCCGGGAATGATGTAGACCTCGTACGGAATATATGTGTCGTAGGGTTCGATAATCGCGATCCCCAAGGCCGCCCGGAAACCGGCCGCGAAGACCAGCAGCCATAACAGCGGCCGCACCAGGGCACTGAGAAACCGCGTGCGCTGCAGCACAAAACGCAGCCATTCGCGCAGCACGATACCGCTGAAACATTGCCAGTAAGCATTCATCGCATCGCTCCTGAAATTGCCGAAGTGGTCAGGCGAGTGAAGGCTGAACCGAGGTCGCCGCCATGTTCCAGGCTCAGCGCATCGGCCTGTCCGCTGGCCACCAGCCGGCCTTGATGGAGGATCAGCAAGTCATCACTGGCCTGCACTTCGTCCAGTAAATGCGTGGTCCAAAGCACGCTGATGGCATGTTCGCGACACAGGTTGCGTATGTGCTGATTGAGCGCCACGCGACTGGCCGGATCGAGTCCGGCACTGGCTTCGTCAAGGAGCAACAGGCGCGGCTCATGCAGCAGGGCTCGGGCGATTTCCACCCGGCGACGATGGCCGCCATTGAGTTCGCGCACTCGTTCGCTTCGGCGTTCGCTCAGGGCTTGACGGGTCAGCTCAGCTTCAACCCGGATTCCGGTCTGGCGCCGGGACAGACCATGCAACGCCGCGTGATACCGCAGGTTCTGCTCGACGCTGAGGTCCAGGTCCAGGGTGCTTTGCTGGAACACCACGCCCAGCTGCTTGAGCGTCGGGCGTGGGGCATCGCGTAATGAATAGCCGCCGACCCGGATGTCTCCGTGCTGCACGTCATAGAGCCGGGTCAGCAGGGCGATCAGGGTCGATTTGCCGGCGCCATTGGGCCCCAGCAATGCGGCGAAACGTCCCGCAGCCAGATTGAAATTCACGTGGCGCAATGCTTCCCGAGCACCGTAGGCAAAACTCAGGTCGCTGACTTCCAGGACGTTCATGGCGTCACCACCACGCCCCAAGGGTAGCGTCCGACTTTCACCGATTTGCTTACCTTGAGGCTGTCGACATCAATCACCGACACATCACCGCTGACGCCGTTGGTGGCGAGCAGTTGCTTTTGATCCGGTGTGAACGCCAACTGCCAGACACGCCGCCCGACCAGCAGATAGTCGAGAATCTCGAACGTCTTGGCATCGATCACCGCCACATGATTGGCCGGGCCCAGCGCGACGAAAGCGTACTTGCCGTCGGCGCTGAGCTTGATGCCCACGGGCTGCACCTTGTCCGGGTGCACGCCTTTGATCTGGAAGTTCAGGGTCTTGAGGATCTTGCGGCTGGCGACGTCGAGAATCGTCACGGTGCCGCCGATTTCCGCCGACGCCCAGAGCTGCGAACCGTCCTGATCGAATTCGACAAAGCGCGGTCGCTGATCCACCAGCGTGCTGTCGGCCAGGGTCTGGGTGCTGGTGTCGATCCAGTGCAGCATGTTGGTGGTTTCGCTGGTGTTCACCGCCCACTTGCCGTCGGGGCTGACGGCCATGCCTTCGGGTTCGACGCCGACGTTAATCTGGCTGAGCACTTTAGAGGTTTCGGTGTCGATCACCGTGACCAGCGCATCGTCTTCGTTGGAGACGTACAACCAGCGGTTATTGGGGTGCAGGGCGAATTGTTCGGGGTCTTTGCCCGAGGGCAGCTCCTTGATGATCTTGCGCGTGGCCACGTCCATCACCTGGACCCGGTCCGAATCGCTGGCGCAGATGTACAGCAGCTTGTTGTCATGGGACAGCAACAGGCCGCGTGGGCGCTGGCCGACAGGCAGGGTGTCGGTGACTTGCAGGGTCTGCATGTCGATCAGGCTCAGGCTGTTGTCCTTTTCGTTGGAGACCCACGCGGTGCTGGCCGCGGCATGCCCGGCGGCGAGCAGCAGGGCCCAAGAAAGCAGGGAGCGGCAGAGCAGGGTGCGGCGCATGGCAGATTCCTTTTTGTTGTAGTTCTTGTGGAAAGTTGGATCAGGGAAAGCGGCAGCTGACCTCGGGTTTGTCGTAACCCAGGCTGTCCATTTCGTTGAAGGGATGCAGAAAGCCGTCCTGCGGCGAGGTGCTGACCAGTGCGCGGGGTTGGACGATGGGAATGGGTTGGCGCAACTGGCCGTTCCATGGGCGATAACTGAGCTTGCGCCCCTTGAAACCGTCCAGCGGCAGTTGATCACTGATTTCCAGCTGACGGATCGCCATCGTCTCGGTCTGGCGCAGTTTGCTCACGGCGCTGGCGATGCTGCGTACGGCCATCCAGGCGGCGAAGTCGCGGTCGTTCATCCAGCGGCCGGTCAGGGCTTCAAAACGCTTTTGCAACTGTGCGGCGCCGTAGGTTTCCACGGTTTTGTGCCAACCCACCGCGGTCAGCCCTTGCGTGCCGGCAACGGGGCGCGGGTACCAGGTCTGGTAGGGCACGTATTCACCGAAGTCGCCGCGTTCATCGGCCACCAGCACCACGTCATATTCGGCGGTCTGGGTGAACAGCGGCATGTCCGCCTGGGCACTGCGACGTTGATCGTTATCAAAACTCCAGGCTTTCTCCGCCACCAGTTGCAGCCCGAAGCGCTTTGCCGCGCGGCGCAGGGCGGCGGCGTAGGCTTGATCGTCTGCGGTCGGGCCGACGATCAGCAGCGCGCGTTGCCATCTACGTACCACCAGAAATTGCGCCAGTGCATCGGCGAGCATCGCCCGACTCGGCAGGCTGTGCAGCACGTTTGGCAGGCAGTCGGTAGTGCGCAAACTGTCGTCGGGGCTGCCGGCGTTGAATATCAGGCTGTCGGGCAGGGCGGCGCTGAGTTGGCGCAAGCTGTCGGCCGGTGCGTTCACCACAAACAGACGCAGCCCCTGTGCGTGTTGGGCTTTGGCCGCGTCGAGCAAGGCTTTGGGGCTGTCGACGCTGGCGCTGTCCAGGGTGTAACTGTGGTTGAGAAAGCGTCCGGTGCTGTTGCTGTCGGTGATCGCCAGTTCGGCGCCACGCAGCCCGGCATCGGTCGGTTCGGGAATGACATTCGACAGTATCGGTCCCGGATCGGGGCGATAGCCCAGGTAGCCGATTCGCACCTCTAGCGGCGCCTCTGCAGCCTGGCTTTGGGTGGCCAGGCCGGCGGCGCAGGCAATCGCCAGCAGGTACAGCAAAGCGTAAGGGGCTAGCAGGCGCATAGGACGCTCCATTACAGGTAGCGCCAGCATAGGAAGCCTGTGGAGCAGAAGAAATATGCAGAAAGTACCGGTGAGCCAGTACCAAGGTAGTAACCCGGGCCCGGCGGCGCGGTTTTAGCATGGGTTTCAATGGCTATCGCCCTGGAGGAGAACGTCCATGCGAATTATCAAAGCGCTGCTCCTGCCGATTTTGCTGATTCTGACCCTGATCGGAGTCGACCGGCTCCACGGTCCGCACCCTTTGCCATTGCACATCCTGCCCGTCAGACCGGGACACTAGGCCTGTTGGCGATATACGTGAGGTGTGCATCCATCGCCTTACTACCAAGGGACTAGAAGGCGACCACCAAAGCAGCATGGGGTGATTGCGATGCCGTTTCTAAGATGGGTGCCATAGCCTCTGCCAAGAGGTTTTGCGTGCAATCCTGAGGGCATAACAATGACAACAATACGCAACGCTTTGCTCATGACCGGGCTGCTGGCCGGCTTTATCAGTGCAGGTTCCGTGTGGGCTCACGGCAACGTGGTGCCTCAAGCTGTGGAAACCAATGGCCTGACCCCGATCAAGGACGCCGGTGTTCCGGTCGACGCTGATGGCTGGGCGGCGGCCAACCCCTATCGCACCTCCCCGGAGCGCGATAAGGCTCTGGAAATCGGGTCGTCGGCCTACAACCAGAACTGTGCGGCCTGTCATGGCCTGGAAGCCAAGTCCGGTGGGATCGCACCCGACCTGCGCATGCTCGATGTCGGTGAGACAGGAGACGAGTGGTTCGTCGAGCGCGTGCGTCATGGCGCGGTGCGTGACGGGCGGGTCTACATGCCAAAAATGGCCGACTACCTGAGCCAGGAAGCGTTATGGGCGGTGCGCACTTACCTGGACAGCGTTCACGTCGAGGAGTGATTTCATGCGTCTGCTCGCGGTGTTGATCAGTGCTGTGTGGCTGTGCTGCCAGACGGTGCAGGCGCAGGTTCGCAACTATGACGAAATGATCGCCGCCGGGGAGCTGAAAGTGGCGGTGTACAAGGACTTCGCCCCCTACAGTTTTGAACAGGCCGGCCAGCCCCGAGGCGTGGATGTCGAGCTTGCCGAGGCCTTGGCCAAGGCTCTCGGTGTACGCCTGACGCTGATCTGGGCGCCCGCCGGGGAAAAACTCGATGACGATCTGCGCGATTACATATGGCGCGCCAGTGCGTTGCACAACCAGCAACTGGCCGACCTGATGATGCGTGTGCCCTATGACCGTGACTACGCCCAGAAGCGCAACGCATTCGGCGAAATGGAAAACGGTCATGTGGTGATGTTCGGCCCCTACCAGACCGAGCAATGGCAGGTGGCATTCGATCAACGCCGACTGGACAAGGTCGGCAGCGTGGCCGTGTTCGAGCATCACCCGATTGGCGTCGAGGTCGACAGCGTACCGTCGTTCTACCTGACCTCGGTGTTCAACGGCATGCTCGCCGGCAAGACCCACCACTATCCGGGCGTGCCCCAGGCATTTGCCGCGATGAAGGCCGGTGAGGTCGACGCGGTCATGGCAATGCGTGGGGAGATCGACTGGCAGGTGCATGAGGCGCACGACCCGCAAGTGGCACTGGCGCAAAACGCCTATCCGAACATGGGCAAGCAGCTTTGGGAGATCGGCATGGCCGTGCACGAAAGCAATCGGCAATTGGCCTATGCCGTGGAAGAGGCACTGGAAGGCCTGATCCGCGAGGGTTCGGTGAAGACGATCTACAGCCATTACGGCCTGCGGTATGACGTGCCGGAGATGTATCAATAGGAGCGGGTGATGAGCTGGCGAATGACGTGTCTGTTAGCCTGTTGGTTACCCTTGGCCGTGCATGCTGCGGACATCGATCCGGGTAAAGACCCGGTGCCATCGGTGATGTGGGCGTTCTATCACAAGCAAATGCTCGGTGACGCACCCTTTGTCTTCGATGATCGGGTCAAGCTGCTGGCGCCACCGTTTGCCGAAGATGCCCGGCAGGTACCATTGGAAATCGATGCGCGGGCGTTCAAGGGCGAGGTGGTGAAAATCCTCGCCTGGGCCGAGCTCAACCCGTTGCCCAGGATCGTCGACTTCCAGCCGCTGGACCGCGTATTGCCGTGGCTGTCGATTCGCATCCGTATCGAACAGGCCACACCCTTGCGCGCGGCGGTCTTGACCCGCGACGGGGTGTGGCATGTCGGTTCGACCTTGATTGATGCCGCAGGTGGCGGCTGCACCGCACCGAGCGTCGTGCGTACGCAGCCAGGCTGGGAGGAGCACATCGGCGAAGTATTGGGCGGTCGCTATCCTCGCAGTGAGTTCAGCAGATTGCGCGTGCAGGTGGCGCACCCGATGGACAACGGCATGGTCAGTGGCATCCCGGAGTTCTTCATCAACCATGCGCAGCTGAGGGATCTGAACGATCAGCTGCTGGCGCGGCTGGAGTTGTTTCCCGCCGTCAGCGAAAACCCCAACCTGGCCTTCGACATTGAAGGGGCAGGGCAGACGCGTCTGTTCATTCGGGACAACAGCGGCAATGAATTTGATGCGTCAATCCCCTGACCCAAAGGAGCGTGTCATGCGCTGGATACTGCTGATTATGTTGAGCGTCAGCCTGCCGGCCATGGCCGACCTTGAGTATTCACTCAAGCCCCGGCAGATCGCCCAAGACACCTGGCTGCTGGAAGGCAGCACGGATAATTTCGCCAAGGCCAACGGCGGCAATATCGTCAACACCGCGTTCCTCGTCACCGAGCGCGGCGTGGTGGTCATCGACACCGGGCCGTCGAAGCGTTACGGCGAGGCCATGCGCAAGACGATTGCCGCGATCACGGATAAACCGGTGGTTCAGGTGTTCCTGACGCACCATCACCCGGATCATGTGCTGGGCAATCAGGCGTTTGCTGACGTGCCCATCGGTGCCCTGGCGGGGACGACTGAGCTGTTGCATCAACAAGGTGATGCGATGGCCGAGAATATGTATCGAATGGTGGGTGACTGGATGCGTGGCACCGAAGTGGTGTTGCCCAATCAGGTCGTGACACCAGGCGTACTCAGTTTTGGGAATCACGATTTACGCTTGCTGGGCCTGGGTGGGCATACGGGAGCGGATCTGGCTATTCTCGACCAGCAAACCGGCGTGCTGTTTGCCGGGGATCTGGTGTTTTATCAACGGGCCCTGACCACTCCGAACAGTCCCGGACTGGCGGTGTGGCTGGCGGACATCGCCACCCTGCAGGGCTTGCCCTGGACGCTGATCGTGCCTGGCCATGGCCCCGTGGCCAGCGACCCACAACCCTTCGAACAAATGCGCGATTACCTGACCTGGCTCGACCAGCTGCTGCAAGAGGGCGCGGCCAGCGGCAGCGACATGGCCGAGATGATCCGCAGTCCCATCCCCGAACACTTTGCCGGGATCAATCTGAGCCGTTATGAATTGATCCGCAGCGTCAGTCATTTGTACCCGCGCTACGAGCGTGGGCAGATGACCCGGGTGGATTCCGGCGCAGCCAAGTAACGCTTGAACTCATTCGACCCGCTACTAAGGGATTAGGAATCTCCATATTGCGGGTAATTGTTGTCGGGGCGGCGGCGCCCAAGAATCGGCACTACACCGGGAAACTCTCCCGCGAATAACAAAAAACCGCAGAGGTAGCCGTCATGACTCAACCCGCACGTCGCCAGCCCTTCGTCTTGAGCCTGTTGCTCAGTGCCATGCTGTTGTCCGGCCAGGCAATGGCCGCCGTCTCCGACCAGGACATTCTCCAGGACCCGAAAAACCCGGAGCAAATCGTCACCAACGGCCTCGGCGTCCAGGGGCAGCGCTACAGCCCGCTGGATATTCTCAACGTCGACAACGTGAAGGAGTTGCGGCCAGCCTGGGCATTCTCTTTCGGCGGCGAAAAACAGCGTGGCCAGCAAGCACAGCCGATGGTCAAGGACGGCGTGATGTACATGACCGGTTCCTACTCACGGGTGTTCGCGGTGGATGCGCGCACCGGCAAGAAACTCTGGCAATACGATGCGCGCCTGCCGGATGACATCCGTCCGTGCTGCGACGTGATCAACCGTGGCGTGGCGCTGTATGGCGACCTGGTGATCTTTGGCACCCTCGACGCCAAGCTGGTAGCCCTGAACAAAGACACCGGCAAAGTGGTGTGGAGCAAGCAGGTGGCCGACCACAAGGAAGGCTATTCCATCAGCGCCGCGCCATTGGTGATCAACGGCAAACTGATTACCGGCGTGGCCGGTGGCGAGTTCGGTGTGGTGGGCAAGATCTCGGCGTACGACCCGAAAAATGGCGAGCTGTTGTGGGTCCGCCCGACGGTCGAAGGCCACATGGGCTACGTCTACAAGGACGGTAAAGCCATCGAGAACGGCATCTCCGGTGGTGAAGCAGGCAAGACCTGGCCGGGTGATCTGTGGAAGACCGGCGGTGCTGCGCCCTGGCTCGGCGGTTACTACGACCCGGAAACCAATCTGCTGCTGTTCGGTACAGGCAACCCGGCGCCGTGGAACTCGCATTTGCGACCTGGCGATAACCTCTACTCGTCGTCGCGTCTGGCGCTCAACCCGGACGACGGCACCATCAAATGGCACTTCCAGAGCACGCCCCACGACGGTTGGGACTATGACGGCGTCAACGAGTTGGTCTCGTTCAACTACACCGAGGACGGCAAGGAAATCAAAGCGGCGGCGACGGCGGACCGCAACGGTTTCTTCTACGTGCTGGACCGTACCAACGGCAAGTTCATCCGTGGTTTCCCGTTCGTGGACAAGATCACCTGGGCCACCGGCCTGGATAAAGACGGCCGGCCGATCTACAACGAAGCCAGCCGCCCCGGCGCCCCGGGCGCTGACCCCAAGGGCAGTTCGGTATTCGTAGCGCCTGCATTCCTGGGCGCGAAAAACTGGATGCCGATGGCCTACAACCGCGACACCGGGCTGTTTTACGTGCCGTCCAACGAGTGGGGCATGGACATCTGGAACGAAGGCATCGCCTACAAAAAAGGCGCGGCATTCCTCGGCGCCGGTTTCACCATCAAACCGTTGAATGAAGACTACATCGGCGTGTTGCGCGCCATTGACCCGAAAACCGGCAAGGAAGTCTGGCGCCACAAGAACTACGCGCCGCTGTGGGGCGGGGTGCTGACCACCAAGGGCAATCTGGTGTTCACCGGCACGCCGGAAGGCTTCCTCCAGGCTTTCAATGCCAAGACCGGCGAGAAAGTCTGGGAATTCCAGACCGGTTCCGGCGTACTCGGCTCCCCCGTGACCTGGGAAATGGACGGCGAACAATACGTGTCCGTCCTCTCCGGCTGGGGCGGCGCCGTACCGTTGTGGGGCGGGGAAGTGGCCAAGCGGATCAAGGACTTCAACCAGGGCGGCATGCTCTGGACCTTCAAGCTGCCTAAAGACCTGGTGGCCAAGCACTGATCGAAACACCCCCGCACCATGATCGTTCCCACGCTCCGCGTGGGAACGCAGCCAGGGACGCTCTGCGTCCCAAGGGCCGAACGCGGAGCGTCCGTTGAGGCATTCCCACGGAGCGTGGGAACGATCGACTTGCGCAAATCTACGACCAAATAACGAGAGCCCTCCTGCCATCGGCGCATTCGTCTGGCACGCGGGGCTCTCTAGTATCGATTCATCGCTTGTCGGCACGACAGGCATCGACCCAGACAGAGGCCAACCATGATCTACGCACAACCCGGAACCCCAGGCGCCGTTGTTTCCTTCAAGCCGCGCTATGGCAACTTCATCGGCGGCGCGTTTGTCGCGCCGGTCAATGGCGAATACTTCACCAACACCTCGCCGGTTACCGGTGAAGTGATTGCCGAATTTCCACGCTCCAGCGCTGCCGACATCGAAAAGGCCCTCGACGCGGCACACGCCACTGCGGATGCCTGGGGCAAGACCTCGGCCCAGGACCGCTCGCTGGTGCTGCTGAAAATCGCCGATCGCATCGAGCAAAACCTGGAAATCCTCGCCGTCACCGAAACCTGGGACAACGGCAAGGCCGTACGCGAAACCCTGAACGCCGACGTGCCGTTGGCCGCCGACCATTTCCGTTACTTCGCCGGTTGCATTCGCGCCCAGGAAGGCGGCGCTGCCGAGATCAACGAGTTGACCACCGCCTATCACTTTCACGAGCCTCTGGGCGTGGTCGGGCAAATCATTCCGTGGAATTTCCCGCTGCTGATGGCAGCCTGGAAACTCGCCCCGGCCCTGGCCGCCGGCAACTGCATCGTGCTCAAACCTGCCGAGCAGACACCGCTGTCGATCATGGTGTTCGCCGAGCTGATCGCCGATCTACTGCCAGCGGGCGTGTTGAACATCGTTCAAGGCTTCGGTCGTGAAGCCGGCGAAGCGCTGGCCACCAGCAAGCGAATCGCCAAGATCGCCTTCACCGGCTCAACCCCGGTGGGCGCGCACATCATGCATTGCGCCGCCGAGAACATCATTCCAAGCACGGTCGAACTGGGCGGAAAGTCGCCGAATATCTTCTTCGAAGACATCATGAACGCCGAGCCTCAGTTCATCGAGAAAGCCGCCGAAGGCCTGGTGCTCGCATTCTTCAATCAGGGCGAAGTGTGCACCTGCCCATCGCGGGCGCTGGTGCAAGAGTCGATCTACGAGCCGTTCATGGCCGAGGTAATGAAAAAGATCGTCAAGATCAAACGCGGCAACCCGCTGGACACCGAAACCATGGTCGGCGCCCAGGCGTCCGAGCAACAGTACGACAAGATCCTCTCGTACCTGAAAATTGCTCAGGAGGAGGGGGCTGAACTCCTCACCGGTGGCGCCGCCGAGCGTCTTGAAGGTGACTTGTCCAGCGGCTATTACATCCAGCCGACGCTGCTCAAGGGCCATAACAAGATGCGCGTGTTCCAGGAAGAAATCTTCGGCCCGGTGGTGGGTGTCACCACCTTCAAGGACGAAGCCGAAGCGCTGGCGATTGCCAACGACAGCGAGTTCGGCCTCGGTGCGGGCCTCTGGACCCGCGACATCAACCGCGCCTACCGCATGGGCCGGGCGATCAAGGCCGGGCGCGTCTGGACCAACTGCTACCACCTGTATCCGGCGCACGCTGCGTTCGGTGGCTACAAGAAGTCCGGCGTCGGTCGAGAGAACCACAAGATGATGCTCGATCACTACCAGCAAACCAAGAACCTGCTGGTCAGCTACGACATCAATCCGCTGGGGTTCTTCTGATTTCTTCAGAACACTGAAAAACCTGTGGGAGCGAGCCTGCTCGCGATAGCGGCCTAGCAGTCAACAGTGATGTTGAATGTGATACCGTCATCGCGAGCAGGCTCGCTCCTACATTGGTTTTGTGTGGTTCCAAGATATGTGAAACACCCCCTACCAACGCACCCCGCCATCTCCTTCGAAAGTAGCATTCGGGCGTTCGACGCCCCGTGCATTAATGGCTTTACCGGAATCGCCCGGCACAAGAAGAGGATTGACCCATGTGGACTAAACCCGCGTTTACCGATCTGCGCATTGGCTTCGAAGTGACGATGTATTTCGCCAACCGTTGATTGCTCACCCGGCCAGCTGTTGTGTTGGCCGGGCCTGCCTTTGGAGCCTCATCCATGCACATCCGCGTTCTCGGCTCCGCCGCTGGTGGTGGTTTCCCGCAGTGGAATTGCAACTGCTACCAGTGCGCCGGGATGCGCAATGCCAGCCTGCGGGCGCAACCGCGCACGCAGTCCTCGATTGCCCTGAGCGACAATGGTGTGGATTGGGTACTGTGCAATGCATCACCGGACATTCGTGCTCAACTCGCGAGTTTTCCACTGTTGCAACCGGCTCGTCGGTTGCGTGACAGCGCCATCGCTGGCGTCGTGCTGCTCGACAGCCAGATCGATCACTGCACCGGGCTGCTGAGCCTGCGCGAAGGCTGTCCGCACGCGGTCTGGTGCACCGAACGGGTTCATCAGGACCTGAGCAGCGGCTTCCCGTTGTTCAACATGCTGCGCCACTGGAACGGCGGGTTGCAGTGGCAACCGATCGGTCTGGATCGCCAGCCGTTCAGCATTCCTGCCTGCCAGCACTTGCGATGGCGAGCAATTCCCTTAGTGAGCAACGCACCGCCGTACTCACCCAATCGCGGCAATCCGCAACCGGGCGACACCATTGGCTTGTTCATTGAAGACCGGCGCAGCGGCGCATCACTGTTTTACGCGCCGGGCCTGGGCCAAGTCGATGACGAAGTGCTGGGCTGGATGCAGCGTGCCGATTGCCTGCTGCTGGACGGCACCTTGTGGCGTGACGACGAAATGCGCGTCTGCGAAGTCGGCCAGAGCCTGGGCAGCGAAATGGGGCACCTGTCGCAAAGCGGCCCCGGCGGCATGCTTGAGGTGCTGGAAGGCTTTACCCGCCAGCGCAAGGTGCTGATCCACATCAACAACACCAACCCGATCCTCGACGAAGACTCGGCCGAGCGTGCCTTGCTGGTGCGGCGCGGGATCGAAGTGGCGTTTGACGGCATGAGTATTGAGCTGTAGCGGATGGCCTCATCGCGAGCAAGCTCGGCTCCTACAGGGCAGAGGCACGACACAAAACTGTAGGAGCCGAGCTTGCTCGCGATGAGGCCTGACCAGACACCGCAGATTCCCCGGAGAACCGCAATGACTGACAGCCCCATGACCCCCACCGAATTCGAAGCCGCCCTGCGCGCCAAAGGCGCCTACTACCACATCCATCACCCCTTCCACCAAGCCATGTATGCCGGCCTCGCGAGCCGTGAGCAGATTCAGGGCTGGGTCGCCAATCGCTTCTATTACCAAGTGAACATTCCGCTCAAGGATGCCGCCATTCTCGCCAACTGCCCGGACCGCGACGTGCGCCGTGAGTGGCTGCAAAGGATTCTCGACCACGATGGCGTGCCCGGCAGTGAAGGCGGCATCGAAGCCTGGCTGCGTCTGGGCGAAGCGGTGGGGCTGGATCGCGAGCAGATTCTGTCCCAGGAGTTGGTGTTGCCCGGCGTGCGGTTCGCCGTGGATGCCTACGTCAATTTCGCCCGTCGCGCCTGCTGGCAGGAAGCGGCGAGCAGTTCGCTGACCGAGCTGTTCGCCCCCCAGATCCACCAGTCCCGACTCGACGCCTGGCCTACCCATTACCCGTGGATTGACGTGGCCGGCTACGACTATTTCCGCAACCGTTTGAGTCAGGCCCGGCGAGACGTGGAGCACGGCTTGCGCATCACGTTGGCGCACTACGTCACGCTTCAGGCGCAGCAACGCATGCTGGACATCCTGCAATTCAAACTCGACGTGCTGTGGAGCATGCTTGACGCCATGAGCATGGCCTACGAGCTGGAGCGCCCGCCGTATCACACCGTCACCACCGCCAAAGTCTGGCACCGGGGGATTGCCCTGTGAGCCTGATCAATCGCGAGCTATTACCGTCGTTGCGCCAGGGCTTTCGTTTGCAATGGGAGCCCCGCCAGGACTGTCACGTCCTGCTGTACCCCGAAGGCATGATCAAACTCAACGGCAGTGCCGGGCAGATTCTCGGTCTGGTGAATGGTCAGCGCAGCGTCGCGGCGATCATTGAGCAACTGGCCGCGAATTTTCCCGGCGTACCGGGGATCGACGAGGATGCGCTGGCATTTCTGGAGGTGGCCCATGCTCAATTCTGGATTGAATGATGCGCCTGTAGGTCCACCGTTGTGGCTGCTGGCGGAGCTGACCTACCGGTGCCCGCTGCAATGCCCGTATTGCTCCAACCCGCTGGATTTTGCCCGGCACGGCGAGGAACTGAGCACTGAAGAGTGGATTCGGGTGTTTCGCGAGGCCCGTGAGATGGGCGCAGCACAGTTGGGTTTTTCCGGCGGCGAGCCGCTGGTGCGACAGGACCTGGCCGAACTGATCAAGGCCGCGCGCGACATGGGTTACTACACCAACCTGATCTCTTCGGGCATTGGCCTGACGGAACAGAAAGTCCGCGACTTCAAGGTGGCCGGGCTGGACCATATCCAGATCAGCTTTCAAGCCGCCGACGAAGCGGTCAACAACATGCTCGCCGGCTCCCGCAAGGCCTTTGCCCAGAAGCTGGCCATGGCCCGAGCGGTGAAAGCCCAGGGTTACCCCATGGTGCTGAACTTCGTGACCCATCGGCACAATATCGACCAGATCGCGCAGATCATCGACTTGTGCCTGGAACTGGAAGCGGATTTTGTCGAATTGGCCACGTGTCAATTCTACGGCTGGGCCGAACTCAATCGCGTCGACCTGCTGCCGACTCGCGAGCAATTGCAGCGGGCCGAGCGCATCACCAACCAATATCGCCAGCGGCTTGAGGCTCAGGGCCATCCATGCAAGCTGATCTTTGTCACCCCGGACTACTACGAAGAACGCCCTAAAACCTGCATGAACGGCTGGGCCAATCTGTTTCTCGACATCACCCCGGACGGCACCGCGTTGCCTTGCCACAGCGCCCGACAGTTGCCGGTGCAGTTTCCCAACGTGCGCGAGCACAGTGTCGAGCACATCTGGACGGACTCGTTTGGCTTCAACCGTTTTCGCGGTAATGACTGGATGAAGGAGCCGTGCCGCTCATGCGATGAAAAGCACAAGGATCTGGGCGGATGCCGCTGCCAGGCGTTCATGCTCACTGGCGATGCCGCCAATGCCGACCCGGTGTGCAGCAAGTCACCGCATCACGGTGTGATCCTCAAGGCCCGCGAAGAAGCCGAGGCGCCGGGGCAGGGCATGGAACACCTGACGTTGCGCAACGAGAAAGCGTCGCGGCTGATCTACCGCGGATAGTCGCCATACGCCGATCCCCTGTAGGAGCGAGCCTGCTCGCGATAGCGGTTCAACATTCAGCATCTATGTTGACTGACACTCCGTCATCGCGAGCAGGCTCGCTCCCACAGTAGGTCGGCGGTGAATACACAATCCGGGTACAACACAGGCGCAGTGTTCTTTGGTCTGATTGCATTCACGGTTGGATGGTTTAGTGTGGCTTCTACCTTCCAAAACAACAAAAACAGGCTTTCCAATGAGCCAGAGTCTCAGCCAGCTGCGTAAATTCGTGTCGCCTGAAATCATCTTCGGTGCCGGCTGTCGGCACAACGTCGGCAATTACGCCAAGACCTTCGGCGCCCGCAAAGTCCTGGTGGTCAGTGACCCCGGGGTGATTGCTGCCGGTTGGGTCGCCGATGTCGAGGCCAGCCTGCAAGCCTTGGGTATCGACTACTTCCTGTACAGCGATGTCTCGCCTAACCCACGGGTCGAAGAAGTCATGCTCGGCGCCGAGTTGTACCGGGAAAACCATTGCGATGTGATCGTCGCCGTCGGCGGTGGCAGCCCGATGGATTGCGGCAAAGGCATCGGCATTGTCGTTGCTCACGGACGCAGCATTCTCGAATTCGAAGGCGTGGACACCATCCGCGTGCCCAGCCCGCCATTGATCCTGATTCCGACCACCGCCGGCACCTCGGCCGATGTTTCGCAGTTCGTGATCATTTCCAACCAGCAAGAACGTATGAAGTTCTCCATCGTCAGCAAAGCGGTGGTGCCGGATGTGTCGTTGATCGACCCGGAAACGACCCTGAGCATGGACCCGTTCCTGTCGGCCTGTACCGGCATCGACGCGTTGGTGCATGCCATCGAGGCTTTCGTCTCCACGGGCCACGGGCCACTGACCGATCCCCATGCATTGGAAGCGATGCGGTTGATCAATGGCAACCTGGTGCAAATGATCGCCAACCCGACGGACATCGCCCTGCGCGAGAAGATCATGCTCGGCAGCATGCAGGCCGGTCTCGCCTTCTCCAACGCGATCCTCGGCGCGGTGCACGCCATGTCCCACAGTCTGGGCGGGTTTCTCGATCTGCCGCATGGCTTATGCAACGCGGTGCTGGTGGAACACGTGGTGGCGTTCAATTACAGCTCGGCACCGGATCGCTTCAAAGTGATCGCCGAGACCTTCGGCATCGATTGCCGTGGCCTGAACCACCGGCAGATTTGCGGGCGGCTGGTCGAGCATTTGATCGCCCTCAAACACGCCATCGGCTTCCATGAGACCCTCGGTTTGCATGGGGTCAGTACGGCGGACATTCCGTTCCTGTCGCAACACGCCATGCACGACCCGTGCATCCTGACCAATCCGCGCGAATCCAGTCAGCGTGATGTCGAGGTCGTCTATGGCGAAGCCCTCTGACGATCAGCAACGGGCACTGGCGGGACTCCTGGGATTAGGCAGCCATTCGGCGCGCAAGAGTCATTACCCGGAACTGGCCGCGCGGCTCGACGAACTGGAAGCCGAGCGCAATCGCTACAAGTGGCTGTTTGAAAACGCGGTCCAGGGGATTTTCCAGGCCAGCCTGCAAGAAGGCATGCGCGCCGCCAACCCGGCGTTGGCGCACATGCTCGGTTATCAGGACCCGCAGGAGGTGCTGTTTTCGCTGGCTGATCTGGCGAGCAACCTGTTTGTCGGCGGCGCTGCTGAGCTGGAAAACATTGGCGAAATCCTCAAGCATCAACGCAGCCTGCACGGTTATGAAACCCAGTTGCGGCGCAAGGACGGAAGCAGCCTCGATGTGTTGATGAACCTGTTGCTCAAGCCCGATCAGGAAGGCCTGGTGGAGGGGTTTGTCGCTGACATCACCGAACGCAAGCTGGCCCAGCAATGTCTGCAACAACTCAACGATGAGCTGGAGCAGCGCGTCACCGCGCGCACCGATGAATTGCTGGAAGCCAACCGCAACCTGCAACAGCAAATCACCCAGCGTAAGCAGATCGCCGAAGCCTTGCGCGATGCTCGCGACGCCGCCGAGGCCGCCAATCGCAGCAAGGACAAGTACCTCGCCGCCGCCAGTCACGACCTGTTGCAACCACTTAATGCTGCGCGTTTGTTGATCTCGACGTTGCGTGAACGAAAACTGCCTGACGTTGAACAGGTCCTGGTCGAACGCACTCACCAGGCGCTGGAAGGGGCGGAAGATTTGCTCACTGATTTGCTGGATATTTCCCGGCTCGATCAGGCGGCAGTCAAACCCGACGTTGCCCTTTATCGTCTCGACGAATTGCTCGGGCCGCTGGTGTCGGAGTTTCAGTCAGTCGCCGAAGCAGCAGGGTTGAACCTGCGCGTGCATGAGGGCGATTACGCCATCAGCACAGATTTGCGCCTGATGACGCGCATCCTGCGTAACTTCCTCAGTAACGCCTGCCGCTACACGGACGAGGGCAGCATCCTGCTTGCGGCAAGACGGCGCGGCGAGATGCTGCGCCTGGAAGTCTGGGACACCGGGCGCGGAATCGCTGCGGACCGACTGGATTCGATTTTCCTGGAGTTCAACCAACTCGACGTCGGACGTGCCGCCGATCGCAAAGGCGTGGGGCTGGGACTGGCCATCGTTGAGCGCATCGCGAAGATTCTGGGTTATCAGGTTCGGGTTCAATCCTTGCCGGGACGTGGCTCGATGTTCAGCATCGACGTACCGATTTCCCATGAGGTTCCGCTGCCTATCAGTCAGGCCGCGCCTCAGTTGGGCACCGGTAATCCCTTGCCGGGTCGACGTTTGCTGGTGCTGGACAATGAGGTGAGCATTCTCGAGAGCATGAGCGGACTGCTCGAACAGTGGGGGTGCGAGGTGGTCACGGCCACGGATGAATCCTCCGCGCTGGCAGCCTTGCGCGGGCAAGCGCCGGAACTGATTCTGGCGGACTATCACCTCGATCACGGTGTGGTGGGCTGCGATGTGGTCAGGCATTTGCGTGAGCATTTCAGCCAGGTCATCCCGGCGGTGATCATCACGGCGGACCGCACTGATCAGTGTCGACGCTCATTGCAGAGACTCGGCGCACCGCTGCTGAACAAGCCGGTCAAGCCCGGCAAGTTGCGCGCAGTGCTGAGTCAGATGCTCGGGTAGTGGCGTTATCAGAGAGCACGATACTGCAGGCTGAACCCGAGTTCAGCCGACTGGCCTTGCTCCAGCAACCGCAACCCCGGCCGACCAGGCAAGTGATGCGCGTTGACCGGGTGGCTCACCGGTTCGATGCAGAAAAACTCCAGACCGACCGGGCAGTAAAGCAGGTAGTAATCGCTGCCGGTGGCCTGGCATTCCAGCGCATAATCGAGGTCGGGTTGCTGGATCAGGCAATGGCCGTCCCAGTGGCAGAAGCCGTTATCGACCAGAGAAGCGGGTAAGGCGCCCAGCTGACGAAAGTCCCAGTCGGCCGGCAGCTCAATCAGTTTTGTTGGCAATTTCGAGCCATCGCACAGCCAGACTTGCTCTGCCTTGGCCTGTAGCTGCGTGTTCGTGGTGCGCGGAAAATAGGGGTGCAAACCGAGCCCATGCCACGCGGCGCGTTCGGCCAAGTGGGTGACTTGCAGTTCAATGCTCAATTGCCCCTTGTTTAGATGGAAGCGTTGCCGGGCGCGATAAGCGAACGGTGTGGTGCTGTCGAGTTGCAGGACGACTTCGTTGGCTGATTGCGACACCACTTGCCACGGTTGTTGCCAGGCGCTGCCGTGGATGGGCAGCGGATCGGTGAGGCTGTTGGGCGTCAGGGCCAGCCAGCCATCGGGGCAATCGAAGCCACCTTCGGCGATGCGGTTGGACCAGGGGGCCAGGGGATAGCAACCGAGTTTTCCCGGCAGACCGGTGTTCAGTGCATGGGAATCATTGTGGCGTAGCAGCGGTTGACCGGTGCTGAGAACTGACCAGTTGACGATACTGCCGCCGAGCTCGGGGGCGAGGGTGAGGTGGGTCAGTTCGTCTTCGAGTTCGAGAATTTTTGGCGTCATGGACCTTTCTGCATGCTGATGAGCTGTTGTGGCCAGGCCTTATCTGTTTAATTCAGTCAGGGATTTATTGAACAGCGGTTCCGCCAACCCGGTGACCCCGGGATTGAGGGCGAATACGCCGCCGGCCAGGGACTGTTCGTCATGGTCGTCACCGGGGCGGATCGAGGTCACGAACAGCGTGTCCAGTCGACTGCCACCGAAGGCGCACATGGTGGGTTTTTTCACCGGGACGGCGAGGGAGCGATCCAGTCGGCCATCAGGGGTAAAACGGTGAATCAACCCGGCGTCATTACCGCAGATCCAGTAGCAACCATCGGCATCGACAGCTGCTCCGTCGGGGCGACCGGGGAACTGATTCATGTCGACGAACAGCCGCCGATTCGATGGTGTGCCGCTGTCGACGTCGTAGTCAAAGGCCCAAATCTGCTGGACCAATGGATGCGAGTCGGACAGGTACATCGTGCTGCCATCCGGGCTGAAGCCCAGGCCGTTCGGGACGATAAACCCGCCCAGTTGCGCCTCAAGTGGCCCGCGTAGACCTGCGCTGTAACGGTAAAGGGCACCGTCGGCGACGTTGGCGCCCATGTTCAACACCATGCTGCTCGCCCAGAAACGCCCCTGACGGTCACAACGGCCATCGTTCAGGCGCATGTCGGTCCGAGCGTGGTCGACGTGCGCCAGCAAGTGACTGTCGAGGCTGCCGTCGTTGTGCGGGTGCAGATGGAAGAAACCGCTTTCCATCCCGGCCACCCAGCCACCGTCACGGTGGCGGGTGATGCACGCGAGCATTTGCGGCGCTTTCCACGAATGGACATGACCGCTCTCGGCACTCCAGCGTTGCAGGTCCCCCGCAGGAATATCAACCCAGTACAGGGCATTTTCCTCGGGGACCCACACCGGGCATTCACCGACGGCGTTACGGGCATCGACAATCAATTCGGCTTGCATGGCAACTCATTCCCTTGGGTTTTTGTCGTGGGGATCACACGGGAAGCAGGGCTTCAATCGCCGAACGGGCCGGCCGCGCAAAAGGCACCGCCCTGATAGACGCGGGCCGGATCATCGGCGGCCGGCATCGGCTGGGCTTCGACTTTTTCACGGAACACTTCGGAGGTGTCCTGCGGCGCGTATCCCAGGGCGGTGGCGTAACGGTTGTCCCACCAGATGTCTTTGTTATCGGACATGCCATACACCACAGTGTGCCCGACATTCGGGGTGTACAGCGCACGTTCGAGCAGTTGGGTGAGGTCGCCGAAGCTCAACCAGGTGCTCATCATCCGGCGGTTTTGCGGTTCCGGGAACGAGGAGCCGATGCGCACGCTGACGGTTTCGATGCCATAGCGATTGAAGTAGAACGTGGCCATGTCCTCACCGTAGGACTTGGACAAACCGTAATAGCTGTCCGGTTGGTGAGGGGAGTGGGCGTCGATGACTTGGTCTTGCTTGTAGAAACCGATGACGTGGTTGGAGCTGGCGAAGATCACCCGCTTCACACCGTGGCGGCGCGCGGCTTCATAGATGTGGAACACGCCGCAGATGTTGGCGCCGAGAATCTCTTCGAACGAACGCTCTACCGACACACCGCCAAAGTGCAGGATCGCGTCCACGCCTTCGACCAATTGATGCACGGCTTGTTTGTCCGCCAGATCGCATGGCACGACTTCTTCGCGGTCATCGATAGCGGGAGCCATAGTGGCGATGTCCGACAGGCGAATGACATTGGCGTAAGGGCGCAGGCTTTCGCGCAAGACTTTACCCAGGCCACCGGCGGCACCGGTCAGCAGCAGGCGATTGAAAGGGAGGCGGGTGGTTGTAGTAGTCATGGGAATCCTGGACAAACAGTTGTTGTTATAAAATCGTTGTAGGTTGTCGTACGACCTTGTTGGAGTATCGTAAGGCAATCCGGGTCTTGTCAACGCGACATTGGTTGAAATGGACGGAGGGTCATTTCATACCTTGGCAAAGGTAAACCACCTGACTGGAACGCATCTTTGTAGGAGTGAGCCTGCTCGCGATAGCGGTGGATCAGTCAACCAATTGCTGATTGAAAGATAGCAATCGCGATCAGGCTCGCTCCTACAGGGGTGTAACTGTGGGTGTTACAGCAACGAAATCGGGTAGTTGATGAAAATACGGTTTTCATCGAATTCGTTGGTGCTGAAGCTCTTGCGGATGCTCGCGTTGCGCCATTTGACGTTGAGGTTCTTCAATGGACCGCTTTGTATGGTGTAGGCCAGTTCCGATTCGCGGCCCCATTCCGTGCCGTCGGTGATGGTGCCGGTGTGCACATTATCGCCGCTGATGTAGCGGTTCATCATCGTCAGGCCCGGCACGCCGAGGGCGACGAAGTTGTAGTCGTGGCGCACTTGCCAGGATTTTTCCTGGGCGTTGTCGTAGCTGGAGTTGTAGCTGTCGTTGGCCAGGGTGCCGCCGCTGGTGCCGTTGACGCGCATCCATTGATCGTCACCGGTGAGTTTTTGCAGGCCAACGTAGAAGGTGCTGCCGCCGTATTTGGCCGAGAGCATGGCGAACCCGGTTTTGTTGTCGAGGTCGCCGGCCAGGGCGCTGCCGTTTTCTTTGCCGATGAAATAGCCAAGGTTGGCGCCGAGGACCCAGTCGCCAATCGGCTGGCTATGGTTCAGGTTGTAATACTGTTGCTGGTAGAGGTCGCTGAGTTCTGCATACCAGGCACCGACCTGGGTGCGTTTGTCGTTGAACGTGTATTCACCGCCACCGAAGTTGAAACGGTCCGAAGTGAAGGCCGCGGATTTGCCGTTCATGAACATGTCTTCCATGCTCGCATCGTTACGCGGACTGTTCTGGCGGAACTGGCCGCCGTAGATCGTCAGGCCGCTGATCTCGGTGGACGTCAGCTGGCCACCCTGGAAGGTTTGTGGCAGTGAACGGCCATCGTCGGAACGCAGGATGGGCAGTACTGGCATCCACTCGCCGACCTTCACTTCGGTTTTACTCACTTTCATCTTCCCGGCCACCGCCAGACGGCCGAAGCTGTCAGCAGGGCGACCGTCGCTGTCAATCGGCAGCAGCTGGGTGCCGCCCGAGCCTTTACCGCCATCGAGCTTGACCGACAGCAGTCCCAGCATATCCGCGCCGAACCCCACCGGGCCTTGGGTGAAACCGGACTTGGCGTCGAAAATGAAGTTCTGCGTCCACTCTTCAGCCTTACCCTGTGGGTAGGCCGGGTTGACGTAGTTGCGGTTGATATAGGCGTTACGCAGGTTGAGCGTGGCCTTGGCGTCGTCGGTGAAACCTTCGGCATGGCTGGACATCGGCAGGGCAAGGGCCAGGCCGCTGCAACCAATGAGGCTCAGGGTATGACGGCGTTTGAACATTGGACGTGGAGTGTGGGCGGACGAATTGCGGACGAGCTTGCTCACTGTGACGCTCCCTTGCTTCTTTTTGTTTTTATTCGTCATACGTCGTCGTACAACATATGCGGCGATTATTTGCGAGGGTCTGATGGCTTGTCAATCAGAAGTTGTACGATGACCCGCGATGCGAATGATTACAGGGTTGCCCTTTGTGGAAGCGAGCCGGCTCCGGGCGGCGTTCCGACGATAGCGGACTGTCAGTCTGCATCAATGTTGGATGTGAGAGGGTCTTCGCGAGCAGGCTCGCTACCACAGGGGATTGGGTCGTCAGGCCGGAATCATGGGGGGCATAGTGCCCAGCAGGGAAACCGCTGCCACAGCGCCAATCCCCAGCATCCATTCGAGAATCACGCTGGTTTTCAGTGTCTCCAGACGCTGCTCACAGTCGTTTATGCGCAGGCGATTGAACAGCGCCAGGCCCAGCATCGCTGCAATCAGCGCAACCTTGATCAACAGAATCAGCGCGAAACCGCTGAACAATGGCGTCGGCCAAAACACCCCGGTGAGTACCCGAACGTTGATCAGCCCGGTGATCAGCAACCCCGCCACCAAGGCGTAGCCGACACCACTGAAACGCTGCAGTATCGCGTTGATGGGCTGCTCTGCCGACTGGCGCAATATCATTACCAGCAGCAGCAGCCCACCGAGCCAGGCGCCAACGCAGGTCAGGTGCACGACTTGGTTGAGCATCAGCAATTGGCCGCTCCGGCCGTCCAGCATGGCGCCGTGACCGACCGGGGCTAGGGTCACCAGCAACAGGCTGGCGAGGCCGATTCGCAGGGGCGTGTGTGCACGCCACCGGGTCATCAGCAACGCCACCAACAACCCATTGAGCAGCAGGTGCCAGCGCCAGACCTGACCGAAAAACGTATTACTCAGCACCAGGTGCAGCGTCGACGGATTAAATGCCGCCTCCCAGGCCCCAGCCATGCTCGCGGTGATCAGCAGCAACCAGGCAACGCCGCTGAGCAGCGCCACGGATGCCAGCCAGCGGGCTGTCAGTGCCAGCCGGCGATCGAGCTGTGCAGCGCTGCCGTTGAGCAACAAGGGCCTGAACGCCCATGCCCCGAACAGCATCAACACCACGGTGAAATGCACAAAGCGACACAGCACCATTGCGCTCGTCATGAATCACTGGCCAACCTTGAAGCCGTAGGCGCCTTCGCTTTTGTGGGTGTCGACGGACACCGCGTGCCATTCGACTTTATAGGTGCCCGCCGTCAGAGGCTCGGCAGGTGTGACAATCAGGATTTTCTTGTCGCTGCCTTCGGTGGCGAGATTCTTCACTGGCACCGCGGCACCGTCCTTCGTGATCGTGACCTTGGTGAACGTCGCTTCAACGCCTTCGGAAAACACCAGACGCAGTTCCACAGGTGCGCTCACGGTGCTGTCGGCCTCCGGGGTCTGGCTTTTCAGATGGGCGTGGGCCCATACCGACGAAGCTGCAAGCAGCGAGCCGAGGAGTGCGGCGGTGGTCAGGGCTTTCTTGAGCATCGTGAATACCTTTGGGGCAGGTTCGAAGTGGCGCCAGTTTACCCGCCGCAAGCTTAGTGTCGAAGTTTCGTTTTAGCCTGTCGCCGCGACGTAGAGCCGGATGCTAGTCTTGGTCAACGCTGGTGTCAGGGAGCCCTCATGGGCAATCACAAGATCGGGATTCGTCGCAATAACGTCGAGAAAATTCTGCTCGGAGCGGAAAAGGTCTTCGCCGAAAAAGGCTTTGGTGGTAGCGCCATGGCCGACATCGCCGCCGAGGTGCAACTGCCTCGATCCAATCTGCATTACTACTTCAGCACCAAGACCGAACTGTACAGCGCGGTATTGTTCGATCTGCTGGAAGTCTGGAAGCAGGACGCGCTGTGCTTCGAGATGTTCGACGATCCGCGCGTGGTGCTCAGCAGCTACATCCGCGCCAAGATGAACCACTCGCGCAGCCGGCCTTATGGCTCGAAGGTCTGGGCCAACGAAATCATCCATGGCGCACCGACCTTAGGCACGGCGCTGGACGCCAGCCTGTATGACTGGGCCAAGATGAAGGAAGCGAAAATTCGCCAGTGGGTGGACGACAAGCGCATCTTGCCGGTGGAGCCGTCGAGCCTGCTGTACATGATCTGGGCGTCGACCCAGCACTATGCTGACTTTGATCATCAAGTGAACATTCTCAATGATCATCAGCCGCTGTCGGACATGCAGTTCGAGCGGGCGGTGCAGACAGTGACCAGTGTGATTTTGCGGGGGATCGGGCTGGAACCTTGAGGTTTGTAGTGCTGCTGATGGCCTCTTCGCGAGCAAGCCCGCTCCCACATTAAACCGCGTTCCTCCAGATGGAATGCGATCACATGTGGGAGCGGGCTTGCTCGCGAAGGGGCCAGTTCAGTCAATGAAATACTCAGACAGCTACATGGTACGGATTCCTCGGATCATGATTCCAATCCAGAAACGGCTTGCCCGTGTCCATCGGCACCATCTCGATACAGTCCTGCACCGGGCAGGTTATCTGGCACAGATTGCAGCCCACGCACTCATCCTCAATCACTGAATATTGGTGCGTTCCGTCCGCCTGCTTCAGGCTGGCAATCGCCTGGTGCGAGGTATCCTCGCAAGCAATGTGGCAGCGCCCACAACCAATGCACGCCTCCTGATCAATCTTCGCGATCACCTGATAGTTGATGTCGAGGTACTTCCAGTCCGTGGTGTTGCCCACCGCGCGCCCGGAAAACTCGGACACACTGGCGTAACCCTGACTGTCCATCCAGCGTGACAAGCCGTCCTTCATCTCCTCGACGATCCTGAAACCATGCAGCATCGCCGCGGTGCATACCTGCACCGAACCACTGCCCAACGCAATAAACTCCGCCGCGTCGCGCCAGCTGCCAATGCCGCCAATGCCGGAGATCGGCAGGCCTTGGGTCTGTGGGTCACGGGCGATTTCGGCGACCATGTTCAGCGCAATCGGCTTCACCGCCGAACCGCAATAGCCGCCATGGGTGCTTTGGCTGCCCACGGCCGGGTTGGCGACCATGCGCTCCAGGTTGACGCTGGTGATCGAGTTGATTGTGTTGATCAGCGACACCGCATCCGCCCCCCCGCGATGGGCCGCGCGGGCGGCGACGCGGATGTCGGTGATGTTCGGCGTGAGCTTGACGATCACCGGCAGCGAGCAATACGTCTTGCACCAACGGGTGACCTGTTCGACGTACTCCGGCACTTGGCCGACCGCCGCACCCATGCCCCGTTCCGGCATGCCGTGGGGACAGCCGAAATTCAGTTCGATACCGTCGGCGCCGGTGGCTTCCACCAGCGGCAGGATGAACTTCCACGACTCTTCGACGCAGGGCACCATCAGCGACACGATCAGCGCGTGGTCCGGCCAGTCCTTTTTCACCTGGGTGATTTCCCGCAGATTGATCTCCAGCGAGCGGTCGGTGATCAGCTCGATATTGTTGAAACCCACTACCTCACGGTTGGCGCCGAAATGCGCCGAGTAGCGCGACGACACGTTGACCGCCGCCGGGTCTTCACCCAGGGTTTTCCAGACCACGCCGCCCCAGCCAGCCTCGAAGGCGCGGACCACGTTGTAAGCTTTGTCGGTTGGCGGCGCGGAGGCCAGCCAGAACGGATTGGGTGCTTTGATGCCGGCGAAGACAATCGAGAGATCGGCCATTTACGCAGCCTCCACGTTAAGCATCAGTTGAGCGTTGATGGCCTCTGCGGCGCGTTTGCCGTGTTGCACGGCTTGCACGGTGAGGTCCTGATCGAGGCTGGTGCAGTCGCCACCGGCATACACGCCGGGGATGCTGGTGCGCAGTTGTTCGTCGACCTGAATCCGTTCGCCCTGACGCTTTAGTTCACGGGCCAGCGGATCGGCGAGGGCGTTGCCGTCAAAGGCCTGGCCGATGGCTTTGAAGACGGCGTCAGCGGCCAGCTCGAAAGTTTGCCCAGTGGTTTGCAGGCGACCGTCTACCAGATGGGTGCGGGCAAAGCGCATGCCGCGCACCTTGCCTTGGTCATCCAGCAGCACTTCTTCCGGTTGTGCCCACGTCAGCAAACGCACCTGATTGGCCTTGGCGATGTCCTGTTCGTGACCGGTGGCGCCCATGTCTTCAATGCCACGGCGGTACACCAGATTCACATCACGAGCGCCGAGACGGGCCATTTGCACGGCCATGTCGATAGCGGTGTTGCCGGCGCCGAGGACGATGCAATGATCCGCCAGCGGCAGTTGCGTCAGGTCATCGGCCTGGCGCAGTTCGCGAATGTAATCGGTGGCGGCGAGCAGGCCGGGCGCGTCTTCGTGGGCCAGGCCCAGTTGTTTGCTGGCATTCAGGCCGAGGCCGAGAAACACCGCGTCGAATTGCTGATGCAGTTCGCTCAGGGTCAGGTTGTCGCCGAGTTTTTGCCCGTGACGGATTTCAATGCCGCCGATTTGTAGCAGGAACTCCAGTTCCTTTTGCGCGTAATCGTCCACCAGTTTGTACTTGGCGATCCCGTATTCATTGAGGCCACCGGCCTTTTTCCGGGCTTCGAAAATCACCACGTCGTGGCCGTGCATGGCGCTGCGGTGAGCGCAGGACAAACCGGCCGGGCCAGCACCGACCACGGCGATGCGTTTGCCGGTTGATGCAGCACGCGCGAAGGGGTGTTCACTGAAGTGTGCGTTGTCTACGGCGTAACGTTGTAGCAAGCCGATCAGCACGGGGGCGCACTCATGGTCGTTGTTGCGCACGCAGGCTTGCTGGCAGAGGATTTCCGTCGGGCAAACCCTCGCGCAACTGCCGCCAAGGATGTTCGCCGAGAGGATTTTCTGCGCGGCGCCCTGAACGTTGTCCTGATGGATATTGCGGATGAACGACGGAATATCGATCTCGCTGGGGCAGGCATTTACGCAGGGCGCGTCGTAGCAATACAGACAGCGTGAGGCTTCCAGATGGGCCTGACGGTCGCTCAGTGGCGGCGCCAAGTCAGTGAAATGGCCGGCGAGGGCGGCGGCATTCTCGTAAGGATGTGGGAGGTGGTTCAGGGTCTTGATCACGGTAGTGGCCTCACGGTGATGGAGGTGCTGCCTCTGTCGGGCTGATCGTTCCCACGCGGAGCGTGGGAACGATCTTCGGGAGTGCGTCAGCGGTTCACAGATTTTGGCTGGTGCTGTGCAGCCCGCTTGCTCAGCAATTCAAACACCGCCGGATACGCCGGCCGTTCGACATACCGCCCCGCGCCACGCTCGGCCCGCAAGTCGCCATCGGCCCATACCACGCGGCCCTGGCTGACGGTGTGGCTCGGCACACCGCGCACTGTCTTGCCTTCAAAGATATTGAAGTCGACCTGCTGGTGATGGGTCTTGGCTGAAATGGTCCGCGTGCCCTCTGGATCCCACAGCACGAGGTCCGCATCGGCGCCGACACGAATCGCCCCTTTGCGCGGGTAGAGGTTGAAGATCTTCGCGGTGTTGGTGGAGGTCAGCGCCACGAAGTGCTGCATCGACAAACGCCCGGTGTTTACCCCTTCATCCCAGAGCACCGCCATGCGGTCTTCGATACCGGCGGTGCCATTGGGGATTTTGCTGAAGTCGTCGCGGCCAGCGGCTTTTTGCTCGGCGCAGAAGCAGCAGTGATCGGTTGCGGTAGTGTGCAGGTTGCCGGATTGCAGGCCATGCCACAGCGCCTCTTGATGACCTCGAGGACGGAAGGGCGGGCTCATCACGTAACCGGCGGCGGTCTGCCAGTCCGGGTGTTGATAGACGCTGTCGTCCAGCAGCAGATGCCCGGCCAGCACCTCGCCGTAGACTTGCTGGCCTTTGCTGCGGGCGTAGGTGATTTCGTCGAGGGCTTCTTTGGTCGAGACATGGACCAGGTACAGCGGTGTGCCCAACGTCTCGGCAATGCGGATCGCTCGACTGGCCGCTTCGCCTTCAACCTGCGAAGGCCGCGACAGTGGATGCGCTTCCGGGCCGGTGATGCCTTGGGCCATCAATTTGCGTTGCAGGTGATAAACCAACTCGCCATTTTCGGCATGCACGGTCGGCACAGCGCCCAGCTCCAGACAACGCTCGAAACTCGCCACTAGCGTATCGTCGGCCGCCATGATCGCGTTCTTGTAGGCCATGAAGTGCTTGAAGCTGTTGACCCCGTGGTGGCTGACCAACTCAGCCATCTCCTCGCGCACCTGTTCGCTCCACCAAGTGATCGCGACATGGAAGCCGTAATCCGACGCTGACTTCTCAGCCCAGCCCCGCCACTGGTGAAACGCCTCCATCAGCGATTGCTGCGGATTGGGAATCACGAAGTCGATGATCGAGGTGGTGCCACCGGCCAGTCCTGCTGCGGTGCCACTGAAAAAGTCTTCACTGGCCACGGTGCCCATGAAGGGCAGTTGCATGTGCGTGTGCGGATCGATGCCGCCGGGCATCAGGTATTGGCCGCTGCCGTCGAGCACTTCGGCACCTGCCGGAACATCAAGATTATCGCCAATGGCTTTGATCACGCCGTCGGCGCAATAGACGTCGGCGCGATAACTTTCATCATGGGTAATAACGGTGGCGCCACGGATCAACAGAGACATTCCGAGTTCCTCGCAGGCAATGACCGGCTTATGCCGGTTCTAAGTGTTTTATATAAAATCGCCGTCAACAGGTGTATTCCTGCCAACGCTGTCAGGAATTGAAGCTAGTCTGAGTTTATGAAATCAGCAAGAATATTTTTTATAAGCTTATGACTGTTTTAACTAACTGAAAAATAAGTAAATAAAACGTAAATCACCAAAATGGTGAGGCTGCTCACCATTTTGACGCACTTGACAGGTTCCAAATATAGACAAAATTTCCTATGTGAAATCAGCCGCTTGAGGATGGTCTATGGTTGATGCGCAACGCTTGAAAAAAGTGTGATGCACCAGATTGAGTCCTGACGGTTCGGACAACTTGCCTGGCATTCGGCCTGAGTGAACAGACACGTCGCCCATGACTTGCTGTAGATATAAATAAAACTGTTACACATCAGTTGGATGCAACGTTTTTATGGAACTGCCCGATGCGTAATCGGGGTGCCCGGCACGTTTATTGATGCCCCGGCTCCTGATGAGCAAAAATAATTCAAAGAACAGTGGAGCGGCCATGCAACAGATCAGATCGCAAGTGACCGAGCGCGAAGGCTTGTTTGAGCTGGAAGCCGGCAGCGACGTCCTCGACAGTCCCCGTTACAACCACGACATGGCACCAACCAAGTTGCATGAACGAACCTGGAACAAATGGCACATCACCGCGCTGTGGATCGGCATGGCCATCTGTGTGCCGACCTACACACTGGGCGGTGTGCTCACCGCGTACTTCGGGTTGACGGTGGGCGAGGCGCTGTTGGCGATCCTGTTTGCCAACATCATCGTGCTGATCCCCCTGACACTGAACGCGTTCCCCGGCACCAAGTACGGCATTCCGTTTCCGGTGTTACTGCGTTCTAGCTTCGGCGTACTCGGTTCCAACATTCCTTGCCTGATCCGCGCCCTGGTGGCGTGTGGCTGGTTCGGGATTCAGACGATGTTTGGCGGGCTGGCCATTCACCTGTTTCTCGGCTCGGTGTTCGAGGGCTGGAAGTCGTTGGGCGGCACCGGTGAAGTCATCGGTTTCATGGTGTTCTGGGCGTTGAACCTGTGGGTGGTGATTCGCGGCGCCGAGTCGATCAAATGGCTGGAAACCCTGTCCGCGCCGCTGTTGATATTGGTCGGTGTGGGCCGGCTGTTCTGGGCGCTGCCGAATGTGTCGATGACCGAGTTGCTGGCGATCCCGGCCAAACGTCCTGAGGGCGCGAGCATGGCGGGTTACTTCGCCGCTGGCCTGACCGCGATGGTCGGCTTCTGGGCCACCTTGTCGTTGAACATTCCGGACTTCAGCCGCTACGCCAAAAGTCAGAAAGACCAGATCATCGGGCAGATTATCGGCCTGCCGTTGACCATGTTCCTGTTCGCCTCGCTGGGCGTGATCATGACCGCCGCCTCGGTAAAACTGGTGGGTGTGACCGTCTCCGATCCGGTGACGTTGATCGGGCATATCCAGAGCCCGGTCTGGGTCGCGCTGGCCATGGCGCTGATCATCATCGCCACGCTGTCGACCAACACGGCGGCCAATATCGTGTCGCCGACCAACGATTTCCAGAACGTCGCGCCCAAGTTGATCAACCGCACCAAAGCGGTGTTGCTCACCGGGGTGGTGGGGCTGTTGCTGATGGGGCATGAGCTACTGAAAAAGCTTGGGCTGATCGTCTCTGACCTGAGCCTGGAAACGGTCTACTCCAACTGGCTGCTGGGGTACTCCAGCCTGCTCGGGCCGATCGCCGGGATCATGGTGGTGGACTATTTCCTGATCAAGAAACAGCAACTGGATCTGGCCGGGCTCTATCGCGATGACGTTTATCCAGCCTGGAACTGGTTTGGGTTTATCGCCTTCGGTGTGCCAGTGGTGCTGACGCTGCTGTCGCTGGGTAGCGATGCGTTCAGCTGGTTTTACAGCTACGGCTGGTTTACCGGTTCGGCGCTGGGTGGGGTGATTTATTACGGGTTGTGCTCGTTGCGGCCTAGCCCGTCTGTCGTGAAATCTGCGGTGTAGCAGATGGCCTCATCGTCGGAACGCCGCCCGGACCAAGCCCGGCTCCTACAGATTCACAAACCCCTGTAGGAGCCGGGCTTGCCCGCGATGGCGGCCCAAAGAACACCCAGGAAACACCTGACAAACCTATAACAACTGCCTGAGGAGATCACCATGAACGCTGCCGTAGACGTTCTGCAATCCACCCATCAGCACATCAATCGCGACCGCCTGTGGCAATCACTCATGGAGCTGGCCAAGCTCGGCGCCACGGTCAAGGGTGGCGTCTGTCGGCTTGCCCTGACTGACCTCGACCGCCAGGCCCGCGATATCTTCGTCAACTGGTGTGAAGAGGCCGGTTGCACCGTGAGCGTCGACGCCGTCGGCAACATCTTCGCCCGCCGTCCGGGCCGCAACCCGAGCCTGCCACCGGTCATGACCGGCAGCCACATCGACACCCAACCCACCGGCGGCAAGTTCGACGGCTGCTTCGGTGTACTGGCCGGCGTTGAAGTGCTGCGCACCCTCAACGATCTGAAAATTGAAACCGAGGCGCCACTCGAAGTAGTGGTCTGGACCAACGAAGAAGGCTCGCGCTTCGCCCCGTGCATGATGGGCTCCGGTGTCTTCGCCGAAAAATTCACCCTCGAAGAAACCCTCGCCAAAGTGGATGCCGAAGGCATCACCGTGGGCCAGGCGCTGAACGCCATCGGCTACGCCGGTCCGCGTCAGGTCAGTGGGCATGCGGTGGGCGCTTATTTTGAAGCACACATCGAGCAAGGTCCGATCCTTGAAGACGAACACAAAACCATCGGCGTGGTGATGGGCGCGCTCGGCCAGAAATGGTTCGACCTCAAACTGCGTGGCGTCGAAGCCCACGCCGGCCCGACCCCGATGCACTTGCGCAAGGACGCCCTGGTCGGTGCCGCCGTGATCGTCGGTGCGGTCAACCGCGCCGCGCTGGGCCATCAACCCCATGCCTGCGGCACCGTCGGCTGCCTGCAAGCCTATCCCGGCTCACGCAACGTCATCCCCGGCGAAGTGCGCATGACCCTCGACTTCCGGCATCTGGAGCCGGCACGCCTGGACTCGATGATCGCCGAAGTCCGCAATGTCATCGAAACCACCTGCTCAGAACACGGCCTGACCTTCGAACTTACCCCGACGGCAGACTTCCCGCCGCTGTACTTCGACCAAGGCTGTGTCGAAGCCGTGCGCAACGCGGCCCAAGGCCTGGGCTTGTCGCACATGGACATCGTCAGCGGAGCGGGGCACGACGCGATCTTCCTCGCCGAACTCGGCCCGGCCGGGATGATTTTCGTACCGTGTGAAGGCGGCATCAGCCACAACGAAATCGAAAACGCCGCGCCGGACGATCTGGCGGCCGGGTGCGCGGTGTTGTTGCGGGCGATGCTGGCAGCGTCGGCAGCGATTGCCAGCGGTCAGCCCGCGGTCTGAAGCAACTGACGTGCGCTTCGGCAGACACCGGTAAAACCTGTGGGAGCGAGCCGGCTCCGGGCGGCGTTCCGACGATAGCGGAGTGTCAGGCGACATCAATGCTGATTGACCCAGCGCTATCGCGAGCAGGCTCGCACAGGTTCTTCGCACGATCCAATCCCTGCGCGGTCGTACTCTTCACGGGGGGCTAAAAGCCCCGTTGTACTGATGGAGTACCTATGAGCCAGGACGTCCTGAGCACCGACACCAATCGTCGCCAGTTGCAGCAGATTATTGCGGGTTTGTCCGATGGCGTGATTCTTCTGGAGCTTGATCAGACGATTCTTTGGGCTAATGAAGCGGCACTGGCCATGCACGGTGTGGGGCAGGTCCGCGAACTGGGCGCCAATGCCAGGGAGTACACCAAACGCTTCGCCTTGCGCTATCGCAACCATCACCCGGTGCCTAAGGCCAATTACCCGATCAACCGCGTCGCCCGGGGCGAAACGTTCGGCGATATGCTGGTTGAAGTGACGCCTGCCGACGATGAAGAACGCACTTGGGTGCACAGGGTGCGCAGCATGGTGCTGGCGGACAGCGCCGGTGAGCCGGAGTCACTGGTGCTGATCATGGACGACGTCACCGAATGGGCCAGTGCCGAGCAGCGTTTCGAAAAGACGTTCAACGCCAACCCGGCCCCGGCGGTGATCTGTCGCCTCAGCGATTTGCGTTACATCAAGGTCAACAACGGTTTTCTGGAGATGACCGGTTATACCCGTGATCAGGTGATCGGCGTGTCGACGTATGAGCTGGATGTGCTGCATGGCGCGGAAAAAAAAGACCTGGCGATTGAGCGACTGCGTGACCACGCCACGATTCCGCAGATGCAGGCTGAGTTGCGATTGCCTGAAGGGGACAGCAAGCAGGTGATCGTCGCCGGGCAACCGCTTGAGTTAAACGAAGAAGACTGCATGCTGTTTTCGTTCGTCGACATGGAGCCTCGGCACAAAGCCGAAATCGCGCTGCGCCAGAGCGAGGAGCGTTTTGCCAAGACCTTTCGCCTGACACCGGTGCCGACGCTGGTGTGCAGTGCCGAGGATCAAAGGGTGCTCGATGCCAACGAAGCCTTTCTCGACACACTCGCGTATCCCAGCGAAGAAATGCTCGGCAAAACGGTGGCGCAGATCGATTTCTTCGACGATTCGGGCGCGCGTGCGCGCTTGTTTTCGGCACTGGAAAAGGCCGCAAGCCTGGACCGAGTCGATGTCAGGATCCGTAAAAAGAATGGTGAAGTGATCGATTGCACGGTCTCGGCCGACACCGTGAACATTCAGGAAAGTCCTTGCTACCTGCTGGTGTTGATGAACATCACCGAACGCAAACGCACCGAGCTTGAGCTGGTCGCGGCCATCGAAGAGGTGATGAAAGATGCCTCCTGGTTCAGCCGCACGCTGATCGAAAAACTGGCTAATGTGAAATGCGTTAACGCACCGACGTTGCCCAACGTGTCCTTCACCGACCTGACCGCTCGCGAGCGAGATGTGCTCGGCCTGATCTGCGAAGGGTTGGCCGACAAGGAAATCGCCGTGCGTCTGAAACTGGCGGCTAACACGGTACGCAATCACGTTTCGATGGTGTATTCCAAACTTGGCGTTCACAGCCGCAGCGAGGCGATTGTCTGGACGCGCGAGCGTGGATTGTTTGCCAGTGAATGGCGGTCGAAGGGTCAGCGTTAGGGTGCAAATGCACTAACTGAGGCAGTGCAAATGGATGTGTTGGTTCCAGTAGCCAGCGACTAGGCTGTCAGGGTGCGAAAAGAGTCTTTGACCGCTTCGCGTCCACGACGAAACAGCTCAAGGAACCGCCACATGTGTCGCCCACTCACCACCGTTTCAATCGACGAGGTTGCCCGTCAGCCGATGGGTGAATCGCGATGATTCACCTGGGGCAATTGCGTGCGTTGCTGGAGCAACACTTTTCTCCCCGCGCCTGTGAATGCAGTGTGTCGGGAGACAATTCGGTGACGGTGAAGCTGTATCACCCGGCGTCGGGTGAGGTCGACCTGGTGGTCAGTGGGTTGAAGGTGACGAGCCTGAATTCGCCGCAAGCGGTGGCGTCGTTGATTGAAGAGCTGCGTTACGAATTGCAGAGCAACAGGCTGCATCGCCAGGGCGGGGACGAGTAGGAGCTGTCGTTTTTCGGGGTAGGAATCGGCCTGAGTGCCTTAAATGCTGGCATTGACCGGTGACTGAGCTATAAGAAATGAGAAGGTAAAATTTTCTGTGACCGGTCCGCGGCTTCGCGGTGTTGTCGTCGTGTTGCGGAAAGCATCGATTACTTACCGCGGGTCAGACTATGAACAGTCCTGGAAAACGCGCTTTTTCGCCGCTGTCGCTCGCCTTCTGCGTTGCGATCCTCAGTGGTTGCTCCAGTCCACCGCCTCCGCCACCCCCTCTACCACCCGTAGAAAAAACGTGCGCAACCTCGGACAAGACCGATGTGATGGGTGAGGCGCGAGTGGAGGGAGAGGTGACTCGGGTCACCACGACCACTCACTGCGTGACCCAATAACCCTGGGCTCATGAAGCGTTTTGTCTGAAAAATCCCTTAAAAAGTCAGACAAGGGCCAATTGCCCGTCAGTTAGCTGTGACACTGAACCTGTGGCGAGGGAGCTTGTCGGAACGCCGCACCGTCCCGACAAGCTCCCTCGCCACAGTTGATCGGCATTAGCCAAATGGCTGCCTTTTGCTCATTTGACGCATCGAATCAGGACAAGAACCCGCCGTCCACATTCAACGAAACCCCAGTGGTGTAGCTCGAAGCATCACTCGCCAGATACAACACGGCACCGGCCATTTCACTCGGGTCGGCAACACGCTTGAGCGGAATCTGCTGCAACGCAGTCTTCAGGATCGCATCGTTCTTCACCAGTGCCGACGCAAATTTGGTGTCGGTCAGGCCCGGCAAAAGGGCATTGCAGCGGATGCCGAATTGCGCGCATTCCTTGGCGAACACTTTGGTCATGTTGATCACGGCGGCCTTGGTCACCGAGTAGATGCCCTGGAAAATGCCTGGCGAGACGCCGTTGATCGAGGCGACGTTGATGATGCTGCCACCACCGTTTTCGCGCATGATCTTGCCGGCTTCCACCGACATGAAGAAGTAGCCGCGGATATTGACGTCGACGGTTTTCTGGAAGGCGCTGAGGTCGGTGTCCAGTACGTTGCAGAACTGTGGGTTGGTCGCTGCGTTGTTGACCAGAATGTCGAGGCGGCCGAACTGTTCCTTGATGCCAGCGAAGACCTGGCTGATCTGTTCCATTTCACCGATGTGGCAAGCGACGGCAGTGGCTTTGCCGCCGGCGGCGATGATCGCGTCGGCCACATGCTGGCAACCGTCGAGCTTGCGGCTCGAGACGATGACGTGGGCGCCTTGCTGGGCCAGCAATTTGGCGATGGCTTCACCGATGCCGCGGCTGGCACCGGAGACGAAAGCGATTTTGCCGTCGAGGTCGAACAACTGAGTCTTGGACATGGGATTCTCTTATAAAAAGTCTTGTTATAGGGGGCCTGTTTTGCGAGAAGCGCGCCAGACGGATCAGAGGCTGGATTTCGAAATGACTTGCAGGCTCATTTGCTCCAGCAGTTTGTTCATGTGAATGAACTGCGCGAAGCGTTTGTCCTGGGTCTGACCATGGAAGAAGCGGTAGTAGATCTGCTGCACGATGCCGGCCAGTCGGAATAGGCCGTAGGTGTAGTAGAAGTCGAAGTTGTCGATCTGGATGCCTGCGCGCTCGGCGTAGTAATCGACGAATTCGCGGCGGGTCAGCATGCCTGGTGCGTGGCTGGGCTGGCGGCGCATCAGTTGCACCGGTGGCGGGTCACCGGCTTCGATCCAGTAAGCGAGGGTGTTGCCCAAATCCATCAGCGGGTCGCCGAGGGTGGTCAGTTCCCAGTCCAATACACCGATGATCTGCATCGGGTTTTGCGGGTCGAGGATCACGTTGTCGAAACGATAGTCGTTGTGGACGATGCTGGAAGTCGGGTGGTCGGCCGGCATTTTGTCGTTGAGCCAGGCTTTTACCGCTTGCCACTGCGGCGCATCCGGGGTCAGGGCTTTCTCATAGCGGTCGCTCCAGCCTTTGATTTGCCGCGCGACATAACCTTCGGGCTTTCCGAGGTCACCCAGGCCATAGGCGTTGTAGTCGACACGGTGCAGTTCAACGAACTTGTCGATGAAGCTTTTGCACAAGGCTTCGGTTTTCGCCGAATCCAGACCCAGTTCCGGCGGCAGTTCGGAACGCAAGATGATCCCGTTGACCCGCTCCATCACATAGAACTCGGCGCCGATCACCGATTCGTCAGTGCAGTGCACGTAGGCCTTGGGGCAGTACGGAAAACCGTCCTTGAGTTGATTGAGAATGCGGAATTCACGACCCATGTCATGGGCTGATTTGGCTTTGTGGCCAAATGGCGGTCGACGCAGGACGAATTCCTGTTCGGGGTATTCCAGCAGGTACGTCAGGTTCGACGCGCCGCCGGGAAACTGGCTGATCTGCGGCAAACCACTGAGGCCCGGAATGTGTGCCTTGAGGTACGGATCGATCAGGCTGGCATCAAGTTCTTCGCCAGAGCGGATACGGGTGGACTGGTCAGTAAGCGCCATGCTTATCCCTTCTGCTTATTTTGGAGGCCTGCGACTATTGGCTAATCTAATCCGCGCACCCGGCACCCACAACCATGAGCGGCCCTTATAGGTGAGCGTGTTGCCGGGCAATCATTGCTTTTGATACACCTGTTTGAATGAACTTCAAAGCGTGGCGGTGCTCAGCGATGACGGCAGGGCAATCGGTGTCAGCACCGGTTGATTGCTGAAAAATGCCACCAGGTTTTTCCCAACCAGTTCAACAGAGCCTTGAGTGGCCTCCGGTGAAAGCCCGGCCACATGAGGCGTCAGAATCACGTTGGTCAATGACTTGAGCGCGTCTGGCACATGCGGCTCTGCATCGAATACGTCCAGCGCGGCACCGGCAATGCGTCGTTGTTCAAGCGCACTGATCAGGTCGGTGGTGATGATCACGCTGGCGCGGGCGATGTTGACGAGGAACCCGTTGGGGCCCAAGGCGTCGAGGACAGGCTTGTTGATCAAGTGTTTGGTGCCAATGCCGCCAGGGGTCGCGATGATCAGGAAATCCGAGGTGCGCGCGAGTTCAGTGGGTGTTGAGCAGAAGGTGTACGGCACATCGCTGCGATGCTGGCGGTTGTGGTAACTCACCGTCAAATCAAAACCATTGGCCGCGCGTTTGGCGATGGCCATGCCGACGGCACCCAGGCCGAGAATGCCCAAGCGCTTGCCGGCCAGGGAAGGGCGCATGATCTTTGGCCATTCACCCCGCCGCACCGCCGCATCGCAGCGGGGAATGTCACGCACCAGCGCGAGCAGCATTGCCATGGCGTGGTCGGCGACCGATGACGCATTCACCCCGGCGCCGTTGGTGACCGTGATGCCACGGTCGGCGGCGGCTTGCAGGTCAACGTGTTCGTAACCGGCGCCGATGACGCAGATGATCTTGAGGTTGGGCAGGGCAGCGATTTCATCGGCGTACAGACCCAACGGGCCACGGGTCAGCACTGCATCGATCTGAATGCCATTACGGGCGATGGCCGCCGCGCGCTCGGCAGGGGTGGGGGCAAGAATCAGGTGAAAACCCTGATGTTCGAGAATCGGCAAATAATCATTGATGGTTTCAACCAGTACCAGCACGGTTGCAGGCATGTTGCGCTCCTGTGGGCGTCGGAATGTCGGGGCTCGAACGTCGCTTCAGATTGCTGATTCCCGATCAGTTTAGCAATGGCCAAAGGTCGTACACGCGGCTGTTCAGTTTGATGAGCCCTTTGAGGTCAGGAACGTGCGTGCCGCGTCGAGAATTTCATCCGACACCGCAACGCCACGGCTGGCGCGGGCGAGGGTCAGGGCGCCGACCATCAGCGAAAACTCCACCAGCGCCTGTTGCCGATCGGCTTGTGCATTGCCTGAATCCAACAGCGAACCGTAGGATTTCAGCAGCCTGTCGAGCCCTTCCATGAAGGTCTGGCGCAAACCACTGTCTGCCGCTTCGTGACACATGTCCCCGGCGAAGGCGGCTACCGGACAACTGTCCCCCGGAGTGTCGCGGCTGGCCTGGGACAGGTAAGGCTCGATCAGCGCACGGCGGGCGCCGTCATTGTCGTCGACATGGGCGGCGATCCATTTCTGCCAGCGTTCTGCCGATTGGTCGAACGCCCGGCCACTGGCCTCCTGCGCCAACGCTTCCTTGGACTCGAAATGCCCGTAGAAGCCGCCATGGGTGAGACCTGCCGCCGCCATGACGTCGACGACACTGATGCCGTGCAGGCCCCGCTCGCGAAACAGCCGCGTGGCAGCCTCGACGATGATTTCGCGGTTGAGGTCGGCTTGCTTGCGGGAAACTCGGGGCATCAGTGGCTCACAGGTATAAACGGTGGGGATCAAAGGGCGTACTGGGCAATCCCGTTGCCGAACGACCAGTTTTCTTTTTTCACTTCCATCAGATTAATGAAAACATCCTCCAGACGCACCGCCAGTTCGCGATTCAGGCTCTCGGCGATGGTTTTGTAGAGCAGTTTTTTCTTCTCGTTCGTACGGCCTTCGCTCAGCGTGATCTGGATGATCACCAGGTTGTCGGTACGTTTGATGCCCAGGTATTCGGGGTCGAAGATGAAATGGTGTTCATCGTGCTCCGTCAGAATCTGGAAATTATCGTTTTCCGGCACTGCGATGGCACTGTGCATGGCGGCGTAGATGAGCTGGCCGACGCGTTTGACGAAGGTGGGATCCTGATGCTTTTTGATGTCGACACGAACCAGTGGCATGGGATGTCTCCAGATAGAAGGCCGCTCAATTAAAAATACATGACAGAGGTCCTTTATCAAGCGAAAGCTCCTATTGGGCGATGAAACAACCTGTGGGAGCCTGCTCGCGATTGCGATACGAAACCGGGCTACCAAACCCGATCACTGATATTCAGCGACAGGGAAACGATATGGCCCGAGCCACAGGCGCACAAGCCGGCGGATTCTGTCTGAACCGTAGGCAACGGCGCAAGGTTTTGTAGCCTTCAGGAAGTAACACTGAGTGTCTTTAAACACGGTTGTTAAACAGGTGAGCGCTTTCAAATAATCGAGAAAGACTCCAACAGCTTTTTGGAGCGTGAGATGGCCTCGCACGTCCCCGGATCAGGATGCTTTCAGTTACCTATTGGTGTTTGCCCGCAGTACGCTGCCTCGCCCATAATCCACGGCATGTTTTTTCGTACGCAAGCACCCAGAGCGGCCCATCCAGGAGGAGGCGAACACATGTCAGCCAAGAAAACTGGTCGTAAGGAAACCCGGTTACCTGTCACCCGAGTCATGGACGTCACAATGATTTCGACAACAGTGGGCAGTGCCGCTTTCGCGAATATGATTTTCCCTGGCCTTGGAAGCACCATAGTGGGTGCTGTTCTTGGCGCAATTTTTGGTTTTCGAGCTACAAAATCGGCCTGATATCAAGGATAGGGCCCTATGGCACCGGACCAATTCAGCTGCTCGATTATCAGCAGCGTTTTTTGCATCGCTATCTATCTGGGGCTGTGCTGGTACTACAAACAAAAAGCAGACCTGACTCATGGGGTGATCATAGCGATGTCAATGACGGGCTTGGTCGCAGCCTGTGCCCTTGGATCGCTCACGATGTCCTCAAGTCTTGAGCAGATTGGTGTGTTTCGGGATCATAAGCCGAGTATTTTAATCGGCACTTTGGCGATGATCTGGGTTTCGGTGACAACGGCGCATCAGTCTGTGATGCATCCAGTTCGATCAGGCAAGCGTCAGTCTCCTGCGCAATCCGATGCACCCTGAAATGTCCATGTTTCGCTACGCGGTGCCAAATCCGGCTCACTCCCACACGGTTGGCGAATCTTCCTATAGCCACTGATCCGCACCACCATTCCTCAGCTAAGTATTTGCTTTTATTCATTAAACCCGGACAATCGCGCCCCTGTTTCGGCCAGGGCGCTGCCTGTCGGGTTTTTCCGACTCGTCCTGACCGGGTAGCAACTGACCGGAATGTGGAGATCCCACCGGATGAATGATCAGGCCAATAGCGTCGACAAACGCTATGTAGCGGCGGCACCAGCGACTCTTTCGAGCTGGAATCGTCATGACACCACCTGGATGCTGGGCCTGTTTGGCACGGCCATCGGGGCCGGCACACTGTTTTTGCCGATCAACGCAGGGCTGGGCGGTTTCTGGCCGTTGCTGGTCCTGGCGGTGCTGGCGTTCCCCATGACCTTCTACGCACACCGTGGCCTGACCCGTTTCGTGCTGTCTGGACGCGAAGGCGCTGACATCACTGAAGTGGTGGAAGAACACTTTGGCATCAAGGCCGGTGCGTTGATCACGTTGCTGTACTTCTTCGCGATTTTCCCGATCCTGCTGATTTACAGCGTCGCGCTGACCAACACCGTGGGCAGTTTCCTTGAGCATCAATTGCACATCACGCCGCCACCGCGCGCGGTGCTGTCGCTCGTGCTGATCCTCGGCCTGCTGGCGGTGGTGCGTTGCGGCGAGCAGGTGATCGTCAAGGCCATGAGTCTGATGGTGTATCCGTTCATCGTGGCGTTGCTGTTCTTGGCGGTGTTCCTGATTCCGCACTGGAACGGCGGTATTCTGACCACCGCCAGCACACTGCCTGAGCCGTCGGCGTTGCTGAACACCTTGTGGCTGGCGATTCCTGTGATGGTTTTTTCGTTCAACCACTCGCCGATCATCTCGGCGTTTGCGGTTGATCAGAAACGCCGTTACGGCGACCACGCCGAAGAGCGCAGCTCGCAGATCCTGTCCCGCGCTCACCTGTTGATGGTGGTGATGGTGCTGTTCTTCGTCTTCAGTTGCGTGCTGACCCTGTCGCCGGCACAACTGGCCGAAGCCAAGGCGCAGAACCTGTCGATTCTGTCGTACCTGGCCAACCATTTCAGCAACCCGACCATCGCCTTCGCGGCGCCGTTGATTGCGTTTGTGGCGATTTCCAAGTCGTTCCTGGGCCATTACATCGGTGCCAGCGAAGGCCTTAAAGGCCTGATCGTCAAAAGCGGCAAACGCCCGGCGCCGAAGACCCTGAACCGTATGACCGCTGCGTTCATGTTGGTGGTGTGCTGGATCGTTGCCACGCTGAACCCGAGCATTCTGGGGATGATCGAAACCCTCGGTGGCCCGATCATCGCGGCGATTCTGTTCCTGATGCCGATGTATGCAATCCGCAAGGTGCCGGCGATGGCGCGTTATCGCGGGCAGGCGTCCAATGTCTTCGTGACAGCGGTAGGCCTGGTGGCGATTACGGCGTTGGTTTACTCGCTGACCGCGTGATCGTTCGGCCTGCTCGCGCAGCGCCGAATTGACAGCTACAGTGGCCGCTGCACGTGATACGTGCAGCGGTTTTTTTTCGCCTGGAGTCACCGGATTGCCGAGCGCCTCACCCCCCAATCTCACCGAACAACCCAATCGCTGGCGGGACTTGCTGGCCGGGTTGTCGATTGCCGGGCTGTTGTTGCCCGAAGCAGTCGCCTATTCAAGCATTGCCGCCGTGGCGCCGCAGGCCGGGGTGATCGCCTTGTTTGCCGGTTTGCTGTGTTATGGGCTGTTCGGCACCAGTCGCTTTGCCATTGTGTCGGCTACCTCTTCGTCCGCAGCGGTGTTGGCCGCCGCCACCGCGACGCTGGCCAACGGCGACCCCCAGTTGCGTTCGACCCTGGCCATCGGCCTGGTGCTGGTGACCGGCGCGTTCTTTTTGTTGGCCGGGCTGTTCAAGTTGGGGAGCGTAACGTCATTCATTGCCAAACCCGTGCTGCGCGGCTTTGCCTTTGGCCTGGCACTGACCATCATCCTCAAGCAAGTCGCCAGTGTGGTCGGCGTGCATCTGAGCGACGGCAATCTGGTGCGGTTTCTGCCGCAACTGCTGGAACAACTGCCGCAATGGAATGGAGTGGCGGCGAGTGTCGCCGCCGTAGCGTTGGCCTTGTTAGTGCTCTTTGCAAGGTTCCGACGCTTGCCGGGCGGTTTGCTGGTGGTCGTGATCGGTATCGTTGCCAGTCAGTGGCTGAACCTGCCGGCGTATGGGGTGAAGTTGATCGGTGTGATCGATTTGAACCTGGAAGTGCCCCGGTTACCGATACTGCCCTTTACTGACTGGTTGCGCTTGGGCGAATTGGCCTTTGCCATGGTGATGATCCTGTACGCGGAGTCATACGGCTCGATCAGTTCGTACGCGCTCAAGCACGGCGACCGGATCTCGTCGAGCCGCGATCTGCTAGTGCTGGGTGCGTCTAATCTGTTGTCCGGATTGTTTCATGGCATGCCGGCAGGGGCAGGGTTCTCGGCAACGTCGGCCAATGAAGCGGCGGGGGCCACTTCACGACTGGCCGGTGGCGTGGCGGCGCTGGTGGTGTTGCTCATCGTTTTGACGGTATTGCCTTACATCGCCCTGACCCCCGAGCCGATTCTCGCCGCCATCGTCATCCATGCCCTGGCCCGAGGCTTGAGCCTGCAACCGCTGGGACGGTATTTCATCTGGAGACGCGACCGGTTGCTGGTGATCTGCGCGGTGGCAGCAGTGCTGGTGCTGGGGGTGCTGGACGGTCTGCTGCTGGCGGTGGCGATCAGTGTGGTGCTGATGCTCAAACAAATGTCAGCGGCGGATATTCAGATCCTCGGGCGCATTGATGGCGGCCATGACTTTGTCGACCTGCAACTCCATCCGACCGCGCAATCGGTGCCTGGGCTGTTGATCGTGCGGCCGGGGGAAGCGTTGTTCTTTGCCAACGTCGAGCGGATCCTGGGTAGCACGATGCGTTTGATCCGCCATTCGCCAACGCCGATTCACTCGGTGATTCTCAGCCTGGAGGAATCGCCCGATCTGGATGGCACCAGCATTGAGGCGTTGCAGGAATTTTTTGTGCGGGTGCGTGCGGAAGGGAAGCAGTTGGTTTTGGCGCGGCTTAAGGATTCGGCGCAAAGCGCGTTGGCGGTGTTGCCCGAGGTGGCGGGTACGCGGGTGATTCTCAGTGACCTGAGCGTGGATGGCGCGGTGCAGCAAGCCCTCAAGACCGCCGCATGACCCTGTGGGAGCCAGCTCGCTCCCACAGGGATTGTGTTGTGCATGCCCATGTCATAGGCATAAAAAAACGCCGCACATCTCACGATGGGCGGCGTTTTCTATTGCGTTATAGCGTCAGGCTTGAACGACCGGAATGTTGGCGTTCGCAGCAGCTTCACGGAACTCGGCGATCTGGTCGAAGGACAGGTAGCGGTAGACATCGGCCGCCATGCTGTCGATCTTGCCAGCGTATTCCATGTACTCCTCGACGGTCGGCAGGCGACCCAGGATGGAAGCAACAGACGCCAGCTCGGCCGAGGCCAGGTAAACGTTCGCGCCGTCACCCAGACGGTTCGGGAAGTTACGGGTCGAAGTCGACACCACAGTGGCGTTCGGCTCTACACGTGCCTGGTTACCCATGCACAGCGAGCAGCCCGGCATTTCCATGCGTGCGCCGGCCTTGCCGTAGATGCCGTAGTAGCCTTCCTCGGTCAGTTGGTGAGCGTCCATTTTGGTCGGCGGCGACAGCCACAGACGGGTTGGCAGCTGGCCTTTGACCTGATCCAGCAACTTGCCGGCCGCGCGGAAGTGACCGATGTTGGTCATGCACGAACCGATGAACACTTCGTCAATCTTCTCGCCAGCAACGCTGGACAGCAGACGGGCGTCGTCCGGATCGTTTGGCGCGCAGAGCACAGGCTCTTTGATGTCGGCCAGGTCGATTTCGATGATTTCAGCGTATTCGGCGTCAGCATCGGCAACCATCAACTCAGGGTTGGCGATCCAGGCTTCCATCGCTTGAGCACGACGTTCCAGGGTACGCGCATCGCCGTAGCCTTCGCCGATCATCCAGCGCAGCAGGGTGATGTTGGAGCTCAGGTACTCGGTGATCGACTCTTTCGACAGCTTGATGGTGCAACCGGCAGCCGAACGTTCGGCCGAGGCGTCGGACAGCTCGAAAGCCTGTTCGATGCTCAGGTTGTCCAGGCCCTCGATTTCCAGGATGCGGCCGGAGAAGGCGTTCTTCTTGCCTTTCTTCTCAACGGTCAACAGGCCAGCCTGAATCGCGAAGTAAGGAATGGCGTGAACCAGGTCACGCAGGGTGACGCCCGGTTGCATTTTGCCTTTGAAGCGCACCAGGATCGATTCCGGCATGTCCAGCGGCATAACGCCGGTGGCTGCAGCAAACGCAACCAGACCGGAACCGGCCGGGAACGAAATGCCCATCGGGAAACGGGTGTGCGAGTCACCACCGGTACCGACGGTGTCCGGCAGCAGCATGCGGTTCAGCCAGCTGTGGATGATGCCGTCGCCCGGACGCAGGGAAACGCCGCCGCGGGTCATGATGAAGTCTGGCAGGGTGTGGTGGGTGGTCACGTCGATCGGCTTAGGGTAAGCCGCGGTGTGGCAGAAGGACTGCATCACCAGATCCGCGGAGAAGCCCAGGCACGCCAGGTCTTTCAGTTCGTCACGGGTCATCGGACCGGTGGTGTCCTGAGAACCCACGGTGGTCATCTTCGGTTCGCAGTAGGTGCCTGGACGCACACCGGCTACGCCGCATGCCTTGCCGACCATTTTCTGCGCGAGGGTGAAACCCTTGGTGCTTTCGATCGGGGCATCCGGTTTCTTGAACAGGTCGAACGCTGGCAGACCCAGTTCGGCGCGAGCCTTGTCGGTCAGGCCACGGCCGATGATCAGCGGAATACGACCGCCGGCACGGACTTCGTCCAACAGCACAGGGGTCTTCATTTCGAAGGTGGTCAGGACTTCGTCGGTACCGTGCTTGCAGACTTTGCCAGCGTGCGGGTACAGGTCGATCACGTCGCCCATGTGCATGTTGGACACATCGAATTCGATTGGCAGGGCGCCGGCATCTTCCATGGTGTTGTAGAAGATCGGAGCGATCTTGCTGCCGAAGCAGAAGCCGCCAGCACGCTTGTTCGGCACGAAAGGCACGTCATCGCCGAAGAACCACAGCACCGAGTTGGTGGCCGATTTACGCGACGAACCGGTACCGACCACGTCACCGACGTAGGCGATCGGGAAGCCGCTGTTGCGCATTTCTTCGATCTGCTTCATCGGACCGATGGAGCCTTGCACGTCCGGCACGATGCCGTCGCGGGCCATTTTCAGCATGGCCAGGGCGTGCAGCGGGATGTCCGGGCGGGACCAGGCGTCCGGAGCAGGGGACAGGTCGTCGGTGTTGGTTTCGCCGGTGACCTTGAACACGCGCAGGCTGATCTTGTCGGCCAGTACAGGGCGATTTTTGAACCACTCGCCGTCAGCCCAGGATTGCAGCACGCCTTGAGCGTGAACGTTACCGTTCTTGGCGCGTTCAGCGACGTCGTGGAAGGCGTCGAACATCAGCAGGGTGTGCTTGAGTTCTTCGGCAGCGACTGGGGCCAGTTCGGCGTCGTCCAGCAGGTTGACCAACGTCACGATGTTGTAGCCGCCCTGCATGGTACCGAGCAGTTCAACCGCGCGCTTCTTGTCGATCAGAGGGGATTTGGCTTCGCCTTTGGCGAGGGCAGAGAGGAAACCGGCCTTTACATAGGCCGCTTCGTCCACTCCAGGTGGAACGCGATTGGTGATCAGGTCAACGAGGAAAGCTTCTTCGCCAGCCGGAGGATTCTTCAGCAGCTCGATCAGGCCTGCAGTTTGTTCGGCGTTAAGCGGCTGGGGAACGATACCCAGTGCTGCACGCTCTTCGATATGTTTGCGGTAGGCTTCAAGCACAGTTATTACCCTCATCAGTGGTCCCAAATGGGTGTCCGGGACGCTCATCCCGAAATTGCCGTACTCATGCGCTGCGTGGCGTTGTGAGCCACTTAGCCAGAATTACCGGCAATTCCTTACAGAAGCTGCTTTCAAAGTTTTACGCCTGCAGAACGGGAGCTGATGAGGGTTGGCGCTGAGCTTTTCCCCGCTGGAAAAACCCTTCGCCAACACCGCTCTGAAGGAACGACTGTGCTCGTGACGCTTTGAAAACAGCTTCTAACGGACATTGGCGCCTTAAAAGGCTGGCTGATTCTACGGCAAAAAAAAATTAAAGGTAAGTTAGACCCCGAATTTTGAGGGGTGATGAATGTTAGAGAAAGGGCTAACATGCCGACCTGTCAGTTTCCCCCGTGTTTTGCCTATCTATGCCCAATCAGACCATCAAGACCCCCTGCGTCGGCCTTTGCTCCACTGTTTACGGTGATTTGGTGTGCCGTGGCTGCAAGCGTTTCCACCATGAAGTGATCAACTGGAATGGTTACAACGAGGAGGAAAAGCGCGCGGTATGGCTGCGTCTTGAGCAATTGCTATCCCAGGTGATGGCCAGCAAGCTGGAGGTTTTCGACCCTCAGCGTCTACGTTTGCAACTGGAGCAACGCAAGATTCGTTTTGTGCCGCATCAGTCGGAGTATTGCTGGGCGTATCAGCTGATTGCCCGTGGGGCGCGGGTGATCAATAACCTGGAAGCCTACGGGATGGTGCTGATGCCGGAATTTCGTGACTGGAACCTGCCGGAATTGCGTGATGCCATTGATCGGGAATTTTTCTTGCTCTCCGAAGCGCATTACCAGCGGTACATTGCGCCGGGTTTCCTGAAAGACGCCTTCGGTGCCTAAAAGCATCGCGGGCAAGCCCGGCTCCCACAGTGGATCTCCAGTGCTCACAAAACCCTGTGGGAGCCGGGCTTGCCCGCGATGGCGTCCGACCAGACACCCAAGACTTCAATGCTGAGCCAATTCTTCAAGCTGATCCTCAATCTCCCGCGGCTTGAGCACCAGCACATCGCTCTCCACCTTATCCAGCACCACCTCCGCCGTATTGCCGATCAAAGCCCCCGACAACCCGGACCGCGCCACGGTGCCGATCACGGTCACTGCCGCCTGTAGCTTGTGCACCATGAACGGAATCAACACATCCGCCGGGCCTTCCTCAATATGCAAATGCGCATCGTCGATGTCGAATTCTGTCTGGAACGCCTTGCACTGCTCGCGATAGCGCGCTTCGATGGTTTCCTTGAGCTGGAAGGTCGGGTCGGCCGACGACAGCATCGGCGATGGATGCGCACTGATCACGTGCAAATGAGCCTTGGCCAGGCTGGCGATGTCATAACCGTAATCGATGATGGTGTTGTGCAGGTGACGGTGTTCGCCATCGCTATTGCCCACGTCAATGGCAGCCAGAATGACTTTGTCTTTCCAGGAACCGGCCGTTTTCACCAGCAGCACCGGCGTAGGGCATTCACGCAGCAGTTTCCAGTCGTCCGGAGTGAGCAGCGCCTTTTTCAGCGGGCTGTCGGGGTAATGCTGCTTGACCACCAGCCCACAGCCCTCGGCCTGCTGCACGTCGATGATGGTTTGGTGCAGGCTCTGATTCCAGGCCTGCTCGGTCGTGACGCTATAGCCGTCCTCCAGCAACGCGGCCTTGAGCACCCCCAACATGCCGCTGTGATCATGCTTGGGATCGCCGACCAACAGGTGCAGGTGCGCCTGGGTCACACCGGCAATCAATTTGGCCCGTTTGAGCGCCAGGCTCTCCGAATGTTCGGGTTCGATGACCACCAGAATGCTGCGAATGGCTTGCATGAGCGGGATCTCCATCAACGGGTAAAAAGCACGGCGTTGCACAACTATAGTTGCTGCTCGCCAACCAGGTACTTGATGCATATCAACGGTCGCGACTGGTGGTCTGGCGACAGGCCGGTATAATCGGCGCCCTTCGTTTTTGAACCCTTTATCCGTGAGCCCCATGATCCTTCCCGAAATTCACGAGTTCCTCGGCTGCCGTACCCCTGACGGCTGGGTGCAGGCCGCACTGGCCGATCAGGAAACATTGCTGATCGACCACAAGAACTGCGAATTCAAAGCGGCCAGCACGGCGCTGAGCCTGATTGCCAAGTACCACTCCCATGTCGACCTGATCAACCTGATGTCGCGCCTGGCCCGGGAAGAACTGGTGCACCACGAGCAAGTCATGCGCCTGATGAAAAAGCGCAAGATCGAGCTGCGCCAATTGTCCGCCGGTCGCTACGCCTCGGGCCTGCGCAAAGTGGTGCGCAGCCATGAACCGGTGAAACTGGTGGATACGCTGGTGGTGGGCGCTTTTATCGAGGCCCGCAGCTGCGAGCGTTTCGAGGCGCTGGTGCCGCATCTGGATGAAGAACTGGGCAAGTTCTATTTCGGGCTGCTGAAAAGCGAAGCGCGGCATTTCCAGGGTTACCTGAAACTGGCGTACCAGTACGGCGACGCCAAGGACATCGCCCAAGTGATCGATAAGGTCCGCGCGGCAGAGCAGGAGCTGATCGAGTCGCCGGACGTGGAGTTCCGCTTCCACAGTGGCGTGCCCGCTGCGGCCTGACACTTAAAACGCCTTAGCGGCTCAAGCCGAGGCGTGCGTGCCAGTCGGCGATGGACTCTTCGGGATAGACCTCGAACTTCTGATCGCCGGAATGCACCTCGACCTCCACCCACGGCGCTTTTGAACCGAGCATCAAGTGCGTGTGCTCTGGCGGCACCGGTAACGGGGTGTCTATGGCGGACGCAAACGGGTGGATCCGCTCTGGCCATTCAGGGCTGAACAGCCACAGTCCCGTACCACAAAGGGAGCAGAAATGCCGTTCGGCGCTGCTGCTGTGAGCACGTTTATCGCCTTCATCCTTGAGCCGTGCATGGTAAATCGCAATGTTCTTTCGGCCGCGTACCTTGAGGCTCTCGGCATCGCCACCGAGATTGATCGCATAACCGCCACCGCCCTGAGTCTTGCGACAGATCGAGCAGTAGCAACGCTGATAAGGGTAGGGGTGGGCGCTGTTCAGGCTGAATGACACGGCGCCGCAGTGGCAGGAACCTTCTAGTTGCATGGTCGCCTCTTGCGAGTATTGAGTTTTATCCGCCAAGAATAGACTTCCAGCGGCCGAACGGGCCCTTCGCGGGCAAGTCGAATCGTCGCACCGCCGCTCCTACAGTTGATCTTCAGTGTTCACAAAACCCCTGTGGAAGCCGAGCTTGCTCCGGGCGGCGTTCCGACCATGAACGATGACGCGGTCTTGCTGGACGCCCGCTAATGGCCAAGGCAGCATGAGCGCCTTCACCACCGGGGCTGACTCATGCGACGACTACCTTCACTGGCAGCACTGCGAACCTTCAAATGCGCCGCCCGCCACGCGCACTTCGGCCGGGCTGCCGCTGAGTTGTGTGTCACCGACAGCGCCGTCAGCCACCAAATCCGCCAACTCGAAGAACACTTGGGCGTTTCGCTGTTCATCCGCGAAGGCCGGCAGATTCGCCCGACCATGGCTGCCGGGCGGCTGATGCAAAGTTTGCAGCACAACCGCGAGTAGGTGGGTATTGACACATACACCACCAAATGCACGTGTGGACATAGGATGAACACCCAAGAGGCTGCTGCTTCAGCATGGAATAAGTCCAGATGTGCCATCAAGGCACGACCGGCTGTTGCCTCGTACCAGTTGCAGGCATCGAAGCCGATACTTGTAAGCCTCACCAGGTCCGAACCGAATTCGGCGGTGGGCCGCTGTTCAGTGGCGTCGCTATACGCGAACACTTTTACCGATTTGGACGCATCCGTTCGATGGCGCGGCCGAGCTGATCTGGCGGCCCTTTAGCTCAGGCTGCGTACGCCGACTATGCAACTTGTCGCATCGGACACCTGCCTATTGGCCACTTTTCAGGGGCGTGAAGGTCGACTGCAAAGTAGGACGTTTGGGACGTGTTGGGCCTGCAGTTGCCATCGGACGTTTCCTCCAAGACCGGTGTGTTCGGGCGAATTGTTGAATCAAACGGCGTTTCCGCTTTTGGCGATGCCACGTAGTCGCAAGCGATCCAGTTTCAGGATGCGCTTGAGGTGGGCAAACAACATTTCGACCTTCTTACGTTCGTGGCGAGAGCGCACGTACTCCGGCGTCGCCGCGATGCGACGAGCCACATCACGAGCGGCTTCATCGATGCTGCGGACAATCTTGCGAATCGAAGTGTTCGGGCAGCACTTGGCTTTCATCGGACATGTCGCGCAGTCGATCTGTCTGGATCGGAAGATGATGGTGTTGGCTTTTGTGACGTGCGAACGCTCGCCATTCGCTGCGCAATGGGTTGCCGGCTGGGCAGCGGTATTCCTCGGCCTCCTCATTCCAGTGGGAAAGCGGTGTCGCCAATGAGGCGTTCCGGCTTGATGTCGAACTGCGCTTCGACCCGATCGATCATCGTCTTGGTGCTCTCGACTTCTGCGGTTCGATGAGCCGGTGTGGGTTCCACATCCATGATCACGCCGTACTCGGTATCGATCAGATAATTCGTGGAGTAAGCGTAGAAAGTAGGGCCGCCTGGAGCAGCGGTCCAGCGGGCCTGAGGATCCGTCAGCGACAGGCGCTTCGGTAGCGTTTCGGCCAAAGCCTCTTCATCGAGGGCTTCAAGGTACTCACGCACGGCGCGGGTGCTCAGGGCCGGATCGCTCCAGTTGACCTGTTCATCACCTGGTACGCCGCGCTGCCGGCTGGCATCCGCTTTGATGATGCTGGCGTCCACGGCAAAGCCTTCACCTTTGACCAAGCCTGCGTCCATGCAACGGCGCAGCACTTCATTGAACAACCAGCGAAAGAGATCGCTGTCCCGAAAACGGCCGTGTCGATTTTTGGAAAAGGTCGAGTGGTAGGGGACTTCATCTTCAAGGCTCAATCGGCAGAACCAGCGATACGCCAGGTTCAAATGGGCCTCTTCGCACAGTCGCCGTTCGGAGCGGATGCCATAGCAATAGCCCACGATCAGCATGTGGATCATCAGCTCAGGATCAATTGAAGGGCGCCCAATCGGACTATAGAAATCGGCGAGGTAATGGCGCAGGTCGCTCAGATCGAGACATTGATCAATGCTGCGCAGAAGGTGATTGGCGGGGATGTGATCTTCAAGGTTGAACGAGTAAAACAGTCGATCCTGCCCACTCGATAACTGTCCCATCATGCAGCGTGCTTCCGTGCTTCCGTGCTTCCGTGCTTCCCTGCGGGCCGATGCGAAGATTTTTGCCGCAGGCCAGACAGGAGAGCTACTTTTTCAACAGAGTCGGCCGTTTTCTGCTCGTCGCCAGAGGCAGGAACGACCCATTGGCCGGGCACTTGACTTGCTGCGACATTGACCCGCTGGCGGAAGTCGCAGGGCGGAATCTGACCCAGGTAATCGTCCAATAGCTCCCATTAATCGGTCGTACCCATCTGCAGGAACCTGAAGCGACCGCCAACGAAGTTTTGCATTCGATGTTTTGACCGCACAGTTCCCCCTCTCCTGATTCAGGCTTTACTCCTCTGATAACCGGCTGGCGGCAGCACATGGTTCGATTGACTGGCAGGAGTGGCGGGCTGTGCTAGTTTCTTGGGGCATTTCACCTTTACGAGATGCTGCCATGGATTAGTCGACGCGTTCGGCCACCGGGTGATCTTATTACTCGGCGCGCTGATCCAGGGACAACGGCAATGGTTGATGGGGCATTTGTGGGGGGTCGCATCGACCTCATCCGGAGTACTTGAATAATGCAGAATGCTCGCCCAGATCCACAGCTTGCACTGGAATATTGTGTCGAACGTCCGATGTTCGCGGATTTCTTGCAGCACGCGAAACTCACCCCCGACGCCACCGCCGTTGTCTCTCACGACGCAACTTACAGTTATTGTCAACTGGAAGAGATAAGCCGGCGGATTGCTTCTTTCCTGATTTTGAAGGGTGCCACTGAATCAGACCGGGTGGTTATCGTGTCGAATCGCTGTGCAGGATTGGTCTCTGCAATGCTGGGGGCCGCGCGTGCCGGTTTGACATTCAGCGTTGCCGACATGGCCTATCCCGCTGCACGCATCGAGCAAATCCTTCGGGCGCTTCAGCCTTCCTTTGTTCTGTTATGCATTGAGGCTACATTCGATATCGATCTCGAAAACCTTGGGCAAGCGTCACAGAGTCCGTGCGTCGTTAGAATCCCGGAGACTTACCCCGATTCACTGGATGCGTTCACGGTTGATGTAGAGGTATTGCCAGAGGTCAACCCAAGTCACGCGGCCTATATTACATTTACGTCCGGCAGCACAGGCGAGCCAAAGGGAATTGTCACGAATCATGCGCCCCTGGTTCATTTTATTGAGTGGCACACCCGTCACCATTCTTTATCAAAAAAGGATTGTTTTTCCTTACTCTCCGGATTGGGCCATGACCCTGTTTACAGGGATGTGTTTACGCCGCTCTCCATCGGCGCAAAGGTCATCATTCCGGCGCAGTCCACCGTTATCAATCCTTCGACGTTGGCAGCGTGGATACGCGAGAAGGCAATATCCGTTATTCACCTGACACCTCCCTTGGGAAAACTTATTGAAACCGGGGCAAAACTTGAGGGCTCAAGATTCGACGATCTGCGCTATCTGTTTTGGGGGGGCGATACCTTAAGCGAAACGTTATACAAACAGATTTGTGTCATTGCACCCAACGCCAAGAGTGTGAATTTTTACGGCACCACGGAAACGCCACAGGCCATGGCGTTCCACCCGGTTGACCCGGAAGCCAATAATTCCCGGATACCGCTGGGTAAAGGCATTGAAGGTGCACAACTGCTGGTGGTTAACGACTCAGGTCAGTTAGCCGACGAAGGTGAGGTCGGCGAAATTTTGATTCGTAGTCCCTATTTGTCGTTGGGTTACTGGGTGGACACCGCACAGACCCGCGAAAAGTTTGTAGTCAATCCCTTCACGAATGTCGAAGGCGATATTTGCTATAAAACCGGTGACCTTGGCACTTATCTTTCAGATGGCAGCGTGACCTTTTTGGGGCGAGGCGACAGTCAGGTAAAGATTCGCGGCCATCGAATCGAACTCACTGAAATCGAAGGCACAGTAGCGCGTCATCCCCGAGTCAAGCAGTGCGTCGTTCTGGCAACTAATGAAAACGCTAACCTCAAGCTGGTTGCCTATTGCGTTTTAACCACGCCCGTTTCCTCTGTTGAATTGCGTGAGCACATCAGCGATCAACTTCCCGATTATATGGTGCCGGCATTATTCGTTTTTCTCGACGCTATCCCACTGACGCCGAACGGAAAAATCGATAAACGGGCGTTGTCTGTAATGGCTTGTAATCTGGATACAGCGTCCACGAACGAGGATCTTTCGCCGCTCGGGTTAAAGCTCGCGCAGGCCTGGTCTGAAATACTCGAAGTCCCACACATTGATACCCGTTTGTCGTTCGTGGAACTGGGTGGCGATTCGCTTTCGTTTGTTCAGGCTTCTATGGTCCTTGAACAACTGATTGGGCGACTTCCCGATCAATGGGAGATGATATCTGTACGTGAGCTCTCTGAACTGAGTGTATCCAAACAATCAAAACTATCCGTTCGGGAGATGGAAGTTCCAGTCCTGCTGCGGGTCATGTCTATTCTGCTTATTGTTGTTGGGCACTTTCATGTTTTTTCAAACTGGTTTGTTTCAGGTGAAACCTCGGTATTGTTTATAGTGTCCGGCATCAGCCTGGCAAGGTTTCAATTAAAGGCAATAAACGAGCGTGGCAATGCGCGTGCACTGGTAAAGTCTGTTGCCAGTATTGCAGTGCCCACCGTGCTGTATACGATTCTGACCCAGATACTGTTTGACAGGATTCATTGGCAATCAATATTTATGATTTCCAATTGGTTTGCGCGGAATGCTGTTGGTGACTTTTCGTATTGGTATATTGAAGTCCTGCTGCAGATGATATTAATCATTGGGTTTGCGTTGTCGTTTGAACGTGTCAGAAAAGCAGTAATGTCAAACCCGTTTCGTTATTTGGTTTTCGCGTCGTGCCTGTTGGCAATGGCCAACGTTCTGATTAGTGTGTATGTGTTTGACGCTACAGCCCTCTTTAACCGAGTACCACAACACTACCTTGCGATCATGGTGCTCGGGATGGCAATTCACTATGCCCATTCAAACGCCCAAAAGCTGGTTGTCAGTGCGGTCGCAATCCTTGTGATAGGGGGGCAGGATATTCTGACAATCTTCGGCCATGAGTCGGAGGTTAGTGGGTACGTCGATATAGCGATACCGGCCATTCTCGCCGTGATCTGGATCAGGTCTATTCCTGTGCCAGGTATCATTGCGCGGGGACTCGCATTAATAGCAGCTTCGACTCTGTTCATTTATTTGACGCACTTTCAGTTTCAGTCCATAGCCCGTCGAATTGATGGCGCGCCAGCATTGGCGGTCGTCATTGCGATTGTCGGTGGCATTGGGGTGGGCTATGCCTGGAACAAGCTGCTTCGAATCGTTTTGATGCACTGGAATGGTGGCATAGAGAAGGGCCGCGCAGAGAAGATTGAGCGAGTAGCATGATTGGGGTGTCTTGCCCATATTTTTCATAGAGTTACAGTTTTACAACGCATCTGAGATTCAAATAGGACAACTTCCTGAAGCTGTAGAGAGCGGGAAGCAGTGAACTATTCCCCTCAAGAAAACCCACCAATCCCATTGCTTCGACAAGGCCGATCCTGAGGCTCGCTCACAGGAAAGTGGTCCATTCAATTGATTGCGCAGGGGGTTTGTGGTGTCGATATTTTGACGTCGCTCTGCCAGGTTTTTATTTAAATTTATTATCGTGACGAGCTGTTGACGTACTGGCTATGTGCTTATACGCTCATTTCAAGGCCGATGAAGGACTCCCCATCCTACAAAGAAAAAACCTTTACTCAGGGAGCTGTTGTTATGCGTCCGACAGTTGTCATGAAAACCGTTTTCGCACTGGTGCTTCTCATTGGTGGAGCTGTTTCTAATTCGCAGGCGGCTAGTTTTATCAATGATTACAATCGCATGAGCAACTCTTGCGATGCTTTGGAAACTCAACTGGGAACAGTTCTTGAAGAGCCTTCCGGTAACGAGATACTTACTCTTGGTAATGGCCTTGGGGTGCCTGCATTGCTCACCGATATCTACTTCGACGGTGTTGAATCGGCTCAATTCAGTAGTGTCCCCCATCTCTCCGGTTCGACAGAAAGTGTCAAAGTTTCTTCCTCTGACGGTTTAATGGCGTCGGTTTCCAATGATCAAGCTATAGTTGAGTTGAGTGGTCAGGAGACGGGTGTGACCAGTATTTCCAATCAGCCGAAGGCCGTACCGTTTTCGGCGGTTGCATGGTTGTTTTCTTCTGCCTTGTTTGGTTTTGTTGTGATGGCCAACCGGCGAAAAATTTAGTTTGTCACTTTGGTTTTTTGGCCGCATGAATTCTTCAGGTGAAAAATTTGGCTTCAAAATCAACGGGGCTGAAGTCCGCCAGAGTTCATGGCAATTTCAGAGAGTCATTAGACGAGGGGATGCCGATGTTGCGTTTATTGTTACCCGTGCTCTGCGCACTGGCTGTTTGGCCCAGCATTACCAGTGCCAACGAAAAAGACGCGACTTACCTGCTGAATCCAGGGGACGTCATTTCTGTTTCCGTTTGGCGAGAGGATGATCTCAAGGCGGAAGTACACGTACTTCCCGATGGCAGTATCAACTTCCCATTGGTAGGTCGAGTCGCAGTTGCCGGGCTTGATACTACGGCTGTCGAGAAAGTCATCACGACCAAGCTGGAAGCGTTCATACCCGATCCGAATGTGAGCGTGGTCGTCAAGGATCCCAAAGGCAATCTCGTCTATGCCCAGGGCAAAGTGCTGAAACCCGGCTCAGTGCAGTTGGCAGGCCCGACGGCCGTTCTGCAGGTATTGAGCATGGCGGGCGGGCTCGACAAATTCGCCGACAAAGACGCCATCAAAATCGTGCGGAACAATGAGGTGCTCCCCGTCAATTACGGCGATTTGATTTCCGGGCGGGACATGTCCACCAACTATGAACTCCAGGCCGGCGATACGCTGGTCGTGCCTTAACCTTGCGTGACGTATTGGGGGCTGCCTTGCTTGCATTAAGATCGACCGGGGCTGTGACGGCAATCTTGATCCTGCCGTATTCAGGGGCGGCTGGTGCCGCCACCTGGCAATCAAACATCGTAGTGCCAACGACGGTTGAACATGACAGCAATCCGGTGCTTGTCGGCGACAATGAAAAGGCGGTAACTCGAACGATCATTGCCCCGGATTTAAATCTGGTGGGAACTTCCGATCGAGATCAGTTGCAGGTCGGTCTCGGGGTGAACGTGGTGCGTTCGTCCGATACCGCCGTCGTTCGGGATCGTGAAGACCCAAAGCTGCTGTTGGGGTGGCAACGGGAGACCGAGAGGGGGGGCTATGGACTTTCAGTGCAGTATGTCGAGAGCTCGACACTCTCCAGCGCGGTCCAGGAAACTGGCGTGATCGCCCCCGATGGCACGCAAAAGGAATATACGTTGGGCGGCAACTGGCGCACGGCCCTGAGTGAGCGAAGTACCTTGCTCAACGAGACCGAATACTCCGACGTCAAATACGATATTGATTCACTGACGGATTATGACGAGCTTTCGAACCGGTTGAGCCTGAATTATGCCTGGAGCGAACGCCTCGAACTCTTCACACGCTTTACAGTGAAACGCTATGAGCCTGAATCTGGCTCGGGGATTTCCTCCTCCAACAGCTACACGCCCACTGCCGGTTTTAATTTCAAGATATCCGAGCAGCTTGAGGGGGCACTGTACGCGGGGCTCAATCAAGTCTCGGGTTCCAACAGCAATCCCACGGGGCAAGGCGGAATGAATTTGCACTATGCAGGTGAGCGTTACGACGCATCGCTTGATGCCAGTCGCAGCACCATCGCCAACGGCGATGGTGGTTTCGTTGAGACCGATAATCTGCGGGGTACGTGGAGTTATTCCATCGACGAACTCAGCCGTACCGGTCTGGATGCCTCATGGCAAAAAACCAAAGGCCCAACACCCAATACTTTGCGCAATTTTAATGTCTGGGCCAGTCGCGAGCTCTCGCCTTTTTGGGTTGTCCGCCTATCCTGCACGTACAAACAACGCCAACAGGATAACTCGCCCGATGCCAGCGCTAACGTTGTCGGGCTATCGCTGACCTATAGTTTTCCTGAACTTTGACATTCAGCTGTGTGAGTATTTATGACCTCTGAATACGAAATGTCGATCGCCGACTACATTGCAATCCTCAAGCACCGTGCCGTCCTGGTCATCATCAGTGTCGCGGTCATTTTCGGCGTGGGCGTGCTGGTCGCGATGTCGATGCCCCCCGTCTACGAGTCCTCCGGCACGATCCTGGTCGAGTCTCAGCAGATTTCGCCGGACCTGGTTGCCGCGAACAACAACACCTTTGCCGATGAGCGCATCGAAGTCATTCGCCAGCGCGTAATGACCCGCGAGCATCTGGAAGAAATCATCAGCAAATACAATCTTTTTTCTTCGCAAAGCCGCCAGTTGAGCCTTACCGAGAAAATCGATGAAATGCGCAATGCGATTACCGTTTCCCTGGTCAGTGCGGCCGTTAAAGGGCGTGGAGAAGTGACCATTGCCTTTCGCGTTGGTTTTGAACACAAGCAGCCTGAGATCGCGACCGAGGTTGCCAACGAACTGGTAACGCTGTTTCTGAATGAAAACATCAAGCAGCGCACCGAGCGAGCCAGTGAAACGACAGAATTTCTGACGCAGGAAGCGGACAAGCTGCGGGTTGAACTGGAAACCCTGGAGAACCGCTTGGCGGACTTCAAGCAGGCGCACAGCAACGCACTACCTGAGCATCAGGAATTGCGCATGAATATGTTGTCGCGCGCCGAGACCGAGCTTAAAGAGGTCGACCGAGACTACAAGGCGGCGCGTGAGGAATTGCGCTTTAACGAATTGGAGGTTTCCGCAGCCAGTGCCGGTGTGGCGACCAAGCCCGGGGCGCCAGGCGCGGCAGCCGATAAGCCCCAGGACCTGCCTGGTCTGAAGGCGGAGTACACTCGGTTGCTGGCGCTGTATACGCCAGCCCACCCTGATGTGCGCGCCGTCAAACGCAAAATTGATGCGCTTGAGGCGGACAAAAGAGCAGGTAAAGGTGCAGCCACCGCGGTCAGTCTGGATGTTGCCAAGGCTCAGGCTCGGGTCGCCGCCTCAGAGGCTCGTATCAAGTCGCTGGGCGATCAAAAGAACGAAATTCTACGCAAGATAGAGGTCTACGAAGCGCAAATCCTTGAGACGCCGCAAGTCGAGCGCGGCTTGGTCACATTGATGCGTGACCATGATAACGCTCGTAAAAAATATGAGGAGATTCGCACCAAGGAAATGGGGGCAAAGATTTCCGAAAGCCTGGAACAGGAAAACAAGGCCGAACGTTTTGTTCTTCTTGAAGCGCCGCTGGTGCCTGAGAAACCGATAAAGCCCAACCGTAAAAAAGTCGTTGCCATGGGCTTTGTTCTTGCCCCTGTGGGCACCGGCGCTTTGGTAATGCTCCTGGAGATGATGAATCAGCGCGTGCGCGGTTCAAGAGCCCTGGCAAGTGTATTGGGCCGGCGCGTATTGGGTACCATTCCCTACATTCATACCAGGGCGGAAATTGCACGTCGCAAGCGGTTGTGGAAACTGTTGATCCTGTCAGGCCTCGTGTTGATCGCGAGTCTTCTGGTGCTTGTGCACTACTTTTATATGCCTCTGGATCTTCTGCTGTTCAAGGCTCTGGCCCGGTTTGGATAAGGAATACAGTTATGGAAATAATCAAGCCAGCGAATGAAAAAGGCGAGCATCAGGTTTCGTCAAGTCTCGTAATCTCTTCGTCCGGGCAGCCTGCAACGCTCAATGCCCTCAGTTATGTACAAACCAAGGTTGTACCTTTGCAGGCAGAGCACCTTGAGCGCAACCGCATCGTGGCTTACAACAAGAATTCGAATATGGGTGGGGCCTTCGATTTACTGCGCACGCAAGTTCTCAGAACCATGGAGGAAAATGGCTGGCGCACGCTCGCTATCACTTCGCCGACGCCGGAAGCAGGCAAAACAGTGATGGCGATCAACCTGGCGATGAGCATCGCGCATCACACCACCAAGACGGCATTATTGGTGGACTTCGACTTGCGGCGACCGAAGGTGGGCTCATGCCTGGGGCTTGCGATGGAAACGTCGTTCAACGAATTTCTCTCTGGTAAAGCTGAGCTACAGGATGTGCTGGTCAATCCGACCTTGCCACGGTTTGTGGTCCTGCCAACACGAGAGCCGATTCCTCTTTCCACTGAGGTGCTGTCGTCGCCCGTCGTGAGCGATTTGATCAGCGACCTTCGCGAGCGCTACGCCTCACGCATAGTGATTTTCGACTTGCCACCGCTGTTAAGCTCGGATGATGTGATCACCGTCCTGCCCAAATTCGATTGTGTGCTGCTGGTGGTCGCTAACGGTGCGAACAGCACGAAAGAAATCGAGGAATGCCTGCATCATCTGGCAACAGCCAATCTGATTGGAACGGTGCTGAACAAAGGCGAGCACCAGAACCGCTCTTATTACTAGTAGTAGTGCGTCACCCCGCGGCGCCTGGCGTTATTCGTCAGCGCCGACCTTCATTGCCAGGGATACTTCTGCTCCCAATGCCAGGCGTGCGTCACTATCTGTTCAAGCGAGGCAAATTGCGGTTGCCAGCCCAGTAGTGCATTGGCCCTTCGAGGGTCTGCGACAAGACGGGGTGGATCGCCGGCGCGGCGTGGGGCGTCGCTCACGGAAATAGCCTGGCCGGTGACGTTGCGTGCGGTGTTTATCACTTGTTGCACCGAGAACCCTTGACCGTTGCCAAGATTGAATGCGGTGCTTGTGCCACCTTCCAGCAGATAATCCAGCGCAAGTGCGTGAGCGGCGATGAGGTCGGCAACGTGGACATAATCGCGAATGCAGGTGCCGTCCGGTGTGTCGTAGTCGCGACCATAGACAGTGATGGATTTACGCCGGCCGGAAGCCGCTTGCAGGATCAGTGGCAGCAGGTGCGTTTCCGGTTCGTGGCGTTCACCCAACTGGCCCTCCGGGTCTGCTCCAGCGGCGTTAAAGTAGCGCAGGCAGACTGACTTGAGTCCGTACGCGCGATCGAAATCTTCCAGCAACTGCTCCACCATCCACTTGCTGCGACCATAAGGGTTGATCGGTGCCTTGGGGTGTTCCTCATCGATGGGGACATAAATCGGGTCGCCATAGACGGCGGCGGTCGAAGAAAAAATGAAGCTTTTAACGCCTGCACGCACCATGGCTTGCAGCAGCGTCAGGGTTGCGCAGAAGTTGTTTTGATAGTACTTGGCAGGTTCGGAGACGGACTCGCCTACCTGTATGAATGAGGCAAAGTGGAACACCGCATCAAAGTGATGTTCCGCAAACAGGGCGTCCAGCGCCTGTGTGTTGGCGATGTCCAGTTCGACCACAGTCCCATCCATCAACGCGCGGCGATGGCCTGTTGAAAAGTTATCGGCCACTACCCATTGGTGGCCCGCACGCAGCAGATGTTTAACCATGTGTGAACCGATGTAGCCCGCGCCACCCACCACCAAAAATTTCATCCTGATCTCCGTCTCCTGGAAGCGATTGCTGAGCAAGTGCGATCCGGCTAAACGTCACGTTCGCTATTGAGTCGCCGATGCGCTGGATGATGCTTTTTTTGCAGGGCTTGGCGGTATGCTGCCAGAGGTTATAGCTGGCGTGTCGGCTTTTTTCAAAAACAACCAGTTCGACGCCTGAAGGCCGTCAAGCTGGAGGGTATAGCGGCCATCAACGTAGGTGGCGGGCAGCTTGCTCATTGACCCGGTGATCTGGGTGAACAGCGACAAACCTTGCGGCGCCTGGATGGTAAGCATGCCCGTGAGGGGCTCGACATAGAAAGGTGTTTTGCCGTCGTCCTGAGGCAGGGCGCGGGTGCCCAGCGAAATCAGCAGATTCTGTGATCGATTTATGGGTGCCTCGTCCAGACTTTGCACCACCACACTGGCATTGGCGGTCTTCACTTGGACCCGGATGTTACCCAGGCTGATCGACTCACCGCCGATCCAGCCGGTAACGGCTTGGGTGCGCGGCGTGTTGATGGTGTAGATGCCTTGTTTCCAGTTGCGCTTGAGCTCACCGGTATCTGTAGTGGACTCGTTGGCATTGGCATCCAGCAACGACTGGTCAGGATTCTGAAATACCAGTGCATTGGCTGGAATAACGCTCGGTTGCAACCAGGGCAATTCCGGCGTCTGTGGCATCGCGATTTCCAACTTGCCTTTCTCCATGGCTGTGCGCAGCAGAACAGCGTTGGCCGGGGTAATTTTCTGGTTGAACAGAGTGCTCGTTGTCGGCGCAAAAACATAAGTCGTCTTTGCTTCTTCAACGTCTGCGCGACGATATAGCAACGCGGCGGCGGGCAGGGTGGCCAACATCGCCGGGTCGTTATAGGCGTGCCAATTGTCGGCGGTCATCCATTCGCCCGTTAGCGGTTCCTGGCTATAGGCATATTGCATCAGCGCATCCCAACCCTGGTGGCTGGCCGTGCCGGCCATATACAGTGGCAGTGAATGGCGGTCGGGTGTCGGGAAGGGCTCATTGTTCCACTCGGTGACAGTCACGGGTTTGCCGACGACGTGGCCTGCCGCGATCCAATTGACGATGCCTTCGCTGATCAGCGGGTTTTTCTCCAGCTGCCCAGAACCTCCATAGCTATGGACGTCGATCAAGTCGCCAGCGGTCAGGGCCGGCAACGAGCTCAGGCCATTACCGCCCCAGCTGCTGGTCGTGGCGATGGGGACCTTCACGCCCAATTCCCGCAGGTGCTTGATCATGTCGACGTTGAAGCGTTGCTCCAAATCGTTCAGGAATAATTTTGCGGGGCCAGGCTCCCAGGAACGCCAGGTCTGATTGACCGGCAGATTGTTCTTTGTTGCGAACGCCTCGGCTTCGGCCATGTAAATCTTGCTGTGTTTTGCGACTTTCTTGTCTGGCAGCAGGGCGTTGCCATAGTGATTTGTGACGTCATCTTCGTTGGTCAGCAGGATGGCAGCGATCGCCGGGTCGTCTTTGTAAGCGAGGCCGGTAAAGGCGTTTACATGCGTCAGGTAGGCTTCGGCAAAGCGTTTCATCGCGTTCTGAATAGTGACGTTCACATAGGCATAGCCCTTGAGGTCGGCGCCGTCTTTACTGTTTTTTGGCAGCTCCTCGAAGCCAAGAATATTGTCATTCGCGGTAAAGGCGCGCTCGACGTGCATATCGAGCCATACATAAATGCCTTCGTCTTTCAGGCACTTGATCCACCAGTCGAGCTTTTTCAGCGAATCCGCACTGAGCTGCTGGGTGTCCCGTATGACGTTGCCGTCGCCAAAGATGTTTGGAAAGACCCACGGAGAGTCATGGTGATGCAGTCGTACGAGGTTGAAGCCCAATGCCGACAGGCGTTTGGCTTGCAGTTTTATGGCATCGTCTGGCGTGCGAAACAGCGTATAGGCCGACAGGTTGGTACCCCAGAAGCGCGCCGGCGTGTTGTCCGCGAACAGCAGTTGCTCGCCAGACGCTTTGACGAAACCGCGCTTGCCCGCCGGTTTTTCCTGAGCATTGAGAAAGGACAGATCGACCGGCGAGGATTTCCAGCCGAGCGTGTCGGTCGGCCAGCTTTTTGGGTCCGCCAGACCGAAACGTTCGTTAGTGGTGGGGCCGAGAACCACATCGCCGGAAACACTCAAGGTGGCGGTGACATTTTGGCGGCCGGGTTTGATCGTGTTCTTGTAGAAAAAAGCACGCACCTCGGATTTATCGCCTGGCTCGAAATACACCGTTTCCAGAGCCGGCTCGAAGCGCATTTCAATGTGTCGTCCTTGTGCCGTTCCCCAAGACCAGCCGCGGTTGGCGGGTAGCAAAGTGGGCTGGCCCATTTCTGCGAAAAGGGCAGGGTCGAATCTGAATACGATGCCACCTCCTATCACGCCCGACTTCACGCTGTGTGCATTCAGGGCGACGTTCCAGGTCAGCGTCTGCTCGCCTTCTTTCTGGATCTGCGCATTCAAGTCGAAATCGAGGGTTTTGTTCTGGCCCACCAGAGAGTAGCGATAGGGCGCATTGACCTTGAACTGGCCGGCCATTGAGGTCCAGGCCCAACCCTTGTCCCAGAAGGTCAATGCACTGGCAAGGGCGGGACTGCCTCCGCGTACGAGCATGGGCAGGCCACTACGCTCATCCACACTGGCGACCCAATCCGAAGCCCAACTGCGAAACGGCAAAAAAGCAAACGACAGGAGCAACAGGAGCAGGGGGGGGCGGAGCAAAGGGGCCATGGGTTTTACCGGAGTTGAAGTTGGGCGCTGACGGCGGTCGAGGTGTGCTTGCGCACGCGCGCCATCTGAGCATAGGCGACGCCCACTCCGGCTACCGACCAATACACCACGGGAATTACAGTGATACTGCTGACCGTCACGATGGTGATCAGGATGCCGGCCAATGTCGCCAGGAGTGCACGGCCGAGTCGGCGTCTCTCATTGTCCTTGTCGGGGAACGAACGCATTCCCTTGCGGATGCCCTGCAAGACACTGGCGAAAAAAGCTACGAAAAGCGTCAATCCAATCAAGCCGGTCGAAAGTGCTATGCCGATGTAGGTGTTCACGATATCGATAATTCCCTGGCCCTGAGTCATGGACTGCATTTCCGGAGAGCTGCGGTAATCGAAAGAACCTAGCCAAGGGTTGCGCTGAATGACGATGACCGCGTTATCGATCAAGCGCTGCCGGTACGTGATGTTCTCGACTTCCACCGTTCCGATGAACGGTAGCAGATCAAGCACTTTTTGCCCGCCCGGCACGATGGCCAGAAAGGGTAGGGCAAGGACGCCGGCCACCCCCAGCAGCATCAGGCGTTTGAGCGCTTTTCGTCCGGTACCAATGAACACAACGATCATCGCGGCAGCCCCGATCCAGGGACCGCGCGACAGTGGCGCAAGCAGACCGCCGAGGAGCAAGAGTGAACCCAGGCTGCGCTGCAATCGGCTACGAATCTCCTCCTGCAAGTACAGGTAAAAACCGATGCCCACACTGATGACGAACCCCAGCGCGATGGCCTGGCCGGTGGTGACACTGGCGCGCAAGGAGCCACCACGGGTCAGGTAGCTGGACTCCCATGGCATGCCCATGACGTTGGTGAGGGCGCTGTAAAGCAGCCAGCTGCGAGCAAACTCAAAGAGGCCAATGAGCGACAGCAACATGGCGGCGAGGACAAAACCGAAGAGCGCATCCTTGAAGTCGTTGATGTTCTTCAGCGCCCGGCTGGCAACGTAGTAGGGCAAAAATACTTCGATGAACAGATACAGCGTTTGGCGCAACGTATCGGTAATCGTGGTTTCACGCAGGTAAAGCATGCTCATCAACAGGATGTAGGCGGTTAACAGCTTGTCAGGCCAGGTGCGCCCGAAAGTGACCGTGTCGGCGCGCTTGCGCAGAGCGAAAAATGCCGGAAGCAACACACACAGCGCCAGCAGGCGCACTTGGTTCAGGGCAAAAAAATAGTTGATCAGGCCGAAGCCGGGAATCTCCACCGGGGCCGGCGGAATGAGAAACAGCAAAAAGAAAAATAGCGCCACGGGATTGCGTTCGCTTTTGCGGGCGACGGTCAAAATGACCGCGGTGATGCCCGCGTACACCCAGAAACTGTGTGAAACAAAGGCCAATAGCGTCAACACAAACCATAAATTACGCCGTCGCGTGAAATTACGATCAGAAATCACATCTGCTGCCGGTCGGCGTGCGATGACAAAAACGATGCCAGCAAGGACCAGGATTACGATTAGCGCGCGGAAATGCTCAGGCATGGGTATTTGGACTTATTGATTGTTGAGCGACGGCAATGGGGTGGCAAATTGCGACTATAGTATGTTTCATGCCAGTGAGTTCGAGGTTGATGTTATGTCGTTAGTCGATTTATCGCCAACGCTGAGCCTTCGCAAGCGAGCGATATCCGCGGGTGCCTGGAATCTGGGGGCGCTTGTCACCTCTCAAGCCATTCGTTTGGGTGGCAACCTCATCATGGCCCGCCTGCTGATGCCCGAAATGTTCGGCCTCATGATGATCGCCACCACCGTTTCGGTGGTCTTGCACTTGCTTTCCGATGTGGGCTTGCGCCAGAACATCATCCAGAGCCCGCGTGGCGACGATCCGGCTTTTCTCAATACTGTGTGGACGGTGCAGATCGTACGCGGTTTCATTCTTTTTGCTTTTACGCTGCTGATCGCGGGCATCGCCTGGCTTACGCAGACGTTCAATCTTTGGCCGGCCGATTCCACCTATGCCGCACCCGAACTGCCGCTGGTGTTGGCCTTGACCGGCATCTCTGCCATTTTCTACGGTTTGCAGTCGACGAAAATCGATTTGGCAGTGCGCGCTTTCCAACAAAAGAAAGTGGTCTTAACCGATTTTTTATCTCAGATCGTCGGGTTGTTGGTCATGCTCGTCGTCGGTTACTTCACCCGGTCTGTCTGGTCATTGGTGGCAGCGGGTCTGGTGGCAGCGATGGTCAGCACGCTGCTGGGCCACTTCTGGTTCGAGGGCCCGTCCAACCGTCTCCAGTGGGAACGGGATGCGCTGAAGGAGTTGGTCGTCTTCGGTCGCTGGATACTGTTGTCGTCGGCCGTGGGTGTATTGTCCATGTACGGCGACCGCATCTGGTTTGGTGGCAGCATGTCGGCCGCCGAATTGGGTGCCTACTCCATTGCGGTGCTGATTCTGGGCGCTCTCCAACTGGGGATGCAAAAGGTGATTGGCGCCGTAGCCTTGCCGACGTTCAGCGAGGCCTCAAGGGTCAATGACACCGTTCGGCTGCATTCGTTGTATTACCGCTTCAAAATGATGTTCGACCTTGCTTGCCTGTTCGTCTGTGGACTGTTTTTAACCGGCAGTCCGCTGCTCATCAGCATTTTGTACGATGAGCGTTATGCGCAAGCTGGCGACATGATGGCTATTCTTTCACTGTCTTTTTTCACCATGCGTTATATGTTGGCGCATCAGGTCTGGATCGCCTTGGGACACACCAAGTACCAAGCCATGGACAATATCATTCGCGTGGTTTCGTTATGGGTGCTGCTGCCTCTGCTGCTAGCGATTGGCGGAGTCAAATATGCGATTTGGGGCGCTGCCCTGTATACGTTTCCTACGCTCGTCCTGGTTTTTTATGTCAATTGTCGTCTGGGGATGTTCAGTCTCAAGCGTGAACTGGTAGTGCTGCCAATGCTGGCGGTGGGGGCTTTGAGTGGGGAGTTGATGACCGGTCTTGCTAAATGGCTTTGATTCGATCGCTTTCTCTGGCTGTTTTCAAAGCTGCAGTAACGGCGTCGCCATTGAGCGGTTGAAGGTGATGCCGAAAAATTGTGTCCTCGATGGCCAGGTGAATTTTTAGCGCAATCTTGATGTGGGGGAGCTTTGAGTCATGAGAGAAACGGATTTGAAAACCTCTGCGATGGGACGCAGAGGCTTCCTTCAGGCGTTCACGCTATTGAGCCTTGGGTGGGGCATATTCGGATTTTCCGAAGCCGTGCCTCGGCCTTCTGCTGTTAAGTCCGAGTTTGTCGTGATCAACGGATGGGTACTGCCTGCCCACCATTTTCGGCAGGCACAAGCATGATCAAAGACTACCAATCGCAGAAAGAACTCCGCGACTTCTATGACGTCTGCATCATAGGCGGCGGACCGGCCGGCATAACGCTGGCATTGCGCTTGGCCGGTAATGGTCGCCATGTTGTGCTTATCGAGGGCGGTGGGCACGAATACTCGCAGAATTCGCAGGATCTCTATAAATGCACATCGTCAGGCCTTGAAGTCTACGCAGGGGAAACACGCCTGCGCTTTCTGGGTGGGACCTCCAATCACTGGGCCGGGCGATGCCGTCCCTTCGAGCGGTCCGACTTTGCCGCAGGCCCTCCGGTGAACATTCCCGGTTGGCCCATCGCGTTTAACGAGATGGATCGCAATCTGCTCGCGGCCATGGATATTGTTGACCTTCCTCCGCAGTCTGGATTCAAGACGATCAATGTCGCTCTGGACGATGACGAATTTGAAGCCGATCGTTTCTTGCTCAGCCCGCCGACGCGATTTGCACAAAAATATGCCAAGGAGCTCAATGAGACCGACGGGCTTGATGTCTTCATCAATTGCAACTGCGTTGATCTTGAATTCGACAGCGCAACCGGCCGCATAGCGACGATCGTCGTCTCGGACTATGAGCCGCGTCGCGAACGTATCAAGGCAGCACAATTCATACTGGCGACCGGCGCGATCGAAAACGCCCGGCAATTGCTCAACAGTGAGTCTCTTGCCGCGGGCGGTATAGTCAGTAAGGATGGTTTTGTCGGTCGATGCTTCATGGAACACCTGAACGTCGAAATGGGCACGTTCATCCTGAGAGACGGGCAGAGTACGGATGTGCGGCAGTACTTCACCACCGATGCATTCGTCAGGGAGCACCGTTCAGGTAAAGGCAACGTGACGGCTTCCCTGGTATCGGAAGTGAAAGCCTATGGGCGTATGGCCGCAGTGAAGGACTTTTTCGAGAACCTCGTCTGCGATATCGGTGTGGGGCACAAGATTGAGTTCATCACCAAGTTCGAGTGCCCAGGCGATGGGGTGCTCGGCACGCTGATTGAACAGTTTCCCAACCCTGACAGTCGTATCTCGGTGCTTGAAGAGCGAGATATGTTAGGGGTGAAAAAGGTCAACGTTCACTGGGAGCTGAGACCGGAGGACAGGAACACCATCAAGTCCATCGGGCTTGAAATGGCCAAGTGTTTTGCTGAGACCGGTCTGGGCTACGTCAAGTTGGAGGAGTGCGTTTACGACGACTCCCTGCCCCTGAAGGTCAATCCCCATGCCCATCACATGGGCACCACGCGAATGGCGTCTTCGCCTGAGTTCGGCGTGGTCGACGAAAACTGCAAAGTGTTTGGTGTAGAGAACCTTTACGTCGCCGGTAGCAGTGTTTTCGCAACAGGTGGTGCGTCTAACCCTACGATGCCTCTCCTGCAGCTTGCGCTGAGGCTGGCGGATTACCTTAACCACCAACTGGGACCTGCGGTGGGCAGGTACTCCGGAGCAGGCGTTTTTTTGGATTTTCCGAGTTGAATTTAAAGGAGGGGTCTATTCTTAGGGTGCGGATAAAACAAGAATCAGGGTGTCTCTAACCTTGGCCCGGATGTATATCGCTGGTTTTTTGAGGCTGACAGGATGATTGGTCTACTAAAGCGTGCAATTGCTCATTATGCCAAAACTACAGGACGCGGAACCGCACTCTATAAAAAGTTATGTAAACCGGACGGATATGAATGGGCTGAGCATATGGCGCGCTGGGGAGGATTACACTCCATCGGTAAAGGCGTATGGATTAATCTCGGATGTAATATCACCGACCCGGCGATGCTTCGACTCGGCGACAATGTAGGTTTATCGGATTGCACAATATTCGGCCACGATGGCATTGTCCATGTAATTAACGCGCGTGACGGAACAAAGTTCGACTCTGTTGGCGGCGTCGATATTCGCGCTAACTCCTTTGTTGGTCATGGCGCTATCGTCATGCCGCGCGTAACTATTGGTCCGGATTCGGTTGTGGCTGCTGGCGCTGTTGTATTAAGGGATGTTCCGCCTGGAGTAGTGGTTGGAGGTAATCCAGCCAGGGTTATCTGTACGATGGAGACGTTGGTGAAGAATATTGGGGAGCGTTGCGCCGCCTATCCTTGGATTGACCTTATCCAGCAGCGCGAGGGTGTATATGACCATGAACTAGAGTCCAAGCTTCGCGCAATGCGCGCCGAGTATTTTTTTGGTGAGCAATCCAATGGTTAGTGCAGACCTTGATGTATTGGTCGTTAGTTACAATACAGCGACTTTGTTGCGGCCGATGTTTAATGCGCTGCGTCAGTCAGATCATGCCGAGCGTATGCGTTATTTAATCGTGGACAACGCCTCTGCGGATAATTCACTGGACTGTCTGGCAAGTATTTGTCCAGAGGCATTGCAACTGGTCAATGACAATAATGTTGGTTTTGGTCGCGCCAATAATCAATTGATTGAGCACCTGCAAGGCAATTACGCGCTACTTCTCAATACCGACGCCTTCGTGGCGGCGGATACCCTGAATAAGACGCTCGAATATATGGAGGCCCATCCTGATTGCGGTGTCCTTGGCGTTCGATTAGTCGGACGAGAGGGGGATCTGCAGCCCTCCTGTCGCTATTTTCCGACACCGTTGAACGTCTTCCTTGCACACGCAGGGCTCACACGCTTTTTCCCTTGGGTGAAAAAGGTCGACGACATGACCTGGGATCATAATTCAGTGCGCGAGTGCGACTGGGTGCCAGGATGTTATTACCTGATCCGCCGTGAAGTCATCGATAAAGTTGGCTTGTTCGATCCGCGCTATTTCCTTTACTACGAAGAGGTTGATCACTGCAAACGAGTCAAACAGGCAGGTTGGAAGGTGGTGTACTACCCGCATACCACAGTGGTGCATATCGGCGGCGAAAGTGCCAAATCAGTAAACACGCTCAATGCGGCCAGTCGCCAGCTATCCACATTACAGATTGAAAGCGAGCTGTTGTATTTCCGTAAGCACCACGGCCTGGCAGGGCTGGCCTTGCATATGGGGCTGGTGAGCCTGGGTGATTTGATTCTGGCGCTCAAGGCATTATTGAAAGGCCGAGGTCGGGCTGCCATAGGCGCGTGTTGGCAGCATGCTCGTGCTACCTGGGCACTGCTACGTGAAACCAGACTCGCTAGCCAACCTACACGGTAGATCAGTCCATGTTCGAAAACATACGTGCGGACTTGCGCGCATACGCCGGTGATTGGGCCGCTCAGGGTTTCTGGGTGATGTTGGTTTATCGCTTCGGACGCTGGCGCTACGGTGTGCGACCAGCGCCGTTACGCAAAATTTTCTCCTTTTTATACAAAGTGCTCTTCAAGTGCGTCCAGATCGTCACCGGTATCGAGTTGCCGTGTGAGGTTGCGGTTGGACGCAACTTCGTCATCGATCATTTTGGCGGGATCGTGATCAGTGGTTATGCGCAGTTTGGCGATGACTGTCGCATTCGCAATGGCGTGGTCGTGGGGCTGAAGAATGTGAATGAACCGATTGCCCCGGTGATCGGCAACAACGTTGACATCGGTGCGGGGGCCAAGGTCCTGGGCAATATTCGCATTGGTAATAACGTGGTGATTGGTGCCAATGCCGTGGTATTGACGGATGTGCCGGATAATTCGGTCGCAGTGGGCGTGCCTGCGACCATCAAGACAAGGCATGGCGCAGAAGTGAGGGAATGCTCTTGAACGTCATGGCGACCGGCATGGGTGTCGTTATCATTGGTCGCAATGAAGGCCTGCGGCTTGAGCGCTGCCTGGCCTCACTGATCGGTGTGGCGCAGAAGGTTGTTTATGTCGACTCCGGGTCAACCGACGGCTCCGTGCAGATGGCACTGAAGCTTGGCGTCGGAGTGGTCGAGCTGGATATGACGACTCCCTTTACGGCTGCGCGCGCGCGCAATGAAGGTTTCGCCTGCATGCAACGGGAATTGCCGCAGGTGCGATATATCCAGTTCGTCGATGGTGACTGCGAGGTTGTCGCTGGCTGGTTGCCCCAGGCCCAGGCCTTTCTTGATGCGCGGCCTGAGGTGGCGGTGGTCTGTGGACGGCGCCGAGAACGTTTTCCCCACCATTCGATTTACAACTATATGTGTGATCTCGAATGGGACACACCTATAGGTGAGGCCAAGGCTTGTGGTGGCGATGCGCTGATGCGGGCCGACGCCTTTGCTGCCGTATCTGGTTTCCGAGCGGATCTTATTGCCGGGGAAGAGCCTGAGTTGTGTTTGCGTCTGCGCGCCAAAGGATGGAAGGTCTGGCGTTTGGCCGAGGAAATGACCTTGCACGATGCAGGCATGACCCGTTTCGGCCAATGGTGGCGACGCACCCTGCGGGGTGGCTATGCCTTTGCCGAGGGCACATTTTTGCATGGGGCCGCACCGGAGCAGCATTGGCAGCGCGAGTCGCGCCGTGCCTGGTTCTGGGGGTTGGGCATCCCCTTGGCCACGATGATCGCGAGCCTGATGCTGGGATGGTGTGGACTGCTTCTGCTGTCGATCTATCCGCTGCAAATGGCGCGCTTGGCTCGTCGGGGTGATGGATCGTTACGCAAAAACTGGCTGCTGGCTTTCTTTCTGGTGCTCGGGAAATTTCCCGAGATGCTAGGGCAAACCAAGTTTCTACTGAACAGATTCGGCGCCGGCAAGACGGCGTTGATCGAATACAAGTGAGACTTCCATGAATAATTGGCAGCTATTGAAAAGCATGTCTTCGATACATGCCGGGTATTCCGTCAGGGCACTGAAAAACAAGATCAAGTTACTGTATCTGGTCGGGCAGAACTGGTCGCAACTGAAGTTGTTTTTGTCGCGGATGTCGATGGCCCTTGGCAAGACTGGTGTTGAGCGGTTGGGCGGAGATTGCCTGGGGGTTGTTCATTGGCCCTACATCAGTAGAACCTGGAATTCTCAGGATAAACTGGGTGTATTGGCCTCGCACTACGAAGTGGTGATCAAGAACTGTCCGCAATTACTGCTTTATGGGCGTAATGACAGTTTGGTATTAAGCGATCTGTCGGAGTTTTCGGCGGACTGCTCGTTGGTGTTGGATCGTCCTGTATGGTTTATGCGTGAAGGGGAGTTGGTGCTGAACTTGTTTCAGGGAGATCTGCGTGTTGCATCCATAGCCTTCACGTTATGTTGCGTAGAGGGTGAGCTTTGTATTTTTATTGGAGCAGTCCAAGGGATACACAAAGGCATAGAAAGTGACAAGTCCTTGAACATTTATCGGGACCTGACCAAGGACTTTGAGGGTCTGCGGCCAAGAAGTTTTTTGATTGAAGCAATCAAGTATCTGGCAATAAACATTGGTGTCGAAAAAATCTATGCAGTAGGCGATGGTTATCGTCATCATCGGCATCCCTATTTTGGCGCTGAAAAAGCTCAAGAACTGGCGGCGGATTATGATGTGATCTGGTTGGAACATGGCGCGACGCCTTCAGAGCGGGAGGATTTTTTTGAAATCCCCATGACCCCATCTAAAAAATTGCTTGATACGATTCCTTCAAAAAAACGCGCCATGTATCGCAGGCGTTATGAACTCTTGGATAGCACGTTTACAAACATGGATAAAGTATTAAAAGGCTGCTATGCGGCGAATTGACGTTGTACGTTACTGTGACGCTGTGGGATTACCCGCAGTAATAAATCACCGCTATAGCCTATAAGCTGGTTACTATGCGTATCGCTTATTTCATTAATCAATACCCGAAGGTCAGTCATAGCTTCATTCGCCGCGAGATTTTGGCATTGGAGCGCCAGGGTTTTGCGGTGCAGCGTGTGGCGCTGCGTGGCTGGGATGCCGAGTTGGTGGACGCCGAGGATGTGTCCGAACGCAATAAAACATTGTATGTGCTGCGCGACGGAATCAAGGGCCTGTTAGTACCCGTGCTGCAGGTGTTACGTGCTCAGCCGCGACGTTTTTTTTCAGCGCTATGGCTGGCGTTGCGCATGGGCTGGCGTGCCGATCGCTCTTGGCCATACCATTTTGTTTATCTGTTCGAGGCATGCCGCCTGCTGTCCTGGTTGCAGGCGTTCGACGCCAGGCATGTGCATGCGCATTTCGGTACTAACTCTACCGAGGTAGTAATGCTGGCGAATGCGCTCGGTGGGCCTGCCTACAGTTTTACCGTGCACGGCCCGGAAGAGTTCGACAAACCACAGTTTATTCATTTGGGCGAAAAAGTCCGGCGCGCTGCTTTTGTTGCTGCCATCAGCGCCTATGGCCGTAGCCAGTTGTTTCGCTGGGTGGATCATGCGCATTGGCCGAGGGTAAAGGTGGTGCATTGTGGTCTGGAGCAGGCGTTTCACAATGTACCGGCAGTCGCTATTCCGTCGGCGCCGCGATTGGTTTGCGTGGGGCGCTTGTGTGAGCAGAAAGGCCAACTACTGTTACTTGAAGCGGCCCGCATTCTGACCGCACAAGGCGTGACATTCGAAATAGTTCTGGCCGGTGATGGGGAAATGCGTGGGCAAATCGAAGCGCTGATTGCACTGCACGGTTTGCAGGCACAGGTGCGAATTACCGGTTGGATCAGCAGCGAGCAGGTTCGAGAGGAAATTCTTGCGGCGCGGGCCTTGGTGTTGCCGAGCTTCGCCGAAGGTTTGCCAGTGGTCATCATGGAAGCCATGGCCTTGCGCCGGCCAGTTCTGACGACCTATGTCGCGGGGATTCCCGAGTTGGTGCGTCAGGGGGAGAACGGTTGGTTGTTTCCCGCTGGCGACGTGGATGAATTGGCGGCAACGCTGGCAGAGTGCCTTGGGGCACCCGTCGAGGTGCTGCAGCGCATGGGAGAGGCGGCTTATCAGAGAGTGCTGGAGCGACACGATATCGATACGGAAGCGACGAAGTTGGCTCACTTGTTCAGGGCGCAAGCATGATGACTTTATTTTATTGGCTGTTCTGCGGGCTGTTGGCAGTCATTGTCCTGCCGGTGCTGATCCTGTTTATCCAGATACTGCTGGCTTGCCTGCCTGTGCGGTCACTGCCTTTGGCGCAAGGTGCGCGACCACGGGTGGCGGTGTTGGTCCCGGCACACAATGAATCTTCAGTCATCGTAGCGACGCTGCGTACCGTTCGACCACAATTGCTGGAAGGCGACCGGTTACTGGTGGTGGCAGACAATTGTTCTGACAATACGGCGGCGCTGGCACGCAGCGCGGGTGCCGAAGTGGTGGAACGCAGCGACGTTGATCAACGTGGCAAGGGGTATGCGTTGGACTTTGGGGTGCGTCATTTGGCGAGTGCTGCGCCGGACGTCCTCATCATTGTCGATGCCGATTGTCAGGTGAGCGAAGGTTTTGTTGAGCGTTTGGCAATCTGTTGCATCGACTCGGGGCGGCCGGTCCAGTCCCTTAATTTAATGCGTGCCCCAGCAGGTTCAGGCTTACAAGTGCAGCTTGCCGAGTTTGCCTGGTGCGTGAAGAATCGGGCGCGGCCGCAAGGTTGGGCTCGCCTGGGTTTGCCCTGCCAGTTAATGGGCACCGGAATGGCGTTCGCCTGGCGGGATCTTCCGTTAATCGAATTGGCCAGTGGCCATATCGTCGAAGATTTGAAGATGGGCCTGGATTTCTGCCGAAGCGGCAAGCCGCCGTTGTTTTGCCCTGACGCTCTGGTGACCAGTTATTTTCCGCGCAGTGAAGAGGGTTTAACAACCCAGCGTACGCGTTGGGAACATGGCCACTTGGGCGTGATCCTTGGTGATACGCCAAAGTTGTTTGTAGAGTCAATTGGCAAGGGCAATGGGAGCCTGTTGGCTATGACGCTGGATTTGCTGGTCCCTCCGTTGGCGTTGTTGACTTTGGCCCTGGCGGCGGCATTTGGTCTGTCATGGTTGGTACTTGTACTGACTGGAGTGTTGGCGCCAGCATTGATAGCGTCAGCCGGAGTGACGATATTGGGTATGACTGTTTTTCTGGCATGGAGCCAATTTGGTCGCGAGATTATTTCCTTTTCAGCCTTGATGTATGCGCCGTTCTACGCCATAAAAAAAATCCCCCTGTACGTGGGCTTTTTATTTAAGCGTCAGGTCGAATGGGTGCGATCCAAGCGAGATGAAAGCTGATGCGCGCTCTGGATTGGCTGCACAACTGGCAAACGATTTTCCAGAAGCTCAGGGTCGTCAATGATTTTGATGATGAACAAGGGCTGATTGATGCCTTGTGCTGTGCGGAGGAGGCGACAGTGCTGGGATTCGTCAATGCTCATGCCATGAACCTGGTGGCGGGCAACGCCGATTACTATCATTCGCTGTCATCTGCTGATGTGTTATTACGGGATGGCTCCGGCATGGCGCTTCTATTACGCAAACTCGGCTTGACGCCGGGACTAAATATGAACGGTACGGATTTCATCCCCAAATTACTGGCTGCCTTCAAAGGCCGGCGCGTGGCTTTCTGGGGCACTGAAGATACCTTTCTCATCAATGCGGTACAGCATTGCGAAGCGATACATGCGGTGAATATTGTTTCTGCTCACCATGGTTTTGCTGAGGTGGAAGTCTATATAAAGCTGGTCCAGGAGTTGCAACCTGAGTTGGTTGTATTGGGGATGGGCATGCCCAAACAGGAAGCGGTCGCTGCCAGACTAGCGGTCAGCGGTGTGCCTTGCCTGATCGTGTGCGGAGGGGCGATTCTGGATTTTCTCGGCGGTAAGGTTGATCGGGCTCCGCAATGGATGCGTCGCCTCGGGTGTGAGTGGCTGTTCAGATTAATGAATGAACCGAAGCGATTATTCACTCGCTATGTGCTGGGGAACCCGATGTTTCTGTTCCGCACGTTGATTTTCAAAGATCGAGGTGCAACGAGTTTATAGGTTGCTTTTCAAAGGTATTTCGAGCCTTTAGCAAGATTTTTCGTGGCGTTCTCTTGGCTGAAAAATGTGGAGCGTCTATTGTTGCTTGCAAACAAAACTACTTTTCCTCGACCTGTGCTAGTGAGCAAATGAAAGAATATATAGCGGCATTGATGCGTAAGCTAATATCTCCTTCTTTACGTTTTGAGCTAAGAAAAGCTATTTCCTGGCTGCGAGACATAGCGAGTAGGGCTTGTTTTTGGCGCTGGGAAATTGTCAGATTCAAACTTCGGGAAAATAGCCACTTCAGCGTCCTCTATGTTGGCAGGAAAGCCCAGCGAGAATTTGTGAAGGTACTCTTGGGGGGGGAGTCTCCACGGGGTGATAGTCAATTAAAATCGGACTCATCAAGCCAGACTGTAGTTGTCAGTGAAATGCCGATCCCGGGCGCATTGTGTGTACCTCAGTATTTGAGCGCAGTTGTGCCGCTGAGTAGATCCATCGACGATATCACCGCGAGATATAATACCGAACTTCGTCGCAGTCTACGCAAGAACCGCTCGCGTTATCGTATGAAGCAAGCATTGAACGATGACGAAATTGAAAGTGCGGATATGCAGATGCTCAAACCCTATGCCAAAGCGAGGCATGGCATGGCTGCCTCGCAAATCGAAACGCATGAAGTACAAAGGGTGGCAAAAAATGCCGGGCGACTCGATCTGGTGCTGCTGGAGGACGAGGTTGTTGCTTGCCATCTTGGGTGCGTAATCACTCGCGTAGGAAAGCGTTACTGGAGCACGATCCGTTTTGGCTATCCTGAAACGGTGTATTCAGATGCTAAAAAACTACGTGAAATCAACTCGATCACTACCTTCATGGCGCTTGAATGGGCGATCGAAAATGGTTTTGACTATTATGATATCGGGACTTGCCTGGCGCGACCGGACGATGGACTTCTTGAGTGGAAAAGAAGACGTGGGGGCGATGTGGACACATTGGGTAACTACGGTTATGTGTTTATTCGACTGCCCAGGAAAGACGCTGCGCAATTTCTTTGGGAAACCCCTCTGTTTGCTGTTGAAGGCAAAAAACTAACGCTTCATCTAGGGTTGCCCGAAGGGCCGAGTGATGAGGACGTTGCGAGCCGATACCGTGAAATGGGTTTTGGTGGATTATCCAAAATATATGTCCATTGTGCCAGGCAGCCGCAAGAGTTGCTCCTGGATACCTTGCGCAGTCGTTATAACCATCTGAAGTCACCACCCGTCATGGAAGCTGTTATATCCACCTGAATGGATTTCTGATGTTAAGTTGGTGCAGTCGTATGTGTTTGGATAAGAGCGCTATTTCCGTATAAGCACACTAGAGTGGTAGTTATATGTCGGATACTTATACATTGGTGAATAGCGGTGCGTCGAAGTGGAGTCTTGCTGCGTATCATCACATGTTGAAGGCGCGACTGACGGGAAAGCCACCGTTAACACTGCAAAGTGTTGCCGTGAAGAGCTGGGAGATCGCACCGGGTGAGGTGTCAAACGCTCCGCCGGCGTTTTTCCTTCCCAATCAACTCGAACGTGTGACGGGGTGGGCCGGGGATCTGTTTTATCCATTCGAGCATCCACGCCGTACCATGGAAGGCATCGGTCGTGTTGAACATGGTCCTACCCGTGGCTATCTGCTAAAGGATGTCTGGCTAATTGATGGCACACTGTTTAACGGTAATGCCAAGTCATGGTTATCGCCTCGAACCAGCTGGTTACCAAGGATTCGAGTAGAAAATGAGATCGAGCGTGGAGCCCTGTATTGTACGGCGGGCGGGAATAAGTGGTTTGGTTCATGGTTGATGGATGATTGTATTACCTATCCACTGGCGTGCAACGAAGGTGTGCCGGTGACCACGGCCGTCTCCGACAAACTCGTTTCTGCATCCAAGCACGGCATACTTCACGCTCCCGGCTATGAAAACTGGCTTGGGATGAAGCCGGTTCGTTTACGTAATGCCTTTTTTCATGAGCTCGTGATATTTGATGATCTAAGCCAAAATCGACACAAGCACTTGCGTTTTCGTGCGATGGGAGAAAAGTTGCTGTCTCACGTCAATGCAAGCTCTCATCCAGGTGTGTTCATTCTGCGAGGCAATAAGGGTGAGTTGCGCTTGTTGCGCAATGAAATGCAGCTTGCTGAACGACTGCGGGACCGTAGAGGGTTTCGCATTATCGATCCCGCAAAATCGGATGTAGCAACTATTGTCGCGGCCTGTGCCGGGGCCAGGACCGTAGTAGGGATCGAGGGTAGTCATCTGATACACGGGGTCAATGTACTCCATCCGGGTGGTTCACTGCTGGTACTGCAGCCCCCTAATCGTTTTCTCTGTTTTTTCAAGTATCTAACAGATCGTGATCACCAAAACTTTGGTTTTGTGGTGGGTACGCAAGAGGGCGATGGCTTTAGTGTTGACGCGGATGAGGTTGAGCGAACTCTGGATCTATTTCCTGTGAGCATACCTTAGGCTTACATATCGGAAAGCGGGCAGCGCCAATCGCTAGCGCTACCCGGACGCCTTGCTCCTTTCTTTAATCATCCATGTGAAATGCTACTAGACCCTAATAGGCATGTTTGCCCGAGAAGGCAAGGAGCGTTCGTGCAAGAATGACGAAGTCGAGCCAGAGCGACCAGTTGTTGATGTACTCAATGTCCGAGTCAACCCGCCGAATCATCTGTCCAATATCTCTGGTTTCACCGCGGAAACCGCGCACCTGAGCCAAACCTGTGATACCGGGTTTGATATTGTGACGCGCAAAGTAGTCAGAAATATCCGGTGAATATTGAGCATCGTGCGCAATGGCGTGCGGACGCGGTCCCACCAAAGACATTTCCCCCGTCAAAACATTGAATAGTTGTGGAAGCTCATCCAGGCTTGTCCGTCGAATAAAAGCGCCAACCCGGGTCTTGCGTGGATCATTTTTTTCGGCCTGCTTGACGATGTCTTCTTCCGGTTGATGGACGACCATGCTTCTAAATTTCCAGATACGAAATGAATCACCACTCCATCCCATACGTTCCTGTCGAAAGAACACCGGTCCCGGGCTATCGAGCTTGATTGCAATGGCGACGACCGCCAGCAATGGAGCTGCTAATAGCAATATAAGGAAAGCCAGGACTTTGTCTTCAAGGTTTTTCAGAAAAAGCCGCATCCCCATAAGCGGAGTTTCAGACAGGGTCAGCACCGGAATCCCGGCAATTTCACGCACGCTGTGATTGATCAGGCGCAGCGAAAAAATATCTGGCACCCAATTAACGGCGGTGTGCTTGTCAAACAGCCTTAAGTAAACGTCCTTGATAATCTGTGAACTATCCAGCGGCGTAACGAAATAGACGCTTCGGATGGAGTACTGCACGACCAGGTCATCCAGGTCAGAGATATCTCCCAGTATGGGTAAGTGGTTTGCGCTCGCCGAGCCATCCTTCCCTTGATCTTCACTTGCTCCGATCAATACGGATCCGACCACGCGCTCACCCAACCATGGGTTGTTACTGATTTTCTGATGAAGGTAGTTGGCTAATTCCCCTGAGCCAATAATAAGAACGTTGTCCCTTTGAGTCGGATGGGCCAGGAATTTCTTCTGCATCTCGCGTGTGCCAAGGTGCAAAAGTAGCTGAGCGAAGTAGCCAATAACAAACAACTCGCCAACCAATAAACGGGAGTATTGTTCGCTTTGTTTGGTAAGAAAGGCCATGGCAACAAGAAAACAAAAAACGGCGGTCCATGCCTTGAGAAGCTTAAAGGATTTAACGGCGAACCCGACATTGCTTCGGTAAATAGCATAGTGGTCGTATACGACGGCCAATGCCCCAAGCAGCAACAAGACCAGGATGACATAGGCTTGGGATACATAGCCGATATGATAATTGATCAAATACCACGCGACACTGGTCACCGCGAGGCCATCGAGACCGGCCTGAATCACAATGCTGGTACTGCTTCTACGCTGTAGTACGGAACGGCTAGCGTTAGGCGCAAATATCATATTTAGACCTCATTTACTGCCCCCTCGCGCTCGATGATGGCGCGATTCAGTTCAAGACAGCCCTCGCTCTAGAGAGTTAGCGTACGCGACACCAGCAAGCTGCCTCTGCTTGTTGTGCGCCACCCACCACCAAATTTGTTGCTCCGGGGCAGAATGTGGCTGCGCGTGCTCTCACTTTAGCAGCGCATTGAAATCCTTCACGGATTCGTCGAGGTTTTCTCGCGGATTTTTATGAGGTGCCCGATAGGCAAGAGATACCGGAGGGAAGGCCGAAATGGTGTGGGGACTTTTTCGGAGGATTCGCTTTTTTCGGTTGAACTCTGTAAGGCATCGTTTGCAACGAGCGCCAGTTGCAGACCCAGGAAACTGTCGTAGAAACCGGAATGGTTCAACGATCAACTGATCGATTGATGAGTTGAATTCAGCTGTTCCGAAATAATCATCGTTGGCGAGCAACGCGCCAGCGACCTTACCTGTGGTCATTCCAATCCCCGTTGATGAGGTTTGACCATGGCACGTGTGCTCGATTCCACCCCTAAACAAGACGGTTTCCGTTTTGCCCGGCGAATTTGAAACCAAGTCCGGTTGCTGGCTCGGCTGGCCGGAGCGCACCGACGTCTGGCGCAATGGCGCCAAGCCGGCGCAGAAAGGCTGGGTGCAAATTGTCACCGCGATCTCGCACAGCGAACCGGTCACTGTTTGCGCCTCGGCCGCGCAGTTTGCCACGGCCCGCCGCCAGTTGCCGCCGCAAGTGCGGGTGGTGGAAATGACCTGCAACAACACCTGGTTCCACGACAGCGGCCCGTGCTTCGTGGTGAATGACAACAGCGGCGAAGTGCGCGGTGTCGACTTCGAATTCAACGCTTACGGCGGTCTTGACGGCGGTTTGTACTACCCGTGGGACAAGGACGATCAGATCGCCGGCAAGGTCCTCGAAATCGAACGTTTCGACCGTTACCGTGCGCCGCTGATCGCCGAACTGGGTGGCATCCAGAGTGACGGTGAAGGCAGCATCCTCACCACCGAGCAATGCTTGCTCAATCGCAATCGAAACCAGCATTTGGGCAAGGATGAAGTCACGCGACGCCTGACCGATTACCTCGGCGCCGAACAAGTCATCTGGCTACCTCGGGGCTGCAAATTCGACGAAACCGACGGTCACGTCGATGACCTCGCATGTTTCGTGCGTCCCGGCGAAGTGGTGCTGCAATGGACCGACAACCGCGATGACCCGCAGTGGGAAATCTATCAGGAGGCCTACGACATCCTGCGCAGCACCCGCGACAGCCGTGGCCGCGAGCTGATCGTGCACAAACTGCCACAACCAGACGTGCTGGAGTGGACCGCCGAAGAAGCCGAAGGTCTGGATCAGCAAGACAGCACCCTCACGCGTCAGGCCGGGACGCAAATCTGTGCGTCGTATATCAATTACTACGCTGGCAACACCTCGATCGTGGTGCCGCTGTTGGGCGATCGCAACGATCAGGCCGCGATGGCGACCCTCGCCGAACTGTTCCCGCAGCACAAAATCGTCGGCATTGAAAACTCCCGGGAGATCCTCCTGGGTGGCGGTAACGTTGCTTGCATCACCATGCCGCAATACGCGGCGCCTGCCGGCAACAAAAAGGGAGTTTGAATATGGGCCTGCACAAACTGACTCAAGCGTTATTGCTGGTGCTTGCACCCCTGTGTGTGCAGGCCGCCGACACCGCCAAGCCGGTGGTCAACCTGTACATCTGGGGCGAGTACCTGGCACCGGACACACTGACTGATTTCGAGAAGAAAGCCGGCATCCATGTGGTCGCCGATCACTTTGACTCACTGGAAACCGTCGAGACCAAATAGCTGACGGGTCGCAGCGGCTATGACCTGGTACTGACGGCGGGGCAGCATTTGTCTCGAGCGATCCAGAGTGGCGCGATCCAGGCGCTGGACCGCAAGCAAATGCCGCATTTTCAAGGCGTCGGCGAGGAGTTCCGCCAGCACATGGCGGTGTTCGATCCGGGCAATCGTTACGCCGGCATCTATGCCTGGGGCACCACCGGTGTTGGCTATCAGGAAGAGGCGGTACAACAGCGACTGCCCGACGCGCCCCGGGACAGTTGGGCGATGCTGTTCGACCCCGCCGTGGTGTCGAAATTTGCCGGTTGCGGGGTCAGCCTGCTCAACGATCCCAACGAGGTGTTTGCGGCGGTCATGAAGTACATGGGCCTGGACATCAACCGCCAGAACCTCGATGACCTGAAGCTGGCCGAGCAGCAATTGGCGAAGATCCGCCCGTATATCCGCTACTTCGACAATGACTTGAACATAAGCGACCTGGCCAACGGCAACACCTGCGTGGCGATGTCGTGGAACGGCAACGTGGCGATTGCCGCGGGGCAGGCCGAGGCGGCGAAAAAACCGTTTACGTTGAACTACCGGATACCCAAGGAAGGCACCTTGATCTGGTTTGACGCCATGGTCATTCCCAAGGATGCGCCGCACCCCGAGGCGGGGCTGGCGTTGATGGATTATCTGATGACGCCTGAAGTGATCGCGCCGATCACTGACACCATTCACTACGCCAACGCCATTACAGCGGCGGATGGCTTGATTGATCCGGCGATTCGCAATGACCCGGGGACGTATCCGTCGGAGCAGGTTAGGGCATCGCTGTATAGCAAGAATGACAATGGGAAGGTGTTTAACCGGGCGTTGGTTCGGGCATTTAGCCGGTTGAAATCGGGGTTGTGATTGGCTTGAGGGATACGGTGAATTTGCCGGCCCCGTCGCGAGCAAGCCCGCTCCCACATTTAACCGAGTTCTCCCAGAAGAATGCGGTCGAATGTGGGAGCGGGCTTGCTCGCGAAGAACGATGACTCGGTCTACCGGGTGGGCACCCGCCACAAATACCACGCCGCCACCGTCCTATACGGGCTCCACGCCAACCCGATCTCAACCATCTGCTTACGCGTCGGCTGGACCTCCAGCCCCTTCAGCCGGCGATAGCCTTCACGCACGCCAAAGTCATCGGCCGGCAAGATGTCCGGCCGTTCGAGGCTGTAAATCAGCAACATCTCAACCGTCCAGCGGCCGACTCCGCGCAAGGTGATCAAGCGCTCGATCAACGCCTCATTCTCCATCCCCAACGCCGTCGCATATTTCGGCACCACGCCCTCCAGCGTTGCTTGGGCAATTCCCTGAATGGTCGCGATCTTGCCCGCCGAAAACCCGCAACTGCGCATCTGATCAAACTCAGTCGCCAGTATCTGTTCTGGCCGTGGGAATGCCACCGACGGAAACAACGCCAGCAACCGCCCAACAATCGCATCTCCGGCTTTGGCGTGCAGTTGCTGATAGGCAATCGCCCGCACCAGCGACTCATACGGATCGCGAGCCGCATGGGGCTGGTGCAGGCACGGACCTATAGCCGCGATGTGGCGCGCCCAGTCTGCGTCGAGGGACGCTAAAAACCGGGTCGCCGGCAGATAGGGATCGGGCATGGCGATCAAGCGTTTCCGCTCGGTTTCAGCAGGGCATTCACTTCACCGTAGGTAAAAGCCTTGAGGTGACTGCTATCGAGTTTTCCGGTCTCCAGAAAGCTCTTGGCCAGCCCGGCCATGGCGCCATACAAAAACTCGGCGATGCCCGATCCGGCACTCAAACGCCGCACGCCCAGTGCTTTCAATGCTTCAAGCGAGGGCAACCCCGGTAGCCCCAGCACATTCACCGGCAACGTGGTGCCGTGGCACAGCGCGGCGATTTCATACTCTGCCGAGACACCCGCCGCAAACAGCCCGTCGGCACCCGCCGCTTGATACAGAGCGGCGCGCTTGAGTGTTTCGGCCACGCGGTCTTCGGCCGGCACCAATCCCTTGAGGTAAACATCGGTGCGCGCATTGATGAACAGCTTCACATTGCGCTGTTCAGCAACCTTGCGCGCCACCTCGATCTTGCGCACCAGCAACTCAGGCGCAGACGCGCCGTCTTCGATATTGATCCCGACCGCGCCGGCGGCAATCACGGCCTCAATCACTTGGGCAACTCGGGTCAGGTCATCGGAATAGCCAGCCTCGATGTCCACGGTCAACGGCAGCGAAATCACGCGTGCGATGGACTCGACGGTGGATACCAGACGTTCGAGGGGCAGGGCATTGCCGTCCGCATAACCATGAGCCCAGGCCACCGCCGCGCTGCTGGTGGCGACGGCCTTGCAGCCCAGTTGTTCGACGATGCGTGCCCCGGTGGCATCCGCGACGTTGGTGAGGATCAACAAGCCTTCTTGGTGCAGTTGGTGGAATTGTGTGTCCATCGAATGTCCTTCCTGATGACAGTTGAGGAAATCAGAACGCGAGTGGTGGGTTGACCTGCATCGCCGCGTTTTCCAGCCGGAGCAGATACGCCTTGCGCGGTTGTCCTCCACCATAGCCGGTCAGCGTGCCATCCGCACCGATGACCCGGTGGCAGGGCACCACGATGGCAAGCCGATTTTGCCCGTTGGCCAGGCCCACCGCGCGACTGGCACCGGGCTTGCCCAATAGCCTGGCGATGCTGCCGTAAGTGCTGGTCTTACCGTACGGGATCTTCGCCAATTCACCCCAGACCTGCCGGGCGAATTCACTGCCAGGCAGGTGCAGCGCGACGGTGAAAACGGTGAGTTTGCCGGCGAAATACTGCGCCAGTTCCACCTCGATCTGCTGTAGATGCGCGTTGTGTCCCGGCGCGACCGCATAGCCATAACGGTTCTGCAGCGTTTCGACTTCGCGGGTCAATGCCGGACGGTCGAGGAATTCCAGCAGCACCAGGCCACGGCGTTCGGCCATGGCGATCATCGGCCCCAGTGGCGTGGTCAACCGAGTGAAGAGCAACGGCTCACTCTGCGCGGCTCGGCCCGGGGTGATGTGGAACGACTTTAAAAAGGCGTCACGAAAACCGCTAAGCGATTCATAACCCGAGTCGAATGCCGCGTTGTCGATGGAATCGCCCTGTTTGATCCCGCCCAACGCTATGCCAAGGCGGCGGGTGCGTAGCCAGGCGTGAAAGGTCATGCCCAAATGCTGCTTGAACCAGCGCCGCAGTTTCAACGGCTCGATGCCCTCGGCCAGCAACCGGGCGTCGGTCCAGCGCTGCTCAGGATCAGCGTTCACCGACTTCAGCAGCGTCTGTACCCAGTCGGGCGCGATGGCCGCAGCGTCCAGCGGCTTGCAGCGCAGACACGCGCGATAACCCGCCGCGAGGCATTCATCGGCGTGCGCAAAGAACTCGACGTTCTGCGGTTTCGGTTTGCGCGCCGTACAGCCGGGGCGGCAAAAAATCCCGGTGGTTTTCACGGCCGTGAAGAACACCCCCTCGTAGGCAGTGTCGCGTTCGAGCATGGCGCGAACCATTTCGGCGTGGGGCGGCAGTAAAGTGGTCTGTATGTTCATGGGCTGAGCATAAAACCCTGCGGGCGGTGTCTCCACCGGAAAATCGACAATGAATTTTTGTGGCCCTGGACTACAGTGATCGGGTTACTGATCAGGCAGCCAAACAGGAAGTGATTTCATGCAGCCGTTTACGATTCAACACATCGATCACATTGTGCTGCGCGTCCAGGACCTGGGGCGAAGCATCACGTTCTACGCGCAGGTGTTCGGCGCTGAACTGGTCAAGCGCCAAGACAATCTGGGGCTGGTGCATCTGCGCGCCGGGACTTCCATGATTGACCTGGTCAGCCTGGACGGTGAGCTCGGGCGCAAGGGTGGTGTCGCGGCCGGCCACGAGGGGCGTAACCTCGACCATGTCTGCCTGCGAATCGAACCTTTCGACGAAGCGGCACTTGTCAGTCACTTGCAGTCCTTTGGTCTGGCGCCCGAGAAAGCTGCCACGCGCTTTGGCGCCGAAGGTTATGGCTTGTCGCTTTATTGCTTTGACCCGGATGGCAATCAGGTCGAACTCAAAGGGCCGTCCGCTTGACCTGACTCAGTCAGCGACCTTCCTTGTGGACTGAAGGCCGATCGCTGCCGGTGCAAAGAGGTGCCTGCCGTCATTATTGGCTGGAGCGAATGGCCCCTCCATCAATCAACAAGTTCTGCCCCGTCAGGTAGCCCGCATAGCTGCTGCAAACGAAGGCACACAGCGCACCGAACTCCTCGGGTGAGCCGAAGCGTTTGGCAGGAATTTCATGACGGCATTCGTCAAGGAATACCTCACTGTCTTGCCCCGACTCTTGGGCGGCCGCGACCAGGTTGTCACGCAGTCGATCGGTATCGAAGGAGCCCGGTTGCAGGTTGTTGATTGTCACATTACGACTGGCAATGTTTTCTTGCCGGGCAAGCCCTGCGATAAACCCCGTCAGACCACTGCGCGCGCCATTGGACAGACCCAGGCTTTCGATTGGGGACTTCACGGCACTCGACGTGATGTTAATGATTCGGCCAAATCCACGTGTTGCCATGCCGTCTACGGTTGCCTTGATCAGCTCGATAGGGGTAAGCATGTTGGTATCCAGCGCCTTGAGCCAGGCGTCGCGATTCCATTCGCGGAAATCCCCGGGGGGCGGGCCTCCAGCGTTGTTGATCAAAATATCGAAATGCTCATGGGCCGTGAGCGCTGCCGCCCGGCCCTCAGGCGTCGAAATGTCTCCAGCTACGGCGATGACAGTTACTTCAGGATTGATCGCTCTGAGTTGACGGGCTGTTTCATTCAGGGTCTGTTCGCCCCGTGCAGTGATCACCACGTTCACGCCTTCGTGGACGAGTGCCTGTGCGCAGGCTTTACCCAGACCTTTGCTGGCGGCGCATACCAGCGCCCAGCGTCCTGCGATTCCAAGATTCATGCGTGTTTCCCTGAAAGAAGGAAGCTCAAAGAAAGTGGTTGCCTATTCATGCAAGATCCACCGTTGTAGACCGGTTTGGCGATGGAGCATCGATTCCCATAAAGCGCCGCACTCTCTCTCCTTCGGCATCGCATCGTATGGTTTCAGGTGCGGCATCGAGTTGAATATTGCCGTCCTCCATGAAAATCACGCGGTCGGAGATCGACATGGCGAAGTCCATTTCGTGGGTCACGATTAACATGGTCATGCCTTCCTTGGCCAGGTCGCGGATCACATTCAGCACGTCGTTGACCAGTTCCGGGTCGAGGGCTGAGGTCGGCTCGTCGAACAGCATGATCTGCGGCTCCATCGCCAGGGCCCGCGCGATCGCCACGCGCTGTTGCTGCCCGCCGGAGAGTTGATGTGGGTACTTGTGGGCATGGGCCAGCAGTCCGACCTTGTCCAGCAGCGCATAAGCACGATGTTCACTCAGCTCGCCCGGCTGGCCGTGGTAACGCGGCGCCAGAGTGACGTTGTCGAGAATGGTGCGGTGCGGGAACAGGTTGAAGTTCTGGAACACCATGCCAATGTGCCGCACGCCTTTGCGCAGACGAGAGCTATCGGGTTTGTCCGATGCTTCGATGAATTTTTCGCCGAACAACAGAATGTCGCCCGTATCGATGCTTTCCAGGCCGTTGACCGTGCGAATCAGCGAAGTCTTGCCGGAACCGGATGGGCCAATGATCGAGACCACCTGGCCGTATTCGACATTCAGGTCGATACCCAGCAGCACTTTGTGCGTGCCATAGCTCTTCTGGATGTTCTTCAGTTGCAGGATGGGCGTCGCGTTGTTGCCCGCTGCTTTACGCGCACTGTCTGGCAAGGCTTCGGCGCAGGCCTTGAACTTGGCCACGGCGGCGTCATCGAGTGTGTGCGGCTTGCGGAAGTTCAGGTCCAGGTAGCGCTCCAGACGCTGCAGGAAGTAGCCAAACACGGTGACGATCAACACGTAGTAGACGCCTACCGCCGCCAAGGTTTCCATGACCAGGAAGTTGGTGGCATAGAGGCGTTGACCGACGGTGAGAATTTCCGTCAGGGAGATCACCGAGACCAGCGAGGTCAGTTTGACGACGGTGATGTATTCATTGATCAACGTGGGCAGCGAGATACGGAAAGCCTGGGGAATCACGATCAAGCGTTGCATGCCGAACAGGCCGACACCCAGCGCGCGCCCGGCTTCTTTCTGGCCCTTGGCCACGGAGATCAGGCCACCACGGTGGATTTCCGCCATGTACGCCGCTTCGGTGACCACCAGGGCCAGCAAGCCGGAGTAGAAGGGGTTGGACAGTATCGGTCCGCTGCCGGGAAACAATTGCGGCAAGTTGTAGACGAAGACCACCAGCACCAGCAACGGGATGCTGCGGAAGAACCAAATGTAGACCGCTGCGGGAATGCGCAGCAAAGGCGACTGGGACAGCTTGGCCGTGGCCAGGACAAAACCCAGCAGCATGCCGATGAACCAGGCCAGGGCACTGAGCTGGACCACCGTGACGCAGGCATTCCAGAAGTCTGGCAGGGAGAAGAGGGAGAAAAAATACGACCAATCGAATTGCATAGGGCACCTCAATCTGCCGCCCCGATGCAGGGGAGGCAGATGACCAAACTACAAGGACACGTTCTTAGTTAGCAGTCGGTTCTTCCAAGGCGTATTTTTTAAGAATAGCGGCATACTCACCACTCTTCTTGGTCTCCTCGAAGGCCTTTTGCACCGCCTGGAAGGTTTCTTCGTTACCTTTCTTGACGAAGATGCCCAAGGTTTGCTGATAGATCGGGTGATCGGTGGTGATTACGACTCGGCCGTTGGTCTTTTCCGCGATCAATTTTGCGGCGCCAGCGATTTCAACCTGGGCCTGAATGTTCTTGGACAGCAGAGCCTGGGTTACTTCAGGCGCCGAGGGGTACTCGCTGACGGTGATGGCGCCTTTGTTGTTCGGCACGCAATATTCATCGGACAATTTCCTGAATTCCTTGACCCAGGTAGTGCCTTGCTCCAGACCCAGTTTCAAGCCACACAGGTCTTCAGGTTTTTTCGCATTGATCTCGCTGCCCTTGGGCACCATGACCGCGGCACCCGTGTTGGCATAGGCGATAGTCTGGGCTTGAGTCTGGCGCTCCGGCGTGATGTACATGCCGGAAATGACCGCGTCGTACTTGCCGGAGTTAAGGCCCAGGATCAGGCTCGGAAACTTGGTGTCAACGAACTCCACCTTGGCGTTCATGTGCTTGGCCAGTGCTGCGGCCAGCTCGGGGTCGGAACCCACCACGTTTTTGTCCTTGTCATATGACTCGAAGGGTGGATAGGTGATTTCCATGCCGACCTTGAGCGTGTCTGTCGCGGCCATGCTCACCGAGGCACCAAGCATACCGGCTGCCAATATAGCCAAGCTCAACAGGTTCTTATTGTTTTTCATTTTTTACTGACTCCGGCGTAGGTAAGGATGTAGCTGAAAACTTCAATCAGGACGGTTCAGCCTGATTTTTCAAATGTCCGAAACTGGCGGGCTTGCGTGCCTTGCCTGGCAGTTGAACTTCCCCATTGGCTACCCTCTGGCGCAGATACTGATAGGTCTGCAGCGCTTGGCCATACATGTGTTCGCCGATCGTGATTTCTTCGTAGTCCTTACTTGCCTGGGCGAACCCGGGCAGTGGTTTGATCTGGGTGTGGTAGTCGCACGCATAAAACAGGGGAAAGGAATAACGCTCCTCGCGCACGCTGCGAACCCGGTGTGCAGTGGCAACGAATGCGCCTGCTGTCATCACTTCCAGCATGTCACCGATGTTCACCACAAAGGCATCGGCAATCGGTGGGGCATCGATCCATTGGCCAAGATTGTTCATCACCTCAAGGCCTGGTTTGTCGGCCAAGAGGATGGTGAAGCACTCGTAATCAGTATGGGCGCCAAGACCCGGTGCGTCATGGGCGGCACCGTCGAAGGGGTAGTGGATCAGGCGCAGCTTGGACGGCGGACGGGTGACCAGGCTGTCGAAATAGTTTTCTTCCAGGCCCAGGGTCAGGGCAAAGCCACCGAACAGGCGCCGACCCAAGTCGAAAATCGCTTCATAGTAGGCCTGAACCGACGCCTTGAAACCTGGCAACTGCGGCCAGTCGTTGGGTCCCAGCAACGGGGTGTTGGCCAGCACCAGCGGGTCATCGGCCGGCACTTCGAAGCCCACGTCGAAGGCCTCCTTGTGGTCCGGCTTGCCTTTGGAATAGACCTCTTCGCCTTCGGGTACAAAGCCCTTGTGGGTTTGCGAAGTGCCGATGTAGTGCCGCATCTTGGTGTCGAGGGGTTGGTCGAAATAGTCCTTGGCAGCCTTGCGCAGGTTGGCGATCAGCTGCGGGTCGATACCGTGATCGGTGATATAGAGGAACCCGACCTCGCTGGCAGCGCGCCCCAACTGTTCGGCCACGGCCAGGCGGTGTTCCAGTTCAAAGCTGAACAGACCGGCGATGTTGACCACCGGAATGCTGTTGAAGTTGGCTTTTTGTGTGTCAGTGCTGGCGCTGTTGTTTTTATTGTCAGGCATGACGCATCGGCTCCCTAAGCATTGCTTGAGTGGTGGAAACGGTTGAAGTGTTCACGCTCGGTCTGGCCCATCCACACGTTCAATGACCACAGGTCGGCAACGGGTACATTGGTGAAGGGCAAATGATGCAGGTAGCCGTCGGCGCCGAATTCCGGGGTCAGGGTGCTGACCTGGTAACCCCGGGCTTGCTGCGAGCGCCAAATGCTTTCCCAGTGCTGCTGATGGAAGGCCAGTTCTTTTGCATATTCGGGAGCGGCCGGGTGCGGAACCTGCGGGCCTTGGTCGTAACCGACCCGGGCCTGGATATGGTGAACTCGCTCGATGAAGGCGCTCAGGTCATCGGCCGGGTCGTTCAATAGACGCTCGCAGGTGACTATCCAATGGCTGATGTCACTGGTGAACAACAGATCGGGCAGCTGCCGGATCAACTCCAGCGTCACCCAAGGGTTGAACAGCGACCGCGAGCGGTGGGTTTCGAAACTGCAGACCTGGCCATGTTTGCGCGCCAGTTCCAGCGCTTGGCCAAAGAACTCCACTTGTTGTGGCAAGGACCAGCGATCATTGCCCGCCAGCACGTTGACGAAGCGTGGGCCGAGTTCGGCGGCCCAGGCGAGTTTCTGTTCCAGGTCATTGAGGTGAACGGCAGGTGTTGCCGACTGGTCCGGCAGCACGTCGTATGCGGTGAAGACCGTGCTGATATAGCCCAGGCGATTGGCCTGGAGGAAGGCACCGAACTCAGCCCGTTCACGGGCGTCCAGAGGCAGGCGTGCTTCCATGCCATCAAAGCCCGCCTGCAGCAGCTCCTCGAGCGCTTGGGCCTTGCTGGCGGTGTAACCCCACAGCGTGCGGAATATTTCCAGTTTCATCGGTGATCCTCAAAAAACTCTGGGCGCAACCTGGTCCCACCCAGCGATGCCGTGGCGGGTTCGCTGTGGTGCCGATGTTAGGCATAGGCTGCGGCGTGAAAGAATCTGAAAGTTCAAATGAATACTTCAGACTTTCGTAAACAAATAGCTACCTACTTATCCCGTGGTAGAGGTGGAGTTTTTGCGGCGGACAGGCGTCTACGCTGAGTGTTAAAGAGAGGTGCCAGTATTACGGAATCATTTGGATAGATCCAAACAACACCGGCGCAGTGACGTGGATTGTCCACCCAGCGCGAGCTGATGGTCAGCTTTTGGCTGTGGACTCAACCGATTGATGCAACACACTGGATTCTGAGTAGGCGCAACGTAAGTCAGAAAAGAAACAGCGAAAGAAAAGGGAGAAAGAAAAGAGAAAGAAAAGGGACGGATCTATTTTTTCCTAGTGCGCAAACGAAACCGAAGACATGGTCTTTCTCCTGGTGGATAGCGGTGATGTGGGCGATCAGCCGCAACACATGGGCCACAGGCAGAATTTCGGGGAGTTGCCTCCGATCAAAGAGGCGTATTCGCAATGGCCCGCGGCAGGGCCCTCAAACGCTGTCCTTGCCGAACTGCTCAGTTGTGTAATTGGGCTTGGTAAGCAAGCAAGTTCGTATAAACCAAGGCCAATAGGGGCGCTTCGACGCCTTTCGCAGTCGCCCTCTCCAGAAGGTCTCCAATGATCTGATCGGCTTCGATTGCGCGGCCTGCCATCAGATCTCTATACATCGACGACGTTTGTGGGGAGCCTTGCAGTGTGAGAAGACGATAGGCTTGCGTCAGGAACGCTTCACTCAGTTTTTGACCAGTGGCACAGACAATGGACACCACCTCGTCGATCGCACGCGTCGCAAATTCGTATCCTCCCTTTACCGATGCGACATCCCCGATACTGCCTCTCATCAGGCAATTAATGCTCCCCATCGCCGCGAGCAACGTCCATTTCTCCCACATGTCGCTCAAGATCGTATTCGACGTTTTTGCATCAAATCCGGCATCGCGCATGAACTCGTGCAAGAGCGCGATTCGATCTGAATCACTGCCGTCAAACTCGCCATAGGCGATGTCGTTGAACGTGCCCTGTTGGATGATGCGGCCACTCTCATCAAGACTTGTTGCCACTTTGCATACGCATCCCAACAAGCGGTCTGCACCGAATTTTTCCGCGATCACGTCCATGTGTCGCATCCCATTGAGCAACGGCAGGATGACGGTGTTTGGGCCCACAGCTGCGTCCATGTCTTGTAGGGCTGAGTCAAGCGTGTAGGCTTTGACCGCAAGCAGAACGATGTCGAAGGCGCCATTGATTTGCGACGACGTAATGAGCTGCGGCTTTATGTCGATGTCACCGGCGGGGCTTCTGACGCATAGGCCATGCTGCTCGAGCAGGCTAAGTCGTTGCGGTCGCACAAGGAAGGTGACATCACGACCTGCCTTGGCCAGCTTTGCACCGAAAAATCCACCGGTTGATCCGGCTCCTACGATCAAAATTCTCATGGGTTGAATCCTCGGTACGGCAGGGGGGTAACGTGTGAATCAGCATGGCTTCAGTTCCGCGCCTGTATGCGCAACGCCGCTAGGGCTTGAGCGCCATGGGTCCGGCCTAGTCCAGGAAAGCATTCGCTTGCATCACAAAATCGTCGGCATATTGGAACAATGCGCCATGCCCCGAGTTTGGATAAATAAGTAACTTGGCGTTCGGAATATGCTGTTGCAGCGTGTAGGAGTTTTGGGTCGGCACCATCACATCCTTGCTACCGTTGACCACCAGGGTGGGCTGGGTAATTTTACTCAGTTGCGAAAAAGTGCCGTCACCGGGCACGTTCCACTTGCCAAGCGCTGCGCCTTGGGCCGCGATGACTTTCATTGAGTTGAGTTTATCGAGGCCCTCATTGCGCTGGTGGCGCCTCTCCCAGAAATCCCGAGCCGCCTGCTGGCTGGACGGTGCTGGATCGAAGAACAGGTACGCCGTCTCTTCCTGCGTGGCAATTGTTTCGCGCAGAGCAATCGTCGGAACCCTTGGGTCATTCCCCGCAACTCCGCCGCGCGGCGACGTTCCCGCCAGGATTAGCCGACGCACCAGTTGCGGATGGCGCAATGCAACTTCCTGAGCCACCATGCCGCCGATTGAAAAGCCCAGCACGTCTACCTGCGTCAACCCACGGGCGCGGGCAAATTCGGCGACGTTATCGGCCATGGCTTCAAACGAATCGGGTGTTTCGCCACCGCTAAGGCCTACGCCGGCATTGTCGAACAAATAGACCGGTCGTTGTTTTGCCAGACCATCGGTGAGCGCCGGATCCCAGTAATCCATGTTGCCGCGAAAGTGCTGGAGCAAGATGACCGGAACGCCAGTCTGCGCCCCGAACTGGCGATAGGCAAAACGCACTCCGTCAGCTTCGACAAATTGATTGGGTGCGCTGTTATGCGTGGCAGCCGGCGCCGCGATGGCGCCGCTGACTGATATTGCAAAGAATGTAGCCCCGAGGGCCAGCCGCTGGAAAAGGTGCATGTTTTGCCCCTTATGCGACTGTTTCGGGTTTCAAGTAGGCCGCTTGTTCAGTAGACAAACTGGCTTTTATGGCGCGGGTACCTTTGTCTGCGAGCACTTCTTCCAGGCCTGCTTCCACCCCGTCCAGTGACTGGATCACGACTTCGGATGGCTGGACTTTCGGCACGTCAAAACCATGGGTCAGGTCGGTGTCGATGAAGCCTACATGCAGGCCTTGCACGCTGGTGCCCTGGCCATGGAGTTCGATGCGCAGCGAGTTGGTGAAGCTCCACGCTGCCGCTTTCGATGCCGCGTAGGCGGACAAGAAAGGCACGGCAACCCAAGTCGCATCCGACAGTACGTTGATGATCGCTCCACCGCCGTTGGCTTTAAGTACAGGTGCGAAAGCCAGGCTGACGTGCATGACACCGTAGTAATTGGTTTCGAAGATTTCGCGGGCAGCTTCCACCAGGCCAGGGTCAAGCATGGAGGGCAGCAAGCGCGCGATGCCCGCATTGTTGACCAGCAGCGTCACGTCGCCAGCCTGCGCCACTGCGGCGGCAACCGATACCGGGTCGCTGACGTCCAGGCGAATGGCGATCACGCCTGGAATGTTGACGCCCTCGGGATTGCGCACTCCGGCGTAGACCTTTCGCGCGCCGCGTGCCACGAGTTCTTTGGCGAAGGAAAGACCGAGACCACGGTTGGCGCCGGTAACAAATGCAACGGAATTCTCGATTTTCATTGTTATGTGCTCTGAGGGGATGAGTGACTCGTGCCGCTTTAAGATTGCGCTCGCAATCATTGAATCAATAGTGGTGTTCACAATTATTAAAGTCAATGCTCAATTAGAAATAATGAAAATGCTTTTGGGTATAGGCTTTTGAATGATTGTGAGTGCAACTATAATGTGCAAAAATTCACGCAAAGGAGCCTTATCATGAAAATCTCGAAAGAAAAGGCAGAGGCCAATCGCGCCGCATTGGTTGAGACGGCGAGCCGCCTGTTTCGGCAGAAAGGGATCGATGGCGTGGGCGTTGCCGAAATCAGCAAGTCGGCTGGCTTGACGCATGGCGCGCTGTACGCACACTTCCCATCCAAGGAAGCGCTGGCGGCCGAGGCGCTGGCGTGGAGCCTGGAGCAGAGCAATGCCAAGCTCTATTCGGGTACGGTGGATGGCGAACCGGACCTGGAACGCTTTCTCTCCGAATATTTGTCTGTCGACAAGCGTGACGATTACGCCGACCACTGTGCAATGGCTGCGTCAGCCAGTGAAATTGGCCGTCAGGATGTGGCGATCAGCTCAACGTTTACCGAGGGCTACCTGGTGCTGGTGCGGGCGTTCGAGCGCAGGGTTGCGGCCAACAACCCAGGTGTCGACGCGCTTGCGACCGCCATGGGCATCGTTGCAGCAATGGTTGGCGGCCTCTCGGTTGCGCGTGCCACGGCGAAGGCCAGACCGGAGGTGTCGGCCCAGGCACTGCGGGGCGTGCGTCACATGATCGACGCCGCGCTCGGCAAACCGGTCTGATTGGAAAGACATGCGATAAAAACGCGCCGGACTGCATTATTCGGCTCACCCTATCGATGAAGGGGCTTAGGGGCTTTATGCTCATGCTCATTGGGCGCGTACAGTTCGCAAGAAAAGGGCGTTGGCGAGCCGGATGCTGCGGCACTGCACGGGAGAGCTAGCCTTTCATTGTCGGGGCGCTAAAGCCACGTATTCACCACCCGCCGATCCAGTTCTTCCCAATCCGCCATGCCCAGCACTCGCGTGGTATTCAACCCGCGCAAATAGCCGCGCAACTGATTGGCGGTGGCCCGCGCAAGCTCCGAGTCGGGCGTGTTTTCGCATAACAGTACGGTTTCGTACTCGACCAGGTACTCGGCCACCCGGTCACGGAAATCGGGCAAAACGGCGTCGCGGATCAAGTCAAAAGTTCTCAAGGAGAGATCCTCATCAATCTATTCTGGTTGTGATTGAGTGTGTATCTGTCTGCACGGGGCGCAACTATTGCTAGACGTAATAGTGACCATTACGAAACGCAGTTTCTGCTTTATCGACAATAGTCGGAAAATCGCCTCCATTGATGAATCGAACCTTTTATTTTCAGGATGACACTGATGCGCCACTTATTTGTGCCTTCCATGGCGTTTGCCTCTTTGTTGCTCGCCGGATGTGCCTCCGCGCCGAATGCGCCGACCCTGACCTTGCATACCAGCAAGACCCCTGCTCAATACGCCGACTGCGTCGTGCCGAAATTGCAGGGCAGTGCGTTAAACCCGACTGTCTCGCAAACCTCGCGCAGCTACCGAATCGTGGTGCCTAGTAAGGTATCGACGGACAACGTGCTGGAAGCCTACAAGGCCGGGAAGGGTGGCAAGGTGTTCATCTACGAGCGCCATTTGCTGGCCTCGAACTTCTTGCCTTCGGCTTTTGAACGCGCCGCACAGGATTGCATCTGAAAGGACCGTCGCACCCGCTTGATCGCGGTAGTCATTTCACACTCTCGTAGATGACATCGCCGATGATTTCTCCTCCCATTCCGCCAAGTGAACCTCCGGCAAACGATCCAATTCCAACGGCCACAACACCGCAAGTCAAAGTAGCTAAACCACCAGTTGGCACCCCCAATTCAATACATAACCCGGCGACCGTAGAACCTGTCAAAAATGCACCTGCCGTGGCTCCACCCGCGACACCACCGGCGAAGCTTCCCGTCTCGGTAAATTTGATTTTTTTGCAAGCCTCGGTACTACCCGCTGCGCAAACGTCTTGAATTTTAGAATACGAACTACCACCGCCGATTGCCGTACCAATCCAATCGCCATATTTAACGGTTTTTGCGGCCTTGGACACACCCTCGATGTGCGTGGCGTATCCGGGAATTTGCTCGACGGCACCGGCCTTGGTCCAGCGGTGAACAAGGCTTCGGCTGGAGATCCCCAACGCGTTTTTCAAATTCGGATGATCAGGGAAGCCAATTCCTTTGCGAGTCAACGCGGTCAGGTTGGTGTTGAGTTGTGCGAGCAGGCGTTTACGTTTAGCAAAAAACTCTGGCGAGCGTAGATGTCCATCGGCTAGAAAAGTGCGTTTGTGCAGTGCTTCGAGGTCATTCAAAACGGTCTTTACGTTATCCAGATTCTTCGAAAACATCGCCTCACCAATGCCGATACCCCCCCCGTTGAACCCGCAGACAAAAAAGTTTCGATTTCGTCATGGTGGCGAACCATGAAATCGGCCTCGTCCGGGCTAAGCGGTTTGAGCGCGTTATGTGTCTTGGCCGCTGCTTCCATCAACAGCGCTTCTTCGCGGGTGCATTGCAGGTTATTGGGCTCGCTGAGCACGATCATCGTGCCCGCTTTAACGTCATTCAAGTTGGGATTAAAAGACAGAAACTTGCTCATCACTGCAGGGTTTTGCGAGGTAAACAGCGAGGTTTTCAACTGATCGCCTGTCGTGCTTTTGGCCACGATATAGAAGCCAGGCTCTTGCGGTTGCGGCCTAACTATCGGCTCAGCAGCGGGCAGAGGTGGCTTCTCTTGCGCAACGGGACTATGAAAACCACTGGCTGTCCAGCCCTTGCCAGTGATGTGCAAATACTTTCCGAAAGTGTCACTGCTTAACGGGCTGAAGGGAGCGTTCGAAACCAACGGACTTGGTATCTCTACAGGTGCATCTCGTTTGGACTTCGAAACGCGGAGAAAAATAAAAAAGATCCTGCAGTGATCGCGGTCAGCACCTGGATCAATGCCATTACGCTCAAGAAATCGACGTCGAAATACCCTAATCCCCATCCGATAGGGCTGCGCAAGCCGGTCATGATCCAAAGAACCATGAAAATTAAAAATAGAACGCCACCAGCGGTTTTTTTGGCACGCGGCGCCAAAAAACGGTGCATGCGTTTTCACACAGCCTGGGCCCACAGAGGCCAGTCAGCCAGGTTATCGTCGGCTTGTAGTGGAGGGGCGATGGGGCTGAGTGAGGGGCAATCCAACCTAATTTAAGGTGCGAGGAAAGGTTGCAGTAAATTTCGTTCCGCTCGTTAGAGTAGACGTTACAGCCACTTCGCCGTAGTGCGCCCTTGCGATTTCACGAACAATGAACAGGCCCAGCCCGACACTTCTAAGTTCAGCATTATCATGACTGCCACGGATCATCGGTTCGAACAGGTCCTTGAGCAACTCCAGTGGTATGGGTGTGCCAAGGTTGTGCACTGTAATAATGACAGCTTGATCTTCGAAGCTCGAAGAAACGGTGACTTCGCTATCGGCAGCACCGTAGGCTACTGCATTGGCAACCAAGTTGCCGATGAGCTGATACAACCGGTCATTGTCGGCAGTAAAGTCACCTTGCCCATAACGCAGGTGGATCAACTCATGCCCGGGGAAAGCCAGACCCAACTCGTCTAGGCAGTCGGCGACCAGTTCGTGTAGATCGATTGGTTTGGGCAGGACTGCGATACCTCGGCCGACTTGCGTCAAGGTGAAATCCAATAGATCGGCCACCAGACGTTGTGCGCGCTCTGCCGAGTGGGTGATGTGGCCAAGTACTTGTGCTTGTTTAGCATCCATCTCCCTGCGGCCCAGCAGTTCGGCCGCCATTTTTATCGCCGACAATGGGTTGCGCAGGTCGTGACTGACAATCCCGATAAGCTGCTCGGCGAACAGGGCTCTGTCTTCAGCCGCGGCGTAAGTGATTCGCAGCTTGTCTTGGGTAATATCCATTACCCGTTGATCTTTAAGGTGTTTTGCCAAATGTCTTTCGGCGAGCATTCGGGCATTGAGCAGCTCGCGCTCGTACCGTTGCCGATCTTCGGCCTTGAACAGCGTCATTTCATGAAATATGCCAGCAGAACTCTCACAACGGATCGCGCTGAGCATCATCGGAATTGAATGTCCGTTGTAGTGAACGAGATCGAACTTAACATCAGCGATCACGCCCTGGATTTGCATAAGGGGTGTCCAGTACGTCCTGTGAAACGTCCTCCCTTCAAGACTCATCAGGTCTTGGATGTTACGACCGAGCAGTTCCGTTCTGCGGTAGCCAATCCAGCGGCAGAAGGTGAGGTTGACCTGTGCGATCTGGCCATTTTCTGCGGTAAGCAGTAAGCCACAATCAGCTTCGTCGAAGAGAATTTCAGAATCGGGTAGCGAGTCGTCATCAGTGGGCATTTGTATTCACTGACCAATGGGGTCGATATCTAAAAAATTATAGACAGCACTCGCGCAACGACCCAGAAATTTACCCCTTTCGCAGAGATTAGCCTCGACATTCGGGGGTTTCACCAGCTGTGAATGACCGTTTATGGCCGATTCTGTTGAAAAAGTCGGTTCTTCCAGACTGCCCGCATACTGCCCGCTGAAAACGCCTTTTCTGCGCGCCGCTACGCGAAATCCGAACCCGGAATCCTCTGCTCAAAGTAAAGATTTCAATCTCAAGCGCGTACTTTTCTGTCGTGGAAACATTGGCCGACTTTTTCAACAGAATCGGCCGATTGCTGAGTCTGGCAAGTGGCAGCAACCCAAAGCTGCCGTTCGCCAGCACAGTAAAACCGACGCATCCTGCACTCTCAACAAAACGACATTATTTCATCGCCGATTGGATTCGTCGTGCTTCGAAAATACACTCAGGCTTTTCACGTTCGTGACGGCTGCTGCGCACCTGCTCACCCGCGCTGCACTCCATTACAAATTTCGTGCCCTTCCCTTTGCCTTCAAAAACAGCACGGCATTGACTCAAACACAGGGGGCATTTTATCGATTTATCAGCTACAGCGCGCAAGCCATGTTGGGGGTCATCATTTACGATACCGCGTTCAATAAAATGGATGCGCTAACATTGATAGAGCAGTTTCAAATACTGGATGCACTGAAGCTGTTCTTGCTTGTGGGTACCTTCATCGCGGTCGTCAAAACAAGGAAAATCCTGCCTTCTTTTTTTGCAAGCCTTTGCATTTATGTTGCGGCGTTCCTCTACCTGGGCGGCTGAAAACGGCTCTTTGGCTCCTCAGGCAGCGAGGGCATCAAAAATCGGTGGGTACTTCAGACCTTCCCTAGTGTCCAGCTTGATTCTCGGCCGCAGAATGGGCACTTTCGACCCTAAGCTGTCATCCGTAGAGGATGATCTGGCGTGTGATCCGTTGTCCACATAACGATCGCTGAATCACAAGATCCAGCACCCACCGGGTTATTGTAATTGGCCGTAGACGATTGCCAGCTGTTGTTGCGGCTGGATTACGCTATCTAGGAGGTTTAGAACTGAACAACCATTCGATTCAGTAAAGAGGAAGGACCCTATGTCTTTTAGTGACTATTGGAACGGCCCAGCGCACCGGCAACGCGCTGATGACCTGAACACCCAGCTTACGGACCTTCAGGCGCGCTATGCAGAGCTGCAAGTGCTCACTGAGAAGATCGGCGCCATGGACGTTTTGGAAGTCCAGAGGCTGATCGAGCAAGAAAAAGGGAAGCTTGATGCTGTCCGCCAGGAAACGCAATGCGCTCAGCGAGAGGTGGCAGCACTCGCTCAACGCTCCTCTGATTTACAAGGACAGATACTGGTTTGGGAGGAAACGTTACTTCTGGAAAGCTTTGCGCTCTACGAGCCCAAGTTCAAGTTGATCAGCAGTCATGAATACAAGTCCCAGCTGGACAGTGTCCGCGACCGCCAAAAAGCGATGATCAAGAACGGGGAGGCCGCGACCGGGAACATGGACTGGACTGTCAACGATAGTAAGGCGCAAGGGCGCAAGCTCGTAAACGACATGATCAAACTGGTGATTCGATCGTTTAATAATGAAGCCGATTACTGTGTCGATAACGTGAAGTTCAGCAACGTCGAGCTGGGTGAGAAACGAATTCTCAAATCATTCGAAGCCTGCAACCGCCTTGGCAAAATTATGAACGTGGAGATATCGCGCAGGTTCCTGAGCCTGAAGCTCGATGAGTTGCACCTTGCCCACGAGTTTCAGATCAAGAAGCAAGAGGAAAAGGACGAAGCCAAGCGTGCTAGAGAAGAGTTGCGGGAACAACAGAAGCTTGAGCAGGAGATCCGCGCAGCCCGGGAGAAGATCGCCAAGGAGCGCAAACACTTCACGACCGCGTTGCGTGACATCCAGGCTCGCCTGGAAAAAGCAGAATCTGAAGACGAGCGGGCTGCCCTTTTAACGAAGCTGGCTGAAGTTGAAGCGGGCCGAGCCGAGCTGGAGAGCGAAGAGAAGCTCATTGACTATCGCGAACAGAACGCCAAAGCCGGCTATGTATATGTGATCTCCAACGTTGGGGCGTTCGGGGAGGGTATTTACAAGATCGGTATGACCCGCCGCTTGGAGCCCATGGATCGTGTCGATGAGCTGGGTGATGCATCGGTGCCGTTTTGGTTTGACGTGCATGCGATGGTTTGCTCGAATAACGCCCCCGCATTGGAAGCGAAGCTGCACGAACGCTTCGCCGTAGGTCGCCTAAACAAGGTCAACGGACGCAAGGAGTTCTTCCGTGCGGACATTGCTGAGATCGAGTCGGTCATTCGAGAAAACTACGATGCTGTTGTCGAGGTTACTTACGAAGCACCGGCCGAACAGTATCGCGAAAGCCTGCGAATGGCCTTGCCTAAGGCCGCAATTCAGTATTCAGAACGTGTTGTGGCACAAAGCTAATATTACCGAATGGATGCCTGTTAATTGGCCTCGGTTTGCTAGAGGCTTGTCTAACTCAAGACATATAGGCAGGAACGTCTGCTATTGGCCCAGCTTTGAGAAAATTCCGAAGCCAATACGAAGAGCGCTGCTACGTACATTTTGAAAAGGCTTGGCTACCCAAAACCAACCCGGCTACACCTAGAAGCGTAATTTTTAGGTTGTTTTTTAACCGGACGGAGTGCTGCACACGTTTTCACACAGCCTGGGCCGATTTCGGACTGTCAGCGGAATTTAGATTGCCCGTCGTCAGGGTTGCCGGCTGCCACCAGAAACTCCTGCCGCGCCAATGCCAGCACACCGATTGGTGCACGGGTGTCAACGCGTTCGGCGCCAGGATCAGCGCGCCACAATTGCCAGGCGAGGTAAAACAGATAGGCCGCGCCGAGAATCTTGATCCCGTAGAACAGCATTTCGGAGGTGTGCAGCACCACCGCCAATCCGGCGGAGGCGAGGGCGATCATGCCGGCAAACGCCAGCAACCGACCGATCGACCGATCCCGGCCACGCAGGAGGTGCGATAGGCGTAACGCGTCGAGTTGCTGACCGACAGCAGATTATTCGGGCCAGGCGCCATGTTCAGGGCAAAGCAGGCCGGCAGGAAAAGGGTGAGGGTGGCGGGGTCCATGGCGAGTCTGCGCAAACGAGAGCGCTATTTTTATCATGGGCAGCGTGTGGCTTGCCCGGTATAGCCATGAACGCAAGCCGCAGCACACTTTCATTTGGCGAATTTTCTCGCGCCCGCGACGCAGAAAATCACGGCGACAGTGACCCCGAGCATGCCAATGCTGACCTGTTCGTGCAGCAGCGTCGCCGCCAGTGCCAACCCAAAAAACGGCTGTAACAACTGAAGCTGTCCCACCGCCGCAATCCCGCCCTGCGCCAACCCGCGATACCAGAACACAAAACCGATCAGCATGCTGAACAGCGACACGTACGCGAGGCTTAGCCAAGCCGGCATGCTGATACCGGAAAGCGAAACGGGCATCCGCCACAACGTCAGCGCTGCCATCAGCGGTAGCGACAACACCAACGCCCAGCAAATCACCTGCCAGCCGCCCAGTGTTCTGGAGAGTTTTGCGCCTTCGGCATACCCCAGGCCACACGCCAGAATCGCCAATAGCATCAGGACGTCACCGACGGGAGAAGCGCTCAGCCCCTGAGAGACGGCGAAGCCAATCACCAGCAAACTCCCCAGCACCGAAAAAAACCAGAACGCCGGCTGTGGGCGCTCTCCACCACGCAACACGCCGAAGGCGGCGGTGGCGAGCGGCAGCAGGCCGACGAAGACGATGGAATGCGCCGACGTCACGTATTGCAACGCCAGCGCCGTCAGCAGCGGAAAGCCGATCACCACGCCCATTGCCACGATAACCAAAGGCAACAACTGACTGCGCGACGGGCGCTGTTGCTTGAACAGCCACAGCATGCACAGCGCCAGCACGCCGGCGATAGTGGCGCGGGCGACAGTCAAAAACACAGGGTCGAGTTCGAGCACGGCCACGCGGGTGGCGGGCAGCGAGCCGCTGAAGATCAGCACGCCGATGAAGCCGTTGATCAGCCCGCTTGCGTGCTTGTCCAGCGTCGGGCTTTTCAGCGTTGAGGTCCTTTCCATCGAGCGTCTCCGTGTCGGGTTGTGTGAATCGCATCCTATGAGCCAAGATTGAGAACAATCAAAAAATTGTCATGGATACATCCCACGATGCCACGCTCTCGCTACAAGTCGCTGGTGGACACTTTTGCTGCTGATATTCACTCGGGGCGATTGCTGCCCGGCACACGCTTGCCGACGCACCGCCAGTTGGCCGTCAGCGAGGGCCTGGCGCTGGTCACGGCCAGCCGGGTCTATGCCGAGCTGGAAGCCATGGGCCTGGTCAGTGGTGAAACCGGGCGCGGGACGTTTGTCCGCGAGACCTCGTTACCGCCCAGTCATGGCATTGATCAGCCAGACGTCGCGGCAGGGGTTATCGACCTCAACTTCAACTATCCCTCGCTGCCGGGGCAAGGTGATCTGTTGCGCAATGCCTTGCGCCAACTCGCGTTGTCCGGCGACCTGGAATCACACTTGCGCTATCAGCCCCATGCCGGGCGTGCGCATGAGCGCGCCTCCATCGCCCGACATTTGAGTAGCCGTGGTCTGACGGTTCAGGCTGAGCAGGTATTGATTGTCAGTGGCGCCCAGCATGGTCTGGCAGTGACGCTGATGGCGCTGCTGCGACCCGGTGACGTGATCGCGGCCGACGCACTCACCTATTCGGGTTTCAAGGTATTGGCGGAATCACTGCACCTTGAAATCGTGCCCATCCCCGTCACAGCGCAGGGGCCGGATCTGGAGGCGCTGGAAAAACTGTGCCGCAGCCGAACAGTGCGTGCCGTCTACACCATGCCGACCCTGCATAACCCGATGGGCTGGGTGATGGCCGCCGATCAACGCGAACACCTGGTGGCGATTGCGCGCAAGCATGACCTGCACATCATTGAGGACGGGGCCTATGCGTTTCTCGCCGAAGAAGCGCCGCCGCCCATTGCTGAGCTGGCCCCGGAACGGACCGTCTACGTGTCCGGCTTTTCCAAGAACGTCGCCACCGGTCTGCGCGTGGGTTTCATCGCGGCACCGGCGCAAAGGGTGGCTGCACTGGAGCGCACGATCAGGGCGACCACCTGGAACACACCGGGCGTCATGACGGCCATCGCCTGCGCCTGGCTCGATGACGGCACTGTCACCCGCCTCGAAGCGCAAAAGCGCGAAGACGCACAAGCCCGACAGAAACTGGCCGATGAGGTGCTGGGCGGCCTTCACGTTATCCGCCACCCGTCGTCGTACTTTCTGTGGTTGCCCCTGTCGGAGGACGCACGGGCAGACCAGATCGCCGTGGCCTTGATGCGTGAACAGGTCTCGGTATCCACCGCCGAGCCTTTTGCGGTTTCAGTTCATGTTCCGCACGCCCTGCGGTTGGCGCTGGGTTCGGTGGACCTGGACGCGCTTCGACAAGCGCTGGTGAAAGTGAGGTGGGTAGTGGAGGCACATAGGTAAAAAAATTAGCGCCTTTGGCCGACTGAACTACAATTCCCTCACTTTTTTGGAGGCCAGCCGGTCGTGGATGTATTTTCGTTTGTCTATGACTGCCTGTCCCGATGGGTGATAACACCAGTTACCCATCAGCTTCTTGGCATTTTTGATTTGAATGGGCGCTTCGGCCTTTTGTTTCTGGCGTCCTCCTACAGCGTTGCCTATGGGCTGTTTCGATTCAGGAAATCTCGCGGGCTGACGAACGCACAGACCTTCTGGCAGTTCATCGGCGGCAAGCAGGTTTACCTGCATCAGTCGGCATTACTGGATTACCGCTACTACTTCGTCCGCGCCATTCTGAAAGTCATGCTGGTACTGCCCATCGTCGCTCTGGTGGACCCGCACATCCTGCGCTCCGCCGACTACGTGGGCTTTTTCACCAACCTGTGGGGCGCGCGCATTCAAGTCGAGGAACACCTCGCGTTGTCGCTGCTGTATGGGTTCGGCGTGTTTCTGGTCAAGGATTTCGCCAACTATTGGGGCCACCGCGCCTTCCATACCCGCTGGCTTTGGGATTTTCACAAGGTCCACCATTCGGCACCGGTGCTGGTCCCGGCGACCGCAAGCCGGCTGCACTTTGTGGAGAAAATTGTCGAAAAACTCACGAATACGCTGTGCATCGGTGTCTACGCCGGTGTCTTCTGGTACGCCTGTGGCGGCGAAATCAGCCGTTACACCCTGTTTGGCGTGACCTGGATGGTGTTGATCCTCAACGGTTTTGCCGCCAACCTGCGCCATACCCATGTCTGGCTGTCGTTTGGACCCGTGGTCGAACATGTGCTGAACAGCCCGGCCCAGCACCAGATTCATCACAGCGACGCGCCGAAACACATCAACAAGAACTTCGGTATCAATCTGTCGCTCTGGGACTGGATGTTCGGCACGCTCTACGTCACCACTTCCAAACCCGAGGCGATCCGCTTTGGCACCGGCGACGCGGATCATCAGCGTTACCTGACGGTGTACAGCCTGATCGTGACGCCTTTTGTGGACATCGCCCGCAAAATCCGCCTGACGAAACCCGCGCAGACCCTTGCCCCCGAGGTGGTTGACGGGTCGAAGGACGTGCCTCTTCGGTAACAGGACACCCCCCAAACGAATCCATGACCTACGCTTGTTCACAGAAGCATGTTCAGTGAGCAGGGATTGCTCCTGAGCGAGATTCAACCGGCACCTACAAAAACAAGATCAGGAGACCACTCATGTTCGCTTTGTTCCGTCGTTTCAATTTCGCCGCGGCCGTGGCTATCACCGCTGCCGCACTCGCAACACCCGCCCTGGCGCTGGATACCGTCAAGTTCATGGCCCCTGGTTCTGTCGGTGGCGGATATGACCAGACCGCACGGGATCTGGGCAAAGCCATGATCGAGGCCAAAGTTGCCAAGGCCGTCACCTTCGAAAACAAGGGTGGCGCAGGCGGTACGCTGGGCCTGGCACAGTTTGCCAACAGCACCAAAGGGGATGGGGGTGCGTTGCTGGTGGTGGGCGCGATCATGGTCTCGGGCATCGAACAGAACAAACCGCAAATCACCTTGAAGGACGTGACACCGATTGCCCGGCTGTTTACCGAATACAACGTGATTGCCGTGCGCAAGGAGTCCGAGTTCAAAACCCTGGAAGACTTGTTGGCAGCCTTCAAAGCCAAGCCGACCAGCATCACATGGGGCGGCGGCTCCAAGGGCTCGGTCGATCACATCGGTATCGCCGAACTGGCCGGAAAGATGGATATCCCGGTCAATAAGGTGAATTACGTTGCCTTCGGCGGTGGCGGCGAAGTGGTTGCTCAGGCACTCGGCGGCCAACTCAAAGTGATCACTGGCGGTTATGCCGAATTGGGTCAATACATCAAGAACGGTCAGTTCCGCGTTCTCGCCATCGGCGCGCCGGAGCGTGTTGCCGGTATCGATGCTCCGACCCTAAAAGAAAAAGGGTACGACGTGATCATTGGCAATTGGCGCGGTGTGTACGGTGCCGCGGGTCTGAGCCCTGAGCAGCGCAAAGAGCTGACCGACGCCGTCGTCGCTGCCACCAACAGCCAATCCTGGCAAGACAACATTAAAACCAACGCGTGGTCGCCGAGCGTGTTGACCGGCGACGCATTCGGCAAGTTTGTCGACGAAGAACACGTGCGGTTGCGAGCGATGCTTGTCAACGTCGGGCTGCTGTGACATGGCCGGGATGCGCAAGCTTGTGCCGCCACAGTTGGCCATTGGCCTTGGCCTGATCGCCATCAGTGCCGTACTGGCGGTCGGTGCCTGGCGGTTTCCGCCCGAAATGGGCTTCGTCATTTTGCCCGCGTATGTCTATCCCTCTGGGCTGGCGGTGTTCCTGGGTGTCGTTGGGTTGCTGCTCAGTTATCAAGCCTGCACCGGTGGCTTTCGCGAATTGGCGGACCACGATGACGAGTCTGCCAAAGCATTGCCCGGTGGCAAACCCGGTGCGGCGTGGGTCACTGCGGGGCTGGTAGGGGTGGCTGTGCTGATCAACCTCATCGGCTTCGTCCTCGCTGCCGGGCTGCTGTTTGCCTGTTCGGCACGCGGGTTTGGCAGTCGCCATCCGCTTCGGGACCTGGCCATCGGCATTGCCTTGACGCTGCCGATTTACTGGCTGTTCAACGCCGGGCTCGGGGTTTCCCTGCCGCCCCTTGTCAACGCCTGGATCTGAGCCGGGCTGAAGGAGATCAACCCGGTGGATATTCTCGCAAGCCTGGCGATGGGGTTTTCCGCCGCGCTGTCACCAATCAACTTGATGTGGGGTTTTATCGGCTGTTTGCTCGGCACGGCGATTGGCGTGTTGCCCGGTATAGGACCGGCGCTGACCGTCGCGCTGTTGTTGCCAATCACCGCCAAGGTCGATCCCACTGGCGCGCTGATCATGTTCGCCGGCATCTACTACGGCGCGCAGTTTGGCGGCTCGACCACCTCCATTTTGCTCAACACGCCGGGGGAGTCATCCTCCATGGTCACGGCCCTGGAAGGTAACTTGATGGCCCGCAACGGCCGGGCCGGGCCGGCACTTGCCACGGCGGCGATCGGTTCATTCGTGGCCGGGACCATCGCCACGATTCTGCTGACCCTGTTTGCCCCCGTCGTCGCCACGCTGGCGCTGAAATTTGGCCCGGCGGAATATTTCGCGATTCTGGTGCTGTCGTTCACCACCGTGTCGGCAGTACTTGGCGCGTCGATGCTGCGCGGTTTCGCCTCGCTTGGGGTTGGCCTGGCCATCGGCTTGATCGGGCTGGACTCGACCTCGGGAATCGCCCGTTACACGCTGGGAGTGCCAGAGTTGGTGGATGGCATCGAAGTGGTGCTGGTGGCGGTCGGTTTGTTTGCCGTGGGAGAGGCGTTATACAGCCTTCTGTACCAAAAAGAAGAACCCGTAAGCCGGCACCGCTTGACCTCGTTGTGGATGACCCGCGCCGACTGGAAACGCTCGGTTCCGGCCTGGCTGCGTGGCACGCTGATCGGTTTCCCGTTCGGCTCGATTCCGGCCGGTGGTGCCGAGATTCCGACGTTTCTGTCCTATTCGGCCGAGCGCAAGCTGAGCAAGTACCCGAAAGAGTTTGCGGGCAGCAAGGGCGAAGGCGCGATTGAAGGGGTTGCTGGCCCCGAGGCGGCCAACAACGCCAGCGCGACCGGTTCGTTGGTGCCGCTGCTGACGCTGGGCATTCCAACCTCCGCCACGGCGGCCATCCTGTTGGCCGCGTTCCAGAATTACAACCTGCAACCGGGCCCGATGTTGTTCCAGACCTCGGGTGACCTGGTCTGGACCCTCGTCGCCTCGCTGTACATCGGCAACGTCATTCTGTTGGTGCTGAACCTGCCGCTGGTGGGGCTGTGGGTCAAGCTGCTGCAAATTCCCCGGCCTTACTTGAATGCCGGCATTCTGGTGTTTGCCACCATCGGCGTGTATGGCATGCGTCATTCATCATTCGATCTGCTGCTGATGCTCGGCATTGGCTGGGGCGGGGTGTTGATGCGGCGTTTCGATTTCCCCGTGGCGCCGGTGATCGTCGGTATGTTGCTGGGGCCTATGGCTGAAAAACAACTGCGCAACGCCTTGTCCATCAGCGAGGGCGACTGGCTGATCTTTGTCACGCAACCCATCGCGGCGTCGTTCCTCGCGCTGACGCTTTTGGTGTTGATCGTTCCGCATTTGCTCCACGCTCGGGGCATCAAATTGCATGAGGATGATTAGGCAGTTTTCTTCAATACGCGGGGCAGCGCGCTCAGTAACTTGAGCGCTGATTTCCCTGAATTGAAGAAGGTGTGCGATGAGTCTGATTATCTCCATGGCGACGTTTGCGCTGGTGGCGTCTATAACGCCGGGGCCGGTGAATATTGTGGCGTTGAGTTCGGGCGCGCAGTTTGGCTTTCGCGCCAGTCAACGGCACGTTGCCGGGGCAACCCTGGGGTTTGTTGTGTTGCTGGTGTTGTTGGGGCTGGGATTGCATGAGGTCTTGCAGCTGTGGCCAGCGCTGACGCGGGTGGTGCAATTGGCGGGCGTGGCGTTTTTGTTGTTCATGGCCTGGAAACTGGCGGCGGACGATGGTCGTCTCGATGCCAAGGCGTCGGGAAAGGCGCCATCGATGGTGTATGGCGCGGTCATGCAATGGCTCAACCCGAAAGCCTGGCTGGCCTGCGTGGCGGGGATGGGCGCCTTCGTCGCGGACGGCGAGGCGCGGTTGGTTTGGCAGTTTGCAACGGTGTATCTGGTGATCTGTTATCTGTCGGTGGCTTGCTGGGCGTACGCAGGCACATTTTTACAGGGCTATTTGCACAACCCCGTCGGTATGCGTTTGTTCAATCGGGTCATGGCGTCGTTGCTGGGGGGCAGTGCGGTTTATCTGCTTTTGTCCTGAACGCACCGCAGCCCCAGGCATTCGTCTTAATCCAGTCCGTGCAGCAAACTGAACTCGTGTTTGGTCAGCGGCGAGAATCGATTGGCTCGTAGTTGGCTGATGGCATACAGCGCACGACCCGTACGCCCGTTGCCGTCGCCCAAACCGTGGAAACCGACAACGGATGCCAGCAAATGTTTGTCAAAGTGCTCATGTCCGGTATCCAGGGTTTTGAGATGCTGTTCCATCGCGGCGAACCCACTGATATGGGTTCCGTATTTTTTGTCGCTGACTCCGACCCGCACGACCTCGGCGGAAGCAGGTGCAATGCGGGCGTGCACCTCTTTGATGAGTGCCGGATCTGTCAGGGCTTTGTTGTTACCCGCAAACTCGCGCAGTACGGCAACCATGCTATCGAGGTCGTTGCCTCGGGAAGTCGAGCCGTTCACGATCCAGGCCCCAGCTCTTTGGGCGTTATCGGTAAAGCCTTGAGGGTTGAAGGTCGCCTCCGGCATGACGTCGTTATAGGGCGCCTTGCCCAGATCCTGTTTCAGCACATTTTGCTGATAGCTATTCATGTATTTGACTTTCTTCGTTTCCAACTCGGCAAAGGTGCCCAGAAAGTCGGCGTAGTCTTGTGCGCCGTATCCGGAGCGTGCCGTGGAGTAGCCAAGTTTTGATCTTTCCAAAACGGCTGTGAACAGATCGTCCAGTGCGGTTCGGCCGATCAACGACTCCAGATTTTGCGCTTGTTTGAGCTTGGCCGTAGATTCGATGAGCGCATTATTAAACAGATGTTCCAGTTCGATTTGGCTGGCGTCACTCGGCAGGCGAGTGTTCTTGTTACCCAAAGTCGTCACAACCTGTTCGACTGTTTCAATGCTGTCGTCCTTCAATAACGCACGGCCGTGGGCCACTGTGTCCAGAGACATACGGATCCGTGGAGCGGATCCGGTATGGTCGATCGCCTTGATCAGGTCATAACTGTTCACGGCTGTCAGATGACTCAATTGCTTCCTGGCCAAATGGGATACGGCGTGAGAATGAGTGCTCAGCTTCGTCAGACTTCGCCCCAACAGCTTTCCGCCCCCCTGGAGCAATGGCGGGAGGCCGTCCAGTGGATTGAACAGGCTGAGGATTGTCCGGCTGAGCACTTTGGAAGCAGACAATAGCCGGGTTGCCACGGTGGCAATTTTGGTGGTGGTGGCGGCAATTTTCCCCGGCACGGCTGCAAACGACATAGCGACCAGGGCCGCGTCCATGACGCACCCAGCGATTGCGCTCTTCTGCCTGGACGCAACCCCAGAGGACAGTTCCTCGATGCACTCCTTGAAGGGAATGATCAGGTTGAGAATGCTGTTGAAGATCGAATCGGTCTTTTCTATGGCCCGTTCCCGTACGGTCTGATCGAAACCCAATTGCTTCAGCTCATCTTCGGTGAAATATGGGTTTTCCTCAGCAATTAGGTGGCCGATAGCCTTTTGTCGCGGCGACCGCAAATAAGGGGGTGGAGATGCCGGCGCTGTGTCATCCAGCGGTGCCTTGAGCTCGCCGATTTTTCGGATAAATACTTTGGAATGAACATTGACCCTTTGCTCAAGGTTCTGAAGATAGGCGTCTACATCGACCGGTATGTTCTCGATAACTTTGTGGTCAGCAACGTCTGGCTCAAAGTCATTCAGATTCCGACCCGACAGCGGACGAAACAGAGCTTCAAGTTGTTGATTGGGATTGCATTCCAGTCTTAATGGAAAAATTTCATAACACCGAACGTTATCTCGCCATTTGGCACACAGGATGACACCAAAACGCCCCGTTGTTCCCGGGGCAGCAATAGGATCAGTCACAATGCCTGGTCGTACAGCTGAAAAGGTGAGTTTTGTAAATTGTCGAATGCAATAAATATCAAGAGCGCCGTACTCTAGGTAGTCGGCGTCTTCGGGTTTTAATTGCGACAGTGCAATGACTATGTTGCTGGTCAGTGCCTCGGTTATTTCTCTGTAATATTTGTCTATAGCCTCTTCGTATATATCGGCAATCGGAAACAGGCTGGTCAGTTGAGGGAATGAGTGGTAAATGCTGGGCGGTTGCAGGAGCTGAGTGCAACACGGTTATTGATTTGAAGTCGGGCCATCATGCCGCATAGCGATGGCCTTTTGCATTACTTGACCCATCACTTCGATTGGACATTTAAAATCGAAGCGTTTGCGTGGGCGCATGTTCAATTGCAGCGCTATGGCATCAAGCTCTTCCTGGCTGTGGACTGACAAGTCAGTCCCCTTGGGCAAGTATTGGCGGATTAGTCCGTTAATATTTTCGTTACTCCCGCGCTGCCAAGGGCTGTGCGGATCACAGAAATAGATCGCCACACCGGTCCTCTGCGTGATTTCGATATGTCTCGCCATCTCCCGGCCCTGGTCGTAGGTCATGCTTTTACGCATCGCCAGCGGCATGCGATTGAGCGCAGCACAAAAGCCTTCCATCGCAGAGGTCGCTGTCGCATCGTTCATTTTCACCAACATCAAGTAGCCGCTGGTACGTTCCACCAAGGTGCCTACAGACGAGGCGTTGGCTTTGCCCTTGATCAGATCGCCTTCCCAATGCCCCGGGGTTAACCGGTCTTCAATCTCCGGTGGTCGCACATGAATGCTGACCATCTCGGGGATCTGGCCGCGCCGATCCACTCCACCAGAGCGCGGCCTACGGGAGGTCTTACCTTGGCGCAAGCAGATGATCAGCTCCTTGCGCAGCTCACCGACCGGCAAGGCGTAGATCGCGGTATAGATCGTCTCGCGGCAGACGTAGGCGTCTTTGAGGCTGGGTATGTTCATGCTGCGCAGCTTGCCGCTAATCTGCTCAGGAGACAAACGCTCACGCAGCATATGGGCCACTAACTCCAGCCGCTCACTGCCCGGCAGTAGCTTACGTTTGGGCCGACAGAGACGACGGCGAACCTGCATCCGTTGCTGAGCAGTTCGCACCAAATAGCGGCTACCTCCCTCCCGGTTACGACGTAGCTCTCGGCTTATGGTCGAGGGCGCTCGGTTGATCAAGCGGGCGATCCTTCGCTGACTAAAGCCTTGGGCCAAACCGAGTTGGATAGTGACGCGTTCTTCGATACTGAGTTCGTGATAGGACATAAGGGCAACACCGTACCGAAATGGTCAGGTGTTGCACTCAGTTTTTGCGGCCGCCCTGTTTCCCTTGGGGCGGTCCCAATTCTCGGTGTGAAGTTCATCCCCCAAGTACAGATCGATAACCGATACCTTCCTGCCTGCGCCACCCCCCGTGCCGCGATGTTTAACCAGGAGCTCCTCAGGGTCACAGTCAGGTATCTCGGCTTTCAGTGCTTTTAGAGCCAGCGGCTTGCGATGGGGTATTGGTTTGCCAAGTTTGCTCGCGGCATTCGTTATCAGATCGACGTACTGGTTGTATTTACTCAACGCGAGGGTAACGGCTTCCTGGCTCAGTTTGCCCCCGGCGTCACGAGTAATCAGGTTGTTCATGACTGCCCAGGTCATCACCGGGTCAGCCGAGGTCGCAGCAAACATTGTCTCCAGTTGAGGGGATAGCTCCGACAGCCGACTGAAACCGAGCAAGTGCTGGTAGCTCATGCTTCGAGAAATACCCGGGGCGACAGCTTCTGCAAAGTTCACGGATTGGGTGAAGACAACCCAGCCAGGGGTGCCGATCCGCAATTTCTCCGGCAGATCCAGGGCCAGATACTCCGGGGCCATCCCCCCCAGAATCAACTCGGCCACCAGCGGCGCGATCAGGGTGTCGAGCCCGAGTGTATCGACCAGATGCAGTTCCAGTTGCCGGCGCACCTCCATTGGCCGGTTCAACAAGTAACGCTTGGAGTACAAGTCAAAGCCTGCAAACGCGGTGTTGGCGATGTCGGCGTCAAGGTCAAGATCGAGCAACATCACAGCAACCATTAGTTGCTCTATGAACTGCTCTGACGGCTTGGGATCTTTGTCTTCGGCGAACCAGCCGAGTGCGTCGATATACGCTTGCCCATTGACCGAGGCTCCTACCGCGCTGTCGATCAGACGGGGCAGTCGGGCAGGTACCCGGTCTGGAGAACCGCTTTCGAGTACCACCGATCGACCGTACAGCGCAGCCAACGAAATCAAGCCTTCTGTTTCTTCTTCAGTGACCCGACGAATGATTGCGCGGTTTTCTGCCGTCAGCTTGAACGGTGAGTCTTCGGGGCAATCCAGCAACTGCCAGTAGTTCTCATACGGTGAGTTTTCGGGAAGGGTGGCGAAATTGAGTAAAACAATGAGTTCGGCTGCGCCTTCTTCAGTGGTGGGAAGTGGCAATCCGTGGAAGCGTAACCACTGACCGACTGTAATGTGTTTGCTTGACGTAACCATCCCGCCGGTCATCTTTGCGATGCTGGCCAAGAGGCTGAGGCTTTCATCGAAATCCGCGACACCGGAGAAATGCTGGGTGATGTCTACACCAGCAGAAAAGTAAGGGACGTTGACGTGAGTGTCCTCACTTTGGTGGCTGCTGAGATTTTCGTAGACGTAATAAATACGCGCATTTTCATCGACGTGAAAGGCCACTGGTTGTGGGAGGGATTCTTCGGAGCGGATCCTGACAAAGTCAGGGTGCCGGATAAGCCTCGTCAAACTAAAAGCCCCCGGACAATGAAGGTCATTCAGATCGGCGCCTGTTACGCGGGTGGCCGCCAAACGGCCCCAATCCCATCCTATTGCTTCTTTTACGTATTGATCACCACTAAAGTTGGAAATGGCTTCGATGATCAATTGTTTTTGATGTTGGTTATTGGATTGAAAGAGAGGGTTGTTTAAATCGCTCAAGTTGGAAGCTCCGTCTTCTGGTTGTGGTGTGGGGCGGGAGCCTAATTGAGTGTGCGGGGAATTGTTATCGCGCGTATATGTCTGTGTGTTTCATTCTATGGAAAGAGTTGGGGCGGTTAGTTGGTAAAAACCTAACTAACGTATTTTGAATTATGTAAGATCGAACGTCACTTAAAGCGTTAACCGCGATACTGCCCCGGTGTCGCCGCCAGGTGCTGTTTAAACGCCCGTTGAAAATGCGCCTGATCAGCAAACCCCGCTTCCAGCGCTACATCGGCAATCAACTTGCCACTGCGCAATTGGTCGCGGGCGAACTGGATACGCCGGTTGACCAGAAACGCATGGGGCGTCATGCAGTAATGCTGTTTGAAGGCGCGAATCAGGTACGACGGCGACAGTTGAGCCGCCTCACAAATGTCCTCAAGCTTGAGCAGCTGCGTGCAGTTGTCGCGGATGTAGTCAGCAGCGCGTTCCAGCTTGAAATTGGGTTCGCGCAGCGGTTGGTCAGCGGGGTTGAGCCGCTGTTCTACGTCAGTGAAAAACTCCACCGCCGCGCTGTGTTTGCACAGTACGTCCTGCAGGGGATCGACCAGTATTTCGTACAGACCTTTGAGGCCGGCAAACAAGTGGATATCGCGGGTATGGGTGGTGGAAAACCGCCGAAACGCCGAGCCCTGGCTGAATCCAAGCTGATGCTGCAAGTCGGTCAGCCAAGGGGTTTCGACGTACAGCATCAGGTACGACCATGGCTGGTCGTCGATCGGATTGCAGGCGTGAACGTCGTCGGGATTCATCAGCACCACGGTGCCGGTACTGACCTCAAACGCCGCTTGCTCATGCAAGTAGGTGCTGCACCCGGCAGTGATCGCACCGATGGAAAAGTGCTCGTGGGCATGCCGGGTGTAGCAGACGTCGCGACCGTCGGCGATGGAACGGGCCTCGATGAAGGGCAGGGCGTCATCACGCCAGAAGCGCGGGGCCTTGTCATCGTTTTTTGCGGCGGCGTGCTTCATCGTCAGCGTCCTCGGCAGGTCAGCCCTGGAGTGTATTAGCTCTCGCCGTCAAAGGCTCGTTGCAAGGCTGCGATGTCGAGTTTTTTCATCTGCATCATGGCTTGCATAGCGCGCTGGGACTTGGTCGTGTCCGGGTCTTTCAACATCTCCATGAACGGGATCGGGACGATTTGCCATGACAGCCCGTATTTGTCCTTGAGCCAGCCACACTGCTGAGCCTGCGGCACGCCACCGGCGGAAAGCGTGCCCCAGTAATGGTCGATTTCTTCCTGTGTCTGGCAGTTGACCTGAAAGGAAACCGCTTCATTGAACTTGAAATGGGGGCCGCCATTGAGGCCGGTAAAAGGTTGCCCGTCCAGCTCAAAGCTGACCGTCAGCACCAGGCCTTCAGGCATGCCGTGAACCTCTTGGCCAGCCTTGCCGTAATGAGTGGTGCCGGTGATTTTTGAATGATCGAAGATTGAACAGTAATACTTCGCCGCATCTTCGGCCTGAGTGTCGAACCAGAGACAGGGCGTGAGTTTTTGCACGCGTTGCATGGTGGTGCTCCTCTTCGGGTTACTCATGCTGGACTATCAGCGTAGTCAGCTTGTCGAAGATCAGTTGGACCGTAGATCGTTAACCTGATGAAAATAGAAGTCAAAATGACTAGATGCAAGGTCATATAGACTATTTTTCGGTGGGGTCGATATGACTTCATGTTTCTCAAGGTATTGATTTAAAAGGTTTAAATAGCTGGCACGAGACTTGATAATCCGAACGTACAACTGGCCCGATTCAGGAGTACGACAAAATGTTCGATTTTTTCGATAACCCTCTGACCGTTTTGAACCTGTCGAGCAAAGTGCTTGGCGCTGGCCTGGCCATGCTGTTTGCCGGTATCTATGGCGCCTACCTGTACGGCGGTCATTTGCCGATCGTGGTGTTGGTGTCGATGCATGCCATGACCATCATCGGGCCGACCTTACTCAAGATTGGCTACGTCATGCGCCTGTTGGCTCAGTATCGGTTGGGTAAAGGCCTGACCTATGCGGTGGCTTGAGATGAGAAAACTCGCCGCTGCACCGGTATTCAGCCTCGGATTTCGACCGTTCTTTTTCGCCGGCGCCGTGTTTGCGGCAGTCACGGTGGCGATCTGGGCGCTGTGGCTGTATGGCCGCTTGCCCGGTGCGCAACCGATGGGCGGCATGTTGAGCTGGCATCGGCACGAGATGCCGTTCGGGTTTGCCACGGCCATCATCGCCGGGTTTCTGTTGACGGCGGTGCCGAACTGGACCGGGCGTCCCGGCTTGAGCGGCTGGCCTTTGATCGGTCTGGTGCTGGTGTGGTTGCTGGCGCGATTGGCGTGGTTGCTGCCGATCCCTGCGCCCCTGTTGATTGCTCTGCAGGCACCTTTTCTGCCGTTGCTGGCGTGGATGTTGGGGCGAGATTTGGTGGCGGCCGGCAAGCGTGAGAACTATCCGATTTTGTTGGTGGTAGCCTTGATAGCCGGCTGCCAGGCGCTGACGCTATGGGGGATCGCCACTGATGACGTCGGGCTGCAGCGCCGCGGTGTGCTGGCGGCCCTGTGGCTGGTGGCAGCGCTGATGACGGTGATTGGCGGGCGGGTCATCCCGTTTTTCATTCAACGCGGCTTGAACCGTCCCGCCACGCCTGCGGCGCATTCGTTACCCACTAAAATCCTGCTGGTGAGTTCGTTGTTGGCGGCGCTGTCCTTCGCCAGTGGTTTCAACGATATCCCGAGGGTGTGGTTGGCAGCGTTGTTTTTGCTGATGGGCACTTTGCATTTGCTGCGTTTGTGGCGCTGGCATGATCGAGGCATTTGGCGGGTGCCGCTGCTGTGGTCGCTGTACCTGGCGTACGCCTGGCTGCTCATGGCCGCGCTGACGATGGCGCTGTGGCATGCGGGGTTGATGCCACAACAAAGTCTGGCCACCCATGCGCTGGCCGTGGGCGGCATCGGCGGGTTGATCCTGGCGATGATTGCCCGCGTCAGCCTTGGCCACACCGGGCGCCTGTTACAGCCGTCGAAAACCGTGGTGCTGGGCTTTGCCTTGCTGATCGTCGCTGGCGTCTGCCGGGTGTTGCTGGTTCCGTTTTCCGGGGTAGGGCTGGGACTTTCGGCGCTGCTGTGGTGCGCGGCGTTCGGCCTGTTCCTGACGCGCTACACGACGATCCTGTTCACGCCAAGGGTCTAGTGCCCCCAGGCCACCCTACGAAGCCATCACGTTGGTCTTCAAGGGGTGACCGGTGGTCGATGAACCGATCTCGCCCGGCATTTTGCGCTTAGCTGAAGGGATAACCCCAAGGCACGCGTAGGCAGTTGATTGTCACAGCGACGCCCTTCAGAACACCATGAGTCTGAGGTCAATCACAATGCTGACCCTCAACATCAATGGCAAGGATCAGGAGCTCGATGTCCCGGCGGACATGCCGCTGCTCTGGGTGCTACGCGATGTTGTGCACCTCACCGGCACCAAATTCGGCTGCGGCATGGCCCAGTGCGGCGCCTGCACCGTGCACGTCGACGGCGCGCCGTTGCGTTCCTGCATCACACCCGCTACAGCCGTGTCCCACGGACAGAAAATCCTCACCATCGAAGGCCTGTCCACCAACGGTTCGCACCCGGTGCAACAAGCCTGGGTCGAACTCGATGTGGTGCAGTGCGGTTACTGCCAGTCCGGGCAAATCATGTCCGCCGCCGCGTTGCTGGCGAAGATTCCCCAACCCACCGACAGCGACATCGATCAGGCGCTCTCCGGCAACATCTGCCGCTGCGGCACCTACCCAAGGATTCGCGCGGCGGTCAAACGTGCCGCCGAGATGGGTTGACGTTCAGGGAGTCTGAAACCATGAACAGCATCAACCCGTTGTCGCGCCGTGGTTTTCTCAAGGGCAGCGCCCTGTTGGGCAGTGGTCTGGTGGTGGCGTTTGTCATCCCCGGTGCCCATCGCTTTGCCTTGGGCGCGGAGAATCAAGGCAACATTTTTGCGCCCAATGCCTTCCTGCGGATCGGCAACGACAACAGCGTCACCGTGCTGCTCGGCCATTCGGAAATGGGCCAGGGCATCTGGACCGGCCTGACCATGTTGATCGCCGAAGAACTGGACGCTGACTGGTCGAAAATCCGCGTCGAACACTCACCGGCCTCGGCCGCTGAGTACGGGATGGCCGGTTTTGGCGGCATGCAGATCACCGGGGGCTCGACCTCGACCTGGATGGAGTTCGACCGCTACCGCCAGGCGGGTGCGGCAGCACGCCTGATGTTGGTCGAAGCGGCAGCCAAGCGGTTTGATGTTGCGCCTTCGCAGATTCGCACCGAATCAGGCGTGGTCATCGCGGGCGACCAGCGCGCCACCTATGGCGAGCTGGCTGATGACGCCGGCCAGCTGCCGGTGCCGGATCCGGCCTCGATCAAGTTCAAGGAGGCCAAGGACTGGAAGATCATCGGTAAACCCACCAAACGCCTGGACACGCCGGAGAAAATTACGGGCCAGGCCAAGTTCGGTATGGACGTGCAGTTCAACGGTTTGATGACCGCTATGGTTGCCCGGCCGCCCGTTTTCGGTGGTAGCGTCAAATCGTTCGAAGGCGCCGAAGCGCTGGCGGTGCCGGGCGTGCATAAAGTGGTGCAAGTGCCCACGGGCGTTGCGGTGATTGCCGATCATTTCTGGGCGGCAAAGCTGGGGCGCGATGCGCTGAAAGTCGATTGGGACTTGGGGCCGAACACCAGCCTGGACAGCCAGAAACTGCTGGAGAGTTTCCGCAAATTCGCCGCCACGCCAGGTATTTCGGCCAGTAAGGCGGGCGATGCAACTGCCGCACTGGGCAAAGCAACGAAGAAGATCAACGTCGAATACAGCGTGCCGTACCTGGCCCATGCGCCCATGGAACCGCTCAATTGCACGGTGAAAATCAGTAAGGACAAATGCGAGATCTGGACCGGCACCCAGTTTCAGACGCTGGATCAAATGATCGCCGGAAAAATTACCGGGCTAAAACCCGAACAGGTGGAGATTCATACTGAGTTTCTCGGCGGTGGTTTTGGTCGCCGGGCCAATCCGACTTCCGATTTTGTCGCTGAAGCGGTGCAGGTCGCCAAGGCAGCGGGTGCGCCGGTGAAAACCGTGTGGTCCCGTGAGGACGACATCCGCGGCGGTTACTACCGTTCGATGTTCCTGCATCAGGCCAATATCGGGCTGGATGCCGATGGTTTGCCGGTGGCCTGGAAGCATGTGCTGGTCGGGCAGTCGATTATGGCCGACACGATGCTGGAGGCGAGCATGGTCAAGGGTGGTGTCGACAAGACCTCGGTCGAAGGCGTCGCCGATAGCCCATACATCGAAGACCTGGCCAATCACCAGGTGGAACTGCACTCACCGAAAACCGGCATCGCCGTGTTGTGGTTTCGCTCGGACGGGCACACTCACACGGCATTCGTCATGGAGTCATTGATCGATGAAATGGCCGAGGCGGCCGGCAAGGATCCGGTGGAATACCGACGAATCTTGCTCAAGAACCACCCGCGCCACTTGGGCGTGCTCAATCTGGCGGTCGAGAAAGCCAACTGGGGCGCACCATTGCCCGACGGTCACGCGTTGGGCGTGGCGGTACACGAGTCGTTCGGCAGCTATGTGGCGCAGGTCGCTGAAGTGTCCCAGGACAATCTGAAAATCCGCGTGCACCGGGTGGTGTGCGCCGTGGATTGCGGAATTGCGGTCAACCCGCAGAGCATCGTCGCGCAGATGGAATCGTGCATCACCTTCGGCCTCAGCTTCGCTTTGCACAGCAAACTGACCATAAGGGGCGGGCAGGTGGTGCAGTCCAATTTCCACGATTATCAGGTGCTGCGGTTGAACGAAATGCCGGTGGTCGAAGTGCATATCCTGCCGAGCAGCGACAAGCCCGGCGGCATTGGCGAGACCGGTGTTCCGCCTACTGCGCCGGCGGTCGCCAACGCCGTGTTCGCCCTGACCGGGCAGCGCTTGCGTGAGCTACCGCTGCAACTGTCGGGGGTGTGACATGAAACGACATCTGATGCTGGGCGCGGTGCTGTTGATCGGCCTGGCAGGCTACGCCGAGGACCTGTTTGCTGACGACAAGGAAGCGATAAAAGCCTTCGAAACGGTGCAGAAGGTGTTTCAAAGCCCGCGTTGCCAGAACTGCCATATTCCGGGCGATTCGCCGCTGCAATTCGACGCCGGAATTCCTCATGCCATGAACGTGGTGCGCGGGATGGATGGCAAGGGCGCGGCCGGGTCGCCGTGCGTGACGTGTCACGCCGAGTCCAATCCGCCGGCCAGTTACGGGCCACATACGCCACCGGGAGCGCCGCACTGGAGCTTGCCACCCGCGGCGCACAAAATGGCCTGGATCGGTCTGCCAGCCGACCAGTTATGCACGATGATCAAGGACCGCTCCAGCAATGGCGACCGTGATTTCGCCGCCCTGATCAAGCATGTCAGCGACGACAAGTTGGTGCTGTGGGGCTGGAATCCCGGAGAGGGCAGGGCGCCGGTGCCGGTGCCTCACGACGTCTTCGTCACGCAATTCAAGCTGTGGGCGGAGGCGGGAGGGCCCTGTCCGCTGGTGGGCAGTTGACCGGCGGTCCGTTAACGCGGAGTCAATGCGGGTATGACCGACTCTAAAGATCATGTCCGTTGAGGGAGTGAGTCATGCTAATCCCAGGCAAGCCGGTCAAACCAGGTGCTGGGGCCGTTCCTTTACGATCCCCGCAGGAAGAGCGCGAATGGCTGCGTGACCTGGCGCGCAAGGCCGAGCACGAACTGTTGGGCGTGCAGATGGCGAGCATGGACGAGTTGACCCTGCTTCCCAACCGTCACGGGTTCGCCACGCTGGCCGAACAAGGCCTGGACGCCTGTCAGCGGCTGGAGATACCGGCCACGTTATTGTTGTTCAATCTCGATGATTTCAAACGCACGCACTACCTGTATGGCCGGGCAGCGAGCGACAAAGCGCTGAAAGTCTTCGCTGACGTGCTGCGCATCGCCTTTCGCGAAAACGATGTCATTGGCCGACTGGGCAGCGATAAATTTGTCGCGCTGTTTACAGGTTCAGGTCCGGTCGAACTCGCCGCGATCAAGGCCCGGCTCGAAGAAATACTTGCCGAGCGCAATACCGCGGCCCATCGCGCGAACGACCTGCGTTTCAGTCTCGGCCAGATCGAATATGACCCCCTGAGTCACGGCTCGATCGAAGGGCTGCTGGCCGAGGCGGACGCGTTCACTTGGCAAACAACTGACTGATGTCTTTAAAGGCTTTGAATTCCAGTGCATTGCCGCACGGATCGAACAGGAACATCGTCGCTTGCTCGCCCACCAGCCCCTGAAAGCGTATGCCCGGTTCGATCACGAACGACGTGCCGAGGGCGGTCAGGCGCTGCGCCAGGGCCTCCCACTCACTCATGCTCAAGACCACGCCGAAATGCGGAACAGGCACGTTATGGCCGTCTACGGCATTGGTGTGCGCTGCTTCTTGGGAGGCATTTTTCGGCGCCAGGTGAATCACCAGCTGATGGCCGAAAAAATTGAAATCGACCCAGTGGTCGCTGGAGCGACCTTCTTCCAGACCGAACACTTCACGGTAAAAATACCGGGCGGCGGGCAGGTCGTACACTGGAATGGCCAGATGGAAAGGGCTGAGTGGCATGAGCAGGAACCTATCGGAAAAGAAAGTCAGAGCTTAGTCAAGTAGCAGAGTTTTGTTCGCAAGAGGTGACTTTTCCAAGCGGGAATTTGGCATTAATAAGGTTGCGCGATTAGAAATAGTTTTTTATAGCCATTCAATGATGTTTGCTGTCAGAAGTGACAGTTGTGAACTTGATGTTCATTCTGGAGAATTGTCTAAGGCAGACAAGTCAATAGCTGCGACTTGAAAACTGCCTAATAAGTTAAGGCGCGATGAGGTCATCGTGGTGTTCTGATCATATGGTCGGAGTCTGTCGTATATGGTTTGCACATTGTTCTGCTTCTTGACTATCAATCGTTTGGTACTTAGATGTGCAGAGGAGAAGATTATGCAAGCCATAAAAAAATCCGCATTGATCATCATTGGTTTTGGTTTTTTGCATCTGTCAGGTCAAGCTCAGGCGGATATTTGTGATGATGCATGGGCAAAAAATCCTAATTTGAGTAAATGCACGCTTAATGTAACGCCAATCACGCATATACCCCCTACGGATGGAATGCGCCCATTTCCAACCTGTGAGCTAAATGTAACGTGCCTGTCAGGCGGTACACATCCAGAAGATCCCAATAGCTTTCATACGAGGGAGATCAATAATACTAAGTCTGGGGTGTTTCGAATTTATCAGCCGGACGTGAAAAACCTTGCAAACTGCAGTGGTAAGTTAACTTATCCTCCATGTTAGAAGTGCTATAAATACTCCATTAAGCAGTGGGGGGCAGGCACAAAAAAACCGCCTGAACAGGCGGTTTTTTTCGGGTCAGCGCAAGATTACTCTTCCAGACTACCCATCGCAGTGGTGTTGAAACCACCGTCTACGTACATGATTTCGCCGCTGATGCCGGACGCCAGGTCCGAGCACAGGAAGGCGCCGGCGTTGCCGACTTCGTCGATGGTGACGTTGCGACGCAGCGGGGTTTGCGCTTCGTTGGCGGCCAGCATCTTGCGGAAGTTCTTGATGCCGGAAGCGGCGAGGGTGCGAATCGGGCCAGCCGATACGCAGTTGACGCGGGTGCCGTCCGGGCCCAGGGAGCCGGCCAGGTAACGCACGCCAGCTTCCAGCGAAGCCTTGGCCATGCCCATCACGTTGTAGTTTGGCATGGTGCGCTCGGCGCCCAGGTACGACAGGGTCAGCAGGCTGCCGTTGCGGCCTTTCATCATTTCGCGACCGGCTTTGGCCAGGGCCACGAAGCTGTAGGCGCTGATGTCATGAGCGATGCGGAAACCTTCACGGGTGGTGGCTTCGGTGAAGTCGCCGTCCAGTTGGTCGCCCGGGGCGAAGCCGACGGAGTGCACGATGCAATCCAGGCCATCCCACTTCTTGCCCAGCTCAACGAAGACCTTGGCGATTTCTTCATCGCTGGCCACGTCGCACGGGAAGCACAGGTCAGGGTTGGAACCCCAGCTCTGGGCGAACTCTTCGACACGACCCTTGAGTTTGTCGTTCTGATAAGTGAAGGCAAGCTCAGCGCCCTCGCGATGCATGGCGGCAGCGATGCCGGATGCGATGGACAGCTTGCTGGCGACACCGACGATCAGTACGCGCTTACCGGCGAGAAAACCCATGTGTTGCTCCTCTCTTTCAGGTTATTACGCAGTGGCTGGTGCCAGGAAAGCGGCTTCCAGCAACTGCTGTGTATACGGATGTTTGGGGGCGGCAAAGATACTTTGCGCGTCTCCCTGTTCGACCACTTGGCCCTGCTTGACCACCATCAGCTGGTGGCTCAACGCTTTGACGACAGCCAGGTCATGGCTGATAAACAAATACGTCAGGTTGTACTTGGTTTGCAGTGACCGCAGCAGCTCCACCACTTGGCGTTGTACGGTGCGGTCGAGGGCCGACGTCGGCTCGTCCAGCAAAATCAACGCCGGTTTTAACACTAATGCCCGGGCAATGGCGATTCTCTGCCGTTGCCCGCCGGAAAATTCGTGGGGGTAGCGGTGCCGGGTTTCCGGGTCCAGACCTACCTCCTTGAGTGCCGCAATAATCGCTTGTTCCTGTTCCGCTTCGGTGCCCATTTTGTGGATCCGCAGGCCTTCGCCAACGATCTGGCTCACGCACATCCGTGGGCTCAGGCTGCCAAACGGGTCCTGAAACACCACCTGCATCTCCCGCCGCAATGGCCGAACCTCGTTCTGCGTCAGGCAGTCTAGCTGCTTGCCTTCAAAACGGATTGCGCCCTTGCTGCCGATCAGCCGCAAAATCGCCAGGCCGAGCGTCGATTTGCCGGAGCCGCTTTCACCCACAATCCCCAGGGTCTGCCCCTGCGGCAGGCTGAAATTGATCCCGTCCACTGCTTTGATGTGGTCAACGGTCTTTTTCAGCAGGCCTTTCTTGATCGGGAACCAGACTTTCAGGTCTTCGACTTGCAGCAATGGCGGTCCGATAACATTGGTCGCCGGCTTGCCGCTGGGCTCCGCTGCCAGCAATTCCCGAGTGTACGGATGCTGCGGCGCGCGGAACAACTCTTCGCACGATGCCTGTTCGACGATGCAACCACGCTGCATGACACATACGCGATGCGCAATTCTTCGCACTAGGTTCAAATCGTGGCTGATCAGCAGCAGCGCCATGCCCAACCGGGCCTGTAATTCCTTGAGCAATTCGAGGATTTTCAGCTGAACGGTCACGTCCAGCGCCGTGGTCGGTTCGTCGGCGATCAGCAATTCCGGCTCATTGGCCAGGGCCATGGCGATCATTACCCGCTGACGCTGGCCGCCAGACAATTCGTGGGGCAGGGCTTTCAGGCGTTTTTCCGGCTCGGGAATGCCGACCATTTCCAGCAGTTCCAACGTGCGTTTGGTCGCCACTTTGCCGATAAGGCCTTTGTGAATGCCCAGCACTTCGTTGATCTGCTTTTCGATGGAGTGCAGCGGGTTGAGCGAGGTCATCGGCTCCTGGAAGATCATCGCGATCCGGTTACCGCGGATGTGGCGGATGGACCTCTCTCCCATGTCCAGCAGGTTTTTCCCCGCGTACTCAATGGTGCCGGACGGATGCCGTGCGATCGGGTAGGGCAGCAGGCGCAGGATCGAGTGGGCTGTAACCGACTTGCCCGAGCCGCTTTCACCGACCAACGCCAGGGTTTCGCCACGGCGGATATCAAAGCTCACGCCCTCGACCACCCGTTGCACGCGCTCGCCAACGCCAAACTCGACGGACAGGTCGCGCACTTCGATCAGATTGTCCTGATTCATTTCACTTCCTCGGGTCGAAGGCATCGCGAGCGGACTCGCCGATAAACACCAGCAAACTCAACATGATCGCCAGCACCGCAAACGCGCTGATGCCGAGCCATGGGGCTTGCAGGTTGGATTTACCCTGGGCCACCAATTCACCCAGCGACGGCGCGCCGGGTGGCAAGCCGAAACCGAGGAAATCCAGTGCGGTCAGGGTGCCGATGGCGCCGGTCAGGATGAACGGCATGAACGTCATGGTCGAGACCATGGCGTTGGGCAGGATGTGGCGGAACATGATCGCACCGTTCTGCATCCCAAGCGCCCGCGCCGCACGCACATACTCAAGGTTGCGGCCACGCAGGAACTCGGCGCGCACCACGTCCACCAGGCTCATCCACGAAAACAGCAGCATGATCCCCAGCAACCACCAGAAGTTTGGTTGCACGAAGCTGGCCAGGATGATCAGCAGGTACAGCACCGGCAAGCCGGACCAGATTTCCAGGAAACGCTGCCCGGCCAGGTCCACCCAGCCGCCATAAAAACCCTGCAAGGCCCCGGCAATCACGCCGATGATCGAGCTGAGAATGGTCAGGGTCAGGGCAAACAGCACCGAGATCCGGAAGCCGTAAATCACCCGCGCCAGCACGTCGCGCCCCTGATCGTCAGTGCCGAGCAGGTTTTCCGTCGACGGTGGCGCCGGGGCCGGGACTTTCAGGTCGTAGTTGATGCTCTGATAGCTGTAGGGAATCGGCGCCCACAGCACCCAGGCGTCTTTGGCCTTGAGCAGTTCGCGGATGTACGGGCTCTTGTAATTGGCTTCCAGCGGGAATTCGCCGCCGAAAGTGGTTTCCGGGTAGCGCTTGAGAGCAGGGAAGTACCAGCTGTTGTCGTAATGCACCACCAGCGGTTTGTCGTTGGCGATCAGTTCGGCGCCAAGGCTCAGGCCGAACAACAGCAGAAACAGCCACAGCGACCACCAGCCACGTTTGTTGGCCTTGAACAGTTCAAATCGGCGTCGATTGAGCGGGGACAGGTTCATCTCAATGCTCCCGGCTTTCGAAGTCGATGCGCGGATCGACAAAGGTGTAGGTGAGGTCGCCGATCAGTTTCACCACCAGGCCCAGCAAGGTGAAGATAAACAGCGTGCCAAACACCACCGGGTAATCGCGGTTGATCGCGGATTCAAAGCTCATCAAGCCGAGGCCGTCGAGGGAGAAAATTACTTCCACCAGCAACGATCCGGTAAAGAAGATCCCGATGAACGCTGACGGAAACCCGGCGATCACCAGCAACATGGCGTTGCGGAACACGTGGCCGTAAAGCACACGATGACGGGTCAGGCCCTTGGCCTTGGCGGTGACCACGTACTGTTTGTTGATTTCATCGAGGAAGCTGTTTTTGGTCAGCAGGGTCATGGTCGCGAAGTTGCCGATCACCAGCGCCGTCACCGGCAAGGCCAGGTGCCAGAAGTAATCGAGGATTTTGCCGCCCATGCTCAACTCATCGAAATTATTCGACGTCAGCCCGCGCAACGGGAACCAGTCAAAATAGCTGCCGCCGGCGAACACCACGATCAGCAGGATCGCAAACAGGAACGCCGGGATCGCGTAGCCGACGATGATCGCCGAACTGGTCCAGACATCGAAGTGGCTGCCGTGTCGCGTGGCCTTGGCGATCCCCAGCGGGATCGACACCAGGTACATGATCAGCGTGCTCCACAACCCGAGGGAGATCGACACCGGCATCTTTTCCTTGATCAGGTCGATGACCTTGGCATCGCGAAAGAAGCTGTCGCCGAAATCCAGAGACGCATAGTTCTTCACCATGATCCACAAGCGTTCCGGTGCCGACTTGTCGAAGCCGTACATGTGCTCGATTTCCTTGACCAGCGCCGGGTCCAGGCCTTGGGCGCCGCGATAGGCGGAGCCGGCCACCGACACTTCGGCACCACCACCGGCGATGCGGCTGGTGGCGCCTTCGAAGCCTTCGAGCTTGGCGATCATTTGCTCTACCGGGCCGCCGGGAGCGGCCTGGATGATCACGAAGTTGATCAGCAAAATGCCGAACAAGGTCGGAATGATCAGTAGCAGTCGCCGAAAAATATACGCCAGCATCTGATTACTCCGTGGCCGCAGGGGAGGCTTGCAGTATGGTTTCGACTTCTATCGCAGGTTTCGCGTCTGGCTTGATCCACCACGTGTTTGTGCCGATGTCGTACAGGGGTGAGATTTTCGGATGGCCGATGTGGTTCCAGTACGCCACGCGCCAGGTCTTGATGTGCCAGTTGGGGATCACGTAATAACCCCATTGCAGCACGCGGTCCAGTGCACGGGCATGCGCCACCAGGCTTTTGCGCGAATCGGCGTTGATCAGTTGCTCGACCAGTTGGTCTACTACCGGGTCTTTCAGGCCCATGGAATTGCGGCTGCCGGGTTTGTCGGCGGCGGCCGACATCCAGAATTCGCGCTGTTCGTTGCCAGGGGAACTGGACTGCGGGAAGCTGCCGACGATCATGTCGAAATCCCGTGAGCGCACGCGGTTGATGTACTGCGAGACGTCGACCCGGCGGATCACCAGGTCGATCCCCAAGTCGCTGAGGTTGCGCTTGAACGGCAGGAGTACCCGCTCGAATTCGGTCTGGGCCAACAGAAACTCGATGGTCACCGGTTTGCCGGTGGCATCGACCATTTTGTCATCGACGATCCGCCAGCCGGCCTCTTGCAGCAGTTGATAGGCTTTACGCTGGTGGTCGCGAATCATGCCGCTGGCGTCGGTCACCGGGTTCTGGAACGCCTCGCTGAACACCTGCTCAGGGATCTTGCCGCGGAACGGATCGAGGATCGCCAGTTGATCGGCATCCGGCAGGCCGGTAGCGGCCATTTCCGAGTTCTCGAAATAGCTGCGGGTGCGCGCGTAGGCGCTGTTGAACAGTTGCTTGTTGGTCCATTCAAAGTCCAGCAGCAACGTCAGGGCCTCACGCACCCGCACGTCCTGGAACAACGGGCGACGCAGGTTGAACACAAAACCCTGCATGCCGGTGGTGTTGCCGTTGGGGATCTGTTCCTTGATCAAGCGGCCTTCGGTGACGGCTGGGACGTTGTAAGCGTTTGCCCAGTTCTTCGCGGTCATCTCCAGCCAGTAATCGAACTGCCCGGCCTTGAACGCTTCGAGCGCCACGGTGTTGTCGCGGTAGTAATCGGTGGTCATCACGTCGAAGTTGTAGAACCCGCGATTGACCGGCAAGTCCTTGCCCCAGTAATCCTTGACCCGCTCATAGCGAATCGAACGCCCGGCCTTCACTTGACTGACTTTGTATGGGCCACTGCCCAGCGGCATCTCCAGGTTGCCTTTGTTGAAATCGCGGTTGGCCCACCAATGCTTGGGCAACACCGGCAACTGGCCGAGGATCAGCGGCAACTCACGGTTGTTGGAGTGCTTGAACTTGAACAGCACGGTCAGCGGGTCCTCGGCGACCGCTTCCTCGACGTCGTTGTAGTAACCGCGATAGAGCGGCGCGCCGTCCTTGGTCAGCATCTGGAAGCTGAACACCACGTCTTCAGCGCGGATCGGATGGCCATCATGGAAACGCGCTTCAGGGCGCAAGTAGAAACGCACCCAGCTGTTGTCCGGGGCTTTCTCGATCTGGCCGGCCACCAGGCCATATTCGGTGAACGGCTCGTCCAGTCCTTGTCTGGCGAGAGTGTCGTAAATTATGCCTATGTCGTCGGCCGGAACGCCCTTGCTGATAAACGGATTGAGGCTGTCGAAGCCACCGAAACCGGCCTGACGAAAGATCCCGCCCTTGGGCGAATCCGGGTTCACATAGTCGAAATGTTTAAAGTCCGCCGGGTACTTTGGCGGTTCGTTGTAGAGGGTCAGAGCGTGTTGCGGGGCGGCACAGGCCAGCCCGGCGAACAGCAGACCGCTGGCCTGCAACAGCAGGACGCGTACGGGTTTCATCGATCTTTCTCCGAAGACTTCAGCCACCACGCGCTCAGGCCCAGGGTGTAGGGCGGCGTGGTGACAAAGGCGAACCGGTTGCGGTAGGCCAGGCGGTGATAATTGAGGTACCAGTTCGGAATGCTGTAGTGCTGCCACAGCAACACGCGGTCGAGGGCTTTGCCGGCGGCGACTTGTTCGTCGCGGCTCTGGGCGGATAGCAGTTGTTCTAGTAAATGATCGACCACCGGGTTGGCGATACCGGCGTAGTTTTTACTGCCCTTGATCCCGACCTGGCTGGAATGGAAATACTGCCACTGCTCCAGTCCCGGGCTGAGGGTCTGGTTGAGGGTCATCAAAATCATGTCGAAGTCGAACTGATCGAGGCGCTGTTTGTACTGGGCGCGGTCGACGGTGCGCAGCCGCGCGTCGATACCAATGCTGGCGAGGTTCTCGACGTAGGGTTGGAGGATGCGTTCCAGGTTCGGGTTGACCAGCAGGATCTCGAATCGCAGCGGTTGGCCGACAGCGTTCTGTACGCGTTGGCCATTGAGCTTCCAGCCGGCCTCGGCAAGCAGTCCAAGGGCCTTTCGCAGGGTTTCCCTTGGAATGCCGCGGCCGTCGGTTTGCGGCAGGCTGAACGGCTCGGTGAAGAGTTTGGCGGGCAACTGTTCGCGATACGGCTTGAGCATCAGCCATTCATGACCGACCGGCAGGCTGGTGGCCGAGAATTCGCTGTTGGGGTAGTAACTCAGGGTGCGCTTGTAGGCGCCGCTGAACAGCGTGCGGTTGGTCCACTCGAAGTCGAACATCAGCCCCAGGGCTTCGCGGACTTTGGTCTCGGCGAAGGTCGGGCGCCGGGTGTTCATGAACAGGCCCTGGCTTTGGGTCGGGATTTGATGCGGGATCTGCGCTTTGATCACGTCGCCGCGACGGGCCGCCGGGAAGTTGTAGCCGTTGTCCCAGTTCTTGGCTTGATGCTCGATGTAAACGTCGAACTCGCCGGCCTTGAACGCCTCGAAGGCGACATCGCTGTCACGGTAAAACTCGACCTCCATGCGATCAACGTTGTACTTGCCGCGATTGACCGGCAGATCCTTGCCCCAGTAGTCCTTGACCCGCTCAAAAACAACCTGCCGCCCGGGCGTCACTGAGGTGATGCGATACGGCCCGCTGCCCAAGGGTGGCTCGAAGGTGGTTGCCTTGAAATCGCGACCTTTCCAGTACCGCGCAGACATGACCGGCAATTCGCCCAGGCGCAGGATCAATAACGGGTTGCCGGTGCGCTTGAAGATGAAACGAACTCGGTGCGGGTTGAGAATATCGACCCGCGCTACTTCCTGAAGATTGGTCCGGTACTGCGGATGACCTACCTTGAGCAACAGGCGGTAGGAGAACGCGACGTCCTTCGCAGTAATCGGCGAACCATCGTGGAACCGCGCTTCGGGGCGCAGGTTGAACACCACCCAACTGCGGTCCTCACTGTATTCCACCGACTGGGCGATCAGACCATAACTGGAGGTCGGCTCGTCGCCGGACGGCGCGTACAGGCCGGTGCCGACCATCAGCGGCTCGTTCAGCTCATTGATCCCGTATTGCAGGAAATTCGGCGTCGAGACCGGGCTTGAGCCCTTGAAGGTATAAGGATTGAGCGTATCGAAGGTGCCAAACGCCATCACCCGCAAGGTACCGCCCTTGGGCGCTTGCGGGTTGACCCAGTCGAAGTGGGTAAATCGGGCCGGGTACTTGAGCGTGCCGAACTGCGCATAACCGTGGCTTTCGCTGATCGTCGCGCTTGCGGGAGAGCTCAAGGCCAGGCTGATCAGGAGCAGAAGGAGGGGACGCTTCAAGTCAGAGATCCGATCCAGGCGGCTTGGGCTTTGTGGTCCGTACAGTAACAGCTTGTATCGACAGGAAAAAGACAGGCGGGTAATGCGCTGTTAATTGAACTTGTGCGGCCCTCGTAGCAGCAGGCTTCGCCAGCTGCCACAAGGGTTTTGGGTAAGCTCCAAGCGAAAAAAATCCCTGAAATCAGGGGCTCCTTTTAATGTGGCGAAGATACCGTCAGCACCTGCCCAGGCTTCAGCGCCTTGCCGACACGCGGGTTCCAGCGCTTGAGATGCTGCATCTCGACATTGAAACGCTTGGCGACCATGTACAACGAGTCGCCTTGCTGAACCTTGTATTGGGTCTGTGGCTTCTTTTTGTCGGCTTTACTGTTGGCGGCCACGACCGTGTTGACACGACCACTACCGCGCTTGGTGGTGTCGTGGATCACCAGCTTCTGACCCGACTTGAGGTTCTTGCCGGTCAGCTTGTTCCAGCGTTGCAGGTCTTTGACGTCGACGTCATTGGCCTTGGCGATGGTGCCGAGGCTGTCGCCGCGTTTGACCCGGTAAGTGCGCTTGACGCTGGCGATTTGAGAGTCGTCTGCGCCTTCGAAGACTGGTCTGAGTGGCTTCTTGCTGATCAACTCTTCCGGACGCATGGTCGACAGGCTGGTGGTCAACAACTGTGCTTTGGACGTTGGCACCAGCAGATGCTGGGGGCCGTCGAGGGTAGTGCGCTGTTTGAACGCCGGGTTGAGCTGGAACAGTTCGTCTTCGTCGATGTTGGCCACCGCGGCAACCGTGGACAGGTCCATGCGCTGGTTGATTTCGACGACCTTGAAGTACGGCTCGTTGGCGATCGGGCTGAGGTTCACGCCGTAGGCTTCGGGTGCCATTACCACTTGCGACAAGGCCAGCAGCTTGGGCACGTAGGCCTGTGTTTCCGACGGCAGTGGCAGGTTCCAGTAATCGGTAGGCAGGCCGAGCCTTTCGTTGCGCTCGATAGCGCGGCTGACTGTGCCTTCGCCGGCGTTGTAGGCGGCGAGGGCGAGCATCCAGTCACCGTTGAACATGTCGTGCAGGCGGGTCAGGTAATCCAGGGCCGCGGTGGTCGATGCAGTAATGTCGCGTCGGCCATCATAGGCACGGGTCTGGCGCAGGTTGTAGTACCGGCCCGTGGAAGGGATGAATTGCCAAAGACCCACCGCGTTGGCCCGGGAATAGGCCATCGGGTTGTAGGAGCTTTCAATCACCGGCAGCAACGCCAGTTCCAGCGGCATGTTGCGTTCTTCAAGGCGTTCGATGATGTAGTGAATGTACAGGCTGCCGCGCTCGCCGGCGTTTTCGAGGAAGGACGGGTTACTGGCGAACCACAGTCGCTGTTGCTCGATGCGCGGGTTGACGCCCAGGCCGTCCTGCAACTGGAAGCCCAGGCGCATGCGCTCCCAGACGTCCTGTGCAGCAAGCGGGCTTGGTTTTTCACTGAGCCAAATGGGTTTCTGTTTGGCGCGGGCGGCGATATTCGGGGTATGTGTCGCGTCGGTCTGCGGCACATGGCTGGAACAACCCGCCAGAGTGGCGGACACAGCCACCGCTATGGCTTGAGCCAAGCGGGTCAATGCGTCTGTATTGATGACTTTACTAATAGATGACGACATTGGCTGGAAGTAAGTTCCGGGCAAAAATGTCGGTCGATTCTAGAAAGCGCACCCCCTGCGGTCAACCATTCAGTATTTTCATTACAAAAGGAAGACGGCTTAGAACGTATCTTTCCAAGCCCGTAAAGCAGAAAAAACCTTACTCGGTGCCCGGTTATCGGGGCCGTTCCGTTCGTCCACTTTTTCTTTAACAGATGTTTCAGAAACACGTAAAAACGGGTTGGTGAGCTTTTCCAGGGCGAGCGTCGACGGCAAGGTCATGATCCCGGCTTCACGTTGCTGGGTTACTTTGGCCAGGCGAGCGGCGATGTCCGGATTTTCAGGCTCCACTGCGGCAGCAAATTTCAGGTTGCTCAGGGTGTATTCGTGGGTGCAATACACCAGCGTGTCTTCCGGTAATGTGGCCAGGCGTGTCAGCGAGGTGTGCATTTGTTCAGGCGTGCCTTCGAACAACCGTCCGCAACCGGCGGCAAACAGGGTGTCACCGCAGAACAACAGGCCATGATGGTAATAGGCAATGTGCCCCAGGGTATGACCAGGGACGGCGAAAACATCGAAGTCCCAGCCCAGCACGCTGATACGGTCGTTGTCCTTGAGCGCCACGTCCCGGCCCGGGATGGTTTCGCTGGCGGGGCCATAGACCTTCGCGTCGGTCGCTTTTTTCAGCCGCTCGACGCCACCGACGTGGTCATGGTGGTGATGAGTGATCAGAATATCGCTCAATACCCAACCCGGATGCGCCGCAAGCCAGGCTTGCACGGGGGCGGCATCACCCGGATCGACCACGGCGCAGCGCTGGGTGCGGTGGTCTTGTAACAACCAGATGTAGTTGTCGGTGAAGGCGGGCAGGGCACTGATCTGTATCATCGTCGAATTCGCCAAGCGGAAAACAATGGCGCATCTTAGAACTTCCTGGCGCGTTGGAGAATGCAATGACCGAAAAAGCGTTCGCTCAGGCTGATCCCGAGTGGCTGGCATTGATCAGCGCGGCCCGTGAATGGCTGTCCGGCCCAATCGGGCAATTTTTGCTGGATGAAGAAAGACGCATGCTCGAAGACGAGTTGGGGCGCTTCTTCGGTGGTTATCTGGTGCATTACGGTCCGTCGGCCCAGACGCCGCCGTCGGCGCCCCAAGTGCAGCGCAATGTGCGGCTCGGGGCGCCGTTGCCCGGTGTCGAAATCGTTTGTGAAGAACAGGCCTGGCCATTGAGCGAGCACGCCGCTGACGTAGTGGTGTTGCAGCATGGGCTGGATTTTTGCCTGTCGCCCCATGGATTGCTGCGTGAAGCGGCGAGCAGCGTGCGGCCCGGCGGGCATTTGTTGATCATCGGCATCAATCCGTGGAGCACTTGGGGCTTGCGCCATGTGTTCGCCCATGACGCCATGCGCAAGGCGCGTTGCATCTCCCCGTCGCGCGTCGCCGACTGGCTGAACCTGCTGGGTTTCGCGCTGGAGAAACGCCGCTTCGGGTGCTATCGTCCGCCGCTTGCTTCACCCGCCTGGCAGGCCCGTCTGGCCGGTTGGGAGCGCAAGGCCGGTGACTGGCAACTGTCGGGCGGCGGTTTCTATTTGTTGGTGGCACGCAAGATCGTGGTGGGCCTGCGTCCACTTCGTCAGGAACGGCGCGAACCGATGGGCAAGCTGATTCCCTTGCCGATGGCCAAGGTCAATCGTCGCCGCATCGACCCGTAATACCTTTTTAATATTCCCGGTCGGGTCAGTCCTGGCCTCGGGCATCGTCGATCTCTGATCGTCGAGCCACCGCATTTTCTGGATAGATTGGCATGAGCGATAGCGTAGAACTCTTTACCGACGGCGCCTGCAAAGGCAACCCTGGCCCTGGCGGCTGGGGCGCACTACTGGTGTGCAAAGGCGTTGAAAAGGAACTGTGGGGCGGCGAAGCCAACACCACCAACAACCGCATGGAGCTGATGGGCGCGATTCGTGGCCTCGAAGAGCTCAAGCGCTCGTGCGACGTGCTGCTGGTGACCGACTCTCAGTATGTGATGAAAGGCATCAACGAATGGATGGACAACTGGAAGAAGCGCGGCTGGAAAACGGTGGCGAAAGAGCCGGTTAAAAATGCTGACCTGTGGAAGTTGCTGGATGAGCAGGTCAATCGCCACAACGTCACGTGGAAATGGGTGCGGGGGCACATCGGTCACCACGGTAACGAACGGGCGGACCAGTTGGCCAACCGGGGTGTGGATGAAGTGCGCGGTTACAAGCAGGCTTGATTCTGTTTCTGCCGATGCATCGAGTCGCGGCATTCGCGGGCAAGTCGAATCGTCGCACCGCCGCTCCCACATTGGAACTTGGTTAAGTGTAGGAGCGGGCTTGCCCGCGGATGCCGCGACACGGTCTACCTGAAACACCCCCGGCGAGCGTGTTAACATCGCCGTTTTTACACGAATGACCCGTTGAGAGCTGAGCACTGATGGCCACCAGATCCGTAGTACTCGATACCGAAACCACCGGCATGCCGGTGACCGACGGCCACCGGATTATCGAAATCGGTTGTGTCGAGTTGATCGGTCGGCGCCTGACCGGCCGGCATTTTCACGTTTACCTGCAACCGGATCGCGAGAGTGACGAAGGCGCCATCGGCGTCCACGGCATCACCAACGAATTTCTGGTGGGTAAACCGCGTTTCACTGAAGTGGCCGATGAGTTCTTCGAGTTCATCAAAGGCGCGCAACTGATCATCCATAACGCGGCGTTCGACGTTGGTTTCATCAACAACGAATTCGCCCTGATGGGCCAGCACGATCGTGCGGACATCACGCAACACTGCTCGATTCTCGACACCTTGATGATGGCCCGGGAACGTCACCCGGGGCAGCGCAACAGCCTCGACGCCTTGTGCAAACGGTATGGCGTCGACAACTCGGGTCGAGAGCTGCACGGCGCTTTGCTCGACTCCGAAATTCTGGCTGACGTTTACCTGACCATGACCGGCGGCCAGACCAGCCTGTCGCTGGCCGGTAATGCGTCCGACGGTAATGGCTCCGGCGAAGGTGCGGATAACTCGGCCACCGAAATCCGCCGCTTGCCGACCGACCGCACACGCGCCCGCATCATCCGCGCCAGCGAAGATGACCTGGCCCAGCATGTGGCACGTCTTGAAGCCATCGCGAAAGCCGCCGGCGCCCCGTCGCTGTGGCAGCAACTCGCGGATGCCAAGGCGCAGGCCTGAAGCAGAGCGCTCATGTGTAAGGGAGCCGGCCTGTATGAGGGGCTTCCTGTTGCGAGGGAGTCGCCGCCCCGCTGGGGTGCGAAGCAGCCCTCGCTGTTTTTTCAGATAAGCAGAATTACGACTGCTGCGCAGCCGAGCGGGAGCAAGCTCCCTCGCCACAGGTAAGTCTCCTGATTATTGAAACTGATGGCCACATGATGGTGCGTCAATTGACCCACTTCAGGGCATCGGCACTCGCCACATCCGCATCAACCCTCTACCCTGAGGGTATTGGCAGGCCACGGTCTGCCGCCTCAGGACACTGAGCCCCATGTATAAAGATTTGAAGTTCCCGGTCCTGATTGTCCACCGTGACATCAAGGCCGACACCGTCGCCGGCGATCGCGTGCGGGGCATCGCCCGGGAGCTGGAGCAGGAAGGCTTCAGCATTGTTTCGGCGGTGGATTACACCGAAGGGCGGCTGGTCGCATCGACCCATCACGGCCTCTCTTGCATGTTGATTGCCGCCGAAGACGCCAGCACTGATTCGCATTTATTGCAAAACATGGCCGAGTTGATCGGTCTGGCGCGAGTGCGTGCGCCGGACCTGCCGATCTTCGCCCTCGGCGAACAAGTGACGCTGGAAAACGCGCCGGCCGATGCGATGGCCGAACTCAATCAGTTGCGCGGCATTCTTTATCTGTTCGAAGACACGGTGCCGTTCCTGGCCCGGCAAGTGGCCCGGGCGGCGCGCAAGTACCTGGACGGTCTGTTGCCGCCGTTTTTCAAGGCGCTGGTGCAACACACCGCCGATTCCAACTATTCCTGGCACACGCCGGGCCACGGCGGTGGCGTGGCATATCACAAGAGCCCGGTCGGGCAAGCGTTTCACCAGTTTTTTGGGGAAAACACCCTGCGTTCGGATTTATCCGTGTCGGTGCCCGAATTGGGCTCCTTGCTCGATCACACCGGTCCGCTGGCGGAAGCGGAAGCGCGAGCCGCACGCAATTTCGGCGCCGATCACACCTTTTTCGTGATTAATGGCACCTCGACCGCCAACAAAATCGTATGGCATTCGATGGTCGCCCGCGATGATCTGGTGCTGGTGGACCGCAACTGTCACAAGTCGGTGTTGCATTCGATCATCATGACCGGCGCGATCCCCTTGTACTTGTGCCCGGAGCGCAACGAGCTGGGGATTATCGGCCCGATTCCGTTGAGCGAATTCAGCCGCGAGTCGATTCAGGCGAAGATCGACGCCAGCCCGCTGACCAAAGGTCTCGCGCCCAAGGTCAAATTAGCGGTCATCACCAACTCGACCTATGACGGCCTTTGCTACAACGCGGAGTTGATCAAGCAGAGCCTGGGCAACAGCGTCGAGGTGCTGCATTTCGACGAGGCCTGGTACGCCTACGCGGCGTTCCATGAGTTTTTCGCCGGGCGTTACGGCATGGGCACCTCCCGCAGCGAAGACAGTCCGCTGGTGTTCACCACGCATTCCACGCACAAGTTGCTGGCAGCGTTCAGTCAGGCCTCGATGATTCATGTTCAGGATGGCGGCGCACGTCAATTGGACCGCGACCGCTTCAACGAAGCGTTCATGATGCACATCTCCACGTCGCCGCAGTACAGCATCATTGCGTCGCTGGACGTGGCTTCGGCGATGATGGAAGGTCCGGCCGGGCGTTCCCTGTTACAGGAGATGTTCGACGAGGCCCTGAGTTTTCGTCGCGCCCTGGCCAATTTGCGACAGCACATTGCGGCGGATGACTGGTGGTTTTCCATCTGGCAGCCGCCGTCGGTGGAAGGCATCGATCGTGTGGTCACCGAAGACTGGCTGCTGCAACCCGATGCCGACTGGCATGGCTTTGGCGGCGTGACCGACGATTACGTGTTGCTCGATCCGATCAAAGTCACCTTGGTGATGCCCGGCCTGACCGCCGGCGGCGCGCTGAGCGAACGCGGGATTCCGGCGGCCGTGGTCAGTAAATTCCTCTGGGAGCGCGGGTTGGTGGTCGAAAAGACCGGGCTGTATTCGTTCCTGGTGCTGTTCTCGATGGGCATCACCAAAGGCAAATGGAGCACGCTGTTGACCGAGTTGCTGGAGTTCAAGCGCAGCTACGATGCCAACGTCAGCCTGGCAACTTGCCTGCCCTGTGTGGCGCAACAGAGCGTCGGGCGTTATCAAGGCATGGGCTTGCGCGATTTGTGCGATCAATTGCACGCCTGCTATCGCAGCAATGCCACGGCCAAACACCTCAAGCGCATGTACACCGTGCTGCCGGAAATCGTCATGAAGCCGGCCGACGCCTATGATCATTTGGTGCGGGGCGAGGTAGAGGCGGTGTCGATCGATGCGCTGGACGGGCGGATCGCTGCGGTGATGCTGGTTCCGTATCCGCCGGGCATTCCGTTGATCATGCCGGGCGAGCGGTTCACCGAGGCGACCCGGTCAATCATCGACTACCTTTCATTTGCACGCACGTTTGATAGCAGTTTCCCCGGATTCGTCGTCGATGTGCATGGCTTGCAACACGAAGACGAGGGCAATGGACGGCACTACACCGTCGATTGCATCAAGGAATGAGGACCTTTCCCAGTATGCAACCTGTCATTAATCCCAAATACCCCGGCCTTTCGGTGCGTGTTGCCGATGACGGCTTCGCGGCCTATATCTGGGGCAGTGATTTCAGCTTTGAAGTCGCCGCCTACGGCACCGCCGAAATGGGCAAACCGGTCGAGCAATGGCCGATTACGCCGATAACCCCTTATCGAAAGTGTTACGGCATCGACCCTGAAGAGTTCAGCAGTTTTCGCGACGCCGCCGACAGTGCGATTTTCATGGCCTATCTCGATGATGAGCCCGTCGGCCATCTGGTGGTCAGCACCAACTGGAACGGCTTTGCCCATATCGACGAACTGGCGGTGCATGCTCCGGCGCGGCACCATGGCGTGGCCAGAGCGTTGCTGGAGGTGGCTCAGTTCTGGAGTCGCAAGAAAAAACTGCCGGGCATCATGCTTGAAACCCAGAACAACAACCTGGGCGCCTGCCGGCTTTATGAGCGGTGTGGTTATGTGATTGGCGGGATCGATCATCTGCGCTATCGCGGGATCGATCCGAACACCGCCGAAGTGGCGCTGTTTTGGTATCGCTTGTTCGATAATTCGCTGGAAGACCCGCTCAATTCGCCAGCATCGCCGCGGCTTGTTCCGTAATGATGTCCAGCAATGCGTGAACGGCGGCGGATGGTTCGCCGTTTTTCAGGGTCAGGGCGTAGAGGCTGACTGGCACTGCCGGCGCCAGCGGGCAAACATCCAGTCCGCTGGATTTGGCGCCAAGGGCGGTAAACGGGTCGACAATCGCCAGGCCTTCACCGGCCTCGACCATGCTGCGCATCATCTGATGCGTCTGCACCCTGATATGCACGAGCGGGGCCGGGCGCAAGGCCTGTAATTTGTTCTCGAGTGCCGGGCTCAGCGGGTCGTGGCCTTCCAGGCCGACCATCGACTGGCCCGCCAGATCCTGCAACGAAATGTATTTCTGCTTGGGCTGCAGCCAGCCATGGGGCGCCAGGAGCTGGAGCTTGCCCTGGGCAATCACCTGGCAATGGATGTCGGCGTGGTCGGGATCCTGCAGGCTCAACCCCAGATCGCTTTCGCGCAACAACAGGGTTTTGATGATCTCGCGGGTTGGGTGGCTCAGCAGGCTGCAGGGTGCATCGGGCAGGCGTCGGCGCAGAGCGGCGATGCTCTGAGGCAACAATCGTTGGGCCAGTGGCGGGGTGCAGGTGATGCGCAGGGGCGGTGCCTGGTATTGCTTGAGGCTGGCGGCCAGGCGCTGAACGGGTTCAAGCGCTTCGTAGACGTGGGCGATTTCGACTTGTAGCTCCCGCGCTTCGCGGGTCGCCTGCAAGCGTCCGCGCACGCTGGAAAACAGCATGAAACCCAACTGACCCTCGGCCTCGCGCAAAATGCCTTCAACCTCGGCCACCGGCAACTGCAGCCATTCGGCGGCGGTGCCCAGGTGACCGGTCTGCACAAGCGCGTGGATCACTTCGATGTGGCGTAAACGCATGCGTGAAGTCCATGTTCGGCAGGTGAGGGAATCAGTGACTGAATCCTAACTCAAGTGCGTCCATATGACTTCTGCTCATAACGCGGGGTTATGACGCGACGTTGGCTACTGGCACGCTGCCGACAAAGGTGTCGGGTTCGCGCACTATCGTCACGTCCGATTGAACCAGCAGAAACTGGTTGTCATCAAGCTTCTTGACGCGGTCGCCTATGGCCAGTTTGTAGGTGGTGACGGGCTCCGTGCTGCCGAAACCGTCTGCCGACGGGGTGGATTCCTGGAATTCATGCACGGAATAAACGCGGCCTTCCGCATCTCTTGCGTGGAACTGACCGACAAGTACTGCTGCCATCTGTTTAGAACCTCTGGAGATAAATCACTCAAATTTCGGTTCTGTAGACCGTGCTTGGGCGAAGTAAGTTTTCCTGCAAGAAAAAAATAGTCAGGGGCAGTGAAATTCAACAGCCCGCTGGGTGATTCGTCATCTATAACTACAAGCTCTTTCCATCGGACAGTCGAGACATCCTCCATGAGCAACGTCTATACGATCGCCGTAATAGTCGGCAGCTTGAGAAAGGCATCGATCAATCGCAAGGTGGCACTGGCGCTGGCCGACCTTGCTCCCGCCAATCTCAAACTTCAAATCGTCGAAATTGGTGACTTGCCACTCTACAACGAAGACATCGATGGTGCTTCACCGCCGGCAGCCTACAGCACTTTCCGACAACAAGTACGTTCATCCGACGCAGTGCTGTTCGTCACCCCGGAATACAACCGTTCGGTGCCGGCGCCTTTGAAGAATGCCATCGACGTGGGATCGCGGCCGTATGGCCAGAGTGCATGGAGTGGCAAGCCGGGCGCAATCATCAGTGTTTCGCCGGGTGCTGTTGGCGGGTTTGGCGCCAACCATCACTTGCGTCAGTCCATGGTATTTCTGGATGTGCCGTGCATGCAGCAGCCGGAAGCCTACCTCAGTGGTGCCGGTTCAGCGTTCGACGAGGCAGGAAAACTCTCCGAGTCGGTCAAACCGTTTTTGCTGAAATTCATCAACGCCTACGGCCAATGGGTCGAACAACACAAAAAGGCGTAACAAACACTACCCCTCCCTGTAGGAGCAGGCCCGCTCCTACATTTGATCTCCTTATGGCGCATATCCAGTGTAGGAGCGGGCTTGCCCGCGAAGGGGTCATATCTGCCACCACACCTCTCAACCACTACCCGGCACATTCGGCCAAAGATCCGCCACCAGAAACAACCGTTCCGCTTCCTCCCATTCCCCCTCGGCATTCTCGACCAGGCGCACCATCAATTGCGCGGGCGCCAAGGGCTCCAGTCCATTGAGCCACGCACTCAATTGCTCGCCATTCCAGGTCTGCTCCACGGGATAATGCGCCGGCGCCAGCCAGGCATGGCGGGGCAGGGGTTGCCAGCGACCGAAGGGGCGCTGCACGACAAAGTCTGCCCAGTCTTTCTGATGCAGCCAGCTACCGCGCAAATGCTGCGGATGCGCACCGCCGGGTGGCGCGGCGCGTCCCGGCCACGGATACAGCAGGTAACCGCCGAGCCACAAATGTGCACTGAACTGCTGGATATCCAGGGCCGCCAGCACTTCGCGACTTTCGCTGCGGGCAGAAATGGGCAATTGATGTTGAGCCAGGTGTGCCAGTTTGCGGTCCAGCCGATCATGACAACCGGGGCCGAGCCACTGCGCAGTGTCATGCCCGTCGCCGTTTTGCGGCCCGAGATAGAGCTTGATCGCCAGTTCCAGGTGGTGCACGCCGTCGCGGTCGCGCAGCAGCATGTCCAATTCGCCCAGCGTGTGGCCTTCACGGCGGATCGGCAGGTTGGCGGCAATCAGCTCGATCCCCGGCGCGTGACGCACCGCGTACTGCCACAGGCGCTCGTAATACAGACCCAGACGCCGGGTGCGGGCCTGGGACAGCCAGTGCAGCAAGTCATAGCTGTCACGGTCCAGTTGCCGCAGCCAGCGCTCCAGGCGCTCCGGCTCTTGCACCCATTCGCTGCCGGCCAACGGATGGCGTTGCGGCCACGGCGTATCGACGAGCATCGGCGGCGCGAGGATGACCCAAGCCAGGTCGCGCACTTCGGGGTGGCGCAACTGATGGGGCAACGAAAGCAAATCGGGAAATAGGATCATCTTGCGAGCATAGCCCTAAACCTGAGTACACCCTTGTGGCTGAAAGGATTTTGTCTATCCCGCGCTTTCGCCCATAATCGTCTTTTTCGCCGTCCTCGCAGGAACCCCATGGAGCAATTTCGTAATATCGGCATCATCGGTCGCCTGGGCAGTTCTCAGGTGCTGGATACCGTCCGCCGACTGAAACGGTTTCTGCTCGATCGTCACTTGCACGTGATCCTCGAAGACACCATCGCCGAAGTCCTTCCCGGTCATGGCCTGCAAACCTCGTCACGCAAGATGCTCGGCGAAGTGTGTGACATGGTGATTGTGGTCGGCGGTGACGGCAGCCTCCTGGGCGCCGCCAGGGCGCTGGCCAAGCACAATATTCCGGTGCTCGGCATCAACCGTGGCAGCCTCGGTTTCCTGACCGATATTCGCCCCGACGAGCTGGAAGTCAAAGTCGCCGAAGTGCTCGACGGCCACTACCTGGTGGAAAACCGCTTTCTGCTGCAAGCCGAAGTCCGCCGTCACGCCGAGGCCATCGGTCAGGGCGATGCCCTCAATGACGTGGTGCTGCATCCCGGCAAATCGACGCGAATGATCGAGTTCGAACTGTACATCGACGGCCAGTTCGTGTGCAGCCAGAAGGCCGACGGCCTGATCGTCGCGACGCCCACCGGTTCGACCGCCTACGCGCTGTCGGCGGGCGGACCGATCATGCATCCCAAGCTCGACGCTATTGTGATTGTGCCGATGTACCCCCATACCTTGTCGGGCAGGCCGATTGTGGTCGATGGCAACAGTGAGCTGAAAATCGTCGTGTCCAAAGATATGCAGATTTACCCGCAAGTCTCCTGTGACGGGCAGAACCACTTCACCTGCGCCCCCGGCGACACCATCACCATCAGCAAGAAAGCGCAGAAGCTGCGGCTGATTCATCCGCTTGACCACAACTACTATGAAGTCTGCCGGACCAAACTCGGTTGGGGCAGTCGATTGGGTGGTGGAGGCGACTGATGCTCGATCCCGCGCGTAGCTACGACCTGATCGGTGACGTGCACGGTTGCGCTCTGACCCTTGAGCACTTGCTCGACCGGCTCGGTTACCAGAAACAACGCGGCGTCTGGCGACATCCATCACGGATGGCCGTGTTTGTGGGCGACATCATTGATCGCGGCCCGCGAATTCGCGAGGCGCTGCACATCGTCCATGACATGGTCGAGGCCGGCCAGGCGCTGTGCATCATGGGCAATCATGAATTCAACGCGCTGGGTTGGAGCACGCCAGCGCCACCGGGCAGCGGCAAGCAGTTCGTCCGTGAACACACGCCGCGCCATGCCCGGTTGCTGGGCGAAACCCTGACCCAGTTCGAAGACCATCCTGGGGACTGGCATGACTTCCTGCAATGGTTCTACGAGTTGCCACTGTTCGTCGACGCCGGCCGCTTCCGGGTGGTGCATGCATGCTGGGATTCGGGCCTGATCGAGCCGTTGCGCTCGCTGTTCTCCAATGGCTGCGTCGATGAGCATTTCCTCCAGGCGTCGGCCGTGCCGGGCAGTTTCGCCTGCACCGTCTTTGACCGGCTGCTGCGCGGCACCGACATGCGCTTGCCCCATGGCCTGACCATGACCAGCGGCGACGGCCTGGTGCGCTCGTTCTTCCGCACCAAATTCTGGGAAGACGACCCGCAAACCTACGGAGACATTGTGTTTCAACCTGACGCATTGCCCGAGCCAGTGGCGCAGACGCCCCTGACGTCCACGGAAAAAAACACCTTGCTGCGTTACGGCGTCGATGAGCCACTGTTGTTCGTCGGCCACTACTGGCGCAGCGGCAAACCGGTGCCGATTCGCCCGAATCTGGCCTGCCTGGATTACAGCGCCGTGCTCTACGGCAAACTGGTCGCCTATCGGCTGGATCAGGAAACCCGACTCGATCCGAATAAATTTGTCTGGGTCGATGTCGAACGGCCGGAGGTGCTGCAATGAGTGCTGTTGCCGTATTGCGTCTGCCGCTGGCGGTGGACTTGAGCGGGTTCGTCAAACTGCTGCAACGCATGCAGGTGCCGCATCGCGTCAGCGAAGAGTCGGGCGAACAGGTGCTCTGGGTGCCGGCCAACATCAGCGAGGACGTGCTTTCGCTGTACGAACGCTTTCCCGCCGGTGACCCCGATCAGCAGCTGGACATTCCGGCGGTGCAAACCATCCAGCGCCCCGGTTTCGTCGAGCAGCTGCGCTACGCCAAGGCGACAGCGCTGGTTTTGCTGCTGAGCATCCTCGTCGGCGCGGTGACGCTGCTGGGCGAAAACCTTGACACGATGCGCTGGCTGACCTTCCTCGATTTTCGCGTGGTCGGCGAGTACATCCATTTCGTGCCAGTGGCTGACAGCCTGGCGGCGGGGCAGTGGTGGCGACTGATGACGCCGATGCTGATCCACTTCGGCATCCTGCACCTGGGCATGAACGGCATGTGGTATTGGGAGCTGGGCCGGCGCATCGAGTCGCGCCAGGGCAGCATCAACCTGATCGGCCTGACGTTGCTCTTCAGCCTCGTTTCCAACTGCGCCCAGTATTATTTCAGCGGCCCTACCTTGTTCGGTGGGTTGTCCGGCGTGCTGTACGGCCTGCTCGGACATTGCTGGATCTTCCAGCTGTTGGCGCCGAACCCGGCTTATCGCCTGCCGCGCGGCGTGTTGGTGATGATGCTGGTGTGGCTGGTGCTGTGTCTGTCCGGGCTGGTCTCGATGATCGGCTTCGGTGAAATTGCCAACGCAGCCCATGTCAGCGGGTTACTCATCGGATGCTTCACCGGTTTGTTGGGTGGTTTGTACAACCGCCGTAAACTGGCCGCCTAAAACAGTTTATGTATTAAAGAGCGCGGAGACCTTGATGTCCTCTTTTAACGAAATGATCCAAAACATCACCCCCGATATCTACCAGAGCCTGAAACTGGCGGTGGAAATCGGCAAATGGTCCGACGGTGGCAAACTCACCGCCGAACAACGCGAGCTGTCGCTGCAAGCGATGATCGCCTGGGAAATCCAGAACCTGCCCGAAGAAGAGCGTACCGGTTACATGGGCCCGCAGGAGTGCAGTTCGAAGTCGATCAGCGTGCCGAACATCCTGTTCAAGTCGGAAGCCATCCATTGATCGAGATTGGCCGCGGTGCAATCAGCAAAATGTCGGCCCGCCTTGACGGGTCCGACGTGCAGTACGCGTTTCGTCTGGGCGACCTCGAGGTGCCAGTCAATCCAATGATCGGGACCACCGTGCGCCTGGATTACCTGGGGGCGATTCATTGCACCCATTGCGGACGCAAGACAAAAACCAGTTTCAGCCAGGGCTACTGCTACCCCTGCATGACCAAACTGGCGCAGTGCGACATCTGCATCATGAGCCCGGAGCGTTGCCACTTCGACGCCGGCACTTGCCGTGAGCCGGAGTGGGGCCAGACGTTTTGCATGACCGATCACATCGTCTATCTGTCCAACTCGTCGGGGGTGAAAGTCGGGATTACCCGCGCCACCCAGCTACCGACCCGCTGGATCGATCAAGGCGCTCGTCAGGCGTTGCCGATCGTGCGGGTGTCGACCCGTCAGCAGTCGGGTTTCGTCGAAGACCTGTTTCGCAGTCAGGTGGCGGACAAGACCAACTGGCGTGCCTTGCTCAAGGGCGAAGCGGTGTCGGTGAACCTGGCCGAGGTCCGCGATCAGTTGTTCGACCGCTGCGCCGAGGGCCTGCAAACCTTGCAGGAACGATTTGGACTACAAGCCATTCAGACGATTGCCAACGTAGAAACCCTTGAGATCCGCTATCCGGTCGAGCAATACCCGGCCAAAATCGTCAGCTTCAACCTGGACAAGAATCCGATTGCCGAAGGCACGCTGCTGGGGGTCAAGGGTCAATACCTGATCTTCGACACCGGCGTGATCAATATTCGTAAATACACGGCTTATCAGCTCGCCGTGCATCAGTAAGGACTCCAGCATGCGCACCGAACAACCGAAGATGATTTACCTGAAAGACTATCAGGCGCCTGAGTACCTGATCGACGAGACGCACCTGACCTTCGAGTTGTTCGAGGACCACAGCCTGGTCCATGCGCAACTGGTGATGCGCCGCAATCCCGAGCGCGGCCCCGGCCTGCCGCCGCTGGTGCTGGACGGTCAGCAACTGGAGCTGCTGTCGGTGACCCTGGCCGACCGCGAGCTGAGCGAAAGCGACGATCAGCTGACGGGCTATCAGTTAACAGAGCAGCACCTGACCCTGCACCCGACCAGCACCACGTTCACGGTCGATACCAGCGTCAAGATCCACCCGGAAACCAACACCGCGCTGGAAGGCCTGTACAAATCCAGCGGCATGTTCTGCACCCAGTGCGAGGCCGAAGGCTTCCGCAAGATCACCTATTACCTCGACCGCCCGGACGTGATGAGCAAGTTCACCACGACGGTCGTCGCCGAGCAGCACAGCTATCCGGTGCTGCTATCCAACGGTAACCCGATTGCTTCGGGCCCCGGCGAAGACGGCCGGCACTGGGCGACCTGGGAAGACCCGTTCATGAAGCCTGCGTACCTGTTCGCGCTGGTGGCCGGTGATTTGTGGTGCGTTGAAGACACCTTCACCACCATGACCGAGCGTTCCGTGGCGTTGCGCATCTACGTCGAGCCGGAAAACATCGACAAGTGCCAGCACGCCATGAACAGCCTGAAGAAGTCGATGCGCTGGGATGAAGAGGTTTACGGTCGCGAGTACGATCTGGACATCTTCATGATCGTCGCGGTCAACGACTTCAACATGGGCGCAATGGAGAACAAGGGCCTCAACATCTTCAACTCCAGCGCCGTGCTGGCCCGCGCCGAAACCGCAACCGACGCCGCTCACCAGCGTGTCGAAGCCATCGTCGCCCACGAATACTTCCACAACTGGTCGGGCAACCGCGTGACCTGCCGCGACTGGTTCCAGCTGTCGCTCAAGGAAGGCTTCACGGTGTTCCGCGATGCCGGGTTCTCCTCGGACATGAACTCGGCCACGGTCAAGCGCATTCAGGACGTGGCGTACCTGCGCACGCACCAGTTCGCCGAAGACGCCGGTCCCATGGCCCACGCCGTGCGGCCGGACAGTTTTATCGAGATTTCCAACTTCTACACCCTGACCGTGTACGAAAAAGGCTCGGAAGTGGTCGGCATGATTCATACCCTGCTCGGGGCCGAAGGCTTCCGCAAAGGCAGCGACCTGTATTTCGATCGCCACGACGGCCAGGCCGTAACCTGTGATGACTTCATCAAAGCCATGGAAGATGCCAACGGTGTCGACCTGACCCAGTTCAAACGCTGGTACAGCCAGGCGGGTACGCCGCGGTTGGCGGTGAGCGAGTCTTACGACGCAGCGGCGAAAACCTACAGCCTGACGTTCCGTCAAAGCTGCCCGGCAACCCCGGACAAGGTTGAAAAACTGCCGTTTGTGATTCCTGTGGCGTTGGGCCTGCTGGACTCCAAAGGCGCGGCGATTGCCTTGCGTCTTGCCGGCGAAGCCAGCGCTCAGGGCGCGTCGCGGGTGATCTCGGTGACCGAAGCCGAGCAGACATTCACCTTCGTCGACATCGCTGAACAACCGCTGCCTTCGTTGCTGCGTGGTTTCTCGGCGCCGGTCAAACTGAGCTTTCCATACAACCGCGATCAACTGATGTTCCTGATGCAGCATGACAGCGACGGTTTCAACCGTTGGGATGCCGGCCAGCAGTTGTCGGTGCAAGTGCTGCAAGAACTGATTGCCCAGCATCAGGCGGGTGAAACGCTGGTGCTGGATCAGCGCCTGATTTCTGCCCTGCGCACGGTGCTGTCGGACGAGACGCTGGATCAGGCCATGGTCGCGGAAATGCTTTCGTTGCCGGGTGAGGCGTATCTGACTGAAATCAGTGAAGTGGCTGATGTCGATGCAATTCACACCGCCCGTGAGTTTGCTCGCAAGCAATTGGCTGACGGGTTGTTCGAAGCGTTGTGGCTGCGTTATCAGGCTAATCGCGAACTGTCGAAGAAAACCCCTTACGTGGCCGAGGCCGAGCACTTCGCTCGTCGCGCGTTGCAGAACATTGCGCTGTCGTACCTGATGCTCAGCGGCAAACCGCAAGTCTTGGCGGCGACGCTTGAGCAATTCGAAACCAGCGACAACATGACCGAGCGCCTGACCGCGCTGGCGGTGTTGGTTAATTCGCCGTTTGAAGAAGAGAAGGCCAAGGCGCTGGTGAGTTTTGCCGAGCACTTCAAGGACAATCCGCTGGTCATGGACCAGTGGTTCAGTGTTCAGGCGGGCAGCACGTTGCCGGGTGGTCTGGAGCGGGTGCGTCAGTTGATGCAGCATCCGGCCTTCAACATGAAGAACCCGAACAAGGTTCGCGCGCTGGTCGGTGCGTTTGCCGGGCAGAACCTGATCAACTTCCATTCGGCGGATGGCTCGGGGTATCGCTTCCTCGCGGATCTGGTGATTGAGTTGAACGGGTTCAATCCGCAGATCGCTTCCCGGCAATTGGCGCCGCTGACTCGCTGGCGCAAATACGACGATGCGCGTCAGGCGTTGATGAAAGGCGAGCTGGAGCGCATTCGTGCTTCGGGTCAGCTGTCCAGCGATGTGTTTGAAGTGGTCAGCAAAAGCCTGGCCTGAGTCTGGCCTTTCTCCCGCAGGGTTCACTCGGGCCCTGTAGGAGCTGGCTTGCCAGCGAAGGCGGCCTGACAGCCGACCATTCTTTTCCTCGGTGTACATATCCATTCCTGCGGTAACGGCCGCTAATGGTTTCGCTCTTACAGCGAGTCCCTTTTGGCAAACGCCCCAAAAGGAACCAAAAGGTCTCGCCCCGAGCGTCCGGCCCCTCGCTTGGGCTCGGCGTTCCTTCGCTCCGGTATCCATCCGGGGACACTGCCCTCCGGTCGGCTTCGCTTCGACCTACATGCAGCGTGTTCGACTGCGTCGAACGGCGCTACGCGCCACTCCCCGGATGAACACCTCCACTCAGCCTCCCGAAGGGGCGGGTGAATCAAAAGCCAAAGATCAAAAGCTTTCAGGCGAGCTAACGCTCGGCCTGTTGAGTGGTGAGAAGCGGGAGGTGTTCACTGTAAAGGTTGCGGAGGGCTGAAACTTTAGATCGTGTTTGGCTTTGGCTTTGGCTTTGGCTTTGGCTTTGGCTTTGGCTTTGGCTTTGGCTTTTGATCTTGATTTGCTTTTGATCTTTCGCCCCTTCGGCAGGCCGAGCGTAGGTGTTCATCAGGGGGTGGGCGCGTAGCGCCGTGCGGCGAAGCCGCACACATCGAGAGGAGGTCGTAGCGAAGCAGACCGTAGGCGATGCCCTCTGATGGACACCGTAGCGAGGGAACACTGAGCCTTAGCGAAGTGCCGTACGCCGGGGCGAAGCCTTTTGGTTCCTTTTTGGCGTTTGAAAAAGGGACTCGCTGTAAGAGCGAAACCATAAGTGGCCGTTACCGCAGAAATGGATATGTACACCGACCATCAACCAATACTCCAATCACCCCACCTAATACCCAATCATTCAGCCAAACCGCATATCTCTCAGGTTAACAAAAGATAACGTGGCGTCGATTGTCAGACCTTTCCAAACCCCGATAGGATAAGCCAGCTTCCGAAGGGGCTCTAGATTGCGCGTTTCAAGAGCAAGCTCCAAACAGCCAATCACTACGAGCACCCTTACGGCGCCCTGAAAGGTTGAACGACCTAACAATAATAATGGGGGAAGGTCTATGAGTGAGCCTGTCATGGGTGTGGGTATCTGCCGCCCGCCGGCATTACGCAAATTCGCGTTGCTGGCTACAGCGCTCTCGCTGTTGGGCTGTGCCGTGTTGTCGGCACCTGTGCTGGCCGCTGCCGCGCCAGCATCCGATGCTGTTTATTCCATTGAATCTGCCAAGGCTGCCAAAAGCCTGATGCTTGATGTCGTTCACGCCGGCAAACGCCTGGTGGCGGTCGGCGATCGCGGGCACATTCTGTATTCCGATGACCAGGGCACGACCTGGGTTCAAGCCAAGGTGCCATCCCGGGCACTGCTGACGTCGGTGTTTTTTGTCGATGACAAACACGGCTGGGCCGTCGGCCATGACGCACAGATCCTCGCGAGTGAGGATGGCGGTGCCACCTGGACCAAGCAATTCGACGATTTGAAACGCGAAGCGCCGCTGCTCGACGTCTGGTTCAAGGACGCCAACAACGGCTATGCCGTGGGTGCCTATGGCGCACTGCTGGAAACCACCGATGGCGGCAAGCACTGGGAAGACGCCAGCGACCGCCTGGACAACGAGGATCAGCTCCACCTCAATGGCATCGCATCGGTCAAGGATGCCGGGCTGTTCATCGTTGGCGAGCAGGGCAGCATGTTTCGCTCGGCCGATTCGGGGCAGACCTGGGAGAAACTTGAAGGCCCGTACGAAGGCTCGCTCTTCGGTGTCATCGGCACGGCGCAAGCCAATACGCTGTTGGCTTACGGCCTGCGCGGCAATCTCTACCGCTCCACGGATTTCGGCAACACCTGGGAACAGGTCGAGCTGAAAGCTGCTCGTGGCGCACTGGAGTTCGGGCTGTCCGGCGCAACGCTGCTTGACGATGGTTCCATCGTGATCGTCGGCAACGGCGGCTCGGTGATCCGCAGCAACGACAACGGCGAAACCTTCAGCGTGTTCAACCGTCCGGATCGCATTTCCGTATCGGCAGTGACGGCGGCGGGCAACGGCAATCTGATTCTGGCAGGACAGGGCGGCGTTCGCGCTACTTCGCCAACCGGCTCAGAGCTGGGCAAATAATAAGAAGGGCGGAGCTATGACATCGATGACAAGCCATCACCAAGACAAGGCGACGTTTCTTGAGCGCCTGATTTTCAACAACCGCCCGGCAGTGATCTTCATCTGCCTGCTGGTCAGTATTTTCCTGTTCTGGCAGGCGACGCTGATCCGTCCGTCCACCAGTTTCGAAAAAATGATCCCGCTCGATCATCCGTTCATTCAAAAGATGATGGAGCACCGCAACGATCTGGCGAACCTGGGCAACACGGTGCGGATCTCGGTGGAAGCCACTGACGGCGATATCTTCTCCAAGGAATACATGGAGACCCTGCGTCAGATCAACGACGAGGTGTTCTACATTTCCGGCGTCGACCGTTCCGGCCTCAAGTCGCTGTGGAGCCCGAGCGTGCGCTGGACCGAGGTGACGGAGGAGGGCTTCGCCGGTGGTGAAGTGATCCCGCAGAGCTATAACGGCTCTCAGCAAAGCCTCGATCTGCTGCGCAACAACGTCCTCAAGTCCGGGCAAGTCGGGCGTCTGGTGGCCAACGATTTCAAGTCGAGCATTGTCGATATCCCGCTGCTTGAGTCCTATCCGGACCCGCAGGATCAAGGCAAGTTGCTGGCGCTGGACTACCGCAAGTTCTCCCACGAGCTGGAAGAAAAAATCCGCGACAAGTTTGAAAAACAGAACCCTAACGTGCAGATCCACATCGTCGGTTTCGCCAAAAAAGTCGGCGACCTGATCGATGGTCTGGTCATGGTGGTGATGTTCTTCGGTGTCGCCTTCGTTATTACGCTGATTCTGTTGTACTGGTTCACCAACTGCATGCGCAGCACCGTGGCGGTCCTCAGTACCACGCTGGTGGCGGTGATCTGGCAGCTTGGGTTGATGCACTTCTTTGGCTTCGGGCTGGATCCGTACTCGATGCTGGTGCCGTTCCTGATCTTCGCCATCGGTATTTCCCACGGCGTACAGAAGATCAACGGTATCGCTTTGCAGTCCAGTGAGGCCGACAACGCGCTGACCGCTGCACGACGCACGTTCCGTCAGCTGTTCCTGCCTGGGATGATTGCGATCCTTGCGGATGCGGTGGGTTTCATCACGCTGCTGATCATCGACATTGGCGTGATCCATGAATTGGCCATCGGCGCGTCCATCGGCGTGGCGGTAATCGTGTTCACCAACCTGATCCTGCTGCCGGTGGCGATTTCCTACGTCGGTATCAGCAAACGCGCGGTGGAACGCAGCAAAAAGGATGCAACCCGCGAGCACCCGTTCTGGCGCCTGCTGTCGAACTTTGCCAGCGCGAAAGTCGCACCGGTGTCTATCGCCCTGGCCTTGCTGGCCTTCGGTGGCGGTCTCTGGTACAGCCAGAACCTGAAAATCGGCGACCTCGATCAAGGTGCTCCAGAGTTGCGTCCGGACTCGCGCTACAACAAGGACAACAACTTCATCATCAGCAACTACTCCACCAGTTCCGACGTGTTGGTGGTGATGGTCAAGACCAAGGCTGAAGGCTGCTCACGCTATGAAGCCATGGCGCCGATCGACGAGCTGATGTGGAAGATGCAGAACACCGAGGGCGTGCAGTCGGCGATTTCCCTGGTGACCGTGTCCAAGCAGATGATCAAGGGCATGAACGAGGGCAACCTGAAATGGGAAACCCTGTCGCGCAACCCGGATGTACTGAACAACTCGATCTCCCGTGCTGATGGCCTGTACAACAACAGTTGCTCCCTGGCGCCAGTGCTGGTGTTCCTCAACGATCACAAGGCGGCAACGCTCGATCGTGCGGTGCATGCAGTGCAGGAGTTCGCCAAGGAAAACAACAAGGACGGCCTGGAGTTCATCCTCGCGGCCGGTAACGCCGGGATCGAGGCAGCCACCAACGAGGTGATCAAGGAGTCCGAGCTGACCATCCTGATCCTCGTCTACATCTGCGTCGCGACCATGTGCATGATCACCTTCCGTTCGTGGGCGGCGACCTTGTGCATCGTGTTGCCGCTGGTGCTGACGTCGGTACTGGGCAATGCCTTGATGGCGTTCATGGGCATCGGCGTGAAAGTCGCGACGCTGCCGGTCGTGGCGCTGGGTGTGGGGATTGGCGTGGACTACGGCATCTACATCTACAGCCGTCTGGAAAGTTTCCTGCGTGCCGGTCTGCCGTTGCAGGAAGCCTATTACCAGACGCTGAAATCCACCGGTAAAGCCGTGCTGTTCACTGGTTTGTGCCTGGCCATCGGTGTCTGCACCTGGATCTTCTCGGCCATCAAGTTCCAGGCCGACATGGGCCTGATGCTGACCTTCATGCTGCTCTGGAACATGTTCGGCGCGCTGTGGCTGCTGCCTGCGCTGGCGCGGTTCCTGATCAAGCCGGAGAAACTGGCTGGACAGAAGGGCAACTCGCTGTTCGCTCATTGATCCCTGCCTGAAATAGAAAAGCCGCAACCTGGGTTGCGGCTTTTTTACATCCCGAATTTCACACTGGCCCTGTAGGAGCAGAGCTTGCTCGCGATGGCGGCAGAACATTCAATATCTATGTTGACTGACACTCCGCCATCGCGAGCAAGCTCTGCTCCTACAGGGAATTTCTCCAACAGTTGGATTGTGTTGTGTCAGTTGGGATCGCTGCCCAGCACCACATTCAACGCACTGCGCGCATCATCCAGCTGCACCAGTGTCGCGTGTCGGGCGCCGAGCGCATCGCGGTTCTCGATGGCCGTGAGGATTGCTTTGTGTCGAGGCAGCGCCAGTTCATGCAGGTTCGGTCGCTGGTTGGAATGCTTCAACGCTTCGGCAATCGCCACCGACAGCATGTTGCACAGGTTGGCCAACAAGTCGTTGTGGGTTGCATCGGCGATCCGGCTGTGGAAATCCAGATCAGGTTGCAGCAAGGCTTCCGGCGTCGGAGCGGCCTCCATGCGCTGGTAGGCTTCACCGATGGAAGCGATGTCCGCCTCGGTGGCGAACTGTGCGGCCAGTGCGGCGACAGCGGGCTCGATGATGCTGCGCACACTGGTCAACAGGTCGAAAAACTCATTCTGCGGGCTGCTTTGCATCAACCAGTGCAAAACGTCCGGGTCAAGCATGTGCCACTCTTTGCGCTGCTTGACCACCGTGCCGACGCGCGGACGGCAATACACCAGACCCTTGGCGACCAATACTCGGGTGGCTTCACGCAGCACCGGGCGGCTGACTGCATACTCCTCACACAGCAGGGCCTCGGCGGGCAGCTTGTCACATGGCTTGAAACGCCCGGAAACAATCTGCATGCCCAGTTCCTGGACAATGCGCGAGTGCATGCTTTTACGGTCGGACGGTTTGCGGTAATCCATGGGGAGCGGCGCGGTCCTGTGCGAGGGGGTGTTGCGCATGATAACAGGCGCGAGCACGGTCCTGAATCAGATGAGGAGTCAATGTGGGAGAACCAATGTGGGAGCGAGCCTGATCGCGATGGCGTCGTGTCAGTCAACATCAATGTTGAAGGTTAGGACGCAATCGCGAGCAGGCTCGCTCCCACGAGAGGGGATTGGTGGGGTTAGTGAGAGTGGCGCGGGACTTCGGCACCGCGGCAGCCGACCAGGAAGTCGAAATCGCAGCCCTGATCCGCTTGCAGCACATGGTCGATGTACAGCTGACGATAGCCACCCAGGATCATTGGCTGTGGTGGCTGAAGATCCGCCATCCGCGCCGCCAGTTCAGCCTCCGGAATATCCAGGTGCAAACGTCCGTTGGCACAATCCAGTTCAATCCAGTCACCTTCTTTCACCGCCGCCAACGGACCGCCTGCCGCCGCTTCCGGCGCTACATGCAGCACGACGGTGCCATACGCGGTGCCACTCATGCGTGCATCGGAAATGCGCACCATGTCGGTCACGCCTTGCGCCAGCAGCTTGGCCGGCAAGCCCATGTTGCCGACTTCGGCCATGCCCGGATAACCCTTCGGTCCGCAGTTCTTCATCACCAGGATCGAGTTGGCGTCGACGTCCAGTTCAGGATCATCGATCCGCGCCTTGTACATGTCGAAGTTCTCGAACACCACGGCGCGGCCGCGATGCTGCATCAGTTCAGCCGTGGCGGCGGACGGTTTGAGCACCGCGCCGAGTGGCGCCAGGTTGCCGCGCAACACGCAGATGCCGCCATCGGCGCGGATCGGGTTGTCGAGGGTGCGGATCACTTCGTCCTGGCCGTAAATCGGCGCGTCCTTGGTGTTCTCGCCAAGGGTCTTGCCGTTGACGGTGAGGGCGTTCGGGTGCGGGATAAGATTGGCTTCACCGAGGCGACGCAGCACGGCGGGCAGGCCACCGGCGTAGTAGAACTCTTCCATCAGGAAACGCCCGGACGGTTGCAGGTCAACGATGGTCGGCATGCCGCGGCCGATGCGGGTCCAGTCATCCAGCTCCAGGTCCACGCCAATACGGCCGGCGATGGCTTTCAAGTGGATCACGGCGTTGGTCGAACCGCCGATGGCCGCGTTGACACGGATGGCGTTTTCGAAGGCTTCCTTGGTGAGGATTTTCGACAGTTTCAGATCTTCGCGAACCATCTCTACCGCACGCATGCCGGACATATGCGCCAACACATAACGCCGTGCATCCACGGCTGGAATCGCCGCGTTGTGGGGAAGGGAAGTGCCCAGTGCTTCGGCCATGCAGGCCATGGTTGATGCAGTGCCCATAGTGTTGCAGGTGCCGGCCGAGCGGGACATGCCGCCCTCGGCCGCGAGGAAATCGTCAATGGTGATGGTGCCGGCTTTCACTTGCTCGCTGAGCTGCCAAACCACAGTGCCGGATCCGATGTCCTGGCCTTTGTGTTTACCGTTGAGCATCGGTCCGCCGGTGACGACGATCGCCGGCACGTCGCAACTGGCCGCACCCATCAGCAGCGCCGGGGTGGTTTTGTCGCAACCGGTCAGCAGCACCACACCATCAATCGGGTTGCCGCGAATCGCTTCTTCGACGTCCATGCTTGTCAGGTTGCGGGTGAACATGGCGGTCGGGCGCAGGTTGGATTCGCCGTTGGAGAACACCGGGAATTCCACAGGGAACCCACCGGCCTCGATCACCCCGCGTTTGACGTGCTCCGCGATCTGGCGGAAGTGCGCGTTGCACGGGGTCAGTTCCGACCAGGTGTTACAAATGCCGATGATTGGCTTGCCCTGGAATTGGTGGTCGGCGATGCCCTGATTCTTCATCCAGCTGCGGTACATGAAGCCGTTCTTGTCGGCGGTGCCAAACCATTGGGTGGAGCGCAGGGTGGGTTTCTTATCAGACATGATCGATTCTCTTATTGTATGACTATAATGTTAAATCAGAGGCCTAACATAAGCGTAAATTCCTCTGTTTGGAAGTGTTGTTGGGTAATTAGTATTACTATATAGTCGTTTTCAACGGAGGGATGGCCCTGGCGATTTTCTGCGAGAGGCGTCTCCCGAGGTTCTATAACAACAACAATCGGAGACCGATCTCATGAGCCAGGAACTGCGGCTTATTCGTCGCATCACACTGAAACTGATTCCCTTCCTGATCCTGCTGTACCTGATCGCCTATGTGGATCGCTCCGCCGTAGGCTTCGCGAAACTGCACATGGGCGCTGACATCGGCCTCGGAGACGCCGCTTACGGCCTGGGTGCCGGGCTGTTCTTCATTGGTTATTTCCTGTTTGAAATCCCCAGTAACCTGATGCTCGACCGTTTCGGCGCGCGACGCTGGTTTGCGCGGATCATGGTCACCTGGGGCGCCATCACCATCGGCATGGCCTTCGTTCAGGGGCCGCAAAGCTTCTACGTGATGCGCTTTCTGCTCGGTGCGGCGGAAGCCGGTTTCTTCCCGGGCGTTCTGTACTACATCACCCAGTGGTTCCCGATTCGCCATCGCGGCAAGATCCTCGGTCTGTTCATTCTTTCCCAACCCATCGCGATGATGATCACCGGCCCGGTGTCCGGCGGCTTGCTCGGCATGGACGGCACCCTCGGATTGCACGGCTGGCAGTGGCTGTTCATTGTCATCGGTACGCCAGCAATCTTGCTGACCTGGCCGGTGCTGCGTTATCTGCCTGACGGCCCACAACAAGTGAAATGGATGGACCAGGCCGAGAAGGACTGGTTGGCCGGCGAGTTGAAAAAGGACCTCGAGGAATACGGCCAGACCCGACACGGCAACCCCTTGCACGCGCTCAAAGACAAACGTGTGTTGCTACTTGCGCTGTTTTACCTGCCTGTGACGTTGAGCATTTATGGCTTGGGTCTGTGGTTGCCGACGCTGATCAAACAGTTCGGCGGGACCGACCTGGTCACCGGTTTCGTTTCGGCGGTGCCATACATTTTCGGGATCGTCGGCTTGCTGATCATTCCGCGCAGTTCCGACCGTTTGAATGATCGCTACGGTCACCTTGCCGTGCTGTATGTGCTGGGAGCCATTGGCCTGTTCCTCAGCGCCTGGCTAACGGTGCCGGTGCTGCAACTGGCAGCCCTTTGCCTGGTAGCGTTTGCACTGTTTTCCTGCACCGCGGTGTTCTGGACCTTGCCGGGTCGGTTCTTCGCCGGGGCCAGTGCGGCAGCCGGCATCGCCTTGATCAACTCGGTGGGCAACCTTGGCGGTTACATCGGTCCGTTCGTGATTGGTGCGCTGAAGGAATACACCGGCAACCTGGCGTCGGGGCTGTATTTCTTGTCGGGCGTGATGGTGTTCGGGCTGGTGCTGACGGGCGTGGTTTATCGGTTGCTGGAGCGCAAGCATGTGCTGCCGGCTGATCAGTTTGCGGCCAGCGCGCGTGGCGCCACCCGCACCTGACACAAAACCGGTAGGAGCAGAGCTTGCTCGCGATGGCGGCAGAACATTCAGCATTGATGTCATCTGTCAGGCCGCAATCGCGAGCAAGCTTTGCTCCTACAGGGATTTAGCGGCGTTTTGACGAATTGTTTACAGGAGAAAATCATGCGTTTGGTTCAGTTCGAATTGAGTAACGGCGAGCGCCGCGTCGGCGTCGTCGAGGACGGTTTGGTGCATGAAGTGCGGGACGCGCATACCGTTCGTGACCTGGCATTGGCAGCGATCGAGGCGGGCACGAATCTGGAGCAGCAGGTGAAGGCCCTGGGCCTGGGCATCAGCCACGACTATGCCGAACTGCTGGCCACGCTACGCATCCTGCCGCCGCTGGATCACCCGGACCCGGCGCACATGCTGGTCAGCGGCACCGGCCTGACCCACTTGGGCAGCGCCTCGGCCCGGGACAAGATGCATCAACACGCCGGTGACGAAACGGCAATGACCGACACCATGCGCATTTTCAAATGGGGAGTGGAGGGCGGCAAACCGGCAGCAGGGCAGGCCGGCGTACAACCGGAATGGTTCTACAAGGGCGACGGCAGCATCGTCGTTCGGCCGGGCAAGCCGTTCCCGCTGCCGCCATTCGCAGAAGACGCCGGCGAAGAACCCGAGCTCAGCGGCCTCTACGTCATTGGTCACGATGGCAAGCCTTATCGCCTCGGTTATGCGGTCGGCAACGAGTTCTCCGATCACGTCATGGAGCGTAAAAACTACCTGTACCTGGCGCACTCCAAACTGCGCAGTTGCAGCTATGGCCCGGAACTTCGGGTCGGCGAATTGCCGCAACACCTGGCCGGCACCAGCCGCATCCTGCGCGACGGTGAAGTGCTGTGGCAGAACGAGTTTCTCAGCGGCGAGGCTAACATGTGTCACAGCCTCGAAAACCTTGAGTACCACCATTTCAAATACAGCCAGTTCTTGCGTCCGGGGGACGTGCACATTCATTTCTTCGGTACCGCGACCTTGTCGTTCGCCGATGGCATCCGCACCCAACCGGGAGACGTTTTCGAGATCAGCCAGGCCGAGTTCGGCGCACCGTTGATCAACGGCATTGCGCCGGCTGAAGCAACGTTCCTGCCCGGCACCATCGGCACCCTTTAAGGAGATAGGCATGACCCGGATTTTTGGACACAACTACATCGGCGGCCAGCGCAGCGCTGCCGGTTCGCTCAAACTTCAGAGCGTCGACGCCAGCACCGGCGAAGCGTTGCCGCACGATTTCTTCCAGGCTACCCCGGAAGAAGTGGACGCCGCCGCCAAGGCCGCCGCAACGGCTTACCCGGCCTATCGCAGCCTGAGCGCTGAGCGTCGCGCACAATTTCTAGATGCGATAGCCGATGAGCTGGACGCGTTGGGTGACGAGTTCGTCGCCGTGGTCTGCCGCGAGACCGCGCTGCCCGCTGGCCGCATTCAAGGCGAACGCGGTCGCACCAGCGGTCAGATGCGTCTGTTCGCCAAAGTGCTGCGTCGCGGCGACTTCTATGGTGCCCGCGTTGATCGGGCACTACCGGACCGCACGCCGCTGCCGCGTCCGGACTTGCGCCAATACCGCATCGGCCTCGGCCCGGTGGCGGTGTTTGGTGCCAGCAACTTTCCCTTGGCGTTCTCGACGGCTGGGGGCGATACCGCATCGGCCCTGGCGGCCGGTTGTCCGGTAGTGTTCAAGGCTCACGGCGGTCACATGGCCACCGCCGAATGGGTGGCTGACGCGATCCTCCGTGCCGCGGAAAAAACCGGCATGCCGGCCGGTGTGTTCAACATGATCTACGGTGGCGGGGTCGGCGAAGCGCTGGTCAAGCATCCGGCGATTCAGGCCGTGGGCTTTACCGGCTCGCTGAAGGGCGGTCGCGCCTTGTGTGACATGGCCGCGGCACGTGCGCAGCCAATCCCGGTGTTCGCCGAAATGTCGAGCATCAACCCGGTGATCGTGTTGCCACAGGCGTTGCAGAGCCGGATTGAATCGGTCGCTCGTGACCTGACCGCGTCGGTGGTTCAAGGCTGTGGTCAGTTCTGTACCAATCCCGGGCTGGTGATCGGGATTTGTTCACCACAGTTCAGCGCGTTCGTGCAGCAGGTCGCCGGACTGATCAATGATCAGCCGGCGCAAACCATGCTCAATGCCGGGACCTTGAGCAGTTATGGCAAGGGCCTGGAAAAACTCCTCGCGCATCCCGGCATCACGCACCTGGCAGGTAACGCGCAACAGGGTAAGCAGGCTCAGCCGCAGTTGTTCAAGGCTGACGTCAGCCTGTTGATCAACGGTGATGAAGTCTTGCAGGAAGAGGTGTTCGGCCCGACCACGGTGGTGGTGGAAGTGGCTGATCAGGCGCAACTCACTGCGGCGCTGAATGGGCTTCATGGGCAGCTGACGGCGACGATCATTGGCGATCCGGCGGACTTTGAGCAGTTCGGCGAATTGACGGCTTTGCTTGAGCAAAAGGTCGGGCGGATTCTGCTCAATGGTTATCCAACCGGCGTGGAAGTCTGCGATTCGATGGTCCACGGTGGGCCGTACCCGGCGACGTCCGATGCGCGCGGCACCTCGGTGGGTACCTTGGCGATTGACCGTTTCCTGCGCCCGGTATGCTTCCAGAACTACCCGGACAATCTGCTGCCGGACGCGTTGAAGAATGGCAATCCGTTGCGCATCCAGCGCTTGGTGGATGGGCAGCCGTCGCGCGAAGCGCTCTAACGGTTAAACACAATCTCCCTGTAGGAGCGGCGGTGTTGTGTGTGGGAGTGAGGTCAGCATTGGGCCGCCCACACATTGAGTTATCATTGCATCTTTCCCATTCAAAGATTGATTGCCATGACTACCGAAGCCGATACCTTGCTCAACACCCTCGAACACTGCGACATGGTGGAAATCGACGGGTTGCACGCGTTCGAATTCTCCCTCGATGAATTCGACAACCTGCACATCGAGTGCATGGATGGGCGAGCGGCCAAGCACTGGGAGTTCACCCCGGAGCAGGTTCAGGCAGCCACCTTCGACCCAACCCTGCAAAGCTGGGTGATCACCGGCGATTCCGGCGAGCATCGGTTGGTGTGCCTGACCGCAATTGGTGGTCATGACGACGAGGACGATGAGCTTGAGGGGGCGTAATCTCTGGCCGCTGTTGATCGCATGCAGCGTCGGCGCGATGGTCGTTCAGGCTTCCTTGGCCGACGAGTATCAGTTGCTGGTGGGTTCCTACACGGCGGGGCAGAGTCAGGGGATTTATCGCCTGAACTTCGACAGTTCCAGCGGGCAGATCGAGGCCAAGCCACTGCAAGTGGTCCAAAGCGAAAACCCGTCCTGGCTGACCTTGTCCAAGGATCAGCGTCACTTGTTCGTGGTCAATGAAAACGGCCCTGGGCAGAAAGATCCGGTCGGGCGTGTCAGCAGTTATGCGATCGACTCCAAGACCCAAGAGCTGAGCCTGATCAATCAGGTCCAGAGCCTGGGCAACGAGCCAACTCATTCGAGCCTCAGCGGCGATGGCCGTCATCTGTTTGTCAGCAACTATTCGGTGGCTGAAGATCCAGGCGGCACACTCGCGGTGTTGCCGGTGGGCGCTGAAGGCAAACTTGAAAACGTAGAGCAGATGAGCAGTCATCCGGCGAGTCGGGTCAACCCTGAGCGGCAGATGTCGGCGCACGTGCACTCGACGATCTCCTCGCCAGACGGCCGCTTCGTGTTCTCCAATGATTTGGGGGCAGACAAGGTCTTTGTCTACCGCTTCGACGCCAAGGCCAATCCGGACCTGCCGTTGACGCCCGCCACACCGGCGTCCGTGCAGATGCCGCCAGGGAGCGGGCCGCGTCATTTACTGTTCAGTGCCGACGCCAAGCATGCCTGGCTGACCATGGAAATGAGTGCGCAGGTGGCGGTTTTCGATTACCAGAATGGCAAGCTTGAGCAAACACAAATGGTCGACCTGGCGGCGGGCCAGCCCGCGTCCGATAAAGCGGCGGCAGCACTGCATGCTTCGTCTGATGGCAAGTTCCTCTACGTCAGCAACCGTGGCACCGCCAATCAATTGCTGGTGTTTGCCATTGATCCTGCGACCGGCCACCTCAAGGAACTGCAGCGACGCTCGGTGGAAGGGGAGCATCCGCGCGAGTTCAGCCTCGATCCCAGTGGCAAGTTCGTGCTGATCGCCAACCAGAAGAGCAACCAGGTTGTCGTCGTCGAACGTGACGCCAAGACTGGTCTGCTGGGTAAAACCGTGCAGAAACTGCCGATGGACGCGCCGAGCGATCTCAAGTTTCTGCTGCGTCAATAGGCCGCAGGCCCCGGTTGATGGGGCCTGCATCCTTGTATTAATGACGCTGATATCTGCTAATGCTACAAAGGATTTCAGACGAGAATACTCGAAGGTTAAGTTTGCTTCACGGCCCCACCGGGCAAGCAAGCCAACTGAATGCGAGGAATACCGCCATGAACTTCAATCTCTTCTCTGTCATCGCTGCTTCCGCCATCTCTGCCTCCGTTGCTCTGCCAGCCAGTGCCAACGTCGAAATCAGCGACAAAAAATCCCACACCCAGAGCTACACCCAGAAATACCTGCAACAGAGCGCCAAGTTCTACGCCGCCCTGGATCACAAAGCCCAAGCCTGAAATTCAAACCCTGCACATTTTTATGCAGGAGCGAAGTCACTGGCGTCTATCGAGCTTAAAAGCTTGTAGAAACCTGAGTGATGTCGCTCCTGCATAACGCGTTTACGACAGCATTACATTGCCATCAACGTACGCATTGATATCTCATGGCCGCGAGTTTAGATTTGGCGCTCGGTTTTTGATTCCAACTCTAATAACAAGGATCGACAACATGGCGATGCGCGTGGCAGTGGTTCTTCTTTTTCTGTATTCCACCCCCTTACTTTCGGATGCCCAGCCTGTTCCAGACGAGCCGGACGCGGCCCGCGAGCGCATGATGAGTTTTATCGAAGACTGAAATTGACTGGCTTAATGATCAACGAAGCTGATGGTCACTATGGATAACCCTGAGTGGTTACCCCAGCTTTTTTGATTGATTCTGTGGGCATCGAAACATGCCCACGGAGAACACCATGGCCAGCTCAATCCTCACTTCTGCCAAACACGGCGCCTATCTGGCAACTGCGCTGTTCGATCACGCGGAGCTGGTGGGAGTGGTCGGGGCATGAAAGGGCGCAAACTTTGGGTGATTGCGTTCCTGGCGTTCATCACCAACGGCTCTTCGTTGCTGGGCATCGGGCAGGGTTCGGCGGGTTCCGTGGCCCGATCCATAGAAGCCAATCACAACCTCGCACGCAATATTGAAACGCAGAAGGCGCTGGCGCTGCTGGCGGGCAATCCGCCCATTAAACGCCAGCACGATTTCTTCGGGCCGTTCCAGGTGGATTGCTCGGTGTTGCAGATGTGTGAAGTGTTTGCCTGAGCCAACAGTCACCACGATCCATTGTGGCGAGGGAACTCGCTCCCGTTCGGCTGTGCAGCAGTCGTAAAACCAGACAACTCGGTGGTTCAGAAGGATTGCAGGGGGCTGCTTCGCAGCCCAGCGGGAGCAAGCTCTCTCGCCACAGGTTATGGGTGTTTTTGTTTTTGCATTACGCTAATAAACAGATCGGATTGCAGAAACCGCTGCAACCAGTCCTGCAACCGCACGTAAGGCGTCTGCGCAAACCACTCGCGATCCACATGGGCAAACTGTCGTACGAACGGCATTAACGCGACATCCGCCAGGCTTGGATGCGCCGCCAGCAAGTAATCGCGCCCCTCCAGTAACTCATCAAGCTGGCGCAAAAACACCTCACCTTCGGCCCGATAAACCTCCATCGGTTGTTCGGGATAACGTTCGGCGTATTTGTAGCGATTCAGATGCACTTTGAAGGTTTGATCGTTCGACTCGATCAGGACCGCGATGTGCGCTTGTCCGGTGGGATCATCCTTGAGCAACCAGTCCTGCGGATCGTTTTGTGCCAAAGCCCATTGCATGATTGCCAGGCTCTCATCAATGACCCGGCCATCAACGCTCAGCACCGGTACCGTGCCTTTGCTCGACAACGCCAGCATCTCTGCGGGTTTAGCCTTGAGGCTGACTTCCACGATGTTCACCGGCGCGCCCGAGTAACTTAGCGCCATGCGAGCGCGCATGGCGTACGGGCAGCGGCGGAAGGAATACAGCGTATTCATTTCACCTCCAGGGTACTCAGGCCATTGCCCTGGCGTCGGACCTGAATCTGTACCGGAATCCGTTCATGCATTTCCTGTACGTGGGAAATCACCGCGACTTTGCGGCCCTGAGCTTGCAGGCCATCCAGCGCGTCCATGGCCAGTTGCAGGGATTCCGGATCGAGGCTGCCGAAGCCCTCGTCGATGAACAGCGATTCGATTTTCAACGTGCTCGACGCCATTGATGCCAGGCCCAAGGCCAGCGCCAGTGACACCAGGAACGTCTCGCCACCAGACAACGAATGCACCGAACGCAGTTCATCGCCCATCTCGGTGTCCATCACCAGTAACCCCAGCATGCTGCCGCCGCGTTTCAACCGATAACGACGCACCAGTTGCCGCAACTGTACGTTGGCGTGGTGCACCAACAGATCGAGGTTGTAGGCCTGGGCGATCTTGCGGAAGGTGTCGCCGGTGGCCGAACCGATCAATGCATTCAAACGCGCCCAGCGTTGGTACTCGGTGTAGGCGTCGGCGATCTGTTGGGCCAGGGCTTGATTGGCGTTTTGCCGGCGCTGATCCTCGGCCTGTTCGGCGCGCAGTTCGGCGCAGCAATGTTCGCTGGCGACAGACAGGTTTTGCAGCTCGGTCAGCGCGGTGGCCAGTTGTTCGGCATCGAGATGGCCGTTGTGCTGCGCCTGGTGGCTGAGCAGGCGCTTGTCCCGCTCCTGAAACAAGACCTTGGCCTGTTCAATGGCTTTTTCGCTGCGTTGCAATTGCTGGCGCAGTTCGCTGAGCTGTTGATCGTCGACGCTCAGCAACGCGTCCAGACCACCGTCATCCAGCTCGGGATGCTGCGCGCGCCAATCGGCAATCTTGCTGCTCAACTCGCGGTCTTCGGTTTCCATTGCCTGGGCGCGTTCCTGCCGGGCCTTGAGTTCGGCCGCCAGTTGCACCAGGCGCGTGCGTACGGTTTGCAGTTCCTGATTGGCCGTCGACTCGGCAGTGCGTGCCTGTTCGACGGCGTGATCGATTTGCTGCTGCCATTGCTCGGCACTGGTGTGTTCACCCAACAATTGAGCCAGTGTTTGCTGACAGGCCTGCTGTTGCTCGGCGAGGGCATCGAACTGCTGTCGGGCGGCGTCCAGTTGTTGAGCGCGGGTGTGTTGACGGTCCTGTTCTTTCTCCAGTGCCTGCTGACGTTGCAGCTGTTCGCTGAGTTCTTCGCGTTGCTGGTCGAGTTGCTCCAGACGCTGGGCAATCTGCTGGTCGAGCTGCATGAACGTCGCGGCGGGTTCGTTGCGTAAAGCCTCCAGCGTCTCGCTCGGGAGCAGGGTGCTGAACGCGGTCAGTTCTTCAGCCAGACGCTGACGGTCGCTGCTCAACTCGCGTTGCTGATTGCTCAGGTGCTGCGCCGCTTGCTGGCTTGCGGTTTCGGCACTGCGCAGTTGTTGCTGAAGGCGCGCGGCGTCCTGTTGCAAGGTGAGCAGGGCGGTTTGCCGCTGTTCGTCCTGGGTGATGCTCTGGTTCAACTGATTGTTTTGCTGCGCGAGCCAGGCATCGCGTTTGTTCGCGTCCTGAGCCATTAATTGCGTCGACAATGGATGCGCTTCGAGGCTTGGCGTCAGGGCTTGTTGCTGGGTGGCGAGTTGCTCTTGCTGCTGTAACAGCTCTTTTTGCTGAGCGATCAAGCCGCCGACTTCTGCACGCAGATCCGTGAGTTTTTCCTTCAACTGGTCGACGGCTTTTTGCGCGTTGGCCTGCTCGCTTTCATCATGGCGACCGAGGCTTTGCAACAGCGCTTCGGGCTGATGATAAGGGTGGTCGGGGCTGCCGCAAACCGGACACGGATGATCGTCCTGTAATTGCTCACGCAACTCTTCGACGCTGGCGCTGCGGGCCAGACGCTGACGTTCCAGAAGCTCGCGGGTGACGGTCAGGGTCTGTTCGGCGACGGTCAGCTCGTTCTTGGTTTTCACCCCGTCCTGAGTCAGGCGATCGCGTTCCTGCTGAGCGGTCAGCTGGCGTTGTTGAAGCTCCGCACCGCGGGTGTCCAGTTCCCGTTGGCGAGTCCACAGTCGTGTCAGTTCTTCGAAGGCGCGCAGTTGCTTGCGGTTGTCCTGCAAGAGATTGCCGAGCAGCTGGATCTGTTCAGCCACGGCTTCGGGCTCCGCGTCAGCCTCTTTGTAAAGCACTTCCAACTGCTGCTTTTGCGCGGCAAATTCTTCCGCTGCGCGTGTGGCGCTGAGTTCCAGGGCGGCCATTTCGGCCAGGCCCTTGTTCAAGCGATTGCCGATCAACATCAGCTGTTGCAGGCGATCGCGATAGGCATTCCACGCCTCGCTGAGCGGCGCCAGAGACGTGCTTTGTTCAAGCTCCCCGGCGATACGTTGCAGGCGTTCGGCGACGAGTTTTTGCTGGTCCAGCAAACCTTGAATCGTGTTCTGAACTTGAGTACAGGCCAGTTCGGCGTTCTGCTTGAGATCGGCGCTGTGGCTTGTGTCCTTGACCAGACGGGCGAGGGTGCTTTGCGCTTCAAAAGCCTGGCGCAGCAACGGCGCACTGTGGGTGTGCTGATGTTGCGCTTCTGTCAGCGCGGTGTGGGCGCTGCTCAGGCTCTGTTCGAGTTGCGTCTGGCGCTCGGTCAGTTCCTGTTGCTGTTGGGTGTGCAGCTGAATCTGCGCGGCCAGCGGTGTGAGCTGTGCGGTGAGTTCGGTTTTGCGGGCGAATTGGTGCCGTTGCGGGGCCAACTGCTCCAGGCGCGTCAGTTTCAGGCGTTCGCCGACCTGACTTTCCCAATGCTGCTGCGCGCCGGTCAATTGCTCGGTGGCGCTCAGTTGCTCGTCCTGCAATTGGCGCAGTTCTTTGAGCCAGGTGTGTTGCAATTCAAGCTGCTTGAGCTGCGCCTGCTGCGTCTTCAGTTGTTGCTGCGCGTCATTGAAGCGCTCATCCAGCTCGGCCCTGGCTTCAGGTAACAGCGGGGTGACGCCGGTGGCCTGATCCTGCAACAATTTGTGCGCTTCTCGTGCTTCTTTGGTCTTGTCGAACGCGCGGCGACCGAGCTGGGTGTACAGCGCGGTGTCGGTGAGTTTTTCCAGCAGTTCGCTGCGTTCGTTGTCGTTGGCCTTGAGGAAAGCACTGAACTCGCTCTGGGCGAGCAATACGGCACGGGTGAATTGCTCGAAGTTCAGGCCCAATACGGATTCGAGCTGGGTTTTGAACTCGACTTTCTGGCTTGCCAGCAGTTGATCCTGATCGATGTCGCGCAAACTCTGGCGACTGGCTTGCAGCTTGCCGCCGGCCTTTTCCCGGGCGCGATTGGCTTCCCAGCGCGCGCGGTAGCGACGACCGTCGATGCCGACGAAATCCACTTCGGCATAGCCTTCGCCGGTACCGCGCCGCAGCAACGTGCGCGGGTCGCCGGTGCTGATTTCGCCATCGGCGTCCGGTGCTTTCGCCGAGACTTGGGCATTGCTCAGGCGCGGCACGGCGCCAAACAGGGCCAGGCACAAGGCATCAAGCAAGGTGCTTTTACCGGCACCGGTGGGTCCGGTGATTGCGAATAGACCAGCGCTGACCAACGGCTCGGCCGTGAAGTCGATTTCAAACGGCCCGGCCAGAGAGGCAAGGTTTTTCAGACGGATCGCGAGGATCTTCATGGCTGTTCGCTCTCCATCTGCACGTCTTGCAGCAGCTCGGCAAAGTCCTTCAGCGTTTGCTCATCGACCTCACTGCCGTAGCTGTCCTGCCAGGCGCGACTGAACAATTCCTGAGGCGTGAGCTGGTCCAGTTCGACCAGTGCGGTGCTGTCGTCGACGCCGTCACGGCTTCCGTTGCCGGCGTACTCGGCGGCGATGCGCACCAGACGCACGGCTTTGCCTTGCAGCGCGGTTTCTACCTGATGGCGCAAGTCGGGTTGCGGCTCATCGAGGCGAACGCGCACTTCCAACCACGGCTGGCGCTGGATGTCGGCCAGCAAATCGATGTTGGGCAGGTCGGCCAGTTGCAGGAGGATCTCTGCCAGCGGCGCCGGGCCGATGCGTTGCAGATTGACGGCCCGAGGAATCAGTTTCGACTCGACGCTGACCAGGGTTTCGCCGTCGAGGGTTACGTCGAGAATCTGATGCTGATAGCCGATCTCGGAGAACGACAGCGGAATAGGCGAGCCACTGTAGCGGATGCGCTCTTCGCCGTTGACCTTCTGCGGCTTGTGCAGATGGCCTAGGGCGACGTAGCTGATGCTCGGCCCGAACAGGCTGGCGGGCAGGGCTTCGGCGTTGCCAATGATCAGGCTGCGCTCGGAATCTTCGGATACAGAACCACCGGCCATGTGTGCGTGGCTGATCGCGATCAGCGCCTGGCCGGGGGCGCGCTTGGCGTTGGCGGCCGCGATCAGCCATTCGTGAACCTGGCCAATCCCGCGCAAGTAGTTGTCGCCCAACTGCGCGCCGGTGACTTCGGCTGGGCGCAGGAACGGCAGCGCCAGGCACCAGGCGGCAATCTCTCCGTTGGCATCGGGAAGCGGCAGCAACAGGCGTTCGGCATCCAGTTGCCCGTCATCCAGCCACAACACGCGGCCGAGCGCATGGGTGCGCAGACGGCGCATCAACGGCGCAGGCAGTTCGATCCGCGAGCCGGAGTCGTGGTTGCCGGCGATCATCACGATGGTCAGCAACGGCTGCTGTTCGTGGGCGCTGACGATGAAGTCGTAGAGGCGTTCCTGGGCTTTGACCGGCGGGTTGACCGTGTCAAAGATGTCGCCGGCGATCAGCAGCACATCGGGCTGGTCCAGCTTGAGCTGGCGCAACAGCCATTCGAGAAAACAGGCATGCTCGAAATCGCGTTCCTGGCCGTGCAGATTCTGCCCAAGGTGCCAGTCGGAGGTGTGGAACAGACGCAAGGCGGACTCCGTTGCAAATAAGGTGATGGCCGCGCGGGGAATGATGGCGGCTAAAGGGGGGGAGTTTACTGGCAAACACCTGCCTTGCCTCCGAAAAACGCTTTCCCAATCAAATTTGCTTCAACCAGCGGATGGGTAGGTGAATGACCCTCTCAATTCATAACCGCAGAAAATTTCGGATTAAACCTACATCAGAAATTGAATCCCCCTGCATTTAAAAATAAGCCAGCTTGCCAAAGTCGCCGCTTTTAGGAGCGAAGATCGACATGAACAGAACTAGGGCGCGGCAGCCATTACACTTATCAGAACTTGTAGATGTGAGTGCAAAATTTTCTGTTGTACTGATGTTCTCTTTTATGTTGGTTGGATGCGGGGACGACAAAGCACCTTCTGTTCAATGGTTTATCGATAACCCTTCCGAGATAGATCGAACCCTTAGAAGCTGCAGTTACTCAACAAAGTACAATCCTATGCCGCACTACACATGGTGTGATAACGCACGATCTGCATCTCACACTATGAGTATGAGGCTAAGGGATCTTGAGGAAGAAAAACAACTAGCTGCTGCAAGAGATACTCCTGAGAACCTTAGAACAGTTCGTTGGTATGAGGGTAATCGTCAGGCGCGACAGGCGAAACTCAAGGAATGCAAAGTAAGTGCAGGGAAAGGGGATGTTGAGTTCGACCACAGCTGCTTTAAAGCAACTCGAGCCGGAATGAACCAGTATGTAAGTCGCGGGCCAGACGTATTCGGTGGCGACACTATGGCTGAGTTGGTTCAGATCCTGCGTGCTGTATCTCCACTGCCAACGACGGTGCCGCCCAACCCACGCCGGCATCGTGAGGTCGGCAGTACTGCGCTTGAACAAGCGGTTCCGGCGCGTAAGTATCTCCCTGGGCTGGAACCGCAAGTGCTCCATGAACGAGGGGGCAAAGAAGTCGTTGCTCCCCCCTATGGCCACTGAATACCAGGTACTCGAATTCCATAATGCGCCGACTGCGATCAGCATTTGAATAAGCCGGCTGACGAGCCACGTTGCTTAATTAATAAAACGACCCTCACAGCAGGGATTTAGGCGAATGACGTGAGTTCGGGAAGCACCTGTATCGTTGATGCTCAAGGCCTGTACATTACACCCAGCCAAAACTCCTCATGCCCGGCGCTTGTCGGTCGGGTTCAGCCGCCGCACCTCGGCAAAAATCTCTGTGATCGGGCGTCGCGGCTGACGTTTATGTAGGGCGCGAACTTGTTCGCTCAGGCGCAGCAGTTCTTCACTTGGTTTCGCCCATTGTTCCTTCGGCAGCGGTTCCGACCATTGGCGCATTGCCTCGGGCAACGCCTGTTGGCCCTTTTCCTTGAGGCGACGGATTTCCCATTCGGTCAGGTGGTTGGGAATCGTCCACAGGGTCATCACGTGGTACAGGTACCAGAAGAACCCGGACACCCGACCGCGCTGGCCGTCGCGGATTTGTTGGTGCATACGCGCGCGGGCGTTGTGGAAAGTGTGCAGGCCTTCGTGGGAGGGATCGTCGGGGCCTTGTAGGTCTTGCGGGTCCTGGATGGGTTTGAGGTCGTGGATTTCGTATTCCATGTAGCCGCGGATGGCTTCCCAGTGGCTGATTGCCAGGGAAAGACCGAAGCAGGGAAATTCGACGCTGGTCAGGGTTTCGCCGTGCTGGAAACCGATGCCCATGCCGTATTGGCGGTGGATGCCGAATTGGGTGGCGCCTTGGGCTTCGATGACCCAAGCGGAGAGGGATTCCCAAGGGACGAAGAGCGGTTCGGTGGCGTCTTCGGGCATGAAGCAGACTTCTCGGCGTTGGCGGTTGAAGCAGGTGGGGATGATGTGAAGGCGTTTTTTGTGGTTGTGGTGCCAGACGCCGAGGCCGATTGCCAGCATGGAAAATCCGGTAACTAAGGCATATCCATAGATGGCGAAGAATAAATCAATGACAAATTCCCATGTGTATGCGAAGTCATATCCGAACATAAGACCCATACAGCCAATTGCTGGCGGGATTAGGAACGTGATCATGAAGGCAACACTGAATGGTCCACCTAGTGTCATCTGCCACATAAAGACTTGCGGTGATCCCAACCCAAAATCCATATACACCTCATTTAGCTCCCCAATATGTGGACCATGTGGTGGTAACGCGGTCGGCAGTGGCAACGGTGCAAGGTAGGTAATCGTCCCACTGGGAAACGGTTCTATATCTCCCGCTTTTCGGGGTTGTTCAAGCTGCGGCGCAGGCATCGGATTATCAAAGTTGTGCGGCATGGTCGGCCAACTCCAGCAGATGGGTTTCAACCAGCAACAGCGGCGGATGCTCGGTAACGGTTTGAGAGGCCAACGCCGGAAAGCGGCCGTCACTCCGAGGGTTCAGGCGAATGACCCGAATGCGAGAAACCCACGCGCCCTTGGCGTTCAAGGTTTGTATGCAGACGGCCAGCTCCAACGTTTCGGACGCCGGGGTGAATTCAGCATCAGGGTCCAGTGGGTATTGCAGGCATAACACCAACCGATCGGGTCCTGTTTGCACGATGCGCAGGCTGGCCGTGATTTCCTCGCTGATAACGTCCTTGCGCTCTCGCGGCGTGCCACGGCTGTGGAGAGGAATGGCAATGCGGTGGGCGCCGATCCCTAGGCGATGAGTCGCTTTGCCACTCTGGATCAGTTCCGGGTGTTTTTCCTGATAGTCGAGCAGGGCTTTACGGCTGTAACAGCTCATGCGCGACGCTTGTCCGTCGGATTCAAACGCTGCACTTCAGTAAAGATCTCGGTAATCGGTCGACCAGGTTGGCGTTTATGCAGCTGTCGGACCTGATCGCTCAGACGCAGTAGCTCTTCACTCGGTTTGGCCCATTGTTCGTTCGGCAGCGGCTCGGACCATTGGCGCATGACTTCGGGCATGGCCTGCGGGGCCATTTTCTGGAGGCGGCGGACTTCCCATTCGATCAGGTGGTTGGGAATCGTCCACAACGTCATCACGTGGTACAGGTACCAGAAGAAGCCGGACACTCGACCCCGTTGGCCATCGCGGATTTGCTGGTGCATGCGCGCGCGGGCGTTGCGGAAGGTGTGCAGGCCTTCGTGGGGTGGGTCGTTCGGGCCTTGCAGGTCTTGCGGGTCCTGGATCGATTTGAGGTCGTTGACTTCGTATTCCATGTAACCGCGGATGGCTTCCCAGTGGCTGATGGCCAGGGACAGGCCGAAGCAGGGGAATTCGACGCTGGTCAGGGTCTCGCCGTGCTGGAAACCGATGCCCATGCCGTACTGGCGGTGGATACCGTATTGGGTGGCGCCTTGGGCTTCGATGACCCAGGCCGAGAGGGATTCCCAGGGGACGAAGACGGGTTCGGTGGTGTCTTCGGGCATGAAGCAGACTTCGCGGCGTTGGCGGTTGAAGCGGGTTGGGATGATGTGGAGGCGTTTTTTGTGATTGTGGTGCCAGACGCCGAGGCCAATGAGCAGCATTAAAAAACCGCCCTGTATGGCTGGTCCGTACGCCTCATTGAATACTCCTTTTATGGCATGAGTAATATCGTCCCAGCCCATCCCGAACACAAAGAACATGAAGCCGACAAATAGAGGTATTAAAAATGCAACCGAGGAGGCAACACTGAATGGCCCCCCTAATGTCATCTGCCACATAAAGACTTGCGGTGATCCCACCCCGAAGTCCATGTACACCTCATTTAGTTCCCCGATATGGGGGCCATGCGGCGGCAGCGGTGTCGGCAATGGCAACGGTGCGAGATAAGTGATTTTCCCACTGGGAAAAGGTTCTATGTCTCCCGCTTTTCGAGGTTGCTCCAGGTGCGGTGCAGGCAGGGAGCTATCAATCTTGGTGGGCATGGTTGGCCAGCTCCAGCAGATGGGTTTCAACCAGCAACAGCGGTGGATGCCCGGTAACGGATTGACGGGGCAACGCAGGAAAATGGTCCTTACCGCGCGGGTTGAGGTGAATAACGTCAGTCAGCGATTCCCACACACCCTTGGCGTTCAAGGTCTGGATACAGACCGCCAGCTCCAACGTTTCGGACGCTGGGGTAAATTCAGCATCAAAGTCCAGCGGGTACTGCAGACAAAGCACTAGCCGATCGGGTCCTGTTTGCACGATGCGCAGGCCGGCCGTGATTTCATCGCTGATAACGTCCTTGCGTTCTCGCGGCGTGCCACGACTGTGGAGAGGAATGGCAATACGGTGGGCGCCGATCCCAAGACGATGAACCGGTTTTCCACTCAACGGTGGCTGGAAATCGCTGAGCTTGAGCCTTGGCAGCACCAAGTGAATGTCGCTGGGCTTGGCTTTAAGCAGCAAGTTTTTCAGCCACGAGTCATGCTCATTCGGACCCAGTTGCGCGTACGGGGCGTTGAGCAAATAGCCCAAATAGCGCTGATATTCATCCAGGGTATGGTTGCCGCGTATCTCGGTATCCAGGCTCCAGGGCGTGGTTTTCAGCCATTTATCATGGGCGCTGATGTTGTATCGGTTGTGCAGCCAGGTTCCGCCCAATTCCAAAATGGTGAACAGGGCACCGGCCAGATTGAACCGGAAGAATACGGTGGATAGCCTTGTCCCCGCAGCGGCCCAAGCAGCCGTTCTTGCTGCAGTGTTTCTGGCAATCGCTACGGTAGAGCCCGCGTGTAAGGTATGACCTAAGCCATAGGCATTGACGGTCGTCATGCCGGCCGCGCCCGCTGTCGCGAGCGCGGCACTATTCTGCGCTGCAGCATTCCCGCTACGCGTCGCCTGTTGCCAATTCTGCTGCTGGGTATTGAGACTGACCACTGAAGAGATAAAACCGAAGCCGTAGGTGAAAACACCCAGTCCAACATGCAGCTTCCCCATCTGCACATGCACATTCTGCAACGCATGGTGTTGAAGTCCCGCGACGAGTTCAGCGCTACGGACCTTCAACGCGGTATCAGCCAGACTCTGTGCTGCAGTGAATCCCGCCGCCCCGGTAGCCATCGCTGCATTAAAAACGGGCATCCAGACTCGCTTGTTCCTGGATTGGTTGGTCAGTTCTCTTATGACCGAAACCAAATTCACCCCCTGCACCAAAAACACCAACAACCCCATCCCCTCGCTTCTAATCAACTTCGCATTCGGCACCGAGCTAACCCCCAGCCGAATATCCTTCAACAAACTCCGCACCTCCAACTGTTGCGCCGGCGGAAACACCACCGTCACCCCCGCCCGAGCCGGTGTCGCGCCGTACAGCCGAACCGACTGATCCGGCAGTTCCGCAATCGGGCTCAGCGCCCCGGCCAGTCGGCCTTCGAGTTGCGTCAACTGCCCGCGCACGCGGACAATTTCTTCCTGCAACTCAACCGCCCTCGGCGTTTTATGCCCTTGGCGGTTTTTGTTGTGGGTGAAGCGGCTGCGCTCACGGGTCAAGGTTTTCAGGTAATCACGCTCGCTCAACATTTCCTTGATGACGGTTTGCAGCGCCGCATGTTCCGCCGGGCTGGCGACAGTAAAGGTCACCCCGGTGGTTTTCGCCGCATCGAGGATCCGCCCCGACAAGGCCTTGGGCAGGCGTCGGAACAGTTCGTCAAGGTCGGGGATTTTTTCGCCCGACAGATCGAACCCTTCCAGCGCCCGGCCCAGGCCCAGGTTCAGCGCCGGGCTGAGGCTGTGCTGGGCCGCGTCGGCAACGGCGCGGGTGTGCTCCGGCAGTTCGTCGAGCGCCGGCAGGTGCGGCTGTTCGATTTTCTGTAACTCACCCAACCAGTGCGGCAGGTTGTTGAACATCCCCATGCCGGCGTTGAACAACGTGCTGTATTGCGCGGCCCGTTCTGGCTGAAGACGCAGCGGCAAGGTATAGAACAGCGGCCGGGTCAGTTCGGGGTGTTTCTCGAGATAACCGAGGAGGGTTTTGCTGGCGTGGTCACTGCGGCAGATGTCTTTGAGGCAGGCGTATTCGGCGGTGAAGGCCTGGTGGAGTTGCTGTTGATCCTGCGCGTCGTAATACCAGGCCGAGCGATGGAAGCGACCGGCACCCACCAGCATCGTGCGGTCGGCGGTGATGCGCTCGAGCAGGCGGTTCCAGCGCCCGAGGTCGTCGCGGTGCTGAAACAACGCGTCGTCCATGGCCGGCCGGTCGATGAAATCGTTGACCCCGCGTTTGCCACTGAAACTGGAGCCTTCGAGCACATCGATGATGCGTTTGTTTTGCTCTTGGCCGAGTTTTACCAAGGTATCGAGGTGACGTTCGACGAAATCGTCGGGGGCGACCTTGAAATGTTGGCGAGTGTAGTAACGGCGGTCGGCCTCGTCACTGGCGCGGCTGTGGGCGGTGAAGTCGGGGGTGGCGCCCTGGTACTTGGCGAGTTGGAACGCTTCGGCATGCGCTTCTTTGCGCGCGCGCTCCAGTTCCGGGGGCACGGGAGCGTCCAGTGACTCGACCTTGCCGCCCTTGTTCAGGTAGTTGAGCAAAGCTTTGCGGGTGTGTTCCCGGTCCGGTTCAGGCAACTGTTCCAAGTCCACAAGTTGGCTCAGGGACGCGATGTGAGCGCGGACATTGGAAAAACAACTCATGCGCGACGTTTGTCCGTCGGATTCAAGCGCTGCACCTCGGCGAAGATCTCCGTAATCGGGCGTCGCGGCTGACGTTTGTGCAGGGCGCGGACCTGTTCGCTCAGGCGCAGCAGTTCTTCGCTCGGTTTGGCCCATTGTTCCTTCGGCAGCGGCTCGGACCATTGGCGCATGACTTCGGGCATGGCCTGCGGGGCCATTTTCTGGAGGCGGCGGACTTCCCATTCGGTCAGGTGGTTGGGAATCGTCCACAACGTCATCACGTGGTACAGGTACCAGAAGAAACCGGACACTCGACCCCGTTGGCCATCGCGGATTTGCTGGTGCATGCGCGCGCGGGCGTTGTGGAAAGTATGCAGGCCTTCGTGGGAGGGATCGTCGGGGCCTTGTAGGTCTTGCGGGTCCTGGATGGATTTGAGGTCGTGGATTTCGTATTCCATGTAGCCGCGGATGGCTTCCCAGTGGCTGATGGCCAGGGAAAGACCGAAGCAGGGAAATTCGACGCTGGTCAGGGTCTCGCCGTGCTGGAAACCGATGCCCATGCCGTATTGGCGGTGGATGCCGAATTGGGTGGCGCCTTGGGCTTCGATGATCCAAGCGGAGAGGGATTCCCAAGGGACGAAGACGGGCTCGGTGGCGTCTTCGGGCATGAAGCAGACTTCGCGGCGTTGGCGGTTGAAGCGAGTGGGAATGATGGCGGCGCGTTTGTTGTGATAGTGGAGCCAAGTGAAGAAGAGAATGGCTAGAGCAGAGAAGCCGGTTATCAGGGCTAGTCCGTAGGACGCATGGAAGATCCCTTCGATGGAATCTCTAATATCTTCCCAGCTGTATCCAAGTACGAGTCCAAGGAAGCCGCCAATTAGCGGAAAGAGGACGGCGATCGAGAAGGCAACGCTGAATGGTCCACCTAATACGACCTGCCATGAAAACACCTGCGGCGATCCCAGCCCAAAATCCATGTACACCTCATTTAGCTCCCCGATATGCGGGCCATGCGGCGGCAGCGGTGTCGGCAATGGCAACGGTGCGAGATAAGTAATTCTCCCACTGGGAAACGGTTCTATATCTCCCGCTTTTCGGGATTGCGCAAGGTGCGAGGTCGGCACGAGGCTATCAATCTTGGTGGGCATGATCGGCCAACTCCAGCAAATGGGTTTCAACCAGCAACATGGGCGGATGCTCGGTAACGGTTTGAGAGGCCAATGCCGGAAAGCGGCCGTCACTCCGAGGGTTCAGGCGAATGACCCGAATACGAGAAACCCACGCGCCCTTGGCGTTCAAGGTCTGGATACAGACTGCCAGCTCCAGTGTTTCGGACGCCGGGGTGAATTCGGCGTCGGGATCCACTGGATATTGCAGGCATAACACCAACCGGTCGGGTCCTGTTTGCACGATGCGCAGGCTGGCCGTGATTTCCTCGCTGATAACGTCCTTGCGCTCTCGCGGCGTGCCACGGCTGTGGAGAGGAATGGCAATGCGGTGGGCGCCGATCCCCAGGCGATGAGTCGCTTTGCCACTCTGGATCAGTTCCGGGTGTTTTTCCTGATAGTCGAGCAGGGCTTTACGGCTGTAACAGCTCATGCGCGACGCTTGTCCGTCGGATTCAAACGCTGCACTTCAGTAAAGATCTCGGTAATCGGTCGACCAGGTTGGCGTTTATGCAGCTGTCGGACCTGATCGCTCAGACGCAGTAGCTCTTCACTCGGTTTGGCCCATTGTTCCTTCGGCAGCGGCTCGGACCATTGGCGCATCACTTCGGGCATGGCCTGCGGGGCCATTTTCTGGAGGCGGCGGACTTCCCATTCGGTCAGGTGGTTGGGAATCGTCCACAGCGTCATCACGTGGTACAGGTACCAGAAGAAGCCGGACACTCGTCCACGTTGGCCGTCGCGGATTTGCTGATGCATGCGTGCGCGGGCGTTGTGGAAAGTGTGCAGGCCTTCGTGGGGCGGGTCGTTCGGGCCTTGCAGGTCTAGCGGGTCCTGGATGGACTTGAGGTCGTTGACTTCGTATTCCATGTAGCCGCGGATCGCTTCCCAGTGGCTGATGGCCAGGGAAAGGCCGAAGCTGGGAAATTCGACGCTGGTCAGGGTCTCGCCGTGCTGGAAACCGATGCCCATGCCGTACTGGCGGTGGATGCCGTATTGGGTCGCGCCTTGGGCTTCGATGACCCAGGCGGATAGGGATTCCCAAGGGACGAAGACGGGTTCGGTGGCGTCTTCGGGCATGAAGCAGACTTCGCGGCGTTGGCGATTGAAGCGAGTGGGGATGATTTTGAGGCGTTTTTTGTGGTTGTGGTGCCAGACGGCTAGGCAGATGAATAAGGAAAAAAAAGCGGTTAAGAGTCCGAGTTCTGAAGAAGGGAAAAAAATATCTACTGCGAACTCCCATGAGTAAACCCATTCGTATCCCAAAACGAGGCCGAAAAAAAAACTAAATAATGGGAACAAGAAAACGAACATACAGGCTGTTGTTAAGGGACCTCCCAATGTTATCTGCCACATAAACACTTGAGGCGAACCCAGCCCGAAGTCCATATACACCTCATTTAACTCCCCAATATGCGGACCATGCGGCGGCAGGAGTGTCGGCAGCGGCAGCGGCGCGAGATAGGTAATTCTTCCGCTGGGAAACGGCTCGACATCGCCTGCATTTCGAGGTTGATCAAGATGCGGTGCACACATAGGAATATCAATCTTGGTGGGCATGGTCGGCCAACTCCAGCAAATGGGTTTCAACCAGCAACATGGGCGGATGCTCGGTAACGGAGTTAGAAGGTAGTGCAGGGAAATGGCCTTCGGTCCGAGGGTTCAGGCGAATGACCCGAATGCGAGAAACCCACGCGCCCTTGGCGTTCAAGGTCTGGATACAGACCGCCAGCTCCAGCGTTTCTGACGCCGGGGTAAATTCAGCATCAAGGTCCAGCGGGTATTGCAGGCATAACACCAACCGATCTGGCCCTGTTTGTACGATGCGCAGGCTGTTCGCCACTTCCTCGCTGATGACGTCCTTGCGCTCGCGCGGTACACCACGACTGTGGAGGGGAACGGAAAGACGGTGGGCGCCAATCCCCAGGCGATGAGCCGGTTGACCGCTCAGGGGCGGCTGAAAATCATTGAGCTTGAGCCCTGGCAGCACCAGATGGATGTCTTTGGGCTTGGCCTTTAACAGCAGGTCTTTCAGCCAGGAGTCATGCTTGTTCGGACCCAGTTGCGCATACGGGGCGTGAAGCAAATAGGCCAGATAACTTTGATATTCATCCAGGGTATGGTCGCCGCGATGATCGGTGTCCAAGCTCCAGGGCGTGGTTTTCAGCCATTTATCATGGGCACTGATGTTGTAGCGGTTGTACAGCCAGGTTCCGCCCAACTCCAAAATGGTGAACAGGGCACCGGCCAGATTGAACCGGAAGAATACGGTGGATAGCCTTGTCCCCGCAGCGGCCCAAGCAGCCGTTCTTGCTGCAGCGTTTCTGGCAATCGCTACGGTATAGCCCGCGTGCAAGGTATGACCTAAGCCATAGGCATTGACGGTCGTCATGCCGACCGCGCCCGCGGCAGCGAGCGCTGCACTATTCTGCGCAGCAGCATTCCCACTACGCGTCGCCTGTTGCCAATTCTGGTGGTGGTTGATGAGGCTGCCCATTGAAGACGCAAAACCTAAAACGTAGGTAAAGAAACCCAAGCCCACATGCATCTTGCCCATCTGCACATGCACATTCTGCAAAGCATGATGCTGAAGTCCCGCGACGAGTGCAGCGCTGCGAGCTTTCAGAGCTGTATCGGCGAGACTTTGGGCTGCTGTGAAACCCGCAGCCCCTGTGGCAGCCGCCGCACTCAACAACGGCGCCAACTTACGCTTATCCCGTGACAGGCTAAACGTTTCCCTCATGACCCCCACCAAATTCACCCCCTGCACCAAAAACACCAACAACCCCATCCCTTCACTCCGAATCAACTTCCCATTCGGCACCGAGCTAACCCCCAGCCGAATATCCTTCAACAAACTCCGCACCTCCAACTGCTGCGCCGGCGGAAACACCACCGTCACCCCCGCCCGAGCCGGCGTAGCGCCGTACAGGCGAGCCGACTGATCCGGCAATTCCGCAATCGGGCTCAGCGCCCCCGCCAACCGGCCTTCGAGCTGCGTCAACTCTGCACGCACCCGCACGATCTCGCCCTGCAACTCCACCGCCCGCGCCGTCTTGTGCCCCTGGCGGTTTTTGTTGTGGGTGAGCTGGTTGCGTTCCCGAGTCAGGGTTTTCAGGTAATCGCGCTCCCTGAGCAGTTCCTTGAGGTTGGTTTGCAGCGCCGCGTGTTCCGCCGGGCTGGCGACGGTAAAGGTCACGCCGGTGGTTTTCGCCGCATCGAGTATCCGCCCCGACAAGGCTTTAGGCAGGCGCCGGAACAGTTCGTCAAGGTCGGGGATTTTCTCTCCCGACAGGTCAAACCCTTCCAACGCCCGGCTCAGGCCCATGTTCAGCGCAGGACTGAGGCTGTGCTGCGCTGCGTCCGCAACGGCGCGGGTGTGCTCCGGCAGTTCGTCGAGCGCCGGCAGGTGCGGCTGTTCGATTTTCTGTAACTCACCCAACCAGTGCGGCAGGTTGTTGAACATCCCCATGCCGGCGTTGAACAACGTGGCGTATTGCGCGGCCCGTTCTGGCTGAAGACGCAGCGGCAAGGTGTAGAACAGTGGCCGGGTCAGTTCCGGGTGTTTCTCGAGATAACCGAGGAGGGTTTTGCTGGCGTGGTCACTGCGGCAGATGTCTTTGAGGCAGGCGTATTCGGCGGTGAAGGCCTGATGGAGTTGCTGTTGATCCTGCGCGTCGTAGTACCAGGCCGAGCGATGGAAGCGACCGGCACCCACCAGCATCGTGCGGTCGGTGGTGATGCGCTCGAGCAGGCGGTTCCAGCGGCTGAGGTCGTCGCGGTGCTGAAACAGTGCGCTGTCCATGGTCGGCCGGTCGATGAAATCGTTGACCCCGCGTTTGCCACTGAAACTGGAGCCTTCGAGCACATCAATGATGCGTTTGTTTTGCTCTTGGCCGAGTTTTACCAAGGTATCGAGGTGACGTTCGACGAAATCGTCGGGGGCGACCTTGAAATGTTGGCGAGTGTAGTAACGGCGGTCGGCCTCGTCACTGGCGCGGCTGTGGGCGGTGAAGTCGGGGGTTGCGCCCTGGTACTTGGCGAGTTGGAACGCTTCGGCATGGGCTTCTTTGCGCAGCTGCACCAGCTCCGGGGGCACGGGAGCGGCTAGCGACTCGACCTTGCCGCCCTTGTTCAGGTAGTCGAGCAAGGCTTTGCGGGTGTGTTCCCGGTCCGGTTCGGGCAACTGTTCCAGATCGCCAAAAAGCGCCTGGACTCGCGGATCGTCGCTGGCGTCGGCCAGGTTACCGATATCCGCAGGACTGAGCTGGCTCAGGGATTCGATGTAGCAAGCCAGCAGGTAATCGCGTTCGTTGTGGCCGGCATTGCTCCAGTCGTCAACCCAGCCGACCACGGTGTCTTGATACTCGGCCAGGTCGCGCAGCACGCCGAGGTCGTCGTGCACCACGAGAAACAGCGTGTCGTCCTGATAAGGCCCGCGCACCTGACCGAGCAACTCGCCGGTGTGCGCCTCGCGAAAGCGCGGCGGCTTTTCCCATAAATAAGGTTCACGTTCGTGCGCGGGGGCATCGCTGACGTGCACCGTCGGCAACAGAACGGCGTCCGGCGGCGACTCGGCTTCCTGTTCAGCGCGGTCTTGCGCCGCTTGCGCCTGCCGGGCCGGATCGGTCGCAATCTCCGCCAACCACCGCTTGCCTTGCTCGACCGTAAGCAGGTGCTCGCCACCGGTTTCACAATCCACCGGGCCGAGATCGACGGCCTGCATGAAGTGTTCGCGTTCCTCGCGGCTGTCGAGCACTTGCGCGCATTTGGCCGCCGTCCACTGCACTTCGGCGAAGGTCACATGCAGGGTGCTGCGCCGCGAAAACACCAGTGCCGGACGCTCTTCGATGGGCGTGCGCTGATCGCTGTCGACCTTGGCGCCCTTGTGCAGCAAGGCGCTGACCAGTCCGTTGAGTACCTGGTATTCGTGCAAGTGGCCGGTGACGCTGTCGATGACGTACAACCAGCCATCGCGCAGCATGCGAATGCCCAGCGGGCGGGTCGTCAGGGCATACGGCAGCTTCAGTTCCGCACTCGGGTCGAGTGGCTTTTCCACCAGTCCGTAACGCAAGGGCAACAACTGCACATGGGTTTGCCGCAGCGGGCAGGCACCCAGAGAGCCGATGGGGGATTTGGATGCGGCGGCCGCCGCGAGGTCGGCAGGGTGTGGCGTGTTCATGGACGACCTCGTTCATTTGCCCATTGGCGGGCCAGGTCAGCGGCCAGTACGATGCGCTCGCCGATGGGTTGCAAGGAGGGGTTATGCAGCAATCGATTGATTTCGGGATGCTGGCCTAGGGGCGATCCGTCCAGCCGGGCCATGACATTGGCGTAATAGAACAGCCCGGACGGGGTATCCAGGCCCAGGGCGCTGGCTTCGCTTTCCAGTTGTTCCAGCATTGGCCAACGTTCAGACACGCTTTCGCCGCCATGGCGCTCAGGAAAGTATTTGAGCAAATGGGCGTCGAGTTCGAGCAACGTGCGGCGTTGATCAACCCGGTCCAACGCTGCATTCAGTTCAGGGCTCAGGCGATAGGGCGTGGTCAGTTCTGGGCATTCGGGCAGTCGCGGTTGATAACGCTGCCAATTGGCGCTGACGCTGTCGGCCATCACCACGCAGGCAAGGGGACCGAATAAACGCTGATCGCCGCTGCCAAACAACGCCTGCGCCACTGCCGCATCAGCCATACGCAGGACCACCGTCAGACCTTCGGGCAATTCAACGGTCAGCAGTTTGCGCAAGTGCTGGGCGACGTCATGCGCAGGTGCGGTGCTGAACAACAGCACGCCCCACTCTTCATGCGCCTGTTGCCGATAGAACTGAAAAATCGGTTCGTCAGGTTGTTGGATCGCCACCAGCAGCGGCGAGATATCCCGCAGCGCGGTGAACGGCACACAGTCATACAGCGCCATTGTGGTTGCGCCCGGACAGAGCGTTTTCAGGCGTTCTGGCAAATCACTCAGGGTCGCGCCGTCCAGCAACAGAAAAGCCTGTTGCTCGCTCCAGGGCAGGTCGTTTGGCAGAGAGGTCGAGAGGTTCATGCTTGGGCGGCCTCGCAAATCAGGCAGCGCGAGGCGCGGGTCGAAATCAGCGCACGACGTTGCTGTGCCGCATCGAACGTTACTTTCAGCAGGGGCAAGGCGCCCGGCATCAGGGGCTCGGCGGGTAGACCCACGGCTGGGGCACCGCCCTCCAGAATCGGCACGCTGCTGAAAATGCCTTCCGGCCCAAGCGTCAGCCAATGACCGCCAGCCTGGACTGTCAGGTGCGCTCCGCCATCGATGACGACTTGTTGCCCGGCACTCAGATGAATCTGTTGTGTGGCGCTGAGTCGCTGACTAGTGACGCGGATATGTTGATCGCCATGGATCAACAGGTGGTCGTCCTGCTTGAGTTCGGTCAGGCGATTGCCGTGGGTCAGATGATGTTCTTCACTGCGCAGGTCGTGGCTGGCGATGCCACCGACCACCACGGTGCGCTGGTTATCGACTTGAATGCGTTCGTCGTTGAGGACGAGCTGGACGAAATCGCGCTGGGCGCGCAGGGCAATCTCTTCGGCGCCCTTTTTGTCCTCGATGCGCAACTCGTTGTAACCGCCGCCACCGGGACTGCTCTGGCTGCGCAAAATGCTTTGCGTATGCTGGGCGGGCAAATCGAGTGGCACCGGGGTTGAGGCGTTGGGCAGGCAGTTGAGGATAAAAGGTTTGTCAGGGTCGCCATCGGTGAACCCCACCAGCACTTCCATGCCGACCCGGGGGATCTGGACGCTGCCATAACGGTCATGGGCCCAACCGGTAGCGACTCGAAGCCAGCAGCTCGATTGTTCGTTGTGCTGACCCTCTCGGTCCCATGGCAGTTGAACCTTGACCCGACCATATTCATCGCAGTAGATCTCTTCGCCGGGCGGGCCTGTGACGATGGCATGCTGGTTGCCCGTTATTCGCGGCTTGGCGTGTTCAAGGGCCGGCCTGAACAGGACGTCCCAAGGTGTCGCGACGAAGTGGTTACGGTAGCCCTGACTGAAACCGTCCTGCGGTTTGGCATCGGTGATCGACTCCTCAAGCACTTGAGGTTGCAGGCCAACATGTTCGACTTCAGTCAGAAGCCACAGACCATTCCAGTCAGCGCGGGGGTGTTCTGACATGTCGACGAAATGGCCGCAGCGCATGGCGCTCTGATCACTGCGCCCATTGGCTTGCCGGTAATCGGCCCGGTGGCGTTCCAGTGCCCGATTGGCCAGATGTTTACCGCGCTCACGATGGGTGAACTGACCTGGGAAACCATAATCCTCAAGGTGCGGCAGCAGCGGGTTTTTGGCCTCGCTTTCCAGTTCCAGACGCGGTTTCTCGAAGTCGTAATCACGACGGCTGACGTGGGTCGGGCGGGTTTCCAGTCGCAGCTTGAAACGGTCGATCACCGGCGCTTCGGCGACCATGCCACTGCCTGGCCTGTACGCGGTTGACTGGGAGGGTTTCGAGAAGCTGGTTTGATCGTCGCCGAACACCAGCACATGCCCGTCGGGGCTGTGCTCGAAATGAAAGTGCAGTCCTTCTTCCTCGCACAACCTTTGCAGGAAATGCAGTCCGGTCTCGTATTGCACGCAATAGAGCCGAGGCCGGTACTCGGCGCTTAGTTGGAAGCGCCAGGTATCGGGCTGCATGCCCTGGTCTTTCAGTACTTTTGCAATGATCTGCGGCACGCTCAGTTGCTGAAAAATGCGCTGGTTATGGCAGTGGGTGAGGTAGGCGAGTTGGGGCACCAGGGTCATCTGATAGCGGGTCAGGCGTTTGCCTGAATCGCCTTGGGCGATTCGATAGACCTGCCCGTGAATGCCGGCGTTGTCAGGACCGAAGCGCAGAAAAGCCGGGCGATGCAGCAGAGACTCGAGGTCCAGGTCGGGGCGTTCACTGACCAGTTCGAGTTTGAGTTCGTATGGCTGGTTGAGCCGCTCCTTGGCTCGGAACTCCAGTACCTGAAGGTCGTGGGAAAACCCTGCGACGTCGAGTTTGAAAACGACGGGTCTGGCAGCATTGAACATCCACATGTCCTTGTGTCTATCGGAAGGCACGGGACTTTGCGTGGTTCTGCGAGCTGGCGCAGTCAGACAGGTCGTTTTTTAGCGTAGGACCATTCCCTTAAGCCGGGTCGCTGTCGAGGGTTCTGACCTGACTAGGCAGACACCGTAGAAAATGAAGTGCAGGCTGGGAGGGTAATGACAACGGCAAAAGGGGGGGATGGCTGGGGATGCCGACAGGCTTCGGGTATCCAGATTATGAGTGACTCATTCAATTTTATTTCAATTTCGATGTGGTGTGTGGTCGATGTACATTTGCCAACGAGATGTCTGGTGCTGTTGCGCACCATCAGCTCGCGCAGCAGATCAATCGCTGGCCCAACGGCCTGGTGTTGATCAGCCACGACCGGGGCCTTCTGGAGCACGTGAACGAAATCGTCGGGCTTTCACCCTTGGGGCTGGCGGTTTATGGCGGCAATTACAGTCAGTATGCAGCGGTACGCGAGCAAGAACAGCAGTCGTTCCAGTCTGCATTGCTAGGCGAACTCATCCGCAGTTGCCATGTCGGCTGGCTGGATCAGCACGCCGGTTTGCAGTACCCGGAACGCACGGCGGTGCAATGGCTCTACGAGAGTAAACCGGAGTTGCCCGAGGCCGAGGCACGGACCCGCCTGGCCCAGATGGGAATTGATGCGGATCGTGCGACGCTCAAGACCTGCCAATTAAGCGGTGGCGAACGCCTGAAGATTGCCCTGGCTGCGCAGCTGTATGCACAGCGACCCCCGCAATTACTGTTGCTGGACGAGCCGGACAACCATTTGGACTTGCCCAGTAAAATTGCGCTGGAACAGATGCTCAATCAGTACCAAGGGGCATTGATAGTCGTCTCTCATGACAGCGCTTTTTTACAGGCGATTCATCTGGACGCTGAGTTTCATCTCAACATCTAGAGGGCTTCATTTCGGATAAAGCGGCGGTAGTCCGCTGTCACCCACCGGGTCCTGAACCCGTTCGGCAATCGGAATCGCCTTGATCGCGCGCCACAGTTCTTCGCCTTGCCAGTGCTGGCCGGTTTCGCTGTATAGCGCACCGTTCAGGCCGTCGAGGGCATCGGACAGTGGCACGAAACGGGCGGCCATGTCGGCCAGGGTTTCCGGCTGTTGCCGCGCCCAGGCGTCGAGCGCCTGGCGGGTGGCGTGGGAGTCGTTCGCCAGGCAGGCGCGCTTGAGGTCGTCGAGGACGGTGCGCGGGCTTGGGCCAGTCTGCGTGGCACGCAGGATCGCCGGTTGCCAGCGGGCACGCCACCAGAGGCCGAAGCCCAGCAGGGTGGTGCAGGCCAGGATCAGCGTGCTGAGTTTCCAGCGCAGCAGGGTTTCGCTGTCGGCAGCGGAATTGACTTGAGGGGTCCCCGCTGCTGTGTCGACTGTCATGCTTGGGTTGTTGGCGACTTGCAGCGTACGGGCCGGCAGGCTGCTGTGTTCCAGATGATCTTCGAACGTGTTCCACCAGACCACGTCTACCGCCGGCAACTCGATTGCGCCGCTGCGGGTGGGAACGAGGGCTTCGCGGTCTTCGCGATTGCCGATCAGCCCACGTTCGCTGCTCTGGTTGTTCAGTACCGGTTGATCCGGATAGCGCCGCAAACCGTTGACGTCAGTGGCCGGCAGCGGCGGCAGTTGCGAACTGGACAGGCCTTCAACCTTCAGGATCAGGCTGCGGGTCAGCGAATCGCCCACTTGTGCGTGGTCCGGCTCCGGGTTCCAGCTTTCGCTCAGCGTTACGCTGCGGGCCGGCAGCCAGGGCAGGTCGGCAGGGTAGGCGATGGGTTTGGCTTTGACCGTCAGCAAAATGGGCGCGGAACTGACGCGCATCAGTTTCCCTGATTTCGGTGCCTGAGTCGCTGCGTCCTGCGCGGGCTGGGTATCGACCAGAGTGGCACTGAAGATCTGCGCCGGAATGACCAGTTCGCCACTCTGTTGCGGATAGATCGCGTAGCGCATTTCGATCACGCCATGGCGCAGACCGTTGATGACTTTTTCGTAGGTGCGTGACTCGCCCAGTGGTTCGACACGCGCGTCAGGCACCTGCAAAGGGGTCAGGCTGCTGTCGTCGTAAAGCGACACGGAATGGTAGATGCGCAAGGTCAGGACCGCCTGGGCTTGCACATACACACTGGTCTGATCGAGGCTGGCGTCGATAAACACCGGGGCCAGTTTGGTCGCGGTGTCCTGGCTTTCGCTCTCGACCACTTGCACCGTGATGGGCTGGCTCTGCACCTCGCCCAGTTGCAATGACGGAATCGTCACGCTGCCGTTTGCCCTGGGCAGCAAGGTAATGATCCAGCGCGTGGTCGCACGGTTGTCGCCACTGAGGGTGTTCAACTGGTTGACCTGGCGGGTGCCGCGCACTTCGAACAGCGGCTCCAGTGGGCTCAGGTCCGGCTTGCCGAACTGGGTCACGTCGCTGGATTCCAGGGTCAGTTCGACCGTCTCGCCGGAGTTCAGGCGGCTGCGATCGACACTGGCCACCAGCCCCGACGCCTGGGCCTGAACGGCGCAGAACAGCAGGGCAAGCATGAAGAGGGTGAAGCGGGTCATCGAGTTTTTCCCTGATCCTGATGTTGTTGCTGTTCGTACCAGAATTTGCGCCTGAGCAGCTCACCCGGATCATCCGGGATCTTGCGCAGCCATTGCTCCAGCGCCTGACGCTGTTCGCCTTCGATCGTGCTGCTGGCCGGGCGCTGCGGTGGCCTGGTGCTTTGCTCGTCTGCCAACTCGCTGCCCGGGACTTCATTGGCACCCGGTTTTGGCGGCGCTGTGGCCTGTTGTTCGATATCCGGTGTGGCCTGTTGGGCATCGGTTTTCGGATCGCCGCTGCTCGTCGGTTGCGTGGCCGCTCCTGGCGACTGTTCCTGCTCGGCGTTCTGCGCTTCGCTGTCGTCGGTGGAATCCGGCTCAACCGGCGGCGGGGTGGGTTTCTGCTTGAGCAGACTTTCCACCAGCGCTTTATTGGTCAGGGCCGGGCGCAAATCCGGTTGAAGTTCCAACGCTTGTTCGTAGGCATCCAGCGCGGCTTCCAACTCCCCGCTTTTGGCAAGGGCATTGCCACGATTGTAGTGGGCGTGGGCGTCACTGCCTTGGGCGAACCGCTGGGCGGCGCCACTGTAGTCGCCGGCTTGATACAGCGCCACACCTTGCCATTGTGGGTTCTGGAAGTACTGCGCAGCCCTGGCCGGGTGGTCTCGCTTGAGCAAGTGCAGGCCCCTTTGATCAGGGCGCAGCCACAAGTCTTCGAAGTCGAAGGCGTAACTCGGTTGCGGCAGCATCCACAGCAGCGGCAGGCAGAACAACCAGCCGCGGCGCCCGGCACACGCCGCCAACAGCAACAGCGGCAGCAATAGCCAGTAGCCCTGGTCGGCCCATGTGTCGAGGCGCAAGGTTTGCCCGTCGTTACGCAGCGTGCGCGGGCCATCGAGCAGGCCGAGCGCGCGCAGGTCGGCATCGTCCAGTTCCGCCTGGCGATAGCGTCCGCCGAGATCGTGGGCAAAGTCTTTGAGGCTTGAGTTGTCCAGGCGCGGTACCAGAATCGCGCCTTCATTGTCCTTGAGGAAGCTGCCGTCCTCCTGAGCGACCGGCGCACCTTCGGCGGTGCCGATGCCAAGCATCAAAAATTGCGTCGAATGCCCGTCCAGTGCCTGGCGGATGCCTTGGCGCTCTTGCTCGGTCAGGGTGGAGCCGATCAGCAGAATCCGGCCATCGCCCAAAGCGGCCTGTTTGAGCAAGGCAAGGGCCTTGTTCACCGCGAGATCAGCCCGATGACCGGTCTCAGGCATCAGCGAAGGTTTCAGCGCATCCAGCAGGTTGCCACTGGTCGAGAGGTCATCCGACAGCGGCACCAACGTGTGTGCGCTGCCGGAGTAAACAACGATGGCCGTCTGCGAGTCGCTGCGCACTTGCAGCAGGTCAAACAGCTTGCGTCGCGCCTGTTCCAGCCGATTCGGCACCACGTCGGTGGCGAGCATTTCCGGGGTCAGTTCCAGCACCACGACCAGTGGGTCGGCAGGCTTCTGACTGGCTTGTTCGACCCGTTGCCAACTCGGCCCCAGCAGCGCCAGAACGGTCAGCACCCAGGCCAACCCGAGTACGACCCACGGCAGCTTGCTGTCGCGTCCATTACCGCCACTGAGCAAGGCGGCGTGAAAGGCGGGCGGCAGAATCATCTGCCAGCGCCCGGCACGCTTTTGCCGGTGCCAGAGTTGCCACAGCAACCAGCCCAACACAGGCAACAGCAACAGCCACCAAGGGCGGAACCAGAAAGGCCAGAGCACGCTCATCGGCGTCTCCGCAGGCGCAGGCGTTTGAGTCGCTGGCGCCAGTCAGGCAGGGGCGATTGCAAGAACAGATCCTTGGTGAACAGGCGATGCAGCGGGTTGTCCGGCCAGCGCTCGCGCGCCACCAACAGCATGCTCAACAGCAGCGCCAATGCGAGCGGCCAGTGATACAACGCCTGGGCCGGACGGGCCTGGGTGGGTTGTTGCGTGACCGGCTCGAGTTTGTCGAGGGTATCCTTGATGGTTTGCAGTTCGTTGCCGTCATGGGCGCGGAAATACTGACCGCCGGTGGCTTCAGCGATGGCTTTGAGCGCCGGTTCGTCGAGGTCCAGGCTCGGGTTGACGCCGAGAAAGCCCAGCGTGCCACTGTCTTCGGGGTTGGCTCCAACGCCGATGGGGTAGATTTTCACCCCTTCGTTAGCCGCCAGGCGCGCAGCGGTCAACGGGTCGATTTCGCCGCCGTTGTTGGCGCCGTCCGTGACCAGAATCAGTACGCGGCTCTGGGCCGGACGCAGGCGCAGGCGTTTAAGGGCCAGGCCGATGGCATCGCCGATGGCGGTGTTCTTGCCGGCGATGCCGATCCGTGCTTCGTCGAGCCAGACCCTTACGGTGTGCCGGTCGAAGGTCAGCGGCGCTTGCAGGTACGCCTGACTGCCGAACAGGATCAGGCCGATCCGATCCCCATCACGGCTTTCCAGGAAGTCACCGAGCAAATGCTGCACGAGGCTCAAACGGCTGATGTCCTCGTCTTGCCACTTCATGTCGGGAAAATCCATCGACCCGGACACGTCTACCGCTACCAGCAAATCGCGGCCACTGGCCGCAATCGGCAGCGGTTCACCCAGCCATTGCGGGCGCGCGGCGGCGATCAACAGCAACAGCCAAAGGAGCATGAACGGTGCCTGCTGGCGCCAGGCCGGCAGGTTTGCCCGGGCGCGTCGGCGGGTCAGGCCTTCGAGGTCATTCAGGAACGTGACTTTGAGCGCCGGCTCGCCGCTGTCGGCCATTGGTAACAGCAGGCGCATCAGCCACGGCAAGGGCAGCAAGGCAAACATCCACGGCCAGGCGAACTCAAACATGTTTGCGAATCCAGGTATCGACGGCTTGGGTCAGGCCCGCGATGGCCTTGTCGTCGAGTTTGCATTCGGGTTTATAGGCGCCTTCAACCAGGACCATCCAGCGTGTCAGGCCAGCCGCCGGACAGCGGTTGTCGAGAAACGCCAGCCATTTGCGTCCGTTGAGTGTGTGGCTCTGGCTGTAGGGGTAATGATTGCGACACAGGCGCTTGAGCAACCCATTGAGCTGCTGCAACCAGGCGCCGGCCGGTGCGCCGTCGTAGGGTTTGGGCATCCGCGCGAGTTCGGCCAGCGCAGCGACGCGCACCGGGTCCAGCGGCTGTTCGGCGCGAACGATCGGGCGTTTGCGTGCCATCAAGTGTCGCATCCGCCACAGGCCAAAACCGATCAGCGGCAGCAGTAACAGCAACAACCACCAGCCCGGTGCGGGAGGCCAGAATTCGATGGGGGGCGGGGTAATCAGCGGCTGCAGTTGATCGAGGCTGCTCATCGACCTTTCCCCGGTTTTTGTGGGTTCAGGTATTCGCGCAGTTGCTCGACCATCTCGCTCTGGGTGCTCAATGGCATCAGTAATACGCGTAGTTTTTGGGCGAGCAATTCCCAGCGGGCGATGCGCGCTTCGGCTTGCGCGCGATAGGTCTGGCGCAGGTCGAAATTCAGGGTGTCGAGTTCCAGTTGCGCGCCACGTTCGGCAAATCGCAGCAAGCCGGCGGCGGGCAGGGCGTGGTCCAGTGGATCGGACACGGGCAGCAGCAACAGGTCGCAATGGCGCGACAGCAGGCTCAGTTGCTGTTCAGAACCTTCGGTCAAGGCGCGCTCGTCGCAGATCACGATAACCAGACTTCCGGGCCGCAACACTTCTCGCGCCCGGCGCAGTGCCAGGTTGAGGGAGTCGCGGTTCTGCTCGGTTTCGGTGTGCAACGATTGATTGACGCGCACCAGTCGGTTGAGCAATTGCAGCAGGCTTTGTTTGCTACGCCGAGGTTTGATTTCGTAGTGCTCGTTGTCGCCGAACACCAACCCGCCCACCCGGTCGTTATGGCCCAGCGCGGCCCAGCCAATCAGACTGGCGGCCTGGGCGGCGAGTACCGATTTGAACATCAGGCCCGAGCTGAAGAACAGCCGGCAGCTTTGCTCGACCATGATGAAAATTGGCCGCTCGCGCTCCTCATGAAACAGCTTGGTGTGGGGCTCTTGCGTGCGTGCGGTCACGCGCCAGTCGATGGTGCGCACATCGTCACCGGCTTGATAAACCCGCACTTGGTCGAAGTCCACACCGCGCCCGCGAAATTTGGAGTGGTGCAGGCCGATCAGCGGGCTGCGCTGGCTCGGCGTGGAAAACAACTGCACTTCACGCACACGATGGCGCATCTCGATCAGCTCGGCGAGGCTGACACGGATGCCCGGCTCGGGCGGCAGAATGGCGTTCATCGGGGTCAAGCGACAGCTACGACGTCGAGAATCCGCTGGACCACCCGGTCCTGGTCGATGCCGGCAGCTTCGGCTTCGAAAGACAGAATGATGCGGTGGCGCAGCACGTCAAACAGCACGGCTTGAATGTCCTCGGGGCTGACGAAGTCGCGACCGGCCAGCCAGGCGTGGGCCCGGGCGCAACGGTCCAGCGCAATGGAACCGCGAGGGCTGGCACCGTAGGCAATCCAGTCGGCCATCTCCGGGTCGAACTTGCCCGGGTTGCGCGTGGCCATGACCAGTTGCACCAGGTATTCCTCCACGGCGTCGGCCATGTACAAGCCGAGGATTTCCTTGCGCGCTGCGAAGATCGCCTGCTGGCTGACCCGGCGTTCCGGCTTGGTTTCGCCGTTCAGGGCTTCGCCACGGGCTTGCTGGAGGATCTTGCGTTCAACCGCGGCGTCCGGGAAACCGATTTTGACGTGCATCAGGAAACGGTCGAGCTGGGCTTCGGGCAGCGGATAGGTGCCTTCCTGCTCGATCGGGTTTTGCGTGGCCATCACCAGAAACAGCGGCGACAGCTCATAGGTGCTGCGCCCGACACTGACCTGGCGCTCGGCCATGGCTTCCAGCAACGCCGACTGAACCTTGGCCGGGGCGCGGTTGATCTCGTCCGCCAGCACCAGGTTGTGGAAGATCGGGCCTTGCTGGAAGACAAAGCTGCCGGTTTCCGGGCGATAGATTTCCGTGCCGGTAATGTCGGCAGGCAACAGGTCGGGGGTGAACTGGATTCGGTGGAACTGTGCTTCGATCCCTTCGGCAAGCTCTTTGATGGCCTTGGTCTTGGCCAGGCCCGGGGCGCCCTCGACCAGCATGTGGCCGTCGGCGAGCAACGCGATGAGCAAGCGCTCGATGAGTTTTTCCTGGCCGAGAATCTGCGTTGAAAGAAAGGTTCGCAGCGCGAGCAGCGCTTCACGATGTTCCATCGATGACTGTTCCTGGAGAAGGTGGCCGAAGGCGTTCGAATAACGCTTGGGCTGGGGGCGTTACTTTAATCCATCGCGGGGGGCGGCGACTAACGGCATTTTGTGCAAAGTGCGGGAAATGATTGGCGAAATTTTTCGACGTTTGTAGGGCTCGGGCGATGTGGCGGTTTTTGAGGGCCTCATCGCGAGCAGGCCGGCACAGGCACTGAAATTCAGAGCTGGCTTATATAAGTCCCAGTCCCTTCAAGAATATTTTTCAGTGTTTCTTCCACTTCCACCAGGTCGCTGGCATCCGTGTTGTGAATGATTTCCAAAGAATCATCCCCATTCAGCGCATCCACATCCGCTGCTGCGATTTCGATCAGCAGGCGGGTAGGGCTGAGGGTGACTTTCACGCCGTCCAGCGTCGACGGCTCGTCGTCGAGGGTGATTTCCAGTTCGTCCTCGTCCGGGTAGCGGGTCATCAGGAACATATCGCCCTGATCGCTGTGGCAGCAGAGCATGGCCATGTTGTCTTCCTCGTCATCGCAAGGGTTCACAATCAAGAGGGCGGTGGTCATTTGCATGGGGAATTCCTGGCTCGACGAGCATGGTGAAGACGAACAAAACACAATTCTGCCAGCACAAGGGAATTTCTGCTCGGCTGAGTGTCAGAGGAGGGGCACGGACACTTAGAGTGTTACTGGTCATTTCTGGTACGCGAGTGCCGTAAATCGGGGATAAAACGCCCGTTTTTGCCCACGGCTGCTAGTGTTGTTCGAGGTGTGTGCCGCCAGCTGCGTACCGATGACCGAATATGTCGCAGCACCGCAAGCACGGGCCTCGCCGCACTCGTTAAGCTGCGCAACGGATGAGCACCTGTAAAGGCATTGCGCTGCACGCAGTCCAGTCGTTTTTGCAGATGCCCATTCATGGAAGGTGAATGTGACCCGAGTGTCTCGTCCAGCTTCACCCACCTGTCATCCTGTTTCCTCTGCCCGAGAATCAGGAACAGGGTGACGGATTGCCCCGAAAGGGGTTTGCACGCGACGCTTCCATCAATAACAAGCCCAAGCGGAGTACCACAGATGGCGTTCTTCACCGCAGCCAGCAAAGCCGACTTCCAGCACCAACTGCAAGCGGCACTGGCCCAGCACATCAGTGAACAGGCACTGCCACAAGTGGCGCTGTTCGCGGAACAATTTTTCGGCATCATTTCCCTGGACGAGCTGACCCAGCGTCGGTTGTCCGACCTCGCCGGCTGCACCCTTTCTGCGTGGCGCCTGCTTGAGCGCTTCGATCACGCGCAACCGCAAGTGCGCGTCTACAACCCTGATTACGAACGCCACGGCTGGCAGTCGACCCACACCGCGGTCGAAGTGCTGCACCACGACCTGCCATTCCTGGTGGACTCGGTGCGTACCGAGCTGAACCGTCGCGGCTACAGCATTCATACCCTGCAAACCACTGTGCTGAGCGTTCGTCGCGGCAGTAAAGGCGAGTTGCTGGAAATCCTGCCCAAAGGCACCCAAGGCGAAGGCATTCTTCAAGAATCGCTGATGTACCTGGAAATCGACCGTTGCGCCAACACGGCCGAGCTCAATGTCCTGAGCAAAGAGCTGGAACAGGTCCTCGGTGAAGTCCGCGTCGCGGTCGCCGATTTCGAGCCGATGAAAACCAAGGTCCAGGAAATCCTCACTGGCCTGGATAACAGCCAGTTTGCGGTCGACCCTGAAGAAAAAGCCGAAATCAAAAGCTTCCTGGAATGGCTGGTGGGTAACCACTTCACGTTCCTGGGCTACGAAGAGTTCGTGGTTCGCGATGAAGCCGACGGCGGCCACATCGTCTACGACCAGGATTCCTTCCTCGGCCTGACTAAACTGCTGCGCACCGGCCTGACCTACGATGACCTGCGCATCGAAGACTACGCCGTGAACTACCTGCGCGAACCGACCCTGTTGTCGTTCGCCAAGGCCGCGCACCCAAGCCGTGTACACCGTCCGGCTTACCCGGATTACGTGTCGATCCGTGAAATCGATGCTCACGGCAACGTCATCAAGGAATGCCGTTTCATGGGCCTGTACACCTCCTCGGTGTATGGCGAGAGCGTGCGGGTTATTCCGTACATCCGCCGCAAGGTCGAAGAAATCGAACGCCGTTCCGGCTTCCAGGCCAAGGCCCACCTGGGCAAGGAACTGGCGCAGGTGGTCGAAGTGCTGCCGCGCGATGACCTGTTCCAGACCCCGGTCGACGAATTGTTCAGCACCGTGATGTCGATCGTGCAGATCCAGGAACGCAACAAGATCCGCGTGTTCCTGCGCAAAGACCCGTACGGCCGTTTCTGCTACTGCCTGGCTTATGTGCCACGCGACATCTACTCCACCGAAGTGCGCCAGAAAATTCAGCAAGTGCTGATGGATCGCCTGAAAGCCTCGGATTGCGAGTTCTGGACCTTCTTCTCCGAGTCCGTGCTGGCCCGCGTACAGCTGATCCTGCGCGTCGACCCGAAAAACCGCATCGACATCGACCCGCTGCTGCTGGAAAAAGAAGTGGTTCAGGCCTGCCGCAGCTGGCAGGACGACTACGCCAGCCTGGTGGTTGAAAGCTTCGGCGAAGCTCACGGCACCAACGTGCTGGCCGACTTCCCGAAAGGCTTCCCGGCCGGTTACCGCGAGCGTTTCGCAGCCCATTCGGCTGTGGTCGACATGCAACACCTGCTGAGCCTGAACGAAAAAAATCCACTGGTGATGAGCTTCTATCAGCCATTGGGTCAGGTGTCCGGCCAGCGCGAACTGCACTGCAAGCTGTATCACGCCGACACGCCGCTGGCGTTGTCCGACGTACTGCCGATCCTGGAAAACCTCGGCCTGCGCGTGCTGGGTGAATTCCCGTATCGCCTGCGTCACACCAATGGCCGCGAGTTCTGGATTCACGATTTCGCGTTCACCGCTGCCGAAGGCCTGGAACTCGACATTCAGCAACTCAACGACACCTTGCAGGACGCGTTCGTCCACATCGTGCGTGGCGATGCCGAGAACGATGCGTTCAACCGCCTGGTGCTGACCGCCGGCCTGCCGTGGCGCGATGTGGCGCTGCTGCGTGCTTATGCGCGCTACATGAAGCAGATTCGTCTGGGCTTCGACCTGGGCTACATCGCCAGCACCCTGAACAACCACACCGACATCGCTCGCGAGTTGACCCGGTTGTTCAAAACCCGTTTCTATCTGGCGCGCAAGCTGTCGGGCGACGATCTGGAAGACAAGCAGCAACGCCTGGAACACGCGATCATCGCCGCACTGGACGAAGTCCAGGTGCTCAACGAAGACCGCATCCTGCGTCGCTACCTGGACCTGATCAAGGCCACCCTGCGCACCAACTTCTATCAGACTGATGCGAACGGCAAGAACAAGTCGTACTTCAGCTTCAAGTTCAATCCGCACCAGATTCCAGAGCTGCCCAAGCCCGTACCGAAGTTTGAAATCTTCGTGTACTCGCCTCGCGTCGAAGGCGTGCACCTGCGCTTCGGCAACGTGGCGCGTGGTGGTCTGCGCTGGTCCGACCGTGAAGAAGACTACCGCACCGAAGTTCTCGGCCTGGTAAAAGCCCAGCAAGTGAAGAACTCGGTCATCGTGCCAGTGGGCGCGAAGGGCGGCTTCCTGCCGCGTCGCCTGCCACTGGGCGGCAGCCGTGACGAGATCGCGGCCGAGGGCATTGCCTGCTACCGCATCTTCATTTCGGGCCTGTTGGACATCACCGACAACCTGAAAGACGGCGCGCTGGTTCCGCCGGCCAACGTCGTGCGTCATGACGACGATGACCCGTACCTGGTCGTTGCAGCGGACAAGGGCACTGCGACCTTCTCCGACATCGCCAACGGCATCGCCATCGACTACGGGTTCTGGCTGGGTGACGCGTTCGCTTCCGGCGGTTCCGCCGGTTATGACCACAAGAAGATGGGCATTACCGCCAAGGGCGCGTGGGTCGGCGTTCAACGTCACTTCCGCGAACGCGGCATCAATGTCCAGAAAGACAGCATCACCGTGGTCGGTGTCGGCGACATGGCCGGCGACGTATTCGGTAACGGCCTGTTGATGTCCGAGACGCTGCAACTGGTGGCTGCGTTCAACCACCTGCACATCTTCATCGATCCGAATCCGCAGCCGGCGAACAGCTTCGCCGAGCGTCAGCGCCTGTTCGACCTGCCGCGTTCGGCCTGGTCGGATTACGACACCAGCATCATGTCCGAAGGCGGCGGGATCTTCTCCCGTAGCGCGAAAAGCATCGCCATTTCCCCGCAGATGAAAGAGCGCTTCGACATTCAGGCCGACAAGCTGACCCCGACCGAACTGCTCAATGCCTTGCTCAAGGCACCGGTAGACCTGTTGTGGAACGGCGGTATCGGTACGTACGTCAAAGCCAGCAGCGAAAGCCACGCCGATGTGGGCGACAAGGCCAACGATGCACTGCGCGTGAACGGCAACGAACTGCGCTGCAAAGTCGTGGGCGAGGGCGGTAACCTCGGCATGACCCAACTGGGTCGTGTCGAATTCGGTCTCAATGGCGGCGGTTCCAACACCGACTTCATCGACAACGCCGGTGGCGTGGACTGCTCTGACCACGAAGTAAACATCAAGATCCTGCTGAACGAAGTGGTTCACGCCGGTGACATGACCGACAAGCAACGTAACCAGTTGCTGGCGAGCATGACCGACGAAGTCGGCAGCCTGGTGCTGGGCAACAACTACAAGCAGACTCAGGCATTGTCCCTGGCTGCGCGTCGTGCCTTGCCGCGTATCGCTGAATACAAGCGTCTGATGAACGATCTGGAAGGCCGTGGCAAGCTGGATCGCGCCATCGAGTTCCTGCCGAACGAAGAGGCGATCAACGAGCGCGTTGCAGAAGGCCATGGCCTGACCCGTGCCGAGCTCTCGGTGCTGATCTCCTACAGCAAGATCGACCTCAAGGAGCAGTTGCTCAACTCCCTGGTGCCGGATGACGACTACCTGACCCGCGACATGGAAACCGCTTTCCCGCCGACGTTGGTGAGCAAGTTCTCCGAAGCCATGCGCCGTCACCGTCTGAAGCGCGAAATCGTCAGCACCCAGATCGCCAACGACCTGGTCAACCACATGGGCATCACCTTCGTTCAACGACTCAAAGAGTCGACCGGCATGAGCCCGGCGAACGTGGCTGGCGCTTACGTGATCGTGCGTGACATTTTCCATCTCCCGCACTGGTTCCGTCAGATTGAAGCCCTGGATTACCAGGTTTCCGCCGACGTACAACTGGAGCTGATGGACGAGCTGATGCGCCTGGGCCGTCGCGCCACGCGCTGGTTCCTGCGCAGCCGTCGTAACGAGCAGAACGCCGCCCGTGACGTCGCGCACTTCGGGCCGCATCTGGCAGCGCTGGGCCTCAAGCTCGACGAACTGCTGGAAGGCCCGACCCGCGAAGGCTGGCAGACCCGCTATCAGGCCTACGTCGCGGCTGGCGTACCTGAGTTGCTGGCGCGCATGGTTGCAGGCACCACTCACCTGTACACCTTGCTGCCGATCATCGAAGCGTCCGACGTGACCGGCCAGAACGCAGCAGACGTCGCGAAGGCTTACTTCACCGTTGGTAGCGCGCTGGACATCACCTGGTACCTGCAACAGATCAGCGCTCTGCCGGTTGAAAACAACTGGCAGGCCCTGGCCCGTGAAGCGTTCCGTGATGACGTCGACTGGCAACAACGTGCGATCACCATCTCCGTCCTGCAACAGGGCGACGGCACTCAGGACGTGGAAACTCGTCTGGCGCTGTGGATGAAAGAGCACGAAGGCATGATCGAACGCTGGCGCGCCATGCTGGTGGAACTCCGTGCCGCCAGCGGTACGGACTACGCCATGTACGCGGTGGCCAACCGTGAGCTGCTGGACCTGGCGTTGAGCGGGCAAGCGGTGGTGACTGCCATTGCCACTGCCACTGCCACTGCCAGCGAAGAGCTGGAGCCGGCTGCCTGATCAGGCGCTGAGTGAAAAAACCCGCATGGCGACATGCGGGTTTTTTTTGTCTGATAGTTATCGGGTGTTTATTCAGACCCCATCGCGAGCAAGCCCGAGGTCATTAGCCTTAGGTTTCGAGAGGCGCGTCGGATTAAAAATCTGTTGGAAGGACAGGGAACCCAAAAGCTCACGCTGAAACTGCCTCACGGTCGTTACTGAAACAGAAGTACTCGATGGGGCTCCTCGCCGGAGTTCCACTGCCATAAACTTTCATCATCCAAGAGCGCGATTGTCGCACTGGAACCAGCAGCGACACAGGTGACTTGGTCCAGAATGTTCTCTGGTTCGATGGCGTACCCTCTACCCCATACCCACAACCTGCCGTCTTTTTGAATGGCCACCGAGTGGGAGGCGCCCGTTGCAATGGCAGTTGCATCGGTGAAAATGCGACCCCAGTGCGTTGCCTTGTCGCCGAGTCCATGCCGTGAAAGTGGGCCGTAGATATTGCCCCCCGTCCCCATGACCTCGTTACTAGGAGACAAATAGAGAGCGTGACCTGTATGAGCCTTGACGTCACTTACGTCGCTTGCGACCCGGAGAAACTGTGACGTAGGGGGCAAGCGAACGTGGCCATCACCAAACTGGCCGCGGTGTCCTTTGCCACGGGCGTAGAGTTCCCCGCTTGTTGTGACGTAATAGTCTGTGCCATCGCCTACGGCTACCGCGCTGACGTTTTCAGCAATTCGCCGTGGCTGTTCAGCATGGCGCAAATGCCAAAGCGTCCGGGTGGAGTCGATAGCGAAAACACCCGAATCACCGGCGGCGAATCGGCTAACACCCTTCATAAGTGTCATAGGCTCCTTGGTGCCATCAACCAACACCGTTAATTCACCGTTCGCCAGCAGCGTGTAATACACATCCTTACCGACCCCCACCTGTACGGCCGTTGTCTGGATCGGCGTAGGCGACGCACTATCGCTCCATCCCCATGCCGTGCCTGCAATGATCGCCATGTTGCGGTTGTAATATGACGCCAGCATTGGGCACGAACTGTCGGCGCTAACAAGGGGAGATGCAAGCAAGGTGCTCAAAAGGACAAGTCGCGAAAACCAGATTTTGAACTGCGGCCCAAAGCTCCCGACTCGATAGTCGGATTTCGTCGCTATTAAGATTCGGGAGCGAAACTTTCTGTACAGGTAGGACAGACTTTCATCGTGCCAAAGTAGCGGTGAGCGGTCGCTGGCTTGGCTAGTGGAGCCGGCAAGTGACACAGTAGCTAGGGCGGCGGATCGGAGGACGTACATAACCATGAATAATTCCTTGTTTTAATTGTTCGCGGTTACAGGTGGCTGGGCTGTCGCGGGAAGGCAACCGCCAAGCCAAGGGGATAAACAGGTGATCCGTCGGCGATGACGACACGTTTGTTCGCTTCGCCGAGGAGCACAAAGCGCGGGGAGCTCCGCTGTGGCGCTGTGTTCCGGTCAGGCCCCGCCGCGGAAGCAGGAGAGGCCTCAGGCCGTCAGCTTGAACGGCAGGTGATAGTGCTGCGCCGGACCGGCAAGGCCGAAGGTGAACAGCTGGCGGATGGGAAGGACCTCGTCCACTGGGTGAATTTGAGTACGGCTCACCTCGCGTATCTCCTGAAGGTGCAACTGTTGTTTTTATTGAAGGGCACCCAGGTTGCTGACGGCAGTAAATATTCGTCGCTTGGTTACGATGGGACAAATGAATAACCATCGTTTTTAACGATGGATTTCGGGAGAGCGTGATACGGTTTTCACTGGTTCAATTGCAGGCTTTCGTTCTCGCCGTGCAGGCGGGTTCGTTCTCAACGGCGGCACGCAAGCTGAGTAAGACCCCGTCGACTGTCAGCGCAGCAATCGCCAACCTCGAAACCGACCTTGGCGTAGAACCATTCGATCGATCCAGCCGTATCCCGACCTTGACCGCGCCCGCGAAGGCTGGCAGGCCCTGGCCCGTGAAGCGTTCCGTGATGACGTCGACTGGCAACAACGTGCGATCACCATCTCCGGCCTGCAACAGGGCGACGGCACTCAGGACGTGGAAACTCGTCTGGCGCTGTGGATGGAAGAGCACGAAGGCATGATCGAACGCTGGCGCGCCATGCTGGTGGAACTCCGTGCCGCCAGCGGTACGGACTACGCCATGTACGCGGTGGCCAACCGTGAGCTGCTGGACCTGGCGTTGAGCGGGCAAGCGGTGGTGACTGCCATTGCCATTGCCATTGCCACTGCCAGCGAAGAGCTGGAGCCGGCTGCCTGATCAGGCGCTGAATGAAAAAAAACCGCATCGAAAGATGCGGTTTTTTTTAGCAGACAGTGCTCGTCATTTAGTGCAGACAGCGGAAAGCGAAGGGCCGGACTCCATCCTCATGCGGTAAGGAGGTGCCTGATACGACTAGCTGATTGCCTTGAATGACCACGCACGCTCCCATGTCGAGTACATCAGTCAAATCGACAAGCAATTTACCCTGACCATCGCCGAAGCTTTTATCCGGTTCACCGTTTGGCATGTATTGAGCGATGATGGTTGTTGAGTTTTGCTCTCCAATAGTCGATCCGATCACCACGATTTTCTCGTCTGGTCGTTGCGCACCAGACAGCCATTGAGATCCTCCTGGCGCTTCGGGGACAGGAGTCACAAGCGGTTTGCCTCCATTGAATGTGTCAACAAACTTGCCGGTCGAGTCGAGACAGACCAGCAAGCCATTAAAAGCACCGTCATAAGTACTGCCAATACCCAGAATGTTGCCGTCGTGCATTTCTACAAGGTCAAAAATTTCGTCTTTTGATCCAAGTGAATCAAACACAACAAATCCATTGGAACCGAAGGTTTTTACCGGGGCCCCCTCGGCACTATACAGCGCGATCATTCCCAGGTTCTTTCCGTCCTGATTGACCAATCCCCCGATCGCAAATGTCCCATTGTTCAGACGTATCAATGAGCGCACCGAAGTAAAGTGAGCGGTGTACTGGACGGTGACGTAACCATTCCCGTTACCGAACGTTTTATCTAGCGCGCCGTTTTTATCAAGGCGCATCAATAGGCCAATTTGATCAGCATCACTGTACAGATGGTTGCTGAGGGTCATTAGTTTTCCGTCGGGTAGTTCCAGGGAAAAACCGTTCTGGCTCGAAGCACGTCCATTTTTTGCCTCCTCCTTGACTTCAGTCAACTTAAGCTGGGGGGAGGCAATGGGGTGAACAATGGTTACACCATCATTTCCAAATTCCTTAATGGGATTGCCATTATTGTCAAACAAGGCAAGTCCAAGTTTCGCGGGTGCGTCAATATATTCTTCGTAAAATCCGCTAAGCAGGATGTTCCCGTTTTTATGCACGCTGACGCTGCCACCCCCTGATTGATAACCTGCGGCGAACTTTCCGGTGACGGTGCCGTTCACCCCAAAAGTTTCGTCTTGTGTGCCGTTCGCGTTCAGCCGCACGACTGAAAATTCGAGTCCATATCCAGCAGCGATTATCAGTTTGTAGTCCGGCGCGACAGTAATGTCTCTGGCAAAGCCTGTGCCTGCGTGGGGGTATTGGATCCAGGTAATCCCATTGCGCTCGCGGCCGAAGTCAGGATCCAGAATATTTAAGGACTTGGGTAGTTCATTACCAGCCATGTTGACGTCTCCTTGAGTGAATTTTTGGCGTCTGCGTAAAGCGACAGCCTGGAGCGAGACATCGGCTGAAAAGCGCAGTGAGCTTATTTGAAGACCCGCACAACGGATTGTCTACTGTCAGAGTTGACAGTAGACAGTGCAGATATATGCAGTTTAAGTCGTTTTAAACTGTCAAATATGACAGTTGCTATTGTCGGCTCGCAGCGTTAGTAATGAGGCGGGACGAGGATTTTCCTCTCCTCGATAACGATGTTTTGGAAGGAGATCAATCATGAACATGACATTTTTTTGTAAGGAGAAGGCATCATTGAGCGCGCCGAATTTGCCTGAATCAGTTAACGGCTCTATCAGTCTGAAAGATGTGCCGATGGAGGGTATGACGTATGAGGTGCCCGAGTAAGAAGGGATCAAGGCGGGGGACGTGGTTATCGCTCGCTTCGGTTTTAGGGATGACGACTTTCCATTCGAGTCTGTGCATACGGTGGTTTGGCCTACCAGTTTTATAATTCGGGTACCTCGAGAGGTGCTGTTGGACCTTACCGGGAAACAAGCCATTGCCCAGTACCAGGTTGCAAGGGTTGACGGTAATTCAGCCTCTTCCTTAGTCACTGAAGTGGAAGTAACGCATTAATACCGGGACTTGTTTTCAGGCAGCTAATTTGCAGCGGTGATTGGGCAGGCCGGTAGTTTGATTTCCACATGGCACCATCGCGGGCAAACCCGCGATGGTGTGGTCCGATGCTGCTATCTCACAATGTTAGTTGTTCCAATAATCATCGATATTTTATCTGCCGGCTTGGTCAATAAACTACTGAGCGACTGGTCAAATCTTTGCAGCGCTCGAACTTGCACATTCTGTTGCTCGTTAATATCCGCCACTATATCTGAGCTCGGTTCAAAGTCCGCCCAAAGAGGGCTCAGCGTTTTGGCGTCATACCCTTGAGCGGTGCCAATGTAATTCAAGTTGGCGTCATAGAAATCTGCACTGACGTGAGCCTCCAAATCCGAACTGCGCGAGGTCATCAATTGACTGCGGCTGTCGACAATAGCGACCACGTCCGGTTTCGCAGCCTTGAGGCTTTGCATGTCCGGGTACTCCGTGACCGAGGCGAACTGGCGCTGCAACGACGCTTTGACCCAATCCACGGCGAGGTCGGGGTTGGAGGTTGTCACGAAGGCGTCATGAATCGAATGAACCAACAGGCTCTGGCCGAAACCGGTGCCGGCGTTGGCATGGTAGTCCTGGAGGTAGGCGCGATTGGTTTGGGTGTTTTGACTGTAGACGATGCCCAGCGAGACGTTACTGCCATTCGGAATGAGCGTGGCATTGCTGCGGCCAACGGGCTCGGTAAAGATGCCGTTCAGCGAAGACACAGCGCTCGGTGCTGTGGGGATCGAGCAGCCTGTTAAAACAACGGTCATCGTCAAGGTACTGACAAGCGCAAGTTTCATGGTGTTACTCCCGTGAAACAGCCTGAGCTGGAAAGTTAGTGTGCCGGTGTAATCCAGCGGTGATTCCAGACTAAACCTGTCTTTGCTGAATTAAAAAGCCAAAACATGCGCTCCTCGGGAGACCCATAGTTTTATTGGGTTTAAATACGGGCAGTTAATTACGCAGGGAAATAAAAAGGCTCGAAATCGAAGTTCGAGCCTTTTTATTTATAGCTGTACGTACAGGCATCAGTTTTCCAATGGGATCAGCACTTTTTCATTCGGAGACAACACCATAAACACCAGCAGTTTGGCAGGCTGGGTGGCACTGGCGTTTTTTGACACAAGATGTTCCGATCCCGCCGGTTCATACCAGTATTGGCCGGCCTTGTAAGTGACGGGCTGTTCACCTTTGACCTGGGAAATAATCTCCCCGGATATCACGTAGGCCATGGCAGTGCCTTCGTGTTTGTGGGCAATGGACGATTGCCCGGGCTCGTAATCGACTTCGATCATCAACGCCTTTTTGCCAGGCACATTTTTCAGCATCTGATCCTGCAGCACCGTGACCTTTTCAGAAGGGCCTTCGTGAGCAATGGCAGCAGCCGAAACGGTCAGGGCGAGGGCAGCGAGCGGGGCAGCAAGGAAACGCAACGTTTTCATGGGTCATTACCTGCGGTGGTTATCGTCAGGAGCAACGATAGTCCGCAGGGCAGGGCAATCAAACAGCCAATATCCGGGAAGCTGAGGGGACCAATCCTACACCGCAATGTTGGGCGTTTTAGCGGATCGGGAAGCTGTTGAAATCCACGGCATTCGCCAATTGATTGTCGATCAGGCCGATAAAGCCCTGGACCTCAGGGCAATTGAAATGCTGCTGCATGGCCGCTTCCGATTGCCAGTGGGCGCTGACGGTCCAGCGGTTGGTGTCCTCGGGGCAGCGGTCGACCATGTAGGAGTCGCAGCCCGGTAGTTCGCGCAGGGTGTCGACAATTTTTTGCAGTTGCTTACCCAGTTCATCCGAGCGGCCAGCGGCAGCCTGCACTTGTACGGTATTGATCACTTCGTTAGACATTGCTCACACTCCTGAATCAGGCCGGACGAATCCTGCTCATTGAGGGATAACGCTTAGGAAGGATAGGCCTGCTGCCCCGGACCGCCAATAGCCAAACGCCCGGTAAAGCCGCAGACCAATCCGTCAGGCCACCTGCCGCAGAATGTCGCGCAAACGGTCCAGAGCGGTGTCGATGTCCAGGGTTTCAATGGCGCCAAAACCCAGCAACAGCCCGGCCAGCGGCGCTTGCTGGAAGTAAAAGGCTTCGATGGAATAGAGCCCGACTTCCATCTTTTTGGCCAATTCGATCACCAATGGGAGATCGATAGGCACTTTGCACATCACTACCAGGTGGAACCCGGCCGTGGTGGGCACCGGCTCGAACCATGGCGAAAGGTCGCCCGTCATGCGCGCCAGAATCCGTTCGCGACGCCCGGCATAGATCGTATGGCAGCGGCGGATGTGCTTGAGCAGGCAGCCTTCGGCGATGAATTTGGCCAGCGCCCACTGTGGCAGTGTGGAGGTGTGCAGGTCGGTAAGTTGCTTGGCGCGGATCACCGCTTCGAGAATCGCCGGTGGCAAAATCGCATAGCCGAGCCGCAATTCCGGCAGCAAGGTTTTCGAGAAGGTCCCGACGTAAGCGACGATCCCGCGCTCATCCAGGCTTTGCAGCGAATCGGCAGGGCGGCCCTCATAGCGAAATTCGCTGTCGTAATCGTCCTCGATGATGATCGCGCCCAATTCATAAGCCCGCTCCAGCAGCGCCACCCGGCGTTCCTGGCTCATCGGCAGGCCGAGCGGGAACTGATGGGACGGTGTGACGTAGATCAGCCGCGTGCCGAGGGGGATTTTGTCCACCTGAATGCCTTCGGCATCCACCGGTACACCAATCACCCTGGCGCCGTGCGAGCCAAACAACAGGCGTGCCGGCGGGTAGCCGGGGTCTTCCATGGCGACAATGCTGCCGGGGCGGGTCATCACCCGGGAAATCAGGTCCAGCGCCTGTTGCGCGCCATTGCACACCACCACGTCTTCGTCCTGGCAAATGACCCCGCGGGAAAACGCGATGTGCCGGGCGATGGCATTGCGCAACGCCGGCAGGCCTTCGGGCAGGTTGTAGAGGCCTTTTGAGCCGGCCATCTGGCGCAAGGCGTGGGACGTGCAGCGACGCCAGTCATCCTGCGGGAATTGGCCCTTGCTGACGGCGCCGCCAATGAAGTCATAGCGCAACGACCCTTCCAGTGTCGGATGACGCAGGAACACCGGCAGATTGCGCCAGGATTCGATGACCTCAAAACTCGCCAGCTCGGAATGGCTTTGTTTACGGGTGATTTTGGACGGCCGGGCATTCACGTAGGTGCCTTTGCCGATCACACCAGTGAGGAAATTTTCGTAGGTCAGTTGCGAGTACGTGTCGGAAATGGTCTTGCGCGAAATCCCCAGCTGTTCGGCCAGCAAGCGGCTGGGCGGCAGCTGTGTGCCGGCGGCCAGGCGCCCGGATTCGATGGCGCTGCGCAGTTGGTTGTACAACTGACCTGCCAGGTCCTTGCGGCCGTTGATGACAACATGAAGTTCCATACCGGCGAGGCTCCTGCAACGGTTGAGGCGCGTGTGCGTCGCGCCAGATTACCCGCAAGAATGGCTGTGCAGAAGTTGCGTGGGCCAAATACCTCAGATTGGTCTGTTGCCGAATGGTCCCTGGCTTTTTCGTTGAATTGGCACTGTAACGTGCGTGCATCACCGCCTAACGTGGAGGTCACCATTCGATCCCCGAGGTCGCCCCATGAGTTCCCGCCTGGATTACTACAGCGCTTCGCCAAAAGCGATGAAAGCGATGATTGCCATGGAGGCCTTGACCAGCAACCTCAGTATCGAGCCCGCGCTGCAGCACCTGATCAAGATCCGCGCCTCGCAGCTCAATGGCTGCGCCTTCTGCACCGACATGCATTCGGTGGACGCACGGCGCCTCGGCGAGACCGACCGGCGCCTGTACTCGATCGTTGTATGGCGCGACAGCGGCTTTTTCACCCCGCGCGAGCGCGCTGCGCTGGCCTGGACCGAAGCCGTGACGCTGCTCTCCGAAAGCCACGTGCCGGATGACGTGTTCGCAATGGCCCGGGAGCAATTCAGCGAAGCGGAGCTGGTCGATTTGACGATTGCCGTGACCACCATCAACAGCTGGAATCGCCTGGCGGTGAGTTTTCGGCAAACCCCTGGCGGCTGAATCGATTATCCGCGCCCAGTGTCACGTCAGGTTCATAAACGCTGCGCAGGATGAGGGTTTCAAGGATAGATCGACAAGGAGTCATTGATGTCATTCAGGGAATCCACTTGCGCTGCCGGTATCGATCCGGTGCTGGCGCATTCCTTCCGGGTGAGCGCCCGTTGCGGGTGCTTCATGCAGGCCGCTCGCAGCCTCAATATCAAATCCACCCAGTTACGCAAACACCTGGCGCAGCTTGAGGCGCAATTGCAATGTTCGCTGTTCAATCATCAGGACAATGGGCTGGCCCTGAGTCGTGAAGGGTTGGCGCTTCAGGCGCATCTGATCGCTTTGGCCCATGAGCGCGATGCGCCAGTGATCGAGCAGCCGCTGATTCGCCTGGCGGTGGCCGAGTCGATCCTGCACGACATTCTCGGTCGTGACCTGATCGCGTTGTTGCGTCGTAACGCCAGCGTGCGGCTGGACATCATTACTCTCGACAGTGAGCTGAGCCTGCAAGCGATCAGCGCCGATGTGGTGCTGTGGCTGGCCGGCACGGATTCGCCACTGCCGGGGCCGAGTTTTGCAGTGAGCGAACCGCAGCGTCTGGCACGTCTGGAGTACCTGCCGCACATCGCCAAGCGCTATTCGCGAGTCGCGGCCCGGCCGGACAGCCTCGACGACCTGGCCGACTTCATGCTGGTGCAATGGCAGCACGATCGTCAGGTCGAAAGTTTTCGGACGTGGAACAGCGTGGTGGATCGGCGTTTGGCGGGCGTGGTGCAATTGCATTCCTATGCGCTGATGCTCGAGATGATCCGTTGCAGCGCCTGCATCGGGTTGTTACCGCGTTACATGAGCCAATTTGACCGCGGACTGATTGCGTTGCCCCGACTGTTCGACCAGCCGATGCAACGTCAGGTGTGGATGGCGGTGAATGTCGAATCTCAAGGGCAGGCCGGTGTGCAGATGATCGTTGAGCTGATCCATAACACCTTCCATGAGCGCCGGGAGTGGTTCGAAGGCTGAATGCGCTCCCACATGGGTTCTCCTCAAAGTTGGGTTCTGGTCACAGCGCAAGAGCGCGCTGTAGAGTAAGCGGCCATGTCTGCATCAAGGAAGAATCACCCATGCGCACCACCGAATCGGTCATCACCCTCGAACGTTTCAACGAATCCCATATCGATGGCATCACCGCGCTCTACAACGACCCGGTGATTACCCGTCAGGTGCTGCAAATGCCGTTTCAATCCACCGAAGTCTGGCGCAAACGCCTGGCAGGGGATAACGAACGTGTGGTGCAACTGGTCGCGCTGCATCAGGGCACGGTCATCGGCAACATTGGCCTGGAGCAGTTCTCGCGGATCCGCCGCAGCCATGCCGGCAACCTCGGCATGGGCGTCGCGGTGGCGTGGCAGGGCGAAGGTGTGGGTTCGACATTGCTGGCGGCGGCGCTGGACATCGCCGACAACTGGATGAACCTGCAACGCGTGGAGCTTTCGGTGTATGCCGACAATGAAGCGGCCATCGGTCTTTACCGAAAATTCGGTTTCGAGACCGAAGGCCTGTTTCGCGATTACGCCGTGCGTGACGGCCGACTGGTCGATGCCTTGAGCATGGCGCGTCTGCGTCGCACGCTTAGCGCCGATTGACTCAGTCGCCCAGTGCGAATGCCACCGCCGCCTGTGCATGCAGTTCGGTGGTGTCGAGCAAGGGCAGGGCGCTATGCTCGGGTTTGATCAGCATGCCGATTTCTGTGCAGCCGAGGATGATCGCCTGGGCGCCTCGCTGGGCCAGCGACTCGATCACCTGCTGATAGACCTTGCGCGACGCCTCGCTGCTCACCCCGACGCACAACTCATCGTAGATGATCCGGTGCACCGCTTGGCGTTCTTCGGCTTCAGGCACCAACACGGTCAGCCCCATCGCGCTCAAGCGATCCTTGAGAAAGTCCTGTTCCATGGTGAACGCGGTGCCGAGCAAACCGACCTTCAACGCATCGGCATCCACGGCTGCCTGACCGGTCGGGTCGGCGATGTGCAGGAATGGAATAGTGATCGCAGACTGAATCTGCCCGGCCACCTTGTGCATGGTGTTGGTACACAGCACCACACACTCGGCGCCGCCAGCTTCCAGTCGTCGCGCCGCATCCACCAGAATCGCCGCCGCATCGTCCCAACGCCCGGCATGCTGGGCCTGTTCGACAGGCCCGAAGTCGACACTGAACATGAGCAACTGCGCCGAACGCAAGGGCCCGAGCCGGTCACGAACTTGCTGGTTGATGAGGCGATAATATTCGGCGCTGGACTCCCAGCTCATGCCGCCGATAAGGCCGATGGTGCGCATTGAACACTCCCTTTGTTATCGCCTGTATTGACGTTGCAGGCGGGCAAAAGAGTTTCGAATTCTTTCGCCATGTATGCCAGTGATAAATGCACTGGGTCGTTCATTGCGTCACTGCCTGATCCGCTGCGACATATTCAAAGGTGGCAGTCCCCGTGGGGCTATTCGCCGGGGTCAGACGAATAATGGGCACCACAATTTTGGGGTTGGTCGAGTTGTAGTAATCCCGCTGGTTGTATTGCGCGTCGGTCAGTGGTTTCGGGTCTGTACCGCCGTAAACGTAAAAGAACGCCATGATCGGAAGCATATTGGGGCGACCGGGTGTCCAGGTTTTGATGATGACTTCGTTATGCCCGTTGAACCCCGTCGCACCCAATAGGGTTTTTGCACGAAGGGATTGGTAAAATGCCGGCCCTGCCAGATAGTTGCGATCATCGGTAATGTCGAAACCGCATTGGCGCAGATTTGGATTGCCGCCTGGTGTATTCCACACCGCCAGCCATTGTTCTGCCGTGGTTACGCCCGCGCCTTGGCAAAGTTGACTCTGAACGGGATAGTCACGATAGGGAACGCAGACGGACGTTTCACTTCGGTACCACGTCCATCCATCCATGGGATAAGAACACAGATATTCCAGATCTGTTTTGTCGGTCGGTGTCTCGAATATGGGGTACAGGATATAACCGTTGCCATAGCCCCATGCCAACCGTCCAAAATTTGCATCTGCCCGCAGAAAAGAGAAGGAAATACCGCCGCTTTTAATGGAGGCAGGGCTTGGGTCCCAGACTTTATAGGTGTTGGCGGGGTCTTTTACCGTCACTCTCAATGTGACACCTGAACACAGGAAAGCAGGTTGAGAATCGGATTTGTTGCAGTTCGCTACTGTGCTGCCATAAAGCGTCGTTAGTTGAGCCGCAATAGCGGGCCCATCTTGAGTAGTTCCCCCGCTGAGTACTCCGCCTACATCGGCTGGAGGTTGATCGATCTGGCTGCATCCCACCATCAATGCGAATAGAACAAATCCAATTATTTTGTGCATGACGAAACTCCCTGTCGATTGTCGTGTAATGACTTGGTTGGGTGATCTGTTTTGGGGATTGGTGAACTTGACTAAAATCTGCCGTAATAGCCGCTCAGCTATAAAGCGACTCTTAAACACCATGAGAAAATAATGGGGTCATCGGTGTCTGTTTTTTTCAGGGTGTAATTGAATATCACGTCAACCCCACGATTCTCCGTTAGCCATGCTTGTAAGACCGGAAGATTGGTAAAAGAAGGTTGTGTAATAGTGACTTCTTCACCGTATCGAGCCACTCGTCCGAACAGCGCAAGGCGCACTTTATAACTCCCCTCCAACGCGGGGTAATAGGCCCTGAGATTAAGTTTGTCCGAGGACAGTGTGGGTTCTGGAAGATGGTGTTTCTGCCCGGTGATTCGAATGCCCAGCGTTTTGGATGGCAGGTCCTCAGTGGTGCCCGGTAACCGGACGGTGTAGCTGATCTTCGCACCGCTGCTGATGCAGTCCACAACTTCCAGTCGGGGAACTTGAAATCTCAGCGTCTGCCCCGCCTGGGTGACCGTTTGAATCTCGCTGCCATAGGTCGAGTTGCGACCGAGCCAATAGACTTTGACGGTTTGTCCACGAGCCGAGCCGAGGAAATTGACCTCGACCGTTGCAAACGGGGCCTCATAGAAATCTTTTTCAAAGTTCAATACGGTGCCGTTCTGTTCCTTGGCTTCCAGCACTTTGGGCGGTTTCAGATCCAGAACCGGTTGTCTGATGTGCACGTCAATGTGAGTGGTGGGCGACCAGATCGCCTGCGGTCCAGATGAATTTCCGATTTGATCCACGACCCTGAAGCGCATGGCAAATCGAGGGTTATCCGTTTTGAACGCATCTGCCAAAAGCTTCAACACGATTGTGCCGGCAGCGGCTTGAGCCTCTGTCACTGTGTGCAGGACCGTGTGGCCATCACAATAGAGCGTGATTTTGTCGTGTTCTCGTATGTGAATGTAATTCAGTTTGACGTCTACCCCTTTGGCGACGCGATCGGCATCCAATCCTTTGTCTATGACATCAGCGGGAAGTGTCATTACAAGGTTGGGATTATCCCCTGTCCCCGTCACTTCGCCACCGGGGCGAGGCGTGTTAAAGAGAACGACCAGGTCCTCTGAGGTTACCGCTTCCTGACTGACACGTTTGACCCTCAAACGGATCCGGTTGATACCGTCCCGCAAGCGGGAGCCCGGCAAAAACAGTGAGAACCTTTTGTTTTCTTCGCCCGGCTGAATGGTTTTGTCGGCGACAGGTGTGGATTCGTTATTCACCAGCAACTCTGCTGTGTCGAACGCACTCATGTTGAGCCAAGGATCGACCACTGCTTCAGCGTCGGAAAGCCGTATGCCACCCTCGGGATTGCCGGAATGAAATACCGGCGTCGTCCACAGCAGTATGGTTACTTTATCTATCTTAAAAATCTGGCTGCTCATGTGGTGCGATCCTTTGCTGACGGCAGTGGGTTTTTCGTTGTGTCGACTGCCCGATCATCAAACACCTGATAGGTGAGTGTCGGCTACTGTCACATCTGACAGGTCGAAGGGAGTCTCCCACCGAAAATGCAGCCGTTCATCGTCTTCACTCGTAATAGTAGGGCGCACCCACCTGGCGGCTTTGTCGTACGTCGGCGGTCGTCATCTGCCATGATGAAAATCCGCAGCACCGCTCTAACCAAAGGAACACCGCAATGGACGACGTACAACAACTGGGCGAGATGCTTCGCCACTACGCAGAAAGCGAAGCGCACAAAAAGCAAACGTTCGAGTCGCAATCGGCCGTGTGGGCGACGCGTATCAGTGAGCTGTTCGATCAGATCCAGCAGTGGCTGGAACCGGTCCAGGCGCCGAATCTGCTGGAGGTGACCCGCGAGGCGTATGTCGCTTCAGGGCCGAGCGTGCCGGTTGAGACGTCGACGTTCAAAACCGAGAAACTGTCCATTGTCATTGCCGGCAAGCCGGTGGAGTTCGTGCCGGATGTGATGGGCGCTGGCGGCCAGATTTCCTTGGCGGTGATGGGACTTACGGCTGCGCGCTATGGCAGCGTTTCGCTGGTTTGCCTGCCGCCGTCGAGTAGCTGGCAGTGGCGCAAGACCAATGGCTTGAAAGACCCGGACACCTTTGCGTTCGATGCGAACTTTCTGGCGCAGCAGTTGCAAAGCCTGATCCCCCGCGATCGCGGTCAAGTTCTTCAGGATTGACCCAAAACCCGATGTAGGAGCGGGCTTGCTCGCGAATGCGGTGTGTCATTCAACATCGATGGTGACTGACACACCGCATTCGCGAGCAAGCTCGGCTCCTACAGGTCTCTTCTGTTGTTCAGGGTTATTTCAGCGCCGGGTCGCCCATGTTCATTTTCTTCCAACCCTGCAACAGCACCTGCGCTTTCGGTTCCTGCCCATTGCCCAGGTAGTACTGGATCAACGTCAGCCGCGCATTGCGGTTGGTAGGCTGCACTTTCAGCAACCGCTCCAGCACTTCGCAGGCCTCTTCAACCTTGCCGCTGTCATGTAATGCCACCGCCAGCACATAGCCGTACTGGCCGTTCTGCGGTTCCAGTTGCGCGGCTTTGCGTAGAGACGACATCGCCTGATCCGATTTCCCCGCACGTACCAGCGACAAGCCTTGGGTGTACTGCAATAGCGCGGCGTCCGGGTGATCCTTCACACCTTGTGCCAGCAGCGTCTGCGCCTCCTGGTGTTGGCCATTGGCTTCAAGCCATTGCACCAGCGACACCAGCGCGGGGAAAAAATCCGGATCGCGCTTGAGGGCCGTGCGCATGTACTTTTCGACCTCATCATTGCGGCCACTGGCCTGATAGAACATGGCCAGGTTGAGGTTGGCTTCGGCCCGTTCCAGCAGGCTCATCTGTGCCGCTTCGTACTCGGCAATAGCCGCATTCCAGCTTGCCTGGGCGCTGCCCAAACCCGTGCGGGCGACACTCAGCAGATCCCGGGCCGCAGCGATCCGCACAGCCAGCACCGGGTCGGCCAGCAACGGTGTCAACAGCGGCGCACGTTCGGGTGGCGGCAGGAGCGCGCTGATGGCCCTCACAGCACTTTCACGTACCTGAGGTACCGGATTGCTCAAGTCCTTGGTGGCCAGTTTCAACGCCTGTTCACTTGGGTACAGCACCAGCTCGGCGAGCAAAGTAGCCCGCTGAATCGCCGGCAAATTGCTCCGTTGCAGCTGCTCATACAAGGCTTGCGCCGCACCCGGCTGGCCGTTGCGAATCAGCCACAGGCTTTCGTCATAACGCGCGGCCTGTAAGGTTGGCGCGCTGTTCCACAATTTGAACTGCTCGGTGACCTTGTCGCCATCCTTGCCTTGGTGGCAGGTCAGACAAGCGTCCGGCGTGCCGAGTTTTTTTGCCCGTTCCGGGTTGGGAATACTGAAACTGTGGTCATGCCGGAAGTCGTTGCCCATGTAGAACTTGCCGGGCATATGGCAGTCCACGCACTGCGAACCCGGTTGGCCCATGGTGTGGCGAGTGTGTTCGACGGCGTCGTAGTTTTTCGCTTGCAGGCCTTTGCCGTCGACGCCTTCTACCGCCGTTTTGCCCGCCGTGTTGTGGCACTGCAGGCAAACGCCGTTGCCCGGCGCCTTGAGCTCGTTGCTGTGCGGGTTATGACAGTTGCTGCAGCGCACACCTTTGTCGAACATTTTGCTTTGGGCGAAGGAGCCGTGTTCAAACACTTCGTCCTTGATCTTGCCGTCCAGTGCATACAACTCGCGGGTCAGGACGCTTGGCAGGTAGTCATCCATCAGGCGTTTGCCGGGGGTGTAGCCATCGCTGAGCGGCGCGCGGCGCGAATGGCAGCGGGCACAGGTCTCGAGCTCGACGGTCGCATTCTTGTCCTTGAGATCGACGGTAAAACCGGCATGAATCAAATCACCTTTTTTCGCCGTCCATTCCAGGTGATTGGAAGCCGGGCCGTGACACGCCTGGCAGCCGACACCGAGGCTGTTCCATTGGCTGTCGAAGGTGTTTTTGGCGGCATCGAAATTGCGTTTATAGCCCGTGGTATGGCACTCGACGCACATGAAGTTGGCGTTCTGGCTCGGCTTGCTCCAGTGCAACGGGTTCTTGAAGTTCACGCCCTGGCCCGCATAGAGGTGGAACCAGCGGTGTTTTTCGGTATCCCAGGCCACGCCCAGAGGTTGCAAGCGACCTTCGCCGACCTCGATCAGGTATTGCTGCAACGGCGCGATGCCGAAGGTATAAGCCACCTTGAAGTCGGCGTTCTTGCCGTCGATGCCCGGTGTGTTGACCCAGAATTCGTCGCCCTTGCGCGAGAAAACGGTGGTCTCGTTTTCGGCTTTGAAGGTGACGTTATTGAAGTCGCCCAGCATCGTTTCGGGATTGGCTGGCTGCATCGCCAATTGGTGATGGGAGCCTTGCCAGTCCTTGACCTGCTCGCTGTGGCAGCCTTGGCATTGTTGCTCATCGACCATCTTCGCCGGAGCCACCGCTACCGGTTGGGGTTTGGCCGGTTGCGTGGCGGGGGCGCTGACAGGCACGGGTTTTAGCGGTGCCGGTGTACTGCTGAACAGAAACCAGCCGATAGCGATTACCGCCAACAGCAATGCACTGATGGTCACAGGAAAAAGGTAACGATTGATCAGGTTCGGTTGCGAATCAGGGTTTGGGTTTGCTGCGTTGTTTTTATGCTTCGGCATTGCGACTTCCGTGGTCCAGGTGCGTTTGCCTTAAGGCGCGCGATCAATCTGAGTGCAGCTTTGACGGATGCCGTGCATCTGTCAAATGAGGGTTGTGAAACGGTCCTCGAGTCTTACTCTCCGCCACCCACAAATCAGCGGTAATACGGGTTGCCGCCATCGCCCATCATCACTTCACGGATATCCCTGGCCCATGCGTCCCGGTCACCGTCATACGCGTGCAAACTCGCCCGATAGAACTGCATCAGGCGTTGTTGATGGGCATTCATGCGGTCGGTGAACCCGGCATCGGCATTCAGCAGCGGCACTGGCTGCCGCAAGTCGAGTAGGGCCGGTAGCACGCGGCTGATTTCCTTGGCGCGCACCCATGGAGCGTATTCGATACGCGGCTGATCATCGGTCACTGGTAGTGCATCGGCGGCGAAACGTTCCAGGCCGGCGCGGTCGGTCACCCACGTGGCGAGCAACGCAGCGGCTGAGCCGATGCCCACATCCTGCAGGATGCTGCGCACACTATCCTGCTGGAAACGTTGGCTGATTTTCGCAGCATCCAGTTCGATAGGCTCCATCGAGCCCACCAGCAGCATTTCGTGGAACTCGCTGGTCCACAACGTCGCGTAGGGGAAGACGTCGAGGAAGCTGCGCACCAGCGAGCGCGAATCGTCGATGTTCTGGGTTGGCAGCGGCAACCATTGCGCGACCAGGCCATTTTTCTCCAGACGACTGGCGGCCAATTGGTAGAAATCGCGGGAATACAGATTCACCACGCCGGCAGCGGAGGGCGGTGGCGGTTCGAGGGTGATCAGGTCGTAGTGCTGCGGGCTGCGCAGCAATTCCTGGCGACCGTCGCGCAGGCGCACATCCACCGTCGGGTCGGCGGCGGCATTGAAGTTGCCTTTGAATAACGGCGCGGCTTTGACCACCGACGGCAGCAATTCGGCGACGACGCGACGTTCCAGCCCCGGATAGCGGGTCAGGGCGCCTGCGGTGATGCCAGTGCCGAAACCGATCACCCGCGCCGAGCGCGGTTCGCCGTTATGGATCAGCAGCGGCAACAACGCCTGAATCCGCATGTAGCGCAGCGATGGCATGGCATCACCAGTGTTCGAAACACCCTGGATATACAGGCGCTGAAAGGACTTCTGACTCTTGCCCTGCGTGACCACGGCCACGGTGCCGTCGCGTCCTTCTTCATAGAATGCCAACGTGCCGTTGCGGGCGCCGGGCAGCAGGCTGGCGAGTTTGTCTACCGGGGTGAATATCGCCACGGTCACCGATAGCAGGCCAATGGCAACCACGCCCTGACGCCGCCTTTTGTTGACGTGATGACCCTTGCGCACCGCGAAATAGCCAATCCCGGCAGCGACAATAGCCAGCAACCCCAAGGTGCGAACCAGCCCCAGCAACGGGATCAGCAAAAACCCGCAGAGCATCACGCCGACAATACCGCCCAAGGTGTTGAACGCCACCACCGCGCCAACGTCCCGCCCGACCCGTTCAGGGCCGACGCTCAACCGCAGGGCCAACGGGAACGCCGCCCCCAGCAGCAAGGTCGGTACAAACACGATGCTTAGCGCCGCCACGGCAAACCGTGCGCTCATGCCCAGCAGTTCGCTACCGCCGATGGCCAGTGCCACGTTTTCGGCCTGGGATTGCAAAAACACCATCCAACGCCCGAGAAAGGCCACTTCCAGCAGCGCAATCAAACCTGCGCCGGCAATCAGCAAGCCAAACACGCCCCAGGGATCACGAAGGCGATCAACCCGTCGGGCCAGCAGGGCGCTGCCGATGAACAAACCCGTGAGGTAGGTCGCCAACACCACGGCAAACGCATAGGTACGGGTACTCATGAATTGCACGATGGATTGCGACCAGACCACTTCGTAGCCCAAAGCCACACCGCCCGCGATGGAGTACAGCCACAGCGCCAGACGATCCGGCGCTTTTTCCGCGTGGTGTTTGACCACAGTTTCGACCGGCGCCGGGCGGTGACGTTGAAACCACAAGGCACCAACGGCAGCCAGTAAGTTCAGCATCGCGGCGGCGAGGGCGCTGCCGCGCACGCCGAGGGTGGCGATCAGCACGAAGGCGGCGAGCAGGGTGCCGGCAATCGCGCCAGCCGTGTTGGCGGCATAAAGTTGGCCGCCAGCCTTGCCCAAGTGTTGCGGGTCGCTGGCCAACGAACGAACCAGCACCGGCAGCGTGCCACCCATCAACAGCGCGGGAATGCCCACCAGCGCAAACGGCAACACCCATGCCAGCCATCCGACGTGCTGTTCAAGCCAGGCGAATGGACTGGCGGCCATGCTCATCGCAAACGTCGCGCCAACACCCAGCACCGCCACCAGCACTTCCAGCCCCGCATACAGCAGAACCGGCTGCTGCACGCGATCAGCCCAACGCCCGAACAGCAAACCACCCAAGGCCAATCCGGCAAAAAATGCACTGATGCCGGTGGTGATCGCATACACCTCGACGCCGACCACCAGCGACAACTGCTTGATCCACAGCACCTGATACACCAGCGCAGCAGCGCCGGAGACGAACAGCAGCAGGGCAGGAATCAGCGGGGCCGGGGACGCGGCGCTGTGAGGGGCGGGTATGGCCGACGACTTGCTGGCGACACGTGAGGACATTGCGGGTTGCCTTGTTCCAATTCCAAAAAACCAGTGACTGTACTGGCCTCATCGCGAGCAGGCTCGCTCCCACAATGGATCTGCGGCATGGCACAAATCCCTGTGCGAGCCTGCTCGCGATGAGGTCGATACGGTCTCAAGTTGAAAATAAGGCCGCTCGCTGGTGAGGACGAGCGGCGGTCACGCGATCTTACTGTGCAGCCTGTTGAGCTCTCAATTTTTCAGCGATCTTCGCATCTATCTGAGCGCGGATCTGGTCAATGCTGAAGCTGGCTGGTTTCTGGCTTGGCGGATAATCAATGAAGGTCTGCAAGAACTTCGCTGACTTCGTGGTGGCGACCGCGACAAGGTAGACGTTTTTCATCATCCAGTCGTAATACTGGTCGGAAACCACGTCAGCGCGTTCGTACGGGTCCATCCGCAAGTTGAAGATTTTCGGCACGCGCAGGCAAACGAATGGTTCACTCCATACCTTGAAGCCGCCTGGTTCACGTTGTTCGCAGAACACCGCTTTCCAGTTGTCGAAACGCATGGAAACCAGCATGCCGTCGTCGTTGAAGTAGTAGAACTCGCGACGTTCACCTTTTGGCGCTTGGCCAGTCAGGTAAGGCAGTTGATTGTAGCCATCCAGGTGCACTTTGAAGTTGGTGCCACCCGACGTTGGCGTCCAGCCTTTGAGGAGCTTTTCCTTGACCTCGGTATCACCGGCGGCGGCCATCAGCGTCGGGAACCAGTCCAGTCCGGAGAACATCTCGTTGGACACTTCGCCCGCTTTGATCTTGCCTGGCCAACGGATCATAGCCGGTACGCGGAAGGCACCTTCCCAATTGGAGTTCTTTTCGTTAGGAACGGCGTGGTGGCCGCGTCCGGCCAGGAGAACTGGTTCGGGCCGTTGTCAGTGGTGTAGACGACGATGGTGTTGTCGGCGACTTTCAGGTCGTCGATTGTTTTGAGCAGCTTACCGATATCCCCGTCGTGCTCAATCATGCCGTCGGCATACTCGTTACCCGGCATCCCGCTTTGCCCGGCCATCGATTCGCGTACGTGAGTGAACGCATGCATGCGCGTGGTGTTCATCCAGACGAAGAACGGTTTGTCCGCCTTGACCTGTTTCTCAATGAACGCTTGCGCGGCGGCGGTGGTTTCGTCGTCGATGGTTTCCATGCGTTTTCTGGTCAACGCACCGGTGTCTTCGATTTTGCCATCCGCGAAACTGTGGGTCACGCCACGCGGAGAGTTAGCCTTGACGAATTCCGTGTCGTCTTTTGGCCAATAGGGGCGCTCAGGTTCCTCTTCTGCGTTGAGGTGATACAGGTTGCCGAAAAACTCATCAAAACCGTGATTGGTCGGCAGGAACTCGTCCTTGTCGCCCAAATGGTTTTTGCCAAACTGGCCAGTCGCGTAGCCCAGGGGCTTGAGTGCCTGAGCGAGGGTGATGTCACGTTTCTGCAGGCCTACCGGCGCGCCCGGTACACCGACTTTCGACAGACCGGTACGCAGCGGGGTCTGACCGGTGATGAACGACGATCGTCCTGCCGTGCAGCTGTTCTGCGCGTAATAGTCGGTGAACATCATGCCTTCCTTGGCAATCCGGTCGATGTTGGGAGTCTTGTACCCGACCACGCCCATTGAGTAGGCACTGATGTTGGTTTGCCCGATGTCATCGCCGAAGATCACGAGAATGTTGGGCTTTTCAGCGGCCCCGGCAGTTGCCGAAATCGCCATGACCGAGGCTGCCACCGGGGCGAGTTTCGGTAGTCACTTGTGTATGCGAGTCATCTGACTCGCTCCTTTTACTTACTACGTCGCTGATTGCGACAAACGTTTACTGCTGTCCTTCGTCACGCTTTTGTTACTGCTGTTGCTCGGTTGTGGGGGTGTTGTATGGATAAATCACGCGCCATTCGGTGGCCATGTTCACGACCGTCCAGCCAAGGGAATCGGCTACGTCCAGTGCCTTGTTCAAACGGCCGATGTCTGAATCGCGGTCATAGGCCCATTCGCGTTTGGCATCGGTGTGATGCACCAGCCCCATGAATCGTTTGCCCGGACCTGCGGCGGTCCATTGCAGCATCTGCAAGTCGCCATCGGAGTTGCCGAAGGCGAGGATCGGACGCTTGCCGATGATCGCGCTGATGCTTACCGGTTTGCCCGGACCGTCATCGTAGTGGGCAAATTTCGGTTCGCGCAGGATCGAGGTGTTGCCGTCCTTATCCTGGAAAGTTGTGACAAATGAAGTGCCGATCACTTGTTCCGGTGGAACGCCGTAGACCTTCTGGGCGAAGGTACGCATGAAATCGGTATCGCCACCCGAGACGATAAAGGTTTTGAAGTTCTCGCTACGCAAATAGTCGAGCAACTCCAGCATTGGCTGGAAAACCATCTCGGTGTACAGCTTTCCGGTCGTCGGGTGCTTGGCCTGGCTGAGCCAGGTCTTGGCGTAGTCATCGAACGTTTCGGTGGTCATTCCGGTGTGGGTTGCAATGAAGATTTTTATCATGCCTTCCATGCCGGAAGCCGCCAGCGCCTTGTGATCGTCTTCCAGCACGGCCTTGAACGGCTGGGTGGTTTTCCACTCAGGGTGTTGCGGCGCCGTGCGCTTGACTTCTTCGAGGGAAAACAGGAATTCGAAGTACATCGGCTTTTCGCTCCACAGGGTGCCGTCATTGTCGAATACCGCGATGCGGTCTTCGGGTTTGACGAAGTCCTTGCTGCTTTGGTCGGTGACGGCCTTGACGAACTCGACGATGTGTTGCTTCGAAGGACCGTCATTCCAAGAGGGCAGGGGTTCGGCAGCCTGCGCGAGCAGGGGCAGTGCCAGCGCAAAAAGCAGGGCCAGCCCGAAGCGGTGGCGGATCGATATCGGGTTCGTCATGGGAATTCCTTTTTGTGAACAGGATTTAGGGGGCGTAAGGCGACAGGGCACTCGGCGTTGCGATGTCCGGTCTGACTATGCAGCGTAGCCAAGGAACCCTTGAGCTGCCGCAGCGCCTGATCTTTTGTCGGAGCACGGCCGTAACAGTCGCGTAACAGGGTTTGCAGGCGCGGGCCGAGGTCGCTCAGTTTCAAGCCCATGCGGCTGCGTCGGAGCCACAGGTACAGCGCGCTCAGTTGCGCGGGTTTGCCGTCGATTTGCGCAGGTATTTGACGCCAGGCGTAGTCGGCGGATTCCAGCCAGGCTGCGTACCGAGCCTGGCGCCGGGCCTGCGCTGCCACACACGCGCGGTGGACGAATGGGCGGGCGAACCAGCCGAGCAACAGCACAACCAACAGCAATGCCGAAAGAACCAGCCAGTGCCCGGAAAGATGCACGCGACTTTGCTGGCCAAATTTTTTCAGGTCTTCGGTGATCGAGAACACCGGTTTGTAAGCACTGTTGGCGGCGGCGTCAAAGCTCACGGCCGGGACTTGCGCGGTCCGGATTTGCTGGCTGCTGGCGTCCCACCATGTCAGCTCGATGGCCGGCAGGTTGTAGCGGCCATCGGTGTCGTTTCGGTAGGTCACGGTGTCGATGCGCTGGCCGCCGTTGAAATTGCCCCGACCGTCATCCAGATTGCTGATCTGCGGGCTCTTCGGGTAACGGCTCAAGCCACTGACATCACCCAGTGCCGGTGCCGGCAGCGGCATGGCCATGGCGTTGTCGGCCTGTAAGGTCAACTGACGGGTGATGCTGTCACCGACCTTAAGCGGCGTCGCTGAGTTGATCACTTTCTGCGTGAAACGCAGCCCTTGTGCCACCACTACCGGCTCGCCGGGTTTGAACCCTGGCGGTTGCGCGGCGGTGAAGTGCAGCGGCTGGCTTTCGGCGCTCAATGGCGCGCTGGCCTGACCGGGTGTTGCGTGAACGGTCAGCGACGGGATGTCGAACCCCTGCGCCAGATTCGGCGTAATCCGATATCTGTAGCGCATGCCGTTGAAGGGTTTTCCGTCCAGCGTCTGATTGATGTGTTGGCGTGGCCGTCCGGTGGCAGGACCAGTGCACCCGGCAGTTTCAGGTCGGGCAAGGTCGGGGCGCCGGTGAACCAGCTGTCGGTGAGGACGTCGAGTTGAAGTTCCAGCAGGCCGCCGACCATGACGGAGGTGGCGGGTTGCAGGTGGGTCTGGACTCGGAGGTCGGGTTCGGCGGCACGTCGTTGGCGTCCATCGACGGCGACAGGTCAATGGCGATGATCAGCGGCGCACGGTTTTCCAGGAAGTCCGGGCGGTCCTGTTCCCAGGTCGGGCCGGCGGCGGCAACAGCGCCCAGAATCAACACGGCACAGACCAAATGCACCGGTCGCAAGCGGTGTTGATCCTGCGGGGTGATCAACAGGTGCGGCAGCAAGTGCTCGGCAATGTTGCTGCGCAAGCGTCGTTGCAAGTCGCGGCTGCGGCGCCAGAGTATCGGCAGCAACGCGGCGAACGGCACGAGTAATAGCCAGAGCGGGCGCAGGAAGTGGAAGTCGCTGAAATTGATCTCCATCTCAAGCCTCCTGCCGCTGACGCGCGAGCGTCAGGTGCGGACGGAGCAGGGCGCCCAGGTGATACAGCGCCAGCAGGCCGATGGCAGCACCGAGCGGCCACCAGAACAGGTCTTTCTTCGGTTGATGGCTGAGGGTTTTCACCTGGTGCGGGGTCAGCGTGTCGAGGGTACTGTAGACCTGATCCAGCGCGGTGCGGTCCTCGGCGCGGAAGAACTTGCCGCCGGTGGTTTCGGCGATCTGTTGCAAACCTTGCAGGTTGACCTTGGCTTCGCCCTCGGCGGTCGGGTCGCCAATGCCTATGGTGTGAATCACCACGCCTTTGGCGGCGGCCATTTGTGCCGCGTGGTCCGGGGCGCTGCTGGTGTCGTTGCCGTCCGTCAGCAGGATCACCACTTTCTCTTGTTCATGGGCTTGGTCGAGCAGTTTCAGGCTCAGGCCGATCGCATCGCCGATGGCAGTGTTGGGGCCGGCCATGCCGATGCCGGTGTCGTCCAGCAGCAGCGACAGGCTGGCGTGATCCAGGGTCAATGGCGCCTGCGGGTAGGCGCCGCTGCCGAACACGATCAGGCCCAGGCGATCGTCCTTACGCTTGTCGATAAAACCATGCACCACCTCTTTGACCGCCGCCAGACGATTGATCTTCTGACCGTTGGCGTCGGTGAAGTCGGTGGTTTCCATGGACTGGGAAATGTCGATGGCGAGCATCAGGTCGCGCACCGGTTGTTGGCGTTCGATGGGTTTTTCGACGAACACCGGACCCGCGGCGGCCAGCAGCACCAGCGCCCAGACCAACAGGTTCAAGGCGAGCTGCCAGCGATTATTGCGAGTGCCGGCCTGGCTTGGCGCTTGACCGACCGCGCGGCTCATGGCGCCGAAAAACGGCACGCGCACGGCGCTGCGGGCTTCGCGGTAATCGGGCAGGAAGCGGTAGCCGAACCACGGCAACGGCAACAGGAGCAACAGCCACGGGTAATCAAGCTGCCACATGATGATGCTCCACCCAGAGTTTGCAGGTGTTGAACAGTTGCTCGCGCTTTTCGCTTGGCAACGCGAGCAGCGTGGCATCGGGGGCATAGGCTAACTGGGCCAGTTGCTGACTGAAGTCTGCGGGTAACGGCTGGGCACTATGGCGCACCAAAAATGCCTGCCAGTCTTCACCCCCAAGCGCACCGATATGCCCCTGTGGGAGATTGCTCGCACCCACAGGGTTCTGTGCTTATTGCTGTTGGCGGCAACACTTCACGATTTGTATCTGGCCATAGGTCGCCGGGCCATTTCGTGGTTAACTTTGACCTCTTCGAGATTCTTTACATCAACGTTCAGAAGGACTCCGTTCATGGCTCAAGTCACTCTTAAAGGCAACCCGGTTCAAGTCAACGGCCAATTGCCTCAAGCCGGTTCCAAGGCACCAGCCTTTTCCCTGGTTGCCGGCAATCTGTCCGACGTGACCCTGGCGAACTTCGCCGGCAAGCGCAAAGTGCTGAACATCTTCCCAAGCATTGACACCCCGACCTGCGCGACCTCGGTTCGCAAGTTCAACGCCCAGGCCAACGATGTCGCCAACACCGTTGTGTTGTGCATCTCCGCTGACCTGCCGTTCGCTCAAGCCCGCTTCTGCGGCGCCGAAGGCCTGGAAAACGTGCAGAACCTGTCGACCCTGCGCGGTGCCGAGTTCATCGAGAACTACGGCGTTGCCATCGCTGACGGCCCGCTCAAAGGCCTGACCGCCCGTGCCGTCGTGGTGCTGGACGAAAACGACAACGTGCTGCACAGCGAACTGGTCAGCGAAATTGGCCAGGAACCGAACTACGACGCAGCGCTCGCCGTTCTCAAGTAAGCGACGTCATTACAATTGTTAACGGCCTGGCCCTCTCCAGGCCGTTTTCATTTGTGCTTCAGTGTCTTAGACAAAACTCCTGATACGTAAGCCGAAGGTAAATTGCCGGTAAAGCCGCTTTGCTTAATGCCCGCCAGTGCTTATCGTTCAGCCTCATGTAAAACAAGCCCACGCGCCCAATGGTTGATCATTCAATGCAATCCTCCGCCTCTCGTAGTCCTCGTCGCTGGCTTCTCGGCCTGCTTGTCCTGTTGGTCATCGCTGGCGTGTGCTGGAAATACTGGCCCACCGGTGCTGCTCACACGGAGGGTGCAGGGCAGAAAGCCGTGGCCGGGCGTACCGGCAAGACGGGGGGGATGCGCCCGGGTTTCGGCGGGGCGACCGGCCCGGTGCCTGTGCGCGTGGCGCCTGCGGTCAAGGGTGACTTCCCGCTGTATTACAAGGCGCTCGGGACCGTCACCGCACTGAACACCATTAATGTGCGCAGCCGGGTGGGCGGTGAACTGATCAAGATTTCCTTTGAAGAAGGGCAGATGGTCAAGGCTGGCGATCTGCTGGCTGAAATTGACCCGCGTCCGTACCAGAACGCCTTGCTCCAGGCTGAAGGCACCTTGCTGCAGAATCAGGCGCAACTGAAAAACGCCCAGGTCGATGTCGAGCGTTATCGCGGGCTGTACAAGGAAGACAGTATCGCCAAGCAAACCCTGGACACCGCCGAAGCGTTGGTCGGTCAGTACCTGGGCACCGTCAAGACCAATCAGGCGGCAGTCAACGACGCCAAGCTCAATCTCGAATTCACCAAGATCCGCGCACCGATTACCGGGCGTGTCGGCCTGCGTCAACTCGACGTCGGCAACCTGGTTGCCGCCAACGACACCACGGCGCTGGCAATCATCACCCAGACCCAGCCGATCAGCGTGGCCTTCACCTTGCCGGAAAACAGCCTCGACGTGGTGCTGGCCCGCTACCGAACAGGTGCCAAGCTGCCCGCCGAAGCCTGGGATCGTAGCGACACCAAATTGCAGGCCACTGGCGTGTTGCAGAGCCTGGACAACCAGATCGACGTCACCACCGGCACCTTGAAATTCAAGGCGCGCTACGAGAACCGCGATCAAACGCTGTTCCCCAATCAATTCGTCAACGTTCACTTGCTGGCTGACACCCTCAAGGGCGTGGTGCTCGCGCCGTCGGCGGCGATTCAGTTCGGTACCAACGGCACCTTCGTCTATGCGCTGGACGGCGACAAGAAGGTCACGATCCGTCAGTTGAAAGTCGGCGCCAGCGACGGGCTCAATACCGTAGTCACCGAAGGCCTGGCCCCCGGGGACCGTGTGGTGCTGGAAGGCACCGACCGCTTGAAGGAGGGCAGCGAAGTCGAAGTGGTCAATGCCCCCCAGGACGTGCCGACTACTCCGACCGGGCACCTGCAAGGTAAACCGGCAGCGGATGCATCGGAGCCGGCGACCGCCGACAAGGCGAAAAAGGGCGGCGCATGAACATTTCGCGGCTGTTCATCCTTCGCCCGGTCGCCACGACCCTGAGCATGCTGGCCATTGTGCTGGCCGGTTTGATCGCCTATCGGTTGCTGCCGGTGTCGGCGTTGCCTCAGGTCGATTACCCGACGATTCGCGTCATGACGCTCTATCCCGGCGCCAGCCCGGATGTCATGACCAGCGCGGTCACCGCGCCACTGGAGCGTCAGTTCGGGCAAATGCCCGGCCTGACCCAGATGGCGTCGACCAGTTCGGGCGGCGCGTCGGTGCTGACCCTGCGCTTCAGCCTCGATATCAACATGGACGTCGCGGAGCAGCAGGTGCAAGCCGCGATCAACGCCGCGACCAACTTGCTGCCCAAGGACCTGCCTGCGCCGCCGGTGTACAACAAGGTCAACCCGGCGGACACACCGGTGCTGACCTTGGCGATTACCTCGAAAACCATGTTGCTGCCCAAGCTCAATGACCTGGTCGACACGCGCATGGCGCAGAAAATCGCCCAGATCAGCGGCGTCGGCATGGTCAGTATTGCCGGTGGCCAGCGTCAGGCGGTGCGGATCAAGGTCAATCCCGAGGCCCTGGCGGCCAATGGCCTGAACCTCTCGGATGTGCGCACGCTGATAGGCGCCTCCAACGTCAACCAACCCAAAGGCAACTTCGATGGCCCGACCCGGGTGTCGATGCTTGATGCAAACGATCAACTGACCTCGCCGAAGGACTACGCCAACCTGATCCTGGCTTACGCCAACGGCGCGCCGTTGCGGCTCAAGGATGTCGCGGAAATCGTCGACGGCGCTGAAAACGAACGTCTGGCGGCATGGGCCAATGAAAACCAGGCGGTGCTGCTGAACATTCAGCGTCAGCCGGGTGCCAACGTTATTGAAGTGGTCGACCGGATCAAGGCGTTGCTGCCGAGCATCACCGACAACCTGCCGGCCGGCCTAGACGTCACGGTACTCACCGACCGCACCCAAACCATTCGCGCCTCGGTCAAGGATGTGCAGCATGAATTGCTGATCGCCATTGCGTTGGTGGTGATGGTCACGTTCCTGTTTTTGCGCCGCGCCAGCGCCACGATCATTCCATCGGTTGCCGTGCCGCTGTCGTTGATCGGCACATTCGGCGTGATGTACCTCGCCGGCTTCTCGGTCAATAACCTGACCCTGATGGCCCTGACCATCGCCACCGGTTTTGTGGTGGACGATGCGATCGTGATGCTGGAGAACATTTCCCGATTTATCGAAGAGGGTGACAGCCCGCTGAATGCGGCGCTCAAGGGCGCCAAGCAGATCGGTTTCACCCTGATTTCCCTGACCCTGTCGCTGATCGCGGTATTGATTCCGCTGCTGTTCATGGCGGACGTGGTCGGGCGTTTGTTCCGCGAGTTCGCGATCACGCTGGCGGTGGCCATTCTGATTTCGCTGGTGGTGTCCCTGACGCTGACGCCGATGATGTGCGCGCGTTTGCTCAAGCGTGAACCCAAGGCAGCAGAGCAGGGCCGTTTCTACCGGGCCAGCGGCGCGTGGATTGACTGGATGATCGCGGCCTACGGGCGCAAATTGCAGTGGGTGCTCAAGCACCAGCCGCTGACGTTGCTGGTGGCTATCGGCACGCTGGCGTTGACCGTGGTTCTTTACCTGGCGGTGCCCAAGGGCTTCTTTCCGGTGCAGGACACCGGGGTGATCCAAGGCATCTCCGAGGCGCCGCAGTCGATCTCCTTCGCGGCGATGAGCGAGCGTCAGCAGGAGCTGGCCAAGGTGATCCTCGCCGACCCAGCGGTGGAAAGCCTGTCGTCCTACATTGGTGTGGACGGTGATAACTCGACGCTGAACAGCGGTCGTCTGCTGATCAACCTAAAGTCCCACAGCAACCGTGACCTGAGTGCCACCGAAGTCATTGCCCGCCTGCAACCGGAACTGGACAAACTGGTCGGCATCCGCCTGTTCATGCAGCCGGTGCAGGATTTGACCATCGAAGACCGTGTCAGCCGCACGCAATACCAGTTCAGCATGTCTTCGCCAGACGCCGAGCTGCTGAGCCTGTGGAGCAATCGTCTGGTCGATGCGCTGGCCCAACGGCCAGAACTGACCGATGTTGCCAGCGATTTGCAGGACAAGGGATTGCAGGTCTATCTGATGATCGACCGCGATGCCGCTTCACGGGTCGGGGTGTCGGTGTCAAACATCACCGATGCGCTGTACGACGCCTTCGGTCAGCGGCAGATTTCGACCATCTACACCCAGGCCAGCCAGTACCGCGTGGTCCTGCAATCGCGGTCCGGGGAGAAGATCGGCCCGGATGCGTTGAATCAGATTCACGTAAAAACCACCGACGGCGGGCAAGTACGCCTGTCGAGCCTGGCGCATATTGAGGAGCGTCAGGCGCAACTGGCAATCACCCACATCGGCCAGTTCCCGGCGGTGATGATGTCCTTCAACCTGGCACCGGGTGTGGCGCTGGGGCATGCGGTCGAGATCATCGATCAGGTGCAGAAAGACATCGGCATGCCGATTGGCGTGCAGACCCAGTTCCAGGGCGCGGCCGAAGCTTTCCAGGCGTCGCTGTCGAGCACCTTGCTGCTGATTCTTGCGGCGGTGGTCACCATGTACATCGTGCTCGGCGTGCTGTACGAGAGCTACATCCACCCGATCACCATTCTCTCGACCTTGCCCTCGGCGGCGGTCGGCGCGTTGCTGGCGTTGATCCTGAGCGGCAATGACCTGGGCATGATCGCGATCATCGGCATCATTTTGTTGATTGGTATCGTGAAAAAGAACGCGATCATGATGATCGACTTCGCCCTCGACGCAGAGCGCAACCAGGGCGTGGACCCGGAGACGGCGATCTATCAGGCGGCACTGTTGCGCTTCCGGCCGATTCTGATGACCACCCTGGCCGCGTTGTTCGGCGCCGTGCCGCTGATGCTGGCCACCGGTTCCGGCGCGGAATTGCGCCAACCGTTGGGTCTGGTGATGGTCGGTGGTTTGCTGGTGAGTCAGGTGCTGACCTTGTTCACCACGCCCGTCATCTATTTGTACTTCGACCGCCTTGGTCGGCGCTGGGGCCACAAGTCTGACGCCGTGGAAGCGGTAGAGCAGCCATGAACCTGTCCGGACCTTTCATCAAGCGCCCGGTCGCGACGATGTTGCTGAGCCTGGCGATCATGCTGCTGGGCGGCGTGAGCTTTGGCCTGTTGCCGGTGTCGCCGCTGCCGCAGATGGATTTCCCGGTTATCGTTGTGCAGGCCAGCCTGCCCGGCGCGAGCCCGGAAGTCATGGCCTCGACCGTGGCCACGCCGCTGGAGCGATCCTTCGGCACCATCGCCGGGGTCAACACCATGAGCAGCCGCTCCAGCCAGGGTTCGACCCGGGTGATCCTGCAATTTGACCTCGATCGCGATATCAACGGCGCCGCCCGGGAAGTGCAAGCCGCGATCAACGCCTCGCGCAATCTGCTGCCGAGCGGGATGCGCAGCATGCCGACCTACAAAAAGGTCAACCCGTCCCAGGCGCCGATCATGGTGTTGTCGCTGACATCGGATGTGCTGGAAAAAGGCCAGCTCTACGATCTGGCCTCGACAATCCTGTCCCAGAGCCTGTCGCAAGTGCAGGGCGTGGGCGAAGTGCAGATCGGCGGCAGTTCGTTGCCGGCAGTGCGTATCGAGCTTGAGCCGCAGGCACTGAACCAATACGGCGTGGCCCTCGACGATGTGCGCAACACCATCGCCAATGCCAACGTGCGCCGGCCCAAGGGCTCGGTCGAAGACAGCGAACGGTTGTGGCAGGTCCAGGCCAACGATCAACTTGAAAAAGCCAAGGATTACGAGTCGCTGATCATCCACTACAACGGCGGCGCAGCCCTGCGCCTCAAAGATGTGGCCAAGGTCAGCGACGGCGTCGAGGACCGCTACAACAGCGGTTTCTTCAACGACGATGCGGCGGTGTTGCTGGTGATCAACAGGGCGGCGGGCGCCAACATCATCGAGACGGTCAATGAGATCAAGGCTCAGCTGCCGGCGTTGCAGGCGGTGCTGCCGGCCAGCGTCAAGCTGAACCTGGCGATGGACCGTTCACCGGTGATCAAGGCGACCTTGCACGAAGCGGAAATGACCCTGCTGATCGCCGTGACGCTGGTGATTCTGGTGGTCTTTCTGTTCCTCGGTAACTTCCGCGCCTCGCTGATTCCGACGCTGGCGGTGCCGGTGTCGCTGGTGGGCACCTTTGCGGTGATGTACCTCTACGGATTCTCGCTGAACAACCTGTCGCTGATGGCGCTGATCCTCGCCACCGGGCTGGTGGTCGACGACGCCATCGTGGTGCTGGAGAACATCTCCCGGCACATCGATGAAGGCGTGCCGCCGATGAAAGCCGCGTACCTCGGTGCTCAGGAAGTCGGCTTTACCTTGCTCTCGATGAACGTCTCGCTGGTGGCGGTGTTCCTGTCGATCCTGTTCATGGGCGGGATCATTGAAAGCCTGTTCCGCGAGTTTTCCATCACCCTGGCAGCGTCCATCGTGGTGTCGCTGGTGGTCTCGCTGACCCTGACGCCAATGCTCTGCGCCCGTTGGCTGAAGCCGCATACGCCGGGTCAGGAAAACCGCGTGCAGCGCTGGAGTCAGCGCGCCAACGACTGGATGGTCGGCAAGTACGCGACCAGTCTCGACTGGGTATTGCGCCACCGTCGACTGACCTTGCTCAGCCTGTTCGTGACGATTGGCGTGAACATTGCGCTGTATGTAGTTGTTCCTAAAACGTTTTTACCACAACAAGATACCGGTCAGCTGATTGGTTTCGTGCGCGGCGACGACGGTCTGTCGTTCAACGTGATGCAGCCGAAAATGGAAACCTTTCGCCGTGCCGTGCTCAAGGACGACGCGGTGGAAAGCGTCGCGGGGTTCATTGGTGGTACTAACGGCACCAACAACGCCTTCATGCTGGTGCGCCTGAAGCCGATCAAGGAACGCAACATTTCCGCGCAGAAAGTTATTGAACGCCTGCGCAAGGAAATGCCCAAGGTTCCCGGCGCACAGCTGATGCTGATGGCGGACCAGGACCTGCAATTTGGCGGCGGCCGCGAACAGACCTCGTCTCAGTATTCCTACATCCTGCAAAGCGGTGACCTGGGGGCGTTGCGTGAGTGGTACCCGAAGGTGGTCGCCGCGCTCAAGGCGTTGCCGGAATTGACGGCGGTTGACGCCCGGGAAGGTCGGGGTGCCCAGCAGGTGACGCTGATTGTCGATCGCGATCAGGCCAAGCGCCTGGGTGTGGACATGGATATGGTCACCTCGGTGCTGAACAACGCCTACAGCCAGCGGCAGATTTCGACGATTTACGACAGCCTCAACCAGTATCAGGTGGTGATGGAAGTCGACCCGAAATACGCCCAGGACCCGATTACGCTCAAACAAGTGCAAGTGATTACCGCCGACGGCGCCCGGATTCCGTTGTCGACCATTGCCCACTACGAAGCCAGCCTGGAAAACGATCGGGTCAGCCACGAAGGTCAGTTTGCCTCCGAAAGCCTGTCGTTTGACATGGCCGAAGGCGTGACGGTGGAGCAGGGCACAGCGGCCATCGAGCGGGCGATTGCCAAACTCGGTTTGCCCGAAGAGGTGATCGCGAAAATGGCCGGCACCGCCGATGCGTTCGCCGCGATGCAAAAAAGCCAGCCGTGGATGATTCTCGGCGCGCTGCTGGCGGTTTATCTGGTGTTGGGTGTGCTGTATGAAAGCTACATCCATCCTTTGACCATTCTGTCGACGTTGCCATCGGCCGGGGTCGGTGCGTTGCTGTCGATCTATGTGCTGGGCGGTGAGTTCAGCCTGATCTCGTTGCTCGGGTTGTTTTTGCTGATTGGCGTGGTGAAGAAAAACGCCATTCTGATGATCGACCTCGCGCTGCAACTTGAACGCCATCAAGGCCTGGCGCCGCTGGAGTCGATTCGCAGTGCCTGTTTGCAACGTTTGCGCCCCATTCTGATGACCACCCTGGCGGCGATCCTCGGTGCCTTGCCGTTGCTGCTGAGTCGTGCCGAAGGTGCGGAAATGCGCCAGCCACTGGGCCTGACCATCATCGGCGGGCTGATCTTCAGCCAGGTGTTGACCCTTTACACCACGCCGGTGGTTTACCTCTATCTCGACAAACTGCGCCATCGCTTCAATAAATGGCGTGGTGTGCGTTCCGATGCTGCTTTGGAAACTCCGCTATGACTGACCGTTCGCTTATCCATCTGGCCTCCCCGCTGGCCGCCGCCCGAGGCTCGCGCCTGCTGAGCCTGGCGCTGTGCGTGGCGATGCTCAGCGCTTGCGCTGTCGGCCCGGACTATCAGCGCCCGCAAGCTGCCGCGCCGGTGCAATACAAGGAAGCGGCAGGCTGGCGTCAGGCCAGTCCCAGCGACTCCCTGGCGCGCGGTGCCTGGTGGGAGTTGTATGGCGATCGGCAGCTCAATGGCCTGATCGAACAACTCAACCGGTCCAACCAGACAGTTGCCCAGTCCGAGGCGCAATACCGCCAGGCCCAGGCGCTGGTGCGCAGTGCGCGTGGGGCTTTTTTTCCGACGGTGGATTTGACCGTTGGCAAAAACCGCTCCAGCCAGGGCACCGGCAGCAGCAATTCGAGCCTGACCAGCTCCTCCAGCGGTATTCGTGACACCTACACCGCCCAGGCCGGGGTCAGCTGGGAAGCAGACGTATGGGGCAAACTGCGCCGGGGCCTTGAAGCCGACACCGCCAACGCCCAGGCAAGCTTTGCCGACCTGGCCGCGATGCGCCTGAGTCAGCAGTCGGAACTGGTGCAGAACTACCTGCAATTGCGAGTGATCGACGAACAGAAACGCTTGCTGGAAGCGACGGTCGAGGCGTATCAGCGCTCGCTGACCATGACCGAAAACCAATACCGCGCCGGTGTTTCCGGGCGGGACGCGGTGGCGCAGGCGCAGACTCAACTCAAAAGCACGCAAGCGGACATGGTTGACCTGATCTGGCAGCGCGCGCAGTTCGAGAACGCCATCGCCGTGCTGATCGGGCTACCTCCGGCCGAGTTCAGCCTGGCGGAAACCAACACCATTCCGACGTTGCCCGAGGTGCCGGTGGGCCTGCCTTCGCAGTTGTTGGAACGGCGTCCGGACATCGCCTCCGCCGAGCGTTCAGTGATCGCGGCCAACGCCAACATCGGCGTGGCCAAGGCCGCCTATTACCCGGATTTCACCTTGAGCATGAACGGCGGATATAGCAGCAGCACTTATTCCAACTGGATCAGCGTGCCCAACCGCTTCTGGTCGGTGGGGCCACAAATGGCCATGACCTTGTTTGATGGCGGCCAGCGTTCGGCAGAAGTCGATCGCAGCGAAGCGGCTTACGACGAGACGGTGGCCAAGTACCGCCAGACCGTGCTCGACGGTTTCCGCGAAGTTGAAAACTTCCTGGTGCAGCTCAAGGTGCTGGAAGACGAAGCCGGCGTGCGCCAAGAGGCACTGGAGGCGGCACGTATCTCGTTGCGCCTGACTCAAAACCAGTACAAGGCCGGTTTGATTGCGTATCTGGACGTGGTGGTGGTTCAAGCCACGGCATTGAGTAACGAGCGTAACGTGCTGGATCTTTTGCAGAGCCGGTTGATTGCCAGCGTGCAGCTGATTGCTGCGTTGGGTGGTGGTTGGGACGGGGCATTGCAGGTCAGCGAAAACAAATAACCAACACAACCCCTGTAGCAGCTGACGAGCATCGCGAGGCTGCTACTGGAATGTAGGGGCTGAAGGGCATCAAACAAGCGTTTCATCGGCTTGATGGCCATTTGCTTATTTTATCAGTGCGTTCTTTTGCGCAATCAGTACAATCGCCCGCATTTGCCCCCGAGTAAGAACGCTCTACGGCGGGCGTTCACGAGAAGTCTCATGCTGATCGGTAGCTATTCACCCACCCTGGTTATCATTTCACTTTGTGTCGCGATTCTCGCTTCCTATACCGCGCTTGACCTCACCGGACGCATTGCCACGGCCAAAGGCCGCACGGTGCATTTGTGGACGGCGGGCGGTGCTTTTGCCATGGGCATTGGGGTGTGGTCGATGCACTTCATCGGCATGCTTGCGTTCAAATTGCCGATTGATCTGGGTTACGACCTCACCATCACGTTGCTATCGCTGCTGACCGCGATCCTCTCTTGCGGCTTTGCCCTGTGGCTGGTCAGCCAGCCACGGTTGCCCGCCTGGCAACTGGCGTTAGGCGCGCTGGTGATGGGCGCCGGGATCAGTGCGATGCACTACACCGGCATGGCCGCCCTGCGCATGCAGCCGGGCATCGATTACGACTCGACGTTGTTCGGCACCTCGCTGCTGATCGCCGTGGGCGCTTCGGGCGCGGCACTCTGGATCGCCTTCCGCCTGCGACAGCACTCGCCGCATGTCACCTTGTTCCGGTGCGGTGCGGCAGTGATCATGGGCATCGCCATCGTCGGCATGCACTACACCGGCATGGCGGCTGCGCGTTTTCCGGACGGCAGTTTCTGTGGTGCGGCTGTCAGCGGCTTGAGCGGTAAAGGCCTGGACAATCTGGTGCTGATCACCACGCTGGCGGTACTGAGCATCGCCTTGCTGACGTCGGTGTTGGATGCGCGTCTGGAAGCGCGCACCGCTAACCTCGCGCGCTCACTCACCGAGGCCAACCGCGAGTTGACCCAACTGGCCTTGCACGACCCCCTGACCGGTTTGCCCAACCGCGTATTGCTGGCCGATCGCATCGAACAGGCAATGTCCAAGGTGCAGGAGCAGGGCGGCTGTTTTGCGCTGATGTTCATCGACCTGGACGGTTTCAAACCAGTCAATGACGCCTTTGGCCACCACATGGGTGATCAGTTGTTGCGTGAGGTCGGGGTGCGCCTGCGTGAGGATTTACGCAGTCAGGACACGTTGGCGCGCATTGGTGGCGATGAGTTTGTCCTGCTGGTGCGGCTCGCCGAGCCGGATGATGCGTTGGGCCTGGCGGCGCGTCAGGTAGGGTTGATCGCGCGCTCGTTCCGGGTGGCTGAACATGACCTGCAGATTTCTGCCAGCGTCGGCATTGCGCTGTATCCGGGCAATGGCCAGACCGCCCAGGACTTGCTGATGAACGCTGACGCGGCGATGTATCACGCCAAGGGTTCCGGGAAAAACGGCTACAGCTTCTTCGACGCCTCGATGAACAGCAACGCGCGCAAGCAGCTGCAATTGCTGCAAGACCTGCGCAATGCGCTCGATCAGGAACAGTTCAGCCTCTATTACCAGCCTAAATTTGACGCGAACAATGGCCGGCCGGTGGGCGCCGAAGCGCTGCTGCGTTGGGAGCACCCGACGCGGGGCATGATGCTGCCGGACACGTTTATCGACATCGCGGAAAAGACCGGGCTGATCATTCCTATCGGCGAGTGGGTACTCAACGAAGCGTGTCGGCAGATGCGCGAATGGTACGTGCTGGGCTACACCGACTGGCGGATCGCAGTGAACCTGTCGGCGTTGCAGTTCTGCCATGCCGGCCTGGTTCAAAGCGTGGCCAAGGCCCTGAGCACCCATCGGCTGCCGGCCAACAGCCTGACCCTGGAAATCACCGAAACCACCGCCATGAGCGACGCCGATGCGAGCATGACGGTGCTGCAGGAGCTCTCGGCCATGGGCGTCGATCTGTCCATCGATGATTTCGGGACGGGCTATTCGAGCTTGATGTACCTCAAGCGCCTGCCGGCCAATGAGTTGAAGATCGACCGCGGTTTCGTCCGTGATCTGGAACACGACAGCGACGACGCCGCGATTGTCTCGGCGATCGTCGCGCTCGGCCAGGCGCTGGGCTTGCGGATCGTTGCCGAAGGCGTCGAAACCGGTGTGCAGCAGGACTTCCTGACCAAACTGGGGTGTGATTCGTTGCAGGGTTATCTGCTGGGGCACCCACTGCCGGCTGAACGCTTCATGGTAGACATACATCGCGCAGAACAATTGGCAATAGCCTGAAAATCCCTTGTGGTGAGGGGGCTTGCCACAGTCATCACACTGTCCATGCAAAAGCCGGCAATGGCAGTTACTCTTGACCCAGACTGCTTACGCTGGGAATGGGGAGAACGCTCGCATGGACAAAGTCATCGTCATCACCGGTGGCGGCCGCGGTATTGGTGCCGCCACCGCCCTGTTGGCCGCCGAACAGGGTTATCGGATCTGTATCAACTACCAGTCAGACGAATCCGCCGCGCAACGCGTGCTGGAGCAAGTTCGTGCACTGGGCGCTCAAGCCATTGCGGTGCGCGCCGATGTCAGCATCGAAGATGAGGTGATCGCTCTGTTCCACCGTGTGGACACCGAGTTGGGTCGGGTCACGGCGCTGGTGAACAACGCCGGCACCGTCGGGCACAAGTCCCGGGTCGACGAAATGTCCGAATTTCGCATTCTCAAAATCCTCAAAACCAACGTCCTGGCGCCGATCCTCTGTGCCAAGCACGCGATCCTGCGCATGTCGCCCAAACATGGCGGGCAGGGTGGCAGCATCGTCAACGTGTCGTCGGTGGCCTCGCGTTTGGGCTCGCCCAACGAATATGTGGATTACGCCGCGTCAAAAGGTGCGCTGGACAGCTTCACCATTGGCCTGTCCAAGGAAGTGGCGGGCGAGGGCATTCGTGTCAACGCCGTGCGGCCGGGATTTATTTTCACCGACTTCCATGCGCTGAGCGGGGATCCGGATCGGGTCAGCAAGCTTGAATCGGCGATACCGATGGCGCGGGGCGGGCGACCGGATGAAGTGGCGGAGGCTATTGTGTGGTTGCTGTCGGACAAGGCTTCTTATGCGACCGGGACGTTTGTTGATCTGGGTGGTGGGCGTTAATTGCTGAGATTTGTATTGATCCGACTTGCTCGCGAAGGCGTAAGTCGGAACGCCATAATATTTTCAGAACGACCGCACAATCCGCCCCAACGTCTCCATCGCCTTCTCCGAATCTTCGGTCCACGGGCTGCCGTAATTCAACCGAATACAGTTGCGAAACCGCTGCGTCGGCGAAAAGATCGGCCCCGGCGCAATGCTGATGCCCTGCGCCAACGCCATCTGGAACAACTTCAGCGAATCCATCTGCGGTGGTAGCTCCAGCCACAAAAAGTAGCCGCCGGCCGGTTGACTGACGCGCGTCTGTGCCGGGAAGTAGCGGGCGATGGCGGCGAGCATGGCGCTTTGCTGTTCTTCGAGGGCGTAACGCAGTTTGCGCAGGTGCCGGTCGTAACCGCCGTGCTGCAGGTAGTCGGCAATGGCCGCTTGCGCCGGCATCGAGGCGCAGAGTGAGGTCATGAGTTTCAAGCGTTCGATCCTTTGTGCGTAACGCCCGGCGGCCACCCAGCCGATGCGATAACCGGGGGCCAGGCTCTTGGCGAATGAACCGCAGTGCATCACCAACCCTTCTGTATCAAACGCCTTGGCCGGTTTCGGCGCCTGTTGGCCGTAATACAACTCGGCATAGACGTCGTCTTCGATCAGCGGCACCTGATGGCGGCGCAGTAACGCCACCAGTTCCTGCTTTTTCGCCTCGGGCATGGTCGCGCCCATCGGGTTCTGGAAGCTGGTCATGCACCAGCAGACTTTGATCGGATGACGCTCCAGTGTCTGGGCCAGCACCCCCAAGTCGATGCCGTCGCGAGGGTGCACCGGGATCTCGACGGCCTTGAGTTTCAGCCGTTCCAGTATTTGCAGGCAGGCGTAAAACGCGGGCGCTTCAATGGCCACCAGGTCGCCAGGCTCCGTGACCGCTTGCAGGCACAGGTTCAAGGCTTCCAGGGCGCCGTTGGTGATCAGCAGCTCTTCCATCGGCAGCATCAGCCCGCCGACCATGTAGCGCAGGGCGATTTGCCGACGCAATTGCGGGTTGCCCGGCGACATGTCGGTGACGACCATGCGCGGGTCCATGTCCCGGGAAGCGCTGGCCAGCGAGCGCGACAGGCGCTGCAGCGGGAACAGGGTCGGGCTGGGAAAGGCCGAGCCGAACGGGACGGTGTTCGGGTCCTTGATCGAGTCGAGCACCGAGAACACCAACTCGCTGACGTCGACTTCGGTGGACTCGTTGACCTGGCTGCTGATCACCGGCTCCGAGAACGGGCTCGGTGCGTGGACGTTGACGAAGTAGCCGGAGCGCGGCCGGGCGCGGATCAGGCCGCGGCGTTCGAGCAGGTAGTAGGCTTGGAACACCGTGGACGGGCTCACGCCATAGGTCTGGCTGGCGTAGCGCACCGAGGGCACACGCTGGCCCGGGCCGAGGACACCGGAGCGGATCAGTTCAGCGATGTCGTCGGCGAATTTTTCGTAGCGTTTCATCAGCATCCCGCAATCGAATTCAATTAGCTGTTGTGGCGGGGGGGCAAGCCCCCTCGCCACAAGAAGCCTGCTTTCTACAGGGCACAGCAGTCTAAGGGATCAACGGTTCATCGGCGCAACAAACCGGCTCTTGGCCTCGCTGTAGATGTCCGGCTCATCGCTGTCGACAATCCTGAACGTGATCGTCTGCGAGCTTCTGCTCGGCCGTTCCGTGATCATCGCCACCGACACCGGCACATCGACAATCTCGCCGGGCGCCAGGCTCAGCTGCGTCTTGCCTTGCAACTGGAAGCCGTCGCCCTCCACCAGACTCAAACGATAGTCCTGGCGCAGCTGGGTTTTGTTGATGACCTTGAGGCTGTAGATGTTTTCGATCTGGCTCTGGCTGTTCTCGCGGAACAAGCCACGGTCCTTGCTGACGTCCAGCGACACCATTGGCCGCTCCACCAGCGCAAAGGCGAGGGCGCCGATCATCACCAACAGCACCGCCGTATAACCCATAAGCCGTGGCCGCAGCAGGTGAGTCTTGCCACCTTGCAATTGATGCTCCGAGGTGTAGCTGATCAACCCATGGGCATAGCCCATTTTGTCCATGATCGAGTCACAGGCATCGATGCACGCGGCGCAGCCAATGCATTCCATCTGCAAACCGTCGCGGATGTCGATGCCGGTCGGGCAGACCTGCACACACAGTTGGCAGTCGATGCAATCACCCAGGCCGACCTCGGCCGGTTTCACCTCACGTTTACGCGGGCCACGGTTTTCGCCACGGGCCGTGTCATAGGAAATGGTCAGGGTGTCTTTGTCGAACATCACGCTCTGGAATCGCGCATACGGGCACATGTGCATGCACACCGCTTCGCGCAGCCAACCGGCGTTGATGTAAGTGGCGCCGGTAAAGAACAGCACCCAAAACAGACTGACACCGCCCATTTGCCAGGTCAGCAGTTCTTCGGCCAACGGCCGGATCGGGGTGAAGTAGCCTACGAAGGTCAGGCCGGTGAGCAGGCTGATCGCCAGCCAAAGCGTGTGCTTGGCCGAACGCCGCAGCAGTTTGTTCAAGCCCCACGGCGCGGCTTGCAGCTTGATGCGCTGGTTGCGCTCGCCTTCGGTGATTTTCTCGCACCACATGAAGATCCAGGTCCAGGAGCTCTGCGGGCAGGTGTAACCGCACCACACCCGGCCGGCGAACACGGTGATCGCAAACAGGCCGAATGCGGCGATGATCAACAGCGCCGAGAGCAGAATGAAATCCTGCGGCCAGAAGGTCGCGCCAAAGATGTGGAATTTACTTTCGGAAAGGTCCCAGAGGACCGCCTGGCGGTCGCCCCAGTTCAGCCACACCGTGGCGAAGAACAGCAAAAACAGAAATCCCGCGCCGCACAGGCGCAAGGTGCGGAACAGGCCGGTGAAGCTTCGGGTGTGGATCAGGTTATCGCTGGACTTGGCCTTCATCTTCGGTCGCGAAGGCTCAAACGTCTGTACCGCAGGGGTGCTTTCAACTAATCGGACGGGGATTCTATCGCTCATGGTCTGTCGCTCATCAGCCTCCATCAGGCCAGCGCACTATGAGCGTCGATCTGTTTGCGTAACAGACTCAGGTATTGCAATAAAAAGCGGATCAGATGAGCGCTGATCCGCCCCTGCGACAACTTGAAGCACCTGCCCTGGCGGGACGTAAAAGCCTATATCACGCCTATGCAGGTCTTGTTGATCAGCGTCAGTCAAATCACCGAATCACTGTCCGTGGCCTTCAAATGCCGGCGACCGTCGACGGCGCCTGCTACGGTCAATGCATCGGCTTCTGCTTCGGTGATGTAGATGCGTTGGCCGTCGAGGTCCACCGCTGACATGGATTTTTCAGAGTCAGTGATGATAGTGACGTCAGGGCACAGGCGAATTTCTTCGCCGTTTTCGGTGGTGAAGAAGCAGGTCTTATTTTCGATGCGCACGGTCATGGCGAGGTCCTATCTTTCTGCGAGTACGTACGCGTTAGGACGCAGTCAACGACCATCGTTCGGTGCAACCGATTAATGGTCGGCGCGGTCCATCCTTTAACAACGCGCGCAAGGACAACAGCATGAACGCCTGGTGGCATGAGGTTTGGGTGACGCTTCAAGCGGAGTTCGCCGATATCGGTGACGCGTCCCAATTGACGCGCATTACCGTTCGCCTGCTGATGGCAGCCGTGTTGGGCGGCATCCTCGGTTTCGAGCGAGAGCACAAAGGCAAAGCCGCCGGGGTCCGCACCCACATGCTGGTGGCGTTGGGGGCGGCGCTGTTTGTGCTGGTGCCGCAGATGTCCGGCGCTCAAGCCGACGCGATGAGCCGGGTGGTGCAGGGCGTCATCGCCGGGATCGGTTTTCTTGGTGCCGGGACTATTCTTAAAAACACCGAGGGCGATGAGGCCCAAGTCAAAGGCTTGACCACCGCCGCCGGGTTGTGGATGACCGCCGCCATCGGCGTGTCGGCCGGGCTGGGGCGGGAGGCGACGGCGGTGGTCAGTACGTTTCTGGCGTTGGCGATTTTCAGCGTGATGCCAAGGATCGTGCGGGTTTTCGAAAAGAACAAACTGGACAACTAGAAATTCCCAGATGCGCGGATAAATGCGTCATCCAGATTTTCTGCACCATAGTGGTCGATAAACTCCTCGCTATGAATGAACTGTTTGAAACTATGGTTGCTAATCATATAAAAACGATCGCAGTTGTAGGCAATCTCTTCGGTAGTGTGAGATGAAACTAACACTGCAACTCCTTCTTTGGCTGCTCCGTGCAAGCACTTCCAAATGTAATGCCGAAACTCAGGGTCAACGCCAGCAGTAGGTTCGTCAAGAATGATGAAGTCAGAACTTAATGTTAGTAATGCTAGAGTGAAAAACCAACGTTTTTCGCCATAACTGCAAGTTGATGATTTTTTATTCCATATACGTTTATAGCGATCAACGATCTCTGGGCTCCAGGCGTGAAGTTTTGCCAGTGATTGGCGTTGTAAGTTTTTTTCTGACGAGCAAAGCAGGGTGGTGATGTTGAAGATGTCAAACATTCGGAGTGTGTGTGGTGTGGTTATAGTTTGTGATAGATAAACCTGATTTTGAAACGTATTGATGATTTCGGCGTTTTTTCTGTCTTGTATGTCGCAAATTATATCAAAAAATGTTGTCTTTCCGCTGCCGTTCGGCCCTAACAATCCAACAATATTACCTGGATTGATATTCATCGAAGCATTAATAAATAGAAGATCTTTTGAGTGGCTGAATGTCAGGTTGTTGACGTTTAATGAATGCATTAGTATCGACTCCAAACCGGATTTATTCTTAGGTGGCGAAGGGTAATAAAGAAAGTGCAGGAGAAAAATGATAATGTGCAAATAGCAATCTGAGGGCGCTGCCACAGCCCCTTGGACATAATTCCACTAGCAATCCATAAGGGATTTAATAATTGAATAAAGCTATTCGAGGACAGTTGTGCACTGATTCCGTATATGCCAGCAATTAACATTGCAAAAGAGATAATTGAGAATAGTGTGTTCGCAGTCTGAAAGCTGGTAGGTAGTAGCGTCAATAGCAGTGCTGGAATGCTAAATAAGAGAAAGCAAAAATAAAATCTGGCAATTATCTGGAAAATTTCGTTTGTGTTGGGGGAACCAAATGCCGCACGTGTTAGGCAGTAGAATACAGCGCAGTAGAGTATTGATATGCAAGAGTAAGATATGAATTTTGCGAGAAGAAAAATCAGTTTTCCCTCAGGTTTGTAAATGAATGATCGGGTAAATCCACTTTCCCTTCTGTCGATGATATAAAAGCTCAAACCAAAAAAAGCCACGTTTGAAGAGATATACGCGTAAAACCAAGAGGTGGATTCCACATAGTTTAAACTGTAGGGTGGTATTTGGCCTCTGGAATAATTGAGTAAATAAAATACTGCGCTAGGGGATAGGAGTGTCCAAAAAAAAGCGGTGGGCTCTTTTAGTTGTTCTTTTGTGAAAATCAAAGCGAGTTTTGACGCTCGGTAAGCGATGTGATTAGACATTTCGATACTCGCTTTAAGGGAATGGGACCATGGTGTTTCTGCGATCGCTGTATATTGGATGTCTGAAACTGCTGGAATAAGTATTGTCTGTATTTATGTTTTGTGAGTTGTTCACTGAAGATCTATGAACCTAAGGTAGTAATCATGAGGTAGTTTTTTCATGGGTTAGCCCTTAGGCAGTCACACATACACCAGTGTGCAGTACAGGATTCTTCGATTTTTCCATTGTTCAATGATATGGAAGTTTCTTGTAGGATGTTGTCTTGGTATCGATAGATGTCATCCTTGCCAGTCATTAATTTCATTTTTTGTATCAGTGCGCCGATAATTATACTTTTCTGATACAAGGATAGGCGCGGAGTAGGAGTGAATGTTTTTTTGCTACGACAAAAATGGAGAAGCCGAGACCACGTGTTGGAACTGGGGTGATAGGATTCATTTTCGATAAGCCGATCTATCGTGCAGAAATGGCAAGGACTTCCAATGTTTGGCAGATAAGGTTGGCTAATAATAAAATGGTCGCCCGCTGCGTAGGCGACGCTAATTGCGCTTTCAGGATAATTTGTCGAAAGTTTAAAGTAATGTATTTTTATTTTTTCGTAGTCATAATTTTTACACAGTAGTACAAAGAAATTTTTAGCGTTGAGTTCAAGGTTCAGGGTTGATTCTGAAGTTTGGTGGGTGACAATAGCTTCAGGTAGTTCGCTGTTTATTAGTAACTTCAATTCCTCGTGATTTTCCCAGTCATGAATCACGAATGTTTTTTTGAAGTAGGTGTTCTCTTTTTCTATCTCGAGTCCTAATAGCGTCTTCAGTGATAGGTAGGCGTCACCTTTATTTAGATGATGTTCGTGAAACAGCTTATAAAGCTCGTTTTCTGTAATCGTTGGTTTGTCTTTGAGCTTGGCAATTACTTTGAGCAGCGAGGGTGACTTTACTCGGGCCACTCCTCTCTCGGAAATCAAGATATCTTGGTTGTCAAAATTCAGAATGTTGTAATTGTTTATTTTCAAATTCATGATTGCGCCAATGAGGTTTTTTCGTTGCTAAACGAAAAAACCTCTAATCAACTTGCGATAAATTTATTGTTCAATGAGTGATCCGTCGATATTCCGTGTAACAGCGTTACCGCCGGATCCACCTGAACCACCACTACCGTCACTGCAACCACCGCCACCGCCGCAACCTCCACTTCCTCCGCATCCACCTGCCCCTCCAGAACCACCCGCTATATGAGGGGTCGAGTTTTCGCCAAACTCATGTTTAAAACTAAGGAGGATTTCGATCATGTTTTCGTCTTTTATTTTGTTACTCCAATTTGGAAGGAAGTCACTTTTAAGCAAGTGACGTTAAAGGTTTGGTTTTTTGTAGCTTGGAATGCAAGTTAGACATTTTTTTGGTGTGGAAATACTCCGACTACAAGAAGTAATCATTCCTACGCATGAGGTTAAAGATACGTACTTTATGAGATTGCGTAGCAAACGATAAGATTTGCAGTCTCGTGGTGTTGGATTTCGTTGCTGGCAGTGTTGTCGGCGGGAAATAGATTCGGTTTTGTTTAAGTGGTTGCGATTAATCGTCTGAGGATGGATGTAGTATTTTTCTCGAATGTTTGTGGGATCAGTTTTATTATTTTTTGATCATCCACCAGGTTGTCCGACGAACGGCAGATTTATTAAGAAGACTTTCGCGTCGCTAAACAAAAAATTCAGCGATAAGGTTTGTCTCTACACATCTTTTGCTTTGGCGCTCCCACGCAAAGCGAGGGAGAAACCAAAGCGGTGGTAACACTAGGGCTTCACAATCACCGGCGGCATGGTGCTCGGTGGTTCCTCCCGAGGCGGTGGTTGAGTGCCCGGCGGGTCCTGCTCGGGCACGGGTTCCGGCTCGGTCGGTGGAATGACCGGGCTGTCGATGTTCGGATCAGGCGTTTCGGCAGGGATTGGAATACTCATATCAAGCCTCCAGTGGCACATGGCGTAAGTCGTGCTTAAGTGAATTGACCCCCCGACGCGGGAATTGATTCCCCGCAAATGCCAAGGCAAATCCCTCTGAACTTTTAGCCAATCCGGTAGCTCCCAACCTAAGTGAATCTATCCAGGGAACACCCGGTACAAGAGCGTCCATGGGGCGTAAAGGAGAGATGCTCGATGACTGCTGCAAAACCGACAGAGCTCAATTACAACCCTCACATGCCGCTGTCGCAGGCGTTATTAATGCCGCGAATCGCGATTGAAAACACCCAGCCGACCCTTGATGGCGGACAGTTCGCCGTCAAATCCGTCGCGGGCCAGGACGTGGTGGTGACCAGCAAAGTGTTTGCCGACGGTCACGACAAACTGGCCGTGCGGGTGCGCTGGCGGGCCGAGGGCGATGACATCTGGCAAAGCGAAGTCATGGCGGACATGGGCAATAATGGCTGGCAAGGCCAGTTCCGTGTCGAGCGTCAGGGGCGTTATCTGTTCTGCATCGAAGCCTGGATCGATCCGTTCGCCAGCTTCTGTTATGAACTGGAGAAGAAGCACGCCGCGCGTGTCCCCGTCAGTCTTGAATTGCAGGAAGGACGCACTCAGGTCCAGCAGGCGGCCGAGCGCAGCGAAAGGGCGTTGAGTGAACAACTGACGGCGCTGCACCATGAGTTGTCCGGTCTGCTCGAAAACGAGCAGGTGATGCTGTTTCTGCACCAACGTAGCGCCGAGCTGATGGCGCAGGTCAATCATCACGCCTTTGTGAGCCTGAGCCCGGAGTACCCGTTGGATGTTGAGCGGGAGCTGGCGCAGTTCGCCAGTTGGTATGAGCTGTTTCCGCGCTCGATCACTGATGATCCGGCCCGTCATGGCACGTTCAATGATGTGCATGAGCGATTGCCGATGATTCAGGACATGGGGTTCGACATCCTGTACTTTCCGCCGATCCATCCGATCGGCCGCAGTTTCCGCAAAGGTCCGAATAACTCCCTGACCGCCGGTCCCGAAGATCCCGGTAGCCCCTATGCGATTGGCAGCGAAGAGGGCGGGCATGAGGCGATTCACTCGCAGCTCGGCACCCGCGAAGACTTTCGCCGCTTGGTCGCCACGGCGGCGGACTACGGGATTGAAATCGCCCTCGACTTTGCGATTCAGTGTTCCCAGGACCACCCATGGCTGCAACAGCATCCGGGCTGGTTCAACTGGCGGCCGGACGGCACGATCAAGTACGCCGAGAACCCACCGAAAAAATACCAGGACATCGTCAACGTCGACTTCTACGCCACCGAGGCCATTCCGAGCCTGTGGGTAGAGCTGCGCGACATCGTGGTCGGTTGGGTCGAAGAGGGCGTAAAGATCTTTCGCGTCGACAACCCGCACACCAAACCGCTGCCGTTCTGGCAGTGGCTGATTGCCGATGTGCGCGCCCTGTATCCGGAGGTGATCTTCCTCGCCGAAGCCTTTACCACGCCGGCGATGATGGCGCGTCTGGGCAAGGTCGGTTATTCGCAGAGCTATACCTATTTCACCTGGCGTAACACCAAGCATGAGCTGGCGACGTATTTCACCGAGCTCAATGAATCGCCGTGGCGTGAATGCTACCGGCCGAACTTCTTCGTCAACACGCCGGACATCAACCCGTTCTTCTTGCATGAATCCGGGCGCGCGGGCTTTCTGATCCGCGCGGCGCTGGCGACGATGGGCTCTGGCCTGTGGGGCATGTACTCGGGTTTTGAACTCTGTGAGTCGGCGCCGATACCGGGAAAAGAGGAATACCTCGACTCGGAGAAGTACGAGATTCGCCCAAGGGATTTCAACGCGCCGGGCAACATCATTGCCGAGATCGCGCAGCTCAACCGCATCCGCCGGCAGAACCCGGCCCTGCATACGCACCTGGGCCTCACGGTTTACAACGCGTGGAACGACAACATTCTGTATTTCGGAAAACGCAGTGCGGACGGCAGCAACTTTATTCTGGTGGCCATCAGTCTGGATCCGCATAACGTCCAGGAAGCCAATTTCGAGTTGCCGTTATGGGAAATGGGCTTACCCGATGACGCCAGCACCCAGGGCGAAGACTTGATGAACGGCCACCGCTGGACCTGGCATGGCAAGTACCAGTTCATGCGCATCGACCCGGCCTACCAGCCGTTCGGGATCTGGCGGATTACCACCCCTTGATGACACCGCGAACCTTGTGGCGAGGGAGCAAGCTCCCTCGCCACAAGGCACCTCGCCACGGTGAGTGTTTAGCCCGCGGCTTCACTGATTCAACAGGAGTTTCAAATGGCGAAGAAACCCAAGGCAGCCACCTTCATCAAAGACCCGCTCTGGTACAAGGACGCAGTGATCTATCAGGTTCACGTCAAGTCGTTTTTCGACTCCAATAACGACGGAATCGGCGACTTCCCCGGCCTGATCGCCAAACTCGATTACATCGCCGACCTCGGCGTCAATACCATCTGGCTGTTGCCGTTCTACCCCTCGCCACGTCGTGACGACGGATACGACATCGCCGAGTACCGTGGCGTCCATGCCGATTACGGCACGATGGCCGACGCCAAGCGTTTCATTGCCGAGGCGCACAAGCGTGGCCTGCGGGTGATTACCGAACTGGTCATCAACCACACCTCGGACCAGCACGCCTGGTTCCAGCGTGCGCGCAAGGCCAAACCCGGATCGGCGGCGCGGGACTTCTACGTCTGGTCCGATGACGATCAGAAGTACGACGGCACGCGCATCATCTTTCTCGACACCGAAAAATCCAACTGGACCTGGGACCCGGTGGCTGGCCAGTACTTCTGGCACCGTTTCTACTCCCACCAGCCCGACCTGAATTTCGATAACCCACAGGTCATGAAAGCCGTGCTGTCGGTGATGCGCTACTGGCTCGACATGGGCATCGACGGTTTGCGGCTGGACGCCATCCCGTACCTGATTGAACGTGACGGTACCAATAATGAAAACCTCCCCGAGACCCATGACGTCCTCAAGCAGATCCGCGCCGAGATCGACGCCAATTACCCCGACCGCATGCTGCTGGCTGAAGCCAATCAATGGCCGGAAGACACGCAACTGTACTTTGGTGACACCGACAAAAAGGGCTTGAACGGCGACGAGTGCCACATGGCCTTTCACTTTCCGTTGATGCCGCGCATGTACATGGCGCTGGCTCAGGAGGATCGCTTCCCGATCACCGACATCCTGCGTCAGACCCCGGAGATACCGGCCAATTGTCAGTGGGCGATTTTCCTGCGCAATCACGATGAACTGACCCTGGAAATGGTCACCGACAAAGAGCGCGACTACCTGTGGAATTACTACGCGGCGGACCGTCGGGCCCGGATTAATCTGGGGATCCGCCGCCGACTCGCGCCCTTGGTGGAGCGTGATCGGCGTCGCGTGGAACTGCTCAACAGCTTGCTGCTGTCGATGCCGGGTACGCCGACCCTGTATTACGGCGATGAAATCGGCATGGGCGACAACATCTATCTCGGTGACCGAGATGGCGTGCGCACGCCGATGCAGTGGTCGATTGACCGCAACGGTGGCTTCTCCCGCGCTGACCCGGCCAGCCTGGTGCTGCCACCGATCATGGACCCGCAATACGGCTACCTGTCGGTCAACGTCGAAACTCAGGCCGGCGATCCGCATTCGCTGCTCAACTGGACCCGGCGCATGCTTGCCGTGCGCAAACAGTCCAAGGCGTTCGGTCGAGGGACACTGAAAATGCTCTCCCCGAGCAACCGCCGGATTCTGGCCTATACCCGTGAATTCACCGGGGCCGATGGCAAGCACGAAATCATCCTGTGTGTGGCCAACGTCTCGCGCAGCGCACAAGCGGCGGAACTCGACTTGTCGGCGTACGTCGGCATGGTGCCGGTGGAGATGCTCGGCGGTAACGCCTTCCCGCCGATTGGCCAGTTGAATTTCCTCCTGACCCTGGCGCCTTACGGCTTCTATTGGTTCGGGCTCGCGGCGGAAAACCAGATGCCCGCCTGGCACGTGGAGCCGGCGCAAAGCCTGCCGGACTTCACCACGCTGGTGTTGAAGCACCGCATGGAAGAACTGCTCGAAACGCCGTCCCGTGGCACGCTGGAGCAAGGCATTCTGCCGACCTGGCTACAGAATCGCCGCTGGTTTGCCGGCAAGGACGCGGCCATCGAACAGGTCAACCTGGCCTACGGCGTGCGCTTCGGCGATCCGCTGCACCCGGTGCTGTTGAGCGAAATTGAAGTCACCAGCGCAGGCCAGACTCACCGCTATCAGTTGCCATTCGGCTTTATTCCCGAAGATCAGGTCGGTGCCGCGTTGCCACAGCAACTGGCCTTGTCGCGGGTGCGCCGTGGGCGTCAGGTGGGTTTGATCACCGATGCCTTCAGCCTCGAAACTTTTATTCATGCCGTGTTGCAAGGCATGCAGAACGTCACCGTGTTGCCCTCGAGCGCGGGCGACATCCGTTTCGAGCCTACGGCAGAGCTGGCGAAACTGGGCCTGACAGAGGAGTCACCGGTGCGTTATCTGTCCGCCGAGCAATCCAACAGTTCGGTGGTGATCGGCAACAGCCTGGTGCTCAAACTGATCCGCAAACTCGCCTCGGGCGTGCACCCGGAACTGGAAATGAGCGCTTGCCTGACCCGCGCCGGGTTCCGCAATATTTCGCCGCTGCTGGGCTCGGTGGTGCGTCGCGACGAACAGGGCGAGGACACGTTGTTGATGATCGCTCAGGGCTATTTGAGCAATCAGGGCGATGCCTGGGAATGGACCCAGAACAACCTCGAACGCGCGCTGCGTGACGAGTTGGCCGATGCCATGTCCGAGCAGGAACAGCACTACAACGCACTCGGTGAGTTGAAGGATTTTGCCGGCATGTTCGGCCAGCGTCTGGGGGAAATGCACCAGGTCCTGGCCGCTCCGACCAAAGACCCGGACTTCGCCCCGCAAGTCACCACCCAGAAAGAGGCGCAGGCCTCGGCCAAGGACGTGGCGGCGCAGCTGGAGCACGCACTCAAGTTGCTCAAGCAGCATCTAAACGAACTGAGCCCGGCGGACCAGACCTTGGTCAGTCGTTTACAGGACCACAAAAAAGCCATCCTCAGCCATGTGCAGGAACTCGGTAAGAAGGCCGCCGGTGGCTTGCGCATCCGCGTTCATGGCGACTTGCACCTGGGCCAGGTGCTGGTGATCAAGGGCGATGCCTACCTGATCGATTTCGAGGGCGAGCCGGCGCGGCCGCTGCGTGAACGACGGGGCAAGCACAGCCCGTACAAGGACGTCAGCGGGGTGTTGCGTTCTTTCGATTACGCCGCCGCGATGACGATCAATGTGTATAACGTCGACAACACAGCCGAGGCCCAGGTTGCCCGTCAGCGGGTCGCCGAGCGCTACCTTTTTGAAGCAAAACAGGCATTTGTTGACGCTTATCGGCTGGCGGCAGCTAGTCTTGCTCATGCGTGGCAAGATCCGGAGGGCGAGGACGCCGCGCTGGCGTTGTTCGGTCTGGAGAAGGCGGCGTATGAAGTGGCGTATGAGGCCGAAAATCGGCCCACTTGGCTGCCGGTGCCTTTGCACGGCTTGTATGGATTATTGAGTGGGCTTAAACCCTTTTCCGAACTTGGTGGAGAGTAGTCATGAGTTTCTCGAACAAGGAACAGGGTCACGCTAAAGAGGCGTTGCTACCCAGAGCGCGGGACATCGACGCGTTGGTGCGCGCCGAACATCACGACCCTTTTGCAATTCTGGGGCCCCATGGCGATGGCGCCAACGGGCAATTCATTCGAGCCTATTTACCCGATGCGTTGAGCGTGCAGGTGGTGGCCAGAGACTCCGGGGAAGAACTCGGCAATCTGGAAGCCACCCAGACACCGGGGCTGTTTGTCGGGCACTTCGAACGGGCCCGGCCGTATCTGCTGCGCACCCGTTGGGCCGGCGGCGAACAAATCAGCGAAGACCCCTACAGCTTTGGCTCGCTACTCGGTGAGATGGACTTGTACCTGTTCGCCGAAGGCAATCACCGCGATCTGAGCAGTTGCCTCGGCGCTCAGCTGAAGACGGTCGAGGGTGTCGACGGCGTGCGTTTTGCCGTGTGGGCACCCAATGCCAAACGCGTGTCGGTGGTGGGTGATTTCAATAACTGGGACGGTCGCCGCCATCCGATGCGTTTGCGTCACCCGACCGGGGTCTGGGAGCTGTTCATCCCACGCTTGCGAGCAGGGGACGCCTACAAATACGAAATCCTCGGTACTCACGGCATTTTGCCGCTTAAAGCTGATCCGATGGCACTGGCCACTACCTTGCCGCCGGACACCGCCTCCAAAGTCGCGTCACCGCTGACCATCGACTGGCAGGATCAGGCGTGGATGCAATCGCGTGGCGAACGTCAGCGACCGACCGCACCGCTGTCGATCTACGAATTGCACGCCGGTTCCTGGCAATGCGAGCTGAACGATCTGGGCGAAGTCGCCCGCCAATACACCTGGCCCGAGTTGGGTGAGCGCCTGATTCCGTATGTGAAGGATTTGGGTTTCACCCACATCGAACTGATGCCGATCATGGAGCACCCGTTCGGCGGCTCGTGGGGTTATCAATTGCTTTCGCAATTTGCCCCGAGCGCCCGATACGGTTCACCGGATGACTTTGCCGCGTTCGTCAACGCCTGCCATCAAGCGGAAATCGGCGTGATTCTCGACTGGGTGCCGGCGCATTTCCCCACTGACGTCCATGGTATGGCGCAATTCGACGGCACCGCGCTATACGAATATGGCAACCCGCTGGAAGGTTTTCATCAGGACTGGGACACGCTGATCTACAACCTGGGCCGCACCGAAGTGCACGGTTACATGCTGGCGTCGGGGTTGCACTGGCTCAAGCATTTTCACGTCGATGGCCTGCGCGTCGATGCCGTGGCGTCGATGCTCTATCGCGACTATTCGCGTAAAGCGGGCGAATGGGTGCCGAACCGCCATGGCGGTCGGGAAAACCTCGAAGCCATCGATTTTTTGCGTCACCTCAACGACGTGGTGGCGCTGGAGGCGCCCGGTGCGCTGGTTATCGCCGAAGAGTCCACGGCGTGGCCGGGTGTCAGTCAGAGCACGCAACAGGGCGGTTTGGGTTTTGCCTACAAATGGAACATGGGCTGGATGCACGATTCGCTGCATTACATCCAGCAGGATCCGGTGTACCGCGCCCATCACCACAATGAGCTGAGTTTTGGCCTGGTGTACGCGTGGTCCGAGCGTTTCATCCTGCCGATTTCCCACGATGAAGTGGTCCATGGCAAGCATTCGCTGATCGACAAAATGCCTGGCGACCGCTGGCAGAAGTTTGCCAATTTGCGCGCCTACTTGAGCTTCATGTGGACGCACCCTGGCAAGAAGCTGTTGTTCATGGGCTGCGAATTCGGCCAGTGGCGCGAGTGGAATCACGATCAGCAACTGGACTGGTATTTGTTGCAATACCCTGAACACAAAGGGGTGCAGAAACTGGTCGGTGACCTCAATCGGCTGTACCGCGAAGAACCGGCGCTGCATGAGCAGGATGACGCCCCGCAAGGCTTCCAGTGGCTGATCGGCGACGATGCGATCAACAGCGTTTACGCGTGGCTGCGCTGGAGCAAGGAGGGCCGGCCGGTATTGGTCGTGGCCAACTTCACCCCGGTGCCGCGTGAGGGTTATCGCGTCGGCGTACCGTTTGCCGGGCGCTGGACCGAGGTGATCAACAGCGATGCGGCGATGTATGCCGGTTCCAACTATGGCAACAGTGGCGGGGCGTTGACCGAAGAGGCACCGAGCCATGGGCAGGCGCTTTCGCTGGTTCTGAATCTGCCACCGCTGGCGGTGTTGATCTTGCGGCCGGAGGGCTGAGCCAAGACCGAGTCGCTGCCATCGCAGGCAAGCCATGCTCCTACAATTGGAATGCATTCCTCTGTAGGAGCCTGGCTTGCCCGCGAAGGCGTCAGCCCTGAAAAGCATCTTTTGAGGTCGGACGCTCACCACCGCATCCGCACCCCCAAACTCCCAATCAACCCATTCAAATCATTGTCATCCACATCACTGCTGTAATCCGCGCTGACGTACAAGCTCACCGCAGGCGTGACCCTGGCCACCAGCCCCAACCCCACTTCAACCGTCGATGAGTAGCGACTGCTGCTGATCTTGTCGACCTGGTCGAGGGTCACGATGTTGCCGGTGTTCACGGTGCGCCACAAGTTAGTCCGAACGTAGGGTTCGACGCCCAGGCCATTGAAGTCGTAATTACCTTTCAAACGGGCGCCGACCCGTCCGCTCCACGACGTCACGTCGTTCGATGACGCATTCCCCGAGCCGGCATATGGCGTATCCAGCGTAATGCGCTGATTAATCAACTGCGCCTGGGGTTCGACCACCCAGTTCTCGCTCAGGCCAATCGGGAAACCGCCTTCCACCGACAATGTCATCGCCGTGCCTTCAGTGACCTGCCGCGCGCCCTGGTCGTTACGGCTAAAGCCGTTGACCCGGCCACCGCTGGCGGTCAAATCCACATGCCAGCCTTGAGGGCCGGTCAGGCTCCAGTAAGCGCCGAGGCTCTGGCCTTGGAGGTTGAGGGTGTCGTGGTCGGGGTTGGCCAAGGCTGGATTGGCCAGCAAGCCGTTGCTGTTGCCTTGTATGTGGGTGGTGCCGCCGATCAGCCCGACCTTTTGGGTATGACCACTACCGCTTTGCAAGGTGAGGATCGCCGGGCCTTTGAATTCTGTGGTGCCGGGGATCGAAGATCCCAGTGCCAGGTAGTCGGTCTGCGCTTGTCGCGACGGTTGGCCGTACACCTGATCCCAGGCTGAAGGCGCTTCGTCTTCGATGGTGAGGTGTGAGCTTGTTGTATCGGACGCGGCGCCGAAGTAGCCGGGAGAGGTGATGGCGGTGGTTTTTAGGGTGAGTACCGAAACATCCTGGCGATACCACGGGGCGATTTCTTCTTCCGTCGGTCCCGCCTGGGTCTCCAGGGTCGAGCACAGCAAGATAGAGCTGGTGACAGTGCAAAAAGTGACTTTGATCTCTTGTTGGGTGAATGACGTTTTCATGGGGGTCTACCTTGCAATCGCATGGGGTCTCTCGCTATGGCGTCTCTCCTACCCCGAATGAGGGGCGACCGAGTGGATTAGGGGCAGGCCTTTGGGCGCCCGTATTGGCGGGTGTCTGGGGGGTGCCCCCTGATGGTACTTCGGGGGTAGTAAGGTGTAGCTAAGAAGACCGTTGACAGTGCGTCAAGAACATGTTCGATAAGTGGTACTGGTATTTGAAGTGTTACAAGTGACTGATTTACGGCGCGGATCTAAGTGCTTGTTTGTTAGAGGATGCGTCAAAAAAACCGCGATCCAGAGCCTTTTGACTCGGTTGCTAGAGGTGCACTTCGACGGCCAACGGCAAATGATCCGACAAGTGCGTCCAGGGTTTATGACTGAGAATTCGCGGTTCATGGCTGCTGGCGTTACGCAGGTATATTCGGTCCAGGCGCAACAATGGAAAGCGTGCCGGATAGGTTTTGGCCGGGCGCCCGTTATGGCGTTCGAACGCCTCATGCAGGTAGTTTCGTTGGGCGAGGGTGGCGTTGCCTTGCAACTGCCAGTCGTTGAAGTCGCCAGCGATGATCACCGGGGCGTCGTCGGGCAGGGATTCGAGCAGTTGGCAGAGCAGCTGCAACTGCAACTGGCGATGACTTTCGAGCAGGCTCAGGTGCACGCAAATCGCATGAACTTCAGCGTGCCCCGGCACTTCCAGCACACAGTGCAGCAAGCCGCGCCGTTCGGGGCCAGTGATCGACACATCAAGGTTACGAAATTCGCGGATCGGGTATTTCGACAGCAGCGCATTGCCGTGGTGGCCATCGGGGTAGACCGCATTGCGCCCATAAGCGAAATCGTTCCACATGCTGTCGGCGAGAAATTCGTATTGAGAGGTCGGCGGCCAATTGTTGTAACGGGAAGAATGCCGATCGTGTTCTCCCACCACTTCCTGGAGGAACACCAGATCCGCCGCTGTACTGCGCACCGCCTCGCGCAGCTCCGGGAGGATGAAACGCCGGTTGAAGGCGGTGAAGCCCTTGTGAGTGTTGACCGTCAGCACCCTCAGGCGATGTATCGCCGGGGACGGGGTCAGCGCGGCCCGTTGCTCGGAATCGCTGGTCACGTGTGCTCCTCTGAATCTGAACTGCTTATGCATGCGACTGATGGCATGGCGGGCAGTTCAGTCTTTGCAACACCAAAAACCCTGTGGGGATAGTGTCAGACGAAGACTATTTCATAGGGCAATCGCATGCGGTCCAGGAGCACTCGGGGCAGCAGCGGTGCGATGCCGATGGTGGGTTCGCCGTCGAGCTGGCTGGCGTAGGCGTGGACGGCGTGGCTTTTACGCGCGACGGTCCAAGTGTCCAGGCGCAATTTGCGTGCACGGTGCCAGGGCACGAGTCCCTGGTCGCGAGCCGGCCAGTGCCAGGCCCAGATTGGCACTTCATGGAACGCTGCACCGACCTTGCTCGCAGCAACGGCGCTGGCACGGCCGACGGCGTCGTGATCGGGCGTGCCGTCTTCGCGCCAGGTGCTGAACACCACATCGCCAGGCCGCAAGTAGCGGGAGATGAACTGGGTCAGTTGTGTCTCTTGCTCGGCCAGGGCGAAGTCAGTGAAGCCACCACGAATCCATTTCAGGCTGTGCATTGGCAAGCCGAGCCTACGCAAGGCCTCGACGCTTTCCTGGCCGCGAAATACGCTCAGGCGTTTCTCCGACCATTGTTGTGAGCCCGGTTGGCTGGCACTGCCATCGGTGACCGAGATCAATTGCAGTGGATGACCGAGGCTGGAGAGCAGCTGCAGCAGGCCGCCACAGCTGACCACTTCGTCACCGGGATGCGGCGCGATCACCACGGCGCGTGCGCCGGTGGGGACCAGGGTATGGGTGTTGATGACGGGGATGTTGTCCAGTTGCAGCGCACTGTTCCAGATTTGTGCTGGCTGGCTGCTGTCGATGAGGGTGAGGGGTTTCATCGGCCTACGTCCTTGTTTTGTTTGATAGCAATGTGCAACGTTCCGTACCTTGGATTGTTGCGAACGGAGTATTGCTCAAGTCTCGCTGTTCGTCGCGTGGCGGTTTCTTCTGAGTCGGTTTTTTTTAACCAATTCGTACCAAATCGCGCAAATAGTTGCCGAAACCACCGCGTGCCGGGCTGTTCAGGCGGGCACGCGGTGCGCACGTGCGCAGCTCCATTTCACTCGTCTTCCTCATGTTGCAATTCAAACAGCAGCAACGAACGGCCGGTCACCGAATATTCGTGATCGAGTTCAAAGCGTTCCTGTCCTCGAATCGACGGTTGATTAGTGTCGATCATGCAGGTCCAGAACCCACCATCGGGCACTTGCGGCAGCGTGAAGTTGACGATGTCGTGGTGCGCGTTGACCACCAGCAACAGCGTCGCGTCAGCGCCCTTGCGGCGGATCCCGGTTTCCTGGGCGCGACCGTCGAGCAAGATACCGAGGCAACGACCGTGGGCTTCGCTCCATTGTTCCTGGGACATTTCAGTGCCGTCCGGTGCCAGCCAGGTCACGTCCTTGACCCCAATGTCTTCGTTGTAATTGCCCACGAGAAAGCGGCCACGACGCAGGATCGGGTACGCCAGACGCAACTTGATCAGGCGTTTGACGAACTTGAGCAGGGCCTTGCCGTCCTCGCTGAAGTCCCAGTTGACCCAGCCAATCTCGCTGTCCTGGCAATAGGCGTTGTTATTGCCTTCCTGAGTGCGGGCGAATTCGTCGCCGGCCACCAGCATCGGCGTGCCTTGGGACAGCAGCAGCGTGGCGAAGAAGTTGCGCATTTGCCGCTGGCGCAACTCGTTGATCTCGGGATCGTCGGTCGGGCCTTCGACACCGTGGTTCCACGACAGGTTGTTGTTGCTGCCGTCCTGATTGTTCTCGTCGTTGGCTTCGTTGTGTTTGTCGTTGTACGACACCAGATCGTTGAGGGTAAAACCGTCGTGGGCGGTGATGAAATTCAACGAGGAATATGGGCGTCGGCCACGCTGGTTGAACATCTCGCCGGAGGCGGTCATGCGGCTGGCGAAATCGGCGAGTTGGCCGTCGTCACCTTTCCAGAACGCGCGCACGGTGTCGCGGAACTTGTCGTTCCACTCCACCCAGCCCGGCGGAAAGTTGCCGACCTGATAACCGCCGGGGCCACAGTCCCACGGTTCGGCAATCATCTTCACCTGACGCAGTACCGGGTCCTGACGGCAGGCCACGAGGAAGCTGTGACGCTCATCGAAACCGTCGTGGTAGCGACCGAGAATGGTCGCCAGGTCGAAGCGAAACCCGTCGACGTGCATTTCAGACGCCCAGTAACGCAAGGAGTCGGTGACCATTTGCAACACGCAAGGGTGGCTCAAATCCAGGGTGTTGCCGGTCCCGGAATCGTTGATGTAGAAGCGTTTGTCTTCGGGCTTCAAGCGATAGTACGAGACGTTGTCGATGCCGCGCATGGACAGGGTCGGTCCTTGTTCATTGCCCTCGGCGGTGTGGTTGTAGACCACGTCGAGGATCACTTCCAGATTGGCTTCGTGCAGGTGCGCGACCATTTCCTTGAACTCGGCGATCTTGCCGCTGGCCAGGTAGCGCGGGTCCGGGGCGAAGAAGGCGATGCTGTTGTAGCCCCAATAGTTGGTCATGCCTTTGTGCAGCAAGTGCTGATCGTTGACGAACGCGTGGATCGGCAACAATTCAACCGACGACACACCGAGTTTGCGGATGTGGTCCAGCATGTCATCGACCATCAGCCCGGCGAACGTACCGCGCACATTCTCGGGAACGGAAGGGTGACGCATGCTGATGCCGCGCACGTGGGTTTCGTAGATGATCGTTTTATCCCACGGCACGCTGACGCGATGGTCATGGCCCCAGGTGTGAGCCGGGTCGATGACTTTGCATTTGGGCACGAAGGGAGCGCTGTCGCGTTCATCGAAACTGAGGTCCGCGTCGGGGTGGCCGATGGTGTAGCCGAACAGCGCTTCGGACCATTTCAACTCGCCAACCAATTGCTTGGCGTAAGGGTCGATCAACAGTTTGTTGTGGTTGAAGCGATGTCCGTTGGCCGGGTCGTACGGGCCGTAGACGCGATAGCCATAAATCAGTCCCGGATGGGCATCGGGCAAGTAGCCGTGGTAGATCTCGTCGGTGTATTCGGGCAGCTCGATCCGTTCCAGTTCCACCTCGCCCGAGTCATCGAAGATGCACAGTTCGACCTTGGTGGCGTTGGCGGAAAACAAGGCGAAATTGACCCCCAGGCCGTCCCAGGTTGCGCCCAGCGGGAAGGGCAAGCCTTCACGGATTCGCGACGCCTCGGCGTGAGGTTCTGGCGCGGTTTTTTTTGGCGTGGTCATAAGTGCTCCTGCAAATGGGGATCAAGGGGTTTTCGAGGACGAACGCGGCCCCAGTGGCGAGCGGACTCGCCACGTCTTTGATCAAAACCAATAGTCCTGGACGTCAGGTGATAGGTGGCTTTTTCGCCGCACGAGGTTTCTTCTCGACGGCTTTTTCCCCCGGCGGGATCACTTTCGACGCCGCAGCAGGTTTAGCCTTGGCTTTGGGTTTTTCTTCGCTGGCTTTTCCGTCCAGTCCGCCATTGGCCTTTCCGGCCGCAGGTTTAGTGGCGGCGGTGCTACTGGCGCTGGCTTTCGGTGACAGGGCTTCCGCTTCGGCCAGCTTGCGAGCCATCTCCCAGTGGCGAGCTTCCTGGCCCACCGGTTTGCCCTCCGATTCCCAGATCTGATAGGCAAATTCGCGAACGCGTTTATCGTCGGTACTCATCGCAATGCTCCTGAACTGAACTCAAGCTTGGGTAAAGAGTTGGATAAAGAGATTGACCGGGACAATCCCCAGCGCAGCGCTGATGTTCAGCTCCCTGTGTTTTGTGACTGCGACGCTGGAAAAAAGTCCCTTCAGATTTTCATCAGAGGCGGTGAACGGTAATTTGACCCGTGTATCGCCCCACTGCAGCGCATCTATCCTTGGTTCGGCACTGTTTATCAGCAGTTCGGCGCAGCGTATCGGTACGATCACGATGGCGCGTTTTCCCTCCAGCGAGCGGGCAAATGCCAACACTCGATGCGCCTGGCTGCCGACCACTTCAAGGGCTTGATAGGTCCCTCGCGAAAACAGCTCGGCATGCTCGGCCCGCAGATTCAGCACCTCGGCGATCAGCGTCTGCTTGATGCACCCGTCACGCCAGTTCGCCAACAACTCGGGCACGTCCGGTGTGGCTTGAAGGGCCCGTTGACGGCTGGCGTAATCCACTGGCCGGCGGTTGTCTGGATCCACCAGGCTGAAGTCCCAGAAGTCGTCGCCCTGATAGAGGTCCGGCACCCCCGGCACGGTCATTCGCAGCAAGGTTTGCGCCAATCCATTGATGGCGCCGGGTGCGGCAATGGCCTGAACCGCTTGGCCGAGGGTGGCGCGCAACTGCTCACCTTCGGGGGCCAAAAACAGCCGCTCGATAAACACCTGCATCGCGTGTTCATAGGTTTCGTTCGGCGCGCTCCAACTGCTTTGCAGCTTGGCTTCGCGCAGGGCTTTTTGTTGCCACTGCCAGAGGCGTTTGGCGTAGTCCTCAAGTGCAGGCTGATCGTCAATCCGCAGGGTCAACGACCAGCTGCCGAGGATCGCCTGGTACAGGATCAACTCATCGCCCGCCGTCGGCATCTGGTCGTCATCGCGCAGCGGCCGGGCGAGCGTTCTCCAGAGCGGGACTTGCTCGGCGTACCAGGCGCTGCGTTCACTCAGCACGGCTAAACGGGCACGGGTGTCTTCGCCGCGTTTGTGGTCGTGGGTGGCGGTGGCCAGCAGGTTGTCCGGGAATTCGGCTTGGCGATTGATGCAAGCGGCATGAAAGTCGGACAGCGGGGCGCTGAACTGTTCGGTGCTGAAACCGACGTCATTGCGCGACAGCAACACCGCCGAGCGATAGAACGCGGTGTCTTCGACCGCTTTGGCGGCGGCCGGTGACGTCAGTTGCTGAAAGCGTACGCAGGCATGCTTGAGGATCTTGCGCTGGCGACCCACCGGGCGTTTGCGCCAGGGGGCACCACCGAGCCAGCCAGCCAGGCAATCGAGCACCGGCCAGTCGGCTTCGCTCAGGGTTTGCCGCGCACCGTCCATGGCCTGCTGGAAAAACACATCGTCTTGGGTGGAGCGGCCACGGGGGCCGATGTACGTGCGGTACACCGGGAAGTGCACGATCAATTCCTGCAACGCCCGGCGGATCGCACCGAGGGTCAGGTCGCGCGTCATCAAGTCGTCCCGGGCCACTTGCAGCAAAGCCTGGGCAACGCTTTCGAAATCACCGGCCAACGAGCCGTTGAGGATTTGCTGGCGTGCCAATTGGGCTTCCTGGCGGAAGTCGGCAGGTCGCTCGCTGAAGCGCTGCCAGAGTTCACCCAAGGTCTGGGCGCCTTGCGGGTCGTGTTGCAGCAGCGACAGCTGGTTCATGAATTCGTAACCGGTGGTGCCGTCCACCGACCAGTCGCGGTGCAGGGTTTCGCCTTCGCCGAGGATCTTCTCGACGTAGATCGGCAGGTGTCGACCCGGTGACAGGCTATCGACCCGGCGTCGAAGTTTGCGGCAGTAGCCACGGGGATCGGCGAGGCCGTCGATGTGGTCGATACGCAAACCGTCCACCAGCCCTTGCGCCACCAGTTCGAAGATTTTCGCGTGGGTGGCTTCGAACACGGCCGGCCGCTCGACGCGCAAGCCGCCCAGTTCATTGACATCGAAAAAACGCCGCCAGTTGATGTCATCCGCCGCCGTGCGCCAACTCGCCAGTCGATAACTCTGGCGTTCCAGCAGGGGGTGCAAGCGCTGGAAACCATCGGGGGTGAGTGAGTCGTAAGTGCTGAGGTGATGCTCAATGGCCTGGTGCATCGCCGGATCACAGGCCAGTTCGCGCAACCCGGCTTTCAGCGGCACCGCCAGACTGTGAGCGTCGGTCTGATAACTCAAGGTGGTGAAGCGCTCCGCCAGCGATTTGAGCGGTTCGACATCCGTGGGCAGCAATTCGCCAAAATGCATCGGGCAGATCGGGAAGCGGTGATCGTAATGCTGCACGTAAAAGCTGCCGTCCTGCGCATCGAAGTGCAAGGGCAGGGTGCCGTCCTGCAAGGCGATGCCGTAGTCGCTCCCCAGGAATGGCAGCAATAACTGACCTTCCATCAACGGGTCCGGCGAGTGCCATTGAATGTCGAAGAACTCGCCGAACGGGCTCAAACGCCCCCATTCCAGTAAGTCCAGCCACCAGGGGTTATCAGCGCCGCCGACGGCCATGTGGTTGGACACGATGTCGAGGATCAGCCCCATCCGCTGCTCGCGCAGGGCATTGACCAAACGCCGCAGCGCGGCTTCGCCACCCAGTTCGGGGTTGACGGTGGTCGGGTCCACCACGTCGTAGCCATGCATGGAGCCGGCGCGAGCGGCCAGCAGCGGCGAGGCATAGACGTGGCTGATCCCCAGGCGGGCGAAATACGGCACCAGTGGCACCGCTTGATCCAGGGTGAAGCCTTTATGAAATTGCAGGCGCAGGGTCGCCCGCGGTGATTGGATAAACGGAGCCGTCATTGGTCACGCTCGCCCGCTTGAAGCCGCGCGCAGGCAAGCAGTTCCAGGCGCCGGGCCGCATCAGGGTCATCGAGCAGGGCTTCGCTGTCGCCGGGCAGGCGCCGTGACCAGTTGGGGTGGGTGTCGATGGTGCCGGGCAGGTTGGCCTGCTGTTCGATGCCCAAGGCATCTTCCAGTGGCAGCAGCACCAAGGGCGCGCGGGTATGCCCGAGGAACCGGACGCTGGCGTCGAGCACCTGATCGGTTTCGTAGGACTCCTCGCGAAAGTTCTGCGGGTCTTCGCTCAACACCCGACGCAGGCCTTCACGTTCGCGCTCGCGATGTTGGCGCCATTCGATTTCGCCGCTGGCGTCCGTCAGGCCGAGCCGGGCGTGCCAGTCGATGTCGCGACCATGCCACCAGCCATTGAGCGTCGGCAAGTCATGGGTGCTGGTGGTCGCGAGCGCGTTGTCGGGCCAGTCGAGAATAGGCTTGAAGTGGGCGTTGTCCTGTTCAAACAGCAACACGCGCATACCGAGGATCGAGCGTGCGATGAGTTTTTCCCGCAGGCCGTCAGGCACGGTACCGAGGTCTTCGCCCAGCACAATGGCTTGATGACGATGGGATTCGAGCGTCAGCAGACGCAGCAAATCGTCGACGGGGTAGTAAAGGTAGGCACCATCGCGGGGAGGTGCGTCGTTGGGGATCACCCATAGCCGTTGCAGGCCCATGATGTGGTCGATCCGCAAGCCGCCGGCGTGGGCGAAATTGGCGCGCAGCATTTCGATAAACGCCCGAAACCCGTTGCGCACCAGACCTTCGGGCGAAAACGCGGAAATGCCCCAGCCCTGGCCGGTGCGGTTGAGAATGTCCGGCGGCGCACCCACTGTCAGCGAGGCGAGCAGTTCGTCCTGGCGACTCCAGGCCTGACTGCCGCCGCCATCGGCACCGACGGCGAGGTCGGCAATCAGCCCGATGCTCATGCCGGCACTGCGGGCCGCGGTTTGCGCACGCTCAAGACAACGGGTGATCAGCCACTGGCAGAAGGCGAAGAAGCCGATGCGTGCGGCGTTCTCTTCAGCGAACTCGGCAAGGGCGGCGCTGCGCGGGTCGCGCCACTGCTCGGGCCACTCGCGCCAGTCGAGGCTTTCACCCTGGGCGGCACGGGTTTCTTGAAGGGCTTCGAAGCGGCAGTGATTTTCCAGTGCTTCGCCCGAGGCATGACGGAACCTGCTGAAATCTTCGTGCAATGGATGTTCACCGTGGACAAAGCCCTCGTACAACGCCTGCAAAATGCGGTGTTTGGCTCGCGCGGCCACGGGCCAGTCAATCAACGGCCGTTCTTCAAGCTGTTGCAGTTGGGCAGCAAGTCCCGTGGCGTCAATCGCCGCGCGCATCGCACGCTCACCAAGGATGGCACCGGGCGCGGCATACAGGCTGTTGAGAAACAAACGGCTGGAAGGCGAGTAAGGGCTGTAGCGCTGGGTGTCGCTGCCGAACATGGCGTGCAACGGACTGATCGCCAACGCTTCGGCACCGCGTTCACCGGCCACCCTGGCGAGGTCCTCCAGTGCCTGGGTATCGCCGAAACCGCCATCGCCGGTACGCCGCAGTGAGTACAGCTGCACGCTCAGGCCCCACGTGCGCGGGATCGGATTGTCCACGGCGTCGCCGACGCTATAGCAGCGTTCAGGTGCCACGGCGAGGGTGAACGATTGCCCATCGATGCTGACATGCTGGTACCCGACCGGAATCAACCCCGGCAGCACCGCCTGTGCATCGAGTTTCAGGTAGATCCGCGAGCCGTCTTCGAGATGAACGTCGCAGGGCGTTTCGGGTTCAAAATAGCGCGCCAGATCGAGACCGACACCGACGTCAACCGTCATCAGCGGCGGCAGACGGTGGGTCTGCTGAGCGGCTTGCAGCTCCAGCAGGCTTGCATCGATTTCCTGGGCACTGCCGGCCGGATGACCGAGGCCCGTGAGCACGGCGCGTAAGACTGACGGGCCGACTTTCTGCGGGCGGCCATTGGCGTCGATCCAATCGACGGCTAGGCCTGCGCGGCTGGCCAGTATTTCAAGTTGCGCATCGCTCATGGGCGCTCTCCATCCGGGGGTAGCAAAGGGGCTGCGGCCGTGAGGCTGACTAGCGCGCAATACGGGGCAAGTTTGCCCTGGCGTAACAGGTCGGCTGAATGGGGCGGGTGTTCGAACAGCAAGAGGGTGTCGGCCTCAGGGGGGTGGACCACCGGCGTGTCGCTGAGGTTCAGGTCAATGCGCAGCTCACTCCCATCGCCCAGCCGCCAGCGTGCGCTCACGGCCGCGTGGCCAAGCACGTCGGCGCCGAGTGCCTGGGTGCCGGGCAGGCGGGGAATGAGGTGCTGGTGGCGCAGCTGCAACAGGCGCCGATACAGGTCGTGGATGGCCGGCAGTGCGCTGACACCCAGCTTCGGTTGCGATGCGTCGAAGCTCTGGGGCGCATTCGGGTCGGGAATCTGTTCGCGCTTGTGCGGATCGGCAAAGGCGCTGAATGCCGCGAACTCGTTGCGTCGACCTTCGCGCACCTGTTCTGCGAGTTCACCGTGGTGGCTGGTGAAAAACAGGAACGGTGCCTGCGCCGCGAATTCGTCTCCCATGAACATCAGCGGGATCATCGGCGACAACAGCAGTAATGCGGTGGCGGCGTAAAGTGCATCAGGATGGGTCAGTTGATGCAGCCGTTCGCCTAACGCGCGGTTGCCGATCTGGTCATGGTTTTGTAGAAACAGCACAAAGGCAGTCGGCGGCAAATGACCACTGGGCTCACCTCGTGGCGTGCCGTGACGGTTGAGTTGGCCCTGAAACACAAAACCCTGGCTCAGGCAGCGAGCGAGTTGTTCGGTGGGCTGTTCGGCGTAATCGGCGTAGTAGGCGTCGGTTTCGCCGGTCAGCAACACATGCAGGGCGTTGTGACCGTCATCGTTCCACTGCGCATCGAAGCCTTTTTCCAGCAGGCTGGCCTCATTGTGTTCGTTTTCCACCATCAGCCACACATGGCGTGTGGGCTCGGTTTGCTGGCGAACACGTTGGGCCAGTTCTTCAAGGAAGTCCGGGCTTTCAATGGCGTGCACCGCGTCCAGGCGCAAACCGTCAAAGCGATATTCCAGTAGCCACATCAACGCGTTGTCGATGAAAAAGTCTCGCACCTCACGCTGCCGGAAGTCGATGGCCGCCCCCCATGGCGTGTGCTTGTCTTCGCGGAAAAAACTATTGGCGTAGTGGTGCAGGTAATTGCCATCCGGGCCGAAGTGGTTGTAAACCACGTCGAGAATCACCGCCAGGCCGAGGCCATGGGCGGTGTCGATCAGGTGTTTGAGTTGTTCGGGCGAGCCATAGGACGCCTGGGGTGCGTAAGGCAGGACGCCGTCGTAACCCCAATTGCGCTCACCGGGGAATTGTGCCAGCGGCATCAGTTCAATTGCCGTGATGCCGAGTTCGACGAGGCGCGACAGGTGTTGCTCGACGGCACTGAAACCGCCGAGCACACCGACGTGCAACTCGTAGATGATCGCCTCGTTCCATGGCCGACCGTACCAGGTGTTGTGTTGCCATCGATAGGCCAGCGGATCGACCACCACGCTGTGGCCGCCGATGTCGCCGGCTTGCGCGCGGGAGGCCGGGTCGGGCACCTCCAGCTCGCCATCGATGTTGTAGCGGTAGCGGGTCCCCGCGGGGCAGCGGGCCTTGATCACGAACCAGCCGTCAGCCTGAGGCAACAGCGGCAAGGATTGTCCATTTTCCAGTTCGACACTGACGTAAAACGCATCAGGCGCCCACAAGGCAAAACGCGTGTGCTCTGCGTCCAGCATGATTGCGCCGTGGGGCCAGGTCTCAAGGGTCCGTAACGGCATCGTTGAAAACCTCTTACTGTCGGCCCGATTTACCCAAAGCCTTAGCCACAAGCTGTTCGTAGAGCTCGGCGTAGGGTTCCACCGCCTTGCACCAGTTGAAAGGCGCGGCCATGGCCCGGCACCGCATGGCATGGAGCAGGTCGGGGAAGGCGAACACCTTGAACGCCCGGCTCAGGGCTTCCTGGTAACTTTCGACGGAGGATTCATCGAAGAGGAAACCGGTCACGCCGTTTTCAATGGTGTCGGCCAGGCCGCCGGTATTGCGCGCCACCGGCAGTGAACCGAAGCGCTGGGCGTACATCTGGCTCAGGCCGCAGGGTTCATAACGCGAAGGCATCAGCAGGAAATCGCTGCCGGCGAACATGCGTCGGGCGTCGGTTTCGTTGAAGCCGATGCGCACGCCGATCTGCCCTGGAAAACGCAGGGCCAGTTCACGCATGGCTTGTTCTTCTTCCGGCTCGCCACGGCCGATGATTGCAATCTGGCCACCGGATTTGACGATGTATTCGGAGACCGCTTCGGTCAGGTCCAGGCCTTTCTGATAGACCAGGCGCGAGACCACGGCAAACAGCGGACCTTCGGATTCGGCAAGGCCGAACAGCTCGCGCACATGTGCGGCGTTCACTGCCTTGCCGTCCCAATCACCGATGCTGAACGGGCAGAACAAGTGCGAATCCGTGGCCGCGTCCCAGCTTTCATCGATGCCGTTGGGAATGCCGCTGAGCAGGCCTTGCTGGGTCTTGGCGGCGAGAAAACCGTCGAGACCACAGCCGAAGGCCGGTGTGGTGATTTCCTGGGCGTAGGTGGCGCTGACGGTGGTGATGTGGCTCGAATAGGCCATGCCGGCCTTGAGGAACGACATCTTGCCGTAGAACTCCATGCCTTCCTGTTGCAGGGCGTGCGCGGGAATGCCCAGTTCGGGGCACGAGCCGAGGCTGGTCACGCCCTGGTAGGCCAGGTTATGGATGGTGAACAGGGTCGGGGTGCGCTGCCCACGCCAGTGCATGTAGGCAGGTGCCAGGCCCGCCGGCCAGTCATGGGCGTGCACCAGATCCGGGCACCAGTGAATTTGTGCGAGATTGGCGGCGATATCCGCGGCAGCGAGGCCCAGTCGGGCGAAACGGATGTGGTTGTCTGGCCAGTCGCGGCCATTGTTGGCGCCGTAAGGCGAACCTTCGCGCTCGTAGAGCTCGGGGCAGATCAACACATAGATGACCAGACCGTCCGGCATGTCCATACGGCCAATCTTGCAGGGTGGCAGTGCGGCGTGCCCACCCAGTTCACCAATGATGTGGATCGGGTTTTCGCTATGCAGCACTTGCGGGTAGCCGGGGATGAGGACCCGTACATCGTGCAGGTGCGACATGGCGCGTGGCAGTGCGGCAGAAACGTCGCCCAGACCGCCGGTTTTCACCAGATCGGCAATCTCGGAGGTGACAAACAACACTTTCTTTCTATTCGGATTCTGACTGGCAGCCGGTGTCAGCGTCTTGGTGCCAGGTACGCTGATCGACTGTGTGCTCGGTGCATTGACGACGCTCGATTCGCCGACCTGCTGATGAGCACGTTCTCCCTGAATATCTAAAGCCGCACTTATCATATGAATCTCCCGTGGTGTTGATCTAATGCTTAGGTCTGGCACAAACGGTGTGGCCAAATCCTGTGGCCATGCGCAAACGCGCACGCATCGCGGCAAATGCTGCCCAATGCGGTGAAGCAGATGGGTGGAGGGGCCATTGCAAGGAATGCACCAGTCGCGTTGGCCCCACCTTTACCCTGACCCATCGCCAGGACTGAAAGTTTCGAGTTTTTGCCGCCAGATGACCGACCGGTTTTACCTCGCGAAAATGAGTCTAGGCCAGATCCTAGAGCGGGGCGGGTCATCTGGTGAAATTGTTCGACAATCAGTTTTCAGAGGGTAAAAGAACCGCGTGACGAAGGGGTGACCGCACCGACGAAGTGCAGGTTTATTTTTGGGGTTGGGTCAAAACGGGACTGGCTAGTCACAAAAGCGGGCAGGTTGGGAGGTGGGGTTGCACTGTTGTGGTGCGTTTAGTGCGGAGGGTTGGTCGTTATTGCTGGCCTCATCGCGAGCAGGCTCACTCCTACAGGGATCGCGTACACCCTTCAGGAGTGAGCCTGCTCGCGATGAACGATAACTCGGTATCAGGTGAGCAACCGGATCGGGCTACCCGCCGACCACGCCTGAATGTCTTCGATCATCTGCGAAAAGAACATCCGGTAGTTTTGTTGACTTACATACCCGACATGCGGCGTCGCCAACACATTTTCCAGCGCCCTGAACGGATGATGTTCAGGCAATGGCTCCACTTCAAACACATCCAGCGCCGCCCCGGCCAGCCGATTTTTCTGCAACGCCTTGATCAGCGCCGCCTCATCCACAATCGGTCCACGGGCGGTGTTCACCAGCAGCGCCGTGGGTTTCATCCAGGCCAGCGCCTGCGCATCGACAAGGCCACGGCTGCGATCACTGAGTACCAGGTGCACGGACAGCACGTCGGCCTGTTCGAACAATTCCTGCTTGCCGACATAGGTCACGCCGACTTCGGCCGCCGCTTCGGCGGTGAGGTTTTCGCTCCAGGCAATCACCCGCATGCCGAACACTTGCCCGAACTGAGCGACGCGTTTGCCTATGCTGCCCAGGCCCAGAATCGCCAGTGTCTTGCCATACAGATCACCGCCGAGTCCTTGCTGCCACTGGCCGGCGCGCAAGGCGTTGGCTTCGACCACAAGATTGCGGGTGGCGGCCATGATCAGCGCCCAGGTCAGTTCCGGTGCCGCGTGTTTGTAGCTGTCGGTGCCGCAGACTTGAATCCCCAACGCAGCGGCCGTTTTGAAATCCAGCGCCGCGTTGCGCATGCCGCCGGTGACCAACAGCTTGAGATTCGGCAACCGACGCAACAGGTCCTCATCGAACCGGGTGCGTTCACGCATCACACAGATCACTTCGTAGCCGCCCAGGCGCTTGGCCAGGGTTTCGTTGTCGGCCGGGTAGTCGTGAACAAAACTGACCTCGCCAACGCTATCCAGCATTGACCAGTCCACCACGTCGCGCGCGACGTCCTGCCAGTCATCAATCACCGCAATCTGCACCGCCATCAGCCTTACCTCATCAATAAACGGGGTTGGTTTTGTTCAGCCAGTCGAGCAAGGCCTTGTGGAATTGCGCCGGTTCCTCCATTTGCGGTGCGTGGCCCTTGCCGGGGAATTCGACCAGGGTCGACTGCGGAATCAGTTGGGCCACTTGCTTGCCGAGTACGTCGTAGTGACCGAGCTTCGCCTTGACCTCGGGCGAGGCAATATCACTGCCGATCGCCGTGGTGTCGGACGTTCCGATCAGCAACAGCGTGGGCATCTTCAGGTCTTTGAATTCGTAGTACACCGGTTGGGTGAAAATCATGTCGTAGATCAGCGCCGAGTTCCACGCGACTTGCGTATGCCCCGGGCCTTTGTTCAGACCGGCCAGCATGTCGACCCAACGCTCGAATTCCGGCTTCCAGCGGCCACCGTAATAGGTGTTGCGTTCATAGGTGCGGATGCCGTCGGCGTTGAGTTTCAGCTCGCGCTCGTACCATTGATCGACAGTGCGGTAGGGCACGCCGAGGGCTTTCCAGTCCTCCAGGCCAATGGGATTGACCAGCGCCAGTTGTTCGACTTGCTCGGGGTATTGCAACGCGTACCGGGTGGCGAGCATGCCGCCGGTGGAGTGACCGAGGAGGCTGGCTTTTTGAATGCCCAGGGCCTTGAGCAGTTGTTGGGTGTTAGTCGCCAGTTGCTGGAAACTGTATTGATAGTGGTCGGGTTTGCTAGAGGTGCAAAAACCGATCTGGTCCGGGGCGATGACCCGATAGCCGGCTTCGCTGAGGGCTTTGATCGAACTGTCCCAGGTCGCGCCGCAGAAGTTCTTGCCATGCATCAACACGACGCTGCGGCCGTTGGCCTTGCCATGGGCGGCGACGTCCATGTAACCCATTTGCAAGGATTTGCCCTGGGACTCAAAGGCAAAGTGCTTGACGGTGTAGGGGTAGTCGAAGCCCTGCAGTTCAGGGCCATATTCCGGCCCTTCGGCGTGGGCGACGACGGGCAGCGCGGCGGACAGTAACAGGCTGGGCAGCCAGCGGGAGAGGGCAAAGGGCATGGGTGAACTCCGTAGGAACCCGGCCGATGCTGGATCGGCTTGATTAGGTCGGCGTTAAACACAGGCAATCGCCGTGCGTGATCGTTCAACCCATCCAGCCCAGCGTGGCCAACGCCAGCACGCCGTAACGGGCGGCCTTGGCCAATGTCACGATCAACAAGAATCGCCCCAGGGGTTCGCGCAAGACGCCGGCCACCAGCGTCAGCGGGTCACCGATGACTGGCACCCAACTCAGTAGTAAAGACCAATGGCCGTAGCGCTGATAATGCTTTCGCGCTTGTTCCAGATGACTTGGGCTGACCGGGAACCAGCGCCGGTCGCGAAACCGTTCGATCCCGCGTCCCAGCCACCAGTTCACCAACGAACCGAGCACGTTGCCCAGCGTGGCGACAGCCAACAACGACCAGAGCCAATACTTGTCGCTGAGCAACAACCCCACCAGCACCGCTTCGGACTGCAACGGCAGCAACGTCGCTGCACCGAACGCTGCGAAGAACAGCCCGAAGTAAGCACCGGACATCAATGGGCGGGGTAGTCCGCCACCACGACATCAGTGCCGTCTTTTTTCAGGCCGATCACTTGGTAGGCGTCGCTCATGCCGTCCATTTCCATCCCCGGCGAGCCCATGGGCATGCCGGGCGCGGCAACACCGAGAAGGTCGTCACGTTTGCTCAGGGCCAGCACCTGGTCTGCCGGGACATGGCCTTCGACAAACTTGCCGTTAATCAAGGCGGTGTGGCAAGACGCCAGACGCGGCGGTACGCCGTGCTGTTGCTTGAATTCGCTCATGTTGGTTTCGACATGGTCCTCAACCTTGAAGCCGTTGTCTTGGAGGTGGCTGATCCATTTTTTGCAGCAGCCGCAGTTGGCATCGCGGTGGACTTCGATGGGGATGAGGTCGGCGGCCTGGGCCAGGGATGAAATGAGGAGGGCGCTCAGGGCGGCTAGACGCAGGTGGGTTCGCATGGGGAATCTCGACTCGGGTGGCGGTCAAAAATGGGCATTTTGACCCGTTTAGCCACGGATGAGGGAGGAGATTGTTTCCAAGTGATGCAGAAGAACCCTGTAGGAGCCGAGCTTGCTCGCGATAGCGGCGTGTGAGTCAGCATCACTGTTGACTGACACGCCGCTATCGCGAGCAAGCTCGGCTCCTGCAGGGGGCAGGTATTCACTGAACCTTGAACGGCCCCTTGCTCGCGTGTTGCTAGCGGTCGAGCAACTTCATGACTTCCTCAGGGTAACGCAAGCCAGCGGTGGCATTCGCCGGGAATATCGCTTCCAGCGCTTGCAACTCGTCGCGGCTGAGTTTTACCTCCAGTGCGGCGATGTTCTCTTCAAGGTATTTACGCTGTTTGGTCCCTGGAATCGGGATCAGGTAGTCACCTTGCGCCAGCACCCAAGCCAATGCCAGTTGGCCTGCGGTCACACCCTTGTCCGCCGCTAATGCCTGCACCTGCTGCACCAGCAGCAGATTCTTCACAAAGTTTTCCCCTTGAAAACGCGGGCTGAAACGACGGTAATCATCCGCCGCAAAGTCATTCGGGCTTTTCAGTGCGCCCGTCAGAAAGCCGCGCCCCAATGGGCTGTAGGGCACAAACGCCACGCCCAGTCGCTGGCACGCGGCGAGGCAGCCGTTCTCCTCCTGATCGCGGCTCCACAACGAATACTCACTTTGCAGCGCACTGATGGGATGCACCTTATGCGCCCGCTCCAGCGAGGCGGCCGACGCCTCGCTCAAGCCCAGGTAACGCACCTTGCCGGCCTTGACCAACTCGGCCATGGCGCCGACGGTTTCTTCGATGGCCACCTGTGGATCGATACGGTGCTGGTAATACAAGTCCAGGGTTTCAACGTTGAGGCGTTTGAGCGTGCCGTCGATGGCCGCGCGAATGTACTCCGGACGCCCATTGACGCCTCGGGCGCCGGGGTTGGACGGGTCGCGGACAATGCCGAACTTGCTCGCCAGAAACACCTGGTCGCGTTTACCGGCAATGGCTTTGCCGATCAATTCTTCGTTGGTGTTTGGGCCGTACATGTCCGCAGTGTCGAGCAGGTTGATCCCGAGTTCGAGCGCGCGATGCAAGGTGGCGATGGCCTCGCCGGTGTCCACGCCCGTGGTATAGAAATCGGTCATGCCCATGCAGCCCAGACCGATGGCGGACACTTGCGGGCCGTTTTTGCCCAATTGACGTGTTTGCATGAAATCAACTCCCTGTGGTGTGAATGCACAGTGTTGACCTTGGTAAAAACAAGATAAACCGGCTAAAACTGCTATCACTGTTCGTTATTTCTAAATAATCACTAGAGACGCCTTCGCAATGGACCGTTTCAACGCCATGCGCGTGTTTGCCCGAATCGTCGAACTCGGCGGGTTTGCCAAAGCCGCAGACAGCCTGCAATTGCCCCGAGCGTCGGTCACCACGCTGATCAAGCAGCTTGAAGCGCACCTCGGAGTGCAACTGCTGCAACGCACTACGCGACAGCTCAGCCTGACCCTCGACGGCGCTGCCTATTACCCCCGTTGTGTGCGGTTATTGGCGGACCTGGAGGAGACCGAAGCGGTGTTTTCCGCCGCACGACACAACCCCAAAGGCCTGCTGCGCGTGGACATGCCGGCAGGGGTCGGGCGTTTGATCGTGATTCCGGCGCTGCCGCAATTCACCCGCCGTTATCCTTTGATAGATTTGGAAATCGGCTTGAATGACCGCCCCATCGACCTGATCCGAGAAGGCGTCGATTGCGTGCTGCGCGGTGGCCTGGCGCTGGATGATTCATTGGTGGCACGGCCATTGGTCAGGCTGGATCAGGTCACGTGTGCCAGCCTTGACTACTTGCAACGCCACGGAACACCTCAATGCCTGGCTGACCTTGCGGGGCACCGAATGGTGGAATATTTCTCCGGCAGCACCGGTAAGCGTTACGGGCTCGAATTCAAGGTCGATGGCGAGGTTCAGCTCATGGATTTGCCCAAACAGGTCGCGGTCAACAGCGCCGACGGTTACCTGGCGGCCTGTGAGGCGGGGTATGGACTGATTCAGACTCCGTACTACCACGTTGCCCGCCAGCTCGAGGAAGGCCGTTTGTGTGAAGTACTTGCAAAGGTGCCGCCACCGGTAATGCCGCTGACGGCGCTTTATCCACCTCACCGCCAGTTGTCCCGGCGGGTGAGGGTGTTTGTCGATTGGCTGGTGGAGCTTTGCGCGCAGCCGGGTCTTAACGTTTACAGAACGGATTCAAGCGGCTGAACACGCGCTGTCCAGTGCCCTGATATTGCGCTGCAAGTCATCGTGCAACTGTTGCATGTCAGGGCAATGCAGGTTGAGGTTGCGCGGCTGCGCCCCACGATGAAACAGGGCGAACCATCCCTGGTGGCGGGGCGCAGGCATCAAACCGGTGAAGGTGAAACCGCGCATCGTCAAACGGTGCAGGTCTTCGGCAAAGTGCCGTGACAACGAGAGTTTGACTGAGATAAGCCAATGGCGGGGCAACCCCGAGAGCTGGTCGAGCAGTCGGTCGTTCAGGCGGTGAATGTCGATGGCATAGCGCTGATGGTGTTGCCTGATGTGCAACGGTATCGAGGCTGGCGATGTCGCGCTCCGAGAAGTCCCGAACACAGCGCTCAAGCGCTGCATCAACTTGCGGCAACTCTCGGGCCACTGAATGTCAGGTAGCGCGCGCGAGTTCCCTTGGGCCATATAACAACCGATCACGATGGATTCCGGTAGCGGCTCGGCGAAAGGCGACGGTACGTAATCGGGGAGCAATCCGGTGCTATGGAAGCCAATGCTTTGCGCCATGCGTTGCGTGTAGGGATGGTGGGTGACCTGTTTGATCAAGACACTGTTGAACCCCGGCGACCCCGCCTGCATCAGTAATTTCCGACTCAGGTTCGTCGCGATATTTTGCCTTTGTGCGGCGGGATGGACCACGCTGAGAGCCAGTTCCGTGGTATCCGTCAGTGTGTCGTTGCATAACGCGGCATGCCCCAGAACACGTTGGCCGTCTACTGCCAGCATCGAGGTCCAGCGGCCATCGGCATTGTGCTGGCTGATCATGTTCGGCATATAAACATCCGGTTGAACGTAATGATCCCCATAGACCACGCGAAACAACTGGCTCACGGCGTGTGCATCACCCGGCTGGTAGCGGCGATAAACAAGGTTCGACATCACGTACGCTCCGCTGAAGGTGTGTCATACACACGCAAGTCCAGGACGCGCATCTGCTTGCCGGATCGCGGGTGAAGTTGCAAATCGGTGACTGCGCAGGACAACACGCGCAACTCCAGTAGCCCCTCTCGATTCAGTTGCCCAATGCCGGGATAGTGCATGGCCAGCGCTTCATACAGCGCGCTGCAGACGGGGACGGTGGCGGTTGATGGCGTATCAGGCACCCACTTCACACTCACGATGTCCTTGTATCCCTCTTGCTCGATCAACAACTGCCATTGATCGCTGTGAGCGATGCGCTGCACGATCAGCAGGATTTCATCGACCAGCAACGACAGCGAACCCACTCGGACCCGTTGGCTGTGGGCGCTGCGTCCCTTGAGTGCGAATTTGCGCTTGGGCGTTGTACCCGGCTCACGCCAGCAAGCGCGGTCGCCCACCGGATAACGCAGCAGTGGCATGAGCCGGCGAGTCAGGTTGGTGACCACCAGCAAACCGGTGCGATCACAGTCTTCTATGACTTCCCCGGTGAGCTCATCGACAATTTCCAGCAAGGTGTGTGGTTCAAACACCCGATGCTCACCCAAGGCGCAATCACGACTGCTGGCGCCGATCAGGCCGGCATCGACACTGGCGTAGCCGATGGAGGCAATGCGCACATTGGGCAACACCGTCTTGAGAATGGCTATTTGCGCGGGGAAAAGGCTTTCGCCGCCGTACAACAACGTTTCAACCTCCAACAGCACGCGTTGATGCTGGTGCAGGTAGGCGGCGAATCGCAACAACTGCGCCGGTACGCCGACCAGCACGTTGATCCGATGCTGACCCACCGCATCGGCCAACACGTCCATGTCGACACTGCCCGTGAACGGGAACTCACAGATGGACTTTTTCACGTGCGCCAGTGAGTCATGGATGAACACAAAGCTGGCGTAAAGATCGCCGGAAAAAAACAGATTGGCGACCCGATCGCCGTCCTCCAATTGAGAAGTAACACTGTCGCCGAATGTGCTCACCAGTGTGAGCCATTCATTGGACGTATAAACACTAAGCTTTCCGTGGCTGGTCGATCCGCCGGTTTTAAATACCAGCCCGTTCCCGACTTGCCCCGTCAGCACCGGCCAATGATTCAAGTCGTTACTGTCGGTCCAATAATCAACCACGTTGGTCAACGGTAGATCTTTTAAAGTAATGCCTTGTGCCTGTAAGTGTTGCAGGTGTCTACGGTAGAAGTTTGAGTGTTGCCTTATATAAGGCACGAGTTGTTCAAGCGAATAAATTGAATTCACTGGGTTCTCTTTTTTATCAGGCGTTTCGACGGTTAAAAACAAGCTGTTGCAAACAAATGGTCTATTTATATTCGGTTATCAATGACCAATGGGGTTTTACCGCTGTGTGGATTTCTTGTGAACGCTGATTCAGCGCACTCGTGGATTTCCACCGTTAAAAAGCTATCGTTCACCGCATGCGCCAGTGCTTCATCAGTCAATAGGGATTGGTGGACGTCGCCAGCGTTTGAATTGACTAAAACGCGCAGACGCTCCATGCCATCCGGCGCATGGTCCAGGACCATTTGAATCGGCCTGCTGACACTGTCTTGCAGAGCCTGTGGTGAAATGAATTGTGTGCCGACCCGTAGCAGTTTGCCGTGGCGTTGCAGCAACTCGAATCGCGGCGAGTCGAGTCCACAAGGGCAGGGGCCGGGTACCCATCGACCGGTGTCGCCAACGTCATACCGGCGCACCTCCTGGCCTTGCCGTGCCCGGGAGGTGAACAGCAAACGACCGACCTCATCGGCCTGAACCGGCACATCCTGTTCCATGTGCACTATTTCCAGATGCTGGGTATCGCACATCAAATGAAACACCCCATTGGCCGTCGCCGAGCAGGCATGCCCAAGGGGGCCGGCGTCTACCGAGCCATAGATCGCCGAGCGAATCTGCGATACGCCACAGCTTTCCATCAGGCGCAGGCTGGCCTGTGCCGGATGTTCGCCACCGAGGAACACTTTGTGGATGCCGCCATAAGTGTGAAGACGCTCATGCTCGTTGAAGAACAGGCGGTGCAAGGTACTCGGCATGCCGATCAACACAGTGACGCGGTGGTCCGCGATCATCTGGGCTATTTCGCTGAAGTCGTCATTCGGCGGTGCCCCCATCGGGAAATGGGTCACACCCATCTGCTCAAGAACCTTGGTAAAACTGGAAAACCCACCGTACAAGCTGCCGCCGTAAAACAGGTTCATTACCCGGTCTGTCGAAGGGTCGAGGCCGGCGGCGAACAGACCGTCGGCCGCCGCGCGCATCTGCCGCTGGAAGTCGCGATAACTGAACCCCGCCAGCGCTGGCGTGCCGCTGCTTCCCCCCGAACGAAAATGCAGCTGTGCTGCGGCACTGATGGGCTGGGTCATGAACGCGTTTTTATCCATGATCGGCGCTTGGCGTGTATCAGGTGCGGCGGGTAGCGCGTCGAGTGTTGCCCGGCCAGTCACCGCATTCGGTGGCAAACTCACCGAGAGGCGGCGACTCAGGCGCGCCAACGCGTAGACACCGTCATGCGGTTCACCGGCGTAGCCATCATGAATAGACCCGCAGGGCGCAATGCGCGTGACTCCCGCGTTGACCAACGTGCGCACCAACGGCGGCGTTTGTGTCGCAGAACAAATCAACGCGCAGCTTTGTAGTACGGTACGCCAAGGCAATAGTGTCTGGGCGATCAAGTGGTGTGGTACGGGTTTGAGCAGCAGCGTACGAAACAGCGGAGCCGGTGCCAGCGCTTGATGGTGCTCCCAGATAATTCGCCATCCGGAGCCGGTCCAGACCTGGCCGACCTGGTTCGCAAAGCAATGTTCCAGTCGCGCCATGTCGCTACGGGTGGTGATTTCCGACGCTTCCTGATCGGTCGGTACCAGCGCCGGCCACTGGTTGGCGCGGCGTTTGAACGACTCGGCCAGTCGCTCCCCCAAATCCTGTAAAACCGCCGGATCGTCACTGTCGACCAGCAACCATTGCGGGCTGGAGCAGGCTTGTTGATCCAGACTGCAGACCTCATCCACCAATGCATCCAGCGTTGACGCAGTGGCCGCATCCGGCGACAGGTAAGCGAAACTGATTCTGTGGCCCCAATCGATCCAGCGACAGCCGGCCGGGATGTGCTGACGAATGGCTTTCAGGGCCTGTTCGCCGCCCCAGGCCGATACGCCATCGGCGTGAGCGCAGAGTTGAGGGATCTGTGCTGTTCTGACAGGCAACACCGCGATGAAATCGGCCAGCCTCTCGCTGGTGTCGCACTGCACGAGGGCCGCGAGTATCCGTGCGGTCAATCCTTCATCGCTGGAGCTGGGGCGAAGCCATTTGATGTTGCCAGCCAGCAGGCTTTCAACGACCGCGCAAAACGCCAGCAGTGGTGCATTGCCTGGCGTCACATGCACTACCAGTCCCAAAGGATGCCAGCTTTCAAAGCTCGCTTGCTGGTAGTCGATACGTCTTAGCGAGCGGGGTTGTACACCGAGTTCTCGCTCAAGCTTTGTGCTGAGGGTACTGCGCTGGCAAAAGTCGATAAGCCCCTGGCGTTGTTCATCGTCGAGGGGTAGATCGAATCTGTTTGCCTGCAATTGCACAGCAAATCGCACGGCGGTTTGGATAACGGTATCGCTGTCGATCGGCGCACTCAGCAGGCTGGGAAGTTGTTGGTGCAGCCCTTCAAGGGTTGTCTCAAGGTTCACATCGGTGTGCAGTTGGCCATTGATCAAGTACATGTCATGCCCCTCCAATCAGTTCGGACGCAGCCATCGCGCAGCTTCGGCTGGCAGTGGTGCCGGCGCGTCCATGCAGTTCAAACCAGTCGGTTGCCAGGCCGCACCCGCAGGTTGCGCCGGGGTGCAACGTTGCCAGGTCACCCATCACCACGGCATGCGCCGGGCTTGAAGAAATGTACGGGGAGACGAACTCCAGCAAGCCACGCTGGCCGTAGGGCTGGACACTGAAATTGGCGGGATTGCGCACGAAAACCTTCGAATAAATCGGCACATGGAAGTGCTGGTGAGCACATTGGATGTAAGGCACGGCGTGCTCCACGGCACCATAGCCATCCCGGCAGCGGGACAGCGCGATACCCAATTGACGGTTGAGGCGTTGATACAACTGCGACAGAGAAATCTCCTGTGCCGCCTGGGTTTTCCAGCCGCCTCCGAGAAACACCAATGACTCGGCCGGCAGCTTGAGGTCCGCGAGGCCCGTGTCGTCCATGTGTTGCAACGCCTGGGACAGGAATGCTGGAAAGCCGAGAATGCGCACGGGTAAACCTTCTTCGGCGAATTCCTGCAAGGCGCGGACAACCCCGAACAGGTCGAACGCGTGTCCTTTGCCGGTCAGGCGCAATCCGTAGGCGATTCGGTTGACGGGCGCATATCTACACAGAAACTGATCGGTGTAGGCGGTCCCCAGGCTAATGGCCGCTTCGGGTTCATAGCTCAGTAGCAAGTAGTTGCAGGGGCTGTCGGGGGTGTCCCAGCCGTAGTGCCGGAAAATGTGGCTGACCATGCCTTGGGCTGCGACCATGCTGCGTGCGTCATAGCGCATGCGACTTTTCTGACCGCTGGTGCCGGACGATGTCAGCTCCAGAGCGCCTTCACCCGAAGGACCCGACAATAAACGGCGTTTGAAATAGTTGGCGAAAATCGGCGGCAGTCTTGACCAGTCATCCATTGATTCCAGCGCCTTGGCATCAAGCCCATTGGCGTGCAGCCAGCGTTCATAGCCCGGCGTGTGCTGAAAATGGAACAGGCTGATTTCGCGCATCGCCTGATCGAACAGGCCGTCGGGCACTGAATCCGGGCAATAGGGTTTCGCTAACGCGCAAAGCGCATCAGTGTGGGGTAAGTGGATCATCAAAGGACCTCTGCTCAGGGATCAGACGGCAAGCGCGACAGGCTGGCGTCGCAGAAAAAATCGTAAGGGAAGCAGGCACATGAGCCCTGCAATACCCGCCATCAGAGAGAAGGATTCATGGCTATTGCCGGCGTCGGCTGCCGCGAGAATCGAGCCGCCACCCCCCATGACAACGATCGAGATCATGCCGATCATGGCCGAGACCAGCCCCTTGCTGTCATCGCTTGTAAACAACGCAAGGCGATACAGCGCGGCATTGCTCATGCCAAGACCGACGGCGTAAAGCCCAAGGCAACCGATCAGCAAAGGTGTCGAAGCGCCGCAGACACTGAGTGTGACCAATGCAATGAGCCCACCGCATAACGGCCAGAGCGCGTATCGAATCAGTTGTGGCAGTTCAGTGTGGGCGATCAATCGGTTGAGTATCAGATTGCCAACAATCACGGAGGCAAATACCGGGATTTGCCACAGGCCGTACTCAAGCGCGGAGAACCCCAGGTTTTGCATCAACAACAGCGGCGCGAGCCCGATCCAGGCAATCAATGGCAGGCTCATCACACCCAGCGCGACTGTGGCGCTCAGGAATCGCGGGTTGGTAAGCAACGCGGTGTAACGGCGCACGGTGCCGCGCCATTCAAACGGCACAACCATCAGGCGCTGACCGTCATGGCGCAACGCACCCACGGTTTCGGGCATGTACACGTAAAGTGCTGACCAGACTCCCATGCCGCCCAGACCCAGCAGTAAAAACAGCTCCCGCCAGCTCAGCCACTCCAGCAGCAGGCTGCCAAGCAATGGCCCGAGAAGGGGAGAAAGCAGAGCAACGTTCCCCAGCAGCGCCATGATTTTTACCGCGTCCGCTTCACAAAACACTTCTTGCAAGGCCGGGTAACTAACGGCAATCACAAACCCCAGACCCATGCCCTGAATCAGTCTTAATCCGTTGAACGTATAAATGTTTTGCACACTGAACGCCGCGCTACAAGCCACGGTAAATATCGCACAACCAATGAGTAACATCTTGCGGCGGCCCACGTGATCGGAGATCGGTCCGATAAGCCATTGCAAAAGTACACCCCCCGCCAAATACAGATTGAAGGCAAAAGGAACATGCTGCGCACTGGCATTCAGTTCATGGGTGACGGTCAACATCGCCGGCATGATCATGTCACTGGCCATATAAGTCAGTAGTTCGAATAATGTTATTGCGAGGCAAAAGCCAAGCAAATGATGCGGGCTTATGTTGATTAAAGGCTTGTCCATGACATCCCTGTTTTTTGCGCGAGGTTAAGTAACGATATTGTTGTGGCGCGGTAAGAGTATTCATCGAAGAGCCATAGCTCCATTGAACGATTGAGACTCAAAGCTTCAATAATTTTCGCTATGTTTCGATGCGCGGCATCAGGAATGGAAGAAGTAACCGAGCCTGTACAAAAATGCCCGCGGCAGGGCGGGCATTTGTTCAGCAGAGAGGGTCGCCGTGGGGGAATACGATGCAGCCACTCAAGGCCAGGAGTGCCAGCAGGGGAATCAGCGGTGTGATTGGACGAAACGATTCAAAATCCTCAGGGCAACGCCGCTATGAAGCCAAATCTCTTCATCGGCTGTAACATGAAAGCCCGTTTTCAGCGCGCCATCCCCGTAGAAAGGTAGGGGGTTGGCATGCATTCGGATACAAAGTGGATACTTTTTCAGGCTCAGGAACTCGCAATGACTCAATCGCAACGTTTGAAATACTCGATTCTGATCTCCCTGGTCGTGCTGGGGATCATGTTCGGCCTTTCGTATCTGCAAAACCAAGGTGTCATCAGCGAGAAGCTGTTTCAGTACATCGCCATCGGTGTGGCGGTGATCGTAGTGGTGATCAACGGCATGATGCGCCGCAAGGTCAAGCCTTGAGCGACGCCCCTTGAGCTGACGGCTCGCGATGGAGCATGGCTACAGCGTGCGGATGCAGGCTGTAGCTTTTGTCTGGATGGAGCATGATCACGCCTTCGCTGCACAACCGTTTCAACACTTCCCGCACGCTGAGAAAGGACAGGGGTATATCCAGGTCCAGCAACTGGCTGTGTACACCGCGCACGCCAAGGCTGCGTTCGCTTTCGGCGGCGGCCAGCAAGGCGTCAATGACTTTCAGGCGAACCAGACTGGTTCGCAGGCCAAAGCTTTTGAGCAGCAATCGGATGCGCTCATTGCCATTGCGCTCGACGCGCTGATCGAAAATGGCGGAGCCCATGGCAGGGCCCGTTGGCGCGTTGCTACCGTCCGTTGGCAGTTGCGAGTTGTACATGCAAAAACTCCTTTTCCGAGCCAGCCAGAAAATGTGATGGGTGCTCTCCATCATTAGACGTACGAGCGCGAGTAATAATGAAGGCCTGAATGTAGAAAATTTGTCGACGCCATGTGAGCGGCATGTCATGAACGCCATCTGGAGTGACTTTTCAGGCTTAAATTTTTGTCTTTTGTTTCGTTTCAGAGAGAGGGCCGAGTGTTTGTCTTTTCGATCAGGAGCGAGCGTGATTATTTCCAGGCAGTTAACCAGCTTAAGCCTTGCAGCGTTTTTAGTGGGGCTGAGCCTTGCGGCCAACGCGCGCAGTCAGCCAGAGCAGGCGAGCGCTGATATTCGCCGCACCGGTTTTGGCGTGCCACACATTCGTGCCGACAACGAGCGAGGGCTCGGTTATGGCATCGGGTACGTTTACGCCCAGGACAACCTGTGTTTGCTGGCCAATGAAATTGTCACCGTCAATGGTGAGCGTTCACGGTATTTCGGCCCGGAGCAGCTGACGGTCGAGGAGCGCGAAAACCTGGTCAGCGACCTGTTTTTCACCTGGTTGAATACCCCTGAAGCCGTCGCCGGTTTCTGGCAGGCGCAAACGCCTGAAGTACAGCAACTCATGGACGGCTATGTGGCCGGCTACAACCGTTCGCTGGCGGAACGTCGTGCACAGGGCTTGCCGGCGCAGTGTCAGGGGTCGTGGGTGCGCGAGATTAGCGCCCAGGACCTGGTCAAGTTGACCCGGCGTCTGCTGGTCGAAGGTGGAGTAGGGCAGTTTGCCGAAGCGCTGGCCGGTGCCACGCCACCCAACGCTGTCACGCAGGTGAGAGGTGAACCATCGTCCTTCCAGGTGGCCGCGTCGCGCCTGCAACGGTTTGCGCTGGATCGCGGCAGTAACGCCGTGGCTATCGGCAGCGAACGCTCGTTCAATGGTCGCGGGATGTTGCTGGCCAATCCGCATTTCCCTTGGGTTGGCGGGATGCGCTTCTATCAGATGCACCTGACGATTCCCGGCAAACTGGATGTGATGGGCGCGGCGCTGCCGGGGTTGCCGATGATCAACATCGGCTTCAACCAGCACCTGGCCTGGACCCACACGGTGGATTCGTCCAGGCACTTCACGCTGTATCGACTGCAGCTTGATCCCAAGGATTCGACCCGCTACCTGCTCGACGGCCAGTCATTGCCAATGCAGAAACAAATCCTGACGGTGAAGGTGAAACAACCCGATGGCCGGATCACTCAGGTGGAGCATGTGGTGTACAGCTCGGAATTTGGCCCGGTCGTGCAATGGCCGGGAAAACTGGATTGGGACCATCAGTTCGCCTACAGCCTGCGCGATGCCAACCTGGGTAACGACCGGGTCTTGCAGCAGTGGTATGCGATGAACCAAGCGACCAGCCTCAAGGATTTACAGGTCTCGGTGCATACCCTCCAAGGTATTCCGTGGGTCAATACCCTGGCCGTGGATGATCAGGGGCAAACGCTGTACATGAACCTGTCGGTGGTGCCCAACGTCAGTGCCGAGAAACTGGCCAAATGCAGTGATCCGCGGGCTGGGTTACAGATGATCCTGCTCGACGGTTCCAACAGCGCGTGTGCCTGGGACATCGACCCGCAAGCGGCGCAAAAAGGTATTTTTGCCGCGGACAAGCTGCCGCAGTTGTCGCGCAAGGATTTTGTGCAGCACTCCAATGATTCGGCCTGGATGGCTAACCCGGCGCAACCGCTCACCGGGTTTTCGCCGCTGATCAGCCAGGAGGGCCAGCCGCTGGGCTTGCGCTCGCGTTTTGCACTGGATCGATTGAGCACGCTGAACAAGGTCGGGCCTTTGACGGCGGCGGATTTGCAGCGGATGGTGATGGACGATCAGGTGTATCTGGCCGTTCAGGTCATGCCCGATCTGTTGCAGTTCTGTGCCGGTGACCTAGGGACCGATGCCGTGGCGCTGAAACCCTTGTGTACCAGCTTCAAAGCGTGGGACCGTCGGGCGAATCTGGACAGCGGGCTGGGGTTTGTGCACTTTCAGAATGTCATGGAACCGTTGCAACAAATTCCCGATATCTGGCGTGTGGCGTTTGATCCCAACGATCCGCAAAACACCCCGCGTGGTCTGGCCATTGAACGGGCGGATGTCGCCAAGGCGCTTCGCGATGCCATGCTCGCTTCGCTAGAGCAAGTGAACGCCCAGGGTTTGAAACCTGACACGCGCTGGGGTGATATTCAGGTGGTCAGCAGCGGTGGCCGGCAAACGCCGATTCATGGCGGGCCTGGCACACTGGGCGTCTACAACGCCATTCAAAGCGTACCCATAACAGACGGCAAACGTGAAGTGGTCAGTGGCACCAGCTATTTGCAGGTGGTGACTTTCGATGACAAGGGGCCGCAAGCTCAGGGTGTACTGGCGTTCTCGTTGTCCAGCGATCCGGGTTCGAAGTATTCGCGGGACCAGACGCAGGCTTTTTCAAACAAACAACTGAGCGTGCTGCCCTTCACTGAGCAGCAGATCACGTCAGACCCGCAGTACCAGGCAAAAACGATCCGCGAGCAGGATGAAAAGGCCGGGAAGGTGGTTGTGCAGTAACAGCCAAGACACCTGGCCCCGACATGAAGGCCGCACTCCGCCAGGGTGGCGGCCTTCAGCTTTTAGGCGTTTGGGTCGGAATTGAATTGAGGACCGGATTACCGTCTTTGTTGCGGGTCAGGTAAACCGGCAGCACCTTGGGCAGGGAAGCCACCAGGCTGTTGAGCTCCTTGATGTTGTAGACACCGCCGAGGCGGATCTGGCCGGTGCTGTGATCGGCCACCATCACCGGTTTGCTCAGGTAACGATTGATCAACGGCAAGGCATCGGTCAGTGACAGGTTATCGAGGACCAGTTTGCCACTGCGCCAAGCCAGCGAATTGTCGTTGGCATAGGTCTGACTGATTTGTGGTGTGAAGTCACCGTGCTTGAAGCGTGCCTGCATGGCGGGGCCGAGACGTAAGCCATCGCCGGGAAGGTCGTCATTGCTGGTGACCAGCACAGAGCCTTCGATCAGGCTCACGCGAACCTGATCTTCGTACATCCAGACATTGAATTGGGTCCCGGTGACGCGAATTCTGCCGTCTGCGGCCCTGACGATAAAAGGGTGAGTCGTGTCATGGCTGACGCTGAAGAACGCTTCGCCTTTTTTCAGCGTCACCCGACGCTGATCCTTGTAGTTGCTGAACGTCAGCTCACTGCCGAGGTTCAGCTCTACCTGGCTGCCGTCGCTCAGGGTGACCTGACGGACAGTGTCACTCGCTTCAAAGTGCTGGTACGAATTCGGCAGCCAGCCCATGTTCCAGCCGCTGAAAGCCGCGAGCGGCAACGCCACTGCGCAAACGGCGGCGGCAATGCCGACACTGCGCCAGGATTTAGCCGGTTTGAAACGCACAACGGGTTCGACCACTTCGGGACGTGGCAGATCCCCTGCAACCTCCCAAATCTCCAGCATGACTTCATATTCGAATGCATGCAGCGGATGAGCGTCACGCCATTGTTCGAAGGCTACCCGTTCTTCGGCGGTGCAGTCGACAGCATCCAGACGCATGCACCAATGCGCAGCGGCATCGGTGATCGCGTCATACTCGGCTGGCGATAGAGAGTTGTCGGTCATTGACTCATCCTGATTTCCGGCATTCTAACCTTGCGGGGAAGTCTGCGAGAACTGCCATCATGGCAATTAACCATCAATTGCACGTTAATTTTTCGGTCAGGGGGTATTGACGTGCAGTTCGCGTCCCAGATGGCCGATCAGCCAGGCGACGCTGTCGGCGTTCCCAAGCTGTACTTTCAGCCTGATCAGAGGGTCTTTCTTGAAAGTGTGGCGGGCCCCGCTCAGGTTTTCTGCGCCGGTCCACGTCAAAACAAGATCTTTCATCCGTTCTGTATCCTCATGAGTTGAATCACCCAATTCCTGCCATTCTCCGGTATCAGGGTCCTCAACCTTGAACAGCTGGGTATAGGGGGTCTTGAGCGACAGTGCGGTGCTTTGAAGCGTCGTCAATTCGTTTTTGAGGGCATTGGCAACCGGGTTGGACGTTTTAATCAGATCAGCGAATGGGCGGCCGGGGTCGAGGTAGGAAATGTCTTCGGCTTTACAAGCGATGTGTGCAAGCTCATGAATAATCGTCATCGCTCTGCTATGGGCGCCGATAGGGAATTGCACGTCGCTCAGGTGCTGGCGGTAGTTTTCGAAGTTGGACGCAAAAAATTTATCGGCCAGGTGAATTTTTTTCTTCGCATCCTTGGGAACGATGAAGGCGAATGTATGCTCCGCGCCCGCAATCACCCTGCCGACCACAAAGCGATTGGAATCGGGCTTTCTGAGTGTTGGGTTCAGCAAGGCTGTAAGAATCTCTGTCACGACTTTTTCAAGATGCTCGACATGCGCGGGCAGTACTTGCGATACGCCCATGAAGTCGGCGATGAGTTGATGCACTGGGGTCACTGAATCGTCGGAAGTCTTGAGCAATTGCAGGTTTCGGTAGCTGTTCCAGGCATAGGTGGTGGCCTGGTCCAGCGCTTCGTCGATCTGACGGGCCTTGTGCGGAAACAGTCGACGGATCCGCGGCATGCCACTGGCGTCGATGTTCATGCCTCCCCACACCGCCAATGCGGTATCCAAACGATTGACAAGGCTGAAGTGGGGTACTGTCGCTCCCCGGTTCAGAACCCATTGTTTCGCCAGGTTTTGGCGCAGCGCAGGGCCACGGTTTTTGGTGCCTGCAATGCGCCAGCGGGTGCCGTGCTTGTGGACCGGATACACTTTTCCTTCAACCGCTGCGTAGCGTTTACTGGTTTTGGGGTGGGTGTAGAGCCCGAGCGTCGAGTCTGATGCCAGTGATCCCAGATCGACATCGATGCTTTCATGGCGGCTTAGCTGTGTGCGTTCGGGAGCGGTGATGTCAACGTCATGCCAGTTGACTCGGCGGGCGGGGGCCTGCGGCACAGCAACCTGTGGCGTCGAAGTCACCAACGTTTGCCCCCCAGGCGATCGCCGTAGCATAGCGAGCTGAGCAATACCGTTAATGAATTCTTTTAGCGCGGGGCCCCACTTATGCGTCTGAAGGTCTTCGGCGGATTGCTTGATATGGCGGTAACTGCGCCAGACCGTAATAGGGTAGGCGAGTTTACCCATGAAAAATGAGTAGGCTTCGTGGAGGTCTTCGCCCAGCACATGCTTGATGATCGCCCATTCACTGTGTTTTTTGTCGTCCGACTGATAACCCAGCAATCGGCCCAACAGCGCGGCGTTGTCATTGAACAACTGACTGAACAGGTGCCCCTTGATTGGATTGGATGCCAGTGTGACCTCGCTGACGTGATTGTTGGAAAGCGTCGTTGTCGCTCTATTGGCGCGGTCATGGGAGATTGCCATCCGGTATTCCAGCAGTGTCCGGTCGGGCTGCGGCAGGTGGGGGAGTATCCAGTCGAGCAGAGGTCCCCGCGCTTTCAACTCTGTCAGCAGTTGCGCTTCGTTTTCATATTCCTTGATCCCGTGACGCGGGCTGTGCGGCGCAAGCAGGACTTGCGGCGCTGCGCTATCAGTGTTTGAACCGATCAGGTAGACACCCGGAACTTTGATCGTCTGTGCGCTCTTGACCCCCAGGAATTCAAGAGGGCGAATGATGGCGTGGGCACCGTCGACTGCCGCACGGGCGATAGCGTCGGGCATGTCCACGATTTGCCGGATCAGATCAAGTCCCGTTTCGCTCAGGCGTTCCTGCAGCTTTTCGGTGTGGGCGTAATGCATCAGTTGCCAGGGCAGTTGTCTATAAAACCGCGTTCTGCGATCTGCGTTGGTGGGGGTGTCCGCGAGGGCTTCGCTCAGTATTTTCTGTTGGTGCTCGCCCGGTTTCAGGTTTCGTATCAGGTCTTTGATGTAGCGTTCGTCCATTTCTTCGGGAATCACGCTGTTATCAAGTGATTGCAGTGTGAACCGGGCCTGATCCAGATCCTTGAATGGCGTCAATGCAAAGTCGGTGAGGGTTTCAGTCCGGGCTGGTGACGTCGGGCGTGCGCTGATCTGGATCAGAACCTGGTCCGGATCAATGTCGAAGGCGTCAGCCTTGAGCTGTTTTTCAAGTTCAGCGTGAGCGGTACACCGCAGTGACCGTATGCCGGACAGGTAGTCCTGGTCATCTTTGACGTTATCAAGGTACTGCTGAAGCAATTCGCCATGCAGCACCAGATCTTTAATGGACGCCTGGGTCAGCCATGCCGGCAGTGTTTCCTGTGTCGCCAGGGACTGGGCAATGTCCGTTGCGGTGCGTAACCCCGTCAGCGGGGCCCGTAATGACACCAGATTCAGAAGGTCCGCCAGCAGCGCGGGGGAGACCGGCGTCGCCAGCGCGCGGGTGACGCATGTCTGGTCAAGATGGACATAGGGTTTTTGAAGGTGATCGAAAAAATCCCCGTGTATCCGTTGCAGGGGCGCCAGCGCATAACTTCTACCAGGCAAACGCTCGCTGCGGCCAAGGTTCTCCAGAAGTGTTAAACGCAGAACGTCATGCTTGAGGCGATGATCGAGCACGGCCTGTAATCGTGACACTGTCTCGAAAGCTTCAAATCCCGATGCAGGCGTCCACAAAATCGCCTTGCCCGAGTGCTCGGGGTCCAGGCCGCCTCGTTCAGTCAGCACAAAACAACTGGCCAGCTGCACCGGGTCTGCCGCGCCAGCGGCCTTCAATGCCAACGCAAACACGTCCGGTAGAAAACCGTTCAAGGCGGCTCGCTGCAAGTGTATCGGGCTATCGAGCACGGTTTTGATGATCGCCTGAGCCGTCGAGTCCAGGCTGCGCGTGACCGCGCACAGCTTGAATTCACTGCGCAATGCGGTTGACAGGGTATGGGTAAAACTCGATTGCAAGTTATCCACGGATGAACTGACGAGGCTTTGTAACTGCTCGAAGGTGTTGAGGCCTGCGGGAATGGCCGGGTGCTGTTTTATCAGTTGATCGAGTGCCTGTTCAACCGAGTCGAGCAGCGCCAGTTCCGTTTTGGCGAATTCGGCTCGTACGGTCGCCGGTTGCCCACTCCTGCGCTGGTCAACCCGTGTACTCCAGCGGCCCGCTGAATCGGTGGTCAGTAGTCGATCATCGAGCAGTCCACGGACATCCAGCGCATTATCAAGCAAGGCATGGGCGGACAGCGTGCCTTCGCTTTCCCGGTAACGGCTCAAGGCATGGCTGAGGTTGTCCCGTTGCTTGCGCAGGATGTCGGCCATGACTTCTTCAAACACCGACCCTACGACGGGGGCGCCTTCAACCTGGCGCTCGTCCGGCTCCAGGCCCAGAAAGGTGATGCGTTCATCCAGCGACATGAAATTGAGCAGCGTGTCTTCGTGACCTTCGCTTTGCAGCATTTGCAACACGATCTTTTTGACCGCTGACAGCGTGTCAGTCGCTTCTATGCCTCGGGACGGGGTGTACAAAAACCCCAATGTGTCGGCACCTCCGATCATCAAGGTCGAGGCCAATTGCGCGAAATGCTTGAAAGGCGCAGAGACCCGCACTTTTTCGATGCGTAGTGTAGTGTCCGTGGGTGCGAGGCTGACATTCATCAATTGCAAGTACTCCTGCGTCGTCAACACGCCCTCCTGGCGCTGGAGCAGAAGCTTGAGGTGGAACGTATCGCGCAAGCCCTCAGTGAAAAACGCCCTGCGTGAAAGACCATTGCTCATCTCGGTGTTCCAGAACACATCGAGCAGGCTGTGCAAGTGAGGGGTAAAGCTCTGGGCGATCTCTTTTACGGCACTTTCCCAGGCCAGGTTATCGGCGTCGCTGCTGACAACATGCCCAGGATGGGCAAACACTCTGGAGTCGCCCGCAGGCCACTGGTTGGTCAGGTAAAAATGGAGGAGGGCATCGCTCAGTGAAAGCGAAGAAATCGTGTGTTGGTAGGCTTGCTCGTCGAAGGCTGAAACTGTACTGACAAAACTCTTCAGTCGGGTGAGACGTTGGTCCAGTTTTGGAAACGGCTTGTGCAACGCGTTTTTCAGGGCGTCGTCCAACATCGATTGCAATGACGGCATCTTGAGCAGCTCAGTCATCATTGTCTTGATGTTCTGAGCCTGATTGCTTTCAAGGGTGAACTGCTGGTCCTGGAACACCGCGCCTGCGATTGCTTTTGTGGACAGGTCAGGTGTTTCGGCGGCTAAAGCGCAGCGTTGTTCGATGGAGAGAAAACGCAGCAGCTCACGCTTGCCGGTGTCCGACGCCAACCACTCCTTGAGCTTGCTTTTGAGGTCGTTCATGTCCGCGAATTTGGTCAGGCCTTTCCATGGTGTGTAGAGCGTGACCTCTCCATCCTGGGGGCAACCCATGGCGAAAGTGCCGGCCAGTGGGACATCGTCCTTGCCCGGCACGCTGAGCAACAGCTGCGAAACATCCATGGGGTCTTTTTGTGTGGTGCGGGCTGTGTCGGTCGCCAGATAAACGTTCGTGATCCATTTCAGGTCATCAAGCGTGAAGCCCAGCGCTTTTTCGCGGTCGCCGAGCTGTCGGGCACCGGCGGCGCGTTGTGCCTCGTCGAAAAAAAACGGGATTGGGGGAACAGTCATGGTTGTCCTCGATGTGCTGCGATCGATTGACCGCAGTCGTTAAGTCGAGGAAAAACAGTACGGCCGCTGGAAGGCTCATGTGCGGTACATATTGCTTGAGCCGATCTTGCGGTTGAGGCTTGACAGGACGCTGGTACAGCAGCGCTTAATCGGTGACTTTTCAGGTTTCCCTGCAGCTTCGCTTCACGCTGTTGCCCGTACTCAATAATAAAATTGGAGCTTCAGATGACCGAATCGCCCGAAATGGCCGTCAGTTCGAACACCCAAACGCTTGATTTCGATGCGCTCGTTCAATTGCTCGAACAGATTTTTCTGCTTCATGGCACCTCTACCGAAGTCGCACGGACGCTGGCCCTCAATTGCGCTGGTGCTGAGCGCGACGGTGCTCACAGCCACGGTGTGTTCCGTATTCCCGGTTATGTCTCGACGCTGAACAGCGGCTGGGTCAATGGCCAGGCCGTGCCGGTGGTTGAAGACGTAGCCTCGGGGTTTGTCCGGGTTGATGCCGGCAATGGTTTCGCCCAGCCGGCCCTGGCGGCAGCACGCGCCCTGTTGGTGGAAAAGGCTCGCAGCGCCGGCATTGCGGTGCTGGCGATTCGCAATTCACACCATTTCGCTGCCTTGTGGCCAGACGTCGAACCCTTTGCCTACGAAGGGCTGGTGGCACTGAGTGTGGTCAACAGCATGACCTGCGTGGTGCCGCACGGCGCCGATCGTCCGTTGTTCGGCACCAACCCGATCGCATTCGCTGCCCCTCGGGCTGGCGGCGAGCCGATTGTCTTCGACCTTGCCACCAGCGCCATTGCCCACGGCGATGTGCAGATCGCCGCACGCAAGGGCGAGCGCTTGCCGGCAGGCATGGGCGTGGACAGCCTTGGCCAGCCGACACAGGACCCGAAAGCGATTCTCGAAGGCGGCGCCTTGCTGCCGTTTGGCGGGCACAAAGGTTCCGCCTTGTCGATGATGGTGGAACTCTTGGCGGCCGCGCTGACCGGCGGCAATTTTTCTTTTGAGTTTGACTGGTCGAACCATCCGGGCGCCAAGACGCCCTGGACCGGTCAACTGTTGATCGTGATCGACCCGAGCAAGAGCGCGGGGCAAAATTTTGCCGAGCGCAGTCAGGAACTTGTGCGGCAGATGCACGGCGTGGGGCTCAAGCGTCTGCCGGGTGATCGCCGTCACCAGCAACGGGCCAAGTCCGGTGCTCAAGGCATTGCGCTCGACGCCGAGACGCTGGCGAACCTGCGAGAACTCGCGGGGCTCTGAGGCCTGTACAAAACGCAGGCAAGAAAAAGGCGAGCCTGTGGCTCGCCTTTTTACTATGTAGAACAGGACTGCTTAACGCCGACCCAGCAACAACCCGACCACCAGCCCGAAACCGGCGGAAACGGCCACGGTTTGCCATGGGTGACCACCAATGTAGGTTTCGGTGGCATCGACGGCGGGTCTGGTGCGGTCACGCACACTGCTGACTGAATCCCGTGCCTGCTGGAGTTTCAGGGCGATTTGCTCGCGCAGGGTCTCTGCTTCCTCGCCGACCAGCGCGGCGCTGCGGGTCAGCAGTTTTTCCGACTCTTCGATCAGCGTTGCCAGCTCACTGAACGCCAAATCCTTGAATTGGTCTTCGGCGACTTGTGCTGCGGTTTTCCGAGCCATTGAGGTACTCCTTGCAGGTAAGTAGGCGGTGAACAATGGAGTCTAGCGTCGGCGAAAAAGTTGCAGCGAATTTTCGCGTTGACCCCGTGAGGTGGAAAATTCCTGAGTCGGACATTTCGTCCTACAGTGTAAGATGTCGCCTATTTTACGCAGCAGGAAATTCCCATGAGCTTCAATCTGGCCGACAAACCTCTCGCCGAGCGCGCTGCGCTTGAAGATGAAAAATCCCGTCTGTTCGACCTCTGGCAAAGCAACCTGGGCAAATCCAAGGGCGAGGCCGCGCGCTTGTTCGGTGAGCGCGCCAAGCGCAAAGGCAAGTGGGCTGAATGGGTCCGTGCCGAACTCGACGCGATGTCGCCGCCGGAATTCGCCAACATGGTGCGCAGTGAAGTCAACCGCCTCATGGCTGCCAACAAGTAAGTCCGGACTTCAGACGAAACACGCGACAATCGCTTCGCGAACTTTTAGTACCACCGGATCGAGTTGGGTACTGGTGCGCCAGCCCAGTTCGATCGGGTATCGCGGCAAGGCCAAAGGGCAGGGCAGCAGCGCCAGGCCACTGAGCGCCGCGATGCTTTGCGCGGCATGCGCCGGAATTGTCGCCACCGCCTGACTGCCCTTGAGCAAATGCGGTAACGCGGCAAAATGCGTGGTCGACGCACACACCTGACGACTCAGCCCAAGCGCCGCCAGCCCTTCATCGGTGATGCCGATAAAACCGCCTGACGACACCAAAATGTGTTCGCGGGTGACGAACTCTTCCAGGCTGATGACCTGTTGCCCTACGGTCAGGCTGGCGCGATCCACCAGGCACAAATACCCGCCTTCTCCCAACACCTGACGACTGAGCAAGCGTTCGGCAAATCCGCCGGCGGTGATCGCCAGATCGATACTGCGCTCCATCAATGCGTGGGCGACGATCTGGCTGTGGGTTTGCCGGAAAATCAGCCGCAGTTTCGGTGCTGTGCGGGCGATTTCTTCGATGAGTCGACGGCCATAGGCGATCTCAAAGTCATCCGACATCCCCACCGACACTGAGCGGCCGTCATACTGATGGGCCGCCGGATCGACCATCGCCAGGCTCTGGCGGCATTTGTTCAGGGCGTCGCTGACCACCGGTTTCAATTGGTTGGCTTTGAGCGTCGGTGCAAGGCCACGGCCGGTGCGCACGAACAACTGATCGCCATACACCTCGCGCAGCCTGCGCAGCGCGGCACTGACCGCCGATTGCGTCACGCCCAGGCGCAAGGCCGCACGGCTGGCGCTGGACTCTTCATGCAGCGCTTCGAAGACTTTGAGCAAGTTAAGGTCAATGGAGGCGATATTCATGGTGTTCATATCATTCATCAGCGATTCGGGTTTTATTCATAGTCCTGTGGCGCCGGTGAATGAGCAATACCTGATGCTAATGGAGTGGCTTCGACACCCAGAACTTCTAATCCCACTCTTCATATTCCCTCAATGCTCTTCGCCCCCCTCGTCAGTGGGGGGGCACCCATTCCTGAAACAGTCAATCTGACCAGGAATCGGCGATTCCAAGCAGACAAGCGCCTGAAGAGCCGGCGTCGGAAAAAGCGCGACTTCCCATATCCACTGAGAACACACCATGAATCATCGCCCTACCATGCTACGCAGTGCGCTTGCTGCCACCGTCTTGCTACTGGCCAATCTGGCCGCTGCGCAAACGCCTGCGCAGGAGCATAACTCCGTCGAAGCCTTGCGCATCCAGAACATCGCCGAAGAAGCCTATATCTACGGCCTGCCCATCGTAATGAATTATGGCGTGATGTATTCCTACGCAGTCGATAAGGACTCGCCACAGTACAAAGCCCCCTTCAATCACTTGCACAACATTGCGCGTGTATTTACCCCAGAGGACAAGGCCGTGGTCACGGCCAACAGTGACACTCCCTATTCCTTCGCCTGGCTGGACTTGCGCGCCGAACCCATCGTGTTAAGCGTGCCGCCGGTGGAAAAGGGGCGCTACTACTCGCTGATGCTGTGTGATGGCAACACTTACAATTACGGCGTGATTGGCAGTATTGCCACCGCAGGTGTCTCCGGTGATTACCTGGTGGTCGGTCCTGACTGGAAAGGGGAGATGCCCAAGGGCATCAAGAAAATGTTTCGTTCGACGACACAATTCTCGATGGTCGGGTACCGCACGCAGTTGTTTTCGCCACAAGACATTGAAAACGTCAAGGCGATCCAGGCCAGCTACAAGGTGCAACCGCTGTCGAGCTGGTTGAAGGAACCTGCGCCGCCGGCAGCTCAAGCCGTCACCTTCCCGGCAGCCGACAAAGATTCAATCAAGAAAAATTTCTTCGCGTATCTGGACTTTGCATTGCGCTTTGCCCCCGCCGCGCCTGAAGAAAAAGCCATCCGCGACAAGTTGGCGAGCATTGGTATCGGCAATGGCGAGATGGACCACTTCAAGACCGTTGCCGCCGTCTATGGCGAGGAACTTGCTGCTGGGGCCGCCGCCGGTGACAAGTTGATCACACAGAGCATTAGCCAACACGGTCAGAGCATCAACGGTTGGACCCTGATGACCGAGGGTGGTGGCGATCGCAAGCGTTACAGCGGCGACTGGCAGGCACGCGCGGCCGTGGCCAAGGCAGGTATCTACGCCCTGGATTCCTCCGAAGCGCGCTACGCGCTCACCCGTACCCTGCCCGATGGCGAAACCCTCGACGCCAGCAAACACAATTACACCTTGACCTTTGCTGCCGGCGAGCTACCTCCAGCCGATGCGTTCTGGTCGGTAACGATGTACGACGGCGCCACCCAATTGCTGGTAGCCAACCCGATCCAGCGCTATCTGATCAATTCGCCAATGTTGCCAAACATGCAGAAGAACGTGGACGGCTCGCTGACGATTCATATCCAGAAAGACTCTCCGGGCAAAGACAAGGAAAACAACTGGCTGCCTGCGCCCGACGGTCCAATTTACCTGGCGCTTCGTATCTACGGCCCGCAGGACACGATGAACAAGGGCCAGTGGCAGGTGCCACCGCTGGTGCTTGTCGACTGATCCATTGACCGAGAAAAATTTTGTTTCAAATGTACTGGGCCGCCCCCCTCTTGAGTGGGGGGGTGTGAAGTGGTTCGACACTCTCTACTGCACCGTCTGTCCGGTGAAACCACGATTGGCTTTTGGGTTGCGGTCATGACAGGGCTCAAATGGACAATGTCGACTCATCGGCAACTTTCACCTCGCCATGAGAGCCCGGTTGCGCTGTTACTTGATCGATAGTGATTGAACATCATTAGAGAGGGGCGTCATGCAGTCGAATAAACGTGCACGGCTTGTTACTGCCCTTGGAATGCTGACGTTTCTTGTCTGCGGACGAGGTGTTGCCGGTGGACTCATGTTGTATGAGGTCGCCACGGACAACGCCGGGCTGGCCAATGCGGGTGCCGCGGCCCGGGCACACGGCCCCTCGACGATCGCCAGCAATCCCGCGGGCTTGAGTTATCTGGGCGGTTCTCACATCTCGGCTGGCACGCAGATTCTATTCGGCAACCTGTCGTTCGACAGGGACGATGAAACCAACAGCCCCGGGACCGGCAGCGGCAATGTACGCGATCCAATACCGGGTGGCAGTTTCTGCGCCGGTCATCAACTCGATAATCAGTGGTCGGTAGGCTTTGGCGCCCATGGCGATTTCGGCCTTGCGCAACACTACGGCAACGATGGGTCCGGGCGTTTCTTCGTGCCAGAACGCGCGCATCGCCGGTTTGTCACATGGTCAATGTTGGCGTGATCAATGCGCAGCACCCCGGCACCAGCCAGGTCGACCTGGACTTTCGGTGGCTATGGGGGTGGCCCGGCGCTTTGCCGCCGGCCTTACTTATGCGCTGGACAAATAGACCTATCTCAACTTCAGTTGGGTAACGGTATGGATGGACGACATGTCTGTCGACCAGCAGAAATCCTCGTCTGGCGATCGTACGTCAGGCGAGTTCGACAACGCCAGGATTCTAGACCTGCAAACCCCGTCAGCAGATCACCGCGAATGATTTCAGGCGACTATCAAGGCCATGACCAGCGAACTGCAGACCTTGCTCAAGTAAATCTGTTCATTGATGGCTGGCACTGGAGACTGACATGACTACATTTCGACACTGGAGCGGTTTAGCGGCGACGTTGACTCTGGCATTGGGCTCGGCTCTCGCTCACGCGCAGACCGTTCCGACGATGAAAATGACCACCCCCCTTCCCGAGTCCATCACCACGCCCGGCAGCGTCGAGACACGGCTGGGTACGCTGAAGTTTGTCGACGGTTCTGTTCCCCAAATAATAGGCAGCGCTACTGAGTTGCTTGAATAACGGCGGTCCATCGCCGAGTCTTCATCGTTTTGTATAAAGGCCTCAAAGAAAATGGATCATATAGCGCCCCAACTGATCCTCAAAACGACACCGCCGCGCAGCCAGAAATCTGCGCGTATTCGCAGTCGACTGGCGCTCGATACCCCGGGACTGACCGATAAGGTGGTGATCGCGGTTCATGCGCCAGCAGGCTTCGGCAAGACCTTTTTGCTGACCCAGTGGCGCCGCGAATGTCTGTCCCTCGGGGCCGTGGTGGCCTGGCTGACGCTGGATGCGCATGATGACGGAAGCCGGTTTGTCCAGGGGTTGGGAACGGCCATGGCGATTGGCAGCGGCCGCCCGACCTTTGCCCGAGCCTTCGAAGGGGCTCCGGGACGGGCTCGAGACGATCTCGAAGGCCTGACTCAATGGTTGGCGGAAGTCGCCGATCTGGGCAGCGAAACGGTGCTGATTCTGGATGAGGCGGACACCCTGCCCGAGATAACGGTCCGTCATGCCCTGACTTACCTGCTGCACAATGCGCCGGCCAATTTGCGCATCATCATGGCCTCCCGAGCGCGCTTGAATTTGCAAGTGGCCGACCTTGCCGCGAGGGGCCGCTATGCAAACATCACCACCTCGGCACTTAGATTTTCTGTCGACGAATCAGTGGCGTTATTGAGTAGCCGCTTTGGCGCAAGGATCGATGCCGACCTTTGCGTGCGCTTGCACGAGATCACCGAAGGCTGGCCCCTCGGCTTGCAGTTGGCGATTTCGGCGATGGAGAACAGTCCTGATTTGAGTGCGGCGATCAAAGAACTGTCGACATGCTCCGGTGATATCCAGCGCTATTTTGTCGACAGCCTGGTCGCTCGGCTTACTCAAGAACAGGTTGAGTTTTTAACCGGTATCGCGCTGCTCGACATGGTTCAGCCTTCGTTATGCCTGGCGTTGACGGGTAATCCGCGCTCCGCCGATTTGCTCAAAGAACTGTGTGTCTCGACGCCGATATTTGTCGAAAGTGTCGAAAGCGATTGGGTGCGCGTTCATCCGTTGCCCCGGGAGTTTTTGTTGCGCCGTTTTGCCAAATTGCCCCTGGAACAACGCCAGGGTTTTCATGAACGAGCGGCAGTCTGGCTGGAACAAAACGGGTTCCTGGAACAGGCCGCCCGGCAATACCTGTCGGCCGGTCTGACTGGGCCGGCCTATGCCATGATTGAAGAGTGCCTGTACGAAGTCATGTTGCTGGGGCAGTTCGGTCGTGTGCTGGAGTGGGTCGAAGAGCTTGGGATTGAAGACGTCATGGCGCATCCGCGCATCTGCCTGGCGGCGGCCTGGACCTTGGCAATGGGTGAGCGTCAGGCAGAAGCGGCGCGGCTGATTGCCGCTATCGAACAACATCCGTCGGCCGATGAAGCTACGCGATGTGAAGCGGCTGCCATCGCCACCGCAGCAGTCTATTTTGGTGATCGACCAGACGAGTCACTGGCGCTGATTTCGCCTTGGGCCGAAAGAATGCCGTTGTTCTCGATCAAGCTCCAGGCCATTGTGGCCAATCAATTTGCGCGCCTTACCCTGTTCGAGGGGCAGCCAGAGAAAGCCCGGCGTATCTTCCAGCGAGCACCGCATTACGCCTGGAATCCGGGGCTGGACGCCATTCGCGGGATGGGCGAGTGGATAGTAGGGCTATCGTATTTGTGTGAAGGACGGATGGAATCCGCACAAGCGTCCCTGCATGACAGCCTGTTGCGCGCCGAACGGGACATTGGTCGTCGTAGTCCTGTGGCCGTCATGTTGGCAAGCACTCTCGCCGCGGTGTTGCTGGAGCATGGTGATGTACAGGAGGCGAGTACCGTGCTGGCGAACAGGCTGGATATGGTCGAGCGACTGACTTCGCCGCATGCGATTGTCCTGGGCTACATCACCGCCTCACGCCTGGCTTCAATACACGGGCAGGCGCATCGCGTGCAGGATCTGCTTGAGGCGTTGTTTTCCCTTGGGGAGGAGCGCCGCATTCCACGGTTTTGCATCGCGTCGCTGGGAGAGCAGATTCGCTTGCATGCGTTACAGGGGCGTGGCGAAACCTGTCAGGCATTGTGGCTACGCCTCGACGCTGTCTTGCCGGTCAATGCCCGCGAAGAATCAGGTTTGCTCGGCCCGGAACTGGCGTTGCTGGCAGGCGTGGCAAACGCGTATTCCCTGCTGGCCATGCGTGACTGGCAGGCCATGCTTGTGGTGCTGGACAAGGTCAGAGCCACCGCCGAGCACCTGCGCCGTGGCCGGGACATTGTGCAAATCAAACTGCTCAGAGCCCTGGCGCTCAAGGCGACAGGCGAGGATGGGGCGGCCTCTTTGCTGGAGGCAGTCAGCCTTGCGCAAGAGTACGGTATGCAGCGCGTGGTGCAGGACACCCACCCGAATCTGGTCAAATGGGTGCAGACGCTCAAGCGTGAAATTGTCCAGCCAGTCGCGGCGGCAGCTGTACCCGCACCCGTTCCACGCCCGGAGTCCGCGACATCAAGCGTCTCTCCCAGCAGGCTACTCACGCCTAAGGAGCGTGAGGTATTGCAGCTATTGGCCCGTAATCTTTCCAACAAGCAAATCGCCCTGGCCCTGAATGTCGGCGAGGAAACGGTGAAGTGGCACCTGAAAAACCTGTTTGGAAAATTCCAGGCGGGTACCCGGCAGCATGTTGTCGCGCGTGCGTACATGCTGGGGATTCTCGAAACAGCGGGCTGATGCCCATCCACGATTGAGGGTGATCCGTTCGGCTCATCGTTCAATCCCACCCCGCATCTGATTTCCGGTCGCCCCCCCCTGTCAATGGGGGGTTGTGCTGTTCGGCTTCGCCATAGTCTGGCCCCAACAAGAGCGCGACGCGCATCGGTTGGTGGGGAGCAGGGTTTATGTCTGAAAGAGTGCTGATCGCCGGCGCGGGAATGGCGCCGTTTCTGCCGCTGGGTGGCTGTGACAGTCATGCAGCGTTGGCGGGACAGGCCATTTGTGCGGCGCTGGCTGATGCGCGAATCGACTATGACCTGGTCGACCAAGTGTTTACTGCCTGCGTCCACGGTGAATCCGGTATCGCCGAGCAGATGTTGTCGCAGATTGGCTACTCCGGTGTGCCGGTTTTCAGTCTCGCCGAGGGTTGTGCCTCCGCCAGCAGCGCGTTTCAGTTGGCCCGCAACAGCGTGTTGTGCGGCCAGGCTGAGTGTGTGTTGGTAGTGGGTGTCGAGTGCATGCCAGCGCGCATTTCCAATCGTGAGTTCTTCGGCTTGAAAGAGCTTGCTCGCGATGAGTCGCCTATGGTCGGACAGGGTGACAGTGCCAGCGCTTTTATCGAGCGTCGACGGCAACCGGCGTTGCTGTTCGCGGCCCAAACCAGTTGGTTGCTGACGCGGCTGGGCGTTGCCGAAAACAGCTTCGACCACGTGTTGGAGCGGGCGCGAATTCAGGCCGGACTCAATCCGTACGCCGTATTGAACCGTGTGCCGGATCGCGACGGCTGGCTCCCGCCTTATCTGTCCCCACCGGCCTGCGGTGCGGCGGCGGTCGTGATCTGCACCCCGGCCTTCGCTCAGCGTTTCGGCGCCCGGGCGGACATCACCGTGCTGGCGAGCGCCAGGGGCAGTGACAGCACCTCGGAGCAGGAATCGGGTTGCGTGCTGGATGTGCTGGGGCGGGCGACCACTCGGCGTGTGGCGCTGCAGGCCTATCAGCAAGCGGGACTCGCCGCGGAAGATATCGACGTGGCTGAACTGCATGACCAAAGCGTCGGTGACTTCATGATCAGCAGTGCCGCACTGGGCTTTTGCCGGGAAGACGACATCGACCGTTTTGTGCAACTCCACGGCCCCTTGAAGGGGCAGAAGAATGCAGTGAATCCGTCGGGTGGCTTGCTGGGACGCGGACACGCTCCAGGGGCCACTGGACTTGCGCAACTGGTTGAGCTGGTCTGGCAACTGCGCGACATGGCTGACGGGCGGCAAATTGCGGGAGCCCGCACGGCGCTCCAGCACAGCACCGCTTTGGGCCGGGCGGTGTCGATCACCATTTTGCAGCGCACGTGAGAGGAGGCTCAGTGCGCCGTGATGTAACCCATGACTTTTCGTAAACCATAGAGCAGGTGGCACGTTTGATGAACAAAAATAATAAGATCTGCCATGCAAACCTTCACAAGTGCTTGTTGACTTCCGCCATTCTCACCGGCCTGGGCATCGCGCCCGTGCAGGCCGTCGAGATCAACACCGGGAATGAAGACTTTGCGGTGCGCTTCGACAACACGGTGAAGTTCAACTACGCCCAACGGGTGGAGTCGCCCAACAGCAAGCTGGCTAATTCGTGGAACAACAACGACGGGGATCGCAACTTCTCTTCCGGCAGTCCGGTTGCTCAGCGGCTGGATGTGCTGTCCGAGTTGGACGTGGTTTACAAACAGAAGGCTGGTTTCCGGGTCAGCGCGAATTCCTGGTACGACCACGCCTATGACGACATCGGCAGCGATAACGCGTCGACCAACCAGCTCAACAGTGGCCGGCCGGACTCCCGTCACCAGAGTGGTTATGCCGATCGTTACTACAACGGGCCGTCTTCGGAAATTCTCGATGCCTTCGTGTTTGGCAGTACGGAAGTCGGCGATGAATCGCTGCTCAGCGGCAAGCTGGGCAAGCACACTGTTTACTGGGGCGAAACCATTCTCGCCTTTGCTCACGGCAACAGTTACGGCCAGTCTGGCCTGGATATTTCCAAGGCGTTGGCTGTACCCGGAACAGAAGCCAAAGAGCTGTTCATCCCGCGCAACCAGTTGTCCGCCAGCTTCACGCTTAACCCGGAGCTGACCGTCGCCGCGCAATACTTCCTGGATTGGAACGCGGCGCGACTGCCGGAGTCGGGTACTTACCTGGGGTTCAACGATGGCATTCAAAATGGCGGGCATAATCTGTCGTTGATTGTTGCACAAAATCCTCGTTTCGGCACGCCAGGTCCGTTGGGCGCCAATCAATTCTTGAGGCTCAACAACGGCCACACCTATACCCCGGACAACCAGGGTGACTTCGGCCTGATGACCAAGTGGAGTCCGGAGTGGCTGGAGGGCACGCTAGGTGTCTACTACCGCAAAACCTCCGACATCTTGCCCAACCTGGTGTTGCAACCCACAGCGGTCGGTCCGGCGCAACTGATCTCCGGCAACATCGGCAGCTACAACCAGTTCTACGTCGACGATATCGATGTTTATGGCCTCAGCCTGTCGAAAAACATCGAAGGTGTCAGCGTCGGCGTCGACTTGAACTACCGCCACAACATGCCATTGGCCAGTGTGCCGGGCACCGTCAACCCAGCGGCAGGCGCTGCCGGTTTGCCGGGCTTTATCAGCAGTTTCGACGGTGAAAACGGCGTGGCTCGCGGCAACACCGTGCATGCCGTCGTCAACGGCTTGACCACTTTCGGTGCGACCCCGGTGTGGGACAGCTCGACCTTGCTGGTTGAGCTTGCCTATAGCCGCTGGCTGGACGTGACGGAAAACAAGCAGTTGTTCAAGGGCGAAGATTGGTATCACGGTGTCGACAAGGTCACCAAGGACAACTACGTCCTGGGGGTCAACTTCAACCCGACCTGGTACCAGGTGTTCCCCGGCATCGATATGTACTTGCCGGCCACCTACAACGTCGGGTTATCAGGCAACTCTGCTGTTCAATTGGGGGGTAACAAGGATTCAGGCAGCTACTCGGTGGGCGTTGGCATGGATGTGCACAACCAGTACCGGTTTGACCTGAAGTACGTAGACAACTTTGGTCCGTTCGACACCTGCGATTCCGCCGGTAGCGCGGGTGCACAAGGCGCGGGCGCCGCACCCGGGGCCAATGGTCAATACAACTGTGTACCGGGGCAGACCACTGCTTTCGGCGGCACGCCATCTCAGCTCAAGGATCGGGGCATGGTCACGTTTACCTTTAAAACGACCATTTGATCGAAGTCTTTGCTTGATAGCAGGAGTCACTCCATGAAGTTCGTCAACACGCTTTTATTCACTGCCTTGACCGTTGCCATCGCAGGCGCGGCCCACGCAGCCGTTTCCCCCGATGAAGCGGCAAAACTGGGCAGCAGCCTGACCGCGGTCGGCGCGGAGAAGGCCGGCAACGCCGACAACACCATTCCGGCCTACACCGGTGGTATCACCACACCGCCGGCCAGTTTCCAGACCGGCAGCTCCTTCCGTCCGGACCCTTTCGAGGCTGACAAGCCACGTGCAGTTGTCGACGGTAAAAACGTCGGTCAATTCGCCGACAAACTGACCGCGAGCACACAAGAGTTGCTCAAGCGTTATCCGACATTCCGGGTCGATGTGTTCCCGACCCATCGCAGTGTCGCACTGCCGCAGCGCCTGCTGGATAACACCGCGAAAAACGCGGTCGGCACCAAAACCCTCGAGGGTGGTGTAGCCCTTGAAAACGCGCTGCCGGGCGTACCGTTCCCGATCCCGAAAGATGGCTATGAGGCCATGTGGAACCACCTGCTGCGCTATCAGGGTTACGCCACCAACTTCAAATACGACTCCTGGAACGTCGACGGTTCCGGCACGGCGATTCTGGCTACGTCCGGTAACGCCTACCTCGAATACCCGCTCTACGATCCGAAGCGTACGGAGCCGGCGAAAGAGACCGATCTGTTCTTCAAGACCAAACTCTACTACCAGGCGCCGGCCCGTCGCGCAGGCGAAGCCATCCTGGTGCAGGATGCGGTCAACCCGCTGAAAATGGAGCGTCGGGGCTGGCAATACCTGCCGGGTCAGCGCCGCGTGAAACTTGCGCCGGACATCGCCTACGACACGCCGAACCCTGGCTCGGCCGGCGCCTCGACTTATGACGATGCCTGGGTGTTCAACGGTGCCATGGACCGTTACGACTTCAAGCTGGTCGGCAAGAAGGAAATGATCGTTCCGTACAACACCTACAAGCTGAACTATCACAAGGTAGCGGCGGACATCACCACGCCGCACTTCGTCAATCCTGACCTGACGCGCTGGGAGCTGCATCGCGTGTGGGTGGTCGAAGCCACGCTGAAACCGGGCAAACGCCACATCTACAGCAAGCGCACCTTCTACCTCGACGAAGACAGCTGGATCGCCCTGGCTTCGGATGAATATGACGCCAGCGGCAAGTTGTACCGCGGTTCCTTTGCTCACCTGGCTTACAGCTATGACGTGCAGGCTCCGAACTCCGACAACCACATGATTTATGACTTCGTTTCCGGCAGCTACAACATCACCGGCATCTACGGTCCGTATGGCGGCGTCAAGTACATCGACCCGCTTTCGAAAGCGCTGTGGGCACCCGAGTCATTGGCTGGCACCGGTATTCGCTAAGCCATAACCGCAGGTGTTTTTTGTCGCCGACAGTGTGCCTTGCACTGTTCGGCGGCTTTTTTTGCCGAGTAAACCTTATGAATGCATTTAGATGGATAACGCTGGCAGCGCTCGGCGTGGCATTGGCCGTGCCATTTACCCGAGCGGTGTTCGCCGCGGAGTTTGTCGATCCGCTGTCGAGTCCGGCGATTCAGAGTGAAAAAGCCGTTCACGGGATGTTCACCGGATTGGCCACGGCGGGTAAACGCCTGGTCGCCGTGGGGCAGCGCGGTCACATTTTTTACTCCGATGACAACGGTGTCCGCTGGCATCAGGCGCAAGTGCCCGTGAGTTCCGACCTGGTGGCCGTGCAGTTCCCGACGCCGACTCAGGGTTGGGCAGTGGGACACGACGGCGTTGTGTTGCACAGCGACGACAATGGCAAAACCTGGACGCGCCAGCTCGATGGCCGTCAGGTCGGGCAGATCATGCTCGAACACTATCAGCAGCAAGCGGCGCCGGACGAGGCGTTATTGGCTGACGCTCAACGAATGATCGATGAAGGGGCGGATAAACCCTTTCTGGACGTGTGGTTTGCCAGCGAGAAAACTGGCTACGTGGTCGGCGCGTTCAACCTGATTTTCCGCACCGACGATGGCGGCCGGACGTGGCTGCCCTTGATGGACCGCACCGACAATCCGGGCGCACTGAACTTCTACGGAATGCGGGCCATTGGCGATGAACTGTTCATTGTCGGCGAGCAAGGCCTGGTGTTGAAACTGGACCCGGCCACGCAACGCTTCGTCAACGTCGCGACGCCCTACAGCGGCAGCTTTTTCGGCATTACGGGCAAACCGGGCGTCGTGCTCGTTTATGGCCTGCGCGGCAATGTGTACCGCAGTGTCGATTACGGATCGAACTGGGACAAAGTGGAGCTGGGCCTGTCCTCAAGCATCACCGCGAGCACGGTCACGGCAGAGGGTCGAATCATTCTGGTCAGTCAGGCCGGCCACGTGCTGGTGAGCGCCGACGATGGTGCAAGCTTCACGCAAAAGCCACAACAACGCCTGGGGCCCGCCGCCGCTGCGCAAGACGTCGGGGCAGGCTCTGTAGTGGTCGCGGGCGCGCAGGGCTTGCGTCAGTTGCCCTTCGAATAAGCCCACTCACACAATAAAAAGAGACGAGCCACGTCATGGGTAATAACTACAACCTCGATACGATGCCGGTGATCCGAGAGCTCAAGGGCTTCGATGCACGCTCCGGCAATTTCCTGGAACGCCTGATTTTCAATAACCGCCTGCTGGTGGTCCTGACCTGCCTGCTCGTCACGCTATTGCTGAGCTATTTCGCCGTCACCCGGCTGACGCTCAATGCCAGCTTCGAAAAGATGATTCCGCAGAGTCAGCCGTACATCAAAAACTACCTGGAAAATCGCCAGTCACTGCGCGGGCTGGGCAATACGGTGCGGGTGGTGGTGGAGAACACCAACGGCGATATCTACGACCCGAAATACCTCGACGTACTCAAACAGGTCAACGACGCCTTGTTTCTGACGCCTGGCGTGGACCGGGCGTGGATGAAATCGTTGTGGACGCCAGCCGTGCGCTGGACCGAAGTGACGGAAGAGGGCTTCCGTGGCGGCCCGGTGATGCCGGACTCTTACGACGGCTCGGCTTCAGGTGTCGAGCAACTGCGCCTGAACATCGCCCGCTCCGGGATCATCGGCAGTCTGGTCGGCAACAACTTCAAATCGAGCATGATCGTGGTGCCGCTGCTGGAGAAAGACCCGGTCACGGGCGCGGCCATCGACTATCACCAGTTCTCGCGCCTGCTCGAAGAACAGCTGCGCAACAAGTTTGAATTTGCAGGCTCCAGCGCGGAACACAAGGCGGGCGAAGAGGGCAAAGGCCCGCTCAAGATCCGCGTCATTGGTTTCGCCAAACTGGTGGGCGATCTGATCGATGGCCTGCTGCTGATCATGCTGTACTTCGGCGGGGCCGCGCTGATTGCCACCGCCATCATTTATGCCTTCACCCGTTGTGTGCGCAGCACCGCGCTGGTGATTCTGTGCTCGGTGGTGGCCGTGGTCTGGCAACTGGGTTTGATCACCTTGTTCGGCTACGCACTTGATCCGTTTTCGATCCTGGTGCCGTTTCTGGTGTTCGCCATCGGCGTGTCCCACGGCGCGCAGAAAATGAACGGGATCATGCAGGACGTCGGACGCGGCACCCATCAACTGGTCGCCGCGCGTTACACCTTCCGCCGCTTGTTCCTCGCCGGCCTGACCGCGTTGCTGGCCGATGCGGTGGGCTTTGCGGTGCTGATGCTGATCGACATCCCGGTGATCCAGGATCTGGCCGTCACCGCAAGCATTGGTGTGGCGGTATTGATCTTCACCAACCTGGTGCTGTTGCCGGTGCTGCTGTCCTATTGGGGCGTGAGCCCGAAGGCGGCGGCGCGCAGTTTGCGCCAGGAAAACGAGGAATTGAAAGGCAAAGGGCTGGGCAGTCTGTGGAGTCTGCTTGACCGCTTTACCGAACGACGTTGGGCGACGGTGGCGGTGGTGGTTGCCGGGTTGCTGGCGGTCGGTGGGTTCATGGTCAGCACGCACCTGAAGATCGGCGACCTCGACCCGGGCGCACCGGAGCTGCGTGCGGATTCGCGCTACAACCGCGACAACGCTTACATCACCGCCAACTATTCGCTGTCCAGCGATCAGTTTGCGGTGATGGTCAAAACGCCCAGCGAAGGCTGCCTGAAGTACGAAACCCTGGTGGAAGCAGACCGCCTCGGCTGGTTGCTGCAACAACAACCGGGCGTGCAGACCACCGTTTCGCTGGTCAATGCGGTGCGGCAGATCACGGCGGGTTCCTATGAGGGCAACCCGAAAATGCTGACCATCGCCCGTAATCAGAATGTGCTCAATTACGGCGCGCAGCAGGCCTCGGTGAACAACCCGGAACTGTTCAACAGCGATTGCTCGATGATGCCGGTGATCGCCTACCTCTCGGACCACAAGGCCGAAACCCTCGATCACGTGGTCAAGGTGGCCGACCAGTTCGCCCGCGAACACAGCAACGACGATCGCCAGTTCATGCTGGCCGCCGGTAGCGCGGGGATCGAAGCCGCGACCAACATCGTCGTGCGCGAGGCCAACCGCACCATGCTGTTCTACGTGTACGGCGCGGTGATCGTGCTGTGCTTCATCACCTTCCGCAGCTGGCGCGCGGTGGTAGTGGCGGTGGTGCCACTGATGCTGACGTCGATTCTCTGCGAAGCGCTGATGGTGTGGCTGGGCATGGGCGTCAAAGTGGCCACCTTGCCGGTGATTGCGCTCGGTGTGGGGATTGGCGTGGATTACGCGTTGTATCTGTTGAGCGTGCAACTGGCGCAACAACGTGCCGGTCTGTCCTTGACCGAAGCCTACAAAAACTCCGTCGCGTTCACCGGCAAAGTGGTGGCGCTGGTCGGGATCACGTTGGCAGCAGGCGTCATTACCTGGGCCTGGTCGCCGATCAAATTCCAGGCCGATATGGGCATCCTGCTGACCTTCATGTTTGTCTGGAATATGGTCGGAGCACTGGTATTGATTCCTGCGCTCTCGCACTTCCTGCTGCGCCGCGTTCATTAAAATAAGGAAAAAACCAAATGAACAATCTGGTCTATCCAACATGGATTAAAGAATTACACGAGAGTGAAGTATTCGGCGAAGCGCTCGCCCTCGCACTGATTGAAGTCGCAAAAAATAAACGCGATCAATATCACTTCAGTACGTTGCTGCAACTTGAAACAGAAACAAAAGCGCGACTACGCCCATTCCTGGTCCGCTACGGCATGCCCCTGAGCGAGAACCCGGATTCGGGTGAAATCGAGGCCATTGTCGGTGTTTACAAGGCGATGAACAGCCTGCAGGAATTTGCCTCTGCGATTAAGCCCACCGTGGAAGCATTCCTGGCGCGCTTTGAAGAAATAGCCCGCATTTGCCCTGAAGAAGACCGCGACGTTACCGAGTCAATGGTTCGCCACGAGGCCGCAATCTTGAAATGGCTGGCAATGGAAAGTGAAGGTGAGTCCGCAGGGTCTCTGGATGAAATGGTCAGGGAGTTGCGCTATCCCTTGCCCAAGCCTTGAAGAATAAATAGAACAAAGGAGCTTCCATGATTATCTATTCAACCTCCAACAGTATTGATGAGCTCAATTACATCGGTACACCCGAGGACTTGGGCGGCAAGACACTGTCTGCCTCCATCGTAAAGTTGTACGCCCGTTTCGATGTCGGCGGCCCGGAGTCACCATTGACCGCCGGCTTGTTTGAGGTCACTAAAGGCCGCTTCAGTTACACGTATCCCTTCAGCGAGCTGGCAACGTTGATCGAAGGTGAACTTGAAATCACCGATCAATCTGGCCAAAGCGCTACCTATATCGGCGGTGATGGCCGCAGCTGGTTTATTCGCAAAGGTGCCACTGTCATCTGGCATGTGAAGTCAGCCACGGCGCGCAAAAGCTTCTTCTCCGCCACCACCGATATTGATGCGAGGGGCTGACTCGATGAACCGTATTCGATTGAAAGCTATGGCGTGTGCTGCAGCTCTGCTGGTTAGCCTTCCAGCTGTTCAAGCCCAGGCAAATGTGAGCCCGGAAGAGGCGCGCGCGATCGCCAAGGAAGCCTACATTTACGCGTACCCGATGGTGGACAATTATCGCGTTCAGTATGGCTACTTCGTGGACCCTCAGAATCCCGAATACAAAGGTACCTGGAATCAAATTCACAACACGCCTCGTGTCTACACCCCGGCGGACAAGGCGATCCAGACGCCCAATTCGGATACGCCCTATTCATGGGCAGGCCTCGATCTGCGCGCCGAACCGGTTGTCCTGACGATGGCTCCCGTGGAGAAAAATCGTTACTACAGTGTCCAGCTGACTGATCTTTACACCTTCAATTCTGACTATATCGGCAGTCGCAGCACCGGTAACGAGGGCGGTAGCTATCTTGTCGCCGGACCGAATTGGAAAGGTGATGCGCCCCAAGGCATAAAGAAAGTCTTTCGTGCTGAAACGGATCTGACTCTCGCTATCTATCGCACGCAGCTATTCAACCCAGTCGATATCGTCAATGTGAAGAAAGTGCAGGCCGGCTACACAGTGCAGACACTATCGGCGTTTCTCGGCCAAGCACCGGCGAAAGCTGCGCCATCCATTGATTTCGTCAAACCGCTCAGCCGTGAGGAGCAAAAAACCTCTCTGCAGCTGTTCAGTACACTGAATTTCCTGCTGCAGTTTTGCCCGACAGATCCTTCGGAAAAAGAACTGATGGCGCGCTTTGCCAAGATCGGTATCGGCGCTGGCAAAGAGTTCGACCCAGCCAAACTCAACCCTGAGATCAAGGCGGCTTTCGAGCAAGGCATTGCCGATGCCTGGGCTGACTTTGCGGGTGGGGTCCAACAGCTCAATGCGGGAACGCTGACCTCGGGCGATATTCTCGGCTCGCGCGAGACAATGAAGAATAACTACCTGAACCGCATGCTCGGGACGATTGGTATTTATGGCGCCTCCAGGCAAGAGGCGATGTATCCGTTTTATCGTGTCGATGCCGACAAGCAAAAACTGGATGGCAGCAAGCGCTACAGCCTGCGTTTTTCGCCTGATCAACTGCCTCCCGTCAATGCGTTCTGGTCACTGACGATGTATGAACTGCCAGGGAGCTGGTTGGTCGACAATCCTCTCAATCGTTATTTGATCAACTCGCCGATGTTGCCCCAGTTCAAGCGCGATGCGGACGGTGGCGTGACATTGTTCATCCAGCACGACTCACCCGGCCAGGACAAGGAAGCCAACTGGTTGCCTGCGCCAAAAGGCCCGTTTGCCATGTACATGCGTTTGTACTGGCCGAAAGAGCAGGCGTTGTCGGGCCAATGGACTGCGCCGCCCCTGGAACAGGTGATGTAATCGGAACGTCTCAGTGATGGCGAAAGTGGTTTACAACAGTGACTTTTTCGCCTCCTGCAACCCAGCGAAAGCAACGAGCATCGCTGGCGCAAGCCCTCCATTCATGGAACATCCCAATGGCCATCCCCGAACTCAAAAACAAGAAAGTCATGATCACCGGCGCCGCGTCTGGCATCGGGCGTGCAGCGGCATTTGCATTTGCCCGCCGTGGTGCGCACATCATCGCCACGGACGTTAATTCGCAAGCGCTGAAACAGCTGCAAACCGACATCGTTGCGCTGGGAGCCATCTGCATGATCCATCAACTCGATGTTTCGAATAGCGATGAGATGCAGGCGTTCGCCGAGCATCCGTACATGAAATTGCGACCGATTGATGTGCTGATCAACAACGCCGGAATTGGTTACCTGGGCCAGTTTCTCCAGAGCGACCTGACCCACTGGCGGCGGGTCATGGACATCAACCTCATGGGCGTGGTCCATGGCTGCTTTTACATCATCCCGCAAATGCTCCGGGCCGGCGGGGTGCGCCATGTGCTCAACGTGGCCTCGGTGGCGGGCATCTATCCGTCACCGACCATGGGTGCATACGCAGCCTCTAAACATGCCGTATTCGGTTTTAGCGAAGTCTTGAAGATGGAACTGGCCAACTCCAACGTCAGCATCACCACGGTCTGTCCCGGCATTATCAATACCGCCATCACCCAGTCCCGCAGCGCTATTTCACCTTCTATCAGTGAAGAGCAGATCGAGCGACTGCAGGCGTACTACAAAGCCAAGGGCTGTGAACCGGAGCTGGTCGCCGAGGCGATGGTTCGCGCCGTGCAAAAAGGCCAGGACCTGGTGTTGGTCGGGCCGTTCGCCAAACTGATCTTCCACCTCAAACGCCTGTCCTTGGGGCTGATGCGCCGGGTGATCCTCAGCGACGCCCGGAAGATCGGCTACCTGTGATTTTCTGCGTTGACTCAAACAAGAATAAAAGGAACTCAAAACCATGCTGGGCTTGATGCAAGATCAACCGCTGTTGATTTCTTCCGTACTCGAACATGCGCTGAAGGCGCATCCCACACCGAAATTGCCTCGCGCACCGCCGATGGCTGGGTCCATCACTGTACCTATGCCGACATCGGCCGCCGTGCCAAACAGGTGGCCAATGCGCTGGTTGCGCTGGGTGTGCAACCCGGTGACCGAATTGGCACCCTGGCCTGGAACGGTTACCGGCACATGGAGCTGTACTTCGGCGTCTCGGGCATGGGCGCGGTGCTGCATACGATCAACCCACGGTTGTTCGCCGAGCAGATCGAGTTCATCGCCAATCACGCCGAGGATCAGTATCTGCTGTTCGATCTGTCGTTCGCGGCATTGGTCGAGCAAATCGCACCGCATCTGAAAACCGTCAAGGGCTTCATTGCCCTGTGTGACCGTGAGCAAATGCCGGCGATCAATGTGCCCAACCTGATCTGCTATGAAGACCTGATCGCCGAACAGAGCAGTGATTTCAGCTGGCCGGAGTTCGATGAGCGCACCGCGTCATCGATGTGTTACACCTCGGGCACCACCGGCAATCCGAAGGGCGTGCTGTATTCGCACCGCTCATCGATCCTGCATTCGCTGGCGCTGTGTACTTCGGACGGTTTTGCTTTGTCTTCGGCGGATTCGGCGTTGCTGGTTGTGCCGATGTTCCATGTCAATGCGTGGGGCATGCCCTATGCCGCCGCGATGTGTGGCGCCAAACTGGTGCTGCCGGGTGCTGCGCTGGACGGCGAGAGCCTGTACTCGTTGATGCGCGATGAACGCGTTACCCTGGCGCTTGGCGTGCCAACGGTGTGGATGATGTTGCAACAACATGTCGAGGCACAGGCGCTGCAACCGGCGACCGAGCTGTGCCTGAACCGGGTGGTCATCGGTGGGGCTGCGGCACCGCGCAGTCAGGTCGAGACGTTTGAAACGTTCTTTGACGCCCGTGTCTTGCATGCGTGGGGCATGACAGAGATGTCTCCGCTCGGAACCCTCTGCATCCCGTTGCCGAAACACCGCAATGCATCACTCGAAGAAGTGCTCGACTTGCAGGCCAAACAAGGGCGGGCGTTGTTCGGTGTGTCGATGAAAATTGTTGATGAAGAGGGCGCTGAACTGCCGCGCGATGGCAAGGCTTCTGGTCTATTGCTGGTCAAGGGGCCGTGGATTGCCAGCCAGTATTACGGCGGCGAAGGTGGGCAGATTCTCGATGGCGAGGGCTGGCTCGACACGGGTGACATTGCAACGATCGACAGTGATGGCTACATGCAAATCACCGACCGCGCCAAGGATGTGATCAAGTCGGGCGGTGAGTGGATTTCCTCCATCGACCTGGAAAACGCCGCCCTCAGCCATTCAGCCGTTGCTGAAGCCGCTGTGATAGGTATCCCTCATCCGAAATGGCAGGAGCGCCCGTTGCTGGTCGTGGTGCTCAAACCCGGCAAGACCGCTTGCAAAGAAGAGTTACTGACAGTTCTGGAAAGCCGCGTGGCGAAGTGGTGGCTGCCTGACGACGTGGCTTTCGTCGACGCGCTGCCGCATACCGCCACCGGCAAGTTGCAGAAAATGACGCTGCGCGAACAGTTCCGCGACTACCGTTTTCCCGGCTAAGGGCTATTTATTCAGCGGCACGATCAGCGGGCCGGAAAACGCCTGCATGATCAAGGCCGCTGGTTGCTTGTGGCTCACTAGTTGGGCCATGGCATTCATGTAGGGCGTCAGGTGGCGGAAGTATTTCTTGTAACTCGGGCACAGGTAATTCAGGCCCGGCTCGCCATTCGGCGCACTCATGAAACGGTTTTTCGGGCATTCGCCATGGCAGGCGAAGCGGTAATCGCATTGCTGACAGTACGTCGGCAGGGTCTCTTCCTTGGCCGCGCCAAAGGCTTGTTGTGCGGGGGAGGCGAGTAGCACGGAGGGGTCATCGGTCTTCAGATTCCCCAGCAGATACTCGGGGTACATGTAGTGATCGCAGGAATAGACATTGCCGTCGTGCTCCACGATTGCCGCTTTGCCGCAGCGCGGGCTGAACAGGCATACCGACGCGGGCAACTGGCACCACGAGGCTAGCGCCCATTCAAAATTCATCACGTGAACTTCACCGACGTCCTGGCGCACCCACTCGTCGAAAACCTTGATAAGAAAATCACCATAGGCCGCTGGCTCGACGGTTTGTTCTGTCACCACTGCGGGCTCTGGCACCGCGTGCAAACGCAGCTCCGGTGGGACGGCAAAGTGCAGGCCCCGACTGACCTGCGGCGCACTCGGCTGGCGCTCTACTACTGGGTTGAACTGGATATGACGGACGCCTTCAGCTTTCAGGAAACGGTAGATTTCCAGGGGATATCGAGCGACATCGCGTGCCACGGTGACCAGCACATTGAAATCGACGCCGTGTTGTTTAAGCAGTCCGAGCCCACGCATGACTTCGTCGAAACTTGAGCGGCCGCGCTTGTCGGGGCGATACAGGTCGTGGACGAAACGTGGACCGTCGAGACTGATCCCGACCATGAAGCGTTCGCGAGCCAGGAACTCGCACCAATCATCACTGAGCAAGGTGCCGTTGGTCTGCAGCGTATTACGAATGACTTTCGTCCCCGCGAACTGACGTTGATACGCGATCGCACGTTGAAAGAAATCCAGGCCGAGCAGCGTCGGCTCGCCTCCTTGCCAGGTGAATTCGACTTCGGGGGTGGTCTGGGCGTCGATGTAGCGCTGCACATATAAGCGCAACACGTCATCGGTCATGCTGAAGCGCTCTCGGGGAGGATAAAGCTGTTCTTTTTCCAGATAGAAACAGTAACTGCAATCGAGATTACAGATCGGCCCGACGGGTTTGGCCATGAGGTGCAAGCCCTGGGGCGGGGTTTCGTGGGTAGGCATGGTCGGCAGGCTACGTTCGGACCGCGTCGCGGATCGGTGCGGTTCCAATGCAAGAGGCTAGGGGGTGAGCGTAGGTTGGCCGCCCCCCATGATTGGGGGGCAGCGCTGAGGGTTAAGGCAAGTAAGTCACGTGAACATCGTTGACCTTGCCATTAAAGGCAAAGGGCGCACGTTCGAAGTAGTCCAGGGTGACCGGCGATCCCAAGTCTTCAGCCACGTCGAAGGTTTCACTCGCGGTGAACGTCAAGGACGGAGTAAACGGCGTCACGCCTTTGGCAACTTCCTTCCCATTAAGCAGCAAGCTCAAGTTGGCGGGTGCACCGAGTTTGGCTGACGACATCGTGGTGAGTACTTCGATGCTGACTTTGCCGGCGGGTACTCGTTCGGTGGACCGGAGTTTGACGCGAGCAATGGCCAGGTCGTTGTATTCGTAAACCAGGAAGCCGTCATCCATATACAAGCTGACCCCGCCACCAATACCGCCCAACGCATACAGCACGCCACTGGCGCTGGCTGGAACATCGGCGTCGACAACAACTTTGCTGTTCTGGCTACGCAGGTTCGGTGCGGCGAACTCAGGGAAGCGCTGGATGCGATCGCTGAAGTGCCACTCGTGCTGCGTGGTGGCAATCCGTGCAGCCGGATTGAGGAACGGGTACAGACCCGCGCCAATCGGGTAAACATGGTTGGCCTTGGCCTGCACGTCGAATTCCGCTTTCAGCTCAGCCAGTTTTTCCGGGTTGGCCGCGGCGACGTCTTTGGCCTGGGAGTAATCATCTTGCAGATTGAACAGCGACCATTGATCCTTCTCAGGATTCCATCCCATGAACTGGGCGAAACCTTGTACCCAAGGTTTGCGCGGGCCGAACACCGAAGCCATCCAGCCGTCCTTGTAAACGCCGCGGCTGCCAAACACTTCGAAGTATTGAGCCGGTTTTTTCGATTTCACCTGAGCGTCATTGAAGGTGTAGCGCATGCTCACACCGTCAATTGGGTCTTGAGCGATACCGTTGACCTCTTTGGGCGGCGTGATCGACAGCACGTCGTAGACGGTCGGGGCGATGTCGTTCACATGGTGGAATTGACCGCGAACCTTGGCATCTGCCTTGATCTGTTTCGGCCAGGAAATGGCCAGCGGCGTGCGAGTCCCACCGAAGTACCCGGCGACCAGTTTGGTGCCGACAAACGGCCCCGAACCTGCCCAGGCCCAAGCCGAGTTGTACATGCTTTCCAGTTTTGGACCGCCGAGCGCCGGCAGGCCACCGTACATGTCGTTAAGGACTTTCAGCTGTTGCTCTTTGGGCACAGGAATACCGTTCTGTGCCAGCAACTCATTGATCGTGCCTTCCATGCCTTCGGCAGAAGCACCGTTGTCGCCAAATACATAGAAGATCAGCGTGTTGTCGCGCTTCCCTTCACGTTCCAGCTCGTCGAGGATCTTGCCGGCCTGAGTGTCGGCGTGTTCCATGAAGCCGGCATACACTTCCATCAAGCGTGCCTGATACTGTTTCTGCTCAGCCGACAAACTGTCCCAGGCGGGCATTTCCGCTGGGCGCGGCGTGAGGACGGCATCCTGCGGAATAAACCCGAGGGCTTTCTGGCGCTCGAATGTCTGTGCGCGATAAGCATCCCAGCCACCGTCAAACTTGCCTTTGTATTTGTCTGCCCACTGCGCGTTCACCTGGTGGGGGCCGTGCACGGCACCCGGTGTCCAGTACATGAAAAACGGTTTGTCCGGTGCGTAGGTCTTTTGATCCTGCAGCCAGTTCACCGCTTGATTCGCCAAGTCTTCACTGAGGTGATATTTCGGGTCTCGCGGTGGTTCGATAGGCGTGGTGTCGCGGTACAGGCGCGGCTCGTACTGGGAAGTTTCGCCGGCCAGGAAACCGTAGAAATGTTCGAAGCCGTAGGCGGTCGGCCAGCTATCGAATGGGCCGGCAGCCGTCGTTTCCATCGGCGGGGTGTTATGCCATTTGCCGAACGCAGCGGTGCTGTAGCCGTATTGCTTGAGCACTTCGGCCATGGTCGCCGAGCTTTTCGGAATCTTGCCGGTGTAGCCATCCCAGTCGGTGGCCAGTTCGGCAATCACGCCATTGCCGACGCGATGGTGATTGCGTCCGGTCAACAACGCGGCCCGGGTGGCGGAGCTGATCGCGGCAGTATGAAAGGCGTTGTAGCGCACGCCGCTGTCGGCAACCCGGCTCAGGGTCGGCGTATGGATCGCACCGCCGACGGTGTCGGACTGCGCGAAGCCGGCATCATCGAGCATGATCACCAGGATATTCGGCGCGTCGGCCGGCAAGTGAGATTGCTGCTGGCGTTTTTGATGCTTCGATGCTTGCAGCGTCGGTTGGGCGTCACTGGCCGAAGGCGTCGGCGGGAAGGGCAGCGAGTCTTGTGCAGAGGCGACCGAGCTGGCCAGCAGCGCGCAGAGTTTTAATGTGAACCGCCCGGCGGGTTGCAGCTTCTGGGACATGGATGTCTCCGTTTTTTCTTGTAATTGCAACAACACAGCCACCTGGTCGAAACCGGGCGCCTGCGACACTGGGAGGCTGATCAGACCGAAAAGCTGGTGATGTCTTTGGGCTCGATATCATTGGCTTTGCAGAACGCCAGATAACGCTCGACACTGGATTTCCAGTTTTCGATGGCGACAAGGTTGTTGTTGTCGTCGAAATACAGCAGGTCACCCACCGTAATGTTCAGGGTGATGATTTCATCGCCATATTCAGTCAACCCGATCGGGGTATGACTGGTGCCGGCGGTTTCGAATACCACGCCGCCCTGTTTCGAAATCCAATCGTGTTCCAGGTATTTCCAGGCACCCTTGATGGTGTAGACGACGACCGTGCCGGAATGATGATGTTTGGCCAGAGGAACGCCCGCCGGAGCCTTGAGCAGGGTGATGGTCTCGCCGCGAATCGGGTCGCACTTCAGGTATTTGATGAAGACTTCATCGCTGTAAGGCGTGAAGGGAACCCACGGCAGGTCATCGGCGTCGATCGAGGCGGTATCGATGTTTTCATAAAACATTTTTGTTGTTCTCTTGTGGGGTGAGAGTGTTCACGGTGTTTAGAGGCATCCTGTATCGCCTGCGCATTTACCACCCCCCCATTGGCGAGGGGGATGATCAGCAGCGCTGTGCCGCAGCCAGTCGGCTGCCGCTCAAGTAACGCCAGAACAACACCGCAAAGAGGATGTCACCCGATGCCAGGGCCGGCAGTTGCAAAGGGATGCTGCCCGCCAGCCAATGCCCAACTACGAGGATGGCTACCATGATTTTCAGGAGCAGCCCGAGCACGATGTAGGGCCTGAAACGAACCGGATCGCGGCTGACCATCCAGTATGCCCAACCAAACATAACCACCAGTCCCATGGTGATTTGAATGAACAGGGCAGACGTCGGCGTGATCTCCAGTCCCATCAGATCGGCAACCGGACGCAGGGCTATCAGCATTGGCAGGCCGGCAAGTACGTTGAAGCAAGCGGCGGACTTGAACAGTCCATTGGAGTATTTGGTTTGCATGATTCGATTCCTCAAGCCATCAGTTTGAGCAGTTTCGGATAGCTGTTCGGGAACAGTCGACTCACCCAGAACACGGTTCTCGACTTGTTCCCGGTCATGATGCGTTTCGAGCCTCTGCGCAGGCCTTTGATGATGTCGGCGGCACACTCCTCGGCAGGGGTCAGCAGCATGCCGGCGGCGAGGGTGGCGAACTTTTCTTCTTCCACTCCGGCGGCCTTGCAGCGGCGGCTGGCTTTTTCGATGTTGGTTTTGATCCCGCCCGGATGCACGCACACCGCGCGTACGCCGGTGTTTTCCAGTTCCGACCACAGGCATTCGGTCAGGCCGCGAATGGCAAATTTCGACATGTTGTAGGCGCTTTGCACCGGATAGCCCAGCAGTCCAAAAATGCTCGAAATGTTGACGACGCAACCTTCGCGCTGCTCCAGCATCATTGGCAAAAACGCCTTGGTGCCGTAGAGGACGCCCCACAGGTTGATGCCCAGTTGCCATTCGTACTCTTCAATGGAGGTGTTGGCGACCGTACCCACGACGGTGGCACCCGCATTGTTAATGACGTAATGCACGGTGCCGAAATCGCGTTTGACCTCGTCGGCATGGGCTTGAAACGCGTCCCATGACGCCACGTCCAGTAAATAACTATTGGCGTTGCTACCGGCGGGCAGGCGCCGCAGGGTTTCGTCGAGACCGGCACGATTGATGTCGGACAGGGCGAGACGCGCACCGGCCTCTGCCAGTTGAATTGCCAACTCCCGACCAATACCGGAACCTGCGCCGGTGATGACCACCACTTTGTTTTGAAACATGTCTTTTTATCCTTCTTGTTTTGATGTTTCGCCTGCCATCGCCAATCGAAAAGCAGGGGACCTATTTACTGAGAATGTGAATGGCGACAGCGGCTTCTTCGATGCCCTGCAATCCGCCACCATTTTCCTGAATGCCGTGGCGCGCGCCTTCGACCTGGCGTTTGCCGGCCTCACCGCGCAGTTGCGTGACCAGCTCGCAAATCTGCCCGATGCCGGTAGCACCGAGGGGATGGCCCTTGGATTCGAGACCGCCAGAGGTGTTGACCGGAATGCGTCCGCCGAGCGTGAAGTCGCCGCGTTCGGCGCACGGTCCGCCCATGCCGGGTTCGGCCAGGCGCAAGTTTTCGACCTGGATGATTTCGCCCATGGCCGAGGCGTCATGCACTTCGGCGACATCGATATCGTCCGGGCTCAGCCCTGCGAGGTCATAAGCGTGGTCGGCTGCACGTCGCGCGATGTTCAGCTCTGGCTGATCGAGGCGACGATGGCTGAAACTGCGGATCACGCTGGCCGCCACCTTGATGCAGCGACTGCGATCCGCGCCGATACGTTTGAGGCCTTCCTCGGTGCAGAGGATTGCCGCCGCGGCGCCATCGGAAAGTGGTGCACACATCGGCAAGGTGATCGGGTAGGTGATCGGTGGTGCTGCGAGGATTTCTTCGATGGTGAACGGCTTGCGAAACTGCGAAAACGCGTTGTGCACCGAATGGGTATGGTTCTTGGCCGAGACCGCCGCGATCTGCCGTTGCGTGGTGCCGTAGGTTTTCATGTGATAGCGGCACATGGCGGCATAGATTGCCATGAACCTGCTGTAGGGTTTGTCCGACTCCGAACCTTCGGGAATCTCGACGCCTTCACCCATTTTGACCAGCGTCTGGTAGTTATCCTCAACGCGAGAGACGTCCCATCCGCCTTCGAAAATCTGGAAGGCCTTCGCTTTGTCGGGAATGTTCATTTTTTCGGCGCCCAGCGCCAGAGCGACATCGGTCGTGCCAGCCTGGAGGCTTTGCACGGCTAGGTTGAACGCCGAGCTGCCAGAGGCGCAGGCGTTTTCCACGTTGTAGACCGCAATGCCCTCAATGCCGATCTTGCTGAACACGACCTGGCCCGGGATGGAAATCTGGCCTTGCAGCGGGCCGTTGGTCATCCCGGCATAAAACGCGATGCCCAAGTCCTGGCGGCTGCAGTTGGCGTCTTTCAGTGCGCCTTCCAGCGCTTCGCGCGCGAGGTCGTCGAGGCTGCGCTCCAGATGACGGCCGAAAACTGTCATCGCGATGCCGGCAATGTAGATAGTGCTCATGCAACTCTCCTGACGGACGCCGCATGACTGCGGCGCCGTTTTACGATGGTGGGGGCGAGGGGCGGTGAATCAGATCTGGCGTTGCGCGCCGTCCCAGTAGCGGGCACGCAGGTCTTTCTTCAGAACCTTGCCCACCGGGCTGCGTGGCAAACTGTCAACGAAGTCCACGGTTTTGGGTGCCATGACGCCACCCAGCCGGGATTTGCACAGATCGATGAGTTCCTGCGACGTAACGGTATGGCCGGGGTTGAGTTCAACCACTGCCTTGACCGCCTCGCCCCATTTCTCGTCGGGCACGCCGATCACGGCGCAGTCCTGTACAGCCGTGTGGCTCCACAAGACTTGCTCGACTTCACTCGGATAGACGTTGAAGCCACCGGTGATGATCATGTCTTTCTTGCGATCAGTCAGGTGCAGGTAGCCTTCGCTGTCGATATGGCCGATGTCGCCGGTGTGCAGCCAACCGCCGACGATGGTTTGCGCGGTCACTTCCGGCTGTTTGTAATAGCCCTTCATGATCAGGTCGCCCTGCACGCAAATTTCACCGGTTTCACCCCGGTCCAGAATCTGCCCGGCATCGTTCATCATTTCGACCCGAATCAGCGGGTTGGGGCGGCCGACCGAGGACAGACGGCTGTCACTGGCCAGTTCACCGTTTACCAGATACTCGTCCGGGCGCAGGTTGGCGATGCTCGCCGGGGCCTCGGTCTGACCATAACCACCGGCCATGATCGGACCGAAGATTTCGATGGCCTTTTTCAGCTTCTCGACTGACATCGGCGCGGCGCCGTACAGCAGGTATTTCACCGAGGAGAAGTCGACCTTTTCGATGCCGGGGATTTCCAGCAGCTTGTAAATCACCGTCGGCGGCAGAAAGAATTCGCTGACCTTGTGTTGTGCAATGGATGTCAGCATCAACGCTGGATCAGGTTTTGGAAGCACGACTACCGTGCCACCTTGCGCGGTGCAGGGCACTGCCAGCAGACCTGCGGTGTGGGTCATTGGCGCGGCGGCCATATTCACCGGTTTAAGCCCGTCGCGATAAGCACACGCGAGCATGAAGTGCGCAATGAAGGTTTGCGCACTGCGATGCGTATTCATCACGCCTTTGGGCTTGCCGGTGGTGCCGCCGGTGGGCGAGAGCATGACCACGTCGTCCATGTCATAGGCGACTTCCGGACGCGTCGACGGCTGGCCTGCGGTCCAGGTGTCCAGCGACGGTGTATCGCCGTCGGTGGCGTCGATGCAGATCCAGTGCTTGATCTTCGGCAGTGCAGGCCGGATGTCGGCCATCGCTGCTGCGAATTCGTGCTGGTAGAACATCACGTCACAATCGAACGCGTCGAGAATGTCGGTGTTTTCCTGGACGGCATTGCGCCCGTTGACCGGAATCCACGTCATGTTCGCGCGCCACAGCCCCAGGGTGCAGGCCCACGCCGTGACGTCATTGCCGGCCCAGATCGCGCCTTTGGTTTCCTTCGGCAGGTCCAGTGCCAGCAGGGCGTTGGCGATGCGGCAGGACAATTCGCCGATTTCATGGAAGGTAAAGGCACGCTCGCCCTGGATGTAGGCGATGGCGGCGGGATCTATGCGCCACCCGCGGTCATAAAAATCGATAATTGCCATTTCGGTTCCTGTACTCCGGATCAGAGCTGGGTAACGGTGGCGCGCGCCAGACCGCGTTCTTCGAGGAAGCCCAACAGGTAGCGATGACCGAAGGCTTTGGAGCCGGAAACGAAACCGACCTTGTTGGTGTCGCCATCGATCAGTTTGATCGCCGCTGCAGTCTGCAAGGCGCCGGTGGCGATGTAAGCGGTGGCGCCGTGAACAGTGGCGCGTACTGCAGAGAGCTGGCCGCGGCCGATGGCGGTATCGACCATGCGCGTAATGGTGGTACGTTCGCGCGGTGGCATGGTCGGCGTGGTCGACTGGACCAATTGCTGGATGACGGCGTCCTGCTGTTCGGGTGGCAGAAACTTGTACTCTGACTCCCACTTCTGGCCCACGGCATGCACCATTTTCATGACGTCGTTGTCGTAGAAGCCAACGCAAGAAACGCAGGAACGCACCCGTGGGTCATTTTCGAAATACACCGGCAGCGACGTGCCGCCCCATGGCAAGGCGAAGACCGGGGTCAAGAAGTCAGGCGAGGCGATGTTGAAGGACGTGCCCATCGCGTGCGGTACGAGCTTTTTCTCCCACAGGTAGCATTGTTCGGAGCGAAACAGCTCGAAAATCGATGCGGTCGAACCGACGGTGACACCGGCTGCTCCGCCACGCGGGCCACGGCAGAGTGTCGAGGTTTCCAGCGCGTCGATGCCCGGGTGTTCCAGGGCCAGTTCGGCGGCGATTTCAGCGTAGGTGTACATGTAGGACAGCGAGGGTGACACCACCAGACCGGCCTGCGCATACAGCTCGCCGAACTGCTCACGGACCTGGCGCATGTAGCCCTGTTCCCCGGTGGTGTCGAGGTGATGGCAACCCGCCTTGAGTGCTGCTTCAACGGTGGTCAGACCGAAGTGGACGAATGGGCCGACGGTGTTGCAAACGACCTTGGCGCCTTTGAAGGCGTGGGTGAGTGCTTCAACGGTGTGGTCGGCTTCGATGATTTCGTAGGTGGCCGATTCCAGACGAACCACGCGTTGCGCCATCATTTCTTGCGCGCGCTTGGCGTTTCGGGCCACGGCTGTGAACGGGATGTTTTGGTCAATCAACCAATCCATTGTCAGCATGCCGGTGTAGCCGCTGGCGCCGTAAACTACTACAGGGTATTTAGCCATTTTGTGAGCTCTCTTGTTTTTGGAGTATTGCTGGATGGGGTGTCGAGGTCAGTGCTGCGACCAGCCTTCGGCATAAAGTTGTTGGCACAGCAAGCCAACACGCATCGTGATGATGTAGTTCTCGCCGTCTTCGATCAGTGCCGAGCGGGCGTCGCGAAAGATCTTTTCAATCGGGTATTCGCGAGAAGTACCCGCGCCGCCGAACAGTTGCAGGGCTTCGCTTACGACCTTCATGCATTCTTCGGTGACGGTCACTTTGGCCGAGGCGGTGGCGTAAGGATGGGTGTACGGGGTAAGGCGGGCGTAGGCCAGCGAGCGCCGCGCGACACTGCGTGACAATTCGACACGACGCATCATGTCGCCCAGGCGATAACGGGTCAGCTGATGGTCAATCAGTAACTGGCCGCCCTGTTTGCGCTCGTGGCAATACTGCAAGGCGAGCTCAAAAGCCGAGCGGGCGACACCGGTGAAAACCTGCGACATGTGCGTGCCGGCGTAGGACCACGCCGACGATTGATTGCCGTAGTACTGGTCTTTCTCTGCGACCGCAAAACGGCGCGGTACGGTGACGTTGTCGAAGTAAATCTCGCCTTGGGGCAGCGAGCGCTGGCCAATCTTGTCCAGCGGTTTGCCACGGGAAACGCCCGGCAGGTCCAGCGGAATGATGACCGCCAGACCATACGGCCGACCGTCGGCATCGAAATAGCCGTCACCGTAATCGGCGGAGATGTACGCCAGCGCGATCTGAGCAACTGCACCGTTGGACACCCAGGCCGAGCATTGGCCATTGAGGACGATGTTGTCTTTGCCGACTTTGGCGGTGAGGCTGCCTTTGTTACCGACCTGATCCTTGGGCCATTCGCGCTTCATGTCGTAGACCATGATGTCGCTGCCCTTGTCCGGATGGGTGATTATCCAGCAGCCGACTTTGCCGGTGCACAGCTCCACCAGTTCCTGATTGCCGACAGAGATTGCCATCTGCAAAGGGAAGCCCGCAGCGCCCAACGAGACGCCCAGGCCGGCATCGCCCCAACCCATCTCTTCGCCAATCAGCGATTCCAGCCGAATCGCGACGTCGGGCTCGAACTGGGAAAAGAAATCAGGGGTAAGTCCCAGCTTTGCGGCTTCCTGATAGACCGTCCAGAACGGTGAACCGGGGGCGCAGACATCGTCGGCGCTCATTTTGTCGAGCTCCTGGCCGATGGGGCGCAGAACGTTCTTGGCGAATTGGTGCACGGAATGCTGGACGGCGCGCTCTACTTCGTTAAGCGGCGTCTCGAAGCCGGTCAGTCCTACATCCGGTAGTTGTAAGGTGTCGTGCAACTTGATCATTGTCATACCCCTGCGCCTGTTATTGGCGTTCAGATGCATCTGTGTTCTGGGGTAGGAAAATGACGTGGTTTGATCGTTTAAACCCCCCCATTGAAGAGGGGGAGGACGGCGCTCGAGAAATGTTACATCCGGCTCACTGTGGGCTCTTGATGCAGCGCTTCGAAGACGTTGAGCCGGTTGAGGTCGACGGCGCGATATTCATGCTGTTCATATCATTCAGCAGCGAGTCGGGCTTTATTCATGACCCTGCGGCGTCGGAGAATGAGCAATACCTGATGCCAATGGAGTCACCGCAATGCCCAAGTCAATCGTTGCCGCGCTGCAAATCGGCGCCTTGCCCGGTGGCAAGGCCGACACCCTGGCGCAGATTCTTGCCTGGGAAAACGCCATTGCCGAGTCTGGAGCCCAATTGGTGGTGATGCCCGAAGCCTTGCTCGGCGGTTACCCCAAGGGCGAAGGGTTTGGCACGCAACTGGGTTATCGATTGCCGGAGGGTCGTGAAGCGTTTGCCCGGTATTTCGCCAACGCCATTGACGTGCCAGGGGTCGAGACTGAAGCCCTGGCCGGGTTGTCGACGCGGACTGGGGCCAATCTGGTGATCGGTGTGATTGAACGTGCGGGCAGTACGCTGCATTGCACGGCACTGTATTTCGACCCGCAGGCCGGACTGATCGCCAAACACCGCAAACTGATGCCCACGGGCACCGAACGGCTGATCTGGGGCAAGGGCGATGGCTCGACGTTGCCGGTCATCGACAGTCAGGTCGGACGAATCGGCGCGGTGATTTGCTGGGAAAACATGATGCCGCTGCTGCGCACCGCGATGTACGCCAAAGGCATTGAGGTGTGGTGTGCGCCGACGGTGGACGAGCGCGAGATGTGGCAAGTCAGCATGCGCCACATCGCCCATGAAGGACGCTGCTTTGTGGTCAGCGCCTGTCAGGTCCAGGACTCACCGCACGCCTTGGCCGTGGAGATTGCCAACTGGCCGGTGGATCGGCCTCTGATTGCCGGGGGCAGTGTGATAGTCGGGCCGATGGGCGATGTACTGGCGGGGCCGTTGCGCGATGGACCTGGGTTACTGACGGCTGAAATCGACACGGACGATCTGGTTCGCGCCCGCTATGACTACGACGTGGTCGGGCACTATGCGCGGCCGGATGTGTTTGAGTTGACGGTGGATGAACGCGCCAAGCCCGGTGTGCGCTTCACCGCATAACCCCTTGTGGGAGTGAGCCTGCTCGCGATAGCGGTGGATCAGTCGACAAAAATGTTGAATGTCTAATCGATATCGCGAGCAGGCTCGCACATGGGGTCTGTGGGGATCACACTTAATGTGTTTCCTTACGAGCGGTTCCACTGTGCGACAGCCCCAGGCATTGCAGGTTCAGCCTTGGCCGGCACATCGGGGTTTTCCATCACCGGCAGGATCGAGGCTTGCGGATCGAAATCGTCTTCTTCCAGTTCGATGAACTCCTCGGGCAGGAATATATTCAACACGATAGCGCACAACGCCCCGACGGTAATCGGCGATTCAAAAATGTTGTGCAGCGCCAGTGGCAACTCGCGCAACACCTCAGGCACCGTCGCTACGCCCAGGCCCATGCCGAGGGAAATCGCCACGATCAGCATATTGCGTCGATGCAGGCCGGCTTCGGCGAGGATCTTGATCCCGGCCACCGCCACGGTGCCGAACATCACCAGTTCGGCGCCGCCAAGCACCGGTTTTGGCATCAGTTGCAACACCGCGCCGATCATCGGGAACAACCCCAACAGCACCAGCAAACCGGCGATGAAGAACGCCACGTAACGACTGGCCACGCCAGTGAGCTGGATCACGCCGTTGTTCTGCGCAAACGTGACCATCGGCATGCTGTTGAACACGGCGGCCATGGCGGAGTTGAGGCCGTCGGCGAGCAGGCCGGATTTGATCCGGCGAATGTAGATCGGGCCTTTCACCGGTTGCCGGGAAATCATCGAATTGGCGGTAAGGTCTCCGGCGGCTTCCAGCGGCGACACGAGGAAAATAACTGCGATCGGCACAAACGCGACCCAGTCGAAGTTGAAGCCGTACTTGAACGGCAGCGGCACGCTCATCAGCGGTACGTCGGGCAGGCTGGCGAAATTGACGTCGCCCATCAGCCAGGCCACGACATAGCCCAGGGTCAGGCCGATCACGATGGCGCCGAGGCGCAGAAACGGCACATCGACCCGGTTCAACAGCACGATGGTGCCGAGCACCAGGGCCGCCAGCGCCAAATGACTGGCCGCGCCGAGGTCCGGCGCGCCGAAGCCTCCGGCGATGTCGGTCATGGCCACTTTGATCAGCGACAAGCCCATCAAGGTGATGATGGTGCCGGTGACCACTGGGGTGATCAGCATCCGCAGTTTGCCGATGAACTGGCTGAGCGCCACTTCAATGAACGCCGCAAAAAAGCACACGCCAAAAATTGTCGAGAGGATTTCATCGGTGCCGCCGCCCCGTGCCTTGACCATGAACCCGGCACTGAGAATCACACTGATGAACGAAAAACTGGTGCCTTGCAGACACAGCAAGCCAGAGCCGACCGGGCCGAACCGTCGGGCTTGAACAAAGGTGCCCAGGCCCGAAACGAACAGCGCCATGCTGATCAGGTACGGTATTTCGCTTTGCAGGCCGAGGGCGCCGCCCATGATCAGGGTCGGCGTAATGATGCCGACAAAACTGGCCAGCACATGTTGCAGGGCGGCGAAGACGGTGGCTGTCAGGTGCGGTCGGTCGTTGAGGCCGTAAATCAGGTCGTTATTACGCGCAGCGGGGGCTTTTTCAGAGGCGGTCATGGTGGGTTGCGTGCCAAAAGGCGGGCCGGGTCAGAAAATGGAGGCGCAGGATGCCAGCAGCGGGCACTGAGGGCAAACGATACAGCGGTCGTATACACAGCCGCCTCGCCACATTTACTTTCAGGTAAATGCAGCAAGCAAATCCTGCTCAAACGCCTTTTGCGCATCCCCCGGCACCTGAGCGCGATGTCGCGCCAGATGGAACGCGACCTCAAAACTCATTTCGCCCTGGCGCACGGCGCGCAACAAACCTTTGTCTTCCCAGCTGTGGGCAAAGTGATTGGGCAAATACCCCACGTGTTTGCCGGACAGAATAAAGGCGAGGGTGCCTTCGACCTGCTCAGAGCGCGCCGAACACAGTTTTCCTTGAAACGGTTCGTCACTGCGCAGAAACCGGTAGGGATGATCGACCCGGTCGCAGGCTTGCAGCGCTTCGTCGTTCGGCGCGTCATCGGTGAACAGCGGATGACCGGGCGCGCAATACAGGTGCTGGGTTTCGGTGAACAGCTCGCGGTAGTCGAACGCGCTCTGCACCTGGGAGAAATAGCCGATGGCCAGGTCCAGTCGCTGCTGCAGCAGCAAGCGTTCCATTTCGCCGGGCATGGCACTGATCAATTCGATGCGCACCGATTCGTCCCGCTCACGAAAGCGCCGTATCGCGTCCGCCACCCGTTGCAGCACCGATTGATCAAGGGCTTCGGACAGCCCCAGGCGCACTTCGCCTATCAATCTGCCCGCCACGCCGTTGGATTGATGACGAAACGCTTCGATGGACTCAAACAGCCCGCGCGTCGCGGTCAACAGCTGTTCGCCTTTGGGCGTGATCTTGAACCCGCCCTTGCCGCGACTGCACAAGCGATAGCCGAGGCGGGTTTCGAGCTTGGCCATTTGCTGGCTGATGCTCGATTGGCTCAAGCCCAACTCACCTTGGGCCGCGCTGAAACCGCCGCACTCGACTACGCGCACAAACAGGCGCAGCAGTTGCAGGTCGAGGTCGTGAAGTTGCCCGAGCATCAAACATTACTCCGCCATAAAGTCAGGTTAACAAACTTGATATTTCGCCAATGTAACCGAGCGCGCAACCTGCAACCACTTCCTCTGGTCAGGTGTTCGTCATGGCTCCCATGTTCAAGCTGTGTTTCCCCGCGTTGTTCCTCGCCATGGCTGTGTCGGCTCAGGCGCAGGAAAAGATCGTCAACCTCTACAGTTGGGCCGATTACGTGGCGCCCGAAACCTTGCAGCAGTTCGAAAAGGAAACCGGGATTCACGTGCGCTACGACACGTTCGACTCTTCGGAAGTGCTGGAAACCAAACTGCTCACAGGCGGCAGTGGGTATGACGTGGTGGTGCCATCCTCAAGCGTGTTGGCCCGTGGGCTGGCAGTCGGTGCGCTGAAGGAAATCCCCCACGAAGGGCTCAAGGGTTACGCCAACCTTGACCCGGATCTGCTGGAAAAACTGGCCGCCGTTGATCCCGGCAATCGCTATGGCGTGCCGTATACCTGGGGCACGCTGGGTTTGGGGATGAACGTCGAAGCGGTGCAGAAACGCCTGCCGAATGTGCCACTTAACAGCCTCGATCTACTGTTCAAACCGGAATACGCCAGCAAGCTGAAAGACTGCGGCATCGCGATTCTCGATTCGCCGCAAGAAGTCATCGGCCTGGCGCTACATTATCTGGGTAAAGATCCTTACAGCAACGACAAGGCTGATCTGACCGCCGCCGAGGCGTTGTTGCACCAGTTGCAGCCCAATGTGCTGTACGTCGCCACCGGGCGGCAGATCAGCGATCTGGCCAATGGCAGCGTTTGCCTGGCGCTGACCTACAACGGTGACGCCAGCATGGCCGCTGATCAGGCGCGCAAGGCCAACAAGCCTTTTGAGGTGGCGTACCGGATTCCCAAGGAGGGCACGCTGGTCTGGCAGGACAACCTGGCGATCCCCAAGGATGCACAGCACCCCGAAGAAGCCCGGGCCTTTATCGAGTTCATGTTGCGCCCCGAATCCGTCGCGGCGCTGACCAATACGCTGTTCTTCGCCACGGCCAACCAGGCGGCCACCCCGCTGGTGGATGAAGCCGTGCGCACCGACCCGGACATCTTTCCACTGCCCGATATGCGTGCACGCCTGTACGCCGACCAGAGCATGAGCCTCAAGGACATGCGGTCGCGCACGCGCCTGTGGACCACCTTCCGTAGTCAACAATAATTAAAAAGGAGATCACCATGGACGTCCCGATGCAAAACGATCAAGCCATGACCCGCGACAGCCTCTATGGCACTGCCGCCGAAAGCACCTACGCCGGCATCACCAGTTTCATGCGCCGTCGCTACAGTCGCGACTTGCGCGGTGTCGACGTCGCGGTCAGCGGTGTCCCGTTTGACACCGCCACGAGCAACCGCCCCGGCGCACGTTTTGGACCACGGGGGATTCGCGCCGCGTCCACCGGGATTGCCTGGGAGCGCCACTGGCCATGGACGTTTGATCCGTTCGATCACCTGGCCGTCATCGACTACGGTGATTGCGACTTCGATTACGGTTCGCCACACACGGTGCCGGAAAGTATCGAGGCCCACGCCGAGCACATCCTGAACAGCGGCAGCGCGATGCTGACGTTCGGCGGCGACCACTTTATTACCTATCCGCTGCTCAAGGCCCATGCGCGCAAACATGGTCCGTTGTCGCTGATCCACTTCGACGCCCACAGCGATACTTGGCCGGACGAGGACGGTAAACGGGTCGACCACGGCACCATGTTCTGGCACGCGGCCAAGGAAGGGCTGGTGGATCCGTCGCGTTCGGTGCAGATCGGTTTGCGCACCACCAATGACGATCACCAGGGATTCCAGGTGCTGGACGCGCGTCAGGTGCATCGCCAAGGCTGTGAGACGATTGTCGAGGCGATCCGGGCGAGGGTAGGGGATAACCCGGTGTACCTGACGTTTGATATCGATTGTCTCGACCCGGCATTTGCGCCTGGTACCGGGACTCCGGTTTGCGGTGGCTTGAGCACCGTGCAGGCGCTGGAGATTTTGGGCGGATTACGCGGGATCAATCTGGTGGGCATGGACGTGGTCGAAGTCGCACCGGCCTATGACCACGCGGACATTACCTCACTGGCGGCGGCAACATTGGCGATGGAAATGCTGTGTTTGTATGCGGCAAAACACAAAGTCGACCGCTAAGTGTTCTTTTTCTGGTTTATTTAACCCATTTATCCAATCGAGTCTAAGCTCACCAATCAGGCCTGAATGAGGTGCTGCCATGTCTGACTTTGACTACGACTTGATTGTGATCGGTTCCGGGTTCGGCGGCAGCGTTGCCGCCTTGCGCGCGACTGAAAAAGGCTACCGGGTCGGCGTGATGGAGGCAGGACGGCGCTGGCCTGACAGCGCGATCCCCAAGAACAACTGGGATGTCCGTAATTACCTCTGGCAGCCTGAAGCGCAAATGTACGGCTTACAGCGCCTGACGTTCCTCGACGACGTGCTGGTCCTCCACGGCGCCGGCGTCGGCGGCGGCTCGCACGTATACGGCAGCACCCTCTACGTGCCGCCGAAGAAGTTCTTCGCCGCACCGGAATGGTCCTACATCACCGACTGGTACGACGAGTTGCCGGCGTACTACGATCAGGCCCAACGCATGATGGGCGTGACCCGCGTCCCCTACATGGACAGTGACAAGGACCGGTTGATGCGCGAAGTGGCCACCGATATGGGCCATGGTAATACCTATAACAAGGCGCCTGTCGCGACTTTCTTCGGCACCCCGGGCGTCGAAGTCGACGATCCTTTTTTCGGCGGCGCCGGACCGCGCCGCACCGGTTGCGTGAACTGCGGCAACTGCATGGTCGGCTGCGGCCGCGGGGCCAAGAACAAGCTGACGGAGAACTACCTTTACCTTGCGGAAAAGAATGGCTGCGTCATTCATGATCTACACGAAGTCACCGAACTGACGCCACTCGAAGGCGGCGGCTATGAAGTGCTCACCACCCACCCGGGCTGGATGCAGCGCGTCGCACACATCGATCGCCATCGTTACACGGCCCGAGAGGTGGTGGTCTCCGCACACGCTTACGGCTCGGCACGGCTGCTGCACCACATGCGCGATGCCGACAAGCTAACCGGACTGTCGAATCAACTCGGGAAACTGGCCCGGACCAATTCCGAGGCACTCATTGTAGTTACCCGTCCCTACCGTGACTGGAAGAAGGACCCAGACCGTTTCATCATTTCCCCTGGCAGCGTGTCCATCACCTCCGGCGTCTGGCCAGATGCCAACACCAGCATCGAGCCTGTCTCCTATGGTGTGGGCAGCGACTTTTTTACGCTCGCCACCACCTACTATGCTTCCGGCCCACAAAATCATCCGACGGAAGCATGGCTCAAGCACCTTGTGGAGCACCCGCTTCAGACACTCGGCCAGACGTTCGACGCGCGGCACTGGTCGGAGCGTTCGCTCACCCTGTTGTGCATGCAGACCTCTGACAATTCCCTCGATTTGTACTTCAAGGATGGCATCCTGCGCAGCCGTCACGGCGCCGGCGCGGCACCCCCCACGCACATTGCGACGGCCGACGAATTCGGAAAACGTCTTGCCGCCAAGATGGGCGGACGCGAGGCGGCACTGGACTTTGAGGTCATCAATCGGACGGCCTCGGCACACTTTATCGGTGGCATTCCGATCGGCGCCTCGAGCGACAAGGGTGTGGTCGACCCCTACCAGCGGGTTTTCGGCTACGAGGGTTTGCACGTCATGGACGGCAGCGTCCTGCCGGCCAACCCGGGAGTCAATCCGTCGCTCACCATTTTGGCGTTGGCGGAGCGGGCCATGTCGTTCTGGCCGAACAAGGGCGACACCGACCCGAGGCCTTCGGTCGGCTCCGGGTACAAGCGCCTGACACCCATCATGCCGTTCAAGCCCGCTGTGCCGGCGCAGGCGCCCGGCGCACTGCGGTTCAACAAGCCCGATTACGAAGTGATCCCTGAGTATCCGTACTGAATCGAAGGTTCACGCACAGGAGCCGAACATGCCGAGCTCGAAGGTCAACTACTGCCCATTGGGCCCGTCTTCCCGATTGACTGGCCAGTTGGTTACCCCGTTCTACCTGGAAGATCGCAAGACGCGCGTATCCGTCGCCCGTATCGGCTCACAACTGTTTGCCTTCGACGACATGTGCCCGCACGACGGCTGCCAGCTATCGGCCGGCATCCTCACCGGCACGACGCTCATGTGCCCTTGTGACGGCTCCCGGTTCGATATCACCACCGGCGCGGTGCAGCGCGGTCCTTCGACGTTAGCGCTGCCCACTTACGAAGTTCGCGAGCAGGATGGCGAGATTTCAGTGCGCATCTGAGCGATGTAAGTCACTGGATACAGGCGCCAGCGACAAGGATCGCGCGCCACATTCCCGGGAGTAAATTCACCATGTCGATACCGGATTATTCATCGCTTGTCGCTGATCAGCGTGCTTACTTCCTTGAGGGCCATACGCGCTCGCTGGCGTGGCGCAAGACCCAGCTCGAAGCGGTCAAGGCCTTGTTCACCGACCATCACGACGAGTTGTGCGACGCACTCTGGAAGGACTTGCGCCGCAACGTCAACGATGCCGACCTGATGGATGTGAACTACTGCGCGAAGGAGGCGGCTTACGCCCTGCAGCACATCGAGTCATGGATGGAGCCGCTGCACGAGCCGATGCCTGTGGTGTTCGAACCTGGCTATATCCGCGTACATCGCGATCCGCTGGGCGTTGCGTTGATCATCGGTGCGTGGAATGAACCGCTCATGTTGCTCTTCGGCCCTTTGGTGGCAGCGCTGGCCGCCGGCAACACGGCGGTGCTGAAACCGTCGGAGGTTGCGGCTCACTGTGCCAGCGCTGTGGCACGCCTGGTGCCAATGTATTTCGATCCGCGCGTGGTCGCGGTCGTAGAGGGGGCTGTCTCCGAGACCTCGGCTTTGCTGGCACACCAGTGGGACATGATTTTCTTCACCGGCAGCCCATCGGTGGGCAAGATTGTGCATCAGGCCGCCGCGAAAAACCTGACCCCCTGCGTGCTGGAACTGGGCGGCAAAAACCCTGCCATCGTCCATTCCTCGGCCAATTTGAAGGTTGCTGCACGGCGTATCGCCTACGGGCGCTTTGCCAATTCCGGCCACATCTGTACCGCGCCCGATCATGTGCTGGTCTGGCCGCAGGTCAAGGACGAATTCGTGCAGCACATGAAGGACACGATCCGCGAGTTCTATGGTGATGATCCGAAGCAGAGTCCAGACTACGGACGCGTGATCAACCGTCGCAACTTCGAACGTCTGGCGGCGTTGCTCGCCAGCGGCACGGCTGTCGCTGGCGGCCAGACTGACCCTGACGAGTTGTACATCTCACCGACTGTGCTGGTCGATGTTGCGGTGGATTCGCCCATCATGCAGGAAGAGGTCTTCGGCCCTATCCTGCCGGTGCTTGAGATTGATTCGATCGGCGCCGTTATCCAGTGGATCAACGACCGGCCTAGCCCACTGGGCGTGTACATATTTTCCGAGGACGATGATGTAGTGAACGAGATTTTGGCGTTCACACGCTCCGGCGACGCGGAGGTCAATGACTGCGCGATCCATCCGCTGTTTCCCGAGCTTCCATTCGGCGGGGTGGGCAATTCCGGTATGGGCAAGTATCACGGGCGCTGGGGATTCGAGGCCTTTACCAATGCGCGCGGTGTGCTTCATCACAGCACCGCGATCGACCCTGGAGTTCGCTATCCGCCTTATGACAAGCACAGGGTTGAGCGAGTGATCGTCAACAAGCTGATGCCATAGGGGTGGTAGTCCATCGGGGTACAACACTGCAAAACCGTGGGAGCGAGCCTGCTCGCGATGAGGCCAGCACATTCGACAAAGATGCTGAATGTCGCTATCGCGAGCAGGCTCACTGCCACAGTTTTTGATGTGTATCAGGCCGCTGGGACGATAGGTAAATGGAGGGTTTCAGCCCCGGTATACCGCGCAACCGACCCGGCAATTATTTCATGTGGAACACCCTTCGCCACATCGCTGACCCCATCGAGTCGTGATAACTGCTCGGCATTCATCTGCACAGCCAGAGCCCCCAGCGTCGCATCCAGTTGTTCACGGGTGCGCGAGCCCAGAATCGGAATCAGCGCCGTCGTCGAGCGTTTGGCTTTTTCCCGCAACCAGGCAATGGCCACGTGAGTCGGCGTGGTTTCAAGCTCCGCCGCCACCGCGAGCAAGGTGTCGAGCAGGGCTGTTTCATGGGCGCTTTTTTCGCTGTGAATCAGCATGCCAAGTTTCGTCGCGCGGTTGTTCTCATCACTGGTGCGGTATTTGCCGGTGAGAAAACCGCCGCCCAGCGGTGACCACAACGTGGCGGCCAGCCCCAGTGCTTGCGCCATCGGCAACAATTCCCGCTCAGCGGTGCGTTCGGCCAGGCTATATTCGGTCTGAATCGCGACTATCGGCGCAAAACCGCGCACTTCGGCCAGTACGTCGGCGCGGGCGATGCGCCAGGCCGGGAAGTTCGACAGGCCTGCGTAGTGAATCTTGCCGGCACGCACCAGGTCGTCGAAGCCACGAAGGATCTCTTCCATGGGCGTCACGCCATCGCTGATGTGCGCCCAGAACAGATCGATGTGATCAGTGTTCAACCGTTTCAGGCTTTCCTCGACGGCGCGCACCATGTTCTTGCGGCTGTTGCCGGTGTGGGAAATGCCGGCGGCCGGTGTAGTCCCCATGGTGAATTTGGTCGCGACCACCAACCGGTCACGTTCGGCGGCAATGAACTCGCTGAGCATCGCTTCCGACTGGCCGGCCTGATAGCCGTTGGCTGTGTCGATAAAGTTGCCGCCGGCCTCCAGGTAGCCATCGAAAATACGCTTGGCTTCGTCACGCTCTGCGCCATGACCCCAACCGGTGCCGAAATTGCCGGCGCCCAGCGCCAGTTCCGAAACCCGCAAGCCGGTTTTGCGGCCGAAGACTTTGTAATGCATGGGGTGACTCCTGAGGAAAGACGCCGGGATTGAATTTAAATGTCTAGCGACATGTATTAAATATGATGCCTGCAATTTTTGCCGTCAATACGCTTTTCCCTAAGGGGTCAAACGGGGCGACCACCGGCCCCCTCAACGAACAGGGCAAGATCACTCGGCTGGACGTCTCGCTGTCACCCAGCGGCATGGCATACTCCCGCGCATGAATGTCGACTCCCCATTAAGCGCCTGGCAACACGCCATCGAGCATAAGGGCTTCGTCCAGGACGAAGCCCAGGAGCACGCCGTGTGGGCGCTGCAAAAATGCCACGAAGCCTTGCATGAAGGTCGAACGCCGGTCACGGGCGTTTACCTGTGGGGACCGGTCGGGCGAGGCAAGACCTGGTTGATGGATCAGTTCTACCAAACCCTGCGCGTGCCGGCCCGACGTCAACATTTCCACCATTTCATGGGCTGGGTGCACCAGCGCTCGTTTCAACTGACCGGCACCGCCGACCCGTTGAAGGCGTTGGCGCGGGAGTTGAGCGAGGAAGTGCGCGTGCTGTGTTTTGACGAGCTGTTCGTCAACGACATCGGTGACGCGATCATTCTCGGGCGCTTGTTTCAGGTGATGTTCGAGCAAGGCGTGGTGGTGGTGTGTACCTCCAACCAGCCGCCGGATCAGCTCTACGCCGATGGCTTCAATCGCGACCGCTTTGTGCCCGCCATCGAGGCAATCAAGCAGCATATGCAGGTGATCGCCGTGGAGGGCAGCGAAGACCACCGTCTGCACCCGGGTGCTGCGTTGCAGCGTTACTGGGTGAGCGATGCCGCGCATCCCGACGCGCTCGGCGACGTGTTCAAGGCGCTGACCGTCGGCCAGTCCGCGTCCAGCAAGCCGGTCACGGTCGGCTACCGTCAAGTCAATACCGTGCAGGCCAGCAATAGCGTGCTGTGGTGTCGTTATGCCGACCTGTGCGAGCAACCCTTTTCGGCCCTGGACTTCATGGCCCTGTGCGACACCTACAGCGCTATTCTATTGAGTGAGGTGCCAAACCTCAGCGCACAAAAACGTGAAGGGCGCATTGCCCGAGGCACCGAAGACGCTGCCGAACACGTCGTTGCGGGAGACCGCGAGCTGCCGCAACTGTCGGTGCACGACGATGGCGTGCGGCGTTTCATCGCGCTAGTGGACGAGTGCTACGACCGTAAAGTGCCGCTGTACCTCGAGGCGCAAGTGCCGATGGAGGCCTTGTACACCGAGGGTTACCTGGAATTCCCGTTCCGCCGTACATTAAGCCGTTTACAGGAAATGCAGCTGCAACGTTTCGCTGAAGCCTAGTTTCCGGGAGCCGCGAACATGAATCAGCCCCTGTCTCATCATTTGCTGACCATGGCTTATCAGAACGCCTGGGCCAATGACCGACTCGCCAAGGCCTGGAGCCAGTTGAGTCCGGCCGAACTGTCAGCACCACGCGTCAGCTTCTTTCCCAGCCTGATCGCCACCCTTAATCACATCCTGACCTGCGACTGGTTTTACGTGGATGCGCTGGAGCGCGAGTTGCGCGGCGACGATCCGCATCCCGATTGCTACGTATTCTTCAAAAAAGACCAGCCGTTCACCGTCGGCACTGATCTCAAGCGCGAGCAATCACTGGTGGACAATCGATTGATCGCTTATTGCGAGCAGTTGCGCGACGCCGACCTCGGGCGAATCGTGACCATCGCCCGGGACACACCGCAACACGACAGCCGTTTACGCCTGCTGTCCCATCTGTTCGAACACCAGCTTCATCATCGCGGCCAGGTCCACGCCATGCTCAGCGGCACCTCGGTCGCACCGCCGCAACTGGACGAGTTTTTCTGCGCCGGTGAGTCGGGTCTGAGGGCGGCGGATTTTGCCGAGTTGGGATGGACCGAGACGCTGATCTGGGGTGTTTGAGGCAGGATCAGGTTGTCGGCGATGGCGACTCACGATAATGTCCTTCGACTTTGCGGCGCGAGCGACGCGCCGGGACCACGATGGGATAGCAACGATGGGAAGGGAATCCGCAGACATTCTTGTACTTCAGGCCAGCTACACCAACCCGGTGCACGCCGAGGCGATTGGCGTGGTGCTCAATGCCTATGCGCAAGACCCGATGGGCGGCGGGCATGCGTTGCCCGAGGATATTCTGCTGCAATTGCCGGGGGAGCTGGCCAAACGTCCCCACGCCTTCAGTGTGTTGGCCTTTGTCGACGGCGCGCCGGCCGGGCTGGTCAATTGCTTCGAAGGTTTTTCGACTTTTGCCTGCCGGCCGCTGGTCAACGTGCATGACGTGTCGGTGGTGCCGCAGTTTCGCGGCCTGGGGCTGAGCCAAAAGATGCTGCAAAAAGTTGAAGACATTGCCCGTCAGCGTGGCTGCTGCAAGATCACCCTGGAAGTCCTCGAAGGCAATGCGGTCGCGCAAGCCTCTTACAGCAAGTTTGGTTTTGCCGCTGGCATGTTCGACCCGGCCCATGGCCGCATGCTGTTCTGGACCAAGAGTCTTTAAGCGCGCATGAATGTTTCGATCAGGCATAAAAAAGGCGCCCGTCAGGACGCCCGGCTGGCTTGAATTACTTCGGTTTATAGGACTCGGTCATTTGTGCGGTCGGATCGCTGGGTACTGGCAGTTCGATGTTTTTGATCTCGAAACCATTAGCCTTCTGTTGGGCTAGATGCAAACGCTCGTAGTAGTACCGCATGCGTTCGCCACCATGTTCTGCAAAGGCTGTGGCTGAACTGAACACCAACAGGCTGGCGAGGATCAGGGTTGTACGTTTCATGGGTGTCTCCCATTACGTGTAGCGGGGGCCTTTCGTCCGTGAACCAATGTCGAAATGACATTATCCGCCGATTTGCTCAAATGGGAATGATCATGTTAGAGCCTCCAGTCCAGGCTCAACTTGACGGTGCGTAGCGGGGAAGTGTTGCGCAGGGATATAGCAAAAGGGGCCGAAAACGGCCCCTGAATGAATCTACTTTTGAACAACTGCCGGATCGGTTTTCGGCTTCATCAGGCTGAAGTCGATCAGCGGACGCGCTTCACGCTCATACGGGTTGCCGATCATCAATGGGCGCGGCTTGAAGCTGGTGCTGACCAGGCTCTTGCTGCGGTCCAGTTCATCAGCATTCAAACCGGCCAGATCAGCCCAGGTATGAATCAGCTGCGAGCTGCTGTAAGGCCGGCTCAGGTCTGCGGCAAAACTCCAGTCATGGTTTTCACGCCATTTTGGCGAAGCCCAGGCCATGAAGGGAATGGTGTACATCGGCGCGGTCGGCTTGTTCTCGTTACGCCCAAGGGTCGTGTGACCGACGGAGTCGAACACATCTTCGCCATGGTCGGAGAGGTACAGCAGGAAGCCGTTCGGATCGGACTTGGCGTAGTCCTTGATCAGGCTCGATACCACGAAGTCGTTGTACAGCACGGCGTTGTCATAGCTGTTGTACGTTGGCACCTGGTCGTCGCGCACGCCATCCGGTACGCCTTTACGGTCCTTGAACTTGTCGAACGTCGGTGGATAACGGTACTGATAGCTCATGTGCGTGCCGAGCAAATGCACAACGATCAACTTGCGCGGCGCCGCATCGGCCAAAGCCTTGTTGAACGGCTCGATCACGTCGCCGTCGTACTGGGCGGCGTTCTGGTTACGGTTGTTGTTCAGGTACACCTGCTCGTCGGCCTGCTCGGAGAAGGTCGTCAGCATGGTGTTGCGCTTGGTCATGGTCTGCTGGTTGGTGATCCAGAACGTCTTGTAACCCGCCTGTTTCATCATGCTTACCAGCGACGGCGTGGACAGGTAAAGGTCCGGATTTTCTTCGTCAGCGAAGGTCAACACCTGCTGCAACGCCTCGATGGTGTAAGGGCGGGGGGTGATGACGTTGTCGAAGACCGCCAGTTGATCCTTGAGTTTGTCCAGTTCCGGCGTGGTTTGACGCGGGTAACCATAGAGGCTCATGCGCTGACGGTTAGTGGACTCGCCGATTACCAGCACCAGGGTCGCCGGCTGGTTGGCCATCGTATCCGTCAGGTTTTTCAGCGGAGGAATCTTGCTCGCGCTGTGCAGCATGTCCTGCATCCCCGCCAGGGTTTGGAGATAACGGTGGTAAGCCACAGCCATCTGCCAAGGCACGGCGGGCTCGATGCGGGTTTCGAACTTATCGAAGCCTTCAGCGAAACTGCCGGTGCGCGCTGTCTGTTTGACCAGTGGGTAACCGACCACGGCAACCACAATCGCCGTTGCTGCCACCAGCGCCTTCCAGCGCGGCAGGTAAATCGGGCGCAAGCGAGTCCACAGGAAATAAGCGATTAGCGTGTGGGCGAGAAACGCCGCGACCATCCACCAGGCGAAATATTGGGTCATGTACTCGCCAGCTTCAGAGATGTTCGACTCGAACATGATGAAGATGACGCTCTGCGAAAATTCCTGCTGATAAATAAAGAAGTAGCCCAGGCTGGCCATCGAGCAGGCCCACAGCACGACGCCGATCACCGCTGCCATCACGCGTGTCTGTTTAAGGGAACAACAGCATCGGCGCAAGCCAGATGGCGCTCATCACAAAGGCCTGTCGGAACCCGGTGAAGCCCGAGGTGCCGGTCAGTTGGATAAGTAATTGAGTGATGCCGGAAAAATACCAGAAGAACAGAAATAGCCAGAGAAATCCTGCCCAATCGAAACCTTTCGCAGACGTATTGCTGCGTTTAAACAAAGCCATGCAACGCCCCAGCCAGAAATCACTACGACGTCGAGCCATCCATTGTCAACGAACAGAAACCACACGAGAACCGAGCGGCCATAATGAGAGGCAGTATCAATAAGCAAATGTGAAAAATTTGTGAATTGCGCGGCGTCGCGGGGGTAAAACGAGGTCGGAAACAGCGGAAGGCTGTCTCCGAATCACCTGTAAAAATCAGGCGTGGGGTGCACGTTGGGTGACGGGCAAGGGTGGCGAATGATTGCCTTGAGTCAGCTGGCGCAGTTGCGCGAGTTCCTGCTTCAAGAGATCGCGCTCTTCTTTCAACTGGCGCAATTCGTCGCGATGGATCGTGACGTAAAGGGTTTGTGCTGGCCGTGCTGCGTGTACTGTGCCCATTGCTCACCTCGCAAATGGCTGACTCAACTGTAGAACTGCCCCTGTAAGCGGGTGCTGATCCACTATCGGCGCTGATATTGATTTCTTTTTCATCCCAAGGGAACTTTTTTATTTTTCATGGTCGTTGTGTCTTCGGCACGATTACCGGCGTTATCAATCAGGATCGGGCACAATGCCCGGAAACTATGTGCCAACGCTCTGGACTAACCCCATGAGTCACGTTGGGCTATACCTTTGACATACTTTATTTGTAGTAGGGAGCATCAGCACATGCAACTCGGGATCATTGGACTGGGCCGCATGGGCGGCAATATTGCGCGGCGCCTGATGCTCAATGGGCATACCACTGTCGTTTACGACCGCAATACCGCCTTCATCGACATCTTGACGGCCGAAGGCGCCACCGGCGTCGCCGACTTGCCGGCCCTGGTCGCTGGCCTGGCCAAACCGCGAGCGGTCTGGATCATGCTGCCTGCTGGCGCACCGACCGAAGACACCATAGACACCTTGAGCACCTTGCTCGAAGCCGGCGATACCATCATCGACGGCGGCAACACGTTCTATAAAGACGACATCCGCCGGGCCAAAACTTTGTCGGAAAAAGGCCTGCACTACATTGACGTCGGGACTTCCGGCGGCGTCTGGGGCCTGGAACGCGGCTATTGCATGATGATTGGCGGCGATGCCGAGGTGGTTAAACGCCTTGATCCGTTGTTTGATACCTTGGCGCCGGGCCTGGGTGATATTCCACGCACCAAGGACCGCAAGTCCGATGACGATCGCGCTGAACGAGGCTACATCCACGCCGGCCCCGCAGGTTCGGGGCATTTCGTGAAGATGATCCATAACGGCATCGAATACGGAATGATGCAGGCCTTCGCCGAAGGTTTTGACATTCTCAAAACCAAAGCCAGCACCAACCTGCCGGAAGACCAGCGTTTCGACCTGAACGTCGCTGACATCGCTGAAGTCTGGCGTCGTGGCAGCGTGGTGTCGTCCTGGCTGCTCGACCTGACCGCCGACGCGCTGGCCAGCGATCCGAAGCTCGAGGGTTACGCAGGCGCCGTGGCTGACAGCGGTGAAGGTCGCTGGACCATCGAAGCCGCCATGGAGCAATCGGTGCCCGTACCGGTGCTGTCGAACTCGCTGTTTTCCCGCTACCGCTCGCGCGGGCAAGGCACTTTTGGCGACAAGATTCTTTCGGCCCAGCGTTTCGGCTTCGGCGGCCACGTGGAGACTACGAAAAAATGACCCGTCTGATCCGCAATAAATCCAAGGCTGAACCCGCACCGCCGACCACGTTGTTCCTGTTCGGTGCCCACGGTGACCTGGTCAAGCGCCTGCTGATGCCGGCGCTGTACAACCTGAGTCGCGACGGCTTGCTGGGGGATGGATTGCGGATCATCGGCGTTGACCACAACGCCATCACAGATGACGCCTTTGGTCGCAAGCTCGAAGACTTTATTCGAAGCGAAGTGGCCGCCAAGGTCGGCAAGGGCGATCATGCCCTTGATCCGCAGGCGTGGGCCAAACTGGCCCAAGGCATCAGCTACGTTCAGGGCGACTTCCTGGACGACAGCACTTATCAAGCGCTGGCGGCAAAAATCGCCGCCAGCGGCACGGGCAACGCGGTCTTCTACCTGGCGACCGCGCCACGTTTCTTCAGCGAAGTGGTGCGTCGGCTCGGTGCGGCAGGTTTGCTGCAAGAGACGCCGGAAGCGTTCAGAAGGGTGGTCATCGAAAAACCGTTCGGCTCCGATCTGCAAACCGCCGAAGCCTTGAATGCCTGTTTGCTCAAGGTGATGACGGAAAACCAGATCTACCGGATCGATCACTACCTGGGTAAGGAAACCGTGCAGAACATTCTGATCAGCCGGTTTTCCAACAGCTTGTTCGAAGCGTTCTGGAACAACCATTACATCGACCACGTGCAGATTACCGCCGCCGAAACTGTCGGCGTCGAAACCCGTGGCAGTTTTTATGAACACACCGGCGCCTTGCGGGACATGGTGCCCAACCACCTGTTCCAGTTACTGGCGATGGTGGCAATGGAACCGCCGGCCGCGTTTGGCGCCGATGCGGTGCGTGGCGAAAAAGCCAAGGTGGTGGGAGCCATTCGCCCCTGGTCTACCGAAGAGGCACGAGCCAACTCGGTCCGCGGTCAATATGCCGCCGGTGAAGTCGCCGGTAAGCCGTTGCCGGGGTATCGCCAGGAAAATAACGTGGCGCCCGACAGCACGACCGAAACCTACGTGGCGCTCAAAGTCATGATCGACAACTGGCGCTGGGTTGGTGTGCCGTTCTACTTGCGTACCGGCAAACGCATGAGCGCGCGTGATACCGAGATCGTAATCTGCTTCAAACCGGCGCCGTATGCGCAGTTCCGTGACACCGAGGTCGATGAGCTGCAACCGACCTATCTGCGGATCCAGATCCAGCCCAACGAAGGCATGTGGTTCGACCTGCTGGCCAAACGGCCTGGCCCGGCGTTGAAGATGGCCAATATCGAACTGGGTTTTGCCTACAAGGATTTCTTCGAAATGCAGCCATCCACCGGCTACGAAACGCTCATCTACGATTGCCTGACCGGCGATCAGACGCTGTTCCAGCGCGCCGACAACATCGAGAACGGCTGGCGCGCCGTGCAGCCGTTCCTCGATGCGTGGCAGCAGGACGCGACGGTTCAGCAATACGCGGCAGGAGAGGACGGCCCGACCGACGGCGATGAACTGCTGGCCCGTGACGGTCGTGTCTGGCACAGCGTCGGGTGACGGACCTAACGCCGCAGCCCATCCGTTTTCTGCTCAGTGACATGGACGGCACATTGCTGCTGCCCGACCACACGCTCAGTCAGCGCACCATTGCCGCGGTCCGTTCGTTGCGCGAGGCGGGCGTGCTGTTCAGCCTGGCCACCGGTCGCCCACCCAAAGCGATGTTGCAGCAGATTGAAGCTTTAGGCGTCGATTTGCCGACGGCGGCGTTTAATGGCGGCACGATCGTCAATCCGGATGGCAGCTTGCTGGTTGCCCATTACTTGCCGGCGACGGCAGCGCTCACCACCCTGACGCAGTTCGCCGACCTCCCGGACATCGAAGTCTGGGTGTTCAGCGGTGGTGACTGGCTGTTGAAGGATGCCAGCGGCCCCATGGTTCCCCGAGAGCAGCATGGCCTGGGGTATCCGCCCGTGGTGGTGGAAAGCTTCGAACCGTATCTGGAGCGCATCGACAAGGTTGTCGCGGCCAGCAACAACACCGGGCTGCTGATCGAACTGGAAGCGCAATTGCTACCCAAGGTCGAAGGCCAGGCCCAAGTCTCGCGTTCACAGCCGGTGTATCTGGACGTGACCGCAATGCAGGCGAACAAGGGCGCGGCGTTGGTGACACTGGCCCAGTATCTCGGGGTGCCGCTGAAACAAACCGCCGCGCTGGGCGATGGTGGTAATGACCCGGCGATGTTTCATCGCGCCGGACTGTCGATTGCCATGGGGCAGGCGGAAGAGGCGGTCAAGCGTCAGGCTGACGTGGTGACTGGTGCCAACACCGAAGACGGTGCGGCCCAGGCGATTGAGCGCTATATCCTCCCTCGCCAACCCACATAAATCCCCCTTGTAGGAGTGAGCCTGCTCGCGATGAGGCCATACCAGTCAACCTCATTGTTGAATGTCAGACCGCTATCGTCGGAACGCCGCCCGGAGCAGGCTCACTCCTACAGTTTTTGGTCTGTTTTATAGCCAGTAGCTCACGGCATACCAGCCCAATCCACCCATCACCACTGTATACGGCAACGCCATCCAGACCATCTTCCCGTATGACAGGCGAATCAGTGGAGCAATCGCCGAGGTCAGCAGAAACAGAAACGCGGCCTGGCCATTAGGCGTCGCCACGCTTGGCAGGTTAGTCCCGGTGTTGATTGCAATGGCCAGCGTCTCGAAGTGTTCGCGGGTCATATGGCCGGCGATGAACGCCTGTTTCACTTCAGTAATGTAAATGGTCGCCACAAATACGTTGTCGCTGATGGCGGACAGCAAGCCGTTGGCAATGAACAGCATGCCCGGTTGCTGATTGGCCGGCAGCGTCAATACCCACTGAATCAGCGGAGTGAACAATTGTTGGTCGTGAATCACCGCCACCACCGCAAAAAACACCACCAGTAATGCGGTGAATGGCATGGCGTCCTTAAAGGCGTTGCCGATACGGTGCTCGTCGGTGATGCCGGTGAACGCGGTGATCAACACAATCACCATCAACCCGATCAGGCCCACTTCCGCGATGTGAAACGCCAACCCTGCAATCAGGATCAACGCCGCGGCGCCTTGCACCAACAAGGCGGCGCGCTGGCGTACGGTGCGTTCGGCGTTATCCTCGGCGGCATAGTTGGCGAGCACCCCTCGCACGTTGTCCGGCAACAGGGTGCCGTAACCGAACCAACGCAGTTTCTCCAGCAGCACGCAGGTCACCAGGCCGGCGACCAGCACCGGCAGCGAAACCGGTGCAACCTTCAAAAAAAATTCGGCGAAATGCCAGCCCATCTCATGGCCGATCAGCAGGTTCTGCGGCTCACCCACCAGCGTGCACGCCCCGCCTAATGCCGTGCCTACGGCACCGTGCATCAACAGGCTACGCAAGAAGGCGCGGAACTGTTCGAGGTCTTCATGGTGAAGGGTGGGCAAATTGCGGTCATCGCTGTACTCGCTGTCCTGGCGTGGATCATTACCCGAGGCGACGCGGTGATAGACCGAATAAAAACCTACGGCCGCACTGATAATCACCGCAGTTACGGTCAAGGCATCCAGGAAGGCCGACAGGAATGCCGAGAGGAAGCAGAACATCAGCGCCAGCAGCGCCTTGGAACGAACACCCAGCAGCAAGCGCGAAAACAGGAACAGCAACAGGTCTTTCATGAAGTAGATACCGGCCACCATGAACATCAGTAGCAGGATGACCGGAAAGTTGTGCAGCAGTTCGTCATACAGCGCCTGCGGTGTGGTCATTTGCAGCAGCAGTGCTTCGATCAGCAGCAGCCCGCCGGGCATCAGCGGATAACACTTGAGCGCCATGGCCAGGGTGAAAATGAATTCCAGCACCAGTAACCAACCGGCTGCGACCGGACCGACCGTCCACAGCACCAGTGCGTTGAGAATCAGGAAACCGAGAATGCTCGCCTTGTACCAGCGAGGTGAGTGGCCGAGAAAGTTATGCGCGAACGCCTGGGCCATTGAACCGGACATCGGCTACTCCTTGTTTTAAGAAGCGCGCAACTTGCCGTAACAAGATTGGAATATCAAGCGCGGGAAAGCGATCCCGCCTAGCCGAGATAGCGCACTACAACGGCCTTGTAGTTGCCATCCAGTGAATGACCGCCCACGACAATTCTTCCGTCAGCCTGAATGGCCACAGATGTCGCGGTGTCCAGGTGGGGGCCCAGTCGTGTGCGAACCCAGCAGGTGCCTTCGGCAAAACCGGGGTCGAGCTGCCCGCCGGGTAAATAGCGGGCTAACAGAAAATCGGCTTCGATCCCGCCGAGGGTGGCGCCAACCGCCAACACGCGACCCTCTGACTGGCGCCGGGCGGCAGTCCACAGGCAGCCGCTGCGGCCAACATTCAGTAACTGAGGCTGGCCGCCGTTGCAATGAATGTCCGGGCGACCATTGCTGTGTATTTTCAAGGCGAGGCAGTTCATTGGATCTCGACTGCTGCCAAGACACTGCAAGTCGCCATTGTCCTGCTCAATGATCTGGCTGACCTGAGCGCCGCGCTCCGCAGCCCTGAACGTCATAAAACCATCCACGGCGAAGGACTCATCCAGACGGCCGTCGGGGAGGTAGCGGGCCAGCAAGCCTTCTTCGGGGAAATTGACCGATCCCCCCACCATGATGCGACCATCGCGTTGCACCATCAGGCTGCTGAGCCAGGAGTTCATCAGTAAATGTCTGACAATCACAAAACCGCGGCCATTGAAGGAAGTGTCCAGCTCGCCCTCGCAGGTGAGGCGGATCAGCAGGCCGACATGATCGGCCAGTTCGAAATGGTGGTTGGCCAGCAGCAGGATTCGGCCGTCAGTCTGGACCTGTACGTCGCAGGCTTCGGCCCCTGGAACGCCAGGGGGGAGCCAGAGATTGCGCATGCCCAGGGACAGGTTCCCCGGCAGGCGTACGACGCAGAGCCCGTTGTCAGCGAAGTGTTCGACGGGGTGGCCTTGCGAATCAAACAGCGCCAGTGCTGGCAGCGTTCGGTGAGCGCTTTCATAGTGCAGGCCGGCCACTAGAATGTACCCGTTGGCGAGAACGTGGACTTTGCCTGCCATTGCCTCGTGACCGCGCTGGAACTGCCCTATAACACTGCCGTTAGTGCCAAATGCGAGGTCCGCCGAGCCGTCTTCCAGTAATCGAGCGAGGCCAAAGCAGCTGCCATTCGGCATGCCGACGGTCGCCGCCACCAGCACGCGACCATTGGGGTCAATCTCCACGCTGTTGGCGAGGCTTGAAGTGCTACTGGCGAAATACACTTGGGTTTTGCCACTGCAGGCGAAACTGTGATCCAGGTCGCCAGCTGTGTACCGCGATGCAGGTAGGGCAAAACCCGTCTGGTGTGGCATGCGCGCATCTCCTTGCGAGCTGAACGAAACCCGAGGGACGGGCGGGCAACTGCCTGCTAAACATTCAATCCCTGAATCAACGATCACACAACTGTCATAACTAACAGACGGAGGGTCACTGTGTGCCAGAACAGTGTCTTTTCGAACCACTGACAAGCCTGCCAAGTAATTCGATACGGCAAAGTTGGAGTATGGGTGCGCTGTTACTGTTAAAACAGCCAGCTGGATAGAAGGCGAAGGGGCGGACTACGTTGAAGTAATCCGCAAATCCCTTACTGCGGCATGGACCACGATTGCAGCTTATAACCTTCTTGGCTCAACTCGGCGCGGGCCTGCTGCAGCAGGTGTTCGAGTTGTGCAGGATCGGTATAGGCGCTGCTTGGGATGTGGGTACGGCTAATACGGGTTTCAGTGCGGTCAATGACGGTGATGCAGAGCTCGCCGTTGCCATCTTGTGGAGCCCAGGCGACGCATTGGAAAGGTTGGAACGCGCGGTCGGCAATCAAAAGAGCTTCGTTGATACGGAGCGGGGCGGTCATGGCGTCTTCTCTCTGTGTGCCCAATCAAGTGATATGCCGTCGGTTGGGCTTACCGTTCGGCTGGTTACTTGTACTGATGCCCCCAACAGTGGGTCAGGTCACACACAATCAAAAGAAATTTCAACTTTCCTTCAAATACTCAATGCAGGGCATCTTTTGAAAGCTGAGCGAAGGATACGAATCGTCAGGTAATTCACAAAAAACATTCTTATAACTAATCAAGTAGCGCCCCTATAGTCAATCGATACAAGGGCCTGTCAAATTCTTGCTAATGTTACAACCAGGTCCGGCAAATGGCTGTTTTTACAAATATTTCCTATAATTTGGCGTCAAGGAACAGTCCATGATCGAAGCGCCCGCGTTACGACGTCTATTAGTAGTAGACCCCTGTGACGACTGCCATCGTCTAGTACCGGGTTTGCGCTCTGTTGGGTGGGATGTTGATAGCTGTTCCCTGGAGAACGCTACCGATCGACTCTGCGACGTTGGTCTGTTGCGTTTACAACCCTATCATCTGGAGCACCCCGAACCTGTCAAAGAGCTGATCAGTCGCAGTGGCACCGAGTGGATCGCTGTACTCAATCAGGAAGTGCTGCGCTTGCAGAATGTCGGGGATTTCGTTTGTGAATGGTTTTTCGACTTCCATACCTTGCCGTTTGACGTCTCCCGGGTTCAAGTCACGCTGGGGCGGGCGTTCGGCATGGCGCGCCTGCGCGGGCAGGGTACGATTCACATCAATCAGAATGATCACGAGCTACTAGGCGACAGCAAGCCGATTCGTGAACTGCGCAAATTGCTGAGCAAGCTGGCGCCCACCGAGTCTCCAGTATTGATTCGTGGTGAAAGCGGTACCGGTAAGGAATTGGTGGCCCGCACCCTACACCGTCAGTCCCAGCGCCACAGCAAACCTTTTGTGGCGATCAATTGCGGTGCGATTCCCGAACACCTGATTCAGTCAGAGCTGTTTGGCCATGAGAAGGGGGCCTTCACTGGCGCCCATCAACGCAAGGTCGGACGGATCGAAGCGGCCAATGGCGGCACACTGTTTCTCGATGAGATCGGTGACTTACCCTTGGAGCTGCAAGCCCATTTGCTGCGCTTCCTACAGGAAAAACACATCGAGCGTGTCGGTGGCGGCGAGCCGATTCCGGTGGATGTGCGGGTATTGGCGGCGACTCACGTAGACCTTGAAGCCATGATCGAGAAGAACCGCTTTCGCGAAGATTTGTACTACCGCCTGAACGTACTGCAAGTCGTCACCGCCCCATTGCGTGAGCGCCATGCCGACTTATCGATGCTGGCCAACCACTTTTCCCACTTCTACAGCCATGAAACCGGCCGCCGTCCTCGCAGTTTCAGCGATGACGCGCTGATTGCCATGGGCAAGCATGACTGGCCGGGCAATGTGCGCGAGTTGGCTAACCGGGTACGGCGCGGGCTGGTGTTGGCCGAAGGTCGGCAGATCGAGGCGCGAGACTTGGGGTTGATCAGTCAGCAGACCGCTACCGCGCCGATGGGCACGTTGGAGAACTACAAGGACCGGGCAGAGCGCCAGGCCTTAAGCGATGTACTGAACCGCCACAGCGATAATTTGAGCATCGCCGCCAAAGTACTGGGGATATCCAGGCCTACCTTCTACCGTTTGTTGCACAAGCATCAGATACGTTGAGGTCCAAATTAACGCTCTGAAAACTAACAGCCATCAACAAAAAAAAACCGCGGAAAAGCGGTTTTTTTGTGGGTGCCAATTAGAAGTAGTACGGGAATTTCAGGCTGAAGGAAAAGTCTGGCGAGTCGTCGGTCAGGCCGAGGGCCAGGTTAGGAACGATCGTCAGGTTATTGGTTGCTGCCAGGGTCATGCCGATGTTGAAGTTGGCCGAGTTGTAATCGCTGTTGGTGATGGATTGCCAATCGCCACCGTCCGGTTTGATCTTGCTCTTGCGTGCGAACTGATCGGTGAACGAGAACGACATACTCATCTTCTCGTTCAAGGCGAATGCAATGCCGGCGCCGACCTGCCAGGAATCGCCCAGTTTCACGTCCCCGGGCACCTTGGAGTTGACCTGAGGGCTGATGTCGCTGAAAGACTGTTCCATGTTGTAGGTGTAGGCCAGGCTGCCGAACAGCACGGCCGGGTCGAAGGTCTTGACCAGCGAGATACCCGGGGTGATCGACCAGACACCGTTGCCGGTAGGCAAGTCCTCGGGTACCGAGAGGTTATCGTTGTTCGGGTCATTGACCAGCTTGATGCCGTAAGGGTCATCACCGGTCGGCGCCTTGACGCGCAGTGTAAAGACCGAGTCGGGCAGAGTGGCGGTTTCGTCCAGAAACTTGTAAGCAACGCCAAAGTTCACATCGCCGATGGTCGGGTCGCGGGTAACGGTTGCGTCCGACGACACCGGGCCTGCGCCACCGGCACCACCGGAGGAATACGTAGATTCGCGATAAATCACGGGGACGTTAACGTCGAACTGCCAGCGTTGTGCCACGTTGTAGCGGGCAGTCAGGTCCAAGGTCCAGTTGTCGGCCTTGATACGGTCGAGGTTGATGTTGCCGAGAAAAATCGAGTCCAGTGCCAGGAAGCCGTTGAGCACCAGTGCACGGGTATCGAAGTGGGTGTAGGTCAGGCCAGTTTCGACACTGAACTTGCCGCCACCGAAGAAGCCGCTGGCTTCGTCATACAGGTTGGAAACGCTTTGTGCCGGTTGCGAGTCATCCTGGAGCGATTGGCCGTATGAACTGCCTGTGGTTCCCGGCGCACCTGAGGCCACAGTCTGGCCACCCTTGGTCGTTTCAGCAGGGGATTTGGTCAGGCGTTGGGGCGCGGGTGTCGCAGGTGATTCTTCGACTTGGCGAACGCGTTGCTCGAGTACCATCAGCGCTTTCTGTTGTGCTTCGTAACGCTGCTTCAACTCCATGAGTTCTTGTTTTAGAGCTTCGACCTGGGGGTCCGCTGCTGCGTATAGCAGTGTGGCCGGGGCCAGGCTACTCAAACAAACGATAACTCTGAACGTTAACGATCGGTGCATGGGTTAGCCGTCCCTTCTGACACTCCATCTGGTGAGACTCAGCTTAGATCAGAATCCGAGAGCGCGAATACCTTTGAGCTGGTCCAGGTTGCCGTTCACCGAACCGGCTGTCGGCACGTCACGCAGCACGACATTGAGGGACGTGAGGTTGCGGACCTGGTTTCCACCGCCGAGCAAAGTTGTGTTCTGCATCAGTCCACCCTGGGCCAGGCGTTGTACGGTACTGCCCTGGTTGTTGTTGGCCACGATGTTGAGTTGTACACCTGTACCGGTCGAAGAAACGCTCAGCGAACCCGCGCCATTGGCGCCTACCAACGTCGAGCCTGCGGCCAATGCCCGGCCCTGCTGTTGCGTTGCTGGCGCTTGGTTAGCCTTTGTGACGTTAATGTCAACGTTGTTGTAGGCAGTGTTATTGTCGCCGGCAGCACGCACGACTTGAGTGACGCCTTCGATGCTGTTGAGGCCGCTGCCGCCAGTGACGGTACCGGTTCCGGTTCCGGTGCCTTGCGAAGTCGCTGAGCCGTTACCTTTTTCGTCGATCATCGACACATAGAACTGTGGCTTGATGGTCGATTGTTGAATTTGCATCGAGGAAGTTGCCCCGATCACTTGACCGTTGGCATTTTGCCAGGTGCTGGTCATGGCAATGCCAAAACTGATGATCCGTCCCGGCATGACATAGCGGCCTCGCAGGGCCGCCAATTCCTGATCGTTCAGTTCAATGGGTTTGAATGTCTGTGCCTGGGTGGGCAGGCTGGCGGCCAGGCAAACCACGGCCAGCCAGATTGGAGTCTTCATTGGATGCTCCCGGAGCGTCGTGCTCCTTGTTATTAGAAGAAGTCGCTTTGAATGAATCCGAAATCCATCAATTCCGCGTCTTGCACCGGGTTGAAGGTGTTGATGCGGTTTTTGGCGGTCAGTGGCAGAGGCGGATCGAGCAACGCATTGGTTTTGTCGTAGCCCTGGCCAATGACGGCAAAGATGATGCCGTTCCAGCCTTTGACAAAGTCGTCGACTTTGTAACGTTTATGACCGAGTACCGGATCTCCGATATATACCCAGCCGTCATGGACTTTTTGCATGACCACAAAATGTTTGTAACCACGGATATCCATGAGTACCACAACCGGAATTTTGATTTCGCTCAACGTTTCCGTCGCTACCCGGTAGCCGCGGGCCCGCATGCCGATACTTTCCACGTAACGCTTCATGTCGAGCATGGAGAAGCCCTGGACGCGGACGAGATCTTGATCGGAGTGTTCCAACATGCCTTCGATGACCTGGTCTTCACTCACGTCCAGCCAATAGGCCTGGCGCAAAATGGTCGCCAGCGAAGCTGCGCCGCAACTGAAATCGGTTTTCTGTTTCACCAGGTCGGCAAATTTACGCTCGCGGATGCTCTGGATCGGCTTGTACACCAACGCGCCGCCCGGCAGAACGGAAAGCGGCATTTGTGCAGCCTCGCTCACACTGGCCACGCAAAGCAAAAATGCCAAGGCAATAATGCGCATGGTAGAACGCCTTCTGGTTGTGTTTAAAAAGGCCCCCATAAGGGGGCCTCCAGAGACAGCCATTAAAACGATTGGTTGGAAATGGCCAGCGAGTTGCTTTGTTGGTTACCCGCACCAGCAGCCACGTTGACGCCCAGGTTGCCACTGCCGCCATTCACCGAACCGCTCAGGGTTGCAGTGTTGGTCACAGGGTTTGCCCAGCCAGTTGGAGTCAGCACTTGATAGGAGTATGTGTTACTCAAATCAAATGAACTGCTTTCGGAGTAAGCTTTCGCTACGTCTTTCGCAGACTCGGACGATTTACTGCCCGATTTTTCGGACGATGAACTGGCCGATTTTTCGTACGATTTACTGCCCGATTTTGCAAACGAAGCATCAAACGCTTTTTGGAACGACGAGGAGCTCGATTTGTCGTGCGTTTTGTCGACCGATACGTCAAGCGTTGCGTCGAGCGATGCGTTCAGAGATGCGTCGGCAGATTCGCTGCGGGTGCGTTCGTGATTGCCATTAGTCCAAGTAGTGGAATGAGAGGCATCCGCGGCGGCGGCCAAGGTAGCGTTCAACGAAGCATTCAAAGTAGAACTCGAAGCAGAGCTCGATTCTTTGCTCCTGGAACCGCTCACATCCACACTTTTGGAACCGCTCACATCAAAGCTGCTGGAACGTGCCGAAGCGGAACTCTTGGCACTGTTTACAGCAAAGCTCGAAGAAGCGCTCTTATCAACGCTCAAAGTGGAAGCTTTATCGTAATTGGCACTACCGCTGGACGATGTGGTAAACGTCAGCGTAGTCAGCTCAGTTGTGCGATCAGCGTAGTTGTTCACTACCAGGCCAGGACCGTTTTGATCGGCAGAAGCGGTGGCTGTTGCGTTACCCAACGGTGCGTTGGAGTTGGCGATTGCCATGGTGTTTTTCTGTTGGTTAAGGTCGCCACCGGCAATATTGATACCCATATTGCCGCTGCCGCTATTGCCCGATCCGCTCATCGTGGCAGTATTTGTGCTGCCGAAGTTGTTGACCGTGTTACCGTTGCTGAATTGCCTGACGCTAGCGCTGGCATTGGAAGTGCCGAACACGAAGCTGTTGTCGAGACTGGAGTCGGAGGCAGCGTTTGCGATGGCGGCTGCGTTGTCTTGTTGGTTGCCAGCGCCTGCAGCCACGTTGACGCCGACGTTGCCGCTAGTGCCATCGCCAGAACTACTCATCTCGGCTGAGTTAATTGTCCCTTCGTTGCGGATGCTGTTGTCGGTACTTCGTTGCCTATCGTTTGCATTTGCAGTCGCGCTGATAGGGATCATTTGTGGACGAGGGGGTTGGTTGTTATGTTGGCCACCATTGTTGTCGTTGTCGTCATTATGGTGGTCATGGTTTCGCGGGGCAGCTTGTACAGCAACAGCCATGACCGCAGCAATTGCGAAAACCAGAGGCTTGATTGCCATTGAAGGTTTCATGGTGATTCTCCGTACTTATATTTTAGGTTAAGTGTTGTTCTTACCTTTTAGGGTCAATCCGCGACCCGTACGCTGAGGGTGTTCGCCATTCGGTTTCCCACCCCGGCGCTCTGATTCAACTGAATTACCCCACGACTACCAGTGAAAGCCTGGTCGCTAATAGTGACCTGGCGATAGCCTGCTGCAGAGTCAGTCGGATCGGAGTTGTTGAGCAGCGCCACGTTCTGTTGCATGAGGACGCTGTCGTCGATACTTTGCGGCTGCGCACCGATACTGATACGCAGTGCGTTGGCTTGCTGGTTACTGGCGCCCGTGCTCTGGTTGACCCCCAGTATTCCGTTGCCGTGACTGAAGGAGTCGCCCTGGATGCTGGACCGGGCATCGATCGTGGGGTCGACAGGGGTGCGCAACCGTTGACGAATCTGTGTGGTCGCGCTGGCTCCATGGCCAATGGCGATGGCGCGGGCGTTAGCCTGCTGCTGTTGATCGCCGGCAGCCTGGTTGACCGAGAGGTTGCCTTGGTACTGCATGCCCGAACCGTCGATGTCGGCGTTATTGATGACGGGAGGTTGGGCAAAGGTCGATGTACTGCAAAACATGGCCATAATCAGCAGAGTACGATTCATCTTAACGGTCTCCCGTTATGATTTTCAGAGCACCCAGGCCTTGCGCGATGTTTGAATTGACCATGTTGGCAATGCCGTTGCCGGAATTTCCAGAACGTCCAGCGGGGAGGTTGGAAAGCTGGGTCTGGGAGGTGATATTGCCGCCCAGGTTGTTAGTGCCCTGAACAACCAGGCGATTGATGCCTGCACCACTGGAGACGTTGGCAAAGTCGTCGTTGCTCAACTCGTTCGTTTGTCTGAGGATTTGTTGGGACGGATTGGCATTGGCGGTCGTGGGGTCAGGGTCCGGAACCATCGGCGGGATCATCGCGTTGCGCGGTTGAACATCCCGTTTGATAATTATGATGCCGTTGGTACCCGGTAAAGGGTCAGCCTGTACAGGCAGGCAGATAGTTGAGCCCAGTGATCCGAACAACAGGAGGGTATAGATACCTTTATCAAATTTCCCCACAGCGGCAATTCCTTCTGTAAGTGGAACGCTGGCCCTTATCAGCGCTTCAAGGAATAGAGCAGAAGGTGTGCCGGTTTTGGTTTTTCTTTTAAAAACAAATACTTGGCTTTAATTGTTGAAGTGGAAAAAACATTTTTGTAACACCACTGAGACGCAGCCACGCAAAAATGTCGCCCATGCTGGCGGCATTGCTCGCTAAGGTCGCTGAAGGCAGGTTGTATCAGAGATTTAACATTTTCTTGCCAAAGTGCTCGAACCGCTTTAGCTCGCGGGTTTGCGCAGGGCTGGATGTTTCAGGAATGGACATTTTCGGCAGGGCGCACCCCTATTACACCTTCAGCAAGCGTGTCACGGCCTCGAATGCCGCGTTCTTGCGCTGCTGCCAATCACCTTGCAGTACCTGACAAGGCTGGCGGTGCATGTCAAGCCATTGGCGGCTTGCCTGGAAAAACGCCTGGCGTTCTGCCAGTTGCGGTTGGCAACGCTGCCCGTCGTCATGCCAAGCCACGGTTTCAGGGCTCAGCAGCAAATGCAGGTCGTAGTGCCGTACCAGCAATGCTTGCTCGATCCATATCGGGCAATTGCCAAACAACGTGCGACTCCAAAGGATATTGCTTAAAAGATGCGTATCGAGGATCAGCAGTGACGGTTGTTTGGCTCGTGCTTCATCTTCCCAAGCCAACTGGCCATGTGCTATCGACGTAACATCATCGTAGCAGGTATTTCGGACTTTACTGTCGATGAAATGCCGAACGTATTCATTGACCAAAATGCCGCCAAAATTGGCGTGAATCTCGCCCGAAAGCCAGCTCTTGCCACTGGATTCCGGCCCCGTGAGCACCAGCACCTTCATGCGCGTAATGCCGGGTCGGCACGCCATTCACGCCAGCCTTGCACCGCCAGCAACAGGAACAGTGCATAGAGGGCAGACGTGAGGTACATGCCTTTATAGATGAACAGCCCGACGAAAATCACATCAACGGCGATCCACAGTGGCCAGCATTGCACGCGCTTTTGCGCCATCCACATCTGCGCGACCAGGCTGAACCCGGTCAGTACGGCGTCGAGCCATGGCTGGGCGGCGTCGGTCCAGTGCGCCATGGCGGCGCCTAACAGCACACTGCCCAGCGCGCCAACCGCAAGGCTCAGGGCCACTGACTTTGCGTCGAGCCGGCTGACCTGCCGACTGGTATTGGCCTCACCTGCACGGGTCCATTGCCGCCAGCCGTAGAGTTGCAACGCGGCGTAGATCACTTGCAGGAGCATGTCCGAATACAGCTTCACCTCAAAAAAGATCCAGCTATAAAGCAGCACCATGACCAGACCTATAGGCCAGCACCAGGGGTTCTGTTTGACCGTCAACCAGACGGCGATCACACCGAGGGCGGCGGCAAACAGTTCAAGCCCGGACATGGTGGATCCTTGGGAAAGTGAAATAGGGGGCGGATTGTACCGGCAGCTGCCACCAAGTAGAACCTGTAGCAACGAAGCTGCATCCCGCTTGTAGCAGCTGACGAGCAGCTCGAGGCTGCGTCCGGCTGCGCAGCAGTCGTAAACCTGAGTACGCGAAGCTCCTGAACCACCGTACAACGGTGACTTCGTCGCCGAACGCAGCATCGCGGGCGGGCATATACATCCCACGTCCGATTACGCGCCAGCGTTATAAAGGCTTCTCTGATAGGATTTCGGCCCTGCGCGCAAAAAACCTGAATCCGGGGTGGATTTTCACGGGATTTTTACGGTTCCGTCTGGATCCTGCACGCGCGGTACTTCAGCTACGCTCAGCGCGATGAACGTTTAAAAATACTAACGGGGCATGCCTGGGGGCATCGCTTCTTGGGGGATTGATGGATCTGTGGACCGCCTTTCAGGCATTGATACTTGGCGTAGTGGAAGGGCTGACGGAGTTTCTGCCCATTTCCAGTACCGGGCACCAAATCATCGTGGCCGACTTGCTCGATTTCGGTGGTGAACGCGCTATCGCGTTCAACATCATTATCCAGTTGGGTGCGATCCTGGCGGTGGTGTGGGAGTTCCGCCGCAAGATTCTCGATGTGGTCACCGGTTTGCCGACGCAACCGAGCGCTCGACGTTTCACTGCCAACCTGTTGATTGCTTTCATGCCGGCCGTGGTACTGGGGGTGATTTTCTCCGACTTGATTCACCATTACCTGTTCAACCCGATTACCGTCGCCACGGCGCTGGTGGTGGGCGGGATCATTATGTTGTGGGCCGAGAAACGCCAACATGAGGTGCATGCCGAAACTGTCGACGAGATTACTTGGCAAGATGCGCTGAAAGTCGGTTTCGCCCAGTGCCTGGCGATGATTCCCGGTACATCGCGTTCCGGATCGACCATCATTGGCGGGTTGCTGTTCGGTCTGTCACGCAAGACTGCTACCGAGTTCTCGTTCTTCCTGGCGATGCCGACGATGGTCGCTGCGGCGGTGTATTCGGGTTTCAAATACCGTCACTTGTTCGTGCCAGCGGATTTTCCGGTGTTCGCGATAGGTTTCGTGACGGCCTTCATCTTCGCGATGATTGCCGTTAGAGGCCTGCTCAAGTTCATCGCTAGCCACAGCTACGCGGCGTTTGCCTGGTATCGCATCGTGTTCGGCCTGGTCATTCTGGCCACCTGGCAGTTTGGCTGGGTCGACTGGTCCGCGGCCAAACCATGAGTGACGCCGGCACGCGCAACACCCCCGGACGCAGGTCCGGGGGTGAGAACATTCAGAATCTACGGCTGAAACTTCTGGTTTTTGGAGTGCTTTGCGCGCTGCCGATATTTGGTTCGGTGTCGCTCTGGCTGCGTGGGGTGTCGTTGATTCCGCTGGCGGCGTACGGAATCGTCAGTGTGCTGGCGTTTTTCCTGTACTGGAGCGACAAGCGCAAGGCCCGCGCTGACAGCTGGCGTACGCCGGAAAACGTCTTGCACGCGGTTGAACTGGCGGGTGGCTGGCCCGGTGCGTTGCTGGCCCAGCAGGTGTTTCGACACAAGACCCGAAAAGTCTCCTATCAGCTGCTGTTCTGGCTGATTGTGTTGCTGCACGAGGTGTTCTGGATCGACCAGTTGTTCCTCGGCGCGAACCTGCTGGCATTGTTTTAAAGCAGCAGTCCCACTTGGGTGCGCTTGGGCAACTTGCTCGCCACCAGTTGGTGGGAACGTTGCAACAAGCCTTGCAGCTCTTCGGCGCCCAGCGGGTAGGGCGTTTGCATGATGATCCACTGGGCTCTCGCCAAATAGGGAGCCGGGTGGATGCCCGGCCGGTCGCAATGCCCCAGAAACAAGTCCTTGTCGACTTTGAAGGCAAGGGAATCGCCGCGCAGGTTTTGCAGCGCAAACATCTTGTTCCCGGCAATCGAAAACACCCGCACACCGCCCCACTTATAGTCCTCCCGCGCGCCCGGCAGCGCGAGACAGAACTGTGCGACGTCCTCTTCGCTCATACGTGCCGCCTTCATATCAGTCGGTCCCCACAGGCGTTGAATGATTCGATCAAATGGTCGAGCCAGGCACGAACCGCCGGCATCACCCCGCGCCGGTGAGGGTAGACCGCTTGCAGCCAGCCGCCAGGCAATGACCATTCGGGTAGCAGTTGTACCAGCGAGCCCGATTCCAGCTCCTGCTCGCAATACATCATAGGCAGCAAGGTAAAGCCCTGACCGGCGAGGGTGCAGGCCTTGCGCACGATGAAGTCGTCGATGCCCAGCCGCGCTTCCAGGCTGAGCTCAAGACTTTTGCCCTTTTGATCCAGCAGGCGGATATGCACCATGCGGTCGGCTTCGAGGGCTCCGAGTATTGGCAGGTTCTTCAGGTCTTCGGGGTAGTTGATTTCCCGTCCGTGCAAAAATTCGGGGGTGGCAACCATTACCATTTGCGCCTGACGCAAGCGTCGAGTGACCAATAACGGATCTTCGTCGCCCAACTCACGCACGCGCAAGGCGACGTCGACGCCTTCAGTCACCAGGTCGACCCGACGATTGACCAACATGACTTCCAGCTGTACCTGGGGGTATTTTTCAAGAAACCGCGCGATGACCGTCGGCAGCCTCTCATGCGCCAGGCCGACGGGGCAGGACACCCGCAGTCGCCCGCGCGGTTCACTGGACATGCTGGCCACCGCTTCATCCGCCATTTCGGCTTCCAGCAGCATTGCCTGACAGTGCCGCAGGTAGCGCTCGCCCACAGCCGTCAGTTTGAGTTGGCGGGTGGTGCGTTGCAGCAGACGCGCGCCAAGGCGTTCTTCCAGTTCGGCAATGCGCCGTGACAAGCGCGATTTGGGTATCCCGAGCAAACGCCCGGCGGCCGCGAAGCCGCCGGCTTCAACCACCTTGGCAAAATAGTAGAGATCGTTGAGGTCTTGCATGACGGTAGTCCGATTGTTCTATCAGTGGGACGAACTATCGCATTGTTGCGGTCTAATCAGTTATTGGTTTCGTCTGTAGGATTCTTTCCATCAGATCGCCCCGTGGCGGTCCTCACTTGGAGATCCCACATGAAACTGTTGCATATCGATTCGAGCATTCTTGGTGACAACTCGGCTTCCCGTCTGCTGAGCAGTGAAGTCGTTAAAGCCTGGCAAACCGCAGAGCCGAACGCCGTGGTCACTTACCGCGATCTGGCCGCCGATGCCATCAGCCATTTCTCCGCCACGACGCTGGTCGCCGCCGGTACTACTGCCGAACTGCGCAACGCCGCGCAACAGCACGAAGCCGAGCTAAGCGCCACCACCCTGGCCGAATTCCTCGCCGCCGATGCTGTCGTGATTGCCGCACCGATGTACAACTTCACCATCCCGACCCAACTCAAGGCCTGGATCGATCGCGTCGCCGTTGCCGGACAGACCTTCCGTTACACCGAAGCCGGCCCAGAAGGCCTGTGCGGTGGCAAGAAAGTCGTGATTGTTTCGACTTCCGGTGGCCTGCATGCCGGTCAGGCCACGGGCGTGGCTCACGAAGAGTACTTGAAAGTGCTGTTCGGCTTCATCGGCATCACCGACATCGAGTTCGTCCGTGCCCACGGCCTGTCCTACGGTGATGAAGTGCGTACCAAAGCCATGAGCGACGCTCAAGCGCAAATCAGTGAGCAATTGTTCGCCGCTGCGTAAGGCTTGCGTAGAAGACGTCAATCTGCTCAGGCAATACCCCAAAAAACTCTGTATTCTGATCACGCAAGTGCCAGATGCGGAGTTTTTTGTTTCTGGCTATTTCAGGTTGTGGCCCAGGTTATGCAAGTACGGAGTTAACGTCCCCGTTCTGCAACGATCTTGGTGGCCGCAAATTGCTGGTACAAGGCCGCTGCCTCGATAAACCGAGGACAACGGGCTTTCCGGTCAAGTAACAAATGGTGGGGCATCCTTATGGTGCGTCTTTGTGCAGCGTTACTGTTTTGCCTGCTCAGCAGCCTGAATTCAGTGCACGCCGCGCCTGCGCCGCATCCAAACTGGAGCGTCGGCTTCCATGAGATGAGTTTTCTCGACCCCCTAGATTTGCAACCGATGCACGCCATCGCGTTCTATCCCTCCAGCGCCAGGGAACACACCAGTAATATCGAGGGCTACACGGTCGAAGCCGGGGAAGACATTCCTGTGGCAATCGGGCGCTTCCCGATGCTGATGCTGTCCCATGGCAATACCGGAACCCCGCTGGCCCTGCATTACCTTGCCACCTCGCTGGCGCGCAAAGGCTTTGTGGTGGTCGCGGTGATCCATCCCGGCGACAACTCCAAAGACCACAGTCGCCTCGGTACGCTGAGTAACCTTTACGGCCGGCCCATCCAGATTTCCGAAGCCATTACCGCCACCTTGGGCGATCGCATGCTCGCGCCGTTCGTCAATGCCAATCAGGTCGGGGTGATTGGCTATTCGGCGGGCGGTGAGACGGCGTTGATTCTTTCAGGTGCCACGCCGGATCTGGATCGCCTGCGCCGCTATTGCCAGGAGCGTCCGGACGACCACGATGCTTGCAACACCCAAGGCGAACTGATCGTCGACCGCGATGACCTGCAACCCGTGGCCGACCCGCGCGTGCATGCCTTGCTGTTGATGGCGCCGTTGAGTTTGAAGTTCGGCCGTCAAACGCTGGCCGACGTGCATGTGCCGGTACTGCTTTACAGTGGCGATGGCGACAAACTGGTGGCGTTCGATAAAAACGCTGCGGCGCTTGCGCGTAAACTGCCGATCGCACCGGATTTCAAATTGCTGGCTGGCGCGGGGCATTTCGTGTTCATGGCGCCGTGCAACGAAGAACAGATCATCGCCATGCCGGCACTGTGTACCGACGCCGATGGTGTCGACCGTGAAGGCATTCATCGCGACATGATTTCCGAGGCCGGGCGTTTCTTCACTCGCTCGCTGGGCATCGCAACCCGAGCGGGCCTGCAAACCGCTGATCAATAAGATAATCCCTGTAGGAGCCGAGCTCGCTCGCGATGGCGGCCTGTCCGGCGACACATGAATTGAATGTGACGCCGCCATCGTCGGAACGCCGCCCGGAGCAAGCTCGGCTCCTACAGGATTGTGGGTGTCAGGCCATCGCGCGGCGTTTCAGTAACAGGGTCAGCGCCAACCCGGCCACCGACAACAACGCCGCGCTAAAGAAAATCCACGTATACCCCAGGTTCAACGCCACCGCGCCCATCAACGGCCCGGCGATTGCCAGCGCCAGATCAAAAAACACCGCATAGGCACTCAAACCTGCGCCGCGACTGGAATTGGGCACCTGTTTGATCGCTTCAACACCCAGCGCCGGATAGACGAGCGACAAGCCAAAACCGGTCAGGCCTGCGCCGATCAAGGTATAGCCGGTCGAAGGGGCCAGCCACAGCAGCCCCAGGCCCACGGTTTCGATGCTCATGCAGACAATGGCTGAAGTGAATCCGCCGAAACGGCTGATACTGGAGATGAACAGCAGTCGCGCCAAAATAAAGCAGACACCGAAAACGGTCAGACAATACGCGGCGCCGGCCCAGCCACGGCTGACGTAATACAGGGTAATAAAGGTGGTTAGCGTGCCATAGCCGATGGACGCCAGGCTCAGGCTCGCACCAAATGGCGCGATGCGCCCGAACACGGCCCAAAAGGGCAGGCGCTCGCCGCGAATCACCGGCACCGATGGTTTGTTGCGGATCAGCAGCAGCGCGGCAAGCGCCAACAGTGACAGCGCGATCCCCAAACTGGCGAAACCATACTCGGCGACCATCACCACGCCCAGCGGCGCGCCAATGGCGATGGCGCCGTAAGACGCGATGCCGTTCCAGGAGATTGAACGGGCCGTGTGTTGAGCCCCGACCTGGCCCATGCACCAACTGATGGTGCCGACGCCGATCAGTCCTTGGGCGATCCCGAGCAACAAGCGACCGGCGATCAGGACCAACAGACTGAGCAGCGGCATGCTTTGCAGCAACGTCGAAATCAGCGTCAACACGCCACTCAGCACAATCCCCGACAACCCGTAAACAATCGCCCGCTTGGTACCGATGCTGTCCGACATACGCCCGGCCATGGGCCGGCTGAGCAGGGTCGCCAAGTATTGCGAGCCAATGGTCAGCCCCGCGATGATCGCGCTGAAGCCCAGTTGTTCATGAACATAGCCCGGCAACACCGCAATCGGCAGGCCGATGCAGAGGAAGGCAATAAAGGTATAAAAAACGATGGAGACGATCTGCAGGGTGATCGCCAGGGAGCTTTGCGGGGGCTGTTGCTGCGCAGACATGTGAGCTCGTTCGCGGGCGGCGGTGGGAGAGCTGCATCATGGCTTGGGTTGAAAACAAAAGGAAGCAGGCTAACTATTTTGTCTGACTATTTTTGGTTGTCCTTTAGGGCCCCTTCGCGAGCAAGCCCGCTCCCACATTTGCCCGCATTCTTACAGGGAAAACTCGGTCAAATGTGGGAGCGGGCTTGCTCGCGAAGGTTTCAGCACCAGAAAAACTGTCGGCCATGAAATGCAAAAAGCCCCGTCACATGGACAGGGCTTTTCAGTTTCCGCAGGTGCTTAGAACACTACACCCTGGCTACGCAGGTAATCGTCATAAGTACCGCTGAAGTCGATCACGCCACTAGGGCTCAACTCGATAATGCGGGTCGCCAACGACGAGACGAACTCACGGTCGTGGCTGACGAAGATCAGCGTGCCCGGGTAGTTCTCCAGCGCCAGGTTCAGCGCCTCGATGGATTCCATGTCCAAGTGGTTGGTCGGTTCGTCCATGATCAGCACGTTCGGCTTTTGCAAGATCAGCTTGCCGAACAGCATGCGACCTTGCTCACCACCGGAGATGACCTTGACCGACTTCAGAATCTCGTCGTTGGAGAACAGCATGCGACCGAGGGTGCCGCGCACCAGTTGCTCGCCGCCCTGAGTCCACTGACCCATCCAGTCGAACAGGTTGCAGTCGTCTTCGAAGTCGTGGGCGTGGTCCTGGGCGTAGTAGCCCAGTTCCGCGGCGTCGGTCCACTTCACCGTACCGGCATCCGGGGTCAGTTCGTTGACCAGGGTGCGCAGCAGGGTGGTTTTACCGATACCGTTCGGGCCAATGATCGCCACGCGCTCGCCAGCTTCAACCTGGAAGCTGAAGTCCTTGAACAGCGTCTTGCCGTCGAAGCCTTTGGCCATGCGTTCGACGATGACCGCCTGACGGTGCAGCTTCTTGGTTTGTTCGAAACGGATGAACGGGCTCACACGGCTCGAAGGCTTGACCTCGGCCAGTTGGATCTTGTCGATCGCCTTGGCGCGGGAGGTGGCCTGCTTGGCTTTCGAGGCGTTGGCCGAGAAGCGGCTGACGAACGATTGCAGTTCCGAGATCTGCGCTTTCTTCTTGGCGTTGTCCGACAGCAGTTGCTCGCGGGACTGGGTCGCCACGGTCATGTACTCGTCGTAGTTGCCCGGGAACAGACGCAGCTCGCCGTAATCCAGGTCAGCCATGTGGGTGCACACGCTGTTCAGGAAGTGACGGTCGTGAGAGATGATGATCATCAGGCTGGAGCGCTGGGTCAGCACGTTTTCCAGCCAGCGGATGGTGTTGATGTCCAGGTGGTTGGTCGGTTCGTCGAGCAACAGCACTTCAGGATCGGAGAACAGTGCCTGCGCCAGCAATACGCGCAGTTTCCAGCCTGGAGACACTTCGCTCATCGGGCCAAAGTGTTGCTCGATGCCAATACCCAGGCCCAGCAGCAATTCACCGGCACGGGATTCGGCGGTGTAGCCGTCCATTTCGGCGAATTCAGTTTCCAGCTCGGCCACGGCCATGCCGTCTTCTTCAGTCATTTCCGGCAGCGAGTAGATACGGTCGCGCTCGGCCTTGACCTTCCACAGCTCTTCGTGACCCATGATCACGGTGTCGATCACGGTGAATTCTTCGTATGCGAACTGGTCCTGGCGCAATTTACCCAGACGCACGTTCGGCTCGAGCATGACCTGGCCACCGGAAGGCTCAAGGTCGCCACCGAGGATTTTCATGAAAGTCGACTTGCCGCAACCGTTGGCGCCGATCAGGCCGTAGCGGTTGCCCGCGCCGAATTTGACCGAAACGTTTTCGAATAGCGGCTTGGCGCCGAACTGCATCGTGATGTTAGCTGTAGAGATCAAAGGTTTTTCCTGCGAAGCATTCAGAGTAGCTAGGGTTGCGGCAGCACCGATTCAGTACCCGTTTCCGGTATTCAAACCATGGGAAATGCATCCCGGTCAGAAGCGGAAGGTCCATCTGGCAATAAGTGGACAGCAGCATATGGAGCGCTTGGCCCGAGTCGAAGTGCGCTGAGACGGGGTTCATTCCCGTCATCAACCAAGGGGGGCGCGTAATGTTTGGCGGCGATTGTACTGGTCTGGCTCTTTAAACGATAGGGCGTTGAGACCGCTCGGGCGCATTGACGGTATCAGCGGACAGATTTTCACATCTGGAGGCTAACTATTTGTGACAAACACTGGCCAAAATGCGATTTTTCAACACGATGCCGACAGCCGGTACAGGTTCGACGACGGTGTTATCGGGCCCGCTGTTTCGTTTTCAGACGCTGCACAAGTCCATTGGCCGACAGGCTGGCAGGGAAGGCAGTTTGTTCACTTCTGACGTGTGACGATTTCTGTGAAACTGATCATTGCCTTTATTTACGTTGCCTCTATTGCGTACGTCCACCTGCGCGGTCGCGTGCGCCACAAGCTGGGCCGCCAACTGAGTGATCACTCTACGTTCCTGGCGCCGCTCAATTGCTTCCTTTATCTGTTTTCGAAAATCCCCAACAAACCCTATCTCAATCCAGCGGACTTCCCTGACCTAAGCCCGTTGCAGACGCATTGGGAAGAAATCCGTGCCGAAGGCCAGAACCTGCTGAAGGCGGGGGACATCAAGCGCTCGGATCAATACAACGACGTCGGCTTCAACTCGTTCTTCAAGACGGGATGGAAGCGGTTTTACCTGAAGTGGTACGGCGACAGCCATCCTTCAGCGATGAAACTCTGCCCGCGCACCACTGAACTGGTGCAAGGCATCGGCTCGATCAAGGCGGCGATGTTCGCCGAACTGCCACCGGGTTCCAGGCTGGTCCGGCACCGCGATCCTTATGCCGGTTCCTACCGTTATCACCTGGGCCTGGAAACGCCGAACGATGCCGGTTGCTACATCAATGTAGACGGCGAGAACTACCACTGGCGCAATGGCGAAGCGGTGATGTTCGACGAAACGTTCATTCATTACGCGGAAAACACCACGCAACGGAACCGAATCATTCTGTTCTGTGATGTCGAGCGTCCGATGAAATACCGCTGGGCGGCGGCGTTTAACGGGTGGTTCAGCCGTAATGTGATGTCGGCGGCCAAGGCGCCGAATGATGAGGGTGACAGAACCGGAGGAATCAACCGTTTGTTTACCAGGATCTACAAGATTCGTTTGCGGGGCAAAGAGCTGAAGAAGCGTAATCGCAGGCTTTATTACCTCGAAAAGTGGGCGATCTTTGGCGGGTTGCTGGCGGTGTTTGTGTTGATCTGAGTTTAGTGCGATGGCGTCTGACGCCTTCGCGAGCAAGCCCGCTCCCACATTTGATTCGCGGCGAACACAAATCCCCTGTGGGAGCGGGCTTGCTCGCGAAGAGGCCCTGACAGCCACCACAAAACAATCAATCAGCCCCGCGAAGTCTTGGTCGCTTTTTTCTGAGCTGCCGGCTTGGCTTTCCCGGCACCTTTACTTCCCAAGCTACGTTTGAGCAATTCAGTCAAATCAATCACATCCGCCGTTTTCCGCTCCTCTTCACCCGTCGCCGTCTCGACATCCTCAATCTTGCCTTCATTGGCCTTTTTCTCGACCAGCGCCATGATCTTGTCTTCGAAACTGTCGCGGTAGTCTTCAGGTTTCCAATCCGCACTCATGTCCTGCACCAAGCGCTTGGCCATATCAAGTTCACCCTTGGCCAGTGCGGGCTTGGTCACTTCGCTGCCCAACTCCAGCGTCTCGAGGCTGCGCACTTCCGCCGGCCAACGCAACATCACCAACACCATCGCCGATTCCAGCGGCATCAACGCCGCCAAGTGCTGGCGTGTGTGCAACACAACGTGGGCGAGCGCGACTTTATTGGTTTTGCTCAGTGTTTCACGCAGCAGCGCGTACACCTTGCCGCCGCGTTTATCCGGAGCAAGGTAATAGGGCGTATCGATGTTTTGCAGGGGAATCTGCTCACTGTCGACAAAGGAAAATATATCAATGGTTTGCGTGGATAACGGGTGCGCCGACTTGATTTCCTCTTCACTGAGGACCACATACCGACCCTTTTCGTACTGCACACCTTTGACGATGTGCTCCTTGGTGACTTCCTTGCCGGTGACCTTGTTCACGCGTTTGTACCCGACCGGCTCCATGCTGCGGCTGTCGAGCCAGTCGAAATCCACCCCTTGGGAAGACGTCGCCGACACCAGCGCCACAGGGATATGCACCAGCCCAAAACTGATTGCGCCTTTCCAGATTGCCCGTGCCATGGTCGTCTTCTCGCGAGTGATGTTCAGGTGACCTGTGGCCTGGCGCAAAAGTTTCAGCGGGTTGCGGAGCCCAGCCGGGCGGGGTGGTCGTCTCGTGTTACATCTTGTGAAGGAGGTTTTAGTTAACAAATCCGAACCTCGGGCGTAGCGTGATATCGAAGACCCTAACCACGTCGAGAGGCTCACTTCATGAACAGATATGTGCTCGGCTGCTTCGCATTGCTAGCGCTGAGCGGTGTTACCCAGGCATCACCCTCGTCATCATTGATCCTGGCCCAAAGCCCGACGGGGGTTTCGAGCAATCCTTACAACAGCCCGATTCGCCGCGCCAACCCGAACAGCATGCAAGGCTCTCAATCCAGCGCCCCGGCTATTCGCGGGCCCAACACCATGCCGGTGCCGCGTCCTCCGACACTGGAAAACGGCGGCATCGGCAATCGTTATCCCCAAAGCCAACCGGCCCCCGCCAGCCCACCGAAATTCATTCCCCATCCACCTCAGCGAGATGCAGACACCAGCAACCGTTGAGCCGGAACGACAAAAGGAATCGTGAATGTTGCGTAAAACCCTCCTGGCCACGCTGTGTGCCAGCGCATTGATCACCTCTGCGCCCGTTTTCGCGGAACCGGTTCAGGATCTGCAAAGCGAACAGGGCACCCTCGAAGTCACCACGGTCACCAAGGGTTTGGAACACCCGTGGTCGCTCGCGTTCCTGCCGGATCGCAAGGGTATGCTGATCACCGAACGGCCCGGTAACCTGCGCGTTATCAGCGTCGACGGCAAAATCTCCAGCCCGATCGATGGTGTGCCGAAGGTGTGGGCCAAAGGGCAGGGTGGCTTGCTGGATGTGGTGCTGTCCCCCGACTTCCGGCAGGACCGAACGGTTTATCTGTCGTATGCCGAAGGGCGCGGCGCGGGTGACAAGGCAGGCACGGCGGTAGGTCGGGGGCAATTGTCCGAAGACCTGAAAACCCTGAAGGATTTCAAAGTGATCTTCCGCCAGGAGCCGAAGCTCTCTGTCGGCAATCACTTCGGTTCGCGACTGGTGTTCGATCGTGACGGTTATCTGTTCATCACCCTCGGCGAAAACAATGACCGGGCAACGGCCCAGGACCTCGACAAGCTGCAAGGCAAAGTCGTGCGGATCTATCCGGACGGCAAGGTACCGGACGACAACCCCTTTGTCGGTCAATCCGGTGTGCGCCCGGAGATCTGGTCCTATGGCCAGCGTAATCCGCAAGGTGCGGCGCTCAATCCGTGGACCGGGGTTCTCTGGGAGAACGAACACGGGCCACAAGGCGGAGACGAACTGAACATCATCGAACGCGGCAAAAACTACGGCTGGCCACTGGCAACCCACGGGATCAATTACTCCGGCGATCCGATCCCGGAAGCCAAGGGCAAGACCGTCGAAGGCACCATTGCGCCGCACCATGTCTGGGAAAAGTCCCCGGGCCTGAGCGGGATGGCGTTCTACGACAGCGATCGTTTCAAGGCCTGGCAGCACAATGTGTTTATTGGTGCGCTGGTGAGCCAGGAATTGATCCGTTTGCAGTTCGATGGCGATAAAGTGGTTCACGAAGAGCGCCTGCTCGGTGAACTCAAGGCGCGGATCCGTGATGTGCGACAAGGCCCGGATGGGTACTTGTATGTATTGACCGATGAAGACGACGGCGCGCTGTACAAGGTCGGCCTGAAGTAACCCAGCTACAGGGCCGGTTCAGCGTTGCGGTAGAGAATCACCGCCGCCCGCAACTTGCCCCGGCCAAAGCTGCTCATCTTCTCGAATTCCCCATGGCTGACCGGCAGATGCTGGCAATCCATGGGCTGGCGATGCTGGCTGTGGTCGACGTCCGGGTCATGCAGGTAAACGAACTCCTCATCGCAATCGGTGACGATGACCCAATGCGGTGATTTGGAGCGCGTCAGCCGATAGCTGCTGATCAACACCAGCGGCTGGCCGCCGTCATTCAGCAAACCCGGGAGGTCGAGCGGACCACCGATCACCTGTTCGACATCCGTGGTGTGCAACTGCGCGGTGAATTCTTCGTGCACCAGGCGCATGACGTCTTTTTTATGCTCATTACGCACCCCATCGAGAAACAACGGCCCCGTCATGCTCAGTTGCAGACGTACGCCAAATCCGCGATTCCAGGCGGCTAACGCCAAGCCTTGGGGGCTGCAACCACCGTGACCTGACGTCATGAACACGGTCGTCGCCTCGCGCCAGATTTGTAGCTCTTCGCGGCGCTCCAGTTTCCGGTCTTTTTGTAACGCGCCCATGGCCATCATCAAACAGGCCGGGCCACAGGTGAAATCGGTGGTCTGCGGGTAGTAAGGCACTTTGATGTTTCTTGAGTCGCGGTGCTGGAGAATGCGCTTCTCCAGCCGCAGTGCATCCGCATGATCCTGGTAATAGTCATGAATCAGCGCGAAACGCCGGTAACCGTTGCGCTCATAAAGGGCAATCGCCGCCGGATTATCCATGCGCACCTCCAACCGTACGTAAGCGCAGTCGTGCTCCAGCGCACAGGACTCGATGCGTTGCAGTAACTGTTTACCCAACCCGCTACCGCGCGCTTCGGCAGCAATCGCAATCGAATAGAGCCGGGCCAGCGACGTGCCCCGATGAAACAACACTACGGCGTAACCGACCAGGTGCTCGCCGCGCTGAGCCACCAGCAATTGCCCGTGAGCCCGGGTGATCATCCATTGAAAGCTACGGCTGGTGAGCCGGTCCGTGGTGAAACATTGCTGTTCAAGTGCCAACAACGCAGGTAAGTCTTCAACTACCGCCAAGCGAAAGACAAGATTCATATGACCGCCGTAAAAGTTGCGTAACGAAACGGGACTTTCGAAAAAGTTCGTGCTTAATAGGAAAGGTCTTGTTCTCCAACGGATCAATCACTATGTCAGCGGTACAAGGTCATTGGCGCGAAGTATCCGAGCAAACTTCGCCGGCGGCAACTTTTTTAAACGAAGCAGTCAGCACTTCAAGCCAGTTGATTATCATCGTCGAACGCAAGGAAGACTGGGCCTCCTACTTTCCCAGTGAGGACGTCGTCACGGCCCAGGAATACCTCGAAAAGGCCCACGACAACGGGCAAGGCAAACGGGTCCAGGTGATCAACCTGTGCCGCAGCTACAAGTACCTGGGGCACGGCTATTACTGCTCGCTGCTGGCGGAAGCGCGGGGGCACAAGGTCATTCCGTCGGTACGCACCATCAGCGAACTGACTAAAAAATCCCTATATGGCCTTGCGCTGGACGATTTGGAAAAACCTCTGGAAAAAGCCCTTGCTCATCACCTTTACAGCGATACCGAAGGCTTTACCCTGACGTTGTATTTCGGCAAAACCAATATCGAACCCTTGCAGGATTTAGCACGACAGTTATTTGAAGTTTTTCCATGTCCCATATTGTTAGTTGAGTTCCGTCGAACTAACGGCTGGCACATTGACGGCGTAAGGTACGGTGCGCTGCATAAGTTGCGAGAGGACCAGGAAGATCAATTCGCCCACTCGCTGGACAGTTTCAGTCGCAAGATCTGGCGTATGCCGCGCTCACGGCGTCTGGCCCGTTATGACCTGGCAATCCTCCACGATCCCCAAGAAGCATTGCCCCCGTCCAACCCCAAGGCGCTGGATAACTTCGTTCGCGTCGGCAAGACCTTGGGCATTGATGTAGAGCTGATCGAACGCAAGGACTACGCGCGCATCGCCGAGTACGACGGTTTGCTGATCCGGGAGACTACAAGTGTCGATAACCATACCTACCGTTTTGCCAAGAAAGCCGAGAGCGAAGGGCTGGTGGTGATGGATGATCCGGCCTCGATCCTGCGCTGCACCAACAAGGTGTACCTGACTGACCTGCTCAAAAGTCATCAGCTCGGCATGCCGGCCACCGAAATTCTCTACAAGGAGCGACCGGAAGATTTTGAGCGGGTTGGCGAACGTTTGGGTTTTCCATTGGTGCTGAAGATCCCGGACGGTTGTTTCTCACGGGGTGTGATCAAGGTCGAAAGCCAGCAGGCCTTGCTCGAAGCCACTGCCGAACTGTTCGAACACTCGGTGCTGTTGCTGGCACAGGAGTTCTTCTACACCGAGTACGACTGGCGCATCGGCGTACTCAACCGAAAGCCGATCTTTGCCTGCCAGTACTTCATGTCCAAGGGCCACTGGCAAATCTACAACCACAAGGCCAAAGGTCAGGACATCAATGGCGAATGCCGCACCCTGGCAGTCCACGAAGCCCCGCGAGCGGTGGTGGAACTGGCGGTGAAAACCGCCAACCTGATTGGCGACGGACTTTACGGCGTCGACCTCAAACAGTCGGGCGACAAGGTCGTGGTCATTGAGGTCAACGACAACCCGAACATGGACGCCGGCATCGAGGACGCCTACCTGCAAGACGATTTGTATTCGTTGGTGCTGGAAGAGTTCGTCCGCCGGCTGGAGCTCAAACGTCGTGGCCAGGCCTGGTGATCGCTCGATGATCAAGAGCTTTCAACTGACCCACGGCGCCCTGCAATCGGTCGAACGGCTGGACGCCGAAGTGATGCTGTTCAGCAACCCTGATGCCGCCGAGCGGGATCTGTTGCACAGCCACTTCAAACTCGATGAACACGCCCTGGCGTCGGCGCTGGACCCGGACGAGGTGTCGCGCATCGAGTTCCATCCCGACAATCTGTTCCTGATCTGGAAACGCCCGGAAAACTATTCCGGCGCCGACAGCCTGGCCTTTGAAGTGTCGTCGTGTGGGTTGTTGTTTTGCGAGCATCGACTGCTGGTGATCGCCACCGACGATTCGCCGCTGCATGGGCTCGGCACCCGGCAGCGGCTAAACACGCCGCTGGATGTCTTGCTCGATCTGCTGTTCAACAACATCCATCACTATTTAGGACACCTGAAGGTGATCAAGCTGGTTGCCCGGGAGTTGCAGCAGAAATTCAACGCCTCGATGCAAAACCAGCATCTGATCCAGATGTTCAACCTCAGCGAGAGCCTGATCTATTACATCAACGCGATTCACAGCAACGGCGCGGTCCTGACGCGACTGCGTAATCACGCGGCCAAGGAAACCTTCAGCGCCGAAGCCATCAGCCTGATCGACGACCTGATCATCGAAAACAACCAGTGCTACAAGCAGGCGGAAATCTACTCCACGGTGTTCTCCGGGCTGATCGACGCCCGGGGCAACCTGATGAACAACAGCATGAACAACCTGCTGCGCAAACTGACGCTGATCAACGTGGTATTTCTGCCTTTGAACCTGGTCGCCAGCATTGGCGGCATGTCCGAGTTCAGCATGATGACCGCAGGCACGCCGTGGTGGGTGTCGTATCCGTTGTTTTTGAGCGCGATGATGCTGGGGGCGGGGGTGATGGTGTTGGGGCTCAGGCGGTTGGCCAAATGAATGCTTTGGCAGGTCCGGCCCCTTCGCGAGCAAGCCCGCTCCCACTTTCGACCGAGTATTGCCCGAAGGACGCGATCAAATGTGGGAGCGGGCTTGCTCGCGAAGGCGATTTCAAGAACACACTTTCCGATCCTGCAGCCCCCGAACGACGAGATACAACAAAGGCCCCACAGACACAAAAATCGCCGTAATCAACAGATAGGGAATTACCGCCCCAACAGACCAGCGCCGCTTGCGCGCATCCTTGTACATCCAGACCCCCGCCAGCGTCGCCAGCAGGTAAAGATCAATCACCACCTGCGCTGTATCAGGTCGCGACAGCAGGCTGAGACCGAAATCAACCAACGACTGTTCAGCCTGGAGCATCACCGAAACGGTGTACCCGGCAAAGGCGATCAAGGCAACGAGGGGCAGGGCGACAGACTTCATGGTTTCCTTCCTTGGACATTGAGCAGAATCAGCACCCTGCACATCGACTCAGGGGCTAACATCAACTTCGACAGTGTGAGCGCCACGTGGCCGAGCGCGCTGCCGCGAGCGGCGCCGCGGCGTGAGCCGGGTGAGGTGTTACTCCTGAACGGCTTTCTCAACCTTGCTCGACGCCGACCAGATCCGGTAGCGCACTTCGATGTCTTTTGGCACGTAAAGCACAATCGGCAATTTGCTGTTGTAACGTAGCAAGAAGCCGTCGCCGACCACGGGTACGAAGTCTTTTTTGCTTGTGCCGTCCGGGCAGGCCATCAGTGTGCTCATCGGGCCGATGACTTTTTCCAGTCGGTAGAACGGGTAGCCCCAGCCTTCCAGGTTTTTCTCTTCAAGCATCCCCCCTAGACGTTGGCGATTGCAGTCCACGGTCAGGGACTTGCCGGCGAGGATTTCGACCTGAAAGTCGTCTTCTTTCGTTCGCGGAGCGAGGTGAATGACCTGGCGGGTAAAGCCGCTTTCAGGCTTGGGGAAGGGGGCGATGGTTTCAAGTGTTGCGGCATGTGCGATGGTCGACAGTCCGGCAACCATTAGTCCGACAGTTGTAGTAAAGGTCAAAGAACCCATGATGCCTCCTTGCTTGTAATCAATTCGTGGCGCCATTCTTACTGCGCTCAGGCCCTAATGCAAACCCGGCGCTATCAGACGGCAATTTGCAACGCCTTCCAGGGCCCCTCATGCAGATTGCACGGCAGTTTTATTAAGTCTTGCGGCTAAATCATTGATTTGCCGATGAACTGCACGGCGAAATCCAAGGCATGTTTTATGCTTCAGATGTTCTTAATCTGGCCGAGACTGCACATGAGCCAGAGTCGATTGTTCATTGGCTGTCTCACAAAGGAGGGGTCGCCATGTTTCTTTCTGCCTTGGAACTTCGCAACATCATCGAAAACAGCTTTTTGCCCAAGCGTTGCCAATGCACGCTGTCCCCGGATTTATTGATGACGATAAAAGTGTACGCGGATGGCAAGACCGATCTGCTGGATCTGCACGTGACCGGGATTGATGCCAAGCCGCTGAATGGCTGTCGGGAAATCAACGAATTGATCGCCGGGCTGCGCACCAGGAAACATCCTGAGCTCTTTTCTCCACCTCGGGCGAGTAGGGCGCTTTAACCTGCTGTTTCGAGTTCCACCGACAGGCGCCGGGTCTGAAGAAACCCCAGGCCTAGCGCCAACTCCACCAATACCGCCAGCAAAATGCCCGGCCCGGTATGGCCGTTGAGCCATTCGCCGAAACCCAGTGCCGCCAGACCGAAACAGCCGACCATGAATCCGCTGCTTAATGCGCTGCGGATGACGGAGGGTGGTTCGTTTCGAACCCAATAAAAGATCAACCCCAACGCTGCGAATACCACCGCGATGCGTCGCGAAACAACGCCTGTCGCCGAGGAATATTCAATGCCCCAAATTGCCAGCAGCCAGTCCGGCATCAAACCCCAGACCAGCGCCAGCACCAGACACAGGGCGGCGGTGAACATCGATAACGTACGAAACGACAACTGCATAGCGAATCCTTGCGGCAGTGAGGGAGGCGCTAAAGCATAACGCCAGATCCCTCACAGTAAAACCGCCAGGTTTCGAATCAGACCTTTCCGTCAGTTTTGCAAACTGCACGCGTCGGAAAGTTTCTTGTAGCTGATTTCTTCGGGCTTGCCCGACGTGTCGATGTACTTCATGTCGGCAGTAATCACTTTGCATTCATTGGTCGTCGGCTCTGTCAGCGCCACGACTTTGCCGACATTGAGCGCCATGCCGTAGTGATAGGGCGTGGCTTTGGATGTGGATGTGTCGTTGGCCTGGGCAAGCCCGGCAAATGCGGTGCAGGCGAGAGCAGAGGCAAGGAGCAGCATGCGAGTGTTCATGTGACGATCTCCAGTGCAGACGGAAGTCAGTTCGACGATCAACATCAAACCTGCCGCACTGGGCATCAGAAGAGTCTGAGGGCGTGCGGTCCAGTAGAGTTTTGGACCGCGGCGTTAAGCGATGGTTAACCCACCTGAACGCCGCCTGTCGCGCGGGGTGGTTTCTGACGGATGTTTCGTTAGGAAAGGGGGTACGGAGTCTTCGGCCGGGTCCTACAGGATCAGGCGCCTTATCGACTTTCGCCTGCTGGGGGGAGCGATTACTGTTGGGGCTCGCTGCAAAATCAGCGATCGGGTTTGGTCACCTGATGCCATCACACATATGTGTGCCATCATTCGCGCTGCGGACATCCAAGTCCTCGTAGTGTGTTGCAATGGCGGCTGTGTGCTGGACGCCTTCGGGCGAACCGATGTGATGGTATCGGTTGACCAAGCCTGTACACAGCCGCCTCCCATCGTTTGGTCACGGTGCTGGCGTTACTTATTAACCATCGAGTAATCACAATGCCAACGTTCAAACCGTTTCCAGATCGCTATCGTTCACTCAACAGCGGCGTTACCGATTCAAGTCCTTTGCTGATCGACACCGAAGCCAACCCCCAAGACATATTCGAAGCCGGGTTACAGCGCGTACGAGCCTCTACCCAGCTACTTGAAACGCTTCATTGCCTATGTTTCAGACACAGCGATGTTCAAGATATTCCGCACATTACTCACGCGCTTTACTTGCTGACACAGGATGGGTTTGACCTGTTAACGGTTGCGCAACAGCGAATGATAGGGTGGAAGGCGCCGGTCTGACGACTGACCTATATAAAACAATCCAGCGCTCGCAGGCGCTGGATTTTGTATTGAGTCACGATTACCAAGAACCATATGGCACATCAAATTTTTCGATGTAGGCTTTTGATACAGCGGAGGGCGGGTCGTATTGCCCGCCAGATTTACCTTCATTTGGCCCACGCGTATCAACTTCGGCTTGTACCCGTGTGACCTCTATAGGGAGAATGCAAGGGCCGATTACCCATACTTTGGCAATGCCTCCAGGCGCAAGGCCTATGACCAATGCCTCGCGGTAATCTGTTATCCATTTACCATCAAAGGCGCAAAAAACCTTTTCTTCCTTGCGCATGATCTTTCTGGTTGACTCGGGAATATCAATGGTCATTTGGTACGTTTGGGGCTCGACCAATGACTGCCAACGAACATAGATTTGCTTTGGCAGATCCGCTCGCAGAACATATTTGCCTTTCCCCCATCCAGGCTTTGCAGGCCAACCTTTAAGATCGCCAGTGCTGTTGGCAGGGCTCCGTATTGCGGCGTTACCGCTCATGGCACGGTTATAGACATTCCCCTGAATATCTATAACGTCTGCTGTTTCGATCCAGACCTCCATATAGTCAGGCACGAAAAAGCCCAGTCGCCACGCGTCATAAGGCAATGACCTGCTATAGGCAGATGTGCAACAACTGAGCAAAAATGCGCAAATTGTAGTTCTCAAATAGCTATTCATTGGACCGCTCAGGATCTATTGCTACCAAGAACCAAACGGAACACCAAATTTTTCAACATAAGCTTGTGATACCGCTGACAGAGGGCGGTGTTTTCCCCCAGATTCCCCTTCATATGGTCCACGTGGATCAACTTCGGCTTGTACTCTGGTCACTTCAATTGGTGTCAAGCAGGGACCGAGTACCCAAACTTTGGCGATGCCGCCAGGGGCCAGACCAACCACAATTGCCTCGCGGTAGCCCGTAATCCACTTTCCATCGGCAGCACAGAAAGTCTTTTCACCCTTTCGCATGATCTCTCGGGTTGACTCGGGAATGTCGATAGCCATTTTGTATGTTTGGGGCTCAACCAGTGATTGCCAGCGAACATAGATTTTTTTCGGCAGATCTGCCCCCTTTACGTACTTACCTTTACCCCAGCCGGGCCTTGCGGGCCAACCTTTAGGATTTCCAGAATTATTGGGGGGCGTCTGCATGGCCGCGATGCCACTCATGGCACGCCTATAGACGTTGCCCTGGATATCTATCACATCAGCTGTTTCGATCCAGACTTCCATGTAGTTAGGTGCGGAAAAACCCAAGCGCCAGGCTTTGTAAGGCATTGAATCGCCATTGGCTAATGCGCAGCCACCAAGCAATAACGCACAGAAGGTAGGTCGTAAATAATTAATCATTAGAGCGTCACCGCTCTGTCACTTCCAAGAATCATAGGGAACGCCAAATTTCTCAACGTAGGCTTTGGAAGCGGCGGAAAGGGGGCGGTAGTGACCTCCAGACTTACCTTCGTATGGGCCACGCGGATCAATCACGGCTTTTACCGTAGTCACCTCAATCGGTGTCATGCACGGACCGCCAACCCAGACTCTGGCGATACCTCCGGGGACTAGCCTTATGCCGATTGATTCACGATAACCAGTTATCCATTTCCCATCCGCTGAGCAGAAAACCTTTTCACCCTTGCGCATAATTTCCCGAGTAGCCTCAGGGATTTTAATCACCATCAGGTAGGTTTGCGGTTCAACCTGCGACTGCCAGCGGACATAAATCTCTTTAGGCAAATCGGCCCCTGTCACACGTTTTCCGCTGCCAGCAGGCCCTCTTTTGGGCCAACCATTTGGATTGCCAGCGTTGTTGGGAGGCGATTGCATTGACGCGATACCGCTCCCCGCACGCGGAAACACATGGTCCTGAATGTCGACGACATCGGCTGTTTCGATCCAGACCTCCATGTAGTCAGGAGCCGAGAACCCTAGAGTCCATGCTTTGTAAGGCAATGAACTGCTGCTAGCAAATGTGCAGCCACTGAGCAATAACGCGCAGAAGGTAGGTCGTAAATAACTAATCATTAGAGCGTCACGGCTCTGTCACTTCCAAGAATCATAGGGCACGCCAAATTTTTCAACATAGGCTTTGGAAACGGCGGAAACGGGGCGGTAGTGACCTCCAGACTTACCTTCATATGGGCCACGCGGATCAATCACGGCTTTTACCGTAGTCACTTCGATAGGTGGCAGACAGGAACCGCCCACCCAGACTTTAGCAATGCCTCCAGGAGCCAACCCTATATCGATCGAATCGCGATATCCTGCGATCCATTTTCCATCAAATTTACAGAAAGCTTTCTCACCCTTGCGCATGATCTCCCTAGTTACCTCCGGGATTTTAATCACCATCAGGTAGGTTTGTGGTTCGGCCAGAGATTGCCAACGAACATAGATTTGATTCGGTAAGTCGGCTCCCGTCACACGCTTGCCACCGCCGATGGCGGCTCTTTTAGGCCAGCCTCGTGGGTCGCCGGAATTGTTCGACGGCTTTAATATGGAGACAACGCCACTCATCGCACGTGGATATACATGGTCTTGAATATCGACAACATCGGAGGTTTCGATCCAGACCTCCATGTAAGCGGGGGCCGAGAACCCCAAGTACCAGGATTCGTAAGGCATTGACTGGCTATTCGCAAATGTGCAGCCACTGAGCAATAACGCGCAAAAGGTAGGTCGCAAATAATTGATCATTAGAGCGTCGCGGCTCTGTCATTTCCAAGAATCATAGGGCACACCAAACTCTTTGACATAAGCTTTGGATTCATCAGATAGAGAATCGTACTTGCCACCGGATTTCCCTTCATATGGGCCTCGCGGATCAATCACGCCTTTTACCCTAATTACCTCGATCGGAGTAAGGCATGACCCTCGTACCCAAACCTTGGCTATGCCACCGGGAGCCAAATTGATAACCAATGCGTTTCGGTAGTCTGTTATCCACTTGCCATCGGCCGCACAAAAAGCCTTTTCGCCCTTGCGCATGATCTCCTGGGTCGCCTCGGGTATGTTGATCACCATCTGGTAAGTCTGGGGTTCGACCAAAGATTGCCAGCGGACATAGATTTTTTGGGGTAAATCCGCCCCAGTCACATTTTTACCTTTTCCAATGCCAGGTTTCTGCGGCCATCCTTTAGGGTCACCTGAATTGTTGGGAGGTCTCTGTATCGCAGCGGTGCCACTCATCGCACGGGGATACACCTGTTCCTTTATATCGACCACATCAGCTGACTCGATCCAAACCTCCATGTAGTCGGGTGCCGAGAACCCCAGGTACCACGATTTGTAAGGCAATGAATTGCTATTGGCAAATGTACAGCCGCTCAGCAGAAAAACGGCAATAGCGATGCGTATAAAATTACTCATTCGGGTGCACCGTGCGCACAGAGTTTTCTTCTGGTCGATTAATGAAAACTACACTCAGGTCGCTATTGTTTCGATTTTTAGCAGCATTCCAGTTGTCGGATAAATGAACGTAACGTTGGAATAGTAGTTCCTCCTCTTGAGAAGTCAGTCCAGTTGTTTTGCTTTTTCCCTGTGCGTATGACATCAATTTTTCTGAGATGGGAACGAGCTCCGGAGGTAACGAAAGTCTTGGGTTGTTTTCGGAGATCTGGCGAAAAGGTACTCCATTTTCAACGGCCAGTTCGCGCATTATCCGAAAGTAAATCAAGGACAGATCACTGCGGACTTCGCGCTGACTGCTGACTGCTGCATAAACCTGTTTCATATTTTTTGGATCGTCTTTGTCGGCGCTACGAAAGGGCACCTCCCAAGTCCGGACCTCCAACGAAAGGTGGTATTGGGACAATTGATCTTGAAGTCGTCTCAAGTCTTCCTGAGCAATTTTATAACTGTTGGCTTCTACGAAAGGTGTCCTTTCTTCTACCGCGCTTTTACGCGGTTTGCTAAGCAGGATACGTTCCATTGCTTTAGGTAAATAGCCACCACCCAGGTCCGAGTGCACGCCAGGCAAGATAATATCGGCTGCTCCGAGACTATTTAGTGCAAAGTTATAACGCCGTTCATTTCGAGCAACCAATTGGACGACTTTTTTAGCCGCATCTGGTGCTATGTGGATATTTATCCCCGGGTTATAAGCGTTATTGCCATTCCAGTCCCCTATCAGTGGGTTGGCGATGGCTGCGACTGTGTCATAGACGCCGATGAAATTTATGGAAACATCAGAGTTTGGTTGCCATACAAAGCTGTCAGATAACATCGGCGACCCCGCAGGTAATGCTTTGGCGAGAATACTTTGATTGCCCTTTAGTACCTCGTTTGCAAAGTCTCTAGCCGCTGCGGATCCACGGCTGAACCCGAAAATATCGAACTCAATTTTCGTTACGCGTTTATCTGGATTGTTTTCTTGAAACGGTCGGATCACCTGAAGGAATAGCTGTGGGGTTTCTTCAACTCGAGCCCGGACGCCTTGGGCTCCAAGTCCTGTGCCTTGAGAAAAAGTGGAATCTTCTCCGGTACTGCTGGTGCCGATTCCATCCACATAAATCGACAAATTTGCGCTTTTTGCTTCGATAGGCAGCGTTTTGTTCATTTGGATATCATAAAGTTCGTACAACCTAGCCACGTTGCTAACGTCGTTCCCGTAGCTGTTATCCGGCGAACTCCCTTTGCCGTCATAACCATACGCCGCGCAGAACTGACGAATATCCTCAGCCGATTCCTCCAGATTCACATCCGGCGCGAAGCAGCCAAACACTCGTTCACTGTTGCTGCGGTTATTCCCCGTACCATCAAAGAACACCCCAATCCGCAACGTAATATCTTCAACCTCAACCTCAACCTCAACCTCAACCTCAACCTCAACCTCTTCCTCTTCTTCCTCCAGCTCTTCCTCCTCAGCCGCTCGCGCTGCCTTAGGCTCCAAATCAGCCACAGCATTAAACTTGGCAACCGGCGGAGCACTCAGCAGTTTCCCTGCTGCGGCAGCCGCTGCTGCACCCGGAGTAATCGGCGGAAGAATCTTAATCCCACTCCCCGAACCCGGCGCACCACCCGAATTGGTTTTCACCTCAGCCCCACTTATCGTCACGCCCCCGGCATCCACCTTGACGAAACTCCCGCCAGCCTTGGCCGTCAGTTCCATCCCGCCTTCAACCACCACTTTGTCGCCAGCGTTGTAGTGAATCTCTTCTCCCGCCTCGACGAACTGCGCCGTGCCGACCTTCACATGCTGGGTCGCCGCCACCGTCAGGTGATCATCGGCCCGCGCTTCAGTCTTGCGGTCCAGGTGGGTAATGCGGTGTTCTTCACCCTTGAACTCGCTGAAGGCATTGGCCTCGACCGTGTCGTGCCGTTCGTTGCCGATGCGGATTTTCTGGTCGTGTTCGATGTTTTCATCCCAGTCGCGCTGGGCGTGGAGGTAGATCTGTTCCGCGCCTTTTTTATCTTCGATGCGAAATTCGTTGTAGCCCTTGCCGCCCGGTGAGCTGAGGGTCTTGAAGGTGCTGCGGGTTTTGTTCGCCGGCAGGTCGTAGGGGACGACGTTTTCCTTGTGGTACAGGCAGCCGGTGACCAATGGCTGGTCGGGGTCGCCTTCGAGGAAGGTGACGAGCACTTCCATGCCGACGCGCGGGATGGCGATGCCGCCGTAGGCACTGCCGGCCCAGCCGGTGGCGACGCGCAGCCAGCAGCTGGTTTTGTCGTTGGCCTGGCCGTCGCGGTCCCAGAAGAATTGCACTTTGACGCGACCGTATTCGTCGCAATGGATTTCTTCGCCTGGCGGGCCGGTGACGATGGCGGTCTGGCTGCCGAGGACCTTGGGTTTCGGGTGTTCGAGGGCAGGGCGGTAGTGCGCGTCCCAGGGCGTGGCGAGGAAGCGGTTGCGGTAGCCCTGGTGGAAATCGTCGTTGTTGTGGGTGACGTCGCTGGTGATGTTCTCGCCGAGCACTTGCGGTTGCTTGCCTTCGTGGACCACTTCCAGCAGCAGCCAGAGGTCGTTCCATTCTGTGCGCGGGTGTTCGCTGAGGGCCAAGAAGTGGCCGCTGACCAACGTGGGTTCGTCACCTTTGCCTTCAGCGAGTTTGTAATCGCTGCGATGGCGTTCCAGCGCGCGGGTCGCCAGTTGTTTGCCGCGTTCGCGCGTGAGGAAGAGACCGGGGTAATCGTAGTCTTCGAGGTCCGGGGCGACTCCGCTCTTGGCGGCGCCTTCGGGCAGGATGGGTGGCTTTTCAAAGTCGTAGTCGCGGCGACTGACGCGACTGGTGCGGGTTTCCAGGCGCAGGTTGAAGCGTTTGATCACTGGTTTCTCGGCGGCCATGCCGGAGTCTTGCTGGTAGGCCACGGGCGCGAGTTTGCGGAATACGGTCTGGTCATCGCCGAACACCAGTGTGTGGCCGCTGGCACTGTGCTGGAAGTGGAAGTGAATGCCTTCTTCTTCGCACAGGCGCTGGATGAAATGCAGATCGGATTCGTCGTACTGCACGCAGTAGTCGCGGTCCGGGTAGACCGCGCCAAGCTGAAAACTGTACGCGTCAGCGAGGATGCCGCGTGCTTCCAGGACCTGACCGATGATTTTCGGCACGCTCAGGTGCTGGAAGATTTGCTGGTCGTGGTTGTGGCGCAGGTAGGCCAGTTGCGGGCACAGGCTGATGCTGTAGCGGGTCAGTTTTTTGCCCGAGTCGCCTTGCTCGATACGATAGACCAGACCATGGATGAGGCCTTTGCCGGTTGCGCCGAAGGTCAGGCAACCGGGTTTGTGCAGGATCTCTTCGAGTTTCAGGTCGGGGCGGGCGCTGACCAGTTCGATGTCGAAACAGAACGGCTGGTTGAGGGCTTCACGGCCGACGAAACTGAGGACTTGCAGGTCGGCGGAAACGCCTTCCAGCGTGAGGGAAATATGGGTTGCATTAGCGTCCAGCATGCTTTGAATTCCGTCCTTTGGATAAGCTGGGGCGGATGGTGCAGGATTAAACGGCCTCGTTCAAGGCGCAAATGGCATAGGTGCGGGGTGCTTGGGGGATAGGGAAAACCCTTAGTGGCACGGTTTTGGCCAGTGAATGCGGGGGATATCACCCTGTGTGGCTTTCGAAGCAGTGACTGACTGGAGATGGACGGTGTGAGATACACCGCCATCGCGAGCAGGCTCACTCCTACAGGGGATCTGCGGTGAACGCAGGTTTTGTGTTCGACAACGATCCCTTGTAGGAGTGAGCCTGCTCGCGATGAGGCCCTTACATTCAGTGAAGATCCAGCTGATGCCGATACGGCAAATCCGGCCCGGTCTTGCTGCACGTCAACGCCGCCGCCTGCACCGCAAACTTCAACATGCCATCGATGTGCTCGCGGCTCAGGGATTGAACGCCCTCGACAGAATCCAGCTGCTGCTCGGTCAACCAGGTAATCAACGCTGCCTGAAACGTATCGCCAGCCCCCACGGTGTCGGCAATTTTCACCGGACTGGCCGGCACTGACCACGAACCATGAACCCGACTAAACACCGTCGCGCCTTCGCCACCCCGGGTCAGGAACACCAACTGACAGCGATGCTGCAGCCAGCCTTCGATCACGCGTTGCGGATCTTGTTCGGGGTACAACAGGCTCAGATCCTCATCGCTGACTTTGATCAAGTCTGCCAACTCAACCAGCGTCGCGATACGTTTACGCCACAGGTCGATGTTCGGTTCAGGATTGAGCCGCACGTTCGGGTCGAGGCTGATCAGGCGTTTACCGCTTTCGCGCTGCACCAGCGCGAGCAATGTGTCGGCAATCGGTTGCACCACCAGCGAGAACGAACCGATGTGCAAACCGCGCACTTCAGGCCCCAATTCCGGCAGGTGTTCCGCTTTTAGCTGACGGTCCGCGCAGCCTTCACCGCGAAAGCTGTAATGGGGTGAGCCGTTGGCGCCCACTGCAACCATCGCCAATGTCGTGGGGGCGGCGAAGTCCACGAGGAAGTCCGGGTGCACGCCTTCGTCCTCTAGCACTTGCTGCAAGCGCCGGCCGAGGTAGTCGGTGGACAGTCCGGCAAACAGCGCCGAGTCCACGCCCAAGCGGCGCAAACCGACCGCGACATTGAACGGCGAGCCGCCGGCAATCGCCTTGAAATTCACTTTTGAAGCCAGGCCGCTGGCATCTTCTTCGCTGAAGAAATCGAACAGCGCTTCGCCACACACCAGATACATAATTGTTCGCTCTTTAAAGGGTTGCGACATGCTGTTGATAGCGTTCGTAGGCCTGCTGACAGGCCGCTACATTCTCTGCAATCGGCAGGGTTTCGCTGGCCAGGTCGAGTTTGACGCAGCGCTCGCACAGGTCCGCCAGACTGTCTTCCTGCCCGTTTGCCCAGGACCTGCACCACGCCGCCTGAATTGCCGCGCCGAGGGCGGCGGCTTCGCTGTGTTCGGTACAGATCACTGGCGTATTCATAATGTCGGCGACGATCTGCCGCCACACCGGGCTCTTCGAGCCGCCGCCGATCAGGCAGATGCTGCGGCTTTGTAAGCCATTCTGGCGCAAGAGGTCCAGTCCGTAACGCAAACCGAAGGTCGTCCCTTCCACTACCGCACGGCACAGGTTGGCCCGCGTCAGGTTGGTGATCGTCAGCCCCAGCAGGCTGCCGGTGGCGTGGGGCAGGGCGGGGACGCGTTCACCGTTGAGGAACGGCAGCATGCTCACGCCTTCAGCACCGATGGGGGCTTGCGCGACTAAGTCGTTGAACTGTTGGATATCGAGGTCGAACAACTCGCGAATAACACCCGTCGCATTAGTCAGGTTCATCGTGCAAATCAGCGGCAGCCAGCCACCGCTGGAGGAGCAAAAGGTTGCGACCGAGGCATCGGCGCTGACTTTTGGTTGATCGGCATAGGCGTAAACGGTGCCCGACGAACCGAGGCTCATGGTGATCGCGCCGGGCTTGATATTGCCGGTGCCAATCGCGCCCATCATGTTGTCGCCGCCGCCGCTTGAAACCAGCGCTTGCGGGTTGATGCCCAAGTGTTCGGCGATGCTCGGCAGGATCGTGCCGACCGCTTGATGTGCATCGATCAACTCCGGCAACGCGGCTTGCAGGCGTCCGCTCGGGTCGATGTCGCGCAGCAGTTGCAAGTCCCACTGGCGGGTGCGCACGTTGAAATAACCGGTGCCGGAGGCGTCGCCATACTCGCTGCAACTGCGGCCGGTGAGCCAATAATTCAGGTAATCGTGGGGCAGCAGGATGCGGGTGATTCGGGAAAAAATCTCGGGGTGCTGCTCTTTGGTCCAGAGCAGTTTTGATACGGTGTAGCCGGGTGCAATGACCACACCGAGGCGCTCAAGTGAACCTTTTTCACCGCCGAGATGCGTGAGCAGGCGGTCGTTTTCCGGGGTGGATTCGGTGTCGCACCAGAGTTTGGCCGGGCGCAGGACCTGGCCTTGGTCGTCGAGCAGGACCAGACCATGTTGCTGGCCGGAGACGCCGATGCCGAGGATGTGTTGGCCGTCGACGTTGGCATCGAGCAGGGCGCTTCGGGTGGCGAGGGTGAATGCTTCAAGCCACTGGTTAGTGTCTTGCTCGCGGCGACCGTTGGCGCCGCTGATCAGGGTGTGGACGGCGGCGCCCTGGCCCAGCACTTGGCCGCTGACCACGTCGAGGACGATGGCTTTGGTGCCTTGGGTGCCGCAGTCGATGCCCAGGAATAGGTGTTGGTTTGCCATGTTAGGTCCTTGGAGTGTCAGGTGGATCTCGGTGAAGGCCATTCGCGAGCAAGCCCGCTCCCACATTAGATTTCGGTGGACACAGATTTTGTGTTCGACAACTATCGAATGTGGGAGCGGGCTTGCTCGCGAAGACGGCAGCCAATTCACCGCAGTATTTAAGCCAGCACCCGCTCCAGCGTCCGTGTCACCCCAACTTCCCGCAAGCTGTTACAGCACCACTCAAACGCCGCCACAAACTCCGCCGAATGCGGGATCGCCGTGCCAAAAATCTCCTCGACCGCCAGCAACCGCTGGGTAATCAGCACATCATCCGCCACCAGCCCCTGGCAAAACGCCGTTCGTGGGTCCGGAATCGAATAGGTGTCACCGTTCTCATCCACACCCTTCAAGTACAACGCCCACGCCGCCACCACCAACGCCGCACGCTTGGTCTCGCGACCCTCGGCAATCAAGCGATTGATCGTCGGAATCGTGAACTTGGGAAACTTCGACGAACCGTCCGAACACACCCGCTCCAGTTGATCGGCAATCGCCTGATTGGAGAAGCGTTCAACCAGCGTGTCTTTGTAGTCGGTCAGATCAATCCCCGGCACCGGCGCCAGTTGTGGCGTTACGTCCATGTCCATGTAAGCACGCATGTAGCGCACGAACAGCGGGTCATTCATCGTCTCGTGAACAAAGCGGTAACCCTTCAAGAAACCCAGATACGTCAGTGCCAGATGGCTGCCATTGAGCAGTTTTATCTTCATCTCTTCATAGGGCGTGACGTCGTCAGTGAACTGCACGCCGACCTTTTCCCAGGCCGGGCGACCGTTGACGAATTTGTCTTCCAGTACCCATTGCACAAACGGCTCGCACACCACCGGCCAGGCGTCGTCAACCGCGTGTTTGTCTGCCAGTTGCAGACGATGTTCGGTGCTGGTCATCGGCGTGATGCGGTCGACCATGGCATTGGGAAAGCTGACGTTGCGGTCGATCCAGTCGCACAGATCAGCATCGCGTAAAGCGGCGAAAGCCAGTAGCGCTTTGCGCGTCACCGCGCCGTTGTGCGGGAGGTTATCGCAGGACATCAAGGTGAACGCGGGGGTGCCCGCAGCGCGGCGTTTGGCCAGCGCGGCGCAGAGGAAACCGAACACGGTTTTCGGCTCATGCGGGTGCGCCAGGTCGTGCTGGATTTGCGGCAAGTGCGCCATGAATTCGCCGTTGCTGTCATCGATGCAGTAACCGCCCTCGGTGATGGTCAGCGAAACGATGCGGATCTCGGGGCTGGCGAGTTTGTCGATCAGCGCGGCCGCGCCGTCCTCCGCCAGCAGCATGTCGCGAATCGCACCGATCACCCGGACTTCGGTGTCATCGGTATCACCGAGTTCAAACAACGTGAACAGGTAGTCCTGCTCTTTGAGATCGTCCCGGGCGCGGCGGTCTTCGGCGCGCAGGCCGACCCCGCAAATCGCCCAGTCCAGGCCTTCGCCAGTGTTCATCAGCGCATCGGTGTAATACGCCTGATGGGCGCGGTGAAAACCACCGACGCCAATGTGCGCGATGCCTTGGCGCGTCTCGCTCAGGGCGTAGGCGGGCAGGACCACCTTGGGTTTGAGGTGGTGGAGATTCTGTTTATTGAGTTTCATCACATAGTCTCGATATCAGGCCGCAACGCGCAACGGACGGGTCAACGCCACGCCGTCGGCATCGAATAAATGGCAGTGTTCCGCGTCCAGGTGCAGGCTCAGCGACTCGCCGTAACGGCTGGCCAGGTCGCCACGAACGCGCATAGTCAGGGCCTCGCCGGAGGAGGTCACGACGTGGCAGAAGGTGTCGCTGCCCAGACGCTCGCTGACGTCGGCGGTGACCTGCAGCGTGCAATCGCCGGTGTGTGCCAGTTCCAGATGTTCGGGACGAATGCCCAAGGTCACTGCGCCACCGACGCTCAAATTGGCGCCGGTCAACGGCAGGGTGATGCGGGTGCCGGCATCGAGCAGCACTTCACAGCTTTGGCCGTCGATGCGGGTGACTTTGCCCTTGAGGAAGCCCATTTTCGGCGTACCCAGGAACCCGGCGACAAACAGGTTCGCCGGCTGGTGATACAGGTCCAGCGGCGAGCCGACCTGTTCGATTTTGCCGCCGTTGAGCACCACCACTTTGTCGGCCATGGTCATGGCTTCGACCTGATCGTGGGTCACATAGATCATGGTCGCTTGAAGCTCTTTGTGCAGTCGCAGCAGTTCCAGGCGCATTTGTACGCGCAGGGCGGCGTCGAGGTTGGACAACGGTTCATCGAACAGAAAGATTTTCGGGTTGCGCACAATTGCCCGGCCGATAGCCACGCGCTGACGCTGGCCGCCAGACAGTTGTTTCGGTTTGCGTTCCAGCATCGGCCCCAGTTCAAGGATGCGTGCCGCTTCGCCGACTTTCTTCTCGACTTCGGCTTTCGGCACGCCGGCAAGATCGAGGGCAAACGACATGTTCTTGCGCACGCTCATGTGCGGGTACAGGGCGTAGGTCTGGAACACCATCGCCAGGTCGCGCTTGGCCGGGCTGACTTCGGTGATGTCGCGGCCGTCGAGTTCGATGGTGCCGCCGCTGACTTCTTCCAGGCCGGCGATCAGGCGCAGCAGGGTGGATTTGCCGCAACCCGACGGGCCGACAAACACTACGAATTCCTTATCGTTCACTTCCAGGTCGATGCCTTTGATGATGGAAAAGCCTTCGAAGCCTTTTTGCAGATTCTTGATTTTCAGGTTGGCCATGATGATGGGCCTCCACGTGTTGTTATTCAGTTGAGCCGTAGGGCTTTCTGTAGGAGCCAGCGATGCGGCGATCCGACTTGCCTGCGAAGGCGTCTGTTGAATCGCCATCGCCGGCAAGCCGTGCTCCTACAGGGAACGATTCATTTCACGGCGCCGAACGACAGGCCGCGGACCAATTGTTTCTGGCTGATCCAGCCGAAGATCAGGATCGGCGCGCAGGCCAGCGTCGACACCGCCGACAACTTCGCCCAGAACAGTCCTTCAGGACTTGAGTAGGAGGCAATCAACGCGGTCAGCGGCGCGGCTTTGGATGACGTCAGGTTCAAGGACCAGAACGCCTCGTTCCAGCACAGGATCAGCGACAGCAAAACGGTAGACGCCAGGCCACCCTTGGCGATCGGCAACAGCACCCGGACCATTTCCTGCCACAGCGTGGCGCCGTCGAGGCGCGCGGCTTCGAGGATGTCTTTGGGGATGTCCTTGAAGTAGGTGTAAATCATCCAGACCACAATCGGCAGGTTGATCAGCGTGTAGATCACGATCAGCGCAATACGGGTGTCGAGCAGGCCGAAGGTCTTGGCCAGCAGGTAGATCGGCATCAACACGCCCACCGGCGGCAGCATTTTGGTGGAGAGCATCCACAGCAGCGTGCCTTTGGTGCGCTGGGTTTCGTAGAACGCCATGGAGTAGGCCGCCGGCACTGCGATCAGCAGGCACAACGCCGTGGCGCTGAAGGAAATCACCACCGAGTTCCAGGCGAAGCTGAAGTAGTCGCTGCGCTCGTTGATGTGCAGGTAGTTTTCCAGCGTCGGCGTGAAGATGAATTGCGGCGGCGTGGCGAACGCGTCGATTTCGGTTTTGAAACTGGTCAGCACCATCCAGAAGATCGGAAAGAAGATCAGGATGGCGATGGCCCAGGCCAGCGTGCCAAGCAGCAGGCTTTGCAGACGACGGGATTGTTGAAGGGTCATGGCGCAGGCCTCAGGCTTTGTCTGTCAGGTTTTTGCCGATCATGCGCACCAGCACGATGGCTGCGATGTTGGCGATCACCACTGCAATCAACCCGCCGGCGGACGCCATGCCGACGTCGAACTGCACCAGCGCCTGGTTGTAGATCAGGTAAGCCAGGTTGGTCGAGGCGTAGCCGGGGCCGCCGTTGGTGGTGGTGAAGATTTCGGCGAACACCGAGAGCAGGAAGATGGTTTCGATCATCACCACCACTGCAATCGGCCGCGCCAGGTGCGGCAAGGTCAGGTGCCAGAAGATGGCGACAGGCCCGGCGCCGTCGAGGCGTGCGGCTTCTTTCTGCTCCTGGTCGAGGGACTGCATGGCGGTCATCAGGATCAGGATTGCGAAGGGCAGCCATTGCCAGGACACAATGATGATGATCGACAGCAGCGGGTAGTGCGCCAGCCAGTCCACCGGTTGCGCGCCGAACAGTTTCCAGACGTAGGCGAGAATCCCCGACACCGGGTGGAAAATCAGGTTCTTCCAGATCAACGCACCGACGGTGGGCATGATGAAGAACGGTGAGATCAACATCACCCGTACGATGCCGCGGCCCATGAATTCACTGGCTTCAAGCAGCGCACTGATCAGCACGCCGAGCACCACGCTGATCAGCAGCACGCTGCCCACCAGCAACAAGGTATTGGTGGCGCCGGGCAGGAAGCCGGAATCCGTCAGGAAGTAAGTGAAGTTCTCCAGCCCGACGAACTCGTTTTCACCCGGATTGAGCAGGTTGTAGCGAATCGTCGAGAAGTAGACGGTCATGCCCAGCGGCACGATCATCCACAGCAGCAACAGTGCGACCGAAGGACTGACCAGAAACCAGCCGGGGTTGGCCAACCGGCTTTTACGCACCGGTTGGGGAATGTCCATGTGAGCTTTGGCAGTTGAAATATTCATGGCATTAAAACCGATTAGGAGCTGACAGACAGGGATCAAAATGTGGGAGCGTGGCTTGCCCGCGATGGAGGCAACCCGGTGTCCGGACAATCAAGACCGCCGCACCCACTGCACCTTCATTACTTGGGATAACCAGCCCGCTTCATCTCACGTTCGGTGGTTTGCTGAGCCGCAGTCAGGGCTTGATCGACGGTGATTTGCCCAATCAACGCCGCCGAGAACGACTTGCCCACCTGGGTGCCAATGCCCTGGAACTCAGGAATGGTCACCAACTGAATGCCGATGTAAGGCACGGGCTTGAGCGTCGGCTTGCTCGGGTCCGCGGCTTTGAGCGATTCCAGCGTGACCTTGGCGAACGGCGCGGCATTCATATAGGCCTCGCTGTAGGTGGATGCGCGAGTGCCGGGCGGCACGTTGGCAATACCGTCTTTTTCCGCAACCAGTGCGCCGTATTCCTTGGAAGTGGCCCAGGCACTGAACGTTTTGGCGGCGTCTTTGGCCTTGGAACTGGTCGGGATCGCCAGCGCCCAGGAATAGAGCCACGCCGAACCCTTGTCGGTGGTTTCGTGCGGGGCGTAGGTGAAGCCAACGTGGTCGGCCACCTTGCTTTGCGTTTTGTCGGTGACGAAAGAGCCGGCAACGCTGGCATCGACCCAGATCGCGCACTTGCCGCTGTTGAACAGCGCCAGGTTTTCGTTGAAACCGTTGCTGGAGGCGCCCGGTGGGCCGGACTGCTTCATGGTGTCGACGTAGAAAGTCAGTGCGTTTTTCCACTCGGGGCCGGTGAATTCCGGCTGCCACTTCTCATCGAACCAGCGAGCGCCATAGGCGTTGGCGATGGTGGTGATCAGTGCCATGTTCTCGCCCCAGCCGGCCTTGCCGCGCAAGCAGATACCGTACTGTTCTTTGTCCTTATTCGTTAGTTTGCTGGCGAATTCGCCGATCTGGGTCCAGGTCGGGCGCTCGGGCATGGTCAGCCCGGCATCCTTGAACAGGTCGGTGCGGTAATAGGTGATTGAGCTTTCGGCGTAGAACGGCAGGGCGTACAGGGAACCCTTGACTGAAAGGCCCTCACGCACCGACGGGAAGACGTCGTCGAGGGCATAAGACGCCGGCAAATCCTTCATCGGCTCCAGCCAGCCCTTGGCACCCCACAGTGCGGCTTCGTACATGCCGATGGTCAACACGTCGAACTGTCCGCCCTGAGTGGCGATGTCAGTGGTCAGGCGTTGGCGCAGTACGTTTTCTTCAAGTACCACCCAATTGAGCTTGATGTCCGGGTGCTCGGCCTCGAAGGTTTTCGAGAGCTTTTGCATGCGGATCATGTCGCTGTTGTTGACGGTGGCGATGGTCAGCGTTTGTGCGCCGAGGCTGACGCTGCTGAGGGTCATGCAGGTGAGGGCAAGCAGAGCTTTTACAGAAGGTTGCATCGTGCACTCCTTTTCTGCACCCAAGGGTTACAGAAGGACAGTTATTGTTTTTGTGTCTTCCGAGGCAGGAAGAATGTGCACTGATTACAGCCTTCAATTGAGAACGAGACAAATCATCCGTCGCACTTGAATCGATACTATTTTGCACTGGGTTGGAAGCCGATAGCTGCAGGGAAGGGCGTTTCAGCGGCGAGCGGCTATCGGATCCGTACATGTTTCGGGCGTTTAGCCCAGGTTTTGTTCCGTCAGGCGCTGCACCGCCAGCCGCCGGTAGTGCGACGGTGTCATGCCCTTGAGTTGCTGAAAACGCCGGTTGAAGTTGGAAATATTGTTGAAGCCTGACTCGAAGCACACGTCGGTCACCGGTTTGTCGCCATCGGCCAGCAGCTCACAGGATTTGCTGATGCGCAGACGATTGACGAACTCGATGAAGCAGCGCCCGGTGGCCTGCTTGAAGACGCGACTGAAGTAAGTCGGCTTCATGCCCAAATGCTCGGCGACTTCCTCGAGCGGCAGTTCCCGGGCGTAGTGGGCGAAGATGTAGTCCACGGCTCGGTTCGTGCGATCGATATTGTGCTCATCGGCCAATTGCGGCGTCGTTGCACCTGACAGCAATTGAAAGTCGTCGGAGGCCGCCAGCAGCTCAAGCAGAATGAAAAAATGCCCGAGGCGGGTCACCCCTTTGGTGTCGGCTATTCGCTGCATCAGCGTCATGGCCTGGCGGATGGTGCGTTTGCAACGAAACTCGATGCCGTACTGCGCGCGCTCCAGCAGTGGCGCAAGGGTCTTGAGCTCGGCGAACACCTGATGGCCGCTTTCGAATAACTCGTCGGTGAAGTTGACCAGCATGTCGCGCTTGGGCACCACTTCGTCTTCCTCGACCTGGCTGATCCAGTTGTGCGGCAGGTTGGGGCCAGTAAGGAATAACGTCTCCGGATAGAAGTTGCCGATGTAGTCGCCAATGAACACTTTGCCGGAGCTGGCGACGATCAGGTGCAGTTCGTATTCCTTATGAAAATGCCAGCGCACCAAAGGGCAGGGAAACCCGTGCTGGCGGTAAATGATGGACAACCCGTTGTGGTCATCCATTAATTCATAGGAGGGGTCGGTCACGCGGGCTGTTCGGGTCATGTCAGGATGCTTTTCTTGTTATCGCTACCGGATCATGCCCCTTTTGGCACCTGCGATGCCAGCCTGCAACGACTTTCGCTTATGCCGGCTGATGCAACCGGTGTCCATACACTGCCTTCATGCTGGTGGCACTCCAGCAATAGCGGACAATATCCGCCTCATCAAAGAAATCGGTGCTGATGATGCTGCATCGGGTAACCCAATCGCGGGTGGTGTGGAACCAGTCGTTGATTTGGTTTTTGATGTGTTGCGGGCCACCCAGCAGCGAGTAACAGGTCGCCGGCAACGACCAGAGAAAGGTCTCGTAAGGTGCTCCCGCGAGGGTGGTCTCGATGTGTGATTTCAGGTCGCTGGTATCGGTGAATGTCTTGCCGTTCCACTTATGAGGGATCTGCGGCCAGAAAAATTCACTGTCCAGTCCGGGTTTAGCCTGCGCCGCCAAGACGATGCGGCGCTGCGAACTGGAGCGTTTGAGCTGTTCTACGGTGCTGAATGCATCCGTAGAGCGGATCAGCCGCGACCCCAGCTGTCGCATCAACACATCGTTGAGTTGTAGGTAATCGAAAGGCCTGGATGCATCTCCCAACTGATGGAAGTCGAAGACGATGAACTCATCCGGATTCTGAGTGAGGAACGTCGTCACAGCGTCGATCAGTTCATCCAGAATGCGGTTGGACTGATAGCCGTTGTGATGAAAGTAGTAAACCGGTACTTGAGAGCCGGCAGTACAGCCGAGCCGGATATCGAATGCCCGTGCGCCGTTGGTCAGTTGCCAGGCAAATGAATCGTTCTGACACGTCGTCCAATTGCCGACCACGACCTCGTAGTTGGGTGCATTCTTGTCCATCCCGGCATTGTGCGTGCCGGGCCAGACAATATCGGTCAGCTTCAACCGGCCTATGTCCAGTACGTTGCTCATCCATTTCTGTTTGTCGAATGCAATTGTTGTGCTGCGGGTCATGAGGTTTCCTTGTCGTTGATTCGCCCCATCCGTGGGGAGACTTCATGACCCAGCGTAGAAGTGCCTGGCAGCATTGCCAGTCACGGAAACACTTGCACAAGAATAGCGATTTAGTGGCCCTGTAACTATGGATTCTTCCAGTTGGCTTTTGTCAGATTGATAGTTCTGCAGTAAGAAACTATTTTGGACTCGTCAATGAAGTCGACATTGATAATGCTGCACTTCTCTGCCCAGTTACTTTTCTCTGGGTCAAACCAGGAATCAAGTTGTTCGTGAATATCCACTGGGCCACCGAGAGCACTGTAACTGGTAGCGGAAAGGGACCATGGCGCCCAGGTTCCCGGCGGGTATCTCAGTACGTCAACAATGTGCTTTTCCAGTTCCGCGGTATTGGTAACGCCGCTGCCGGACCATTTGTGTTCTATCTGTTCTAAAAACACGTTTTTATCCAGTGCCCTGTGCCAAGGGGCCGCGACCAGAATTCGCTGCAGCGGACTGATTTTTTTCAGCTGGCCAAGGCTCATGGACAGGTTTTGGGGAGGGATGATGCGCTCACCGAGAAACCGCACCACCATGCTGTTGAAGTAAACGAAATCAAATTCGTCGCCGTGCAATTCATGAAAGTCCAGGATGATGAATTCGTTCGGGTTCTCTACAAGAAACTTACTCACGTCAGTTACAAGGTGTCCCAGGGTACGATCGTTGCGGTAGCCATTGTGATGAATGCGGAACTTCCCAAGCCCCGGTGCGTCGGCGTCGAAGGTCAAGCGAATGTCGAGCGCTCGAGCGCCGTGGTTCAACTGGGCATGAAACGATTCGTGTTGACAGGCCAGCCAGTGCGCGCCCGGAATCAGTGGCCATGAGGCTTTCCAGTCGCTACCGGCATTATGGGTGCCAGGCAACGTTAGTTGACTGAGCGACAATGTATCAATCGCCGGAGTAGTGGACATCCAGTTATTAAGTGCGTGGCTATTTTGAACAATACTGTCCATTCAATGCGTCCTTGCATAAGTTGTTGATCTGAATAAGTTGTGCCGAACATCAACTGATTGGGTTGATGTCCGGTCGGTTATTTATAGAGAGACTGTCCGGTATGGTCAACAAGCCCGGTTATTCAAAATGTTTATCGCCGACAAAACTTTGTGAGGGGTTGCGGTTCTTCGCTTCAATCCACTGGGCCATATATTGCGTACTTTTATGGTAGTGATGTCGCAACATGCTGCCTGTAAAATTGTTGCGTCTAAGTTGTGCCAGATGTTGTTGGCAGTGCACTAATTTTTCGATCAGCGCCGGACCATGTTCCGCCTGTCGATAACGATCGGCCAACAACGCCTTCCCCAGGGATTGGGCGTCAGTCCAAAGCGTTTCATCCTTGTACAGTCGTACCGCGCTATCGGCGAACGCCTGAGCTGTCTGGGTCACTGCGCCGGGCCACAGATGTTCGCCATGCATCGCTTCAGCGCCGATTGGTGTTGTGACCGTGGGCGTGCCGCACAGCATCGCGTCAACAATCTTGCCTTTGATACCTGCACCGAATCGCAGCGGTGCCAGGCAAATCCGCGCAGCGGACATGACTTGCAAGGCATCTTCAGCCCAGTTCATCACATGAAAGCCCTGAGCCGGGTTGTGCAGCGCGGTCGCCTTGGGCGGTGTGTAAGCGCCATAGATATGCAATTGCGCCGTGGGCAGTTGCTCACGTATCAGCGGCCAGACAGTCGTTTTCATCCAGAGCACCGCGTCCCAATTCGGCGCATGGCGAAAGTTACCGATACTCAAAAAGTGCGCGCGGTCTGCAAATGCTGTTGGCGGCGCACTCGGAATATCAACCATCAACGGGCACCAATGCAGCAAGTCGCGCGGAAGTTTGAACTGTTCGACCAGCAGCTCGATCTCCACTTCGGAAATCATCAGGTTCAAGTCGCACCGATACAGCGCGGCAATCTCGCGTTTGGCCAGGTCCGTATCAGCCATCAACGCGAACTCTTCACGCAACGCCGGGGCAAACAACTCGCTGAAGTCATGGGCGTCATCACGGTCTTTCAAGCGGTCTTTCAGTCGTTGATGCCGGGCATGACGCAGGCTTTGCAAATCCGACGTCTCAAGCACACGCAGCGCGTCGGGACAGTGTTTTTCGACGCGCCAGCCGAATTGTTCTTCCATCATGAACTGATCGAACAGCACGATATCGGGTGCCAGCTCACTGATAAACGCGTCGAAGCTGCTGTTGTTCAACTCGATTGCCACTTCACGAATACCCAGCGCCGTCAGGTCCGCCCGGTGTTCGCCGGTGCCGGCCGGGCTGCTGAAGGTAATGTCCCAGCCTTGCTGCAACAACGTATCGAGGATTTGCATCACATGCCCGCTGGCCGCTGAAGAACGCGGCTCGGGCCAGACGTAACCAATGACCAGGACTTTGGTTGCGCGGGGCTGACTCATTAACGGGTATTCCTTGGTGCGGGTAGTAGAGAAGAGTGAAACGAGGAACTCAGGCCTGGATTTCGAGCATGAACTTGACCTTGTCGCGCAACTGATCAATCGAGAACGGTTTGCCGATCACGTGCATACCAACAGGCACCTCAATGCTTTCGGCATAACCGCTGGCAAACAGGATCGGCAGTTCAGGGTGCAGCATCCGTGCCTGAACGGCCAGTTCTCGTCCGTCCATCACGGGTAAGCCCACATCAGTCATCATCAAATCGATGTGCTGGTCTTCGTCGTTGAGAAATTCCAGCGCCTTTTCGCTGCCATCTGCCTCAAGCACTTTGAACTCCAGTTCCTCCAGCACGTCAACGATCAGCATGCGCACAATGGCATCGTCTTCGACTACTAATATGATGGATGCGTCGGCGGACATAGTGGGAGCTCTCAAAGAATGAATTCAGGGTGCCGGTCAATAGAAATGCGGGGGCTCTTGCATGAGTAAGTGGCGGGCCCCGACAAGTTCCCAACGCTGCGCAAAAAAGAACAACGGTACACGGGTGGCAAGGATAACCGCTCCCTTTGCGCTCGCGCAGCTAAATGCAGGGATTTACCTTGATACACGGCAAAAAATTGGATCAATACGCCTTTTTTGGGGCAGACTCCATCATTTCGAACAGTTCGACAAGGCCTTCCCATGACCACTGCGTCTTCGGTTGATGAGCAACGATTCCGCAAACTCCTGAGCCGCAACGTCAGCCTGCCATTGGGTGTCGGCGTCTTCAGTGCGGTGTTTTTTGTCACGCTGATCACTTATCTGTTGTCGGTGATCCAGTGGGTCGAACACACCGACCGGGTGATCAATAACGCCAATGAGGCATCGAAGTTGACCGTCGATCTGGAAACCGGCATGCGCGGTTTCCTGCTGACCGGTGACGAACACTTTCTTGATCCCTACGAAACCGCCAAGCCAAGAATAACGGTCGCCCTCAACACCTTGCTCGAACTCACCGCTGACAATCCGGCGCAGACCGATCGTCTGCGTCGTCTGCAAGCGTTGCAGGCCGACTGGACGAACTACGCGCAATCGATGATCGATTTGCAGCGTACCAGCGGTGATTACCGCGCTGCGGTCAAGACCGGGCGCGGCAAGCGGCTGACCGATGAAATTCGCAAACAGTTCGAAGAATTGATCGACATGGAGCAGCAGTTGCGTGCCGCGCGCAACGACGATGTGCGCCGTACCACGATCTGGAGCATCGGCCTGTACCTGTTATTCGTCGCCGGTATCAGCGCCTTGCTGGCCTATATTGGCCGTCGCGACCTGCTCAATCTTTCGCAAGTCTATAGCGCCAACCTGGCTGCGCAGCAAGCCAGCGCCCGGCGTCTGGAACAACAAGCCTGGCTGCGCAATGGCCAGACCGAGCTGGCCGAGCAAGTGTTGGGGCAACTGAGCCTCAATTTATTGGGTCGCAACATTTTGCAGTTCTGCGCGCAGTACCTGGGCACCGCCGTCGCCGCCATTTATGTTCGCGAAGATCACGGTGGCCTCAAGCGCATTGCGTCTTACGGTTTCTCTCGTGAGCAGGAAGAACGCGACCAGCAGATTTACAGCGATGAAGGGATAGTCGGACAGGTCGCGAACCAGGCTCGCCTGATCCGTCTTGATGAAGTGCCGAGCGATTACTTCAAAGTCAGTTCCGGCCTCGGCGAAGGCCTGCCGCATAGCGTGCTCGTGGTGCCGACCAGTGATGAGGAGCGGGTCAATGGCGTGATCGAACTGGGTTTCTTGCGCCCGTTGAGTGATCGTGACATCGAGTTGCTTGAGTTGATTGCCGGCAACATCGGCACCTCGATCGAAGCCGCTCGTTATCGGCAACGTTTGCAGGAAGTGTTGGGTGAAACCCAGCAGCTCAACGAAGAGTTGCAAGTGCAACAAGAAGAGCTCAAGACCGCCAACGAAGAACTTGAAGAACAGTCGCGAATTCTCAAGGAGTCCCAGGCGCACCTGGAAACCCAGCAGGTAGAGCTGGAGCAGACCAACGAGCAACTCGCCGAGCAGGCGCAGATTCTGGCGGATCAACGCGATGCCATGGACCTGAAGAACACCGAGCTGAACCAGGCCCAGGTGCAACTTGAGGATCGCGCCCTGGAGTTGCAGCGCTCCAACAAGTACAAGTCCGAGTTTCTCGCCAACATGTCCCATGAACTGCGCACGCCGCTGAACAGTTCGTTGATCCTGGCCAAATTGCTCGCTGAAAATTCTCAGGAAAACCTCACTGCCGAACAGGTGAAGTTCGCCGAGTCGATCTATTCCGCCGGGAATGACTTGCTTAACCTGATCAACGACATTCTCGATATTTCCAAGGTCGAGGCCGGCAAGCTGGAGATGCGTCCCGAGAACGTCAGCGTCGAGCGTCTGGTAGACGGCTTGCGCGGGATGTTCGAGCCGATGGCAACTGACAAGAACCTCGCGTTGTACGTCGAGTCGCAACCCGGTTCGCCGAAGATGCTCTTCACCGACCGCCAGCGTCTGGAACAAGTGATCAAAAACCTGCTGTCGAACGCGGTGAAATTCACTGAGAAAGGCTCGGTCAGCCTGACCGTGGCGTTGCAGCCCAATGATGGCGTGGCCTTTATCATCCGCGACTCCGGGATCGGTATCGCCGAGGACCAGCAGGACAGTATTTTCGAAGCGTTCCGCCAAGCTGACGGCACCACCAATCGCCGTTACGGCGGCACCGGTCTGGGCTTGTCGATTTCTCGGGACCTGGTCGCGTTGCTCGGTGGTTCGATCAGCGTAACCAGTGAACCGGGGCAGGGCAGTGTGTTCACCCTGGTCTTGCCCCAGCAATACGTCGAGCCGGGCGATGAGCCTGTCGAACCCATGAAGGCTTCTCCCGTGGCGATCACCCACCGCGTGGCGCCGGCAGCGCTGGTGCCGCTGATTGCCGAGGTGGGTATTCCTCGCTTCAACGACGACCGCACCCAGGCGCCATTCACCACACGCTGCATTCTGGTGGTGGAAGATGAGCCCGACTTTGCGCACATCCTCTACGACCTTGCACACGAACTGGGCTATCAGTGCCTGGTCGCCCACGGTGCCGACGAAGGTTATGACCTGGCCAAGGAGTTTATTCCCGACGCCATTTTGCTGGACATGCGCCTGCCAGATCATTCCGGGCTGACCGTGTTGCAGCGCCTGAAGGAACACGCCGAAACCCGGCACATTCCGGTGCATGTCATTTCGGTGGAAGACCGGGTCGAAGCCGCGATGCACCTGGGCGCCATCGGTTACGCGGTCAAGCCGACTACTCGTGAAGAACTGAAGGATGTGTTCGCCCTTCTCGAAGCCAAGCTGACCCAGAAGGTCAAACGGGTGCTGCTGGTGGAAGATGACGACGTACAGCGCGACAGCATTGCCCGCCTGATCGGCGACGAAGACATCGAGATTACTGCCGTTGGCTTGGCTCAGGATGCCCTGGACCTGCTGCGCACGACGATTTTCGATTGCATGATCATCGACCTGAAACTTCCAGACATGCTCGGCAACGACTTGCTCAAGCGCATGTCCACGGAAGACATTTGCTCGTTCCCGCCGGTGATTGTCTACACCGGGCGCAACCTGACCCGCGATGAAGAGGCGGAGCTTCGCAAGTATTCACGCTCGATCATCATCAAGGGCGCGCGCTCTCCGGAGCGATTGCTGGATGAGGTCACACTCTTTCTGCACAAAGTCGAATCGAAGTTGTCCCATGAACGGCAGAGGATGCTCAAGACCGCGCGCAGCCGCGACAAGGTCTTCGAGGGTCGCAAGGTTCTGCTGGTGGATGACGATGTTCGCAACATTTTCGCCCTCACCAGTGCGCTGGAGCAAAAGGGCGCTGTCGTGGTCATTGGCCGCAATGGTCGTGAAGCGATTGAAAGACTGAATGAAGTCGAGGACATCGATCTGGTGTTGATGGACGTGATGATGCCGGAGATGGATGGCTTCGAAGCCACTATCGAGATCCGCAAGGACCCGCGCTGGCGCAAGCTGCCAATCATTGCAGTGACGGCCAAGGCCATGAAGGACGATCAGGAGCGCTGCTTGCAAGCCGGCTCCAACGATTACCTGGCCAAGCCCATCGACCTGGATCGCTTGTTCTCGCTGATTCGCGTGTGGTTACCGAAGATGGAACGCATTTAGTGGAACGCATTTATTCAGTGGAGCGAAATAGCGAAATCGAATTGCGCTTGTTGATCGAGGCGATTTACCTCAAGTACAGCTATGACTTTCGCGATTACTCCGGCGCTTCGATCAAGCGCCGGGTGAATCATGCGCTGGTTCAATTCGAGTGCAACACCATCTCGGCCCTGCAAGATAAGGTGCTGCACGATCCAGCTGCGTTCATGCAATTGCTGCAATTGCTGACGATCCCGGTCAGTGAAATGTTTCGCGACCCTTCGCACTTCCTCGCGATCCGCAAGGAAGTGGTGCCACTGCTCAAGACCTATCCATCGATCAAAATCTGGATCGCAGGTTGCAGCACGGGTGAAGAGGTCTATTCGATGGCGATTCTGCTGCGCGAAGAAGGCTTGCTCGACCGCACCATCATTTATGCCACCGACATCAACCCACGCTCGCTGGAAAAGGCCAAGCAGGGGATTTTCTCCATGGAAAATGTCCGGGCCTACACTTCTAACTATCAGAAGGCGGGTGGCCAGTGTTCATTCGCCGACTACTACACGGCTGCCTATGGTTACGCCATTTTCGACAGGAGCTTGTGTGAGAACGTGACGTTCGCCGATCACAGTCTGGCGACTGACAGTGTCTTCTCAGAGACTCAATTAATTTCGTGCCGTAATGTATTGATTTATTTCAATAAAAAACTTCAGGATCGCGCGTTCGGATTGTTCCATGAGTCCCTCTGTCATCGCGGGTTCCTGGTGCTGGGCAGTAAGGAAACACCGAATTTTTCGGCCTACGGCAACCAGTTCGAACCGCTAGTCAAACAAGAACGGATCTACCGAAAATCATGAGCGACGCTGCAGATGTTCCTTCAATCGAGGCTATCGTGATCGGCGCTTCGGCCGGCGGAGTGGAGGCGTTGCTCACTATCCTTGGTCCGCTGCGTGAAGGCTTCGCACTGCCGATCATTGTGGTGCTGCACCTGCCCGACGAGCGCCGCAGCTTGTTGGCCGAGGTGTTTGCGCGCCGGGTGTCGATGCCTGTACGGGAAGCGACCGATAAAACCCGGGTCGAAGCCGGGACGCTGTATTTCGCCACCCCCGGTTATCACTTGTCGGTGGAACAGGACCACAGCTTCTCGTTGAGCCTGGAAGACCGCGTGCATCATTCGCGACCTGCCATCGATTACCTGTTTGAATCCGCTGCCGATGCCTACGGGTCAGCCTTGGCCGCCGTGTTGCTGACCGGGGCCAATCGCGATGGTGCCCGTGGCCTTTCCCACGTTAAACGTCGCGGTGGCCTGACCATCGTGCAGGACCCGACTGAGGCGCAGGTCGCGACTATGCCTCAGGCAGCACTGGATATTCAGCAGCCTGACCATATTCTCACTGTCCGCGGCATCGGCCGTCTGCTTGTCGAGCTGGAACGAATAGCATGTTAAGTAACATCCAAGCCAAATTGCTGATCGTCGACGATCTGCCGGAGAACCTGTTGGCGCTCGAAGCGCTGATCAAGCGTGAAGACCGTATGGTCTACAAAGCCTTGTCCGCTGACGAAGCCTTGTCGCTGTTGTTGCAGCACGAATTCGCCCTGGCCATTCTCGATGTACAGATGCCGGGCATGAATGGTTTCGAGCTCGCCGAATTAATGCGCGGCACGGAAAAAACCAAGAACATCCCGATCGTGTTTGTCAGTGCAGCCGGTCGCGAGTTGAACTACGCATTCAAAGGCTACGAAAGCGGCGCGGTGGACTTCCTGCACAAGCCGCTGGACATCCATGCGGTGAAGAGCAAGGTCAACGTGTTCGTGGATCTGTATCGCCAGAGCAAGGCGATGAAGCATCAGGTTGAAGCGCTGGAGCAGAGCCGTCGCGAGCAAGAAGAGTTGCTTAAACAGCTGCAGCGCACTCAGCTGGAACTGGAGCAAGCGGTGCGCATGCGCGATGACTTCATGTCGATCGTTGCCCACGAAGTGCGCACGCCGCTCAATGGCCTGATCCTTGAAACCCAGTTGCGCAAGATGCACCTGGCCCGGGATAACGCATCGGCGTTCACGCTGGACAAGATGCACGCCATGGTCGACCGGGATGAGCGGCAGATCAAAAGCCTGATCCGCCTGATTGAAGACATGCTGGACGTGTCGCGTATCCGCACCGGCAAGCTGTCGATCCGGCCGACCCGATTTGATCTGGTGCAATTGGTCAGCAACCTGCTGCAAAACTTTGTCCCGCAGGTCGATGCCGCCGAGTCTTCAGTTACGCTGACGGCCGAGCAACCGGTGGTCGGCAACTGGGACGAATTCCGTATCGAGCAAGTGATTTCCAATCTGCTGACCAATGCGTTGCGCTATGGCGCCCACAGCCCGATCGACGTTCGCGTGTACAATCAGGACGGCCAGGCGCGCGTCGAGGTTCAGGATCGTGGTATCGGTATCGGCGAAGAGAACCAGAAACGTATTTTTCAGCAGTTTGAACGGGTTTCGGCCAAAACCGTGGTGGCGGGGTTGGGGCTGGGACTGTTTATTTCGGAACAGATTGTCGCTGCCCATGGCGGCACTATCACCGTCGAGAGCCGGATTGGCGAAGGCGCATTGTTTCGCGTTTGTCTGCCGCTGTAGGAAAACAGCCAGATAGACGCAACCTCTGATCGACCCTACGGTCGTATCAGCAGCTATTGACAGAACAAAGGCTTCCCATGAGTGAAGATGCGCAAGATGTAGTACTCATTGTCGAGGATGACCCCTCGATTTTGATGGTGTTGTCCGCTTACTTGTCGGGTGAAGGTTATCGGGTGCTGCAGGCCGAAAACGGCGAACAGGCCTTTGAAATACTGGCGAGTAAACCGCACCTGGACATGATGATCACCGACTTCCGCTTGCCCGGCGGGATTTCCGGCGTACAGGTCGCCGAGCCTGCGGTGAAGTTGCGACCGGAACTCAAGGTGATTTTTATCAGCGGTTATCCGCAGGAAATCCGAGAGACCGACAGCCCGATCACCAAAACCGCGCCGATCCTGGCCAAGCCGTTCGATCTGGATGAACTGCAAGAGCTCATGCAGCAAATGCTTTCCTGAGCCGATTTTTCACGGCGCTACTTGATCCCCCGGAAGGTACATGAAGGTCGCGTCGCTAGCGGGGGTAGTGGGTAATGTCATCTTGATAATTGGAACGACTTTTCCGCCAGTACTGGAATAAAAGTCCTTTTGATCATGCTGCGCACCGGCCAACCCACCAGGAAGGTAGTAAAAAGCCTCGATAGGTAGTTCCCGAGGAATGTTTTGTGGCCATGTGGCCATGATCAACTCGGAGTAATCGTAGCTACCGGCAAAATAGCCCCCAAGGTTATGGGCTCGAATCGATTGGTAGAACGAATCTGCGCCTAGATTATTCATTGAATCTCGCACATCGAAACTACACATGTTCCATCCGTTCTGATTTTTGTTGGCGATCCATTGTTCTGCCGTGGTTATGCCAATTGTCTGGCAGCGCCTACTGCGATCGGGCGCATAAGGATGAGCACCACAACCCGGTTTGTCTCTTATTTGTGTCGCACCGTCGATGGGGAATGCACACAGGATTTCGATCTGCCTTGTATCAGCGGGCTTCGACAGTACAGGGAAGAAAATAAAGCCGTTTTTTTGGCTGAACACCAGATTTTTGAACTTCGCATCCTGACTCAAAAATGTAAATGAAACACCTCCGCTGGCTTGGGAATGCGGACTGGGATTCCAGCTTCGGTAATTGTTGGATGGTACGGTCGAGCGCAAGATCACTCCTCGGCACAGGAACGCCGGCATCGAGGGTTTACCGCAGTTAATACGTACATCAAGATATCGGCGAGTTAATTCTGCTGCGACTTCCGCTCCGCCTGAAACTGAAGACAATGTAGAAAGAGAAGACGTATTGGTAGAGTTAGAAAAAGGTGTTTCATCTTGACGAGCCGTCTGGCAACTAGCCTGTGCCACGCAAAGCGCAAGAATAAGTAGTCGCTTCATTTCAGTGTCCCTTCAATAATTCGCGCAATGCCGGTTAAACGGCGATGAAGCATCGCGTCGTAGAAGGGATTAGAGAGCACCAAAGAACCATTGAATAGCTGTCAAACCTGACAGGTAGGCAGGTCTGAAACATTCAATTATTGTGTCAAGTGGCCCACCGTTTTCAGATTCTGATCATCTCCCGCACCTTGGCCGTCAGCAAGTCAAAGGTGAACGGCTTTGTGATCATCTGCATGCCAGGATCAAGGAAACCGCCGCGCACCGCCGCGTGTTCGGCGTATCCGGTGATGAACAACACCTTCAGATCAGGTCGGTATTGCCGGCCGATTTCCGCCAGTTGCCGGCCGTTCATCCCCGGCAGCCCGACATCGCTGATCAACAGATCGATCCGCTGCGCAGAGTCGAGAATCGGCACCGCACTGTCCGCATCGCCTGCCTCGACAAAGGCGTAACCCAACTCACTCAATACGGCACTGACCAGCACTCGAACCGCCGGGTCATCTTCGACAATCAGTACGGTTTCACCGTCCTGAGCGTGAGGGGCGTGCTGGATGTCGATCAGGCTTTCTTCGGCCAGACCCCCGCTGTAACGCGGTAGAAACAGCGTCACCGAAGTGCCGTGACCCACTTCGCTGTCGATTGTGACGTGACCGTGAGACTGCTTGCTGAACCCGTAAATCATCGACAACCCCAACCCTGTGCCCTGGCCGATCGGTTTGGTCGTAAAGAAGGGGTCAAAGGCCCGTCTGATCGTGCTTTCGGGCATGCCGCAGCCGGTGTCGGTCACGCGCAGCACGACGTAATCACCGGGCAGCAGATTGCCGTGCTCCGCAACGAATCCTGAATCCAGCTGCTGATTGGAGGTGTTGACGATCAGCGTGCCGCCTTCGGGCATCGCATCTCGGGCGTTTAGCACAAGGTTGAGCAGGGCGCTTTCCAGTTGGTTGGGGTCAGCCTCGGCGACCCAGAGGTCGTCACTCAACTGCATGTCCAGCTGAATACTTTCGTTGATGCTGCGCTGGAGCAGTTCGCCCATGGACACCACCAGCGTGTTCATCTCCACCGGTTTGGAATCCAGCGATTGGCGCCGCGAGAACGCCAGCAGGCGATGGGTCAGGCCCGCTGCGCGGTTAGCCGAGGTCACGCCCAAATCAATCAGCCCATCCAGGTCCTCGGTACGGCCTCGGGCCAAGCGTCGACGCAGCAGCTCCAGACTGCCGATAATGCCAGTCAGCATGTTATTGAAGTCATGGGCGATACCGCCGGTGAGTTGGCCGACCGCTTCCATTTTCTGCGACTGCCTCAGGGCTTCTTCGTTGTGTCGCAGTTGGGCGGTGCGCTCCTCGACCTGTTGTTCGAGGGTTTCCAGCGTATTTTGCAGTCGCAGTTCACTTTGGCTCAGATCGATCAATCGGTCCCGGGCCTCATACTGTCGTCGCCGTCCGCGCAACGCGGTGGTGACGAGGCTGATCAAGGTCACCGGATGAAACGGGCGCTCAAGGAAGGTCACATTACCCAGTTGCGGGCCGAGTCGAGAAGCAGGGTTCTGCTCGGGCCCGCCGTGGTGGGTCAGCAAAACGATCGGCAGGTCGGACCAGGCCGGTTGTTGCTCGATAAGATGCAGAAGTGGGTCGAGTTCACAACCAATCAGCGCTTCCGAAGCAATCACCAGCATTCCGGCACCTTGCACCAGCTCACTGCACAGCGAGCTCAGATCCCGGGTCACAATGCCTTCGAATCCCGCTTCGTTGAGCATCATCAGCGCAATCTGGCTGTCGCGTCCCAGCGGCGCGAGAATGATCGCGCGCTCGGACACCGCCTCAATAATACTCACCGGATATCTTCCTGAAGCAGCGGCTGGCTGGCGCCCAGATAAGTCGGCACGCCGCGTAATACGCCCTGGAATGCATCCAATGGCTCACCAATCGTCATGCCCCGAGTCCCGATGCGGTATTCGCGGATGGTCGACTCATGGCTGCCGGTGCGTTTTTTGATGATCGAGATCGCCCGTCGAACCTTGCCGAGGGCTTCGAAGTAGCGCAACAGAATCACCGTGTCAGCCAGATACGTAATATCGACTGGCGCTTGCATGTCACCGACCAGCCCATGCTGGGCGACCGTCATGAATGTCGCAGCGCCTCGCCGATTGAGGTACAGCAGCAACTCGTGCATGTGCAGTACCAGCGCGTTTTCTTCGGGCATCGCGGCCTGATAGCCGTTGATGCTGTCGATGACCACGGTTTTGATATTACCTTCATCGACGCAGCGGCGAACCCGATGAGAAAACTCACCGGGCGACAACTCGGCCGCATCCACTTGTTCAATCATTAAATTACCGGTGTCTTGCAGCGCCTGCAGGTCGATGCCCATGTTTTTCATGCGTTCAAACAACAGCCCCAGTTCTTCATCGAAGATGAACAGCGCGGCTTTTTCACCACGGGCCACGGCGGCCGCGGCGAAGATCATCGAGATCAGCGATTTACCGGTACCGGCCGGACCCAGAATCAACGTGCTGGAACCCGTCTCGATACCACCGCCTAGCAGGGCGTCCATTTCCTTGATGCTGCTGGTCAACTGTTGGCGGACATAACCGCCGCGATGTTCGGCCGCCACCAGGCGTGGGAACACATGCACGCCGTCGCCCATGATGGTGAAGTCATGAAAACCGCCGCGATATTTTTGGCCGCGGTACTTCACCACGCGAATGCGTCGACGTTCGGCGCCATAGTTGGGCGTCAGTTCTTCGAGGCGAATCACGCCGTGCGCGACGCTGTGTACGGTTTTATCCAGGGATTCGGTGGTCAGGTCATCCAGCAACAGCACGGTGGCGTCGTAACGCACAAAATAGTGTTTGATCGCCAGAATCTGTCGACGATAACGCAGCGAGCTCTGGGCCAGCAGGCGGATTTCGGACAGGCTGTCGAGCACCACGCGGGTGGGTTTGATCCGCTCAACCACTTCGAAAATCTGCTTGGTGGCTTCGCCCAGCTCAAGGTCCGAGGAGTACAACAGGCTTTGCTGGTGTTCTGCATTGAGTAGGCTTTCCGGCGGGGTCAGCTCGAAGATATGGATGTTCTCATCCAACTCCCAGCCGTGGGACAGTGCGCCTTGACGCAGCTCACGCTCAGTTTCTGACAGCGTGATGTACAACGAGCGTTCGCCAGCGCGGGCGCCGGCCAACAGAAAATGCAACGCGACGGTGGTTTTGCCGGTTCCGGGTTCGCCCTCCAGCAAAAATACATGTCCGCGGGACAAGCCACCGGCCAGGATGTCATCCAGACCTTCGATGCCGGTGGCGGCTTTTGCACTGAACAACTCGTTTGATGTAAACAAAAAAAACCCTCTCATGACTAGGGAAAGCGAGGCAGCAGGCTTGAGGTGCCTGTATGGACTGCCTGATCACTTGACCCTTGGCCGTGACGACGGTTCAACACAATTTCGTTGTGATTAAAGCCCTTGCTGCAACGCGGGGTCGTCCGGATTGAGCTGTTCCAGCTGCGCCAGCAGAATCTGTACGTTCTGCAACTGTCCGCTTTCTTTCCAGTAGTTGATCAGCAGCACGCGCGCCTTGCGGTCGGCAGGGTGGCGCTGGACGATTTCCTGTAATTGCTTTTGCGCAGCTTCCAGCTCCTGCTCAAGGTGCAAGGTGGTCGCCAGGTCATAGCGATAGTCCTTGTTGTCGGGCTCCAGCTCCACCGCTTTGGAAAGGCCGAGCAAGGCAAACTCACTTTGCCCGTGGTGCAGCAACCAAAGCCCCAGGGCATGTTGCAGGTAGGCCGAGTCGGGTTGCGCTTTCAATTGTTTCGCCAGCAACTGGCGTGCGGCATCGCTCTGGCCTTGCCGGTCGAGTACATCAATCTGCATCACCAAGGCCGGCAGATTGCCTGGGTCCAGCTGTAATGTGCGTTCCAGCGCCTCCTGTGCCTTTTTCAATTCGGCGTTGTGCAGGTGCAGGCGCGCTAGTTGGTATTGGTTTTGGGCACTGGGCGGTTGACTGTCAAGGGCGAACTCCCAGGCATCGATGGCTTGCTCCAACGGCCCGAAATACAACCCCAGATCATCCGGCGACAGCCCCAGCAGTGCGTTGACGGCTACAAATCGCACGTTTTCTACGTCGTCATCGAGCATCGGGCCAATCAATAGGCTGCGTTGCCCGGAGGAGACTAGACCACTGATGCTTTTGATCGCGGCGATCCGCACGTTTTCATTGGGATGTTGCAGGTCCGCGTCCGCCAGTTTCAGGGCCTGCGGGCTTGGGTAGTTGGGCAGTTCGGCATGCAGCCAGATGCGACGCTTGGCCGACAGATCCGGGCGGCCCAATTGCTGGTAAAGCACCCGTGCAGCCCCCGGTTGACCGGCACGGGTCTGAGTCAACGCTTCGCTGTAACCACGTTTGATTGCTTCGGGCACCTCAGGCGTCGTGCTGCGCAGGAATAACCAGGCAATAGTGATGGCAAACAGCACACAGAGACTGATGAGCAAGTAGCGGCGGGACTGGGGCATGCAGGAATCCAGGAGCTGGCAAGCTTTTGCAAAGTCCGTCAGCTTCGGTCAGGCCGGGCTGTGAGTCAAACCCTGACGTGCCTCTATATCGACGATTTTGCCTACAGGTTCCGTCGACATTGAAACCTGTCGAGGCCGTGACGCAGTGACTACGCTTGCTAGAGATGACTCGAAGAGTGCTCCCATGCAACCGCTGCTTCAATACTTCAAGGCCATACTCAATCCCGGGCAAGGGGTGTTGCTGTTTGCCTTGAGAACCATCGTGGCCGGGCTGCTGACCCTATACCTGGCGTTTCTGTTCGACCTCGATCAACCCAAATGGTCGATCATGGCGGTAGTCATCGTCAGCCAGCCACTGGCCGGGATGGCACTGGCCCGCAGTTTCGGCCAGGTCATCGGCACCACCCTGGGTGCTGCCGCGGCGGTGTTGATCATGGCGATCTTCCCCCAGGCGCCGCTGCCTTTCATCATCACCCTGGCACTGTGGCTGGCGTTGTGCACCGCCGGTGGCACCTTGTTGCGCTACACCAGTTCCCAGGCCTTTGTGCTCAGCGGCTACACGGCCGTAGTGGTGGCGCTATTGGCCGTACCTGATCAGGACGGCACTTTCCTGCTGGCCGTTACGCGCGTGACCGAGACGCTTCTGGCGGTGGCTTGCGTCTGCGTTGTCAGCCTTCTGACCGCGCGTCCGGAAGCCGTGGCCCGAAACTACTTCACCAAGATTGATCACGTGATCAAGTTACTGGCGACACACGCCGCTGCCGTCATTCGAACCGAAGAAAGCGACGCCGATTTTCAACGCAGGCAAATGCAGCTGTTGGGCGAAATCAGCGCCCTGGAAGGGTTGCGGCGGCATCTTTACTTCGATGCGCCACGGTTACGCAGTGCCAATAGTCTGGTCCAGTTGCTGGGAAACCAATTGGTGTTGCTGACATCACGGTTAATGGCGCTGCGCCATCAGCGTGAACTGCTGACCGAGCGCTGGAAAGGTGATTTACCCCTGGAGATACAGCGTTTGCGCGCTGAAGAACTGGCATTTCTCGATGAGCTGGCCCAAAAGGGCCGCTCGCTATCGGCCGATGCACGCCAGCATTTTTCGGCATTGCAGCAGCGTTTCGATGATCAGGCTTACAAGGCTGAACAACTGACCGAAACCATGCCGGCCACGCTGCGTTCGCTAGCCTGGGCCCTTCGCTGGGAGCAAGCGCGGTTATTACAGCAACTGGAGCAGATTCTGGAGTTGAGTGATGCCATTCAGGAAGGACGCCAGGCCAGCAGCGTGTTTCGGGGACAGGAGAATCCGCTGCATCTGGATTTCACCCTGGCAGCGATGAACGCCATTCGGGCCTTTACCGCGTTTGTGGTCGCCGGACTGATCTGGATCGAGACGGGCTGGGATGGTGCACGCGGCGGGATGGTTCTGGTAGGGATTCTTTGTTCGCTGATGGCAACGTTCCCCAGACCGCTACTGGCTGCGCAAAGCTATGCAAGGGGCCTGGGCCTGGCGTTGCTGGTGTCGGCGCTTTACCAATTCATGCTGGTGCCAATGATCAGTGATTTCGAGCTTATGGCATTGCTGTTGGCGCCGTTGCTGTACGCGGTCGCGGTAGGGCTAGCCACGCCGGCTACCACCGGCACAGGCATCGGTCTCGGGTTGTCGACCTTTCTGTTGTTGGGGCCGCAAAACGTCGGTATCGGCCAGAACAGTGCGATTCAGTGGTTCGAGTTCGCCGGCGCGTATATCAGCGCAACGGTCCTGGCATTGAGTGTCTTCGCCTTGATCTTCCCGTTCAGGCCCGCTTTGCGGATTCGCCGGCTATTCAAGGAAAACGCTGAGCAGGTCTACGCTTTGATGAAGATGCCAGCCACCGATGAACAGCAATTTGCCTTTGAAAGCCGCATGGTCGATCGACTGACCATGATGTTGGGACTGTTGCCGGCGACCAGCGACAAATCTTCCGGCGAGTTGTTTCAGGTCAGCCTCGGGTGCATGGCCCTGGGCGTTGCGTTGAACCAGCTCAGGCAGCAGGGGCAGGGCAACACCCTGTTGAGTTCAGAGCAAAAGCGCCGGTTGTTGGCGGCTGTCCGGGACTGCGGAAGATGGGTTGCCGGGCGCCCCGGGGTAGACATCAACCGGCTGCTGGAGGATTTGCACACCCTGGGCGACGAGCTGGACGATCTGCACCTGGAGGTTCACGAGCACCTGTGGTCGGTGTTCCGGATGCGCGTGGCGCTGCTGATCGTGGAGTCGTTCATACAGCGATACCGCGAGTACTTTCAATCTGCAGACGAAGCGGGAGTGCCGGCCCTTGCCCATTGATTTTGAACTGGGTGGCGTGTACTTGCCGCCAATCGCTCAAGCGTTGCTATTGGCGCTGCCGATCTTTCTGGCGCTGGACTGGGGCCTGCGCCGCCTCGGTGTGCTGCGTTTTGTCTGGCATGAAGCGTTATTCGAGGGCGCGCTGTATGCCTGCGTGTGCGCAACGCTGATTCTGGTAATGGGAGCCTGATGCCTTGAAGAACATCCTTCCCCGACTCGCAACACTGGGCGTTGTAGTGCTGGCCTTCATTCTTGGCTGGTTTGCCTGGGAGCATTACACCCGGGCCCCCTGGACCCGGGATGCACGGGTGCGCGCTGATGTGGTGACGTTGTCTGCCGATGTCTCGGGGCGCATCGTCAGGCTGGCTGTTCAAGACAACCAGCATGTTGAGAAAGGCCAGTTACTGCTGGAAATCGACCCGGCTCGTTACACCCTGGCAGTGGAACACTCCAAACGCTCAGTGGAAGTGGCGAAAGGTTCGCTGGGGCAGTCGCAGGCGGCGATTACCGCCAGCGAATCGCTGCTCAGGCAGCGACAGAGCGAGGAGCATCGGCGGCGTACGCTGAAGGAACGCTCGGCCATCTCTGGCGAAGAGTGGGAAAAAGCCAACACGGAGGTGACCGTGGCTGAGGCCGATCTACTGCGTAACCAGGCCAATTTGATTTTGGCGCAGGCCAATGTGCAACTGGCCATCGCTGCATTGAGCCAGTCCGAACTGAACTTGCAACGTACTCGGGTCGAATCGCCCGTCACCGGTTTTGTCACCAACCTGCTGACCCGTCAGGGGGACTATGCCACTGTCGGAGGCCCACTGTTGGCACTGGTGGACAGCCAGTCGTTTTATGTCAGCGGGTATTTTGAAGAGACCAAGTTGCCGCGAATCGCAGAGGGCGACCGGGTCAACATCGAATTGATGAGCGGCGAAGCCTTCGGCGGCACTGTGCAAAGCATCGCCTTTGCTATCGCCGACCGCGACAACCTTCCCGGTGGGCGCTTGCTGGCCAGCATCAACCCTAGCTACACCTGGGTCAAACTTGCACAACGGGTGCCGGTACGGATTCAGATTGACGCCGACTATGCCGACAAAAACCTCCTGCGCGCCGGGACAACGGCCACCGTAACCGTGCTGGAAAACCGCAACGAAAAGGCAACCCACTAACCCCTGTAGGAGTGAGCCTGCTCGCGATGGCGTAGTTTCAGGCAATGCATTTGCCGACTGATACACCGCTTCGCGAGCAGGCTCAGTCCTACAGGGGCCGGCAGTGGTCCCGAGAATCAGCAGACCAAAAAAAGCCCCGCGACCGAATGAGGCGCAGGGCTAAAAATTTTGGTTGGTTGCGGCCAACCAAAGGAGCGTTTTAAAAAGCTTACTTGCTGGCGACGGTCTCGGGTTGCCAGCCACCGCCCAGGGCTTTGTAAATCGCGACAATGCCGCTATACAGATCGGTTTCAGCCTGGGCCTGGGTATCTTCTGCCGCCAGTCGCTCGCGTTGAGCATCCAGCAGGACGAGGAAGTCCGCCGTGCCTTCGCGGTATCGAACTTCGGCCAGGTCGGCGGCGGCGCGGCTCGATTCACTCTGACGAATCAGTGAGATCAACCGTTGCTGCCGTTTGCCGTAATCGCTGAACGCGTTTTCCGACTCTTCCAGCGCCAACAGCACTTGCTGCTCGTAACTTGCCAGCGCGCCTTCGGCATCCGCATCGGTAGCGCGTATACGGGCCTTGACACTGCCCAGGTCAAACGCCGCCCAAGTGATGGCTGGGCTCAGTACCCACGCGTTGGCCGCCGAGGAACCGATTTGCGAGCCGCGACCGGCGGTGAAACCCAGGAAGCCGCTGAGGCTGACCCGAGGGAACAAATCAGCCGTGGCCACGCCGATACGAGCGGTGGCGGAAGCCAGTTTGCGTTCGGCGCTGAGGATGTCCGGTCGACGTTGCAGCAGTTCACCCGGATCGCCAATCGGCAGCGCTTTAGCGATTGCCGGCAAGTTCTTGGGACTCAGGTCGACGGTCAGTTTCTCCGGGCGCTCGCCCAACAGGGTGGCGATGCGATTTTTCTGCCGTGCCTGTTCGGCCTGCAATTGCGGCACGCTGGCTTCGACGGACGCCAGACGTGCATCGGCGCGCTCCACATCCAGCTGATCGCCGACGCCGGCATCCCGCAGACTGATGGTTATCTTGCGCGACTCCTGCTGATTGTTCAGGTTGGCCAAGGCGATTTTTTCACGCAGTTGCGCACCACGGAGTTGACCGTAGGAATCCACCAGTTCGGCAATCATGGTGACTTGCAGTTGGTAAAAATCAGCCTCGATAGCCTGCTGTTCAGCGTTGGCTGATTCCAGGTTGCGCTGGATGCGGCCAAACAGGTCGACCTCCCACGCCATGTCCAGGCCAAGGTCGTAACGTTCGCTGTTGACCTGGTCGGTGGTCTGCCCCGGGACTTGCCCATTGCCCAGGTCACTGCTGACCCGGCTGGTGATGGTCGGCATGGCGTCATTGCTGACGTCATCACGAATCGCCCGAGCGGCTTTCCAGCGCGCGAAAGCTACGCGCAAATCACGGTTGCCTTGCAGCGATTGAGTCACCAACTGGTTAAGGGTCGGGTCTTCGAATTGCTGCCACCAGATGCCCTCGAAATGCGAACGGTCGAAGTTTTTCTGACCGGCAGCGCCATCGGTAGCGGCGGTAATGTGGGCCGGTTCGGTCGCTGGGGTCTTGTAGTCCGGGCCGACGGTACAGGCGCTCAGGGCCAGTACCAGCAGGCTCGGCAGAAACGCTTTCAAACTCATTGTTGCGCCTCCAGTTTCAGGGCCTTGGCCGCTTTGCGCTTTTCACCGCGCTCCACAAAGTTACGAATCAATACGTAGAACACAGGCGTCAGCAACAGACCGAAGAAGGTCACCCCGAGCATCCCGGAGAACACTGCCACACCCATGGCGTGACGCATTTCGGCACCGGCACCGCTGGAGAACACCAGAGGCACAACACCCATGATGAACGCGAAGGAGGTCATCAGGATCGGACGCAGACGCAGACGGCAAGCTTCCAACACAGCGGCGAGCGGGCTGAGGCCTTCGTCCTGCTGTTTGTCCTTGGCAAACTCGACAATCAGGATCGCGTTCTTACACGCAAGTCCCACCAGTACGATCAGGCCGATCTGGGTGAAGATGTTGTTGTCACCACCCGAAGCAATCACACCGGTAATGGCCGACAGCAACGTCATCGGTACGATCAGGATCACCGCCAATGGCAGGCTCCAGCTTTCGTACTGAGCCGCGAGTACCAGGAACGCCAGCAGTACGCAAAGCGGGAACACGAACAACGCCGTGTTGCCGGACAGAATCTGCTGGTAGGTCAGGTCGGTCCATTCGTAGGTCATGCCGTTCGGAAGTTCATCCTTGAGCAGTTTCTCAATGGCTTTTTCGGCCTGTCCAGAGCTGTAGCCCGGGGCTGCTGCACCGTTGATTTCAGCGGTGATGAAGCCGTTGTAGTGCATCACGCGGTCCGGCCCCGAGGTGTCGCTGACCTTGATGAAGGTCGCTAGCGGGATCATCTCGCCTTTGTTGTTGCGTACTTTCAGCTGACCGATCTGGTCCGGTTCAAGACGGAATTGTTGTTCAGCCTGAACGTTGACCTGATAGGTACGACCGAAGCGGTTGAAGTCGTTGGCATACAGCGAACCCAGGTAGATCTGCAGGGTGTCGAATATGTCGCTGACGGCCACGCCGTGGGTCTTGGCTTTTTCCCGGTCGATGGCGGCATCGACCTGTGGCACGTTCACGGTGTAGCTGGTGAACAGGCCGGCCAGTTCCGGCACGTTGTGGCTTTTGTTGATGATGTTCATGGTTTCTTTGTACAGCTCGTCGTAGCCCAGGTTGCCCCGGTCTTCGATTTGCAGACGGAAACCACCGATGGTGCCCAGGCCCTGTACCGGCGGCGGCGGGAAGATCGCCATGTAGGCTTCTTGAATCCCGGCGAACTGACCGTTCAAGGCGCCGGCAATCGCACCGGCGGACATGCTCGGGTCCTTGCGCTCGTCGAACGGTTTCAGGGTCACGAACACGATGCCGGCGTTAGGACTGTTGGTGAAACCGTTGATCGACAGGCCAGGGAAGGCCACCGCACTTTCTACGCCAGGCTGTTTCAGGGCCAGGTCGGACATGCGTTTGATCACGTCTTCGGTACGGTCCAGGCTCGCCGCATCCGGCAGTTGAGCGAAGGCCACCAGGTATTGCTTGTCCTGGCCGGGAACAAAACCGGTCGGGGTGTTGGCAAAACCGAAGAAGGTCAGCACCATCAAGCCTGCGTACAGGAGCAAGGCGATCCCGCTGCTGCGGATAACCCGGCCCACGGTGCGGACGTAACCATGGCTGGCCTTGTCAAAAAAACGGTTGAACGGGCGGAACAACCAGCCACCGAAGATCTTGTCGAGGACCTTGGAGAAACGGTCTTTCGGCGCGTCATGACTTTTCAGCAAGACGGCAGCCAGTGCTGGCGACAGGGTCAGCGAGTTGAACGCCGAGATCACGGTCGAGATCGCAATGGTCAACGCGAATTGCTTGTAGAACTGGCCAGTCAGACCCGAAATGAACGCCGCCGGGATAAACACCGCGCACAGCACCAGCGCTGTGGCGATGATCGGGCCGGTCACTTCACGCATGGCACGCTTGGTCGCTTCGACCGGCGTCAGCCCCAGCCCAATATTTCGCTCGACGTTCTCCACCACCACGATGGCGTCATCCACCACGATACCGATGGCGAGTACCAGACCAAATAGCGACAAGGCGTTCAGCGAGAAACCGAACAGGTGCATCACGGCAAACGTACCGATCAGCGAAACCGGCACCGCCACCAACGGAATGATCGAGGCACGCCAGGTCTGCAGGAACAGGATCACCACCAGCACCACGAGAATCAGTGCTTCAAAGAGGGTGTGAACCACCGCCTCGATGGAACCGCGCACGAAAATCGTCGGGTCATAGACGATGCTGAAATCCATGCCTTCCGGGAAGTTCTTCTTCAGCTCGGCCATCTTCGCTCGAACTTCGTTGGAGATTTCGATGGCGTTGGAACCCGGACGCTGGAAGATCGGAATCGCCACCGCCGGTTGGTTGTTGAGCAAGGAGCGCAGGGCGTATTGGCTGGAACCGAGTTCGACGCGGGCAATGTCTTTCAGGCGAGTGATTTCGCCGTTATCGCCGGAGCGAATGATGATGTTCTCGAACTCTTCTTCAGAAACCAGACGACCTTGAGTGTTGACCGAGAGCTGGAAAGCGGTGGCATTTGGCGCAGGCGGCGCGCCCAGTGCACCGGCAGCCACCTGACGGTTTTGTTCACGGATCGCGCTCACCACATCGGTGGCGGTCAGGTTGCGTGAAGCGGTCTTGTTCGGATCGAGCCACACCCGCAGCGAGTAATCGCCCATGCCGAACAATTGCACGTCACCGACACCGCCCAGGCGCGCCAGCTCATCCTTGATGTTGAGCAGGGCGTAGTTGGACAGGTACAGCATGTCGTAGCGTTTGTCCGGTGAGGTCAAGTGCACAACCATGGTCAGGTCGGGCGAAGCTTTGTCGACGGTGATACCGATGCGCGTCACTTCTTCAGGAAGTTTGGGCTCGGTGCGAGTCACGCGGTTCTGCACCTGCACCTGTGCGTTGTCCAGGTCGGTGCCCAGCGCGAAGGTAATAGTCAGGGTGATCTTGCCGTCAGCGGTGGACTGCGAGGACATGTACAGCATGTTCTCGACGCCAGTGATGGCTTGCTCCAAAGGAGCGGCCACGGTTTCACCGATGACTTTAGGGTTGGCGCCCGGGAAGTTGGCTCGGACCACAACGGTCGGCGGCACGACTTCCGGGTATTCGCTGATCGGCAACTGGAACAGCGAGATGGCGCCGGCGATCAGGATCAGCAGCGACAGCACCGCTGCAAAGATCGGCCGTGAAATAAAGAATTGGGAAAAATTCATCGGAGTCGTTATCCCTTATCCGCGTGGAGTCGCAGCAGCCAGTTTCACAACCGAACCCGGCGCGACCCTGGCAGGTGCGACTTGGGGCAAGTTGCTGGCTTCCAGCGCTTGTCGTTGTTGCGCCAGAGCCGCGAGGGTCTGTTCGCTGGCCATCGGGATCACTTCAGGAGTGACCGGCGAGCCAGGGCGTACCCGTTGCAGCCCCTTGACGATGACGGTGTCATCCTTGTTCAGGCCGTTGCGCACGATGCGCAAGCCTTCAATCTTCGGCCCCAGCTCGACGGCGCGGTATGCCGTTTTGTTGTCGGCATCCATGACCAGTACGAATTTTTTACCCAAATCAGTGCCGACCGCTTCATCATTGATCAGCACGGCGGAATAGGTGCCGCTCCCAACCAGTTTCAGGCGCGCATAAAGACCCGGGGTGTAGCTGCCATCAGCGTTGTCGAATACCGCACGACCGCGAATGGTGCCGGTTTTCGGGTTCACCTGGTTGTCGATGAAGTTCATCACGCCCTGGTGCGGGTTGCCGTCTTCGTCAGACAGGCCCATGTAAACCGGGGTGGTGGCACCGCGTTTGCCCTGGCGGGCGAGTTGGGTGTACTTGAGGAATACGCGCTCGTCAGCGTCGAAGTAGGCGTAAACCTTATCGGTGGACACGACGCTGGTCAGTGGCGTGGTATCGGCGGTCACCAGGTTGCCGGCGGTAATTTCCGCACGGCTGACGCGACCGCTGATTGGCGCGGTGACGCGGGTGAAGCTCAGGTTCAGTTTGGCCAGGTCCAGTTGCGCCTGAAGGGCACCGACGGCGGCACGGGCTTCTTGAGCTGCACTGGTGCGCGAGTCGGCCAGTTCTGCGGAGATCGCGTTGCTGGTGCGCAGACGTTCACCGCGCTGGGCTTCGTTTTCACTGCGGGTTGCGTTGGCGCGGGACTGGGCAACCAGGGCTTCGAGGCGGCGGACCTCTGCCTGGAATGGACGCGGGTCTATCTGGAACAGCAAATCGCCTTTCTTGACCAGTGCGCCTTCAGTGAACGCCACTTCATCAATCTGCCCGGAGACCCGCGGACGAATTTCTACCGTTTCCGGGGCTTCCAGGCGCCCGGTGAATTCGTCCCACTCGTTGATCGGTTGTTCCAGCACCTTGGCGACGCTGACTTTGGCCGCAGGCATGGTCGCGGCTGACTCCGGAGCCTTGCCGCAGGCGCTCATCACCAGCACGGCCAACAGGGCCAACGGGAAACGCAAATGTTTGAGAGATTGTTCCATGGATGCATCCGCCAATGTATTGAGAATGGACGGATGATGAGCGGCGAGGGTGTATGTCACGAATCGAATGAAGCGAAGGTAACTATCATTCGGAATGATAGGAGGGCTGGGCAAGCTCTCTAGCATGCACCTTTGGCTGATCAGTGATCAATTGAATTGATGACAATTCAGTGTTGCTGTGACTGCAAAGGTCGGGCGTGAAATCGAGTCGAGGCCATCGCGGGCAAGCCACGCTCCCACAGGGAAATGCATTCCAATGCAGGAGCGGCGGTGCGACGATTCGACTTGCCGCGAAGAGGCCATCAGCCCCGACACAACGTCAGAATCAGGCCAGACTGTCCGGATCCCCAAAAAACATCTGAATCCGCGAGCGCAACCAGCGCTCACCCGGATCATTATCCTGCGACCCGCGCCAGGCCATGTGCAATTCAAAAGTACGTACCGGCAGCGGCGGATCTTCAGCCCGGACACCACCGGCCGCGGTCAGCGCGTCGGCCGTATAGTCAGGCACCGTCGCCACAATATCGGTGCCGCTCAGCAGCGAGCTCAGCCCGTTGAACTGCGGTACCGCGAGCACGACATGCCGTTTGCGCCCGAGTTTTTCCAGCTCGTCATCTATAAAGCCGCTCAGGTCACCCGCGAACGACACCAACGCATGCGGCCGGGCGCAGAAGTCATCCAGGCTCAATGGCCCGGGCACGGTGTCGGCCCGCAACAGCTTCGGCATACTGCGACGCAGCACTTTGCGTTTGGCGTTGGCCGGCAGGTCGGCGGTGTAGCTGACGCCGATGGAAATTTCACCCGAGGCCAGCAGGCTTGGCATCAGAATGTAGTTGGCGCGACGCACCACCAGCACGATTCCGGGCGACTCGGCACGCAGGCGCTTGAGTAGCATCGGCAGCAGGGCAAACTCGACATCGTCCGAAAGACCAATGCGGAACACCGCGGTGCTGGTGGCCGGATCGAATTCCGCCGCACGGCTGACGGCCGTGGAAATCGAGTCCAGCGCAGGGGAGAGCAGAGCGAAGATTTCTATCGCCCGTGCGGACGGTTCCATGCTGCGACCGGTGCGCACAAACAGCGGATCATCGAACAGCCCGCGCAGGCGTGAAAGCGCCGCACTGATGGCCGGCTGGCCGAGAAACAGTTTCTCCGCAGCGCGGGTCACGCTGCGTTCGTGCATCAATGTTTCGAAAACGATCAACAGGTTCAGGTCGACACGACGCAGGTCATTACGATTCATCTGGAGTCCTGGCAGAGTCATCAAGCTTGACGAGAGCGGCCATATAAGAACAATGGCCGGCATGAATCTTACGGGGAAAGGCTGCTACTCTGCACCGTGTAATTCAGTTTTCCCTGAAAGGCCGCTTCGATGTTCACGACATTTGATGATGTCGGCGGTGCTGCGGAATCAATGACAGGCATGTCGACTATTAATAGCCACTGATAGTCTTGGGTAGAAAGCCCGGATAGAGTTCAGGGCATTAGAGGTTACTTTGACGAGGTTTGCGATGTCCCGCACGATCCGTTTTCACAAGTTTGGTCCAGCCGAGGTGCTCAAATGCGAAGAGCATGCGGCAGCACTTCCTGCTCCGGGCGAAGTGCAGGTGCGCGTCGAGGCGATTGGCATTAGCTGGTACGACACTCTCTGGCGCCAGAATCTGGCCCCGTCCCACGCTCGCCTGCCTTCCGGCCTTGGTCAGGAAATGTCCGGCGTCGTTACGGCGCTCGGCGAGGGCGTCGATGACCTGGCAGTCGGTGACAAGGTCGCCAGCTTCCCGGCCGAAAGCCCGAACGACTATCCCGTGTACGGCGAGCAGATTGTTCTGCCGCGCTCGGCACTGACCCGCTATCCGGAGGTGCTGAGTCCGATCGAAGCGGCCGTACATTACACACCGCTGCTGATTGCCTACTTCGCTCTCAACGATCTGGCACGCGTCAAACCCGGGCAATTTGTCCTGGTGACCGACGCCAGCCATTGTGCCGGACCTTCGTTCGTGCAACTCGGCAAAGCCTTGGGCGTACGAGTGATTGCCGCCACCAAAACGGCAGATGAACGTGAGTACCTGCTATCGCTGGGTGCCGAGAAAGTGATCGTCACCGAAGAAGAAGATCTGCTCATGCGGGTCAACAAAATCACGGACAACCGCGGCGTGGATGTGGTGTTCGACGGGTTGGGTGGTCCGCAGATGTCGCTGCTCGGCGATGTGCTCGCGCCTCGTGGCAGCCTGGTGTTATACGGCCTGCAAGGCGGTAACCAGACGCCGTTTCCGGCCTGTGCAGCGTTCCAGAAGAACATTCAGTTTTTTGTGCACTGTATCGGCAACTTCACCGGCAAGCCGGAATTGGGCATCACCCAGGACCAGGTCGCACTGCAGCGTGCCTTGCGTGATATCAACCAGTTGACCGCTGACCACGTGTTACTACCGCTCAAGACTCGGGTCTTCCCGTTTTCCGAGTTTGTCGAAGCGCACCGCTACATGGACGAATGCCCATGCCGCGAGCGGGTGGCTCTACAGGTCGAGCCTGCGTAACACGCTCCAAAAAAAGTCCGTGCTTGCACGGACTTTTTCATTCTCCCTCCGAAAAAATGAGGCGTTCCGTCAATCGATGACGGGGCCGTTCAGCAACTGAACTGGTTTTTGCCCTCAATCTGTATCTTCTAATCATCATATAAGCCCCGATAATTGAATGATTACTTTCATCTCAAGGAATGAGCTATGGCCAGGTATCGGGCAGACACTTTTCAATGCGCCCCGGCAATACAAACTCAACAATTAGCGCGTTATCGAACAGTTGCCGAAAAACTTAGGGTGACTTCTTTCTTTATTTGTCGTGCTACTTGTCTGTGGGACGCTGTCGGATATTTCCTAGGATCACTCGCGTTGTCGCCAGACGCCCATTCTGTCGGGGCTGGAGGCCTGATGGCGTCAGGCGGTTTGTCGCCAGGTTCTAATCGTTTCAAATAATGACTAAAGACTAAGTGTTAGCATCTGATATCAAGCACGGCACTCTAATCATGACGGGCAACCGATTGCGCAATGCAGAGCGTTGTTTGCGTGACATCGAACCTATGAGTAACAGGTAAACAATGATGACCAATACCCATGATCAGGCAATGAACTATGTTTATCAGCAAGTATTGCAACGATTGCTGAGTTTTTTTTCGCGGGCCGAACGCACTGCATTGCAGCTGTTGATTCAGCGCGTGGTGGTCGCTGCAGGTGGCATGGAACGTATTGGCGAGTACAAGGTGCTGACGATCCAGTCGGGGACCCGCGACAGCTGCTACACCCTTGCGCTGCTGCGTGCCGCGCAATTGAGCATTGCCGGCCGGGCACCCGCGACATTCCAGCTGCGGGTGGCGACCTTGCGCTTGAGCGACGCAGCCTCGATGGCCCTTGAAAACATCCATCGCAGCTGCAGTGCGTTGTTTCTTTACGATGATCCTCGGGTTGAAGTGTTGATGGTCGATAACCGCGAGGTCCTGCCGTTCAATCACGGGGTCGGGGTCTCTGAAGCCGGCCGCGAGTCAAATCGACTCAATCTCTTGATGGTCGGTCACCGCCGAACCTTGAACGACCCTCTGGATCTGTGGGATGACGGCTACCTGGCAACGGGCGAGTTCTACGGACAAATCGCCCGCTGGGAACGGGGCGTCGATGCCTTGGTCAGTAGCGATTCACCGCGCCAGCAAAGGCAGTTTATGGAGGGATTGAACCGTGCTGCGGCAAAAGCCGGCTTCCCGATGCCTGATCAGCCTGAAACGGGCTTTGAGCAGCTCTTCACTCGGCTCGATGAACTGGGCAGCGATTGCTATCGCGAGTTTTATTCTGGCCATGAACAGCCCGCGTGGCGTCCCGCAGAAAATTTTGAGGCGTGTCGCCGCGCGACATTCATCGACATTCACGACTTGCTGGTCAGCAACCTGGAAGAGCGCTGGCCGCTGCTCACAGAGTTCCTGAAATTTCAACCTGACGGGTTGACGACTCAGGTTGGCGATAACGAATTCGTCAGCCTTTCGATTTGCGCACACCTGCGGGGGCTGCAAGCCTGCTTCGTGGAGGGGAGGATGTATGAGGCCGGCATTAGCGATTATTTGCAGCGGCTACTGGTCATGATGCGACGCAAGCAACTGCCAGAGCCTGTGTGCGACCAGGCGTTGCAGACGTACGTCAACCCGGCAACCCGGTCGGATCAACGCGAACTGGCGGCGGTCGAGGCGCAAAAAAATCTTGGCCTGAACGAAGCTCAACTGGTGTGTTTACTGTTTGCGCCCTTTGTCGACAACGGCGCGTCGCTTGAACGTTTTCTACGCCAGTGTCATCCCGGCATGCTCGTGGCGCTGCCCGAACTGCATCGGGCAATGCAGGGCAAGCCTGCGCCCGAGCAGGTATTGCAATGGATGGTCGATGTCAGCGGGTTGCCCGTCAGCCTGATCGGCGCGTTATATCGCATGGGACCGGTGGCCAGCGCCGAACCAGCGGACACGGGCCAGCAAGCAGAGCTGATGGCGATTGACGCCAAGGCGGGCGAACGGTCAACGGGACGTTGAAAGTGCCTGGCTTGATAATGCGCACTCAGCGGCACCGGGCCGAGTTCAATATGTTCGGCCATTGCCCATGAAAGGACCCCGAGAAACCGACTTCGCTTATCAGGCGGTGTACCGCTACCTGACCCACCTGATCAGCGAACCGGTCAGCGAAACGCGTGTGCGGCTCCCTTCGTTACGGCAGTTGGCGGACCGCCTGAGCGTCTCGATTTCGACCATTCAGTACGCGTATTCGTTGCTGGAAAAGGAAGGGCGCGTCTATTCGGTGGCCAAATCCGGTTATTACGCACTGCCGGTGTCGTTCATCCGGCCACCGTGCAGCGGCAATGATCTGCTGGAAACGGTCTATGTGAATGCCAGACGCCCTGGAATGCTGGTATTGAGCGCTGATGAGCCCGCACTGCTGCAACCGTTGGACAGTCCGCTGTTGCTGCTTGAGAGAGAACTGTTGCGCCAGTATCCACGCCAGCCGCAACCCACCTCTCAACCCTGTGGCGAACGGGAACTGCGCGCCGCCCTGGCGGCTCGTTATACCTCCTCTCCAGCACGCTGCTGGCACGCCGACGATGTCTACATCGGGGCTGATCTGCGTGGCGTACTGGAAATATTGATCGCGGTGCTGTGCCTCAAAGACGCCACGGTCGTGGTGGAGTCGCCGTGCGACTGGGCGATCCTGCGATTGTTCCAGGACGCCGACGTGCAGGTCATCGAGTTGTCATTGCAAGCTGATGGCGGGCTGGACCTGGATCATCTGCAGATGCTGCTGGAAACCGAACCGGTGAGGCTGGTGATGCTGTCATCCGGCCTGAACATGCCGCGCGGCAGTGTGGCGTGCGACAGCAACCGACAATCCACGGCGCAGTTGCTGGAGCGGCACGGCAGTTGGGTGTTGGAAAATGATTGTCACGGCGAACTCGAATTTGAACCCGGCCGGCCACGGTTTCGTGATTGGCTGGCCCCGGAGCGATTGATCGTGTTTTCCACGTTCGAGAAGGTCATCGGGCCTGAAGCGCCTTACGGCTACCTGCTTTCGCGGCAGTGGCGAGATGAGCTGCAGCGGCACTTTCTGCTGAGATCCTTCCGCTTATCGCCGATCCGCCAGAAGGCCATCGCGCGTCTGTACAACAATGGACGAATCGATCAGCACTTACTGGTGCTGCGCCGGCTGCTCAAGGAGCGCAAAGTGCAGATGACTCAACTGCTGGAGGAGCGACTGGCAGACGCCTTGCACTTCGTCGACCCCCTGGGAGGCGCAACAGTCTGGGTGCGCTCGTTGCGGCGGGTCGATGTGCGCGGCGTGTTCCACCGATTGCTCAAGCAGCAGGTGGTGGTGGCGCCAGGGGATTTGTTCAGTTTGCGCGGCCTGCATGGGCAACACTTGCGGCTGAGCCATACCTTCGGCGGTGAGCATGACCTTGCCGTTGCACTGGGCCTGCTGGGGGATGCCTTGCGTCTGGAGGCCACCGATTGAGCGAGGCGGTCAAACATCTTGAATCATCTTGAATCGATCCCATCGCGCTGCGGTCAAACTGCCAGTAAACTGCGTTCCAATTCCTGAACCAGTCTATTCCAGAGGTTTTGCATGACACTCAGTGCTTTTGCGGGCAAACCGGCACCGGCAGAATTGTTGGTCGACATCCCGCGACTGGTAACGGCCTATTACACCGGCCAGCCTGACGCCGCCATTTCTACCCAGCGTGTAGCCTTTGGCACGTCCGGACACCGAGGCAGTTCGTTCGACCTGAGTTTCAACGAATGGCACGTTCTGGCCATCAGCCAGGCGATCTGCCTGTACCGCGAAGCTCAGGGCATCGACGGCCCGTTGTTCGTCGGGATCGACACCCACGCACTGTCCACGCCAGCGGGTGCCAGTGCGCTGGAAGTATTGGCCGCTAACGGCGTCACCGTGATGATTGCCGAAGGTGATGAATACACACCGACCCCGGCCATTTCCCACGCGATTCTTTGCTACAACCGTGGCCGTACTTCGGGATTGGCGGACGGTATCGTTATCACGCCGTCGCACAACCCGCCGCAAAGCGGTGGCTACAAATACAACCCCACCAACGGTGGCCCGGCCGATACCCATATCACCAAGTGGATCGAGGCCAAGGCCAATGAGCTGCTGGCAGCCAAACTCGCCGGCGTCAAACGCATCAGCTACGAGCAGGCGCTGAAGGCCAGCACGACCCATCGTCACGATTACCTGAATACCTACGTGGCCGATCTGATCAACGTGATCGATTTCGATGCCATCCGCGATGCCAAGCTGCGTCTGGGTGTTGATCCGTTGGGCGGAGCAGGGGTTCGCTACTGGTCGGCGATTGCCGAGCACTACCGTCTGGACCTCGACGTGGTTAACAAGCAGGTCGATCCGACGTTCCGCTTCATGACCGTCGATTGGGACGGTCAGATCCGTATGGACCCATCGTCCACCCATGCGATGCAAGGCCTGATCGGTCTGAAAGAACGTTTTGACGTGGCCTTTGCCTGCGACCCGGATCACGACCGCCATGGCATCGTCACGCCATCCGGTGGTTTGCTGGCGCCTAACAATTACCTCGCGGTATCGATCGACTACCTGTTCCAGAACCGCCCGCAGTGGCGCGCCGATGCTGCCGTGGGCAAAACCGTGGTCAGCAGTGGCCTGATTGATCGCGTGGCCAAGCGTCTGGGCCGTCGTTTGTATGAAGTGCCGGTCGGCTTCAAATGGTTTGCTGACGGCCTGTTTGACGGCTCACTGGGCTTTGGCGGTGAAGAAAGTGCTGGCGCCTCGTTCCTGCGCAAAGACGGCGGCGTCTGGTGCACCGACAAGGATGGTTTGATCCCAGCATTGTTGGCAGCCGAAATGACCGCTCGCACTGGCCGCGATCCAAGTCAGGCCTATCGCGCGTTGACTGATGAACTCGGTGAGCCCTTCTCGGTACGCGTGGATGCCAAGGCCAACCCTGAACAGAAAGCCTTGTTGAGCAAGCTGTCGCCGGATCAGGTCACCTCGACCCAACTGGCGGGCGAAGCGATCCAGAGCATCCTCAGCCATGCGCCGGGCAATGACCAGGCGATTGGCGGCCTGAAGGTCATGACCGAAAATGGCTGGTTCGCGGCACGTCCGTCGGGCACTGAAGATATCTACAAGATCTACGCCGAAAGCTTTGTCAGTGATGACCACCTCAAGCAGTTGGTGGCCGAAGCCCAGACACTGGTGGATGGCGCCATTTCTGCGAAGTAATTGAAGTCTCCCACAAGGATTGCGCATTACCCTGTAGGAGCGGCGGTGCGACGGTTCGACTTGCCCGCGAAGGCGTCAGTACAGTCACCAAAAATCCAAAAAAGGGGCGACCGTAACGGTCGCCCCTTTTTTGTCTCCCGTTTACCGGATCAAGCCAGGTCGACCAGGACGATTTCGCTGTCCTCAATCGCGGTCACTCGCAACACCTGCTCATCGGCCACCGCAACACCGTCTCGAGCTTGCGCATGTAAGCCGTTGACTTCAATCACGCCCGTGGCCGGGACCAGGTAGGCGCGACGACCGCTATCCAAACGATACTCTGCGGATTCACCGGCCTTGAGGTTCGCCGCCACCAGGCGCGCATCGGCGCGGATTCGCAGGCTCTGATCATCGCCGGATTTACCGCTGGCCAGGGTCACGAAGCCTTCACGCTCACCTTTCGGGAACGGCTTGGCGCCCCAGGACGGTGCAAGACCGGATTCGTTCGGGATAATCCAGATCTGAAAGATCTTGGTCGCGGTCTCTTCCAGGTTGTATTCGCTGTGAGCGATGCCGGTGCCAGCGCTCATGACTTGAACGTCGCCTGCCTCGGTGCGGCCCTTGTTACCCAAGTTGTCTTCGTGAGTGATCGCACCTTCACGGACGTAGGTAATGATCTCCATGTCCCGGTGCGGGTGTTTTGGAAACCCGGTGCGGGAGGCAATCACGTCATCGTTCCACACTCGCAAATTGCCCCAGTTCATGCGCTTTGGGTCATGGTACTCGGCGAACGAAAAGTGATGATGGGCATCCAACCAGCCGTGATGGGCGCCGCCCAGGGAGCTGAAGGGTCTGAGTTCGAGCATGATCGTCTCCTGAAAGTGGGTTAATGGCGAGCATCATCTATCAGGCACACATCGATAAAAAGCGTAAAAAATGCCTCATTACAATCGAATTAGTTGATGTGAAATGCCCTCGAAATGTACTCATCCAGCCTTCACTTCATCGCATAAGCCAATGACCTCAAAGCATTTCACTAGAACTCAAGCGCAAATGCAGACACCATAGCCCTCAACCGCCTCACACCCTGGAGTCAGTCCGCGTGCCGCAACACACCCCCGATCTTCCTCCCGAACTTCGCCCCTTGGCGGAGATGCCGCTGCTCAAGCGCCTGGCCGCCCGATTTTTCGGTCATGGCTTGACCCGCCTGCGCGCGCAGCACCGTGCGTCCTGGTTGCACGGGCAGGCTGACGGCTTTCGCAGCGGTCACAGTGCGGGGTTTGAGTACGGCTTTAAGGAAGGCAAGGACGAGGGGCTGGAACAAGGCCGGCAAGTGCTGCTGATCCGTGATTCGCGCTCAACCGAGCATCGATCGCCCAACGTCGATGACAACCTGTTTGACGATTGGCGCCTGCCATTGAGCGCTGAACTGAAGAAGCGCATGAAGGCCGATGTTGCGCGGCTGCTGCCATCTCATGCCCAGCCAAGCGTTGCGCAGTGGAAGATGATCTTTAGCGACACGCCGTCGACGTCGGTGATTGCCGGGGCGGGCGCAGGCAAGTCGACCACGCTGGTGCTGCGTATCCTGTTGCTGAGCCACTATCTGGGCTTCGAACTGGATTCGATGACCGTCGTGACCTTTACCCGCGAATCGCGCAAAGACTTCATTAACAAGCTGATCGAGCTGTTCGCGGTGTGGGGCCGGCCGCTGAGCCTGAAAGAGGCGCGTGATCTGGTGCGCACCTTCCATTCGCGCATACTGCCAATGGTCCGCAGCCTGCCCGGGTTCGAGCGTCTGCAAGCGTTCGAAAACCTGAGCAACCGTGTGCAAAACGGTGAAGAGGAGCTCGACAGCAACCCGTTCGACCTGCGCATCAATGACGCTCAGCGTCAGCAGCTAAATACCTGCTACCACCAGTTGCACACACGCGATGAGCGCTTTGGCGAGTTGATCAAGCCTTTGTCCCGCCACGCTTTGCAGCTCAAGGAGCTGGAACGCGATCATCCCGATGTGCAAAAACGCGTGGCCGTGACCGAACTGGCGGCCAAGCGCGATGAAGAACTCTGTGACACCATTGAAGACCTGTGGTTTCGCGCTGGCGCCTGGCCGATCAAGGGGATTGAACCCAATCGGCACTCGTTCGATATCAATGGCTCGACGTTTCGTTGCCACGGCTACATCCCGAGCCTGGATGCCTGGGTCGTATTGGGTTTCGATCCTCGGGAGAATCCGCAGGTTTGCCGCCCGAATGCCAAGTTGACCGTCCGGGCGGAATGGGCAGTAAAGCGCACCCTATTTCAAGCTTTCTGTCGTAAGCCATTGATATGGCTAGATGGTTACGAGTCGTCAAGGCGCGTTTTGGCCTCTTTGGCAGGCGATGCCAGCGCGGGACCTGGCTTTGATTACAAGGTCAAAGGCGAACTGGCTTCTGCACCATTGCTGGACTGTTTTGTGGCGGCAGCCGGGTTTATAGAAAACCTGGGGCTGGATGTTCCGAACGCCGTTGGCCAGATGAGTTTCGCCAAGGACGACCCCGACAGGTTCTTCTTCGAGGCGTTGAGCCTGTTCTGGCGAGCGCTGGAAGATCATCTGCTGGATCAAAAACCGCCGGTGATGACCTACAACCGAATGTTTGCCTTGTTCAGCGAGCATTCCCCGGAAAACCTGAAACTGCTCAGCGATGAACTGCTGCGACCACTGTCGCACCTGATGATCGACGAATTTCAGGACGTATCGCCACAGATCGTTTCCTGGATTCGCGCCAGTCTCGCCGAGATCCGCAGTCGAGGCCCGGCAATGCATGTCGGGCGGGGGGCGCAACGTTCGTCTCTGCTTTGCGTGGGCGATGACTGGCAGTCCATTTATGGCTGGCGCGGCAGTTCGCCGACGTATTTCATGGAGTTCAACAAAGAGTTCCCGTCGCCGAGCACCACCAAAGTCATGCTCAGCGATAACTATCGCAGTCATCAACACATCATCGACGCCGCCGAACATATCGTTCGCGCAGCGCCGGCCATCGCGGGCAAGAAAGCCAAAGCCAGCGGCGAGCCTAAGGCGCTGTTGCCGGTAAACGTTCTGGATCGGGACGATCAAGGCATGGCCCAGCGCCTGATGGAGCATTACCGGAAGGGTGATTCGATCTTAATGCTTTATCGAAAAAGCAGCGATAAGTTATTGATTGAACAGCATATTCAACCTGTTGTTAATGTTGATTCGAGCTTGCCGTATGAAAGTCGCCGGCTTAAACAGTTGACCTATCACAGCGCCAAAGGCTTGCAGGCCGACGCGGTGTTTTTGCTGGGTGATTGCCAGCATCTGACCAGTTCCCCCTACAAAAACCAGGTTTACCGTATGGCGGGACTTGGCAAGGCCGGTGACAGTGATCCGTATGACAGCGCACAAAAAGACGAAATCCTGCGACTGGCTTACGTCGGTATCACCCGGGCAGTGAGCCATTGCTACTGGTATGTCGAGGGGCAGGACACGGCTGCGAATATGCCCAAGGCGTCAGACCGGATCGGCAAGGGGAAAGCGTTTTTTGCTGATCATCGTGTCAGTCAAAAACTGGTGTGAGCCTGAATCGTCTCCCAATAAAAAGCCCACGAAAAGTGGGCTTTTTTGGGGGTTCGGCCTTCAGGCATAGCTTTTGAGGGCCATTGGTGGAACAAATGCCTCAAGTTCATCCTCGACCGCTTCAATGATTCGTTCGACATCCGCCGCATTCATGACCGTTGCGCAAGGTATACCGGCAATGGCGATCATGGTCTCGCCACTGGCACGATCAAACAACCGGGCGATCATGCTGCCCGGCGCGTCCATGCTCGCCTCAAATCCCATGGGATGAAAATGCCAGCGCATCAGCTGGCAGGCGTTTGGAAACGTAACTTTGCTGAAAGACCCTTGATTCATATATAGCCCGCCTTCTTCATCGAGCGCTTCCTTTAGCTCATGTTAGGAGGGAAGAGCCTTCAATGGCTCAACCGGTGACTGACTTTAAAAGTAGCACTCGAATGTGAAATCTATGTGATTTTTTTTCGGCCGTTGGGCGGTTTGTCGAGTTCTGTTGATGCAGCTCAACTGGCCAATCTTTCAGTCATTGAATGCCATGCAGAACTTCGGCAAGCTCGGCGTTTTCCCGTTGAGACCTTTATGCACCCCGATGATGATGGGCCGCAGCAAACCCGGGCTACGGGCGAGACGGTCATGCGCTACCACTTGTGCTGGAAGCACCGTGACCTGGACGGCGTCATGGTGCTTTATCACCCTGACATCCAGTACCACGATTTTTTCCAGAACCGCGTGATGGGGCTCGACGATCTGCGCGAGTACGTGCGCGTCAGCATGCCTCGCAACCCGGATGAAGCGCTGGAACACTCGGACCGGATTCGCCTGGACGGCAACACAGCATTTATTCAGTACCGGATGACGTTGCGGGGCGGTGAGGGGCTGGTGTCCTTTCATACCAGCGAGGCGATCACAGTCCGTGACGGGTTGATCTGGCGGGTCAACGAGTACGCCACGCTGGTCCACGAGCAGCCGTCCAGCACAGCGACCAAAACACTGCGTCCGGCCGTCAGCCGACTCGGTCTGTCCCCGCGTCAGTTGAGTTTCATGGCCGATGACTTGCAACAGTATTTCCAGCGCCAGCAACCCTATCTGGACCCCGAACTCGATCTGCAACGGGTGGCGAAGGAGTGTGGCTACAGCCGCAACCAGATTTCCTACCTGTTGAATCAAGTGCTGGGCCAGAGTTTCTATCGCTACGTGAACCAGGCGCGCCTGCAACATTTGCTCGGCTCACTGGACACTGCCACACCGCCGGTACGCATCGACGAACTGGCGTTTGCCGCCGGCTTCAATTCGTTGTCGGCGTTTTACACCTGTTTTCGCCAGCACACCGGTCTGTCGCCCAAGGCGTACACCAAACAAATTTCCTTGCGTGCACGCGCGCAAGACAGGCCCTGAGCCCACGCACTAGGATCGACGCCATCGAAGTTTGAGTGGCGGAGTCTTGCATGTCGGCGTGGCGCACTATCAGTTTATGGATGGATCAACTCGAGGAGCCATTATTGGCCCGTCCGGCACTGGAGCACGACCTGGACGTCGACGTGGCCATTATTGGCGCCGGTTATACCGGACTGTGGACCGCGTATTACCTCAAGCGCCTGGCGCCGGGCCTGGACATCGCCATCGTCGAAGCGCAAACCGCCGGTTTTGGTGCCTCAGGCCGTAACGGCGGCTGGTTGATGGGCAATATCCTGGGTGAAGACCGGCTTCTCGCCGGGCTGTCCCCGGAACAACGCCGCGCCTCATTCGACCTGCTGCACAGCATTCCTGATGAAGTCGAAGTCGTCCTCGAATGTGAAGGCATCGCCTGCGATTATCGCAAGGGCGGGGTGCTTTACTGCGCCGCACGCTATCCCGAGCAGGAAGCCAGCCTGCGTCACTATCTGGACGGCCTCTACCGCCAGGGCCTGACCGAAAGTGATTACCGCTGGCTCAGCCCTGAGCAACTGGCGCAACAGATCAGAGTGGCGAAGCCTTATGGCGGTATCTATGCACCGCACGTTGCGACCATCCACCCGGCAAAGTTGGTGCGAGGTTTAGCACGGGCGGTGGAGAAAATGGGGGTCAACATCTATGAAAACAGCGCCGTCACGCAGTGGCAGTCGGGGAGCTTGCGCACCGCCAGGGCGGCGGTTCGCAGTCGCTGGATTGTCCCGGCGGTAGAAGGTTACGCGACGACGTTGCCGCCGCTGGGTCGCTATCAAATGCCGGTGCAAAGCCTGATCGTTGCCACCGAGCCACTGTCCGCTGCGACCTGGGACGAAATCGGCCTGAGTCGCGGCCAGGCCTTCAGCGAGAGCAGCCGTCAGGTGACCTACGGCCAGCGCACCGCCGACAACCGCCTGGTGTTCGGGGCGCGGGGCGGCTACCAGTTTGCCGGTAAGTTACGCCATGACTTCGACCTGACAACCAGTGAAGTGGAGTTACGACGCTACCTGTTCGGCGAACTCTTCCCGCAATTGAAAAATGTGCGGATTACCCACGCCTGGGGCGGCAACCTCGGTATGTCGCGGCGTTTCAAACCGCACATGCTCTGTGATCACGCCAGCGGCATCGCCTTGTCCGGCGGTTATGGCGGGGAGGGCGTCGGCGCCAGCAATCTGGGCGGTAGAACCCTCGCCGACCTGATTCTTGAACGCGATACCGAGTTGGTGCGCCAGCCATGGGTCATGCGGCAGGGCGGGCTCGACACGCTCAAGGCCTGGGAGCCGGAACCCTGCCGCTGGCTCGGTTACAACGCGATCATCCGCAGCTTCGTCCACGAAGACCAGACCCTGGCCAACCCGGCTACCGCCCCCTGGCGCCGCAAGCTGGCCAGCGGGGTCGCGGGGTTCATGGAAGGATTCATGCAGTAAACAGCGCTTTCTCGATCGACAGGTACGCCCATGAGCATCACGCAATTCAAGAACACCGCCACTCTGAAACTTGAAGAATCCAACCCGGTCGCGGTGCCACTGGGAACGCCCGTGGCAGTGGCCTCGACCACCAGCGTCGAACGCGACGATGGTGTCGAAACCGGTGTCTGGGAATGCACTCCCGGACGCTGGCGCCGACAGATCGTGGCCCAGGAGTTTTGTCACTTCATCCAGGGCCGTTGCACCTTCACCCCGGACGACGGTGAACCCCTCTACATAGAAGCCGGCGATGCATTGATGTTGCCAGCCAACAGTGTCGGCATCTGGGATATCCAGGAAACCGTGCGCAAGACCTACGTTTTGATTTTTTGATCTTCTGATTGCCTGCCAATAACAAAAACCCCTACAGGAATCGCCTCATGATCCGAAAGACACTGACACTGGCGCCACTTGCACTCGTCGCGACCCTCAGCCAGGCGGCCGAGACGGTCAAAATCTATAACTGGTCCGACTACATCGCCCCTGACACCACGAAAAACTTCCAGAAAGAAACCGGTATTGCCTTTACCTACGACGTCTACGACAGCAACGAAACCCTCGACGGCAAGTTGATGACCGGTAAATCCGGGTACGACGTAGTGTTCCCGTCCAACCATTTCATGGCGCGACAGATTGAAGGTGGCGCACTGAAGAAACTCGATAAAAATCAGTTGCCGAACTGGAAGAACCTCAACCCGGTGTTGCTCACGGCGTTGCAGACCAACGATCCGGGCAACGAGCATGGCTTTCCGTACCTGTGGGGCAGCACGGGTATCGGTTACAACATCGCCAAGGTCAAGGCCGTATTGGGTGACAACGCGCCCGTGGATTCCTGGGATCTGATCTTCAAACCCGAGAACATGGAAAAGCTGCAAAAGTGCGGTGTTGCCATCCTCGACAACGGCCCGGAACTCTTGCCCGCCGCTCTGAACTACCTGGGCCTGCCGCCTCACAGTAAAAACCCGGAAGACTATAAGAAGGCAGAAGCGCTGCTGCTGAAAGTCCGTCCGTACGTGAGCTATTTCCATTCGTCCAAGTACACCAGCGACCTGGCCAACGGCGACATCTGCGTGGCAGTCGGCTTCTCCGGCGACATCCTGCAAGCCGAGAATCGCGCCAAGGAAGCCAACAACGGCGTCGACATCGGCTACGCCATTCCCAAGGAAGGTGCCGCCATCTGGTTCGACATGGTCGCCATGCCCGCCGACGCGCCGGACGAGAAGGCCGGTTACGCCTTCATGAACTACCTGCTGCGGCCGGACGTCATGGCCAGCGTCAGCAACTACGTGCACTACGCCAACGGTAACGAACAGGCTGACAGCCTGATCGACCCGACGATCAAAAACGACACCAAGGTTTATCCGAGCCCCGAGATGATGGGCAAGCTGTTCGCACTGGAGGCGATGCCGCTGAACATTGACCGGGTCCGTACGCGGGTGTGGAACAAGATTCGAACGGGGAGTTAATCGCCCTTCATTGGCCCATACCTGTAATTTCTGACAGTAGATGCCTGCCGAAGCAGCTCATAGAGTGAACTCGCAGGCATGGAGCCTGCAGGAGAGAGCTCAATGAAAAAGTCTGCATTCAAAACTTTTGTCGAAAAAGAAATTAACACCGCCGCCGCGAAAATCACCGAGAAAGGCACCACATCCGATGAAATAGCTTTAGGGCGGTTGTTTGTGTTGCTTAGCCTTCGTCGAACGCTGGACAACAAGTCGACACCCGAAGACGTCGGAATTTGGGGCGCTCTCAACGATCTGCTCCAGCAGCTGAGGGTGCTCGATAGCAAGGAGACAATTTTCTCTGGAGTTGAACCTTAGCGGCAGATTTTCCTTACGGTGGCGGGAAGCCAAGCTTCCTCGTTTCTGCTATTTATACTCACGCTTAATTGATATCAATGCACTGGCACTGTTGATAATAAGTCCAAAAAAATGAGACGCACTAGACAAAAAACAACCTTGTTGTATTTAATATTTAAATGACTAATCGTCATACAATTTGCGCAAACTCACCGCGACAAAACAAACTTTCGATAGCGCAGGCATTATTTCCGGGCATTTGCTGGGCTTGCACAATTTGACGTCAAAAAAACGCTAGACGTTTGATTTCAGATTGTGTCAGTTTTCTTTCGCCTTCATTGGGCGAGTGATAGGACGATCTCGCCAGAGATCGTCGTTATCTGACAAAAACTGTTCCATAGCTAAACAAGGAAGTGTGTTTATGTCGAAAGTAAAAAACAATGCTATTGATCTAGCCGAACAGGCCATAACCCCCTTGCAAGCATTGGCTGCACACAGTTCTGCGTATAACCAGATCGACAGCTTCAGCCATCAGTATGACCGCGGTGGCAATCTCACGGTCAATGGCAAACCCTCCTTTTCCGTCGACCAGGCAGCCACCCAATTGCTGCGCGACGGTGCTGCCTACCAGGACAAGGACGGCAGCGGAAAAATCGAACTGACCTACACGTTCCTGGCCTCGGCGTCATCGAGCACCATGAACAAGCACGGGATTACCGGCTTTAGTCAGTTCAGTACGCAGCAAAAAGCCCAGGCGGTGCTCGCCATGCAATCCTGGGCCGATGTCGCCAATGTCACCTTTGCCGAGAAGGCCAGGGGCGGCGACGCGCACATGACCTTCGGCAACTACAGCGGTGGCCAGGATGGCGCGGCGGCATTTGCCTATTTGCCAGGCACCGGTGCGGGTTACGACGGCACTTCCTGGTACCTGACCAACAGCAGCTACACGCCTAACAAGACGCCGGACCTGAACAATTACGGTCGTCAAACGCTGACCCACGAGATCGGTCACTCGTTGGGCCTGGCCCACCCCGGCGACTACAACGCTGGCGAGGGGGCCCCGACTTACAACGACGCCACCTACGGGCAGGATACCCGCGGTTACAGCGTCATGAGCTACTGGAGTGAAAGCAATACCAGCCAGAACTTCAGCAAGGGCGGTGTCGAAGCGTATTCGTCCGGCCCGCTGATGGACGACATTGCAGCCATCCAGAAACTCTACGGTGCCAATACCACCACCCGTACCGGTGACACCACGTACGGCTTTAACTCCAACGCCGGTCGCGACTTCCTGAGCGCGTCTTCGTCGTCGGACAAGGTCGTGTTTTCAGTGTGGGATGCAGGCGGCAAAGATACCCTGGACTTCTCCGGCTTCACCCAAAACCAGAAAATCAATCTCAATGAAGCCTCGTTCTCTGACGTTGGCGGCCTGGTGGGCAACGTTTCCATTGCCAAGGGTGCAATCATCGAGAACGCGACCGGCGGTTCGGGCAACGATCTGCTGATCGGCAATGCCATTGCCAACGAACTGAAGGGCGGTGCCGGCAACGACATCCTCTTCGGTGCACGCGGCGCGGACAAGTTGTGGGGTGGTGCCGGTTCGGACACGTTTGTGTTCGCTGCCAGCAGCGACTCCAGGCCAGGTGTCGCCGACCAGGTCCTCGACTTTGTCAGCGGCCTGGACAAGATCGACCTGACCGGCATCACCCAAGGCGCAGGCCTGCACTTTGTAAATGCGTTCACCGGTACGGCAGGTGATGCCGTATTGACCACCTCGGGCGGTAACAGCCTGTTGTCGGTGGACTTCTCCGGGCACGGCGTGGCTGATTTCCTGGTCAACACCGTTGGGCAGGCGGCGTTTTCGGACATTGCAGCCTGATGTAAGGCGATAAGGAGGGTGGCGCCGATGCGCTGCCCTCTGTGGCTGGAGTAAAACAAAGATGGCCTCTAAAGCCTTTGCCGCATGGCTCTTGGCGATGTTCATGATTTTTTTTGGAGAAGCAGCCATGGCGAGCAGCCTGAAATTAGCAGATCCCTCGGAACTGGCCGGTAAATGGCAGGCCACCCTGAACACCCGGGACGACTCGCCAGAGACCCAGGCATTGCAGGACAAGCCTTCCAACGTCTGTTTCATCGAATTGCAGCTCAAGCAAACACTGGGTGAGGGCGCCGACTGTTTAAGTGCATGGCTTGCAGGTGAAAAAGCCATAGGCTGGTTTACCGAGCCGGACGGCATTGCGATCACCGGTAAAGAAGGCTCGAAGATTCTGTTTTTCAGTCGCCAACGTGATGGATCCTATAAAGCAAACTTGAAAGCCACGCTGGTCATAACACTCGTGCGACAGGCGCATTAATTAAAACGCCGCTACTCGTGATAAAGACATCACGCATTTAAGTTGTAGTTGGTTTGTAAGCGCTAGAGCCCACAAAGCACATCCGTGCCTGCGTGGACAGTGAATGGAAACGTCGTCAGGTATGACGAGGAATAACACCTCAGGAAGAGCCCATGAAGATGGCAAAAAGCCCGGCCAGCGCACCGTTATTCAAAGCATTGGGCGACTATAAGAGCATCCTGGTCAGCGTCGGTTGTTTCACCGCGTTAATTAACGTGCTGATGCTGGTCCCGTCGATTTATATGCTGCAAGTCTATGACCGCGTGCTGTCTTCGCAAAACGAAACGACCTTGGCCATGTTGTCTCTAATGGTGGTCGGTTTCTTTGCCTTCATCGGTTTGCTTGAGATCGTCCGTAGTTTCATCGTCATCCGCATTGGTAGCCAACTGGAACGACGCTTCAACCTGCGGGTTTATCAAGCCGCGTTCGAGCGCAATCTGTCCAAAGGTGAGGGAAATGCCGGCCAGTCGCTCGGGGATCTGACGCACATCCGCCAGTTCGTTACCGGCCCAGCGCTGTTTGCCTTCTTCGATGCACCGTGGTTTCCGGTCTACCTGTTCGTGATCTACCTGTTCAACGTCTGGCTCGGGGTGTTTGCCACCGTAGGCGCGCTGGTGTTGATTGGCCTCGCGTGCCTGAACGAAGCAATGACCAAAAAGCCCTTGGGCGAAGCCGCCGGCTTTTCGCAGAAGTCCAGCCAATTGGCTACCAGTCACTTGCATAACGCCGAAACCATTCAAGCGATGGGCATGCTGGGCGCGCTACGCAAGCGCTGGTTTGACGTGCATTCACGTTTTCTCGCTTTGCAGAACCAGGCCAGCGACACCGGCGCAGTTATCAGTTCCCTGAGCAAAACCTTGCGTTTGTGCCTGCAATCCCTGGTCCTGGGGCTAGGTGCGCTGCTGGTGATCAAGGGCGACATGACCGCCGGGATGATGATCGCCGGTTCGATTTTGATGGGCCGCGTCCTGAGCCCCATCGATCAATTGATTGCCGTCTGGAAACAGTGGAGCGGCGCCAAGCTGGCCTACCGTCGTCTGGATGCGTTGCTGCAATCCTTTCCACCGAGTGACGAGGCCATGGCGCTGCCGGCGCCGAAAGGGCAGATCACCTTCGAACAGGTCAGCGCCGCGCCGCCGGGTCAGCGTGCGGCAACGCTGCACCTGGTCAACTTCAACCTTGGCGCAGGGGAAGTGATGGGCGTGCTCGGTGCTTCCGGCTCAGGCAAATCGACCCTGGCCCGGGTGCTGGTGGGCGTGTGGCCCACCCTCGGAGGCACGGTTCGACTCGACGGCGCGGACATTCATCGCTGGAACCGCGACGACCTCGGCCCCTACATCGGCTATCTGCCGCAAGACATCGAATTGTTCAGCGGCAGCATTGCCGAAAACATCGCCCGCTTTCGCGCAACCGATCCACAAAAAGTCGTTGAAGCCGCGCAACAGGCCGGCGTCCACGAACTGATCCTGCGCATGCCGCAAGGGTACGACACGGTGCTGGGTGAAGACGGCAGCGGTCTGTCCGGCGGCCAGAAACAACGGGTGGCATTGGCTCGCGCCCTGTATGGCAACCCGCGTCTGGTGGTGCTGGACGAACCGAACTCCAATCTCGATACCGTGGGCGAAGCCGCGTTGGCCAGTGCCATCGCGAACATGAAAGCGCAAGGCACCAGTGTGATTTTGGTCACTCACCGTTCTTCGGCGCTGGCTCAGGCCGACAAACTGCTGGTGCTTAACGACGGGCGCTTGCAGGCGTTCGGCCCGAGCCAGGAGGTATTGAAAGCACTGTCCGGCGCCCAGGAACAGCAGCGGGAAAAAGCGCCGCAGGCACCCGGCGGACTGAGCATGAGCCGACAGTATCAGCCCTCGACAAGGAGTTCGGGCGTATGAATCACCGCAACGAAGCCACGATGGAACGCGATTACATCGCTGAACGCCCCGAGCACGATGCGCACTTCTTTGCCCGCATGGGCTGGATTCTGGCGATTGTCGGCGCGGGCAGTTTCTTCACCTGGGCCAGTCTCGCGCCGCTCGATCAAGGGATTCCAGTGCAGGGCACGGTCGTGGTATCGGGCAAGCGCAAAGCCGTGCAATCGATGAGCCCCGGCGTGGTCAGCCGGATTCTGGTGCGTGAGGGTCAAGTGGTGAAGCTGGGCCAGCCGCTGTTCCAACTCGACCAGACTCAGGTTGCGGCTGACGTCGACTCGCTACAGGCGCAGTACCGAATGGCCTGGGCCAGCGTTGCGCGCTGGGAAAGCGAACGGGACAACCTCAAACAAGTGAATTTCCCAACCGAGCTGAGCACCGAGGCCGATCCCCGGCTGGCACCGGTACTGGAAGGCCAGCGGCAATTGTTCAGCAGCCGCCGCGAAGCCTACTTCCGCGAGCAGGGCGGGCTGCGCGCCAACATGGAAGGCGCCGCCGCGCAATTGGCTGGCATGCGTCGCGCGCGTACCGACCTGACGGCCCAGGCCCATTCGCTGCAACAGCAACTGAGCAATCTTCAGCCCTTGGCGGATAACGGCTACATCCCGCGCAACCGGCTGATGGAATACCAGCGTCAACTGTCGCAAGTGCAGCAGCAACTGGCCGAGAACACCGGCGAAAGCGGCCGGGTGGAGCAGGGCATCCTCGAAGCGAAGCTCAAGCTGCAACAGCACATCGAGGAGTATCAGAAAGAGGTCCGCACCCAACTGGCCGACGCGCAACTCAAGAGCGTGACCCTCAAGGAGCAACTGACTTCCGCCGGGTTCAACCTGCAACACAGCGAGATCTTCGCCACCGCCGACGGCATCGCGGTCAACCTGGGGGTGCATACCGAAGGAGCGGTGGTGCGCCAGGGCGACACCTTGCTGGAAATTGTGCCGCAGGGCACCCGCCTGGAAGTGGAAGGGCACCTGCCGATCAATCTGGTCGACAAGGTCGGCACCCATTTGCCCGTGGACATCCTGTTCACCGCGTTTAACCAGAGCCGCACGCCGCGAGTGCCCGGCGAAGTCAGCCTGATCTCTGCCGACCAGATGGTCGACGAAAAAACCGGCGCGCCGTACTACGTGCTGCGTAGCAGCGTCAGTGACCAGGCTATGGAGAAGCTCAACGGATTGGTAATCAAGCCTGGCATGCCGGCGGAAATGTTCGTGCGTACCGGTGAACGTTCACTCCTCAACTATCTGTTCAAGCCGCTGCTCGACCGGGCCGGCTCCGCGTTGACCGAGGAATAAGGATGTCCGGTGGTATGAAAATGCTTTCCCTGCTCGCAGCGACCCTGGCGTTGCTGACGTGCAACAGCGTGATGGCCCTGGGGCCGTTCGACATTTACGAGCAAGCGTTGCGCAATGATCCGGTGTTCCTTGGCGCGCTCAAGGAACGCGATGCCGGTGTTGAAAACCGCCTGATTGGCCGGGCCGGCTTGCTACCCAAGGTGGGGTACAACTACAACAAGGGGCGCAATTCGTCCAAGGCCACTTACTTCAACGAGCACCGGCAGAACCAGACGGATGACCGCCACTACAGCAGTTACGGCTCGACCCTGACCCTGCAACAGCCGTTGATCGATTACGAAGCCTACGCCGCGTACCGTAAAGGCGTGGCCCAGTCGTTGTTTGCCGATGAAGCCTTTCGCGGCAAAAGCCAGCAATTGCTGGTACGTGTGTTGGAGAACTACACCAAGGCGTTGTTTGCTCAGGATCAGATCGACATTGCGTTGGCCAGGAAGAAAGCCTACGAACAGCAGTTCCAGCAGAACGAGCAGATGTTTCACCAGGGCGAAGGCACTCGCACCGATATTCTTGAGGCCGAGTCCCGTTACGAACTGGCCATCGCTGAAGAGATCGAGGCGCGCAACGAGCAGGACGCATCCTTGCGCGAACTCGGCGCCCTGATTGGCGTGTCGGTGATCGACATCACAGACCTGGCGCCGCTGGCGCCGCACTTCCAGACCTTCAGTCTGCAACCGGCCAACTACGACACCTGGCACGAATTGGCCGTGGCCAACAACCCGAACCTGGCCTCCCAGCGCCAGGCGGTGGAAGTGGCGCGTTACGAAGTCGAACGCAACCGTGCAGGGCATTTGCCGAAAGTCAGTGCCTTTGCCTCGGTGCGCCAGAACGAATCGGAAAGCGGCAACACCTATAACCAGCGCTACGACACCAACACCATTGGCATCGAAGTCAACGTGCCGCTGTATGCCGGCGGCGGGGTGTCAGCTTCCACACGCCAGGCCAGCCGCAGCATGGAACAGGCCGAGTACGAACTGGATGGCAAGACCCGCGAAACCCTGATCGAACTGCGCCGACAGTTCAGCGCCTGCCTGTCAGGTGTGAACAAGCTGCGTGCCTACCAAAAGGCCCTTGCGGCTGCCGAAGCGCTGGTGGTGTCGACCAGGCAAAGCATCCTTGGGGGCGAGCGCGTCAATCTGGATGCGCTGAACGCCGTACAACAACTATTTACCACCCGCCGCGATCTGGCACAGGCACGCTACGACTACTTGATGGCCTGGACCCGGTTGCACTACTACGCCGGTACGTTGAATGAACAGGATCTGGCCAGGGTGGACGAAGCGTTCGGCCTGGGCCCGAGGCCCCAATGATGCCTGTGAATTTGTAAGTGCCTTTCAAGGCAAAAAATGGATTCTGGCAACACAACTAAGGACGGTAGCTAGATGAACAACAAAGACAACACACTGGCCGTGCTCTGCGCACTCGCCACTCTCGGCACTGCACACGCCGAGCCCTACGTGGAAAACGGTAGAACGGGCGACCCCAACAGCTGGCGCAGCGCCGAATTCAGCGCCGATTGGGGCCTGGGCGCGATCAACGCACAGGACGCCTACGCCGCTGGCTACAGCGGTAAAGACGTGAAACTGGGGATTTTCGACCAACCGGTTTACGCCAAGCACCCGGAGTTTTCCGGGGCCAACAAAGTGATCACGCTGGTCACCAGCGGCATCCGCGAATACACCGACCCGTACATTCCGGTCAAAGCCGGGGACTCGTTTCGGTATGACGGCGCGCCCACCGTCGGCTCCAACGGCAAGCTGGGTGCTCACGGCACCCACGTTGGCGGGATCGCTGCCGGCAGCCGCGATGGAGGCCCGATGCATGGTGTCGCGTTCGGCGCGCAAATCATCAGCGCAGATAACGGCGACCCGGGCCCGGAAGACGGCATTATTCGCGGCAACGATGGCGCGGTGTACAAGGCTGGCTGGGATGCATTGATCGCCAGCGGCGCGCGGATCATCAACAACAGCTGGGGCATTGGCATTACCGATCGCTTCGACCTCGGCGGACGCAACCCGGCGTACCCGCATTTCACCGTGCAGGATGCGCAGGCGCAATTCAATCAGATCCAGCCACTGCTCGGGACCAAACCGGGCGGTGCCTATGACGGTGCAATAGCCTCGGCGCGTAGCGGCATCGTGACGATCTTCGCCGCTGGCAACGACTACAACCTCAACAACCCGGACGCCATCGCCGGGCTGGGCTATTTCGTTCCGGAAATTGCGCCGAACTGGGTCACGGTCGCGGCGTTGCAAAAGAACCCGGACCTCACCAGCTCGAACCTCTACACCATCAGTACTTTTTCGTCGCGCTGCGGCTACACCGCCAGCTTTTGCGTGTCGGCGCCAGGTAGCAAAATTTACAGCTCGGTTATCGGTGGCACCAACGCCGAGAACCTCACCACCGATTACGCCAATTACAACGGCACTTCGATGGCCGCGCCGCATGTCGCAGGCTCTATGGCAGTGCTGATGGAGCGCTTCCCGTACCTGACCGGTGCGCAGGTCGCCAGTGTGCTGCGCACCACCGCCACCGACCTGGGCGCACCGGGCGTCGACGCGTTGTACGGCTGGGGCATGATCAACTTGCGCAAAGGTATCGACGGCCCGGGGATGTTGGTCACCGAGCAGGACATTCCTGAGGAGTTCCGCATTCAGGGGGCCTACGGCTCCAGCCAGTTTGTTGCCGATTTACCGGGCATCGGCGCGATCATCGACGCCGGCAAACCCACTGAGCGTGTGTGCAACGACGTGTACTGCGGACTCGACGTCTGGCGCAACGACATCTCCGGTCATGGCGGCCTGACCAAGCAGGGTATTGGTACGCTGGTCTTGACTGGCGCCAACACCTACGCAGGGCCGACGCTGGTCAATGAGGGCCGATTGGCGATCAATGGTTCGCTGGCTTCAACGGTCACCGTCAATGACAGCGGGATCCTCGGCGGCAACGGTCGCATCGGCGGATTGACCGCCAAACGCGGCGGCACCGTGGCGCCGGGCAATTCCATCGGCACCTTGCAAGTGGCGGGCGATGTAACCTTCGAACCAGGCTCGACGTACGCCGTGGAATTATCGCCCACCAGCAGTGACCAGATCGTCGCCAGCGGCAAAGCCGTGATAAACGGCGCCACCGTCAGCCTGTCCCTGGAAAACAGCCCGACGTTGCTGACCCCCCGCGAAGTGGAATCCCTGCTCGGCAATCAGTACAACATCCTGCAAGCGGCGGGTGGCATCGAAGGTCGTTTCGGCGCGGTGCTACCTGATTACCTGTTCATTGGCGGATTACTAGACTACTCCGCCACCAGCATTCAACTGGCAGTCGAACGCAACGCCACTTCCTTCGCCAGCGTCGGCCAGACACCGAACCAACGCGCCGTGGCCGCTGCCGCCGAGCAACTGGGCGCAGGCAACACTCTGTACGAAACCCTTCTGCTGTCGCCCACTGCCGCCGTCGCTCAGCAAGCCTTCCAGCAACTGTCCGGCGAGATTTATCCGGCCATCGGTACGCTGCTGATCAACGACAGCCGTTACCTGCGCGATGCCGTCGGTGAGCGCTTGCGTGAACACGACCTGTTCGACGCCGCAGCGCCGACCGATGACCGCAGCAACGCCTGGCTCAAAGTGCTCGGTGCCTGGGGCAAAAGCGATGGCGGGCATGACAACGCCAGTTCCAACAGCTCCATCGGCGGCTTGCTGGCCGGGGTCGACGGTCTGATCACTGAAGATACACGGCTGGGATTCGTCACCGGTTATAGCGACAGTTCGTTGAGCATGGGCGATGGCACGCATTCGTCAGCCTCGGTCGACAGCTATCACTTGGGTGCTTACCTGGGCCATGAAATCGACGCACTGCGATTGAGCGTCGGTGGTGCTTTCAGCTGGCATCGCATCGACGTGAAACGTGATCTGCAATTGGGCGACGTCAGCGGCAAACAAAAGTCCAAACGCGATGCCACGACTGCGCAATTGTTCACTGAAGCGGCCTATCGCCTGGACATGCAACCGTTGGCGCTGGAACCGTTCGCCAATCTGGCTTATGTGCACTTGAACAGCGACAGCTTCAGCGAAAAAGGCGGTGCCGCCGCACTCAAGGGCGGTGAAGACAACCGTGACGCCGTGCTTTCAACCCTGGGCCTGCGGGCGGGCAAAGCGATTGCCCTGTCGGACAAACAGCAGCTGGAACTGTCCGGCACGCTGGGCTGGCAGCACAACCTGAGCAATACCCGCTCCGAAGATCACCTGGCCTTCGCCAACGGCAATACCGCGTTCAGCGTGCAAAGCGTTTCCCTTGACCGTAATGCCGCCGTCATTGGTGCTCGGGCCGGTTTGGCGGTGGCTCAGGATGTGCGTGTGAGCCTGGATTACAACGGCCTGCTCGGTTCCAACGAGAAAGACCACGGTGTGGGCCTGACGCTGGACTGGCAGTTCTGATCACGCAATGCAGCTTGCACTAAAGGCTCCGGGGCGCTTCGTGATTGAGGCGTCCCGGTTGTGAGCCATCTCTGACCATTCCAACAAAAGAGAGGCAATACCAATGGGTGTGTACGACTACAAAAGCTTCGGCACAGCTGATTCCAAAGCGTTGTTTAGCGACGCCATGGCGATCACGCTGTATTCCTATCACAACCTCGATAACGGCTTTGCTACCGGCTATCAGCACAACGGCTTTGGCCTGGGCTTGCCCGCGACATTGGTCACCGCGCTGCTGGGCGGCACCGACTCCCAGGGCGTCATCCCCGGCATACCCTGGAACCCCGATTCGGAAAAAGCGGCACTGGATGCGGTGCAAAAAGCCGGTTGGACACCAATCACCGCCTCGCAATTGGGCTATGACGGCAAGGTCGACGCTCGCGGAACCTTCTTCGGTGAGAAGGCCGGTTACACCACTGCGCAAGTCGAGATCCTCGGCAAGTACGATGCCCAGGGACACCTGACCGAAATCGGCATCGCCTTTCGCGGCACCAGCGGCCCACGGGAAACCCTGATCGGCGACTCCATTGGCGACGTGATCAACGATCTGCTGGCGGCATTTGGCCCCAGCGATTATGCAAAAAACTACGTTGGCGAAGCCTTCGGCAACCTGCTCGCCGACGTTGCGGCGTTTACCCAGGCCAATGGCCTTTCGGGCCAAAACGTCCTGGTCAGTGGCCATAGCCTCGGCGGGTTGGCGGTCAACAGCCTGGCGGATTTGAGCACGGGCAACTGGGGCGGGTTCTTCAAGGACTCCAGCTACATCGCCTACGCGTCGCCAACCCAAAGCGACACCGACAAAGTGCTCAACGTCGGCTATGAGAACGACCCGGTATTTCGCGCGCTCGACGGTTCATCGTTCGACCTGTCTTCGGTGGGCGTGCACGATGCCGCCAAAGCGTCGGCGACCGATAACATCGTCAGTTTCAATGATCACTACGCGTCGACGGCGTGGAATGTGCTGCCGTATTCCATCCTTAACATTGCGACCTGGATCTCGCACTTGCCCACCGCGTACGGCGACGGCATGAGCCGGGTCATCGAATCGAAATTCTACGACCTCACCAGCAAGGACTCGACGATCATCGTTGCCAATCTGTCCGACCCGGCGCGTGCCAACACTTGGGTCCAGGACCTCAATCGCAATGCTGAAACCCACAAGGGCAGCACGTTCATCATCGGCAGCGACGCCAACGACCTGATTCAGGGCGGTAAAGGCAACGACTACCTGGAGGGGCGCGACGGTAACGACACCTTCCGCGACGGTGGCGGCTACAACATCCTGCTGGGTGGCAAGGGCAACAATGTGCTGGAATTGCAGCAGTCGGTGAAAACCGTCGAATTCGCCCATGATGGCGTCGGCACGCTGTACGTACGCGATGGCAATGGCGGCATCAGCATCACCCGTGACATTGGCAGCATTGTCAGCAAGGAACCGGGGTTTCTGTGGGGGTTGTTCAAAGATGACGTGACGCATAGCGTGACGGCCAATGGTCTTGTGGCCGGCAACAATCTGACTGCGTATGCCTCATCGGTGAAGGGCGGCGCCGGGGCCGATATGCTCAAGGCACAGGCGACCGGCGACTGGCTGTTTGGCCTGGATGGTAATGACCATCTGATCGGCGGCAAGGGTAACGATGTTTTTGTTGGCGGGGCAGGGAATGACCTGATGGAGTCGGGAGGCGGGGTCGATACATTCCAGTTCAGTGGTGCGTTTGGTCAGGACCGGGTCGTGGGTTATCAGGCAAATGACAAACTGGTGTTTCTTGGGGTTCAGGGGGTGGTGCCCAATGATGATGTTCGGGCGCATGCGACTGCGGCCGGGCAGGACACGGTGCTGACGTTTGGCGGGGATTCGGTGACGTTGGTGGGGGTGGGGCTGGACAGTTTGTCGGGCTCAGGGATTGTGATTGCCTGATAGTGATGTGGCGCCGATAAGGGCCTCATCGCGAGCAGGCTCGCTCCCACAGGGATTTTGTGACCGCCGCAGATCCAGTGTGGAAGCGGCGGTGCGACGATTCGACTTGCCCGCGATGAACGATAACGCGGTCTTCAGTCTTCCGGGCGAACCGTGGCCACGTCCTTGGCATTGACCTTGACCTTCTTGCCTGAAATATCCTCGAACTCGTAGAAGCCGTCCTTGTTCTTGGTATCCGGCATGTCCTTGGTCAAATACTGGGTGCCGTTTTGCAAAGTCACGACCGTCGGCGTCGAGCAGCCGGTCAAGGCTAACAAGGCTGCCGTGGCCAGCGGCAAACCCAGGGTTTTGATCTTCATATTCACCTCTCACAGTGTTGAAAAGTATCTCAATGCCAGTTGGTGTCATCGATCAGCATAACGTTCGATGCCAGCCCTAAAATGACCGAATAACGTCGCCGCTTATCCTTTTCCGTTTGCACCGCACTGCGGGTAACTGTTATCTGTACGCATAACCAGTACTCGCTTGCCATGGCGCTTTTCCCTGTGACTGCAAATCCCCTCGACGATCCGTTCTATTACCTGAATAACTTCATGCAAGTGCTTGATTGGCTTGAACATCGATATGCCGATGTATTAAGTGTAGAAGAACACGCCTTCATCCGTGATTTCTCTCGGCTACCAAGGGAGTCGCGAGCGCTGCTGGTCAGAATGGTGATGCGCAAGGGCGTGCATTTCAGGGCCGGCAAACTGAATTACGTCGAGATCGGTCCGATCGCCAGCGCGGCCGAGCCGTTGCTGGCGGCAGGCTGGATCGATGAAGTATCGCTCTTGCACATCGAGGAGCTGTTCGATGTGTTGCTAAAGCCTGAGATTCTTCAGTGTTTGGGCGATGCCATTGAGCAGCCTAGGGGTAAAAAAAGTGATTGGCTCCCGCTCCTGAGCGAACAGTTTGCCGAGGCACAGAGTTTTGCCCATTGGTGCCCGGCATTGAATGACCGGCTGTTCTCCCTGACCATCATGGACCTGTGTGACCGGTTTCGACTGATGTTCTTCGGCAACCTCTATCAGGACTGGTCCGAGTTTGTACTGGCCGACCTCGGCATTTTCACCTATGAAAAAGTCGAATTCAGCGCCGAATCCCGGGGCTTGCGCAGCCGTGAGGACGTCGACGCCTGCCTGTTCCTGCACCAATGCCAGCAGTATTTCGAGGCGGGCGAGCCGCTGGCGTCCATCGTCGAGCAAATCAATGGGCTGACACTCGGCAATCCCTGGCTGCAACGTCGTCGCGACAAGTTGCTGTTTCAGATCGGTCAGCACTGCGAGCGCATCGCCGATTTCGTCAGCGCACTGACGATATACCGCGACTGCGCCTATCCCGGCGCACGCGTGCGACTGATTCGCGTGCTGGAGCGCTGTGGTGACTATCAGCTCGCCCTGGACTTGGCGACGCAGGCCCAGCAATCGCCGGAAAGCGCCGCCGAGCATCAACATTTGCTGCGCGTGTTGCCCAGACTGCGGCGCAAACTCGGGGGGCCGGCGCTGAAGCGGCCAGCCCCGCGGCCTATGCAACGCCTGGACCTTCATCTGCCCAGAACCGATCTGGCGTTGTCGGTGGAATATTACGTGCAGGCGCACTTGGCGGAAGAACAGGCCCCGGTGCATTACGTCGAGAACAGCCTGATCAACTCACTGTTCGGCTTGTTGTGCTGGCCGGCCATTTTCGCGCCGCTGCCGGGGGCGTTTTTTCACCCGTTCCAGCGCGGGCCGGTCGACCTGTTGCAAGAAGACTTCTCAGCGCGCCGTGCCGAACTGTTCGAGGCGTGCCTGGCCGAGCTCGATGACGGTCGTTACCGGCAGACGATTCGCGAGCGTTATGCTGCCAAGTGGGGCGTGCAGTCGCCCTTCGTGTTTTGGGGCGTACTGAACGAAACGTTGCTGGATCAGGCACTCGATTGCCTGCCGGCGGAACACCTCAAGCACTGGTTCAACCGCCTGTTGCTGGACATCAAGGCCAACCGCGCCGGGATGCCGGACCTGATCCAGTTCTGGCCGCAGCACAAGACCTACCGCATGATTGAAGTCAAAGGCCCCGGCGACCGGCTACAAGACAACCAATTGCGCTGGCTTGAGTTCTGTCATGAGCATCAGATGCCCATTGCCGTCTGTTACGTGCAATGGGTGGAGCAGAACGCTTGAACTACAGCATTGCGGTACGGGCACTGTGTGAATTCACTGCCAAGGTCGGCGACCTGGACCTGCGTTTCACCCCGTCACCGACGGCACTGGAAGGCATCGTCGGGCACCGAACGGTGGCGTCCCGGCGCAGCGACGGTTATCAAAGTGAAGTTGCCCTGGAAGGTACGTACAAAACCTTGAGCGTGAAGGGCAGGGCGGATGGCTATGATCCGGGGCAAAACTGCCTGGAAGAAGTCAAAACCTATCGCGGTGACTTGAGCAAACAACCGCCCAACCATCGGCAGTTGCACTGGGCGCAGGCGAAGATCTACGGCTGGTTGATGTGTCGCAAGCTGGAGTTGGCGCAGATCAACCTGGCGCTGGTGTATTTCGACATCGTCAGCGAAAAGGAAACCTGTCTGGTCGAGGCGTTCAGCGCTGAGCAACTGCAACCGTTCTTCGAGCATCATTGCGCGCGGTTTCTGCACTGGGCCGAGCAGGAAATGACCCATCGTGCGGCGCGTAATCAAGCGGCGCAGCAATTGGCCTTTCCCCATGCCGGGTTTCGTCCGGGGCAACGGCATCTGGCCGAATCCGTGTTCAAAGCCGTCAGCACCGGGCGCTGCCTGATGGCGCAAGCACCGACCGGCATCGGCAAAACCGTGGGCACGCTGTTCCCGATGCTCAAGGCCCTGGCGCCGCAGCAACTGGACAAGGTGTTTTTCCTCACCGCCAAAACGCCGGGGCGCAAACTCGCGCTGGACGCCGCACAGGTGATCCTGCAAAGCGCCGATGCGCCGCCACTTCGGGTGTTGGAGATGATCGCCCGGGACAAGGCTTGCGAGCACCCGGACAAAGCCTGCCACGGCGAATCCTGCCCCTTGGCACGGGGTTTCTATGATCGGTTGCCAGCCGCTCGTCAGGCCGCCAGCGAGCTGAGCCTGTTGAATCAGAGTGCTTTGCGCGAGGTGGCACTGGCGCACGAGGTTTGCCCCTATTACCTGAGCCAGGAAATGGCCCGTTGGGCCGACGTGGTGGTCGCAGACTTCAACTATTACTTCGATTTCAGTGCGCTGCTGTTCGGGCTCGCCCAAGCCAATAACTGGGCGGTCGCGGTGCTCGTCGATGAGGCCCACAACCTGGTGGAACGCGGCCGGCAGATGTACAGCGCCAGTCTCGATCAGTCGACCCTTAACGGCGTACGCAAAACCGCGCCTGAGCCGCTGAAAAAATCCTTGCAGCGGGTCAATCGGGAATGGAATGCCCTGCATAACCCGCAATCCGGCGCGTACCAGGCGTACGACAGACCACCGGAAAAACTGCTTCAAGCCTTGTTTTCGTGTAGTGCGAGCATCGGTGACTACCTCAACGATCACCCGCAGGGCCTGGACAGCTCGCTGCAAAGTTTCTACTTCGAGATACTGCAATTTTGTCGGGTGGCCGAACTCTTCGATGAACAGTTCCTGTTCGACATCAGCAAACGCGACCTCGACCGCCCGCGCCAACTGTCACAGCTGTGCCTGCGCAATGTGGTGCCGGCCGGTTTCATCCGCCCGCGCCTGACCGCCGCGCGCAGCACTGTGCTGTTCTCGGCGACGCTGAGCCCGCGGCATTACTACGCCGACCTGCTGGGCACCCCCGCGAATACGGTGTGGATTGATGTCGAGTCGCCGTTTCATGCTGATCAGCTACAAGTACACATCGTCAGCCAGATCTCGACACGCTTCGTACACCGGCGAGCGTCGCTTGAGCCGATTGTCGAGCTGATCGCCCGGCAATTTGGTGAACGCCCTGGTAACTACCTGGCATTTTTCAGCAGCTTCGATTATTTGCAGCAAGTGGCGCAGTTGCTGGCTGAGCGTCACCCGCACATCACGCAGTGGTCGCAGTCCCGGGGTATGGGGGAAGCACAGCGTCAGGAGTTTCTCGACCAGTTCACCGCGCACAGCCAAGGCGTCGGCTTTGCGGTGTTGGGCGGCGCGTTTGGTGAAGGCATCGATTTGCCTGGCGCACGGTTGATCGGCGCGTTCATCGCCACGCTGGGCCTTGCGCAACTCAATCCGGTCAACGAACAGTTGAAACACCGCATGGCGGCCATTTTCGGTGCCGGTTATGACTACACCTATCTGTTTCCAGGGGTGCAAAAAGTGGTGCAGGCCGCCGGGCGCGTGATCCGTACCCAGCAGGATCAGGGGGTGGTGATGCTCATCGATGACCGGTTTGGCGACAGCAAGGTTAAACAGTTATTGCCACGTTGGTGGTCGGTTGAACCGACGCATTTTCGCGCTATCGAGTAGGATTTTTTACTTTATAAAACAGTGACATATCTTGAAAGACACGCGCATTTGAACAAACAGCGAATCACCGCTTTATTCAAAGGGCAGGCAATCACTTTCAAGCGATTCTTTGATAAGGAAATCAAGGTATGTCAGTTGCACCAAACTACGCTTACACCCCGGAGCAGGTCACTGCCGCTTTCAATGAAATCAAAGCGACGTTGTTCCGCGGCATCACCGCCCAGGCAACCCCCAAAATACTGATCGTTGCCGGGCTGCAAGGCTCAGGCAAAACCTATCTGTTGGAAAACAGCCTTCTACCTTCCACGCGCTATCAGTGTTTTGTCCGTCTTTACTTGCCCGAGTATCGACAAAAGCACCCCCAGTACGCCGAGATGATCAAGCTCGGCGTACTGCATGCCTATGAGCAGACAGAAGCCTTTGTCCGCGAGGTCAGTGCCAAGATCTTCACCGAAGCCTTCACCCTCAAATACAACATCATCATGGAGTGTGCGTTCGACAGCCTCGATTTCGCCGCGTTTCCACCCCTGGCAACCGCAGCCGGTTATCAGTTCGAGACGCATATCGTCGGCTGCAATCAAGCGTTCGCTCACGTGTCGAGTATCAAAAGAGCCCTCAGCAGCCTGAAAAAACAGCAACTCGAAAGGTTTGTCACCTTGTCGGCGCTGGAAACCAGCATGAGTAACGCGCAGGCGATCATCCTGGCCTTTGAAACCGCCTCGAAAGCAGTCAGCGGCTCAGAGATCACGGTCTATGAACGTGGGCTCGGCGGCTTGAAAGAGCGGGTTTCGCGCTTCCAGAAGACTTATACAAAAGACCCGGCCGAGATAATCCCTCCAACGGCACCGACCGTTTGCAGCACCTATGCCAGCATTATCAATAACCACGTCTACACCCTGAGGGAGCGCGACGAGATGGTAAAGACATGCCACTTGGCGTTACTCAAAACCCAGACACACGCTGCGCTGGTGCCTGACTTCGTCTACAACGACCTGCATGCCTACCTCGTCAAATACGTGAACCGATAAGTCGTACCCATTCGGCGGCGAAGCGATGACAGTCTCCCGGCCAGCGAGCGGTCAATAACTGGCCATCACGCACGACAAAGCCTCGTTGTGGCTGGTCCGCTGAATCACGTACGGCGAGAAATCGGCCCCGCAGGAAATCTGCGGGGCTGGAAAGGGCGGCGGTGACTTCCACCTCGACGGTCTGCGGGTAGGTTCGGTAATAACGTCCGAGCCAGGGCGCGGTCATTGCCCAGGCAGGTAGTTCCATGGTGTTGGCCACCAGCGCGGTGACCTTGCGACCCCGCAATATAGAAAACCCGGTATCGGGATTCACGGTACGGGCCAGTAACAGAACACCGTGACACACCGCGGCCACCGGTTTTTCTGCGGTGAAAAAGTGCAAGGCAATCCGTTGCGCCTGAGCGGATTCCAGCAGTGTGCGCATGCCCTTGGCATGGCCACCAGGAATCAATAGACCGTCGAACTTGCTCGGATCGACATCGTCATAGGACAGTGGTTTACGAAATGACGCGTCTTCGATCATCTGCCTATAACTGGCGAGGTCGGGCTTGCGTGTCATCAGCAAAGGGTTGAGCGGACCAAAACCGATATCCACCAGGCGCGAGTCGGCGTAGGCAGGCAAACCCTGTGGTGTAGCAAAACACACCTCGAACCCGGCCCTGCACATCGCTTGCCAGGGCACGCTGCTCTCGGTCGGGTCGTAGTCGCAGGTTGGTAACAGAATCAGGATCATGGTGGCGCCTTATATCCGCCTAAGATGGCGTTTGGCGTCGAGCATAGGTGTTCTGCTGTCTGTACTCCACTGAACAAGCGTGCTGTGGCTTTCCAAACCCACGGTTTGCCGCATACTCCATCAAAACGATAGTCGCGGGTGTAATCGATGAGTGATGTGCCGTCCAAAACCAATTCCATCGAGGAGATGCGCTTTCGCCTGCTGATTGATTCTGTGGTGGATTATGCGATCTACATGATCGATCCCGACGGCATCATCACCAGCTGGAACACTGGCGCCCGACGATTCAAAGGCTACGAGGAAGCGGAGATTCTCGGTCAGCACTTCTCGCGGTTCTATACCGAAGAGGATCGACGTGCCGGTTTACCCCAGCGCGCGCTGGACACGGCGATTAATGAAGGTCGTTTCGAAGGCGAAGGCTGGCGGGTGCGCAAGGACGGGACGCGTTTTTGGTCGCACGTGGTGATCGACCCGATTCTGGACCCGACCGGCAAGCTGCTGGGATTTGCCAAGATCACCCGCGATCTCACCGACCGCAAAATGGCCGAGGAAACCCTCAAGCAAAGCGAACAGCAGTTCCGCTTGCTGGTTCAAAGCGTCACGGACTATGCCATCTATATGCTTGCCCCTGATGGACGCCTGACCAACTGGAATCAGGGCGCCCAGCGCATCAAGGGTTATCGGCCCGAAGAAGTCATCGGCCAGCACTTTTCAATGTTTTACACCCCCGAAGACCGCGAAGCCGGCGAACCGCAACGGGCATTGGAGACGGCCATACGGGAGGGGCGATTCGAAAACAAGGCATGGCGCGTGCGCAAGGACGGTACACGGTTTTTTGCTCACGTCGTGGTAGACCCGATCTGGGGCGACACCGGCACGTTACTGGGTTTTGCCAAGATTACCCGTGATATCACCGAGGCGACCCTGGCCCAGCAAGACCTTGAGCGAACTCGCGAGGCGTTGTTCCAGGCGCAGAAAATGCAAGCCATCGGCCAACTCAGCGGCGGGATTGCCCACGACTTCAACAACCTGTTGACGGTCATCCTCGGCAATCTGGAAATCGTGCGCAAAAGGATAGGGGATGATCCGAAACTGACCCGTCTGGTCGACAATGCCCGCCAAGGCGCCTTGCGCGGTGTCTCCCTGACTCAGCGCATGCTGGCCTTTGCCAGACGCCAGGAACTCAAATTCGAATCCGTGGAAGTACCCGCGCTGATTGAAGGTATCAGTGGGTTGTTACGCAGTTCCCTCGGGCCTTCAGTGCTCCTCGAAACGCACTTTTGCGAAGAACTTGAGCCGGTCATGGCTGACGTCAACCAGCTCGAACTGGCCGTTTTGAACCTCGTCACCAATGCCCGGGATGCCATGCCAGATGGCGGTGAAATCGTCATCACAGCCAAGAAAGCGGAGCCGGGCGATTTAACAGCGTTATCCCTGAAGGAAGGCTCTTATGTTTGCCTGAGCGTTACCGATACGGGCGAAGGGATGAATGAGGAAACGCTCGCGTCGGCGATGGACCCGTTTTTCACCACCAAAGGGGTGGGTAAAGGAACAGGCCTGGGGCTGTCGATGGTGCATGGTTTTATCGAACAACTGGGTGGGCGGTTCGTTCTCAAGAGCCGCCAAGACATAGGCACCACCGCTGAACTGTGGATCCCGGTCGCTACCCCTGCGTCAGATATCAGGCCCGTCATCGAAGAAGAACAATCAGCGCCGGTGGCGCAGCTGTGTGTGCTGGTGGTGGATGACGACAGCCTGGTGTTAACCAGTACCGGGCTGTTGTTGGAGGATTTGGGTCACCGGGTAATCGCAGCGATGTCCGGTGCAAAAGCGCTTGAACTGTTCGAGAGCGAGCAGCACATCGACCTGGTGATCACCGACATGGCCATGCCGCACATGAATGGCGCGCAATTGGCACACGCCATCCGGCTGAAGAATCCCGACCTGCCGATCATCCTTGCCACCGGTTACGCCGAACGCCTGGAAGGTTTCGCGACCATGCTCCCGCGCTTGTCCAAACCGTATACCCAACTCAATCTGATAGAGGTCATTGCCCAAGCCATGAAGTGAGGCGGGTGAATGTTTGCGAAGCTGCACCAGCAAAATGGCCCGGCAAACGCCGGGCCAATCGTTGTGTGGCTATTTCAGGATCAGGCAGCGAGATTGCCGTCGCTCAATTCTTTTTTGTACTGAGCCTTCAACGTTTCCATCTGCGCGCCCAATTCTTCGAGGGTCGCTTTGCCCAGCAGCTTTTTCGCCTGAGGGAACATCTCCGTTTCTTCCTCTTCGATGTGGTGCTCCAGCAGCTCCTTGACCACTTTGACTCGGCCTGCAAACTCCGGGGTGGAAGGGTCGGTGACTTTCAAGTCCGGCAGCACCAGCGAGTCCACGGTACGGTGCTCTTCCTTGGCTTCGTAATACATCACGTCCTGCTCCCTACCGCCGGCCTTTTTGTAAGCCGGATACAGGACTTCTTCCTCAAGTCGCGTATGAATGCTGATTTCCATTTCCAGCTTGGCCAACAACTCTTTGCGTTTTTTAACGCCGCGTTCAGTGGATTCGCTCAATTGGCTCAGAATGCCTTTTACACGTTCATGGTCAGCTTTCAACAGATCGATGGCGTTCATGGTCAAGTCTCTCAAGTCGTCACGGGGATGAGCGCGAACGGTCTCAATGGCCGATAGTCGCTTGAGTGGATTGAGCAGGAGTCGTGCCGTCTTTCGGCTGGATGAATTATCAATACAAATCAATCAGTTAAACAACTTGATGGCTAACTGCGCTCGTGCAGGCTGCATGAGTCCGAGATTTTGGCTCATGCAGTTCGCGGTGCAGCGTGCGCAACCCTGAAATACCGTCATCTTGCAGTGAAAAAGAAGCCCGGCAATCGCCGGGCTTCTTTTCACGCTCAGGCTCGGTGTTCAAGCTGCTGGCGCAACTGATGAGAGTTGCTGGCGGACAGTGGAATCGGCGGAAAATCCTCGTTGAGTAATTGCAGATGCTCAATCGCTTCCTGAAACTTCGAATCAGCTTTGCGGCGCAGCGCTTGATAGCGATCAAACAACTCCATATCCAGGTCGCCGCCATCGAGCAATTCGAAAGCACATCGGCTCAGGTTCTGTGCCTCTTCGAACATCTGACGGTTACGTTCCAGGGCTAATGCCCGGCAGGCTTTGATTTGATCAGAGGAAGAGTAATGGATCATGACCGCACCTTTTTCTTTTTCGGGGTCCCTTTAAATAGGCGTCGTTGCCACAGTGGAACCTAACCTGTCGGATCCCGCGATGCACAAACAAGGCGGGATTGAAGTTGTGACTGCCAGATGAAATTGGGAATTCAGTTTTTTGCAGGCGAAAATTTGATAAATCTGCCAACGAAGGCGCAGAGGAAAAATCAAATAGTTTGTTTTTTCAGGCGCTCGTAGCGGGCGAGGGTGGGCTGGGTCGTAATGCCGTGAATCAAGATACTCAACGCGACCACCGACAACGTCAGGTCGGTACACAGCGACGCCACCGACTGACCGAGCCCGTGGTTCAAGGCGTAAAACAGGTAATAAAGACTGCCAATGCCACGGATGCCGAACCAGCCAATCAATGCGCGCTGACGCCAGTCAAGCAAGCTGCCCCACGGCATGACGGCCACACTCAGCGGCCGGATCAGGCAAAACAGCACGCCGCCAATGGGCAGGGCGCGCCAATCCCAGTGGGCGACCAGCACCACGCCCAGCAGCGTCACCAGAAACACTTCCATGGCCCGCTCTACGAGGCCACCGAAGGCGAGCATGTCACTCATCATGATCCCCGCCGCGACCTGGCTGTCTTCCAGATGGTCGGTGTTGCCACGCATGGCATGTTGCGGCTCGACGTTCTGATGACCCACCACTGGCTGAACAAGGTGTTCGGCAGGCTCTAGCGATTCGCCCGCGGTCTTGACCTCGGCCTGACGCAAGCCGAGGCCGGCGGCGAAAACCGAGAGAAACCCATAGGCATGAATGAATTCGGCCCCGACATAGGCCAGGGCGATCAAGGCGAGGGCGAGGTAATCATTTGGGGACAGCGTGCTGTCACCGTTATGGATACGCAGCTTCAACGTCACGCGCCCGATGCCGCGTCCCATCCAGTAACCCGTAAGCAAACCGGCGGGAACGGCCCAGAGCAGACTTTTAAGCGCCCAGTCGCCCACCCAGCCGGGATCGCTGTCGTGTTGCAACAAGAGTAATCCGAGAATCACGAATGGAAACGCGATGCCATCGTTGAGCCCGGCCTCGCCCGACAGACCGAAGCGCACACTGTCGTCGTCCCGCGCGTCATTGACCTGTACGAGGGCGGCGAGCACCGGGTCGGTCGGCGCCAGAATCGAGCCGATCAGGACGGAGGCTCCCCACGACACTGCGAAGCCGTAATGCAACAGCAAACAAACGCCGCCAATGGTCAGGACCATGACCGGCCCGGCCAGCCCGAATGCGATTCGCCAGGTCTTGTCCTTGAGCGGCAGACGCAATTTCAGTCCGCAAACAAACAACGAAAAGAGCACCGCGACTTCCGTCAGGTGCTCCATCCAGTCAGCGGCGTCGTTGGTGTTCAGCTTCAACAAGCCCAATGCGCCCGGCCCAATGGCAGCACCCAGCACCAGGCACACCGCCGACGTGGTCACCGGCATCCAGCGCAGGTACGACGACGTCAGTGCCAGCGTCAGCAGCACGGCACCCAGCACCGCCACCCAAAGAATGAAACTCATGTCTTGACTCGCCGGGCAGATGTCGCGATGCAGGGCTCTGGCAATCAACCGAACGTCGCGCGCAGGTATTCAGGCGGCAGCACGTTGAACCACACCAGAATCAGTTCCAACAGAATAGTCACCAATAGATCGATTGAGTTATGAACCGGTCGGCAGGTTCAATTCAGAGCATCGGCTTACCGCCCGTGACGCCATAACGCTGGCCCGTGATGTAACTGGCTTCATCCGACGCCAGCAAACTTTGCCGGGTGGCATTCGCCCTCATGAAAAACCAGAGCGAATACCAACCTGATTTAAGGCTGCAAGGTTTCCCTGCAACATAGAATCTCCCACAGGGGCATATGGTGTGTTCTTCAGGCCTTGCGATTACGCAAGCTGCGCTCCATCCGCGCAATACCTTCTTCGAGCAGTGCGCGTGGGCAGCCGAAATTCAGGCGCACGAATTGCTTGGCGTCATCGCCGAAATCCAGGCCAGGGCTCAAACCGACTTTGGCTTCTTCCAGGAAGAACTGCTGCGGGTTGTCCAACCCCAGCGCCGAGCAATCGAGCCACGCCAGGTAGGTGCTTTGCGGGACGTTCATCGTGACGCCCGGCAGCCGGGTGCGGACGGCGTCGACCAGGTAATCGCGGTTGCTTTGCAGGTAGGCGCTCAGTTCCGCCAGCCATGGCCCGGCTTCGCTGTAGGCGACGCGGGTGGCCAACAGGCCCAGCGGGTTGACGCTGTCCACCATGCCGCAACGGGCGTGGTTGACCTTCTCGCGCAAGGCGCGGTCCTGAATGATCATGAATGAGGTTTTCAAGCCGGCGATGTTGTAGGCCTTGCTCGCCGACATCAGCGTGATCGTACGCCGGGCAATGTCCGGGCTCAGCGTCGCCATCGGAATGTGCTTGCGCCCGTCGAAGCACAGCTCGGCGTGGATTTCGTCCGAGATGATCCAGGCGCCCTGTTCCAGGCAGATGTCGGCAATCGCTTGCAGTTCGTCTCTTGGGAAGGCTTTGCCCAGCGGGTTGTGCGGATTGCTCAGCAGCAGCGCGCCGCCACCTTGCAGCGACTGGCTGAGCGTGGCGAGCGGGGTGGTGTAAGTGCCGTCGGACTGCGCGTCGAAAGTCAGTTCGACCTTGTTCAGCCCCCAATGACCCGGCGCGTGACGTAGTGGCGGATAGTTGGGCACCTGCACTACGACGTTCTGTTGCGGCTGGACCAGCGCCTTGAGCGCCATGTTGAAGCCCGACTCGACCCCCGGCAGAAAGATCAGCTCTTGCGGTTCGACGCGCCAGGCGTATTTGTTCCAGAGGTCGGCCACGATGGCGTCGCGCAAGTCATCCGGGGCCACGCTGTAGCCGACCATCGGGTGTTCCAGGCGTTTTTGCAGGGCCTGGATGATCATCGGCGGCGCGGCAAAATCCATGTCGGCCACCCACATCGGCAGCACGTCGGCCGGGTAGCGGCTCCATTTGGTGCTACCGGTGTTATGGCGGTCGAACACCTGATCAAAATCGAAAGTCATGCGCGGTCTCGTAACAGCGGGTGGGTGATGCCGGCCATGATAATCGCCAATCCCTGTGGGAGCGAGCCTGCTCGCGATGAGGCCGGCACAGTCAGCATTGATGTTGCCTGACTTACCGCTATCGCCGGCAAGCCGGTCTCGCTCCCACAGGTTCGGTGGTGTGGCGGGTATCGGGTGAGTGCCCGACGGTCGGTTTTCACACAGGGCACGGCCGTATTGACTAGAGTTTCAAGGGTCGGCAGCCCGTCTGCCGTCACCGTGATTGATTGAAAAGTCCGGCAAAGCCCCGGATTTCCACCTGATCAGGAGTGCACGATGGACCTCAGCCGTCGTCAGTTCTTCAAGGTCGCTGGTATCGGCCTTGCAGGCTCGAGCCTGGGCGCGTTGGGCGTGGCCCCTACGCTTGCCTTCGCCGAGCAGGTGCGCCACTTCAAGCTTGCCGCCACCCATGAAACCCGCAACACCTGCCCGTATTGTTCGGTCGGTTGCGGCTTGATCATGTACAGCCAGGGCGATACGGCCAAGAATGTCGCGCAAAACATCATCCATATCGAAGGTGACGCGGACCACCCGGTCAACCGCGGCACCCTTTGCCCCAAAGGCGCAGGCCTGCTGGATTTCATTCACAGCCCCGATCGCCTGCAATACCCGCAGGTGCGCAAGCCCGGCAGCAGCGAGTGGACGCGAATCTCCTGGGATGAAGCGCTGGACCGCGTTGCCGACCTGATGAAGGCCGACCGCGACGCCAACTTCATCGAGAAGAATGCCCAGGGCCAAACGGTGAACCGCTGGCTCACCACCGGTTTCCTCGCGGCCTCGGCGGCATCCAACGAAGCGGGCTACATCACCCACAAGGTCATTCGCAGTCTCGGCATTCTGGGGTTTGATAACCAGGCGCGTGTCTGACACGGCCCGACGGTGGCAAGTCTTGCCCCGACGTACGGCCGTGGTGCCATGACCAATACCTGGACCGATATCGCCAACGCGAATCTGGTTCTGGTGATGGGCGGCAACGCAGCAGAAGCGCACCCCTGCGGTTTCAAATGGGTGACGGAAGCCAAGGCGCACAACAAGGCGCGGCTGATCGTGGTCGACCCGCGATTTACCCGCACGGCCTCGGTGGCCGACTATTACGCGCCGATTCGCACCGGCACCGACATCGCCTTCATGGGCGGGCTGATCAATTACCTGCTGACCGAGGACAAGATCCAGCACGAATACGTGCGCAACTACACCGACGTGTCGTTCATCGTCAAAGCCGGCTATGGCTTTGAGGACGGGATTTTCAGCGGTTACGACGTGGCCAAGCGTAGCTACACCGACAAGTCCGGCTGGGGCTATGAACTCGGTGAAGACGGCTTTGCCAAGGTCGACCCGACCCTGCAAGACCCACGCTGCGTCTATCAATTGATGAAGCAGCATTACAGCCGCTACAACATTGACCTGGCGAGCCAGATTTGCGGCATGCCGGTCGATGCAATGCAAAAAATCTGGGATGAAATCGCCACGTGCTCGGTACCGGGCAAGACCATGACCATCCTGTATGCGTTGGGCTGGACCCAGCACTCCATCGGCGCGCAGATCATCCGCAGCGCGGCGATGGTGCAATTGCTGCTGGGCAATGTCGGCATGCCTGGCGGGGGCGTGAATGCCTTGCGCGGTCACTCCAATATCCAGGGCCTGACCGATCTGGGGTTGTTGTCCAACTCGTTGCCCGGTTACCTGACGCTACCAGGCGACGCCGAACAGGATTACGCCGCCTTCATCACCAAACGTACGCAGACACCGTTGCGGCCGGGGCAACTGTCCTACTGGCAGAACTACGGCAAATTCCACGTCAGCCTGATGAAAGCCTGGTATGGCGCCAACGCCATAGTCGAGAACAACTGGGCGTACGACTACCTGCCGAAACTGGACATCCCCCAGTACGACATCCTCAAAGTGTTCGACCTGATGGGCCAGGGCAAGGTCAACGGCTACATGTGCCAGGGTTTCAACCCCATCGCGGCGTTGCCCGACAAGAACCGGGTGATGGTGGCGCTGGCCAAACTCAAATGGCTGGTGGTGATGGACCCGCTGGCCACCGAAACTTCAGAGTTCTGGCGCAATGTCGGGCCGTACAACGATGTGAAAAGCGCCGATATCCAGACCGAAGTGATTCGCCTGCCCACTACCTGTTTTGCCGAGGAAGACGGCTCGCTGGTCAACAGCAGCCGCTGGCTGCAATGGCACTGGAAAGGCGCCGACGGCCCGGGTGAAGCGCAAACCGACATTCGGATCATGGCCGAGCTGTTTCTGCGTTTGCGTCAGCGCTATCAGGCGCAGGGCGGTGCTTATCCCGATCCGATCCTCAAACTGTCGTGGCAGTACAAGATCGCCGACGAACCGTCGCCGGAAGAACTGGCCAAGGAAATCAATGGCTATGCCACCACCGACTTCACCGACGCCACGGGCGCGGCAATCAAGGGCAATGCGCAACTGGCTGCGTTCAGTCAGCTCAAGGATGACGGCAGTACCGCGTCCGGCTGCTGGATTTTCTGCGGCAGTTGGACCGAAACCGGTAACCAGATGGCCCGTCGCGACAACAGCGACCCGTGGGGTATGCACCAACAATTGGGATGGGCCTGGGCCTGGCCGGCGAACCGACGGATTCTCTACAACCGCGCGTCAGCCGACCTGCAAGGTAACCCGTGGGACCCGAAAAAACGCCTGGTGTGGTGGAACGGCAAAGTCTGGGGCGGCACCGATGTGCCGGACTACAAGGCTGACGTGCCGCCGGAAGCGGGGATGAATCCGTTCATCATGAACCCCGAAGGCGTGGCGCGGTTCTTCGCCGTCGACAAGATGAACGAAGGCCCGTTTCCCGAGCACTACGAGCCGTTCGAGACACCGATCGGCATCAACCCGCTGCACCCGAACAACAAGAAAGCCACCAGCAACCCGGCGGCGCGGATCTTCGATTCGGTGTGGGATTCCCTCGGTGTGGCCAAGGATTACCCGTACGCGGGCACCAGCTACCGCTTGACCGAGCATTTCCACTTCTGGACCAAACACTGCCGGCTCAACGCGATTACCCAGCCGCAGCAGTTTGTCGAAATCGGCGAGGTGTTGGCGAAGGAGAAAGGCATCGTCGCCGGCGATCGCGTGCGCGTCAGCTGCAAGCGCGGGCACATTGAAGCGGTGGCGGTGGTGACCAAGCGGATTCGTCCGTTACAGGTCAACAATCAGGTGGTGCACCAGATCGGTATCCCGTTGCACTGGGGGTTTACCGGGCTCACGCGCCACGGTTACCTGACCAACACCCTGGTGCCGTTCCTCGGCGATGGCAACACGCAAACCCCGGAATCCAAGTCATTTTTGGTCAACGTGGAGAAAGTCTAAATGGCCAGCCAAGACATTATTGCCCGTTCGGCCACCACGACCCCGTCACCTTCGGTGCGCATTCAAGAGGAAGTGGCCAAGCTGATCGACACCACCAAGTGCATCGGCTGCAAGGCTTGCCAGGTCGCCTGCTCGGAATGGAACGAGCTGCGCGACGAAATCGGCTTCAACCTCGGCACCTACGAAAACCCGCATGACTTGAGCGCCGAAACCTGGACACTGATGCGCTTCACCGAGCATGAAAACGATGCCGGCAACCTCGAATGGCTGATTCGCAAGGACGGCTGCATGCATTGCGCCGAACCCGGTTGCCTGGCGGCGTGCCCGAGCCCGGGGGCGATCATCAAGCTCGCCAATGGCATTGTCGATTTCAACCAGGACCACTGCATTGGCTGCGGCTATTGCATCACCGGTTGCCCGTTCAACATACCGCGGATCTCGCAAAAGGATCACAAGGCCTACAAATGCACGTTGTGTTCGGATCGGGTCGAATACGGGCTGGAACCGGCCTGCGTTAAAACCTGTCCGACCGGGGCGATTGTGTTCGGCACCAAGGAGGACATGAAAGAACACGCCGCCGAACGGATCGTCGATCTGAAAAGCCGTGGCTTCGAAAACGCCGGCCTGTACGACCCGGCCGGCGTTGGTGGCACCCATGTGATGTACGTGCTGCACCATGCTGATACGCCGCAGCTATACGCCGGGCTGGCGAAGGATCCGGCAATCAGTCCGCTGGTGGGGTTGTGGAAAGGCGTGAGCAAACCGTTAGGCCTGTTGGCCATGGGCCTGGCGGTACTGGCCGGGTTCTTCCATTACGTGCGCATCGGGCCGCAGGTGGTCGAAGAGGACGAACATCCCCCAGGCAAGGACCCGGCCGTGCATGAGGTTGACCCATCGGTTCATACCTATGATCCGCGGCGGGAGGACAGGCCATGAGCAACAAAACGATCCTGCGCTACACCACCGGTCAGCGCACCAATCACTGGCTGGTGGCGATCCTGTTTTTCATGGCAGCACTCTCCGGGTTGGCGCTGTTTCATCCGGCGTTGTTCTGGCTCAGCAACCTGTTTGGCGGTGGCCCGTGGACACGCATCCTGCACCCGTTCATGGGCGTGGTGATGTTCGTGCTGTTCCTTGGATTGGTGCTGCGCTTCTGGCGCGCGAATTTCTTCATTACCAATGATCGGTTGTGGCTGAAGCGAGTCGGTCGGGTAATCAAGAACGAGGAAGAGGGCGTGCCGCCCGTTGGCAAGTACAACCCCGGGCAGAAGCTGCTGTTCTGGACCTTGCTGGCCTGCATGCTGGTGCTGCTGTTCAGCGGACTGGTGATCTGGCGCGCGTATTTCAGCGCTTTTTTTGGCATCACCGCGATTCGTTGGGCGATGCTGCTGCATGCGTTGGCCGGGTTTGTGCTGGTGCTGAGCATCATCGTGCACATCTACGCCGGGATCTGGATCAAGGGCTCGGTCAGCGCCATGGTGCATGGCTGGGTCAGCCGCGCCTGGGCGAAAAAACACCATGAACTCTGGTACCGCGAAGTGACCCGCGACGAGCACCCCGACCGGCCGATCAGCAAAAAAGGATAAGCACTTGCCGACCATTCTTGAGCCTGGAGAGATTGAAGCGGCGGCGACTTCACCGCCGTTTCTGTACCCGCCGCCACACAACCTGTTCACCTTGCGCGCATTGCGGCTGGAGCGGCTGGCCGAGGGGCATCCGCTGGCCGATTACCTGCGCCTGGTGGCAGGCTTGTGTCGCGTGCAGCAGCAACTGATGGACGATCCGCCCGTCGCCACCCTGCCAGATCCCGAACGAATCAACGTGTGCCAACTGCACGGCCTGCCACCGCTTGCCGCCGACACACTGGTGCGCGAGGGGCATTGGTTGCCGTACCTCGACGCCTTGTTGCAACGCTACCGGCCAGCGCCGCAACCGGCGGTAGAGCAAGCCTTGGCGATGTTGCGCAATACCGACTCCGGACAATGCAAAGCCTGGGCGGTGGCGTTGGTCAGCGGCCAGTTCACGCTGCTGCCAGCGGCGCTGGTGCCGTTTCTCGGCGCCGCGTTGCAAGCGGCCTGGAGTCACTGGTTGCTGAGCACGCCGGACCTGGCACTGAAACCCGGTGACAGCCTCAGCCAATGCCCGGCTTGTGGTTCACCGGCAATGGCCGGTGTGATTCGCCACCGAGGCAAACACAACGGTTTGCGCTATCTGGTGTGTTCGTTGTGTGCCTGTGAATGGCATGTGGTGCGGGTCAAATGCGTGTACTGCGAACAAAGCAAAGGCCTGGAATACATCAGCCTGGAGGATGACCGTCACGTCGCCAATCAGGCGCCGTTACGCGCCGAAACCTGCCCCGGTTGTCGCAGTTACCTGAAACTGCTGTACCTGGAAAACGACGCCGACGCCGAAGCGTTGTCCGCGGACTTGGCCAGCCTGATGCTCGACATGCGCCTGGAAGAGGAAGGCTTCTTGCGTCCGGCGCCCAATCTGCTGCTGGCACCTGGGGGTGACTGAACGCTCTGCGGCTACACTCAGACGCGACGGTCAATCGTTTCCAGGAGCGCCTGATGCCTTCAACTTCCGCCAGTCAAACCTTGCGGCTGCCTTCCATCGATAGTTTGCTGCGCCATCCCGCCTGCCAACCACTGGCCGAGCGCTATGGCCGGGAGGCGCTGCTGGCGAGCCTGCGGCAATTGCTCGATGACTTGCGCGAACCGGTTTTGACCGGGCAACTCGATGCCGTGGAAATCAGCCCGCACGTATTGGCGGGACGGGCGGGTGAGCGTCTGGCCCAGCATCACCAAAGTCATGTGCGGCGGGTGTTCAACCTGACCGGGACCGTGCTGCACACCAACCTCGGACGGGCGCTGCTCCCCGAAGTCGCCATCGAAGCAGTGCAAATGGCCGCGCGCTATCCGCTCAATCTCGAATTTGATCTGCTCAGCGGCAAGCGCGGCGACCGTGATGACCTGATCGAAGGCCTGATCCGCGAACTGACCGGCGCCGAAGCGGTGACGGTGGTCAACAACAACGCGGCAGCGGTGCTGTTGACGCTCAACAGCTTGGGCGCGCGCAAGGAAGGGATTATTTCCCGGGGCGAGCTGATTGAAATCGGCGGCGCCTTCCGCATTCCCGACATCATGGCGCGGGCCGGGGTCCGGCTGCATGAAGTCGGCACCACCAACCGTACGCATGCCCGTGATTACGAAGCAGCCATCGGCCCGCGCAGTGGTCTGGTGATGCGCGTTCATGCGAGCAATTACAGCATTGAAGGGTTTACCGCGCGGGTGCCAACCGCCGAACTGGCGCAGTTGGCGCACCAGCATGGCTTGCCACTGCTTGAAGACCTCGGCAGCGGCAGCCTGCTGGACCTGACCCGCTGGGGCCTGCCCGCCGAACCGACGGTGCGCCAGGCGCTGCTCGATGGTGCGGACATCGTCACCTTCAGTGGCGACAAATTGTTGGGTGGTCCGCAGGCCGGGTTGATTGTCGGGCGCAAGGACCTGATCGCGAAGATCAAGAAAAATCCGCTCAAACGCGCGTTACGGGTCGACAAACTGACCCTGGCCGCGCTCGAAGCGGTGTTGAGTTTGTACCGCGATCCCGATCGCCTGGCCGAACGTCTGCCAAGCCTGCGCCTGCTGACCCGCCCGCAGGTCGATATCCTCGCCCAAGCCGAACGGCTGCAACCTTCGCTGGCGCACGTAGTGGGCGACGGCTGGAGCGTCAGCGCGCTGCCGGCGTTGGGCATGATCGGCAGCGGCAGCCAACCGGTGGCGCGCCTGCCCAGCGCCGCGTTATGCCTGCGGCCAAAGGTGTCCAAACGTCTGCGCGGGCGGCAGTTGCTGTGGCTGGAGGCCGCGTTCCGCCAGTTGGCCATTCCGGTGCTGGGCCGCATCGACGACGACGCATTGTGGCTGGACCTGCGCCAACTGGACGATGAAGCCGCCTGGCTGGCGCAACTCGATCAGTTATCGGTCGAGGGGCAGGCAGGGTGATCGTCGGCACCGCAGGGCACATCGACCACGGTAAGACTTCGCTGTTGCAAGCATTGACCGGGCAGGCCGGTGACCGTCGCCGCGAAGAACGCGAACGTGGCATGACCATCGACCTCGGCTACCTTTATGCGGCGCTGGAACCGGGCGCCGAGTTGACCGGGTTCATCGACGTGCCCGGTCACGAGCGGTTCACCCATAACATGCTAGCCGGGGCGCAGGGCATCGATCTGGTGTTGCTGGTGGTCGCAGCGGATGACGGCGTGATGCCGCAAACCCGCGAACACTTGGCGATCGTTGAACTGCTGGGCATTCCCCGGGCGCTGGTGGCGATCACCAAGTGCGACCGGGTCGATCCGGCCCGGGTGCAAGCCGTCCATGAACAGATGACAACGCTACTGGCGCTCGGGCCCTATGCCGATGCGACGCAGATCGCGCTGTCGAGTGTGACCGGGGAGGGCGTCGAGGCGCTGCGCCAGGCGTTGCTCGATGTACAGCGCGACGTTCTTCAACGCAGCACCAGCGGCGGTTTTCGCCTGGCAATTGATCGAGCTTTTAGCGTAGCTGGCGCCGGCATCGTGGTGACCGGCACGGCATTGTCAGGGCAAGTGACGGTGGGCGACACACTGGTGCTTAGCCCGCTAGGTAAACCGGTGCGTGTGCGCGGTTTGCATGCGCAAAATCAAGCGGCAAACAGCGCGTATGCCGGGCAACGCGTTGCGTTGAACCTGAGTGCCGAGCGCCTGGCGCTGGAGCACATTCACCGTGGCCAATGGCTGCTGGCCGAGTGGCTGTATGCCCCGACCCAGCGACTGGACATTGACCTGCGTTTGCTGGCCAGCGAAGCCAAACCCTTCGAACACTTTCAGCCGGCGCATGTTCACCTCGGCACTCAAGACGTGACAGGGCGGGTTGCGTTGCTCGAAGGCGCGAGTTTGACGCCAGGTGGGCGGATGTTCGCGCAGATTCTGCTGAATGCACCGGTGCAGGCGGTGAAAGGCGATCCGTTGATCCTGCGTGATCAGAGCGCGCAACGCACCCTCGGCGGGGGCCGGGTGCTCGACCCGTTTGCCCCGTCCCGACACCGACGCAGCCCCGAACGCCTGGCACAATTACAGGCCCTCGCCAGCCGTAATACGCTTGAAGAACTCTTGCCGGCGTTGTTGGCCAACAGCGACACCGGCCTCGATCCACGGCAACTGGAGCGTCAGTTCAACCAGCCACGCGCGACCTGGGTATTGCCCGCTGATGTGCGCTTGATCGAGACCCGCCAAGGTTCGTTACTGTTCAGTGCTGCGCGTTGGGATGCGCTGAAAGCGCCCTTGCTGGAGCAGCTCGCACGCTTTCATCGACTTGAGCCGGATCAAATGGGCCCTGACCGGGATCGCCTGCGTCGCTTCGCTGCAACAGCGATGGAACGCCCGACCTTCATCTGCCTGGTCGACGAATTACTCGCCAGCGACGCCCTGGCCACCAGCGGGCCGTGGCTGCATTTACCCGGTCATCAGGTGCGCTTGAGTGAAGAGGACGAAGCGCTGTGGCAGCGCCTACAACCGCTGTTCGAACAGGCCGGGCTCGATCCTCCATGGGTGCGCAAACTGGGGCATGACGAGGCGACTGTGCGCTTGTTGTTGCGCAAAATGGCGCGGCTGGGGCTGCTGCATCAAGTGGTCCGGGACCTGTTCTACACCGACGCGATGATCCGTCGATTGGCGGCTATGCTCTTGCAACTGGCCCAGCACAACCCGGTGATTCAAGTCGCGGCGTTTCGCGATGCGGTCGGCCTGGGTCGCAAGCGCAGCATTCAGATTCTGGAATACTTCGACCGCATCGGCTTGACCCGACGCCTGGGCGACAAGCGCCAAATCCGTCTCGACAGTGCCTTGGCCGAGCAGAAAGACGACTGACTTCAAGGAAGGCAATCGCGCCCGGTGGCGCGGCCGGGCTTCAAACCCGGTTGGGGACGGCATCCGTTCCCGGGCCGGTTCGACTCCGGCTGCCTTCCGCCATTTTCTGGATTCAGGCGTGGATGCAGAGTCGATGCGCTGCATTTTCAATTTTTTTCGAAGTGCTGCCATTCAGAGCACACAGATCACGTCGTACTGTTAAATCATTGTCTATGCTGGCCTTACCGCTCCCACCTGCTTTGAATAGGCAAGGAAACATCCATGGTGCCCACGCCGCTGTCCGAGAAATCGTTGACCCGCAGCATGCTCGATGTCCTGATTCGTGCCGGGTTGATTGTTGTTCTGGTGCTGTTTTGCTTCGAGATATTCCGTCCGTTTCGCGACCTGATGCTGTGGTCAGTCATCCTGGCGATCACGCTCTACCCGTTGCAACTGCGGTTGATGGGGTCGTTCGGACGCAGCGAAGGGCGTTCTGCCACCGCGATTGTACTGATTGCCATCGCTATTCTGGTGGTGCCGGTTTATCTGCTGGGCACATCGATTGGGTCGTCGGTCGGACAGGTCATCGACCTGGTGAAGGAGGGGTCATTCCACATCCCGCCGCCGCCCGACACGGTCGCCACGTGGCCGCTGGTGGGTAAATCCATCTCGTCGTTATGGATACAGGCCTCAACTGATCTTCCGGACCTGATAGCGAAGTACTTGCCGCAAATAAAAGGCGTCAGTGTGGGTTTGTTGACCAAAATTGCCGGCGTCGGGGCAGGTTTGCTGATGTTCATTGTTGCCTTGATCATCGCCGGTATTTTCATGGCGCATGGTGAGGCCGGCAGCCGATGTGCGGTAGATATCGCGTCGCGCGTCAGCGGTCCTGAAAAGGGGCCGAAAATCGCTGAACTGTGCACTGCAACCATTCGCGCAGTTGCGCTCGGCGTGGTTGGCATCGCTTTCATCCAGATGTTGCTGGTGGGGCTGGGCTTCGTACTCAAAGGCATCCCGGGCGCGGGGCTGCTGGCCATCGGCGTGTTGCTGCTCGGCATCATGCAGTTACCGGCCACGCTGATTACGCTGCCGGTGATTGTCTATGTGATGGCCACCGAGGGGCCCAATACGAGGACCATTATCTTCTCCGTCTTTGTATTCGTTGCTGGCCTGGTGGACAACGTACTCAAACCGCTTTTGCTGGGACGAGGTGTGGATGTGCCGATGCCGGTCGTGCTGATTGGCGCGCTGGGCGGCATGGTCACGAGCGGCATCCTGGGCTTGTTCGTAGGGCCGGTGGTGCTTGCGGTTGGCTACCAATTGTTCTGGCAGTGGGTTCAGGATCGGCCGGAGGAAGGGTAAAATCCGCAACAGTTCCCGCGGGCTCTGTCAATGGCCGGGGCCGGAGGAGGCGTTTTGAAACCATTCCTGCCCGGACCGGGTACATCAACGTGGAACATGTTGCGCCAAGCGTGCCTGCAACGCCGGGATGCCGTGCCGCCAGCCTTGACGGAACTCGCGGTTGTCCCCGGCATTCCAGAGGCGCGTTACTGGCTGGACCGGGAACTCGCTCCGCTCATTCGGGACGTGCATCAGGCCAACCATCGAGAGGCCCAGGCGCTTGCCAGAGCCGGGGAGCCGAATGACATGCTACCGCTGGCCAACATGCTGGCGGTCTCCGGTGGTAGTGACGCTGGCACCTTCGCGGCGGGCATCATCGCAGGATGGACGTTGCATGGGACGCGGCCAACTTTCAAAGTGGTCACGGGCATCAGCGCAGGCGCCCTGGTCGCCCCGTTCGCCTTCCTGGGGCCTCAGTACGACGACATCATTCTGCGCATCTGCAGTGCCCTCGGCCCCAAAGACATTTTCCATTCGCGCAATGTGCTGACCCGGCTTGCCAGCGACGGTATTGCGGACAGCAAGCCACTGTCGCGGCTCGTCGCGCAATACGTCACCCCTGACCTTCTGGCGGCGATTGCGGCGCAGTATGCCAATGGACGACTCCTGATGATCGGCACCACCGACCTCGATGCAGGGCGACCCGTGACCTGGAACATGGGCGCCATTGCCGCAAGCGGTGCGCCGGGAGCACTCGACCTGTTTCGTCAGATCCTGATCGCATCGATGAGTATTCCCGGTGCCGTCTCACCCGTCATGATCGACGTGGAGGTCAACGGTCAACGGTTCCAGGAAATGCACGTGGACGGCGGCGTCATCACGCTGGTATTTCTTTACCCCCCAGGCACCGTCATGGCGCTGAATAACGTGACGGGCGCGCGCTTGCGCCGTGATCGGCATTTCTACGTGATTCGCAACGGGAAACTGGAGCCGCAGTGGTCCGGCACAAAGCGCCGCACGTTGAGCATCGGCGGTCGCGCCATCACCGCGTTGATCCAGACGCAGGGAATCAGCGATCTCGACCGGATTTACCGAATGGCCCAGCAGGACGGGTCTGACTTCAATCTTGCGTACATCGGCTCCGATTTTCATCACCTTCGCACTCATCGGTTCGATGGCGAGTACATGAAGCGTTTGTTCGAGTATGCCTTTGAGCTCAGCGCGAAAGGTTACCCGTGGCATAAATCCCCCAATACCTGAAACACGTCGGGTGCTTTGGTGTTTCTGTGCCGGGATGTTTGTGGGGCTGGACTGGCCCTTTCGCGAGCAGGCTCGGTCCCACATGGATCTCCGTTAGGCACAGATTTTGTGGATGACAAAGATCAACTGTGGGCGAGCCTGCTCGCGATGGAGCCAGTCAAGACACCCAATTACTGTCAGGTGTACTTGCGCTTGTCCGGTGCCGGCGGGAATTACTGGCGCAGTTGCTTTCGTGAAATTAATCATGTAGTTTTTCATGAAAATATAAAAACATAATTTCATGAGAGCCGGTATGTTCCAGCAGTCCACGCAGCATGTCGCCAGCTATTACGCCCACAGTTGCGCTAATCACCTGACCACTCGACCTGCGCTCGCAGGTGAGCAAGACACCGAAATCTTGATCATCGGCGCCGGGTTCAGTGGTCTGCACACCGCGTTGCGCCTGGCCCTGGCCGGCAAACGCGTAACTCTGCTGGAAGCCAGTCGCGTAGCGTGGGCAGCCTCGGGGCGCAATGGTGGTCAGGCCATTCTCGGCTGGTCATGTGACATGCCACCTCTGGAAGCGGCGCTGGGTTATGAGCGCGCTCGCCGGTTGTGGGATGGAATGCGCTGGGCGGCGCAAGAACTGCGTGAATTACCCGCTCGCCATGGTTTTGACTGTGATTATCGCGCCGGCCATCTGTGGACTTCGGTCATGCCCCGGCGTGTCGGTCTGTTGACTGAGTGGCAGCGTGAGGCCAGTCACAAGTGGGGGCACCATGGTTTGCAGCTCATCAGCCGTGAACAGTTGCCGCAATGGATCGCCAGCGAACGCTATCAGGCCGGTCTCTTTGATCCTGAGGGCGGGCATTTGAACCCGCTGAAACTGGCCCTCGGCCTAGCCGCCGCCATCGAACGCGCAGGCGGCCGCATCCATGAACAAAGCAAAGCATTGAATTATCGAGAGGAAGGCGGTCGCTTCGTGGTGAACACCGAGCGCGGGTCCATTCGGTCGGATGTTCTGGTGCTGGCCTGCAATGCCTATCTGGACCGGCTCGATCCTAAACTGGCCAGTTGCGTATTGCCCGTCGGGACGTATCAAGTGGCGACCGCGCCCCTGACGCCAGAGCAGGCCACTGCGCTGCTGCCCAGCAATGTCTGCGTCACTGACAACCAGTTTGTCCTCGACTATTTCCGTCGCACCCCCGACAACCGCCTGCTGTTTGGCGGCGGTTGCACGTACCTGGGCGGCATGCCCAAGGACATTGCCGGGGCAACACGACCGTTCCTGGAACGGGTGTTTCCGCAGCTCAAAGGCGTAGAGCTGGAGTTCGCCTGGGGCGGGCACATCGACCTGACCCTTAAACGTACCCCTGACATTGGCCGATCGGGGGATCGCTACTGGCTGCAAGGCTATTCCGGGCATGGCGTGCTGCCCACGCTGGCCGCGGCCCGCGCAGTGTCCGAAGCCATTCTTGGTCAGGACGATGAATTATCTTTATATCAGGGCTTGAACAACGGCAGTTTTCCCGGTGGCAAATACCTCGCCGCACCGCTGGAAGCCATCGGCAAAGCCTGGTATCGACTACGCGACAGTATCTGATGAGTCATCTACCGGAATTGCAGGCATGAACAAGCAAGAAGAAATCGCCGCGCTGGCGATCCTGATTCACGATTTGCGCAAGCACAAGAAATACACCTTGAAGGAACTGGCGGACAAAATCGGCCGTTCTGTCGGCTTTCTCTCGCAGGTCGAACGCGGCTTGTCACGGCCCACCGTGGCAGACCTGACGGCGATCAGTGAAACCCTGGACGTACCGACGACGTATTTCTACAGCCTGCCAAAACCCAAAGAGTTGCCGTGGGTCACGCGGCCGGACGAACGCCGCACGTTGTACTTCGCCAACGGTATTACCGACATTCTGGTTTCGCCAAAAATACGCGCGTCCTTTTCCATGCTCGAAAGTCATCTGGAAGCCGGTGCCAGCAGCGGCGACCGGCACATGAGTGACAGCTCGGAGCAGGGCGGCTACGTGCTCGAAGGCGAGTTGACGCTGTGGCTGGGTGATGACGAAGAACCTGTGACTTTGGTGGCTGGCGACAGTTTTCAATTCGACAGTCATACCCGTTGCCGCTACGGCAACCTTACTCAGCAGCTCACACGAGTGCTTTGGGTTTACACCTGATAACAAGATAAGGACCAACAATGATGGATGCTACCTGCTCTGATCTGCTGGCTGAGGTGCGGGCCTTTCGCCAACGCTATCCTGAGGTGCGCTATGTCGACCTGATTTCCCTCGATATCCCGGGGCATTTTTACGGCAAGCGCTACCCGGTGGACATGCTGGAAAAGGTCGCGGCCGGGAGTGCGCTGAAACTGCCGCAGAACTGTGTGCTGCTGGGCGTGCAAGGCGGGTTGTTCAAGATTGGTGATTACTGTTTCAACGACGGCGATCCGGATGCATTGCGTCGTCTGGTGCCGGGAACACTGAAACCGGTGAGCTGGGAAGGGCAACCGCTGGGGCAAATGCTGATCACCTCGGACGGCACTGAAAACCCCATTGTGTTTGAACCGCGCCAGGTACTTGCGCAGGTCCTGGACAGGCTTGCCGGCAAAGGCATTCATCCCGTGGTGGCGTTCGAGCTGGAGTTCTACCTGTTCGATAAAAAGCTGCGCGAGGGGCTACCGCAGTTTCCCCGCGACGGGCTGACGGACGATGCCGATGACCAACCCAACATGCACATCGAGCGACTGTCACGCTTCGCGCCGGTACTCGACGACATGGTCGAGACCTCGCGGGCCCAGGGCATCGACAGCACGGTGATTACCGCCGAACTCGGGCCGGGTCAGTTCGAAATCAATTTCGGGCACCTTGACGATGGCTTGCGTGCGGCAGACTGGGCGGCGCTGTTCTGTCGCAGCAGCCGTGGCGTAGCGCTTAAACATGGTTATCGTGCGAGCTTCATGGCCAAACCTTACTTGCAGCACCCGGGCAGCGGCATGCATGTGCATGTCAGTCTTTACGACGCGGCTGGCAACAACATCCTGGCGGCCAACCAGCAGCAGTCATTGCGTCACGCCGTGGCCGGCTGCCTGGAATTACTGCCGCATTGCATGCCGGTTTTCGCCCCGAACCAGAACGCTTATCGCCGCTTGGGCGGCACGACAAACGTGGCTACGCAAGCGAGCTGGGGGTTTGAGGATCGTGATGCGTGCCTGCGCATTCCGGAGTCGGATTCGAAAAATTTGCGCATCGAACATCGTCTGGCGGGCGCCGACGCCAATCCCTATCTGGTATTGGCAGCGATTCTGGTGGGACTGGAACATGGGTTGGACGCGGGCAAAGAACCCATCTTGCCGCTGAACGAAGAGCGCAACAGTGGCGTCGACTTCCCACTGGAAATGCTCGAAGCCGTGCGCTCGATGCAGCATCAGCCGCAGTTGCGTGAAGGATTGGGGGCAGAGTTCGTGGATGTCTATTGCGAGAACAAACGTCAGGATCATCTGGCGTTTATGCAGGAAATCAGCGCGCGGGAATACCGCTGGTATCTGTAATCGGTGGAGACGGGCAATCGTTCAATCCGAGTGATTGCCCGCAACACTAGCGAGAAGATCGACGATGTCCAAGACGATTGAGCACGAGAAGCGAACCGCTGACCAGCAGCGCAACACCGACCACCAGCAGCGCCGAAGGGCGAATCGGCATTCTCTCGGCACTTGTCGTGCCGATTGCCGACGAGTATGACGGGCTCACGGCAGTGCCCAGAATGTCATCCGTCATTTCGGTGGGCAGATATTGCTGCGCGTCGTACGGCACTTTGTTCAATGCCAGGCGCGCGCCGTCGCCCAAGGTCAACGTCAGGTCTTCAATGGTGCCGACGACCCGGCCGGGGTACACCGGATCGCCGATGGGATCGAGTTGGTCATACAGAAACTGTCGCCCTTCGAGCCAGCCGACTGCCGTTTGCAACTCCGGCCCCAGGTAATATTTTCCGTCGAGAAAGAAGCCGGGGAAATGCGGCGTGCGTTCAAGGCTTTCGACGTTGTAGCGCTCGCCCGGCCTCATACCGGTTGCTGGGTCGATCATGGTGAAGTTCTCCTTCTGCTGGTTCTGCGATAGAGAACAGGCTCAATCCTTAGGTTCCATTGGATTGATCGAAAGGCACGGTGCGCTGTTGATCCACCCTGCCCGCTGCAAAGCGTGGCGATCCAGCGGCATAACCGTTCGTCAGCCGCGCTGAGCGCCTTTCAACGCTCGCGGCTCACTATTTTTTATTGAGTGGAACCTGACCATGTCGTGTGTAATCTGTGAAAACCCTTTTGCACGAACACTCTGCGCGGGCGTTTGGCAGGAATTCCATTGTTCTGAATGCGGCAATGGCCGTATTACCCAGGAGTTTCTGAGCCTGATGATGTTGTTGAATTTGCAACTTGATGTCAGGCGAAGCCGAAAGTGGCTTAAGGAACGTAGACAATCCGACCCGCTGCCAATGATGCGCGTGTCAGATATCTTGCTGTGCTGTACCGCCAAGGATGCTGTCGGTCCGGCCACAGGCAGCGAGGGATAGACACCGCAGAGCAGGGAGTCTAGTTGCCATCCGCCGCGTGGCGTTCAATTCGTAGCGGCTAACTAAGACAGGAATGAATGAGCAATCTGAGCGCTTTGGGTTGACTTGCCACTTTCAAAATCGGCAATGGCCGAAGTCAGCCTTAAACACGCTACTTCAGACCATCCCTAAGGGATGGTCTGGAGCAACCGTGTATTTCTGGCTGACTTCAGTCCACAGAAAAGGGAGGTCGGCATCGACCCCCCATTTACTCAGCACTAATTACCATCAGCCACCTTGCGTTCTATCTCCGCGATTTTTTCGCTGATCGTTTCAGCCTCCCGCTCCTTGACGCGGGTGGAAGAGGGCGTAATGGCTTCATCAACGCCTTCGGTTTCATCAGTGGGAGGGGCGTTTGATGGCGTTTGAGCGTCATTGACATCGTCATCGTCGTGCATGTCGTTTACCTCTGCTGACTGCGTTCATTCAGTTTTTCTTCGTCCTGCGAGCCGCTGGAAGAGGCAGCGTCTTTTTCCGCTGCCTGCGCATCGGCACCGGAGTTTGAACCCGCCGCTTCTTCGCCCTTTTTGTTGGCTTTCTCTTCGTTGGATTCGGCGCTTTGAGCCTGGTTAACGCCTTGGATAGCGGTAGGTGGGGGCACAGATCCCTTCGTCGTTTCGGCTGCAAACGCGAAAAACGAACTCGTCAACAGCAGGCTCGCGATGGAGAGGGAAGTTATTGATTTGTTCATCATCTGAGTTTTCCTGCGAGGTTTATAAAACGTTGGAAAATCAGGAGGAGGCAAAGGTGCTGACTCACTGACGAGCGGCAGCGCTTGTGGGGATTTGTGTGAGGGCATAAAAAAACGCCGCGCATCTCACGATGGGCGGCGTTTTCTATTGCGTTATAGCGTCAGGCTTGAACGACCGGAATGTTGGCGTTCGCAGCAGCTTCACGGAACTCGGCGATCTGGTCGAAGGACAGGTAGCGGTAGACATCGGCCGCCATGCTGTCGATCTTGCCAGCGTATTCCATGTACTCCTCGACGGTCGGCAGGCGACCCAGGATGGAAGCAACAGACGCCAGCTCGGCCGAGGCCAGGTAAACGTTCGCGCCGTCACCCAAGCGGTTCGGGAAGTTACGGGTCGAAGTCGACACCACAGTGGCGTTCGGCTCTACACGTGCCTGGTTACCCATGCACAGCAAGCAGCCCGGCATTTCCATGCGTGCGCCGGCCTTGCCGTAGATGCCGTAGTAGCCTTCCTCGGTCAGTTGGTGAGCGTCTATCTTGGTCGGCGACGACAGCCACAGACGGGTTGGCAGCTGACCGTCGACCTGTTCCAGCAACGTGCCGGCCGCGCGGAAGTGACCGATGTTGGTCCTGCACGAACCGATGAACACTTCGTCGATTTTCTGACCTTCAGCGGTCGACAGCAGACGGGCGTCGTCCGGGTCGTTCGGTGCGCAGAGAATCGGTTGGGTGATCGCCGTAGCCTTCGTCGATCATCCAGCGCGGCAGGGTGATGTTAGAAGTCAGGTACTCGGCAATGACCTTTTCCGGGAGTTTGATGGTGCAGCCGGCCGCCGAACGCTCGGCCGAGGCGTCGGACAGTTCAAACGCTTGCTCGACGGTCAGGTTGTTCAGACCTTCGATGTCCAGGATTCGGCCGGAGAAGGCGTTGATCTTGCCTTTCTTCTCCACAGTCAGCAGACCGGCCTGAATCGCGAAGTAAGGGATCGAATGGACCAGGTCACGCAGGGTGATGCCCGGTTGCATTTCGCCTTTGAAACGCACCAACACTGACTCGGGCATGTCCAGCGGCATGACGCCGGTGGCAGCGGCGAACGCATTCAATCCGGAACCGGGCGGGAACGAAATACCGATCGGGAAACGGGTGTGCGAGTCACCACCGGTACCCACGGTGTCCGCCAGCAGCATGCGGTTCAGCCTGCTGTGGATGATGCCGTCACCCGGCTTGAGCGAAACGCCGCCTCGGTTGCGCATGAAGTCCGGCAGGGTGTGGTGGGTCGTTCGACATATCTTGGTTTGCACCCAAAATGTTACGCCGCAAATGGCGGTTGGAATGGCTGAAAAACTTGATTGATTGCAACGGGAGTCGACAATGAGATGGCTCTGTTGCAGGCGTGCCAGAGCCCTCAGCCGACCGGCTCGACCGTACAGCTCATTTCCCCAGAGCCTGGCTTCTGGAAAAACACCCCGTAGTCGTTTTGTCGGAAGCTGTAGTTCCCCTGGTAATCCTTGCCGATGTATCGGCTTCCTGAATCACTTGGCACCTGGTTCAAGGTGATCGAGGCGTTCGCCCATTTCAGGTACACGACACCCGGCTGCGTGTGAAAGTAAGTGGCGGCAATCAGCGCGTTGAGCCCGGTACAACGAAACGCCAGGGGGCCATCGGTCAGTCTGTCGGGGTCTTTGGTTCTCACAATGGCCGAGCCTTGGCGTAGCTGGTGCGCACGCTCGGCATAACTTCGGACCGTACAGGCCTTGGGCTCCGGCGCGGTGCCACACTGATTGCGTGCATCGATCCAGAACTGCTGATCGATCATGACTTTGTCGGGAGGCGGTACGGAATGTTCATCTGTGAGCGCCAGGCGATAGAGACGCAACAGTTCAATATCTATCTGCGCCAGTTGTGGATCGTGGCAGATGAGTTTTTCTACGCGTGCACTAGCGTTGCCGCAGTCGAAGCTGGTTTTGTAGGTTCGCGCAGGCTTGGCATGCTTTGCAGCATTGGCAAAGGGGATCGTCGCCGCGCATACGCTGACGAGAAGACAGGTGAAAAGGGCCGTGACCGTTTTCATGTTGACGTCACCCGGATTGTGACAAGTTTCAAAAAAATAAAATAAAAAGCTAATAAAAACAAATTGTTATGATGTTATTTAGCCAATAAAAAACCCTCAGGAATTTGGTTTTCTATCGTTTCAATCAACCTCTTTCTTGCCCACACCGGTACCTGATCATTTCAAGTCAGGGGCGTGATTGTAAAGTAGCACGACGGTCTGGTTGTCGCTCATTACGGTGCCGACGCTGCGATGCTCGGTCATAGCATGACCACTGACGAGTACGACCCCGAGTCCAGTAAGCCTGACTGCGAACAACAACGTTTGTTTTCAAGTTTGAATAATTAAACCGGTGGTTCGTCGTGCTGGCGAAATCGTTGGGCGCGCTCGATGCTGTGGGTCATCTGTGCGGACGCGTGAATGGTCAAGGGATGCTGGGTAAAACCGGGTCTGGGGGAAATGTAATTGGCCATTTGCCTGGCAACGGCGAGCTGACGTTCCGAGCCTTCGGCCAGCAACGCGATGACCAGGTTTTCCAGGGCAATGACTCGGACTCGCAAGTGAACCAGTTCGGCGTTGGTCAGCGCGGGCGGGGCGGTAAACGCATCGCCATTGATGGAGGTTGCTGCGTCTTGATCGTCCCATGTCGACAAAGGTGGATGGACTGGTGTCTCAGCGTTTGGGAAAGGATTTTTATTGAGCATGAGCGAGGTCTCCAAGGCTGGTCAGCGGTTAGAAGCTTAGCCCCGGATCGCATAGGGGGGAGGGCAATCGCTCGATGTCGATATCTTGATATCAATCAAGGATGGCGTTGCACATAGGCTGTAGGATCGAAAAACGCCTCTCAATGATCGGAGATCGGCATGGCCAAGAACTTCCCTGTCAACCCCAAACACCCCGAGCGGATCTGCTGGGGGTGCGATCGGTATTGTCCGGCCAAGTCGTTGGCTTGTTGCAATGGCTCTGAGCGTACGATGCATCTGGCCGAGTTGTTTGGAGAGGATGGGTGCGTGCCTGGCGACAGGGGCATACAGATGCCCACGCCGCAACTTCCAGCCGCTAGTTCGCTTAAGCGGCTGATAAAAGAGTAAAGAATGGCGTTCAGACCAGGCTTCACTGGGCTTAATGTGCGAGAAAAGCTGACAGCCCGCTACGAACTCTATCCCGCGTCGGCACCCGCGTGATGTCCGCTTACTTCGATCCTCCACCGATTTGCCAGACGTAGGGCGGTTCGGTGCCGTTGATTTCCCAGTCGCCGATGATGCGTTCCTTGTAGATCAGCGGGTTGTGTGAAACCACGGTGCGCGCAGATCTTCGAGATTATCCATCAGCTCAATCAGCTCAATCAGCGCGAAGGCGCGAGCTTTTTGATAGCCGAGCAGAACATCAACTTCAGGCCGCAGAGCTTACTCCTACGCCTTTCCCCTCCGTCGGAATGTCATGAAGGGAAATCCTTGAGGTTTCCGGCAATGCCAGCCCACCCGCCAGCGCAAGCAAAGCCACCGCGATGAGATAGAACGCCGGCGACAAGTTGCTGCCGGTGGTGCTGATTAGCCACGTAGCCACCAGCGGTGCGGTGCCGCCGAAAATGGTATATGCCATGTTGTAGGTAATCGCCGATGCGGTGTATCGAGTACGGGTAGGGAAGGTTTCCGAGAGCAAGGCCGCCGTTACCACACCGCACAACACCGCTCCAATCGCCAAGAGCATAACGCCGGCGATGGATGCTGCGAACGAGCCGGAGCTGGCCATCAGAAATGATGGATACACGGCCACAATTAATAGAGCGCAAGCCGTCATCACCGTAACTCGACGCCCGACCCGGTCCGAATACAGCCCGGCCAGCGGGCAGATCGCCGCAGCGAATAGCAATGCAATCAGTGACACCAGCAACGCTGTTGCACGGCTCAGGCCACCCGCGACTTGCAGGTAAGTAGCGAAGTAGGTGGTGAACATATAAAACGACAGTGCCGTGACTGACACAAAAGCGCCCAGGCAACAGATAGCCGCACCATGGTTGCGCAAGGTTTCCTTAAGTGGGGAATGTGCTACTGCACATTCCTGAGTCACCGCCTGGAATGCCGGTGTCTCGTCGAGCTTCCAGCGCAAGTAAAGGCCCACCAGGCCCAGTGGCGCGGCAATCAGGAACGGCAAACGCCAGCCCCAGCTACCCATCGCTTCTGCCGGTAACGAAGCCTCGAGTGCGTAGGCCACCACGGCTGCCGCGGCGAAGGCGGAAAAAGTAGACACCGGAATGAAGCTGCCGTACCAGGCGCGTTTATCCTGCGGAGCATGCTCCATCAGATAGGCACAGGCACCTGCATATTCTCCCCCGGCGGAAAAGCCTTGGGCGCAACGGATCAGGGAAAGCAGAATCGGTGCCATGACCCCGATCGTGGCATAAGTGGGTAGCAGACCGATCAAGGTCGTCGCACCGGCCATCAGCAGAATCGTCATCGCAAGGGTTCGCTTGCGGCCGATCCTGTCGCCCAGCATGCCGAAGAAAATCCCTCCGAGGGGCCGAAACGCAAAAGCCACGGCGAATACCGCAAAGGTTTTCAGCAGCGCGGCACTGGCATCGCCACTTGGGAAAAATTGTTGGGCGATGGTAGTGGCCAAAAAGCCATAGACGGCGAAGTCGAACCACTCGACGAAATTGCCGATGCCGGCAGCCACAATCACTCTTCTCAGGGTTCTTGGGCTGACTTGTTCTGTCGTTGCGCTCGTCATGCTGGACCTCGAGAGTTCGTTAGTAAGCTTTCGATTATCGGGGCAGGCACCAAGGCGGTTCACTTCAAAAGTGTCATCCACATAGTCAGTACCGACTTCATGCACTTGAATTACGCATTACTCGTGCCAGTTTGGTTGGCCATTCATTGCAGAGCCATAGCGACTACCACCTTGTATTGGCAGTCAAACGCTCTAATCCGCGGCTTTGGCTAATCACTGTCGTAAAACTGTAATGTTACGGTCATAGAATTGACACGACTTCTTACACTTCACCTCAGCTGGCCTTTGGCCTTTTTCACGGATGAGCAAGCCCCATGCGTCGTGTCGTATTCAATCAGAAAGGTGGCGTTGGAAAATCCAGCATTGCCTGCAACCTTGCCGCTGTGAGTGCTGCCGAAGGTTACCGAACGCTGCTGGTCGATCTCGATCCCCAGGCAAATTCGACTCACTATCTCACTGGCCTGATCAACGAGAGCATTCCGACGGGCATCGCCGATTTTTTCAAACAAACATTGTCTGGGGGCTTCGAAGGCAGAAGGAGTCGCGTGAACATCATCGAGACCCGATACGACAACCTCCACCTGGTGGCTGCCAGTCCCGAACTGTCAGACCTGCAATCAAAACTGGAGAGCAAGTTCAAGATCAATAAGCTACGCAAGTTACTGGTAGAGCTTTCCGAGGATTATGAGCGCATCTATATCGATACACCCCCGTCACTGAGTTTTTATACCTTCAGCGCGCTGGTGGCTGCAGACAGGTTGCTGATTCCGTTTGATTGCGACAGTTTTTCTCGTCAGGCGCTGTATCGCGTCATCGCACAGGTAGAAGATCTACGTTGTGATCACAATGAATCACTGAAAGTGGAGGGGGTGGTGGTTAACCAGTTCACTGGGCACACTGACCTGCACCAAAGTCTCGTTGATGAGCTGCTGGCGGAAGGTTTACCTGTGCTGCCGGTTTACCTGAGCAGCTCCGTCAAGATGCGCGAATCTCACGAAGTTTCAGTCCCGCTCATCCATTTGGCCCCTCGCCATAAGCTTTCGCTGGAATTTGTTGGCTTGCTGGATGCCCTGGAGCGGGCCGCCTAGCGTAAGGGTCCAGCCAACACACCTTCCAAACGCCAGCATTAAGGGCGAGGGTGTCCGCGTAATGTTTTATCGGTGCTGAAAAACCGGTGCCTTGCCCTGACAGCCAGGCTCCGGACACCCTCAAAAACGCGGTTTGATGGTTTTCCACTCAGGCTTGTAACGCTGCATCTGTTTCACATCATCGCGCTGGCGAATGCCGCACGTCAGGTATTGGTCATGCAGCTTGCCCAATTGATCGTGATCCAGCTCGAGGCCCAACCCGGGCGCTCGGGTAATTTTCACGCAACCATCGACGATGGGCAGCTTGCCGCCCTTGATCACCTCTTCGTCTGGTTCCTGCCAAGGGTAATGCGTGTCGCAGGCGTAATCGAGATTGGGCACCGAGGCGGCGACATGGGCCATGGCCATCAGGCTGATACCCAGGTGTGAGTTGGAATGCATGGACACGCCCAAGCCAAAGGTCTGGCACATTTTCGCCAGCGCCTGAGTGTCGCGCAGGCCGCCCCAATAGTGGTGATCGGCGAGGACGATCTGCACACTGTTCAATGCCACACTGCGGCGAAACTCATCGAAATCAGTGACCACCATATTGGTCGCCAGCGGCAGGCCGGTGCGTTTGTGCAGTTCGGACATACCCTCCAGGCCCGGCGTCGGGTCTTCGTAATATTGCAGGTCGTCGCCCAGCAGTTCGGCCATGCGAATCGATGTTTCCATGGACCAGTTAGCGTTTGGATCGATCCGCAGCGGGTAACCCGGGAACGCCTTTTTCAGCGCCTTGATGCACGCCACTTCATGCTCCGGTTCCAGCGCGCCAGCCTTGAGCTTGATGCTCTTGAAACCATAGGTCTGGATCATGCGCCGAGCCTGGGCGACGATCTGCTCTTCGTTCAGCGCTTCACCCCAACTGTCTGGTTTGTAAGGCGAATCGATATGCTGGGCGTATTTGAAGAACAGATAGGCGCTGAACGGAATCTCGTCACGGATCGCACCGCCCAGCAAGTCCACCAACGGCACGTTCAGCGAGTGCGCCTGTAAATCCAGGAACGCCACTTCGAACGCCGAGTACGCATTGCTCACCGCTTTGCTGGCGTGAGAACCGGGTGCCAGTTCTGCGCCGGCGATGCTCGCCGGTTTGTTCGCCGCCACGGTGGCCTGCACGATGGCGCGCAGCTGATTGAGATTGAACGGGTCGAGGCCGATCAACTTATCTTGCAATTGCTGCTGGATCGCCAGCGCCGGAGCGTCGCCGTAGCTCTCACCCAGGCCAATGTAGCCATTGTCGCTCTCGATCTCGATGATCGAGCGCAGCGCGAACGGTTCGTGGATACCACTGGCATTGAGCAGTGGCGGATCACGGAAAGCGATGGGGGTGACGGTGACTCGTTTGATTTTCAAGAGGCTGCTCCCTTTGAACCTGAACTCAAGGCTGGTTGACTGATGGATTTTTTGCAGGCTGCGTCTGCGGCGGGTTTGCCGGTCCGCGAGCGAAAGGCGTCGCCACGGGGTGCCGTGCGAGCGAAAAAGATCACCACGGCCGCTACCAGTGATGTGGCGGCCAGGCCGTAAAGCCCGCCCTCGATAGAGCCGGTTTTTTGTTCCAGGAAACCGAACGCCGTCGGGGCCACGAAACCGCCAAGGTTGCCGATGGAGTTGATCAGGGCGATCACCGCCGCGGCGATGCGCGCATCCAGATAGCCTTGCGCAATCGGCCAGAACAACGCCGAGGCGGCCTTGAAACCAATGGCCGCAAAACAGATGGCGACGAAGGCGAAGATCGGTCCGCCCATGGTCGACATGAACATGCCGAAGGCCGCAATCACCAGCGTCAACGACACCCAGGCTTGCTGGTGTTTCCATTTACTGGCCATGGCGGCGAAGCCATACATCGCGACGATGGAAATGAGCCACGGAATCGAGTTGAACAGGCCAACCTGGAAGTCGCCGAGGTTGCCCATTTTTTTGATCATGCTCGGCAGCCAGAACGTGGCGCCATAGATGGTCAGGGCAATGGAAAAGTAGATAAAACAGAACAGGGTAATTTGCTTGTCGGCCAGCAGTTTGAACATCGACGGTTTGATCGTCTGCGCGGCTTCGCGAGCCTGCTGCTCCAGCGTGATGGCGCCAACCAGAGCGTCCTTTTCTTCGGCGCTCAGCCATTTCGCTTCACGCGGATGGGACTGCAGCCAGAACCAGACAAAACCGCACAGGACGATGGAGGCGAAGCCTTCAATCAGGAACATCCACTGCCAGCCATGCAGGCTGAAACCGCTGACGTTCAGCAGCGCACCGGACACCGGGCCGGAAATGACCGAAGCAATGGCGGAACCGCTGAGAAAGATCGCCATGGCTTTGCCCCGTTCAGTCGACGGCAGCCACTGGGTGAAGTAGTAAATGATGCCCGGAAAAAAACCCGCTTCGGCCGCGCCGAGAATGAAGCGCAGCACATAGAAGCTGGTTTCGCCGCGCACGAAGGCCATGGCCATGGCGGCGGCGCCCCAGGTGAACATGATGCGCGTCAACCAGGCGCGCGCACCGTAGCGTTGCAGCAGTATGTTGGAGGGCACTTCGAATATCGCGTAACCAATGAAGAACAGCCCGGCACCCAGGCCATAGGCCGCTGCGCCGATGCCCAGGTCGGTTTCCATGTGGCTGCGTACGAAGCCGATGTTGACCCGGTCGATGTAGTTGACGATGAACATCACCACAAACAGCGGCAGCACATGGCGCTTCACCTTGGCCGCGGCGCGGGCAAGCACATTCGGGTCCGGCGGATTCTGGAGGGTATTCAAGAGGCAACTCCCGATCATTGTTTTTTTAGGGACGCGCCGATCATGGACGGGACAATTGATCCCGTCTAATCTAACTTGGCATTAGATTGATACCTGGATTAGATCAATGTTCGAACTGACTCAACTGCGCTGCTTCACCACGGTGGCCACCGAACTCAACTTTCGTCGCGCCGCCGAACGCCTGAACATGACGCAACCGCCCCTCAGTCGACAGATCCAACTGTTGGAGCACCACTTGGGGGTCGAGTTGTTCACCCGCACCACCCGTAGCGTTGCCCTCACCGCCGCCGGTCGCGCGTTCTTCATCGAAGCGCAGAACCTTCTGGAGCGCGCCCAGCAAGCCGCCGTCACTGCCCGGCGTTTTGCCGAAGGCGACATCGGCTCGGTCAATATCAGCTTCGTTGGCAGCGCGGTGTACGAATTTCTGCCCAAGGTCATTGCTGAAGCACGGCTTAAACAGCCGCATGTCAAAATCGATCTGTCGGAGATGAACACCTACCAACAGCACGAAGCCCTTCGCGCCCGGCGTATCGATCTGGGCATCGTCCGCGCGCCCTTGCTGGAACCGGGCTATGCCACCGAGTGCCTGGTGCGCGAGCCATTTGTATTGGCCGTCCCCAGCCGCCACCCGCTGGCCAGTGCCGAAGCCGTGTTCGTCAAAGACCTCGACGCGCAACCGTTCCTGATGTACTCCCACGCCGCCTATCCGCCGTTCAACGAACTGCTGACCGGCATGCTGCGTTCAGCCCGCGTCGCTCCGGAATACGTGCAATGGCTCGGTTCGTCACTGACTATTCTGGCGCTGGTCAACGCCGGAATGGGCCTGGCCCTGGTCCCTCGCTGCGCCACCAGTGTTGCGTTCAAGAACGTGGTGTTTCGGGATATCGATCTGGGGGAAGGCATACAGAGCGAGCTGCATTTAATCTGGCGCGAGAATAATGACAACCCGGCGTTTGCGATGTTGCTGGAGGGGATTCGAAAGGCTGTGAGGGAGGGGTGGGGGGTATGAATTTGGCCATTTTTTGGCTCAAATGAAAGTCTGGGTCGGGCAGTTTTTGAGGGGAGGTCTGGTTAGCGCGGAGCGCTAGCTACAAGTGACACTGACTGCCTTTGCGGCGCGTTCGAGCTGTTGTTTAACATCGACGGGGATCCGCTGCTTCTTTAATCGTTGTTCGAGGAATGCTTGAATGCCTCGAGCGTCCACCTCTGCCTCAACAGGGGCGTCCACCGCTTCTATGGCGGCAGCGTGACTCTCCATGACCGAATCAACATCCGCCGCGCTATTCGCACCTTCGAGAGCGCGGATCAGTTTCGCCACTTCCTCTTCTTCAGCGTTAGCGTACGCCTCTACGGTCATCCCGGCAGCCAACGCTCGCGCTCGAATCTCCACTCCTTTCAAGACGTGCCTGGCTTCACTGCAAGAAACTTCTTGATTCTGCTTTGCGACGGCTCTCCATTGGAGTAGACCAACGGTCATCGTGCTGATTATTGCCAGGGTGATAGCACCGCTCAGGATCCGCTTCATGGCCACTCTTGGTCTCTATGAAGTGAGTTTTCGATGGGAGTCGCTTCATCTCCTGTCGTCGAGGTTGAAGCGTAGCATTTGCATCAGTTTAAGGGGCGTCGATCTCCTGTCACCGACGATGCAACCTGGAAACTGGATGACTGATTGCATAGCCAAGAGCAGATGAAACGAGTTCAAGATCCTGTCTTGGTGTACTTCTGGACGTGAACGCCCGTTTCAAAAGAATCTCACAACGGCTCCCGAGCGTCCTAGAATCTCTCGTTATACGGGCCTTTGAATTTCTTTTTAAACCTGCGACGGCTCATAAGAAAAAGGCAAATTTGCAAGACGATTAAGAGCATACGCGTGTGCGTCACCTCCATCCAGATTGCATTCTTCAGTAGCGCCGGGGCAGGGCGGTACGTCCTGAACCTTCAATCCACACCTTGATGTCCTCAGGTCTTCTTGGGGAGATGCAAGATTCCCGCCCGTCACCCCCATGAAACCCCAACCCGTCGAACTGGCAGTAACCCGTGGTTGCGTTGTCAGTAATTGGCGCCTGTAGCGACGAGGATCGTCTCTGATAGCCGCACGTCAAGCTACGTGTAGTGAGATGATCGAACGACTCGGCGCCAGGCCCACCCTCAAAAACATCTACGCCAAGCTGGAAGTCTCGAGCCGTTATGATGCGGTCTCCTGGGCTCGCAAGCAGGGCTTGATCGAGTAAGCACGAAACACCAGCGCGGCGCAGGAGGGGAGCGTTGAGTGGACGCGCCATTCACGTCGCGCGCTGGAGTTTCGCCGGGGCAGTCTAGAGCCGGTTTCGGCTTGGCAGCCAACCCTGATAGGGGGGGCTTTCGACATCAAGACCACGGGTGCCGGACCAAATTGCTGCGCGTACATCTATCCGGCCGCGTTCGGGCGGTCTCCATTCAAACGTTAGTTCGGCACATCACTTGGCACTTGGCGCGAAGAAACCGCGATGGCCGATCAATCAGGCGGCGGGGAGCAGGCCTTTCTGTCTCGCAACATGAGTCGCCATTGCGTCCATCAAGTCCGGGGACAGGCAGTCATAGGGCTCCAGGCCGATCGAGCGCAGGCGCTCACGGATCGCCTTCATTTGCACTGGCGGTGTGCCGGTTTCGATGATGGAGGACACGAACGCAGCGAAACCCGGCGCAGCCCATCCGCTTTGGGGAGAGAGTTCGGTGTGGACGAAGTCCAGGCCATAAAACGCATGGTCCTTGTTCTCGATGCGCCCGAAGAGATGGGCGTGGCACTGCTTGCAGGCGTGGCGCTGAATGGTGGCGGTTTCGTCGATAATCGCCAGTTTTTCGCCGTGGGCAGTGACGCTGACCTTATCGCGAGGTACCACGGCGATGACGGCAAATGTCGCGTCTTGCGGTTTCCAGCATTTGCTGCAGCCGCACGCATGGTTATGCAGCGTTTGTGCGTCAATCTTGACCTCGACCTTGTCGGTCGCACACAGGCATTGCAGGGTGCCACCTGTGAAATTCGCGGCGGCGGGTTGAATACCATTGTCCAGTGCTGGGTGAAGTTTCAAGCTGGTCATGCTGGCGTCTCCTTTGCAGGTTGTCCCCAGATAAAGAATAGCTCGCCGTTCGAAGCGTTCCTCTCGGCGTGGCGCCCAGGACACCACCATGCTGTTCTTCGACAACGTTCGGGTGCCGAAGGGAAACCTGCTGGGCGGCGTGGCCGGGCAGGGCTTCATACAGTTGATGAAGGAATTGGCCGGGGAACGGCTGTCCATTGCTATCAGCAGCGTCGCCGGCACCGAGGCCGTGCTCGAAAGCACGCTCGAGCACACCAAGGACCGCAACGTGTTCGGCATACCGATCTTCGCCTTCCAGAACACCAGCTTCAAATTGGCCGATCTGAAAATGCAATTGGCGGTGTTCCATCGAGATCCGGTCAATCCTGATCTGCGCCCTGATTGCCGGATTCGGCGCGCTCGATGTTGACGACCACGCGCCGTGGAAAACGCCCGAAACTGGCTCGGTACTGTGGGTTTACCCAGCCATGTCTGTGACCGCCTCACTACCTCCCTCAGGAACGCGCACAGCGGTGTGATGGGCGCGTTACTGATTGTTGCGCTGGCCTCATTCTCGGTGGCACTAGTGTTGATTCGCAGCATTGTCCTGCCGCTGCGGCAGTCGGTCATCCTGGCCGAAACCGTGGCCACGGGTAATCTCACCAGTCAAATTGACGTAACAGGCAGCGACGAGCCGGCCCGGTTGATGGCGGCGCTGCGCACGATGCAAGGCAATCTGCGCGATACCCTCCTGGCTATCGCCCAAGGGTTAACCCTGCAAAATGGCGAGATCGAACAGGCTGCGACGGCCATCAATGAAATGACGGGGCTGCGGAAGATGTCGCCCGAAACGCCGTATCAACCTCCGATGCCACACGCGAATCCGATCAGACCGCTCAGCTCGGCCGACAGCAGGTTCTACGCACCGTCGATGCTATAGGTGAACTGGTCACTGGCGTAACGGCTACCGCTGACGATGTGGAAGATTTGGCGGGACGCGTTCGTGATATCAGTCAAGTGCTCGACGTTATTCGCTCGGTTGCCGAGCAAACCAATCTCTTGGCACTCAACGCGGCAATCGAAGCGGCCAGGGCAGGGGAGGCAGGGCGCGGCTTTGCCGTGGTCGCCGACGAAGTTCGTGGGCTGGCCCACCGTACCCAGGGTTCAACCCAAGAGATCGAACAACTCGTCAGTGCCATCGAGCAAGGCACCCAACAGGCCGTCAACGCAATGCAGCGCAGTAATACCAAGGCGCGAGATACGCTGGAAATGGCCCAGGCAGCGGGGAATGCCCTCGATCGTATGGCTTGCTCCTTCACTCAAATCAATGAACGCAACCTTGTGATTGCCAGTGCTGCCGAACAGCAGGCACAAGTAGCTCGGGAAGTGGATCGTAACCTGACCAACATCCGCGACCTGGCCTCTCAAACATCCGCCGGCGCGATCCAGACCAGTGCTGCCACTCAGGAACTGTCTCGATTGGCAGTGTCACTCAACGGTCTTGTGTCGCGTTTTTCGGTATGACGCGAGCGACAATCGTCTGACTCAGGAACGGTTACACCTGGAGGAGAATGCCTACACGTCAGGCGAAGTGGGCAGACAGCCCTGTCTGGCAAATAAAAAGTAGGGGCAGCCTTTTTTAGCTGAGGAGGGTGACCGCCCACACCGCTAAAAAAGAACCTGCTCCTACGAAAACTGTAAGTCGCTGACGATCAGTAGGCTGGTACCAAACTTGATACGTCTACGCTTTCGTTTTGGCTTGATAGAAGAGCCAATCCGGACAGTGCCCAATTGTTGGGCTTTAAAGTGATGGAAACACCACCTTTTACGGGGGGGCATCTATATTTGCCCGAAACAGGAGGTGATGGTTCACTCGGACCAAGGCAACAGCCGATCGGTTTCGGTCTTGACCACCAGGTAGCACTCGCAGCTGAGCCGTTCAAGGCGCGCTCTATCGAGTACCGTGATCTGGCCGCGGCTGTACTCGATGACGCCTTGACGCTGCAGTTTGCCGGCGGCTTCCGTGACGCCTTCGCGGCGCACGCCCAGCATGTTGGCAATCAGCTCCTGAGTCATGTTCAGGTGATTGCCGTGCAGGCGATCCAGCGACAGCAGCAGCCATCGACACAATTGCTGATCAATTGAATGATGGCGATTGCACAGGGCGGTCTGTGACATCTGCGTGATCAGCGCCTGGGTGTAACGCAGCATCAGCAGGAGCAGATCGCCATGACGGTTGAATTCTTTCTTGAGTTGTTGCCCCGGCAGGCGAAATGCACCGCCGGCACTCTGCACCACCGCCCGACTGGAAGTGCTTTCGCCGCCCATGAACAGCGCAATGCCGATCAAACCCTCGTTGCCGACCACGGCGATTTCTGCTGACGAACCGTTTTCCGTGACATGCAGCAGGGAGACGATGGCGTCGGTCGGAAAGTAAACGTGCCGCAAGGTGTCCCCCGGTTCATACAACACATCCCCCAGCGCCAGGCTGACCAGCTCCAGGTGCGGAACAAGACGCTGGAGGTCGACGGCCGGGAGTGCCGCCAGTAGATGATTGTGGCTTGGATCGGGGGAGGCATGCATGGCAGAGCATCCGTGGCGGAACAGGGGCGTGACCGCTCAGGGTACTCCCATGCATGCCATGGCTGGTGATCAATGTCTATTCATCGGCGGCACGCTCGAATTCCAGCGCTTGGGGCCTGGGTGACCGCACGCGACAATCTACCCGGACCCAATGCTCCAGACCGCCGTCATCCAGTGGCAGCGCACCGTCACCCAATGGCTGGCCGTCGAGGGTCATGGAGGTGAAGGTCGAACTGCCCTGACGCACATCAAAGTGGTAGAGGGTTTTGCCGAAGCGGTAGTGCAAGATGAAGCCCGGCCAGTCGACCGGTATCAGCGGTTCGATTCGGAGCGTGCGGCCGCTGCGTTGTACGCCCAGCAACGACTCGACAATCAGCCGGTACATCCAGCCCGCAGAACCGGTGTACCAGGTCCAGCCACCTCGACCGGCATGGGGCGCGGTGCCGTAGACATCCGCAGCCATGACATAGGGCTCCACCTTATAGGTCTCGATTCGAGCGTTGTTGGCAGGGGCGGCGGGGTTGATCAGATTCAGCAATTCCCATGCTTTGCCGGCTTCACCCAACTGCGCAAACGCCATGCCCGCCCAAACAGCAGCATGGGTGTACTGACCTCCGTTCTCGCGCACGCCTGGCACGTAGCCCTTGATGTAGCCGGGGTCCAGGGCGCCCTTGTCAAACGGGGGATCGAGCAGCAGCACGGCGCGGATGTCACGTTTGATCAGATGCTCATCCAATGCCTGCATGGCCTTGATCTGGCGGACGGCAGAGCCGGCCCCCGACAGCACTGACCAGCTTTGAGCAATGGAATCGATACGGCATTCTTCATTGCTCGCCGAGCCGAGCATTTGTCCGTCATCGAACCAGGCACGGCGATACCAGGCGCCGTCCCAGGCCGTTTGATCGAGGTTGCGTTGCAGTGTCACCGCGCTGTCGCTGCAGCGTTTGGCAAATGCGTGATCACCGTGCAGGCGAGCGGTCAGCGCAAATTGCTCCAGCACCTGATAGCTGAAGAAGCCCAGCCAGACACTTTCCCCTGCACCCAGGTGGCCGACGCGATTCATGCCGTCGTTCCAGTCACCGGAGCCCATCAGCGGTAACCCGTGATGACCCCGGCGCAGGCTGTGTTCGATGGCCCGCACGCAGTGTTGATACAGGGACTCTTGCAGGGGCGATGTACCGGGCAGGTCATAGTAGGATTCTTCGCCAGCCACCAATTGGCGTCCTTCCAGGTATCCGGCGACCTCTTCCAGTACACCCACATCGGCGGTCATTTCGACATAGCGGTTGGTGGCGGCCACCAGCCACAAAAAGTCATCGGAGCAGGCGGTGCGGACCCCTCGATTCATCGGCGGGTGCCACCAGTGTTGCACGTCGCCTTCCACATACTGATGGCCGGCGCACAGCAACAGGTGCGCTCGCACGGCTACGGGATCGGCATGGATCATCGCCATGCTGTCCTGCAACTGATCGCGAAAACCGATGGCGCCACCTGACTGGTAGTAGCCGCTTCGGGCTTGGAAACGGCACGCGATGACCTGATACATCAACCAGCCGTTGACCATGACGTCGACCTCAGGCGCGCCCGTTTCAATACGAATCACCCCGAGCAATGAACGCCAGTGTTCCCGTACTTTATGCAATTCCTCGGCAGCCACCCGGCTGCCCCGATAACGCTGCACCAGCTGGGTGGCGGCGTTACTGGAAGACGCGGCCCCCAGACGCAGAATGACTTCCCGTGTATCACCCTCGCCGAGTTCGATCGACACTTGCAGGGCGGCACAAGGGTCCAGACCGCCGCCCATGCGCCCGGACAGACCCGCCTGCTGCATCGCTGCCGGTGAGGCGAGGGTGCCAATGCGGCCAATGAATTCAGTACGGTCACCGCTGACACCGTGATCGATCGTGTCGGTGTCAAAGAACGCCACCCGCTCGGAAAACTCCACCGAATAGGCGTTGCGGGCGAAGAAGGCCCCACTGGCGGGATCCGATTGGGTGACCACATGCATCGCCGTTTTGCTGCGCAGATCGCCCAGCACCCATTCCACATACCCGGTGACCGACAATGACCGGCGGCGTCCCGAGCGGTTGCTCAACACTAGCCGAGAGAATTTGATCGGCGCATCCAGCGCCACGTAGATCCACAGCTCGCTGTAAATGCCGTCTTCTTCATGCTCGAAAACGCTGTAACCGAAACCGTGACGGGCCTGGTACGGGCCTTGTCCGGGGCAGGGTTGAGGCGCTACAGACCAGAAATGCCCGGTCTCTTCATCACGCAGGTAAATAGCTTCGCCGCTGCGATCGGTGACCGGATCGTTGTGCCAGGGCGTCAGGCGAAATTCATGGGCGTTTTCGGCCCAGGTATAGGCACTGCCGGCTTCCGAGACCACCGTGCCGAGATGTGCATTGGCGATCACGTTGACCCAGGGCGCGGGTGTCGGGTCGGGCGCGAGCCCGGTGATGATGTACTCACCGCCGTCGGCGCTGAAGCCGCCATATTCGTTGCTCAACAGCAGGAAAGGACGGTTCGGTCGTACCGATGCCGGCCGAGCCTGAAAATGCCGGGTCGCCACAAACGGCGCGTGCACCGGTGACACTTTGCGGCGATGAATCTGCTCGGCCAGGCTGCCCAGATCTTCGCTCAGCACCAGCCTGGCAACCGATAAGAACAGCACGCGATCTTCATTCGACATCTGCTGCGCGGGGCGAACAAAAATCCCGCCCGGACGATCCAGCAGAGTGGCTTCACTGCCTGAGGTGATAAGGCCCAGGATCGCGTCTTGCAGTTGCTGGCGATAACCCGCCTGATCTTCGTTCCAGATCAGCAAATCGACCACCAACCCTTTTTGCCGCCAGTAGGCGTGGGCCTGAATCAATTGCTGCACCAGGGCGATGTTGTCCAGGCTCTGGATTTGCAGCAACACGATGGGCAGGTCGCCAGAAATGGCCTGACCCCAGAGTCCCGGTTGATTGCGGCGATTGGCAATCAACACCGCGTTGTCGGCGCGCATCGAGGCGTTCGCATAAAGCACCGACGAGGCCATCTGCTCGAACAAACGGGCATCGGACACCGAGGCATTGAGCTGACGCAGCAGCACCTGGCTATGGGTCCAGGACAGGTCGAACACCCGATCGGCGAGGTGGCGGTCGCGGTATTTGTTGATCAGATAGAGGCAGTCATCACGACTGTCGGCGACACCGGTGACCAGATCGATGGTGGCCAGTTGGCCGGGTTGCAGGGTAATCCTGCAACGAATCGCGACGACCGGATCGAGCACCGGGCCTGCCGTGCCTGACAAGCGTTGGCAATCGGCATCGAGGGCGGCCGGCGACACCAGGCTGCGTCCCCGGCCGATGAACCGGGCGCGATCGGTTTCGTACGAGATCGCATCGATGTCCACCCCGTGTGCCGCCAGCAAATGGCACATCCACGGCGTCGGTTCATCGCTGGCCCGGGGGCGGCGGCTGCAGACAATGGCTTGAAGCTCCGGCAGTAATTCAGTCTGCACGAACAGCTTGCTGAACGCCGGGTGCATGGCATCGTTGCTCGGGGATGTCAGCACCACTTCGGCATAGGTGGTGAGTTCGAGCGTCTTGGCCGATGACGCTCGATTGGTGACATGCAGGCGACGCAGTTCGATGTCGTCTTCAGGTGAGACAACAATCTCCAGGTGCGTGTCGAAATCCAGGTTGCGCGCGCGAAACTCCGCACGGGAGTCGCTGAAAATCGCCTCGTGGCTCTCGGGTCGATGCAACGTCGGTTGATGCGCCGCCGACCAGACTGTGTTGCTCTGGACATCGCGCAGGTAGCAGAACATCCCCCAATTGTCCTGTGAGGTGTCCTCCTGCCAACGGGTGATCGCCATTTCATTACGACGGCTGTAACCACCGCCGCCGCTGGTCAGCATGACGTGGTAGCGACCGTTGGAAAGCAACTGCACGGCCGGACGCTTGCGTCCCGGATCGGAGAACACCCGCAGCCCCGTATCCTGGCCTTGACCGACATAGCCGAGTACCGGCGACTGTGCGGTTTGCAGGTACGGCGCGGCGGATTTCGGCACCCGCTCCTGTAGCAGCAGCAGGGCTGATCGCAGCGCCGGATCGGACTCGAACCGCTGTTGCATGGGTTGATCGAGCAGTCGGCTGGTCAAGGCCAGCATGCTCATGCCCTGATGGTGAGCCATGAACGAGCGGACCACGACGAAGTGTTGGCCACGCGGTAAGCGGGCCTCGGTGTAATCCACGGCTTCATACAGACCGAAACGTCCAGCGCAGCCTTGCTGGGCGAGGCGTTGCAGGTTCTTGCAGGCCGCATTGGCATCGACCATCAACGCCAGGACGCTGGCGTAGGGCGCTATCACGACGTCATTGCTCAGCCCGCGCTGCAGCCCGAGGGCCTGAACGCCAAAGGCGCGGTATTGATAATTGAAGTGCGCGTCGACGGTGGAGTAACCCGATTCCGAAACGCCCCACGGTATGCCCAGCCTGTTGCCCTGTTCGATCTGCACCGACACAGCGGCGCGGCAAGTCTGGTCCAGCAGGCTGCCCTCGAAGTTGGGCATCACCAGCATTGGCATCAGGTATTCGAACATCGAACCCGACCAAGACAGCAACGTCGGTACGCCCGCGTTTTCACTCAGCAGCCTGCCCAGGGTGAACCAGGCGCGCTGGGGGATTTGTCCTTGAGCGATGGCCACGTAATTGGTCAGCCGCACCTCGGACGCCAGCAGGTCGTAGTAACCGGTGTCGAGCCTGCGCTCCTCGGCGTTGTAACCGATGACAAACAGGTCACGCTGGTTGTCGTAAAGCAACGAGAAATCCATCTGCGCCAGCGAATTGGCCAATAACACCAGACGCTTGAGGGTTGCCAGACGCTGCGCGGCGTCGCTGCGGACCCGCTCGATTTCAGGATGATGCTCGGCGCCCCAGTCGGTGGGGTTCAGGTGGGCCAGTTGACGCAAGGTGCGAGGCGACTCAATCGTAACCAAGGGGGCAGGGAGGCGATAACGCTGCAGTTCTTCTGTCCAATCGGTGCATTGACGGGTAAACGCTTCTCGCCAGTAGAGGCTTTCCTCGTCGGTGTCCGCTGGCTGGCTAGTGACCATGCTGCGAGCCGTGTGCAGCAGGTCTGCCAGCGCCTCAGGGGGAGCCGCTTGCGAGACCGTTTCAAGGCCTTTTCTCAGTGGCAGGGCGTATTCATCCGCCCCCGAGGCGCGTTGGGAATCTGCAAGGATGTCCAGGGTATCGCGCAGGCCCTTGATCACGGCAGGGCCGAACATCGGGGCGTCTGCCAACTGCGCGATACCGGTGCTCAACGTCAACAGCAGGCCCGCCAGGTTGCCGCTGTCGACGGTGGAGACGTAATGCGGACGCAGCGGCTCGAGGGTCTGCGTGTCGTACCAGTTATAGAAATGCTGCCGATAACGCTCCAGGCCGTCCATGCTGTCCAGCGACGCCGCAAGCCGGGACAGCAACCGTTCGGTGCTCAAGTAAGCGAAATCGTGAGCGGCCAGGTGGGCGAGCAGCGACATGCCCATATTGGTGGGCGAGGTGCGATGGGCAATGGCAGGCCTGGGGTCTTCCTGCACGTTGTCCGGTGGCAGCCAGTGATCCTCAGGCCCGACGTATTGATCGAAGAACGCCCAGGTTTTGCGCGCCAGCAACCGCAGGAAGCGCAAATCATCCGTCGACGGTGCGAACACCGACTGCTTGGGTGCCGAACTGAGCCACCAAGCGATCCAGGGGCCCACTAACCACGACAACAGCAACGGACTGGCGATGGCCAGCGTCTGCGGATCCTCCACCAGCAGGGCCAGTGAGATCAGGGCCGACACCGGCTCGATCCACATCTGGCGATAGAGGCCGGACAGCCGGTTTCCGGTGGTGCGCTCGACCTCGCGCGAGGGCTGCCATTGCAACAGTCGGCGTCTGCTGAAGCCGATTCGCCAGAGTGAGCGCAGGATGGCGTCAGCGCTGTAGAACATTTCGTAGGGCAGCCAGGCGAGCGTCAGACCCGCCCGGGCGAGGTCTTGTGCCAGATCCCCCAGCAGCGCCCTGAGGTATTGTCCATAGGGCACATTAGCGGGGGGCTGCATCAGATCGGTCACCGCTCGCAGCAACGGTTGAATCACCATCAACCCGATGACAGTCAGGGTCCAGTTCATTGGCTGACTGCTGGCAAACCAGCCCCATGCGAACATCAGCAACAGCGCCAGCGGTTCCAGGCTGCGTCGCAGATTGTCCAGAATCTTCCAGCGTGCCATGACGCTCAGCCTGTTGCGCACCCACTTGCCGTCGGCGTTGCGCGCCCAGGGCAATGTCCACGGCAGCAATTGCCAGTCGCCACGAACCCAGCGATGCCGTCGATTGACATCGGCACCGTAGCGCGAAGGGTATTGCTCGTAGACTTGCACGTCGCTGAGCAGGCCGGATCGTGCATAACACCCTTCGATCAGGTCGTGGCTGAGAATCTGGTTATCCGGCAAGCAACCTTCCAGGGCGCAGGTGAACGCGTCCACGTCGTAGATGCCTTTGCCGATGAAAGAACCTTGCTGGAACAGGTCCTGGTAAACGTCCGATACCGTCCGAGTGTAGGGATCGACGCCGGCATCACTGCCAAACAGCCGGGCATAGATCGAGCGCGTGGCGCTGGTCAGGCTGATGCCCACTCGCGGTTGCAGCACCGCGTAGCCGGAAATGATCTGCTCGCCGCCACTGTCGAACAACGGACGATTCAACGGGTGCATCATGGCCGCCACGCATTGGCGAGCGACATCGCGCGGCAGCAGGGTGTCGGTGTCGAGCGTGATCACGTAACGCACCCCGCGCAATGGCGTGATGTCGCCGACGATGGCGTTGAAGCGTTCCTCTCCATGGCCACGCAACAGGGCGTTGAGTTCAATCAGTTTGCCGCGTTTGCGCTCATGACCCATCCACACACGTTCGCTGGCGTTCCAGCGACGCGGCCGATGGAGCAGAAAGAATCGGTCGCTGAGTCCGTCCGCGTATTTTCGGTTGAGCAGGGTGATTGCACGGGAGGCCTGTGTGAGCAGCTCGGCGTCTTGCGGCTGAGACGCTTCAGGCGCGTCCAGAAAATCGCTCAGCAACGCGAAATACAGGTTGCTGTCGCGGTTGGCGAGAAACCGCACTTCAAGACCTTCCACCAGTTCGTCCACATCTGCCGGGCTGGCGATCAGCGTCGGGATCACCACCAGACTTCGCGCGTCATCGGGAATACCGCTGGCAAAATCCATTTTCGGCAGCGTCGTCGGCAACAGACTGAACGTCACCAGCCAGTTGATCAGGCTGATCGCCAGTCGGCTGGTCATGATCAGGCAGGGAATCGCCATCATCAGAAGCGCCGCATCGGGCATTCCGTCGCGTTGCGCGGAGGCCAGTAAAGGCCAGGCGAAGATGAGCGTCAGAACAGCCACCGGCGCCAGATAAAACATCAGCGGCGACTGCTGCAACAACCGTTTCCAGCGCTCATGAAGCGGCACCTTGGCCTTGAGTCGTCGCTCCAGCGTCGGCAGTCCTGCGCTGACCAGGTAATACCCGACATGGCGCGCCAGCAGTTCGCAGGGGACTGTAGCGGTTCCGGTCGCAGCCAGATTGATCGCGGCGCGGGCGACCTGGATTTCCGAGTGCTGGGGACTTCTGCGGGCAAGGCGTTCTATGACATGCCGATAGCTGTCGCGGGTACTGAAATCCATCGCCCGGTAAATGTCTGCCGGGTCTTCATTGAGAATTTGCTCGACATGACTCATCGACTCGACGAACTCGCGCCAGTCCGTGGCGGACAGGAGGCGCAAACTGCCGATACTGTTGCCAATCGACACCTGATCCGCTGCCTGTTGTTGCGCATCGAGCTGCACCTGGCGTTCGATGCTGGAACCTGTCTCACTCAGCGACTGCTCCATCCAGTTCAGCGCCAGGGCCAGCGCTGCGCTCTGGCCCTGCAGGCGGCGGGTGAATTCAGCGACAAAAGCGGCGGTCATCGGAGGTGCGGAGCGGGCCATGTCGGCAACGGTCAGCACCACGCTTTTGACGTCTCGTTCCGCGGTTTCGATCAGGTGTTCGGCCCAGTCATCGGCCAGATTGCGCTCGCCGGCATTGGCCATGACTCTGGAGGCCACTCGCCGCAGATTTTCAATCAATGCCAGACGCAGCATGATCGGTATCGCCCACAGTTCGCCCAGCGCAAGCGGCATCACGGTCTGATAGGAAAAAATGAAGCGGCTCAGGCTTTCCTCATCGACTCGACCGTCGCCATGGGAGATGGTCTCCAGCGCGATGTCATAGACGCGAGGCAGCCCCGCCGACGGGCCGTTGATCAGGCGAGGCAACTCACGGCTATAGCCTTTGGGCAAGTGCGTTCTGGCGGTGCGAATGTTTTCATCGATCAGATAGTAATTGTCCAGCAGCCATTCCGCTGCCGGCGTCACTCGTCGGCTGGATACTTGCGCGTTGGCCAGCGCCGTACTGCTGCGTTTGAGCAGCTCCTCGTTGTCATCGAGCCTGTGCAGCATCGAGTCCCGTGCGGACAGCGTAGTCAGGCGATGCCGGCCGGCCAGGGCGATGCCGTGACTGGCCATCTGATCGGCGCTGAAAAGCTCCGAACGCAAAATGGGTTCGTATTTGAATCGGGGCGGGGGAAACAGACGGGCTCGCCAAAAATCGGACGAGCGAGAAAATACCTTCTGTAGGCGTGTCCATATGCTGTTCATAAGGTCCTGTGCCTGATACGCATCAATACAATTGTGCGCATTTTAAGAGGTGCGCCAACACATTGCGCCGGCACTGAGCAGCGCCTTGGTGGACGTAGCTTTTCAGCTTTGAGTGTGGAGACATGGAGGGTTGATCGTCTGTTCGGTGGCGCACATAGCCAGCGCTCTTTGGGCGCCCATAGACAAAGAATGCGCGAAGCGCGTTGGGTGATCCGGTGAGCGAAACGTCGGTAAGCGGATGGCTATCCGGCGATTCGTTAAGCTGAATTTCTATCGCCTGAAGCCCCTTCATTTGAGTTTTGAGCTTGGCGATTTTCTAAGTGCTACCGGTAGCCGCAGCCGCTCGGAAGGCTACGTTCATTTACCCGAAATTTTGCTTCAAACTTAACTGGCGCGACGTAGCCGCGATGGCGGTCTAAAGTAAAGGTGCGATGTATTCCTGCAGTTATGTTGGGGTTGGCAACCAGCACTAACAAGCCGGGCTCGATTTCATCCCGAAAAGGAATGACTGCGATGCCGACCAAGACTCCTATCGAGAGAGGTCCAAGCCTCAAGCGTCTGGACATTGCAGCGGTATCCTTGGTCATACACCTGTTGGCGCTGGCCTTGCCGTTGGCCTTGCTGCAGATCTATGACCGGATCCTGCCGAGCCAGTCATTTGGAACCGCGACAGTGCTGGTCATCGGTGTCGCCATCGCCATCCTGCTTGAGGCCGTGCTTCGATATGGCCGTACCGCCGTGTTTGCCCATATTGCCGCCCGATATGAGAGCGAGGCAACCACGCGCATATTTGAGCACTTGCTCAAGGCGGACATCAACGCGGTAGAACATTTGGGTACGGCCTCCGTGATCGAAGGTGTGCGTTCAGTGGCGCAAGTACGCGATATGTGGTCTGGAAACGCGGCGGTGGCGCTGTACGAAGTACCTTTCATCATCGTCTACATCGGCCTGATCGCCTACATCGGTGGCTGGTTGGCTGATTCCCCTTGTGCTGTTCCTGGTGTCATTGGGCATGACGCTGCTGGTCAAACAGGCCACAGAATTTACACTTGGCCGCGTCGAAGAGGCGGATCGGCAGAGGCGTAATCTACTGTGGGCAGCTCTTGCCAGCTTGGCCGAGGTAAAGTCCAGAGGAGCCGAACCAGGTCTCAGCCGCACCTATAGTCAGGCCAATGCGCGTTTCATGGAGGCCACTGCGCGCCTTGAGACATTGGGCGCGTGGGTGCGGGAGAACGCCGCTCTGCTCGGTCAGTTGTCGACCGTCTTGACGGTCATAATCGGTGCTACCGAAGTGATCAATGGCAGCCTCACGACAGGTGCATTGTCGGCCTGCACGATACTGGCCGGACGTTCGATCGGGCCGGCCATGCTTGGCCTCGGTCATCTCACTCGACTCGCCCAGGCGCGCGATGCCCAAGCCAAGGTCGATGGGCTGCTGGATCTCCCTGTCAATGATGCGGCGGTGCCTGGCACTACAGCGCGGATAATGACCAGTCAGCGATTGCGCAGCTGGCGCCGGGTGAAAGCGTGACTGATCACTTTATCGTGAGCACGGCCGATGGTACTGAGCATTCCCTGGTGATGACCTTGACCGGTAGCCAGCCGGACCCGACGCCACTGCTCGAGTCAGGGCATGAGCAGCAGTCTTCGATGGCCAGTGCTGATCTTCACATGGGGGCGGGCACCCCGGAGCCGAATATCACCGAGCTCTCGCCGGTGGATCACTACCTGCAGTTTGCCCAAGCCAGCAGCGAACATTCGGCACCCGTGGTACACGAGCAGGGTACCGCGCAGACCCCTGACACTGAGCACAGCCCTGTCGAGCTGGCCGAGGCCGCGCCGGCACACGATTATCTGCAGCTTGCCGGCGTGGACCCGGCCCATGCCAATGTCCCCGAACCGTCCCATCCGGCAAGCAATCAGCCACCGCCGGATTCACCTATGCACCTGGACGCCCATGTCGAAGACCTTCCGAGTTCCATCGAGGATGGCGGCCTGGCAGATCTGCAACCGGTTCCCGTGCCGGACCAGGATCCGCAGCACCACAGCTGACATTGGATATGCTCTGAACCCAAATATACAAAGTAGCGACCGTCAGAAGTCATCGGATTCATGTTGAACACACATTGTCATTTCAAATGCGGTGGGCAAATAAGGGCCACTAAGGTAGTTCTCAACTGGCAGGGCCAGGTAGCCCCACCGAGGGGCCTTCAGTAGCCCGCCCCGGCATTTGAAAAATGCCGTTAGGATTACGGGCCCAGCAGAGACCTATATAAAGCCGACAAATGACAGAATAAAGACGGCAATCACTACTGCCCCGACGATGTAAATAATATTGTTCATAAAAACCACCTTTCTATGTGAACAGGATCTCGACACTACGGTGTCGTAATACAAACGACACCGTCGATTGCGACTCCGTTCCGTAAATCGGTCTGAGAGGCGGGCGCAATTGCAGTCGAGTCCGCATTGGCGGTTTTTCAAATCATCATTCGCCTGCATTTCATCCCTATCGCTGTTTTCGGTGTAATGTTAGGTTGTCATTTACGGTCAATCCACGCCCCTTAAGAATAATTGTGAAAAGCTTGCCCGAGGCAAATGATCTGGAGCTGCTGAAGGCAGTTTTCCATCGGTATGGCGTTAGCGATTCGACGCTCTGGAAGCACCTCCTGGAGGTGTTCGAACTTCGTCACTATGCTCGTGATCAGCCGATCATCCGGGCAGGTGAATTCCCAACACATTTCTTCGTGATACTCACTGGCCTTATCCGCTATTACTACTCCTCACCAGAAGGCAAGCAGCGTAATAAGGCTTTCTTCCACGAAGGAGAGGCGATCGGCTCTTTGAGTGCGTACCTGAAGCAAGCGCCTTGTACTTACTGCATTGAGGCGTTGGAGCCGAGTTCGGTGGTGGCCGTGCCGCTGCATACGCTGACTCGTCTGCGCGAGCAATTTCCGCAATTGCAGGGTTTTGTCGACAAAGCCATACGGGAAATCATGTTGCGCAACGAGTCCCGTGATGAAGTCGGGCGATCAAAACACTACTTAACTGAGCAATGTCGTTTTCTCAGATCACCGTTCGAGCGGAGGAGATTAAAATGGCTGACAAATTTCGGGTGCTATTTGTTTGCGCTAAAAATGACGTCCGTTCGCTGTTTGCGGAGGCGCTCTTACGCCACACCGACTCATCAAATTTTGAAGCATGCAGTGCTGGCCTTGAACCCAGCGAAGTTGATCCTCGCACCTTGGAGTCGCTCGAACACATAGGCATAGAGACCAACGGCCTGCGCAGCAAAGCAATCGATGAGTTTGTGGGGGAGCAGTTTCACTACGTGAGCACACTGTGTGACAAATCTTCCGAAGAAGCCTCGCGGATGCCGACCTCCGGCGAAGTGATCGTATGGAGCTTTGAAGACCCGACGACCAGTGAGATGCATGAGCCTTTTCGCCATGCACTCCAAGAGATTCACGACCGTATCAAAATGTTCGTCACGGTGAAGACAAGGCAATGACGTTGGACGTGCGGTAGAGTTTACCTGTTGTTCTGAGACGTGAGGATTTAACATAATATACATTATGCGAAGCCATGGCTTTACCCGTGAGGGTGGATGGTGATCAGATTTTGTGAATGTCAGCTAAAGGCGGGAATGCTTTACCGTTTAGAATCTCTAGTGAAATCAATTGGATAGGAATACACCATAAGACCACTATTTAATTGAAGACATCCGTTTCTTAGCGAAAATATGTTCTAAAGCATTGATTGTATTCAAGAATTTTGTCGTTGCTTTGCGGCGGTAACGGCACCGCGGCTTATCATTTGAAAACGGAACTGGTTGCGGGAAAAATGGGTAAATTGAGACGTGTTTTCAGGATTTCGCTCCGTCCAACGCAATTCAACGCGATCGATGAAGAAATTTGCTCACCAAATTTATTCCTCTTTTAACTGTTAAATAGGTACTGCTGTACATAAGTTCTCAGAAGTAATCGTATAAAAAATGGGACGTAATCGTGTAAATCGAGCCTTTCGCAGTACGCGGAAGTAAATCTGCATACAGATTAGGAAGTAATGGTTTGGATAGCCCTTCAAGCTGCCTTATCCTTTTTTTACTTCCAGTTTTGGTACGTTCGTCGTCAGAGGTTGCCTCCTTATTTTTTTTACTTCCGGTTTTTTCCATTGTCATGAAAATCTGCTTCCCTAACTTTTATTTACTTCCGATCATGGGCTATCGCGAATTTGAGCCCGTATCTTTTTTACCTCCGCTTATTTTTCATCTAGCGCCGATGTGTAAAATTCTGCTCCGAATCTCGCGAGCTTTCAGGCATGAGGCGACGAACGTCGAGCCAACCTATGCAAGCCGAAGGGATTGATGAATGGCGTTGTGCACCATGCCGAACCCGAAGCTTTGCGAAACTCTCATGCACAACTGCGGCTGTTCGAGAGGAACACTTGCTGCTCGTCCTCTGCTACAGATTTGCACTCCAATTTCGGCGCAAGCAGGCAAAACGATCATCAATTCCCATTTTGTACCGCTACGTTGCGAAAGCAGCGGTCACACTAACGCGTGTCGCTAACTCATTGATAATTCAACTAAACGGCTATTATTGGTATCACCTAAAACTATACTAAGTGCATTAGATTAGAGGTAAAACCTAGCTCTACCTCCCCCTAGAAATCAAAGTGTTGACACCTATACATGTACTATCTGTACCATCCGCACCTTTTTGGGTGGGTGCATTGGATGGCGGTGGTTCAGGTAGTAGCGAAGGTGGTGGTTGACGATACGGGAATCCAGAGCGAGATCCCTGTCTTGATAACTGAGCATGGAGTGGTGTCCTCGCTGGTTGACTACCTCCTGGATAACCACCACCTGAGTCCTAGCTGGCAGCGTTCGGTCACCCAGGCCACAAAGCTGCTGCTGGAGTACATGGAGGCCAACCAGCACCACTTCTCTGATCCCCGCGCCCTCTTCCAGGCTTTTGCCTCACGCCTCTATACCGGAACGGTTGGAGATGATGGCCTAGATCCATCTGGTCTAGGGTGGGTTCCAGCCAGTCGCAACTCATCCAACCGTCACGTTTCAGTTCTCAAGGGCTTCACAGACTATCTTGCTGATCTGTACGACGCTCCGGCCATGAACCCCTTGATGACCGCCAGTACCTATGATCAGAGACTTAACTTCGCTGCCTGGCATCGCCGTAACAGCAATGATTTCCTAGGGCACATCAGAAGCAAGGCGCTCTCGGAGAACGTGGATCAGTCGCGGAATATTCGAGGCCGGCGCACGCTCAGCAACGCTGATGATGATGCCGTGGCATTCCCTGAGAAGTTGTTCCAAGCGATGTACATGGATGGCTTCGGTGGAGCTTCTGATCCTAGGTGTGCAGTACGAGATCAATTGATATTGATCATGATGCATGGCGCGGGTTTGCGAGAGAGCGACGCACAGCATCTATGGGTAGTCGATGTTGAAGATCACCCACTGATCGAGGGTGGCGCCATGGTTCGTGTCTATCACCCAGAGGAAGGCAAGGCACCAGACAACTGGAGGGGGCGCAAAGGCACGACAACACGTGCGGCTTACTTAAGGGAGAAGTACGCCCTAACGCCCCGAAATCTTCGCCAGGGCACCAAACGTGTTGGGTGGAAAACCAGGATGGTTGACCACGTCGACAATTACATCCAGCTGCACTGGTTTCCTCCACGCTTCAGCGTGCTCTTCATGATGCTTTGGAGGGTGCATCTCCGCTACCTGACCACAGTAGAGCGGCACCACCCATACGCCTTCGTCTCCTACGAAGACTCCGCCGCAGGCCAGCCTTACACCCTTCAAGCGCTCAACGGCAACTACAAGCGGGCCCTAGCGCGAATTGGGGAAACGGTTTCAAAGCCCGAGGGTCGATCTACCCATGGCCATCGACACGCTTTTGGTCGGCGGATGACCAAGGCCGGGGTTCCCCCGCAGATCATCCGCAAAGCGATGCATCACCGCTCCCTGGATTCGCAGAAGAGATATACCGCACCAGGTGTTGCGGACGTTTCTTCTGCGCTTACAGCCGCTGAAGAGAGGCTCGATGAGTTGACCGACAGCGGCAAGATCATTTCGCCATTCAACGATTGGGACGAAGCGTTGCCAGAGATCCTGGCAGCTTTCGAATCGCCACAAGCAAAGTACAGAGTTAAGAAATTTTGACTAAGACAACACGACGCGGCTCGCGTGACGGTCGCTCTTCGGACACGAACTTCAATTGGATTGTTCAAGAGCGAGGCGAAGCTTGGGAACGCTGGCGTCAGCTCTTTTCCGGCTGGATAGCCACGCAGAACGGCTCCATTGGCGTGAAAATCAACGCGATGAATTGGTTCATGGCTCATTACCTACCAACGGTGCCGGGCGGGGCCAGTCCAGACGTGTTTTTCCAGATCGCAGAGAAAGGTTTGCTGCCGGAGTTGAGGCCAATCCTGGAGGCATCCATGAGCGCCGCGACTGCCGTTAAAAACCAGAACTGGATCGTGGATCTGCTCGGCTGGATCATTACTCACAGCTACAGCGAGCCAAATGACCATGGCGTCCCTATGGCCGTGGTCAAGAATCCGTTTGTCAAAGGGAAGGAAAAGACGGTAATCACCGAGACCGTGTACAACCCCTTGCCCTACGCATACATTCGGGAGCTTCGCGAAATTCTGTGCCCGCAGCCCAGGGGAACATTCCGCGACTGGGAATGGGCTCAATCCCAGTCCGGCCAATTGCGGTCGGATTTCGGAGACTGGTTTCCGGTTGAGCAGTCAGCCATCGACGAAGATGACCCGGATTGCGTATGGCGCTACAAAAATGATCGTTACGAAATCTGGTCTCCCGTTAGGTCAATGGCGCTGCACATAAAGCTTCATTTGCCGCTTCGCACTTATCAGGTACGTTTTCTGGACTCTGGTGAGGCAGATACGTGGCGGTACGAGGGTGGCGACTGGATTCTGAACAAGCGCCATGGGTTCTCTCTAGGCCGTGAGGCGAACCCATGGAAACGAGGGGTCTTCTGCCGTATCCACGACCGGGATATCGGTGAAATCATGACCGGCCTCTACGTCAGTACGAACAAAACGGCAGACCAGAACAAGGAGTCTCGTGAGCGTGGCTACACGATCCCATGGCAGAACGAAGATGTCCTGTACTGGCTGGAACGCCTGAGGGACTGGCAAGAGAAATACAACCCTATTAACGGCCCTACGCCCTGCACCGTGCTTGTAGAGAAGCACTTTGGTAGCGTCAAAACTGTCGAGCAGAAGAAAGACATGGGCTCGATCTGCTTCCTCTTCCGCGACCCCACAGCGGCTCCAGGTGAGCGCGACAAGCCCATTGCAGGCAATACACTGCCCAACCTATGGTATCGATTGCTCTCCACGCTAGAGGATCGGGCTGCCGCGCGTGGTCAAACCCTGTCAGACGGCTCTAGGTTGCGCTTTGTGCAGCCTGTCGACCCCGAATTAAATGTACTACCGGTCAAAACGCATTTCCCGCTTCATAGCCTCCGTGTTTCGCTTTTGACGTGCTATGCCATGGAGGGGCGTGTCCCGATTCAAGTGCTATCTAAGCTGATTGCTGGGCACTCCAGGATCATTATGACGCTGCACTACACCAAGCCAACCCCGGCGATGGTGTCCCAGGTAATGGACTTGGCCAGCGGACGCATCAGTGCTGCGCAGGATGAAAGCCTGAAGATCTTCCTCCGGGACGCTGATATGCGTCAGATCCACTCTAAAACGGCATTCATTGATGCTGGCGCAATCGACATTGCGTTGGCGAATCGCAACGCCATTGGCTGGGAGCAGCGTCACATAGGCTTATGCCTTGTCGGCGGAAACAGCGCTCGATCTGACGAAATGAGCAACATAGGCGGATGCTGGAACGGAGGGGAGATTGTCGGTCGGAGCAGTAAAGGCCACATCTATGGGCCAGTCCCACACGGCCTAGAAAACTGTCCCCGCTGCCGCTGGTTCATCACGGATGCACGCTATCTACCAGCGCTTGTGGCCCACCTCAACATGCTGAGTTATTTAGCCTCTCAGGTCTCATCACTTGCCGTTGAGATCGAACAAGATCGCGATGAGCTGCTCAACGAAATGTACTTTGCTGAGCAAGAAAAACGCCCCTTCCTCCTGCATGCGGAGCTGCAACAGGCTGAAAGGCGCTACGAAAAGCAGATCAAGGAGGCCGATGAGTACGCGAAAGACTTGGTCTCCTGCTTCCAGATCATCAGCAAGATTGTCGCAATCGAAGAGGGCCGGGACACAGATGATTCGGGCACAAAGCTGGTAGCTGTGGGTTCCTTGGAGGACATCCATCAGCCCATCTCATTCATCGAAACCCGTAGCGAGCTGTGGCAGATATCTCAGCTGTGCGAGAACGCTGAAATTTACGCTGATTTGACCGATGAGCTGAGGGCCACACCTGCCATCGAAAAGCGCTCCCGCGCTTTAAACCATCTCCTCATGCAGGGCGGCTACGCACCTATTTTGATGGGAATGGATGATCGCCTCCAGCTCATCGCTGGGAATGCAATGATGAGGTCTATGGCTTTGACGCTATCTCCTAAAAACCAAATGGAGGGATTCCGCGAGGTTTCCAGCCTGCTTGAGGCCGGAGAAGGCCTAAAGCTTCTTCCAGCCGCCATGGAGCCGCTAGAGCGCGTTACGAAGCAGCCTGTAGCGAAGCTTTCTGACCTGATCACAACCACCTCAAAACAAGTACGGGAGGCCATCCGTGATCGATCCGCAGCTGATCTTTGAAGAACTCGTGTCTCAGGCTACCAAGCAACAAGCCAAGTCCCTGACCGTGCTGCATGGCGTCCTGGAGGCTCATCAGAAAACGGGGAGTCGCAATTTCTCGATTGCCACGATTGCCAAGCTCTCTGTTGAGGCTGGAGGGCCATCTGCCTCAACGATACGCAACACCGGGGGGTTTCGCTTTCGGCAGTTAATTGAGACTTGGGCTGCCAGTGTGGGAACAGATAGGAAACTGCCTGCGAAGTCCAAGGAACAGGGTGTACCAAGCGATAATGAGCTAGTTCGACGTATCGACGATCCAGCGCTGCGTGCAGTTTTTACGCAGATCTTGGCCGAGCGTCGCCGCTACCTGGCCGAACTCAACCTGTTGAAATCTCAAAAGGACATTGTTGTTGACCGACGCCCCAATGTGGTCGAGATATCTCAAGAGAGCGAGTCAGTTCAGCTGCTGCCTTCACTGAAAGGGGTTCTCAGTGACATGGAGATTACAGCCCTAAGAGCTGCGGTTTCGGACGATTTCTTCGACAAGCAAGGCTGGATGGTCACCAGGGCAGGTCAGGTGAAAGGGGATTCAGGTGAGATCTACAAGCATGGTTACGTGCCTGCAATTAGGAAAATTCTGAAGGAAATCGAATGATCTGACGGGCTGTGGAGGGATGGCTTGTAGTACAGCATGTTAGTACATACACTAACCGTCCCTCGCGGCTTTAGCCCCCCAGTGCTACTGGCCCACGGTCATCTTAGTACAGTAGGTGATCTTATCTGTAGCTCTTTAGTTGAGTTAGCTTAAGCGTGCTATGACGAAGAGAAAGTCAGGTGTCATGCCCATCCTCCTTTTCCAGCGCTAATGATGTCCTGGAGTAGCGGCTCGTTTTGTGTCCATTTTGTTTTATGCGCAAGCTGAGGTTCCTGAAGGCAAGAAGTTCGTGGGCGTGATGTTTATGGTCTCTGCGATTGATTCACTGAAAGACATCCTTGAGCCGCAGCAGGAATCGTTTCGGGTACGGTCGATCCACCTTTTGACCCCGAGCTTTGTGAACAAAACAGGCCAGTGGTGTATGGAGCCGCTTCTTGAGGGCACCCAGAAAGACATTCACGAATATTAAGATATTGTTCACCCACGGGACGGGCAAACATTCGCAGCGTCATTTAGTCGGTGCCAAAATCTCAAAATCCTACGAGCAATGGTGCTGCTTCACAGACTGATTGCCTAAAACAGCCGCCCGTCTACAGTCAACCGCCCTACCCCAGCTGCCCGCACTTTCCGGTTCCCTCCAATGGCCTTGGGTTACGTAGCAAGACTTAGCCCAGTCGCCTTCTTGGATCTCCCACGAAGTGGCCAATCGTGACAGACCAGCTGAGGTCATTCATATAGCCGTATTATTGAAGACCCTGGCCCAGTCACGTGATACCAACTCGAGACATACGCCGGATGCTCCGCCAAAGCAGCGCTGGGATACCGTCAACATCTCCACCTCAGTCTCGTAGCTTATGGAAGCACCATACTCGTTAACCAGAACACCTTTGGAGCCAATAAGCAGCGCATGGCCTGCCACCACATCATGGGCTGAAACTGGGTAAAGGGAGATACCACAGACGGCATCGCCACTAGCCACTCTGGCGAGTCTGTAAGCGATTGACGGCATTGCATGAAATTTTCCAGGAGCACAGAGCTCCCGATTAGTCTGTGGTTTGCTGTCAGCAGCGGCACTCACCATCACCAAGCTTTTATCAGAAAGGCATTGATCCGAAAGATCCACAACAATGGGAGTGCCGTTTCTGATCAGATGATCCATACCTTCGGCCCATGCTAGGCAGTCAGGGGCACCTTCGGACGTGACAGGAGCATGTACTACCCCAAGAACCGGTTGCTTGTTGTAGAGCAATCCCACTGATATTGCCGATCCTTTTAGCCCCTTCAAGAAATCACTTGTACCGTCGTTCGGATCAACGACCCAACACCAAGGATGCCCTGTAATAACGTGCCCGGTTTCTTCCCCCCAAAAGTCACAATTGAAGATTTTCAATAGCTTGGCGCGAAGGATCTCTTCGATTTCAACGTCTATTTCCGCTTTGTCTCCTGACCCCCTGCGTCCCCCAGGCCGTACACACTCCTGCGTTAGTAGAGTACCCGCGCGCTCAACCGCGTCTATCGTGAGTTGTAGAATTTGCCACAGCCGGGAATTGCTCATAGATGACCTTATGGAAGTAGCCTTGAATTTTGCTGCTGACCTATTCCAAGCTGTGCGCGTAGCCTTTGACCTACCAGCGCACAGCTTCGAGGCCTTATTCAATGTCACCGTTTCCACGCTGCAACGATGTAGGCGCGAGCTAAAGCCCCTTGACCCGGTCGCATCCGAACGGCTTGTACGAATTTTCTCCGTCGGTCATCTGGCTCAGGAGGTCTTTGAAAGCAGAGAGGCGGCCGCTAAGTGGCTGTCGAAACCGAACAAATCTCTCGGTACAAGTGCCCCGATTATGCTTTGCGATACAGAGATCGGAGCCAAGCAAGTTCGCCGTGTGCTTCAAGCCCTTTCATGGGGTGGCGCGGCCTAATGTTGTTTGGCAGAGTACAGTCAGGTGTGATCTTCAGTTAGTTTTGGTGGCCAGCTTTCGCTCAATTGCTCACTGCCGAATCGAACACGCTCTGCGGTGGTGGGTCCATTCGATTACAGTTCGGAGGCTTAAATGACGATGCCATTTGAAAGGACTAGGTCTGTCGCACAAGCTCATAATTTCATCACGGAGCTTGCTCGCGATACAGAGGTGCCCGAACGCGTAAGACAAAATGCTCATTTCCTTTTACGCCACTTTCCCACTAAGCACGATGTGCTGCAGGCGGGCCGCATTGAATTGCAAGCGAAAAAATTAGGGATAGGCACATACGGCCCCGTATTTAGCTCCTCAACTGAAGATTGGTAAACGTCTGCCTGTCCATTAGGGGGGAACGGTGTCCTCAAGGGGATCGCTCGAATGGTATGACTTCATCTACATCAAACTTGTCCGTAGGGCGTGAATGAACAACGCATGGTGCAGGCAGGCCTGTATGGTTCCGCGCGGGTATTGATTGACGATTTTTTTCACCTGTTCGAAGGTTTCGAGATCCATCCGGAGGCTGAGCGGAACTTTATCGCCCCGACGGCGCTGCCACGTACACAGGAGGCTTTCAATTTCCTCGACTGGTTCAGCCTGGAAATGGAGCATGGCTTTTGAAATCCATTCCGCCCACGTTTGCTCCGAACTCGCCTGAGCAGCGCGAATGGTATCAATCTGGTCACGTGCGACCCACAATTTGTAGGACACCGTCGCGCTGCGCATGTACGGGGACCGTATTAATGGCTTTCTGAGCATGGCGTCTACTACACAAACCGCACCTCATGGACAGGTTCGGTATGTTCTAAGGGGAAGGGGTCATAGGATTGAACGCATGATCCTTGTAGCGAACCAATGACTGCGCCTCTACCAGACTTCGACTGGGCGCCACCGAAATTCACGCACAATATATGTTGTAGCCATATATTATTCAATAACGCCTTATCGTTCCTTTTGTGAGACTACAAATGGAACTGAAGGAAGCGTTTGGTGAGACCCTAAGGGCGGTACGCCGTGGTAAAGGTTTGACCCAGGAAGACTTTGCATTAGTGAGCAGCCGGACCAATGTCAGTCTCCTTGAACGAGGGGGAACAATACCTACACTGGAGAAACTGGAAAAATTATGCGATGTGCTCCAGGTTCATCCGGTGACGCTGGTGGCAGCGTGCTATCTGCGCAAGCAAGGGCAAACAGATACTCAGGCATTCCTTCAAACAGTGGCGTCTGAACTATTACTCTTAGCTCAAGAGGCAGAACGATATAGTTTTGATATTGAGAAAAGGGCTAAGCCCAGTGACCTGTGACTGGAATAATCCCAGCATACCCTCCTACGGTTCTCCAGCGGATCGTAGGCTACAGGAGGTCTTGCGCAATACCGCCCATGGATAAGAGGATCAAAGATCAGTGTGATATCCGGTAACGCGCAGACCCGGATATTGCATGGTGCACCCTAGCCGTTCAGTGCCCGATGGCTTGCCAGCCTCCCCCCAGGCTCTGGATCAGCGCGACACTGCCCTGACTGAGCTGGCCCTAGGTGTCCCGCAGGTTCTGCTCGACTTGCGGCAACACCAGTTGCTGGGTAAGCACCGCATCTTGGCTGACAGTGCCAGAGCGCAACTGCGCCACCTGACTACCGAACATTGGCCGCCGCCCAGCGTTCGGCAGCCACCACATCGGGGCGGCGCAGGAGTAGGGTCGAATGCAAGGTCAGCGGTGGCCGAGGCAGGACGAAGATGAGTCATTTCGAGATGCTACAGCAAACTCGCTCGGTGCCTCGCCCACAGCACCGCCAAGGCATGTTCATATTGCTCGCGATCGCGCAGCGAGGTCTGCAGATTGGCAATTGAGGTAGTCAGTTGATCCTGGGTTACCAGCAGTTGGTCGTTGGTGGCGACACCCTGGGTGTACTGGGACTGGATCATGTTCAGCAGCTGCTGATTGATCTTCTGTTGCTGTTGCTGTTGCTGTTGCTACAGCCGCACATCGATATCCATCTGCCGCAGCGCGAAGTAGTTACTGGCTACGCTGGAGCTGATGGACAGCCGCACCCCAGCCAGCAAGGCATCGGATTGCTGGGCCGTCGCTTGGCTCGACTCGATGCTACGGCATACCTCGCCCCTCAGGTCCGGCTCTCAACTGGCGGTCAAGGTAGCGCTGACGCTGTTCTTGACCCCGCTTGAGGTAGGGTTGGAGGTGCTATCGCCGCCCTCCCCCCGCGAACCCGACAAGCCCACGCCAACCGTCGGCGACAGCCCGGCCCGACTCGACGCCACCTGCGACTTGGCCAGACTGGTCTCGAGTATTGATTCCAACGTCCAGCAAGCTCATTTTTGGTTGGTTGCGACAGGCTGAAAACGGCCAATAGCGGTCAATCGTCCGTTGACGTGTACATGGGAAATAAGATGTCACACCAATTTTTTCAGGGGTGTTCAGACACTGCGCTCAACCTGAACAGTCCTCAGATTCGAAGTCACCGTATTTAAGGGGCCGGCGAACACACCTTCCTCGCCCGGCCGATAAGGGCGATTGTGTCCGCGTATTTTTAAGCGGACGCAATTGCCCTTAACGCCAGGATCGCCATGCGCCAACGTAAGTCCTACCCGAAATCCTTCAAGACCCAAGTCGTCCAAGAGTGCGAGCAGCCCGGTGTTTCCGTGGCAGCTATTGCGATGAGGCATGGTATCAATGCGAATGTCGTTCGCCGGTGGCTACCGCTTTACCGCGATCAGTAGGCCGCCACCCTGCCAGCTTTCATTCCTTTGAAAGTCGAATCAAAACGAGTGGTTGAAGCGTCGGCGGTTATTGAATTACCACTTGGCCAGCAAACGCTCACGGTAAAGTGGCCAACTTCCGATCCCGAAGGGTGCGCCCGATTCATCCGTGGGCTCGCTTAATGATCCGCATCGATTCCATCTGGCTCTCCTTGCGGAACTCAAAACGGCCGGCAAGACCCGTGATCCGAATGAGTCGGTCGTCAAGCTGATGCTCTAAGTCGGGCCTCTGGCTCATTAGAAGGCATTTTCTAATTCCATCTGTTTGAATACTTTGCTGCGGCGTCAATGATTGGCCCGCTTGCGAAAAAAATAAACTCGGGTAACCAATGGATCTGGCAAGTTCCGTGCATTTGTAGCGGTGTGCAATTAGCGGTCAACCTAGCAGTAGTGCCTGGCATTTGCTGTGAGACTACACAGCTGTATTCAGGTACTCAGGACAATGGAGCGTCGTAGATGAGTAACAAGCATAACGAGGACCTGAAATCTCAGGCTTCGGAAAATACCTTGGGGCTGAATCCTGTTATTGGACTGCGTAGAAAGGATCTATTGGGGTCTGCTCGAATGGTGCTGGCCCAGGCCATCAAACAACCCATTCACAGTGCCAGACATGTCACCCATTTCGGCATCGAACTCAAGAATGTGTTGCTGGGTAAATCCGAGCTGCAACCGCAAAGCGACGACCGTCGCTTCCTTGACCCGGCCTGGAGTCAGAACCCGCTCTACAAACGTTACATGCAAACTTATCTGGCGTGGCGCAAGGAACTCCACACCTGGATCGACGAGAGCAATTTCACGCCCAAAGACGTCGCCCGCGGGCATTTCGTGATCAACCTCATGACCGAAGCCATGGCCCCGACCAATACCGCGGCCAACCCGGCGGCGGTCAAACGCTTCTTCGAAACCGGCGGCAAAAGCCTGCTCGATGGCCTCGCCCACCTGGCCAAGGATCTGATCCATAATGGCGGTATGCCGAGCCAGGTCAACATGGGCGCGTTCGAAGTCGGCAAGAGCCTGGGCGTGACCGAAGGCGCGGTGGTCTTTCGCAACGATGTGCTGGAGTTGATCCAGTACCGACCGACCACTGAACAAGTGCATGAGCGCCCACTGCTGGTGGTGCCGCCGCAGATCAACAAGTTCTATGTTTTCGACCTGAGCCCGGACAAAAGCCTGGCGCGCTTTTGCCTGCGCAACAACGTGCAGACGTTCATCGTCAGCTGGCGCAACCCGACCAAGGAGCAGCGCGAGTGGGGCCTGTCGACCTACATCGAAGCACTCAAGGAAGCGGTCGACGTGGTCACCGCGATCACCGGCAGCAAAGACGTGAACATGCTCGGCGCCTGCTCCGGCGGCATCACCTGCACCGCGCTGCTGGGGCACTACGCGGCGATCGGCGAGAAGAAGGTCAACGCCCTGACGCTGCTGGTCAGCGTGCTGGACACCACCCTCGACAGCGACGTGGCGCTGTTCGTCGACGAGCAGACTCTCGAGTCCGCCAAGCGCTATTCCTATCAGGCCGGTGTGCTGGAAGGCCACGACCTGGCAAAAGTCTTCGCCTGGATGCGCCCCAACGATCTGATCTGGAACTACTGGGTCAACAATTACCTGTTGGGCAACGAGCCGCCGGTTTTCGACATCCTGTTCTGGAACAACGACACCACAAGGTTGCCCGCCGCGTTCCACGGCGACCTGATCGAGATGTTCAAAAACAACCCCCTGATCCGGCCCGACGCACTGGAAGTGTGCGGCACATCGATCGACCTCAAGCAGGTCACTGCCGACATCTATTCCCTTGCCGGCACTAATGATCACATCACCCCGTGGAAGTCCTGCTACAAGTCGGCACAGCTGTTCGGTGGCAAGGTCGAGTTCGTGCTGTCCAGCAGCGGGCATATCCAGAGCATTCTGAACTCGCCGGGCAATCCGAAAGCGCGCTACATGACCAGCACTGAAATGCCGGTCAACGCCGAGGACTGGATGGAAAACTCCACCAAGCACACCGATTCCTGGTGGTTGCATTGGCAGACATGGCAGGCCGAGCGTTCGGGCAAACTGAAGAAATCCCCCGCCAGCCTTGGCAGCAAGGCTTATCCCGCGGGCGAAGCGTCGCCAGGCACTTACGTGCATGAACGTTGAGCTTCAAATAACGTGCAGTCCGCGGCACCGGGAGGTGCCGCGATCTCTATCAATGACCCTAGAGGCCAGCCTCGAACATCCTGCGACGGCCTGGTGTCCATGTATTTTTAGGTGGACACCATCGTCCTTATGGCTGGGATCGGGTAGGTGACTTCGCCGGACGCTTACCCACCAGTCTCTTCCAGTGTCCGTTATGGGTCGATTCTGTTGAAAAAGTAGCTCCCCTGTCTGGCCTGCGGCAAAATCTCTGCATTGGCCAGCAGGGAAGTACGCAGCATGATGGGACAGTTATCGAGTGGGCAGGAACGGCTGTTTTACTCGTTCAACCTTGAAGATCACATCCCAGCCAATCACCTTCTGCGCAGCATTGATCGGTGTCTCGATCTGAGCGACTTGCGCCATTACCTCGCCGATTTTTACAGCCCAATTGGGCGTCCTTCGATTGACCCTGAGTTGATGATCCGCATGCTGATCGTGGGCTATTGCTACGGTATTCGCTCCGAGCGGCGGCTGTGCGAAGAGACCCATTTGAACCTGGCGTATCGCTGGTTCTGCCGGTTAAGCCTTGAAGATGAAGTCCCCAATCACTCGACCTTTTCCAAAAATAGACACGGCCGTTTTCGGGACAGCGATCTATTTCGCTGGCTGTTCAATGAAGTGCTGCGTCGTTGCATGGATGCCGGCTTGGTCAAAGGTGAAGGCTTTGCCGTGGACGCCAGCATCATCAAAGCGGATGCCAGCCGGCAGCGCAGTGTACCGGGTGATGAACAGGTCAACTGGAGCGATCCGGCCCTGAGCACCCGCGCCGTGCGTGAATACCTTGAAGCCCTCGATGAAGAGGCTCTGGCCGAAACGCTACCGAAACGCCTATCGCTGACTGATCCTCAAGCCCGCTGGACCGCTGCTCCAGGAGGCCCAGCGTTCTTCGCCTATTCCACGAACTATCTGATCGATACCGAACACGGTGTGATTATGGATGTGGAACCGACACCGGCTCATCGAACCGCAGAAGTCGAGAGCACCAAGACGATGATCGATCGGGTCGAAGCGCAGTTCGACATCAAGCCGGAACGCCTTATTGGCGACACCGCTTACGGTACCGCGCCGATGCTGGCCTGGATGGTGGAGGAAAAAGACATCGAGCCGCATGTGCCGGTGTGGGACAAAACTGAGCGCAAGAACGACAGCTTTTCGAGTAACGATTTCTACTGGAATGAAGAGTCCGAGGAAATACCGCTGCCCAGCCGGCAACGTATTACGCAGCGAATGGCGAGCCTTCAAGAACGAGCGTTCGCACGTCACAAAAGCCAATACCATCATCTTCCGATCCAGACAGACCGACTGCGCGACATGTCCGATGAAAGCCAAGTGTTGCCCGAACACTTCGATTCGCAAGATCGTCCGCAGCGTCCATGAAGCCGCTAGTGATGTGGCCCGACGCATCGCAGCGACGCCGGAGTACGTGCGCTCTCGCCACGAACGTAAGAAGGTCGAAATGTTGTTCGCCCACCTCAAGCGCATTCTGAAACTGGATCGCTTGCGACTACGTGGCATGAGCGGCGCGACCGATGAGTTCACACTGGCGGCTGCGGTACAGAACCTGCGTCGACTGGCCAAACTTACATCTCAAGGGCCGCCTGCCCCGGGATAGGTGCGCCTGCACTAAGCCAAAAACCTCAAATTAACCCCAATAACAAAGCAACAAGGGTCAACGAAGGGCCGAGAAACCACTCAATGTGGTGAGTAGGTTCTCTGGTGGTGGCCGTGCCTGAGTTCAGGTGATCTGAAAATCCGACTTTTTCAACAGAATCGGCCAAAAGCAGTCACTCATCAGTACCTGCTAAACATTTACCTCCGATACCATAGCGGCTCCACTCGCGCAGCTCTACCGATCCGAACATGATCACAAAAACGGGTACGTGTGGCGCGGCGAGGGGGGCTTGGCTTGGGGCTCCACCTTGAACATGACTCACAAAAAATCCCTGGATAATTGCATGCGCTATGCCGGCCGATTCGGTGGCACGCCGCATACCTGCCACGTGGTGTTGGCGGAGTGCAAAAATTAATAGAGTGGAAGCGCCCCCCTCGCCCAGATTCAAGCCGCCGCAACTCCTTCGATATTGCTACTCACCTCAAACTGCCCCACTAATTTTTTCAGTTTGTTGGCATTGAGCCTCACGGTTTCCGCACTGCTTTGCAGCACGACCACTGTCTGGCGCATTTCTGTGGAGGATTGGTCGACCTTCTTGATTGTCTTGCCGTAGTCGAGGCTGCGCATGTTGAGTTGCTGAATGATCGCAAACATACTTTCCACCGCTTGATGCAACTGCACGTTTTCCGAGGATGCATCTTCGGCCAGGCGCAGGCTGTTATCGACGTTCTTGACGCCCTCCTCCATGAATCTGACGGCTTGTTGCGTTTCGTTCTGTAGGCCTTCGACCATCTTGCGAATGTCGTCGGCAGCTCGTGACGTGCGTGAGGCGAGACTGCGTACCTCATCGGCGACCACCGCAAAGCCTCGACCATGTTCACCCGCGCGTGCAGCCTCAATCGCCGCATTGAGTGCCAGCAGATTAGTCTGGTTGGTGATGTCGCTAATCAGGCCGGTGATGTTGCCGATCTGACTCATCCTGCTGTCGAGCAACTGCACGCTCGAAGAAGAGCGCTCGACCACGTCCCGAATGGACTGAGTCCCTTTTTGAACGGCGAGAAATTGCTCGCGGGAACGCGTGACAACTTCATCCATCGCCTGTCTCATTTGTTCAGCGCTGGCAGATGCTTGTTGGATCTCGCCCAATTGGTCTTCGACGATAATCATCATGCGATGCACCGCTTCGGCGACCTCGGTGGAAGTAATACCGGCTTCCTGGCTGCGTCCCAGCATCATTTGATTGGTGGTGCCGACGTTGTGGCTGGCTTTCACCACTTGCCCGACAACCGAGTCCAGACGGTCGATGAAACTGTTTATCCAGCGTCCCATGTCACCAGTCTCATCGTTGGCCATGCGCGTGGTATCCAGACGCTGACGAAGGTTGCCCTCGCCCTCGGCGATGGTCCTGACCACACTTGTCATCCCGTTCAACCTTGCCGCAAGACGTTTGGGCCCCAGCAGGCCGAACAGGACAGTGGCGCATACCATGCTCGATACCTCGACGGTATCGATCAAGCTTTGCGTCAGGCCACTGTAATGCTGGGCCATGAAATTGCAGACAAAGAGTCCCGTCATGGTCGCGAGATAAGGCTTCATCAAACCGTAGCTGAGTGAGCGCCGGCGGTATACCTCTTCCAGATCGGCCTCACACATCATGCCCCAGCGGTCAGGTGATCCTGGCAATTGAAACGTAACGCCCTTACCGACCACCGGAATGTGCCGGTAGTCCGAGTAACCGGGATAAGTAACGAACAGATTGGAGCCCATGCGGATGGTTTCGCGTACGCCTGGGTGCAGTTGCTGCGTCGCCGGGTCGGTAAAACGCAGTTCCAGTTCGGTGTGTCGCTGGATCTGCACGGTTTTCCAGGGCGTGTGTACGCCACTTTTCAGATTTTCGCCGTGGGTGAACGTACCGTCCTCGAAACGTGAACGTGACAACGCGGTTCCCGGCTTGATAGCGGGATCAAAGCGTGATTGCGCCATGAACAGATAGTTATCGCCCGACTCGGCAAAAATGTGCCCGGCTTCGCGCTGGATAAGATCGCCCAGCACATCGTTTGGCACGCGACCGCAGAGGCAGCCAAGGACTTTTCCATTGGCCTTCAGGGGCTGATAGAACATCAACGTGACTTCATCGTGGAAGCGTGAAGACGATGGACCTATTTGCAAGGTCAGTGGATCGGTGTAAGGACCATGGAGAAACGGCCCCTTCATCCCTTCTGCCAACGCACGAGTTTGCTCGATCCGGGTTTTGTCGCGTCGATTCCAGGTCGATACCATGACGGTGCCGCTGGCATCAACGACAAACAACTCCGAAAAATCTTCTGCCTGGCTGAGCTTGTCCATCAACGAAGCGCTGTCGAGATGGGCGAAATCACGACCGAGGTTTTCCGCCAATTCAGCCAGGTGTTCCCACTGCTCGCGCGTCCAGTTGTGCAGCAACTGCACACGGGTTTTAGCGATAGCTTCGAACGTTTGTTCGATCACCGGATAAGCCGACTGATTGAGCCGACACGACCAGCCCATCGCAATTTTTCCAGTTTTGCCGAACCAGGGTAGCCAGCGCTTCTCACTAAAGGATAACTGCATCGAATTACTTGATAGCGACATTAACTTCACCAACTGCGTCATTCGGATGAAAAATGAATAGCAAATACTAGGCCAATTCGAAAGCACCCCAACCATCGCCAATGGCAAGGGATGTTCAGGCGAAGTCTTGGACCCTTCTGTTGTTTTGCCTGAACGGACAGCGCAATGCACATCCTGCTTCAACTCAGTGCGCCTACCGCGCCACGCTCTATAAGAGAGCTGTGCCACGACGATCAAAGTCGCCCAGGCTCAAGCGGAATTCCCTAAGGCAGTTGGTGAACGTAGAAGCTACCGAAGCAGGCTGTGTGAAAACTCCTGCGACCGATCCTGCGGATCAACCTGATAACTCTGAGGAATGCGAACCATCAATTTCATCCCAGCTATCGGCCAACAGCTGCCTGTCGATTTCGTCTGAGGAAACCCAGACGATCTGTCTCTTGCAGCGCCTTGTTATAAGACTTCGAGTTGTCCACGAAACCAGGGGGGCAAACCTCATCCAATAAACGGTATGCCTAGGCACTGATCGGTCAGGAGTATCCGATCAAACAGTAAGTGCGGCCACACAGTGCTGGTGGCAGCTGTAAGTGCCAAACGCATGCAGATGCGCTACAACAATACACAGAACTCTGGGGTCCTCACAGGAAGCGAGCGAATGTGGATGAAACACAAACTCTGCGTCGTCAGGCTGGTTCGGTTCGCATCCGCTTCGCTCATCATAGTAGCCCCCGGTGCAGTCGCAGAGGATCTCGAACCCAGGTCCTACGCCAATACGCCGGTCGGTATCAATTTTCTGCTCATGGGCTACAGCGATCTCCATGGCAGCGTGACCGCCAACCCCTCAATCCCGCTCCAAGATGCCAAGCTCAACATAAAGACTGTCGTGTTTGCCTTTGCCAGATCTCTGGACGTCTGGGGCCGCTCCGGGAAGTTCGATATCATCGTGCCTGAGGCAAGATTGACGGGCTCTGCTCTGTTCGCCGGTGAACCCAAGGAGCGTAATGTTACTGGGTTGATCGATCCAAGATTCCGGTTTTCGGTCAACTTATATGGCGCCCCGGCGATGTCCTTGGCTGAATTCCCCAGCTATCAACAGGATGTGATTATCGGCGCCAGCCTGGCGATCACGGCGCCACTCGGCCAATACGACGCTAGTAAGCTGGTAAATCTCGGCAACAACCGCTGGTCATTCAAGCCTGAACTCGGGATTTCCAAGCGCTTGGGGCCAGTGACCCTGGAATTAACCGGCGCCGGAACCTTTTACACCGACAATGACAAGTTCCTTGGCAACCACACACTTTCCCAGAATCCGATTTACCAGGTACAGGGTCATCTTATTTATGCCTTCAGCAACGGTGTCTGGGCTGCGCTGGATACGACCTACTTCGCTGGCGGGAGTAGCTCGGTCGATGGGGTCGGTAACCACGATTTTCAGGAAAATACGCGCTACGGATGCACCCTTTCGCTGCCGTTGAACCGGAACCACTCGCTAAAGTTGAATGCAAGCAAGGGCGGGTATACCCGTACGGGCAGTGAATTCGATGCCATTGGCATAGTCTGGCAGTACCGCTTCGGCGGAGGGCTTTGAAACTCAGGACTTACGCTGCATTCCATTCATGCGTTCGTGAGACATTTGTCTGATGCTGGTTGTTACCTGCCATTTGTGACAGGCAGGCATCGGCCCAGGCTGTGTGAAAACGCAGCCGAGCAGTTGAAGCGTTAAAAAGCAGAGCAAATATCTCGCTTCTACGCAAAATCCAGGTCTGCTCACTAGCCGAATGGTCATAGATACTTACGTAGAAACGCGGTGTTCAAATCAGAGCCTGCGTTTTCACACAGCCTCGGCCAGAAGCTGCCTGTCGATTCCGCCCGAGAAATCCCAGGCTATCTGCTCTTGCTGCACCTTGTTGCCGCTCAATGCGGTCCACAGAAACGTGGGTGATTCAGATATCCGCCTTTATCACCCGGATCAAGCTGGATGTGCTCGATCTGGAGGTTGCGCAATAACGGAGCGGTTCAGCAGTGCTATCGTTCCAACTATTGCAAGCGATTAGGACGTATTTGGAATGACTACTCGACTTCAGGAAACCAATCGCTTCGAAGCTGTCGACACCTCTACACGATCGTTGATCAACCCAGCAGACGCCATTGGATGCTACACGGATGATGGAATGACGCCACGGGCAAGCGGATCGAAATTTTTCGAGCGATAGATGACTATGAAAATCACCAGCCTGATTGTGGCCCTGCTTGTACTGATGCAAGGTTGCGCCATGGCGCCGCCGCGCTTATCCGCGGTGCCGTCCGAGTTGACGGCGAGAGCGGAGATCCCAGGCATGCCCGGGGTGCGTTATGTCGCCGGCGGAGACATGACAGAGCTGACCTGAGTCGCGATTGACGCGCTACGGCGGGAACAGGCATATCTCGTGAAGCGGGGGCACAAGGGGCCCCTACCGCCAGCGGTATTTCTCGCCATTTCAGGCGGTGGTGACAATGGCGCGTTTACCGCGGGATTGATGAATGGCTGGACGGCTAAAGGAACGCGCCCTGAATTCAAACTCGTTACCGGCATCAGCACGGGCGCACTGATTGCGCCGTTCGCCTTTCTTGGGCCGAAGTACGACGCGGAGCTGAAGAGGGTCTATACCACCTTATCGCCCAAAGACGTCATTTTGCATCGCAGCTTTTTCGCAGGCGTTTTGGGCGATGCGATGTCGGACAACGCACCGCTGTTGGAGCTGACGCGCAAATCGGTGACCGATGTCATGCTCAAGGAGATCGCCGCCGAGTACGCAAAGGGCCGCTTTCTGTTGATCGCCACCGCCGATCTCGATGCGCGACGCCCCATTATCTGGGACATGGGGAAAATCGCGACCTATGGTGGTCCTGAGGCGTTGGACCTTTTCGTGAAAATCATGATCGCATCCGCCTCGATTCCGGGAGGATTTCCGCCAATGATGATCGATGTGGAAGTCGACGGTAAAACCTATCAGGAAATGCACGTGGACGGTGGCATCATGGCGCAGGTTTTCGCTTATCCGGCCGGGATGCGTATCAATGAGGACGCGGCAAAAGTAGGGTTCACCCGCGAGCGCAGACTCTACGTGATACGCAACTCGCGACTCGATCCGGACTGGGCGCAGGTCGAGCGCAGCACCATGAGCATCGCTGGGCGCGCGGTCGCCTCGTTGATCCACAGCCAGGGCATCGGCGACCTGTACCGGATCTATGCGACCACCCAGCGCGACGGTGTGGACTTCAACCTCGGGTTCATACCGTCGAGCTTCAACTTCCCCCACAAGGAAGAGTTCGATAACGAGTATATGCGCAAGCTCTACGACACCGGTTATGACATGGCGGTGCAGGGCTTCCCGTGGCTCAAAGTGCCGCCCGGATTCGCGCCTCCTGGTGCAACAGCAACGGGAAAATAGTGAGCGCGCGTTGCACTCAATGACTAGCTCCTACCGCGATATGAGATCCAAATCCGAATTCCTGTTCATTCTCGTATTGTTCTCTCTTGCCGAAACTGGCGCCTGTGATCACGGTGCCCGCGAACTGAATTGCACAAGCTTTCCTAAATGCTCGCCCGGCACTTGAGGGGCCGCTCTGGGTCGACCTCTGCCGGTCATAACCAGGGGGCGTGCTAATCAAGTTTGTTTCAAAGGACTGTCAGGTCGTATGCAAACAATTGGGTAGCTCTGGGCAATTAGCCACCAGTCTCAGCCAACGGCGAGATGAGCTAGGCTTCCGGCATCATTTTTCAAGGACGACCATCATGCCAGATAACTCAGACTGCAAGATCGCCACAGCGGACGCTCTGACACTGCTCCTCCACAACCAGCACGCCCTAAGTGCTGCGATAGAAGAAATAACCAAGTGGCTCTCAGAAAACGGGGTAGGCAGTGTCGCCGCAAATGCGATGTCGGCCATGGAAACGCTGGACACTAATGCTCAAGCCATCACAGATTCCATTTTGAGAATACGCCAGTCGTAGAGTACTCAGCGCAAGACTTCCCTCTGATTTGAATGGCCCCTGATTTTGTAGACACAATTGACTGGCAGCTAGGGACGGATAGCGACGGTCTAACACGACCGTCGCAGTGAATGGTCAAACTTCCGTCTGCTCCGCCATTTCCAAGGCATCATCGACCTCGATTCCCAGGTATCTGACAGTGCTTTCAAGCTTCGTATGACCAAGCAGAAGTTGGACGGCTCTCAGGTTCTTCGTCCTGCGATAGATCAACGAAGCCTTAGTTCTCCGTAGCGTGTGGGTACCGTACATGGTTGGATCAAGGCCAATGGCTGTCACCCACGCTTTGACTATTCGAGCGTATTGCCTGGTGGAAAGATGATCTGAGGCGTGCAACCGGCTCGGGAACAAGAAATCCTCGCTGCGGAGACGCGCCTGATGCATCCACGCCTCTAAAACTGTTCGGGTTTGCTCAGTGATTTCACATTGCACTGGGTGCTGAGTTTTCTGCTGCATCACGATGGCCCGTGATGACACATGCTCCCCATGGGCAATATCTCGGACTCGCAACTTGGTTAAGTCACAGGCACGCAACTTGCTATCGATGGCCAAGTTGAAGAGCGCCAAATCACGGGTCTTCTCAGCAAGCTGAAGTCTTACGCGAATAGCCCAGATATCTCTGACTCGAAGCGGAGCTTTCTGCCCGACAAGCTTTCCCTTGTTCCAAGGCTGATGGTGGTTTGTAGCAATCGTGTTCATGGCACATCCTCCACGTTGAGGGGAGGACAAGGGTGGATTTGTCACAATAGCTGGTGGTCGCTATCCGACCCATTGCGGCCGGTGGCGATAGTCAAAAAACGGCCAAAAGCTGCCTCTCATTTCGGCAGCAATGGGCAGGTGAAGACTGCATCTTATGACTGAGTATTGGTGCAATTCAGAGGGGTCATTTCTTCATTGAAAGCCGCAGTCGCTGCCATTCATTCCAGCAATCCTCGGCAACTAAGTCCCGGAAACCACGTTCGTTCTCCATATCCAGGGCGACGTCGAATGGAACTGCAACACACGTCGCTTGATCACGGATTTTGAGTGCCTCGGACTCTGTAAGTGGGGAGCCTTTGTTCTTTTCGGCGCTTTGCAAAGCCACCGAAAGCGCCGGAATGAATACAACGCAAAGCTGTTCCGTCATCTGTTGCTTGCCTCAATTGTGCGAGAAGGCCGAAAGATTACGCTGGTTGCTTAATCACGGCTATTGGCCAAGAGCATCCATCGCCTGATGTCAGCTTAGGGTCGTTTCTGCCTTTAACAAATGACGGCAATCGATAGGAAGCAGATATTTGTGGCTCTTTGTCCACGGAAACACAGGCATATACCTGATCACTCCTTATATGACCGCTAGTGAACTAGCACATGGCTGAGCGGCCGTCGCTAATTACTGTTCGCTTGTCAGATCACCTTGCAGCGCCCTGAGACCCGCCGGGCTTGAGTAGAGTTTTTCCAGAGCCAATGTCTCAGCCAGTTGCTGCGGTGAAAGCGTTTTCTCTTCCTTCTCAAGCTGCATGCGCATGGGGTCTGCAATATCGCTCGGCAGCGTCTGTTTGAGCGCCACACGCAATAATCCGCAAGCCTTGAGCTTGTCACGTTGGAAGCCCTTCCCATTATCAAGATGAACGGCGAGGGTAATGAGCGCCATAGCGTTTCCTTGAGCGGCAGCCTGTAACAACCAGCGATTCGCCAGTGGATAGTTCACTGGCACATCACCGCCACTACTGTAGAGATAGCCGAGGACGTACTGGGCGCTGACTCGGCCCTGGTCGGCAGCGCGGGTATACCAATGCAAGGCGGTAGGTACGTGTTTGGGGGTGCCAGTGCCCTGTAAAGTGGCCGCTCCCAAGAGTTCGAATGCAAGGCTATCGCCGGCATTGGCCGCTTGGGTGAGCAGTTTCACGGCGTGTTGAGGGTCTGCTGGAATCCCTTTACCAAAAAAATAGAGGGTACCCAGTAGCGTCAGAGCCTCGGCGTCGCCTTGAGCGCCTGCTTTGCTAGCCCAGTTGAACGCCTGCTGGTCGTTTACCTTAACGCCGTTACCTTTGTAATAAAGGGTTGCGAGTTGTCGTTGAGCTTTGGCATGATCTAGCTCTGCTGCCTTGCTGAACCATGTCGCAGCTTGGGCAAAGTCAGTCGGCATATCAAGGCCCGCGATACTTGCGACCCCCATAAAATATTGTGCGTCTGCGTTCCCGTGATCGGCCGACTCAGTTATCCACTTAAGCCCCTTAGGTCGGTCAACGTCGATACCTCGACCGTAATATTAAATGATGCCGAGCTTGTACTGCCCGACACGGTCTCCTTTTTCTGCTGCGCTTAAATACCAGTCTGCGGCTTTGCCCGGGTTACGGCCAACTATCAAACCCTCCTCATAGGCTGAGGCGATCAAGACAGTGAGGCTGTAAGGGCTTCGCCATAGCGTGACAACGAAGGAAACAATAACAAATGCCACGAGACTGAGGCATAGAGCAAACAAAGACTTGCGCAATTTCGAATCCGTTCATGAATAGTGAGCTGGAAGTGTATCGATGCTACTACGTACTGCTTAAGAGTGCCGCTTCTCACCGATTACTGCCTGTGCTGACAGGCAGCTATGGGTCGTTTTCTGCCTACCACGACTGGCTGAAAACGACCCAAAGCCTACCCATCGTTAGCTGCCTGTTATCACGGGCGACTACCAGTCTTCAGTTGAGGAGCTAAACACAGTACTAAATGCGCCTAAGCCTCGTTTTCTTGCTTCCTCTTCAATTCGGCCAGCCAGTAGAACGTCGCGCTTAGTGGGAAAATGACGCAAAAGGAATTGAGCGTTCTGTCTAATGCGCTCGGGCACTTCCGTATCGCATGCAAGATCCGTCAGGAAAGCATGAGTTTGTGCGACAGATCTGGTCCGTTCAAATGGCATCGTCATTTAATCCTCCAACTGCTGTGATCATCAGTCCAATACAAGGCAGCTAGCTTCGGTCAAACATTTTGACGATCCAGCCCAGCTTATGTCCATTAGGGGTCAGTTGCTAGCGACTCCTTTTGGCCGTTTTCAGTCGGTCACCGAAGGCAGAAACGGCCAAGAGCAGACGCTTTCCCTAAGTGCTTGTTGTTCGGGAGTGGTACGCGGACGGATAAACAATGGACGGCCTAAAGATTCCCCTGGTCTCCGAAGAAATCGTCCCTTGCGACCAAGCCAAAATCATCAGGGGCATCAGCAGCTTTGTCGCTGAACAAATTCTCGGTCCGCCGTTCCTGCTTGAGGTAAGCAATAGTCTTGAAGAAGCAGTCCTCACAGAGATGCAGCTCATACCGCTCGCCGTCATGTCTGGTGCCATAACCCCAGTGAGCGTGAAGGCTGGCGTATTGAAGTCCGCCATTCTCAGAACACGTGGAACTGCTGCATGCATCACAAGACGTCAATGACTGTCTCGATCTCGACTCTTCCCATGATCCTCATTGCTGTCCTCTACCTATGTCTTGAATCAACACGTCAGCATACAGCTTGCGAGTCGGGCCTATTGAACCGTTCGATGCAGTGTAGGTCACCACTATTATTCAAAAATACCTGGCGACTTGTCACAGCGAATTGGGATCGGGGCTTGAAGCCCAGTTCTTCGGACATAGCGCTCTAAACGAGGCAGGAGGTAAGCGATTTGTCTTATTCAACTGAAGATCGAAGCGATAGGTGGCGATCTTTCGCTGCGGATACTGTCGCGTTGATCCTATTTTTTACCGTTACAGGCATCCTTAACGAGCGGCTCATTGCGGGGATGGCTTGGGAGCAGGTGCTTCATACCCGACTTCTAGGTGCCGGGCTTATGGTTCTGACTGGCCGCCCATATGGGCTTTGGCGAGACTGGTTCATGAGATTTTCCAGCACGAGTCGAAGTTCCCATATCTTGTGGGGCTCGCTCGCTCTCGTAAGCTTCCAGGTACCAATCTATGCAGCCATATTGGCAATCTGCGGGGCTAACGGCGAAGAACTGCTGTATGGATCGCTTGGTGTGACGGTAATTATGCTAACTCTGGGACGACCATATGGAGCTTTCCTGAACTTCGTCAGAGGTCGTTTCGGCCTCCCGGACGGAGGAGAAAAGCCAATGTCGTTGAACATGTGATAGCCATTTTGTGGCTTCGGTGAGGGCGATGACGTCCACTTTAAAATAAGTGGACGCTATTGCCCTTATCGCTCTTGGCGTGTAGTTCAGGTAGGTGCAGGTGACGGGCAATATGCCAACGAAGCCGGCGCCGGATCTCGATGTAGTCATCACGGTGCCGATCGCCCCAGTTCGGCATCTCTTTGGAGAGAGCACAACCAAGTGCGCGGACGCCAGCTTGACCCCCTGTGCTCGGGTGCAAGCGCGTCAGCTCGTCCAACCCAGGTTGTCTTTTGTATTGCGCCAACGCTTGCCCAAGTACCTGATGAAGCGATGCACCGTAGGCACGCAATGCTACTGCCCAGACCGTCGCTTCCAGCTCTGACTCTAGCTCCAATTGATTCTCACATCACCCCACCCGCCGAAAACACAACATATAATGGTAAAAACGAAATAAAACCGATGAATAGCAATATGTGGATTTTTTTGAAAAAACTGACGGTATTTTGTATTCAAAGCATAAGCAGCGGCCCACGGCTGTAAGTAATGCGATTCCCCTTGGGCCCCCAAGGCCTGCGTTTCAGTTTCAGCTCCTGTTCCAGCTTTCAATCCTGTGGGATTAAAAAGCTAAAGAAAACAGAAGAAAAAACCGGCGGTATACTATCGGATAAAGGTGTGTGGGGGCAGCGCTGCTTTTCTCTTACCTTCAAATATATAAACCCTGTTCCATCCTTGTATAAAGGCCCACTCTCACCATCAAGAATTTAATTCTGGAACCCTCTCCGCGTTTTATACTGTAGTTCCCAACAGGGTACCGACTCCTGCTGCCACCGCCATCGAAAGCGCACTCCAAAAAGTCACACGTAAAACCCCATTTTTAATATTCGCCCCGCCGACCTTGGCCGCCAAGCCGCCAAGGATAGCAAGGAAGACCAACGACGCGACGACGATGACTGGGATGAGATGTTCTTGTGGAACTACTACGACCACGAGTAATGGTAGTGCCGCACCTACGGCAAAGCTTAGCGCAGATGCAAGAGCAGCCTGTAATGGCTTTGCACTCATCGCATCGGTGATTCCCAACTCATCTCGGGCATGCGCCCCCAAGGCGTCGTGATCCATTAGTTTAGTCGCGACTTCTTTTGCAAGCGGCACCTCAAGTCCTCGCTCAACATAAATTCCTGTCAGTTCACGATTCTCGCCCTTCGGATTTTCCTGAATCTCAATTCGCTCCGTCTCTAGGGCAGCCGCTTCCGTGTCGGCTTGGGACTGCACGGAAACGTACTCTCCGGTAGCCATCGACATAGCACCGGCGACGAGAGCAGAGACACCCGCTATAAGGATGCTGTTGTGAGTTGCGTGAGAGGTGGCTACGCCCAGAATCAGACTTGAAGTTGAAACGATTCCGTCATTGGCCCCCAATACGGCAGCGCGCAGCCAACCAATGTTGTCTATTGAGTGTTTCTCTTTATGATGCGCTGCCATTCTGGAATTCTCCGTGTGAAAAATTGCATTAGGTCGGGTCACTCTGGCGTCATGAGCACCGTGAGATTCATGTTAATGAACGGAGATCCAATCACCGGTAATGACTGAATCAACCGATTAAATTTCAGAAAGATGCTTTTTACGCTGCCAGCATGCCCCAGAACATACCGATCGCGGCAAAAAGCCATTGCGATAGTACATCGTGTTCAACAAAAAGGGCCCTCGAAGGGCCCTTTGTACTCAAACCAAACTCACTTGGTCAGCCAGGACTCGACAGCTTCCGAGCCGTGCTCTGCCTTCCATTCCTTCAGCGTTTTGTGATTGCCGCCCTTGGTTTCGACGACTTCGCCAGTGTGCGGATTTTTGTAGACCTTCAATTGACGTGGCTTACGAGTACTGGTCTTGGGCTCGGCTGCTGGTGCGCGACGGCCGGACTTCGGATCAAGCAGGTTGATCACGTTCGGCAAGCTGTAACCGTACTCGGCAAGCAATGCGCGCAGTTTCGTTTCAAATTCGATTTCTTTTTTAAGGCCGACGTCGCCTTTCAGGGCTTCGAGAGCTTGAAGCTGTTCGGCGAGGTGCTTTTCTAGTTGGCGGAATTCTACGAGCTTGGACATGGTCGTTCTCTAGGTAGTTAGTCACCTAACAATACACCAAAAACCACAATTTGAATTTAGAGTCAGGGAGCCCCGTGTATGCAAGTCGAGGTTCGCTGCCCTGATTTATTCGTCCTCCGCCAAGAGCGGCGTATTTAGGTCAACATCAGCCTGGCCGACTAGCGAAACTATGCGGGTGACCAAACATGTATCCACAGGCACCAAGCGCTCCGGATACGCATTCATGTCAGCAGCCAATAGTTCGAGAGTTCGAGAGTTCGGGACACGGAGAGATGAGCGTCCATCGGTTCAGTCAGCACCGGCGCGGTCTTGCTCTGAACGCGGTTCGCAGAAGTGATGATGGGGATACGAGGATCATGCATGACGCAACCTTATCTGCTGTTCGACGTCGCAGCAACAGCAGGAATTTCCGCCTATTTGGATGACGGCGTGTTGCTCGGATTACTGGGGCTTTTTGAAGTTAGAAATTATGGCTCAGCAATAATTATGGCTGAGCCATAATTTGGGATAATTCAGTTTTGCCGTCTCCGAGAACGCCTCTGTCAGTGGCGACGCTCATATCACTTGCAGTACACCGTCCACAGTTGATCAACCCGCGTCGTAAAGCTCTGGCTCATCATCTCCCGGCGCATCCCCCAATCAGGATTGGTTGGCACACTCGCCAAGCGCAGTGTTCCCCTCCCCCATCGCTCATTGATGGAATCCAGCACGCCCATGACTTTCTCAGTCGCGACTGCTGCAAGATTGAAAACAGGTCATCGGTAAACTCGCCTTTCTGGCAAAGGCTGAGCAAGAGCACCTCTGCTTTGCTGTACTTGAACCCTGGTCGGAATACACGATCAACAGCCTCCACCGCCGCCTTCGTCATCACTCGAACATCATCAGTTGGGTATCCGCGCCAACATACGCACAAACGTGTGGCGCTACCGGAAAAACATTACCCCTTACCGGAATAACCTTTCCTCCAAGGTCGGGACCATCGCGGCGCAATCAAGAGCAAGCTCGAGGCAAATGAGTGACGCGGTAGAGGAAAAATCTATTTTCAGGAGCCCGTTGAGGCTCTTCGCGACAGGCAGAAATCGGCTAAAAGTGGCCGGTGATCGTTCCGTTTCGCTTGTCGCCGGTGTTTGGCTAAGCTTGATAAATCGGGTCGAACTGAAACCTGAGTGATCGCGGCCATCAGCGGATCTGGATTGGCATCAAGACGGTACTCCCAAAGGAGACAACTATGTATGCGGTTATAAGAACCTACTTGGGTGCTGGAGCAAAGCAGCTTTTCGAGCGTTTAGAAGAGCGCAAAGCCGACGTCGAAGCTACCCTGCGGACAGTGCCTAGCCTCGTAAGCTACACACTGTTGAATACTGGTGATGGTGGTACGTCGGTGACTGTTTGCACGGACAAGGCCGGCAGCGATGCGAGCTTGGAAGTCGCGCGTGACTGGATTCAGAAAAATGCCTCGGATATCCACGCGAACCCGCCGATCGTAACGGAAGGTCCGGTTATTGTGCAGATCAAATAGCGCGCCCTTGCGATTGATCTCACGACACTATCGCTGTCGCAAGTTTTGTATGTTTGCTTCGCAGAGATGTGATCGTACGCAAACCATCATGACGCGCCATTCGGACGCCGCGCTGATCAGCTGCGCGCCAGCAGGTGCTGAATCAGCGCAAGGCTGCCTGACCATCCCTCACCTAATGCTCTAAAGTCTTACGCATTACCTCGGTCGTACCAGTTGTTGGCTGGCACAATCCGTTTCAATGAGCAGGTCATTGTCTTCAACGCTGAGTAAAGGCTCTAAATACTGAAGACTATTTGGATTCAATGGTTGTCGCTTTTTAGGATCACGCTGCCTATCAAGGCGATCTCTTGTGCGATCAACGTCAAATAACTTTCCCTCTGCCAGCGCATCTAAAGTGGTTGAAATCCGGAAAAAACCACCGCATGGCACGCAGTGGAAACGCTTACCGCCACCAAATGATAGATCCTCTACCGCATCCATATTCCTGCAAATTGGACAGGGCATAACGCACCTCTTCTTTTTTTATCGCTGAAATATAGCTGACCTGCCACCACCTTCCAACGCCCGGGCATCGCCCGGCATAGGACGCCACATGCCCACAGAAAACAAACTCACGCTGAAGCGCCAGCGCGCCGAGCAGTCTTTCAAGCGATCCAGATCATCGCCGACCACGGCCGCCGGTTCTTCTACAGCCAGACGGTTAATCGGTACGCCAGCATAGAAGTCGATCGCCGCGGCAAGGTCTGGTTCATCGACGACTACAGCGGCAAGCGTGTTTTCACCCATGACACGGTGTGGGGTGGACGGTGGCGCGGCTTCAGCCATGGCGGAACGCTGAAGGATGTGGTCAAAGCGTTCCGGGACTACATCTGCACCGGCGAACCTCTACACCCTGGTCATCTCGGACCTGAGCGTTTCAACGACAGTAACATCTGGGGTTACGACGAGAGGGAATGAATGCTGTGCGCGAGCAGGCTGGCGCCCTTCCTGTATTCCGGTAGACAGTCCCAGTGATGGAATGAAAAGCGTCTGCCCATCGCGCCGATGACAGACCAAAGAGGCTCGCCCAACTTCAGCCTAGCAATCCGTGCCTGGCAAAGAGCCAAAGTTGAGCAAGTGGTCAGATTTTATCAACATCGATCCTTCTCGCATAGTGGCTTATTGACATACTTGGTACGGGAATACTTCCCACTCCCTCCCCCTTCAAAGTCAGCTGCTATAGCGGTAAAGGATTCTGTATGTCTGAAGAAACTGCAGTTCCGTGGACGGGCGAAGGCCTGCCGCCTGTTGGGACGGTGTGTGAAGTGAAAGGCTGCATGAGCCATTACCTTCAATGGAACAAGGTGACCATTTTTGCGGTTCGCGGTAAACCGTATTTTTTGATATGGAGAATGGCCGCTGGGGACAAACTGGCTCCCATGAATTCCGCTCAATCCGCACGCCAGAGCAGATCGTGGCGGAAGAGCGGGAGAAGGCCATCGAAGAAATGCTGTTTGCAACAAACTGCGTGGGAAATCCTTGGCGCGAAAGATTTGGCTCGCTCTACGACGCCGGCTTTCGCAAGCAGCCAACCCCATGATCGCCCTCGCCTAGCTCGCCTACGTGTATTGCTACAGGGGGCAAAGATAATTGTTCACCCCGTCAGCTACCTCAGGGGAGAGCGTGTGTAACGCAACTGGCGAGGCGAACCATAAAACCTTAGCCCAGCTGCTTGACCTGCTTTAACCCTTTATCTGATTTCCACAACTCAACCAGCCTGCCGGTGAACGGCGGGGAGGAATTCGCTATGACTCAAACAACGCAGGAGCAGTTCGAGCAGGCCTACGGCGAGGACAACGGCAGCATGCTGGCATCGTTCATCACGCAACAGCGCTTGGGCGACAGCTACAGCGTGCCGAAGATCGCAAGGGCCTGTACTGGTTCAAGCGATCCCGATTGGTCATCACGCTGCCAGAAACGAAAGAGCCCGCCGACTGGGAGTCATTCGACGATGTCGAGGGGCAGTGCTTCAACTGGGCCAAGTACAACCGCGAATGGCGATTGCCATCAAGTCTTAAACCACCTTCTGCCGCCACGCGCGGCATGAAGCATTTCCCATGGCAAACGCCACTGCGGCTAAGGCCAGCAGCATCCCGCCGAGGTTCATCCGGTTTATGGATGCCCCCGGCTATCGACGTCCATGTCTTCCCAAGGGCTGCCTTGGCGCTACAGGTAAATTCGAGGCGTAAAAAAGCCCGCGTTGAGCGGGCATCGGAAATCATCCGAACAAATTCAGGCACCTGATTCAGGGTCACTCGCAGGCATACCGCGAGCTTCCGTATCGTTTCCGTCCTGATCGTTTATCTGTGGGTCGGCGTCAGGGTTATCGACTCGACCGCTCTGCCCAGCTTCTGGATGCTCACTCGACACCGAGTTATTTGCATCCACGTCAGTCATGTCTTCGTCGACAGGAGTCTCGTCGTTCGGAGGCAGCGGAACTTCGGACTCATCCCTCTTTGGGTCATGGCCGGTCTCGTTGTCCGTCGTGCGCGTTTCGGGCTGCTGAGATTTGTTGCCAGGTGCGTTCTCGTCAATGTCCATGCTGAAGCTCCGTACTGATGCGCGGGATGTCCGTGCTTGTACATGAGAAACGGCAAAGCGTTACAAGTGCAGCGCAGTGGATGAACGGAGAGAAGAAAACCCTGCTCACTGGCCGGGCTTTCTCTCCTATCTCCTATCGTCTGAAAGCGGTGTCTGTTCATCCGCCTCTGGGGTAGTCCTCTCACCAGGATCCTTCCAGTCTACTGGACGATCATCGCTTGGATTTGTCAACGGATCGTATTTGTTCGGATCGTCTGGATCTAGCGTCGGCTCATCTGAACCTGGCTCAGGCTTGGATGGAACAGAGCCTTGTATTTGGTCTTGAAAACTCGAATCGGTAGACATACCCACCTCACCAATGAGGTGCAGCTTTTCTGGGCCGTAATAGTTTGAAGTTGGCAGGTGAAAAGTGTGCGACTGAGCAGATGAGCGGGCAGTAAAAAGCCCAGCGGGCGGCTGGGCTTTTGGTCGCATCTCATAACGCGCAAGATCGACATGATGTGGTCAAACTCGCTCAATCGCTCATTTCTGTCCCCCAGCATAGGTTCTTCCGGCCAAAATGATTGCACGGGTAGTTCGAAGCCCGACATTCGTCGACTTTGAGGCGAAAAACTAGTGACCGATAACGGACAAATTGGCTGTCTTGTTTTCATTAGAAAGATCTTCTTGGAACGAAGGTGAGTTACTTGATGCGTCAGCTTTCTGTGGAATTAACCGACAATGCAACACAGCTACGAAGTTGCACGGAATTGCCCCCCATCTGCATCTCCACTAACCAGTCATTTGCATCCGACTTGACCAGCGCACAAGGGAATGACGACCGGCAGAGAACGGCCCAGAGTGTGTAAAAAACACCTTCGCGAACACTTGTTATGATTTCTGAGGATTTCATCGCAGGGATCGCCCATGAAGCGCTTTATCCAAGGTGAACATCGAGGCCAAGGCACCTTGCTTCCCGAGAGCCTCGACGACTACGTCAGCGATACCAATCCGGTGCGCGTAGTCGACGTCTTTGTCGACGAACTCGACCTGGTCAATCTGGGCTTTGAAGGTGCCATTCCAGCCGATACTGGCCGGCCTGCTTACCACCCCGCGATCTTGCTGAAGATCTACATCTACGGTTATCTCAACCGCATCCAGTCGAGCCGACCGAGGTTACTTCAAAAGTGAACAAATCCTGGCTTGTCACGATGCCGGCATCACCGCCTATGTGCCCAAGCCGATGACCTCTGGAGCCAAGGCTGACGGGCGTTTCAATAACGATGCCTTCATCTATGACGAGGCAAAAAACGAATACATTTGCCCGGCTGGAGAGGCACTGAACTGGCACTATTCCTACGTTGAAAAAGGCCTGAAGATGCATCGTTACTGGAGTTCGAAATGCCGGGGCTGCGCGTTGAAATCGCAGTGCACACCGAGCACGGAACGACGAGTTCGACGCTGGGAGTATGAAGACGTATTGGAGGAGATGCAGCTTCGGCTGAGCAAAGCACCAGAGATGATGCGAGTCCGAAAACGGACTGTTGAGCATCCCTTCAGGACGCTCAAACAATGGATGGGTGCAACGCACTTCCTGACGCGAAAGCTGGTCGGGGTAAGTGCGGAGATGAGTTTGAACGTGCTCGCCTACAACATGAAACGGGTGATGAAAATCATGGGTGCTAACGGTTTGATGAAGGCGCTGTCGGCGTAAAAAAGGCTGATTTTGGCCCATCCCAGAGGCTGTAAAAACAGCGTTAACGTGTTCCAGGTCGCGACCGATGCGACGCCGCCGCATTGACCATGCGATCGCTCAGCCAACAAAGATCGATGTTCCAAGACGATGAGGTCAGAGCGTTTTTACACACTCTGGGCCAAAAGCAGCCCTTCTCGACCAGTCAAATCCATGTCACCTCAGAGCAAGCAGCCCTATCCCAAGCGGTGGGTGAAACTGGGCGCTACTATCTCCATAAATGGGGCACTACACCCGCCTCGCCAGGCGTTTACCACCAAACTTGAGGAATTTTCCCCATTCACGCTTCTCCGGCTTAAAACACACATAAACAGCTCGTTAATTAAATTGAACTTTTTCTTCGCCCTATGGCAGTGGCTTATAAGTTGCACATCCTCCTTGGTACCCGCAACAGCTGTCGTCCCGGTAGGGAGACTACGGGACATCACGCGAGGGGTGAAAAAATTGAAACGCGCGACTCCATCTTTCGATTCCTTCGGTTTGCTGCACAAATCAAGCCTGTCTTGTGCGATGTTCCTTACTCTGACCACGGTAGAAGCCGCGCCGCTGGATGATTTCGGCCCGCCACCACCGACAGACCCCTCGGCGTTTACCAACCCGCCGGCCGACCCCAAGGCCGCGCTGGATGCCATAGAGGCCATGCCACCCGCCAATCAGGGCGCCTACGCCCTGCCCAATGGCGTGTACGGCACCCGCACCACGCCAACGACCGACAACGTGCTGCCGCCAAACCTGCAGACATCCTTCAAGATCCCCACCAACGGCAAGCCCAGCCCATTGTTCGGGGCCCTGCCGTACACTCAGCAACTGCTGTTGTTCGAAGAATTCGGCACGGAAAAACTCGACCCGACCCTGCCGGCACCGCCGCTGACCTTCCCTGTGCCTCTTGCCGGCCCGGCGCCTGCGCAAGACCCGAACAGCATCGCGCGCAGCGGCCCCTCAGCCGCAGCGCTGGAAGCCTTCATGCGCCAGCCGGGGCTGTACCCGTTTCCTTCGCAGTTTTCTAACGTGTTGGACCGCAACCCGTGGAAAGCGCAGATCGAAGCCTTCCTCAACCGCCATCCGGTCGGCTCGCCGGCCGAAGGTCGTCCGCCAGGAAAAGGCTGGTCACATCAACGCTGGAACGAGTTCTACCCGCAGGTCGCCTTCAAGACCGCTCAAGCGGGCGCCAAGCTTAACGGCGGCATGCGCGACCGCCGGCAATTACACAACTACGCCGTCGGTGAGTTCGGACCTGGCGGGCTCTACAACCAGACCTCGGACACCCCGATCATCGCGGGCACCACCAAAGGTATCGATACCCGTTTTCACCCCAACATGCCGATTCAGAACCACAAGGCACTCTGGACCTTCGACGGCACCTTTCCGCCCAAACTGCTGATGGTGCGGTACGGCCAACCGGTGCTGATGCGCCACTACAACGCCCTGCCGATCGATCCCGCGGCCAACATGGGTTTCGGCCTGCACACTCTCAGCACCCACGAACACAACGGCCACTCCCCGGCCGAAAGCGACGGCTTTGCCAATGCGTTTTTCTTTCCGGGGCAATACTACGACTATCGCTGGCCGCTGCAACTGGCCGGTTACGACACCATCAACACCAGCGCTCAGGATCCGCGCGCGGCGTTCCCCTGCGCTCCGGGTGAAACCCTGTACGTCAACGATGCCACTCCCGGCCTGAAGACGTGCAACAACGGCAGCATCAAGATCCGTGGCGACTGGCGCGAGACCATGAGCACCCACTGGTTCCACGACCACATGCTCGATTTCACCGCCCAGAACGTCTACAAGGGCAACGCGACGATGATGAACTACTATAGCGCCCTGGATCGTGGCAACGAAGCGCTGGAAGACGGCGTCAACCTGCGCCTGCCCAGCGGTTCCGCATTGCCCTGGGGCAACCGCGACTACGATGTGAACTTGACGGTGGCCGACAAGGCCTGGGACGCCAATGGTCAACTGTGGTTCAACCCGTTCAACACCGATGGCTTTCTCGGCGACCAGATCCTGGTCAACTGGCAGTATCAGCCGCGCCTGAAGGTGCGGGCGCGCAGCTATCGGTTCCGCATTCTCAATGGCTCGGTGTCACGGTTCTTCAGGATCGCGCTGGTGCGTGAAATCGTCGGCACCGGTGGCGAATTCCCCGGCCCGACCGGTTCCGGCCTGTCTTACACCCGCGTACCGTTCCACATGATCGCTAACGACGGCAACCTCATGGAACACGCCGTGCCGTTCGACGGCAGCATGGACCTGGACGGTGACGGCGACGTGCAGGACCACAACGCCATCCTGCCCACCCTGGGCATTGCCGAGCGCTTCGATATAATCGTCAACTTCTCAAAATACGGCATCAGCACCGGCGACAAGTTGTACTTCGTCAACCTGATGGAGCACCAGAACGGCAAAGGTCCGGAAAGTCTGCCGCTGAGCCTGGCCGATGTACTGTCCGGCAAGTATAAGGCGGTGCTCAAGCAGGGTAGTAACGGGTTGCAATGGGACGCCGGCGACCCGGTGGTGGGCAAGTTCATGCAGATGGTGGTCCAGCCTTATGCCGGCCAAGACGTGAGCATGAACCCCGCCGACTTCGAACCCGCCAAGCCGGGCAAGCCGGTGGGTAAAAGCATGATCCCTCTGACCCTTAATCGTGACGACCCGACGGTGCAGGCCACACTCAAGGCGGCGCGGCATCGCGAGTTCATCTTCGGTCGCTCCGACGGCACCGACGAAGAACCCTGGACGATCAAGACCGACGGCGGTTTAGGCTTCCAGATGGACTCTCGAATCATCAGCGCCGCTCCGCAACTGGCCACCGGTCCGACCCCTGCGGGATTCTCCGGCGACGGCACCCTGGAAGTGTGGAAAATCAGGAACGGCGGCAACGGCTGGAGCCACCCGGTGCACGTGCATTTCGAAGAAGGCATCGTCCTCAACCGTGACGGCAAGGCGCCGCCGGAATGGGAAAAATGGGCACGCAAGGACGTCTATCTCATCGGCCAGGGTATCGACAGTTCGGTGGACGTGGACATCGCGATCCGCTTCCGCGAATTCGCCGGGACCTACCTAGAGCATTGCCACAACACCCAGCACGAGGACACGTCCATGCTGCTGCGTTGGGATGTCGAGCACCCCGGTCAGTTCCAGCTGATGCCATCACCCCTGCCTGGCTGGGACGGCGTCACCTACGTCAATTCCGCTGCGCTGCCGACCTTCCGCACTGGAGATAAACGTGTCGAGGACGGCAATAACCAAAAACCGATCGCCAACGTCGACAGCGCCACCAGCAATAACAGCCTGCCGCTGACCATCAACGTGTTGGACAACGACACTGACCCTGACGGTAACGTGCCACTTAAAGTGGTGGGTCTGGAGCAACCGGACTCCGGCAAGGGCGTGGCCAGCACCGATGGCCTGCGAGTGATCTACACACCACCGGCCTCGGTTCCCGCGTCGTTCACCGCAACCTTTACCTATAAGGCCAGCGATGCCAAGGGCGCTGAGTCGGAACCGGCGACGGTGTCCGTCAATGTCACCACGGGAGCAGCCACCGAGACTCTGGTGGTCACCAGCGCTTTCGTCATCGTTCGCACCGACAATCGCTACACCTGGGATATTTCCGGCACAACCTCGCGTTTTGCCGGCAATAGCGTGACGGTGACCGTGTCCACTCCCGCCGGGCCGCTTAATCTGGGCAAGGCCACGCTCACGCAAGTCGGCACGGGTGCGAAATGGCGAGTGTTAGTGGCGACCTCTGGAGCCGGGCCGGCACCAAACCCGACCATCACTGTCAAGTCCGCACTCGGCAAGACGATAACGGCTCCGATAGTGGTGCGCTGAGCTACAACTAAGCATTGGCAATGAGGGTCTCATAGATTTTTGAGACCCATCTGTGGCAGTGTGAATCGGCACGTTGCTTAGCAGCCAAATCTTCGGAAGACATTTAGAGCAGTAGCGCAAATCGCCGGTGAACAAATGACCGTTATGGGTCGAAATGAGCCTCTCACGACGGGCAACAATCGGCCAAGAGCAGTCATTAGGGAATGGCGCTGTTGATCCGTGAAAGCTATGGGGTTTGGGGAACCAGCCATGACATTGCGCAGCGGCAACCTGGTTCAAAACCGTAGCCATACTCTTCTGCGAGGATGTCTGCCAAACGCTTATCCAATGCTGCCGCAGCGTTATGCTGAAACCCCAGACGCCGGTAGAAGGGAGCGTTCCATGGCACGTGTGTAAAAGTCGTTAGCGTTACAGAACGCAGCTGATTAGTTCGCGCATATTCCATCGCCGTTTCAACCAGTTTTCGTCCCCACCCCTGGCCCTGCATGGACTGTTTGACCGACAACTCATAGATATGAAGATCCCTGCCGTGGCGTTCTGCGCTTAGAAAACCTTGAGGCTGAGCTTCAGCATCGACAGCAATCCAACACGTTGATAGCCCGATCAATTGCTTATGACGATCGACTGTCATGGTGGCGGCGTCTGCAAGCCAACTCAATTCATCGATTAAACGGAATGCTTGAGCAGCGGAGCGTTCAATACGGGGTAACAACTCCGCATCATCGGGTAAAGCCCGGCGAATTTGTGCAGGCATGAGATCTCAAAATAGTGTTTGCTTGCGTGTAATTCTACGCTGCCTGGACGCGCATGATGGCTGCTGGAACCACGATTCAAATGTCCGGCCTTGGGTCTATTGCTGGCCCTAATGTGGCAGCGGTCCGCCAAGAGCGGACGATTAGGCGGGTCAATGTACGGCCTGTAACATATAAGGCCTGACCCCGTTCATGATTCTGAGACAGCGAAGCATGGGGCTTGAGCTTTCCCCTAGGGCAAGGAATAAGCTGCGTTTACCACTAAAAAGGAGGTTCCATGCTTACCATAGGACAAATGGCACGTAGTCACGGGCTTACTACTAAGAAGCTTCGCCACTACGACAGCATTGGTTTATTCACCCCGGCCTTGACTGGGCGCGAGAACGGCTATCGTTATTACCGACCCGAGCAGATCGTTACCCTGGGCCGGATTGTCTGGCTCAAGCAACTCGGTATGCCACTGGAAGATATCCGAACACTGGCGAACAGCGGCAGGCTGGACAGTGTTGCCAGCCTTCGTGAATCCTTGGAAGCGCACGCCCGCAAGCTCAGAGGCGCCATCGCCCGCGACCAGCAGGTGCTCGACCATCTAACCCGTTACTTGGCTCAGCCGGAATGTAGCATGCCCGCCATGCAAACACCTGAGCGTATCTTTCATCCTGCGCTACGAATCATGGGGATGAGCTGGCAACAGCAGGACGAAGGCACTATCGGCCAGATGTGGGAGCGCTTCTTTCCACGGGAAGAGGAAATCGATCGTTTGCAGGATCCAGTCGGGACCTTCGGTATTTGCCAGCCCTTGGCTGACGGTCAATGGCGTTATGTCGCAGGTTTGCCGGTGAGTGCCGATGCGCCACTGGTGCCGGGAATGGTGGAGTTGCAGATACCCGCTCGTTATTACGCCAGGGTCGAGCATTACGGCACAGTCACTACTTTGCCGGAAACCTTCCGCGCCGCTTACAGTGAATGGCTGCCTGCTGCAGGCATGGAGCCTGACGAAGGGGTGGAATTCGAATACAGCGGTGAGCGCTTCCTAGGACCCATGCATCCGGACAGCGTAACCGAGTTGTACATCCCGCTCAAAAACTGACGGCCACATAGCGGCTGGCTCGACCTGAGTCTATGACTCCGTCCACTACGAAACCAGCCTTCGCAAATTGGGCGCCGCTTTCATAATTACTGAGTAAAGCGCAGGTGAGTCAGGATCAGTCGCAGGCCTGATTCGCCCGTGTTGAAGACCAACAAGCGGTATTTGCGTTGTGAAGCGATGAATAATATTTTCATTGTTTTTATCTTCCTTGATGGGATCAGCGTCGATTGGACGCGATTTGGAGCGCGGGAAAGATATCAGCCGTCGCGTCGGCACACAGTCATTTCTGATGCCCATTAAACCAACACGTTTTCCCGGCGCATCCCGGTGACCGCTGTGGCCGATTGCTGTCTGTCGCGATGGGCTACAACCGGCCCGGAGCGGATGCGCTTTCAAAAAACGATTAAATGATTATCCGGGCGTGATTGTATCTTCGATAATACTTCGCCCAAATGGCGACTTGATTCCAAGAACCTCGCGTGAGAATGGTGTAAAGCTATCGCCGCACTCATGGAGCGTTAAGGATCTGCGCGATTTACATCAATACATGGGTGGTGTGATTTCACAAAACCGATGACCTTTAAAGTGCCTGGTGCTGTGCTGTCACCTTCATTGACATGACGCCAGCACCAGTGAATTATTTGCTTCACGCCGAGGCGCATTTCTTCGAATTTTCAGGTTTGGAAAGCCAAACCAGCCGCTCCGGGCTATCCCTGCGGCTACAAAGAAATGCTGGCGTCAGCAAGTGTTGCCCGGACGGTTACTTTGTGCCGTGTCACGCCAGGCAAATGTCGCTGCCCCCTGCAAATGCATCGCGCAAATAGTCTGTGAATGCTCTAACCCGCGCAGATTGTCTCCGATCCGGGGGAGTTACAGCGTGAATGGGTAGAGAAGCCGGCGAGTAACTCTCCAGTAATGCGACTACGCGCCCTTCCGTGTGGTCTTGTCGAAATAGCCACAATGGAGAAAGCGAAACACCTAACCCGTTCAATACCATCTGCCTGATCGCCTCACTGTTATTGCTGCGAACATTGCCACTGACTTGCACGCTACTCCATCTGCCATTGTGCTCGAATCGCCAGCTGGCAAAATGCTGCAGCTGTTTGAAAACAAGACAGTTGTGGTCGGTCAAATCCTTCGGCGTTGAAGGTACCCCATGTCGTTCCAGGTAGCTGGGAGTAGCGAACACACAACGCCGCGTCAGTCCAATTTGTCTAGCAATCAAGGTACTGTCTTTGAGTTCGCCTATACGCACCGCGACATCGATGCCAGCGCTCACTAAATCGACATTTTCATCATTCAGTTGCAAATCGATAGTCACGTTTGGGTAAAGCTCTAGAAAACCGCGCAGCCTGGAGGCGATTTGTACTCGTCCAAAACTACCCGATGAACCGACACGCAAAGACCCTGCAATACGCTCCTGACCGGTATGAAAAGTCTGCTCCGCATTCTCTACAGAAGCTAAAATGGCTCTGCATTGTTGGTAGTACCGCTGTCCCTCATCTGTCATGGACAATTGACGAGTGCTGCGAGCAAACAGGCGGCCACCTAGTCGGGTTTCCAAGGCGCTGATCTGTTTACTTATGGTCGGTTGGCTTAGGCCTAATTCCCGGGCAACGGCAGAAAAACTGCCTCGCTCCACTACCCGGACGAAAATCGCCATCGATTCAAGCGTGTCCATTTGATTCCGATTTATTCGCCTTTTGGAATCTTTACTATAGGGATTTACCTACTTATCGGAAACCATCCGCCAGGTGAAACTGTATTCAACGCCGGTAACGGTTTGGATCATTTCAAGAGGAAGACCTATGAACGACATGATGCGTGCTGCTGTCGCAGTAAATCCTGACAGCCAGCTTCAGCTCCAACGCTTAGCCCTCCCTGTACCGCAAGCGGGCCAAGTCCTGATTAAAGTAATTGCCAGTGGCGTGAATCCTTTGGATACGAAGATCAGTCAAGGTAAGGGTGCACACGCCCGCCAGCCTTTCCCAGCGGTCTTGGGCATGGATTTAGCTGGAGAAGTGGTAGCCGTTGGGGAAGGCGTCATGTCCTTGCGGCCTGGCGAAGAAGTCTACGGAATGGCTGGCGGCATCGGTGGGCAACAAGGTTCGTTGGCGGAGTACATCTGCGTGGACGCCGACCTGATCTCCCGCAAACCAAACAATCTGAGCATGCGCGAAGCGGCAGCGCTGCCTTTGATATTCATCACTGCTTGGGAAGGTCTGGTAGACCGCGCTAACGTCCACGCTGGCCAAAAAGTTCTGGTTCAAGGTGGCGCGGGTGGCGTAGGGCACATTGCAATACAAATCGCAAAAGCTCGAGGCGCGCAGGTTTACGCTACCGGAAGCGCAAAAAGTCGTGACGCCATCGAAAGCTTCGGCGCCACTGCCATTGACTACAACGATCAAGTCGCTGCCGAGTACATGAATCAGCATACCGATGGCGAAGGTTTTGACATCGTTTATGACACTGTCGGCGGCACGTCTCTCGACGCATCCTTCGCTGTGACGAAGGTGTATTCAGGTCATGGGGTCAGCTGCCTGGGCTGGGGTGAACATAAACTCGCTCCCCTGTCATTCCGTGGCGCTACCTACTCTGGCGTATTTACACTGCTGCCGCTCTTGACTGACAAAGGGCGTAAGCACCACGGTGAGATCTTGGCCGAGGCCACTCGCTTGTCTGAATCAGGGCAGTTGCGAGTTCTGCTTGATGACCGCAAATTCACCCTCGACACTGTCAACGAAGCCTATGCAATCGTGTCTGGCGGAACTGCAAAAGGTAAAATCGTCGTCGATATCTGATGATGCAAGGGCGCAGACAATGAACACGGAACGAACGATGCCGGCTTGGACGTTACGCGGATGTGTTGTGCCAGGGCTAACGAATGAGATTCACGGCGGTGGCACGGATCAAGATTTCTTCCTGTTGAAAACGCTCTTCTAGATCGCGTTTGTAACTATGCCACCAAAGCCGATCAACAACTTCCACCATGACCTCATAAATGATGATGTCGTCCTCTGATCTTTTGTTGCCTTGCTGTAACGAAATACCTTTCGCTGGATTGCGGATGAACGCCGTCACGCCTCCGAACTGGTCGGTCAAATGCTCCCGCACATGGCGCAAAAGCTCCACCGGCTGCGGTGTGCCTTCGTTGGTGTTGAGCGGTAGGAGGATCTCGATCAAGTGCATGATGATCACCTCTGCGGGAGCGATTTGTCCTGACGCCAGACGCCAGCTAGCGCTTCATCGGCTTTTTGCTGCAGGTCGCAGCGGTCATGTGCCAGTTCAGTTCTTCTGGCCGACGGTACGATCTGACCAACGTCCGAATCGACATTCAGCAATAGCGCCGAGAGGCTTGCGTGCATGATCAAGACGGCGGCGACCACATCGCATTGCAAGGACGGCTTCACACAGGGTAAGCCCCTCTGCGCAAGTTCGATGCCTTGAAGGCAGCCTCTCGCAGCAGCGAGTGCACCCAGGGTAACGTCCAGGGTTCGCTGTTGACTGTGACCTTGAGCGTCAGCCAGTGGCTCTTCGATGTAAGCACTGAACGCTCGAACATCATTGTCGGCGTGGGCCTTCATGACATCGATCAGTTGCTCCGCCTCATGGATGGTTTTTTTTCGCTCGTCTTCCAGGTTGCGGTCATCGGATTTACGTAGTGCCATGAGCAGAAGCGCAAGGCCGAAGCTGGCACAGACGCATGACGTGGCACCACAGCTTGGTACCGAAGTATCGGCAGCGATTTTGTCTCGAAAAGACTCAAGGCTTGATAACCAGATGCTCATCCGCAGCATATCCTTCAAGGCAGTGGGTTTTCTTTGGAGCAACCCGGTGCACGCCAGTGCAGCGCAGGGGACCAACGGTGTGGATATACACTTGAGCAAAACCCATTGAATAAGGGGACGGTCATGGATCTCATATTTCTGGGCACTTCATCAGGCGTTCCAACCCGCAATCGAAATGTGAGTGGCACCGCTCTCATAGAGTCCTCTGGCAGGGGTTGGTATCTGGTGGATTGCGGTGAAGCCACTCAACATCAAGTGATGCGCACCCCGCTGTCTTTGCGAGAACTACGCGGGTGTTTCATCACCCATGTACATGGCGATCATTGCTTCGGTTTACCCGGCTTGCTGGCCAGCGCCGGCATGTCGGGACGTTTGGAACCACTCGATATTGTGATGCCGGTTGCGCTACATGCCTGGGTGCGCCTCAGCCTGACCGTCAGCAAGTCCTGGCTGCCCTTCCAATTGCATCTGCACGCGAGCGAAACCTTCAATGGCTGGCAAAATGACAAGGTTCAGGTCAACACCGTTGCCCTCTCCCATCGCGTTCCCTGCCATGGCTATGTTTTTGCCGAATCAGATCCTCATCCGCGACTGGATATTCAACGTCTGGAGGCCGAAGGGATTCCTCGTGGCCCGCTGTGGGGCGAGTTGGCGCATGGACGTGAGGTTGAATACGCCGGACGTGTAATCCGTGCGGAGCAATATTTGCGCCCTGCGCGCCCCGCTCAACGCATTATTATCTGCGGCGATAACGATACCTCTGAACTGTTGGCAGAGGCGGCTGCCGGTGCGAATGTGCTGGTACATGAGGCGACTTTCACTCAGGCATTGATCGATCACAATCGCGAGAACTACGGGCACAGCAGTGCCGCCGCCGTGGCGCGCTTTGCCGAGTCGGCAGGCATTCCCAATCTGGTAATTACCCACTTCAGTGCCCGCTACCAGTGCAATCCCGAGCGAAGTCCGTCCATCGAAGATGTACGCAAGGAAGCAGCAGCCCACTTCACCGGCGAGCTGTTCCTGGCGCGAGATCTGCAGCGTTATCACCTCGACCTGGACGGTCGGTTGAAAGTCGTCATGGGCCGCATGGCGTAATGGCGATCACGTTCGGGGAATTTTTGCGTAGCCATTTGCAAGAGGAAGCCAGTGAAATGCTTCATTCAAAGTGAACATCGAGGTCAAAGCACCTTACTTCCCGAAAGCCTCGACGGCTACGTCAGTGATGCCAATCCGGTGCGTGTCATCAGCGATAGACTAGTGCAGCCCGATCTGCCCGCTACCCTTTCGCCCACGCGGGTCGACAGCAGGCGGTCGAGCGCACGACGATGGCAATCCCGCCAAGGGCAGGGTTTGCAGACTCACGGCGCACAATGACGGCCGCACGTCGGTCCTGATACCATAAGCCTAATGTTAGGCACTTGGGTGAAAGACGGCGTGAACAAGCGCAACAGTGATGCAGACATCAGGACCGAGCGACCGATGCTGGGGGCCGAACGCGGCGTTACCCAATATCAGCGGTTAGCTTCCCTGCTGAGACACCAGATCGCGAAGGGCGAGTACCCGCTCGGCACACAGCTGCCGACGATCACGAAACTGGCGGACGACTTGGGTGTCGCGGTCGTGACTGTCCGGCAAGCGTACGAGCTGCTTTCCAAGGAAGGACTAATCCGCAGCCAACGGGGTGTCGGCACCCACGTGGCTGCGCTGCCCGCCGCCACCGGCGGCCTCGAACAGACGATCAACGATCCGTTCGCCGCGCCGCAGGCGCTTTCCTTCGAGATACTCGAAGTCCGGTACCACACTCAATTGCCCCAAGAACTGCTTGGTGCGGACGATCGGTCGGCGGACGACAACGTATGCGTGCGCAAGCTGCATACCTATTCCGGCGAGGCGTTCTGCTATGCCGAGATTTACGTGCCCACGGCGGTCTTCGAGTCGCTGCCCAAGGACATCGCCAGGAAAAGGAAGCTGCTCGCCGCGGTGTTCGACAAACTGGGCACCCGCGGCAAACGCGTGAGACAGCGCATTTCTGTGATGCCTGCGGATTTTCCTTTGTGTGACCTACTGAAGATCCCCTTTGCCTCTCCCGTGGCGAAAATGTCACGGTGCCTGGTCGACGGCAAAGGCAACGTGCTGTACGCCGGTGTCACCTGGTATCGGGGCGACCGCTACGTCGCCGAGATCGACTTCCCTGCGTCTACATTGAAGACTATGCCCGGGATGACCGAACCTCAACCGGGCCTGGTGGGTGAACGCAAGCGGGACTAGAAGCGCTTGTGCGCGTTTTCCTGATCCACAAGAACACACTCGTCACGGCCACCCTGACCGGCCTTTACAAACACTGAGTGCGCCGTAGTACTGCAACTGTTTAAACGGTTCGGCGCGAATACCAATGAGGAAGGCGTGTTGGTTCGTTGCGCAGATCAATAGGACTTCGGCAGGCCGAGCGCCTGCTCGGCGACGTAGCACAGCGCGAGCTCCTGGGTAACCGGCGCGACCAGCGACAGCACGCTTTCGCGCAGGCCGCGCTCGACGTGGTACTCCGTGGCATAGCCGAATCCGCCGTGTGTGCGCACAGCACGCAATGACGTCTCGAAACTGGCCTCGGCCGCCAGGTACTTCGCCGCCGTGGCCTCGACGCCGCAGGGCTTGCCGAGGTCATAGAGCGCCGCCGCCTTCCACATCAGCAGCTCGGCTGCTTGCAGGCGCATCCAGCATTCGGCCAGTGGATGCTGGATCGCCTGGTTCATGCCGATCGGCCGCCCGAACACGACGCGTTCCCTGGCATAGTCCGTCGCCCTCGTCAGCGCCGTCTGCGCGGCACCGAGCGCAGAGGCCGCGACGAGGATGCGCTCCGGGTTCAGACCGTGCAGCAGATACCTGAACCCCTGGCCTTCCTCGCCGATGCGATCCTCGACCGGGATCTCCAGCCCGTCGATGAACAGTTCGTTCGAGTCCACGGCCTTGCGCGCCATCTTCTCGATCTCGCAGATGCGCACATGCTTGCGGTCGAGGTCCGTATAAAACAGCGTGACGCCGTCCATCGGCCTCGCGCATTCCTCAATCGGCGTCGTTCGGGCCACCAGCAGGATCTTGTTGGCGTGCTGCGCGGTCGAGGTCCAGACCTTCTGGCCGTTGACGATGTAGCGGTCGCCCGCGCGGCGCGCGAAGGTTCTGATGCGTGTGGTATCAGAACCGATGTTCGGCTCGGTCACGCCGAAGCAGGCGCGATCCGTGCCTTCGATCAATGGCGGCAGAAAACGCCGCTTCTGCGCCTCGCTGCCGAATACGACCATGGGCTGCGGGCCGAACAGGTTCAGATGCACCGACGACACCGCCGCCGAGCCGAGCTTGCCGATGGTGCGCATCACCATTGCGGCTTCCGATATGCCGAGGCCGGCGCCGCCATGCTCTTTGGGCATAGTCACGCCGAACCAGCCGCCGCGGGCGATGGTGTCGCAGAATTCACTCGGCCAGCGTCCGTCGCGCTCGCGCTCGAGCCAGTAATCGGCACCGAAGTCGGCGCAAATCGCCTCGACGGCGTCGCGGATCGCGAGCTGGTCTTCCGATAAATCGAAATTCATGCGGGCAGTTCCTGCAACAGGTTTTCGGGCACCTCGACCGGCATGTCGAGCAGCATCTGCGCCATGCCCTTGCCGAGCGGGTCGTTGCGCAGCGACGCCATGCCGCCGCCGCCCAGCGCGCGCTCGCATAGGAGGTTGATGGCTTGAATGCCGGGCAGTTCGTAGCGATGCACCGGCCCCTGCACCAGGTGGCCGAGGTAATCCTTCACGCGTTCGGGTGTCACCTGCTCGATCAGCACCGGCAACAGTGCCGGATGGCGGGCGATCAGGCCGATATTGGACGTGTCGCCCTTGTCGCCGCTTCGCCCGAGCGCGATTCTCACCAGCGGCACGGTCTGGCGTGGGCCGGCGGGCAGAGCACCCTCGGTGGGCACCAACCGTTCCGACACCCCCTGTGGTGATGGCGGCGGCAACGCCACGGTAAACGTCGTCTCGCCGAGCGTGACCGTCGGCGACACCTGCTCCTTCGCAATGAGCCAGGCAAACTGCCGCAAGACCGGCGACACGGAGGGACGGCCACCTGAACCGGTCGTGCCCGGTGACCATGACGTGCCGGGTGCGGCGAACTCGCGGCTGTACATCTCCAGCGCGCGCCGGTCGGCATGCGTAACAGTCAGGCGCAGCACGACTTCGCGCGTCGGCAACCGCCGGGCGAGCGGGCCGTAGGCCGACTCGGTGCCGAGCAGCTCGATGCGCGTCGCCAGGAAGTCCGCGAACCCGTTCTCGCGCAGCAACCGGCGGCCACGCTCGAGCAGCGCTTCGCCGGTGCGCTTGGCTTTTGCGGCGGCATCGATCCCGACGATGGTGAGCTGCCCGGACACCTTGAAGCCCGCCGGCGCAGTGGCGCTGACCTTGTAGGTAGTGGTCGGCGGCAGGCCGCGCGCACCGGTCACCCGCACGCAATGCGGCCCGACTTGCTCCAGGCGCACCTGGCGGAAGTCGCAGATCACATCCGGTAGCAGATAGCGGGCCGGGTCGCCGATCTCGTACAAAAGTTGCTCACCGACCGTCCCGGTCGAGACGAGCCCGCCAGTGTCCGCGGGCTTGGTGACGACGAAGCTGCCGTCGTCGCGGCACTCAACGATCGGATAACCGATGTTGGCCCAGTCGGGCACCGCGGCCCAGTCAGTGTGCAAGCCGCCGGTGGCCTGACAGCCGCATTCGATGATGTGGCCGGCGAGACTGCCCGCAGCAAGCCGGTCGAAGTCGTCAGGCGCCCAGCCGAATTCGTGCATCAGCACGCCGAGGGTGACCGCACTGTCGACGCAGCGGCCGGTGATGACGATGTCGGCGCCCGCGTCCAGCGCCTGTGCGACCGGCAGCGCGCCAAGGTAAGCATTGGCCGTCACCAACCGTTCCGGCATCGGCTCGCCGTTGGACATTCCGACCGTGCCGGCCGCCCGCATGGCAGCCGCGAGTGGCAACACGTCATCGCCTTCGACGATCGCGATGCGCACCACCACGCCCAGTTCGTCGGCCAGAGCCTGCACCGCTGCGGCGCAGCCCTTCGGGTTCACGCCGCCGGCGTTGCTGACGATGCGAATGCCCTTCTCGACGGCCTGCTTCAGCACCGAGCGCAGTGCCACCGTGACGAAGTCGATGGCGTAGCCTTCCTCGGGACGCTTCATGCGTGCGCCGGCAAGGATAGACATCGTCAGCTCGGCGAGATAGTCGAACACCAGGTAGTCGATCTCGCCCTGGCGCACCAGTTGCATCGGGCCGAGGCAGCTGTCGCCCCAGAAGCCCGAGGCGCCGCCGATGCGCACGAGCTTGTTCGAGGCTTGCGAATTCATTTGTTGGTCCATTGCGGTTTCCTTTTTTCCTTGAATGCGGCGATGCCCTCGCGCGCATCCTGCGTCATGGCCAGCAGGCCAATCTGGCCTTCGCCGAACGCGATCGCCTCTTCGAACGCCATCGAGCGCATCGCCTTCATCGCATACAGCCCGCGGCGTAGCGCGGTGGGCGAGTTGCCGAGCAGTCGCGACAGCAGGCGCTCGAGCGCTCCGTCGAGGTCGTCCGCCACGTCATTGATCAGGCCGATCTCGCGCGCTCTCGCGGCATCGATCGGGTCACCCGTCAGGCAAAGTTGCACCAGACAGCGCTGCGGCACCTGGGCCTGCAACACGGCGAGCACTTGCATCGGGAACACGCCGACTTTCGCTTCTGGCAGGCCGAAGATCGCGTGCGGGGCAGCGATGGCGAGGTCACACATCGCGAGCAGGCCCATGCCGCCGGCCATGCAGGCACCGTTAACCCGCGCGATAAGCGGCACGGCAAGCGTGCGGGCGGTGCGCAGCAGGTCGGAATAGGCGATGGTCGGTATGGAGTAGTCGAGCGCGAAGGCGTCCGCGCCCAGGTCGGCACCGGCGCAGAACGCCTCGTCGCCCGTGCCGGTGAGCACGACAGCGCGGATCGAGTCGTCCACCCGGGCGCGCTGCAGGGCTTGCTGCAGCGCCGCGATGACATCCGCGTTGAGCGCATTGCGGCGCTCCGGGCGGTCGATGGTGAGAATCAGCCGGCCGTCCTGCCGGCTTTCTTGAAGGACCGTCGTCATGTCCTGGCCTCCGTTTCCTTGGTTGCCGTCGTCACCTGGGTCACGTTGGTCAGCACCATCTCGCGAATCTGCTCGGGCGAGTAGCCAGCCTCCGCGAGCACTTCCTCGCTGTGCTCACCCAACAGCGGCGGCGGGCGCAACGGCGGCAGCGGCGATTGCGGCCATTCGCTCGGCACCGCCATGGTCCGCAACACGCCCTCGGTGGGGTGCTCGAATTGTTGGAAGAAGCCAATGTCCTTCAGGTGCGGATCCTCCAGCAGGGTCTCGAAGGTATGCGCCGGGAGCACCGGGATGCCGAGCGGCACCAGCAACTCTTCCCATTCTTTCGTGGTCTTGGTTTTCAGCTTGTCGGAGAGAATTTCGTACAGCACTTCGACATGCTGCGTGCGTGATTCACCGTCGGCAAACCGCGGGTCGCTCTCGAACCGCTCGGCCTCGCCGACCACGCGCATAAAGGCCTTCCACTGGTCGTCGGTGTAGACGACCAGGCAGACAAGACCGTCCTGCGTGGCATATGGCCGCCGATGCGGGTTGAGCAGTCGCGGATAGCCGAAGCCACCGCGCGGCGGGATGAACGTGTGGCCGTAAAGGTGATCGCCCAGCATCATCTGCGCGGTCGTCTCGAACATCGGCACATCGACCGACTGGCCGCGACCCGTGCGTTCGCGCGCCAACAACGCGGCGCAGATCACACCAAACGCGTACAGGCCCGTCGCCCGGTCCGAGAGGTTGAGCGGCGCATAGCGCGGTACTTCGGCCCCCGCCCGCACGCTGGCCTCGGGGATCGCGACGGCGGCCTGGATCAGATCGTCGAAGGCGCGCGAGGCCGCATAGCGGCCGCGCTGGCTGAAACCGAAGGTGCCGACATAGATAATGCGCGGGTTCACCTGCCGTACCGCTTCGTAATCCAGCCCGAGCCGCTGCATGGCCTGCGGCCGCACGTTGTAGATCAGCGCGTCGGCCGTCTGCGCCAGTTTCAGCAGCGCCTCCTTGCCGACAGGATTCTTGAGGTCCAGCACGATACTGCGCTTGTTGCGGTTGAGGTTGAGGAACAGCGGACCGGCGCCAGCGCGGCCACCGGGCCCGGTGGCGCGCAGCATGTCGCCACCGGGCGGCTCCACCTTGATCACGTCGGCGCCAAGGTCAGCCAGCATCTGCGTGGCCGAAGGTCCCATGACGACTTCGGTGATGTCGATAATGCGCAGGCCGGCAAGCGGCCCGCCCTGGCTTGAGTTGTTATTCATTCGGTCCGTGCTCCTCTTTTGCGGTCAGGAACCGGCTATGTCGGCGCTGTTGCCGCGGACGTAGGGCAACGCGAGACCGCGCTCCTTTGCGAGGGTCTCGAGCACGTACTGGATCGAAAGCGCGTCATTCATTGAGTGGAAGGTGCCGTCCTCGTTAAAGCTGACCTGCGCGCCTTCGATCCAGGCGATGGTGATGGTGTCTTCGGTGTTCTCCTTGGGGGTGTAGAAGGTGTGCACCGAGCCGCCCGGCTCGAACAGGTAGGAGCCCGCCGTCTGTGGCTGGTCTGGGTACTCGAGATACTTCCAGCAGCCCTGGATTGTCCACACCTGCGCCGTACCGGTGTGGTAGTGAATCGGCAGGGAGGCACCGGGTTCCACGATGGCCTTGATGACCCACTCGCCGCGCTCCGGGTCAATGCGTAACGGCTGAATGTGGATGCCCGGGAAGACATCCTTGATCAGTGGGATCTGCTCGATGTTGACGGTCAGCAGAGTGTCCTGCGGAAGGCCGACCAATGGCAGCAACGCGCCGGTGGAAGTTTTTTGCTGCGTGGGAAATTTAGCGTTCATGCGTTGTTTCCTTTTGTTGTTGGGAGTGAAGCGGTGGTGGGAAGCCGTCCTTGAATGAGAAAGCCGGATGCGGACTGCTCCGGCGGGCAGCGCAGGGCTGTGGAAACCCCGCAAGGTAGAAACAGGAAGTCGCCCGTCGCGAGACTGAAGTCCTGCCCGTCGACGTGCGCCTCGATCTGTCCGTCTTCGACGTAGAGAACCTGCTCGGCGTCGGGCTCGGTCGTGCAGGCCACTGCGCTGCCGGCAAGCATCCGCAGTGCCGAGATGTCGACCCACTGCGCGCCGACGGTGTCGCGGTCGATAAGTGGCACCCTGCCGGTGGCGGCGGCGTCGCCGGTCAGCACGCGGACGTCGCCACACTCAGCAACCGCAGGGTCGGGCTCCGTGATCGTCTGCGCCGGGTTCTCGCCATAAGGCGGCGTATAGACGACCAGCAGCCGTCCGGGCTGGTCGCTGGTCACGCGAAATGAATGGAACACGCCCGCCGGCACATAGGTCCAGGTTCCAGGGCCCATCACGTCGACGCGACCCTGCGCTTGCGACTCGCCAGTGCCTTCAATCATGTAGGCGCATTGCTCCAGGTACGGATGCGCGTGCGGCTTCGCGCCATGGGATTTCACGATCGTGCCGACCAGCACTTCGAGCGCCGTCGCGCCCACGGTCTCAGGGCCGATCACGCGCACATTGGAGGTGCCGGTGTGGTTCGCCGGCGAGTAGGCAGCAAGGTCCGCCGCCCTGATCACAGTGGGGATGGCTTTTATTGCAGCTGGATCCTGACCGTTTTGCGTAAGCATAGCACCTCCTACGAGACTTAAACCTAAAGATCTAATGTTAGGAGTTTTGCCATGAAAAATGAGCCTCGTCAAGCACCTCATTGGGGTGACCACAGAGATTCTGGCCAGACGGTACGAAGCAGAGGCGGATCTGTTTTCAATGGATTAAACGCCTCCTGCGGGTCGATTGTTGCCCTTCCCGACAGACAGCACAGCCAAAAGCTGCCATCCACTTAAGTAAGTGATAGCGGCTTGGCAACACAACACCTCTAGACTTTGATTTGCGTATTTCGGTGGCGCCGTCCCGAACTCGCAGAGCGCGAGTTCGGGGTCTTCCAAATCGCCACGGATAGCGACGACCTTCAGACAGGCGCAGAGATAAAACAGAGACTCTCTTGTGGAGAGTGCACCGACAGCAAGGAGCTTGGTAAAGCGCCTCGATTAGGCATGGCTACTAACGCCGTGGAACGCGTAGCGTCCGCCCGCTGTAAAGAGCCCCCATGACAGGTTCAGTAATGGGCGCTGGAAAAACTACTCAATCAATTTGTAGTGGAAATGCTCTGGGTCAAATCGATTAGTACCGATAGGTTGCCTGCACTGAAATTCCATTCGCGCTGTTTTCGTAGTTGGCACTGTATTCCGGTTGCAGTCCGGAGTTGTTCGGCTGCTTTACGGAGACTTTGGAATCCCAGAGGTAACCGTAAGCAAAGTCTATCGTCAGATCGGAGTTCGGCGAATAAGCACCACCCAAGGTCACGGCTTGGCGATTCCCAACCGGAATGCGCACGCTGCGATCGGCATTCCTGATTGGCGAAGGATCATAGGCGTAGCCTGCGCGCAACAGCCATTGTTGGTTCAATTGATAGGATGCGCCCACGGCAGTTGACCAAGTGTCACGCCAGTTCATTTCTTCGGTCACACTTCCCAGGCCAGCCGCCTGGCCAAGGGGGGAAAGACCGCTGTTGACAGCCTCGACCTTCTGGATCCGGCTCCAACGTTTCCAGGTAGTTCCCAGGTAACCTGTCCAGCGACTGTTGAAATGATGGGTGATGGACGTGTCCACGGATTCGGGCATAGTAAGGTCTATCTTGTTGTCATAGTTTCCGTCCAGCGGGATAACGCTCGGGGAGCCGGAAACCTCAGTATGCCCTTTGAGTTCATAGTCCACCTTCGAGTGATAGTTAATCCCCCAACTGGTAGCCTCAGTAAAGTCAACCAAGATGCCGACGTTGTAGCCAAGTGCGGTGTCATCGCCTTTGATGGTGACCAGTGTGTCCTCGCCGTTGTTAAGGGCGCCGGTGGCCAGGTAATTCTGAAGCTTTGCATTAAAACGGTTTATGGTCGGTCCGCCACCAATGGACACGTAATCATTGATCCGATAGGCAATGGTGGGCTGAAGGGTTATTTCCTTAGTCGTGCTATAGGAGCCATGGTAGCGGCCCTGAAAACTGCTCTCGTAATCATTGATCAGACCACTCGGAGCATAGAGACCCAGGCCAATCGAGAAACGATCATCAAGTGGCGTCGACATATAAGCGAAGGGCACCACCCCCAAAGGTACGGAGTCCCCTTTATTCGTTCCTGGGGCACTGCTCTGCGCATCACTGATGTCGTCGCTCACCGAGACGACCGCGGCGCCGCCGGAAATCTCACTACGCTTCAACTTGGTCAAGCCTGCAGGGTTTCCAAAGATGGTGCTGGCGTCCAACGCGGAAGACGACCTTCCCGCATACGCAGTGCCCGCACTGCTTGCACTTTGTTCGTTCAGGGCAATGCCATTGGCGCTTGCCATGGTGGAGGCGCTGAGTAGTGCGATGGCGCTGCTGAACTTAATCCAGACAGCACACTTTTGCTGAACAGAGAGACACGGGATCACGCAGCTATTCAGTTTCATTTTCCACCTCTTGTTTATTGTTTTTGTTGATTGCACGCAGGCAAGGCTTCGCCTTCCCGAGCACTTCTCAGTGCCGGTTGGAGTTGATCCAAGTTGTGTCAAAGGCCCTGGCTGAACAGCGCCAGGGCATGACTGACGGATTTACAGATTACGAATCAGAAACTTAATTAATCCACTCGACTTGAAAGCTGTAACGCCCCAAGAGCGGAGCCAGGACTTCTCGGCCAGTGCCGGCCCTGACGCAGGCAACCTGCCCACGACGGTTGTCCTGCACGACTTCAACGGCTATATCCGAAAGCCCCAGACGTTCCACTTCCTGCTGGACTACTTTGGCAATTTCGCGCTGCTGCAAAGCGGGCTTGAATATCTTGCCCACGGCAGTCAGTGGCAACGCTTCGAGGATTTCAATGCGCTTTGGAACGGCGGCCCGCTCGCTGATGTTGAGATGAGCGAATGCCTCAAGTTCTTCGACATTACAGGCTTGCCCGGGGCGCAGTTGAACGTAGGCGACCGGTACCTCGCCCGAGTAGGCATCGGGACTGCCAATGGCAGCAGCCAAGGCAACGGCAGGGTGCGCCTGCAGAGCCTCCTCGATTTGCTTGGGATCGATGTTGTGGCCGCCGCGAATGATCAGTTCCTTCTTGCGCCCGGTCAGCCAGAAGTATCCCTGCGCATCCTGGCGACCTAAGTCACCCGTATTCAGCCAGCGTTGACCGTCGATATCGATCCAGAGCCCCTGGTTATGACGCTCCTCCAAATAGCCATTGAAGAGGTTCGGCCCACTGATCGTGATGAGGCCGATCTCATCCACATTGGCATCGCGCAGGTACTCTCCGGAATCGTTGAGCAAGACCGCGCGCATATTCTGGTAGGCGATCCGTATCCCGATGGAGCCGATACGGCGCTCGCCGTGGGGCGGATTGATTGAAGAGACGCAGGCACCCTCGGTAAGACCGTAACCTTCAAGAATCTTCACCCCGGTCCGGCGCTCGAATTCCCGGAAAAGCTCGGCCGGCATGGGTGCGGCGCCACAGATTGCATAGCGAAGACTGGACAGGTCGCGGCCCTGCCATTCATTTTGCAGAAGTGCTGCATAGACCGTTGGCACGCCAGAAAAAAGGTTGATCCTGAAGTGCTCGACCATCTCCCAGAATCGTGGGATCACCCCCTCGCCACGATACCCTTGAGGCGTGCCGAGAATCACATGGTCGCCATGAGTCCAAGGCATCAGTCCAGTCACCAGCTGGCCATTGACATGAAATAGCGGCAGGCCACAGAACATGACCTGGGCACCATTGCGTGGCTGCATGTGAGCGGCGATGGCCGATGCGTTGAAGACTTCCGAGCCGTGGGTACGCGCGGCGATCTTGGGAAGCCCGGTGGTGCCGCCCGTACAGATGTAGGAGGAGCACTCATCCTGGCGGATTTGCCGACCGCTCTTGAGGTATGTGTGTGGCTGAGTATTCATCAGCGATTGCCAATCGTGGATCGCGATGCCGCTGTGTAAGTCTCGCTCCTTCAGTGCCACGGCTTTCAGAGCCCCACGCCCTGGTTCGTCGACATAGGGCGCCATGCTGACCCAAACGACAGACCTGATCCCGGGCAACTGATCCAGCTGCGAAGACAGTTTCGGCCACAGGTCGCTGCCTGGAGTCGGCGCGAGTGTCACCACCACGGATGCCTTCGCGGCGTTCAGCAAGCCAGCCATCTGCGTGGCCTCGAGCAGAGGATTGATCGCCATGACGATGCCCGCCGCCTCCCCGCCCCATATCGTGAAATGGGTTTCCGGCAGATTGGGCAAAACAAAGGCAATCACCTCGCCCGGTTTTATGCCGATTTCATCGAAGGCATTTGCTGCGCGGGTGATATCCGCCAAGAGTTGGGAGTAGTTCCACTCGTGGGTGCGCTTGAAATCGGCGGCATCGGCGAAGAAACTGAGCGCCGGTGCCTGGGGGGTGCGCTCGGCCGCCTGTCGCAGCGCGTCATAAGTGCTGCAAGCCAGACCACGCTCCGACAAGGGGACTCGTTCGAGACTTTCGATGTCATCCAGGGTCTGCACAACCATCAGGCTTCCCCCACAACGCGGTTGCGTTGCACGCCGAGGTCGATCACACCGTCGGCGCTGCGAATGCGCGCTTCGACCACGTCACCGGCCTTGAGGTACTGCGTCCGGCCTTCCTGCGCCTTGAGGAAAAGCTTCCACTTGGTGGCTTCGGGCAACAGGGCTGCGACGCGCATTTTGCCAGGCGATGGGATCGTCAGGGCGCAGCCGGCAGGCGTACCGGTGGCAATCAGGTCTCCAACGGCGAGATCTTGCAAGGCAGAGAGTTCGGTCAGGGTTTCAGCGGGGCCGTAAACCAGATTGGCCGTGCTGTCGTTCTGTCGCACCTGGTCGTTGACTGTCAGGCGCAGCTGCAGTGCTTTCAGGTAATGCATGCTATTGGCATCCAGCAGGCAGAGGTACGGGCCGACCGGGCCAAAAGTGCGGTAGCTCTTGCCCTTGTAGAACTGCATCTGGGGAATCTGAATGTCACGCGCCGAGTAGTCATTGACAATGACGACGCCTGCAATGAACTCATGCAGATTGGCGTCGGTGACAGTAATAGCGCCGGTGATCGCGCGCTTCATCACCAGGCCCAGTTCGATCTCGTAGTCAAGAAAGCGCACGTGGCGCGGCTTGATCAGGTCGCTATCAGCCGCCACCAGGCAACTCGTCGCCTTGGTGAAGATCATGTTGAATTTCTTCGCATCCGGGTCCATGCCCGACTCGATCATGTGCTGACGGTAATTGGCACCCTGGCAGACGAATTGCTGGTTACGGGATACCGGCGACAGCAGTTTTACTTCGCCCTGCGCAAGCTCCGAGCCTTTGAGTTGAGCGAGGTCGTCGATACTGTTCTGGCGAAGGAAGTCACCGGTGGTTTCAAAAACACCGGGGATGACTGTGATACGGCCCTGGCGAAGCACGCCCCAGTGGATACCGTTCTGAAATTCAAAGCGGACTACGTGTACAGCAGACATTGAAGGTACTCCTGGAGCGGCGTTTGTCCCACGTTCGGTGGCGTGGGAACTGTGGTGTTGTTCTGAAACGGGGCTGGCAACGGTGCAGACCCACGCACCGCCAGCAATCAAAGCGCCGGCTTTAAGCAGGTCCCGCCGGCCAAACCGGGTTGAGTTGTCCGACATGGCGGCAGCTCTACCCGAACATCCGCATGAGTGTTACCAACTTTCGGATGGTCAGGTCCGGGCTGCGTCGCAGATTGCGGATCAGCAAAATAAGGTTGGCCAGGCTCATCTTGGGTTTGGTAAAACTCTTGGGCATGCGCTGCCCCCACTGCGCCATTGCCTCGGGGCTCACCGGATGAATGCCCGTAGGCCGAGCGGCCGTGAAGACATCCCCGTCGCAGTAATGTTCATGCTTGTCGCCCCAAGGGTCTTGCCAGTAATCGAAAATCTGACTGCCCAGAATGTGCCGGCCGATGCCCCATGAGTGCTCCCAACCGCGCTCGCGCAGAACACGCTGCCCCATGCCCACGGCGTCTGTATCGACGACCTCATAAGCGCTGTGGCTATAGGTCGCCATGAACCCTTGCGCAATCGCGAGCGTATGGTGAGCCGCGGGTGTGTCACCGAGGTCAAGGCGCATGAAAGCAACAATAGGCGTGCCGTCGGGCAGTACCTGCACATCGCTGGGAATAAACCCGAAATGCCGCGTATACCAGGCACAGGTCGCTTGGTAGTCGGCCACTTCGATGACGATGTGGCCAAGCCTGAGCACTTCGGGTGGAGCAATCGGCGGGCGCTGCGTGGCATTCACTCGCGGTTGTTCGTGCGCCAGATTCCAGTTCAAGGGAGCTCTGTGTGCCAGAGGCTTGCCCGGGGTCTGATCGCAAACGGCTTCCACAATGAATCCGGAGGGATCGGTCAGTCTGACGCAATACCCTTTGCCAGGATGCTCCGACTTCTCTACCGATGACGCACCCGGGATTTGAGTGAGCTTTTGCAGGTCCTCCAGGGACCGCACGGCAAGTCCAAACCCGATAAAACGTGCATGTTCGGCCCATTGGACACGGTAACAGTACGAAGTGGCCTCGGTGGCGCGTAGATAGAGCGTTTCGGCCTCCTGCCGACTGACCGTCAGACCGAAGTCGGTCAGGAAATGCGCCGCCTCATTCAAGTCCGGCCGTTGAAAGATCAGGTGGGTCAGATCCTGGGCCTTCACCGTCGGCTGCGGATGCCGGGCGGGTTGTGGTGTCGCCAACCGGTGCAATTCATTTCTGTTGTTCATTGTTGTTGTTTTCCGGGTTTTTTTGGGCAAAACGGTCCCGAACCCCTGAAAAAACAGGGGCGTTATCCAGTTGAATCAGTTACGCGCTCAGTCGAGAGGCGGAAGTGCCGGCAGTTCTATCGTCGCCAACGCACGCGCCTCCTCTGGCGACACTCCCAATGCCCGCAGCACCAGTTCGGCGGTGTCGGAGCCCGATTCGCGCCACGTTTTATGACCTTCCAGTACCAGGAAAATCGAGCCCAGGGTGCTGCTCGATATCAAGGTCAGTACCGAGAGCAATTGCTCCTGCGCAAACGTGTACCGTCCAATGGAAAGCCCGCTCAGAAGATCCGTAGTCGCCTGGCTGCTAAATATTTCGCGCAACGAAGAATTACTCATGGCGAATTTATGGATGAATGCACCCCACTGGGAATCCTCGTGCGCTCGACGAATGAACAATCGAATGCCATTGGCCAGGCGCTGAGCCGGATCAGAGAGGGAATTGAAGCTCTTGTTGACGCGTTCATGCATCTCCTTCGCGAGATGGCTGGCGACCGCCTCGAACAGGCTTTCCATGCTGTCGATGTTGCTATAAACCGTTCCGCGCGCCACGCCTGCCTCTTGCGCGAGGTCAAGGATATTCACTTGTGAGGTGCCTCTCTCGGCGAACAGGCGAAAGGCAGCTTGATGAATGCGACGCTGTGTTGGATTCAGGGATTCCACGGTTCTCTCTCCAGGATTACCTTATGGATCGATTGAACACTCATGTTCACTCAACGTCAACCATATTTTTATGGACTGTTGGTTCTTCTGTCTGAAACCGGCCTAAAAACTGATAATCCAGATGCAATGACAGAGGTCTCCGAACCAATAAAAGCACTGCACATTGACATAATTGAACACGCATGCTCAATTATGCTGACCGACTTTTATCAGCTGGAGGACAGAACATGACCGGCTCCAAGCTCTTTGAACCGCTTCGATTGCCCAATGGTGTAGTGATTCCCAATCGAATCGCCAAGGCAGCCATGGAGGAAAACCTTGCCGATGAGAATCACGCTCCGGGGGAAGCGTTGGCCAGGCTTTATCGGGGTTGGGCGGAAGGTGGGGCGGGTCTGATCATCACGGGCAACGTCATGGTTGATCGCCACGCCTTGACCGGACCCGCGGGTGTGGTACTTGAGGATGATCGGAACCTGCGGAATTTCCGGTTATGGGCCGAAGCTTGCCGCAGTCGCGGGGCCCAAGCCTGGATGCAGATCAATCATCCCGGAAGACAGCTACTGGCCTCAATGGGGCAGCCGGCAAGAGGCCCCTCCGCCATTGCGGTCGATATCCCCGGACTTTCAAAAGCTTTCGTGCCGCCCAGGGCTTTGGATGAGCAGGAGATCGAGGAACTGATTGAGCGTTATACCCAAGCGGCGGTGCTGGCAGAGCGCGCCGGATTTACGGGTGTGGAGATTCATGCGGCGCATGGCTATCTGTTCAGCCAATTCCTGTCGCCCTTGACCAACCGGCGTGACGACCGCTGGGGCGGCAGCCTGGAAAATCGTGCGCAAATTCTCCTGCAAACCATCGACGCCATACGTCAGCGCGTGGCACCGATCTTTTGTGTCGCGGTGAAGCTCAATTCCGCGGATTTTCAGCGCGGCGGTTTCGATGCCGAGGATGCGGCTCGTGTGGTGGAAATGCTTAACGCCAAGGCGGTCGACCTGGTCGAGTTGTCGGGTGGCAGCTACGAAAGCCCGGCAATGCAGGGGCAGACTCGCGATGGCAGCAGTTTGGCCCGAGAGGCCTATTTTCTCGAACTCGCGGAAAGGATAGGAAAAATCGCAGACATGCCGCTGATGGTCACGGGTGGAGTGCGCAGAAAGGAAGTCGCGGAGCGAGTGGTGAGCGGCTCGGTGTCGATGGTCGGGCTTGCCACGGCGTTGGCCATTGAGCCGACCTTGCCCAGCCAGTGGATGGCAGGTCAGGACACCGAAGTGGAGCCCATCGTCGTCCGCTGGAAGAACAAGGCGCTGGCGTCGCTTGCAGTGGCGTCGTTGATCAAAAAGCAGCTTGGCTTGCTTAGCCAAGGGAAGCGAACTCGACCTGGGATGTCACCGTTCATGGCATTGATCAGCAACCAGCTGAAATCTCGACGCCAGGCAAAGCGTTATCGGCAATGGATTAATAACGCCTGACCGATCAAGAAAGACATCAGATCAGGCGGGTAGTGGCTTTACGGCGATTCTTCGGGCTTTGGCAGGCGTTACGCCCAGAGCCTGGAGAACCATTTCGACGACCCGCAGATCGTGCTCCGCCACTGCCCGTCCCTCAACAACTGAGCGCATTGCTCCGGTTGTGCACGACAAGACTATATCCAGGGCAACCCCTTCGTCCTCGTAAGCCAAAGTGCCGGCACGCAGCCCCTCACGCAGATCGCCCAGTACATGGTCAGCCAGACGCGAGCGCATGGCCTGATCGAAATGGATGATGCGCAGCAGCGCATTCGCCCATTGGTGGTCAGTCGCAGCACGACTCACAAACATGCGTACGCCAATCGAAAGCCGCTGTGCCCCGCACTGCACGTCCGAGTTCAGGACAGAAATGGCGTCAGAGAACTCGGCGGCCATGGCAATGCCCACTGCTTCGAGGACTTCGTCGCGTGTTCGGAAATAGTTGTAGATGGTGCCGTTGGAAACTTCCGCCTCGGCGGCGACTTCGAACAATCCGATATCCCCCACCTCCTTACGTGCAACAAGTCGCAATGCCGCGTCGACCAGACCGCGACGAGTGCGCTCGCGCTTCTTGTGCCCCCTGGTGAGAGGTTCTGGCACAGCAGCTTCTAAAGAAGGTTTGGGGGAATGCATGATCAAGCTCTTAATCTAATCGGCTCGTTGATAGTAATGGAAACATTGTCATGAGTGGCATCATTACTCATCAGCAGATCACGGCAATCTCGAAGAAGTTTGCTGGCCTCTGTGCCAGGGGCGTGGTGCATGATGATCCGGTCAGGACGGACGGCGACGAGCGTTCCTTTGGCAGCCAATGGCAAGATCTCATGGTTCATATCCTCGATGAAGTCACAACTGCCGCCGGAGCGTTGACCGCGGGGTCTCACCTCCAGGAAGTGGCCCCCCATTTTTTCCCAGGCAACGGTCTGATCAGTGGTGAGCAGGGACAACGGGTCAACCCCGAATCCCACCAGGGTCAGGGTGTCTCCCAGTGCATCGTCGCTCAGCTTGATCTGCTTTTGCAGGGTGCGAACCCAGGCTTGGGGAAACAGGCTGCCACGGACCAGCTTGTCACCCCGACGATGCTCCACGAACAGGCCGTGCTTGAAGGTGTTCTTCGGCTTGATGTCCAACTGTTCGAAGTACCTTCTGGTCGCGGGAGTCAACGCCAGCATGCGCATCAGGCCGTGGATGAAGAATGCCGCGATTTTGTTCTTGGGCATCACCAGACGGCCCATGAGTTTTGCCAGGTTGATCATCGCCTGAGCATGCGGGCGGCGCTCAACGTCATAGGTCTCGAGTATCGCCGGCGCGGCGTGGCCACGAAGGACCCAAGCCAGCTTCCAGGCCAAGTTGGCACCATCGCGAAGGCCCGCGACGAGACCTTGTCCCACAAAGGGCGGGGTGATGTGTGCGGCATCGCCGACGAGAAACGTACGTCCCTTGCTGAACCGGTTGCAGCAACGTGCGTGGAATCGATACACCGCCTTGCGTTCGATTTCCAGCTCCAACGGATTGACCCATGGCGCAATGAGTCGGGCGATGCTTTCCGGGCTTTCCAACTCCTCCCGGGACTCGCCGGGGTGCAGCATGAATTCCCAACGCTCCCTTCCACCGGGGGCCGGCATATGCGGCGTGGGCCGCCGCGGATCACAGATAAACTCAATGTGATCGATGGCTGACTGATGCCGGTTCTTGGCATCGACAATCAGCCAATCCTCTGCGTAGGTTTGTCCTTCGAACTCCTGGCCGATCAGCGCCCTAACCCTGGAGCTGGCGCCGTCCGCACCAATCAGGTACTGGGCGCGAACAGCATGCGAGTGCCCATGTTGATCCCGCACGGTCGCGACCACGCCCTCCGCTTCTTCGACCAGGCTCTCCAGCTCGAAACCACCCAGGCTGATCACTGATTTCAGCCGGGAAACCTGGCCTCGCATCGCGCGTTCCAGATCGGGTTGATAGAAGGTCACCAGCTTGGGATGGCCATCGATACACCCCTCGGTATTGGCTCGACCGAATTGCCCGAGGACCGGAGAGTGCATCTTCACTTCAGGGATGACGATTTTCTCGAAAGCGTCCTCCGACAATCCGGCGAGTTGCAGGATGCGCAGCGCCTCGTTGTCCAGAGCGATGGCACGCGGCATCAGTACGATTTCATGGAGCTTATCCAGCACCAGGGTCGTAACCCCGTAGCGGCCGAGCAGCGCCGCGATTGTTGCACCTACCGGACCGTATCCGACGACCAGCACGTCGACGGCGGAGGGAGGCAATTGGGAATCTTTTTTGTTGTTGTTCATCTCGAGCCCTTGTTGTGATTGAAGTCGTGAGGCGCGCAGGTCTCATCGTCAGGCAGGGTTCAAGGTATGCAATATTGAGAGATATTTCAATATTGATGTTTTCGTCATTATTTTTTGAGATCATTGAAAAACCGTGATGTGACCGACCGGACGCGCCGAGATACGGGCATCAGTGGCCGTGTTAAGGCTCATGGTGTGAATCTGCGCGCAGGCCAGTTTCCGACCGACGACGCTTGGCTTCAGAGCCGATCAGCGTTGTCATGGGAACAATGGACCAGGACGGCAGGAACATTTTTTTCAACGCTGGATTCCGTGCGAATCTTCAGCGCACTACCCTGTTTCAAGTCTTTAGGAATCAACCGTGGCGCGTCCGCAGCCCCATCCGTCCCCTGCCCTGCTTGACTTTGGCGAGTTCGAACTCGATGAGGCTAACGCTTGCCTGTTGCGTGATGGGCAAGCGGTGGCGTTGGCGCCGACCCCCTTTCTGTTGTTATGCGTGCTCGCCCGCCAGCCGGGGTCGCTGGTGTCCAAAGACGCCTTGCTGGATGCCGTGTGGGGGCATCGGTTTGTCAGCGATTCGGTCCTGAAGACGGCCATCAGCGATCTTCGCAAGGTGTTGCGCGATGACCCCAGGCACCCTCGTTTTATCGAGACGGTGTCGCGGCGCGGCTACCGCTTCATCGCCGTGTCACCCCCTGCGGCGTCGATACCACCTGCTTCCACGGCAGTTCCGGCGACCGACACACCGTTCATCGGTCGCATTGACGAGGTCTTCAGGCTGCAACGGGCGTGGGAGCGAGCCGGTGGTGGCCAGCGTGCCGTGGTTTGGCTTGCTGGAGAACCGGGGATCGGCAAAACCACGCTGATCGAACATTTCCTCGCCGGCCTTGGCGGCATCGCCTGCGCACGCGGTCATTGCATGGAACATTTCGGCACCGGCGAACCGTACCTGCCGGTGCTGGAGGCGTTGGCCGATCTGTGCCGTAGCGACCCGAACCTGCCGGCGTTGTTGCGCGATGTGGCACCCACCTGGCTGCTGCAATTGCCGTGGCTGAGTAGCACGCAGGAGCGAGACGCTTTGCGGCGCGAGCTGGCCGGGGTCGGCCCGGAACGCATGCTGAGGGAATTCGGTGAACTGTTGGACCGCTACACAGAGCTGCGTCCGCTGTTGCTGGTCACCGAAGACCTGCACTGGAGCGACCGGGCGACAGTCCAGCTCATCAACTACATGGCGCGACGACGTGGCCCCGCGCGGCTCATGTGGCTGTCGAGCTTCCGTCTTGCCGAAGTGGTGGCGCTCGACCATCCGCTCAGCTCATTGCGCCACGAACTGCGTCTGCAACGCTTGTGCGAGGAAGTGGTGCTCGACCCTTTTTCGGAAACCGAAGTCGCCGACTATGTGGCGCTGCGTTCAGCCTCACTGGCACGCGATGAAGCCTTCGTGCGCGCCCTGCACGAACGCACCGACGGCGTGCCGTTGTTCGTTTCTTCAATCATCAGTGAAGTGATGGATGCAAAAGAAGACGAAACCACCATCGAAGCTCGACTAACGGATCTGGCGGTTCCCGACAACCTGGCCGCCATCATCGATCACTACATCGCCAAGCTGGGTCCGGAGCAACGCGCACTCCTTGCGGCAGCTGCGGTTTGCGGGACCGACTTCCGGGTTGAGACGGTTTCGCTAGCCCTGGAGCGCAACCTCTCTTCAGTGATCGACGCCTGTGAAGAATTGATGCGTGAACAGGTTTGGCTCACACATTCGCGGGTTCCCGATGTTGACGAGGCGGTAGAGCCTCCTTACTCGTTCCGACACGCCCTTTTCCGCCAGGTGCTGTATGACCGCACACCGCGTTCGTTGCGCATCGATCTCCATGGCCAGGTTGGCACTGCCCTCGAACGCGAGCGCTCGGCCGGTGTGTCGGTGGCGGCCTCGGAACTGGCGATGCACTTCGACCGTGCCCGGCTGCCGATGATTGCGCTGCGCTACTACGCCGAGGCCGCAGAAGCCGCGCTACAGCACTTCAGCCCGGACTTGTGCATCGGCCTCACCGAGCGCGCCCTGATCCTGCTGACACAGGCACCCGAAGGGACGGAGCGCGATACGTTCGAAATGACCCTGGCCACGTTGCAGGGGGTTTCGGCCTTCCACATGTTCGGTGTCGGCAGCGAAGCCAAGGGGGCTTTCGAACGTGCTTACACGCTGCTGGCGGATGTACCCGAGCACCCTATGCGCGGTCGCCTGCTGCACGGATTCGGCTATCTGCTCGGTCTGCGCGGCGATTATTCGCAGGCTTTGGAAGTGGCAGATCGTGCTGAAGCACTGTCCCTGAACGCAAACGATTTAGTGCTCATGCTGGCAGCGTGCATCGTCCAGGGCGAGGTGCATCACCTACAGGGTCGAACGAAAACGACTCGCCGCTGGTTAGAGCGCGCCCTCGCGATCGCCGAGCCGCTGGACATCGGGACCAACGAGATCTTTGCAGCGGATCCCCAGGTCATGCTGCACGGTATGCTGGCCATCGAGCTGGTGCGTTCTGGCCTGATTGAACAAGGGCGAGCCCATATGCAGCGGGCACGAACCCGCGCGCATGCGCTTCGACAACCCATGACATGGCTGGTCGCGGCCTGGCAGGAAGTGTTGATCGAGGTACGACTGGGAAACCCTGTGCGAGTGGCAGCGCTGGCTGACGACATGCAGAAACTCGTCGATGAAAATTCCCTCGCACTCGGGCGTACAGCTTGCCGCTGGTGGCGCGGCTGGGCCGACGCGCGAAACGGTGCCCCCCGCGACGGCTACCGAAATATCCGCGAGGCCTACGAGGAACATACCGGACTCGGCATGCGCTCCGGTGCCAGCGAAGTCCTCGGCTACGCCACCGAGGCGCTGCTACTGGCAGGCGATTACGACGCTGCGCACGTTAAATTGCAGGAAGCCCTCCGGGTGGCAGAGGAACTGGGCGAACGCGTGTACCTGCCGCAGCTGTTGCTGCTGGAGGCCAAGATCACGCGAGCTCAGGGTCGATCGGATGCCAGCAGCGTGGCGGTGCGGCGTGCGATTGAGGAGGCTCGCGCCCAGGAAGCCTCATGGCTGGAGCTGCTCGCAAGGGTCGAGCTGTGTGAGCATCACGACGCTACCACTGAAGATCATCAGGCATTGGCAAGGCTGATTGACCAATTGCCCGAAACGCATGGGACTGAATTAGTAAAACGTGCGCGCGACCTCATTATTTTCAGCCCCTAAAATTTGTCACCGCTATAGAGATCAACCAATTCCTCTAAAGAATTAATTGTATTTTCCATAATCGTTAATTCTTTTTTAGCTTGAAGCTCCAACAATTCAACATTCGAAGTCAACCCCAGATCTTTCCGGATACCAATGAGAACTGAAACTTGAAACTCAGCAATATCCTTGACGTTTGGCAGCAAGCTCTTCAGCAAATTAAGACGCTCTATCCTCACCCGGGTTTCAGCACCACTGAGCGCCAGCCTTGCCTCTTCCGCCTCGGTAAAATAACGCTCATAAGCCCCCATCACCGCGTCAATAATTTTCGAATCTGAAGGGGGCACTTCTTTCAACTTGTTGAGCTCAAGCAGCAATCGCTCGGACTCTGAAACCGAGCATTCGCACTTTCTTTCCCAGCCATTTCTGTCACCGATAGCCTTACCGAGTACCGCTCTACTGAAGGCGGACTTCATCAAAAGATCGTTATATTTTGATACGAGCTCACCGACTAACGATGCCGTCACAGGCTCCGCCACTAACTGAATCTGCGCTGCAACGGAAAAGAAATCGCTTAACCCAGGGCTAATTGTGAATGATTCATCCCTATCGGAAGGCTCGATTAATGAACTCAACGCCTTCGGCATTTTTTTCGCAGCCTCCAGGTAAACATCTCGCCTTAGCGACGCGGTGCGCTCTTGAGACTTTATGGTCGCATCATGATTAAGTTGCATTTCCAGCCGCGATTTATTGCTCCTGTTGGAGATAAGAACACCCCCGAGTGTCAGACCCGACGCCAACAAGCCAGACCAGACAACATCTGGAACTGATCGGATGAAATCAAAAAAAATTCATTCCCTGATGCTCCTGGTGATGCCGTTTGAATGAAAGGGCCTCAACGCCATGATCTGTCGAAATTCAATATTCGAAAAGAGCCCCCTGTAGCGTCATGAGTCAGTTTGGGAAACGACAGGTGACGACTGTTGAGGCAGACGGACGTTATCCGACCAAACCCTGACCTTTCGCTTACGACTTCTCCCAAGGGGCGGCTTACGCTGGCATCGAACTTACTCGATCCCCAGGTCTGCGATGAGCCTTAACCCTGAATCCAAATACCCGAGCCGACGCTCCTACGTCGTCAAATTGCGCAGTGATGCCGGACCGAAGGCCCTGATGGGCCGCCTCGAGAACCTGGTCACCGGGCGTCAGCACGAGTTCTCGTCCGCCGAAGAATTGCTGGAGTCAATTGGCTCCGATCTGGCGTCAGCAGACCGTGAACAGGCGATAGAAAGGGACGGCGAATGACCGTTCCGACATCGACATCACGTGTGCAAGGCGACCGAACTGCGACGTTTCGCTGACTACTTCGCGCACCGAGGTCCCTACGCTGACGCCACCTCGAACTACACGAGTCCATTTCTAATGCTGCGACTTTCCACCCTCCCTCCGCTGCCCCGCCATACCAGTGGGATAATCTTGCAACGGACCCCATGCTCGACGGGGTTCGCCATGGCGGCAGCCCTTGTCACTTCGATCGCCCTCGCCCTTTCCGGATGTTCCACGCCGGTCGTCAAACCATCGGTAGAAGTGCCGAGCCATTTCGCCGCGAGTACGGCCTCCGAGATGGAGCCCGAGGCGGCCTGGTGGGAGGTCTACCACGACCCTTTGCTATCGGACCTTGTGCGCCGCGCCGCGCATGAGAACCGTGACGTCAAGATAGCCGCCGAACGCTTGCGTGCAGCGCGAGCCGGAGAAACGGTCAGCCAGTCCTGGCTGCTCCCAAGCGTCGGTGCATCCGTCTCCGGCAGCGACCGCAGCAGCGGCTTCAACTCGGCGGTAAAACAGGGTTATCCGGATACCAAGACCGCCAGTGCGGGTCTGGATGTCTCGTGGGAAGTCGACCTGAGCGGCCGGCTGCGAGCCGGTGCGGCGGCGGCAGATGCCGAGGCACTGGCCGCCGAACACAGTATGCGAGGCGTACGCTTGCTGGTGATGAGCGATGTCGTCAGCAACTATTTCACACTGGTCGGAGCACAGCGCCAGGTCGCGACGCTGCGCGCAATCTCGGCCATGCAAGATGAGACGCTGCGTCTGGTCTCCGCGCGTCAACAGGTGGGATTGGCATCCGCCTTCGACGTCGAACGCGCACAGACCGACGCCTTGTCGGCGCGGGCGCAGATTCCGCCGCTGGAAACCCAAGTGGCGGTGGCACGCCACCGTATCGCGGTGCTGATCGCCGACCAGTCTTTCAACACCACAAACATCCAGCCTCCGAGCGCAGACCTGGCCGACGTACCCGAGGCCAAGCCCGGGCAGCCCGCCGAGTTGCTGCAACGCCGACCTGACGTATTGGCGCTGATGGCACAGCTCGACGCCGCCAATGCCCGTCGCCAGCAAGCGAAAGCTGAGTGGTTCCCGCAACTCTTCCTCGGCGCGTCTTTCGGTCGCCAGGGTCTCAACCTGAACGGTGCCGATCTCGGCGCTGCGCGCTTCACCAACGTCGCGGGTCTGCTGGCGATGCCGCTCTTCAACGCGGGGCGCACGCAAGCGATCAACGAAGCGGCCGAAAGTGCCCAACAAGAGGCGCTGCTACGCGCCGAAGACGGCATCTTGCGGGCGCTCGAAGATGTGGAAAACGCACTCGTCACGCTGGCGCAGGAACGCCGCCGTTCCGGGTCGCTCCAGTTGGCCGCCGCGTCTGCGGAGAACGCACAGAATCGCGCCCAGTCGCTCTATACCCGCGGGCAGATCGACCTGTTGCCTCTGCTGGATTCGCAGCGTGCGCGCCTGAGTGCACGCCTGAGTGCCAACGAAAGCAACACCCGACTGCTGCTCGACAGCGTGCAGCTTTACAAAGCACTGGGCGGGGGCTGGCAGGTGTTCGAACACCCCGCCAACCCGACCGCGTCCGCTAAAACCGACCGACCACCACTTTCCTGAGTTTTTGTCGTTTTCCAAAGAGGAACCGTCTTGAAGAATTCCCTTACTGCGGTCGGCGCCTTGGCCGTCGCCGTGATGCTTTGCGCGTGCAGCCCGGATCAGCCGTCCGTGCCGGCCCCCAGAGCGGTACGTACCGTTGAAATCAACTACGACAATGCCCGCGACGTCAGTCGCTACGTGGGCACCGTGCAGTCGCGGCACGAAGTCGAGCAGTCTTTTCGGGTGGGCGGCAAGGTGGCCCAACGCAAGGTTGATGTGGGTCAGTTGGTGCATGAAGGCGACATATTGGCAGTGCTCGACGACAGTGACTACCGTCTCGCGGAGGAAGCCTCGCAACAGCAGTGGGCGGCTGCCGTGGAGCAAACGCGTCAGGCGGAATCGGATCGCCAGCGCCTGACGGCCCTGAAGGCTGATGGCTCAGTCAGCGCGGCCGACGATGAGCGTGCGCACACCAACGCCCAGACCACGCGCGCCACTGCCGAGGCCGAAGCGCGAAAGCTTGAACTCGCACGCAACCGCCTCAAGTACACCGTACTGCACGCCTCCCGTAGCGGCGTGGTCACGGCGGTACGCATCGAAGCGGGACAGGTCGTGGCGGAGGGTCAGCCAGTGATCTCGGTGGCGAATCCGGACGAGTCCGAGATTGTCATCGATGTGCCCGAGGATCAGCTGTCCACCTTCAAGGAGGCGCACTTCAAAGCCTCGCTGGCCAGTGCGCCGAACAAGACCTTCGATGTCACCCTGCGCGAGCTGTCGCCGCAGGCCGCCACGCAGACGCGCACCTATCGCGCCCGGCTCAAGCCGGCGCAGGCGCTGCCGCTGGGCGCCACTGCCACGGTCATGGCCGAGCGCGAGCTGACCAGTGTCTCGGTAGCGGCGGTGCCCGCCACGGCACTGACGCAAAGCGGTGGCCAGCCGTCGCTGTGGGTGGTCACGCCCGAGGGCAAGAATCCGGTGGGCACTGTCGAACTGATGCCTGTGGCGGTATTGGGCTATCGCAATGATGAGGTGCTCGTCTCCGGGCCGCAGGCCGGCGTATTGGTCGTCACCGCCGGGGTGCAGAAGATGGCATCCGGACTGAAGGTCGCGCTTCCCGGCACGCCGATTGTTGACACGAACACCACGCAGCAGGCCGCCCGATGAACAATTTCAACCTCACCGACTGGGCGCTGCGCCATCGCGCCATCGTTCTGTTCATGCTCCTCATTGTCGCCGCGGCTGGTGCCTTCAGCTTCACCCGCCTCGGCCAGCTCGAAGATCCGAATTTTTCCGTGCCCTCCATGACCGCCATGGTCATCTGGCCGGGCGCTACCGCGCAGCAGTTGCAGGACCAGGTCCTCAACCGCATGGAGAAAAAATTCGAGCAGATCGACAACTTCGAGAAGGTGGTCACCTACGCGCGGCAAGGCTACGCAGGCATGACGCTCACCGTGCGCGGTGGCACTTCCAAGGCTGACCAGCGAGAGGCCTGGTACCAGGCGCGCAAGAAACTCAACGACTTGAGCCTGGAGATGCCCGACGGCGTGGTCGGCCCGATCCTGAACGACGAGTACGGCGACGTGTATGGCCTGATGTACGCGGTCAAGGGCGACGGCGTTGGCCACGCCGAGTTGTCGGACGCGGCCGAAGACATCAAGCGCCAGATGCTGAAGGTGCCGATGGTCAAGAAGATCGATCTCATCGGCAAGCAGGCCAAGCGTGTTTACATCGAGTTCTCTCACGAGCGCCTGGCAGCGCTGGGCATTACACCGCTGGCCATCGCCGAAAGCCTCAAGAGCCAGAACGCCATGTTGCCCGCTGGCCAGATCGACACCCGCGGCGACCGCGTCATGGTGCGCGTGAGTGGCCAGTTCACCAGCGATGAGGCAATTCGCAACGTGCCCCTCTCCGCGGGCGGCCGGCTGATCAAGCTCGGCGACATCGCAACCATTACCCGTGGCTTCGAGGATCCACCGACCTACACGGTCCGCCACAACGGCCAACCCGTGCTGATGCTCGGCATCACCATGACCAGCGATGGCAACATCGTCGACCTTGGCAAGGCGATGGACACGGCCGTCGCCAAGATCCAGTCAGAACTTCCGCACGGCGTAGAGCTGGAGCTGGTGGCTGACCAGCCCACCACGGTGAAGGATGCAATCCTGGACTTCGGACGAGCGCTGGTCGAGGCGCTGATCATCGTGATCGCGGTCAGTCTCGCCAGCCTGGGCTGGCGCGCCGGCCTCGTGGTCGCGGCTACAGTGCCGCTGGTGCTGGGCGGCGTGGCGCTGGTGATGTTGGCGATGGGCTGGAACCTCGAGCGCATCTCGCTCGGCTCACTGATTATCGCGTTGGGACTGCTGGTGGATGACGCCATCATCGCCATCGAGATGATGGTGGCGAAGATGGAAACCGGTATGGACCGCGTGAAGGCGGCCGCCTTCTCCTATCAGTCCACCGCCATGCCGCGCCTGACCGGCGCACTCATCACCGTCGTGGGCTTCCTGCCCATCGGTCTCTCAAAGTCCACCACCGGCGAATACGCGGGTGGCATTTTCTGGATCGTTGGTGCCGCAGTGCTGTTCTCGTGGATCTGCTCCGGCATCTTCACGCCGTACCTGGCGGTCAAGATGCTGCCCAACGACTTGGGCAAGCACTCGCACGGTGATCAGCACGACACAACGTTCTACCGCAAACTGCGCCGCCTGATCGACGCCGCCATCGAGCACCGCTGGGTGGTCATCGGGGCGACGGTGGGCGCACTGGTGCTTGCCCTCGCGTGCATCAAGTTGGTACCGCAGCAATTCTTCCCCAACAGTTCGCGCCCTGAGCTGGTCATTGATTTGCGTGTCAAGGAAGGCGCCTCGTTCGCCGCAACGACCGAGCAGGTCAAGCACATGGAGCAGATCCTGGCGAAGGACGAAGACGTGCGTTTCTATACGGCCTACACCGGTGCCGGCGCACCGCGCTTCTATCTCTCGCTCAACCCCGAACTACCGAATCCGGGTTTTGCCCAGCTCGTGGTGATGACCAAGGATCTGGATGCGCGCGAGCGGGTACGTGCGCGGCTGATGGCCTCGGCCGACCAACAATTCCCGCAGGCGTGGGTGCGCGTGACCCGGCTCGAGTTGGGGCCACCTGTCGGCTACCCGGTGCAGTTCCGCGTGGTCGGCCCCGATACCCAGGTGGTGCGCAAGATCGCCCGCGACGTGGAAAAGGTCGTTGCGTCCAACCCGAAGGTGCGCGACCTCCAGCTCGACTGGAACGACCCGGTGCGCACGATGAAGGTGGAACTTGATCAGGACAAGGCGAGCGCGCTGGGCCTCACGCCGGCCGATGTGTCGCTGGCGACCCAGACTGTGATGAACGGCGCAACCCTGTCGCAACTGCGCGAGCGCGAGGACCTGATCGACATCGTGGCCCGTGCCGTACCCGAGGAACGCTTGAACCTCGACACCCTGAAAAACATCAACCTTTACACCCGCCAGGGCACCGTGGTGCCGCTGTCGCAAGTCGCACAGGTGCGCTCCGAACTGGAAGAGCCAGTACTGTGGCGCCGCAATCGCGACATGGCGATCACGGTGCGTGCCGATGTGAAGGATGGAGAGCAAGGTGTATCGGTGACGCAGGAAATCCAGCCATTGCTCAAGAGCATCGAAGCAAGTCTACCGACCGGTTACCGCATTGATGTGGGCGGAGCGGTTGAGGAAAGCGACAAGGCCAACAAGGCGCTACTCGCGGTGGCACCACTGATGCTGATCACCATCCTGCTGTTACTCATGCTGCAATTGCAGAACTTTTCCCGCATGTGGATGGTGATGCTGACCGCACCGCTGGGCCTGATCGGTGTGGTGCCCGCGCTGCTGGTGTTTCAATCGCCGCTGGGCTTCGTCGCGATCCTGGGCATCATCGCATTGGGTGGCATGATCATGCGCAACGCGGTGATCCTGATCGATCAAATACAAATCGAGATCGCCGAGGGGCGCGCCCCATGGAATGCTGTGCTGGATGCCGCCATTCACCGAGCGCGACCGGTAATGCTGACGGCACTCGCCACTGTGCTCGCCATGATTCCGCTCACGCGTAGTGTATTTTGGGGGCCGATGGCGATCGCCATCATGGGCGGCCTCACTGTGGCGACGCTGCTGACGATTTTCTTCGTTCCAGCGTTGTACGCCGCCTGGTTCAAGGTGGGGCGTCAAGCGGCCGCTGATCCCCAACAAGTACAGGGGAACGCCACGCTTGCTTCTGAGGGATGAGTGCCGAGCCTTTGTACCCGACCTCACCACTGTTAGATAAACCTATTAAGCACGGTTTCTGAAACAACCAAGGTCAGCCGTGAGGTCCTGCGAAGGCTCCTAGTCTTTTGCGCCTCGCGGCTCACCGGAAAGGCTGATGGCCAAAATAACGGCTGACGACAGACGGCTATCGGCCAATACCGGACGTTCAACCCAGGTCTGCCATAGCCCCATAGCTGCCAGTCAGAAGCGGACGGTCATACTCAACCGTTTATCTCAGCTATCTGCTAGGCGGTATAGCGCTTGGGCATGGGATGTCGTTAACACGGCACATTGCAGATTTCTGCGGCTTTGGGAGCTGGCCAAAGCGGTCGCACCGATCCAGTGGCAGCCATGCTTCTTTGCTTGCTCTATTCGGTGAGAAGCGACGGTTATCGGGGATGGTGGGCACCGCCTGCAAAACGTATGGTCCCTCAACTGAGATTTCGATTCGGACGGCCTGCAAGCAATCTCGATGGGCGATGCACAGACCAAACTATGCATCCTGACTTGCACTGAGGCACTGAAGGCTACACAACCATCGCGGTCGCACTCCTCCTTTGCTCTACACTCATACGGCGTGGAAAATCAGCACAGAAATAGTGATTTAGCGTTGTTGATGCAATCAAGCACTGGTGGGGCAATTGGCATTGCCAACGTCTGGGACATACGCCTCACACGCCCCCGACTGCGCTCGTTTTACCCTTAGTAGCGACTTCGTTCTGCACTGGTCTCGAGGTGAGGGATGAATAGATTCGTAGCAATGAGCCGTCCCAGCATGCGCTTCGTCGCCATCAAGACGATCGAGCAACAGGATATCCAGGCGACGCATCGCATCCGGGCCGGCTTAATCGAACAGCGGACGGCCAAAGCCAATCAGATCCGTGGGCTGGTCGCCGAGTACGGTCTCGTTGCACCGAAGGAATTGCTGATGCTGCGTCGTGCAATACCGTGCTGGCTAGAGGATGCGGATAACGGTTTGACGGCACGCTTTCGTCGTCTGCTGGATGGTTTGTGGGACGACCTTCGTGCGCTGGATGGGCGTGTATGCAAGCTCGACGGCGAGATCACTGCGATCGCGACAAACGAGCCGTCCGCCGTTCGCCTTCAACAGCTGCGCGGCGTCGGCCCAATGATCGCCACAGCGCTCGTCGTCGCTCTCGGTGATGCCCGTCAGTTTGCCAATGGCCGACAGTTTGCCGCCTCGCTGGGACTGACACCGAGGCAACACAGTTCTGGTGGTAAGGATCGACTGCTCGGTATCAGCAAGCGCGGTGATACGTATCTGCGAACATTGATGGTGCATGGCGCACGCTCGGCGCTACGCACAGCCAAATCCAAAGAGGATCGACTAAGCCAGTGGGCCGTTCGTTTAGCCGAGCGATCGCATCCCAATGTGGCCGCTATTGCGCTGGCCAACAAAACTGCACGCATGGCTTGGGCGATGCTGCATCACGGCACTGATTACCAACCGAATCAGGCAGCGGCCTGATCTATTTACCCGTAAGCGTTCGGCAATTACACCTTGCTCTTGGGTATTGGCATAACGGCAATCAGGCTGCCCACATTATCTTCCATGCTGTTACCGCCCCAACACCAGATGACTACGCCTGAAGTCTTAGCGCCCTGATGATGAAAGCATGCAGGCTATTGACCGCCTTAGACCCGCGAGAGGCTCGGCTACGCAGAATCGAAACTTCCATAGGTTCAATGCTTCCTAAGCCGTGCTCGCTACTTAAGACGTGAAGCGATGCCTGCACGCTGCACTGAGTGATCGCGGCAATAGCGAGCCCACCCTCGACTGCGGCCACCTGGCCAGCAAGGCTAGAGCTGTTGTATACCACCTTGAATTGGCGTCCCTGTTGGGTCAGTGAATTCACCGCATAACGCCGAGCCAAGCTTTCACTTTCGTAGACTGCGATAGGCACCGGGTCTCGCCTCCAAAGTTCGAATTGTGGTGAGCCAACCCAAACCATGGCCTCTTTGAAGAGAAATGTACCGCTTTGAGGCGAGTCTCTGGACACCAGGGCAAGATCAAGATCGCCGCTTCGCACACGCGGGATAAGCGTGGTCGACTGTTCACAGTTCAGTTCTATTTCCACGCCTGCGTAGCGCGGTGAAAAACGCTTTAGAACCGGCGTGAGATACCTTGCCGCGTAGTCCTCTGCGACTCCAAGGCGGATTCGGCCAGTTAACTCTTCGCCGTAAAAAGCCGCTTGCGTCTCAGCGTGGAGTGCGAGCATACGACGTGCGTAGCTCAGCAGCGTCTGGCCGTCAGCAGTCAGTTGAAGGTGTCTCGGGCCACGACTTAACAACTGCCGTCCAAGCGCGGCCTCCAGTTTCTTCATCTGCATGCTGACGGCGGACTGCGATCTGTTTACCTCGTGGGCTGCGCCAGATAGCGAACCTGCATCCACCACTGCCACGAAGCACTTGAGCCAATCGATCTGCAAATCGCTGGCAGGCATCGCTGTTACCTCTATTCGTTAATCGAATGGCTACGACGTGAATTATGCGCTTTTCATGACAATTGTTCACCCGCAAGATACTTGCCTGAATCAACACATATTGGATCTGATCATGCCGTTTGAGACCTGGTTGCTCTATCTGTGTACCTGCTGCGGCATAGCGGTAGTGCCAGGGCCCAATGCGTTATTGGTGCTTACCCATGGAGCAATTCACGGGAGTCGGAAAACGCTGTTCACTATCACGGGCGGCGTGCTCGGCTTTGCAGTCGTACTTTCGCTTTGCGCTTTGGGGTTGGGTGCACTGATCCAAGCATCGGCCACCTGGTTCACAGCATTGAAGGTTGTCGGCGGGCTATATCTGATCTGGTTGGGCTTCGGGCTGTGGCGATCTGCACCAGTCAGTCTTGAAAAGACCGGTACTACAAACTTCCGACGTTGGTTGATGTTCCGCCAAGGGCTGGTATCGGCTATTTCAAATCCCAAAGCACTGCTGCTATTCACCGCGTTTATTCCACCATTCCTCGATCCGCACAGGAGCATCATCGCGCAGACGACCGCCATCGCGCTGACCTACGCAGTCGTGGAGTTCGTCGTTGAGTATATGGTGGCCAGCGCAGCGCACCGGGTCAGACCTTGGTTGGCTCGAACTGGACGCCGGTTCAATAAAGTCTGTGGTTGGTTTTTTGTACTTTTTGGACTGGCCCTACCTATCCATACCTGATGGCCCTATGTCCCGTATCAGACGGAATTCGACGACAAATGTGGTAACAGTTGATGTACATAGGTTGGGCGTTGCGTCGGTATCCATCCGAGCATCATATCTTGCTTAATTAAACCGGTTGCCACGTATGCGGCAGCAACTGATCAATTTCACTCGCCCGCTGCGTCGGCAGGCGAGTGAGAACATCCTTTAGATAGGCGTACGGATCATGACCATTCAGCCGCGCTGACTGGATCAAGCTCATGATCGCCGCCGCCCGTTTTCCGCTGCGTAGCGACCCGGCGAAGAGCCAGTTCTTGCGCCCAAGAGCCCATGGTCGGATCTGATTCTCCGCCCAATTATTATCAATGGATACGGCCCCGTCATCGAGGTAGCGCGACAGCGCTGCCCAGCGTTTAAGGCTGTAATCGAGTGCTCTGCTGATAGCCGAACCTTCGGGCACAAGATCACGCTGGGCGATCATCCAGGCATACAGCCTATCCATCACCGGCACGGCTTTTTCTTGCCGTATTCGGCACCGTAAATCCGGCTCCAGGTCACGCACTTCGCTCTCGATTTCGTACAACAACTGGATGTAGCGCAGGGCCTGCTCGGCGATCTGGCTCTTGTTCGTAGCGTGCAGTTCGAAGAACTTTCGCCGGGCATGGGCCATGCAGCCGATCTCGGTCACGCCGCGTTCGAAGCTGGCCTTGTAACCGCCAAAATCGTCGCAGACCAGCTTACCTTTCCAGCCTTGCAGGAAGTTGCGAGCATGCTCACCGGCGCGGCTGGGGCTGAAGTCGTAGACGACTGCGGCTGTTTCGCAGAACTGGCTGGTGGCGTAAGCCCAAACATAAGAACGGTGGGTTTTCTTCGAGCCCGGAGCGAGCATCTGCACGGGTGTTTCATCCGCGTGCACGACCTGCTGCCCGATCACTACGTCACGCAGGGCATCGACCAAAGGCTGCAACTGCACGCCAGTAACACCCACCCATTGAGCCAAAGTGGAGCGTGGAATCGCCAAACCGGCGCGGCCAAAAATCGATTCCTGACGGTAAAGCGGAAGATGGTCAGCGAACTTCGCGATCATGACATCGGCCAACAACCCGGCAGTTGGGATGCCCTTGTCGATGACCTGCGCCGGTACGGGTGCCTGGATCAGCGTTTCGCAGTCATCGCAAGCCCACTTGCCACGAACATGGCGCTCGACGGTAAACACGCCCGGCGTGTAGTCCAGCTTTTCGCTGATATCTTCACCAATGCGCTTGAGTGCGCAGCCGCATGGGCAGTGGGTGTTGTCCGGTTCGTGTTGGATCAACGTGCGTGGGAATTCTGCCGGCAATGCCGTGCGCTTGGGCTTCTGCTTTTTTTGCTCGGTCGCCGCAGGTGCTATTTGCAAGGCTTGAAGCTCGGCCTCAATCGCCGCGATATCGGTATCGATCAGGTCATCAAGCAGGCTGGCCTGCTCAGTATTCATCTGCTCGCTGCGCTTGGCAAACTTCAAACGCTTGAGTTGTGCGATCTCGTGGGTCAGCTTCTCGATAACCGTTTGATCGCGGTTAATCTTCTTGCCCATTGTTTCGACCGTCTTGCCCATGGTCTCGACCTGCGACAGCAACTGCGCAGCGAATGCACGCAGTTGGTCGGGAGTCATTTGATCGAGATTGGGCGAGGAAGTCATGCCGTGGATTTTAACAAAGCAGGCCACTTGCGACAGCAAGCCAAGACGCTAATTACAGTTTCTAAAGCAGTGTAATTGCACCGCCAGCTCCAACACGTTGCCAAGGTAGACCGAGCACCAAGGCCTGAAGTTGCTCGTTATCCAGCTCCATTTTGCAGCCTCGTCTAATGCCAGGCCAATGAAACTTGCCTTGGTTCAACCGACGTGCAGCCAGCCAAACGCCAATGCCGTCATGTACCAGCACTTTCATGCGAGTAGCGCGGCGATTAGCAAACAGATAGGCGCAGTGCGGCTTCGCCGCACCAAACACGGCGATTACTCTGGCCAGCGCAGTTTCAGTGCCGGCACGCATGTCCATGGGTTCGGTAGCGAGCCAGATGGCGTCGATGCGGATCATCGCAACAGGTCTCGAAGGAAAGCGGCGCAGGCAGCAGCACTATCGGTTGGCCAGTTCACTTTGACGGTGCCGCGCGGGTGCAGAATCTCAACGCTGATATTCGATGAAGATACGTGCGCCGTTGTTTGCAAAGGCAATGGGATGAATGCAGGTTGAAGCGCCGTACTTTTCTGCGCTTGCACTCGAATCCATTTGTGGACGAGGTTTGCGTTGAGGCTATGGCTGAGGGCGATGCTGGCAATCGAAGCGCCGGGCTGGGCGCACTCTTGAATAACCTGGGCCTTGAAGGACTTGGAATAGGAACGGCGTGTTGGCTGCATGAAATACCCGCTTAAAAGGCTAGAACTGGTGCCCACTTAAATTTAAGTGCACACCATGTCTTGGCTTTGCGGGGCTGGGTAGATGACTTGGCCGGACGGTTACAATCTCACGGCCTTTTGCTGCGCTTGAATCCACCAGAGGTTCAAGCGCCTGAGAACTACTTATATCCCTCCTCACCTTATTGTGGATGATAAAACTCACTCGCTTTGCATCATATGCTAGGCCAATGTCGGACAAATTTTCAGGAGCATTTTACGTTTAACATAAATAGGATAATTCGTAAAAAATGATTCTACTATGCCATGTCGTTAGTTGACAAAATGGCAATGAATTTATCCTTGCAACGGGGAAAAGGTTGATGGGATATTATAGTCATTGCATATAATAACAATAAAAGGAAAGTAGCGATGTCCTATTGCATCAATGTTAGCCATCTCGAAAGAGAAACCGTGGTCTCCGTCGAGATAAACGGCCCAAGTGAGGAATACCGGTCAGTTCGAATCTCCCAATTCCAATGTATCGGCTGGCTCTTGAGTATATTCGACAGTGCTCAACGTCTGATTGACAGGTCTGATGGGCTTTTGAATGAAGGCTATGATCAGGAAGCGTTGGAGCGTGTGGCTAGGCTATCGCCTGATCAAGCCACCCAATTGCTGGCACTGACTACCCTCAGTGACCGCTTTGAATACGTGTGGGAGGTAATCGGGGAAAGCGAACGTGAAACGGCGAGTGTCATGGATTTTCGTTACTACGACAATTTCTGGCCTGGTTTCGATGTCTACAGCCTCATTTGGAATCCTACCCCCTCCCCCTACCCTGGTCAGACGCTTCCTTTGCCGGCAAACTTCCCCAGCTTTTCTACGCTGAAAAGCTAGAAATCAGGTGGCGCGGCATTAGCTCCCGCCGAGCGTCAACGACCTATATAGCATCACCAAAATTGAAAAAACTAGCGAGTGATCTCTCGCATTGATTTGTTTGGCGACATACTCGTCGATGACGCGAACGAGGTGATCCTCGGGGATCATTTCCTCCTGCGAGACCGGAAACAGACTGGACTGGCTGCGCGACTCTCCTTGAATATAGGCCATAACGAAAAATGCTCCGTATCTTCCGATACAGAGCATTTTCATTCAGCGCTGCGCAGATTGCTAGGTTTTCACACAGTCTGGGAAGTCTCTTTTTTTGTTTTCAGTAGCCCACTACCACACCGCGATATGGGAATCGGCCCGTGGCTCGGTACCGCCGCACAGTACACCGGTGTACGGGTCACGGATGATGATCTGCCCTCGGCCATAGTTGATCAGGTCGCAATCAATCTGAATCTGATGTCCGCGCCGTGCCAGCGAAGCCGCCAGATCCCGCGATGCTCCCTGTTCGATGCCGACCTTCATACCCCCGAGCCATTGCCACCGCGGCGCATCCAGCGCAGCTTGAGGGTTGAGACCAAAATCCACTAGATTCATAACCATCTGCACATGGCCTTGCGGCTGCATGTAGCCACCCATGACGCCGAACGGCCCCACCGGCGCATCACCTTGACTGATGAAACCGGGAATGATGGTGTGAAAGGTTTTTTTGCCCGGTGCCAGGCAGTTGGCGTGGTCAGGGTCGAGACTGAATTCCTGTCCGCGGTTCTGCAAGGCGATGCCACTGTCTGGCAGCACCACTCCGGAACCGAAGCCGTGGTAGTTGCTCTGGATGAAGGACACCATGTTGCCCTCCTCATCCGCCGTCGCAAGGTAAACCGTGCCGCTGGCATGGGGATCACCGGGATTAGGTTCTCGCGCCTGATCCGTAATCTGTTCGCGACGTTCGCGGCTGTAGGCATCGCTGAGAAGGTCAGCCACCGCCACACGCATGTGCAGTGGATCGGTGATGTAATGCAGGCCGTCGCTGTAAGCCATCTTCATGGCTTCCAGTTGACGATGCCAGGTCTGCTGGCTGTCGCGGTGATCGAAGTCAAAGCCCTCAAGGATTTTCAGGGTCATCAGGGCGACCAATCCTTGCCCGCTTGGGGGGATTTCCCACACATCGTAGCCGCGATAGTTGATGCTGATCGGGTCCACCCATTGGGCACGATAATCTTGCAGGTCATTGGCGCGCAGGTAGCCGCCGGTGGCGCGGGAATGGGCATCCAGCCGCTGAGCCCATGCGCCGCGATAGAGGCTTTCACACTCGGTGTCAGCCAGCTCTTGCAGCGTTCGGGCTTGCGCCGGATTGCGGAATATTTCACCGGCCTTGGGTGCACGACCATCGATCAGGAACGTATCGAACCAGGCGTCGAGCACTGGGTCTCGATGGGGGCTGAATTCATCCAGAGCAGTCTGCCATTGTCGAGCGACCACCGGAGACAGTGGAAAACCATCCCTGGCCAGACTGATGGCGGGCTGCAGCAAGTCGGCAAAGGGCAGCTTGCCGAACCGTTTGGAGAGCTCCGCCCAGGCCGAAGGGCAACCGGGCACCGTGACCGGCGTCCAGCCATAAAGCGGCATCTGCTCGTGACCGCCCGCCTTGACTGCATCGATCGTCAGCGCTGCCGGCGCCTGTCCATTGCCGTTCAACCCATGCAATTGGCCTTTGCTCCAGACCAGTGCAAAGGCGTCGCCGCCCAAGCCGCAGCCGGTGGGTTCAACTACTGTCAACGCTGCCGCCGTGGCGATCGCGGCATCAATGGCATTGCCGCCCTTGCGCATGATTTCGATACCGGCTTCGGCGGCCAATGGCTGTGAAGCCGCGACCATGCCACGCCGGGCAAACACACTCTGACGTTGCGACGGATAGGGATATTCGTGGGCAGAAAATTTCAACATGGCAAAAGCTCTTCCAAACAAAGATTCATTGGCCGCAGGTGTCCGGTTCCATGCCGGGTGAAAAACCCGACTGAGAAGGTCACAGCACGCGGCTGAGAAAGGCCTGGGTTCGCGGGTGTGTCGGTCGACTGAAAATCTGCTCCGGCGGTCCCTGCTCGATCAATTCTCCCTGATCAAGCACTACCACCCGGTCGGCGACCTCTCGGGCAAACCCCATTTCATGGGTGACCACCACCATCGTCATGCCGTCATCGGCCAACTGTTTCATCACCTGCAGCACCTCGCCGACGGTTTCCGGATCGAGGGCACTCGTGGGCTCGTCGAACAGCATGGCTTGAGGTTTCATCGCCAGCGCCCGGGCGATTGCCACGCGCTGTTGCTGCCCACCGGACAACATCGACGGGTAATGCATGGCCTTGTCCGCCAGGCCGACCCGCGCGAGCAAGGCACGGGCCTGTTCCAACGCTTCGGCGCGTGGTACGCCGAGCACCTGGATCGGTGCCTCAATGATGTTTTCCAACGCGGTCATGTGAGGGAACAGATTGAAACGTTGAAAGACCATCCCAATGTCCCGACGCTGGCGAGCGATGTTGCGTTCGGAGTCGCGCACCAGGCTGCCGTCGGCGCGCTCGCGATAACCCATGGCTCGGCCGTTGACGCGAATGCGCCCGCCTTGAATGTCCTCCAGCAGATTGATGCAGCGAATAAAGGTGGTCTTGCCCGAACCCGAGGCACCGATCAACACCACGACTTCACCACGCCGCACCTGCAAGGAAATCCCTTTGAGAATCTCCAGTTCACCGAAGGACTTATGAATGTCCAGCGCCTCGATGATCAGTTCTTCACTTTTGTGCGCCATGCTTAACGCCCCCTCAGCAATTTCAGCGTGCCGCGGCCGAACATGCGACTACCAGCCGCTGGCGGTGCGGGTCGATCGGACTGTCCGAAACGCGCTTCCAGCCAACGCTGGAAGAAGCCCCAGAGGGTGGTCAGCAGCAGGAAATAAATCGCCACCACCAGGTACAGTTCGAATACCCGGAATGTCGCCGACGTGACCATTTGTGTACTCAGCAGCAACTCCTGCACGCCAATCACGCTGACCAGTGTCGTATTCTTGAGCATCACGTTGAATTCGTTGCCCAACGGCGGGACGATGACCCGGAACGCCTGCGGCAGAACGATACGCCGCATGAGTTTGGCGAAAGTCATGCCCAGCGAGCGCCCCGCTTCGTACTGCCCCTTGTCCACGGCGCCGATCCCGGCACGAATGATCTCGGCCATGTAGGCGCCTTCATTCAGGCCCAAGGCGATGATCGCTGCCTGGATATTGCCCGGCACCACCAAGCCCAACAGCGTCACGTCTTCGAAACGGAAGATCCCGCCGGCCGCCAATGCGGTATAGAGAAAAACGATTTGCACCAATAGCGGCGTGCCGCGCATCAGCCACACATAAAACCGCACTGGCAGGTTGAGTAACGGATTGCGCGACAGACGCATCAGCGCCGCTGCCAGACCCAGCACGCAGCCCAACGCCATTGCCAGCACACTGATCAGACAGGTCAGCCAGAGTCCGGTGAGGTACACCCCGCTGGGCTGCAACAGGTATTGCCAGAACACATCCCAATTGAAATTCATCGAGTGTTCGCCTCAGTCGAGTGTGTCGCTGGGAACATGCCATTTGCTCAGCAACTGCACGTAACTGCCGTCGCTACGCATGTCACTGATGATCTGTTGTACCGCTGCGGTGAGCTGCGGATCATCCTTGCGAACGCCCAAACCGGTGAGTATCCGGCTGAAGGCCGGCACCCCTTCCTCGAACAGATCGGGCGCCATTGCAGCGTAGTAACCGGCGGTTTCCACGGTAGTACCGTAGGCGTCTACCTGACTGATGCGCAGCGCCTGAAAGGCGTCGGTGTCACTGTTGTAGACCACCAGTTTCATTGGGGACTTGCCAGCCTTGGTCAGCTTCTCGTTCTCGGCGTCCAGCAAGGTTTTGATCGTCGAGCCATTGAGCACTGCCACCTTGTGCCCGGACAGGCCATCCAGGGTTTTGATGCCCTTGGGATTGCCTTTGGGAACGACCACTGACTGGCTGGAATACATGTAGTTGACGATGTCGATCACCTCCCGCCGTTCGGGTTTGTCGAACAGCTGATCCACGATCATGTCGCACTGCTGGGCAAGCAGTGCCGGCAGCAACCCGGAGAACGGAATGACCCGCCATTGCACGGGTTTGTCTCCCAGCCGTTTGGCAATTTCCAGTCCAAGGTCAACCGTCAGGCCCCTGGGTTTTTGCGCCTCATCGAAAGACACCAGGGGCGGCGAATCCATGCCCGAGCAATACGTGAGTTTGTCAGCCTTCTGCAGTCGCTCCGGCACTTGTGGCGTAGCAACCGCCCACTGTGTACAGAGTCCGAGGGAGATAGCGGCGAGTAACATATGGCGTTTATGCATGACGAGATACTCCGGTTGTTGGGTAACGGGGCAGTACTCAAAGTCAAAACACTGTCGGGTTTAGGCCCGATTCTATTTTTCCGATTGCAGAAACTGGATCAACGCCGGCACCGTGCCCTCGATGTGCTCGCGCACTATTGCCTCGGCCCGGTCGACATCGCCTGAGCGAATGGCATCAAGGATCACCGCGTGTTCCTGGCGAGCGCTCAAGGGTTTTTTGCTGTGTTGCAGCCACAGGCGCATTGGCGCCTCGATCAGCGAATACAGCGCCGAGATCTGCTTCATCAGCCGAGGACGGCCGCTGAGGCTGCACAGGTATTCATGGAAGGCACGATGAAGTCTGACCCACTCGGCGCTTTCGTCGCGGTAGTCATCCATCTCGTCCAGCATGCGTTCCAAAGCCGCTAGCTGCCGCTCGCCTATCTTGGCCACGGCCACGCGGATGGCCAGGCCCTCAAGAGCACTGCGCATCTCGAAAACTTCGTGCAACTCGTCGAAATCCAAGCCACTGACAATGGCCCCGCGGTTAGGTCTCAGGGTTACCAGGCCTTGAGCATCGAGACGGCGAAAGGCTTCGCGCACTGGCATCCGGCTCATGCCAATTTCGCCGGCAATGTCCTCAGCGATCAGGCGGTCGCCTTTGCGGTAACGACCGCAACAAATCGCTTCCAGCAGAAAGTTGTAAGCCTCTTCCTCGGCGGTCAGAGGCTGACGTTCAATGTAGGCGGCAGCGAATTGCATAAAGTCACCTTTTTGCTGTTTTGTATCCAATTATCCACAGATTCAAAATAGCAGAAACCGTGCCAGCCTGCTTATAACTGCCTCAAGTTATTAATTAGAAAGGGGTTCTGGCTCAACCCCGATGATCATTAGCTCGGCGTGATACTCGCCGGGTGCTACGAAATGGCCCAGCGCGCCCCAAATGGGTGAATAACGGTATCTAGGTAACAAATCATTTCCGCCGAATACCCTCCGAAGTTTTTTGTCACCGCGAAACAGCCACTATAGAAATTACTGATTTAAAAATTTTACTTAATTAAGCATTTTGAATGAATGATCGGGCGCCGTCGGCCCCCCTTATTCATAGCAACAGGAGTTTTTCGTGAGCGCCGCCAAGCCATCAGCAAGGCAGCGATCGAACTGTTTGAGCGTCAGGGTTTGCCATGGACCGCAGCAAGGGCCGAACAGCCGCGCGATGACGCCTGTTCGGCCCACCGATGACGCCTTGGAGGGTCACCAGAGCGCCAATGTGTAATCGATGTTGACCCGGGTTTCGTTGTCATCGCGGAAGGACGCTGTCGGCGCAAAATCGTTGCGGTACCAGGCCTGGCGAAGACGTAAGGAAACCCCCTTGAAAGTGCCCGACTGCACCACATAGGACAGCTCGACGTCTTTTTCACTTTCGCTGAGGCCGTCGCCCCCCAACGCTGTCGGCAGTTCGATATTGCTGCCGTTGAGGTAGCGCAGCATGCCTTTGAGCCCCGGCACCGCGACGCCTGCAAAGTCGTAGTCGTATCGCACTTGCCAGCTGCGCTCCTTGGGGTTCAAGAATTCGGAACTGAGCGAGCCCTCGGTAACCACCAGCGGCTCGGTGCCGTTCAGATAGGGCATCGCGGTAGCGCCGTTGAGCTGCATGTAGCCGGCTCCCAGGCTATGGGCGCCCAGCGCATAAGTGAACATCATCCCCAGGTTGCGGTTATCGACTTTCCCGGCCTTGGCAGCACCGTCTTCCCCTGTGATGAAATAACGGACATCCGTCTTCAACTTCCCCGGACCGATAGGCTGAAACTGCTCGAAGCCGAAGTAGTCCTTGCGATACATGTCCTCAAGCGCCGCGTGGTAGTACTTTAGCGTCAGGCTGTCGGACCATTTATAGTCGCCGCCCAGGAAGATGAACTGGCCCGATTCAGCTTTAGGGTTGAAACGGCCATTGGGGGACGCTACGGTCATTTTTTGGTAATTGGTCGAATCACGCAGGTTAATGCGGTCTAGCCAGCCTGCACTCAACGTCAGGTTGTCCAAATCCTGCGAGCGCAAATAGGTGCCACGAAAAGTTTGCGGCAGCAGGCGGGTAGGGCTGGCGAAGGCGATGGGCAGGAAGGTGCTGATGGTCCCGGCTTGCAGTTCCGTCTTCGAGATCTTCATTTTCCCGGTCAAGCCAAGCTCCGAATAATCATCGTTGGGCTCACGAGTACTCGGGTCGTACGGCAATAAACCCGTGCCGGTAAGGTCCGGCGATGAGTCGAGCTTGATGCCCAACTGGCCTGTGGCGTCCAGACCGAAACCGGTCGGCCCCGGAGTGAACCCCGAACTGTATTTTAGAATAAAGCCCTGTGCCCACTCCCTGGCCGCCGATTGCGCGGAAGTCCCTTTGTAATCGCGATCAAAGTAATAATTGCGCAGCGTCAGACTGGCTTTACTGTCCTCGACAAAACCGGCAGCCTTTACCTGTCCAGCAAGAACGCAAAGAACTAAACAAACACCGATACTCGAGTGAACGCGAACTTGAGCTTTCATGATTTTCTCTATTTTTATTAGTATTGAACGTAGCCTTACTGCCGGCGTGCCCCTGCCCCCGAACCTGTTGAGCGTCCACGCAGGCGTGCCCAATAAAGTTCGGGTGTTTTCTCGCTCTAATCCGTTAGTTAACGATTGTTGCGCTTATACAAATGCATCGGCGTAGAAGTTGGTATCGAGCAACTCACGCTGCCCAATAAAGTCGCGACGGGCGGAATCCACCACGATCGGTGCTCCACAGGCATACACCTCGAAGCGCTTCAACGAAGCAAAGTCGGCCAGAACCTGACGGTGCACGAATCCGCAAGCGCCCTGCCACTGACAGTCATCGCCCGGTTCCGAGAGCACCGGAATGTAATTCAACCAGGGTAACTCGGTCTCCCATTCGAGCAACTGCTCGTGCTGGTAGAGATCCTTGAGCTGCCGACCACCCCAATAGAGATAAACAGGACGCGTGTTATTACCCTGTTCACGCAGTTGCTCAAGTAACGCCTTGATCGGCGCAAAACCGGTACCACTGGCGAGAAAGATCATCGGTCGGTCATTGTCACGCAAATAGAATGAACCATAAGGTCCTTCCAGACGAAGCAGTTCGCGCGGTTTCAAGGTGTTGAAAACATGCCCGCTGAAACTTCCACCGGGCATATGACGGATGTGCCATTCCAATTGATTATCCACGGTCGCTCGAGTGGCCATCGAGTAACTGCGACGACTCCCATCTTTGAGTAAGACCTGGATATATTGACCAGGGTAATAATTAAACGTGGCCGTGGGCGGCAACATCAGACGGACAATCATTACATCGTCTGCGACTTTATCGATACTGGTCACGCGGGCGGCCGTCTGCTGAATCGAAATACCGCGCAGTTCGGTGACTTCCGGAGCATCGATGACCAGGTCCGAGGTCGCTTTGGCACAACAGAACAAAGCGAGTCCGGCAGCACGCTCCTCTTCGCTCAAAACCTCCAGCGGACTATTGGCATGATCGACACTGCCGCTCACCACCCTGCCCTTGCAACTGCCACATGTCCCTTCACGGCAACTGTGTTTTAGCATCAGCCCGTCCGCCAACGCACCATCCAGAATGGTCTTGCTCGCTTCCAGATCGAATTGTTGTCCAGCAGGTTGAATATCTACGTGATAGGTCATGGCATTTGCTCATTCACTGTGTGATCAAAAATCAACGGCGCTGTGCCGCTAGCAGGTCCAGCGCGACGTCGACGATCATGTCTTCCTGTCCGCCCACCATGCGCCGCTTGCCCAGTTCGACGAGTATGTCGAGGGTCTTGAGGCCGTACTTGGTGGCGGCGATTTCGGCGTGGCGCAGGAAGCTCGAATAAACGCCGGCATAGCCCAGCGCCAGGGTTTCGCGGTCGACTCGCACCGGGCGATCCTGCAGCGGACGGACGATGTCGTCGGCGGCGTCCATCAGGGTGTACAGGTCGGTGCCGTGGTTCCAGCCCAGACGCTCGGCGGCGGCGATGAACACTTCCAGCGGCGCGTTACCGGCGCCGGCACCCATACCCGCAAGGCTGGCGTCGATTCGGTCGCAGCCTTCCTCGACGGCGGTGATCGAGTTGGCCACCCCGAGTGACAGGTTGTGGTGCGCGTGCATGCCGGTTTCGGTTTCCGGTTTCAGCACAGCCTTGAACGCACGGAAGCGGTCGCGGATGTCCTGCATGTTCATCGCGCCGCCGGAGTCAGCCATGTACACGCAGGTTGCGCCGTAGCTTTCCATCAGCTTGGCCTGGGCCGCCAACTGCTCGGCCGGGATCATGTGGCTCATCATCAGGAAACCGACGGTGTCCATGCCCAGCTCGCGGGCGTATTCGATGTGCTGTTTCGACACGTCCGCTTCGGTGCAGTGGGTGGCGATGCGCACCACGCGGGCACCGGCGTTGTAGGCCGCTTTGAGGTCATGCACCGTGCCGATGCCGGGCAACAGCAAGGTAGTGATTTTGGCGTGGCTGATGACGTCGGCGGCGGCTTCGATCCATTCCAGATCGGTGTGCGCCGCAAAGCCGTAGTTGAAGCTCGATCCTTGCAGGCCATCGCCATGGGCGACTTCGATCGAGTCGACCCTGGCGTTGTCCAGGGCGCGGGCGATATCCTGCACGTTCTGCAGCGAATACTGGTGACGCACCGCGTGACTGCCGTCGCGCAGGGTCACGTCGGAGATGTAGATTTTTTTGCCGTTCATGAAATTCTCCTCAGGCCTTCAGCATCGACTGCGCCATGCGCTCGGCGGTGGCCAAGGCAGCGGAGGTCATGATGTCGAGATTGCCGGCGTAGGCCGGCAGGTAATGGGCGGCGCCTTCGACTTCGAGGAACACCGAGGTCTTCAGGCCGGAGAATTTTCCCAGGCCCGGAATGTTCAACGGGGCGTCTTCAGGGATGACGTCGAACTGCACGTGTTGTTTCAGGCGATAACCTGGCACATAGGCCTGTACGGCGACTGCCATTTCGACAATCGACGCCTCGATTTCGGCCTTATCGGCCGCTTCGGACAGCACAAACACTGTGTCGCGCATCATCAGCGGCGGCTCGGCCGGGTTCATCACGATGATCGCCTTGCCCTTGGTCGCACCGCCGATGACTTCAATGGCCTTGGAAGTTGTTTCGGTGAATTCGTCGATGTTGGCGCGGGTGCCTGGGCCCGCAGATTTACTGGCAATCGAGGCGACGATTTCGGCGTAATGCACCTTGGCCACTCGGGATACCGCCGCGACCATCGGGATGGTCGCCTGGCCACCGCAGGTGACCATGTTGACGTTGAGCTGCGCGAGGTTCTGTTCCAGGTTCACCACCGGCACGCAGTACGGGCCGATGGCCGCCGGCGTCAGGTCGATCAGGCGGATGCCGGGTTTGATCGAGCGCAGGAATGCATCGTTCTTCACATGGGCGCCGGCCGAGGTCGCATCAAAGACGAAGTCGATGTCCTTGAACACGTCCATGCGTGTCAGGCCTTCAACGCCTTCATGGGTGACTGCTACGCCCATACGCTGGGCGCGGGCCAGACCGTCGGAGGCCGGGTCGATGCCGACCATGACCGCCATTTCCAGATGCTTGGCATTACGAAGGATCTTAATCATCAGGTCGGTGCCGATGTTGCCGGAACCGACGATGGCGACTTTCAGTTTTCTGGAACTCATTTACTTTCTCCAAAAGCTTCGTCAAGAAGGACGACGGCCGGGGCCAACGTTTCGGCGTACAGACGCTTGACCGCATCAGCACGCAGGCCAAGTGCAGCACGTTGGTTGATGTAACCCTTGTCGGTAATTTCCCCATCATCGAGGCTCGGCGGCGAGTCGAGGATTACCAGGCGCACAACATGTTGCGAGGACGCAGGAAATTGCATGGCCAGTGTTTGCAACGCCGCACTCAGGGCTTGGCGAACAGCGGGACTCATAGCGAGTTGATCAGCCGTCATTTGCTTACCGGCAGCTCCGTGCAATGCGCGCAATGCCGGCGTCGGGTAGATCAGTGCGCCAATAAAATCTTGATCGTGGCCGCAGATAACGCAGTCAGAGGCGTATGGCGCCAGGACGCTCACCAGCCGCGGACGCAGCGTGCCGACGGATACCCAAGTACCAGTGGTCAACTTGAAGTCTTCGGTGACTCGCCCATCAAATACGATGCCCTTCTGCGGACAGTCGGGATCTAGCAACCGACCGGCATCGCCGATCTGATAGAAGCCTTCTTCATCGAATGCCTGAAGGCTACCTTGCGGGTCATTAAGGTACTGCCGGAACACTGATGGACCACGTACCCGCATTTCCAGCTTGTCGCCGCTGGGCACGAACTTGATCTCTACGCCCGGTACAGGAAGGCCAATATTGCCAGGCTTGTCCAAACGGTAATGAACATTGGTGAGCACCGGGGATGTCTCGGTCGCCCCCCATTCGCTGGTGAAAAAAAGCGGCTTGTCGCGCACCTTTTCCGCACAGGCCATCAACCGATCCCATGTGTTCTGCGGTAATGCCGCCGCCGCATAGAACAGCATGTCCAGACGACCGAAAAGCGCTTGCGCCAACTCCTCGTCGCGTTCCAGGAATGGCAGTAGGGCTTCGTACCCACGAGGGACGTTGAAGAACACCGTCGGCTTGACGGATTTGATGTTTTCCACAGTACGTTCGATTCGCCCGGTCACCGGCAGACCATCATCGATATAGAGTGTGCCGCCATTGCGCAGCACCATGTTGAAGTTATGGTTCGCGGCGAAGGTGTGACTCCATGGCAGCCAATCCACCACGACCATTTCACTGCCTTCGAGGAACCGCCAGCATTGGGCGATCGATTGCTGATTCGCGCACAGCATGCGATGAGTATTGACTACCACCTTGGGCGTGCCAGTGGAGCCCGAGGTCAACATAAAGCGGGCGGGGACATCGCCATTGAGGCGCAGGAAAGCTTCCATGACCTGCGCACTTTCGACCCGGTATAGCAGGGGCAACGGCAGCGCACCTGGAACTGCCTGAGCGTTGCGCGCAACCACCACAGGACAGTTCGGCTGAATCAGTTCGATTGTCCGGCGATAGGTGTCCCCATCGTTGATGAAGATCAACGCAGGTTGTAGCTGCGCCACGATACACTTGAGCTTGCTGCAGCCGCTTTGCGTATTACGGGAATAAGCGACTGAAACGGTGGCCACCGCAATCCCGACATGCATGGCCGCCAGCGTAATCAATGCCTGGTCGAGGTCGTTCTCCGACAGCACCAGCACCGGTCGACCGGGCACAGCATCAAGCTCGAGCAAACCCTGGGCCAGGGCGCCAACACGTTGACGAACCTCGCTGTAGTTCAAGGTAAACCAGACGCCGTTGCGACGCTCAGCCAAATAAGGGCGCAGCGGTGCCTCGCGCGCCCATTGCTCCAACCATTCTCCGATACAACGGGCATAGGGTTGCAGTTGCTCAGGGGATCGCAGAATGAAACTGCCCGCCTCACCCGGCTCGACAGACACGCGAGCAGGTGCCAACTTGGCAGGATCGTCGAAAAAGTCGTACATGGCACGCCCTCACGAGATCAACAGACATGTCTGTTGTTCATCATCATTATTTTTATTGTGATAGCTGCCGGCTCAAAAAAACCGGCGCCTTTTCCAATGACGCCAAACGGCTCATTGATCAGCACTCATACGAATCGGCAGTTCACTTCACCCAGACGGGTCAGTTTCAAGCGCAAGCTGTCACCGGCTATCACCGGAATCATGGGGCCCAGGGCGCCGGACAACAGCACGTCGCCGGCCCGTAATGGACGACCAAATTCGGCCATGGTTCGCGCCAGCCACAGGCAGGCGTCCAGCGGGTTGCCGAGGCAGGCAGCGCCCACACCGATCGAGGCCTGAGCGCCATTTTTTTCAAGCAGCATGCCTTCCAGCGCGAGGTCCAGATTAGCCAGGCGCACGGGGTTCTTGCCAAGCACGTAGAGGCCCGACGAAGCATTGTCGGCCACCGTATCAACCAGGGTGATTTTCCAGTTCTCGATCGCTGAATCGACAATTTCCAGCGCCGGTACCAGGTACTCGACCGCGCTCATCAGCTCGCCCAATGTTGTGTCTGGATTGGGCAAGTCCCGCCCCAATACGAACGCGATTTCACCCTCGGCCTTGGGCTGAATCAAACGAGAGCTGTCAATGGCATCGCCATCGCCGTATTCCATATCGGTAAACAGCATGCCGAAGTCTGGCTGATCGACACCCAACTGCTCTTGTACGGCCAGCGAAGTCAGGCCGATTTTCCGGCCGCTGAGACGGCGCCCGGCTGCCAGCGCGGCCTGGGTGTTGAGTTCCTGGACGGCATAAGCGTCAGCCAGCGTGGAAATCTGGAAACGTTCGGAGATGCGCCCACACGGGGTTCGCGTCATGCGTGCCTGCGCCAGAGCCGAGGCGGCAGCCTGAATGGAATCGTGGTTCATGGAATAGCTCCTCAACAAATGGTGGTGACCGCTCAATGCGAGCGTTGCTGACTTGTCAGATAACCCTGATGCAACTCATCGACCAGCTCGGCAACGCTGTAGCTGCGCTTGATCTGCCCTACGCCCTGCCCGGCTGACCACACGTGTTTCCAGGCTTTGTTGGCGGAGGCGATGTCACCGGAAAAATCGATACGCGTATTGTTCTCGGTGACTGGGTCAATGCCGGCCTTTTCCAGGGAAGGTTTCAACCAGGTGGCGAGAACGCCACTGACCGCTTTGGTGGTAGCCACGTCATCCATGGAGCAGTCCACCAGCATGTCCCGGTAGGCGTTTTCGACTAGGCTCTCGTGAGCCGCGACCAAACGAGTGCCCACCAGCGCGAAATCGCAGCCCAGGACTTGCGCCGCATGGATGTCACGTCCATTCGAAACAGCACCGGCCAGACCGAGCGGACCATCCCAGAACTCGCGGACTTCAGCGACGAAGGCAAACGGGTTGTAGCTGCCGGTATGGCCACCGGCACCGTTACAGACCAAAACCAGACCATCGACACCCGCATCGACAGCCTTGCGTGCCAAGGCTGGTGTTATGACATCAGCGATCACTACGCCGCCAAAACCATGCACCGTTTCCAATACGCGCTTTGGGCTACCCAGGGCCGTGGAAACAATTGGTGGCTGGTAGCGCTTGACAAGTTCCAACTCGGACTCGAACCGATCGTAGGTGCTATGCACGATCATGTTCAGCATCCAGGGTGCCCAGATCTGGCCTTGTGTTTTCGCGGACTCACGTTCGACAACAATCTGAGTCAGCCAGTGGTCCAGTTGCTCGACGGTACGTGCATTGGGCGCTGGCATGCTGCCGACTATGCCGGCCTGACAACAGGCGTTGACCAACTGCGGCCCGGAAACCAGGAACATCGGAGCGGCCAGAACCGGCAGGGGTAAACCAGCGAACAGATCCAACAACTTTTGTTGGGGAGCTCTCAAGGAACGGCTGTTGACGCTCATGGTCATTTCTCGTGTTATAGGTGCACGTGGAGGTCTGGCTTCAGACTTTTCTGTGGCTGCCTGCGCCTGGGCTGCGGACTTCCCAGCCACCGTCGCTGTGGATGATGTTGGCGGTGGTCAACCCGGCGTTTTCACGTGAGGCCAACAGTACATAGTGGCCCGTATGATCCTCAGGCTCAGCGATACGCTGAAGCGGCACGGCCTGTGCGGCTCCTTGCTCGAAACCCGGGATCTGGTTGAGCGGAACACTTCGCGTATTGAGCCCATCCAGGCTCTTCATCGGCGTATTGGTGGCCCCTGGGGCTACGCCGTTCACTCGGATATCCGGTGCCAACTCGTAGGCCAGCTGACGGATCATCCCGACCAGCGCATGCTTGGCGGTGACATAGAGAATGCCGCCACCTCCGGCATAGAACGCGCTGTTGGACAGGGTGAAGATCATGCTGCCACGACTGGCACGAAGCGCATCGGTGCTGCATCGCGCGCCAAGCATGTAGCCTTGGACATTGATGGCAAACAGACGCTGAAATGCACTTTCAAAATCTTCCGGGGCGATGCGGTCCAGTCGTGTGAAGTAATCAAAGACCGCCGCGTTACCGACAAACGTATCAAGCTTGCCGAAAGTGTCCAGCGTGGCAGCCACTGCACGCTGATTGTCCTGGTAGCTGGAAACATCGCCCTGCACCGTGATGATCGCGTCGCCCAGTTCATCACGTAGCGCATTCAACTGTTCTCCGTCACGGGCCATCACACAAACCCGTGCGCCTTCGTTCACATAGCGCCGAACGATAGCGCTACCGATGCCGCCAGTTCCGCCAGTGACAAGTGCTGCTTGTCCTTCGAGCCAACCCATGTGCGTATCCTCAGAGGAAAGTGTTGATGTTCTTACACAACAACATCGCGTTAGGAATGAGTATCTTGCGCTTGAGCAGCTTCAAGCCATCAGCCTCTCGGCGCAGCACATCTTCACGGCGGCCGACCAATTGATGGGACTCGTCCAGGCCACGGCTGCGAATGTTCATGAAGCAGGAAAACGCAATGAACTCGCCCTCCTCTTCACCGGCAAACACCTCGATATTGCTGATCATGTGCACGTTGCGCGTCGGCGGGTTTTCCGCCCACGCCGACGGCTGCTTGAACCGCGCCACGCGACGCTGCAGATCACGCATGCCATCGTCGAAGAAGGCCATGTGTTCCAGCCTGTAGGGGCCAGACTTGTCTTCGCGACGACGGTTTTCGATACCGGGCATCCAATAGTGGATGGTCTCGCTGAGCGACTGCAGCCACTCATCCCAGCACTCGTTGTCGAGCAGGCGCGCCTCACGCAATAGGAAGGCCTCGACGGCGCGTGTATCTTCAAATGCAACGGGTTGTTCCATTGGCAATGCATTCATTTTCGGTCCCCTCAACGCATCTTGCCGTTACGATCTGGTACGTCCGCCCATGTAGGCGATTGCAACAGGTCTTTCCAGCGCTGGTAAAACGCACGGGAGTTGCATTCGTTGAGTTGCCCCTTGAACACGTTACCTGGCAGCTCACTGTTTTCGATCCGCGTGTCCATGCCCAGGCCCACGTACAGATCCTGATAACGCGTGACCATGCCGCGACTGGTCTTGGTGCAATATTCCCAATTCTCGCCATCGTCCATTTCGAACACGCCGGTCGGCGAAAAGGTCATCATTGCGCCGCGGCGCCATTTGTCCTTGATGTCCTGGGGTGCATTTTTGTTAACGATGACCCAGGTAAACAGCTCGATCTTGTGTGGCCCACGCGGTTGCCAGATACGGACGGTATTCTGGCCCGGCAAGAACGAGAAGTTGGGGAACACGGTGAACGAGGAAATCGAACCGATCAGCTTGGAACGGAACTCACCCAGACGCTCCGCCACTTTCGGGCGCAAAACGTGCAAGTATTTGTTGATGTCTTTCTCGCCCAGGGTCGCGGCGTTGCCCACAACATCAGTGGCGAACTCGTAGCCGTGGCCATTCCAGTTCACCGAGTAGGACTCGGGAAGGTCGCCGACATTGGCCACTGGTCCGCCGAGCATGGCCTTGGCCGCGGAGTCGTGTGTCCAACCGCCGTGGAGTATGTCGCCGACGAAGTTTTCAGCCGCGACTTTCCAGTTGCATTCGATGGTGGAACGGATGCAACCACCGAGAAACTCACTGCCACCCTCGTCCATATCGAGCATGACATCCAGGTACCAGGTCATCGGCCCCAGGTATTCTTCAAGTGACGGTGCATCTTCAGCAAAGGTGGCAAACACCAGACCCTTGTAGGTCGCAACCCGTGCTTCGCGCAGGCCATGCTTGGACTTGTCGAAATTGCTTTCCTCGTAGCACTTGGACTCGTGCATACCCAGCAAGCGACCGCCATCGGCGCCGAATGACCAGCCGTGGTAGTTGCAGATGAAGCCTCGCGCATTGCCCGCCTCGGCGAAACAGATCTTGTTGCCGCGGTGTGGGCAGGCATTGAGGAATACCTTCAGCGATGCGTCTTTCTGGCGCACCACCAGGACCTCGTCCTCGCCCATGCTGGTGGCGAGATAGTCACCAGACTTCGGCAATTGCGATTCATGGGCGACGAACAGCCAGCAACGCGCGAAAATCTTCTCGAGCTCTTGCTCGTAAATAGCCTGATCCCAGAACACTTTGCCGGACAGGCGGCCTTCTTCCATGTCGCATACCCGGTCGAGGTTCGGCAGGCTGGGTGTGGACTCAATGGTTCTGAGTGGTATGTGTTTGCAGTTATCCATTGATCTGGACTCACAGGGAATACGGGTGGAAAGACAGGCCTTCGTTTCAGGCGTCAGGCGTCGGCAAGCGCCGCATCACTGGCATGCTCGAGATCGGCAAAGACTTCTTTGTCGGTGACGATGATCCGGTACGTGCGAAGGTGCTTTTCACAGGGAAAAGTCACGGCCTCCCCCGTCCGGATGTCAAACTGCCCCCAATGAACCGGGCAGGTGATCAGGTGATCTTCCAGATCGCCTTCTGCCAGAGAGGCCGTGGCGTGCGTGCACATGTCCGAGGTGGCGTAGAACGTGCCGCCCAGGTTGTACACGCAGATATCTTCGGCAGCGCCATGGCTGACTTTTTTCAACTCGCCCGGCGAAAGCTCATCGCGCTGGCACAGCAATATTCGGCTCATGACTTTTCCTCACCAGTAAACAGTTGCAAGAAACCCAACCCGGTGACCCAGGCAGGCACCGCCTCATACAAAACGACTTCACCCGTCGGGTTGGCTACGGCAGCCATGGCGCAGGCGAAATTGCGAATTTCCATGGCGCCATTGCCGGCGCGACGCAAAATCTCTTCATCCGAATAGGCGCACAACGCTTGCAGATCGCCGTTGACGCCGTGGGCGAGAATCTCCTGGTCGAAGTCTTCGGCAACCCGGCCCATTTCCGCCGTCCCTACCCAGTGGCTGATGCCGCCGCTACCGATAATGACGACGCGCTCGTCGGCATCGAACGACTCCACCGCAGCACGGATCTGGCGACCAAGGTCGGCAGCTCGCTTAAGCGAAATGTAAGGATCCACGCCACAGGCCAGGTACACCGGAATGGTCGGCAACAGCCGGCCGAGAATGTTTTCAGCCGGCTTTACCGTTAGCTGATGTGGAATCGAGAACGAGTGATCCACGGTGAAACTGCGCGCCACCGTCCAGTCGATGCCCTGCCCTTCGCCGTGCGAGACGATATGACCAGCCAGTTTTTCCTGGTTGCGCACCACACCTCGCTCCAGCCCCGGTAAGCGATCCAGTGGGCCATCGACGTCACCCGTACCGATGACATAACGCGGCAGGCACTGGGTCCCAAATAGGATGTAATGATCGCAGCCCACGATAATCACCGAGGTCGGCGCCAACTGCGCCAGGCGCTGGGCACACAGCTCATATGCGCCCCAGACCGCATCACCCTGGGCCTGCGGCGGCGCTTTGGGGGCGACGAACATGACCGGATCATGTGGCATCCAGAAACCGCCTACTATCTTGCCCATCGGTTCACCCCTTGAGTGCGGCAGAGAAAGCCGCGCGTTGTTCATCGGTTGCACCCAGGCGCTGCTTGTACAGCGACATGCTTCGCGAAGGCGCCAACTCCTGCCAGAAGCCCATGGTCAACATCGGATTGACTCCGACCGACTGCAGGGCGGCGACATCGAAGCTCACGACCATCTCGACTTCTTTTTCACTCAATGCGAAACGCCCGAGGAAGCCTTTGGGGTCTTCGCGAAAACGCTCTTTGGAGGCGCGATCAACCGAGAGTTGCCACAGCGCTCGCTCCAGTAGATTTCGGCTCATGTCGGGTCACTCGCTCAGGAAGTCGCGAACCAGCGCCACGAAGCGACGCGGTTGCTCGCTCTGCACCCAGTGGCCGCAGTTGCCGAACAGATGTAAGTCCGCATTCGGCACGCTGTTGGCGATCAGCAATCCGCAAGCTGGCGGCACCACACCATCTTCGCGACCGTGCACGACCAGGGTAGGCGCGACGATCTTGGCCAATGCCGCAGCAGGGAAGCCCTTGACCAGTGTTTCGCCCTCGGCGGCCGGCTTTGGGATGAGTTTGCGCAAGGCTTCCTGCGAACCGCTGCGGGCACTGGCTTCGTACCGGCCCTTGACCAACTCGGGGGTGATCAATGCCTTGTCGTGAGGGAACAACTCCATCAGACGCTGCATGTTTTCCAGCGATGGCTCGTACTCCCAGGCACCGCGTAACCCCGGCGTCTGCACGAATTCACCAGCAGGTGTACCCAGTAGCACCAACTTGTCGACCCGCTCCGGGGCAAACACCGCCAAGCCAATGGCGACCGCACCACCAAAGGAATTGCCGACAAAGGAAGCTTTGCGAATATCCAGCGCATCCATGATGCCGACCAGGTGGCTGACCCACAGCTTGATGTCGTACTTGGCGTCTTCCTGGAACTCGGTGAAACCGAAACCGGCAATGTCCGGCACGATGACCCGCCACTTATCAGAGAAGGCCGACATGCTCCGGGACCAGTTGGTCCATCCAGAAACGCCAGGACCGGAGCCATGGAGCAGAAACAGGGCATCCCCCTGACCCGCTTCGTGATAGTTGGTCTTGTGTCCTGCCGCCAGCAGGGTTTTTCCAATACCGTCCATAAGGCCTCCGTTTGTTTTTATTTGTAAAGATACAGATGTGTATCTGTATGCTAGTGACGACTTACTGACCCGTCAACCCCAAACATACAGACATGTATCGCGGTATTTTCCTAAAGCACAGGCTCTAGAGCGGATTAACAGCACCACCATCAAGATACATTACTGTATCTTTCGGATAGACGGTCAACGTGGAAAGAAGAAGTACTGATACAAGACACAGGTGAATTGCGGCTGCCTGCACAGCCGTCAGACGTTAGAATGGTTTTCCTTGCCTGAGGCGCCCCTGAGCAGCCCCGGCACTCATCCAGTTGGTTGGACAAGGCCCTAGCACAATGTCAACACGCACCAGCCTCACCCGAGAAGATTGGATTCATGCGGCACAGGATGTCCTGGTTACCAGCGGCGTGGATGCCGTTCGGGTCGACACTTTAGCCAAGGAGCTGAAGATCACCCGTGGCAGCTTCTACTACCACTTCAAAAGCCGTGGTGAATTACTCGAAGGCATTCTCAGCAACTGGCGTTCCCGAGCAACCGAGGACGTCATCCTTCAACTGCGGACTGCACACACATCACCGCTGGAGCAATTGCAACGTCTGCTGGAGCTGCCCTCCCATGGCCAGACAGCTCGCGACGCCGCCGCCATTGAATTGGGCATTCGCGCCTGGGCTCGCAGGGACAGCAAAGCCCGACAAGCCATCGACGAAGTCGACCGCCACCGCCTGAACTACATAGAAGGCCTGCTGATACAGGCTGATGTGACGCAGAGCGAAGCGCGAGATCGCGCCTATCTGATTTATGCCTATCAAATCAGCTTGTCACTGCTGCACAGCGAAGACACGGCGCAAGACCGCAAGGATCGCAACGCTCGCATGGTGCACATTCTGATTCCTGACCCACTACTTGTGTGACATGCACAGTAGATGCTGACCAACCATGGAGCGGTGAAACGACAGGCGGCAGAAGCGGTGAATGGTCTGACTAATAGCCGTGGCATTAGAATGCATTCAGCTTTCTAGATTCCCCCAGTGACACGAGCGGCTCCCTCCAAGTGGGAACTGCTTCTAAAAGCCATTTCTTACTGCACCTCCACCCAGTTGTTGCCGATGGGAAGCACCGTCAGCTCTATCCAGCGTTTGAGGGTCAGTAATCCAAAGCCTTGACGATGGCCGCGCCCTCAGATTTGAGCTGTGTTGAGCGATCATCCAGGTAAAACATTCCCTGACTGAGCCTGGATGTCGGGCGTTTTACCCATGGGCTCACAGTTCACTTCACGTCGCGATGGCAAAGACTTGACCAGTGCCAATGTTGTCGGTGGTCGATATCGCTTCAAGGACAGTGTCAATGTTGGTCTGTACTACTCAAACGTGGCTGAAAGCTTGGAAGCACGATGCACACACTGACCGCTGCCTTTCAGAAAAGCACTGGCGAAACCGGCTATGCCTATGGCGTGGATGGAGGAAGCGCGATTTGGTTGGCCAACTCCGTGCAGTAGTCTGCCTTTTGGGAACCTGACTCACACTACATTCGTAATGCCCACCTGATTCTGAACGGTCGGATAGTCATTGCGAGTAAAGCGACAGCCTGTTTCATGCCCCTTTTGGGGTAACACACGCCAGCCGCCGATTATCTCATCCAAGGGCCGTGGACTTATGGGAACTCATAAATAGAACTAAGCTGAGACTGAAGGTGCTGCAAAAATGCGCACTCCAATGCAATATCACAGCGATCACTCACTCGCACGCCCCTGAACATCAATCTCTATCAGCTATTTTTGTTGGCATGCGATATGCCCTTGCTCTAATTGCCTGAGTGTTTTCTATCAGGTACTCACAAGCCAAATCGAGCCGATCAATCGATGGATACCCTGAATTTACTCGTCAACAAAGTCCAGCCCCTTTCAAGCACGTTGAGCGCTGACGGGCATCTCGTCAGTCTGTCTGCCAGACTGAGCGATCAATTGGGTTACGCGCCAGAGGAATTGCTGAATCAGCCGATTGAACGCATCTACAGTGTCGAGTCGGTGCGTGCCTTGCAATTGATGTTCGCCAACCCTCCTGCCGATGAACAAGTCCATAGCCTGGAGCTGACCCTGATTCGCCACAACGGCGGTCTACTGCATGTGGTCGCCTGCGGCCTGCTGGAATGGCGCTCGGTTCAACCGGCGCGCCTGCACCTGCTGAAGATTCCGTTGGGATCGCTGGGCCATCGGCTGCGGGAAATGCACAGCGCCAATGACGTGATGAGCCAGATGCTGCAGAGCGCCAAGGTTGCCTATTGGTGCATCGAATTCGCCGAGGCGGTGGACATCAACACGTCGCCGGATGAAATCGTCCGCCAGGTATTCGAAAACGACTCCCACTGGCGAATGTGCAATCGGGCGATGGCCGACGTCTATGAAATGCCGTCCGATGTCGATTTCAGTCAGCAACCGGTTCGTCTTTACTGGCCTCGCAGCCCGGCCAACGAGGAGTTCGTGCGGCGCTTGATCGAAGCCGGTTTCAGCGTCGACTGCGCGCTCTCGGTGGACCGCCGTCACGATGGCTCACCGGCCTACGTCGAGAACGATGTCCGCGCGACCATCGTCAACGGACATCTGCTGCGGATGTGGGGCAGCATTCGCGACGTCAGCCAGGAGTTGCGTATGCAGCACGACGCCGAACAGCGCATCGACGCGTTGCGCCGAGTCTTTGACGCGGTGCCGGATGCGGTGCTAGTGATCGACGAACATCTGCAGCCACAATGGCGCAACGCAGCCTTCGAAGCGACCTTTGGCATTACCCATGGCACCGGTATCGCTCGACTTCTGCAGGATAACAACATGCCCGAGCGCATCTGGCACAGCCTGCCACTGCCTGATTTGAGCGGGCGGGACTTGAATTTCAATGTGCATTGTTCGCGCATCCTGATTCGCGAAGGCGTAGCTTGGCGGGTCGCAGTATTTCGTGAAAGTCAGGGCGCACGCCGTGCGCAAGAGTTGCACCCATGAAAGACAAGAACCTGCCACCCACGCTGCAGATGGGTATGCGCTCTTCAGTTAATGTCAGCAGCGAGATTCTCGGTGCGTTGCTGGAAACCCCCTCGCTCCACGCCTTGCTCGACAGCTTCGGCGAAGCCCTGATCGTGACGGACGGTGAAGGCCGGGTGCGCTTTCTCAACTTGGCCGCCGAGCGGGTTAATCGACTGTCCAAACAGCAAGCCGTCGGGCTGTCCGACAACGAGTTTTACCAACACTCGGCCTTGAATTACGACGACTTGATCGCGGCGCTGAATCGAGGCGGCAACAGTGCATTGACTCGCTCACGGGAAGGTCGCGTTCTACTAAGCAGCACCCAAGCCATCCCCACTGGAGCCTACGAAAAACCGTTCAGGATGTTGACTCAGAAAGACTTCGACGGCAGTCAGCCGCAGCGTCGAGCGTCGCTAGGCAACCGGCCCGTGGACCCCCAAGGTCTGCGCGACCCTCAGGACAGCGCCCTGCATCTGTCGCCGCAGCTATCGGGCATCGCCGACACTGGCGTGCGCGCCTTTCGACGTCGTGCACGGCTGTTACTGCTTGGCGAGCCCGGCGTCGGCAAGACCGCCATCGCGCGGCATATCCACCGTGCGGCCGGCTGGGGTGATCGCCCTTTTATTCACGTTAACTGCGGAAGTATTCCGGAGAGTTTGTTCGAGTCGGAGATGTTCGGCTACGAGCGTGGCGCCTTTACCGGAGCCCTGCAGGGCGGCAAACAAGGCTATATAGAGGCTGCATCGGGCGGGACCTTGTTCCTCGATGAGATCGGCGAAATCCCCCTGCATGTCCAGGCCAAACTGCTGAAATTCCTTGAGGACAGTACGATCCAGTCGGTTGGTTCGCCCCTGAGTAAAACGGTACAGGTACAAGTCATTGCGGCCACCAACAAGGACCTCCGCCATCTGGTGAGCATTGGTGAGTTTCGCGCCGATCTCTACTATCGCCTGGCCGTCCTGCCGGTAGAAATACCACCGCTGCGCCAGCACCGGGATGACTTGCCATTTCTTATCGACATTCTGTTGAGCCGCATCAACGGTGATCGCGAGCCCTCACTGAGCCTGTCTGCAGGATGCCGACAGCGGCTGATGAGCTATGACTTTCCGGGCAATATCCGCGAACTGGTGAACATCTTTGAACGGCTGGCGGTTCTCGCCGAAGATGAAGCGCAAGAGCATCATCTGCCGGCCGAATTGCTCGAGCCGATGCGCCCTCAGGAACCTTTGAAACCCCGCGCTGCGGACGACGAACCAGAGGACAATCCAGAGCGAAACCTCAAGCTTCAGGTCCAGCATTTCGAACGCCAAGTCATCCTCAGGGCCGTGCACCTGTGCGGCAGCAAGCGCAAAGCTGCACAGCACTTGGGTATCGACATAGGTACGCTGATCCGCAAGCTCCAACGCGACTGAATCCCCTGGACACAGGGGTGTGTCCAACTCCCTTCCTTTTCGCATAAAGCGCTGTAAAAACGCATACAACCGTAGTCATCCTTGCCTACATACAACACCAAGAACCAAATAAAAAGCCCGTAAAATCAATTAGGTATATATCTGGCACGACCTATGCTCCTGCTATCTGCACCCCATCATCGGGCTTTGCATCAGGGTCGGCTTCTAAGCCGAGCCGGTAGCCAGGAGGAAAAATAAAAATGTTGATCACCGGGATCAAAAGCCGACCGGTCTATGACCAGTTGCAACCGCTGCCGGGAGGCATCAGGCACATCATTGCCGGGCAAGGGAGCGGTGGTCGCGCCATGTTGCGTTTGTTGGATGATATGGCAGGACTGGAAAGACCGATCACCTTGCTGTACTCCCAGGAGTCGTTTTCCGGCCAGGACTTCCTGACCCAATTGCAGCAACACCCTCAACACCCAATACAGGTGCATGCCTCAAACCAAGCGCTGATCGACGAGCTCAAGAGCCTGCTCGGAAAAGCGCACATGGGCACCCGACTTTACCTCGCCGGATCCGAAAGCTTTCTCGGCACGGCCATGCAAGTGGCGACGCATTTCGACCTTAACCGCGACGAAGTGCTGCGCGAGCACTCCGGAACGTTGGTCCGCAGGGTCTGGTGCGTGCACTGCGACAACTATACCGAAAATGTCACCCATCGCGTCTACGACTGTCCCGGTTGCGGTCTGACGCTGGTGGTGCGCGATCACTATTCCCGGCGACTGGCAGCCTTTCAGGCGGTCAAGGCCGATGCCGAAATCCCGGGTGAATTGCCACAAGCCGAGGAGCTCGACACATGAGCCAGAACAATGGGACGTTGAATCTGCGTGTGGCCCGAATCGAAACGGTCACCCCGGAAATCAAACGCTACACCCTGGTGTCGCCAACTGGCGCTCATCTTCCCGCCTTTTCCGGTGGCAGCCATGTCGTGGTGCTGATTGGTACTAAAAACAACACACTGCGCAATCCTTACTCGCTGATGAGTTCACCGTACGACACCAGCAGTTATCAGATAGCCGTGCGCCGAGTACAAAGCGGTCGCGGCGGCTCGGTATCGCTGCATGATGACGTTGTTGAAGGTGATTTGATCGAAGTCTCGCCACCGGCAAACCTGTTTCCGATCATCAAGCAAGCGCGCCTGCATTTGTTCATCGCCGGGGGGGTCGGCATCACGCCGGTTATTTCGCAACTGGAAGAACTTCGCGTGAGCAAGGTGCCTTTTGAACTGCACTACGCAGTGCGCGGTGAAGAGCATGCACAGCTCGGCAAAGAGCTGCAGGCCACTTACGGCGAGCAGATTCATCTGTACCGCAAGGGAATCGAATCGCGCATGGAGATTGGCGGGATCCTCGCCCAACGCCCGCTGGGCAGCCACGTTTATGTGTGTGGTCCGGACAGCATGATCGACGCCACCCTGGCCTGTGCCCGCGACCTGGGCTGGACCGACAGCCACGTCCACTTCGAGCGCTTTCTTGAACAAAGCAGCGGAGGCGAAGCCTTCAGTTTCACCCTCGGCCGCAGCGGCGCAACCATCGACGTTTCGCCAGACCAGACCATGCTCGAAGCGGTAGAGGCCGCCGGTTACAGCATGCCTTACCTGTGTCGTGGCGGCGCCTGTGGCCACTGCGAAACCGAGGTGCTGGAGCTCGACGGCGAGCTGCTGCACACCGATGACTGGCTGTCCGACGAAGACAAAGCCAGCCGCAAGAAAATCATGCCCTGCGTATCCCGTGCCAAGTGCAATCGCTTGGTCATCGACCTCTGATCGACGGAGACATAACAATGAATATCAAATTCAATCCCGACGAAACCTACCGCGACGACTACACCTTCGCCAACAGCCCGGAAACTATCGCCCGCGCGCCCTTCCCGTTCCCCGATGACGACTACATGTACTCGATGAACCTCGAGCCGCATGTTTCGGTAGGCGACGGCGCATTCCGTGCGGCGTTCGATATCGACGAGCACTACATCAGCGAATGCCGCGATCGCGCCATCACCCTGGAGAAAGATCCGGGTATGCACTACGTTTCGGCGCCGCACATGATGGATGCGCAATGGGATTTGCTGGAACTGATCATGGAGTCCTACGCCCGGGACTATCCGCAGTACTTCAGCCTGGCGCGGGAAGGTCGGCAGTGGCATTGGACCAACCGTCTGCTGGACATCGACGACCACTTTACCTTCGGCGATCCGACCACCCTGCCCTATGAGCCTATGGAATACGTGACACGTCAGGCGCAGGGCGATTGGGTGCTGCAAGAGGAACGTGACGGCACGCTGTATTGGGGGGCCGGGATCGCTACCCAGCGCGCCGATTATTCCTTGCGTTTCAACCTCGGCATGAGCTGGGAAGAGTTCCACGGGCCGGTGCCGCTGGTGAAAGAAATCGGCATGCTCGATCGCGCCTTGAAGTTTCTGCTGCGCCTGCGCACCGGCCACCCGGTGCGCCGTCTGAACTGGTCACTGACCGTCAACCCGCGCCTCGAAGTCTCGGCTGAAAGCCTGCCGGAATGGGCACCGGACCGCACCATCGTGACCGCGGAAAACGCTGGCAAGCTGGTCTACCTGCGTATCGAGTTGCAGCCGCTACATCGCCTGCCGCGCAGTAACGCCATTGTTTTTCCGATTCGCACCTACCTGCTCAGCCTCGAAGACATTGCCACCAACCCGGCGTGGGCCCGACGCATGCATCGGGTCCTGCGAGATTTGAACCAACAACTGGTCGACTACAAGGGCTTCAGTCGCTATCGCGATGCCGCCGTCGAATGGCTCTCGAAGTACGACGATGGCCGCGACAGCGAAATGAAAAAACAGGCTTAAGCCTGCCGTTCACTAAAACAAGAAACTCGAATAGGTGGGACTACCTGCCTGTACTGCAAACAACTGCCATTGATAATGAGGAAATAAAATGAGTGGCTTACCCAACGCGCGTGCAAGCGTCGCCGATCAGGATGCGGAACAACTCCGTGCCCTCGGCTACAGTTCGGATTTCAATCGAAGCATGAGTCTTTGGGAAAACTTTTCCCTGGGCTTCACCTATCTGTCGCCGGTCGTCGGCGTCTACACCTTGTTCGGTTTGTGCCTGGCCGCGGGCGGCCCGCCGATGTTCTGGTCGTACCTGCTGATTGGCGCCGGTCAATTGCTGGTGTGCCTGATCTTTGGTGAAATTGTTTCGCAGTTCCCGATTTCCGGCGGCGTCTACCCTTGGGCCCGCCGTTTGGTAGGCAAGCGCTGGGCGTGGATGGTCGGCTGGGTCTACGCGTGGGCCTTGTGCGCAACCATCGCCGGAGTGGCGGTCGGTGCCGGCCCCTATCTGGCGATTATGCTGGGCTTCAATCCCGGTCCTGAAGCCAATATCTATATTGCCCTGTCGATCATCCTGCTCTCGACCTGCCTGAATTTGGTGGGCACCAAACTATTGGCACGAGTCGCCATGTTCGGCTTTCTCTGTGAGCTGGTCGGGGCGATTCTCGTTGGCGGCTACCTGCTGATCTTCGAGCGTCACCAGCCATTTAGCGTGCTGTTTGACACCTTCAACCTTGGGGTCAACGGCTCGTACTTGCCGGCGTTCCTCGCGGCATCCCTGGCGGGTCTGTTCCAGTACTACGGCTTCGAGGCCTGCGGCGATGTTGCTGAAGAAACCCCGAACCCCGGCAAACGCATCCCTAAAGCTATGCGCATGACAATCTATATCGGCGGTGCCGCAGCGATGTTCGCCTGCCTGGCGCTGATTCTTTCGGTGCCTGACATGGCCAAGGTGCTGGCCGGTGAGGACACCGATCCGGTGGCTACTATCCTGACTAGCGCCTTTGGCCCGGTCGGATCGCGGCTGGTTATGGCGGTAGTCATGGTGTCCTTCATCTCCTGCGTCTTGAGCCTGCAGGCTGCGGCCAGCCGTCTGTTGTTCGCTTATGCCCGTGACGAAATGATCATCGGTAGCTCGCTGCTCAAACGACTATCGGGCAACCACGTGCCATCGTTCGCGTTGCTGATCAGCGGAGTGGTGCCCGCAGCGATTGTCTGCCTGGGAATGTTCATGGCCGATGCCGTGGCGACCATCGTCGGTTTTGCGGCGATTGGTATCTACGTCGCGTTCCAGTTGATCGTTGTCGCAGCATTGATCGCTCGGGCCAAAGGTTGGCGCCCGAATGGCCAATTCACTCTCGGCGCCTGGGGCCTTTGGGTGAACCTGGCAGCCCTGGTGTATGGCGTATGCGCCATCGTCAACATGGTCTGGCCGCGCTCCCCGGATGCACCGTGGTACATCAACTACTCGATGATCCTTACCACTCTGGTAGTGATGGGCGCAGGCCTGATTTACATGCTGCTCGGCAAGCCTTACGACAAAGGCACTGCCCCCGCGGGCGATGCCTGGAAATTCTCCAAGCCGCTTGCCAAACCCGCTGATATTTCCGGCGTGTCGGTACAACAGCGCTGACAAAGGACTGGGGAAGTCCACTTCCCCGGCCTATAAAAAATTGAGGAAAAGTTATGCAAATCAAACTGCTGATCAACGGCCAACTGATCGACGGGGAAGGCCCCGCCCAACCGGTGTTCAACCCGGCCCTCGGTCGTGTGTTGGTGGAAATCAACGAAGCCTCTGAAGCCCAGGTCGACGCCGCCGTACGCGCTGCCGATGCCGAGTTCGACAGCTGGTCGCAAACCCCGCCGAAAGAGCGCTCGCTGCTGCTGCTCAAACTCGCCGACGCCATCGAAGCCCACGGCGAAGAGTTGGCCAAACTGGAATCGGACAACTGCGGCAAACCCTACAGCGCCGCGCTGAACGACGAGATCCCGGCGATTGCCGACGTGTTCCGTTTCTTCGCCGGCGCCAGCCGTTGCATGAGCGGTTCGGCCGGTGGTGAATACCTGCCGGGCCACACCTCGATGATCCGCCGTGACCCGGTCGGTGTAATCGCCTCCATCGCGCCGTGGAACTACCCGCTGATGATGGTCGCCTGGAAAATCGCTCCGGCCCTGGCCGCCGGTAATACCGTGGTGCTCAAGCCGTCGGAACAAACCCCGCTGACCGCCCTGCGTCTGGCGGAACTGGCGTCGGAAATCTTCCCGGCCGGCGTACTCAACCTGGTGTTTGGTCGTGGTCCTAGCGTGGGCAGCCCTTTGGTCACCCACCCGAAAGTACGCATGGTGTCGCTGACCGGTTCGATTGCCACGGGCTCAAACATCATTTCCAGCACCGCCGACAGCGTCAAACGCATGCACATGGAACTGGGTGGCAAAGCCCCGGTGATCATCTTCGACGACGCCGACATCGACGCCGCCGTGGAAGGCATCCGCACCTTCGGTTTCTACAACGCCGGCCAGGATTGCACCGCCGCGTGCCGCATCTATGCACAGGCTGATATCTACGAAAAATTCGTCGAGAAACTCGGCGAGGCGGTCAGCAGCATCAAGTACGGCTTGCAGGATGATCCGTCGACCGAACTCGGCCCACTGATCACCGCGCAACACCGCGACCGCGTTGCCAGTTTTGTCGAGCGCGCCATCGCGCAACCACACATTCGCTTGATCACCGGCGGAAAGGCTGTGGACGGCAACGGTTTCTTCTTCGAACCGACCGTGTTGGCCGACGCCCGGCAGGACGACGAAATCGTCCGCCGCGAAGTGTTCGGGCCTGTGGTGTCGGTGACCCAGTTCACTGATGAAGCGCAGGTGTTGGGCTGGGCGAACGATTCAGACTACGGTCTGGCATCGTCGGTCTGGACCGCGGATGTCGGTCGCGCCCAAGGCCCTGCCACAACCGGCCGCGACGATTGTCGCCAGCAAGGTGGCTTGAGATGAGCGCATATCTGCATTGCATGTCGCATACGCCATTGGTGGGTTATGTCGACCCGACACCTGAGGTGCTGGCCGAGGTCGACGGGATGATAGCCGAGGCCCGCGAACGCATCGGCCGCTTCGATCCGGAGCTCATCGTGCTGTTCGGCCCCGACCACTACAACGGCTTTTTCTACGACGTGATGCCGGCCTTCTGCATCGGCATGGCCGCTGATGCCATCGGTGATTTCGGCACCGCTGCCGGCGCGCTGGACGTGCCCAAGGCACTGGCCGAAGCCTGCGCTCAAAGCGTACTGGATGCTGGCGTCGACGCCGCCGTGTCCTACCGCATGCAGGTCGATCATGCGTTTGCCCAACCTTTGGAATTGCTGCTGGGCGGTTTGCAAGGCTGCCCGGTGATTCCAGTGTTCATCAATTCGGTCGCCGTGCCCTTGCCCGGCTTCAGGCGTGCACGCCTGCTCGGTGAAGCCATCGGTCAGTGGGCATTGACGCTGAACAAACGTGTGCTGTTTCTGGCTTCCGGTGGCTTGTCCCACCAACCTCCTGTTCCGGAATTGGCCAAGGTCGACGCGCGCATGGCCGATCGCCTGATGGGCAGTGGCCGCAATTTACCTGCCGATGAACGCCAGGCACGGCAGCAACGGGTCATTCAGGCAGCGCGGGCCTTCGTCGAAGATCAGAACAGCTTGCACCCGCTCAACCCGACGTGGGACCGGGAATTTCTCGACACCCTTGAACAGGGCCGGATGAGCGACCTCGATACGCTGGGCGATGACGAGCTGTCGGCATTAGCCGGCAAGTCCACCCACGAAGTGAAAACCTGGGTCGCCGCTTTCGCTGCACTGTCCGCCTTCGGCCCTTACCAGACCGAAGGCCGCTACTACCGCCCGATTCCCGAGTGGATCGCAGGCTTCGCTGCTCTTGGCGCCCAGCCGCTGAACAACAACCACTGAATCCAAGGAACTGCCATGACTGCCACTGCATTCACCGAAGCTTCCACCAGCCGCTTTGTACGTATCAAGGAAGGCGAACTGGACCTGCAACTGCATTACAACGACGTCGGCCAGGGTGCAGAAACCGTGGTCATGCTCCACGGTTCCGGCCCTGGTGCCAGCGGCTGGGCCAACTTCAACCGCAACATCGAACCGCTGGTGTCTGCCGGTTACCGCGTGATCCTGATGGACTGCCCGGGCTGGAGCAAAAGTGACCCGATCGTTTGCAGCGGATCGCGTTCGGACCTCAATGCCAAGGCCCTCAAGGGGCTGGTCGACGCGCTGGACCTAGACCGCGTGCACATCATCGGCAACTCCATGGGCGGCCACAGCACAGTGGCCTTCGCCCTCGCCTACCCGGAGCGTATCGGCAAACTGGTGCTGATGGGTGGCGGCACCGGCGGCCCGAGCGCCTTCGTGCCACAGCCTACCGAAGGAATCAAGTTGATCGGCGCGCTGTACCGCGAGCCGACCATCGAGAACCTGAAGAAGATGATGAACGTCTTCGTTTTCGACGCCAGCAGCATGACCGATGAACTGTTTCAGACCCGTTTGGACAACATCCTCGCGCGCCGCGATCACTTGGAAAACTTCGTCAAGAGCAGCACCCTCAACCCCAAGCAGTTCCCGGATTTCAGCCACCGCCTGCACGAAATCAAGGCCCGGACCCTGATCGTCTGGGGGCGCGAAGACCGCTTCGTGCCCATGGACACCGGACTGCGTCTGCTGGCTGGCCTGCCGGACGCACAACTTCACGTATTCAACCGCTGCGGCCATTGGGCTCAGTGGGAACACGCCGAGACTTACAACCGCATGGTCCTGGACTTCCTGACCCACTGATGACCGAGGCCGACATGACTCCTATTCAAGACACGCTGGTACAGCTCGCCTCTGACCTGCGCCGGGCCGAAGCCCGCAAAGAAGCCATTGCGCCATTGCGTGAGCAGATCGGCGAAGACAATGCCGAAGCCGCCTACACCATCCAGCGCATCAACGTCGCCCACGGCGTGGCCAGCGGCCGACGCGTGGTCGGTCGCAAGATCGGCCTGACCAACCCCAAGGTGCAACAACAGCTGGGCGTCGATCAGCCGGACTTCGGCACGCTGTTCGCCGACATGTGCTACGGCGATAACGAAGCCGTGCCCGTGAGCCGTGTGCTGCAACCGAAGATCGAGGCCGAAATTGCGCTGATCCTCGAACGCGACCTGCCCCGTGCTGACACGACGTTTGCCGACGTTATGGCGGCGGTGGGTGCGGTGGTGCCGGCACTGGAAATCGTCGGCAGTCGCGTGCAGAGCTGGAACATCCGCTTCGTCGATACCGTGGCGGACAACGCCTCCAGTGGCTGCTTCGTGCTCGGTGGCCCGAGCCGCCCGCTCGATGGCCTGGACCTGCGCCAAGCCGCGATGCGCATGACCCGCAACGGAGAGGAAGTGTCCACCGGCAGCGGCGCCGAATGCCTTGGCCATCCGCTCAATGCCGCCGTGTGGCTAGCCCGCACCATGGCGCGCCTGGGCGATCCGCTGCGGGCTGGCGACATCATTTTGACCGGTGCCCTCGGGCCAATGGTGGCGGTCGCCGGCGGTGACCGGTTCGAGGCCGAGATCGAAGGCATCGGTCGTGTCGGTGTTCAGTTCAGCGCCGAGTGATCGGCGACTTGCATGCAAATGAGGCAACAACAATGAACAAACTCAAAGTCGCCATCGTTGGCTCCGGCAACATCGGCACCGACCTGATGATCAAGATCCTGCGTAACGCCAAGCACCTGGAAATGGCGGTCATGGTCGGTATCGACCCGGCCTCCGACGGTCTGGCCCGCGCCCAGCGTATGGGCGTAGCAGTCACCCATGAAGGCGTTGAAGGCCTGACACGCATGGACGTGTTCAAGGACATCGACTTCGTCTTTGATGCGACCTCGGCCGGCGCCCATGTGAAGAACGATGCATTCCTGCGCTCGATCAAACCCGGCATCCGCCTGATCGACCTGACGCCGGCGGCCATCGGCCCGTACTGCGTGCCGGTGGTGAACCTGGAACAGAACCTCGCGCAGCTCAACGTCAACATGGTCACCTGCGGTGGCCAGGCGACCATCCCGATGGTCGCGGCGGTATCCCGAGTGGCCAAGGTGCATTACGCCGAAATCGTCGCCTCGATTGCCAGTAAATCTGCGGGCCCAGGCACCCGCGCCAACATCGACGAATTCACCGAAACAACTTCCAAGGCCATTGAAGTCATCGGCGGTGCGACCAAGGGCAAGGCGATCATCGTGATGAACCCGGCCGAGCCGCCGCTGATGATGCGCGACACAGTGTTTGTGCTGTCCGAAGCGGCCGATAAGGCCGAAATCGAGGCGTCGATTGTCGAAATGGCAGTCGCCGTACAGGCCTATGTGCCAGGTTATCGCCTGAAACAACACGTGCAGTTCGACGTCATCCCTGAAGACGCCCCGTTGAACATTCCGGGCCTGGGAAAATTCTCCGGCCTGAAGACCTCGGTGTTCCTCGAAGTCGAAGGCGCCGCCCATTACCTGCCGGCCTACGCCGGCAATCTCGACATCATGACCTCCGCTGCCTTGGCCACCGCCGAGCGCATGGCGCAGTCGATGCTGAAGGCCTGAGGAGAATTTCATGAACGGCAAAAAAATCTACATCTCCGACGTGACCCTGCGCGACGGCAGTCACGCGGTGCGTCACCAGTATTCGCTGCAGAACGTGCAGGATATCGCCCGCGCCCTGGACAACGCCAGGGTCGACTCGATCGAAGTCGCCCATGGCGATGGCCTGCAAGGATCGAGCTTCAACTACGGCTTTGCGGCGCACACCGATCTGGAATGGATCGAAGCCGCCGCCGACGTCATCAGCCACGCCAAGATCACCACCCTGTTGTTGCCTGGCATCGGCACGGTGCATGACCTCAAAGCGGCCTACAACGCCGGAGCGCGCGTGGTGCGCATCGCCACCCATTGCACCGAAGCGGACGTGTCGAAACAGCACATCGAATACGCCCGCGAACTGGGCATGGACACCGTCGGCTTCCTGATGATGAGCCACATGATGCCGGCCGAGCAATTGGCCGCACAAGCGAAGCTGATGGAGAGCTACGGCGCGACGTGCGTGTACATGGCCGACTCCGGTGGTGCGATGAACATGCAGGACATCCGTGACCGTTTCCGTGCGTTCAAGGCTGTGCTGAAACCGGAAACCGAGACCGGCATGCACGCGCACCACAACCTGTCGCTCGGCGTGGCCAACTCGATCACCGCCGTCGAGGAAGGTTGCGACCGCATCGACGCCAGCCTCGCCGGCATGGGCGCCGGGGCCGGTAACGCGCCGCTGGAAGTGTTCATCGCCGCCGCCGAGCGTCTGGGCTGGAACCACGGCACTGACCTGTACACGCTGATGGACGCCGCTGATGACATCGTTCGTCCGCTGCAGGATCGCCCGGTGCGAGTCGACCGCGAAACCCTGGCGCTGGGCTATGCCGGCGTTTATTCGAGCTTCCTGCGCCACGCCGAAATCGCCGCCACCAAGTACGGCCTCAAGACCCTCGACATACTCGTCGAACTGGGCAAGCGGCGCATGGTGGGCGGTCAGGAAGACATGATCGTCGACGTCGCGCTGGACCTGCTCAAGCGCTGATAGCGAGCACCACACCGATTGATCGCCCACGCAGCGGTCAGTCGGTCTTGATTTGCCCAATACAACAATAAAACGGGTATTGCCCATGACATCGCTGAATCTGACTACACCTGTGCACCTGACACGGACCATCGGTCTGTGTTTTCTCGTTGCCCTGATGGAAGGCCTTGACCTGCAAGCCTCGGGGATCGCCGCACAAGGCATGGCGGCGGCTTTTCAACTGGATAAGCTACACATGGGCTGGGTCTTCAGTATCGGGATTTTCGGTCTGCTGCCCGGTGCCTTCCTCGGTGGCTTACTGGCTGACCGCATCGGCCGCAAACGCGTGCTGATGGGCTCGGTCGCCCTTTTCGGGTTGTTCTCTTTGGTCACTGCCATGGCCTGGGACTTCAACAGTTTGCTGATAGCCCGTTGCCTGACGGGCGTAGGCCTGGGCGCTGCCTTGCCCAACCTGATCGCCCTAACCAGCGAAGTGGCTAGCCCACGCTTGCGTGGCATGGCAGTCAGCCTGATGTATTGCGGAGTGCCGCTGGGCGCCGCACTGGCGGCCAGCATTGGCATCGCCGAGCTGGGCGGTGGCTGGCAGGTGGTGTTCTATGTAGGCGGTCTGGTGCCGCTGTTGATCGTGCCGCTGCTGGGACTTTATCTGCCGGAGTCGGCGCAGTTTCGCGGCATCAAGGAAACGGCACCGGTCGGTGTGGTCCAGGGACTGTTCCGCCAAGGAGCAGCGCTGCCGACCGTCATGATCTGGGTCAGTTACTTCTTTACCCTGATGGTCGTTTACATCCTGATCAACTGGCTGCCCAGCCTATTGGTCGGCCAGGGTTTCAGCGGGCGCGAGGCCAGTTGGGTGATGCTGGCGCTGCAGTTTGGTGCGGCGAGCGGCACCTTGCTGCTGGGCTGGGTGATGGACCGGCTGCCTGCCTGGGCGCTGTCCGCGCTGATCTACGTCGGCATCCTTGCGTCTTTGACCGCCCTGGGTCTGGCCAGTCAGTGGCAAAGCATGCTGGTGGCCGGTTTCGTCGCCGGTTTCTTCGCCACTGGCGGGCAATGTGTGCTGTATGCACTGGCACCGCATTTTTATCGCCCGTCCATTCGGGCCACCGGTGTCGGCAGCGCGGTCGCCATCGGCCGACTCGGCGCAATGAGCGGCCCATTGGTGGCCGGCAAGATGCTTGCGCTGGGCACCGGCACGGCTGGCGTGATGATGGCCTCGGCACCGGGGATTGTCATCGCGGCGCTGGCGATGTTTTACCTGTCGGTACGACGAAAGGGCTCACAAGCCAACTGACTTTGTATCCGTAATACCCCCGCGCCGCAAAGGTGCGGGTTTATTCCAACAACAATAAAAGTGAACACTGCCATGCTCAGGAATTCTCTTGGAGCGCTCAGCGCTTGCGCCTGCGTTTTCTCCTTTGGCCAGGCTTGCGCCAGCGGATTTGTCGACGACAGTCATGCCGACCTGGTAATGCGCAACTATTACTTCGATCGCAATTACGTGAACACCACGCCGCAGGCTGCGGCTCGCGAATGGGCGCAAGGCTTCATCCTCAACATGCGCTCGGGTTACACAGAAGGACCTGTCGGCTTCGGCCTGGATGCGCAGGGTTTGCTAGGGCTGAGGCTGGACTCTTCGCCTGATCGCACAGGCACCGGCCTGTTGCCGTACAACCCCACCACTCGGGAGCCGGCCAGTGAATACTCAGAGCTTGGATTGACCGCCAAGGTCCGGGCTTCGAAGAGTGAGTTGCAACTGGGCACCATCAGCACCTTCCTGCCGATCGCTTTCGCCAGCCCTACCCGCCTGCTACCGCAGACCTTCCGCGGCGCGTACCTCAAGTCCCAGGAAATCGACAACCTGACCCTGCACGTCGGCTGGCTCGATCGCATCAACCTGCGCGACTCCACGGACTACCAGAAAATGTCCGTCGCTTCGCCCAACGGGCGCTTCAAGGGTGCGGCTGAGTCCGACCGCTTTTCATTCCTCGGAGGCGACTACGCCTGGTCACCGCAACTGACGCTGAAGTACTACCACGCAGAACTCGCGGACCTGTACCGCAAGGACTTCTATGGCTTTGTCGACAATCGGCCGATGGGCCCCGGCAGCCTGAAAAGCGACTTCCGCCTGTTTGTCACGGGTGAGGACGGCGCGGCCAAAGCAGGCACAGTGGACAACCGCAACGCCGCCCTGATGCTGACGTACAGCCTGGGAGCCCACAAATTCGGCGCCGGCTACATGCAACTGAGCGGCAAGACAGGCATGCCGTACCTGTTCGGCACCGAGCCGTTGGTGATCACCGAGGGCTCCCTGAGCTCCGACTTTCTGAATCCCAAGGAGCGCAGCTGGCAGGTGCGCTATGACTACAACTTTGTCGCCCTGGGTCTGCCCGGACTCAATGGCGTGCTGCGCTACGTTAGCGGCGATAATATCGAGTTGCCCAAGTTGGGCGGCAGCAACCTGAAAGAAAGCGAAAAGGACATCGAACTGAACTATGTGCTTCAGGGCACGCCTCTCAAAGGCCTGGCCCTGCGGGTGCGCAACGCCTGGTACCGCAACGACTTCAGCGCCCAGGCCAGCCATCGGGATGACAATGAGCTGCGGGTGAATGTCGATTACACATGGAAGTTATGGTGAGTTCCCGCCGGTTCCCGGGTGAGGCGCCAATACTTGCATCACGAAGATGCGCGTACACCGTCACTGGATCAAGCCGCCTCCATAGGCCAGATTCATGGTTTGCAGGTAGCGCCAAGCGCTTGCTACAGGTCGATTTCGGCTCGTCGTGACCGGCAGAAATCGGCCAGAAGCGGACGCTCGTTCAGTTAATTCCAAACACCCATCGATAGTGCGCCGCAGTACATAGCGGTGGTGCACACGATAACTTGGGCAACCATGAAACCGAAGCCGGCACCCAGAAACGCAAAGCCCGCAACAATCCATGGCAAGCTCGTATTTATACGGAACCTCAACAACCAAGCCGAAACACTCGTGCCGACGACCATCCCCGGGACAGAAAATAAATGACCCAACCCAACGAGACCGCGATCACGACCCGAGCTGGATACGATCGCCATGTAGACCAGAAGACTGACAACCGCTGCGGCTGTTGTTCCAGTTAGAAACAGGGCCCGAGAACGTAGAATCAAGCCGGGAAGCAACATTACCACTGGCACTCCAATGAGATACCAGAAGCCTAAGTAAAGCGTGTTGCCACCACTGGATGCGTAAATGAGAACGAGAGTGATCAAAACCATTGAACAGACTAGATCATCCCTAAATCCCATTTTCATTCCCTTGCCTCGCTTTCAGCGTCGTTATTGTTTAACTAGATTAGCTGACGGTGAGGTCTTCGTTCCGTTGCCGCTATGGGTCGATGACGCCTGTCGCCACCGGCGGCAATGGGTGGATAACAGCCCTTCTTGGCCGCCAAAAATTAGCCAAAAGCTGCCGGACTGCGTGGGCATTCCCCGTCAGCCAACAGAATAGCGCCATACAAGTGATTGACGTACAGCCACGTTGGAAACATCCGTTCTAGTTCGCTGGCTACAACGCCGCCATCGCCCAGGGCTATTACCGCGAAGAAAGTCTGGAGGTGCGCCTACAAAAAGGCACCCCAGCATCACACCGGTCGAAGAGGTGATCTCCGGGCGCGATCATCACGGTGAAGCCAACAGCGAATTCATCGGTCATGAGGTCAGGAAATATTGAATGGGAAAGTCTCGAGCATATTTTCAGTTGCCTGATAGTATTCAGGAATCTCCAGAAGAGACTCTTATGACAACAAAAAACTACTTCTCTGCTGCGGTTTGCGTGTGCGTACTTTTTTTCATAACGCTACGCGCTAGCGCCGAAAATCTTGTGATCTATGGCGACAATAGCTACCCACCGATCATTTACCTAGATCACGATCGGCCCGCTGGAATCCTGCCGGCGATCTTCGCCAGACTGGAAAAAGATACCGGCGATACCTATCAGCTGCGCTTATTGCCATGGAAGCGAGCGTTGAAAAATGCCCAAAATAGCGTCGGTGGTATTACTAATATTTCGCGTAACAAGGCGCGCGAAACGTTCTACGATTTCTCACAACCGATATACGACGACGACATCAGTTTGGTGGTTTTGAAAGGGCACGAGTTTGACTTCAAAACGATCAAAGACTTGAAGGGAAAGAAGCTCGGCGGTCTGTCCGGTGCCAGCTACGGTGAAGACGTTGATCAGGCCATCAGTAACGGCGAGCTACAGGTGGAACGTGAACACGGTGAACAATCGAGGCTGCTAAAGTTACTGGCCGGCCGCATAGATGTGGCGATTATTGGCAACGGCATTGCCGGGCTTGAAGTGATACTGGCCTCTGACCCTATGCTAGAGGTCAATCGAAGCCAAATTGTGCTGCTACCCAAACCGCTGATACGCGACCCTCTATATTTGGCTTTTAGCAAAGCTATGAATTTGCGGCCGGCACTGGAACGCTTCAATAGGGCGCTAGAGGCGTTAAAGCGCACAGGCGAATATCAGCAATTGATTGCTAAAAAGCCTTAGAAAACCTCGGAAAAAATAGCGTGCGACGCAAGTATAAGTACGCCCTCGGCGGCTGCGTAAGTAATTGAGGCTTTTGGGGCAATCCCTACAAAAATCCTATGCCAGCCTCCTGGCATAGAATTTTTTGCCCGTTCATTAATTCCTGCTTGATCACCCAAGCATTTTTCCAGTGCTCATCTGTAGTAGTGATCAGCTTTGATCTTTCTACCGCAGAAGTATGTAAGGTTGCGCCTCCTACATGACCACAGAGAAAAAAAATCCGGCCAGCCTGGCAATGGCGCTTGGGCTGTCGAAGATGGGGAGGCGGTGGGATTCCTCTATTCTTGACGTCGCTTTGTGAACGAGTTCTGCCCCTCGCTACCGACCGCCATGGGACGTTCTCTGCCGATCATGAGCACGAAAGGTGCTGGGCAAACCCAATGCGCCGTTCCATATTTTCCAGGCGGGATAGTACTGGCCTGGAAATTTCTCAATCGAACCCCTCCCAATTCGACAGGTCTGCTTTGTATTACCTATCAGGAATACGTCCAATGTTCGCGCAACGCAGCCTTGTTATATTCGCTCGGGGAGGATACGCCGCTCGAGGAATACTTTATTTTGTCATCGGCATCTTCGCTTTGTTGGCTGCGCATGACTCGACGAAACCGAAGGACGGCCACAAGAGCCTTGAAGCATTGCTAAGCCAGCCATTCGGTTATTTTTTGGTCGGGCTTGTGGTGACCGGTCTGCTCGCATTTGCGGCTTGGCGCGTTTTGCAGGCGACACGTGACGTCGATCATCACGGTAAAAAACTCAAAGGTTTGGTGATTCGTACCGGTTTGTTGGCGGGAGGTTTAGTCAACGGTGCATTGGCAATATTTGCGTTGGGTTTACTTATCAGCGGTCTCAAAAGCTCGGGCAATTCAGGAGCACAAACCAAAGATTGGCTGGCGCATCTTTTGTCTTGGGAATACCCGAATTGACTGGTGTACCTGATCGCCATCCTTCTGCTTGGTGTAGGAATTGCTCACATCATCAAGGGATGGAAGGCATAGTTCGTGAAATACTTTGAAGCTGACGAAAACGTCATGCGGTCCGTCCGTCCGGTGTCTAGGTTCGGCTTAATAGCGCGAGGGGTCGTGTTTATGGAGATTGCCTTGCTGCTGACAATTAGCGGTTCCGCTTATCAGGCCGTGGAACCACCTGGTATGAAGGAAGCTCTCGATGCTCTCCAGAATCTGCGGGCTGGATGGTTAATTTTAGTGGTGATGGCCTTGGGTCTGATTGCTCGGTTTACAGCTTCTCAGAAGCCTTTTGGCGCAAGATAAATATGGATGTGCTTGGATTAACGAGAACGTAGAGTCCTAGTCAAAATGAGAAGTCATTCGCAGCCCGTGTGCAATATGCCAGGTAACCCTGCCGTAAGAAATTGAGCTATTGCCGTCTTATCAAAACTCATGCCCTTGGCGATACACTGGGCCTAAATGAATGGCCTTCCTGCAACCAGCCCAGTTCACTCAGTACTTGCGGTTTCATTTCATAGAGGAGTAAAAAATGTTAAGTCGACCAGATAAGGACGCGCTGCGTGCGATGTTGGAATCCCAAGTTCAAGAGGTGCTTCAGCACGATCCTGACACGGTTACAACATATGCAAACAAGCCTGAACCGGAGCGTAAGCCTTACATCACCAAGCCAACTATTCAGGAAAAAGCATTTAACAAAGAGCTAGATTAGATGCGTGCAGATGCTGACGCCGGAGTGATACATGCGCCCCAGCGCGAGCCGCAAGAAGCGAGCGCTCCTAGCCTTAGGCTTGACGATTATCCGGATCTGTAAAACTTGCCGCTGAGAATCTACAGGCAGGAGCGACTTGCCGGTTTTTCAATCTTGCAAGGCTCCTCCCTGGTTAAGGTTAGGATTACCACCACATGGCACCGTTGCTCCAAAAAGGACTGCCTGCCAGCTTCAGTTTTCAAATCGTAGCCAGGTGTTGGTGAATGGAATAACAAGTGCTTCGCGAGTATCGACTACCTGCTCATGACGTCATGGCGTGCAGCGAGTTGCCAGATCACCTGACAACCCTAATGCTTGGGGCACTGCGCGACATAAGTATCTGCGTTAAAGTCTCAAGACTTATCGTGTCGTAAGTGAACAAAATGTAGTAGTAATAACTTTATTCACATAATTTTTCGTCAAGTCGCATGCCATAGGCAAAGTCATTGGAAGGGATGGTTTGTGTTTTTACAATGCCTTTGTTTGAAGTCATACGATGCATATATTCACCGTTGCCTACTGCGATGCCCACATGGGTGATAACACCAGGAGCCCAGTCGCCATAAGTATTTTTCAGAAAGACCAAATCGCCAGCCTGAATTTCTTTAAGTGACATGATTTTTGTTCCAAATTCTGGCCCGGCCAAGGAATCGGCCATATCGGGTGCGAGCTTGTCTTCCGGGCTTAGTACATCACTGTCCCAAGGCTTTAGTGTTTGCTTGGTCGCAAAGGAAGCACCACAGGCAGTTTGCATGACTATACGCGTCCAGTTCATACACTCTTCAGATTTTCCGACCCGAAAACCTTGTTCCGACCAAGGCTTGGCCGCGTCCATAATTAGCGCTGCGGTGTTTTTAGGGGGCGTTGCTTCGCTGGAAAAGGCGGGCGAGGCTATAAATGAAATCAGTGCAAGTAGGAATGTCTTGTTCATTTTTATTATCTCCAGAGTAAGTGCTTTTTGTTTTAGGTGTTCAGATAGTCAGAGTTTTAAAAATACAATCGCTTGTTTGCCGGAGTTCACCGCTAGCGGGTTTTGCAGTTGACGCTTAATAGTTAGCTGGGGCGAAAGTTACAAGTAAAGTTTTTAACAAGCTGGTACTCCCAGCGCGAGAAGCCTTCTATTGCGCCTTGGAAGTTTTCGTCTGCTTCGTTCGTCCCGCTAATCAGCCAGACCAAAGCCGACTGGCTGGCATGATGCAGGTATAAACCGGACAACAACCCATAAGCCGCTCCAGGGTGGCCCCATAAATAATCGCCGTTTCGTAAAGGGTATCGGTGACTTGCCAACCCAGCTTCGGTAAATAACCCTTCACAATCAGATACCTTCTGTCCGCCCGAACTTCTCCAATAAGCTTGGTTCAGCATGCGTGCGCTTGACCCCAAACGGCGGTCATCAAGCAGTGCCTGGCTGAGGTGGATAAGTCCCTGTAGCGACGTTCGCAATCCACCTTGTGGCGAAAAAGCGCTGCCATTACTGGCCAGTGAATATGTCGATTCAATATCAGAGCGTTCGGTGTGGTACTCAAGCTCATTGCTGATATCTGGATTTTCCACTGGTAATTGGGCCAGTGTCGGTATGTGCCCATGCCAATCGTCAACACTGGCCAGCCAGCGCCCTTGTTGCCAACGATGAACTGGAGCCAACTGATCAATTTCAGCCTGACTAAACTCGGCCAGATTAAAGCCCCCTGGAATGTTATTGGGAATTAGCAAATGCTCTTTGATATAGCGATCAAAGCGTTGGCCACTCACGCTCTCTAGCACGCACGCGATCAAACCAAAGTTTAAGTTACTGTAATTAAAACATTGTCCCAGCTGATAACTGTTGGCGCACAGCCAGCGGTCTTGATCTCCCAAGAGTGCTGAGATGGGTTGGCCGAGTGGCAGCGTGTAGCGCTTAGCATCATTGAGAAGGCTGGTATGCGACAACAAATGCCAAAGACGAATCGGACTCTCTGGTAGCTGTGGGTGCCTCAAGTTGAAGCCGAGTAGTTCGCTGATATCCTGATCCAAATCGAGACGCCCTGACTGCACCAGAGGCATTAGAGCCAGCCCGGTCACCAGCTTGGACAGAGAGGCTATTCGTATCATGTGTGACGCAGTGAATTCTTGAACCCCACTGAGACCATCAGCAGCAAAGCGGGCGTGACCGAATGTGCCGCTAAATACCAACTGCCCATTTTGAATCACGCCAACTGCTAGCGCTGCGAGGGGATGTTTAGTATCACCTTGCAGCCGCTGACATAACGTGGGCCAATGCTCGAACATTGGGTTCACTTGGCTGCCGTGCGCAGCTTGTTGAATGCGCGAGTCATACTTCTTTGATCTTGCTGATTTAGATTAACGGTGTACAGCAGTTCCTGCGTTTTAGCGCTCGGGTACTGGTATGGATCTGCCGTCAATGCTGCATCGAGTAATGGTGCTGCGGCTTTGTTGGGGCTTGCATATTGCAGTTCGTTGGCAATTTTTGCCGCATTTTCCGGGCGCAAAATGAAGTCGATAAACTGGAGGGCTGTCTGCGGGCTTTTTGCATCAGCCGGGATCGCAAAATTGTCTACCCAGAGCTTGGTGCCATTATTCAAGCTGTAACGGTAAGTCAAGCGCAGCGGTGATTTTGCATCGATCAACCGCTGATTGCCTAGGGCTGCGTCACCGCTATAGCCCATTGCTGCGCAGAGGTTGCCACTGGCGAGATTAATCGTAATCATGGAAGTGAACTGGCGAACATAGGGGCGAATTTTAAACAGCTGTTGCGTCGCCGCCTCGATATCTTCAGGTGTCGGGTTGGCTACAGGGAGGCCAAGATAGCGCAGCACCATCGGCATGGTTTCAAAAGGCGAATCCATCAAGCTCAAACCGCAGGATTGCAAGCGCTGGGCATAGCGAGGCTCAAACAGCAGTGCTAATGGATTTTCCGGCATTGGCAGATCGCCCAAGGCTTTAAGCACAGCCTCTTCTTGGAACACCACCCCGGTAGTGCCATACAAATAAGGCACGGCATGCTCATTACCGTTATCGATTACCGCCATCTGCTTTAGTGTTTCGGGGTCAAGATTGCCATAATTACTCAGCTTGGCTTTATCCAGTTTGGCGTAGACACCAGCTTTCAACTGCGGGCCGAGCGTATCCGATGCTGTGATGACCAGGTCATAGCCGGAGCGACCGGTGAGCATCTTTGCCTGCATGACCTCGGTTGAGTCATACACCTGTACCACTACATCGATGCCGGTCTCGGCCTCAAACGCTTTGACCACGTCCGGGCTGATGTAGTCAGCCCAAGTGTAAAAATTCAATGTTGGTTTTTCGCTAGCTTGCACGAAGCCGGTCGAAAAAATGATCGCAGTTGTAATACTTGTAAGAAGGCTGAGCGAGGTATTTGTTTTGTTCTGACGCATGTCATTGCTCCTGATAAAATTTAAACGGGCAAACAATAGGTTTAGTGCGCAATAAAGGCTTGCATCAAGACCTGCAAACGGCAGCAATAACCATCACCTCCACCCGTACATCTGGTGAAGCTAAGGGACTTTGCACGGTTGCTCTAGCTGGTGGTTGATGTCCTTCCAGCCAATGCTCCCAGACTTGATTGAACTCGCTGAAATCCGCAGCAATATCGCTTAACCATATCTGCACACTGAGTAGCTGTGAGCGATCAGAGCCGGCGCTTGCCAGCAATTGATCGATTTTCGCAAATACTTCTTGGGTTTGGCTACGAATGTCAGCTTTTCGGTCATTGGGCACTTGGCCTGAGAGATACACAACGTCGCCATGGAGAACCGCTGCTGAAAGACGCTTATTGCTGTTTATGCGTACAATTTCCAAAGTGAATGCTCCGTCTAACGAGGTGTAAAAGCGTGTAAGGCGAGCGTATTGCTGCCGCGCTGCACGCTCTCAGCCAGCAGTTCAGAGCTGCCGGCAGCCAAGGTAAAGCCAAGCGCACCATGCCCTAGGTTGAACCAAAGGTTGCGGTATTGACCACGCCCGATAATCGGCATTCCGGTCGGCGTGGCGGGTCGCAGGCCAGCCCACTGAATGGCGTTTGAAAAATCCCCTGCTTTAGGAAAGGTGTCTTTGGCCAGTGCGGTTAAATGCGCTAGTCGAGAAGGCTTCAAACTTAGATCATTGCCTACAATGTCGACCATGGCGGCAACCCGCAAATTTTCGCCAATGCGCGCGTAAACCACCTTGTTATCGTAATCAGTCACGCTCACTTCTGGTGCTTGGCTAGGCTGTGAAAGAGCTAGCGTCAAGCTGTAACCTTTGAGCGGATAAACCAGTAACCGGTGACCTGCAGCTTTGCCTAATTGCGCACCACCAACACCATTTGCCAGAACAATATCGTCGAACTCGATATCCCCTTGACTGGTGTGCACGCAAGTCAATCGATTGCCGTTAGAGGAGAAACCATTAGCGACACAATTTGTCTGCAGGCGAAAGTTGGTCGATGCCATAAGCTGACTCAACAAGGCCTGACAGAACTGATAGCAATCAGCAACCTCATCGCCAGGGCTAAACACCCCGCCACAGAGCCGCCCTTGCAATGCGTGTAGCGCAGGCTCGAGTTCAAGGCATTCACGGGCGCTCATGGCTCTCTGAGAACTATCAAGGCCCGCTTGCCGGGCGCAGTCAAATGAACCACGCTGACGAAACAGCACCAGCTTGCCGTTCTCACGCCAGTCAAACTCAGTCAATCTGTTTTCGGCTCGCCATTGGTTCAAAACTGTCTGACTTTTCAAGGCTAGCTCAAGCAACAATTGGCTATTTTTAACGTTGGTAGTGCGCCGGCAAGCACGCAAAAAAGATAACATCCAGCGCCATTGCGCCAGCTCCAAACGCGGCCTGACTGTGAGTGGACTCTGCGCGCCATGGCGCATCCAAGCCAATGCCTTAAAAGGTACGTTGGCATCAGCCAGTGGAGAAACATAGCGATAACTTAATTGCCCACCATTCGCAAAGCTGGCGCCGTTGGCGGGTGTTGCGCTGGCCTCAATAAGGGTCACCTGCATACCTGCTCTCACGAGTGAGTAGGCGCTTGTCAGACCTATCACCCCACCACCCACCACCACCACTCGCTTCATCAGGCGCCCTTAAGTACCGTTCAGTAGGTGCTGATAGTAAAAACAGCAGCCAAGATTGAATAATCGCTTTATGCTGGCGATCAATAACCTGAGGTTATGGCTTGAGGCCCCCTATGCGGTTGCGACATATCGAAGTGATACAGGCGATTTTGCAGACTGGCAGCATCACCGCTGCGGCTAATTTGCTGCATATTTCACAGCCGGCGGTCAGCAAGACACTTCAACACGCGGAGCAGCAACTTGGGTTTGAATTGTTTCTGCGTACCAAGGGTCGGTTACTGCCCACCCCTGAAGCGCGTATTTTGCAGCGCGAATTCGATTTGCTTGGTGATGACCTTCAGCGCATCCGCGACCTAGCAGCCAACCTTCGCCAACAAGAAAACCATCCTCTTCGGTTGGTGTGTACGCCAACACTGGCTCAGCAGTTGCTGCCTATGAGCGTGTCTCAATGGCGAACCTATTTTCCCAAAAAAATTTGTTATCTGGCAACGCACCATACTGACGGCATTAAACGGGCCTTACTGCTTCGCGAGTGCGACCTTGGCTTTTCGTTGCAACCGTCCGACCATCCGGGTATTCACTCTGAACCTCTGGCGCAGGGGTGCTTGCAGGTCATCACCCCTGGGAATTGGGAATTAGGCGCGAAAGGTGTTATTGGTCTAGCAGACTTAGCGGGGCAACGGATGATTGGTCTCGAACTGAAAGACCCGATTGGCGCGCTTTTAAGCAGTCAGCTTGAGCGTTTGAATCCACCTGTAGAGGTGTTTACTCGGGTGCAAACCTACCAGTTGCAATTAAGCATGGTTGCGAGCGGTGAAGGTATAGCCATCGTTGACCCATTTACAGCATTCAGTGCAAGACACCTAGGCCTGACCAGCCATCCACTGACACCAAATATTGCCATTACTCTGCATGGCTGGTGGCTGAAAGATCAGAATTTTCTTGAGCCGCAACGTCGGTTACTTGCCAAGGTCAAGGAAGCCGCGCGGGAGTTGCTTCACTGCTCTAGTCAGCCTTCATGAATCTGTAAGCGAAAGGCATCACGGTTTGCTAAACGGCATCCAGTTGGACTGTAACAGTTCGGCGACTTCACCTGCCCGCTGCGTCAGTAGGCAGGCAGTACGTCTTTTCAATACTTGTGTATAAGCGTAAGGCCCTTCCGCGAGTTTCAGCCGATTAGAGATAATTGGCACCGGATTGGCACGATCGTGGTGAATGAGTTCATCCAAGCAGCAGTTGTAGACTTTGACGTTGGCTTACCCAATTCGGATCTGTTGGCCTCTGAAACAGAAAGCACCGAAGTCGAAGGCCATCTTGCCTTGCTTGGCCAGCTCATCTTTGGCGCCTGGGTCTTCCGGCACACGTCCACACACGACACCGATACCACCGATGGCTTTAGTCGATGCGACGAGGTGTTTCATGGTCAAGAGATTGGCTTCATGGCCATGACGGTCACAGCACTGATAACCCACACAATCACAGCCACGATCAGCAACTTTGCCGTGATTCAGATAGAGAATCTGATCCACCGCTCACGTCTCAAGCGAATTGATTGGCGTGGCGTCCATCTGTCCAGCCCGCTTTACTCGGTTAGGATGATTGTCGACCACAAAGACCTGTGAAGCATCTTTGATCATCGCCGAGTGAGCGGCCATCTGTCCGACCGGCCTGCGCCATAAATGGCAATGCTTTCTCCTGGCAATAGACCCGCCAACTCGGTGGCGTGCCATCCGTTAGAAAGATGGCTGAGAACATGACGTAGTCATCCTCACGCTCTTGCGCATCCTCGGGCAGCACTAAGCAGTTGAAGTCGGCGCAAGGCACGCGAAGCAATTCAGCCTGCCCGACTCGCCTCGCCTCGCCTCGCCACACCACACCACACCACACCGATGAAAGCCACTAGCAGGCGACAGCGATCAACTCCTCTGGGATTGAAGCAGATGTGGCTCGAACATGCCTTTGGCGATCATTGGCGCGGGCTCGTCATCGATGTGCTGATGGCAGAGGAATTCGCGTATTACTTCGGCGGTGCGCCTAGCGCTGGTCACCACGAAAAAATGCCCCTCGCCTTTTAGGACGTGCAGTTCGGCGCGTCGAATGGTGCGACGCAGAATATGCGCGTTGTACAACCGCACCAGGGTGTCGCGTTCGCCGGTGAGGATCAGCGTGCGCTGGCGCAGACGGAACAGTCGCAGCAGGCTTGTCCAGCCGACCAAAGCGGCGATCTGGTGGTAATAGGTTCGCGGGTTGGTCGTGAGCATGCCTTTCACCACACCGAAGCGCAGCAGCGTCTGTATCGAATTGGGCGAGCCTTCTTGCTTGCGCAGTTTGGCGCTTTTGCTCCTGCCAAAAAAATCCAGGATGTCGGCGGGTTTCACCAGCATCGCCGGGCCAGCCGAGGTTGCCGCGAGGATCAGCCGGCGCACCATGCTTGGATAGCGCAGGGCGAATTCTTGCGCCAATGCACCGCCCCAACTCACGCCGAACACATCGACCTGGTCGATTCCCAATTGTTTGAGCATCTCAGCGATCAGATCGGCATGGCGCGGCAGGCGCATCGGCCAGCGGGGCATTTGCGATTTTCCGACCCCGGGCACGTCCAACGTTATAGTCGTGTAGTCCACCAATTCATCGCGCAGGGGATCGAAGGTACGGATCAAACCACCTAGGCCGTTGAGCAAGAGCAACGGTGAGCCTTGACCGCAGATTGAAACATTCAACTGCAAGTCTTTAATGGTTAGTTTGTGCGTTGTCATGATTTCCCCCATGGCCTACCCACCGTTAGGACAGCGTATGGCGTTTGCGTTGCAAAAAAGGGTGGCGTTTATTGACATGGCTCTACGAAGCGTAAGCTCCAAATATTGTGCAGATGCTGGTGGTCACAATTCCAGTTGGCCAGCCTTAGACTCCGAGCCGTAGCTGATGACCTATTTAAAATGTCCAGCTATCGGCACCTGACGGTGCATCACCCAAAGCCTCTCTTGACTCTTCAAAAAATTGGAACCGCTTTTAGACGCGCTCGCCTAATGATCAGCTTGTGGATAATCCCATAGGCGATTTGCCAATACCGGCACACTCCGAGAGGTGGACAACGTGGCTAAAGACGAGAAGAAAAACAAAGGTGAGGCTTCGAAAGCCAGCAAGGAATTGAAAGACAAAAAGTCATCACCGGTAAAGAAATCGGCTGCGGCCTCGGCTCTTTCGAAATCTTCCGAGAAGAAAGACAAGAAAAAAGATGCCGAACCAAAGAAATCTGCAAAAAAAGCTGATAGCAAGCCAGAAAAGGCTAAGAAATCAGAGAAGGCAGAAAAGCCGGCTAAAAAGAAAAAGTGACATCTGCTATCTGCTAGGGCGTTACGCCCTAGCTTTCTCAGGCTGTGTTGCCTTCGTTAGGGTAAAGAATTTTGGTGTATCTGGATTGGGTTCAATGGCCCGCGATGTTGGTGACAGTGCTGGCCGCATGGTTGATCGGGTCGCAACGGCCAGAAAGGCGCATGGCAGGATTTGTATGCTTCGGTTTGAGTAACTTGCTGTGGGTGATTTGGGGTGTCTACGCCGAGGCCTATGCCCTCATCATCCTGCAGATTTGCCTTTTCCTTATGAACCTACGCGGGTTCAAAAAGAACTTAGAAGGACAGCAGACCTAGAGACTCCCCGACGTTCGAGAGCCATTGAGATTTTTCTTGAAGCCTCGGGCGTTCATTCCCAGTAATACACATTCAAGGACTATCAACGCGTAAGCGTTTGCGTGCAGTCCCCAGACGACCCACAACGCGTTACTCGCGATGAATCCCCAAAAGGCGATCATGCGCCGGCGTGGTCGTTGCGAGCCGACAAACCAAGCTGAAATCACCGTCACTACCATCGCGGGCCATTGTACAAAGTCGATGTATTCCAAAATCATCCCTTCTAACCCCCCGCAATTCAAGGAGCAATATCAGCACTGACATGAGGGTTAAGTACAGGCATTCCGAGGGAAGCGCCGAGTGAGGTCAAATATTCACCAAACCCGCCCCGACACTTGAAATCTCGGCGTGCGCTAGTAATCACTGGGTTCGTCGCTGTCCAAACAATACGAGCGCCGATCCTCTCAAGGTCGGCCACCAAGTGGACGTCTTCGTGTGCGGCAAGATGCTGAAAGCCGCCGGCGTTTCGATACGTTTCGGCACTCATTCCGAGATTGGCACCGTGAATATGGCGATGGTTCTCGTCGAACTGATACAACTCAAGATAACTCGATCGCACCAGGTCACCATGCTCACTCCAGCTGTCCACCTCCACCGTTCCACATACCGCATCAGCCTTGAACTCGATCTGGCGGGCGAGCCAGTCGTGAGGAACGACCGTATCGGCATCGGTGAACGCTAGCCACTGTGCGCCGGCATTAAGTAATTCCTGTGCGCCAGTCGCTCTGGCCTTACCAACATTCTGATAACAGGCGTCGAGCATTGCGACACCCTGAGCCGAAATCAACTGAGCGGTGTTGTCCGAACAATCGTCCAGGACGACAAGTATCGTGACCAACTGATCATGCAAGTCTGGATGCCCCGCAGCCATCAGGACAGATGACAGGCAGTCGGTGATGTGGTTTTCTTCGTTATGCGCAGGTATCACAACACCGATCATTGGCGTTCTCTCGTTCTAGCGAATTGTAAGCACTGCAGTTATCGACACTCCGCTTCAAAAGATGGTTTAAAGAATCTACGTCATCGCAATGTGCGGGTTTGCTGATCAATCTCATTCCATCAGAAACTTTTCCAGGAAATTTGGTACCACCCCAAGAAAGTGGCGCGCACAGGAAAAGTCCCAACTAAATAGCGCTCTGAACGAGGCATGAGGTAAGCGATTTGTCTTATTCAACTGAAGATCGAAACGATAGGTGGCGATCTTTCACTGCAGATACTCTGGCGTTGATCCTTTTTTTTACCGTTACGGGCATCCTTAACGAGCGATTCATTGCGGGGATGGCTTGGGAGCAGGTGCTTCATACCCGACTTCTAGGTGCCGGGCTTATGGTTCTGACTGGCCGCCCATATGGGCTTTGGCGAGACTGGTTCATGCGATTTTCCAGCACGAGTCGAACTTCCCGAATTTTGTGGGACACGCTCGCTCTCGTAAGCTTCCAGGTACCAATCTATGCAGCCATATTGGCAATCTGCGGGGCTGACGGCAAAGAACTACTGTATGGATCATTTGGTGTGACGGTAATTATGTTAACTCTGGGACGACCGTATGGGGCGTTCCTGAACTTCGTCAGAGGTCGTTTCGGCCTCCCGGACGGAGGAGAAAAGCCAATGTCGCTGAACATGTGATAGCCATTTTGTGGCTTCGACACGCCATAGGCGTCTGCCGCAGCTAGGCGGGTCAGCCCTGCAGATTAGCTTTGGCGAATGAGACTCCCGGCGGTGGCACGGATCAAGATTTCATCCTGTTGAAAACGTTCCTCAAGATCGCGCTTCTAGCGTTGCTACCAAAGCCGATCTACCGCTTTAACCATGACCTAATGAACGATGATGTCGTCCTCTGATCTTTTGTTGCCTTCCAGTAGCGAGATACCTTTTACCAGGTTGCGACGCCGATGCGCCTCCGAACTGATCGGCCAGCTGTTCCCGTACAGGGCGAAAAAGCTCGACGGGTTGCAGCGCGCCGCGCGGGCCAACACGAAATCAAGCCCCGAAAGATTCGGGGCTTGATAGGGTCAGAAGATATCAGGGTTTTCGCCCTCCACCTCCGCTCACCCCACCATCCTTGCTTCCCATTTCAGATGACTTATCGCGGTCATCGGAAAGAGTGCTGTCTCGCCCGGCTCCTTTTCCACCGCTGGACGATTGATCAGCCTTATTGGATTGTTGTCCACCTGAAGCCTGGCCGCCTTTTTGGCCCGGTTTGGTCATGTTTTCTTTATCGTCGGCAAATTCGCCTCCGCGATTCGTACCCTGCCCTCCTCCAGACATGCGGTCACTATCACGGGATTGTTGTCCGCCGGAAGCTTGACCACCTTTTTGGCCTGCTTCAGACGCGCGTTGCGGATCGTTGGCAAAATTTCCGCCAGAGGCTTCTCCACCTTTCTTACCGGCTTCAGAAGCCTTGTCACGGTCATTAGAAAAATTGCCTGGATTTTTATTCCCTGTATTGGCCATTTTTGTCACCTCTACATCGTTGGCACGAGCATAGGCTCGTCTAATTGGGAGGACGCACAAAACAGAAAGTTTGAACGGAAATATTGGGCACGCGACGAGTGGATTGGGGTATTTGGTTCCATCGAATATGAGCGCATTTGATGGACGGCGTATGCGTCATCGAGGGAACATCCAACGTCGAATTTCAGATCAAAATGATCGACGTTTACTAGACTTAACAATTCGTAGAAATCCCCCATGCATCAGACTCAGGAGGTTGATCGATGACTGAACATATCGTGCATTTTCATTGTCAGATCGATCAGGCTACGACTGAGCGCTTTCGGGACTGTTGCCTCGAAGCCATCGATCAAGGCGCCACCTCCTTGCTTCTGAATCTTTCTACAAGCGGCGGTAGCACTAACTTCGGCTTTGCTCTCTACACGTTCCTGAAATCATTGCCGGTACCGCTATGCGCGATCAACGCGGGCAACATCGAGTCAATGGGCATCATCATGTTTTTAGCTGCAGGCCGACGTATCACCTCGCCACACTCACGCTTCCTGATTCACCCGATGAATTGGTACTTTAGTCAAAAATCAGTCGACCATCAGCGCCTGCGTGAATACCTGTCGAGCCTCGACAACGACCTCGCGCGTTACGTGCAAATTTTCACACTGGAAACTGCTGACGCAGAGACCAAGCTCGATATTTTTCATTGCCTTTCAGCAGAAGAAAAAGTCATCGCTGCACACGAGTCTCTGGCATACGGGATAGCGCATGAGATGAAGCAAATGATGTTTGCAGACGATGTCAAACATTGGAAAGTCAGTGGTGGATAGTCGGAGCGCCCTCCTCAGTCTCGGATCGGGACAGCAGGCTGGGACTCGCTGGCCCTGAGAAGAAAAAGACGCGCGCTGACATCCCCTCCATCGACGCTGACACCCGGCGCAATGGAGTAGTCGTTCAGATCAAACAGATCAAAGATCCGACTTGCAAACCCACTGCCGCCTATCCGCTTTACGCATATTGCTACTTAAATTACAGTTTTCGGCTCAAAAAAGAGCTTTGCCTATCTGTCGAAGCGGGTCTTCGATCTGCCCAGGCGCGGTTTCCATGTCGCTGCACTTAACATCAACCGGATTGATCAACGACCATTATATGTGTCAGCCCTACCAGCTCAGCCTGCTCTAAAATCTCCTCCGGCGTCGCGTCAGCAGTGGGCATAATCAAGCTGTTCTCACCATCCCCAAAATGCAGCTGTAGCAGGTGCATAGCCGCCTCATGGACGGGCAACTGAGGCTGCTTGAGTTCAAATTGATGTGTGCGAGGTTCGCCGTCGAACCGGTATTCAATCTTGTAGATGCGCATTGCTGGATCCTTCTATGGCGTCACTTACAATCTTGATCTAATGGTCAGATTATAGTTCGACTGCGGATACCCAAATTGGCTACGGAGAGGTTCATGCGACCTGATACACGGCCTGCACTCACGAGGATCCGTCAGCCCCTGGCTTTGAACTCTTCTGTCATGGCCTCCGTCTAGCACATAGATGGAGACAGAAATCAAGCTTTAACTCCCTGGCGTTAAAGGACATACCCATGACCGACCGCGCACGTTTGAATTACTTAAACGACACCCTTTTCGGCCCTATCGCTAAAACTATTGAATGCGACGTACTCATCACGCCCATCACGCCAGGTGCCTTTCAGGTACAGGTAATGTCGCCGGTGCCAGATGACCTACACAAGGCCCACTCCTTGACCATTATTCTTTCTTCAGGAGAGCGCTTGAACGGCACGGTGGCGTACGCCCGCAGACTGGAAAATGCTGATTTGGAGTTGCAGATCGACACATGAAAATCCATCGCCGCATCTAAGTTTGGGAGATCCTTAAATGAACAAACCGCGAGCTGAGATAGGGGTTCGGGGAGTAATGGAACAGAAAGTGCACTTAAACCCAGTACCTGCCCGGAAACCCGTGTGCGGCCTGGAAGGTTCGATAAAACCACCGTTCTATAAGACCGTTTCTGCGGACACCAAGAAACGCAATAAAACCCGAAAAGTAGAGCGCTTAACTCGTTTCGCTAATCAAAGTCCGACAATTGGCAGCACCGGATGGGTAAAGCGAACTTTAATCAGGGCTTACGTTGGTTTTCGGTTCCGTCGCTCCCTGAATCCCTATCCCGAGAAACTTTTCAATTATTACTGGATGTCTATCCAAGCCAGATGGATTACCAATTGGGCTTTACTTTTGCCCCAAAGGGCCAAGACATTGTGGATGATTTCTATGATGAGTTTTCCAAACATCGCCTTACGGCTTGGAATGCTGAAGCTGAAAACCAGATCCTTGCTGAGCAGGTGACAATCCAAGTCGGGAAGGAACCATTAACTCATAACGATCGCTCGGACGAAGTGCGTACGGCATCTGAAGTTGCACCTCCACCAAATTATGCCGAAACCGCCGAGCTCATTTCCAAGGTTGCCGAACTCAAGAAGATTGGGGGCTGGATTGTCGCTTTGATGTGCACTATCCTGGCCGTCCTCCTCTTCTCCAGACAGTAATTAAACTACCAGTGCCGTGCTAGCCGAGCCTGCTGCGCGTGGGTGTTGCCCGTAGTGCATGGATGGATCACCGATCATCATCGGGATTGCGCAACGGCCGCAACTCGCCTCGGGCGACCTCTTCCGGTACCGCGAAGGAGTACCGTCCCAGCATATTGATGTGCTCGAAGATCAGCGGCGACAGCCGAGCCAGATCTTCGTCCAGCACCGGGTAGCCGTGCTGCTTTAGCCGTTCCACGGCCGCCGTCATGTAGAGGGTGTTCCACAGCACGATGATGTTCACCACCAGGCCCAGGGCACCTAGTTGATCCTCCTGACCTTCGCGGTAGCGCTGGCGAAGCTCGCCGCGTTTGCCATGGAACACGGCGCGGGCCAGGCTGTGCCGGCCTTCGCCGCGATTCAGTTGGGTCAAGGTAGCGCGGCGCTTGGACTCGTCATCGATGTAGGTCAGCGTGTGCAACGTTTTCTCGATCCGCCCGAACTCGGCCAGCGCCTGGGCCAGGCGGGTCGGACGATCCCCCGTTTGCAGCGTGCGCATGATGCCGGTCGCCGGTACTCGACCGAGCTTGAGTGAGCCCGCCAGACGCAGCAGGTCATCCCAGTGTTCGGCGATCAGGTCGAGCTTGACTGACTGGCGGGCAAGCCCGTTGAGCTTGCCATAGTCCGCTTCTGGACGTGTGCGCCAGAAACGGGTACCGCCGACATCGGCCAGACGCGGACAGAAGTGATAACCGAGCAGACGGAACAGCCCGAACACCACATCACTGTAGGCACCGGTATCAGTCATGATTTGTGTGGGCTGCAACTCGGTCTGTTGTTCCAGCACGACCGCGAGCAATACCAGGCTGTCGCGCAGGGTGCCGGGCACCGTGATGGCGTTAAGACCGGAAAACTGGTCGGATATCAGGTTGTACCAGGTGACGCCCCGGGCGGTACCGAAATATTTCGGGTTGGGACCAGCATGCACGGTACGTACCGGCACGACAAAACGCATGCCATCGGCGGAGGCCACCTCACCACCGCCCCAGATCTGAGCCAGTTCCAGTTGGCTCTGCGCAGCTACCAAAATGGCATTGGCTGCTGACAGGGTGTCGTCACGGAGGTAGTTCTGGCCCACCCAGGACAGCCGGTCACGGCGCAGCGCTTGGTTGTCGTTGCGAATCAATGGCTCCAGGCCGGTGTTACAGGCTCCTCCCAAGAGCACTGCGCACAGACTCGTCACTAGGTTATCGGCCCGTGCATTGCGTTCGGACACATGGGTGAAGGCCTCAGCGAAACCGGTACGAGCGGCGATTTCCAATAGGATTTCCGGCAAATCGACACGTGGCATTAAGTCGGCCACGGCTGCACGCAGTTGCAGCAGCGAGTTGGGTTCTTCCAGCTTCTCCAACGCTCCGAGGGACAGCTCGGTTTTGCCCTCTGTATTTTCGCTCAACTGGATCGCAGGATTGTCGGGCAGGCGAACCGCGACTGCGTGCCAAGTCGCATCCAGCTCGGCAGACAAGGCGTCCAAGGTGGTTTTGGCGCCATGGTCAAGCCCAGTGAGCGACAGATGATCGGTCGCGCCGACAGCCATTCAGCACCATCGAGCAAGCCGATACGCGGGTCGGCATAACGCCAACTGGGTGAAACAAAGACATCGCGGCGGCGTACGGCGGTGCGCAGTGCATCGAGCGTGCAGAATACATAGGCGCCCATGTCGAGGGAGCCATCTTCGCGGGTGATGTGTTTCTGCCAAGCTTTGGCCACGATCTCCTGCGGCGCGTCATCCTCCGGTTTTCTACGAGGCAGGTTCAGTTGCAACCAGTCCAGACTGGCCGCCACTCCCTTGCCAGCGGGGCTGAAACCGAAGCGAATATGTTTCAATAAATCAGGAAGAAAACGGCGCACGCTGCGGTAGCGATCCTCCAGAGCGAGGTAAAATACATCGTTGGCCGGACGGATCAACGCATTGACCTCTTCCAGGGCTTTCTCCAGCGTGACACGTGGCAGGTCGTTGAACAGCCGGGCACGGACGTTGTCATCGCTGATCGTGCTATCCAGCACGACCGTGCACGCAGCGGCGAGCATTGCCGCCGAGCGATCCAGGTCTTTTAGACTACGCAACCGAGCCTTCTTGTCAGCCTTCTCCGCTCTGTTGAAGAGATCACGCAGTAGCGCCTCCAGAACTTCCAGAGCATCGTCATGCGCACTGGCTTCCAAGGAAACCGCGAATGCCACCAGCGTCGCCAACCGGCGCGACGCCGGCAGTCGATTGATGGCCGTGACCTTGGCGGTGTTGGCAAAGCGGGCCAAGGCTGCAATGCGGCTGGGTGGGATATGTGCAGCTGGCGGCAAGGCGATTCCCAACCCGCGCACATCATCCAGCCGACGCAACGCCCGAACCAGTGCGGGGCCACTGACCATCACCGGGCCGGAGCGTAGTTGATCCAGCTGGGAACTGCGGTTGCCTTCAGTCACCAGAAGCAAGTCCTGGAGCTGTTGCCGTTGCGCCTCGTTCAAGCTGCGACCCAAGGTGTACCAGAGGCGCTCTTCAACCCGGCTGCGCAGTTGGGCAATGAAACGCTCTAACTGGGAAACTCCTGGCAATAGGACTTTCTGTGTGAGCAGCCATGAGGTAGCTCGTTGAAACAGCACGCCAGGACGATCAGTGCCCGTCCAGCAGAGGGCATACAGCCATCGGCTCAAACGAAAGCCGATACCAGGGTCAGTAAAATGACGATAGCCATAGCGCTCTTGAATATCGGCCGCATGTATCCAGCGACGATGATCACTATAACGTGAAAGACAGTCAGGGGCAGAGATCACCAATTGCCGACAAAGTACATGCAGGACTTCCACCGGCACAGCCGCGGGCTTGTCCGGCAGACCACCGACGAAACGGACGGTGGTCAGCAGAACGGCATAGCCCAGGCGGTTATGGTTACCCCGCAGCACCTGGATGGCTTCACGGTCTTCATCGCTCAGGTGGAAGTAACGCTCCAGCTCTTCACGGCTGGGCGGATCGACATAGCGACCAAAGCCGTCGCGTTGCTCCTGAGTCAGAAAACCAACCGGCATCGATCACAGTACCTCGGCACAGAACACGGCGGGGGTAACAATCCGCGTGCGTTCGATATGCCCGCGCTGCAAGAGGCCAGCGCGGCGATCACCGGTTACCAGGTAGTCCGCATTACCCGCCAAGGCCATGGCCAGCAGAAAGGAGTCATCCGGATCATCGGCTTCAATCTCGATGGTCAAGCGCTCCAGCACCATCGCCCGTTGCAGGTTATTGATCATGGCCCCCACTTTGGCAGGCTGAAGGATGGCCTGAAGCTTGGGGTAACGACTGGCACGACGAATTTCATCGAGCTGTGCTCGTGAGGTCACAACCTCGAAACGGGCCGCACGCCAGGCCCGATAGATTGCATCAGGAGCACCATGTGGTGAGATCAGCGCACTGAACAGGATGTTGGTATCCAATACAACCCGCATCAGCGCTTACGTGCCCAGTCGAGTGCTTCTTCAACTGCTTCGGTCAGTTCTGCCTCACTCAGATGGGCATTGGAAGCCTTGGCCTGTTCGGCGCTCAGTTCCAGGATGTGTGCCCGCACCGCTTCTTCGATGAAGCGCGAGAGGTCGCCCTTACGGCCACCGCCTTGGCTGGCCAGAAACATACGAAGCGATTGGTCGGTGTCGGTGGAGACGGCGACGTTCCAGCGAGTGGTGTTCATGACTTTTTCCAATGATGAGTGTTTGTGTGTTTATACACCTGCTCCTTGCTGCGCCGCAATAGTTCGATAAAACCCTCGTTTTATAGAACTTTAACGGAAGACCTGTCCAGGTCTGAGTTAGCTCTCATTATGGTTTTAAATACTGGTATCGTTAATCAAGGTTCTATTTTCAATTTCTCTGTTGAGTAAACAGTACTTTTGATGAAAATTGGCTATGCAAGGGTGAGCACTCGGGATCAGAACGCTGACCTCCAGATCGATGCTCTGAAAAAGGCAGGGTGCGAGCGGATTCATCAAGACGTTGCCAGTGGCTCAAAAAGCGCACGTCCGGAATTGGATAAATTATTGGCTCATGTGCGGGCCGGTGATGCCTTGGTGATTTGGAAGCTGGATCGTCTGGGACGTTCGCTCAAGCACCTGGTGGAATTGGTCGGTGAATTGGCCGCTCGCAACGTTGGACTGCAAAGTTTGAATGACCCCATCGACACCACTCACGCACAAGGCCGCTTTGTGTTCAACCTGTTCGCTTCGCTGGCAGAGTTCGAGCGCGAATTGATCCGTGAGCGCACACAAGCAGGCTTGTCCGCTGCACGGTCACGTGGTCGAGTCGGTGGCCGTCCGAAGGGGCTGCCCGCTCAAGCGGAAGCGACGGCTATGGCCGCAGAAACGCTGTACCGAGAGGGTCGGCTAAGCGTGAGCGCCATTGGCAAGAGACTGCACATTTCCAAAAGCACGCTTTACCGCTACCTCCGGCATCGCGGCATAACGATCGGCGCATCTGCAAAAATCTCCCAGCATCTTGGCATAACAGCCCCACCGGTAGTGGACGATGCCGAACGGATCGCGACGGTCATATTGCGTCTGGCCGTCGAGAACAACAGTAAGTTCGTGCGTGGCAAAAAGCGGGCAAAGGAGAACATCGAGCGTTACTGCCTGGAACCCTATGGCATGAAGCCGCTGGAGTCGGGCAACTACGCGCTGAGCATCCCATATCGCAACGATGAGGCACTGGATAAGACGGTACATGATCTGCTGACCGAGATCAGTCAAGAGTAAGCGCTCCATAAACCCCACATTCAAAGCGCTTAGCTGATCCCGGATGCTGTGCTCCCGATTCCCTCAGGAGCTAGCTCGCCATGATGCGACCCGATGCCAAAGTCGAAAAAGTGTATCTGTACCCCAAGCCAGTGGACTTCCGAAAATCCATCGACGGCTTGGCTGCGCTGGTCGAGTTGGATATTAAAGTCGCCGTATTTGACCCGGTGCTTTTCGTTTTCCTCAACAAACCCCGCAACCGAGTGAAGATTTTATATTGGGAGCGCAACGGCTTCTGTCTTTGGCTCAAGCGCCTTGAGTCCGAGCGATTCAAAACATCGCCTGACGCCACCGACGAGGCGATCGTTCTGACCGTCCAGGAACTCAACTGGATGCTCGATGGCTGGCGCAACCGTCCTCACCAAGTTTTGACGCCGCGATTCGTAGCCTGATTCGGTATAATCCAGGGCATGAACTCCTTGCCCGAAAGTCTTCCTGATGATCCTGTTTTGCTCAAGCAAATGCTTGGGCAGATGCTCGACGAGCGTCAGTTGGACAAGGGAAAGATTGTTCAACTGCAAGAGCAGAATGCCCTTTTACTTCAGCGTTTGTTTGGGCGTAAGTCCGAACAAACGGTCGACCCGGCCACGCCTCAGCTGCCCCTTTTCAACGAAGCGGAAAGCATCGCTGAACCTGTCGGCGAAGATGCTGACGAAGAGGTCGTCGCACCAACCAAACGCCGTGGTAAACGCAAGCCGCTGCCTGCTGACCTGCCACGCATCGAAGTCATCCACGAACTTCCCGAGCATGAACTGACTTGCGTCTGCGGCTGCCGCAAACACGCGATTGGCGAGGAAGTCAGTGAGCAACTTGAAATCGTTCCGATGCAGATCCGCGTGATCAAGCATGTTCGTAAAGTCTACGGTTGCCGCGATTGCGAAACCGCACCGGTCACGGCGGACAGGCCCGCCCAACTGATTGAAAAAAGCATGGCCAGTCCCAGTCTTCTGGCGATGCTGCTGACCACCAAGTACGTGGACGGTTTGCCGCTTCACCGCTTTGAAAAAGTACTTGGGCGCCACGGCATCGATATCTCGCGCCAGACCCTGGCGCGCTGGGTTATCCAGTGCGGTGAACACTTCCAGCCGCTGCTGAATTTAATGCGCGATAGCCTGTTGACCAGCCAGGTCATCCACTGTGATGAAACTCGCGTACAGGTGCTGAAAGAACCTGACCGAGAGCCGAGCAGCCAGTCTTGGATGTGGGTGCAAACCGGCGGCCCGCCAGATAAACCCGTGATCCTTTTTGACTATTCCACCAGCCGGGCGCAGGACGTACCGACGCGCCTGCTCGAAGGCTATCGTGGCTACGTCATGACTGACGATTACGCCGGTTACAACGCGCTGGGCGCGCAAGCCGGGGTGGAGCGTCTAGGATGCTGGGCCCATGCTCGTCGCAAGTTCGTTGAAGCCCAAAAAGTGCAGCCCAAGGGCAAGACGGGGCGTGCCGATATCGCGCTGAACCTGATCAATAAGCTCTACGGCATCGAACGCGATCTCAAGACCAGCGGCGACGCAGAACGTAAAGTCGGTCGTTATGAACAAAGCCTGCCGGTACTTGCTCAGCTGAAAAGCTGGATAGAAAAAACACAACCGCAGGTCACCGCTCAGAACGCCTTGGGCAAAGCCATCAGCTACCTGGCGAGCAACTGGAAAAAGCTGGAACGGTACGTCGAAGAAGGTTATTTGCCGATCGACAACAATGCAGCCGAACGCGCGATCCGCCCCTTCGTTATTGGAAGAAAGAACTGGCTGTTCAGTGATACGCCCAAAGGCGCGACGGCCAGTGCCCAACTTTACAGTTTGGTCGAGACTGCCAAAGCTAACGGCCAAGAGCCCTATGCGTGGCTGCGCCACGCACTTGAACGCCTGCCGATGGCTTCCTCGGTTGAGGATTACGAAGCTCTTCTGCCGTGGAACTGCTCGCCCGCATCGGTTAGCTGAGCGCTCCGCCCACTTTGAAGTCGGTGGGGTTCATGGAGCGCTTACGTTATGAACAAAGCCTGCCGGTACTTGCTCAGCTGAAAAGCTGGATAGAAAAAACACAACCGCAGGTCACCGCTCAGAACGCCTTGGGCAAAGCCATCAGCTACCTGGCGAGCAACTGGAAAAAGCTGGAACGGTACGTCGAAGAAGGTTATTTGCCGATCGACAACAATGCAGCCGAACGCGCGATCCGCCCCTTCGTTATTGGAAGAAAGAACTGGCTGTTCAGTGATACGCCCAAAGGCGCGACGGCCAGTGCCCAACTTTACAGTTTGGTCGAGACTGCCAAAGCTAACGGCCAAGAGCCCTATGCGTGGCTGCGCCACGCACTTGAACGCCTGCCGATGGCTTCCTCGGTTGAGGATTACGAAGCTCTTCTGCCGTGGAACTGCTCGCCCGCATCGGTTAGCTGAGCGCTCCGCCCACTTTGAAGTCGGTGGGGTTCATGGAGCGCTTACGAACGAACGGGTGATTCGGGCTACCTCTATTTCAAGCCCGTAGACTTCCGAAAGTCTATTTCTTACAGGAGTGAGAGCACGGAGAATAAAAATTCTCCGACTCTCACTGTTACACTACTGCCTCAGACGTTTTTTTACCGTATCCCGTACAAAAACGCTTTCATTCCCCAGGCCCCTAAAGTATTCAACACATTGGTTCTGGCTGCTGCAAAACCACTTTGTGGGAGGAATGTTGTAGCGCCAGCCATGCTGGTACCTGGATGGGTAACCCCTCTAAATCCTGTAACTGAACGGTTTAGTACATTAGCCAGTCGCTGTGCCTGAGAGGCGTACTGCCCTCCCACGGAACTATAGCAACTTGCTAACGTTACCGGGCCAGTACCTTGTAAAATTGGTCTTAACCTGGTTGCTAGCTGTCCGCCAGAATCCAACCATCCCGAGGATCCTTGCGTAACGAATGGTGCTCCCTCGGCAACTAGTTTTGAAGTCTTCTGGTAGTACTCCATGGGGCCGTATGCTACCCCCCCCAAAGTTTGGGCGCTGGATCGGGCGCCCCCGATACCTTGTACTGCCCGCTGATGAAATGTTGCTGCAGATCGAGCAAAGCTTGTTCCGATGGCTGCAACACCAAAAGCCAGCGATGCATATCCCAAGTTCTTCGAAAGTTCTTCGTTGTCCTCGGTGGCATAAGACGCGATACCTAACGCTGAAGAGGTTGCGCCCAGCACCCCGCCTGCAATAGCCAAACCTCCTGCCAATGTCAAGAGCGTTCCCCCCGCGATGGCGCCGACGACGGGTATAATGGAAAGGAGTATGCCTGCAACACCTAGACCTATCCCCCATTGGGCGGAATAGCTCAAATGCCCACTTGGGTCAATGTTATTGATCGGATCGAGATTACAGTATTGATACCGATTGACACCCGCCACCCCAAAGGGACTTAAACTATCTTTGGCAAGAAATGTTTTAAGCGTGGGGCTATAAGGGCGATAGCCGTTGCCGAGAATGTAAGTGCTGGAAACAGCATCAAATAAACAGCCGTTAAATCCAAGGGTGTTGCGCTCAAAGAGTTTAAGGTTATCAATATTTGTGCTCGTGACATCCGGAGAACGAACCCCGTAGTCAGAGTACTCATAATAAGCACTGGATACTTCGTTTTCTCCGACGTTACCTGGCGTAAACGTCTTGACGCACCGTACCGTTCCGGTTGAGTCAGTAGCAAACAGTTCAAACGTTTCTACTGTGCCGTGTACGATGTAGCGGCCAATAGTGATCTCACCCACTCTAAGGTACAAGGTCTTCACATCACCGCAAATCTCACCGATCAAATCATCGCCATCATACAGATAAATAATTCTGTCATTCCCACTGACAATCTGACTCAAGCGTCCCGACGGCTCATAGAAATAATCGTGAGTAGCGTTAGCGCGGGAAACCGCGGCAACCCTGCTTGCTGCGTTGTACCTGATCGTGCGCCCGTCGACATCAGTAATGTTGCCCATGGAGTCTGCTGGAATGGGGCTGTTGTGATCATTCACCCTGATACTACAAGGGCGATCCTGATGATAAGTGTATGCCACAGCAGGCTTTGCACTTTCCGTTGCGGATTTAAAGCGCAGGCCTCCCGCAAAATCATATATTGTATCCGATTCGAAAACGTTATCACGATTGATGCTGGATCTTTTTAATTTCCCGTATACCGATTGATAAGTGTAAAAGTGACTTTCCCGGGGGCTCCCTGCTCCCTTTGCAATGTGCCTGGAAATAAGGCGTTTACGATTATCATGGTAATTTTCAACCTCCAACATTGTTGTCGAACCATTCGCTTTTGTGAGTCGCGTCGTTCGTCGGTTTTCCATTCCAAACATATCATACTCAAAGAGCATGCTCGATAAAACTGGATCGTCGTCCTGTAAGTTACGAGCAAATTTTTCTGAGAGGAAAGTAATGTCGCCGATATCGCCGTCGGGATTGTATTGGATGTAAACTGAACCGATCCCACCATATGTCTTAGCTATAAGATCTCCGTTGGAAGCGTAGCGGTAATGCTCATTTAATCCCATGTGGTTAACAGTGCTTTGCAGTCTTTTTCCGCTAGCCGAATAATATTTAAGCTGCTGTGTCGTAACGGGTTGATCCGCTCCGCTATCATGAGTTGTCAAAATCCGGCTGGGTAATCCTTGTTGGTTATAACTATAGGTATAACCAACTTTGTCGCCAGACATGACGACTGGCCAGCCCGTTTCCCTTGAGTATTGGTGTGTGAATGTCGCCGAGCCTCCACCATCAACAATTCTTGCAGTATTCACAAGTGATGTCACTGGATCAAGGGTCTCCGTGATATAGGATGTACCCTCCTGCCCTTCATAATACACTTTTGACGGCGTATCAAAATAAGGTTGATCGTAAATGAAGCGCTGATTGTCCTGCCGAATCAATCGGCCAAATCCATCGAATGTTCTTGCTGAATCCAGAATGGTATCTTCAACGTCCGCCAATCGAGTCTTGCTATCCAATGAGATTGCAAGATGCATGTTCTGAATATCCGAAGAATACGTATATCGTGTAATGTTTTCTCGCTCAGGGTCGAGCGCACCTTGAGCGGTTTTCGTTATGACCCTGTCGAACAAATCATATACAAATACGTCACTTCCTCCGGAAGTGTGAGTGACTATTTTTTTGCGATCAAAGCCATCATACATGTATCGCTCCAAAACAGTTTCAATGCCATTTATTTCGGAAGTCAGACTAACAAGCAAGCCTGAGTTGTTGAATTGTTTAATATAGGCGGGTTTGTTTTGATATTGAGAGCGTTCAGTATTTAACGCTAGATTTTTCTGGAGGCGTTGAACGGCCCCATTTGAGAAATGGATCTCGGAGGGCTGTCTCATGCTGTAAAAATATTGAGTCTCATTCACGCAGGTGCGTGCTGGAAGATTCGGGAAATCCGTTGTGTCATACTCGGTATCAAAGATAACCAAATCGGCACTGTTGTACTGTATTTTTCGTGTGCAGTATGGAGTGGTATCGCCGGCTGGAATTTCTAGTGAATAGCTAAGTAAGTTATTGAAATTAATGTAACTGATATGCCTCATACCGTCAGGCTTTGTAATGGTTACTATGTTTTGGTACTGATAGGTTGCATCAATGTATTGATAGGTCTCGTAGGTATAGCACTCTGTACGTGCCCATTCAGTTCCCGCAAAGTCAGTTTTTGAAGTGATGCGCTTAAGGTCATCATGAGTATAGATGGTAGTCGCCCCGTTAAAGTCTACTTCCCTGAGCACCAAACCTTTTGTGATATCCACTATTTTCGAATTGTTAAGACTCAAGGTCGATGCGACTTGTTCGGTGCGTATGCTCGCTTCTTGCCCACTCAACGCATAATAGTGGTTCTTGACATAAGAGGTGCCGACGAACTCTTTTGCCAAAAGTCCTACAAATATTCGATGGGTGGTGAGCGCCATCTCGGCATCGACATACTCATGAGATCTAATAACTAACCCGTTCTGCTTTTCCTCCATAACAAGTACCATATTTGCTATCCGGCTCCCAGCGACCTCAGGTCGTGAGTAGGGCAGACCTGCAACACTTGCATAACGAAACTCCATCAACTTAACATCGGTGTTGACAGGGGCGTCACTTGGTCTGGTACGGATTCTTTTTATATAGTTTACGAACTGACCAGGATCTGGAGGGCAGTGACCTGGTTCGCCGCTTGAAGGGTAGTAGTCATAAAAAGTTTCAATGCCTGATGCGTTCAAGCTATTTAATAAATTGCCCTGTGAATCAAATATACGGCTTTCGGTTAAAATTCTGCTTTCAATCTCGCCTTCAGAATTTATGTTTCTATACTCAGTCGATGATGTCCACCAGAGTGAATAATTGCTCGGTTGCTCATATATGTCCGCGCGTGATACCAGTGAGTACGTGAAAGTTTTAACCGATCTAATGCCGTTGTCTAAAATGTTTTTGCATGTCTCGCTTACCAATAAGTGGAAGCGATTGTATTCTCTAATGTACTGGATATCGCTGTGTTTTTCTGTGACAGTGTAATGATAGTTGTCCGTGCGCAAGATACAATTGTCTGTATTTGGCAGCATCGCGCCACCCATAGATGATGAATACCCTGTATAATTATGAGGGGAATACTCATATGAGATTGTTGTTCTATCACCTGCTGCCGCTTGGTGTTCCCCTGTTACCTCTAGCAGACTCACGACCTGGAGGAAATCAGTGTTCGAACAGGGAATAGGGTTGTAAGTGAATTTTTGCACTTTTCCATTTGGGGTGATTATTTTTGATACCCAGAGTTCATTGCCTGATTCAATATATTCGAAGCGTGTTGTCAACGCTTCGTTATTTGGGAGCGAAACACTTTTTAATCGATAACTTTGAATGTCAACTTGTTCTAAAACAATTCTGGTGGTGGCGACTACCACCCGGCTGACAGTTTTTGTGATGAGGATGATCTTTTCTGAACTAGAATCGCTCCCGGAGCGATTGATATTAATGCTGTTCCCCAGCCCATCATTTACGGCCATGAGGCTTTCATAACTGGCACCGGTATCTTCATAGATAAAATCAAGGAAGTGCCCGCTGGCGGAAACAATTTTGGTTAATTGCCCACCATAATTCATATACTCAACGGTGCCATTTTTATGTGTTATGACATACCCGCTGAGGAGACTTGACCCAGAGTCAAACACTTTTTCGATCTTGCAGTTATCCAGCCTGCGGTATACAAGACGATTTGCAGTTGGGTCATATTTCTCGATAGACCCATCACTAAAATAGATGACGCCAGCTCTTGTATCAATTCGTGGGACATTGAGAGTCCAGATGTCTGCGATAGTATGAGCGTCAAGACTGATTTGACCCGGCTTGGATAAAAGGCACAAACTAAAAGCTGCCGGAAATTTAAGGCCGCTGCTGAGATCTGCCAGTGGTATCGAGATGTCCACTCCGCCTGTTCTTGGGTTCACAGAGGATGTCAGAGGTGAAAGGTTATCTGCTTGCGAAAATACTTTAGTAACGCTCATTGCTTAATACCTATTTGTTGTTTTTATCGTTAAATTTCGTTTGTATAGGTGTTAAATTCTGCGTAGGATTTTGCTACTTCTTGTGTTGCAGTTGTAATCGGCTGTTTCAAACGTTCTGTACGGCCTGGAATTCGACCCATTATGGAACCGCCGATCACCCGGGGCTTTAACTTTGTCAGCCCATTAAATACGGAAGGATACATTGGCCGAGTCATGTCGTGCGGCCGTACTTCTGTCTGAGTTTAAGATCATGCATTGAGCGAGCGCCTGTCAATTGGCTGTCTGAGTTTGGACCTTCGAAATCTTACAGTTGTGCGCACTGGTGCATCGTAAGGGCTCCATGAACCCCACATTCAAAGTCGCCACCTGATCCCCCATGCTGTGCTCCCGCTTTTCTCTGGAGCCAGCCCGCCATGATGCGACCCGACGCCAAAGTCGAAAAAGTGTACCTCTACCCCAAGACCGTGGACTTCCGAAAATCCATCGACGGCCTGGCTGCGCTGGTCGAGTTGGATATCAAGGTCGCCGTGTTCGACCCCGTGCTTTCGTCTTCCTGAATCGCCACCGCAACCGAGTGAAAATCCTCTGCTGGGAGCGCAACGGCTTCTGCCTTTGGCTCAAGCGCCTGGAATCCGAACGCTTTAAAACTTCCCCCGACGCCAGCGACGAGGCCATCGTGCTGAGCGTCCAGGAATTGAACTGGTTGCTCGACGGTTTTGACCTGTGGCGCAACCGTCCACATCAGGTTTTGACTCCAAGATTTATCGCCTGACGGGTACAATCCGGGGCATGCCATCCATGCCCGACAACCTTCCTGATGATCCTGTTTTACTCAACCAAATGTTGCTTGAGGCACTCAGCCGTCAAGACGAAGTGGCTCAGGCTTATCAGACCTATATCGTCGATCTCAAAGAGCAGATCAAGCTGCTGCGCGACCGTCTGTTTGGACGTAAATCCGAACAGACGGTCAGGCCCAACACGCCGCAACTGGCTCTTGTTCAACGAGCCTGAAAGCGAACCGTTGCTGGCCATTGATGACGCTGAAGAGGAAGTGGGGTTCGGGGAGCAACGGAACAGTGCGACCTGAGGTCGTCTGAATTTCTGTTTTACTGGAGAGTTTTCTCCTGATTAAACCGGTTGTTCCATCAACCGTTTCCTACCTGGACACGCGGGACCGGTAACAGCTCGGTGTGAAGCTCTGGGGACAATGTACCGGCCGATTATCGGTACGCCTACCCGCGAGGGGAAGCGGAATCTACCAGCACAATGGTGGTGAGGGGCTAGCGACCGCCTCCTTGATCGGCGCAATCTCCGTCAGACGCTTACCGAACATCCGACTGCAACAAATCTCTTGCTTGGGCGGATCAGGTTCATCGAGCTCAAGGCACGGTGTGCCGGCTAACTCGCGAGCGGTCTTCTCGATGACCACACTGAATTTTTTTCGTAGTGTCCAAGGGTCGGTTTTGGAGAGATCCCAAGCTGACTTAATACCCATACCTTCCAAGTGAAGGGTCATCTTTCGCCCGACACCCCATACGTCCGAGACCGAGCATTTCTTAAGTACCCAGTCGCGCTTGGTTTGGTCACGAAGGTCGACGACACCACCACTCTGAGCCTGCCACTTTTTTGCCGCATGATTGGCGAGTTTGCTCAGGGTCTTCGTGCCGGCGATAAAGGGATGCTCGTAGCTGGTGGTAACGGTGACGCCAAAGGCCAGGTTTTCCGTAACGGCGGCCAATGCCGGAATGATCATCAACGGATCATTCGCCGGCGCTTCCACAGCCCACTTCATGGCCGCATCGGCATTGCCACCAAATACATCGTAAAAGCCCAGAACATCACCAAAAAACAGCATGTCGAGGTGAGCCTGATCGGCAATGCGCGCCAGATTTGACCAGTAGCCCAGGGAATTGATTGCCAGTCGCTCATCAGCCGGGTGCGTCCAGAGGCTTGGCGCACCGTCACAGCCGACACTGGCCTGCTCATAGAGCGCAAACAACAGAGGTTTTGGATCGGACATCGTAGTACCTGTAAAAAGTCTTTAAACGGGACGGGTCACCGCTGGTTCTTGAAACCTTTGCCGTAGTGGCGTTCAAGACGGTTCTGTATCAACTCCAATCCAATGGAAAGGAGCCAATAGATGATGGCCGCGGTGGTGAGCATTTCGATGTAGCGATAAGAAGATCGCCCATAGGACTGAGCCAGAAACATGACCTCCCACACCCCCATGACCGAAATCAGTGAGGAGTCCTTCAGCATTGAGATGAACTGACTGGTAGTCGGGGGAATGATCGTGCGCATGGCTTGCGGCAGGACGATGTGCAGAAACGTCGCCGTCGGCCTTAGACCCAATGCCATCGCCGCTTCGCGCTGCCCAGGTGCTACCGCCATGATGCCGGCACGAAAAATCTCGCTGAGGTAGGCACCGTAATTGAGCGAGAGCGCAATGATCCCTGCGCTAATGGCGCCAGGAACGACGCCCAACTGCGGTAAACCGAGGTAGATCAACAAGATTTGAATCAGTAGCGGAGTGCCGCGAAAAAAAGACGCATAGAAACTGGCAATACCGAAAGCCACCGCGCTGCGTGACAGACGCGCGAGCGCCGTCACGAAGCCAAGGAGCAATGAAAGCCAGATCGAACAGAAGCATAGAAACAACGTCAACGCGGCGCCTTGCAGGAAACCGTTTGGCCCCAGATGCAGACCGACCAGGTTCGGCCATTTCTCCAGAATGATCGAGAACTTCAAATCGAAGCTCATGAAAAACATGACGCACAATCCAAACAGCGTCGCCCACGTCAAATACAGGCGAGTGCGAAAGCCAAATAGTTGGCTGAAACGACGCTTCTCGGTTTCCGGGGCGACAGTCGCCTTGGCTGGGTGTGGGTTCAGGGCTGTCATTGGCTGATATCGGCACCGATCCACTTCTGCGAAATTTTGCTTAACGTCCCGTCAGTCTTGAGCTGGGTAATGACCTCGGTGACTTTGGCATTCCATTGCGGATCGCCCTTCTCAACAGCCACTACGTTTGGTTCGGCATACAGCGAGTCGCCGGCAATTTTGAAGCGAGGATCCTGGGCTATACGCTCGCGGGCAGTGATGAGGTTGGTGACCATGGCATCAAGGCGCACGCCAGTACCCAGTGCCAAGTCCTGGAATGCCACCGTTTCATTGTCGTATGGAGCCACCTGGACATTATCGAACGGGAAACTCAAAGGCTTGTCTTCGGCGCCCTCTATCACCAGATCCTTGTTCAAGTAGGCTTCATAAGTCGACGCGCTGATCACACCGACTTTTTTGCCAGACAAGTCTTTGCCCGCCGTGATGTCTTTATCCTTCGCGTTCACCACGATCACCGCGGGTGACTGGTAATACTCGACCGGGAAATCGAACACTTCGGCGCGGGCCTTACTTGGTGTCATTGAGCAAACGCAGATGTCGTAGCGCCCGCTCCAGTGCCCGGCAGCGATCACATCCCAGGACGGTGTTTCCAACTTGAGTTTTACCCCAAGCCGTTGCGCAACCGCCTTGGCCACATCCACATCAAATCCATCCAACTGGTTCTGCTCGTTGAGAAAGGAGAACGGTGGATAGCTTTCCATCAAGACGCCGGTCAACTCGCCTTTTTTCGTCACGCGATCCAGGGTGGCACCTGCGAAAGTTGCTGAGCAGGTAACCAGTAGCGCCAACCCAAAGGGTAAAAGTGACGTGGTTTTCAAAGACAAGTACTCCAATCAATTCAAAAAATCTTATTAGATTAAAACGCAATATATAATTCGTTTGTACTTGCTTTATGGAATAAAAGACTCAGTTCGAGCTATAACTGATCCAAGGGCTTTTTCGAACGCGGGTCTCCACGAAGGGAGCGGAACTGCACACTGAAGTCGCTGCACGTCGACACTACTGATTAAGCGGTAGATTCGCTACCATGTGGGTTATACGAAACCTGAAGCTTTACCCCTTTGGAGCACCCAATGCCTAGTCAAAAGGACATCGCAGCCATCAGCGCCGCACCGGTGATTCCTGACCAGCGCCGAGAGCTGATTTTGCGGCAGCTACGCAAGCACCAGGTGCTGAGTGTTCACCAGTTGATGGAGATGTTCGACTGCTCGCACATGACTGTACGGCGCGATATCGCCCTGCTTGAACAGGAAGGACGCGCCTATTCGGTTACCGGTGGGGTACGTATTGCCAGCCAGCTGCACAGCGAACCCAGCCATCAACTCAAGGCGGTAGTCGAGTTGCCGCAAAAGCAAGCCATGGCGAAGCTCGCTGCCCGATTACTGCGTCCGGATATGACGATATATCTGGATGCCGGTACTAGCACGCTGGAGATCGTTCCGTACGTAAAAACACTGTCTGGCATGACCGTGGTGACCAACGATTTTGGCGTGGTGCAGTCCTTGCTGGACGCGCCGCAGGTGACGGTGATCCACACGGGTGGACAGCTCGATCACTCCAATCATTCCTGTGTCGGCGGACTCGCCGTTGCTACCTTGCGTCAGGTCGTAACGGACATCGCTTTCATCTCCACCAGTTCCTGGGATCTACGTCGCGGCATCACGACTCCTTCTGCGTTGAAGGTCGAGGTCAAGCAAGTGGCGATGCAGTCGGCGTCGCAGGTGGTACTGGTTGCCAGTAGCTCTAAGTACGGCACATTCAGCATGTACAAGATCGCGGGGCTTGAGCAGTTCGACATCATCATCAGTGACGATGCCCTGGCTTCGGCTGCGGCAGATGGGATTCGCAAACAAGGTGTCGAATTAGTGTTGCCCGCAGATCAGAAACAGACCTGAAAGCGACCCCCAAAAAAAGAAGGGCTCCGGTACCGACCGGAGCCTCCCCGCTGACATTGCCTCCAGGCAACGCAGCGGCAATTGGACATCGAATGTCAGAGCGCCTTCCAGTCCCGCAACCACTGCAGCCCCGCCGAAGTATCACCCTTGGGGCGGTACTCGCAGCCGACCCAGCCGTCGTATCCCAACTGATCCATCAGGTCAAACAGGTAGGGATAGTTGAGTTCCCCCAGGTTTGGCTCATGACGATCCGGCACACCGGCGATCTGAATGTGGCCGATACCGTCAAAGTCACGACGAAGCTTGGTGGCCAAATCCCCTTCCACGATCTGACAGTGATAGCAGTCGAACTGCACTTTCAGATTACTCGCGCCGACTTCCTTGCAGATAGCCTGTGCTTGATCCTGACGATTCAGGAAAAAACCCGGCATGTCTCGTGTATTGATCGGCTCCAGTAACACTGTGATGCCAGCCTGACTCGCCTTGGCCGCAGCGTAGGCGAGGTTTTCCAGATACACGGCATGGTGACGCGGGCGGTCGTTTTCGGAGGGCAGCAAGCCGGCCATCACATGGATACGCGTGTTGCCGAGTACTTCGGCGTATTCCAGCGCGCGGTCGAAGCCCGAACGAAACTCAACCTCGCGGCAGGGTAACGTCGCAACGCCCCTCTCCCCCGCCACCCAGTCACCGGGCGGCGCGTTGAACAGCGCCTGAACCAGACCGTTTTCGCTCAGTCGCTGCTTGAGCTCCTGCGCGCTGTAGTCGTAAGGAAACAGATATTCCACCGCTTCGAAACCGTCGGCCGCCGCCGCCGCGAAGCGATCCAGAAAATGATGTTCCGGGTAAAGCATACTGAGGTTGGCAGCAAAACGAGGCATGTTAACTCCTTGAAAAATGGCTCAGACGAAAGGCCAGATCAACAGCGTGATGCAAAAGCCGAGCGTTCCAAGCAAGGTAGTGATCACCGTCCAGGTGCGCAAACCATCAGCGACGTTCAGTCCGGCCAGTTTGGTGAAAATCCAGTAACCGGCATCGTTGATGTGCGACATGGCCAGCCCGCCACCACCCATGGCAAGACAGAGCAGTGCCATGTGATTAGGGGTCAGGTTAAGCGTGGCGATCAGAGGGCTGATGATACCCGCTGTGGTGACCAGTGCGACGGTGGTAGAGCCCTGCACTGCGCGCAGCAACATGGTCAGTAGAAAACCCAGAGCCAGCACTGGCAACCCGGTGGTACGTAACAGATCAGAAACCACCGCACCTATGCCGGTGTCCACCAGCACCTTGCCGAACACTCCGCCGGCACCGGCAATCAGGATCACCATGGCCACGCCGGGCAACGCCGAACCGATGACATCGGACACTTGAGTGCGGCTCCAGCCACGACGGGTACCGAGTAACCAGGCACACAGCAAAGTGTCCAACAACAGCGCCACCAGCGGTGCACCGAGCACGGTCATCACCGCGCGAAGTGTCGATTCGGGCGGCAGTAGCGAATTGGATAACGTACCCAAAAGAATCAGGATGATCGGCAACAGGATCAGACTTGAGAGCAGAGCGAAACCGGGTGGCGGTGCGGGCGGAAGTTTGGCAACAATACTGCTGGTGGATTCCTCAAGCCCCATATGAGCCACTGCAACAGCGGCTTGTTCGGAGTTGGTTCCATTACCGTTCGTCCACGCCAACAGGTCTTCATTGGTCACATGAGGGCCATAGACTTCAGCACGGATATCATCGGTCATCGGATAAAAACGACGAGTCATACGCCCCGCCACTCGGTAGCCGACGTAGCACAGGAATGCCGTGATCGGCAGGCCGAACATCAGCACTCGACCGAGGTCGGCACCCAATTGACTCGCAGCAGCCACGGCACCCGGATGGGGTGGCAAGAAGGCATGCACGGTGAGCAGAGCCGCACACATCGGCAAGGCAAACATCAGCAGTGGCTTACGCGCTCTGCGAGCGACACCATAGGCCAGCGGCATGAGGATGATCACGCCAACCTCGAAGAACACCGGCACACCGATGATAAAACCGGCAACCGTCAGCGCCAGTGGCGTACGGCGATTACCAAAGCGCTCGATCAAGGTCTTTGCCAAAGACTCGGCACCGCCGGACAGCTCGATGATCCGTCCGATCATCGCGCCTAGAGCGATGATGATCGCGATGTGACCGAGGGTCTTGCCCATCCCGCCTTCAATGGTCGCAACCAGATCAGCCGGCTTCACCCCGGCGACCAACGCCACCAGAATACTCACCAGCATCAAGGCCACGAACGGCTGAAACTTGTACTTGAGCACCAGGAACAGCAGGAGCGCGATCCCTACCCCGGCGGTGACCATCAGAATGAGCGGGCTCATACCAGACAACCTCCACGCCGTACAACGGGGACTCGGTTGCCACTGAAAATATAAGGAGTGCGGTCAGGGTGTGTCATGCAGGTAGGTCCTATTGTTATTGTTCTTCATGCGAGCCGATTTCCACAGGAGTCGTTCTGCGTCTCCCGGGCATAGCCTGCGTTAGCGGTGTATCAAGTGAGTCCGGCGACCTACCAATGGGCGCCGAAAGCATCTCGTAACTCGTCCAGAGCGGACTGATCCAAAGGCTCGGGGCGCGGGTTGCTCATCAGCCACAGTCGCGCCGTTTCTTCGAGTTCTTCCAGGGCGTAGCTGGCCTTGGACACGGAGCTTTCCCAGATCACCGGCCCGAGACGTTCGAGCATCACCCCACGCACACTGTTGGCGAGTTGCGCGACTTGTTCGGCCACCTTGGGGGAGCCAGGCCGCTGATAACCAATCAATGGAATGTGCCCGACCTTCATCACTTGGTAAGGCGTCAGCGGTGGCAGAATGTCATTTGGTTGCCAGACGCCGGCCAGCGTCAGTGCCACCAAATGAGTGGAATGGGTATGCACCACGCCACCGACGCCCGGATTGCGATCGTAGACTTGTCGATGCAGGGCCAAGGTCTTGGACGGCTTGTCGCCAGAGACCCACTCCCCCGCCCGGTTGACCTTGGCGATAGCGGTCGGGTCGAGGCGGCCCAGGCAGACATCGGTGGGCGTGATCAGCCAGCCATCGTCCAGACGGGCGCTGATGTTGCCAGCGCTGCCCACGGTATAGCCGCGTTGATAGAGGCTGCGACCGACGTCGCAAATTTCTTCGCGCAGGGCATTTTCATCGCTCATTTCGCATCTCCGGCCAGTTGTTTGAGTGCCTTGTCGAAGAAATCCCGGCAACCGAAGTTGCCCGATTTGAGTGCCAGCGCCAAAGGCTCTTCCGTACTGCTGACGGTCGCTGGTACACCCGGATCGATCTGTGCGCCAATCTGCAGCAGTTGCACCCCTAACGCCTGAACCACGGCGCCCGATGTTTCCCCGCCAGCGATTACAAAGCGACGCACACCACTTTGCCGCAGCCCATGTGCAATTTCGCCAAAGGCGCGTTCCACCAGACTGCCTGCTTGTTCGACACCCAGTTTCTGTTGCACAGCCTTGACCTCATCCGGCGAACTGGTGGCATAGATCAGCACGGTCTGTTCATTGGCCTTGGCGAAAGCCAAGGCTTGCGCAACGACCGGTTCGCCGGCCGCCAACGCCATTGGGTCAATCCGCAAGGCAGGCCGACCGGACTCAAGCCACGCCGCAACCTGCCCATTGGTAGCGACAGAGGCGCTGCCGGCCAGAACCACTTCGCCACCTGACACAGCAGGCAATGAAGAGGCATCAAAATCCCGTAGTTTGCCGGCACGACGGAAATTTTCCGGCAGACCCAAGGCCAAACCTGAACCACCGGTTAGCAAGGGCAGATCGGCACAGGCAGTACCGAGGGTGTAGAGATCCTGATCACACAGCGCATCGGCGATGGCCATGCCGATACCTTGCGCTCGCAGTTCAGCGATCTTTTCCCGTACTTGAGCTGCGCCTTGCGCGATGCTGTCGTAGCGCAACAACCCGACTTTCAGAGTGGTTTGGGATTGCAGAACCCGTACCAGATTGGCATCGGTCATTGGCGTCAGGGGGTGATGCTGCATACCTGACTCGTTGAGCAATTGATCCTGCACAAACAAGTGCCCGCGAAAGATCGTTCGACCGTTTTCCGGGAATGCCGGACAGGCCAGGGTGAATTCACTATCCAATGCTTTGAGCAACGCCTCACTGACTGGGCCGATGTTGCCGGCCGCCGTCGAGTCGAAGGTTGAGCAATACTTGAAGAAAATCTGTTCACAGCCTTGCGCCCGCAACCAGTTCAGCGCAGCCAGAGATTCTGCGACGGCATCCGTGGTGGGGGTGGTGCGAGACTTCAGCGCGATAACGATCGCATCTGCATCGAGCCCTGCTGCCACTTCGGTGCCGGGAATACCAATACTCTGCACCGTGCGCATGCCGCCGCGCACCAGCATATTGGCGAGATCCGTGGCGCCGGTGAAGTCATCGGCGATGCAGCCCAACAAAGGGCGCGCAGTGGAAAGAGTCATGGAGCGGTCCTCAAACAGTTTCAGGCTTGGCAGTCGGTAGTTCTATGCCTGGGAAAATCTTGATCACTGCCGAGTCATCTTCGCGTCCGAAGCCGGCACTGGACGCCTGCATGAACATCTGGTGCGCTGTGGCTGACAAGGGCAACGGGAATTTGCTGGCCCGGGCGGTATCGAGCACCAGGCCCAGATCCTTGACGAAAATATCGACAGCGGACAATGGCGTGTAATCAGCCTTGAGAATGTGCGGCACACGGTTCTCAAACATCCATGAATTACCCGCACTGTGGGTAATCACTTCGTACAACGCATCGGCATCGACACCTTCGCGCAACCCCAATGCCATGGCTTCAGCAGAGGCGGCAATGTGCACGCCTGCGAGTAACTGGTTAATGATTTTGACCTTGGAGCCCAAACCATGAACGTCTCCCAGGCGATAGACCTTGCCGGCCATGCCCGCCAGGATTGCGTCTGCTTTGGCATAGGCTGGAGCCGGGCCGGAGGTCATCATGGTCATCTCGCCGGCCGCCGCTTTGGCGGCTCCACCGGAGATTGGCGCATCCAGATACAGCAGACCGTTGTCGGCCAGGCGTTGCCCAAGATCCACGGCATAGGTCGGAGCCACGGTGGCACATCCAATCACCAGGCTCTCAGGACGTAACGCCGCAACCGCGCCGCCTTCCCCAAACAACACCGTTTCAGTCTGTTCGGCATTGACCACCACCGTAATGATCACATCGCACTCACCCGCCATCTGCGCGGGTGAAGTGCATGCGACACCGCCCTCGCTGGCGAACTGTTGCGTGACTGCCTCACGCACATCACAAGCGTGAACATTGAAGCCGCTACGCAATAACGAGCGGGCAATGCCCAGTCCCATAGCGCCAAGACCGATAACGCCGACATTTTTATTGTTCATGGGGTGCTCCTGAGAAAAGCAGCGGCTGCTTCCGCGCCAGAAAGGCGCAGGTTACTGTCCGCGTTTTTGAGAGGTTGATGCCGGGATCGATTGTGACTGACATGTCTGCCCCTTGATTGGGGGGGAGTAAATCTGTGGGCACCTTCGAACATCGTCACAATCCTGTTTTGTATTGTTTTCAGGTTGTCATTCGGGTCGAGTAGATAATCCACCAATGAACAGATTGTGTGAAGTGTTTTTTTCTAAATAACATTTTTTAACATCGGTAGAGAGGCACGGACGTACGCTCACCCCACAGAAAGCCTTGCTCCTTTGACGATGATCTCTACCCGGCAGGGAGACAGGGAGAACATAAAAAACCCCGGCAGGGCGGACCCTCCGGGGTTTTGCTTTTTCATCCGGCCAGGCATTGCCCTGGCTGCGGCTCACAATTGGACCAACACATGATTGAAACCGATCGGGATTTCCATCTGTTGCACATGGCCTTTGGCTACAAACTTTCTGCCCTCAAACCTCTCCTGAGACCGCTCGAAACTCAGTCAACGCAACGCCCTTTCGTCCTAGTTGCTTGACGCCATACATGGCCTGATCCGCTGCCTTGAGCAAGGTATCCAGACTCTGGCCATGGAGGGGGCACAGCGAAACGCCGATACTGCACGAGAGGGTCAGTTCTCCTGCGCTGGTTGCAACTGGTTGCGCAATGGCTTCCAGCATTCCCTCAGCTCTGTTTTCAGCACATTCCGTGTCGGTGAAATTCGCAATCAGAACCACAAACTCGTCTCCGCCGTAGCGAGCGACGGTGTCACACGAACGAGTGCTCTGAAGCATGCGTTTGGCGACCGCCCGAAGAACCTGGTCGCCAACCTCATGGCCGTACTGGTCGTTGATTTCCTTGAAGTGATCCAGGTCGATCAACAGCACCGCAAACGGAATGCCGTTCACGTTCCAATCGGAGAAGGCCTGTTCAAAACGATCGGCGAAGAGATAGCGATTAGGCAATTGGGTGAGCACGTCATGGGTGGCAAGATAAGCCGAGCGTTTGTGTTCGAGCTCTGCCCTTTCCAGGGCCTTGAAATGCCGAATCAATACCAACGGCATCAGCACGAGAGCCCCAGCCAGAACCGCGAGGATTATCACTGTTTGCGCAGTCAAGGCATCTCCTAAACGCAGCTGACGCTCAAACGACAATGTCATGGGTTGTGAAGCACTGCTGATCTCGACCCGCTCAGCCAGACGCGGAAAGAATAGGCTATCCAGGAAACCGGCTTCTTCGGTCTGCGTAGAAAACACATCGCTTTCAGATCCTGCGGTGGTTTTCAGGACAGCGCTGATGTGAACCAGGGGATCGACGTTCGCCTGACTCACCGCATCCATCAACGAGCCTGTCTTGAGCAATAGCAAAGACACCATCGTGCTACCGAAAAAATTTGGCCGGGCGTTTTCTCGCGCTTGTTCAGGGCGGCTGACTGACTGCATCAGAATGTAAGCGTTGCCACCCTCATACATCGAGAAAACCGGGGATACGACGGGCTTCAGATTATTTTGGGTTCGAGCCAATGCATAGGAGAGATAGGCGACGGTTTCCAGCCTGACACCATAGATCGAACTGGACTCCGGAAGTGCCGGATACATGAACAATACAGGCCAGGTCTCATTGAGATAGGCCTGATGTTGGGGAGGTTGCTGAGCGAGGCTCGGGAAATCCTTGAGTTGAAAGTCTGGCCGCCAGGTGCGGCGTAACAGGTCTTCAAAAGCAGCCTGCTCAGCGATGGGAACCGCCCTCGCCGCCTCAAGCATATAAATGTGGGGATAGGCAGATAAAACGGCTGCCGCATAACGAGCGGCTGCTTGCGTATCACTCTGGTCAACGGCCTGAAGAAATGCCGAGAACCCCGCCAACACCGCTTCATTGGTATCAAGTTGATTGCGCACAATGCCGGAAATGTTCTGCACGTATTCCGAGAACCGCGTCTCTCTGCGTTGAGTTTCGGACTTGAGCAACAGCACGGCCGAAAATCCCACCAGGCCGACCGCTAAAATAATGAAACCCACTAAGGATCTGCGCCGCTTATTCATCATCCTGACTTCCAATGCGCGGAGCGTGCAGAGTGCTTTGGCCATCTATCTCAAGAATGGCGTAACACCCCTTAGGATCCTTATTTCCCATTACGTCTCTTCCCTGTCAGGTGCTTGTCTTACTGACGTCCGAGTTGACCAGCGGCTATGGACGCATAGACGTCACACAATGCCCCCCGTGCTGCGGCGCTTTCAACGTTTCTTTCTAGTGCGCAACTGGAAAAAGCGATTCTAGGGCATATAGCCACTATCCACTAAGGGAAATTCTGCTGGCTAACCCTCACTTCCTGGCCTTGCGCGCGGCACGGACCCGGTCAGAAGTGGTTACGATCGCTGCTGATCGACACCTGCAAGGTGCTCGACTGATTACATTGTCCTGCCCCATTTATCAGCATCCGAGACAACGGCAAGCGCCCCGCTACACTTCCTTATCTGCGCCGCGCCTCCCAAGCGGCTTCCTGATCTGGAGGAACTCCATGAGCGACAGCACCGAACTTACGACATTCACCGGTTGGGCCGCAAAGACGGCCGGCGCGCCACTGGAGCGTCACAGCTATGATCCCGGTCCATTGGGCAGTGAAGAAGTGGAAGTTGCTGTGGAATATTGCGGCGTTTGCCATTCCGACCAGTCGATGATCGATAACGAATGGGGTATCAGCCAGTACCCGTTTATCCCCGGTCACGAGGTGGTCGGCCGTATTGTCCGTGTGGGCCCGCAGGCCCGTGGTCTCGAAGTAGGCCAAAGGGTAGGCATTGGCTGGTTCAAGGGCAGCTGCATGCATTGTTCTTCCTGCATAGAGGGCTCCCACCAGCTGTGCAACACGGCCAAACCCACCATCATTGGAAGTAACGGAGGCTTCGCCGACAGGCTGCGTTCCCACTGGGCCTGGGCACTACCGATTCCGGACGGACTCGACCCGTCCATGGCCGGACCTTTGTTCTGCGCCGGCTCGACGGTGTTCAACCCGCTGGTGGAATTCGGCGTCAAGCCGACTGACCGGGTCGGCGTGGTGGGCATCGGAGGCCTGGGTCACCTGGCCCTGCGCTTCCTTAATGCCTGGGGCTGCGAAGTCACAGCCTTTACCTCGTCACTGAACAAGCAGGATGAAGCCAAGCGCCTTGGTGCGCACAATGTCATCGCCTCGACCGACAGTAACGCCCTGAAGTCCATTGCCGGCACCCTGGATTTTCTTCTGGTCTGCGCCAGCGCCGACCTCGATTGGCCGGCCATGCTCGCCACCCTGCGCGGCAAGGGCCGCCTGCATTTTGTCGGCATCGTGCCCAGCGCAATTCCGGTGCACGTGTTCGATCTGATTCCCAGGCAAAAGAGCCTGTCCGGCTCACCGGTGGGTTCACCCAGTAACACGGCAACCATGCTGAAGTTCTGCGCACGTCATCAGATCCTGCCGCAGGTCGAGCTGTTTCCCATGAGCCGGGTCAACGAAGCGATCGATCATCTGCGCAGCGGCAAGGCGCGTTACCGCGTCGTGCTGGACGCCAGCAAATGACCGACTGGCGCCGAAACACGTGACGGAGTAACGGATGCTTTATTTTCAGCAAATGTTGGGCACCGCCGTGTTTGCCATTACCGGGGTGCTGGCTATCCAGAAGGCGGGGGTCGATGTGTTCGGGGCCGTGGTACTTGGCATCATCACCGCTATTGGTGGGGGCACCATCCGCGACCTGTTGCTCGATCAACCGATTTTCTGGATTGCGGACTTTAACTACATCTGGGTCGCCTTGATTGCAGGAGTGCTGGCATTCTTTCTCACCAAGCGATTCCAGCAACGCTATCGGTTGTTGCTGTACCTCGATGGTTTTGCGGCCGCACTGTTCGCAATAGTCGCTACCGAGAAAGTGCTGGGATTTCATCTTGCCGCACCTTTCGCCGTGATGATGGGCGTGTTGACCAGTATCGGCGGCGGTATCGCGCGCGATGTGCTGGCCGGGCGAGTTTCGTTGTTGATGTCACGGGAGATCTACGCCACGCCGATCCTGCTGGGCTGCACCCTCTATGTCTTATTGCGTGATGTATTCCCGTCAATCCAGATCGCCGGTTGGATTGCCTTGATATTCACCTCGGGCTTGAGGTTTCTCGCGATTTACAAGGAGCTGCAAATGCCGGTGATTCTCTCCACCCGGCAGGGTTAAGGTTGGCCATTCCTTATCTGGGGGCCTGCTACAGCCAGGCAGAGTGACAAGGCAATCGTTGCTGGTAAAAAACAACCACACTGAAGCTTGGTTATGCGAATCATTGCGCCCCTTGTGTGCACGTCAATAGCCTCACCCTGCGCCGTCAATGTCTCGATAAGCGCAGAGATTGAATGACGGATGCCGTGAGTGCGGTTCTCCCGGCGAACGAATCTGTTCGCCCTGCCCTTAAGTCTCACCACAAAGCTCAGGTAGCACGGCAAAGCACTATCGTTGGCATAAAACGACCTAGATCACAGCGGCAATTAGGCGGATCCTCTCGCTCGCCCGCAGGTTCTGTCACAGGCTGGGCGCCAGGGTAAGCCTGCGTTGGCTGAGAATTGAATCGCCGGAGTTGTTATGCGTTGTTTTGAACTGATTTTTCATAAAATCCGTGACTACACTGAGCCGAGTACATCGCTCGTGCCAGGAGGGGTCGGTCATGCTTGATTACTTCGCGTTAGGCCTATTGTTCTTCGTCGGTCTGGTCCTGTTCTACGGGATCATCGCGCTACATGACATTCCTTATGAAATTGCCGTACACCGCAATCACCCGCATCAGGATGCTATCCATGCAACCGGTTGGGTCAGTTTGTTCACCCTGCATGCGCTTTGGCCATTTCTGTGGATCTGGGCGATGGCGTACCGGGAAGACAGGGGCTGGGGATTTGGTGATGGTCAGTCACCGCAAGTTCATGTCGCTCATCTGGAGCAGCAGGTTGCCGACCTGCAAAGTCGTATAGAGCGGCTGGAAACGGCTACCGGCACTGCACGGGACAAACCAGCGTCAGACAATCGCAGTGAGGGAATCTAAGTCATGGATCTTCTGCTCGTTTTGACCTATGCGGCCATCTGCACCGCCATCTTCAAGATTTTCCGCATACCGCTGAACAAATGGACGGTGCCTACCGCTGTGCTCGGCGGGATACTGATCGTGGGCGCAATGATTTTCACGATGAACTACAACCATCCGTACTCCGAGGTCGCACGCTCTTACTTCGTCTCCGTGCCGGTGATTCCGGTCGTCAGTGGCCTGGTGATCGACGTGCCGGTCAAAGGTAACGAGCCGCTCGAAAAAGGCGATGTGCTGTTTCGTATCGACCCTGCCCCGTTCGAGTACCGGGTCAGGTCCATCAAGGCACAGCTAGTCTCGGCAAAAGCTGATCGCGCCCGCATCACTGAGCTGATCAAGCGCAACTTCGGCACCCAACGTGAACTGGACGTCGTCATTGCTCGATCCGACGACTTGCAGGCCCAATTGGATAATGCTCAGTATGAGCTGGACAACTCCACCGTTCGCGCTCCTAGCAAAGGCTTCGTGACCCATGTTTCCTTGCGTCCGGGCATGATGGCCACCAAGTTACCTTTGCGTCCCAGCATGGTGTTCATCCCGGAAGAGGGGCATTACTTTGCGGCGTGGATGCGTCAAAACAGCCTGTTGCGCTTGTCGGTCGGCGATGAAGCGGAAGTGGCCTTCGACGGTATTCCCGGCAAAGTGTTCGAGGGACGGGTTGTAAGCGTCATCGGCGTCATCGCAGAGGGACAAGTACAGCCATCCGGAGCGCTGATCAGCTTCACCGGCTCACCGCCGGCAGGCCGGGTACCGGTCACTATTGAAATCACCGACCCTGACTATGCCCAATACAGCAACCAGATGCCCGGCGGCGCCTATGGGCAGGCGGCGATCTACAGCCAGCACTTCCACCATATCGCCATGATGCGAAAGGTTTTGCTGCGCATGGCTGCCTGGATGAACTACATCTTTCCATTCCATTAAGAAATGGCTGTCGCCCTCTGCAATAGAGGGCGTCACCCCTCCTCTGTCTGCCTCCCCGACTGAGTTTTTAGTTTCAGTGACTACACGTCACCGTTGAGGCGTCGCGTGGTCAGTTGAATTGTGCGTAAAAGGAGTTGAAGCACCTCATGAGTCAACAACGTAGCAATCTGGATGATCAGCTTTCAGGATTACCCCCCCAACGGGTCGCGAGCCGCCTGCTACCGGAGTGGATGGGTCACTATCGACAGGCCTGGTTCAAAGGCGATGTCATCGCGGGGCTGACCGCCGCGGCCGTGGTCATTCCCAAGGCACTGGCGTACGCCACCATTGCAGGCCTGCCGGTGCAGGTCGGCCTCTATACCGTATTGGTACCGATGGCGATCTACGCCGTGCTCGGCAGTTCGCGCCCGCTCAGCGTCAGTACCACCACAACGCTTGCCATCCTGGTCGCCTCCGCACTGGGGCAGATCAGCCCGTCCGGTGATACGGCGACCCTGATAGCTGCCTCCGCTACGCTGGCCTTGATGGTCGGCGCCATACTGGTCGTGGCAGGAATGATGCGTCTCGGCTTTGTTGCCAATTTCATTTCAGAACCGGTGCTGGTGGGCTTCAAAGCCGGGATCGGGATTGTCATCGTGCTCGACCAGCTACCCAAGTTGCTGGGCATCCACTTCGAAAAAGGCGGTTTTTTGCACAACGTGCTTGCGACCTTTCAGGGGCTGGGGCACGCCTCATTGCCGACCGTGGCAGTCGGAGTGTTCATGGTGCTGATTCTGATCGGCATGAAGCACTTTACCCCGCGATTGCCGGCGCCGCTGATTGCGGTCGCCCTCGGTATTGTCGGCATGAGTGTGCTCAATCTGGAGCAATTGGGTGTGTCGGCCGTGGGGATTGTTCCAATCGGGTTGCCCGCGTTGACGCTACCCAATTGGTCGATCGTGTCCGAACTCTGGCCATCGGCCATGGGGATTGCGCTCATGAGTTTTACCGAGACTATCGCGGCGGGACGTGCATTTGCCCGCAGTGATGAACCCGCACTGCAGCCCAACCGTGAGCTGGTGGCGACAGGCGTTGCCAACCTGGGCGGTGCGTTTCTTGGGGCCATGGCCGCCGGGGGTGGGACCACCCAAACGGCCGTCAACCGACTGGCCGGTGCGAAATCACAATTGGCGGGGTTAATCACTGCCGGGTTGGCACTGGGGACGTGCCTGCTGATCGCACCGTTCATTGGTTTGATGCCCAATGCCACGCTCGCCGCCGTGGTGATTGTATATTCGATAAGCCTGATCCAGCCTTCGGAATTTCGCGACATTTTATCGGTGCGCCGCACAGAGTTCATCTGGGCGATTGTGGCGATGGTCGGGGTCATATTGCTCGGCACGCTGCAGGGTATCGTCGTCGCGATCATTGTTTCGTTGCTGGCGCTGGCCTACCAGGTTTCGGACCCGCCCGTGCACATACTGGGGCGCAAACCCGGCACCAACATCTATCGCCCGCCCTGCGCCGAGACTGACGACGATGAACACTTTGAGGGGCTGTTGCTGCTGCGGCCTGAAGGTCGCATCTTCTTTGCCAACGCCGAACGTCTCGGTTCGAAAATTCAGCCGTTGATTGTGGCGGCAGAGCCCAGTGTTGTGATTCTCGATTTGCGCAGTGTTTTCGATCTGGAATACACCGCCTTGAAAATGCTTACGGCGGCGGAACAGCGCTTGCGAGAAAAAGACATCTTATTGTGGCTGGTGGGCATGAGCCCAAGTGTTACCGCAATGGTTAGCCATGCTCCGTTGGGCCACGCCTTGGGCGACACACGGATGTTCCTCAATCTGGAACAGGCTGTTGCGCATTATCAGAATCAGCACCGATATCAACATTGATTTCGCGCTCGGCCCAGCGGGCGGGTGACTTGCGTCATCTTGCCCTTGGGAAATTGAACTACCCTTTACTCGCAAACGGTAGCGGTTATTACCAGCCGGTACGCACCGTATTCAAAGCCATGAGGTTGAAGTATTACGATGAAAAAACACGATCGTGAAATAGCCGACTCCGCGGACAAAAAAGCCGATGCGCTTAGCCGCAAAGACTACGAAGCCCAGCTGAAGACCCTGCACGTCGAGATGGTCAAATTGCAGCAGTGGGTGGTTGCCACGGGGGCCAAGGTGGTGGTGGTTTTCGAAGGCCGCGATGGCGCTGGCAAGGGCGGCACCATCAAGGCGCTGACCGAGCGCGTCAGCCCGCGTGTGTTTCGTGTGGTGGCCTTGCCGGCACCGTCCGAGCGAGAAAAAAGCCAGATGTACCTGCAGCGCTACATGCCACACTTTCCGGCGGCCGGCGAGGTCGTGATCTTCGACCGCAGCTGGTACAACCGCGCGGGCGTCGAGCGGGTCATGGGGTTTTGCGACGAGAAGCAGGTGAACAACTTTTTGGCGGTGACGCCGATGTTCGAACGTCTTATGGTCAACTCCGGCGTGCTGCTGTTCAAGTACTGGCTGGAAGTCAGCCCGCAAGAGCAGTCCCGGCGGCTCAAGGAACGCATCACCGACGGGCGCAAGATCTGGAAACTGTCGCCGATGGACATCAAATCCTACAACCGCTGGGACGACTACACGCGCGCCCGAGACGAGATGTTCGAAGCCACCGACAGCGAATGGGCGCCCTGGTATGTCGCCCGCTCCGAAGACAAGAAATCCGTACGGCTGAACGTGCTGACTCACTTGCTGGAGAACATTCCCTACAAAAAAATCAAGCAAGAAAAAGTCGTTCTGCCCAAACGTAAAATCGGCGGCTACAAGGCCGCCAACTACCCGTTCAAATACATCGCTGAACCCTACTGAGGGTTCAGCGCGATGCGACAGCCTATTGCTCGGACTGGGCCGCTTTCGCGGTTTCTTCGATGGCCCGGATACTGATTGCCGCAAAGATCGCCGTCATCAGAACGCCGTTGAAACCGAGCATGATCGAAAGGATACGCGAGAGGGCTGTTTTCGGTACCAGGTCACCGTAACCGATGGTCAAGCCGGTCACGAACCCGAAGTAGATACCGTCAAACGGCCCCCACCCTTCCAGGTAGCTGATGATGAGACCGAACAGCACAATCGTAAACAACAGGATGGAAAAAATCGGCCAGACAACAAGGAAGTAAAACCACACTGTTTTGTAAAATTCCCTACGGACGTGCTTTGCAGAGGAATGTTTCATTTCATGGGCTTCCTGAGCGTTACGTTGGCAACAGTTGATTGCGTGGATCCCGACATCTGACAGCTTGGCACAAGTGTGGATAAAGGAGATTTCGATGGCCGACTCAAGCCTACCGCACGACTGTTTGCCTGCCTGCTACTTTTTGTGCCGCTACTGGCCGGTGCCAGCACCCTTGAACGCGTGCGTTCGAGCAATTCGTTGACCCTCGGCTACCTGCCGGATTTCGCCCCTTTCAGCTACAAAGAGGGGGATAAGGTTCAGGGGTTTACCATCGTCTTTGCGAGAAAATTGCCGACAAGGTCAAGGCCGAGCTTGGGTTCCCCGAGTTGCAAGTGCGTTTCCTGCCCGTCACCGCCGCTGATGAGATCAGTGCCATCAGTTCGGGCCAGGTCGAGATCCTCTGCACGCCGACACCGCGGACACTTGAGATGCTCAGGAACCTTCTCGACAGCCATTACCCCACCGGTAATCTGGTCCTGCTGGAGCGAATTTTCGAGTACGCCCCGACGGCCATGGCGGTGCCGCGTGACGATGAAGATTTCTGCCTGCTAGTCGATACCACGCTGAGTGAAATGTACCGATCCGGCGCGATTGTACAGGCGTACGACCAGTACCTGGAAGGCGCCAGCGAAACGACCAGAAAGCTGTTCAAGGTCTATGCACTGCCCTAGCGCCGACAAACTCATACGGTGAAGGCTAGCGAATAAATCTGGCGAAAAGGCCTGCAAAAAAAAAACAGGAGCGCGGTAAACCGGGCTCCTGTTTTTTTGTGCCTGGGCCTAGTGCGTCAGCAGCACTTGGGCCCGGCCTTGCTGCCGTATCGAGCTTCCTGGCGTTCCCGGAAGAACACCTCGTAACTCATCACCGGCTTGTCCGGGTGCTTATTCTGCATGTGCTCGACGTAGGTGTCGTAATCGGGCATTCCCACCATCAGGCGTGCGGCCTGACCGAGGTATTTACCGAGGCGACTCAGGTCATTGAACATGAACCCATCCCCCCATCAAGCCTGCGGAACCGCCGGAATCGCCGGAATCGCCTGGAATGGTGCTTCTTTATCCGTGCGTTCCTTGGTACCCCAAGCGGCGATACCGACCTTAAGGGCAAAGAACAGAATGCTGAAGACCACGAACAAGAACAGCGCCGTCAGCGTAGCGTTGGTGTAGGCGTTGTAGATCACATGCTGCATCTGATCAATGCTCTTCGCTGGCGCCAGCACCTGACCGTTGGCCAGCGCGTCGCTGTACTTCTTGGCCAGGGCCAGGAAGCCAATGGCCGGGTTGGCGTCGAACAGTTTGATGAAGCCCGCGGTCACGGTGCAGATCAACAACCAGACTGCCGGCAGCATGGTGACCCACACATAACGCTGGCGCTTCATCTTGATCAGCACAACGCTCGCCAACATCAGCGCGATACCGGCCAGCATCTGGTTGGAGATGCCGAACAGCGGCCACAAGGTGTTGATCCCGCCCAATGGGTCAATTACGCCCTGGTACAGCAAGTAACCCCACATCGCCACGCAACCGGCGGTGGCGATCAGGTTGGCGGTCCAGGAATCGGTGCGCTTCAGCGCCGGCACGAAGGATCCGAGCAAATCCTGGAGCATGAAACGACCGGCACGGGTGCCAGCGTCGACAGCGGTCAGGATGAACAGCGCTTCAAACAGGATTGCGAAGTGGTACCAAAACGCCATGGTGTTTTCACCCGGCAGGAGCTGGTGCAGGATCTGCGCTATACCCACTGCCAGGGTCGGCGCGCCGCCGGCACGGGCCAGGATAGTGGTTTCACCGATGTCCTTGGCCACCGCTTGCAGGGCTTCCGGGGTAATGGCAAAGCCCCAGCTGCTGACGGTTTGAGCAACCGAAACAGCATCAGAGCCGACAAGCGCCGCCGGACTGTTCATCGCAAAGTACACGCCCGGCTCGATCACCGAGGCGGCAACCATCGCCATGATGGCCACGAATGATTCCATCAACATGCCACCGTATCCGATGTAACGGGCATGACCTTCACTGGCCAGCAGCTTTGGCGTGGTGCCGGAAGCGATCAGCGCATGGAAACCCGAGACCGCACCACAGGCGATGGTGATGAACAGGAACGGGAACAGACCGCCCTTCCACACCGGCCCGGTGCCGTCGATGAATTGGGTCAGTGCCGGCATTTTCAGGTCAGGCATGGTCACCAGAATGCCGATGGCCAAGGCGACGATGGTGCCGATTTTCAGGAAGGTCGACAGGTAGTCACGCGGGGCCAGGATCAGCCATATCGGCAATACCGCTGCGACAAAACCGTAGCCAATCAACATCCAGGTGATCTGAATCCCGGTGAAAGTGAAGGCCTTGGCCCAGACTGGATCAGCAGCAATCTGCCCACCGAGCCAGATGGAACCCAGCAGCAACAGCACGCCGACCACGGAGATTTCACCAATGCGGCCGGGGCGGATGTAGCGCATGTAAACGCCCATGAACATCGCAATCGGGATGGTCGCCATCACCGTGAAAATGCCCCATGGGCTCTCGGCCAAGGCCTTGACCACGATCAGCGCCAGCACCGCGAGGATGATGATCATGATCAGGAAACAGCCAAACAGCGCGATGGTGCCAGGGATGCGGCCCATTTCTTCGCGGACCATATCACCCAGGGAACGACCGTTACGGCGAGTCGACATGAACAGGACCATGAAGTCCTGAACGGCACCCGCCAGCACAACGCCAGCGATCAGCCACAGCGTACCGGGCAGGTAGCCCATTTGCGCTGCCAACACCGGCCCGACCAGAGGCCCTGCGCCGGCAATGGCCGCGAAGTGGTGACCGAACAGTACGTGTTTATTGGTCGGCACGTAGTCCAAGCCATCGTTATTGATGACCGCGGGCGTGGCACGATTGGGGTCCAGTTGCATCACCTTGGTGGCGATGAACAGGCTGTAATAGCGGTAAGCAACGAGGTAGATGGCGACGGCTGCGACTACGATCCAGAGGGCGTTGATCGCTTCGCCGCGGCGCAGGGCCACGACACTCAGCGCAAACGCTCCCAGAACAGCCACGGCAAACCAGGCGAGGTGTTTAGCCAGACGGGGCATAGCGTGTCTCCTGCCGACAGCCAGTGGACTGCGGCGGTAATTTTTATAATTGTGTCCGCGGTGCGGAGCTGGCCCAATATCCCCGCATGCCGTCTACAAATAAATCCGCGTTACTACGTACGTGGCATCTACGTAGTTCTACGTAGGCGGAGTTGATCCCCCTGTGGGCGCGAGCCTGCTCGCGATTGCTATCTGTCATCCAGTATCGATGTCGCCTGATACATCGCCTTCGCGGGCAAGTCGAATCGTCGCACCGCCGCTCCTACAGGGGGTTGCATTTCAGGTGACTGACATTCCGTCCAGCAGCGCTACTGGGCGAGCGTAACTTTGGCCTATGATGCCGGGCCTTCGCCTTCCATTGGTCAGGAGCCAAGATGCAGCTCAAACACAAAATCGTCGCGCTCGGGATTCTGCCGCTGGTGTTGGCCATCGCGGTGATCTGCGCGCTGGTGATTTCGCTCAACCGACAACTGGGCGATCAACAGGCGCAGCTGATCGAAGACAGTATCCTGGCCAGCAAGCGTGCTGAACTTAAGAACTACGTCGAAATGGCGCAAAGCCTGATCGCGCCGCTGTACGACGACGGCCACGGTGACGCGCACGCCCAGCAGCAGGTCCTGGAAGAATTGCGCAAGCTCAGCTTCGGCATCAATGGCTACTTCTTCGTCTATGACCGCGAAGGCCGCAGCCTGATGCACGCGCGCCAGACCGAACTGGTGGGCAAGTACCTGTGGGACATGAAAGACCCACACGGCTTGCCGGTGATTCAGGCACTGCTCAAAAGTGCGCAATCGGGCGAAGGCTTTCAACGCTATGCCTGGAACAAACCCTCCTCCGGCCAGGTAACCGACAAGCTCGCCTACGTGGTAATGCTGGACCATTGGGGCTGGATGCTCGGCACCGGCATATACCTTGAGGACGTTGAACGCGCCACCCGACAGGCGCGTGACGAAGTGGCTCAGGGCATCCGCAAAACCATGCTGGCGATTGCCGTCGTGGCGCTGGTGGCGGTGCTGTTTGTGTTCGCCAGCGGCATGACGCTGAACGTCAGCGAGCATCGCCTGGCGGATAAAAAGTTGCAGCGCCTGACCCAGCGTATCGTCAGCTTGCAAGAAGAAGAGCGGTCACGGGTGTCCCGTGAGTTGCACGACGGCATTAGCCAGTTGCTGGTGTCGATCAAGTTTCGCTTCGAACTGGCCAGTCATCTGCTGGAAAATGAACAAGGACATGACAAGGGGTTGAGCACGTTGAAGGACGCCACCGAACGCCTGGGCGAAGCCATTGGCGAGGTCCGCAGCCTCTCGCACGACCTGCGCTCCTCGTTGCTCGACACCTTGGGCCTGCCAGCGGCCATCGGCCAGCTCGCCGCCGAATTCGAGCAACGCAGCGGTCTCAAAGTGACGTATGACGACAATGAATTCGACTGTCACCTGGTCGATGGCGCAGCGGTCGCACTGTTCCGGATTGTGCAAGAAGGCCTGACCAATATCGAACGCCACGCTCAAGCCAAAAACGTTTCCATTACCCTGCACGGCGCTGAAGAATCGGTACGACTGAGCGTGGTAGATGACGGTATCGGTTTCAACGTCGCCCAAGTCGAACGTCGCCATGCGGGCATTGGCCTGCGTAACATCCGTGAACGTGTCGAGCATTTTGGCGGACGTTTCGAGCTGATATCGATGCCTGGAAGAAGTGAACTGGACGTGCAACTGCCAATGAAAGCGCCCGCAGCGAAACGCTGACTTACCCCCTTTACAACAAGAGTGAACACCCGCGATGAACCTGCCCTACCCGATCCGCGTCGTCCTGGTCGACGATCACTCCCTGGTCCGTGACGGGATCAAAGCGCTGCTGGCGGTCATGGCGCCCCTGGAAGTGGTGGGCGAAGCCGAAAGCGGTGCGCAGGCGATCGAGATGGTCGGGCGCTGCCAGCCGGATTTGTTGCTGGTCGACATCAGCTTGCGAGACATGAACGGCCTGGAACTGACGCGCGTGTTACGCAGCCAGTACCCGTCGCTGAAGGTGCTGATGTTGAGTATGTACGACAACTACGAATACGTGAGCGAGTCTGTTCGTGCGGGCGCCAGCGGCTACGTGCTGAAAAATTCTCCGTCGCGGGAAATCATTGCGGCCATCGAAGCCATTGCCAGCGGTGGTACGTTTTACAGCGCCGAAATCGCTCAGCGACTCATCGCCGATAAAAGCACGGACAACGAACTGACGCCGCGCGAGAGCCAAGTGTTGTACAAAATGGCGCAGGGCCTGAACAACAAGGAAATGGCCCGAGAACTGGACATCAGCGTGCGGACGGTCGAGACCCATCGCCTGAGCATCCGCCGCAAACTCAATATCGACAAACCGGCGGCGCTGGTCAAATACGCGATCGATCACGGGATTATTTCGCGGTAGGAAAAAAAGCCGACCGATCGACAATTCTCTCGGCCGTCTATGCTCCATTAATCTTTCTTGGCTGGACACAGCGCAATGCCTCCAGGTCTATCCCTTAAGTTGCAGCCAGGCTGGCTCACTCTGCTGGGGATGCTGGCCCTGAGCGGATGTATTCAGCTGGGGCCGGACTTCCAGCCGCCGGCTGAGGAATGGATCAAAACATGGGACACCCCTGCCCTCGAGCAATCCAGCCAACGCGGGCCTGACCCGGATCTGCGACAGTGGTGGCAAATCTTCCGCGACCCGGTGCTCAATCAACTGATTGCACAAGCGGATGCCTACAACTCCAGCCTTAAAATTGCCGGATTGCGCGTTATGGAGTCCCGCGCCCAACTGGGCATTACGCAAGCCGGGCTGTACCCACAACTGCAGCAAGTCAGCGCTGACAGTTTGTACATTGACCGTCACCAATATGGCGGCAACAATCCGCAGGACACTCATTTGTGGCAACACAGTGCCGGGTTTGACATCGCCTGGGAGCTCGACTTCTGGGGGCGTTTCAGTCGCGCCATCGAGTCGGCCGATGCGGCTTATTTTGCCGCCCAGGCCAACTATGAAGACGTCCTGGTATTGCTGCGGGCCCAGGTGGCGGACACCTATTATTTGTTGCGCACCACAGACTCCCGTTTGCGCGTCGCACGTGAAAACGCCGCACAGCAAAAGCGCAATTACGAGATCACCGAAAAACTGTTCAACAGCGGGCAGAATGCCGAGCTCGATCTGCAACAGGCCAAAACCCAATACTTGGGCACGTTGGCCAGTATTCCCAACCTCCTGGACCAGTTGCAACGCACGCGTAACGCCTTGGCCGTGCTGATCGGGCAACCGCCGGGCAGCCTGCCACAAGTGATCGATAACAATAGACTGGTCCCGCTGGTCGATCGCGCCGTGCTGCAAGATGTGCCGTCCAGTTTGCTGCTGCGTCGGCCTGACGTACGCGCCGCCGAACTCAACGTCGCCGCCCAAGGTGCGCTGGTCGGCGTGGCCGAAACCGATTTCTATCCGTCGCTGACGCTGCTCGGCAGCATTGTCTGGTCGGCGGACTCTCTCAATGGCACATCCAGCAGCCTGGACCTGATCGGTGGCCCCAGTCTGCGCTGGAATGTATTCGATCATGGGCAGATCGCCAACAACGTGCGCGTCCAGGACGCGCGGTTGCAGGAGTTGATCGAAGCCTACCGCGACAAGGTTCGCCAGGCCGCTCGCGAGGCCGACGATGCGGCCAACGGCCTGATCCAGTCACTGGAGAGCGAACGCATCCTGCGCGAGGCCGGAGGGGCTGCCGAACGTTCGCTGGTGCTGGCCAGCGTGCAATTCCGGGAAGGTTACGCCGACTTCCAACGGGTGCTGGACGCTCAACGCGCGCTACTCGAACAACAGGACAATTACCTGATCGCACGCGGTAATGCGGTCAGCAATGTCATCGCCCTCTACAAGGCCTTGGGCGGTGGTTGGTACTCTGCCCAGCCGTTTGTGGACTCCGCCACCCGTCAGGTGATGGAAAATCGCACAGACTGGGGCCACATGCTTGACAACCCCGACGCCGCACTGCCCGCTTACCCGCTGCCAGCCAAGGAAAATAGTCATGAGTGAAGCCTCGCAGCCCTCCCCCGACGCCACCGAACCGGTAGCGGCCGATCCGGTGAAAAAAGGCATCAAGTGGGTGTTGATACTGATCATCCTGAGCCTGGTCTGGTACTTGTTGGCCGACCGGTTCACGCCGTATACGCAACAAGCGCGTGTGGGCGCCTTCGTCATTCCGGTGGCATCGGAAGTCGCGGGTCGGGTGATCCGGGTGAACGTACACAATAATCAGACCGTCAAGGCCGGCGAAGTGCTCTTCGAGGTGGATCCGGCACCCTATCAGATTGCCGTCGACCGCGCCCGCGCCGACCTTGAGACAACACGCCGGCAAGTGGGGGCCGGCACAGCGGGGATTGCCTCGGCGCAAGCGGCATTGCGCGTCGCCCAGGCCAATGAAACCAAGGCGCGTCAGGAGAATCAGCGCCTCGAAGGGTTGTACCGTGAAGACCCCGGGACCATCTCCGTGCGCGTGCTCGAAATGTCGCGCACCACCCGCGACGCGGTGGTCAGTCAAACCGCCGCCGCTCGCGCCGAAGTACAACGTGCCAAAGAAACGGAAGGCGGCGCCGAAGACGTCAACGCGCAGTTGCGCAGCGCCGCCACGGCCCTGTCAAAAGCCGAACTGGACCTGGCCAACACGCAAACACGCGCTCGCTCGGCAGGGCTGATTACCGACCTGCGCACCGATGTCGGACAATTCGCCTCGGCTGGCGGCCCGGTCATGACCCTGATCACCATTCAGGACATATGGATCACTGCCGACATGACCGAGAACAACCTCGGTCATGTCAGGCCCGACACACCGGTGTCCATTGTGCTCGACTCGATGCCGGGCGAAGTCTACGAGGGCCGCGTGCGCAGTGTCGGTTATGGCATCAGCGTCGGGCAGCCGACCCCGCCCGGCACCTTGCCCGGCATACAAAACAGTCGGGACTGGTTGCGGCCCGCCCAACGGTTCCCGGTGATCATCGAGTTTTCCCAGGAGTCTCAGAGCGCGTTGCTTGGCAGTGGTGGCATTCGTGCCGGTGGGCAGGCTGAAGTCATGGCCTTCCCCTCGGAAGGCAATTTGCTCAACCCGCTTGGCCGGGCATATTTAGGCCTGATGAGCTGGCTGTCTTATGCCTACTAAACGTTCCCCACGGGAGCAGCGTGCCTTACGACTGGCCAGTGGCACGGCACTGTGCCTGGCCATCAGTTTCGGCCTGGCTTTGCCGATACCGTTTCTCGCGCCTGTGCTGTGCCTGATACTCCTGGCCTCGGTCAATCGCCCGCTGCCCTTCAAGGCGGCGATCGTTCTCGCGCTGGTCGCGATGCTGACCACCGGTATCGGCCTGGTCTTGATCCCGATCCTGCGTTACTACCCGTTGACCGGCGTGCTGCTGGTCACGGTCAGCCTGTTCATGGTCTTCCGGTGGGGGCTCAGTGGCGGCAATAACCTGATCGTGACCTTGATGGTGATTGGCTTGACCATGATCTCCTCGGCAGGCGTCGCCGAGTTCGACTTGGCGGCGATGGTCATTGGAGCGTTGGTCAAAGGTTTGTTAATGGCAGTGATGGTGATTGCAATCAGTCATTGGCTTTTCCCCGAGCCTGCCGACGCGCCGGCGCCGCCCGCTGCCCCACCGCCGGTGGGCGAAGAAGCCAGTCGGATTGCGTTGCGCGCAACCTTGATTGTCTTGCCGACGTTCCTGCTGGCAATGATCGACCCGGCGAGCTATCTGCCGATTATCCTGAAGGCGGTCGGCCTGGGTCAGCAATGCAACACGACCAGCGCCCGCAATGCCGGTCGCGAGCTGGTCGGCGCCACCTTGCTTGGTGGCTTGTTGGCCATTCTGTTCTGGTGCGCACTGAGCCTGTTTGTGCACCTGTGGATGTTCTTTCTGTGGACGCTGCTGTTCGGCCTGATTCTGGCGCGCAAGCTGTATGCCCTGAGCCCTGGTCGGTTTGGCCCGGGGTTGTGGCTAAACACCTTTATCACGTTGATCATTCTGCTGGGCCAGTCAGTGCAGGACAGCGCTTTGGGCAAAGACGTCTACACCGCCTTCGCCGTGCGCATGGGGCTGTTCATCGCGGTCACGTTGTATGCCTGCGTGATGGTCCGACTGCTGGACCGGCAACCCCAGGCACAGGCTCAGGGCGTAACCTGATACCCCTTCCCTTGCAGGCAACTGGTATAGGCCGTCGAGGTGGCGGCAGCGCTGGTTTTCTCACTCGCCCGGCGCTCCTGGCGCTGACGCGAGCCACCCACCACGACACCCGCCGCCGCCGCCCCTTTAGCTTGATTCTGCCGATACTCCTGCTTCACTTCGTTGTTGGCGCCCTCGTAAAACTCATCATGTTGACGCCCGCGTGCTTCGGCTGCGACGGCCCCTGCCGCAGCGCCGACCGCCGCCCCACGCATCCTTCCCCCGGAAGGAGAAGTGTCAGTCGAAGCCGTCTGGCTGGCTGCCACGCTATGGCATTCGTTGATATCCAACTGGGTTTGTTGCGAACTCTGGCCTTTGGTCGGCACCACGGTTGCAGCCCAGCTTTGGGCAGATGACACCGTTAACGCAACGCACAGGCTGATGGAAGACAACTTATGCATGATGACCTCCTGCGCGACACCCCGTGAGCCGTTGCCCACCGATCCCGCGGTTGATTAAGCATTTAGAAGTGTAGATCAACGATCATCTGCCTCAGGGCCATTAATGTTGGCTGCGCCCCGTCAACATGAAACTTTTCGATCGATTTGTCCTGATGACCTAATCTCATAGGCTGAGTGACCAAAAACGGAGCCGGGCACGCCTATGCGTCATACATTGATGTCAGTGATTTTCGTCGCGCTCGCGCTGCTGATGCAAAGTGGCGCAGCGCTGTCCGCTGTTGAACCGACGCCGACTTCAATCATTGCCACAGAAGCTCCGCCGGTTGTGGTGTCACAGAGTGAACTGCAAGCTCTGCAAATGCGGCTGGACCTGATTAAACAACAGGTTTCAGTGTCCAATAACGTCACCCTGTTGGTCGGCCTGCAAGATTCCGTTCAGGTCTTTATCAATGACGTGGACATCCTGCAGTCAGAGCTGCTGCCCGAACAAAAACAATTACAAGCTCAACTTGATGTGTTGAGCGGCCCCGTCTCTCTCGGCGATGTCGAGGTAGAGAAATCGGGCATCACCACGCAGAGGACCGATATTTCCGAGCAAAAGAAAACGATCGACTCCACCTTGAAAAACCTGGCGGCCTTAAGATCCAGTGCCGTCGAACTGCTGACTCAAATTGCCGGCATTCGGCGCAGCCTGCTGGAAAGCGAAATCACGCTTCGCAGCGGCAGCATCCTGGCGCGAAATTTTTGGGAGCCGTTGATCAATCCGCTGATGGAAGATCGCTTGCGCCTCAACGATTTCATTGAACAGACCAATAAAGTCGTCGCGGCCGCCTGGCAACCCGGCGAACGTCTGTTAACGGGCCTGCTGATAGTGCTGGCCGTGGCCATCTGGATCTGGGGCCGTAGAGTGGCTGATCAGGGGCTGACCTGGATTTGCATACATCGCCTGCCTGAAGGGCGATTGCGTCGAAGCGCGCTGGCGCTGGCGTCGGTATTTGCAACCGTGTTGACCACTGCCTTTGCGTTGCAATTGGTGTTTTATGCGCTAACACGACAACAGCCGTTGTCGCCCATGATGCAGACCTTCGCCGAGGAATTCGAAAAACTCGTTTATACCTGTGTCCTGATCACCGGGTTGAGCCGGGCAATGCTGGCGAACCAGCACCCCTCCTGGCGGCTACCGGATATCGCCGATTCCGTCGCCGAGGCGATCAAGCCCTTCCCCAAAATACTGGCCGGTACCCTGCTGACATTAGTAACGGCGGCGCAAATCACCAATGTCTCGGGCATGAGCGGCCCCGCCTTGCTGTTGGGACGAGGCTTGATCGCACTGGTGGTCACGGCGTTGCTGATCCTGTTGTTCCGCCGTGCCAGTCACGCCCAAAGAGAGGTGGTGGTCGCTGGCGATGATACTGAAGCGAGTACCGCCCTGGCCGGCCTGATTTACTCCGGCACGATTATCGCGCTGATTACCTCCATCTTCGCCCTGTTGATCGGCTACGTCTCCCTGGCAAGGTTCGTCACTTACGAACTGGTCTGGGCATTTATCATCCTGTCCGGCTTCTACATCCTGATTCAATTGTTCAAAGACTGTTGCGAGTACCTGTTCTCACCCAAGAGCCCCAGCGGCAAGGCGATGAAACAACTGCTGGGGATTGGCGATGTGCGGCTTGAGCAAGCCGAGGTCATCTTGTCCGGGGCCGGTCGTGCGGCGTTATTGCTGTTGGCCGTCATTTCACTGTTTGTCGGTGGCGTTGGCACCACGCTCGGGCAACTGGTCACCCAGGCGCTGTCCATTCTCGGCGGCGACGGCTTGCGCAAACTGAACATCATCCCGGGCCACTTACTCAATGCGATCCTGGCCCTGGTTATTGGTGTCTACCTGATTAGGGCGCTTTGCCGCTGGCTCGATGACGAGTTCCTGCCGAAAACCAACATGGACCCTGGCATGTGTGCCTCGCTGAGCACACTGTTCGCCAACGTCGGCTACATCTTGGTGATTCTGCTGACGCTGTCATCGTTGGGCATCGAATGGACGAACCTGGCGTGGATCGTCAGTGCCCTGTCGGTCGGTATCGGTTTTGGTTTGCAGGAAATCGTCAAGAACTTCGTCTCCGGCCTGATCCTGCTGACCGAGCGTCCGGTCAAGGTGGGCGATCTGATCAGCATCAGCGGCGTCGAAGGTGATATTCGCCGCATCAACGTCAGGGCTACGGAAATACAACTCAGCGACCGCTCGATTGTGATCGTACCCAACTCGCAGTTGATCTCGCAAAACTTGCGTAACGTGACCTTGGGCGGCAGTGCGCAAGGGGTAGCGACACTTGAACTGGTGTTCCCGCTGGACATCGACCCGGAGCAGGTAAAAGACTTGCTGTACGACTGCTACCAGGAGAACGAAAACATCCTCGATAAACCGGCGGCGTTTGTGCGATTCAGCAAACTCAGCCCGGACGGCATCATCTTGACCATCACCGGTTACGTCAGCAGCCCGAGAATTGTCGGCGTCACCAAAAGCGACCTGCTGTTCGAGATATTGAAGCGACTGGGTGCGGCAGGCATTGCACTGGCCAAACCGGGAACCTAGTCCTGAAGGACGAAGCCCGGTAATTCACCGGGCTTCTTTGGGGCTGGTCTAGTGGATCAGCGTGCTGTTGTAGTCTCCCTCCAATCCCTCCAGATGATTTTTGTATCGACTCAGCAATCGCGACAGCCCGGCCTGGCTGTGTTCAAGATTCTTCAAGGTTTCGAGGTGCATTGAAAATGCTTCGCCACACCCCTGACACCTTGAGGATTTCTTCACCGGCTATTCGGCGCCGGCGACTGATTTCCACAACGGCAGTGATATCAGACAGCACATTTTCTGCGCTTTGAAGTTCATGGTTGAGCCCTTCTATGCGCCGGGCAATCGCTTCAATCTCCAGCTCAAGAGTGTTTCGCGAAGTCGCGAGCTGGCTGTACTTGATACCGTCGCAAACTACCCCCTGCACTTTTCGTACCAGCTCAATGCCCTGTTTGACGGCCTCTTTTTTCGGGTTTTCCATGTCCAGACTGTTTAAGGCTTCGCCGTCCGGAATGAAGTTCTTGTGCACGTCCGTCAAATTGAATTCGCGAATCACGTCCTGCGCTTTGACCAGCGCGTCACGCTCTTCCGTGCACGTCGCTTTGTTGAGGTTGTGATCATTGAGCTGAGCCAGAACCCTGGCCTTTCGTGCGCGTGCCAGTTCGAGAGGTCCATCCGCGCGTTCACCGATTTCGATTTTGTATAGGCTATGCACGGCGCTCTCCAGGAGCCTGGACCGAGCGACAAATTTCGCCTCGATTCTGTCCAGCATCGCCGCGATATTGCCTTTGACGATCAACAGTTCGTCGGCCACCAACGCGCGATCCTGCGACGTCAGATCACGGCGTTCCAAGGCGCCGTTCAATTCTTCAAGAACTTCAAACCATTGCTGGCCCGACACGTTGTTCAATGCAGTCAGCAACACCGGAAAGGATTCGCGCAGGGTGGTATCGAGGTTATTCAAATACGCAACCACCTGCTGCGCCCGTTCTTGCAGCACGTCCGGTCGGTCGCTGCGAAAGTTCGCCAGCCTGGACACGTCGCGAAGGGTTTGAATGATGTTGGTTACATCGATGACCGGGATAACCGGGGCGTCGATTGGCGTCACATTGCTCATGGCCATAGTCCTTTTGTCCGGTGGGCAATCAGTTGTAGGTTTTTTTGTATTCTTCAAGGGCTTCATTAAAATTCGCCACCAACTCACTGGCGCTATTTTTGACGTCACGCCACGGATCGATCACCTGGGCGAATTCAGCCACAAACGAAGTCAGGCGCAAAGCGTTGTTGATGCGACCAAACTGTTCGGCCGATGCGTTGATCTTGCTCAGAATGGTTTGCCACATCGTGTTCAGGATGTTCAGGGCCGCTTCAGCGCCGGCCATGCGAATACCGATATCACCAAAGTTCGACAGGGAGCTTTCTATGGCACTTTGCAAATTCTCTTTGCCGCTGACCGCCAACTCAAGCGCATCAATCTCGGTCTTCAATGCATTGCGTTCTTTGCGCGCGGTTTCCGCTTTGGGGCCAAATATCGAACCTGAAATCGGCCAGAAAATCGGCAGACCACCCGAGAACGACATGCCGATGTAATAGTCGTAATCCTTGTCAAGCTGGACAACCCGGGCCTTTTTTTCCCTAAGGGTTTCTTTGCTGCTGGCGATGGACTGGAGCAAACTGTTTCGCTCCATCAAGTCGTATTTGCTCTTCACTTCGGACTGCAACCCGAAGACGCGTTTGCCGCTCGCCAGTTCTCCGCCCGAGAGCTCGATCTTGAAGTTGGACAGGCGATCTTTCAGCTCTTTCGTAGCCCCTTGCTGGCGTTTGATATCGACCTTCATCAGCTCGATGATCTCCGTCACGGCTGATGCCACCTCACCGTCATCTGAGGTGTAGCGGATACCTTCCAGATCATTGTTGTTCATCTGACCCGGCGTTGTTCTTACGCGGTCCATGATCGGCATTTCCTTGATGACGGAAATGATTTCGCTGCCACTGCTGACAATGTTGTTGGCCGCGCAATTCAAATCAATACTTTGCTGGACGATCCTGTTTTCCACCGCATCCCAACTGGCGGCATGAATCCTGATTTTCTTGAACAACACCTGAATATCGCTGGGTTCCAGCCCGGCGATGTCTACCTGGCTGTACTTGAGATAGGACTCCACTGCCGGCAACTCGCTGGGCAGCGCGAGGCCTTTCTTTACGTACTGCTTTATTTTGATTACGTCTTCTTTGGTAAATACGCCAGCGCTGCGAGCGACGCCGGGAAACTCCCCTGATATAAGCTGAAGTACCGCTTTGGGAAGGTCATTACTACTTTCTGATTCAATCAACAGCACGGTCATCGGGTTTGCCTCAGTTCATTCAAGTCGATCGACTTGTATCGACGAGCAGAAAACTAGATGACGATTGCAGTGAGCTCAAATAACTAAATGCAACAGACAAACATTTGCAAGCTATTGATTAAGAAGAAAATATCGTAAAACCCTGCTCTCCCTGAAACATCGAGCTACAGTTGCAGGAAGTAGACTACAGACGAGAACTACAAAAACCTGACAACCCACTACATCAATAACAAGCTCGCCGATTTATAAGTTGAATCAGCGCTGGCTGGCGCGCTTGAGTGTTTCGCTTGGCAACTCGTTGAACAACGCCCGATAGCTGCTGGAAAACCGCCCCAAATGCCAAAACGACCCATTCATCGCGACTTGCGCAACGGTGGTCTCGTTGGGCGTGCAGCTGAGTAATTCACGGCGGGCATTGTTGAGTCTTCGCAGACGTAGCCAATGGGTCGGCGTCATCCCGGTGAAGGCCTTGAAAGCATGCTGCAACTGGCGCAGCGACACCCCGGCGACCTGGGAAAGCTCCAGCAAGTTGAGGGTTTCCTCCGGCGAATCGGCAGCCCACTCACCGATGCGTTTCATGATCGTGCGCGCTTCGGTACGACGCTGTAAGCCACCTCGATCGAGGCAAACAGATGCGTTGTCGAGGATGTACAAACAGTCCTCCAGCAACTGCTGGGTCAAGGCTTCCTTGCTCGGTGGGTCGAGCGTTTCTCCCAGGCGGGTCAGCGTGCCGCTCAACCAGCGGCTGAACAAAGCGTTCTGCCCCGAGTTCAGCGGCGACATGAACAACCCTTCGAGCTGCGCCACGTTCAAACCCTGTCGCTGAACGAACTCCGGCCCGAACACCACGGCGATTTCCTGGTAGTTCTCGGGAGTGATCCAGATGTTGCGGCTTTCGCCATTGAGCAGGTACAGCGCGTTATCGCTGCGATCAAAACAGAACGCCAGCGACCCCTGGGGTGCGCTGAAATTCTGCTCGACCCGGGTGTTCATTTGCTCTTCGTAGATCTCCACGCCGTGTAAGTCCAGATAACGCACACGCCCGGCGAAATGCCCCGGCGACATTTGCTGATAGTGCTGTACCCAACCTGGTGTCGCGCGGATTTGCTCGGCGACATCTTCGGTGTTGAACGCTTGAACCTGTATCGGACTGGACGCTGACATGGGTGACCTTACGCACTCGTTTGGTGCGTTTTGGTGCTGCTTAAAGTGGATAGATGGAACCGCAAGGCTCGCCCAAGATAGTCGTCAACGCGTCTCAGGGGAAGAGTGCGGTGGATGAAACCGCCCTCCCCGACGTTAATAAAACCAATAACGAGGTCTTTATGAATGTCCCTTTCGATCAGCTGTTCACGTGGCTGAAAGATCACAAGATTACCGAAGTCGAGTGCGTGGTCAGCGACTTGACCGGCATTGCACGCGGCAAGATTGCACCTACCAACAAGTTCCTGCATGAGCGAGGCATGCGCCTGCCGGAAAGTGTGCTTTTGCAAACGGTAACCGGGGACTTTGTCGACGACGACATCTACTACGACCTGCTCGACCCCGCTGACATCGACATGGTCTGCAAGCCAGATCCTGACGCGGTATACGTGATTCCATGGGCCATCGAGCCCACCGCTATCGTCATCCATGACACCTTCGACAAGTTCGGCAACCCGATTGAATTGTCACCGCGTAACGTGCTCAAGAAAGTGCTGCAGCTCTATACCGACAAAGGCTGGAGGCCGATTGTCGCGCCGGAAATGGAGTTCTACCTGACCCAGCGTTGCGAAGACCCGGACTTGCCACTGAAAGCGCCGATGGGTCGTTCGGGCCGTGCGGAAAGCGGTCGCCAGTCGTTTTCCATCGACGCCGCCAACGAATTCGATCCCCTGTTCGAAGACGTCTATGACTGGTGCGAACTCCAGGGTCTGGACCTCGATACCTTGATCCATGAAGACGGCCCGGCGCAGATGGAAATCAACTTCCGTCACGGCGACGCGCTGGACCTGGCTGACCAGATCACTGTGTTCAAGCGCACCCTGCGTGAGGCCGCGCTCAAGCACAACGTCGCGGCGACGTTCATGGCCAAACCGATTGGCGATGAGCCCGGCAGCGCCATGCACATCCACCAGAGCGTGGTCGACATCGCCACCGGCCAGCCGATCTTCGCCGACGCCGATGGCAGCATGAGCGAGCTGTTCCTGCACCATATCGGTGGCCTGCAAAAGTACATTCCCAAAGTGCTGCCGATGTTCGCGCCCAACGTCAACTCGTTCCGCCGCTTCCTGCCGGACACCTCGGCACCGGTCAACGTCGAATGGGGCGAAGAAAATCGTACCGTCGGCCTGCGCGTGCCGACTTCGTCGCCTGATGCCATGCGTGTGGAAAACCGTTTGCCAGGTGCTGACGCCAACCCGTACCTGGCGATTGCCGCCAGCTTGCTGTGCGGTTACCTGGGCATGGTCGAGCGCATCGAACCGAGCGCAGCGGTGCAAGGTCGCGCCTATGAACGTCGCAACCTGCGCTTGCCGATCACCATCGAAGACGCGCTGACGCAGATGGAAGAATGCGCCACCGTCGAGCGTTATCTGGGCAGCAAGTTTGTCCGCGGATATGTCGCGGTCAAGCGTGCCGAGCATGAGAACTTCAAGCGGGTGATCAGCTCCTGGGAGCGGGAATTCCTGATGATGAGCGTCTGAGACCTTATTTGCCTGCACAGGCCGCTTCGCGAGCAGGCTCGCTCCCACAGTTGAAATACATTCCCCTGTGGGAGCGAGCCTGCTCGCGATGGCGGCCTCCAGAACACCAAAGAAATTCCGGAAGAATCCAATAATTAGAAGAGGTGTCGATATGAGTCTATTGAAATCCGCGGTCCCGCTCGCGCTGGCGATCATGTGCAGCGCCGGTGCGCAGGCTCAGCCACAGGTCAGCGTCTATAACTGGACCGATTACATCGGCGAAACCACCCTCGCCGACTTCCAGGCCAAAAGCGGGATCAAGGTGATCTACGACGTCTTCGATTCCAACGAAACCCTGGAGGGCAAACTGCTCGCGGGCCGCACCGGCTACGACGTGGTGGTGCCGTCCAACCACTTCCTCGCGCGTCAGGTGAAAGCCGGCGCATTCCTGAAACTGGACCGCGAGCAACTGCCAAACTTCAAAAATCTCGACCCGAAACTGTTGGCGCTGCTGGAGAAGAACGACCCGCAAAACGCGCACTCGGTCCCGTACCTGTGGGGCACCAACGGCATCGGCTATAACGTCGACAAGGTCAAGCAAGTGCTGGGCGTCGATCACATCGATTCCTGGGCCGTGCTGTTCGAACCGGAAAACATCAAGAAGCTCAGCCAGTGCGGCGTGTCGATGATGGACTCGGCGGATGAAGTGTTCCCGGCAATGCTCAATTACATGGGCATGGACCCGCGCAGCGAAAACCCCGAAGACTTCAAAAAGGCCGAAGCCAAGCTGTTGGCCATCCGCCCCTACATCACCTACTTCCACTCCTCCAAATACGTTTCGGACCTGGCCAATGGCGACATTTGCGTGGCCTTCGGCTACTCGGGTGACGTGCTCCAGGCCGCCAACCGGGCCAAGGAAGCCAAGAACGGCGTGAACATCGCCTACGCCATTCCCAAGGAAGGCAGTAACCTGTGGTTCGACTTGCTGGCCGTTCCCGCCGACGCAAGCAACCCAAAAGAAGCCCACGCGTTCATCAACTACCTGCTGGACCCACAAGTGATTGCCAAGGTCAGTGCTTCGGTCGGTTACGCCAACCCGAACCCGCCCGCCAAGGAATTCATGGACCCGGAACTGGTGAACAATCCTGAGGTGTATCCATCGCAGGCCGTCCTCGACAAACTCTACATTTCGACCACCCCGCCCCAGGCGATCATGCGTTTGATGACCCGTTCCTGGAGCAAAGTGAAGTCCAACAAATGACTCAATACAGCAACGAACACACTCAGTCCTACTACGCCGCGTCGGCTAACGGCCTGACGCCGCGCCCCACGTTGAGCGCGGACCTGGTGGCCGATGTCTGCGTGATCGGCGGCGGCTTCACTGGCATCAACACGGCCATCGAATTGGCGCAACGCGGGCTCTCGGTAATCCTGCTGGAGGCCCGGCGGATTGGCTGGGGGGCCAGCGGACGCAACGGTGGGCAGTTGATTCGCGGCATCGGTCACGACGTCAGCGGGTTTGCCAAACATGTCGGTGCCGAAGGTGTGCGCTATCTGGAACGCGCCGGGATCGAATCGGTGCAAGTGGTGGGCAACCGAATCCGCGAACACGGCATCGACTGCGACCTGCGCTGGGGCTTCTGCGAACTGGCCAACACCCCGGCGCAGTTCGCCGGACTGAAGGCCGAGCACGCTGAACTGATCGAGTCGGGTTACGCCCATGAAACGCGCCTGTTCGAATCCGCACAGATCCGCGAGCACGTGGTGAACTCCGGTGTGTATGCCGGTGGCTTGGTGGACATGGGCTCGGGGCATTTGCATCCGCTGAACCTGGTCCTCGGCGAAGCGAACGTCGCGCAATCCCTGGGGGTGCAGATCTTCGAGCAGAGCCCGGTGCTGGAGTTGATCCATGGCAGCACCGTGCAGGTACGGTGTGCCGGCGGCACGGTACGCGCCGGCAGTCTGGTACTGGCCTGCAACGCGCATCTGGAGGAGCTCGAACCCAAACTCAGCGGAAAGGTGCTTCCGGCGGGCAGCTACATCATCGCCACCGAGCCTTTGTCGGAGGAGGCTGCCTCGCAACTGATCCCGCATAACGTCGCGTTGTGCGACCAGAAAGTCGGCCTGGATTACTACCGGCTCTCGGCGGATCGTCGCTTGCTGTTCGGCGGTGCCTGTCATTATTCCGGGCGCGATCCGGCTGACATCGCGGCGTACATGCGTCCGCAGATGCTCAAGGTGTTCCCGCAATTGGCCAATGTGCGGATCGACTACCAATGGGGCGGCATGATCGGCATCTCTGCCAATCGCTTCCCTCAGGTCGGTCGCTTGAGCCAGCACCCGAACGTGTTCTACGCCCAGGGCTACTCCGGCCATGGCCTGAACGTCACCCACTGGTGCGCCAAACTGTTGGGCGAAGCCATTCACGCCGGGCACAGCCAAGGCTTCGACGTGTTCAGCGCCGTGCCGCACATGACTTTCCCCGGCGGCCGGGCCCTGCGTTCGCCACTGCTTGCGCTGGGTATGCTTTGGTATCGGATGCGGGAAATGCTCGGTTAGCAGCCAGGCAGGCAGTCACTATCCCGGCCGTGACTATGGCAATGCTCAAGCGCAGCTTTCTGATCAGCATTGGCGCTCTCTTTGGATTCTGTTGGTGGTGACCATTGCCAACCCTGGCGTGTCGGCTGTACGAGCAGCAGCGCAGACCGTAGCAGCAGGCACGGTCTGCGCTCCTCATACCCGAAGCGGGCTCAATCCTGCTTGGCCTTCGCCTCCATTGCCGCCTGCAACTTCCGGATGTCCTCGGGTGACAAGTGCGGGCGATCGACCTTGATCGTCAGCTGGTTCAGTTTGGCGGTCAGTGGGAACGGCGGCTGGTAGTCCGCATCGTTCACGCCGGTCAACGTGTCGGAGCCGATGTCGAACGACTCGTCCCACTGCAGGATCATCGGCAGCGTGCGCTCCATGCGCTGAGTGGCGACCACCTTGTTGTCCACCTTGAGCGTGCCAGTACCCGGCTGGGCGAGGCCGCTGAAGTCGTTGAACTCGAGCGTGCCTACACCCACCCCGTCGTACTTGAAGTCAAACTCAACCGTGTGCCGGCCCGGCGGCAGCGCCTCAGTGCCTTCCCACTTCAGGCGTTGCAGATCAATCAGGTTCCACAAAAACACAGGCTTACCCTTAAGCAGGTATAAACCATACCCGGCGAACCGCCCGCCAGACGTAAGGATCATGCCCTCGGCGCCACTCTGCGGCACGTCAATGTCGGCGGTGATCGTGTAAGAAGTGTTTAGCAACAGCGGCGAGTCGCCCTGTGGCAATCCGGTCATCGGCTTCGTATAGACGAATTCGGTGCGCCCGGCGGTGATGTTCGGGCGCGGCGCAATGATGCGCGCTGCCACCGAGGCGTCCAGCGGTAAAACCTGGTACTTCTTGGCCTCGGCAATGAACGCCTGCTTCATCTCCTTGACCTTTTCCGGGTTCTTGGCCGCGAGGTCATCGGTCTGGTTGAAGTCGGTTTTAAGGTTGAAGAGCTCAAGCACCTGGTTGTTCAACGGATCCGGATTGGCCGGGCCGAAGGCCTCCCACGGCGCACGATTGACCTTCGTGCTCAGAAACCAGCCGTCCTGGTACAGCGCCCACTGGCCAAACATTTCGAAGTACTGCGTCGTGTGCTGCGACGGCGCCTGGGCATTCTTCGCATCGAAGGTGTAGGCAAAGCTGGTCCCTTCGATCGGTTTCTGCGCGATGCCATCCACCGTGTCGGGCGCACGGATGCCGGCCGCTTCAAGGATCGTCGGCACCACATCGATTACATGCACGAACTGCTCGCGCAGGCCGCCCTTATCCTTGATCCGCGCCGGCCAGGACACTGCCATGTTCTGATTGATGCCGCCGAGCTGCGAGGCATTTTGCTTGAACCAGGAAAACGGTGTATCGAAGGTCCAGGACCAACCGGCCGACATGTGGTTGTAGGTTTTATCGGTGCCCCATACGTCGTAGAACTTCATCTGTTCCGCGACCGGCACACTGACGCCGTTGAAAAAGGCGACTTCGTTGGGAGTGCCTAGAGGTCCGCCCTCGGCACTGGTGCCGTTGTCGCCGTTGATATAGATGATCAACGTATTGTCGAGCTTGCCCAGATCCTCGACCGCCTGCACGACGCGGCCGATCTCGCTGTCGCTATAGGCGGCGTAGGCGGCGAAGACCTCAACCTGACGGATATAGAGCTTCTGCTCCTCGGCCGTCAGTTGATCCCACTCCTTCAGCACCTCTTTCGGCCACGGTGGCAACTTGGCATCTTTCGGGACCACCCCCAGGCGCTTCTGGTTTTCGAAGATGCGCTCGCGCACCTTGTTCCAACCCTCGTCGAAGAGCTTCATCTGGCTGATTTTGTCCACCCACTCCTTGGTCGGGTGGTGCGGCGCGTGCGTAGCGCCGGGCGCGTATTTGATGAAAAACGGTTTGCTGGGGTCGATCTGATGGATGCGCGTCATCCAGTCGATCGCGTCATCGGCCATTGACGTGACCAGGTTCCAGGTGCCGGGCGGCTGGCCAAGGAACGGATAGATCTGGGTCGTATTGCGGAACAGGTTTGGCTCCCATTGATTGGAATCACCGCCGACGAAACCGTAGAAATACTCAAAGCCCATGCCGGTTGGCCATTGATTGAATGGCCCGGCCTGGCTGGCAGCGAAGACAGGCGTGTTGTGGTCCTTGCCAAACCAGGAAGTGGAGTAGCCGTTATCAAGCAGGATGCGCCCGATCGTCGCCTTGTCCCGGTCGATGATGCTGTTGTAGCCCGGGAAGCCGGTCGACTGCTCCGAGATCACACCGAAGCCCGCCGAGTGGTGATTGCGCCCGGTGATCAGCGCGGCTCGAGTCGGCGAGCACAGCGCTGTGGAGAAGACCCGGTTGTAGCGCAGCCCTTGCTGGGCGATGCGATCCATCGTCGGCGTAGGAATGACCCCACCGAAGGTGCTGGGCACGCCGAAGCCGGCGTCGTCGGTGATAATCAGCAATACGTTGGGCGCCCCTTTCGGCGGAACCACGCGCGGCGCCCACCAGGGTTTGGACTGCAGGGCGTCGTCTTGAATCACGCCGCCAAATTTCGGATCGGGGGGTGGCAGTTGCGCACCGCTGATACTGATGGTGGCGCTGGGTGAACCCAGCGTGCCGGTAACTTGCTCGGCAAACACGGGTGCCGATGCCAGGACGGCGCCGGCAATCGCAACGGGAAGGAAAGCGATCAGCTTGAAGGGGCGCATAGCTCTTGGCTCCATTCGGAACTGCTTGAGTTCGATTGGCACGCTCAGAACTGCGGGGCGTAGGTTGATGGCGCACTAGCTAGTAAAGCTTAGCCGGGAAATCCGCACCGCCAATGGGGATTGGATCCCTCCAGACGAATGGCGCCAACCATAGAAAGTGAATCGCATTAGCGCCGGGATTTGTCATGAAGTGAAAAGTGATGGTCGTCCAATGAATGGTCGGCCAACACGTTAAGCGCATAGAACACGTCACTGGCAGCACCGATGCCACGTTGCCATGGTGCCGATTTTCATGCCCCAAATCCTCATAATAATCCGAATATGGATCGCGTTTTATGCGTGTGAACTTGCCCGTCACCGAGCATGAAAGAGTATTTCCCGCCGAACAACGATTGATCTCCACCACCGATCTGGATAGCCGAATCACTTACTGCAATGACGCGTTCGTTGCCATCAGCGGTTCCACTTACGACGAATTGGTCGGCCAGCCTCATAACCTGGTCCGACACTCGATCAGCCAGGATCTTGAAGAAATAGCTGAATATCTGCACAGCTTGGCCGAGCGTTTTAACCGCTAGCCATTAGCTCCAGATGACGACCTACAGGGATGTAGGTCAGCAACCTACAGGGGCGATCAACGAACTCGCCAACAACGCCTCCAACCCCATCGGCTTGGCAAAATAGTAGCCCTGGGCTTGCCCTGCACCCATTTCGCGCAGCAAGTCCAGTGTCGCTTCATCCTCGACGCCTTCCGCTACCACACTCAGGTCCAGCGATTCGGCCATTCGCACAATTGCCCGCACGATTGCGCGACTGCGAGGGCTGGTGGTCAGTTCGAGGATGAACGACTTGTCGATCTTCAAGCCGCTGAAACGGTATTGATGCACATAGCTCAGGGATGAAAACCCTGCACCGAAGTCATCGAGCACCACCGACATACCGTTATCGGCCAGTTGCTGCATGGTCAGTCGGGCAATGGCTGGCTCCGCCACCAGCGCACCTTCGGTCAACTCCAGGCAGATTCGCGACGGCGCGACCCCGTGCCGCTCCAACAGTGCAAGCACATCACTGGCGAAGTCCGGGCGCGTCATGCTGTAGCTGGAGCAATTGACGTGCACCGCAGGCCAATTGGCATGCTGGGGCTGCGCGAGGATCGCCGCAACACTGGTGAGCATGTACAGGTCCAGTCGACCGATCAGGCGCAAACCTTCGACATCCGGCAAAAACTCGCACGGAGCGATCACCCGGCCGCCCGGCTGATGCCAACGGATCAGCGCCTCAAGGGCCAACAATTCGCCGCTTTCGACGCTGACAATCGGCTGGAAATACGGCAGCAATTCGTCAGTACGTTTGAGCGCATTGCGCAAGGCCCCTTCCCGCTCCACCTGGTCCGAGACTTCACGGCGCACCTCCTGGTTGAACACCGCGTAGCTGTCGCGCCCGGCACTCTTGACCCGGTACATCGCTGCATCGGCATCGCGCAGCAGGTCGGCTGGCTCGTGATGGAACTGACTGTCGGCGCTGACAATACCGATGCTGCAGGACGAAAAAACTTCATGGCCATTGATGAAAAACGGCAGGTCAAACGCCACCAGAATTCGTTCGGCGATTTCGATCAGCACGTCCAGCGGCGCTTCGGGCGCCAGCACCGAAAACTCATCACCCCCCAGGCGCGCCAGCATGTCGGTCTCGCGCAGACAACCGCGTAACCGGTGGGCGGCCTGCATCAGCAGCAGGTCACCAAAATGGTGGCCAAGACTGTCGTTGACCATCTTGAAACGGTCGAGGTCGATGAACATCACCGCCAGGTGCCCGCCTTCGCTGCCGAACCGCGACCAGGCCTGGCTGAGGCGTTGTTGCAGGTAGGTACGATTCGGTAGCCCGGTCAGCGAGTCGTGGGAGTTTTCGTGTTGCAACTTGGCATTGGCGTGATCGAGTTCGCGGGTGCGGTTCTGTACCCGCGCTTCCAGCTTGAGGTTGGCGGCATGGATCGCTTCGGCGGCCGTGCGTCGCGACAGCGCGGTGTCGATGTGTCGCGACACGAATGTCAGCAGTTCCTGGTCTCGCAGGGTGTACTGCACTTGCGAGGTATAGCTTTGCACCGCAAGCACGCCACGCACCACATCACCATCGAACAATGGAATGCCCAGCCAGGAGTGGGATCGGACAGACTCCTTGGCCAGTTCGATTTCACCGTGCGCAGCCAGTCGTTCAGCCTCGTCGGCGTCAATCAGGCAAGGTCGACGCTGACGGATAACGTACTCAGTCAAACCCCGGCATCCACGCCGTGCCGGCGGGCAGATGATTTGCCGCTCATCGACATAATACGGAAAGGTCACTTCACTGATCGCGTCGTCGAACAGCGCAATGTAGAAGTTCTTCGCGAACAGCAGATCACCGACGATGCCATGCAAGGTTTGAAACAACTCAGCCATGTCGCCAGGCTGGCTCGACAGCTCAGCAATCTGGAACAGCGCGCTCTGCAGATGTTCGGCGCGCTCTCGGTCTGCCACTTCCTGGCGCAATGCGTCGTTGAGTGCCGAAAGCTCCAGGGTGCGACGCATCACCGTCTCTTCCAGGTCCTCGCGGTGCAGAATCCGGTCCAGCGCCATGGCCACGTGGCGCGACACCACCAGAAACAGCGCGCGGTCTTCAGCGCTGTAGGTACGTGAAACGTCGTAGACCTGCATGGCAAGCATGCCAAACACATCATCCGAGGCATTTTTCAACGGTGCGCCCATCCAGAACTCGGGACGATCACCCACGCAGTAGAAACGGTCCTCGGCCTGAGCCGCGAGAATACCGGCGGCGTCGATCAGCAACGGTTGGCCAGTGGTCAATACCTGGCCGGTCAACGACAGGTGCGATGGGTCAAGGTATTCGTAGTGCTGGGACTCCAACGCATCAACGTCGATGATGTCGACGTAATACGGGTAGTCAATCTTGCCACTGTGCGGGTTATACAGCGCGAGATAGAAGTTCTCGGCGTCAATCAGACTGGCCAGCAGTTGGTGAACCCCCACCAGAAACACTGACCGGTCGCGGGTCGAACTCGCCAGGTAGGTAATTTCATACAGCACACGCTGAGTAATCTGCGCACGGGCAAGGGTATTGGTCTGTACCTGAATACCCAGGCGCTGGGCAAACTCGGCGAGCGCCGGTTCTGCGGCAGCATGGACTGGCGCCATTAGCCAACCCAGCTCACTTTCACCTCTACCGGTCGGCCAGCGGTGCAAGGCCCGGCTCAGGCAAAAGGCTTCAAACTCTTCATTTGCAACGCTTGACGGCCACTGCGCCTCGGGGTCACCCTGCCCGACCCAATGCATTTGTTCACCGGCGCGGTAAACCACCCACGCAGTGGTATGGGCCCAGCTGCGCGCTGACTCCAGCAATTGCTCGATCGTGTCCTCGTTGCCAGCGTAAGTCATGCCGACAGTATCCGAGTTCCCTTTCAGTTGATTCGCGACAACGTCGCAATCGTTCGATTGCCGCGGGGAGTCGGTCAATGGACGAACACTCATCAGCGCTCCCTGAGCCAAAAAATGGCGATACTTACTGTATTGTTAGCAATGTGCCGGTGAGCTTCCCGTTTATAGCGAATACGAATTTTTTTCAATACTTTTATTCGTTTTACGAGATCGAACAAACAAAAACGCCGCTCAAAGAGCAGCGTTTTTGCGTTTAGAGCGGCAAACGAGATTCACCTGGATTTTTGGCGCCTCAGGCGTTGCCGTTCCAGGGACGATCTCCACTCTCGTCTTTGATGCGGGTCGGCAGGCCCATCACATCCAGCGCCTTGAGGAACGGTTCAGCCGGCAGCTCTTCGACGTTGACCATACGCTGCACGTCCCACTCGCCGCGGGCGACCAGCAGAGCAGCAGCCACGGGTGGCACGCCTGCGGTATAGGAAATGCCCTGGCTGTCAGTTTCGGCGTAGGCGTCTTCATGATCGGCCACGTTGTAGATGAACACCTCGCGCGGCTGACCATCCTTGGTGCCCTTGACCAGATCGCCGATGCAGGTCTTGCCGGTGTAGCCAGGCGCCAGCGAGCTCGGATCAGGGAGCACGGCCTTGACCACTTTCAGCGGCACGACTTCCAGGCCTTCGGCGGTCTTGACCGGTTGCTCGGAGAGCAGGCCGAGGTTGCGCAGCACAGTGAACACATTGATGTAGTGCTCGCCGAAGCTCATCCAGAAACGCACGTTGGGCACGCCGAGGTTCTTCGACAGAGAGTGCACTTCATCGTGACCGGTCAGGTACAGGTTCTGCGCCCCGACGACTGGCAGGTCGTCAGTGCGTTTGACTTCGAACATGGTGTTGCTGGTCCACTGGCTGTTCTGCCAGCTCCACACCTGTCCGGTGAACTCGCGGAAATTGATTTCCGGGTCGAAATTGGTAGCGAAATACTTGCCATGGGAACCGGCGTTGACGTCGAGAATGTCGATCGAATCAATGCGGTCGAAATACTGTTGTTGCGCCAGTGCTGCATAGGCGTTGACCACGCCCGGGTCGAACCCCACACCGAGAATGGCAGTGATGTTCTTCTCTTTGCACTCTTCGAGGTGGTTCCACTCGTAGTTGCCATACCAGGGCGGCGTCTCGCAGATTTTGCCCGGTTCTTCGTGAATGGCGGTGTCCAGGTAGGCGGCGCCGGTATCGATGCAGGCACGCAGCACCGACATGTTGAGGAAAGCAGAACCGACGTTGATGACGATCTGCGATTCGGTTTCGCGGATCAGCGCCTTGGTCGCCTCAATATCCATAGCGTTCAGCGAGAACGCCTTGATTTCGGCGGGCTGCTTGAGGCTGCCCTTGGACTTGACGCTGTCGATGATGGCCTGACATTTGGAGATGTTGCGCGACGCGATAGCAATACGACCGAGTTCGTCGTTGTGCTGCGCGCACTTGTGGGCCACCACCTTGGCGACACCTCCTGCACCAATGATAAGTACGTTTTTCTTCAATTTTTTTATATCTCCTTTCTGCCAGCTTACGAGAGGCTGGACAGGTAGTCGTTGTAACCAAACTCACGAACCACCTCGACACTACCGTCGAGTTGTTTCACTACGATGGACGGCATTTTCAGGCCGTTGAACCAGTTCTTCTTGACCATGGTGTATCCCGCTGCGTCGATGAACGACAGCCGATCCCCGATGGCCAGCGGACGATCGAATTGATATTCACCGAAAATATCTCCGGCCAGGCAGGATTTGCCGCACACCATGTAAGTGTGTTCGCCTTCGCTCGGCGCCAGCTTGGCATTCAGGCGATAGATCAGCAGATCGAGCATGTGGGCTTCGATGGAGCTGTCAACGACCGCCAGGTGCTTGCCGTTGTAGAGGGTGTCGAGCACGGTGACTTCCAGCGACGCGCTCTGAGTAATGGCCGCCTCGCCCGGTTCCAGGTAGACCTGCACGCCGTATTTTTGCGAGAAGGCCTTGAGGCGAGCGCAGAATGCATCCAGCTCGTAGTCGTCACCGGTGAAGTGGATGCCGCCGCCGAGGCTGACCCACTCGACCTTGTGCAGCAAATGACCGAATCGCTCTTCGATGGTGCACAGCATCTGGTCGAACAGGTCGAAGTCAGCGTTCTCGCAGTTGTTGTGGAACATGAAACCAGAGATCTGTTCGATGACCTGCTCGATCTTCACCGGGTCCCACTCGCCCAGACGGCTGAACGGCCGCGCCGGGTCAGCCAGCAGGTAATCCGAGCTGCTCACCTGCGGATTGACCCGCAGACCGCGCACCTTGCCTGCTGAAGCCTCAGTGTAGCGCTGCAATTGGCTGATGGAGTTGAAGATGATCTTGTCGCAGTTCTCGAGCATCTCCTCGATTTCGTCGTCGGCCCAGGCCACGCTGTAGGCGTGGGTCTCGCCAGCGAACTTCTGCCGACCGAGCTTGAGCTCGTAAAGCGACGACGACGTGGTGCCGTCCATGTATTGCTGCATCAGGTCGAACACCGACCAGGTGGCGAAGCACTTGAGTGCCAGAAGCGCTTTGGCCCCGGACTGTTCGCGCACATAGGCAATCTTCTGCATGTTCGCCAGCAGCTTTTGTTTATCGATAAGGTAGTACGGCGTTTTGATCATTTCGAGGCGCCTCCGGCAAGGCCAGCCAAAAAAAGGATGCGCATTGTGCCTTCACTGGCGACATATCGAAAGTACAGAAAGTGCTCGCGACGCGAAGCACGGCTCACTTGAAACCCGTAAATATCAGGTGTTTATCGAGTGAATGGGGGCTGGAGGAAGGTTTTAACCTTCCTGCTATGCTCCATCCACCGTTTATTGACACAGGTCTAAACACTGAACTGCCAACTCGTGACAATGAATTTTTCAGATTTCAGGTAGGCTTGAATGACGCCCCAGCTCTTCTCGGTTCACGGTCTCGTGAGTTTTACCCTCGCCATCCTCCTGCTTTTCCTCGGCAAAACCCTTGTTCATCGCAACGCCCTACTCCGTCAATACTGTATTCCCGAATCGGTCGTCGGTGGCTTCGTCTGTGCGGCGGTGACGTCCCTGCTTTACTTCGGTCTTAATATCCAGGTCGAATTCGATCTGCAAATTCGCGACACCCTGCTGCTCTACTTCTTTGCCGGCATTGGCTTGAAATCGGACATGCGCCAACTGCTCAAGGGTGGGCGCCCGCTGCTGATCCTGCTGGTACTCGCCGGGGTGTTCATCGTCCTGCAAAACGCGCTGGGCATGGGCGTGGCCCAGGCCTTTGGACTCGATCCCAAGGCGGGTTTGATGGTGGGCTCCATTTCCCTCACGGGTGGGGCGGGCACTACCCTGGCCTGGGCACCGCTTTTTATCGAAAAGCTGGGAATCAGTAACGCGCATGAACTGGGCATGGCCAGCAACACCGTCGGCCTGATTGCCGCTTGCGTGATCGGTGGTCCTATCGCCAACCGACTGATACGTCGTTATCGACTGAAGACTTCCGGGGATGCGGCGCTGGAAGTCGGCATGCTCGACGATCAACCGAGCAAGCCACTGGACTACTACGACGTGCTCTGGGCGTGGATGTGGCTCAACCTGACCCTGATGCTCGGCTATGGGCTCAACCTGCTGCTGGTCGATGCAGGCATTACGCTGCCCAAATTCGTCAGTTGCCTGTTTGCGGGCATCGTCATTCACCACATCGTTCTCGCATTGGTGGGTGATCAGCGGCTGAAATCCTGGAGCGGCGCCAGCCTGGGTCTGTCGCTGATCTCCGATATCTGTCTGGGCATGTTTTTGACCATGGCCCTGATGGGGCTTCAGTTATGGCAGCTCAGCGGAGTGTTGTTGTTCATTGTGTGCGCCTTGACCTTGCAAATTCTACTGACGGTGCTCTACACGTATTTTGTGGTCTTCCGCTTTATGGGGCGCGATTACGAAGCCAGCGTGATTGCTTCCGGATTCGGCGGGATTGCCCTCGGTTCCACAGCGACGGCCATCGTCAACATGACGACCGTGACTCAAAAGTACGGTGCCGCCCACCAGGCCTTCCTGATCGTGCCGCTGGTGTGTGGCTTTTTCATTGACCTGGTCAATGCCGTGATCATCGGTATGTTCAGTGGAATCTAGCGACCGCCCCCCACGTTGATCACAGTTTTCAGCGTTTTTCAGCGTTCAGTGGGGTACTAATCAGGCCATTTCAGAGCAATTTTGTTGACGCAATGCGTTACTGGGGGCGCGGGTTGGAGGAAATGACCTGCCCCTCAAGCGTGTTCAGAAGTTTCAGCAGAACACGGCAGACTGGGTTTCATTGGCTCATAAATGGTTAGAAATGATGTTTGATCACGATCTTTTGACTGCCGCTGAGCGCGAGGCAATCAATGCCGCGATACAGGAGCCCGGGCTATTAGCTCAAAAAGTCCTGATCGTTGAGGATGACCAGTGCACACGCGAAATGTTGGCCGAAATTCTTCAAGTCAATGGCATCTTCTGCCTTGAGGCTAGAAGTGCAGCCGATGCCATGCGTTCGTTGAGCATCGACAGTTCGATCGGATTGGTCATTACTGATTTACGGATGCACCCGCTCAATGGTCTGGAGTTGATTTCAAAAATCCGCGAGTCGGAGTGGGCCGACCTGCCCATTGTGATCATTTCTGGAGATGCTGGTGTTCGAGATGCCATCGAGGCAATGCGTTTGAGTGTCGTCGACTTTCTGTTAAAGCCAATCGATCCGGATGAACTGATCACCCTGGTTCACCTTCAACTGGGTCTCAGGCCAGACGAATGTCCTTAGCCATTAGAGGCGGTCATTCACTCAATCACTCTTGCATACACCGATCGGTCCACGTTTGCGCCGGACAGAATCACCCCTACCCGTTTCCCCACCATTGTTTCACGCTCCTGAATAAGCGCTGCCAAGGCCGCCGCTCCGGCCCCTTCAGCGAGGTTGTGGGTGTCGGAGTAATACACACGCATGGCCTCGGCAATCTGCTCCTCGCTGACGGATACGATCCGTGCGGCAGCCGCGCCGTAGATGGCAAAGGCGGCGGGCACCGGTTTACGCACGGCCAGGCCGTCAGCGAAGGTATTCGCCGTAGCGGTTTCAAGGATTTCTCCCGCTTCAAACGACAACTTGGCGGCCGCAGCCTCACTGGACACCACGCCCACTATCCGGGTTTTCAAGCCTAGCGCGTCGCGAGCGGCGATCACCGCACAAATCCCCGATCCACAGCCAATCGGCACATAGACGGTATCCAGATCCGGCGCGGCCTTGAACAGTTCCAGCGCATAAGTGGCTACGCCTTTGACCAACTCGACATGGAACGGCGGAACCAAATAGAGGCCATGCACTTGCGCCAGACGCACGGCCTCTTCACGGGCCTCATCAAAATCGCGGCCAAACTCGACTACTTCGCCACCAAAGCCACGCATGGCATTGTTCTTTTCAACCGAATTACCTTCCGGCACTACAATCAACGCCTTCAGACCCAGGGCGCCGGCTGCCAGCGCCAGGCTCTGACCATGGTTGCCGCGGGTAGCGGTGACAATACCCTTGACGTCTGGGTGCGTGCGTTTGAGCCAATGCATGAAGGTAATGCCACCACGCACCTTGAAAGCACCGGTAGGTGTATGGTTTTCGTGCTTGACCCACACCGTGCAACCCAACCGCTCGGCCAGCAGGGGCCACGCGTACTGGGCGGTGGCCGGCATTACCTGGTAAACGTGGCGAGCCGCTTGTTCGATATCGTCGCGGGTCAGTCTGTGCATGAGTCGTCTCCCTGAGGTTTTGCCCAGTCTAGACACGAGCGCATCACGCGGGCTTTCAAAAAACTGACCTGACTTTTACGCACCTGCTTCTTTACTATGGTGTTCATGAGCCATCGAAACCGCCACCTGCCCCCGCTCCCGCCTGAACCGATCCGTCGGGTCGAGACCGGGCCATGGGCGATCGAGTTGCTACCCGGCGCCGCTTACGCGACCCGATATGTAGCCACCCAGGCGACGATTGGCTTTGCCTTTGAGAGCCAGAGAGGTCTGCATGCCATCGGCAGCGACCGAGTGCATCCCTTCGACGCCACGCCTAATGGCTTGGCGTTCGTTCCCGCTGGTTGTGACGTGTTGTCCGAGTCACCCAAGGGCGGTGAATACCTGCGGGTCATGCGCACCGACGGTGTTGCGTTGATAGGGGACCGTGCCTTCAACAATCGTATTGATCAGCAGGCCATTACCCTCGCACTGCGCATGCGCACCGCGCTGTTACAGGCTTCCATGGAGGACGATTGGGAGGCCTGGGCACTCGCATTGGCGGAACGGGCGCAGGACAACGAAGCGTTATCGGCGCCACCCCTAGGCTCTATAACCGGTAGCCGGATGCGTCTGCTCGATGAGTTCATTGATGCTGGCCTCGACGGCCAGTTGGGTATTCAGGCGATGGCGGGGTTACTTGGATTGTCCGAAGGCTATTTCATTCGAGCATTCAAGAACGCGACGGGCAAAAGCCCGCACAATTACCTGATCGACCGACGCCTCGCCAAGGCCCGCGCATTAATGCGAGATTCGACAGCCAGGCTGGCGGAAATCGCCCAGACCTGTGGTTTTAACTCCCAGGCACACATGGCGACCACGTTCAGGCAACGTCTTGGAGTGAGTCCGGCACAGCTGCGAATACCCATCAGATAAAACACACATCCTTGTGGGGTTTCGGTTGACTGACACAGTGAGTAATTGGCCTCTGTTTTGCTGACGCCAAACAACAAAAATCTTGCCTGTTTAAAACAATCTAGACGCCAATCCCCCCAAATACTCGACACCGTTGTAAGAGGGACTGAAAGACATGACAGTCAATCGAATGGACAACGTTCTGATAGTTGTCGACGATCTCGAAGCGGTGAAAGCGTTCTTTATCGAATTGGGCCTCGAGCTTGAGGGTCAAACCACGGTTGAAGGGCCTTCTGTCGGGAGCCTCATAGGGCTTGGAGACGTCCGAGCCACCCTCGCGATGCTGCGGACTCCCGATGGGCAGGGAATTGAACTGGACAAATTCCACACGCCAAACGCAGTCCGGTTTGGGCCCGTGGACGCGCCAGTGAACGCGTTGGGTCTTCGTCGCATCATGTTTGCCGTCGATGACGTCGATGCTGTCGTTGCGCGGATGCAGGCCCATGGCGCAGAACTCATGGGCCAGACGAAGTACGAGAAATCGTACCGGCTCGCCTATATTCGTGGGCCTGAGGGCATCATCGTCGGGCTTGCCGAGCAACTCGGCTAAGGGCGGCTCGGTCGCGCACGACAACCGCCACACAATCGCTTCAGATCCAACATCAATGGATTCCCTACCACGAAGGCAGAGCACCCGTTTGAACATCGATACCCGAATCAAATTCCGTCATCTGGTGTGTTTTCTCGAAGTGGCACGCCATGGCCGTGAGACGCAAGCGCTCAACACCTGAAGGCCTGTCTTTTTCTTATGCTCGCTGCAATACCGACTCTCCCGCTTTCGGTGGCAATCGCAGGTTATCGAGCAATGCGATCCCCGCAATCACGGCAACACAAAGGAACGTCAGCTGAAAGTCGGCTGTATTTGCAAGCTCAGTGTTGCCATGGATGCTCATGGAGAAACGTAGCAGCAACGCGCCCGTGGCAACCCCAATCGCCATGCTCAGTTGGAAGAACATACTGAACAAGGTTGAAGCATCGCTCATCTGCTCCTTCGGAACATCGGCAAAACCCAGCGTGTTGAACGCGGTGAACTGCATGGATCGTGACAAGCCACCTACAAACAGAATGAACAAAATCAGCGCCCGACTCATGTGCTCATCCAGCAACGTACAGGCCGCTATCGCCAGTACACCGAGGATGCCGTTGAACATCAGCACCGGGCGAAATCCCCAACGGTGCATCACCCGCGTGGTGAACGGCTTCATGGCCAGATTGCCGGCAAAGACGGCCAATACCAGAAGCCCCGCATCCAGTGCAGAAAGCCCGAACGCGAGTTGAAACATCAGCGGCAGGAGAAACGGCAAGGTGCTGATGGCGATCCGAAAAATCGAGCCACCCAACAGGCAGACACTGAAGGTACGGATTCCCAAAACACCCAGCGCCATTAACGGTTGCGCATGCCGACGCAGATGTCGCCAGGCAAGAACGCCGAGTATCACGCCTGCACCACTGAGTGACAGTGCCGGCAACAGATTCGCATGACTTTGCCCCAGCATCTCCACCCCGAACAGCAGCGCAGCGCTGGCACCGCCGGCGAGCAGAAAACCACTGAAATCGAATGGCCGGGCAATAATGTGGTCTTGCCTGGGAATCAAGACCCGCGCGGCAATCATGGCCAACAGGCCCAACGGAAGATTGAGGTAGAAAATCCACGGCCAGGACGCGTGGGTGACGATGAAACCGCCCAAGGGAGGCCCGAGTATCGGTGCGACCAGACCGGGCCAGGTAATAAAAGAGATCGCCCGCACGAGGTCTTTCTTCTCGGTGGTGCGAAGCACTGCCAAGCGCCCGACCGGTACCATCATCGCTCCGCTGATGCCCTGCAGCACGCGCGCAGCAACAAAGGCTTCCAGGCTGTCACTCAACCCACACATCAACGAAGACAGGCTGAACAGCACAATCGCCGAACTGAATATAAGGCGTGAGCCGAAGCGATCAGCCAACCAGCCGCTGATGGGGATGAACACCGCAACCGCGAGCATGTAGACACTCATACCAATGCTCACATCCACCGCTGGCACACCAAACGTCCTGGCCATGTCCGGCAGCGCGGTGGCGATCACTGTAGCGTCGAGGTTCTCCATAAAGAAGGTGACCGCTACCAACAGGGCGATCAATGTTGAGCGGTGTTGAGACATCGGTCATCCCTGTTCAGCTACGACAATGCTCGCCACTTTACTATCGAATGAGGAGTACAACACCAGACATCAGCGACAGTTCACTGACCATTTCCCGTTGAGCCAGCGGCACAATCCGTATGCCTGGCATGGTTAACCGGGTCATCATTTCAGGCACGATGCTCAGGCCGATGCCCGCAGCAACCAATCCAGGAACACTCAGCAGCGAAGGGACATACATGATGTTTTTGGTTGCCATTCACTGCACGCGTCTGACTGGCGCAGTTGTACAACGCACACCGAAAAACACCTCGGATTGGGGTGTTTAACGATAGACGACATGGGCGGTCCTGAAACGGCGTTGATTCCCTCCGGTCGTGACAGACTCGCCTGTCCAGCACCGTCGCCTTCCCCGCTGCCGTCATCCTCGTCGGTGTTTCGGATCGTGCGAGCCGATTTTGAAAAAAAATCGCAAACCCGGCGACTCTCCAGGGCTTGCGACTCTTTGCCGATACGTCCCTCAAGCTTGCGGGGCGTTTTCTGCTGTTATGCCTGCCGTGTTTGTGGCGGAACTTGCAGGCCTAGTTCTGTACCTCAGCCACGTCCTTGTCCGGGGCGTCTGGAGCGTCTGGGGCGTCCGCCACAGCCCCTCTAGCTGCGCGCGCCTCAACCTTTGGCAGCGTCTCTGGTCGCATCTGCAGCAGCCCTCGCCGCATCTCTGGTGGCATCTGCGTCAGCCTTGGCGGCGTCCCTGGTCGCATCTGCGGCAGCCCTCGCTGCATCTCTGGTTGCATCTGCGCCCGCTACACCTGCAGCTTTTGCAGCATCCCTGGCTGCATCCGCATCAGCTCTGGCAGCATTTCTAGCTGCATCTGCAGCAGCTTTGGCCGAATCTCGGGCGTCATCTGCATCATTTCTGGCAGCATCCCTGGCCGCATCTGCGGTACCGTTGTCAGCGTCGTTGTCATGCGCATTGCCTGGGCCTCTGTTCCCGCTAATACCGCCATGGTCAGCGTCGTCAGCGTCGCCGCGCCCCGGGCCTCCATGACCGTCACCGTCACCGTCATGACCAGCAGCATGACCGCCACCCTCTCCATGGTCACTGCTACCGTGACCGCTCCCTGAGCTTCCACTGCTGGAGCCACCACCGCCGTCGCCACCATGACCACTGCCTCCGGAACCTCCACTGCCGCCACCGCTGCCGCTGCCGCTGCCGCCATCTTTGGCATACACGCTGGAAAAACTACCGATGTAATCGGGTACCAGGACAGTCGATGCTGACAGGACACCGCCAATTGCGAGAGCCAATAAACATTTCTTGAGAAACATGAGCCACCTCTGCTTGGCGTTGCGTCGTCATCTCCGTATCGAACGCAATCGCCAGTGAGTTCCCGGCCGCCCATTGGAGCGGCCAGCTAACCGGCGCGGTCATAAATCTGCAGCATTGACGAGCAACTGCGGTTCCGCACGATCCCTTAGAGCCAGTTAGCATCGTTGAGTGGGGAAGTATTCCCACATTCTTTTTTGATAATGTGCTGTCCGCTCAAGTTCAACGCAAACACGCTCAATGCAGCACCCAAGATCAGAACTGCTACGCTTGAATCATTAGCTTTGGCGCTTTTTAGCCTGCCGGCGCACGTGTTCTCTGTGGCTGATGGAACAGTCGAATTACCCGATCCTGTGCCCAAGCGAGCCAAATTTTGTTGGGCAAGGGAGTGGACATGCCCCCCCCCGCAAAAGCAGGTTTGCCAACAGAACGGCAGGGCAATCGGAAGCCAGGGGGACGAGCGAGTCTTTCACTCGCGCAAAGATCGTCTGTACGAAGGCGAGCTACTACGCGAGCGAATGCCGCATGCAGTTCACGCCGAATGGAAACCTGCGCGCAAACACCGTGACCCGATCAAACTCCTCGAAGAGTCCAACCGCTATCGACTGCCCGATCTGGTACCTGTGCGCTACGGTCGCATGTTGCGCAGTCCATTCACCTTTTTACGCGGTTTTGCGGGTTTGATGGCGCATGACCTGGCCACTCTCCCGACCACCGGCATTCAGGTGCAGGCCTGCGGGGATTGTCACCTGATGAACTTCGGGTTGTTTGCGACACCTGAGCGCAATCTGATTTTTGACATAAACGATTTCGACGAAACACTCCCCGCCCCATGCGTTGAGAGAAGAAGAGTGATAGAGCCGATCCAACTGACAACTCCGGACATCGAAATGCCTGCACCCGAATTCACTCTTCTCCAAAGTTGGCACCACAACGCCCAATCCTGGATCGAAGCCATCCGCACCGGCGCCATCGAAAGCCGTCTGAAGGTTACCGACCAGGCCATCCTGTTGGCGGTGATGGGCCGCCAGCCCGAGAACGTGCTCGACCTCGGCTGCGGCGAGGGCTGGCTGTTGCGGGCGCTGGCTGAACGGGCCATCAAGGCAGTCGGGGTGGATGGTGACGCGACATTGGTCGAGGCCGCGCGGGCAGCGGGCTCTTCATCGGTACATTTGGCGAGCTATGAAGCGTTGGTGGAAGCGAAGGTGAACGTCGGCCGCGACTACGACCTGATCTGCGCCAACTTCGCACTGTTGCACCAGGACATCATCCCCCTGCTCGCCGCCCTGAACGCCCTGCTCGTCCCTGGCGGCGCGCTGGTGATCCAGACGCTGCATCCGTGGACCGCAGCGGCGGGCGACTATCAGGATGGTTGGCGGGAAGAGACCTTCGCCGGGTTCGAGGGGCTGTGGCAACCCATGCCGTGGTACTTTCGCACCTTGTCCAGTTGGCTGAATGCGCTGGATATGGGCGGCTTTCGTCTGGTCGGTTTGCAAGAGCCGCAGCACCCGCAAAGTCCTGTGCCGCAGTCGCTGCTGCTGGTGGCCGAGCAACGGGGGTGAGAGCCGCCGGCTTCAATCCAGAGCATTTTCTCCAGGCCGATCTTGTCGCTGAGCCAGGCCTTGAAGCTGCGCCAATTGCCACCCGGCTCCTCATGCAAGGTATGCCGGCGGCCGTCGTCTTCGGCAATCCAGACGATTTCGCCGTTTTCCAGCCGGGCCTGGTAACTCATGGCCGGAGCCATGCCCGCAAGCGCCAGGTCGCGCATATAGCCGGCCAATTCAGGGCTGGCGACCAGCACCCAGACTTCAGTGTTCCACAACACTGAACGCGGGTCGAAATTGAAGGAGCCGATGAACACCTTCTGCTTGTTCAGGATCATGGCCTTGGTGTGCAAGCTGGAGTCCGAGCCACCACTGAAGCCACGGGAAGAACTGTCACTGGGGTCGTCCTGCTGGCGCCGCCTTCACACCATGTTCGAGCAGGGTCTTGCGGCCTGAGTTCCGGGGGCAATTCGCGCGTACGTCACGGGAACTGTTCAACTTATTCAAACGCCCCTGTGCGCACCTCGCCCTGGCGGACGTAGCGGGTGATCAGCACACCGCCAGGCGTGCTGATCGAATTCTCCAGCGTGAACGCCAACGCTTGTGCAGTGTCGTCGAACAAGCGCTTGCCGCGACCCAGCACCACGGGAAAAATCATGAGCCTGAGCTCGTCCACCAACCCGGCGGCAAGCAGTTGGCGCACCAGATCGCCGCTGCCCTGCGTCAAGAGGTCAGCGCCGTCCTCGTGCTTGAGCGCGCGTATCGCGTCGGTCAGGTTTCCCTGCAAAGCATGACTGTTGTGCCAATCAAGCGTAACGGGGTGATGCGTAGCGACGTGCTTGGGCACGCTGTTGAACAAGTCAGCGATGGCGTGGCTTTTTGAATCGGCCTGTCTGTGCGGCCAGTACGCGGCAAATATGTCGTAGGTGCGCCGCCCCAGCAGCAACTCGAACGGCTTCGCGAACAGCTCCTGTATGGCCTGGCCGGAGACGTTGTCGGCGTAGGGCACGATCCAGCCACCCAAGCGGAATTCGCCGCTGGTGTCTTCTTCAGGCCCGCCGGGCGCTTGCATAACACCATCCAGACTCGTGAATGCGGCAACGGTAAGCTTGCGCATAGTCTTCTCCTGGTGAGTACTCGTACAGGGAACGCCTGGGGTCAAATGCGACTCATCAGATTGATTCCCTGAAGGATAGTCGAACGGGACGCTGCGAAATCGACAGGACGATAGCAATGACAGGTGAAAGAGATTTGCACCGTTTCGACTTTCGATTTGCTCAATTGCGAGGCACTTCTATATTGAGGGGGTGCTCTGAATTTCCTGCCTCCTGTTGAGCCTTGGCCAATGGCAACTACTGATCAATTGATCATCTGCGAGCACTGCGACTGTGTGTATGAAAAAGTCACGCTCGTTGAACACCAGAAAACCCTGTGTACGTGCTGCGGCGCCGTACTGCAGCGCCATAACCCCTTGACGGTGGAGCAGCGACTGGCGTTGACCTTCGCGGCCTTGATGCTGTGGATTTTCGCCAACCTCTATCCCGTCATGACCATCAGCCTGAAAGGCGTTAGAAACAGCGCAACACTATGGGATTCGGTATTGGCCTTGAGCCTTGGGCCGATCACCTTCATCGCGTTGGTCGCTGCGATCGCGATGATTCTCGCGCCGATTTTCCAACTCTTGCTGCTGATCTGGGTCCTGGGTTTCGCCCTCACGCACCGACGTTCACCCGGGTTTAAATTCTGCATGCGCTGGCTGGAAGCCCTTCGGCCCTGGAGCATGCTGGAGGTCTGCTTTCTGGCGACAATGGTCGCGGTCATCAAACTCGCCGGATTTCTCGACGTGCTGCCGGGCATCGGCCTGTTTGCCCTGGCCGTGCTCAGCCTGCTGATGATCCGTATCGCCGGGCGCGATATCCGCGAATTATGGGACAACTTATGAACACGCCCCCGGTCGCCAGCGATCTCAACCTGTGCCTGTGTCATAGCTGCGGCATGACCTGCGACATGACCGATAATCCGCACGAATGCGAACGCTGTGGCGCTCCGTTGCATCGGCGTAAAACCAATTCACTGGCCCGCACGTGGGCCTTTATGTTCACGGCCCTGGCGTTTTACGTCCCGGCCAATCTGTTGCCGGTCATGAACACCCAGATGCTCGGCAACGGCGCCGACAGCACGATCATGAGCGGTGTACTGGAGTTTTGGGCGGCCGGCGCCTGGGACATCGCGCTGATCATTTTTATCGCCAGCATCGCGGTGCCGGGTATCAAGTTCGTAGCCCTTACGTTTTTGCTGGTGTCCGTGCATCGCGGCAGTTTCCGGGCGAGCAAGGAGCGGTCGAAGCTGTACCGCTTCGTCGAGGTCATCGGTTACTGGTCAATGCTCGACGTGATCGTGGTGGCATTGGTGGCCTCACTGGTTAAGTTTAAAGCCCTGGCCGACATCGAACCGCGCGCGGGCATTCTGTTTTTTGGTTTGGTGGTGGTGTTCACCATGCTGTCGGCGATGAGTTTCGACCCGCGCCTGATTTGGGATAAAACACGGGGAAACCCACAAAACGAGGAGGTCATGGATGAAGTCGCAAGCCACTGAAGGGCCACAAGCCCCCGGCCAGGCCCCAATCAAGACCGGTCGTAGCGTCTCGCTGGTCTGGATCGTCCCCATTGTTGCGGTATTGGTGGGTATATCACTGGTGGTCCACAGCATTTTGCAGGAAGGCCCGACCATCACCGTCATGTTCAAGACCGGTGATGGCCTGACAGCCAACAAGACCGAGGTCAAATACCGCAGTGTAGTCATCGGCCAGGTTTCGGACGTGGAGTTGAGCAGCGACCAGAAGAGTGTCAACGCCACGATCAAACTGACCAAACAGGCCGAAGGTTTCACCCGTTCAGACTCGCAGTTCTGGGTCGTGCGTCCGCGCATCGGTGCCGGTGGGGTTTCGGGGATCGATACGTTGCTGTCCGGGGATTACATCGGCGCTGATATCGGTCAGGCCGATGGCCGCGCGAAAAACTTCACAGGCCTGGAAATCCCGCCGGCCATCACCTACGGCGAACCGGGCAAGCGTTTCACCTTGCACACGCAGGACCTGGGGTCGCTGGACGTTGGCTCGCCGGTGTATTACCGCAAGATTCCGGTCGGTCAGGTGGTGGCCTATGCACTGGACCTGGATGGCAAAGGGGTGAACATCGACCTGTTCATCCACGCGCCCAATGACCAGTACGTCACTGAAAACACTCGGTTCTGGAATGCCAGCGGCGTGGACGTGAGCGTCAATGCCAACGGCGTCGATATCAAGACGGAGTCTTTGTCCTCCTTGCTGGTGGGCGGTATTGCCTTCCGTGCACCGGAATTCAACCCGAACGACAAACCTGCCCCCGAGGAGTATGCCTACGAGCTATTCGACGATCAGCAAAGCGCCCTCGCCCCACCCAATGGCAAGGCACAGTTCCTGGCCTTGCGCTTCGATCAGGCCATGCGTGGGCTGAAGGTCGATGCGCCGGTGGAATTCCTGGGCATAGAAATCGGCAAGGTAGTGTCGATCAATCTGGATTTCGACGAGAAAAAACGCAGTTTTCCGGTCAGTGTCGGCATCGTGATCTACCCGCAGCGTCTGGGTCAGGCCCACACCAAGATGATCAAGGCGCTCAATCATGATCCCAATGACGAAGCCGCTGGCGTTCGGATGATTGGCTCCTTCATCGAAAACGGCCTGCGCGCCCAGGCCCGCACCGGCAACCTGTTGACCGGCCAGTTGTACATCGCCCTGGACTTCTACCCTAAAGCAGACAAAGTGGCATTCGATCCGACCGCGCGCCCGGTCATGATTCCAACGGTTCCGGGAAGCCTCGAACAATTACAGGAAAAACTCGAAGCCATGGTCGACAAGGTCAACAAGCTGCCGATCGAGCGCATTGCCGGCAACCTCGACAGCAACCTGGTGGAAGTGCGCAAAGGGCTGGTTAAATTCAACAGCAAGACGCTGCCCGGCGTAGATACCGCCCTGTCGGACGTCAGCAAGACCTTGCTGTCGGCCAACACGACCCTGCAATCGGCTAACACCACCATTTCCGAAGGTTCGCCATCACGGGAGAAGCTCGGGCAGACCCTGGAAGAGCTGGAAAGCGCGGCGCGAGCACTACGTGAACTGGCGGATTACCTGATCCGGCATCCGGAGTCTCTGATTCGTGGTCGACCTAAAAACGCCTCGGCACAGGACCTGAATCAATGACCGCGCTGCAGAAGAAAGGAGCAACTTGTATGGCTTTTTCGCCGAAGCTCACCTTGGTCGCTGCGCTCTTGCTGCTCGCGGCCTGCCGCAGTGAACCTGTTCACTACCACACCCTGGTGCCACCAGAAACCAGTGGTGCGACGCGCAGTAACGCGCAGTTCATCGAGATTGAAAGCCTCAGTTTACCGGCGCAGGTCGACCGGCAACAGGTGGTTATTCGCCAAGGCAAGAGCGGCCTGATTCTGCTCGAATCCGAATGGTGGGGGGCATCGCTGGGAGAGGAGTTCCGAAGTGCCCTGGTGGATCAACTGTCCAACCTCAACCTCCAGCGCAAGCTGTCGGTGCGCATTGACATACAACGTTTTGACTCCGTTCCCGGGCAATACGGGCTGATTGATGTGACTTGGCGCTTGCGCGCCGCCAATGAAGTCAATGGCGCGTCTGTCACCTGTCGTAGCATCTTGCAAACGCCTTCGGGGGGGAGCATCGAAGATCTGGCCCTGGCCCAGCAGAATAACGTCAAGCGCCTGGCTGCGCAGATCGGCCAAGCGGCCAAGGGGACCCAACAGAGTTGCCCGCCCCCTGCTTAACGCCACTTCTTTCGCGCCCCGATATTGTTCAGCGGTGCCCCTGCCACCGCTCACTGTTTTGCACATTGACACTAACGGGCAATTTCAGGTGCTCGGTATTGTTAATCCCGAAGTGTGCTGCCGCTGAACTACCTGACGCCCCTTGGATCACGGTACTATCCTTTCGCCACTATTCTGGTTTGAGCAACCGCCCGCAGCAATGGGGGCCGGTTGCTCAAACCTTGGGTACGCGGAACAAAATCCCGCTGGTGGACAAACCCGACGTTGTGCTCGAATGCCTGTCCTGATCGATGACTCCATAAACATCAGATCCGTCGGGCAAGTAGCTGAGGGACTGCTAATCTGAATGAAAATGACATGTATTAACGGTTTCTTTGACGTTTTTTTCTCATTTTACGTTCTACATTCCCTGCGACTCAAAACATGCAAATGATTCGCATTGATTTGCTGGCGAATCGGCGTGGATGACTACTAAAAAGAACAGGAGCTGCCCCCCGAATGATGCCCTCCATCCCTTCGTTCCTCAAAACAGCATTGCTGACCACTGCACTGCTGACCGCCGGACATGTCTATGCCGCTGATACCGACGGTATCGTGGTCTACAACGCCCAACACGAGAGCCTGACCAAGGCCTGGGTCGAGGGGTTCACCAAGGAAACCGGGATCAAAGTCACCCTGCGTAACGGCGACGACACCGAGATGGGCAATCAGATCGTGCAAGAAGGCGCCGCTTCCCCCGCCGATGTATTCCTGACCGAGAACTCCCCGGCCATGGTGCTGGTGGACAACGCGGGGCTGCTTGCACCCGTAGCGCCGACTACGCTGGAGCAAGTGGACGCGGCTTATCGCCCGGCGCATGGCAAATGGGTCGGGATCGCCGCACGCTCCACGGTGTTCGTCTATAACCCGAGCAAACTGCCTGAAGCCGATCTGCCGAAATCGTTGATGGACCTGGCCGGGCCAAACTGGAAAGGCCTTTGGGGCGCATCGCCTGCCGGTGCTGACTTCCAGGCCATCGTCGCCGCGGTGCTTTTGCTGAAGGGCGAAGCAGCCACCCTTGAGTGGCTCAAAGGAATGAAAGCCAACTACACGGCCTACCGTGGCAACAGCTCGGTGCTCAAAGCGGTTAATGCCGGCCAGGTCGACAGCGGTGTGATCTTTCACTATTACAGCTACGGCGACCAAGCCAAAACCGGTGAAAACAGCAAAAACACCGCCCTGCATTACTTCAAACACAAAGATCCAGGTGCTTTTGTCAGCGTCTCCGGTGGCGGCGTTCTGGCGTCCAGCAAACACAAGGAAGACGCTCAGGCACTGCTGAAGTGGATCACCGGCAAGGAAGGCCAGAAAGTTCTGGAAACCGGTAAATCGTTTGAATACGCCGTGGGCAAGAACGCGCCCTCCAATCCTAAACTGGTGCCTTTGCAGCAGCTCGACGCGCCGACAGTCGATGCCTCAAAACTCGACAGTAAAAAAGCCGTGGAGCTGATGACTCAGGCGGGACTGCTCTAATTGATGCCTGAAACCTTGCCAGGGGGTGTCGCCACGGCGATACCCTCAAACTTGCGGCGACGCTCCCGGGGTGTTTTCGCAGGTCGCGGCGGCGCGTGGGTGATCGGTTTATCCGCACTGGTCTCGCTCCTATCGCTGCTCCCGATTGCCTTCGTGATCGGCGTGTCGGTCCAGACAGGCTGGGCGGCCATTGTGCCGCTGGTCTTTCGACCTCGTGTCGCTGAATTAATGATCAACACCGTTTTGCTGGTGGTGATCACCATTCCGTTGTGCGTCATGCTCGGCCTGGCGCTGGCCTGGCTGACAGAGCGCACCAACCTGCCAGGCCGACGCTGGTGGTCACTGCTGGCGACGGCGCCACTGGCCGTGCCGGCCTTCGTCCACAGTTATGCGTGGGTGAGCCTGGTGCCACCGATTCATGGGCTGTTTGCCGGCGTCCTGGTCTCGGTCATCGCCTATTTCCCGTTCCTGTACCTGCCGATTGCAGCCACCCTGCGCCGGCTCGATCCGGCCATCGAAGACGTTGGCGAGTCGCTGGGGCTCAAGCCGGGGGCGGTGTTCTTTCGTGTGGTACTGCCGCAACTGCGCCTGGCCATTTGCGGCGGAGCGTTGTTGGTGGGCCTGCATTTGCTGGCCGAATATGGCCTGTACGCGATGATCCGCTTCGACACCTTTACCACGGCGATCTTCGATCAGTTCAAATCCACCTTCAACGGCCCTGCCGCTAACATGCTGGCCAGTGTGTTGGCCCTGTGTTGCCTGGCGATGCTGACTGCCGAGTCCGCCGCTCGCGGCACGGCGCGTTACGCCAGGGTCGGGTCGGGAAGCGCTCGCGCGCAGAGGGTTGTGCGCCTGGACGGGCAGGCAAAAATACTTGGCCTGCTGCTGCAAGCCTTCACCTGCGCATTGGCGCTGGGTGTGCCGTTGATCACCCTGGGCAAATGGCTGATCGCGGGCGGCACACAGGTCTGGCAACTGGACGAACTGATGCCGGCGCTGCAACAGACACTGCAACTCGGCGCGGCAGGCGCAGTCCTGACCACCTGCGCCGCGATCCCGATTGCCTGGCTATCGATTCGCTCTCCCGGCCGGTTACAGCGGGTACTGGAAGGCTGCAACTACATCACCAGCTCGTTGCCTGGGATTGTCGTCGCCCTGGCCCTGGTAACGTTCACCATCCATTTTGCGCGACCGATTTACCAGACCACGATCACCGTGCTGCTGGCGTATCTGCTGATGTTCTTGCCCCGTGCCCTGGTGAGTTTACGGGCGGGAATTGCCCAGGCACCGGTGGAGCTGGAAAACATCGCACGCAGTCTCGGCCGCTCGCCGGGTCGGGCCTTGTGGCTGATTACTCTGCGCCTGGCCGCGCCGGGGGCTGCCGCCGGGGCTGCGCTGGTGTTTCTGGCGATCACCAACGAGCTCACCGCCACCCTGTTGCTCGCGCCCAATGGAACGCGCACCCTGGCCACCGGTTTCTGGGCCATGACCAGCGAAATCGACTATGCCGCTGCTGCCCCCTATGCCCTGTTGATGATTCTGCTGTCGCTTCCGTTGACCGGACTTCTTTATCACCAATCCAAACGAACGGCTGGCCGATGAACGCTCTTGAACTGCATGCCATATCCAAGTCTTACGGCGACCAAAAGGCGCTGGAGAACATCAACCTGTCGGTGCCCGCTGGCAGCCGGACGGTGATTGTCGGCCCGTCCGGCTCGGGTAAAACCACGTTGTTGCGGATGATCGCCGGCTTCGAATTTCCGGACTCCGGCCGTCTTTCACTCAATGGTCAGACGCTCGTCGACGCCACTCACGAGGTGCCGGCGCATCAGCGCCTGATTGGCTACGTTCCCCAGGACGGTGCTTTGTTCCCGCACATGACCGTGGCTGCCAATATCGGTTTCGGGCTTTCGGTCAAGGGCGGCGAAAAAAACCTTCGTGTCGCTGAGCTGATGGACAGTGTGGCCCTGGATGCAAGCATGGCCCACCGTTGGCCCCATGAACTCTCCGGCGGCCAGCAACAGCGGGTGGCGCTGGCGCGGGCGTTGGCGCAACAGCCGCGCCTGATGCTGCTGGACGAGCCTTTTTCCGCCCTTGATACCGGCCTTCGAGGCGCCATGCGCAAAATGGTCGCCCGACTGCTGTCCGATGCCGGTGTCACCACCATCCTGGTCACCCATGATCAGAGCGAAGCACTCTCGTTTGCCGATCAACTGGCGGTGATGCGCGACGGTCGGCTCGTACAATCAGGCCATCCACTGGATCTGTACCGCTACCCCAACGACGAACAAACTGCGCTGTTTCTCGGAGATGCCGTGGTCATGCCCGCCAAAATCGAAGCTGGCTGGGCGCATTGCGACCTCGGCCGGATACCGGTGAACAACCACCGCAACAACCATTCGGCACAGATCATGCTGCGCCCCGAGCAATTACAACTCGTCAGCATCCAGCCGAGCCCCACCGAAATGGCCGGGTGCCGCGCTGTAGTGACTGAACGCGACTTCAGCGGCAACACCTGCACATTGACCGTGGAATTACAGGCCCCTGCTTCCGGCGAACAGTCCGGCCGGTCATTAACGGTACGCGGTTCGGGCATGTATGCGCCCCCTGCCGGCAGCGCGGTGCACGTCTCGACCATCGGCCATGCCCACGTGTTCAGCGGGTCATAACGTTAAAGGTCAAAGCGGTCCACTGCGCGTCGCCGCTCATTGTCGTCGCGCACATCGTAATTGGCGGTTGTCTGAATATTGCTGTGATGCGCCAGTTTCTGCGCGATCGACAAATCGTGCTCTTCGATGACGCGGGTGATGAACGAACGGCGAAAATCGTGTGGCATGATCTTCACCCCGACTTCGGCACCGCGCTGGCGCGCAATGTAATAGATCGCATGTTTGGTCACTCGCTCGCGGGTGATATGGCTGCCACGACGTATGCGGTTGAACAGAAACAGGTCGTCCACCTCGCCTTCCTTGAGCTGAGATCGACGAAACGCCAGCCAGGCCTCCAGTTTGGCCAAGGCCCAGGCCGGCGCGTACTTGATCAATTGCTTGTTGCCCTTGGCCGTGACCCGCAGGCTGCGCTCGGCAAAATCGACCTGTGACAGGTCCAGGTTCACCGACTCGGACTTGCGCATGCCCGAACCGTACAAAATCCCGATGATTGCCGCGTCGCGTAATCCTTGTGGCCTTGGATCGGCGGCACACACCGCCATCAACTCCTGGATCAGCGTGCGCCGCAAGTTGCGCCCCTGGGACAAACGGGTGCCGGCAATCCCTTTGACCGAGCGCATTTTCAGCAGATGATCCTGACTGATCAGGCTCATGCGCCATGCCTCATTCATCACCCCGCGTACCGCATTCACGTACAGCGAAGAGGTGTTGGGCGCGTAGCCGTCTTCGCGTAACGCCGCGACCAGCGCAATAACATTTTCTGGCTGAAGCTGATGCCAAGGGATTTCCTCGATATTCATGTCGTCGAAGCCCAAACGGTCCGCGGCATCCTGCAAAACATAACGCATGGTCAGCTGACTGGAAGGTGCGAGCCGGGCCAGGTACACAGTCAACGGATTGGTCGTTGAAGCAACAGGATGGGTAACAGGTAAGTCAATCAAACGAGACGGCCTTGAGTGAAAATATTGCAGTAATACAACTAAGGAATGAAAACATCCCTCATGTAAAGCGAAGACTTCTGAAAGACTTTTCTTATAAAGTCGCGATGAGCGGCAAGAGTCTGAACAGCGGCTGTATAACCCTCGGATAAACGATTTGCCGACCGGTTTTTCATGTTCCTTTCACGAAATAGAGCTTACCCTCAATGAGCCGCGACGGTCCCACACAAGCCTCAAACGTGCCGACCGGAACAGAAAAAGTCAATTGATGCGATTTGTCACACTTTTTGTGTAACCGATTGAAGCAGCTTATTTTTTATTGACTACGCTTGCCTTGGATCCAACACATCCGGTATCAATGCTCGTTCAATTCCAGCCCGAGGTGCCCATGAGTCAGGCGTTTCTCCCCTTCTCCCGCCCCAGTATCGGCGATGAAGAAATTGCAGCGGTAGAGCAAGTATTGCGCTCCGGCTGGATCACCACCGGGCCGAAAAACCAGCAACTGGAAGAGCAGTTCGCCAACTATGTCGGGGGCCGGCACGCCGTTGCTCTTTCTTCGGCCACCGGTGGTATGCACATTACGTTGCTGGCGTTGGGCATTGGCCCGGGCGACGAAGTCATTACCCCCTCGCAGACGTGGGTGTCCACCGCCAACATGATTTGCCTGCTGGGCGCCACCCCGGTGTTCGTCGACGTTGACCGCGACACTCTGATGAGCGATCTGGCAAGCATCGAGGCGTCCATCACCCCACGCACCAAAGCCATCATTCCGGTGCACTACGCCGGCGCCGCCTTCGACCTCGACCCGCTCTATGCGCTGGCCGACAAACACGGCATTGCTGTTATCGAAGACGCCGCCCACGCCGCCGGCACCTTCTACAAAGGACGTCACGTCGGCTCCAAAGGCACGGCGATCTTCTCGTTCCACGCCATCAAAAACATGACCTGCGCCGAAGGCGCGATGTTCGTCAGTGACGATGAAGCACTGGCCAGCCGGGTGCGCATGCTCAAGTTTCATGGCCTCGGCGTCGACGCCTACGACCGCATGACCCACGGCCGCAAGCCTCAGGCGCAAGTGATGGAACCGGGTTTCAAATACAACCTGGCCGACATCAATGCCGCCATCGCTCTGGTGCAACTGGAGCGTCTGGACGACATCAACGCCAATCGCACCGAGCTGGCGCGAGCATACCTGCAACGCCTGGAAGGCTCTGCCGTGCAACCGCTGGCGGTGCCAACCTATCCGCAGCAACACGCCTGGCACCTGTTCATCCTGCGCATCGACGCCGAGCGCTGCGGCTTGGACCGTGAAGCCTTCATGAAGGGCTTGCAGGAACAGAATATCGGCACCGGCATCCACTTTATCGCCACCCACCTTCACACGTACTATCGTCAGCGTTTCCCGAACATTTACCTGCCCAACACCGAATGGAATTCGGCACGGCTGTGTTCGATTCCCTTGTTCCCGGACATGACCACCGATGATGTCAATCGTGTGGTCGATGCCATTGAAAACGTTATGGACAGATCTCAGTGAAACCTTACCCAATCCGTTGCGTATCGATTGTTATCCCGGTCTACAACGAACAAGACAGCCTGCCCGAGTTGCTTCGGCGTACCGAAGCGGCGTGCCAGCAGTTGCACCATGAATACGAAATCGTCCTGGTGGACGACGGCAGCCGCGACAATTCGGCGCAAATCCTCGAAGATGCCGCCAGTCGCGAGGGCAGCCCGGTGGTCGCGGTCATACTCAACCGCAACTATGGCCAACACGCGGCAATCATGGCCGGTTTCGAACACTGCAAAGGTGATGTCGTCATCACCCTCGATGCCGACCTGCAAAACCCACCCGAAGAAATTCCGCGACTGGTTGCCCAGGCAGAGCTCGGTTATGACGTGGTCGCCACGGTGCGCAACAACCGTCAGGACTCGGCCTTGCGTCGCTGGCCGTCGAAATTGATCAACCTCGCCGTTCAGCGCTCGACCGGCGTTGCCATGAGCGATTACGGCTGCATGTTGCGCGCTTACCGCCGGACCATCGTCGACGCGATGCTGGCCTGCCGCGAACGCAGCACCTTCATCCCGATCCTGGCCAACAGTTTTGCCCGGCACACCACCGAAATCCCGGTTTTACATGCCGAGCGTGAACACGGTGAATCCAAATACAGCCCCATGCGCCTGGTCAACCTGATGTTCGACCTGATCACCTGCATGACCACCACGCCTTTGCGGCTGTTGAGCATCGTCGGTTTTGCCATGGCCGGTCTGGGCGTACTGTTTGCCTTCGCGTTGATCTTCTTGCGCCTGGTGTTCGGCGCTGAATGGGCCGGCGACGGTACGTTCGTGCTGTTCGCCGTGCTATTCGTCTTCACCGGAGGGCAATTTATCGGCATGGGTCTGCTGGGCGAGTACCTGGGACGCATGTACAGCGACGTCCGCGCCCGTCCCCGCTTCTTTGTCGAAAAAGTTTTGCGTAGCCAACCCTCTGCGCCCGCTCCCGTTGTCACCGTTGACGGCCTTACTTCCACTACTTCCGATCAGGTTCACTCATGAGCGTAAAAGCTGTTGTCTTCGCCTACCACGATATTGGTTGTGCCGGTATCGAATCCCTGCTCACGTCCGGCTTTGAAATTGCCGCCGTGTTTACGCATGCCGATGATCCGAAAGAAAACGCCTTTTACGGTTCCGTTGCGCAGTTGTGCGCCCAAAAGGGCATCCCGGTGCATGCCCCTGAAGATGCCAACCATCCGCTGTGGATTGAGCGCATCGCCAAACTCAACCCTGATTACCTTTTCTCGTTCTACTACCGCAACCTGTTGACTGAACCGTTGCTGGCCACCGCCCGAAAAGGCGCGTTCAACCTGCACGGCTCGTTGCTGCCACGCTACCGTGGCCGCGCGCCGGCCAACTGGGTGCTGGTGAACGGTGAAACCGAAACCGGCGTGACCCTGCACCGCATGGTCAAGCGTGCCGACGCCGGCGCGATCATCGCCCAGCAAACGGTTGCCATCGAGCGCAGCGACACCGCGCTGACCCTGCATGGCAAGCTGCGCCTGGCCGCCACTGACCTGTTGCGCGACACCCTGCCCGCCTTGCTTCAAGGCAAAGTCACCGAAACGGCTCAGGACGAATCCAAAGCCACGGTGTTTGGTCGCCGCACTGCGGCCGACGGCAAACTGCTCTGGAAGAAGCCAGCGCAAGAACTGACCAACCTGGTCCGCGCCGTGACCCAGCCGTATCCGGGCGCGTTCTGCGATGTGGGCGAGCACAAGCTGATTGTCTGGAGCGCCGAAGTTGCCAAGGGCAATGAAGGTCTGGCGCCAGGCCGAGTGATCAGCGTTGACCCACTGCGCATCGCTTGCGGCGAAGACTCGCTGGTGATCACCGCCGGGCAGCGTAACGACAACGGTCTGTACCTGAGCGGCCCGCAACTGGCCAACGAATTGGGCCTGGTCGACGGTTCCGTCCTGCGCGGCGCCGAATCCGGGCGTAAGCCACGCCGCACCCGGGTACTGATCCTCGGCGTCAACGGCTTCATCGGCAATCACTTGTCCGAGCGCCTGCTGCGCGACGACCGGTATGAGGTTTACGGTCTGGACATCGGTTCGGACGCCATCGACCGCCTGCGCAGCCACCCGAACTTCCATTTCGTCGAAGGCGATATCAGCATTCACTCCGAGTGGATCGAATATCACATCAAGAAGTGCGACGTGGTCCTGCCGCTGGTGGCCATTGCCACGCCGATTGAATACACGCGCAACCCGCTGCGGGTATTCGAGCTGGATTTCGAAGAAAACCTGAAACTGGTTCGCTACTGCGTCAAATACAACAAGCGCGTGATCTTCCCGTCGACCTCGGAAGTCTATGGCATGTGCCAGGACCAGAACTTCGACGAAGACACCTCCAACCTCGTCGTTGGTCCGATCAACAAGCAACGCTGGATCTACTCGGTCTCCAAGCAATTGCTCGACCGCGTCATCTGGGCCTACGGCCAGAAAGGCCTGAACTTCACCCTGTTCCGCCCTTTCAACTGGATGGGTCCACGCCTGGACCGTCTGGACTCGGCGCGTATCGGCAGCTCCCGGGCTATTACCCAGTTGATCCTGAACCTGGTAGAAGGCACACCGATTCGCCTGTTCGATGGCGGCGAGCAAAAGCGCTGCTTCACCGACATTGCGGATGGCGTAGAAGCCCTGGCGCGAATCATCGACAACGAAAATGACGCCTGCAACGGTCAGATCATCAACATCGGCAACCCGGAGAACGAAGCCAGCATTCGCCAGTTGGGCGAAGAACTGCTGCGTCAGTTCGAAGCTCACCCGCTGCGCGACAACTTCCCGCCGTTCGCCGGTTTCCGCGATGTAGAAAGCAAAGCTTTCTACGGCACCGGCTACCAGGACGTGTCCCACCGCAAACCAAGCATCGCCAACGCCAAGCGTCTGCTGGACTGGACGCCAACCGTGGAGATGACCGAGACCATCGGCAACACGCTGGACTTCTTCCTGCGCGAGGCCATGCTCGAAATAGCGGACAAGCGTTGATGCAGGCAAGCCTTCGAATCGATGTCGACACCTACCGAGGTACCCGTGAGGGGGTGCCTCGGCTGCTGGAAATCCTCGACGAGGCGCAGGTCAAGGCGACGTTCTTCTTCAGCGTCGGGCCGGACAACATGGGGCGCCACTTGTGGCGCCTGATCCGCCCGCAATTCCTCTGGAAAATGCTGCGTTCCAATGCTGCCGGCCTGTACGGCTGGGACATTTTGCTGGCCGGCACCGCCTGGCCGGGCAAACCCATCGGCCGGGATCTGGGGCATTTGATGCGCCAGGCTCAGGCCGCAGGTCATGAAGTCGGTCTGCACGCCTGGGATCACCATGGTTGGCAGGCCAACGCCGGACGTTGGAGCGACGCACAGCTGATCGAGCAGATCCGCCAGGGCGTCGACACGCTCAGCGACATCCTCGGGCAAAAGGTCGACTGTTCGGCCGCTGCCGGTTGGCGCGCGGACGAACGTGTGATCGAAGCCAAAGAAGCGTTCGGCTTTCGCTATAACAGCGATTGCCGTGGGCAGAGCCTGTTTCAACCGACTCTGGCAGGCGGTGGTTTAGGTGCACCACAAATACCGGTGGATTTGCCGACCTTCGATGAGGTGGTCGGCCCAACTGTCGCAGCCCAGGACTTCAACGCGTTCATTCTTGAGCGCTTTTCCCCCGAAAAACTCAACGTCTACACCATTCATGCTGAAGTAGAAGGGATTCTGATGGCCAACGATTTCCGTCAGCTGCTGGCCGATGCACACCAGCGTGACATTCATTTCCAGCCCTTGGGCGATCTGCTGCCCGACGCCCCCGACACCTTGCCCACAGGACGTGTCGTGCGCGGCGTCCTTGAAGGCCGCGAAGGCTGGTTGGGAGTGCAAGGCGCATGAACAAACGCTGGGCATTACCTCTCCTGCTGGTCCTGTTCGTCCTCGCCTATCTGCTACCGCTGGGCACCCATGGTTTATGGATTCCGGACGAAACCCGCTATGCACAGATCAGTCAGCACATGCTCCTGAGCGGCAACTGGGTGTCGCCGCACTTCATGAGCGTGCGCTATTTCGAAAAACCGGCGGCAGGTTACTGGATGATCGCTGCCAGCCAGGCCGTGTTCGGTCAGAACCTGTTTGGTGTGCGGTTTGCCTCGGCGCTGAGCATGGGCCTGAGCGTGTTGCTGTGCTTCCTGATCGCCCGCCGATTGTGGAACGACCCGCGCAAGAGTTTTGCCTGCGCGCTGCTCTACATGAGTTTCAGCGTCATCGCCGGTCAGGCCGGGTATGCCAACCTTGATCCGCAGTTCACCTTTTGGGTCAACCTGAGTCTGGTGGCGTTGTGGTTTGCGCTGGACAGCGTCGGCCGCCGCCAAAAAGTCATCAGCTGGGCGGTGCTGGGTCTGGCCTGCGGCATGGGTTTCATGACCAAGGGGTTCCTTGCCTGGTTGCTGCCGGTTCTGGTCGCCCTGCCCTACATGATCTGGCAGAAGCGCTGGAAAGAACTGCTGATCTACGGCCCTGTGGCGATTGTCGTGGCCATCGCGGTGAGCTTGCCGTGGGTGCTGGCGGTTCACTCGCAGGAGCCCGATTACTGGCGGTTCTTCTTCTGGCACGAGCACATTCGCCGCTTTGCCGGTGACGACGCTCAGCATGAAGCGCCGTGGTGGTACTACCTGCCGCTGCTGGTCGCCTTCAGTATGCCGTGGGCGGTGTTGTTGCCGTCGGCACTGAAACAAGCCTGGCAAACCTGTCGCCAGGCCAGCATCGGCTTCCTGCTGCTGTGGATGGTGATGCCGCTGGTATTTTTCAGCATCAGCAAAGGTAAATTACCGAGTTACATCCTGCCATGCCTGCTGCCATTGGCCTTGATGCTGGGTCATGCGCTGGCCGATCGACTGAAGCTGGAGCAGGGCCGGGTGCTGGGGCTCAACGGTTTGCTGAACCTGGTGCTGGGTCTGGTTGTCCTGATTGCCCTGGTCTACATGCAACTGAAAAAGCCGCTGTACGACCATGAACTGCACAACCTGGTGCTGGTGTTCATTGGCTTGATCGGCTGGATCATGGCCAACTTGCTGCAAGCCTTCAGGCCACTGCAATGCTGGGCCGCACCGGCGTTCGGCAGTTTGCTGCTGGTCAGTTTGATCCCGGCCGGGCTGCCCAATTCGGTGGTCGCCAACAAGACACCTGACCAATTCATCCTCCATCACATGGATGAGTTGTCGCAAACCGGCAAGCTGTTGAGCAACGATCTCGGCGCCGCATCGGCGCTGGCCTGGCGCATGAAACACCCGGACGTGTCGCTGTACAGCTCGATAGGCGAATTGAAATACGGTCTTTCCTATCCTGATTCGGCACAGCAGCTAGTCACCGTCGGCCAGGTTGAGCTGTGGATGCAAAACGCCCGCCGCAACGGCTCCGTCGGTGTGGTCATGCGGGTCAAGGGTGAGCAAGAGTTGCAGGAACTCGAACGGTTGCCCAAGGACGGTAAACGCTATGAACAGGGCAATCTGGTGATTCTGATTTTCCCTCAGGTGGCGCCATGAGCCTGCTACTGGTTCTGGTCGCGTGTTTGTTGACGTGCCTGGGTCAGATCGCTCAGAAATTCGCCGTAGAGAGCTGGCGCGGCCAGGCTTCGGGATGGTCCGAAAAACTGCGCTCGCCCTGGCTGTGGCTGGCGCTTGCCGCGCTGGGATCGGGTTTGCTGGTCTGGCTGCTGGTGTTGCAGCGACTTGAAGTCGGCATTGCCTACCCGATGCTGAGTCTCAATTTTGTGCTGGTCACTCTGGTCGCCCGTTTTGTCTTCCATGAAACGATCGACCGCCAACACTGGTTGGGTGTGGCATTGGTGATCGGTGGCGTGGTTCTGTTGGGGCAACACGCATGAGCCTGCGTCGCGGAATTACCTTCGCCATGGGCAGTGTGCTGCTGGTCAGCGCCGCACAGTTGGGCATGCGCTGGAGCATGACGCGCCTGCCCTCACCGGACCACTGGTTAACAGCCAGCATCGACCCGGTCGCGATAGCGGTCGTGCTGAGCGCCATTATCGCCTACGCCCTTTCGATGCTCTGCTGGCTGGCCGCCCTTCGCGACCTGCCGCTGGGGCGGGCCTATTCGCTGCTGAGCATCAGCTACGCGCTGGTGTACCTGCTGGCCGTCAGCCTGCCCCTGTTTAACGAAACGTTCAGTCTTTCAAAAACCCTCGGGGTGGCGCTGGTCATGCTCGGGGTCATCATCATCAACTCTCGTTCAGTTCGCGCGACCGAACTCAGGGATGCGTCATGAAAATCAGTGTATTTGGTAGCGGTTATGTGGGCCTGGTCCAGGCAGCCGTCCTGGCTGAAGTCGGTCACGATGTGATCTGCATGGACATTGACGAGAAGAAAGTCGAATTGCTGCAACAAGGCCACGTGAGCATTTTCGAGCCGGGGCTCGCCAGCCTGGTGCGCGACAGCCTGGAAGCCAAGCGGCTGCAATTCACCACCGACGAGAAGCTGGCCGTGCAGCATGGCCAGGTGCTGTTTATTGCGGTGGGCACGCCGTCCCGGGACGATGGCTCGGCAGATTTGAGCTACGTGATGTCGGTCGGCGACGCCGTGGCGCGACATCGTGAACAGCCGGTGATTCTGGCGGAGAAGTCCACGGTACCGGTGGGCACCGGCGATGCGTTGCGCACGCATATCGACAATTGCCTGGTCAAAATCGGCCGCGTGCTGCAGTTCGATATCGTCTCCAATCCCGAGTTTCTGAAAGAAGGCTCGGCTGTCGCCGACTGCCGACGCCCGGACCGGATCATCATTGGCTGTGAACGTGACGAAGTACGCGAGGTGATGCGCGACCTCTATGCACCGTTCAACCGCAACCACGACCGTGTCATGTTCATGGACCTGCGCAGCGCCGAGCTGACCAAGTACGCCGCCAATTGCATGCTGGCCACGAAGATCAGCTTCATCAATCAGATTGCCGAACTGGCCGAGCACCTGGGCGCCGACATCGAATCGGTACGCCTGGGCATCGGCGCCGACTCGCGCATTGGTTACCACTTCATCTATCCCGGCTGTGGTTATGGCGGCTCGTGTTTCCCCAAAGACATGCGCGCCCTGATTCACACCGCCCAGGAAGCGCACTGCTCCAGCGACTTGCTGCAAGCAGTGGAAGCAATCAACGAGCGTCAGAAACACAAGCTGTTCGAGCGGATCAACGCGTTCTACCGTGGCGACCTGCGCGGCAAGACCTTTGCCGTGTGGGGCCTGGCGTTCAAGCCCAACACGGATGACATGCGCGACGCGCCGAGCCGGGTCCTGCTGGAATCGCTGTGGGCCGCCGGGGCCAATGTCCGTGCGTATGATCCGGAAGCCATGCAGGAAACCCAACGCCTGTACCCTGACGAATCGAAACTGATGCTGATGGGCACTCCCGAATCCGTGCTGTCGGGCGCCGATGCCTTGATCGTCTGCACCGAGTGGCAGCAGTTCAAGGCGCCGGATTTCGACCTGATCGAGCAGCGCCTGAATGCACCGGTGATCTTCGACGGACGCAACCTGTACGACGCCGAACGCCTTGAGCGCAGCGGCTTCAAGTATTTCCCGATGGGCCGTGGCGAGTCGCGCAACCTGCCGATCCCGCATCAACAATGGCCCGCTGACTCGGTCGTCGCGTGATCACCTTGTCACCCACCCGTCAGCAGTCCCTGGGCATCGGTTTACTGGCACTGATCCTGTTCAGTGCCGGGGTTTATCAGCAGGCGGTCATCGGTTTCGATTCGCGGTTCGTGATGTTTGCCCAGGAAATGTTGCGTAACGGGCCATCGGTGTTTCCAACCACCTATGGCCAGCCTTACGCGGACTACTCGGCGGTCTCGACGCTGTTCATCTGGCTGCTGTCCTTGCCGTTCGGGCAGGTCAACAGCCTCAGCGCCTGGCTGCCGAGCGCGCTGGCCGGCGCGGTGATTGTCACGCTGATGTACCGCTTGCTGGCGCCCTACTCCCAACGCTGGGCGCTGCTCAGCATTGCCTTGATGTTGATGACCAGCACGTTCATCACCGAAGCCCGAGCGGTGTCCCAGGACCTGATACTCGCGGCGGTCGCGTTTTCGGTGTTTTACCTGGGCTATGCCGCCGACCACTTCGCGGCACGCCGCCGTTGGGGTCTGATCTTTGCTCTATTGGTGCTCGGCTTCGGGGTTCGCGGACCGATCGGGCTGGTGGTGCCCACCGGCATCCTGTGCAGCTACTTTTTGCTCAATCGCCAATGGCGCCTGCTGCTCGGCTTCGGCCTGACGGCGGCCGTGTTGTTGGCGATGAGCGTCGGCGCCTTATTGTGGCTGGCCGACACCGATGGCGGCCCGGCCTTCATGCAAGACGTGGTGCGCATGCAGTTCATGGGACGCCTTGACGGCAGCGAAGGCGCCAGCGGTACGCTGAATTACTTCACCAGTTCGCTGGGCAACTATGCGCTCGCCTATCCGCTGGCCCTGTTGGTGTTAGCGGCAATCGCGCTGACCAAGCCACGCCAGGCAGGTCCGGCATGGCGACTGTTGCAGTACTGCGTGGCCGCCGGGTTGATTGTCATGATTGGCTTGTCGATACCGCAAGCAAAAAAGGCCCGCTATCTACTGCCGATGTTGCCGATGGCGGCGATTATCGCCGCGTATCCGTTCCAGGTGGCGCAAGGTCGGTTGTTTGCCGCGCTGCGCGGGTTGATGCAGGGGTTATGGTTGCTGATCCCGATACTCATGATCGTTGGATTGATGGTCGCTCAGCGGCGGTTTCCCGAGGAACTGACGTCGATCCGCTCGATCGTGACCCTGCTCGGCGTATTGCAAGTCATCGCCCTTGCGACGCTGTTCAGGCCCCGTTGGCGCGCACAAATGCTGGCGTTATGCGCAGTTCTGGCAGTGTGGTCGGTGTACATGAGTGTGTTCGAACCGGTCGAACGCCGGCTCTATGACACCCGCACGTTCAGCCTTGCCGTCTATCAACAGGTTAAAGAAGCACCGGCACCGCTGGTGTTGCACGGGATGGGCAAAGATGCCAAAGCGATCAAGTTCATGGTCAACATCCCGCATGACTTGCAGCCGCTGTTTACCGATTCCATCCCGGAACTGCAAAGTCTCTCCGGACCGGCGTGGTTGATGATGGACCTGAACGCTTACGACGCCTTGCAGGGCACTCTCCTGGGCAACCTGCACCCGGTGTTGAGCGGGCGATTCGACAAGAACGATTTCGTGCTGCTGCACGTCGTGCAGTAGTGCGGCAACGCTCTGCGTAAAACACTTTCGTCCCACCGAAACCTCGGAAACCTCCTACATCCACGCTGAGACATTTTCAATAAGGTGCCCCTCCGACGAAAAGGAGTGGCACCTCTATGGCCAATCACGGCTACATGACCATCACAGGCAACACCCAAGGGTTGATATCGGCAGGCTGTTCAACTCAAGCGTCCATCGGCAATAAATGTCAAACAGGGCACACTGACGAAATCATGGTGCTGTCCTACAGCCACAACATGGCCAATATAGGCAACATCAGTAAGCCTACGCACAGCCCTCTCGTCATCACAAAGAACGTCGACAAGTCCTCTCCTTTACTCGCTCAAGCCCTATCAACCCGAGAAGAAATTAGCTGCGCAATCAATTTCTATCGAATTTCTGCGTTTGGTCTTCAAGAGAAGTTTTTCAGCATTGAAATCGAAGGCGGCATCATTGCCAACCTGACACTTGATATGCCCCATGTCGTTTTACAAAACGACGTCGAACCCCAAGAGCACGTAGCTATTCGTTATCGCGAAATCACCTGGCGGCACCACCTCGCGGGCACCAGCGGACACGGATCCTGGGGAAACAGCGAGTGGGACAGTTGAAGGCGCGCTGCGAGGACAGCAGTTGCGATTACTGGGTCGTCAGCAAAGCGGCGGCTAATTTGACCCAACAAGCCTGCACGTTGGGCGCCCGTTATATCAATGACGGGACGTTGCGCCTGCAATTCAATCGCGAGGTGTCTTACTACGCGAGGGGAATTGTTAATGATGTGGCGCAGGGACGGAAGAGCGCTGATCAGGGTTTGAATGAAATAAAGAGCGAACAGAGTAGTTTGCTCAGTCAGGCGTCGGAGATTGCACAGAAAGGGGTTGGTGTGATTGCAGGCGCACTTCAATTCGCTACGGGTGCCGGAATTTGTTATGGATCGGCGGGTACTCTGTGTCTTTTTTTTGGGACGCCCATGATGGTCCATGGCACGAACAATGTTTATGAAAACGGAAGAAATCTCCTAGAGAACCGCGACGACACTGAGGGGCCGATTAGAAAAGGATATCAAGCAATGGCCAAGTCATTTAAATATACGGAGCGTGAAGGAAACATTGCCTATGGCTCTTTCGATATCGGGATGTCTATATATGGCGCTGGACGACTTGTATTAAAGCCTGACGCCTGGCGACTATTCAGATACGCACGAACAGATTATATTCGCGCACACAAAATCACACCTACCCCTGTGTTTTTATTGGAGCGCACTGCCGACACAATAACCACACAAGGAATATATAAAGAATGGAAAAAAAAAGACGGGACTAACCAATGATTATTGCAAAAATACAAAGCATAATATTTTCTGCTCGGATTTACCTATTGATCATTGCTTGTGCCGGATTCCACACCATGGTCATTTTATCCATAATTACTTACTTTATAGATATGAATTATATGATTGCCAGACTAGTTGGAATTATTTGCTTTTTCGGCTTATCAGTTTATTTTTTAGTAGCCTTCCCTAAAAAACTTCGGGAAGCACTACAAGGAAAATTAAAATAATAAAATACAGGCAACGTTTTGCCTGCTCGCTGGTACACCGATGATGTTGCATGGAACCAAAAACATGTATGAAAACGGCAAAAATCTACAGGAGGGACGTTCAGATGCACGAGGATCTGTCAGAAAAGGCTATCAGAAGATTTCTAACATAGTTGGGCAAAGTGATACTGAAGGAAACATGATATATGGGGCTGGCGATTTGGCAATATCTGCATTTGGGCTGACCAAACTGTTTCTAAAGCCCGATTCTTGGCGTCTATTCAGATACGTACGCACTGACTATGTTCGAGCATATAAAACCACACCTGCGCCCGTTCTTATTTTGGAAAAAACCGCAGACACTATAACAATAGATGGGATGCCGGATCAGCTAGGAAGCCATAAACAATCCAATTAGCATTTAAGGTAAACCTGCATGCAAAAAATATTATCAGATGCACGACTGTATTTGTTTGCCCTTGGATGCGCCGGGTTTCATACAGTATGGATTGCATCAATAATAAATTATTTTTTCGACATGGATATCTTCGCAGCCAGAACAGTGGTAATTATTTGCTTTATTGCAATCTCAATCTATTGCATAAAATTCATACCTGAAGGGCTTCGAAAACTTGAAAAAAAATAAAGTCTTATTCCCTCCATTCACCCCCTTGACCCACCACTCTCAAATCAAACCTTAGACCGTCGCCTTCAAATCCACCCCCAACGCCTGCGCAAACGCCTTAACTAACGGACTGCATACGGTGTTGTGACGCAGGATCAAATTGAACGACGTAACGATGTTGATCAGTTCCGGGCGTACGGCCCGAAATTGCCCTTTAGCGACCATGTCTGCGGCGAAATGCTGCGGAAGTAAACCTACGAACCGCCCCGTCTTGACCAAGAGCGCCAAGGCTTCCACCTGGGTGGCGGATGCCGAGAAACTGTCGTAGTGAGCGAAATTCAGCTTGTCCCGATGAATCGCGTAGCGATGATTTACCCACTCGAATTGCTTGAGCACGCTCCCGCCAAGCTGTTCGTCGGGCACTTCAAACAAGGGATGACCAACAGCACAGTAAACGCAGCGATCCGCGCATCGCACTGGATGTCGCGCATTCGTCTTGAAGTGGACCCGCAACTGTCAGAGGATGGCGAGCCTGTGTGTCGAAGTGCCGCTGGGGCGACGGGGAGTCCGTTGAGTGATGCGGCGTTGGGGCAGAAGTTTTTCAGTCTGGTCGGGCGGGTCATGTCGCAGGAACAGGCTGCCGTGTTGCTTGCGCAGTTGTGTCGGCTGGATGAGATGGAATCGGTTCGTTTGCTGGATCGGTGGCTGGGTTGATCAAGGGGTTGAATCGGCTGACGCCATCGCGAGCAAGCTCCCACAGGGGAACGCATTCCAATTGTGGGAGCGGGCTTGCTCGCGAATGGCCGCGACTCGGTCCTTCGGCAAACACTACAAAAACCAAATAAGGACATTTGCCCCACCGTGGCCACTTACTCGCTCGTAATCCGCCGCCTGATGATCGTCTCGCTGACGATTGTCGTCAGCCGAGCCATCACCAGCCCGCTGCTCACGCTGTTCCTGAGCAACAAACTGGGCCTCAACCAACAGGACGTTGGCTTGTTGCTGGGCATTGCGGTGTTCATCGCGACCCTGCTCGCGCTCTATGGCGGCTACATCATCGACCGTCTGGAAAAACGCCGGCTGCTGATCCTCACCATGCTCTCCAGCGCCATCGGTTTTGTATTGCTGACGTTCGCCGAAAACCTCTACCTGACCACCGCCACGCTGGTGATCACTGAAACCGCTTCGGCGTTGTTCCTGATCGGGTCGAAAGCGATCCTCAGCGAAAACCTGCCCATGGGCCAGCGCGCCAAGGCCTTTTCCCTGCGCTACACCTTGACCAACATCGGTTACGCCACCGGGCCGATGCTCGGCGTGGTGATTGCCGGCGTGTACCCGATTGCGCCGTTTCTGATCGCCGGCGGCATTGCGTTTTTCAGCATCTTCCTGATGATCGGCATCCCCAGGGACTCGGCCCAGCCACCCGCCATCGGCCAGCCGCAAAGCTTTCTCAAGACGCTGATCACCCTGAAGAACGACCGCACATTGATCATGTTCATCGGCGGCTGCCTGCTCAGTACCGTCGTCCATGGCCGGTTCACGTTGTACCTGTCGCAATACCTGCTGATGACTCACGATTCCAAACGCGCCCTGGAAACCATGGCCGCCCTGCTCGCCTGCAACGCCATCAGTGTGATCCTGCTGCAATACCAGATCGGCCGGTTCCTCAAGCGCGAACAACTGCGCTGCTGGATTGCCGGTGGCACCAGCCTGTTCATCGTCAGCTTGATCGGCTTCAGCCTGGCCGACAGCCTGGTGTCGTGGTGCGTGGCCATGTTCATCTTCACCCTCGGTGAAATGATCATTTACCCCGCCGAGTTCCTGTTCGTCGACACCCTGGCCCCAGAAGAACTGCGCGGCAGCTATTACGGTGCGCAGAACCTTGCGGCACTCGGCGGCGCACTGAGCCCGGTGATCTGCGGATTCCTGCTTGTGCACACGCCCGCACCGACGATGTTCTATGCCCTGAGCGCACTGACCGCGATGGGCGGCCTCCTTTGTTTCATGAGCGGTCGGCGAGTGGCGATACTGCAAAATTAATGCACTGAAGCTTCATTAATATGAATTTGTCAGTATCTGTATTCAACGGCACACTGTGCCTCGTTCCTCCCCCAATAGTTGGAACCACTTCAAGGGCTTTCTGGATATCCCAGCAAGCCTTTTTTTTTGCTCGTTTTTTTCCACGGATCGATTTCGTCATGCTCGCTCGCTGGTTGCCCGCCGCCATCAACACTCGTCCCTCCGAATGGAGCCGCGCCGCCATCGGCATGGCCCTTGGAACGCTGTTCAGCGTGTGGGTTTGCGGGCAAGTGTTCGGCATGGAAGTGGCGCATCACCTGATCGGCCCATTGGGTGCATCGGCGGTGTTGTTGTTCGCCGTATCCTCCGGCGCCCTCGCCCAGCCGTGGTCGATTCTGGGGGGTTACCTGAGTGCCGGGGTGGTTTCGCTGCTGGTCGCCCATGTGCTCGGCCGAACCCTCGGCAGTGCCTGCCTGGCAGCGGGCATGGCGCTGATGTTGATGTGTTGGCTGCGTTGCCTTCACCCACCGGCCGGCGCTTTGGCGTTGACGCTGGTGTTGGCCGACCCCGCCACCATCGCCATGGACTGGAAAGCCCTCGGCCCGGTGATGCTCGGCGCCTCAGTGATGCTGCTCAGCGCCCTGGCGTACAACAACCTGACACGCATTCGCTACCCGAAACGTGCCAGCGAAACGGTGGCCGTGCTCCCCGCCGACCACCCGCCCGTCGACAGCCAGGCCATCACCGCCCAGGACCTGAAACTGGCGTTGGCGGACATGGAAGCGTTCTTCGATGTCACCCCCGAAGACCTCGAACAACTGATCCATGCCAGTGAACTGCACGCCAAGCGGCGCAGTATTGGTGAAGTACTGTCTCGTAGCGCTTAGACCAACGGTCAAGGGTTCACCTTGCCTGCAGAAAATCCGAAGCTAAAGTAAAAAACGTACCGCATAGAGTTGTCTGCCTTTCACTACGAAGTCTGGCCCGCCGTAATGTCCAGTAGCGATGACACAGAAGTCTGGCTATGGAGAAATACTCACTGTTGTTGAGTGGCGACGCTGCCTTCGCGCTTTGACAGATCCGCACCTCCCTGTTGTTCTCTGCTGCGCCGGCCCTCTGGCTCTGGTGGTTTCGAAACGTTTTTTTTCGAAATCCGAGAGAGGGACTTTTCATGAACGACCCCCTGCTGAAAATGCTGCGATCCCCCGTGTTCGATGCACGGACCCGCCACCGCTTGCCCTTGCGCGACTACATGGACCTGACCATCGGTCGAATGCGCAACATCGTTCAGGCGGGCCTGATTACCAATGACATGTGGCTGGGTCAGCCGCGCCAGTCAGAGTTCCGGTTGATGATCGAACGCACGGCCACGGTCGGCGCTTTCGACTATGCCCTGTTCTCTTCCATCGTCGACCATATGATTGCCGGCAACGCACTGTTTGCTCAGGGCGACGCCCTGCAAGTCGCGCGCTACCGTCAGGAAATCATCGAAATGAGTGCGGTGTACGCCTTTGGCTGCACCGAAATCAATAGCGGCTCCGACGTGCGCAACTTGCAAACGACTGTCAGCCACGACCGCCTGAATCATTGCCTGATCCTGCACACGCCATCGCCGGGCGCCTGCAAGTTCTGGATCGGGAACGCCCTGCACGCCGCGCAGGTCGTCATGGTGCTCGCGCGTTTGGTGGTCGATGGCGAGGATGAGGGACTGCACTGGTTCCGGGTGCCGATTCGCGATCAGGAAAACGGTCCGTTGTTGCCCGGCGTCAGGGTCATGGCTTGCGATCCCAAGGGCGGGATCCACGCCAATCAAGTGGCGGGGATTCGTTTCTGCGAGATGCAACTGCCCATCGACGCGATGATGCGGCGCCACGCCCGGCTCAGTCCTGACGGTCAGTTTTCCAGCGACGTTGCCAAAGACCAGCGCGTGACCTGCGCCATGGAGACGTTCATTCAGGAGCGGTTGTTTCTTCTGGCGGCGGCGCGTGGTGGCGCAGGCCTGTGCGCACATCTGGCGCATCGCTTTGTCTGCCATCGACAGCTCAAACAGGCCACGGGCAGCGAGCCGCTCCTGAGCAAACCACTGATTCAGCAACGGCTGTACGTCGAGCAGTTGAAAGCACTCGCCTTGAAGCTTCTGGAACAGGCGATCCTGTCACGCTTCGAAGCCATGTGGGATCAACCGGACAAACGCAAGGAACTGCACATTCTGGCGGCCATCGCCAAAAGTGTCGGCACCTGGATGGGGCTCGATGTCATGCGCATGTGCCGGGAGCTGTGCGGCTCTCAGGGTTTTCACCATTACAACCAGATCGTCACCTTGTGCACGGATTGCGAAATCAGCATTACCTTTGCCGGTGACAACAGCGTCATGGCCTATCAGGTGGCCCGGGATGCCATGACCCGCCCGCGGTTTGCCTTACACCCCACAGGCAACATCGCCCAGCGTATTGAAAAGAAGATCGTAGAGCGCTGCGACAAAACGGGTGAAGTCTCACATCGACAGGCGATGAGCCTGACCTACGCTCGAGCCCTCGACTTGATCATCGGCGAAATACAGCGCGATCAGCGCCTTTCGCCAGAATTGATGCATGACCTTGTCTACGTGTTCGCGCCGCACTTGAGTGAAGGATCACCCGCCATTGAAAGCGCCGATCTGAACGCTCACGCCACCGAATCGCAGATCGCACACCTGGCGACCTTGCTGGAGCCGCCGGCGGAACTGGTCAGCGCGCCCATCAATGATCCTGACTACCTCCGGCAATTCACCGCCGCGCTGTACGAGGAGCAATGAATATGGACAGTCAATCGCTGCTCGACTTTACCGATCGCAAAACGGTGCGAAATCCCTACCCGGCGTATGCCTGGCTGCGAGAGCATCAGCCGGTTTACTGGTGCGCCCATTTCAATGCCTGGTTTCTGACCCGATACAGCGACGTGTTCGCCGCCCAGGCAGACACCGCACGGTACTCCTCAAACCGCATGCAACAACTGGTCGATGCCCAGGTTGCGCCTGAAAAACGCGCGAAACTGGCCACATTCGTCAAACTCGCTTCCGACTGGATGTACTCGCAGGATGGCCAGGCCCACAAGCACAGCCGCCATCTGCTGGGCAAAGCCTTCACGCCGCGAACCCTCGAAACCGTGCGCCCGACGATTGAGGAAATCATCGACAGAGCGTTGTCCGGCCTCGAACCGCAAACGGATTTGATGGCCAACCTGTTCAATCGCGTCCCGGCGCTGATCCTGGCCAAGCTCTACGGCATCCCGCGCGAAGACGCATTGAAACTCAGGCGCTGGACCGATGACATTCTGATCTTTCTGGTTGGCAGCCTGGACCCGGATTACGGGCCTGAGCAGGCGCTGAAAGGCGTTGAAGAGATGTATGCCTACTTCGCCGAAGTCATCGAGCAACGCCGACGACAGCCCCAGGATGACCTGGTCAGCCGGGTGCTTGAGGCCAGCGCGGACAACGATTCGGGCACGGATCAGGTGCTTGCGCAGATCGTGTTCATTCTGGTCGCGGGCTACACCACCAGCGCGGATCAACTGTGCATCGGCTTGCTGCATTTGCTAGAGCATCCCGAACAACTGAGTGCCCTGAAGGCCGATCTGAATCTGGTCAAACCGGCCATCGAAGAAATGCTGCGCTTCGATTCTGCCGGGTCGTTCAGCCATCGGGTACTCAACGAAGACGTCACGATTGGCGACGTCACGATGAAACGGGGCGATCTGGTGTACCTGATGCGCGCCTCTGCCAACAGGGACCCGGTGAAGTTTCCCGACCCTGAGCGTTTCGACGTCCATCGCCAACCCAACGATCACCTGGCCTTCGGCCGGGGCGAACATTTCTGCATGGGCACGGCGTTGTTCAGGCTTGAAGCCGAGATCGTTTTTACCTCGTTGTTCAAGCGGTTTCCCAACCTGAACCTGATGGCTGGCACGCCAGCGGTCTGGCGCACCAACAACCTGCAATTTCGTGGACTGACATCACTGCCCATTGATCTGGGCAAAGGAGCGGCACAATGAACTTCGAACGGGTCTTTTCGGCAGCACCGTGGGAATGCCAGGCGTGCTATTGCCGGGCATTGAAGGCGGGGAACACGATATTGATGGGGGGCACTGTGGCCTTCAAAGAAGACGGCACGCCCTTCGCACCCGGCGATGCCTATGCCCAGACCGGACGCTGTTTGCAGATCATCGAGGCCGCGATCAAACAGTTCGGTGTAGATCGGCGCAGCATTATCGCTACCCGTATGTACACCACCGACATGGCTTTCTGGCCAGACATTGCCAAGGCGCACAAAGAGTTCTTTGAAGGGCACCCGCCGACCACGATGTGCCTGGAGGTCGGGAAGCTGATTTGTCCGGAGTATGTGATCGAGATCGAAATCCAGGCTTATGCAGATCAGGAGTCCGATGATGACTTCGACGATTGAATCGCAATTGACCGTGGAAAGTGCCCGAACAGCCCTTCGCCAATTGATGGTGATGAGCGTTCGAGACCTGTTGATCGATAGCCATGGGCGATCATTGCCTTTGCGACTCTACACCCCAGCCGGCCCCGGCCCCTTTGCGGTGTTGATGTTTTTTCATGGCGGCGGTTGGGTTACCGGCGATCTGGACACCCACGACGGCTTTTGTCGGCATATGTGTGAATGGGCAGGCTGCGCCGTGGTAGCCGTGGACTACGCTCGCCCGCCGGAACACGTGCTCCCCGCAGCGGTAGAAGATTGCTGCGCGGCTACGCAGTGGGTTGTCGATGAAGGCCCGGTCATAAACCTGGATCCTTCGCGAATGGCAGTGGCAGGCGGTGGTTCGGGGGGTGGGCTGGCCGCAATCATTAGTCAGTGGGCTCAATCACGGGGTTCGCCGAGGATCGTGTTTCAACTGATGCTCTACCCATTGCTCGATTGTCTGGCCAAAAATCCTTCGCACCAGGAATTCGCTGAAGGGTATGGCCTGACGGGCAAGATGCTTGAGTGGTACATCAAACACTACGTACCGCCAGGTGTGTCCCGCGCGGACCCCAGGCTTTCACCCTTGCGCCATGAACACCTGCGAGGATTGCCGCCGGCGCTGATCATCACCTCTGAACTGGACGTGTTGCGCGATGAAGGCCGCGAGTATGTGCGCAAGCTGACTGAGGCGCAGGTACCGGTTCAGCACAAGGAATACGTGGGCATGCCCCATGGTTTCGTCAACTACCCGGCTCGTTATGACTAAGCGAAGCAGGCGCTGCTGTTGTGCGCCCAAACCCTTCAAATGCACCTTCTGAATTAACAAGGCATAGGACAAAAACGCAAACCGAGCCTGCACATATCTCGGTTGTACATCACAAATTTGCACTGGTACGATCCTGCATCGCTCGCGCGCGAGCATCTCTATAAAGAACAATAAAAGCAGGGAGTTAGTGATGACTGCTCAGGTTTTATCGAAGGAGACCTCGTCCATGGATGCCACGCGAAACGACGTGCTGGCCGAGGTTCGCAACCACATCGGTCACCTGACCCTCAACCGCCCCGCCGGCCTTAACGCCTTGACCCTGGACATGGTGCGCAACCTGCAACGTCAGCTTGACGCCTGGGCTCAGGATACTCAGGTGCATGCTGTGGTATTACGCGGTGCCGGCGAGAAAGGCTTCTGTGCCGGCGGCGATATTCGCTCGCTGTATGACAGCTACAAAAGCGGCGACACACTGCACCAGGATTTCTTTGTCGAGGAATACACCCTCGACCTGACGATTCATCACTACCGCAAACCTGTGCTCGCCTTGATGGACGGTTTCGTACTGGGCGGCGGTATGGGCCTGGTGCAAGGCGCGGATTTGCGGGTGGTCACCGAAAAAAGCCGTCTGGCGATGCCGGAAGTCGGCATCGGTTACTTCCCGGACGTAGGCGGCAGCTATTTCCTGCCGCGCATTCCGGGCGAGTTGGGGATTTATCTGGGCGTCAGCGGCGTTCAGATTCGCGCAGCCGATGCGCTCTATTGCGGGCTTGCCGACTGGTATCTGGACAGTGAAAAACTGGCCGCGCTCGACGAGAAGCTCGATCAGCTTGAATGGCACGACACGCCGCTCAAAGACCTCCAAGGCTTGCTGTCTAAACTCGCGGTACAGCAACTGCCCGATGCACCGTTAGAAGCATTGCGTCCGGCCATCGACCACTTCTTCGCCTTGCCCGATGTGCCGAGTATTGTTGAGCAACTGCGTGAAGTGACGATAGCTGATAGCCGTGATTGGGCGGTCACCACCGCCGACTTGCTGCAAAGCCGTTCGCCCTTGGCCATGGGTGTGACCCTGGAAATGCTCCGTCGCGGTCGGCACTTGGATCTGAAGGACTGCTTCGCCCTTGAGCTTCACCTGGACCGTCAGTGGTTCGAGCGCGGCGACCTGATCGAAGGCGTGCGCGCCTTGCTGATCGACAAAGACAAGAGCCCGCGCTGGAACCCACCGACTTTGCAGGCGCTGGACGCCGAGCACGTCGCGAGTTTCTTCACCGGCCTTGATGAAAGCGGGAACTGAGCCATGCACGATATCGAATTGAGTGAAGAGCAAGTCATGATCCGCGACATGGCCCGGGATTTTGCCAGCGGCGAAATCGCGCCCCACGCACAAGCCTGGGAAAAGGCTGGCTGGATCGACGACGGTCTGGTGGCGAAGATGGGTGAGCTGGGCCTGCTGGGCATGGTGGTGCCTGAAGAATGGGGCGGCACCTATGTCGACTACGTCGCCTACGCGCTGGCGGTGGAAGAGATTTCAGCGGGCGACGGTGCTACCGGTGCGCTGATGAGTATCCATAACTCCGTGGGCTGCGGACCGGTCCTCAATTACGGCACTGAAGAACAGAAACAGACCTGGCTGCCGGATCTCGCCAGCGGCCAGACCATCGGCTGCTTCTGCCTGACCGAACCACAAGCGGGTTCCGAAGCGCACAACCTGCGCACTCGCGCCGAACTGCGCGACGGCCAGTGGGTGATCAACGGCGCCAAGCAATTTGTCAGCAACGGCAAACGGGCGAAACTGGCGATTGTATTTGCCGTGACCGATCCGGACCTGGGCAAACGCGGTATCTCAGCGTTCCTGGTACCGACCGCCACCGCCGGTTTTATCGTCGATCGCACTGAACACAAGATGGGCATCCGCGCCTCCGACACCTGCGCAGTGACGCTGAGCAACTGCACCATTCCCGAAGCCAACCTGCTGGGTGAACGCGGCAAAGGCCTGGCCATCGCCCTGTCCAACCTCGAAGGCGGCCGCATCGGCATCGCCGCGCAAGCTTTGGGAATTGCCCGTGCGGCGTTTGAAACAGCGCTGGCGTATTCGCGGGATCGGGTGCAATTCGACAAGCCGATCATCGAACACCAGAGCATCGCCAATATGCTCGCCGACATGCACACCCGCTTGAATGCCGCACGCCTGCTGATCCTGCATGCCGCGCGACTGCGCAGCGCGGGCAAGCCGTGTCTGTCGGAGGCGTCACAGGCCAAGCTGTTTGCATCGGAAATGGCCGAGAAAGTCTGCTCGCAAGCGATGCAGATTCATGGCGGCTACGGGTATCTGGAGGATTACCCGGTGGAGCGTTACTACCGGGATGCGCGGATCACGCAGATTTATGAAGGGTCGAGCGAGATACAACGGATGGTGATTGCCCGCGAGTTGAAGCACTACCTGGTGTGAAACCCTGAAAGCATCGTCGGAACGCCGCCCGGAGCAAGCTCGGCTCCTAAATCCTGTGGGAGCCGGGCTAGCCCGCGATGGCGTCAGCAAGAACGCTACATTACTTACCGACGAACTCAGCCTCACGCTTGGCAATAAACGCCGCCATACCTTCCTTCTGATCCTGCGTCGCAAACGCGGCATGGAACACCCGACGCTCAAAGCGCACGCCTTCGGACAGGCTCACTTCAAATGCGCGGTTGACGCTTTCCTTGACCATCATCGCAATCGGCAGCGACTTCTTCGCGATTAACGCCGCGACTTTCAGCGCTTCGTCCAACAATTCATCCGCCGGGACTATCCGCGCGACGATTCCGCAGCGCTCTGCTTCCACCGCATCGATCAAACGCCCGCTCAGGCACATTTCCATGGCCTTGGCCTTGCCCACGGCGCGGGTCAGGCGTTGGGTGCCGCCCATGCCCGGCAGCACGCCGAGGTTGATTTCCGGCTGGCCGAATTTGGCGTTGTCGCCGGCCAGGATGAAGTCGCACATCAGCGCCAGTTCACAACCGCCGCCCAGGGCAAAACCGTTGACCGCCGCAATGATCGGTTTGCGGCGGTTGGCCACGCGATCGCTGTCGCTAAACAGGTCGTCGATGTAGATTTGCGGGTAGGTCAGCTCGGCCATTTCCTTGATGTCGGCACCGGCGGCGAAGGCTTTTTTCGAGCCGGTCAGCACGATGCAGCCGATGTTCGAATCGGCTTCCAGGCCATCGAGGGCGTGGTTCAGTTCGCTGACGATCTGCGCGTTCAGCGCGTTCAGCGCTTGCGGACGGTTCAAGGTAATCAGGCCGACGCGGCCGTGGGTTTCCAGCAAAATCGTTTCGTAGCTCACAAGTGGACTCCTTCTTATAAATTGCGCGAAATGACCATGCGCTGAATATCGCTGGTGCCTTCGTAGATCTGGCAAACCCGCACGTCGCGGTAGATCCGCTCCAGCGGGAAGTCGTTGAGGTAACCGTAACCGCCGAGGGTTTGCAACGCCGAAGAACAAACCTTTTCGGCCATTTCCGAGGCGAACAGTTTGGCCATGGAGGCTTCGACCAGTGCCGGTTTGCCGCTGTCCCTCAACGCCGCCGCGTAATGCACCATCTGCCGGGCCACGGCGATTTGCGTGGCCATGTCGGCCAGACGGAACGCAACCGCCTGGTGTTCGATGATCGGCTTGCCGAAACTCTCGCGCTCACGGGCATAATCACGGGCTGCTTCAAACGCAGCGCGGGCCATGCCCACCGATTGCGAAGCGATGCCGACGCGGCCGCCTTCGAGGTTGGCCAGGGCAATTCGGTAACCTTCGCCCTCCTCGCCCAGACGGTTTGCGATCGGGACTTTCACGTCTTCAAACAGAATCTGGCAGGTGTCGGACGCGTGCTGACCGAGTTTGTCTTCGACGCGGGCGACTTTATAGCCTGGCGAGTCGGTCGGCACGATCAGCGCGGTAATACCACGCTTGCCGGCGCTCGGGTCCGTCACTGCAAACACAATCACCACCCCGGCGTTTTGCCCGGAGGTGATGAACTGCTTGCAGCCATTGAGCACGTAGTGATCGCCTTCCAGGCGTGCGCGGGTTTTCAGGCCACTGGCGTCGGAACCGGCTTGCGGTTCGGTCAAGGCAAATGCGCCGAGCATCGCACCGCTGGCCAATGGCTTGAGGAAGCGCTCTTTCTGGTCGTCGTTGCCGTAGTGGAGGATCGGCACGCAACCGACCGAGTTGTGCACGCTCATGATGGTCGAGCACGCGCCATCGCCGGCGGCGATTTCTTCCAGCGCCATGGCGTAAGCCAGATAACCGGTGTCGCAACCGCCCCACTGCTCCGGCACCAACATGCCGAAGAAGCCCAGCGCTGCCATTTCACCGATGGCTTCTTTGGGGAAGCGGTGTTCGCGATCCCACTCGGCGGCGAACGGTTTCAGCCGTTCCTGGGCAAACTGCCGGGCCGCTTCGCTGATCTGCAGTTGTTCGTCATTGGGAATCATGCCAAGTCCTTAAAATAAGCCCTATACCACCTGCGCTGTAGGAGCCGAGCTTGCTCGCGATGGCGATCTCATGGACCCCATCGCCGGCAAGCCGTGCTCCTACAACAGGCATTCAACGGCCATGGCCGTGGCTTCGCCGCCGCCGATGCAGATTGCTGCAACGCCGCGTTTCAGGCCTTTCTGGCGCAGGGCCGAGAGCAAGGTCACGAGAATTCGCGCGCCCGACGCACCAATCGGGTGGCCCAAGGCGCACGCGCCACCGTGAACGTTGACCTTCTCGTGGGGGATTTCCAGTTTGCTCATGGTCACCAGACTGACCACAGCGAAGGCTTCGTTCACTTCGAACAGTTCGACCTGGTCCAGCGACCAGCCGGTTTTCTTCATCAGTTTCTTGATCGCGCCCACCGGTGCCACCGGGAACAGGCCCGGGGTGTCAGCAAACGCTGCGTGGCCGTGAATCACTGCCAGCGGTTTCAGCCCTTGTTTCTCGGCTTCGGAGCGGCGCATCAGCACCAGTGCCGCCGCGCCGTCAGAAATGGAACTGGAGTTCGCCGCCGTCACTGTGCCGCCGTCGCGAAACGCCGGTTTCAACGAAGTAATCTTGTCCAGCTTGGCTTTCGGCGGCTGTTCGTCATTGCTGATCAGCACCTGTTCTTTACCGACCATGACCGACACCGGGACGATCTCGGCGTTGAAGCGGCCGTCCTTGATCGCCTGTTGCGCGCGAGTGGTCGAGGCGATGGCAAACGCATCCTGCGCTTCACGGCTGAAGCCGTTGGTCTCGGCGCAATCCTCGGCAAAGGTGCCCATCAGGCGCCCCTTGTCGTAGGCATCTTCCAGGCCGTCGAGGAACATGTGATCGAGCACACGACCGTGGCCCATGCGATAGCCGCTACGCGCGCGGTCCAGCAGGTACGGCGCGTTGGACATGCTTTCCATGCCCCCCGCCACCACCACGTCGGCGCTGCCGGCCACCAGCATGTCGTGGGCCAGAATCGCCGCTTCCATGCCGGAACCGCACATCTTGTTCAGCGTGGTGCAACGGGTCGATTTATCCAGCCCGGCCCCTAGCGCTGCCTGACGTGCCGGCGCCTGGCCAAGGCCGGCGGACAGTACGCAGCCGAATAGCACTTCTTCGACCGACTCGGGTTTGATGCCGGCGCGCTCGACCGCCGCGCGGATCGCTGCTGCGCCGAGTTGCGGCGCAGTCAGACTTTTCAGTTCGCCCTGAAAACCGCCCATCGGGGTACGGACGGCGCTGACGATAACGATGGGATCGTTGGCAATAGTCATGACAAATCTCCTTACTTGGCGGCCATGCGCAAGGCGCCGTCGAGACGGATCACCTCGCCATTGAGCATGCTGTTTTCAATGATATGCCGGACCAGCGCGGCGTACTCGCCCGGTTTGCCCAGACGCGGCGGGAATGGCACGCCAGCGGCCAGCGAATCGCGCACTTCCTGCGCCATGCCGGCCATCATCGGCGTTTCAAAAATGCCCGGAGCGATGGTCATCACGCGGATGCCAAAGCGCGCCAGCTCACGAGCGGCGGGCAACGTCAGGCTGACAATGGCACCTTTGGAGGCGGCATAAGCGGACTGGCCGATCTGGCCGTCGTAGGCGGCAGCCGAAGCAGTGTTGATGATCACGCCGCGCTCGCCGTCGGCATCCGGCTCGGTTTCAGCAATGGCAGCAGACGCCAGACGCAGCATGTTGAAGCTGCCGATCAGGTTGACGTTGATCACCTGACTGAAACTGGCCAGCGCATGCGGACCGTTCTTGCCGAGGATTTTCTCGCCACGCACGATGCCGGCGCAATTGACCAGACCGTTGAGGCCGCCAAAGGCTTTGACCGTCGCCTGCACTGCCGCTTCGGCAGCCGCTTCGTTGCTGATGTCCGCGACCACGCTTTGTGCGCCCAGACGCTGGGCCTGCGCCGCAACCGCCTCGGCATTCATATCCACCAGCATCACTTTGGCGCCGGCGGCGACCAGCATTTCAGCCGTCGCCGCGCCCAGACCGGAAGCACCGCCGGTGACGAGAAAAACCTTGTTTTCGATTTGCATCATTGTTTCCTTGGATTCAAGCTGAAACGTTCTTCGCGGCGGCCTCTTGAGCCTTGGCGATTTCCTGGTTGCGCAAGATAAAGCGCTGCAATTTGCCGCTTGGGGTTTTCGGCAACTCGCTGACAAATTCGATTTCTCGGGGATAGGAATGCGCCGCCAGACGCTTGCGCACATGTTGGCGCAACTCTTCCGCCAGCTCCGGCGTGGCGCGATATTGCGAGCCGATCACGACGAAGGCCTTGACCAGTTCGGTGCGCTCCAGATCGGGTTTGCCGACCACGGCCGCCTCGATCACGGCAGGGTGTTCGATCAGCGCACTTTCCACGTCGAATGGGCCGACGCGGTAGCCAGACGTGGTGATCACGTCATCGCTACGGCCGACGAAGCTGATACTGCCGTCCGGGTTCCACTCCACGGTGTCACCACTTAAATAATAGTCGCCGACGAACGCTTTGGTCGGTGCGCCTTCGTAGCCATTGAACCAGCACATTGGCGACTGGGTGCGGTCGATGGCCAGAATGCCTGGCTGGCCCACGCCAAGTTCTTTGTATTGGTCGTCCAGCACCACGATGCGGTGGCCGGGCGACGCAAAGCCGGCGGCGCCGACGTGGACCGGATGTTCCAGTGCGTGGTGGTTGCACAGGACCATGCCCAGTTCAGTCTGGCCGTAATGGTCGTGGATGACCACGCCAAGATTGTCGGCAAACCAGCGGATCACTTCCGGTTTGAGCGGCTCGCCGGCGCTGCTGACGATGCGCAGCTTGCCCTTGATCGATTTGGCGAACTCATCACCACCCGCGATCAGCAGACGGTAAGCCGTCGGTGAACCGGTGAGGTTGGTGATCCCGTATTTGTTGATCACCCGGCAGGTGCTTTCAAGCGTGAACGGGCCATCGTAAAAGGTGATCGGATGCCCCATCGCCATCGGCCCGGTGACGCCGAAATAGATGCCGTAGGCCCAGCCCGGATCGGCAACGTTCCAGAACGCATCTTCGGGGCGTAAATCCACGGCGTCGCGGGTGTAGCTCTGGAACGCGACGATGGCTTTGAGCGGCACCGACAACGCTTTCGACGGGCCGGTGGTGCCCGAAGTAAACATCAGCAGGAATGGGTCTTCGCCGGTCAGCAACACCGGTTCGCACTCTGCGGAATAATTGGTCAGTTCGGCCCAGAAGCTGTAATCGCCACGGACGATGCCTTGGCCTTTTGCACCGCCTACGGTAACGATATTCGGGCAGTCGGCCACTTCTGCGAGTTTCGAGCGATTGACCGCGTCGGTCACCACGACTTTGGCAGCGGAACTGCCGAGGCGGTGTTCGATGGCTTTCGGGCCGAACGCGGTAAACAGCGGCTGATACACCGCGCCAATGCGCCAAGTGGCGAACACGGTGATCAATAATTCGATATTGCGTGGCAGGAGACCGGCGACCTTGTCGCCCTTCTTCACCCCTTGGGCCAGCAGGAAATTGGCAAAACGCGCTGCTTTGTCCTGCAAGTCGCTGAAGGTGTACGTGGCGCTGGCGCCGTCGCGACCTTCCCAGAACAGCGCGATGCGCCCTGGCAAAGCATGTCGGTCGCAACACTCGACGCAGGCGTTGAGGGCTTGCAGGGAACCGCTGAGCGCGGCGTCGACGGTGTGCTGATAATTGAACTGTGATGAAGCAAACAGGTAATCGCGCATTGCCAGAATCCCTCTGTATTTTTATTAGGTTGGGGGAACCGTAAAAACCAGGGAAATACTCGCTCTGCGGGCAGCACAGGGCAATGGTCAAAGTTATCAAGTTGCGTGACTGCTTTGGCCAAGGTTCAGGGGTTGCAGTGCCTGGGCGGGCCTCTTCGCGAGCAAGCCCGCTCCCACATTAGATTTTCAGTGAACACCGATTGTGTGAACCGCAGAATTTGAGTGTGGGAGCGGGCATGCTCGCGAAGGCGACTGTCGTTTCAGTACAGGATTCGGATCAGTGCGCCTCGTTCAGAATCAAACTCCGGTAATGCCCCGGATTAGACCCCGACCACTTGCGAAACGCCTTGTAAAACGAGCTGGCATCAGCAAACCCCAACCGCGTGGCGATCTCGGCGAAGCTGATGTTCGGCTCCGCCAGCCAGACAATGGCCAGCTCCTTGCGCACGCTGTCTTTAATCCCTTGATAGGTCTGCCCTTCTTCCGCCAATCGCCGGCGCAAGGTCGAGGCCGACATGCACAGTTGATGCGCCAGCGGCTCGGTTTCCGGCCACTGCGCGGCGCAGAGCTGCCGCAAATCGTGCTTGATGCGGCTCGCCAGGCTCTCTGGATCACGGTACTTGACCAGAATATTGGCCGGCGCATGGGCCAGGAAACGCTTGAGTTCTTCAGCGCTGCGCTTGATCGGCACATCCAGGCAGTCGGCCGAGAAAATCATCCGCGTGCGCGGCCGGTCGAAGCGCAGGTTCTCGGAGAACATCACCTGATAGTCATCGCAAAAATCCGGCGCCGCGCAGCGTAATTCCACGGCCAGAATCGGTATCCGCCGTCCCGCCAGCCAGCAGGCAACGCCATGAACGATCATCCAATAGGTGAAATAGGTGAAGGCGCGGCGAGGGTCCTGGTCGTCTTCCAGCAACACGATTTCGGCCAGGCTTTGTTGGCGAACCAGTTGCGCGGGCATGTGTTCAAGCATTAACGACAGAAAGTTCAGGCCTGACGTCAGCCCGGCGGCGAGGCTCGGCTGGACCATTGAACAGCCGCACAGAAACTCCAGGCTGCCGGACTTGAGCTTGCGCGGGTCCATGCCAAAAAACTCGTCGTCGCGGCGACGGGCCAGTAAACGCCAGAGCCGCGCATACGCGGTGGCCGGGACGCGGGCATTGGGGGTTTGCAGAAACGCTGGATCAATACCGACCTTGTTCAACACCTCGTCGGTGGCCTGGCCGGGGGCACAACTCTGCAGCAGAGCTTCGCGCACCAAGTGAATGGAGATGGTGTCTTTTTCCGACATTGGCGCGGTGAGCCTTGTTGTTTTTTGAGTGCGGGCATCTTACCGCAGCCCGCTTGAGCAAAGGAGATCCTGTAGGCGCGGCGGGTCAGCCGACAGATGTATCGAATGTGACGCCGATGGCATTATCACTGCCACAGATACTTCTCCTGCTTGTACATAACTCGCGCTAACATCCCCCGCAAACTATAAAAGCTCACGGAAGACCGCCCCGATGACCACCCCTGCCTTCGACCTGCGCCCCTTAATGGTCGCCAACATGGCCTGCTCCATGTCGATGATGGCGTTCGTCTCGCTGATCGGCCCGATTGCCCGGGTGCTGGGCCTTGCCACATGGCAAGCCGGCGCGGCGGTGACGGTGTCCGGGGTGATCTGGATGCTGCTCGCCCGCCCTTGGGGCCAGGCCAGTGACCGCTATGGTAGGCGACGGATTCTGTTGATCGCCACCGCTGGTTTCACCCTCGCCTATTGGGCCTTGTGCCTGTTCATCGACGCTTCATTGCGCTTTCTGCCGTCGGCGCTGCTGGGGTTTATCGGTTTGATGATCGGGCGCGGATTGATCGGCGTGTTCTACGCGGCGATCCCGGTGGGTGGCAACGCACTGATCGCCGACAACATCGAACCGCAACACCGGGCCAAAGCCATGGCCGCACTGGGCGCCGCCAATGCCTGTGGCCTGGTGATCGGCCCGGCCATCGCCGCGTTGCTGTCGCGTTTCAGTTTGAGCCTGCCGTTCTATGCCATGGCCGTCCTGCCGCTGCTGGCCTTTCTGGTGCTGCACTTCAAGCTCAAGGGCCAGGAATTGCACCTGCGACAAACACCGCGCAAGGTGCACCTGAATGATCCGCGCCTGCGCCGGCCCATGGCGGTCGCGTTTGTGGCGATGCTGTGTGTGTCGATTGCGCAAATCACCGTCGGCTTCTTCGCCCTCGACCGGCTCGGCATGAGCCCCGCCGACGCCGCGCAAACGGCGGGCATTGCGCTGACCATGGTCGGTTTTGCGTTGATCTGTGCGCAATTGGTAGTACGCCGGCTCGAATGGTCACCGCTGCGGTTGATCCGCGCCGGTGCGCTGGTGGCGTCCATGGGATTTGCCGGAAGCATCCTCGCGGACACTGCGTGGGGTTTGTGGTTGTGCTTTTTCGTATCGGCGGGCGGGATGGGGCTGGTTTTTCCGTCATTCGCCGCGCTGGCAGCGAATGCCGTGGACGCCTCAGAGCAAGGCGCGACCGCAGGCTCCATCGGTGCTGCGCAAGGGTTTGGCGTGGTCATCGGGCCGTTGGCGGCGACATTGATCTATGACCTCGAACCACGCCTGCCCTACCTGGTGGCCGCCGCGCTGTTGCTATTGGTGGCCCTGTGGCCAAAGCCCCCGGCAGCGTCAAGCGTTACAGAATCCGATAGAGCAAACGCTCAATCCGCACCCGACTGACGCGCGTAAGGAACTTGGCCACGGCCGGCGGGTAGTCCAGCAGCGTTTCGAGGTCCTGGTAACGCTCGATGCGGCTGGTGTTCTGGAAAATTTCGACCAGTTCGGCCTTGCGTGGCTCAAGCAATTCGCCCTTCGGGTCATCGATCAGCAGCGCGTTTTCCAAATCAAGACGGAAGGCCCGCGGGTTGAGGTTGTTGCCGGTCAGCAAGGTATAACGCTGGTCGATCCACATGCCTTTGAGGTGATAGGTGTTGTCGCCATCACGCCACAAATGCAGATTCAGTTTTCCGCTGTCGATGCTGTGTTGATGCTTTTTGGCAAAGCGTCGCAGGCTGATCTCGTAGAGGTACGGCAGCGCTGCAATGACCTTGAACGGCTCGCTCGGCGGGATGTAAAAATCGTTGGCGGTCTTGTCGCCGACCACTATGTCGACCTTCACGCCCCGGCCCAGCGCCCGGTTGATTTCCCGGGTCACCGCCAGTGGCAGGTTGAAGTACGGCGTGCAGATGGTCAGTTGGTGCTGGGCGCTGGCGATCAACTCGCAAATCACCCGGTTCAATGGATTGTTCTTGCCCACACCAAGCAATGGACTGACTGATAAACCGCCTTTCAGCATGGTGCCCGCCGTGGTGTCGTACGCTGCGTGCTTGAGACGGCTACGCAAGTCGCCGATGTCATGGCGCAGGCTGCGGGTGGTCGGCAGGTTCGGCAAGTCGAGGCGGTGCACGGCTTTGGACGCAATGAAGCCGTGTTGAATCAGATGCTGCATCGAATTGGCCAGCGCCTGGTTCTGCAGCACGTGATAACGATCGAAGCGGTATTTATCGAACTTGTGCAGGTAAACGTTGTTCAGGCTCGCACCGCTGTAGATCACGCAATCATCGATCACGAAGCCCTTCAAATGCAGCACGCCGAACAGTTCGCGCGTCTGCACCGGCACGCCATACACCGGCACTTCACTTGCGTGGGTGCGGGTCGCTTCCTGATACCACGCCGAGTTGCCCGGTTGCTTGCCGGCACCAATCAGACCGCGCTGCGCGCGCAGCCAGTCCACCACCACGACCACGTCCAATTCAGGACGCGCGAGTTTGGCGGCGTGCAAGGCATCGAGAATTTCCTGGCCGGCTTCATCCTGTTGCAGGTACAGCGCAACGATATAGATACGGTGCGTGGCTTGGGCGATCTTCTCCAGCAGGCAACGACGAAACTCAGCAGCGCCGGAAAGGATGGTGACGGCATCGGCGGTCAGCGGAAAACTGCGCAGTTTGGGCAGCAGAGAGCGTTTGAAAAGCGACGGCATAGGGCTCGCAGTGGGTCGAATCCGAAGAGTTCATGAGCTTACACCATGGATTGGTTTGGGTCTTCCGGTGTTGTTGAGGGCCCCTTCGCGGGCAAGTCGAAGGGGCCATAACGGGCGACTAAAAATTCAGGTTGACCAAGGAGAACGATCGTTCTACTGCTCGACACATGAACGAATCAACCCGCAACGACACACGCGATATCATTCTGGATGTCACCGAAAGTTTGATCTATAAAAGTGGCATCGCGGCCACCGGCATGGACCTTCTGGTGAAAACCACTGGCGTCTCCAGAAAAAGTATTTTCCGCTACTTCGCCAACAAGGAAGAGCTGACCGTCGCTGCTCGACTACGTGCGCGAGCTCTGCACCGAACATGGCGCTGCAGACCCGGAGATGCTGGCCAAACAGCTGCTGATCCTGATCGACGGCGCAATTACCGTGGCGCTTGTCATGGGTGATCACAGTGCTGCCGATAATGCGCAACGCATGGCGCGAAAGTTATTGGACCTGTAACACTTCGTATAAGCCCGACAACGTGTTTGAACTTTACCTTTACAGGGAGACTTTACATGTCTAACGCTGAAGTTCGTCCGCCATTGCCACCGTTCACCCGTGAATCGGCCATCGAAAAAGTACGCTTGGCCGAAGACGGCTGGAACTCTCGTGACCCGGAACGGGTGTCGCTGGCCTACACGCTGGACACTAAATGGCGCAACCGCGCCGAGTTCGCTTACAACCGCGAAGAAGCCAAAGCTTTCCTGACCCGTAAATGGGCCAAGGAACTGGATTACCGTTTGATCAAGGAACTCTGGGCCTTCACCGGCAACCGCATCGCCGTGCGTTATGCCTATGAATGGCACGACGACTCGGGCAACTGGTTCCGTTCTTACGGCAACGAAAACTGGGAGTTCGACGAGAACGGGCTGATGGCCAACCGGTTTGCCAGCATCAACGACCTGCCGATCAAGGAAAGCGAGCGCAAGTACCACTGGCCGCTGGGGCGCCGGCCGGATGATCACCCGGGACTGTCCGACCTCGGCCTATAGGATCCTGTAGGAACCGGGCTTGCCCGCGATTGCGGTACCACATTCAACACTTCAGTTGCTTGTGACATCGCCATCGCGGGCAAGCCCGGCTCCTACGGGGATTCAGACAAGTCGCCGCAGAAGTCGGATCTAGGTAAGATACCGCCCCTTCCCCGCAGCCCTTTCCTGCACCCCGCCGAATAAGCCGATTCCATGCCTTTCGAACTCAGCGTTGACCTCACCACTCTGGCCATTCTGGCCGTTGTTGCCTTCATTGCCGGTTTCATCGACGCGATTGCCGGCGGTGGCGGTCTGCTGACCACCCCGGCACTGCTGACCGCCGGCCTGTCGCCGCATCTGGTGCTGGGCACCAACAAGTTGAGTTCGACCTTCGGCTCGGCCACCGCCAGTTTTACCTTCTACCGTCGCAAGCTGTTCCATCCCCGGCAGTGGGTGCACGCCATCGTTGGCACACTGGTCGGCGCATTGACCGGCGCCGTGGTCGCGCATTACTTGCCGGCCGAGTGGCTGAACAAAATGCTCCCGGTGATCGTCTTCGCCTGCGGCGTGTATCTGTTGTTCGGCGGCACACCGAAAGCGCCGCTGGACAGCGATGCACCGATCAAGAAAAAGTGGCAATCGACCCAAGGCTTCAGCCTCGGATTCTACGACGGCGTGGCCGGTCCCGGCACGGGTGCGTTCTGGACCGTCAGCAGCCTGCTGATGTACCCCATCGATCTGGTGAAGGCCAGCGGCGTGGCGCGCAGCATGAACTTCGTCAGCAACATTGCGGCGCTGTCGGTGTTTGTGTTTTCCGGGCAGGTGGACTGGATCATCGGCCTGAGCATGGGCCTGTCGGTGATGGTCGGCGCATTCTTTGGTGCGCGCACCGCTATCAGCGGCGGCGCGAAGTTCATTCGACCGGTGTTCATCACCGTGGTGCTGGGCTTGACCGTGCGCTTAGCCTGGCAGCACTGGATCAGCGTGGCCTAAGCGCCGCGCCACATAGACGTCGATCAGGTAACGGGCAATCGAGCGCGATGCCGGCAACGGCGGCAGCGCGTGAACGTTGAACCACTGGGCGTCTTCGATTTCGTCTTCCTGACAGACAATCTCGCCACCGGCGTACTCGGCATGGAAACCCAGCATCATCGAATGCGGGAACGGCCAGCACTGGCTGCCCAGGTACTGGATGTTCTTGACCTCGATCTGCACTTCCTCGCGAACCTCGCGAATCAGGCAATCCTCGGCGGACTCGCCCGGCTCGGCAAACCCGGCCAGCGTGCTGTAGACCCCGCTGACGAAACGCGGCGAACGAGCCAGCAATACTTCATCGCCACGGGTCACCAGCACGATCATGCTCGGCGAAATGCGCGGGTAATAGCGCAAATCACACGGCTCGCAGTACATCGCCCGCTCACGCGGAATTTGCGTTGCCGCCTGACCGCAGTTGCCACAAAAGCGATGCTCACGGTACCAGGTGCCAATCTGTGCGGCGTAGCCAAGCACCTTGTACACCGTGTGATCGCCTTCAAGCATGAACGCCCGCAGACCTTTCCAGTTGCAACCCGGAACGTCGCCGGGACTGCGCAACTCCAGCAGATACACCGGTTCACCGTCCAGATGGCCAATGCCGTGCTCGGCAAGAATCGACAGGTCCTGACGCTTGAGCCATTCGCGCGGAAACAGTGCGCCATTGTCATCGAACAGAAAGCCTTCCGGGCTGCGGGCCACGGCCCAGCCGCCGGGTTGGTCGGTGTCCAGTACTGCGGTGGTCCAACGTGAAGTCATGTTTAATCAATCCAGAAATTCGGGTTTCTGTTTGCTCATATGGGCAGCCATGGCCACGCGCAAGTCAGTGGATTGCAGCATGGCAGCGTTCCAGGTGGCGACGTATTCGAGGCCGTCGTCGATGCGATGGTCGCGCATGTAACTGATCATCTCTTTGGTACCGGTGACCGCAATCGGCGACTTGCTGGCGATCTCGCGGGCAATGCCCATGACGCCATCCAGCAGGCTGGCGTTGTCGCTGTAGACGCGATTGACCAGGCCGATGTTGCGCGCTTCGTCGGCGCCAAACGTGCGACCAGTGTAAGCCAGTTCACGCAGCATGCCGTCACCGATGATGCGCGGCAAGCGTTGCAAGGTGCCGACGTCGGCGGCCATGCCGATGTCGATTTCCTTGATCGAGAATTGCGCGCCTTCGGCGGCGTAACGCATGTCGCAGGCGGCAATCAGGTCGATGGCACCACCCAGGCAATAACCCTGAATCGCCGCCAGTACGGGTTTGCGGCAATTATCGACAGCATTAAAGGACGCTTGCAGGGCGAGGATCTTGCGGCGCAGCAGGCGCGCGTTGCGGCCCACGTCCTTGCCCAGTTCATTGGCCACGCCGGCCAACATCATCAGGTCGATGCCTGAGGAGAAATGCTTGCCGGCGCCGCTGAGGACCACGACGCGCGCTTCGTCGGTGTCGTCGATCCACTGGAAAATCTCAATGATCTCGCTCCAGAACGCGGCGTTCATCGAATTGATTTTTTCTGGGCGGTTGATCTGCACATGGGCGATTTTGTCGGCGAGTTCGACGGTGAACGCGGTGTACTGAGACATGGCAGTGATCCTTTTACCGGGCAAAAAAATGAGGCCCGGACTATAACAAGGCATGGGTGGGGGGAGTAAGGCAGTGGTTCGGCCAAAAGCGGGACTCGGCAGAGTTTTGTGGTGTCTGGGCCGGCCCTTTCGCGGGCAAGTCGGATCGCCGCACAGCCGCTCCTGCATTAGGTCTGTGGCGTTCACAAATCCCCTGTGGGAACGAGCCTGCTCGCGATGGGCCGGCCACCCCATCTAACGGCCCTTCACCACCACAAAAGCACCGGGATAATAATCCCGTCGAACATAGCGCCACGGTTTGCGTTTTCCTTGCAAAAATCGCCAGAAAGAAATGAATAATTGTTCTCGCTGCGGTGTTCTTGTTTCATGACCCAAAACGATCGTGGTTTTAACCGAAACCCGTAACCCTTGGAGCCTTGCCCATGAACGTGCGCTTTGTTATTTTCACCGCCCCGCTGCTGCTTGCCGGTTGTCTGACGGCTGCGCTGACCAGTTCGCTGGCCGTGGCCCATGGCGACGATGACGCGCCCGCCAAACCGAACTGCCCCAAAGGCCAGGTCTTCGACTCCAGATCGCAAAAATGCCTCAAACAAACCAGCAGTCTGGTGCCGGACGACGACCGCACCAATTACGCCTTTCGTCTGGCCAAGGACGGTCGTTACGAAGAAGCCTTGGCCCTGCTCGATACGCTAAAACAACCGAACACGGCCAAAGCCTTGAACTATCGCGGTTACGCCACGCGTAAACTGGGGCGCACCGATGAAGGCATCGGTTACTACCTGCAATCGGTCAAACTCGACCCGCGGTATGCGCAAGTGCGCGAATATCTCGGCGAAGCGTATGTGATCAAAGGACGGCTGGACCTGGCTGAAGAACAGTTGCAGCACATCAAATCGATCTGCGGCAGCACCTGCGAGGAATACCAGGACCTGGCCGAAGCCATTAACGATTCATCGAAAACCTGACACCCAGTACAGACGGAGGTCGCCATCGCCAGCGATCAAACAATCAGGGCCGAACTGGGCCAGCATTTAGCGCGTTTGTGGCGCTATGGCTTGTTGTTGTCCCGGCAACGACATGTGGCCGAAGACTTGGTGCAGTCGACCTGCGTGCGGGCGCTTGAGCGTGCCGGGCAGTTTGACCCCCAGACGCGCATGGACCGCTGGCTGCTGAGCATTCTGCATTCGATCTGGCTTAACGAAGTGCGCTCCCGACGGGTACGCCAGGGTCAGGGATTGGTGGATGCCGAAAGCCAGTTGTCGTTTGACGGCGAGCACGCGGCGCAAACCCATGTGCGCGCGGCTCAAGTGATCCGGCGAGTGGACGCGCTGCCCGAAGCGCAACGCGAAACGGTGTACCTGGCGTACGTCGAAGGTTTGTCGTACCGCGAAGTCGCCGAGGTGCTGCAAGTGCCTATTGGCACGGTCATGAGCCGGCTGGCCGCTGCACGGGTAAAACTGGCCGAATATCCACCGCTGCATGCCGTACCGAACCCTTTCACGGGAGAACGTCGATGAACGATCGCGCCACACCTTCAGACGAGCAACTGGTGGCCTATCTCGACGACCAACTCGATGTCGAACAACGCACTCGCATCGACACGGCCATCGCCGAAGACTCGACGCTCAACCTGCGCCTGCAATGGCTGGCCCGCAGCAGCCTGCCGTTCAAGGAAGCTTATGCCGAAATGGGCCAACAGGCGCCTCTGGACCGATTGCAGTTCATGCTCGACACATTACCTTCCCCTGAGCGCCCGTCGATGAATCGCCGCTGGTTTCTTGCGGCCGCGGCCAGTTTAGTGATCGGCAGCGTGGTGGCGGACCGTTTGTTCCTCAGTTGGCAATCGAGCCAACAAAAGCCCAATTGGCGCGGGCTGGTGGCGGATTACATGTCGCTCTACGTGCCCGAAACCCTGCAGCACTTGTCCAGCGATGAATCCACCCAAAGGGCGCAACTACTAGTCATCGATACGCGCCTGGGCCTGAACCTGTCGCCAGCAAAACTGGTCCTGCCACGGTCCGAATTCCGGCGCGCGCAAATCCTTGAATACGAGGGTGTGCCCATTGCGCAGATTACCTACCTGGACCCGGTGCATGGCCCTATTGCGCTGTGCGCGACCCGTTCCAACAGCGGCAGTCGACACTTCGCCCGCGAACGCCGGCATGGCATGAACGTCGTGTACTGGGCAGACATGGAACACGCGTGGATGCTGATCGGACACAACCCGGCGGCGGAGCTGGAGGACATGGCGAAGTTGTTGCGAAGTCGGCTTAGCACCTGACTCCACGCCCCCCAGTGGCGAGGGAGCTTGCTCCCGCTCGGCTGCGCAGCAGTCGTAAACTCGCAACTCGGTATACCAGACAGAAAATGCAAGGGGCCGCTTCGCGACCCAGCGGGAGCAAGCTCCCTCGCCACAGGAATGGCGCAGAATCAAGGTTGAGTGGGCAACCACAAACGAAACCGTGCGCCGCCCAGCGGCGACGGTTCGACGGTCAGTGTGCCACCTTGCGCTTCCAGCGCCCGACGACTGATCGCCAGTCCCAGGCCAAAACCACCGGTCGCCCGATCCCGACTGCGATCCAGGCGATAAAACGGCTCAAAGATCCGCTCCCGCTCGTCATCCGGAATGCCGATCCCATCGTCATCCACCCAAATCTCACAGCCCTTCGCGGACACTTGCACACTGATCTGAATGCGCTGTTCGCAATAGCGCGTGGCATTGCGCAGCAGGTTCTGAATTGCGCGGGCGGTCAGGCGCGGGTCAAGCGTGAAGCGTTCGAGTTGGCCGTGAAGCCGCACATCCATCACGATCTGCGGTGATTCCAGTTCTTCATCAACGCTCCCCAGGATGCTGTCGATAAACTCATCCAGCGACACTTCAACCTGCTCCGGCAACTGTGCCGGGTTTTGCAAGCGGCTGTAGGACAGCAACTCCAGGACCAACTCATCGAGTTCGCGGATGTGCGCGACCAACGCTTGCAAGCGCTCGCGACTGGCCTCGGGTAAGTCGTCGGACAGCGCCAGGGCCAGGCCGAAATCCAGGCGGGTCAGCGGCGTGCGCAGTTCGTGGGACACCGCGTTGAGCAAGTCGCGCTGCTGATTCAGCAGGTTTTCGATGTCGCCGGCCATAGTGTCGAAGACGTTGGCCAGGCTGCCGATGTTGGAGTGTCGGGAAATCTGCGTGCGCTCACTCAAGTGGCCTTTGCCGAAACGCTCGGCGGTGCCTTTGAGGCGCTCCAGGTCGCGCCAGTGCGGACGCAGCCACAGCAGCAGGCACGCGAGCATGGTCGCACCGATCAGCACGTTGATACTCCAGTACAACAGGCTGACGTCCATTGGGTCCGGGGGCACAACCATTCGGACGACCAATTGCTCGTTCAGCGGTGCCACGGCCAAGGTGCGCCAGCCCCAGTCGCCGATGCGCACCACGTTCTCGCCACGTTGCAAGCGTTCGCGCTCGTACAGGGTGAAATCGGGGTCGTCATTGCGCGTCAATACGATGTGCAGCGGGGCGAATTCCTTGTCCATCTCGACCGCCAGCGCTAGCCACTGCGCTTCGGGCACAGCGTGGAACTGTTTAACGATGAGGGTTTGCAAGCCGCGCGAAAAGTCGAGGTTGTAGGTGACGAAGCGCTCATGAAAGACCTTGATCACCAGGTCTGGCACCAGGTAGATCGCCGCGCTGAACGAGACAATGGTCACCAGGTAGAGGCGAAACAGAATCCTGAACATCGTCTCAGCATTCCCACTCGGAACGGCTGAACAGGTAACCCTTGCCCCACACGGTCTTGATCTTGCGCGCCTCGCCCGCGTGGTCGTCGAATTTGCGCCGCAACTTTGAGATTGCCACGTCCACCGAACGGTCGGTGCCGTTGAATTCGATGCCGCGCAGGCGTTGCAGGATCTGGTCGCGGCTCAGCACTTCGCCGGCATGACGGGCCAGCACCACCAGCAGGTTGTATTCGCCGCTGGACAGTTCGACCGGTTGCTCACGCCAGGTCACGGTGCGCTCGGACAGGTCGATGCACAGGTTGCCCATGAGGATGCGGTCGTTGGCGGTCTGCGGTTCGCCAAGGCTGCTGCGCCGCAACAACGTGCGCACGCGGGCCAGCAGGACGCGGGGTTCGCAGGGCTTGGTGACGTAGTCGTCGGCGCCCATTTCCAGGCCCAGGACCTGGTCGTGGCTGTCGTCGCGGGCAGTGAGCATCAGGATCGGCAGCGTCGCTGAATCCGCTCGCAGCAAGCGACAGACTTGAAGACCATCGAGGCCCGGCAGCATCAGGTCGAGGATCACCAGGTCCGGCGGATTGACCCGCGCGCGCTCACGCACGTAATCGCCGCGGCTGATCACACTGACCGAATAGCCGTTGCGTTCCAGGTAGCTGGCGATCAGTTCGGAGAGTGCGCAGTCGTCTTCGACCAGGAGGATGTTGGGCATGGGTGTTTCCAGAAAGTGCTGTGGCGACAGGGCCGACCTCTTCGCGAGCAAGCCCGCTCCCACATTCGACCGCATCCTGCTGGAAGAACTCGGTTTAATGTGGGAGCGGGCTTGCTCGCGAAGGCGGCCTCAGCTTCGCAAAAGTAATCAAGCTGCAAAGGATATACACCCTCACCCCCGCCTGAGTAAAACCCTTACACAATTTCACACAGCACCAACAAAGCTTCACCGCTACCCTCGTCGGCTCCCCGTAGGATGCGGGTGGTCATTATTGGGGTATTTCCATGTCAAAGAATCTGCTCGCCACGCTCGGCCTGCTTGCACTGGCGCTGACGCTGAGCGCGTGTGACAAGTCCTCCAACGCCGAAGAACAAGCGCCGCTGGCCACCGTACGTATTGAAACTATCGAAGCCCGGCCCTTGTCGATCACCAGCGAATTGAGTGGGCGGATTGCCGCGCCACGGATTGCCGAAGTCCGCGCCCGTGTCGCCGGCGTCGTGCTGCAACGCACCTTCAATGAAGGCAGTGATGTGAAAAAAGGCGACGTGCTGTTCCGCATCGACCCTGCACCCTTCAAGGCCGACCTGGACAGCGCCGAAGCGGCGTTGCGCAAGGCCGAGGCCAATGCGTTCCAGGCCCGGCTGCAAGAGCAGCGCTATGCCCAGCTGATCGAAGGCAACGCCATCAGCGGCCAGGATTACGACAACGCCCGTGCCAACGTCCGGCAAACCGCCGCTGACGTCGCCGCCAACAAAGCGGCCGTGGAGCGGGCGAAACTCAACCTCGGCTACGCCACCGTCACCGCGCCTATTTCCGGTCGCGTCGGCCGTGCGCTGGTGACCGAAGGCGCACTGGTCGGGCAGAATGAAACCACGCCACTGGCGCTGATTCAGCAGCTCAACCCCATTCATGCCGACCTGACCCAGTCGACCCGCGAACTCAACGACCTGCGCCGCGCCTTCCGTTCCGGCCAGTTGCAGCAAGTCGGCCAAGGCCAGGCCAAAGCCACGTTGGTTCAGGATGACGGCAGCCTCTACACACTGCCCGGCAAGCTGCTGTTCACCGACATCACTGTCGACCCCGGTACTGGCCAGATCATCCTGCGCAGCGAATTCCCCAATCCGGACCTCGACCTGCTGCCCGGCAGCTTCGTGCGTGTGCGCCTGGAACAAGCAGTGAACCAGCAGGGCATCAGCGTGCCGCAACGCGCGATCCAGCGTGACAGCGCCGGTATTGCTCACGTGTTGCTGCTGGACACCGAGCAGCGCGTCGGCCTGCAACCGGTTGAACTGGGTGCAGTGCAGGACGATCGCTGGATCGTCACCGGCGGTCTCAAGCCTGGCGACCGCATCGTCATTGAAGGCCTGCAACACGCACGCCCCGGCGAGCAGGTCCAGATCGACAGTTCCCCTCTTCCACTTGCCCAGGTTTCCGGGCAGTAAGCAGGACGCTTTTTTATGCCGCAGTTCTTTATTGATCGCCCGGTATTCGCCTGGGTGGTTGCCTTGTTCATCCTGCTTGCGGGTGCATTGGCCATTCCGCAGTTGCCAGTGGCGCAGTACCCCGACGTCGCTCCGCCGCAAATCGAAATTTACGCCTTGTACCCGGGCGCTTCGGCGCAGACCGTGGACGAAAGCGTGGTCAGCCTGATCGAGGAAGAGCTTAACGGCGCAGATCATTTGCTGTACTTCGAGTCCCAAAGCAGCCTGGGCAGCGCCACCATCAAGGCCACTTTCCAACCGGGTACAGACCCGGAAATGGCCCAGGTCGATGTGCAAAACCGCCTGAAAGTGGTGGAGTCCCGTCTCCCGCAAGCGGTCAATCAGCAAGGCCTGCAAGTCGAGAAGGTTTCCGCAGGTTTCCTGCTTCTGGTCACCCTCACCTCCAGTGACGGCAAGCTCGACGACGTGGCGCTCAGCGATTACCTGGCGCGTAATGTGATGAGCGAGATCAAGCGTCTGGACGGCGTCGGCAAGGCGCAGTTGTATGGTGCTGAACGAGCCATGCGCATCTGGATCGACCCGCAGAAGCTGATCGGTTTCAACCTGACCCCGGCCGACGTCAACGCCGCCATCGTCGCGCAAAACGCGCAGGTGTCCGCTGGCAGCATCGGCGACCTGCCGACGCGCAACACCCAGGAAATCACCGCGACCATTTTGGTGAAGGGCCAGTTGTCGACGCCGGAAGAGTTCGCCGACATCGTCCTCAAGGCCAACCCTGATGGTTCGACCGTGCGCATTGGCGACGTGGCTCGGGTCGAGATCGGCAGCCAGGAGTACAACTTCTCCACCCGCCTGAACGGCAAGCCGTCGACCGCTGTCAGCGTGCAACTGGCGCCAGGCGCCAATGCCTTGAGCACCGCCACGTTGGTGCGGGCGAAGATGGACGAACTGTCGCGCTACTTCCCGGCCGGCGTGGAATACAAGATCCCGTACGACACCTCGCCCTTCGTCAAGGTTTCGATCACCAAAGTGGTTTACACCCTTGGCGAGGCGATGCTGCTGGTGTTTGCGGTGATGTTCCTGTTCCTTCAAAACATCCGCTATACGCTGATCCCGACGCTGGTGGTACCGGTCGCGCTGATGGGTACGTTTGCGACCATGTTGGCGCTGGGCTTCTCGATCAACGTGCTGACCATGTTCGGCATGGTACTGGCCATCGGTATTCTGGTGGACGACGCCATTGTGGTGGTGGAAAACGTCGAGCGAATCATGGCCACCGAGGGTCTGTCGCCCAAGGAGGCGACGCGCAAGGCCATGAAGCAAATCACCGGAGCGATCATCGGAATCACGCTGGTACTGGTGGCAGTGTTTATTCCGATGGCGTTCATGCAGGGTTCGGTCGGGGTGATTTACCGGCAGTTCTCGTTGTCCATGGCCACCTCGATCCTGTTCTCGGCATTCCTTGCGCTGACGTTGACCCCCGCGTTGTGCGCGACGCTGCTGAAGCCGATTGCCAAGGGTGAGCATCACGAGAAAATCGGTTTCTTCGGCTGGTTCAATCGGGGTTTTGAGCGTTTGACCGAACGTTATCAAGGCTGGGTCGCCTGCGCACTGAAGCGCAGCGGGCGTTACCTGCTGATCTATGGCGTGCTGCTGATCGGCCTGGGTGTCTGTTTCAGTCGCCTGCCCTCCTCGTTCCTGCCGGTCGAGGACCAGGGTTACACCATCACCGACATTCAACTGCCACCCGGTGCAAGCAAGAACCGGACGGTGCAGGTGGTTGAGCAGATTGAAGCGCACAACGCCACGGAACCGGGCATTGGCGACAGCACGATCATTCTCGGATTCAGTTTTTCCGGCAGCGGGCAGAACGCTGCACTGGCCTTTGCCACGCTGACGGATTGGTCTGAACGCGGCAGTCACGATTCGGCAAGCTCGATTGCCGACCGGGCCAACGCCGCGTTGAGTCAGATCAAGGACGCCGTGGTTTTTTCCGTATTGCCACCACCGGTTGACGGCCTCGGCACTTCCAGCGGTTTCGAGTTCCGCTTACAGGACCGTGGCGGCCTCGGCCATGCCACGCTGATGCAGGCACGCAGTGAACTGCTCGCCGCTGCCGAGAAAAGCCCGATCCTGATGAACGTGCGCGAAAGCGCCCTCGCCGAAGCGCCGCAAGTGCAACTGGAAGTCGACCGCAAGCAAGCCAATGCGCTGGGCGTGTCGTTTGCCGACATCGGTAACGTGCTGTCCACCGCCGTCGGTTCAGCCTACGTCAACGACTTTCCCAATCAGGGCCGAATGCAACGGGTAGTGGTGCAGGCCGAAGGCGATCAACGCAGCCAGGTGGCTGACCTACTGAAGATGCACGTGCGTAACAACGCCGGAAAAATGGTGCCATTGTCGGCCTTCGTCCAGGCCAAATGGACCCAGGGTCCGGCGCAACTGACCCGTTACAACGGCTACCCGGCCATCGCCATTTCCGGCGAACCGTCACCGGGCCACAGCACTGGCGAAGCCATGGCGGAAATCGAGCGACTGGTTGCTCTTGGCCCGGCGGGATTGGGTCAGGAATGGACGGGGTTGTCGTTGCAGGAACGCTTGTCCGGCAGTCAGGCGCCGATTCTGCTCGGGCTGTCGCTGCTGATCGTGTTCCTGTGCCTGGCGGCGCTGTACGAAAGTTGGTCGATTCCGACCTCGGTGCTGCTGGTGGTGCCGCTGGGTGTGCTCGGCGCGGTATTGGCCGTGACCCTTCGCGGGATGCCCAACGATGTGTTTTTCAAGGTCGGGCTGATCACCATCATTGGCCTGTCGGCGAAGAACGCGATCCTGATCATTGAGTTCGCCAAGAGCCTGTATGACGAAGGCCATGATCTGATCGATGCAACACTGCAAGCCGCGCGCTTGCGGCTGCGGCCGATTGTAATGACGTCGCTGGCGTTTATCCTCGGCGTGGTGCCATTGGCAATTGCCACCGGGGCCAGCTCGGCGAGTCAGCAGGCAATTGGTACGGGGGTGATTGGCGGAATGATCACGGCAACGCTGGCGGTGGTGTTTGTGCCCGTGTTTTTTGTTGTGGTAATGAAGCTGGTCCGTAAGCGCCATAAAGATCACTAACCCACAACACGGACTAACTGTGGGAGCGAGCCTGCTCGCGATGAGGCCATCAGACTCAACATCAATGTCGGCTATTAAGCCGCCATCGCGAGCAGGCTCGCTCCCACATTAGTGGATCGCGCTGCCGGCTGCACTGGGCTAAGGTATTTGCAAAGCCATGACGCATCGAGCCTCCATGCCCTTCCTCGCCCGCACCCACCCTCGCCTGTCTGCCGCCACCCTCCTAGGGGGCGCAGCAGGCATTCTGATTCCTGCCGACACAGTCGTTGGTAAAATTCTCGTCGGCTGGAATATCGGAGTCTGGACTTATCTGGTCCTGATGCTGTGGCTCGCAGCCCGCGCCAAGGCGCCAGACGTAAAGCGCATCGCCGAGATCGAAGACGAAAACGCCGGGCTGGTCCTGTTTGTCGTGTGCATTGCAGCGCTTGCCAGCCTGGCCACCATCACCTACGAACTGGCTGGCAGCACAGACCTGGACACCACCCGCAAGTGGCTGCATTACGGCTTTACCGCGCTCAGCGTCATCGGTTCGTGGCTGCTGATCGGGGTGATTTTCAGCGTGCACTACGCCCGTTTGTTTTACACATGGGACGGCAAAGACTTGGCGTTACTCTTTCCCGAGGGGCTGGATAACCCTGATTACTGGGACTTCCTGTACTTCTCCTTTACCATCGGCGTGGCAGTGCAGACCGCGGATGTCAGCGTGGCAACGCCGCAGATGCGCAAGATTGTGCTGGCGCAGTCGTTGCTCGGGTTTGTGTTCAATACGGCGATTCTCGGGTTTTCGATCAACATCGCTGCGGGGCTTTTCTGATGATTGATTTTGAAGCGCGATAGCAGCCCCTTCCTTAATACCTGTCAATCTTGACAGTATACAAAGTCATATGTTGTGCGCTTCTATGATAAGGCCAGTAAAAGGCACCTAGTGTTTAAGGATAACTTCTATCAAAATTGGAGATTCCCATCATGGCCTCAACAGCGCAACGTGTATTCGCACCCAGAGTCAGAAACAACCAGGAAAGCCGATTCGAAGGAACAGTGGATGGATTAGCTTATAAAGCGACCTCTTTTAATCTGGTAAAGGAGTCTCACTCTGATCCAATTGGTGAACGTTTGGTGGTTCGCGTGCACGATAGAGCCAGCGATCTTACTTATAAGGAGATAAGGATTTACATCCCTGCTGATATGGAAGGCGGTACGCACCAACTGGCTAAAATCGACAACAATATTTATGTCGATTACGTCGATTACTCCGACCCGGTAACGCCTACGGCTCACAAGAGCGTTGGTGGCACTATAAGATTTACGTTCGACGAGCAGTCAAATTCAATTACAGGGGATTTGAATGCTGAAATGGACAATTCAGGTAGCGACGGCAGCGAAACATTTGCAATAGACACCCTCGATTTTCTAGTGCTTGGGAAGCAGGGCTAAACAATACCGGAGCATGCATCTGTGTGCTGCTCCGGTGTCGCCAATCTAGTAATTAACGAATGCTACCATTGATAACGCAACCCCAAACTAAAGCCGTAAGGCTGCTCGAAATTTTTTCCGTTGATGTAATCAAACTCTGCGTGACCTTGCAGTGCCTCACTCATTGATACCGCAAGACCGCCCCCCAATACAGCTCGACTGCCAGACAGATTATTATTGAACACAGTATTGTTGACTTTTACTTCATTGTTTTTTTCAAACTCGTGATCCCAACTTCCCTTCAAATACGGCTGTACCGAAACACCCTTTTCAAAGTTGAATGAATGGCCGACCCTCATCCCGACACTTCCTAACAAAGAACGGGCGCTATCGCCTTTGGCCTCCATGCCATTATCCAGACTGAAGTCATCTCCTTGAATAACCACTGCCGAAAGCCGGGCGAACGGCTCGATGAAGGAGGTGTCGTTAAACATGATGTGTCGTCCGAATTCGCTTTCCCAACCTATGCCCGAGGTATTGTTGTGGCCTTTGGCCCGTTCTCCATCACTCAAGGAAACGTTTGACTCGTTGCGATAGTGATTGAGTTTCAGTAAGCCATCAAAGTAGTAACCGTTGGCCCTGTCAATCCACGTGGCGTAGGTACCCAAATAGTAACTATTGATCGTACCGGAAGTGCCGTAATCAAGGTTCAGGTTCGACCGGCTCTGTCCTGCCAGCACACCAATCACCCATTGCTCATCACCAAAGGGCAACGGAGCATCAGCCCCTAACGAGAATCCTTGTTGTGTTTGCTGGTATCCTACCCCCGAGCCATCTGCCACGTTGTATTTTTTCCCGTAAACCCGTCCCCACGAACCGGCCTTACCTTCACTGTCGCGCAATTCACCGAGTCGGCTGTGAACAGGTGACAAGTCGCCGTACCAAACAGGGATCGCCGTATTAAACAAAACCAAAATTGAACGCGCACCAGGGCTCACAACGCTCGTCGTAGGGTCGAGGAACCAGTCATTGCCACTGCTTGCCAGTTTGTAACTAAAAGTTCCGAGATCAACGGAGTTGCCCCTCAAGCTGAACTGCGCGTCCCCGCCGCCCGTATGAACTAATGTGATGGGTTGTCCGCTCGCGGGGTCCTTTCCGCTACTGGCGACGACTAGTTTATGCGTGCCCGAGGCCTCGCCACTGATGTTAAGGCTGTCGGTTTCACCTGTCGCAAAATCGGTTTTCAATTCAAAATTGCCGCCGCTCCCACCCAATCTGTCGAGATTCAACTGATAAAATCCACCGGCTGAATGCATCGACACCGTGCCACCGTTCATCTCCAGCGAACCGACGTTGCTTCTACCCGTCACATTCCATTGCCCAGTTTGATTAATCGTGACATTGGCTACATTTTCCATGCGCCCACTGAGCACCGCTTCATTACTCAGGACAACAGACGTCCTGCTCGCAGAGTCGCTCACTATGTCGCCTGACAAAGTGCTGCGATCGACGTTCATCGTCGCGACAGCACCGCCTCTCACATCAAAAATGACACCGTTGCCCCCCACTAACGACGAACCATCGTTGACGTCAACCCGCACCGTCGAACCGGAAATGCTCGGCACATCGACGAGAATGGCTGCACCGCTAGTACTTTCGACCTGCGAGTGGTTCAGGACCAGTTGACTGGATTGTGTATCAGTTGGGTCTGCTTTAAAGACTACGCCGTTTTGTACACCCACAACGCGGCTATCGGCCGCAACGTTGGCACTTCCCCCTAACAACGCAAGGCCGTAACTGTCAGCCCCTGAGCCTTCGACCCGTGTATTGGAAAGATTAAGTATGCTGTAGGAGGAAACGGCGGCCCCTCCGATTACGCCTGAAATAACGCTGTCGCTCACATTGACTACCGAGCCGGTCGAACTGTTGGCAGTGCGTGCAGCCTGTAGCCCCACTCGATTACCCACTATGGTGCTCGCGAATATATCTGCAGTGCTATTGGTGATCTGAACAGCACTCACCCCACTAGTGCCAGTAGTTGTAACGCCATTAAGAACAACAGAGGACGCGCCGCTAGCAGCAATGCTGAGCGTGCGTCCCCCGTTTATCGTCAAAGAACTACCGCGTCCGGCAGCCCATATTTCACCTTGCGAAGGATTTGAAATAACGGCGGTTTCGCCTGGAAGAAGCGTTCTGGCGAAGGCCTGATTGTTGGCCAGTAACGGCATGACAACCAATAAAACATAACGCGAAGGCAAATAGAAAAAAGAGTATTTTAACCTGAGTGACATAGCGATTCTCTGTAATGGCCAGTTCGAGAGCAATAGCGACCGCTCTCCCTGTAAATGGGCGGCGAGAATATCGCCCTGAATAACCAGGGTCTGTAGGAATAATCTCTAAATACACCGGATTTAGGGATGCCCTTGATAGTCATACAAAAGCGCAAAAGGGGAAGGCGCCAGCCCTCCCCAATCACAGTTTTGAGTCAACTATGGCTTACCATCGTCATATTTCGTCCCATCACAATATGTAAAATCTGTCCTGATCAGAATCACTTCATAATCAGACGCTAGTGAGGGCGTCGGTGTGGGCGAGCCACCTATATTAACTTCATACCACACTTTGGCAGCACCAGAGTAAGTACCGGGCACACTTTCGTCCGGCTTGGCGGTCGAGTATTTAATAACAGGATTGAATGGCGAAACGCGAACCTTAAACCCTGTAGTCACTTCTGTATCCAATACAGTATGCTGCACACTAAAGGGGTCAGCATCAGGATTAGGTTTAGTGCCTGGAAAATCCGAATAACCTCTGAAGAATACTGTTACCTCTGCATCCTCTGGCAGGTAGATAGGATTAGGTGGCACGACAATGCTGATTTCATGATTAGGCGCAACCAAGGTAGGACAACCTATCTTCCCAGCACGTGAAAACTCAACCGCAGGCTCTTTCAGTTCGATTTTAATGGCATTGAATGCAACTTTTGTTTTTGGCGATTCCGGTGTATTCACACCACCAATTGTAGAGACAGTCCAATATGCCTTGACACTGCCCGGCACGGAGTCTTTGACGATATCCCAAGGAAGTGAGTGCGTTAGCTCTTTCCCCTCATCACCATCATTTAAAAAAATAACAGGCAGTACAAACTTGCCATCAAAGTAAACTCTAACCTCTTGTCCATTTTTTGGCTGCCTACCGGGTTCATCCCATAGAAGGATGGTCATTTTCGCTGCTTTTTCAAAATCTTCGGGTGTTAGTTCGTCCTTCAAATCCAAAACGCCGTAAACCTCCACAGGTTTCATTGCAGGGTTTTCAACGCTGGGATGTTCCGGATTTATCGGCCCGCATAGTCCAGATTCACCAGAATATCGACAGTGACCTCATTCCCCACTTTGATAGGTCCACGCGACAAACTACATTTAATCGTTATTGGCTGATCGCCACCTGTTGCGTCATTGTACTTCCCGGCGATATTATCTTTATTGACCGGTATCGAGAACGTCGTCGCCGTCCCGGCTTCTTCGTCATAGATAATTACGTCTCCATATTGAAGTACGTAATGGTCAGTAGCCTGTACGTTGTCCCCCCTTGCCATCTCGACCGTGACACCTTCGACGCAATCCTGAATATTGATAACAGGATCCGCCTTCGGAACGGTGATTGCTTTCAACACCGGAGGAGGCAACAATTGCACGGCCTTTCCTGCAGGCACTGAAGTGTTACTTGTATTACCCGCGAAATCAGTGAGTTGGTACCAGACGTACACCGACTGCCCTAGCAGTTTTGCTACTTCAGCAATTGAAATCGTGACTTTTCCGTCTGCTGGCAACTCTCCCGAACTAACGGGTAAAAATGTCGGCGTGGCAGAATAACTTACGCTCATCCAAAGCTTGTAAGTATCACCATTAGGCGGCGGCAAAGGATTATCGTAACCCTTAGGGATTGTCATCACTAACCCGCCGGGGTTGTTTTCAATAAATTTATCGTTAATTGGGTTGTTTAATAAATCGACTGGCCAAGTTGCGACTGTAGGTTGAGCTTTCACACCCGTCGTCTTGCTTTGATACGGTGCGGTCCGGTCCACGATGATTTTGGTGGGAAGGGTTTCTATGGGGTTGATATTCGCCAGATAGATGACGGCCCAGATGTAATAAGTGGCGGGTCCAGGTACGCTTGGGTCCTCGACCAACCAATCCGGTGTTACCTCTACTTGAACTGGGCGCCCATTAATTGGCCCAGCGTCTCCTTCCTCCACAATCGCTCCATCGCTGAAAGGATCTGTAGGTGGGGCATCCTTAATAATTCTGAATTCAACATAGTCATCTTCTTGTTCATTGTCCCACTTCGGAATTATTACTGACAATGGACTTCCCACAGGTATGAGGGTTACCGGTAGTGTTCCATCCGCAAGAACCCCCGGGACTTCTGGTGCTTTTTCCGCCAAAACCCCCGGCATACGCCGCCGGAAACCGGCAGGACGATTCACTCGGGATCCAGCATTAGTCAACTTATTCATTTTTCATCACTCCATTAATTAATTATTCCCGAGCAACCACTCTTCGACACTCAACTTGCCAAAAACACAATATCCTTTAAGGTGGCCCACAGACATCCCACTCCCCTGGAATAGTTCTATCAATACGCACCAGTCCAATTTTTGACTTTCTTACTATCCGACCATTTCTTTCCAAGGAGTACCGAGAAAGCGCAGACGCGTCATCTATCATTGGTTCAATGTGAGGTACAAAGGGTTCAACCAACACCTCGACACCGTTATCCAACTCTTCCTGTGTCGATATTGTCTTGCGTATCTGCTTATAGGTGTTACTGATGGGCGGCCCACTACCATTAAGGCTTTTATAACCTTCCCAATGGACGATAAGCACATCTCCACGTGCAAAGCCTGGATCGGGTAGCACTTTTACTCGGACCCCCTTCCACAACGGGGGATTATCGGTATAACAATTCAGGTACCCTTGAGAATTGGCACTTGGAAATCCGGGCTCGAGAAGATCAACTAGTACACTGTCTATAGTCAATTTTCGCTTTGCAGAAGGAATAATATTGATATCCTCCAGCAACACTTCATAGCTTACATATGCGATGCCATCTTCCGTCAATAAACCAGGGTCAATTTTTACAATTATCTGCTCTGGCGGGACCGGATAGACCAGCTCATCAAACACCAATTTGACAGTGCCAGCAAACTCCCAGATCACCCTTAAGCGGTCCTTCCTTGGCGGTTTATCCGGATAATTGTCCCACCGCTTTACGACCACCTCTAATCCCTTGGTAATTAGCTCTATAGGCACTTGTCCTTCCGGATCGTTAATATCTACCCCAACAACTTCAGGTGCGTCATAATCGTGAACACCTGCTGACAACGACGAATTGTCTACCTTCTTATTTCTTTTATTGGAAGTTGCCATAAACGCTCCCTGTCAAGACACGTTCAATATCTCGATAAGCTCAAATTTTTCGGTTTTCATTTGAAATAATTAAGCGCGACTTTTATCGAGTGGTCTACTGTCATATCTGACAGGCTTAATGACCACCTGTCGGTTTTTACGTAATCTCGTCCACAATCAAACTTGACGAAGAAGCTGCTTTTGGCGCTTACTGAAACCGGTTTCAGAAGCACAAGATCAAAAACAAAAACAAGGCCCAACTCCGTGAACGACTTCTCCGCCGCCCAGCGCAGCCGCGTGACCATGCTCGACGTCGCCGAACACGCCGGTGTCTCCAAGGCCAGCGTCTCGCGCTTCATCGGCGACGACCGCGCCCTGCTCTCCGATGCCACTGCCCTGCGCATCGAGCAGGCGATTGCCACACTCGGCTACCGCCCCAACCAGATGGCTCGCGGTCTGAAACGCGGGCGCACTCGCCTGATCGGCATGCTGGTGGCCGACATCCGTAACCCTTATTCGATTGCCGTGATGCACGGGGTGGAAACCGCTTGCCGTCAACACGGCTACAGCTTGGTGGTGTGCAACACCGACCGCGATGACGAGCAGGAACGCCAGCACCTGGCATTGCTGCGCTCGTACAACATCGAAGGTTTGATCGTGAACACCCTGGGCCATCACCGCGACGAGCTGCGCGAGTTGCATCGTGAAATGCCGTTGGTGCTGGTGGATCGCAAGGTCAAACAGTTGGAGAGCGATCTGGTCGGGCTGGACAACCCGGCGGCGGTGGAAATGGCACTCGCCCATTTGCAGGAACGCGGTTATCGCGATGTGCTGATGGTGACCGAACCGCTTGACGGTACCAGCGCGCGGATCGAGCGAGTGAGCAGTTTCGAGTCCCTGATCGCGAAACGCCCGGCATTCAAAGGTACGGTGATCGAGACTGGCAGCGAGCTGACCATGCAGTTGAAAACGTTCTTGAACTCTCCTGGCCCCGGCCCGAAAGCATTGTTTTGTGCCAATGGCATTGCAGCGCTGGCCAGCACTCATTCGTTGCGTGAACTGCAATGCAATCTGTTTGAGGACGTGGGGCTGATCGCATTGGATGACCTGGATTGGTATCCGTTGGTGGGTAGCGGGATTACCGCACTTGCCCAGCCGACGGAGGAAATTGGTGCGAGTGCGTTTGAGTGTTTGCTCAAGCGGTTGCGCGGGGATGTCGGTGCGGTGCGGACCCTGGATTTTTCGGCGCGGTTGATTGTGCGGGGGTCGACCCTTGGGAATCTTCAGTGAATTTTCCGGCCTCTTCGCGGGCAAGCCCGCTCCTACGTTTTGTGAACGCCACAGCCCCTGTAGGAGCGGGTTTGCCCGCGAAGAGGCCCGCAGAAACACCATCACTTAAGCAGCCATTTTTTTGAACAAAAATGAAACCGGTTTCAGAGGTGTAAAACAATGAATAAACCACCCGTTTCCATCAGCCTGTCCAGCTACGGCGCGGACCTCGTGCGCCAACGCGGCCAAGGCAGTTTTATCGACGTACTGACCGCTGCCGGCGCCACGCAAATTGAGTGGCGCGAAGAGTTGCTGACGGATGAAAACCCGCTGCAACTGGCTGATGACTGCCGATCCCAAGGTCTGGAAAGTATCTATTCCTCGCCGATGGAACTGTGGCTGGCCGGCCAGTCGAAGCCCAATCCTGAACTGTTCACTACCCTTGAGCGTGCCGAAACGTTCGGCGCGAAATGGCTGAAAGTCTCCTTGGGTTACTTCACCGACAACAATGATCTTCAGGCATTGAGTCGCGTCCTCGCTCAGAGCCCAGTGCAGTTGCTGGTGGAAAACGACCAGACCTTGCACGGCGGCCGCATCGAACCGTTTCAGCGCTTTTTCGGCGAAGTCGAGCAACACCCGTTACCGATCAAAATGACCTTCGACATCGGCAACTGGCAATGGCAGGACCAGTCCGCCGCGAGCGCCGCGCGGTTACTCGGTCGGCATGTCGGTTACGTGCACTGCAAAGCCGTGACACGCCGCGCCGACGGTAAACTGGTCGCCATCCCCCCGACGGCCAGCGACGTGCATTTGTGGGAAGAACTGCTGCGGCACATGACCCAAGGCGTTATGCGGGCGGTGGAATATCCGCTGCAAGGCGATGACCTGGTGCAACTGACCCGGGAACACGTCGCCACCCTCGCCCACCTTGGTCAACTCCGGTTGGAGAATGCGCATGTCTGAGTTCGATATTCTGTCGTTCGGCGAAACCATGGCGATGTTTGTCGCCGAGCAAAGTGGTGATCTGGCCGACGTCGGCCAGTTCCACAAACGTATTGCCGGGGCGGACAGCAACGTAGCGATTGGCCTTTCACGGCTTGGATTCAACGTGGCGTGGTTGAGCCGGGTGGGCGCCGATTCGTTGGGGCGGTTTGTCCTCGACACGCTGCGCAAAGAACGCCTGAACTGCGACCATGTCGCCATCGACACGGCGCACCCGACCGGGTTTCAGCTCAAGTCCCGCACCGACGATGGCAGCGATCCGGCGGTCGAATATTTCCGTCGCGGATCGGCGGCCAGTCATTTGTCGGTGCAGTCGATTACCCCGCAACTGCTCAATGCACGCCACTTGCATGCCACCGGCATTGCGCCAGCGTTGTCTGCGTCTGCTCGGGAGATGTCTTTCGAACTGATGACCCGCATGCGCCATGCCGGGCGCAGTGTGTCCTTCGACCCGAACCTGCGCCCGAGCCTGTGGGCCAGCGAACGGTTAATGATCACCGAGATCAACCGCCTTGCCGCCCTCGCCCATTGGGTGCTGCCGGGGTTGAGTGAAGGTCGCTTGCTGACCGGTTTTGAAGACCCGGCGGATATTGCGGCGTTTTACCTTGATCTCGGTGCTGAAGCGGTGGCGATCAAGCTGGGCCCGCAAGGTGCGTATTACCGCACGCCTGTAGATCAGGGATTTGTCGCCGGTGTGCCGGTGGCAACCGTGGTCGATACTGTCGGCGCTGGTGATGGTTTTGCCGTCGGCATGATCAGCGCACTCCTGGAAAACCACAGCGTTGCCGACGCGGTGCGGCGTGCCAACTGGATTGGTAGCCGCGCGGTGCAGAGTCGGGGGGATATGGAAGGTTTGCCGACCCGACTTGAAATGTCCGCTGAAATTGAGGGCGTCAATCGCGAGCAAGCTCTGCTCCTACAGGACCTGTAGGAGCAAGGCTTGCTCGCGATGAGGCCCGCACAGTCACTGAAGATTTAGCCCGTTACCTGCTGCGACAAAAACAACAAGCTCAGGAGCACCATCATGAAAACAGCTTCACTCCCCACCCGCCGCTGGTGGTACATCATGCCCATCGTGTTCATCACCTATAGCCTGGCGTATCTGGACCGCGCCAACTACGGGTTCGCCGCCGCCTCGGGCATGGCCGCCGACCTGATGATCACGCCCGGCCTGTCATCGATGCTCGGCGCGCTGTTCTTTCTCGGTTACTTTTTCTTTCAGGTGCCCGGCGCGATCTATGCGCAGAAACACAGCGTCAAGAAGCTGATTTTCGTCAGCCTGATTCTCTGGGGCGGCCTCGCGACGCTGACCGGGATCGTCTCCAACGCCTACTGGCTCATCGTTATCCGCTTCATGCTCGGCGTGGTTGAAGCCGCCGTCATGCCGGCGATGCTGATCTATCTGTGCCACTGGTTTACCCGTGCCGAACGCTCGCGCGCCAACACCTTCCTGATCCTCGGCAACCCGGTGACCATGCTCTGGATGTCGGTGGTGTCGGGTTATCTGGTGCAGCATTTCAGCTGGCGCTGGATGTTCATCATCGAAGGGTTGCCGGCGGTGCTGTGGGCGTTTATCTGGTGGCGTCTGGCCGATGACCGTCCGGCACAGGCCAAGTGGCTCAGTGATCAAGAGAAGCTGGACCTGGAAAGCGCCCTCGCCGCCGAACAGGTCGGCATCAAAGCGGTGAAAAATTACGCCGAAGCCTTTCGCTCGCCGAAGGTGATCATCCTCGCCTTGCAGTTTTTCTGCTGGAGCATTGGGGTTTACGGCTTCGTGTTGTGGCTGCCGTCGATCCTCAAGGCTGGCGCGCAGATGGACATGATCGAGGCGGGTTGGCTGTCGGCGCTGCCGTATCTGGCCGCCGTGATTGGCATGCTGTTGGTGTCTTGGGGTTCGGACAAATTGCAGAAGCGCAAACGCTTCGTCTGGCCGCCGCTGCTGATCGCCTCCATCGCGTTCTACGGCTCTTACGCGTTGGGCGCCGAACATTTCTGGTGGTCCTACACCCTGCTGGTGATTGCTGGCGCCTGCATGTATGCGCCTTACGGGCCGTTTTTCGCGATCATCCCGGAGATTCTTCCGGCCAACGTCGCCGGGGGCGCCATGGCGCTGATCAACAGCATGGGGGCGCTGGGTTCGTTTGGAGGTTCGTATCTGGTCGGTTATTTGAACAGCAGCACCGGATCGCCGGGCGCTTCGTATTTGCTGATGAGCGGCGCGTTAATGCTCTCGGTGGTGCTGACGATTTTCCTCAAGCCCGGCGCCAGTGACCGGGTTGTGGAGAAGGCAGCTGCACAACATCCAGTGGCTGCTCACCCTTGATTTGAAATTGAGAACATGACGATGAAAAAGCAGGTTGTGCTGTACAAGAAACTCTCGCCGTTGCTCATGACTCGCCTGCATGAGCACACCGAGGTGACGCTGATCGACAACCTCAACCCGGAGGGCCTCGCACAATTGCGTGAGGCCCTGCCCCGCGCCCACGGTTTGCTTGGCGCGAGTCTGAAACTGGACGCAGAATTATTGGACCTGGCGCCGAATCTCGAAGCCATCGCCAGCGTCTCCGTCGGCGTCGACAACTACGACATCGATTACCTCACCGAACGCCGCATCCTGCTCAGCAACACGCCGGACGTGCTGACTGAAACGACTGCGGACACCGGTTTCGCACTGATTCTGGCGACCGCCCGGCGTGTGGTGGACCTGGCGAACATGGTTCGCAGCGGCCAGTGGAAGCGCAATATCGGTGCGGTGCATTTCGGCACCGATGTGCACGGCAAGACGCTGGGGATTATCGGCATGGGCCGCATCGGCGAGGCCTTGGCGCAGCGCGGGCATTTCGGGTTTGGCATGCCGGTGATCTATCACAGCCATTCCCCGAAACCGGCGGTGGAACAGCGTTTCAATGCGCAGTACAGAAGCCTGACGGAGTTATTGCAGCAGGCGGATTTCATTTGCCTGACCTTGCCACTGACGGCTGAAACCGAAGGGTTGATTGGCGCTGAAGAGTTCGCTCTGATGCGCCCGGAGAGTATTTTCATCAACATTTCCCGGGGCAAGGTGGTGGACGAATCTGCGCTGATTGCAGCGCTGCGCGCGGGACAGATTCGGGGTGCGGGGCTGGATGTGTTTGAGCGTGAGCCGCTCGACACGGATTCGCCGCTGTTGACGTTGAACAACGTGGTGGCGACGCCGCACATGGGGTCGGCGACGCATGAGACTCGGGAAGCGATGGCCAGGTGCGCGGTGGATAATTTGCTGATGGCGTTGGCGGGGAAACGGCCGAAGAATCTGGTAAATGCCGGGGCGTGGCAGGCTTAAGAAACCTGTCAACAAGCCCTCGTAGGAACGCCGCCTGGAACCGACTCGCTCACACACTGGACTGGGTTCAGACTCAATTCCCCTGTGGGAGTACAGCCACACATGTCTTTAAAGTACGAAACGCCCGATGCGGCGCATCGGGCGTTGGGGTGAAACAGGTGTAAACCTGTTTAAGAACTAGACATTAAGGTTACCCAATCGAACCATGCCAGCGCCATGGTGCCCATATCTTCTTGATACCAAGCGCTGCCCTGAGTTCGTTATTCAGGCCACTGTGGCAGAAGGCATAGATGACCGAATCCGCCTTTATCGGAGCGTTTTCAAGTTCCTGCTGTGCCCACATTGTACTCGTCTGCCAACGCCCCCGCCCAATGTGGGTGTGAGTGATTTGAGGTGCAGGAGCGCCATGCTTTGCAGCCAAGTTGCGCATAACGCCTGCGAAAGCTTCCTCCTCCTTAAAAAAATCGTACACGGCCTCCCCGACATGACCATTCAGCTTTCCGTGTGCGCCACTGAGCGTATGTATGGATTTACTCGGACCGCCAGAATACGAACTCGCCATTTGTTTGCTTGTATTTTTACCAATGGTCCTTGTCTTGCTCAGATGGATGGTGTGTGACTGACCTTCCATCGTCACTTGGTATCCTTTAAAACCTCCCGTCGTGGCGTGCTTTTGCAAACTCGAGCGTACGTTGCTGCCACTCATGCCAGGTAATGCACGGACAGGCCCCGATTTGGCATGGTTTCCACCGGATGCCACGGAAGACAAGCTACTTGCCTTAGCCCCCGTAGAGCCAGCTCTGGAGCCCGTAGTCGCCGCCGACGATGCGGCGCCTTGACCGACCCGGCTCACCAAGGAAGGCTTGCCAACAGCAGAAGCTGCCACATTGCCGCCAAACATGGCGCCCAACTGAACCCCATAACCAGCGTTGTCTAAATGAGTGGCCAGTGGCGGGATGTAATAAGCCCCTCTCGTCGGATCGGTTACAGATGCAGAGTCCGCAAGAATGACCTCCTCTGCCGCTGCCTTTAAACTCGCGCCCAAGCCAGACGCTACACCGCCGGCAATGGCCCCCGCGACAGCGCCCGCCGGGCCACCAATCAAGAAACCTGTCAAGGCGCCTGCAGCGGCTCCGATCAGGGTCTCAGCCAATACCCACCCCCAGCGCTGCCACCAGGGCCGATTTAAACGTCCCCCCCAACCCCAATCATTGCCAGAGTGGTCGGAACGGTTAATCGGGTCCATGCCGCAGTAGTGATAGCGGTTTGGGCCCGCGCCGCCAAACGGTGAAATGCTGTCAACAGACCAGAACTGGCGCATGACGGGGTCGTAAAAACGGAAACCATCGCCAAGAATGTAACAACCGGTAGCCGAGTCAATGAAATACCCTTTAAAGCCGATAGGGCAGTCGAGTTGGTCGTGACTTGCACTTGAAGAGCGGAGACCGTCGTCCAGATAAGTAAAATTAACAGCGTTATCGAGATTTATTGCACCGTTCACATACGTGTGAACCGCATGAACAGTACCACCGGGGTCAGTGGCGAAAAGTTCAAGAACGGAAGACTGGCCGGTTACTTTTTGCACATATCGACCAATGCAGACGCCACCCACATTAACGTAGAACGTTCGTGCAATATTGTCGCCTGTGCCACCGATCTCACCCATCAAGCCATCTGCTCCGTACAACAGACAACGGGTTTTGTTGTTAACCAAATCGGTAATTCTTACCAGCTTCCCAAAAAAGTCATAGTCATAGCTCGCAACATCCACGCCATCTTTGGAAACCATAATCAGCTGGTTCATCGCATTGAACTTCATACTCCTGGTTGTCGTTGAGCTTGTGGTACCGCTCTTGACGATCGAAACAGAGTTAACATTACCATTAGCGTCATAGGCAAAAGTGCGATTTTCATTGGCATTAATGCGATTGATCATATTGCTAGGCTGATCAGAATGCCGAGTAAACTCGACATTTAGCGCGGTACCGGGGAGATTGTGTGATATACCACCCAGGGCCGCAAATGCAGTTTTCTCATATCGAACATCGTATGTTTCGCTCCCCTCTGTAACTGTAGACTTACTCAAGTATTTCTTGCTGGTCGTGTATTCGTAATCAGTTTTTACGCTCTTGCGCGGCCCGCTAGCCCCAACCTTATGCGAAATCGTGCGACTGCTAGCATTACCGTTATGACCGGTGACTTGATTAAACGTCAGCGCCTCGTGTTCATTCGCAGCGACCATCACTCGGACCCGGCGATCGCTCTCATTTCCGAACTGATCGTACTCAAAATCAATACGCAGGATATCCAGCGTTGTGGTGGTGTCTGCGACTTTAATATCACGTGGCTTTCCAGACTTTGAATCATTTTTCGCAACAGGATAATAGGAGATTGTCGCGTGAAAGCTTAGCGTTCCGGCTGTGACAAACTCTTTTCTGGTCAGCCTGCCCATAGCGTCATATATATTGCTTTCTTTGCAAATACGACTTCCAAGATGATCCTGTAACTCGGTGCTTTCCACCTTCGTGAAAAACCTGGAAAACCTATTCAGGGTTTTAGCCCCAGTGGTGTTTATGCCAAACAGGGTCGTTATGGTTTTGGCCGTACCAAAATCATCGTATTCGTAACTATGCGTGACGTACTCTGTATCAGCATTATTAACGCGCTTGTAAGACGTCGCGCCAGTAATCCGTTTCGAAACAGCATCGTATAGAGCGCCGTGCGCTTGCCCCGGAAAATCAGAGGCGTTTGTGAGACGAAATCCATCCAGCAGCCCCGTTGTGGCGTGAATGTAGTCGATTCTTCCGCCACCAGTAGTTACCTTGGAAGGAACCTGCTCCGTAGGACTGCTATAGCGCATCGTCCTGGTAACTTTGCGCGTCCCTGTAGAGTCATAGTTTGGCTCTTGCTGTTCAATGATTCGACCGAAATTATCAAATGTACGAGTAGCGTCCATCAGGGTGACAGCAGCACTGCCTGCGCGTTTGTAACTGGCTTGGATACGGGTCAGTTCGCTGACGGTAGCCAGATTATCGCCATAGGTGTATTCCATCGTCTCTTCACCGCACACGTGCTTCGTGATGCGATCAAATTGATCATACGTGAAGTTTGTCGTGGTGCCCTCCGCAGCGGACGTGATCATCCGTCCGTAGCCATCATACGTATTAGAGCTTGTCGTTACAGTGGTTGGGAGGCCATCGGCAGCACCTGTCGGATAAATGAATTGTGTTTCATATACATCGCCAAATCCGTTAAACCGCTGGACACTCTTGATATCCGGGGCGGCATCGGAGTGCACGGTGGTCGTAAAAGGAGTCGCAGACTTGTCAACTTTGAAGTTTAAGGCCGTGCCATCAGGATTGACGACTCGTGCAGTGCCAAACAACCGATGTTCGTAGGTGGTGATCGCCGTCACCGATTTGAGGGTTGAGTTGGTGGGCGACGTAGTTACATACGTCAATGTTCTTGTGCCGAATAACTTCTGCCACACCATTACTTCTGTCATATTCAGTCACTGTCGCGACTTGAGTAAAGTCATCACTGTCGCCATGGCTGATAAAAACCGGCTCACCCTCATGGTCGAAATGCCAGCAAGTGATCTTGCCCGTGCTGGACGTAACCTTGACTCGATTGGTGTACGTATTACGGTACTCCAAGGGCGTAGTCTCATGGGTTCGAAATGCCTTGCTCCAATAACGAAATTCGTAGCTTTCGACCTCTTCACTGGAGGTACTGAAGTATTTCTTGGTATTACGCAAGCGACGCGTCGCAGTATAACCAAATACCGTATTACAACGTGCAGAGTCCTCTTCCTCATACACCAGTCCTGACAATGGGCTGAATTTGGCACTGCCTGCAAATGTGTTCCCTGTCTGCCCGGTTGCGGAAATATACGAAGTCGCTTCAACAACGCGCCACTGTTCATAAGTGCTCAGCGACCACGAAACAGAAATTTTATTTTCCACGCTGTTACGAAAGGAAGTGGTTTCGTTAAGAGCGCCCAACAAGAAGGGGGTTGATCGAGTAGTGATGTAGGAATAACTGGCAACGGTCATACCGTTAACTACGTCGGTTTTTTTCAGCGTCATCGAAGGGGTGACAGTACTGCCATCAAGAGGATGGGTATAAGAGTTGCCTGTAATTGCGGTGTACGTGTAAGACTCGATCTGATTCCCGCCCGCTGGCGCAGGCAAATTCGACGCGGGATAAGTGGTTTTACTTTTCAGGAACCTGAGATAGGGACTGGCTGGGCAACCGGCCGCCTCGGTGGAATTTTTAGCATAGTAGGCATATTCGTGCCTTATCCCGGACGCCAGAGTCTGGCTGGTTAAGTTCCCATACACATCAAACGTCCGGCTGGCTTGTTCACGACGAGTTCGCTCAACCACCTTATTTGAATTATCGATGCGCTGATAATCCACCGTCATCTTTGTCCATCGGGAAAAATTAGCGGGCTGCACGTCAATGGCACCTGCCTCAATGGGATAGGTGTATGCAGTCACAATGCACTGGATAAAGCGTACTTCTTCTAGGGGAGCAATCTCGACGGTGGTACAGGATACCGGCAAGTGAAAGCGATTATAGACCGTGGTAACTTTTGACTTGTCATGGGTTGCCACTACGGTATAGGTGTAGTCCTCTGCCAAGGTGGAGCAGTTATCCACCAAGGCTTCCATGGTGCGAAACACCTTATAGCCTGTAAAATTCTTGGAATCATCATCGGCGCCATACGTATAACTAACAACACTGGTTACATTCTCTGCCCCGTCGACTTCAAAACCTCTCTCTACGCGTGAACCGACGGAGAGCGTCTGCGTATCGGAAAATTTAAGAGTGGTCTGCCTGGACACCTTGATGAACTGCCCTGTTGGCAGCGAAACCTTTTTGATGAATTGGCCAGCAGAAAAACCTGCGTCATATGTAAACTCAATCCATCGCGCCATATCCCCCGGCAAGCTGATTTTCTTGACGTGGATATTATTATGAGTACCTCCCTCTCCTCCAATGTTTCCAACAAGAACAACCCGGGTAGTGATGGTTACACCGTCCACGTGCTGTAGAACATCCATATAATGTTCGTTACTTAACGAATCCAGATACACTGATGCCGTTATCCAATTGAGACCTTCATCGTCTTCAATTCGAGTAATGATGTCGGCACCCAACCAGGCATTGTGCTCTACAGTAAATTTAAGACCGTGACCGGATTCGGAGCGCATCTCCTTAATTCGGCCTTCAGCATCATAGTATTCCACAATGCCATTAATGTGGCTTACTTTCACCCCCCGGAGAGTCTGGCTGCCACCTTCCGAACTGTACACCCTCTGAATGTTTACGTCGTCTTCTCGGTGCGTCTCTAATGACACCGATCCATCGCTGACTGTTTGCTTATCAACCAAACCGCTCGAAAAATGCACGCGCCCGGTTTCGCCGGTAGACATTCTTGGCATATTCAGGCCAAACTGTTTACTTATACTTTGAGCACCACCTGAAAACCCATAATACTTAGAAACACCCAAAGACATTGTATAGTTAAACGTCACTGGACTCCCAAAGCCGCTGCTAACTGTACCCAGAACAACACTTGATTCAATCCGACCCGTCCTGGCGTTAAAATCGAAGTCCAGATTAACACCCGTGGCCTGAGTATAAATATCACTCACAGACGTAGTGGATGAACTCGATGCTTCACGCATAACATTCGCAGGTTGTTCTACAACGGGTCCTGACTCGCTATTATCATTCATACCGTACTCCTTCGCAGATATTAATTATTTAACTCGAAGAAGCATGATCAATCGAAAACCGGCTTCTTGTGTGGCAACAGCCTAAACTGAAGGAAGACATATCAGGCCGACTGGTCTGAATTCAGAATACCCATTGTTGTTTACGGAATATCAGAATAACTTCATGGGTTTTCTGAAGTCTCCCAATTCCACATACTCCCAATCAGATGAGCTCTTGCGACTTCGGATGCGCCGGCAAGCGTAAGCAGACTCGGTGGACTCGCCAGCGAGGCGAACCCTGGCTCAGGAATTAGCAGTAAGTCCGTAAAAGATTTTCCGCAGGGACAAGTTCAATGCTTAATCAGTGTTTTTATCCCGATTTCTGCTGGGAAGCCGCCAGCTAACCTGATAAACAAACGGGTGTGGCGGGTCTAGACAATTTGTTAGCTGTCAGGCTGACATCGCGAGCAAGCTCGCTCCCGCATGGACTTTTGTGAACGCCACAGATCCAGTGTGGGAGCGACGGTGCGACGATTCGACCTGCTCGCGAAGGGGGCATCAAATTCGACGAAAATCTTTCAGGCTCTACGCGCCTGGAGAAGATCCGCCGCACAAAGCGCAATCCGCCGACACGCATCCGCCAGTCGCACCTGATCCACCACCAACCCGATCCGGATATGCCCCGCCGCGCTCGGCCCGAACGCCTCCCCAGCCAGCACTGACACGCCATAGCCCTCCAGCAACCGCTCGGCAAAGCCCTGCGCGCCAATCCCGGTCTGGCGCACATCAACCATCACAAACATCCCGCCATCGGGCCGCACAGGCCTGATGCCGGGACAACCGCTCAGCCTTGCGCACACCAGATCACGGCGCTGACGATATTCCTCGCGCATCAACGCCACTTCCGGCAGGTTTTGATCCAGCGCCAATTGCGCTGCGCTCTGGATGAAGTCCGGAATCCCGAACAGCATGCACAACGACAGATTTACCAGGTGCTCGGCCATGGGTTTGGGGCCAATCGCCCAGCCGACCCGCCAGCCACTCATGGCGTGGGATTTGGACAGGCTGTTGATAGTCGCGGTGCGCTCGGCCATTCCTGGCAGGCTCGCCGGGCTGGTGTGCTCCCCTTCGAACAACAGCTCGCTGTAGACCTCATCGCTGATCAGCCACAGGTCATGGCGCACGCACAGTGCGGCGAGCGCTTGCCAGGTGTGTAGCGGCAAACTGGCGCCGGACGGATTGTTCGGACTGTTGAGCAGGATGACGCGGGTTTTAGCGGTAATCAGTGCCGCGACATCCGCCGGGTCGACACGAAAGCCGTTCTCCGGACGCACCGCCACCGGCACCACTTTAGCGGCGCAAGCGCCGAACACACCTTCATAGGTCACATACATCGGTTCGGCGACAATCACCTCATCGCCCGGATCGAGCAGGCATTGCGCGACGGAGTACACCGCGCATTGCGCCCCCGGAAACACGATGACATGGTCGGCGTCCACGCCCTGACCACTGCGCTGGCGATGGCGCCGCGCAATGCTGCTGCGCAGCCCTCGACTGCCACGCACATCCGGGTAATGGGTGTCACCGGCCTGCAAGCTGTCGATGGCGGCCTGGACAATGGGTTGTGGCGTGTCGAAGTCTGGATCACCAATCGACAGCAGCAAGACATCGACGCCCTGCTCGCGCATTTCCAGCGCTCGGTCATGAATCTGCCAGGCTGCCGCTCCGTCGCCGGCGATTCGTTTGGTCAAGGCTGAATAGCGCATGTCATTCTCCTGTCGCGCGCGGGCTCCCAGCCATCACCCTATCTCAAATCACGCAACGCGCCACCATGGCATTCAAATCCTCCGCCAGACGCGACAGTTCATGGGTGGCGGTTTAAACCCTGCGCTGCTGCGCAGTCGGACGCAGCCTCGCAGGCTCGACAGCTGCTAGGAGCTTTGCGTCAGGCTTTGGCGATTCGCCAAACTCTCGCGATATCACCGGCGCGATCACGCAACAACCGTGGTGCTTCGGCGCACGCCTGCTCCAGCGTCATCGGCCCGCTCGCCAAGGCAAAGGCGGCATCGATGCCGTGCTCGTACAACGCCTGGTAACCCTCGCCCAAGGTGCCGGCGATCACGATCACCGGTACGCCGTGCTGCCGGGCAATGCGCGCCACGCCGAACGGCGTCTTGCCACGCAAGGTCTGGGCATCGAACCGCCCTTCGCCGGTGATCACCAAGTCGGCGCCCTTCACCGCTTCAGCCAACCCGACCAGTTCGGCAACCACTTCCACGCCGGCCTGAAATTGCGCGCCGAGGAACGCCTTGGCGGCAAACCCCAGACCGCCCGCCGCGCCGCTGCCCGGTTCGTCCTTTACATCGTGACCCAATGCATGGGCGCACAGTTCGGCAAAATGCCCAAGCGCGTTATCCAGTTGCTGGACTTGCTCGAGCGATGCGCCTTTTTGTGGGCCGAAAATCGCTGAAGCGCCATGAGGGCCGCACAGTGGATTGTTAACGTCGGCTGCGATGTCGAAGCGCACCTCGGCCAGACGCGAGTCAATGTCACTCAGATCGATGCGATCCAGTTGCGCCAATGCCAGACCGCCCGGCGCCAGGGTTTGTCCCTGCGCATTCAGCAACTTCACGCCCAGCGCCTGCATCGCCCCGGCGCCGCCATCGTTGGTGGCGCTGCCGCCAATCGCCAGAATCACCCGTTGCGCCCCGGCGTCGAGGGCCGCGCGAATCAGCTCGCCAGTGCCGAAGGTGCTGCTGACGCATGCATCGCGCTGGCCCGGCGGCACCAGCTGCAAACCGCTGGCTTCTGCCATTTCGATGATTGCAGTGTGGCTTTGCGGCAACCAGCCCCACGCAGCCTCGACCGTTGCGCCGAGCGGACCACGTACATTCGTGCGGCGCAATTCGCCCTCGCACGCCGCCAGAATCGACTCGACCGTGCCTTCACCGCCGTCCGCCATCGGGCACTTGAGCAGTTGCGCATCAGGCCAGACGTCTGCCAGACCCAGCGCAATAGCGTCGGCCACGCCTTGGGCGCTGAGGCTGTCCTTGAACGAATCGGGGGCGATGACGATTTTCATGCGAATTCTCTAGTTCCAATGCGTTCCATGCTGCCAGTAGCCCCGGACAATAACGCCAGGCCGCTGCACAAGTGGGCATGGCGTTTATTGTTCATTTTCACAAAACCCTGCGTTCAGATCTGGGATTGATGTTGGCCGATAGTCCGCCATCGCTAGCAAGCCCGCTCCTACAGGGGATCGGCGGCGATCACAAATCTGTGCACCCCCTCAACTAATGAAATGGCTACCCCTGCCGCCCCCTGAGATTGCCATCATCGGCAAGCCATGCACCTAAGGGATTGTAGGTGCATCCGTTTGCGGCAAAAGCTGAACACCAAGATAGAGCGCAAGCATCCCGTCCAGTTTCAACGGATCAACACCACTCAGCTCGGCAATCCGCTCCATCCGATAACGCAAGCTATTGCGATGGATCCCCAGCGCATCGGCACACGTCTGGCTCTGCCCATCGTGATCACACCAACTGCGCAAGGTCGCCAACAGTTGGCCGTTGCCGTCCTTGGCGATGACTTTGCGCAGCGGTTTTAGCAATTCGTCCAGCGCATCGTCGTTGCGATGCCGCCAGAGCATCACCGGTAATCGGTAACGGGTGAGCGTCAATAAGCGCGAACGCGGCAACACATCGCGCCCGTATGCCAGCAAGTCGCCGACACGGCGGTAGCAGCGCCGCAGCCCCGACAATCCCTCGGCCTGCCCGCCTACCGCAATACGCAGTATGTTCCAGCCCAGGCCGTCGAGTTTTTCCAGCAGCCGTTCATTTTCGATAGTCTGCGAAGCTGGTCGGCACCACAGCAACGACGACTTCGCCGAACTCACGCACCAACTGTCCGGGTAACGCGAGGTCAGCCAGGCACTCAGCGCTTCAACGGTTTGCGCCGGGCCGTGTTCGATGCCCAATTCAAACAGATAGGGCACCCGCGTCAGCTGCGGTTTGAGCCCCAACTGCTGCGCTTCGTCGAGCAAGCGCGGCGCATCCCCCGCCTCGCTCAGCAGCAACACCAGCAGATCATCGCAACGCTGGCGCCGCCATTGCTGCTCGGCCTGCTGATTGCGCTGGCCAACCAGCATTTCGGCAGTCATTCGCACCAGTTCGGCATAGGTGCGCAATAGCTCGGGCTCGCCGGTAATGCCGAGCACACCAATCAAGCGCCCATCGAGCAGCAGCGGCAGGTTGATCCCCGGCTGCACGCCCTTGAGATGAATCGCCGTCTGCGCGTCGATCTCCACCACCCGACCGTTGGCCAGCACCAGTTGCGCGCCTTCATGGCGGGTGTTGATCCGCTCCGGCTCGCCGCTGCCGAGAATCAACCCTTGACTGTCCATGACGTTGACGTTGTAGGGCAGGATGGCCATCGCCCGGTCGACGATGTCCTGGGCCAGGTCGTGATCGAGTTCGAACATAACGGGGATCCTTGAAAACGGTGTGGGACGGGTTGTTCACCCGCACAGGCCTGGGTCTTAAACCCTGTGCTCAGGCACAAAGACAACGACCCAAGGCGTGGCCGAGACTCACTGGGCGATCAACGTTACCCTTGCATCGCAAAAAATCATAATAAAGAGAGAACCCGCCATGTCACAGAGCGCCGCCGCTACCCAGGCCATCGTTGACGAGAAAAACGCCGTCTACAAACGCATTACCCTGCGTTTGATCCCCTTCATCTTCATCTGCTATCTGTTCAACTACCTCGACCGGGTGAACGTTGGATTTGCCAAACTGCAGATGCTCGACGCCCTGAAATTCAGCGAAACCGTGTACGGCCTCGGGGCCGGGATCTTCTTCATCGGTTACGTGCTGTGCGGCGTGCCGAGCAACCTGGCCCTGACCAAATTCGGCCCGCGGCGCTGGATCGCGCTAATGATGATCGTCTGGGGCACGCTCTCGACCTGCCTGCTGTTCGTCACCACCCCGACCGAGTTCTACACCTTGCGGCTGTTCACCGGTGCGGCGGAAGCCGGGTTCTTCCCGGGCGTGGTGCTGTATCTCTCGCAGTGGTTCCCGACCTTTCGCCGTGGCCGGATCATGGCGCTGTTCATGTCGGCAATTCCGGTGTCCGGCCTGCTCGGCAGCCCGTTTTCTGGCTGGATCCTCAACCACTTTGGCGCAGGCCAAGCGGGTCTGGCAGGTTGGCAGTGGATGTTCTTGCTGCAAGGCATTCCGACCGTGATTCTCGGCGCCCTCGCCTATTTCCTGCTGAGCGACAGTTACGCCAACGCCAAATGGCTGACCCCGTTTGAGCGCTCGGTGCTGGAAGAGGATCACGCTGAAGACCTGGCGAACAAACCGAAAACCACCACCGACTCACTGTTGGCGGTGTTCAAGAACCCGGCGATCTGGGCGTTCGGTTTGATTTACTTCTGCATCCAGAGCGGCGTGTACGCGATCAACTTCTGGTTGCCGTCGATCATCAAGAACCTGGGCTTCAGCGATAACCTGGTGATCGGCTGGCTGAGTGCGATTCCGTACTTGCTGGCAGCGGTGTTCATGTTGATGGTCGGCCGCTCGGCGGACCTGCGCAAGGAACGCCGCTGGCATTTGGTGGTGCCGATGTTGATGGGCGCGGTGGGTCTGCTGATCGCGGTGAACTTTGCGACGACGCCGGCCATTGCAATTCTCGGCCTGACCATCGCCACCATGGGCGCCCTCACCGGCCTGCCAATGTTCTGGCCGGTGCCGACGGCGCTGCTGAGCGCGGGCGCGGCGGCGGGTGGTTTGGCGTTGATCAACTCGATGGGGCAAATGGCGGGTTTCCTCAGCCCTTATCTCGTGGGTTGGGTCAAGGACAGCACCGGCTCGACCGATGCTGCGCTTTATCTGCTGGCGGGTGTGATTGTGTGCGGCAGCTTCCTGGCGTTGCGGATGACGCGGACGTTGCGGGTGTAAGCCTTAGCATTTGATCGTTCCCACGCTCTGCGTGGGAATGCCTCACGGGACGCTCCGCGTTCCAGCTCTCAAAGGGACGCAGAGCGTCCGGGGCTGCATTCCCACGCGGAGCGTGGGAACGATCATCTTGAGACCGATTTAGCTATGCGGGTCGACGTTGTCGAGCATCCGGTTCACCGCCAGTTCACCCAGCATCACGGAGTTTTGAATGCCCAGCAGTGTATGGCGCTGTGTGCCGTTCAGTTGCCCGGCGAAATCGCTCAACATCACACTCGCTGACGCCAATGTTTCACAGGCGTTGACCAGCAGGGTTTCGTGATCGGTGTCGGCACCGACGGAATAGATAGTGCTGGGTTTGCGTGGCGTGTCTTTGGGGATGACCGGTTTCAGGTAGTAATCGAGGGCGCGGTCGGCGGCGGTGTTGAGTTTTTTTGAATCCGTGGATTCGTAGGGGGATACGTCGTCGGTGTCGGCTTCTGGTGGGTTGGGTGTGATCTTGAACATAAGAAAAGCTCCTCTCATCGTATAAAGGAGCCGTCACTCTCGCTACCAAACGAGGGGTGGCGGCCATGCGCAGGTTGGTAGGCCGGGATGTGAGGAGACCGGCGCGCCCGAAAGCGCCCTGTGCATGACCACCATAAAATCGAGGCAAAAATATGCCGCGATGGTGATGCTTAGCACCTCACATAAAACCGGGCCTACCAAACCCGATCGCTGTTTTTCAGCGACGAGCAAACGATAGAGCCCAGCCCCAAGGCGCACAAGCCGGCGGATTCTGGCGCAGTCGTAGGCAACGGCGCAAGGTTATGTAGCCTCCAGCCCTATCCCTCCCGCCCGTTTAAACATTGCTGTTTATTGCCACAGGCTCATTCCTACACTGGCTCCACCATTGAGCTGATATTCCGATTGCCCCCGACGACGGTTCTGGTATTTGATTGAGGCCTTTCCCCCACCGGTAAAAGGATTTCCTCATGAGCTATCGCACGCTGGGTCATTCGGGTTTACAGGTCTCCACCCTGACCCTGGGTACCATGATGTTCGGCGAACAGACCAGCACCGAAGATTCCCTGCGGATCATCGACAAGGCCTGGGACCAGGGCATCAATTTCATCGACACCGCGGACGTTTACACCGGCGGTCGTTCTGAAGAAATCGTCGGCGAGGCGATTGCCGGCAATCGCCACGAATGGGTGTTGGCGACCAAGGTCGGTTTCGGCCCGATGGACGGAGTGCCCAACCGTAGCGGCTTGAGCCGCAAACACATCTTTAATGGCATCGACGCCAGCCTCACGCGTTTGGGCACCGACTACCTCGACATCTATTACCTGCACCGCGAAGACCACAACACGCCGCTGGAAGTGACCGTGTCGGCGATGGGCGATTTGATTCGCCAGGGCAAGGTTCGTTATTGGGGGTTGTCCAACTACCGTGGCTGGCGCATTGCCGAGGTGATTCGCATCGCTGATCAACTGGGCGTCGACCGGCCGGTGATCAGCCAGCCGCTGTACAACATCGTCAACCGTCAGGCGGAAACCGAGCAGATCACCGCCGCGCACAATTATGGCCTCGGTGTGGTGCCCTACAGTCCGCTGGCCCGCGGAGTACTCAGCGGTAAATACGCGCCAGGCGTGAAACCGGACGCCAACAGCCGCGCAGGGCGCGCAGACAAACGCATTCTGGAAACCGAATGGCGGGTTGAGTCGTTGCGCATTGCCCAGCAAATCCAGCAGTACACCCAGGAACATGGCGTGGGGATTGTCGAGTTTGCGATTGCCTGGGTGTTGAACAACAGCGCCGTCACTTCAGCCATTGTCGGGCCGCGTACCGAGGAACAGTGGGACGCCTACACCAAGGCGCAAGCGGTGAAGATTACGGCTGAGGACGAGGCGTTTATTGATTCGCTGGTGGTGCCTGGGCATTCATCGACACCGGGGTTTAATGATGTGAGCCATTTTGTGTCTGGTCGTAAACCCCACACCAACTGAAGAAACACAATCCTCTGTGGGAGCGTGGCTTGCCCGCGAAGCAGGCACCCCGGTGCATCAGATAGACCGAGTAGAGGCCATCGCGGGCAAGCCACGCTCCCACAGGGGGACTGTGCTGATCAGTCGGACAATATTTGTTACGAAAACCACGTATCCTCTGCGCCCCGTTTCACGTTCAACCTCGCGAGGGCAGTTTGTCTAAAGGTATCGCTTTATCGGTTTCGGCTTCGGTGTTGTTTGCCGTCATGTATTACTACACGTCGTTGCTCACCCCATTGAGCGGCGTGGAAATTTTCGGCTGGCGGATGTTGCTGACCGTGCCCTGCATGACGGTGTTCATGGTGGTGTCCGGGGAATGGAAGCGCGTGGTCGAGATTGTCCGGCGTGCCACGGCGAATCCGAAATTGATCGCCGCGCTGATCGCCTCCTCTGCCTTGCTCGGCGTACAACTCTGGCTGTTCATGTGGGCGCCGCTCAATGGCTACAGCCTGGACGTGTCACTCGGGTATTTCCTGCTGCCATTGACGATGGTGCTGACCGGGCGGATCGCCTATGGCGAACGTCTGTCCTATCTGCAAAAAGTCGCCGTGGTACTGGCGTGCCTCGGCGTGATCAATGAGGTGTATCAGGTCGGCGGTTTTTCCTGGGCGACCTTGCTGGTGTGCATCGGCTATCCGACCTATTTCATCGTGCGCAAGCGCTTGGCCTCGGACAACCTTGGCGGCCTGTGGCTGGACATGGCGTTGACGCTGCCGGTGGCGGTCTGGTTTGTGCAAAGTGGCGAGCAAGGCTTCGGCGTGTTCGATCAGTACCCGTGGCTGTCGCTATTGATCCCTATGCTGGGAGTGATCAGCGCTTCGGCGTTGGTGGTCTACATCATCGCCAGCCGGTTGTTGCCGTTCAGCCTTTTCGGGTTGTTGAGTTATGTCGAGCCGGTGTTGTTGCTGGGCGTGGCATTGCTGCTGGGGGAAAGCATCAAGCCTGGGGAATGGCTGACTTACATTCCGATCTGGCTCGCGGTGGTGGTACTGGTGTTCGAAGGTTTCAAACACCTGATGCGGCACCGCAGACCTTAAGCCCCACCCAAAAACAAATGTAGGAGTGAGCCTGCTCGCGATAGCTATCTGTCAGTCAACGATGATGTTGAATTTGACGACGCTATCGCGAGCAGGCTTACTCCCACAATTATTAGCGGTGCAGCAGCTTACTCGGTTGCGAGTACGCCACGACGAACCTGATCCCGTTCGATCGATTCGAACAGTGCCTTGAAGTTGCCTTCGCCGAAGCCATCGTCGCCTTTACGCTGGATGAATTCAAAGAACACCGGCCCCATCAAGGTTTCCGAGAAGATCTGCAGCAGCAGACGCTTGTCACCCGACTCGGACGAACCGTCCAGCAAAATCCCGCGCGCTTGCAGTTGATCAACCGGCTCGCCGTGGTTCGGCAAACGGCCTTCGAGCATTTCGTAATAGGTTTCCGGTGGCGCGGTCATGAAGCGCATGCCGATGCTTTTCAGGTGATCCCAGGTCTTGAGCAGGTCATCGCTGAGGAAGGCCACGTGCTGGATGCCTTCACCGTTGAACTGCATCAGGAACTCTTCGATCTGCCCGGCGCCCTTGGACGATTCTTCGTTCAGCGGGATGCGGATCATGCCGTCCGGCGCGGTCATGGCCTTGGAGGTCAGGCCGGTGTATTCGCCCTTGATGTCGAAGTAGCGAATTTCGCGGAAGTTGAATAGCTTCTCGTAGAAGTTGGCCCAGTAGGCCATGCGACCGCGATAGACGTTGTGGGTCAGATGGTCGATGATTTTCAGGCCGGCACCGACCGGGTTGCGGTCCACACCTTCGATGAACACGAAGTCGATGTCGTAGATCGAGCTGCCCTCACCGAAACGGTCGATCAGGTACAGCGGCGCGCCGCCGATGCCTTTGATCGCTGGCAGGTTAAGTTCCATCGGGCCGGTTTCGATGTGGATCGGCTGGGCGCCGATTTCCAGCGCGCGCTTGTAGGCGAGCTGCGAATCCTTGACGCGGAACGCCATGCCGCACACCGACGGGCCGTGCTCGGCCGCGAAGTACGAAGCGACGCTGTGCGGTTCGTTGTTGAGGATCAGGTTGATCGCGCCCTGGCGATACAGGTGCACGTCTTTGGATCGGTGGGTCGCAACCTTGGTGAAGCCCATGATCTCGAAGATCGGCTCCAGGGTGTTCGGGGTTGGCGATGCGAATTCGATGAATTCAAAGCCCATCAAGCCCATTGGGTTTTCGTATAAATCTGCCATTTTGGCGCCTCATCATGCTTTTAGAATTAACAGCTGAAATTAACAAATGTTAGTTGCTAGCAATGCTGAGAGCCGCGGGTGGCGCACAGGAGATGCCCCGGACGCTGCGGGCGAGGAAGTCACCGTAGATCAATTGAAACCCAAAACTCTTCATTGTCGACCCAAGGCTCTTGCGGGCGAGGCTTCTGCTGCCAGAAGACGTTTATTATTGTATGCGTAACCCGATTCTACACAGCGTAAAACGGTTTGTCCGCCTTCTGTATCAAATCCCCTTTTTCACTACTCGTGCAAGGGGTTTGTTGCAGAGGCAAATCCCCGACAGAATCAGCACACCACCAAGGCACATCGCCGGCGTCAACGACTCCCCCAGCAACAGTGCGCCGAGGATGACGGCGGTCAGCGGATTCAAGGCAATGAACACGCCTGAACGCGTCGCACCGATCTGGCGAATGCCGTCGTAATAACCAATGTAGGCCAGCGCCGAGCCCAATACGCCGAGGGACAGCAGGCTAAGCCATTGTTGCGGACCGAGGCTGATCAGTGCGCTGACACTCAGTTCACCGCGCACGGCACTGGTCGCCCAGAGCATCGCGGTGCCCAGCAGAATCGAATACGTCACCGTCTGCACGGGTCCCAACGATTGATTCAGTTCTTTGGAAAACAGCGAATAAATCCCCCAGCCAAGCACGCAGCCGAAAATCAGCAGGTCTCCGATCCAGGCATCGGCATTGCCGACCAACGACTGGGGATTACGACTGACAATCACCACACTCGCCCCGGCAATACAGATCGCGATACCGAACACTTTCGCCCGATTCAAGCGCTCCTTGAACAGCCACCACGAGGCGAGGCCGATCACAGCCGGGTTCAGCGCAACGATCAACGAGGCTCGAGAGGCATTGATGTAGTGCAACCCATAAAAGAAGCACAGGTTGTAAAAGAAGATCCCGAAAAACCCCAGCAGCGCCAGTTGCAGCCATTGCCGCAGGTTGGGCCGGGACAAAGGGACTCGCGCCAGCAGCAGAAACAGCAGCAGCGCCGCGCTGGCCAGCAAGAACCTGAGGCTAGCGGCGAACAACGGGCTGAGGGTGTCGGCCAGAAACCGCCCAGCCACAAACGTCCCGCCCCAGATCATGGTGACGGCGGCGAGCTTCAGATACACCAGGGCGTGCGATGTCGTTGTTTGCACAAAGATTGTCATAGGGGGCAAAACCAGGCTTAGGCGGATGACGTATCATTCGACTAATGACCGATCATCGTAAAATGAGTAAATACTCATGACTCTGACACAGCTCGAGATTTTCTCGCTGGTTGCCGAACTGCGCGGGTTCACAGCGGCTGCCAATCGCTTGGGGATTTCCCAATCAGCGGTTTCTCACGCGCTCAAGTCGCTGGAACAGGAACTCGGCGTCGAATTGTTGCGGCGGCATCAGTCCCAGGTCGAACTGAGCGACATCGGCCAGCAACTGTTATTGCGCGCCAGGTCAATGCTCGGCCTCGCCAACACCTTGCGCCAGGAAGCCGCCGATGCGCGCGGGATGAAACGCGGCACGCTGCGCATCGGCTCGTTTGGCCCGACCTCGTCGATCAGACTGTTACCGCTGATCCTGCAACACTACCGCGCGGCCCACCCCGGCATTGAAGTCCACATTGACGAAGGCCCGGACCGCCAGGTTATTCAATGGCTTGAAGAGCGGCGAATCGATATCGGCTTTGTGGTGCTGCCCGAAGATCGCTTCGACACGTTTGCGCTGCTTGAAGACCAGATGGTTGCACTGCTTCCCGCTGATCACGCGCTAGCGGGGCGTGACAGCCTGAGCTTGAGCGACTTGTGCAACGCCCCATTCGTGCTGACCGAAGCCGGGTCTTCGGAGCTGGTCTCACGCCTGTTCAGCGCCGCCCGTCTGACACCGAATATCCGTTATCGCTGCTCACAATTGATCAGCACGCTGGACACAGTGGGCCGCGGTGATGCGCTGACCGTCGTCGCAGAAAGCTCGCTGCCTGACGACGACAATCGCCGATATGTGAAAAAACCACTCTCGCCCGCCGTCATTCGCCAGGTCGGGCTGGCGGTGCTTGACCAGCGCCAGTCGTCACCCGCCACGTTAGCCTTCGTTAAATTGGCCACCGGCTTGAACGTCCGTTGAGCGGCATAAGCGCTCAGGTCCGACTATCATGCCCACTACCTGAACTCTTTTTGGGAGGCGTGTTGTCGTCCTGCCAGCATTTGAGAGCCCTGCTTCTTCGTGAGAGATTTCGCGGATGCCATTGAGTGCCCAAAGCCGTCGCCCGTTGCGCACCCGCATTATGGTGACCCTTCTGTGTGGGCTGCTCCCGGTGATATTGGGCTGCGTCATTCTCTATATGCAGGCTGGACGGGCTCTCAAGCAAAGCAGCCGGCTGACCGCAGACGAAGCCCTGCGCCAATTCGAACTGATGCTCGACAATACTGCACAGTCCGCACGAGAACTGCTGCCGCTGGCCGGCCAAAATTGCAACGACGTCAAGCTGGCCCTGCGCGAACAGGTCACGCGCCGCCCGTTTGTGCGCTCCGCCAGTCTGGTATGGGACGACACCATTTATTGCAACTCTTTGTTCGGCGAGGTCCAGGAAAAGATCACTGCCGGCGACTATGCGCAAGGCAGGCTGCTGCTCATGAGTGGCAATCCGGTCACCCCCAATACGGCGGTGCTGGTGTACCGCCTGAGTGAGGGCAAACAAGGCGCGCTGACGACACTGGACGGTTACCACTTAAGTACCGTGCTGCGCCTGATAGGTCGCAACACATTGCTGCTACTGCAAGTTGGCCCGAACTGGTTGTCCGCCGACGGCAAGGTCCATGGAGGCGCCCTGCCCGCCTTGCCCGTGGCCGAAAGGGAACGTTCTTCCTCGCGCTATGCCTTTATCGTCTCCGCCGGCTTCCCCGAGGGCGAAACCTGGCGCTACATCGCCAGCGAATACCCGCCGCTGTTCAGCCTGCTGATTTTTTTTGGTGTGGTGTCGGGCGCCATTGGGCACTTCCTGCAAAAACGTTCATGGTCGCCTACTCGCGAAATGCAGCGCGCCCTGGCTGCGGGAGAGTTTGTCGCGTATTTTCAGCCGGTCGTGCATGGCGATACCAGGAAGTGGTCCGGCACCGAAGTGCTGATGCGCTGGAAACACCCGAAGGAAGGCTTGGTACGCCCTGAAATGTTCATCCCGTTTGCCGAAGATTCCGGACTGATCGTGCCCATGACCCGTTCACTGATGCGACAGGCCGCCCAATGGCTAGGCCCTGTTTCTAGCTCGTTCAGTGAACCCTTTCACATCGGCATCAACATCACCGCCCGTCACTGCAACGACCTGAAACTGGTCGAAGACTGTCGTGAGTTTCTCAGAGCCTTCACACCCGGCTCCATCAACCTTGTGCTGGAACTGACCGAGCGCGAACTGATAAAGCCGAGCGACGTTACGCTCCAGTTGTTCGAACAGCTTCATGCGCTGGGTGTGATGATCGCGATTGACGACTTTGGTACCGGGCACTCCAGCCTGGGATATCTGCGTCAGTTCAATGTGGACTTCCTGAAAATCGACCAGAGCTTTGTTGCCATGATCGGCATCGACGCCCTTTCGCGGCACATTCTGGACAGCATCATCGAACTCTCGGCCAAGCTCGATCTGGGGATCGTCGCCGAAGGCGTGGAAACCCAAGAACAAAGTGACTATCTGAGCGCCCACGGCGTGAACTTCCTGCAAGGTTATCTGTACGGTCGTCCGATGCCCGGCGCAGAATTCATTAACGCTCTAACCCACCATTAACTAGTGACTTTAAGCGACGGGACATCGACAACCCGCACCAAATTGAATCCAGAGACTACTGTTTGTTACATGAAGAAAAAGTCAGGATTTACTCTTGGCCAATTAACTACTACAATTTTTCATGCCTGTGCAGAATTGGCAGGTGAGCCACTATCACCGAGTCGCTTCAAGGCTCTTGGCTTATAGCTTTGTTTGCGGTTGGTATCAGCCAAACACACTATTGGAGTAAAGATATTGTCCAGACTCGCTGAATTTCGTGCAGCTGAAAAGGCCCTTCAGGAACAGCTCAAGCAGCTGGAATCGCTGAAGAATGATGCCGGGCTCAAGAAAGAAATCGAATTCGAAGAAAAGCTCCAGGGGCTGATGAAAACCTACGGCAAGAGCCTGCGTGACATCATCGCCATTCTCGATCCGAACCCGGCAAAATCCGGTCTGCAACAAGCAAAAACGCCTAAAACCCGCCGTGCTCGCGTGGTCAAGGTCTATCAGAACCCGCACACGGGTGAACTGATTGAAACCAAGGGTGGCAACCACCGCGGCCTGAAAGCCTGGAAGGAACAATACGGTGCATCCACTGTTGATTCCTGGCTGCGCAGCTAACAGCTTGCGGTTATAAAAAAGCCCTGCCAATGCAGGGCTTTTTTTATGGATACCCTCTAAATGCAACGATTGGAGGGGGATCAACTCGCAACTTGCCGATTAACTTAGTGTTTAGTGCCTTTGGGTATCTAAAAATGTCGGAACCCGCCAAAATCCGCCGCCACGTAAAATCCCGGCACTAAAGTTTCAAGCTGTTACGGATCGCTTCAATTTCTTCCTGACTTTCCTTGTAAGCCTCGGCCTGCCCCGCGTACGAAAGAACATAGGCGTTATCGGCATCCACCGCCCCAACCAATGTTTGCGACAGCACATGTCGTCCGTTCTGGGTAATGGTGCAGGTAGTTTCCAGGGCCGACAGGCGGCTCAGTGTCGCTGGATGAATCTTGTTACAGACACTTTGATAGCCGCTTTGAAAGAAGTCCTTTTGCACCGCTTTACGCATTTCCAGCAGCACGCCCTGCACATTCACCTGATGACCGCTCTCCACCTGAGTCATGGTCAATTCCATGACCATCACCGGCGTGCCGCTTTGATCGTTTTTGACCGCGCGCTGACGGGACACTTTAGAGCCGGAGTCTTCCTGCGCGAAGGCTTCGACTTCCCAGCCACTTGGCCACGTCAGCTGTGGCGCCTCTGCATGAGCGTTGGCAACCGCTGACAAAATGCCGAGCATGACGAACATCGATTTACAGAATCGAACCATTGCAATAAACACTCACGGATTGAACCGTAAAGTCTGAGCCTCGCCCGCCTGGCAGGCAATAGCTGACGGTTTGGGTTTGGTGATGTCTGAGGCCTTGCGTATCATTGTCCCCATTCGTTAGCCCCACTTATTTTCCGGAGGGCCCATGAGCCTACACGAATTGAACACTTTCCCAGGCGTCACCGCCCAGCCTGATACCGCGACCCAGAAGTTCGTCTTCAACCACACCATGCTTCGGGTCAAGGACATCACCAAGTCCCTGGATTTCTACACGCGTATCTTCGGTTTCACTCTGGTGGAAAAACGCGACTTCCCTGAAGCGGAATTCAGCCTGTATTTCCTGGCCCTGGTCGACAAAAACCAGATCCCGGCCGACGCTGCTGCTCGCACCGAGTGGATGAAGTCGATCCCCGGCATTCTCGAACTGACCCACAACCACGGAACCGAGAGCGATCCGGACCTCGCCTACCACAACGGCAACACCGACCCGCGCGGTTTCGGTCATATCTGCATTTCCGTGCCGGACATCCGCGCGGCGTGCGAGCGTTTTGAAGCACTGGGCTGTGATTTCCAGAAGCGCTTGAATGACGGGCGCATGAAGAGCCTGGCCTTCATCAAGGACCCGGATGCATACTGGGTTGAGATCATCCAGCCAGCGCCGCTGTAAGCCTCGGCACATGCCCTTGTAGGAGCGTGCTTGCCCGCGAAAGCGCAATGTCAGTCAACAAAGATGTCGAATGATAAGCCGCCTTCGCAGGCAAGTCGGATCGCCGCACCGCCGCTCCCACAGAAAGCAATTCAAAAATAAGCCGAGCACAAAAAAACCCCATGATCACTCATGGGGTTTTGTGTTTTCAGCGTCGGCGTTTACGCCGGGGCCGAGGTCCGGATCAGGTGATCAAACGCGCTCAGGGAAGCCTTCGCGCCCTCGCCCACGGCGATTACAATCTGTTTGTAGGGCACAGTGGTCACGTCACCGGCAGCGAACACGCCCGGTATCGAGGTTTCACCGCGAGCATCGACGATGATCTCGCCACGAGGCGATAGCTCGATGGTGCCTTTGAGCCAATCGGTGTTGGGCAGCAAACCGATCTGCACGAAGATGCCTTCCAGCTCGACCGTACGCAACTCGTCCGTCTGACGATCCTTGTAGCGCAAGCCGTTGACCTTCTGACCGTCGCCCAACACTGCAGTGGTTTGTGCACTGGTGATAACGGTGACGTTGGGCAGACTGTGCAACTTGCGCTGCAAGACCGCGTCGGCGCGCAACTGCACGTCGAATTCCAGCAAAGTCACGTGAGACACAATGCCGGCCAGATCGATCGCCGCTTCAACGCCGGAGTTACCGCCGCCGATCACCGCCACACGCTTGCCCTTGAACAGCGGACCGTCGCAGTGTGGACAGAAACATACGCCCTTGGCTTTGTATTGCTGTTCGCCCGGCACACCCATTTCACGCCAGCGCGCACCAGTGGCAAGAATCAGCGCCTTGGTTTTCAGCGTGGCGCCGCTTTCGAACCGAACCTCATGCAACTCGCCCGGGTTCTTCGCTGGAATCAGCGCGGTGGCCCGTTGCAGGTTCATGATATCGACGTCGTATTGCTTGACGTGTTCTTCAAGGGCACTGGCCAGTTTCGGCCCTTCGGTTTCCTGCACGGAAATGAAGTTTTCGATGGCCATGGTGTCGAGCACCTGCCCACCAAAACGTTCCGCCGCCACGCCCGTGCGAATGCCCTTACGCGCTGCGTAAATGGCCGCCGAAGCACCGGCCGGGCCGCCGCCGACGACCAACACGTCAAAGGCGTCCTTGGCACTGAGCTTCTCGGCTTGACGTTCGATGCCGCTGGTGTCGAGCTTGGCGAGGATTTCTTCAAGGCCCATGCGGCCCTGACCGAAATTCACACCGTTCAGGTAAATGCTTGGCACCGCCATGACCTGGCGTTCATCGACTTCGGCCTGGAACAGTGCACCGTCGATGGCGACGTGGCGGATGTTCGGATTTAACACAGCCATCAGGTTCAGTGCCTGGACGACGTCCGGGCAGTTCTGGCAGGACAGCGAGAAGTAAGTCTCGAAGCTGAACTCACCTTTGAGTGAGCGAATCTGTTCGATCACTTCAACACTGGCCTTCGAGGGGTGGCCACCGACTTGCAGCAGCGCCAACACCAACGAAGTGAATTCGTGGCCCATCGGGATGCCGGCGAAACGCAGGCTGATGTCAGCGCCTGGGCGATTGATCGAAAACGATGGCTTGCGTGCATCGTCACCGTTATCGAGCAAAGTAATTTGGGTGGAAAGACTGGCAACGTCTTTCAACAGTTCGAGCAATTCCTGGGATTTCGCACCGTCGTCTAGGGAAGCAACGATCTCGATCGGCTGAGTGACCCGTTCCAGGTACGATTTCAACTGGGCTTTAAGATTGGCGTCCAACATACGGGCGATTTCCTTTCTTCTGTTTCATAAAAAGCAGACATAAAAAAACGCCCGAGCGAATCTCGCCCGGGCGTTTTTGAGGGCGGTTGCAGCTTACTTAGGTGCGGAATCCCGCCCTGATGATGCGATCCACAGACTTAGATCTTGCCGACCAGGTCCAGGGACGGAGCCAGAGTGGCCTCGCCTTCTTTCCACTTGGCTGGGCAAACCTGGCCTGGGTGAGCAGCGACATACTGGGCAGCCTTGATTTTACGCAGCAGCTCGGAAGCGTCACGGCCAACGCCGCCATCGTTCAGTTCAACGATTTTGATCTGGCCTTCAGGGTTGATCACGAAGGTGCCACGGTCAGCCAGGCCTGCTTCTTCGATCAGCACATCGAAGTTGCGGGAGATGGCGTGAGTCGGGTCGCCGATCATGGTGTACTGGATTTTGCCGATGGCTGGCGAAGTGTTGTGCCAGGCAGCGTGGGCAAAGTGGGTATCGGTGGAAACGCTGTAGATTTCGACGCCCAGTTTCTGGAACGCGTCGTAGTTGTCAGCCAGGTCTTCCAGTTCGGTCGGGCAAACGAAGGTGAAGTCAGCCGGGTAGAAGAAAACGACAGACCATTTGCCTTTCAGGTCAGCATCCGACACTTTTACGAAGTCGCCATTTTTGAAGGCGTCAGCTTTGAACGGTTTAACTTGGCTGTTGATGATAGGCATCGATGACTCTCCGTCAGGGTTGAAAAGTTTGGTTGAAAAGTTGATGTGGTGAATCCTACCCACTCGATCCCCGGATGGCTCATTGGCAAACCTCATCCTGCTGATTTGTTTTCGCTATTAGCCGACGGTATTAATAGAAGAAAACGCGATCTACAGCGCCAACGGCTTTTCAGCGAGTCGGGCCATGCCGAGAAACGGGCTGGCTTCAACATAGCGCATGGCGGACTTCATATCCTTCCAGCCCACGTAACTCATCAGCGACTTCAAGTCCCAACCGCTTTGATGAGCCCAACTGGCAAACCCGCGTCGCAAGGAGTGACTGGTGTAGTGCTCGGCGGGAATGCCCGCACGCTCCAGCGCTTGGCGCAGTAGCGGGATGACGCTGTTGGCGTGTAACCCCTCCTCGCTCAAGTGCCCCCAGCGGTCGATCCCCCGGAACACCGGTCCGCGAACCAACGCAGCTTCGGTGATCCACTGGATGTAGGCGTTCACCGGGCATAGACGCTGCAAAGCTGGGGTCTGGTAAGTCTTGCCGAGGTTCTCGCGGTCGCTCTTGGTGCGCGGCAAGTAGAGCGTGATGCCCGAACTGGCGATCGCCTGAACGTGCTCGATCTGTACACGACACAGCTCATCACTGCGAAACCCACGCCAGAATCCCAAGAGGATCAGCGCCATGTCGCGCCGAGCCCGCAAGAGCGCAGGTTGGTCCTGCTTTGCCTTGGCTTCTGCCGCTTCCTTCTCCAGCCAAGCAACCACCTGCTCCAGATGCTGCAGCTGCAACGGTTCGGCCTGTTTTTCCTGAGCCGGATGCAACGCGCGAACACCCTTGAAGACTTTGCGCACCACCGGCGCCTTGGTTGGATCGGGAAACCCTTGGCTGTTGTGCCACTGCGCCAGCGCCGACAAACGCAACTTCAGCGTGTTGATCGACAACTCCCCCGCATACGCCACCAGATAGCGCGCGACGCTATCGGCAGTCGCAGGCAGAAATCCGCCCCAACTGACTTCGAAATGCTCAATCGCTGCCCGGTAGCTGCGGCGGGTGTTGTCGCGCGTGGCGGCCTGTAGGTATCGATCCAGCTCAGTCATCGGCTCAACTCTCTAAAACGTACCGCGTTGGCGGGTGCAATCGCGCCCTGCGGCTCTTCACACGGGGTAATACCAGTATATCCCGCATGACAAACTGACATCATTTATCTTTATTTTTCAGATGGTACACTGCCTACTTTAGTGGCATGTACCACGGTACGAAATCGTAGGAGAACTCATGGCTCGTGGCGGCGTAAATAAAGCAGTGGTGCAAGCGGCACGGTTGGCAATCCTCGCCCGCGGCGAAAATCCAAGCATCGATGCAGTACGGATCGAAATGGGCAACACGGGCTCGAAAACCACTATCCATCGCTATCTGAAGGAGCTGGACGACGGCAGAGAACGCGCCGAGCCTGCGCCAGAACCTATCGATGACGAGCTGGCGGGCCTGGTTTCACGCCTGGCTCAACGCCTAAAGGAGAAGGCCCAGGAACCCATCGACCAGGCTCGTGAGCAGTTCGATCAGCAGCGCAAAGCGCTGGAAAGCCAACTGACAGACGCACAGAAAACCAACACCGAATTGCATCAGCAGTACGAGATGCAAAGCCTGGCGCTGACACAGGAGTCAGAGTCACTTCAAGAAACCCGCTCGATGTTGCAGACCGAGCAGACCCGCAACGCCGGGCTGAGTCAGGCGTTGGCCGGCTTCGAATTACGCCTGCAAGACAAGGACGAGCAGATCCGCTCGCTGGAAGAAAAGCACCTGCATGCGCGCGAGGCCTTGGAGCACTACCGTAATGCCGTCAAGGAACAGCGCGAGCAGGAACAAAGCCGCCACGAAAGCCAGGTGCAGCAGATTCAGATGGAATTGCGTCAGGCACAGCAAAGCGCAATGGTGCGCCAGGACGAGATCACTCAACTGCACCGCGACAATGAGCGTTTGTTCACCGAAAACCGGGGCGCCCAGAGAGAGCTGAGCCTGTCGCAGGATCAACTCAAGCAAACCAATAGCCGACAGGACCAATTGCTGGAACAGGTCCATCGCTTCGACAGCGAACGCACCCTCCTCCAGGAACGCTTGCGCGTCGCCCTATTGGAAAGTCAGTCGCTGAAGCAGCGTGTCGACGAGCAGTCGCAGACAAATAAAGTACTGGAAATCGAACTGCTCAAGACTCAGGCGAGCCTGGATGAAAGCGTGCGCCTGGCGGCCATCGTTGCGACAGCGCCAGACGCAGCCAAAGACGATTAACCTGCGACGGGCGAGCGCATGGTGACGAACTCTTCGGCGGCCGTCGGGTGCACGCCGATGGTTTCGTCGAAGTCGCGCTTGGTCGCCCCTGCCTTCAAGGCAATGGCCAGCCCCTGCACGATCTCGCCGGCATCCGGCCCGACCATGTGACAGCCGAGAACCTTGTCGGTCTTGGCATCGACCACCAGCTTCATCAGCGTGCGTTCCTGGCATTCAGTCAAGGTCAGCTTCATCGGGCGGAAACGGCTTTCGAAGATCACCACCTCGTGGCCGGCCTCGCGGGCGTCTTCCTCGCTCAAGCCGACGGTGCCGATGTTCGGCAGGCTGAACACGGCAGTCGGGATCATCTTGTAATCCACCGGGCGGTATTGCTCAGGCTTGAACAAGCGTCGCGCCACGGCCATGCCCTCGGCCAAGGCGACCGGCGTCAGCTGAACTCGACCGATCACATCACCGAGCGCCAGGATCGAGGGCTCGGCCGTCTGATACTGCTCGTCGACCTCGATAAAGCCTTTCTTGTCGAGTTTGACGCCAGTGTTTTCAAGCCCGAGATTATCGAGCATCGGGCGCCGACCGGTCGCATAGAACACACAATCCGCCTCCAGCTCGCGACCATCCTTGAGCGTCACCTTCAGGCTGCCATCAGATTGCTTGTCGATGCGCTCGATGTCGCTATTGAACTGCAGGTCCATGCCACGCTTGGTCAGTTCTTCCTGCAAATGCTTGCGCACCGCCCCATCGAAACCGCGCAGGAACAGCTCACCGCGATACAGCAACGTGGTCTGGGCGCCCAATCCGTGGAAAATGCCCGCGAACTCAACGGCAATATATCCGCCTCCCACTACCAGAACACGCTTGGGCAACTCCTTGAGGAAGAAGGCCTGGTTGGAACTGATTGCATGCTCATGCCCCGGAATTTCCGGGATCTGCGGCCAGCCACCGGTCGCAATCAGGATGTTTTTAGCGGTGTGGCGCTCGCCATTGATCTCGACCGTGTTCGGGTCGACGATTTTGGCGTGACCTTCATGCAAGGTCACGCCGCTATTGACCAGCAAGTTGCGGTAAATGCCATTCAGGCGATTGATCTCGCGGTCCTTGTTGGCGATCAGCGTGGCCCAGTCAAACTGTGCCTCGCCCAGTGTCCAGCCAAAACCGGACGACTGCTCGAAGTCTTCGGCGAAGTGTGCGCCGTAAACCAACAATTTTTTCGGCACGCAGCCGACGTTCACACAGGTCCCGCCCAGGTAGCGGCTCTCGGCCACGGCCACTTTCGCGCCAAATCCGGCGGCAAAACGCGCAGCGCGCACACCGCCGGAACCTGCGCCAATCACATACAAATCAAAATCAAAGGCCATTTTCAATCTCCTCGGCAGTCCACAAGCATACCCGCAGACTTCCGCCGGGCAAGTACTGCAAACGATATGGGGGCCAGAAATGAAAAAGCCACCTGCGAAGGTGGCTTTTCATTACAAGTGGGTCAGGCGCTATCAGTAAGCCTTGCCAGTCTTGTAGAAGTTCTCGAAGCAGAAGTTGGTCGCCTCGATATAGCCTTCCGCACCACCACAGTCAAAACGCTTGCCCTTGAACTTGTAGGCAATCACACAACCGTTTTTCGCCTGTTTCATCAGCGCATCGGTGATCTGAATCTCGCCACCTTTGCCAGGCTCGGTTTGCTTGATCAGCTCGAAGATGTCAGGAGTCAGGATGTAACGACCGATAATCGCCAGGTTCGACGGAGCGTCTTCCGGGGCCGGCTTCTCGACCATGTTGCGTACACGGTACAGGTCATCAGCGATCAACTCGCCAGCGATCACGCCGTACTTGTTGGTTTCCTGCGGATCCACTTCTTGAATCGCGACGATGGTGCAGCGGTACTGTTCGTACAGCTTGACCATCTGGGTCAGTACACCGTCGCCTTCGAGGTTGACGCACAAGTCGTCCGCCAGCACCACGGCAAACGGTTCGTCACCGATCAACGGGCGGCCAGTCAGGATCGCGTGGCCAAGGCCTTTCATTTCGGTCTGGCGGGTGTAGGAGAACGAGCACTCGTCCAGCAGCTTGCGGATGCCGACCAGGTATTTTTCCTTGTCGGTGCCCTTGATCTGGTTTTCCAGCTCATAGCTGATGTCGAAGTGGTCTTCGAGGGCGCGCTTGCCGCGACCGGTGACGATGGAGATTTCGGTCAGGCCAGCGTCCAGTGCTTCTTCGACGCCGTACTGGATCAGTGGCTTGTTCACCACCGGCAGCATTTCTTTGGGCATGGCTTTAGTCGCTGGCAGGAAGCGAGTACCGTAACCGGCTGCTGGGAACAAGCATTTCTTGATCATAAAAGTCCTTGAAAGGGCTGTGTGTACGAGTTTCGGCGCAGTCTAATCAGGCGGCGTGCACCTTACAATGCCCCGCACTGGCTAACCGATGCCAACATAGAGAAATATTCTCGCTGATAGTTCCGCAGATCGTTCGGCAGCTTCTAATAGATAGCAGATAACTTCGAATCTGCACTGGCGATTCCACCAGACATGCAATCGCACCACCATACGCCCATCGGCACTTTCTGAGTGCATTTGGCGCTATCATTGCGCAATTGAACCAGCCAACGAGGCAGAGAGATGTCGGAAGCAAAAAGCATCAACGGGTTCCTGATCAATCAGGAAAAAGACGGCCAGTGGTGGATAACCAACTTCGGCGGCGGCGAGAATATCGCCGGGCCATTCCCTACCGAAGCGCTGGCGATTGAGGTGGCATCCGTATTGCAACTTGAACACCCAACCGTCAAACGCCGCGGTAAAGACAAGACTTGATCTGAACCCGCTTTTGACCAAGCCCTGCCCCTGCGCAGGGCTTTTTTGTGATTGCCTGCAATGAAGTGGCCCTTCGCTATAACCTTTTGATGCGAGCGCTGTCACAGGCTTAGCCCTATCATCTCGACGACGACAACGACATGACTAAATTTTTGCCACTGATTGCAGTATTGACCCTGAGCGGCTGCGCCACCTCGGAAACGACTTATCTGAACAATGGTGAGCAGGGGCTGACCATCGACTGCTCCGGCGAAGCCAACTCCTGGGCCACGTGTTACGAAAAAGCCGATACCTCTTGCGCTGGCACCGGCTATCGAATTGTCGGGACCGACGGCACGCCGTCACCCAAAGAAAGCGACAAGACCCTGGGTGTCGACGTCGGCAATTTCAAGAACCGCAGCGTTGTCGTGGTCTGCAAGTAAGACATCGACGCTACATATGAATTTCAGCGAATTTGATCCCGAGGCCGCGCACGGCCTCGATCAAGTCGTCGAGACGACTGAAGGACTCGACTTCATCGTTATCGTCCACCAGAAAATAACTGCGCCCGGCGCTTTTCTTGAAAAACACGATCCATTCCCCTGGGTTCGCCGGATTTTGAATCACATGGGTGGCAGAGATGTGGCCCTCTGCATGGCGCTCCCGAACCTGCTCTCGCTTCATGCCTGACTCCAGAAATGACAATGCCGTCAAAGCGCAGCCTTGACGGCATCGATGTAAATTGTCACTAGTCTATCAGCCGGAAATACAGGTATTGGCGGCTTTCTGCACGTCCTTGGGACGCACCGGTACATTGGACATCCGCTCATGCAGCTTGATGCTGCTGCCACCGGAGCGGTTTTCAATGTCAAAGACGGCTGCCGGGGCCGACGAGAACTTTGCCGGAACGATCACACGCATCCCATCTTTTTGCGGTTCCAACTGCAAGGCGCCACGACTCTCGGCCAGATGCTCAACCAGGCACTGCGCGTAATCATGGGGCTTCTTGCCTGAGATCACGTTCATGGTCGGCAGCGTCTCGTTGATCTCCGAAACATTCGCGCAGCCACTCACGACCAACGCCAACGGCAGGACTAACACACCCCACTTCATACAAAACCTCCGATAAAGACCCTCGGACAGCACAAAGGCTGATTTTCTCCGAGGTGCTCCACTTTTATCGCTCATGGAATGTCGAATAACCGGTTTTAATTGTCAAAGCGGAGCGCGACGACCCGATAATAACCTGTACGGGCTGATAAACTGCGCCCATCGCCCATGCTATCGTTTTGATTTTGTAGAAAAAGCCCTTCTGGAGGCGCCTCATGAAATTTATCCACCAGCGCGAGCACCTCAATGAAGACGACATCGTCGTCATCCAGTGCTCCCAAACGTGCAACATCCGCTTGATGAACGACGCCAACTTCCGAAGCTTCAAGAATGGCGGTCGTCACACTTACCACGGCGGCGCATTCGACACCTTCCCGGCCCGGATTACCGCGCCGAGCACCGGTTTCTGGAACATCACCATCGACACGGTCAACCGCCGGCCGATCAGCGTGACCCGCAAACCGACCCTGACGCACTCGATCAAGATCATCCGCCGCTCCAGCACAAAACTGAGCTGATTAACACCCGCGCATGAAATAAAGCAAGGTATCACCGTGGCCCAAACGACTAAGTACGTCATCAAATACAAACTCAACGGTGAACGCCGCTTCGAGTTTGCCCAGCTTGAAAACGGCACCGCAGATGAAGCCAAGGCTGCGCTTGAGGCCATTCATGGCCAGAGCGACGACGTCATCAGCGAGATCAGCGTCAGCAAAGCGCTGTAACAGCCCCCCCCAGAGCAACAGCATGGATGTCTGCTCCTGCTTCTGAAGTTTGACCGCAAGCACCGGGGTGTTCGCCCCGCCACCACGGCCTAGACTGACCACCTCAACCTTTGGTGAAGGCGTCAGAACATGCTGGAGCAACAACTCGATCAGGATGGCTGCGCCATTATCCGATCACTCCTGAGTGCCGAGGTCTGCGACGAAATCAGCGCCCTTTACGGGCAGCCTGAGCTCTTTCGTTCACAGGTGATCATGGCTCGTCACGGTTTTGGCCGTGGCGAGTACAAGTACTTCAAGTACCCCCTGCCGGATCCCGTCGCCCGCTTGCGTAGCGAGCTCTACCCCGGACTGGTGCCAATCGCCAATCGCTGGTACGAATGGATGGACCTGCCGACTCGCTTTCCCGACACGCACGAAGCGTTTCTGCAACGCTGCCATGCCGCCGGTCAGGAACGCCCGACGCCCTTGTTGCTGCAATATGGCCCGCAGGACTACAACTGCCTGCATCAGGATCTGTACGGCGAACACGTCTTCCCGTTGCAAGTGGCGATTCTTCTGTCAGCACCCAACGAAGATTTTACCGGCGGCGAATTCGTCCTGACTGAACAGCGCCCGCGAATGCAGTCACGTCCCCAGGTCTTTGACCTGAAGAAAGGCGATGCCTTGATCTTTGCCGTCAGCCAGCGACCGATCAAAGGTGTTCGCGGGTATTACCGAGTGAACATGCGCCACGGCGTGAGTCGCGTGCACAGCGGAAAACGGCATACCCTTGGAATCATCTTTCACGATGCGTTATGACCCATGAGCCCAGCCACCTTGGATTTGTTTCCCAACGTAGAACCCGAGCAACCGCCCAGGCGCGAGCAGATCGGTGAACAATCCTGCGTCTTGCGCGGCTTTGCCCTGCCCTGGCTGGATCCGTTACTGACTGCACTGGACGCGGTTTTAGCGGCCGCGCCGTTTCGGCAAATGGTCACGCCCGGCGGCTTTACCATGTCGGTTGCGTTAAGCAGTTGCGGCGCCTTGGGCTGGACCACTGATCGAAGCGGCTACAAATACACGCGCAATGACCCACAGACCGGGCAACCCTGGCCCGAGATGCCCGAGGTGTTTTTCGAGCTTGCCCAAGCAGCGGCGCGTGAAGCGGAATTCGCGGATTTTGTGCCCGATTCCTGCTTGATCAATCGCTATGTCCCTGGGGCCAGGATGTCACTGCACCAGGACAAAGACGAAGGCTCCTACGCAGCCCCGATCGTTTCGGTATCGCTGGGGTTGCCTGCTACGTTCCTGTTTGGCGGTTTTGAACGAAGTGATAAAAGCCTGCGCGTGCCGTTGCTGCATGGCGACATCGTGGTCTGGGGTGGCGTGGACCGCTTGCGCTATCACGGCGTACTGCCGATCAAGGACGGTCATCATCCGAGACTGGGGGAACAAAGGATCAACTTCACTTTTCGCACAGCCGGATGAAGCGCTCGAATTTGACCGCAAGACCCGGAGTGCGACGCCCCTTCTGCCTGATTAATCTGAATGAAACGGGTCAATGGACATACAGACATGACAACGCATTCGACTAAGACAGCAACCGAGATCGATCCTCGCTGGGCCGCGGTCGTCGCGCGCGACCCGGCCGCAGACGGGCAGTTTGTCTATGCGGTAAAAACCACCGGCATCTACTGCCGCCCCAGCAGTCTGGCGCGCTTGCCGAAACCGCAAAATGTCGAGTTTTTCGACACGCCGGAGCAAGCCCAGGCGGCGGGTTATCGTCCAAGCAAGCGCGCCGTAAAAGATCAAAGTGACGTCACCGCACAACATGCTGCCACCGTGGCCGCCGCCTGCCGGCACATCGAATCCGCCGAAAATCTGCCGGCGCTCAATGAACTGGCGGACGCAGCGGGCCTGAGCAGTTTCCACTTCCATCGAGTGTTCAAAGCTGTAACCGGACTGACACCCAAGGGTTACGCCACGGCCCATCGCTCGCGCAGGGTTCGTGAACGTCTGGCGGACGGCGGCACGGTCACCGATGCCCTGTATGGCGCCGGCTTCAATTCCAACAGTCGTTTCTATGAAGCAGCAGATCATCTGTTGGGCATGAAGCCAGGTGACTACCGGGCCGCCGGGCAAAATACCGACATCCGTTTTGCCGTCGGACAGTGTTCCCTGGGGGCCATTCTGGTGGCGCAAAGTGAACGCGGGGTTTGCGCGATTCTGCTGGGGGATGATCCACACCAACTGGTCTGCGATCTACAGGATAAGTTTCGCCGCGCCCATCTGATCGGTGCCGATCATGAGTTCGAGCAACTGATCGCTCAGGTTGTAGGATTTATCGAAGCTCCGGCCCTTGGCCTGGACTTGCCGCTGGACGTGCGCGGCACAGCGTTTCAGGAGCGTGTCTGGCAAGCCTTGCGCGAGATTCCCGTCGGCAGCACCGCCAGTTATGCCGAGATCGCCCAACGCATCGGGTCGCCAAAAGCCGTTCGCGCCGTGGCCCAGGCGTGCGGCGCGAACAATCTGGCAGTGGCGATCCCTTGCCACCGCGTGGTACGGAGCGACGGCAACCTGTCGGGCTACCGCTGGGGGGTTGAGCGCAAACGCGTTTTACTGGAGCGCGAGACGTGCTGATCAGCGATTCACATCGACCACCACCCGCCCACGCAATTGCCCGGCGAGCAAGCGCGGCGCGGCATCGATGGCTTCGCTCAAACCGATTTCATGACTGATCAGCGATAACAGTGCGAAATCCAGATCCTTGGCCAACCGATTCCAGGCCAGTACGCGCCTGGCCTTGGGCTGGGTCACGCTGTTGATTCCGGCCAATGTCACGCCGCGCAAAATGAACGGTGCGACCGAGGCCGGAAAGTCCATGCCTTGCGCCAGTCCACACGCCGCGACCGTGCCGTTAGCCTTGGTGCTGGCGCAGGCATTGGCCAAGGTGTGACTGCCGACCGAATCAATGACCGCCGCCCAACGCTCCTTCGCCAACGGTTTGCCGGGTTCGGACAACGTGGCGCGGTCAATGATTTCACTGGCGCCCAGGCGTTTCAGGTACTCGTGTTCAGACGTGCGCCCGGTGGATGCCACGACGCGATAACCCAGCTTGCTCAAAAGCGCGATGGCGAAACTGCCTACACCGCCATTGGCACCGGTCACCAGCACTTCGCCTTGCTCCGGCGTCACGCCGTTATGCTCCAGCGCCAGGATGCTCAGCATGGCCGTGTAGCCGGCTGTACCGATGGCCATCGCTTGGGCGGTGGTAAATTCCTTTGGCAACGGGATCAGCCAGTCACCGTTCAGGCGTGCCTTCTGAGCCAATCCACCCCAATGGCCCTCGCCCACGCCCCAGCCATTGAGTACGACTTGATCACCGACCTTGTAGTCCGGGTGATCACTGACTTCGACAGTGCCGGCCAGATCGATCCCCGGCACCATCGGGAATTTTCGCACCACCGGGCTGCTGCCGGTGATTGCCAATCCATCCTTGAAGTTCAGGGTGCTGTACGCCACGCGCACCGTCACATCACCCTCGGGCAGTTGATCTTCATTGATCTCTTGCAATGTGGCCCGGTAACCGCTGTCGTCTTTGTCGATCAAAATACCGTTGAACATCGTTGCCTCTCAATGGAATCAATCAGGATGTGGGACCCTTGAAATACCACAAAGAAACATTTCGCCGTACAAGACTTTAAGCCAAACCGCTGACCAGCCAAAAGTCGACTGGCCCTTCACCCGCGATAGCTGGTAAAAAACCGGTTCTACCGTCCCTGCCCTGTTTTGACGTCGGAGCATCATTCAAATGAGCCAATGGCCAGACACACGCATTCTCGACCTGCTCGGTATCGAACTGCCGATCATCCAGGCCCCCATGGCCGGCGCCAATGGATCGGCCATGGTCATCGCAGTGAGTAACGCTGGCGGTCTGGGGTCGATGCCTGCTGCAATGCTGAGCATCGAGCAACTGCGCGAGGAGCTGAAGACGATTCGCCAACACAGCCAGCGCCCGTTCAACATCAACTATTTCTGCCATCAACCTCCGGCTCCGGATGAGCAACGTGCCCGGGACTGGAAGAACTTGCTGGAACCTTACTACCGGGAACTGGGCGTCGATTTTGATGCGCCGACACCGGTATCTAATCGAGCACCGTTCGATGCCGCGGCCTGTGAGGTCGTCGAAGAGTTTCGCCCTGAAGTGGTCAGTTTTCACTTCGGTTTGCCGGAAATATCCCTGCTGGATCGGGTAAAAGCCACCGGCGCGAAAATTCTGTCCTCGGCCACCACGGTCGAAGAAGCCGTCTGGCTGGAACAGCAGGGCTGTGACGCAATCATCGCCATGGGTTACGAGGCCGGTGGTCATCGCGGGATGTTTCTCAGTGACGATCTGAGCAGCCAGGTCGGGACCTTTGCTTTGGTGCCTCAAATTGTCGATGCCGTGAAAGTGCCGGTGATTGCAGCTGGCGGAATCAGTGATGCGCGGGGTGTTGCGGCAGCTTTTGTGTTGGGCGCTTCGGCGGTGCAGATGGGTACGGCTTACTTGTTCACGCCAGAAGCCAAGGTCAGCCGATCGCACTACAAAGCGTTGCGCACCGCCAAAGAAAGCGAGACCGCCGTCACCAACATTTTCACTGGTCGCCCGGCACGCGGCATTCTCAATCGGGTGATGCGCGAACTCGGGCCGATCAGCGATAAAGCGCCGATCTTCCCACTCGCCGGTGGTGCGCTGATGCCGTTGCGAGCCAAGGACGAAGCGGATTTCAGCAATCTGTGGGCTGGGCAGGCATTCAGGTTAGGCGTTGAAATGACGGCAGCAGAATTGACCCGACACCTGGCGGATGCAGGACTGGCCAAGCTGCTTCGTCAATAAGCCCAGCCCCGTGTAGCGGCTGCCGAAAGCTGCGTCAGCTGCTCCACGTTCATGTGACGGCATAAACCAACACATTCCGTTTGCAGGCAATTCGCTATATATTCATCTATATAGCGATTCACTCCCCTTGCAGCACTCGCCTACCACGGAGCCGTTTCATGACCATTCGTGCCTCACGTTTTGCCCCTACGTGCCTCGCCAGCCTGATCGCAGTCTTCGCATTCGGCACCGTCCATGCGAACGAAGTCCAGGTCGCCGTCGCGGCCAACTTCACTGCGCCCATCCAGGCCATCGCTGCCGATTTCGAAAAAGACACCGGGCACAAACTGGTCGCGGCCTATGGTGCAACCGGCCAGTTCTACACCCAGATCAAAAATGGCGCGCCGTTCGAGGTGTTCCTCTCAGCAGACGACACCACGCCGCAAAAACTTGAAACCGAAGGTGACGCGGTCAAGGGTTCGCGTTTCACCTACGCCATTGGCACCCTGGCCCTGTGGTCGGCCAAAGACGGCTACGTCGATGCCAAGGGCAAAGTGCTGAGCGACAGCCCCTATCAGCATCTGGCCATCGCCAACCCCAAAACCGCACCTTACGGCCTGGCCGCGACTCAGGTTCTGGCCAAGCTGGGCCTGACGGACAAGGTCAAGGACAAAATCGTTGAAGGCCAGAACATCACCCAGGCCTATCAATTCGTCTCCACCGGCAACGCCGAACTTGGCTTTGTAGCCTTGTCGCAGATCTACAAAGACGGCAAAGTCACCGGGGGTTCGGCGTGGATCGTTCCAGCCGACATGCACGAGCCGATCAATCAAGATGCGGTGATCCTCAACAAAGGCAAGGACAACCCGGCCGCCAAGGCACTGGTTGACTACCTTAAAGGTCCGAAAGCCGCCGCTGTCATAAAATCCTACGGTTACCAACTCTAAATGACGCTGACGAGTGCCGACTTTGCCGCCATCTGGCTGACCCTCAAACTGGCGTCCCTGACGACTGCCATCCTGCTGGTCATCGGCACTCCGATTGCGTTATGGCTGTCGCGCACCCGCTCCTGGTTGCGCGGCCCGGTCGGGGCGATTGTCGCCCTGCCCCTGGTCCTGCCGCCGACAGTGATTGGTTTTTACTTGTTGCTGGCATTGGGGCCTCACGGCTTTGTCGGTCAGTTCACTCAATCGCTGGGGTTTGGCACCCTGACCTTCAGTTTTGCGGGGCTGGTCGTTGGCTCGGTGCTTTATTCGATGCCGTTCGTGGTTCAACCGCTACAAAACGCGTTTTCCGCCATTGGCACTCGCCCATTGGAGGTCGCCGCGACCTTGCGCGCGAATCCATGGGACACCTTCTTCAGCGTGATCCTTCCCCTCGCCCGACCCGGCTTTATCACCGCTGCGATTCTCGGCTTCGCCCACACCGTCGGCGAGTTCGGCGTGGTGTTGATGATCGGCGGCAACATCCCGGACAAGACCCGCGTGGTGTCGGTGCAGATCTACGATCACGTCGAAGCCATGGAATACGCCCAGGCTCATTGGCTGGCCGGGGCGATGCTGGTGTTCTCCTTTGTAGTATTGCTGGCGCTTTACTCCAGCCGTAAAACCAAAGCAGGCTGGAGCTGATCGATGATCGATATGCGTCTGAAACTGAGCTATTCGGGGTTCGTCCTGGACGTAGACTTGCAAGTGCCTGGCCGTGGCGTGACGGCGTTATACGGACACTCGGGCTCGGGTAAGACCACCTGCCTGCGCTGCATCGCGGGTCTGGAACGGGCGCAACAGGGTTTTATCCAGGTCAACGATGAGGTCTGGCAGGACAGCGACAAGAAGATTTTCGTGCCGCCGCACAAACGCGCGCTGGGTTATGTTTTTCAGGAAGCCAGTTTGTTTCCCCATCTGTCGGTGTTGGCGAATCTGCAATTTGGCCTCAAGCGCATCCCGAAACAGCAACGCCGGGTCGACATGGACCATGCCACGGAACTGTTGGGGATTGGGCACCTGTTGGAGCGTCACCCGCAGCACCTTTCCGGCGGCGAACGGCAGCGGGTCGGCATCGCGCGCGCGTTGCTCACCAGTCCGAAACTTTTGTTGATGGACGAACCGCTGGCCGCGCTGGACAGTCAGCGCAAAAACGAAATCCTGCCTTACTTGCAACGTCTGCATGATGAACTGGACATCCCGGTGCTGTACGTCAGTCACTCACAGGATGAGGTCGCGCGCCTGGCGGACCATATCGTCTTGCTGAGCGAAGGCAAGGCACTGGCCAGCGGCCCCATCGGCGAAACCCTCGCTCGCCTGGACCTGCCAATGGCGCTGGGCGACGACGCCGGCGTGGTGATCGAAGGACATGTCAGCGCGTATGACGCCCACTACCAGTTGCTGACCTTGCAGTTACCCGATACCGATCTGGGCATTCGCGTAGCCCACGCGCCCATGCCCCTGGGCCAGGCACTGCGTTGCAAGGTTCACGCGCGCGATGTCAGCCTGAGCCTGCGAAGCGTCGAGCAAAGCAGCATCCTCAATCGCTTGCCGGTGACGGTAATCAGTGAAATCGGTGCCGACAACGCCGCTCATGTGCTGATCCGCCTGAACGCCGCCGGCACACCCTTGCTGTCACGTATCACCCGCTACTCCCGAGACCAGTTGGGCGTGCATCCGGGCCAGCAACTCTGGGCACAAATCAAAGCGGTGGCGGTCCTGGCTTAAATCCGCCGGCACCAACGACAAACGAATGCGGTCAATGGCTGTACTGGCCCCTGATTTGTCGCCGAGGATGACTCGCCATGTCCGATACCGCGCTGTCTGATGTATTGCCACCCGACCTGCACTATGTCGATGACACGCAGCCCGGAATCACCCGAAAACTGCTGCGTGGAAGATTTTGTTACTTCGATCCTGCGGGCCAGCGCATCACCGACCCGGACGAAATCAAACGCCTCAACGCCCTCGCCGTACCGCCGGCCTATACGAATGTGTGGATTTGCGCCGACCCGTGCGGTCATCTGCAAGCCACCGGCCGCGACGCTCGTGGTCGCAAGCAGTACCGCTACCACCTGCGCTGGCGCGAAGTGCGTGATGCCGACAAATATTCGCGCCTGCGGGACTTCGGCCTGGCGCTGCCGAAACTGCGCAAACAGCTTGAAACACTGCTGGCCGCGCCCGGCTTCAGCCGAGACAAAGTCATGGCCACCGTCATCACATTGCTCGATGCGACACTGATCCGGGTCGGAAACACTCAATACGCCCGGGACAATCGTTCCTACGGCCTGACCACCCTGCGTAACCGTCACGTTGAAGTCAACGGCAGTGCGATCCGGTTTCAGTTCCGCGGCAAGAGTGGCGTCGAGCACCAGATCACCGTGAAAGACCGACGCCTGGCCCGGATCATCAAGCGCTGCCAGGAAATCCCCGGACAAAATCTATTCCAGTATCTGGATGAAAACGGCGAGCGACATACTGTCAGTTCCGCCGACGTCAATGCCTACCTGCAAACCCTCACCGGCGCCGATTTCACGGCAAAGGATTACCGCACATGGGCGGGCAGTGTTCTGGCGTTGTCCGTGCTGCGCGAATTGCAGTGGGAACCCGAGTCCGATGCAAAGCGACTGGTAGTAGAGATGGTGAAGAACGTCGCCAGACAATTGGGCAACACGCCGGCGGTGTGCCGAAAATGCTACATCCACCCGGCGGTGCTCGACGCTTTTATGCTCGGCGCTCTGGCTGAGCTGCCTCGACCAAGATTGCGTAAAGGGCTCAAATCAGAGGAAGTCGGGCTGACAGTGTTCCTTGAGCGAATGCGCGCCAATGCTGAAGCGACGAATTGACCTGCCTATTTTTTGCACGATCACAAAGAACTTCTATAGTTGATCTGAACAAGAATCAGCAGTGATGAGGCCATGGAAGACATATTCGTTGTGAAGCGATGCAACAAAATCATCATTCATGGCCGCCGAGCCGGAGAATCCGGCCACCCACCACCCGACGCCGCTGTCTGGTATCGCATTGCCGATACTCGCACGCAGGGGTTCATCGGGGACGGCTTTGATGCTGAAGCAGATGCCAGACACGAATGCCAACGACTGAACTCAACGTCGCAAGTGATCGCCCGCCTAGGTTGATGAACAATCACCTGACTGCCACGGGTCTATACTGAAAACAACTGAAGGAACAGCAACCCCAACAGCAGAAAGCTCGCCCCTCGCGGGCTTTTTGTTGCCATTTGCCAGGTTTCTTCTACGGAGGTGTTTGCCATGTCCGAAAAAGAGTCCATCACCACCCTCCTCACCCTGCTCGACTCCCGGCAGGCTCGACTTGCCGCTGCGTGCAAGGAAATTGCCGACTGGGTCGATCATCAAGGGGGGCACCCGACAGCCCTCAGAATTCGTGATCGGCTGAACGACATCGAAAAAGACACACCCCTGATTCGAAACACGCTGTCGTCTTTAAAACCTGTCGACCCGCCCCTCCCACGGTTCAGATGATTCGATCCGGACACTCGACGCAAGAACAGGGCCTGTTTCAGGCCCCTTGAACGGTGACCTCATCATCACCGGGTTTGCGCATGTCTGTAGGTCTGCTGTTGCACCCTCAACCCGGCCTGTCGCCGGGCTTTTTTTTGCCTCTGAAAACCTATCGGACTACGCAGACCTATTGTAGGGACCGAGCTTGCTCGCGATGGGGCCATCACATTCAACATCCATGTCGTCTGTAAGGCCGCTACCGTGAGCAAGCTTGCTCCTACAGGCATGTGGCGTTTTGCGAGTTTTCCGGCGGCCCTAAAAAAGGTTCGCTCGCCAGGAAGCCAACGAACGCTTGCGTTTACGGGAGGTCAAACGATCACACGTCGCGAAGGAGGCGTTCCATGGTCACCCACTTCAAAGTCAGCGGGCACTTGGCCTGCGGTCACAAAGGCAGCAACCTCACGTCCACCCAAGAACTGAACCGCGTGAAATGCAGAAGTTGCCGAAACACCGATGCGTACCAGGAAGCGCGCAAGGCCCAGCGCAATGCGGCACGCCGTACCGCACGCAAGGCCAAAGCCACTCACACCGCCAATGACTGGCGCTCAGCCTGGACCGAGCGGCTTACCGCCATGGCCGGGCTGCAAAGACTGCCTCGTGGTTTTACCGGTCAGCCTTTTGTTTAAAAGGCTCAATCAACAGTTGGGTCGACCTCGTTCGGCCCACTGCTGTTCAATGACTCGGCTGTATGCAGGCTCGCGGGCGCCATGATTTCAGCGAGCGACATGCGCTTGAACGCTTCGACCAATCGCCGCCCTTCTTCAGGCGCGCAGGTAATGGCCAGTCGCATGGTCGCCTCACCCATTTGCCAGATCAGAAAAGCGCTATCAGCGACTCGCTGGGCATCACTGCCTGGAAACACCCGAAGCATCGCATCGGCCAGTAATCTCCCAGCGACACGACTCTCTTGCAACTCCAACGCCAGCAGTTGCTTGTCGGCCTGCATCCCCGACCAGGTATCACGCATTGCCGGCTCTGCCTGAACGATGTCGTAATACTGCTCGAGCAAGTCCGAATACGCCTCGCGCAAGCCTTGTGCGTCCTGGACCGCCCCTAGTGCCGCTTCTATACACCGACGACTCTCGGCGTTATAGCGCTCGGCCAGCGTGCGGATCACAGAGCTCTTGTCTGGAAAGTACTGATAAAGCGAGCCGATCGAAATCTCCGAGCGTTCGGCAATTTCACTCATCTTTAGCGAATCGCTGCCCTTGGTCGCGATGAGCTGCGTCGCCACGGCAAGTATTCGTTCTTGTCGCTCGCGACTGCGTTGTTGCGTGGGGTTGCGTCGGGTCGGCTCTGAAAAGGACTGTTCGCGCCCGGGGGTGGCTTTCTTCGGCACTGCATTTCCCCGATCAATTACATGACATGCACTCACATTAGCACTGCCCATTCGCACACCCAAGGGCGCAAAGCCGTACGTCGGCTTTGTTCGTCACGCCAGTTGACGATGGAACATGAGCGTTTATCATCTTTTTAACGTGAGTGTCACTCACATTAACCCGATGGAGATGAACGCGATGAACACGCAAGGCACCCTCCTCATTCTCGGCGCGACCGGTAAAACAGGGCGCTGGATCACTCAACGACTTGCAGCTGCGGAACTGCCCGTGCGCCTCGGTTCGCGTCAAGCAAATCCACCCTTCGACTGGGAGAATCGGTCCACCTGGGGTGCAGCCCTTGATGGAGTTCACGCTGTTTACATTTCCTATCAACCGGACCTCGCCGTTCCGGGCGCCGTCGAAACGGTTCAGGCGTTTACCGACCTGGCCGTTCAAAGCGGCGTCGGCAAACTGGTGCTGCTATCCGGACGCGGAGAGGCCGAAGCAGAACACGCCGAACGCGTTATTCAGAACAGCGGCATCGACTGGACCATCCTGCGTTCCAGCTGGTTCTTCCAGAACTTCAGTGAGGCGCATTTTCTGCAGCCCATTCTTCAGGGTGAACTGGCGCTTCCCGTGGGCAACATCGCGGAGCCCTTTGTCGATGTGGAGGACATTGCCGAGATTGCAGTTCAGGCGCTGACCCAACCCGGACACTCAGATCAGCTTTATGAACTGACAGGGCCTCGGGCGCTGACGTTTGCTGATGCGGTTGCTGTGATTGCACAAGAAACCCGGCGCGATATCGGTTTCATCGCTGTCCCACCGAAGGCCTATCGGGAGGCGTTGGAGCAGGAACAATTGCCTGCCGACTTGATTGAGCTGGTGCACTATCTCTTCACCACCGTGCTCGATGGCCGAAATACACCGGTTACCGATGGCGTTCATCGAGCACTGGGACGTCCGGCTCGGGACTTTACTGACTATGCTCGGCGGACCGCAAAGACCGGTATTTGGACGCCTGCGTAGTTACGCGCGGTGTGATGGGCGGCAACTTCTTTTCTGTACCTATGAGGACCGATTTACAAGCTTCGCTTATTCGTTAGCTGTTGTCTGAATGCCAACTACGCTTAGCGGGATGTCTTGGGCTCGCGGGGACACTCAGAGTTCGAGGTGGAGTCACACAAACACAGGAGAGTAAACGATGAGACCGTTTGACCATCCCTTGGCCGTAATCATGACCTGCGCCACCTTGGCCATTCCCCACTGGGTTTCGGCAGAGCCCGCTGCGATACCCGCATCGGTCAGCACCCCGGACAAAGTCGAATCCCGCATCGGCACATTGGAGTTCAAGGACGGCGCGCCAAGCGCGGCAACCGTGGCGAAGGTGTACGACCAAATCGACTTCACGCATGCGTACAACACGTTCATGAATAGCCTGGACGGTGTGAGCATTGCTTCCTTCCGAAAAGGCTGGGCAAACGTTGGCATGAAAGACAACGAAGTCATGGTCTACTCGGAACTGATGGACGCCAAGTCGCTGTACCTGACCGCCAATGCGGACACGGTCTACTTCTTTGGCGGCCTCGACCTCTCCAAGGGGCCTATGGTACTTGAGGTTCCCCCCAAGGCACTTGGTGCCATTGACGATCAATGGTTTCGCTGGGTCATCGACATCGGTCTGCCGGGGCCGGATCGCGGCGAGGGCGGGAAGTATCTCATCCTGCCGCCAGGCTATACCGGCCCGCTGCCCGAGGGAGGCTTCTATATCGCCCATGCCAAGACCAACTACGTTCTGTGGTTCGCTCGATCCTTCCTGGAAAACAAGAGCGATCCCAAGCCCGTGGTTGCGTCGATCAAGCAGTTCACCAAGGTCTATCCCTACGAAGCCGGTGGTGTTGGCACCAGCATTGCCGAGTTCTTGAGTGGCAAGGGCAAACTCGGTCGGATCACCACGCCACCGCCGACGGTGTTTCATGAAGGCAGCGGCAAAGTGATGAACACGTTGCCACCCAACGACTTCAGCTTCTACGAGGTGCTCAACGAAATTGTCCAGCAGGAGCCGGCGACCTCTCAGAATGCCGAGTTGATGGGGTCGATCGCGGCCATTGGGATCGTCAAAGGCAAGCCCTTTGCACCAGACGCACGAATGAAGAAAATCCTCACCGAGGCGGTCGCAGTAGGCAACGCCGCCACACGCACGCTCTTCATGAGCCCGCGCGATCCAAGCTGGTACTACTACCCCAATTCGTCGTGGTCGAATTTATTGTTTCAGACCGGCTATGAGTTCGAGACGCCGATCCCGCAGATAACACCGGAAGGCGTCAAGCCCTACCCAGCGACGGGTTACCGAACGCTGGATGCACGGACGTATTTTTTCTATGGCGTAACCGGCATCACGCCCGGCATGGCCATGCGCCTGACAGGGGTCGGCTCGCAGTATCTGCTGACCATGGCGGATGCAAACAAGCAGTTCTTTGACGGTGCCAAGACCTATAAGGTAACCCTGCCGAAAGACATCCCGGAAACGAACTTCTGGTCGTTCACTGTCTACGACAACCAGACGCGCTCAATGCTCGACACGCCGCAACGCTATCCCCGCGCGGGAAGCCAGAGCTTCCCTTCGCCCGCCGCAGAAGCTGACGCCAACGGGGTCACTACGATCTACTTCAGTCCAACCCAACCTGAAGGAGTAAAACGCGGAAACTGGATTCAGACCGACCCAACCAAAGGGTGGTTCACGGTGCTTAGGCTCTACAGTCCAGCGGAGTCTTTCTTCACCAAAACCTGGCGGCCGAGTGAGATTGAAATAGTGCGGTGAACTCGGGCTCTGGCCCGTTTATGAACGGTTACAGCGGTAGGCGCAATGCGCCACCGTTGCACCGTTGCATTGGGAGGCAAGTCTGCGCCGCGATCATGCACCGGAGTCAAAAGTACCCGGGGATGATTCCAGAAAGGACTCTCTTCAGTGAGCGGCTCCTGCACCAGGACATCCAATACAGCACCTCCCACACGACCATTTTCCAACGCAGAAAGCAGGTCCTGCTCTACAACGTGCGCGCCACGTCCTACGTTGATCAGCCCAGCACCTCGGGGCAGGTAATCAAGCCTCGCAACATTAAGTATCCCGTTCTGGAGTGAGCCGCGACGTTCTTGATTCCTCACCTGAATGAATCAACATCATGACTCAAGTCAACACCTTGACTGCCGAAGGCAGGCAAAATTGTACGCGGCAGAAAAAGATAGTTTTTTAGCCAGAATCGCGTCAATAGGAGAACATCGCGGTGTCGAATCAGCTTGTGATTCGCAACATGACCCGCTCCGAGCTGGACCAGCTTGTCGGCTGGGCTACACGCGAGGGTTGGAATCCCGGCCTTCATGATGCCGAGCTGTTCTGGGCTACGGACCCTGAGGCTTTCATCGCGGCGGACCTTGATGGCGAGTTGATTGGCGGCGGTGCCATCACCTCCTACAACGGCGAATTCGGCTTCATGGGTTTCTTCATCGTTCGGCCCGAAAATCGCGGACAGGGTCTCGGCAATACCCTCTGGCACGCCCGCCGCGAGCGCCTCCTCGCTCGTTTGCGCCCAGGTGCGAGCATCGGCATGGACGGTGTCTTCGCGATGCAGGACTACTACGCCAAGGGTGGCTTCGTCTTCTCCCATCGCAACATGCGTTTTCGTGCCGAGATCCTCGAACGTCCGGCAACCTCGCTTGTTGACGGCGAAGACATCGTCCCGCTGGCTACCTTTGCGTTCGATCAGGTTCTCGATTACGACCGCACCTGCTTCCCAGCCTCGCGCCCGACCTTCCTGAGAGGGTGGATAGCCCAACCCGATGCGCTCGCCTTGGGTTGCCGGCGCCAAGGAAGGCTGAGCGGATTCGGCGTGGTGCGGCGCTGCAGGGAAGGCTGCAAGATCGGTCCCCTGTTCAGCGATGACGCCTTGACGGCCAATGCCCTCTACTCGCACTTGGCAAGCTTCGCCGCGGGTGGCCCCCTGTTTCTCGACACCCCGGAGAACAACCGCGCCGCGATGGCGCTCGTGCACCAACATGGGATGAACGAGGTCTTCGGCTGCGCGCGCATGTATCTCGGCCCTCCTCCGGCTCTCGCGCACGAACGTGTCTTCGGCGTCACGACCTTCGAGCTGGGCTGATGTCCGCGCGCGATCTGGTCGGTTACGGCGGTTGTCCACCCCACCCGCGATGGCCGGGTGAGGCTCGCGTCGCGGTTCAGTTCGTGCTCAACATCGAGGAGGGCGCGGAGTCGTGCATCCTCAATGGCGATGCCCAGTCAGAAGCCTATCTCCACGAGCTGCCTGGCCGCCCACCTCGCACGGGAAAACGGGATTTGAGTGTCGAGGGGATGTATGAATACGGATCGCGCGCAGGCGTGTGGCGCCTCCTGGAGCTGTTCAGCGCCCGTGGCCTGCCCCTGACCGCCTTCGCCGTCGGCCGGGCACTGGAACTCAACCCGCAGATCGGCCATGCGCTCCGCGCTGCCGGGCATGAAGTCGCCGGGCATGGTTACCGTTGGCTGGACTATCTCGACATCCCTGAAGACGAAGAGCGGCTCCATATCCGCCTTACCCTCGACACGATCGAGCGGATCTGCGGCAAGCGCCCCACAGGTTGGTACACGGGGCGGGTCAGTCCGAACACCTGCCGCCTGTTGCGCGAGGACGGCGGGCTCCTCTACAGCTCAGACGCCTACAACGATGACTTGCCCTATTGGCTTCCAGGTTCGCCCAAACACCTGGTGATCCCGTACACACTGGTCAACAACGACATCCGCTATCTGCTTCCGAACGGTTTCTCCTCCGGGGAGGACTTCTTCCAGCTGCTCAAGGATGCTTTCGACTTGCTGTGGCAGGAGGGCGCGCAACATCCGAAGATGATGAGCGTCGGCCTGCATGGCCGGATCAGCGGCCATCCAGCACGCGCGATGGCGTTGGCGCGCTTTCTCGATTACGTGCAAGGCCACGGCTCGGCCTGGATCTGCCGGCGAGAAGAGATTGCCGGGCACTGGATAGCCGAATTCCCCCCTTAGGGACGCTGAGCCCGGAAGCCTCTGCCAAAAGTAAAGATTTCAATCTCAGGCGCGTATTTTTTCTGCCGTGGAAACCATGGCCAATGTTGCGTGGAAGGTTTGACTGGGCAAGGGCGGCGGCCAGAGTTGCGAAGGCCGAGTTTCAAATGCGTGACTTGCGGGCGAAGGCGGCGACAGACAAAGAGGAATCGACAGGCAACATAAGAGCAGCACGCGATCAACTAGGGCATACCACCGTTGGTATGACGGAAATACATTCGAATGCGCAAAGGGATGAAAGTCACGCCCACAAAATGACCTGTGGTAGCGAGTTGCGGAGCGGAGATTGTTTGTCGCGGAGCAAAAAAATAAGGGCTTACGTGAGGTCCCTCACGTAAGCCCTTGATATTCATGGTGCCCGAAGCCGGAATCGAACCGGCACGCCCTTACGAGCGGGGGATTTTAAGTCCCATGCGTCTACCAGTTTCGCCATTCGGGCGGTAGCGCGGTGAAGCAGTCTCAAAACTGACAGATGACAACCTGGCAGTTCTGACGCTTGTGCAGCAGAGGGGGAAATATATACACCCCGCCCCGGTGAAGCAAGTTCGCAGATGACCTTTTCAAGACAAAATCTTGCAGGGCTGCTGAAATAAAAAAGCTCCGTAAATCATAGATCTACGGAGCTTGTTTATAGTGGAGGCCGAGGTCGGAATCGAACCGGCGTAGGTGGATTTGCAATCCACTGCATAACCATTTTGCTACTCGGCCTCAAACATCTGCTGTCAGTAGCACAACAACAAATGCGTACAAACTTGGAGCGGGAAACGAGACTCGAACTCGCGACCCCGACCTTGGCAAGGTCGTGCTCTACCAACTGAGCTATTCCCGCGTCTTGGTGTGGCGCATTCTATAGAATCCAGATGCCCCGTCAACCCCTTGATTCAAAAAAGTTTTATTTCTTTTCAACGTCGGTCTTCAGATGCGGCCAGGCAGCCCGCAAGTACTGGACCATGGACCACAATGTCAGGCCCGCAGACACCAGCAGCAAGGCATAACCGATCAAGACCCAGAAGGAAAAGTCTGACGGATTGGCCAGCAGGATGACCAATGCGAGCATTTGCGCGGCGGTTTTCCATTTGCCCAGGTTCGACACCGCCACGTGAGCACGGGCGCCGAGTTCGGCCATCCATTCGCGCAATGCCGAGACGACAATTTCGCGACCGATGATGACAGCGGCCGGCAGCGTGAGCCACAGGTTACCGTGTTCTTGCACCAGCAAGACCAGCGCGACGGCAACCATCAGCTTGTCCGCCACGGGATCGAGGAAAGCCCCGAACGGGGTACTTTGCTCCAGGCGTCGGGCCAGATAACCGTCCAGCCAGTCTGTGGCGGCGGCAAATGCGAAGACCGAGGCAGACGCCAGGTAGCTCCAGTGGTAAGGCAGGTAGAACAGTAAAATGAAGATCGGGATGAGCAGGACGCGTAGAACGGTAATCAGATTAGGGATATTCATCGGCACAACTGGCTACGAGGTGAGTTGGGCATTCTACTCGCTGTGCAGATTTGCATAAATCAACTCTGCGAGCTTTTTACTGATCCCGGGTGCTTTGGCGATCTCCTCGATGCTGGCACGAGACAGCTCCTGCAATCCACCAAAATGTTTTAATAAATCGCGACGCCGTGTCGGCCCGACGCCGGCCACGCCCTCAAGCGTGGACGTGCGGCGAGTTTTCCCACGGCGTGCGCGGTGCCCGGTAATCGCAAATCGGTGAGCTTCGTCGCGTATTTGCTGAATCAAATGTAGCGCAGGGGAATCGCCGCGCAAGGTGAACTCGTGGGCAGCATCGTTGAGGTACAAGGTTTCGAAACCGGCCTTGCGCGTCGCCCCTTTGGCCACGCCCAACAGAATCAAGTCAGGCACCGCCAGTTCATTGAGTACATCACGCGCCATGGACAGCTGACCCTTGCCACCGTCCACCAGCAGAATATCCGGTAGCTTGCCCTCACCGTCCTTCAACTTGCTGAAGCGGCGGGTCAAGGCCTGATGCATTGCGGCGTAGTCATCCCCCGCCGTCACGCCTTCGATGTTGTAGCGGCGATAATCGGATTTGATCGGGCCTTCCGGGCCAAACACCACGCAAGACGCTACGGTGGCTTCGCCGCTGGAATGGCTGATGTCATAGCACTCCAGACGCTGCGGCGGCTCGTCCAGGTTCAACACTTCTGCCAACGCATCGAAACGTGCCGCGACGTGCTGACGGTTCGCCAGACGCGCGCCCAAGGCCTGCTCGGCATTGGTGACCGCCAATTGCTGCCAGCGCGCTCGTGTACCGCGCACCCGATGACTGATCGTCAGCTCGCGACCACGCAGGGCTTCGATGGCCTCGATCAGCGTCGGGAAGTCTTCATGAACCACGTTTACGATCAGCTCGCTCGGCAAGTCGCGCTCGGGGCTGGTGATGAAGTATTGGCCGAGAAAGGCGGCCATGACTTCGGACACATCTTCGTCGATGCCGGTTTGCGGGAAGAAGTTCTTGCTGCCCAGCACCCGCCCGCCGCGCACGCTGATCAAATGAACGCAAGCACCGCCCGGATTGACGAAGGCGGCGATCACATCGATATCGCCGGTGCCGCCTTCCATGCTTTGCTGGTCCTGGACTCGACGCAACAATGAAATCTGGTCGCGCAACTCGGCGGCGCGCTCGAACTCAAGATTGATCGCCGCCTCCTCCATGCCCGCGGACAACTCGTCCGCCAGCGCATTGCTGCGGCCTTCAAGGAACATCACCGAGTGGCGAACGTCTTCGGCGTACACCTCTGGCTCAACCAACCCCACGCACGGTGCCTTGCAACGTTTGATCTGGTATTGCAGGCAAGGTCGCGTGCGGTTCTTGTAATAGCTGTCTTCACACTGACGGACAAAAAAGGTCTTTTGCAAAAGGCTCAGGCTTTCGCGAATCGCGCCGGCGCTCGGGTACGGGCCAAAATACTTACCTTTGGCCTTCTTCGCACCGCGGTGGATGCTCAAGCGAGGGAACTGGCCATCCGAGAGAAAAACGTAAGGGTACGATTTGTCATCGCGCAGCAGGATGTTATACGGCGGGCGCCATTCCTTGATCAGCGTCTGCTCAAGCAGCAGGGCTTCGGTTTCGTTGGCGGTGATGGTGGTTTCGACTTGAGCGATACGGGCCACCAGCGCCGCCGTCTTGGGCGACAGACCGGATTTGCGAAAGTAACTCGACAGGCGATTCTTCAGGTTCTTGGCTTTGCCGACGTACAACAGGCGCGCATCGCTGTCGAACATGCGATACACACCGGGACGCCCACTGACCGTCGACAGAAAAGCGCTGGGATCGAAGACTTCACTCATTGTCAGAGGCTGGCATCGACCATGCCGTGACGAACCGCCAACAGCGTCAGCTCGACATCACTGCTGATCGAAAGCTTCTCGAAAATGCGGTAACGGTAAGTGTTGACCGTTTTGGGCGACAGGCAAAGTTTGTCGGAAATAATCTGTACTTTCTGACAGCCGACAATCATCAGCGCGATCTGGATCTCGCGCTCGGACAACGCATCGAAGGGCGAATCGTTGGTCGGCTGAAAAGATTTGATCGCCAGTTGCTGGGCAATCTGCGGGCTGATGTAGCGTTGCCCGGCAAACACCAGGCGAATGGCCTGAACCATTTCCGGCAGCCCGGCGCCCTTGGTCAGGTAACCTGCGGCACCGGCCTGCAACAACCGCGTCGGAAACGGATCCTCCTCACACACGGTAACCGCGACGACTTTGATATCCGGGTGACTGCGCAACAGTTTGCGCGTGGCTTCAAGACCGCCGATCCCGGGCATCTTTACGTCCATCAACACCACATCGGGTTTCAGCTCACGCGCTTTCAGCAGGGATTCTTCTCCTGACTCAGCCTGGCCGACTACTTGTAGGCCATCGATGTCAGCCAGCATTCGTGTAATGCCTGTACGAACGAGATCATGGTCATCGACTACTAGCACCCTAATCAAGCAGACACCTCGCGATTTGGTCTAATTGGGTTGCCGGACACCTTAGCAAAAAGCAACTGGCAGACCTAGCGGCAAGCGTCATATAAAAAGTATCAATTCGTCTTGAAAGGCTTGTTGCCAGCGTGTTTCAGCGATGTCCCCCACCAGCATCACGCTGCATTCTCAGGAAACACTCGTCTTTGCCGACCACCGTCAGCCCTTTTCTCTCGTAAAGCTTTTTTGCCGGATTGTTTTCAAAAACGGTCAGGCGTACCGCCGGGCGACGTTCCTTGCACGCGAGTACGAATACCTGATCGATCACCCAGGAGCCCGCGCCCTGCCCCTGGAACGCTTCGATAATGTGCAGCTCGCGGATGTACAAGGCGCTCGCATCGCGACTCAAGCTGACAAAACCCAGTAGCGCATCATCACGCACAATCATGCGGTTTTCGCGCCCCACCCACGCGACATCAAACGCCTCATCCAGCCAAAGCAGGTCGTGCCGAATGTAATAGCGCAGCATGTTTTCGCAGGTCAGCTTCCGGGCGAAGTCGAGATCCTGGAGTGTCGCCGGACGCCATTCGAACCCCATTCAAGCCACCGCAACGTCGACGATATGCCCACGCCAGTCACCCGCTTCGCGGCGAGCCACTACCATCACATTCCCCGTACCGTGCGCTGCTGCAATGAGCGAACCGTCCGACGCCCAGATAGCACTGCGCCCTGCAGACTCCCAGCCTCCGGTTGCACCGCCGTGATTTGCCATCAGTACCGTCATTGAATGAGTGCCCGCGTAGCCTTGCAGAAGCGCAGTGTCCGGGGCATAGCCGTTTACCGTGATCAGCACACCGGCGGCATACAGGTCGGCGCCCTGCTCCGCCGCCGCGGCTGCGTGACTGGCGTGCGAAAAATCGGCACACACCGCTAGCGCGACGGCATCGGCACCAATCGTCAACATCGAACCACCTGCGCCCGGGGCAAACGCCACTTCCTCGCCTGGGTGCAGATGCTGCTTGCTGTAAACCCCGAGCGAACCATCTGCGCCGAACACCAATGCGCCAATCAATACCGGCGATTCGTCCGACAGCCGAATCGGCATTCCGACGACGCTCGTCACACCGACTACCCGCGCGAAATCCCGCAACGGCTGCAACACTTCGGCATCCGGTGCGATTGCCAACTCGGCTGCCAATCCCCGCTCATACCCGGTCAGCGACAATTCCGGAAAGACCAGTAACTGAACGCCCTGCTCTGCGGCAACCTGCATGAAACGCTGATGCCGGACAATGTTGGCGGCGAGATCACCCGCGACGGAGATCGATTGAGCGGCGGCAATGGTCAATGGCGTCATGGTTCGTCCTTGTGACGTTAGAGCGTTAGCAAAACACAAAGTGTGTCATAAAGCGGCCCGCACTGAAGTGATAGAAAACGCAGTCGGCCATCGATAGCATTTTCTGATTGAAACCGCGCACCGGCCTCGAGTAAGCTCGGCGCATCCATCGGAGACAGACCATGCTCAACGCCCTCTCACAGCTTCCAACGATCAGCGCCCTGCGCTCGGTGGCGGCTGCGCGGGCGAATGATGTTTGCGCTCCGGTCAGCTTTTATTTTGGGTATTGGTTTAGCCACTGGCGCGCCTGATACCCACACGGCGCCCACTTTAAACGGGTCGCCGCCAGAGTTTTCCAAACCCCCGGTCGGCCTCCCGACCGGGGGTTTTGTTTTTTCAGCCCCGCACATTTTTGCGACACACCAGACACTTTGAGGATTTACGACATGAACTACGCCACTTATTACCGTTACGACAGTTTTACCGCCTGGCGATTTACCAGCCTCCGCTCGGGACAGCCTGCCGCCTCCGATCGGTCACCCACAGGTGGCAAGCACACACACGCAGCCAATCCGGCCAATTGTCGAACACCCCAGTAGGGCCGAGCGCGCGGGAACGAACCCGCCGCCAGCCCAGGAAGCCTTGATATGAACTCGTCCGTCTCTGCTCTGCCGCTGTCCACCTTGAACCCTGCCAATGAAGCGCTGACTCAGCGTCTGCCCAGCTCATTGCAACTCAAACAGCAATTGCCCCTCAGCAACACCCTGACCCGGCAAGTCGCCGCTCACCGCGACGCGGTCCGCGCGATCCTCAACGGTGAAGACTCCCGTTTGCTGGTGATCGTCGGCCCTTGCTCGATTCATGACCCGCAGTCCGCCCTCGAATACGCTACCAACCTTGCCCGACTCACCACCGACGTCAGCGATGAAATGCTGCTGGTGATGCGCGCCTATGTCGAAAAACCGCGCACTACTGTCGGTTGGAAAGGCCTGGCCTACGACCCGCATCTGGATGGCCGTGATGACATGGCCGGCGGCTTGACGCTGTCCCGCGAACTGATGCGCGAAATGCTCCGCCTCGGCTTGCCGATTGCCACCGAACTGCTGCAACCCATGGCCGCCGGTTACTTTGATGACCTGCTGAGCTGGGTGGCGATTGGTGCCCGTACCACCGAATCGCAGATCCACCGGGAAATGGCCAGCGGCCTGAGCATGCCGGTCGGATTCAAGAACGGCACCGATGGTGGCGTGGCGGTTGCCAGCGACGCCATGCGCTCGGCCGCCCATCCACATCGGCATTTCGGCGTCGATAGCCAGGGACATCCTGCGATCATCCAGACGCCAGGCAATCCCGACACGCACCTGGTGTTGCGCGGCGGACACCGTGGACCAAACTACGACCTTGACAGCATCGCCCAAGTAAATCGCGATTTGACCCGACTGAAGATCCCGGCGCGGATCATGGTCGACTGCAGCCACGCCAATAGCGGCAAAGACCCGGCACGGCAACCCGAGGTGTTCAACGACGTGCTCGAACAACGCCTGCAAGGCGACCGTTCGCTGATCGGCATGATGATCGAGAGTCATTTGTTCGACGGTTGCCAGCCCTTGAGTCCATCCCTGCGCTATGGCGTCTCGGTCACGGATGGCTGTCTTGGCTGGAGCGGCACAGAACAATTGTTGCGCCAGGCCGCCGCCCGGCTTCGAGCCCAGCGCGGGAATCAATAAACAAGGTGAAGCCTCCTCCAGTCCTCACTCGGGGACTGGAAAGCCTGCGTAAGACACAGCTGACAGGTAAAGGTGTTTCCTGAGTAGGCCATCGCAGAAAAACGCGCGGTTACAGATCAAAAGATGTCGAAACATTCCGAACGAGACCTCAACCACATTCGAATTTTCCTACGATTTCTATACCTTTTTCAGCAGCTTACAGCGGATTCCTCATACACCGCCGAAGCGCTGGGGTGCTTTAGAGTGAGCCCATCTGCACACCTCTGAACGACCGCGAAAAAGGAATGAACATGCTACGGAATGCAACCACCCAGTACCCTATCCTGCTGATCCACGGGCTCTTCGGCTTCGATCGCATCGGCACAATCGAATTCTTCCATAACGTCAAGCAGTCCCTGCGAAGTGCGGGGGCCAGGGTGTTCATCCCGCACCTGTCGGCTACCCATAGCAACGAAGCACGTGGCGACCAACTGCTGACACAGATCGACCGGGTGCTGGAAGGAACCGGCGCCCGCAAGGTCAACTTGATCGGCCATAGCCAGGGTGCATTGGCCGCACGTTATGCGGCGGCGATGGCCCCCCATGCCATTGCGTCCGTGACCTCCGTCAGCGGCCCGAACCACGGTTCGGAACTGGCCGACTTCCTGCGCAAGGCACTGACGCCCGGCCGTCTTCCGGAACATGTCGCCGCGACGGTGGCGACGCTGTTCGCCGATTTTGTGTCGTTGCTCAGCGGCAACCTGCACCTGCCGCAGAACGCTGTCGCCGCGCTCAATGCGCTGACCACCGAAGGCGTGGGGGCTTTCAACGACAAGTACCCTCAAGGGTTGCCCAAGACCTGGGGTGGCAAGGGGCGCGAACTGGTTAACGGCGTGCGTTATTACTCCTGGAGCGGCACGTTACAGGGAACCCTTCTCGACGAAGAGCTCAATGCGCTCGACCCGCTGCACGGGTTCCTTCGGGCTTTTTCCCATTACTTCACCACGGAAGCGGAGCAAAATGACGGCATGGTCGGCCGCTACAGCTCACATTTGGGCAAAGTCATCCGCTCCGACTATCCGCTGGATCATCTGAGCAGCCTTGGCCATTCAGATGGCCATAGCCGCAAAGCCATCGATCCCGCTGCGCTGTATGTGCAGCATGCCGAGCGCCTGAAAAACGCCGGCTTATAATCTGTCCGGAACTTTGACGAGAAATAGACCACTGAATCCGGTAGGCTCCGCACTTTACTGAATATTGAAAGGAGTATTTCCCATGGCTAAAGCCACTGCCCGTCACATCCTGGTTGCCTCGGAAGCCAAGTGCAACGAACTGAAAGCCCAGATCGAAGGCGGCGCTGATTTCGCCGAAATCGCCAAAGCCAACTCCACTTGCCCGTCCAGCCGTCAAGGTGGCGACCTGGGTTCGTTCGGTCCTGGCCAGATGGTCAAGGAATTCGACGCCGTGGTGTTCAGCGCTCCAATCAACGTCGTACAAGGCCCAGTGAAAACCCAGTTCGGTTATCACTTGCTGGAAGTGACCAGTCGTCAGGACTGATCGATCCGCCAGGCTTTACGCATAACGGCCCGCCTTTTGGTGGGCCGTTGTGTTTCAGATACGTTTTTAGGCTGGCGAGGGACGCGCCGCTAGCGTACAAATTGTGGTTTTCGATCCTCCGGCTCTAAGGCTGACAATGCGACTGGCTTTCCCCACTTTATTGTTCACTGCCGTGGCGCTGCTATTGGGCGCCGCCGGTGTGAATGCAGCACCGCAACATGCGTTGACCGTGTACGGCGAACCCGCGAAGTATCCCGCTGGTTTCAGTCATTTTGCCTACACCAACCTGCAAGCCCCCAAGGGCGGCACGATGCGTCGCTCGGCGATCGAAATCGGTCATTTCGACCATATCCTGCCGTACATCGACAAGGGCATTGGCGTCACCCAAATCGACGGCTTGCTTTACTCGCCGCTGGCCCAGCGCTCGCTGGATGAGCCCTATACCGTGTACGGCCTCGTCGCGCAAAAGATGGAGCGCCCGGACGACGGTCTGTTCCTGCGGTTCTATCTCAACCCCAAGGCACGCTTTGCCGACGGCAAACCGATCACGGCAGAAGACGTGCGCTACACCTTCAACCTGTTGATGACCCAGGGCAGCCTGCGCTATCGCACCCAATTCGCTGACGTCAAAGGCGTGGAAGTCGAATCGCCTCTCACCGTCCGGTTCGATTTCAAAAGTAACGAAAACCGTACCCTGCCCCTCGACATCGCAACGCTGCCGGTGTTTCCCGAACATTGGTGGAAGACCCGCGACTTCGCCGGCGGCGGCGGGTACGAGGCGCCTTTGGGCAGCGGCCCTTATAAGGTGGGCAAAGTCGACTCCGGTCGCAGCATCACGTTTGAGCGCGACGCCAATTGGTGGGGCAAGGATTTACCCGTCAGCCGCGGTCTCTATAATTTCGATCGCTTCAGCATCGAATACTTCGGTGACACCGACGTCGCGCGCCAGGTGCTACGGGGCGGGGCCTATGACTACAATCGCGAATTCTCCGCCACCGGCTTTTCCATTGGCTATGACAGCCCGGCCCTGAGCGACGGTCGCCTGCAAAAGGCTCACCTGGCAACCGATGCGCCGCAACCCGCCCAGGGGTTTGTCTTCAATCTGCAGAACCCGATTTTCCAGGACCGCCGGGTGCGCCAGGCACTGGCCATGCTTTGGGATTTCGAGTGGAGCAACCGGCAGATGATGCGCGACATGTACATCCGCCAGCAGAGCTACTTCTCCAACACTGACCTGGCTGCGCGAGAACTGCCCGATGCAGCGGAACTGGCCATTCTTGAACCATTGCGCGGGCAGATCCCCGACGAGGTGTTCACCCAGGTCTTCGAAGCAGCGAAAACCGATGGCAGCGGTGTGATTCGCGATAAGCAATTGCAAGCACTGGACCTGCTCGAACAGGCCGTCTGGAAACCCGATGGCGATCAACTGGTCAATGCCGAGGGCGAACCGCTGAGCTTTACCTTCCTGGTCAGTCAGAACGGCATGGACCGATTGCTGTTGCCTTACAAGCGCACCCTGAAACAGATCGGCATCGATATGAACATCCGCCGTATCGATTCATCGCAGTACGTGAATCGCCTGATGAGTCGCGATTACGACATGATCGTCACCGGGTACCCGGTCACCACCTCACCGGGGGGCGAACTGTTCAATTACTTCGGCTCGATCTCGGCCAACGACCCCGGCGCCAATAACTACATGGTGCTGAAGAACCCGGCAGTCGACACGCTGATCACAGGGCTAGTCCACGCCAACACCCAGCCCGAGATGCAGCGTTACGCCCACGCGCTCGACCGGGTGCTGCAATGGAACTACTACTGGATTCCCAACTATTACCCGCCGGGCACATCGACCGTCTGGTGGAACCGCTTCGGCCGCCCCAACGTTCAGGCCAGCAATGACGAAGCCATCGAGAGCTGGTGGGAAATAAGCACCACGCCGCTGACCAACCAGCAAATGACCGCTGAACAAATCAGCCGTGGCAAACCCGGAGGGCCGCACTGATGTGGGCTTACATATTGCGGCGTTTGCTGCTGATCATTCCGACGCTGGTGATCATTTTGTTGGTCAACTTCGTCATCGTCCAGGCGGCACCGGGCGGTCCGGTGGAACAGGCCATTGCGCACCTGCAAGGCATCGGCGGCGCGGCAGTCGGTGGCGGGTCCGGCGAAACCATGTCCGGCACCTCGCGCGCCAGCCGTGGTCTCGACCCGCAGCTGATCAAGGACATCGAAAAACAATACGGTTTCGACAAACCCGCGCATGAACGCCTGTGGCTGATGCTCACCAGTTACGCTCGGCTGGACTTCGGCAAGAGCTTCTTCCGTGGCGCCACGGTCACCGACCTGATCCTGGAAAAAATGCCGGTGACCATTTCCCTCGGGCTTTGGGCGACGCTGATCACCTATCTTGTGTCGATCCCCCTGGGTATTCGCAAGGCCGTGCACCACGGCAGCCATTTCGATATCTGGAGCAGCACCGCGATCATTATCGGCTACGCCATGCCGGCGTTCCTGTTCGCCATGTTCCTGATCGTGGTGTTCGCCGGCGGCACCTCATTGAACTGGTTCCCGGTGCGCGGGCTGGTCTCGGACGACTTCGATTCGCTGTCGACGGTGGGCAAAGTCGCCGACTACTTCTGGCACCTGGTGCTGCCAGTGACGTCGCTGGTGATCGGCGGTTTCGCCACCCTGACCATCCTCACCAAAAACTCGTTCCTCAATGAAATCACCCGCCAATACGTCATCACCGCACGCGCCAAAGGCATGAGCGAACGCCGGGTGCTGTACGGGCACGTATTCCGCAACGCGATGTTGCTGGTGGTGTCGGGCATTCCGCAGGCGTTCATCAGCGTATTTTTTGCCGGTTCCTTGCTGATCGAAGTGATTTTCTCCCTCGATGGCCTGGGCCGCATGAGTTATGAAGCCGCCGTCTCGCGAGACTATCCAGTGGTGTTCGGTTCGCTGTTCATCTTCACGCTGTTTGGCCTCCTGATAAAACTCGTCGGCGACCTCTGCTACACCCTGGTCGACCCGCGTATCGACTTTGCCGCGAGGAATGCCTGATGTTCAAGCTCTCGCCGTTGGGCCGTCGCCGTTTCGAACGTTTCAAGAAAAACCGCCGGGGCTGGTGGTCGCTGTGGTTGTTCATTGGTCTGTTTGTGCTGACCTTGGGTGGCGAGTTGATCGCCAACGACAAGCCGCTGGTGGTCAGCTATCAGGGGCAATGGTATTTCCCGGTGTTCAAACGCCACACCGAGCAGGCGTTTGGCGGGCAACTGCCATTCCAGGCGGATTACCGCAGCGACTATGTGCAGAAGCTGATTAAAAAGGACGGCGGCTGGATGCTGTTCCCACCGATCCCGTTCAGTGACGACACGCCCAATTATGACCTCAACAAACCCGCGCCGAGCCCGCCCACAAATGTGAACTGGCTGGGCACCGACGATCAGTCCCGCGATGTATTGGCTCGGGTGATTTTCGGCGCCCGAGTGTCGATCCTGTTTGCGTTGATGCTGACCTTCGTCAGCGCCCTGATCGGCATTGCCGCCGGGGCCCTTCAAGGCTATTACGGCGGCTGGGTAGACCTGATCGGCCAGCGCTTGCTGGAAGTCTGGTCCGGGCTACCGGTGCTGTACCTGCTGATCATTCTTTCGGGGTTCGTCGAGCCGAATTTCTGGTGGTTGTTGGGGATCATGGCGCTGTTTACCTGGCTGGCGCTGGTCGACGTGGTGCGCGCCGAATTCCTGCGCGGGCGTAACCTGGAATACGTCAAAGCCGCGCGGGCGTTGGGCCTGACGGATCGCAAAGTGATCGTGCGGCACATTCTGCCCAACGCGATGAACGCGACCCTGAGTTACCTGCCGTTCATTCTGACCGGGGCGATTACCACCCTGACGGCGCTGGACTTCCTCGGTTTCGGCATGCCCGCCGGAAGCGCATCCCTCGGCGAACTGATCGGTCAGGGCAAGCAGAACCTGCAAGCGCCATGGCTGGGGCTGACGGCGTTTTTCACCCTGGCGCTGATTCTTTCTTTACTGGTGTTTATCGGCGAGGCATTACGTGATGCTTTCGATCCGAGATCCTGACGCGGACTGTTGATATGAGTACCCCCTTGATCGAAATCCGCGACCTCAGCGTCGCCTTCAATGGCGAAACCGTGGTGCGCAATCTGTGCCTGGACATCCGCCCCGGCGAATGCCTGGCGCTGGTCGGCGAGTCGGGGTCCGGGAAATCGGTGACGGCGCATTCGATTCTGCAATTGCTGCCCGAAACCGGTACAGAATTCACCGGCAGTATCCGCTATCGCGGCAAGGAACTGCTCGGCGCCCCAGCTAAAGTGCTGCGTGAATTGCGCGGCAACCGCATTGCGATGATTTTTCAGGAGCCGATGACGTCGCTCAATCCGCTGCACAGCATCGAAAAGCAGATCGGCGAAACCCTGCTGCTGCACAAAGGCCTGACCGGCAAAGCCGCGCAAACGCGGATCCTTGAGTTGTTGCACCTTGTCGGCATTCAAAAGCCCAAAGAGCGGCTCAAGGCCTACCCCCATCAACTCTCGGGCGGCCAGCGTCAACGCGTGATGATCGCGATGGCCCTGGCCTGCGAGCCGGAGTTGTTGATCGCCGACGAACCAACCACGGCGCTGGACGTGACGGTGCAGCGCAAGATTCTGATCCTGCTCAAATCCCTGCAACAACGGCTCGGCATGTCGCTGCTGCTGATCAGCCATGACCTCAACCTGGTGCGCAGCATTGCCCAGCGGGTCTGCGTGATGAAGGGTGGGGAAATCGTCGAACAGGCCACTTGCGAAACGATTTTCACTGAGCCAAAGCACCCCTACAGTTGTGTGCTGCTGAACGCCGAACCGGAAGGCGAAGCCCTGCCCCGCGACGAGCGCGAGAACGTGCTGGAAGTGGACAATCTGCGCGTGCAATTCCCCCTCGGCGGCGGCTTGTTTCAGCGCAAGACGTACCTCACCGCCGTGGACGGCATTAGCCTCAACATTCAGCGCGGCAAAACGCTGGGCATCGTCGGCGAGTCCGGCTCGGGCAAGTCGACGCTCGGGCAGGCGATCCTGCGGCTGCTCGATTCCCAAGGCAGTATTCGCTTTCAGGGCGAGGAACTGGATGGCCTGACGCAAAAGCAACTGCGGCCATGGCGCAAGAAAATGCAGGTGGTGTTCCAGGACCCTTATGGCAGCCTCAGCCCACGGATGTCAGTGGCACAGATCATCAGCGAAGGCCTTGAGGTGCACAGCCAGTTGACCGATGAACAGTGCAAGGCCGAAGTGATTCGGGCACTGGAAGAAGTCGGCCTCGACCCGCAAAGCCGTCATCGCTACCCACATGAATTTTCCGGTGGCCAACGTCAGCGCATTGCCATCGCCCGGGCGCTGGTGCTGAAACCTGCGCTGATCCTGCTGGACGAGCCGACCTCGGCGCTGGACCGCACCGTGCAAAAACAAGTGGTCGCCCTGCTCCGCCAGCTTCAGGAAAAACACGGCCTGACGTATTTGTTCATTAGCCATGACCTGGCGGTGGTGCGCGCCCTGGCTCACGACATGATCGTGATCAAGGACGGCAAAGTGGTGGAAAGCGGTGCCAGCCATGATGTGTTTGATTCTCCGCAGCATCCGTACACCAAAGAGCTGTTGGCAGCGGCGCATCCGCGGTAATCCTGCTACAGGCCCTGCTCCAAAGGGTTGAAGACAAACACTTGTCCTGCGGCGGCGCCGAGCGTTGCTCGCAGGATCGGTATAGAGCGACCGGTCACCTGAAAATAGTCCTTTTGATCATACTGAGCACCGAGCAAACCATTTCCCGGAACAAGCGCCTGCTCGTTCCAGAAGAAGGCTTCTATGGGCAGTTGCGCCGGATTATTCTGGGGCCACGCAGCAACCATGAATTCGTTCCAGCCGAAGTAGTCATCGCGATTCTTGCGCACGTCGATACTGAGTTGAAACTGCTGTGGATCTACATCAAAAGCACACGAACGGTTGACACTGGCACCGTACCTTGCGACCCACCCTTGGACACTGGTCACCCCCAATTCACTGCAAAGTCCGCCGTGCGTCCTGCACACATCTGCGCTGCCACCTGTGCCGGCGTCGAAGGGGTAGGCACAGCGTAAACGCATGGGATTTCCGGTTGGAGCAGCCTGCTCACGGATGACAAACCCCTGGGATTTGTAGAAGTGTCTTACACCGGCGTCGGCGCGTAGATAGCTGAACGATGCGCCATTGCCGCGTACCGATCCCGGACTGGGATTCCACGAATGAAACGCCGCCGACTGATCCGTCGTCCGGATCAGTACACCTTTGCAATAATACGCCGCACGCCCATCCCGACAGCCCGGCGCTGTATCGGCATACCGCGCATTCAATCGCGCAGCCACTTGATAACCGACATACAGTTGATCTGCCTGGTTGAACCCGAACTGGGTTTTTTGCTCAACATCACGCTGCAGTCGCAGGATCGGCAGCCACTCTCCCGTGGCCTGAAAGTAGGCCAGTTGGTCTTTTTGCGCTGCGCGAAGCGTACCTGTGACACCCAGGTTGTAGAACAACGCCTGCAACGGGATCCGGGTCGGTGCCGCATCATCCCAATTCTTGACCAATGCCTGCGCATCCGAATCAGCGGCGCTGACCTCAAGTTGTTTGCCGATGCCAATGGCCGTGAACACATCCTCCAGCACAAAACCGTTGGGCAGACCTGTCTCGACCGAAACCCGATCCAGCCGCAAGTAATCAAATCGCTCCACACCAGAGGTGACGGCCTCGGCACTGAGTTTCCAGAAAGCCACGTTCGCCGGATTCTGCGAGCGCCGAGCCAGCACTCCGCTACAAAAATACACGGGTGTGGCACCAGCACAAACATCAGAAGTCAGCCGATAACGGGCATTGAGCAGTTGTGCGACTTCCGGGCCGGTGACCGCCCACGCACTCCTGGCAGCGAGCAGTATCATTAACAGCCAGGCGAAACGCATCGCGATCCCTTGCCTGATACTCATGCCAGTCTCTCCCTGGACATACTCGTTGAGGATGACGCACCGTGCCTACTGCACACCCTGATCCGAAGGCTCGTACGAAAAAGGAATGCCGTTGGCGGCATTGAGCGCGACGCGGACAACCGGCACCGTACGAGCCGTTTGTTGATAGAAATCACGCTGGATGAATTGGGCGTCCTTCAGCCCTGCAGTGCCGGCCACCACAAAAATCGCTTCGAGCGGCAATTGCCCCGGAATGTTCTGCGGCCAGGCGGCGACGATGACTTCGTTCCAGGCCGGATTGCGGTTGCGCACGTCGATGCTCAACTGAACCTGTGGGGGTGTGATGTTGAAGGCACACGTGCCGCCCTGTGCTCGATAGGCGGCCACCGTGGTCACACCGAGCACGTCGCAATAGGTGCGGCAGCTGTCGGGAATCCCGCTGGTACCGGCATTGGTCGGGTAAATGCAGCGCCATTTGGCGTCATAGGGTGTCGGTGCCGCCGACTCCTTGAAGATCAATCCCTGATTACCGGCGATCTGCACCATCCCGACATCGGCTCTTGCCCATGAAAACGACACCCCGTTGCGGCCTACCGAGTTGGGGCTGGGATTCCAGGCATGAAACTGAGTCGACGCGGCCGTACCGCGTAGCAGCACACCGTTGCAGCTAGGGGCGACGCGCCCATCTCAGCACCTATCGGCAGTGTCGCGAAACCGCGCGTTCAAGCGGGCCGCCACTTGATAGCCCGCATATAGCTGATCCTGCTGGTTGAAGCCGAAAACCTGTTGATTTGCGTCTGTGAGGTCCAGGCGCAAAATGGGCAGCCACGTACCCGTCACCTGAAAATAATCACGTTGATCGCGTTGTGCCCCCAGCAAGCTCATGGGCAAGCTGCGGTCATAAAACAACCCCTCGACCGGTATCGATTGCGGCGTCTGCTCGCTCCAGTTTCTGACCCGCACCTCCGCGCTCAGGTCCGGCTGTGAGACCTCCAGTGTTTTACCCAGCCCCAGTGCCGTAAATTTATCGGTGAACACATAGCCGTTTTGCAACAAGGATGGATCCCGAGCGATGTCTTTGCGCAGATAGGCAAATCGCTCGAACCCAGTACCAATCGCTTCGGGGCTGAGCATCCAGAACGGACGCCCCGGACTGGTTTGTGAACCCCGCGCCATCACGCCACTGCAATGGTAGGGATCGGTGTCGCCCGCACACCTTGGGTGGTCGATGGCATAACGCCTGTTAAGGATCTGCGCGACTTCCGGGCCGGTGACAGCCCAGGCCAATCCACTAAATTGCAGGCAAAGCAATAGCGTGCTGGTGACCAGCAGACGATAAACGTTCATGGAATCCCTTCCGGAGCTACGCCCGGCGCAAACTCAGTTCATCGACACACCCAATACCTGATGAATCTCACTCAGGTCGGCGGAGGTGGGATTAGGGTCCAGCGGGTCGTTCACCGGTTTGTCCAGATCGACGATCCAGGCGGTATTGGCGCCGTTGGTATCACCGGTCCAGAACGGATAAGGCAAGCGTCCGAAGTAATCAGTCAGCGCACCGGCACTGGCGCTGTAAATGTTCAGCAACTGTCGCAGTTGAACTAAGGAAGCCGGTTGCAACCGGGCAACCGAACAAGCCTCGCGCATACCCTCCCAGTTGGCGGTGGCCGTCAGGAAATGCAATTGACCAATGCCTTTGACATTCACCTGATATTTTTTGCTCTGGCCCACGCTATCGATAGCGCTGATCAGGCAAGTACCATTGCCAGTGGCCGTCACTTCTGCCCGCTGATCCACCACCCTGGCAATCCTGTCATCGCTGCTGCTGTAGACATAGGGGCCGACGCCCCATGTCGCCTCTCGGGTAAACCGGCTGAACGCCGGCGGATTCGAGGGCGGCTTGCCGGTCACCACCACGTAATTGAAGGCACTCAGATCCAGCGTGTGCTCGCCTTCAAAGCCGGCCTTGATTTCCAGCTGCAGCTCCTGGGACGTGTGCACCCGTTGATCACTGAACCAGACTTCGTATTTCACCCCTATAAAGCCGCCCAGGTATTGCTCAAACACACTCCGGTCGACAAGGAAGAAAGGCGGGTTGGCACCCTGATTCGCCCTGATTTTGATCTTGTCGATCAGCGTTTGCGGGGCGCCCAGCGGGGTAATGTACAGATGAATTTCATCGTTGAACTTCATCCCGGCATACACGCGCAGGCGCACAGCTGTTTTCGGCTCCAGCGCCTGCGGATCGAGGGTGCCATCAAGTACACCGTCCACTGTCGGGTCGGGAAGCGTTGCCAGGACACTCGTGTTTTCTTCGAGCATTTCAGTCACCTCAGCGTCGAGCAGTTCGAATGGTTTTATTGAGACTCGGCTGTCTCGTTCGCTTCGACGTTTGCTGCATCCATTGCCGTAGCCGTGTCGTCGATATAGGACACAAAGCCGTTAAGGCCGGCAGCGCCACCGATGCCGGTCGCATGCCCCCATGTGACCACGCGCTTGTCTGATGTCAGCGCGATGAACCCGTGCGAGTTGGTGTAAATGGCGACGACGTTGACCAGTTGCGCGGCGACCGGTGAGGTATCACCGCCGAGCGTTGCGTTGCCCCACGCAAAGACCCGCCCGTCAGCACATAGCACCGCGAAGGCATGAGCGGTCCCGACTACCTGGATGGCGTTGGTGAGCGCAGAGATCGGCGCTGGCACGACACCCGCTGGCGCTGTTCCCCAGGCAGCCACGCGGTTGTTTTCGGTGATTCCTGCGAACGCTTGCCAAGTGGAGGCAACATCGACAAAACGCAGTGCGGCGATTCCGGGAAAGTTATTGAGATTGCCCCCGTAACCGGCCTCACCCCAGGCAACCACATTCTTCGCGCTGGTGAGTGCTACAAAGGCACGCGCATTGGCGCAGCAAAGCCGATGGATATCGGTACGGTTGGCGATGTCGGCAGGAAGCGTGCCCCCGAAGCCTGCAACGCCGAACGCGAACAGCCGTTTAGTCTGGGTGATCCCCGCGAATGCCTGATAGGAACAGATGATTCGCTCTACGTTGTTGACGCCTGGAACCGGATTGGCCACAACACCAGAGCCCCAAGCCGTGATGCTGCCATCCATCCGCTCGGCACAGAACGCCAGGCCACCGTTGAACACACGTTTGATATTGCTCAATCCGCCCGCGGGCAGCGTGCCACCGTACGTTGCATTGCCCCAGCACCGCACGTCACCGGTAGTCGTCAGCCCGGCGAATGCGTAACTGTTGCTGGCGAGGGTTTTGAATCCGTTAGGGTTGACCGCGCCCATATTGGCGCCACTGCCCGCTTCGCCGAATGGCAGCGCAACACCTTCTCTGGTGAGCGCGACGAACGCACCGCCAGAACAAAATACGCCCTGTAAATTCTCCAGGATCAGATACACCGGAGGAATGTTGCCACCGTAGGACGCATTGCCGAATCCGGCGAGATCACGCCCCCCCACACCCCCACCTGATACTCGAGCATCGCGCAGCACCACAACTGCTGCGGCGCCGCTAATGTTGGCGTCTACGCCGTTGCCACACACGTTGACCGGATTTAGGGTCACTTGCTCGGTGGAGGAGCGTACTTGTAGTGATCGGGAGGAGTCGGTATCGGTGAACTGGGTGCCGGCAATCCAGGCCGCATCGCCAACGTAGCGCCACTCCGCCAACATCGGCTGGAGGGTCTGGGCATTGAAGGCCCACATCAGACACGGCGCGCTGGAGGAACGATAGGTATTGGAGTTATGCCGCGCCCCCATGACCTTCAATCTGCCGGTGCCAATCACGCGCCGAACATCGAAGTTCTTGAAGCCAGACGGTTCATCCGGACCGCCCGCCCTGCGCCTGATGGTGTAACCCAAAGTAAAACTTGCGCCATTTTGCTGTTCGATGAAAAGGCGCGGAATTTTCATGATCAACTCCCGCCCTTCATCAGCCTTGAAAACTGTCCTGATGATTGCGGGTGCACCGCTGGGCATCAGGGTTACGACGTCACCTTCCTTGAGTTGCGCGGTGATCCCGATTCGGGCACTGGCCCCATCGGCAGGCACGTCGTCAGGGTTGATCTGATCACGATTGGGGCCCATCGCTTCGCTGATCGCAGGCAACGGCAGTACCGCGCGCTGCACGCTCAATACCAGCACATCGGAAGGCTGCTCGCCCCCGGCGGCGCGCTCCACCGAATAAGAAACCCGGACACCCAGGTCCTGGTTGGCCAGCACATACCGGTGAGGGACCTGATGGGTGAAGGGCTTTCCTTCAGCATTGAAAGAAATGGACTCCTCCCACGAATAGTCGCCGTCCTGTGCGTCGCCGTCCCACTTCAACTTAATGTAATCGCCAAATTTGAGATCGGCCTCATCGATGACCACCGACGCCCCATTGCTGGCCGTGTCCCCCGGATTCACAACACCTGCGTTATTGGCCTCCAATACCTTCGGTACAGGCAATGGCTGCTTCGCACTCGCGCCAATAGCCACTGACGCATCGGCCCCAAAGCGCTCCGTGCCGGATCCATCGGCAGGTTCTACCGAGTAACCGATCGTCAGTTTGTAACCCACGTTTGCCTTGAGAAAGTCCAGGGGCAGGTAAAACGACACCGGGATATCGAGATCGCGATCGTCGATGTCGATGGAGTCGTCGTAGCGCTGCGAATCCGCCGGATTATCCGACTGATACCACAGGTAAACGGTGTGCCCCTTCATGTCCGGGAACGGTAGAACCTGAACCTCCGCATCCGAGAAGGGAGGCAGTTGTTCAGGATCCAGTACCCCATCCACCTCATCCACCACGATGGCAGCCTGCAAGTCGGGCTTGGGCTCGCCGACCCGTACCGAGTGGCGCAAGGATTCGGCCGCCAGCGGATCGTCTTTGCTCGTGCCGGCCTTGTAATACGCTTCGAGCGGCCCGCCATTGATCTTCGACAGGTAAGCCGTGGACAGCGGGAACGTCATGTCGCGAGCGGCCTGAGAACTGCTGATACGCCGTCCGCTATCGAACAGGTGCACGACTCCTCCCGGTGCAGTACCAATCGCGTAAAAGTGCAACCAGGTTTGGGCGACTATCCCGGCATGGGGTGAAACGATGCCGGTCGCAGCTTTGGCGGGATCTACCACAACACCATTGATCGGAAGGATTTTCGGCGCTGGCAGGTTCACCGCACTGCCCTTCAGCCATACGGTTGTTCGGCTCGAGCGCCGGGTATCGCCCGTGTTTATTTTGGTCAGTTCATAACGGAAATAAATGTGCTCTCTTGCCAACTGCACAGCCGTGACGTTGGGCATGAAAAAGCGCACGGTGCTGTTGATCTGGGTAACGGGTCTGGACTCGGTGAACACCACCGTCTCAACGCCACTCTTGATGCTGGAGACCGACAGCTTGACGGTATCTCCCAGGTCGAAGGTGACCGGACGCGTGACCACGTCCACCTGAATATTCTTGCTGCCCAGCGTGGCGAGGTCATAAAACAATTCGCCTGTATCCGGATCGACTTGCACCGCATCCAGAATCACCGGCCGCAACAGATCCGGGGTGACCTCGACATACACCGAAGTACGCAATGACCAGTCACTGGCACGGTTATGCACTTCGTCGCGCGGGCGATAAATAAAGATGTGATCGCCATTACCGGCTTTCAGAATGACGTCCAACGGAATACGGCCGCGGATTTCCTGGCCAACCTGCTCGGGCAGCACATCAATGGAAAATTCATTCCCCCCAGACTCACGGTAATCCGGTCGAACTGGCGCATGTTCAGATAAGCAGGAATGGCGAACTGCACCCCTTCAGCCGACTCCGCCAGCTCTCGGGTGATTCCCCCGGCAGGCACATTGAGCAACTTTGGCGCCAGCAATCGATAGTGCCCGGGACGATCCGGCTCCGGATCCGTGCCGCCAGGTATCAAAAACCGGACGAAGGCGTCGAGCGGCAAGGAGTCGCCTACGTTCTGGCTGTTGCGTAACACTTCATACCGAAAAACCTGGAAGCCCGGTTTGAGCAGGTGCCTCGGCAAGAACACGTGGGAAATTTCATTTTCCTGACCCGCAGGCAGGTTGAATGACAGCAATGGGAGCGGATCCAGACTGGAGTAAATGCGGATGTTGTCTCCCTCTTTAGCCTCCAGATACGGCAGTACATCAACCAATAAGCCCGAGGCATTGGAGGTGCACATGCTGCGGTTGACGCCCACCCGATTCTCGTTGGGCGTTCCGTCAGCATCGTGGATTTTCGTAATCTGCCCTGGAATGTACAGCGGCGACGGTGCCTTTTTTTGGGGAGCCATAACCACAAGCTCGTCTTTCAGTTGCTCTTCCGAAGCCATATGAAGCCCCCTTCGTGAGGTATGGCGCGAGATCGAGTGTCACCGCATGCGCCGGGTGCCCCCATTCAGCAGCTCGAATGAATCGGGCACAACTGTCAGAAATTGCAGGTAGGCGGACATTTCCGACGAACGGCCACACCCCATTTTCACCGTTGCCTCTCGGCAAAGACCTTCGGCAGATGCCGATATAACAATCCACCGGCATAATGCCGCCGGCATTCGTGGCACCGACAGTGCCGGCACAGCTCATCCATTCGGGAACAAAAGATGAACACCACCGAAAGCCTCAAGGACTACCAGCGCGTTCGCCTGCTGGCGATCCGTTCGCTGTTCGAAATCATCGAGCAATCGAGCGAAGGCACGGTGATTGTCGACCGCGATGCGAACATCGTGTGGATGAACGAGCGGTATGCCCGGCGTTTCGGTCTGGAGTCGGCGGAAGGCGCCATCGGCAAGGCCTGCGAAAGTGTGATCCCCGGCAGTCTGTTGCGTGAGGTGGTGCGCACCGGGCGCCCGATTTTGCTGGACATGCAGGACACACCCAAAGAGCCGCTGGTGGTCATGCGCCTGCCGATTCATGACGATGCAGGCGTCGTGATCGGCGCGATTGGTTTTGCGTTGTTCGACGAATTGCGCAGCCTGTCGCCGATGCTCAAGCGCTACATGAGCATGCAGGAAGAGCTGGCGTCCACCCGTTCGCTGCTGCGGGCGCGGCAAACCAAGTACAACTTCGCCCATTTCATCGGCACCAGCGCGGCCAGCCTGGAAGTCAAACGCCGTGCCCGGCGTAGTGCCAGCGCCGAGTCGCCGGTGTTGTTGCTCGGCGAAACCGGCACCGGCAAGGAACTGCTGGCCCAGGCGATCCACAGTGCTTCGCCCCGCGCGCACAAAGCCTTCGTCAGCATCAACAGCGCGGCGATTCCCGAATCGTTGCTGGAAGCGGAATTCTTTGGCACCGCCCCCGGCGCGTTCACCGGCGCCGACCGCAAGGGCCGCGCCGGCAAACTGCAGATCGCCCAGGGCGGCACCTTGTTTCTGGATGAGATCGGCGACATGCCGCTGCCGCTGCAAAGCAAACTGCTGCGGGTTTTGCAGGAAAAGGAATTCGAGCCGGTCGGCTCCAACGAAGTGATCCAGAGCGATGTGCGGGTGATTGCTGCAACGTCCACCGATCTTGAGGCCGCGATCAAACGCGGTGAGTTTCGCGCGGATTTGTACTACCGCCTCAACGTGCTGCCGATCCGGGTGCCGCCGCTGCGGGATCGTCTCGACGATATCCCGGCGCTCAGCGAAGCGATCCTTGAGGAATTACGCAGTCAGCATGAACTCAACCGCGAGGCGCTTGAGCTTTTGGGCCAGCACGCATGGCCGGGGAACATTCGCGAACTGCGCAACGTCCTGGAGCGGGCGGCATTACTCAGTGATGATCTGGTGCTGGATGCGGCGGAGATTCGTGCGGCGATTGGCACCTTCACGCCAGTGGAGCGCTCGACACCGCTGATGATTGAGCCGGTTGCGCATGAGACGTTTAGCGAGGCTCGGGCGCGGTTTGACCGGCAGTTGATCGAATCCACCCTCGCGCAATGCGGGGGCAAGGTAATAGAAGCGGCAGCGCGATTGGGTTTGGGACGTTCAACGTTGTACAAGAAGATGGTGGCATTAGGGATTGCAGAGTCTCCATAACGAGACATAGATCTCCATTGTTAGACAGTCCATCGCGAGCAGGCTCGCTCCCACAGTTTGACCGAGTCGCCCATGAGAATGCGGTCCCCTGTGGGAGCGAGCCTGCTCGCGATGAGGCATTCACTGCCAAACACGTCTCAAATCAGAGACAGCCCTCTCGAAAACCCATCAAAAACAAAACAAATTTCCTTATATTTCAAATACCTAAGCGTCTGGCACGAATCTCGCTAAAGCCCTCTCTCACAAAAGACCTACCCTACAAAAATAACAATCCAGGAGACACACCATGAGTGTGATCATTGCCTTGGCAGCCCTCACGCTGCTGATGGTGGCTGCTTACCGCGGCTACAGCGTTATCCTTTTCGCCCCGATTGCCGCCCTCGGCGCCGTCCTGTTCACCGACCCTTCCGCAGTTGCCCCAGTCTTCACCGGGGTGTTCATGGAGAAAATGGTCGGATTCATCAAACTGTATTTCCCGGTGTTCCTGCTCGGTGCCGTGTTCGGCAAGCTGATCGAGTTGTCCGGCTTTTCCCGTTCAATCGTCGCCTCCGCTATTCGCCTGCTCGGCACGCGCCAGGCGATGTTGGTGATTGTGCTGGTCTGCGCCCTGCTCACCTACGGCGGCGTGTCGCTGTTTGTGGTGGTCTTCGCGGTCTATCCGTTTGCCGCTGAAATGTTCCGCCAGAGCAACATCCCCAAGCGGTTGATCCCGGCGACCATCGCCCTCGGCGCATTTTCGTTCACCATGGACGCCCTGCCCGGCACCCCGCAAATCCAGAACATCATCCCCAGCACTTTCTTCAACACCACCGCCTGGGCGGCGCCTTGGTTGGGTTTGATCGGCGCGATCTTCGTGTTCTGCGCCGGCATGCTGTTTCTGCAGCATCAGCGCAACAAGGCCCAACGCTCCGGCGAAGGCTATGGCACCGAATTGCGCAACGAACCGGAAACGGCGCTCGACATCAAACTGCCTAACCCGTGGATCGCCCTGTCGCCGCTGTTGGCTGTGGGCATCACGAACCTGCTGTTCACCCAGTGGATTCCGCAGTGGTACGGCAAGACTCACACCCTCGCGCTGCCGGGCATGGCCGCGCCGGTGACCACCGAAATCGCCAAGCTGACGGCGATCTGGGCGGTTCAAGCGGCGTTACTGGTGGGCATTATTATGGTGCTGGTGTTCGGCTTTCAGGCGATTCGCGGCAAGTTGGCTGAAGGCAGTCGAAGTGCAGTCGGCGGTTCGTTGCTGGCGGCGATGAACACGGCGTCGGAATACGGCTTTGGGGCAGTGATCGCCTCGTTGCCAGGCTTTCTGGTGCTGGCCGACTGGCTCAAGAGCATTCCGAACCCGCTGGTCAACGAAGCCATTACCGTGACCGTGCTCGCGGGCATCACCGGTTCTGCCTCGGGCGGCATGAGCATCGCCCTGGCGGCCATGGCCAACAACTTTATCGCCGCAGCCCATGCCGCCAACATTCCGCTGGAAGTGCTGCACCGCGTGGCCGCGATGGCCAGCGGCGGAATGGACACCCTGCCGCACAACGGCGCGGTGATTACCTTGCTGGCGGTCACCGGCCTTACGCACCGCGAAGCCTATAAAGACATTTTCTGTATTACGCTGATCAAGACCCTGGCGGTCTTCGTGGTCATCGGCACTTTCTACGCCACTGGCATTGTGTGAGGTATTCATGACGACTCTTACAGGCAAGACCGCACTGGTCACCGGCTCCACCAGCGGCATCGGCCTGGGCATTGCGCTCAACCTGGCCAAGGCCGGCGCCAACGTGGTGCTCAATGGTTTCGGTGATGCCTCCAAAGTGATTACCGAGGTCCAGCAGTTCGGCGGCAAGGTCGGTCATCACCCGGCCGACGTCAGCGACCCGGCGCAGATCGCCGAGATGATCGACTACGCCGAGCGTGAGTTCGGTGGCATCGACATTCTGGTCAACAACGCCGGCATCCAGCACGTGGCGTCGGTGGAAGACTTTCCCGTGGAGCGCTGGGACTCGATTATCGCCATCAACCTGTCGTCGGTGTTTCACAGCACCCGCCTGTGCCTGCCGCGCATGCGGGCCAAGAACTGGGGGCGGATCATCAACATCGCTTCGGTGCATGGTCAAGTAGGTTCGGTGGGCAAGGCTGCGTACGTGGCGGCCAAGCATGGGGTGATCGGCTTGACCAAAGTGGTGGGCCTGGAGACTGCCACCACGCACGTGACCTGCAACGCGATCTGTCCGGGCTGGGTGTTGACGCCGCTGGTACAGAAGCAGATCGATGACCGCGCCGCGACCGGGATTGACCCGCAGCAGGCCCAGCATGATTTGCTCGCTGAGAAACAGCCGTCGCTGGAGTTCGTCACCCCGCCGCAGCTGGGTGAACTGGTGCTGTTTTTGTGCAGCGAGGCCGGTAGCCAGGTCCGTGGTGCGGCGTGGAATATTGATGGTGGGTGGTTGGCGCAGTAATTCCCTGCCAGACCGCGTTATCGTTCATCGCGGGCAAGCCACGCTCCCACATTAGATCGCGTTTACCTGTGGGAGCGTGGCTTGCCCGCGATTGGATCTGCAGATAGAAGAAGAGGCAACCCATGTCCGACATCCTCTGGCAACCCAACGCCGAACGCATCGGCAAGTCGCGCATGGAGGCCTTCCGGCGTTCCATCAGTCAGCGGCATCATGTCCACGTCGATGACTACCCGGCCCTGCACCAATGGTCCATCGATCAACGCGAAGACTTTTGGCAGGCCATCGTCGATTTCTTCGACATCCGTTTCCACGATCAACCCGATGCGGTACTGATCGAGGGCCCGCAAATGCCCAGCGCCCAGTGGTTCCCCGGTGCCACCCTGAACTTTGCCGAACACCTGCTGCGCCGCCGCGACGATGCCATCGCGGTGATCGCCATTGGCGAGAACGGCCAGCGCGAACACCTGACCTGGGCTGAGCTGGCGGAGCATGTGGCCGGGTTCCAGCACAGTTTGATCGCCGCGGGTGTCGGCCTCGGTGACCGTGTAGCGGCTTGCATGCCCAACACCTGGCAAACGCTGGTGGCCATGCTCGGCACCACCAGCCTGGGGGCGATCTGGTCCTGCTCGTCGCCAGATTTTGGCACCCAAGGCGTGATCGACCGCTTCGGCCAGATTGAACCGAAAGTACTGATCACCTGCGCCGGTTACCGCTACGCCGGCAAGGACATCGACCAGACCGGCAAAATCAACGAAATACTTCAACGCCTGCCGTCGCTGCAGCAGTTGATCGTTGTGCCTTATGCACGGCCGCAGGCGCACATCGTGGACTTCCATACCCGCGCCAACGTGACGTTGTGGGAGGATTTCTACGACGTCGGTGGCGAACCGGATTTCGTCCCCGTGCCCTTTGCGCATCCGCTTTACATCCTCTATTCCAGCGGCACCACCGGCGTGCCCAAATGCATCATCCACAGCGCCGGCGGCGTATTGCTGCAGCACGTCAAGGAGCACGGATTGCATTGCGATCTCGGCGCCGGCGACCGCTTGTTTTACTACACCACGTGCGGCTGGATGATGTGGAACTGGCTGGTCTCGGCCCTCGCCGTGGGCAGTGCCGTGGTGCTATACGACGGCTCGCCGTTCCATCCTGATCCGCAACGTTTGATCGACCTGATCGACGATGAGCGCATCAGCGTCTTCGGCACCAGTCCCAAATATCTCGCCACGCTGGAAAACAACGGCGTGAAGCCAAGGGAAAGCCATGACCTGAGCAGCCTGAAAACCCTGCTCTGCACCGGTTCCGCACTGTCGCCCCAGAGTTATGACTATGTGTACCGCGACCTGAAACCCGACGTGTGTCTGACCTCGATGTCCGGTGGCACCGACATCGTTTCGTGCTTTGTGAACGGCAACCCGTTTGAACCGGTGCGCCGTGGCGAGATGCAGGGCAAGAGCCTGGGCATGGCCGTCGAAGTGTGGAACGACGAAGGTAGGCCTGTGATCGGCGAAAAAGGTGAACTGGTATGTACCCGACATTTTCCGGCGATGCCTATCGGTTTTTGGAATGACCCGCAGCATGAACAACTGCAAGCTTCGTATTTCAGCCAGTTCCCTGGCGTCTGGGCCCAGGGCGATTACGCCGAGCAACTGCCCCACGGCGCGATGATGATCCATGGCCGCTCGGACGCGGTGCTCAACCCTGGAGGCGTGCGTATCGGCACGGCGGAAATCTACCGTCAGGTGGAAAAAGTCCCGCAAGTGCTGGACAGCGTGGCCATCGGACAGCAGTGGCAGGATGACGTGCGGGTGGTACTGTTTGTGCGGTTGCAGGACGGCGTTGAACTGGACGAAGCCTTGCAGCAGCAGATCCGCCAAGTCATACGCACCAACACCACACCCCGGCATGTGCCAGCGAAAATAGTCGCGGTGACCGACATTCCACGAACCATCAGCGGCAAGATCGTTGAGTTGGCGGTGAGGAATGTGGTGCATGGGCAAAAGGTGAAAAACACCGATGCGCTGGCTAATCCGGAGGCGCTCGAACAATTGCGCAACCGCCCCGAACTCCAGGACTGAATAAGCCCCCCTGTGGGTCTGTGTCAGTCCATGATTTCAACGCTGCGTGAAAACTTCGGGTGATTTCCATGGCAAAAAGCTCCCGCGAAGCATTCAATGAAAATAATGATCCAATATGGATCATCCAGCGTCTATTGCCCTGCGAGGATAGTAAACGCCGTCACTCCGCCTTAAGCGCAGGACCACTTGATGAACGCATCACCCACCGGCAGCGACGCCCTGGCCTTGATTGCCAGACTGGACTGGACACGCACCCCATTGGGCGCTGCCGGCACCTGGCCGCAGAGCCTGCGCACCGCCGTGGACATCGTGATTCACTCACCGATGCCGATGCTGTTGCTATGGGGACCGCAGCTCACGCAGATCTACAACGATGGCTTCGCCCTCCTCGCGGGCAGCAAACACCCACACGCGTTCGGACAGCCGACGCATCAGATCTGGCCAGAACTCCGGGACTTTACCGACCCGATTTACAGCGCCGTCCTGCAGGGTCAGGTGCGCACCTACAGCGAACAACGCTTTACCTTGCAACGTGACGGTGAAGATTCCGACTTCTGGCTGGATTTGACCTACAGCCCGATCCGCGATGAAAGCGCCGAGGTGGCCGGCATTTTGGTCACGGCCATCGAAACCAACGAACGTCACCGCATCGCACTGGAACTGAAACTGGAACAGCGCTCGGCTGCCAGCCTCAAGGCTCAGCGCGACACTGAACAACGCCTGCAACTGGCCCTGGCCGCCACCGACGCGGTCGGCACTTGGGACTGGGACATCGGCGAAGACCGTTTCCTCGCCGACGCCCATTTTGCTCAACTTCACGGCGTCGATCCGGGCATGGCCGGGCAGTTGCCGATCAGCGAATACCTGCACGGCGTGCACCCGCAAGACCGGGCGATGATTGCGCGCAGCATCAAGCACTGCATTACCCATGGCACCGAGTACGCCGAGGAATATCGCCTGCTGCAACCCGACGGCCAGTTGCGCTGGGTGTTTGCCAGGGGGCGCTGCTACAAGGATCACCACGGCCGGCCAATGCGTTTTCTCGGCGCCGCGCTGGACCTGACTGAGCGCAAACACACCGAACAGGCGTTGCGCCAGAGTCAGACCGAGCTGCAACTGATCATCAACGCCATGCCGGTCTTGATCAGCTACGTCGACAGTGAAGAGCGTTTTCGCCTGAACAATTCCGCGTACCTGGACTGGTATGGGCTGACGCCGCAGGAACTCTACGGCAAAACCATTCGTGAAGTGCTGGGTGACGAGGCCTATGCCTTGCGCGCCGAATACATCGCCGACGCGCTGAAGGGCAAGCCCTGCTGTTTCAGCATCAGTACACCGCACCGTGACGGCAGCCTCCGCCAGGCACTCATGAATTACTTGCCGCGCCACGGTGCGGATGGTGCGGTGAATGGGTTCTACATTTTTGTGATCGACGAAACCGAGCGCAAACAGACTGAAGAAGCCCTGCGCAATCTCAACGAAACCCTGGAAGAACGCGTCTGCGCCCGCACTCAACAGCTCGCTGAAGCCAACCAGCGTCTGCAAAACGAGATGTTCGAACGTGAGCGCGCCGAAGACGCCTTGCGCCATGCACAGAAAATGGAAGCGGTCGGCCAGCTCACCGGCGGTATCGCCCATGACTTCAACAACATGCTGACCGGGATCATCGGCAGTCTCGACTTGATGCAACGTTACATTGCCGAGGGACGCACCGACGAGATTGGCCGTTTTACCGAAGCCGCCGTGTCCTCGGCCAACCGCGCCGCCGCGCTAACCCATCGCCTGCTGGCGTTCTCCCGCCGCCAATCACTGGATCGCAAGCCGCTAAACACCAATGAATTGGTGCTCTCGCTGGAAGATTTGCTCAGCCGCACCAAGGGCGACCACATCGAACTCAACCTGCAACTGGCCGACGAAGTCTGGCCGATCAGCACCGACGTCAGCCAACTGGAAAACGCCCTGCTCAACCTGGTGATCAACGCCCGTGATGCAATGCCCGATGGCGGCGAACTGCTGATTGAAACCGCCAATGTTTACCTCGACTGCAGTGACATCATCACACTGGAACCGGTCAAGGCCGGGGACTACGTGATGATCGCCGTCAGCGACAACGGCACCGGCATGACGCCGTCAGTACTGGCCAAGGCGTTCGATCCGTTCTTCACCACCAAACCCATCGGCCAGGGCACCGGCCTGGGGTTGTCGATGATTTACGGCTTCGCCCAGCAATCGGGTGGGCATGTCAGCCTGTTCAGCTTGCCGGGCAAGGGCACCAGTGTTCGTTTGTACTTGCCACGCCTGCTCGCCGTGGAAACAGAGGTGGTGCTGAAGCCGGTAACGGGCGAGGCGCCGGCGGCGATTGCCGGTGAAACCGTGGTGTTGGTGGAAGACGATCCGGCGGTGCGCATGCTGGTGCTCAACTTGCTCAATGAGCTGGGTTACCACGCTCACGAAGCCGAAGATGCGAAGACGGCCCTGCCCTTGCTGGAATCCGACTTGCGCGTCGACCTGCTGGTGACCGATGTCGGGCTGCCGGGCATGAACGGGCGGCAACTCGCCGAGATCGCGCGTCAGCATCGCCCGAACCTCAAAGTGCTGTTCATGACTGGTTACGCAGAAAAAGCCACCGAACGTCAGGGCTTTCTGGAAGATGGCATGGACATGGTGGCCAAGCCCTTTTCCATCGACCTGCTGGCCAACAAGATTCGCACGATGATCGGCCAACCCGAGTGAGTTGAGGCATAATCGCCCGCCCCCCGCTGGCACTAACATAGCCACCATCGTTGCAAGGTATGCAAATGAAAGCTCAAGCCCGCCATATTCTGGTGAAAACCTCGGAAGAAGCCGAGCAACTCAAACAACGCATCGCCAAGGGCGAAGCCTTCGATGTGCTGGCCAAAAAGTACTCCACCTGTCCGTCCGGCAAACGCGGTGGTGACTTGGGCGAAGTGCGGCCGGGTCAGATGGTCGGCGTCATTGATGCAGTGATTTTCAAGAAACCGCTGCGGGTGGTGCATGGGCCGATCAAGAGCAAATTCGGGTATCACCTGGTGCAGGTGTTTTACCGGGATTGATGGTTTACCTTCAGGGCCCTTTCGCGAGCAAGCCCGCTCCCACATTTGATCTGTTTTGCTCGCAAATTATGTGTCCACTGAAGATCAAATGTGGGAGCGGGCTTGCTCGCGAACCGACCGCGACGGCCATTCACCCTTGCCTGGGAATGATCGCCCCCGGCACCTGAATCACCCGACTCGCCAACCGATGCCCCGCCTCAGCCGCTTCAACCGCGCTCCCGCCCTTGAGCCGACTGGCCAAATACGCCGCACTGAACGAATCCCCCGCCGCCGTAGTATCCACAACGCGCTCAACCTTCTGCGCCGGCACTTCAAACGACTCGCCGTCGCAGCGAATCAGGCACGCTTCTGAACCGCGCTTGAGCACCACTTCTGGCGTGCCGATCTGCTCGTACGCGGTAAACACCGCATCGCAATCGGAAAAATGGAACAGCGCCTGCTCGTCCTCCACGGTCAGCAACGCCAGGTCCACATAGGGCAACACACTGCGATACGCCGTGCGGGCCTCTTCAACCGACGCCCACAAACGCGGCCGGTAATTGTTGTCGAAGACGATCCGCGCATCTCGCTGGCGGGCTTCGATCAAGGTTTCCAACAACTTTTCCCGACCTTGCACACCGAGCACCGCCAAGGTAATACCGCTGAAATACAGTACGTCGTAGTCCGGCAGCGCCGCCAGAATCGGCTTGGCGGCCGGCGTGGTAAAGCAATCGCGCACGGCCGCTTCGTTGCGCCAGTAAAGGAAACGGCGCTCGCCGGCCGCGTCGGTCTGGATGCAATACAAGCCGGGCAAACGTCCCGGTAGCCGCTGAACCATGCCAAGGCCGATGTTTTCGCCGGCCCAGTTCTGACACATGGCTTCGCTGAAGCTGTCATCGCCCAGGGCGGTGACGTAATCGACGATGCCGCTCGCACCCAGTTCACGGGACAGGTAGACGGCGGCGTTCAACGTGTCGCCGCCGAAGCTTTGTTGCAGGCTGCCGTCAGCGCGTTGTTGAAGTTCGATCATGCATTCGCCGATCAAGGCAATGCGTGGGGTGTTGGGGCCGAGGGTGTTGATGGTGTGCATTGTGTGGGGTCTCTGGTGTTTCTTTGTTGTCTGGGCGGGCCTCATCGCGAGCAAGCTCGGCTCCCACAGGGATTGTGTGAACACTGAAAATCAACTGTGGGAGCCGGGCTTGCCCGCGATGGCCGCACCTCGGTCCCAAACCTTAGAAACAGGTTTCCATGGTTTCGATGACGTTCAGCTGTTCATCCACCAGACACCCCGTACGCCACTTGTCGAACGTCAGGCACGGGTGCGAGGTGCCGAACGAAATGATGTCGCCCACTCGCAATTCAACCCCCGGCGCCACAGTCATGAACGCGTGCTGATCCATCACCGCCGTCACCTTGCAGGCGCTGACGTCATCGCCCTTCGCCGGCACCACGCCGGCCTTGTAACGCAGCAACGGCACCGGCAAACCGGCATCGTAGGCCACATCGCGCTTGCCCAGGGCAATCACTGCGAAACCCGGCTCCGGTATCGACTGCACGTGCGCCCAGACTTCCATTGCCGGACGCAGGCCTTCGTGCAGGTCGCTGCGGCGGTCGAGCACGCAGCATTGCGCTTCTTTGTAGATGCCATGGTCGTGGGCCACATAGCTGCCGGGACGCAGCACACTGAGGAAACGGCCGCCCGCGTTCTGCGCTTCGAACTCCTCGGCAATCAAGTCATACCAGGCCGAACCCGACGCGGTAATGATCGGCTTGGCAATTGCAAACGCGCCGCTGTCCTGCAACTGCACCGCCAGGTGTACCAAAGACGCAGCGAAATCACGAATACCGCTGACCGCATGATCACCATGGATCACGCCTTCATAGCCTTCGATGCCGGTCAACGCCAGCGCCGGTTGCGCGTTGATGGCTTTGGCCAACGCGATGACTTCTGCTTCAGTCCGACAACCGCAACGACCGCCCACCACGCCGTACTCGATCATCACGTTCAAGCGCACACCGCGTGAGGCGAAGTAGGCGCCGAGGTCGGCGACGTTGTCCGGGTGATCGACCATGCAATGAAAATCGAAGCTCGGGTCTGCCAGCAGAACGGCAATCAGCGCCATGTTCGGCGTGCCGACCAATTGGTTGGCCATCAGCACCCGACGCACGCCATGGGCATATGCCGCGCGGGTTTGCGTGGCACTGGCCAATGTGATGCCCCAGGCGCCGGCGTCCAGTTGGCGGCGAAACAGGGCTGGAGTCATGCTGGTTTTGCCGTGGGGCGCGAGCTCGGCGCCGCTGTTGCTGGCAAAGGCCTGCATCCAGCGAATGTTGTGTTCCAGCGCTTTGCGGTGCAGCACCAGCGCCGGCAGGCTGACATCGCGGACCAGGTTGGCGCCGATATGGGCAAAGCCCTTTTCCACGGTGGCAGTGTTTTGGGCAGTAGACATGGTCAAACTCCTCACGTTTGCGGTCGCAGACAGCCGCTGTTATTCGTTGATACGCCGGGCCAGGTTGTTGGCGCTGTCAATCAGCACCCGACGATAGTCGCTGTAATGAGTCTTGGCATCGGCCCGTGGGGCAACGATGCACAGGGTTGCAATGGCCACGCCGCTGGGGTCTTTGACCGGGGCAGCAAAGCAATGAGTAAAGGTGTCGGCGACGCTATCGAACGAGAAAAACCCATCGATAGCGGCCTGACGGATTTCACCCAGGAACTGCTCCAGCGGCAGGCGTTCGCCGTTAGGCAGGATGAAATCGTCGTGGTCGATCAGGTCGATGATTTCCTCGTCACTCAAGTGCGCCAGCAGCAAGCGCCCGGACGCGGTCCAGGGAATCGGCGCGTTTTCGCCAATGTCCGAGGAAATGCGGAAATGCCGCTCGCCCTCCTTCATCAACGCCACGGTGTATTTGCGCCCGTTGAGCAGGCACATTTGCGCGGTTTCATGAGTCTGGCTGACGATCTCCTGCAAGGCGTGATCGGCCTCGCGGGTCAGGTCGAAATGACGTAAATGCGCCTGACCGAGGAAGTACAACTGACGGCCCAGATAGACGTGACCGTCTTTGCCCACAGGTTCCAGAATGCGCCGCTCCAGCAGGGACGCCACCAGTTCATAAACCGTGGATTTCGGACTGCCGATGCCACTGGCGATTTCATTCGGGCGCAGCGGTTTGCCGACTTCCTTGAGGAAATCGAGGATATCGAATGCCCGGTCCAGACCACGCGCCCGACGCTTGATGGTGTCTTCGGTCATGTCTTCAGGTTCCCACTCAAAGTGGCCGCGAGTTTAACCAGAGTAAGAAGGCGACTGTCAGGCCGCCATCGCTGGCAAGCCATGCTCCTACAGATTTTGCAGCGCTCTTGTAGGAGCAAGGCTTGCCCGCGATGGGCGCGACTCGGTTCAAGCCTTTTTCTTGTAGGCGATGCAGTCAATCTCGACCTTGCAATCCACCATCATGTTCGCCTGCACACACGCGCGCGCCGGGGCATGTTCCGGGCTGAAGTACTCGGAAAACACCTTGTTGAAACTCCAGAAGTCTCGTGGGTCTTCCAGCCACACGCCGGTGCGCACCACGTCTTCGAGCCCATAACCGGCCTCTTCGAGAATCGCGATCAGGTTTTTCATGGTCTGGTGAGTCTGCTCGACGATGCCACCGACAATGATTTCGCCATTCAGCGCCGGCACCTGCCCGGACACATGCAGCCAGCCATCGGCTTCAACGGCGCGGGCGAAAGGACGGGATTGGCCGCCACCGGCGGTGCTGCCGGTGCCGTAACGGATAATGCTCATGAGTGTTTATCCTGATTGATGCATATTCCGCTATAGCGGATGCGTGTAGGTAATAACGGAAACAGACGGCAGAAAGTGTGCCACAGGTTTTGGGGGGAATGTTGGGGGAGATGGAAAACAGAACGTGCGATGCAGTAAGCCGCATCCTTCACAGCTCAGGAAAAAGCCACCTGTAATTTCTGACAGTAGACCCACCCTGCCCCCTCCTTTAACGTCAGAAAACCTCGATGGTCGTTGTGAAAAGGAGATTTCAATGAGCTCGACCCGCCACCCTCCAACACTAGCCCCGGCCTACAGTAAGGCCTTGAACACCTGGCGCCCGGTGATCCTGTATTTCGGAAATACCCACTGCCCTGCCTGCGAAATCGCCGAGCCGATTTTCCGTCAGGTTGCGGAACAGTATCGGGACCGGGCGAGTATTTACGTGCTGAACACCGGCGAGTCTCCCCGCCATCCTAATGTGACCGGCACACCGACCGTGCTGTTTTACCAGGACGGAAAACTACGGGAGAAACTCAAGGGCACCGGTAGCAAGCAGTTTTTGAGCGAAGTCTTTGCCCGGCACGTCACAAAGCGGCATGGCAAAAAGCTTGAGCGAAAACCGCGCCACGATTTGTCTTGGCTTCGACACACTCTCAAGACCCTTTGCCAACCGGCTCGCGCGCGTAATCTTTTGAAACGAAGACTTTTTGATGGCACGAGCTGATCACCGGTCAACCGGGAAAGTTGTTACAAACTCCCGGCTGCTGAACCGCCTTGGTGCGTTGTACCATCCCGCCCCCGTTGGCCGAGAGCCATCATTCTCAGCGTAACCACGGCCTTTGACTGACCTCAATCAGGGGCCGAACCGAATTGGACAAGCTTCCGATCGGCTGTTTTTTTCATATACCAATAAGAGACGCAACCCTGTAGGCCTTAAGCCTGGGCGTTGCTCCGTATCTGGAGAGTCAATGTCTTTCAAAGTCATGATGGTTTTCGGTACTCGCCCAGAGGCCATCAAAATGGCACCGCTGGCCAGAGTGCTGCGTCAGTGTCCCGACATCAAACTGAACATCTGCTCCACCGGCCAACACCGGGAGATGCTCAAACAAGTGCTCGATTCCTTCGACCTGACGGTCGATCAGGATCTGCAAGTGATGACTCAGGATCAGACCCTCAACGGCCTTTCTCAACAACTGCTGATTCACCTCGACCAGGCTTACAAGCGTGTAAGACCTGACATCGTCCTGGTCCACGGTGACACCACCACCAGCTTCATCGCGGCGCTCGGCGCCTTCAATCGCCAGTTGCCCATCGGTCACGTCGAGGCTGGCTTGCGCACGGGCAATCTGCGCGCGCCCTGGCCGGAAGAAGCCAACCGGCACCTGACCGGCGTCATCGCCGATCTGCATTTCACCCCCACCACCAAGACCGAGGCCAACCTGCTGCGCGAAGGTGTGCCCCAAGCCAGTATCGAAGTCACTGGCAACACGGTAATCGACGCGCTGCTTTGGATGCGCACGCATCAACAGGACATCAACTGGCACCCGGCCGCCGACTCGCCGCTGGCCGTGCTCGACGACAAACGGCGGATGGTGTTGATTACCGGTCATCGTCGGGAGAATTTCGGCGACGGCTTTCGCAACATCTGCCAGGCGCTGGCCAACCTCGCCGAGCGTTACCCGGATGTGCAATTCGTTTACCCGGTGCATCTCAACCCACAGGTGCAAGGCGCGGTGTATGGCGTGCTCTCGGAGAAGCCGAACATTTATCTGGTGGCGCCGCAGGACTACCAGCATTTCGTCTGGCTGATGGCCCGGGCGCATTTCATCCTCACCGATTCCGGTGGCATCCAGGAAGAAGCGCCCGCCCTCGGTAAACCGTTGCTGGTACTGCGCGAAGTCACTGAACGGCCCTCAGTTGAAGGTGGAACCGTGCTGCTGGTGGGCACCGACACCGATCGCATCGTCAAAGAAGCCAGCCAGTTGCTCGATGACGAGGCGCACTTCAGACGAATGAGTCGCGTCCACAGCCCCTATGGCGACGGCCACGCCAGTGAACGCATCGCCACCCGACTGTGCGCCTGGCTGAGCGAACGCTCGGCAGCAGTTAAAACGGTATGACGCTGGGTTTAGTCGATTTTTTTGCCTATGTGCTGTTCGGTCTCAAATACCTCGCGATTACTTTGGCTCTGTTGATGTTCCTGCTCGGGCTCGATGACCTGTTCATCGACCTCGTGTACTGGAGCCGCCAGTGGATCCGTCGCAGGCAGATCTACGAAAAATTCAAGCGCGCGGATGAGGAACGCCTGTATGCCATCGCCGAAAAACCGCTGGCGATCATGGTCCCGGCCTGGAACGAAGTCGGTGTGGTCGGTGAAATGGCGCGCCTGGCAGCCTCGACCCTCGATTACGAGAATTATCAGATTTTTGTCGGCACCTACCCCAACGATGCCGAGACTCAGGCCGACGTCGATGCAGTGTGTCGGCACTACCCCAACGTACATAAAGTGGTTTGCGCTCGCCCCGGCCCGACCAGCAAGGCTGACTGCCTGAACAACATCATCGACGCGATCCTGCGTTTTGAAAGCGAAGCGAAAATCCAGTTTGCCGGATTCATTCTGCACGATGCCGAAGACGTGATTTCACCCATGGAATTGCGCCTGTTCAACTACTTGTTGCCGAGCAAGGACCTGATCCAGATTCCGGTCTACCCCTACGCACCGAAATGGCGAGGCTTCACCGCCGGGCACTACGTCGACGAGTTCGCCGAGAACCACGGCAAGGACGTCATCGTCCGCGAAGCCCTGACCGGCCAGGTGCCCAGTGCTGGCGTCGGCACCTGCTTCAGCCGTAAAGCGATCACCGCGTTGCTCGAAGACGGCGACGGCATTGCCTTCGACGTACAGAGCCTGACCGAAGACTACGACATCGGTTTCCGTCTCAAGCAAAAAGGCATGAAATGCATCTTCGCCCGATACTCGGTGACCGACCCGAAACTGGCGCTCGATCAACCCTGGGCGTTCGGCATGTGCCGCGTATTTTCCCAGGTGATCTGCGTTCGTGAGCATTTCCCCCGGGACCTGCAGTACGCCATCCGGCAAAAATCCCGCTGGATCGTCGGCATCGTTTTTCAGGGCACCAAGAATCTCGGCTGGAGCCCCTCCGGCCTGCTCAACTATTTCCTGTGGCGTGACCGGCGCGGCATGATTGCTTACCTGCTGAGTTTTCTGGTCAATCTGCTGTTCCTGGTGCTGTTGACGATGTGGCTGATGACGGTGATTGCACCGGACGCCTGGCGCTATCCGTCGATCCTCGGCAACAGCCCGCTGCTCGCGACCCTGTTGTGGCTCAACGGCTTGATGCTGATCAATCGGCTGTTCCAGCGTGCCTGGTTCGTCACTCGTTACTACGGTCTGGTTGAAGGGCTGTTGTCGGCTCCGCGCATGATGTGGAGCAATTTCATCAACTTCTTTGCCAACGTGCGAGCGCTGCGCCAGGTCATGGAAATGGGCGACTCGCGTCGCGTAGCCTGGGACAAAACCACTCATGAATTCCCGGCCCTGACCAAAGCCCAACGCACGCCACTGGGTCATCGACTGGTGGAGAAAGGCCTGCTCACCGAAGAGCAACTGGAAGCGGCGATCACCAATCCGATCCGGCGTCGCCTGGGCCACGAACTGTTGCTTCGCGAGCACATCAACAGCACGCAACTGGTGGAAACCCTCGCCGAGCAACTGGACATGGAATGGGCGCCACTCAACCCGTTCAAGCTCGACAAACGCCTGATCGACCTCGTGCCACGCAAGGTGGCCTCGCACTATGGCGTGCTGCCAGTGGCCGAAGAAGGCAAAACGTTGGTACTGGCCTCCGAAGGGCCGGTCAGCCAGGTTTCACTGGGCGCCATCAGTCGTCAATTGAAGCGCCCCGTGCGCTGCCGCCTGGCACCCCAGGGCCGGGTCACGCTGGGAATCCGTTACTGGTACGCCAGCCCCCATCAAACTGAGGATGTCCTCCACATGCTTCAAGTGCTTGAGCGTCATCAGGACGATGAGGCCTTGCTCGAACGCGTCAGTCACCACCAGGTGCTGCTGGGCAATCTGCTGCAAGTACGCGGCATGGTCCCGCCGAGCCTGTTCAATCAGGCCTTGATCGACTTCGATGCCGAGCACATGTCCCTGGGCCAACACCTGATCTCGCGCGGCATGATTACTCTGGAAGTCCTCGAACAGGCGTTGGCCGATCAGGCCAGCGAACAACAAGCCGCCTACCGCATTGCCCGGGAGGTCGCATGAAGCCGCTTCTCGTCGCCAGCCTGTTGCTGAGCCTGAGCGCCGCTACCTGGGTGCAGGCCGAACCGCTCACCGAGTTCGAACAGTTCCGCAGTTTTCCTTACATGGATCGCAGCTACCGCGAAGCGAAAAAAGGCAACTGGGGCGAAGTCGAACAGCTGATGCGCCACCTGCTGGCCAAGGTGCCAAAAAACGATGAGGCGCGGGCACTGCTGGTGGAAGCGCTAGCCAAGCAACGACGCTACAAGGATGCCGTGCAAGCGCTGCCGGACAACCCGGACAACAGCGATGCCCTGCTCAACCTGCGCCTGACCTGGATCGAACAAGATCCACCGGGCGGTGGGCAAGTCGAACAGTGGATGGCCACCGCCCCCCTCAACCACCGCGTGCGCCTGTGGCAGGCTTACAGCCTGAGCCTGGCCAAGTTCGGTGGTGGGGCCAAGGCGTACGACTGGCTGGCGCAATTGGCGCCCCGGGGCGACGACGACATCTTGCGTCGCGCTCGCGCGAACTGGTCCGAGCAACTGCGCGACTGGAACGGCACCATCGAACAACTGGCGCCACTGGCGGCCCGCAAACAACTGGACGCTCAAGGCTGGCAGCGATTGGCTAATGCCTACGTGCAGCGCCTGGACGAGAAACCGCTTCAACAACTGCTGGAACAGGCACCCAGCGCCGAAGCCGCGCGCAAAACCCGCCTGGCCATGATCGACCGCGCGATTGCCAGGGGCCACATCGAGCAAGCCCAGCGCTGGATGCAATCGCTGCCGGCCAGCGACCTCGCGGCGCCGACCCAGCGTCAGCGGCTGTGGGAATTGGCACGGCAAACTGGTGACGCACCCACCGTGCAGCGCCTGAGCGGCGAATTGCAGCGCCCGTGCCTGGAGACGACAGAATGGCTGTCGCAGCACGACCCGGACGCTGCACTCAGGCAATTGCGCGGTTGCCGGCCCGACCACGATCCGCAGACCTGGCTGATCCTCGCCCAACGCCTGCAAGCCACCGAATTGCTGGACAGCGCACGCCTGCCGGAGCCGTGGGACACGCGCCGACGCGAACGACTGCTGGACGTCTGGCAGGCGCAGGGCAAAAACGACAAAGTCATGGCCTGGCTGGCCAGCCAGCCGCAAACTCCTGACGTGGTCAAACGCCGTGCCGAACTGATGCAAGCACTGGGCCGAACAACTGAAGCGGCGACGCTGTGGGAACGCCATTACCAGCAGACCGGTAACCTCGACTCGCTGAATCAGGCCACCTATCTGGCGCTGAACAACGGCCAGCGAGAACACGCGCAACAACTGCTCGAAAATGCTTACGATCGTCACAACGGCAAATTGCCGGCCGCCCTGCTGCAACGCCTGGCGAATTTCCATGCCACGTCGACCCCAACCTCGGCGCAGCAACGGCGCATCGTCTCGCTGCTCCATCGTGTCGATCCCGCTACACGCGGTCAGTTGTTGGCGCAACTGGCTGAGAACGGTCAATGCGACGCGGTTCAGCAAGCCATCGGCGCCCATCCTCAGGCGATGGGCGACTTGCGCGCACTCGGTCGCTGCGCCATGCCGGATCGCCCCGGCGAAGCCGTCGTTTATTACCAACAAGTCGAAAAACTCGGGGACCGAAGCGGTCGCCTGCCGTTGGCCTATGCCCTTGAAGCAGCGGGTGACTCGGTCGGTGCACTGGCGATCTGGCGCAGCGTTCCTGCGGTACAAATGAGCGACAACGCCACGATTACCGCCAGCCGTAGCGCCCTCACCGCAGGTGACAATCAGGCCGCTGAACGCTACTGGCAACAGAGCCGCGCGCGGGGTTCCAATGTATGGACGTTTGGCGCAGCAATTGCCGATGCGCGGGGTGATCATGGATTGGCCTTGCAGCGACAACGCTCAGCCTTGCAGCAATCGCCGGACGCTGGGGATTACTACGCGGCGTCCGTCACGGCGCAAAAGGCCGGTGAGACGCAGCAAAGTACCGCGTGGCTCGCCGAAGCCGTGCGCCGCGAGCCAGACAACCCCCGTTATCGGGCCGATTACGGCATGCGACTGGCCGGCGCCGACACCCGCGAAGAACGCGCGAAAGCGCTCCCCTACCTGCAAACCGTCACCCGCAATTTCCCCGAGGACTATCGCCTCGGCGAAACCCTCGCCTGGCGCTATGACGAGATCGCAGACAGCGCTTCGGCGCGCAAGGAACTGCGCCGGGTGATCGACCTGGTGCAAAACCCGGTGGCCGCCGACGATGAAGACGGCAGTTTGCAAGCTCGGCGTTATCGCCAGCGTCGCGCTCACGAAAGCCTGTCTCGCCGCGATACGCGCACTGTGGCGAGTATTTGGTCGCCGGCCGGCATATCGACCAACGACTTCGTGCGCCCCGACGACAACAGCACCGGTTCCAGCCGCCATCGCGCCTCGCAAAACCTGCAATTGGCCATGTGGGACCATGCGCTGGGCGAAGAACCGAGCCGGGCCGGCAGCTCGCTATCGGTTTATGGACGGGTGTTGCTCGGCGGTGTAAGCCGTACGAGTTACGCCGAATCCATCGGCACCGGCGTTGGCCTGCGCTACAAACCGTGGGGCACGGCAAACATCAATTTTTACGGCGAGATCTACAAACACAGCCAGTTCGACGACCAGGACAATCACAGCCTGAGCCTGGGGCAACTGCTGATTCCTGAAAAACTGGCTGATCAGGTCGACGATCACCGTCAGGATGGCCACACCACCACCGATTACCTGTTGCGCGCCACCGGGTCATTTCTCGATCAGGGGCGGTTCCGCAACGACTGGCGAGTCGATGAAAGTGACTGGGATGAACGCTCCCTCTACCTCGACGCCGCCTGGTGGACCAAGGCGGGCGACCACCAATGGCGCTCGCGTTTCCAGCAAGGGCATACCTGGAAGATGCCATTCAACGGCGCGCAAACTCTCATGCCGTACGGATTTCTTGAATTCGCCAGCCAGGACTCGAGCAACGTCTGGCGCCAGGACCTGCGCACTGGTCTGGGCTTGCGCTGGCAATGGTGGTTCGACGAGGACATCTACAACGCTTATCGCGCGCACCTGAGCGTACATACCGAGTACCAGCAAACGCTGGGCGGCAACTTGTACGAGGGCGGCAACGGCATGCGGGTGGCCGTGGAGTTGAATTTCTGATGAAACGAATAGTGTTGATGCTCTGCTTACTGCTGGTCAGCCTCGGGGGGCGTGCCGATGAGCGAGTTTTCTATCAACCGCTGAACGTCGATGCCAGCCTCAGCCAGGCGCAATGGCGAACGGTCTGGCAAGAAACCGCCAGGCAGGGTTCACACACCTTGATTGTGCAGTGGACGGCGTACGGCGATTCGCACTTCGGCGGGGCCAATGGCTGGCTCGCCAGCAGTTTGCGCCTGGCCCACGAGCAGGGCCTGAAACTGGTGCTGGGGCTGTCCATGGACCCGGCCTACTACCAGCGCATCAATGAGCTGGACAGCGTCGGGCTGGCCACCTACTGGCAAGCACAACTGGGGCAATCGCTGGCTCAGCAGCAGATGCTGCGCAAGGACTGGAAACTACCCGTCAGCGGCTGGTACCTGCCGCTGGAACTGGATGATCTGCACTTTTTGCCCGCCGACCGACGCACCACCCTGCAACGCCAGTTGAAAGACTTCGCCGGCAAACTAGATGCGCCGCTGCATATCAGTGCCTTCAGTGCCGGCAAGCTGGCGCCAAAGGTCAACGGACAATGGCTGGGCGCGTTGGCCAACGCTGGCCTGCAGGTCTGGTGGCAAGACGGCGCCGGCACCGGCCGCTTGCCGACATTGGTTCGCCAGGGCTACGCCAGCGCAATGCCCTGCCCGGTCGGTATCGTGCGTGAAGCCTTCCATCAAGTCAGCGCCGAAGGCCAGCCGTTTCGTGCGCAACCGGCGACGCCTGAGGCAACGTCCGCGGGTTGCCATCCGACATCGGTGTTTTCCCTGCGCTACCGGCCATGGGGCAAGGTGATCCTCGACAACCAGCTCAACAGCAAGGTCGGTGATGTACAAAACCATTGAGGCTGAAATCCGTAGCAAAGCCGCGCCGGCCGCGTTGAAAGCCGAGTTCATCCAGCACGACTTCGAACGTCTGCACAGCTTTTGCCTGCTGATCTATGTCGCCAGTGTCGCCATGTGGGTGGTGTTCGACTTAATCCTCGGTTTCATGGGCGGTCGGCCTTTCACTTGGCTGTCGCTGCTGTTCTTCGGTTTGTTTTCGATCCTGACGATCATTTTGCTGTTCATCCGCAAAGCCAGGCATTTCGATGTCCTGGATCTGCTCTTCGTGTTCTCCACCACGTTGGGCGCACGGCTGTTGGTTGAAGATTTGCCTGAGACTTATCGTGCCGCATGGCTATTAATTGCCGCGTCAAGCACGCTGTACAGCGCCTCGATCCTGCCGCTCAGTCACTGGTCCTTTTACGGTGCGCAGCTGATTACATGGGTGAACCTCAACCCGTTCTTTCACACCGACGTGCACGTGTTCGAGTTCAGGGGCGTGATGATTCTAAGTTACAGCGCCTTCATCTGTGCGCTGACGCTCTACAGCTTCTTCAAATTGCGCGAGGCCAAACTACACAACTTCATCATGTCCAACTTGTTGCTGGATCAGGCCTACCTCGACACCCTGACCAAAATCCCCAATCGCCGGTCATTCATGACCCGCGCCGACCAGCAATTGCGCGCCGCCCCCCGCACGCACGACCATTACCTGGCGATGATCGACATCGACAACTTCAAGAAGGTCAACGACGTCTACGGTCACGACATCGGCGACGAGGTGCTCAAGCGCATTGCTGCGGACATCAAAACGGTGATGGTCGATTTTGCATACGCTCGATTGGGTGGTGAGGAGTTTGCGATTTACCTGGCCGGGGTGCGTCGCGAAGACGTCGAGCACCTGGCAGGTGAACTGTGCCGGGTGGTGCGCGAACACCCGACCCGGCATCCGGTGACCATCAGCATCGGACTGGTGCGGGTGGCGGACGACGACTCGTTGAATCGGGCGCTGATCAAGGCCGATAAGGCCTTGTATGAGTCAAAGCACTCGGGGAAGGATCGGTATACGTTTCACGAATAGCGTACAGCGGCTTTTGACCTGATCGTTCCACCTCGTCCCGGTTCAAAAAAACTTTGCCCTGAGCCTGGAATAAACCCAGGCGGGGCTCGTCGTACTGCCACTGAAATCATTCAGTAGCCACTACGAGAGCCCCATCATGAAAAGCCTTCTGTCCGCGCTGTTTCTGATTGGCCTGTGCGGCACCGCTGCCGGCGCCGCTGTCGACAACTCCAGCCCCTCGAACGTCGAGGATTACGGCTATTCGAAACCGCTGAACATTGCCAAGGTCGTCAACATCACCAACGGCGACTATTGCGGAATCGGCCCACGGGAGATGACTTACGTCGACACCATGGGCACCACCCATGTCTTGCGCTACCTGGCTTACGGTGATTCGTGCATCGATCAAAACTGATGCTTGAGCGACGCCATCACCCGCTCGGCATTTGCCTCACAGGCTATCCCTTCGGGCCGCGCCTGGATGCCTTCGATCACCACTAGCAACTTCGCCTTGCTCTGGGCCAGGTGAAGTTGCATTTCTTCGATCTGCTCGACCTTGCGCACAAGCCCCGCCACCAGTTCATCGCGCTTGAACTCGCCCGTCACCGTGTCCGGTAACAACTGCTTTAGCTCTTCAAGGCTGAACCCGGCCTGTTGGGCGCACTGAATGATCATAAGCGTTTGCAGCACTTGCGCCGGATACCGCCGGTAGCCATTGGACGAACGCTCGACCTGACGAATCAAACCCTGAGCCTCATAAAAACGAATGCGCGAAGCGTTCAGTCCACTTAACTGCGCCAGTTCACCAATTTTCATCACGGCCTCATTTGCCTGCTTGACATTAAAGTTAACTTTAAGCTTAGCCTCTGCTCTTCACTGATGAGGAGTCAAGCATGTCGCCCTTCCAAGCGTTGAATCTGCCCAACGGCCAGACCGTCGGCAATCGTATCGCCAAAGCCGCGATGGAAGAAAACCTCGCCGACACCGGGCAAGCACCGTCCGAGGCGTTGTTTCGGCTGTATCAGGCCTGGGCCGAGGGCGAAACCGGTCTATTGCTGACCGGCAATGTCATGATCGACCGCCGCGCCATGACAGGCCCCGGTGGCGTAGTGCTGGAAGACGAACGCGATCTGCAACGCTTTCGTCAGTGGGCAACCATCGGCCGATCCGGTGGCGCGCAGTTCTGGATGCAACTCAATCATCCCGGCCGCCAGACCATGGCCAACCTCGGCCAACAAGCCTTGGCGCCGTCGGCCGTGGCACTGGACCTGGGGGCGTTTTCGAAGATGTTTGCCGAGCCAAAACCAATGTCCGAGGGTGATATCGCCGAGGTCATCGCGCGCTTCGCCACCAGCGCGGCCCTCGCCGAAAAGGCCGGCTTCACCGGGGTGCAGATTCATGCCGCGCACGGCTACCTGATCAGTCAGTTCCTCTCTCCGTTGACCAATCGCCGCACCGACCGTTGGGGTGGATCACTGGAGAATCGCGCGCGTTTGCTGCTGGACGTGGTCAGCGCCGTTCGCCAAGCCGTCTCGCCGCAGTTTTGCGTAGCGGTGAAACTCAACTCAGCCGATTTCCAGCGTGGCGGGTTTGACGCCGATGACGCCCGCCAGGTGATTGTCTGGCTCAACGAGCAACAGATCGACCTGCTGGAACTCTCCGGCGGCAGCTACGAAGCCCCGGCCATGCAAGGCGAAGCCCGCGATGGCCGAACATTGGCCCGTGAAGCTTACTTCCTGGAAATGGCCGGTGAACTAGCCAGCGTGGCGCGCATGCCGGTGATGGTCACGGGCGGCATTCGGCGCCTGGCCATCGTCGAACAAGTGCTCGACAGCGGCATCGCCATGGCCGGCATCGGCACGGCGCTGGCGGTCGAACCGCAGTTGGTCAAACACTGGCGCGAAGGCCGCTACAGCCATCCGCAGTTGCCGCCGATTCTGTGGAAACGCAAACCGCTGGCCGCGCTGGCGAGCATGGCCGTGGTGAAGTTTCAGCTTCATCGATTGAGCCGCGGGCGCAAGCCGCGGCCGCAGGTCTCGGCGGTGTGGGCGTTGATACTTGACCAGTTGTACATTGGCCGTCGTACGCGGCAGTACCGTCAGGCGATGGGCAAATAATCTGAGACCGAGTTGGCCCCAGTCGCTGGCAAGCCAGCTCCTACAGGTTTTGTGAACACCGAAGAACCACTGTAGGAGCTGGCTTGCCAGCGAAAGGGCCGTGACAGACAGCCAATAACTCAGCCCAGAATCAGCTCATCAATATGCCGATAATCAGCTTGCAGCTCCGCCGCCATCTGCTTCGCCCGCCCGAGCCGAATCGGCCCACGCTCGATATCAATCAGCAGCCCCGGACACTCCAGCACCGGCAAATACGACCACTCTTTCAACCGCCCATCCGTCACCAGCAACACCCGCTGCTGTTCCGCCGGGAAACGCTTTTGCCGTATCGCCAGCCAGCGCCCCGCCTCACCCAGCGCCGCCAATAACGGCGTACCACCGCCCGCCCCCAGGTTATCGAGCCAGTCGCGCATACCCGACGACGCTTTCAGGCCTTGAACTTGCCACTTGGGCGCAAGACCGCTGGCTGTCAACAACGCCAACCGCGCGCGCTGGCGGTAGGCATCGTCGAACACTTGCGCCAGCAGGCCTTTGGCATCGCGCAACGCCTGGTGACGCCGGGTCGAGGCGGAGGCATCGACGATCACCAGCCACAACTCATGGGAGCAACGGGTACGCAGTTGGAACAGCACATCACTGCGCTGACGTGGCCGGCCGGTGAGCAAAGTGCCGGGCCAGTTGATCGCGCCGCTGCGCGCGGCGTGGCGTTTGCCTTGCTTGCCATTGTCCAGCCGTCCTGCGCGGGGTCTGGCATTCGCCCCCGCATCAGATCGAGGGCGAATGCCTAGGGCTTTTTTGGCCAACTCGGCATTTCGCGGCGTGCGCCGACCGGCAGCGCCTGGGCAGGCATTTCACCCCATTGGCCCTGGCCTTCGCTCGGGTTGGAGTTTTGCGCAGACGGCGGCTGACGGTGTTGCGGTGCCGGCGGTGATTGCTCGCGGCGACGATGGCGCAAGGCGAATTCGGCGACGGCGTCGATATCGGCCTCGCTGATCGCGTTTGCACCGCGCCATGCGGCATGGGCGCGCGCAGCGCGTAACCAGACCAGGTCAGCGCGCAAGCCATCGACGCCGGCGGCAAAGCAGCGCTCAGTGATCAGTGCCAGCGCTTCATCGTCGAGGGGGATGCTCGCCAGGACGCTACGGGCCTTTTCACACCGTTCGCGCAACGACTGCTGCTGGTGTTCCCACTGCGCACAGAAGCTTTGCGGATCGCTGTCGAAATCCAGTCGTCGACGGATGATCTGGCCGCGCTCGGTGGGTGCTGTGTGCCCACCGAGCGCGACGTTCAGGCCAAAGCGATCGAGCAGTTGCGGACGCAGTTCACCCTCTTCCGGGTTCATGGTGCCGATCAGCACAAACTTCGCCGAATGCCGATGGGAAATGCCGTCACGCTCGATCAGGTTGGTGCCGCTGGCGGCGACGTCGAGCAACAGGTCCACGAGGTGATCGGGCAGCAGATTGACTTCATCGACGTAGAGCACGCCGCCGTCCGCCTTCGCCAATACACCGGGGGAAAATTGCGCACGCCCGTCACTCAGGGCGGCGTCGAGGTCGAGGGTGCCGACCAGACGCTCTTCGGTGGCGCCCAGCGGCAAGGTGACAAATTGACCGCTGGCCAGCAGGTCCGCGAGACCCCGGGCCAACGTAGATTTGGCCATGCCGCGCGGGCCTTCGATCAGCACGCCGCCGATTTTCGGGTCGATGGCGGTCAGGCACAGGGCGAGCTTCAAGTCGTCGGCGCCGACCACGGCGGATAAGGGGAAATGCGGGGTGTCGGTCATCTTCAATACTCGGTCATGGTCGGTGGCAGGTGAACCTTGTACCTGTGGGAGTGAGCCTGCTCGCGATAGCGGTATTTCAGACAGCATCTTTGTCGGCTGAAAGAATGTCATCGCGAGCAGGCTCGCGCCCCCAGGGGTAAGCGCATTAGCTGTCTTCTTCTATATCCAACAGGAGGTTTTCCAGCGCCTCGCGGTACTCGCCCGGCTCCTTCCACATCCCCCGTTGCTGCGCCTCCAGCATCCGCTCAGTCATGTCTCGCAAGGCGTGCGGATTGTGCTCGCGAACAAAATCCCGAGTCGCCGGGTCGAGCAGATAGGCGTCGGCCAGCAACGCGTACTGGTGATCGTCAATCAATTGCGTAGTGGCGTCGAACGCAAACAGGTTATCGAGCGTCGCCGCCAGTTCAAACGCGCCTTTGTAGCCATGACGCTTAACCCCCTCGATCCACTTTGGATTGGCCGCCCGGGAGCGGATCACCCGGTTAAGCTCTTCCTTCAAGGTACGGATCTTCGGCAAGTCCGGCTGACTGTGATCGCCGTGGTAGCTGGCCGCTACTTCACCGCTGAGGATCTCCACGGCGGCGAGCATGCCGCCCTGGAACTGGTAGTAGTCGTTGGAATCGAGCAAGTCGTGCTCGCGGTTGTCCTGGTTTTGCAGCACCGCTTGCACCTGGCTCAAGCGCTGGGCGAATTGATCGCGGGCGGCGGTGCCTTCGTCGGATCCGCCATAAGCGTAGCCGCCCCAGTTCAGGTAAACCTCGGCCAGGTCTTCACGGCTTTGCCACAGACGACCGTCGATAGCGCCCTGCACACCGGCGCCATAGGCACCGGGTTTGGCACCGAAAATTCGCCAGCCGGCCTGGCGGTTCGCGGCCTCTGCATCCAGGCCCGATTGCATCAACGCTTCACGTTCGGCACGCACTTTGGCGGCCAGCGGGTTGAAGTCGTCGGGCTCATCCAGCGCGGCCACCGCTTGTACGGCCGCGTCGAACAAGCGGATCAGGTTGGCAAAGGCATCGCGGAAGAACCCGGAGACGCGCAAGGTCACGTCCACGCGCGGGCGGTCGAGCAAGCTCAGCGGCAGAATTTCGAAATCGTCGACTCGCTGGCTGCCCGTGGCCCACACCGGACGCACGCCCATCAGCGCCATGGCTTGGGCGATGTCGTCGCCGCCGGTGCGCATGGTCGCGGTACCCCAGACTGACAGGCCGAGTTGACGCAGGTGATCGCCATGGTCCTGCAGATGTCGTTCGAGAATCAGGTTCGCTGACTGGAAGCCAATGCGCCACGCGGTGGTGGTCGGCAGGTTGCGCACGTCCACCGAATAGAAGTTGCGCCCGGTCGGCAGCACGTCCAGGCGACCTCGACTGGGTGCGCCGCTCGGTCCGGCGGGGACGAAGCGACCGTTCAAGGCGTCGAGCAGACCGCGCATTTCTGCCGGGCCGCAGGCGTCCAGACGTGGGGCGACGACTTCGTACAGGTTCTCAATGATCGAATTTACATCAGACCACACAGGTTCCTGTGGGAGCGGGCTTGCTCGCGAAGGCGTCGTGCCAGCCAACATTTCTGTTGCTGATATACCGTATTCGCGAGCAAGCCCGCTCCCACAAGGTTCGTTGAGTGTCAGCTGGATCAACTGGGCGGCGAACAACTCAAGGCGTTCGCGGGTATCACCGGCGGTGCGCCAGACTTCGTCACTGACAGTTTGCAATTCCATCGGACGCGGACCGTTCCAGGGATCAGCAAGTGCGCAATCGAGCGGATCGAACCCCAACTCGAACGCCTTCGCCAACGCCCGCAGCAAACTCGATTGCGCACCACGCCCATCGCCACGCGGAATCCGCAACAAAGCCAGCAACGTGTCAATGCGCAACCGCCCGGTCGGCGACTCGCCAAAGATGTGCAGGCCATCGCGGATCTGCGATTCCTTCAAGTCGCACAAATACGTGTCCAGGCGCGGTAACCAGATCGCCGCATCGGCATCGCTGTCGAGTTTTTCGTCCAGTTGCAGTTCCCGATCGATGTGCGTATCGCGCACCAGCTGCAGGATGTCGCGCTGCAATTCCCGGGCACGACGCGGATCAAGCAGTTGCGCTTCGTAATATTCATCGGCCAGCAGCTCAAGGTTGCGCAGTGGCCCGTAGGTTTCGGCGCGGGTCAGCGGCGGCATCAGGTGGTCGATGATCACCGCCTGGGTACGGCGCTTGGCCTGCGCACCCTCGCCCGGATCGTTGACGATAAACGGATAAATGTTCGGCAGCGGCCCGAGCAGTGCATCCGGCCAGCAGTTTTCCGACAGCCCGACGCCTTTGCCCGGCAGCCATTCGAGGTTGCCGTGCTTGCCGACATGAATCACGCCGTGGGCACCGTAGGTGTTGCGCAGCCAGAAATAAAACGCCAGGTAGCCGTGAGGTGGTACCAGGTCCGGGTCGTGATACACCGCGCTCGGGTCCACCTGATAACCACGCGCCGGTTGAATGCCGACGAAGGTCAGACCGAAGCGCAGACCGGCAATCATCATCCGTTCGCCACGGTACATCGGATCGTTTTCGGGTGTGCCCCAGCGCTCCAGCACGGCCTGGCGATTAGTCTCGGGCAAGGCGTCGAACATCCGCTTGTATTCGTCCAGCGAGAGGCTTTGATGACACGGACGCTGGTCGAGGGTGTCGAGGTCGTTGCTGACGCCGCCGAGCAATTGCTGGATCAGCGCAGTGCCGCTGTCCGGTAACTCGGCCGGCAGCGGATAACCTCCTTTATGCAGCGCTTGCAGGATGTTCAACGCGGCGGCCGGAGTGTCGAGGCCGACGCCATTGCCGATGCGCCCATCACGGGTCGGGTAGTTGGCAAGGATCAGGGCGATGCGTTTTTCGCTGTTCGGCACCCGCGCCAGATCGATCCAGCGCCGCGCCAGTTCGGCGACAAAATCCATGCGTTCCGGCTGCGGTCGATAGCACACCACATCGGACTGACTGCGCTCGCTGCGCCATGCCAGGTCCTTGAAACTGATTGGGCGACTGATGATGCGGCCATCCAGCTCCGGCAGCGCGATGTGCATCGCCAGGTCCCGCGGACCGAGGCCCTGCTCGCTGGCGCGCCAACCGGGTTCGTTGTCCTGGGCGCAAATCGCCTGGATCACCGGAATGTTGCGGCGAAACGGTCGCAGGTGCGGGGCTTCGGGGCTGGATTGGGCGAAACCGGTGGTGTTCAAAATCACCCCTGCCTCGACTTCATCCAGCCAATCCTCGACCACCGTCAGGCAGCCGGGCTCTTTCAAACTGGCCACGGCAATCGGCAAAGGGTTTAACCCGGCCGCTTGCAAACGTTGGCAGAAAACATCGATGAAAGCGGTATTCGCCGCCTGCAAATGCGAGCGGTAAAACAGCACCGCCGCCACCGGTTGATCAGCTTGCCAGTCGGCTTGCCAATCGCTCAGTTCAGCGGGGCTTTTTTGTGGGTGGTAAATCGCTGTGCGCGGCAGGACTTGCGGCTCGGCCCAAGCGTAATCACGGCCCAACCAGCGAGTGGCCAGACAGCGAAAAAAGTCCAGGGCATTGCCCATGCCGCCCTGACGCAAAAACTGCCAGATCCGATCACTGTCTTCGGCAACGACGGTACTGAGGTCGCTGAGTTCCGGGTCCGGACGATCATCGCCCGGCACCAGAATCAGCTGCACGCCCCGTTCGGACAATTGCACCAACCGCTCGACGCCATAACGCCAATAGGCGATACCACCGTGCAGCGAGATCAGAATCACCTTGGCGTGGCGCAGCACTTCGTCGACGTACAGATCGACCGAGGCGTGATTCTGCACCTGCATCGGGTTGGCCAGCCGCACGCTGGGGTAGTCGTCGGGCAGTTGCTGCGCGGCTTCGGCGAGCAGCGCAAGGCTGGAGTCGCCGCTGCACAGGATCACCAGCTCGGCGGGGGTTTGTCCAAGGTCGGCGATGTTGTCATCCGACACAAAACCGCCGGGCTGGGTCCTGAGCAGGTGCATGGCTTAAACGCCCAGCGCGGCGCGCAATTGCGTTTCGAGCTGGACGGCGTCCAGTTCCTGGCCGATCAGCACCAGGCGCGTGGTGCGCGCTTCTTCGGCGCCCCACTGACGGTCGAAGTGCTTGTCGAAACGCGTGCCCACGCCCTGGATCAGCAAACGCATTGGTTTGTTCGGGATGGCGGCGAAACCTTTGACGCGCAAGATGCCGTGCTTGACCACCAGTTGCGTCAGCGCATCCATCAGCAGGCTTTCGTCGGCTTGCGGCAGCTCGATGGAGATCGAGTCGAACGCGTCGTGGTCGTGATCGTCTTCACCTTCATGGTGATGATCGTGATGGCTGTGACGGCTGTCGATGTGTTCTTCGGAACCGGCGCCAAGGCCGATCAACACGTCCAGTGGCACGCGACCGCTGCTGGCTTCGATGACTTTCACCGCAGGCGGCAATTCTTCGGCGACTTCAAGGCGCACGCGGGCCAGGTCTTCAGGGCTGATCAGGTCGGCCTTGTTGAGGATCACCAGGTCGGCGCTGGCCAGTTGATCGGCGAACAATTCGTGCAGCGGCGACTCGTGGTCCAGGTTCGGGTCGAGTTTGCGCTGGGCATCGACTTGATCCGGGAAGGCAGCGAAGGTGCCAGCAGCGACGGCCGGGCTGTCGACCACGGTGATGACTGCGTCGACGGTGCAGGCGCTGCGGATTTCCGGCCACTGGAAGGCCTGGACCAGCGGCTTGGGCAGGGCCAGGCCCGACGTTTCGATGAGGATGTGGTCGAGATCACAGCGACGGGCGACCAATTCGCGCATCACCGGGAAGAATTCTTCCTGGACGGTGCAGCACAGGCAGCCGTTGGCCAGTTCATAGACGCGGCCGTTGGCTTCTTCTTCGGTGCAGCCGATGGAGCACTGCTTGAGGATTTCGCCGTCGATGCCCAACTCGCCGAACTCGTTGACGATCACCGCAATGCGACGGCCCTGAGCGTTGTCGAGCATGTGCCGCAGCAAGGTGGTTTTGCCCGAGCCGAGGAAGCCGGTAACGATGGTGACGGGGAGTTTGGCCAGTGTTTTCATCGGATGCCCTTTGGCAAGGTGGCGGGCATACGGGACGACAACCGCTGCAGCACACGCTGCGCGGAAGATTTCGCCACCGGATCACCCCGCCCGGTTGAAAGTGAGAATCTGTGTCGAGGCAGGTCTCCTGGCTGACGGCTGGCCAGTCGTTTGACTGGCGGCTTCTGCGCCTTCCCGCTCGCGCCATGGCTGGCGCATGCAGTGGCATGGCAGAAACTGAACCGTTCACAGTTGCGGGGGCAGCCGCGGCATTGACCGCGTTCCCTTCTTAGCTTCGGCAAACGCCGAAGAACCTCGAAAGCGCAAGGCTACGCATCGCGCTGGGGCGGGTCAATGTCTTGTGGCGGCCATCAGACGCTATCACGGGCAAGCCTTGCTCCTACGGGACTATGGCGCACTTGTAGGAGCAAGGCTTGCCCGCGATGGCGTCGACACAATCCCGAGTTGAGAACCCTTGCCAATTGACGCGTATCCCCCGCCCATGCTCTCCTACGCACTTTGTTACGGGTGCCCTTCACAGGGTGAAACGGGAAACCGGTGAATCATGTGCTTTACTCAAAGCCATGTCAGTCCGGTGCTGCCCCCGCAACGGTAAGCGAGCGAAGCATCAAATCCACTGTGCCAGCAGTTCGGCATGGGAAGGTGATGCTTGCAGGTCAAGGCGAAAGCCTGCGCCCCTCGTGAGCCCGGAGACCGGCCCGCAACACAAAGTGACCGTTACGGACACTGAACAACAAACCCGCGGTGGGCGGGCGCTGTTTGAACGTCTGCGTGCCCGACTCGCAGGGGTTTTCCATGCGCTCTATTCACCCGCTGACAGACCAGAGGGATGCGCCATGTCGATCATCAGCAGCACCGGCCACACAACCGCCAGCACCACTTCAACCCTTACCCAACGCCTGACCGCCGCCGTGTGTGCGTCGATCCTCGGCGCTAGCCTCGTGTATTTCGCCGGTTTCTCGCACATCGAAGCGGTGCACAACGCCGCGCACGATACCCGTCACAGCTCTGCATTCCCGTGCCATTGAGAGCTGCCGACATGATCAAGCGTATTGCGCAAACCGCAGGGTTCACTGGGCTGCTGGCCGCCCTGCTACTGACCCTGCTGCAAAGCTTCTGGGTCGCACCGTTGATTCTTCAGGCGGAGTCCTACGAAAAAACCGAGCCGACGCTGGTTCAACCCCATGAACACGCCGATGGCGCCATGGCCGGCCACACCCACGACGCCGAGGCCTGGGAGCCGGAAGATGGCTGGCAGCGCGTGCTGTCGACTACCGGCGGCAATCTGGTGGTGGCCGTCGGTTTTGCCCTGATGCTTGCCGGCCTCTACACCCTGCGCGCACCGACCAAAACGTCTCAGGGCCTGCTCTGGGGTCTGGCCGGTTATGCGACGTTCGTACTGGCGCCGACCCTTGGCCTGCCACCGGAACTGCCGGGCACTGCGGCAGCTGATCTGGCTCAACGGCAAATGTGGTGGATCGGCACTGCCGCCTCCACCGCTGTCGGGATCGCGCTGATCGTGTTCAGCCGGCACTGGCTGATGAAAGTGCTAGGCGTGGCGATTCTGGCCGTTCCGCACGTGATCGGCGCGCCACAACCGGACGTGCATTCGATGCTCGCACCGCAAGCCCTGGAAACTCAGTTCAAGATTGCTTCGCAGCTGACCAACGTAGCGTTCTGGCTGGCCTTGGGCCTGATCAGTACCTGGTTGTTCCGCCGCAAAAGTGATGGCCAATACCACGTATGACCGATGCCAGCACAGCGCCGACGTTAGTGGTCGGCCTGGGCTGCCAGCGCGGCTGCCCCGCCAGCACGCTGCGCGCATTGCTCGATCAGGCATTACAGGCTCATCAAATCGGACTTCATGAGATCACGGCCCTGGCCAGCATCGATTTGAAGCGTAATGAACCTGGCCTGATTGAGCTCGCGGAGCAACTCGCGCTGCCGGTTATCTATTTCAGCAGTAAACAATTGGCCGGGTACCAGCCCAGACTCAGCCATCATTCAGACATCGCGTTCGAACGTACCGGCTGCTACGGCGTCGCGGAAAGTGCCGCCCTGGCACTGGCCGAACAGCTGGCTCAAGCGCCAGCAAAACTGCTGATCCCCCGACAAAAATATGCGCAGGCGACTCTGGCATTGGCGGGTGCTGCGTAAAATCCCCGATAATCGCGCTTTCGATCATGAGCAATCTTCATCTGAAGCCTTGCCCAGTCTCTTTTTTCACAGGAACCGACGATGACCGTCTACTTCATTGGCGCAGGGCCCGGCGACCCGGAACTGATCACGGTCAAAGGCCAACGGCTGATTCGCAGCTGCCCGGTGATCATCTACGCCGGCTCCCTGGTGCCTGCGGCTGTGCTGGAAGGCCATCGCGCCGAACAGGTGGTCAATAGCGCCGAATTGCACCTGGAACAGATCATCGAACTGATCAAAAACGCCCATGCCAACGGCCAGGACGTGGCGCGGGTGCATTCCGGTGATCCGAGTCTTTATGGCGCGATTGGCGAGCAGATTCGCTACCTGCGCGAGTTGGATATTCCGTTTGAAATCATTCCGGGCGTTACGGCGACGGCGGCGTGTGCGGCGCTTTTAGGGACGGAACTGACCCTGCCGGATATTTCGCAAAGTGTGATTTTGACCCGCTACGCCGACAAAACGGCTATGCCGGAGGGCGAAGAGCTCGGCAGCCTGGCGCAGCATGGGGCGACCATGGCCATCCATTTGGGTGTGAATCACCTGGAGAAAATCCTCACTGAACTGCTGCCGCATTACGGCGCGGATTGTCCGATTGCGGTGATTCACCGGGCGACGTGGCCGGATCAGGATTGGGTGGTGGGGACGCTTGAAGATATTGCCGGGAAGGTTGAGGCCAAAGGGTTTCGGCGGACGGCGTTGATTTTGGTGGGACGGGTGTTGGGGAGTGATCAGTTCAGCGAGTCGTCGCTGTATCGCGCGGGGCATGCGCATCTCTATCGCCCGTAGGGCCTCTTCGCGAGCAAATTCTACCCATAAAAAAACGGCACTCACGGGTGCCGTTTTTCATGTCGCAGCGAACACCTTAGTAGTAGGCGTTTTCTTTCTGCGTGTGGTCAGTCACGTCGCGCACACCTTTCAATTCAGGAATTCGCTCAAGCAAGGTGCGCTCGATGCCTTCCTTCAGGGTCACGTCCGCCTGGCCGCAGCCCTGGCAACCACCACCGAATTTCAGCACGGCGATGCCGTCTTCGACCACATCGATCAAGCTGACCTGACCGCCGTGGCTCGCCAGCCCCGGGTTGATCTCGGTTTGCAGGTAGTAATTGATGCGCTCGTTGACCGGGCTGTCGGCGTTGACCATCGGCACTTTGGCGTTTGGCGCCTTGATGGTCAGCTGGCCGCCCATGCGGTCGGTGGCGTAGTCGACCACCGCATCGTCCAGGAACGCTTCGCTGAACGAGTCGATGTAAGCGGTGAAGCTTTTGAGCCCCAGCGCCGTGTCTTCAGGTTTTTCTTCGCCCGGCTTGCAGTAGGCAATGCAGGTTTCGGCGTACTGGGTGCCAGGCTGGGTGATAAAGACGCGGATGCCGATACCCGGGGTGTTCTGCTTGGAGAGCAGGTCAGCCAGGTAATCGTGGGCGGCGTCGGTGATGGTTATAGCGGTCATGGAAACTCCTCGCAGGCTTGGGCGCAGTTTACGCCAATCAACGCGCCGCACAAAGTCCTAGTATTTTTGTCGGGAAAGAAATAGTGATCCCCCCTGTAGGTGTGAATCAGAGGTTTTCGTAGCGATTCATGTCCAGCACGCCCTCTTCCACCGGGTCGGTCTCGTGGACGTAGCGGCTTAGGTCGTGGAAATAGAACCAGAATTGCGGATGACTGCGCCGAATACCCCAACGTTCGACGATTTTCTCAAAGCTGTGGGTGTCCTTGGCGTTTTCCATTGCATCAACGAAAGCCGGCACCTGATCGGCCGGGATGTTGAACATGAAATTCGGATAACTGCTGAGTACACCCGGGAAAATGGTGAGCGTGTCGAGCCCCGGCTGATAGCGCAACGACTCACCGAGCAGGAACGCCACGTTGCTGTGCGCGCGGTTGCGCAGCAGGCTGTAGACCTCACGTTTGCCGCTCGTCGTTTCGATACGCAACATCGTCGCTTCCGGCAACTGGTCGATGACCTTCAACCCGGCTGCCGGGCGCGACGTCAGACGACTCAGGGACTGTTCGGCGCTCTGCAAGTCCGGGGCGATGTTCGGCCGCGAGCAATACGCACCGTCGCAGCGGTTGATCGGATCGGGCTTGGCATTCACATCGCCGTAACGGGCGAGCAATTGCAGGGCGAAGTCGCGTTTGGGGTCTTTTTCGTCGAGTTTCAGCGCCGTCGGTTTGTCGTCATCAATGGACTCGTAGTCCAGCCACATCTTGAACTTGCCGCTGTTCTGGTACCAATCATCGAGGTAGCCATCCCGGGAATCCGCCGGCATCAGGCGCAGGAAGTTCTGCTCGGCGCCGTTACGGATCAGGTCGAAGTACAGGCGGGTCTGGGCCTGATGGGAAACGTTGCCGAACACGTCGAAGTTCACCGCCAGTTGATAGTAGGTGCGTTCCAGCAGCGGGAAGTCGAACAGCCACATTGTTTGTGGCACCTCGCCGATCAGGCCCTTGTTCACCGACGCACTGTCGAAGTGCCGGAAGATGCTCAGCAGCGCGTTGTCATTTCCCGCCCACAGGGTCGACCAGCTGGGCGCCGGTGCATCGGCGTAGCTGTCCCGGCGCAGCGCTTCGTACTCGTTACGTTTGTCGAGATAGTCATGCCACAGGCTCAAGACACTGCCGACGTCATCGTTCTGCCCCGGCATGGCCAGCAACGGCGTGGCTTGGCCGCGGTAGTTGGGGTCGATGATATAGAGGTCGTGTTCCGGGGCCTGGAACAGCGCCCAGAAGTTATCGCGAATCACATCGGTGGCGATCTGGCCACGGCACACCGGGCCGCGAATGAAGGTGCGCACAAAGTATTCGGCGTTATCCAGCATGAACTGGTAGCGCGCCTGCGCCGGGATAGCCTCGAAGGTATCGAACGGATTGGCCCGGCGTTCCGGCCCGTAACCCGGCAAGGCATCGACCTGCCAGTTGCCGCTGTAAAACAGGCTTTTGACCCGTGCCATCTTCGCCGCACTCAGCGGATAGGTGATGTGGGTCTTCTGCACAATGACACCCTGCACCGGCCACAGACGGTAATACACCTGAGTGCCGGGGTCGTCATTCGGGCGGCGTGTGCTGATCAGATCAATCGGCTGGCCAGTGGGCGTACGCGAACGCACCCACTGGAAGAAGTGACCCGGCTCACCGTCCTTGAAGTAGATGTGAGCCAGAAACCAATGCTCGAACAACCAGCGCGCCACCAGGCTTTGCCGGGAGCCCGGCGCGTTGAGCAGGTTTTCCCATTGCACCACCTCCAGCGCTTCTTTCGCGCTCGGCATCAGCGCCTGCTCATCGATCGGCGCACCCGACGTCAACCAGCGTTGCAATGTCTGGTATTGCTGATCGGTAAGGCCCGTGACCGCCAGCGGCATGCCCTCTTTGGGATGCGAACTGGCGTAGCCGTTGAACTCCCCCGGCATGGCGCACATGTTTTCCCGGTTCAGACCCAGCACGATGTCTTCCGGCAATTTCGCATTGGGTTGCAACGGGGTTTTGTGGCCCAGCTCAAGCATCCGCGCCATTAATGCAGCCTGACTGCCTTGGGCGTCGAGCACCGGATAGAAGCCCTTCTGCTGCCAGGCGTGTTTGCCGAAGGCGTCGTAAAACAGCCGGGTCGGGGCCGCGGCGGTGCTGCGATCGCCGTCGTAGACCGGGACTTTCGTCGCGCCACGCGCCGCGCCTTCGCCACTGCCCAGGTTGAGCTGACAGGCGGCGTCGTTACAGGCATGGCAGGCGACGCATTTTTCGGTAAAGATCGGTTGAATGTCGCGGCTGTAGGAAATCGCAGTGGAAATTGCCGGACCTTGCGCAGTGGCGCCCCAGCTTAAAAGCAGCATAAAAATGCTGGTGATGACGCGATACGACATATCCCTGGTCCCAATCATAAAAAATCGCCGCGATTCTACCGGGTGGACGCCCGTACCAACATGAGTGATATTCATGCAAAACCGGGACATGCTCTAAAAGCGCACAGGTTTGCTATGATCCCGCCCCTTCGTCATGGCCTTTCCGAGTAGTCCAAATGTCCGATCGCAGTGTTCGCCTTCAAGCTCTCAAGCACGCCCTCAAAGAGCGCATCCTGATTCTCGATGGCGGCATGGGCACGATGATCCAGAGCTACAAGCTCGAAGAGCAGGATTACCGTGGCAAACGCTTTGCTGACTGGCCAAGCGATGTCAAAGGCAACAACGACTTGTTGGTGCTGACTCGCCCGGATGTGATTGGTGGCATAGAGAAAGCTTATCTGGATGCCGGCGCCGACATTCTGGAAACCAACACCTTCAACGCCACCCAGATTTCCCTGGCCGACTACGGCATGCAAGGCCTGGCGTACGAGTTAAACGTCGAAGGCGCGCGCCTGGCCCGCAAGGTCGCCGACGCCAAGACCCTGGAAACCCCGGACAAGCCGCGCTTCGTCGCCGGTGTACTGGGCCCGACCAGCCGCACCTGCTCGCTGTCGCCAGACGTGAACAACCCCGGCTACCGCAACGTGACCTTTGATGAACTGGTGGAGAACTACACCGAGTCCACAAAAGGCCTGATCGAAGGCGGCGCCGACCTGATCCTGATCGAAACCATCTTCGATACCCTGAACGCCAAAGCGGCGATCTTCGCCGTGCAAGGTGTGTTCGAAGAACTGGGCATCGAGTTGCCGATCATGATTTCCGGCACCATCACCGACGCCTCCGGCCGCACCCTCTCCGGCCAGACCACCGAAGCGTTCTGGAACTCCGTGGCCCACGCCAAACCAATTTCGGTCGGTCTGAACTGCGCCCTGGGTGCCAGCGAGCTGCGCCCGTACCTGGAAGAGCTGTCGAACAAGGCAGGCACCCATGTTTCCGCGCACCCGAACGCCGGTCTGCCGAACGAGTTCGGCGAGTACGACGAGTTGCCGGTGGACACCGCCAAGGTTATCGAAGAGTTCGCTCAAAGCGGCTTTCTGAACATTGTCGGTGGCTGCTGCGGCACAACGCCTGGGCACATCGAAGCCATCGCCAAAGCCGTGGCCGGTTACGCACCGCGTCAAATCCCGGAAATCCCCAAAGCCTGCCGCCTCTCGGGCCTGGAACCGTTCACCATCGATCGCAGCTCGTTGTTCGTCAACGTCGGCGAACGGACCAACATCACCGGTTCCGCCAAATTTGCTCGTTTGATCCGTGAAGACAACTACACCGAAGCCCTGGAAGTCGCCCTGCAGCAGGTCGAAGCCGGTGCCCAGGTGATTGACATCAACATGGACGAAGGGATGCTCGATTCGAAGAAGGCCATGGTGACCTTCCTCAATCTGATTGCCGGTGAACCGGACATCTCCCGCGTGCCGATCATGATCGACTCCTCGAAGTGGGAAGTGATCGAAGCCGGCCTCAAGTGCATCCAGGGCAAGGGCATCGTCAACTCGATCAGCATGAAAGAAGGCGTCGAGCAGTTCATTCACCACGCCAAACTGTGCAAGCGTTACGGTGCGGCTGTTGTCGTGATGGCGTTCGATGAAGCCGGCCAGGCCGACACCGAAGCGCGCAAGAAAGAAATCTGCAAACGCTCCTACGACATTCTGGTCAACGAAGTCGGCTTCCCGCCGGAAGACATCATCTTCGACCCGAACATCTTCGCCGTGGCCACCGGCATTGAAGAACACAACAACTACGCCGTGGACTTCATCAACGCCTGTGCCTACATCCGCGACGAGCTGCCGTATGCGCTGACCTCGGGCGGCGTGTCTAACGTGTCGTTCTCGTTCCGCGGCAACAATCCGGTGCGTGAGGCGATCCACTCGGTGTTCCTGCTGTATGCGATCCGCAACGGCTTGACCATGGGTATCGTCAACGCTGGCCAGCTGGAGATCTACGACCAGATCCCGCAAGAGCTGCGTGACGCCGTCGAAGATGTAGTGCTCAACCGCACACCGGAAGGCACCGACGCCCTCCTCGCCATCGCCGACAAGTACAAGGGCGATGGCAGCGTCAAGGAAGCCGAGACCGAAGAATGGCGCGGCTGGCCGGTCAACAAGCGTCTGGAGCATGCGCTGGTCAAAGGCATAACCACACACATCGTTGAAGACACCGAAGAGTCCCGTCAGTCGTTCGCCCGTCCGATCGAGGTGATCGAAGGCCCACTGATGTCCGGCATGAACATCGTCGGCGACCTGTTCGGCGCCGGCAAAATGTTCCTGCCGCAGGTGGTTAAATCCGCACGCGTGATGAAGCAGGCCGTGGCGCATTTGATCCCGTTCATCGAACTGGAGAAAGGCGACAAACCGGAAGCCAAGGGCAAGATCCTCATGGCAACGGTAAAAGGCGACGTGCATGACATCGGCAAGAACATTGTCGGCGTGGTGTTGGGCTGTAACGGCTACGACATCGTCGACCTCGGCGTGATGGTCCCGGCAGAAAAAATCCTGCAAGTGGCCAAGGAGCAGAAGTGCGACATCATCGGCTTGTCCGGCCTGATCACGCCTTCGCTGGATGAAATGGTTCACGTTGCCCGCGAAATGCAGCGTCAGGATTTCCATTTGCCGCTGATGATCGGCGGCGCGACCACCTCCAAAGCGCACACGGCGGTGAAGATCGAGCCCAAGTACAGCAACGACGCGGTGATCTACGTCACCGACGCCTCCCGCGCGGTCGGCGTGGCGACGCAGTTGTTGTCGAAGGAGCTGAAACCGGCGTTTGTCGAGAAAACCCGCCTGGAATACATCGACGTTCGCGAGCGCACGGCCAACCGCAGCGCGCGCACCGAACGCCTGAGCTACCCGGCAGCCATTGCCAAGAAGCCGCAGTTCGACTGGGGCACCTACGAACCGGTCAAACCGACGTTTACCGGCTCCAAAGTGCTGGACAACATCGACCTCAAGGTTCTGGCCGAATACATCGACTGGACGCCGTTCTTTATCTCCTGGGACCTGGCCGGCAAATTCCCGCGCATTCTCGAAGACGAAGTGGTCGGTGAAGCCGCTACCTCGCTGTACGCCGATGCCCAGGAAATGCTCGCCAAGCTGATCGACGAAAAACTCATCAGCGCCCGTGCGGTGTTCGGCTTCTGGCCGGCCAACCAGGTGCGTGACGATGACATTGAAGTCTACGGCGATGATGGCAAGGCGATCGCCAAGTTGCATCACCTGCGCCAGCAGATTATCAAGACCGATGGCAAGCCGAACTTCTCCCTGGCCGACTTCGTCGCGCCAAAGGACAGCGAAGTCACCGACTACGTGGGCGGCTTCATCACCACCGCCGGCATTGGTGCCGAAGAAGTGGCCAAGGCGTACCAGGACGCTGGTGACGATTACAACTCGATCATGGTCAAGGCCTTGGCCGACCGCTTGGCCGAGGCTTGCGCCGAATGGCTGCACCAGCAGGTCCGTAAAGACTACTGGGGTTACGCCAAGGACGAGACGCTCGACAACGAGGCGTTGATCAAAGAGCAATACACCGGCATCCGTCCTGCCCCGGGCTACCCGGCGTGCCCGGATCACACCGAGAAGTCCACGCTGTTCAAACTGCTGGATCCGGAAGCTGAAGAGCTGAAAGCTGGTCGTAGCGGCGTGTTCCTGACCGAACACTACGCGATGTTCCCGGCGGCGGCGGTCAGTGGCTGGTATTTTGCTCACCCACAGGCGCAGTATTTCGCCGTGGGCAAGATCGACAAGGATCAGGTGCAGAGCTACACGTCGCGTAAAGGTCAGGAGTTGAGCGTGACCGAGCGCTGGCTGGCGCCAAACCTTGGGTATGACAACTGATCCGATCCGTGCAAACCGCTGCCATCACGCCGATAGCAGCGGCGGCCGTGCTGGGTCTATAGGCCCAACCTGGTTCGCTCCAGCCCGGTGAATTCAATTTTCAACGCGAGCTCCGCGACTTTTTTATCGATACTCCAAGTGGTAATCGCCAGTTCGCGCCCATCATCGAAATCTGGATAAAGCTCATCCAGCCGGTTGTATTCAACGTCTCGGAGCCGTTGAAACTCGGTAAACCTTTGCGGGTATGTTTTCTTCAGGTAGTCACTCCAGAACGAACACTCTGCGAGGCTTTTCACCAGTTCATCGGTCTGTTCCGCCGCCGTAACCTGTGAGAAGGCAGTCTCGAGGTCCGCAGCGGAAACGTTCGCAATACCTTCATACAGCATGTCCAGTGGCTGGTTTGGCAGCTGGAGTCGACCGGCCAGGCCCTTGCGGTAAGCGAGACGGATTTCTGCCGAATCGATCCCTGGATTGGCTTTGACGCGGTCATCGGCAATAGCTTTGACCCGGTCCAGACGAAACAGCTGTTTGGCCAGTCCAAAGAGCGCGGCGCCCTGTTGACCGGTTTCTACGGATTGTTCGGTGTTGAATACCAGTACCTGAACTTCCAGGTCGCTGAACAGCAGAATGCGCCCATCTGCGCAGGTGTAACCTGATCGCGCGGCGACGAACAATAGCTCACGAAGTTTGTCATTACGGTTCGCAGCCTCCGGGACTCGCCAGACGCGTTCGCCAAGGTCGACCCGAGTGCGGGCGAAATCGGCGGTTTGCCGAAGCTCCGAGAGCAGGTGAAAGAACGCCTCATTCCCCGCTAGCGCCTTGAGCCCCTCCCAAACAGATCTTCTTGTTACAGTGCTCCCGGCATCGTCGGTCAGCCAGCGCGCCCGCTGTTCATCCTCTGACTCGCTACCGGCCTCCTCCAGAGACTCATCCGCAGAAGCTTCTTCCTCGTCCGACACGTCGTCTTCGTCCGCGGCATTGCGTTCAAGATCACGCTGGGAATATCCCAGTGGCTGGCCGTACTCTTGCGAACAATCGAGTATTTGCGAAAACGCCTCGCGCGATAGCGGGTTGTCGCTGATATCCAAGCCACTTATCAAGCGATCATGGCTAAGTAGACTGTTCACATACGGCCCGCGAGACTGGCCAATCTGCGTATCCCATAACGCCTCGGGAATCGTTGTCAGTCGATTGCGGCTCAGGTTCAGTTGCGCCCTGAAACCTGCAAAACACCTGTGGGCCATTCGGCCAGGTTGTTGCCCTCTAAGTTCAGGGTCTCAAGCCGGGGCATTGCACTGACGTCAAACGCCAGCAAGCGGTTATTGCCCAGGTCCAGATCCTTGAGCGCAGGCAGGCCGTTGAGTTGGCGTTGCAACGTCTCGCTCATCGACAATTCGTTGTAACGCAGGTGCAGGCGGGTAAGGTCGCGCATCCCCATCACCGCGTCCGGCAAACTGTCCAGCCTGTTTTGGTCAAGCAGCAAGTGCCGAAGTCGAGGAAAGCTGTTGAGAAACCCGTTGGAACCTTGCTCACTCAACCCTACGCCACCCAACTTCAAGGTATGAACGGATGTAAGTGGCAGCGGCAATGCAGGTATTCGGCGAGGGTGGTACATATTTATATCGGCCAATTTTTTTCATGCGGTCAGGATGACGATCATTGACGATAAAGTTGACTATTCTTGGGTGATTGAATGTACATCACAACGCGTGAGGCCCCGCATGGATGATCCAAACCACAAACCGCCCACCTTCTGGCAGATGCTGCACAGCGTCATGGCCGCCGCGTTCGGGGTGCAGAGCGGGAAGAATCGGACCCGGGACTTCACTCACGGCAAACCGAGTCATTTCGTGATTCTGGGGATTTTATTCACCGCAGTGTTCGCGTTGGCCCTATACGGCATCGTGCAGCTGGTGGTGCATCTGGCCGGGGTTTAGCGCATCAACGTTTGCAGATTGAACGGGTAACGATAAGACGTTGGCCGCCCCTTGGCCGAAAGTCGACGGAAGTTCACGCCATAATCCGGCGATGCCCCCAAGGTTAGCAGCTGTTTGGCTTGCGCCTTGTCGATCAGTTGCAGCAGCGGGATCAGCCGTTGCCGGCCGCCATACTGATCGAGATCCACGCCCCGCTCTTGGTCATGCAACGCCACCAGCGCCCAGCCCCCCAAGGTGAAATGACCGCCCAGCAGCACACTCAGGCGACCGTCAATAATCGCTTGTAACGCAGAGGGAGAGGCGTTGACTGCGCTGAAAAACGCGTCTTTGCCGGGTTGCCCACCTGTCTCGGCGAATGCCTGCATCGCGCCGAAGGCCATTTCGTCGTTGGCTGACCATATCAGCGAGACTTTCGGATAGCGCCGGAACAACATTTTCGCCTGCTCATAGGCGCGGTCACGGGTCCAGCCGCTATATACCAATTGGCGCAAACGTACTTCGGGGTGCTCGGCCAAGGCGCGCATCATCCCTTGCTCGCGCAGTTGCGCCGAAGGTGTGATTTTCAGACCGGAGAACGCCAGCAACTCAATGGGCTGATCTCCCGCCGCCGGTGGATGCTGGCGGATCAGCTCTTTGAGCATCAGGTAACCGCCTTCCTCGTCGTTAGGCACCAAACTGGCCAATTGTTCCGCACGCTCACCTAACAGGCTTTGCTGGCCAGGCGTCAGCGATGCATTGACCATAAACAGCTTTACACCGCTGCCTTGAGCCAGACGCACGATCTGCGGGGCGACGTACTGTTCGTTGGCGAAAATCAGATAGTCCGGGCGATCAGGCCCTTGCAACGCCAGACGGGCTTGCGCCACCGTGAGTTCAGGCATGCGCTGAGAATAAAGAATCCGCAGGTCGATACCCAAATCTTTGGCAGCGGCCTGCATGAATTGCGAGTAGCTGAGCCAGTAGGCTTCCTGTGTGGAGCCGGGGCTCAGGAACAGCACCGATTCCGCCCGCGCAGCCGGTCCGTAAACCACGCCCAGCATCAGCAGGAAGATGTAGAAAAACTTCAACATTAACGTCCGAGCCCCCGGAAATTCCGCCGCGCATTATAGCCAGTGAAATTCCGTAAAACGGCGTTTATTCCGGTTATTGTCCGACAATCGTCGGAACGGGACCCGGACGGGGTCGGTTATTGATGGCTGACCCAGAATACCGCTGTGCCCACGACCAGGATGATCAGAAACAAGATCGCCCAAGCATCGACCGTACTGTCAGGCTTTGTAGCTTTGGTAGGGTTGCTCATTGCATCGCCTCTTGTCGGTTTTATCGGTGATTGCATAAAGACTCGACCACAGTAAAGACGACGATTGCCCGCACCACAAATAAGGGTTTAGTCATAACGTTTCCTGTTAGTCACTTTGGTTCTTTACATATACTCAAACATCACTTTTGCGCATAACCGCAAACTGGTATCTTGCCCCGGCTCCCTAGGGAGCGCGCGGCCGTGCGCGCAGAATTGCAGAGGCTCTTTCGGACTCCGGCAAGCACAAAAACGCAGCTGTATCCGAGCGACCCAAGCCTGAGAACAGGACTTATATGTACGTATACGACGAATACGATCAGCGGATCATCGAGGACCGCGTCAAGCAGTTCCGTGATCAGACCCGACGCTATCTGGCAGGGGAGCTGAGCGAAGAAGAATTCCGCCCCCTGCGCCTGCAAAACGGGCTTTATATCCAGCGTTTCGCGCCGATGTTGCGAGTGGCGGTGCCTTACGGCCAACTGACTTCGCGTCAAGTGCGAATGATGGCCAAAATTGCCCGCGACTATGACAAGGGCTATGCCCATATCAGCACCCGGCAAAACGTGCAGTTCAACTGGCCGGCCGTGGAAGATATTCCGGACATTCTCGCTGAACTGGCGACTGTGCAGATGCACGCGATCCAGACCAGCGGCAACTGCCTGCGCAACGTCACCACCGACCAGTTCGCCGGTGTCGCCGCCGATGAATTGATCGATCCGCGCCCATGGTGCGAGATTGTCCGTCAGTGGACCACGTTCCACCCGGAATTCGCCTACCTGCCGCGTAAATTCAAGATCGCTGTCAACGGTTCGACATCTGACCGTGCCGCCATCGAAGTCCATGACATTGGCCTTGAGCCGGTGCACAACGCCGCAGGCGAGTTGGGCTTCCGAGTATTGGTCGGTGGTGGTCTGGGCCGTACGCCGGTGGTGGGTGCGTTCATCAATGAGTTCCTGCCGTGGCAGGACCTGTTGAGCTACCTCGACGCCATCCTGCGGGTCTACAACCGCTATGGCCGTCGCGACAACAAGTACAAGGCGCGAATCAAGATTCTGGTCAAGGCGCTAACACCTGAAGTCTTTGCGCAAAAGGTCGATGCGGAAATGGAACACCTTCGTGGTGGCCAGACCACGCTGACCGAGGCCGAGGTGCATCGCGTCGCCAAGCACTTCGTTGACCCGGAATACAAGGCGCTGGACAACCAGACCGCCGAACTGGCCGAGCTCGACCAGCAGCACCCGGGTTTCGCCCGCTGGCGCACGCGCAATACCCTGGCGCACAAGAAGCCGGGCTATGTGGCCGTTACCCTGTCCCTGAAGCCAACCGGTGTGGCACCGGGCGACATCACTGACAAGCAGCTCGACGCCGTGGCCGACCTGGCTGATCGTTACAGCTACGGTCAACTGCGCACGTCCCACGAACAGAACATCATTCTGGCCGACGTGGAACAGTCCCGACTGTTCGCGATGTGGGGCGAGTTGCGCGAACAAGGTTTCGCCACGCCAAACATTGGCTTGCTGACCGACATCATCTGCTGCCCGGGCGGTGACTTCTGCTCGCTGGCCAACGCCAAGTCGATCCCGATTGCCGAATCGATCCAGCGTCGCTTCGACGACCTGGACTACCTGTTTGACATCGGTGAACTGGACCTGAACATCTCCGGCTGCATGAACGCCTGTGGTCACCACCACGTCGGCCACATCGGCATCCTCGGGGTGGACAAGAAAGGCGAAGAGTTCTACCAGGTATCCCTCGGTGGCAGCGCCAGTCGTGACGCCAGTCTGGGTAAAATCCTTGGCCCGTCCTTTGCCCAGGAAGCCATGCCTGACGTGATCGAAAAGCTGATCAACGTGTACATCGAACAACGTACCGAAGACGAACGCTTCATCGACACCTATCAGCGTATTGGCATCGACCTCTTCAAGGAGCGCGTCTATGCAGCGAATCATTAAAAACAACGAGGTCGTCGACGAAACCTGGCACTTGCTGCCAAAAGACGCGACCCTCGACGGTATTTCCAACTGCGACGACCTGATCGTACCGCTGGCCCTGTGGCGTGACCATGGTCACGCGCTCAAGGCCCGCGACGGCGGCCTGGGTGTGTGGCTGGATGCCGATGAAGAAGCTGAAGAAATCGGAGACGACGTCAAGTTTTTCAAGGTCATCGCCTTGAACTTCCCGGCATTCACCGATGGCCGCAACTACTCCAACGCCCGCCTGCTGCGTGACCGTTACGGTTTCAAAGGTGAACTGCGGGCGATTGGCGATGTGCTGCGCGATCAATTGTTCTACCTGCACCGCTGCGGTTTCGATGCGTTTGCAATACGCGCCGACAAAGACCCGTACGAAGCCCTGGAAGGTCTCAAAGACTTCTCCGTGACTTATCAGGCCGCCACCGACGAGCCGCTGCCACTGTTCCGTCGCCGCTGATGGTCAAACCTTGAACCCCTTTCGGGGTTCAAGGCTCAACTCCTGCTTCAAATTAAAGATTGGCACGCTCCTCCAGTGCCCTGAAAGCCGCCATCGGATGATCAAAACGCCCGCTGCTGCGACTTAATCGATTCCACATTTGCTCGGACGCATCGGCCTCGGTCAACAATCGCCAGACTCTCGTCTGTAGCGACAAATAACTGACCTGAAAGTCGGCTGTCAGACTCAGCCTGTCTGTGACGGCTAAAAACCGTGTGCCGGAAGGTTTGCCTGCCAGTCGTTGCCAAAGGGCCTGTCGGGACTGTTGCAACGCTACGTCGTAATCTCGCAGCCATACAATCGCCGAGCCATAGTTGGCACCGGGCGCGCTGAGCCATAAATTGATTCCTGTTCGCTCTCTATGGCTGACCAGCCGGCGCAGCGTGTCCTCGTCTGTCAGCGGATTCCCCAATAGCAGCACACGATCATCTTCGACTGCCTGGTTTATAACGGCAGACGGTATCCGGGTGATTTGGTTATCCCGTAAATCCAGAGACGTCAGATAGGGCTCATCCTTGATACCGATCGGGCAGCGGGTGATTTGTGTGTTTCTCAGGTTGAGCTGACGCAGATCGTCCATACCCATCACCAGCGGTGGCACACCCAAAGGGTTATCGCTCAAGTCCAGCGCTTGCAGATGGGTCAGGTCACGCAGTTGTGAAGCGGCACTGTCAGTGAATACCAACTCAGTTGCTCGCAGGTTCAGAGAGCGAAGGCGTGTCAATTGACCGATTGCCAGCGGCAAAGATCGACCTGCGTCGCCAGCCACGAAAAAATGACGCAAGTCCACGCTCTCCAGATTCAAAATCTCGAGGTTGGGGAAGCTCTCGAAAAACCCGTTCAAACTCTCCTGCTCGGTCAGATGAAAGCCTCCCATCAACAGCTCGGTCACATCGTCGAAACCGACATTCAATGTGGGCAGTCGGTGGTAATTCTCAAAATTCATATCCAGCGTGGCATGTGGAGAGCCTCCACGCTTTTGCCAGATGGCGACCAGCTCTTCGGCGAGCTCAGTCCTTAGGGCGCGCTCGTCTTGCCGCTCATCCATCAGGAGCTGGACGTTGTATGTTGCGATCTGTGCTGGGCTCAAATCCGCTGCCGCTGCGTCGCCAACTGTCAGAAAGGGAAGCACCATGTCATCAACATCATCGACGACCTGATCTATCCAACTGCTCAAATCGGTATTGAGTTGCTGTAACTGCTGCGTCAACCCATCGATATAGACCTGAGCGTTATTGCCCACGCGTTGCAGTACTTCATCAGCCTGCGCAGAGGTGAAGTCGGGGTAAATATCCTTGAGCTGCAATCTCATCATCTCGCGGGTCATGGCTTCGCCTTGAGGCGTCGACGGGTGACCTCCGCCGCGCAACCCCTGAGGCTCAAACGTCAGCCCGCTGTCCATCCTTTGCAACCCGAGCAGGGTTTGCGAACGAGGCAGCGCCACCGCGCCGACCTTTTGTCGCAACTCATTGGCAGGATCTTCAGACGTCAGGTGTAACGCCGAGCGTTCGTCCTTTGACAGGATGGCGAGGACAGCCTCGTAGAAGTCCGATGGCAAGGCCGGGGACTGATAGCCGTCCTCTGCCCTGATGAGGATTCGAGTGTTTGCCGCATCGAGTGGACCGCAGCTGTCCAGAACTCGCCCGGAAGGCGAATGGTCAAGAATGTTTATCCGAAGATTTTTGGGCCACCCGGGCACATTCTGGAGCGAGTGCAAAGCCAGAGTGTCCGTCTCGGCATTGGCGGCCGCCCCAAGGTAAAGGCCTTCGTAGGCACGATTCAGGCGCACATGCAGCTGGTACTGACGGGCCTTGCTGTCCAGGCGTTTGAATACGTGCCTGACCTCGCTGACGTCGGGCATCGCACGGATGTCTACACCGTAGCGGTCGAGCATTTGCTCGATGGCATTTTTGGGAAGCCCCGGGTATTGGCGTTGAAACAGCTGGACCCATTCATGCTCCGATTGCTGCAGCGCAGCGTAACGGCTATTGAATAACCCGGTTTGACCGGTCGACCCCAGCTCCTGATCGAGTTTGAACCGACTGATCGTATCGGCCAGCAACGGAGTCGGTGGCCGGCCGGTGTTCATCAAGCGCAGCATGTCGTCGTCTACTGCGCTGACCTTGCCGATCTGCGCCAGGACTTCGTCGCTGAATGACGTTACTGAAGGGCCGATGCCGCGGATCAACTCCAGCCGCGATAGCCTGGAAGGTGCTGCCACACTTTCCTCGGCCGGCGTTACGAAGGCGACGTGTTCACTTGGCCCAAGTGCTTTGGCCTCAGCCCTTCCAACGCTAACATCCGCCCCCGCGCCTGCCAGCGGCAGCGCATTGAGCAAGCCAAACACCGTGCGCGTTACGCCCTCTTTGCGCTGGCCCGGCGTTTCACCGTTCACGGCCTGATCCAGCCCGTAACCGGCGTCGATGAGCCCGGCCAGCGCCAATACGCCCTCTCCCCCCGGTACAAACAGTGCCAGCGGCCCAAACTGGTTTATCCATTGCACGAGCGGTTCAACAACTGCGCTCAAATTGTCACGGTTGACTTGCGCGTCGTTCCGAATGGTTTTGACGCTCTCCCAAGCCGCCTGCTTCATGTTCAATACCAACTGTGCAAACGGATCGGTCGCATGGCCTTGATCGTCGAAGCCGATGTACTCGGCGGGATCCCAGTAACCATCATTGTTGAAGAAGCCGGCATTGTTCGTCAGCCAGTGCTTTTTCGGGTAAATCGCCATGCCGTCCAGCGCCGTCAACACGCCTGCGTGGAACGTGCCGTCCTGTCGATCGTCTTCGATAAAATGCGCGGCCAGCGCCTGCTTCGTGGCACTGGCGTTGCTTTGTTTCACCACCCATTGCTGCAACTGCGAAACGTCGGCGAAGTCATGCAGTGGTGAAGAATTGCCCGGGATGTACATCAACACCCGGGGGCTGGCGGCGACACAAAAGGTCCAGATGTCGGTCGCAGTGTAGCGATACAGCTTTAATCGGCTCGCCGTGACCGTGGGTGGAGTTCGGGTCGGTGCTTTCAGCGATTCGATCGTCAGGGTTTCCCATGCCTGATCCACCGGCAATCCTGCTGCCTGCATCGCGAGCTTCAGGCCCTCTTCACTCAGGCGTTGTTCTTGTCGCTGCAACCAGGCGGACATTGCAAATGCCGCTATGACTGACGTCCTGAACCCATAGGCTTGCGGTGCCAAGAGCACCTCGTCAGACGGCCAGGCCTGATCGAGATACGCCTTGTACAAACCCTGCAAATCCAGTTCCCAGACCCATTTCTTGAAGTCGGCGGGTTTTAAGCGAATTTGCGACAGCGGCCCGTAGGTTTGCGGGGTCGTTTGGCGATAAATGCCTTCGTAGGTCTGGTGATTGCCGCTGCCGTGGTCAGCGAACTCGTCGACATGCTGCACGATTCGAACAGAAGGCCCTAGGTCCGGCGGGGTATACAGGCCAAATGCGGTTTCCGCGAAACGTCCGTCTCCCACGGTTTGATAATTGGAAAGCAGCGCTTGCAGCAGCGATTGCGAGCTCGCCACTTGCCCCTGCTGAATGCCACCCTGTGCAGGATGGCCCTTGTAGTCGTAATCGAGCGTGACCAGCAAGGCAGTCTGCGGATCGATATCCGCCCCCCACTTTTCCTTGATCAAGCGGGCGCCAAATTGACCAGGGGTTTGCGGCAGTGCGATGTTCACAGCGGCGTTAAGTTCGTCGCGCATTCGTAGCGGGCCGGCGGCGATGTAATGATTGAGGTCGGTCATGTGCATTCCTTTGCGAGCATTTGGAACATCACCCTACCTCCCCGCCATTCAATCGGATGCAGGAACGGGTCGACAGCCGGCTTAGGAGATTTCGCAAGTTGAGGAAGGAATGTGAACGGAGCTGAAGCGCTCTGTCCCCCACAAAAAAAGAAACCGGGACATGAGCCCCGGTTTCTTCTTCAAAACGATGATGCGCTGGCGATTACCAGAAGCGTTGCTGGGTCAACCGGCTCCACCAGGTCAGCAAAACGCGATCGACCGAACCGCTGGCCGCCATGCCAATACGCTCTTGCAGGCTTTTTCGCTCGGCGTAGTGCAGGTGAAAGAGTTCGGCATTTTTTGCCCGTTCGGCGAGGTATTCATCGCTGGTTTTGAGTTCGTCGACCAGTTGCTTGTCGAGAGCTGCGACACCGAGCCAGACTTCACCGGTGGCCACGTCATCGATGGCCAGTTGCGGGCGATAACGCGAGACGAAGTTCTTGAACAGCTGGTGGGTAATGTCCAGGTCTTCCTGGAATTTCTCGCGACCCTTTTCGGTGTTTTCGCCAAACACGGTCAGGGTGCGTTTGTATTCGCCGGCCGTCAGCACTTCGAAATCGATGTCGTGTTTTTTCAGCAAGCGATTGACGTTGGGCAGCTGCGCCACCACACCGATCGATCCGAGGATCGCAAACGGGGCGCTGATGATCTTCTCGCCGATGCACGCCATCATGTAGCCGCCGCTGGCGGCGACCTTGTCGATGCAGATGGTCAATGGCACGCCAGCATTGCGAATGCGCGCCAGTTGCGAGGACGCCAGGCCGTAGCTGTGAACCATGCCGCCACCGCTTTCCAGACGCAGCACCACTTCATCCTTGGGCGTGGCAAGCGTCAGCAGCGCAGTAATTTCGTGGCGCAGATTCTCGGTGGCCGAGGCTTTAATGTCGCCGTCGAAATCCAGCACGAACACGCGTTGTTTGGACTCGTGGGTTTTCTTTTGCTTTTTCTCGGATTTAGCCTGGGACTTGCGCAAGGCCTTGAGCTGGTCCTTGTCGAGCAAGGTTTGCTCCAGGCGTTCGCGCAGCCCTTTGTAGAAATCATTGAGTTTGCTGACTTGCAACTGGCCGGCCGACTTGCGTCGACCTTTGCTGCGCAACGCCGCAAAACTGGCCAGGACCACCAGAATGGCGATCACCAGTGTCACGGTCTTGGCCAGAAAACCGGCGTATTCGGACAAAAACTCCACAGTGACTCCTTCATTACGATGCGCGGCTTAAACACGCGCGGGATGTGTTCAGCATACCCATGCGCCAGCTCGGCGACCAGACGTGAAACCTCTGGCAACAGCCCTGGAGCAGCCATTTCAAACAAGCGTATGTTTTTTCATTGACAGCTCACTGCCATCCTCATAACCTCGCCAAACCTTCAACGTACCGGGACGACGCGGACGTGGGCAGTATCTATTTGATTCGACATGGCCAGGCCTCCTTTGGTGCAGACGACTATGACGTCCTGTCGCCGACCGGTATTCGCCAGGCAGAAATCCTCGGCCAGTACCTGGTCGAACTGGGTATCAGCTTCGATCGCTGCCTTTCGGGCGACCTGCGCCGCCAGCAACATACCGCCAATAGCGCGATGGAACAGTACGCGGCCGCGGGCCTGCCAGTGCCGACCCTGGAAATCGATCCCGCGTTCAATGAGTTCGACGCCGACGCGGCGATCCGCGCGCTGTTGCCGGCCATGCTGGACGATGAGCCCGAAGCCCTGGACATCCTGCGCAATGCCGCGCAAAACCGCGCCGAATTCCAACGCATCTTTGCCTTGATCATCGAACGCTGGCTCACCGGCTCCTATGACACACCGGGCCTGGAAAGCTGGCTGGGCTTTGTGGAGCGTGTGCACGGCGGACTGCAACGAATTCTGGAAAGCGCCGACAACCATCAGAAAATCGCCGTGTTTACCTCCGGCGGCACCATCACGGCCCTGCTCCACCTCATTACACAAATGCCGGCCAAGCAGGCATTTGAGCTGAACTGGCAAATCGTCAATACCTCGCTCCACCACCTGAAGTACCGTGGTCGCGAGGTAGCACTGGCTTCCTTCAACAGTCATGCACATCTGCAACTGCTGAAGGCCCCGGAACTCATCACGTTTCGCTGAGTCCGGATTATTGTGACCCTGGCTGTAATCACCCAGCTCTTATTACCCCAAAAAGGATCGAACCATGACCTCCGTAGCTGATGCCGTACAAGCAATGAAAGCCAAGTTCAACCCAGCCGCTGCTGCCGGCGTGGACCTGGTTTTCGGTTTCCGCATCGACGAAGAAAAGAACTTCTCGTTGATCGTTAAAGATGGCACTTGCGACCTGCAAGAAGGCGTGAATCCTGACGCTCAAGTGACTCTGGTCATGGACGGCGAAACCCTGGAAGGCATCGTTGACGGTTCGACCGACGGCATGCAAGCGTTCATGGGCGGCAAACTGCGCGCTGAAGGCGACATGATGCTGGCGATGAAACTGTCCGAACTGTTCCCGAGCTAAGACGGCGGCTCCCGACCTTCGGGAGCCTGTCTGGCTATCAACGAATCCCGCCCCTTGTGGCGGGATTCGTCATTTTCCGCCCCCGGAAAACGCCCCGCTGCGGATTCACCGTCTATATTCCTTCTGGCCGCATGCGTCAGAGATCGGCTGTTTGCCCCCGACTGATTTTACGCGGAGCACGGCCATGAGCCCACCTGACGACCCTGACGGCTTTAACCGCCGACGTGTACTGCAAGGCCTTACGGTTGGTGCTGTCGGTGCCTGGATCAGCCCGCTATTCGCAGGGAGTAAGACCATGCCCGATACCCCGGCCGACCTCATTCTGTACAACGGACGCCTGCACACCGTTGATCGCAAAAAGCCCCAGGCCAGCGCTGTCGCGATCAAGGACGGGCGCTTTGTGGTGGTCGGCAGCGATGCCCAGGCCATGGCCCTGCAAGGCCCCGGTACGCAAATCGTTGACCTGCACGGCCGCACGGTGGTTCCCGGCCTCAATGACTCACACCTGCATTTGATCCGGGGCGGCCTCAATTACAACCTCGAACTGCGCTGGGAAGGCGTACCGTCTCTGGTCGATGCCTTGCGCATGCTCAAGGACCAGGCCGATCGCACACCCACGCCGCAATGGGTGCGGGTGGTCGGTGGCTGGAACGAATTCCAGTTTGCCGAGAAACGCCTGCCGACCCTCGATGAACTGAACAAAGCAGCGCCGGACACCCCGGTGTTCGTCCTGCACCTCTACGACCGCGCCCTGCTCAACCGCGCGGCACTGAGGGTGGTCGGCTACACCCGCGACACGCCGAACCCACCCGGCGGCGAAATCCAGCGCGATGCCAATGGCGATCCCACCGGCATGCTGATCGCCCGGCCGAACGCGATGATTCTCTACTCGACCCTGGCCAAAGGGCCCAAGTTACCACTGGAGTACCAGATCAACTCAACCCGTCAGTTCATGCGCGAACTTAATCGACTTGGCATCACCAGCGCTATCGATGCCGGTGGCGGTTATCAGAACTATCCCGACGACTATCAAGTCATCCAGCAACTGGCCAAAGACCAACAACTCACGGTGCGCATCGCCTACAACCTGTTCACCCAGAAACCCAAGGAAGAACTGACCGACTTCAAAAACTGGACCAGCACTTCTCACTACGGCCAGGGCGACGATTTCCTGCGGCACAACGGGGCCGGGGAAATGCTGGTGTTCTCGGCGGCGGACTTCGAAGACTTCCTCGAACCGCGCCCGGACCTGCCGCAAACCATGGAACAGGAACTGGAACCGGTGGTGCGGCATCTGGTGGAACAGCGTTGGCCGTTCCGTCTGCACGCGACGTACAACGAATCCATCAGCCGCATGCTCGACGTGTTCGAGAAGGTTAATCGCGACATTCCGTTTAACGGTCTGCCATGGTTTTTCGACCACGCCGAAACGATTACGCCGCAGAACATCGAACGGGTAAAAGCCTTGGGCGGCGGCATTGCGATCCAGGACCGTATGGCGTTCCAGGGTGAATACTTCGTCGACCGGTATGGCGCCAAGGCGGCTGAACATACGCCACCGATTGCGCGCATGTTGGCCGAGGGCCTTCCGGTCGGCGCCGGTACCGACGCCACCCGCGTTTCCAGCTACAACCCCTGGACGTCAATGTATTGGTTGGTCAGCGGCCGCACCGTCGGTGGATTGGAGCTGTACCCGCAAGGCTTGAGCCGCGATACGGCGCTTGAGCTCTTCACCCACGGCAGCGCCTGGTTTTCCTCGGAACAAGGCAAGAAGGGTCAAATCAAAGTCGGGCAATTGGCGGATTTGATTGCGCTGTCGGCGGACTACTTCCACATCGAAGATGAAGCGATCAAATGGATCGAGTCGGTGCTGACCATTGTTGATGGCAAGATTGTCCACGGCACCCATGAGTTCGAAAAACTCGGGCCGCCGCCGATCCCTGTGGTGCCTGAATGGTCGCCGGTCACCAAGGTGCCGGGGCACTGGAAACACCTGGCGCCGATGACCGCGCAGGTTCATCAATGTGCAGGCGCTTGTGCGGTGCATGCGCACAGCCATGAACGGGCGCGAATGTCATCAGCGCCGGTCAGTGACTTCCAGGGATTTTGGGGAGCGTTTGGCTGTTCGTGTTTTGCGTTTTGAACAACGATCCCGCAAACACCGATCATCCACTGTGGGGGCGGGCTTGCTCGCGAAGGCGTCGTGTCAGTCGGCATCAATGTTGAATGATATGCCGCCTTCGCGAGCAAGCCCGCTCCCACATTAGATCTGTGTACGCCAGTCGATCAGGGTTGTAGCAACAACGCGATCAACGCACTCCACCCGGTCTGATGGCTGGCCCCCAGTCCGCGTCCGGTTTCCCCATGAAAATACTCATGGAATAACACCAGATCGCGACTGGCGGGATCCGCCTGCAACTGCGGATACGCCGCCATTGACGGCCGATTGCCCGTTTCATCGCGAAGGACAAGCCTGGTCAGTCGTTGACTCAAGCGGTCGGCGACCTCTTCCAGTGACGCCAGAAACCCCGACCCCGTAGGGTATTCCACCGAAAAGTTCTGATCGTAATAGCGATGAAACTCGCGCAGGGATTCGATCAGCATGTAGTTGATCGGCATCCACACCGGCCCGCGCCAGTTGGAATTGCCACCGTACAGGCGTGATTCGGATTCTGCCGGCTCGTAATGGGCGCACAGCCGGTTACCGTCAATCTGCAAGCCAAAAGGTTGCTCGGCGAAAGCTTTGGACAATGAGCGAATACCGAACCCGGAGAGAAACTCGCTTTCATCGAGCATGCGCTTGAGCAGGTCCTTGGTGCGCTCACCACGCAACAATGCCAGTAGCATCCGGTTGCCTTCGCCAGGTTCGGTCCAGCGTGAAACCAGGCTGGCGAGATCCGGGCGGTGACGCATAAAACCGAGTAAACGCTCACGCAAACCGGGTAAACCTTCATGCTCGTGTTGCTCCAGCACCTGCACGGCAAACAGAGGCATCAGGCCGACAATCGAGCGCAAGCGCAGCGGTTCGTTCACACCACCGGGCCGGTGCAAAACGTCATAGAAAAACTGGTCCTGCTCGTCCCACAGCCCTTCGGCGTCGGAGTCGACCCGATTGATTGCCCCGGCGATGTAGAGAAAATGTTCGAAGAACTTCACCGCTATATCGACGTAAACGCTGTTGCGCTTGGCCAACTCCAGCGCGATGCGCATCAAGTCCAGCGCATAAGCGGCGACCCACGCCGTACCGTCGGCCTGATCCAGCTGATATCCGGGCGGCAATAGCGCCGAACGATCGAACAACGCAATATTATCCAGCCCCAGAAAACCGCCCTGAAACAGGTTGCGGCCTTCGGCATCCTTGCGATTGACCCACCAGGAAAAGTTCAGCAGCAGTTTGTGGAAGATTCGCTCGAGAAAATCCATGTCCCCTGTGCCGGTCAGCGCCTTGTCCTGCTGATACACCCGCCAACAAGCCCAGGCATGAACCGGCGGGTTAGCGTCGTCGAAACGCCATTCGTAGGCCGGTAATTGGCCGTTGGGGTGCATGAAGCGGTCTTTGACCAGCAGCAATAATTGATGCTTGGCGAATCCAGGATCGATCAGCGCGAAAGCCACAGCCTGAAAGCCCAGATCCCACGAGGCGTACCACGGATACTCCCACGTGTCTGGCATGGAGACGATGTCGAAATTCGACAGGTGTCGCCAATGCGCATTGCGAATGTGCGAACGCCCGGAAGGGGGCGAAGGTTGCGCCGGATCGCCGTCGAGCCACTGATTGACGTCGAAGTAATACAGCTGTTTCGACCAGAGCAGCCCGGCCAGCGCCTGACGCTGAACATTACGTGCATCGGGATCGCCGATGCCGGCTTGCAGGGCCGCGTAAAAATCATCGGATTCAGCGCGACGCCGCTCGAACAGTGTTGTGACATTGACCCGAGCCGCGCCGGTCGGGGCGAAACGCAGGTAAACGCATCGGCTTTGGCCCGCCTCGAACGTCAGGGTGAAATGCGCTGCTACCCGGGTTCCAGTGTCATGGCGGATCGCATCGTTGTTGCCAGCGACCAGAAAATCATTGATGCCGTCCTTGAATGGACCACTCGCCGCCACGCCATCCAGTTTGGGGAAGTTGCTCTCGTTGTTGCAGAACAACCATTGGCAGTCTTCCTCGCCCCAGGCGCTGGCCTGCCGATCGGCGAGTTGCGGGTGCCGGGCCAGAACCTCATCACCGCTGTGAGTGAGGCTCGGTCGCAGCCCGTCCGCCGCCCAACTCCAGGTGTTACGTGCCCAGAGTTGCGGCAACACGTGCAGCCGTGCTGGCTGATCGGATCGGTTGTGCACGGTGACGCGCATGAAGACGTCATCTGCTGCCTGTTTGGCGTATTCCACCGTCACGTCGAAATAACGGTTGTCTTCAAACACGCCGGTATCGAGGATTTCATACTCGGTATCGGCCAAGCCACGGCGAGCATTTTCGGCCACCAGGTCCGCGTAGGGGAATTCGGCCTGCGGGTACTTGTAGAGCATGCGCATATAGGCATGACTGGGCACGCCATCGACGTAGAAATACAGCTCTTTGACGTCCTCGCCGTGATTGCCTTCAGCGTTATTCAAGCCAAATAGACGCTCTTTGAGAATCGGGTCACGCTCATTCCATAAGCCCAGCCCCAGACACCAGTGCTGAGCCTTGTCGCAAAATCCGGCAAGCCCGTCCTCGCCCCACCGATAGGCCCGGCTGCGGGCGTGTTCATGAGGAAAATAGCGCCAGGCATCGCCGTCGGCGCTGTAGTCTTCGCGCACCGTGCCCCATTGGCGTTCGCTCAAGTAAGGCCCCCATTCGCGCCACGCCTCGGCATCAGCGCCCGCCAGACGCTGGCCTTCAGTGGTATCGAGGATATTTGCTGCGTGCTTTGCCGTCATGGGTGGGGTCGCAGGGCAGGAGACGTTTGCAGTGTAGTGCGCACGCCCCACCAGCAATGTGAAAACTATGACAACTGCACAAACCTGTGGGAGTGCTCCTACAATGCCCACACTTCCTGCAACGGCTTTCCCATGGACATCGACCTCGCTCGCACCTTTCTTGAAATCGTCCGCCACGGCAGCCTCGCCGCGGCGGCGGAGAAGCTTCACGTCACCCAGACCGCGATTACTGCCCGCGTGCAGAAGCTTGAAAGCCATCTGGGCAGCACGCTGTTCGTGCGCAACCGCGCCGGCGCGCGTCTGACGCCCAATGGCGAGGCCTTTGTGGTGTACGCCAATCAACTGGTCGAGACCTGGGAAGCGGCACGCCGGGATTTACCGCTGCCTGAAGGTTACCGGGATGTGCTGCACATCGGTGGCGAGGTCAGCCTGTGCAATCCGTTGATGCTCCGTTGGGCCGGCGAACTGCGCGAGAAGATTCCCAGCCACGCCCTGCGCCTGGAAATCCGCGATGGCGAAAACCTCTTGCGACAATTGGAGCTGGGCGTGCTGGATGCAGCGCTGGTCTATCAGCCGGAGTACTGGCCGCGCCTGCAAGTCGAGCAGGTGCTGGAAGAAAAACTGGTGCTGGTGCGGTTGACCAGCAAACCCGACCCATACGTGTACATCGACTGGGGCCCGGAATTCCGCCGCCAGCACGATGCGGCCCTGCCGGAAAAAGCCAAGGCCGCGTTGAGCTTCAACCTCGGCCCACTCGGTTTACAGTACATCCTGGAAAACGGCGGCAGCGGCTACTTCCGCACACGCGTGGTCCAGAGTTATGTGCAAAGCGGTGTACTGGAACCTGTACCCAAGGCCCCGGAATTCAATTACCCGACCTACCTGGTGTATTCGCGCGATCGTGATTCGGTCACCCTGCAACGGGCGTTCGATTTGCTGCGTGAGGTGATCCAGTCCGATGACGACTGGTCGCAGCGCTGGAATCCGCTGAGCTGACACACCGCATCATGGCGTTTGTGTCCTCTAGTTGTGCAAGCCTTTGCGGGCAGATCAGCTAATCTGCTGGCTATAACAATAACCAGAGGTGAGCGCAGTGAGGCAGACCGTCCAGGCATTCCGCAGCCGCTATCGCGCCGACATTCATCCCCTCTACAACCCGTGGCTGCACGGCGCTTTTGTGCTGGTTTTCGGGGTGCTGGCCATCGGCGGATTCTGGGGCGCCGTGCATCAGGTCAAGCCGCTGGAATGGCTGGCGGTGCCGATCACGTTGTTGTTCTTCAACTTCGGCGTGTACGCGGTGCATCGACATCTGGGTCATCACAAAAAGAGCTTCGCGCGGATGTTCTACGCCCGTCATGCCGGCGACCATCACAGCTTTTTTGCACCCGGCCACATGACCTACGACAGCGCCCGAGACTGGCGAGTGATTTTGTTTCCAGCCTGGCTGATCGTGGTGTACACCGGCTTCATTGCCCTGCCCTTGTGGTGGCTGCTTGACCGGTTTGATGCCAACGTCGCCGGCCTGGTGGGCGGCTGTCTGGTCCTGGGTTACCTGACCTATGAAGTGTTTCATGCTTGCGAGCACCTGCCACCCGGCAACCCGGTCACGCGATTGCCGTGGATTCGCCAGATGCGCCGCCTGCATGAACTGCATCACCGCCGCGAGCTGATGCAGGAGCGCAATTTCAACATCGTGTTTCCGCTGATGGATTACCTGTTCGGCACCCTCTACTGGGAGCCGGATCATGCCCCCCTGCCCTTGACGAGAACGCCCATGACCCACATGCAGCACCAGATCGCTATCGCAGGAAACCCGATTGACGTGCTCGCCTACGCCAGCACCGTCACCCGTTGGCCGGAGTGGCATCCGTCTTCCCTCAAGGTTGACGGTCAGGCCGGCCCGTTGCACGCCGGCTCACGGTTTGAGGAAGAGATCAGGGCCGGCGGCCGCGACGGGCACCTGAGTTGGGAGGTCAACGAATACCTGCCGGGGCGCCGTTGGAGTGCTCAGGCGAGGGGTGATCACGGGTTGTCGCTGGTGGTGACTTACGAATGCGCGGCCGCGGGTAATGGCACGCAATTTATCCGCACCCTGGAATATCAGTTCTCAGGTGTCGGGATGCGCATCGCCAATCAGCTATTGCTCAAACGGCGCATCGAACGTGAATCCGCCGAATCGATGCTGGCCTTGCGGGAGATGGCGCAAAAACAACTGACACCTGCCGGAGCCAACGTGTGAGAAAAATCATCAAGTTCCGGCAGGTGCTGGCACTGCTCTTGATTGCCCTTTGCGCCTTCCTGTTGCTGTTCCCGACCAAGGTGCAACCGGTCTCCTGGAATCCGCCACCGGCGCCCTCCCTCACCAGCGGCGTCTACGCCGACAATCAGCGCCTCAAAGGCGTGGAGCGTGTCGGGCCGGGTGACATCGAGGGGCCGGAAGCGCTGCTGCTGGAGAGCGACACGCTGATCACCGGCCTGCATGACGGCAGGTTGATTCGCACGAGCATCGACGGCAAAGAAACCAAAGTGCTGGCCGATACCGGCGGCAGACCCTTGGGCCTGGCGCGTCACCCCAATGGTTTGCTGGTGATCGCGGACGGCGTTAAAGGCCTGCTTTCACTGGATGCCCAAGGCCAATTGATACCGTTGACCACCACGGCTGGCGGCGTGCCGTTTGGTTTTACCGATGATGTGGTCATCGACACGTCCGGGCATTTCGCCTATTTCAGCGACGCCTCCAGCCGTTGGGGCTATGGCAAGGATGGCGAGGCGATCATCGAACATGGCGGCGATGGCCGTTTATTGCGTTATGACTTCCAGACCGGGAAAACCGACGTGCTTCTGGACAAGCTGGAGTTTGCCAACGGCGTCACGCTGGGCCCGGACGACAGCTTTGTTCTGGTCAACGAAACCGGCGCTTACCGTATCAGCCGCTATTGGCTGACCGGGCCGAAAGCCGGCACGCATGACCTGTTTATCGACAACTTGCCGGGGCTGCCGGACAACCTCGCGTTCAATGGCCGCGACCGCGTCTGGGTGGCACTCTACGCGCCGCGTAGCGGGCTACTCGACCGCACGGCGCCGCACCCTTTCGTGCGCAAGATGATCGCTCGGGCGATGACGGTGCTGCCTAAACCAGTGGAAAAACGCGCCTTTGCCCTGGGGCTGGATCTGGACGGCAAAGTGATTGCCAATTTGCAGGACGCCAGCACGGGTAATTATTCGCCGATCACAACGGTGCGTGAGTATGGGGACTGGCTGTACTTTGGCTCACTGAAGGCGGAAAACATGGCGCGGTTGCCGCTCGCCACCGCCCTCCAGAAATAACACACCCCTTTGGGAGCCGGGCTTGCCCGGCTCCCAAAGGGGGCTGTGTGGCCCACAGGTAACCTGTGTGGGTTATTCGGAATCTGCGTCGTCAGCCGTTTCCTCATGCCCCCGCTCGGGGTCTTCATCCTCTGGATCCGGATGGGTTGTGATGTGGTTCGGGCTCAACGGCTCAGGATGAGTCGGAATCGGGTCATACCCGCCCTGCTCTTCACTCGGAAATCTGGGATTAGACATAAGGCACCTCTCAGGGAGTCATTAATGATGACTCTTCACTTGCGAGGTGCCGGTTTTCACCCCGTTCCAAATTTTGCGACACCGGTCGTCGGTGGCTCGAAACGACGCGTCAGGACGATGCCTGCAATTGTCGGACGATCTTGTCCTTGACCTGCAAGCGCTTCTCCTTGAGCTTTTTCAACACGTCATCACTGGGCGCATCGGATGACGCGGTCTCGGCTTTCACCACTTCAGCGTCCGCCTGGGAGTATTTGTTGATCAGCGAATCCAGTAACGGATCCTTGGTGCGTTTTTGCTGGATCTCTTCCTTTGAAACCTTCAAGTCCTGAAACAGGTCATGGGGCACCGGCATGGAACACCTCCGTTTGATGATCGGTAGCAAACGCGATCGATTGCGTTCACCAACTATCAGAATGGCCTTGGATTGAGCGTTCTGTCGACCACCTGTCAGACCAGCGGTGCCCGTTCGTCGTCCTTTCGCAAATGCGATAAAACCTTTGCCCAAACCCCGGCCTCCACAGATTAACGATCACTGGATCGCTCTCAAAAACCTGTGTGGAGAATAACCAATGGACGGATTCACCCTGCGCCACCTCGCCCTGGCCGTCGCCTTGAGCACCAGCATGGGCACGGCGTTCGCCGCCACCTCCAATGATTTTGTCGACAGTGCAGCCGCAGGCGGCATTGCAGAGATCGAAACCAGTCGCCTGGCGCTGGAAAAAAGCACTTCGGCCGACGTCAAGGCGTTTGCCAACATGATGATCACCGATCATTCGAAGGCCAACGACGAACTGGCGGCCCTGGCGAAAAAGCATGACATCGAGGTGCCGGACTCGACGACGCTGGTCAAACAGGCCAAGGAGCAAATTCTCGACATGCGCGACGAGTCCTTCGACGCGGCGTATGCGAACAATCAGGTCAAAGCCCACGAGGACACTATCGAGCTCTTCAAGAAAGAAGCCAACACGGTGACGGATGACAAGGTCAAAGGCGCCACCGCATTAAAAGGCTTTGCACAGCAAATGCTGCCCGCCCTTGAGAAACACCTGGCCATGGCGAAAAAACTCCAGGCTGCCCATCCTGATAAATGACTCAACCTGAAGACCGCTGATACGGTCTGCTGTTTGCTGTTTGCTGTTTGCTGTTTGCTGTTTGCTGTTTGCTGTTTGCTGTTTGCTGTTTGAATGGTCTTGGCCTCCACCGGTTCCCAGCAAAAAAAATCGCCGCCATGAGCAGCGGCGACTAGAGTTACCGGGCAATTTACGGTCGTAATGAAAAAAACCGGCGCAAAACGAACAACTATTTCATTCGGCAAAGGTCACTGCCTTCACGCCGGTCGTTTTTCAATGGAACCGGCAAAGACTCATTCAGGAGCACAAGGACATGGCAGCAATGCAAATCAGCACACTCGATGCGATGAAAAATAACCAGACGCAACTGCTCACCGAATGGATCAAGGGCCTGGAAACCAATGGAGCTACCCGCAACCTCAAAGAACAGGACTTAAAGCAGCAAACTGCAGAGTTTCTGCATCTGGTGGTCAGCGGGCTGGAAAAGGGCAACGGGCAGAATGTCGCTGCGCCGGGTTGGGACGAAGCGCGGCATTTCCTCGAAAAGCTCTCCCACAGTCGCGCCCTGCTCGGACAGGATTCCCATCAGACCGCCAGCTTCATCTTCTCGCTCAAGGGTCCGCTGTTTGGCCTGCTGCAAAGCCATTACAAAGACAGTCCGGCCGTGCTCGCCGAACAGCTCTGGGAAGTCTCAGAACTGCTCGATGCGCTGGGCATGCACACCATCCGCACCTTCCAGAAATCCCGCGAAGCGGTGATCAAGCGCCAGCAAGAAGAACTGCTGGAGCTCTCCACACCAGTGGTCAAGCTGTGGGACGGCGTTCTTGCGCTGCCGATGATCGGCACTCTGGATTCGCAACGCACCCAAGTGGTGATGGAATCGCTGCTGCAACGGATCGTCGACACCGGCTCGGAAATCGCCATCATCGACATCACCGGCGTGCCAACAGTCGATACCCTGGTGGCTCAACACCTGCTGAAAACCGTGACCGCCATTCGCCTGATGGGGGCCGACTGCATTATCAGCGGCGTGCGTCCGCAGATTGCTCAGACCATCGTGCACCTGGGCCTGGACCTGCAAGGCGTGGTCACCAAGGCCAATCTGGCCGATGCCCTTAAACTGGCCCTGACCCGCCTGGGAATCACCGTCAGCAAGACGGTATAAGCCAATGGATCGAATTCCTATTTTGCAGATGGGCCATTTTCTGCTGGTGACCATCCAGGTCGACATGCACGACCAACTCGCCCTGACCCTTCAGGACGATTTGTCCGAGCGCATTAGCAAAACCTCGGCGCACGGGGTGTTAATCGACATCTCCGCACTGGACATGGTCGATTCGTTCATCGGCCGGATGATCGGGACTATTTCCGGCCTGTCGAAAATCATGGACGCCGAAACCGTGCTGGTAGGTATGCAACCGGCCGTGGCGATTACCCTGGTCGAGCTGGGCCTGACCCTGCCCGGTGTCAGTACCGCGCTGAATGTCGAGCGCGGAATGAAACTGCTTCAGGAACGAGTACGAGAGCAATGACCCTGCGCAGCAGCGGCACTCATCCGATTCACATTGAGCAGGACGTGGTCATGGCCCGACAGACCGCGCGCAGGCTGGCCACCGAGTGCGGCATGCGCCTGATCGACCTGACCAAAATGGTGACCGCCGTCAGCGAGCTGGCGCGTAACACTATGGTCTATGGCGGTGGCGGCGACATGGATTGGCAGATCCTCGACGAAAATTCGCGGGTGGGCTTGCGCCTGACTTTTCGCGACGAAGGCCCGGGCATTCCCGACATTAAACTGGCAATGACCGACGGCTGGACCTCCGGCAGCGGCCTGGGGTTGGGCTTGACCGGGGCCAAGCGCCTCGTGGATGAATTCGAACTGGATACCGCGCCCGGCCAAGGCACTCGCGTAACGATCACCCGATGGACATGAACATTGCAGGCACCTTGACCGACGTCCTGTTGATCGAAGACAGCAGCCAGATCGGTCATGCACGGCGCACCGCGCAGAAACTCGCCGAACATATCGGCTTCGACACCACCGATGCCGGGCGTGTGGCGCTGGTGGCCACGGAGCTTGCCAGCAACGTGCTCAAACATGCCGCTCGTGGCGAACTGCACCTGCGGACCCTGCCGTTTAAAAACGGTCACGGGATCGAGATGCTGGCGGTTGATCGCGCGCAGGGCTTTGATTTACAGGCGTGTCTGGCGGATGGATTTTCCACCGGAGGTACCCAAGGCATTGGCCTGGGTGCGGTGTCGCGTCAGACTGACGTGTTCGATGTGTACGCCGACTCACGAGGCGCCGTGCTGTTGGCCCGCTTGTATCCGCGCAGCCAAAAAGTGGCGGACCTGCGATTGGGTGTCAGCCAGCACTCGCTGGCCCGCGACCCGGCGTGCGGTGATGTCTGGCACCTGGCAATCGATGGGCCGAACCTCAGCGCCTTGGTGATTGACGGTCTGGGCCATGGCGAAGACGCTGAACACGCCGCCCGCGCTGGTGAAAAAGCCTTCGCACTAGCCCCGTTTGCTTCGCCAGTATTCCTGCTCGAAGACATTCACCAGGCCATGATCGGCACACGCGGCGGAGCGTTGGCCATTGCGCAGTTCGACGCGCAACTCGACAAACTGACGTTCACTGGTATCGGCAACATCGGTGCCAGCCTGATCGGGGCGGACAAATCCCGTGGCCTGGCGTCCCATCCCGGCATCGTTGGCGGGCAATATCGAAAAGCCCAACCCTTTGATTATGCTCACGTGAACGGACATCTATTGATCATGTACAGCGACGGCTTGCAGTCCCGATGGAACTTGCACGACTACCCGGGCCTGGTGCACCGGCACCCGGCCGTGATAGCCGCCGTCCTGCACCGCGATTTCTGTCGCGGCCGGGACGATGTAACGGTATTGGTCGTTGCCCTGGAGGCTTCCCATGGCTGAGTCCCGCACGCTCGCGCCCCACGAACAAACGGCGCTGATCGCACGCTTGCAGAGTGAAACCGCCGCCCTGCGCGAAGAGCTCGATGAAACCAATCAAGGCGTGCTCGCGCTGTACGCCGAACTCGACACCCAGGCCGAAGAGCTGCGTCAGGCTTCGGACCTGAAAAGCCGTTTCCTGTCGTACATGAGCCACGAGTTTCGCACGCCACTGGGCTCGATCCTGAGCATCGCCAGCCTGCTCAGAGATGAACTCGACGGCCCGCTAAGCCCCGAGCAACACAAGCAGGTCACCTTCGTCAGCACCGCCGCGCGGGAGTTGAGCGACATGGTCGACGATTTGCTGGACCTGGCGAAAATCGAGGCCGGGCGCATCACCATTTCTCCGGCCTGGTTCGACATGCTGGACTTGTTCGCCGCCCTGCGCGGCATGTTTCGCCCGATTGTCGATGCCAGCGCCGTGGATCTGATCTTCGAAGAACCGGTGGGTTTGCCGCGTTTGTACACCGACGACAAGAAGCTGGCGCAAATCCTGCGCAACTTCATCGCCAATTCGCTGAAGTTCACCACGCGCGGGGAAGTAAGAGTATCGGCCCGGCTCGAAGGCACGAACTTGGTGCGCTTTGCCGTCAGCGACACCGGAATTGGTATCGCTGCCGAGCTACATGGCACATTGTTTGAGGACTTCTCCCAAGTCGATTCGCCCTTGCAAAAGCGCTTGCGCGGCACTGGCCTGGGATTGTCATTGTGCAAACGCTTTGCCGCGTTGCTGGGCGGCGAAGTCGGGGTCGAGAGTACACCAGGGGTCGGTTCGACCTTTTTCGTGATCATCCCGCTGGCCATAGCCATGGAGCCTGCCGATGAAACATGACATCCGCCTGCTCATCGTGGACGACAACGTTGCGACGCGCTACGCCCTGCGCCGACGCCTGGAGTCACACGGCTACACCGTGCTCGAGGCCGGGACCGGCGGTGATGGCCTGGCGCTGATCGACAGCGAAACGATCGACGCGCTGATTCTGGACGTCAACCTGCCGGACATGAGCGGTTTCGACATCGTGCGCAAGCTGCGTTCCGAGTCCGCCACCGCGCTATTGCCAGTGATTCATGTGTCGGCCGCCTCGATCCAGACCGGCGATATCATTACTGGCCTCGATGCCGGTGCCGATGCCTACTTGATCCACCCTGTCGACCCGGACGTGTTGTTGGCGACCCTGCGCACCCTGCTGCGGGTGCGCGACACCGAAAATGCCCTGCGTGAGAGCGAAGCGCGGTTTCGCGAAATTTTCGTCAATGTATCGGCGCCCATTGCGGTACTGGACGCGCAGTTCAACGTGCACGAGTGCAACCACGCCTTTTCCCGACTGATTCAGGACAATGTTCACCCGGACACCCTGGGTGAATGCTTCGCCGAAGACCAGGACGCGGTGATCGAGGAACTGCGCCTGCGCCTGCTCGCTGGCGAGCGCTGGAAAGGCATTTTGAACCTGCGTGTGGAGGGTGAGCTACGGGAAACCGAGTGGCAGATTTCGCCCTATCGCACTCCGGGATTGAGCCTGGTGTTCGTCGAAGACGTCACCGAACACCGCCATCGCGAACGCTCACACCTGGCCCGACTCGACGACGCCACTTCGCAGCTGGAACGTGAAATCGCCGAGCGCGTGCGCACCGAAGCCCAGTTGCTGCAAGTGCAGAAAATGGACGCGTTGGGCAAGTTGACCGGCGGCATTGCCCATGACTTCAACAACCTGCTGACCGGCATCATCACCAGCCTGGAACTGATCCAGAAACGTGTCGCCGACGCGCGTACCGACAAGGTTCAGTTCTATGCCGATGCGGCGTTGAACTCGGCCATGAGCGCCGCCGCACTGACCCATCGTTTGTTGGCTTTCGCCCGCCAGCAACCGCTCGATACACGGCCGGTGGACATCAACGAACACATCCGCTCCCTCGAAGAATTGCTGGTACGCACCATCGGCGAACACATTGCGCTAAAACTCGAATTGACCTCCAAAGCCGCGATTGCGCTGGTCGACCCGATCCAGCTGGAAAGCGCCGTGCTCAATCTGGTGATCAACGCCCGCGATGCCTTGCCGCAAGGCGGGAATATCTGGGTCAGCACTTATGCGGCGTATTCCCATGGCGACCTGAAACTGGCGGATGGCGCCTACGTCGCCCTGTCGGTACGCGATGACGGTACCGGTATCGAGCACAGTGTGATCGACAAGGTATTCGACCCGTTTTTCACCACCAAACCGCTGGGCCAGGGCACAGGTCTGGGGCTGTCGAGCATTTACGGGTTCGCACGGCAATCGGGGGGCGATGCGCACATCCGCAGCGTGGCCCGACGCGGTACCGAGGTGACCATCATGCTGCCGGCCAGTTCGGACCCGACCTCGGCTGACGTTGTATCAGAGGCGGTGGATCATCAAGGTTCGGGGGAGCATGTGCTGATTGTCGAGGACATGTCTTCAGTGCGCATGTTCGTCGCCGAGGTGCTGGTGGATGCCGGATATCGCTGCACCCTGGCGGGCGACATCGAAGCCGCCCTTGAGCGCCTGCAAAACGATCCGTCGATTGATCTGATGCTGACGGACGTTGGCCTGCCGCGCATGAACGGTCGGGAACTGGCGGATGTCGCCCGAAGGTGGCGTGAGGGATTGCCAATCCTGTTCATGACCGGGTATGCGGAAAATGCGATCAACCGGCAGGTGTTTTTGGGGGATGGCATGGAAATGCTGATCAAGCCGTTTCAGATCAGTGAACTGCTGGACAAGGTTCGGCGCACTTTGGACTGTGCCTGACATACCGCCTTCGACTTGCCCGCGGTGACGCCAGTAAAACCACTGCACCTTTCAAGCCCTGCCAAATACCCGAGCCAAAAACGGCGCTGTCCTGCTTTTTTTGCTTCTGGCCACGGTCTGCGGCGCACCGGCAACAACGATTTTTCCACCCCGATCCCCCGCCCCCGGCCCGATGTCGATCACCCAATCACTCTGCGCCACCACGCGCATTTCATGCTCGACCACGATCACCGTGTGCCCCGCCACCACCAGCGTATTCAACTGCTCCAGCAACCGGTCAACATCCCGTGGATGCAGACCCGTCGTGGGCTCATCAAGCACATACAACGTCGCCCCACGCTGGCTACGTTGCAACTCCGTCGCCAGTTTGATCCGCTGCGCTTCACCACCCGACAACTCGGTCGCCGGCTGCCCCAGGCGCAGATACCCCAGACCAATATCCCGCAGCACCTCCAGGGAGCGGCGAATGCCCGGCTGCTCGGTGAACACTTCGACCGCGTCATCTACCGTCAGCTGCAACACTTGCGCGATGTTCAACCCTTGCCAGGTGATCGCCAGTGTCTCGGGGTTGTAGCGGGCGCCATGGCACGTCGGGCATGGTGCGTAGACGCTGGGCATGAATAACAATTCGACGCTGACAAACCCTTCACCTTCGCAGGTCGGACAGCGGCCCTTGGCGACGTTGAACGAGAACTGCCCGGCGTCGTAGCCATCGGCCTGGGCCTCAGGCGTCGCGGCGTACAGCTTGCGCACGCTGTCGAACAGCCCGGTGTAGGTCGCCAGATTCGAGCGTGGCGTGCGGCCGATGGGTTTTTGATCGACCTGCACCAGGCGCTTGATCGATGTCAGCCCTGCTGTGACCTGTCCGCCGCTGACTTGCGGCGCATCGTCCTCAAGGCTCAACGCTTCGGCTTCGTTGTCGCCGGCGGCACGTCCCAAATGGGCGCCGACCAACTCCAGCAGCGCCTGGCTGACCAGGCTCGATTTACCGGAACCGGACACGCCCGTTACGGCGGTGAAGCAACCCAGCGGAAACTTGACGCTGAGGTTGTTCAGGTTGTTGCGCGTGATTCCCTCCAGGCACAGCCATTCGGTGGCCTCGCGACTGGCGCGCGGTTCGGTGACGTGTTCGGCGAACAGATAGGCGCGGGTCTGAGAGTTCGTCACCTCGGCCAATCCTGACGGCGGACCGCTGTAGAGGATCTGGCCGCCGTTCTCGCCCGCCGCCGGGCCGACGTCGATCAACCAGTCGGCGCGGCGCATGGTTTCCAGATCATGCTCAACCACAAACAGCGTATTGCCGGCGGCCTTCAGACGCTGCAGCGCTTCAAACAACGCCTCACCGTCCGCCGGGTGCAGACCTGCCGAAGGCTCATCGAGGACGTAGATCACACCGAATAGCTGCGAGCCCAATTGCGTCGCCAGTCGCAGTCGCTGCAGCTCACCAGAGGACAGCGTCGGCGTGCTGCGTTCCAGCGCCAGGTAACCGAGGCCCAGGTCCGTGAGGGTGCTGACCCGCTCCAGCAAGTCCTGGGCGATCCGTTGCGCGGCCAAGCGTTTTTCCACTGACAAATTGGGCGTGTGGCGCACGTCCGGCGCGTTGGTATGGCCGCTGGCACCGTGGGCGACTCGCTCTTCGCGGGCCTCACGGGTTTGGCGGTGGGTCAACACGTCGCCGGCCTCCTCGGCTTGCTCAAGGTAACTGTGCGCCGCCACCGGTTTTAGCACGGCGGCCACTTGCAGCAGCGGCATCTGCGATAACTCACCGATGTCGTAGCCCGCGAACGTCACCGACAACGCCTCGCGCTTGAGTCGCTTGCCGTCACACAACGGGCAAGGACTGCCGAGCATGAATTGCGAAACGCGCTTCTTCATCAGCGCACTTTGGGAATGGGTAAAGGTGTGCAGGATGTAGCGTCGAGCGCCGGTGAAGGTGCCCTGATAACTGGGCTCCATCTTGCGTTTGAGCGCGATCCTGGTTTCTTCGGGGGTGAGCCCGGCGTACACCGGCACCGTCGGTGTTTCTTCGGTGAAGAGGATCCAGTCGCGCAGCTTTTTCGGCAGATCGCGCCACGGTTTGTCGACGTCATAACCCATCGTCACCAGGATGTCGCGCAGGTTCTGTCCCTGCCAGGCCGTTGGCCAGGAAGCGACTGCGCGCTGGCGGATGGTCAGGCTCGGGTCGGGCACCATCAGCGCTTCAGTGACGTCGTAAACCCGCCCCAAGCCATGACACTCCGGGCACGCGCCTTGCGGGGTGTTGGGCGAGAAGTCTTCGGCATACAACATCGCTTGTCCCGACGGATAGCTGCCGGCCCGGGAGTACAACATGCGGATCAGGCTCGACAACGTCGTCACGCTGCCCACCGAAGAACGGGTGCTCGGCGTTCCCCGCTGTTGTTGCAGGGCCACAGCCGGTGGAAGACCTTCAATGGAGTCGACATCCGGTACGCCGACCTGATCGATCAGCCGTCGCGCATAAGGCGCCACGGATTCGAAATAGCGGCGTTGCGCTTCGGCGTAGAGCGTCGAGAACGCCAGCGAAGACTTGCCCGAGCCGGAGACCCCGGTGAACACCACCAGCGCATCGCGCGGAATGTCGACGTCGATGTTCTTGAGGTTGTGCTCCCGGGCGCCGCGCACCCTGACCATGCCTGAGGGAGGGTTGGAGGTGCGCTTGGACGTCATCGGAAAACCTTAATGAATTAGCTGAAAACACACATCCCCCCTGTACAAGCGAGCCTGCTCGCGATGGCGTAGTGTCAGTCGACATAAATGTTTAATGACACACCGCCATCGCGAGCAGGCTCGCTCCCACAGTGATCTCTGTTGATCTTCCACAGGGGGATTAGCCATTGAGGACTGTGCGAACCATTCGGGTAAGTGCTTCGGGGTCGTAGGGTTTGCTCAGCAAATGCGTGTCGGGGCTGAGTTGGTGATTGCGCGAGATAATGTCACGGGTATGGCCCGAGGTGAACAACACGGCCACCGGGGGAGTTTGCACCTTGGCCCAGGCCGCCAGGTCAGCGCTTTTGATCAGGCCAGGCATGACCACGTCAGTGAAAATAAGGTCCACTGCCGTGCCTTCCAGCAACCTCTGCATCGCCTGATCGCCGTTGGCCGCCGTCAACACCTGATAGCCTTCTTCACGCAGCAATTCCACTGCCGAGATGCGAACCGCTTCGTTGTCTTCGACCACCAGAATGGTTTCATGACCACCGCTCTGCTGCGCATCTTGCGGTGTTGTTTCACTGGGCGCCGGTCGCAGGCTACGCGGAAAGTACAACTGCACCCGAGTACCGTGCCCCTCGGCGCTGGAAATCTCAATGTGCCCGCCGCTCTGTTTGACGAAACCGAACACCATGCTCAACCCCAGACCCGTGCCCTGGCCGTCGGCCTTGGTGGTGAAAAACGGTTCGAAGGCCTGCGCAAGTACCTGGGGCGGCATGCCAACACCACTGTCCGCCACCGCAACGCAGACGTAGTCGCCGGCCACGATGCCCTTGCCTGCACAAAACTTCTGGTCGAGGGTGATGTGCTCGGCACTCAGACCGATGGTCCCCTCACCTTTCATGGCATCTCGGGCATTGATCGCCAGGTTGAGAATGGCGTTTTCCAGTTGATTGCGGTCCACAAAGATGTGCCAGGGATCATCCGGGGCATTCACCTTGATCTGGAGGGTTTCACCCAGCGCTCGCTGCAAAATTTCTGCCAGACCTTCGAAGACTTGCTTTGGATTGCAGACGGCTGGCGACAGTGGCTGGCGGCGGGCGAAGGCAAGCAATTGCGAAGACAATTTGGCGCCACGTTCGACGGCAGCAATGGATGCACTGACCCGGCGCTGCACGTTGGCGTTGTTCGGTTCGTGCCGCGCCAACAGGTGCAGGTTGCCGGCGATCACCTGCAACAGGTTATTGAAGTCGTGGGCCACGCCACCGGTGAGTCCGCCGATGGCTTCGAGTTTCTGTGATTGGCGCAGTTGTTCTTCGGCAGCCAGCCGCGCTTCGACTTCATCGGCGACGCGCTGCTCCAGATTGCGCGTGAACCTGAGCAAGGATTCTTCGGCAGTCTTGCGTTCATGGATGTCGATCAATACGCCGGGAAAGCGGAACGGTTCACCCTGTTCGTTAAACTCGCAACAGCCACTCGCCTGCACCCACAAATAACTGCCATCCGGGCGCAACACCCGATACTCCACATTAAAGGCATCGCCGGTTTCTACCGATTGATTGACCTGTTCCTGCACCCAACTGAGGTCGTCGGGATGGATCTTGGCTTCGGCGACATCCGGGGGCAGGTTGGCCAGATCCTGATCAGCGGGAAAGGAGAAGGTACGGGCGAAGCGTTCGTCGCCGGAGAGCCTGTTGGCCTTGATGTCCCAGACGAACGAGCCGAGCAAGGCCCCGGCATTGAGCGCCAGGCGCACCCGTTCGTTGTCGGCGCGATACGCGTCTTCGGCGGCCTGACGGCGACGTTCGGAAATGACATGCTCCGTGGTCTCGACCACCATCGCCATGACCCCGGCCGGCTTGCCGTCATCATCAGCCACCGGGCTGTAATAGAGGTCCAGCCAAACGTCTTCGGGGATGCCGTCGCGCAGCAATACCAGCTCTTTATTGCGATAGGACAAGGTGCCACCCGCCAGGCAGGTATCGACCACATTCCGATTGAATTCGGCGACTTCCGGCCAACCCAGTTCAACCGGGGAACCCAACAAGTAAGGATGACGGCCGCCAGCGAATTTGGAGTAGGCATCGTTGTAGATCATGTACGCGGCGCGGCCCCATAGCATCACCATCGGCAATGGCGAGGCGAGCATCAATTGCACCGCACTGCACAGGCTCGCGGGCCAGGTGTCGAGGCTGCCAAGTTCGGTCTGGCACCAGTCGAACGCGCGAATTCGCCCGGCCATTTCGCCGGCCCAACCGGCACACCCGTGGCTTTCATCTAAAAACTGCATCGACTGGCTCTGAATCCCTGTAAGTGAATTGACTTAGGGGGTCGCAACGACATGAGGACCGTGTGGGCCCGTTTGTTTCGAGCGTCGCCGACGTCAATGGTTTCATAGAGGTTAGCTGATTCTTGGGGCCTTCTGCGGCCATCCTGGTCCATTGTGGGAGCGAGCCTGCTCGCGATGGCGGTGTGTCATTAAACATTTATGTCGACTGACACTACGCCATCGCGAGCAGGCTCGCTCCCACAGGGGGGGATCTGCGGCAGTCACACATTTTACATTCAGCGGAAATCCCGGCTGCGCACGCTGATGCCGTCCAGCAATGAACTCAGGTCGCTCAAGCGTCCGGCAATCAGGTGGCGAACCTCGCCTTCCTTTTCCCAGCGGCCATCGACCTTGAGCAATTGCGAACCGACCAGCACCTGGCGTTGCCTTTCGGCCAGGTCGCGCCAGACCACCACGTTGACGTTGCCGAACTCGTCTTCCAGGGTCACGAAGGTCACGCCACTGGCAGTACTCGGACGTTGTCGACCCGTCACCAGGCCTGCGACGCTGACCGGGCGCCCGTGTTCGACCGCCATCAGTTCTTTCGAACTGCGGCAGCGCCGGGCTTTCAGTTCACCGCGCAGTAACGCCAGCGGATGCGGGCCGAGGGTGGTGCCGACACTGGCGTAATCGGCTTGCAGGTCTTCGCCGACGCTGGGTTTGGGCAATGACACGACGTCCTCTTCCTGACTCGGCAGGCCGACGAACAAACCGAGCTGCTTTTGCACCCCCGCCACCTCCCAGCGCGCCCGATGCCGGTCACCGGCCAAACCCCGCAGTGCACCGGCATCGGCCAGTTGCTCTTGGGCGCGGGCGTCGAGTCGCGCGCGTTCGCCCAGGTCGGCGATGTCGACAAACACCCCACACGAGCGCGCCGCTTCGATGCGCCGGGCATCGTCTTCGCGAAAACCTTTGATCATCCGCAATCCCATGCGAATCGCCGGTTGCGCGCCGGTCATCGGCTCCAGGCTGCAATCCCAGTCACTGGCGCGCACATCCACCGGACGAATCTGCAAATGATGCCGGCGCGCGTCCTGAAGAATCTGGTCCGGGCTGTAAAAACCCATCGGCCAGCTGTTGATCAGCGCACAGGCGAAAGCCGCCGGTTCGTGGCATTTCAACCAGCAACTGGCGTAGGTCAGCAAGGCGAAACTGGCGGCGTGGGACTCGGGAAACCCGTAGCTGCCAAAGCCTTTGATCTGTTCGAAGATCTGCGCGGCGAACTCGGCCGTGTAGCCGTTTTTCTTCATCCCGGCGGCCAGCCGATCCTTGTGCGGCTCCAGCCCGCCGTGGCGCTTCCAGGCCGCCATGGAGCGCCGTAACTGATCGGCCTCGCCGGGGCTGTAGTCGGCGGCGACGATGGCGATCTGCATCACTTGTTCCTGGAACAGTGGCACGCCGAGGGTGCGTTTGAGCACCTCGCGCAACTCTTCGGAGGGATAACTTTCGAGCTCTTCCTTGTTTCGGCGGCGCAGATACGGATGGACCATGCCGCCCTGGATAGGACCGGGGCGAACGATGGCCACCTCGATCACCAGGTCATAGAACTTGCGGGGCTTGAGCCTGGGCAACATCGACATCTGTGCCCGGGACTCGATCTGGAACACGCCGATGGTATCGGCCCGGCCAATCATCTCGTAGGTGGCCGGGTCTTCGGACGGGATCGTCGCCAGGCTCAGGTCAAGGTTTCGGTGGCGACGCAGCAGGTCGAAACAACGGCGGATCGCGCTGAGCATCCCCAGCGCCAGAATATCCACTTTGAGCAACCCGACCGCGTCCAGATCGTCCTTGTCCCACTGAATGATCGTGCGCTCGGCCATTGCGGCGTTTTCCACCGGCACCAGGCTGTCCAGAGGCTGTTCGGAAATCACGAAGCCACCGGGGTGCTGGGACAGGTGCCGGGGGAAACCGATCAGCTGTTGCGTCAGGCTCAAGACCCGGCGCAACACCGGGCTTTCGGGGTCGAACCCGCTTTCCAGCAGGCGTTCCACGGGCGGCGTGGCATCACTCCAGTGACCACAGCAATCGGCCAGGGCGTTGACCTGGTCCGGCGGCAAACCCAATGCCTTGGCCACATCACGCACCGCGCCGGCCGCGTGATAGGTGCTGACCACCGCCGTCAACGCCGCGCGCGTGCGGCCATAGCGCTGAAAGATGTACTGCAAGACTTCTTCACGACGTTCGTGCTCGAAGTCCACGTCGATATCCGGCGGTTCGTTGCGTTCCTTGGAAAGGAAACGTTCGAACAGCATGTTCATCCGGTCCGGGTCGATCTCGGTGATGCCCAAGGCAAAACACACCGCCGAGTTGGCCGCCGAGCCTCGACCCTGACAGAGGATTTTCTGGCGCCGGGCGAAGGCCACGATGTCCTGAACGGTGAGGAAATAGCTTTCATAACCCAACTCGGCAATCAGCCCCAGTTCCTTGTTGATCAGCCCGCGCACTTTCTCGCTCGCCCCTTGGGGCCAGCGCTCGCGAATGCCGCGTTCGGTCAATTCGCGCAGCCAGGAATCGGCGCTGTGGCCTTGCGGCACCAACTCCCGTGGATACTGATAACGCAACTGGCCAAGGTCGAAGGTGCAACGCCGGGCAATGGTCAACGTTTCATTGAGCAAGGCTGGCGGGTAGATCGATTGCAAAACCTCCAGGCTGCGCACATGCCGCTCGCCATTGGGGTGAAGGCGCAGCCCGGCTTCGGCCACCGGCAGGTGATGACGGATCGCAGTCATGGTGTCCTGCAAGGCGCGCCGGCCACGGGTGTGCATGTGCACATCGCCATTGGCCACCGCTGGAATCCGTAACTCCCGCGCCAGGGTCAGCAACGCCTCCAGGCGCCGGGTATCGTCCTGGCCGCAATGCAACTGGACGCTCAGCCACAGGCGATCAGCGAAGGTCTGTTGCAGCCAGCGGCCCTGCTCGAAGTCATCGACAGCGTCCGGCGCCCACAACACCAACAGCCCCGGCGTCGGTTCGCTGAAATCTTCACGCAGCACCTGATACTGGCCTTTTTGCGTGCGGCGCCGCGCCCGGGTAATCAGCCGGCACAGGGTCTGGTAGCCCTCAAGGCTCTCCACCAGCAGCACCAGTTTCGGGCCGTTCTCGATGCGGATTTCGCTGCCGATGATCAGCGGCAGTTCCACTGACTTGGCCGCTTGCCAGGCGCGGACGATGCCGGCCAGGGTGCATTCATCGGTAATCGCCAGCGCCTGATAGCCGTGCTTTTTCGCCCGTTGGAAGAGTTCAAGGGCGCTGGAGGCGCCGCGCTGGAAGCTGAAGTTCGACAGGCAGTGCAGCTCGGCATAGTCGATGCTCATGCGAACCAGCCCTGCAGCCACAGCGGACCGCCCTCACCCACCGCCCGATACGCCCAACCCTGCTGGCCGGAACGGGTTTCGACCAGGTAGTAATCGCGGCGCACGTCGGCGCCGTCCCACCAGCCGGACTCGATGCGCTCCGGGCCCATGAGGATGCGCGTCGAACCTTCGTGGAGCGCCTGCGGCTCCGTCAGCAACCAGCCCGGACGCTGCACACCCGGCAACCCCGCGCACAGTTGCATGTCGACCCGTGCCTGCCACGCGCACTCCGGGCGGTGATCGGCCTGAAAGCGCAAGCCGTGCACCGCCTCATCGCCGAGCCGCGCGCGCAAGCGTTCACGCAGTTGCTCCCACGGCAAGGATTGCTGCGGGCGGTCATCGAACAGTTCCTGATACTGCGGAACGAAGCTTGGCAAGTCTTCGGCACGCAGCCGAAAACCGCGCACAGGGGCTTCGACCTGAACCTGTTCCAGTCGCCCCCGCGCCAGTTCGAAGAGCATCCCCGGATCGCGCTCGGCGCCGAGCAGGCCGACCTTGATTACCGAGTCCGGCAGGCCGGCGTGTTCCAGGTGCAGGTCGAAACGCTGCACGCCGCTGTCCCGACCGCAGAGAAATGCCGACAGGTCGCCGGTCAACCGGCGCAGCGGAAACAGCAGCGCCTGATGCGACTGCACGTCGAAATTGAGTTCGATGCGCACGTCGAAACGGTCCGGCGGCAGGTAGAACGCCAGGGCCAGTCGCCGTTTCCCCGTCAACGCGTCCAGATGCTTGAGCACCTGGGCTTCAAAACGTCGGGCCAGACTCTGTCGTGGCAGTGCCTGCACCTGGCTCAAGGTGCGCAAGCCCATGCGCGATAACGCCGTGGCCACCTCGGGCTCCAACGCAATCCGGTCGACGGGCAACTGCCCGAGATGGTGCTGCAAGGCGTCGTTGTCCGGCACCACCAGCCCGTCATACACGTTGGCCAGCACCCGCGCGGCCACCGGGTTGGGTGCAGCGACGATCCGATGGCGAAAACCCAGCTCGCCGAGCTCGGCGCGCAACCGTGCCTCGAACGTTGGCCAAGGCCCGAACAAGCCCAGGCTGGATTCGATTTCAAACACCACGGCACGCGGATAATGCACGCTGACCTGAGAGCTGAAGCGATAGGCCCATGCAGCCAGAAATTGTTGCCAGTGTTCGATCTCGGCAGCGTCGTATTCGGCCGTGGCAAAGCCTTTGCTCAAGGCCTGCGCAGCCGTCATCGACTGCCCCGGACGCAAGCCCAGCGCCCGCGCCGACGCGTTGACCGCTTGCAACACCCGGCGCTGTGCCGGGCCGGTCAGCAGCACCAGCGGCTCATCGGGATCGGGGCGCTGACGCAGCACCGCGTCCAGCGCCAATTGCGGGAAGAGAATACAGACCCAGCGCATGGCAACCTCAATGCCCCACAGGGAAGGGAATCGGCGCCGAACGCGCTAGCCCGCCCCGGCACTTGAGCACGCGCAATTGCGCAGGCCTGGCGTCGATGGCAATGCGCAGGGCGGCGGGCGAAGGGTTGATGGCTTCATGGATCGAGCGGTAGGCGAACGCCAGGGTCGAGCCGGTTTCCGCCGCCACCTGCAAGCGGCGCAACGCCCGGTCATCGGCCTTGTGCGGCCAGCACAGCACTGCACCGCAACTGCCTGAACGCAGGCATTGCTCCGCGGCCCACAAGGCATCGCGCTCACTGGCCTGGATGATCGACAATTGGCGCAGATCGACCCCGGCGTTTTGCCACGCTTGCGGGTACGGCACATAGAGCGGCGCTACCAGAACGATGCGTTCACCCGCCGCCGACAACCGCGCCAGCGCCGGCCACACCAGTTGCAGCTCACCGACGCCCTGCCCGGCCAGGAGGATTTCGGTCAGCGCCGCTTCCGGCCAGCCACCGGTGGGCAACGCTGCATCCAGCGCGGCATGCCCGGTGGGTTGCGGGCTGACGGCCGGTGGCGCAGGCCGGCCCTTCCAGACCTGGCCGCCATTGAACAGCGTATCCAGCGCAACGACGGCGCCCATCACCCTTGCCTCACCAGGCCGCAGAACACGCCTTCGATGGCGAGGTCCTGATCGGGTTGAACGATGATCGGCTGATACGCCGGGTTGCGCGGCAACAGGCGAACCGTATCGCCGGTCCGCTCAAAACGTTTGATGGTGACTTCGCCGTCCAGTCGCGCCACCACGATCTGGCCATTGAGCGCTTCGGGGTGGCGCCGCACGCCCACCAGATCGCCGTCGAGAATGCCGTCCTCGATCATTGAGTCGCCCTGAACCCGCAGCATGTAGTCCGGCACCCGCGAGAAGATCGACGGGTCCAGCAGCAACCGGCTGTGCACTTCGGCATCGGCGCCGATTGGCGCACCCGCCGCCACCCGGCCGAGCACCGGAATGTCCAGCAACTCGGGCCGCGCCGGTTGCCCGAGCAAACGAATGCCCCGAGCCTGATGGGGATTGACCTCGATGAAACCGGCTTCGGTCAGCGCCAGCACATGCTTGCGCGCCACGCTGCGGGAGGCGAAACCGAACGCCTCGCTGATTTCAGCAAGGCTCGGGGACTGACCGTGCTCCGCGATTCGGTCGCGGATAAAGGTCAGGATGGCGGTACGGCGGGGAGTTAGAGTCGTCATGGAGTACATTTGTACTCTTTTGGCATTTTCCTGACAAGGACCGCCAATCAGTTCAACCCACGAGACGCCAGAAACCCTGCGATGAAATCGATAAACGCCAGCACTTTCGCGGTCGCCCGCCGATGGCTCGGGTACACCGCCAGAATATGTGGGCCGAAGCTGTCCGGGTCGATGTCGTAGTCAGCCATAACCTGCACCAGCCGGCCATCGGCGATGTACGGCGCAGCGCTCCACAGCGGTGTGTGCAACAAGCCGCGCCCGGCCAGTGCGTTGGCCAGCAGCAGGTCGTAATTGTCGCTGCGCAATCGCGGGTGTTGCGGCTGCGGCAGACTCAGGCGTTGGCCGTCGCGCTCGACCCACCAGAATTCGCGACTGAGCAACGGATGGCGGTACAACAGCCATTCGTGGTCATCGAGGGTGTTCGGGGTGACCGGCAATGCTTGGCGCGCCAGATAGGCCGGGCTGCTGCACAACGCCAGACGATTGCTGCCGACGACGCGGGCGATCAACCCCGGCAAGTCGTCGTGGCCTTCGCGCAAGGCCAGGTCGTAACCACTTTCCAGCAGATTGACGAACTCATCACACAGGTCCACTTGCAGATTGATCTGCGGGTATTGCTCCAGAAAGCCGCCACACACCTGATCGAGAAACGCGTGCCCATAGGCCAGCGGCGCGGTGATTTTCAGGTTGCCGCGCAGTCCATGCTGCAACTGCTCGATTTCCTCGCTGGCCTCCTCCAGCCGCTGCAACACCTGGCGTGCGGTTTCCAGATAGAGCCGCCCGGATTCGGTCAGCAGAATCCGCCGAGTGCTGCGCTCGAACAAACGGGCGCCGAGTTCGGCCTCCAGGTGGTTGACCGCTTTGGTCAGGGCCGACGGGGTCTTGCCCAGTTGCTCGGCGGCGCGGCTGAAACTGCCCAGTTGCGCCGTGACCACGAACATTTTCAACGCACCCAACTTGTCCATACTTTTTCCATTCAGGCAAAAACGTTTTTCGTGAGGAAGGCGTTCTGCTGCGCACAGGCAGCCACTAATCTGGCCATCAGACGCAATAACAAGGAAACATTCAATGAAAAGATTCATCCCGAATCTGTTGATGGCCGCTGTTAGTTTTGCCTCGATGGAAGCCATGGCAGCCACCGATCTGGTGCTGATCAATGGCAAGATTTTCACCGCCGACCGTGCCCAACCGAAGGTGCAGGCGCTGGCGGTACAGGACGGCAAGGTGCTGCAAGTCGGCAGCGATGCACAGATCAAAGCCTTGATCACGCCGGAAACAAAAGTGGTGGATCTGGGCGGAAAAACCCTGATGCCCGGCCTGATCGACACCCATTCCCATGCGATTTTCGGCGGTCTGGAAATGGTTGTGGCCAACATGGAAGACGAGGTGGTTGACCTCGACGAACTGGAAAAACGCCTGCGCGGATGGCGTGACGACGGCAAGGCCAAGCACGGCGATGTGCTGACCATCGCCGGCATGAGTTCGGTTTACTGGGCCAAGGCCGAAGAGCTGGGCAAAAAATTCAACAACGGTGAATGGGCCAACGTGCCCGTGGTGCTCACCGGCAGCGACCACCACACGGCCTGGGCCAACGACTTCATGCTCAAGCGCGCCGGGATTGATGCCGCGTTGCTCAAGTCATTGCCCGCCGCCGAAGTCGACACCATCGGCAAACGCGCCGATGGCACCCCCAATGGTTTCCTGGTTGATGCCGGTTGGGACCGGGTGTCCTCGAAAATGCCCGTACCGAGCACCGCCGATATGCTCAAGGCCGCCCAATCGGCCGTGCGCTATAACAACAGCTTCGGCATCACGGCGTGGATGGACCCCGCCGCCAATGCCGCTCCCGGCGAACCGCTGTTCGCGCTCAAGCCCACGGAGAAAACCGTCGGCGTGTTGCCGGCCTATAAAGCCCTGGCTGAAACCGGTGGCATGAGTGTCCACGTGGCCGCCCTGCTGGTGGCCAACTCAAAAAGCGTACCGGCTGATCTCGATACGCTGGACAAGGTTCGCCAGCAATTTCAGGGCATCCCGAACCTGACCCTGCCTGGCGTCAAGATCTTCGCCGACGGCGTGATCGAATTCCCGGCCCAGAGCGCGGCAATGATCGACCCTTACAACAACTCGCACAAACAGGGCGAATTGCTGATCGATCCGAAGCATTTCGGCGAACTGATCAGCGCCATCGACCAGCGCGGCTGGCTGGTGCACATCCATGCCATCGGCGACCGCGCGGTGCGGGAGTCGCTGAACGGCATCGCCCAGGCGCGCAAGGATCGCCAAAGCGGCGTGACGCACTCGATCACCCACCTGCAAATCGTCAACCCGAAAGAGTTTGCGCGGTTCAAACCGCTGAACGTCATCGCCTCGATGCAACTGCTGTGGGCTTCGGCCGACGACTACACCACGGACATGATCAAGCCTTACGTCAGTGCCCTCGCCTTCCGCTATCAATACCCGGCGCATTCACTGCTCAAACAGGGCGCGACCATCTCGGGCGCCAGTGACTGGCCGGTGTCCTCGCCCAACCCGTGGAACGCCATGGCCCAGGCCATCACCCGCGTCGGTCCGCTGGGCGTGCTGAACATCAAAGAAGCCGTGGATCGCGAAACGATGTTCTACGCCTACACCCTGAACGCCGCGCGCACCATCGGCCTGGAGAAGCAAATCGGTTCGCTGACCCCTGGCAAGCAAGCGGACTTCATCGTGCTGGACCGTGACGTCTTCACCGTCGACAACAAGGCCCTGAGCGACACCCAAGTGCTGCAAACCTGGTTCGCCGGGCGCGAAGTCTACGCACCGACCCTCTAATAAAAATCCGCTGTAACCCGCTGCCCGCCCCGCGTTCAACGCCGGGGCCGGCGCAGTCTTGCGCAAGAACTGCCCCATAAAACAATCACAATATCGGGACTTTAATCATGAAAGCTTTAACCCTGTTCGCCCTCGGTTCCTTGAGTCTGCTGCCGTTGAGCAGCCAGGCCATCGTCTTGAATGACGACTTCTCCGTACTGATGGACCTGACCCTGGCGAGCGATTACCGCACCCGTGGCATTTCGCAAACCCTCAATGACCCCGCCGTTCAGGCCGGTGTGACCCTGGCTCACAGCTCGGGTTTGTACGTGGGTGCCTGGAGTTCGAACGTCGACTTCGGCGGCGACCTGAAAACCCGTCAGGAAATCGACTACTACGCCGGTTGGCTTTGGGAAGCCACCGAGGACGTCAACCTGGACATTGGCTATCTGCGATACACGTACCCGAAAGAAAGCCAGTTCAACCAGAGTGAGGTCTACGGCATTCTCAGTGTCTACGGGGTGAAACTCGGCGCCTATTACTCCGACGATGCGCCGGGCATCGATAGCAAGCAGAATTCGCTGTACAGCTATGTCGGTTACGAAACCCAATTGCCTTATGACACTGGCCTGAAACTGCGCTACGGCAACATGGACTTCAAGGATCCGCACCTGTTCTCGAGTTCGGGCCATGCCGAGGACTCGTACCGCGAATGGGAAGTCAAACTGACCCACGAACTGGCCGGGGTGCTGCTGGGCCTGGCCTACATCGACACTGACCTGTCGAAAAGCCAATGCACCAGCAACTGGGGCTACGACGACCTGTGCAGCGCCACCGTGGTGGCGAGTGTCAGCAAATCCTACTGACCCACACAGATCCCCCTGTGGGAGCGGGCTTGCTCGCGAAGGCGGTTTAATATTCAACATCAATGTTGACTGACCCACCGCTTTCGCGAGCAAGTCGAATCGTCGCACCGCCGCTCCCACATTAGATATGTGTAGATTCAGAAGTGAGTTGTGCCAGGTAGGGCCAGGGGTAGATGCCGCGTTCGTGGCCGTCGCTGAAGATCAGTTGCAGGCCGTAGCCTTGGGCATTCAACTCGACCACGCGGATGCGCGGATCAACCTTCACGGTCAGCCCTTGCAACCGAAACGCCCGGCATTGCGAGCACGGGCACTGACGCCTCAGTTCAGCATGACCCAGCCACTGCTCACGCCCGTCCGGCCAGTTCAATCGCAGCTGGTGTTTACCCTGGGAATTACCCACTGCCACCGGGTTCATAGCAGTTGACTCAAGGCGATGCGCACGGCTTTACGCACTTCCGGGTCGCCGTCGTCTTGCGCGGCCTGCAAGGGGGCGATAGCACCCTTGTCGTTCAATTCGCCGAGGGCCAGTGCGGCCTCCTTGCGCAGATTGCTGATGCGGTGACCCAAGGTTTCGATCAAGGCTTCAAGGGCCGGGGCGTAACGCAAACGACCGAGGCTGCGAGTGGCGCGCAGGCGGACTTGCCAGTAATCGTCGCTCAAGGCTTCGATCAATGCAGGACCCGCGTCAATGTGGCCGATTTTACCCAACGTGGTCGCAGCTTCTTCGCGCACTTGCCAGGCTTCGTCTTGCAAGGCTTGGCGCAGCGCCGGCAATACTTGCGCGTCGGACGCCAGACCGAGGGCGCCGGTGGCGGCGCGGCGGACTTCGGTGTCCGGGTCGGCGCTGGCCAATTTCGCCAACGCCGGCAACGCATCGAACTGTTTGAGCCAGCCGAGTACGCCAACGGCTTCGCGGCGAACGCTGGCGTCTGCATCGTTCAACGCTTCTAAAGCGGCAGCGGCAGCATCGGGGAAGCGCAACTCACGCAACGCCCTGAACGCAGCAATGCGCACGCTGACGTCGGCATGCCCGGTCCACGGCAGAATCACCCGGCCCGCGGCTTCGCTTTTGAGCAAACTGAGGCTTTGCGCCGCGGCCGATTGCACGGCCAACGAGGGATCGGTCAGCGCCAGGCATAGTGCCTCGACGACCGGCGCGTCTTCCCAGGCTTCAAGCAAGCGTGCGGCTTCAGCGCGGACTTCTTCGCTCGGATCGTGCGCCAGTCGATTGACCAGCCACAACAAGCCGTCCGGTTCTTCGAGGTCGGCCAATTCGATCAGGGCAATGCGACGTACGCCTGGATCGTCATCGCTCAGGCGCGGTTGCAGGGCAAGGATGTCGTCGTTATCGGTTACATCGAATAGAGAGGTCATAGGGCAAATCGCGGCAGTTTGTTTTCAGGGGGCAGTCCGAGAGGGTTCAGGCGCGGTAACTGCCGACCGTCTTCGTGACGCAGTAATTCGAGGCAATGGCGCTTCAAGCGAGAGAACTCATGGCTCGTCACCAGTTCGGTGGTGCGTGGCCTTGGGAAGTCGAGGCGCAGCTCTTCGATGATCCGGCCGGGACGCGAACTCATGACCAGCAGGCGGTCGGCGAGGAACAACGCTTCGTCGATGTCATGGGTGACGAACACCACAGTGGTGCGAATCCGCGTCCAGATGTCCAGCAACAGCTCCTGCATGTTCAATCGGGTCAGCGCGTCGAGTGCGCCGAAGGGTTCGTCCATCAGCAACAGGCGCGGGCGATTGATCAGCACCCGGGCGATTTCCACCCGTTGCTGCATGCCGCCGGAGAGCTGGTCGGGCCAGCGCTCGGCAAAACCATCGAGCCCCACTAACGCGAGGATTTCATCGGCGGCAGCGTGGCGTTCGGGTTTCCCCATGCCACGCATCTTCAGGCCGAAAGCAACGTTGTCGCGCACGGTTCGCCACGGGAACAGCGTGTGGTGCTGAAACACCATGCCGCGCTGCGGCGAAGGGCCTGAGACATTCGCGCCGTCGACTTTCAGGGTTCCGAAGCGAGGTTGCAGATGCCCCGCCAGCGCACCGAGCAAGGTCGACTTTCCGCAACCGGACGGCCCGAGAATGCACACGAACTGCCCCGCTTCAATCTGGCAATCCAGACCTTGCACGGCTTCGAAGGCCTGCGGCCCATCACCGAGGACGATGGACAACTGGCGAATATCGATCCGCCCTTCCGGGGTTTGCATCACGCTCATCAGGCTTTTCCTCGTGGTCGGTGCCACGGCGTGAACAGCCCGCCGAGACGTTTGATCAGCAGGCTGCTGCCCATCCCGAGCACACCGATCAACAACATGCCAACGACGATGTCGGCGTAGTTCTGGATGGTGTAGGACTCCCAGGTGTAATAACCGATGCCGTATTGGCCGGAGATCATTTCCGCCGTCACCAGACAGAACCACGAGGTGCCCATACCGATGGCCAGGCCGGTGATGATGCTCGGAGCGGCGCCCGGCAAAATCACCTCCCGTAGAATCGCCCGACGCCCTGCCCCGAGGCTTTTGGCCGAGGCGATCAGGCGTGGGTCGACGCCTTCGACGCCATGCACGGTGTTGAGCAGGATCGGGAACAGCGCGCCGGTGAAGGTGATGAAGACCATCGACAGCTCTGAAGATGGGAACATGAGAATGGCCAACGGAATCCAGGCGACGGCGGGGATTGGGCGCAGGACTTCCAATGGCGGCAGCAGCAAGTCTTCGGCCCATTTCGAGCGGCCGATGGCCAGGCCGAGGGCAATGCCGATGATCAGTGCAGCGAAGTAACCGGCAAAGACCCGGCTGAGACTGCTGCTCAGGTGCTGGGCGAGCTTGCCGGAATCGCCGAGGCCCAACGCGGCCTGGATCACCGCCACCGGCGTCGGGACGTTGGCGAAGGTGATCAGGCCGAGGTTCCAGTGACCACTGGCGGCGAGTTGCCAGAATATTAGGCAGAGCAGCAGTGAGGCGGCTCGTGGAATCCAGCGTGCATAGGATCGGTACACAATTCTTCCTCTCAACCAGGACTCCTGTGGGAGCGGGCTTGCTCCGGGCGGCGTTCCGACGAATGCGGTGTGTCCGTCAACATCGATGTTGAATGTAAGTCCGCTTTCGTCGGAACGCCGCCCGGAGCAAGCCCGCTCCCACATTTGACCGCAGTGTGTTGGGGGTTAGCGGACGGCAACGGCCTGAGTGGTGGCTTCGGTGAAGTCGAAGACCTTTCCGCCCTGGGCCGTGGCGAATTGCTGGGCCTGGCCTTTGAGCAGGAAGGCACTGAGCTGCCCTTTCGCATCGCTGGCAAACCACGCCTGATCCGCCAACAACTTGATCCCGCTGTCGCTGGCCTGCGCATACACCGCGCGGATGTTTTTGCCTTCCGACTTCAAACCGGCCAACGCGGTGAACGCCGTTTGCGCCGAGGCGTACTGCCGAACTTTCGGTTCGCCGCGCACCCAGATTTCCGCGACATGGCTGAGGTCGGTGATCGCCTGGCCACTCGATGCATCCACAGCTTTCAACGGCGTTTGCCCGTAATTGGCCAGTTGCGCGGTGTAATCCAGATTCGAAGCCTTGAACGCGGCACGAATGTATTGATCGTCGATAAAGGTATTGAGATCGAGACCACGATCAGCCTTCTTCAACAATTTGAGCGTATCGATCGCGGTGCCCACCGCCTGACGGTATTCCGGCTTCCAGCTCAGGTCACGGGTTTGCACGCCCAGGGGACCGTGAAACAGGTAATTGACCTCGGCGTCGACACCAGTGACTTTGGCGATCAGTTCACTGTATTTCTCAGGTTCCGCCGCCAGCAACTGATTGGCCTCTATGCTCGCCCGCAGATAAGCGACGACGATTTCCGGGTACTTCTTCGCGTACGCCTGATCCACCAACGCGCCGTGGAACGTCGGTGCACCGGCCTGGGCACCGTCGTAAATTTTGCGAGCAAACCCACGGCTCGGGAACAGTTCGGCGAACGGCACGAAATCAGCGTGGGCGTCGATCTTCCCGGCCTGTAACGCAGAGCCTGCGACTTCTGGCGGTTGGGCGATGATATTCACATCTTTGAGCGGGTCCCAACCCTGGGCCGCCACGGCACGCAGCAACATCCCATGGGCCGTCGAGGCGAACGGCACGGAAATGGTCTTGCCCTTCAACTCTGCCAACGACTGCACACCCGAAGCACTCGGCACCACGATGCCGTTGCCGCTGCCCTTGATGCTGCCCGAGAGCACGCTGATGAACAGGCTGTGTTTACCGGCGGTTTCGAACGCCACGCCGTTGAACGAACCGGGGAAATCGGCCATGGCGCCGAAGTCGAGTTTGCCGGCGACCATTTCGTTGGTCAGCGGTGCGCCACTGGTGAAGTTTTTCCACTCGACCTCGTATTTGGCGTCTTTGTAGGGACCGTCGTGGGGCAGGTATTTGTCGAGCAGACCACGTTCACGAATCAATAGACCGCCAGCGGCGCAATTGATGGTGGTGTCCTGGGTGCCGATGGCAATGCGGATGGTTTCGGCGGAGGCCGACAGGGTGAATGAGGCCAGTACCAGACCGGCTAATGCTGCACGCAGCAATGTTGGCAAAGACATGAGTGTATCCCCTCGAATCATTTGTTGGATGTTCGTCTCCGCCACGATCAGGGTGTGGTGGGAAACGAGGGGTGGTTTGAATCAGGCGTCCGGTGTTGCCGGATGGCTTCAAGCTGTGTTCGGATTTGCGGCTGCCTGCGATCCCTTGTGGGAGCGGGCTTGCTCGCGAAGGCGTCCTTTCTGTCAATGGATTTGCAAGCTGTGCCGGCCTCTTCGCGAGCAAGCCCGCTCCCACCTTGGCACTGTGTTTCAGCGCAACAGATACGGGATTTCGACCTTCACCGCCCCAGTCGGGCAGTCCTTTTCACAGGGCATGCAGTACCAGCATTCGTCGAACGCCATGTAGGCTTTTTGGGTGGCCGGGTTGATCGCCAGCAGGTCCATCGGGCAGACGTCGACGCATACGGTGCAGCCTTTGTGGGCGATGCAAAGATCCTCGTCGACCGTGACTGGCGCGTTGGAGCGGAAGAAGATTTCCTGGGGTTGATAGGCCATTTGGGGGTTCTCTATTAGTGAGGCTCAGGCGGTAAAGGCAGCGACCCGCAGCCGGTCGTAGGCCTGCATTTCTTCGGCATCGAGCGGGATGATGTAAGGCTCGACGGCTTTCTTGAAACTGGTCATCTGGCCGTCGTCCCCCTTCTTCAGGTGGCAATGGCAGAACCAGTCGCTGTCGTTGCGTTGCGGGTGATCGACCCGATAGTGGTAAAGCCCCCAACGGCTTTCGGCGCGGAACAATGAGGCGCGGGCGGCCATTTCGGCACAGTCGCGGATCATGCTGACTTCCATGGCGCGCATCAGTTCGTGGGCGTTGTGGGCCTTGATCTGATCGAGGTCGCGCTGGATATCGCTGAAGCGTTGCAGGCCGATCTGCATCTTCTTCGTTACTTTCGGCGGTTGCAGGTAGTCGTTCACAAAACGCCGCAGCTTGTACTCGACTTGCGCGGGTGGCAGGCCGTGTTCGCGGTCCAGCGGTGCGTAAACCCGGGCTTTTTCGCTTTCGATTTGATCCACATCCAGCGTTGTAAACTCGCGCCCGGCGACAAAGTCCGCTGCGTTGTTGCCGGCAAACCAGCCATAGGTAAACGCGCCGAGCATGTAGTTGTGCGGCACCGCCGCCATGTCACCGGCCGAATACAAGCCCTTGACCGAAGTTTCCGCTCGCTCGTTTACCCACACACCCGACGCCGAATGCCCGCTGCAAAAACCGATTTCGGAGATGTGCATCTCGACCATCTGCGTGCGGTAGTCAGTCCCGCGATTGGCGTGAAACTGGCCGCGACTCGGGCGTTCGTTGCTGTGCAGGATCTCTTCGATGTTCTGGATGGTTTCCTCGGCCAGGTGATCGAGTTTGAGGAACACCGGGCCGTTGCCGCTTTCGAGTTCCTGGTGGAACTCCCACATCATCTGGCCGCTCCAGTAGTCACACTCGATGAAGCGTTCGCCCTTGTTGTTGGCGGTGTAACCACCCAAGGGGCCGGTGACGTAGGCGCAGGCCGGGCCGTTGTAGTCCTTGATCAGCGGGTTGATCTGGAAGCATTCCAGGTTCGCCAGTTCGGCACCAGCGTGATACGCCATGGCATAACCGTCGCCAGCATTGGTCGGGTTTTCGTAGGTGCCCATCAGGTAGCCCGAGGATGGCAACCCCAAACGCCCGGCGGCCCCGCAGCACAGAATCACCGCTTTGGCCTTGATCACATGGAAGTCGGCGGTGCGGCAATCGAAGCCCATCACACCGTTGACCGCGCCCTCTTCATCGGTCAGCAATCGGGTGCAGACCAGGCGATTGGTGATACTGACTCGCGCCCGCTTCAACTGGCGATACAGGACTTTTTTGATGTCGTGGCCCTCCGGCATCGGCAGTACATAAGCGCCCATGTGATGGACCTTTTTCACCGCGTAGTCGCCGGTCTCGTCCTTCTCGAATTTCACACCCCAGCGGTCCAGTTGCTCGATGGTTTCAAAGCTGTGCGTCGCGTAGGCGTACACCGCCGCCTGATTGACGATGCCGTCATTGGCGATGGTGATTTCCCTGGTGTACTGCTCCGGCGTCGAGTGGCCGGGAATGATCGCGTTGTTCAGCCCGTCCATGCCCATACTGATCGCGCCGCTGCGCTTGACGTTGGCCTTGTCGATCAACAACACACGCAGATCGCGGTTGCGCTCCTTGGCCTTGATCGCCGCCATGGGACCGGCGGTGCCACCACCGATCACGACGATGTCGTATTCCTGCTCCAAAATGCTTCTGGTTATTGAGCTGTGCGTCATGCCTGCCCCCCTTTTTGCCGGTCGATCCGCAAGCGGTACTGAAAGGCATCACCCCGGTAGTAAAGGTGTTCGAAGTCCACGGGTTGGCCGCTGGCATCGTGGGTCAGCCGCTCAATGCGCATGATCGGCGAGCCCGGTTCGACGTTCAGCGCGTGGGTCAGGTCGCTGTCGGCCAGCACCGCGTCGATGGCCAGATCGGCATGGCCGAGGGCCAGACCGCAGTCATTTTCGAGGATCAGGAAAATGTCGCGGGTGACCAGATCAGCCTTCTCCAGCCGTTCGCCGAGGGCTTTGGGCAGGTAGGTGATTTCCAGCGAGATCGGCTCGCGGTTGATCAGCCGCACCCGTTTGATCTGTGCCACGGTTTCACCTTCAGCGACCTGCAAGCGCTCGGCGACGAGTTTGTCGGCGGCGACGAATTTGAAGCTGCGCAGGCGGTTGATCACCTCGTAGCCACGACCGGTCATGGACTCGGCCAGGCCTTGCAGGGTGCTGACGTTCTGGAAGGTTTTCGGTTTGGCGACGAAGGTGCCTTTGCCGTGAATCTTGAAGATCAGCCCTTCTTTTTGCAGATCGCCCAGAGCCTGGCGCACGGTGATCCGGCTGACTTTGAACAACGCGCCGAGTTCGCTTTCGGAAGGCATCTGGCTGTCTTGCGGGTATTCCCCGTCGAGGATGCGGGCGCGCAGTACGTCGCGCAGTTGGGTGTGCAGAGGGATACTGCTGTTGGAAAGAGGGCTGAGGGATAGAACGTTATCAGTCATGGCGATCACTTGTTATAACGAGTTATGACGTGATCTTAGAGAGAGTGTGCGCAGGTTGAGAAATACTGTTTGAGCATAAGGTTAGATTCGCAACGCTATTCCCTGTGGGAGCGAGCCAGCTCCCACAAGTTCAGCCTCGCTTGAGGATCTGGTCCATCACCCAGTCGGTTTTCAACGCTTGCGCCGCCACCGCCGGATGCTGCGTTTGCCCACGAATATGCGCGTTCATGCCCAGCACGTGATGCCACTGGATGTGTTCGTGATGATCGATGTGCAGGCTGATATGTTCTTTCGTGTGAAGCTGCACCGGGTGCTCATCGAACACCGAAAAACTGATCCGGCCCTGGCTGCCGATCACCTCGACCCGGTCCTCGCGACGATCCGCCACGAAGTTCCAGCAGCCCATACCCGTTGCGCCCGAAGCAAACCGCCAACTGGCGCTGACAGCATCTTCGGCGGTATACAGCCCGGCCTGTCGCGCGGTGAAACCGGCGACGTCGGTGATGTCGCCGAGCAGGTACTGGAACAGGTCAAACCCGTGGCTGGCGAGGTCAGCGAAGTAACCGCCACCGGCAATGCCCGGGTCCGTGCGCCAGTTGTATGCACCGCTCAGATCGACTGGCGACGGGGCTTTGGTCAGCGTCCAGGTCAGGTGCCGGACCTCGCCGATCCGCCCCGCTTCCAGCCACTGACGCACTTGCTGGAAGCGCGGCAGCGAGCGCCGGTAGTAGGAAACGAACAGGTGCAATCCGGCGCCGGCAAAGACCTTTTGCATCTCGCGGCTTTGCCCGGCATTCAGCGACATCGGTTTTTCCACACAGCAATGTTTGCCGGCGGCGGCCACCAACAGGCTGTACGCGTGATGACTGTCGGGCGGCGTGGCGATGTACACCGCGTCCACCTCGGGATCATTGATCAGCGCTTGCGCGTCGGTGTACACCCGGGCGATGCCATGGCGTGTGGCGTAATTCGTCACCGCGTCCATACGCCGCCCCATCACCGCCACCAACGCCGAGCCGGGGGCCTTGTAAAAGGCAGGCCCGCTCTTGCGCTCGGCGACACTGCCACAACCGATCATGCCCCAACGCACCACGTCCATGTTCACCTCCTGTTCGTTAGCCAATGCGCAAGGCGCGCAGGTCCAGCTGACCGTCCTTGAGCGGTGGGCACCAGTAGTAGCCACCGGTGATCGGTCGGCTGATGCGGTACAAGCCGTCTGTGATGCCGTCTTCCAGACCGCTCATGCGCCGCAGTTGCGCTTCAAAGGCGTCGAGGGAAAAGCCGAACGCAAGGAACATCAGGCCCGCGCGATCACCTTCGATCCATGGCATCGAACGACGGACGATGAATGCCTCTGGCGCGAAGCTTTCCTGGGCGGTGCGTTTGACGTGAGCCGAGACCGGCGCATCGTCGAGTTCTTCGTTGTCGCTCAAACGACGGCCCATGATGTTGTCCTTCTCATGGGACGGCATCGCGTGGAAGCCTTTGAGGTCATGTTGCCACTGCTGGATCGCGGCAAAGCTGCCACCGACCAGACCGTCCGTACCTTCGCTCAACAGTGCAGCGGCGACAGCGTCTTCGTCGTGCGGGTTTTCGGTGCCGTCTTCGTAACCGGTCAGGTCGTGGCCGGTCATGTGGCGGAAGGTTTCGTTCATCTGCACCAGGCGCAGGGCCGGTGCCAGAGCGGCTTCGAAGGCCTGGCTGCGATTGAGCAATTCACCCCGGTCGACGCCGTGCAACCAGCACCACAGTGCGTGTTGCGTCGACGGGTTATCAACACCAACGCCGGTCAACGCCGGAAAGGTTCGCAGGCCATCGATCTGCGCGTGCAACGCCTTGACTAGCGACGCCCCGAAACCGACGACAGCCGACTTCCCGTCCACCAGTTGCATCAAGTTGTTGAGCGCAACCGGCAATGCTTCGGCGGATTCGAGGGCGAAGAACATATGGCGGGCTTGAGGCGGAACGGGGGTGGCGAGAATGCCCGGCTGGTAATAACTCATATGAACTCCTTGAAAAAGAGGCGGAGTTTAACCCACAACGGCTATTCGGTCAGGCTGGGGCTTTCGTTGCGGAACGCGCTCGGGCTCATGCCGGTCCAGCGCTTGAAGGCGCGGCGGAAACTGCGCACGTCGCTGTAGCCAACGTCTTCGGTGATGCGTTCGATGGACATGTCCGGGTTGGCCAGCAGGCTCATCGTGCGGGCCTGGCGTACTTGTTCCAGCAGCGTTTCGAATGTCAGCGCGTGCTCGGTGAGGCGGCGACGCAAGGTGCGGCTGCTCATGTTGAGGTCGCCGGCGATTTTCTCGATGTGGCTGCCTTCGGTCAGGTCCCGGGCACTCGCCCTCTCCACCGCCTGGATCAAGCCCATTTTCTGATGCACCTGCGTGGCTTCCAGCTCCAGCAGTTTCACGGCCTGACGCAGGGCCAGGGAATGGTGATTGAGCAGGTGAACGTCCAGCCAATGCGCCGCGATCACCATGCGGTTTTGCAGGCAGCCAAAACGCACGTCCGGCCCCAGCAGGCGCGAATACTCGGTTAGTACAGGGTTTAACGGCTGTCCGCAGAAGTCCCCCTAAATGGCCGCCAATACCCTGACTTGTACGGCGCAGACAGCTTATTTCTATGTTGCGGCCCTCGTACGGACGCAGGAAAGCCCGCTAACAATAATAACGAGTACACCCATGATCCCGACCTGCACGAGATTTCCCCTACGGGTCATCAGCCTGGCCGGCGTCTGCGCCATTCAACCGGCGCTGGCCACCGAGGCTGGCGTGGACAACATCGGCCCCGGCACCGACGGTTTTTTCATGTTGCCGCTGTCACCCGACAGTCTTCCGGCCAACATGCTGGCGTTCAACCTCTACTACAACCACTACACATCGACGAAGCTGAACATCAGCTCGCTCGGCGGCAAGGTGCCGGATGTCGACATCGAATCCACGGCGGTGATTCCGCGTCTGGATTACCTCAGCCCGTTGCGGGTATTTGGTGGCCGGGTGGCGGGCTACATCGCGCAGCCCTGGCTCAAGCAGGAAGTCGCGGTGTTCGGCTTGCACGACACTCGCGAAGGCATGGGCGACACCACTGTCGCGCCCATCATTCTCTGGGACATGGGCCCAAACCTGACCCTGGGCGCCGCGCTGGAAATCACCGTGCCGACCGGCGAATACAGCGTCGATCGCCTGGCCAACACCAGCAACAACTTCTACACCTACAAACCGCTGTTCTCCTTCACTTGGCTGCCGTCGGAAAACACCGAGATGTCGATGAAGACGACCTACAGCTTCAACGGAAAAAACAAAGACACCGATTACGAGTCAGGGCAGATTTTCCACTTCGACTATTCGGCCAGTTACAAAATCACCGAAAACTTGATGCTTGGGTTGAACGGCTATTACCTCAAGCAAACCACCGACGACAAACAGTTCGACCACACCGTGCAGTTCAATGGTCAGGACGTTAACGATGGGGTGCGCGGGCAGGTATCAACAATCCGCCCATCCCGCACCGCCAACAAATCCCCAAATTGCAACAACACCGACTCCGTCTGGGTCGGCCTTAAAAACACCTGATCCTCAACCACAAGCCCCACCGCCGCCGAACCATTGACTATTTCCTGATTCGAGCTGCGCCCGTACACCCCGTTACTCTGCAACCCCGGCGGCGATTCGAATTCCGCCATCCAGTTACCGCCATAGATGAAAAATGTCTCGCGCTGATTGGTGTCCCACCAGGAAAACAGCCGGGACTTGTCATCCAGCGCCTGGATGTTCACCGCCCCGGTGCTTTTCAACACCGGCGTGGTGATGTATGCGGCAGGCACATGTTCCACCAACGACGGCAAATCGTAATGCGTTGGTTTGAGCATCGCCGGGCCCACTGATACTTCGCTGCTGAGCTGTTCATGCTCATGCATGCGATAACTCGGGCTGCCGGCTGTGTTGAGGGTCAGCCCTTCATGCCCAAACCGGGGTAGTGCTGACGGGTGAAGTCGACGCTGCGGTTGTAAATCACCATCACATTTGTGAACAACTCCTCGGGCGAACCGAGAATCCCCGGCACACCCATACCGACAAAAGGGTCGTACCCCATGAACCCGGCGAACTCCAGGTGCTGCGGGTGCAGGCTGATCAGCGTCAGCATCCGCCCGAGCACAGCCAGATCACTGACACCGCCACGATGCAGGCCCACGTCCAATTCAATGTTCTCCCGTAACCGCGTACCCAATCCCTGCGCGAGCGCCAGGTATTGTTGAAGTCGCTCAGGCGTATCGAGCAACCACTGCAATTGCTTCGACGGGTCGAAAGGCCCCTTGTGCGTCTGATAAAACAGTTCCGCCGAACGCACTGGCAGTGGTTTGCCCAACAAAATGTCGGACTCGGGAAACTGTACCGCGTCATGATTGAGAAACGGCTGATGAAACGACATCAACCGCTGCGTGTCGGCGCGCTTGGCGATGTACGCCAGCAACCCCGGCGCCGGCAACGACTTCTCCACCAGCCGCAGATGCTTGCTGCCGCGTTTGACCGACTGCATCACCACATCGATGTTGTCATCCAGCCGATCAAGATCGATCAGCATCACCTGACGCATCGGCCCGTGCTCCTTGAGTTCACGGTTCAGCGCACGAAAATAATCGCTGTACGGCGCGCCTCGATCACTTGGCCGCAACCACGCCCCGACACCCACCAACAATGCGCCGACGCCTGCGGTTCCGATCAGAAAGTGGCGGCGATTGACGGCCATTAGCTCCCCCCAGAACGGACGACAGGTGTGGCCAGGTCGGTGGTTTCGTTGAGGGCAATCGACAAGGCGTCGTCGGAATGGGAAACCACTTGCATTTCCCAGTGCTGGTTTTCCCGGGTGTTCTTGTCGAGGTCTTCCAGTAATTCTTCGGTCTTGGCGACCCACTGCCGTTCTCTCAAGCGATACGCCGGGCGGTTTTGCAGACGAATTTTCGTGGCTACACCGAGTGCACCGAGCGACACCCGCGCCGCGCTGAACACCTCAGGATGTCGCGTGCTGTCGCAGTCCAGCACCTCGCCAGTGGCGGTGACCAATTGCAGGCCGCAGACGGGGGCGGAATAGGACTGAAAATTTTTACCGGTGCCGTGGGTCGAGGTGGAAATCGCGCCTGCGAGGGTCTGGTAATCGATGTGGGCCATGTTTTGCAGGGCCTGGCCGATGTCTTTGAGCGGTGTGCCCATGCGCGACATCGGCGTGCCGGCGGCGAACTCCGCTTGCAGTGTTTTCGTGTCGTGATCGAGCAACCCGGTGAAATAACTCAGCGACAGCAGTGTGCCATCGGTGGGCACCAGCGCGCTGAAGGAATGCGCCGAGCCCACCGGGCGAATTTTGCCGGGGGCTTGACTCACCACCTGGGTCAACTCATCCAGATTTTTGGGTGCCAGCCGCGCCGCCGGCAGGCAACTCTGGCCACCCGACCAGTTACGCCGGAATCAGCCGTGGCACGCGTAACAGTTCGGCCAGCGCAGGCGTTGAGCCGAGCGCGGTAAAGGCACCAATGACACTCGCCCGTTGCAACAACTGACGCCGTGTTAAGTCCATCATCATGAATCGCACCCTGCCGTTCTTATTGTTGGATTTGCTGGCTGGACATGAAAGCAATCAGCGCCAGGAACTGTTCTTGCGAACACTGCATGCACGTCCCCATCGGGGGCATGCCGTTGTAGCCGTTGATCGCGTGATCGAGCAGCGTGTCGGCGCCCTGCATGACCCGAGGTTCCCAGGCTTTCTTGTCGCCGGTCAGCGGCGCCCCGGCCGCCGGGTTGGCGTGGCAGAGCTTGCAACTGTTGTCATAGACCTGCGCCAGCTCGGTGTCGGCGGGCCGGGCGGTGGCCGCTTCGCTGTACGTGGCCGGGCTTTTCGGCTCTTCTTTGCCACACCCCGCGAGCAACACCGCGAAGACGCACCCCATCAGGGCAAAACAAAGGCTAGGCTTTTCTGTGAATCGGCGTGCCCGCATGACGTTTCTCTCATTGGGTGCCCGGTCAGCCGGATGCACTGTTTTTGTTGTGATCAAGGAGAGTTCAACACTAAGGCACCCGACGTGGGCAGGTTGAGGGCATTGGCGGCCAACAAAGGAGGCTTCTGAGGCCATGACCCACGTGCCGGGAAACTCACGCGCCATCACGCTGTGCCGCAAGTCACCAAGATGAGTCATGACAAGCGAGGCCGAGGTCTGCTAAAACGTTTCACCAAGGCATCACCTAATCCAGAGGGGGTAGCTACATGACCACAACCAATATTCTCGACAACCTGTTCCCGAGCCACGCTGACATCCCGGAAAAGTACCGCCTCGACGGCCAGACCGAGCAGCGTGAGTACCTGGTCGATGGCGAACTGAAAACCTGGTCCGGGCCTCTCGCCCAGGTCCGAAGCCCGGTTTATCTGACCGGCGCTAATGGCGACGAGCAAGTGATCCTCGGCAGCACCCCCTTACTGGATGCCGACACCGCACTGACCGCCCTGGACGCCGCTGTCCGAGCGTATGACCGTGGCCAGGGCTTGTGGCCTACCATGCGGGTCGCCGAACGCATCCAGCATGTTGAAGCCTTTTTGGGTCGCATGCGCGAGCAGCGTGAGGCGGTGGTCAAGCTGTTGATGTGGGAGATCGGCAAGAACCTCAAGGACTCGGAAAAAGAGTTCGACCGTACCTGCGATTACATCGTCGACACCATCAATGCGTTGAAGGAACTCGACCGCCGTTCCAGCCGCTTCGAGCTGGAACAGGACACCCTCGGCCAGATTCGCCGCGTCCCGCTCGGCGTATCCCTGTGCATGGGCCCTTACAACTACCCACTGAACGAAACCTTCACCACGCTGATTCCGGCGCTGATCATGGGCAACACCGTGGTGTTCAAACCGGCCAAACTCGGCGTGCTATTGATTCGTCCGCTGCTGGAAGCGTTCCGCGACAGCTTCCCGGCCGGGGTGATCAACGTGATCTACGGCAGCGGCCGCGAGACCGTCAGCGCACTGATGGCCAGTGGCAAGATCGACATCTTCGCGTTTATCGGCACCAACAAAGCCGCCAGCGACCTGAAAAAACTTCACCCCAAACCTCACCGTTTGCGTGCGGCGTTGGGCCTTGATGCGAAAAACCCCGGCATCGTCTTGCCTGAGGTCGATCTGGACAACGCGGTGAGCGAAGCGGTGACCGGCTCGTTGTCGTTCAACGGCCAGCGCTGCACCGCACTGAAAATTCTCTTTGTCCACGAAGACGTGGTCGAGGCGTTTATCGAGAAATTCAACGCCAGACTCGCCAGCCTCAAACCCGGCATGCCGTGGGAAAGCGGCGTGGCACTGACGCCGCTGCCGGAGTCGGGCAAGGTCGATTACCTGCATTCGCTGGTGGCGGACGCCGAAAGCAAAGGCGCCAAGGTGGTCAATCCCAACGGCGGTCAGGCCCGCGCCTCGTTCTTCTACCCGGCGGTGCTGTACCCCGTGACCCCGCAAATGCGCATCTATCAGGAAGAACAGTTCGGTCCGGTCATCCCGATTGTGCCGTACCGCCATCTGGACACGGTGATCGATTACGTCCTGGAATCGGACTTCGGCCAGCAGCTGAGTATTTTCGGCACCAACCCGGTCGCGGTCGGCCGGCTGGTGGACACGTTCGCTAACCAGGTCGGGCGCATCAACCTCAACGCCCAATGCCAGCGTGGCCCGGACACCTTCCCGTTCAACGGCCGCAAGAACTCGGCCGAGGGCACGTTGTCGGTGCATGATGCGTTGCGGGTGTTTTCTATCCGGACGTTGGTTGCCACCAAGTTCCAGGAAACCAACAAAGACCTCATCAGCGAGATCATCAGCGGACGCAGCTCAAGCTTCCTGACCACTGATTATATTTTCTGAGGACACAGCGACTGAGCACCTTCAGCCAACGATTGCCACCGCTGCTGCGCCGATTGCTGCGTCCGTTGCTGGACCCGTATCGGCGCTATCGCAACGCCAAACTGATCCACGCGGTGCGAGTCTCGCTCGGATTGCTGGCGACAATCCTGCTGACCACCGGCATCCATTTGCCCCATGGCGAATGGGCGTCGGTGACGATGCTGGTGGTGATCGGTGGCTTACAGCATCACGGCAATATCGGCAAAAAAGCCGCCGAGCGGGCCATTGGCACTTTGATCGGGGCGGGAGTCGGTCTGGTGCTGGTCGTGCAACAGGCCTGGCTCGGGATGCCTTGGCTGACTTATTTCGCCATGTCGGTGGTGTGCGGGTTTTTCTCCTATCACGCCATTGGCAAGGGCGGTTACACAGCGTTGCTGGCCGCCATCACCGTGTTTATCGTTGCGGGACATGGCGACAACGCGGTCACTGCTGGCCTGTGGCGCGCGGTGGACATTCTGATCGGCATCGCGCTGGCGCTGGCGTTTTCCTTCGCGCTACCACTGTATGCGGTGTTTTCCTGGCGCTACAACCTGGCCGATGCGCTGCGCGATTGCGCGACGATCTACGGACGTATCATCAATGGCGAGCCCGTCAGCGATGATGAACACCTCAAACTCATGGGACGCCTGAACACCGTGATGGTGCAATTGCGCTCGCTGATGCCGTCAGTGTCCAAGGAAGTGAAAATCTCCATGACCGAACTGGATGCCATTCAGCGCAACTTGAGGATGTGCGTCAGCACCCTGGAAATCCTCGGCAACACCCGCCCGGATGCCTGCGACCCGCATGGCATGGCGCAGCTGCAATCAGCGATGACCGCGGAACATCGGCAAATCCGCATGCAACTCAGAGGGATGGCGAGGGCCTTGAAAACCGGCGCGTCCCAACGGCTGAGCCGTCCCGTCGACCTACCACCTGCCTCAAGCCTTGAAGCGCCGGTCTACAGCCTGTTGGACGGCTATTGGTTATTGACCCGTCAGTTCGCCTCTAACATCGGTGAAATGCGCCAGCGACTGGCCAAGACCGCGCCGCGCTGGAACATCTGACGCTTACTGTGCCGCTAACTTTCGCGATTTGAAGCCCCAGCCCTGTTGCATCCCCGCGGCAGCCAGCAGTATCGCCGCCACGCCGAGCCATTGCAGGGGCGCGAGGCGATGGCCGAAGGCAAACCAGTCGACAAAAATCGCCGCTATCGGATAGATGAACGACAACGCTCCGGTCAATGCGGTCGGCAGCTTTTGAATCGCGCCGTACAACAGCACATACATCACACCGGTGTGAACGATGCCCAGCGTCACCAGACTGGCCCAGGCACTCGGCGCTTGCGGCAGAGCGGAAAAGTGCGCGAACGGCGCAAGCATCAGCACCCCGGTGCAGACCTGGATCAACGCGATCAGATGCGGCGGCGTACCGGTCAGGCGCTTGATGATCAGCGCGGCAATCGCATAAAGGAAGGCCGCGCCCAGCGCCAGGCCAATCCCCATCAGGTAATCATTGCCGCTCTCGCCCTGCCCGCCATGCGCACTGACAATCGCCAGCATCCCGAGAAACGAAATGCCCAGCCAGAACAGCTTCTGCAAGGTGATCTTTTCGTTGAGGAACAATGCAGCCAGGCCCACCAACATGAACGGCTGAACGTTGTACACCGCCGTACCAATGGCAATTGAGGCGCGCGAATACGACGCAAACAACAGCACCCAGTTGCCGACAATTGCCACGCCACTGAGCACTGCCAGCAGGAACGTGGTACGGGTCAGAATGTCAGGACGCAAAAAGCCGAAGGCCTTGCAAATAAGCAGCAAGGTGCCCGCCCCGAACAGGCAGCGCCAAAACACCACGTCCAGTACCGGTTGCCCGGACACCAGCACGAACCAGCCGATGGTCCCGGAGATCAGCATGGCGGTGGTCATCTCAAATGAACCGCGACGTATTGATTTGTCCATCTTCAGACTCCTGTGTTTGAGCGCAAAGTATGCCAATCCACCGGGGCGCTTCTCCAGCGCAAAAAGCAGGCTAAACTCGATTTCTGCCTTTTTTATCAAGGTGGTTTCAATCAATTGCCTTACAGGGGTTTCGCCATGACCGACGACATCGACCAAGTGCTGATCAGCGCATTGATGGAAGACTCGAGGCGCTCGCTCAAGGCGCTGGCACACCTCAGCGGCTTGTCCTCGCCCAGTGTCGCCGAACGGCTGCGCCGCCTCGAAGAGCGGGGTGTGCTCAAAGGCTACACCGTGGAAATCGATCCAAAATGCTTTGGCTATCAACTCCAGGCCATCGTGCGGATTCGCCCGCTGCCGGGTCAATTACAGGAAGTGGAGCGACAGATTCAGGCGATCCCCGAATTCACCGAGTGCGACAAAGTCACGGGCGACGACTGCTTCATCGCGCGCCTGCACGTGCGCTCCATGGAACAACTGGACACCCTCCTCGACCGCCTCAATACCCACGCCGAAACCAACACGGCGATCGTCAAGAAGACCCCGGTCAAACGCCGGTTGCCACCGATGGCATGAGTGATGTTTGTTTGCCAATGGCGTAGATTGAGGGTTTCCGGCGAAGGATTGGCGGTATATGAAAACTCAGGCGATGCTACTCGCGGCGCTACTGCTGGCGGGCTGTGGCACGATTCAAACGGTGGTGCGCGGTGACGAAGTGGCTGCGACCAGTCTCAAGGAACAGAAGAGCTATTGTGGTGCAGTACCGCGAATCTATAGCGGTGTGAGTTATGATTTTTGCAGTTTGAATGCACCTCTGAAAAAAGGGCTGGATGCACAAGACCACACCGATGCTCCAGCCGTCGTGCTGATTGACGTACTCCTGTCCGGCGCGCTCGACACCTTGTTGCTGCCCTACACCATCTACCGCCAGCAGGCCGATGGCAGCATTGTCATTGACTGAATGACCTGAATGTCAGGCAATAAAAAACCCGCCTGAGCGGGTTTTTTACTTAAAGCCTTCGATTAATCATCGCGGCTCATGATGCCGAACAGCTGCAACAAGCTGATGAACAGGTTGTAGATCGATACATACAGGCTGATGGTCGCCATGATGTAGTTGCGCTCGCCGCCCTGAATGATGGCGCTGGTCTGGTACAGAATGCAGACCGAGGAGAACAGCACGAAACCTGCGCTGATCGCCAGTTGCAGGCCGCTGATCTGGAAGAAGAAGCTCGCCAGCGTCGCACCCAGCAGCACGAAGAAGCCTGCCGTGATGAAACCGCCCAGGAAACTCATGTCCTTGCGGGTAATCAGCACATAAGCCGACAGACCACCAAACACCAGCGCCGTCATCGCGAACGCCGAACTGACCACTTCAGCGCCGCCCTGCATTCCCAGGTAACGGTTGAGGATCGGGCCGAGCAGGAAACCCATGAAACCGGTCAGGGCAAAAGCAGAAACCAGGCCCCAGGCAGAATCACGGAGTTTGTTGGTGAGGAAGAAAAGGCCGTAGAAGCCGATCAGCACTACGAACACGTTCGGGTAACCGACGCGCATCTGCTGAGCGACAAACGCCATCACGCCGCTGAATGCGAGGGTGAGAGCGAGTAAGCCGTAAGTGTTGCGCAGGACGCGGCTAACCTCTAGCTGCTCAGCCTGCACGCTGTTATTAACTGCGTAATCCTGTTCGCGCATGGCGACACTCCTGTTGGTTTGAAACGTTCAGTCGCAAAGATCATAACAGACGCTCTGTAACAAGCTATGCAGAGAGTTTGACAGTGTGTTTCATTCAGGTATTATGGCGCCCGCAACACAAACGGAGGTGTGGCCGAGTGGTTTAAGGCAACGGTCTTGAAAACCGTCGACTGTAACAGGTCCATGAGTTCGAATCCCATCGCCTCCGCCATATTTGTACCGACAAAGCCCTGATTATTCAGGGCTTTGTCGTTTCTGGCTTTCCCTTTACAAAACAAGCACTTACGCGCTATTTCAGCACCACACGTGGCGCACACTGCTCGCTAGATGCTCCAAAAGTGCCTCCAAAGCTTGGGGGCATTTTTTTGTGCGAAAAAACTACGGTAAGCAGATTGTAAGCAGCCTGTGATCCCTATTCTGCTCATAGGTATTGAGTTTTTTGATTGATCCGTACCTAATGGCGTATTGACATAGGGGACATGGAATGCACGAAGCGTTGGTAGCTATTCAGACCCAGCTAGTAGCTGTGATTGCACAAATAAAAGCCGTAGTACCAAACGACGAGCCATTCGGGAACGCGCATTCCAACTGGTCGTTCGCGGGACTTACAAGATCAGAGCTGGTCGAAGAAGCGCAGTCAATCATCGATATGATCGATGAAAATGAAACTGACACCCTTGGGGACTCTGAAGCCCGAATCAGGGACTATGCTCGACGCATAGTTCATCTTCACCAGCACACAATTCCAAATCTTTGGGGCAGCGCTGCAAATGCGATTCCTGCCTACATGCTCACGTTGTCGGGGCTGCGCAAGGCTCTTGAGCCTGTCTTGAAGGCAGACGAACGCGCGGAGGCGCAAGCAAGAATCCGTAGATTGACTGTGCAGCTACGGGCTATGGAGTCGCGAGTCAAGGCGTTAGACCCGCGCACTACTGATCTAAATTCAATGGTTGAGAGGATCGAGCAGGCTTACAACGCGGCTGATCAGCTTCCAGCCGACTTGGAGCAGTTGTCTGAGGCGCAGAATACGATCGACGGCCTTGCTCAGGCAGCCGCCAAAGATCAAGCCCGTATCCTAGCGCTTCGAGAGCATGCCGACGAACTTGATCGTCTGCTGAAAAAAAGTGCTGAGGACGCGGAAGCCGTGCTGAAGCGCTGCGAAACAGCCTACTCCGCAGCGACAAGCGTTGGGCTGGCGGCCGCATTTAGCGAGCGCTCTATAGCTCTATCCAAGTCGATGTGGTTCTGGGTTGCTGGACTTGCCGTTGCCCTTGTGGGGGGTAGCTACTTCGGCTCCAATCAGCTTCACACGCTTTCAGAACTCTTCCAAATTCCAAACATATCGACATCGGTAGTTACACTGAATTTGCTACTGTCACTGCTATCGGTTGGCGCGCCTGTTTGGTTTTCATGGTTGGCTACAAAGCAGATAGGACAAAGATTCAGGCTTGCCGAAGATTATGCCTTCAAGGCATCCATTTCGCGCGCGTATGAAGGTTTCCGGCGAGAAGCTGCTGGGTTTGATAAAGAAATGGAGGCGAAACTACTTACATCTGCGCTTGCTCGGTTCGATGAGCTTCCTCTCCGACTCGTAGAACCTGATAGCCATGGAAGTCCTTGGCATGAACTTGCCTCGTCAGACGTTGTGAAGCAAGCAATCAGAGCCGTTCCGGGTTTTGCCGAACAAGTGAAGGACCTTGCGGGAAGGGCCGTGGATGCGATGACACCTTCAAAGGCCAAAACTACACCTACACCTAAACCTGCGCCTGTACCGACCGAGTAAAAGCAGCTGACGGGTTACGCAGTGCTTACGCACCGCGTGGATGGCATGGGTCTTCCTAGGCGGGGCATGCCGCCGTGCGGTTGTGAACGAATAACTCAAGGTTATTCGTTCGTTGGATTGACGGTGCGGACTTACCTGTATTTGTGGCTCACGTTTTGCGGATCGTGCCCGGTTATTACTGCTGGTTCAGGGCTGGTTTCGCGCGCCTCCGCTACGAGCTTGTCCTGCTGAGCTGTGGCCACAGCTTCCCAATCGTCCAGCGGTAGTATTTCTACCCAACCTTCCTTGCTCCAGCGGGCAAAGGCCCGGCTTCTGAGCGCGATGGGAGTGTTTTCCAAGGCGCTTGAGATAGCTTGAATCTTTGCCCACATTGATGCAGGAATACGAGCTTTCATTGCAGCGTGACCATGGTATGCGAGGCACCTTCGAGCAGTTTCAGCACCCGAAGCGCTAACTGCCTCCCGATCCTATTGAGCGACTCCGAATCTCCAATTGGCGTAGCCGCGCGGTGTTCCTCTGCCCACTGTTCGAATGCACGTTTCTCTGAATGAGTCAGCAGACCGCAAAGCGAAGTAACTTCAAGATTTGCCAGCGTTCGCTCAAGGATTGACGCGTTGGCTTGCTCAGCCAGGTCCTGTAGCGCGGCTTTAGATGACTGCCTGATCTCTTCAGTTGCGCCGTTTCTGGTATTCCACACAGCCTCATGCCGTAGGTTTCGATAGCAGTCATTGGCCTCTGCTTCAGCTGGCTGCACGGTTTCGTTGTAGCGAAATCTGAAAAGCCCCTGTGTCGTTTGGGAAGCATTAAAGGGGCGCGTGCGCTTAAAGCTCTGCATCGTGTCGAGCGCTCGCTGCCAGATGCTGTGGGCAGATTCGTTAGCTTCTAGAACGATGGTGCGGACCACTGCGGGTGCCTCGACAGACTCAAAATCGTGCACTTCGATGGCATCGGGGCACTGCCCATTAATGGCCCCGACGATTGAATACCTTGTGCTTTCTTGGACCCAAAAAATCAGCGAACCTAGCTGTGTGTTGGTCATGACGGCTCCCCTATTCCAAGTCGCCGCTCAATCTCTTCGAGTTTGTGGGCGAGTTCATCTACGTTTCGCATGTTTGCGTAGGCTGCCAGCGAATCGAGCAACATTTTCCCGGCATCCGGCGATAGCTGACCATCAGCCACAGCTGCGATGACCTGCCCCGCCTGCTCGGTGAGAGTCAGGTTGCGATCAAGGTCGAACTGAACCAGCGGCGACTGAGAACGTAACGGCGGCGCTAAGCGAGCCAGTACCAAGCCTGCCGCGTGCATGTCGCCGCCCAATGCCGCCTCAATAACCACAGCTGCAACCTCGGCGCCTTTCTTCTCCAGTTCCTCTCCAAGAAGCGTCCGTTTGTTCTTGGCACCTTTGGGCCGACCCTTCGGGTTGCCGCTTTGGCCGGGCTGCCAAAGACCTCGAGTCGCCTGTTCACCGGCGGTATCTTGTTGGTGTTGCTGGAGCCATTCAGGAGTGGTCGAAGGGGCATTTTCTGCCCCTTCTTGTAATTTGCAGTCCGGTTGCAGGTGGCTCATTTGAAAGGTGCCTCCGCGCGCTGCTTAGCGGTGCGTACGTTGTTAACCTTTGACCAGGACGCCCCCATAGCTTTTTCAATTTCGGTGTGGACCAACCCACCAACCTTGCCAAGCATTTCATATGCAGCCTTTGTCGCCTCCAGCCGCTGTACAGCTTCTGGCGCATTGCTTCGATGGTACATACGCGTGCGAGCTTGCTGCTCCTCATGGCTGATACCGCTCAGATATGCCGGAGCCCCTAGTACAGAGCCAAGAGTTTGTTTGTCACCATTTTTTAAAGCTTGGCGGTTGCAGGAGCTGAGTGCAACACGGTTATTGATTTGAAGTCGGGCCATCATGCCGCATAGCGATGGCCTTTTGCATTACTTGACCCATCACTTCGATTGGACATTTAAAATCGAAGCGTTTGCGTGGGCGCATGTTCAATTGCAGCGCTATGGCATCAAGCTCTTCCTGGCTGTGGACTGACAAGTCAGTCCCCTTGGGCAAGTATTGGCGGATTAGTCCGTTAATATTTTCGTTACTCCCGCGCTGCCAAGGGCTGTGCGGATCACAGAAATAGATCGCCACACCGGTCCTCTGCGTGATTTCGATATGTCTCGCCATCTCCCGGCCCTGGTCGTAGGTCATGCTTTTACGCATCGCCAGCGGCATGCGATTGAGCGCAGCACAAAAGCCTTCCATCGCAGAGGTCGCTGTCGCATCGTTCATTTTCACCAACATCAAGTAGCCGCTGGTACGTTCCACCAAGGTGCCTACAGACGAGGCGTTGGCTTTGCCCTTGATCAGATCGCCTTCCCAATGCCCCGGGGTTAACCGGTCTTCAATCTCCGGTGGTCGCACATGAATGCTGACCATCTCGGGGATCTGGCCGCGCCGATCCACTCCACCAGAGCGCGGCCTACGGGAGGTCTTACCTTGGCGCAAGCAGATGATCAGCTCCTTGCGCAGCTCACCGACCGGCAAGGCGTAGATCGCGGTATAGATCGTCTCGCGGCAGACGTAGGCGTCTTTGAGGCTGGGTATGTTCATGCTGCGCAGCTTGCCGCTAATCTGCTCAGGAGACAAACGCTCACGCAGCATATGGGCCACTAACTCCAGCCGCTCACTGCCCGGCAGTAGCTTACGTTTGGGCCGACAGAGACGACGGCGAACCTGCATCCGTTGCTGAGCAGTTCGCACCAAATAGCGGCTACCTCCCTCCCGGTTACGACGTAGCTCTCGGCTTATGGTCGAGGGCGCTCGGTTGATCAAGCGGGCGATCCTTCGCTGACTAAAGCCTTGGGCCAAACCGAGTTGGATAGTGACGCGTTCTTCGATACTGAGTTCGTGATAGGACATAAGGGCAACACCGTACCGAAATGGTCAGGTGTTGCACTCAGTTTTTGCGGCCGCCCTTCATTTAAGAACTTGTGTCGTTCCTCGACAGATAGCCCTTTCACGTGCGCACGAATCTCAGCAGTTATTCCATCCGCCCTACTTTGCACCAGCGGGGTATTAAGCATGACTTCAATTGCATCAATATTTTTCTTTAGAACCGTCATAGAATGATCAAACTTTTTATTTATAGAAAACTGATGCTTTTCTGCAAAATCTGCAACTACCAGCAACCGACCCGCGTCGTTCATAGTAGGGTTGGTAGCAGCGCCCTGACGCGCCTTATGGATAGCATCGACACCTTGATACGCGGTATCTAACGCCTCAACCGCAGTGGCTAAGTGCGGTGCGATCTCTTCATTATATCCCGGCACGGAAGAAATATTCATGGGGTGAAGAGATGGGGTTACGTGCGAAAGAATTTCCATGGAAGGAGCCCTAGAGTTATTAGTGGTTGTTTACGGTGTGGTAACAAGTTACAGGTAATTGCAGGACATCTACAAAACTATTTGTTAATTAACAGGCAGTTAGCTCACATCCTTGTATTAGCCGCATCGTATTTACAGTTTGCTGTTCCTAAATCTGATGGAGAAATTCAATCAAGACTCAGTTCTTGATGCGGATAATTAGACGGGATATAGCAAGCGCTCGTTGCAGAGGCTTGACGCGGCGTCTTAGCGTTGCCCCATCAATAAATGAACGAGAAACAATGATGGAATCGAAGACGACCTATACGAAGCGTGAAAACGCCCGCCGCGCTGGCCTTGCTGCTACAGGTGTCCCGAGTGAGCGCTTAGACATTACCGTTCATAAGAAAGGTAGCGAAGTTAAGTTCGGATGGAAGGTCAAGGCTGTTGAGCTTGAACCTGTCGTGACCACAGCAGCCGCTCGCGATGTCAAAGGCGCCCCGGAGGTACAAAACGGGATCAAGCGGCCAAGGTCTGGCACCCTCTGCGGCAATGTGTGGGATTGGCTTGATGCCGAAGGTGACCAGCCAGTGAAGGATGTTAAAGCAGCGGCACTTCAGAAAGGCTGGAACCAGAACAATGCAGCAATCGAACTGTATCAGTGGCGCAAGTATCACGGGTTGAACAAGCGCAACGTCAATGCCGCTTGACCACAGGGGCTTGCGCGCGCCTCCCACCGGCCAGTGCGTGGGGCCGGTTGTATATGCTGAGCAGGCTCCCAGCCAGCCCCGTAGCGCGCCGATCGGGCCGGGCTCAAGGCAAGGGTAGCGGGGAGCATATTACAGTTGCCACAGGGTTTGTTGGTTCTGGGGCTGTTTGAAGTTCTGCCCGGCGCCCATGGTAGTCCGGCTGCCGAAAGTTTGGGGTTTTAGGTTTAAGCTAGCCTAGCCCTAAAAAGCCCCCAAAACAGCAATAACAATACACCCCCCCTTAAACCTTTAAAGTTATTAAACTATTACTGCTAGGCCGCGCAAATACTAGGCTGGGCGCGTTTAAGGAAAAAACAAGACAGGCTTAAATTTTAAGGCTCAGACAGGCAAATTCCTTCAAACGTTTAAGGGCGCAAATGCATTTGCGCGCCGAAATATTGGCGAGCTAAAACTTACAACTCGCGGAAGGCTTACCCTTTAAAGCCCGTGCCATCGAGTTTAAAAGAGCATGTGGTCAGGGTGTTTTATTGTTTGCGTCATCTATCACCTTATCCATCCAGTGCTTTGGCTCCGGCCTTGAAAAACCGGGCAAGTCCAGAACTCGGTATGCCTGCCCATGAAAATCGCATTTTTTATGAACTTCGATTTTCGGAACCTCCGCAAAATACCCGGACTTGACCAAAGATGATATGGCTAGATCCATTGCCTTTGTTGCTCCGTTGCGATTGTTTCTGAAGGCGGCGACGTTCGCGGTCTTGGTTTGAATATACTTTCGTGCAATGATGTTGTAATTATGACAGAGCGACATTCCTGCTGCGGATTTTGGTAGTTCGTGCCACGGGGTTTCGAGGTATTCTTTCGCTATCGCTAGAATTTTCTTTTCTAATATATCATCGCTGTCACCGATATCACCTTCATCGAGCTTTCCTGAAAATGAAGCAATATCCCGGCGGATAAAATCAATGGCCCATTGCGCCTGCACTGTGGTGATAACCGGGTTCAATGGGTTCTGTGATGTAGCCAAAAGTGATGCCAGTTTAAGAGCTTTTAGATAAGCACGATTCCACATCTGCCGCTTTGATTCGTCATCACCTGCCTTCATGATGTTTATGTCAGCCTCAGACTCAAATGATTCGAGCGCCAGCCACCCATCAGGCTCACATATCACTTGGTGCGTCATGTCACGCTGTTGCAGCGTTATAGAATGCAGCATCAAGTTTCGTAGGATAGTAATAATATTTGTTGGCTCAGCCTTTGAGTATTGTTCTGCATACTGATTTTTAGGCGGGCGCTCACCTTTGTACTCAACAACGCAAAAGCGTGACATAAAGCCGTCAGCCATCATGTCGGGTGTAATTAGTTCATAGAAGGTGCCAGGTGTTGTCTCACCTATTAAGCTATATGCCACTCCGCTGACGCTTGCAATATTTTTGTCTTTATCGCTATAGCCGAGACCGCCAGCAACAGAGTCAGGCCCGGACTTGGAATACAAATTCACCAAAACTCGCCTGAGGTTTTGCATCGGTGAGTCAGGGCTTTTTGAGCTTCCAGCGATTTGCTTTAGCCGCATCCCAAACTCACCAGTCACATTCACGAAGGACGGATTTGAAGCCGCAGCCTTCTGCAAGGCTTGTCCCGATACATAGTCACTGAAGTCAACAAACTGTCGGGCTAGCGTCATATCAGCACTCTTTGTTGCCATGCCCATGAGTTTTGAAATGCCGTCATGCATGGCCTCTTTGCCAACAGCACTTCGCGCGACCAAGACTATGTAAAGATTTAAGCCAGTCGGTTTTCCTGGGGTTGTCCAAGACTTACCGCAGATTCCGGCCAGCAAACCCATAGCCCCAACGATAGCCACTTCTGGGACGGGGCGAATTGCTGTGTCGTAGATATAACGAGCAATTTCTCCTGCAAAGCCGGGTGGCCATGCTAGACCGAGTGAAAGGGGCGCCGTTGCGCTTGGCCGTTGCACAGCTTGATCAGAATCAGGGCAAGGGTACTGGGGAGTCTGCTGCGTCGCGCTGGTGCCGTTATGGGGAGCCTGCAAGTTATCAAATGCGGCGCTGTGGCTAGAGTTCATATAGGGGATGTTCATCAAGTAATTCCTTTTAGCGGCCCCCCAAGGCCGCTTTTTGTTGCACTGTGCTTACGCGAATAGATGTGGCTGGGGCACATCTCGCGGCGCAGTTCCGTTAGCGCTCGAGCGAACGCCATATATGCGGTAAGTCGTAGGTTAAATTGCGGCTAGGCGGCCAGCGCAGAACGGCGTCGAGTACTGGCTGGTGCTGGTGCAGGTCTGAGCGTCAATCCAAGCAATAACGTCAGACTCAACGTAACGAATAGCTCGACCAATTTTGCGAAATTGGGGCCCCTTGCCTTGGGTGCGCCATATTTCGAGTGTGTTGGCTTTAAGGCCAAGCAGGTAGGCAGTTTCGTTATTTGTAAGAAGTTTTAAGGCGAGTGCTGAGGTCATGTGATAGGGCTCGTAGACTTACCTTGCTGAGCATCTTAGCGCCAGCACGGAGAATGCTTGTCCATCGAGTTTTGTGTGATCACCTGCCCCAGACGGTTGCGGGGGTGTCCGGGTCCTGGGGGATTCTCACCCTTACTGCACCGGCTCAAGTCTTTAAGTTTCTGGGTTTTTGCCTCGCCCGCCCCCAGTGTTGCGCAACCTACCCCAGATTGCGTGGGGTAGGCTTAAGTAGGGCCAACTTTACGGCGCTCTGTGGTGACGGTGCAACTGATTTTTTTTGTTTATTTTTTAGTACCTTAACGGGCGTAAACGAAGGTTAACTCGCGTGTAGTTGAATCACGTTTTCACCATCAGCGATCATCCGCGCAATACGGCCTTGCTCAGCAATCCAGTCGGCAATACGTTGTACCTCGGGTTTGAGATATTGAAGGTGCGAGGTTTCTAAATAGTGCCGCGCGGTCACGCCCTTCGGTACGTGGTTCGTCAATAGCTCCACCTTGTGCAAGTCGATGCCACATGTGGCAACTCCTATCGTGGTGAACGTGCGTCTCAAGTCGTGGGGCGTGATCTTCGTGCCTGCAACGACAGACAGGTTTTTCATCGTATCTCGCGGGTCTTTGAGGTGGCCGCACTTCCCCCAGGATGTGAAAACGAAGGAGCTGCCCTCGATGCGCTGGCGTGTGGTCAATAGCTCCACTGCCTGTGTCGACAGTGGCAGCCATACTGGGTTCGAGTTCTTCGGATCGGGAATATGCCACCAACCCTCTTCGAGATTAACCCTGTCCCATGTGAGAGCGGACGCCTCGCCGATGCGCGCACCAGTTAGCATTAGGAACATGACAAGGTCCAGGCTAGCAAGGGTGTCACGGTTGTACGCAACCTCGCGGCTTTGTTGCAGGTGTGACCACACTGCCCCTAGCTTGCTGTCTGGAACGCGGCTAGTGCGGGGCTTGATCGGAGTCCATTTTTTGTAGAGGACATCGACAGGGTTATCTGTGATGACAGGCGAGCCATCTGGCTTTCGGTATTCGCGAATCGCGTAGTTGAAGAGCGCCCGCAACACAGAGAAGCTCTGATTTGCCTGCGCGGGTGCTGGACCATCGCCCCGCAAGCCCTTGGTCTTCATCTCATTGAAGCGCTTCGTGACTGCCTCACGACGGATAGAGGTAATGGGCTTTTTCTGCCATGCGTCAAATGTCGTAGTCACATGACGGTCAATTTCGCTCTTGCTGCTTTCCTTCAATGGGCGATCACGCATGTAGGCATCTGCAACCTCCCGCAGCGTCACGTTAGCGGCAGCTTCTTCCTTTGCCGTCTCGCGTGGGTCAATACCCATACGCATGCTACGAAGATGTTCACGAGCGACTTCCCGCGCTTGGTCGACAGTGAAGACACCATGCGGTCCGATTGTGATGCGGGCTGATTTGGCACGCACCCGACCTTGAACTATGTAGGTGACTTTCCCAGCTGCGGTGCACCGCAGGCCAAAGCCCTTGGTTTCGCTACACCAGTGCAGGGCGTATCCGTCGGCAGGTGCTTCGATTTTATCAACGAATGACTTCGTCAGCTTAGGCATGCGACACCTCGCGGACGTGCGCGAGCAGCGCAACTGTGGTTACTATGAGCATGTTGGCTTCCTTGGAATAGAAGGAGGTTGACCACGCGGTCGGGGCTGTTAGCGCAGCTGCCGGCCGCATCTGCTTTTCACGCTAGTGAGCGTATTGTAAGCAGGCTGGGTAAAGCTAGGACAACCTACAACAAACATGCAAGCGACTTAAGTGCTTGAACTACAAGGGTTGGAGAAGCTTACCAAAGGAGTGGGAAGCACTATAAAGCTGTCCTACGGCATACTTGAAAACCGTCGACTGTAACAGGTCCATGAGTTCGAATCCCATCGCCTCCGCCATATTCGCATCTAAAAGGCCCCAATTATTGGGGCCTTTTTGCTTTCAGCCTTCTGTGTTTTCCACCTGCTGCTCCCCCACTCTCCATCTCACCTGACCTGCCGGATTGCCCGTCGGGGGGCGTGAGCTGGCCTCTTAAGCGTCAGTAAACACCCTATTTTCTACAGTTTCGCTCACTGAGTCGCGACTCTCCCGCCCTGCGTCACGGTTTTGAAGTCTTGGACTAGACTCAACCGTCTTGGGGGGTTGTTGTACAACTTGGAGAGCAACCATGAAAACAACCTTGTTATCCTTAACACTTGCTATTGCACCTCTGCTCGGCGGTGCTGCCGTCGCCGATACATCCAAACCCAATATTGTATTCATCATGGGTGATGATATTGGCTGGATGCAGCCAAGCGCCTACCACCGAGGCTTGATGGTTGGTGAAACACCAAATATAGATCGTATTGCTAATGAAGGATCGATTTATATGGACTATCTCGCGGAGCAAAGTTGCACTGCTGGACGCAACGCATTTTTCACCGGCATGCATCCTCTGCGCACAGGCATGATCCCGCCACAACTACCCGGCAGTCCCTCCTATCTGCGGCCCGGCACGCCAGCGCTGGCCAAATTCCTCTACGATTTGGGCTATACCACGGGTGAGTTCGGCAAGAACCACTTGGGAGACCACCCGGCAGCACTGCCAACTGCCCATGGTTTTCAAGAGTTTTGGGGCTACCTCTATCACTTGGATGCGATGCAAGGGGTGAGTTTTCCCGATATCAACAAGTCGCCTACTGAACAAGCCATTGCACCACCCTGCAAAAATGAGCCGCTGCCCGGAGTTCCCGAGGTACCAGGGTCTGTTGACCCCAGGACAGCAAACTGCCTGACACCGCCACGACCGGTGCTTGCCTGCGTGTCCTCCGACGGCACACAGCAGAATCAGAAGTGTAAAGATGAAGGCCCGTTAACCCTTGACCGGTCAAAAACCGTCGATGAGGAAATCTCTACACACGTCATAGATTTCCTCGACCGCAACGACCCTAAAAAGACCGGCAAGCCGTTCTTTGTTTGGTACAACCCTGCACGCATGCACATCACTACCGTGCTGTCTGACAAGTATCTGGCCATGGTTGGTACCCCAGGAGGCAAGGATTGGGGGGTCAATGAGGCTGGTATGAAACAAATGGATGACAATATCGGGTATGTCATCAAAAAGCTTGAGGACATGGGGCAACTGGAAAACACCATAATTGTGTTTACCACCGATAACGGTGCTGAAGTCATTACCTATCCTGACGGCGGCGTCACCCCCTTCAAAGGTGGCAAACTGACAACCTGGGAAGGCGGCATGCGTGCACCGATGGTTGTACGTTGGCCAGGACATATCAAGCCAGGCACCGTCAGGAGTCAGTTGTTTTCATCGCTGGACTGGGTGCCAACCCTGGTCGATATCGCCGGTGGCCCGAAAGGGAATGACCTGAAGACACAGATAGAAGGTGGCAAGTACCCTGGCATCGTCAAAACCACACTTGATGGCGTCAATCAAGTCGACTATTTGACAGGCCAGAGTGATAAGTCCGCGCGCGAGATTTTCTTTTATTACACCGGCTCGAAGCCTTCGGCGGTGCGCTACAAAAACTGGAAGATGTACTACACGATGGTGCCAACCGATCCTACGGGGGCTATGAAAGGACCTGTAAGCTATTCCTGGACCATGGTTGACAATATCAAGCGCGATCCCTTCGAGATTGCTGGTGGGTTGGACGATCCTAAATCCATCGCGGGTTACGCCGGGGCACTTGCTGCACCCGCCACGGCTTATATCTACGACTGGAATATGTTGCCCCTTGGTCAGTTGCTGTGGATGAAAGAACTTGCTTCGTATAAAGAATTCCCACCCTTGCAAGCACCTGAAACCTACAACCTGGACGGTATCATGGCGGAAATGGCAGCCTCCAGAGCGTCGAGTCATGCCGGCGAATAGAACGCGGGAGCGAGTGTGAAATAACCACCGATTTCCTGCGCCGCTATATCGCTCAAGAAGTCGGTGGTTAACCGTTCAGTCACACGAAACGTCGCATGCCGATAAATGCCCGGCATGAATACTCTTTAACGCACACAACAACACCCTTCTATATCCAAGGGCTGCAAAAATTTCGTTGCCTGCCCCCCCTGACATCAAGCGATCCACTTCAAGAAGACTTGCCCCAAACAGCGTTCCCCCTTTGACAACGCTCGTACCTCATGCATTTACCCCCGAACGAACGGCCAGGATCGAGTAGGAGGCGGATTGAATCCGCCGTCATCTCGCGACGCCGGTAGCACATGGCAGGCTAAACAGATCTCCCAGGGTAATTCGCGCGACCTTCCTGCTTATGCCTGTCGGATCTACGCCACAGCGTTCCGTGCAAGTATTGGGCTTTGGCAATTTTGGCTACCTCACCCCACTGCACCGCCTAATCCGCTTGTTCGTCAGGCCAGCAGTTTGCCTCGGGCTTCCTTCAGATTCGCAGTCACCCACGACACCCTTGCCTCTGGCTAACACTTCCCCTTGCCGGGTGTGCAGAGGACTTTCACCTCCAAGTCACCAGCGTGGCCACCACAGCCAAGCTGATTGCGCTTGCGCGCAACGCGCCATGCCTGGCGCACAAAAAAAAGGGAGGGCATCCAATGCCCTCCCCTCCTTTGTCCGCGCTCCCTGCGGCAGTACTGACCAGGACCTCAAGTAGCCAGAATGAAGTCCGTAGCAGTAACGGTTGTTGCGTCGGCCACACCTACCAGGCGGATGGAGTCAGCTCCGATGGTGATCAAGGTATCCGCACCGACATCGGCGATGTTGACGCTACCGGCAAAGGCCGCCGCCGTGATGTTGAATGCGGAAATATTGAGCAAATCCTGACCGCCACCGATGGGATTGGTATCGAAACCGTTAATCTGATCGTTTCCGAAACCTGCGCTGAACACGAAGGTGTCATTGCCAATGCCACCCGCGAATACGTTGTCTGACGCATTACCGACCACCGTGAAGTTGCCGGTACCGCCAAAGAACACATTCTCGACGTTTGCGCCCAAGGTGTAATTGTTCAGGGATGTCCAGACGCTATCAATACCTCCTCCAACGCCTTCGATCACCACATCGCCTGCATCTGTCACCTCGAAGACGTCATTCCCGGCGCCGCCGATTAGCGTGTCAGCACCCGCACCACCAAGGATGATGTCATTCCCGGCCCCTCCGCCAATCACGTTATTGAGCTGATTGCCGACCGCAAGGGAGTCGCCGATACCGCCAAAGAACAAGTTCTCGACGTTTTGGCCCAAGGTGTAACTGCTTAGGGAACTCCAGACGGTATCAACCCCTCCCCCGGCACCCTCGATCACTGTATCGCCGGCATCCGTCACCTCGAAGACGTCATTCCCTGCGCCGCCGATTAGCGTGTCAGCACCCGCACCACCAATGAGAATGTCATTCCCGGTTCCACCCACCATCACGTTATCCAACTGATTGCCGACCGCCGTGAAGTCGCCGACACCGCCGAAGAACACATTCTCGACGTTGTCGCCCAAGGTGTAACTGTTCAGGGATGTCCAGACGCTGTCAACACCTCCTCCGATGCCCTCGACCACTACATCGCCGGCATCTGTCACCTCGAAGACGTCATTCCCGGCGCCGCCGATGAGCGTGTCAGCACCCGCACCACCAATGAGAATGTCATTCCCGGCCCCTCCACCAATCACGTTAGCCTGCGAATTGCCGATCGCAGTGGAGTCGCCGATACCGCCAAAGAACACGTTCTCGACGTTGTCGCCCAAGGTGTAACTGCTTAGGGAAGTCCAGACGGTGTCAACGCCTCCCCCGGCACCCTCGATCACTGAATCGCCAGCATCCGTCACCTCGAAGACGTCATTCCCGGCGCCGCCGTTCATGACATCCGCGCCGAGCCCACCGATGAGGATGTCGTTGCCGTCCTCACCAAACAGGAAGTCGTTGCCGTCCCCGCCGTTGAGAGAATCGTCGCCAGTGCCGCCAACCAACTGGTCGACACCGCCCAGGCCATTGAGCGTATCGTTCCCGCCCAGGCCAAGAAGCACATCGCTAGCCGCGGTACCGATAAGGGTGTTCGCCAGGGCGTCTCCCTGCTGCACCGCACCCACTATCAATACCGCCGCCGTCGCCGCAGAGGTCACCGATTCCAGTGCACCGAAGCCATCGGTGTACCGCACGATCACCCGCAGTTGCTGATTGAGCTGCGGCACACCAGGAGTGAAGGTCGCAGCGGTCGCGCCGTTGATGTTGGTGAAAGTAGCGCCAGCACCTTGCTGCCATTGGAAGCTGAATGCGCCCAGCCCATCCGCATCGACAATCCCGGCAGTCAGCGCGGTCAGCACCTGGCCTTGATTCGGTGTCGTATCGCTGATCAGCAACGCGCCTGTCGGTGCATCGTTGACGTTGGCCACCGGGTCCGAAGGGTCGGACGCAATGCTTTCGGCCACACCGAAGTCATCCACGTAACTGACCACCACACGCACCTGATCGCCGACCTGATCCTGGCCAAGCGTCAACGTGTTACCGGTGGCTCCGACGATGTCGACAAAGCTAACCCCGTTGGTCGCCTGCCACTGGAAGGTGAACTGCGGATTGCTCAGGCCATCGATGTCGATGATGGTCGACGGGTCAGCGGTCAACACCTGGTTCTGCACCAGAAGCCCGGTGACTGTCGGCCCTGCAGTCGGTGCATTGTTCGCCGACGAGTCGACGATCTCCAGCGTGCCCTTGGCATCCTGATACACCGCCCGGACGCGGATGTTCAGACCCGCTACATCGTCCGCCACCTGATAGGTGGTGCCAATCGCCCGCGATGCCTCGCCAGCGGCGACAAAGGTGATGTCTTCATAGACGCCCGAGCCAGCAATGTTTTCGACCTGCCAGTAGTAAGCCACCCCACCGGTAATCGCGCCGGTCGGATTGAGCAGGCTGACGTTGTCCGCATCCCGTACCGACTCATCACTGACGCGCAGCAACTGGCCAGCGACCGGCGCATCCTCACGCAGACCGGTGTCCGCATCAAGGATCGCCAGATGACCCGATGGGTCGCTATTTAGGGCGGTGCCAACGCCGGATGACTGCGAAACGTCAGAGAACTGCAGACGCTCGATACCCGTCAACCGATCGACACCATCACGCCCCGCGACCAGATCGGTCACGATGACGGTGCTGCCCTCGACAGAGACGCTATATTCCGACGCAATACCGGAGTACACCGCAGTGTCGAAGCTGTTACTGCCGTTCAGAATCTCCCGCACGATGACCAGTTGGCCAGGGTTGTAAGTACCGTTCAGCATCAGCGGCACCATCGGCTCCATGCTGTCGAACGAGGCGATTTCCGGACCCGTGCCATCAATATTCGCCCTTACGCTGATGCGTACGTTCAGCCACTTGTCACCATCGAGGATGTCGTCACCACCGCGACCTTCGATAAGGTCGCTGCCGCTACCACCGAGGATGATGTTGCCGCCGTCAAAGAACGTAGCTCCGGCTGGCAGCAGAGCCGCCAGGCCATTGATCAGCCCGATGTTGGTCAACACACTGCCGGTTGCACCCGCGGTGGGCAGCGAAGTGGAATCTTCGTTATCACCGCGCAGGAAGTCACCGTGAGCCGAACCCGACAGACCTTCCACGATGTCAAATCGCACCAGCGCCGAGGCACCTGAACCCGGTACCGGTGGCACATCGAAAAAGCGGTCGCTGTAATCGATGGTCACGCCTTGGGCCAGTCCCTTGAAGGTCGCCCAGTCGTAGCCTGAGCCGCCGATATAGCGGTCACCGAAGCCGAGACTGCCGACCATGATGTCGTCACCGCCTTCGGCGTTGAACTTATCGTTCTCGTTACCGCCGATGAACACATCGTTACCGATCACCGGATCGTTGCCGAGCGGGTCGAAGTTGTCGCCAGGTGCACCGTCCGAAGTGCCCTTCTCGATCCAGTCGTCGCCTTCGTTACCCATGTCCTGCTCGTTGGCTTTGCTGCCCAGGATGAAGTCGTTGCCCTGGCCACCAATAGCCTCGGAAGCGTCCTCACCGGTGACGATGAAGTCGTTGCCGAAGCCGCCAATGATCAGGTTGATGCCGTTGCCTCCGTGGAGCACGTCGTTGCCGTCGCCACCCTGGATGTTATCGTCACCGCCGACGTCAGTAATAATGTCGTCGCCGGCGCCACCGCGCAGCTGATCGTTGCCGTAACCGCCATCAATGCGATCATTGCCGGCATCACCCCAGACCGTGTCATCGCCTTCACTGGAGATGAGGATGTCTGCGCCGTTGGTGCCGCCCAGCACGATGTGCTCTGCACCGGTGTATTTGATGTAGTTAGTGTCCAGCCCTGCCGTCAGCGGGTTGTCGCGGAACACCACCTGCGCTCCGCCCTCAAGCGGATCGACATTGCCCAGGCCTTCGTTGAACTGCTTGCTCTGGTCCACCTCCAGATAGAACCCTGGGTCCGAGAACACCAGGCCCGGCAAGTGGGTGGCCGAGGTGTTGGCCATGATCAGCTTGGCGAACGAGTTGCTTTCCAGTTCGGCATTCATCGACAGGCCAGAGGTACGCTCCAGGTAGTAGAAACGGTCGCCGTCCTGCAGTTTTTCCAGCTGGTTCTCGAACACGAAGTTGAAGGTCGAGCCAAGCATGCCGCCGAACGGAGTTTTCTCTTCGGCCAGGCCGCCGATCCAGAGGTCGATGGCATCGACGCCCGTGATCGTCACACCCTTCAGATCATCGGCAGTTCCCAGCACCGCATCCTTGCCGGCCAGCGTTACGTTGGCCCAGGTACCACTGCCGTTGAGGAAGTCCAAACGGTCAGCCGGCTCACCCGCACCACCGAATACCAGCAACATGGCTGCAGCGCGTTTACCTTCCAGCGTGGTCGCCGCCGTGATCGTGTCATGCGTACCGTAGGCAGCGATGAAGTTGATCAACGACTCTGGATGTTTGAGGTGCTGCACCAGGTCGACCCAGCTGTTGTAAGGCTTGAGTTGGGTATCACCGGTTTGGTTGTAGATGTCGCGGCGGATCGCATTGAGCGAAGGGATCCCGACGTCGCGGCCACGGGCGATGTTGAGCGCCGGCAGGTCGAGCGGCAGGCCGAGCAGGTTATTGCGCAGCGCCTCGGTGACGAACTCGTCGATTTCGTTGCCGGCCTGGCGAGTCACCCCACGGATGATCGCACTGGTCGCATCCTCTGGCGTCACCCCACTGGCGGCGTACGCCAACGGGTTGAGGAACGCCGCGATCAAGCCGAGTTGCTGATCGGGATTCGTGTTGTTCGGATCGCCAACCACGTTGAAGTTCACGTCATAGCGATCGACGGTCTCGGTCAGCATCGAGTGGCCAAACCGGTACACGGTGTGGGCGAACTCGGCGACGATCGAGGCATCAAGGTCGACGTCATAGACTTGGGTCGGTGCGAAGAACAAGTCGACCCGAGGCTGGATGGTCCGCGCAAACTCCTCGAACACCAGGTGCTGATACTGCATCTCGGTGCCGAACTTGGCAGCTTGGAACAAGCGCTCGCCATTCCACACCAGCGCATCGATCTCAGCCTGGTTGGCGGGCAACGCGTTCACCGGATTGAGCAGCCACTCGTTGAGGAAGGCCACGTCACCCGAATCGAGCACCGTGTCCATGGTTTGCGCAACCAGCCGATTGTGCTCGGCGTGGAAGATCGCATGCACGGCGGTCAGGCCAATGTTCTCGTTGACCCGGCCGTCGCCAGCGATGTAGTGAGCGTCGAGCAGTTCGTTGTCATAGGTCAGGTTGGTGCCGCCTGGGCCAGTTGGCTGCGCATTGCCGACATCAGAGTCAGCATCCGCCTGCAGAACCCCGCCGACGATTACCGGCGCTGCATTGTTGTTAATGTCGACGAGGAATTGATGACCGGTGCGCACAGCATTGGTCAGGCTAATGGGGGCAAGCGGATTGCCTTCGACAAGAATGTCATCAGCCGTGCCGCCAAGCCCGTCAGCACCTTTCATCACGACCATCGGGAAGCCGTTCGGCCCCTTGATGAAATTGCCATAGGCGTCGGTCGCCAACAGCGGTGCATTACCGACGTCGGCATCGGTCAGGTTGATACCGAGAACGTCACGCGCCTGCGCCTTGACCACCTTCCAGGTCGCCATACCACCGATTTCGGTGTCGTCTGCGGTGCCATACTTGCCATCCAACCCCAGGTTAACGTTAGTGATCAGCCTGCCGGTCGCTATTGGGCCGTCAGGGGTCAGCTCATAACCGCGCAGGAACACCTGGTGCGACGGGTGCGAGCTGTAGGTCTGGTTTTGGTCCACGAACGGCGTGGTGGTGTTGGTTTGCTCATGGATGTCGTCGGCCGTGCCGAGAACGCCATCCGCCCCCGGCAGGTTGGTCGCGCGGGACAGCACCATGAAGTTGGCGCTACCGCCTGGAACATACAGCGGATCATCCGGTTGCAGCGGGATGAAGATGGTGCCCGAACCGCCTTTGGTGACCAGGTCCAGACCGTGATCGAAGAACTGCCCGAAGAAGGTCATCCAGGCGTTGAACGGCGCGGACAAGCCCGCATCCGCCGTGGTGTTCTCGAACAGGTACACATCGTGATCGTCGGCAGTACCGAACTGACCATCCATGCCGGGGCTGGCGACTATCCGTACACCATCCTTGAGCACATCGTCGTTACCCGCCGCACCGAAGTTGAGCACACCGTCCACACCCGGGTCGTAAGCCGTGGCATAGGCCGCCGGGTTGTTCGACGTCTGGTCGACGATCAGATTACTGATGGTGCGCGGTTGCGAGTCAAACACAAAGCCGCTGTTTTGCGCATACGACGAACCCGGGATGGCTGGCGAGCCGGGGCCGAAGAAGCCGGCTGGAGCACCTTCCGCTGGATTGAAGACCGGATCGGTCAAGCGCGGAAAGACGTTATCGGCAGCACCAAATTGGGTGTTGTTGTGGCCATTGAGGTTCAGCAGGTTGTTGTTCGACCCGTCGACCGCACGCAGACCCAACGGCGCACGGATATTCGGGATCAGCGAGAGGATGTCCTGACCGTCCGCTTCAGCTTCGGCAATCTTGATCTGATCAAGAATGAAGTTGAGGTCGGAGCGGACCATGTGCAGGCCTTCGCCACCCGCCGTGGCATCGACCACAGGTGTCGGCGCCGTCGGCACAACCGGCGCGCCGGGAGCCACCACGGCAGTCGGTTGCGAGAACACTATTTCAGTCGTGCCATGAGCATCCTGGTAGATCGCCTTGACCCGCAGTGACAGCCCGGCAAGGTCCGGAGAGACCTTGAACGCAGTGCCGTCGGCACTCTGGAACGCCAGGTCGCCAGCCGGCAAGAGGATGATGTCCTCGAATACGCCGCTGCCAGGATTTGCCTCGAACTGCCAGTAGTAGGACACCGAGGAGTTGTTGAGCGTACCCGTCGGATTACCCGCCGCGATGTTGTCGGCATCGCGCACCGTGGCCACGCTGACTCTCAGCGTGTCGCCCACCGTGATTGCCCCGCCGTTTCCATCCGCGATGGTCGGACTGTTAACCGGTTGGTTATTGAGCCCCGTCACCAGCACTCGCTGGGTATCGGCGAACTGCAGGCGTTCGATATGCAGCAGGGTATCGGTGCCGTCGCGACCGGCTACGGTGTCTGCCACCGTCCAGACATCGTCCGTAACATCAGCCGTATTGCGGGTGTCACGAGTCACCGTGTACTCGGACTGAACCCCGGAGTAAATAGCGGTGTCGAAGGCCGCCCCGCCTGTCGAGGTGCCGGGCAGGATTTCCCGCACAGCCTTGAGTTGGCCTGGGTTATAGGTGCGGTCGAGCATGAACGGGATCATATCGACCATGCTGTCGAAGGAGGCGATCTCAGGCCCGGTATGGTTGACGTCGCCGGCGGCATACACCGCAATTCTGACGTTGATCCACTTGTCGCCGTCGATCAGATCATCGCCGCCGCGACCTTCGATCAGGTCACTGCCATTGCCACCGAGAATGATGTTGCCAGTGGCAAAGCCGGTGGTTGGCAAACCGGCATCGGACAGAAACTGCGCCAGTCCGCGGATCAACGCCACATTGGTCAGCGCACTGCCCGTGGCACCACCGTGGTTGATGATAGTGTCCGCATCGACATCATCGCCTTTGAGCACGTCGGCGAAGTTCGAACCGGACAAGCCTTCGACCTCGGCAAAACGGTCGAGTATCGAGGCCGGCGAAGCACCGACCGGATTGAACACCCCGGCGTTCTGGTTTGGCGCGTTCCCGTGTGGCTGCGCCAGCGCGGCCAGGGACAGGTCAGCGGTCACGCCGTAATCGTCATTTTTGTAGGTTATCCAGTCGAAACCGGACATGCCGTCCATCTTGTCCTGGGCATCGCTGCCGACAAAAATGTCATCGCCACCCTCGCCGATCATTTCGTCGAAGCCACCACCGCCGACAAAGATATCGTTGCCGATCGTATCGTCAGTGAGCAACGGTGCAGCGTTATCGCCAGGCGCACCGTCCTGGGTACCTTTTTCGATCCAGTCATCACCTTCGTTGCCGGTAGGTGGCAGGTTGGTCTTGGCACCGAGGATGAAATCGTCACCCCGACCGCCGAAGGTGGTGGTGATGTCTTCAGTGGTGACAATGAAGTCCTGGCCATCTCCACCCAGGATCAGGTTGCCTGCAGCAAGCATGCTACCGGCCACGATCACATCGTTGCCGGCATTACCTTCCAGACGGTTGTCGCCGAACGAGTCGGTGATGATGTCATCGCCCGCGCCGCCAAGCACCGCATCGTTCCCGGCGCCGCCTTCGAGACGGTCGTTGCCTTCATCGCCGTAAACGGTGTCATCGCCTTCACCGGAAATGATGATGTCATTGCCGGCAGTACCGCCCAGGACGACATGGTCTTCACCGGTGTAATGCAGATAATTACTGTCCGGACCTACGGTGTCGGGGTTGTCGCGGATCACCAGCGGCACGACTTCCACGCCGTTGATCATGATGCCGCCCGTTGGATCGGCTTTGAGGTCTGCGCCAAGGCCCGTGAACTGATTGGCCTGATTCACTTCGAGGGTGAACGTCGGTGTCAGGAACACGGTGTTCGACAGGTGGGTGACATCGGTGTTGAGCATCATCAACTTGGCAAAGGAGTTGTTTTCCAACTCGGTGCCGAAGTTCAGGCCTGCTGTACGCGACAGGTAGTAGAAGCGGTCACCGTTCTGCAACGCCTCCAGCTGGGTTTCAAACACGAAGTTGAAGGTGGAGCCGAGCATGCCGCCGAACGGCATTTTCTCCTCGGCGAGGCCACCGACCCAGAAATCGACGTCATCGAGGCCCGTGATCGTCACGCCCTTCAGGTCGTCTGCAGTGCCCAGTACCCCGTCCTTGCCGGCCTGCGTGATGTTGGCCCAGGCACCGGTGCTATTGAGGAAGTCCAGGCGGTCAGCCGGCGAACCGGCGCCACCGAATACCAGCGCCGAGGCTGCAGCGCGTTTGCCTGCCAGCGTGGACGCCCCCGTAATCGTGCCATGCGTACCAAAGGCAGCGATGAAGTTGACCAACGATTCAGGGTGCTTGAGGCTGTCCACCAAGTCAGCCCAACTGATGTAAGGCTTGAGTTGGCTGTCGCCGGTTGCAGCATAGAACTCACGGCGCGCCTCATTCAACGTGGGGATGCCCGTGTCGCGACCACGCGCCAGGTTCAGGGCCGGCAAATCGAGCGGCAGACCGAGCAGATTGTTGCGCAACGCTTCGGTGACGAATTCGTCAATCTCGTTGCCGAGCTGACGGGTCACACCGCGAATGATTGCTCCTGCCGCTTCGTCCGCAGTCGCCCCGCTACCGGCAAACGCCAGCGGGTTGAGGAAGGCTGCGATCAGGCCGAGTTGCGAGTCCGGGTTGTTCGGGTCAGTCAGGAGCGGATTGAACGCGGGGTCGAAGCGATCGACGGTCTCGGTCAACATCGAGTGACCGAAGCGGTACACCACGTGGGCGAACTCGGCGAGGATGGCCGGGTTGATCGAGGTGTCATACCCGTTGGGTGCAAGGAATCCGTCGATCTGCGGTTGAACGGTCCGCGCAAACTCCTCGAACACCAGGTGCTGGTACTGCATCTCGGTGCCGAACTTGGCGGCCTGGAACAGACGTTCGCCGTCCCACACCAACGCTGCGATTGCGGCAGGTGTGGTCGGTATTGCGGTGACGTCGTCTATCAGCCACTGATTGAGGAAGGCCAGATCGCCGGAGGTCAGGATGGTTTCCTTGGTTTGCTCGACGAGGCGGTTGTGCTCGGAGTGGAACACATGGTGCACGGTGGTCAGGCCGATGTTCTCGTTTGCCCGGCCATCGCCGGCGATGTAGTGAGCGTCGAGCAGTTCGTTGTCATAGGTCTGGTTGTTACCAAGACCGTCAGTTGGCTGCGCATTGCCGATGTCGGTGTCACCATCGGCTTGCAGAACCCCGCCGACGACGACTGGCGCGGCATTGTGGGCGATGTCGTCGAGGAAACCATGCCCGGCGCTTACGGCGTTGGCCAGGCTGATCGGAGCATCCCGGTTGCCTTCGACCAATTGAGTGATGTCATCAGCCGTCCCCGCGATACCGTCAGCACCGTTGCTGACGCGCATCACCACCTGCGGCATGCCGCTCGCCCCACGGATAAAGTTGCCATACGCATCGGTGGCCAGCAGCGGCACGCTGTGCACATCGGCGTCGGTCAGGTTGATGCCGAGAATGTCGCGGGCCTGGGCCTTGACCACGGCCCAGGTCGCCATACCACCATCTGTTCCGTCGCCATCATCGGCAGTGCCAAATTTGCCATCGGGACCAAGATCGCGGTTGGTAATCAAGCGCCCCGTTGCAATAGGGTCACCTGCCGCGTTGATTACGTATTCACGCAGGAACACCTGATGCGAGGGGTGCGAGCTGTAGGTTTGGCTCTGGTCTACGAACGGCGAGGTGGTGTTGGGCTGGCCATCATCGTTAGTGCCGAGTATTCCGTCCGCGCCGGCAGTACGCACTGCACGTGACAGCACCATGAAGTTGGTCGGGCTGCCCGGTACGAACAATGGATCGTCCGGCTGCAGCGGAATAAACACGACGTCGGTACTGCTCTTGGTGACCAGGTCGAGACCATGGTCGAAGAATTGGCCAAAGAAGGTCATCCACGAGTTGAAACCGGCGGTCAGACCGGCGTCTGCCGACACGTTGGGGATGAAGAACACTTCCTTGTCGTCGGCCGTGCCGAACACGCCATCCAGACCGGGACTGATCACCGGGGCCGAACCGCCGTTCGCCGCCACTGCGGCCGGGTTATTGGCGGTCTGGTCGACGATCAGGTTACTGATAATCCGTGGCTGCGGGTCGACCACAGACCCAGTCCCTGCGTAAGCCGCGTTTCGATACTGGGGATCAAGCAGGCGCAAGAAGGAATTGTCCGCGGCGCCAAACTCGCTTTGTCCGGCGACCAGGTTGTTGAAGCTGCCATCGACGGTGCGCAGACCGAATGGCACCTGACTGTTGGGTAGCAAATCAATAAGGCTGGTGCCATTGGCATGCGCCTCTGCGATGAAGATTTGCTTGAGGATGAATTCCAGGTCCGCCTTGTTGAAATTAGCCATTTGGATTGCCCTCGATCTATATGGAGAAAGGCACGGGACGATAAACATCCACCCACGCCCAGTCAGGTGCTGGCTTGCGCAGTTTTATAGTTCTGTTTTTTGGCGAGAGCAGGCGCGGAAAAGGCCAGGCCGTTCCCCGGGATGTGCACCTGGAATTCGCGGAATGTAGTGCTCGCCGGACGATCAGGCAGAGCAAATCGGAGACGTGGGTGGGCCATGGAAACTGGAAGTAATGGAGAACTTCCTGAACGGCCCCGTCACTCTGCAATAGAACGAAATGATCGACATGTTTTGCTCCTTCAGGAAAATCACCGCGCCTTGCGTTGCCAAAGTAATGGCAAGCTCCAGGCAGGCGGCCCCCCCGATAACTAAGACTAAAGTTCCATAGCAAAGGAATGTCAATTTTACGCCGCAAAAACAGACGACCGGCCATTCGACCTGTAACTGCCTGTTTTTACGTGACTTATGGAATTTTAAGAGCAGCTATAGAGCAAAATGTTATTTCAGAGTGTTGCGCTACGACCTACGCTTTTGCTTGCGGGAGCACCGCAGAGATTTCGCAAGAATCGCCAATAGAGTGACCAGCCTGCGAGTCGACCAGCGGCCTACAAAAATACATCTACCGTTAGCTGTAGAGCTGGAGGGAACCGGCATTTCGAAGGGGAGATCCAGATGCAAAAGCAGCCGAGCACCCGTTCCGAACTGGCCGACGCGCTCTTTCGCCTGCGCCACAGTTTTTACGCGCTGGCAGGGTTCAGCGGCGTCATCAACGTCATGATGTTGACGCCCGCCGTGTACATGCTGCAGGTCTATGATCGAGCCTTGGTCAGTCGCAACGTTACGACGCTGGCGATGTTGACCGTTTTGGTAATAGGCCTGTTCTTGCTGATGTCCACACTGGAATTGGTCCGCACCCGCATGCTTATCCGGGTCGGCAACAACCTCGACATGGACCTCAACCGGCGCATCTTCACCGCCGCATTCGAGCGCAACCTGAGCCGCGCCGGGGGTAATCCGGCCCAGGCCCTGCAAGATCTCGCGCAGGTTCGTCAGTTCCTCACCGGCAATAGCCTGTTCGCTTTCTTCGATGCGCCGTGGACACCGATCTACCTGTTAATCGCCTATCTGATCCACCCGCTGCTCGGGCTGCTCACTCTGATCGGCTCGCTGATTCTGGTGGGCCTGGCTTATCTGACCGAGAAGGCGACGCAGAAGCCGCTGGCCGAAGCCAATCAGGCCGCGCTTTCCTCCTCCAGCTACGCCAACAACAACCTGCGTAACGCCGAGGTCATCGAGGCCATGGGCATGCTGCCCTCGATCGGCAAGCGCTGGTACCAAAGCCATTTGCGCATTCTGGAAATGCAGACGCTGGCCTCCGACCGCGCCGCCATGATCAGCAGCACCGGACGCTTCGTACGTATCACTTTGCAGTCGCTGATCCTCGGCGCCGGCGCACTGCTGGCGATCGAAGGCAAGATCACCCCAGGGATGATGATTGCCTGCTCGATCCTCACCGGCCGCGCGCTGGGTCCGGTGGAACAAGTCATCGCGTCGTGGAAACAACTGCTGGGCTGCCGTTCGGCCTGGGGCCGGCTCAACGAAATGCTGAGCGATTATCCGCGCCGGCCACCGAGCATGTCGCTGCAGCGGCCGATGGGCATGCTGGCGGTGGAGAATGTGTATGCCGGTTCTCCCGGAACCAACAACACCATTCTGCGCGGAGTGAGCTTCAGCCTTGTACCCGGCGAAAGCCTTGGCGTTATCGGTCCATCCGCCTCGGGCAAATCCACCCTTGCCCGCCTGCTGGTTGGCGTCTGGCCGGCACAGGCCGGCAAGGTGCGCCTGGACGGCGCGGACATATTCAATTGGAATAAGGGCGAACTTGGCCCCTGGCTCGGCTACCTGCCACAGGACGTGGAGCTGTTCGAGGGCAGCATCGCCGACAACATTGCGCGCTTTGGCGAAGTGGACAGCGATGCGGTCATCCGCGCCGCCAAGACCACTGGAGTGCACGAGATGATCCTGCGTTTTCCGCAAGGTTATGACACTCGCCTGAGCACCGATGGCAGCCCGCTTTCCGGTGGTCAGAAGCAACGCATCGCCTTGGCCCGCGCGCTGTATGGCGAGCCCAATCTGATCGTGCTGGATGAGCCGAACGCCAACCTCGACGACGTCGGCGAAAAGGCCCTGGTCGATGCGCTGGCCAAACTCAAGGAGCGTGGCGCCACCGTCATTCTGATTTCCCATCGTCCCAACGTGCTCTGCGCCGTCGATCAGGTGCTGATGCTGCGCGACGGTGGCGTGCAGATGCTCGGCACCCGAGACGAAGTATTCGCAGCGCTGCGCAAGGCCACTGTAATGCCTGCAGGCACATCAACTCCGCTGGCCTCCGTCAAATCACGGGAGTGATCGATCATGCAAATGAGCCCACACACCGAGATGATTCATATCGATCCCAAGAACGTGGTGGATCTGAACATCCGTAGACCCGCGCGCTGGGGCATTTGGTTGGTGCTCGCCGGCTTCGGCGGTTTCCTCCTGTGGTCCTGGCTGGCGCCGCTGGATGCCGGCGTGGTAGCCACAGGCACGGTCAAAGTCACCAGCAAAAGCAAAGCCGTGCAGCATCTCAGCGGGGGTACCGTGGAGGCAATTCTCGTTCAAGAAGGCGATGTCGTGGCAAAAGGTCAGGAAGTGGTGCGCCTCGACTCCTTGCGTGCCGTTGCCGAACAAGGTGCGGTCAGCGCCCAGTACATCGTCAGCAAGACGGTGGAAAACCGCCTGGAAGCGGAACGTGACAACCGCGCTGTGGTGAACTTCGATCCCGAGTTGCTCAAGCGCTTCAGGGGTGACCACCGCCTGATGGCCGCCATGGACCTGCAACAGCGCCTGCTGGACACCCGGCGCGCCGGTCTCGCTGGCGAAATCAGCATCCTGGAGGAAAACCTGGCGGCGTCGGCGGTGCAGCTCAAGGGTCTGCAGCAGGTCTATAACGCCCGCGGCTCGCAGATCAACTTCCTCAACCAGGAACTACAAGGCACCCGCGTGCTGGCGGCCGAAGGCTATGTGCCGCGCAACCGCCTGCTTGAGCTGGAACGCAGCAATGCCGACCTCTCCGCCGGTCAGGCCGAGAACCTCAACAACATCGCTCGCGTGCGCAGCCAGACGACCGAAATCAAACTGCGCATCCTGCAGCGCCAGCACGATTACCTGAAGGAAGTCGAATCGCAACTGACCGACACCGCCAAGGAAAACACCACCCTGGCCGACCGCTTGCGCGCGCTGGACTATGAAGTGACCCACACCGTGATTCGATCGCCGATCGATGGCATGGTCCAGGCCCTGAGCATTGCCACCGTCGGCGGGATCATTCAACCCGGATTCAAGATCATGGAAATCGTTCCGCTCAACGAACCGCTGCAGGTCGACGCGATGATCCCCGTGCAGGCCATCGACAAGATGGTCCCCGGCCTGGCCGTGGACATTGCCTTCCCGGCCTTCAACCATTCCCGGACGCCCAACATCCCCGGCCGCGTGAAGACCATCTCCGCTGACCGCCTGCTCGACGAGGCAAGCAAGGAACCGTTCTATCTGGCCCAGGTGGAAGTCACGCCCGATGGCATGGGCCTGCTGGGAACCAATCACATTCGCCCCGGCATGCCCGCCACCGTCACCATCAAAACCGGCGAACGCAACATGATGAGCTATCTTCTTAAACCAATGCTCGACCGTGTAGATAGCTCATTCAAGGAACAATGAAATAAATGGAACGTCATTGCCTGTTCTTCTGCCTGCTAGGGCTGGCTTTACCGGCCAGCGCCATGGACCTCAAACAAGCCTGGGACCTGTTGCAGTTCCAGGGCCCCATCTACCGCGCCGCCGTGCATGAAAAACAGGCCGGTTCGGAAAACCGCGCCATCGGCACGGCTGGCCTGCTACCGCAGATCAATGCCTCGGCCTACGACAACAAAGTCAATGGTTCCCAACGCCAGAGCGGCGTCGACAAAGATCTGGACTACACCTCCAAGGGCGCTAACGTGCGCCTGCGCCAGCCGCTGTTCAACAAACAGAAGATGGCCGAGTACCGCCAAGGTCAACAGCGTGCCGACTACAGCGTCGCGGTGTTCGATGCCAAGACTCAGGACGCCGCGGTGCGTCTGGCCGAAAGCTATTTTGACGTGCTCCTGGCCAGCGAAACCATCGCCCTGGCCAAGTCCAAGCTGCGCGCCTTCGACGAGCAACTCGCCTCGGCGAAACGGCGCATGGAGCTGGGGGCCGGCACCGTCACCGACATCGACGAGTCGGTCGCTCGCCGAGACCTCGCCGAGGCCGAACTGATCGAAGCGCAGGACAACCTGGTCAACGCGCGCAGCAAACTTGAGGAATATATCGGTGAAACCCCCGAATCGCTGACGACCTTACGTCCGAACTTCGATACACCGCCGCTGCTGCCGAGTAACCTGCAGGACTGGTTGGTCAAAGCCCAAACCGATAGCCCGCTGATCCTCGCGCGTCGTTATAGCCGCGACCTCGCCGAAGAAGAAGTGAAGCGCGCCAGCGCTGGCCACTGGCCTACACTGGATTTCATTGCCGGCTACACCGCGGGCCAGAGCCAATCACTGTCCGAATTGAATCAACGCAACCGCTACGGATCAATCGGGCTGGAAGTCAATTTCCCGCTGTTCAGCGGTGGCGGCGTCAGCGCGCTGACACGCCAGGCCAGTGCCAATAGCGATAAGGCCCTGGACGAACTCGACGCCACACGACTGGAAGTCATCTCAGGAACCACCCGTGAGTTTCGCGGCATTCAGAGTGGCGCCAAACGTATTCACGCGCTGGAGAGAGCTGTAGAGTCCAACGAACGCTCACTGATTTCGACACGCAAGGGCTTCAAAGAGGGCGGCACCAGCACCAACGTGGACGTCCTCAATGCCGAAGAGCTGCTCTTCGTTGCGCGCCACGATCTGTTCGAGGCCAAGTTGCGCTATTTGATGTCGCACTTGCGCCTGGCCTCGTCGGTGGGCAGTCTGGGCGACGACGATATCAATCAAATCAACAACTACCTCGGCCCGGAACTGCTGGTCACCAACTGATTTTAACCTGCCGTCGGTCGAGCCAAATGATGGCTGACCGGCGTTCCACTCAGGGGCAACGTGAGTTGATAGTTGCCCGACATCCCACTCACCTCTGAACTGAATGCACCATTGCAGTGCAATGCATTGGCGAAAATCTGATTTCTCAACTAGGGTCTCTACGCAATCTAATGTCCCCGCTTATGCGTGGGGGACTGATCAAGGAGAGATTAATGAAGTCCGTTCGCAATACCGAAAAAACCTATCGAGCCTGGTCGAGCCCGATCCTGCTGGAACTTAAAGAGAGAGAACACCAACTGGACCCCGCCGCGCGCCAGGCACTCGACAACGTTTTGGTCGAAAGACGGCTGATAAACCTTGGCAACCCTTCAGGCACTGATCGGCGCAACGCTGATCACGACACACATCAGTAACCCACGTACATGTCTTATTAAAAATCTACCTTTTGCTCATGCAAGCAGAAGTTCGATATCCAAGGGAACTGGCACTACGCCATTTATGTCGTAGCGCAAGCACCTGGAGAATCGGATGACTCACACTCGCTACTTTCAAATCACTTACCGCTTCAAAGATGATCGGTACATTTTCGTGCAGCCGGACACGCACATGAGTCACGCGGACGCCTGGTATTACGCCTGCCTGCATTCCGGATTGGGGCTTTTGTATGGGCACGATCACGATCAACAAAACCACGAGGTAGTTCGAAGCCATGCGCAAACAGGTGGTTTGTTCGACGTCAGCTGGGAAGAATTACCGAGTTGACAAGACCGCTACGCGCCCTTATCAACTTACAAACACGCCTTGACTGCCTTGCGCATCGCATCGGACTTGGCCCACGGTGGCCCCTGATACAGCGAAACCCTGCTGCCGTCCTTGTATTTGACGATGTCGAGAATTTCGTCCGCCGTAAAGATGCTCGGTGCGTTGATTCGATAGCCATTGGAAATGCCGGCCTGAGTCGTCTTCGGAACTTCTTTCTGCCACGCTGGCAAAATGCATGCGGCCAGTTCTTTCGGCGGTTTGTTGCTGTATTTGCTGACGTTAGGCTCACCCGGCACCACAGACGCTGGCAACGAACAACCCGCCAGCATCGCCAGCATTACTCCCCCAATCAACATCCGCATGACGCACCCTTATTCCGTAAAATGCGAAATGTACCGCGTCGCCGTCCGGACATCCATCTATTGAATACAACTCAGTGTGAAGCATTGTTTTCAGGAGGGTCTGGATAGGTTCTTTTGTTCAGATAGGCCATCCACCTTTCATACGCTTCATGCTGCCATTGTGTGACCCGTTCCCACTCTGAGCCACTCAGTTGATGAGCTGAAATCAGCTTCATCATCTCTGAAGTCGCGGCATCCAGATCAACGATCAACTCATGGGCATGCAATCTGAAATCTTCGGTAGTGCTCATTTGGGGTGACCTCGCCCTGATGACATACATTGACCTTCGTACGACATCGGGCGGTGTCACTCGCACTCATCTTTCCGACCAATGGAAGCACCTTCTATCGCTCGGGGATCAGAAGAACAAACGTTGTGTCATACCAAATGGAACTACTATTTCCTTGGGAGAAATTGCAGGAGGTCGTCATGTGGCTTAACGAAGATGAAAACGAACTTCGCCGCGACCTGCAAAGCGTTGCGTCGGATTTGAGATGGTCGGCAGTAGAATTGCTGCGCATTTCAGAGCAGCTACGCCAGGCGGGCAATGATGTGGATGCACAAGCCGTGCTCAGGTTGTGCGAGTTGTTTCAGGGCGATGAAGGACGACTGGCGGGCTATGCCGAAGAAGTGAAAGCCAAGGTGATCAGTCGAACGAAAGTTCACTAACGGGAGCACTGCGATGAACAAATCTCTGTTCACGCTGGTGGTCGTGCTGGCGGCAGGTGGCTGCAGCACCGAGGAACGCGTTTACAGTGCCCAGCCGCTGGTCGCCAGGGTCGAGACAGGGATGAGCAAGGACCAGGTGCAGCAGATTGGCGGGAAGCCTGTCTCGATAACGGACCGCACGGTGGAACCTGGCACTTGTTTCGACTACACGTTGACGCAGGCAGGCCAGCATCAGCCGTACAACATCAGCTTCGATGGCAACGGTAAAGTCGATCACAAAAGCTTTATGACCTGCGCGCAGTGGAGTCACGCGCAACAGACTGCCAGGGAACCCTCCCACTCTGGTGGAGGCTACTGACCATTTTGACGTGCTGGATCCGCTAGCCGTACGCACGCTTATTGCAGGTATCCAAAGAAAAAGCCCCGTAATCCCGGGGCTTCAAACGTGCTGTCATGTTGATTTCTGGCCTGACGGGCGGGCCGTCCTTGTTCGATAGGCGGGAAGCGATGCGGCATAAGCCAGTGCTTCCTCTCTGCTGCTAAAATCCCCCAACCGATCACCTTGGGTGCACACCCGCCAGGGGCCATTGTTTACGCTGAGTACGTCATAACCGTTCAAGTGCATTTTGTTCAACATCGGAACGCTCATAGTCACCTCCTGTTCGGCACTGAAGTCGACGATTGACCCGATTACCTTACACCCCTGCTTTGCCCAAGTGCCAACCAGACGTCGCGCCAGTATTCCAGCATTCAATTGCACTTTTCGCTGAGCGCATTGCTCTAACCCGTGTAGCAGAGGCCACGGCCCAAATATTGCATTTTGATGTTTTTTTCATGGCATTCGTTAGTTAGGTAACAAATGAAAGTACGTGCAACGGTCATTTGCGAACTGGACCGACATGTTCTCCTGGTGCGTAAACCCAGGTGTCGCTGGAGCTTGCCCGGAGGAAAAGTCGAGCTAGGTGAAACCACGGGGGGCGCAGCGCTGCGTGAACTTCAGGAAGAAACGGGCCTTGGCGCGGACAGCCTGCTGTACCTCATGGAACTGGAATCGGGCGGCACCCGCCACCACGTCTACGAAGCGTGGGCGCCGAACCTTTATCTGGCCCGACCATTGAATGAAATCGTCGATTGCATCTGGCATCCACTGGAGACAGTGGACAACCTGAGCACGAGCGACGCCACGCGCCAGATAATCAAAGCGTTTCTGCGTCGCCTGTAAACTGTCTCGGCCTAAACCAGTAATGGGTGGTTTTCAGTGAGCGTCAGCCCTGATCACCGCCGCCGACCGGCATGATCATGCCAGTGATGTACGACGCTTCTTCGCTGGCCAGAAACAGAATAGCGCCTGCCTGCTCATCCAGCGTGCCATAGCGCTTCATCAAACTGCTGTCGAGCGTTTGCTCGACGATCTGCTGATACCAGACCATTTCTTCAGCGCTTTGCTCGGCATCGTTGCGTGCAATAACCCGAGGCGGCGCTTCGGTGCCGCCGGGTGCGGTCGCATTGACCCGTACCCCGCGGCCGGCAGTTTCAAAGGCCAGGCAGGCAGTCAGGGCATTCACCCCACCCTTCGCCGCGCCATAGGGCACGCGATTGATACTGCGCGTGGCGATGGACGAGACGTTAACGATGGCGCCACTGCCCTGCTCCAGCATGATCGGCAGCGCCGCATGACAGCACCACAACGTCGGGAACAGCGAACGGCGGACCTCGGCTTCGATCTCCTGCTCTGCATAGCGCTCGAACGGCTTGGTCCAGATCGTGCCACCCACGTTGTTGACCAACACGTCGAGGCGTCCGAAACGCTCAATGGCAGTGCGCATCACGCGGCTGCATTCGGTGTATTGCTCAAGGTCGGCGGTCAGGGCCAGCACTTGGTTACTCTGCTCTAATTGTTGCTGCAACTCGAACACGTGCTCGGAACGATCGACCAGAATCAACCGAGCGCCTTCAGCAGCCATGCGTTCGGCGACCCGTCGCCCGATGCCTTGCGCCGCACCGGTGATCAGCGCGACTTTTTCTTGGAATCTGTTCATACCCACCTCGAGAAAAAACACTGACCTGTAGGAGCCGGGCTTGCCCGCGATGGCGGTTTTACCTGCACCATTCTTGGTGACTGACACACCGCTATCGCGAGCAAGCCCGGCTCCTACAGGGATTGCGTGCACCCTTCAAGCCGCGCTGGCGGCGAATTTCTCGTAGTAGAAATTCGCAGGCTTGAAGCCTTGCTCGCGAATGAACTGACTGACCGCCTCGACCATCGGCGGCGGACCGCACAGATAGACGTCGACGTCGCCCTCGTTCAAATGCCGGGGTTCGATGTGCTGAGTCACGTAACCCTTGAGTGGATGCTGACTGTTGGGGCTGGCCACGCAGGCACTGAAGCTGAAATTCGGGATGCGTGCGGCGAAGGCTTCAAGCCGATCAAGTTGCACCAGATCAAAATCGTTGGTCACGCCGTAGATCAAATGCAGCGGATGTTCGCTGCCCTGTTCGACGATTTTTTCCAGCATTGCCGTGAACGGCGCCAGTCCCGTGCCACCAGCCAGTAGCAACAACGGACGACGAATGTCACGCAGATAGAAGCTGCCCAACGGCCCGGCCAGGCTCATGCGGTCGCCCGCCTTGGCCAGGCCGGTCAGGAAACTGCTCATCAGGCCGCCAGGCACGTTGCGGATCAGAAAACTGACCTCGCCGTCGCGCTGCAACGAGCTGAACGAATAGGCGCGGGTCTGCTCGCTACCGGGAACCCCTAGGTTGACGTATTGCCCCGGCAGGAACGCCAGTGTGTTCAGCGCTTCGCCCTTGATCGACAGCGCGATGGTGCTGTCAGACAGCTGCCGCACAGCACTGATTGTCGCGTCGTAACTGGCCTGTCGTGTGCGGCAAACGTCGGAGGACGCCGGCACTCGCACCACGCAATCGCTCTGGGCGCGCATCTGACAGGTCAGGACAAAACCCTGCTCGGCTTCTTCGGCGCTGAGCGCGTCTTCGATGTACTCCTCGCCCAAATAATAACGACCGGCCTCGGCGAAGCATTTGCAGGTGCCGCACGCGCCGTCGCGGCAATCCAGCGGGATGTTGATGCCCTGGCGGTACGCAGCATCGGCCACGGTTTCGCCGGCATTGGCGTCGATGAACCGGGTGACGCCGTCTTCAAAATTGAATGCAATGGAATGCGTCATGACGGTCGCCTCACAAGTGGTAGACATCAATGACCTGGCGAACGTAATCGTTCTTCAGGATCACTTTCTTGGCCTTGATCAGCGGGTTTTCACCGCGCACATCGAGGGTGTAGAAACTGCTGCCGAAATAGCTGTCGACGGTCTTGTAGCGAAAGCTCAAGGTGTGCCAGTTGAAGCGCACCTTGCACAGGCCGTCCGCCTGCTCGAGCAGTTCGATGTTGCTGAGGTTGTGCGAAGTCCGGGTGTCCGGAATGCTCGCACTGGAGCGCTCAGTCTTGATGCGGAAGATGCGGTCTTCCAGGCCCGTGCGGTTGCCGTACCAGATCAGCGAGATTTCCCGCTGCGGGTCTTCGGTCAACTCGTCGTTGTCGTCCCAGGACGGCATCCAGAACGAGGCATCGACGGCGTACAGTTCCAGCCACTCGTCCCATTGCTTGTCGTCGAGGTAGCGCGCTTCGCGGTAAAGAAAGTCGCGCACGGCTTCATAGGTGATGGTCATTGCACGGCCTCCACGGCAATCAGTTCGGGCTGTGCAGCGGCCAATGCCTTGAGCATGGTCTGCTGCCAATACTTGTGTTGCAGCACGAACAGGCCTTCATCCTCGGTGCGCACGCCGCTGAGCAGCGGATGCAGGTCGATTTCTTTAGCCGCCTCATCGGCGCCCTCGACCCAGTGCTCGGCCCCGCGGGACATGTCATTCCAGGTGGTGACGCTGCCCTGATAGCTGGTCTGGCACGAGCGAAACTCTTCCAGATCGTCCGGGGTGGCCATGCCACTGACGTTGAAAAAGTCCTCGTACTGGCGAATCCGGCTGGACCGCGCGTGGTCGCTCTCGCCTTTGGGGGCGATGCAGTAAATGGTGATTTCCGTGCGGTTGACCGAGATCGGCCGGGCAATGCGGATTTGCGAGCTGAACTGGTCCATCAGGTAGACGTTGGGGTACAGGCACAGGTTGCGCGAGTTCTCGATCATCCAGTCGGCGCGGGCCTTGCCGAAATCCCGAGCCAGTTCGTCGCGGCGCTCGTACAGCGGACGATCTTCGGGGTTGGACCAGCGCGTCCAGAGCAACATGTGGCCTTTGTCGAAAGAATAAAAACCACCGCCCTGCTTGGCCCAGGTGCCAGCGCTCATGGTCGGATTGCTGTCGCCGGCATCACGTTGTTTGCGCTGGTTTTGCGTAGCCGCGTAATTCCAGTGCACCGAGCTGACGTGGTAACCATCGGCGCCGTTTTCGGCGGTGAGTTTCCAGTTGCCTTCGTAGATGTAGCTCGAAGACCCGCGCAGCACTTCCAGGCCATCGGCGGACTGGTCGACGATCATGTCGATAATCTTGGCGGACTCGCCGAGATGCTCAACCAGCGGCACCACATCGGCATTCAGGCTGCCAAACAGGAAACCGCGATAAGACTCGAACCGCGCAACTTTGGTCAGGTCGTGAGAGCCTTCGCAGTTGAAGCTCGCCGGGTAGCCGGCCGCTGCCGGATCCTTGACCTTGAGCAGCTTGCCGGAGTTGTTGAAGGTCCAGCCGTGGAACGGGCAAGTGTAGGAGCTTTTGTTGCCGGTCTTGTGCCGGCACAGCGTCGCGCCGCGATGGCTGCAGGCATTGATAAAAGCGTTGAGCACACCGTCCTTGTTGCGCGCGATGAAGATCGACTGGCGCCCCATGGTGGTAGTGTAGAAATCATTGACGTTGGGGATCTGGCTTTCGTGAGCCAGGTACAGCCAGTTGCCTTCGAAGATGTGCTGCATCTCCAGATCGAACAACCGTGGGTCAGTGAACATCTCGCGCTTGCAGCGGTAGATGCCGGTTTCCTTGTCATCTTCAAGCAGGGAGTGAAGGTATTCGGGTCGCAGGGACATGGCCGCCGCCTCCATTGTTTTTATTCAGGCAGGGCCATGCTAGGACGGGGGGATGAGGCGGACTATCCGCTGGGTGCAGACTTGTATCCGTTTTTTGCAATCCACTAATACGTTGAATTGCACTATTTACCGTAGGAGCAAAGCTTGCTCGCGATGGCGTCGTCTCAGGCGACATGAACGGTGAATGTGTCGGCCTCATCGCAGGCAAGCAATGCTCCTACAGGGGTGCGTTTGCGAAGTCAGTGCCGGCGCTTGAGGGTATCGGAGGGCAGTTCGCCGAACTGTTTGCGGTAGCTGTCGGAGAATCGGCCAAGGTGCAGGAAGCCATAATCCATGGCCACTTCGGTGACGTTGCGCACGTTGCAGGTCGGGTCGCTCAGGCACAGGTTGATGCGTTCGAGCTTCTTCTGCCGGATGTAGTTTTGCGGGGAGGTTCCCGCGTTGCGCTCAAACAGCCCATACAACGAACGCAGGCTCATCCGCGCCTGGCGTGCCAGTTCCTCACTGTCGATGTCGTGTTTGAGGTTGCGTGCGATGTAATCGGCAATCACCTCGAACGTGGGCGAACCCAGGCTACTGCGGATAACGTTGGTTTTCATCAGGCTGAGCATCTTGCTGACGATGATCTGCGCGTAGTGTTCTTGCACGCGGGGGATCTGCTCGGTGGCTTCGGCTTCCTGACAAATCATCGCCAACAGGCTGACAAAACCTTCCAGCTCATCGAGCTGGTAACGGTTCTCCAGGAACCGCACGCCCTGCCCCGGATAACGCCAGCGCTGTTCATCGCACACGGATTCAAACAGCCGGGTGGGGACTTTGAGGATGAATTTTTCGCAATCGTCAGAATAAGTCAGATCGACCGGTTCATCGGGGTTGATCAGCAGCAACTCACCCGGCGCGAAGTAATGCTCCTGACCCCCTCCGCGCGACAGGCAGTTGCCCCGCAGCAGCACTTGCAGATGATAAATGCTGTCGAGTGCGCCCGACGTCACGCGTACGCTGGCGCCGTAACTGATGCGGCACAGGTCCAGGCTGGCGAATTTACGGTGATCAAGGCTGGCCAGGGGGCGACCGACCTTGGGCATCAGGATGCAATGGTTGCCGACATGCTGATTGACGTAACCCGATACCGCATAAGGGTCGGCATGGTCGAATACTCTGCTGCGCTGACTCAACAGTTGCGCGTGCATCATCGGGTCACTCTCATTGTTGTTATCGGCTGTCGGGCCATTCTAGAACCGCCGTGGCCCAAACGCAGAAAGCCACGAGATAAACGGTCAGTTATCTCGTGGCCCGGTCCTGCGCGGCGAGGCATCAATCCTCGAGCGCACGAACCCGTTCGTGGCGCTGCTGTTCTTCAGGTTGCGCCGTGGACTGCAAGGTGAAATCGAATTCGATTTCGGCAAACCGGCCGCTGACACCATAGGCCGTTGCGCGTTGTTGATCGTCGCTGAAGGTGTTCTTGGCAATCAACTCATCACGGGTGGCGTAAGCGAAATCGTCGTGCAGGTATTGATCGCCATCGAGGTTGATCTGGGTGGTCAGGTGACGATGATCCGGCGCCGAGATAAAGAAGTGAACGTGCGCCGGACGCTGACCGTGACGCCCCAGTTGATCGAGCAGTTGCTGGGTCGGACCGTCCGGCGGGCAGCCATAACCCGAAGGCACGATGCTGCGGAAACGATAGCGACCTTCTGCATCGGTCACGATCCGGCGGCGCAGGTTGAATTCCGATTGCGCGGTATCGAAGTACGAGTAAGTGCCACCGGTGTTGGCGTGCCAGACGTCGACCACGGCACCTGCCAGCGGTTCGCCGGCGGTGTTGAACACGCGCCCTTGCATGAACAATGTCACACCTGGATCGAGGCCATCATCGAGTCGCGCTTCGCCTTCGGACAACGGCGCGCCGGCCACGTACAGCGGGCCTTCGATGGTGCGTGGCGTGCCGCCGGATTTGCCGGCCTGCTCGTCTTCAGCGTCCATCAGCAGATCGAGGTAATGCTCCAGCCCCACCCCGGCCACCAACAATCCCGCTTCCTGACGCGCGCCCAGTACGTTCAGGTAATTGACCGCTTTCCAGAATTCTTCCGGGGTCACGGACAGGTCTTCGATGATGTTCACCGAATCACGCAGAATGCGGTAGATCAGGGCTTTAACGCGCGGGTTGCCGGCGTCGTTGAGCAAGCCACTGGCGTCTTCGAGAAACTTCTGTGCGCTGGCAGTGTGGGAAATCTTTACGTTCATGGTGGTTCCTCATCTTGTAATTATTAGCGTAGCGAACTGAACAGGCTGGGTTCAGCGGTCATCCTCGCGGATGGAAGACGGGTGCCGGCACATCGCGTCAATCTCGATCGCCATGTACGGAAACAGCGGCAATTGCATCAGCAGGTCGTGCAGTTCTTGAATGCTGTCGACATCGAATACGCTGTAGTTGGCATAGTGCCCGGCGATGCGCCACAGGTGGCGCCACTTGCCTTGCTCTTGCAGGCGTTGGGCCAGGGCTTTTTCATCAGCCTTCAGCTTGGCGGCAGCTTCCGGGTTCATGGCGACCGGTAGATTCACGGTCATTTTTACGTGGAATAGCATGATCTCTCCTCAGGCTTGATGAACGGAGGTGGATGTTTTGTCGCGACGGAAAAACGCCAGGAGTTCTTCATCCAGGCTCAAGCCCAGGCCCGGTGTTTGCGGGACGTGCAGTTCGAAGTCGCGATAGACCAGCGGCTCGCTGAGAATGTCTTCGGTCAGCAGCAAGGGGCCGAACAGTTCAGTGTCCCAGGCCAGTTTGTTCAAGGTGATAAAGGCATGAGCCGAGGCCATGGTGCCGAGGCCGCCTTCCAGCATGGTGCCGCCATACAGGGCGATGCCGGCTGCTTCGGCAATCGCAGCAGTGCGCAACACGGCGCGGGGGCCGCCGTTCTTGGCGATCTTCAAGGCAAACACCGACGCTGCCCCTTCGCGCGCCAGATTGAAGGCATCCTCCACGCATTCGATGGACTCGTCGGCCATGATTGGCGCCGGGCTCATCGCATTCAGACGCGCCATGCCCGCGCGGTTGTTGCGCGAGATCGGCTGCTCGATCAGGTCGATGCCGTTGGTGCCGAGGATCCGGCAAGCGCGCAATGCGACCGCTTCGTCCCAGGCCTGATTGACATCGACCCGCACGCTGGCGCGATCGCCCAGGGCTTTTTTGATCGCAATGACGTGGGCCAGGTCGCGATTGACTTCACCGGCACCGATTTTCAGCTTGAAGATCCGATGGCGGCGCAGGTCGAGCATTTTTTCTGCTTCGGCGATGTCTTTGTCGGTGTCGCCGCTGGCCAGGGTCCAGGCCACCGGCAAGGCATCACGGACACGCCCGCCCAGCAACTCGCTGACCGGAAGGCCGAGGCGCTTGCCCTGGGCGTCGAGCAACGCGGTTTCGATCCCGGATTTGGCAAAGGTATTGCCGCGAATGCTGCGCTCCAGACGCAACATGGCGGCATTCACATTGCCGCTGTCCTGGCCGATCAGCAGGGGCGCAAAGTGTGTGTCGATGTTGGTCTTGATGCTGTCCGGGCTTTCGTTGCCATAGGCCAGGCCACCGATGGTAGTGGATTCACCGATCCCTTCGATGCCATCGGCGCAGCGCACACGGATGATCACCAGGGTCTGATTCTGCATGGTGTGCATCGCCAGCTTGTGCGGGCGGATGGTCGGCAGATCGACGATGATCGTCTCGATCGATTCAATGGCTGTTGCACGCATGTCGATACCCGTCAGGTTCTTAAAGTTCTGAAACCGATTCTCGTACGGCTTTTTTCGGGAAGCCAATATAGAATTGGTCTGACTTGATACCTTTAAGGTATGCAAACGACAAACACCCGGAGGCCCCATGGAACTGCGTCACCTGCGGTATTTTCAGGTGTTGGCTCAAACCCTGAATTTCACCCGCGCCGCCGAACTGCTGCACATCGCCCAACCGCCCCTGAGCCGGCAGATCCAGCAACTGGAAGAAGAACTCGGGGTGTTGTTGCTGGAGCGTGGCCGGCCGCTGAAGCTGACAGAGGCCGGGCGGTTTTTCCATGAGCACTCCACCGCCCTGCTCGAACAATTGAACAAAGTCTGCGACAACACGCGGCGGATCGGCCTGGGGGAAAAGACCTGGCTGGGCATCGGCTTCGCGCCTTCAACCCTGTACGGTGTGCTGCCGGAACTGATCCGGCGTTTGCGCAGCGGCGAGCCTCTGGAGCTTGAACTGGGGCTATCGGAGATGACCACGCTGCAACAAGTGCAAGCGCTCAAGGCCGGCCGGATCGATATCGGCTTCGGGCGCATTCGCATCGACGACCCGGCCATCATTCAAACGGTGCTCACCGAAGACCGGCTGGTCGCCGCCCTGCCCGCCGGCCATCCCCTGCTGGCCGGGCCAGTCAGCCTTCGTCAACTGTCCAAAGAACCCTTTGTGCTGTACCCGGGCAACCCGCGCCCGAGCTATGCCGACCATGTGATTGCCCTGTTCGAGTCCTGTGGCGTGAGCATCCACGTGGCGCAATGGACCAATGAACTGCAAACGGCAATCGGTCTGGTGGGGGCCGGGATCGGCGTCACGCTGGTGCCGGCCTCGGTGCAGTTGCTGCACCGCGACGACATTGGCTTTACCCCGCTGCTGGAAGACAACGCCACCTCGCCGATCATTCTCAGTCGGCGCGTGGGCGATGTCTCACCGGGGTTGAATCATTGTTTGAAGGTGATCGAAGAGCTGCAACCGCAGGCGACGTTTTAATGGGAATTTTTGTCCCAGAACCAGTTCCAGAAACCCGGCAGTTCTACTGGCTGCGAACTGTCCTTGACGGTGCGCGCCATCGCCGCGCGCAGAACGGCGTCGTGATTGTCGTAAAACGGTTTTTGCGCCAGTGGCACGCCGGTCGCCTTGGCGCTGTCGATCAGGATTTGCAGGTATTCCCGGGTGTGTCGGGCGGTATACCGATTGAGGTCGTGGAAGGTCACCACCACCGGTATCACCCCATCCACGGTCGGCAACTCGCCCAGCGCGATGCGCTCACGCACTTCAGACATTGAACGCAGCATATGAGACCGACGCCGGGGGCTGGCGTTGAAGCCCCAGATTTTGCCGTCATTGGCGCTCAAATCGGTCAGCAATACCTGCATGCCGTACTGCTGATAAGCGGCGAATACGCGTTTGTCGTAGTTCCAGAATGGCGGACGAACCAGGGTCGGCGGCGCACCGGTGATAGCCGCGATGTCTGCACTGCCTTTGCGCAACGACTGCTCCAATTCTTCCGGGCTCAGCGAACGGTGATTGGTGTGCCAGTGGGTGGCCGTGTGAAATCCCAGCACCTGACCTTCTTCCTGTTCGCGATGCATGAGCTTGCGACCGATGTCGCTGTCGCCGGCCCGTGGCGCGCCGGTCTGCACGAAAAACACCGCTTTGATGTTCGGCTGTAGAGGATTGTCCTTCAGGCTGTCGAGCACGGTCGCGGTGGGATTCCAGAGGCTCGAAGCGCTGGGGCCGTCGTCGTAGGTCAGCAGAAAACGAATCGGTGCCTGCACCTGTAGACGTTGTTCCGTCTGCGGGGTCAGTTCGATGGGTGCAGCGATGCAGCCTGCCAGCCCGACGGCGATGGCAATTGTGCTTAATAGTTTGAACAGCTGTTTCATGTTTTGCCTTGGATCAGACCGTGACGGTCAACTCATCAAATGGCAAAAATCCTTCGCCCGTTCATCCTTCGCCGGCCCGCCAGTTTCGCGGGCCGAGGTTGGATCAGGGTACACAGTGTTTGGTTCCGCCGCCCACCCTCGGGATCGGCGCGATCCGCTGCCGGCGAGTTTGAAGGCATTGTCATTGACCGAACTGCAGCGTGCCCATGTGATCTGAAGGCTAAGCTGAACATTCCCGTCACAGCTTTCTACCGCAGGGTTTGCCGATGTGTGGACGACTGTCGCAGTACCGTGGCATTCACGACTTTGTCGCCGTGCTGAGCATTCCCGATGCGATGATCAATCACGTCGGGGATGAGCCCTTGGCTCGCTACAACGCGGCGCCCACCACCCCACTCGCCCTGTTGCACCTTGAGCCTGACGGGTTGCACGCCGATCCGGTGCGCTGGGGTTGGCGCCCACATTGGGCGAAGGATCGTGCGGCGCCGATCAACGCACGGGTTGAAAAAGTCGCTCACGGCCCGTTCTTCCGGGCGATCTGGCCACACCGGGCGATTGTGCCGATCGACAACTGGTTCGAATGGGTCGATGCCGGCGATTCGACGCGTCTGCCCTGGCTGATTCGTAGACGGGACGGCGCACCGAGTTACTGTGCAGCCATCGGCCAATTTCCCGGCGCTGGTAACGAGCCGCGCGGCGACGATGGTTTCGTCATCATCACGGCGGACAGCGCTGGCGGCATGCTTGATATTCATGACCGGCGGCCGGTGGTGTTGTCAGCGGAACTGGCGCGCGAATGGCTTGATCCGGCCACCCCAAAAGAACGCGCCGAACAGATGGTGCTTTTACAGGGTGAAACCAGCGAGGTCTTCGAGTGGTACAGGGTCGACAAAGCCGTTGGCAATGTCAGGAACCAGAATAGTGAATTGATAAATGAGCTTATTTAATGCAGAGCCTATATGGCCCTTTATAGGCATGGAGAATATTAGCCAATCAACAGAACACATAATGGTTGCACATTCTGTTTTACGCGAAAAACACTTGTCGATGAATGCGGGGATTTCCCATTAACCGCTTGTCTGACAACTCGCTCGCTGTACATACATTTAGTATCACTAAAGCTAGGATGCGCGCCGTATTTCCGTGACTTCACCCAGTTGACCAAAGAGTCGACAAAGAAGGAAATCCCTAAAAATCAACAAGCCTTGCAGAGAACTAAGTTGCGCGACGATCTTGTCATTAATCAAGTCAGCAGCCTGGAGTGTGTGCACCTGTCTTTGACAGAACGCTATCAACTTGACTGCTTTATCGGGCAATACATAAGAACCCGAAACCTGCACTCCAACCCCAACATCAACGATATTCTGCGTTCAACCCTTGCGACCTACTCCGGCAAACCGCCGGTCATGGTCAACGAGCTGAATGCATGGATCGACAAGACCTTGGGCTATAGGGCTTCGCATCCGGATTTTCCGTCGTTGGAAGACCTTTGAAATGACGTCCGGTGCCGTTCGGCAAAAGAAGAGCCCCGCTTGATAGCGGGGCTCTTCGTATGCGTGAGTCGGTCAGGGCTTCAACGGACGATCTTCATCGCGGTCTGACAACTCTCGGCTGTCGTCATGTTTCCAGTCCTGCCGCGAACGTTCTTGACGCCTGATCTCTTCCTCCGAGGGTTCATCCTCATCTTCAACATCCGGACGTTTGGGATCATTGGCCATGCGCACCTCTCTTCCTGTGAAGGGACTTATTTAAGCGTAGAACAAATTCGAGCGCTCGATTCAGAGCCACCAGCGCAGCAAGAAGAAAAAACCCATGCTCAGCAGCATACTGAGCAACGTGTTGCGGGTGTAAAGCACCAGCCCCACCGCCACCAGTGAACTGATCAGGTAGGGGTTGTCCCACTGCAAGTTCAGTTGTTTGTCGGGCATGAACACGATCGGCCCGCAGATGGCGGTCAACATGCCCGGTACGGCAAAACCGAGGAATTGCCGGGCATTGCTGCTCAGGCGCACCGGCAACCGGGGTTCGAGAAACACGTAGCGGTTGAGAAACACCAGCACGCCCATTCCGATAATCACCGCCCACACCATCATGCTGCGCGCCCCCTGTAGAGTTTGTTGCAGATAAAGCCCGCGGTCATGCCCGCCAATCCGGACAGCACCAGCGCCGAGCCCCATTGCCAGTAACTGAACAACACCGAGCAGAACAGCGACACCGCGACACACACCACGGTGGGCACGCTGCGCACCACCGGCGTGATCAAGGCGATGAAGGTGGCTGCGATGGAGAAGTCCAGTCCCAAATGCTCCAACCCCGGAATGCTGCTGCCCAGCACAATGCCTGCCAGGGTGAACAAGTTCCAGGCGATGTAAAACGTCAGCCCGACACCCAGCGCGTACCAGCGATTGAATTGCTGTTTGTCGTGCTGACTGGTCAAGGCAAACAGCTCATCGGTGAGCAAAAAGCCCAGCCCCACTCGCCAGCGCCCTGGCAATGGCGAAATCACTGAACGCATGCTCATGCCATAAAGCAGATGCTGCGAAGTCAGCAGCAAGGTGGTCAGCAGAATCGAAAAGATCCCGGCACCGCCCTTGAGCATGCCGATGGCGACCAACTGCGCGGCGCCGGCAAACACGATGCTCGACAGTCCCTGCCCTTGCAGCGGGGTGAGGTTGGCCTCAATGGCCATGGACCCGGCCAGCAAGCCCCATGGCGCGGTGGCCAGGGACAGCGGCATGATCGCCGCGGCGCCACGCAGAAACGCACTGCGCGGCATGAGTGAATTCGACATAACGCCCTGCAACCAGTGAAAAACCAGTGATGTTGCCAGTAGTCGCGTGGATTATCGAGCCAAACTCAATCGAGTTCGCTGACTTTCGCTGAACACCTCGAACCCATAGAGCTGCCGCTGACGTCCGAGTACCATGAAGCAACTCGCATAACAGGTCAGGGAGGCGACATGCTTTACCGGATCGCTGCCGACGGGCTGCTTTTATTTCATCTGTTGTTCATTCTGTTCGTGCTGTTCGGCGGGCTGCTGGTGCTCAAGTGGCGACCACTGATCTGGGCCCACCTGCCCGCTGCCGCATGGGGCGTGACGGTTGAAGTCTTGCACTTGACCTGCCCGCTGACCCAGTGGGAAAACCTGATGCGCCAGGCAGCCGGGCAAACCGGCTACGGTGGCGGCTTTATCGAACACTACGTATGGCCAGTCATTTACCCCGCCGGCCTGACACCGGCGATTCAACTGGCGCTGGGCAGCGTGGTGCTGGCTATCAACGTGCTGGTCTATCTTCGGCTGATCAGGCTGTGGAGATTGCGCCGGGCCACCTGAAACAAGCGCCGAGGATGAGTCCATGCTGTCGATTGAAGACCTGAGTCTGCTCCAGGCGATCCGCGAGACCGGCAGCCTGTCCCGAGCCGCCGCGCACTTGGGCAAGGCGCCGTCGACCGTGTCCTACGCCGCGCGGCAACTGGAGGAACGCTTCGACGCGTTGCTCTTCGATCGCCGTCGTTACCGCTTGCAGCTCACCCCGGCCGGCGAGTTGCTGGTGAACGAGGCGGCGCGGTTGATGCAGGACGTGTCCCGGCTGACCCAGCGGGTGCAGCAAGTGGCCAACGGCTGGGAAAGCCGGTTATGGATTGTCACCGATGAATTACTCGAATTCGAAGCCTTGATTCCAGTGATCCACGAATTCGACGCGCTGGAATCCGGCGTACCGCTGCGCATCACTCAAGAGGTGCTCAAAGGCGTTTGGGAAGCCCTGCGTGAAGGCCGCGCGGACTTGATCATTGGCGCCACCAACGAACCGCCAGCGATCCCGACCCTGCGCTGGATGCAATTGGGGGAAATGGAGTGGGTGTTCGCGGTGTCGCCCAAACACCCGCTGGCCAAGGCCAAAGAACCGATTTCACGGGCGATGGTGGCGCAGCACCGGGCGATTGTCGTGGCCGATTCATCGCGGATCACGGAGGGCAGCACCTACGGCGTCTCTGGCGGCCAACCGGTGCTCGCGGTGCCGACCATGCGCGCAAAAGTCCTGGCGCAATGCAATGGGCTCGGCGTCGGCTGGCTGCCCCGGCACCGGGTGGGCTCGTTACTGAAAAACGGCACCCTGGTCGAAAAGCAGATGGCCGACCCGCGCGAACCGAACATTCTGTATGCCGGCTGGCGCGGCGATCATGACGGTCGTGCATTGGGCTGGTGGCTGGAAAAACTCAAGCAATCGTACCTCTGCACCCAACTGGTTCAGGGCAGCGACCGGTTTGTCTGAACTCAGTTAGCCGTGACACTCATGTTCCGCCCACTGACCTTGGCCACATACAGCGCCTTGTCCGCCGCGCTGACCAGATCATCGGGCTGGTCCTGCGAAGCCGGGTTGTAGGCGCAAACACCGATACTGACCGTCACCCTGCCCTCCGGGCTTTCGCAGTGCGCAATATCCACTCGCAGTACCGCATGACGGATGTTTTCGGCCACCAGGAAAGCGCCCGCATAGTCGGTGCCCGGCAGCACCACAGAGAACTCTTCGCCGCCATAACGCGCGGCAAGGTCGCCGGGGCGCTTGATGTTGTCCTTGATGATCGCGCTGATCCGGCGCAAACACTCATCGCCGGCCACATGGCCATAACGATCGTTGAAGCTCTTGAAGTGATCGACATCGATCATCAGCATGGCAAGGTCAGTCTGCGTGCGCCGTGCGCGGCCCATTTCCGCAAGGATAAACACGTCGAACTGACGCCGGTTGGACAGCCCGGTCAGCGCATCCTCAAGGGCCAGCAATTCAAGGCTGCGATTGACCTCGATGAGTTTTTCCTGGCCATCGAGCAACACACGCTGGACGTGTTGTTGCTGCTTCATGACGTGAATGAGGCGGTAACCGAGCCCGCCCAGAAACAGCAGCAGCGAGACCACGATACCTGCGCTCAATGCCGTCTCTTTGCGCCAGCCGGCCAGGACTTCCTCCTTGTCCAACGCGGCAAAGATGATCAGCGGATACCCGCTGACCCGCCGAAACCCGACCACCCGTTCCACACCGTCCACATATGACTTGACGGTGGCCGTTCCGAAATTACCTTTGGGCAACAGTTGGGTAAACAGCGGCGCCTTGGCCACGCTTTTGCCAATGTCAGCCTCATTGAACGGCCGCCGCACAACAATGCTGGCGTCATCGGCAAACAGGCTGATCACCCCGTTGCGGCCCATATCGATACTGTCGTAAAGCTCAAGGAAATGACTGAGATAGATCGTTGCCAGCGCCACACCGGCAAATCGACCATCCGGATGATTGATCCGGCGTGACACGGTCATGATCCATTCGCCGCTCGAACGACTTTTTATCGACTGACCGATATGCGGGCCCCGGTCAGGATGGTCTCGATGAAAGATGAAATACTCACGGTCAGAATTGTTCGCCTCAGGCATCTCTGCGCCATTGGAATTGGCGATCCAGCGCCCTTCTTCGTCAAAGACGAACAAGCCATGCAGTTGCTTCAGTTCGCTGCGTTCAGCGCTGAGCAAACGTTGCAATCTGGGCAGTTGTTGCGCACCGACACCATCGTTTTCGACACGGTCCACGAGCGCAAACAGCAGCGTATCGGCCTGTTTTATCGACGCTTGCGTTTGCGACGCCAGGGTCTGCGCCAGGTTGGACATCGCCACTTCTTTGTCATGCAGATGGTACTGGCGCAAAGTCCAGGCTTCCCAGATCACGATTGCCGTCATCGACAGGCACACCGCCACGAGCAGAACTACCGCGTATCGGACCTTGAGCCTCGACGCATGCTGGCCGGGCTCCCACGGCGTAGCGGGACGGGCGCTTTCAGTTGGATCTTTAATGGACGAATGCCCCTATAACGTTCCCTGATTCGTTATGACAGGGCAACTTTTCCTGTTCGCCCTTTGAATGCCGTACCAGCAACAAGATAGGCGATTTGCGAACTTCACGACGGGATTGTGTGGGGAATCCGCCCTGAAGTCTTACTTCGGCGACTGTTTCACCGCCTCAAGCCAGGCCGGATCCAGACGGGTTTGATCGGTGTCGATGCCCAGCGCATCCATCCGCGCCTTGTGCTGATCCATCTCGCGGATCAACTGACTGTGGTCGCTGGAGTTGCCGTCCAGTTCGTGCATCTGGTTCAAGCCCAGGTGGTAAAAACGCAGCAGCTTCATGGCCACCGGATCACCCGTCTCAACCGCTGCGGTGACCTGATGCATGATGTTGGTGATGCTCATCAGGCTGCGCTTGAGCTGCCAGCCGTACACCGCGGCCGCCATCCATGGCTGGTTCCAGAACTTGCCGCGCATCAGCGCGACCATCAGCAACACCGCAATAAACACGCCGCCGACGTTATACCGCAGGTTATCGCCGCCGGGTTCACCGAACAACGCCACCGCCGCCGTGGACAGCACCATCGCCAGCGCCAGGAACATCAGGGCAATAATCACCGTACTGCGGCGCGTCTGTTGTCGATAGGTTTGAGCATTCTGCGGCTGGATTTCGAACATCGCGACAGGGTTCCTTGAGGGCATGAACAAAAAAGACGGCCAGGCATTATCGCCTCTGCGAGGGATTTAGCTATGCTGGGGCTCCTTTTCATCTTTTCTTCGTCAAACGGGGGACATGGCGGTACAGCGCAGATCGTGCCATCTTCATCCATGGATACACTCTATTCGGATGCCATTCGCGCGGCTCGGTGAGTGACATCGTTTTAAGGATCATTGAATGACCCAACGACAAGTAATCAACGCCTCGGTCAGCCCAAAAGGCAGCCTGGAAACCCTTTCTCAACGCGAAGTCCAACAACTGAGCGAAGCCGGTTCCGGCAGCACCTACGACATCTTCCGCCAATGCGCTCTGGCCATCCTCAACACCGGCGCCCATGTCGACAATGCCAAAACCATCCTTGAAGCCTACAAAGATTTTGAAATCCGCATCCACCAGCAGGATCGCGGCGTACGTCTGGAACTGCTGAATGCCCCGGCCGACGCCTTCGTCGACGGCGAAATGATCGCCAGCACGCGCGAGATGCTGTTCAGCGCCCTGCGTGACATCGTCTACACCGAAAACGAACTCGACAGCCAGCGCATCGACCTGAGTACTTCCCAAGGCATCAGCGACTACGTGTTCCACCTGCTGCGCAACGCCCGCACCCTGCGCCCCGGCGTCGAGCCGAAGATCGTGGTCTGCTGGGGCGGCCACTCGATCAACACCGAAGAATACAAATACACCAAGAAAGTCGGCCACGAACTGGGCCTGCGCAGCCTCGACATCTGCACCGGTTGCGGCCCCGGCGTGATGAAAGGCCCGATGAAAGGCGCGACCATCGCCCACGCCAAACAGCGTATTCACGGCGGGCGTTACCTTGGATTGACCGAACCGGGCATCATCGCCGCCGAAGCGCCAAACCCGATCGTCAATGAGCTGGTGATCTTGCCGGACATCGAAAAACGTCTGGAAGCGTTCGTCCGTGTCGGCCACGGCATCATCATTTTCCCGGGCGGCGCGGGCACGGCCGAAGAGTTCCTGTACCTGCTCGGCATCCTGATGCACCCGGACAACCAAGGCCTGCCCTTCCCGGTTGTTCTCACCGGGCCAAAACATGCCGCCCCATATCTGCAACAACTGGACGCGTTCGTCGGCGCCACGCTTGGCGACGCCGCGAAGAAACATTACGAGATCATCATCGACGATCCGGCTGAAGTCGCACGGCAGATGACTCAAGGACTCAAAGCCGTCAAACAGTTCCGCCGCGAGCGCAATGACGCGTTTCACTTCAACTGGCTGCTGAAGATCGACGAAGGCTTCCAGCGCCCGTTCGACCCGACCCACGAAAACATGGCCAACCTGAAACTGAGCCAGGCCCTTCCCGCCCACGAACTGGCGGCCAACCTGCGGCGCGCGTTCTCCGGCATTGTCGCCGGCAACGTCAAGGACAAGGGCATCCGCCTGATCGAACAGCACGGGCCTTACCAAATCCGTGGCGACGCGGCGATCATGCACCCGCTGGATGAACTGCTCAAAGCCTTCGTCGCCCAACACCGGATGAAACTGCCGGGTGGAGCGGCTTATGTGCCGTGTTATCAGGTCGTGGCATAGCCCTCGACCCGATTAACACCTAACTCCATGTGGGAGCGAGCCTGCTCGCGATGAGGCCCTGTCAGTCAACATTGATGTTAAATGACACACCGTCATCGCGAGCAGGCTCGCTCCCACAGGGGTTTATAGGTGATCGGCGTCGATGATCGCCTTGGCAAAGGCCTGCGGATCTTCCTGTGGCAGGTTATGGCCGATGCCGCCATTGATCAGTCGGTACTCATACTTGCCGGTAAAACGCTTGGCGTAATCCTCGGCCGCCGGGTGCGGTGCGCCATTGGCGTCGCCTTCCATCGTAATGGTCGGCACCGTGATCGAAGGTGCCTTGGCCAGCCGCTGTTCCAGCGCTTCATATTGGGGTTCACCCTGGACCATGCCCAACCGCCAGCGGTAAATGAAAATGGTGATCGCGACATGGTCCGGGTTGTCCAGCGCGACTGCGCTGCGATCATAGGTCGCGTCATCGAAGGCCCATTTCGGCGACGCCAGTTGCCAGATCAACTTTGCGAAATCATGACGGTTTTTTTCGTAGCCGGCCTGGCCGCGCTCGGTCGCGAAATAGAACTGATACCACCACTGCAACTCGGCCTTGGGCGGTAACGGGTTCTTCCCGGCAGCCTGATTACCGATCAAATAGCCGCTCACCGAGACCAGCGCCTTGACCCGTTCCGGCCACAGCGCCGAGACGATGTCCGCTGAACGCGCGCCCCAGTCATAGCCGCCGAGCACGGCCTGTTTGATCTTCAGCGCATCCATGAAGTCGATGACGTCACTGGCCAACGCCGCAGGCTGGCCGTTGCGCAGGGTCTTGTCAGACAGGAAATGCGTGTCGCCGTAACCCCGTGCATACGGGATCAGCACCCGGTACCCCTTGGCCGCCAGCAGCGGCGCCACTTCGCTATAACTGTGAATGTCGTAGGGCCAACCGTGCAGAAGTATCACCACCGGACCATCGGCGGGCCCCACCTCTGCGTAAGCCACATTCAGCAAGCCGGCTTTGACGTGCTTCAACGGACCGAACGGGGTATACGAATCCGCACTGGCCACAGCCGGCTCTGCGGTCGGAGTGGCAGCTTGCGCATTGGCAGCACCGAGGGCACCGAACTGCATCAGCGCGAAAGCGAGCATCGTCGGCGCCATAAAGCGCCGGCGTGATGCGGTTTTACGGCTCAACACATTCATCTTCATGGTGATTTCCCTACAAGTCATTTGTCTGTGGTTCTGAACGACGTAGTGGATGGATCAACCGCCCTGATTGGCGCATTCGCCGACTTTGCTGTAATCGAGCACTTTGTGTATGCCGCTGGAATCCAGGTAGTTCAGGCGAGCATTGACAATGCCGCAACCGCTGCCCGAATCTTCGATGGAAAGCACCTGCTTGATATCCAGATGAGCTCCGTGAACAGAAGTCTGCGGCGTCGTTTGAACATCGGCCTGGGCCGAGAACGCGGCAACGTTCAGGACGGCGAAGAAGCTGGCGGCAACGAGTGTGTTCCAGTTCATGATGAATACCTCAGGGTTGCGATAGGCGGTGGGTGTGAGGCAAGTCGTCTTGCCTCGATGCAAGCCATTTAATCGCCCGCAGGTATCTGCCATGTGTCGTCAAAACGGCGTTATTAAGGCGTAAGGTGTCAAACAGGGCGCCCGATACAGTGCGATACAAATCCCGCAACGCTCGGTAATGCGCACCAATCAAGAGGGTTGAGCAATGGAGCATGTGAACCACATCCTGATCGTCGATGACGATCGCGAGATCCGCGAGCTGGTGGGCAATTACCTGAAGAAAAACGGCTTGCGCACAACCGTGGTTGCCGACGGCCGGCAGATGCGCCATTTTCTGGAAACCAATCAGGTGGACCTGATTGTGCTGGACCTCATGATGCCCGGTGATGACGGCCTGGTGCTGTGCCGTGAATTACGCGCAGGCAAACACAAAGCCACACCGATCCTGATGCTCACCGCCCGCAACGACGAAACCGATCGTATCCTGGGCCTGGAAATGGGTGCCGACGATTACCTGACCAAACCCTTCGCCGCCCGCGAGCTGCTGGCTCGGATCAATGCGGTATTGCGCCGTACGCGGATGCTGCCGCCAAATCTGCTGATTACCGAAACGGGCCGGCTGCTTGGCTTCGGACGCTGGCGCCTCGACACAACGGCGCGCCACTTGCTGGATGAAGACGGCACGATGGTCGCCCTCAGTGGCGCGGAATACAGATTGCTGCGCGTGTTCCTCGATCACCCGCAACGGGTGCTCAGCCGCGACCAATTGCTCAACCTGACCCAGGGCCGCGATTCCGACCTGTTCGACCGCTCCATCGATTTGCTGGTGAGCCGTTTGCGCCAGCGTCTGCTGGATGACTCACGCGAGCCGACCTACATCAAGACCGTGCGCAGCGAAGGCTACGTGTTCTCTTACCCGGTGGAATTGCTCGGCGCCCCCCAATGAGGTTCTCCCTGAATTAGCCGCGCACGCTGACGTCCCAACCTTTATTCCTGATAACCAAGCTTGACGCATCGGCTGACCTGGCTTGCACCATGAAGCATTTATGACAATATTTGTCGCACACTTCGTGGTCAGTCCGAATTTGGACTTAATATTGTCACTCACCAACATCGGCGCTAATGTCAATACCAGCCCGACACTAAGCCAAGAACAAGTAGACCTTCAAGTCAAGCGATCTTCTTACTGAGTATTACTTGTTTAACCGGCAACTGTACTGATGATTGGCTGCGCGGGCAGACAGTCGAACTGCCAGTAGCAACAGCTCGCGAAGTAGTTGTGTCATGCAGCCAATTTATTGGAGGCACGCCGACAATGCTATTGCACATCCCACTTCAAAAGAAGTTCTACATTCGCAAGGCGATAGTTAATCATGATCAAGAGACAAAGTAATATAAAGTTTTTTATTTTAGGCAATTTAATAGTGGCCAGCGCAATCATCGCCTCGAGTATCGCGCTAAACTTTCATGCCGAAGCGAAAACCACTAAAACTCGCTATGAAGAAGCACGCGAGGAAAGACTTCAGATAATGCAGATCCGCGTGGACACTCTCAGGGAGCTTAAGTACGTACTAAAATACACCACTGGAATACCCTCCCCTGACTTACTAAAAGCGAAACACACCTTAGACCAGTTAATCTCTGACATAGAAGTCCAGCGCATTCAAATCAACATAGAAAATAATAGGGGGAAAAAAAATGGCTCACATCAATGAGAAAGAAGCTGGCGGACTAAATACCCTTGCTTTTTTGGACATGCTTGCGTGGTCAGAAGGGACGGACAATGGAAAACAGTGCACCAGCAATCATGGTTACGATGTGATCGTTGGCGGCGAGCTATTTACTAGTTACGTTGACCATCCGCGAAAACTAGTCGCTTTACCGAGGCTGGGTATTAAGTCCACGGCAGCGGGTCGCTATCAACTGCTTTCGCGGTATTGGGATGCCTACAAAGGTTCGCTTAAACTTGTCGGTGGTTTTACGCCCGAAAACCAGGACCGAGTCGCTATACAGCAGATTCGTGAGCAGGGAGCACTTAAAGACATTAAAACTGGAAGAGTAACGGAAGCCATCGCTAAGTGTTCAAATATCTGGGCAAGTCTACCGGGCGCAGGATATGGACAGCGTGAACACGCCGTTGAGCAACTCATCGCTCACTATATTTACGCAGGTGGTGCGTTAGAGGCTTGATAACGAGTCCAGCATGATGAATGTATAGGCCCGTACATCTTACCGACCCTTTTGCAGTGAGATTATAAAAACACCAAGGAGGTATTCATGTGATCGCTCTTACTCTGAAATCTATCGCGCTGATTTCCGCAGCCGTGATCGCGGCAAGTTCCACGTGGATAATTCAGGGGTGGCGATATGGCGCCGAGATTGAAACCATACAGCGGGTTCACGCCGACACCCTGGCCGAAATTAGCCGAGTCGCTGCGCGACAATTACAGGCGCAACTGGACCGGCATAAGGAACAGTCCAACGAGATTACGTTGCTCGATCAGAGGCACTATCAGGAGTTACAAGATGCACAGCAAAATACCGTTCGTCTTAGTGCTGATCTTGCCGCCACTCGTCAGCGGTTGTCAGTCCGCGTTCAGCGTTGCTCCTCCAGCCACTTGCCTGCAAACGCCACCCCCCCCGGCCTGGATGATGGAGCCCAGCGAGCCGAACTATACCCAGAGGATGCAGCGGCTCTTGCAACCCTCACCGGAGACGCCGATCGTTGCGCAGTAAAGCTGAGCGGACTGCAAGGTTACGTTTGTGCAATCAAATCGGATGCACCTGGTTGTGGATTAGTCAGTAAAGGCGCGGCAAGGCCTGAATAGGAAAACCGCGTTGAATTCGGTTCGAAATATCAGCGGTAATGATCGCTATCCGCCACACAATGAAGATCAATTGTAGGAGCGGGCTTGCTCGCGATCGCGACGCTACATTTAACATTTCAAATCAGGCAGCGCTGGCTGGTCGACCGCACACCTCGCTGACAGGAATCAACGGTCTCGATAACGACTATGCCCAACGGTGTTTTTTCATCATCACGCTCCAGCACTACAGTGGCGACATCTTCTCCCCACGCTCTGGAGCAACATCATGAAAAGCCTCATCGGTCTTGGTTTCGCCCTGTCGGTTCTTGGCGCTACGTCCGCTATCGCGGCGCCGCACGCCACCTCACAGGTTGTCGACGCCGTTAAAGTCAGCCAACCGGCCACACTCACTGTGAACACTGTTGGTAGCGATCACAAAGACAGTCAGCCGAGCACACTGTACGTCGCTGAAAACCGCCCTGAGTTCGGCTCGAAGTATCAGCGGTATTGATTAACGGCTTTGCGCCGCTTGAACAAAAAACCCCGGGTAGATCCGATCTACCCGGGGTTTTCTTTGTTAAACGCAATCCCCAACGAGTCGCGCCGCCAGGGCTTTAGCCTGTAGGGCTACGTCGGTGACTGCCGTACTTTCCCACCACATGCCGCGCAACGGTGGACCCATGGCGAACAGGCGCCGGGCGGCCTGCCCTTCGGCGTCAAGTACGGCACCGTCGACAGCCGCCGAAATCCCCAATGCCAACGGTCCCGGCCGGATCAATCCGCGCGCCAACAGTTGCTGTGGCAGCGGTCGGGCGACCCGGCGCCAGTCATACTCGATGCCGCTGGAGTTGATCAACGCCGCGCCAAGGACCACACACGTGTCGGCCTCGCCCCGACGGCGAATGCGGATGCTGACTCCGTCCTGCGACCCGGGTTCAAGGCCTTTGAACGACGCCGCTTGAATCCGCAAGCGCCCTTCTCTGTGCAAGCGCGCCACGAGGGCGGCACTCAACGGTGGCGAGCGGTGGTGATGACTTTCCCACCACGGCCGGACATGTCGCACAAACTGCCGACGCTGCCGGTCCGTCGCCTGATTCCACAAACGGCCAATATGCGCACGCACGGTGTCGAGCGGTGCTTGCCAGTCGATGCCTTGGGCGATGGCCTCCCGACAATGTCGTCGCAGTTCGCGCACCAACTGGCGGGGTGTGCGAATGCTGTGATCGTCAGCCAGAAAATCTACCCAGGCCGGTGGTTGTCGACGCACATGCGGCAGCAAGCCGTGGCGGGAAAACACTTCGATCGGCCCGCGATGCCCGGCCTGTTCCAGCGACACCACAGCATCGACCATGGTCAGGCCGGAACCGATGATCAGCACCGTCGACTGTGGATCTAGCTGGCGCATGGCGGCGACATCCCACGGATCCAGCGCTGCGGCGTTCAAACCGCTGGACTCTTTCAGTGGCGTGCGCGCCGCGGGAAACATCCCGGTCGACAGCACCGCATAAGCGCCCTGCAAGCGTTGCCCGTCACTCAATGTCAGCCGAACCGAAACGTCGTCCGTTTGCAGATCGATCACTTCGGCCTGCACGTGTTCGAGCGTTGAGTCATTCAGCGTCCCGACGGCTTGCGCTTCGGCCAGGCGTTGCTGCACGTACACGCCGAACAGGCCCCGTGGCGGGAACAACTCGCTGATCGGCACAGGTTGCTCGGCCGATTCCGGCCAGCCACCGGTGGCGATGTGTTCAGTCAACCATTGCGTCAGGTCATCGGCGTTGTCCGGATCGACGCTCATCCGCGCCGAGTTGCCGTTCAGCGTATGGCCCAACTCGACCGCACTGTAGGCTTCGCCCCGACCGAGCTCCGCACGGGGTTCGATCACCAGTACCGAACGACGGCCAGGCAAGCGCATTAATTGCGCCGCCAGCATCGCGCCACTGAGGCCGCCGCCGACGATCAGAATGTCTGCGTGGCGGGTGGCGTCGATCGTCTGCGCGCTTTGGATTTCGTTCATGCCCTGCTCATTGGTCAATGTTTACCGGAATGGAACGCTGTGCGTGCCACCTTAATGTTTTGCTCTCCCGCACACAAACCTCCCCCAAGGAGTGAGCCTGCTCGCGATGCGGTGTGTCAGTCGCCATTAGCGCTGGCTGGCCTGACGCCTTCGCTGGCAAGCCAGCTCCTACAGATGACCTCGTTTTCTGTGAGACAGCCGATCAAATGCAGTGAAGGCGTCTAGGCAGACACCACCTTCTTCACCTGCTGATGCAACGCTGCCAAGTCCCGATAACCGGCACCCGGATGAATATCCGGCAACCGCGCTCCTTCCCCAAACAACTTCTCACGCAAGGTCCCCGGCGCATATTCCGTTTTGTACACCCCGCGCTTCTGCAACTCCGGCACCAGCAATTCCACGGCATCGATGAAGGTTTCGTGGGTCAACGCATAGGCCAGGTTGAAACCGTCCACGTCGGTCTCCTCAACCCACTCTTGCAGAAGATCGGCGACCGTCTCGGGACCGCCGACAAACAACGGCCCAAAGCCGCCAATCCCCACCCAGTCTGCCAGTTCGTTGGGCGTCCAGACCTTGTTCGGGTCCGCCGTGGAAAACGCTTCCACCGCCGATTGAATGGCATTGGTGTGCACGTGCTTGAGCGGTTCATCGGGTTTGAACTGGCTGAAGTCGATGCCGGTCCAGCCGGAAATCAACGCCATGGCCCCTTCGTAGCTGACCCAGGACTTGTATTCCTCGAACTTGGCTTTGGCCTTCGCGTCGGTTTCACCGAGGATTACCGTTTGCAGGTTAAAGATCAGGATTTTCTTCGGATCGCGCCCGGCCTCGGCGGCACGTCGGCGAATGTCCGCCACGGTTTTCTTCAGCAACACTTTCGACGGCGCGGCGACGAATACGCATTCGGCATGTTCGGCCGCAAACTGCTTGCCTCGACTCGATGCGCCGGCCTGATAAAGCACCGGCGTGCGTTGCGGCGAAGGTTCGCAGAGGTGAATGCCCGGAACCTGGAAGTGTTTGCCAACGTGGCGGATCTCGTGAATTTTGCTCGGTTCGCTGAAGATCCGTCGCTCGCGATCACGCAGAATCGCGCCCTCTTCCCAACTGCCTTCCCAGAGCTTGTAGCAAACCTCCAGGTATTCCTCAGCGAAGTCATAACGGGCGTCGTGTTCGGTCTGGTTTTTCTGGCCGATGTTTTTTGCGCCACTCTCCAGGTACGACGTGACGATGTTCCAGCCGGCGCGGCCCTTGGTCAGGTGATCCAGCGTCGACAGGCGTCGGGCGAACGGATACGGATGTTCAAACGATAGCGAGGCGGTCAGGCCAAAGCCCAGATGCTCGGTCACCAGTGCCATCGGCGGGATCAGTTGCAGCGGATCGTTGACCGGCACTTGCGCTGCCTGACGGATCGCTGCCTCACCGTTGCCGTTGTAGACGTCGTAGATACCCAGCACATCAGCAATGAACAAGCCGTCAAACTTGCCGCGCTCAAGAATTTTCGCCAGATCGGTCCAGTATTCGAGGTCTTTGTATTGCCACGAACGATCGCGCGGGTGCGCCCACAAGCCCGGCGACTGATGGCCGACGCAGTTCATGTCGAAGGCGTTCAGGCGAATTTCGCGGGAAGTACGTGGGGATTGGGCTGGGGTTGTCATGGGCCGACTCCGGGATTCTGGTGAATGCTCCGGGAGCTTTTGCAGGAGTCGTGCCTGAATATAATTTCATGTTATTTCAACAGGTTGGCGAATCTTCCAAGAAAAACATGAAGCTTTTGAAGGGCAAAGTGTCTATCCACTGTTGATCGGCAAACAGTCAAATCACCACGTTGCGCACAAACCGCGCGGCCACCGGACCATCATTGCGATAGGCATGGGGCTGGTTGCTGGCGAACATGAAGAACTCACCGGCAGCGATAAGCTGCTGTGTGTCGCCCAACATCAGGGTCAGGCAGCCTTCAAACACGTAGATCTGCTCGCTCCAGCCTTCAGCATCCGGTTGCGACGGGTAGATTTCCCCCGGTTGCAGGCACCACTCCCATTGTTCCACTTCGCGAGTAGCGGTGGCCTTGGACAGTAAAACGGCTTTGCTGCCGGGGATCAATCCGGCCCAGGCCACTTCGTTGATGCGGCTTGGGTCCCGGGCGTCCGGGGCCTGGATCAGATCGCTGAAGGCCACCTCCAGCGCTTCGGCCACGCGGTCGAGTGTGGTCAGGCTGACGTTCTTCTCGCCGGCCTCGATGGCCACCAGCATCCGGCGGCTGACCCCCGACTTTTCGGCCAGTGCGGTCTGGCTCATGTCAGCGGCGTGGCGCAAACGTCGAACGTTTTGGCTGACGTGCTGGAGGACCGAAGCCCGTTGCGTGGAATCTTTGTGCACTATATTGCTCACTCGGTGGGGTTGGGCAGTATACTGCGCAACATTCGGCGCATTGTGCGTCCCCCCCAAGTAGTGTGCAAGGTCATGATGTTGGCGAACTCTTCCTCCCGTTTCTCACGGTTCAGTAAAGCCGAGTGCGTGCTGGTGCTGATCACCATGGTCTGGGGCGGCACCTTTTTGTTGGTGCAGCACGCGATGACCGTCAGCGGCCCGATGTTTTTCGTCGGCCTGCGCTTCGCCGCAGCCGCGATCCTGGTTGCGCTGTTCTCCTGGCGCCACCTGCGGGAACTGACTCTGTTTGAACTCAAGGCCGGTGCCTTTATCGGTGTGGCGATCATGCTCGGTTACGGCTTGCAGACAGTCGGTTTGCAGAGCATTCCCAGCAGCCAGTCAGCGTTTATCACCGCGTTGTACGTGCCTTTCGTGCCGTTACTGCAATGGCTGGTGCTGGGACGACGCCCGGGGTTGATGCCGAGCATCGGAATCATGCTGGCGTTTACCGGGTTGATGTTGCTGTCGGGGCCTTCCGGCGCGTCGTTCAATTTCAGCCCGGGTGAAATCGCCACGCTGATCAGCTCCGTCGCGATTGCCGCGGAGATCATTCTGATCAGCACCTATGCCGGCCAGGTCGATGTGCGCAGGGTGACGGTGGTGCAATTGGCTACCACGTCAGTGCTGGCGTTTTTGATGGTGGTGCCAACTCAGGAACGCATTCCGGACTTTTCCTGGCTGCTGTTGTGCAGTGCTTTGGGCCTGGGCGCGGCGAGTGCGGCGATTCAGGTGGCAATGAACTGGGCGCAGAAAAGTGTTTCACCGACGCGGGCGACGTTGATTTATGCGGGAGAACCGGTGTGGGCCGGGATTGTCGGGCGGATTGCCGGGGAGCGACTGCCGGCGATTGCACTGGTTGGCGCAGGGTTGATCGTGGCAGCGGTGATTGTGAGTGAGTTGAAGACCAAGGGTAAGGGTGCTGCGGCGCAGGAAGAGTTGGAACAGGAGACACAAGGTTAAACTGCAGCCTCTGTGTTGTTTGATTGAAAGCCATCGCGAGCAGGCTCGCTCCCACAATTGATCGCGGTGTACTCAGATTATGTGTACACCAAAGACCTATTGTGGGAGCGAGCCTGCTCGCGAGGGGCCGCAAGGGTTTAAACCGGCACTTTGAAACAATGTGAACCAAGGCTTTTGCGTCTACCGTGAAGGATTCTGCGACAGCATGGCGTTTGGCGATCTGGGGAGTGGCACGTATGATGCATCACAAACTTCCGCAGATTAGAAGCCTATGTCTCTGATAGTTCTACTGCTTCTGCCTTTCATCGGCAGCTGTCTGGCAGCCGTTCTGCCGCACAACGCGCGTAATACTGCCCCCCTGCTGGCTGGCCTGATCGCACTGATCGGCACGGTCCAGGTCGCGCTCCTGTACCCACAAATCGCCCATGGCGGCGTGATCCGCGAAGAATTTTTCTGGCTGCCGAGCCTCGGCCTGAACTTCGTCTTGCGTCTGGACGGGTTCGCCTGGCTGTTCTCGATGCTGGTGCTGGGCATCGGCACCCTCGTCTCGCTGTACGCACGCTACTACATGTCGCCGGACGATCCGGTGCCGCGGTTTTTTGCGTTTTTCCTGGCTTTCATGGGCGCCATGCTCGGGCTGGTGATTTCCGGCAACCTGATCCAGATTGTGTTTTTCTGGGAGCTGACCAGCCTCTTCTCATTCCTGCTGATCGGTTACTGGCACCACCGCAGCGACGCACGACGCGGCGCCTACATGGCACTGATGGTCACCGGCGCGGGCGGCTTGTGCCTGCTGGCGGGGGTCATGCTCCTCGGCCATGTGGTCGGCAGCTACGACCTGGACAAGGTCCTGGCCGCTGGCGATCTGATTCGCGCGCACACCCTCTACCCGCTGCTGTTACCCCTGATCCTGATCGGCGCCTTGAGCAAAAGCGCGCAATTCCCTTTCCACTTCTGGTTGCCCCACGCGATGGCGGCGCCGACACCCGTCTCGGCTTATCTGCACTCGGCGACCATGGTCAAGGCCGGGGTGTTTCTGCTGGCACGGCTTTGGCCTTCGCTGTCCGGCAGCGAAGAATGGTTCTACATCGTCAGCGGAGCCGGCGCCTGCACCTTGCTGCTGGGTGCTTACTGCGCAATGTTCCAGAACGACCTCAAAGGATTGCTGGCCTACTCGACCATCAGCCATCTGGGCCTGATCACCCTGCTGCTGGGCTTGAACAGTCCGCTGGCCGCCGTGGCCGCGGTGTTCCACATTCTCAACCACGCCACCTTCAAGGCCTCGCTGTTCATGGCCGTCGGGATCATCGACCACGAAAGCGGCACCCGGGACATTCGCAAGCTCAGTGGCCTGATCAAGCTGATTCCGTTCACTGCCACCCTGGCCATGGTCGCCAGCGCCTCGATGGCCGGCGTGCCGCTGCTCAACGGTTTTCTGTCGAAAGAAATGTTCTTTGCCGAAACCGTGTTCATCAATGCCACGGCCTGGGTCGAGTGGAGCCTGCCGATTGTCGCAACCATCGCCGGTACCTTCAGCGTCGCCTATTCGTTACGCTTCACTGTAGATGTGTTCTTCGGCCCGACCGCCACCGACCTTCCGCATACCCCGCACGAGCCACCCCGCTGGATGCGCGCACCGGTGGAACTGCTGGTGTTCACCTGCCTGATTGTGGGGATTTTTCCGGCGCAAGTGGTCGGCTCCATACTGGCTGCCGCAGCCCTGCCCGTGGTGGGCGGCACCCTGCCGGAATACAGCCTGGCGATCTGGCACGGCTTGAACGCGCCGATGATCATGAGCTTGATCGCCATGTCTGGCGGCATCGCGCTCTATCTGCTGTTGCGCAATCAGCTCAAGCGCGGGCGCTTCAAGTATCCGCCGGTTATTGGCCGGCTCAGCGGCAAGCGCCTGTTCGAGCGCAGCTTGGTGATCACGATGCGTCTGGCCCGTCGTCTGGTGCGACGGATCAGCACTAACCGCTTGCAAACCCAATTGTTCCTGGTAGTCCTCACCGCCGTATTGGCAGGGTTGATCCCGATGCTCCACAGCAGCCTGAGCTGGGGCGACAGGCCGAAAATTCCCGGCTCGATCGTCTTCGTGACCCTGTGGTTGCTGGCGATTGTCTGCGCCCTCGGCGCGGCGTGGCAGGCCAAGTATCACCGACTCGCGGCCCTGACCATGGTCAGCGTCTGCGGCCTGATGACGTGCGTGACCTTCGTCTGGTTTTCCGCACCCGACCTGGCACTGACGCAACTGGCGGTCGAAGTGGTGACCACGGTGCTGATTCTGCTGGGCCTGCGCTGGCTGCCACGACGGATCGAAGAGGTGTCGCCACTGCCAAGCAGCCTGCGCAAGGCACGCATCCGGCGTATCCGCGACTTGCTGCTGTCGACCGTGGTCGGTGGCGGCATGGCCTTGCTGGCCTACGCGATGCTGACACGCCAGACGCCCAACGACATTTCTTCGTTCTACCTCAGCCGTGCCCTGCCCGAAGGCGGTGGCAGCAACGTGGTCAACGTGATGCTGGTGGACTTCCGCGGCTTCGACACCCTCGGTGAAATCACCGTGCTGGTGGCCGTGGCCCTGACCGTGTTCGCCCTGCTGCGACGCTTCCGCCCCCCCAAAGAAAGCCTGCAACTGCCGGCCCAGCAACGCCTGTTGGCACCGGACGTGGTCACCGATCTGGTCAACCCGCGCCACGCCAGCGATACCGCACTGGGTTTCATGATGGTCCCGGCAGTGCTGGTGCGTCTGCTATTGCCGATTGCACTGGTGGTGTCGTTGTACTTGTTCATGCGCGGGCACAATCAGCCGGGCGGCGGTTTTGTCGCCGGGCTGGTGATGTCGGTGGCGTTCATCCTGCAATACATGGTCGCCGGCACACAGTGGGTCGAGGCGCAAATGAGCCTGCGACCGCTGCGCTGGATGGGCACCGGGCTGCTGTTCGCCACGGTCACCGGGCTCGGGGCCATGGCGGTCGGTTATCCGTTCCTGACCACCCACACCTGGCATTTAACACTGCCGGTGCTGGGTGACATTCACATCGCCAGCGCACTGTTTTTCGACATCGGCGTGTATGCCGTGGTGGTCGGTTCGACGCTGTTGATCCTCACCGCCCTCGCCCACCAATCGGTTCGCGGCCACAAAACCGCAGCCCAGCCAAAACCCGTCGCCACGCAAGGAGCCGTCTGATGGAAGAAGTCATCGCAATCGCAATCGGCGTTCTTGCTGCGTCCGGCGTCTGGCTGATCCTGCGGCCACGGACCTTTCAGGTGGTGATGGGCCTGTGCCTGCTGTCCTATGGCGTCAACCTGTTCATTTTCAGTATGGGCAGCCTGTTCATCGGCCGGGAGCCGATCATCAAGGACGGTGTGCCGCAGGACTTGTTGCACTACACCGATCCACTGCCGCAGGCCCTGGTGCTGACCGCCATTGTGATCAGCTTCGCCATGACCGCACTGTTTCTGGTGGTGCTGCTCGCTTCACGGGGCTTGACCGGGACCGACCATGTCGATGGCCGGGAGCCTAAAGAATGAATGCGATGACGCACCTGATCGCCGCACCGATTCTGCTGCCGCTGCTGACCGCCGCCATCATGTTGATGCTCGGCGAGAAACACCGTCCGCTGAAGGCTAAAATCAACCTGTTCTCCAGCCTGCTCGGCCTGGGGATTTCCGTGTTGTTGCTGCAATGGACACAAACCACCGGCGTCCCTGGTTCCATCGGCGTGTACCTGCCGGGCAACTGGCAAGTGCCGTTCGGCCTGGTGCTGGTGGTCGATCGCCTGTCGGCCTTGATGCTGGTGTTGACCGGGATCATTGGCGTCAGCGCCTTGCTGTTCGCCATGGCCCGTTGGGACGGCGCCGGTTCCAGCTTCCACGCGCTGTTCCAGATTCAATTGATGGGGCTGTACGGTGCGTTCCTGACCGCCGACCTGTTCAACCTGTTCGTGTTTTTCGAAGTGCTGCTGGCGGCGTCCTACGGCTTGATGCTGCACGGTTCCGGCCGACCGCGGGTGTCGGCGGGGCTGCATTACATCTCGATCAACCTGTTGGCGTCGTCGCTGTTCCTGATTGGCGCGGCACTGATCTACGGCGTCACCGGCACCCTGAACATGGCCGACCTGGCGCTGAAAATCCCTCTGGTGACAGAAGCCGATCGCGGCTTGCTGCATGCCGGCGCGGGGATTCTCGCGGTGGCGTTTCTGGCCAAGGCCGGGATGTGGCCACTGAACTTCTGGCTGGTGCCGGCGTACTCCTCGGCCAGCGCACCAGTGGCGGCCATGTTCGCGATCATGACTAAAGTGGGCGTCTACACCTTGCTACGCTTGTGGACACTGCTGTTCTCCGGTCAGGCCGGGGCGTCGGCGTATTTTGGCGGCGACTGGCTGATCTACGGCGGCATGGCGACGATCGTCTGCGCGGCGCTGGCGATTCTGGCGGCCCAACGCCTGGAACGCATGGCCAGCCTGAGCATTCTGGTGTCGGCCGGGATTCTGTTGTCAGCCATCGGCTTCGCCCAACCGAACCTGATCGCGGCGGCGCTGTTCTATCTGGTCAGCTCGACCCTGGCGTTAAGCGCGTTGTTCCTGCTGGCCGAGTTGATCGAGCGTTCCCGTTCGGTCATTGAAATACCGCTGTTCGATGACGCTGACCTGATTGCGCGTCCGACACCCTCCGTGCAGCCGCCCAAAGGCACCAACCTCGATGACGATCAGAAAGCCGTGGTCGGCCAAGTGATTCCCTGGACCATGGCCTTCCTCGGTTTGAGCTTCATTGCCTGCGCATTGTTGATTATCGGCATGCCACCGCTCTCCGGATTTATCGGCAAACTCAGCCTGCTCAGCGCCCTACTCAACCCGCTAGGCCTGGGTAATGGCGCGGGTGAACCAGTGTCGAACGCGGCGTGGGGATTGCTGGCACTGCTGATTCTGTCGGGGCTCGCCTCGCTGATCGCATTCTCGCGCCTGGGCATCCAGCGATTCTGGACCCCGCAAGAACGTCCATCGCCGCTGCTGCGTCGCTTTGAGTGCGTGCCGATCTTTGTGCTGCTTGGGCTGAGCATAGCGCTGACGTTCAAGGCCGAACCGCTGCTGCGCTACACCCAGGCCGCCGCCGATGCCTTGAACAACCCGCAGCAATACGTGATGGCCGTGCTCGGCACCCGCGCCGTGCCAAGCCCGGAAGCCCAAGCGGCGATGGCGGAGGTGCAACCATGAAACGCCTGTTTCCTTCTCCCTGGTTGTCGCTGGCGCTCTTGCTATTGTGGCTGGTGCTGAATCAGTCAATGAGCCCGGGCAACCTGTTGCTTGGCGCCCTGTTGGGTTTCTGCGCACCGTTGATGATGCGCAGGTTGCGACCGCTGCCGATTCGTATTCGTCGCCCCGGGGTGATCCTGCGTTTGCTCTCGGTGGTCGGCCGAGACGTGGTGGTATCCAACCTCGCCGTGGCCTGGGGCGTGCTCAATGCCGGTCGCCGGCCGCCGCGATCACGCTTCATCAAAGTGCCTCTGGACCTGCGTGATGCCAACGGCCTCGCCGCGCTGTCGGCAATCTGCACAGTGGTCCCTGGCACCGTCTGGTCGGAGCTGGCGCTGGACCGCAGCATCCTGTTGCTGCATGTGTTCGATCTGAATGACGAAGCACTGTTCATCCAGCACTTCAAGGCGACTTATGAGCGCCCCTTGATGGAGATCTTCGAATGAGCGCATTGCTGTCGAACGCAATCCTGCTGAGCCTGTTCCTGTTTTCCGTGGCGATGATCCTGACGCTGATCCGTCTGTTCAAAGGGCCATCGGCCCAGGATCGGGTACTGGCGCTGGATTACCTGTACATCATCGCGATGCTGATGATGCTGACGCTGGGCATTCGCTATGCCAGTGACACCTATTTCGAGGCGGCGCTGTTGATCGCCCTGTTCGGTTTCGTCGGCTCGTTTGCCCTGGCGAAATTCCTGCTGCGGGGCGAGGTGATCGAATGAATGGCGAACTGTCGCTGTGGGTTGAGATTCCAGTGGCGATTCTGCTGCTGCTCAGCAGTCTGTTTGCGCTGATCGGCGCCATTGGCCTGGTGCGGATGAAGGATTACTTCCAGCGCATGCACCCGCCGGCGCTGGCCTCGACATTGGGCGCGTGGTGCGTGGCGCTGGCGTCCATCATTTACTTTTCGGCGCTCAAGTCGGGGCTGGTGCTGCATGCCTGGCTGATTCCGATTCTGTTGGCGATTACCGTGCCGGTGACCACCTTGCTGCTGGCCCGGGCGGCGCTGTTTCGCAAGCGCATGGCCGGGGATGACGTGCCTGCCGAGGTGAGCAGTCGACGGAGTGAGAGCGGGAGCTAATCCGGGTTTTGCATTGACCGTCAGGGCCTCATCGCGAGCAGGCTCGCTCCCACATTGGATCTGCAGTGAACACAAAATTTGTGGATCAACCAGATCAGGTGGGGGTGAGCCGGCTCCGGGCGGCGTTCCGACGATGCAATTTCAGCAACAGCTCAAATCCAGGCAACTGCCAGCAACCCGGCCCCCAACACCACACACAACGGCGAATACACCCACGTGTCGAGCCGCGCAAACGTCGACTCCTTGACCTCTTTGAAGAACCCCACCAGATTCGAATCGCCAATCGCCCGGGCGAACATCAGAATCGCAATGGCACTGATCACCCATTGCAGCCACCGGTTATGCACCACAGGCAGACACAGCCCGACTCGAAGACACACCAGCATGGTGATCATCAGCAACCCCACCGCCACCAGCAATGTCACCCAACCCGACGGCTTGAACGCCGGCCTTGATTGCGCGCCGCCCTCCCCGGGTACTCGCGGCACCGCCGCCTCGCTACCCCACTTGCCGCCCGATGCCCAATACACGTGGAGAAGGCTGATCATCAAAAAGATTGCAGCCATCCATTGCGCGAACAACAGGCTCATATTCAGACATCCATCCAGTGGGAGCGAATGTGCTCCGGGCGGCGTTAGAAGTACTTAACAAACCATAACCGTGCAAATCACCCGTTTACTTCAGTTCGGCGGAAACCTTATCAGCCACCTCCTTTGGCACCCACGCCTGCCAGATCTCCGGGTGCGTCTTCATGAACGCTTGCGCCGCCTGGCGTGGCGGGGTGTGCTTTTCGCTCATCTCGGCCAAGGCCTTGTTCAGTGGATCGATCGGCAAATCGACCTTGCTGAAAAACTCGGCGATTTGCGGGTACTGTTTTTGAAACGGCGCAGACACACCGATGGACAGCTTGGAGGGCAGTGAACGAGTCGGCTTGGGGTTGGGATTGTCGGCGTCGGTCAGGGTTTTCCAGGCTTCGGCGTCGAAGGGTGGCTCCTCCAGCTGAATCAGCTTGAAGCGTCCAAGCAAGGGTGTCGGAGACCAGTAATAGAACAGAACCGGTTTACCCCGATGGATCGACGACGTGATTTCTGCGTCCAGCGCGGCCCCGGAACCGCTGCGAAAATTCACATAGCTGTCGTTCAGGCCATAGGCGGCGAGTTTCTGCTTGTTAACCACTTCCGACGTCCAGCCGATAGGGCTGTTGAGGAAGCGCCCCTTGCCCGGGGCTTCCGGGTCGGCGAACACGTCTTTGTATTTGGGCAGGTCGCTGACACTACGCAGCCCCGGCGCCAGCGGCTTGATACCTTTGGCCGGGTCGCCCTTGATCACATATTCCGGGACCCACCAGCCCTCGGTCGCGCCCTTGACCGTATCGCCCAGGCTCGCGACCTTGCCTTCCGCCTCCGCCTTGACCCAGACCGGGCTGCGACCGGCCCATTCTTCACCAATGACCTGAATGTCATTGTTGGCCAGTGCGGTTTCCAGGGTAATCGTGGTTCCCGGCAAGGTATCGGTCGGCAGCCCGTAACCCTTCTCGACAATGATCCGCAGGATATCCGTGATGAGACTGCCGCTTTCCCAATTCAGGTCAGCGAAATGGATCGGAGCCTGGGCCGCGAATGCAGGAACGGGGGAGGTCAACAACCCGAAACTAGTCAGTGACGCCGCCAGCAACCGTCGAAATCCTCTCATGCTTTTGCACCTCGTGCTGTTCACAGCAATAGCAGGATGGCCTGATAAAAGACCGCAAGCCTCAAAATATTCAGTCAATTGACTGTAGTAGAGGATCCTGATTTCGAGGGGCGGGAATTAATTTTCGCCAGCGTCCTGCAAGCGTGACAGCGCTCTTCTGACCATGCTGGCGTACGCCGCCGGGCGCAGCGTATAGATCTGTGACGCCACCCAATTCAGCCAGGCTCCCTGCAGAACAGCCTTCTGCTCGAACAGCCGCCGGGCTTCAGTGTGTGCACTGGCCTGGTTCTGATCGTGGAAATCGGCGCGGGTCAGTGTCATTACTCGCTGGCCTTGAAGGTCACCAGTTCGCCCTTGCGCCACTTGGCGGCCTTGGCGGTAACGGCTTTCAGGGTTTTGGTCAGGCCTTCCTGCAACTGTTGGTGGGCGGCGAACACCGTCACCACGCTATGGCCTTCCTTGAACACAATCGCCTGACCTTCGGCGGTGGTGACAAACGCGTAATCGCCCAACCCATATACGGTCAGTTTGATTTCGCGGAACTTGATGTCCAGCTTGCCACCTTCGCGACTCGGCAGAACAGAGGCGCTGAAATGATCGCCGACCTTGAGTTTGAGCCCCGGCTTGTCGTCCACCACCAGCGCTTCTTCGGTATCGATCTCGGCAATGTAAATGCCTTCGGCGTTCTGTTCGGTGATGTAGACGAAACGAGATTGAAACTGTTTAACCAACTTTGCGCGCAAATCACCCAGCACGAACAAAGCATGCATATCGAGATTACTTACTGCCAAGGAAACATCCCCACATCTGAAATTGATACCGCACGCAGGAAAAGCGCACAGCAGAAAAAAGCGGCCATACCGATGGTCTTGCAAAAAAACCGGGTTGAAATCCTGATCCGGGCTGAGGGCTCGTGCATCGCGAGGTCCGTGAGCGTACTGGAACATCACTCTCGCCGTCTTCCCTCAACGTCGTCAGAGGTTGAAGGAAAATACCCTTCTTACTGCCAGAGGAAAAAGGATGACTAACTTTAAGGAAAAAACTCTTCAAGAAAAGCACTTTTCTGACATATCGCCCGCAAAAAATTGCTTTAGATGTACTCCATTCGCCAACCGGTGATGGCAATTCTAGAGCAGCGATGCTGACAGCGACTAGCCAAAACGACGTACATACGTCGGCAAAACAATGAAAAGGACTTCATATGTGCACTATGACTCATTTTGCAACCGCCCAGGCGCCTTATACCCACAACGCCTCGTCACTGCCTCAGGGGGTGTTCGACCAACCTCGTCTGCACCCCGGAGACCCCGCCTGGCCAAGGTTCCAGGTGGTTTTGGCCGGTAACGCGTTCTTCCATATCAAGGAAGCTGCCACAGGCCGCGTCAGAGGTTTCCGCGGCGACCACAACGAAGCCTGTGCACTTGCCCGCTCGCTAGAGTCACGCGAATGAGGCGCCGCTGAACTCAACCCAACAGACATTTCGTCACACCGCCGACTTATCTCAGCCATCGGCGGGCAACTACTGCCATACTGCCCGCCCCATGAAACCCGTTCCCACGTCGGACGGCGCTCAAAACAACAAAATATTTCCAAGGGAAGGCTGCTACGTGACGGAATTTGATATTGGCGAATTTATTATCCGGGGCGAAGCCAGAGAGATCGACGGCGAATTCCAGGCAGTGATTGTCATGCGCGCCAAACCGAAATTGACCACGGTGACGTATCACCAGGTCGAGAAGGATCGCTGGTTCAAAACGGCGGATACTGCCGCCATTGCCGCTCAGGAATCGGCCAAAGCCCTGAAGGCCGCAGTCGATGCAGGTGCACTGAAAGCCTGATCATCGAAATTGCCGTCTATGCTCACTCCTGCTTTGGAACATCCATCGAACTCCTGAAGCGCGACCTCCTCAGATGCAATGAAGTCGCCCTTCAGATCTCGCATTCACGGGAACCACCAGGAGATGAACATGGATTCACCCACACACGACTTGAAAGGCTTGTTCGACCAACTCGGCCTGGACTCCAGCCAGAAGGCCATTGATGATTTTATTGCCAGCCATTCCCCCTTGGCCGACAACAAAAAACTGATCGATGCCGAGTTTTGGAGCCCGCAGCAGGCCGGTTTCCTGAAAGAACAGTTACGTGAAGACGCCGATTGGGCACGAGTGGTCGACGACCTGAACCTGCGCCTGCACCAGGTTCACTAGCCCACACACTCAATGCAGGCTGTCTGGTCAGTCAGCGTTCAAATGCGCCAACCAGGCAGTCCTGCACGCTTCGGCCTCATTGCGACTGGCAAACGCCGTCCCCCGGCGCTCGCCGTTGAGCAGTACCACCCAACAGACGCTCTGCCCCATCGCGCGCAAACTGGCGGGTACGCCACTGCCAATCATCACCGCGACATTAACTTTGCTTTGCATGCTGGCCTCTCGAATTTCATTAGCAACCTAACCATGTAGGCATGTTAATGAGTTAATCCGCGAGGAAACAGCAACGAGCCTGCACAGCTTCGTTGCCAGAATCGTAACAATGGCCCGCCTCTAGCGAGGACTCTGTGGCTTGTAACCCAACCGCAAACCACCCCAATGCCGTCCCTTGAGAATGATCGGCACCGAGAGGTCGTGCATCAGTTCGCCGGTGTCGCGGGTGTATGTCTGCAACAACACGGGTTGTTGATGGCTGCCGCAGCGGATACCCGTGCGGTCAGCGAATTTACGTTTGGTGCGGTTTTGCAGTGTATCGACCTGCGTGTCGCCGGTTAGCGGCAGGCTAAAGGTCTTGTTATGGGTTGGCACATAGCCCTGCTGTGTGCAGGCGATGGCAAACACCAGGCCTTCATGTCGCGGTAACAACGGCTCCTGAATCGCCGGCAGGACCTGATCGGTGTAGCGGTCGAAGCGGGTCTGAAACCTGGACGGGCTGGTATTGGGGATCGCCTGGTAATTTCGGTCAAACAGGTCATCGAGGCTGACACGTCCCTGGTCGATATCCGCTTCGAAACGCACGGCAATCTGGCTCGCGCCTTCGCGGGCCAGGTCATAAATCCGTTGGTGATAGTCATCCAGTCCGACTTCGGCCAGGCGTTCACTGATGGATTCGGCCTGACCTTCCATTTGCACAGCGGCCTGGGCCAGACGCTGGGTCTGTTGATCACTGACGGCAAGATCGCTGCGCATCTGTTCGATGGCATGGAACAGGCTGTCGAGTTGTTCGCGATTGGTGTCCGCGCCGCGGGCGATTTCCCCGACCTGGCTTTCGACACCTGCGGCCAGTCGCGCGATGTTCTCCAGGTGCTGACCGGTGTGCTCGACTTGCTCGACACCGCTGTCGAGGTCGCTGGAGAGTTGGCGGATCTGCTCGACGACCTGAGCGGTGCGGTGCTGGATATCGGCAACCATCTCGCCGACCTCACCGGTCGCCGCCGCAGTTCGCGCCGCCAGGCCCCGCACTTCATCGGCCACCACCGCAAAGCCCCGACCGTGTTCACCGGCCCGCGCGGCTTCGATAGCGGCGTTCAACGCCAGCAAGTTGGTCTGGCTGGCGATGGACTGGATCACCAGCGTCACCCGCTGGATATCGTCACTGCGCAAGCTCAAGGCCTCGATCAGCTCGCGACTGTTGCTGGCGCGCTGACTGAGTTGATGCATTCGGGCGATGAACTCCATCAGTTCCTTGCGCCCTGCTGCGCCGCTTTGATGAGCCTCGCTGGCGGCACCGAGGGCTTCGCGGCTGAGTTTGGAAGTGGCTTGTTCGGTCGCAATCATCACTTCGGCATTGCGGACAATTTGCGCTGCCGCGCTGAGTTGCGATTGCAGTTTGTCCGCCAGTTGCTTGACCGAAAAGGCCACGCCCGCTGCGGATAGCGCGTTATGGCTGGTGGTGTAGGAAAGGTCGCGAGTCAACGTGGTGATGGTGCTGGAGTTGTCCGCGCAGGTGGCTTCGGGCGTAGCGCGGGAGCGCAGACGCGGCAGCCAGATAATCAACACGGCCAAGGGCAAGCCAAGGTATAGCGACCAGCCACCCAGCGCCATGCCGCACAACACAAGCATCAGGGCGACGCTTTGCAGGGTCGGCGTCAGCCAACGGTTTATCGGCAAAAGCACTGGCGCAGGCGCTGCCGCCGCCAGAGATCCGTCGCTCGTCATTTTCGTCACCCCACGCCCTTCTAATTGTTGTCTGCGCATTGAACGCCACTACAAAGCCATTATCTATGATCCATTAGTCGTGGGTTGCAGCTGATCAATAGAGGCGTGCGAGGTTTTTTACAGACGAAAAAAAGCATCGCGGGCCAGCCTTGCTCCTGTTGGAGTGAGGCTAGCCCGCGATGCGGAGCGCTGCGAAATCAGGCCTGACGCTGGTGCTTGTCGATCTGTTCGTGACGCTCTTGAGCTTCGATGCAGTACTTGGTGGTCGGGCTGATCAGCAGGCGTTTCAGGCCAATGGCCTCGCCGCTGTCGTCGCACCAGCCGAAGCTGTCTTCTTTGATGCGTTCCAGAGCCTGTTCCAACTGAGGCAGCATGCGCTGGTCGCGATCGATCGCGTTCACCAGCCAGGTGCGCTCTTCTTCGACAGAAGCCGCGTCTGCCGGATCGGCCGGGGTGTCCAGGCTCTCGATGGCGATGCGGTTCTGTTCGATGCGCTCATGGGTTTCGACTTTCATGTTCTGCAGCAGCTCGGAGAAAAAAGCGTGCTGCTCAGCATTCATGTAGTCATCCGCCGGCATGGCCAGCAACTTGTCCTTTGTCATTGATATCTCTATAAAAAAACGTGCATTAAGGCGAATTAGGGAGCGTTCCGGCGGACCTCGGTCGGCCGTCGGAAAGGCGCCATTTATTCCAAGCGCCACCCGGCACTCAATTTACGAGGGGCGGCAGTCTAAGGCCGACTTGAGGCCCCAGCAACTGAAAAGTCAGCGAATTTGTGCGAAAAGGTGCGCAAAGTGCTCTATGGCAACCATTGCCGCCGTTATCGGAGTGCGTTTATAGCAAGAAATTCAATCGAATGGCGGTATATAGAAGACAAACGGCCACACAAGCGCCCCCCGCTTATTGCAGGTCGCGCAACCTGAGCTAAGGTTGTCCGTCCCGCAATGGTCCTCTGAAGGAATGTATTAATGAAGCTGATCGGCATGCTGGATTCGCCTTATGTACGGCGTGTGGCCATTTCCGCCATACACTTGGGCATCGACCTGGAGCACCAATCGGTGTCGGTGTTTAGGCACTTCGAGCAGTTCCAGCAGATAAACCCGGTGGTCAAGGCGCCGACGCTGGTGTTGGATGATGGCGAAGTGCTTATCGATTCAACGCTGATCATCGATTATCTGGAAGCCCTCGCCGGCCCCGGCAAAAGCCTGATGCCCGGCGACCTCAAGGAACGGCTGCGCGCCTTGCGCGTGACCGGGCTGGCGCTGGCGGCGTGCGAGAAGTCAGTGCAGCTTTATTACGAACGCAGCCTGCGCCCGGCCGAGATTCAATTTCAGCCGTGGGTGGAACGCGTCGAAGGCCAATTGGCGGCGGCCTATTCAGCACTTGAACGCGAACTGGAAACGCATCCGCTAACGAATGGTGCCTTGATTGCGCAGGACGGGATCACGGTGGCAGTCGCCTGGAGCTTCACCAATTTGGTAGTGCCGGATCAGGTCGATGCTGAGCGCTTCCCGCGAATCGCCGAATTCACCGCCCAAGCGGAAACCCTTGAGGCATTCATCAGTACCCCGATAACCTGAGCCGCCCACTCAATCGGACTCACCCATGACCGCCGCCGAACAGCCCACCCCGTCGCTGAAGGAAATCTTCAACGCCGAGCGCCTCAAGCACATCGCGACCGAAATGACGGCGGTCTACCCCGAGTTCAACGCCAAAGCCTTCCTGAAGAGGGCCAACGACGGCCTCGCCGAGTTGTCGATCATGCAGCGCATGGCCCGGGTTAGCGAATGCCTGCACGCGGTGTTGCCACTGGATTATGAAGAGACCCTTGAGGTGTTGCGCGCCCTCGCCCCTCGACTTAACAGCGGCTTCGTCAGCATCTCGCTGCCGCATTACGTGGCGCTGTATGGCGCCCATGATTTCGAGCAGTCGATGGACGCGCTCAAATACTTCACCGCGTTTGGTTCTGCGGAGTTTGCGGTACGGTATTTTCTGCGTAGCGATTTGAAGCGCTCGTTGGCGCTGATGCAGCAATGGTCTCGGGATGAAAATGAACACGTCCGGCGTCTGGCCAGCGAAGGCTGTCGGCCGCGTTTGCCGTGGTCGTTCCGGCTTGAGCAGATCCAGGCCGATCCGACCCTTGCTGCCGCCATCCTCGGCAACCTCAAGGCGGATGAAAGCCTTTATGTGCGCAAGTCAGTGGCCAATCACCTCAATGACATCACCAAGGATCATCCCGACTGGGTGCTGGACCTGATCGAAGGATGGTCGCTGGATAACAAGCACACCGCGTGGATTGCCAAGCATGCGTTGCGCAGTTTGATCAAGCAGGGCAATCAGCGAGCGTTGGCGATTATTGGAGCCAGTGGCAAGGCCGAGGTCGAGATTGTTGGGGTGAGGGTCGAACCGGCGGTGATTCGTCTGGGGGAGAAAATCACCCTGTCGTTTGTTGTGAAATCCACGGTGGCGGAGCGTCAGCGGCTGGTGATCGACTATGCGATTGATTACGTCAAAGCCAATGGCAGCACGTCGGCGAAGGTGTTCAAGCTCAAGGCGTTGACGTTGCCTGGCAAGGCGACTGAACGGGTCAGCCGTGGCCAGCAGATCATGGAACTCACCACCCGCAAGCACTATGTGGGTTTGCATGCCGTGCACATTCTGGTGAACGGCGAACGCCTGGCCAGCACCTCATTCCAAATCCTCGCCTAGCCGGCCGCTGCTATAAACGAAGGCGCGCTAATTAACGATGCGGACCTGCTTGGCGATTGAGCTGAGTTGATCTCGGTCGAAACCGACGTTGCTCAACCCTCACTGAATGAAGTCCAGCGAAGCCTGGCCGATATCAACCAGGTTTCTGATGTTCACTGCAGGATGTCCAGACGGCGATATTACCAGTAGCGGCGCCCAGCGCTCGGCTTCTGAATAGCGGCCGTGACCATTGCCGGTGCCACCGTGATCGCTGGCAAAAATGACCAAACGCTGAGGCATTGCATCCTGGGCGGATGGTGACGCAAATGCATTCTCCCACAGGCGACGAATGCGGGAATCTGTTGCTCGCACGGCGGCAGCGTAGCCTGGATCAGACGGGTCAAAAGAACCGTTATGGCCCGCTTGGTCTACAGCATCGAGATGAATGAAGGCCAGATCGGGCTGGCATGCTCGCCAGGTGGTCAGCACTTCATGCTCGACCGCCGCATCGTCCTTACGCAAAAGCGCTGCATGGTGTATCTCTGGCAAAGCCCGCAAACGCCCCTCGACCAAGTCGTACAGCGGCCGCCAGGAAGTAATGAGAACGCTGCGACTATCGGCCTTGCGGCCCTGAAGGCGCTCAAACACGGTTTGAACTTTGATTGGACCTTTGCTGCTGTTATCAACAATGCCATGTGCGCTTGCCCAGCTTGAGGTCAGCACACTGATCCAGCCAGGTGCGGAATAAGTCTGTTGCGTGCGGCCGTTGCTGACATCGACTCTCCCCCAAGCCAACCCCTGAGATTCAGCCAACTGGTACAGAAAGGGGGTCAGTGCCGGGCTAACGGCGTCGGAACGCAGGCCGTCGATACCGATGATGACGACCTGCCGGGCGGGCACTTGCGGCGCAGCATTGCATTGCCCTACCTCGTCGCTAGGTGAACAGCCAAGCAGGCTCATCGCGCACAACGCTACCAGCAACTTGAGCCCCGAGCGCAGAGTGAGATTCCGAGTATTGAAAACCAAAGCTGAATATCCCCCAAAAAACACAGAATTCCGTGGCTGTGCAGAGGGTGTGAATCTGGAACTGACCCCCTCCGAGCGAATCCTTGATCTGATCGGCTGCACGCTGACATACCGTCGACCGCTGGAGCGGGCTGTGAGCCGTTAGTGCCGAGAATGCCCCAGAGAATGAATTCATGATGCCTGCGACACTTCTAGTTGGTGCTGGAGTCTAGCCGTGGATTGATGACCATCGTTTTCCAGCCGCCACGACACACCGAAATCGACGGTGGATTCAACAGGCCGATGCAACAGATTGGCTAAATCGTTCAGCGGGCGTTTCGCAGCTTAGTTTTTCTTCTTGATCAGTTTACTCATGTAGTACTTGAGGCTTAAACGATCTTTGGGTCTTGGCTTGTAGTGGGTCTTGTTTCTTTGTGCGGGATCGATCGCCATGGTTCCTGCGGTGTAGTAATAAAGCGCTATAGACCTGCGCGTGATGTGCTCTGGAGTCGTTAAAGGCTCTGGGTGCCCATGATTGCTGTCTTTGTCTGTATTGAAGATGACGCAACGATTGTAAATGGGCAGAACTTTTTTAAGGCAGGTCTTCATATCGACATCCCAAAGCTCTAGATTACCGCCGTATTCCTCTTGCCAGCTTTCATTCAGATAAATTATGACATTCAGCCTACGCTCAACATTAAGCTTTTTGTTGAGCCTGAAGTCCGAATGCACCCCAAGAAAACCACCACTCTTCGTTTCATGCAGCCCGCCACCACTAAAGTAGGGGTCAGGTATCAAACCTTCGATGCCCGTGAGCTTTTCAAGAAACTGCAACATGGGCGCCGAGTTAAAAGCGTTAAAAACAGTCTTGAGAAAAGGGGGGCATTCATTGGGACTGATTTGACGTTTTAGTTGACCTTTATAGCCGCGCTCGTAGAGCATTTCGTTGTTGGTTGCCTCGACGGGAAAGTGCGAGCATATACTTGCAATCAGGTCTTCGTGTAAGAAGTTATCGATAACGATGTGCGGGAATGGCGTAGCCTGAATATAGTGGCTGGCCAATGAATAACCAAAGGCGCTGGCGGCGTCCTGGTCGAAATCAAGCCCCGAGGAGAGGGTGATAGGTAGTGTTTGAGTGATGGGTGCCATTACCGCTCCAATAACTTAATACAAAAAACTGTGAGATGACTTGAAACAGAGCCAAACGCACTGCTCGTACACGCCTGCTTAACTTATGTTTTGCTGTTGTCCTTGTTCAAGCGCTTAAGGATATTATTGTACATTTTTGTTCGTCTGTGAGTCGATTCATAGCCCCCAGCCGCTGCAACAGTACCAGACTGAATATGATCCAGATAGCCGAAAATTTTACGCGGCGATAACATTTCAACGACATAGCCAAGCTCGGTCATGCAGTCTTGGAGGGTATAACCAGGAACACGATCATCCATTGAAAAATGCAGGCCGTGCTGTTTGATAAGCTTGCAGTTCCACAATGTACAGAAACTCTTCAAGTACACTTCCTTGTATGGTTTTGGCTCTCTTGAGCGTAATCCAACAGAGATTTTCAGGCGTCTGAAATGGTGTTTGAACAGTCGTGAACTAAAGCGCCAAAGAGTTCTGGTGGTCCCACGATTTAATTGCTCTACACAACCGACGGCTACGACTTTCTGATTTTTAATGCATTTATTCAGCATCATCGGGAAAACGTTTTTATCGAAAACAAATGTGTCAGTATGCATGAGGAACAAATAATCAGTTTCAACTCGCTCCAAAACCAGGTCAAGAGCTTTGCCATGCGCGATATGGCCTGGTTCCGGCTCAGAAACAGAACGCTCGATTAAATTAATCCAGTCAAGCGATCTCAAATACTCAGTGCTTTCATCGGCGGAATAGTTATCAACCACCCATATTGGGACACGGCTACCCACATGCTGGTGCAATAAGTCTAAACATATCTTGGTGATTTCTGGCGTCTTGTAATTTACTATAACTATGCTAAAGGCATTAGAGCTATCAGCCGACAAATTAGCACTGCTCATCGTTTAGGTACTCAAGGTATTATATTTAGATGTAGAGATAATTGAGTTTGTATCCAGTTGTCTCTTATATATTCGCGCATGATTTCGCATGACTATAGAACCTGATCTGTTAAGTCGCTTTTTCATACGCTGAATAGCCATAGCTAACTCAAAGCCTGATGGAGAGGAGCATATGCGAATTTCATCTTATAAGGATCCACTCTGCAGGTAAATATCCGTGAGTTAATTTGTTACATCGGAAGGCTGGTTAGGCGAGCTTTTTGGGACGGCGTACTGCATCTCCCTCTGTGGCGAGGAGCTAGCCTTCGCCACAGAGGGTCGCGCTTACTCCTTCAGCTCAACGTGATCCAACGCCTGATTCACCGCCAATTCCCCCAACATGACCACTTGCGTAATCCCCAGCAGGGTTTTGCGGTGTGAGTTCTCCAATAGCGCCGCGAAATTGCTGAGCATGGTGGTGGCCGAGCCCAGTGATTCGCTGGCGTTGGCCAGCAGGGATTCGGTGTCGTACTTAGGATTGGCAAGGAACATGGGTTCGGGTTCGTGGGTACTGGCCATGATTTGGGCCGCCGGGTTGAGGTAGTGGTCGAGTGCGCGTTCGGCCGCTTCGTGGAATTTTTTGGAATCGATGGATTCGTAGGGGGATGCCGGATCGGTGTCCGGTGGGTTTGGCGTTGGTTTGAACATAGATAAAACTCCGATGCTACTTAAATGGAGCCATCACCCTCTCGCTACCAAACGGAGGGTGGCGGCCATACGAAGGTTGGTAGACCGGGCATCGGAACCGGCGCCCCCGAAGGAGCCCTGCGCATGGCCACCATAAAAACGCAGTCCTGAGAAAGGACCGCCGAAGGTGACGCTATGCGTCGATGCTAAGGGTCTACCAAACCCATCACTGTTTTTCAGCGACGAGAACACGATAGAACCCAAGTCATAGACGCACAAGCCGGCGGATTCTGTCTTACCCGTAGGCGATGACGCAAGGCGTTATAGCCTTTGGGTGGTAACAGAAGGCTTCGTTTAAACAGATAAAATCCTTGTTGTTTAAGCGCCAGCAAAGTAGAGGCAAATCTCTGGCTGAGTCAGTCAAACGAAATCCGTGTGGGAGCGAGCGAGCCGGCTCGCTGCGGGCACTGATTGACCATTAAGTACATCCACCCCGCTATTTCAGACCAATGTTGCAAGTGGATCGCAAATGACAAAGGCGCCTGATGATCACGCTTTATTTTGTTTTTTCCGTGGGTGTGCAGAGGGTGTGAATCTGGAACTGAACCCCTCCAAGTGATTCCTTGATCTGATCGGCTGCGTGCTGACATGCCTCCATATTCTTGTACTCGGCATGATCGATCGCTGTAGCGGGCTGTGAGCCGTTGGAGCCAAGAATGACCCAGAGAATGAAGTTCATGATGCCTGCGACGCTTCTAGTGGGCGATGGAGGCTAGCCGTGGATTGATGACCATCGCTGTCAGGCTGCGACGAAGCCGATTGTCTTGGGAGCTGACGCCATCATGAAACTACAACTTCAGCTCTGCGCGTTCAGAAACAGAGAGAACAGCTCGGACTGAGATTTAATCCCCAGTTTGCTGTACATGTGCTTGCGGTGGACCTTCACAGTCTCGGCGGAAATCGCCAGCTTGCGCGCGATCTCCTTGTTCGAGCAGCCGCTGAGCATTAGCCGGCCGACCTCAAGTTCGCGGGCGGAGAGCGGCGTATCCAGCTGCTTGTCAGTAGAGTCCAGCCAGCTCTGCCAACTTGGCGTCGGCAACGCGCTCTGCTCCAGCACCTCCCGCTCGAATGCCATGCGCTGACGCATCAGGGCTGCGACCCAAGGCTGGATGAGTGTGAGCAGAGCGATCTGCTCTGGACTGAAGTGGGCCTCGCTTCCCAGTGACAGGCTGAGGGTGCGTTCCGCGTCGAGTTGGACGTTGATATGTACTTCGTCGGCAACGATATTGAGGCGGAAGTAGCGTTGGTAGTAGTCGGTCTGCTCGAAGCACTCCGGCGCCACGTCGGCTAGCCAAAACAAACCGTTCTGCGGTGCTTCCCGATTGGCCAGGTAAAAGGGATCGAGCAGATACAGGCCTTTGAGGTAATCCTGAAAGAGCGGGTCCGGCCCGCCCTCTTTACCTGGACATTCTGCAAGCACCTGTGGACGGCCATTGCTGAAAACCAGAACGACCCAACTGTCCACCGGTATGTATCTATCCAGCAGACGCACCAGGGCCAGCCAGAAACCAGGCCGGTCAAGGCCCTCAATCAGCCTGCCAATCGCCTGGTGCCAGGCGATGTCCTGCAATGTAATGCTCACGACTCTACCCATACGGGGTTACCCCATCGATGTGATTACTTTCCGTTTTATGGCTCTCCATACTTCATCCAGCCCGGGCGGGTGCTGTTTAGTTTGGAGATTGCGAGCCCACAACACGTGAAAGGATCACCAATGAAGATTGAACTCGTACAACTTACCGGTCGCGATGGCGATACCGCTTATAACCTGGAGCGTACCTTGCAGGCCATCGCTACCTGCGCAGTGGATACCGATCTGCTGATTTTTCCAGAGACCCAATTGATGGGATTCGCCAGCGCGCAACAGCTCGCCGATGTCGCCGAGCCCCTGAACGGGCCGAGTGTGCAGGCCGTGCAGCGCGCTGTACGCGAACGCAACGTCGCGGTGGTGGTTGGCATGGCTGAGAACGACCGCGGCATTTTCTACAACACCTCCCTGCTGATAACGCCACAAGGGATCGCCTTGCACTATCGCAAGACTCACCTTTGGCCGTCGGAACGCGGCCTGTTTCAGCAGGGAGACCGTTATGCCACTGCGCTCTGGAAGGGAGTCCGTGTCGGCATCCTGATTTGCTACGACATTGAGTTGCCGGAAAGTGCTCGGGCCCTCGGCCAACTCGGTGCCGAGCTGATCCTGGTCACTAACGGCAACATGGATCCCTACGGCCCTGTCCACCGTACCGCGATCATGGCTCGCGCTCAGGAAAACCAGGCATTCGCGGTGATGGTGAATCGAGTCGGCGACGGCGATGAAGGCCTCGTTTTTGCCGGTGGGAGTGCAGTAATCGATCCCTTCGGACGCACGCTATTCGAAGCGGGGCGCGAAGAGTGCCGTCAGGTGGTAGAGCTGGATCTCGACCTGCTGCGCACCGCCCGCCTCGACTACGACTACCTCAGTGACCGCCGCCTGCTCCTGATCGGTGAGCAAATTGAGCACAGTGATGGTCGCCGTGAACTACTGATCCCCTGAACCACAGCGATTGTTCCGACATGATTCGATTTTGACCCTGCCACAACAATAATTCACACACTAGCAGGAGCAGTGCTCGTGTCCTTGGACCCGGCGCTAATGCTCTGGAGCATCCCGATGAAATCGACTCGCTACATGCCATTCGTCCTGGTCACGCTTTTCAGTTTCGGCCTGGCCTGCGCCAAGGCCGACGAGCCTGCCAAATCCAGCGTGCACGTCTACAACTGGTATGACTACATTGCCCCGAACACGATGAAAGACTTCCAGAAAGAAGCGGGCATCAGCGCTGTGTACGATGTGTTCGACAACAGCGACGTCATGCAAAGCAAACTGATGGCCGGCCGCAGCGGCTATGACGTAGTGGTCGCCAGTGCCGACCTGCTACCAAACCTGATCAAAGCGGGTGTGCTCAAGAAGCTGGATCGCACCAAATTGCCCAACTGGTCCCACCTCGACCCTGACATCCTCGCCAAGTTGCAGAGCAACGATCCCGGAAACCGCTATGCGGCCCCTTATCTGTGGGGTACCACTGGCATCGGCTATGACGCGGACAAGGTTAAATCGATACTCGGCCCGGATGCGCCAGTCAATTCCTGGGACCTGATTTTCAAGGAAGAAAACCTGGCCAAACTGAGCCAATGCGGTGTGGCCATGCTGGACGCCCCCAGCGAGGTCATTCCCATCGCGTTGCACTACCTTGGACTGCCTTACAACAGCCAGAACCCGGAGGATTACAAAAAAGCCCAGGAACTGCTGCTGAAACTGCGCCCCCATATCGTCTACTTCGATTCTTCCAAGTTCATCTCTGATCTAGCCAATGGCAACATCTGCGTCGTGCTGGGCTGGGCGGGTGGTGTCGCCGATGCGCAAAAGGCCTCTGAGCTGGCTGGCAACCATCGCAACCTCGTCTACAGCATTCCTCGCGAAGGTGCCCCGGTGTGGGTGGAGAGTCTGGTGCAGCTCAACGATGCGCCGAACCCGGAGCAAGGGTTAGCCTTCATCAACTACATGCTGCGCCCCGAAGTCATCGCTCAGTCATCCAACTACCTGAGCTATCCGAACGCCAACAAGGATGCCACCGCGCTCGTCGAGCAGAAAATCCGCGACAACCCTGGTGTGTATCCGTCCAAACAAGTGTTGGACACGCTATTTCCGCTTGAACCACTCCCGCTGAAGATGGAGCGCGTGCGCACCCGCGCGTGGAACACGGTCAAGACCGGCGCTTGATTGACAGACGCGGTTCTGCTGATGACTGGCCAAGCCCCGTCATGAAACAAATCAAACAAAAGAGAAATCATGAAAATGACGATGAAACCACGTGCCCGTGACCTGAACATTCAGTTCGGCCAACTGCAACCCGGCCCCCTCAATGCCATCACCGATGTGCCCGGCGTACGGGTCGGCCACAGCAATGTGCGAGGACGCACCGCCAACGGCCGCGACATCTTGACCGGTGTCACTGTTATCGAACCGCGAGCCTGTTCCACCAGTCTGCAACCGTGCTTTGCCGGCGTCCATGTGCTGAACGGCAACGGTGACGCCACCGGCCTGGAATGGATTCGCGAGGCGGGTCTGTTGACCAGTCCTGTCGCCTTCACCAACACCCACAGCCTGGGCGTGGTGCGCGATGCGCTGGTTGTGCTGGACCGTGAACAACAGCCGGATGACGGGCGACTCTACTGGAACATGCCGGTGGTGCTGGAGACCTTCGACGGCTTGCTCAACGACATCAACGGCTTCCATGTGAAGATTGAACATGTGGCCGAGGCCCTGCGTTCGGCCAAGAGCGGGCCGGTAACGGAAGGCTCCGTTGGGGGCGGTAGCGGCATGATCTGTCATGAATTCAAGGGCGGCATCGGCACCGCATCACGGCGTCTGAGCAGTGCTCAGGGCGGCTGGACCGTTGGCGCCATTGTCCAGGCCAACCACGGCATTCGTAACGAACTGCGCGTCGATGGCTACCCGGTCGGACGCTACACGGAACAGGCCGACTCGCCGTTCCTCAAGGCTTCGCTGCCGCACCCGGGCATGGGTTCGATCGTCGTTTGCCTGGCCACCGATGCGCCGTTGCTGCCGCATCAATGTACGCGCCTGGCGCAACGTGCAAGCCTCGGCCTCGCCCGCACGGGTGGTGGTAATGAAGACCACAGCGGTGACATCTTCATCGCCTTCGCCACCGGTAATCAGGTACCGCCGGCCGCTTACGAAAGTAAGCGCGCGCCGACTACCGACAACCTGAGCATGGTCAACAACGACCACATCAGCGAGTTGTTCCTGGCCGCCACCGAAGCGGTGGAAGAAGCCATCATCAATGCCTTGCTGGCCGCCGACACCGCCGAAGGCAACGGCCATGCCGTGCCGGGCCTGAATTGCGAGACGCTGCTCAAAGCCTTGCATCAGGCCGGCTGGCCGGGAGCGGCGAATAGCTAACTGATCCAGCGGAGTTGAGGTGGTGTGCTGGTTTCGCGGTCATGCCACCTCGATCAGTGAAAGCGTACTAGCGCTATTCGTCCATGCTGACGCCCGACCCCCCTAATTCGCTGGGGACATCCTTCAGTTTGGGCAATCCATCTTTGATGCGCAGCAGGGTCTCCTTATAGTGGACATGAACGCCAGGCGAAAACTCCAGACCCGGGATGACAGCCGCATACACGTCGATGAGCCCCATCCCAGGGTGCTCGGTGAAGAGGTGCCCGCCACAATGCTTGCACCATTTGCGATAACTCTGCGATGTCTTGTTGTAGGTGCCAATGTTCTCAGCCCCCCGAGTTATTTGCACCGCCTCGGGTTTCCACAGCGTGAAGGCATTGACCGGCCCTGCTGACCAATGCCGACACGACTCGCAATGGCAATAGCCCATTGCGGCCGGCTCACCGCTGACGGTGAACTCGACTGCGCCGCAAAAACAACTGCCTTTGTAAGATCTTTGAATGCTCATGGAATAACTCCTTGATCAGGGTTACGCATACCGCCGGAATTGGGATGGATCGTCTGAGCGCTGCGTGGATTCACCCGTCGATGTAACGCACCGCTGTCGCCGGCGTGCGTCGAACATGCAGTTCGAAAATGTCAGGGCGCGCATAGTGCCCGGTGACGTCGAGCGCCCTCCTCGCTGGCGCCACCAGTGAGACATCGATGTCCGCATACAAAATGCCTGCCTCTCGGTGTAATGGACCGGCCACGATGCGGCCTTGAGGATTGACCACCACCGAGTCGCCGTCGTTGATCCATTCGTCCGGATCGGGAAACAGTTGCGCACGAGCCGGAAAGTCATCGGGAATGTCGCTGCCGCGCAGCGAGGTGCCACTGCCGAGCACCCAGCATCGGCCTTCGAGTGCAATGTGACGCATCGTGCAGATCCAGCCCTCGCCAGTGTCGTACGTGGGGGCGACGTAGATTTCCACCCCCTGGGCATACAGCGAATAGCGCGCCAATGGCATGTAGTTTTCCCAGCAGATAAGCGCACCAATACGACCGACGGGGGTATCGACCGTACGCAACCCGGACGCATCACCGAAACCATGCACCATACGCTCGGGATTCGTTGGCATCAGCTTGCGGTGCTGGTTGAGCACTTCGCCGCTCGTACCGATAACGACTACGCTGTTGTAGAGCGTGCCGCCTCCGTTGCGCCGCTCGCATTCATTGATACCGCATACGATTGTCACGGCGTGCGCGCTGGCGGCCTCGCACAATTCGCTCAGGTCACCGTTCGCGATATCAACGGCGTTGGCCAGTAGCCGCGTGTGCAGCTGGCCCATTAAAGCCCCGTCTTTTCCCGCCGCCAGCCGCCAGATCCACGACGGATAACCTGGAATGTACGATTCGGGTAAAACAATCAACGAGGCTCCCTCCGCCGCAGCCTCAGCGACCGATTGCACGGCTCGGGTTATCGTCGCGCTGCGATCGAGCAGCACTGGCGGGCGCTGAATGATGGCTATCGTGGTCATGGCGTTCTCCTGTGGCGGTGGGCGATCGAAGGCTTCAGCGTGCGCGTGGCGAAGTCGCGGGGCTAGTTCAGAATCTGAAGCGTTGTAGTTGCGGAGTACAGGCGATGGATGAAAGCTACGGTCAGTTCTGCACGGTCGCGCGTGGTGCTGAAGCACTGTGCGAGCGCTGGACGCCTTTGGTGGTGCGCGAGCTGTTGTGCGGCAGTAAGCGCTTCAATGAACTGCACCGCGGCGTACCACGAATGTCCACCAGCTTGCTGGCACAGCGGCTGCGCCACTTGGAAGAAATCGGTGTCGTACATCGCACGGCCGCAGGCAAAGTCTGGGAGTACAGCCTGACCGAGGCAGGCGAGGAATTGCGCCCCATCATAATGGCGCTAGGGCATTGGGGCGCACGCTGGATAGGCAGTCGCCTTCGCGATAACGAACTCGACGCGGGCCTGCTGATGTGGGACGTGCGCCGATTTGTCCGCATCGAGATGTTCCCGTCCCGGCCGGTGGTCATCCACTTCAGGTTCCGCGACGCTCGTTCCGGCGAGCAAGAGTGGTGGCTCGTGGTCGAACAGGGTGTGGCAGATCTGTGCCGCGACGACCCCGGACGCGAACTCACACTCATCGTGGACTCTAGCGTACGCGCGTTGACCGAGGTGTGGGCTGGCGACCGCACACCAAGGGAGGTTCTTCAGTCGCGAGAGCTGCGAGTAGACGGCGCAGTGCAGGATGCAGAAAACTTGTGGCGCTGGCTTGGCACGAGTGCGTTTGCCGGTACCCGGCGCGCTGCAATCCAGCCTTTGCAATAGCCATCGAGAACGTAACCGTTCGACCGGTTGAATCCACAGCCGATTGCAGCCAGAACAGATCCGATTTTCCGGCAAAAAAATAGGACGGACGGGACAGCTGGTCTGGAGCGGTCCTGAGAGACACGAGAAGGGGTTCGAATCCCTATCCTCACCTTGGCATCGCAAAGCCATACCCAACGGTCCCATTCGACCGATTCTGTTGAACAAAGTCGCCCCGGCCAAGTGGGGAATTGATGGAATCCCGGCGTATATTGATAGTGTTGATCCAGATAGTTGAGGCGATAGTAAATCGTCGGTGGTCTGACAGGCAAAGGTGCTGGGGGGATCTAGATATCCCGGAAAGTTTGGAGGTGTTACATGAGCCAATATCAACGACTCTTTCTGATAGTCGGTCCAGCCATGCGTCACACCCCGGCGTTGGAGCGAGCTGCAACCATTGCCGAAGCCACTGGCGCAGCGCTGCACATCACGGTATTTATCGAAGACTCCAACCTTATGGGTTTGATGAGCGCCGGTGCGCGTTTTCGTGAGGCCTGTCAGCAAGAGAACGAAAGGTGGCTGAAGGATGAAGCCGATCTAATCCGCGGGCGCGGGGTCATGGTGAGTACCGAAGTGCTTGTTACGCGAACCGCGCTGCAAGAAATACTTCGGCACGTGGCAGAAATGCAGCCGGATCTTTTGATCAAGGACGTGCAACACGAGTCAGCGCTCAAGCGCGTTTTTATTACGCCTCTGGATTGGCACCTGTTACGCGAATGCCCGGTGCCTGTGCATTTGGTCAGCGAAGTCAGGTGTCCACTTCCGCGGGTGGTAGTGGCGGCAGTCGATCCGTCACATCCCGAGGCTCAGATCACTGGCATAAACGACCGCATCATCCAGGCAGCGAACGGATTGTCGATGCAATGCAACGCGGAGCTGCATCTGCTGCATGCCTACGATCTTTCGCAGACACATATTTCCGACGCAGGCGCTGGTACAGTGACGATGCCGGGCTTCAGCAGTGAAGTGCGCAAGTCACTGAAAAAGTCATTTATCGCATTGGCCGCCCACTACGGCGTGCCCGCTGAGCGACAACACTTCGTTGAGGGGCCGCCAGGCAAAGCGCTGGCCGACTTTGCAGCGCATCACCGAGCCGATGTGATCGTCATGGGAAATGCACATCGCAAGGGACTGGGCAAATGGGTGGGCAGTACGACGGAGCATGTTCTGTATCAAGTGCCCTGCAACATTTTCGCCGTTACGGGATCTGCGGATCAGTGAATGGATTCGCTATTAGATGACTCCCAAAGAGCGCCTCAGCGACGGGGGCAGGATTTATTGAGCGCGCGTGTTGAGATACCCGGTAGGTATCGCCATCGGTTGCCGCCCCGACAGGCCAGCAACTTGTCCGCCGGTCGCTCCTCCCCGACTCCAGCCATCCGCGACCATCTGCAATTCACAGCTTGTAGCCAATCTGCCGCAGCAAGTTCTTGCGCCACAGGATGTCTTCGTCGCCTTCAATGTCATTGGCACAGAAGCCATCCACTACGCCGAGGATTGCTCGACCTTGTTCCGTCTCAGCGAGTATCACTTCAGTTGGATTGGCTGTTGCACAAAAAATACGGCAGACCTCTGGCACCATTTTGATGGTGTTTAACACGTTCAGCGGATAGAAACCGTCGCCCAGGAAAATGATGAAGCTATGGCCTGCGGCGATGGCTTTCGCATTTTTCTGTGCAAGTTCAATCATAGAGGTATCGGTGCCAGACCATCGCACCAGACATTTGCCAGAGGCTTCACAAAAGGCCACGCCAAACTGGATACCTGGCACGGCATTTACCAACGCCTCGTGGATGTCCTCGACGGACTTGATGAAGTGCGTCTGACCCAAAATGAAGTTCGTTACATCCGGCTTATCGATTTTCAACGTGATGAGTTGCATCTCAAACACCTCCTTTCACGATGCTGCTACCAGAGACTGGCAACAGACCAAGCATAGCTACTCATTTGTTATTGCTCCGGCCATTGACTGCTTTTGGCTGTGGATTCAACCAGTCGATGCAACAGATTGGCTAAATCGTTCAGGCGTTCCGACGAAAGCGGTAGCGCATTCAACATGGATGTTGGCTGACACATCGCCTTCGTCAGAACGCCGCCCGGAGCCGGCCCGCTCCCAAAGGGTTTGGTGTTTTATCTGATGGGTATGGCCACACCCCACCCCGCCAAGTCTCAAGGCCTCTGAAGACAATTCCCCTCCCCCATTTTCGCCACCTTCAGATTCTCTTAAGTAATGCCTTTGATACTCCTCCCGAACTGACCCGTGGAGGCGTCTTCCAATGCCCGATTTTGAATGGAACATTGCGCTTCCCCTGCGTTTCGGCCAATCCGAAACCGAACAGATGAGTTTGGACCGAGCCCTGCCGGACGAGCCCCTGCGTCGCCTGTTTGAGGACTTTATCCAGCAACGTTTCCGCAAGGCCCACGGTGCCGACATCCGTCATTTCATGCCCGAGCTGTTCGGCATGAGCAACGCGTCAGGCGAGCTCTGCGCGGTGGCTGGCATTCGCATGGCGAGTCTCGGCCAATTGTTTCTGGAGCGTTATCTGGACGATTCAATCGACCCGTTGATCAGCGCTGCTGCCGGCTGCCCCGTGGACCGCGCAGGCATCGTCGAAGTCGGCAACCTGGCCGCCAGTGACACCGGCAGCGCGCGAATGAGCATCATCGCCATCACTTACCTGCTGGCCATGGGCGGCCTGGAATGGGTGGCGTTTACCGGCAACGTCGGCCTGGTCAACAGCTTTCATCGCCTGGGTTTGAACCCCGTGACGCTCTGTGCTGCCGATCCCGAGCGGCTGGGTGATGAACGCCACCACTGGGGCAGCTATTACGAAAGCAAACCTTGGGTGCACGTTGGCAACATCCGCGCCGGCTTCAACCATCTGCACAACAGCGGGATGTTCGATCGCCTGGGGTTGCCGACGTCCAACGAGGTGTCCAGCCATGTCGCCTGAAACCGAACGGTTCAAACAGACATTGCGCAGCCATGCTGAACGTACGCCCGGCGCCACTGCGTTGTGGGGCGATCAACTGAAAGTGGACTACGCCACGCTGTACGCCGAAGTGCTGAGTTGCCAGCAGCGTCTGCGCAATGAACACATCAAGGTGCTTGCTCTGGCGCTGGACAATGGCGTGGAAGCAATACTCTGGGACCTGGCTGCGCTGTTTGAAGGCCTGACCTGCCTGACGTTGCCTCCATTTTTCAGCCCGGCTCAACGCCTCCATTGCCTGGAACAGAGCCACGCAGAACTTGTGATTGCCGAGCCGCAACTGGACGCTGAACTGCAATTGGCCGGGTACGAGAAAACCGGTGAGTTCTGGTGCCGGACCTTCGTTGACCCGAATCGAATGCCCAAAGGGACCGCCAAACTGACCTTCACCTCCGGCACAACGGGTACGCCCAAAGGCGTGTGTCTGAGTGCGCAGAGCATTTTAACTGTCGCACGCGAACTGGATCAGGCCAGCAAACCCACTAACCCGCAGCATCACCTGGCGCTGTTGCCTTTGGCGATCCTGCTGGAAAACCTCGGTTGCTATGCCGCCTTGTATGCCGGGGCAACCTTGAGCGTGCCCAGCCAGAAAACCCTGGGCATTCAGGGTGCCAGCAGCGTTGATGTGCCACGGCTGCTTGGTTGCCTGGCCACCCGTACCCCCGAGAGCCTGATCCTGGTGCCGCAGCTGTTACTGATGTTGGCCAGCGCCGCCGAACAGAACGCCTTCAACCCCGGCACGTTGCGTTTTGCCGCAGTGGGTGGCGCGCGGGTTTCCGAGGAATTGCTGGACCGCGCGCGACGTATCGGCCTGCCAGTTTACGAAGGCTACGGACTGTCAGAGTGCGCCTCGGTGGTGTGCCTCAATTGGCCCGGAGCGCACCGTCCCGGCAGTGTTGGCAGGCCCCTGCCCCACGTAGAGGTTTGTCTGGCAGAGGACGGCGAAGTGCTGATCAAGGGCTCGACCTTGCTTGGCTATCTGGGCGAGGCACCGCCCGCAAATGAATGGTGGCCGACCGGCGATCTCGGCGAGTTCGACCCCGACGGTTTTCTCTACCTCAAAGGGCGCAAGAAGCATCAATTCGTCACCAGTTTCGGGCGCAACGTGAACCCGGAGTGGGTCGAGGCCGAATTGACCCAACGCCGCCACATCGCCCAAGCCTTCGTCTACGGCGAAGCCATGCCACGCAACCATGCACTGCTCTGGCCCCATCGCCCGGCGTGCACCGACGAAGAACTGGCCGCCGCCGTCGCCGAAGCCAACGAGGCCTTGCCCGATTACGCCCAGGTCCATCACTGGACCCGACTGGATCAACCCTTCACCCCCGCCAATGGCCTGCTCACCGCCAATGGCCGACTGCGCCGTGACGCCATCGTCGAGCGTTACCGGGCGCAACTGTCTGAATCTGCACTTCCCGAGGAATCCGCATCATGAGCTTTTTCGACAGGCTGCAAGAAGCCACGCAACAAGAACGCCATACGTTGTTCAATCTGCCGATCATTCTCGATGCCCTTGAGGGCAAGGTCAGCCTGGAAAGCTATCGGGCTTTTCTGGCGCAAGCCTATTACCACGTGCGCCACACCGTGCCCTTGATGATGGCCTGCGGTGCGCGTCTGCCGACGCGCCTGGAATGGCTACGCAAAGCAGTTTGCGAGTACATCGAGGATGAATACGGCCACGAACAATGGGTACTCGATGACATCGAAGCCTGCGGCGGCGACAGAGACACGGTGCGCAACGATCGTCCGTGCATGCCGATCGAATTGATGGTCAGCTTTCTCTACGACCTGATTGCGCGAAACAACCCGGTCGGCCTGTTCGGGATGGTCAACGTGCTGGAAGGCACCAGCATCGCCCTGGCCACCCACGCGGCCGGCAGCATTCGAGAGCGGCTGGACTTGCCGGAAAGTGCCTTCAGCTACCTCAGCTCGCATGGCTCTCTGGACATCGAACACATGCAGACCTATCGCCGATTGATGAATGCACTCGATGATCCGGATGACCAGGCGGCCGTGATACACGCCTCCAAAGTGGTGTACACGCTCTACACCGACATGTTCCGTGGCTTGCCGCGCGACGGGGAGAACTTGCATGCGCCTGTCTGAAGCTCGTGTGGTACTCACCGGGGCCAGCGGTGGCATCGGCCTGGCGATCGCAACCGCCCTGTGCGCCAGTGGTGCCCGGGTGCTGGCGGTGTCTCGGCAAAGGGAACCGTTGGCGTCGTTGTTGGCGCGCTATCCGCAACAACTTTGCTGGATCGGTGCGGACCTGACCAATCTCGCCGACAGGCGTCGGGTGCTGAGCGCTGCCGAAATCATTGGTGGAATCAACCTGCTGATCAATGCCGCCGGGGTCAACCAATTCGCCATGCTCGAACAGCTGGAGGACAGTGACATCGACGCCATGCTGGCGGTGAACATCAGCGCGCCGATCTGCTTGACCAAACGACTGCTGCCGCTGCTCAAACTAGCCGAGCGCGCGATGGTGGTAAACGTCGGCTCAACCTACGGTTCCATCGGCTACCCCGGTTACGCCAGCTATTGCGCCACCAAGTTTGCCTTGCGCGGGTTTTCCGAGGCCCTGCGCCGGGAACTGGCGGACACCCGTGTCAGCGTGCTCTATGTCGCCCCGCGCGCCACCCGCACCCGCATGAACAGCCCGGCGGCGCAGGCCTTGAACGATGCACTGAAGGCAAACGTCGATGATCCGCAAACGGTCGCGGCCGCGGTGATTCATGCGATAGCGGGTGATCACCGCGACGTGTACCTGGGCTGGCCGGAGCGTTTTTTCGTTCGTCTGAACAGCCTGCTGCCCAATCTGGTGGACCGAGGCTTGCGCAAGCAATTGCCGCTGATCCGTCGCCTGAGCGAAAAGCCCGACAATGAGCATTTAAAACCATGAAAAAAACCATCGCTTGCCTGCTACTGGGAGTCTTCAGCCTAAGCGCCTGGGCGCTGGACCCCGCCGACCAGCAACGCCTCAAGGGCATCCAGCAAAGCTGGGCGCACATTCAATACGAAATTCCCGAAGCACAACGCACCGCGGCGTTTGAAAAACTAGCGGCCCAGGCTTCCGCGTTCACCCAGGAACGCCCGTCGGTGGCAGAAGCCTGGATCTGGTCCGGTATCGTCACCAGCAGTTGGGCCGGTGCGCAGGGTGGCCTCGGTGCGCTGAGCAAGGTCAAGGCAGCTAAAACCGATCTGGAGAAAGCCCTGTCCCTGGACCCGAAAGCCCTGCAAGGCTCGGCCTACACGAGTCTGGGCGCGCTCTATGACCGCGTACCGGGCTGGCCCATCGGTTTCGGCGACTCGGACAAGGCCGAACAACTTCTCAAACAGGCCTTGCAACTCAACCCGGACGGCATCGATAGTCTGTACTTCTGGGGCGATCACCTCTACCGTCAAAAGCGTTACAGCGAAGCCAGAAGCGCGCTGCAAAAAGCCCTGCAAGCCCCCCCAAGGCCAGGTCGGGAATCCGCCGACGCGGGGCGGCGCAAAGAGATCGAAGCGTTGCTGGTGGACGTGAACAAGAAACTCGATTGACAGGAGCTCGTGTGCGCTTATTACTGATCGAGGACGACGTTGCCCTTGGCGAGGGCATCCATCAAGCCTTGGGCCGCGAAGGTTACACCGTCGATTGGCTACAGGATGGCGCCAGCGCCTTGCACTCGCTGCTGAGCGAAACGTTTGACCTGGCGGTGCTCGACCTCGGCCTGCCGCGCATGGACGGGCTTGAAGTGCTGCGTCGCTTGCGCAACAGCGGTTCCAACCTGCCCGTGCTGATCCTCACCGCGCGGGACGCGACCGAAGACCGCATTGCCGGGCTGGATGCCGGAGCTGACGATTACCTGATCAAGCCCTTTGACCTGGCTGAACTCAAGGCTCGCCTGCGAGCCTTGCTGCGGCGAAGCGTCGGGCGCGCTCAAATGTTGATCGAACATGCCGGGATCAGCCTGAACCCCGGTACCCAGCAAGTCAGCTATCAAGGCGAGCCGGTAGCACTGACGCCCAAGGAATATCAGTTGCTCCACGAATTGCTCTCACCCCCGGGCCGGGTCATGACCCGCGATCACCTGATGCAGTTGCTCTATGGCTGGAACGAGGAAGCCGAAAGCAACACCCTGGAAGTGCACATCCACCATTTGCGCAAAAAATTCTCCACCGACCTGATCCGTACCATTCGCGGTGTCGGTTATCTGGTGGAGGAGCGTCGATGACGTCGATCCGGCGCCGCAGCCTCACGCTGATCATTGGCCTGATGCTGGTCGGCGTGGCAGTGATCAGCCTGCTCAATCTGTACGACAGCAATCACGAAATCGCCGAAGTTTATGATGCCCAACTGGTTCGAAACGCCCGTCTGTTGCAGGGTGTGATGCGCATGCCCATGGCCTACAAGGAACACGCCGACCTGTATCAGGCGTTCAATAAAGCCTTGGGTGAAGCAGTGCCCAAGGGCGACGGCCATCCTTATGAAACCAAACTGGCTTTTCAGGTCTGGAATCGCCACGGCGAAGTGCTGGTACACACGGCCAGCGCGCCCTCCTTCAGCACGCCGCCATCGACCCCGGGCTTCAGTGATGTGGTCGACCTGACCAACCGCCACTGGCGGGCGTTCTTACTGGAAGATAAACAAAATGATCTGAAAATTTGGGTGGGCGAACGGGACGACGTGCGTGCGGATCTGGTGGATCGGATCGTGCGCCATACCTTATGGCCCAATGTCCTGGGCAGTTTGATTTTGGCGGCGATGATCTGGATCGCTATCGGCTGGGGCCTCAAACCACTGGAAAACATGGCGACGACCTTGAGGGCGCGGCACAGCGGCTCGCTGGAACCGTTGCAACTGACCCCGCTGCCCAGTGAACTGGAACCGATGCAGGCGGCGCTCAATCGCATGCTTGCGCAGATTCAAGAAGTGCTGGGCCGCGAACGCCGCTTCATCGCTGATGCCGCCCACGAAATGCGCACGCCCTTGGCGGTGCTGCGCGTACATGCACAAAACCTGCTGGAGGCCGGCACCGAAGAGGAGCGCCGTGACTCGCTGGAGTTTCTGATCGCCGGCGTCGACCGCACCAGCCGACTGGTCAATCAATTGCTGACCATGGCCCGCCTGGAACCCAAAGCCATGGAGCCGGTGTTGCACAGCATGGATTTGGCCGAAAACGTGCGCGACAGCCTGGCACAGCTCACGCCCTGGATACTGAGTAAAAACCTTGAGTTGGCCTTCGACGTCCAGGACTGCCCCTATAAAGTGGTCGCCGATGCTGCGGCCATCAACATTGCGCTGAACAATCTGATCAGCAACGCGGCAAACTTTTCACCCGAACAGGGCGTTATCACTGTGCAGTTAGGTCAGGCCGACGGGTTCTATTGGCTGAGCGTCGAGGATCAGGGCCCAGGCATCGACGAAGCGGATCGCGAGCGGTTGTTCGAACGTTTTTACAGTCGCGGAAATGTTCAGGGCGCGGGACTGGGGCTGACCATCGTCAACACCATCGCTACTCGGCTAGGCGGACGCATCACGCTGGTCAACCGACCGGAAGGCGGGTTGCGTGCGACGTTGACTATTCCTGATAGCCCGCCACGCGCTTCTTTACCGCACATTACACGCGAGTTTCCGCCGAGCGTTTGAGTAAAATCCCACGCTGCTCCAGCTGATCGGAGTCCATGTGGGAGCGAGCAGGGGCTCCTGAACGCCTGTTTTTTTGCCGGTTGCAGCCTGTGCCAAAGGGCAGCAAACGGCTGTGGATTCAACCGGTCGTGCATCTGCGGTTTAACCCCCTCCCGATTAATTACTTGGGGTCTACGCTTGCCTTATCATTCGTTAGCAGGAGGCGTCATGAGCAACTTCCCTATCGTTGCCACGGTACTCTCGATGATATTGGGTCTGTCTGTCACCCGCCTCCTTCTTGGTGCGTTGACCGTATTCCGCATCCGTCGCGTGGCGGCGCCCGATTGGGTTGCTCTTGTCTGGGCAGTAATGCTTTTTTACGACACAGTTGGATTTTTGGTGGGCAGTCAATGCACTGCCTGAGGTAAAGGCGTCATTCTCATTTCTAGAATTTTTATTGCTCGTTCTTTTGGCGCTATCGCTTTTTGTCTCCGCCGCATTATTGCTTCCAAGCCGAAGTGAGGACGAGCAAAATGGTCTACGTATATACTTCGAGCAGGATGGCCGGTATGCACTTCTATCTCTGTCGACGTATCTTTTTGTCGGACTTATCGTAAATACTCTGTTATTTCAAGCATCCCCGTTAGCGCTTTGGGGCGCGCTCGACATTATTATGATTGTTCTTCCTATCTGTGCATTTGCTTCCAAATCACGCAAGGTGTATTCGTTTGCAACTTTGATTTATATACCGATTAATGCAATTGACTTAGCAATATCACTTACAACCTAGGATCAATCGTGTGTTTTTTTGAATCAACGGTTGTCACTAAAGTCCGCCTGGTGTTGATCGCAACCCATCACAGAACAAAAAAGCAGCGAATTTCGGCCAATGCTGATCGGTTGCTTTGGGTCGATTGCAGCACTTGATAACAGGCAGAAATCGGCCAAAAGCAGCCGGTCGCAACGTGCAGAATTGCGGGGGCGAAGGCTTGGCATTGGGCTGTAGCGAGAGGTGGCTGGTAAGACCGGAGAAGCTTCGCGAAAGAGATGTGAGGGCAGTAATATCGAGGGATAGACTACGATTAAACCGTAACAGCCTAAACCGTGGACTGCCTCTGGTTGTCATTAGAAGTGTTAATCATAGATCAGCGGTCTTCACCAACGAACCAGAGACTTTCACATGATAGCGATGAATCGAATACTTCACCCCACCACAGCCCTAGCGCTCGTGACGATCTTCAGCTTTCTGAGCGGACCGGCGCAAGCCGGCTTGGAGGAAGGCGTTACGGCCTATCAAGCCGGTGACTTGCCGCTGGCATTTAAGGAATTTAGCACCGTTGCGGACACAGGCAACGCCGATGGCCAGTTCAATGTGGCTCTAATGTACGAGCAGGGCATCGGGGTCGCCAAGGACGAAACACAAGCAATTAGTTGGTATGAAAAATCTGCGCAGCAAGGCAACTCCAGCGCGCAATACAATCTCGGTGTGCTGTATGAAAACGGTCGTGGCACTGCCGTGGACTTTGCGCAGGCCAATCAGTGGTATCGCAAGGCAGCAGCGCAAGGCGATGCGCTCGCCGTCGGTAATCTGGGCATGCTCTATATGCGCGGCGATGGCGTGAAGGTGGACAAAAATCTCGGCCTAGCTCTGCTTATACAGTCGGCAACCATGGACAACTCGCCCACAAACAACGCCAAAAGTAACATTGCAGCGACCAGGGGTTTAACCACCAACATGATCACAACAGCCCAGACACTTTCGGATGAGCTAGGCCAAGCCAAAAATCTGCTGATACCGCTGGATCAATACTTGAAAACCACGACGACTACCGCTGGCGGCGAATCGCAATAGGCTGAAACGCGTCCTCCGGAATACAGGGGGCGCAGGTAGCAAATTACCGCCCGCCAATATGGGGCAGACCACGGTTTTGCGAAATTTCGATTTAAACGTGAATCGCCCCTAGTTTTGTAGTCACTACCTAATCTCATTACGGCCGTACCACCGGCCGCTTTTGGCCCAGAGTGTGTAAAAACGCATTCGCGAACCCTTGCTATGATTTCTGAGGAATTCATCGCAGGGATCGCCCATGAAGCGCTTTATCCAAGGTGAACATCGAGGCCAAGGCACCTTACTTCCCGAAAGCCTCGACGACTACGTCAGCGATACCAATCCGGTGCGCGTAGTCGACGTATTTGTCGATGAACTCAACCTGGTTTCCTTGGGTTTCGACGGGGCTGTTCCGGCTGACACAGGCCGTCCCGCTTACCACCCCGCAGTCCTGTTGAAGATCTACATCTACGGCTATCTCAACCGCATTCAGTCGAGCCGACGCTTGGAGCGAGAAGCCCAACGTAATGTCGAGTTGATGTGGCTGACTGGGTGTTTGACTTCCGATTTCAAGACCATCGCCAACTTCCGAAAAGACAATAGCAAGGCGATCCGAGGCGTCTGCCGTCAGTTCGTTGTGCTCTGTCAGCAGTTGGGGCTGTTCGGAGAAAATCTGGTCGCCATCGACGGCAGCAAGTTCAAGGCGGTCAACAATCGCGACCGCAATTTCACCAGCGCGAAACTGAAACGGCGAATGGAGGACATTGAGTCGAGCATCAACCGTTACTTGGCCGCGCTCGATACTGCCGATCGGCAAGAACCAAATGTCTCAGAGGCCAACGCCGTGCGACTGGAAGAGAAAATCGCCAAGCTGAAGACACAAATGAAGGAGCTTCAAGCGATTGAAATCCAGCTCAACGAATCACCGGATAAACAGGTCTCACTGACCGATCCAGACGCCCGTTCCATGATGACGCGCGGCACCGGAATCGTCGGTTACAACGTGCAGACGGCAGTCGATACTCAGCACCATTTGATCGTTGCACATGAGGTGACTAACGTCGGTTCCGACCGCGATCAACTCAGCTCGATGGCCAAGCAGGCCCGCGAGGCGATGGCATCGGAAACGCTGTCGGTAGTGGCTGACCGAGGTTACTTCAAAAGCGAACAAATCCTGACTTGTCACGATGCCAACATCACCGTCTATGGGCCCAAGCCAATGACCTCTGGAGCCAAGGCCGACGGGCGTTTCAATAACGATGCCTTCATCTATGACTCGGCGAAAAACGAATACATATGCCCGGCTGGCCAAGCGCTGATCCGGCGCTATAGCAACGTTGAAAAAGGCATGAAGCTGCACCGTTACTGGAGTTCGAAATGCCAGGACTGCGCGCTGAAGTCGCAGTGCACACCGAGCACGGAACGACGGGTTCGACGGGTTCGACGCTGGGAGCATGAAGCCGTACTGGAAGAAATGCAGGACAGGCTGCGCAATGCGCCGGAGATGATGCGAATCCGTAAACGAACGGTCGAGCATCCCTTCGGGACGCTTAAACAATGGATGGGTGCAACGCATTTCCTGACGCGAAAGCTGGCAGGGGTAAATGCAGAGATGAGCTTGAACGTGCTCGCCTACAACTTGAAACGGGCCATGAAAATCGTTGGTGCCAATGGTTTGATGAAGGCGCTGTCGGCCTGAAAAGGTTCGTTCTGGAGGATCTAAATAGCTGTAGAACCTTACTGAGGGGCTCCGATGCGATATTGATCAACTAGGGTGCCTTAAGCGAAATCAGTCAGCGAACGGCCGTCGGCTCTTCGCGCCGACAAAGCCCTAATGCGTTTTTACACACTCTGGGCCGAATGCTGTCTATCGCGAAGGACCGCAATTAGCTGTGAATTCAACCGGTCGATGCTACAGATTGACTCAATCTTTCAGCGAATGTTTCGTAGTTTGGGGCCTGTCAGAGAAGATGTGCGGACTAAAGGCGCTGTTCTTGCAGCCCTGCCATACGGTTCAACATGACCAGTGCAACCTTTTGCTTCTACAAGGAGTTCAACGATTTCCTGCCGGCCGAACGGCCGGCGGCAGTCCATCACCTGCGAGTGCAGGATGCAATGTGCTAACCCGCGACCGCGAACTGCTCAAGCAGCGGATCATCAGCCATTCTGTTACGTGCATACCCTGAAACCGTCACTGCAGCTGCTCGAATTGTATGAGCGCCTCGACTTGGCATCACGCCCATATGTACTTACTCCATCTCCCTCTGCGGCGAGGAACTAATCCCGCGCCACAGAGGGTCATGCTTACTCTTTCAGCTCAACCTTATCCAACGCCTGATTCACCGCCAATTCCCCCAACATGACCACCTGCGTAATCCCCAGCAGGGTCTTGCGGTGTGAATTTTCCAGTAACGCCGCGAAATTACTGAGCATGGTGGTGGCCGAGCCCAGTGATTCGCTGGCGTTGGCCAGCAGGGATTCGGTGTCGTACTTGGGGTTGGGTACTGGCCATGATTTGGGCGGCCGGATTGAGGTAATGGTCGAGGGCGCGTTCGGCCGCTTCGTGGAATTTTTTGGAATCGAGGGATTCGTAGGGCGATGCCGGATCGGTTTCCGGTGGGTTTGGCGTTGGTTTGATCATGGCGAAACTCCTGATTGTTCATTAGGAGCTACCCGCATCACTTGCAGATGATGGGTGGCAGCTATGTGCGGGTCTGCAAGACCGGGAAACCAGGAACCCGGCAGATCCGAAGATCTCCCGCACAAAGCCGCCATTTCGCGGACATGAACGAACATCCTTTGACAGGGCTATGCGACTGGTATTCCGGCGGGCTTGCAGACCCGATCACTGATGAGCAGTGACAGGAATCAAGTTACTGGCGGGCACTTGGACGCACAAGCCAGCGGATTCTGTCTTACCCGTAGGCGATGGCGCAAGGCGTTGTAGCCTTTGGGTGGTGACAGGAGGCTTCGTTTAAACAGGCAAGATTTTTGTTGTTTAAGTGCCAGCAAAACAGAGGGGAATTATTCACTGCGTCAGTCAAACGAAATCCATGTGGGAGCGAGCCGGTTCCGGGCGGTGTTCCGACGAAAGCGGTGTGTCAGCCAACATCCATGTTGAATGTGATGGCCTCTTCGCGGGCAAGCCCGCTCCCACAGGGGGTTGTGTTGTGTCAAGGGGGTATTGGGGGCATGAACATGCCCTGCCTCCCTGCTCGGTCACTTTTTGTTGGCGGCTAGATAGTGCGCGACCAAAGCGTTGGCGTGGCCATGGCCCATACCGTGTTCATCTTTCAGTCAGGCCACGATGTCCATGTGCTTTTTACCGCTCACTGTTCCGAGCAACTCCAGCCAGTGGCTAATCGGTTGCCCATACTTTTTCTCAATGGACGGGAAGTACGACGCGGGTCCTTTTACTTGTGTCTCTTCGGTCATGCTGCAAGCTCCCATTAGCGCGACGGAGTGTCGGAGGACGCTCCTTGTCTTCATCCCGAAAATTGAACGCCAGGACGGCTGAGCAGTCCAGTACAAACAAGCTCGTCGTTAATAAGCAACGATTGAAACTATCGCGAAGCGTTCTAATGAACTGTCAGTTCTAACAGGTCACGTTCGATTTCTCCGGGGCTAAGCTGCCCCCACTGAAGTGAATGGAGGCGTTCATCATGTTCCGCAATCTTTATCTATTGCCGCCCGGCGTTCTCTTGTTGGCGATGCTGCCGGTGTTCCACGATGCACAAGGTGGCCAGTGGGCGCCCATAACAGACGAAGTGGAGTTTCAGTGCGATAAAGGCAACACGACCTGGGGCTACAGCGTGTATGTGGTTGGCAACCGTGCGGAGATAGGGAATTGGGATCCAGCCAAGGCCGTAAAGCTCGACCCTAAACCCGCCCCTAACAACGCTACATGGACCGGCAAGGTACTTTTCCAATTCCCAGACGAAAAAGTTCCTGTGGAATGGAAATGTATCGTGCGCAAAGAGAGCGACCCGAAAGACGTTAGGTGGCAGCCCGGTAACAACAACACGGTGATGTTGGTTTTCCGCACAAAGAGCTTCGGCACGTTATAAGGCGTGAGTGAAGCGGATTGCGTGCACCGGTCAAGTTGCGCCCAGCAGTAAGTGTTGCTCGCGATCACACAACCCCACCACATAATCCCAGACCACCCGTAGCCGCACCGACTTGTGCAACTCGCGCCGGGTACTGATCCAGTAACTGCGTTCAATGCTTTCATCCGGCAACAACGGCACCAAATCAGTATCGGCACTGGCCATGTAGCACGGCAACACGGCGATGCCCAACCCGGAACGCGCGGCCTGTTGTTGGGCGATGACGCTGGTGCTGTGGAACACCACTCGCGGGTTGCGGCAGAAGCTGTTGAGGAACATCAATTCCTGGCTGAACAGCAAGTCGTCGACGTAGCCGATCCAGGCGTGACGACCGAGGTCTTCGCGGCTGTGCAATGGCGGTGATCGGTCGAGATACGCATGGCTGGCGTAGAGCCCCAAGCGGTAGTCGGTGAGTTTGCGGGTGACCAGCATGTCGGCGGCCGGGCGTTCGAGGTGGATGCTGATTTCCGCTTCGCGGTTGAGGATGCTGACGAAGCGCGGCACCGCCACCAGTTCCACTTCCAGCCCCGGATAGCGTTCGAACAAACCGTTCATGCGGCTGGCGAGGAACATGATGCCCAGCCCTTCCGTCACGCCGACACGAATCTTGCCCAGCGGCGCGGTGGATTGGGTGATTTCCTCCTGGGCCAGCAACGCGACGTCTTCCATCGCTTCGGCGTGTTTGAGCAGCGCTTCGCCGGCCGGGGTCATTTCATAACCTTGGGCATGCTGGACGAACAACGCCGTGCCGAGGCTCTTTTCGATGGCCTCGATGTGCCGGGCGACGGTGGTATGGGTAGTGTTTAAACGCCGGGCAGCGGTGAGCAAACGCCCGCTGCGCTGCAACTCGAGAAAAAACCGCAGGTCATTCCAGTCGAACATGATCCGTCCTTGAGGCAAGGCTGTTTAAAAACGCACAGCGGCTGCGCAAAAACTAACATTCTTTTGCCGAAAGCTAACAACTAGGATGACTGACAACAAGAACAACAATACGAGGTCAGGGATGCAGACTTCCCTTGATGAATTCGACTACATCGTGGTCGGGGCCGGGCCGGCCGGTTGTTTGCTGGCCAATCGACTGTCGGCCAACCCGCAACACCGGGTACTGCTGCTCGAAGCGGGTGGCCGCGATAACTATGCGTGGATTCACATCCCCGTGGGTTACCTGTTCTGCATCGGCAACCCGCGTACCGACTGGTGCTTTAAGACCCAGGCGCAACCCGGCCTGCAAGGGCGCACTCTGAGCTACCCGCGCGGCAAGGTGCTCGGCGGCTGTTCTTCGATCAACGGCATGATCTACATGCGTGGCCAGGCGAGCGACTACGATGGCTGGGCCGCTGACGGCAATCCGGGCTGGAGCTGGAACGACGTGTTGCCGCTGTTCAAAAAGAGCGAAAACCATTTTGCCGGCGACTCCGAGTTTCACGGCGCCAGCGGCGACTGGCGGGTCGAGCGTCAGCGGTTGTCGTGGCCGATTCTCGACGCCTTTCGCAATGCCGCCAAGCAAAGTGGCATCGCCAACATCGATGATTTCAACCAGGGCGATAACGAAGGCTGCGGCTACTTTCAGGTCAATCAAAAGGCCGGGATCCGCTGGAACGCAGCCAAGGCGTTTCTCAAACCGATCCGCCACCGCGCCAATCTCACGGTGCTGACCGACGTCGAAGTCGACCGCGTGTTGCTGGACAACGGCCGCGCATCGGCAGTCATTACACGCTGGCAAGGTCAGGCGATAACCTTCAAGGCGCGCAAGGAAATCGTCCTGTGTGCCGGTTCCGTCGGCTCACCGGGCATCCTCCAGCGCTCCGGGATCGGCCCTCGCCCGCTGCTGCAAAAACTGGGGATCGGCGTGGCGCATGAACTGCCGGGGGTGGGCGGCAATCTGCAGGATCACCTGCAACTGCGGCTGATCTACAAACTGGAAAACGCGCGGACGCTGAACCAGATCGCCGGCAGCGTGTGGGGCAAGATGGGCATGGGCTTGCGCTACCTGTATGACCGCAGCGGCCCGCTGTCCATGGCGCCGAGTCAACTGGGGGCCTTTGCCCGCTCAGGACCGGAACAGGCCTCGGCGAATCTTGAATACCACGTGCAACCGTTGTCGCTGGAACGCTTCGGTGAGCCGTTACACCCCTTTCCTGCCTTTACCGCGTCGGTCTGCGATCTACGGCCCCAAAGCCGTGGCCGGGTAGACATCAGTTCTGCCAACCCCCAGGACGCGCCGCTGATTCAGCCCAACTATTTGAGCCACCCGGAGGACTTGCGCGTGGCGGCTGATGCCATTCGCCTGACCCGACGCATTGTTGCCGCGCCGGCGTTGCATGCGTTCAAACCGGTCGAGTATTTGCCCGGTGACCGTTTGCAGACTGAAGAAGAATTGCACGAAGCCGCTGCGCAGATTGGCACGACCATTTTCCATCCGGTCGGCACGTGCCGGATGGGTAACGATGCGGATGCGGTGGTGGATGCCGAGTTGCGTGTCCATGGCATCCCCGGGTTGCGTGTTGCTGATGCCTCAATCATGCCGCGCATTACCTCGGGCAATACCTGCTCGCCGACGTTGATGATTGCTGAAAAAGCCGCACAACTGATGCTCGAAACCACAGCCAACACGACCCCTGTGGGAGCGGGCTTGCTCGCGAAAGCGGTGTGTCATTCAACAATGATGTCGACTGACACGGCCTCTTCGCGAGCAAGCCCGCTCCTACAGGGGGATTTGCAGTCCCGCAGGGATTGAACTTTGTTCGCGGCATTGAGCACTACCTCTACAAGGAACACGCAACACCAGTGGAACAACAAAAACAATCACTGTGAGGGATACCGATATGTCAGAACAGGTTCAGTCTCTGGAAGCCGTGCCGGTCGAGACGATCAGCCACGACACCCGCAAAGTCATCTTCGCCTCGTCGCTCGGGACGGTCTTCGAGTGGTACGACTTTTTCCTATATGGCGCCCTCGCGGCGGTGATCAGCAAACAGTTTTTCGCCGGGGTCAACGACACCACGGCGTTCATTTTTGCGCTGATGGCCTTCGCGGCGGGCTTCGTGGTGAGGCCCTTCGGCGCCCTGGTATTCGGACGCCTGGGGGACATGATCGGGCGTAAATACACGTTCCTCGCGACCATCGTGCTCATGGGCCTGGCGACTTTCTGCGTCGGCTTGCTGCCGACCTATGCAAGCATCGGCATTGCCGCGCCGATCATCCTGGTGGTGCTGCGCATGCTTCAGGGCCTCGCCTTGGGGGGTGAATACGGCGGCGCTGCGACGTATGTCGCTGAACACGCACCGATGGGCAAACGCGGTTTCCACACCAGCTGGATTCAGTCCACGGCCACCCTTGGCTTGTTGCTGTCACTGCTGGTGGTGCTCGGTTGCCGCTACTTCACTGGTGACCAGTTCGAAGTCTGGGGCTGGCGCATTCCGTTTCTGTTTTCGATCATTCTGCTGGGCATCTCGACCTGGATTCGCCTGAGCCTGCACGAATCGCCGGCCTTCGTGAAAATGAAAGCCGAAGGCAAACTCTGCAAGTCGCCGCTGCGCGATTCCTTCGGCAAGTGGGAAAACCTCAAAGTTGTGCTGATTGCCCTGTTCAGCATCAACGCCGGGCAAGCAGTGACCTTTTACGCCGCGCAGTTTTACGTGCTGTTTTTCCTCACCCAATTCCTGAAGATGGACCCGGCCTTGGCCAACGGCCTGCTGATCGTCAGCGTAATCATCGGCGCGCCGTTCTTCATCTTCTTTGGCTGGCTGTCGGACAAGGTCGGGCGCAAACCGGTGCTGATGATCGGTCTGCTGCTGGCCACTGCGCTGTATTTCCCGATCTTCAAATCCCTGGCGCATTACGCTAACCCGGCCATTGACCAAGCCAGCCGTCAGGCGCCGATCACAGTATTGGCCGACCCGGCGACTTGCACGTTTCAGTTCGACCCAGTGGGCAAGGCGAAATTTGATAGCCCGTGCGACAAGGTCAAAACCTTTCTGGTCAAGCAAGGCCTGCCTTACGCCAGTGCAGCCGCGCCCGCTGGCAGCAGCGTGCAGGTCAGTGTCGGTGACGTGACGCTTGATGGCTTCGACGAAGCAGCGCTACGTGGCGCGGTGACCCTCGCCGGCTATCCGTCAAAGGCTGACATGCAGCAAATCAACAAACCGATGATCGTCGCGCTGATCGTGATCCTGATCATCATCTCGGCCATGTGCTACGGCCCGCTGGCGGCGTTGATGGTCGAGCTGTTCCCGACGCGCATCCGCTACACCTCGATGTCACTGCCCTATCACATCGGCAATGGCTGGTTTGGCGGATTCCTGCCGACCGTATCGTTTGCGTTGGTGGTCTACACCGGCGACATCTTTTACGGGCTCTGGTACCCGGTGGTGATTACCGCGGTGAGCCTTGTGGTGGGGATGATCTGTTTGCGTGAGACGAAGAACGTGGACCTCGATAAAAACTGACGGGCCTTTGTGGCGAGGGACTCCCTCGCCACACCGTTGAGAAAACGATCCTCAGACCTCGGAATCGAGCAACTCGAATTTCACCTGATCGGGGTAGAACGCCACGTATTTGCGAATCTGGTCGACGGATATTTTAGGATTTTCGTAACTCCAGACCGCATTGGCGCTTTCATGCCCCGGGACTTGCAAGCTGAAATAACTGGCATCGCCCTTGTAGGGGCAATAGCTGGTGTGATCGGTGCGAGCGAAATACTTTTCGTCGATGTCCTCTCGCGGCACGTAGTACACCGGCGGGTAATTGGCCTCCAACAGCACCAGTGCGCGCGCGGACGCGGCCACCTGAATGCCATGAAACTTCACCAGCAGGCAGCCTGGCTGCTCGGCGATGGTAATGACAGGACTAGGAGCGGAGCTTTTCATGGAATACGTTCCTCATTACGGTGATGAGCCTGTGGGAGCGTGCGGTGCGGCGATCCGACCTGCCCGCGATGGGTCGCGCAGCGGCCCCAACTCCTGAGACCACATCTGTCAGGTATAACCCAAAATCCATCATCACTACGGCCTCGCAGCCGAACGGGCCGTTTGGCGGCAGCAACCAAACGTAACAGCTTTGCTGTACATCCATACAGATAAAGATTGATCGATTGCTCATCACCGGCCATTCTGTGCGCCTCTGACACACTTGAAGAACGATGGTGGTTATGCGGCTGTACCTCTGTGAAAAACCTTCCCAGGCCAAAGACATTGCGGCGGTGCTCGGCGCCAAGCGTCGGGGCGATGGCTGCTGGCTGGGAACAGACGTCACGGTGACCTGGTGCATCGGCCATTTGCTCGAAACCGCCCCACCGGACGCCTACGACGCGCGCTACAAACGCTGGGTACTGGCGGACCTGCCGATCATTCCCGAGAAATGGAAGATGACCGTCAAGCCGCGCACGGCCAGTCAGTACAAAGCCGTCAAACGCTTGCTCGGCGAGGCCGATGAGCTAGTAATCGCCACCGACGCCGACCGTGAAGGCGAGATGATCGCCCGCGAACTGGTCGAGCACTGCCGCTATCGCGGGCCGATCCGCCGGCTGTGGCTGTCAGCGCTGGACGATGCGTCAATCCGCAAGGCACTGGCCGCGCTCAAGCCGGGGGCCGAAACCTTCAGCCTTTATCATTCGGCGTTGGGTCGCTCCCGGGCTGACTGGCTGATCGGGATGAACATGAGCCGGTTGTTTACGCTGCTGGGGCGTCAGTCCGGTTACCAGGGCGTGTTGCCGGTCGGTCGGGTGCAGACACCAACATTGCGGCTGGTGGTGGACCGTGATCGCAGCATTGCCGATTTCGTCCCCGTGGCCTACTGGGCCATCGACGTGCAGCTGCTGCATGACGGCACGGCGTTCACGGCGCAGTGGCGCGCGGCATCCGATGCTTGCGATGATCAGGATCGCTGCCTGAATCAGTCCCTCGCGCAAGACGCGGCTCAGGCGATTGGCAACGCTGCGAGTGCACGCGTGATCAAGCTGCGCACCGAGCGAATGCGTGAAGTGGCACCTTTGCCGTTCGATCTCGGCACCTTGCAGGAAGTCTGCTCGAAAAAGCTCGGGCTCGGCGCCCAGGAAACCCTCGATATCGCCCAGGCGCTCTACGAAACCCACAAGGTCATCACCTACCCGCGCAGCGATTGCGGTTTTCTGCCGTTGAGTCAGCACAGCGAAGCGCCAGGCATTCTCGCCGCACTGCGCCAGGCCGATCCGTCCCTGAACGCGCTGAACGATCACCTGGAACCACAACGGCGCTCTCGGGCATGGAACGATGCCAAGGTCACGGCTCACCACGGCATCATCCCGACGGCGGCGGCGAAAAATCTGGATCGGCTGGTGGGTAAACAGCGGGCGGTCTACACGCTGATCCGCGCCCGTTATCTGGCGCAGTTCCTGCCCAATCATGAATACGACCGCACCCAGGCCGACTTCAACTGTGCCGGTGAAGCCTTGCGCGCCGTCGGCAAGCAAATCGTCGAGCCCGGCTGGAAACGTGCCCTGCCGGAAGCCCTCGCCCCCGCCAAAGGCCGCGAGGCGCACGCGCCACAAACCCTGCCGGCATTAGCCGAAGGGCTCGATTGCGCGGTGGCCGACGTGAAGCTCAAGGACCTCTGGACGCAGCCACCCAAACCGTTCACCGAAGGCGACCTGATCAAGGCCATGAAGAACGTGGCCAAACTGGTGGAAGATCCGCTGCTCAAACAGAAGCTCAAAGACACCACCGGGATCGGCACCGAGGCGACACGCGCCTCGATCATCCAGGGCTTGCTCGACCGTGGTTATCTGATCAAGAACGGCAAAACCCTGGCCGCCACCCCGGCGGCCTTCAGCCTGATCGATGCGGTGCCGCGCGCGATTGCCGACCCCGGCACCACCGCGATCTGGGAACAGGCATTGGACATGGTGCAGAGCGGCGAAATGAGCCTGGAAGAATTCGTCACCAAACAGGCGGCGTGGATGAGCAAGCAAGTCGCGCGTTGCGCCGGTCTGAGCCTGACCATCAGCGGGCCGGCCAGTCCTGCCGGGGGTGGTGCCGCGCCGTGGAAAAACAAACGCAAGACAGCGAAACGTAAACCCTCGACGGGCAGCAAACGCGCCACCAAACCGGCAAGCAAGGCTTGATGGCACTTCGAACAGATCGTGATGGTCTAGTGTTCTTCAAGTCCGTCGACCGCCCTCCTTTCTGAAAAGGCATCGCTCATGATTATCGTGCATCACCTGAACAACTCCCGTTCCCAACGCATTCTCTGGCTGCTGGAAGAGTTGTCTATTCCTTACGAGCTGAAACAGTATCAGCGCGACCCAAAAACCAATCTCGCGCCGCCGGAACTGAAAGCGATCAATGCGCTTGGGAAATCTCCGGTCATTGAAGACGGTACGCAGACGCTGATCGAGTCTGCGGCGATCATCGACTACTTGATTCGCCGACATGGCCAGGGTCGCCTGCAACCCGATCCGTCCACACCCGCCTACGATGAATACATCCAGTGGCTGCACTTCGCCGAAGGCTCGGCCATGTTGCCGCTGATGTTGAACCTGTATGTCGGACGTCTGGGTGAAGCCGGTGCACCGCTGCATCCACGCATCAACTCGGAATTGGCCAATTACCTTGGCTACCTCGACACCGCACTGAGCCAGTCCGATTATCTGCTCGGTGATAAGTTCAGCGCCGCCGACATCCAGATGAGCTTCATTGGCGAGATCGCCAGGGCCCAGGGCAAGCTGGGCAACTACCCTCATGTAGCGGCCTGGATCGATCGCTTCCAGGCGCGCCCGGCTTACATCGCCGCATTGCAGAAAGGCGGCAAATACGACTTCGCGCCGCACTGAGTGATCCTGACAGGGCCGCGCACGGCCCTGCGCAATCTGGAGCGCCACTAAATGCCTTCGATAGAACTGCACGCCGCACAGCGCGACGACCTCGACACCCTCGAAAACCTGATGCAGTTCTACGTGTACGACTTCAGTGAATGGCTGCCACTGAAATTGGGTGAACATGGTTTTTTCAGTATCCAGCCCAAACCGGAGTACTGGCGTAACCCTGCGACCCGGCCATTTCTGATCAGGGTGGACGGTGAGCTGGCCGGTTTCGCGAGCGTGGATGATGACACCCATATCGAGGGGGCCGAGTTCAACATCGGCTACTTTTTTGTCACTCGGCGCTTCCGTGGCCAAGGTGTGGCGAAGTTTGTCGTTTCTACCCTCTTGAGCCAATTCCCCGGTCAATGGCAGATTTTCCACATTGATGCGAACTCGCCTGCACGGCGGTTCTGGGCCAAAGCTATACCTGATCTCGCAGGCGGCCTATTCACCCTGCATCAGCGGCCAGTAGACGGTTATCCCTGCACCTTCTACCGCTTCCACTGCCCGCCGCCGTCGCCCTGACGGACGCGTCCAGGCTTTCGTTTTTCATTCCAATCCGTTTTGTCCGACAATATGTAGTGACTGAAAATAATCACTACATAACGGTTGACGCCTCCGATTTGCCCTTGCATGATGCAGACATCTCCCCGATCGGGAGTACCGCAACATGTTTGAGCAAGCTCGTCTGACCGCCGAGCTGTTTTTCCCGGATACACGCTGCCCACAAGGCAGATTGAAGAAGCTGACCTGGCCCGAACGTCCAGTACAAGGACGAGAAGCGCTGGCGATCAATCCTCAAGAAGCTTGTGCCCGACCCTCAAAAGTCGGCAGTGGCCTCCAGGTATTCGCTGCTTCTCTTCGTTGTGACGCTAACGCGTAGCAGTTATTCAACACGACTACATGCAACAGATGCGGGACCCCGTTGAATTCGACGGCCGACCGCTGACGTCCTGGTTTCGGTGCCAGGGATCAACTAACCGATGGGCTACTTGTATTAGCGACTCAACTTAAAAAAATTACCAAATGGTCAAGGGGCATATTATGAATCTGAACAATCAACCTACTATCGATGAACTGGCTCGTATGTTCGCGGCGCAAAAAGACAGCCTCGACAGCCACATTCTGTGGATCAGCAAATCGGGCCAGGTTCATATCGACTGCCTGTCGCCTCACGCTCATGAAGCGGAGTTCGACCAGAACAACCAGAACTTGCTCGCCCGACTGAAGATGTACCGTCGCGGCCAGGGCTATGTCGGCAAGAAAGCCGCAGCCGACAAGGACTTCATCGGTAATGTTCTGCAAACGCTGAAGCAGGCGTGGGCATCGTTGCAGAACCAGAACGACGTTCGGGTGATTGATCGGTTCTACTAATGACGTGACGTCAAACCTGACTCACTCATAAAAAAGCACTTCACGGATTACCGGGAAAGACGTTCTTGATCTTCATGAAAAAGAACTCGCTTTCCCGGTAATCGTTCGTTTGCTTGATTGACTTCGTTCCACTTCATCAATCACTTCCCCCTCTCGCTATCAGATGCGTTGACGACGCGCAAATTTGTATCGATCTGTATGTTCGGCGCGGATCTTACACAGCGTTACACAACGGCCGGTTCAAGACACATACGCACGACATGAGGGTGCAAAAGTGGGCTTCATCGCAAGGGTTTCCCAAAAACCTGCGACTTGAATGATGAAGCCCCTACCCTTAGCAGGAACCTGCCATGATCAATCAAATCGATACTGTGCTGTACACCGGAAAAACCAACACCACCGGCGGCCGTGACGGTCAGTCGAAAAGTTCGGATGGGCGTCTGGACATCAACCTGTCCCCACCCGGCTCATCTGGCAGCGGCACCAATCCGGAACAGCTACTGGCGGCGGGTTGGTCGGCCTGCTTTATCGGCGCAATGGGCAAAGCAGCGGTTGCGTTGAAGGTGACTCTGCCGAGCGACGTTGCCGTGAATACCGAAATCGACCTGGGCAAGACTGACAACGCTTTTTTCCTCCAGGCACGCCTCAATGTCAGCCTTCCGGGCCTTGATCCGGTGGTCGCCCGCGCAGTCGTGGATGCCGCCCATCAAACCTGCCCGTACTCCAAGGCGACCCGCGGCAACATTGATGTCGAGATCAATCTGATTTGATCCGGCCCCTAGTGACAGCCTGTCTTCAGGGGCAGGCTGTACCGATAGTATTTTTCCGTCCTGAGACTTTTTGGCCAGGATCAAATCGGTCTAAAAAACACGGTTTACACCGCGCTCGCTTTGCTATTCTCAAGGTGTAGGTGAAGACGCAGACTGATGCGCAAGCGGATAGCAAGGAGACGTGGGGCACGTCCCGAAGGGTACACGGTTAGAAAGATCTCCGCGCTGAGATCCAGCCCTTACGCCGTGTGAAGCAGAAGTACATAACACTGTTCTGTCAGAGTCCTGATAAACCTTGTAAGCCAGATACCAGCACTGGCCACCTACTCGAAATCCGAAGCCCGCGTTAAGCGGGCTTTTTCGTTTTTGACCACTCGTCGCGAAGACGCCCTGCTCCCACTTGACACCGATAGGGGTCTGCGGGAATATTATTCCATCGCATGCGATACAAACGCATTCGATAAAAAAGTCAAACCTACTGCAACATTGAGGATTCATCCCATGAGCAAGATCGAAAAAGTCCTGGCCTCCGGCAAGACCCACACCAAAATGAGCGCCGCTGGCGTCACGTCGCGCGGCCATAACGGCACCGTCGACATTCAGCTCTCTTCACCTGGCAGCGCGGCTCCTGCGCATGTATTCGAAGCCACCCAGCCACACCCAAAAGCCGAGCAATTGTTCGCCGGTGCCTGGTCGGCCTGCTACATCGCCGCCGTTGGCCTCGCCGCCAAGCAAATGAACGTCGAACTGCCCTCTGATGTGGCCGTGGACATCGAAGTCGACCTGGGCCAGACCGGTGAGGCCTACTTCCTCCAGGCTCGATTGACGCTGCGCGCACCTGGCCTGTCGCACGAGGTCGCGACAAAACTGGCACACGACGCTGACCAGATCTGCCCGTACTCGAAAGCGACACGCGGCAACATCGACGTGGCCTTGAACGTCATCACGGCCTGAAGAACCGTGTAACCGAGCCAGTCATTGGCTTCTAAAAACCCCATATATATCGCATACGATGTAAGCGCATGCGAAACACAGATCACCGAGCGCTTAGGGAATCATCATGAGCAAGATTGAAAAAGTACTGGCCACTGGCAAAACCCACACCACAGCCAGCAGCACCGGCCACACTTCGCGCGGCCATAACGGCAGCCTTGATATCGCGCTCTCGTCGCCCGGCAACGCCACGCCTGCGCACGTGTTCGCCGCGACCCAGCCGCACCCGACCGCCGAGCAACTGTTCGCCGGTGCCTGGTCGGCCTGCTACACCGCCGCCGTCGGGCTGGTGGCCAATGACATGAACGTGGTGCTGCCGGCGGATTTGTCCGTCGACATCGAAGTCGATGTCGGTCAGACCGGTCAGGATTACTTCCTTCAGGCGCGTTTGACCCTGCGCGTGCCCGGCCTGGCGGACGACATCGCGAGAACGCTGGCCCACACCGCCGACCAAATCTGCCCGTACTCGAAAGCAACGCGAGGCAACATCGACGTGGACTTGAACGTGCTCACAGCGTGATGCCCGGCGCGGCGGGTTCGAGCAGTTCGCCGAACCCGCCACCTGCCGCTGATCAACTTTGAACTTATCGCTCTTACGACACCATCGCACACGAGGTATATTTCTGCCTTGCGCGACAGCAGTCTTTGACGAATGAGGCCACCGATGAAACCCACCGACCCAGCGGCACCCGCGAGCCACAAGCTCTCTGACTTTCTGTGTTTTGCGGTTTATTCAACCAACCTCGCCTTCGGCAAGGCTTACAAGCCGATTCTGGAAAAACTCGGCCTGACCTACACGCAATACATCACCATCGTGGCGTTGTGGGAGGAAGATAATCAGACCGTCGGCAGCCTGGGTGAAAAGCTGTTTCTTGAGTCGAACACGCTCACGCCGATCCTGAAAAAGCTCGAAACAATGGGCTACCTGCAACGCCAGCGCGATCCCGAGGACGAGCGTCAGGTGCGCATCAACCTGACCAAAGAAGGTAAAGCTTTGCGCGAAGGTCGCCCGGAAACGGGCCTCGCCGGCGCAACAGGCCTGACGGCGGACGAGTTCACGCAGATGCAGAAAGCAATCGTGAAGCTGCGAAACAACCTGATCAAATCGATGAATACTGAGGAGTGAGTTTTATGACCACGCAAACCGAAACCGCGATCCTGGCCGGTGGCTGCTTCTGGGGCATGCAAGATTTGATCAGACGAATCCCCGGCGTGCTGTCTACCCGGGTCGGTTACTCGGGCGGTGATGTGCCCAACGCCACTTACCGCAACCATGGCACTCATGCGGAAGCCATCGAGATCGTCTTCAATCCGGCGGTGATCAGCTATCGCCAGATCCTGGAGTTCTTCTTCCAGATTCACGACCCTTCGACCGCCAATCGTCAGGGTAACGACATTGGCGCCAGCTATCGCTCGGCGATCTTCTATTTCAACGAAGAACAGCGCGATGTCGCCGAGGACACTGCGGCCGATGTGGATGCATCCGGTCTGTGGCCTGGCAAGGCCGTGACAGAAATCGTCCCCGCCGGCCCGTTCTGGCAGGCAGAGCCGGAGCATCAGGACTACCTCGAAAAAGTGCCTGACGGTTACACCTGTCACTTTATTCGGCCGAACTGGAAACTGCCGAAACGCGCGCTCTGAAGTAATGCCTTGGGTCCCGGCAACGGGACCCAACGTTCATCAAGTATTGGTCTTCAACTTGGTCCACAACCGGGTACTCAGCCGTGCGATGGCAGCGGGCAGCTCCTCTACGGTGAACAGTTTATCCAGCACACTGTTTGGTGGGTAAATCGCCAGGTCCTGCTTCACGGCGGGCACCACGTACTCATCCGCGGCACTGTTGGGATTGGCGTAATGAATGCTGTTACTGATGTTGGCAATCACTTGCGGCGTCAGCAGGTAGTTCATGTAGGTGTAGCCGTTCTTCTCGTGGGGTGCGCTCTTGGGCATGACCACCATGTCGAACCACAGCGTCGAGCCTTCGTCAGGAATCGAATAGGCGATGTTGATGCCGTTGTTGGCTTCCTTGGCGCTGGCAGCGGCCTGCACCACATCGCCGTTGAAACCGATCACCGCGCAGACATTGCCGTTCGCCAGGTCGCTGATGTACTTGGAGGCATGAAAATACTGCACGTAAGGCCTGATCTTGAGTAGCGCCTGCTCGGCTTTCTTGTAATCAGCCGGGTCGTGACTGTGAGGCGGCAGACCGAGGTAATTGAGTGTGATCGGCAGGATCTGTGTCGGGTTATCGATAATCGCCACCCCGCACGCACTCAACTTCTTGATGTTGTTTTCATCAAAAAACAGGTTCCAGGAACGGGTGACGTCGGTGTTGCCGAAGATCGCTTTGATTTTCTCGACGTTGTAACCAATGCCGGCAGTGCCCCACATGTACGGATAGCCGTACTGGTTGCCGGGGTCATTGACCTCGAGTTTTTTCATCAATGCAGGGTCAAGGTTCTTCCAGTTGGGCAGCTGACTTTTGTCGAGTTTCTGAATCGCCCCGGCCTTGATCAATCGAGAGAGGAAATGGTTCGACGGGCTGACCACGTCATAACCGGTGTTACCGGTCATCAACTTGGACTCCAGCACTTCGTTGCTGTCGTGAATATCGTAAGTGGCCTTGATCCCGGTTTCCTTGGTGAAGTTGACCAGGGTGTCGTCGGCGATGTAGCCGTTCCAGTTGGAGATATTGACTTGTTCGTCAGCAAACGTGGCTGCCGAAAACGTCGTGAGCATGACCATCAGGGACAGAGTGTTAACGCGCATGTTCGATCACCTTTTTGTTCTTTTGTGGTAAGCGGATTTCTAGATTTCTGACTTTGCCCGGATGGCCTCTACGCGCATTCGCAGCATGGCACCGATGTCGAGCAAGGGGCGCGGCGGCAGCCAGCCGGGTTGGGCCCTGCGCATCACCGAATCGAGCATCGGCGAGTCAACGCCCGACGCCAGCTCGGCGAGCAGCCGCCCCCACAGGGTGCCGCGCGCCACGCCGGATCCATTGCAGCCGGCGACGGCAAATACGCCCTCTTGCACCTGTGAAAAATACGGCTGCCCGGAGCGCGAGGCGCTCAGGTGACCGGTCCAGGTGTATTGGATGTCGTGCTCGCCCAGCCAGGGGAAACGTCGTTGCAAGCCGAGCACATGGTGCTGTCGGCGGATCGACAGCTCGTTGGTGGACAAATCCCGCGAGCGGTATTCCGCCGTGTTGCGGATCATCACCCGACGATCCGGGGTCAGGCGTACTGTGGCGCCCAGAGGACGGGTGGACAAAACACCCCAAGATTCGACGTTGCCCATCTCGCGAAACTCGGCATCACTCAACGGCCGCGTGAGACTGGCGCTGAGTTCCATGGCAAACGTGCCGCTGTCCTGGATGCCTGCACGAGGCACAAAGGCGTTCAGGCAGACCAATATCCGTTTCGCCTCGATGCTGCCCTCGACACCGTTGGCCCGCAGACCTCCTTGACCCAGACGTTCGAGGCCGGTGATGTCGGTGTTTTCGTAAACCGTGACCGTCTGGGGCAGCGCATCGAGCAAGCCTTTCACGTACTTCGCCGGTTGCAGCAGCGCGTTGCCATTGCCGCACCAGATTGCCGCGCGGTAATGCCGGGTGCCGAGTTTTTGAGCCAGTTGTTCACCTTCCAGAAACTGCCCAGAAGCCCCGAGTGCCCGCAGCGTTTGCAGCTTTTCCTCGACGTGGGTCAACTTGCCGGGATCGCTGACGGCGAAGAAATAGCCGGAGTCCTTGAAGTCGCACTCAATGCCGTGACGCGCAATCATCGTGCGGACTTCCGCGCTAGCCGCGCGTGAAATAGTGGTGTCCACTTCAAACTCGACGAACCCGGGGCTGCCGATCAACTCGTCGTTGCCCGGATGTTCGTGAGCTACCACAAAGCCGGAATTGCGTGCCGAAGCGCCTTGCGCGGCGCGCTGGCGGTCGACCACCACAATGCGCGCCTGAGGGTGCAATTGTGCGAGGGCATGAGCGGCACTCAGGCCGGTGATGCCGGCACCGATCACTAACCAATCGGCTTTTTGCGAACCGCTCAGACGATCACGCGCCGGTACGCTTTCGGTTTGCGCGATCCAGCCACATTCATTTTTCATGCATCACCTGCCTGGATTGTCGTTCCGGCCTTCTCATGCAGCAATCGCATAGACGATGATGGATGGCGGCCGTCAGGGCTAGAATTTATTAGGTCTTCGGTGATACAACCAACGTTATAAAATCATTGAGCTATTCTCAAAGCGCATGAATAAAATTCGCCACGTACCCAATCTCCAAGCCCTGCAAGCCTTGGTGGAAGTCGCTGAAGCTGGCAGCTTCGCGCAAGCGGCGCACACGCTGTGCCTGACCCAAAGCGCCGTAAGCCGGCAAATCCAGCAATTGGAAAGCCACTTTGGTGTGCCGATGTTTGTGCGCAGCAGTCGCAGCAGTCGCAGCCTTCGCCTGACGCCGGAGGGTGAACTGGTTCTAGCCAGCGCGCGCACTATCCTTGAGCAATTGAAAACTCTCGAAGACCGGCTGTCCCCGCAAAAACGCCCCTTCCGCATACGCATGCATGTGTCGCTGGCGGTTCGCTGGTTGCTGCCGAAGCTGAGCGACTTCTATCGTCATCATCCGGACATTTCCCTGTCGATCGAGACCGTGGCCACCGAGATTGTCGAACCGGCCAGCGACAGTGATGCGTACATCCTCTATCTGCCTGAGCCGTCCAGTGATCCCGCCTGCCTGACCCTGTTCGAGGAAGCGCTGATTCCCGTGTGCGCCCCCGGTCTCGGCAGTCCGACCCGGCCACTGGCCTCGGTGGAAGATCTGAGCAACTTTGCGCTGCTGCATCGTTCGGCGGACAAACAAGCGTGGATCGACTGGCTGGCAGCCAATGACGGACAGTCGCTGGAGGACTACCGGCACATCCCCTTCAACCTCGATGAGTTGGCGCTGGATGCCGCCGCGCGTGGTCTGGGGGTGGCGATGACGGACATGACCCTGGCTGAGGAATCGATCGAGCGTGGTGTGCTCATCGTCCCGTTCGGCCGCCCCTTAAAGACTCGAGGACGCTATTCGCTGAGCCTGCAACCCTCGGCCACGTCTCATCCGGCGTGCGCACTGATCATGCAATGGTTTGCCGGCCAGTCCGAGGGGATTACGAGTATCAGCAAACCCTCCTGACCAACACAAACCCCCTGTAGGAGCGAGCTTGATCGCGAAGGCGCAGGGTCAGTGGACATTGATGTTGCCTGACTCACCGCATTCGCGAGCAAGCTTGCTCCTACAGGGGAATTTTGTCGGCCACAAAATTTGTGATCCATGGAGATCAATTGTGGGAGCCTGCTCGCGATAGCGGACTGACCTTCAACATCAATGTCGACTGGCCCACTGCATTCGCGATCAAACTCGCTCCTACAGGGTTATGGGATGGGCTCAGGGTTGTGGCTGAACCACCCCGCGCTCTTCCAGCAAGCGCACAAACATGGTCAGGCTCTGGGACACTGTGCCTCGGCGCCACACCAGCCAGGTGCGCAGATACCGGAACGATTCCGATAACGGCCAGATACTCACCGTGGTGCACCCCGGCATGCTCTCCAGCATGCTGCGCGGCATCAACGCCAGGCCGGCACCGGCGCTGACACAGGCCAGCATGCCGTGATAGGACTCCATTTCGAAGATCTTGCCAGGCACTGCCGCGTCCTTGGTGAACCAGCTCTCGAAGTGGTGCCGGTACGAGCAATTGGAGCGGAAGGCGTAGATGTTTTCGCCGTTCACATCCTGCGCGCGATGGATCGGCGAATGGTTGAGCGGCGCGATCAGCACCATCTCTTCCTCAAACGCTGGCACGCCTTCCAGTGCCGGGTGCAGCACCGGCCCGTCGACAAATGCGGCGGCCAGGCGGCCCGACAACACCCCATCGATCATGGTCCCCGAAGGACCGGTGGACAGGTCCAGTTCAACTTTGGCGTGTTTCTGGTTGTAGGCAGCCAACAGCTCGGGAATTCGCACCGCCGCCGTACTCTCCAGCGAGCCCAGGGGAAACGAGCCTTGCGGCTCTTCACCTGCCACGGTGGCGCGGGCTTCCTGAACCAGGTCGAGGATTCGCCGGGCATAATCGAGAAAACTCCAGCCGGCCGGCGACAAACGCAGGCGGCTTTTCTCGCGGATAAACAGGTCCACGCCCAGATCCAGTTCCAGCTGCTTGATCCGCGTCGTCAGGTTGGAGGGCACCCGGTGGATGTGCTGCGCGGCAACGCTGATGCTGCCGTGCTCGGCAACTGCCTTGAAAATTTCCAACTGAACCAGATCCAAGTCATTCTCCAAACGTGAACGTTATGCTCAGTATTATTCAGTTTCCAGAAAATAGACACCACCGTAACCTGAGCGCATTCCCACCCAGCAGGACGGTGCCATGACCAGCGTTTCCAGCCTTACCCATGCGATTTCGATCAACCCGGCCACCGGCGAGCAGATCCGCCACTACCCTTTCGAGTCCGAATCGGCACTGCAAGCCGCCCTGTCGCGGGCCGCTGGCGGGTTTCGCGTCTGGCGCAAAACAGCCATCGAGCAACGCTCGCAATTGTTGATCGCCCTGGCTCGGGCACTGCGCGACAGTGCCGACAAAATGGCCAACATGATCACCCTGGAAATGGGCAAGCCGATCACCCAGGCGCGTGGCGAAATCGAAAAGTGTGCGCAGCTCTGCGAGTGGTACGCCGAACACGGCCCAGCCATGCTAAACGCCGAACCGACGCTGGTTGAAGGCGGCAAAGCGCGCATTGAATACCGCCCGCTCGGGCCAATTCTCGCGGTGATGCCGTGGAACTTCCCGATCTGGCAGGTGCTGCGCGGTGCGGTTCCAGCGCTGATCGCTGGAAATACCTACGTGCTTAAACATGCTCCCAACGTCATGGGCAGCGCTTATCTGCTGCTGGAAGCCTTCAAGAACGCCGATTTCCCTCAAGGTGTTTTCGAGGTGCTGAACGTCACGCCGGAGGGCGTCTCCACGGCGATTGCCGACCCTCGTATCGCGGCAGTGACCCTCACCGGAAGCGTGCGCGCCGGCATGGCCATCGGCGCTCAGGCCGGTGCGGCGTTGAAGAAATGCGTGCTGGAACTGGGCGGTTCCGACCCCTTTATCGTGCTCAACGATGCGGACCTCGATGAAGCGGTCAAAGCCGCCGTCATTGGCCGCTACCAGAACACCGGGCAAGTCTGCGCGGCGGCCAAGCGCTTGATCGTCGAGCAAGGCATTGTCGATGCATTCACGCGCAAGTTCGTCGACGCCACGCGCAAACTGGTGGTCGGCGACCCACTGGCCGCCGGCACGTATATCGGCCCGATGGCCCGTTTTGATCTGCGTGATGAACTGGATCAACAAGTGCGTGCCACCCTCGAGGAAGGCGCGACGTTGTTGATGGGCGGCAAGAAGGCTGAAGGCCCCGGTAACTACTACGAGCCGACCGTGTTCGCCGGTGTCACCGATCAGATGACGTCGTTCAAACAGGAGCTGTTTGGTCCGGTGGCGTCGATTATCACGGCGCGGGACGCTACGCATGCGCTGGAACTGGCGAATGACAGTGAGTTCGGTCTGGCTGCAACCATTTTTACGGGCAATGTCGCGCTCGCCCAACAGATGGCCGGCGAACTGGAAACCGGTGGTGTGTTCATTAATGGCTACAGCGCTTCCGACCCGCGCGTGACCTTCGGTGGCGTGAAGAAAAGCGGTTTTGGCCGAGAGCTGTCGCACTTCGGGGTCCGCGAGTTCTGCAATGCGCAGACCGTGTGGCTGGACCGTCGCTGATTGCTTGACGGTGCCTGGGAGCTTGGCTCCCAGGCAGCGGTTTTACTCGTGGAAGAAGTAGAGCTTGCTAACGATCATCCAGCGCTCGTTGATTTTCAGTAACGACAAATAATCCGTGAAGCGCATGCCAATGTAGTCGTCCATCACTTTGACGGCGGCAGCATCTCCCGTGATATCAACGCTGATCGTTTCCCAGAACGGTTTGACCTCTTTGGGCGCCGGCCCTTCGGCCTTGATCGCGCTGATAAAGTCATCCAGCGATAACCATTCCAGCTCGCCATGGTAGTGACCAATGATGCGACAAGCGGGATGAAACGCATGCCGCAGCAGCACTTCGTCGGCGAACACCATCCCTTCTACATAATTGCGAATGACAACGCTGATGTGCTCCCTGTCCAGCGATTGAGCAGTCATGACATACCTCCAGCTTTCTCGTCCTCACACCACAGGTGAGGGCTGATCGGTCCAACCAGAAAAGTCTAGCACCGCAAGTTAACCCTCGCGGACGGCGACTATGCTGATGGAGGCCACTTCCCCGCAGGAGCTGAATAATGTCACTGACGCTTTATTACCATCCGCTGTCGTCGTACTGCCACAAAGTGCTGATCGCGCTCTATGAACACGCTGTCGACTTCGAAAATAGAATCATTGATCTGGGCGACGCTGCAGAGAAAGCAGAGTTGCAGGCACTCTGGCCGATCGGCAAATTCCCGGTCATTCGCGATCACACCGGCCTGTTCGACGTGGCGGAGTCCACGATCATCATTGAATATCTGGATCGCTATTTTGCCGGGCAAAACCGGTTGATTCCGGGCGATTGGGACACTGCGTTGGAGGTCCGTCTGTGGGACCGGATCTGCGACAACTATCTTCAGACCCCACTGCAACAAATTGTGCTGGATCGCATCATCGGTGCGAACGGCAATCTGACCCAGCAACGCTCCACGCTACAGACCGTCTACGGCATGCTCGACCGCCAACTGGCGAACGGCACCTGGCTGGCCAGCGCCGATTTCAGCATGGCCGATTGCGCAGCGGCCCCAGCACTTTTCTATGCCAGTACGCTTGAGCGGATTCCTGATGAATACGGCCACTTGAGCGCCTATTTCGACAGACTGATGAACCGGCCGTCCGTGCAGCGGGTGATAGACGAAGCCAGGCCTTACTTCTCGTTCTACCCATTTGAGCAAGACATCCCGCAACGGTTTTACCCGCGCACCTAACGCACAATATCGATCAGCTGCTCGCGCTGCGCGCCGGTGAGCATCGGCCCGAATCCGGCACCGGCATTGTCCGCCATGTAACGCGGATTGCCGGTGCCGGGGATCACGCAAGTCACCGCCGAATGGGACAGCAGGAACTTCAACGCCAGTTGCGCCCAGCTGTTGACCCCCACTTGCGCTGCCCACCCTGGCAGTGGCTTGCCCTTCAATCGTTCGAGCAAACCACCGCCACCGAAGGGCCGGTTGCAGATCACCGCCACACCGCGTTCGCGGCACAGCGGCAAGATGCGTTTCTCGACACCGCGATCGTCCAGGGCATAGTTGATCTGCAAAAAATCCAACGGTTCGGCCTTGAGCAGCGCTTCCACTTCATCGTAAGCCGACGCCGTGTAATGAGTGATGCCGATGTAGCGAATACGCCCTTGTTCCTTCCATTGGCGCAACGTCGGTAAATGGATTTGCCAGTCCAGCAGGTTGTGGATCTGCATCAGGTCGATGCGATCGGTTTGCAACAGGCTGAAGGACTTTTCCATCTGCGCGATGCCCTCCTCGCGGCCACGGGTCCACACCTTGGTGGCGAGAAAGGCTGGCGAGCGCGGCTCATGGATCGACAGCAATTCACCAGTGGTCTGTTCGGCGCGGCCATACATCGGCGAGCTGTCGATGACCGTCCCGCCCTTTTTGAACAAGGCGCTGAGCACCTCTGGCAATTGTTTGTAGGCGGGGCTGGAAGGCTCGACATCAAAACCGCGATACGTGCCCAACCCGACGATGGGCAATGGCTCGTTGCTGGAGGGAATGGTGCGGGTCAGCATGGTCTTGCCTCCTGTTTCCGTCGACGGCGCAGAGGTTGCCCACGCCCGTTCGAAGGTGAAAACCGCCGAAGCACCGGCAGCCAGCGTGAGTAGTTGTCGACGCGTGTATCCGTCAGTGTGGCTCATCGTATTTGCCTGTCTGGCCCAACCCGGCGTGCCTCGCTACCGTTGAACTAAACTCTGGCACTGATTATGTGTTAGCGGTCCTCAACTCCAGAGCCGCCAATGTCGCTCACTAAAGTTAGTCGAATGTTCAGAACCCTGGCGTTTTCCATCGTCATCATTGCCGCGTTGTACCTGGCGCTGTGTGCGGCGTTGTTCGTGTTTCAGCGAGCCTTGATCTACTTCCCGCAACCCAGTGTCATCGCAACACCCGCTTCGCTGCTGACGCTGACGGTTGAGGACGCGCAGGTGCAGGTTTCAGTCAGGCCGCATGACGGCCCGAACGCGCTGATCTACTTCGGCGGCAATGCCGAGGATGTATCTGGCAATCTGGCCGCGTTTTCGCAGGCGTTTCCCGAACATGCGCTGTACTTGATGCACTACCGAGGGTACGGCGGCAGTACCGGCTCGCCGTCCGAAGAGGCGATTGCGCGCGATGCCCTGACCTTGTTTGACACGGTCTACAACCACCATCCGACTATTGCAGTGGTCGGTCGCAGCCTGGGCTCGGGCGTTGCCGTGCGCCTGGCCAGCCAACGCCCCGCCCAGCGCCTGATCCTGATCACGCCTTACAACAGCCTGGAAAGCCTCGCCAAACAGCGCTTCCCGTTGTTTCCGGTGAAGTGGCTGTTAAAGGACCGATTCGAATCCTGGCGATACGCGGCGCACATTACGGTGCCGACGTTGTTGATCGCCGCCGGGCATGACGAGGTCATACCGCGTTCGAGCACGCAGCAGCTCTACACCCATTTCACCCCCGGCGTGGCCACGCTGAAGGTGATACCGGACGCTGGTCATAACTCCCTTTCCGACAAACCCGAATACCTCAAGTTACTGGGCGACGGATTATGATCACGAACCCCTTCATAGACGGCATCGATCACGCGGTAACGGAGAGTGATTGGACTCCACACCTGCTTGCTCTTAGCCTGCGCGCGACGCGAAATACCTGAAGGCAGAACTCCATGATCGTCAGACCCAAACCGAACTTATCAATATCCTCAGCGCGATCAAGGGCTCGATTTCCAAACGGATTGCCTTGCGCAGCCTGATGGTCATGCCGCTGGCGTCGGTCATCGTGCTCGTCGAAACGATGCACCCCAGCTACTTTTCCAAAGTCAGCGCGACGCCGTTTACGTTGCTGGGATTGTCACTGTCGATCTTCATGAGCTTTCGCAACAACGCCTGCTACGACCGCTGGTACGAAGGCCGCAAAGCCTGGGGCGACGTGATGGTTGCGATTCGTTCGATGATTCGCGAAACCGCGATCATCAAGGACGCCGACACGCGAAACGCCATCTTGAGTGACTTGTGCGGATTCGCCCATGCGCTCAAAGCCAAGCTGCGCCAGGAAAACGAACGGGCGGCGAGTGGCCGCTGGCTCGACCCGATCCCCAATGACAACGCGCCTGACTTCAGCGGGAGCATTTTGTCGCAGGTCGGGCAGCAGTGTTCGGCGCTCAGCGAGTCGGGGGTGATCAACGAATGGCGCTACACGATCATGGCCAATCATCTGGCCCACCTGATCCAGGCTCAGGCCGCCTGCGAACGGATCAAACACACGCCGCTGCCGTTTGCCTACACGTTGTTGCTGCACCGCACCAGTTACCTTTACTGCTTCCTCCTGCCCTTCGCCATGGCCGAACCCTTGGGCTGGATGACACCGATCTTCACGGCGATTGTGAGCTACACCTTTTTTGGCCTGGACGCGATTGGCGATGACTTGGAGGACCCTTTTGGTCGTGACGAAAACGATCTGCCGCTCGATGCGATCGTGCGCACTATCGAGCGGGAGATCTTGACCGCGACGGGAGAAACCCAACTACCTCCAGTGCTGGCGCCGGTGGACTTTGTGTTGAGGTGGTTTCACACCTGATAAAAGTGCCGATACCATTCCACAAATTGCGCGACTCCGGTTTCAACGGTCACCTGCGGCCGGAAGTCGACCCAGTCCGCCAGCGCCGACACATCGGCCCAGGTCTTGACCACATCGCCCGCTTGCATCGGCAAGTAATTGCGCTGAGTCGGTATGCCCAATGCCGACTCCAGGCATTCGATAAAATCCAGCAGCGCGACCGACTTGCCACGACCGATGTTGAAAATCCGGTTGACGCCCTCGACCTCCTGGCTCGATACCGGCGGCTTTGTCCGCAGCCGGACTATGCCTTCGACGATGTCGTCGACGTAGGTGAAATCGCGCGCCATCTGACCATGGTTGAACACATCAATCGGCCGGCCCTTGAGAATCGCTTCAGTGAACTTGAACAGCGCCATGTCGGGACGCCCCCAAGGCCCGTAGATAGTAAAAAAGCGCAGGCCGGGTACGAAGCCGAGGTGATCTTTCGCACCTCGGACGACAAGGAAATCGTCGCGCACAACTGCGTGTTCCACCGCCTCGCCGCCGCTCACCCGGTGGTGTGCGAACTGGACCTGGCCTTGATCGGTGCATTGGGCGGTGGTGAGGTCGACCATACGGAATGCATGGTTCGGGGCGGGAATGTCTGCCGGTTCAAACTGCGGCCGAATGAGCGTAAGGATGACGAAGGCTGACGCCCCGTGCAGTCCCCTGTAGGAGCTGGCTTGCCGGCGAAAGCGGTGGATCAGTCGATATAAGTGCTGACTGAGATGCCGCTTTCGCTGGCAAGCCAGCTCCTACAGGGGGACGGCTGCGAGCTGGCGCTTTTGGGCACGTAACGCGATGGCCAATGCCAGCACGATCAGCCCTGCTGCAACCGCAAACGTGACCCGCATGCCATTGCCGGCAAACACTGCGCCCATCGCCGAGGCGCCGGTGATCAACCCCAGATTGCGCGACAGGCTGAGCAACCCGGCGATCACACCCCGCTGATCCGCACTGACGCCCGTCATGATCAAGGTGTTGTTGGCCGCCTGAAACAACGCATAACTGGCGGTGATCACCGCGATAGGCGCGATATAGCCGGGAATGCCGAAACCCGCCGGCATGATCGACAACACCCCGGCGCCCACCGCCATGGTGATGAGCCCGAACACGGTCATGCGCTGCGCGCCAAAACGATCAACCAGACGACCGGCCGGAACACCCGCCAGCACCGCCACCAGCGGGCCGACCGACAAGGTCAGCCCCACCAACGCCGCGTTCAGCCCCAGCGTGCCCGAGAGATAAAACGGCCCGACCACCAGCGTCGCCATCATCACCGTCGACACCAACGCGCTCATTGCCAGGCTCGCACTCAGTCCGCGTTCACGCAACAGCGCCAGTCTGATCAAGGGCGATCTGGACGTCGCCTCTACAAACAGGAAAATCCCGGCACCGACACCCGCGACCAGCAGCAAACCCCAATGCCCCAAAGTCATGGCCAGCGCATACGTACCTAGCGTCAGCGCCAACAGCAGCGTCCCCGGAAAATCGAAACCGCCCCGCCGGGCCACCGGCCGATCCGCCGGTAAGCAACGATATGCGAGCACAAAGTTCAGAACGCCCAACGGCACGTTGACCAGAAAAATCGCCTGCCAACCAAAACCGGACATCAACACGCCGCCCAGGGATGGACCCAGCGTGGTGCCCATCGCCGACATCGTTCCGAGCAAGCCCATGGCGCTGCCGGTCTGCGCCTTCGGCACCGTGTCCCCGACAAATGCCACAGTCAGCGCCAACAGGATCGCCGCGCCAAAGCCTTGCACGGCGCGGGCGGCGACCAGCCAGCCCAACGAAGGGGCGAGCCCGCAGGCCAGCGAAGCCAGGGTGAAAATCACGATCCCACTCAACAATAAGCGTTTGCGACCGACCAGGTCTCCGAGTCGTCCGACGCTGACAATCAACGTCGTGATCGCCAGCAGATAAGCCAGGACGATCCACTGCACGTCTTCAAACGCTGCGCCAAAGGCCTGCGCCAATGTCGGCAATCCGGCATTGGCGATGCTGGTGTCGAGGGACGGCATCAACATCGACAGTGAAAGGCTGGCGAGCGTCCAGCGGACCGGGGCGGATTGTGTGAGGGTTTTCATGGGGTGACCGCTTCTGAAAGAGTGGCTTTCAGCGTATGCGCGTGGCTGACAGGGCGGAAGACGCAGCGTTCGCACTTAATACCTGCACGCAACGCCACGTCACCGCACAGTCGTGCTAACGTTCAGCCATGACCACGCCCGATCTGAACCTGCTGATTACCCTCGATGCCCTGCTCGCCGAAGGCAGTGTGGCGCGCGCCGCCCAGCGCTTGCGCCTGAGTCCCTCGGCGATGAGCCGGGCACTGGCGCGTTTGCGTGAAACCACCGGCGATCCGCTACTGGTGCGCGCCGGCCGTGGGCTGGTGCCGACGCCGCGAGCGCTGGAGCTGCGCGAGCAGGTTAGCCAACTGGTCCAGCACGCCGAAGCGGTGTTGCGCCCTGCCGAGCAACTCGACCTCAAACACCTGATTCGCACCTTCACCCTGCGCACCAGCGACGGCTTTGTCGAAAACTTCGGCCCGGCGCTCATTGCTCGCCTCAGCGCGGAAGCACCCGGGGTGCGTTTGCACTTCGTGCAGAAACTCAACAAGGACAGCGCGCTACTGCGTGACGGAACGGTCGATCTGGAAACCGGCGTGGTGGGCGACACCACCAGCCCCGAAGTGCGCACCCGCGTGCTGTTCCAGGATCGCTTTATCGGTGTGGTGCGCGCCGGACATGGGATGAGCGACGGCGAGATCACGCCCGCCCGCTACGCCTCGGGCAGGCATATCCTGGTCTCGCGACGCGGGCGGGACAGCGGGCCGATGGATGACGCCTTGAAAGCATTGGGACTGGAGCGAGACATCGTCACCATCGTTGGCGGTTTTTCTGCCGCGCTGGCACTGGCCCGCGCCTCGGACCTGATCGCGACCGTGCCTGAGCGACATACTCAAAACCTGCGCGCCGGTTTGCACAGCTTCCCCCTGCCAATCCCGACGCCACCGATCACAATCTCCATGCTCTGGCACCCGCGCATGGATGCGGACTCAGCGCATCGGTGGTTGCGCGAATGTGTTCGTGAGGTGTGTGCGCAGGCAAACTGATTTTTGCGGCACCCGGGTCTAGACTTCAATCCTTGCCGATACGGTCTGCTGATGTGAGCAAAAGTCATGAGCGACAAAGACGATCTGCGCAAATACTCGTCCCAAGTCATCGACGGCGTCGAAGCCGCGCCCGCACGCGCCATGCTGCGCGCCGTGGGCTTCACCGATGCCGACTTCAAGAAGCCGCAGATCGGTATCGCGTCCACCTGGGCGATGGTCACGCCGTGCAACATGCACATCGACAAGCTCGCCCTTGAGGCCGAGAAAGGCGCCAACGCGGCCGGCGCCAAAGGCGTCATTTTCAACACCATCACCATTTCCGACGGCATCGCCAACGGCACCGAAGGCATGAAGTACTCGCTGGTGTCGCGCGAGGTGATCGCCGATTCGATTGAGGTGGTGGTCGGCTGCGAAGGCTTTGACGGCCTGGTGACCGTGGGCGGTTGTGACAAGAACATGCCGGGCTGCCTGATCGGCATGGCGCGGCTCAATCGCCCCTCGATTTTTGTGTACGGCGGCACCATCCGTCCGGGAGCCGGCCACACCGACATCATTTCCGTGTTCGAGGCCGTGGGTCAGCATGCGCGGGGGGATATCAGTGAAATCCAGGTCAAACAGATCGAAGAAGTGGCGATACCCGGCCCCGGCTCCTGCGGCGGGATGTACACGGCCAACACCATGGCCTCAGCCATTGAAGCGCTGGGCATGAGCCTGCCCGGTTCCAGTTCCCAGGACGCGGTCGGCAGTGATAAGGCGTCAGACAGTTTCCGCGCCGGTCAGCAGGTCATGGAACTGCTCAAGCTGGACCTCAAGCCACGCGACATCATGACCCGCAAAGCCTTCGAAAACGCGATTCGCGTGGTCATCGCCCTCGCCGGCTCGACCAATGCCGTGCTGCACCTGTTGGCTATGGCGAATGCCGTGGATGTAGAGCTGACGCTGGATGACTTCGTCGAGCTGGGCAAGGTCTCGCCGGTGGTGGCCGACCTGCGCCCCAGCGGCAAGTACATGATGAGCGAACTGGTGGCCATTGGCGGCATCCAGCCGTTGATGAAACGCATGCTCGACGCTGGCATGTTGCATGGTGACGTGCTGACGGTCACCGGCAAGACCCTGGCTGAAAACCTGAAAGACGTGCCCGATTATCCCGAAGGCCAGGACGTGATCCTGCCCTTCGACAAGCCGATCAAAAAGGACTCGCACCTGGTGATCCTGCACGGCAACCTCTCGCCCACCGGCGCCGTGGCCAAGATCACCGGCAAAGAAGGCCTGCGTTTTGAAGGTACGGCCCGGGTTTATCACGGAGAAGAAGGTGCGCTCGCCGGCATCCTCAACGGCGAGGTCAAGGCCGGCGACGTCATCGTGATCCGCTACGAAGGGCCCAAGGGCGGGCCAGGCATGCGCGAAATGCTTTCGCCGACGTCGGCGGTCATGGGCAAGGGGCTGGGCAAGGATGTTGCGTTGATCACTGACGGCCGATTCTCCGGCGGCTCCCATGGTTTTGTCGTGGGGCATATCACGCCGGAAGCCTTTGAAGGCGGGCCGATTGCATTGATTGAAGACGGCGACAAAATCACCATCGACGCCGAAACCCGGCAGATTACGGTGGACGTAACCGATGCGGTTTTGGCCGAGCGCAAGAGCCGCTGGGTGCGGCCGGAATCCAAATACAAGCGCGGAGTGTTGGCGAAGTATGCGAAGACGGTGTCCAGTGCGTCGGAAGGTGCTGTAACGGATAAATACCTTTAAGACCCAATCGCTATTAGACCGACTATCCGAAGCAAGCCCGGATTTGTATGGACGACTAGAATTTATAGGGGGATCACTTCAACGCGCCTTTTGCAGGGCAGGAGGTTTACGATGAAAATCGTATCTTCGCTGGCGTTGATGGTAGCGGCAGGGTCCATCTCCGTGGCTGTATCAGCCCAACAGCAGATCGACGCCGTTCCCTTGAACGCAACGACTTACAATGCCGGGCATATCGCTCAGGCTGTTCTAACCCCCATGAACAGTAATGAAACGGAGCTCTCATTGTTCGTGGGTGGTGTACCCGATGGCACTTTGGTTCCAGCGCACTTGTACACCTATATCTACTCGGGAAGCTGTGCCAAGCATGAGCCGAAACCGGCTTATTCACTCAACAGAGTCATTACCAACAACTTCAACGAAACAGAGGGAATCCATCTCCAGAAAACTGTTCCTGTGCCTTACGACACACTGCGTTCCGGCCATTACTCGCTGGTGGTGCGTGATAGTCCGGCCGATGGCAATCACGAAATTTTCTGCGGTGAACTGACCTGAGAAGCTCTCCCCCGCTTCCACGCAAAAGCGTGGGAGCGGGAAGGTGCTCAAATCCGTCAGAGCCGAAACCGATCCACCGACTGCGACAGCTTGCCCGCCAGACTCGACAGTTCATCGGTCGTCGACGCGGTCCGTCCGATCACCTTGCTGTTGCCTTCCGACATCCCGGCAATCATGTCCACCTGATGGGCGATTTCGTTACTGGCCAGGCTTTGCTCGCCGATGGTGCGGGTAATGTCGTTGACCAGTTGCGTGGTGTTGAGCGTGGCGTCGAGGATTTGACGAATCGCACGCTCGACGTCGGCGGTCACAGCCATGCCTTTATCGACCTGTGCCACGCCGGCCTCCATGCTGGTCACCGCCTCGCGGGTGCTTTGCTGGATGCGCGCGACCATACTGGCAATTTCCTGGGTGGAGGCGCTGGTGCGGCCAGCGAGGCTGCGCACTTCATCGGCGACCACGGCAAAGCCACGGCCCTGTTCGCCGGCACGGGCGGCTTCGATAGCGGCGTTCAACGCGAGCAGATTGGTCTGGTCGGCGATGCCCTTTATCACCTGAATGATGTTGAAAATCCCTTCGGACTCCTTGTCCAGCGTACGGATCACCTGAGCCGACTGCTGCGCGGAACGGGCAATGCCGTCCATGTCCTGAACGACCTGATGGATCACCCGGCCGCCATCCTTGGCCAGTGACTCGGCTTGATTGGCCATGTCCAGTGCACGTTCAGCGTGGCGGGTGATTTCCTCGATGCTCGCGGTCATTTCACTGGCGGCAGCGGCCATGGTGCTGGCGGCGGCGCTTTGCTGCTGGCTGCTGTCGGCGACCTGGTGGCAACCGCTGCTCAATTGATCGCTCATGCCGCTCACACCGTGAGCGTTGCTGCGCACCACCTCGATCATGCCGCGCAAATCGCGCTGCATGGTCGCCAGGCTGCGGATCAATGCGCTGGCTTCGTCTTGTTGCGTCGGTTCGGCAATCGGTTCGCTCAAATTGCCATGGGCGATGCTTTGGGCAATCCGGCTGGCGGTCTGCAATGGCCCGATGATGCTCAGCGTCACCCAGCGCCCCTGAACGAGCAGCAACACCAGGCTGGCGACCAGCACGATGCCGAGGGTGAAGTTGGCGCTCTGGATGGCTTGCGCAGTGCCTTGGCTGGTCTGCTGCGTGTTGGTTTCGATCAACTCGCTGAGGGCCGCCATCTGGTCTTCCAGTTGGCTGAACACGGTATTGAAGGTGCCCAGTTCTTTTTGAGCCGCTTCCGGATTTTCCAGCGCCAGGCCGACAATGCGCTCGGCCGCGCTGATGTAGGTGTCGAGGCTCGGTTTGACCTTGTTCAGCCCGGTTTTGATGGTGTCGTTGACCGGCAGCTTGAGGTTTTCGCCCAGTACTTCGCGAAAATGCTGCGCATGCTCCTCGATGGAACTGTGCACCTCGGCTTTGCTGCTGGTGCTTTTGCCCAGGCCCACCAACATCGCCGACAGCACATCGGCGCGCAGGGCGTCGTGCATCATGTCGGCTTCGAGGTGATTGCGCAGCGCGGTCATGCTGACCTCGTTCTCATTCACCGCTTCAGCCATCTGCGTATTTCCCACGTAACTGACCAGGCTTACGATCAGCGCGGTGAGCACACTGGTGCCAATCAGCAAGAGTAAACGGAGTTTTATCGACACGGTGAAGCCCTCTGTTGTCACGTCGGCATTATGAAAACGCTATCGACTGCAGCCGGCACATGTTTAACGCCAGACCGGGGCTTTTAGCAATTTGCGACATGCGGTAGGCAAAGCCGCTCTTTTTGCACCTCGCCCTCCTGAACCTAGCGGGCAAACCCCAGTCTTACTCCCGCCGTGAATTCCCATTACCACCCTCCTCTTATCAGAGCTGTCCGCCTCATGCACCCGACCGTCCTCGCCTTGCGCTGCGCCTCGCTGTGTTGCTTGCCTGTACTTGCTCTATCCGCCGCCCCCGCTCATGCCAATGGCGAACGCCAACTGGTAGCGGCGATCAACGACTATCGTGCCCACCCGCAACGTTGCGAGAGACGCCCGGCCCAGCGTCTGGCACCGCTGGCGCTGAACTCCAGCCTGGCGCTGCCGATTGGCTATGGCGGCGGTTTGCGCGAACGGCTGAAAGATTCCGGCTATTCAGCGGTGGCGGTACGCAGCATTCGCGTGGTCGGCGCACAGGATGCCGATGACGCCTTCGATAGGTTGCAGGACGATTACTGCGGGGCGTTGCTGGACGGCCAATACGCCGACATTGGCGTCAGTCGCGCCAAGACCGAATGGCAAGTGGTGCTGGCGCGGCCGGTGCTCGACAGTCAGATCGGCAATTCGCGAGCCGTCAGCAAAGCATTGTTGGCGCAGGTCAACGCAGCGAGGTCGAAACCGCGGATGTGTGGCGGCCAGCGCTTCGCCGCCGCGCGACCACTTGGCTGGAGCCCCGCTCTTGGCGCTGCCGCACAAGGGCACAGCAAGGCCATGGCCTACGGTGATTACTTCGCGCACCAGGACCCCGACGGTGATATGCCAGCGGATCGAGCGAGGGCCGCCGGTTTTCGCGGAAGGCAAATCGGCGAAAACATCGCCGCCGGGCAGAGTTCACCGAGCAAGGCCATGGCAGGATGGCTGACCAGCCCCGGGCATTGTGCGAATTTGATGAACCCGATGTTTACCCAGGTAGGCGCAGGTTATGCGGCGGATGCGCGCAGTGATAGAGGCGTGTATTGGACGATGGTGTTTGGGGCGCAATGACCGTGGTAAGCCTGCGGCTTTTTAGCTTGAAAGGAACATCACCCACCCTCTGACAAAGGCACCGGCAACTTACGGCAGTGACTCGAACGTCTGGTTGCCGGCCGCCTCAATCTCGAAGGCCTCAGTAAAAGCTTTTGCCTATGAGCGCCGAATACTCCACCTATTAGCTGACTTGCGGATAGGCGTCTAACCTTATCCCTGCGCTGGCGTCAGCCGGCCGGTTTTGAGCTGATAAGGAGACAGGAATTGAGTCAGAAACATGACTAAGCCTGCCGTGGGCCACCGTGATTGCACCTCGTTTTCTGCTGTACCGATTTCCGTGTGATCAAAACAATCAGTGAATCGAACTGCTGGCCCAGCAGCCTGTGTCATTGCTTTCGCTCGTCGCTATTCCAGAACCCACAAAGGGCCGAATAGCCCGGATGAACACGACCAAAGGTAGCTTGCACATGGCAAATGAATCGAAATGCCCGTTTAACCACGCCGCTGGCGGTGGCACGACGAACCGCGATTGGTGGCCGAACCAACTGAATCTGAAAATCCTGCACCAGCACTCGTCCCTGTCCGATCCCCTGGACGAGGGTTTCAACTACACCGAAGCCTACAAAAAACTGGACTTTGCAGCGGTCAAACGAGACCTCACGGCGCTGATGACCGATTCGCAAGAATGGTGGCCAGCGGACTTTGGTCATTATGGGCCGCTGTTCATTCGCATGGCCTGGCACGCCGCAGGCACCTACCGCACCGGTGACGGTCGGGGGGGGGCTGGCTCCGGTCAACAACGCTTTGCACCGCTCAACAGTTGGCCGGATAACGTCAGCCTCGACAAGGCGCGCCGGCTGCTCTGGCCGATCAAGCAAAAATATGGCCGCAACATTTCCTGGGCTGACCTGATCGTGCTCACCGGCAACGTTGCACTGGAGTCGATGGACTTCAAGACCTTTGGCTTCTCTGGTGGTCGTGCGGATGTATGGGAGCCGGACGAAGACGTGTACTGGGGCTCCGAAAACAAATGGCTGGGCGGCGACACCCGCTACGGCAAAGAAAACGAGCCCATGCAAGAGCCCGGCGAAGGTCCGCTGGTGGCTGAGCCAGGGGAAAACGAGGAAAGCCGCACCGAGCAGGGCCGCAATCTGGAAAACCCACTCGCTGCCGTGCAAATGGGTCTGATCTACGTCAACCCCGAAGGCCCTGAAGGCAATCCGGATCCCGTGGCTTCAGCCAAGGACATCCGTGAAACCTTCGGTCGCATGGCAATGAACGATGAAGAAACCGTGGCCCTGATCGCGGGCGGTCACGCGTTCGGTAAAACCCACGGCGCCGGACCTGCCGACAATGTCGGTGCCGAGCCCGAAGCCGCCGGTCTTGAACAGCAAGGCTTTGGCTGGAAGAACAACTTTGGCACCGGCAAAGGCGCGGACACCATCACCAGCGGCCTGGAAGTGACCTGGACCACCACGCCGACAAAATGGAGCAACAACTACCTGGAAAACCTGTTCGGATTCGAGTGGGAACTGAGCAAAAGCCCGGCAGGGGCGCATCAGTGGGTCGCCAAAAACGGCGCCGGTGCCGGCACCATTCCGGACGCACACGACCCGTCCAAACGGCGTAATCCCACCATGCTGACTTCGGACCTGGCCCTGCGCTTCGACCCGATCTATGAGCCGATTTCGCGACGCTTCCTGGCCAATCCCGATCAGTTGGCCGACGCCTTCGCCCGCGCCTGGTTCAAGCTGATCCATCGCGACATGGGCCCCCTCTCCCGCTACCTCGGCCCGGAATTGCCGAACGAAGAACTGCTGTGGCAAGACCCCATCCCAGCGGTGGATCATGCCTTGGTCGACGACAGTGACGTCGCCGCACTCAAGGGCAAACTCCTCGCCTCCGGCCTGTCGGTCTCGCAGCTGGTATCGACGGCTTGGGCAGCCGCTTCCACCTTCCGCGGCTCCGACAAACGCGGTGGCGCCAACGGCGGACGCCTGCGTCTGGCCCCACAGAAATTCTGGCAAGCCAACCAGCCCGAACAACTGGCGAACGTACTGGCGAAACTCGAAAGCATCCAGAGCGAGTTCAACAGCGGCGGCAAAAAAATTTCGCTCGCGGACCTAATCGTGCTGGCCGGTAATGCGGGTGTCGAACAAGCGGCAAAAAATGCCGGCCAAACCGTTGCAGTGCCGTTCACGCCAGGGCGGACGGACGCGTCGCAAGAGCAAACGGACGTGGATTCCTTCGGCTTCCTCGAACCGATTGCCGATGGCTTCCGCAACTACCTGAAAACCCGCTACCGCGTATCGGCCGAGCACCTGCTGATCGACAAGGCGCAACAACTGACGCTCACCGCGCCCGAAATGACCGCGTTGATCGGCGGCCTGCGCGTGCTCAACACCAACGTCGGACAAACCCGGCATGGCGTCTTCACCCAACAACCGGAAGCGCTGACCAACGACTTCTTCACCCACCTGCTCGACATGGGCGTGGAATGGAAACCCACCTCCGAAGCTGCTGAAGCGTTTGAAGGACGTGATCGCAAAACCGGCGAAGTGAAGTGGACCGGGACGCGTGTGGACCTGGTCTTTGGTTCGCATGCGCAGTTACGGGCGCTGGCTGAGGTTTATGCGAGCAGTGATGCGAAGGAGAAGTTTGTTAAAGACTTCGTGGCGGCATGGACCAAGGTGATGAACCTGGATCGGTTTGATGTGAAGTGAGGCTTTGAATGGGCCACCCCGACCCGGTCATTCGGGTTGGGGTGGTCCAAAGGCAGGCTCGATCCCGTTGTACAAAAGCATCGAACTATTTATCGCGAGTGGACGCTTGCGTTGACACATTACCCAGCGCAGGCGTTACACCAGGAATACCGCCAAGCGTTTCTGCAAAAACCACTGCGGCTATAACGCCGTCGTCCCCTTTCGCCGTTCGGGAGGTATAGGCCTGGCGTCGTTCGATCCAGCGGCGCAGTGCCAATAGCAGCGCGCTGACAAAGCCATACATGACCGTCACGATAAACGCGGACTGAAGCAGTGTTTGCGGTGCGAAGCTGGATATCTGTTGTGATCGGCGCAACAGCTCCTCATAGGGAATGATGTAGCCCAGTGACGTATCTTGAACAATGGCCAGTACCGCACTTATCAAGGCCGGCAACATAAGTTTTAACGCCTGTGGCAGCACAATCCACAACATCGCCTGGTGCTCTCGCATGCCGATAGACAGTGCTGCTTCACGCTGCCCTCGGCCCAAAGAAAGAATCCCTGTGCGCACGATTTCCGCCGTCATTGCACTGTGATGCAACACCATGCCGAATACCAGATACCCCAAGGCCGACCAATTGAGCCCCATGGAAGGCAATAGGATGACAGTAAACAGGATCAGCAACAGTAACGGTACTGCACGGAAACAGCCGATATAGGCAGCTGCCAGAGTACGTAACCAGAATTTGGAGGATAACCGCGCAACCGCCAATGGCACAGCGAGGCTGAACGCCAAAATCATACTGATCACGGCGGCGAGCAAGGTCGCCACCAGCCCATCAAACAAAAAGCGCAGCGTCCCCGGGTGGAGGAAAATCTCCCAACGTTTGGCGTCGAACTGACCGCTCTCGTCTAACCTCAGGCCCGCCGCAATCAGACCCGCGACCAGGAGTATCGCGCCGAGCGCTGAGATGAGTCGGTTACGCCTTCTGGCAATCGGCCCCGGTGGTTCGTACAACACATTATTGAAGCTCATCGGATCACCGCCATTTTTTGCTCCAGGTAGCGAAAGAACCAACCGGCGGGAAGGGTCAGCAACAAATAAGCAGCCATGGCGCCGAGGAAAGTCGGCACGGCCAGGGCCGTATCGAAGTTGATCCTTTGTGCGGTGTAGGTGATATCCGCGACACCAATCGCAGCACCAATCGCCGACGCCTTGATTTGAATGATGAACAGATTTCCCAGCGGTGCGATGACCGACTGCACCGCTTGCGGTAAAACCACTTCGCCGAGAATCTGATCAAAGCGCATCCCGATGCTGCGCGCGGCTTCGATCTGCCCCAGTGAAACGGTATTGATGCCCGCCCGTACCACCTCACAAATCCAGGCAGCGCTATACAAGCCCAGCACCAGGACCGTAGAGGTGAACAGCGAATAGATGAAGCCGAGCTTGGGCAATCCGAAGGTAAACAGCAGTAATAGAGCCAGAAGCGGCATCATTCGCATGAGCTCGACGTAACCGCTGGCGAACCAGCGAAATGTCGGCCATGGGCTTACCCTCATGACAGCCAAAAGCAGTCCCAGGACAATGGCTATGGCGAAGGACAGCAGGGTGAGCTCGACACTTATCGCGATACCCCCAAGAAAGCGCTCGATATAAGGCATCAACGTCACCCTCTGCAGATTTCTTTCTTATTGGATGACGGGTACTTGGGGCGCGCCCAAACCGGCTTCAAGTTCCTTGTCATACATTTTTTGCCACTGGCCATCACGGATCGACGTGCTCAGTTGCGAATTGATCCAGTCACGCCACACGTTGTCTTCCTTGACGACGGCAATCCCGTAGGGCTCCTCGGTAAAGGGGGTGCCGACTACGCGCATCTTGCCGGGTTGGCGCATCGACTCACCGACCAGCGTGGCGCCGTCGTCGACATAGGCATCGAAACGCTTGTCGATCAGTCCTTCCACGCACGCCGAGGCGTCGCTGAAGGTCACTATTTTGGCATTGGGCGCCACAGGTTTGAGGTTACGTTCAACGGTGGTGCCGCTCAGAACACAGACGGTTTTGGTGTCGAGGTCTGCGGTTTTATTGATCGAATGGTCGTCCGCCCTGACCAGCGAATCTTGCCCCGCCAAGTAATACGGACCGGCAAATCCAATGACCTGTTTGCGCTCATCAGTCACCGTCATTGTCGAGATGACCAGGTCGACGCGTTTGTTCTGCACCAACGGGATGCGGTTTTCCGGCGTAGTGCTGACCCACTCGATGTTGTCTTCCGAGCCCGTCAGCCGTTTGGCCAGCATCCTTGCCAACTCAGCCTCGAAACCCTCGACATTCCCGGTCATGGGATTGCGTGAGGAAAACATCAGCGTGTTCAGCGAGGTGCCAACGACCAGCTTGCCTCGCTCGTGAATTTTGGCCATGGTCGAATCGGCCGCGAATTTCTCTGTCGTGTCGGCCGACGCAACACCGGCGAACATGCAGGACGTCAGCAGGGAAAGGCTAAGAGCAACAAATCGGTTTGAGCGCATGGTGTATTTCTCTTGTTATTGTGGGTTCTACTGCGTGATTCAGTGTGCGAGTACTTTGGAAAGAAAATCGCGAGCACGCTCTGAGCGGGGAGCGCTGAAAAAAATCTCGGGTGGCGCACTTTCGACGATGCGACCGGCGTCCATGAAAACGATCCGGTCGGCAGCCGAGCGAGCAAAACCCATTTCATGGGTTACCACCACCATTGTCATGCCGCTGCGGGCCAATTCGACCATCACCTTCAGAACCTCGTTGACCATTTCAGGATCAAGTGCCGAGGTCGGCTCATCGAACAACATGACACTGGGCTTCATCGCCAGTGAACGCGCGAGCGCGACGCGCTGTTGCTGTCCACCCGACAACTCTGCGGGGTACGACTTCCCCTTGTGCCCCAAACCGACTTGATCGAGAAGCTGCATGGCCCATGCCTCGGCATCAAGACGATTCATGCCGAGTACTTTGCGTGGGCCCATCGCGACATTCTGCAAGGCTGTTCGGTGGGCAAACAAATTGAAGTTCTGGAAAACCATACCCACTTTGGCACGCATCTTCGCCAACGCACCGCCCTCTTCCGGAAGGCGTTCACCGTGCAGAAAAATCTCACCGCTATCAATCGCTTCCAGGCGATTGATGCACCGGCACAACGTCGATTTACCCGAGCCGGAGGGACCGATAATTACCACCACTTCACCGGGCTCTACTTGCAGGTCTACATCAAACAGCACCTGCTGGCTGGCGAAAAATTTGTTCACCGCCCGCAGTGAAATGGCTGGGGGTTTCTGATCCACTGAGCGCGTCGATAGCATGGCTTGTGCTCTGCATTAAATTTCTGATTCGTGCCTGCTGGCACTGCGCATTAGATGAATTTCAATTGCACAGTGGCTTTCAATTGACCCACCGGCGCGCCATTGCAATTGTTCAACGCGGGATCTGCCCACGGTGCCAAAAACCGATTCTCGCCTTCATCTTCCAACACGCCCAACTGCTTGAGCACCGAGATGGTGACGGCAAACACACTGGGAAAATCACCATCACTGACCTTGACCGCCACGCCCAGTCCGCGACTGCGGATCCCCACCGTCTGCACGCCATCAGCACCCGTTTTGGCGACCCAGTCGCCTTTGGAGGCAAGCGTGATTCCCAGATCGGATCGACCGGTACCGGAGACCATTTGCGGATAATGACGCATGGCGTCGAACAGTCGCTGCAAAACAGGACTGAGGCTTGTGTCGTTCCCGGCATCACCACTGGCCAGACGCGCCCATAACAGCGCAAGTCGCGACAGAGGCATTCCCAGGTTTGGCGCGTTACAGCCATCAGTTCCCGTCCAAAGCTGATTCTGCGGCAATCGCGTCAGCCCTGCGACGACCCGCTGGATATCGCGTTGCAAGGGATGCTCCGGTGCCAGGTAAGAACTGCTCGCTAGTCCGTGGAGGCGGCAGTAGGCTAGAAAACCGGTGTGTTTTCCGGAGCAGTTGTGGTGGCGTTGATCAAAGTGGAAACCTTTGGGCGGTAAATTGTCGCCACTGTAGAAGTCCGGCAAATGACAACCACACCCCAGGTCATGCGCTTCGTGACCGATTTTCGTCAACATTTTGCTCACGGCGTCGACATGCGACTCTTCCCCGGAATGACTGGCACACATCAGAGCGACCTGATCATCGGTGAAACCAAAGCGCTCGGGACCGCCGTCACGGACAAAAGGAACGGCCTGGAACGGCTTGAGCGTAGAACGGGAAAATGTCATGGATGCCGGGTCGCCAGCGTAGGCCAGTAACGCGCCCTCACTATCGACCACTGCCACTGACCCCCAATGGATTCGCTCCACATGTTCGTTTCGAGTGGCGATGGCGATTGGAACATGGGCAGGAAAATTCATAAGGTTCTTCAAACTCCAATGGGCGACGGGAGACACCGAGGTGCCCGCTGCGATGGAAATCAGTCTATATTCCGATAAAAACCGGTGGAACATCGAGCAAAGGAATTCGGTTTTGCACCCAGCGCAAAGGCAATCCATCTGAAATGAGTTCCGAAATTGCACGCATCGATCATCTAGGTGTGATGAGGGCCTTGGTGAAAGTCGTCGAGTTGGGTAGCTTTTCTGCCGCTGCCCGAGAGATGCACGTCTCGCCCTCAACCTTGACACGAACCATTTCGGCGCTTGAAAAGTCGCTGAACACCACCCTGCTCCATCGCACCACGCATATCGTCGCACTGACCGAGGCGGGGCAAATCTATCACGCGCGCGCGCTATCGATGATCGCCGACCTGGATGACACCTTACGTGTGGTCAGCGATCTCAACCTTGCACCCAGCGGCCCTCTGAAACTCACGTCACCCGTGGCGTTCGGCAGGCGCTTCCACGCGCCGCTTATCGCCCCCTTTCTAAAGATGTACCCCGGCATCCAGATGGACTTGCGCCTGACAGACAATCACAACGATATGATCGTCGGAGGCTTTGATCTGGATATCCATGAGGGTGAAAACCATTTGGAGAACTTGATCGCCTACCCGATTTGCCGCAACGATTCGCTGCTTTGCGCCACGCCTGAATACCTTGCACAGCATGGACATCCCCAATCGCCTGGGGATCTGAGCGCACATAACTGTCTGGTGTATGTACACCCGGATAGCGACCCCCATTGGTATTTTGTCCAGGAAGAGGAAAAGCACTCGATTTTCCCGCAGGGCAATCTTCAATCAGACAACTCGGAGTTGTTGCTCGAAGCGGTTTGTGGGGGGCTGGGAATAGCGGAATTCGAAATCTGGCTGGTGCGCGACCTGCTGTTGAACGGTCAATTGCAAATTGTCCTGCCGGACTATCGTTTCGTTAACTCGCTGACCGGAAGACAGATCTACATGGCCTACCTTCCCAATCGACGGTTTTCGACAAAGGTACGCGTGTTGCGCGAGTTTCTCGAAACCCGACTACAAGGCATTGGCGAATTACCTCCTGACTTCCTCCGTCATAAGGTGGAATAGACACCGGTGCAGAAAAAATCATTCCACCAGCGAAACCAGTCGCGGCTCAATCGAGTCCTCAAGCACCTCAACCAACGCCAGCGTCACTGGCAACTTGAAGCGCCGCCGCCCCGCGCTGCCGGGATTGAGAAATAAGCGGTCGCCGCGCCATTCGATGCGTGGCTTATGCGAATGCCCGGTGATCACCAGCTGGATGCCTTCATCCAGCACGACCGGAACATCGGCGATGTCATGCACCAGCAAAGTGTCCCATCCGTTCAGGTCAAAACGCAGGAGATCATCCAGCTGTTCTGCCCAAGACTCGCCCAGATCATTGTTCCCACGCACGACATGCAACGGAGCAATGGACGCCAGTTGATCGAGAATGTCACGGCTGCCAATGTCGCCCGCATGAATGATCCACTCACAGCCCTCCAGCGCAGCAACCGCTTCGGTGCGGAGCAATCCGTGGGTATCGGAAATCACGCCAATCTTCATGCATTACTCCAGATGAGGCTCGGAACTCGGGCGATCAAGGATCTACGTGCGCCATCAGTTCAGCAACCGATTCCTGGCGTTTGGCGTAGCGCTGGGCCAGCACCGCGCAGACCATCAACTGGATTTGATGGAACAACATCAGCGGCAGGATCAACACGCCGATGGTGCTGCCGGCGAACAGCACCTGGGCCATCGGCACACCGGTGGCCAGGCTTTTCTTCGAACCGCAGAACACGATGGTGATGCGGTCTTCCACATTGAAACCAAAGGCTTTGCCCAGCACCGTAGAGGCCACCAACACCAACCCCAGCAGTACGCAGCACGCCACCACCAGCCCGGCCAGTTCCCATAGCGGAATCTGGTGCCAGATGCCTTCGTTCACCGCTTCGCTGAACGCGCCGAAGACCACCAACAGAATCGAACCCTGATCCACGAACTTCAGCCAACTTTTGTTGCGCCCGACCCAGGCGCCGATCCAGCGCCGCGCGATCTGCCCGGCAATGAACGGCAGCAGCAGTTGCACGCTGATCTTAACCATCGCATCAAGGGTCGAGCCGCCATCGCCCTGCACATTCAACAGCAGCGTCACCAGAAGTGGCGTGATAAAGATCCCGAACAGACTGGACGCCGCCGCACTGCAAATCGCCGCCGGAATGTTGCCACGCGCCAGGGAGGTAAAGGCAATGGCCGACTGCACCGTGGCCGGCAGCGCGCAGAGGTAGAGCATGCCCATGTACAGATCGTCACCAATCAGCGGCGACAGCACCGGTTTGAGCGCCAGGCCGAGCAGCGGAAACAGCACAAAGGTCAGACTGAATACCAGCACATGCAGACGCCAATGTCCGGCACCGGCAATGATCGACTCGCGTGAAAGTTTGGCGCCATGCAGAAAAAACAGCAGGGCGATGGCGGTGTTGGTCAGCCACCCGAAGCCCACCGCGATCTGACCGCTGGCGGGCAACACGCTGGCGAGCAGCACGACGCCGATCAGGGTCAGGGTGAAGTTGTCAGGTAAGAAACGAGGGCGCGTCATCAGGGTCATCCGGGTTTGCCAGGAACGTGATCACGACTCTAACCCGTCCGAAGATTACCGACTAACGCTAGTAAGCCAGGAGATGTCGCCTAAAGGACAGGATGACCAGCGTTCTTGACGCATCATGCTGTTAGGTGGGAAAACATGGGCGGCCCGGATTCAAGCGTCGGGGAATTCAAGAATCAAGGAAGGCTCATGAAAACCCTACTGTGTTTACTGATCGCCACCGGCGTCGGCGCCGCGCTGCAATACGCCGGCATCCCCCACGGCCTGTTGCTGGGCTCGATACTCGCGAGCGCAATGATCGCCAGTAACCTGCGCTTCTCCCCTTCCCTGCGTTTCGGCCTCGGCTACGTGCAAATCGTACTGGGGATCGCGACCGGCCTGATGTTTACGTCGTGGGACAGCCACACGGTCGCGGCCATCTTGCCCAGCCTGGGCGTCATGCTGCTGTGCCTGATGGTGCAAAGCGCGGTGGCCGGTTTTGCGCTGCTGAAAATCGCCGGATGGAACCGCAAGGATACCCTGCTGGCCGTCTACCCCGGCGCACTCGCGGCGGTATTTGACCTGCTCGAATCCGAACGCGCGTCCAGCAAGGTGATCGTCGTGCATCTGGTGCGACTGCTCTCCATCACCCTCCTCGTCAGCTTTTGCATTCCCGGACAGGCAGACGTGGCGATTGCCCAAAGCAGCCCGTTGGACTTGAGTCTGGCGCTGAGCCTGCTGTCGCTGATCGCCCTGTGCCTGTTGCTCGGTCGTTTGCTGTTGAACGTTGGCGTGCCGGCACCGTTCATGCTCACCGCCATCGTGCTCACCGGCGTTTACGTCAAGACCGGCTACTTGCAGGGCTTTCACATGCCGTCATGGAGTGTCGACTCCGCTGCCATCCTGCTCGGTGTGCTGATCGGCTCGAAATTCAAGGACATCAGCTTCGCCGAACTTGTTCGCCACGGGCGTGCCGCGCTGATGTCCGTTGGTCTGATGCTGCTGATCGCCGCAGCGTTTGCCAGCGTGGCCGGGCGGGTTGGGGGCAGCGATCCTTGGTCGTTATGGCTGGCCTACATGCCGGGCGCCATCGAGACCATCTCCATGGTCGCCTTCAGTGGCGGGCTGAACGTTGTGTTCATCCTGACTCATCATCTGGTGCGCATGGTTGTGCTGCACTGTGCGCCGGCACTGGTGGTTCAGGCGCGACGATGGCGGGAGGATGTTTGATCAGCCGTCTGGAGGCATCGTACATGCGTCGTATCGGAGGAAAGGATTAAACGGGAGAGATCGTGGCCAGGGCACCAATCAAAATGGTCAGCACCAGAAATCCACCCAGGAAAATTGCCATCTTGCCCATTGGGGCCTCCTACATTATGAGTTCGCTGTGTGCCGCCATTGTGAGCCTGCCACTGAGTGCATTACAGAGGCAGATAGCGCAGGAAAATACGGATCAGCACTTCGAACCTGCAGGACCTACGGGCCGCGTTCGCACGATTTTTTAAAAGTTAAAAACGAAAAAACCCCGCCCCACTGAAGTGGGACGGGGCCTTCTACTGCACTAATCGCTGTTTACAGATCAGTGATTTCCTTGTGGCGTGGCACCAGCATCTTCATCACGCTCCATGCCACCAGATAGGCTACCGAACAGATAGCGAACATGATCATGTAGCCGGTGTGGATATCGTTGATCGATTTATAGTAGTCGAACACATAACCGCCAACCTTGGTCATCACGACACCACCCAAACCACCCGCCATACCGCCAATGCCGACCACCGAAGCGATGGTTTTTTGCGGGAACATGTCGGACACCGTCGTGAAGATATTGCACGACCACGCCTGATGCGCCGATGCGCCAACGCCAATCAGCAACACAGGGACCCAAAAGCTGATGTATCCGAATGGCTGAGCCAGCAGCACCACCAACGGGAACAGCGCGATCACCAGCATGGCTTTCATGCGACCGTCATACGGCTTGTCGCCGCGGGACATGAAGTAGCTCGGGAACCAGCCGCCACCAATACTGCCGATCATCGTCAAGCTGTACAACACGGCCAGTGGCGCCACGATGGCCGCTCCCTTCATGCCGTATTGCGCCGCCAGGTAGGTCGGAAGCCAGAACAGGAAGAACCACCACACGCCATCGGTCATGAACTTGCCGAAGGCAAACGCCCAAGTCTGGCGGTAAGTCAGCAACTTGAACCACGATACTTTTTTGGCAGCGACACCCGACACTTCCGGGGTGGTTACTTGCACAGGTTCATCGCTACGGATGTATGCCAGTTCCTCCGCCGACAGACGCTTTTGCTGATCCGGCTTCTGGTAGAGCGCAATCCAGACGGCGACCCAGACGAAGCCCAGCATGCCGATCACGATAAAGGCCGCTTCCCAGCCCCAGAGAGCCGCAATCAACGGTACGCATATTGGTGCCAGGACCGCCCCCACGTTGGCACCGGAGTTGAAGATACCGGTGGCGAATGAGCGTTCTTTCTTCGGGAAGTACTCTGCGGTGGCCTTGATCGCGATCGGGAAGTTACCCGCTTCACCAATCGCCAGAACCGCGCGAGACAGCATGAAACCGGCAATCGAGACCGGAATGACGGCAAGGCCGAGCGCGCTGCTCAGGGCGCCAATGCCCTCACCCATCGGCACCGCGAAGGCGTGCATGACCGCACCCGTGGACCAGATGCCAATCGCCCATATATAAGCTTTCTTGGTACCGATCTTGTCGACGAAACGGCCGGCGAACAGCATGGAAATCGCGTACACAAACTGGAAAACCGAGGCGATGTTGGCGTAGTCGGTGTTACTCCAGCCAAACTGCGTCGACAGTTGCGGCGCCAGCAAACTCAGTACCTGGCGGTCCAGGTAATTGACGGTTGTGGCAAAAAACAACAGCGCACAGATCGTCCAGCGGTATTTGCCGACCGTTTGGCCGACGCGTTGCGCATTCGCATTGATGGGCTCGTTCAGATTCATGGCATCACTTTATTATTGGATTATGGTGATGATCTCTCGGTTTCAAGCGAGATCAATAGTGTCGTAGAGCATCGCCAAGACGCGAAGAGTCCGCGCCAAGGCTGGTCAGATTCAGCCGGGTCTTGCGATCAACTTATGCTGTACCCCGCCGCCGTTTGCATCACGCGCAGTGCAATTGCTGGTGGCTGGAGCTGGGCGTGTAGCGAGTGCTAGCAGGGGTTTGGCGGAGCAGTCGCCTGTGACGGAACTGACTGTGCAGGCGCGCAAGCAGACAAGATCAGGCCAGAGGAAGCGACGTTGAGGGGGATGAGTACGCAAGTTGAATTCATGATGGGGCCGACACTCTTTTTATTTTTTGGCATGAACAGTCGACGTATCGTCTGTCGTCGTACAACTGTGCCTTTTATATCGAGTTCAAGGGTGGGCTGTCAATATCAAAGATAGCCGTTGGTCTTGACGAGGATTGCTTGTGAAAATTTCGATTTCTTAAAGAACTCGCTGGGTACAGGATCATCAACCGTATGAATTGTTGGCCATTGACGACGGGATGTTAGGTCCTGGAACATCAAGCCATGTTGTACGATGACAGATGTTCACAGTGCGGAAGCGGGAGTTCAATCACCCACATTGGGTTGCTCCCCCACCTATTCAGGCAAAAAGCCACCTATTTAGAGGAATATCCCCCACCACTCAGTTGTGTCATTTGGGAAATACTCCCAATCAAACCCCTAATAACCCTGAACTTTTTTCCCCCTTTTGCGGTTGGCCCGACTTTTGCCACAGCCCCTTACAGCGCAGTAGCTGTCGTTTCCGTTGGGGACGGCGGGATTCGCCATTTGGCATGACGCGAGGGGAACACAATGAAAAACGCTGCTTCGGCGTTCAGTTCGCTCAACTTCCTGAGGAAATGGGGTGTAGCCGCTGTCATTTTCTTCAGCCTGGCTAAGGCCGGTGCAGCACCGCTCGATGATGTAAGCCCGCCACCGCCCACTGACCCTTCAGCCTTCAACAATCCGCCTGCCGATCCCAAAGCTGCGTTGGAAGCCTTGGAAACAATGCCGGCAGCCAACCAGGGGGCCATTGCCCTGCCCAATGGCGTGTTCGGCGACCGTGACACGCCGCGTGCAGACAACGTGCTGCCGCCGAATGTGCAGACCTCGTTCAACTTCCCTACCAACGGTAAACCCAGCCCCTTGTTCGGGGCTCTACCCTTTACCCAGCAATTACTGCTGTTCGAGGAATTCGGCACGGAGAAACTCGACCCGACGACCCCGGCACCGCCCTTGACCTTCCCCGTCCCCACCGTCGGCCCGGCGCCTGCGCAGGACCCGAACAGCGTTGCTCGCAGCGCCCCGTCGAGCGCGGCACTGGATGCGTTCATGCGCCAGCCTGGTCTGTTCCCGTTCCCATCGCAGTTCTCCAACGTACTGGACCGCAATCCGTGGAAGGCGCAGATCGAAAGCTTTCTCAACCGCCATCCGGTCGGCTCGCCCGCCGAAGGTCGGCCACCGGGAAAAGGTTGGTCGCATCAGCGCTGGAACGAGTTCTACCCGCAAGTCGCGTACAAAACCGTGCAAGTGGGCGCGCGGGTCAACACCGGCATGCGTGACCGCAGGCAATTGCACAACTACGCCGTCGGTGAATTCGGGCCGGGCGGGCTCTACTATCAGACCTCTGACATCCCGACCACGACGGGCACCACCAAAGGCATCGATACGCGCTTCCACCCAAGTTTCCCCCTGCAAAATCACAACGCCTTGTGGACTTTCGACGGTACCTTTCCGGCAAAATTGCTGATGGTGCGGTATGGCCAACCGGTGCTGATGCGTCACTACAACGCCCTGCCCATCGACCCCGCGGCCAATATGGGATTCGGTCTGCACACCATCAGCACCCACGAACATAACGGCCACTCCCCGGCCGAAAGCGATGGCTACACCAACGCGTTTTTCTTTCCAGGGCAGTACTACGACTATCGCTGGCCGCTGCAACTGGCCGGTTACGACACCATCAACACCGATGCCCATGATCCACGTGCTGCGTTCCCCTGCGCACCGGGCGAAAAACTTTTCGTCAACGACGCCAGCCCAGGCCTGAAGACCTGTGAAAACGGCAGCATCAAGATTCGTGGCGACTGGCGTGAAACCATGAGTACCCACTGGTTCCATGACCACATGCTCGATTTCACCGCGCAGAACGTCTACAAGGGCAACGCGGTGATGATGAACTACTACAGCGCCCTGGATCGCGGCAACGAAGCGCTGGAAGATGGGGTCAACCTGCGCCTGCCCAGCGGTTCGGCACTGCCCTGGGGCAACCGTGACTACGACGTCAATCTTGTGGTCGCGGACAAAGCCTGGGACGCCAACGGTCAGTTGTGGTTCAACCCGTTCAACACCGACGGCTTTCTCGCCGACCAGATCCTGGTCAACTGGCAGTACCAGCCGCGCCTGAAAGTGCGCGCACGCAGTTATCGTTTCCGCATTCTCAACGGCTCAGTGTCGCGCTACTTCAAGATTGCCGTGGTGCGTGAAATCGCCGGCAACGGAGGCGAATTCCCCGGCCCGCGCGGCTCAGGCGTCTCCTACAATCGCGTGCCGTTCCACATGATTGGCAACGATGGCAACATCATGGAACACGCCGTGCCCTTCGACGGCAGCATGGACCTGGACGGTGACGGCGATAAACAGCGGCACAACGCGATCCTGCCGACGCAGGCAATCGCCGAGCGTTACGACATCATCATTAACTTCGCGAAAAACGGCATCCAGCCCGGCGACAAGCTGTACTTCGTCAATCTGATGGAACACCAGACAGGCAAGGGCCCGCAGAAAGAGGAAGTGAGCCTGGCCGACGTGCTGTCGGAGGAGTACAAGGCTGAGCTCAAGCAAACCAGCAAAGGGCCGATGTGGGACAAGGGTGACCCGGTGGTGGGCAAGTTTTTGCAACTGTTGGTGCAACCTTACTCCGGCCAGGACGTGAGCATGAACCCGGCCGACTATGAACCCGCCAAACCGGGCAAAGCGGCCGGCAAGAAAATGATCCCGTTGACCATCGATCGAGACAATCCCACCGACCAGGCCAAACTCAAGGTGGCGCGGCATCGCGAGTTCATTTTCGGTCGCTCCGATGGCACCGACGAAGCACCCTGGACCGTCAAGACCGACGGCGGTTTCGGCTACGCCATGGACCCGCGGCGGATTAGTGCCGCCCCGCAATTGGCCAACGGCCCGACGGACGCCGGATTCTCCGGCGACGGCACCCTCGAAGTATGGAAAATCAAGAACGGCGGTAACGGCTGGAGCCATCCGGTGCACGTGCATTTCGAAGAAGGCATCATCCTCAGCCGCGACGGTAAAGCACCACCGGAATGGGAAAAATGGGCGCGCAAGGATGTCTATCGCGTCGGCCAGGAGATCGACAGTTCGGTGGATGTGGACATGGCGATCCATTTCCGTGAGTTCGCCGGTACGTTCGTCGAGCATTGCCACAACACCCAGCACGAGGACAACTCGATGCTGTTGCGTTGGGATGTCGAGCATCCCGGCCAGTTCCAGTTGATGCCAACGCCCCTGCCAGGCTGGGACGGTGTCACCTACGTGGCTTCTGCGGCCCTGCCGACCTTCCGCAGCGGCGATAACGATGAGGATCACGAAGGCGATAACCAAAAACCGGTGGCCAACCCCGACAGTGCCATCAGCAGTAACGGCCTCCCGCTGACCATCAATGTGCTGGCCAACGACACCGACCCCGATGGTAATCTGCCGCTAAAAGTGGTGGGCCTGAACCAGCCGGATTCGGGCAAGGGCACGGTCAGCACCGACGGTGTGCGCGTGATCTACACCCCACCGCCTATCGTCCCTGCACCGTTCACCGCGACCTTCACCTATAACGCCAGCGACGCCAAGGATGCGGTCTCGGACAAACCGGCAACGGTGTCCGTGGCGGTGTCAGCAGCGGCGGTCAACGAAGACCTGGTGGTCACCAGCGCTTCGGTCACTGCCCGCAGCAACAGCCGCTACACCTGGGACCTGGCCGGCACCACCTCGCGAGGCACGGGCAACACCATCACCGTAACGGCCTCGACCACTGCGGGCCCGGTGAGCCTTGGCACGGCCAGTCTGACCCCGACCGGTACCGGCGCTCGCTGGCGGATATCGGTGACGACTACCGGCAGTGGCCCGTCGCCCAACCCGACCATCACCATTAACTCAGCGTTCGGCAAGACGGTGACGGCGCCGGTTGTCTCTCACTGAGCCCTCAACAGAACGTTAGCGATGAGAGCCTCACAAGTCTTTCGAGGCTCTCTCCCGCTGATCCTCCAATCGCCCTGAACGAGATCAAACAGGGTCCGGAATCAAATGCACTTCGCCGCGCAATGGCAAGGTCGCTGAGGCGGGCTTCAGGGCAAAACGCGAAACGGGGCGACTCAGACCATAATGCTCGCGCAGCGTACTGCCCGCATATTCATGGCGGAACAGCCCACGCTTGCGCAGGATCGGCAGCACTTCATCGAGGAACACTTCAAAGCCCTCGGGGAACGCTGGCGGCATCACATTGAAACCATCGGCAGCGCCACTGCGGAACCACTGCTCAATCAGGTCGGCAATCTGCACCGGCGTACCGACCGGAACCCAATGCCCGCGAGCACCGGCCAGGCGATTGATCAGCTGGCGCAGCGTCGGTTTCTCGCGGTCGACGATGTCGAGGATCAGCTTGAAGCGACTGGACTGGCTCTCGTTGCTATCGAAATTGACCAGGTGGCGCGGGAATGGCGCATCCAGATCGTGACCGGACAGGTCGACCCCCAACATGCGGCGCAGTTGACCGAGTGAAACATGCGGCAGCACCAGGTCATTGAGCTCGTCGAATTTGCGCTGGGCTTCGGCTTCGGTGCTGCCGATGTACGGGCTGATGCCCGGGAGAATTTTCAGCTGGCGAGGATCGCGCCCCCCCGCCTTCACCCGAGCGCGGATATCGTTGGCGAATTCGGTCGCGCTTTGCAGGGTCTGGTGCGCGGTGAAAATCGCTTCGGCATGCCTGGAGGCGAAATCACGACCATCCTCGGAAGACCCGGCCTGCACCTGCACCGGTCGCCCCTGCGGGGAGCGTGGCGAATTGAATGGGCCTTTGACTTTGTAGTAAGTGCCCACGTGGTTGATCGAATGCACCTTGTCACTGTCGGCAAACACCCCGGAAGTCTTGTCCAGCACCAGCGCATCGTCCTCCCAGCTGTCCCACAGGTCGCCGACCACCTGCACGAATTCTTCGGCCTGAGCATACCGGTCATGAGCCGACGGATGTTGGTCCAGGCCAAAATTGGCGGCTGCAGCCGCCATGGAAGTGGTGACGATGTTCCAACCGGCGCGGCCCTTGCTGAGGTGATCCAACGCACTGAACGAGCGGGCCAGATTGTAAGGCTCGCTGTAGGTAGTGCTGGCCGTGGCGATCAGGCCTATGCGTTGGGTCACCGCAGCAATTCCCGCCAGCCAGGTAACGGGTTCGAAACGAATGCGCAGACCTTCACGCCCGCTTTCGGCCAGTGACGGCGAATCAGCGAAGAAAATCGCATCAAGCTTCTCGCGTTCAGCGCGTAGCGCCAGTTGCTGGTAATACCCAATATCCATGGAAGCTTCCGGCACCGACTGCGGGTGACGCCAGGCGGCTTCGTGATGGCCGTTCGGGTAGATGAATAGGTTGAGGCTGAGCTGACGTTCGGACATTTCCCGTTCCCTGAAAAAAACAAGCATGAAAAATATGGGCTTGCGCGCGGCGCAGAGGCTCAGTGCAGCTCGGCGAAATCGCTCAGCACATCGTCGCGCAGGGCGATGAAGCGGCCGTCACTGCGGTTGCGCGGGCGCGGCAGATCGATGTCGAGAATGCGCCGAATGCGGCCAGGATTCGGTTGCATCACCACCACGCGATCGCCCAGGAATACCGCCTCATCAACATCGTGGGTGACCAGGATCATGGTGATTTTTTCCTTGGCCCAAATGTTTTGCAGCTCGCCCTGCAGGCGCGCACGGGTCAAGGCATCGAGCGCACCCAGCGGTTCATCCAGCAAGAGCACGCTCGGTCGATTGACCAGGCCGCGGGCTATCGCCACGCGTTGCGCCATGCCGCCGGATATCTGATGCGGATAGGCATCGATAAAGTCTTGCAGGCCGACCAGTTCGATGTGCTCGCGTACGGTCTCGCGTTTCTGCGCAGCGCTCAGGTGTGAATTCTTGAGCCCGACCGCGACGTTTTGCTCGACGTTGAGCCAAGGGAACAAACGGTGATCCTGAAAGACGATGCCGCGTTCCAGGCCAGTGCCTTCGATGGGTTTGCCATCCAGCAGGATGCGCCCGTCGTATTCTTCGTCCAGGCCAAGAATCAGTCGCAGCAGCGTGGATTTACCGCAGCCGCTGGCACCGACGATACTGATGAACTCGCCAGGCGCAATGTCGAGCTGGAGGTTGTCGAGTACTTGCAACTGCGTCGAACTGCCCGGTCGGGAAGCGAAACGCTTGCTGATGTTTTCCAGGGTCAGGCTGTTGTTGAGCATGTTGCGATCCTTTTGAAAGTGCCAATCAACGAGGAGCGATGCCATACAGGCGCTGCATCTGCCGCTCAAGTGTCCGGGCCAATGCGTTGAGACCCCATCCCACCAGGCCGATAACCACCATTCCAAACAACACCAGGTCCATCATGAAATGTTCGCTGCCATCAATCAGCGTGTTGCCAATCCCCTCCCCCGATACCAGCAGGTATTCAGCGCCGATGGTCGCCAGCCAGGAATAGACCAGCGCCAGATAAAGCCCGGTAAAAATCGACGGCAAGGCAGCGGGCAGCATCACCCCGATGATGGTTTGCCAACGGGTGAAGCCGTACACCCGCGCCACTTCCAGCAGGTTGGGCGGGACGTTGCGCAAACCGTCACAGGTATTGACCACCACAGGCACCAGTGCTGCCAAAGACAAGAACACCACCTTGGCCACATCGCCCAGGCCGAACCACACCGAGATCAACGGGATCCAGGCGAACAGCGATATTTGCTTGAAGGTATTGAAACTCGGCCCGACCACGCGTTCGAAATTCCGCGACAGGCCCAGCAGGCAACCCAGCACCAGACCTAGTGTGGTACCGATGAAAAAGCCACTGAGGTTGCGCGCCAGGCTGGCAGAAATGGCCCGCCAGAATTTGCCCGAGGCGATTTGATCCCAGGCCGTAACCGCCACTTTTTCTGGCGAAACGAACAACCCCGAATGACTCCAGCCCTGGTTCGACGCCAGCCACCACACGGCGATGACGGAAATGGGCAAGACCCAACCGCGATATCGGCGGCTACCGCTACCTACTGACAAGATCGCGCTCATGACAGGCGCCCCCCGGCAGTTGGCCGACCCCGATTGAGGCGTTTCTCCGCGTATTCGAAACCGCGGTCTATGAACAGACCGAGTGCACCCACTACCACAACGGCCGCCATCACCAAGTCCAATTGAAACAGCTGACGCCCATAGACGATCAGGTAACCCAACCCCTCACTCGATGCCACCAACTCGACCACCACCAGAGACAACCAGGCTTTGGTGAAGCCCAGACGCAAACCGGTAAACAGCGTCGGGACAGCCGCTGGCAAGACGATGGAGATGACGCTTTGCCGAGGACTGAAGCCGTAGGCCCGGCCGACTTCCAACAACCCTTTGGGCGCCTGGCGGAAAGCCTGCAAGGTACACAGCGTGATCGGCACCAAGGCCGCCTTGGCAATCAGCACATACTTGAGCGTCTCGCCAATGCCGAACAGCAACAGGGCAAACGGTAACCAGCCCAGTACCGGTATTTGCACCAGTGCGTTGAAGGTAGGCAAGAGATAATCCTCTAGCGTCCTGGACAGTCCCATGGCCAGGCCCAGCGCTATGCCGATAAAGGCGCCCAATGTAAATCCGACGACAACCCGCTGCAGGCTGGCGGACGCGTTCAGCCAGAGATCACCGCTGGTGACCAGGTCCGACAAGGTCTGGTAGACGTAGACTGGCGGGGGCAGCACCTGCTCTGAAAGCCAGCCGCGTTCCACCCCCAGGTACCATAAGCCCAGCAATACCAGCGGCAACAGCCAGGGCAAGGCCTTGTCAACCAGACTGAAGGGCCTGGCTGACTGGCGCGGCACTTCAATCTTGCGAACTGGGCGGACCGGTGACGGTGGAAAACGTTTAACGTTGTCGCTCGGCAATGCCGGCGCCGCATACGGCTCTAGTCTGACGGTCTGTGCCCTGGCCATTTGCCTAGCTCCCTTGCTTGCTAGTCGCGGCCGCTACTGCATTACCAGCCGGCGGTTTGCCATCCAGACCGTAGGGCGTCCAGTAGTTCTCAAGCCCCTTGGTTTTGAGAGACTTTTGCAAATAGCTGGTCTCGAACCAGCCATCGATACTGACGGGGCGACGGATCAGCTTTTCTTCCTTGGCTTGATCCGCCACGGCCTGATAGCGGCCAAGCAGGAAGTTGTCGACCAGAGGCGAGGCTTTGTCCCTGATGCTCACCCCGGTAAAGTCGGCGCGTAGTGATTCTGCCGGTTCATTACTCTTGGCCCATTCCGTGAAGACCGCGTCACGATTACTGTCTTCCGACGTCCACTTCGCCGCATCCACCAGCGTATCGACGACTTTCTGTACGTTGTCCGGATGTTCTTTTTCATAGGCACCCCGAACGACCAGTGCGGTCTGTCGGGTGTAGCGCACATCTTGAGTGGGGTTGTCGTAAACGATGTCGATCAGGCCCTGATCACGCAGCTTGAACAACTCGCGCCCGCCGAATGCGGCATCTACCCCATTGGATACCAGTGCAGCCTGAGTGCTGCCGGTATCGAGGTTGATGACCTTGATATCGCGTTCGGTAAGACCATGCTCCGCCAAGAGATTGATCGACACCAGATGGCCGTTGGTGCCACGAAAGATCGCCACCTTCTTGCCTTTCAGGTCATCGATACCTTTGATGTCAGATCCCTTGGGAACGGCCAGGTAAAGATTGGCACGTACGCCCAGTGCGGCCAGCAGTTTGGTGTCCAGCCCATTGGAGCGCCCGACGACGGCGGGCAGATCGCCCTGGTAGGCGAAGTCAAGTTGCTGGTTTGACAAGGCTTCGTTTACCGCGGGACCAGCCCCCTTGAAAAAGAACCATTGCACTTCAGTTCCGGTTCCCGCGAAGGCTTTTTCCAGCCGTTGCTGATTGCGCACGATGCCCAGGGTCGACCCACTGAACGTCACCGGGTCACCGCCTCCAGCTGTCGCTACACCAATGCGCAATACATCGGCCTGGGCCAGGGGGATGGCAAGAACCGTAGCCAGTGCTGCAGCGATGCTGCATTTGAGAAACAGGGGAATACCTTTGAGTTCCATGTTCAAGCCTTCCTTGTGTCAATGAGACCCGCTTGTCAGGCGGCGAGATGTTTTTTGTCGGCTTCGGTTTTCGGCGAGCGGGTATCCGGGCTTGGCTTGAGCGCTTGGCTCAAGCGACCATCCACCCCGACCGGCACATCACCGTCGATGGTGGTCCGGCGCACGATACGCTGGGCATCGCCGTAGTCGTTGATCGCGATGTGCTGCGTGGCGCGGTTATCCCAGATCACCACATCGCCCTCCTCCCAGCGCCAGCGCACAGTGTTGTCGACATGAGTAATACGGTCGTGAAACAGGCGAATCAGTTGTTTCGAATCGTTATTGCTTACTCCCTGTATCTGTTTGACAAAGTGCCCCAACAACAAACTTCTTTCACCCGACTCCGGGTGCACCCGCACTAAGGGATGTTCGGTCTCGTAGACTTCAGCGGTAAACTGTTCGCGGTAACGTTTAAGACCCGACTCATGGGTATTACGCGGCGCCGCATAGTCATATAAGTTGGTGTGCAACGCGCGTAGATTATCGGCCAGTTGTTTCAATGGCTCGGGCAAGTCGGCGTAGGCCGCCGCAGTATTGGCCCACACCGTATCGCCGCCATAAGGTGGAATAACCACACCGCGCAAGATGGATATTTTCGGGTAATTGGCAACAAAGGTGACATCGGTGTGCCAGGAATTGGCTCGAGTTTCCTTGGCGTCCAGGTGCAGAATGGCGGCGCTTTCTTCAGCAGAGCGCACGGTCGGATGCGGCACCTGATCCCCAAAGCGCCGGGAAAAAGCTTCGTGCTCGGCGTCATCCAGATGTTGGTTGCGAAAGAACAGCACTTTATATTTCAGCAGTGCCTGATTAATAAATTTGAAATCCCCAGCACTAATGTGCTCACCTAATTTCACGCCTTCCAGTTGCGCGCCAATTCGACCAGCGACCGGTTTAATTTGAATGGCCATCGAGCTACCTCCTGTCTCACGAGTTGTTGTGGGGCAGATCATAAAGACATAAAAGCAGCCGTGACTAATCACAAATTATTCTAAAGATATAAGAACAGCCATATAGCAAAACCTTTACCACGCCCGGAGAAAAGCTATAAGCCAAGTGGTATTAGCTCATAACTTTTTAGTTGGTTTAACGAACGAGTTTGATCCACATCGAAACCGACGTCGCCAAGGAGGCTAAAATCCATTAAACATTAGGTCTGAGCGCTTCAGCGATCTTCTGGAATTAAACTCTTTCAATAAAATTGGCTGAAAGGCTGCACAGCAGATGTCTTCAGCATTCGACAGAGAGTGCGGATCATTGGCCTGTTTTTCTATTTTCGCGGCGGCGGGGTTTTTCTTTTCCAGCAAGAAAATTTATTGACCTTCAGATTGGCCACCTGCAAGCGCTGGTCAGCGCCTTCTCATCGAAAACAAACTGTCTGTACCTAATGGCAAAAGGCATACAGCAACCAGACATTCGAAGCTTGGCTAGCGCAGCCTCGATTCGGACCAATGCTACTGCAACAGTTCGCACACGCACCGTAAAAGTACTCAGTTCAAACAATCGCATAACCTGCTCCGCTCATTCGTTGCCCTTAGCCTAAACCAGAGCCTCAAAGGCGAGATATTGAGACGAACCCCTTGGTGTACGGCGATCACCTTAGTGCTCTAGGTAGTTTCTTTATGGCAACAGTCAGCAGCTCAGCCCATGCACAGAAAATAAACCCCCTTTTCGCACAGCAAAAAAAGCCATACATCCTGATTCGGTCAGCGCAGACATATCCAACAAAAAAGCCTGAGGAGGCGAACGCAGTACAGGATGCTGCGTTCGCCTGTCACTCAATGCGGCGCGCGAGGAATCGTCTTGAGCAGGTCTTCGGGACTGATGTGGCCAACGATCGGTTCCGAGACACTGCCCGGCAGCGGCAGGTCAAGGATGTGGCCCTTGATCTTGCCGATGACGTGCATTTCGCAAGGTTTGCAGTCGAACTTCAGGGTCAGCACCTCGTCACCGTGCACCAGTTGCATCGGCGCGACCTTGGTGCGTACACCGGTGACGCCTTTGGCTTGCTTGGGGCAGAGATTGAAGGAGAAACGCAGGCAGTGCTTGGTGATCATCACCGGCACTTCCCCGGTTTCTTCATGGGCCTCAAACGCTGCGTCGATCAGCTTGACGCCGTGGCGGTGATAGAAGTCCCGAGCCTTCTGGTTGTAGACGTTGGCCAGGAATGACAAGTGCGATTCCGGATACACCGGCGGCGGATTGGTTTCTGCCTTGCGATGACCTCTTGGGTGGGCGAGCAGACGGGCCACGGTCAACGCGTCAATCACTTCGCGGCGCAAGGCTTTGAGCTGCGAGTTGGGAATGAAGAACGCCTGAGGTGCATCCAGTTCGATGGCGGTGGCGTGGTAGTCCGTGGTGCCCAATTGACCGAGCAGATCGCGCAGTTGCTCCAAAGCCTGCTCCGGCTTGTTGGCCAGACCGAACGGACCGTCCAGAGACAAGCTGGCACAGACGCCCTCCTCGCTCGTGGCGGTCAGTTGCAGGCGCTGCTCGTCAAGACGTGCCACCCAACTCAAACCGATACGACGCTCGGCGGAGGTCTTCTGCAAGGCTTGCTGCCAGTTATGGTCAAGGTTGCGGCTCAGTGGATGGTTGGGCCGCAACTTGAACATCCCGTCCGGCATCTCGTTGGGTTCGATACGGTAGCGATAGCGCTTCTGGCCCTCTTCGAGGAATTCACCCTTGGGCTCGGCGATGTTGGCGCGAAAGCCCACAACATCGCGCTTGATCTGCACGTTAAGGCCGTCACCATTGGACAGCGGTTCAAAGGTCACCACCTGCAAATCACGCTTGCCCACCTTCTCCACCACGCCCACCGACAAGCCAGTGAAGGTCGGTGAGTCGAAGGCGCCGATGTCGATCTTGCGCTCACTGACGAAATAGTCGGTGCTGCCACGGTGGAAGGTCTTGTCCGGGTCGGGCACGAAGAAGTGTGCGGTGCGGCCGCTGGATGCCCGAGCCAGATCCGGACGATCTTCAAGCACGTCGTCCAGACGCTGACGGTAATAGGCCGTGATGTTCTTCACATACCCCATGTCCTTGTAGCGCCCTTCGATCTTGAACGAGCGAACGCCGGCTTCGACCAACGCACGGATGTTGGCGCTCTGATTGTTGTCTTTCATCGACAGCAGGTGTTTTTCGTAGGCGACTACGCGGCCCTGGTCGTCCTTGAGGGTATAAGGCAAACGACAGGCCTGGGAGCAGTCGCCACGGTTGGCGCTACGACCGTTCTGTGCGTGGGAAATATTGCACTGCCCGGAGAACGCCACACACAACGCGCCGTGGATGAAAAATTCGATCGCCGCATCGGTCTCGTCGGCGATGGCGCGAATCTCTTGCAGGTTCAGCTCGCGAGCCAGTACCAGTTGGGAGAAGCCAGCCTGGTCAAGGAACTTTGCCCGCGCCAGTGTCCGGATGTCGGTCTGGGTGCTGGCGTGCAGCTCGATCGGCGGGATATCCAGCTCCATCACGCCCAGATCCTGAACGATCAACGCGTCGACGCCAGCATCGTACAGCTGGTGGATCAGCTTGCGCGCCGGCTCCAGTTCGTTGTCATGCAGAATCGTGTTGATAGTGGTGAACACCCGGGCGTGGTAGCGACGGGCGAACTCCACGAGCTGGGCAATATCGCTGACTTCGTTGCAGGCGTTGTGGCGAGCGCCGAAGCTCGGGCCACCGATGTACACGGCGTCGGCACCATGCAGGATGGCCTCGCGAGCGATGTTCACGTCACGGGCGGGGCTGAGCAGTTCAAGGTGATGTTTGGGCAGAGACATATTTTTTTTCTGGTTTGTCACGGTCGAGGTGCGCATTGTAACGGCCAAAAGCCGGATGGGCACGTGGGGCGACGCAATGGAGCCTGTCACTCACCCGTGACATCCAGAGCGTCAAGGGTCTCGGTCCTGACAGGCGACTTTCGGCTGTGGATTCAACCGTTCAATGCAACACGATGAGTTCAGGCGCCGAAGATTACGGACGCCTCAACCATGATGTGTTCGTCTAAAAAAGGCGAAAAACGTTGGATCGTTATCGTGCCCGCGCCTTTTGAGTAATAGCGTAAATTTCCAATGCGGCTATAACTTTGAGGTTTGCAGTTATTTTTCGTCGCCCTGCCTCAAGGATAATTCTTTGCATTTGTTCAAATACGCTTTGCGGCGCTTGTTGTTCACGATGGTTCTGCTAATTGCCCAAGGGGCTTTCGGGCAGCCCCCCGGACTTGCCACCGACGCCAAGGGTTATGCGCCCGCCGACAGCTGCATCGGATGCCATGTCGAGCAGGCCAGCGCCTGGAAAAACTCTGACCACGATTGGGCGATGCGTGCAGCAACCCAAAACAGTGTGCTGGGTGACTTCAAGGATGTGCGTTTCAAGGACGGTAAGGTTGAGGTCCGCTTCTTTCGCAAGGGTAAGAAATTTTTCGTCAATACCGAAGGCTCTGACGGTAAACCTGCGGATTTTGAGATCCTCTACACGTTCGGCTACAAACCCTTGCAGCAGTATCTGGTGGCATTTCCCGGTGGTCGTCTGCAAAGCCTGACCGTCGCCTGGGACACGCGAACCAAGGCCGAGGGCGGACAACGCTGGTTTTCCCTTTACCCAGGACAACATTTCGCACCCACCGATCCGTTGCACTGGACCGGCCGCTACCAGAACTGGAACGCCATGTGCGCCGATTGCCATTCGAGCAATCTACTCAAGGGCTACGACGACAGAACCGATACTTTTGCCACCACTTGGCATGAGCAGAATGTCGGCTGCCAAGCCTGTCATGGTCCCGGTCAGGCCCATGTTGACTGGGCCGCCAAGGAGAGACCTGCGCAGGTCAGTTACAACTCACCAGCCGAAATCGGCCTGATCGTCGATTACAAGGCCTTGGGCAGCAAGGGCCTGGGGGATCAGTGCGCTTACTGCCACAGTCGTCGACAGAGCTTGAATGTGGGTCAGCAACCGGGCAAGCCATTGCTCGACAGCGTATTGCCAGCGACCCTGGACCCTGGCATGTACCATGCCGATGGGCAAATGCAGGGTGAGGTTTATATCTATGGTTCTTTCTCCCAAAGCAAGATGTTTGCTGCAGGCGTGACCTGCACCGACTGCCATGATCCACACACCACCAAAGTCAAAATCCAGGGCAACGGCCTTTGCCAGCAGTGCCATAACACCAGTCCACCCACCCGTTTCCCCAGCCTGCAGGCGAAGAACTACGACAGCCCCGAGCACCATCACCACTCGGTTGGCTCTCAGGGTGCGCAGTGCCTCAATTGCCATATGCCGGCCCAGACTTACATGGTGATCGACCCGCGACACGATCACAGTTTCCGTCTGCCGCGCCCGGACCTGGATGGACAGACCGAGAGCCCCGATGCCTGCACCACCTGCCATAAGGACAAGGCGCCAGCGTGGGCGGCGAAAGTCATCGAGGGTTGGTTCGGTACTCCGCAACGGCCTCCGCACTATGGCCAGGCCCTACATGCCGCTCGCACTGGCCAAGCCGACTCGCTGCAACAATTAACGGCGCTGATCGGCGACCTGGGTAAGCCCGCCATCGTTCGTGCCACTGCCGTCCAGCAATTGACGTCGATGGATGATCCCGCGTTGCCAAGCTTGGCGCAGGCGCTCAAGGACGAGAGTTCTCTGGTACGGGCTTACGCGGCATCCGGTTTCAGTGGGCAACCTCCCGTACAGCGGGTCAAGTATCTGTTGCCATTGCTGCACGATGACAGTCGCGCTGTCCGTGACCAAGCCTTGAATGCATTGGTCGGGATCCCGATGATTGCCTTGCCTGAGGCTGAGCGCGAATTCTTCAAAACGGCCCAGGCAGACTACGAACAGCGCCTTCGCGGCAATGCCGACCTGCCGGGCAATCGCCTGAATCTGGCGGTATTGCTGGAGCGCGATGGACGCCAGCAGGAAGCCATGGAGCAATATCACCAGGCCTTGAAGCTCGACCCCTACTTCGTCCCTGCTCGGGTGAACCTGGCGACTCTGGCAAACTCGATGCTGCTCCAGGACGAGGCCGAGCAGGTTCTGCGCGACGGCGTCGCCTTGAAGGACATGCCCGTCACCGATCACGGCAATATCGCCTACATGCTGGCCTTGCTGCTGGCTGAACGGAACAAGGCCGACGAAGCATTGCCGCTGTTTGAGACGGCGGCAATCGAGCTTCCGAGGAACTCGCGTATTCGTTACAACCAAAGTCTGCTGTTGCTGAAAATGCAGCGCCGTACAGAGGCACAGGCGGCACTGGAAGCGGGCCTGGCCCAGGTGCCAGACGATGCAGACTTGCTCTATGCGATGGTTTACCTGCATGGATCCGCCAATGAGCGGCAAGCGGCAATCGACTACGTCCGTCGCCTGGAAGCGGTTGCTCCGCAGGATCAGCGTCTGTCCAGTCTGAAGCGTCAATTAGGGTTGCACTAGGGCACTGGGCAGCAGCATCTGTAGGGACGACGGCGACGGTCGACATAGCCGTCAATTTTGTTGCCGGGCTACTGGTCAGCTCAGACACAAAACCGGGAGTCGTACTTGCTGAACCCGGATTGGGTACCGCAATAAAAACTGACAGCTTGATGACGCGACAACCCGCTTGAAAGCTGCCATTTGTCGGCCTCAGGCTGATTGTGGACGCAGCTTTATTGACCTTGACTACGCTCCACGAGGGGCGAGGGGAATTTCGGGAATTCAGGAGAATTTCAATGAAGCGTTCGGCATCGGTATTAGCACTTGCTGTGAATTTCGCATCAAGACCATCGAAATCAGGATCTCTCGTGTTGGGGATCCTGGCTTGTATGTTGTCAGCCATACTGACAACACCGGCCTTGGCCGAGCAAACCACCGGTGAGCCGGGTTCGCCCGATGCGACCACCACGATTGATGGCCGCTACCTGCCGCCGCCACCTCCTCCGTTCCAGGGCCAGATCAACCTCAATGCCATGCAGTCGAAGGCAGCGTGGCCGGCCCGCGTGGTGCCCCCCAAGGGTGCGCCGAATATCCTGGTCATCATGACCGATGATGTCGGCTTCGGCGCGCCATCGACCTTCGGTGGCGTCATCCCGACGCCGACCATGGACCGCATTGCCCAGAATGGCCTTCGCTATACGAACTTCCATACGACCTCGCTGTGCTCCCCGACGCGAGCGGCGTTGCTCACCGGGCGCAACCACCACTCTGTTGGCTTCGGTGTAATCTCTGAAATTGCAACCGGCTTTCCAGGCTACGACAGCATCATGGGGCCCGAAAGCGCCACCATAGGCAAAGTCCTTCAAGAGAACGGCTACCGCACTTCGTGGTACGGCAAGAACCACAACACACCCGCTTTCGAGACCAGCCAGGCCGGACCGTTCAACCAATGGCCGACCGGCATGGGGTTCGATTACTTTTACGGGTTCAACGCCGGTGATAGCTCTCAGTGGGAACCGATGCTCACCCGTAATACCACGCCGATCACCCCCTTCGACGGGAAGCCCGGATGGAATCTCATTACTGCCATGGCGGACGAAGCCATCAACTGGATGAGTCAGATCAACGACGTCGACCCGTCGATTCCATTCATGATCTATTACGCGCCGGGGGGCACGCACTCGCCGCACCATCCGACGCCGGAGTGGATTGAGAAAATCAGCGCCATGCACCTCTTTGACAAGGGCTACGAGGCCGTGCGGGAGCAGATATTTGCCAACCAGAAAAAGCTGGGGGTGATCCCGGCGGATGCCCAGCTGACACCCTGGCCGAAGGACTTGCTCAAGGCGTGGGACCAATACACGCCTGAAGAAAAGAAATTGCTCATCAAGGAGGCAGATGTCTACGCAGCCTATCTGGCCTACACCGACAACGAGATCGGTCGCGTGGTCCAGGCCGTGGAAGACCTGGGCAAGCTCGACAACACGATCATCGTTTACATCAGCGGCGACAATGGTGCTTCGGCTGAAGGCTCGCCAATGGGTACCTGGAACGAGCTTCTTCCATTCAATGGAATCAATCTGACTGCGGCCGAGCAAATGCCTATGTACGATGCCTGGGGCAGCAACCAGACTTATCCGCATTACTCCATTGGTTGGGCCTGGACTTTCGACACGCCGTACAAGTGGACCAAGCAGATCGCCTCCTACTTCGGCGGCACCAAGAACGGCGCGGCGATTTCATGGCCCGGTCATATCAAGGACGTTGGCGGTATCCGCTGGCAGTTCCACCACGTCATCGACATTATGCCAACGCTACTGGAAGCTGCCGGTATTACCGCACCGGTCCAGGTTGACGGCATCGCACAGAAGCCGCTTGAAGGTGTGAGCATGGCCTACACGTTCGACGCCAACGCCGGTGGGCGCGATGCCAAGTCGCATCACACCACCCAGTATTTCGAGATGCTGGGTACTCAAGGTCTGTACAACGATGGCTGGATGTTGAGCGCGGTGCCACTTCGCGCACCGTGGAACCTGACCGGCGCAGCAATCACTGATCCCGCGACAGCGTTCAAATTCGAGCTCTACGACCTCAGTAAAGACTGGACACAATACACCGACGTCGCCGCACAGCAACCAGCGAAGGTTGAGCAAATGAAGGATTTGATGTTCGGCGAGTTTGCCAAATATCAAGTACTGCCACTGGATGCCTCGGCGGCAACGCGGTTCATAACACCACGCCCCAGCCTCGCGGCGGGCAGGACGGTCTTCAACTATTCGGGCGCGACCATCACCGATATCCCGGCTGGCAACATGCCGAACCTGCTCAACAGCTCCTACACCATCACCGCCGAGGTTGACGTACCCAAGGCAGGTACCGAAGGCATGATCATGAACGAAGGTGGGCGGTTTTGGGGCTACGCGCTCTACATGGTGAAAGGAGCACCAACGTTCACCTATAACCTGCTCGGCCTCAAGCGCACCAAATGGCAGGGGCCTGCACTGACACCGGGCAAGCACACGATCGTATTCGACTTCAAATATGACGGACTCGGTGCCGGCACCTTGGCCTACAACAACGTGAGCGGAATCGGTGCTGGCGGGACTGGGACGTTGAAGGTGGATGGCAAACCTGTGTCCACCGAGCGGCTGGAGCACTCCCTTCCGCTCACCAAACCTCTGGACACTGTGTTCAACATCGGCGCGGCCTCCGGTACACCCGTGAATGATCAGGACTACCAGATCCCGTTTGCATTCACCGGCAAGATCAACAAGCTGAATATTGTGATCGACCGGCCGAAGCTGTCACCAGCGGACGAGAAGAGGCTGCAGGAAGCTGAAGCGAAGGTGGCAAGCGACAAATAAACTCGGGAGAGCGCTGGATCGTTGCCAAGATCCAGCCTCTGATTTCACTGGCCTGCGCGGTCATCCACACAGGCCAGTGAATGACAAACGGTCAGGGACGGCAAACAGCAGAAACGCCTGAATGGATATGTTCACGCAAATCCCACAGCTGCAGAAAGTTTCACAGACAACCAAATGCGTCGCCATCGTCTTCTAGCATTCGGGGGTGATCATACATTGCTCGCCTCGGTGAGCCGATCTGCCAGACCGTTCGCGAACGCCTGTGCCTGCCCGACATAGCTGGGCGGCAGAGTTGCTGGCGGAATCTTTATTCCCAGGTAGCGATCTTTGGTGACACCCGTCGAGAGAAAGCCAAGCAGCGCCAGCATCGAATCGACTGGGCCACCGCCAGCAGTGAAGTGGCTGCCATCCACGTATTTGCCGCCTCGTTTGACGCCGAGCCGTTTCAGGATTTTCAAGTCATCACGCCAATAGCGGTGGGCCACTGCAACGGCGGCAAAGGGCTTTCCGGCAAGCAGTGTCCCGGCGACGTCGGACTCGAGAAACGAACGAATCGGCATGCAGGGGTGCAGCCACCAAGTCGGGGATGCGATGCAGACCAGGTCGAAGTGGCTGTCGCGAGCCTCATCCGGGATAACGATCTGACCGGTCACACCCCGTAGCTGCGGGAGGATCATGCCGAAAATATCGCGGTATACATGGCGCAGAGGAAAGCTGGAGAACCGGTCCGCGTACCGGGGGTCCGTGAACTCTATCCTGGCCAGGCGCACCTCGCAGCCTCGTTCGCGCAGAGCATTTGCCATGACCTCGACCACCAGCCGCGTCTGCTGGCTGTATGTGTAGTAAACAAACAGGACCGACTTTCCTGCAAGACTCATATAGATTGCTCCTGGCTCGCGCCGCAGGTCATTCAACCACAACGCTGGCCTCCTTCTCCCTTGTACTATTTCAGCCACTCAAGGAGCGACCGCCAAGGCCTGGAGGGCTAGTTGTTTCCATTGATATTGAAAGCAGAAAGGACGCCGGCCTGAGATTGGCATCTCGACTTCTGCGTGAAGATTTGAGCGTAGCAGTAGATTCTTGTTTCACTGCGCAAATGGGCTTGATGCACCCAGGCTTCCTCTGACTCGGAGCGGGGCTTTGTGCCCAACAGGCTTTCCCTTATCCAAGGCTGATGGCTGTTCCAGCATTAGCGTTCACGGCTTGTCCCCCACGTCAGAGGAGGACAGGGGTGAGTCAGTCACGGTGTTTGGCCGCTATACGCCCCAAAGCTGACGGTGGCGACAGACAGTAATCGGCCAAAAACGGACGCCGAGGTGGGAGAAATAATCCTTTGCCCTTCCCTGTTGCGTTTATCCACGCAAGGCTCCAGAGGTAATGGTTCAGCTTTGAACGGTGCGAACGACTAAATTACCGCGCTTTGGAAAAGGGCGTTTAGAAGATTTGTGCAGGTGGGTGCTGTGCCATAACTGCCGGTCGTGACCGACAAGGCACTGCCGGCCCTGACTGAACCAATCACAGCCGCCATGCCCGCGGAATATTTTGGGTCTGTCATGAAAAGCCAAGCGAATGTCGTCAAATGACATGCGCCCCCGATTCGGGGGCTTTTTAATGGGAGCCATAAAAAAGCATCTGGCGATTGAGCCAGTCTGGTCGCCCACAAGGCGAACGCGACGGCTGCGCCTGCGTCACGAGTTGCTTGGTACGCCAAGCAGGAGAACAACAATATGAAATTCGTGAAAAGTTTTCTGGCTGCTCCACTCCTCATGGCCCTGACCATCGATGTACAGGCCTATGTATCGAGTCAGGAAGCCGCCCAACTGGGCACCAGCCTGACGCTGGTAGGCGCTGAAAAGGCCGGTAATGCCGATGGCACCATTCCGCCTTATAACGGTGGCCTGACCACTGCCCCGGCCAGCTTCAAGGCCGGTGACAGCATGCGCCCTGATCCCTATGCGAACGAAAAACCACTGCTGGTGATCAATGGCAAGAACGTTGACCAGTACAAAGGCATGCTGACTGCCACCACCGTCGAGTTGGCCAGGCGCCACCCCGACTACCGCATCGACGTGTATCCGACCCACCGCACCGCATCGCTGCCGCAAGCGGTACTGAACAATAGCCGACGCAATGCCACTGCCGCCCGGTCCCTCGAAGGCGGGTTAGCCATCGACAACGTAATGCCGGGGGTACCGTTCCCCATCCCGCAATCGGGCGCCGAGGCCATGTGGAATTTCCTGCTGCGTTACCAGGGCGTCAACATCCATTCCAAGTACGACTCCTGGAACGTCGACTCGGCAGGAGTGCCGAGCCTGGCTATCACCGGCGAGGCACACATCTCCTTTCCGATTTACGAAAACCTGTCGAAGCCCTTCAACAACTCCGACATCTACTATCAGATGAAACTGTCCTATACCGGACCTGCGCGGCGAGCCGGCGAGTCGATCATGCTCAAGAACGCCACCAACCCGCTGCAGCGTCCTGGCCGTGCCTGGCAGTACATGCCGGCCCAGCGCCGGGTCAAACAGATTTCGATCCTGGCCTACGACACTCCGAACCCCGGTACCGCCCGTGCACTCGAACTGTACGACTGGACGCTGGTGGGCAAGCAAGAAATGATCGTGCCATATAACACCTACAAACTGACCTATGCCCGGGATGCCAAGTCGCTGACCACCCCCAACTTCATTTCCCCGGACTTCGTACGCTGGGAAAAACACCGCGTCTACGTCGTCGAGGGCAACCTCAAGCCCGGTGCAAAGCACATCTACCAGAAACGCCGCTTTTACCTGGACGAAGACACCTGGGCCGCTCTGGCCTCCGATCAGTACGACACGAGTGGCCAGCTGTACCGTGGCTCCTTCGCGTTCCTCAGCCAGAGCTATGACCAGCAGGTCCCGGATGCCACCCCTTTCATGACGTACGACCTGTCGCGCGGCACCTACAACATCAATGGCGTGGTAGGCCCTCATGGCGGCATTCAGTATACCGAGCCGCTATCGACGGCGCAGTGGGTGCCAGAGTCCATGGCGGGTGCCGGCATTCGCTAGGTCCGGGGTGATACCGCACAGACAATGAGCCTTAGCCTCAGGACGAGACACGGTTGAATCCAGAAAACGGCCATTTCCGGTCAGTCGTGACAAGTAAAATTTCGGCCGCAGGCCTCGCTGCGGCTCCAGATTTTTGCCCTGAGTGGGGGGCCGAGCATGTCGGATTAGCCAGAAACCAGGTTAGAGTGTTCATCAATGTCTGTTCATAAGGTCCCTCCACTCGATTCGCGTAGTCGCGCCAAGAAATTCCAGCGAACGAACCGGGCAAAAAAAACCGTATATCAATCGTTATTTGAAGAATGAATCGTCCGCTGTTTATTTCTCTAGATGGGCCCAAGGGAACCGGCAAAACCACACTGTTGGAGGCCGTTACTAAAGTACTGAGGGCAGACAACAAAAAGGTGATCCGACTTTGCGAGAAAAAAAGCGATCCCTATAGAGGTGAAACAATGGCCCTCGTTAACAAGCTCGTCAGAAATCCCACCCGGGATTTGGAGTTGGGGGTTTGTGAGCGCTTTGCTGATAGCCGTACTTGGATTTCCCAGCACGTGCTGGCTAAACAGCCACCAGGCAGCATCATCTTGATCGATCGCTGGTACCCGTCTGATGCCGCGTTTCGCCGGATAGTCCCGTTTGCAGAGATTCTACAGTTGAACATTGATCGAAACGTGCGAGTGCCAGACCTGCATGTCGGGGTTGTCACCGCCCCTGATATTTCATGGGCAAGGGCAGCGGCACGACGGCGTGGGCTGAGCAGTACTGTGATCCATAAGCTGGAAGAACATGTCGCTTGTACCGAGACGTTCGAGCAAGCGATTGCAGATCACGGCTGGGTTTTATGCCGTAATGAAGGAACGATCGAAGACGCAACGATGCAGGTGATTTCTGAGATCTATAGAGTCCTCGATGCCCCGTAGGCGAAGTTCGCTGCGCCGGCCTTGATGCGGTTGAGATAGCCGTAGATATGGATCGTTAGCAGGATCGAAGGGGTGATTGGGGGGTGGGTCTTACATGATCAGACGGTTCGAGCATCGATTGCTGGATGCCAAGAGGAAAGCAGACCGATAGGGAAACGGACAGGACCTATGCGCAACCATAGAGCAATCCACGACTTAACATAAACGCCGTTATGTGCAGTACCTCGCTCGCTTACCATGGCTCGGCTTACCGACCGCTTTGGGTCCAGGCTGTGTGAAAACTCCCGCAATTGTCTAATCTTCTGATCGTCGAGATCGTAGCGGGGACGATCATGAAGCGATTTATTGAAGGTGAGGCTCGGACGCAAGTCACCTTGCTGCCGGAGTGCCTGGACGATTACGTGACCCAAGAAAATCCAGTCCGTGTGGTCGACGTTTTCGTCGATGAACTCGACCTGGGCGCACTTGGTTTTGAGGGCGTCGATCCTGCCGCAACGGGTCGTCCGGCCTATCACCCAGCGGTGTTGCTGAAGATCTATATCTACGGCTATCTCAATCGGATTCAGTCCAGCCGCCGACTTGAACGTGAGGCCGCGCGCAACGTCGAGTTGATGTGGCTAACGGGGCGTTTGGCTCCGGACTTCAAAACCATTGCCGACTTTCGCAAAGACAACGGCAAAGCCATTCGCAGCGTATGCCGCCAGTTCGTAGTTCTTTGTCGCAACCTCAATCTCTTCTCCCAATCGATCATCGCCATCGACGGCAGCAAATTCAAAGCCGTCAATAATCGCGACCGCAACTTCACTCAGGGCAAGGTGAAGGCACGCATGCAGCAGATCGAGCAGAGCATTGATCGCTATCTGGCGGCGATGGATTCGGCGGATCGGGCAACGCCCGAGGTGGCCGAGGCCAAAGCAGAGCGGCTTAAAGAAAAGATAGCAACACTGAAAAAGCAGATGCAGAAACTCAAGGACATCGAGGCGCAGCTCCACGAAAGTCCAGACCAACAGATCTCCCTCACAGACCCAGATGCACGCTCAATGGCTACGAGCGGCCGAGGCACCGGAACGGTTGGCTACAACGTACAAACAGCGGTCGACGACAAACACCATCTGATCGTTGCCCATGAGGTGACCAACGTTGGTAATGATCGTGGGCAACTGAGCAATATGGCGAACCAGGCGCGTGAAGAAATCAAGGCTGAATCGCTAACGGTGGTGGCCGACCGAGGCTATTACAAAGGTCTGGAAATCCTTGCTTGCGAGCAAGCTGGCATCACTACCTTCGTACCCAAACCCCTCACATCTGGCAGCAAAGCCGAAGGCCGATTTGGTAAGCAGGACTTCATCTATCTTGCGGCGTCGGACGAGTATCGATGCCCTGCGGGGCAGTTACTAACCAGGCGGCATTCGTCGATGGAAGACGGCATGTTATTGCATTGTTACTACTTCTCGGGCTGCCAGTCCTGCTCAATGCAAAAGCAATGTACGACGGGTAAGGAGCGCCGTGTGAAACGCTGGGAACATGAGGCTGTAGTCGATGCGATGCAAGTTCGGCTAGAACATGATCCAGCGATGATGAGGGTTCGTCGACAGACCGTTGAACATCCTTTTGGAACGCTCAAGTTCTGGATGGGAAGTACCCACTTCCTGACCAAAACCCTGCCGAGGGTGAGCACTGAGATGAGCCTTCATGTGCTCGCCTACAACCTCAAACAAATGATGAGCATCTTCGGCATCGCAGGACTGCTTGAGGCGATCAGGGCGTGAGCCCAGCCGCTTGGCCCGCCAGTTAGAAGCCGATTGGGCCGCTGCCGCGGCCCAAAGGGCATTACGAACGTCTATGTCACTGACTAAGCTAATTCGCGCTTCCGCCCGCTGATTCCATAGGCAAACTTCGCGACTCTCAGTTTTCTAGGTGTTTAGCGCGTTTTCACACAGCCTGGACCCATTGCAGCCAGTCGCGACAGGCGACAATTGGCCATTAGGGGGCGACATGATGGTGATACAAACGCCATTTTCTCCAGATTTTCATACAGAACCTAAAGACTAAAAGATTGATCTCTCCCCCGTTCTTTAGCTAAATAGAGAGCTTTATCCGCTTGCACCAGCAGTAAGTTAGACGGGTGCAGGGGACCAAATGTGTGAACTGAAAAACCGATGCTAATGGTCAAGTAGCCTGTGCTGGAAGCGGAGTGCGGTATTCTCAAATCTCGCACGCGTTGGCATAGCGACTTGACATACAAAGCTGCCTGGTCTTTCGCCATGCCGTTGGACAGAATTACAAATTCTTCGCCGCCATACCTGGCTGCAAAATCAGAGCCTCGCTGGAAGGACTTATTCAAACTATCTGCGACACGTATTAACGCTTCATCGCCAGCTTGATGTCCATAAATATCATTATATGATTTGAAGTGATCGACATCAATCATGGCAAGGGTCAATGAATCGCCATTGCGGCATGCAATTTTACATTGAATTTCGAATTGCGTATCAAAAAAGCGACGATTGTAAATGCCTGTGAGTCCATCTTTTATGGATAGTTGCTCGAAGTGTGTTTTCATTTCCTCGAGCGACTGATGCTCGTCGCGAAGTTGTTGCTGTATTATCACTCTAGGTGTTACATCCTTTTGGATTCCAATAAAGTTGGTTACAGTTCCATTCTCATCAAAAATTGGCGATATGCTTAACTCGTTCCAAAACATAGTTCCATCCTTGCGGTAGTTCCGCAAGATTACAAGGCAGTACTCACCTTTTTTAACCGCATTGTGAACAACTTCCAGCTCAGGCTGTTTTCGATCGCTTCCTTGTAGGTATCGACAGTTGATGTTAGTAATTTCTTCGAATGAGTAGCCAGTCATGCGCTCAAAAGCAGGATTTACAAAAATCAACGGATTGTCGTCGATGCAATTGTCGGAGATGGTAATGCCGTCTCGTGAGTCCATAACCGCTTGCTTAAGAATTTCAATCTTCATGTAGAGTCCGCTAGCAGGATAAAAGGGAGGACGCTGTTTTCAAGGGGAATAACATCTAGATATCAAAATTCATTTAATTATTTGATTTACAAGTGTAGCCGCTGGAAAAAAATACAACGTCTGTTTTTCTATACTATTCGATAATGGTCGGGATTGATTTCAGTCAAAAGCTCCGCTGAAATGGCCTTAGCTGCGCTGAATCGCATCAGAAATGACACTGCATTGGGCCACAATGACGCCAGCCGTATTAAGGGCTTAACCGGTCACTTCTTGCGCGACCGCCTGATGACAGGCACCTTCTGGCCGTTTTCTGCCTTTTGCCGCCGGCAGGTATAATGGGTCGTTTTGAGCCCATCGCGACAGACAGAAATCGGCCAAATGCAACCAGTGAATGTAACTCTTCCAACCTACCCATCCGGTAAAGGTTGATCAACTAATTGCACTCTCGCTGTCCATACCATTGTATGAACGCTTCCGCGCTTACCGGTCGGCAGACGTGAAAACCCTGAGCCATATCGCAGTTGTAGTCACCCAGCGCATTGAGCACGTCGGCTGTTTCTACACCTTCGGCGATGACCTCCATGCAAAGGTTATGACCCAGATCGACGATGCTTCGTACTATGAGTTCGTTCGCCTGGTCGCTCTGCATGGCCAGTACAAAGGATTTGTCGATCTTGAGCTCGCTGATGGGCAAATCCTTCAACTGAGCCAGACTCGTATAGCCGACGCCGAAATCATCGATGGCGATATGGATACCCATGGAATGTAACTGCCTCAAGATGGTTCGAGCTGCATAGGAATCGAGCATGATCGCGGACTCAGTGACTTCGAGCATGAGCATGTTCGGGGTCAAATTATAGTGTTCAAGTAGGTCGACGATCTGAAACACCAACTTGTCGTCCAGCAGGTTGCGTGCAGAAATGTTCACGGCAACCGGTATGCATATCCCGATGTCAGCCCAGTCTCGCACTTGAGACAGCGCGAGGTTCAGCACGTATCGCGTCAAGGAGCCGATGATTCCCGTCAGTTCGGCAAACGGAATGAACTCATCTGGACTCACCAAGCCTCGTACGGGATGCTGCCAGCGCACCAACGCTTCGACTCCGGTGACGTTTCCTGTGCTCAGGCTGACCTTAGGCTGATACTCCAGGAACAATTCGCCGCGCTCCAGACCTCGCCGTAGTTCGCCGAGCATTGCCAGTCGTGCCGGAGAGCGCCGATCCGCTCCCGGATCGTAGGCGAGTATGCCCTTGCCCTGCTTCTTGGCTGCATACATGGCGATGTCGGCGCGCAGCAAGAGCGTTGAAGGATCGTCACCGTGCAGCCCGGAAACCACTACCCCAAAGCTGGCCTCGACATCCAATTCGACCCCATCGATTTCGAATGATGCGGTAATCGCCGCACGCAACCGCCGCGCTGCTTTCAAAGCCCCATCCAGGCCTTCAACGGAGGGGAGCAGAATCGCAAATTCATCACCTCCCAGCCGGGCGACTGTGTCGATTTCCCGTGCTTCACTGAGCAGGCGCTTGCCCATCTGGACAAGCATGCGGTCCCCGTAGTGATGCCCCAGGGTATCGTTGACTTCCTTGAACCGATCAAGGTCAATCAGCAACAGGCCTGTTGTAGTTCCCAGGCGACGGCCTAGGCGTAGCGCCTGTTCGAAACGGTCGGCCAGCAGTGTTCGATTGGCCAGCCCGGTAAGTTTGTCATGCAACGACGCGTGCAGGGCATCCTTGCGCTGACTGTCGAGTTCGATACGCGTGCCCCGTAGCACCTGGGCGAACAAGCCGGCGAGAAGCAGCCCGGCCAAAAAAACGATGGGAGTGGTATTGGAGTTAAACGACTCCCGTGTGCGCAGCTTCTCCAGCGCCGCGATCGACTCCTGATGGTGAGCGGCCGCTGTTTGCAGGACGGCATTTTCAATCTTTTCGAATAGCGGATCGGCCTCCTCTTCATCAATTCGGCGCGCCAGCGTGGAATCTCTACGCTCTACGGCGTCGAACATCTTGTAGATGCTCTCCAGATAAGAAACCAGTGAAGTACGAACATCCTCGACAAGCAAACGATCGGCAGGCGATCCGGAGTGGTGAATACGCTCGAGCGCCGTGCTCAGTTGCGCTACGGCGCTTTTGAAATCACGAAGTATTTTAGGGCTGGGGTCCAGCCGATACTTATGCTCCAAAGACTCGGCGGCTATCACTGCAAATGCCGCTGCTGAATAGTGGTCAGACAGAATGCTTGAGGCGATCGCGTCCTGCCCCAGGCGGCCAGTGACTATGGACGACCATACCGCAAAGCCGCTGATAGCCAGCAATACGACGACCAGACCATGGCGCGCCCACCTACTGGGAATTGATTTACTCCAACGCAGGAAATGAGGCGTGGCACTCACTTGCGCAAGGGCTTCTGGATCCTGCGAACTTGCTGGCGGTAAATTGCTCATGCGCTACCTCATGTAGACGTGAATGCGTCCATTCTTTTGGCAATATCCACCAAAACTTAAGCTTAGATGAAAAATTAAATTAACTTTGAAATGTTCGATAATTTTTGTATAGCATTCATTACACCTAATACAACCAACTGATAAGGCTCATTATTTTGAACAATTTATATTTAAATTAATTATTCTCTCTCCATACCCCTCTAATCTACGCCATGAATTCAATTAGACTTAAGGCGCAGCTACTGGCGACCAACGGAGAAACACACTTGATGCGACGTTTAATATCACCTTGGCAAGCCAAATTTATTTAAATTGCTTCCTTTGATATTTGAGCTGCGGTTTTTATAGAATTATTTTTTGGGTAGTAATCCTGCATTTTTTTCGTAACTGACGTGTAGTCATTTACTGATGGAAAAATTTTCCGAGGAAGAAAAAACCCCTGAAAAGTACATATTCCCTGCCGCCGACGGTCCTCAAGCTCAGATCCAGCTAGAAACATTGTGAGCGTCTTTCCAAAGCCTCAACCTGATTCATTATTGAGTTTTTACCTATTTTAATGACCTCTTTGCCTGTCCCGATGTCCGCATTTGGCCGTTTTTTGCCTGTCGTGAAGGACGGCAACCGACCCTTAGATGCCTGTGGCGAGGTCAGTAGTCGACAACGCGGCCAATTGAATCAGAACCATTAAGCAACACGTGAATCAAAGTTCGTTAATTCGCAGTCGCTGACGAGCAAAACAAACTCTAATTCGGCTTACGTTGGTTTTTCTGTTCCATTGCTCCCCAAACCCCAAACCCGCTTAATTGCGGGCTTTTTGGTTTTTGGCCTGGCGCTATCTGGCAGGTTTTAACGTCATTCAGGTTGCTCAGGTTCTTTTGCAAAAAGGGTTTTTTGGTAAAGATTGTAAGAGAGCAATCTGTTTTTAACGGTGTTGAATTCAATACCAAGGACAGGCCGCGGTTGAATCTCCTTTGGATCATTTTCGATATTGTATTTTGTAATAGTGTCTGCGCTGTATTCGTATATGTATTTATAGGGGGGATCGACTAATGCTGATGACAGTTGGTCAAAGAAAGTAGACATAAAATACACGCGCTTCCCGTGTTCCCTCAATAAACTAACGCCTTGTACATTGAGGGGGGATTCGGTCACGCCAAAAAAATCAGCAACTGTTGGTGCGATGTCAGTCTGATGACTCGTTGTTGATGTGTTCTTGTGGAGCACCTTGCCATTTGCCCAGAAAATCAAAGGCACCGTAACCTCCTCTTCGTGCATGGAGGAGTTGTGAATGAATAGCCCATGCTCACCAAACGATTCGCCATGATCGCCCACAAGTACGAATAGCGTTGAGTCGAGGATGCCCGACGTGTCGAATTTCTGTAGCATTTCACCTATCAGGGTGTCAGTTTTCATGATGCAGGCTTCGTATTTTTTTATTTCGGCCTGTGAAGCTGATTCGCTGGAGCAGTCATAGGGGTAATGTGCAGCGCTTGGGAAGTACAGCGCTATGAACCCCTTACCTTGTTTGTTGATGTTCTCTAAGTATGGAATGCTTGAAAAGAAAAGATGTTCGTCGCTTTCTCCAAAGCTACTGCTTTTTTGTGTTTGTGTTTGAGTTTTATCTGGAATGATGTCGGAAACTGCATAGGCCTTCGATACACCGATTGACTTTAAAAAGCCATCCATGTTTTCAAATTGTAAAAACAATGAGCTGAAGGCAATGGCCTCCATGTTTTTTTTCTTTTTTAATTCATGGATTATGCTGGGTTGGTACAGGTGCATCGCTTCTTTGATTTCGACATCTGGATAGGCGTGCAACCCGGTGAGAATGGCATGGTAGCCTTTGGAGGAATGAGGAATGGATACATACGATTTAAAGAGCATGCCCTCTTGGGAAAGCCGCACAAAGGTTGGGTATTGTTCAGCAGTTTTTACATCGGCGCCGAAGATGCTATTCCAGCGCACCGATTCCATGACAATGTACACCAGGTTCTTGAATTCTGGAGTGGGCTGGGTATTAAGCTTTTGAATACCGTTGATTGCTGATAAAGGGTAAGCAGGTTGTTCGAATTCGGGTAGGTTTTTATTGAGAGCAGCATTCAGTGACGTGGTGCTTCTAAATGCAGTGACCAGTGGGTTTACGATAATATTTTTACTCAAATCGTAGCGTGCGTCTCTTGTGTAAACGGATCCTGAAAATAGAGCACATAAAAGCATTGCAAATGCGACCTTGTAGTTGCGCTTTTCTGTTTTGCTTGACTGTCGATTTTTATTGGCCATGTAGGTAGTCATCCCAACGAGAAGCCAAACAGCCAAGTAAGCCAGGAAAAGAATGAACATGATGAATCTAAACGTAAATCCGAAGCCAGAGGATTGGCTGAGGAATATGTCTAGCCCTGAGACCAAATCACTTGAGTGTTTAAGGCTATAGCTTATGAGTTGCCAGTCTAACGGCTTTAGCCATAGCTCGCGTACGCGCATATCAAGTAGCAGGAATAAAAGCAGCGCTCCTGAGGCGATGGCCAACAAGTAAAAATTGAACTTATTTTTTCTTATCGTGGTTACTGCTATCAGGTATGTCGCAGCTACAAGAATCAGGTCTTGCAAAAAGTACAGAAAAATACTGGATGTCCCGGTGTCAATCCATCTGTTGGAGAAGAAGTTGATCAAGATAATTTTCGGGACAAGAAAAAGAGAAACAGCAAGAAGGAGAGCGATGTTCAGTAAGTAGTTTCTTTTCCACATAGTGGCCCCTGAGTTCTTGGAGTAGGTGCAACCTTTGAAGCGAGAGGCAGCGAACCTGCCACCGGCAGAACCCCAATTTGAGTGGAGACTCGATCGTCCTTGATGCATAAAAAAGCCTGAGATTGTAGGGATGATGTCTCGATGATAGCAGTGAGTCTGAGGGCTAGCGAATGGCCCGAGGGGCATGTCGTGAACGAGCCCCATGAAAGGCAGGGCATCACTTTGATTGATTACGGTCAGCAATGAAACCTGTTTGCAATAGCGGTCAGCAGGCCTGAAGTTTGCCCCACGGCGAGTTTTTTATTCAGGCTTAGGCCGAGAGATCTACTCAAAAACGTTTGTACGCAGTCTCGGCCGATATAAATCGGTGGCGTTGAAGCGCATCAAGCAGAGGCTGTTGCCTCGTCAATAGCGGTTGCAGTCAGGTTTTTTTTACCAATTGCTCTACGGTCATAGGGCTGTCAAGTAAAAAGCCCGGCAATGTGTGGCAACCTGGTTGGTGGAGAAGGTTTTGCTGTTCGCTGACCGAGAGCTGCCCCTGGTGACTGACTGCTTTTGGCCGTTTTCTGCCTGTGGCGACCGGCTGAAAACGACCCAGGCTGTGTGAAAACTCCCGCAATTGTCTAATCTTCTGATCGTCGAGATCGTAGCGGGGGCGATCATGAAGCGATTTATTGAAGGTGAGGCTCGGACGCAAGTCACCTTGCTGCCGGAGTGCCTGGACGATTACGTGACCCAAGAAAATCCAGTCCGTGTGGTCGACGTTTTCGTCGATGAACTCGACCTGGGCGCACTTGGTTTTGAGGGCGTCGATCCTGCCGCAACGGGTCGTCCGGCCTATCACCCAGCGGTGTTGCTGAAGATCTATATCTACGGCTATCTCAATCGGATTCAGTCCAGCCGCCGACTTGAACGTGAGGCCGAGCGCAACGTCGAGTTGATGTGGCTAACGGGGCGTTTGGCTCCGGACTTCAAAACCATTGCCGACTTTCGCAAAGACAACGGCAAAGCCATTCGCAGCGTATGCCGCCAGTTCGTAGTTCTTTGTCGCAACCTCAATCTCTTCTCCCAATCGATCATTGCCATCGACGGCAGCAAATTCAAAGCCGTCAATAATCGCGACCGCAACTTCACTCAGGGCAAGGTGAAGGCACGCATGCAGCAGATCGAGCAGAGCATTGATCGATATCTGGCGGCGATGGATTCGGCGGATCGGGCAACGCCCGAGGTGGCCGAGGCCAAAGCAGAGCGGCTTAAAGAAAAGATAGAAACACTGAAAAAGCAGATGCAGAAACTCAAGGACATCGAGGCGCAGCTCCACGAAAGTCCAGACCAACAAATCTCCCTCACAGACCCAGATGCACGCTCAATGGCTACGAGCGGCCGAGGCACCAGAACGGTTGGCTACAACGTACAAACAGCGGTCGACGACAAACACCATCTGATCGTTGCCCATGAGGTGACCAACGTTGGTAATGATCGTGGGCAACTGAGCAATATGGCGAACCAGGCGCGTGAAGAAATCAAGGCTGAATCGCTAACGGTGGTGGCCGACCGAGGCTATTACAAAGGTCTGGAAATCCTTGCTTGCGAGCAAGCCGGCATCACTACCTTCGTACCCAAACCCCTCACATCTGGCAGCAAAGCCGAAGGCCGATTTGGTAAGCAGGACTTCATCTATCTTGCGGCGTCGGACGAGTATCGATGCCCTGCGGGGCAGTTACTAACCAGGCGGCATTCGTCGATGGAAGACGGCATGTTATTGCATTGTTACTACTTCTCTGGCTGCCAGTCCTGCTCAATGCAAAAGCAATGTACGACGGGTAAGGAGCGCCGTGTGAAACGCTGGGAACATGAGGCTGTAGTCGATGCGATGCAAGTTCGGCTAGAACATGATCCAGCGATGATGAGGGTTCGTCGACAGACCGTTGAACATCCTTTTGGAACGCTCAAGTTCTGGATGGGAAGTACCCACTTCCTGACCAAAACCCTGCCGAGGGTGAGCACTGAGGTGAGCCTTCATGTGCTCGCCTACAACCTCAAACAAATGATGAGCATCTTCGGCATCGCAGGACTGCTTGAGGCGATCAGGGCGTGAGCCCAGCCGCTTGGCCCGCCAGTTAGAAGCCGATTGGGCCGCTGCCGCGGCCCAAAGGGCATTACGAACGTCTATGTCACTGACTAAGCTAATTCGCGCTTCCGCCCGCTGATTCCATAGGCAACCTTCGCGACTCTCAGTTTTCTAGGTGTTTAGCGCGTTTTCACACCGCCCGGGTCGGTTACGGCCCTTCGTGATAAGCATCAATCGGTCCAAATCAACCAGTCGAATACATCTAGGAAATCGAGGACAACTCGAGTATCGATCCGAAATTTGAGCGAAACCGGGGCGGTGCAACATCGGGTCCCTGGCATTGCTGGACCATCAACGTAACTGAAATTCGCCGCCACGGTACCCACCTCAGGTCACGGGCTGAGCTTCAAATGCGCATTGACTTTCCCGCTTTTGGGATCAACAAACCAGTACTCATTATTAGCCATCTTCACCTGGCTGCATTCCGTTGGATAGTCTTTCGGTATAACGCAAACAACACCCTCATTGAGGGTCCAGCGTTCTTTTTCGGACGGGTTAGGCGCCATTTCGAACACGTCTGTTCCATCAGGAGAAAAGCTGATCGAATACGGATGACTGCCTTCCCGGGTGATTCCGTACAGCTTCTTACCCATCAACGTGCCGTGAATTTGCTCATCATTTAGCGTTACCGCGGATGCAGGCACTGGTGGTGGTTGATAAGCGCTGCTTGTGGTGCAACCTGCCAGACAGAACAACAAGATGAACGTACTGAGCTTTGATAACGTCATGCCACACCTTCCTTGTATTTGCCGAAAAAATATTCGGCAAATCAAAGCTTAGACAATACTGTTTGACAGCCTGATGCAGGTGCCGAACGGTTGACGCTCATGGAAAGCGTTTGTTTTTATTGTGATACCCGTGATGCCATAGAAGTATCTGAATGGCTGGTTTAGGTTGTGGATTCAACCGGTCGATGCAACAGGGAGAAATCTGTCGTCTCCTGCCCTTCGCGACAGGCAGAGAAAGGCGTTTTTCCAACTAATACGGGGTTTAAAGGACGAATGGTCGAGGGGCGTCAAGCGCGGGAAATTGCCGGGAGTTTGCAGCCACTACAGGCTTTTCAAGCAGGCGCGTTCGTCGCGGAGAAGTGAACTTCGCTTTCATCACGTGTCACATTAGGTCCCCGTCAAGCGAACTTCAGTAGAGGTACAGCCTTATGAGCATGGCCACAATTGTTAGTGCCGTGATTTCCAGTCTCGCACCAAGTGTCTTCGACCAGAACAGCCTGCAAGAACCCGGCGCGCATGTCTCAGCCATCGAATACCACTACGGGATGGACATCGATGTGAAACGGGTACTGCAGCGCACCGATACATCCGATAAGACCGGCGTGGTACCGGTGACGCTGGTCTACGAAGACAGCGAGGGCGAAGTTCACAAGATCCGTTTCCTCGAATGGGGTGGAAGCCCCGCCGACCCCACCAGCATTGCCTGATCCGCTCGCCGATAGAGTTCTGGGCCTCGCCTGCCCCCCAGAAGTGGTAGTTAAACCTCATATGCACAAAGTGCGGATGATATTTTTTGTTACCAGAAAATTGACATGATCGAATGATTGAAAGTTCATTCGCGAAAATCGCTATTATCTTGGCAGCGTAATGCCGCAAGATTAATTAATAGTAATTGCTGGATCTTAACTGCAATCAGAAACGGCAAAATACAATTATCCCGTGCTGAGAGCCAAGTTGATCCACCGTTATAACCAAGAGGTAACCATGGAACTTAGTATGTTTTCTTCGTCCACCGTGGAATATTTGCGTTTGGGCATTGTATATTTTCATTTTATCGCCTGCTGTGTGGCAATCGGGCTGGTTTTGACCAGTGACATTGCGATGATCAAGCAACTCCTGAAGGGAGATGCGTCAGGTCACCACGATGACGCGCACATGGAAAGTCTTCAAAAAACCGTCGTACTTGCACTTGTAGCTCTTTGGATTACGGGCATTGGTATTGTCGGGATAGATTATGCCGGCAAGGGGATGGAATATTTCCTCAATCCAAAATTGCAAGCCAAAATCGGGATAGTTGTGCTGTTGACCTTCAACGGCTTCCTGTTGCATAGCGCTGTATTGCCGGCTCTGAAAAAAGCCGGTTCGTTACTCAAACTCTCCTTGAGCCTGCGCATGCTGGCGCTGTTCTCGGGTGCGCTCTCTGGCGTGTCGTGGTTCTATGCCGCCATGCTGGGTGTGGGTCGTCCGCTGGCCTGGAAGTACTCGCTAGTGGAGTTGCTGGCAGCCTATCCGGTTCTCATCGTCGGTGGATTCGGGATGATGGTACTGCTCACTGCCTGGGCAAAAAGCAGAGACGCTGAAGGGCGCATGGAGCAAGGCACCTGGGCAGTAAGAAACACCGCCCTGGCTGGATGATGAGGCCACGTTGAACAAGGAAGTTCAGCTTTAGCAAATAAAACCCGCTGTGAGCAGTTCACAAAGTTTTACTTGAGGATACCCAAATGAAATCCATGAAAGCTCTCTTTGTAGTCGCCGCTCTGACCGCTTCTTCTCTGGCCATGGCCACAGGTGGCGGCGATCGGACCTTCACACGCATGGAGGCGGCCCGGAAAGTCTCGATGGAAGCCTACCAGGTTGCACAGAAACAGAAGGCTGAAGCCGCTGTAGCTCAAAGCAAAGCCAAGGCGGCCGATCACGCCAGCAGCTGATCTGTGTAGCGCGCCCCCAGGCTGACCGAAATGCGTGGTCTGAAGCCTCGAATGCAGCACCCAAGGTGCTGCTAGCGCCGGTTTAACCGAGATCCCGCCTACACAAAATCCACCGTGTTGAACCCCACAAAAAAGCCCACTGACCGTCCCCGGTTCAGTGGGCTTTTGTTTAGCTCTCTAGTTACAGAGCCATATCAGTCGCAGCATTAGCCTTCGGTGCCTTACCCGCATCAGCCGGAGCAGCAGCCGGAGCCACCACCTGACCCATCGCTGGCGGCGGAGTCAGCTCCAGCACCTTGGCGGTGTAAGCCCACTCCTCGGCCACCTTCTCAGGATTGCCATTCAGCTGAGTGCCATAGCTCGGCACGATCTGGTGCAGTTTTTCCTGCCAGGCTGGCGAAGCCACTTTGTCTTTGAACACTTTCTGCAGCACGGTCAGCATGATCGGTGCAGCGGTCGATGCGCCTGGCGAGGCGCCCAGCAGGCCGGCAATCGAGCCGTCAGCAGAAGAAACGATCTCGGTACCCAGCTTCAGCACACCACCGGCGGCTTCATCGCGCTTGATGATCTGCACCCGTTGGCCAGCTTGCCACAGGCGCCAGTCTTCGGCTTTGGCGTTCGGGAAGTATTCTTTCAGGGCGTTCATGCGGTCTTCGTCAGACAGCATCAGCTGGCCTGCAAGGTACTCGACCAACGGGTATTCCTTGATGCCGACCTTGGTCATTGGCCACACGTTGTGCGTGGTGGTGGTGGTCAGCAGGTCCAGGTACGAGCCTTCTTTGAGGAACTTGGTGCTGAAGGTCGCGAATGGGCCAAACAGGATGACGCGCTTGCCGTCCAGAACACGGGTGTCCAGGTGCGGAACCGACATCGGCGGTGCGCCAACGGAAGCTTTGCCGTAGGCCTTGGCCAGGTGTTGTTCGGCGATGGTCGGGTTTTCGGTCACGAGGAACGAGCCGCCGACCGGGAAGCCTGCGTATTCCTGGGCTTCAGGAATGCCGGACTTCTGAAGCAGGTGCAGTGCACCGCCGCCCGCGCCGATGAACACGAACTTGGCGTCGGTTTCAGCTTTGCTGCCGTCTTTGAGGTTTGTGTAGCTGACGCGCCACGTGCCGTCTTCGTTCCTGGTGATGTCTTGCACTTCGCTGGACAACTTCAAGTCGAAGTGTGGCGTGGTTTGCAGGTGTGCGACGAACTGGCGGGTGATCTCGCCGAAGTTGACGTCGGTGCCGATCGGGCTCCAGGTGGCCGCGATTTTCTGGTTCGGATCACGCCCTTCCATCATCAGCGGAACCCACTTCTTGATGACTTCCGGGTCTTCGGAGTACTGCATGCCGGCGAACAGCGGGCTCGCTTGCAGGGCTGCGTAACGTTTCTTCAGGAACTTGATGTTGTCATCGCCCCACACAAAGCTCATGTGCGGTGTGGAATTGATGAACGAACGCGGGTTCTTCAGCACGCCTTGCTGAACTTGCCAGGCCCAGAACTGACGAGAGATCTGAAACGCTTCGTTGATTTCAACGGCTTTCGGGATCTGGACGTTGCCCTTGTCGTCTTCCGGGGTGTAGTTCAATTCGGCCAGGGCGGAGTGGCCGGTACCGGCGTTGTTCCAGCCGTTGGAGCTTTCCTGAGCGACGCCGTCGAGACGTTCGATCATTTCCATCGACGTACCAGGTTCCAGCTCATTGAGCCAGACACCCAATGTTGCGCTCATGATGCCGCCGCCAATCAGCAGCACATCGACTTTCTTTGCCTCTTGCGCCTGTACGGACGTGATCCCTATCGACAAAGCCAGCCCCAGCAGGGCCGTGTTCATTTTTTTAAACATGTGTAGCACCTATGAAAAAACGCCATCCGCCCTTCCATCTTCACGACAAAACCCTTGGTTCACGGCATTCAGGCAAGGATGTCGTGGGTGTTCGTACATGTTGATTGGAAGGTGGGCACACAAGGCCGACCGACTGCGTCGACCTCAGTTATATGTCCCTACTGAACTGACTTTTTATCATTATTGGCTTCAGCTGCTTGAGCGACATTGATCCTGTCGGCACGTCTGCGGGACGGGCCAACTGAACAGGTCAAACCAAGTTGGCGCGCAGAATATCACGGCTCGGCGACCGTGCGCTCCCGAAAGGACTTGTGAGTCTAGTCCAGACGAGGCTCGTTCGCCGCGTTCTGGCCCAAACGATTCAGCACAAACACCTTGGCGTTGCGGGTCATCTGGTCCAGATGCCGGTCGCGTTGCTTCTCGGCATCGATCATTGCGCGCTGGCCGTGTTTTTGCAGCAAGTAGTGATGGATCTGCCGAACTTCAAGCGAACTGTAGATCGAGGCCACATCCAGCAGCCCCATCAAACCGTCACTGCTGTGGTCTCGAGTGTTCATCAGCACTTGCGTGCCACGCACGCCCAGCACCTGAAAACCCATCGACTCGAACCACGGCACTTTGGCCACGGCGCAGGTCAACTCGGCGTGCGGGTAGCGGTTGATCATGTCTTGCAGCATGGCGCGCGCAACACCTTTACGACGATGGCCCGCGTCGACCGCCATGTAGGCCAAGCCGCACGCGTGGGGATCGTCTTTGATCGGCAAGTACAGCAGGAAGCCGATGACCTTTAACGGATCTTCTTCGTCGGTGGCGACAATCAACTCGACTGCAATCCCTTTGGCCCCGTTGAGCGCTTCCAGGTAAAGGTGCACTTCGAAGCCGACCGTGTATTGGTACACGTTATACAGCGGATTGCTCGGTACGATGCCGACCATGCTGATGTCGGTCAGGTTATCGACGACCAGTTGCAGGATCTGGCTGTTGATGTGCTCCGGGCACGGGGCTGCGAAGTGGGTGAGTTGGGGCATTGAAATTCTGACTCCGGGATAAGGCTTACAGGGCATCGGCCAGGGTATTGTCACAGATTGATCGCCGCGCTGCTTCTGCCAGCGGCTACAGGGGTTGTCGCGAATAGATAACTTCATTCCCCGACAATGAGGAATTCCCCCCAGTTTTACGCACTTTTCCCCAATGCCGGGATAACCCATTTGTTTGTCACAGGAGTTTGTTTTAATAAGTTTTACTAAGACTTTGGTCTGATTGTGCTCATGGCTCAGCTTTTGCTTCGGCCAAAGGGCGAGTGCCATCACCGTGGCATGCCCTCAATGAGAACTATCATGAAAAGCTCAGTCCCTGCGAACAAGTCATCCGGCTTTTCCATGGCGCAGGGCATTACTTCGGTGGTGATGATCACGTTCAGCGTGACCACCCTGAACGCTGCCCCCATCGATGATGTCGGACAACCACCACCCACCGACCCCTCAGCGTACATCAACCAGCAGGCTGATCCTGCCGCTGCGCTGGAAGCACTGAAGACCATGCCAGAGGCGAACCAGGGTGCATATGCCCTGCCTAACGGGATGTATGGCAACAAGGACACGACCCGCACCGAAAACGTGTTGCCACCTGCGGTGCAAACGTCGTTCAACTTCCCCACGAATGGCAAGCCCAGCCCCCTGTTTGGCGCTCAACCGTTCACCCAGCAACTGCTGCTGTTCGAAGAATTTGGCACGGAAAAACTCGACCCGAGCCTGCCGCAACCGCCGCTGACGTTCCCCGTGCCGCTCGCCGGCCCGGCGCCCCAGCAGGACCCGAACAGCATCGCCCGCAGCGTCCCGTCGAGTGCCGCGCTGGATGCGTTTATGCGCCAGCCGGGGCTGTATCCGTTCCCGTCGCAGTACTCCAATGTGCTGGACCGCAACCCGTGGAAGTCGCAGATCGAAGCCTTCCTCAACCGCCATCCGGTCGGCTCGCCCGCCGAAGGCCGTCCACCGGGAAAAGGCTGGTCGCATCAACGCTGGAACGAGTTCTACCCGCAGGTCGCATTCAAAACCGCGCAAGCCGGCGCACGGACCAACCTGGGCCTGCGTGACCGCAAGCAATTGCACAACTATGCCAAGGGGGAATTTGCCCCCGGCGGGCTCTACTACCAAACCTCGGATATTCCGGCAACCGTTGGCACCACCAAGGGCATCGACGCGCGTTTTCACCCGAAAATGCCGGTGCAAAATTACAAGTCTGTGTGGACCTTCGACGGCACCTTTCCGTCAAAATTGCTCATGGTGCGGTATGGCCAACCGGTGCTGATGCGCCACTACAACGCCCTGCCGATCGACCCGGCGGCCAATGCCGGTTTCGGCTTGCATACCCTCACTACCCACGAACACAACGGGCACTCCCCGGCGGAAAGCGACGGGTACTCCAATGCATTTTTCTTTCCGGGGCAGTACTACGACTATCGCTGGCCGATCCAGCTGGCCGGTTACGACACCATCAACACCTCGGCGCAGGATCCACGCGCGGCATTCCCTTGCGCACCCGGCGAAACGCTGTACGTCAACGACGCCAGTCCCGGGCTGAAAACCTGCGACAACGGCAGCATCAAAATCCGTGGCGACTGGCGCGAAACCATGAGTACGCACTGGTTCCACGACCACATGCTCGATTTCACCGCGCAGAACGTCTACAAGGGCAACGCGGTGATGATGAATTATTACAGCGCGCTGGATCGCGGTAACGAGGCCATCGAGGACGGCGTCAACTTGCGCCTCCCCAGCGGTTCGGCAATGCCGTGGGGCAACCGCGACTACGATGTGAACCTGATGATCGCCGACAAGGCCTGGGACGCCAACGGCCAGTTGTGGTTCAACCCGTTCAACACCGACGGCTTTCTCGGGGATCAGGTACTGGTCAACTGGCAGTACCAACCGGTGCTGAAAGTGCGGGCACGCAGCTATCGCTTCCGCATCCTCAACGGCTCGGTGTCACGCTACTTCAGACTGGCGTTGGTACGGCAGATCAGCGGCAACGGCGGCGAGTTTCCGGGCCCGGCAGGCTCAGGGGTTTCCTACAATCGCGTGCCGTTTCATCTGATCGCCAACGATGGCAACATCATGGCGCACAGCCTGCCCTTCGACGGCAGCATGGACCTTGACGGCGACGGTGACTTTCAGGATCACAACGCCATTCTGCCGGTCCAAGGCATCGCGGAACGCTATGACATCATTGTCAACTTTGCGAAATACGGCATCAGCACCGGCGACAAACTGTTCTTCGTCAACCTGATGGATCACCAGACCGGTAAAGGCCCGGAGAAAATAGCACTGTCGCTGGCCGACGTGCTGTCCGAAAAATACAAAGCGACGCTCAAAGTAACCACTAATGGCCTGAAATGGGAAAACGGCGATCCGGCGGTGGGCAAGTTTCTGCAGTTTTTGGTGCAGCCTTACGCCGGTCAGGATGTGAGCATGGACCCGGTCGCCTATGAGCCGGCCAAACCCGGCAAGCCCGCCGGTAAGATCATGATCCCGCTGACCATCGACCGCGATAACCCGAACGATCAGGCCAAACTCGCCGCTGCGCGGCATCGCGAGTTCATTTTCGGGCGTTCCGACGGCACCGACGAACAACCCTGGACCATCAAGACCGACGGCGGTTTCGGTTACCCCATGGACCCACGCCGGCTAGATGCCGCACCGCAATTGGCCAATGGCCCGACCGATGCCGGGTTCTCCGGCGACGGCACACTCGAAGTATGGAAAATCGTAAACGGCGGTAACGGCTGGACCCACCCGGTGCATGTGCATTTCGAAGAAGGCGTTGTTCTCAAGCGCGACGGCAAGGCACCACCGGATTGGGAAAAATGGGCACGCAAGGACGTCTATCGCATTGGCGAAGGCATCGACAGTTCACAGGATGTTGAAGTAGCGGTGCGCTTCCGTGAGTTCGCCGGCACTTACATGGAGCACTGCCACAACACCCAGCATGAAGACAACTCGATGCTGTTGCGCTGGGATGTCGAGCATCCGGGCCAGTTCCAATTGATGCCAACACCCTTGCCGGGCTGGGACGGTGTGACCTACGTCGCCTCCGTGGCGCTGCCTACCTTCCGCACCGGCGATAACCGTGACAATAACGAGGGCGACAACAAAAAACCCGTGGCCAACCCCGACAGCGCCACCGCCAGCAACGGCCAGCCGCTGACCATCAACGTGCTGGCCAACGACACCGACCCCGACAATAATCTGCCGCTCAAAGTGGTGGAGCTGAACCAGCCGGATTCCGGTAAGGGTACGGTCAGCACCGACGGTTTGCGGGTGATCTTCACCCCACCGGCCATCGTCCCCGCACCGTTCACCGCGACCTTCACCTATCGCGCCAGCGATGCCAAGGACGCGAAGTCGGACCCGGCGACAGTGTCCGTCAATGTCACCGCTGCAGCGGCCAACGAGACTCTGGCGGTCACCAGCGCTTTCGTCACCGTTCGTACCGGCAATCGCTACACCTGGGATATTTCCGGGACCACCACGCGTTTTACCGGCAACAGCGTGACGGTGACCGCGTCCACTACCGCCGGGCCGCTTAATCTGGGCAAGGCCACGCTCACGCAAGTCGGTACGGGTGCGAAGTGGCGAGTGTTGGTGGCGACCTCCGGTGCCGGACCGGCGCCAAACGCGACCATCACTGTCACGTCTGCGCTTGGCAAGACGATAACGGTGCCGATCAGCGTGCGTTAAAGCGGCATCGATAGGCGCCCCTGTGGCGAGGGAGTTTGTTCCCTCGCCACAGGACGGCGGTTACACGGGTGGCTCAATCGTATCCAGCACCCGCTTCGCCGTGATTTGCGCCACCATGATGCGCAGATGTTTAACAGGCAGACGAACACTCCCTACACACTTCATAACCTTGCTCGTTCAGGCCCACCCTGCCCCGCCCTTACTCTGAAACAGCCACTTGATTACGCCCGCGTGCCTTGGCCCGATAAAGCGCTTTGTCCGCATTGTTCATCAAACTTTGCAGATCATTGTCGTGGAACGCCATTGAGGCGACACCGAGACTGGCCGATATGCGGTGGACAGGGCCGGACATCAAACCACCGATAGACTGAATGAGTTGCTCGGCAAGATTAAGGGCGACCTCAATGGGCGTGTCCGGCAGCAGGATGGCGAACTCCTCGCCACCCAACCGGCCGTATACGTCCTTTTCGCGAAAACAGCCACTGATGACGACACCCATTTGACGCAATACCTGGTCGCCGACCTGATGACCGTAGGTGTCATTGATGTGCTTGAAGTGATCCATATCCAGCATCACCACACACAGTGGCAACCGCTTGTATTGGCAGTCATTGAACAATTGCTGCGCGCGCTCAAAAAAAGCCCGGCGGTTTTTCAACCCGGTGAGTTCATCGGTTTGTGCGGCGAGTGTGGAAATGCGGTGCGCCAGTTCCATTTCACGGGTCAGGCGAAAAGCCGCTTCCAGGGCTTCGGACAGTTTGCCAGTCGCGTTGACGACAAATGAGGCGAACACCAGGACCGCCAGCGCCATACCGAATTGCAGGGCCGACGGTTGAAACAACAGCCACGTGGTACACGGCAACAACACCAGGCCAATCGACGCTAACGTCATGGACCGATAGGACGAGTAACACGACACCGCACTGACCGACATGCCGACGGCGAAGAGCATGACCAGCGACTGGGCCAGCAGGTCGTTTGCCGGAATGACCGCCAAAGCGCCTGCGCCCCAGATACCGGCAGACAACATCAGCGTTACCCAATAGGTCCGCTCCCAGCGTTGAGGTGTGCGCTCACTTTCCGGGCTACGAAAATAGACAAAAAACATCAAGATGCGCAGCAACGACGAGGCGCTTAGCAGGACGATCCATACGTACACGACGCGGTGATCAATACGCTCCCAGCACAGCCAACACAGCATGATCGCGGCCAGGTAACTGCCGAACACAGCCGACACGGATTGGTGGAATAGCTGACGCAATCGGTCACCACGGACTTGCGCGGTGATGAACGTCTCCTGATCGTGCCGATATCCTGGGCCACCCATTTGATCCTCCTGATCATGATGCTGTGACAAAAAATCGATTGTGACACCCTGCCAACTGGGTAAACAAACGAATCACATGCCTAAAGATCACGCCGCCAATCGTGAAGCTCGTTCGTTACTGCTGCGGCGCAACCATCTTGAACCGGATATTGATGTCGTCGGAAACGACGGTATCAGCATATTCACCCTCGCCGACTTTGAAGTCGCTTCGCTTGAGCGTTAACTGGCCATCGAAAATCCCGATGGTCTTCTCCGCCTTCAGCTGGACCGGAACCGCCACCTGACGGGTAACGCCTCTGAGTGTCAGTTTGCCGATGATTGTGTACTTGTTGTCGCCAAGTGCCTTCACACCGGTTGATTCAAAGGTCGCCACCGGATAAGCCGCTGAATCGAACCAGGCGGGTTTTTGCAGTTCAGTGTTGGCCTCGCTGCTGCCGGCATCGATGCTGTCGAGCTGGATGGTGAGCGACGCATGGGCCGCTGCGGGGTTGGCCGTGTCGAAATCAAGTTTGGCCTCGAACTCGCCAAAAGTACCGTATACCCGCGAGGTGAACTGGTTGTACGTGAAGGAGATTTTGCTCGCAGTCTGATTGACCTGCGTGTACTGGACCGCTTGCGCGCAGGGCAAGGCGCCGACAGTGAGCAAGGCAGCCAGAACAGCGAGCCGCGGGAATCGAAAAGTCATGGGATTCTCCGGTCAAGGCGTCCGGTCATGAGCCGAAACGCCCGCACACCTACGCCAGCGATAGGTGGACTAAAGCAAAGAACCACCAATTCTTCCACCTGCCGTGCTGACTGGCGACCACCTGTCGGCCAATCCGGATCAACGCCCGATCCTGCCACCTTTGCGGGTGTTTAATAATTGCTGCACTCACCACGGCGGGAGACAGGACATGAAGATCGTCGTTATCGGAGGTACCGGGCTGATCGGCAGCAAAGTCTGTAAAAACTTGCAGGATCTGGGCCATGAGGCCTTCGCGGCGTCACCGAGTACCGGCGTGAATGTCATCAGCGGCGAAGGGCTGAAGGAGGCGTTAAAGGGCGCCGACGTGGTGGTCGACGTCGCGAACTCGCCCTCCTTCGAGGACCACGCGGCGTTGCATTTTTTTGAAACCGCCGGGCACAACCTGTTCGCGGCGGAAAAGCTCGACGGCGTCAAACACCATGTGGCCCTGTCGGTCGTCGGCACTGAACGGATGCTCGACAGCGGTTACTTCCGGGCAAAAATGGCGCAGGAAAATCTCATCAAGAAATCGGGTATTCCCTACACCATTTTGCGGGCTACGCAGTGCTTTGAGTTTATCCATGCCATTGCTCACTCCGGGCGTGAAGAAGGCGACACCATTCACTTGACGTCCGCCGCGTTGCAACCGGTAGCCTCGGCCGATGTCGCGGCGGCGCTGACCGATATCGCGCTAGAAGCACCTGTCAATCAGACTGTCGAAGTGGCAGGACCTGATAACCGCCCTCTCGTCGAGTTCGCGAGCGATTACCTGAAGCACACCAAGGACCCGCGCCAAACCGTAGCGGACGACACGGTTCCTTACTTTGGTGCGCCGATCAATGACCAGTCACTGACACCTGGCGCCAACCCCATCATCGGCGCGACCCGGTTTCAGGATTGGCTCAAGACCCACTAGGCGCCCATCTGCCATGGTGATGGTGGCTGGAAAACAAAAACGACCTCCTTGATGCTGGCATTAGTTGCCCAGCACAAAGGAGGTCGCTTCTGTCAGGCTCCGAACAAGCCTGTAAGGTCTACTCGCTTAACCGACTTAACAAGCGCCTGCGAATGTCCGCGGAGACGCAACGGCGTAGTCCGGTTGTTTCGCCCGCTGCGTCAACGCAAGCATCGTCAGGAAACCCAGTGCAATCAGCACCGGATAGGCCATCAATAGTTCAGTAAGGGAATACTTCCAGGCCAGAGGACGACCGACTCCCAACATGGCCGCGTACATCCAGGATACTGCCGACAGCGAGCCGCAGAACAGCGCCGTCATCCGGGCGCTGAACCCGAGATTGAGCAATGAGCCGGCCTTTTGCAGAGCAGGCAGTACCAGGCGATGCAATACGACACCGTTGTAAGTCAGCAAGGCGACAATAATGACTTTGGCTTGAAGTTTTGGATTCATAAAGTAGTTCATGCCTTTTTCAAGGTAATCGATACCGATGACCGCGGCACCTGTTACCCACAAGGCTATCAACGCAACACTGACAGACTTCTGAAGACTTTCCATGTGAGCATTATCATGCTCCGTAAATGTTTTTCGCTTAAATAGATCTTTCACCATCGCAATATCGCTGGTCAACACCAAACCAATGGCGACACAACACGCAACTAAATGGACATAAATAACGCCCAATCGCAAGAACTCCATGAATTCTTTATTTTCAATCAGGCTCATAATTGTATTTATCGCCACGGTACGTTCTCCACCTTATTCGACAGTACTGATCGATGCTCTACAGGTTATGTATTTATTCCAAAACACCTGTTCGATCTTACTGATTCAAGATAAGCCAAATCATAGACTTGGCACGGCTAATATCATTGATTCGCACAGCGAACCAACGATCTGCTTAAGTGTTTCTCCCGGATTTCAGTAAAAAAAATCCCCATAGCATTCAATGCACATGAGGTTCACTTTTCCACTTCTTTACTACGGATTCAGGTGCAGATCAAAAATGACTGCTGAAGAATGAGAGCCCCAGAATACTCGAATGTTCATTTTTTGAGCACACTACCGACAAACGGTAGTTAGAATCTGTGACTTATCGCGCCGAGACTAAGTCATCAACTTCCCTGATAGGCCCATGACAACTGGTCTGGCGAATTTACATAGACTTCACAATAAATTTATTGGATCCATTAGTTGCTGGCCACGCCAGGCGCGTGTAAAAGCGAGCGGCTCGTATTCAGAACACAACAACTAAAACAGTCATACTTTTTACGTTGGCAACTCTCTGGGTGAATCGGCGCAGTCCTCTTTCCGCCACGCCCGTTGCAACAGCCTGATGACCTCCGCATCCGAGGTCTGGGAAAAATCCATGTACCAATGCCCAATCGACATCAGCCACTCAGGCATGAGCGGGCAGATCAATTCATCCACTTCACTGCGCAACGCCTCGACTGTCTCGGGTGGCCCAACCGGCACCGCGACCACGATGCTAGACGGCGCATGCACCCGCGCTGCGTGAATCGCGGCCATCATTGAGGCGCCTGTCGCCAGGCCATCGTCGATCAGAATCACCACTTGATCCTTGAGTTGCACAGGCGCGCGCGCTCCCCGGTAAACCTGCTCGCGCCGCAACAGCTCCCGCGTCTCCCGGGCGACCACCGCATCGAATGCAACCTTATCAATCGGGTGCGCCCGCAACGCCTGTTCATTGAGAATCTGGATGCCGCCGCTGGCTATCGCGCCCATGGCGAACTCCTCGTGCGACGGTACACCGAGCTTGCGTACCAGCATCAGGTCGAGGCGAACGTCCAGCGCCGTGGCCACTTCATAGGCCACCGGCACGCCGCCACGGGGCAAGGCGAGGACGATCACTTGCGGGCGATGAGCGTAAGCGAGCAACGGCGCCACCAGATGCCGACCAGCCGCTGCCCGGTCCTGTAAAACGATGTGCGATGGGGGACTCATTTGAAAACCTCCTCAGGCGATTACGCCCGTCGGTTTCATCACGCAGTCCCAGAGAATTGTCGGCCTGACTGTGGCCGACATCAAGCGGCGCCACTTACACCAATCGCTGGATTCTCTGATGCCGCCAAACGAAGCTGTAATACGCGGTCTGCAACGCCAGCATCCCCAGATACGCCACCGGAAACGCCATCCACACGCCCTGCAAACCAAAATGCCCGTCCAGCACATACGCCACAGGCAACTGCACCAACACCACGCAAAAAATCGACACCGCCATCGGCACCAACACCGTGCCGCTGGCGCGCATGATGCCGCCGACAATCGCCTGGAAGCCAAACACCAACAGACTCCAGAGCATGATGTGCAACAAGTGCTCGGCCATTGCCCGCGTCGAGTCATCCGTCAGAAACAGCCCCAACAACCAGTGCGACAACAAGTAACCCAACACCACCAACCCACCGGTCAGGCACACATTGATCAACAACCCCGTGCGCAAAATCGGCCCCATGCGCTCCAGGCGCCCTGCCCCAATCGCCTGAGCCCCGAGAATCGACGCCGTGATCGCAATCGACAGCGCCGGAAACTGCACGTAATTGACGATCTGCGTCACCGCCCCATACGCCGCCGTCGCCTGCGAACCGTGCTGGTTCACCAGCGCCAGAATCACCAGCTCCGATACCGACAACACCACCATCTGCAACCCGGTCGGCAAGCCGATGCGCAACACCTTGCCAAGAATCGCCCGATCCAGCTTCATCGCCGCAAACATTTCCCGATCCGGCGCCAAAGGATGCCCCTTGCGAATCAACCGCCACGCCAGCCACCCCATCGCCGACAAGTTACCGGCCAACCCGGCATACGCCGCACTCTGAATCCCCATCATCGGCAACCCGAACCACCCACGAATCAACGCCGGCGTCAGTGCCAACCCGATACACGTCGACACCACCAACGCGATCAGCGGCGACAGCGTGTCGCTCACCCCGCGCAGCAGTTGGGTAAACAGCACGTAAACCAACAGCGACGGCATGATCAACATCATCACGTGGGCGTAGGACACCGCGTCGTCCAGCACATCAGCCGGCGTGCCCAAGCCCTGCAAGGCTGGCCTGGCGAACACACTGCCCAGCACCGCGGCGGACAGACCTATCATTGCGCCCAACAGCAAAGTGGTCGCGGCAATGGTCTTCACCAGATGCGACTCGCGCGCGCCCCAGGCCTGGCCGATCAACACGCTGGCGCCCGCGCCCAAGCCGATCACCAAGGCGATGAAGAAGAAAACGATGGGGAACATGCCTGATACGGCCGCCAGGGCTTGGGTGCCGAGCATCTGGCCGATGTAGATGCTGTTGACGGTGCCTGACATGGACTGAAGGAAGTTCGACAGGACCATCGGGGCGAGGAAAAGGAGGTAGGTTTTCCAAAGCGGGGTTGATTGGGCGGGGGTTTGCATGGAGGGTCCATCTCGGATGGGGGGGCGCGGTTTTGGGATTCTACGCCAGGGCGCTGATATCTGACCGCTCCTGTTCAGGGGATTTGGAGAGCATGGAAAGTCATGTCTGCTATCGCCCGAAGCCGTTATTCACTCAGCGCGTGACGGGGCAATGCAATTGAAATCAAAGCTGCAAGCAGCACGAATGCACTTGATATCCATAGGCACGCCCCCAGCCCAGACACCTGGTAAACCCAGCCGGAAAGCACCGTGCCTATCAACCGCCCCATGGCGTTCGACATGTAATAAAACCCCACATCCAGCGACACGCCGTCTTCCTTGGCGTAAGACACGATCAGGTAGCTGTGCAGCGACGAATTCACCGCGAACAGCACGCCAAAAACCATCAGCCCACCCAGCAGCACTACCTGTTGCGACAACCCGCTGTTCAGCCCGAGAGCAATGGCCGCTGGCAGGCCCGCCAGTGCAAGAGCCCAAAGAAACGCCGCACGACCATCCGGTACGTGCCCACGCTTCTTTCCGGTGATGTTGGGCGCGAAGGATTGCACGATGCCATAGCCAATCACCCAGGCCGCAAGAAACCCGCCAACCTTCCAGAAGTCCCAGCCCAAGACACTGCTCAGGTACACCGGCAAGGCCACCACGAACCAGACATCACGGGCACCGAACAGGAACATCCGCGCTGCCGAGAGGATATTGATCGCCCGACTCTTGGACAGGATGTCGCGAAACTTCGGCTTGGCTTTCGCTTTTCCCAGGTCCTTCTTCAACAGGATCAAGCTGCTGAGCCAAATCAGCGCAAGGCCACCTGCCATGGCCAGCAAGGCGCCTTTGAAGCCAATCAATGCCAGCAAGGCTCCGCCCAGAAAGAAGCCGACGCCCTTAAGTGCATTCTTCGAGCCGGTGAGGATCGCCACCCACTGGTAGAGCTTGCCCTGCTGCCCATCCGGAACCAGAAGCTTGATGGAGCTTTTGGCGCTCATCTTGTTCAGGTCTTTGGCAATCCCGGACAACGCCTGAGCGCCCATCACCCATGGAATGGTTAGCCAGGCCACGGGAACCGTCAGCATCAACAGCGCCGCGACCTGAATGCCCAGCCCGATGTTCATGGTTCGGTTCAGACCCAGCCGGGCGCCGAGGTAGCCACCCACCAGGTTGGTGATCACGCCAAAGAGTTCGTAGAACAGAAACAACGCCGCGATTTGAAGTGGGCTGTAACCCAACGCGTGAAAGTGCAGCACCACCAACATGCGCAAGGCGCCGTCGGTGAGGGTGAAGGCCCAGTAGTTGCCCGTGACGAGCAAGTACTGCCGCACTTGCGGAGCGAGGGCTGACAACGCTTTCATTGCCGCTCCTTAGACAGCCAGACCGACCATTCTGGCCAGCTCGACGGTGCGGTTGGCATAGCCCCATTCGTTGTCGTACCAAGCATAGAGTTTGACCTGGGTGCCGTTGATGACCATGGTCGATAGCGCATCGATGATCGATGAGCGTGGGTCGGTACGGTAGTCGATGGACACCAGTGGACGCTCTTCGAATCCGAGAATGTCTTTCAGCTCGTTCTCGGAAGCGTCCTTGAGGAACTGATTGACCTCTTCGACCGTGGTGGCCCGCTCGACTTCAAAGACACAGTCAGTCAGCGAAGCGTTGGCCAGCGGCACGCGAACGGCGTGACCATTCAGGCGTCCGCGCAATTCCGGAAAAATTTCAGCGATGGCGGTGGCCGAGCCGGTGCTGGTCGGAATCAGGCTCATACCCGAAGCACGCGCACGGCGCAGATCCTTGTGCGGCTGATCGAGGATGCTCTGGGTGTTGGTCAGGTCGTGAATCGTGGTGATCGAGCCGTGACGAATACCCAGCTTTTCGTGGATCACTTTGACGACTGGAGCGAGGCAATTGGTAGTGCATGACGCCGCCGTGACGATGCGATGCTCTCCCGCATTGAACAGCTGATGATTGACGCCCATGACGATGTTCAACGCGCCTTTTTCCTTCACCGGGGCGCTGACCACCACACGTTTCACGCCTTGATCGAGGTAGCCCTGAAGCACAGCGACGGTCTTCATCTTGCCGCTGGCTTCAATCACCAGATCGCAGCCCGACCAATCAGTGTCGGCAATCGCCTTGTTGGCCGTTACCTTGATGCGTTCGCCGTCGATGACGAGGCTGTCGCCCTCGGAATCGGCCTGGTAATTCCAACGGCCGTGTACCGAATCGAAGTTCAGCAGGTGCGCATGAGTCGCCGCATCCCCTGCTGGATCGTTGATCTGCACGAACTCAAACTCCGGCCAGCTCCAGGCGGCTCGCAAAGCGAGGCGACCGATCCGGCCAAAACCATTGATGCCAACTTTGATTGTCATGTTGTTGTGCTCTGTAGCTGTTGTCAGTGGGAGTTCGACTGGGTGTCGAACTGGCCGATGTATGCAATGAGGGGGAATCGGCGATTCAGCTTTCGCAGCAGGCCAGCGCCCGCTCAGGACGGTCACCCATTTCTTCAAGGCGTTTGGCGTCAGGGCTCAACCAATGCTGGTTGCTTTCGAGCGCAGTGGTCAGCACTTGATGGACCCAATCAGGGAGATTTGGGTGCAGTCGGTAATACACCCATTGGCCTTGCCGACGGTCCGACAGAAAACCGCAACTGCGCAGCTGCGCGAGGTGTCTGGAGACTTTTGGCTGACTCTCATTCAACGCGCAGGTCAGTTCGCAAACACACAGCTCTCCTTCACGGGTGATGAGCATCATCGTGCGGACCCGAGTGTCGTCAGCCAGGCATTTGAAAACAGTGGTCGGTGTCAGAGGGGCAGCCATATCGTTTCTCAGTAGTTGTTTTTGACCAAGAGAGTGATGGCTGATCGAAACGCTTACCTGCGAAAGCACACGGGCTTTGCTGGTCAGGTTGAAGTCTCAGCTCATATACGAGCCAGCGAATATATGGTTTCCCGTATACAAGGTAAATAGTTCACTTCAGATTAATCCATCAAAGCGATTGGACTCCGCTGCCCCCCGTCAATAAAAGCTCTGAATGTCGGCATCAGTACCCAGACACCCTGGACGGGCTCAAGCCAGCAGTTCGGTGATCCACCGGGCCTGTCGAGCGATGTCCTGCACCTTTTCCTCGGGCACAGCCTGCCGCGCCTGGGCAAAGCTGTTCAGGGTCCGCTGCTTTTCGCGCAGCAGGCGCTGCCACTTGACCAGGAACGCCGGGCTGCGTGCCTGCATCTGCAGCGGGCCGAAATACAGCTCCTCGGCGGTGTACATCATCGGCGCGTCGCGCTCGGCGACGATGATTTCGTAGTCGAAGCGGTTTTCCCGCAGCACTTCCTCGCAGAGGATGCGGTAGCCATTTTCCATCAGCCATTGGCGCAGTGGCTGCTCGCCGCCGTTGGGCTGCAGGATCAGGCGCTCCTCGCCACTCAGGCGCGCCTTGCCGCTGTCGAGGATGTCGCGGATCGTCTCGCCGCCCATGCCACAGATGCTGATCGCCGTGATCCCGTCTCCCGGTTCGATCGCCGCCAGGCCATTGGCCAGGCGCACGGTGATCCGCTGGTCGAGGTCGTTCTCACGCACGGTACGTTCGGCCGAGCGGAACGGCGTCAATGCCACCTCTCCGGCCACCGCCGCCGCGATGTCGCCCCGGCGCATCAACGCCACCGGCAGGTAGCCGTGATCCGAGCCGATATCGGCCAGGCGCGCATCTGCTGGCACATGCGCCGCCACGCGTTCCAGGCGCATGGACAATGTCTGTTCGTTCAACTGCAGTTCCTTTTCATCACGAACGTCCGGCACCTTTGGACAGATCGGGACGCGATTCTGCCGGGCAACGCCGTGCATTTCAAATTCCTGCGACCACGGCCATCCCTTTAACTGCGCTCAAGCCAGGCACGAGCGATTTCTTCACGCGTGGCGAACCAGACCCCACCGTGTTGCTTGGCATACTCGATGAATTGCTTTATCGCCCTCACCCGCCCTGGACGGCCCACCATGCGTGGATGCAACCCGATCGACATCATGCGGGGTCCTTCAGCCGACTCCTCATAAAGGACCTCAAAGCTTTCTTTCATGTACTCGAAAAAGTCCGATGCCTGGGAAAGCCCCGGAGAGTTCCAGTAGCGAAAATCATTCACGTCGGCGGTGTAAGGCACCACGAGGTGACGCTGACCCTCAACCTCGACAAAGTAGGGAACATCGTCGTTGTAGGCATCGGAATCGTAGAGAAAGCCGCCCTCTTCCACGACCAGACGACGTGTGTTGACGCTGGCACCATACCGGCAATACCAGCCAACAGGACGCTTGCCACAGGTGCGTTCGAATGACTCGATTGCCAGGCGCATGTGTTCACGCTCCTGCTCTTCGGTCAGACGAAAGACTTCCTCCCAGCGATAACCGTGGCTGCAAATTTCATGACCACCGACCACCGCCGCACGTGCGACATCGGGGTTTTGTTCAAAGGCCACTGCGCACGCATGAAACGTCGCACGAACCGATTGCTGATCGAGGATATCCAGAATTCGCCAGATCCCGACGCGAGAACCGTACTCATACATCGACTCCATCGCCAGATTGCGTGTGCCGTCGGGTATTGAATAGCTGCCCCATTCGGTCATCGACTCCTGGTCCGGATCACCCATGGCCAGCGAACGCTCGGAACCTTCTTCATAGTTGATAACGAGGCTGATGGCCAAACGTGCACCATTGGGCCAAGTGCCTTGGGGGCGTTGTTTACCGTAACCGATCAAATCGCGGGCAGGTGAAACCATCGGGATGAACTCCTGAAATTCTGGCTAATGGATAAATGGTGGAAACAGGGGTTTAACAGTCGATATCGTTCAACCGGTCATGACTGAGGGAGCCCCACTCGCGGAAGGCCAGCCCCATGGCCAGGGTTTGTGCAATGCAGAACGAAGCCGTGAGAGAACGGAAGCCAAGTAACTCGGCGTCGTTGACCTCAATGACCGTATCGGCCATCTGTCCGATAGGGCTGAGCACGCTGTCAGTGATCGCAACCAGCGTCACACCCGCTTCCCTCGCCTGACGACAGGCCTCAACGGTGTCATGGGCGTACGGCGGAAAGCTGACGGCGATCAACAAATCATCATCGGCAATGGCACTGACCTGTTCGGGCAACGTGCCGCCAGCGCCGCTGATGTGCACGGTGCGCTGACCGACGCGGCTCAATGCATAACTGAGGTACGCGGCAACCGGAAAAGCGCGGCGCATGCCGATGACGAAGGTGGTCCGAGCGGCTTGCAAGTGGGCGATAGCCGCTTCGATATTGGCCTGTTCACCGCCTTCCGCCAGGTGCTCCAGAGAAACGATATTGGCCTGGCTGAACTCCCGCAAAATCCCGCCGACATCACTCGGATCTTCCAGCAACGTCTCACCACCGTAGTGGCGGATTCGCTCGCTATAGTGGGTGTCGGCAGCCTGTTGCAGCGGTGCGCGGAACAACCGCTGCAAATCCTTGAAACCGGAAAAGCCAAGGGCCTGCGCCAGCCGAATATAAGCCGACGGTGCGATGTTTGAACGCTTACCCAGTTCGGCCACCGTGCTGAGTGCGATCTCTTGCGGGTTGTCGATCAGGAATCGTGCAGCATCGCGCAGGCGACCGGTCAGTTGTTCGTGCTGGGCCGCGATACTGTCACGCAGCTCTGCAAGGGTTTCAGGTAAGGCCATAGGGAAGGCTCGTTAAAATAAAAGGTGTGTGCGTCGATCAACGTAACGCCGTGATGGCTTGATCCAGCGCCGTGATGAGCCGGTCGACTTCTTCCAGCGTGTTGTAATGCGCCAACGACACCCGCACTACCCCGCCAAACCGGTCAAGCCCAAGGGCTTCGATCAGTCGCCGTGCATAGAAGTCACCATAGCGGATACCAATCCGGTGCTCATCGACCCTGCGCACAACAGCCTCGGACTGAACGCCCTCGACCACGAAACTGATCGTCGGCACTCGATTGCGGGTATGCGCCTTGCCAATGATCCGAACACCCTCGCGCTGGCGCAAAAATGCCAGCAGACGCTCGGCGAGCAAATCTTCCTGCACCTCGAAGGCATCGAACGCAGCCTGCATGCACTTGCGCTCGCTGCCTTGCGCGTCAAGCCGAGTGCTGATGTCGAGCAGGTAGTCGGTAATGCCAATGCAACCGAAGGACAACTCATAGTTGACGTTGCCCGGCTGCAATTTGTAAGGCACTACATCCTGGCCGATAAAGAAATGGTTAAGGCTCGGCAACTCCAGCAACAGATAACGACGTCCCCAGAGCACAGCAAAGTGTGGACCGAAGGTTTTGTAGAAGCTGTAGACGTAGAAATCGGCACCGCTGGACTGCACATCAACCAGTCGGTGTGGCGCATAAGCGACGGCGTCCACACACAACTTGGCGCCTACCGCATGGACACGTCGCGCAACCTCGGCGACTGGATTGATCGAGCCGAGAATATTCGAGGTATGCGTCATGGCCACATAACGGGTTTTGTCATTGAGCAAGACCTGCAGGTCATCCAGCTCCAGCTCACAACTGTCCTGGTTGACCTGCCAAACGCGCAGGGTCGCACCGCGGCTTTCGCAAATCTTGACCCATGGGCCGATGTTCGCCTCGTGGTCGCAATTGGTGACGATGATTTCATCGCCCGGAACGATTGACGGAGCGATGGCGCGACACAGTATTTGCAACAAGTGGGTGGTCGAACCGCCCATGATCACTTCTTCGGGATGCTCGGCGTTGATCAACTGCATCACCGAGTGACGCGCCTGCATCACTCGCGCCCCAGCGTCGACGGAAGGTTGGTAGGAAGCGCCCAGTTGCACGCTGCTGTTGAGCATGTAATCAACGACCCGCTCAGCTACGGCGCCCAGCACCATCGAACCTCCGGCGTTATCCATGTAGGCATAGCCATCGGCCAGACCTGGAAATTGCTTGCGAACGTAATCAATATCGAGAGGATTCACTCTACTTTCTCCAGCCGGATTCAATGATGCAAGATGGCCTGCAGGAACGCTCGTGTGCGGGGTTCTTGAGGTGCGGTAAAAAACGGTTCAGGGATGTTCTGCTCAACAATGCGTCCACTTTCCATGAAGATCACCCGGTCAGCGACCCGACGGGCAAAGCCCATTTCATGAGTGACCACGACCATCGTGACGCCGGAACGAGCGAGGTTTTGCATGACATCGAGTACCTCACCAACCATTTCCGGGTCCAGTGCCGACGTCGGTTCGTCGAACAGAATCGCGCGTGGTTCCATGGCCATGGTGCGGGCAATGGCAACACGCTGCTGTTGGCCGCCAGACAATTGGCTCGGGTATTTGTGCGCGTGATCGCCCATGCCGACCTTCACCAATAATTCCTTGGCCCGCGCATGCGCGTCACGCCGGCTCAGACCGCGAACACGGATCGGCGCCAGCGACACATTGTCGAGAACAGTGAGGTGCGGATAGAGGTTGAAACTCTGAAACACCATGCCTACTTCACTGCGGATGGCGGCCAGTCGCGGGCCGTTTTCGACCCGCTCACCCGCCACGCGGATATGGCCTTGCTGGTAGTCTTCAAGCAGATTGATGCAGCGGATCAAGGTCGATTTTCCCGAACCGGACGGGCCAAGAATGACCACCACTTCACCCTCTTCAACCTGCAGGTTGATATCGCTCAACGCTTTGAAATTGCCGTAATACTTGTCGAGCTTTTCGATGTCGATCAACGTGCTCATGCGGTTTTTCCTCCAGAGGCGTTACGACGCTCAACCCAGCTGACCATTTGTACCAGCGGCAACAGCAGCAACAGGTACAGCAAGGCGGCCCCAACCAGCGGTGTCGGGTTGGCAGCCAGTGCCTGCGCCTGGGTCGCCTGCTTCAGCAAGTCAGGCATCGCTACCACCGAGGCGAGCGCTGTGTCTTTCATCACGTTGATGCAATTGCTGGTCATGGGCGGCATGACGATGCGGATGGCTTGCGGCAAGACAACGTCGCGCATGGTATTGAAAAAGCTCATGCCTTGAGAGGCCGATGCTTCGAACTGGCCACGGGGAATGGCCTCGATGCCCGAGCGAAATATCTCCGCACTGTAGGCGCAAGAGACAAGCGAGAGCGCACTGGCGGCGGCTGCAAAAGACGACAGTCGGATGCCGACAAAAGGCAACGCGTAATAGATAAGTACCAGCAAAACCAGCAATGGAATGGAGCGCATGATATCGATGTAGATACGTGCAAGGGCTCGAACGGGTGTGTAGGAGTACAACCGCAGCAACGCCAGAAGAAGCCCGCCCACCAGGCCCAAGGCGATGCTCACGACCCCCAGCACAATCGTCACGCCCAGACCGCGCATCATCAACGGCAGCGAATCGACGAGCACATTCCAGTTAAAAAATGTCTGCAAAAGATCCATGGGATACCTCGGTCAATACAAATGGCGAACGGGCGCCGCCACTTGCATGCATCATCAGCAGGGCTTACTTGAGGACAGCGGTCACTTGCATCGTGCTCGAATCTTTACCAGCTTCGGCGCCGAACCATTCTTTGTGGATTTTTCCGAGTGTGCCGTCTTCTTTCATCTTGCTGATGATGTCGTTGACCTGATCGCTCATTTCCCAGCCTTTAGCGTGCATCAGCGAATAGCGTTCGCCGGTGGGAATTCGCGCAACAATGGAATACTGCGGTTTGTCCTTGATGTAATAAAGAACCGCCGGAATGTCGCTGAGGTAGCCATCGATTCGCCCCGAACCCAGATCGAGCATCGCCGGGGAAAGCCCTTCGTAACGCGAAACATCTTCAAACTTGTAATCGTCCTTGTGTTGGCCTATCCACATGTCACCTGTCGAGCCGGTGTCGACACCAACAACCTTGCCGTTCATATCGGCCAGGCTCTTGACCTTGGACGTAGTCAGTGCGGTGAGGGACTGATCGCTGTCGAAGTAAGGCTGCGCAAAGGCTACCGACTCGAGACGTTTCGGGGTGATGGTGATCGATGAAATAGCGATGTCGACACGTTTGGATTGCACGGCACTGAACAGGCCGTTGAAAGGAATGTTGACGAACTCGACGCTTTTTCCGGCGCGTTTAGCCACCTCTTTTACAACATCGACTTCGAAGCCGACAAACTCACCTTTGGAATCCTGAAACTCCCAAGGCACGTTGCCAACGTTAGCACCTACGGTCCAGTCAGCGGCCCAGGCTGGCAGTGAAACGGCGGCCGTCATGAATAATCCCAACATCACTTTCGCTTTCATGTTTGCTCCCGATTGTTTGTTTTTTTAGGTGCTAACAGCGGTTGATTTCGTACAACGCAGGATCGAGACTAAATCAGTGGAATATTTATTTCAACACCGTTGATCTGTGAATTTTTTACTCCGCGGCCATATTCGGTGCCTTGACCCGTGGAAAGAGGTCATCACGGAAATTTCGTGGAACAAGGAGTGCGGGAATGTCGCTACGCTTGTAAAAAAATACAAGCAGGCGGAGACACGTAATGCCCAACAATAAGCGTCAAGGGTTCACGGTTTCGTGTTACACCCTGCTGGCTTCGGCCATCCTGGCGGCTTCCATGCCGACCGCCCAGGCAGTTGAACTGGATACGGGCAATCCGGACTGGACCGCGCGTATCGATAACACCGTCAGGTACAACTACGGTGTGCGCACCGAAAGCACCGACAAGCGCATGTTGGGGACGCCAAACAACAACGATGGCGACTATAACTTCCGCAAGTCCGGAACCAACATCACCAACCGTGTCGACCTGTTGACCGAGATGGACGTGGTCTACAAGAACGCCATGGGCTTTCGCGTCAGTGCTGCCAGCTGGTACGACAAGGCGTATGAAAACACCGGTTCCAACTCCAACCCGTTCGTTAACGGCAATGATTCAAGGTCCGGTCTGGTCGCTAACGACCCACGTCTGGCCGGCGTCACCAACGACAACGTCGGCTTTGGCAGCCCGCACCTGAGCAACTACGCCCAGCGTTATTACACCGGTCCGTCTGGCGAAATTCTCGATGCGTTCGTGTTCTACAGCACCGAAGTGGGCGAAGAGTCTTTGTTCAGCGCCAAGGCCGGTCAGCACAACGTGTTCTGGGGCGAGACCATTCTCAACCCGGTGCACTCGATCAGCTACGGCCAGTCCGGCCTCGACCTGGCCAAGCTGGCGGCGTCGCCGGGTACGGAAGCCAAGGAGTTGTTCGTTCCGCGTAACCAGTTGTCGATGTCGTTCACCGTGAACTCCGAGTTGACCGTGGGTGCGCAGTATTTCCTGGATTGGGACGCCGCTCGCCTGCCTGAAGCGGGCACCTACTACGGTGGTTCCGATCTGGTGGGCTTTGGCGCCAAATCGTTCCTGTTGGGCAACACCAACGCCGTGGTTCCGGGCAGTCCGCTGGGTTGTGGCCTGGCACCGTGCGACGCGTTGACCAACGTGCGTCGCGGTAACGACCTGAACCCGCACAACAGCGGTGACTGGGGCGTGATGGCCAAGTGGTCGCCGGCCTGGCTGGACGGGACGCTCGGCGTTTACTACCGCGAAACCTCGGACATCCTGCCGCAGGCCTGGCTGGATACCAGAGGCATCTCCTCGGCCAACCCGAACGGCACCCCGCCAGCCGGGCAAGGGCCGGCGCTGGTCAACACGCTCAACTCGTTGAGCACCGCCACCTATCAACTGGCCTATGCCGACAACATTCAGATTTTCGGCCTGAGTCTGTCCAAGGATGTTGGCGTTGTGAGTGTGGGGTCGGACCTGAACGTGCGTCACAACATGCCGCTGGCCAGTATCCCGGCCATCGTCAGCTCCACCAGCCCGCTGAGCCTGGGCCAAGGCCTCGGCCTGTTACCGGCGCGCACGGCGTCCACGGGTGTGATCTACGACACCCCGAGCCGCGGCGACAGCATGAGCGCCACCGGCGACACCTTGCACTGGACGCTGAACGGTCTGTTGCCCCTGCCGAAAACGCCGCTGTTCGATTCGGCAACCGTGCTGGGCGAGCTGTACTACAGCAACCTGCTCAAGCTCGATGACAAGAACGAAGCGCTCTACAAAGGTAAAGACACCTATCGCGGCATCGACCAGCCGACCCGGGACAACTGGGGCGTCGCGGTCAACTTCACACCGACCTGGTACCAGGTGTTCCCCGGTGTTGACCTCAACGCGCCAGTGTCCGTCAACGTCGGCCTCGCCGGCGTGTCACCGGTGTCCGGTGGCGGTGCCAAGGACACCGGCAACTATGCCATCGGCCTCGGTGCGGTCGTGTACAACAAATACTTTGTCGACCTGAAGTACGTGGACGCCTTCGGCCAAACCGACAAGTGCAATACAAGTGGCGTGAGCACCGGCCCGACGGGTGGCGATGGCTCTACTCCAAACGCCTTTAGCGGCAACGAAAACTACGCCTGTTACGCCGGTGGCTACTCGTCCTTCTCCGGTGTTGGTGCAACGATTGAGGATCGTGGCGCCGTGTACCTGACGATGAAAACCACCTTTTGAATGAGAGGCTTGCCCCTTAGGCAGGCTTGAAACAGTACGCGGCCAGTTTGTTACCGTCCAGATCTCGGGCATAGGCGGCGTAAGCATCAGGCGCCCAGCCCCGTGGTCCGGGTGCGCCTTCGTCGGTACCGCCGCAGGCCAGAGCTGCCGCGTGGAAGGCGTCGATGGCTGCGCGATCCGGGGCTTCAAAGCTGACAGTGACGCCGTTGCCAACACTGGCAGGCGCGCCGTTTGCCGGTTTCAGCACGAAGAAGGAAGGGGCGTTCTCCCCCCAGATCGAGCCATTTTCATCCAGATCAGCGATGCGTTTCTGGCCGAGTGCGCCGAGTACATTGTCGTAAAAACGGCGGGCCTTTTGCAGATCATTGGTACCGACGGTGACATGAGTGAAGATGCTCATTTTGATTCTCTCTTTGATAACACAGGGGATGGGCAATGCAGTTCGACCGGGCGCTGCTCGATTGACGATGTACGCCGGGGCGGTTCTATCAGCGATCGAAATGGATAACAGTGCGTATGCTCTTGCCTTCATGCATCAACTCGAAGGCCTTGTTGATGTCTTCAAGCCCCATGGTATGAGTGATGAAGGTGTTTAGCGGGATTTCGCCGGTCTGAGCCTTCTCGACATAAGTGGGTAATTCGCTGCGACCTTTTACGCCTCCAAAAGCGGAGCCGCGCCAGACGCGACCGGTCACTAGCTGGAACGGTCGAGTACTGATTTCCTGGCCCGCGCCGGCGACACCGATAATCACTGACTCCCCCCAACCCTTGTGACAACACTCCAGGGCAGCGCGCATGAGATTGACGTTGCCAATACATTCGAATGAGTAGTCCACACCACCTTGCGTCATCTCGACGATCACGTCCTGGATCGGTGCGTCGTAATCCTTGGGGTTGATGAAGTCGGTAGCACCCAGCTGCCGGGCAATCTCGAACTTGGCCGGGTTGATATCGATCGCGATTATTCGACCGGCCTTGGCCATGGAGGCACCGATTATGGCTGCCAGGCCAATGCCGCCCAGACCGAAGATGGCCACGCTGGCGCCCTCTTCCACCTTTGCGGTGTTGAGTACCGCGCCGATGCCGGTCGTCACACCGCAACCGAGCAGGCAAACCTGCTCCAGCGGAGCCTCCTTCGGAATCTTGGCCAACGAGATTTCCGGCAGCACCGTGTACTCGGAAAAGGTCGAGGTACCCATGTAGTGGAACAGCGGTTGGCCGTTGTAGGAAAAGCGGCTGGTGCCGTCTGGCATCAGGCCTTTCCCCTGAGTCGCACGAATTTTCTGACAGAGGTTGGTTTTCCCTGACTTGCAGAATTTGCAGTCGCCACATTCCGGGGTATAGAGAGGGATCACATGATCGCCCACCGCCAGTGAAGTGACCCCCTCGCCAATTGCTTCGACGATACCGCCACCTTCGTGGCCAAGAATGACGGGGAAGATCCCTTCGGGATCGGCACCGGACAGGGTAAACGCATCGGTATGGCACACTCCTGTCGCAACAATGCGTACCAGTACCTCGCCGAACTGTGGCGTAGCCACATCGATTTCGACAATTTGAAGAGGCTGGTTTGCCGCGAAGGCAACGGCCGCTCGTGATTTGATCATGTTTGTAATTCCCGGACGCAAAGAGGGGGCCGCCTCTGTGTAGAAGCAGTAAAAATCAGTAAAAAGAATGTGTTCAGAGGGGCGTTACAAAGGGCGGGCGTCCTTGCCCTCGTGGCCGACTAGAGTGATGCCTGGATCTTTTTTGCAGCGGCTTCATCGACCCAGGCATGCCAGACTTCCGGGTGTTCCTTAAGGAACAACCTGGCCAGCTTCGGTGATTCGATGCGCTCCTTGGCCATCCTCGCCAGGTTCTGGTTCAACATATCGATAGGAATATTAACCTTCTCCAGCACCGCGACCAGTTCGGGAGCTTGTTCATGAAAAGGCTTGGAGAGTCCAACCATGGTAATGACGTTTTTGTTGGCCCCGGTCTTCTCTTCCAGTCTTATCGCATCGATCTGACCCATTAGCGGAGTCGGTGACCAGTAGTAAAACAGTACCGGCTCACCGCGTTTATAGCTGGACAGGACAGCCGCATCCAATGCGGCACCGGTTCCCGGACGGAAATTCGTGAACGTGTTTTCAAGACCATACTCTTTCAGCATCTCGGTATTGTCCTGCTCACAAATCCAACCAGCAGGGCAGTTATAGAAGCGCCCTTTAGACGGTTCCTCCGAATCTCGAAAAACCTTCGGGTATTTGCTCAGGTCAGAGACTGTTTTGAGGTCTGGTGCGGGTGCTGGCTTATTGCGCTTTGCGTCCCCCTCAACGACATAGCGCGGTACATACCAGCCCTGAGTCGCACCGATGATCGGAGCGCCAACCCCGACAACCTTTCCAGCGGCCGCAGCTTTTTTCCAGACTTCACTGCGCTCCATCCACTCTTCGCCAAACACTTGAATGTCGTTGCCGGCCAAAGCAGTCTCAAGAATGATGGTGTTACCCACCAACTGATCTGTTGCACAGCCGTAGCCCTCCTTGAGCACGATCATCATGATATCGGTGAGGAGCATCCCGCTCTCCCAATTCAGACCGGCAAATTTCACCGGTTTGCCCGATTCACACCATCCTGAAGCCTGGCTTGAAGCACTACCGACGAGCAAGCCAAGGGTGAGTAACGAGGCCAGCAAACTCTTCCTGTTTTTCATAATCAGACGCTCCGAATCATTATTATTGGGGGCAGCGAACTGTTGTGTGCGACACAGGAGCAAACGAGCCCATCAGATTCAGTATGGACAGGTGCGTGCGCAAACATGTAAAGCGAAGAAGTGAATCAATTGCTTTTATTGTTTTTGGCGAAACTTAAACCAATGGATCTACGGAGGTACGCCCGTAAAACAATTGGCGGGCATAGGCACTGAATTCGACATTGGGCTGATCCACGTACGCAAACACCGCGTTGAGCCTAAGCCTGTCACCTTCGACCGGCGTCACCCGGTGTAATGAATAGCGACCACGGAACAATGTCAGGGTGCCGGGCACTTGAGGCAGAACCTCTATCTGTTGTGTTTTCGGGTCATCGAGAAACTGTCTGACCGCCTCATAGCAATCGTCGCTTTCATTACGCAGCATGCGTACGTACTCAAAATCCCCACCGGCGCTCGCCGCCTGAAGGGACAGCGTGACACTGAAATCGGAACGATCAAAGTGCCAGCCCAACTGCTGCCCCGCCGTAAAGCCCTGCAAGTTAAGGGCGGCCAACGGATCTGCATGACGATAGAGCGTGTCCAGATCCAAAACATCTTTGATGAAAGAAAGTACTTCATCCGACTCATAGATCTGCCTGATCAAATGATCGGCCGGGATATCAGCATAAGCGACGGTATCTTTTGCAGTGTTCATCAACCGTCGTAGCGGGTGTTCTGGATCAACGCTTTCATCTTGAGGTTTGAAATAAACCGTGTGGTTTTCCCGAAAATGAAACATGTGCGAATGCAAGGCGAGCGTCTGATCCGCCATTGCGACAACCGATGGATTGCGAACGAAACCCGGGAAGATCGCAACGCCCTCTTGTCCCAGCAACGACTGACTGTGAGTGACCAGTGCGAGATAGTCGGGATTGGTGCGATCGGTAATGGGGTAACGCTCGAGATCGACGATGTCGTCCAGTGATAGCGCAGGTGCGAAAGGCAGGGTAGTCATTTTTGTTGGTCTCCGGTGGCTCTGCTGGATTCAGATTGCATCGGCACCAAAAACAAGTCACGCTCATAATTTTACGCAATTTCGTGAATTATTTTCAGGTCGCTCGCCATGAGACTCACACTGGATCACCTTGTGATGCTGCAAACCCTCTCGGAAGTCGATTCGATAACGGCGGTTGCCGAGCGCTTATGGCTGACACCTTCAGCCGTCAGTCACCGGATACGCGAAGCCGAGCGGCGGCTAGGTGTGAGCCTGACGGAAAGATCAGGCGGAAAACTAAGACTCAGCCCTGCCGGTGTGCGCCTGGAACGGGCGGCCAAAGACATCATTGCGATACTGAATGAAGCCGAGTCTGAAGCCAGGTCGATGGCCGGAGGCGTCACGGCTTTTGTGCGTATGGGCGTCACCTCCTACGGCCCGTTTCGCTGGATTCCAAAATTCATCAAGCATTACTCGAACCTTCGGCCAGACATCGAAATAACACTGGTGACCGTACCTCGTAATGACGTTTACGCGAGTCTGATGCAAGGAAGGCTTGATGTGTCCATTATCGATGACGGCATGGTGCCTAGTGGTGTAGCAAAACTGCCACTTTTCCGGGACGACTTGATTGCGATCATGGCAACCGATCATCCCCTTGCAGGAAGGAAAAACATTTATGCCGAAGACTTCAAAACTTACAACCTGGTGACGTACTCAACTGATCGCGCAAGTGGCTGGGAATATGATCGGTTCTTTGCCCCCGCCAGCATCTTGCCACGCCGTATGATCACTGTGGAGTTGATCGAAGCCATCGTCGAACTGGTTCGCTCAGGATACGGAATCAGCATATTGCAACGCGATTTGGTGACCCCCAGCCTAGAGCGTGGGGAGCTTGCGTGGGCAGCCCTGAATGACGGCCTTGATATCGCCTGGAACGCTATTGTTCGACCCTCGGAACAGAAAGATAGTGAGGTCAATAGAATGGTTACAGAGCTTGATACCTGGATTAAATATGCAGTAAAACCTGACCACAGTTAACCCATAACTAACGCGTAAATAGTTTCTTTGGGCCGATAACCGTCTTTCGCATCAGGCTGGTTTCGGCCAGAAACGGTCCCGCCATCACAACGCAAGCGGCCTGTGCGATTGTGAATTCAGCCGATAATTCAGCTACTTTGTCTGGTTCCTCCCTGTTCAGGTCCAGTTTTTCGACCAGTGGCGGAGAGGGCTGACGAGTACCTTGGTCCGAGGCGCAAACCATCTAAGCCGGTGGTGTCAGCAACTCAATCAGTCTTTATTCGCCGACAGCGCAGTAGCGCTATAAATAATTGCTTACACAATAGAAACTCATAAAGTCCGATCCTGTACTACCGAGTGTTAGGTTGTGCGCTTTATCGGGCCATGAGAGGCCAAAGCCTTCGTTATGCGCATAAAGTTCCCCAGCATTCCTGCCCTCGGTGTTTACCTTGCCCTGGCTTGCCTCTTTGCGGGCGCATGGTTCACCCACCCTGCCCCCAAGCATTCTTCCTTTGCCCTGACAAGTCCGGTTTTGCCTGAGGCGGATGAAGCGGCCAAGCCCGTTTATACCAGCCGTTTCGCCTCCTCCGGGTTGGTGGACTTCGTGCATTCCTCGGCGGTAACTGCCTTGCCTGACGGTAGCCTGATGGCGGTCTGGTTCGCCGGCACTCGCGAAGGCGCAGCCGATGTGCAGGTGCGCTCCGCCCGTTTCAACGTGAGCACCGGCGAGTGGGGGGAGGAACAGGTCATGGCGACCCGGGAATCAACCCAGCAAAGCACTCGAAAATACATCCGCAAACTGGGCAATCCGGTCGTTGCATTGGCGCCGGACAATCGCCTGTGGCTGTTCTACGTCTCCGTATCCATGGGCGGCTGGGCCGGTAGCGCGGTCAATGTGATGGTTTCAGACGACTTTGGTGTGAATTGGTCGGCACCGCGCCAATTGATCACTTCACCTTTCCTGAACATCAGCACCCTGGTCCGGTCGGCACCGGTGTTCCATGTCGACGGTTCCATCGGCTTGCCGGTCTACCACGAATTTCTGGGCAAGTTTGCCGAGTACCTGTACTTGAGCGCAGACGGTGAAGTGATCGATAAATACCGCATCAGCCACGGCAATAACTCGTTGCAACCCGCGGTCGTTCCGCTGGATGGTCAGCGCGGTATCGCCTTGTTGCGCTATGCCGGCGACACCCACCATCGAGTCCTGGCGAGCCGCACCGAGGATGCCGGGCAAACCTGGAGCGAACCTTATCCGCTCGATCCTTCGAACCCCAATTCCTCGCTGGCGGCCGTTGCGACGCCCGAACACGGATTGCTGGTTGCGCTCAATGACCTGCAAGAGGGGCGTTTCAAGCTGAGCCTATATCTCACCGATGCGAAAATGGACGATTGGCGCTTGGTGCACGATCTGGACAAATCACCGGATCCCGAGGGTGATCCGTTTTCACCCCTCGCCTACAAGGAAATCATCGGGAAAGAGTTCCGCGATTCCAGTGGCGAGCTCCGCCAACCGCTAGAGGCGCAATTCCTCGACAACCTCGACAAACGCGTCTGTAAAAGCGAAGGGTGTGAGTTTGAATATGAATACCCGTACTTCATCCGCAGCCCCGACGGGATGTATCACTTGGTTTATACCTGGAACAACACCTTCATCAAACACGTCTCCTTCAACCATGCCTGGCTGTCCGAGCGTCTCAAATGATTAGTCTGTGGCAAGCCCATGCCAGCTTCGCGATGATCATCTTCTTGGTAATGCCGTCGTTTGGACTGAACAGGGGCTGGCGCATCGCGCTGTTGCTGGCATTGCTGGCCGCCAGCTTCATACCCCTGGGCGGGGTGTCGCTGGCCGCTTTCTTGCGCAGCCATATTGATGACCTTGCGATTACCTCATTGGTGTTCATGGGGTGGGGCTGTTTGCGTCGACTGGGAGTGTTGCCACCTGCGCAGCAGGGTCACATCAGCGTATTGATCCTCTTCGCCGCGATGGCCTTGGTGCTGTACCCGGCAACCCTGGGCTTGAGTGATCTGGATCCTTACCGGCGGGGTTTCAGCCCGCGCCCCCTGTTGCTTGTCGTCGCACTGCTGACCTTGAGCCTGTTCTACCTGCGCAATTACCTGGCCGTCGTGTTGTTGACCAGCGCGACCCTGGCCTTCATCGCCGGGATCAAACCTTCCCACAACTATTGGGATTACTTGATTGATCCGCTGCTGGGCCTGTATTGCTGCGTGGCAGTGCTGGTGCTGGCGACACGCTGGGCGCATCGCCGGCTCATCACGTTGCGCAGGCCAATGCGAAACAGATCCGTTTGAAATTCAACGACATTTTTAATAGGGAAACTTCGATGGGTTGGCTGAAATCGAGACGTTTGCATTACTGGCTGGGCGCAACAGCGATCGCGTTTGTGCTGTTTGCACTGCTGCGGGTGGTGTTCTTTTTCGGTTTTTCCGGTTTCGACGCCAAAGCCCTGAGCGACGACAATGCCGTCCTGACAACCCTGGGCATCGGCTTTCGTTTCGACTTGCGCCTGGCCATTCTAGTCATGCTGCCATTGGCGTTGTTGGCCTGGATCCCTCGCTGGAACCTGATCAGCAGCCGCCTCGTTCGCTGCATCGCCCGGGTGTATCTGGTTGCCGTCCTCAGCGCTCTGTTGCTGATCTACATCATCGATTTTGGCCATTACGCGTACCTCGGTGTGAGGATCAACGCCACGGTGTTGCGCTTCATCGACGATGCGCAAATATCCCGCGATATGGTCTGGCAAACCTACCCGGTTATCTGGATTTCACTGGGTTGGCTGGCCACAGTCGCGTTGGTGACACTGGCCTTGGTGCGTCTGGAGCGCGTCACGCTGGACCGTCTCCGCAAAGTCATTCACCGGTTCTCCGCGACATGGGGTAGTGCGTTGATGGTCGTGCTGGTGCTGCTGGGTATTTTGGGCCGTGTCGAACACTTGAACATTGAAAACCCTGTGCCGCTGCGCTGGAGCGATGCGTTTTTCTCGGGCAATAACCAGGTCGCCGCATTGGGCCTGAACCCGGTGATTTTCCTCTACGATACCGTCAAGGTCGGCCAGTCGCGCTATGACGAAGCGCAGGTGCGCGAACATTACGCGGTCATGGCCAACTATCTGGGCGTCGACCAACCCGACCCGCAGACCCTTGACTTCGTCCGCCACCAGGCGCCACAACCCTACAAAGTACCGGGCTCGCGGCCACCGAACGTGATGTTCGTCATGCTTGAATCGCTGGGCACCAGCGCCGTCGGGGCCTATGGCAACCCGATTAATCCTACGCCCAATATTGATCGCCTGGCGACGCAGAGCTGGTTCTTCAAGCACTTCTATGTGCCGGTGACGGGGACCGCAAAAACCGTCTGGGCCAGCATCAGTGGGGTGCCTGACGTTACTCGACAGGAAACCGCGACACGTAATCCACTGATCACCAACCAAAACACGCTGGTCAATGCCTTCACTGGCTACGAGAAGATCTACACCATTGGCGGCAACTCCGGTTGGGCCAACATGAATGCCTTGATCAGGCAAAGTATCGACGGCGTCCGCCTGTTCGACGAGCGCGACTGGAAATCCCCAGTGGTGGATGTCTGGGGGATCTCGGATCTGGACCTGTTCAAGGAAACCGACCAGATCCTGCAAACGCTGCCCGAGGACAAACCGTTCTTCGCCTATGTGCAAACGGCCGGTAACCATCGCCCCTTTACGATCCCAAAGACCAATGACGGATTCGAGGTCAAGCACCCTACCCTGGAGGAAGTCCAGGCCGCAGGCTCGCGCAGTGTCGAGCAATACAACGCCGTGCGCTTGCTGGACTTCAACATCGGACGCTTGATGGAAATCGCCAAGGCCGGCGGCTGGTATGAAAACACCATATTCGTGTTGTTTGGCGACCACAACACCCGAATCGCCCAGATCCCTTTCCTCGCTCCGGCCTACGAGCAACTGGGTCTGGAAAGCAACGCGGTGCCGATGATCATCCACGCGCCAGGCATGATCGGGACGCGCAAGGTCGAGGAAGCCGTTGGCCTGGTGGACTTGCTACCAACCGTGGCGGGTATGGCCGGCCTTGAGTTTCGCAACAGCGGCATGGGCCGTGATATTCAGCAGCCCGCGCCCGAAGGCGAACGCGTGGTGCCATTGGTGTTGCGCGAAGGCACGTTCCCGCTGATTGCCGGCGTGACTCAACACTACTTGGTACAGATGGAACACGACGGCAGCTCGCCAAGTCTCCATGACCTGGCCTCACCGACGCCGCTGGACAACGTCGCCGAGCAACACCCCGAAGAGTTCAAGCGGCTGTCAGAGTTGACCCGCGCCATGCATGAAACCTCACGGTTGATGCTGTACCAGAACGTGCGCAAGTAATGGCTGTCCCGCGTTTTTATTGCCAATAGACGCGGGCTTCTCCCCTGATACCAGTCACTAAAACCAGCTTTCGGTAAAAAGACCAGCATCAGAACCATCGCCTCAATGCTCTTTGACTTTCTTGATACGAAGCACAATCAACGCAAGAATGCCGATCGCGAGCGGCGTCATCGCCAGCATGGCCTCTCGCGGGGCCACCGCTACGCCGAGCAAGTGCAGCCCCGAGTAGCCAAGTTTGAGCAGGTTAATCAGGTAGTAGGTAATAGCAATAATCGACAGACCTTCCACTGCGCGCTGGATCTTGATTTGAGCATCGGCGCGGGCGTTCAGGCTTTTGAGAATTTCCGAGTTCTGTTCTTCCATTTCGACCTGAACCCGTGCTTGTAACAAATCGCCCAGGTTGGCCACGCTTTTTGCCAAATGCTCCAACCGCTGTTCGGTGGCGGAGCAATACCTGACGGTGGGTTTGAAGCGGCGTTCGATAAACACGCCAAGGCGTTGGCAATCGCCCACGTGACTTTCCCGCAACTCACCCAAGCGTTCAAACACCAGTTGAGCATAGGCCTGAGTGGCACTGAAGCGGTGGCGGGTTTTCGCGGTGCTGCTGACCACTTGGGCAGACAGGTTGGAAATATCTGCGAGCAGGGCTTTCGCATTACTACCGTCGGCATGGGCATTACGTTCAGAGAGTGTGACCAACGTCTTGTCAAAAACATCGAGCTGCGCGCTCAAGGACTTGGCCATGGTCAAGGATAACGAGGCCATCATCCGGTAGGTCTCGATTTCCAGAAGGCGACGTATCATTCGACCTTGGCGGTAGGCGTTCAGGCGCCGGTTGACGAACAATAAGTGGTTGTTGCCATCCTCGCTGATACGAAAATCGCTCCAGACCACCGCATCGCCACCACCCACGCAAGAACCGCTCGGGTCCTTGAAACCATAACGGGAGAGATCCAGGTCAGCTTCACCACGCACTACGATCTGCACTGAGTTGATGAGAGCCGGCAAATGCCCTTCGACCTTCCGTGCCAGCACCTCGGGCAGCGTTGTCCAGGACAGGTCATTGCAGGATGAAGTGACCACCAGGGTCAGGGTGAAAAACTCGGCATGGCGCTCCCATTTCAGTGCATGGCCATCGAGTTGAGTAATGCCTTGGGCGGCATTCAGGTCGAGGGAGCCAGGGCAGCAGTTTTGAAGGAATGCATTGCACTCCTGATCGCTACCGAGGAAGGCCAGATGAAACACATGGGCCGGCTCATCGAAATACAGTGACGGGCGCGCGTGTAGTTCGTTGTGCAGGCTTTGTCGTAACGGGTGCATGTTGTGTGGCCATGTTGGAGTTGTTTTTGGCGCTTACGATTAATGCCACCCGAGTAACGAGTCCGGATCCCCCATCAAGCGCTGCTCGGTTGGATCAATGTCCAACCCTTCACAAAGCATGCGATGGCCACACCGATAACCAGGACCATGGGTATTGCCAGCCCTGTTTGAAAGCGAGAGCAGTACTCGGTTGCCTGGCGCCAAGTCTTTCGGGGCATTATCGACTGCTGTTGTTGGTGGGACTGTTTGACGAACTCATGAGTCACCACCAAGTGACGAACTACTCGAAACGCAAGAAGTCCGCAAGAATTGACTCAGCGTGTGAATCAACGGTGAATTTGAAGGCTGGGCTGTCGCGATGGGGTATGGATTCCTTCCGAGCCACCATTGATCTATAGATTCAACCGATATATTTTTGAATCTACAGATTAATTTAGGTCTAGAAGATGGCAGTCCCCCTCCAGGAACAAGCACTCACCAAGACCCAGTGCGTCACGGGCTTGCGTGCAGCAATTGGCATACTCGAAAAATGGTCCGCGTCCAGCGATCAGGCCTGTCGCATCCTGCGCATTTCCCGCAGCACCTATACCCGCGCCCGGCAGCGCGATCCCGAATGGGCGGTGGCGCTGGACGCGGATCAGATGCAGCGCATCAGTTTTGTGCTCAACATCCACGCAACGCTGCGCCTGGTCTTTGATAATCCGGAAAACGTCTACGGTTTTCCGTCGATGGCTAACGACAACGAGTTTTTCAATGGGCGCTCCCCGCTCGAAATCATGTCCCAGGGCGATATGATTTCTCTGTATGAAACCTTTCGGCGCATAGATGTGCTGCGGGGCGCGCAATGGTGAGGGTGAGCGAACTGGCAGCCCTTGCCGGCGAGCAGTTACAGGCCTACCGACTGGTAAATTCGAAGTTTCCACCGATTGCGCTGTTTGATGACGTGGCAGACGCGGAGGAGTTTGAGGTGCTGTATCAGATACAGGCGATGACAAACCCCCGGCTACATAACGAAATGGGGCGTCTGGAGTTGATTGCGCGAGATCAGATCCCATTCGGAATTCCTGGCTGCTCTTATGCGATCGCGCCTTTTACCCACGTTAACCCGGCAGGCTCGCGGTTCAGTGATGGCAGCTTTGGGGTGTTGTACCTGGCGGACTCCATGGAAACGGCACTGGCTGAAGTGCGGCATCACCAGAGTCTGTATTGGTCGAATGTTCGTAACCTGAACTATGAGCGCTTCGTTTTTCGTGGGCTGTCCTGTTCCTTTGTGGACGTGGCGATGAAAGATGCTACGTCCATTGCGCTGACGGATCCTGTCTATGCGCCGGACGATTACACGCATTCCCGTCAATTGGGCAGATCGATCAAAGAAGCGGGATGTCCCGGCATTCGTTACCACTCGGTGCGGATGCAACGCAGTTATTGCTGGGCGCTGATGACACCCCGACCGGTTTCATCGATTGTTCAGACGGCTCATTACGAGATGATCTGGAATGGTCAGATCACCAGTGTCAGCAAGATCAGTGAAGCGTGAATGCGAACTGGCTGCGGTGGAACGTATGAAAAACGGGGGCCGCATGCATCCATTGCCGGCATCGATAGTCACCATCAACTCAATGAAGTTCTCATAAAAAATCCGCGGCGTAACATCCGCTCCATACCAACCCATAACCCCGGAGCACACCATCATGAAACGCCAAACCCTCCTCAGCATCGCTTTCTCGGTTTTCGCAGTTAACGCTTTTGCCGCTACTTCTGCTCAGCCTGTGGTCGCTGAAGGCGGCGCGGATCGTCTGATTGAAAGCCGTGTGGCTGAAGGTGGTTCGGATCGTTTGATTGAAAATCGTGTGGCCGCTGATGGTTCTGACCGACTGATCGAAAACCGTGTAGCCGCTGATGGTTCCGATCGCCTGATGCAGAACCGCGTTGCCGAAGGTGGCTCCGACCGTCTGATTGAAAGCCGCGCTGCATAAATGCAGGGCTTTACCGCGGTACTCAATGAAAAGCCCGGCCTGATCAGCCGGGCTTTTTCTTGAGCTATTTTTGATGCACTCACCGCGCTGGCGTTATACATGTATCGCTGACAACGGTTAGTGCTCGGCCCATCGAAAGCATTTTCGACGACGAACTCTCCAGATAACCATGGCCCTCAACACGGCACCCCTGCATGAACCACACTGAAGCGCTCGCCAAAATTCTGCTCGGTCCCTTGTTGCTCATGCAGGGCGTTTACACCCGGTGGGTAACGCCCAGACTGCCGGAGGCCGAGGGCGAGCGCCAAGGCATGGCCGGCAGTGGCGAGACCCTGCGGTTATTGATTGTGGGAGACAGCGCCGCCGCAGGCGTTGGGGCATCGACTCAGGACGAAGCACTCAGCGGTCAACTGGTCAGCCAGTTGGCCAATGATTACCAGGTGTCCTGGAAACTCTGGGCTAGGTCCGGGCTTGATTCGCAAGCGCTGATGGAGCTGCTCGAAGGCAACGCTCCAGAACCCTTCGATGTGGCACTCGTGTCTATCGGCGTCAACGATGTCGCCAGTACATTGGCGGCTGACGAGTGGCTCGCTCGACAAGATCAGTTGATGGACTTGCTGCGCAGCAAGTACGCGGTGAGGCAGATCGTGGTGTCCCCTCTTCCGCCCATGCACCTGTTTCCAGCGCTGCCGCAACCGCTGCGTTGGTACCTGGGGCGCAGGGCCAGTGGTTTCAACACGCGTCTTGCGGAGCTGGCGGCGCGCATCGATCACTGCACGATGCTGACGATCCGATTGGCCCCCGTGACGGGTTCAATGGCACGGGATGGCTTCCATCCGGGTCCTGCGATATACAGTCAGTGGGCGGACGATGCGGCGGCGGTCATTGACCAACGCTTTCGCAACACCACGCCACTCGACGTTGCAGAACCCACAATAAAAATACAGGAGTAGCAAATGTCTGAACTGAACCTGCACCCCAACGCCGCGGCCTCCTTGAAGCTATGGCACGAGATGGTCCGCACGGCTGACTTGAGCGCCTTGCCCGACTTGCTGGACCCGCAAGCGGTGTTCCGCTCGCCGATGGCTCACACGCCTTATCCGGGAGCGCCTGTGGTTTCGATGATTCTCAAAACCGTTGTTAAAGTGTTTGAGGACTTTGCCTACCACCGCGAACTGACGACAGCAGACGGGTTGAACGTCGTCCTTGAATTCAGCGCCAACGTGGGCGGGAAACAGTTAAAGGGCATCGACATGATTCGCTTCAATGAACAAGGGAAAATCGTTGAGTTTGAGGTGATGGTGCGTCCCTTGAGCGGTTTGCAAGCCTTGGGCGAGCAAATGGGACAACGCCTTGGGGCTTATCTGGCGGCCAGTAAGGGCTGATTTAGTACGTTGCATTTCCGGGCTTCCCGCCGTTTAGACGCCCGGAACTCAAGTGCCGCGCGGTGACGTCAGCGCGCGCGATGATCCATTGCCGACATCGATAGTCACCATCAACTCAATGAAGTTCTCTTAAAAAATCCTCGGCGTAACATCCGCTCCATACCAACCAACAAGCACCCCGGAGCACACCACCATGAAACGCCAAACCCTTCTCGCTATCGCTTTCTCGGTTTTCGCAGTTAACGCTTTTGCCGCTACTTCTGCTCAGCCTGTGGTCGCTGAAGGCGGCTCGGATCGCCTGATTGAAAGCCGCGTGGCGGAAGGGGGTTCGGATCGTCTGATCGAGAATCGCGTTGCCGCTGATGGTTCTGACCACCTGATCGAAAACCGCGTTGCCGCTGATGGTTCTGACCGCTTGATCGAAAACCGTGTAGCCGCTGATGGCTCCGACCGTCTGATACAGAACCGCGTCGCAGAAGGTGGTGCTGACCGTTTGATCAAGTATCGCGCTGCATGAATGAATAGCCTTCCCGCAGCACTCAACGAAAAGCCCGGCCAAACAAGCCGGGCTTTTTCGTGCACAAATAAATCAGTCCCCACTTAACAAATAAATCAGTCCCCACTTAAAGCCTCTGCCGCACCTGTGGTACATAAGACCTGATTGTGAATCCTGCGCTCAATGAGGTTTGCCCATGCTCCACTCCCTACGCTTGCCGCACCTGCTGAGCGGCGCCCTGTTCGGTTTATTCGCTTGCGGCGTCCAGGCCGGTACACCCTCCCCTGCACCCGATAGCTTGTTACCGCTGCTGGTGACGATCAACGAGCGCTTGAACATTGCTGATCTTGTGGCGTTGACCAAATGGGACAGTGGCAAACCGATCCAGGACACGCCCCGGGAAACGCGGCTTATCGACAGCGCCAGGAAGACAGCCGAGGGCCAGAAGCTGAATTCGGACGAGTTTGCCGAGCTGATCGCCGCACAAATCGAAGCCAACAAGCTGGTGCAATACGGTCTGCTCGCTCAATGGCGCGCGGCGGACAAGGCGCCAGACACTCCACGGCCGGACCTCATCAATCAAATCAGGCCACAACTGGATGAGCTGCAACACCGCCTGCTGCAGCAATACGCCGACTTCGTGCCCTATCGTAATGACCCCAACTGCCCAAACTGGCTGGGGACCGAGCGAGGCAGACTGATCAAGGATCAACTGCACGGTCAAGCCCTGATCCGCGCCACCGGGGAGCTGTGTGTCATCGCTCAATAACCCGTTAACCCCGAGTTGAGGCATCCATCGTCTACATCAAATGCATGGCGTTAGCGCGGTACGCAATGAAAAGCCCGGCTTGATCAGCCGGGCTTTTTCGTGCACGAAACAGATCCGCGCCCATTCAAAGCGTCTTAAGCGTTCAACCCGATCCAGCCATGAATGCCGACATACAAGCCCACGCCGATTATCAACGCCCCGGACAAATAAGGTGCCCGTCGCGCAACCGCACCCAACCATGGCCATCGATTGGTCGCTTGACGGGCGCCAATGGCTGCCGCCGCGCCGACCGATACCAGCGTAATTGCTAAACCAATACTGAAGCACAAGACGAGTGCGCCACCCAAGGCGACTTCCTTGACCTGAAGGCAGAGCAGCAAAACGGTGATGGCCGCCGGGCAAGGAATCAACCCTCCCGTCAAACCGAACACGATGATCTGGCCGGTGGTCACTTCACGATTGGTAAAGCGCTTGCGGATGTCATTGGCATGGGCACGTTCATGCGCATCCTGATAACCATCAACCGACAATTCCAGGCCTTCCAGTTCCGCGTGCGAATGCCCGTGATCATGCTCCAGGTATTCCAGGTCGTAGTCGTGAGAGTGCCCGGCGTGTCCAAGGCTCAAGCGAACGCTGAATTCATGGGGTTCGGGAATGTCCGCCGTCGACTGCAGAAAACCGTCATGCTCAATAAATGAGAACGCTTGGGTGCTGCCGTCCGGACGCGTCGTCAGCACCCGGACATCCGCAGCGCCCCAGGCATGCCCGCTCAATGCTTTCAGGCGCCAGTGCGGTGGCATGCCGGCTTCGAAAATCGAAAGCTCGATACGGCCATGACCGGTATCGATACGCTGGGTTTCATCGTGGTGACCGTGGTCATGTTCGCCGTGGTGGTGACCTTCACCTTGCTCGAACTTGAACATCTGTTCGCCACGCCAGGTGCGCCACAACATCCAGAGCGCAATCAAAATAATCAGTGCAGCGGATGCCAACTGGAAATACGGCTCGGTGGTTTGAGCATCCAGCCCCTTGCCCAAATACATGCCGCCGATAGCGACCAACCAGACCACTGCCGTATGCGACAGCGTTGCGGCCAGGCCCAACAACACCGCTTGTTTGACCGAGCCACGAATGGCCACGATGAACGCCGCCATCATGGTTTTTGAATGCCCGGGCTCAAGCCCGTGCAAGGCACCCAGCAGTATCGCGCTGGGAAAATAGAGCCACGCGTGGGCGCCACCCTGTTGAAGCAGTTCTGCGAAATTTGGCATTACCGGGCCTATTTGGAGTAACGGCGGATGGCTTCGAGCAGTTCTTCGACGCCTTTGGCCCGCTCTTCATCGCTCAGTTCAGGATTGGCGACATGTGCATGCGCGTGAGCTTCGATGATTTCATCCATCAAACCGTTCATGGCCCCGCGAGTCGCTGCGACGAGATGCAAAGTCTTGGTGCAATCGGCCTCTGACTCCAGCGCTCGCTCTATCGCCTGAACCTGTCCGGCGATGCGTTTTACCCGTTTCAATAGATCGTCTTTTTGCCCGTGAATGTGCGCCATACCATACCCCCCCTACCTATATGGCGCATAATCACCTGCATTTGAGAGATTCGCAATCCCCTGGCGTTCACGCCGCCACATCAGGTGTAAAGAAATAGGCCAAACCGATGACGTAGCTGACCAGCACGAGAACGGGGGCCACGAAAAGGGCAACCTGAACGCTGGAACCAATCGCAATCGAGAGCGAGAGGTCCATGCGATTTTTCATGGCCGCCGAAACCACGCAAGAATGTTCAGCTGCGTTTCCGGTATCGCGACTATAAAAAAACCGACAAAGTGGTTGCTGAGGCCAAGTTGATGCGCACTCGGCTGGCTCACTTACGTTACCCCGTCGAAAAGGAAACCTGCTGGTCAAGAAACGAAATATCATTTTGATTGAGGGGGAAGCGCTTTAGCCGATACATGCCAGACTCCAGATACCCGTTGAATTGCAGGGTTTTCCAAACGACTTATCACGATGATCAGGGAACCAAATCGATGGTAAAAGATGCAAAAGTCGAATCAACAAACGAGACGTTTATCGCGCAGGAGACTGAGGCATTGGTCGAACCAACCCCTGTTTCCGATGTGGTTCGCAATGGAATCTGGCGCACACGGATCAGTGTCCGGGCACGGGAGCTGAGTCGCTCGACCCAGTTTGTCATTGCCGCTGCGGTGATCCTGGGACTGACCATGTTCTTCGTCGGCAAACTGGTGAGCCAACGAATAGAAAGAGCCGCGGTACATAGCGCGGCAGAAGCAGCCGCTCAGTACATGGACACGTTTCTGGAGCCCTACGTGCAGGAGTTGGGCCGGGACAACGGCCTCTCGGCTGAAAGCGTCCAGTCCCTGGACCGCCTCGCGCAAAGTCGTGCGCTTAAACAGCACATTGTCTCGATCAAGATCTGGCGAGCGGATGGCACGGTGGTCTACAGCACGAATAAAGACATCACCCACCACAAATTCCCACTGGAACACGTCCCCGAGGCACTCAAGGGCAAAGTGGTCACCGACCTTGAAGAGCTGAGCCAGGATGAGAACAAGTTCGAGCGCAAGCTCAACATTCCGCTCTATGAGATCTACGCGCCCCTGCGGGATTCAAGCTCCGGGAATATCATCGCGGTGGGCGAATTTTATGAAAAAGCCGATAGCCTCAAGCGCGAGATCAATCGTGTCCGACAGCAGGTATGGGGGGTTGTTGGCGCCGCGACGCTGGCAATGCTGACGCTGCTTTTCTTCATCGTGCGACGCGGTGACAAGATTATCCAGCGCCAACAAGTGGCACTGCACTTACGGCTGCAGGAGCAAACCCGTTTACACATCAGCAATGCCGAACTCCAGCGCAAGATGGCGACGGCGACCCAGGAGTTTTCCCGGGTCAACGAACTCACCTTGCGGCGCATTGGTGCAGACCTGCACGATGGGCCGGCGCAGTTATTGACCTTGATTCTGATCCGGCTCGATGACCTGGTCGAAAACTGCTCGGCTGTCGATCAGGAGTCGCTGGAAACCATTCGTGGTGCCGCCACCGACGCATTGCGTGAGGTCCGCGAATTATCACGAGGCCTGGCACTTCCAGAAATCAACGACTTGAGCCTGGTGGAAGAGTTGCAGCTGGTGGCGCAACGGCACGAGCAACGCACTGGCACCAAGGTCACATTAACTCTGGGGCAGCTACCGAAGGCCGCGCCACTGCCGCTCAAACTCTGTTTGTACCGTTTTGTGCAAGAAGCCCTCAACAACGCTTACCGTCATGCCAACGGCGAGAGTCAGGTCATCCAGGCGAAGTGCATTGATAAAGTATTGAATATCAGCGTCAAGGACAGTGGTCCGGGCATGGCGGCGGACGCCATGCAGCTCGAAACATCCGGCAGAACCCGGTTGGGGCTCGCCGGTTTGCGTTATCGCGTTGAATCTTTGGGCGGGTTGTTCAGCATCGACTCCTGCGCCTCTGGTACGTCGGTAAATGCCCAGTTCAAACTCTAGTCAGGAGCCGCCCTGGGCATCCATTGGTGTATTCCCTGCGCCGATGTGAAGCCGCCCGAGAGCTTCGCGCTCCCTGTAATGCCGTAGGGCCGTGACCGCTTCGACACGATTTCGGGCGTTCAGTTTCTGCATCACACAGCCCATGTGGTGCTTGACGGTTTTTTCGCTGATCAACAGCTTTGACGCAACCTCCCTATTGGTCAGCCCCTTTGAAACCTCACGAATGACCTCCTCCTCGCGATGGGTCAGATCAAACGTGTGATCCGTTTCGTGTTTCTTGATGTTATTCAGCAATTTGTTGGCAAAATCGGGGGTGACATACGTTTTACCCTTGGCAACCAACCTGATCGCCTGGGCCAGTTCCGGTCCGCTGACACCTTTCAACACATACCCTCGCGCGCCGGCCTCCAGCGCCAAAAAGGCGTCATTTTCGGATTCTGAAACCGTCAGCATCAGCACCTTCACACCCGAAAGCTCAGTGGAAATGAACCGCACTGCGGCGAAAACATCACCCGGCATATTGACGTCCATCAGCATCACATCCGGAAGCACCCTCTGGGCGATATCCCTGGCATCTTGCGCACTGGCGCCCTGCTCCACGACCTGAAGATCCGCCCGTTTTCTCAATGTATTGGCAACGCCTTCACGCAACAACGGATGGTCGTCGGCAATGCCGATGCGAATGAATGGATTCATGACGCGCTCCCGAAAGGATTAGCATTCGAACAATCATTCATTAATAGCAGGGAACCCGGGATCACGCCCATCACCCGCTGTGTTTCCCTGGCTCCTGGCGTTCGGATATCAGACTTAGGTCGGATAAAATCCGATCGTCAATAAGCAATCATGATTACAAGACTCTATACATTTATAACCCAACCCATTGTTTTAAAAGGCCGCTAAAAACATCAAAAAAAGACAGCCTCATAAAACCCGGATCCATCTTTCATCCGACCAACAGTCGCTCTCCTACGCTTAAGCACAGACAGCCACAGCAATGACCCTTCCCGATGGACAGAAAAACCGCCGGCAATCTGCGTGATATCGCTAACCTTCTCCCACAAAACGGCGGATCTACATATCGCGGTCGCTCACCAGAGGTAGTCATCGGCCACAAGCGGCCATCGATACATTCAGAAAGTGGCCACTTCTCTTAGCCCACCCCCCCCACAATCGCACCTGTATTGGGTGATATTCCCCGTCATAGGGGCTTTCATGCTGTCTTCCCATACGCCCGCTTAAAGCCAGCAGACAAGGGGAACGCGGCGTAGAGCCATTAGTCACTTTCTGTCACTTTTGGCAGTAAATATGCATCGTCCCCATCCCGGTTCGAAATCAAATGTTTCGCCAGCTGGGCCAGAAGCAGTGGCTCGTTGCCCATGTATTGCCACGCGCTCCTGGGAACCAGTCAGAGGTGTTTGCGATGAAACTAGATACCGGAAGGTTGCAACCTAGTCCATTGTTCAAAACCAGGCTGGCGCTGAGTATCTCTGCTGCCGTGATCATGCTGGGGCTGGGCTTTTCCCAGACCCAGGCAGCCCCCCTCGACAACACCGATCCACCGCCGCCTACCGACCCATCGGCGTTCACCAATCAGCCGGCCGATCCCAATGCCGCATTGAGGGACTTGCTCAAGCAGCCTCCCGCAAACGTCGGCGCCTTCGACTTACCCAATGGAGTGGCCGGTAACCGCAAGACCCCCTTGGTCGACAATGTGCTGCCACCCAATCTGCAAACCAGCTTCAATATCCCCACCAACGGTAATGCAAGCCCAGTGTTCGGGGCTCAACCGTTCTCGCAGAAGCTTGAACTGTTCGAGGAATTCGGCTCGAACAAACTGGATGCGACCGACCCGCCATCACCTGTTCCGTTTCCGGTTCCGACCCTGGGCCCTGCACCGGCGCAAGATCCATTGAAGGTGGCTCGTAGCGGTCCGTCGCCGACTGCGCTGGATGCCTTTCTCAGGCAGCCCGCATTGACGCCCTTCCCGACAGAGTTCTCCAATGTCCTGGACCGCAATCCCTGGAAGGCGCAGATCGAGGATTTCCTCAATCGCCGAGTCGATTCGCCCGCAGAAGGCCGGCCACCGGGAAAAGGCTGGTCGCATCAGCGTTTCAATGAGTTTTTCCCGCGCGACGCCTTCAAGACTGTGCAAGCAGGCGCGCACGTCAATAGCGGCTTACGTGATCGTATGCAACGGCATAACTACGCCGTGGGAGAATTTGCGCCAGGCGGGCTCTATCACAACACCAATGGCAACCCGGCCAACGAGGGCACAACCAAGGGCATTCAAGTGCAGTTTCACCCCAACCTCCCTGTCCAGGACCATAATGCGTTGTGGACATTCGACGGCACCTTTCCGCCCAAACTGCTTCAAGTACGCTATGGCCAAGCGATGCTGATGCGTCATTACGATGCCTTGCCCATTGACCCGTCGGCCAACCGGGGCTTTGGCCTGCACACCATCGCCACCCATGAACATAACGGCCACTCACCCGCGGAAAGCGACGGCTTTACCAACGCGTTCTTCTTCCCTGGCCAGTATTACGACTATCGCTGGCCGATCCAGTTGGCCGGTTACGACAGCATCAATACTAATGCCCAGGACGCACGGGCAGCGTTCCCCTGCGACCCCGGTGAAAAGCTTTTCGTCAACGACGCCAACCCCGGCTTCAAGACCTGCAACAACGGCGCCATCAAGATCCGTGGCGACTGGCGCGAAACCATGAGCACCCACTGGTTCCACGACCACATGCTCGATTTCACCGCGCAGAACGTCTACAAGGGCAATGCGACGATGATGAACTACTACAGCGCCGTGGACCGTGGCAACGAGTCGGTCAACGACGGGGTCAACCTGCGCTTGCCCAGCGGTTCGGGGCTCGGGTGGGGTAACCGCGACTACGACATCAACTTGACGATCGCCGACAAGGCCTGGGACCAGACCGGCCAGTTGTGGTTCAACCCCTTCAACACCGACGGTTTTCTCGGTGACCAGGTGCTGACCAACTGGGAGTACAAGCCCTTCCTGGACGTACGTGCCCGCCGCTACCGTTTCCGCATTCTCAACGGATCGGTTTCTCGCTTCTTCAAGCTGGCGGTGGTGCGTCAGGTCAATGGTAATGGTGGCGAGTTTCCTGGGCCGAGAAACTCCGTGGTTTCATATAACCGAGTGCCGTTCCACATGATTGCCAACGACGGCAATATCATGGAGCACGCGGTGCCGTTCGATGGCAGCCTGGACCTCGATGGTGACGGCGACAAACAGGACAACAATGCCATTCTGCCGATACTGGGTATTGCCGAACGCTATGACATCGTCGTCGACTTCGCGAAAAACGGCATCAAGCCGGGCGACAAGATTTTCTTCGTCAACATTGAGGAGCATGAAAACGGCAAGCTTCCCAAACGTGACATTCCATTGGCGGATGTACTCTCCGAGACATACCTGCCCGTTGTCAGGCAAACCAGCCACGGGCCACAGTGGGACAAGGGTGACCCGGGCGTGGGCGTGTTCATGCAACTGAACGTCAAACCCTACACCGGCCAGGATGTCAGCATGAATCCGGTCGACTTCGAGCCCGCCAAGCCTGGCAAGCCCGAGGGCAAGTTCATGATCCCCCTGCCCTTGCACCGTGATGACCCTGCCGATATCGCCCGACTTGCCCAAGCGCGGCACCGCACCTTTATCTTCGGCCGCTCCGACGGCACAGATTTCAAGCCCTGGACGATCAAGACCGATGGCGGCGAAGGCTTCAACATGGACCCGCGCCGGATTTCAGCCGCGCCACAATTGGCCACTGGCCCTACACCGGCAGGGTTCAAGGGTGAAGGCACGCTGGAAGTCTGGAAGATCCAGAACGGCGGCAATGGCTGGAGCCACCCGGTGCATGTGCACTTCGAGGAAGGGATCATTCTCAGTCGAGGTGGCAAAACACCACCAGAATGGGAAAAAGGGGCGCGCAAAGATATTTACCGTATAGGCCCCGATCCTGACAGCCTGGACAATGTCGAAATGGCCATACGCATCCGTGAGTTTGCCGGTACCTACATGGAGCACTGCCACAACACACAGCATGAGGACACGTCGATGCTGCTGCGCTGGGACTCTGAGCACCCGGGCCAGATCCAGTTGATGCCCACACCATTGCCTAGCTGGGACGGTGTGAAATTCGTGAACTCGGTTGCGTTACCGACATTCCGTACGGGAGATGGCGTCGGGCCACAGGTCAAGGTCAACAATCACCCAGGTAGTAGCGGTAGCAGCAGTGTCAGCGGAGGCAAAGGCTAGCGTCGTCTAACAAACCGCTGGTTATGTCGTCAGCAAACGCAAAAAACCGCTTATATGACCGTTTCAACCCCAAAGCCCCCTGTCATCACAGTCGGCTTTGGGTTGTGGATTCAACCGGTCGATGCAACAGATTGGCTAAAACTTTCAGCGGTCGCTAATCGTAGAACGGCTCAACCGACGCCCGACTGCCGACAAAAAAACTATCCGCAACCAGTCGCAGCGGCTGGAGGTCCAGGTCACTGGCTTTGTCGCCAATCAGCTGTTGAAAATGTCGATACACCGCCGCGTACTCACCCTCCTCCGATACGGCTTGGCGCACGCCGTCAATACTCAACAGTGCACCACCGTTGTCCAGTCGCAGGATGCCTTCGGTGCAGCGAATCTCGATGCTCCAGAGTTCCTCATGACCGTGGTCGAAATCGAACTCCGCGCGGACATCGAGGTGGCGCGCATCAGACATTTTGATGGAAGCGGCAATAGGCGACTGGCAGTTGCTGGGGACGCGCAGTTCGGCAGACTCGACAAACAGCGGTAACGCCAGCAGATGGGTTGCAATCGACAAGGCATTGATGCCGGGATCGAAGACGCCCAAGCCTCCTGGCTGCCAGATCCATGCCTGACCGGGGTGCCACTTGCGCACATCTTCCTTCCAGTCGATCTGTACGCTTTGCAAGGTACGGGTGGCCAGCCAGTCACGGGCGGCTTCGATGCCGGGCGCGTAGCGTGAATGCCAGGCGAACAAGCCACTGACTCCTTGCTCCCGGGCCTGATTCACCAACGCCATCGCTTCACCCAACGTGGCGCACGGCGGTTTTTCTACCAACACGTGTTTGCCAGCGGCCAGCGCTTGTTGCACCAGAGCGAATCGCCCTTGCGGCGGTGTGCAAAACGCAATCGCATCGACGTGCGGCCCGTTTTCGAGCAGCTCGCTCAGGGACTGAAAACTCTCTACCCCGGCGCAGGGCTGCCCTTGCGTTGCGACAGACACCAACTGGAACGCGGGGTTGGCGTTGATCGCTGGAACGTGTTGATCCTGGGCAATCTTGCCGTAGCCCACCAGGCCGAGACGGATTGGTTGCATCAATGACTCCTGTTTTTTTTCTTGTCTTGGTACGCGAATCGGCAAGGTTACGTTTGTATAGCGGGGAAGTCATTGATGACGTGCTTACGGTCCATCCAGCACGCGAGCTTGAGCGCTGCTATCCCTGTTTATACCCGCTTTGGATCGACCGCCGCCCTCCAAAATCCACGCCATCACAAACCTGTCACCTGCGCCTGCTAACGTCCTCACGCTCCCCGCCCACCTCACCTCGCATCCCATCGTCCCTGTACCCAAGCTCCCTCGACCCAAGGTGCCACTCAAGGTGTACTCACCCCCGACACGCCAGCCAATCATCCTCAGATCCAACGACCTGCGCTGCGATGACTTTGGCGCGCTGTTCTCGACCCTGTTCGGCAACCGCTACTCCGATACGCCGCCCCCGCCTGCCAACATCATCATTGGCGGCGTCTACGGCAGGCATGAAGGCGTCAGCTTTCGCAGGATGCATTACCGCGGCGACTTCACGGTGGTCTTTCCCGATCCCCATGATGAAATCACCTTCGTCATTCCTACTAGCGGCAAGATCGTCTTCAATCACACGACCGAATCGGTGGGCGTCACCCACGTTGGTCTGGCAATCGACAAAGCCGATATTCGCTCGATGCACTTTCTCGACAATCATGCCCAGCACGGGATTTCAATCAGACGCGCCCTCCTCACCGAGCGCCTGTCGACGCTGCTGGACAAGCCCATCCTGGAAAAGCTGCACTTCGAGCCGGTGGTAGATTTGAATATTCCGGCCTTCCAGGGCATCAAGGCCTTGATCGATCTGGCGACGGGCACTGAGTTCGACCTGCTGATCAACGCCGGTACGCTGATGCCTTCGCGTCTTCGGGAAATGCTGATCGACGCGGTACTGGAGGCCTGGCCGCACAACTTCACGCAAGCCCTTCGGCGCCCTGATCCGCTGATAGCTCCGCGGCATGTGAAGCGGGCCGTCGAGTACATTCAGGACCATCCCGATCAACTGGTCAGCGGCACGGATCTGGCCCGGCTGAGCAACGTCAGCCAGCGCGCGTTGCAGGAAGGTTTTCGGCGTTTCGTGGGCGTTTCGATCGTTGCCTATCAACGGCAAGTGCGTCTGGAGCGTGCCTACGATGCGCTTGCGCAGGATGTCCCGACGTCGGTGACCGAGGTGGCCTTACGGTTCGGGTTCAGCAATGTCGGCAGGTTTTGCCAGTACTTCCAAAACGCCTATGGTGTGAGTCCCGCTGATTTGAAATCAGGGCGCACGCGAGCCCGACGCTAACCGGTTCGTCCTGCATAATGCCAAGGCCGCCGAATACCGGCGGCCAGAACCCATGCAGCAGTGTTAGAACGAATAGCTGGCGTTGAGGCCACCGCTGAAACCGTGACTGTCCCCTCCGCCGCTGGCACCGATTTCGCCCCCAAGGCTCAGCGGGCCGATATTGGCCATGAGATTGACCCCGGCGGTGAACTGATCCCGGTTATCAAAGGCTGCGCGTTGTTCGACATCAAGACCCAGCAGGTGTCCCTCGCTATAGACTTCGTTATCGCCCAGCACATGCTCATAACCCACCTGAACACCCGGCATCAGGTGCCAACTACCCATGCCGACCGGGGCAAATGACACATTCAGATTGGCCACCGCACTGCGCCGGGTTTCATTGATATCGTCGACGTCGAGCGCCAGCTCGCTGCCCTTCTCCTGGAAGCCGGACACGTTCAGGAGACTGACGCGTACACCGAGGCTCGGTTCGAGGATCATGCCGCTCACCGGCACACGATAGCCCAACGCCAAGGTTGCGCCGGAGAGACTGCCATGGCTGTCACCTTTGGCCGTGCCCAGTCCGCCACCAAGGTCGCGTTTGCTTTCGTAGTCAAGCCACCCGGCGTTGGCGTCGGCGTCGACAAACAGGCCACGCTCCAGGCCGCTTGGGGCGTAGCGGGCGCCGGCGGTGAAAAAGGTCCAGTCAGTGTCCACCTCGCCGCCCGCCCCGCCGACATTACCGCGACTGTATCCGAAACCCGCGTGGGCGCTGAGTTGTTCGGTGAAGCGCTGCGTCAGGCCGATCATCAACCCTTGGCTGTGCTCGTTGCTGCTGGCGGTCTCGGACGAACCATCGGTGCCCAGATAGCCCGCCAGTGCAGTGCTCCACAGACGATATTGGCCGATCTTGAGGTCCGTGCCGCTGGTGAAAGGTGCTGCGGCCCGGTCGACCATCGCCCCCTGGCGCAGCAAGTAGCTGGCAGCGTCGGCGTGCACCTGGCCACCGACGGTGGACTCGACACCGCCAAGGGTGCCGGCATCAATCGCCGATTGCAGGTAATAGTTGTAATCGCTGTAGGTGCCTGACAGGTGGCTGTTCTGCAACTGTTGCAAAAACCCGGCACCCGCGGCGGCGTTGCCGAAGAGACCTGCCTGGCCAGGCAGGCTGTTATAGAAAACCATCTTGCCGCGCAGCACGTAAATGGTTTCCTGGGACAGGCCAAGGCCGAGCTTGAGGTAATTGTCCATGCTGCCGTACTGCGCGGTTACCTGATCCAGGCTGGCTTGCAGGTAACTGGCTTCCACGCCGAGAAGCGGCGCATAGATCGCTGCCATGCTCGGCGGCATGCTCGCCAGCGTCGCCGCCACGCGTTCAGCGGTGTATTCGTTGGTCGCCAGGTAATCGCTCATGATGGTGGCGCTGTCGACCCCGGCAATGCTCAGCAGCACAGCGGCGGTCCAGCCCGTCCGATCTTTGCCGGCCGTGCAATGGAACAGCGCGGCACCGTCAACGCCGGCCAGTTCATTGAACAGCGTGTTGAATTGACCGCGCACCCCCGCATCACTGACGAATGACCGGTTTATGTCCTGCATCATGGCGATGGCATCGGCGGCACTTTCGATCGAGCCCGTAGGCAGGTGTGAACCCGACGTGGCATTACCAAGAATGTCGATGTTCAAATAGCGCGCACCGTTGGGCAAGGTGTCGGGCGTACCGGCGATTTCGCTCGGCGTGCGCAGGTCGTAGACGGCTTTGATGCCGAGGCCATTCAAGGTGCCCAGATCCGCCGCCGACGGGGTCAGCGCGTTGGAGCGGTAGAACACGCCGCTACGCATCGTCCCGTCGTTGGCCGTGGAATACGCGGTGGTGGTGCCGGCGACATCGCGCAAGTTGTCGATGCTGCTCAAGCGGGGGGTGTCGAGGGGGTTGGTCTCGGCAGCCTGGGCAGCCGCGATAGACAGGCTCAAAACGGACAGTGAACACAGAAGACGTCGAAACACAGGTGCAGCCTCATTTAAAACGCATTGGGCTGACAACTATCTGCAATGAAGAAATACCGAATATGACAGATGGCGGACGGATGAAAATCCGTGCGCGAAAGGTCCGGATAGCGCGCTTTTGGTCCGTATATTCCTATGGAAAGTGGCCGTGCAAAATTCTCTCGCAGAGGGTAGGCGAAGATTCCCACCTACCACTCTGGACAAAACTCCCCACCGAAGAAATCGAACTGACCTCAAGCGTACAGCAGACTTTGCATTTGAGTCTGCTGCACTTCCCGGTCAGTCGTTATGGATGATCAGTGCGACTTTTTGATACCGACCTACCGGTTTTGCTCAAACCTTTCGAGTTGTGATCCCTGCTCCAACATCTCTTTGAAAATTTAGCTCTGCGCTGCACAAGTACACGGAATTTCTCTCAGACAACATCAGAGCGGCAATTAATGAGCTATACCGGCTAATCACTCGTGCAGTTCTTCGACACAGGAGTTTGGCAATGAACCTCAGAAACTCACTGGCAGCACTACTGGTCAGCGCAACCCTATTCGGCTGCGCTACATCATCAACCCCTAGTGTGAACGTTCCTTTGGTTGCCACGCAGCAGAACGCCGGTCAGATCGGCAATGTAACGTTGACGAGCTTTGACGATAAAACCGGATTAAATTTCTTTATCAGCGGTGCTCCAATGGGTGTCACCCTGCCCTTGCGCCTCTACACCTTCGTTTATAAAGGCAGCTGTCAGAAACCCGGGGCGGTCGCCTACTCGATGAACGAACAGGTCAACACCGAACGCCAGCCCATACGCGGCTGGACGTTATCAAGAACCGCGCCTGTTGAAATGTCGGTTCTGCTTTCCGGTGAGTACTCCATCATCGTGCGCACGGCACCGTCGGATGGCAACGTTGATATCTATTGTGGGGATATCAAGCAAGGTGTCACGACGAAGTAGCCACGATCCTTGGGATTCGACAGCTAGTCTTCAACGCGCCCCATGGCGTCACGATCGTGCTCGTATCGTCTTGTGAGCGCAAACGCCGGCAACCAGGACTCGCGACGCACTGTCCAGCTTTCGTAGGTCGGCTTGAGTTGGTCTGGAGCATCCAGGGAGCCCAGGTTCACTTCGACTTCGTCGGCGGTGCGGGCGAACACCGAGGAACCACAGCGAGGGCAGAAAAAACGCCCGGCATAATCGCGTGTTTCGCCTTCGATCATCACCGCCTCCTGAGGAAATATCGCGGACGCGTGAAAAAGCGCCCCATGGTGTTTGCGGCAGTCCAGACAATGACAAAGGCCGACCCGGTATGGGCGCCCCGATGCCACAAACCTGACATTGCCGCACAGGCAGCCGCCGGTGAATCGGTCCATGCTGCACCTCCTCTGAAATCAAGCACTCGCTGGCTACCTGGCCATTGCAGGTCAGGCTCAGGTCGACTTCGATGTCTGGCCTGTTCGACTTGCTGCAGCAACGGCGCGGACATAGAAACCCTACTGTGTTCCGACGAGGAATACGTTCCTCTTTGACGTTCAAAGGGGCGTTTCATAGCTTTTCAGCGCTTTTCATCAGATCAGTTTGACTGCATCAGGGGTTTTCACAGCAACGGAAAAGGCGCCGCGGTTTACTGCGTATCTAAGCTTCCGGCGCGTGTTCGGGACTGTTGTCGCAGGAGAGCCCATGAGCCTGGAACGTCTGAGCAAACTCATCTCGATAGGATTTGGTATTGCGTTGGTTGCCTGCCTGACTACCGTGGCACTGGATAAGTACTTTGGCAAGCAGGCCGACCAAGCCACTGATCGACGCCACCAGACCGTCACCCACGTTGCCCAATTGGGTACCCTCACCCGCGAACTGACTGAACTGGCTCGCCTTTATGTCAGCACTGGCGAGAAGCTGTTTCTGACCGAATATAACCAAAAGTGGCAGGACGGCCGGATATTCCACGAAGCTGCGCAGGAGCTCCGAGCGATTGGACTGAGCGCCGCCGAAACCCAATTGCTGGCCACGGTAGAGGCCATGGATATCAAGCAGACGGGCATGGAACGCCTGGCAATGGAGCAGAGCTGGCACCGAGAGGGTTCGTCACTGCTTTCAAGTACCACTTACATCAACTCCGAGTGGAATTTTGCTGATGCGCTTAACAAGCTGAGAGTCTCAACCACTCAACGCTTCAATAGCGACTTCGAGGCGGCTCGGCACAAAGCCGCGCTGGCCAGCTACGTCAATGCCTTGATGCAGTTGACTATATTGGTCGCGGGCCTACTGGCATTTTTGGTCATCCTGCGTCGCCAATTGGTGAAACCTCTGCTGAATCTTTCCGAACGCATCCGCCGCTTGCATGCCGGCGAAAATGTTGGGGAGTCGGTGCAGCACCACGGACTTGCCGAAGTCGTGACCCTGACCAAAGCATTCGATGCCTATGTCAATGTCAATGAAGAACTGCAACGAAAGCACTGGGTCAAGGTGCGCCTCAGCGAACTGGTGCAGGCGTTGCAGTTGTGCACCAGTCGGGAGGTGTTTACCGCAACGTTGCAGCAGAAACTGGGCGAATGCCTGGGTTGCAACACGGTTGTGCTATTCGACGCAGAGCCCGTCGTCAAGCGTACTGGCCAAGTGCACTACAGTTTGCCATTGCTGCAGGAGGGGCAGCAGTTGGCCAGCCTTGAACTCGATTTCGCCCATCGCCCGGATCTCGCCCAGCTCAAGCTGCTCGACAGCTTGCCCAACAAACTCGGCACACTGCTGAATTTGCTGCAACAGCGCACCCACAATCAGCAGTTATTGCAGCAGGCTCGCCTGCAGGCCCAGCAATTGGAGCGCCAGGCGGTGAAACTGCAACAGCGCCAGCAGTCCCTGGAAGCCACCGAGAGCTGGTATCGCGGCATCGTCGAGGTTGCCCCTAAAGCGCTGTTGGTGTTCGACGAGGACGGTGTGATCCTGGCCAACCAGGAAAGCGAAGTGACCTTTGGTTATGCCCCTGGCCGCCTACTTGGCCAGAACTACCGGACACTGATACCTGACAGCCAGCTCGAGGCCATTGATTCGATGCTCGAGCGAGTGCGTGTAACCAAGGTGCTCGACACGGGCGAGCTGATTGCCCTTCGTGCTGATGGTAGCGAGTTTCCTGCCGAGTTGCGCCTGAGCCTGCTGCCGGCGCGTGAGGATCGAGGGCAATGCCTGTGCGTTGCGATTCACGATCTCAGCCAGCGCAAAGCTGAAGAACGCAGCTTGCGTGAAGCGCACGAACAGCAGCAAGCCATCGTTACCGCGGCGCCCTATGGAATTGCACTGGTGCGTGGTGGTTTGATCGTACAGAGCAATTCGCGGCTGGACGAGTTGCTCGGTTATGAACCGGGCGAACAGTTGCAGCGCTCCCCGCTGGCTTGGCTTGATCAAGTCGCTTGGGCGGAGGCATTACTGGAGCTCGAAGCGGAGATTCGAAGGACATTGGACCGTGGCGACATCTTCAAGCAGCAGATACAGCTTTGCCGCAGGGACGCCAGCAGCTTCTGGGCAAGTGTGAGTGCACGTGCTGTTGCGCCCGGGTATCTGTCTTCGCGGGGTTCGATCTGGATCATCGAAGATATAACCGCCCAGCATGCGGCGGCGGACGAGATGCGGCAGGCGCGGCAACTGGCCGAGGACAGTGCACGCATCAAGACGGAGTTTCTGGCCAACATGAGCCACGAGATTCGCACGCCGATGAACGCCATCATCGGCATGACGTACCTGACCTTGAGGACGGAGCTGAACGAGCGTCAGCGCGACTACCTGAACAAGGTACAAAGCTCCAGCCGGCATTTGCTGGGCGTAATTGACGATGTTCTGGATTTTTCCAAGATCGAGGCCGGCAAGCTTCAGCTGGAGGCCCGCGACTTCGGCCTGGCGCAATTGCTGGAAGAAGTGCTCGATCAGGTGCGTCCACGTATTGCCGATAAAGGCTTGAACATGCGGCTCAACGTCGCTGCGGATGTGCCTGAACGATTGTGTGGCGATCCGCTTCGACTGCGGCAAATACTGCTCAACTACCTGAGCAATGCAGTGAAATTCACCGAACGTGGTCAGATCAGGGTTGAGGTGAGCCTGCGTGAGGCCGGCGCGGATGACGCTTTGCTTTACTTCAGCGTGACCGACAGCGGCATAGGGCTCTCGGCCGAGCAGTTAAAACATATGTTCCAGAGCTTCGAGCAGGCTGATACCTCCACCACACGACGCTTTGGTGGCACGGGCCTGGGGCTGGCCATTGCCAAACAACTGTCCGAGTTGATGGGTGGCCAGGTCGGTGTCCAGAGCGTGCCGGGTGAAGGCAGCAACTTCTGGTTTGAGGTCCGTTTGCTTTTGGCCCAGAGCACGGTCATTGATGACCTGTGCACAGGGGAGCAACCCTGCGACTGGCGAGTGGCCGAAGGGACTCGTGTTTTACTGGTAGAAGACAACGAGTTGAACCAGCAGGTCGCTGCCGAATTATTGCGCACGGTCGGTTGTTCCGTCGATATCGCGGCTGATGGCCGTCAGGCGCTCAATCGGTTATCTGCGCAGCGTTATGACCTGGTGTTTATGGATATGCAGATGCCGGTGCTCGATGGTCTGGCGGCCACCCGCCTGCTCCGTCGGCTGCACGGTCTGAGCAGCCTGCCCGTTATCGCGATGACCGCCAACGTCAGCAGGCGTGATCATGACGATTGTCTGGCGGCAGGCATGAATGATTATGTCAGCAAGCCCTTCGAACCGAAGACGCTCTACGCGGTTTTGCGACGCTGGCTGGCTGAAACACCGGCCCCAAAGCGCATCGTGGCGCCGGAGTCGGGTGCGAAGGTGAGTGGCGCTGAGGCGGGCTTGAAACTCGACGGTGTGGATATGGTTGCCGGGCTCCGAAGGGTATTGGGAAGGCACAGCTTGTATGCGGATGTGTTGCAAAGCTACCTGACCAGTCAGGGCCCCTTGCAGAAACAGTTGAGCGCGGCGCTGGCGGCAGGCGAGCTGGATAAAGCCGAGTTGTTGGCGCATAGCTGCAAGGGCGTATCAGCGACTATCGGTGCCGACACCATCGCGCAGGCAGCAGATGTTTTGGAGCAGGCACTGCGCGCAAAGCGACCACCTGATGAGTTGCAAATCTGTCTGGAGGCGTTGTCTGAACCCTTGGAGGCCCTGCTGAGGCAACTGCGAGAAAAGTTGCCCGGTGAGGTCGAAGTCGCGCAGGTAGTGGTCGATTTTGGCGAACTGCAACAAATCTGCCGACATCTCGATAACCTGCTGGGTGACTTTGATGCGCAGGCAGTGCCCTACTTTTCCTTACATGCGGGCGTACTGCGCGGCGCGTTTGCCAGCAGCTTTCAGTCCCTGGAAGGCGCTGTGACACGGTTTGATTTCGAGTGGGCGCGGGCCTGTCTGAGCGAGGCACTGCAGGCTTGTGGAACTGGCGCAATGAGTGAATAGAAACATAAGGGCAACACCCACTCATGCCTTTAAAAGCGCGTTGTTCAGAATTTTTCAGCGTTTTTCAGCGCCCGGCAGAGACCGTTCAATTCATTTCAGAGCAGATGTGTAGGTGGCATGCGTTACTGCCAGTCACTTGGCAGAAGCGACGGGCGGTACCTTTCCCCGCCGTGCTCCCGCGGTAGAAGCGTTTCCCCCCCGGCCGCTTTACCGCCCCATCTGTGACCCCGTCGAGAGAACGTCCAGTTGAACAGCTCAACCCCTAGACCCACCGTGCTGGTGGTCGACGATATGCCGACCAATCTGCAGCTGATCAGTGAACTGCTACGCGAGCTTTATCACGTCAGAATTGCGACCAGCGGTGCCCAGGCGTTGCAGATCGTTGATCGGGCGATACCGGATCTGATCCTGCTGGATGTGATGATGCCCGATATGGATGGCCATGAGGTCTGTCGTCGTCTCAAGGCTGATCCCAAGACATGTGATGTGCCGATCTTGTTTCTGAGCGCCCGCAATCTCGACGAAGATGAGTGCCTGGGGTTCGCGCTTGGAGCGACTGACTACCTGTACAAGCCGATCAACCCCCCCATCCTGCTGGCGCGGGTGCAGACACAGTTGCGCCTGAAGGCGACAACGGACCTGTTGCGTTCGCAGAATACGTATCTCGATCAGGAAGTATTGGCACGAACCCGTGAGCTGCAAGCCACCCATGACGTGACCATCCTGGCCCTTGCGTCATTGGCCGAGACCCGCGACAACGAGACCGGCAACCACCTGCGGCGCACGCAGCACTATGTCCGGTTGCTGGCCGAAAAACTAAGCGATCACCCGCGATTCAGCGCCCATTTGGATGATCAAAGCATTGAGCTGATGTTCAAGTCGGCACCGCTGCACGATATCGGCAAGGTCGGTATTGCTGACCAAATCCTGCTCAAGCCGGGGCGCTTTGAGCCTGCCGAGTTCGAAATCATGAAGACCCACGCCCGGCTGGGTTATCAGGCGTTGGTGCATGCCGAGGAAATGTTGGGCGCACAAGTGCCCTTCCTGCGCATCGCCAAGGAAATTGCGCTGTGCCATCACGAAAAATGGGATGGCAGCGGTTACCCCAATGGCCTCGCCGGTGACGCCATTCCTGTCAGCGCACGACTGATGGCAGTCGCCGATGTCTATGACGCGGTCATTAGCCGACGGGTGTACAAGTCAGAGATGAGCCATGAGACGGCCGCCGCGATCATCCGCGACGGCGCCGGTCAGCATTTTGATCCAGATGTGGCGGCGGCCTTCATTGCCCTCGAAAAAGAGTTTGAAACAATCTCCGAGCGCTACGCCGATACCCCAACCGAGGAGCCCCTTGACGCCATGGCCGGTTAACCGCTGGTGAGCAATGGTAGATGCAAGACAAAAGGTGCGGCTGTTACATCGGAGTAAAGATCATGAGTTGGGTCGTTGAGCACGCGCGGGCTATCAAGCGTAGTGGCTGGATTATAGTGGCCGTATTGTCGATTCTGACGGTCGCTGGCGTGATCGATCGCTATCAGAACCAACGCGTCATGTTGTTGGAGGGTCAGCAAACACTGCTGGCTCAACGAAGCGCCTGGGGATACTCCAGCCTGTTGAGCAATCTGCAAACCCATAAGTTGCAACAATCATTGCTGATGGCAAATCCGCCTCCGCAAGGATGCCTGTCAGACCCGTTCATTGCCGAGCACCAGAAGTCCACGCAGACCCAGACGGCGGATATCGACTGGCTATCACAGTACATACTGCGGGTGCCGAAACACCAACTGGCCGCTCTGCCCAAGCCACAGTCCCCATCCATGAGCCTGCGAGAAGGCGCTATCCGCATGACCAGCCGGCAACTCCTGGGCTACACCTGCGCAGTCATCCCCGAGCCAGTCGGATTCCGGTCATCTTCATCACCGCGATGACCGACCCCTCTACTCGTCGGCAGGGGCTGGAATTGGGTGCGGTCAATTTTGTGACCAAGCCCATCGAACCGGAGTTGTTACAGTTAAGGGTCAACAACCAGCTGCGTCATGTAGAGCAGCACAAACAGCTGCAGACCGACTATGACGATCTGTTGGCTCTGGCCAGTTTGCGCGACGACATCGAGCAGTTTGCCCGCGATGATCTGAAAGCGCCGCTCGTCTCGATTCTTGGGCTGGTACGTGCCCTGCTCGAAGATGGCAATCTGCTTCGTGGACAGCAGGGTGTGTTGCGCCTGCTGGAGCAAAACAGCCATCAGTTGCTCAACATGCTCACCCTCTCTGGCGAACTCTGCGAGGTAGCCAATGAAGGGCAGCACGATGACCGGGAGGATGGCCTGAGGCATTTTTCGCAGCTCGACAGTCTGCTACAGCATTGCGACGAAGCTGCGGCAATCGGATCGCGCGTAAGCGTTGCCGTGTAATGGCGATGACATTGCGTAACATCGATGAGAACCGGTCGGCTGTTCCAGTAACGACGCTGTTGGCCAAAGCCAAGAATGACCGCTTAACTCTAGAGGTCGACGACACGTCTTCGACTTACCTTTTTGCCTCATACAGATGGTCGACATGGGTCAACTGCTAATTGATGAACACTTGGTATTCGACGAGAACAACTTCCTGTTGTTTCGCGTTGAAGCCGCCAATGAGGAGCCTTTGCGCATAGGTGCAATCGCCAGCCGCTGCCTGGCCATGCTGCTCAGGTCGGGTGGGGAGGTGGTGCGCAAGCGCGAACTGATGGCCGGGGCCTGGGGGCAATACGGCCTGGAAGTGACCGACAACAGCCTGGCCCAGGTTGTCCGGCAATTGCGCCTGGCGCTGGAGAAACTGCAGCCCGATCGCGAATTCATCCAGACCTTGCCACGCATAGGTTACAAGCTCGCCGATGGCGTGAGAGTCGAGGAGTTGCCAGCCGCTGCGAATGCGGCGTCTGCCCCGTGTGCGGCTGAGCCTGGCAGCGAGGCGCCCGCCCCTGCTACGTCTCCTGTATCGACCGTGGCCGATGCCGAGGATGCCCCCGTCGAACCGCCATCAATCAAGGCAATGCCGCTGTCAGCCGATCCGGATTCAGGGGCTCTGCCAAAGCACCCGATAAAGTTACCAAGGCGTTGGGTGCTGTGGCTCGCACTGCCCCTTTGGGGCGTATTGGCATTTCTACTGGGAAAAATCTGGCTGGCACCGACTCTTGAGGTGGTACCGCCAGCGTTCGACGCGCCGGTAACGATGGATGACGTGCATGTGCATTTGTCCGCTCAAGAGGCACACCCCCCGGAGGTGGAACACCTCAAGCGGATGGTTCAGCAAAGCCGGAAACTGGCGGAGCATCTGGGCATTTCGGCGCAAAACATCCACCTGTACCTGTTACCGTCGCGTCGCGGGGCAGATCAGATTCTTTGCGATGGCGAACTGGAAACGGCGAGTAGTCGCTGCATTGGCGTACAACAACATGACTAGACGTGCCGCAAACGCGGGTTGGTGCCTGGCCTTCGTACTCGTTGGCCTGCTGGGTGTGGCCCTGGGGCGACTGTCGGGTGAGCAAAAGGACCTTTGGTGCTCCGGAGAGAGCGCACATCAAGTGCCATCCCCATCGCACCCTTCATGGCTGACGACGCGTTTCAGACTGGATTTGAGGCCCAGCGGGCTCAGCCATTTGCGCATGGTGGCCCAATTGATCGATGCCGACTCCGGGTCGAAATCAGATACCCTGCGCCGCAACAGCGCTTTTCGGGTGCAACAACAGGGGCACCGCTTGCAGGTCAATGTCGAGCGCAGCGCCAAAGGCGAAACGGATAGCACGATTCCTGAACTGGCGAACACACTGGGCCTGTATATTTTCCGCCCGGACAGCAGCCAGAGTTACTGGATGCGACCGTTGTCCGAGACGCGTTACCTGTTCGATGATGGTAATGACATGTTCATTTTGTGCAGTAAACGATGACACCGGCGAACGCCATCGTTCAGGACCACAAACACGCCTAATCTCTTGATATAGGGGAAACGGGATGACCAAAAAAACAGCGCGCCACTGCTGGTCATGGGTCCTCCCCTCCCTGCTTGCCATCAGCTTCGCGCTGACAGCGGGATGTTCAGGCAAAACTTCCAAGAATCGCTATTCGACCTCAAGCATAGGCTCCAATTGCTATGCAAAAGCGCTACCCACCGCCGGCGAGGGCGGCCTGGCCTGGGGCTCCACCCTGAACATCGCTCGCAAAAAATCCCTGGATAATTGCATTCGCTATGCCGGCCGCTCCGGGGGTACGCCGAAGACCTGCAAAGTGGTGTTGGCGGAGTGCAAAAATCAATAGGGGTAGAAAGCAGGCTCTGACGACGAACCCGGCCGTTCCACAGTGGTCACAACAACTGATGGCATTGCCCTTGATCAGTGGCCTTGGGCTTTCTGCATTCAAGCGCGACGCTTGCGATCCACACATTTCAGGGTGCGCCGGATAACTTCAGTAGGTTCAGTTCCCGTCTCACGCAGGCGCTGACTGCTGCTCTCATCCAATGCTCCCCTCTCGGAGTACGGAAATGACTCAATCAATGCGCTTCTTTCTATCGATCTTCCTCGCGACAGCAACATTGGCCTCGACGAGCCTCCTGAACAGTGCCGGTGCGGCCACCGCAGAGGATCTGAACAAAGAATCTCAGCAAGCATTGGATATGCTCTACAAGGCCAATCCGGCAGCCAAATCCATCTCGCAAAAAGCCAAGGCGGTGCTGGTCTTCCCGAAAATCATCAAGGCGGGCCTGGTATTCGGCGGCAGCTATGGCGAAGGCGTATTAATGAAGGGTACGACCGTCGTGGACTATTACAACTCCGTCAGCGGGTCATGGGGGCTACAGGCGGGCGCCCAGTCCTATGGCTATGCAGTATTTCTGATGAATGATAAAGCGCTGAAATACATAGCTGAAACCAAGGGTTGGGAAGTTGGCGTAGGGCCAACCGTGGTTGTCGTGAATGAAGGGATTGCGAAGAACCTGTCCAGCTCGACGCTGAAAGACGACGCATATGCATTCATCTTCGACCAGCAAGGGTTAATGGCTGGGGTCAGCATCGAGGGCTCGAAAATTTCCCTGATCAAACGCTAAAAGCGGCCGTCAGGTCGGTTTCTGCCCAACGTAACAGGCAGAAATCGGCCAAGCATGAATCACCCCATCGGTTGCCTCCAACCTTTGGGGTGCAGCCCATTAAGTGGAAGCCATCAAGTGCGGCCCACGGAACCTGTGACCGGTAGGTTACCCAGCAACTTGAGCCCCGTGGTTTTCACGAAAGCGTCATAGTCCATCGGTCTCTCGATACGGGTTTCTGCGTTGGGTAGCACGTACGCCCAGGCACGCTGGGACGATGCGTCGTAGACCAGCTTGAACAGGCGCGTCGGCACCCAGACCTTGTTGTCGCCAATGGTGGTGTGGCCCGGGTCAAACAGCGGACCGGTAAAGACATAAACATTGCCCTCGGCGCGCTTGGCGAACTTCCTGACGTCAGACTCGACCTTGCTCCAGATCTTCCGGTTGTTGGTGGGATCTTGCGGCACCATGTTTGACAGCGCGAAGGATTGGGCCATTGCATTGGGGTTCGGTGCATCGGCTGCCGGGGATTGATGGCCGCGGTCCACCGCCGGGTGTTGGCTACGGTAGTCGCTCAACTCTGCCCGTCCACGCTTGGGAATGCGTGGGTCCGGATAGAACTGGTTGGTGCGCTCCTCCCCTTTGGCATCTTGAAGCTGGGCGGCATTAAGACGCTCGACTACTACCAGTGGCGTCTTGCTGGTTTGCGAGTACAGCACCGCGAAGTGGTCCGAACACAGGGCCAAGGGGTTCATGGTTGCAGGCACAGTGGCCACGTTGATCGGTTTGGCTCCCGGGAACAGATCTGTACAGCCGTCGAACGATGCCTGCTTCTGCTTGTTTGAATAAAGGTCCAGCGCCGCGTTCTGGCTGATCGAGCCCGAGCGGGACACTGGTGCCTGTTGCTGGGTGGGCGGCTTGATGAAATCCAGCAGGCTACGGGCTTCTGCCCCGGTCGAGAGCAAAACAAGGGCCGACAGCCCAACTGCAATTTTGCGTAGGTACATGCGTTAGATCTTCGAATGGGATTTAGAGGTAAACGTACGGCGGTCCCGATTCACGGAACCAGATGCAGGCGGTTGCTGGTTATAGGGCGGGGTACATGCTTTCACTGTCCTTGATCAAAATACCGGGGCGGATCCGGTTGGCGCCGAACGTATGAGCGCTGACGCTCATGCGGGGTTTATTGACCATCGCAAATCCCATTAGTGCTGAGCGGCGGCTGCATTCTACTCGCCAATTCGAAATCAGTGTTTGGCAATCAATCACATTTGCGTATGATAGTTATTCTCAAACAATACCTAATCAAATGTGAGTTCGCATGACCGCCCCACTCCTCCAGTGTTCAAAAAACTCCGTTACGCCGCGCGCGCCTTTGGCACTGCGCCCTTTGGCTCTCGCAGTGCACATGCTTGCAGCCGGTACAGCCTTCGCTGCGCCCTGGGTGCAGGCGGCGGAACAGACTGAGCAGACCGAGACGGGCAGCTCTTTGACCTTGGCTCCTATCGCTATCACGGAGACCGCCACGGGTGAACGCCTCTGCGTCACCGAAGGCACCCATTCATACACGACTGACGCTGCACGCACGGCCACGCCATTTGACATGTCACTGCGAGACACGCCGCAGTCGGTCAGCGTCGTCACCCAACAGCGCATACAGGACCAGGATCTGCAGACGATCCTCGACGTGGTCAACAATGCCACCGGTGTGTCGGTCAACCGCTACGAAACAAGCCGGGCGCAATTCAACGCCCGTGGCTTTGAACTCAACTCGCTAATGATCGATGGCGTGCCCACCATCTTTGAACAGCCATGGAGTTCAGGGGAGATTTTCAGCAGCCTGGCCATGTATGACCGCGTTGAAATAGTACGCGGCGCCAACGGTTTGATGACCGGTGCCGGCGATCCTTCCGCGTCCATTAATATGGTGCGCAAGCGCGCTTACAGTACTGATCTGAAGGGTTCGGTAGAACTGAGCGGCGGCACGTGGGACACCTATGGAGCGCTAGCCGATGTGTCCACTGCGCTGAACGAGGAAGGCACTATTCGCGCGCGGTTGGTCGGTGAGACCAACGACGGTGACACGTGGATCCATATGAACTCGAACAAGCGCCAAACCCTCTACGGCACCATGGATATCGACCTGACTCCCGACACCACGCTCTGGTTCGGTTTGAGCCATCAAGAAAACAACGCCGACTCGCCGATGTGGGGCGGTCTGCCAGTGTGGTACGCAGATGGCAGCCGCACCAACTGGAGCCGCTCGAAGACAACCTCCGCCAATTGGAGCAAGTGGGACACCACCTTCGATACCTACTTCGTCAATCTCGATCACACCTTTGCCAACGACTGGCAAGTCAATCTCAGCTACAACCGTGGCGAGCGCACCGGCGATTCTTCCCTGCTGTACCTCTCAGGCAACCCAGGGCAGAACGGTAGCGCCCCTATGTCTTCGTTCCCGGCGACCTACAAGACCAAGACCACCCAGGACGACTACGGCATCCGCGTCAATGGCCCGTTCTCGCTGTTGGGTCGCCAGCACGAATTGGCCTTTGGTTATGTGGACAGCAAGCAGAAATTCGACGCCGATTCACTCGACGCGCAAACAGGCTTTGAGGGTGTTGCCAATTTCGATGCCTACAACGGCCATTTCCCCGAGCCGATTTGGGGCCCGAGGACAGATTATGGCTACAGCGAGACCCGGCAGAAAGGGCTATACGCAGCCACCCGCTTGAACGTGACCGACGATTTGAAAGTGATTCTTGGCGCGCGTGAGAGCTGGTACGAGAAGACCAGTGATGACATCTTTTCAGAAGTCAGCAAGACCGATGTCGATCATGAGCTGACCCCCTATGCAGGCGTCGTCTACGACCTCACCGAAAACCTCTCGGCCTATGCCAGCTACACGGAAATCTTCCTGCCGCAGTCGGTACGCGACAGCAGTGGCCAGCAATTGGAGCCCATCGTTGGCGAGAACAAGGAAATCGGTCTCAAGGGTGCGTACTTCGGTGGCCGTTTGAACGCCTCCGCTGCGATTTTCCAGATCAACCAGGAAAACCTGGGCCAGAACACGGGCGTGCTGATCGATCCTTCGAACCCCGTCGGCGGCTTCGCGTTCGAGGCCAGTGAAGGCGCAACCAGCAAGGGCTTCGAGCTGGAAGTGTCCGGCGAGCTCGCTACGGACTGGAATGCAACAGTGGGTTACACCCAGTTCAAGGTCGACGATGCCAACGGCGACGACGTCAACACCCTGTACCCGACCAAGCTGCTGCGAACGTTTACCGCCTACCGTCTGCCAGGGGCTTTCAACAAGCTGACCATTGGCGGCGGGGTTAACTGGCAAGACTCGATCTACACCTACGCCATCAACCCGGCAGGCAACTCCGAGAAGATCCAGCAGGATGCCTATGCGCTGGTCAACCTGATGGCTCGCTACGAGATCACCGAAAACCTCTCGGCTCAGGTGAATGCGAACAACGTCACCGATGAGAAGTACTTCGACATCTTCGATGCCTTCGGTGCCCTGACGTACGGTGCACCGCGTAGCCTTACTGCTTCCGCGAAGTACCGCTTCTAAGCTACCAGGTGGGGTGGCGCTGCTCTGTGCTACCCCCCAACCCCCAGGTGAACACGACGCAGAAAACACAAAAGTTCGGAAAATCAGATTAGAAGCGACTGCGCGATTCTTGAATGAACAACGCCGGGATGTACACTTATTACTCAACTCGGAAAAGAGAAATGAAGGTTTGCTTGGAGCAGCAAATCGCTACTGCGACTGAAAGGTCTGCAGGTAAGCCAGCAGGTTGTCGATCTTTTCCGGATCGCTGAGCCCCCAGAAAATCATGCGGGTGCCGGGGACCACTGCTTTCGGTGCTTCGAGGTAGGCGGTCAGTGTTTCGCGAGTCCAGACGATACCGGCGGATTTCATCGCGTCGGAATACTGATAATCCGTAGTGCTGCCCGAATGTCGTCCAAAGATGCCATTGAGCTGCGGACCAAATGAACCCCGTGCCGATTCCCCAACCTGGTGGCAACCCCCGCAGATCCGTTTGAACAGTGTCGCACCCGCTTCCGCATCGCCGGCCGCGTGTGCCGGGAGGCTGAACAAACCTGCATTGAGAAGACAGGTGAGGGTGATGAATACGGCGGATTGCTTCATGTTCTGTTCCCGAATGTGTAGAGCCAGGCACGAGTGAATCAATGGGCGCCTACTTGCAGACGCAAAAGTCTACGTAAAGAATGGCTGTCTTCGTAGCCCGACGCATCGGCGCCTGACAAACATCTCACTGGAGACACCTGTGCCCCCGCTGACCGCCCGCGAGGTTTACCAGACATTGCGCGACGCCGCCCTGGGCATTCACCCTTTGCGGCGCCTCGACAAACCCACCGGGCCCGGCCAGGTGCAGGTCGACATCGAGGGCTGGCAGCTAACTCTCGACGTCGATGGCGCCCATGTGCGCCACTGCCAACGCTGCCGCAGCCCCGACGGCCGCGAGGGTGATCTCGACAGCTGGCAACGTTACGGCACCGACCCAGTCAGTTTTCTCAGCGCATGGAAGCTGGCGCAGATTGAGCGGCTGCTGACCGGGCAAACGCCACCGATGGAAAAGCCCGTTAAACCGTGATGCCGATCAGTTAAGCCATCGCGAACCTCGTAGCAGCTGGCGAAGCCTGCGTCCGGCTGCTACGGATTGTCTCGCTCTTTAAATGAACAGCAATTGGGCTAAACCAGGCTGTACCCGGCAACCGGAAGGGTTCTGCGCATTCTGCTGGATCACTTGGCCGGTTTACGCCGAGCCGCCGCCCGCGACAGGTTGAGCGCCACGGCGGCACCAATCAACGCCTTCAACGCTTTGTCATCCAGCGTTTCACCCTCATGCACATCAATGGCTCGTCGGGTGTTGCCCTCAAGACTGGCATTGAACAAACCTGAAGGGTCCTCCAGCGAGGCGCCCTGGGCGAAGGTCATTTTGACGACGCTCTTGTACGTTTCTCCGGTGCAGAGGATGCCGGCGTGAGACCACACCGGTACGCCCCGCCACTTCCATTCCTCGATAACGTCGGGGTCGGCCTGGCGGATCAACGTTCGGATGTGACCGAGCATCTCGCCCTGCCAATCATCCAGCGCCTTGATTCTCGCGTCTATTTGTTGCGAGGCCGCGACTTGCGCCTCTGCAGACGTCGTGTCCTTTTTCATCAGAGTGATCACCTTCTTCATGAGGGTTTTGACCCGCCTCATGATAGTTGTCGCTCGCCTTATGCTCGAGTGTCACTGACTGACGGCGCCCACATCAGGCTCGCACCGCGGACAACGTTTCCTCTGCTCCCGGCTTAATGCCAAAATGCAACGCTCAGGTCACCCGTCCAGCCCCTGTCGCGTAATGCAGTGCAACGAGAATCGATATGAACACCCATTTTCAGATAAGTGATGCCCCTGAATCCCACGTCTCCCATCAGCAGCCGGCGGTAACAGCATGATTGAGGTCACTGAGGTTTCCATTGCGCAACTGCGTGCTGCGCTCGAATCCGGCCAGACAACGGCGGTCGAGCTGGTGCAGGCTTATCTCGCCAGGATCAATGCCTACGACGGTGCCGACACCCCTACCGCCCTCAACGCGGTCGTGGTTCGCAACCCCGACGCGCTCAACGAAGCGCAAGCGTCCGATACCCGTCGGGCCAAAGGCGAGACGCTGGGGCCGCTCGATGGCATCCCCTACACGGCCAAGGACAGTTATCTGGTGAAGGGGCTGACCGCTGCGTCCGGAAGCCCCGCCTTCGCCCACCTGATTGCTTATCGCGATGCGTTCACCATCGAACGCCTGCGTGGCGCCGGCGCTATCTGCCTGGGCAAGACCAACATGCCGCCCATGGCCAACGGCGGCATGCAGCGCGGGGTCTATGGCCGCGCCGAGAGCCCGTACAACGCGGACTACCTCACCGCGCCGTTCGCCTCGGGTTCCTCCAACGGTGCCGGCACGGCAACCGCCGCCAGTTTCGCCGCGTTCGGCCTTGCGGAAGAAACCTGGTCGAGTGGACGCGGTCCTGCCTCGAACAATGGTTTGTGCGCCTATACGCCCTCGCGCGGGGTGATTTCGGTGCGCGGCAACTGGCCGTTGACGCCGACCATGGACGTGGTCGTGCCGTTTGCCAGAACCATGGCAGACCTGCTGGAGGTGCTCGACGTGGTGGTGGCCGAAGACCCGGACACACGCGGCGATTTGTGGCGGATGCAACCCTGGGTGCCGATTCCGAGTGTCACCTCGGTCCGTCCTGCCTCCTATCATGAACTGGCCGCGCAACCCGAGGCTCTCGCCGGCAAGCGTTTCGGCGTACCGCGCATGTACATCAACAAAGACCTCGAGGCAGGCACCAGCGAGGCGCCGGGTATCGGCGGGCCGACGGGGCAGCGAATCAACACCCGCGACTCGGTGATCGGTCTGTGGGAAGCGGCTCGCCAGGCGCTCGAAGCGGCCGGCGCGGAAGTGGTCGAAGTCGACTTTCCGCTGGTTTCCAATTGCGAAGGCGACCGTCCGGGAGCGCCGACCGTGTTCAATCGCGGCATCGTATCCAAAGAGTTCCTTCACCATGAGTTGTGGGACCTGACGGCTTGGGCGTTCGATGACTTCCTTCAGGCCAATGGCGATCCGAAGTTGAACCGCCTGGTCGACGTCGACGGACCGCTGATTTTCCCCCACGACCCCGGCACGCTTCCCAACCGCGAGGGCGACCTTGCGGCCGGCATGGACGAATATGTGCGGATGGCCGAGCGCGGCATCACGCAGTGGAACGAGATCACCACGGTGCCTGATGGTTTGCGAGGGCTTGAACACACGCGGCGTATCGATCTTGAGGAGTGGATGGATCGCTTGGGGCTCGATGCGGTGCTGTTCCCGACGGTCGCCGATGTCGGTCCGGCAAACGCCGATGTCGATCCGGCGTCTGCGGACATCGCGTGGAGCAACGGCATCTGGGTCGCCAATGGCAACCTCGCCATCCGCCACCTGGGCGTGCCCACGGTCACCGTGCCGATGGGTGTGATGCCGGACATCGGCATGCCCGTCGGGCTGACCTTCGCCGGTCGCGCCTATGACGATTCGTCGCTGCTGCGCCTGGCCTCGGCATTTGAAGCGACCGGGTCGAAACGCTTGATCCCGCCGCGTACCCCGCCGCTGCCTGACCAGCAGTAAACATCGAGCGGGATTGGGGCTGTGCAGGCTCCAATCCCGCTCAACGATTTAGCCCTTGGCCGCCATCGCGGTGACTTCCACACGCATGCCTTCGACCGCCAGAGCGGCCACGCCCACAGCGGCGCGAACCGGCCACGGCTTGGCGAAGAAACGCTTATAGACTTCGTTGAATGCGGCACGGTCGGCCATGTCGGTGAGGTAGATGGTCAGGTGCAACACCCGATCCATCGAACTGCCGGCGCGCTCCAGTGCGACTTTGAGCGCTTGCAGCGTGCATTCGCTCTGCTCGACGATGCCACCCAACTCCAGACTGCCGTCAGCGCGAGTGGGAATCTGCGTGGAGACCAGCAGGCCGCCGAAACCGGCAACGTCGGAGGAGATGGAATCCTGGTCTGGATCTGGGGTGAACGTGATGTCTTGGTTGGCCATGGGGATCTCATGCTTGAGGTGATAAGGGGCTGTCGCGTATCAGGCGCGCAGTTTACAACGCCCACGGCGTAATGCTGTTCATGATCGAATCGAGAAATTTTGTGCGATCACCTAGTTCGGGTCCAGCAACCCGCCACTCCAGTTGCGCGAAACCCGGCTGCCGGTGAATTTCGCCACTACCATGCCCTGCGACACCAGCCGATCCCGATAGCGGGTCACCATGCGCCCCGCTTGCTCAGCGACCAACACCACTTCGGAAGACGGATCACCCGGGCGTCGCAGAATCCGCGCAAATCGCTGCCCTTCCTCGACGAAATCGCCCAGCTCTTTTTCAAAGATCAGCACGCCGGGCTGCGGCGCCAGAAGGGTTTCCATGTGGCCCATTTCCATGGCTTCGACGGGCCAGTCAGCGGGCGCCAGCGCCTCATCAATAACTCCGCAACCGCACAGCCAAGCGTACAACCCTTCGGCGTCCTGCTCGGCAAACCGGTCACTGACATCGCCCTGCCCACGCAGCTCCAGCGTCGCGGCCATGTGCTGGTCGGTGACCCCATCGCGCAGCCACGGCACGATGATGGTTTCTTCAAAGGAGCCATCGCCGCCGTCATCCCAGATGATCGCCACGTCCATCTTCATCGCGGCGGCCAGCTCGCGGCCACGGGGCCAGAAACGGCGGTGAACGTAGAGGTAGGGCAACGCCTCGTCATCGGTGTGCAGGTCGAGCATCACATCCGCAGAGGCCGCCAGTTGCACCAGTTTTTTTTGCCATTCCTGAACATTGGTCGACGGTTGGGCCATGGCGGCCGACTGGTCGAACGAGCGGTTGAAGTTATGCCCGGTGGCGTCGTGAAAACGACCGAGAATTCGCCCTTGGCGAAACTGCCCGATGCCCAGCGGATTGGCTTGCGGCACCACCGTCACACGGCCGTTGAGCCTACCGTGGGCCTCGGCGACCTCAAGCTTTTGCATCAGCAGATGCAGCACCAGCATCCCGGCGATTTCATCGGCATGTACCCCGGCCTGCAAATGCACTTTCGGCCCGCTGTCATTGCCCTCGAAGCGCCAGGCACTGACCTGCACCGGGTCGCCGTTATTGTTGCGAACACTGAACGAAACATCCTGCGCCATCTGCTTGTTCTCCCGCGTCACGAACGTCAAAAACAAAACATTGCCATGGCCGAAACTGGAGATTGAACGCACGTTCAACTAAGCTCGCCAACCAGGCAACACACCCAAGGACTCCCGTGTGACAACTGCTCCTGCAAAAAACCGCCGCGCTGAACCCGATGAGCGTCGCGAAATGCTGGTGGCCGCCACTCTGCGCTGCCTGGTACGCGATGGTCACGCCGGCATTTCCGTGCGCCGCATCGCCACCGAGGCCGGGGTGTCCGTAGGGTTGCTCAATCACCATTTCGGCAGCATCGATGCGTTGATTGCCGACACCTACCAAAAGATCGCCAGCGAACTGACCACCGCCCTGCTCCAGGAAATCCAGCAAGCCGGCACGCCTGCGCAAAAGATGGACGCGTTCCTCACAGGCTCCTTCTCGCCTCGGGTCATGGACCCGCAATTACTCGGGGTCTGGGTGGTGTTCTGGAGCCTGATCCGGCACTCCGAACACGTCAGCCAGTCCCACGAAAAAAGCTATCGCGCCTACCTCGACCTGCTCCGCCAATTGCTGGATGACATGGCGGTCAGCGAAGGGTTCGTGATCCACGACACGCGCCTGGCCGCCATCGGTTTATCGGCGATGCTCGACGGACTCTGGATCGAGTGGTGCCTGAACCCCGAAACCTTCAGCCCCGCCAACGGCCTCCACATCTGTCGTTGCTGGATAAAGGGGCTGCGACACGGAGCATTCAGCACCGACGACGTCTTGTGATGGGTGACGCCCGAAGATCATCGCCAGGGTGCCGCTGACCGCGATCAGCCCGGCACCGACCATCAGCGACACGTCCATCAGCGTGCCCCAGATAAGGCTCGACAGCAGGAATGCCCAGATCAGCCCGGTGTATTCGAACGGCGCCAACAACGTTGCGGTGGCCCGCTGAAAACTGGCGAACAACAGAAACTGACCGATACCGCCGACCAGCCCGGCGCCGAGCATCCCCAGCCAGGCCGGGGTCGGCGCTGGGGTGTAGGTCCAGGGCAACGCCACCGTCATGCAAATGACAAACACCACGTTGGTGATCAACATCTGCTCCAGCACTGACGTCTGCTCATCCACTTGGCGCAACTGGATGTAGGTGAACGCCCAGCACATCGCCGCCAACAGCGTCAGGACCACCGGCACCGGATCGGCCATGTTGCTGGGACGACAGGCAATGATCACGCCGACAAAACCGATGATCAGGCTGAACCACTGCCACGCGCTGGCGCGCTCCTTGAGAATCACCGCCGCCAGTACGGTGACCATGATCGGCGCGGAGAAATACAGCGTGGTCATCTCCGCCAGGGTCAGGTCCCGGGCCGCCGTGTAATACAGCACCCAAGCGACTATCGACAACAATCCGCGCACCACCAGCAAACGGCGACTCGGCGAACGCCACGCGCGCTGGACCAGGCGCAAGCGCCCCACCAGCAGACAAGCCAGCACCACCACGAGGGCGCGCCAGAATAGAATGCTGACCACTGAATAATCCGCCACCAACCACTTGATGGCGGCATCCTGCAACGCCAGGAACGTATAACCCAAGGTGCACAGGCCGATGCCTTGCAACGACCGGTCGACGATCCGTGGCGCGTTCATTACATCGACCTGCGCACGGGCGTACCGCGCCGTTCGGCAAAGGCAAACAGCGCTTCGATCAGAAACGTCAGGCAGACATAGACGCCAGCCACCAACAGCAAGGGTTCATACACTTGCAGCGTCTGGGCCCGCACCACGTTGGCAGCGCCCAGCAGGTCGATAATCGCAATCGTCGACGCCAGTGCCGTGGACTTCAGCAGCATCACGGTCTCACCGGCGAGTGTCGGCAACAACAGGCGCAGCGCTCGGGGTAAACGCACTCGTAACAACGACTGGCGCGGGGTCATGCCAAACGCCGAAGCCGCTTCCATCTCACCTTTGGGCACCGCCAGCAGGCCACCGCGAATCACTTCGCCGACATAGGCGCCCACCGACACCACCAAGGCAAACACGATGTACCAATAACCGTCCCGCAGGTACGGCCAGAGGAAACTGCTGCGAATCAACGGGAACTGCGCAAACAGGCTGCCCAGGCCGTAGTAGAAAATGTAGATCTGGATCAGCAGCGGCGTACCGCGTGTCACGCTGGTGTAAAACAGGCTGACCTTGGCGATCACTCTGTTCTTCGAGATCCGCGCCAGCGCCACCAGCACCGCGAGCGCGAAACCCAGCACGCTGGAAATCAACAGGATGGTGATGGTTGTTTGCAGCCCCCGGCCCAACAGCGCCGCGTATTCAACTATCCACGCTGGAATCATTTCATTCACTCAGCCAAAGGCATCCAGCGTCGGATGCGTCGCTCAAGCCGTCCAGACAGGTAGTTGGACGCCAACGTCACCGCGTAATACATCGCCGCGGCAGTGAGGTAGAACAACAAGTAATGCCGTGTCGAACCCGCGCCTTGCTTGGCGGTGTACAGCAGCTCGTTGGTGCCGACTACGCTGATCAATGCGCTGTCCTTGATCAGGTTGATCCACAGGTTGGCCATCCCGGCCATGGCGTAAGGCGCCATGATCGGCAGCGTGACCCTCCGGAACAGGCCGAACCCGCTCAAGCCAAACGCCTTGCCCGCCTCGATCTGGCCGAAAGGAATGGCCTGGATCGCCGCCCGAAAAATCTCCGAGGCGTAAGCGCCCTGCACCAGACCCAGCACCACAATCGCCGCCAGCGGACCGCTGACATTCACGGTGCCATAACCCATCTGCACCATGAGCGAATTGAGGAGCATCGAGCCTACGTAGTACAGCAGCAGGATCAGCAACAACTCCGGAACCGCCCGAAACAAGGTGGTGTAGCTGCGCATCAGCGCCGCGATCGGTTTGGGCGCGCTCAGCTTGAGGCAGGCCACCACCAGCCCGATCATCAGCCCGAGCACAAACGCTCCGGCCGAAATCTGCAGGGTCATCCATAGCCCCTTCAACAGCGCACTGCCCCATCCTTGCTCGCTGAAATTGATCAACTCGAACATTGCCGGCATTTCACTCTCCAGATAGCGACGTTCACGGCATCACCTGACCCCTGTAGGAGCATGGCTTGCCCGCGATGCTTTTGGCGATTTCAAAGGCCCCATCGCGGGCAAGCCCGGCTCCTACAGAGGTCAGAACGCGGGTTTCACGCTGGTACCGAAGTAGTGTTGGGACAGGTCGTCATAGTCCTTGCTCGCCAGCAGGCCCTGGATGGCCTTGTCGAGTTTGGCCTTGAGCTCGGTGTCATCCTTGCGCAGACCGGCGCCCACACCTTTGCCGAAAATCGGGTCATAAGGCACCGCGCCGAGGTATTCCAGGTTGCTCGCATCCGGCGTCTGGACGAAGGCCGCCATGGCCGTGCCGTCTGCCATCATCAGGTCAATGCGACCGGCAATCAGGTCGGCGTTGGCCGAATCCTGGGTATCGTAATACTTCACGTCGGCGATTTTTTCGTAGTACTGCTTCAGGTAGCTGGCGCTTACGGTGGAATTCTGCACGCCGATGATCTTGCCCTTGAGATCGTCCGGGTACTTTTTAACGGAAGTGCCCTTGGGCCCGACAATCGCGATCACCGAGTCGTAGTAGGCCTTGCTGAACGCGATCTGTTTTTCGCGCTCTTCTGTCACCGACATCGAGGAAAAAATCACGTCGATCTTCTTCGCCAGCAACGATGGAATGATGCCGTCCCACGCCACTTCCTTGATCTCGCACTCGGCTTTCATTTCGCTGCACAGCTTGTGGATCAGGTCGACTTCAAAGCCTTTCCATTCACCGTTGGCCTGTTTCTCGGTGTACGGCGGATAAGGTTCGGCTGCGACCGCGAACCTGATTGGCTGGGCCTGCGCCGCGCTCATCCCGGCCAGCAACAAGCAAGCCGCGCCGGTAAACCAGTTTGCCAAACGTCGATTTCCCATGATTTTTCCCCGTCTTTTTAGATTTATTAGCGAGTCTGATGAGCGTTGACGAATTGTCGGCAACGTTCGCTGCGTGGGTGTACGAACACTTCATCCGGCGAACCGGTTTCCTCGATCAGCCCTTGATGCAAATAGGCAACTTTGGAAGAGACATCGCGGGCAAAGGCCATCTCATGGGTCACCAGGATCATGGTCCGGCCTTCTTCCGCGAGGGAGCGGATCACCCGCAGCACTTCGCCGACCAGTTCCGGGTCGAGTGCCGAGGTGGGTTCATCGAACAGCATGACCTTGGGCCGCATGGCCAGGGCCCGGGCGATGGCCACCCGTTGTTGCTGTCCCCCGGAGAGAAACGCCGGGTACTCGTTGCGCTTGGCCGCAAGCCCTACGCGTTCGAGCAAGGCTTCGGCGCGCTCGGTCGCCTCGGCACGGCTTTCACGCAGGACCTGGGTCGGCGCTTCGATGAGGTTTTCCAGCACCGTGCGATGGGGCCAGAGGTTGAAATTCTGAAACACCATGCCCAGGCTCGAACGGATCCGCACCAACTGCCTGGCGTCGGACACCAGCGGCGCGCCGGGGCGGTCGTGGTTGAGCTTGATGCTTTCGCCGTCCACCAGAATGCGCCCCTGGTCCGGCACTTCGAGCATGTTGATGCAGCGCAGCAAGGTACTTTTTCCCGAGCCGCTGGCGCCGATCAGGGAAATTACATCGCCTTCGCGAGCGGTCAAGGAGACGCCCTTAAGCACCTCGATATTGCCAAAGCGTTTATGCAGGCCATCGACTTCAATCATGGTCTTGGCCGTGACCGGTGCAACCGTGGCCTGGCTGGTGACGCGGCTGATCACCGGGCGTGGCGCTTCACCTTTGAGCACCAGGACAAAATCGCGAATGCGCTGGCACGCCTGGGCCAGTCGTTCTTCACCCAGGGTGAACGAGAGTCGCACAAAACCTTGCGCCGGCTCGCCAAACGCCGCCGCGTCGAGGACCGACACGCGCGCCTCACGCAGCAGGCGCCAGGCGAATTCCAGCGAAGTCAATCCGGTGTCACGCACGTCCACCAGCACGAACATGCCGGCATCGGGGTTGAGCACTGAAATGCCCGGGCAATCCGACAAGCTCGTGACCACCAGATCACGGCGGCGGCGATAGATGTCGCGCATGCCGTGGGTCACGTCGTCGTGGGCCTGCACCGCTTTCAGCGCCGCTTCCATGACAAACCCCGGCAAGCCATACAGCATGCTCAGCACCAGGGTTTCGGCGTGAGCGATCAAGGCTTCGTTGGCGACAATCCAGCCGATCCGCCAGCCAGTCATGGCATGGGATTTCGACAGGCTGCCAATCACCACGCAGCGCTCGGCCATGCCCGGCAAGGCGGCGAGGCTGAGGTGTTCACGTTCGAACGCGAGGCTTTCGTAGACTTCGTCGACCACCACCCATAAGTCATGTTCAATGGCGAGGTCGGCGATGGCTTGCAGCTCTTCGCGGTTGAGCACCACGCCGGTGGGGTTGTTCGGGTTGGAGAAGAAAATCGCCCGGGTGCGCGTGGTGATGGCCTTCGCCAGCACGGCGGCATCGAGCCTGAAACCTGAATCCGCTGAGCACGGCACCCGCACCAGCGTTGCACCGGAGGCATTGAGCGTCGCCTCGTAGGTCACGTACATCGGGTCCAGGGCGATCACTTCATCGCCGCTATTGAGCAGGCACATCGAGGTGATGAACAGCGCGTTCTGCGCCCCGGCCGCGACGATCACGCTGGACGCTTGCACCTCACGGTCGAACAGGGGGCTGTAGCGGGTGGCGATGGCTTCGCGAAGGGCCTGGCGACCGGCGATCTCGGTGTAGTGGGTGTCGCCCTCGCGCAACGCTTCAATAGCGGCATTGGTGATGAAATCTGGCGTGGGGAAATCCGGGTCACCGACACTGAGGATGATCACATCCTCACCACGGCGCTGGGCTTCAAAGGCTGCATTGTGAATATCCCAGGCGGCCACACCGTCGCCTGAAATCCGCTCAACAAAGGGTGAAAACCGCATGCCAGTGCCTCGTTCGAATTGAAGAAACGCAAGCCCGCGCAACCAGCCGGGGAAGGTGGCCACCAACATAGTCGAAGCTGAACAGTCGTTCAACAGAAAAGTCGCGATGCTTCGCGTTCAGCGCAAACAGGTCGTTTTCACGACAGTCGCGACGTTTTTCAATAACGGGGTTGGGTGGTTGAAAGGCTCACACGGCCGCAGCTTTGGCGTGTCCACCTCCATGCAATGGAGGCGAACGAGCATCGATGAGCTAATGTTTTGAAGGTTGTTTTCTCTATCAGCCAAAAAACAGCCGGACGGCCCGTTAAACAACACATAGACAGAAAAACCCGTCAGGCCAATGATGCACATTAACTGCCACCGGAAGTCCTCGAATAAAAACAACTGAGGGTTGCGATCAGGCGATGAACATTCTTTACGATGAACGCGTCGACGGCGTTTTGCCTGACGTCGACAAAGCCGCTCTGCTCCAGGCGCTGCACGCGTGGCTGCCCGATCTGGAAATTCTGCACCAGCAGGAGGAACTCAGGCCGTACGAATGCGACGGGCTCTCCGCTTACCGCACCACGCCCCTGCTGGTGGTGCTGCCCCGCCACCTCGACGAAGTCCAGGGCGTCCTTAGAGTCTGCCATGAGCGGCACGTCCCGGTGGTCGCCCGTGGCGCCGGCACGGGTTTGTCCGGAGGCGCATTGCCACTGGAAAAAGGCGTGCTGCTGGTGATGGCGCGCTTCAACAACATTTTGCACATCGACCCCGACGCCCGCACCGCGAGGGTTCAGCCGGGGGTGCGCAACCTGGCTATTTCCCAGGCGGCGGCGCCCTTCGGCCTGTATTACGCGCCGGACCCCTCCTCGCAGATTGCCTGTTCTATCGGCGGCAACGTCGCCGAAAACGCCGGTGGCGTGCATTGCCTCAAGTACGGCTTGACCGTGCACAACCTGCTCAAGGTCGAGATCCTGACCGTCGACGGAGAACACCTGACGCTGGGCTCCGATGCCCTGGACTCGCCCGGCTTCGATTTGCTGGCGTTGTTCACCGGTTCCGAAGGCATGCTCGGGGTGATCACCGAGGTGACCGTCAAACTGCTGCCCAAACCGCAGTCCGCAAAAGTGCTGCTGGCCGCCTTCGATTCCGTCGAAAAAGCCGGCCGCGCGGTGGGTGACATCATTGCCGCCGGCATCATTCCCGGCGGCCTGGAGATGATGGACAACCTGGCCATTCGCGCCGCTGAAGACTTTATCCACGCCGGCTATCCCGTCGACGCCGAAGCCATTTTGCTTTGTGAACTCGATGGCGTGGAAGCCGACGTGCATGATGACTGCAACCGCGTGCGCCAGGTGCTGGAACAGGCCGGCGCCACCGAAGTCCGCCAGGCCCGCGACGAGGCCGAACGCGTGCGTTTCTGGGCCGGACGCAAGAATGCCTTTCCGGCCGTGGGACGCCTCTCGCCCGATTACTACTGCATGGACGGGACGATCCCGCGCCGCGAACTGCCCGGCGTGTTGCAGGCTATCGCAGCGCTGTCGGCCGAATATGGCCTGCGGGTGGCCAATGTTTTCCATGCCGGCGACGGCAATATGCATCCGCTGATTTTGTTCGATGCCAACCAGCCAGGTGAGCTCGACCGCGCCGAAACCCTGGGCGGCAGAATCCTCGAATTGTGTGTGAAGGTCGGTGGCAGCATTACCGGTGAACACGGTGTGGGCCGCGAGAAAATCAACCAGATGTGTGCGCAGTTCAACAGCGATGAGCTGACGCTGTTCCATGCGGTCAAAGCCGCCTTCGATCCGAGCGGACTGCTCAATCCCGGCAAGAACATTCCGACCCTGCACCGCTGCGCCGAATTTGGCGCCCTGCACGTGCATATGGGTCAGATGCCCTTCCCTGATCTGGAGCGCTTTTAATGCCCAATGAAGACGACATGGATGACAGTGCCGCGCTGCTGGAGCAGGTCAACCAAGCGCTGCAAAACGCCACGCCGTTGCGCATTCAGGGCTCCAACAGCAAGGCGTTCCTTGGGCGCATCGTCGCCGGTGAAGTGCTCGACACGCGCACCCACCGAGGCATCGTCAGCTATGACCCGACCGAACTGGTGATCACCGCCCGTTGCGGCACGCCCTTATCAGAACTGGCTGACGTATTGGACGACGCACAGCAGATGCTGGCGTGCGAACCGCCCTCCTTCGGCGAAGGCGCCACCGTCGGCGGCATGATTGCCTGCGGGTTGTCGGGGCCCCGGCGCCCGTGGTCAGGCTCGGTCAGGGATTTTGTCCTCGGGACGCGAGTGATCACCGGGCATGGCAAGCATTTGCGCTTTGGTGGTGAAGTCATGAAGAACGTCGCCGGCTATGACCTGTCGCGCTTGATGGCCGGCAGTTACGGGTCGTTGGGGGTGGTGACTGAAGTGTCACTCAAGGTGTTGCCCAAACCGCGTCAGTGCCTGAGCATCGGCCTGGAAATGAACAGTGATCGCGCTTTGCTGCGCCTCGCGGAGTGGGGCCAGCAGCCCTTGCCGATCAGCGCGGCATGCCACGACGGACAGCGCCTGCACTTGCGGCTTGAGGGCGGCGAAGGCTCGGTGGCGGCGGCCCATGACCGATTGGGTGGCGAGTTACTCGACGCGTCATATTGGGAGGATCTCAACGAACATCGACTGACTTTCTTCGATGAAGACCAGCCTCTGTGGCGGTTGTCATTACCACACAACACACCTCGGCTTTCCCTGCCCGGCGTTCAACTGATCGATTGGGGCGGCGCACAACGCTGGCTTAAATCCGAGGCGCAGGCGTCGTTCATTCGCAAGATCGTCGGTGAGGTCGGCGGGCATGTGACCTGTTACAGCCACGGCCTGATCGACAGCCCGTTCCAACCGTTGCCTGCTGCCCTGATGCACTACCACCGCAACCTGAAGCAGCAACTCGATCCACGGGGCATCTTCAACCCCGGTCGCCTGTACGCGGAGTGTTGACCCATGCAGACCACACTCAGCGAACAGGCCCGCCAACTGCCACGAGCCAAAGAAGCCGAAAGCATTCTGCGCACCTGCGTGCACTGCGGTTTTTGCAATGCCACTTGCCCGACCTATCAACTGCTGGGCGATGAACTGGATGGGCCGAGGGGGCGCATCTACCTGATCAAGCAAGTGCTGGAAGGCAACGAGGTCACCCAAAAAACCCAGCAGCATCTGGACCGTTGCCTGTCGTGCCGCAACTGCGAAACCACCTGCCCCTCTGGCGTCGATTATCACAACTTGCTCGACATTGGCCGCGCGGTAGTGGATGCCGCCGTACCGCGCTCACTCGACCAGCGCTTGTTGCGCGAAGGTTTGCGCAGCGTTGTGCCCAATCCCGGACTGTTCAAATTACTGGTCAACACTGGTCAGATGTTTCGTGCGTTGTTACCAAACACTGTGCAAGCCAAGTTGCCTCGCCGTGTGTACCCGGCCAAACCGCGCCCGACGATGCGCCACTCGAGGCGGGTGCTGATACTGGAAGGTTGCGTGCAGCCCGGGCTGTCACCCAACACCAATGCCGCCACCGCGCGCGTGCTGGATCGGCTGGGCATCAGCATAACACCGGTCCCCGAGGCCGGGTGCTGTGGCGCCGTGGATTATCACCTCGACGCTCAGGCAGCGGGCCTTGATCGCGCACGGCACAACATCGATGCCTGGTGGCCGGACATCGAAAACGGTGTCGAAGCCATCGTACAAACCGCCAGCGGTTGCGGTGCGTTCATCAAAGACTATGGTCACTTGCTCCGCTCCGACCCGGCCTATGCCGACAAGGCGCAAAAGGTCAGTGCGCTGGCCAAGGACCTGGTCGAAGTGTTGCGCGCTGAACCGCTGGAAAAACTCGGCATCCACTGCGCCCACCGCCTGGCGTTTCATTGCCCTTGCACCTTGCAACACGCACAAAAACTCGGCGGCGCGGTTGAAGCGCTGCTGATGCGGCTGGGTTTCAACCTCACGCCCGTGCCCGATAGCCACTTGTGCTGCGGCTCGGCGGGCACCTATTCACTGACCCAACCGGAACTGTCCCGACAACTGCGCGACAACAAGCTCAATGCGCTGGAGAGCGGATATCCCGAAGTCATTGTCACCGCCAATATCGGTTGTCAGGCCCACCTCGACGGCGCGGGTCGAACCCCCGTCAGGCACTGGATCGAACTGGTCGAAGCCGCCCTGCCCTGATCACGCATTGGAGAATTGCCATGAACAGCAAAGCCGTACTGAGTCAGGCCGAAGTCAGCCAGATCCTCGCCGCCGCCCGCAGCGAAGCACAGAACAATCAATGGGCCGTGACCATCGTGATTGTCGACGACGGCGGTCATCCCCTGGCACTCGAACGCCTCGATGGTTGCGCGCCCAGCAGCGCCTACATCGCCACCGAAAAAGCCCGCACTTCGGCCTTGGGCCGGCGCGAATCCAAGGGTTATGAAGACATGGTCAATGGTGGACGCTACGCCTTTTTATCAGCGCCGTTACTGACGTCTCTGGAAGGTGGCGTGCCGATTATTTTTGATGGTCAGGTGATCGGCGCGGTCGGCGTGTCCGGCGTCAAGGCCGAGCAGGACGCGCAAGTGGCCAAGGCCGGGGCGCAATGCCTGAAGTGACGACACCTGCAAGCGATGAGTATCCTGTGGCGAGGGGGCTTGTCGGAAAGATTGGCATCGAGCGTTATTACTTCCGCGCCAACTTATACCTGATGCACTCTTCATAAAAACTCTGCCGGACCGCAGCAGGTTTAAACCGCGATGGGCTGTCGTAAGTCTGCTCGGTAATGCCCATGGCCATCATGTGCATCCACGGTTTGTTGAACTTGTAGGTCTGTATCTTCTGGCGAGCGGCATACAGCGACACCCCGGATAGCTTGAGTTCCTGGGCTCTGGCTGCCGTCCCCGCGCCCCAGTCGCACATATAGCGGTCATTGGGCATCAACGCCTTGGCCTGGACCGCGCCAGCCATGCTCGCCAGGGCGAGCGAGATCATCGTGACCGCTACATTGCGCAATTGCATTCCGCCTAACCACCTGAAAATAAAGTGATTTTGGCGACTACTTTGAACCAGCGGGGCCAGCAAATTGCCTTACCCGTGTAAAACAGATCACTCATGCACTGCTCAGGCCGGGGGACCGCGTGCTCGTCGAAGACCCCGGCTATTTGCCCACACCACAGTTGTTGGAGCACCTGTAAATAAAGGTTGCCCCGGTTCCGGTGGATGCAGACGGCATGCGCGTCGCGCAAGGTATTCAGCGCACGCCCGGCGCCCGCGCAGCCGTCGTCACGCCGGCCCATCAAAGCCCGCTGTGCGTCTCGCTGTCGTTGCCACGACGCCTGGAATTGTTGGAGTGGGCAGGCAGCAAGCGTGGATTGTCGAGGACGACTACGACGGTGAATACCGCTACACCAGCCGTCCACTGCCTGCACTCAAGAGCCTGGATCGCGAGGGTCGTGTGACCACGATGGACAACGCCAAGGGCAGCAACCAGATCGCCGTGGCGCCCAACATCACCGCCAACCCCAGCCACCACTTGCGCGCCTCGCCCGGCATCGCCACCACGCCGGGCCAGTCTTTGCGCACCGCATAGGCATACGGAATCAGCATCAGCGCCCGGACAAACCTGACCCCTTTGGTGATCACGCCCACGCCCATCGCCGTGCAACCGATGTAAAACCAGCGCCAGGCCGGGCCGAGCAACAGGTGACGCGCCAGGCCGTACAGACCGACCGATGTAAACAGCACCAAAAAGCTGTCGATTTGACCGGTTTGCAAGATGCTGTGGGTCTGATAAGTGGCCAGGTACAACAATGCCGCAATCCGGCCGATCCGCCGATTCCACAGGCGACGGCCCAGATCGTAGACCACTGCGGTGACCGTCACGCCGGATAACAGGCCCGGAATATAAAGGGCAACGGCAGGTTTCCGGTCAGCCAGCTCAAGAACGCTACGGTCCACATGAAAATCGGCGGCTTGTCGCCTTAAATTCTGCGGCGCGATGCGGAATGAGCCACGAACTGTTGTGCAACATCTCCAGGGCAACGCCGAGGAATCGTTCCTCGTCGACATTCTGCGGCTGGCGCAGCCCCAACCCTGCGCCGATCAAAAGCAACGCCAGCAACATCAGGCCCAGGCACTCAACGCCGGGCGATAGCGATCTACGCATGAGTCAGTCCTTCAAGGGCGTGCTATTGGTCTGGTATTCACTGTAAAACCATTGCAAAGCAAAGCGGCGAGTGATGGCGATCTGGTCTATGAAGCCGACCGTCAGTCACAGTGTTTCGCGGGAGAGGGTCATCCTTCGACTCCTGGGCTTTGGTGTTGAGGTGCGTATGTTTGATCAGCCACCAAGGAAGGTTTTTCAACACGTTCCAGCCTTTGCAATCGAAAGCCCGGTAAAGACGCCAACTCATTGAGCCGTGCCTGTTTGAGCTCTACGCTGTAGGGGTCATTGAGGCCGTGACATCGTCGACTCAGAGCCACAGTTACCCTGCCCATCCAATGGTGAGATTGTGTTAAGCATTCGTTTAAATCGTATGAACGTTACAAACACCGCCAATCAGCTGTTGATTGTGCTGCTGGGCTTTATCGTGCCCGGCATGGCCAGCGCCGAGCCAAGGCCTGCGAATATGGTCTATTTGCGCACCATCGATCCGAGCATCGAGCAGGACATGCGCTATGCCGGCGCCCACAACTTTACCGGGCACCGGCTCGACGGCTACGACGCCGCCGAATGCCTGTTGTCCGTGGACACCGCCAAGGCCCTCGCCCGGGTGCAAGCGGTATTGCGCACGCAAGGCTATGGTTTGAAGGTATTCGATTGTTATCGCCCCAGCCGCGCCGTCGCCGACATGGGGCGCTTCGCGACAGAGCCGGGTGACCCGCACAAGGCCGAGTTTTATCCGCGCGTGGACAAGCAGGACTTCTGGCACCTGGGCTATGTGGCGCGGGTGTCGGGGCACTCCAAAGGTTCAACCGTGGACCTGACACTCACCGGCCCCAAGGCGTTGCCCGCCGACACTTGGACACCTGCAGCGGCGCAAGTCGACTGCACCGCCCCCTATGATCAACGCTGGCACGACGGTGCCCTCGATATGGGCACCGGTTTCGACTGCTTCGATGAGCGCGCACATACCGCTAACTCGACGATCAACGCCAGCGCGAAAGAAAACCGCCAACGCCTTGGCAGCGCCATGGAAAAAGAAGGGTTTGCCGGGTATTCGAAGGAATGGTGGCACTTCACATTCAGTGGCGAGGGAGCACCGAAGGACGTGATGGACTTCCCCATTACACCGATGAGCTCCAGCGATGTAATCGGTGCCAGCGGTCAGCTGATCGTGGTCACCTCCAAGAACTGGGATGACATCCAGGGCACCGCGCAGCGCTATGAACGTGATGGGAAAACCTTTCGAAAGTACGGCGATGCCTTTCCCGTGGTAGTTGGCAAAAACGGCATGGGTTGGGGCAAGGGCCTGAGCGGCGCTGGTGTTTTTGAGGGTCCGGTCAAACGCGAAGGCGATGGAAAAGCACCTGCGGGGATTTTCAAACTGGGCACGGCGTTTGGTTTCGACGCTACCGTTGACACCCATCTGCCCTACCTTGCGCTCACACCGACCACCGAATGCGTGGATGACAGCCAATCCCAGCGCTACAACGAACTGGTCGACGGCGCGGCGATGGCTAGAGACTGGAACAGCTCAGAACACATGCGCAACGAGGAGGGTTATCGCAAAGGCATTTTCATCGAGCACAATACCCCGGCGACGGCGGCCTCGGGCTCGTGCATTTTCTTCCACATCTGGCGTGGCCCCACTTCGCCGACGGCGGGCTGCACGGCCATGGATCAGGGGGATATTGCTGCGTTGCTCAAGTGGCTCGACCCTCGCGAGTCTCCACTGCTGGTGCAGATGCCAGAGGCGCAATACGAGCAGTTTCGTGAAGGGTGGAAATTGCCGTGATGTGGGTGGGGTTTGGACTCGATCAAGGCTCACATATCAGACATCACCTTACTGTCCGGTAGCCACAAGACCTTGCGTCGTTGCCCACCATTGGCCCTGAATCCGCCGGTTTGTGCGTCTATGAGTTGAACCTCAAATCAAGGCAATACGTGTAATAACCCGCCTCACGCACATACCCCAACGACTCATACAACCGCTGCGCACCAACATTGTCGGTGGCGGTTTCCAGCACCATGCCCTTGGCACCGCTCAACACTGCAAAGGCGCGCGCGGTGTTCATCAGCAACGTGCCCACCCCTCGCCCTCGGGCCTCAGGGGTGGTGAACAGGTCGCTGAGCAACCAGGTGCGGTGAGCATCGATGGAGGAAAACGTCGGGTATAACTGTACGAAGCCCAACGCGTCACCCACGGCGTCTTCGGCGAGGAAAATCGCAGACTCGTCCAGGGCGATGCGTTCAGCGATGAAATCGCGGGATTGCGTCAGGTTCGAGGGCTGGCCGTAGAAGCCTCGGTAGGCGTCGAAAAGGCGCGCAACCTGGTCGAGATGGCTGGCGTCGACGCGAAAGGCTTTTACGACCATGTTGCGCGGCTCCTCGGGGGTTGGATTACTTCGGCTGCGCCACAGTGCGCAAGTAAGGTTTGATGGTTTTGAAACCGTCCGGGTACTTCTTCCGCGCGTCTTCATCAGACACCGACGTAGGGATGATCACGTCCTCCCCCGGACGCCAGTTCACCGGGGTGGCGACAGTGTGCTTGGCGTTCAATTGCAGGGAGTCGAGCAGACGCAGCACTTCATCGAAGTTGCGCCCGGCACTCATCGGGTAGATGAGCATGGCCTTGACCTTTTTGTCCGGGCCGATGATGAACACGGAACGCACGGTGGCGTTGTCTGCGGCGGTGCGGGCGCCGCCACTGGCATTCGGGTGGATCATGTCGTAGAGCTTCGCCACCACCAGGTTTTCGTCACCGATCATGGGGTAATTGACCGCATGCCCCTGGGTTTCTTCGATGTCCTTGGCCCAGCTTTCATGATTGCTGACCGGATCGACGCTGAGTCCGACGATCTTGGTATTGCGCTTGTCGAACTCCGGCTTGAGCCCAGCCATGTAACCGAGTTCGGTGGTGCACACCGGGGTGAAATCCTTGGGATGCGAAAACAGGATGGCCCACTTGTCGCCAATCCATTCGTGGAAATGTAGCGTGCCTTCGGTGCTTTCAACGGTAAAGTCCGGTGCCTCGTCGCCAATGCGGATTGCCATGCTTGTTCTCCTTATTTTGGGGTCGCAGGGAAAACCGTCAGAATCGGGGTACATCTCCAACGGCATTCGAGATCGGTGTTGAACCTGTCAACGCGGATCAGTATAGGAGACGCGGCAAGACAAGGGCGTTACCGCCAGCCCCTATCTTTAAGTCATTGAATTCAAAAAATGACAAAACAGCCAGACCGACACGCCGTCGATCTGACTGTTCCTGAGCAAAACCCGACGCCACTAAACCCGGACGTTGCGTCCCGGCAGCGACGAGCGCTGGCTGGTTTCCCAATCCTGTACCAGACCGACGGGCGCATCGGAGGCCGGCAGCATGTTGCGCCCGCGCACCAGGTCACTGGCCCGCTCGGCGAGCATGATGGTCGGTGCGTTGAGGTTGCCATTGGGCTCGGTCGGGAACACCGACGAGTCGATCACGCGCAACCCGGCAATGCCGTGCACACGCAGCTCGGAATCGACCACCGCCATATCGTCCTCGCCCATGCGGCACGAACCACAAGGATGGTAGGTGCTCTCAAGGTTTTCCCGCACGAAGGCGTCAAGCTCTTCATCGGTGTTCACTAGCGGGCCTGGGGCGATTTCGCCGTCGCGGAAGCGGTCCATTGCCTTCTGGCCAATGATCTCCCGGGTCAGGCGGATGCAGCGGCGGAAGCCTTCGCGGTCCTCTTCGCGTTGCAGGTAGTTGAACTGGATCTGCGGATGTTCGTACGGGTCAGCCGAACGGGCGCGCACATAGCCGCGACTCTTGGGTTTGTTCGGCCCGGTGAGCACCATGAAGCCGTGGCCCTTGATCGGCTTGTTGCCGTCGTAACGCATGGCAGCAGGCAGAAAGTGGAACTGGATGTCCGGCCAACGCAAGCCCTTGTCCGAGCGAATGAAACCACCGGCCTCGAAATGGTTGGTGGCGCCGAGTCCGTCCTTGAACAGCAGCCAGCGCAAACCGATCATCAGTTTGCTCAGCGGGTCCATTTTGCTGTTGAGGGTCACCGGTTCCTTGCAGCCGAACTGGATGTACACCTCGGCGTGATCCTGCAGGTTCTCCCCTACCCCAGGCAGATCATGACGCACGCCGATCCCGGCTTTGCGCAGGACTTCGGCCGGACCGATACCGGAGCGTTGCAACAGGTGCGGCGACCCGATCGGCCCTGAGGAAATCAGCACTTCGCGGTTGCAATAAACCTGATGGGTCTGGCCGTTGTGGTCATACATGACGCCGACCGCGCGCTTGCCTTCAAGGATGATCTGCCGGGTCATCGCGTGGGTGATCACGGTCAGGTTCGGACGGCCCATGGCCGGGCGCAAGTAAGCGTTGGCCGTGGAGCAGCGCACGCCGTTTTTCACCGTCATGTGCATGGCACCGAACCCTTCCTGCATGTAGCCGTTGCAGTCTTCGGTCTTGATGTAACCGGCTTCAGCACCGGCGTCCACCCACGCCCCATACAGCGGGTTTTTCATGTGGTTGCCGTTCGTGGTGTGCAACGGCCCGGTGCCGCCGCGATAGCCGTCGCCACCTTCCTCGTAGTGTTCTGCCCGCTTGAAGTAAGGCAGGCAATTGCGGTAGCCCCAGCCTTGGGCACCGAGCGATTCCCACTCGTCGAAGTCGTAGGCGTGGCCACGGATGTAGACCAGGCCGTTGATCGACGACGATCCGCCCAGCACCTTGCCGCGTGGGCAGTGAATGCGTCGTCCGTTGAGGAATGGCTCTGGCTCGGTTTCGTAGCGCCAGTTGTACTTCTTGGTGTTCATCGGGATCGAGAACGCGCTCGGCATCTGGATCACCACACTGCGGTCACTGCCACCGAATTCCAGCACCAGAACGGAGGTGGCCGGGTCTTCGCTCAAGCGGTTGGCCAACACACAACCCGCCGAGCCGGCACCAATGATGATGTAGTCATATTTTTGCGTAGCCATGGTTATCTCCCGGCCTCCGATTCATTGAAAACGGGCGACGAGCGAAAGCTCAGCGAGTCGCCAGTGGTGTATTGCGGAGAGGTTTTCTCAATGTGCTGGATGACGGTTTCTTCGCGCTTGAGGTCGATCGAACGGCTGAACCAGTAGTACACCAGCCCCGAGACGATCAGCCCGACCAGCCAGGCGATGTCGATGCTGCCCAGTGCTTTGGCGAGTGGGCCGACATAGACCTCGCGCTGCTCAACGCCGTCGTAGATGTAGAAGAACGGGATCATCGACACGAAACCGATGGCGTACGCGGCGATGCCACGCAGGCCCCAGCTACCGTAGATGTTGCCGTGGGGCATGAAAAAGTGCGGGATGGCGTAGCGGCCCTTGCGCACGAAGAAGTAGTCAGTCAGGTTGACCGAGGTCCAGGGCACCAGGAAGTACAACATCACCACCAGGTAGATTCCCAGCACCGACAAGCCTTTGCCCGAACTCTGGATGCTCAGGGCCACGCCCAGTTGCAGCAGGATCACGAATCCAATCGCCAGAATGCGTGCCCTGCGGGTCGGCTCGATGTGCTTGATGGAATCGACGCAGGTCAGCGTGGTCAGTTTGGCGCTGTAGATGTTCATCGCAATCACCGGCAGGAACGCCAGGATCGTGATCACCACCACCGCTGTGCCTATCAGTGGCGAGACGACGTTGCCGACTTGTCCGAGGGCGACCAGCACGTCCGTGGAATGCAGGTGATCGGCCAGCCAGCCACCCACCGAAATCATCCATGCGCCGGACAACGAAGCGCCGAGAAACACCACGGCAATCAGCTTGCCGCTGGAGGTGTTCTTCGGCAGGTAGCGCGAATAGTCGGACACGTACGGGGCGTAGGCGATGTTGTAACTGGCCGCTGCGGCGAACTGCGCGATGAAACCGGTCCAGTTGAAGCCCAGCGGCGCGGGAGCCACTTCACCGGCAGCCAGTGCTGGCATCACGGCATCGGGCACCCAGCCCATCATCACCGCGAGCGTTACCAGGCCGTACAGCGGAATCGACAGGTACAACGCCCATTTGAAGCTGCGGTGCATCCAGTCATGACCGAGGATCGCGAGGATCGCCGCCGGTACCGTCACCGCCACCGCGATCATCCAAGGATCGAACCCGAATAAAGTGTGCAAACCCTGCATCATCAACACCAGATTGACGATGTTGAACCCGGCAAACACAAACAGCGTCGCCAGCAGGACGAGGATCACACCGCGATAGCCGAACTGCGCACGCGACTGGATCATTTGCGGCAAGCCCAAGTGCGGGCCTTGCGAACCATGGAACGCCATGAACAAGGTGCCGAACATGATGCCCAGCGTGCCGGCGAGTGTGGTCCAGAGCGCGGTCAGGCCGACGCTTGGGCCAACGAAGCCGATGGTCATGGTGAAGAAGGTGAAATTGCCGAGGAACCAGAACGGGCCTTGACTCGACAGTTTGTCGGTGCGCTCGTTTTCCGGGATGAAGTCGATCGAATGGCTTTCGACGACAGGTTTGCCGTCGAGGAGCGACACATTAGGTGCGGCTTTGGCGTCAGTATTCATGATGGACTCTTATTGTTGGAAGATCATGACGGAATAACTGCGTTCTTTCGGGTGAACGACTCCCGGCCGCGTCCCTGCCGTTCCCGATTCAGATTGATTCTGTAGCAGCCGCCACACGCTGCCTCTGTAGGAGCAGAGCTTGCTCGCGATGGCGGTGGCACATTCAGCAGAGTTGTTGACTGACACACCTCTATCGCGAGCAAGCTTTGCTCCTACAGAAGCCGATTGCGCCAGCTCAGGGCAGCGTAATCCAGACGGCTTTGGTTTCGAGCAGATAATCGAGCTGCTCGGCGCCCAGGTCCTTGCCGAATCCGGACTGTTTGTAGCCACCGAACGGCATCGACGGGTCGAGGGTACCGTGAGCGTTGACGTAGACCGAACCGGCTTTCAACCGCGGAATCAGGCTGTGCACCTTGCCAAGGTCGTTGGAGTACAACGCGGCGGCCAGGCCGTACAGCGAGTCATTGGCCAGAGCCAACGCCTCCTCCTCATCGTCGAACGGTGCGGTGACCAGCACCGGGCCAAAAATCTCTTCCTGGACAATGCGCATGTCGTTGCGGCAATGGGCGAAGATAGTCGGCTCGACGAAGAAGCCAGGACCATCGACAGGTTGGCCGCCGTAAACCAGTTCGGCGCCTTCCTGCTTGCCGGTTTCGATGTACTCGGTCACACGCTGCTTTTGCAGTGCCGACACGAGTGGTCCAATGAAACAGTCAGGGTCCAGGCCCGGAGCCATTTTCAATGTGCGGGTGCAGGCGATCAGTTCGCGCAGGAATTCGTCGTAGACACTGCGATGAACATAAGCGCGTGTACCGGCATCGCACACCTGCCCCGAGTTGAAAAATACGCCGTTGGCGATTGCTTGTGCAGCCGCTGGAATGTCGGCATCGGCCAGCACAATTACGGGTGATTTTCCTCCAAGTTCAAGGGTTAGTCGCTTCATTTCGTCCAGCGCGGCGCGCCCGACGGTACGGCCTACCGGGGTAGAGCCGGTGAAGGTCAGTTTGTCGATGCCAGGGTGAGTAGCCATGGCCGCGCCGACCACACTGCCGCGTCCGGAGACGATGTTGATCACACCGTCCGGGATCCCGGCTTCCTTCACCAATTCGGCAAAACGCAGGGCCGACAGCGAAGTCAGTTCAGCAGGTTTGACCACCACGGTGCAACCGGTGGCCAAGGCAGCGCCGAGCTTCCAGGCCATGGTTTGCAGCGGGAAGTTCCACGGCACGATAGCGCCGACCACACCCACCGCTTCCTTGCGCGTATAGGCCAGGTAATTGCCCGGCAGCGAGGGTTCTACGGTGCGCCCATGCAGCTTGGTCGCCCAGCCGGCGAAATAGCGCAGGGTATCGACCGTGCCCTGGATATCGACGTCCTTGGCAAACGCTACTGACTTGCCCATGTCGATCGATTCGATTTCTGCCAGTTCTGCGGCGTTCTGTTCAACCAGGTCCGCCAGGCGCTGCATCATTCGCTCGCGTTCGGCCGGTTTGGCCTGACTCCAGGCGCCACCGTCGAATTGTGCACGAGCGGCTTGCACGGCGCGGTCCAGGTCCTCGGTGGTGCCCATCGGAATGCGCGTGATCAGGCCCTCGGTCGACGGTTCGATGACGTCGGAGGTCTGTCCGTCGCTGGCCTCGACAAAGGCGCCACCGATGAACATTTTCTGGACCTTGCTGAGGAAGGTCTGGGTCGCTTCGGATACACCGAATTTTTGCAGGTACTGCTTAACAGTCGTGTCCATTTTCATGCCCTCTGTGCGGCGGTCAGTTCACGCCGTAGCCGTGGTGGTTTCGCTCACGGCGTGCTTCGCCTGAGCCCGCTCATGGAAGATGAACCCAATGCTGTTGAGCAGCAGTTGTGCCGCCAGAATCGAGGTCATGCCGCTCGGGTCATACACAGGTGCAACCTCTACCAGGTCCATACCGACGATGTTGCCTTTGCTGCGCTTGGCCAGGGCCTGGATGATTTCCAGCACTTCGTAGTAGAGGAAGCCACCATGGCTTGGGGTACCGGTGCCCGGGGCGATGGACGGGTCGAAACCGTCGATGTCTATAGTGATGTAGTAGTTGATGTTTTGCGGGATCAGCGCCAGCACACCCTCGACGCCGAGGCGGCGGACATCACGCACCGAAAGGATTTTCGAGCCGGCAGCATGGGCCGCTTCGTAGTCATCGCGGTTGGAGGATGAGACGTTGCGAATGCCCATCTGGGTCATGCCGACAATGTGGTTCATTTCCGAAGCGCGACGCAGCGGGTTGCCATGGCCGTAGCGCACGCCGTGGCGTTCGTCGACGAAGTCCAGATGCGCATCGAAGTGGATGATGTGGATCGGGCCACGACCCTCGAATGCCTTGATCACCGGCGCGTGCACCGAGTGGTCGCCGCCGAGCACTACCGGCATGACACCGGCATCGAGGATCTTGCGCACGGCGTATTCGGTGTTCTCGTTACTGGTGACCATGTCGGTGTGGACGATGTCGGCATCACCGACGTCGACCATGCGCACGTCGGCGGCGGTCAGGTACATCACGTCGTCTTCGTGGTCATAGGCGCCGGCGTGGCCAAATGAAAACAGCGTCGATGCTTCACGAATCCCGCGTGGCCCGAAGCGTGCGCCGGAGCGCCACTGGGTACCCATGTCGTTGGGAACGCCCAGCACCGCGACGTCGGCATCCAGTGCATCCCAATCGGTGCACACCGGGGATTTGCCAAAGGTGCAATGACCTACGAATGGCAGGTTCAGGCGACCGGATTCATAACCGTTATTGGACATTTCAAGCCTCTCCACTTTTTGTTATCGGCTGGGCGGACTGCAAGGCGACCGCCGTTGGAAAGACTATGGACGCAGGTTTTCGTGGAAAAAATGCTAAACATCAGATACTCATATCGGCATTGCCGATGCATCCACGCGAGGGAGGTCCAAGGTGATTCAGCTGCACGATGTCGATCTGAAGTTGCTCAGGGTGTTTGCCACGATTGTCAGGTGCGGGGGCTTTTCTGCCGCGCAGGCGGCATTGAATGCCGGCCAGTCGACGATCAGCGAACAGATGACTCATCTGGAAACCCGACTCGGGGTTAAACTCTGTCAACGCGGGCGCAGCGGCTTTCGCCTGACCGAGCAAGGCGTGGCGATTCATGAAGCGACGCAGCGCCTGTTGTCGGCGGTGGAGAACTTCTGCATGGACGCCGATGTGCTCAAGCAACACATCAGCGGCAAGCTCAACCTGGGGATCATCGACACCACCATCACCGACCCCGACTCACCGCTGCCGCGCACCACTCAACGCTTCGTGTCCCGGGGGCACGACGTGCACCTCAACGTGTACGTGGGCACCCCTGCCGAACTGGAAGAACGGGTGCTCGACGGCCGACTGCACCTGGCCATCGGGCACTTCCCGATCCATGTGCCGGGGCTGCTGCATACCCCGCTATACCAAGAAGCCTTGGGCTTGTATTGCGGGCGACGGCATCCGCTGTATGGCAGCAAGGCCGAAGGTGACGAACTGCTCGAAGAAATTGCCGCAAGCCGCATTGTCGTGCGGGGCTACATGCAGCAATACGACCTCGAACATTTGGGGGTCAGTAAAGCGGCGGCGACCGTGGACAACATCGAGGCGCTGGCCATTTTGTTGATCTCCGGTGCCTACCTGGGGTTTCTACCGGCGCATTTCGCTGCGCAGTGGATCAAGACCGGGGAGATGCACCAACTGGCGCCGAACAGTCTGCAGTTGGTGTCGCCGTTCGACGTGATTACCCGACGCGGAACAGCACCACCGCCGATCCTCCAGGCCTTCCTTGAGGACCTGGCGGCCAGCTCGCGTAAAACCGCAAAAGGCTGATGTCCGCTCGCCACACCGGAGCCACGCCCGGCATACTCATTGACGCAGCCACCCCGTTCGCCACCCTTGCAGGCCCGTTATGCGCATCCACGTCACCTTCATCGACCGCGTCGGCATCACCCAGGAAGTACTGGCCCTGCTCGGTGGGCGCCGGTTCAATCTGGACGCCGTCGAGATGGTGCCGCCGAACGTTTACATCGATGCGCCGACCCTCGGCGCCGAGGTGCTGGAAGAGTTGCGCGAGGCCTTTCTCGGCGTGGAGGGCGTGCAAGCGGTGACAATGGTCGACATCCTTCCAGGGCAACGCCGAAGCTTGCAGCTCGATGCCTTGTTGGCTGCCAGCACCGACGCGGTATTGGCCGTGGATGATCGGGGTTTTGTGCTGCTGGCCAACCCGGCGTTGATCGCCCTCTGTGGTCGCGAGCCGGCCGGCGAATCGCTGACGGCACTGTTTGATGATCCTTCCTTGCAGCACACGTTGATCGAACACGGTTTTCGCCTGCCAATGCACGAGGTCAGCCTGGGCGGCCAGACGTTGCTGCTGGACGCCATGCCGATCACCGGCGCCGGCGCCCTACTGACCCTGTATCAGCCAAACCGCATCGGCGAACGCCTGTCGGCGCTGCACCATGACCATGCCGAAGGGTTCGATGCGCTGTTGGGCGAGTCACCGGCGATTCGCACGCTCAAGGCCCGTGCCCAACGCGTCGCCGCGCTCGACGCGCCGCTGTTGATCCAGGGCGAAACCGGCACCGGCAAAGAGCTGGTCGCCCGCGCCTGCCACGCGATCAGTGCACGGCATGATTCGCCCTTTCTCGCCTTGAACTGCGCGGCACTGCCGGAAAGCCTCGCCGAAAGTGAACTGTTCGGCTACGCCGCCGGCGCGTTCACCGGCGCCCAGCGTGGCGGCAAACTCGGCCTGCTGGAACTGGCCGACCAAGGCACGGTGTTCCTCGACGAAGTCGGTGAGATGTCGCCTTACCTGCAGGCCAAATTACTGCGCTTTTTGAGCGACGGTTGCTTTCGCCGGGTCGGCGGCGATCGCGAGGTCAAGGTCAACGTTCGGGTGCTGAGTGCGACCCACCGCGACCTGGAAAAAATGGTCAGCGAAGGCCACTTTCGCGAAGACCTGTTCTACCGTCTCAACGTGCTCAACCTGCAAGTACCGCCGCTGCGCGAACGCGGCCACGACATCCTGTTGATGGCCAATCACTTCATGCAACAGGCCTGCGCACAGATCCAGCGCCCGGTGTGCCGTTTGGCGCCGAGCACCTTTGCCGCCCTGCTCGGCAACCGCTGGCCGGGCAATGTGCGTCAGCTGCAAAACGTGATTTTCCGCGCGGCGGCGATTTGCGAAAACCCGCTGGTGGACATCGACGATCTGGACATCGCCAGAACGGCGGTAGAGCGGCAAAACGACGGTGAAGTGGGCAGCCTTGAAGAGGCCGTTGAAGGGTTTGAAAAACATCTGCTCGAGCAGCTCTATCGCAGTTATCCCTCCAGCCGCTTACTCGCTGCGCGCCTGCAAACGTCGCACAGCGCCATCGCCATTCGCCTGCGCAAGTACGGCATTCCCACCAAGCCCTGAAGCCCTGCCCCCTCCCCCGAACAACACAAATCCCCTGTAGGCGCTGGCTTGCCGGCGAAAAGGTCGTGTCAGGCAACGTTTTAGCGACTGACACACCGCATTCGCCGGCAAGCCAGCGCCTACAGGGGATTTTTGTTGTGGCTGAAGTGAGTGTTTGCAAATCGATACAGCGTACCGAATTCAAGACAGTCAACCGCAACCCCGTGTTTTCCTGCCCAGCAACCCTCCTTCCTTTTGCCTGTATTGAATTCAATACAAAAAGCATGCTTTGCCTTGAACAAAATCACATCAAGTCATTGATTTAAAACAACTAACTAACATTGGCACTGCCCTTGCTCACACAGTTCCAACCACGCTCGATGCCTCGCACGAGCCTGTAAACGTCATCCGCCATCAGCAGCGGATGGGTCTGAACAATGAGGAGCTGTTATGAGTGAATTGCGTTTTACCGTCGATCACGAATGGCTAAGGCTTGAGCAGAACGGCCTGGTCACCGTTGGCATCACACCGTATGCCCAGCAGGCGTTGGGCGATGTGGTGTTCGTGCAAGTGCCCGAGTTGGGGACGTTCGGCGCCGGTGATGAAGCGGCGGTGCTGGAGTCGGTGAAAGCGGCCAGCAACATTGGCATGCCGCTGGACGGTGAAGTGGTCGAGGTCAACGCGACGCTGGAAACCGCCCCCGAACTGGTCAACGAAGACCCCTTGGGCGAAGGCTGGTTCTTTCGCTTCAAACCGGCCGACGTCGAGGCCATTAACCACCTGCTGGATCAAAACGCCTACGCACGTTTGACCCAGGAATCGGCCGACGCTTGATGCCCCTCAACACCTTCCCGTCATCCACACAGGACACCACCATGTTCAGCAAACACGACCAGATCAAAGGCTACGACGACCAACTGCTGGCGGCGATGAACGCCGAAGACGCACGGCAAGAGCACCACATCGAATTGATCGCTTCGGAGAACTACACCAGCCAACGTGTGATGGAAGCGCAAGGCAGCGGCCTGACTAACAAGTACGCCGAAGGCTATCCGGGCAAGCGCTATTACGGCGGTTGCGAACACGTTGACGTGGTCGAGCAACTGGCGATTGATCGGGCCAAACAATTGTTCGGTGCCGATTACGCCAACGTGCAACCGCACTCTGGCAGCCAGGCCAACGCCGCAGTGTTCCTTGCGCTCCTGCAAGCCGGCGACACCGTGCTGGGCATGAGCCTGGCCCATGGCGGCCACTTGACCCACGGCGCCAAAGTCAGTTTTTCCGGCAAGCTCTACAACGCCGTGCAGTACGGCATCGACACCACCACTGGCTTGATCGATTACGACGAGGTCGAACGCCTGGCGGTCGAGCACCAACCGAAGATGATCATTGCCGGGTTCTCCGCCTACTCCAAGACCCTGGACTTCCCGCGTTTCCGCCAGATCGCAGACAAGGTCGGTGCTTACCTGTTCGTCGACATGGCCCACGTTGCAGGGCTGGTGGCGACCGGTCTGTACCCGAACCCGATTCCATTCGCCGACGTCGTCACCACGACCACCCACAAAACCCTGCGCGGTCCGCGTGGCGGCTTGATCCTGGCCAAGGCCAATCCGGAACTGGAGAAAAAACTCAATGCGGCGGTATTCCCCGGTGGTCAGGGCGGCCCGTTGATGCATGTGATCGCCGCCAAAGCGGTGTGCTTCAAGGAGGCGCTGGAGCCAGGCTTCAAAACCTATCAGGCGCAAGTGATCCGCAATGCCCAGGCGATGGCCAAGGTGTTTATCGACCGTGGATTCGACGTGGTGTCCGGCGGCACCGACAACCACCTGTTCCTGGTCAGCCTGATTCGTCAGGGCCTGACCGGCAAAGACGCCGACGCCGCCCTCGGCCGAGCCGGGATCACGGTGAACAAGAACGCCGTACCCAATGACCCACAATCGCCGTTCGTGACCTCGGGCCTGCGCATCGGCACGCCAGCGATCACCAGCCGTGGTTTCAAGGAAGCCCAGAGCATCGAGCTGGCAGGCTGGATCTGCGACCTGCTCGATCACCTCGGTGATGCCGATATTGAGGCGCAAATCGCCCAAAAAGCCGCTGCGATGTGCAGTGACTTCCCGGTCTACCGCGATTGATCCGGCACCACCAACCCCTGTGGGACTCGCCTCCGCCCCTCGAACAAAAGAAAAATACACATGAACCCAATCGTGGAATCAACCGACAACACCCCGGCCAAAATGCAAGTCGGCGTCAAACTGCGCGGTGCGGAAAAGGTCGCGCGGATTCCGGTCAAGATCATTCCGACCGATGAGTTCCCACGCAAACCCGACTGGATCCGGGTGCGCATGCCGATCTCTCCCGAGGTCGACCGGATCAAGCAGCTACTGCGCAAACACAAGCTGCACAGTGTCTGTGAAGAAGCCTCGTGCCCGAACCTCGGCGAGTGTTTTTCCGGGGGCACGGCGACCTTCATGATCATGGGGGACATTTGCACCCGCCGTTGCCCGTTCTGCGATGTCGGCCACGGTCGGCCGAAACCGCTGGACGCCGATGAGCCGATGAACCTCGCCGTGGCCATCGCCGACCTGCGCCTGAAGTACGTAGTGATCACGTCGGTGGACCGCGACGATCTGCGCGACGGTGGCGCACAACACTTTGTCGATTGCCTGCGTGAAATCCGCAAGCTCTCGCCGGGCGTGCAGCTGGAAACCCTGGTTCCGGATTACCGGGGGCGCATGGACGTTGCGCTGGCGATCACCGCGACTGAACCTCCAGATGTGTTCAACCACAATCTGGAAACCGTGCCGCGCCTGTATAAAGCGGCGCGGCCAGGTTCGGATTTTGAGTGGTCACTGGACCTGTTGCAGAAGTTCAAGTTGCTGGTCCCGTCCGTACCGACCAAATCTGGCCTGATGCTGGGCCTTGGCGAAACCGACGAGGAAGTGATCGAGGTCATGCAGCGAATGCGTGAGCACGACGTCGACATGCTCACGCTCGGCCAGTACCTGCAACCGTCGCGCAGCCACTTGCCGGTCCAGCGTTTTGTGCACCCGGACGTGTTTGCCTGGTTCGCCGAGGAAGGACTGCGCATGGGATTCAAGAACGTCGCGGCCGGCCCACTGGTGCGCTCGTCTTACCATGCGGACCAACAAGTTCAGGGCGCGAAGTCCGTTGAACGCTGAGGCGTATCGCCTGGAGAGAAAGTGACGGGCATAAAAAAACGCCAGACCGTTTAGGTGCTGGCGTTTTTTTATACAGAATATGGCAGGGGCGGCTGGATTTGAACCAACGCATGGCAGGATCAAAACCTGCTGCCTTACCGCTTGGCGACGCCCCTGTAGCAGTTGCTGCGTGTGGGCGGAAATTTATCAACTTTCGCGTCGTCCGGGAAGCCCCTATAGAAAATAATTTTGTTCTAAAACAGCCACTTAACATTATTCGTGATCAGATACAACGGGCGTCGCTGCAGATTAAACCCATGGCTGATGACCGGTCACAGTTATGCCTTGCGATGTACGACGGCGCCATCCACCTCGTCATGCGCCTGCAAGCGAAGTAAATAGCTGTCCAACGGCTATGCTTTCGAACGCATAACCGTTGTTAACGATGGACCAGGATCCCGATCACTGCCGTTGCTATTGTTTTTGACCGGCAGAGCTGTAATGGGAAACCCGGTTGCTTGAACGGTGAGAGCGTCGCCTCATCGAGCGCGCAGGTTAGATTTCAGCCCTTGGCGACCTTCAGGGAGCGGCCAGAAGCGGACAAGCAATCACCCAGTCAATCCTGCTACGTGTCACTGCATCATTGCCAAACGTGCAGTTCCGTTGCCATAACTGGAGATGTAACTTGAGCCCTTTTCTCATCGCGCTGATAGCTTTTGCATGTGTATTTGGCAGCGCGCTGCTGGGTCTTTACATACAGAAGTTGTTGCCGGAACACCACCTGAGCGATGAATCCATTGCCGTTGTAAAACTGGCGACCGGACTGATTGCGACAATGGCTGCCCTGGTTCTCGGGCTGTTGATCTCGTCCGCGAAAGTTACGTTCGAAACGACCAGCACCGAGCTCACGGTCAATGCGGCCAAGGTGTTTCAGTTTGACCGGGTGTTAGCGAGGTATGGACCCGAAACCCAAGACATCCGTGCGGTGCTCAAGCGCAACTACGCTACCGTGATCGAGCTTGTTGCATCACACGACAGCGCAACGATCTCACAACTCGACAGCCCGGAGGCCATTAGCCGTTCGGACGCTCTCAGGCAACAGATTGATAATTTGAAGCCTGGCAACGATTCGCAACGAGCACTCAAGGCTCGTGCGCAACAGATTGCCGATGAAGTGCTAGCTGCACGGGGGTTAACACTGCTGCAAGCACATGGCTCGATTCCCGCTATGTTTTTGATCATTCTCATAGCATGGCTATCCGTTATCTTCGGCGCGTTCGGCTTGTTCGCCCCCTACAACGGGACGGTCATTGCCGCGTTTTTAACGTGTGCGCTTTCGGCCTCCGCGGCGATCCTGCTTATTCAAGAGATGAACAGACCGCTCGATGGGTTGATCGGGGTATCCGTCGAACCGATGCGCGACACACTCTCTCGTCTCGGACAGTAGCCCGAAAAACGTGCTCCCGAATTTTGTGCACCTTGCGCACGATAGGTTTCCATGTGCGCAAGGTTACTTCACCGTATAGCAGACGCTGGATTACTGATTGGTGCCTGGTATTAGTTCAAACGCGGGGTTAAATGGGGTGATGGCAGCCATCAACTGCGCGAAGGGTTTATGGTCGCCTTCGAAGGTGGCTTTGCCAGCCTGGACGAGTTGATCGAAGCCGGTTTTCCTCGCCATTACGCCTTCAAGATCAGAGCGATTAACGGTGATCGTGAGGTCGGCATTTTTCGCTTGCTGCCCTTTGATATTGGTCAGCGTCGAATTGCTCAACTCAACCACAAACTGCTCACCATTGTCCGGAGTCTTAAGGTTCAAGACAAAGTGTTGGTCAGCGACTTTGCTGCCGTCCAGGGCGATGCCGAGGTATTCCAGCCACAACTCGGTGCTCATGGCGCGGATCATGTCAGGTCCGGTGGTTTTTGGCGGCACTCCCTTGGGCATGCCATGGCGCAATTCATACGCCGCAGAGAGGAAACTGTTGCGTACGCCGGCACTTTCCTTTTGATAGCCAACTTGCTCATAAACATCCGCCAGCAGGTCCTTGGCCTTGCTGTTTTGTGGTTCGGCATACACCAGTTTATTGAGGATCTCATAGGCTTCGCGGTACTTGCCCTGATCGAACAGGGATTTCCCCTTGGTCATGATCTTGTCTGCGCCACCCATCATTTCTACATACAACGGTGCCGAATCTTTCGGAGACAGCGGCATCAGCGTTGCCGGGTTGGCATCCCAGTAACCCAGGTAGCGGTTGATCACGGCACGGCTGTTGTGCTCTTCCGAGCCATGGTAGCTATGAGTCGCCCAATTGTTTTTCAGGCTTTCGGGCAATTTGTAGACGTTTTGAATCTCGTTGATGGTGACGCCCTGGTTGGCGGCGTGCAGTACGGCATTGTTCAGGTTGGCGTAGGCATCGCGTTGCGCACGCATGACGTCCTGAATTCGCTCATTGCCCCAACGTGGCCAACTGTGGGACGCGAACATCACATCGGCCTGTTGTCCGTAACGATACAAAGCGTTGTTGATGTTCTTCGACCAAACCAGTGGATCACGGACCAAGGCACCGCGCAGGGTGTAAATGTTATGGATCGTGCCGGTGATGTTTTCGGCGGCCCAGAAGGCCTTGAATTGCGGGAACCAGGTATTCATCTCCGCAGGCGCTTCGGTGCCGGGAGTGCTTTGAAACTCCATTTCCACACCGTCGATGGTCAGGGTCTCGAAGTCTTTCGCGATATAGCGATTGGGCTCAATCAGCCCCATGTTGCCAATGGAGGCATTTTTTCCTATGGCCATGTCGACATGGCCATAGGGGCTGTGCGGCAACATCACACCATATTGGAAAAACGCGCGCCGAGTCATGGCATTGCCGGCGTAGACGTTTTCAGCCACGGCATGTTCCATGAAACCTTGCGGTGCGATCAGCGGGACCTTGCCGCTGCGCACGTCGGCTTCATCGACCACACCGCGAATACCACCGAAATGGTCGGCATGGGAGTGAGAGATCACTACCGCTACAACCGGGCGCTTGCCGAGTTTTTCATTGATGAAGTCCAGGGCTGCCTTGGCGGTTTCTTTCGACATCAGTGTGTCGAACACAATCCAGCCTGAATCGCCCTTGATGAAGGTGATGTTGGCCAGGTCAAACCCACGCACTTGGTAAATCTTCTCCGGAACCACCTCATACAGACCGAAGGCCATATTGAGGACTGCCTGGCGTTGCAGGGACGGATTGACGCTGTCGAAGTCCTTGCCTTCCAGCAGGAAGTTATAGCTCCCCATGTTCCAGGCGACGTTCCCGGCGTCAGCCATGATCTTGTTGTAGGACGGTGCAGCGATGAAGCCTTTTTTGGCTTCTTCAAAGTCGCGCTTGTCCGCGAATGGAAGTGCCTTGCGCACCCCCTTCTGCAGTTCGATCGTGTAGGTCGAAGGTGGTTTGCCCTTGCTATCGAAGTGCGCATTTTGTGTTGAGGCCGAATCTGAAGGTCCGCCGTTTGCATCTGCAGCAAAAATGACTGGGCTTACGCCACTGCCAAGCGTCATTGCCAGAGCCAGATGAAGGGTCTTGTTATGCATGAAATGGTTCCTGCGCCAAAAGGGGGTGCCGATGAGCGTCAAAGCCGTTGTTTGCGCACGGTTTACCTGTGTATGTGCGTCGCCAGCTTGACCCGGTCCAGCCATGAATAGCATATTCATTTGATTACGAAAAATTCCGTTTTTACGCGTTTCGATAACATAAAGGTTATGACATGACGCCACGTCGCCTACGTCAGTTTTTGGCATTGATTGAACACGCACACTTTGGCCGGGCAGCAAAAGCGTTAGGGGTTTCCCAGCCAGCATTGAGCAAAAGCATCCAGTTATTGGAAAGCGAACTCGGCGTCACCCTTTTCGACCGACGCACAGAAGGCGTCGTGCTGACTGCGTTTGGACAGCTGCTTCGTGAGAAAAGCCAGCGCTTGTTGATGGCCGAGGAAGACCTGCGGCGAGACATTGCCTTGTTGGCGGAAGGCGATATTGGCGCACTGAAGGTCGCTTTGGGTCCCTATCCAAGCGTCACCAGCGGCTACGCCAGCATCGCGCGATTGCACGCCCGGCATCCGCACATCAAGGTGACTGCACATGTCGCCGGATGGCGCGAGGTTGCTCATCAGGTCGCCACAGGGGCAGTGGATCTGGGGATTGCCGAAATCAGCACGTTACTCGGCAGGGAGGAGTTCACCTGTGAGCTGGTGGGTGAACATGTAGGACGCCTGTTTTGCCGCCCCGGCCATCCGCTGCTGTCGAAACGTCGTTCACTGACGTTGGCGCAAACTCTCGATTATCCGTGGGTGGCGTCGCGCCTTCCACTGCGGCTGGCCCGCCATTTGCTCCCGGCAACGCTGGGCTGTGCTGGCACTTATGATGCGGTGACGGGTGATTTTGTACCGGCGATCGAAATAGACGTGCCCATGCAAATCGTCAAGTTCGTCGAGACCAGTAATGCGTTGGCCTTAGGGAATTTATCGACGTTTGAGCAGGAAATCATGGCGGGTGAAATCATACCGTTACCCATTCATGACCTCGCACTGCGTACCCGTTATGGCTTCATCTACCTCAAAGAGCGCTCACTGCCACCCGCGGTAGAGGTTTACATGAGGGAAGTGAGGGCTGTGGAAGAAGAAATTTGTCAACGTGAAAGCCTTCTTGCCGCGATGAGGATGGAGTGAATTTAGCAGTACATCTGGCAGCCCCATCTTCCCGCATCAAGCACTGATAATTACAACATTTATTTTTTAATTGCCTATTGCGTAATATTACCAGCCGCGATAATTTTCCGCCGAAAGCGTAACGACTTGGGAAGACAATGAAACCTTGCGCAAAAAGCCTGGTGCTCGAACTGCTGGTCGCTAAAAACGGTGTTCCCTTGCAGGTCAAGGAAGCCATCGTCGCGTGTGAGCTATTCGGAATCAGTGAAAACAACGTTCGGGTCACGCTGGCGCGCCTCACGATCGAAGCATTACTAGAAGGTGCGGGGCGCGGTAGTTATCAATTGGGACCGCAAGCCAAGGACATTTCGGCGCAGCTGTTTGGGTGGCGTAGCGTGGAGCAGCATCTGCGCCCATGGGACGGTAGTTATCTGATGGTTGCGTGCAACGCCTTGGGGCGCAGTGACCGCAACGTCTTGCGCCAGCGTGAACGTGCGCTGCACATGCTTGGCTTCGCGGAACTGGACAAGGATCTGTACGTGCGCCCGAACAATGTCGAGCCTGATATCGAATCTTTACGGCGACGTTTGATCGAGCTCGGCCTGGAGCCGGCCGCATTGGTTTTCCAGGCCACGGGCTTCGAAGATACGCAAGCACAGCGAATACAAAGCCTGTGGAATGGCGAGTTGCTTAACGACAGTTATCGCCGCAATTGCGAGCAACTGGAAAGCTGGGCCCTGCGCGCCGAACAACTGAAGCTGGATGCGGCCGCACGCGAATCTTTCATCCTCGGCCGCGAAGCCATCCGCCAGATCGTCTTCGATCCCCTGCTGCCGAACCCTCTGGTCGATGTGGCGCTGCGCACCGAATTCCTTGCCTGCACCCAACGTTTCGTGGATCACGGTCACCAGATCTGGCGCACCTTTTTGCAACAACCCTCAAGCCCCAACTGACTCATCACCCAGGCCGGCTACAGGCCTTTGATGTCGAGGATAGACATGCATAACAAGACTAAAATCAGCGATATTCTCAGCCGCGACGAAATCAAATCCTTTAGCGAACGCTCAGATTGGTGGGGCGCGTGGGCGGTGGGTTCTACCTGGGGGGTGCTGGCCTTGACCTTTTTGGGTCTGGCCTGGGCTCGCGATTTTTTGCCCTGGTGGGGATTCAGCCTCGCCCTGATCCTGGGTGTGGTTATTATTGCCGGACGCCAGCTGTGCTTTGGGATTTTGCAGCACGACGCCGCGCACGGCACTTTATTCAAGACCAAATGGTGCAATGACGTACTGGTCGATTGGTTGTGCGCTCGGCCGATCTGGAATGAGCTGCGCAAGTACCGTCCGTATCATCTGACCCATCACGCCAAAACTTCTACTGTCGACGATCCCGATCTCTGTCTGGTGGCGGGATTGCCTACGACTCGCCGCTCATTGATGCGCAAGTGCCTGCGTGATCTTTCAGGTGTTACCGGCCTCAAGTTCCTGATGGGACGCTTGCTGATGGATGCCGGCGTGCTGCAGTGGTCGCTGACCAGCGATATCCGGCGCCTGCCACAGACGGGGCGTCGCTGGTGGGACTATCCACGGACCTTCTTCAAAAACGCCAGCGGGATGTTAGTCACCAACGCCCTGCTCCTTGCTGTGTTCTGGATCAGTGGAAATGCCTGGCTATACGGCGTTTGGGTACTGGCCTATATCACACCGTTCCCGCTGTTCATCCGCATTCGCTCCATGGCGGAACATGCCTGTCTGGAATCAAGCCCGGACGTGCTTCGCAATACCCGTACCACACACGCCGGTTTGATCGCCCGCGCCTGCGTGGCACCTATTCGGGTCAACTTTCACATTGAGCATCATCTGATGGCCTCGGTACCGTATTTTCGCCTACCGAAATTGCATGCACTTTTGCGACACCGCGGCATCGTACCGGAGCCGCCCACCTACCTACAGATGCTCAAGCGTGTAAGTCTGCGGGTTCACGATGTCTGACTGATAAACCGGGGCGTCCAGGGATTTTTTGAAGGTTATAAAAAGTAGATGCTCAAGAATGCGACGCCGTATTAATGAGCTATACCCAATAAGTCCCCCCCATGCACTTCTTCCATTACTGGAGATTGGCAATGAAATTCTGCACTCCTCTGGCAGCGCTATTGGTCACCGCAAGTCTCTTCGGCTGCACCAGCTCATCAAACCACTCGATGAACCTTCCTCTGGCTGCGACCCACGCGAATCCAGGGAAGATTGCTACTACGACGTTGACTAGCGTGGGCGATCAAACCAATTTCGACTTCTACATCACAGGTGTTCCAACCGGAACCATCATGCCCCCGCGCATCTTCACGTTCATCAACAAAGGCAGCTGCCAGCAACCCGGACCAGTCGCCTATGCATTGAACGACAAGGTCAATACTGAACCCAATGCGGGGACCGGTGGGTGGACCTTTTACAGAAGCGCGCCGATAAAAATGCAAGACCTGCTTGCCGGCAATTACTCCGTTCTTCTGCGCACCTCACCCGAGGATGGCAACACCGATATTTTCTGCGGCAATGTCGCGCAAGCGACTAAATGAATTGCCTTGGACGGTGGTGCCCATCAGTGCCGCGATCATCAGAGGTCGCCACCTCCGAGCAACTGACGACGCCTGGCTCCCGGTGACATGGAAAACCAGCGACGGCAAGCGCGATTGAACACGCTCTGTTCGCTATACCCCAGAAGACCGGCAACCTGGGACATCGGCATGTGCCTTTCCACCAGATAGTGGTCGGCACGTTCGCGGCGAAGGGCCTCAACCACTTCATCGAAACTTCGCCCCTCCTCGGCCAACCGTCTTTGCAACATGCGCACGTGCATACCGAGCTGCTCGGCAATCAATGGCAAACGGCAACGCTGTATCGGCATCATGCGCAGGACCAGGCGTTCGACTTGATTGACGACACTCGATGTCGCTTGCAAGTCGAACTGGTTGAAATACTGCTCCAGTGCGTGATGCAAGTAGGGGGCATGTTGTTCGAGTCGCTGACTCAGTTGTTCGTCGCGCAGAACCAGCGCGTTGCAGGATTGGCCCGTGTACACCGTCGTTTTGAAATAGCGCCGGTAAGCCTGCGCAGGTGAGAGATGACTGGAAAACAGAACGGACTGGGCTACGAAGTTGTCGCCATACAGCAACTTCATACCGTTATGCGCCACCCCCATCGCCAGCTCCACCATTTGTCGTCGCGGGCTCGGTCCGGACAGCCGGATATCGATCACTAAACGCGGAGCTCGGGCCTCACTCAGGTCGAGATCAAGCTGGATGCCGGGGCTGTGGTAACCGATAAAACGGATGACTTGCGCCAGCGCCTCTCCCGCCGTTGCACACGTTCGAGCGATCACCGCAATCGGTCCGAGTACATGCAAGTCCTGATACTCGGCCATGCGCAGACCAAAATCAGGGCACTCCAGCTCTCGCGCGGCAAACTCCAGCAGCCCTACCAACGAACGCAGCGGCACGCGCGCGTCCTCGTCCATCAGCAGATCCGGATTGATGCGGAAGCGTTCAAGCATCACGTCAGCTTGCCCGCCTAGCTGGCTCGTCACTTCACGAAACCCGGTAAATGATGTTGTTCTGATCAAAGAAGTCATGTCATCAAAGATCAAATAAATGTCATGAGAGGTCAATAGTTTTCTGTATGTTTCAGCCAACAATCCATCCCGGTTATCCACTATTGCTTCCTTGCGAAGCAGCCCCTGTTCGCTCATCGGGATCGTGCTGTGATGGAATTCGACTACGTAATCATCGGCGCCGGCTCAGCCGGCTGCGTCCTGGCTAATCGCCTGAGTTCAAATCCCAATATCACGGTCTGTTTGTTGGAGGCCGGTCCGGAAGACCGCTCGCCTCTGATCCATGCACCCGTGGGGGTCGCTGCGATCCTGCCGAGCCGACATGTCAATTGGGCGTTCCAGACAGTACCGCAACCTGGCCTGAACGGACGTCGCGGGTATCAGCCGCGCGGCAAGGTGTTGGGTGGCAGCAGTTCAATCAACGGCATGGTTTATATCCGTGGTCATCACAGTGACTTTGACGACTGGCAGGCCTTGGGTAATCCGGGATGGTCGTTCGCCGACGTACTGCCGTATTTTCGCAAGAGTGAAATGAACCACCGCGGAACCTGCGACTATCACGGCGCGGATGGCGAACTCTATGTCGGCAAGAACCCGATACATCCGGCCACCCAAGCCTTTATCGAGGCGGCGCAGATGGCCGGACACCGTCATAACCCCGACTTCAACGGCATCGACCAGGAAGGCGTCGGTCAGTATGACGTGACTATCCGCGACGGTCGGCGTTGGAGCACCGCCACCGCTTTCCTCAAACCGATTCGTCATACCCGCAAAAATCTCACCGTGCTGACTTCCGTCACCGCCGAGCGCATCGTATTGGAAGGCAAGAAGGCCGTCGGCGTGGAGCTGCGCATCAAGGGCAACCGCCAGACGATCAAGGCCCGCCAGGAGGTACTGCTCAGTGCCGGATGCTTTGGTAGCCCGCACTTGTTGATGCTCTCGGGGATTGGCCCGCAAGCGGAACTCAAGCCACAGGGCATTCCGGTGCAGCACGAACTTCCCGGTGTCGGGCAGAACCTGCAAGACCATCCGGATGTTGTGCTCAGCTACAAAAGCCCCGACACATCCTTGATGGGGGTCTCCCTGCGCGGCGGCGCGAAGATGGGTAAGGCGTTGATCAACTACGTCCGGCATCGACGCGGCCCTTTTGTCAGCAACTTCGCCGAAGGTGGCGCGTTCCTGAAAACCGACGCCCACCTTGCTCGCCCGGATATCCAGTTGCATTCGGTGATCGCGATGATTGACGACCACAACCGCAAACTGCACTGGGGCCATGGTTTCAGTTGTCACGTTTGCGTGTTGCGCCCCAAGAGCGTCGGCAGCGTCGGTCTGCAATCGAATGACCCGAGCGCCCCACCGCGTATCGATCCCAACATTCTGGGGCATGACGATGATGTGGAGACCTTGCTCACCGGATACCGAATGACCCGGGAGATTATCTGGCAAGCCCCGATGGCACGCTACGGTCTGAAGGATATGCACAGCGAAGGGATATACGGTGACGAACAGCTGATCGAGCTTTTGCGCCAGCGCACCGACACCATTTATCACCCGGTTGGCACCTGCAAAATGGGAAGTGACGAACATGCCGTGGTGGACAGCCAATTGCGTGTGCATGGGATCGAGGGGCTTCGCGTGGTGGATGCCTCGATCATGCCGACGCTGATTGGCGGTAACACCAACGCCGCTTCAATCATGATCGCCGAACGTGCCGCCGACTGGGTGTCCGCTAGCTAGCGATCCTGGCCGTCAGTTCGTCAGTGGAGCCGCCTTTCTCGCACAGCGCGAGCGGCGGTTTTGGGTTGAATCAAAAATGGCGCTAAACATCGCTGCATTCAGCGCCATGCACCCTACGCCCGAGAGGCTTCTTTCAGACGGGGCAACACGCTCCCCTCGCCCACCACCGAATGAGCAAAAATGCGATTGGCCTCATCAACCGTGGCAGACTTTTCCTCCTCGACTTCACCGTTGAGCGCCTTGTTCATTTTGACCGTGTCCAGCGCCCCGACCCATTTGGCGATGGCCATGGTACCGACACCATTGCCGATGGTGTTGGTGATTGCCCGCGCTTCCGACATGAACCGGTCGACACCCAGCAGCAACACCATGCCCGCCTGCCCGTCCGGGTTGAAGGTCAGACCGGAGGGAATGATCATTCCGGCGACGGGTTTGGACACCCCGGCCTTTTCCATTTTGGAAATCATCTGCGGCAGCACCGATTCCGACGAACTGGTGCCCAGCACCGTGAACAGTTCTTCCTTGATGAACTTGAGGAACTTCCACAGGCTGAATCCGCTGTAGCGACAGATCGGGCCAAGCACAAAAATCACGAACACCGCACAGGTCAGGTACACACAGGCCATCAGCTTGCCAAGGGAGAACAGCGAGCCGAAACCGTATTTTCCGATGGTGAAGGCGATGGCGCCGAAAGCGCCGATCGGTGCCAGTCGCATCACCATGTTGACGATGCGGAACATGCCCTGCATCAGGCTGTCCAGGGTGTCGACAAAGGGTTTGCCCCGCGGCCCGACGTGGGCCAGGGCGATGCCGAGCAGAATGGAGAACAACAGGATTTGCAGGACGTTGCCCTTGGCGAAGGCATCCACAATCGTATCGGGGATGATGTTCATGACGAAGTCCATGAACGAGGCATGCTTCACCGCCGAGGTGTAGGTGGCCAGGCTTGAGGTGTCGAGGGTCGCGACATCGATGTTCATGCCCGCGCCGGGCTTGAACACATCGACCACCACCAGGCCGACCACCAGCGCCAGCGTCGACACGACTTCGAAATACAGCAGCGCGCGAAAGCCGACCCGCCCCAGCTCCTTCATGTTTTCCATGCGTGCAATGCCCGTGACCACGGTCAGGAAGATCACCGGTGCGAGGAGCATTTTGATCAATTTGATGAAGGCATCACCCAAGGGTTTGAGCGCAGTGCCGGTTTCAGGAACGAACACGCCAACGATGGCACCGAGGATGACGGCGATGAGCACTTGTACATAGAGTTTGCCTAATATTCTTTTCATGACAGGGCCCTGATTTTTTATTGTTGTCAGGAAATGCCAAGGAGTCAGGTCAAGCGATCTGCCCCTCGGCGTTGTGCCGCAGTACTACTTTGAATCGCTGGAAAAAATCAGCGGTTGATCAACGCGATGACCGCATCGGTAATCTGCCGAGTAGTGGCGTTACCGCCCAGATCCGGAGTATGCAAACCGCTTTCGGTCACGGCTTCGATAGCGGACATCAGCTGTTTGGCTGCGGCGAGTTCTCCGAGATGCTCAAGCATCATTGCCGCAGTCCAGAACGTCGCGATCGGGTTGGCCACGCCTTTTCCGGTGATGTCGAATGCCGAACCATGGATCGGTTCGAACATTGAAGGGAATTTGCGTGACGGGTTGAGGTTGGCGGTCGGCGCAATGCCCAGGCTGCCGGACAGCGCGGCGGCCAGGTCAGACAGAATGTCGGCGTGCAGGTTCGTGGCGACAATGACATCGAGTGTCGATGGCTTGAGCACCATGCGCGTGGTCACCGCATCGACCAATTCCTTGTCGATTTTGACGTCCGGGAAATCCTTGGCCACTTCGTAGAAAATTTCGTCCCACAACACCATGCCATGACGCTGGGCGTTGGACTTGGTGACCATGGTCAGGTGCTTGCGTGGACGGCTCTGCGCCAGTTCGAAAGCGAAGCGGTGAATGCGCTCGACCCCGGCACGGGTGAATACCGAGACTTCGGTGGCGACCTCTTCCGGCAGGCCACGGTGTACGCGACCGCCGTTGCCGGAATATTCGCCTTCTGAGTTTTCCCGCACGACCACCCAGTCGATCTGATCGCCGTTGTGTAGTGGGCTTTTCACCCCTGGCAGTACCCGAGCGGGACGTACGTTGGCGTATTGATCGAAGCCCTGGCAGATTGGCAGGCGCAAGCCCCAGAGAGAAATATGATCAGGTACGTTGAGCGCGCCGACGGCACCGAAGAAGATAGCGTCGAAGGTTTTCAGTTCATCCAGGCCACCTTCAGGAATGTAGTAACCGTTTTTCAGGTAGTTATCCGAGTTCCAGTCAAAGTGTTTGAAATCAAGTTGGAAGCCGGACTTTTTCGACAGGGCTTGCAGCACCTCGACGCCAGCGGCAATCACTTCGACACCGATGCCATCGCCTGGAACCGCTGCAATTTTGTATGCGCTCATGGTCAACTCCACTCTTTTAACGTTCTTGTTGTGCCTGTCGAACGGGCTGTTCAATCAGGGTGTGAGCGGAGTATATGTAGTGAACAAATAGGTGTGAGTTACTCAGAATCACTACATAAATAACTTTGAGTTACGAATGAGCCAGACCCTGGATTTGTCATTTTTTTACCTCTTGGCCAATAAAGGCAGCCTCGCCGCGACCGCACGGGAATTGGGTATCACACCGCCGGCGGTGAGCAAGCGTCTCACCGCGCTGGAGGCTCGATTGGGCGTCCGCCTGGTCAACCGCACGACACGCTCAATGAGCCTGACCTCTGAAGGTGAACTGCTTTTCTCGCATGCCGCCCGCATCCTGACCCAGATCGATGAGGTCGAGCAGTTGATCCATAGCAGTCGGGCTACGCCTAAAGGCCTGATTCGGGTCAACGCGTCGTTGGGGTTCGGTCGCCGTTACATCGGCCCTGCCCTGGGTGCGTTCTTCGCACAGTACCCGGAGGTGGAAGTACAACTGGAAATCAGCGATCACCCGCTTGATCTGACGACGCACGGGTTTGACCTGGGCATTCGATTCGGCACGCTGCCGGACGCCGCCTTCCATGCACGCAAGATCGCGTCCAATCGTCGACTGTTATGCGCATCGCCGCTGTACCTGGAAAAGCATGGTGTGCCGCAACGCCTGACGGACTTACAGCAACACAACTGCATCTTTCTACGGCAAAACGAAACGCCCTACGGCGTGTGGAGTTTCACCAACGGTGGGCGCACACAAAACATCAAAGTCCGTGGAGCATTGGGTTGCAATGACGGTGAAGTGGCCCTGAACTGGGCGTTGGAAGGGCACGGCATTCTGTTGCGAGCCGAATGGGACATCGCCCGATACGTGCGCAGTGGCCGCTTGCGATTAGTACTGGAAGACCAGACACCGACACGCGCCGATGTCTATGCGGTGTACCCGCAACAGTTACACCTTTCAGCGCGAGTGCGCAGCTTGATCGATTTTCTGGTTGAGCGTTTCAAGCACATTGACCACCTGGAAGAAGCGGCAGATCTGCACGACTGAACAGCATTGGCCCGCCCCTTCCCGATGCATGCATCAGCGCCCTCGAAACGACGGTTGCCAGATCGACAATGCACCAAGAGCGCAGCTCAGAGATCTGGATTAACATTCAAGCTGATACCCTTCAAGAATTTACAAGCTGAGCAGAAAACATGAATCGTCGTAAAAAAATACAGCAGTTATTAAAGGCTCACGCCAAAAAGGCCAGTGCCAAATTGGCACCGGCAAGCAAGTCTAAATACATTAGTAAAGCTGACCGATTGAAGCTGGCCGCTGAATCCAGTGACGACTCAATCATTTCCTCTGAGAGCTGACCCATGTAGCTCAACCACCACCGGAATTTACAATTCTGGTCGGGCCAGGCATTCCGATGGCACGTAGGAGGCGGCCTGACAATTCATTCAAGCCCAAGCCGCTTCTTGGCAATCCGACGGACATCGAGATAGTAAACCTCAAAGTGGCGAACACTGAAGCCGTTGGCTATTTAAACAGCGGCCCCCTAGAACTTTTCCCTATTTATCGGTCTATGTGGATAGGCACATCCGCTGGGTAAGCGCGAACCCGCAGGCTTCCCCGCAACCAGATGGCCCCACGTCCAATTGTCAATCAGAGGTTGTCTTCGCTCATGAAATTCCAAGACCCACGGATGGTGCTCTTCGGCCTGTTCGCGTTCGCGGCAGTGGGCTCGGCATCAGCAACACAGATGAAGACCTCAACCTCTGTTTTCGCAACTGAAGTCACAGCCGTTCAGGCTCCTGTCCAGGCCGCCGGTAACCCTTGGCCGACCTTGGCTAGTATGGCCGCCAAGCAGCCAGGTCCGTTGCTTGCCCATGACGATCGATACTGGCACGACGGCCGTTGGCACGACCATAGAGACGATTGGCGCCGAGACGACTGGCGTAGAGACAAGTGGCGTAGAGAGCAAGCCCGCCAAGAAGCTGAACGCCATCGTGATTGGGAGCGCCACCAAGATCGGGCCATGCGGCAACGCTACGAGGACGATCAACGCTACTATCGTCGCTAGTGCAAAGCCACGGAATCAATCCGCCCGCAACACGGGCGATACTCCGCCAACCTGCAAAACCAGGACTCAAACCGGCCCGAAATAGCAGTGCTCGCCCACTAGGTTGTAGAAATCAGGCGGAATACGTCGACGAGGCAGAATCGGATGTTTGTTCAGCGCTTCCCAAGTGAAGTCTGATCGTTCGCAATGGGTGGTTTTCAGCCCCTCGTGACAGGCAGAAAACGGCCAAAAAACGGCCCTTCTCGACCGGTTAAATCCATGTCGCCTTAGGGCAAGCAGGCCCTACCAAAAGCGGCTGGTGAAATAGGGCCGCTACTCTCTCCACAAATGGGGGCTTGACTAGTTTGGATGATTGCCAGAACCCTGGGTGTCTCAGATAGACCGCACCTTTCTCTACGAAGAACCAGAGATACAAGTCATGAATGAGGAGTCGCCATAGCTCTGGGCAGCTTCAACAAGACTGAGCTAGTTTTACCTACAAGCTTCGAGTGCTTGGAGTTCTTCCTGCTTCGGCATCGCAGTGAGCGGCACCGTAAGCCCATCTGCACGCGGCACCTTTGGGGAAGAAGCAGTGCTCAGCATGAGTCTTCTGGCTTTATTCCTAATAGCGATCCACTGCCTACCGTCAAGGAGTTGTGATGCGCGCCACAACGTTTTCAGTCGGTCAACCCGCCCCTTGGTTCCATTGCCGCACTCAACAAAGAGAGCGCTTTTGTTTCGACACTATTGCCGGTCGGTATGTAGTGCTTTCTTTTTTCGGTTCTGCGGCTGATCCCGCATCAATTAAAGTTCTGGAAGGTGTTCGGGCCCATCGTCAGCGGTTCAATGACGATCAAGTCTGCTTCTTTGGTGTTTCCGTAGATCCGGATGATGAAAAGCTGAAGCGGGTAGAAAGTGCGATACCTGGTGTGCGCTTCATCTGGGACTTCGATCGGTCAGTTAGTAAGCTCTACGGTACATTGCAGTTAGACGGCAGCATCAGGCAAATGACCTATGTGCTGGATCCTGCGTTACGTGTCCTGGCCATCGTCCCGATAGAGACGCGAGTTGATAACCATGTACCCTCGTTAATGCGTTTTCTGGATAGATTACCCGCACTGGCGCCACCACATGCCGCCACTCCACACGCACCCGTCCTGGTAATTCCCCGTATATTTGAGCCCACGCTGTGTAAAGCACTAATAAGTTACTACGACGAACGTGGCGGAGTGGAATCCGGGTTTATGGTGGAGCAGTCGGGTAAAACCGTCCACATCACCGACCATGGCCACAAGCAACGTCGTGACTGCACTATTGAAGACGAGGCTCTATCCAAAGCATGTTCGTTGCGTATAGCCAACCGTCTGCTTCCAGAGCTACATAAAGCGTTCCAGTTCAATGCCACTCGAATGGAGCGCTATCTTGTGGCCTGCTACAACAGCGAGGAAGGCGGGCATTTCCGGCCCCATAGGGATAACACAACGAAGGGTACAGTGCATCGCCGTTTTGCCGTTTCCTTGTTTCTTAATACGGGAGAGTACGACGGCGGCTCTCTGCATTTTCCCGAGTATGGAAAAATGCTTTACACCGCGCCAACAGGAGGGGCCGTGGTGTTTTCGTGTTCACTTTTGCACGAAGCCACTCCTGTAACCCAAGGTCGCCGTTATATGTTTCTCCCGTTTCTATACGATGATGCTGCTCGCGCCATTCGAGAAGAGAATCTCCCATTTCTTAACATCTGACTCGTGCTCAACAACCCAAAGCAGACGTTGGCAAAAGGTAACCGTCCGGCCAACACACCTTCCTGACACCGTCGCTTGAGGCGATGGTGTCCACCTAAGTTTTAAGTGGACACCATTTTTAGCCTTTTTAAGCGGACGCCCATGCCACAAGAACGCCGTTCCTATTCCAAGTCCTTCAAGGCCCAGGTCATCGCGACCTGACTTGCCTTTCCGACATCCTGCCCACCGGTTATCACGGGACGGTCACAGCAGGCGTAGGACCTGGTAGCACGGTGTATATCGCCGGGGCAGGCCCGGTCGGTCTGGCCGCAGCGGCTTCCGTCCGGATGCTGGGAGCGGCAGTGGCAATTGTGGGCGACGTCAATCCTGTACGCCTGGTGCATGCCAAGGCTCAAGGATTCGAAATCGCCGATCTGTCGCAAGACACTCCGCTGCACGAGCAGATTGCGGCCCTGCCTGGGGAGCCTGAAGTCGACTGTGCGGTAGATGCGGTCGGCTTTGAGGCGCGTGGACATGGCCATGCGGGGGCCGGGCATGAGGCCCCTGCCACCGTGCTCAACTCGCTAATGGGCGTGGTCCGGGTGGCTGGCAAGATTGGCATTCCCGGTCTCTATGTGACGGAAGATCCTGGTGCTGTTGATGCGGCGGCAAAAATCGGTAGCTTGAGTATTCGCTTTGGTCTCGGCTGGGCCAAGTCCCACAGCTTCCACACCGGCCAGACTCCAGTAATGAAGTACAACCGACAGCTCATGCAAGCGATCATGTGGGATCGGATCAATATCGCTGAAGTGGTGGGCGTGCAGGTCATTAGCCTGGATCAGGCACCCAACGGATACCACGAGTTTGATGCCGGTGTACCGAAGAAATTCGTCATCGATCCACACAAGACCTTCAGTGCAATCTGAACAACCCATAAATCGATAAGTCGTGAGGTTCATGAGGCGAGACAAGTGGCCCTCATCGCGAAATAGCAGTAGCGATGAGGGCCAAACTGCACATGCCCAATGTTCTGTGGGTCCAGGCTGTGTGAAAACGCATTCACGGTTTTGAAGTCTGCGTTGCTACGTAAAATCTGCTGACCTTTGATTAGTAAGCAGACCTGAAATTTGCATAGGACCGCAATTTTCATTGCGGTTTTGCCTGCTAAACACGCTCAAAAACTTTTTCACACAGCCTGGGTCGGGGGCAGCCGTTGAAATACCCGGCACGACCCGGCCAAGTCGAGCGAACAACAAAAGTTCACGCCCGCTACTTCTCTATTATTGTCTGGGGGAGTTCCACTCATCTTTGAATAGCGTCGAGTTTACGTGCGTGAAGGACTGTGCCAGTAACGCATATGTCCCACTTCGGATATCAGGCCCGGTTTGAGGGGATCCTTAAATTGCCGGTGGCTTCCTTTCACAGCCGCTTTGTACCAATCCAATCACTTCAACACTCCGCATCCTCCTTCGCCCAGACTAGCAGTTTGCGTGGCTATGGTTGATTGTCTATGGTTGATTGGGCGTCGTGAAAAAAATGCTCCCTAGTTTTCATTATTCAATTAACAGAGGATTTAATAATGCAGCGCAAACTGATTGTTATAACAGCCTTGCTACTAGCCGCCAGCTCAATGACCATGGCCGCTGGCAGTACCGGAAAAAAACCTGTTTCAACGTGGACCTGTGAAGACTTCCTTGACGTAACTGAAACTGACCGGCCAGTCGCAGTGGGTATCGGGGAGGTGGTGAGCCGCAAGGGTAAGGTGGAAGATGAGGTAGTGGATGTTGAAAGTATCGCTACCGTTACCCCTGCGTTGATTCAGGTGTGTGGCCAGGAACCAAAGGCATCCTTTATCACCAAGCTCAAAGCTGAATGGGCAAAAGTTAAAAAAGCTATGTAAGTTCAATGGGTTCCACCGACAGGGTGGAAAACATTACTAACAGGCAGTGTCAAAACATGAAATCAAACAAGGACGCTGAAGCGCCCTTGTTTGGATAGTTGTGCGCCCGGAAGAATTTTCCGGCAGCCCACTCCTGACCTGCTGCACTACAAACAATGGACGAGCCCCCTGAAAGACAGGACACCGTTTCCCCCATAACACTTAACATAAGGGATAGGCAAACGACTGTGTATATGACTAATAGAAACGATAAGGATGGGGAGCTTTTGGGCCAGGAGCGGCGTCGCTGCTGGAGTCCGGAGCAAAAACTGGCCATGGTTCGCGACAGCCTGCAACCGGGGCAAAGCGTTTCGGTGGTGGCTCGGCAGAATGGCGTTAATGCCAACCAGCTGTTTCAGTGGCGCACGCTCTATCAGAGTGGCAGTCTCTCGGCCGTCAGCGCCGGAGAAGCCGTGGTGCCAGCTTCTGAGTTGGCCGACGCGCTCAAACAGATCCGTGAGTTACAACGGATGCTCGGCAAGAAAACCATGCAGGTCGAGATCCTCCAGGAAGCCGTGGAGATCGCGCGCTCGCGAAAATAGATTGCGCACTCACCCTTGTTGCCGGGGGAGGACCAGTGAGCTGATCAGTGAAAGTCTCGGTGTAGCGCGCTCCCAATTGACGGTTCGACTCAACCCCCAAACGGTGCCAAGCAGACGTCGGCGCGTGCTGGACGATGCCGTTTTGGTCGAAGAGATTCAGGCTGAAGTCAGTGAACTGCCCAGCTATGGCTACCGCCGTGTGTGTGTGTGTGTGGGGGGGGCTGCGTCATCGGCGTGAAACGCAGAGTCAGGCGCCGATCAACGTCAAGCGGGTCTATCGTGTCATGCGCGATCACCAGTTGCTCCTGGAGCGACGGATTAAACAACCCGGTGTGGCACGCCGCCACGAAGGCCGTTTTTGCCGTCGCCACCAGCGATACCCGCTGGTGCTCGGACGGGTTTGAGTTTCGCTGTGAAGACGGCGCCAAGCTGAGCGTGACCTTCGCCCTGGACTGCTGCGACCGCGAAGCCATCGGCTGGGTGGCCAGCCCGACAGGTTACAGCGGCGACGATATCCGTGACCTGATGCTGGAAAGCGTGGAGAAGCGTTTCGGCGATCAACTTCCCACCACGCCAGTGCAGTGGCTCAGCGATAACGGCTCGGCCTACATCGCCGAACAGACACGCCTGTTTGCCCGAGAGATCGGCTTACAGCCGGTGACTACGCCAGTACGCAGCCCGCAGAGCAACGACATGGCCGAGAGCTTCGTCAAAACGATCAAGCGCGACTACGTCGCGCACATGCCCAAACCTGACCGGGAAACAGCCTTGCGTAACCTGACGATTGCCTTTGAGCATTACAACGAGGAGCATCCGCACAGCGCGCTGAAATACCGCTCACCACGCGAATTTAGGCGCTTGGCTGCGGTATCAATTTAACGGGGTAAAGGTGTCCGGTTTAACAGGGCCAGTCCAAACAACAAGCCTCCACGCCTCAACTAAAATCGACACAAGCGGGCCCGAATGGTAGCGATTGTATTGTCTGCCGAGCAGCCGCTGAACGCGTAAGCTTCCCGAGTGACTGGGCGTTTATTTCGCAGATAAGGTCGGGCGCACTACACGAAGACACCCTGCCAATTTGCAGAGCTTGGGGACGTATCATGACGCAACTACTCGGCTTTGAGCTCGACATTTGGAACAAGGCCGACGAAGCATTGCCGCTGTTTGAGACGGCGGCAATCGAGCTTCCGAGGAACTCGCGTATTCGTTACAACCAAAGTCTGCTGTTGCTGAAAATGCAGCGCCGTACAGAGGCACAGGCGGCACTGGAAGCGGGCCTGGCCCAGGTGCCAGACGATGCAGACTTGCTCTATGCGATGGTTTACCTGCATGGATCCGCCAATGAGCGGCAAGCGGCAATCGACTACGTCCGTCGCCTGGAAGCGGTTGCTCCGCAGGATCAGCGTCTGTCCAGTCTGAAGCGTCAATTAGGGTTGCACTAGGGCACTGGGCAGCAGCATCTGTAGGGACGACGGCGACGGTCGACATAGCCGTCAATTTTGTTGCCGGGCTACTGGTCAGCTCAGACACAAAACCGGGAGTCGTGCTTGCTGAACCCGGATTGGGTACCGCAATAAAAACTGACAGCTTGATGACGCGACAACCCGCTTGAAAGCTGCCATTTGTCGGCCTCAGGCTGATTGTGGACGCAGCTTTATTGACCTTGACTACGCTCCACGAGGGGCGAGGGGAATTTCGGGAATTCAGGAGAATTTCAATGAAGCGTTCGGCATCGGTATTAGCACTTGCTGTGAATTTCGCATCAAGACCATCGAAATCAGGATCTCTCGTGTTGGGGATCCTGGCTTGTATGTTGTCAGCCATACTGACAACACCGGCCTTGGCCGAGCAAACCACCGGTGAGCCGGGTTCGCCCGATGCGACCACCACGATTGATGGCCGCTACCTGCCGCCGCCACCTCCTCCGTTCCAGGGCCAGATCAACCTCAATGCCATGCAGTCGAAGGCAGCGTGGCCGGCCCGCGTGGTGCCCCCCAAGGGTGCGCCGAATATCCTGGTCATCATGACCGATGATGTCGGCTTCGGCGCGCCATCGACCTTCGGTGGCGTCATCCCGACGCCGACCATGGACCGCATTGCCCAGAATGGCCTTCGCTATACGAACTTCCATACGACCTCGCTGTGCTCCCCGACGCGAGCGGCGTTGCTCACCGGGCGCAACCACCACTCTGTGGGCTTCGGTGTAATCTCTGAAATTGCAACCGGCTTTCCAGGCTACGACAGCATCATGGGGCCCGAAAGCGCCACCATAGGCAAAGTCCTTCAAGAGAACGGCTACCGCACTTCGTGGTACGGCAAGAACCACAACACACCCGCTTTCGAGACCAGCCAGGCCGGACCGTTCAACCAATGGCCGACCGGCATGGGGTTCGATTACTTTTACGGGTTCAACGCCGGTGATAGCTCTCAGTGGGAACCGATGCTCACCCGTAATACCACGCCGATCACCCCCTTCGACGGGAAGCCCGGATGGAATCTCATTACTGCCATGGCGGACGAAGCCATCAACTGGATGAGTCAGATCAACGACGTCGACCCGTCGATTCCATTCATGATCTATTACGCGCCGGGGGGCACGCACTCGCCGCACCATCCGACGCCGGAGTGGATTGAGAAAATCAGCGCCATGCACCTCTTTGACAAGGGCTACGAGGCCGTGCGGGAGCAGATATTTGCCAACCAGAAAAAGCTGGGGGTGATCCCGGCGGATGCCCAGCTGACACCCTGGCCGAAGGACTTGCTCAAGGCGTGGGACCAATACACGCCTGAAGAAAAGAAATTGCTCATCAAGGAGGCAGATGTCTACGCAGCCTATCTGGCCTACACCGACAACGAGATCGGTCGCGTGGTCCAGGCCGTGGAAGACCTGGGCAAGCTCGACAACACGATCATCGTTTACATCAGCGGCGACAATGGTGCTTCGGCTGAAGGCTCGCCAATGGGTACCTGGAACGAGCTTCTTCCATTCAATGGAATCAATCTGACTGCGGCCGAGCAAATGCCTATGTACGATGCCTGGGGCAGCAACCAGACTTATCCGCATTACTCCATTGGTTGGGCCTGGACTTTCGACACGCCGTACAAGTGGACCAAGCAGATCGCCTCCTACTTCGGCGGCACCAAGAACGGCGCGGCGATTTCATGGCCCGGTCATATCAAGGACGTTGGCGGTATCCGCTGGCAGTTCCACCACGTCATCGACATTATGCCAACGCTACTGGAAGCTGCCGGTATTACCGCACCGGTCCAGGTTGACGGCATCGCACAGAAGCCGCTTGAAGGTGTGAGCATGGCCTACACGTTCGACGCCAACGCCGGTGGGCGCGATGCCAAGTCGCATCACACCACCCAGTATTTCGAGATGCTGGGTACTCAAGGTCTGTACAACGATGGCTGGATGTTGAGCGCGGTGCCCCTTCGCGCACCGTGGAACCTGACCGGCGCAGCAATCACTGATCCCGCGACAGCGTTCAAATTCGAGCTCTACGACCTCAGTAAAGACTGGACACAATACACCGACGTCGCCGCACAGCAACCAGTGAAGGTTGAGCAAATGAAGGATTTGATGTTCGGCGAGTTTGCCAAATATCAAGTACTGCCACTGGATGCCTCGGCGGCAACGCGGTTCATAACACCACGCCCCAGCCTCGCGGCGGGCAGGACGGTCTTCAACTATTCGGGCGCGACCATCACCGATATCCCGGCTGGCAACATGCCGAACCTGCTCAACAGCTCCTACACCATCACCGCCGAGGTTGACGTACCCAAGGCAGGTACCGAGGGCATGATCATCAACGAAGGTGGACGGTTCTGGGGTTACGCGCTCTACATGGTGAAAGGTGCACCCACGTTCACCTATAACCTGCTCGGCCTCAAGCGCACCAAATGGCAGGGGCCTGAACTGACACCGGGCAAGCACACGATCGTATTCGACTTCAAATATGACGGACTCGGTGCCGGCACCTTGGCCTACAACAACGTGAGCGGAATCGGTGCTGGCGGGACTGGGACGTTGAAGGTGGATGGCAAACCTGTGTCCACCGAGCGGATGGAGCACACCCTTCCGCTCACCAAACCTCTGGACACTGTATTCAACATCGGCGCGGCCTCCGGTACGCCGGTGAATGACCAGGACTACCAGATCCCGTTTGCATTCACCGGCAAGATCAACAAGCTGAATATTATGATCGACCGGCCGAAGCTGTCACCCGCGGACGAGAAGAGGCTGCAGGAAGCTGAAGCGAAGGTGGCAAGCGACAAATAATCTCGGGAGAGCGTTGGATCGTTGCCAACGATCCAGCCTCTGATTTCACTGGCCTGCGCGGTCATCCACACAGGCCAGTGAATGACAAACGGTCAGGGACGGCAAACAGCAGATTGCATCCTCTTGGAACGCTCAAGTATTGGATGGGAGCTACCCACTTCCTGACCAAAATACTTCCGCGGGTAGGTACCGTAATGAGCCACGAATCAAGTACAGGTCTCGCATAGCATTGAAATAACGCGGCAGATCATGGCAATAGGACGCCGAGATCGTGGTAGCTGAAAGCGCTATTTGTAGGTGTAGAGGCGTGCAACCACCACCTTTGACGGCAAATTCAGAGGACGCTGGGGTTCGTCAACAAAGCACGGCATTTCCAATCGCTGGCGAGAAGCACAACCCAGGAGTGCATCTATGTACGACTATGTCATCGTAGGAGCCGGTTCGGCCGGCTGTGTTCTTGCCAACCGCCTGTCGGAGGATCCCGACATCAGCGTCTGTGTGATTGAGGCCGGGCCTTCAGATGCACTGACGTTCATCCACACACCGGGCGCTTTCGGTTTGTTTATGTTCACCAAAAAGTACGATTGGTCGTACGAGGCGAAGTCGGATCCGGCCCTGCGCCATGGCAAACCGCTTTTCTGCCCTCGTGGCAAAACCCTTGGTGGGTCCAGTTCGATAAACGGCATGGTCTATACCCGCGGCCACCGGTCCGACTACGACGGCTGGGCCGCGTTGGGTTCCCCAGGCTGGAGCTATGACGAGGTGCTGCCCTATTTCCGCAAGGCGGAACACAATCAGCGCGGTCCCGACAAGTATCACGGCGACCAGGGGCCCTTGGCCGTGTCGGACAGCGAGCTCAACTACACGATTTCGAAGGTCTTCATCGAGGCGGCCGAGCAGGCTGGCATGCCGATGAGCAATGACTTCAACGGCGAGCAATATGAAGGTTTCGGGGCATTCCAGTTCACCATCGCCAATGGTCGGCGCTGTAGCACTGCAGTGGCCTATCTGCATCCGGCCATGAGCCGACACAATCTGACGGTGATGACCGGTGCCGACGTTGTGCGTATCGAGTGCGAAGGCAAGCGGGCGGTCGGTGTTACCGTTGAGCACAGGGGTGGACAAGCAACGATCAAAGCCAAACGCGAGGTCATCGTTTCAGCGGGTGCCTTCAACTCACCGCAACTGCTGATGCTGTCAGGCATCGGGCATCCGGACGAACTCAAAATGCATGGCATCCCGCTCGTCCATCCCTTGCCAGGGGTCGGCAAAAATTTGCAGGAGCACCCCGATACTGCGGTGCTCACCACCAGTCATTACCACGGCGGCGTGCAACTCTCCCTTGGAGGGGTGCTACAGATGGTCGGTGAAGGTATTGAGTATTACGGCGCCCATCTCGGCAAACTACGGTCCTCGTTCACCGAAGTCGGGGCCTTTCTGAAAACTGATCCGTCCCTCGCTGTGCCGGACATCGAGCTTTGCACCTTGCCGCTGCTGTTCGACGATTCAGGACGCGATCTGAAGCTGATGACAACCGATGGCTACTCGTGCCACGTGGGCTGTATACGCCCCAAAAGCCGTGGCACAGTCAGTCTAGCCAGCGCCAATCCGACCCATCAACCGATCATCGACTTCAACTTCCTCAGTCATCCGGATGATATGAAAACACTGATCGGCGGGGTTCGGCTGGTGCGCAAGATTTTGGCCGCCCCGGCCTTCGATCCATACCGGAAGGAAGAGCTGTTTCCTGGTAAGGATGTACAGTCCGACGAGGACCTCGCCCAAGCGATCAAGGACAAGTTCGGCCTTGAGTATCACCCGGTCGGTACCTGCAAGATGGGGCAGGACGACATGGCAGTGGTGGACGCCGAACTGCGCGTTCATGGCATGCAGGGGTTGCGCGTTGTTGACGCTTCGATTATGCCGACTCTGGTGGGAAGCAACACCAATGCTCCGACCATCATGATTGCGGAGAAAGCCGCTGACATGATTCGCAATCTAGCGCCGTTAAAACCTGCTGCGACATAGATTTCGAATGTTAAACCCAGTGCGAGTGGTCGACGTTTTCGTCGATGAACTCGACCTGGGTGCACTTGGGTTTGAGGGCGTCGATCTTGCTGTCACGGGGCGTCCGGCCTACCACCCAGCGATCTTGCTGAAGATCTATATCTACGGCTATCTCAATCGGATTCAGTCCAGCCGCCGGCTAGAACGCGAGGCCGAGCGCAACGTCGAGTTGATGTGGCTGACGCGGTGATTAGCCCCGGACTTCAAAACCATTGCCGACTTTCGCAAGGACAACGGCAAAGCCATTCGCAGCGTCTGCCGCCCGTTCGTAGTGCTTTGCCGCAACCGCAGTCTCTTCTCTCAGTCGATCATCGCCATCGACGGCAGCAAGTTCAAAGCCGTCAACAACCCAAGGACATCGAGGCGCAGCTCCACGACAGTCCAGACCAGCAGATCTCTCTTACCGATCCAGATGCACGCTCAATGGCCACGAGCGGCCGAGGCACCGGAACGGTTGGCTACAACGTACAAACAGCGGTCGACGACAAACACCATCTGATCATTGCCCATGAGGTGACCAACGTTGGTAATGATCGTGGGCAACTGAGCAATATGGCGAACCAGGCGCGTGAAGAAATCGAGGCTGAATCGCTAACGGTGGTGGCCGACCGAGGCTACTACAAAGGTCTGGAAATCCTTGCATGTGCTCGCCTACAACCTCAAACGAATGATGAGCATCTTCGGCATCGCAGGACTGCTTGAGGTGATCAGGGAGTAAATCCAGCCGCTTGCTCGCCCGTTAGTAGCAGTTTGGGCCGCTGACGCGGCCCAAACGGCATTACGAACGTCTATGTAGCTGACTAAGGTAATTCGCGCTTCCGCCCGCTGATTCCACAGGCAACCCTCGCGACTCTCGGTTTTCGAGGTATTTAGCGCGTTTTCACACAGCCTGGGTCGCTTGCAGCCGGCCACGACAGCTTGAATTAGCAGCCTTTACGGGAGTGATCGGCGCCAGCCTGGACGTCGACACTGCGCAGCTAAAAGTGCGCAGTATCTGGCCCGGCGGCGGGCAGGCTTGTCCACAGGGATACGCTCTGCGTGACTTTGGCCATCTGGGTGATTTCCACCTGCAACTTATCCTTGCCGAGCAGGTAGTCGGCCAGCTTCTGCGAAAACGGCCAGTAGTTCAGGTCGGCAGTCAGGGTCAGCGGCCCGACGGCGTCGGCCGGCACCAGGAAGGAGAACTCCCGAATATCGTAGCCCTTGGGCAGAATGCGGTTATCCGAGAGAATTTGCGTGGCATTCCAGACCTCGACATCCAACGGATTGCCGTCCTTGTCGCCTATGTGCACTTTGAAATTTCGCGTGTTGTCCTCGGTCTTGCCGTCCTTGATTGAACCCAGTCGATAGAGCTCGCGACCACTGGCATCCAGCACCCGGAAATCGATCCATATCTCCCGTCCCTCCGGAAAGCCGGTCGGCAGCTTGTGCCCGGCGCCGACATTGGAAACTTTGACTGCGACTGAGGTGTATTGCCCGGGAATGATGGCTGCCGGAAGTTGCTCGAACTTTATTTGCGCCGCGCGTGCGAGCATGTCGCGCCCGCGTTGCGCGCCCTCTTCCTGACCGAGATGCTTGAGCATCGTAGCGTTGGCTCCGCTGAACCAATGCGAGGCGACCTGCTCACGGTCTGGCCCCATGATCGCGGCCTTACCCGCAAAACCCGGCATATGGCAGCTCTGGCAGGTTACATCGTTAAAGCTGTAGGAACTCTCCTGCCATTCGTCATAGGTGCGCTCGACCGCCACACTGCTGAACGGGTGCGTGACGTTGTGGCAGGTGGCGCAAAAGTCCGAGCGTGTGTGCAGAGCGGAATACACGGTGTCGTGATAAGGCGAAACGGCATCTTTACGCGGGCCGAACTTGGTCGGTTTACCGTGCGCTCGAGGGCTCAAGACATAGGCGCCGTTATCGAGGCCGGTGCGGGAACTGATGTTGTGGCAGGTCTCGCAATCGACCCCAGGCATTGGATGATTTTTTTCGCTGTCTTCAATCGAGGAGCGGTTGACTTGCGAATTGATCTGCCCGGTCGTGAGACCGATCGGGGTATGGCATCCGGTGCAGAAGTTATCGACCTTCCCCTCGGTGGCCGAACTCGCACGCGTGAGCAAGGCCCGATAGATGGGTTCATCCCAGGCTTGGGACATCATCGACGAGCGCCACTGCTTGTAAATCTCCGTATGGCAGGCGCCACATACCTGGGCATTGTCGAAGTCTTTTACATTCAACACCAGGTTGCCGGGAGTATTGGCCCGGTGCGGAAAGAACGGCATCCCGCCATTCACATGCATGAGCCTGGAGCGAGCCGGCTCCAGCCACTTCTCATTACTTTGATTGTCGTTGCCCTGAGGTTCGTCGGCCGCCACCAGAGTTACCGTAAGCAGGCAGGCTAGAAAGAACAAAAGACGACTAACGGAAGGTCTGATCAACAGGTAGATCAGGTTGTGGACAAAGGCTGCCAGCGAAATGCTCAAGTCGACAATAGTGAGCTTGACGCCTGCCGGGACATTGAATACGGCCGTGTAGGGGCCGGTGCGCATCGTCCAGAGAATAATCAAGGCCGATAACCCGTTCAGCGCTACCTGCGCACACGAATATTCAGGGTGGTTCATAAGAGTTTCCCCAGGACGGTTGCAGAGGCTGAACGCAGCACTTCCATTGAGTTGACAGGGGTACTTCATCCTGCAAGCCAAGGGTTATAGGTACAGCTTCTCAACTCTCCACCTTTAATGAACCGGAGAAGCTCACTGGGTAATTACGATGCAAGGACTGTGACAAAACATGTGCAACGACCTGAAGGTCCGCACACATTGGTCAGAGGCTGAAATTTTGTGCTAATCGAGACTCGGCTGAGCAGCACCACCCATTAATGGGGGAGTTCACTCCGAAATGGGGGGGGTATGGACACCGGACCGTCTCACGCTAATTGTCTGCGCCAGGTGCCGGGTGACGTGCCGAACTGACGTTTGAAGGCGCGACTGAACGCGGCTTCGGATTCGTAGCCAACTGCAAAGCCGATTTGCGCCACACTGCCGCGACCTTCGCGCAGGTGTTGAGCCGCCACGTGCATACGCCAGAGCGTCAGGTATTGCATCGGTGGCTGTCCGACCAATGCCGTGAATCGCTCCGCGAATACCGAGCGCGACATACCCACTTCAAGCGCCAGGGCTTCTGCAGTCCAGCCCTCGGTTGGACGAGCATGGAGTAGCGCCAGTGCGCGCCCGATATGCGCATCTCGCAAACCCGCGAGCCACCCGCGCCGCTCAACGGGGAGGCTTGCGACATACTGGCTGACGGCTTCGACGAATAGCAGTTCGGATAGCTTGGCAATGACCGTCGTCGAGCCGACGCGTCCCGCCGCGATTTCGCTGACAGCGAAACGGAACGAGCTTTCGATCCAGGCTCCCGAAGCCGTCGCGCGAACGTCTAATTTCAATACGGATGGCAGCGACGAAAGCAACGGACTGAAGGGTGTTTCAGAGCCGAGGAATCCACACAATAGCTGCGTGGCCTCGCCGCCCCCACCGTACTTGATTCGTGAAATGCCGCCGACTTCTGGCGGCTGAACAACTTCGCTCGCCGGCATGGGCGCAATGCTCAGGTCGCTGCCAAAAGTATGGGGGTCATTGCGAGGAAGCAGGACGAGTTCGCCTGCCCCAACGTCGATGTTGGCACCACCATCGATGCGCAATTGCATGTGCCCGGCGGCGACAAAATGCGACGCAATGATATGCCGAGGTGCCGCCAGGAACGGGTTGCAATCATCCGCCGAGATTCTTCCGTTGATGCACCAGGGCGCAGTGAATTCTGCCTCGAGGAAGACTCCTCCAGACAGCCGAATCACACGCAAGACATCAGAAAGCGCATCCAACACTTGCCCGCCCTCTTTTCCGGACGCCTGAGCAGGTAATCCGGCGCACTGGTCATTCACCGCCTGAACGGCGAGACCTAGATTAGCACCAACGCGGACTCAGCGATCGAGGCTATCCCCCCCGATGCTTCACCTGTGGTCATTGGCTCCGACGTCAACCGTAATTGCCCCGTTTCACCCGACCAAGGCAACAGGAGATTTTTATGAACAGCGTCGCTACCCTACTCAGCTCAGAGTCAGACAACGCCGATCGTTATGCGCAAATTGTCAGATCATCAAAAAAGGCTGAATGGCAGATCGATCGCGATTTGCTACAGGACCGGAGTTTCGACTTCTCGCGCAAATTCTTGCCCGATGGACTATCGCAGATCGACCGCCTGACCTTTCTCGCCGGGGCCGAGGCGCGCCTGCTCAGTCAGATTCAGGGCCGGACCTATGCGTATATCTTTGGCCTGGTCGAGCGTTTTATCAGTGCCAAAATGCTCGATCAAGGTCGAGCCCATGTCTTTGACAATCAGCTCGCACTCGAAGCGCTGGTGCGCTTTTCCAACGACGAGATCAAGCACCAGGAGTTGTTTCGGCGCATGGAGACGATGATGGGTTCGCACTTGCCTGCGGGGTATCGTCAAGTTGCCGATCCCAACGACGTGGCGCGTGCGGTACTGGCGACCAGCACTTGGTCGGTGCTGGCGCTGACCTGTCATATCGAGCTGTTTGTTCAGGCGCACTACGTACAGAGCATCGCGCCGCGCGAGGAGCTGTGCCCACTGTTCAAGGATGTCTTCAAATTTCACTGGAAGGATGAAAGCCGGCACGTCGTACTCGATGAACTGGAGTGGAAGACGGAGCACGCAAAACTCTCGCCAGCCGAGTGCGACCAGGCGGTGAACGATCTGATTGCGCTGGTGGCGGCCGTCGACGGAATTCTTCAGGCGCAATCGGCATCCGATGCCGACTACTTTATTCGCAATGTTTCACGCCCGTTCAGTGTCGATGAGACAACGCAAATCAAAGCCTGCGTGCTGAGCGCCTACCGCTGGCAATACATTGTATCGGGCGTGCAGCATCCACACTTTGGCCGGCTGCTTGCGCGTATGACAACGCCAGCACAAATGACCAGGATTCAGACCGCACTGGCACCCATCATGAGCCATTGATCGACTGCGCGCGACCGACGCCTCGTCGGCCGCGCGGCTGTGGGAAGACGTGCTGAAAATGAGTTTTTGAGGATGGCGGCCATGACCATACCGATGTGGATGCTGCTTGGGTTTGCGACCTGGACTTTGCTGCTGTTGATGGCAACCGTCGGCGTGTACCGCTGGGTCGCCATCTTGTTCTCGAATGTGCCGATTGCCTCGTTCCGAAGCGATCAGCTCGAAGGCGAGGATTGGTATCGGCGCGGGACAAGAGCACATGCCAACTGTGTGGAAAATCTGCCTGTCTTTGCCGTCATCGTGTTCGTGATTTCAGCGCTTGGTGTCAGCGGCCCTGCAGTGAACTACTTGTCCACACTCGTCCTGATCGCTCGCGTTTGCCAGTCTTTGGTTCACGTATCCCATGTGCAAACCGATACGTTTGTGGCGATTCGGTTTACCTTCTTTTGTGTTCAGTTGGTGTGTTTTCTCGCGCTCATTGTGATAGCCGCTTGTTACGGCTAAGCAGCAGCTCAAGCAAGGCGCTTCGGTCGTTGATAGTCGTCAAAACTCGTGCATCTCTCTTCCACCTCACTGATTCTCATCCTGCCGTTTGGCCCCATCTACAGGATACGTCGCGAGGTAGCTGTTGACCGCAGCGCCTAATGTCGGAAAAAACGCGGTTTCGCCAAACTGCGTGAAAAGCCCGAATCGCTTCAGTTTGTCCTTGACCGGATCTTTCATCTCGGCCAGGCACAACTCGATGCCCGCCGCGCGCAATGTTTCGTCCAGTTCGGCCAACATATCGGCAGAGGTCACGTCCACACTGGTCATAGGTTCCGCCGCAACGACCACCCAACGTACCGGCGTAGGGGACGTGGCCACCGCGTCCAGAACCCGCTCATTGAACAACTCGGCGTTGGCGAAAAACAAAGGCGCATCCCAGCGGAAAAGGACCAGGCCGGGAAGGAGTCTTGCGTCAGGAAAGCGCTTGATGTCATGGTAGCCCTGAACGTCATCGACACGTCCCAACACCGTAGAGTACGGCCGCCAGCCATCCCACAGGAATTCAATCACCGCAATCAAAATGGCCAGGGCAATCCCCTCGATTGCACCAAACACAGCGACGCCGACGGTGCAGGCAATGGACAGCCAGAACTCCCAACGCTGAATGCGATAGATGCGTCGCAGATCCGTGACCTCGATCAAGCCGATGGCCGATGCGATCACCACCGCTGCCAGCGCGCTGTTGGGCAGGTCCTGCAACAGGTTCGGCGCCACCAGCAACAGCAAGGCAACCGCCAGCGCTCCGACGACACTGGACAATTGGGTTTTGGCGCCTGCGGCCTCAGCCACCGGTGTGCGTGACGAACTGCTGCTGATTGGAAAACCCTGGAAAAAACCGGCCGCCAGATTGGCGACGCCGAGCCCCACCATCTCCTGGTTCGGATCAACGTAAGTACGCGAACGTGCCGCATAGACACGCGAGAGCACGCTGGTGTCGGCGAACGAGACAAGCGCGACGGCGAAGCCGCCGATCAGGACCGGGACAATATCGGCTTGAGTGATCCAGGGAATGGCGAACGCAGGCATGCCTTGTGGAAGCTCGCCGAGGACCGATATGCCGTATTTCGAGGCAAGGTCCAGCACACCGACGGCGATGGTTGCACCTGCCACGGCAATCAAAATACCCGGTATGCGTTTGTGCCCCTTGAGCAACAGGATCACCACCAACGTTGCGGCGCCGACCGCGAACGTGACCCAGTTGGTTTTTCCGTCCAGCACCGCAGTGACAATCGCCCACATGGTTCGCAGCGGCCCGCCTGACTCGATCTTGAAGCCGAAGAATTTGGGCAATTGGCTAATCAATACGGTTAGCGCGATACCGTTCATGTACCCGTAGCGAATCGGTTTGGAGAGCAGTTCCGTGATGAAGCCCAAGCGCGCTATGCCAGCCAGGATACAGACCACCCCCGACACAATCGCCATCATTCCCGCCAGGGCGACGGCGCGGTACGGGTCGCCGCCCGACAGTGGCAGGATCACGGCAAGGATGACGGCCGCCAGCGAGGAATCCGGCCCCAGCACCAAAATCCGGCTCGGCCCGAATAACGCATAAGCCAGCAGCGCAATGATGGTCGCGTAGAGGCCATAGATGCCGGGTACGCCCGAGGCCACCGCGTAGGCGATACCCACTGGCACCAGCATGGTGGTCAGGACGAGTCCCGCGACGATGTCATTTCGCAACCAGGCTATTTGATAGGTGAGTAGCGTGTTCAGTCCAGGCAGCCAGCGGCGCCAGTGTTTCTGATCGGCGCCTGCTACCCGATGTGCAATACGGCCAGGTTCCGGGGCGGAAGGTACAGAATTCGAATCACTCATAGAACTGTAACCCCTTGGTGTTCAGCGCGTGATGGCTTAGAGGCAGCCGCAAAATTGCCGAATCCGCTTTTGTTCGTTATCCGCCGAGCGCGACGATCGCAACGATCAGCACCGCGCCAGTGACCGCCATTGCAACCCCGCCTTGCCACGGTTTTGCGCCTGCGTATCGCGCCAGTATCCAACCCGCGATGAACAGCACCGCGAGCCCGACCCAATTAGATAGACGAACGGCGAGCGCCGTCTCTTCGAGCAACAGGAAAGGCACTACGAGTGGAAAGGTCGATGCCACCACCAACAGAAAAACGCCCAGTGCACCTTTGAAATCATCCCATCCCAGACGCGACTGTACTGACGTGGCCGGATACTCGACCAGGCGACTGCGTAACAATTCAAGGGTCTCGGTTTTGGCTGCTGCCGCCAGGTGCGACGGCAGAGCCCCCGCCACCAGCGCCTGGCCGGTGGCCGCGTCCGCCCCGCCGAGTTTTTTGTATAACGTGCTTTTGCGCGTGCGATCGATCAAGGCTCGCAGTAGATACATCACCGCATCCGCGAGCCCCCAGGCAAGATTGCAACCGAGCGCGGCAAACATCATGGTACGTTCCGCCTCCTGGCCCGATGTCGCCACGCTGATCGTTCCAGTGAAGGTCATCGCCATGAGCAAGCCGAAGATGACCTCTGTGACACGGTCGACGGGGTCGAGTATTCGTGCCCGCTTCTGTCCTTCGGTGCTTGGCATGCGTCCTACCTCGCTGAAAAATTCTCGTGTGGTGCAGGTTTCATAGGGCAGAGCACAGCGCTTTCAATCGATGCTCTTTTTCGATTTCACTTCATTGTAGTGACAAAAAATTTTTCGCTGCCAGCGTGCGCGAGTTTCCAAACGCGGCACGTCTGCCTTGCGGGGCCTGGAACTGTTACAACGCACTGCATCAGCAACGACTAAGCTTTTGCTGGTAAATATCGTCTCCCTTGGAGATTCCCATGCGCGCCGCACCCCTCTCTGACCTCGATGCCGCCCTGCCCGGTCTGGCCCGCAAGATCCGCGTGCTGGATGCCCTGGCTTGGCCCCATGGCGTCGAAGAAGCCTTCTTGGCGAATTGGCGCAGCGGGCATGCACAGTTACCGAACGTCGAACTGCGTCCGCGTGACCACAGCGCCGACATCGCCACGCTGGAATCCTTTGTTGACCATTGTGATGAAGCGCATCCGGCCGGGAACTACCTCGCCATGACAGCGCGAAGCTATGCCACGGCCGGACGCATGCTGGGGGCCATTGGCACTCCCGCCTTTACTGACTATTCATCAGCGCTGTACCGGCGCCCGGATTTCTACTACCAACGCCTTAATCTGAGCATGCTGGATGCCGCCCGGTTCTTCCTCAACACCACTGACGCCCTTCTGGGCAGTGCCCGGATTCCCCCGAGCCCGGCCGAGGCCTTTGCCACCTGGATGCAGCCAGAACTGGACCGTTTCTTCGGCGAGGACCAGGTCACGGTGGTACTCGATCCGACCCTGGCCGCCAAGGCGGGTCGGCGTTTACCAAGGATGCCGCCTACCTGACTGGCTTGCTCGGCGTGCATACCCTGCTGCGCATCGCGATCCGCGACAACCGGCCAGAACTGGTCGGCCATTTGTTTGCCGGGCGCCTCAGCCTGGGGGATACCGTACGCCTGGCGCCACTGTTCGAGTCGGGCTAGGGGCCGGTCTATCTTCCAGCGTGGGCCAGCGATCTGCGCCTGCTCGCCGCCAACCTCGCCTTCTCAGCCTTTATCGCCCGGATCAAGCTGGATGTGCTCGAAATGGAGGTGCTCGTGGCGTTTGCAGACGAGCACGAAACCGATGCCAGTGCCCTGAGATGACAGTGACGACTAGCTGAATGGATTTAGTTTGAGTTTCTAGCGTGAATGGAATGAACGTAAACAAATGGCAGAGATTTTTTGTTTGCTACGCTTAGGGAGGGGCATCGAAGCTGAGGTCTGGGGTTAGCGAAGTCGGACCTCACCTCCCTGGCATTGATCCACTCATTCCAAACCTGCCTGACCACATGGAGATGCAATGCGCATTCCATCACTCTACACGTTGTCAGCTGTCCTTATTTTGAGCGGATCTTTCTGCGTATCACAGCCAGTGGAAGCGGCCTCAAGCACGACCACTGCCGTGCCAGCGCCCGCCAGTTCGACGCTTAAAGATGCCGTGTTTACCCAGGAACAGCTGGATCAAATGCTGGCGCCCATTGCGCTTTATCCGGATCCACTGCTGGCACAGATACTGATGGCCAGCACGTACCCAGGGGAATTCGCCGAGGCAGTCGCCTGGTCCAAAGCCCACCCGGACGCCAAGGGCGATGATGCGGTCAAACAAGTGGCGAGCCAGCCCTGGGATCCGAGTGTGCAGGCGCTCGTCGCCTTCCCGCAGGTCTTGGCCACGCTGGGACAGGATCCTGTGTGGGTACAACGCCTGGGTGATGCCTTCCTGGCGCAGCCCGACGATCTCATGGGAGCGGTTCAACGCTTGCGTCATCAGGCGCAGGCAGCAGGCAACCTGCAGAGCAACCAATATCAGAACGTGACGGTTCAGAATTTTCCAGCACCCGCACCGGCACCGTCCTCCACGTCCACAACTGTGGCCCCGGCTCCGGCCCCAGCCAGCTCCTCCACCATCATCATTCAGCCCGCCGATCCACAGGTTGTATACGTACCCACTTATAACCCGACAACCACCTACGGCACCTGGCCTTATCCTGCGTCACCTCCTGCGTACTACCCACCGCCGCCCGCCTATTACCCCGGCCAGGCATTGTTGGCCGGGCTGGCGTTTGGTGCCGGTGTGGCTATTGTCGGCTCGTTGTGGGGTGACTGTGACTGGGGAAATAACGACGTCAACATCAACGTCGAACGCTACAACAACATCAACGGCAACAACCGGATCAACGTCAATCAGAGCAAGTGGGAGCATAACTCCGCGCATCGCAATGGCGTTCCCTATCGCGACAGCAGGAGCCGCGAGCAGTACGGTCGCCAACTTAACGGTGCCAATCAGCGTGAAGCCTATCGAGGGGACACTGCTCAGCGAGCCCAGGCCCGTGAAAACGCCCGTAGTTCGATGGACAGGGCCGGTATCGAACGCCCTGCCACCAGCAACCTCGAAGCCCGTAATCAAGCGCGCGACGCCCAGTCCAGAGGCGCGGACAGCAATCGGTTACAAGGTGGTACAGACAGGGATGCTGCCAGACAGAATGCCGCTAACCGACAGCGAGCGGCTGAAAGACAGAGTGCGTCTGACAGACAGCAGACTTCTAACAGAGGCCAGGGCACTGACAGAAACACTCGGGATACTCCGCAACCCAGGAAACAGACCGCTGATGCCAGACCGCGCGGACAGGGTAACGCACAGGCGCGCCAAACTACGAAAAGTCTGCCAACCACGCAGGCCACCAACAAGGGCGGGGCACGCGACAATGCATTCGCCGGCGCGCGCTCACCGTCCCAAGTCAACGCACAAGCGAATCGTGGCCGGGCCAGCCAGGCATCTGCCCAGCGCCCGAGTGCCTCGCGATCAGCCGGCAAACAGGTCAGTCGGCCGTCTAATCCACCCGCGCGTCAAACTCAAAGGGGTAGCCGTAGTTGAATAACAATCCTCGAGTGAAGACACTCATGGGCTTGCTTCGTCACTCCTTGGCGATAACGGCAGTCGTTGCGTGGTCATGCTTGGTCATGGCACAACAGGAATTTCCAACGCCCGAAAAGACCGCTCAAGCGTTCGTCGAAGCACTGGGTACAAAACAGGCCAATAGTGAACGCCTGACAGAGTTACTGGGTAAAGAATGGCGCAGTTACATCCCTCGCGACGGCGCAGAGCGCAAAGATGTCGATGCGTTTTTGAAGCTGTACCACGAGCAAAACCACATTGAAAAAACCAGCGACGGCGAGGCGATCCTGTCGGTCGGAACCAACAACTGGACACTGCCTGTCCCGATCGTAAAAGGCACGAAAGGTTGGCACTTCGACATCAAGGCCGGCAGTGCCGAAATCCGTGCACGTCGAATTGGCCGCAATGAATTAGCCGCGTTGCAATCGGCGCAGGCCTATCACGACGCCCAGATGGATTATGCGTCAGTGGATCGTGACGGTGACGGCGCACTTGAGTATGCGCAGAATATCTACAGCGCCCCCGGCAAGCACGATGGACTTTATTGGGCAGACGACGATAGCGGTCAGATCAGCCCATTGGGTCCCTCGTTCGGCAAAACCATTGCCGGAGAAGCCTGGCATGGTTACCACTTCCGCATCCTGACTGGGCAAGGTCCTTCGGCACCGGGTGGCGCCTACAGCTATCTCATCGGTGACAAGATGAGCCGAGGCTTTGCGCTGATTGCCTGGCCGGCTAAATACGATGATACGGGCGTGATGAGTTTCATGATCAGTCATGACGGCCAGATATTTGAAAAAGACCTGGGGCCTGAGGGTGAAAAGCTGGCACAGTCGATGAAGGTCTTTGACCCGGATGACAGCTGGAAAGAGGTCACAGTAGATCAAGACTAGAACCTGGCAGTAGAACAGCCGCTGCGCTTGATGCTGATCAGTTGAGTAATTTCTGCGGTAGCGCGATTTTTTGTCGGATCGTGTTGCACGGCGCTTGCGACGTTTCCATCAGCAACTGATCCACCACGTTTGACAGAGCGCCATGGACATCCTGAGTGCTGATCAGCGCCTGCTCGAAAACGTTGCGCTGACGGTCTGCACTGGTACCGCCGCGCAGAATTCGGCGGGCTTGGGAAAAGACGTTTTCCACACGCAATTCCTGCGCCGCATCGCCAAGGATCTGCTCCGCCTGGAACAGCCACTGCTCAGCCGAGAAGGGTCGGTCGTACCCCTCGACAATGAAGGCCCCATGGATTCCAGAGCGTTTTGCTCGCCAACGATTTTCCTTGAGAATCCAATGAGACGTTGGCGACCAGGACCGTCCTGGGCGGGATTGATCAGTGGCATCGGCAACCATCAGCCGAAACAATGAGGCAATACACAAGGCATCTTCCAGGCGTGGGCAGGCATCCGTCATGCGCAATTCCAGGGTCGGATACCTGGAAGCAGGCCGTAATCCCCACCAGCATTCGCTGGCCTGCCGGATGGTGCCGGTGCGGATCAGCAAGGCGACGTAGGACTCATAGGCCGCTTCATCCTCGAAGAACTCCGGAACACCCATCCTCGGCCACTCATCACACGCGGTCTGCCGGTAGCTCATAAAACCGCTGTCAGCGCCGTCCCAAAAAGGTGAAGAGCTACTCAGCGCCAGCAACAACGGCACCCACGGCAACACGTGGTTCATGACTCGAATACGATCCAGGTGTTCCGGCACTTCAACGTGCACGTGCAGTCCGGATAACACGCTACGCCTGGCCACGCGCTGATAGTCTTCAAACAATTGAGTAAAGTGATCCTGCCGGGTGGCCTGTTGTACACGCCAGTCTGCCAACGGGTGGCTCCCGACGCAAAGCAGTCCAAGACCATAAGACTGGAGCGTGCAGCGCAGCGTTTTGCGAGTGTTGACAAAGTACTGTTCGGCCTCGGCAATACGGGTGAAAACGGGAGAAGCCACTTCGATTTGCCCTTGGAACATCTCATACGCGAAACAATCGCCTATCGCCGCCTTGCACGCGTCAATCGCAGCGTCGGGAGGCCTCTGGGCCATACGTCGAGTGTCCAGTTCAGTGATGAAATACTCCTCTTCAATTCCGAACTTCAGATGTCTATTCATCGATGTGCCCTGGGTGATAATCCTCCCCCGCTACTGCGCGCAGAAAGGCCTGATCGGCCGCGATTCGCAAATCTCGCCACTCTTCCCAACTGACCATGCGCTGACGGTCCATCTCGTCTGATTGTCGTAGCAGCTCTTCGTGCCAGGTCTCAGGCGAGTCCATTCGCAGAGCGATGTTTTCGAGTGCTCGATGCCAGGAACCCAACGCACAAAGTCTTCGTTCCTGGGCCGGCGTCAGCTGGTTTTTGAAGGCATTCATGGCAGTGGGATCCCAGAGTTGGTTCTGAATGGATCAACAGGATTCGACGTGGGTTCATAGGGACCGACAAGAGGCGCTGACCTATGAATAACGGGAGGCCCGCCTGGACCTCCCGCGCTTCATGCCACTCTTCAGGAAGTACCCATTCCTCGAGACAGATCGGCTGGGGCATTGGGTGTGTCGCGGTAATCGCGCTCTGGTTTCACGTCTTCATCCGCGTGATCCGTGGTTTTTGTCACCGTATCGCGCACCGCTTCAAAACCTTCCCGCGCCTGTTGTTTGACCTTGTCGGCCAGCCCTGCGCTGGTCTTGCCCATGTAGCGTTGCTCGGTCGCTGTCGATGGCAATGCAGCCCCCAACATCGCCCCCAAGGCGATTCCCGCAGCGGCGACCATCAGAGGCTGCTCCTTGAGCAATTGGCTGAGTTGATTGCCCATCACTTGTGTACTGCGCACCAAACGGTCGCTGGCGTCATGCACGGCATGGCTGACGGTATCGGTGGCCGCCCCCAGGTTGTCACCCAGGTGCGCCGCTTTGCCTTTCACGGATTGGTAGCCCTCCTTAAGCGTGTCCGCTGTCTGGTGCAGATGCTCACGCGCACTGTCGATGCCCTCCGCTAAACCATCGGCCCACTCCCCCACCTTGTTCTGATCCGGACCTGCGGGATAAACCGGGCGTGGGGTCGGCGGACGGTTCTGGCTCATCATCAACCACAGCAGACCCACCGACGTCAGCACTGCAGGAACCGGATTATTTCGAACGCTGGTGCCCAGGTTGGTCAGGAAGGTCGTACCGTTGTTCTGCATGAACGACAATGCCTGATCAAAGGCCTGTCCCGGGGTAAATTTGCTTTCCAGGGCATCGACAATATTGCCGATGCTCGCCCGCTGCGCATCGATGTCGCGCTCGATAGCCTCGGGGCTTTTTTGCGACTCGTATTCGAATTCACTGTTCATGAGACTCTCCTGCGCAGCGCTTCCTGGTCTTTGTTCAAGGCGTCCAACGTCCGATCAGGCTTCAAATGGGACGGTTCGAACTGTTTTTTTCCGGCCTGTAGCATGGCGAACCCGACGATCATCACCACCACACCTACGATCAGTGCTGCCAACCACGGCGCCATCACCATGCTCAGTCCATAGACGGCGGACATCAACAGGATGATGAACCCCGCCAGAAGCACAATTGCACCGCTCGCGACCCCGGCAATGCCGGCCTTGAGCGTTGTGAGACTGGCCTGGAGTTCGGCTTTGGCCAACGCCAGTTCCTTGGTGAACAACGCCGGCACTTCGCGGGCTAGCTGACGTAACAGTCCGACGACCGAAGCGTCAGGGTCAGGTACGGGTATCGGTGTCGCCCCTGGGAAATTCGGATCTTCTCTGTTCATCACAGTGCTCCATTGACGTTTGTCGAGCCGGGGCTCGAAGGTGTTGCAAAGTCCGAAGCATGGCCGTGGTCACTGGGTGCCGTCGGTGTGACGATGGTGCCGTGGCCAGGACTTTGATCGGAGCGAGATGGAACGGAGGTTTCGTAGGGGCGTTGCGCGCCAAAACCACCTGACGCAGGCATTGAGTGGCCTGCTGCCGGATCGCCGGCATCGGAGAGCGTCGCTGCAGGCGCGGCACCGGCCTTGAGAAAGCGCGACAGGCCGAAGCCCAGTGCGATGCTGCCGGCAATGAATAATGCCGGATTGTTTCGCGCCAGTTCGGCGCCATCATGGAGCAACTGTTCGGCACTCTTTCCACGCAGGTTCCCGGCCAGGCCGCTCATGGACTCGGCCATGTCCGCCAGGTAGTCGGACATGCCCAGCGTGTCCTTGTCCTGCAATTCAGCAACGAAGGATTTCGCCCCTTGGGCCAGTGCCTCCATCTGGTCGGCTGCCGTATCCCGGTATTGACCAAATTGCGCATCCGCCTGCTCTCTTGCGCCGCCCAGCGCTTCTGTCACGTTTTCCTTCAAGTGTTCAAAGCCCTGCTCTGTCCCTCCGGAGTTGGGTTTATCGGGCTGAGTCCCGGTTGTGGTGTCTGAAGTAATCATGTCGTCCCTCGCCTTCTGAATGGAAAAAAGCGTTAACAGGGTTCGCCACGAAATACCCGCAGCCCCCCTTAATCCAGATGACGGGGCGGCGGTACGGGGAGTTCCAACAGAATGATGAGCGATGCGCTCGGGATGACGCATGAAGGGGACTATCAATGTCGAGGGGGGGGGTAATTCAACGGTGGCCGGCACGGGACAGTAAACCTACAACTTCCCTTCAGACCCCGTATAACCGACGCCCAGCACCTTGTCCTTCTCATCCGACAGGCATGACCACGGCGCATCGGCGTCAGGCACTTTTATTTCCACACCAATGCCCGCTTCAGCAAACAACACATCAGTTACCTTCAGTTTGTCCTGGGCAACACCGGTCGCTTTCGCCACGGCTTTCAAACAGGCCTGCTGGGCTTTGGGGTATTGCTGGCTGAGATTATTCGCTGCGCTCGGCGGCGGGGTGGCGCGGTGGCGGCGTGTGCAAGGGAGCTGGCCAGTAAAATCGCTGCTGAGAGAAAAATTTTCATGATGTGAACGGCGCCTCATGTGCCAGAAAGCCCGAATGTAACGGTCCCTTTTGTCCTCAGGAACCGACGACAGTGCAGTGTAGATCAATGCACTGTCGCGCTATCCCACGATCCAGGAGTGGCGAGGGAGATCGGCTAAAGAATTTCGTATACCCTAGCGCTATCTCACTCCAAAACGACCGCCGACGTGAACCTACCCAAACTCAACGCTCCCGACCTTGGCAATACGCCTTCGACCTCGGAAATCATCACCCGTCATCTGCGGGACGCGATCGTCGCCGGTCATTTTGCCGAGGATGAACCGATTCGCCAGGACGACATTGCCCGCCAGTTCAACGTCAGCAAAATTCCGGTTCGCGAGGCCCTCAAGCGCCTGGAGGCCGAAGGTCTGGTGATGTTCCAGCGCAATCGCGGCGCGATGGTCACGCGGATTTCCGATGCGGAACTGGCGCAGATGTTCGAAGTGCGCATGTTGCTGGAAGACAAGGTGTTGCGCCTGGCCATTCCGAACATGACCGAAGATACCTTCGCCCGTGCCGAGCGTATCTGCCAGGAATTCATCGGCGAAGACGACGTCGGACGCTGGGCCGAGCTCAACTGGGAGCTCCATTCTTGTCTTTACGAGCCGGCGCAGCGGCCGTTTCTGGTGAGTCTGATTCGTTCGGTCAACGACAAACTGGAGCGCTATTTGCGCATGCAGATGAGCCTGTCCGCCGGCAAGGAGCGCGCCGATCACGAGCACCGTGAAATCCTGTCGGCCTGCCGTGCCGGCGATGTCGATCTGGCGGTGAAGCTGTTGGATGAGCACATTGCCGGGGTCTGCAAAACCCTGTTCGAGCATCTGCCCCACGCCCACTGATCGCGGTAAATACTGTGCTGATTTCGTCATCGGCACCGGTTAAATCCATCAAGCCGACACCCGACCGCACGGGCCACTCTAGCGTTCACTCAACCGAATGGACGTGGCCCTCCCATGAAACACATCTCCGTCATCGACTCCCACACCGGCGGCGAACCGACCCGTCTGGTGACCGCCGGTTTTCCTGATCTGGGCCGCGGCAGCATGGCTGAACGGCGCAAAATCCTCGCCGAACAGCATGACCAATGGCGTGCGGCGTGTGTGTTGGAACCACGAGGCAGTGATGTGCTGGTGGGTGCCCTGCTCTGCGAGCCCGTCGACCCGAGCGCCTGTGCCGGGGTGATTTTTTTCAACAACAGCGGTTACCTGGGCATGTGCGGTCACGGCACCATCGGCCTGGTGGCTTCTCTGGCGCATATGGGCAAGATCGGGCCCGGCGTGCACAGCATCGAGACGCCGGTGGGCACGGTACAAGCCACCCTGCACGACGACCATACGGTCAGCGTGCGCAATGTTCCCGCCTATCGTTATCGCAAAGCGCTGCCATTGCAGGTGCCGGGTATCGGTCAGGTGACCGGCGATATCGCCTGGGGCGGCAACTGGTTTTTCCTGATCGCCGATCACGGCCTGCGGGTGTCCGGTGACAACCTTGAGGCGCTGACCGCTTATACCTGCGCGGTGCAGCAAGCGCTGGAAACCCAGGGTATCCGGGGTGAAGACGGCGGCCTGATCGACCATGTCGAGCTGTTCGCCGATGATGATCACGCCGATAGCCGCAACTTCGTACTTTGCCCCGGCAAGGCCTACGATCGTTCACCGTGCGGCACCGGTACCAGCGCCAAACTGGCGTGCATGGCGGCGGATGACAAATTGCAGCCAGGGCAAATTTGGCGTCAGGCCAGCGTGATTGGCAGCGAATTCGAAGGCTCCTTCGAATGGCAAGGTGAGCGCATTATCCCGACCATTCGTGGCCGGGCTTTCATCAGTGCCGAAGCCCGCTTGATCATTGAACAGGACGATCCGTTCGCCTGGGGCATTCGCCCATGAGCCAGGGCCGTGTGGCCGATGTGATCGTCATCGGCGCCGGCATCATCGGCGCGGCGTGCGCCCAGGCGCTGGCGCGTCGCGGCTTGCAGGTGCTGGTGCTCGATGCCGGCCTGCACAACGCGACAGCCGCGGGCATGGGCCACTTGCTGGTGCTCGACGACAACCCGGCCGAACTGGCCCTGAGTGATTATTCCCTGCAACGCTGGCGCGAGCATGCACCGGACTTGCCCGACGGCTGCGCTTACCGCAACAACGGCACGCTCTGGCTGGCCGCCAACGCCGAGGAAATGGCAGTGGCCCACAGCAAATGCCTGAACCTGCAGGCTCAGGGAATCGCCTGTGAACTGCTCGGTGCCAGTGCCATGCGCCAGCGTGAACCGGAGCTGCGCGAGGGCCTTGAAGGGGGACTGCTGATCAAGGGTGACGGCATTCTCTATGCGCCCGCCACGGCCAACTGGATGCTCGACACGCCGAACATCCGCCAGCGCCGGGCACGGGTCACGGAGGTCGATGGCCATCGGGTCCGCCTCGATGACGGCCGCTGGCTAAGTGCCGAAGCGGTGGTGCTGGCCAACGGTGTTCAGGCCAATGAACTGTGCCCTGAGTTGCCCATCGAGCCGAAAAAAGGTCACTTGCTCATCACCGACCGCTACCCCGCCACCGTCACCCACACCCTGGTGGAACTGAGTTACGTGACCAGCGCCCACAACGCCAAAGGCCCGTCGGTGGCCTGCAATATTCAGCCGCGTCCGACCGGGCAATTGTTCATTGGCGCCTCGCGGCAATTCGGCACGACCGACCCGCAAGTCGAAGGCTGGATGCTGGCGAAAATGCTCAAGCGTGCGGCCGACTACATGCCGGGGTTGGCCAGGCTGAACGGCATCCGCGCCTGGACCGGATTTCGTGCCGCCAGCCCCGACGGTTTGCCGCTGGTGGGTCAGCACCCGCAACGTCAGGGCTTATGGCTGGCGGTCGCTCATGAAGGACTGGGGGTGACCACCGCTCCCGGCACGGCGGATCTGCTGGTCGCGCAACTGTTCAACGAAACCCCGCCACTGGCCGCGCAACCCTATCTGCCCCAGCGATTCCTCGGAGAACCTGTGTATGCCTGAATTGATGCTCGACGGTCATGCCCTGAGGGTCGCCGACGGTACCAGCGTCGCCGCAGCACTGGCGTTGGGCGGCAACGGTTGCAGCCGCACCTCGGTCAGCGGTCAACGCCGCGCGCCGCTATGCGGCATGGGCATTTGCCAGGAATGCCGGGTGACCATCGACGGTCGCCGTCGCCTCGCTTGCCAGACCCTCTGCCGTGACGGTATGCAGGTGGAGACACAGCCATGAACGAATACGCCGATCTATTAATCATCGGTGCCGGCCCCGCGGGTATGGCCGCTGCACTGGCCGCAGCCCCCAGTGGCGCACGCATTGTCATGCTCGACGACAATCCGTTTGCGGGTGGGCAAATCTGGCGCGATGGCCCTCAAGCGAGCCTTCCCGATCAGGCCCGTCAGTTGCGTGAGCGCTTGCAGTCCCACGGCAATATCCACCATCACAGCGGCACGCGGGTGATCGCCAATCCCGGCCCGAAACAACTGCTGGTCGAAGACGACGAAAACGGCTGGCTGATCAGCTATGACAAATTGATCCTGTGCACCGGTGCCCGCGAGTTGTTGTTGCCCTTCCCCGGCTGGACGTTGCCTGGGGTCACCGGGGCCGGGGGTTTGCAGGCACTGATCAAATCCGGACTTTCGGTGCGTGATGAGCGCGTGGTGATCGCCGGAAGCGGACCCCTCTTATTGGCCAGTGCGGCTACCGCAATCAAACAGGGGGCCACGGTGCCACGCATCGCCGAGCAAGCTTCGTTCGCGTCTGTCGCTGGTTTCGCTGCGCAACTGCCCCGCTGGCCGGCGAAATGGCTGCAATCGTTCAGCCTGTTCAACCGTCATTACCGTGCAGGCACTCATGTGCTGGCCGCCCTTGGCACGGACCGGCTCGAAGGCGTGAGCCTCCAACAGCAAGGCAAAATCGTCGAACTGGAGTGTGAGCGACTGGCCTGTGGATTCGGTCTGATCCCGAATATCCAATTGGGTCAGGCACTGGGTTACGCCGTCGAAGGACAGGCGTTGGCGGTGGATATCTGGCAGGCCAGCAACCGCGCCGATCATTACGCCGCGGGCGAATGCACCGGGTTCGGCGGCAGTGAACTGGCCTTGGTCGAAGGTGCGATTGCCGGGCACAGCGCCGTGGGAAATGTGGAACAGGCCCGCCAATGGTGGCCACGCCGGGCACGCTGGCAGGGATTCGCCAAGGCACTGAATCAGGCATTCGGCCTCGAACCGCAACTCAAGTCCCTGGCGCGCCCCGACACCCTTGTCTGTCGTTGCGAAGACGTGCCCTACGCCGCACTGACCGGGCACAGCGACTGGCGCGAGGCCAAGCTGGCCAGTCGCTGTGGCATGGGTGCCTGTCAGGGGCGTGTGTGTGGCGGTGCGGTGCAGCATCTGTTTGGTTGGCAACCCTCAGCGCCGCGCCCACCGTTCAGCCCGTCGCGAATCGAGACGTTGATGTGCCTGGACGACACCCCGCCCGCGTGATGATCGCATCGGGGGTTTCGGCCACGCTGCCGAGCCACTATGATCCCGGGGGTCGACATCAGGCCCCCAACGCCATGTACCCCTCGCTCACCACGTTTAAACCCTGCGACTTGCCGACGCTTCTGAACAGTCTTCAGCCGATCGCGCCGCTGCTCGATACCCTGTCGGACGTGGTGTTTTTCATCAAGGATCGCGAGGCCCGTTACGCCTTCGTCAACCAGACGCTGGCGCGGCGATGCGGTTTCAAACACAGTGAGGAACTGCTGGGGCGCACCGCTGAAATGGTCTTCCCGGAGAAGTTCGGCCCGCTGTACACCGAACAGGATAGACGGGTGCTCTCCAGCGGCCGGGTACTAGCCGACCAGTTGGAACTGCACCTGTATTTCGGCAACCAGCCGATCTGGTGCCTGACCCACAAACTTGCCCTCAAAGATGAACAAGGTCGCATCGTTGGCCTTGCCGGCATTTCCCGCGATTTGCAATCGCCACAATCCAATCATCCTGCTTATCAGAAGCTCGCCGCGGTGGATTCGCATATCCGTGATCACTTTACCCGAACTATCAGCCTTGCCGAGTTGACGGCCATTGCCGGGTATTCGGTGGCGCAACTGGAGCGTCACTGCAAACGGGTGTTCCAGCTCACACCGCGGCAGATGATTCACAAGGCGCGGCTGGAAGAGGGTTCACGGTTGTTGTTGCATAGCGGTTTGCCGATTACCGAGATTGCCTTGCGTTGTGGGTATACCGACCATAGTGCCTTCAGTCGGCAGTTCCGCGCACTGACCAGTTTGTCGCCGAGTCAGTATCGCGACAATCAGCGCTAGGCCCCTGTCGGTCGGTCACCGGTGTTCCCTAAAGGGGCGCCCGCACAACCATTGCTCCCATCTGTAACACCGGCCCGAATCACTCTGACACGCCGGTGCGCCGCTGCAACACTGCTACTTCAAGGGCTGGCGCTAAATTCACGGTTCTGACTGGAAATCGGCACGTTGATTGCTATTGTTAATATCGTATACGAAATCCTCAATACGATATTCAACAGCATTTCACACGAACGAGGCCTCTATGAAAAACCCCGCATTTGCCGTAGCCCTCAGCGCTGTTCTAAGTACCTCCTTTGTCGCCAGCGCCCAGGCCGACAAGCTTGACGACATCATCGAAGCCGGCAAGCTGCGCTGCGCCGTCACCCTGGACTTCCCGCCCATGGGTTTTCGCGATGCCAGCAACAGCCCTGCCGGTTTCGATGTGGACTACTGCCGCGACCTGGCGAAGATCCTCGGGGTCGAGGCTGAAGTGGTCGAGACGCCGTTCCCGGACCGCATTCCGGCACTGGTCTCCGGACGCGCCGACGTGATCGTCGCCTCCACGTCCGACACCCTCGAACGGGCCAAGACCGTCGGCCTCACCGTGCCCTACTTCGCTTTCCAAATGGTGGTGCTGACCCGTGACGATACGGGCATCAACGGCTTTGACGACCTCAAAGGCAAACCCGTGGGTAACACCAGCGGCACCTATGAGGCCATCGCCCTGGAGAAAGATGTGAAGAATTGGGGCACCGGCAGCTTCCGTGCCTATCAGTCGCAGAACGACACCCTGCTGGCTGTTGCCCAAGGCCACATCGACGCCACCGTGGTCACCAACACCGTCGCCGCCGCCACCCTCAAATCGGGTAAATACAAAAACCTGAAAGTCGCCGGTAACGCTCCGTACGTCATTGACTACGTGTCCCTCGGCGCCAAGCGCAACGAGTATGGCCTGCTCAACTACCTCAACCTGTTCGTCAACCAGCAGGTGCGCACCGGTCGTTACAAGGAGCTGTTCGTCAAATGGGTCGGCACCGATATCTCGCCGGCCAACCTGACCGTGCCACAGGTCTACTACTGAGGTGTCCGGCATGCCTAGGCCCACTTCTCTGACCGGTCGCAGCCTGGTCGCAGGCGCCGCTCAAGGTGCCCTGCTGTTCGCCGATGTCGGGCTGAGTTTCTGGGGCGGGGTTGACTCCAGCAGTGGCGAGGTCATCGATCGCCACCACCCGCTGAGCGGCGAATACCTGTCGGGGTGTGTGCTGGCGATTCCCAGCGGGCGCGGTTCCTGCACTGGCAGCAGCGTGTTGATGGAACTGATCAGCAACGGCCATGCACCGGCGGCACTGGTGCTGGCCGAACCGGATGAGATCCTGACCCTGGGCGTGCTGGTGGCGCAGACTATTTTTGCCCGCTCCCTGCCGGTGCTCTGCATCGGCCGGGAGGCCTTCGCGACGTTGCGCGATCACGCTTTCGCAAGGATTGATGGCGACACGCTGAACCTGTTCGAAAACCTGCCCGGCGATGCCTGGCAGGCACTCGACAAACCTTTGTCCACCGATAGCCGCGCGTCAATCGAGCTCACCGCGTTTGATCGGGCGCTGCTCGACGGTCAGCATGGCCAAGCTGCGCAAATGGCCATGCACATTGTTCTGCGCATGGCCGAGCTGCAAGGGGCCCGACGTCTGGTGGATGTCACTCAGGCGCACATTGATGGCTGCATCTACACCGGACCTGCGAGCTTGCGCTTTGCCCAGCAGTTGGTGCAATGGGGGGCGAAAGTGCGAGTACCCACCACCCTCAATTCGATTTCCGTGGACCAGCGTCGCTGGCGCGAATTGGGCATCGACCCGGCCCTCGGCGAGCCGGCCAGTGCCTTGGGCGATGCGTATATGGCAATGGGCGCACAACTCAGCTACACCTGCGCGCCATACCTGCTCGACAGTGCACCCAAGGCCGGCGAGCAGATTGTCTGGGCCGAATCCAATGCTGTGGTGTACGCCAACAGCGTGCTCGGCGCCCGCACCCTGAAGTACCCCGACTACCTCGACATCTGCATCGCCCTCACCGGCCGCGCCCCGCTGATCGGCTGCCATCTGGACGCACAACGCAAGGCCCGGTTGCAGATCGAGTTGCCGGTACTCGGTGAACTGGACGATGCGTTTTACCCGTTGCTCGGTTATCACATTGGTGCGCTGGCCGGCAGCCGCGTGCCGCTGGTATTGGGCCTGGAACATCGCAAGCCGAGCCTGGACGATCTCAAAGCCTTTGGTGCTGCGTTTGCCACCACCTCGGCAGCGCCGCTGTTTCATATCGCCGGGGTAACCCCTGAGGCCATTGACCCGACCAACGTGGTGGAGCCGAATGTCACCCTGCCCGTGGAAAAAATCCGCCTGAAAGACCTGCTGGTGAGTTGGCGCGAGCTCAACAGTGCCCGTGACAACCGGGTGGATGTGGTGTCGCTGGGCAACCCGCATTTTTCCCTTAGTGAATTTGCTCATCTGGCGCGGCTGTGCCGGGATCGGCGCAAACACCCGGACGTGGTGCTCGCCATCACCTGCGGCCGCGCAGTGCTGGAGCAGGCACGCCAGGCCGGGCACATCGCGGTGATCGAGGCCTTCGGCGCCACCCTGGTCACCGACACCTGCTGGTGCATGCTCGGCGAGCCGGTGATTCCACCCGCCGCGACCACCTTGATGACCAACTCCGGCAAGTACGCCCACTACGCACCTGGACTGGTGGGTCGCAAGGTGCATTTCGCCAGTCTTGCCGAGTGTGTCGATACCGCGTGCAACGCCATCGCCAGCGGACGCCTGCCGGCCTGGTTGCAACCTGCCCCCCAACTGGAGAGCCCCGCGCATGTTTGACTACACCTTCCAATGGCGCTCAGCCCTGCGCGCCTTGCCGGATATGCTCGCCGGCGCCGTGGTCACCTTCGAGACCGCGGCCCTGTCGATGATCTTCGGGGTGCTCATCGCCCTGGCCCTGACGGTCATGCGCGAAAGCAAAAACCCGGTGCTGAGTGGTATTGGCAACGGCTGGGTTTCGATTGCCCGCAACACGCCGTCGCTGTTCCAGATCTACATCCTTTACTTCGGCCTCGGCTCGCTCGGATTGCATGTCAGCTCGTGGCTCGCGCTGCTGGCCGGGATCACGTTCAACAACGCGGGCTACCTGGCGGAAAACTTTCACGGTGGGCTCAAGGCCGTGCCCCAGACCCAGGTGCGCGCCGCTCGGTCACTGGGCATGAGCGCCTTTCAGACCTACCGCATGATCGTCGTCCCGCAGCTGCTGCGCATCGTGTTCTACCCGCTGACCAACCAAATGGTCTGGGCGGTGCTGATGACGTCGCTGGGGGTGATCGTCGGGCTGAACAATGACCTGACGGGGGTGACCCAGGACTACAACGTCAAAACGTTCCGCACCTTCGAATACTTTGCGATTGCGGCGGTGCTGTATTACGCGATTGCCAAGACGATCGTCGCGACGGCCCGGCTGATGGCCTGGCGGTTGTTTCGTTACTGAGGAGTTGTCCATGTTTGCCACCGGTTTTTCCTCGAATGACCTGATGTTTCTACTCAATGGCGCTTGGGTCACGCTGCAATTGACGTTCTGGTCGATCATCCTCGGCTCCATCGCCGGGCTGCTGTTCGGCTTGCTGCGGGCCTTGTTGCCACGGGCCAGCCTGCCACTGGCCTGGGTGCTGGACGTGTTTCGCAGCGTGCCGTTGTTGATCCAGTTCGTGCTGTTCAACTCACTCAAAAGCATCGTCGGCCTGAACATCAGCGCCTTCAGCGTCGGTTGCATCGTGCTCGGGGTCTACACCGCCGCGTACTTCACCGAGATCGTGCGCGGCGGCGTGCTGGCGGTGCCTTTCACGGTACGCCGGGCCAGCCGCTCACTGGGCCTGAGTTTCTTGCAGGACCTGCGCTGGATCGTCCTGCCGATGGCCACGCGAGTCGCCTTTCCCGGCTGGCTGAACCTGGTGCTCGGTGTGATGAAAGACACCGCGCTGGTGATGTGGATCGGCATCGTCGAACTGCTGCGCGCCTCGCAAACCATCGTCACTCGCATCCAGGAGCCGTTGCTGGTGCTGTGCATCGCGGGCCTTATCTACTACGTCATGAGCCTGGTGGTTGCACGCCTCGGCGCTCGTCTGGAAAGAAGGTGGCAGGAAAATGATTGAAATCGACAACGTACACAAATCCTTCGGCAACCTCGAAGTGGTCAAGGGCGTGAACCTGACCGTGAACAAGGGCGAGGTGGTGTCGATCATCGGCGGCTCCGGCTCCGGCAAATCCACCCTGTTGATGTGCATCAACGGCCTGGAGCCGATCCAGAAAGGCAACATCCGCGTGGACGGTATCGAGGTCCATCACAGCGCCACCGACCTCAACCGTCTGCGGCAGAAGATCGGCATCGTGTTCCAGCAATGGAATGCCTTTCCGCACCTGACGGTTCTGGAGAATGTGATGTTGGCGCCGCGCAAAGTGCTGGGCAAAAGCAAAGCCGAAGCCCAGGAACTGGCGGTGCAACAACTGACCCACGTCGGTCTGGGCGACAAGCTCAAGACCTTCCCCGGCAAGCTGTCCGGCGGTCAGCAGCAACGCATGGCCATCGCCCGCGCATTGGCGATGTCACCGGATTACATGCTGTTCGACGAAGCCACTTCAGCCCTCGACCCGCAACTGGTGGGCGAGGTGCTGGACACCATGCGCATGCTCGCCGAAGACGGCATGACCATGGTGCTGGTGACCCACGAGATCCGCTTCGCCCGCGATGTGTCCAACCGGGTGGCGTTCTTTCGCAATGGGTTGGTGCATGAGATTGGCTCGCCGGATCAGGTCATTGGTAATCCGGTGCATGCGGAGACGGCGGCGTTTCTCAAATCAGTGAAATAACCCAGGCCAACTCAACCCTGTAGGAGCTGGCTTGCCAGCGATGGTCGTCAACGATGACGCGTGCAGTCTGGATAAACGCGTCGTCCTTGCAATCCTCGCTGGCAAGCCAGCTCCTACAGTGAACGAGGCCCTGACTGGAAAAAACAAGGAACAGACAATGCGCTCATCAAAAGTAATCCATGTCGTCAGCTGTCACGCCGAAGGCGAAGTCGGTGACGTGATCGTCGGCGGTGTCGCCCCGCCGCCCGGCGCCACCGTGTGGGAACAGTCGCGCTGGATCGCCAGGGATGAAACCCTACGCAACTTTGTGCTCAACGAGCCGCGCGGTGGCGTGTTTCGCCACGTCAACCTGCTGGTGCCGGCCAAGGACCCGCGGGCGCAAATGGCCTGGATCATCATGGAGCCGGCGGACACCCCGCCGATGTCCGGTTCAAACTCACTGTGCGTGGCCACCGTGTTGCTCGACAGCGGCATCCTGCCGATGACCGAGCCGCAAACCCGAATGGTGCTGGAGGCTCCCGGAGGTCTGATTGAGGTGGTTGCCGATTGCCGTGATGGCAAAGTCGAACGGGTCGAGATCAAAAACGTGCCGTCCTTCGCCGATCGCCTCGATGCGTGGATCGAAGTCGAAGGTCTCGGCTCGCTCAAGGTGGATACCGCCTATGGCGGCGACAGTTTTGTGATCGCCGACGCCAAGGGGCTGGGCTTTTCGATCAGTCCGGACGAGGCCGCTGATCTGGTGGAAGTCGGGTTGAAAATCACTCGGGCGGCCAATGAGCAATTAGGGTTCGTGCATCCGCTGAACCCCGAGTGGTCGCACATCTCCTTTTGTCAGATAGCGGCCCCCATCGTCCATGAGAACGGTATCGCCACAGGCGCGAACGCGGTGGTGATTCAACCCGGCAAAATCGACCGTTCACCCACCGGCACCGGTTGCTCGGCGCGCATGGCCGTGTTGCAGGCCAAGGGCCTGATGCAGGTTGGCGAGCGTTTTATCGGTCGCTCGATCATCGGTTCCGAGTTCCACTGTCGTATTGACTCGCTGACCGAAGTCGCCGGCCGCGCTGCCATTTATCCGTGCATTTCCGGGCGGGCCTGGATCACCCACCAATTGCTGCTCGATCCGAGCGATCCATGGCCACAGGGCTATCGCCTGTCCGACACCTGGCCGGGTGCTTAATCCCTCAACACCCGGACCAGCGGCTACAAAATCCCCTGAAAAACCAAAAAAAGCGCTGGCCGAATCTTTTCATTTTAAATATCGTATACGAAATACAATCAACGATCCGGAGGCAACAAATGAGCAACCGTATTAACTGGAGTGGCGTCTTCCCCGCGGTGACCACTCAATTCAACGATGACTTCACCATCAACCTGGATAAAACCCACCAGGTGATTTCCAACGTGATCCGCGATGGTGTGTCGGGCTTGGTGGTGTGTGGTTCGGTAGGCGAAAACACCTCGCTGACCGCCGAAGAAAAAATCGCCGTCACCGAAGTCGCCGTCGATGCCTCTCGCGGCCGAGTGCCGGTGATTTGTGGCGTGGCCGAATTCACCAGCGTGCAAGCGGCCAAGGTGGCCAACGCGGTACGCCGGGTCGGCGTCGATGGCGTGATGCTGATGCCGGCGCTGGTCTACAGCTCCAAGCCCTTTGAAACCGCCGAGCACTATCGCTACGTGGCCAAGAATGCCGACGTGCCGTTGATGGTCTATAACAACCCGCCGATCTACAAAAATGACGTCACCCCGGACATCCTGATTTCCCTGGCCGACTGCGACAACGTGGTGTGCTTCAAGGATTCCTCCGGCGATACCCGCCGTTTCATCGATGTGCGCAATGAAGTCGGCGACCGCTTCGTGCTGTTCGCAGGCCTGGATGATGTGGTGCTGGAAAGCATCGCCGTCGGTGCCGAAGGCTGGGTCTCAGGCATGTCCAACGTGTTCCCGAAAGAGGGTGAAACCATTTTCCGTCTGGCCAAGGCCGGGCGTTTCGCCGAAGCCATGCCGATCTACGAATGGCTGATGCCGATTCTGCACCTGGATGCCCGTGCCGACCTGGTGCAGTGCATCAAGCTGTGTGAAGCCATTGCCGGCCGCGGCAGCGCGCTGACCCGTCCGCCACGCCTGGCCTTGCCGGAAGCGGATCGGGTGTTCGTCGAACAGATCATGGCCAAAGCCCTGGCGAACCGTCCGCAACTGCCGGACGTCGGTCTCTGAGTGATTGCCGGGCGGGCCTTCGCGGCCCGACCCGGCTGCCTGTTTTTGCGCCTCTACAGGAAACGTCAGCATGCCCAACCTTCAAGACACTCAACGCGCAACCACACCCTCCGGACTCAAACGTGTCGTGGCCGCCGCCATGGCCGGTACTGTCGCGGAGTGGTATGAATTCTTTCTCTACGGTACAGCCTCGGCATTGGTCTTCGGCCAACTGTTCTTTCGCCAGACCGACAGCCCCATCGACGGCATCATTGCCGCTTTCGCGCTCTACGCCGTGGGCTTTCTCGCCCGCCCGCTGGGTGGCCTGGTGTTCGGTCACTACGGTGACAAATTCGGCCGCAAGCGCCTGCTGCAACTGAGCCTGGTGGTGGTCGGTATCACGACGTTCCTGATGGGTTGCCTGCCCGGATTCAACCAGATCGGTTACGCGGCGCCCGTGTTACTGGTGCTGTTGCGGCTGATCCAGGGTTTCGCCTTTGGCGGTGAATGGGGCGGTGCGATTCTGCTGGTGTCCGAACACTGCCCGGACAATCGCCGGGGCTTCTGGGCCAGTTGGCCGCAAGCCGGTGTGCCGGCCGGGAATCTGGTCGCGACGGTCGCCCTGCTGCTGTTGTCGTCGAACTTGTCTGAAGAGCAATTCCTCGCCTGGGGCTGGCGCGTGGCGTTCTGGTTCTCGGCGGTGGTGGTGTTGATCGGCTACTGGATTCGCACCAGTGTCGATGACGCACCGATTTTCAAGGAATCTCAGGCCCGTCAGGCCAACACCCGGCAACAGCAGCTGGGCGTCGTCGAAGTGCTGCGGCACCACTGGCGTTCGGTGCTGGTGGGCATCGGCGCTCGTTTTGCCGAAAACATTCTCTACTACACCGTTGTGACCTTCTCCATCACCTACCTCAAGTTGGTGGTGCATAAGGACACCTCAGAGATTCTGTTTCTGATGTTCGGTGCTCACTTGCTGCACTTCTTCCTGATCCCGCTGATGGGTTACCTGTCCGATCTGGTCGGGCGCAAACCGGTCTACCTCGTCGGCGCCGTGCTCACCGCATTTTGGGGTTTCGTCGGCTTCCCGATGATGGACACCGGCAACAACTGGCTGATCATGGCGGCCATCACCCTGGGCCTGGCCATCGAATCGATGACCTATGCACCGTACTCGGCGCTGATGGCCGAGATGTTCCCGACTCACGTGCGCTACACCGCCCTCTCGCTGTGCTACCAGGTGGCGCCGATTTTCGCCGGTTCCCTGGCCCCGCTGATCGCAATCACGCTGCTCAACAAGTACCACAGCTCGACGCCAATCGCCTGGTACCTGGTCGGTGCCTCGCTGATCTCTGTCGTTGCCGTAGGGTTGACCCGGGAAACCCGCGGCAAGTCGCTGCACGTGGTGGATGCCGAGTCGGCCGCGCGTATCGCTGCGCTGGAAAACGCCGCCCCCGTTACCCCGCAGCGAGGCGACTCGCTGGCGTGAGCCCAATACCTGTAGGAGCGAGGCTTGCCCGCGAAGGCGGTGTGTCATTCGACATTGATGGTGAATGACACACCGCCTTCGCGGGCAAGCCTCGCTCCTACAGGGGTTGTATTTACCTTTTGCCCGACAGGAGTTTCCATGCCAAAAATTCTCGGCCACAACTACATTGGCGGTGCGCGAAGCGCCGCTGGCAGCCTCACGTTGCACAGTCATGACGCCAGCACCGGCGAGACGTTGCCCTGCTCTTTCAGGCAAGCCACCGAGGCCGAAGTGCACGCCGCCGCAAAGGTCGCTGCCGCTGCATTCCCTGAGTTTCGCAACTTGCCAGCGGCACGCCGTGCGGATTTTCTTGAAGCCATCGCCGCACAACTGGATGCCCTGGATGACGAATTCGTCGCCTTGGTCACCCGCGAAACCGCACTGCCTAGTGCACGTATACCGGGTGAACGCGCACGCACAAGCGGCCAGATGCGCCTGTTCGCCCAGGTCCTGCGTCGCGGTGACTTTTATGGTGCACGCATCGACCGCGCCTTGCCCGAACGTCAACCGCTGCCACGTAGCGACCTGCGTCAGTACCGGATCGGCGTCGGCCCCGTGGCGGTGTTCGGCGCCAGCAACTTCCCGTTGGCGTTCTCCACGGCCGGCGGTGATACCGCTGCGGCCTTGGCCGCCGGTTGCCCGGTGGTGTTCAAAGCCCACAGCGGACACATGGCGACCGCCGAACTTGTGGCCGATGCAATCATCCGCGCTGCCGAGCAGACCGGCATGCCCAAGGGTGTGTTCAACATGATCTACGGGGCAGGCGTGGGTGAAACCTTGGTCAAGCACCCATCGATCCAGGCCGTCGGTTTCACCGGCTCGCTCAAAGGTGGCCGGGCGCTGTGCGACATGGCGGCCGCACGACCTCAACCGATTCCCGTGTTCGCCGAAATGAGCAGCATCAATCCGGTCGTGGTGTTGCCCGAAGCCCTTCACGTTCGCGGCGAGAACATTGCCAGTGAATTGGCCGCCTCTGTCGTGCTTGGCTGCGGCCAGTTTTGCACCAACCCGGGATTGGTGATCGGCATGCGCTCGGCGCAATTCAGTGCCTTCACCGAGTCCCTCACTGTGCTGCTGGCAGAACAACCGGCGCAAACCATGCTCAACGCCGGCACCCTCGGCAGCTACGAAAAAGGTGTGCAGGCTTTGCTAAGTCACCCAGGCGTGACCCACCTGACCGGCCATGGCCAACACGGCAATCAGGCGCGCGCTCATCTGTTCAAGGCCGACGTCAGCCTGCTGCTCGAAGGTGATCCATTGCTACAGGAAGAAGTGTTCGGTCCGACTACCCTCATTGTCGAAGTGGCCGATAGGGCCGAACTGCGCCAGGCGCTGAACAGTTTGCACGGTCAACTCACTGCGACACTGATTGGCGAACCGCAGGACTTGTATCAACACGCAGAGCTGCTGGCCCTGCTGGAACAAAAGGTCGGTCGGGTGCTGTTCAATGGCTACCCCACTGGCGTCGAAGTGTGTGATGCGATGGTGCATGGCGGCCCCTATCCGGCCACCTCCGATACCCGTGGCACCTCGGTCGGCAGCCTGGCCATCGAGCGTTTCCTGCGCCCGGTGTGCTACCAGAATTGCCCGGACGCGCTGCTGCCCGACCCACTGAAAAACGCCAACCCACTGGGCATTGCCCGGCTGGTCGACGGTAACAGCCACCGAAACCCGATCTAAAAAACACCCAAATACCTTGTAGGAGCGAGCTTGCTCGCGATAGCGTCCTCATTGCCGCCGCACGCCGCGAGGCCGCCTTCGCTGGCAAGCCAGCTCCTACAACAATCAATCAAGCCAGCAGCGCTTTGAGGTCGTTATACAACGCCTCAGGAATCTGCACCCCCTCCACCAGGCTGCGCGCCCGCGCCTCGTATCGGCGTTGGGAGGGCAAGCGTGCGCCTTGCCCTTCGATAGCCTGAAACAACACTTCGGCCCTGGCCAAATGTGCCTCCGTCGAGTCCCCCAAAAAGCACCGCGGATCAAGGGCAATGATCAATTCCCCATGGTACGGCGACGACTTGCTGCCCGCGTCGTAAGCCAGCGATTCAGCGCTGGTCAGATCCCCGATCAACGGCCCGGCAATCAACTCCACCATGGCCGCCAGCGCCGAGCCCTTGTGCCCGCCGAACGTCAGCATCGCGCCGCTGTCGAGCACGACGTTGGCATCGGTACTGGGCTGCCCCTGCGCATCCACGCCCCAGCCCTCGGGGATCGCTTTGCCGGCACGTCGGTGCAGTTCGATGTCGCCACGGGCAATGGCGCTGGTGGCGAAGTCGAACACAAAAGGATCATGTCCCTGACGGGGCCAGCCAAAGGCAATGGGGTTGGTGCCGAACACCGGCAAGCGTCCGCCGGCCGGGGCCACCCAGGCGTGACTCGGATTACACGCCAGCGCCACCAGGCCGGCAGCGGTCAACTGCTCGATCTCCACCCACAGCGCCGAGAAATGCACGCAGTGATTGATCGCCAACGCCGCGATCCCGTTGGCTCGGGTTTTCTCCGTCAATAGCGGCAAACCCGCCTGAAAAGCCAGCGGCGAAAAACCCCCGCCGGCATCCACCCGCACAATCGACGGTGCCTGGTCGATCAACCGGGGTTCGGCCGTGGCCGACACTTTGCCGGCCCGCAGGGAATTGACACACCCCAAAATCCGGTACAAGCCGTGAGAGGCACAGCCGTCACGCTCACCGGCGATGACCGTCGCCGCCACCGCACGCGTATGGGCCGGGTTAAAACCGTTGTGCAACAGGATCGATTCGGCCAACGCATGGGCTTCGATCAGGGTCAGTCGGATCATGGTCATCTCCTTGGACAGACCGGTCAGGGTGGTCTATCCGAGGCGATATCGCTTGATGGGTTTGGACGGAGGGAGTGACGAAATCAGCATAGGCCGTTGAGGCTCTTCATCAGGAACCAGCGGCAGTGCAATGTCGATCAATGCACTGCCGCCCCACTCGGTCAGGCCTTCGTGCTTCGTGCAACCGGCACAGTCAGCGCTGACTTCCTGGCCAGCAGGTAGTAAAGAACCCCCGGCACCACCAGCCCGACGATCCAGGAAATATCCACGCCACCCAGCTGCGCGACCATCGGCCCGGAGTAGAAGTGCGTGTCGACAAAAGGCAGCTGGATCAACACGCCGCTGACATACACGCTGATTCCCAACACGTTCCAGCGACCGTAACGCCCCGCTGGGTCGGACAATGCCGGGATGTCATAGCGCTCCTTGTTGATGAAGTAGTAGTCCACCAGGTTGATCGCGCTCCACGGGGTGAAGAACGTCAGCAAAAACAGGATGAAGTACTTGAACGAGTTCAGGAACGAGTACTGGCCGAGCAATGCGAGCGTGGTGGACGCCGCGACAATCAGCAATACAAACAGCATGCGCTGGCGGGCGGTGATTTCCAGCCGACTGCGAAAACCGCTGATGATGGTGGCCACGCACATGAAGCTGCCATAGGCGTTAAGCGTCGACACCGTGACCTTGCCGAATACCACGCTCAGGTACAGCAGCGACGCCATCACCCCGGTACTGCCCAGGCCGACGATGGTCGCCACTTCATGACCGCGAAAATTGGCGCCGGCCAACGCGGCGGCGAACACCCCCAGCACCATGGACGCCTGGGCGCCAAGCACGGTCCCGAGGCCGACGGCGGTGAAGGTTTTCCAGGACGACGTTTTGCTTGGCAAGTAACGCGAGTAGTCGGCCACATACGGGCCAAACGCAATCTGCCACGACGCCGACAGCGACACCGCAAGCAGGAACGTGCTCCAGCCAAAGTGACGGTTTTCCAGAAGCAGGCCGATGTCGTTGAGGGTCATCAACCGGGTGAACAGGTAGGCGAAGGCGATGATGCCGAGCACGCTGGCCACCCTTCCCACCAGGTGAATCACCCGATAGCCGAAGATCGTCAGGAACGCGATGCATGCAGCAAATATCAGGATGCCGGTGCTGTCACTGACGCTGATCAACTGGGCAATCGCCTGCCCCGACAGGACCGCGCCGGTGGCGCTGAAACCGAGGTACATCAGGCACACCAGCACAATCGGGATGGCCGCGCCGTAGACCCCGAACTGCACACGGCTGGAGATCATCTGGGGCAGACCCAGTTTCGGTCCCTGTGCAGCGTGCAAGGCGACAACCGCACCACCGAGCAACTGGCCGATCAGCAAACCGATCAATGACCAGAACACATCACCGCCCAACACCACGGCCAGCGCCCCGGTGACGATTGCGGTGATTTGCAGGTTGGCACCCAGCCACAGGGTGAACTGACTGTAGAGGCTGCCATGACGCTCGGCCTCGGGGATGTAATCGATCGAACGGGTCTCGATCAGGGGACTTCGTTGCTGATTGTCTCGGAGCTGGGTCATTATTTTTCTCTTCCAAGGTAAAAGGCATTCACGTCATCCCATGTAGGAGTGAGCCTGCTCACGATGGCGGACTGGCAGGCGACGCAGTGTTGACTGTGCCGCCGTCATCGCGAGCAGGCTCGCTCCCACAGGGAATGCGTTTAACGGTTAGGCATGGGGGCAACGGCAACTTGTCCCACGAACGGCGCCTTGGCCCACACGACTTTGCCACCGACCACTGTCATTAGCACAGCGTTACGGGCCAATTCCTCCTCGGGCACTTGCATGAAGTTTTTGTCCAGCACGATCAGATCCGCAAACTTGCCAACCTCGACCGAACCGACGACGTTCTCCAGTTTCAGTTGCTCGGCGGCGTTGAGGGTGATGGTGCGCAGCACTTCGGCACGCGACAGCGCCGGGTCGGCATTCAGTCGGCCGGCGTACTTGGGGCCATAGCTGTGCGGATTCAGCGGATCACCTGAGCGGGTGACACCGATCTTCAGCGCCAGGAACTCGTCGAGCGGGTCGACGGGCCAGTCGCTGCCATACGCCACACGGCCGCCAGCGCGGGCGATGCTGCCCGAGGGTTCCATGCGGGCAAAACGCGCAGGCCCGAGGTGATCGCTGGTGCCGTCGACCGTGGACGGCGCTTGCTGAGCCCATTGGAAGGACATGTTGGCAGTCACGTCGAGGGCCTTGAAGCGCCCGTAGTCGGCGGGGTCCACGGACTCGTTGTGCGTGATGGCCGGGCGAAAGCCATTGCCGGGCAATTGCTGGCGCACGTATTCGATGCCGTCGAGTGAGTCACGCACGGCGCGGTCGCCAGTGGCGTGCAGGTGCGGGTCGAGGCCGGCTTGCACGGCTTGCAACAGCAGCGGCTTGAGCACTTGCGGCGGGAAATACAGTTCACCGACGTTTTTGCCCGGCGCCCATTTTGGCGCCTTATCGGTTCCGGCGTTGTGCAGGTACGGCGCCAGCATCGCACCGGTGTCCGCTGGCGCATTGATGATGCCATCCATGAACAGTTTGACGTGACGCATGCTCACGCCCGGCGCGGCTTTGGCTTCGCCCTGGTCGTAGGTCGCGGCCATCGCCTTGGCCTCGGCGATGGTTTTCGCCGGGTCGGCTGCGGCAGCGGCCGGGTCAAGTTTGATCGCCAGCAAGGCCCGGGCGGTCAGCTCGCCCGACTGCTGCAACGTGGTGAAGGCTTTGCCATTTTCCGGCCCCGACAAGGCATCGAAGAAACTGGTGATGCCTTGCTGGCGCATCGCGTCGAGCGCGGCACGGGTCTGGTTGAGTTTTTCTGCGTCGGTGGCCGGCGGCACCACGGCGGCCATTGCGTCCGCTGCACCGTCTTCGCAAATGCCGGTGAGGTTGCCAGCACTGTCGCGCACGTACTTGCCATCACTGGGGTTGGCCGTGTGTTTGTTGATGCCGGCGACCGCCAGGCCGCGAGAGTTGGTCAGCACGGTATGGAAATCAGTGGAGCGAACCTGAATCGGCCGGTCGGTCTTGAGGGCGTCCAGCGTCGATTTGTCGGGGTCGCCGTCGAGTCCGTCCATGCCCATCCGGTCCCAGCTGCCCACTTCGAGCCAGACATCCGGCCCTTTATCCTTGTCGGCATCCAGACACGCCTGAATGGTTTCCTGGAACACCTTGCGCGTCATGGTCTGGTATTTCAGGTCGCACAACGTCATGGCACGACCGCCGTCGCCCGGGTGCATATGCGCATCGATGAACCCCGGCATCAGCATGCGCCCCGCCAGATCGATCAGCCGGGTTTGCTTACCGATGTACGAGGCAACCCCTTCGTCATTGCCGACATAGACAATCTTCCCGCCCGTGACGGCAATCGCCTGCTGTACCGAGTTCTGGCCATCGACGGTGTAGACATAGCCGTTGCGCATCACCATGTCTGCCGGGGCCGAACCCTGAGTCTGGCACCCCACCAGCGCCAGACCGGAAAATGCGGTTGTCGCCGCAACGGCGACAAAAAGCCTGGAAAATTTCAACTGCCTCACCTCTGTTTTTATAGTTTTGGAAGAGGCCCGAACAGCCTGCGCGCAAGCCCCTGATATGCAGGGCATACCCTATAGCGCGCGGCCGTTGGATGGACCTCCACAAATGAGGAGGGGTCAGTGAATGAGGGAGCGAAATCCGGGGGCGTCACGTTGATTCGCGACGGGTTGCCTGTGCAGACAGGACCGAACCCAACTCAACCTTGCTTTTCACGCCAAGCTGCAAGTAGCAATTGCGCAAATAAGTGCGCACGGTCGCAGGACTCAAGCCGAGGATCCTGGCAATTTCCTTATAGGAGTGCCCGGCCGCGAACAGCATCGCCGCCGTTCGCTCCCGTGGCGCCAGTACGGCCCCGCGCGATTGGGCTTCAAGGGACAAAATGACGTGCTTGGCATTCGGGCTGAGGGTCAGCGCACAGCGCCCCAGGCGCATGACGCTCGGCGCTTTTGGCAGATGGGCGATCACCTGCGCCGGCAGCATCGACCCGCTCCACCCCGGCACCTCGCGCTGGATGGCCGCGCATAAACTGGCGCCCACGTACAACAACGTTCCGTCCATGCGCGCGACCCCAAAGTCGCTGGCGCCGTTACCGGTGTCGATGCGGATCATGTCTTGCACCTGGAATCGCCACAACTGCAGCAGGTGGTCGCAGAACGCAGAAAACAAAGCGGCCTCGTTGTCGTTGAACCCTGACCCGTGTTCGCCGCGATAGAGGCAGACGAAAAACATCAGACCGCTTTCGGGCAACTCGAAGGTGATGCAGATCACATGGTAGAGGTCATGACGGCGAGCGAAGGCGTCGACCTCTTCATGGGGATCGGTGAAGCCGCTGTCGCGCACCACGGCGCCGGGTTGGCTCAAGGTGTCATGGGAGAATTTGTCGCTGCCTGCGCTCTTGTGCCATTCGGCAGCAAACGATTCGGGCAGATCGATGCGCCCGTGCATCCAGCTTTTCGGCGCCGCATGGGCGTCCGACGTGGACATTTCTCCCCACCACGCCGAAGCAAACGGCACCAGTGGGCGAAAGGCTTGCAGCCCGTCTTCGATGAATTGCGAGGCACCGCGCTCCCGAGCCAGTCGCCCGAGGTGCAACACGCAACAATTGAATGCCTTGAGCATCGCCAACGACGGTGTGCCACCGACCTCATTACCCTCCTCCATCAATTTGATCCTGTTGGCTGCGTGGCATTTTTTTCGACCATGCCACAAGGGCAGTGATCGCGTCCACAAGCCCCGTATTCATGCGCAAACCGGCAACAGTGTTTGTCCTTCAGGCCGCTGTTTGAGGCAAGGACTACCCCCTAGCATCGTCCCTACCCCGTGAGTATTTAACGTGAGCGCACAGGGTAGAAAACGGACGATCAAACCGGTTGCCCAGCCATCCTTAAACGATACGGTGAACACCATGAAACTTTCGAAAATCGTGATCCTGCTGGCGTTCGCCAGTGTCGGTGCACCAGCCTTCGCCGACGATAACAGCTCAACCGCTGCAACCGCCAAGACCCCGGTTGAAACCTATACCTACGACACCCACCTCGACATCAAACGGGTCATCAGCGTGACCGACGTGGGCGACCAGTGCGGTCCGGTGCCGGCGCAAATGACGTATGAAGACTCCCAAGGTCAACAACACGTCCTGCAATATCAAGTCATGGGCACCGGGTGTTCAAACGGTTGAGTACCGCGCAGACGTTGGAGGGTCGACACTCCATACCGGCGGCACTGGCGATTATTTGTTTTTCGTTGAGCCCACGGTCTTTTCATCGGAGGCCAGCAAGACCGGAATGTAATCCTTGAGAAAATCCACCCAGGTCTTGATTTTCGCATCGACGAATTTGCGTGATGGGTAGATGGCAAACACATTCAGCTCCTCAAAATGATACTCAGGCAGCACACGCACCAACGTCCCCGCTCTCAAGCCGTCCACGGCAGACGCAATCGGTTGTATCCCGATGCCCATTCCGTTGCTGATCGCGACCGTCATTGCATCGGCGGTATTGACGTGAAACGGCGACAACGGTGTGTTCACCGTCTCCACACCTTCAGGCCCCTCAAATACCCAGTTTTGCGCCGGCATCACGGTGTTCACAATCCTCAGGCAATCATGTGCGGCCAGTGCACCTGGCGCGTCGGGAACGCCGCGTTTCTTCAGGTACGCGGGCGAGGCGCAGAGAATGCTGTAGGTAACGCCGAGCCGCTGGGCGACAAAGCCTGAATCGGGTAACTCCCGCGCCAACACAATCGACATGTCATAGCCTTCTTCCAGCAAGTCCGGCAGTCGATTGGTCAGGGTCAAATCAAACATGACCGAGGGGTGCGTCTCTCTATACCGAGCGATGGCGTTGATCACGTAGTGATTGCCAACCGCTGACATCGCATGAATCTTCAGCCGGCCCACGGGCCTGGTTTGAGCCGTCCCCGCTTCTTCATCGGCTTCACGCATCTCTTCAATAATCTTCTCGCACCGTTGCAAATAGCGCAGACCCGCTTCGGTCAGCGCCAGACGTCGGGTCGTTCGGTTGATCAGGCGTGTTTGCAGCCGGACCTCCAGGCTGGAAACTGCTTTGGAAATGTTGGTGGTCGAGGTGTCCAGCATCACCGCTGCGGCCGTGAAGCTGCCGCTCTGGGCGACCGCTATGAAACAACGCATGGTTTGGAAAACGTCCATCCTTTTCGCCTCGGCGCAAAAATGTACCTGTAAAAAAAAAGCGGCGGCCTGACATCAGGCCGCCGCTTTGGCAGGGGTTACTTTGAACGCGGGATAAAGCCGGGGATACCGGTTTCCACCACCGAGTTGAACCGCACCCGAGTCGTAATATCCTCCTTGATTTCAAGCATGGCCCGATGCGGCAGCGTGGCAATATCAAAGTTTTCCTGAATATGGCTCAGTGTTGCAGAGGTGGTCAGAAACGCCACACCGCGCTGCACCGACCAGGCCAAAGCGACTTGAGCCGGGGTTTTCTGCACGCGTTTAGCGACGCCGGTAATCACCGGGTCTTCCAGTACGGCAGGCTCCATGCCATGGCCAAGAGGTGCAAAGGCGAGGACGATGATCCCATGCTGTTTGCAGAACTCCAGCAGTTCCCATTCCGGCAGATAAGGGTGGGATTCCACCTGCACAACGGCGGGTTTTATCCGCGCCACTTCGACAATTGCCTGCAACGCCTCCAAGGTGATATCCGACAAGCCGATGGACTTGCAGCGCCCTTCATCCACCAGGCGTTCAAGCGCCCGCCACGTCTCGATCAAGGTCACGCCCGAGTCGTAAATCATGTGGCCGAATGGGTCTCTTGGCTCCTGATCATCGCCGGGTTGAAAGGCAAACGGCGTATGGATCAGGTAGCAATCAATGTAATCCACCTGAAGCCGTCGGCAACTGGCTTCAAACGCCGGTAAAACCCGCTCAGGACGATGGTTGGTGTTCCACAGTTTGGTGGTGATGAACAAGTCCTCGCGCCGGGCCTTGCCCGTGTCGAGGAAGGCCTTGAACGCCACGCCCACCGCCTCTTCGTTCCGATAACGCTCGGCACAATCGAAATGGCGAAAACCTGTTTCCAGCGCCTGTGTGACCGCTTGGGTCGTGACGCTGAGGTCGCGGAACAAGGTGCCAAAGCCAACGGCCGGCATCTCGGCCGAGCCGTTGTTCAGCGCAAATTGGGTCTCGCGAAGTTCATCGTGAAAGACTTCGTAGGTCATGTCTTTACTCCACTCTCTGAGGCCGCAGCCTTTAATGATATGAACGTTTCGGTGCTTCGCGACTGGCCACTCGTTGCTCGAAAACACCAACGGAATTGCCGCCGAGGGCGACAAACAGTTGAACGGTGTCGAGGTACTGCGCGGTCTTCACTCTGATCTGCCCCAACAACGCCTGCTCATAGGCGCGCTCTGCTTCAAGCACCTGAAGAATGCTGTTCTCCCCTTGCGCGTACGCTTGCTGGTTCAAGCGAAAGCTAGTTTCGGCGGCACGTAATGCGTCTTCCTGGGCGAGGTTTTCTTCGGCGTCATGGTTGATGGCTTGCAGCGTGTCGGCGACCTGACCGAACGATGTGATGACGGTCTGCTGGTAGTCAGCGAGCGACGCGTTGTAGCCGTCGACCGCCGCCTGGCGTTCAGCCTTGAGGGTTCCGCCGTTGAAAATCGCCCCCGCCACCCCGGCGGCGAAGCCCCAGAGCGCAGCGCCGCCGTTGCCTGTCGCCGACTGTGCGAGAAACGCGGAAAGCTCCACATGCGGATAGAGGTTGGCGGTCGCGACACCGACGGCGGCGCTGGCCATGTGCAGTTGTGCTTCTGCTTGCAGCACGTCCGGCCGGGTGTGGGCCATTTCCGAGGGCAGACTGACGGGGACATTGGCCGGCAAGGCAAATTCACTCAGGTCGAAGTCCGGCGCGATCCAGTCAGCCGGGCCTTTGCCCGTCAGGATCGACAGCGCATGCCGTGCCGAATCACGCTGCTGAGCCAGCGGCGGTAACAACGTGCGGTCCTGCGCGAGCCGGGTTTCGGCCAGCGACACGTCGATCTGCGTGGTGCTGCCATTGAGGTGTGCCATGCGCACCAGTTCGAGGTTCTTGGTGTCATTGGCCAGCAGTTTTTCCACGGCTTGCATCTGTGCGTTCGCCGAGGCCATCAACAACGCCTGGCTGGCGACATTCCCCGTCAGGGTCAGGTACGCCGCTTCGTAGCGATGTTTCTGAAACGCCGTCAGCGCTTCCTGTTGTTCGACCTGGCGCTTGTTACCGCCGAACACGTCCAGGTCGAAGCCGACACGCGGACCGATGGCATAGAAGTTGGAAACGACGGGGGCACGACTGTTGTGCGTACGCACGCGGCCGGCCTGAGCGGCAAAATCGACCTGCGGATACAGCGCCCCCTGCGCCGCCGCCACGGAGGACGCCGCTTGCCGGATCGTGGCATCGGCAGCGACGAGCTCCAGATTGCCGTCGAGGGCACGGCGCACAACGTTGTCGAGCTTGGGCGAACGAAACGCAGTCCACCAATCGCCATTGACCTTTTTGCCGAGGTCGATGCGCTGGCCAAGACGCTGCTCGGCCTGTTGATCGTAATGCTGCGACGGGCTGGGTGGCGGCATTTGGTAATCGGGGCCGACCGTACAGGCGGTCAAGAACACCAGCACCGACACCGCGCCGAACGTGGTGTTGAACAGCGGTCTGTTGAGGAAGCGCGCATTGGATTTCATCAGGCAAACTCCACGAAAACTAGTTGGTCGCAACGGGCTTGCGAAGAAAGATCACCAGTGGGCTGACCACCAGCATCGCGAACATCAAAATCTTGAATTGGCCGACCACGCCGATAAACGCCGCCTGGCCGGTGATCATTTCGTTGAGCCCCGCCATGGCTTGCAAGGACGTCGCCGCCGAATGGGCCGCCGCGCTATACGGTGTCAAGTTGCTGGCCAGCGCCATGTGCATCGCGTGGGTGTTGTTGAAGAAATACAACTGCACGATCGCCACACCGAGGGTGCTGCCGTACACACGCGACAGGTTGAAAAGACCGGTGCCTTCCGGGCGCAGCGCCGGGTCGAGGGTGCTGAAGGCGACCTTGGTCAGCGACGGCATCAACATGCCGATGCCGACGCCCTGAATCGCACCCGCCAGCGCCACCGGCCACCAGTCCATCAGCGGCGAATAGCCGAGCATCAACCAGTTGGCATACACCACGATGGCCACGCCCGCCGCCACGAACAGCCGACGGTCGAAACGCTCCGGAACACGGCCCATCAACAGAAACGCACCGACCAGTCCTATACCGCGCGGTATGGTCAGCGAACCGGTGGTGTCAGGCGGGTAGCCGAGGATTTCATCGAGCATCGGCGACGTCAGCGCCATGGTCGACAGCAACACGAAACCCACGGCAAAAAAGATCACCGTCGACAGCACGAAGTTGCGGTCGTTGAACAAACGCTTGTTGAGGAAATGCACCTTCGCGGTCAGCACATGCACCAGGAACAGGTAGAGCCCAAGTGCACAGCCGATCGCTTCCAGCCAGATCTCGGTCGAGGAAAACCAGTCCAGACGTTCACCACGGTCGAGCAACATTTGCAGGCTGATCAGCCCCAGGGTGAAAGTGCCGAAACCAAAGAAGTCGAACGCTGGACGTTTCTCGGCCTTCTTCTCGGCCAGCAGCTGTGCGATCACCAGGAAGATGTACGCCGACAGCGGCAGGCTGATGTAGAAAATCGGGCGCCATCCGAAATGTTCAGCGACCCAGCCGCCAATGCTCGGGCCGCTGACGATGCCGACGAGCACAATGGCTGTCCACGTTGCACCGAACTTCGCGCGCTTCTCCAGTGGCAACGTTTCCAGGGCAATCGCCATCGACAGCGGCGCCAGCACGCCACTCGCCAGGCCCTGGATAATGCGCGCACCGATGAACTCCAGTGGCGTCGATGCCAAAGTGGCGAGCACCAAGCCCAGGACGAAGACGGCTAAAGCGGTTTGATACACCCGCTTCAGGCCGTAACGCCCGGCCAGCCATTGCGCAATCGGCATCGTGATCGCACTGGCCGCAAGGTACGAAGTGAAAATCCATCCAGCCTGGTCGTCAGTCATCGACATGCTGCCCTGAATAAATCTGAGCACGGCATTGGGCAACGGCAGGTTCGCGGACTGCATATAGGTGGCGAGCAACGCGGCGAACCTTAGTGAGCCCGCAGCTCCGGCAGGGTTGGTGTTCATCAGGAGGCTCCTGCGGTCAACAGCGCCTTGAGCGGATGCCACCATGGCGTGCGGTGCCCGGTATCGACCTTGACCGTGGCGCTAATCCCCGAGTAGAGCGGCATCTGCGGGTCGAGCTCGTCGAGTTCGAGCCGCACCGGCACCCGCTGCACCACTTTGACCCAGTTGCCGGTGGCGTTTTCGGGCGGCAGCAAGGCAAAGTCCGACCCGGCGCCGGGGCTCATGCTGACCACGTGGGCCTTGAACTCGTGATCCGGGTAGGTATCGAGATGAATGGTCGCAGCCTGACCCGGGCGCATATGGGTTACGTCCGTTTCGCGGAAGTTGGCTTCCACCCACACCTCGCGATCGGACAGCAGCGCAAAGGCCGGTGCGCCGTTGTTCACATAGTTGCCCACCTGCAAATCATCGACCTTGGCGACGATGCCATCGTCCGGCGCATATACCGTGGCGTACGAGAGGTAGAGCTGCGTTTCATCAAGCTGCGCCTTGGCCTCGCGAACGGCCGGGTGGCTGTCGACGTCGATGTTCGGATTGCCGTTCAAGGCAACCACCGTGCTGGCGATCTGTTGTTCGATGGAGGCTATGCGTTGCCGCGACACTTTGAGGTCGGTGTCGGCGCGCTCATAAATCGACTTCGACACGAACTCGGAAGCGACCAGCGCCTTCTTGCGGCCAAATTCCTTTTGATCGAAATCAGCCGACTCTTTAGCCGATTGCAGTTCAGCCTGTTGCTGCCGGTAGCTGGCCTTGAGCCCATCGATACGCAGCCGCGCGACGCTCAGTTGGGCTTGTGCGCGGTCAACAGCGATCTGCAACGGTTTGGGATCGATGCGGAACAACACCTGGCCCTTGCGAACCGACTGGTTGTCCTCGACTGCGATTTCGATGACCTGGCCCGACGTGCGCGCATTGATCGATGCCTTCGCCACTCGGGCGTAGGCGTTATCGGTCGAAATATAGGGCTCACGGGCCACATAGTGTGCGTACCCAACCGCCGCAAAGAGCGCCGGTACACCCACCATCAGCAATGGCCGCACGGTCTCTTTAAGGGTTTTTTTGCTGGGCGTGCCGGTCGGGTTCGGCCCTGGGTGTTCAAAGGTTTGTGAAGCTGGAATATCGAACTGTTTAGTCATGATCGAAAACACCTTTAACCGGGAAGTCAGGGGCTAATACCCATAAAAAACAGCCATACCGTGCGCAGTCAGAAGGATCGCTCCGCCGCACCCTGTTTCGTCGCCGCTATACCCAGTTCGAGCTCTGCTTCAACAAACCTGAAATTCAGGAACTTCTGGTTCCTTAATTTTGTGCGATGGTGTAAGAATATGCCTCGACCCACCTTCGCACAAGGATTTTGTACGTCATGGCACAAAAAAAGATTACCGAAGCAAAAGGCCGCGGACGCCCCCGCGCCTATAACCCACAGACCGCGTTGCAACAAGCATTGGGGGTGTTTTGGAGTACCGGCTATTCCGCCGCGTCGCTGGACAGCATCGCCACGGCAGCGGGCATGAATCGCCCGAGCCTCTATGCCGCGTTCGGTGACAAACACGCGCTCTATATCAAGGCGCTTGAGCAGTATTGGGAATTCGCCGCTGCCGACATGCATGAGGCGCTGACCGACAGCCAACTGACGTTGCGCGAGGCGTTGATGCGTTTCTATGAGGGGCAGTTATCGATTTATTTCTCCGGGGACGGTCAGCCCCGTGGCTGCTTTGCGATCGGCACGGCAACCACTGAAGCCGTCGAGGATGTGGAAATCCGTGAGGTGCTGTCGGACCGCCTGAGTCGGCTCGACGCCGATCTTGAAGCGCGTCTGCGAAGGGCCATTACTGCTGGCGAACTCAAAGACAACGTCGACCCGGCCGCCCTCGCCGTGCTCGCCTCCTCCCTGCTGCACAGCATTTCGATCCGGGCACGGGCAGGCAAATCCCGCGCGGAGCTGACCGAACTGGCGCGCAACGCGGTCAACGTGATCTGCGGTTGAGAGGCTTTATGGCGGGTGAAGGACTTGAAGACATACTGGCCGATCAACTCGACGTGATTTTTTGCGGGATCAATCCAGGCATGACAGCTGCCGCCCAAGGGCATCACTTTGCGGGCCGGGGCAATCGCTTCTGGCGCACGCTCCACCTTGCCGGGTTTACGCCCGAGGAGGTGCGCCCGGAAAACGATCGGACGATCTTGCAGTACCGCTGCGGATTGACCGCCGTGGTCGACCGGCCCACGGCGCGCGCCGATCAGCTGTCGTTGCACGAATTCATCGCCGCCGCTGCGGATTTTGAACAGAAGATCCTGCGCCATGCACCCCGCGTCGTAGCGTTTCTCGGCAAAGCCGCATACAGCGCGTTAACCGGCCAGCGGGACATTGCCTGGGGCCTTCAACCCAAGACCTTCGGCGACGCCAAGGTCTGGATCTTGCCCAACCCGAGCGGGCGAAATCTGGCGTTTTCGCTGGATCAACTGGTGGGCGCGTATCGCCAACTCATCAAAACTTGCACAAATCGACAGTAGGCTAAGCTAAGGATCAGCTTATTGCGCACGATGCTCGCTCTGGCAGGGTTTGGGTTTTTCTGAAGAGCGTCTGCAACAGCTATTTCAGACAGGCCCACACTATTCACGCAGGACTGACGTGATGACCGAGCCCCTCCTCAGCTTTGACGAACTGAAGCGTGCCGCCGTTGCCGGCGAAATCGATACCGTACTGGTCTGCATGGTCGACATGCAGGGACGCCTGGTCGGCAAGCGATTCCAGGTCGAGTTTTTTATCGACAGCGGCCATGAAGAAACCCACTGCTGCAACTACCTGCTGGCCGACGACATCGACATGGAACCCGTGCCGGGTTACGCCGCCGCCAGCTGGAGCAAAGGCTATGGCGACTTTGTGCTCAAGCCCGACATGTCCACCCTGCGCCGGGTGCCATGGCTGGAGTGCACGGCGCTGGTGCTCTGCGATGTGCTCGATCACCACCATCGCCGCGACTTGCCGCACAGCCCGCGGGCGATCCTGAAGAAGCAAATCGAACGCCTGCGCGAGCGTGGATATACCGGCATGTTCGCCTCGGAACTGGAGTTCTATCTGTTCGACGAGAGCTACGAGGCCATCCACAAGCGCAACTACCACAAACCAAAAACCGCCGGCCATTACATCGAAGATTACAACATCCTGCAGACCACCCGCGAAGAGCCGGTGCTGCGGGCGATTCGCAAGCACCTGCAGGCCAGCGGCATTCCCGTGGAAAACTCCAAGGGTGAATGGGGGCCGGGCCAGGAAGAGATCAACATCCGCTACGCCGACGCCCTGACCATGGCCGACCACCACGTCATCATCAAGCACGCCTGCAAAGAAATCGCGCAACTGCAAGGCAAGGCGATCACCTTCATGGCCAAGTGGCGCTATGACGCCGCCGGTTCCAGTAGCCACATCCATAATTCGCTGTGGGACAAGAACGGAAAAAAGCCGTTGTTCTTCGACGCCAAGGCTGAATTCGGCATGTCGACACTGATGCGCTCCTGGGTCGCCGGGCAGCTCAAGTATGCCAACGACATCACCTGTTTTCTCGCGCCCTACATCAACTCGTACAAACGCTTTCAGGCCGGTACGTTTGCGCCGACGCGAGCGGTGTGGAGCCGGGACAACCGCACTGCCGGCTTTCGTTTGTGCGCAGAAAGCAGCAAATCCATCCGCATCGAATGCCGCATCGGCGGCGCCGACCTCAACCCGTATCTGGCCTTTGCGGCCCTGATCGCGGCGGGCCTGGCCGGAATTGACGAGAAGCTCGCCCTCGCACCGCCCTTTGAAGGCGACGCCTACCTCGACGAACACTTGCCGGAAGTCTCCAAGACCTTGCGCGAAGCCTGCGCCGCACTCCAGACCTCCACGATGTTGCGCGAAGCGTTCGGGGACGAGGTGATCGACCACTACGTGCACACCGCCGAATGGGAGCAGAAAGAGTACGACCGGCGGATCACCGATTGGGAACTGCAGCGCGGCTTTGAACGTTATTGAGGTCATCATGACGGCAACCATTAAACTCATTTCCCCGGTCGATGGCCGGGTCTACGCCGAACGTTGCTATGCCGACACTGCACACATCGACCAATCGCTGGTTGCAGCCGCCACCGCCCAGGCGCAATGGAAACGCCGGCCCCTGAGCGAACGCGCCGCTTTTTGCAGTGCGGTGGTGGACGCGATGCTGGCGATGAAAACTGACATCGTGCGGGAACTGGCCTGGCAGATGGGCCGCCCGGTACGGTTTGGCGCGGGTGAACTGCGCGGTTTTGAAGAGCGTGCGCGGCACATGATTGCCATTGCGCCTGAGGCCCTGGCCGCAATAGAACCCACCCCTGTTTCAGGTTTTCGACGGTTTGTTCAACGTGATCCACTGGGTACGGTGCTGGTCATTGCGCCCTGGAATTACCCGTACCTGACAGCCGTGAACACGATCATTCCGGCGCTGATGGCCGGCAACAGCGTCATCCTCAAACACGCGTCGCAAACGCTGCTGGTCGGTGAACGGTTCGCCGAGGCCATGGCCTATGCCAACTTGCCGGCCGGTCTGTTCCAAAACCTGCTGCTCGATCACAACCAGACCGCCGCGATCATTGGCTCCGGACGTGTGCAACAAGTGAATTTCACCGGTTCCGTCGGCGCTGGCGAGGCCATGGAAACCGCCGCCACCGGGCGCTTCCTTGGCGTAGGCCTGGAACTCGGCGGAAAAGACCCGGCCTACGTGCGCGCAGATGCCAATCTCGACCACGCGGTAGAAAACCTCGTGGACGGCAGCTTCTTCAACTCCGGGCAAAGTTGCTGCGCCATCGAGCGCATTTACGTCGACAAAAAAATCTATCCAGCCTTCATCGAACGTTTCGCTGCCCTGACCCGCCAATACGTGCTCGGCAACCCACTGGACGAAGCCACCACACTCGGCCCCATGGTCACCCCGGCCGCTGCTGATTTCGTACGCGGTCAAATCGCCGAAGCACTGGCCCAAGGTGCCAAGGCACTGATTGAACCCCAGGCATTTCCCGCTGACGTGCCGGGCAGCGCCTACCTCGCGCCGCAAGTCCTGGTCGACGTCACCCATCAAATGTCGGTCATGCGCGATGAAAGCTTCGGTCCGGTGGTCGGCATCATGCCGGTGGACGGTGACGAAGAAGCCATCGCCTTGATGAATGACAGCGAGTTCGGGCTCAGTGCCTCCATCTGGACCCAAGACCTTGCCGCCGCTGAACGCCTGGGCAATGAGATCGACACCGGCACCGTATTCATGAACCGCTGCGACTACCTCGACCCGGCCCTGGCCTGGACCGGGGTGAAAAACAGCGGGCGCGGCGTCACCCTGTCGCGCCTCGGTTATGAACACCTGACCCGCGCCAAATCCTTCCATTTGCGCCACGAGATCTGAGCCATGAGCCTGACCGCGAACTGGAATTACCCCACGAGCATCCACTTTGGTGTCGGCCGCATCGCCGAACTCGCCGACATTTGCCGAAGCCAGGGCATACAGCGCCCGCTGCTGGTCACCGACAGTGGCCTGGCGCGTGCGCCGATGACCATCGCCACCCTGGAAGCACTGCGCGCCGCAGGTCTTGGCGTTGCACTGTTTTGCGACCTCAAGCCCAACCCGGTCGAAGCCAACCTCGCCGGCGGACTTGATGCCTGGCGCGCCGGCAACCACGATGGCGTGATCGCCTTCGGTGGCGGCAGCGGCCTGGACATGGGCAAACTCATCGCCTTTATGAGCGGTCAGACGCGCCCGGTGTGGGATTTCGAAGACATCGGCGACTACTGGACCCGCGCCGACGAAAGCCGCATCGCCCCGGTGATTGCGGTGCCGACCACGGCGGGCACGGGGTCGGAAGTGGGCCGTGCAGCAGTGATCATCGATGAGGCTACCCACACCAAACGCATCATCTTCCACCCGAAAATGATGCCGCGCGTGGTCATCAGCGACCCGGCCCTGAGCGTCGGCATGCCGGCCAAAGTCACCGCCGGCACCGGCATGGACGCCTTGGCCCATTGCCTGGAAGCCTACTGCGCCCCCGGTTTTCATCCGTTGGCCGACGGCATCGCCGTCGAAGGCATGCGCCTGGTGGCCAACGCACTGGTGCGCGCCGTGCACACGCCGTCCGACCTTGACGCGCGCGCGCACATGCTCGCGGCGGCGGCGATGGGCGCCACTGCGTTCCAGAAAGGACTGGGCGGGATGCATGCCCTTTCGCATCCGGTGGGCGCGCTGTACGACACCCATCACGGCATGACCAATGCGACCTTCATGCCCTACGTCCTGAAATTCAATCGCCCGGCCATCGAAGAACGCATCACGCGCCTGGCTGCGTATTTGCGCCTGCCCTCCCCCGGCTTCGACAGTTTCCTGGCCTTCATCCTCAAACTGCGCAAAGACATCGGCGTGCCGCACACGCTGTTCGAGTTGGGTGTGGATGACCGACAGGCCGACCTGATCGCGGACATGGCCGTGGTCGACCCTTCTGCCGGCGGCAACCCGTTGCCATTGACGAAGGCCGGTGCGGCAGAGATTTTCGACGCGGCGTTTCACGGCCGCTTGTAGAGCAGTTGACTGCCTGTGCTCACACAAGAATGCCACGCACGGGCAGGTTGTACCGGTTGGAGACAGGAGCAGTACGACAAGGGGTTGAAGGCCAGCCCGTCCGGTATTCCGGATGGATGCGTATCAAAACCTGATGGGGCACACAACATGAATCCAGCAAGCCAGCCCGGCACTGACGCGCCGCATGACGATGACGTCAAAGTGCTGCACAGCATGGGCTACGCCCAGCAGCTGTCGCGACGAATGGGCGTTTTCTCCAACTTTGCGATTTCCTTTTCAATCATCTGCATCCTCTCCGGGGGCATCAACTCCCTCGCCCAGGGCACCTCCGGCGGGGGCGGCGCCTCCATCGGCATCGGTTGGCCGATTGGCTGCCTGATCTCCGGGGTGTTCGCCATGGCCATGGCGCAGATTTCTTCGGCCTATCCCACCGCTGGCGGTCTGTATCACTGGGGCTCGATTCTCGGTAACCGCTTCACCGGCTGGCTGACCGCGTGGTTCAACCTGCTGGGGTTGGTCACCGTGCTGGGGGCGATCAACGTCGGTACTTACTACTTCTTTTTCGGTGCCTTCGGACCGGCGCTGGGCATGGAAGACACAACCACCGTCAGAGTGATTTTCCTCGCGGTGCTGACCGGTCTTCAGGCCTTGTGTAACCACTTGGGGATCGGCCTGACCGCCAAGCTCACCGACTTCTCCGGCTACCTGATTTTCGCCACGGCGCTGGCGCTGACCATCGTCTGCCTGATCTCGGCACCGAGTTATGAATTCGCGCGGCTGTGGACCTTCAGCAACTACTCTGGCGAGGCGGGTGGCAGCGTTTGGCCACAGGTGTCGAACGGCTGGGTGTTCATGCTCGGCCTGCTGCTGCCGATCTACACCATCACCGGCTACGATGCCTCCGCGCACACCTCCGAGGAGACGCGCAACGCGGCCATTTCCGTGCCACGCGGCATGGTCATGTCGGTGGTCTGGTCGTTGCTGTTCGGCTGGGTGATGTTGTGCTCGTTCGTGCTGATGCTGCCGAACATGGATGAAGCGGCCAAGCAAGGCTGGAACGTGTTCTTCTGGGCCATGAACACCCAGGTAAGCCCGACGCTTAAAGTTGCGCTGTATGTGGCGATTTTCATCTCGCAGATCCTCTGCGGGCTGGCGACCGTGACTTCGGTTTCACGGATGATCTTCGCCTTCTCACGTGACGGCGGCCTACCTTTCTCCAAAGCGCTGGCCTCGGTCTCGCCGACCTTTCGCAGCCCGGTGGCGGCGATCTGGACCGGTGCCACCCTCGCCGTTCTGTTCGACTGGGGCTCGTCAGTGATCTCGGTCGGGGCCACGCCGGTCTATACGATCGTCGTCTCCTGCACGGTGATCTTCCTCTTCTTCTCCTTCATCATCCCCATCGTGCTGGGCCTGTTTACCTACGGGACCGCGAAGTGGCCGACCATGGGGCCGTGGAACATGGGGCGCTTCTGGTACACCGTGTTTGCCCTCCTCTCGGTCCTCTCGATGGTGATCATCTTCATCATCGGCATTCAGCCGCCGAACGATTGGGCGCTGTACATCACCATCGGCTTCCTGGTGCTGACAGCGATTGTCTGGTTCGGCTTTGAAACTCGTCGCTTCCAGGGGCCACCGGTGGGCGACGTGATTGTCCAGCGCCAGACGCAAATCGCAGCGTCTGAGGCGGCTTTAAATAAACGCGCTTGAGCTGTTCGTCATAACAAAAAAAACGGGACGCCAAGCGTCCCGTTTTTATGAAAACAGATAGATAGATCGAGCGATAAATAACCTGTGGCGAGGGAGCTTACTCCCTCGCCACAGGACAGCAGTTACACAGATGGCTCAACTTTATCCAGCACCCGGTTCGCCGTGATCTCCGCCACCATGATGCTGTTTGAAATGCCCAGCAAGGCATAACGCGACTCACCCTCCAGATGATCCACCAACTGATGGACCATCACATCGACCGAGGCCAGCGTCTCGACCAAAAACACGGCCAGAGTTTCAGCAGTGGCTTCTGGGTCTACGGAGAACAGAGTACTGCGCGTTCGCTTGGTGGCTTTGATGTCGGCGTTCGACGGGAAGTGGAAGTTGAGGGCGCGTTCGGCGGCCTCGCTGAGTTTTTTTGAATCGGGTTCGTACGGGGACACTGGATCGGTGTCTGGTGGGTTGGGTGTTACTTTAAACATTGGCTCAAACCTCATATGAGTGAGGCTGCAACCAGCTCGCGACTAAACGAGAGGGAGGCAGCTGTGCACAGGTTAGTCGACCGATGAGCCAAGAAATCGGCGCGCCGAAGCGCCCTGCGCACAACCGCCATCAAGTGCAGGCATGGGATACCTGGCTGATAGAGACATTGTGCGTCTTGACATCAACGGGCGACTAAACCCGATCACTGATGGGCAGTGACGGGAATCAAGTTACCGAGCAGCACCAAGGCGCACAAGCCGGCGGATTCTGGCGTAGCCGTAGGTAACGGCGCAAGGATTTGTAGCTTTCAGGACGTTACCTTGATGGCGTTTAAACACGACACTCAAGAGTTGTTGAATAAGCTGACACGGACTTCCTACAGGTAGTGAAAGCTGAGAAAGCATCCAGGAAGCCACTGCCATATTTATAAGGGTGACCGTCGCGAGTGCGTTGGCAACGTGGTCTATTGAGTCAGTCAGCTGTCGGCCGATTCTGTTAAAAAAGTCGGTTCGCCCAATGGCCTGAATATTGGCGGGTGAAAACGCCATTTTTACACGCTGCTACGTGAAATCTCAGCCCGGAAGCCTCTGCCAAAAGTAAAGATTTCAATCTCAGGCGAGTATTTTTCTGCCGTGGAAACCATGACCGACTTTTTCAACAGAATGAAGATGATTCATCGTTCATCGTAAAATCCCGCTCCTTTGTACATTGTGGTCCCAGGCGCTTTGCAAGCAACGGCACGAATGGTGTTGAGCACCAACGTGGCTGCCGGGGACAATGTTCGTCCGCTCAAATGCACGATGCCAATTTCAGTAAATAGCGCTTCGGTCTCGGAAAAAGGCAAGGGAACCAGGTCTCCCGTCGACAGCTCTCGCTGCACTGCGGCGTCTGTTGCACCCAGAATCAGATCGTCGTTAATCGCGAGGTCTTTCAGCACAGAGAGGTTGTCGCATTTCAGCACCACCGGCAGTGACTGATCGGGCGCCAATTCAAGTAGGCGTCTAAGTTGAACCAGCGCCCCATTGGGGAACGAACTCAAGGCGAAGCCATAGGACAAACAATCTTTCAGCATGCGCGACGGATTACCTATCAGTGGATGACCAGGGCGGCAGAAGAATGCTCCACGTTGACGACAAAGTGGTGTGATGGCGAGATCAGGTTCATGTGAGATTTCCTGCGTGTCGGCAACAAAAAACTCGATCTCCTCGGCTCGCAGATGGAGTAGCAGGTAGCGCCAGTTGTTTGTGTCCACGGTGAAGCAAATGCCGGGATTCTGCCGCCTTACCTCCAAGAGCACCTGCCGCACCAGCCCATAGGTCGGTGAAGGTCCGACCCCGAACGCGACGTGCCCTACATCGGCGTCACGTATTTGTGCCATGTCCAACTCAAACGTGCGCATCTGGTAAGCGATACGCTTGGCGTGTTCCAGAAATACTTCACCTACTTTGGTTACTGAAACCGCTCGGTTGTCGCGGTCGAATAAGGACAGCCCCAGCTCTTCTTCCAATGCCTGAATGCCCCGACTGAGTGCGGGCTGGCTAAGATGCAGCTTTTCGGCTGCACGGGCAAAGTTCAGTTCCTGCGCCAGCGCGAGGGCATAGCGGATACGCTTCAAGTCCATCTAGCACCTCATCATGCTCATGCGTTATTGCTTCAATGCTTACAATGCATTGGACGCATCACTCTAGCAAAAATTACAGTTCGACCGTACCCAATAAGGCAACTGTTCCCATGTCGACTACTGCTTGCGCTCCCGCATCGCCCAATAGCTATCAACTGATCATCGAAGGCACCGAGCTGCAAGCGTGTGTGGCATCGGGCGAGACTGTCCTCAAGGCCGGTCTGCGCAGTGGCGTCAAAATTGCGCATTTATGCATGGTCGGAGAATGTGGCTCCTGCCGATGTCGTCTGCTGCGGGGAAAAGTCAGGCTCAAGAAGGACATCTCCCATCATGTGGACCACGATGCAATGCGCAACGGCTATCTGTTGGCGTGCCAGTCCGAACTCTTGAGCGATGTACTGCTTGCCGTACCGGGCTTGTCGTCGGATGTCCAGGGTCCGGCACTGGTCACACGCTCCGGACGGATCAAATCTGCCATTTCGCTGAACCACAATATTCGCCATCTGGTACTGGAGCTTGATGCACCGCTGGCCTACGAGGCTGGACAGTACGCCCAACTGAGCATTCCAGGGCACCCAGCCTTGGCCCAGGAAGCGCGTTGTTACTCCTTCTGCTCAGCGCCATTGGGTCATCCGCAAATCGAGGTGGAATTTCATGTCCGCTTGGTCCCCGGCGGACAATTTACCGAATGGTTGTTTGCCGAGGATCGCATCGGCGAGTGCATAGAGTTGACTGGCCCGCTCGGTGATTTTACTGTCCATAACGTTCAGCGCCCGATGGTACTCATCGCCGGCGGAAGTGGCCTTGCTCCCATCAAATCAATTCTCGAACATTTGAGCGCTCAGCAAAGCGCACCGGATGTGACGCTGTTTTTTGCCGCCCGCACCCAGGACGATCTGTACTGCCTTAGCGAAATTGCGAAACTACAAGCCAACTGGCCTGCCCGCAGTCGGATGCTGTTCGAGCCCGTCCTGTCAAATGAGCCCGGTGATTCCGACTGGGGTGGCCTGACTGGGTATTGCGGCGAACATATTTCCAGTTTCTGTAGCCCTGCCGACAGTAGTTTTTACCTCTGCGGACCGCCCCCGATGATCGATTCGATTCTTCGCCAATTAGAAGGCGTCGTTGAGCCTCATTACATCCACTACGACCGTTTTATTGATCGCAGCAATATGACGCAGCAATAAGCTTTTTTCGGCACTCATTGACTTTGGATAATAAAAAATGAAATCGAAATTGATACCCACCTTAATTCTGTGTGCAGCGTTTTCGCAGGCGCAAGCGGCTGACACGCCCATCACGCTTGAGTTTGGTGCCGCCGTAAAAAACGTATCCGAAGTTAATACTGCTACGGGAACGTCAAGCTTGAACATGATTGCCGAGGGCGCGGGAAAGCTGATGTCACAAGGTGAGTCGGTGCGTTTCTATGCCCTTTGTGCCATCACCGACACATTGAAAGGAAAGGCTGTCGTCGCGGGATTTGGCGACTGTGAATTCAAAACGACTGATGGCGGTGTGTTGTATGCCCATTTTCAGACAACGCCAGGGCATGGAGACCAGGGTCAAATCACGCTGAGTGGCGGCAGCCAGAACCTTGAGCGTTTCAACGGCATCGTTCCCGTCGAAATTACAGTCAATCCAGCCAAGGTCGGCAAGCTGGTTTTCTTTGCCGAAAATCTGAAATGAACAGTGCTCTTGGCTCGCCACTCAGCAAAAGGAAACCGCGATGGGAATGACTATTGGGCTCAGTGTCTTTGCCCTGCTGCTTGTGCTTGACATTGTGATGGGGGAATTCAGGAAACCCCGCGCATTGAGCATGAATGAAATGGGCGTGAACCTGATCTGTATAGTGATCGCGTTCTCCATTCGCGCTCTTCCTTTTGCGGCGGTTACTTATGTGCTGGTCACATTTTTCCCCGAGTGGAGAAACGCTCTCGCTCACGCCAATTTCGCCTTATTGTTCCTCGCCGTCCTGTTGCTTGACGATTATGGGAATTACTGGTTTCACCGGCAGGCACACCAAATACCCTGGCTGTGGCGCCTGCACAAACCTCACCATATTCCGACACGCATGAATGTGCTGATGGGGGTGCGCGAAAGCACGCTTTATTACTTGCTGATCCCCGTCAACGTGATGGCTCCGGTACTGGTTTTTGTTGGTGCCGAGGAGGCTGGCGCAGCGATGTTGGGCCTAAAGCTGACCGTAGGCTATCTGCAACATGTGGGTTATCGCTGGGATTTGTGGTTGCGCCGTTTCGCGCCTGGCCGTCTGTTTCTTGATCTGGCAGAAAAGCTGTTCTCGCTCCAGGATTTTCATCACGTGCATCATGGTATCGGCCGCTTCGGCAATGCCTCATCCAACTATGGCAATGTGCTCAATATCTGGGACAAGCTTCACAAGACGAGCAGCGGTCATCCGCACTGCGCTCAGGATGCTTACGGCGTGCCAACAGGTGTAAAGGTAGAGTCTTGGGCGGTGCAATTGTTCTGGCCACTTTGCCGCGAGCGGAAGGTGAACCCCGAGGAATCCTCGATCATCGTCCAGAGTTCGTCCGATGAACTTGAAGCAGCTCAAGCCATCATTTTTACCGCTGACGGTCTGGCAATTGCAGTGAGATGACGGTCCGAGTTGAATCAAGGTGAAGGTCTGCACTGGGTCCAGGCTGTGTGAAAACGCGCTAAATACCTCGAAAACCGGGAGTCGTGAGGGTTGCCTGTGGAATCAGCGGGCGGAAGCGCGAATTACCGGTTCTGCAGCCAGAAATGCCAAACGACCTTCAGTGCAGAGCCCGAGCACTATCAAATATCTTCGACTGAAATTGAACAAGTCCATCAGGCACCAGCAGAGCCGTTAACGACTGCCACTGAATATACCTGCCCATGCATCCGGAAATCCGCCAGATCGGCCCCGGTACCTGCCCCAAGTGCGGTATGACACTGGAGCAGGTGTTTCCCGAGTTAGAGGAAGAAGAGAACCCCGAACCCAAGGACTTCACCCGGCGCTTCTGGTGGACATTACCACTGACCGTGATCGTCACCTTGCTGGCCATGGGCGGCCATGCCCTCGTGCTGTTCCACGGCACCACGCAAAACCGGGTCGAGCTAGGACTGGCAACACCCGTGGTGCTTTGGGCTGGCTGGCCGTTTTATGTACGTGGCGTACGTTCGGTGATTCAGCGCAGCCCGAACATGTGGACATTGATCGGCCTCGGTACTGCGGCTTTTTTACAGCGTTGTGGCCATCCTGGTCCCCAGCGCATTCCCCAGCAATTTCATGATGGACGGCCGCATCGGCGTGTACTTTGAGGCTGCGGCGGTAATCATCTCACTGACCCTGCTCGGCCAAATGCTCGAACTCAAGGCTCGCTCGCAAACCTCTGCGGCAATCAAGTCGCTACTCGGCCTGGCACCCAAAACTGCCCGACGAATCAATGCCGACGGCACGGAAGAAGACATCCCACTGACACACGTACACAGCGGCGACACGTTACGTGTGCGACCCGGTGAAAAAGTGCCAGTCGATGACCAGGTACTCAAAGGCGAAAGTGCAGTGGACGAGTCGATGCTCACTGGTGAGCCCATACCGATCATGAAGAGGCCTGGTGATGCATTGATCGGCGCGACCCTCAACACCCACGGCGGCCTGGTGATGCAGGCGCAGAAGATAGGGTCAGCCACCTTGCTCGCGCAAATTGTACAAATGGTTGTACAGGCACAACGCTCAAAAGCGCCGATACAACGCCTGGCAGATGTGATTGCCGGTTACTTCGTGATTGTGGTGATTACTATCGCCGCACTGACTCTACTCGGCTGGGGGTTGTGGGGGCCCGAGCCAAGCTGGGTGTTCGGACTGATCAACGCTGTCGCGGTAATGATCATCGCCTGCCCTTGCGCCCTTGGCCTGGCAACACCGATGTCGGTGATGGTCGCCCCCGGCAAGGCTGCTGGCAGCGGCATCTTGTTTCGCGATGCCGCCGCCATCGAAAACCTGCGCAAGATAGACACCTTGATCGTCGACAAGACTGGCACCCTCACTGAAGGGCGGCCAGCGTTTCATAGCGTCGAGGCTGTACCTGGATTTGCTCAGGATGAAGTGCTGCGCCTGGCCGCGAGTCTCGATCAGGGCAGCGAGCACCCGTTGGCCCACGCTATTACCGAACAGGCTCGCCGCCGGCCTGACACTAAGCCCACCTGAAACCTTCGAATTGGCCTCCGGCATTGGTGTAAGCGGTCAGGTTGAGGGTCGCCACCTGAAGTTGGGCAATACCGCGCTGATGCATGAGTCCGGCGTCGTCACCGAGAGCTTGCAAGTGCAAGCCGAGAAATTACGCAGTGACGGTACGAGCATCATGTACTTGGCAGTCAATGGCGCTCTGGCGGGTTTGCTGGCTGTTGCCGACCCCATCAAACCCACCTCGAAGCTGGCAGTCGAGCGTCTGCAGGCGGAGGGCATCAAGGTCATCATGGCTACGGGTGATGGTCTTACTACTGCGCGCTCGGTAGCTGGCCAGTTAGGAATTGAGGAGGTGCATGGCGAGGTCAAACCGCAAGACAAAGAACGTTTGGTCGCGTCTCTGCAACAGACCGGACACCTCGTGGCGATGGCTGGCGACGGCATCAATGATGCCCCTGCTCTGGCTCGTGCTGACATGGGTATCGCCATGGGCACGGGCACCGACGTGGCGATGAACAGCGCTCAGGTCACCCTGGTCAAGGGCGATCTGCTCGGTATCCTGCGTGCTCGCAGCCTTTCAGTAGCGACGGTGAGAAACATGCACCAGAACCTGACCTTCGCCTTTCTTTACAACGCCATGGGCATCCCGCTGGCCGCCGGTTTGTTCTACCCGCTTACCGGTCACCTTCTGTCACCACTGATTGCCGCACTGGCCATGAGCTGCGGCAGACGTCCAGAATGAGAAAAAAACTCAGGTTGTGGCGCGAACGGCGGCGGTTGCTGCTGTCGATAAGCGCTCTTTTAAAACTGGAGATCTCCCATGAATACCAGGCTGCGCATCGCCGTGCTCACGACCCTGCTGATGACCGGAGTGGCACAAGCCGCCGAAGTCATCGACATTTACCGAGATCCTAACTGTGGCTGCTGCAAGGAATGGATCAAGTATCTTGAAGCCAATGGTTTCAGCGTGCGCGACCATGTCGAACCCAATATGAGTGAAGTCAAGCAACGCCTCGGCGTCGCCCCGCGCTTGGCCTCCTGTCATACCGCCGTGATTGATGGAAAATTCGTCGAGGGCATGTGCCGACAGCACAGATTCTCGACTTGAAAAATCACCCTGAGCTCGTCGGAATTGCAGCGCCTGGCATGCCGCCGCGCCGGTATTGAGATGAACAGCATCCGCAGGGGGGAAATCTTCAACCGGGCTAAAATTTTGTCTTAGTCGACTCAGAAGCGGAACGAGGTGCGCATCGAGAGGAAGTTCTTCGTAACACGCAGCAATCGGCAATACGCCGACACTGACCAGCGTCGCTCTCACCCCAAAACAGCTTACTGGTTTCTATAGACGCCCCTGACATCACCCTTCGCAGGGGGATTGTCCCCAGAGTTGGTTCTATTTCCCCAGGAATGCGTTTTCTTTCGCGCTGACGAATGCGTGGAAAACTCCATTTGCTCCGTCTCAGGCACTAAACAGAACGATTACTGCTTGCCTTACCTTACGTTATGTACGTCTGAGGTTTTTGGCACAGAGAATGCTGGGTATTCATCCAGAACTCATTGAGTGGTTCGAGCTGCTACAACCGTACAAGCAGCATGCATAAGGACACTCTACATGCAGCCAAATTCAGCTTTTTTCAGACGCCTTGATCGGGTAGCGGCCGACTCAATTGCGCCGACGAAACCACCCAACCTCCTGCGATGGTTTTCGATCATCAGCTTCCTCCTGATCAGCGCGATAGCCATCGGACTGGGGTCAGTGTCGACACGTTTCCTGGTCATCGAAAGCCTGGAGCGCGACGCCCTGTTGTCAGCGCAATTTATCCAGACCATCGCCCAGGGTGAGATACGTCACCACGAGTTGGCTGGGATGCGGATGGGCGACGTTTTGGCAGCCACCCAAAATGGAGTGCTGTCCGAAGAAATGTCGCTTAACAGGCACCGTGCCCGCTCCGAGTTCCTCGACCACCTTTCGTACCTCCCGGACTCACTCCTGATTAACATCTACTCCCCTCTTCGGACAGTGATGTGGTCGACCAATCCGCAGCTTATCGGACAAAAATTTCTGAACGACGAACCACTTGAAGCGGCATTCAACTCCAAAGACCGAGTTTCCACCAAATACAGCAACGCTGATGAACGCCGTCCCGAACAGCAATTTTTGCTCTCTCCCAAAATGTTCTTCATCGAGAGCTACATCCCCCTGGTAGATGATCAGGGGAATACTCTGGCAGTGGTGGAAATTTACAAGGAACCGGCCGATCTAATCGAACGGCTCAATCGTGGCCACTGGATAATCTGGCTGTCTACGGCGGCGGGCGGTCTGCTCCTTTACGTCGGGTTGTATTGGATTGTTCGACGGGCATCGATTCAGCTGGCGTCACAGGAAGCCCAGCTCGTCGCCAACAAGACCTACGTGGGCTTGGTCGAAATGTCCACGGCGGTCGCTCATAGTCTGCGTAATCCACTTGCCTGCATCCGCTCCAGCGCAGAATTGGCGAGCGACATGGACGGCCAACCCGCCAAAAGGAATATCGACGATATTGTCAACCAAGTGGATCGGATGTCGCAGTGGGTGCACGAATTGCTGCTGTGCTTGCGACCGATCCGTGGAGAGGCAGAACTGGTGGAACCGATGATTGTGGTACAGGCCACTCTGGCCGGCTTCGGCGCACAATTGGCTCAGTCAAGAATCCGGGTCGAGTTCAAGAATGAGCCCACCCTTCGGATCATCAGTAATCCACTTTTGCTTTCTCAAATTCTGAATAGCGTCATTGCTAATGCAATAGAGGCAATGCAGGGCGGGGGAAAATTAACCATCCAGGCTAATGTGGAGAAAACCCATCAATGGCTGCATCTCATCATTGGTGACACCGGGAATGGAACGTCACGGCAACAAGAAATGATGGCGTTCAAAACCTTCTACACCACCAAGCAAGGCAGGCTAGGCATAGGGCTGATTATGGTGAAGCAGATCATGGAAAGTTTTGGTGGAGAAGCCAGTCTGACCCACCATGAACAACAGGGAACATCCGTACGCTTGAGTTTCAGGGTTGTAGAAAGAAGAGCCAGCGCGTTGCGATAACCCTCGTCTTCGCGCAGCCGTTCTCGCCGATCTGGGGAGAGAGACGTAAGGTAAAAAAAGGAGAAAAAAATGGACGGATTTATTTTCCAATAGGGGACGGAAAAATAAATTCGCCCCCTTTCTTTCCCAACAACTCTTCGATTTCCTGTGCGACCAGGCTTTGTATGCGCCACATATTGCGGTCGCGAATGCCATGCTCTTTCAGCATTGTCACGGTCCGGAATAGATATTGGGCAGCCGAGCCCCAGTGCCCGGCTGCGCGAGCCAACACATGTGCAACCTTTTCCATTGGCAACTTGCCTGCATAGGCCATTCCGTCGCGTGCTGCGACAAAGGCTAATGCACGCAATATCCCAGTCTCGGTTTTAACCGAAATCCAGCGCGGAACATTGGTCGGTGGGTTTGCGTCAATTTCCCGGAACATTAACAGTCCCAGTTGTTTGAAGTGATCTTGGGCTGGAAGCCGGTATGCCAACCCGTTGCAGCTTCCACCGCGGTCGAGGGCCAACATCAGGGCTGGCAACTCGCGTGTGCCGCGCCAGCGAGCAAGTTTCAGGCAGAACGACCGATGCCACCCATAGGCGGTGGCGTCACGGCTCTCCACACATTCGAACTCCGGATTCCAAATCAGTGAGCCATAAGCAAAGATCCAAAAGGGACTGAGGGACGGATCTATTTTTTCGTGACCTTTTTTTACAGTCAGTCACTCCCGCAGCAACCGTCTGACCTCAGCCTGTATGGCATAAGCCGGCGCCTCCACAGCATTGAAATCTTGTGTATACCGCCGGGCAAATCCTTCTACCCCCCATTCCTGATACTGCTGCACATGCTTTAATTCGTGAGCCCAGAGCAAGACGTTCTCTTCTGCGGATTGAGCATCCCGGAAGAGGATGATGTCGATCAGCGTCACGGCGCCGATATCGGGGTTTTGCAGCATGGCAGTGGCGGCGCTGAATTGGCCGTTGTCGCTGACTTTGTAGCGCGCGGTATCGAGGACGCTGGGGTCGTACCAGCGCAATAGTTGCTCCCGGATGTGCGGTGGAATGGGTTGGACGCCGGCGTTGGCTGCTTCAGCGCGGGCTTGGGTCAACCACAGTGCCAGAGCAAGTGCCGCGATCGGGTAGAGACCCTCAAGCTGTCCCACGGCTGGCAGGCAGATGCAGCCGTCCAGGCATACTTGTTTTTCGCCAGCTGGGCAGGCGTCGGTCTGGGCTGGCACTTCAAAGGTCAGGCAAAGAACAAACAGCGCCACCAGGCGCGTGGTGATGGGCGGCATTGGGCGCTCCAAGGACGGACACAGCGCGAACAGTGGGTCACTATTGATCGACGACCCGCATGGCTTTAGCGTAGTCCCGAATCAAGCGCCCCCAGATAATCGCAGGAAGCGAAGGACCTCCTTTCCACTCAATCCCCATCTTAGGCGTTCATCTTGCAGCCCTGCCATACTGTTCAACATGACCAGTGCAACCTTTCGCTTCTACGAGGAGCTCAACGATTTCCTGCCGGCCGAACGGCGGCGGCAGTCCTTCACCTGCAAGTGCGCGCGAGGGGCGACGGTCAAGCACATGATCGAGGCGCTCGGGATACCGCACACCGAGGTCGAACTGGTGCTGCTCAACGGCGAGTCGGTGGGCTTCGAGCGGGTGATCTTCGACAGTGATCGGCTGGCGGTGTATCCCAAGTTCGAAGTTCTGGACATCAGCCCGCTGCTGAAGGGTCGTGCGCAACCTTTACGGGTGCTGCGCTTCGTCGCTGATGCGCACCTTGGCGGGCTGGCCAGCCTGCTGCGCATGAGCGGCTTCGATACCCTCTACGACAATGGCTTCGAGGATGGCGAGATCGCCGAGATCGCTGCACAGCAAGGACGCATCGTGCTAACCCGCGACCGCGACCTGCTCAAGCGGCGGATCATCAGCCACGGCTGTTACGTGCATGCCCTGAAACCGTCGCTGCAGCTGCGCGAATTGTATGAGCGCCTCGACCTGGCGCGCAGCGCGCGGCCATTCAGCCTGTGCCTTCATTGCAACCTGCCGCTGCACGAGATCAGCCCGGAACTGGCTCGGCCGCAGGTGCCACCACGCATTGGCGCCCTCTATTCGCACTTTTTGCGCTGCGACGCCTGCCAACGGATTTACTGGGAGGGTTCGCACTGGCGCGGTATGTGTGCATTGCTGGCACCTCTCCTGAACCGATAGCCAAGCGCATCGGGCCGGTTGAATCCACAGCAGTTAGCCATGAACACTCAACCGTTATGGTTTTACTGCGTGACTCTCGTCAATGTGGGGGGCGTCCGTTGGCTTCTTCTCCGGAACTATAAAACTCACTATCGTACTGGTGAGAATTTTGTGAGTCGGGTCGGCCACTTCAAGAAGAACCTTATGCGTGCCAGGTTTGAGTCCAACCAAAATAATCGGGTCTTCACTGGTGTGCGCCCATGTCCCTTCCCTGTCGTCGACGGTCACGTGAAGGTGACCGAGGCGTGGTGATACTTCAACAGCCGCTTTGCCAAATACCGGCATGATCCTGGCGTGCTCTGTTCGATACTGGATAATGACAACACCACGGGCGAGCGGCTCGGCAAGCGGTGGATAGGCAATGAGTTTTGGCACCGCCTCAGATTCCAATGGGAGTATCGCCGGTGGGTGATTGGTGTCTGCTTCCCCTTGACCGCACGCGGTCATGCAAAAAAAGACACCTAAAGCAAAGGCCGACAGATTTCTGAGAGCGAGGGGCATGGTGTTTTCTCCCGCGTGATTTAACTCAAGGCTAGATCAAACCGAGGAGGAAAAAAGGGGACAGATTTATTTTTCAAGCATTCAGTCAGGTTTCTAGAAAAAGCGGAGGTCCATCCGTCGTCACTTTACGAAGACAATTTTGTACTTTTTCCCCCGTCTCACCTAGCGAGATGGAGGTCCAAGCGCAGGTTCACTCCCTGCTTCAATTTTGAAGTTTTTCTTCGCAGCCCTTCTTGATAGCGTTTAGCTTATTGATTATGTGCTCGCCTACAACCTCAAACGAATGATGAGCATCTTCGGCATCGCAGGACTGCTTGAGGCGATCAGGGCGTGAGCCCAGCCGCTTGGCCCGCCAGTTAGAAGCCGATTGGGCCGCTGCCGCGGCCCAAAGGGCATTACGAACGTCTATGTCACTGACTAAGCTAATTCGCGCTTCCGCCCGCTGATTCCATAGGCAACCTTCGCGACTCTCAGTTTTCTAGGTGTTTAGCGCGTTTTCACACAATCACGTCCTACAAGATGAAGGTGGCAGTCAGTCTTCATGTGCGAGAGAGCAGGACAACGTATGCGTCCGACAAAGTCATCCATCTGTCAGATATTGTAATAATTACCACGCATGAGCCCCTCCGAAACATTGTAGGATTTCATCCCCAATTTTTTTCAGGTCTATATGAACACCCTTCTGGAGCCTCCCAGTAGCATTTTTCAACCAAAACCCTGTATCAGTTCCTCCCTTGTTGATAAGAGTTGGTCGCGTTTTTTACCGCCGCTGAACCTCGACATTCCGTCTCTGAGTTTCTCCACGCTTACTTTTCCCAAGACGAATAGGGTCACCTCCAAAGCTCCGCCTCCTTGCATTCGCTCCGAGAAGTCTTTCTCTTCTGCTACTTTTGCCCTCAACACACATTCCCCTCTTACCAGCAGGGATACGGTTGTTCGTGCCAATCGTTCATTCACCCTAACTCTTCGAGAGATTGAATAATTCCTATGGAATGGATTGCTGATCCCACGGCATGGCTTGGCCTGCTGACCCTGATCGTGTTGGAGCTGGTGCTCGGCATCGATAACCTTGTGTTTATTGCCATCCTGGCAGACAAGCTACCGCCCGAGCAGCGAGATCGTGCCCGTGTAATTGGCCTCTCCCTTGCGTTGTTGATGCGCCTTGGCCTGTTGGCCAGCATCTCTTGGATGGTGACCCTGACCGAGCCGTTGTTCGAGATCTTCGACAAGACGTTCTCGGGCCGTGACTTGATCATGTTGTTCGGTGGTGTGTTCCTGTTGTTCAAGGCAACCATGGAATTGCATGAGCGACTTGAAGGGCATGTGACCGAGCGCTCAAGTAATGCAGCCTATGCGATGTTCTGGCCTATCGTTGCGCAAATTGTGGTGCTCGATGCGGTCTTCTCGCTGGACGCCGTGATCACTGCTGTGGGCATGGTGGAACACTTGTCGGTCATGATGATCGCTGTGGTTTTCTCCATTGGCTTGATGATCATCGCGAGTAAGCCATTGACTAACTTCGTCAACGGGCACCCAACCGTCATCATGCTCTGCCTGGGCTTCTTGATGATGATCGGCTTCAGCCTCACCGCTGAGGGCCTTGGCTTCCACATTCCGAAAGGCTATCTCTACGCAGCGATTGGCTTCTCGATCTTGATCGAACTGTTCAACCAGGTGGCTCGCTCGCGCCGTAAGAAGAGCTTGCAGGGGCATCGCCCAATGCGTGAGCGTACCGCGCATGCAGTTATGCGTTTGCTGGGTGGCAACAAGTTGGGTGTAGATGAAGTCGGTGAGGAAATCGCTGACATGCTGTCAGGTGGTGATGCCGATCAGGTTTTCCATCGACGAGAACGCGTCATGATCAGTGGTGTGCTTCAGTTGGCAGAACGCCCGATACGCGGTGTCATGACCCCTCGTGCTGAAATCGACAACATTGATTTGGCGGACTCACCAGAAGAAATCCGCACAACGCTGATGCACTCGTCGTACTCCAGGTTGCCGTTAATCCGGGAGGGACGAGTTGATGAACCATTGGGCTTCGTCCACAAGAAGGAGCTGCTGAAAGAACTGTTGGCAGGTAACCATCCAAACCTGGAAACCATGGCGCGTAAGGCCATCAACTTGCTGGACAGCTTCACGATCCTCAACGCGCTGGAGCAGATGCGTAAAGAGTCGACTCACATCGCTTTCGTGGTGAACGAGTTCGGTGACTTTGTCGGTATTCTCACCATGACCGACATTCTTGAATCCATTGCAGGTGAGTTGCCGGATGCCAGTGAAATTGAAGGCCCGAACATCATTGCTGAGGACGGAGGTTTTCTCGTCAGCGGTGCGCTGAACCTCAGCCAGATTCACGAACACATCGGTTTCCAGGCAAAAGCGACTGATGACTTTCAGACGCTCGCCGGGTTGGTCATGAGCTTGCTGGATCGTCTACCGGTCAATGGAGACAAGCTCCATTGGCAGGATTGGAGCATGACCGTAGTCGAGGTGAAAGAGCGTCGAGTAACGAGAGTGTTCTTGCGTAGAGAGTAAGTGTAGAAAACGAGGCCGCATTTGCGGCCTCGTTTATTTAAAGCACTGTTTCAGGTTTTCCAGTCAGAAAATAAGGCCGGACGTTTGTGATTGAAACCAAACCCCGCCCAGATTTTTTTGGGAGCGCTTTTCGGCAAGAGGGGGGCGTCCTAGAAACGTCTGGACTGTAGGGTCATTCTGAAAATTGGTCGCCCTGAGAAGTAGTCACCCTGTCAGGGAGAATATCCCAGCAGGAAACTCCATTTTTCTCACCAAAAGCACAAACAAATCAGCGTGAGTTCACAGACACCACCCAACAAAACGCACACCCAGCCGGTTACCTGAAAAGGAAGTTTCATGATTCCGTACTCCATCTTCGTGGGAGTATTTACAGGGTCGTAGCACTGTACTGAAACGAAACTGCCACGCCGTGCCAATTGCGTTACCCGGGCGATCAGCGAGTTGTGCCCAAGCAAGACCATTAGCACCATCGAGGTCAATCTGGGAATTTCCCCCGCGTGGTTGGGGGTTTAGTAGCGATTGAGCTGCTTTTCCAGCTGACGGTAAGTGACCGCTGAATCGCCCCGGCTTTCCTGGAGACTTTTCAGCCTAAATACCGTCCTAATACCAACGGCTGCTATTGGCCCAGAGTGGGTAAAAACGCAGACACCGTTTGGAAGTCTGCGTTGCTGCGTAAAATCTGCCAGCGCTTGGCTAGTCGGCAGAGCTGAAATTTGCGTAGGAACGCGATTTTTGTTCTGGTTCTGACCGTCGTACGTGCTCTAAAACGTTTTTACACAGCCTCGGCCGATCGCGGCCTGCGGGCATAAAAAGCAGGCAAAAGGCTATCGAATCCTCAACCGTCCCGGCTGCATACCCGTACGATGACCGATTGAATGATGAGGCACCACATATCGCTACTGCCGCGGCATCGTATTTGCGCTGGTATACGTCGAACAGAAGGTGACCCCATGATCGCCCTCGCCTGGTTCGCTTACCTGTATTGCTGAATCGCAGTTCACCTCGCCAGTCGCCTTGGAGAACATGGGGGGAGCAACCCTACTGGCGAGGTTAACCATTAAACCTTAGCCCAGTTGCTCAGCCTGCTTTAACCCTTCATCTGATTTCATTGGGGGCTTGACGGGCAGCCTGCTATTGAGTCGTTTTCAGCCGGTCGCGACCGGCAGAAAACGGCCATGAGCGGCCACTCGAACACATCACTTGATCGGCTGTTTTGTAGGACGAAGCGGTCACCCATGTTCCGCTGCCAACATTGACCTGAACTGAGAAATGACCTCTGAAGATAGCCCGGCACCTTCGAACACTGCGCAGGTGAAGCTAACGGGTGCAGGGCCTGGAGCAGTTATGATACGGTCTGCAATCACAGCTACTGGACTGCTTCGATAAAGCGCGCGCCCTTCATAACCTACGGCATTCTGTTGTAAGAAGTCAGCGCTGTTCGAGGTATGAGGAACCGTGTCGAGAAGCCCGGCCCTCGCAAGTGCCAGCGTTCCACCACAGATACCGGCAATTGTCGCTCCACTTGAACGACTAGCATGAAGAAAGTCTCGAATATCCGGTGCTTCTGCACGTTCCCAGACCATTCCTCCAATGACGACAACAACGTCCGGTTTCCAGTCCAGACATTGTTGCAAACTGCTATCGATAGTTACAGCCAATCCACCCTGCGAGCGGAACTGCCCCGTAGCAGAAGCGAAAAACCTGACGTCGATCCCGTAAAACGGGGACGCAGTTCCAGCAATGTAAGCATATTCCCAATCCGCAAAACCGGGTGTCAGTATCAAACCCACGCGTGCCATCAGTCAGAATCCTCCATGAATGCCAATAACATATGGCGACAACAAACAGACATCAAGGGCTGCTTTGGGTCCAGGCTGTGTGAAAACTCCCGCAATTGTCTAATCTTCTGATCGTCGAGATCGTAGCGGGGGCGATCATGAAGCGATTTATTGAAGGTGAGGCTCGGACGCAAGTCACCTTGCTGCCGGAGTGCCTGGACGATTACGTGACCCAAGAAAATCCAGTCCGTGTGGTCGACGTTTTCGTCGATGAACTCGACCTGGGCGCACTTGGTTTTGAGGGCGTCGATCCTGCCGCAACGGGTCGTCCGGCCTATCACCCAGCGGTGTTGCTGAAGATCTATATCTACGGCTATCTCAATCGGATTCAGTCCAGCCGCCGACTTGAACGTGAGGCCGAGCGCAACGTCGAGTTGATGTGGCTAACGGGGCGTTTGGCTCCGGACTTCAAAACCATTGCCGACTTTCGCAAAGACAACGGCAAAGCCATTCGCAGCGTATGCCGCCAGTTCGTAGTTCTTTGTCGCAACCTCAATCTCTTCTCCCAATCGATCATCGCCATCGACGGCAGCAAATTCAAAGCCGTCAATAATCGCGACCGCAACTTCACTCAGGGCAAGGTGAAGGCACGCATGCAGCAGATCGAGCAGAGCATTGATCGCTATCTGGCGGCGATGGATTCGGCGGATCGGGCAACGCCCGAGGTGGCCGAGGCCAAAGCAGAGCGGCTTAAAGAAAAGATAGAAACACTGAAAAAGCAGATGCAGAAACTCAAGGACATCGAGGCGCAGCTCCACGAAAGTCCAGACCAACAGATCTCCCTCACAGACCCAGATGCACGCTCAATGGCTACGAGCGGCCGAGGCACCGGAACGGTTGGCTACAACGTACAAACAGCGGTCGACGACAAACACCATCTGATCGTTGCCCATGAGGTGACCAACGTTGGTAATGATCGTGGGCAACTGAGCAATATGGCGAACCAGGCGCGTGAAGAAATCAAGGCTGAATCGCTAACGGTGGTGGCCGACCGAGGCTATTACAAAGGTCTGGAAATCCTTGCTTGCGAGCAAGCCGGCATCACTACCTTCGTACCCAAACCCCTCACATCTGGCAGCAAAGCCGAAGGCCGATTTGGTAAGCAGGACTTCATCTATCTTGCGGCGTCGGACGAGTATCGATGCCCTGCGGGGCAGTTACTAACCAGGCGGCATTCGTCGATGGAAGACGGCATGTTATTGCATTGTTACTACTTCTCGGGCTGCCAGTCCTGCTCAATGCAAAAGCAATGTACGACGGGTAAGGAGCGCCGTGTGAAGCGCTGGGAACATGAGGCTGTAGTCGACGCAATGCAAGTTCGACTAGAACATGATCCAGCGATGATGAGGGTTCGTCGACAGACCGTTGAACATCCTTTTGGAACGCTCAAGTACTAGATGGGAAGTACCCACTTCCTGACCAAAACCCTGCCGAGGGTGAGCACTGAGATGAGCCTTCATGTGCTCGCCTACAACCTCAAACGAATGATGAGCATCTTCGGCATCGCAGGACTGCTTGAGGCGATCAGGGCGTGAGCCCAGCCGCTTGGCCCGCCAGTTAGAAGCCGATTGGGCCGCTGCCGCGGCCCAAAGGGCATTACGAACGTCTATGTCACTGACTAAGCTAATTCGCGCTTCCGCCCGCTGATTCCATAGGCAACCTTCGCGAATCTCAGTTTTCTAGGTGTTTAGCGCGCTTTCACACAGCCTGGACCCATAGCAGACGTTGCCGCGCGTCGAATGTAGAAGGCTCAGCTTCTATATTTCAGCGCCTCCACCAATGCAGAAAAGGCGGGAGACGCCTGGTGTCTGTTGGGGTAATACAAATGGTAACCCTGAAACTCAGGGCACCAGTCGGCCAAGACTTCTTTGAGTCGGCCGTCGGCCAGATATGGTGCTACCAATTCCTCTGGTACGTAGGCCAAGCCAACGCCATCAACGGCGGCATTGAGTACATGCATGATGCTGTTGAAAACAAGTTGCCCATCTGCCTTGACGGTAAAAGCCTGGCCATTCCTTTCAAATTCCCATGCGTAGATCGCCCCTGATGGTCTGTGTCGGATATTCACGCAGTCATGCCCGGTCAACTCATGGGGGGTTGTTGGTGCCGGGTTGCGTTCGAAATATTCTGGAGAGCCCACCACAGCCAACCGCCAATCCGGCCCTATGCGAACGGCGATCATGTCTTTGCTGATCGATTCGCCCATGCGAATGCCAGCATCAAATCGCTCCTCGACCACGTTGGTGAATCCATAGTCGACGTAGAACTCCAGTGTGATATCCGGGTAGCTCTTCAGGAAGCTTGCAAGCATCGGCCGAATGCACAACTCAATCTGATCATCAGTACAGGAAATACGAATCGTGCCACTGGGCTTGTCCCGCAGCTCGCCCAGCGCTTCAAGCTCGGCGGTGATCTGATCAAAAAGCGGAGCGATCGAGTGCATCAATCTTTCTCCCGCCTCTGTGGGCGACACATTGCGTGTCGTGCGGGCCAGCAGTCGTATCCCCAGTCTTTGTTCAAGTGCCCGGATCGTATGGCTCAGCGCAGAAGGAGTAATGCCCAGTTTGGCGGCGGCTTTCGTAAAGCTTTGATCTCGCGCCACCGCCAGGAAAGCTTGGAGATCGTTGACTTTGGTATTGGCCATTGCTGAGTTTTTCTCAAAACTACATGAAGATTACGCCTACTAATCAAGATATCTCTAATCCGTCAAGCTCTGTCACCTATCTGGAACGGAGTACTGATGATGAGCGAGACACCTGTAACCCTCCTTGAAGCTACAGAAGCCTTGGACTCTCCAGGGCTTGATCGGCGCGCATTCGTAAAGGCCACCGGCGTCAGCATTGCGGCTCTGGGCGTCCTTTCAGTCGCAGGCGGTTCTGCCTTAGCAGCTGACTCGAAAAGCGCTGTCAGCCCGCCGGAAGGCGCCGACAATTTTTACAAAAGCGACAAGGTCACCGTGCAAAAGGTGACCTTCAAGAACTCATACAATCTTCAGATTGTGGGCAATCTTGTAACGCCAAAAAATCTGGCTAGAAACGCCAAAGCGCCTGCAATTATCGTCGGTCATCCCATGGGAGCAGTCAAAGAGCAAAGCTCTATGCTCTATGCACAAAAGCTGGCGGAACAAGGCTTCATCACGCTGGCGATTGACTTGCCTTTCTGGGGAGAGAGTGAGGGCCTGCCTCGTAACCAGGTTGCCCCCGAAATGTATGCCGACGCATTCAGTGCCGCCGTTGACTACCTTGGCACGGGGGATTTTATCGATCGCAACCGTATCGGCGTACTGGGTATCTGTGGCAGCGGTGGCTTCGCCATCAGTGCGGCCAAGATGGATCTCCGTTTGAAAGCCGTGGCCACCGTCAGCATGTACGACATGGGCGCCGTCACCCGTCATGGTCTGAGGCACTCAGTGACTGTCGAGCAACGCCAGGCCATGCTCCCCAAAGCCGCCGAGCAACGCTATGACGAGTTCTCTACCGGAACATTGCAATTTCTGAACTATCTGCCTGCGCGGCCAGACAAGGAAACCGACCCGGTAACTCGCGAGTTTTGGGACTTCTATCGCACGCCACGCGGCATCCATATCCCTCATGGCAGTACGTTGGAGCTGACGCAAAACCGCGCCTTGACCAGTGAAGTCAGGTTCGTGAATTTCTATCCATTCAACGATATCGAAACGATTTCCCCGCGTCCGCTGCTGTTCATATCTGGCGATCAGGCGCACTCCAGAGAGTTCAGCGAGGACGCCTTCCAACGCGCCGCCGAACCTAAGGAACTGGCCTGGGTTCCCGGCGCGGGTCACGTGGATCTGTACGACCGCGTGAACTTGATTCCCTGGACCAGGCTCACCGCCTTTTTTACCCGGCACCTGACGGTGGTTGGCTAAAAGGCCAGTGCTTCAGCCAACAACTATTTGACGAGAGGTTTTTGAATGACGGCTCAGGTATTCGACACCCCGGCAGGTGAGGCCCTCGGCACGCCGGGGACTGGGGAACTGCCGGCTTACTGGAGTGGCATCTTTGCGATGACACTGTGCGTATTCGCGCTGATCGCCTCGGAGTTCATGCCTGTCAGTTTGCTCACGCCAATTGCATCGGATCTGCAAATCAGTGAAGGACTGGCCGGGTATGGGATCGCCATCTCCGGCGCCTTCGCGGTGCTGACAAGCCTTTCGATTTCCAGGCTAGCGGGTCCAATGGACCGCAAGACGCTGTTGCTTCTACTGACCGGGATTATGTGTGTGTCAGGGCTGGTGGTCGGTCTGGCGCCGAACTATACGGTGTACATGATTGGTCGTGCGCTGATCGGCGTGGTGATCGGCGGATTCTGGTCGATGTCGGCTGCAATGGCCATGCGCCTGGTACCTGCCCATAGCGTGCCCAAGGCTCTGGCAATCTTCAACGGCGGCAATGCTTTGGCAACCGTAGTGGCCGCACCACTGGGAAGCTATCTGGGGAGTGTCATCGGTTGGCGGGGTGCTTTTTTCTGCCTTATTCCGGTAGCGATCATCGCGTTGATCTGGCAGTGGATCAGCCTGCCAGCCATGACGCCGGCGCCGCGCAAAACGGGCGCTGGCAATGTCTTCCGATTGTTTAAGAGCCCATTGGTCAGTTTCGGCATGTTGAGTGTGGGCATTTTCTTCATGGGGCAGTTTGTATTGTTCACCTATCTGCGCCCGTTCCTGGAAACCGTCACTGGTGTAGATGTATCCATGTTGTCGATGATCCTGCTGGTCATCGGCGTGGCGGGTTTTGTCGGGACCATTCTGATCGGCACTTTCCTGAAAACCGGAATGTACCGCGTCCTGGTCTGCATTCCACTCTTGATGGCCGCCATTGCACTTTCCTTGATTTTCCTTGGCGGCGGAGTCGTGGCAGCTTTTGTACTGCTTGCGCTGTGGGGCCTGATCGCGACGGCGGCGCCTGTGGGGTGGTGGTCGTGGTTGGCCAAGGCGTTGCCCAAGGATGCTGAAGCCGGTGGCGGCCTGATGGTGGCAGTCATTCAGCTATCCATTGCGTTGGGCTCTACCCTCGGCGGGCTGCTGTTCGACGGGAGCGGCTATTGCATGACATTTCTCGCAAGCTCTATCTTGCTGGTACTCGCGGCAGTGACGGCCTTTTTCACATCGCGAAACCAGGTTTAATGGAAGGCAGATTTGAGTAAGGCAGGCAACTGTCCACAATTTGTCAGATCGGATTTGATCCAACGTCCTCTATTGGCCCAGAGTGTGTAAAAACGCATTAGGGCTTTGTCGGCGCGAAGAGCCGACGGCCGTTCGCTGACTGATTTCGCTTAAGGCACCCTAGTTGATCAATATCGCATCGGAGCCCCTCAGTAAGGTTCTACAGCTATTTAGATCCTCCAGAACGAACCTTTTCAGACCGACAGCGCCTTCATCAAACCATTGGCACCAACGATTTTCATGGCCCGTTTCAAGTTGTAGGCGAGCACGTTCAAGCTCATCTCTGCATTTACCCCTGCCAGCTTTCGCGTCAGGAAATGCGTTGCACCCCATCCATTGTTTAAGCGTCCCGAAGGGATGCTCGACCGTTCGTTTACGGATTCGCATCATCTCCGGCGCATTGCGCAGCCTGTCCTGCATTTCTTCCAGTACGGCTTCATGCTCCCAGCGTCGAACCCGTCGTTCCGTGCTCGGTGTGCACTGCGACTTCAGCGCGCAGTCCTGGCATTTCGAACTTCAGTAACGGTGCAGCTTCATGCCTTTTTCAACGTTGCTATAGCGCCAGATCAGCGCTTGGCCAGCCGGGCATATGTATTCGTTTTTCGCCGAGTCATAGATGAAGGCATCGTTATTGAAACGCCCGTCGGCCTTGGCTCCAGAGGTCATTGGCTTGGGCCCATAGACGGTGATATTGGCATCGTGACAAGTCAGGATTTGTTCGCTTTTGAAGTAACCTCGGTCAGCCACGACCGACAGCGTTTCCGATGCCATCGCCTCGCGGGCCTGCTTGGCCATCGAGCTGAGTTGATCGCGGTCGGAACCGACGTTAGTCACCTCATGTGCAACGATCAAATGGTGCTGAGTATCGACTGCCGTCTGCACGTTGTAACCGACGATTCCGGTGCCGCGCGTCATCATGGAACGGGCGTCTGGATCGGTCAGTGAGACCTGTTTATCCGGTGATTCGTTGAGCTGGATTTCAATCGCTTGAAGCTCCTTCATTTGTGTCTTCAGCTTGGCGATTTTCTCTTCCAGTCGCACGGCGTTGGCCTCTGAGACATTTGGTTCTTGCCGATCGGCAGTATCGAGCGCGGCCAAGTAACGGTTGATGCTCGACTCAATGTCCTCCATTCGCCGTTTCAGTTTCGCGCTGGTGAAATTGCGGTCGCGATTGTTGACCGCCTTGAACTTGCTGCCGTCGATGGCGACCAGATTTTCTCCGAACAGCCCCAACTGCTGACAGAGCACAACGAACTGACGGCAGACGCCTCGGATCGACTTGCTATTGTCTTTTCGGAAGTTGGCGATGGTCTTGAAATCGGAAGTCAAACGCCCGGTCAGCCACATCAACTCAACATTACGTTGGGCTTCTCGCTCCAAGCGTCGGCTCGACTGAATGCGGTTGAGATAGCCGTAGATGTAGATCTTCAACAGGACTGCGGGGTGGTAAGCGGGACGGCCTGTGTCAGCCGGAACAGCCCCGTCGAAACCCAAGGAAACCAGGTTGAGTTCATCGACAAATACGTCGACTACGCGCACCGGATTGGTATCGCTGACGTAGTCGTCGAGGCTTTCGGGAAGTAAGGTGCCTTGGCCTCGATGTTCACCTTGGATAAAGCGCTTCATGGGCGATCCCTGCGATGAGTTCCTCAGAAATCATAGCAAGGGTTCGCGAATGCGTTTTTACACACTCTGGGTCGACTCCTGTCCTTCGTAACAGGCAACAATCGGCCAGAAGTGCTCTGCCCGGGTCAGGCCGCTCCCGCCCCTGACTGACACCTGGATTTGTCTACAAAACCTCATGAGCGACTTGCCCAAAAAAGTAGAAGCCGCCCCTTCCCCACCACAGCATCTGGTAACCAAAACAGGATCAGCCTACCGCTCTATTCCCCGACCAACCCATACAACCCCTCCCGCCGATCCCGATGTAAATCATTCCGCGCACTAATCCGCTTATTCCGCGCCTCACCAAGATTAAGCGTCGCCAACAAAATCTGCTCCCCCCCCTGCTCCGCCGGCCCTGCCAACGGAAACCCATCCGCATCAACAATCACCGAACCCTGGACCCAACCAACCCCTCGTTCATACCCATGCCGATCACACGCAGCGATAAACATCCGATTAACCGAGGCATTAGCCTGAACCCGCACCACTTCCGCCGGACGTTCGGTCGGCGGCCGGGGTCCATCCGGCCAGTTAACCGGCGCGCAAAGCAGGTCAGCGCCGGCCAGTGCCGGAAGTCGCACCCACTCCGGAAACTCCAGGTCGTAGCAAATCAACATACCAATTCGCCCATGAACCGTTTCAACCACCGGCGGCGCCGCGTCACCTGCGGTGAAAATTTCACTCTCGGCATCCCAGAGGTGCGCCTTGCGATATACAGCGCGCAAACCTTGGGCATCGATCATCGCCGCGCTGTTGGCCAGTTCATCGCCTTCCAGTCGTTCGCAAAAACCGCCGACCACGACAACGTTCAGTTCGCGGGCGAGCTCCGCCCACAGGCGCAAGGTCGGTCCTTCGGTGGTTTCTGACAACGACAACGCTTCGCTGCGGTCGTTGAACACGTAGCCGCTCTGCACCAGTTCAGGAAGCACCACAATCTGCGCTCCTTGATGGGCCGCCGAACGAATGGCGCGTTCGGTCAGCGTGCGGTTGAACGCGAGGTCGCCAATTTTCGGTGCGACTTGGCAGCAGGCGACCACGGTGTTTTTTGCAGTGTTCAACGCACCTCCTCCACAGACGGTTTGGTCATGGCAAGGATGTCGCTCTCGGTAATCGAGTCGATGATCCGGCGTTCGGACGCGAGGTCGAGCGAGCGGCTGAGGATGAAATACGTCAGGCCCGACACCACCAGTCCCACCAGCCAGGCGATGTCCACGCCTTCCAGCATGCGCGCCAGCGGACCGACGAATACCTCCTTGTTGGCGGCGGCATCGAAGATGTAGAAGAACGGCACCATCGCGGCAAAGCCGATCAGGTACGAGACGATGCCGCGAAATTGCCAGGCGCCGTAGATGCCGTTCGGCGTGAAGAAGTGCGGGATCGCGTAGCGGCCTTTGCGCACGAAGAAGTAGTCCACCAGATTGACCGCAGTCCAGGGCACGAGGAAGTACAGGAGCAAGACGAGGAAGGTGTTCAACAGCGCGATGCCGTCACCTTTGATCGACAGCACGCAGGTCAACAGAATCACGCTGATCGCGGTGATGGACATGATCCGGGCACGCGGTGTCGGGGTGATTTTCTTGATCGAGTCGACGCCGGTCAGCAGCGTCAACATGGCGCTGTAGGTGTTGAGCGCGATGATCGGCAGGAAGCCCGCCACCGAGACAATTACCAAGACATTGCCCAGCCCCGGAATCATCGAAGACCCGACCTGGTTCAACGCCACCAGCGCATCCACCGCTTTCAATTGCTGCGCCAGCCACGCACCAAGGCCGATCATCCAGCTGCCGGACAGCGAGGCGCCGATGAACACGGCGGCGATCAGTTTTGGCCGGCTGGTATTTTTCGGCAGGTAACGGGAATAGTCGGACACATAAGGCGCATAGGAAATGTTGTAGCTGGCGCCGATGGCAAACAGCGTGGCGAACGCCACCCAGCTGAAGCCCAGGTCCGTCGCCGGGGTGACGCCTTCCTGACCGGCGCCGAACATCAAGGCGATCGTGACCAGCGCATACAGCGGCAACGTGGCCAACAACGCCCATTTAAAGGCCTTGTGCATAAGGTCGTGGCCATAGATCGACAGCAGCGCACCGATCAACACCACCGCCACCGCGACTATCGTCGGGTCGATGCCGAACACATGTTCAAGGCCGTTCATGATCAGCGAGATGTTCACCACGTTGAAGCCGACGAACACAAACATCGTCGCCATCAAGGCCAGGATCACCCCGCGATAACCGAACTGGGCGCGGGACTGGATCATTTGCGGCAAGCCCATCTCCGGACCTTGCGAGCCATGGAAGGCCATGAAAATGGTGCCGAACATAATGCCCAGCGCACCGGCCAGCATGGTCCATAGCGCCGACAAGCCGAGGCTCGGGCCGACAAAACCGATGGAGATGGTGAAGAAGTGGAAGTTGCCCAGAAACCAGAAAGGGCCCTGGCTGCTGAGTTTGGCGTGACGTTCGTTTTCTGGAATGTAATCGATCGAGTGACCTTCGATGGCCAACCCGCTGCTCGCTTCAAGGGCGTGCGCAGACTGTGGGGACCCTGACATACGAATATTCCTATGCTGGTGATTATTGTTTTTATGGGCAAAGCGCCGGTTTCATTGCAATGTAGGGCGTTGGTCCGGACTGTAAAATATCGCAGGCGCACTGTTTACATAGATCCGCGTCTATGTGGCGAACCTCGGAGGCACACATGCTGGGCACTGTATCGGAGCTGGATCTGCGTTTGATCCGGGTCTTTCTGACTGTCGTTGAGGCGGGCGGCATCTCGGCCGCGCAGACCGCGCTCAATACCACTCAACCAACCATCAGCGCGCAATTGGCGACGCTGGAAGCGCGGGTGGGATTTCGCTTGTGCGAGCGTGGGCGCGGCGGGTTTTCGGTGACGCCCAAGGGTGGCCAGTTTGTCGAAGCGGCGCGTCGGTTACTGGCGGCGGCCGAGGGCTTTCGGGTTGAAGTGCAGCACATCAATCGCAAGGTGTCGGGCAATATCAACATCGGCTTGCTCGGTCAAATCGATCCGTCCGCCAACAAGAGCATCGCCCTGGCCATTGCCCGTTTGCGCTCACGACATGAGGGGCTGTACTTCCACTTCACTGAACTGTCGTCATCGCTGCTGGAAGAAAAAATCATCAACGGCCACATCGATCTGGCCATCGGTTACTTCTGGCACCGCTTGCCCAACATCGATTACTACCCCTTGTTCCAGGAAACCCAAATTGCCTACTGCGCCCCTGCCCACCCGCTGTTCGATCACGTGGGTACGCTGAGCCGAGATGAAGTGCGCGATTACGACTGGGTCTGGCCCAGCCACCCCTTGCCGGAAATGCCCGCGCCCACCTCCATCGAGCGCTTGACTGTACTCACCGACAGCATGGACGGCGCCGCCCTGCTCATTCTGTCAGGGCAACATCTGGGCTTTCTGCCACAGCACTACGCGGCCAAGCATGAACAGCTGGGGCAGTTGCATCCGCTGAATTCTGAGCAGTTGCGCTATGAGGTCGGCTTCCATGCAGCCGTTCGACATTCAGCGCGGCAACGGGAGGTGGTGAGTGCGTTCCTGGCGGAGTTGATTGAGATTTTTGCAGCAGGGTGAGTTTGTTATCAGCCGTATTGCTGCTTCGAGACTGACAGTGGTTTCAGATGCGGATTTAGTCTTATATGCTCCAACACCTGGACACGAGCCAAGTGCGTGGTTGAGTACTTTGGGAAACGTCTGATTGTTTTCTATAAAGAGCGTCAGCATGGTGCTGCCTCTGAACACTGATAGGGAAGTCAAAAATGTCCGGCAAGCCTGCTGCGCGCAAGACCACTTAACGTTCGATACGTTTGGCTTCAGCCGAGATGCAGCGGCTGCGCGACACTTCTCCAACGAAGTCGCGCTGGGACAGAATGGTCCTTTGGGCAACATCTCCAAGATATTTCGTGGGGCGTTCCACCAAGCCTATAACGTCGAATACCAGCACGATGTCCAGATGGGTTTTATCGGCTTGTTTGATACCGTACCGTCAGCAGGCGGCTTGCCTAATCTAGGTTATGTGCGCAGCCAAACACAACCGGGCTCAAACTGTATCTGCCTCGCAGCTTGTTTCCCAATGTTGTCCAATTGACAGCCCGGGACGAAATCCGCGCCAACTTCGCCTTGAGCCGGGTCAAACCCGATCACCTGGAAATCACATTGCCCGGTGTCCATTCGGACCTTGGCGGCGGCTACTTCCCTGAATCCGAGGAAAACCTGCTGATCAGCCCCATGCAGGTGCTGGATGTCCCCGGTACGACGAACGTGAAATTCACCTCGATCTACCGCGACGCGCAACAGATGAAGGCCCAGTGGAAAGCCAAAGGCTGGCCGTCCGAAATGCTGGAGATCGTGACTCCTTTTGTTCGGGGCTTGCCTCCGGCTCAGCAAAATAGCTTTAACCCCGACAAACAGGTCTATGCGGCGTTGCAGCTCAAGCGATCCGTACGAGGTGAATTGTCGCGGGTTTATCTGCGAGTGATGTATGAGCAGGCCAAGCTTAAGGGAGTTAAGTTCGCTCATCTGGACGATGCCGATCCGAGCTATGCAGTACCGGTTGAACTCCAAGCCCTCTGTGACCGTTTTGTCGCAGGTGACTACAGCACAACATCAGCCGAAGAGCGATTGCTCAAATTGAAGTACATTCATACCTCGGCCAACTGGAACCCACCGACAATTATGCAAGGTTCAACACCTCGAACCAGTGCCGATATATTTTACTTTAATGCCCCAACTACGGACGGGGTCCGCGTCCAACATCCCCATGTACCCGACTAGGAGTCATGAACTTGCGAACACTATGGATCTTGTTTGGGGCTCTGCTGGTGAGTGGTTGCCAAGCGTCGGGCCAGCCTTTGGAGCGTTCAGCTCCTGACGCTGGACCATGGGCGATAGGTGTAGCCCATCCTTACTTTATGGATGTCTGGGTTGAGGACAGCGCGGCTATTGATGTCGATGGTGTCATGTACCGTCGGATTAGTAGTGGTGGCGCTGCTGGAGGAGAAAAAAAAGGTGCGGACGCCGCTCGTGAATGGGTTGGGGTAAGAGGGGGGGGCGATATAGCTGTACGGGGCGCCAAACTACCAGTGCGCATTTATGTTCGTTGGCAATCGGCAGTCGAACCGCAAACCTATCAAGGGTGGGTTGAGATACCCGAAAGTGCTCGGCGGATTATGCGCAATGCCCTGACCAAGAAGTGTCCCGATATTCCCGAGTTGGAGGCACTCCCGAAGAGCGCAGCTGTGCGACTTGGGCTTGCACCGGGCGGCGTTGTGCAGGTCTGGGTGGAGGATGAGTGTCTACGTCCGGTAAAAGTCGCACGTGGCCAAGCCGAGATAGAGCCTCTTGGGCCGTATCTTGGCAAGTCAGGCGGACGTTACTACCCCCAGACAGAAGCTTCCAAACGCTATGTCGAAGAGTACGGTATTCCCTACGGAAGCTGGTGATTTGAGCGGATATTCAGCCCGCAAACTGGCGGGCTTTTTTCTATCGTCGGTCTGCCCCTGGGGCGTTCAGATCCCGACCCCGGACCGGGGACGAAAATAGATCGCCCCCCTTCAGACACTCACTGTTCTTCAAGCACGCCAAAGCGTAGGTCATTGGCCACGTAATCTGATGGAAGATATCCCGATCGAGTTGGAACAGCTATTTGTGCTGTTGCAGACTCTCGTTCTCGTTGAATGGTTCGTCGGGGCTCACGCCTGTTAGCTCGGCGAGAAGTTCGCCAATCAGTTGTTTTACGCTCATATTGTTATTCTCTTTACGACAGAAGGTCTGTGCGGTCGAGCCGCCGAATTGCGGGGCTTGCGGCGCAGTTCGTGAGGAGAATTTAATAGACGGGAAAGTTGTAAACCATTCAATCGGCGACAGCCCCTTATCATTTCATGACAATTTATGCCCATTGATCCGGCAGTGGTTTCAGATGCGGATCTCACCCGCAGGCATGACATCAATCCGCGCCACCGAGCCGGTCAGGTGCGCCAGATCCTTGTTGTGCTCGGCGATGATGTCCTCGGCGCTGAGGCTGCCGTTGTCGACCGTGGAATGCGCGTCCGCCGCCAGCACCACGTCGTACCCCAGTTTCAACGCCTGTCGCACGGTTGCGTTAACGCAGTAGTCAGTTTGCAGCCCACAGATGATCAGGCGCTCGTAATCCTCTCTCGGCAGGAGGTCTTTCAGGTGGGTCTGGTAGAAGGAGTCCGGTGTGGTTTTGCGTATGCGAATATCCTCGGGGGCGTTCTCCAGCCCTTCGGCCAGTTGCCAGCCGGCGGTGTCGTACACCAGAGGACCGTCCGCTTCTTCGTGCTGGATGAACACGACCGGCACCCCGGCGATCCGGGCCCGGATGCTCAAGTGATTGATGTTCTCGATGACGCGGTTGATCTCAAAGCACTCGTACTCGCCAGCGCATAGCGCCTGTTGGACGTCGATGATTAACAGTGCAGTGGCCATGATTCGCTCCTTGAACAATCAGTGAATCAGGGGACGAAAACAGCTCCGTCCCCTTTCAAACTCAACCCTTAGTAGCCGAGCGACAACCCGGTATTGCGACGGGGGTCGTTGGCGCCGTAGAAGCGGTTTTTGCCGACCGGTTTGCCTTCCAGCGAAGGCGCGCCGACCAGGATCGCCGCCACGTGGTTGGCATCCTGTGGCCCGGCAAATTTATGCCCCCAGCTTTCGAGGATCTTCACCGTGTCCGGACTGGTGGTGAAGGTCTCCAGGTTGGTTTCTTCCGGCAACCACTGCTGGTGGAAACGCGGTGCATCCACCGCTTCCTGGATGTTCATGCCGTAGTCGATGACGTTGAGCATAGTCAGCAAGGTGGCGGTGATGATGCGACTGCCGCCTGGGGTGCCGACGACCATCACGACCTTGCCGTCCTTGGTGACGATGGTCGGGCTCATCGACGACAGCGGTGCTTTGCCGGGGGCGATGGCGTTGGCCTCCCCTTGCACCAGGCCGTACATGTTCGGCACACCGATTTTCGCAGTGAAGTCGTCCATTTCGTCGTTGAGGATGACCCCGGTTTTGCTGGCCATGACCCCTGCGCCAAACCAGTCGTTGAGGGTGTAGGTCACCGACACCGCGTTGCCCCACTTATCGACGATGGAGTAGTGCGTGGTGTTGCTGCCTTCATGGGGCGCTACCCCGGGTTTGATCTCACTGGACACGCCCGCCTTTTGCGGCTGGATCGCGGCGCGTAGTTGGGTGGCGTAGTTTTTGTCCAGCAGGTGGGCGATCGGGTTTTTCACGAAGTCCGGGTCGCCGAGGTAGCTGTTGCGGTCCACATACGCGTGGCGCATCGCTTCGATCTGATAGTGCATGCCTTGGGCCGAGTGGTAGCCCAGGTCTTTGATCGGGTAGCCTTCGAGGATGTTCATGATCTCGCAGATCACCACCCCGCCGGAGCTTGGCGGCGGTGCCGAGACCACGTGGTAGCCACGGTAATCGCACTCGATCGGCGCCAGTTCGCGGGTTTTGTATTTGTCGAGGTCGGCCTGGGTGATGATGCCTTTATTGGCCTGACTGGAGGTGACGATGGCGTCGGCGACCCAGCCTTTATAGAAGCCGTCGGTGCCCTTCTCGGAAATTTCCCGCAGGGTCTTGCCCAGATCCTTTTGCACCAGTTTTTGCCCGACCTGCATCGGCTCGCCATTGCTCAGGAAAATCGCGCCCGAGTCCTTCATGTCTTTCTTGAAGACGTCGGTGGCGTAGTCCAGCAAATCGACATCGCCCTGCTCCAGCACAAACCCGTCTTCGGCCAGCTTGATCGCCGGGGCGATCACTTCCTTGCGTGGTTTGGTGCCGTACTTGCTCAGGGCCAGTTCCATGCCGGACACGGTCCCTGGTACGCCGACGGCCAGGTGGCCACGGGTACTGAGGTCTGGAACGACATTGCCTTCTTTATCGAGGTACATGTCAGCAGTGGCGGCCAGCGGGGCTTTTTCACGGAAATCGAGGAAGGTCTTGCGCCCGTCCGCCAACTGAATGGTCATGAAACCGCCGCCACCCAGGTTGCCCGCTGCGGGGTACACCACCGCCAGCGCGTAACCCACCGCGACAGCGGCATCGACGGCGTTGCCGCCGTTTTTGAGCACATCGACCCCCACATGGGAGGCCAGATGCTGGGCCGTGACCACCATGCCGTTTTCGGCCGCGACGGGGGCTACGGAGGCCGCGTGGGCGGTAAGGCAGCTTAACGCCAAGGAAGTCGCGATAAGCGATTTGGCAAAAGGTTCGTACTTCATGAGTCGGTCTCTTTTTTTTTGTTTTCAGGCTCTGTAAAAAACAGAGTGAGCGGTTCAAAAGCACAGGCAAGTATGGTCGGGATTACGTATTGCGCCTCCCCGTCGAGTCAGTATGCTGAGCCTCTGTTCAGACCTTCTGCGGAGACCGCCAGCATGACCTACACCTTCACCACCCTGGCGTCTCCGGTCGGCGAACTGAAGCTGGTGGCGAAAGGTGCAAGACTGGCAGCCATCCTCTGGGAAAACGACAAACCGAACCGGGTGCGGCTTGGCCCGATGCACGAAGCCCCGGAAAACCCGATCCTGATGCGCGCCGTTCAGCAGTTGCAGGAATACTTTGCCGGCACGCGAAATCGCTTTGAGTTGGAACTGGATTTTGCCGGGACGGATTTTCAGAAGCAGGTTTGGCAGGCGCTACTGACGATCCCGTTCGGAGAGACACGCAGCTATAGCCAGATTGCCGAGCAGATCGGCAATCCGAGCGCGGTTCGAGCGGTGGGCGCGGCGAATGGCAAGAACCCGATCTCGATTGTTGCCCCCTGCCATCGAGTGATCGGTGCCTCGGGCAAGCTCACCGGGTTTGCCGGCGGGCTTGAGGCGAAGGAGCGGTTGCTGACGCTTGAAGGGTGCGAGTGGTCCGGCGCCAGCAGGATGGATGATCTGTTTTGAACTGTGGTGAGGAGGCTTGCCTCCGTTGGACGCGAAGCGGCCCAAAATCAGACATCACAGCTTGTCAGTGGAACCTGGCTGAATGGGTCTACGTCTGCTTCGCGGTCGAACGGGGCAGTCTGGCGTTCCGACAAGCCCCCACGCCACATAACCGCAACGTGTTCAGGCTACCAAGAAGATGTTTTTCATCGCCGCATATTGCAGGAGCATGATGGTCTTGGCATCGCAGATCTCGCCGCGGTAAAACGCTTCAAGTGCCTCGTCGAAAGCCCACTCCAGCACTTCCAGTTCTTCGGTCTCTTCTTCCAGCCCGCCGCCCTCGCTGACTTTCGAAGCCGCATCGTATTCGGCAATAAAGAAGTGCAGCTTTTCAGTGACCGAGCCGGGGCTCATGTACGACTCGAAGACCTTCTGCACGTGGTGCACGCGGTAACCGGTTTCTTCCTCGGCTTCGGCGCGGATGCGTTCCTCGGGATCGGCCCCCTCAAGCAATCCGGCCGCCACTTCGATCAGCAAACCATCGTGACCGTTGACGAACACCGGCAGCCGAAACTGGCGCGTCATCACGACAGTTCTCCTTTCGCGGTTGAACAGCAGAATCGCCACGCCATTGCCCCGGTCGTAGACCTCGCGGGTCTGGCGTTGCCAGTCGCCGTTGTTGCGTTGATAGTCGAAGGTGATTTTCTTCAGCAGGTACCAGTCGTGGGACAACACCTGCGATTCGATGATGTTGACCCGTTCGGCTGTATTCGCCATGACAGCGCATCCTTTTTTCGTCAGAGTTGCCCATGGTAGGCGAAAACGAAAAAGCCCGGCATCCCCCGCCGAGCGACACGAATCGTGTCAGGACAGCTGAGCCTTGTATTCCTTTTCGTACTGGCCGGCGAGTGTCTCTTTCTGTTTGTCATCGAGCAGCTTGCCGGCCATCTGGAAGAACTTCTGCTCTTCCTCTTCCAAGTGGTGATGCACCTTCTCGGCCAGTTTTTTCGCGGTCGCCAGCCAGGCCGGGCTGGACATCTCGGTCTCGTCCAGCTCCTCCATCATTTCGTCCATTTCGTGGTGTTCGGCGATGGCGTGGCGGCTCAGGTCGACGCCGTTGTCGAACTCCATCAGCGGAATATAGAAATGGCGTTCCTCAGCGGTTTCATGGGCCTGGAGTTCGGACTTGAGCTGCTTGTAAGCCTCCACCCGTTCCGGGGTATCGCCACTGGTTTTGATCAGCGCTTTGGCATAGCTGCGTTGACGCTCGTGGCTTTCACGCAAGGCTTCGAAAATATTCACGGGGTGTCCTCGTTGGCCGCGTTCTGAAATGACGCTATTTAGGCTAGACATCAGCGCGACTGCGACGGTTCCACTGGCGTCAGGGGGATAGAACAATCGCCGCGAGCGCGATAGGCTCCAGACTCATTGTCATAAGGTAGTAGCTCATGACCCTGCGAATCGAACGCTCGCAAAACCCCACCGATGAAGAACGCGAGGCCATCCTCACTCCGCTGCGCGCCTATAACGCGGCCCAGGCTGGTCCGTCCAATGCACAACCGCTGGCCTTGCTGGTGCGCGACGACAACGGCGAAATTCTCGGCGGGTTGTATGGCCGGTTTTTCTACCAGTGGTTGTTCATTGAACTGCTGTCAGTGCCTGAACAGGCCCGGGGACAGGGCATGGGCTCGACGTTGATGCAGATGGCCGAAGACCTGGCGCGGGAAAAGGAATGCGTGGGCATCTGGCTGGACACCTTCGACTTCCAGGCGCCGGAGTTTTACAAACGGCTTGGCTACAGCGAACTGGGCCAGATTGCCGACTACCCGCCGGGGCACAAGCGCTTCTTTTTCCAGAAACGCCTGAGCGACTGATCAACACATAAAACCCTGTGGGAGTGAGTCGGCTCCGGGCGGCGTTCCGACGATGGCGTCGGGTCAGTCAACATTGATGTTGAATGTAATGCCGCTATCGTCGGAACGCCGCCCGGAGCCGGCTCACTCCTACAAAGGTAATGCGTCAGTTCATAAATCTGTTTACAGACAGGTCGCCAACGCCGCCAAACGGCGCTTGGCGACGAAGTCGTCATGCTGAGCGTAATAATTCAACACGGTGCCGGAAGCGTCGGTGGTCACGTCAACAAAGGATTCCGCCGAACGCGTGTAGACCGTCGAACCGCCATTTTTACCGGGCTGCAAATAGGCGGCAGCATCCACACCGAACACCGCCTCGTCCTGCCAGGAAAACTGCACGCACTCTGCCACGATGGTATGCGGCTTGTTCGATTTCAGGGTTTTATACGGAGTCTTGGTGCGAGCATCGTCCATCACCGAGCCCGCGCATCCGGCCAGCAACGTTACGGCCAGCGCCACCATCAGAATTCGCATTACGTTCGCTCATCAAGAAAAAGCGGACTGTATCACCGTGGCGCGGCGTTTCGTTCTGCTTTACTGCATTTATACCGCGACACCGCGTAACGATTCGCGCACCCTGTCGCGCCATAAACACCGCCTTTTTCTGGAAACCCCATGACACCCAACGCCGAATTCTACAAACCGACCCCTGAATACGCCGACAAGCTGATCAGCCAGATCGGCCAGACACCGTCCTGGATTGCCAAGCGCATTGGCGTCACCGACAAGCGCATCCGCTACATCCTCGACGGCGAACGCACCGTCAAAGGCGAAACCACGCCGATCAAGATGACCTACACCGAACAATTCGCCCTCGAATGCCTGGCCGCAGCGGCCAAGGCCAGCAAGAAACAATCTTCGTAACCCGTTACCAAGGAGCGACCATGGCGGCAACCGAACAGCAACACGAGCAGGCGCTGAATAAGTTTCTCGATGAGCGCCCCGAACTGCGCGATGAGCTCGATAACCTCAACCCGCTGCTGGCTCAGGCCAAGGGTGAAACCCCGGCGCAGTACCGCGACGAGCGACTGCATGAAGCCTTCGAAGCTGAAGCCGAACGCCAGGGGCTGTTCGCCTGGGAACTGACGCTGCTCCTGACGGCCGCCACACCCCAGGACTACGAGGCCCAACGCCGGGAAGTGCATATCGAAGTCGCAGAGATGGCCGGTATGGACTGGCTGGATTATTGCGAGTTGTATGGGATAGAACCGTAACTACTGCTCAAGGATGCCCTCGCCGATGCTGCCATCCACCTCGTCAACCCACGCCAGCCCCGGCCACCTGCACACGCAAAAGTGGCGTGGGCGCATCGGCATGACGCTGGTGGCCATGCTCTCGGTACTCGCTGGCATGACCGACGCCATCGGCTTCATGGCCAGCGGCGATTTCGTCTCGTTCATGAGCGGCAACACCACCCGCCTCGCCGTCGCCATCAGTGTCGGCGATCTGGGGCTGACAGGGCGACTGCTGCTGCTCGTGGCCACCTTCATCGCGGGCAACGCCTTGGGCATTATCGTCAGCCGTTTCGGCAGGCGACGGGCGCTGCCGTTGATGCTGAGCATCGCCGCACTGCTGTGCGCGGCCGCGACCTGGCCTTATGACGAACAATTACCTGCGCTACTGGCAGCGATCATCGCCATGGGCATGCTCAATGCCGCCGTCGAGGAAGTGAACGGCCTGCCGGTCGGCCTGACCTATGTCACCGGCGCCCTCTCGCGCTTCGGACGCGGACTGGGACGCTGGCTGCTCGGCGAGCGGCGCAATGGCTGGCGCGTGCAACTGATCCCCTGGTCCGGCATGTTCGCCGGGGCGGTCCTTGGGGCGGTGCTGGAACATCATTTTGGGCTCAAGGCGTTATTTGCCAGTGGTCTGTTGGCGGCGGTGCTGGGGGTGGTGTCGTTGAAGATTCCGCGGCGGTGGCAGTTGGGGTATATGCCGCGTTGATTTGAGTGTTGCCTATTAGACCGCCTTCGCTGGCAAGCCAGCTCCTACAGGGGTTTGTGAGCGACACAAATCAAATGTAGGAGCGGGCTTGCCAGCGAAGGGGCCCGCACAGACAACATCGATTTAGCCGCCCCGCCGATAAAGCATTATCATGGCCACAGTTTTGCTGATCGAGTCTGTCATGAAGTTCGCCATCGCACTGTTTTCCGCCGCCCATGCGCCCTCCTCGCGCCGCGCCCTGTTGTTTGCCCAGGCTGCGCTGGCCGGTGGGCATGAGATTGTCCGGCTGTTTTTCTATCAGGATGGCGTCTACAACGCGTCCGCCAGTGTGGTCACGCCGCAAGATGAGCTGGACCTGCCCAAGCAATGGCGTGCGTTTGTCAGCGAGCATCAACTGGACGGCGTGGTGTGTATCGCCGCCGCCCTGCGCCGTGGTGTGTTGAACGAGGAAGAAGCCGGGCGTTATCAGCGTGACGCGGTTGCCGTGGGCGCGCCGTGGGAACTGTCGGGCCTCGGCCAGTTGCACGACGCGGTGCAAGACGCTGACCGCTTGATCTGTTTTGGGGGCGCGTAAGATGCCTAAATCCTTGCTGGTTATCAGCCGTCAGGCGCCATGGTCCGGGCCGAATGCGCGCGAAGCGCTGGACATCGTACTCGCCGGCGGCGCCTTCGATTTGCCAATCGGCCTGCTGTTTCTCGATGACGGGGTGTTCCAACTCGCCGCGAAACAGGACGCCAAAGCGCTGCAACAAAAAGACCTGAGCGCCAACCTGCAAGCCTTGCCGATGTTTGGTGTCGAGGAATTGTTCGTCTGTGGCGAGAGTGCCGCAGAACGTGGGCTGGACCCTTCCTCTTTATCACTGGAAGAAGCCCAGGTGCTGACCGCCCACGACATCACCGCCCTTATTGACCGTTACGACCAGGTGATCACCCTCTGATGTCGACTTTGCATGTGTTGTCTCATTCCCCGTTCGGCGACGATCGCCTGACCAGTTGCCTGCGCGTGATCGGCGCCAACGATGCGCTGCTACTAACCGGCGACGCGGTCTATGCCCTACAGCCGGGCACCGCGCCTTTCAGCGCGCTGAATACTCGCGGCCTGCAACTGTTTGTGCTGGCCGAAGACGTTCAAGCCCGGTCCATTGAATTGCCAGATTGGGCCAAGGCCATCGATTACCCGGCCTTCGTCGAGCTGTCGATTCAACACGACAAGGTCAACAGTTGGCTATGAATTCCCTGACAGTGGGCGCTCACGCCGTCTTGTTGGACAAGGACGGTTTCCTGGTCGAATTGAGCGACTGGTCCTTAGAGGTCGCCAGCGCCCTGGCCGCTGCCGAAGACATCGAGTTGAGCCCTGAACATTGGGAAATCCTCGAACTGCTGCGCGGTTTCTACGACGAATACCAGCTGTCGCCAGCCACCCGCCCGTTGATCAAATACACCGCGTTGAAGCTCGGCCCGGAAAAAGGCAACAGCCTGCACCTGAACCGATTGTTCAAAGGCACCCCTGCCAAACTCGCCGCGAAACTGGCGGGCCTGCCCAAACCGACGAATTGTTTATGACCGACTTTCCAGCGCTGACCCTCGAAACACCCGCCGAGCACCCGTTCGCCCAGTTCGTGCGCATCCTCGGCAAAGGCAAACGCGGCGCCCGCGACCTGACCCGCGAAGAAGCCCGCGACGCCATGGGCATGGTGCTCGATGACACAGTCGAAGACACCCAGCTCGGCGCATTTCTGATGCTGCTGCGGCACAAGGAAGAAAGCGCCGAGGAAATGGCCGGTTTCACCGAAGCCTTGCGGGAACGCCTCAACCCGCCCGCGTTGGAGGTTGATCTGGACTGGCCGACCTATGCCGGCAAAAAACGTCATCTGCCGTGGTACCTGCTGGCAGCCAAGTGCCTGGCGCAGAACGGCGTACGGATTTTCATGCATGGCGCTGGCGCACACACGGCCGGCCGGCTGTACAGCGAACAACTGCTGGAAGGACTGAACATTCCACTGTGCCGCAATTGGCAACAGGTGGGTGTGGCACTCGATAACGGTGGCCTGGCATTCATGCCGCTGGTGGACTGGGCGCCGCAACTGCAGCGCATGATCGACCTGCGCAACACTCTGGGCCTGCGCTCGCCGATCCACTCCCTCACACGCATCCTCAATCCGTTGGGGGCTCGTTGCAGCCTGCAAAGTATTTTCCACCCCGGTTACCAGGCGGTACATCGCGATGCCAGCGGTTTACTCGGCGACACCGCGATCGTGGTGAAAGGCGATGGCGGCGAAATCGAGATCAACCCGGACGCCGACAGTCACTTGTATGGCACCACGGGCGGTGAAAGCTGGGACGAAGAATGGCCGCAAATGTCGACCCAGCGTCACGTCAAACCCGCCACCCTCGACCCTGAGCATTTGAAGGCCGTCTGGCGCGGTGACGTGGTCGACAGCTACCCGCAAATGGCCCTGATTTCGACTATGGCCCTGGCGTTGCGTGGGCTCGGTCAGTCCCGTGATCAGGCGTTCGAAACGGCCCAACAATACTGGGATGCTAGGGACAGATCGATTTAACCGATCATAACTGCCCAACCTTTGCGCTTTTTGTTCGAACTCATGGGCATAGACTCCTCTCCAACGATTTAGGGTTTGAGGAGTCTTGAACATGGGTTTATTAGTCGAAGGCCGCTGGCATGACCAGTGGTACGAAAGCAGCAAGGACGGTGCGTTTCAGCGTGAGCAGGCGCAGCGTCGCAACTGGGTGACCGCCGACGGCAAGCCGGGCCTGACGGGTGTCGGTGGCTTTGCTGCTGAAGCTGGTCGCTATCACCTCTACGTGTCCCTCGCTTGTCCGTGGGCCCACCGCACGCTGATCCTGCGCAAACTCAAGGGGCTCGAAAGCCTGATCGACGTGTCGGTGGTCAGTTGGCTGATGCTGGAAAACGGCTGGACCTTCGACCAGAGCCTGGGCTCCACCGGCGACAAACTCGATCACCTCGACTTCATGCACCAGCGTTACACCGCCGATACCGCCGACTACACCGGCCGAGTAACCGTACCGGTGCTGTGGGACAAACAACAGAATCGCATCGTCAACAATGAATCGGCGGAGATCATCCGCATGTTCAACAGCGCATTCGACGACCTGACCGGCAATGACCTGGATTTCTATCCTGAGCCACTGCGCGCCGAGATCGATGCATTAAATGAGCGGATTTACCCAGCGGTGAACAACGGCGTATATCGCGCGGGTTTTGCGACGTCGCAGCACGCTTATGAAGAAGCGTTTGATGGTTTGTTTGAGGAACTGGATCGACTGGAGCAGCTGTTAAGCGCCAATCGTTACCTCACCGGCGAATACCTGACCGAAGCGGATATTCGGCTGTTCACCACGTTGATTCGTTTTGACGCGGTGTACCACGGACACTTCAAGTGCAACCTGCGGCGGATTGCCGATTATCCGAATCTGTCGAACTGGTTGCGCGAAATTTATCAGTGGCCGGGGATTGCCGAGACGGTGAGTTTTGAGCACATCAAGCATCACTACTATGGCAGCCACAAGACCATCAACCCGACCGGAATTGTGCCGAAAGGGCCGGTGCAGGATTTCACCGTGGCGCATGATCGGGCGCGGTTGAACGGGAAAGGGGTTTGGCGCAAGGCATGAGGTTTGTGCTGGACTTGAAGGCCCCTTCGCGAGCAAGCCCGCTCCCACATTTAACCGTATTCTTCAGTTAGAACTCGGTCGAATGTGGGAGCGGGCTTGCTCGCGAAGGGGGCGACTCGGTCTCTAGACCTGCCCCTGAGCGCCTTCAAACCACGCCAGTTTCTCGCGCAATTGCACCACTTCCCCCACAATCACCAACGTCGGCGCATGCACTTCATGCTCCGCCACCAACCGTGGCAAATCCGCCAACGTGCCGGTAAACACCCGCTGATTGACCGTGGTGCCCTGCTGGATCAACGCCGCCGGGGTGTCTGCCCCGCGACCGTGCTTGATCAACTGCTCGCAGATAATCGGCAATCCCACCAGCCCCATGTAGAACACCAACGTCTGCGCCGGCGCGACCAGGTCGTCCCACGGCAGATCGGTGGAGCCGTCCTTCAAATGCCCGGTGACAAACCGTACCGACTGCGCGTAATCACGATGGGTCAGCGGAATCCCGGCATACGCCGCGCAACCACTGGCTGCCGTGATACCCGGCACCACCTGGAACGGGATGCCATGGGCCGCCAGTTCTTCGATCTCTTCACCGCCGCGACCGAAGATGAACGGATCTCCGCCCTTCAACCGCACCACACGTTTGCCTGCCTTGGCCAGATCGACCAATTGCTGGTTGATCTGATCCTGCGGCACGGCATGATCGGCGCGGCGCTTGCCGACGTAAATACGCTCGGCATCACGACGACACAATTCAAGAATCGCCGGGGCTACCAGACGGTCGTACAGCACCACGTCGGCTTGTTGCATCAGGCGCAAGGCACGGAACGTCAGCAGGTCGGGATCACCCGGCCCCGCCCCGACCAGGTACACCTCGCCGGTCGTGACATCCGCTTCGCCGTCGATTTTCGCCTGCAACAGACGCTCGGCTTCGGCGCCCTGCCCGGCCAGCTGCCGGTCAGCGATCGGGCCTTGAAATACGTCTTCCCAGAATCCGCGACGCTGCTGCACATCCGGAAACAGGCCCTTGACCTGATGGCGAAAACGCGCAGCCAGGCCCGCCAGTTGGCCATAGGTCGAAGGAATCCAGGTCTCGATCTTGGCGCGAATCAGCCGCGCCAGCACCGGCGCATCGCCGCCGCTGGACACCGCAATAATCAAGGGCGAACGATCAACAATCGCCGGAAAAATCACGCTGCACAGGGCCGGCGCGTCTACGACGTTGACCGGCACACAACGCCGATGGGCATCGGCGGAGACTTGCGCGTTCAACGGCTCGTCGTCGGTGGCGGCAATGATCAGCCCGCAACCGTCCAGATCCGTCTCGGCATAACCGCGCAACAGGCACTCGCCACCGCTGCCGGCAACCAGTTCGCGCAGTTGCGGTTCGATTTCAGGTGCAACTACCCGCAGCAGCGCACCGGCATCGGCCAGCAGGCGGGATTTGCGCAAGGCAATCTCCCCCCCACCGACAACCAACACACGACTGCCGCGCAGGTTGTGAAACAGCGGCAGATAGTTCATTTAGCCGATGACCTCAAGGCCACCCATGTACGGCTTCAGGACTTCAGGCACACGGATCGAACCATCGGCCTGCTGATAATTCTCCAGCACAGCCACCAGGGTACGGCCGACCGCCAGACCGGAACCGTTGAGCGTGTGAACCAGTTCAGGCTTGCCGGTTTCCGGGTTGCGGAAACGCGCTTGCATGCGACGAGCCTGGAAATCGCCGCAGTTGGAGCACGACGAAATCTCGCGGTACTTGTCCTGGCTCGGAATCCACACTTCCAGGTCGTAAGTCTTGACCGCGCTGAAGCCCATGTCGCCGGTGCACAGCGCCAGGGTGCGGTAAGGCAGTTCCAGCAGTTGCAGGACTTTCTCGGCGTTGGCGGTCAGGCCTTCCAGCGCTTCCATCGACGTCGAGGGTTCAACGATCTGGACCATTTCGACTTTGTCGAACTGGTGCTGACGGATCATGCCGCGAGTGTCACGACCCGACGCGCCGGCTTCACTGCGGAAGCATGGCGTGTGCGCCACGAACTTGATCGGCAGCAGTTTCGAATCGACGATTTCGCCAGCGACGATGTTGGTCAGCGACACTTCGGCGGTCGGGATCAGGTACAGATCGGCTTCACCTTCGCGAGCGATCTTGAACAGGTCTTCTTCGAACTTCGGCAGTTGACCGGTGCCTTGCAGCGCCGGGGCCTGGACCAGATAAGGCGTGTAAGCCTCTTCGTAGCCGTGCTCGGTGACGTGCAGGTTGATCATGAACTGCGCCAGGGCGCGGTGCATACGAGCGATGGGGCCACGCAGCAAGGCGAAACGCGCGCCAGACAGCTTGGCGGCGGTTTCGAAGTCCAGCCAGCCGAATTTCTCGCCCAGGGCAACGTGGTCCTGAACCGGGAAGTCGAACGCGGTCGGGGTGCCCCAGCGACGCACTTCAACGTTGCCGTCTTCGTCATCGCCAACCGGCACCGATTCGTGCGGCAGGTTCGGAATGCCCAGCAGGATCGAATCCAGATCGGTCTGGATCGCGTCCAGCTCGACTTTACCGGCGCTCAATTCGTTAGCCATGCGATCGACGTCAGCCATCAGTGGCGCGATGTCTTCGCCGCGCTGCTTGGCCTGACCGATGGATTTGGAACGGGCATTACGTTCAGCCTGCAGTGCTTCAGTGCGGGTCTGGACGGTCTTGCGCTGTTCTTCCAGCGCTTCGATGCGCGCAACATCCAGCGTGTAGCCGCGGGATGCCAGGCGGTCCGCTACGTCCTGAAGGTTGCTACGTAACAGTTTGGAATCGAGCATGTCGGTTTCTCGTTTATCAAAGTTTGGTCAAGGACAGGCCGGCCCAGGTGGCAAGCAGCCCGCCGAATACGCTGAGCGTCGCATAGCCCAAAGCCAGCGGCACTTGCCCGCTTTCCAGCAAGCGCACCGTATCCAGTGAAAAGGATGAAAAAGTCGTCAGCCCTCCGAGGAAGCCGACGATCAACCCGGCACGCACCTCAAGCGGTACCTCCGGGCGTATCAAAAACAGACCGTATAGAACGCCGATCAGCAGACAGCCCACGATATTAACGGCCAGCGTAGCCGTATAGAAGTGCCGCGGCCAATTAGCGTTGATCCAGTTTCCGGTCGCGAACCGCAACAGCGTGCCGGCGACACCGCCGATGGACACCGCGATGACCAATGGAATCACTATTTTCTCCGCTGCCGGGGACTTAAACGGTCAAGCTGGGCGAGGTGATTGAGCTTCTCGCCAATCTTTAGCTCCAGGCCGCGTGGCACCGGCTGATAGAACGGCTGCGGCTCGAGTTCTTCCGGGAAGTAGTCTTCGCCAGCGGCGTAGGCATCCGGTTCATCGTGGGCGTAACGGTACTCGTCGCCGTAACCGAGCTGTTTCATCAGTTTGGTCGGGGCGTTGCGCAGGTGCAACGGCACTTCCAGCGAACCGTGTTCGGTGGCACTGCGCATCGCCGCCTTGAAGCCCATGTACACCGCGTTGCTTTTCGGCGCGCAGGCCAGATACGTGATGGCTTGGGCCACCGCCAACTCACCTTCGGGGCTGCCCAGGCGTTCCTGCACTTCCCACGCGGCCAGGCACAGGCTAAGGGCGCGCGGGTCGGCATTACCGATGTCTTCGCTGGCCATGCGCACCACGCGCCGGGCCAGGTACAGCGGATCGCAACCGCCGTCGATCATTCGCGCGAACCAATACAGCGCGCCGTCGGGGTTGGAGCCGCGTACGGATTTATGCAGCGCGGAAATCTGGTCGTAGAACGCTTCGCCGCCCTTGTCGAAACGCCGACGTGTGTCACCAAGCAGACTTTGCAGCAGATCGATGCCGATCTCACTGTTGTCTTCGGCCAGGTCCGAGGCGTTTTCCAGCAGATTCAGCAGACGCCGGCCATCGCCATCAGCGGCGGACAGCAGCATCTGGAAGCCTTCATCGCTGAGCGTCAGTTGCCGCTTGCCCAAGCCACGCGCTTCGGTCAATGCGCGATGCACCAACTTGCGCAGGGCCGCTTCGTCGAGGCTTTTGAGCACATAGACGCGGGCCCGCGAGAGCAACGCGTTATTGAGTTCGAACGAGGGATTTTCGGTGGTCGCGCCGATGAAAATCAGCGTGCCGTCTTCAACGTACGGCAGGAAGGCATCCTGCTGGGACTTGTTGAAGCGATGGACTTCATCGACAAACAAAATGGTGCGCCTGCCGTATTGCCCGGCCTGCTGTTTGGCGATTTCCACTGCCTGACGGATTTCCTTTACTCCGGCCAGCACGGCCGAGACCGTTTCGAAGTGCGCATCCGAGACTTCCGCCAGCAGCCGCGCCAGGGTGGTTTTGCCCACGCCCGGCGGGCCCCAGAAAATCATCGAATGCAGGGCACCCTGCTCCAGGGCTTCGCGCAAAGGCTTGCCACGAGCCAGCAGGTGTTCCTGGCCGACGTACTCGTCCAGATTGGCCGCACGTAAACGGGCGGCCAAGGGCTGAGCTATCGGGGCACTGCGAAACAGGTCCATCACGACTTGCGAAACCTCACTACTTGAACACCGCGGGACAATGTGGGAGCGGGCTTGCTCGCGAAAGCGGTGTGTCAGTCGCAATCAATGTTAACTGACACACCGCATTCGCGAGCAAGCCCGCTCCTACAGGTTTTGCGTTTTACTCTTGGATCACGTCCGCCCCTTTAGGGATGTCGAACTTGAACCTGGAGGCCGGGATCGGCTCGTTGGCCTTCACGCCGGTGAACAGAATATTGGTGCGCTGACCGACGCTGTCGATCATTTGCATGTCGTTGACCAGACCGTTACGGAACGACAGGCGCAGGCTGTCGAACAGGGTGTCCTTGGTTTTCGGCTTCAGGGTGAAGTCGATCACGCCACCGGCTTCCTTGGCGCTGATGTCGAAGCTCTGGCTGATCTTGGAGACGTCACCGGACAACAGCAATGCGGGCGTCTGGGTCAGGCGCTGATCGAGGTTCTTGATCGTGGCCTGCTCCAGGTCCGGGTCCCACAGGGTGACCTTCTTGCCGTCGGAGACCATCGTTTGTTCAGCCGGAGCATTGGTGTGCCAGTAGAACAGGCCCGGACGCTGCAACGACATTTCGCCAGCGGTTTCCTGCAACTGGGTGCCGCTGCCATCGAGGGTCAGCTGGGAGAAACGCGCATTCAATGTCTGGGATTTTTCCAGCAATTGGGTCAGGCGCGCCACGTCCTTGTCATCGGCGTGAGCCGAGAGCGTGGTCAAAGCCAGTACCGGCAGCAACAACATGCGGATAAGACGCATGGGAGTCCTCATAACATTCGTGGGGGATCGGGCGGCGCGTGTGCGCCACCCGCTTTCAATTTAAGGAGGCGATTCAAATCAGTCGCGCACCGGGCCCGGGGCCAGGACTTCACGCGAACCGTTGGTGTTCATGGACGTCACGACCCCGGCCATTTCCATGGCTTCGATCATGCGTGCGGCGCGGTTGTAGCCGATTTTCAGTTTGCGCTGAACCGCAGAGATGGACGCACGACGGCTTTCCAGGACGAACTGCACCGCTTCGTCGTAAAGCGCATCGGTTTCGGCATCATCATCGCCACCACCACCGCCATTCTCAAAGCCGCTGCCGGCTTCTTCGACACCGGCGAGGATGTCGTCGTTGTATTCCGGCGCGCCGCGCAGTTTCCAGGCCTCCACCACGCGGTGAACCTCATCATCGGACACGAACGCGCCGTGAACACGAATCGGCAGACTGGTGCCCGGCGGCATGTAGAGCATGTCACCGTGACCGAGCAGCTGCTCGGCGCCGCCCTGATCGATGATGGTCCGGGAGTCGATCTTGCTCGACACCTGGAACGCCATACGCGTCGGAATGTTCGCCTTGATCAGACCGGTGATCACGTCCACCGACGGACGCTGGGTGGCGAGGATCAAGTGGATACCGGCGGCACGGGCCTTCTGGGCGATACGGGCGATCAGTTCTTCAACCTTTTTGCCGACGATCATCATCATGTCGGCGAACTCGTCGACGACCACGACGATGGTCGGCAACTTGGTCAGCAGCGGTGCTTCGTCGTGGATACTTTCGCGCTTGTACAACGGATCGGTCAGCGGTGTGCCGGCGTCCTGGGCTTCCTTGACCTTGGCGTTGAAACCGGACAGGTTACGCACGCCCATCTTCGCCATCAGCTTGTAGCGACGCTCCATCTCCGCCACGCTCCAGCGCAAGGCGTTGGCCGCGTCCTTCATGTCGGTTACGACCGGGCACAGCAGGTGCGGAATGCCTTCGTAAATCGACAGTTCAAGCATTTTCGGGTCGATCATGATCAGCTTGGCGTCTTCCGGGCCGGACTTGAACAGGATCGACAGGATCATCGCGTTCACGCCCACCGACTTACCGGAACCGGTGGTACCGGCCACCAGCAAGTGCGGCATTTTTGCCAGGTCGGTGATGACCGGCTTGCCGCCGATGTCGTGACCGAGGGCCAGGGTGACCGGCGACTTGAAGTTGTCGTACTCGGGGGTCGACAGCACTTCGGAGAAGCGCACGATCTGCCGGTCTTCGTTCGGGATCTCGATACCAACAGTGGTCTTGCCGGGAATCACTTCAACCACACGCACGCTGGTCACGGCCAGGGAACGCGCCAGGTCTTTCGCCAGGTTGGAAATGCGGCTGACCTTCACGCCGGCGGCCGGCTGAATTTCGTATCGGGTAATTACCGGGCCTGGGTGAATCGAATCCACCGAGACTTCGACGCCAAATTCCTTGAGCTTGATTTCCAGCAAATGGCCAACCGCAGCCAGGGATTCAGGCGAATAATTGAGTTGTTTCTTTTCCGCGGGGTCGAGAATCGAGATAGGTGGCAAGGTGCCTTCCACGGCGCTGTCGATGAACAACGGCGCCTGTTTCTCTTTTTCCACACGCTGGCTCGGTGCAGCCGGTTTCGGCGGCGCGGGCGCGATAACGGGCGGAACCTGCTTCTCGCGTTCCGACATGTGCTTGCTCAGCGCTTGCTCACGTTCGATCAGGCGTTCCTTGACCTTGGCCTGCTCGCGTTTGTCGGTGACGGTTGGCGCGACCACCTCATTCACGCGATCGTCGACTTCACGCAGTTGCGCCACCAGTTGCTTGCGTTCGTTACGGGCCGCCCACCAACGATTGGCCGCGCCCTGGAACAGTTCGAACAGGTCAAGGGTGATCTTGCCGGTGAGGTCCATCACCTTGAACCACGACAGATCGGTAAACACCGTCAAACCGAACAGGAACAGCGCGATGAACAGCAGTGTGCTGCCCTGGATGTTCAGCGCGTTCCTCGCCAGATCGCCGAGGCTTTCACCCAACGCACCACCGGCACCTGCCGGCAGACCCGTGGCGGCATGGAAATGGATGTGCGCCAGCGCAGCACCCGACAGTACCAGAAACACCAGTCCAATCAGGCGCCAGGAGAACAGCCAGCCGCTCCACTGCCAGGGTTCGTGGCGCTGACGGAAGATCTGATAGACCTTGACCGCGAGCAACAACGGGAAGATGTAGGCGAAGTAGCCCAGCACCATGAACAGGATGTCAGCGCTGTAAGAACCGGCCGGGCCGCCGAAATTCTGCACGTCATCAATCTTGCTGTTATGGCTCCAGCCCGGATCGTCCTTGCCGTAAGTCAGCAAGGCCATCATCAGGAACAGGCACAAGGCGCCGATGGCGATCAATGCACCTTCCTTGAGCCGGTAGTGCAAATGCTGGCGCCAGAGCGGAACGACTGTTTTGGGTGCTGCGGTGGATTTCTTCAAAACGTTACTTTTCCTGCGCCTGGGGCGCGTCCATCTGTTGAATGACTATAAAAAACTGCCCAATCCAGGCAGGTAAAAAAGTTAACAGGCGCAACCGGGACTACTTTTAACACTGCACCCGGTGTTTTATAAACACGGCGTGCACTGCTTATTTTGTTACAACCCCCCTTGCACGCAGGCATTGTACGGGTTTGCCCGTCCGATGCCATGCTTGAGGTGCTGGATGTAGCATAGCCAAAAGCACCACGGCATGCGGTCAATTTGAGCATGCATTCTCTTTCGTGACAAAGGCTTATGAGGTGTTTTTATGAGCGAAGCGAAGCATTCACGCCTGATCATTCTGGGTTCTGGCCCTGCCGGTTACAGCGCAGCCGTTTATGCCGCCCGCGCTAACCTCAAACCCGTTGTCATTACCGGCATACAGGCAGGCGGCCAGCTCACCACCACCGTCGAAGTCGACAACTGGCCCGGCGACGTCGAAGGCCTCACCGGCCCGGCGCTGATGGAACGCATGCAAAGACACGCCGAACGCTTTGACACAGAGATCGTTTACGACCACATCCATACCGCCAAGTTGCAACAACGCCCATTCGAACTTATCGGCGACGGTGGCACCTACACCTGCGACGCCCTGATAATCGCCACCGGCGCTTCGGCGCAATATCTGGGGCTGCCCTCGGAAGAGACGTTCGCCGGCAAAGGCGTGTCCGCCTGTGCGACCTGCGACGGCTTCTTTTATCGCAATCAAGTGGTGGCGGTGGTCGGCGGCGGCAATACCGCCGTCGAAGAAGCCTTGTACCTGTCGAACATCGCCAAGGAAGTCCATCTGATTCACCGCCGCGATAAATTGCGCTCGGAAAAGATCCTCCAGGACAAGCTGTTCGAAAAGGCAGCCAACGGCAATATTCGCCTGCACTGGAATCAGAATCTGGATGAAGTGCTGGGCGATGCCAGCGGCGTGACCGGCGCCCGCCTGCGTGACAGCCAGACCGGCGAAACCCGTGAATTGGCGCTGGCCGGGGTGTTCATAGCCATCGGCCACAAACCCAACACCGATCTGTTTGTCGATCAGCTGGCCATGCGTGACGGTTATCTGCGGGTCAAAAGCGGCAACGAAGGCGACGCCACTGCCACCGCAATCCCCGGCGTGTTTGCCGCCGGCGATGTCGCCGATCATGTTTACCGCCAAGCCGTCACGTCGGCCGGGGCCGGTTGCATGGCCGCGCTGGACGCAGAGAAATACCTCGACGACATTCCCGGCGTTTAACGGCACACTTTACGGCGGGCCCACCGGCCCGCCACCGCCCTCCCCTTCTGCAAGCCCGGATGCCATGCTGACTTGGTTACAACGCAACTCCCTCACTTTCCCCCCGCTGGAAAAAGCCATGCGCGACCCCAACGGGCTGCTGGCTGCGGGTGGCGATCTATCTGCCGATCGTCTGATTCAGGCCTATCGCCACGGTTGTTTTCCGTGGTTCTCCGAAGGCCAGCCGATTCTCTGGTGGTCGCCGGATCCGCGCACGGTGCTGTTTCCCGACGAACTGCATGTTTCCCGCAGCCTGGCCAAGTTGCTGCGCCAACAATGCTATAGGGTGACCTTCGATCAGGATTTCGCCGCTGTCATCAGCGCCTGCGCCGCACCGCGCGATTACGCCGATGGCACCTGGATCACCCAGGCCATGCAGGACGCTTACATAGAACTGCACAGGCGTGGTCACGCGCATTCGGTGGAAGTCTGGGATCAGGACGAGCTGGTTGGCGGGCTGTACGGCCTGGCCATGGGTCAGCTGTTTTTTGGTGAGTCCATGTTCAGCCGCGCCGACAATGCGTCCAAATATGGCTTTGCCACACTGGTGCGACATCTGAAAGACTCGGGTTTTGTGCTTATCGACTGCCAGATGCCGACCGATCATCTCCACAGCCTCGGCGCCCGGGCGATTCCCCGGCGCGAATTTGCTGGCTACCTGGCGCAGCATCTGGATCAACCCAGTCGCGCAACCTGGGTTTGCTGAGCGACTTTTGCGCGCGTGGCTTACACTTAATTCAAAGCTTAACCCGAGGGTTGATCATGACCGAGTTGGCGCGCTTGAAGTTCTATGCCACTCAGCCCCACTCTTGCAGCTATCTGCCAGATGAACAGGCCACGACCCTGTTCCTCGACCCTAGCCAGCCCATGGATGTGCATGTCTACGCAGATTTGTCTGAAATGGGTTTTCGTCGCAGTGGCGATCATCTTTACCGGCCACATTGCCAAAACTGCAATGCGTGCGTACCGGCGCGCATCCCTGTGGCGCAATTTACCCCCAACCGCCAACAGAAACGCATTTTCAAACGCAATGCCGACCTGCAGATTCGCCCGGCCAGGGCACAGTTCACCGAAGAGTATTTTGGCCTCTATCAGCGCTATATCGAAGAGCGTCACGCCGATGGCGACATGTACCCGCCGAGTCGCGATCAGTTCTCGACCTTCCTGGTGCGCGACCTGCCGTTCTCGCGCTTTTACGAATTTCGTCTCGACGGGCGGCTGCTGGCGGTGGCCGTCACCGACTTACTCCCGAACGGTTTATCGGCGGTGTATACCTTTTACGAACCCGACGAAGAACGCCGCAGCCTGGGGCGTTACGCGATTCTCTGGCAGATCGGCGAGACACGCCGCCTCGGACTGGACGCCGTCTACCTCGGCTACTGGATCAAAAACTGCAAAAAAATGAGCTACAAGACCCAATATCGGCCTATCGAACTGCTGATTAATCAACGCTGGGTCATCCTGAACTAGAACCCCTTGGCTTAAACCCCATTTTTCGGGCACAATGCACGCCGCTTTTGCCTGGCGCAGTTGCACCGGGCCATTCATTGGACACCGAGGGCTTTACTGCATGTCGAAAGAAGACAGCTTCGAAATGGAAGGCACTGTCGTCGACACCCTGCCCAACACCATGTTTCGTGTGGAGTTGGAAAATGGGCACGTCGTAACCGCGCATATCTCCGGCAAGATGCGCAAGAACTACATCCGTATTCTTACCGGTGACAAAGTGCGCGTCGAGCTGACGCCCTATGACTTGAGCAAAGGGCGCATCACTTACCGCGCTCGCTAATCAAGTCAATACAAAACGCCCGGCTCTGCCGGGCGTTTTTGTTTGCCGATCATTCCCACGCTCTGCGTGGGGAACGATCAAAGTCAGCAGACAGCAAAAAGGCGCCTCTCGGCGCCTTTTGCTTTGTAGCGTTTAACGTCAGGCCATTTCAGCCGTGGTCTCGAACTCGAAGGTCAGCTCGCCGTCCTTCAGATCGATGTGCACCACACCGCCATGGTCGGCCAGTTCGCCAAAGAGGATCTCTTCGGCCAGTGGACGCTTGATCTTGTCCTGGATCAAACGCGCCATTGGACGTGCGCCCATTGCCGTGTCGTAGCCACCCGCCGCCAGCCAGCTGCGCGCTGCGTCCGTCACTTCCAGCTGCACGCGCTTGTCTTCCAGCTGCGCCTGAAGCTCGGTGAGGAACTTGTCCACCACGCTTTTGATAACCTCATGACTGAGGCGACCAAACTGGATAATGGTGTCCAGACGGTTGCGGAACTCTGGCGTGAAGCTCTTCTTGATCACTTCCATCGCATCGGACGAGTGGTCCTGATGGGTGAAACCGATCGAAGCACGCGCCGCTGTTTCGGCACCGGCGTTGGTCGTCATGATGACGATCACGTTACGGAAATCCGCTTTGCGCCCGTTGTTATCGGTCAGCGTACCGTGGTCCATGACCTGCAACAGCAGGTTGAAGACTTCCGGATGCGCCTTCTCGATTTCATCGAGCAACAGCACGCAGTGAGGCTGCTTGGTGATGGCTTCGGTCAGCAGACCACCCTGATCGAACCCGACATAGCCTGGAGGTGCACCGATCAAACGCGATACGGTGTGGCGCTCCATATACTCGGACATGTCAAAACGAACCAGCTCGATGCCCAACGCCTTGGCCAGCTGACGCGCCGCTTCGGTTTTACCGACACCGGTCGGCCCTGCGAACAGGAACGAACCGACCGGCTTGTCAGGCGATTTGAGGCCGGCACGGGACAGTTTGATCGCCGTCGACAACGAGTCGATGGCGGCATCCTGGCCAAATACGGTCAGCTTCAGGTCACGCTCAAGGTTACGCAGCAGTTCTTTGTCGGAACTGGTGACGTGCTTAGGGGGAATCCGCGCGATTTTCGCAACGATATCCTCGACCTGAGGCACCTCGATGCGTTTCACACGTTTCTCGATCGGTTGCAGACGCTGATAGGCGCCCGCCTCGTCGATGACGTCGATAGCCTTGTCCGGCATGTGCCGGTCATTGATGTAGCGCGAAGCCAGCTCAGCAGCCGCACGCAGCGCCTCATCACTGTATTCGATGTTGTGGTGCGCTTCGAAACGACCTTTCAGGCCGCGCAGGATGCCAATGGTGTCTTCCACCGAAGGCTCCGACACATCGACCTTCTGGAAGCGCCGGGCCAAGGCACGGTCCTTCTCGAAGATCCCGCGAAACTCCTGGAACGTGGTCGAACCGATGCAACGGATATCACCCGAGGACAGCAGCGGCTTGAGCAGGTTCGAGGCATCCATGACGCCACCGGACGCGGCACCCGCACCGATTATGGTGTGGATTTCGTCGATGAACAGGATCGCCTGCGGACGTTTTTTCAGCTCATTGAGCAGCGCCTTGAAGCGCTTCTCGAAATCGCCCCGGTATTTGGTCCCGGCCAGCAAGGCACCCAAGTCGAGGGAGTACACCACGCTGTTGGCCAGCAGGTCCGGCACTTGGTTGTCGACAATGCGTTTGGCCAGGCCTTCGGCAATCGCGGTTTTACCCACGCCCGCCTCGCCCACCAGCAGCGGATTGTTTTTGCGGCGACGCGCCAGAATCTGCGCAACGCGTTCGACTTCCAGCTCACGGCCTACCAATGGATCGATTCGACCCTGGCGCGCGAGTTCGTTGAGGTTGCTGGCATAAGCATCCAGAGGATTGCCTGAAGAAGAAGACTCACCGCCCTCGTCGTCCTGCATATCTTGCTCACCTTCAGAGTGATCGCCATGCCCAGGCACTTTGGAAATGCCATGAGCGATGTAGTTGACGACATCGATGCGCGCAACGCTCTGCTGTTTCAGCAGGAACACTGCCTGACTCTCTTGCTCACTGAAAATGGCGACCAGTACGTTGGCGCCAGTCACTTCACGCTTGCCCGAGCTCTGTACGTGGAAAACAGCACGCTGCAGTACACGCTGGAAGCCCAGGGTTGGCTGGGTTTCGCGATCCTCATCATGAACGGGGATCAATGGCGTGGTGGAATCGATGAACTCCTGCAGGTCATGCTTGAGTTTGTCGAGGTTTGCGCCGCAGGCACGCAAAACGGTGGCGGCAGCCTCATTGTCCAATAGGGCCAGCAGGAGATGTTCGACGGTCATGAACTCATGACGCTTCGAACGAGCCTCCTTGAAGGCTAGATTGAGGGTGACTTCGAGCTCGCGGTTTAACATAGCTTCACCTCATACCCAAGTGGTCGGCGATTAACCGTCCTTCTCGATTTCACAGAGTAGCGGATGCTGGCTTTCCCTGGCGTACTGGTTGACCTGCATGGCCTTTGTCTCGGCAATGTCGCGGGTAAACACTCCACATACTGCCCGCCCTTCTGTATGGACGGCCAGCATGACCTTGGTCGCCAGCTCGCGATTCAGGTTAAAAAACACCTCGAGCACTTCGACGACGAAATCCATCGGTGTGTAGTCATCATTGAACAAAACCACCTTGTACATCGGCGGTGCCTGTAACGCAGGCTTCGCCTCCTGAACAGCAATGCCTGCGGAATCGTCGTCGTGTTCCTCCGGACGATCTTTCTGGAGAGTCGGGCGATCCTGATTGAATGTTAGTCGAATCTGGCTGATTGCATGCATGGAAAGAAAGGTTCGTCAGTTGTGCTAATACAGTGGTGGGGGCGGTTATGGACGATTTCAACACTGACCGCCCGGTCACCTTGACTATCGGAAAAACGGTGTTACAACCAATAGAGCCCACAGTGGGTAAAAAAGGTCCGCAGAGTCAATCTTATTTATAGTGACTGGCTGTGGATGTACTGGATGATACTCCAGTGATGGAGTCTGTAGCAGAGGGATATGAGCATGTCAGTCGGCAAGGTGAAATGGTTCAACAATGCCAAGGGATTCGGTTTCATTAACACTGACGCCAGAGAAGGTCGTGACGAGGATGGCAAGGAAATCGACTTCTTTGCCCACTTTTCGGCTATCGAGATGGACGGCTACAAGACCCTCAAGGCTGGACAAATCGTCAGCTTCGAGATCGTTCAGGGCCCCAAAGGCTTGCATGCACTGAAGATTACGTCTGCCACGCTCCCGAGCGAACAGACCGCGCACGCCACCCAACAAGAAACGGTGTCGAGCTGACGTAACCCGTCATCCAGCTATAAAAAACCGCCCGACTCAACGTATTGAGGCGGGCGGTTTTTGTGTGACCGTGATTCAGCTACATAGGCCGCTTACATATGCGAAATGAGCGCATCACCAAACGCAGAAGAAGACAGCAGCGTCGCCCCTTCCATCAAACGCTCGAAGTCATAGGTCACGGTCTTGGCGGAGATCGCGCCGTTGGTGCCCTTGATGATCAGATCAGCCGCTTCGGTCCAGCCCATGTGACGCAGCATCATTTCAGCAGACAGGATCAGTGAGCCCGGGTTGACCTGGTCCTTGCCGGCGTATTTCGGCGCAGTCCCGTGGGTCGCTTCGAACATGGCCACGGTGTCGGAAAGGTTGGCGCCCGGTGCAATACCGATACCGCCCACTTCTGCCGCCAATGCGTCGGAGAGGTAGTCGCCGTTCAGGTTCAGGGTCGCGATCACATCGTACTCGGCCGGGCGCAGCAGGATCTGCTGGAGCATGGCGTCGGCGATGGCATCCTTGACGATGACATTCTTGCCAGTTTTCGGGTTCTTGAACTGCATCCACGGACCACCGTCGAGCAGGGTCGCGCCGAACTCTTCAGCGGCCACTTCGTAGGCCCACTCCTTGAAGGCACCTTCGGTGAACTTCATGATGTTGCCTTTGTGCACGATGGTCAGCGAGTCGCGGTCGTTGTCGACCACATACTGAAGGGCCTTGCGTGCCAGACGCTTAGTGCCTTCCAGGGACACCGGCTTGACGCCGATACCGCAGTTTTCGTCGAAACGGATCTTGGTGACACCCATTTCTTCTTTCAGGAACTTGATAACTTTGGTCGCTTCCGGCGAACCGGCTTTCCACTCGATACCGGCGTAGATGTCTTCCGAGTTCTCACGGAAGATCGTCATGTCGACGTCACCTGGCTTTTTCACCGGGCTCGGCACGCCTTCGAACCAGCGCACAGGGCGCAGGCATACATAAAGGTCGAGTTGTTGACGCAGGGCCACGTTCAGGGAACGAATGCCGCCACCGACCGGGGTGGTCAGAGGGCCCTTGATTGAAACCACGTAATCCTTGACCGCGTCCAGGGTTTCCTGAGGTAGCCAGGTGTCCTGATCGTAAACCTGAGTCGCTTTCTCCCCAGCGTAGACTTCCATCCAGGAAATTTTGCGCTCGCCGCCGTAAGCCTTCTTAACAGCAGCATCGACAACCTTGATCATGACCGGGCTGATATCAACGCCAATACCATCGCCTTCGATGAAGGGGATGATCGGGTTGTTAGGAACATTGAGAGAATGGTCCGCGTTGACGGTGATTTTGTCGCCGACTGCTGGAACCTGAATCTTCTTGTATCCCATGCTGAACTCCATTGTTTGGATTGAACATCTGGCTTCGTTCGAGCGTAACCCAGTTAAATCGGCGCGCAAACCCTATGTTCCATCCATCTTCCGCAAAGCTGCATTCCTCGCGGGCTACAAGCCTGAAAGCAAAGGGAAAAGCGCCAAACTCAAGCACGACGAACGACTCTACGCTCCGCTCGCCCCTGCGACCTTTAGACCAATGGACGAGAATCGTTACTCATGAACCATCAGCAGATTGCCAGCTACCTATGTATAATGCCGCCGCTGACTAAAGGGTCACGACGACGGAACGGCTCTATGATGAGAGTTTCCGCCCTATAAGCCGGTCTGTTACCGCAGCCCGAATGCTTGACGCCCTACTGATGCACCCAACATCACAGCAACGAAATCTCGATATTCGGCTCATGGATGACTTTGAACGAACGCGCTTACCCGGCGCACCTCGAGTTTCTGCGCACGCTTTAGCAAAGAAGAGAGAGTTAATCCGAATATGCCCACCCGCTCGAAGATCATCTATACCTTCACCGACGAAGCCCCAGCCCTCGCCACCTATTCACTGTTGCCTATCGTAGAGGCGTTCACCGCCTCGGCTGATATCGCCGTTGAAACCCGCGATATCTCTCTTGCAGGACGCATTCTGGCCAGCTTCCCCGAGCAACTGGGTGACAAAGCCGTAGCCGACCACCTCGCCGAACTGGGCGACCTGGCCGTTACGCCTGAAGCCAACATCATCAAGCTGCCAAACATCAGCGCTTCTGTTCCGCAGCTGCAAGCGGCAATCAAAGAACTGCAAGCCCAGGGTTTCGCACTTCCTGACTACCCGGAAACCGTGACCAGCGACGCCGACAAGCTCGCCAAGTCGCGCTACGACAAGATCAAGGGCAGCGCCGTAAACCCGGTTCTGCGCGAAGGCAACTCCGATCGTCGTGCACCGCTGTCGGTCAAGAATTACGCTCGCAAGCACCCGCACAAAATGGGCGCTTGGGCTAAAGACTCCAAGTCCCACGTCGCGCACATGAGCACCGGCGATTTCTACGGCAGCGAAAAAGCTGCCCTGATCGACGCGGCTGACGCCGTCAAAATCGAACTGATCGCTCAAGACGGCACCACCACCGTCCTGAAAGAAAAAACCACCGTACAAGCCGGTGAGATCCTCGATTGCGCGGTCATGAGCAAAAACGCTCTGCGCAGCTTCATCGCTGCCGAGATCGAAGACGCCAAAGCCAAAGGCGTGCTGCTGTCGGTTCACCTCAAAGCCACCATGATGAAGGTCTCCGACCCGATCATGTTCGGCCAGATCGTTGCCGAGTTCTATAAAGACGCACTGGCCAAGCACGCTGACGTGCTGACTCAGATCGGCTTCAACCTGAACAACGGCATCGGCGACCTGTACGCTCGCATCAAAGCCCTGCCGGCTGAGCAGCAAGCTGCCATCGAAGCCGACATTCAGGCGGTCTACGCCGTTCGTCCGTCGCTGGCCATGGTCAACTCCGACAAAGGCATCACCAACCTGCACGTACCGAGCGATGTCATCGTCGACGCCTCGATGCCGGCAATGATCCGTGATTCCGGCAAAATGTGGGGCACTGACGGTCAGCTGCATGACACCAAGGCCGTGATCCCGGATCGCTGCTACGCGACCATCTACCAAGCGGTCATCGAAGACTGCAAGGCAAACGGCGCTTTCGACCCAACCACCATGGGCAGCGTGCCAAACGTTGGCCTGATGGCGAAGAAAGCCGAAGAGTACGGTTCGCACGACAAGACTTTCCAGATCAAGGCCAACGGCGTAGTACGGGTTTCCGACAGCGCCGGTCGCACCCTGCTGGAACAGTCAGTTGAAGCCGGCGACACCTTCCGCATGTGCCAGACCAAAGACGCGCCGATCCAGGACTGGGTCAAACTGGCCGTCAACCGCGCTCGCGCAAGCAGCACTCCAGCTATTTTCTGGCTGGACCCGATGCGTGCCCACGATGGCGTAGTGATCGAGAAAGTTCAGGCTTACCTGAAGGATCACGACACGTCTGGCCTGGACATCCGCATCATGTCGCCGGTCGACGCGATGAAGTTCACCCTGGACCGGACTCGCGAAGGCAAGGACACCATCTCGGTGACCGGCAACGTATTGCGCGACTACCTGACTGACCTGTTCCCGATCATGGAACTGGGCACCAGCGCCAAGATGCTGTCGATCGTTCCGCTGATGAATGGCGGCGGTCTGTTCGAAACGGGCGCTGGCGGTTCGGCACCGAAGCACGTTCAACAGCTGCTGGAAGAAAACTTCCTGCGCTGGGATTCCCTGGGCGAGTTCCTGGCCTTGGCCGCTTCCCTTGAGCACTTGGGTGTGACCTACAACAACCCCAAGGCGCTGGTTCTGGCCAAGACCCTGGACCAGGCCACTGGCCAGTTCCTGGACAATAACAAGTCGCCATCGCGCAAAGTCGGCAACATCGACAACCGCGGCAGCCACTTCTACCTGGCGCTGTACTGGGCTCAAGCCCTGGCGGCCCAGACTGAAGACGCAGCACTGCAAGCGCAGTTCACGACTCTGGCCAAAACCCTGACCGAGAACGAAGCAACCATCGTTGCCGAGCTCAACGCGGTTCAGGGCAAGCCAGTGGACATCGGTGGTTACTACCACGCCGATGCCGAGCTGATCAGCAAGGCCATGCGCCCTAGCGCAACCTTCAACGCGGCAGTTGCTGCACTGGTTTAAGGTTGTAAGGATGCAAAGAAGCCCGGTCACTGAACGCATACCCTAGAGGTACATCGTTTGTGACCGGGCGCCCTCATGGGCCGGTGTTGTAAGGTTTTTTGCATCAAGCCTTTTTGATGCATAAATACATCGTGATACATCGCAATATCAGAGCGCTGGCGGCAACGCCGGCGCTTTTCTTTTTTCTCGATTCATATCCTGGCGCTGCCGCAAATTTCGCACTCGCCACTGGGTAACAGCCAAGGGTCAGCCGCCCATCAACGTCCGCCTCGTCCGGGCAACGCCCATCTCGAATGCCGTCCGGCAGCGTCCGTTCTGAACTTCACCGTGGCTACCGGCATACAGGGTGCATATAAAGCAGATAAATAGTCTAATCAGACTAACTCTCGGCAGAGTTTTATGGACTAATTTTATTTCCACTCGGGTTCGGATGGTAAAAATAAAATACACGCATCATTCGATTTAAAGCATTTAAAAATACATAAGCATCGCACTACCCCGCATAAATTTAAATGTATTTAGCCCTCCGATATCAGACTCGTAAAAATATTGAAATCAACCGACTGGCGACTCTAGGATAAAACTCAAGCAGTGCGCTATGTGCTGCCTAAGGAAATTAGAGTATTAATCAGGAGGTTTAGCCATGCAACCAAAAAACCAAGTCGCACCGAACGACAATAGTGTAATGAGTGCAGATAAGCTGGTTTTCAATACCAATGAACCCTCCAATGATTTGCAGGGGACGCTTGCAGCCAATATCCAGTTCGCCCAAAGCCAAATCGTTCCGGTATCGCCCAAACCCGATGACCACCAGCCTCATCTGATTGCAAAGCGCAAAACCTTACTCATGGTAAAACCGTTGGGCAGTGTTAATACCTTGCAAGTCACGATTAACAACAGCGATGGCACACAGCTTGGCCCGCTAATACTGAACAGCTCTGACCAACTGCCAAAAACGGCCTACTACATTGATGATTTACCGGATGATGAGATCGATTTCACCCCGCCACCAGGCTCCACTTACACTATCCACCGCCGCACCGAAATAAATAAACTGGGAGATCCGTCCGGGGATTTTCTGCTGGAAAAGCTACAACAAAACGCCTTGGTCGAGATTCATACCTCAGATGGCAACTGGGTGAGAAATATTTACTTGCCAAACAGCTCGACCCTGGAAGGAAAGGTGGTGCGCACCCGGTCCAGCGCCGGCTACAACTCGACTATTTTATACAGAGATCAGGAGGTATCGATCTCTGTGGGACAGACCCATCAATTCAAGTTTATCTCAGGGCGATGGGTCCGTGATGGCGAGCTGGAAAACCAAGGGCTCATCTATGCCGAAAATACCTGGAGTGTTGAAATTCCAGCCGAGTGGATCAAGCCCGGCATCAACCTGCGCTTTGACAGCGACAGCCTGACCGGGCAGCTGGATGATATATGGGTCGGTGCCACCACCGAACTGCTCATTAACACCATCGACATCGGCATGCTCACGGCGCCGCGTGACGCTTACGCCTTTGCAAAAGATCCCGATGCACACACGGAATATTTCCAGACTGTCCCAGTGACACGCATGATTGTGAACCAGTATCAGTCCCTCTATCTACCCGAGGTGATGTTAGCTGATGGTACGTTGCTCACGGATTTTGATCCGAGCGAGGGCGGGTGGCATAGCGGCACAATGCGGGGGGTTATTGGCAAGGAACTGATTTCACTCGGCATCAACCATGCCAACTATGGCGTCAACTGCTCGGCGGGCCGAGGCGAATGGACCCCTTATACAGCCGCTCAACTCACAGCTCACAACAGTCAGGGAAAATACTCCAACGGTATTCAGGTGCATGGTGGTTCCGGTGGCGCGGGCATGGTGACCCTCGACAGTTCATTGGGTAACGAGTTTAGCCATGAACTGGGGCACAATTATGGGTTGGGGCACTTCCCTGGCGGCTTTGACGGCTCTGTGCACCAAGCTGCCAACGAGATCAACTCAACCTGGGGATGGGACTCGAACCATTACAAGTTCATCCCTAACTTCTGGCCGATATCCACCGATCAGGACGCTTGCCATGAAGGCACATGCCAACCGCCCTTCCATGGTCGGGCTTTCGGGCGTGATTCGATGGCCGGTGGCGAGCCGATGTCCCGGCTTAACCGCTACACTCTTTACACCCCATACACGGCGACAATCATTCAGGCGTTTCTGGAAAGCAAAGTGGTATTCGCGGCCGACTCGCCCACAGGTTTTCGCAAATGGGATCCGGCCACGCAGCGCATGGAACCCTATGAGCACAGGGTGGACGTAGTCAGACAGATCATTGCCTCTAACAACGACCTGAGTGAAGAAACTCTCTCGGCGTTATTCAACAAGAGCCAAATGGTAAAGGTGTTTATGGAGGATGGGAACTACACCCACTCCATCTTTGTTCCACCGGCTTCTCAGACCAACAACCAATGTGTAATTAGCGTAGATCATCGTGCCACGTACAACAGCCAGCTCTATATCAATGGCCTGGTCATTCCAGTAAAACAAGGTTTAAAAATCAGTTATATATCGAACGGTTTGACCTGGAATGAATGCATCGTTCTGGATATGAGCATGACGCGAGTCACCGCCCCCACAAACGACCTGACAGAATACAATTTGATTAATCTGCTGGCCAGGCACCAGGTACTCAATGTTGCGATGGGGGATGACAACTGGGCCTCCTCCATTCATGTTCCGCCAGCCTCACAGGAAAATAATCAACGCATTATCACTATTGATCATAATGCCACCTATAACACACAGCTCTACATTAATGGTCTGAGTATTCAGCTATCGCACGGGACCAGGAAATACTACATTTCTGATGGTGATCGCTGGAAAGAGCGAGTGCAGCTAAAAGACCTGAGTGTTGAACGGCGCCCACAAGTGTCTGGTGTTCCCGTGACGACATTGGTTGGTTATTTCGATCCGCAAGGAGAGCTGCAAAGTTACATTTACCCCGCCTTGCACGGAGCCTATGGCTTTCTTTATGCAGATGACAGCAGCACGCTGACCTCCACCGACTGCCAACTGTGGGTGGAATCCGAGAACGGCGTTCAGCGTTTCAAGCTGGAAAATTATCGTTTACAGAGCAACGTGATGAACAAGTTCCACATTAACATTGCGGAATCTGTTCACCCACGCACGGTAACGCTTGTTTGCAATGGCGATATCGTACTTCGGCAAAGCATTGCGCCAGCTGAAACAGACCTTACTTATACGATCAATGGTGAGTAGGGCTTTGCCTGCAGAGGGCACATGTCGGGCGTTCGCGCATTGACAAGGTGCTCTGTTTACCACCCAGCCTGTGAAGCCATCGCCTCACGGGCTCGCGGTGTCTGCTCAAAGATTCTCTTCTTTTATTTTCATTCGCCGCCGCTTTCTTTCTTCGCAACGACGACCTTTAAAAGCCTGCGGGACTTCTGAATCGACAATTCTGACTCCAAAACCCGAACAGACTTTAGGTTGCCGCCGGTGAATGACCACTCGTGGTCGGCCTCACCCGAGACAGCGGCTTATCATTTAACATCTCTATTGACTGACCTGACGTCTTCGCTGGCAAGCCAGCTCCTACAAGGTTGGTGTTTCAACAATCAAAATTGAGGGCATTTCATGGATTGGTTACCCCACATCACTGTCGCCACCATCGTCGAGGACAGCGGCCGCTTCCTGATGGTCGAAGAACTTAAACACGACCGTGTCGTGCTCAATCAACCGGCTGGCCACCTGGACCCGGACGAAACGCTGACCGAAGCCGCCATCCGCGAAACCCTCGAAGAAACCGGTTGGGACGTCGAGCCGACCGGCGTCGTCGGCATTTACCTCTACACCGCCCCCAGCAACGGCGTGACTTACCAACGGGTCTGCTTCATTGCAAAACCACTCAAACACCACCCGGACTATCAGCTGGATGACGGCATCGTCGGCGCCAAGTGGCTGACGCGTGACGAATTGCTGAAACAGCGCGCAAACTGGCGCAGTGAGCTGATCATCCGCTGCATCGATGATTATCTGGACGGTAAACACTTCGGTCTCGAACTGATCCGCCCTTCTCTTTAGCCTTGCGGGCTCCGGCCTGTTAGAATCGCGTCCTTTTTCAAGACACTCATTGAATCCCTATGCGTGATCCAGCCCCTTCTGACACACAAAAGAAGCGCGTCATTGTCGGCATGTCCGGCGGCGTGGACTCTTCCGTTTCCGCCCTCCTGCTGATCGAGCAGGGCTACGAGGTGGAAGGCCTGTTCATGAAGAACTGGGAAGAAGACGATGGAACGGAATACTGCACCGCCATGGACGACCTGGCGGACGCTCAGGCCGTGTGCGACAAAATTGGCATCAAGCTGCACACCGCCAACTTCGCCGCTGAGTATTGGGACAACGTGTTCGAGCACTTCCTGGCCGAATACAAGGCCGGCCGCACGCCGAACCCGGACATCCTGTGCAACCGCGAGATCAAGTTCAAGGCGTTCCTCGACTACGCCATGATGCTCGGCGCCGACCTGATCGCCACCGGTCACTACGTGCGTCGCCGCGACATCGACGGTCGTACCGAGCTGCTCAAGGGCCTGGATGCGAACAAAGACCAGAGCTACTTCCTGCACGCCGTTGGCGGCGAACAGATCGCCAAGACGCTGTTCCCGGTCGGCGAACTGGAAAAGCCCGAAGTGCGCGCGATTGCCGAGAAATACGAGCTGGCGACTGCGAAGAAAAAGGACTCCACCGGCATCTGCTTCATCGGCGAACGCCGCTTCAGCGACTTCCTCAAGCAGTACCTGCCCGCGCAGCCCGGCGAGATCAAGACCACCGAAGGCGAAGTGATCGGCCGTCACCACGGCTTGATGTACCACACCATCGGCCAGCGTCAGGGACTGGGCATCGGCGGCTTGAAAGACGCCAGTGACGAGCCGTGGTACGTGCTGATCAAGGATCTGGAACATAACGAACTGATCGTTGGCCAGGGCAATGACCACCCGTACCTGTTCTCCCGCGCCCTGCTCGCTTCGGACATCTATTGGGTCAACCCGATCGACCTGACCGAGCCGCGCAAGCTGACCGCCAAGGTCCGCTATCGCCAGAGCGATCAGCATTGCACGCTGGAGAAAACCGCCACCGGTTACCGCGCAACCTTCGATGACCCGCAACGCGCGGTTACCCCAGGCCAGTCTGTGGTGTTTTATGACGGTGAAATCTGCCTGGGTGGCGGCGTGATCGAAATTGCCGAGCCATGGACCAGTAAAGGCCAGCAACAATGAACCCGACCCAAGAGCAACTGACGGCGCTGGGCGGCGTGTTCCTCGCCGCCGTCCTCGTCGACAAGATTGCCAAGAGCGGCCAGACCTCTGAAGCCGGCCTGACCTGCATGCTCGGCAGCCTGCTGATTCGCGATCCCAAGGACACGCTGGAAGTCTACGGCGGTGACGACATCAATCTGCGCGAAGGTTATCGCGCCCTGGTCGGCGCACTTGAACGTGACCCGAGCACCCTTCAGCGCGAACCCTTGCGTTACGCACTGGCGATGCTGGGTCTGGAGCGTCAGCTGGCCAAGCGCGGCGACATGCTGGAAGTGATTGGCAAGCGCTTGCCGCAGATCCAATCCCAGGTCGAGCATTTCGGCCCAGCCCATGAAAACGTGATCGCCGCCTGCGGCGCGCTGTACCAGGACACCCTGAGCACCTTGCGCCAACGGATTCAGGTCCACGGCGACATGCGCAACCTGCAGCAGCCGAGCAATGCCTCGAAAATCCGCGCCCTGTTGCTGGCCGGGATTCGCTCGGCACGCCTATGGCGGCAGTTGGGTGGACATCGCTGGCAACTGGTGATCAGCCGCCGCAAGTTGCTGAAAGAGCTTTACCCCTTGATGCGTAACGAATAAGTCGCGCAGACAACTATTTACTCTGCATTACGCGTAATACGCCGGTCAGTTGGCAACGGACCGGCGGATTTTTTCATGTATGATACGCGCCCCATTTCGTTGCCCGACTGTCCGAGAACACCCCATGCAGCTTTCTTCGCTCACTGCGGTTTCCCCTGTTGACGGCCGCTACGCCGGCAAAACCCAGGCCCTGCGCCCGATTTTCAGCGAATACGGTCTGATCCGTGCTCGCGTCCTGGTTGAAGTGCGCTGGCTCCAGCGCCTGGCCGCTCACCCTGGCATCAGCGAAGTGCCGGCGTTCTCCGCCGAAGCCAACGCTGTGCTGAACACCCTGGCGGAAAACTTCGCTCTGGAGCACGCCGAGCGTGTCAAAGAGATCGAGCGCACCACCAACCACGACGTCAAAGCCATCGAATACCTGCTCAAAGAGCAAGCGGCCAAGCTGCCAGAACTGGCTGCCGTCAGCGAATTCATCCACTTTGCCTGCACCAGCGAGGACATCAACAACCTGTCCCACGCCCTGATGCTGCGCGAAGGCCGTGATGACGTGATGCTGCCGCTGATGCGCCAAACCGCCGAAGCCATCCGCGAACTGGCCATCCGTTTTGCCGACGTGCCAATGCTGTCGCGCACTCACGGTCAGCCGGCTTCGCCGACCACCCTGGGCAAAGAACTGGCGAACGTGGTTTACCGTCTGGAGCGTCAAATCGCTCAGGTCGCCGCCGTTCCGCTGCTGGGCAAGATCAACGGCGCCGTCGGCAACTACAACGCTCACCTGTCGGCCTACCCTCAGATCGATTGGGAAGAAAACGCCCGCGCCTTCATCGAAGACGAGCTGGGCCTGGGTTTCAACCCGTACACCACGCAGATCGAACCGCACGACTACATTGCCGAGCTGTTCGACGCCATCGCGCGCTTCAACACCATCCTGATCGACTTCGACCGCGACATCTGGGGCTACATCTCCCTGGGTTATTTCAAACAGCGCACCATCGCTGGCGAAATCGGTTCGTCGACCATGCCGCACAAGGTCAACCCGATCGACTTCGAAAACTCCGAAGGCAACCTGGGCATCGCCAACGCACTGTTCCAGCACCTGGCGAGCAAGCTGCCAATCTCCCGCTGGCAGCGTGACCTGACCGACTCCACCGTGCTGCGCAACCTCGGTGTCGGCTTCGCCCACAGCGTGATCGCGTACGAAGCGAGCCTCAAAGGCATCAGCAAGCTTGAGCTCAACGCTCAGAAAATCGCTGCTGACCTGGACGCGTGCTGGGAAGTTCTGGCCGAGCCGATCCAGACCGTGATGCGCCGCTACAACATCGAAAACCCGTACGAAAAGCTGAAAGAACTGACCCGCGGCAAGGGCATCAGCCCCGAAGCGCTGCAGACTTTCATCGACGGCCTGGACATGCCAGCCGCCGCCAAGGCCGAGCTGAAATTGCTCACCCCGGCGAACTACATCGGTAACGCTGTAGAGCAAGCCAAACGCATCTGATTGACCGCTGAACCTGTTTGAGACGCCCGGCCGCGCCGGGCGTTTTTATTCCTGTCTAAAAAGTAGTTTTTTTCAATAGGTTACACATGAATCCTGACATTCCTCTTCAACTTCTGGGCGGCATCACGGCGCGCGAATTCCTGCGCGACTACTGGCAAAAAAAACCGCTGCTGATCCGCCAGGCGATTCCTGATTTCGAAAGCCCGATTGACGCCGACGAACTGGCCGGCCTGGCGCTGGAAGAAGAAGTCGAATCGCGCCTGGTGATCGAGAACGGCGAGCGCCCATGGGAATTGCGCCGCGGCCCATTCGCCGAAGACGAATTCAGCAAATTGCCGGAACGCGACTGGACCCTGCTGGTTCAAGCGGTCGATCAGTTTGTGCCGGAAGTCAGCGAACTGCTGGAAAACTTCCGCTTTCTGCCGAGCTGGCGCGTTGACGACGTGATGATCAGCTTCGCCGCCCCGGGTGGCAGCGTCGGTCCGCACTTCGACAACTATGACGTGTTCCTGCTGCAAGGCCACGGCAAGCGCAACTGGAAAATCGGCCAGATGTGCGACTCCGAAAGCGCCCTGCTGCCACACGCCGACCTGCGCATCCTCGCGGACTTCGAAGCCACCGATGAGTGGGTTCTGGAACCGGGCGACATGCTGTACCTGCCACCGCGCCTGGCCCACTGCGGCGTCGCAGTCGATGATTGCATGACGTACTCGGTTGGTTTCCGTGCGCCGAGCGCCGCTGAAGTGCTGACCCACTTCACCGACTTCCTCAGCCAGTTCCTGACGGACGAAGAGCGTTACACCGACGCCGACGCCCTGCCTGCGGTTGATCCGCACCAGATCCAGCACGACGCCCTTGATCGCCTCAAAAGCCTGTTGGCCGAGCACATGAGCGATGAGCGTCTGCTGCTGACCTGGTTTGGCCAGTTCATGACCGAGCCGCGCTACCCGGAACTCGTGGCAGGTCCGGAAGAAATCGAGGAAGACGACCTGCTCGCCAGCCTGGAACAAGGCGCGGTCTTGATCCGCAACCCAAGCGCCCGCCTCGCCTGGTCCGAAGTCGATGACGACCTGCTGCTGTTCGCCAGCGGCCAGAGCCGCTACCTGCCAGGCAAGCTGCGCGAACTGCTGAAAATGATCTGCGCCGCTGACGCGCTGCACGTCGACAACCTGGGCGAGTGGCTGAGCGACGAAGACGGCCGAGGCCTGATCTGCGAATTGATCAAGCAAGGAAGCCTGGGGTTTGCCGATGAGTAAAATTCACGTACGTGTAGCAGACTGGCAGAAGGATATCGCCGAGATCCGGCGCATTCGTGAGACGGTGTTCATCGCCGAGCAATCCGTTCCACCTGAGCTGGAATGGGATGCCGATGACGCCACCGCGGTGCATTTCCTGGCCTTCGAAGGCGACTTTCCGATTGGCACCGCTCGCTTGCTGCCGGACGGCCACATTGGCCGGGTATCGGTACTCAAGGACTGGCGTGGTCTGAAGGTCGGTGATGCACTGATGAATGCAGTAATTGGTGAATCCGAGAAGCGCGGGCTGAAGCAGCAGATGCTGAGTGCGCAAGTGCAAGCCACGGCGTTCTATGAGCGCCTGGGTTTTCAAATTCTCAGCGAGGAATTCCTGGAAGCCGGGATTCCGCATGTGGACATGGTGCGTCACTCGGCTTGACACCGAGGTGCTGCCTTCGCGGGCAAGCCCGACTCCTACAGTGATCGCGCTGAACCTGTAGGAGCCGGGCTTGCCCGCGATAGCAATTTCAAGAACACCACAAAACGCCCCGCCATTTTCGGATGCCGGGGCGTTTTGCTGTCTACGATTCAACTTGCACCACGCCGGGCCGACAAACTGGCACTATCAAGGCATTAGAAGTCGGAGATAACGGATATGTCCCTACGCACCCTGCTCACCACCCTGCTGCTGACCTGCAGTTTTTCAGCCATGGCCGCCACCGAAATCGTGCCCCTGAACTTCCGTACCAGCGCCGACATGCTGCCCGTGGCGCAGGATTTCATTGGCAACGAAGGCCAGGTCAGCGCGTATGGCAATCAGCTGATTGTTAACGCGGATCAACGCAAGATCGACGAACTTAAAGCCCTGATCAGCCAACTCGATGTCGCCGCCAAACGCCTGCTGATCACCGTCGACACCAGTAACAACAACTACCAGGACAATCAGGGTTACTCGGTAAACGGCGCCAAGCCGAACCAGACCCGAATCATCCATCGCAGCACCGCCAGCCGTGACGGCGGAGTCCAGCAGGTGCAGGCCAGCGAAGGCACACCTGCACTGATTCAGGTCGGCCAGAGCGTTCCGCTCACGAGCGCGCAGACCGATTCTTACGGTGATTTGCGCAGCCAGACCGAATACCGCAACGTCACTCAAGGCTTCTACGTCACCGCCAGCGTCACGGGTGAAATCGTTCACGTGGCGATTAGCACCAACCGTGACCGCATGAGCCAGGAACGTCCCGATGTAGTGAACGTGCAAAGCACCGACACAACTGTCACAGGTCGCCTCGGCGAATGGATTACGCTGGCCGGCGTCAACCACCAGAACCTGGCCGACAAACAGGCCAGGACTCGCAGCTATGCGACTCAGGGCCGGGATGACATGACCTTGCGGGTGAAAGTCGATACTTTGGACTAAAGCACCGGGAACTGACTGATTAGTCGTATTAGACCAAAGATGTAGTGCCTGAAAAAAAGCACTACAAAACGTTTGACGATCGAAAAAAGCAAAGGCATGATGGCCTCGCTCCCGCTAATCAGGGGCCCTGGCAAGGGCCTTCGAGGCGATGCTCGCACCTATCTCGCGAGCCGCTTCGTGTCTGTACCGCCCACAAGGTGTGTTTGACGAGGTTGCCGACTGGAACGAAGTTGTCCCGAGGGACGGAAGCGTAATTAGGTAACCCGGCACTGCACTGAAGTTCGCACCAAGGCCCACGATGCCCGAATGCGCCCGCCAGTTTGCCCTTACCTGCTCACTTCCCCTCGAGCCCATCGTTCATCCCGTCGCTACCCCGCCGAATCTGACTTGACCACCCAAGCTTCTGGTCAGCGAGCGCATGAATTTTCCACCGCAGAACAACTTTCCGTAAAAGACGCGACGAGGTTTATCTCCATGGCACTGACACGCGAACAGCAAATTGCAGCCCTCGAAAAAGATTGGGCTGAAAACCCACGCTGGAAAGGCGTGACACGCGCTTACTCCGCTGCTGACGTCGTCCGCCTGCGTGGCTCGGTTCAACCTGAGCACACCTTTGCAAAACTGGGCGCCGAGAAGCTGTGGAACCTGGTCACCCAGGGCGCCAAGCCTTCCTTCCGTCCCGAGAAAGATTTCGTCAACTGCATGGGCGCCCTGACCGGCGGCCAGGCTGTACAGCAAGTTAAAGCCGGTATCCAGGCGATCTACCTGTCGGGCTGGCAAGTGGCTGCGGACAACAACTCCGCCGAATCGATGTACCCGGACCAGTCGCTGTACCCGGTGGACTCCGTTCCAACTGTGGTCAAGCGCATCAACAACTCGTTCCGTCGTGCTGACCAGATCCAGTGGAAAGCCGGCAAAGGCCCGGGCGACGAAGGCTACATCGACTACTTCGCTCCAATCGTGGCTGACGCTGAAGCCGGTTTCGGCGGCGTACTGAACGCTTACGAGCTGATGAAGAGCATGATCGAAGCAGGCGCCGCCGGCGTTCACTTCGAAGACCAACTGGCTTCCGTAAAGAAATGCGGCCACATGGGCGGCAAGGTACTGGTTCCTACCCAGGAAGCTGTACAGAAGCTGACCGCTGCCCGTCTGGCGGCTGACGTTGCCGGTACTCCGACCATCATCCTGGCCCGTACCGACGCTAACGCAGCTGACCTGCTGACGTCCGACTGCGACCCGTACGACCAGCCATTCGTGACTGGCGAACGTACCCAGGAAGGCTTCTACAAAGTGCGCGCCGGTCTGGACCAGGCCATCGCTCGCGGCCTGGCTTACGCTCCGTACGCCGACCTGATCTGGTGCGAAACCGCCAAGCCGGATCTGGACGAGGCTCGTCGCTTCGCTGAAGCGATCAAAAAGGAATACCCGGACCAACTGCTGTCGTACAACTGCTCGCCTTCCTTCAACTGGAAGAAAAACCTGGACGACGCGACCATCGCCAAGTTCCAGCGCGAACTGTCCGCCATGGGTTACAAGCACCAGTTCATCACCCTGGCCGGCATTCACAACATGTGGCACAGCATGTTCAACCTGGCGCACGACTACGCCCGCAACGACATGACTGCCTACGTGAAGTTGCAAGAGCAAGAGTTCGCTGACGCTTCGAAGGGCTACACCTTCGTGGCTCACCAGCAGGAAGTGGGCACCGGCTACTTCGACGACATGACCACTGTAATTCAAGGTGGCTCGTCTTCGGTAACCGCACTGACCGGTTCGACTGAAGAAGAACAGTTCCACTGATCTGCTTCGCCTGAACGATCGGCCGCTGCGGACCGGATAGACAGCTAATCGCAGCGCCGCACATCTGACGCCCCGACTGGTTCGGGGCGTTTTTTTGCCTGCGATTTAATGAACACCGTTGAATCCCTGTAGGAGCCGAGCTTGCTCGCGATGGCGTCGTGCCAGTCAGTCATTTTCTTAATGATGCACCGCTATCGCGAGCAAGCTCGGCTCCTACAGGGGTCCGTTGTGAGGCCGGCAAAAACATTGATCCAGCGCGGTATCGGTGTCAGAAAAATCCGCTAAAACAGGCGCGGTCGCTATTTGCTGTAACGCGCATATATCGCAACTTCCCGGCCGTTGCCCGGATAAACAGTTTAAAAACCACTACAAACAATATTGATTATCATTCAGGCGCAACTATGTTCGTTACATTCCCGACAAAACAATATTGATGAAAAGCCGGCTAATGCCCGCGATGCATGGGCTGCGGGGCTTTGAAGGTGCGCTATGTCCTTATTCCTATAAATAATTTCGCTATAGGAATTTTACTTGCTGGGTGTTTAGCCATAAAATCAGCGGGATTGATTGCTGCGACATATCGTCACTGCGTTGTTACTTTTTCAAGCTCAGAGACCTTTGCTCTCTGTTAAGGATTACCAGCATGCCCGAAGCGACAGGACTCATGGCCCACAACTGGGGCTTTGCCATTTTCCTTCTGGGCGTCGTCGGCCTTTGCGCCTTCATGCTCGGCGTCTCCAGCCTCCTCGGGTCAAAAGCCTGGGGCCGCAGCAAAAACGAACCGTTCGAATCCGGCATGCTGCCTACAGGTGGCGCCCGATTGCGGCTCTCAGCCAAATTCTATCTGGTCGCGATGCTCTTCGTGATCTTCGATATCGAAGCCCTTTTTCTCTTTGCATGGTCTGTGTCCGTCCGCGAAAGCGGCTGGACCGGATTCGTCGAAGCTCTCGTTTTCATAGCAATTCTGTTGGCAGGCCTTGTCTACCTATTCCGAGTGGGCGCCCTTGACTGGGCTCCGGAAGCTCGTCGTAAGCGACAGGCGAAGCTGAAACAATGAGGCTTTGGCAATGCAATACAATCTCACCAGGATCGACCCCGATGCTCCTAACGAGCAGTATCCGATTGGCGAACGGGAAACCGTTTCCGATCCGTTAGAAGATCAAGTTCACAAAAACATTTTCATGGGCAAGCTCGAAGACGTGCTTAACGGCACGATCAACTGGGGGCGCAAGAACTCCCTGTGGCCGTATAACTTCGGTCTTTCGTGCTGCTACGTGGAAATGACCACCGCCTTCACGGCGCCCCACGACATCGCGCGCTTTGGCGCCGAGGTTATCCGGGCATCGCCGCGTCAGGCGGATTTCATGGTTATCGCCGGTACCTGCTTCATCAAGATGGCGCCGATCATTCAGCGTCTCTACGAGCAAATGCTCGAACCTAAGTGGGTTATCTCCATGGGTTCGTGCGCCAACTCCGGTGGCATGTACGACATCTACTCTGTCGTTCAAGGGGTGGACAAGTTCCTGCCCGTGGACGTCTACGTGCCTGGCTGCCCGCCCCGTCCAGAAGCTTTTCTGCAAGGCTTGATGCTCTTGCAAGAGTCGATTGGCCAGGAGCGTCGTCCACTTTCCTGGGTCGTTGGTGATCAAGGCGTGTACCGCGCCGAGATGCCTTCCGAGAAGGAAAAGCGCCGCGAACAGCGAATCGCAGTCACCAACCTGCGCAGCCCCGACGAAGTCTGATCCAGACCTGCTTCTTTTATAGAACGAGAACCTGGCTTCATTCTTTACGTTGACCCAAAGCGATAAATAACCATGACTACAGGCAGTGCTCTGTACATCCCGCCTTACAAGGCAGACGACCAGGATGTGGTCGTCGAACTGAACAACCGTTTTGGCCCCGAGGCGTTCACCGCCCAGCCAACCCGCACCGGCATGCCGGTGCTTTGGGTTGCGCGTGCCAAACTCGTCGAAGTCCTGACCTTCCTGCGTAACCTGCCCAAGCCGTACGTCATGCTCTATGACCTGCACGGCGTGGACGAGCGTCTGCGCACCAAGCGTCAAGGGCTGCCAAGCGGCGCCGACTTCACTGTGTTCTATCACTTGATGTCGATCGAACGTAATAGTGACGTGATGATCAAGGTCGCCTTGTCCGAGAGCGACCTCAACGTGCCGACCGTGACCGGTCTGTGGCCGAACGCCAACTGGTACGAGCGTGAAGTGTGGGACATGTACGGCATCAACTTTGCCGGTCACCCGCACCTGACCCGCATCATGATGCCGCCGACCTGGGAAGGTCACCCGCTGCGCAAGGACTTCCCGGCCCGTGCCACCGAGTTCGACCCGTTCACCCTGAACCTGGCCAAGCAACAGCTTGAGGAAGAAGCCGCGCGCTTCAAGCCTGAAGACTGGGGCATGAAGCGTTCCGGTGCGAACGAGGACTACATGTTCCTCAACCTGGGTCCTAACCACCCTTCCGCGCACGGTGCGTTCCGCATCATCCTGCAGTTGGACGGTGAAGAGATCGTCGATTGCGTACCGGACGTTGGCTACCACCACCGTGGTGCCGAGAAGATGGCCGAGCGTCAGTCCTGGCACAGCTTCATCCCGTACACCGACCGTATCGACTACCTCGGCGGCGTGATGAACAACCTGCCGTACGTGCTCTCGGTCGAGAAGCTGGCCGGCATCAAGGTGCCTGAGAAGGTCGACGTCATCCGCATCATGATGGCCGAGTTCTTCCGGATCACCAGCCACCTGCTGTTCCTGGGGACTTACATCCAGGACGTGGGCGCCATGACCCCGGTGTTCTTCACGTTCACCGACCGTCAGAAGGCGTATACGGTGATCGAAGCCATTACCGGTTTCCGTCTGCACCCGGCCTGGTACCGCATCGGTGGCGTCGCCCACGACCTGCCGCGCGGCTGGGAAAAACTGGTGAAAGACTTCGTCGAGTGGATGCCAAAGCGTCTGGACGAATACCAGAAAGCCGCGCTGGACAACAGCATCCTTAAAGGCCGGACCATCGGCGTCGCCGCCTACAACACCAAAGAGGCCCTGGAATGGGGCGTCACCGGTGCCGGCCTGCGTTCGACCGGTTGCGACTTCGACCTGCGCAAGGCTCGTCCATACTCCGGTTACGAAAACTTCGAATTCGAAGTGCCACTGGCCGCCAATGGTGATGCCTACGATCGCTGCATCGTGCGCGTCGAAGAAATGCGCCAGAGCATCAAGATCATCGATCAGTGCATGCGCAACATGCCGGAAGGCCCGTACAAGGCGGATCACCCGCTGACCACGCCGCCGCCGAAAGAGCGCACCCTGCAACACATCGAGACCCTGATCACACACTTCCTGCAAGTTTCGTGGGGCCCGGTCATGCCGGCCAACGAATCCTTCCAGATGATCGAAGCGACCAAGGGCATCAACAGTTATTACCTGACGAGCGATGGCGGCACCATGAGCTACCGCACCCGGATTCGTACCCCAAGCTTCCCGCACTTGCAGCAGATCCCTTCGGTGATCAAAGGCAGCATGGTCGCGGACTTGATTGCGTACCTGGGTAGTATCGATTTCGTTATGGCCGACGTGGACCGCTAAGCATGAACAGCACGCTTATCCAGACAGACCGTTTCACCTTGAGTGAAACCGAGCGCTCGGCCATCGAGCACGAGTTGCATCACTACGAAGACCCGCGCGCGGCGTCGATCGAAGCCCTGAAGATCGTCCAGAAGGAACGTGGCTGGGTGCCGGATGGCGCTCTGTACGCCATCGGCGAAATCCTCGGCATTCCGGCCAGCGACGTAGAAGGCGTGGCGACGTTCTATAGCCAGATCTTCCGTCAGCCAGTGGGCCGTCACATCATTCGCGTCTGCGACAGCATGGTCTGCTACATCGGTGGTCACGAGTCCGTTGTCAGCGAAATCCAGAGCAATCTGGGCATCGGCCTGGGTCAGACCACCGCCGACGGTCGTTTCACCCTGCTGCCGGTCTGCTGCCTCGGCAACTGTGACAAGGCGCCGGCGTTGATGATCGACGACGACACTTTCGGTGATGTGCAGCCTGCCGGCGTTGCCAAATTGCTCGAGGGCTACGTATGACCCTGACTTCCTTCGGCCCTGCCAACCGCATCAAGCGGTCGGCCGAGACTCACCCGCTTACCTGGCGTCTGCGTGACGACGGCGAAGCTGTGTGGCTCGACGAATACCAAGCCAAGAACGGTTACGCCGCTGCGCGCAAAGCCTTCGCCGACATGGCTCAGGACGACATCGTCCAGACCGTGAAAGACTCCGGCCTTAAGGGTCGCGGCGGTGCAGGCTTCCCCACTGGCGTTAAGTGGGGCCTGATGCCCAAAGACGAATCCATCAACATCCGCTACCTGCTGTGCAACGCGGACGAGATGGAACCGAACACCTGGAAAGACCGCATGCTGATGGAGCAACTGCCCCATCTGCTGATCGAAGGCATGCTGATCAGTGCTCGCGCGCTGAAAACCTACCGTGGCTACATCTTCCTGCGTGGCGAATACACCACCGCCGCCAAGCACCTGAACCGTGCCGTGGAAGAAGCCAAGGCAGCGGGCCTGCTGGGTAAAAACATTCTGGGCAGCGGCTTCGATTTCGAGCTGTTCGTCCACACCGGCGCCGGGCGTTACATCTGCGGTGAAGAAACTGCACTGATCAACTCCCTCGAAGGCCGCCGTGCCAACCCGCGCTCCAAGCCGCCCTTCCCTGCCGCCGTTGGCGTGTGGGGCAAGCCGACCTGCGTGAACAACGTTGAAACCCTGTGCAACGTGCCGGCGATCATTGCCGACGGCGTGGACTGGTACAAATCGTTGGCTCGCGAAGGCAGTGAAGACATGGGCACCAAGCTCATGGGCTTCTCCGGCAAGGTCAAGAACCCTGGGCTGTGGGAACTGCCATTTGGCGTTACCGGCCGTGAGCTGTTCGAAGACTACGCCGGCGGCATGCGCGACGGTTACAAGCTCAAGTGCTGGCAGCCTGGCGGCGCCGGTACCGGTTTCCTGTTGCCGGAACACCTCGACGCACAAATGTATGCCGGCGGCATCGCCAAGGTTGGCACCCGTATGGGTACTGGCCTGGCCATGGCGGTCGACGACAGCGTCAACATGGTGTCCCTGCTGCGCAACATGGAAGAGTTCTTCTCCCGTGAGTCGTGCGGTTTCTGCACCCCGTGCCGTGACGGTTTGCCGTGGAGCGTCAAGCTCCTGCGCGCAATTGAAAACGGTGAAGGGCAAGCCGGCGATATCGAGACCCTATTGGGTCTGGTCGGTTTCCTCGGCCCAGGCAAGACCTTCTGTGCTCACGCACCGGGCGCCGTGGAGCCGTTGGGCAGCGCAATCAAATACTTCCGTCCAGAGTTTGAAGCCGGCATCGCGCCTACCAGCGCCGTCGTCCCGCCTCTGGCAAGGCCGATCGTAGTCGGCGCGTAAACGCTTAAAGAAGGCGAAGGGTCCGTGCCCTTCGCCTTCGCGTGTGATGACGCCTTTAACGGCTGTGTTGATTCACGCGAATAACAAGATTCCATTAGCCACGCCCGCTGACACCGGGCCAACGAAGAACTTTGAACCATGGCCACTATCCACGTAGACGGCAAAGAGCTCGAAGTCGATGGGGCAGACAACCTGTTACAGGCATGTCTGTCGCTAGGCCTCGATATCCCGTATTTTTGCTGGCACCCAGCCCTTGGCAGCGTTGGCGCTTGCCGCCAGTGCGCGGTCAAGCAGTACACCGACGAGAACGACAAGCGTGGTCGGATCGTCATGTCGTGCATGACCCCCGCCACCGACGGCAGCTGGATCTCCATTGACGACGAAGAAGCGAAAGTGTTTCGCGCCAGCGTCGTTGAATGGCTGATGACCAACCACCCTCACGACTGCCCGGTCTGTGAAGAAGGCGGTCACTGCCACCTGCAAGACATGACGGTGATGACCGGCCACAACGAGCGCCGTTATCGCTTCACCAAGCGTACTCACCAGAACCAGGATCTCGGCCCGTTCATCGGTCACGAAATGAACCGCTGCATCGCTTGCTACCGCTGCGTACGCTTCTATAAGGACTACGCCGGCGGCACCGACCTCGGTGTGTTCGGCGCCCACGACAACGTGTACTTCGGTCGCGTTGAAGACGGCACCCTGGAAAGCGAGTTCTCCGGCAACCTCACCGAGGTCTGCCCGACCGGTGTGTTCACCGACAAGACTCACTCCGAGCGCTACAACCGTAAGTGGGACATGCAGTTCTCGCCGAGCATCTGCCATGGCTGCTCCAGCGGTTGCAACATCTCCCCGGGCGAGCGCTACGGTGAACTGCGTCGTATCGAAAACCGTTTCAACGGTTCGGTAAACCAGTACTTCCTGTGCGACCGTGGCCGTTTCGGCTATGGCTACGTCAACCGCGAAGACCGTCCGCGTCAGCCTTTGCTTGCCAACGGCACCAAGCTGAGCCTCGACGAAGCGCTGGACAAAGCCGCTGACCTGCTGCGCGGTCGCAACATCGTCGGTATCGGTTCGCCGCGTGCCAGCCTCGAAAGCAACTACGCGTTGCGCGAACTGGTGGGCGCCGAGCACTTCTACTCCGGTATCGAAGCCGCTGAGCTGGAGCGCATTCGCCTGGTCATGCAGGTGCTGAAAGACAGCCCGTTGCCGATCCCGAACATGCGCGACATCGAAGACCACGACGCGATCTTCGTCCTCGGTGAAGACCTGACCCAGACCGCCGCCCGCATGGCCCTGTCCCTGCGTCAATCGGTCAAAGGCAAAGCTGAAGACATGGCCGACGCCATGCGCGTTCAGCCTTGGCTCGACGCCGCTGTGAAGAACATCGGTCAGCACGCGCTGAACCCGCTGTTCATCGCCAGCCTGGCTGAAACCAAGCTCGACGACGTCGCCGAAGAATGCGTTCACGCTGCGCCAGACGACCTGGCCCGCATCGGCTTCGCCGTGGCTCACGCCCTCGACGCCAGCGCCCCAGCGGTTGAAGGCCTGGATGCTGAAGCCCTCGAACTGGCCAAGCGCATTGCTGATGCCCTGCTCGCGGCCAAGCGCCCATTGATCATTGCCGGCACCTCGTTGGGTTCCAAGGCGTTGATCGAAGCGGCTGCAAACATCGCCAAAGCCCTGAAGCTGCGCGAGAAGAACGGTTCCATCAGCCTGATCGTGCCTGAGGCCAACAGCCTCGGCCTGGCCATGCTCGGTGGTGACTCGGTCGACGCCGCGCTGCAAGCGGTGATCGACGGCCGTGCCGACGCCATCGTCGTGCTGGAAAACGATCTGTACACCCGCACCGACAAAGCCAAGGTTGATGCCGCCCTGAGCGCCGCGAAAGTGGTGATCGTTGCCGACCATCAAAAAACCGCCACCAGCGATCGCGCGCACCTGGTTCTGCCAGCCGCCAGCTTCGCTGAAGGCGACGGTACGCTGGTCAGCCAGGAAGGTCGCGCCCAGCGTTTCTTCCAGGTCTTTGATCCGAAATACATGGACGCGAGCATCCTGGTTCACGAAGGCTGGCGCTGGCTGCATGCGCTGCGCGCGACCCTGCTGAACCAGCCGATCGACTGGACCCAGCTGGATCACGTCACCGCTGCCGTCGCTTCGAGCACGCCGCAACTGGCGCGTATCGTTGATGCCGCACCGTCCGCCTCGTTCCGCATCAAGGGCATGAAACTGGCCCGCGAACCGCTGCGTTACTCCGGTCGTACCGCCATGCGCGCCGACATCAACGTGCACGAACCGCGTACTCCGCAAGACAACGACACCGCGTTCAACTTCTCGATGGAAGGTTACTCAGGCTCGGTCGAACCGCGTCAGCAAGTACCGTTCGCCTGGTCTCCGGGCTGGAACTCGCCGCAAGCCTGGAACAAGTTCCAGGACGAAGTCGGTGGTCACATCCGCGCTGGCGACCCGGGCACCCGCCTGATCGAAAGCACCGGTGATTCGCTGAACTGGTTCGCCGCTGTTCCGCGTGCGTTCAACCCGGCTCCGGGCACCTGGCAGGTTGTGCCGTTCTTCCACCTGCTCGGCAGCGAAGAGAACTCTTCGAAAGCCGCGCCGGTTCAGGAACGCATCCCGGCCGCTTACGTCGCTTTGGCCAAATCCGAAGCTGATCGTCTGGGTGTCAATGACGGCGCCATGCTCAGCTTGACGGTGGCTGGCCAGACCCTGCGTCTGCCGCTGCGTATCAATGAAGAGCTGGGTGCCGGTCTGGTTGCATTGCCTGCGGGCATCGCCGGAATTCCGCCAGCGATCTTTGGCAAATCCGTTGACGGTCTGCAGGAGGCAGCGCAATGACTTGGTTCACTCCTGAAGTGATCGACGTAATCATCTCGGTCATCCAGGCCATCGTGATTCTGCTCGCCGTGGTGGTGTGCGGCGCGTTGCTCAGCTGGGTCGAGCGTCGTTTGCTCGCCCTCTGGCAGGACCGTTACGGTCCGAACCGCGTCGGCCCGTTCGGCGCGTTCCAGATCGCCGCCGACATGATCAAGATGTTCTTCAAGGAAGACTGGACCCCGCCGTTCGCCGACAAGATGATCTTCACCTTGGCACCGGTCGTGGCCATGAGCGCCCTGCTGATTGCCTTTGCGATCATCCCGATCACCCCGACCTGGGGCGTGGCGGATCTGAACATCGGCATCCTGTTCTTCTTCGCCATGGCCGGTCTGTCGGTCTACGCGGTGTTGTTCGCCGGTTGGTCGAGTAACAACAAGTTCGCCCTGTTGGGCAGCTTGCGGGCCTCGGCGCAAACTGTGTCGTACGAAGTGTTCATGGGCCTGTCGTTGATGGGTATCGTGATCCAGGTCGGCTCGTTCAACATGCGCGACATCGTTGATTACCAGGCCCAGAACCTGTGGTTCATCATTCCGCAGATCTTCGGTTTCCTGACCTTCTTCATCGCTGGCGTCGCCGTGACTCACCGTCACCCGTTCGACCAGCCGGAAGCGGAACAGGAACTGGCCGACGGTTACCACATTGAATACGCCGGCATGAAATGGGGCATGTTCTTCGTCGGCGAGTACATCGGCATCGTGCTGATTTCGGCGCTGCTGGTGACCTTGTTCTTCGGTGGCTGGCACGGTCCGTTCGGCATTCTGCCGCAGATCCCGTTCATCTGGTTCGCGCTCAAAACCGCGTTCTTCATCATGATCTTCATCCTGTTGCGCGCCTCGATTCCGCGCCCACGGTATGACCAAGTGATGGATTTCAGCTGGAAGTTCTGCCTGCCGCTGACCCTCGTCAACATGCTGGTGACCGCTGCGATCGTGTTGCTCAACACGCCCGCCGTCGCGGCTCAGTGAGGATAGAGAATCATGAAGTACATATTTGACATCGTGCATGGCTTCTTCACCCAGCTTCGCAGCCTGGTGATGATTTTCGGCCACGCCTTCCGCAAGCGCGACACGCTGCAGTACCCGGAAGAAGCCGTGTACCTGCCGCCGCGCTACCGTGGCCGTATCGTCCTGACCCGCGACCCTGATGGCGAAGAGCGTTGTGTAGCTTGCAACCTGTGCGCAGTGGCGTGCCCGGTTGGCTGCATCTCGCTGCAGAAAGCTGAAACCGAAGACGGTCGCTGGTACCCGGACTTCTTCCGCATCAACTTTTCGCGCTGCATTTTCTGCGGCCTCTGCGAGGAAGCCTGCCCGACCACCGCGATCCAGCTGACCCCGGATTTCGAGATGGCCGAGTTCAAACGTCAGGACCTGGTTTACGAGAAAGAAGATCTGCTGATCTCCGGCCCCGGCAAAAACCCTGATTACAACTTCTATCGTGTTGCAGGTATGGCGATTGCCGGGAAGCCGAAAGGCTCCGCGCAAAACGAAGCCCAGCCGATCAACGTGAAGAGCTTGCTGCCTTAAGGAAGAAAGATGGAATTCGCTTTCTATTTCGCATCGGGTATCGCTGTGGTGTCCACGCTTCGCGTGATCACCAACACCAACCCTGTGCACGCCCTGCTCTACCTGATCATTTCGCTGATCGCCGTGGCCATGACGTTCTTCGCCCTCGGCGCACCGTTTGCCGGTGTCCTGGAAGTGATCGCCTACGCTGGCGCCATCATGGTGCTATTCGTGTTCGTGGTGATGATGCTGAACCTGGGCCCGGCCTCGGTTCAGCAAGAGCGCGTCTGGCTCAAGCCCGGCATCTGGCTCGGCCCGGTGATTCTCGGCGCATTGCTGCTGGGTGAACTGCTGTATGTGCTGTTCAGCCATTCCAGCGGTCAGGCTGTCGGCCACACCACCGTAGACGCCAAGGCCGTGGGCATCAGCCTGTTCGGTCCGTATCTGCTGGTGGTCGAACTCGCCTCGATGTTGCTGCTTGCTGCAGCCGTCACGGCGTTCCACTTGGGCCGCAACGAAGCCAAGGAGCAATGACGATGCCTGCTATCCCTATGGAGCATGGTCTGGCGGTCGCCGGCATCCTGTTCTGCCTCGGTCTGGTCGGCCTGATGGTCCGCCGCAACATTCTCTTCGTGCTGATGAGCCTGGAGGTCATGATGAATGCCTCCGCACTGGCGTTCATCGTTGCCGGTAGCCGCTGGGCGCAGCCGGATGGACAGATCATGTTCATCCTGGTGATCAGCCTGGCAGCCGCCGAGGCCAGTATTGGCCTGGCGATTCTGTTGCAGCTATATCGCCGCTTCCACACTCTCGATATCGACGCTGCCAGCGAGATGCGCGGATGAATCTTCTCTATCTGACTTTCGTATTCCCTCTCATAGGTTTCCTGCTGCTGGCGTTCTCACGCGGCCGTTTTTCGGAAAACCTGTCGGCGCTGATCGGCGTCGGTTCCATCGGCCTGTCGGCCATCGTCACTGCTTATGTGATCTGGCAGTTCAACGTTGCGCCACCTGAAGGCGGTCACTACACGCAAGTGTTGTGGCAGTGGATGGCGGTGGAAGGCTTTACGCCGAACTTCGCGTTGTATCTGGATGGTCTGTCCCTGACCATGCTCGGTGTGGTGGTCGGCGTCGGCTTCCTGATCCACCTGTTCGCGTCCTGGTACATGCGCGGTGAAGCCGGTTACTCGCGCTTCTTCGCCTACACCAACCTGTTTATCGCCAGCATGCTGTTCCTGGTCCTGGGCGATAACCTGTTGTTCCTGTACTTCGGCTGGGAAGGCGTGGGCCTGTGCTCTTACCTGTTGATCGGTTTCTACTACAGCAACCGCAACAACGGTAACGCGGCACTCAAGGCATTCATCGTGACCCGTATCGGCGACGTGTTCATGGCCATCGGCCTGTTCATCCTGTTCGCCCAACTGGGCACGCTGAACGTCCAGGAACTGCTGGTGCTGGCACCGCAGAAATTCCAGGCCGGCGACTTCTGGATGGTCATGGCCACCCTGATGCTGCTGGGCGGCGCTGTCGGTAAATCCGCGCAACTGCCACTGCAAACCTGGCTGGCGGATGCGATGGCCGGTCCTACCCCGGTTTCGGCACTGATCCACGCTGCGACCATGGTGACCGCTGGCGTTTACCTGATCGCCCGTACCCACGGCCTCTTTGCGTTGGCCCCGGACATCCTGCACCTCGTCGGCATCGTCGGCGGCGTGACCCTGGTACTCGCCGGTTTTGCCGCACTGGTTCAAACCGACATCAAACGTATCCTCGCCTACTCGACCATGAGCCAGATCGGCTATATGTTCCTGGCCCTGGGCGTTGGTGCCTGGGACGGCGCGATCTTCCACCTGATGACCCACGCCTTCTTCAAGGCGCTGCTGTTCCTTGCCTCCGGTGCGGTGATCGTTGCCTGCCACCACGAGCAGAACATCTTCAAGATGGGCGGTCTGTGGAAGAAGCTGCCGCTGGCTTACACCAGCTTCATCGTCGGCGGTGCGGCACTGTCTGCCCTGCCACTGGTAACCGCCGGTTTCTACTCCAAGGACGAAATCCTCTGGGAAGCGTTCGCCAGCGGCAACCACGGTCTGCTGTACGCAGGTCTGGTCGGCGCGTTCATGACTTCGCTGTACACCTTCCGCCTGATCTTCATCGCGTTCCACGGTGAAGCGAAGACCGAAGCGCACGCCGGTCACGGCATCGCTCACTGGCTGCCGCTGTCGGTGCTGATCGTGCTGTCGACCTTCGTCGGCGCCATGATCGTTCCGCCGCTGCACGGTGTGTTGCCGGAAAGCGTCGGCCATGCCGGCGGCGAAGCCAAGCACAGTCTGGAAATCGCTTCGGGCGCCATCGCCCTGGCCGGTATCCTGCTGGCCGCGCTGCTGTTCCTCGGCAAGCGTCGTTTCGTCACTGCAATCGCCAACAGCGGCATCGGCCGCTTCCTTTCGGCCTGGTGGTTCGCTGCCTGGGGCTTCGACTGGATCTACGACAAACTGTTCGTCAAGCCATACCTTGCGATCAGCCACGTACTGCGCAGAGACCCGCTCGACCAGACCATCGGTCTGATCCCGCGTATGGCCAAAGGCGGCCACACCGCCCTGAGCCGTACCGAAACCGGTCAACTGCGTTGGTACGCGGCATCGATGGCAGCCGGCTCCGTGCTGGTCATCGGCGCCATCGTGCTGGTAGCGGTCTGAATATGAACCTTGCGAACTTGCGAAAGGAATTGAGCCCGTCATGATTCTGCCTTGGCTAATCCTGATCCCCTTCATCGGCGGCCTGCTGTGCTGGATGGGTGAGCGCTTCGGCGCCACCCTCCCCCGCTGGATTGCGCTGATCACCATGTCCCTGTTGCTCTCCCTCGGCCTTTGGCTGTGGGCCAACGGTGACTATTCATTTGCCCCGGCGCCTGGCGCCGATCCGACCTGGGCGCTTGAGTTCAAGCACATCTGGATCGAGCGCTTTGGCATCAGCGTGCACCTGGCCCTCGACGGCCTGTCGCTGCTGATGATCATGCTGACCGGTCTGCTGGGCGTGCTCTCGGTCCTCTGCTCGTGGAAAGAAATTCAACGTCACGTTGGCTTCTTCCACCTGAACCTTATGTGGATCCTGGGCGGTGTCGTCGGCGTGTTCCTCGCCCTCGACCTGTTCATGTTCTTCTTCTTCTGGGAAATGATGCTGGTGCCGATGTACTTCCTCATCGCGCTCTGGGGTCACAGTTCTTCGGACGGCAAGAAAACCCGGATCTACGCAGCGACCAAGTTCTTCATCTTCACTCAGGCATCCGGCCTGATCATGTTGGTGGCGATCCTGGGTCTGGTCCTGGTCAACTTCAACGACACCGGCGTGATTACTTTCAACTACGCCGACCTGTTGAAAACCAAGATGTCGATGACCACCGAGTACATCCTGATGCTCGGCTTCTTCATCGCCTTCGCGGTCAAGCTGCCCGTCGTACCGTTCCACTCCTGGTTGCCTGACGCTCACGCCCAGGCGCCAACCGCGGGTTCGGTCGACCTGGCCGGTATCTTGTTGAAGACGGCGGCTTACGGCCTTCTTCGTTTCGCCCTGCCGCTGTTCCCGAATGCCTCGGCCGAGTTCGCGCCGTTCGCCATGACCCTGGGTCTGATCGGGATCTTCTACGGTGCGTTCCTGGCCTTCGCCCAAACCGACATCAAGCGTCTGATCGCCTACTCCTCCGTTTCCCACATGGGCTTCGTGTTGATCGGCATCTACTCCGGCAGCCAACTGGCGCTGCAGGGCGCGGTGATGCAGATGCTGGCACACGGTCTGTCGGCGGCGGCACTCTTTATCCTCAGTGGTCAGTTGTACGAACGCACTCACACCCGCGACATGCGTGAAATGGGTGGTTTGTGGTCGAAGATCGCTTACCTGCCGGCCATCAGCCTGTTCTTCGCAGCCGCGTCGCTGGGCTTGCCGGGTACCGGTAACTTCGTCGGTGAGTTCCTGATCCTGATCGGCACTTTCCCCGCTGCGCCGTGGATCACCGTGATCGCAACGTCCGGCCTGGTGTTCGGTTCGGTCTACTCGCTGATCATGATCCACCGTGCCTACTTCGGCCCGTCCAAGTCGGACGCGGTGATGCATGGCATGGATGGTCGCGAACTGATCATGGTGGTCGGTCTGGCGGCGCTGCTGATTTACATCGGCGTGTACCCGCAACCGTTCCTCGACACCTCTGCCGCAACGATGCATGGCGTGCAGCAGTGGCTCGGCACCGCCTTCACTCAACTCGCTTCGGCCCGGTAAGAGCGCTATGGAATTCACGACTCAACACTTTATCGCGCTAGCGCCGTTGTTGATCACCAGCGCCACGATCATCGTGGTGATGCTGGCGATTGCCTGGCGCCGCAACCACTCGCAGACCTTCCTGATTTCGGTGGCAGGTCTGAACCTGGCGTTGCTGTCGATCCTGCCAGCCCTGAAAGTCGCGCCATTGGCCGTGACCCCACTGCTGCAAATCGATAGCTTCGCTTGCTTGTACATGGCGCTGATCCTGGTCGCCACGCTCGCTTGTGTGACCCTTGCCCACGCCTACCTCGGCGATGGCGGTTCGGGTTACCCGGGCAACCGTGAAGAACTGTACCTGCTGATCCTGATGTCCGCCGCCGGTGGCCTGGTTCTGGTCAGCGCGCAGCACCTGGCCGGGTTGTTCATCGGTCTGGAACTGCTGTCGGTGCCGGTCTATGGTCTGGTGGCTTATGCCTTCTTCAACAAGCGTTCGCTGGAAGCCGGTATCAAGTACATGGTGCTGTCGGCCGCCGGTTCTGCGTTCCTGTTGTTCGGTATGGCGCTGCTGTACGCCGATTCGGGCAGCCTGAGCTTCGTCGGTATCGGCCAGGCGCTGGCGGCTACTGGTCTGCCAAGCTCGCTGGCGCAACTGGGCCTGGGCATGATGCTGATCGGCCTGGCGTTCAAGCTGTCGCTGGTACCGTTCCACCTCTGGACTCCGGACGTGTACGAAGGTGCTCCGGCACCGGTGGCCGCGTTCCTGGCCACCGCGTCCAAAGTTGCCGTGTTCGCAGTGATGGTGCGTCTGTTCCAGATCTCGCCAGCGGCAAGCAGCGGTGTGCTGAGCGACGTACTGACCATCATAGCCATCGCGTCGATCCTGTTCGGTAACCTGCTGGCTCTGACCCAAAGCAACCTCAAGCGTCTGCTGGGTTACTCGTCCATCGCGCACTTCGGTTACCTGCTGATCGCCCTGGTGGCGAGCAAGGGTCTGGCCGTGGAAGCCATCGGCGTATACCTGGTCACCTACGTGATCACCAGCCTCGGCGCGTTCGGCGTGATCACCCTGATGTCCTCGCCGTACAACGGCCGTGACGCCGATGCCCTGTACGAATACCGCGGCCTGTTCTGGCGCCGTCCGTACCTGACCGCCGTGCTGACCGTGATGATGCTGTCCCTGGCCGGTATCCCGCTGACCGCGGGCTTCATCGGCAAGTTCTACATCATCGCAACCGGCGTCGAGTCCCATCAGTGGTGGCTGGTCGGTTCCCTGGTACTGGGCAGCGCCATCGGCGTTTTCTACTACCTGCGTGTGATGGTCACTCTGTTCCTGATCGAGCCGAACCTGCGTCGCCACGATGCGCAACTGCACTGGGAACAACGTGCAGGCGGCGTGATGCTGCTGGCTATCGCGGCACTGGCGTTCTTCCTGGGTCTGTATCCGCAGCCATTGCTGGTCCTGGTTCAGCAGGCCGGGTTGGCGGGTTGATCGCTTAGGCGACACTCGGTAGAAAAACAGAAACGGCACCTTCGGGTGCCGTTTTTGCGTTTGAGGTTTCAAGACCCTCCCCTCTCCTCCCCGACATCCAGAATAGCCCCGCAGGCAATTCAGCCGCGTCCTACATCCCGATCCTGCCCTGCAGCTTACCGTAATGACTTGACCGAATTGGCAGGAACAGAAGCCTTGACCTATTCGATTCTTGTGATAGAAATATACGCAGGTAACGTACAGAACATGGATGCTCTATTTATCGAACTACCCGTATTTGAAAAATATCGCAGTGACTATCTGGATGACGATCTGTTTCACAGGTTCCAGCAGGAACTGCTGCAAAACCCGCAAGCAGGAGATGTCGTCGAAGGCACCGGAGGGTTGCGCAAGATTCGAGTAGTGGACGAGCGACGTAACAAGGGCAAGCGCGGCGGACTGAGGGTGATTTATTACTGGTGGTCCGGTTTTGACCAGTTCTGGCTCTTTACCTTGTATGGCAAAAACGAACAGGACGATCTGACGCCACCACAGAAAAAGCTGCTTAAAGAAATGCTTTATCGAGAAATCAAAGCGAGAACGAACGATGAAACGTGACATTTTTTCCGAATTGGCAGAGGGGTTCGAAGCCTTGGCCGAGGAGCGCCAAGGTAAGGTCACACTGCGGACTCACAAGGTGAAACTGGCCAAACTTGCCTCGATCACAGCAGAAGAAGTGGTTGGCATCCGCCAGCAACTGAATCTGTCCCGGCCGGTGTTTGCGATGTATCTGCGTACGAACACCAGGACACTGGAGAACTGGGAGCAAGGACGAGCGAAGCCAAACGCTCAGGCCACTACATTGATCCGGCTGGTTGAGCGGTTTCCGGAGACAGTGCAACAACTGGCGGCGTTGACCTGAATTATTTGCATGAACCCGCATAACAACATCGTGAGCAGGCTCGCGCCCACATTGGAATGCGATTACCCACGCACCGCCAATCCCCCTGGGGGAGCGAGCCTGCTCGCGATAACAATGGATCAGGCACAAACAAAAACGGCACCTTTCGGTGCCGTTCACTTTTCTCGGTACAGAAGCTTACTTAGGCGCGTTGGCCCACGACTTCAGCAGCTCGTTGTAGTTCACCGTTTCACCCTTAGGCTTCTCGTTCGCCAGTTTCGGCTTCGGTGCACCCGGTTGATCGAACCAGTATTGCGCATCGCGCTCGGGGTTCATTTTCGGTGCGCAGGTGGTTTGCGCTTTCGAACGTTCCAGACGGGACATGATGGCGTCCTGATCCTTGGCCAGACCGTCCAACGCCTGTTGTGGGGTTTTCTCGCCGCTGGCCGCTTCGGCGATGTGGCTCCACCACAATTGCGCCAGACGCGGATAGTCCGGCACGTTGGTCCCGGTCGGGGTCCATTGCACGCGGGCCGGGCTGCGGTAGAACTCCACCAGACCACCGAGCTTCGGTGCCAGGTCGGTCATCGCTTGCGAGTTGATGTCCGACTCGCGAATCGGTGTCAGGCCGACGACGGTTTTTTTCAGCGACACGGTTTTCGAGGTCACGAACTGCGCATAGAGCCAGGCGGCGAGTTTCTGTTTCTCAGGCGTGGACTTCAGGAACGTCCAGGATCCCACGTCCTGATACCCCAGCTTCATGCCCTCTTCCCAGTAGGGACCGCGCGGCGACGGCGCCATGCGCCATTTCGGCGTGCCATCGGCGTTTACCACCGGCAGGCCCGGCTTGGTCATGTCGGCGGTGAACGCGGTGTACCAGAAAATCTGTTGGGCAATGTTGCCTTGGGCCGGCACCGGACCGGCCTCGGAGAAGGTCATGCCCGCCGCTTCCGGTGGTGCATAGGCCTTGAGCCAGTCGACGTATTTCTGGGTGGCGAAGACCGCCGCCGGCCCGTTGGTGTCGCCGCCGCGGGTCACGCTGGAGCCCACCGGGTGGCAATCTTCAACCCGAATGCCCCACTCGTCCACCGGCAAGCCGTTGGGAATGCCCTTGTCGCCGGCACCGGCCATGGAGAACCAGGCATCGGTGAAGCGCCAGCCCAGGGACGGGTCTTTCTTGCCATAGTCCATGTGCCCGTAGACCCGCTTGCCGTCGATTTCCTTGACGTCTTCGCTGAAGAATTTGGCGATGTCTTCATAGGCTGACCAGTTCACCGGCACGCCCAATTCGTAGCCGTACTTTTCCTTGAACTTGGCTTTCAGCTCTGGCCGCTCAAACCAGTCAGCGCGGAACCAGTAGAGGTTGGCAAATTGCTGGTCAGGCAGCTGATAGAGCTTGCCGTCCGGGGCCGTGGTAAAGGAGATGCCAATGAAGTCCTTGATGTCCAGCGTCGGCGAGGTGAAGTTCTTGCCTTCGTTGGCCATCAGATCGGTGATCGATTCAGTCTTGCCGTAGCGGAAGTGAGTACCGATCAAGTCCGAGTCGTTGACCCAGCCGTCATAGATGCTCTTGTCCGATTGCATCACGGTCTGCAGCTTTTCCACCACGTCGCCTTCCTGCAGCAAGTCGTGGGTCAGCTTGATGCCAGTGATCTCGGTGAAGGCCTTGGCCAGGACCTTGGACTCATATTCGTGGGTGGCGATGGTTTCCGAAACCACTTTGATACTCATCCCGCGAAACGGCTCCGCCGCCTTGATGAACCACTTCAGTTCTTCCAGCTGTTGATCGGCTGTCAACGTGGATGGCTTGAATTCACTGCCGATCCATTTCTTCGCAGCGTCTTCATAGGCATCGGCCCAGGCCGCAGCGCTCAACCCACTGAGTGCCAGCATGGCTGCCAATGAAATGCTATGTCGCAGCTTATTGTTTTTGTCGAACATAGAGACCTCCTGTTTGGGTTTCGGGACACCATTGCCGAGCGATTCGACTAGCCCCAACGCATCACAGCCAACAGCCACACCAGGGACAACGCGGACGCTACCCAGATGCTCCAGTCGGTGACGCCGATTACCAGCAAATGCAGGTAGGCGCTGCCGAGAAGACCGATAAACAGCCGATCGCCACGGGTGGTGGCAATCGGCAACAAACCCCGCCGAAGAATGCTCGGCGAACGCAATTCCCAGGTCGTCATGCCCACCAGAATCAGGCCAATGACGATGAAGAACGCCGCGGTGGGGACTGTCCAACTCATCCATTCCATCATCAGTTCCTCATACCCGACCCAGGGCAAAGCCCTTGGCCACGTGGTTGCGAACAAACCAGATCACCAGCATGCCTGGCAGAATAGTCAACACCCCTGCCGCCGCCAGCACGCCCCAATCGATGCCCGACGCCGAAACCGTGCGGGTCATCACCGCTGCAATCGGCTTGGCGTTGACCGACGTGAGCGTGCGCGCCAACAACAATTCAACCCAGGAAAACATGAAGCAGAAAAACGCCGTGACGCCGATGCCGGAGCCGATCAGCGGGATAAAAATCTTCACGAAAAACTTGGGGAAACTATAGCCGTCGATGTAGGCGGTTTCGTCGATTTCCTTGGGAACACCGGACATGAAGCCCTCAAGAATCCACACCGCCAACGGCACGTTAAACAAGCAGTGCGCCAGCGCCACAGCGATGTGGGTGTCAAACAGGCCGATCGAGGAATACAGCTGGAAGAACGGCAACAGGAACACCGCCGGCGGCGCCATGCGGTTGGTCAGCAGCCAGAAGAACAGGTGCTTGTCGCCGAGGAAGCGATAGCGTGAAAACGCATACGCCGCCGGCAGTGCCACGCTCAAGGCGATCACCGTGTTCAGGCTCACGTAATACAGCGAGTTGAGGTAACCGGTGTACCAGGCCGGATCAGTGAAAATCACCTTGTAGTTATGCAAGGTGAAATCCGCGGGGAACAACGTCAGGCCGCCGAGAATTTCGGTGTTGCTCTTGAACGACATGTTCAACAGCCAGTAGATCGGCACCAGCAGGAACAGGATGTAGATCAGCAACGGAATCAGCTTTCTCTTGCTCATGGCGGGCCTCAGCGGTTGGCGTCAGAGTGAGTCATGGCGGTGTAGAACAGCCAGGACACCAACAGGATGATCAGGAAGTACACCAGCGAGAACGCCGCTGCCGGCCCCAGGTCGAATTGCCCTACGGCCATCTGGGTTAATGTCTGACTCAAGAACGTCGTGGCATTCCCCGGTCCACCACCGGTCAGCACGAACGGCTCGGTGTAGATCATGAAACTGTCCATGAACCGCAGCATCACCGCGATCAACAGCACGCTTTTCAGCTTGGGCAACTGGATGTGACGGAACACTGCCCAGGCCGAGGCCCGATCAATCCGCGCGGCCTGGTAATACACGTCCGGAATCGCCCGCAAACCGGAGAAGCACAACAGCGCCACCAACGACGTCCAATGCCACACGTCCATCACCAGCACCGTGACCCAGGCGTCCATGGTGTTCGCCGCATAGTTGTAGCTGACGCCCATCGCATTGAGGCTCGAACCGAGCAGGCCGATGTCGGCCCGTCCAAAAATCTGCCAGATCGTGCCGACCACGTTCCATGGAATCAGCAACGGAATCGCCAGAATGATCAGCACCAGCGACGACCAGCGCCCCTTGGTCGGCATCGTCAGGGCGATGGCGATGCCCAGCGGGATTTCGATCAGCAGCACGCAGCCGGAGTAGATGAACTGCCGCAACAGCGAGTCATGCAGGCGCGGATCGAGCAGAACTTGCCTGTACCAGTCGGCACCGACGAAATAGCGGCTGGACTGGTCGAAAATGTCCTGCACCGAATAGTTGACCACCGTCATCATCGGGATCACCGCACTGAACGCCACCAGCAGGAACACCGGCAACACCAGCCACCAGGCCTTGTTGTTTTGCACCTTGTTCATGGCTGTGTCTCCAGCAGGTAATCGTCCGCATACACCATCAACCACTGCGCCGGGAAACTGATGTACGCCGTGCCTTCAGGCACCGGTTTATCTTCGGCCAGGCGCACTTTCAATGGCGCACCGTCGAGGTTCAGGGTCAGGATCTTGTAGGTGCCGAGGTCTTCGATGTGCACGACCTGCGCCTTCATCGCGTCATCAAAGGGTTCTTCCCACACATGCACGAACTCTGGACGAATACCGACCTTGAGGGTTTCCCACTCGGATTCGGCGATGCGTTTCTGTTGAGCTTCAGACAACGGTAGATGCGTCGAGGCGAACCCCACGCCACCCGATTGCGGCTTGACCTCGATCAGGTTCATCCCCGGGCTGCCGATGAAATAGCCGACAAAGGTGTGACTCGGTCGTTCGAACAATTCTCGCGGCGTACCGAATTGCACGATTTGCCCGCCGTACATCACCGCAATTTTGTCAGCGAAGGTCGAGGCCTCAAGCTGATCGTGGGTGACGTAGACCATGGTGATGTTGAACTGCTCGTGAATCTGCTTGAGCTTGCGCCGCAGCTTCCACTTCAGGTGCGGGTCGATCACGGTCAGCGGTTCGTCAAACAGGATCGCCGAGACGTCATCGCGCACCAGCCCACGGCCCATGGAGACTTTCTGCTTTTCGTCGGCGGTGAGGTTACTGGCCTTTTTGCTCAGCAGCGCCTGCAGGTCCAGCACCTCGGCAATTTCTTGCACCTTGGTGTGAATTTTCGCCTCGGCCATGCCCTGATTACGCAGCGGAAACGCCAGGTTATCGAACACCGTCATGGTGTCGTAGACCACCGGGAACTGAAAAACCTGGGCGATGTTGCGCTTCTCCGGCGTGAGGTTGTTGACCGCTTTGCCGTCGAACAACACATGCCCTTGAGAGGGGCTGAGCAGCCCGGAAATGATGTTGAGCAAGGTTGACTTGCCACACCCCGAAGGCCCGAGCAACGCATAGGCTCCGCCTTGTTCCCAAACGTGGTCCATCTCGCGGATCGCGTAATCCTCGGGTCCGGCCGGGGTTTTGGTGTAGCTGTGGGCGAGGTTCTGCAAACGGATTTCGGCCATCAGGCAACCCTCGCAATACGGCGGCCGGGCGCCTGGATCAAACGCCCCTGCGCATCGAACACAAACAGTTTATGGGTCGGGATATAAATGCGGATCGGCGCATCGACGTCGTATTCGTGAACGCCAGGCAAGTGCAGTACCAGCAAAAAATGCTCGTTGCGCACATGCAGGAAGGTTTCCGAACCACTGATCTCGGCCACCTCAACGGTCACGGCCAGCTCTAGGTCATCGTCGTTGCTCGGCACCAGCGAGATGTGGCTCGGACGCACGCCAAAGCGGAACTCGCCCTCGCCCACCGGACGCAGGTCGACGTTCAACGGAAAATGCACGAAGTTGGCGAAGCTGACTTCGTTACCGGCAATGCGCCCCGGCATCAGGTTGATCGGCGGCTCGGAAAACAGCTCCGCCGCCAGCACGCTTTGCGGCTGGTGATACACCTCGGACGACTTGCCGCTCTGGATCACCCGGCCCTCGTGAAGAATCGTGGTGGTGCCGCCCAGCGCCAAGGCTTCGTTGGGTTCGGTGGTGGCGTAAATCGCGATGGTGTGCCGCGCCTTGAACAGCTCGCGCATCTCCTGGCGCAGTTCTTCGCGCAGCTTGTAATCGAGGTTGACCAGTGGCTCGTCGAACAGGATCAACTCGGCATCTTTGACCAGCGCGCGGGCCATGGCCGTGCGCTGTTGCTGGCCGCCGGACAGTTCGAGGGGATGGCGCTGGAGGAACTTCTCGATGCGCAGCATCTTCGCGGTTTCCAGCACTTTGCTCTGGATCAATTCATTGGACACACCGCCCTGGCGCAATGGCGAGGCAATGTTCTCGAAGACGGTCATGGTCGGGTAATTGATGAACTGTTGATAGACCATCGACACGTTACGCAGCCGCACCGGGCGCTGGGTGACGTCGACGCCATTCATCAGGATGCGGCCGCTGTCGGGCTTGTCCAGACCGGCCATCAGGCGCATCAGACTGGTTTTGCCGGACAGCGTGCGCCCGAGCAAAACGTTGAAGGAACCGGGTTCAAAACTCAGGCAGGCATCGTCGATCCAGGTCTGGCCCTCGACGGTGCGGCTGACGTGCTCCAGGGTTAATGACATGGCTCGGCCTTTTTTATTATTTGGAGTCAAGCGACCGGAGCTACAGAGCGACTTTCGTGCCAAAAATTGCAAACCTTTGATCTGACTTGAAAATCCGTGAGTGAGCGGAGTCATCGCTTTCGTTGCTGAACAGAAATGAACAACCGCGACTGAACAATTGAACAATCCAGCCGTTGACAATGAACAATAGTGAACAACACTCTACGGACTGTTCACGCGCCCTGTAGGAGCCCGGCTTGCCGGCGATGGCGTCACCGAAATCGCCATCGCCGGCAAGCCGGGCTCCTACAGGCCTGTGGCGTGTCAGAAACATCACGTGAGAATTTCGACGTGGTGGGTAAACCCCATAAAAACAATAAAAGCTTGCTCAGAGATCGACTGCCATGGCCGCACCCGCCTCGCCGCTCTCCCACGACGCCGTCATTCAGGACTCCTGGTCCCGCTGCCGCGCGTTCGGCCTCAACCATCAGAGCGTCCCGGCGTTCGATCAACTGCCGGCCGAAGGCATCGCACAATTGCTGGAAAGCCAACATTCGCTGGTGCAGACCACGCACCAGGAAGTGCTGCCCTATTACGAAAACATCCTGAGCAATTCCAACTGCCTGATCATGCTCGCCGACAATCAAGGCCAGGTCCTGACGTCATGGGGCACCCAGCGATTTATCGAGCCGAGCCTGACCCGCGGTTTCAGCGCCGGCGCCAGCTGGATGGAGCGTTGCAGCGGCACTAACGCCATCGGCACCGCGCTGGCTTGCGAGCAAGCCGTGCACATTGAGCACGATGAACACTTTCTGAAAGCCAACCGCTTCATGACCGGTTCCGCCGCGCCGATTTTCGATGCCGAGCGCAAAGTCATCGCGGTGCTGGATGTGTCCAGCGACAGCTACCTGCCGCCGTCGCACACCTTGGGCATGGTCAAAATGATGAGCCAGACCGTGGAAAACCGGCTGATTCTCAACCTGTTCCATGGCCAGCATTTTCAACTGACCTTCAACACCGGATTGAACAACCTCGACAGCCAATGGGCCGGGCTGTTGATCTTCGATGAGACGGGCCAGGTGCTGTCCGCCAATCGCCGGGCCGACAATCTATTGGGCATCAGCCTGTCGCGGGTCAGCGTCGAGAGTCTGTTCAAGGTGTCCCTGCTGGAATTGCTGAACCAGCCCGACGGTCTGCCGTTTGCCCTGCAAGCGTCGGGACGCAACCGCTTTCAATGCCTGTTGAGGCGGCCGAAACTAGTGCCGATTCAGGCGCGACTGTTTTCTGAACCCAAGAGCGCCGAGTCAGCCGTGGCGGCACTCGAAGCTGTCAGCCTCAACACCCTGCACTTCGGCGACAGCCGCGTGGAAAAAGCCGTGCGGCAAGCCGAACGCCTGCTGGAAAAAGACATTCCACTGTTGATTCACGGGGAAACCGGGGTCGGCAAGGAAGTGTTCGTCAAAGCCTTGCATCAGGCCAGCTCCCGAAGCAAAAAACCGTTCATTGCCGTCAACTGCGCAGCGATCCCCGCCGAACTGGTGGAATCTGAGTTGTTCGGCTACGAGAAAGGCGCGTTCACCGGCGCCAATCAGAAAGGCAGCATCGGGCTGATTCGCAAGGCGGATAAAGGCACCCTCTTCCTCGATGAAATCGGCGACATGCCGTTGCCGACGCAGGCTCGGTTATTGAGGGTCTTGCAGGAACGCTGCGTGCAGCCGGTGGGCAGCAGCGAGCTGTTCCCGGTCGATATCCGGATTATTTCGGCGACTAACCGTGCGTTGCGCGAGCAAGTGCAACTGGGGCGGTTTCGTGAAGACCTGTATTACCGCATTGGCGGACTCACCCTGGAGTTGCCGCCGCTACGGGAACGTAGCGACAAGCAGGCGCTGTTCAAGCGCTTGTGGGAACAACACCGCGAGCCGTCGCAGTGGGCCGGGTTGAGCCGTGAAGTGTTGGAGTTGTTCGGCCGTCACCCGTGGCCGGGGAATTTGCGCCAGGTCAGCAGCGTGATGCAGGTGGCGCTGGCCATGGCCGAGGAACAACCGGTGCGACCGGAGCATTTGCCGGATGATTTTTTTGTCGATCTGGAGATGGAGCCAGTGGATACGCCGGAGACTCTGGCGGTGGATTTGAATGATGTAGAGGATTTGAATCGGCAGTTGCGGGCGGCTGGGGGGAATATCTCGCATTTGGCCCGGAGGTTGGGCGTTAGCCGCAATACCCTATATAAGCGGTTGCGCCAGTCGGAAAGCTGACTGCTGCGCAGTCAATCGCGGGCAAGCCTTGCTCCTCCAGGATTGCGCCGTACACAAGTTCAGTGAACGACTCCGCCCCGTAGGAGCAAGGCTTGCCCGCGATGGCATCAGCCGATGCCAGTGCTGCACTTCAGCCCTCCCCAAAAAACAAAAACCCGCACAAGGCGGGTTTTGTTTTGTAGCGAATAACGCGATCAGTCAGCCAAACGCCAGGTCGTACCGCCCTTCCCGTCTTCCAGCACCACGCCCATGGCGGTGAGCTGGTCGCGGATGCGGTCGGATTCGGCCCAGTCTTTAGCCGCACGAGCCGCCAGACGCGCAACAATCAGCGCATCAACTTCAGCCGCATCTACCCGCCCTTCAGCGCCGGCCTGCAAGAAGTCATCGGCCTCAAGCTGCAATACGCCCAACACGCTCGCCAGTTCTTTCAAGCGCGCTGCCAGACCTGCCGCCGCATCAAGATCGCTCTCACGCAGACGGTTGATCTCGCGCACCATTTCGAACAGCACCGCGCAGGCTTCCGGCGTGCCGAAGTCGTCGTTCATCACCAGGGTGAAGCGCTCGACAAAGGCTTCGCCGCCAGCCGGGGCCACGTTCGGCAGGCCTTTCAACGCGTGGTAGAAACGCTCGAGTGCGCCTTTGGCGTCCTTGAGGTTGTCTTCCGAGTAGTTGATCGCGCTGCGGTAGTGGCTCGACACCAGCAGGTAACGCACGACTTCCGGGTGGTACTTTTCCAGCACGTCGCGAATGGTGAAGAAGTTGTTCAAGGACTTGGACATCTTCTCGCCATTGATGCGAATCATGCCGCAATGCATCCACGCATTGGCGTAGGTCTTGCCGGTGGCCGCTTCGCTCTGGGCGATTTCGTTTTCGTGGTGCGGGAACTCGAGGTCGCTGCCGCCGCCATGAATATCGAAGGTCTCACCGAGGCAGCAGGTCGACATCACCGAGCACTCGATGTGCCAGCCCGGACGACCATCGCCCCACGGCGAAGGCCAGCTCGGCTCGCCCGGCTTGGCGCCTTTCCACAGCACGAAGTCCAGCGGGTCCTGTTTCGACTCATCAACTTCGATCCGCGCGCCGATACGCAGGTCTTCGATCTTCTTGCGCGACAGCTTGCCGTAGCCCATGAACTTGGCGACGCGGTAGTACACGTCGCCATTGCCCGGGGCGTAGGCGTAACCCTTGTCGATCAAGGTCTGGATCATGCTCAGCATGCCCGGAATATGATCGGTGGCCCGCGGTTCCATGTCCGGTTTGAGGATATTGAGGCGCGCCTCGTCCTCGTGCATCGCGGTGATCATGCGCTCGGTCAGCACGTCGAACGGCTCGCCGTTCTCCTTGGCCCGATTGATGATCTTGTCTTCAATGTCGGTGATGTTGCGCACATACGTCAGGTTATAACCGCTGAACCGCAACCAGCGGGTCACCAGGTCAAACGCGACCATGCTGCGGCCGTGGCCAATGTGGCAGTAGTCGTACACGGTCATCCCGCAGACGTACATGCGCACATTGTTGCCATCCAGCGGCTTGAAGACTTCTTTGCTCTTGGTGAGCGTGTTGTAGATCGATAGCACTTTAGTCATTTCCTGGAATCACTGGCCCCACGAATCACGCAAGGTCACGGTACGGTTGAATACCGGAGCGCCCGGTTTCGAGTCCTTGATATCCGCGACGAAGTAGCCTTCGCGCTCGAACTGGAAACGGTCTTCCGGCTGTGCATTGCCCAGCGAGGGTTCAGCACGACAACCGGTGAGGACTTGCAGGGAGTCAGGGTTGATGTTGTCCAGGAAACTGGCGCTGTCTTCGGCCTTCTCAGGGTTGGCCGAACGGAACAGGCGATCGTACAGACGCACTTCGCACTCGACGCTGGCAGCGGCCGGCACCCAGTGCACCACGCCTTTGACCTTGCGGCCTTCAGGGTTCTTGCCCAGGGTTTCCGGGTCGTAGGAGCAACGCAGCTCGACGATGTTGCCATCGGCGTCCTTGATCGCTTCGTCGGCCCGGATCACGTAGCTGCCGCGCAGACGCACTTCGCCAGCCGGTTCCAGGCGCTTGTAGCCTTTTGGCGGCTCTTCCATGAAGTCTTCACGGTCGATGTAGATTTCACGGGCGAACGGCAGAACGCGCACGCCCATGTCTTCTTTCGGGTGGCACGCCAGTTCGAGGTTTTCGAACTGGCCTTCCGGGTAGTTGGTGATCACGACTTTCAGCGGACGCAGCACGCACATGGCACGCGGAGCGCTGTGGTCGAGGTCGTCACGGATGCTGAATTCGAGCATGCCGAAGTCGACCACGCCGTCGGAACGGTTGGTGCCGATCATTTCGCAGAAGTTGCGGATCGATTTCGGCGTGTAGCCACGGCGGCGGAAGCCCGACAGCGTGGACATGCGCGGGTCGTCCCAGCCATTGACGTGCTTTTCATCGACCAGCTGCTTGAGCTTGCGCTTGCTGGTGATCGTGTAGTTCAGGTTCAGGCGGCTGAACTCGTACTGACGCGGGTGCGCCGGCACCGGCAGGCTGTCGAGGAACCAGTCATACAGCGGACGGTGGCTTTCGAACTCCAGGGTGCAGATCGAGTGGGTGATGCCTTCGATGGCGTCAGACTGACCGTGGGTGAAGTCGTAGTTCGGGTAGATGCACCACTTGTCACCGGTCTGGTGGTGATGCGCGTGACGAATGCGGTACATGATCGGGTCGCGCAGGTTCATGTTCGGCGAGGCCATGTCGATCTTGGCTCGCAGCACGCGTGCGCCGTCCGGGAACTCGCCGGCGCGCATGCGAGCGAACCAGTCGAGGTTTTCTTCCACGGAGCGATCACGGAACGGGCTGTTTTTGCCCGGCTCGGTCAGGCTGCCACGGTATTCCTTGGCCTGTTCCGGGCTCAGGTCGTCGACGTAGGCCTTGCCGGCCTTGATCAGTTCAACGGCCCAGTCGTGCAGCTGGTCGAAATACTGCGAGGCGTAGCGCACTTCACCGGACCATTCGAAGCCCAGCCATTTGACGTCGCTTTCGATCGCGTCGATGTATTCCTGGTCTTCCTTGGCCGGGTTGGTGTCGTCGAAACGCAGGTGCGTGACGCCGCCGAACTCCTGGGCCAGGCCGAAGTTCACGCAAATCGACTTGGCGTGACCGATGTGCAGGTAGCCATTGGGCTCAGGCGGGAAACGAGTAACGATCTGCGTGTGCTTACCCGAGTCCAGGTCCGCCTGGATGATCGGGCGCAGGAAATTGACCGGCACGGCAGGGCCGGTCTTGGCATTCGAGGCAGGGTCGACAGTGGGCTTGCTCATAGGATCCTTGAACGTACAAGTGCGCGGCCAGAAGTAGGGCCAGATAAAACAAAGCCGCTATCATAGCCGATGCTGTCAAGCAGCTGACAGAGCGCGCCTGCAAACGGTCGCATTTAATCGGCTATCGATGAAAAACAGCCTCGAAATTCGCGCCTGTCACGCTAAACTGCGCACCTTGGCCGAAAAAGGCTGAACAGGTGATGGGCTTACTGTCCCAACATCCACGAATTCCTTGAAAGAGTAGTAATCATGACCCAAGTCAAACTGACCACCAACCATGGCGACATCGTCCTGGAACTGAATGCTGAAAAGGCCCCGATCACCGTGGCCAACTTCATCGAGTACGTCAAAGCCGGTCACTACGAAAACACCGTTTTCCACCGCGTCATCGGCAACTTCATGATCCAGGGCGGCGGTTTCGAGCCAGGCATGAAAGAAAAGAAAGACAAGCGTCCTAGCATCCAGAACGAAGCTGACAACGGCCTGCCGAACGTGAAGTACAGCGTGGCCATGGCGCGCACCATGGAGCCGCATTCGGCTTCCGCCCAGTTCTTCATCAACGTGGCTGACAACAGCTTCCTGAACCACAGCGCCAAGACTACTCAGGGCTGGGGCTACGCCGTGTTCGCTAAAGTCGTTGCAGGCGAAGAAGTCGTCGACAAGATCAAAGGTGTTTCCACCACCATGAAGGCCGGCCACCAGGACGTGCCAGCAGAAGACGTGATCATCGAGAAAGCCGAGATCATTGAGTGATACTGCTGATTTCAGACTTGCATCTGGAAGAGGAGCGCCCGGACATTACCCGGGCGTTTCTGGATTTGCTCGCCGGACGCGCCCGCTCGGCGAGTGCGTTGTACATCCTGGGCGACTTTTTCGAGGCATGGATTGGCGACGATGCCATGACGCCCTTCCAACGCTCCATCTGCCAAGCCCTGCGCGAACTTGGCGACAGTGGCACGGCCATCTTTTTGATGCACGGCAATCGCGATTTCATGCTGGGCCAGGCCTTCTGCAAACAGGCTGGCTGCAGCTTATTGAAGGACCCGAGTGTCGTGCAGTTTTATGGCGAGCCGGTGCTTTTGATGCACGGCGACAGCCTCTGCACCCGCGACGAAGCCTATATGAAGCTGCGTCGCTATCTGCGCAATCCCGTCAGCCTGTTCATCCTGCGGCACTTGCCGCTGCGCACTCGCCATAAACTGGCGCGCAAGCTGCGCAGTGAAAGCCGTGCGCAGACGCGCATGAAGGCCAATGACATCGTGGATGTCACGCCGGAAGAAATTCCGCGGATCATGCAAGCGTACGGCGTGAAGACCTTGATCCACGGCCATACCCATCGCCCGGCCATCCACAAGTTGCAACTGGGTGAGCAGGCGGCCAAGCGCATTGTGCTGGGGGATTGGGATCGTCAGGGCTGGGCGTTGCAGGTGGATGAGCAAGGCTTTGCGCTTGCTCCGTTCGACTTCGCCCCGCCACCGCAGCTGGCAGCCCCTGCGAACTGACCGCCGTACGACATCCTGTAGGAACAAGGCTTACCCGCGATGAGGCCGCCACCTTCGACATTGATGTTGACTGACCCACCGTCATCGCGGGCAAGCCTTGCTCCTACAGGGATCACACTGAATCTGTAAGAACGGGTTTAGAAATCCCGCTTGTAGAAGATGTCCAACGAACTCGCCACGCCGCTTGCCGCTTCGAGGAAGACCTTCTTGCTCAGCTTGTAGCGCAGGGCAATGGTGTTGGCCGGTTCAAACACGCCCACGCCATAACGCAGGCTGAGTTTTTCCGAGATATTGCCACTGGCCACCACGGCGGTAGTGGTGCCGCTGCCCTGGGTATCCAGTTGGAAATCCTGAATCCCCAGGTTTTTGGCCAATCCGCCGGTCACCCCCGAGCTGCCCATCAAACCCAAACCGAGCGCTGCCTGGGCAAGCATGTTGTTGTCTTCGCCGTTGGTGCTTAGCGGACGCCCCAACACCAGATAGGACAACGCCTGTTCCTGGCTCATGGACGGTTCGGAGAAGACCTGCGTGGTCGGTTGCTCGGCGCTGCCGCTCAGGCGAATACCGGCGATCACGTCGTCGGTCTGGCGAATCGCTTCGATGTCGAGGTACGGCTGATCAAGGGGACCGGCAAACAACAAGCGCGCCCGGCGCACGGTCAGGCGCTGACCGTAGGCGCGATAGCGCCCGTCGTTGAGCCACAGCTCGCCACGCGTGTCCAGGTTGTCGCCGATGTGCACCCGGCCCTGCACATTCGCGGTCAGGCCAAACCCGGCAAAGCTCAGCTTGTCAGCGCCGACCACCGCATCAATGTCCATCTTCATGGCCAAGGGCAGTTTGCCCTCTTCGGTCTGCTGGCCGACGATCACCACGTCATCGGATACCTTGACCGTGGAAGGCGGCAACTCGCGGATGGTAATCTCGCCTTTGGGCACCAGCACTTTGCCAGCGATGGTCAGTTCGTCACCCTTCATCGAAATCTTCAGGTCCGGCGCGACTTCCAGCTTGGCGTATGGCTCGACGGTGACCGGTAACTGCGAGCCCTTGAGCGCCAGGTCCACCACCAGCGCCTGTCCCCAGGCGATGTTGCCGTTGAGGGTGCCCTGCCCGGTCTTGCCGCTTTTCCAGTCGCCATTCAATTGCACGGTTTCACCGGCAATCACCGCTCGCAGCTGCAAGGCTTGCAGCGCCATCGGCAACTCCGGCCCGGAGACTTCGCCGTCGCTAAGCAACAGGCTGCCGTTGACCTGCGGCGCCAACAGGCCACCGGAAATCGTGCCACTGCCATTCAAGCGCCCGGTGAGCTTCTCGACCATTGGCACAAACGGCCGCGCCACCGACAGGTCGAGCCCGCTCAAGCGGAACGAACCGATCAGCGGTTTGTTCTTCGGCAACGGATTGAGCTGCGCCTGGACCATCAACTCGCCGAGCTTGCCGCCGTCGAAGTTGAGGTCCGTATCGATACGTTTTGGCGTGAGTTTGCTGGTGAGTTTCAGCGTCTGGTACGGGAAATCCAGCCACTGGTCCTTCTCCTTCATGCGCAACGTTCCGCCACTGGCGTCGATGCTGATCAGGCCATTCGGGCCGCTGGCGGGCAGGTCCAGTTGCAGGTCGACGTTGAGCCGGCCCTTCCAGGCGAGATCTTTGGGCAGCCACTGTGCCAGGCTTTCAATCGGGAACTGCTTGAGGTGAAAACGCAGCTTCGGCTCCGGCATTAAACGCTGGTCTTCACCGCACAGGCTGGCCGGGCCGGACATCCAGCAGTGAGCGCCCAGGTTGATTTTGCCATCCGCCAGTCGCTCCAGTTTCGCCGGGCCTTGCAGTTTCCAGTCTTGCCCGCCGGTCTGGATATCGCCGCTGGCCAGGCGCCCGCGCCAGTTGCCTTGGTCCAGCACACCGTCGAGGCCAAGGGCCAGTTTCAGTTGAGGCCCTTGCAGGTCGAGGCTGAGCTTCTGGTTTTTGATGTCGCCCTGACCGCTGGCGGTTAGCGTGCCCAGCGACGTGTCACCGGCCTGAATTCCACTGCCCTTGAGGTCGATTTTCGCCCGTTGCGCACTGTCGAGGGCCGCGTCGAGGTTGAGGCTTTGCAGGCGATTGTCGTCGAAAGCCAGTTGCGTGCCTTGCAGCCCAAGCTTGCCTTGCGGCGCCTTGAGCGTGCCGGCGACATCGATGCGGCCGTTCAGTTGACCGCGCAGTTGCGGCCAGAGTTGGGCCAGACGCGGCATCTTGATGTCGATCTGGCCTGCGAGTTTCTGTTGCAGGCTGCCCTTGCCGTTGATGCTGTTGTCGCCGAGACGGATTTGCAGCGCGTTGAGGTTCCACTGCTCGCCAGCGCCATCCGCTTTGGCCTGGATCAGGGCAGGTTGCCCGCGCAGTTTGCCTTTCAGGTCGAGGTCCGCATTGAGGCTGAGTTTGTCATTCTTCATCTCGCCTTTGCTGCGTAGCGGCCCGGCCAGTGTGCCGGGCAATTGCGCCACCCAATACGCCGGGTTGATCGCCGACAGATCGAGCGCGGTGTCCCAGGCAATGCCGTCGGCAAATTGCAGGTTCAGGTGCCCTTCGGCCTTGCCCTGTCCCGCCTGGAGTTGAATTTGTTGCAGATAGATTTTGGTCAGGTCGCCACTGAACGGACTGATCAGGGTGAAGGCGCCGGCCGGGCCATCCAGCGCCGCTGTGAAGCTGCCGAGGTACTTGCCGTCGGTGTAGGAGATGTCGCCATTGAAATTGCGCAATGCCACTTCCGGTTCGTCAATCAACGGATAGAGGCGGTGCCACGGAAAATCCAGCCAGTCGATTTTCGCGTCGGCGCTCAGGCCTTTGCTCCAGTCGAGGGTGCCGCTGAGCTTTAGGCTTTGCTTGTCATTGGCGGTGAGGTCGAGGCCGGCGATCTGCGCGCCCTTGGCATCGACCTTGCCTTGCAGCAGCAACGCGACCGGGCCTTGCTCGGCGGGCAGCGTGGCTTTACCGAGCAACTGGTAACCGCTTTTCAGGTCGCCGTCGCCTGTGAGTTCCAGTTGATTGAGTTGCAAGGTGTCTGGCAAGTCGGCGGCGGGTTTGAAGCCGTCGGCGGTGATTCGTACCTTGGCCGGCAGGTTGTCCGCCAGCGGTTGCAGCTCGCCGGTCAGTTGCCCGTTCAAGTAACCGCTGCTGTCGGCTTTCAGGTTCAGGGTTTTCAGCAGGTCGCCGTCCACTTTCAGCGCCAGCGCCCAAGGCTCGGGAGCCGGCAGGGTCAGGTTGCCTTCAGCCTTGAGCGGCCAGTTGCCGGTGGGTTGCAGCAGGCCGGAGAGGTTCAGGCTCAGGTCATCGCGTTGCAATTTCACCGAGTCGATCTGCAAGCCTTGTGCGGTCCAGTGCGCCGCCAGTTGCAGACCTTTAAGTGCTTCGCTGCCGTTGAACAACAGGCTACCAACCTGGATATCCCCCAGTTCAATCGCCAAGGGCAATGTCAGGTCCGGAAGGCTGATCGGCCCGCTGCTGGCTTCATCGGTACCGGGCGGAAATTGCAGGCTGACCTGATCGGCTTTCAGTTGCTCTATGCACAACGTCATACGTGTCAGGCACAGCGGCGACCAGGCAAAAATTACTTTGCTCAGCTCGACCCGGCTGGTGTCCTGCTGCCACATCAGATGATCGGCACTCCATTGTCCACCCAGACGACCCTGAAAATTTTCAAGGGTCAGACCCGGCACAAAACCGAGCGCCCAACGGCTGCCCGTGGCGGTGCTTAACACCGTGGTGACGGCGATAACGACCAGCATCAGCAGCGCCAGAATCGCCAGCAGCGTTATTTTCAAACCACGATTCACAGCTCAGGCCCCATGGAAAAGTGCAGTCGAATACCGCCGTCGTCATCCAGCGCATGGGCCAGATCGAGGCGCAGCGGCCCCACCGGCGAGACCCAGCGCAGGCCGATACCCACCCCGGTCTTGAGGCTCGGCAGATCGAGTGTGTTAAAGGCGTTGCCCTGGTCAACGAAGGTCGCGACCCGCCATTTTTCGGCGATGGAGTATTGGTATTCCGCACTCGCCGCCACCATATAACGGCCACCAATGCGGTCGCCCTCGGAGTTTTCCGGGGACAGGCTTTGATAGTCGTAACCGCGCACGCTCTGATCGCCACCGGCGAAAAACCGCAACGATGGCGGCACTGACTTGAAGCCATTGGTAGCGCTGCCGCCGACCTGTACCCGGCCAAGCAACCGGTGTTTCTCGAAAACCGTGGTCAAGCCTTTCACCAACGCAGTGCCGTACAACAGGTTGTTGTCCGAACCCAGGCCTTCTTTTGCTACTTTGGACTCGAATTGCAGGCGATAGCCGTTGTGCGGGTCAATGCGGTTGTCGCTTTTAAGGTAGGAATAGCTGACGCCAGGCATCAGCAAATTACTCAACCCCGAGTCGTCACCAAGCTTGTAATCCTCGTGCTGCCATTTCAGCGACACCACCCGCTGCCAGCCACTGGGCAGTTTGCTGTGCCATTCCGGGCCGATGGTCAGCAGTTTGCTGCGGGTGTCGGTGCCGTCAATTTCTTCATTCTGATAACCACCGGCAAAGCGCAGTTTGTCGGTCAGCGGCGGGTCCAGGGGAATGTCGTAGAACAGCCCGACGTTTTGCCGAGGCGCAGAGACTTCGGCCTCCCAGCCATAACTGTGCCCCTGGGGATTGACCCAGTGCCGGGTCCAGTTGGCCTTGATCCGGGGACCGACGTCGGTGGAATAACCCAATCCCAGGCCCATGGTCCGTGGTTTTCGGGTTTCGAGTTTGACGTCTACCGGGATCACATCATTTTTGGACGCCGTCGGCGTCGCATCCACCCGCACACTGTCGAAATAGCCACTCGATTGCATGGCCTGATTGAGCTCCGCGATCAGTTCGGAGTCGTAAGGTGCGCCCTGCTTGAACGGCACCATGCGTTGCAGCAGGTCATCGTCGAAGGGTGTATCGCCCTCAAAGGTGACCTTGCCCAGCGCGTAACGCGGGCCGCTGCTGTAGATCAGTTCGATATCGGCCACGCCAGCGCGCGGGTCCACCAACAGTTTTTGACTGGTGAAGTGCCCACTGAAAAAGCCGAAGCGCGAGGCTTGATTCTGAATCAGGCGTTTGGCGTCTTCGTAATGACCATGATTGAGCACCGCGCCGGTTTTCAGCGAAGCGCTTTTGGGCACACGAAAAGACTTGAGTGAAGCGGCCGGGCCGTCGATGCGAATCGTGACATTGCGCAAGTGCACCGGTTCGCCGGGGTCGATGTTGAGCACCAGGCGCGGCGTTTTGCCGCCCGTCACATCGCTTTCAATCTGCGGCTGGTAATAACCCAAGGCCTGGGCGGCCTTGCGTGCCTGCTCCTCGGCGCCACGACTGAAGCGTTGCAATGCTTCTTCGTCACGATCGCCGAGGCTGCCGATATAGCCTTCTATATTGGCTTTCAGTTCATCGTTGGACGGTTTGATCCGAACATCCAATTCACTTTGGGCCAGCGCCGCGCAGCTGGTGAACAGCATCAGCACGCCACTGGTAAATCTTCCTGGAAACTTCATAGGCGCGGATGCTATCACGAGCTTGGGAGCGTGATAGAGCCTCGCATGGCGTTAAAGTTCTACCGTTTATGCCGTTGAGGTGTGTAACACCCGCGGATTGGCGTGAAAAAAAACATGCTCGCGAATCGGTCCTACGGCAACCTCGCCGATTTCCTCGTACCCCTGACGCTTATAGAACTCCAGATAGCGAGAATTCCCGGTGTCGAGGATCACACCTTCGGAGGTTTCATCCACTGCGCACCAGTTATGCACCGCTTGCAGCAGTTGTTCGCCGAAGTGTTTGCCCTGAAATTGCGGGTGAATGCCTAGCAGCGGCAGCACGTGGACCGAGTCACTCGGCACGCAGGCGGCAACGGCGGCGTGGTAGTCGAGATAGCGGCGGGTGCTGCGAAAACCCGCGCTGAGCATCATGCGCAAACGCCAGGCCCAACTTTCGGTGATTCCCAGGCGTCGTAGCGGCGGCGCGATAAGTGCGATGCCGATCAAACGGTCGTTGACCAGCAGGCCAATGGCCGGCAAGTCCTGAAGAAAGTGTTGTTTAACCAGCTCACGCACAGTCGCCCGCACGCGATGTTCATAGCCGGGGCGTTCGGCCTCGAACAGGTAACCGAAGGTCGGTTCGTGCCGGTAAGCGTGGTAAAGCAGGGAACGCGCTTCATGGGCATAACCACTGTCGAGCATGTGAATGTCGGCAATGGCGGTCGAGGTTTCAGGCATAACGGTTGATCTCCCCGGCATAGCTCGGAAGGCTGTGCTCTTGTTGTTACGAGCCTATCGGTGCCGACACAGTTCCTTACTGATCGAAATCAGTGCTGACGCCATCGCGAGCAGGCTCGCTCCCACAGTTATAGACCAGACTGGCGAATTCAGTAGGCGCCCTAACCGATCCACTGTGGGGGCGAGCCTGCTCGCGACGAGGCCCGCAGGAGCGATAGAAGACCTACCACCGAACACGAATCCCCTCACCCCACGCTGGCCCGATTCCTACATGTCAGCTAGCATCGCCCTTTTGCCAGGACTGCCGACCATGAAGATCGTCTCCTTCAACATCAACGGGCTGCGCGCTCGCCCGCATCAGCTGGCGGCGCTGATTGAAAAACACCAACCAGACGTCATCGGCTTGCAGGAAACCAAGGTTCACGACGACCAGTTCCCGCTGGCCGAGGTTCAGGCGCTGGGCTATCACGTGTATTTCCATGGGCAGAAAGGCCATTACGGCGTCGCCCTGCTCTCGCGCAAAGAACCACTGGCCTTGCACAAAGGCTTCGCCACCGATGAAGAAGACGCTCAGCGACGCTTCATCTGGGGCACATTCGCCGACGCCAATGGCGTGCCGGTGACCATCATGAACGGCTATTTCCCACAAGGCGAAAGCCGCGATCACCCGACCAAGTTCCCGGCCAAGCAACGCTTCTATAGCGACTTGCAGCAATTGCTGGAAAGCCAGTTCAGCAACGATCAGCCACTGGTGGTCATGGGAGACGTCAACATTTCCCCGGAAGACTGCGACATCGGCATCGGCCCGGACAACATGAAACGCTGGCTGAAAACCGGCAAGTGCAGCTTCTTGCCGGAAGAACGCGAGTGGATGGCCCGCTTGAAAAACTGGGGCCTGGTGGACAGTTTCCGTCACCTGAGCCCGGACGTGACCGACCGTTTCAGCTGGTTCGATTACCGTAGCCGCGGCTTTGAAGACGAGCCCAAGCGCGGGCTACGAATCGACTTGATCATGGCCTCCCATGGCCTGTTGCCACGGATCAAGGACGCAGGCGTGGATTACGACCTGCGAGGGATGGAAAAACCGTCCGATCATGCGCCGATCTGGCTTGAATTGAGCTGATATTTAAAGCTCAACACAAAACCCTGTGGGAGCGAGCAGGCTCACTCCCACAGTAATAAATAACTGTCATCTTTCGGAAATCTTGCTGACTTATTCTCCCCGCACTTTCTATGATTTTTTAAGGTGCCGGCATGATGCTGCGCGTGTTGTTTGTGTTGATGCTGTGCGCCGGCCAGCCATTGACGGCATCGGCCGCTGATTTACCGATACCTGCCAATGGCGCGGTGCTGCGCATCCAGGGATCCAACACCATCGGCGCGGCCCTGGGCCCGGCGCTGGTTGAAGGCCTGATGCGCGAGCAGGGCCTGATCAAGGTTCACAGTGAACGTGCGGATAAAGCCAACGAACAACGCATTGTCGGCGAAACCGCACAGGGCCGCCGAGTCATGGTTGAAGTCGCGGCCCATGGCTCCAGCACCGGGTTCACGGCCCTGAAAAACGCCAGCGCCGACCTCGCCGCGTCCTCTCGCCCAATTAAAGACAGCGAACTGGTAGACCTCGAACCCTTGGGCGACTTCAAAAGCCCCGAGGCCGAGCAAGTGATCGCCATCGACGGGCTGGCAATCATCCTTCACCCGCAGAACCCGCTGAATCAACTCGACACCGAACAACTGGCGAGAATTTTCAGCGGCGAAGCAAAAACCTGGGAAGAACTCGGCGGCAGCGGTGGAGCAATTCATCTCTATGCGCGGGATGACCAATCTGGCACCTACGACACGTTTAACGAAGTAGTCCTCAGTCATCGTGGGAAAACGCTGAACAGCGCCGCGAAACGCTTCGAATCCAGCGAGCAATTGTCCGACGCCGTCAGCCTCGACCCGCAGGGCATCGGGTTCATCGGCCTGCCTTATGTGCGCCTTGCCAAAGCCGTGGCGATCGTCGATGGCCAATCCCAGGCAATGATGCCGCTTAATAGCCTGATCGCCACGGAAGACTATCCGTTGTCCCGTCGGCTGTTCTTTTACCTGCCACCGCATGGGAAAAACCCTTGGGCCGAGGCCTTGGCGGTGTTCGCGCAAAGCAACCAAGGTCAGGCGATTGTCGCAGCCAACGGTTTCATCGCCCAGACCGTCCAAGCCATCACGGTCACGCCGAATGCGTTGATGCCGGAGGGTTATCAGGCACTCAGTCGTCATGCCCTGCGGCTGTCGGTGAATTTCCGCTTTGAAGAAGGCAGCGCGACGCTCGACAACAAGGCACTGCAAGACCTGTCGCGGGTGCTGGACTATATAAAGCAGCGTGATAAAACCAATCGTCAAGTCACGCTGGTAGGGTTTGGCGATGCCAAGAGTGACCCGGCGCGCGCCGATTTGCTGTCGAAGCTGCGGGCCATGGCGGTGCGGCGGGAACTGGTGAAAAGCGGCGTGGTGTTTCGCGAAATTCGAGGCTTTGGCGCCGAAATGCCTGTGGCGGCCAATAGTGCGGATGAGGGGCGGATCAAGAATCGTCGGGTTGAGGTTTGGGTGTATTGAATCAGATGTTGCTGCGGTGGATCGGCTGACGCTATCGCGGGCAAGCCCGGCTCCCACAGGGATCACGCTATACCTGTGGGAGCCGGGCTTGCCCGCGATGGCAGACACCGCGGTCTTACTGCCCGCTACGCATCATCTCTTTCGGCACATACTTGCCGATTTCGAATTTGCCAATCGCCGCGCGGTGCACTTCGTCCGGGCCGTCGGCCAGGCGCAGGGTGCGCTGCATCGCATACATGTAGGCCAGCGGGAAATCATTGGAAACCCCTGCCCCACCATGGATCTGAATCGCCCGGTCGATGACCCGCAAGGCTACGTTCGGCGCGACCACCTTGATCTGCGCGATCTCGCTCTTCGCCACCTTGTTGCCCACGGTGTCCATCATGTACGCCGCTTTCAGCGTCAGCAGGCGTGCCATATCGATTTCCATCCGCGAGTCGGCGATTTTGTCGATGTTGCCGCCCAGACGCGCCAGTGGCTTACCGAACGCGGTACGGCTGACCGAGCGTTTGCACATCAATTCCAGCGCCCGTTCAGCCATGCCGATCGAACGCATGCAGTGGTGAATCCGGCCTGGGCCAAGGCGACCCTGAGCGATTTCGAAGCCGCGTCCTTCGCCCAACAGGACGTTTTCGTACGGCACGCGGACGTTTTCGAACAGCACTTCGGCGTGGCCGTGAGGGGCGTCGTCATAACCGAATACCGGCAGCGGACGGACGATCTTCACGCCCGGTGTGTCCACCGGCACCAGAATCATCGAGTGCTGGGCATGGCGCGGCGCATCAGGATCGCTCAGGCCCATGAAGATCAGAATCTTGCAGCGTGGATCGCAGGCGCCTGAGGTCCACCATTTCTTGCCGTTAATGACCCACTCGTCGCCATCACGCACGGCGCGGGCGGCCATGTTGGTGGCGTCGGAGGAGGCAACGTCCGGCTCGGTCATGGCGAACGCCGAGCGGATCTCACCGCGCAGCAGCGGTTCGAGCCAGCGTTGTTTCTGTTCTTCGTTGGCGTAGCGCACCAGCACTTCCATGTTGCCGGTGTCTGGCGCCGAGCAGTTGAACGGCTCCGGCCCCAGCAATGAGCGGCCCATGATTTCGGCCAACGGTGCGTATTCGAGGTTGGTCAGGCCGGCGCCGAGTTCGGATTCAGGCAAAAACAAATTCCACAGGCCTTCAGCCTTGGCCTTGAGTTTGAGCTCTTCCATGATCGCGGTCGGTTGCCAGCGATCGCCTTCGGCGACCTGACGCTCGAACACCGCTTCGGCGGGATAAACGTAGGTGTCCATGAACGCGGTCACGCGCTCACGCAGTTCCTGAACCTTGGGCGAATAAGCGAAATCCATGAGCATTTACCTTCTTGGGCAGAGGTTGTTTAGGTCATGCGATTGATGCTAGAACAGCGCTGATAATTTACCTAGCCTATTCTCGGCGTGTATTAACATTCATCACCGATATATGATCGACTGATCGCCAAGGCCTCCGGCCACAACGAAAAGCCCCAAACAATAAGAGTGCAGCGCAATGAATCTGAGCAAGGTCGACCTCAACCTTTTCATCGTCTTCGACGCGATCTACACCGAAGCCAACCTGACCCGCGCCGGGCAGATTGTCGGCATTACCCAGCCGGCGGTCTCGAACGCTCTGGCTCGCCTGCGCGAGACCTTCAACGATCCGTTATTCGTGCGCACCGCCCAGGGCATGGTGCCAACGCCCATGGCCCAGAACATCATCGGGCCGGTGCGTAACGCCCTCTCCTTGCTGCGGGTGTCGGTGCAGGAAAGTCGCATTTTCAACCCGCTACAGGCGGTCAAGACCTATCGCATCAGCATGACCGACCTCACCGAAGCGGTGATCCTGCCGCCGTTGTTCCAGCGCCTGCGCCGCCTGGCGCCGACGGTGATCATCGAAAGCTTCTTGTCCAAGCGCCGCGAAACCACCAAGGAACTGGCGGCCGGGCGTCTCGACTTCGCGGTGGATGCACCGCTCAACACCGACCCGCAAGTGCGTCACGTCAAGTTGATGGAAGACCGCTACGTGTGCGCCATGCGCAAGGGCCATCCGCTGGCGGGTAAAGAGAAATTCAGCCTGGATGATTATCTGTCACTGACCCACATCCACATCTCCAGCCGCCGCAGCGGTCTGGGCCATGTTGATCTCGCCCTGGGGAAAATGGGCATCCAGCGCAAGATCGCCCTTCGGTCCCAGCATTACTTGATGGCCTCGCAAGTGTTGCAACAGACCGACATGGTCATGACCGTGCCGGAGCGCTTTGCCCGTCGCAATGATTTGCACGCCTTCAGCCTGCCGGTCAACGACGTGCCACCGGTGGAAACTCACCTCTACTGGCACGAAAGCACCGACCAGGACCCGGCTAACCGCTGGATGCGCGAGCAAATGATCGAGTTGTGCCAGCAGGTGACGGCGCATGAGAAGAAACTCGAAAAGGTGTAGGACCTTGGACCGAGGTGCCCCCATAGCAAGCAGGCTCGCTCCCACAGGAGATCGCTGCAATGACACAGATTTTGTGTTCACCGCCGATTCCATGTGGGAGCGAGCCTGCTCGCGATGAGGCCCGTCAGACCACCAAAGCTCCCCGCCCCTTGACGTAAACGTCAACCTGCCATTAGCTTAGCGCCATGACCTTTTTCGAGCGCTTCCATGAGCAGCCAGACCTACAGCATTTCCGACCTCGCCCGCGAGCTCGACATCACCACGCGGGCCATCCGCTTTTATGAAGAACAAGGCCTGCTCAGCCCCGAGCGTCGCGGTCAGGAGCGCATCTACTCGCCTCGCGACAAGGTCAGCCTGAAGCTGATCCTGCGGGGCAAGCGCATTGGCTTCTCCCTGGCTGAGTGCCGCGAGCTGATCGAGCTGTATGACCCCACTGGCGGCAATCAGAAACAACTGCAAACCATGTTGAGCAAGATCGCCGAGCGCCGCGAACAGCTGGAACAGCAGATGCTCGACATCGAGCAGATGAAGCTGGAACTGGACACCGCGCAGGAGCGCTGTACTCAGGCGCTGGAACAAACCATCAAGAGCCAGCAGGTCGTGTAGGAACTGAGCTTGCTCGCGAAAGCGTCAGATAAGTCGACATCGATGTTGAAGGACATACCGCTTTCGCGAGCAAGCTCAGCTCCTACAGGGTTCTGTGAACATTCATACAATTTCAACAGGTCCATTGCTATGTCCCTTCCCTCCCGCGTACGCATTGTCGAAGTCGCCCCCCGCGACGGTCTGCAAAACGAAGCCCAACCAATCAGCGTTGCCGACAAGGTGCAGCTGGTCGACGCACTGACCGCCGCCGGTCTTGGCTATATAGAAGTCGGCAGTTTTGTCTCGCCCAAATGGGTGCCGCAAATGGCCGGTTCCGCCGAGGTCTTCGCGCAGATCCAGCGCAAACCCGGCGTGACCTATGGCGCGCTCGCCCCCAACCTGCGTGGCTTTGAAGATGCGATCGCTGCCGGGGTCAAGGAAGTCGCGGTGTTCGCCGCCGCGTCTGAAGCGTTTTCCCAGCGCAACATCAACTGCTCGATCAGCGAAAGCCTGGAGCGTTTCGTACCAATCATGGACGCCGCCAAACAACACGGCGTGAGCGTACGCGGTTATGTGTCCTGCGTGCTGGGCTGCCCTTACGAAGGTAACGTCGCCCCCGAGCAAGTCGCCCGGGTTGCGCGCGAGCTCTACGCCATGGGCTGTTACGAAGTGTCGCTGGGCGACACCATCGGCACGGGCACCGCGGGCGCCACCCGCAAAATGTTCGAGGTGGTCGCGGCCGACGTGCCCCGTGAAAAACTCGCCGGGCACTTCCACGACACCTACGGCCAGGCCATGGCCAACATCTACGCCAGCCTGCTGGAAGGCATCTCGGTGTTCGACAGCTCCATCGCCGGCCTCGGCGGTTGCCCGTACGCCAAGGGCGCCAGCGGTAACGTTGCCACCGAAGACGTGGTGTACCTGCTCAATGGCCTGGGTATCGAGACCGGTATCGACCTGGATGCCTTGATCCTGGCCGGTCAACAAATTTGCACGGTACTGGGGCGTCCGACCGGTTCGCGCGTGGCCAAGGCTCGCAGTGCACAGTGAGGCCTTCGGGTGTTACCGCGACGTCTGAAACGTGGGCACAATCGAGTAACACGGAAACAAATTGTCGGGATTTGACCGAATGAAAAATCCTACAAATTCTTAACGCATTGATTTTAAAGGGTTTTAAAAAGTTGGCACGGCTCCTGCTATCTCTACTGCATAACAAGAACAAAAAAAGCAGCAAGCACTAATAAAAATAAGACGTAACGACTCTGACATAACAAAAACAACACGGCAGAGACGCAGCTAACAGATTTTTTTGGAGAAGATGTGCTTTTCAGGGTGCTTTTCGGAGTTACCCGCAACCGGGCAGAGAACAATAAAACTACCGTCAGGTAGCTCCCGAACTGGTTGGATCGCTCAGCGAAAAAGTAGATCAGCGCTCAAAAAAATACGTTTGCTCTTGATCCCGGATGGGGATCGACAAAAACAGCGGTAAAGGGTCACGGTTTCCAAAAACAAAAACAGACCGCCCCTCAATAACAAAAAAAGAGCACGCGCAACGACAAAATTAAAGGGGAGCTTCGGCTCCCCTTTGTGCTGTCTGGCGTTCAGGTTTTCGCTGTCCTTTGTAGGAGCGAGGCTTGCCCGCGATGGCGGTGGGTCAGTCAACATGAATGCTGAATGTCCCGCCGCCTTCGCTGGCAAGCCAGCTCCTACAGCTTCGCTTTGAGCTCCGCGACGCTGATCTCGCGCATCCGGAATTTCTGGATCTTGCCGGTCACGGTCATCGGAAACTCCTCGACGAATTTGAAGTAACGCGGCGTCTTGAAGTGCGCGATGCGCTCTTTGCACCAAGCTTGCAGTTCTTGCTCGGTGGCGCTGTGGCCCGGGTGGAATTTGATCCAGGCGACGATCTCTTCACCATAACGCGAGCACGGGATGCCGATCACTTGCACGTCCGCCACCGCCGGGTGGGTAAAGAAGAACTCTTCCAGCTCCCGTGGGTAAACGTTCTCACCGCCCCGGATGATCATGTCCTTGTTGCGCCCGGCAATGCATACATAGCCTTCGTCGTTCATGCTGGCCAGGTCGCCGGTGTGCATCCAGCCGGCCTGATCAATGGCCTCGGAAGTGCCTTGCGGGTTGTTCCAGTAGCCGAGCATCACGCTGTAACCACGGGTGCATAGTTCGCCGATGGTACCGCGCGGCACAAGGTTACTGGCCTCATCGATGATTTTGCTTTCCAGCTGCGGCTGGGTGCGGCCGACGGTGGTCACGCGTAATTCCAGTTCGTCTGACGGACCGGTCTGCAACGACACAGGACTTGTTTCCGTCATGCCGTAGGCAATCTGCACTTCGTTCATGTGCATTTCGTTGATGACCCGGCGCATCACCTCGATGGGGCACGTGGCACCGGCCATGATCCCGGTGCGCAGGCTCGATAGATCGAATTCGGCGCGTTTGGGCTGATCGAGCATGGCGATGAACATGGTCGGCACACCATAAAGCGCCGTGGCTTTTTCTTCGGCGACGGTGGTCAGGGTCAGCAGCGGATCGAAAGCGTCATTCGGGTAAATCATGGTGCTGCCGTGAGTGATGCAGCCGAGGTTGCCCATGACCATGCCGAAGCAGTGATACAGCGGTACCGGAATCACCAGGCGATCATCGGCGGTCAGGCCGAGGCTTTCGCCAACCATGTAACCGTTGTTGAGAATATTGTAGTGACTGAGGGTCGCGCCCTTCGGGAACCCGGTGGTGCCAGAGGTGTACTGGATGTTCACCGGCTGATCGAAATGCAGGCTGTCCTGGCGCTCGCGCAGCTGTTTCATCGAAACGCTGGCAGCCAAGTCCGCCAATTGCGACCAGGGTAGAAAACCAGAAGGCGGCTGCGCATCCAGACTGATGACACCACGCAGGTCTGGCAGACGCTCGCTGTGCAATTGTCCGATGGACTGCTCGGACAGCTCGGGAATGAGGCCTTGCAGCATCCCGTGATAGTCGGAGGTTTTGAACGCGCCGGCGCAGACCAGCCATTGGCAACCGGATTGCTTCAACACATATTCGAGTTCGGAACTGCGGTACGCCGGGTTGATGTTGACCAGAATCACGCCGATTTTCGCACTGGCGAACTGGCTGATGCACCACTGGGCGCAGTTCGGTGCCCAGATGCCGAGACGATCACCGGCCTGCAAACCCAGCGCGAGCAGCGCTCTGGCATGCAGGTCTACGGCGTCGGCCAGTTGCTGCCAGGTGTAGCGCAACTGCTGATGACGCACGACCAGCGCCTCCCCGGTCGAGAACTGCGCGACGGTGTTATCGAACGCCTGGCCGATGGTCATCGCCAGCAAGGCTTTGTCCTGGGAACCACGGGTATAGCTGCGCTGCGGGCTTGCACTGGGTTGATCCATGATGACCCCTATTGTCTTTATTTATGGGCTGGCGGCGGTCCCTCAGGGGTGTCCGCGTTCTATCTTGAACTGGCTCTACTCTCGCTCAAGTTGACGTTAACGTAAAGGGTGATTGACAGCCATTCGTCACAGGCTTACGTTAACGTAAAGGTGAGAAGCGAATCACTGCCCTCCCCGCCCTACAAAAAAGCCAAAAGGTGCCCCATGAGCTACCCATCCCTGAATTTTGCCCTCGGTGAAACCATCGACATGCTGCGCGATCAGGTTCAGTCCTTCGTCGCCAAAGAGATCGCCCCACGCGCCGCTCAGATCGACATCGACAACCTGTTCCCCGCCGACCTGTGGCGCAAATTTGGCGACATGGGCCTGCTCGGTATTACCGTGCCGGAAGAGTACGGCGGCGCTGGCCTGGGTTACCTGGCCCACGTCGTGGCCATGGAAGAAATCAGCCGTGGTTCGGCGTCGGTTGCCTTGTCCTACGGCGCCCACTCCAACCTCTGCGTCAACCAGATCAACCGTAACGGCAACCACGAACAGAAAAGCAAATACTTGCCGAAACTGATCAGCGGCGAGCACATCGGCGCCCTGGCCATGAGCGAACCGAATGCCGGTTCCGACGTGGTCTCGATGAAGCTGCGTGCCGATAAACGCGGCGATCACTACGTGCTCAACGGCAGCAAGACCTGGATCACCAACGGCCCTGACGCCAACACTTACGTGATCTACGCCAAGACCGACCTGGAAAAAGGCCCCCACGGCATCACCGCATTCATCGTTGAACGCGAGTGGAAAGGCTTCAGCCGCAGCAATAAGTTCGACAAGCTCGGCATGCGCGGCTCCAACACCTGCGAGCTCTTCTTCGACGACGTGGAAGTTCCGGAAGAAAACATCCTCGGCGTGCTCAACGGCGGCGTGAAAGTGCTGATGAGCGGCCTCGATTACGAGCGCGTTGTGCTCTCCGGCGGCCCGACCGGAATCATGCAGGCGTGCATGGACCTGATCGTTCCGTACATCCACGACCGCAAGCAATTCGGCCAAAGCATCGGCGAATTCCAGCTGATCCAGGGCAAAGTCGCCGACATGTACACCCAACTCAACGCCAGCCGTGCTTACCTTTACGCAGTGGCACAGGCTTGCGAACGTGGCGAAACCACGCGCAAGGACGCTGCCGGCGTGATCCTGTACAGCGCCGAACGCGCCACGCAAATGGCCCTCGACGCAATTCAGATTCTGGGCGGCAACGGCTACATCAACGAATTCCCGGCGGGTCGTCTGCTACGTGACGCCAAGCTGTACGAAATCGGCGCAGGCACCAGTGAGATCCGTCGCATGCTCATCGGTCGCGAACTGTTCAACGAAACCCGCTAATCGGAGCTGTCCATGGCTATCCTGCATACCCAGCTCAACCCCCGTTCGGCGGAGTTCGCCGCCAACAGCGCGGCGATGCTCAAACAGGTCGACGATCTGCACACCCTGCTCGCCCAAGTGCAGCTGGGTGGCGGCCCGAAGGCTCAAGAACGCCACACCTCGCGGGGCAAACTGCTGCCCCGCGAGCGGATCAATCGTCTGCTCGATCCGGGTTCGCCGTTTCTGGAAATCAGCCAACTGGCGGCCTATGAGGTTTACGGTGAAGACGTTCCAGCCGCTGGCGTGATTGCCGGGATCGGCCGCGTGGAAGGCGTCGAATGCATGATCGTCGCCAACGACGCCACGGTAAAAGGTGGCTCGTACTACCCGCTGACCGTGAAAAAACACCTGCGCGCCCAGACCATCGCCCAGCAGAATCGCCTGCCGTGCATCTATCTGGTGGACTCCGGCGGCGCCAACCTGCCACGTCAAGATGAAGTGTTCCCGGATCGCGAGCACTTCGGGCGGATCTTTTTCAACCAGGCCAACATGAGCGCCATGGGCATTCCGCAAATCGCGGTGGTGATGGGCTCGTGCACCGCTGGTGGTGCGTATGTGCCCGCGATGGCTGACGAAGCGATCATGGTGCGCCAGCAAGCGACGATTTTCCTCGCCGGGCCGCCCCTGGTAAAAGCGGCGACCGGTGAAGTGGTCAGCGCCGAAGACTTGGGCGGAGCCGATGTGCACTGCAAGATTTCCGGGGTCGCCGACCATTACGCCGAAAGCGATGAACACGCCTTGGCCATTGCGCGACGCAGCGTCGCCAACCTCAACTGGCGCAAGCTCGGCGAAGTGCAACAACGCGCGCCTATTGCACCGCTGTACAGTAGTGACGAGTTGTACGGCGTGGTCTCGGCGGACGCCAAGCAACCGTTCGATGTGCGCGAAGTGATCGCGCGTCTGGTCGACGGTTCGGTGTTCGATGAGTTCAAAGCGCTGTTCGGGACCACGCTGGTGTGCGGCTTCGCCCACCTGCACGGCTACCCGATCGCGATCCTCGCCAACAACGGCATCCTGTTCGCTGAAGCTGCGCAGAAAGGCGCGCACTTCATTGAACTGGCCTGTCAGCGCGGCATCCCGTTGCTGTTCCTGCAAAACATCACCGGCTTCATGGTTGGCCAGAAGTACGAGGCCGGCGGCATCGCCAAGCACGGTGCGAAACTGGTGACCGCCGTGGCGTGCGCCAAGGTGCCGAAATTCACCGTGATCATCGGCGGCAGCTTTGGTGCCGGTAACTACGGCATGTGCGGTAGGGCTTACGACCCGCGCTTCCTGTGGATGTGGCCAAACGCACGCATTGGCGTAATGGGCGCCGAGCAAGCCGCCGGGGTGTTGGTGCAGGTTAAACGCGAGCAAGCCGAGCGCAGTGGTCAGGGCTTCAGCGCCGAGCAGGAAGCGGAGATCAAGCAACCGATCCTCGATCAATACGAAGAACAGGGTCACCCCTATTACTCCAGCGCACGGCTATGGGACGACGGCGTCATCGACCCGGCACAAACCCGCGATGTGTTGGCCCTGGCCTTGTCCGCGTCGTTGAACGCGCCTATCGAACCGAGCCGCTTCGGCGTGTTCCGGATGTGATCGGGAGAAAACCATGAGCGACTTCAAGACCCTCGAACTGCTGACCGACCCACGGGGTTTCGCCACCCTGTGGCTCAGCCGTGAAGAAAAGAACAACGCGTTCAACGCGCAAATGATCCGCGAACTGATCCTCGCGTTGGACTCCGTGGCGAGCGACACCAGCCTGCGCTTTTTGCTGGTGCGGGGACGCGGCAAACATTTCAGCGCCGGCGCGGACCTTGCGTGGATGCAGCAATCAGCCGAACTCGATTACGGCACCAACCTCGACGACGCCCGGGAACTGGCGGAGTTGATGTACAACCTCGCCAAGTTGAAAGTCCCGACCCTGGCCGTGGTGCAAGGCGCGGCCTTCGGCGGTGCGCTGGGCCTGATCAGTTGCTGCGACATGGCCATTGGCGCCGACGACGCGCAGTTCTGCCTGTCGGAGGTGCGCATCGGTCTGGCGCCGGCGGTGATCAGCCCGTTCGTGGTGCAGGCCATCGGTGAACGTGCGGCACGTCGTTATGCGCTGACCGCCGAACGTTTCGGCGGGCAACGGGCGCGGGAAATCGGTTTGTTGTCGGAAAGCTATCCGGCCGCCGAGCTGGAGCAAAAAGTCGACCAGTGGATCGACAATCTGCTGCTCAACAGCCCTGCCGCCATGCGTGTCAGCAAAGACTTGTTGCGTGAAGTCAGCCATGGCGCGTTGACCCCGGCACTGCGCCGCTACACCGAAAACGCCATCGCCCGCATCCGCGTCAGCCCCGAAGGACAGGAAGGCCTGCGCGCCTTTTTGCAAAAGCGTCCGCCGACCTGGCAAGCCCCCACCAACAAGGAGCCGCGTTGATGAGCGCACCTGTTCTCACCACCCTGCTGGTGGCCAACCGTGGCGAAATCGCCTGCCGGGTCATGCGCACCGCCAAAGCCCTGGGCCTGACCACCGTCGCCGTGCACAGTGCCACTGACCGTGAAGCGCGACACAGCCGCGAGGCGGATATCCGCGTCGACCTCGGTGGCAGCAAAGCGGCCGACAGTTACCTGCAAATCGACAAACTGATTGCGGCAGCCAAGACCAGCGGCGCTCAGGCTATCCATCCGGGTTACGGCTTTTTGTCGGAAAACGCCGGGTTCGCCCGCGCGATTGAAGACGCCGGCCTGATCTTCCTCGGCCCGCCCGCCTCGGCCATAGACGCCATGGGCAGCAAATCCGCCGCCAAAGCGCTGATGGAAACGGCCGGCGTGCCGTTGGTGCCGGGTTATCACGGCGAAGCGCAGGACTTCGACACCTTCCGCGATGCGTGTGAGCGCATCGGCTATCCAGTGCTGCTCAAGGCCACCGCCGGCGGTGGCGGCAAAGGCATGAAAGTGGTCGAGGACGTCAGCCAGCTGGCCGAAGCCCTGGCCTCAGCCCAGCGTGAAGCGAAATCCTCCTTCGGCGATTCACGGATGTTGGTGGAGAAGTACCTGCTCAAACCGCGCCACGTGGAAATCCAGGTCTTTGCCGACCAGCATGGCAATTGCCTATTCCTCAACGAACGTGACTGCTCGATCCAGCGTCGCCACCAGAAAGTCGTTGAGGAAGCACCCGCGCCAGGTTTGAGCCCGGAACTGCGTCGTGCCATGGGCGAGGCCGCAGTGCGTTCGGCACAAGCCATCGGTTATGTCGGCGCCGGCACTGTGGAGTTTTTGCTGGATTCGCGCGGTGAGTTCTTCTTTATGGAAATGAACACGCGCCTGCAGGTTGAGCACCCGGTCACCGAAGCCATCACCGGCCTCGATCTGGTGGCCTGGCAGATTCGCGTGGCCCGTGGCGAAGCGCTGCCGATGACCCAGGCCGAGGTGCCGCTGATCGGTCACGCGATTGAAGTGCGACTGTACGCAGAGGATCCGGCCAATGATTTCCTGCCGGCCACCGGGCGCCTGGAACTGTACCGTGAATCCGCCGAAGGCCCGGGACGCAGGGTCGACAGCGGTGTTGAAGAAGGCGACGAAATTTCACCGTTCTATGACCCGATGCTGGGCAAGTTGATTGCCTGGGGCGAAGACCGTGAACAGGCGCGCCTGCGGTTGCTGAGCATGCTCGATGAGTTTGCGATTGGTGGACTCAAGACCAACATCAACTTCCTGCGCCGGATCATCGCGCACCCTGCGTTTGCTGCTGCAGAACTGGACACCGGGTTTATCCCGCTTTTTCAGGAGCAATTGTTGCCAGCACCTTCGGACCTCAGTCACGCGTTTTGGCAGGCTGCCGCTCAGGCAGTTGCCCAGAGCCAGTCAGGTTCACCGCGCGCGGATGACGCGAGCTCGCCATGGGCGATCAGCAATGGTTTCCGTGCCGGGTTGCCAAAAGAAATTACCCTGCATTTGAGCTGCGAAGGCCAGGACCGCGCGCTGACCTTGGGCGACCTCTGCACAGCCCACCTTCAAGGTGAGCAATTGCTGACCGAGCACAACGGCGTACGCCGCCATCATCGGGCAATCCGTCGTGGCGACCATGTCTATCTGCAATGGGAAGGCGAACTGCGCCGCATCGAATCCTATGACCCGATCAGCGCCGTCGAAGCCAGCCACAGCCATCACGGTGGGCTCACCGCTCCAATGAACGGCAGCATCGTACGAGTACTGGTAGTGGCCGGGCAAACGGTCGAAGCCGGGGCGCAATTGGTGGTGTTGGAAGCGATGAAAATGGAGCACAGCATTCGCGCGCCCCACGCGGGCGTGATCAAGGCCTTGTATTGCCAGGAAGGCGAAATGGTCAGCGAAGGTAGTGCGTTGGTCGAGCTGGAAGACGCGTGAAATGAAGATCGGTCCTACGTTCTACGAGGACCGATCTGATTAGAATTTGGCCGTTGCCTGAACCACTACACCGATAATTCGACATTCATCGGTGTAAAGGGCTTTCGGATACGTCGGATTGAGCGGGACCAGGTAACGCTGCCCGCTCTCTTCGATCAGCTTGCGAAACGTCGCCTCGGTGCTGTCCGACCACTGCGCGATCACCAGCTTTCCGGGCTCCGGCACAATGGCCGGATCCACCAGGATCATCATGCCCTCGGCGATACTCACACCCGTGGGTGCCGTCATCGCATCGCCCACCACCACCAGCCAGAACGCAGCGCCCTGTGCGTGGTAGTCGGTCAGTTCGAAGCGTGGCTTGCCGTAGACCGCCAGCTCGCCGTCACGCACTTGCATCGGCTCTCGCCAGTCACAGACCGGGTAACGGAAGTACGGGTTGTATTTGTGCGACAGGCAAGGTTCCTCGTCTTGCAAGACCAGACGCTCGCGAATCACCGTCGCCACTTCCAGAAAATCCATCCCGAGCGCGCGCAAGACACGATTCATGTCTTCGATGCTCGGCTGACGGCGCTTATTCAGCCAGTGACCCACGCCACCCTGGGACATCCCGAGGCGGTCGGCGAGGACCTCTTGAGTGACTTTGAGGTCACTCATCTTGGCTTTGACTAACTCAATCCATTTATCCATGTGCGGCACGATACGTGGGGTACTCCGACCAACAAAACACAAATTGTAGTATTTAAATTCCAGTCACAAATACAGTTCGTACTAGGATGGATTTACGGATCTGAATCTATCACGGAGCTTGCCATCGTCATGACGTTACCCAGCAATGACCTGCCAGATATGCAAATCGATACCACCCTGACCTCGCCAAAAGGCAACGCCGCCGCACAGCGAGCGCTGGATTATTACTTGAAACCAACTGTGTCCGAACCCGCTGCCGGGGAGCGGTTCTTTGATGTGAACCCGGACATCAGCGCAGAAGAGGCGCTGGTGCATGCCTTTGATTTGTTGCGATGCGCTGCGGCGACTGCACATGAATCAGCCAGTAACCTGCACGGTCCAAGCCGCGACCTGGCCTATTCGACGGTGCACATGATCGATATGGCAAAGGCGATGATCGATCGGTCTTTGCAAGGGCATCGGACCGCATGAAACGGGCGAGCGTTTGGGGAGGACAGGAAAGAGTTTTCCAATCGCGCAGATAAAATCATTTGACTTGCAAACGAGAATGATTATTATTTCATGCAGCTGGTCGCGAGATCAGTCGATTGCCCAAGTGACCTTAGGTCGGTCTCCTGGGCTATCTCCTCATCAGGCTAATCACGGTTTTTGACCCGGCTTTTGCCGGGTTTTTTTTGCCAGTTATTCTGGCTTTTACCTTCAGGCTAATGAAGGCTTTGGGTGCTGCAAATTCGATGGCGCGGATAATATCAAAGGCATATTGGTTGGCAAGAGAAGCCCGGCATCATTGGGCCAAACGAATGTAAAAATAGCACTTGAGAATCAATCGCACAGCCACTAAGCTGCGTCGGCGTCATGGAGGACGCCCCCCTCTGCACCCCGCAATTTCCCTCGGTTTCCCCCCTGCCTTGCGTGTAAAGTAGCCGCCATAAAATCATATTCAGGAACCGACTATGACCGTGGCCAAATCTTCCTTCGACATCAGTGCAAACTTCGACAGCGGCAACATTGAAGTGCTGGATATCAGCAATCCGCTTCAAGCGCTGCTGGCCATCAAACCCGACACCCGCAGCCCGCATTTTCAATGGTTCCACTTCAAGGCCAGCGGCCTGCACGTCGGCCAGGAGCATTGGTTTCGCCTGAACAACGCCAGCAAGTCCTCGTACAACAAAGCGTGGGACGGTTATCAGGCCGTTGCATCGTACGACCACGTCAACTGGTTCCGCGTACCGACTATCTTCGAAGGCGACTGCCTGCGCTTCAGCCTCGAAGCCACTGCCACCCACGCCTGGTTCGCCTACTTCGAACCTTACAGCCGTGGCCGTCACGACTGGCTGATCGAGCAGGCACTGACCAAGGCTGGTACCGAGCTGTTGGCCACCGGCAAGAGCGTTGAAGGGCGTGACATTCAGTTGTTGCGCAAAGGCACGGGTGCCGAAGGCCGACGCAAGGTCTGGATGATCGCTCAGCAACACCCTGGCGAACACATGGCCGAATGGTTCATGGAAGGCGTGATCGAGCGCCTGGAAAAGCACGACGACCCGGTGTTGAACAAACTGCTGGCCAGCGCTGACCTGTACCTGATACCGAACATGAACCCGGACGGCGCCTTCCACGGTCACCTGCGCACCAACGCCATGGGCCAGGACCTGAACCGTGCCTGGCAGAGCGCCAGCCAGGAGATCAGCCCGGAAGTGCTGTTCGCGCAACAGCAGATGGAAAAATATGGCGTCGACCTGTTCCTCGACGTCCATGGCGATGAAGAAATCCCTTACGTGTTCACCGCTGGCTGCGAAGGCAACCCGGGCTTTACGCCACGCATCGAAAAACTCGAAGAGCATTTCCGCAGCCATCTGAAACACCTGACCAAGGATTTCCAGACCAAACACGGCTACACCCGCGACGAGCCGGGAAAAGCCAACATGACCCTGGCCTGCAACAGCGTCGGTCAGAAATTCGATTGCCTGTCGTTGACCCTGGAGATGCCGTTCAAGGACAACGACGATGCACCGAATGCCCTCACAGGTTGGTCCGGAAAGCGCTCCAAGCAGTTGGGCAAGGATGTGTTGACCACCATCACCGACATGGTCGACACCCTGCGCTGATCGCTTTCAATGGCTGCATGCCGGGCATGCAGCCATACCCCACTCAGCCGCGATCCTTGCCCCGCAACATGCTGTCCAGCACGTCATCACGACGTACCCAACCGTGAAACAACGCCGCCGCCAAGTGCAGCAGCACGGTGAGAAACAGCAGATAAGCCAGATACCCATGCGCCTTGCGCAAAAACGCAAACACCTGTGCATTGGCCGGCAGGATCGACGGCAACTGGATCGAATTGCTGATCATCACCGGGTCACCCGCCGCCGAAATCATTGCCCAACCGAGCAATGGCAATACCAACATCAAGACGTACAACAAAACGTGCGAGGCCTTGGCCGCGAGTGCCTGCCAGCCCGGCAAGTCTGCCGGCAACGGCGGCTGTTGAGTAGAAAAGCGTACGAACAAACGCACGATCACCAGCAGCAAAATCGCAACGCCCAACGGCTTGTGCAGGTGAATCAACCACTCATGGCGCTCGGACACCGAGGCCACCATCCCCGCGCCAATAAACAGCATCGCAATGATCATCAGCGCCATCAGCCAATGCAGCAGCTGCGCCAACGGCGCGAAATGGTTCGGTTGAGCGCTCATTGTTGAGCCTCCTGTTTAGCGGCGGGCAACTGACTGACTTCACTGGTGCGGCGCAAGTAGGAATTGGCGTAACCGGCTGAGCGAGCAGCGAGCAACGGGTCGTCGGAACCTTCGATACCGCTGGGCAGCACGAGCGGATCGTAGTTGATGTCGCGGCACTCGCCATTGAGTTGTGGCTGGGTGCGTTCAAGGACCAAGGTGCCGGCATTCAGCACTTTGCGACTGTCGGGCCAGGCTTTGCTGGCGTCGTCGACCGGATCCTCCGGGTTCGCCAGCGTGATCATCAACTTCCACCGCAATGGTCCGGCCGACAAGCGCTGAACCAGGTCTTTCTCAAGAAAATCACTGCCTTCAGGCGCTGTAGCGCCCGCCGCATCCTGCGCTACCGGCACCATGTTCCAACGCACAGCCTGACGTTGACCGGCGGCATTCACCAGGTAGAACGCGTTGACGCTGTTGTACGTCTCGGTCGCATAACTGGCCGACGGCTTGGCGGTTTTGATCCAGGCCAGGAACGGCGCAGATTCCGGATGAGAACCGAAGAATGCCGGGACCGCCGCCGGGTTGGGTTTACCGGTGGCAGGATCCGGTGACTGGGCTTGCTGAAATTCATAGAACGCCTCAGGGGTGCCCACCGGGAACACCGGCATGCTGTTCATCCCGGTGCGCCACTGTTGACCGTTGGCCTGGGTGAAACGCAACGCCATGCTGCGAATCGGTACGGCGCTGTCCGGTGCGTAAGGGTTGCCGGCGGGCAGCGCGAATCGCCCGACCACTGGGGTCTGGGCTTCGCTGAACACCTGGGCACTGGAATAGGTGCGTGCCTCAGCGGTGCTTTCGAAATGACCGATCACACACACGCCTTTGGCGTGGTTGCGACGGAAACCCGGGTGTACGCCGTTGTTTTTCTCCAGCACATTGATGAGTGCTTTCGGCGTCAGGCGTTGTGGGTCGAGAGTGCCGTTGACGTAGGCAAAGGCACCAGCCAACGCGGCGACTACCACCGCAATGCCGGTCAGGCGCAACGTCAGGCTTGCAGCACTCAGCGGTGGCCGGGTGGGCGGTGATGAGCGATCTACCATGAATGACTCCAGGGCCATCGGCCACAAGTGAGAAGAACCAAGCAGACGACCCCCACACGGCTTTATTCCATCGCCCGGTGTTTATTTTTTCAGGCGTGGAATAACCTCAAGTGCCGGGCGTCTTCCGGGTGTCCGGTCTCACAAATACGTTCCTTTTTGGCGAGTGGCTGTTGTTGCCAGACAAGGCGCCGCGACGAGTCATAGCTCGCTATGGCAAGGAGCGGCAACGCAGTATGGCGACAACAGACGCCGCCAAAAAGGAAACGTATTTGTGAGACCGGACACTCCCCCACAGCGTAGTGACTAGTCAGAACTTCATGAACGATATCGACGAACAACTCAGAGAAATCATTCCCAGGCTGCGGCGTTTCGCCGTTTCGCTGACGCGCAATCCCAGCGGCGCAGACGATCTGGTGCAGTCGAGCCTGGAGCGAGCGTTGTCGAGTTGGGGCGACAAACGCCCCGAGGGCGACTTGCGCGCCTGGCTGTTTTCGATACTGTACCGGCAGTTTCTGGATGCCCACCGCCGCTCCCGACGCTACGTGCGGATGCTCGAATTCTTTACCGGGCGTGATGATGCGCAGCCTTCGGCCGAGCGTACGGTCATTGCCCAATCAACGCTGCAAGCCTTCGATCAACTCACCACCGAACAGCGCGCGCTGCTGCTTTGGGTGTCGGTGGAAGGTTTGAGTTATAAAGAGGTCGCCGAGATTCTCGACGTCCCCACCGGCACCGTGATGTCCCGCCTGTCCCGCGCCCGCCAGGCCTTGCGCCAGCTCAGCGACGGCGAAATCACCAGCCCTTCTCTGCGGATACTCAAATGATCAGCATGCCCCCGAGCGAGCGTGACCTGCACGCCTACGTCGATCACCAACTCAACGACGCCGACCGACGTCTGGTGGAAACGTATCTGGCCAGCAACCCGCAAATGGCTGCGCAAGTGCGCGCCTGGCAGCACGACGCCCAACAATTGCGTGCGGCCATGAGCGGCGCCCTGCACTACACGGCCAACCCGGACCTCGACCCGGCGCTGATTCGCCAGCGCATCAAACGCCAGTCCCGTCGTCATCTGGCCAGCGCGGCGGTGCTGTTGATTGCCGTCAGCGTGGGTGGGTTGAGCGGCTGGCAAGCGCGCCAAATGACCTTGCCCAGTCCCCCGCTGCCGATGACCGATGCCCTGCAGGCTTATCGCCTGATCGCCCAGCAAGGCATCCTGCCGGCCGACTACAAAGTCAGCGACGATGGCGACATGCAGGGGTGGCTCGATCGTTATTTCACCCGTGCCAATCGCCTGCCGGACCTGTCGAGTGCAGGCTTCAAACCGGTCAGCGGACGTTTGCTCAGCACCGAGCAAGGGCCGGCGGCGATGGTGGTTTACGAGGATAAGGGCGGGCACAAAATCAGCTTCTACGTGCGCCCACCGGGTCCGAAGAATATTTTCCTGCCACGGGGCAGTCGCAGCGATGGCGAGTTGCAGGCCGAGTACTGGTCCGGCAGCGGCTACAACTACGCGATGGTCAGCCCGAGCGACACGCCGGTGGCGCAGATGCTCAAGCAAACCGCACAGTTCTGAACACCCCGCCGTCTGTACCAATCGTGCCCACGCTATGCTCAAGAACGATCACAGTGGCAATCAACCCTGCCCGAACACTTGCGAAGGCCGGCGCAGCAGTGGGTCGAAGGGGTTGATCCGCGCCGCTTCACGCTTGAGCATCTCCACCACCACGCGTCCGCGTCAGTCGACAGGACTGGAAGGGAAATTACCCAACTGGTTACACTACGCCGCCGCTGCTGCTCGGGGAGCCGGCCTGACGATTTCTGGATGTTATGACCATGGCCGCTCGACCGCCCAACCGTTCGCGACTGACCCTGCTGAGCGATTGCCGGGTGTTGTGTTTCGACGAGTTTCACGTCCATGACATCGGCGATGCGATGCTCATCACACGGTTGTTCAAGGCGCTGTTTCGTCGCGGAATTCTGCTGATGGTGACGTCCAATTATCCGCCGGAAGGGTTGTTGCCCAACCCGCTCTACCACGCGCGTTTCAAGCCGGTCAGTTGCTGGAAGTGCGTGCACCGGCCTGACAGACGAGCCTGCTTTACCGCTATCATGTCGCCCATTTCCAGGCCCTGCGCCTTCCCTTGATCAAAAGCGATCTCGCTCATGGATACCCTCGCCCAACTGCGCGCCGGCCAATTGACTGGCATCACCCGCCTGGACCTGGCTTGCGGCCTGACAGAATTCCCCCGGGAAATTTTCGACCTGGCAGACTCGCTGGAAGTGCTCAACCTCAGCGGCAACGCCTTGAACAGCCTGCCGGAAGACCTCCATCGCCTGACCCGCTTACGGGTGCTGTTCTGTTCGGATAACCTGTTCACCGAACTGCCTGCGTGCCTGGGCCAATGCGCTGCGCTGACGATGATCGGTTTCAAGGCCAATGCCATCGAAACCGTCCCTGCTGCCGCGCTGCCGCCGTTGCTGCGCTGGTTGATCCTGACCGACAACCGCATCACGGAACTGCCTACTGAACTGGGCGACCGACCGTACCTGCAAAAACTCATGCTCGCCGGCAACCGCTTGCAGCGTCTGCCCCGCAGCCTGAGTCAGTGCCATCGGCTCGAACTGATTCGCATCGCCGCCAATCAGCTCAGTGAACTGCCCGAATGGTTGCTGGCCTTGCCCAGCCTGACCTGGTTGGCATACGCCGGTAACCCGTTGGAAAACGAAGACTCTGCGGCTGCGCTGGAAGCCACGGCCCAGATTCTCTGGGACCAATTGCGTCTGGAGCAGCAACTGGGCGAAGGCGCTTCGGGGGTGATTCATCGGGCCACATGGGAACCACCGGGGCAAGCGGCCATGCCAGTCGCGGTCAAGCTCTACAAGGGCGAAATGACCAGCGATGGTTCCCCCCTGCACGAAATGAATGCCTGCATCACCGCCGGCCTTCACCCCAACCTGATCCGGGTCGAAGGCCGAATCATCGATCATCCCGACCAGCAAGCCGGGCTAGTCATGCAACTGATCGATCCGAGTTATCGCAACCTGGCCGCGCTGCCGAGCCTGGCCTCCTGCACCCGCGACATCTACTCCGATGACACTCGTTTCAGCGCGGGCGTGGCATTGCGCATCGCCCATGGCATCGCCTCGGTGGCCAATCACTTGCACCGCCAAGGCATCACCCACGGCGACCTCTATGGCCACAATATTCTGTGGAACGAGCACGGCGATTGCCTGCTGGGGGATTTTGGCGCGGCGTCTTTCCACGCAACCTGCGACAGCCCTGAAAGCCGAGCGCTGCAACGGATCGAGGTGCGGGCATTTGGGGTGTTGCTGGGGGAATTGCTGGAGCGTATCGACTCAGGGTTGAGCGATGTCGCACGTGAAGAGCTGGAAGTGTTGCAAGAGCGCTGCTGTCAGCCAGAGGTGCTGAAGCGACCGGGGTTTAGCGAGATTGTGCGGGAGCTGCAAGATCGGTGACCGCTGCGCGGTCATTCGCTGGCAAGTCGAATCGTCGCACCGCAGCTCCTACAGTTGACCGAGTACTTCAGATAGAACTCAGTTAAATGTAGGAGCTGGCTTGCCCGCGAAGGCGGTCTGTCAGACGACAAAGCCGTCCCCGCTGGAATGCTTAACCCGCCAGACCCACAAACATATCCTGCACATCATCATGGTTGTCGAGGCCTTCCAGGAACGCTTCGACTTCAGCCATTTGCTCATCGCTCAAACCGCTGACCGGGTTCTTCGGCTGATAACCCAGTTTCGCCGACAACACCGTGAAACCTTGCTCTGGCAGCGCTTTTTGCACCGCATCCAGGTCCGCAGGCTCGGTCAGGAACAGGGTTGTGCCCTCTTCTTCACCTGGCTCGAAATCCTGGGCGCCGGCTTCAATTGCGGCCATTTCCGGATCGGCGTCCGGGCTGTCCGAGGACGCCTCGATCATGCCGACATGGTTGAAGTCCCACGACACCGAACCCGAAGCGCCCAATTGGCCCTTACGGAACGCCACGCGGATTTCAGCCACGGTGCGGTTGATGTTGTCGGTCACGCATTCAACGATCAGCGGCACCTGGTGCGGTGCGAAGCCTTCGTAAGTCACGCGATGGTATTGCACGGTTTCGCCGAGCTGGCCGGAGCCTTTCTTGATCGCGCGTTCGAGGGTTTCGCGGGGCATCGAAGCTTTTTTCGCCTGTTCAACCACCAGACGCAGGTGTGCGTTGGTAGCCACATCGGCGCCGTTGCGCGCAGCAATGGTGATTTCTTTCACCAGTTTGCCGAAAATCTTGCCCTTGGCGTTGGATGCCGCTTCTTTGTGTTTAACCTTCCACTGTGCGCCCATTACTCACTCTCTTGATCTGTGGCGCCGAGACATCTATTGGCCGACGCGTTGCGCAAGTTTATACGGCCTAAAGTTGGCAATCGACCAAAAAATGCTGGCTGACGTCACCGACGTCACGGATCGACATTTTCACCAGCACTCGTAGGGCAATTCTGAAATGTCGATTTGCGGTGACCATAGAGGGCTTTGGTTTCGTACCCTTCGCGTCCGTACTCCATGGCAGAAGCGCGTTCGATGCACAACGACAAGGAAAGTCTCTACACCCTGACCCTCCTCGACAGCGGATTGAGCCTGCAGGTATTGCAGTTCAGTGGCGCTGAAGGCCTGAACCAGCCCTATCGATTCGACATTGAAGTGATTGGCCTGGCGCCGGCAATGAACCTCGACCCGGTGCTGCAACAACCGGCCTTCCTGACCATTGGAGATCATTCCGGTGTTCACGGCATTGTTCACAGCGCCAGCCGTGAACATCGTGGCCTGCATCGCATCGGCTATCACCTGGTGCTGGTGCCTTACGTTCAAAACCTCGATCGTCACCGTTGCCGTCGGGTGTTTCATCGCCTCAGCGTGCCGGCGATCCTGCGTCTATTGTTCCAGGAACATGCGCTGCCTGAGGCCAGCTATCGTCTGGAACTGGCCACCGAGCACTACCCGCCCCGGCCGTTTTGCATTCAATACGAAGAAACCGCCCTGATGTTGATGCAGCGACTCTGCGAAGAAGAAGGCATCCACTATCACTTCGAACATCGGCGCGACGGGCATGTCCTGGTGCTGGCCGATGACACTCAGAAATTCCCCCAGGAGCCGCTGTTGCTGCCCATTCAGGCCGATACCAATCACGAGACTTTGTTGCCGGTCCTCCATGAGCTGTTCCAGCGTCATGACGCGCGCGCCCAACCTGAACGCCAAATCGCCCACAATCGCGGCCCTCAAACCACCGGTGACGGCGCAGCCAACCACCCCTTCGCCAAAACATCCGTTTCGACCACACGCCCCGCCCCCGAGCAGGCACACCGCGAGCAGGTCAGTCGTCGGGGACTGGAGCGTCTGCGCTGCCAGCATCGACAGATTGAAGGCCAAAGCAATCAAGCTGACTTGCGCAGTGGAAGCATCGTACAAGTGGCGGAGCATCCTCTGTCGGGCTTCAACGATCAGTGGCTGATCACCGATGTCCAACACCAGGGGCAACAGCCCTCAATCCTCGCTGACCAACGTCCTCGGCGCTACAGCAATCAATTCACCGCTATTCCCTGGTCAACGGAATTCAGGCCCGCGCTCACACAGCCCCGGCCGAGCATTCCGGGCTATCAGACGGCGTTAGTGCTGGGCGCGGTCGGGCAACCGGCAGAGTTGGATGAACACAATCGAATTCATGTGCGACTGTGGCCAACGCTGGAAGACAACACGGATAATTCCACCGGCCTATGGCTTCCCGTGGCCCTCACCACGGCGGACGGTCGGATTGATCCCGCCAGGCTGCCCATCGCCGGCACCGAGGTGCTCATCAGCTTTCTCGACAGCGACCCGGACCGCCCGGTGTTGTTTGCCGTCGCAGGCAGCCCGCCAAAGCCTCCAGCCGCATACCCATCACGCCGTGATGGGCGTTTGTTGCTCGATTGGCTGATCAATCGCTAGCCCTTGTCAGCCTTGCCGGCCGCTTCGCGGGCAAGCCCGCTCCTACCGGGATTCATGCTGGCCGCAGATTTTGTGTACGACGCAAAACCTGTGGGAGCGTGGCTTGCCCGCAATAGCCGCGCTGCGGTCTAGGAGATTGGCGCCAAATCAAAAAACGCCTGTATCAAGCGCAAATCCCGCCGCCGCTCCATGCACCCGATCATGTGCCGGTTAACCAGTCCCTCGCCAATAATCGGCACCGCCGCCACCCGTGGGTCATGGCTGACTTCCACCGACGACACCACGCCCACCCCCAATTGCGCCGCCACGGCCTCGGTCACCGCTTCACGACTGTCCAGCTCCAACAACACCCGTGGAATGACCACCGCCGCCGCGCAGGCTTCATCGAACGTGCGTCGGGTGATAGAACTCGGCTCACGCAACACCATGATCACCTGATCCAGATCCTTGAGCTTCACGCCTTTGGGTGCCTTGGCCCAAGGATGGCTTTCGGGCACCAACGCGCAAATCCGCGATTCGCTCAGCGCCTGCAAATGCAGGCCTTTGCGCGGTTCAACCTCGGTCAGTACCGCCACGTCGGCATGTTCGGACAATAACGCCGCCAGGGTTTCCTGGGCATTGCCCAGCCGTAGATTCACGGTGATGCCCGGGTAGCGCGCGCGCAGGCTGGCCAACATCGGCATCACCAGGTGTGGGCCGTCTGCCGCCACTTCCAGGCGCCCGGTCAGCAGCTGCCGGTTTGCTTCGAGCATCACTTGTGCCTCTTGCGCCAAGCCGAACATGGCCCGGGTGATTGCGGCCAGCTTGGTGCCTTCTTCGGTCAGCTCCACTCGCCGTGCAGTACGGCGCAACAAGGTGATTTGGTAATGCTCCTCCAGGGCCTTGATGTGCCCGGTCACCGCCGGCTGGCTGATGAACAACCGCGTCGCAGCTCGGGTGAAGCTGCCTTCGCGGGCCACGGCATCAAAGGCTCGAAGCTGGAACAGGTTCATGAATAACTCTCACTGATGGTTGGCATAACAACAAACAATTTGATTGATAGCACGGCAAATTGCAATTTATGTCCCGTAGCTTCATCCCATCAAATGCGAGGACACGAGAATGAGTACTGCCGAACCCATCCTGCTCACACCCGGCCCACTGACCACATCGGCCCGCACCCGTCAGGCGATGATGGTCGACTGGGGTTCATGGGATGACCGCTTCAATCAACTGACCGCCAGCCTGTGCGAGCAATTACTGGCCATCATCAACGGCGGCGACAGCCACCACTGCGTGCCCCTGCAAGGCAGCGGCACCTTCGCGGTCGAGGCAGCGATCGGCACGCTGGTGCCCCGCGACGGCAAAGTGCTGGTGTTGATCAACGGCGCCTACGGCAAACGCCTGGCGAAAATCTGCGAAGTCCTGGGCCGCTCCTTCAGCACTTTCGAGACCGCTGAGGACGAACCGACCACCGCTGCCGACGTCGACCGCCTGCTGCACGCCGACCCCAGCATCACGCATGTCGCACTGATTCACTGCGAAACCAGCACCGGCATCCTCAACCCGCTGCCGGAAATCGCCCATGTCATTGCGCAACACGGCAAACGCCTGATTATCGACGCCATGAGTTCTTTCGGCGCGCTGCCGGTGGATGCACAACAGGTGCCGTTCGATGCCCTGATCGCCGCGTCGGGCAAATGCCTGGAAGGTGTACCAGGGATGGGGTTCGTCTTCGCTCGCAAAGAGTCATTGGCCAACGCCGCCGGCAACTCACACTCGTTGGCGATGGACCTGTTCGACCAACACACCTACATGGCCAAGACCGGCCAATGGCGCTTCACTCCGCCGACCCACGTGGTCGCGGCGCTGCACGAAGCCTTGCTGCAATACAACGAAGAAGGCGGCTTGCCGGCGCGTCATCAGCGCTATGCCGACAACTGCAAAGTGCTGCTCGATAACATGGCCCAGCTCGGCCTGCGCAGCTTCCTGCCCACCGCGATTCAGGCGCCGATCATCGTCACCTTCCACGCACCGAAAGACCCGCGTTACCAGTTCAAGGAATTCTACGAACGCGTCAAGGCCAAGGGTTTCATCCTCTACCCCGGCAAGTTGACCCAGGTTGAAACCTTCCGCGTCGGCTGCATCGGCCACGTCAACCAGGCCGAGATGCGCGCGGCCGTGGAGGCGGTCGCCGAGGCACTGCGCGAGATGGAAGTCCTCGAAATCTGAGTAACACCGACATCCCCTGTGGGAGCGAGCCTGCTCGCGATAGCGGTCTGACATCCACCTTGATGCCGACAGACAGGGCCTCATCGCGAGCAGGCTCACTCCCACAAAAGCAGCGCCCCTATTAGCCAGTTGCCAAAGGATTTGATCACCATGAACTACGCAAACCCAACCAAACTGCAAGCCGCCATCCTCGACTGGGCCGGCACCGTCGTTGACTTCGGCTCCTTCGCACCTACCCAGATTTTTGTCGAAGCCTTCGCCGAATTCGACGTTCAGGTCTCCATCGAAGAAGCCCGCGGGCCGATGGGCATGGGCAAGTGGGACCACATCCGCACCCTGTGCGATCAGCCGCAAGTCGCCGAGCGTTATCGCGCCGTGTTCGGCCGCGCACCGACCGACGATGATGTCACCGCCATCTACAAACGCTTCATGCCGCTGCAAATCGAAAAAATCGCCGAACACTCGGCCCTGATTCCCGGCGCTCTAGACACCATCGCTAACCTGCGCCAACAAGGAATCAAGATCGGTTCCTGCTCCGGCTACCCGAAACAGGTGATGGACAAAGTGGTCGAGCTGGCCGCCACCAATGGTTACGTTGCCGACCACGTCGTCGCCACCGATGAAGTCCCCAACGGTCGTCCGTGGCCGGCTCAGGCTTTAGCGAATGTAATTGCGCTGGGCATTGACGATGTCGCCGCCTGCGTGAAGATCGACGACACCGTGCCGGGCATTCTTGAAGGTCGTCGCGCTGGCATGTGGACCGTGGCGCTGATCTGCTCGGGCAACGCGCTGGGCCTGGACTACGAAGGCTATCGAGCCCTGGGCAGCGATAAACTGGACAGCGAACGCAAGCGCATCCATGCGATGTTCGAAAGCTCACGCCCGCACTACATGATCGACACCATCACCGACTTGCCGCAAGTGATTGCCGACATCAACAAGCGCCTGGCCAATGGTGAGATGCCGCAAAGCAGCTGATCGCGGTTCTCTGCGCATAAAAAGCGCCCGTCCCCCAAAGGAACGGGCGCTTTTTTATTGCCAATCACTTGATCCAGAGCCTTGAACACTTAAACAGCCACAGGCAAATCCACCAAATCGGATTACAGTTAAGGAACGCCGTCGGACAAGAACGGTGGCTTTAGACCCGACCTGTGAGGAACACCCTATGCCATGGAAGAACTCGGAATCACGCTACAGCACCGTATCAATCGCGCTGCATTGGTTGATGCTGGTCTTGCTGGCGCTGGTTTACGCCTCTATCGAGTTTCGCGGGATCTTTCCCAAAGGCAGTGGCGGACGCACGCTGATCGTTGAGTCGCACTTCATGCTGGGCCTGACCGTGTTCGTGCTGGTCTGGTTGCGCTTGTTCGCCCGCAGCCTGGGGCCTGCACCGCAGATCTTCCCCGCCTCGCCTCAGTGGCAAACCACACTCGCGAAGTTGATGCACTGGGCGCTGTACATTTTCATGATCGCCATGCCGATTCTGGGCTGGCTGGTGACCAGCGCCAAGGGCAATCAGGTGATGTTTTATGGCTTTGATCTGCCGTTGCTGGTGGCCGAAAACAAGGACTTCGCCAAACAGCTCCAGGGCTGGCACGTGCTCGGTGGCACCATCGGCTACTGGCTGATCGGCTTGCACGCCGTGGCCGGGATCTATCACCACTATGTGGTGGGGGATAACACCTTGCTGCGGATGATGCCTAAACGAAATTGAGCGCTGCTGATTTTGTGGCGAGGGGCTTGCCCCCTCACCGCAAGACCGATGTGACTTTCAGATTTGTGGATTAAATCCCCGCAGCCCCTGCAAGCCGCCGGTGTGGATGAAGATCAAGCGTGTACCCTTTTCAAAATGTCCAGCCTCGACTTTCTGCTTGAGCATCAGCAGCGCTTTGCCGGTGTACAACGGTTCCAGAGGCACACCGCTGACTTGTTCGGTTTGATCGATGAAGTCGAGTAGCGGCTGATCGACTTTGGCAAAGCCGCCACGGCTGGCGTCCAGCAGTTCGTAGTAGCGCAGCGCTATACCCGCTTCTCGCAGAATCGATTCGACGTGTTGCGCAACACCGTGATCGTCGGGCACCGCCATCGCACCGTACACCTTGCGTTCGCCAGCCTCGGCCAGCACCAGGCCGGCCAGGGTGGTGCCGGTTCCGCAAGACAGCCACCAGCCGTCGTAATCGCTCCAGCCCAGATGACTCAATTGATCGTCGACCATTGCCTTCAACGGTATGCAGCCGCGCGCACCTCGTAGACCGCCGCCCCCTTCGGGCACCGGATGCATATCGGGGTATTGCGCCTGCCAGGGTTGCCAGAAATCCGGCTCATTCCGCGCCCGGTAGCCGCCGTAACCCAACCAGTGCAATTGCATGCCGAATGCCTGCAAGTCCTTCACCGTCGGGGTGTCTTGCGGATGACCACGCAACAGCCCGACGGTGCTGAAACCGAAGCGTTTTCCGGCGGCGGCCAATGCGTGCAGATGATTGGAGTGCGCACCGCCCAGGCTGATGATGCCGTTGGCACTGGCGAGGTCGGCGGCGAGGAGGTGTTCGAGGAGCTTGAACCACTTGTTGCCGCTGATCAGCGGGTCGATCTGGTCGAGGCGCAGGGTAGCAACTTCGATACCGGCGGTAGTGAGCCAGTCGAGCTTGAGGGTTTCGAGGGGGGCTTGGGGTAGCCAGTCGTTGGGAGGGAGAAGCATCGATGCCGGCTCTGGGTAAAGAGCGGGCATCTTAGCAGTCAACCTGTGGCGAGGGAGCTTGCTCCCGCTCGGCTGCGCAGCAGGCGCAAAATCTGACAGAACACCTCTCAGAGAGGGAGTCCTTCGGCCTCCAGCGGGAGCAAGTTCCCTCGCCACAGGGGTTGATTACAACTCTGCAGCCAACCGCGAACCCTGATTGATCGCACGCTTGGCATCCAGCTCCGCCGCCACATCCGCGCCGCCAATCAAATGCACGTTCTGCCCCGCCGCCACCAAACCGTCCTGCAATTCGCGCAGCGGATCCTGCCCGGCGCAAATCACGATGTTGTCCACCGGCAGCACTTGCGGCTCGCCGGTTTCGCCGATACGAATGTGCAGGCCTTCGTCGTCAATCTTCAGGTACTCGACGCTGTTAAGCATCTGCACTTGCTTGTTCTTCAGCCCGGTACGATGAATCCAGCCAGTGGTTTTACCGAGGCCGTCGCCGACCTTGGATTTTTTGCGTTGCAGCAAGAACACCTCACGGGCCGGTGCATGCGGCTCAGCCTTGATGCCCGCAACGCCGCCGCGCGCTTCCAGGTGAGTGTCAATGCCCCACTCTTTCCAGAACGCTTCGCGGTCCTGACTGGTGGCTACGCCCTGGTGCACCAAAAACTCCGACACGTCGAAACCGATACCGCCAGCGCCGATCACCGCGACACGCTTGCCCACCGGTTTGCGCTCCAGGATCACGTCCAGGTAGCTCAACACCTTGGCGTTTTCCACGCCGGGAATCGCCGGGGTTCTTGGCGCGATGCCCGTGGCGAGGATGATCTCGTCGTAACCGCCCTCGACCAATTGCGCCACGTCAACGCGGGTGTTCAGGCACACCTCGACGTTGGTGGTCTGCAATTTACGATTGAAATAACGCAGGGTTTCAAAAAACTCTTCCTTGCCCGGTACGCGCTTGGCGACGTTGAACTGACCGCCGATTTCACTGGCCGAATCAAACAGCGTCACCTGATGCCCGCGCTCGGCGGCCACCGTCGCAGCGGAAAGCCCCGCAGGACCGGCACCGACCACGGCGATTTTTTTGATCTGCTGCACCGGCAGGTAGTTGAGCTCGGTTTCATGGCAAGCGCGCGGGTTGACCAGGCAACTGGTCAATTTGCCGCCGAAGGTGTGATCCAGGCACGCCTGGTTGCAACCGATGCAGGTGTTGATTTCATCGGCACGCCCTTCAGCGGCCTTGTTGACGAAGTCCGGGTCGGCGAGGAACGGCCGTGCCATGGACACCATGTCGGCGTCGCCTTCGGCCAGAATCTGTTCGGCCACTTCCGGGGTGTTGATGCGGTTGGTGGTGATCAGCGGAATGCTCACCGAGCCACGCAGTTTGGCGGTGACTTTGCTGAACGCCGCACGCGGTACTTTGGTGGCGATGGTCGGGATCCGCGCTTCGTGCCAGCCAATACCAGTGTTGATGATCGTTGCGCCGGCCTTTTCGATGGCCTTGGCCAGGGTGACGATTTCTTCCCAGGTGCTGCCACCTTCCACGAGGTCGAGCATCGACAGGCGGAAGATAATAATGAAGTTCGGCCCCACCGCTTCACGCACGCGACGGACGATTTCCACCGGCAGGCGCATACGGTTTTCGTAGCTGCCGCCCCAGCGGTCGGTGCGGTGGTTCGTATGGGCGGCGAGGAACTGGTTAATGAAATAACCTTCGGAGCCCATGATCTCGACGCCGTCATACTCGGCTTGTTGAGCCAGTGTCGAACAGGTCACGAAATCGCTGATTTGCTTCTCAATGCCTTCCTCGTCCAGCTCTTTAGGCTTGAACGGGTTGATCGGCGCCTGGATGGCGCTCGGCGCGACCTGCTTGGGGCTGTAGGCATAACGCCCGGCGTGGAGGATCTGCATGCAGATCTTGCCGCCCGCTTCATGCACGGCACGAGTCACGATCTGGTGTTTGAGTGCTTCTTCTTCGGTGGTCAGCTTGGCCGCCCCGGAATACACCCCGCCCTCATCGTTGGGGCCGATGCCGCCGGTGACCATCAGGCCAACGCCGCCACGGGCACGTTCGGCAAAGTACGCCGCCATGCGTTCGAAACCGCCGGGTTTCTCCTCAAGACCGGTGTGCATCGAACCCATCAGGGTGCGATTGCGCAGCGTGGTAAAACCCAGGTCCAACGGGGCCAAGAGGTGCGGGTAATGAGCGGCGGCCATTTGTAACTCCACATCGAGCGATCACGGAAAAAGTGCAGGAGCTCTTTGGCCCCTGTCAGTCATGTGGCACAGACTAAGAGTCGCGCAGTTGTCACTCAATGACCGAAACTGACAACTTAATGATCGAAATGTGCAGCAGCCTTTGGCAAGCGCCTGAAAAAAACGGGCGATGAATGCTTCATCGCCCGTTATCTTGTCAGCTCCATGGGCAGTCAAACACGCTGCTCGACTGCTTCAACCACCACAATAGATGGCTTGAGGATTCTTACTCGGTCACACCCACGATGTGCTCAGGTGCCGGCTCGGCACTGCCGATCGGTGCGTTGAGCAGCAGGTAGTACGCCAGGGCCGAACACAGCGCCACCACCGCACTGATCATGAACGCAGTGTTGAACGAACCCGAGTACTCAATGCTAAAGCCCGTCACGATCGGCGCGACGGAACCGGCGATGTAGCCGCCGAAGTTCTGGATCGAACCGAACGAGGCCACCCGGCGGCTGTCGACGATCGTGTTGACGATCATCCAGGCCGTAGCGCTGGCCATGTTGATGCTGAACAGCGCCAGGCACAGCAGGATGATGCAACCGGTAAGGCCCGAGACATACGACAGCGGCAAGGTGAACAGTGCAGCCAGTACCAGGCCGGTGATCACGCCAAATTTGCGGCTGGCCAGGATGCTCATGCCACGGCGCACCAGCATGTCGCAGAAGCGTCCGGCGACGATGGTTCCCAACGCGCCGAAACCATAGGCCAGCGACACCAGCCATGCGGTCTTGTAAAGGTTCATCCCATGCTCGCGCTCGAAGTAACCGGGCAACCAGGTCAGGTGAAGCCACAGCATGTAGATCACGCCCATGAAGCCCAGGACCGCACCCCAGGTGCTGCGGTGCTTGAACAGGTCGAGCCAGCCGGCGAAGTAGGACACCTTCGGCGCCTGCGAAGTGGCCGCTTGTACCTGAGGCTTTTTCTCGGTTGGCAACGGTTTGCCTTCAGCTGCGAGCTCGGCCAGGTACTGCGCCTTGCTCTTGTAGAAGGTCAGCCAGCTCAAGGCCAGAACGATACCGAGCGCGCCGGTAATGATGAACATTCCGCGCCAGCCGAAGTTGACCATGAACACCGTCAGCAACGGAGGCGCCAGGCATGGACCCAGGCACGTCGATGACCAGACGATCCCGGTCGGCGTACCGCGCTCGTTGGCATCGAACCATTCGGACAGGGCCTTGGCCGCCGAAGGGAACATCGGTGCCTCGCCAATCCCCAGCAGCACGCGCAGGCCCATGAAGCCGGCAAAGCTGTTGACCATACCGAACGCCGACTGTGCCACCGACCAGGCCAACAACGAGGCGCCCAGGGCGATCTTGCTGCCCAATCGGTCGATGATCAGGCCCATTGGCAACTGCGCAAAGGCGTAGGCGATGGAGAACGCCGACAACAGAATGCCCATCTGCGAGGGGCTGATCATCATCTCCTTCTGAATCGAGGTATTGGCGATCGACAGTGCGCTACGGTCCAGATAGTTGACGATGCCGATCAACAGCAGGAAAACAACCGTGATGCTTTGATACTTCTTAAGTGTGTTCATCTGATGGCCTTTATTATTGTTGTTACAGCGGTTTCAACGCCCGGGTGATCCTTCATCCGGTGCCACACTCATCCTTGGGATACGGAAAAATCAGGCTTGGCGCGCCGTCACCGCCGCATCGAGCAGGCCACGACGACTCAAGCTGTCGATCAGCGAGCGCAGGCCGAAATCCCACTGCGGCGCCTGGTCACTGGTGGTCACGCGGTTGCTCAGGGCGCCCAGTTGCACGTTGCTGATGGTCACCACATCGCCCAACTTGTGGGTGAAACCGTTGCCCGGCTGGTCGCGATCCTGCTTGGGGGCGAACAGGGTACCGAGGAACAGCACCAGGCCATCGGGATATTGGTGATTTTCGTTAAGTGTTTGCTGGACCAGGTCGAGCGGGTCGCGGCTGATCTGGCTCATGGAACTGCGGCCCTCAAGGATGAAACCGTCCTGGCCTTCGACGCGCAGATCCACTTGCGCGTTACGTACGTCATCCAGGCTGAAGGTCTCGTCGAACAGGCGCAGCAAGGGTCCGAGCGAGGTAGAGGCGTTGTTGTCCTTGGCCTTGCCAAGCAGCAAGGCGCTGCGCCCTTCGAAGTCGCGCAGGTTGACGTCGTTGCCAAGCATGGCGCCCTGAATCGTACCGTTGCTCGACACCGCCAGCACCACTTCCGGTTCCGGGTTGTTCCAGCTCGACTTGGGGTGAATGCCGATGTCGGCGCCATGGCCAACCGCCGACAGCGGCTGGGCCTTGGTGAAAATTTCGGCATCCGGGCCGATGCCCACTTCCAGATACTGTGACCACAGGCCCTGTTCCACCAGCACCTTGCGCAACGCTTCGGCCTGGGTCGAGCCCGGGACGATTTGCGAAAGGTCGGCGCCAATGCGGCTGGCCAGGGTGTCGCGGATCGCGTCAGCCTTCGCCGAATCACCCTTGGCTTGCTCTTCGACTACGCGCTCCAAGAGGCTGGCGGCGAAGGTCACGCCAGCCGCCTTGACCGCCTGCAGGTCAATCGGCGCCAGCAGCCACGGCAGGTTTTCGTCGCGCAGGCTCGGGTCGCTGTTGTCGAGCAACCCGGGCAACTCGATCAAGGCCTCGGCCAAGGGCAATGCACGCAGGTACGCCACTGGGTCAGCCACTTCAAGCAAGGCCGAGATGGTCGCCACGTGGGCGCTGATGTCGTGCACGGCACCGGCCTTGACCAGCACCACTGCCGGCCCCTGGCCGGGCAGCCAAACGCGTCCGACCCAACTGCCGGTATTGAATACGGTGGTGTTGTTGCTCAACTGCAATGGCGCTTGTGCTCTCGATTCGTTTGTCATGTCTGCACTCTTGTTGTCATTGCGTAGGAGCGAGCTTGCTCGCGAAGATCGTTAACGAGGAGGTGTGCTTTCTGAATAAAAGCGTTGTGCTCAGGTTCTTCGCGAGCAAGCTCGCTCCTACAAGGGGCGTCAGGAAAGTGCTGGCAGCTGCAACTGCCCGGCTGTTTGGTTGAGTTCATCAACCACTTTCTGCGCCAGGTTCACCCCTTCGCGCAGGGCTTGTTTGCGCAGCTTCAGGCCGGCCTGGCCAGGCAAGCGCACCGGGCGCTCGGGGTCTACCGGACGGCTGTCCAGAATCAGCTTGCTCAGGAAAGAACTTTCATCGGTGAAGGCCTCCAGCCCGCCGAAGAAACGCGGGTCAATCACCACAGCCGTGGCCGAGGCGCCCCATTGGTCCGGTGCGTCTTTGCGCCCATGGCCGGCCAACCCCGAGGTCAGGGCCTCGACCAGAATCGCCAAGGCAAAACCCTTGTGCCCAAAAGCCTGGCCGCCCAAGGGGAGGATGCCGCCCGGCGGAGTGGTGAAGAAGTCCGCCGGGGCGTCACTCAAGCGGCCCTCGTTGCTCATCAGCACTGGGTGCGGCAGTGTGCTGCCGGCATCGCGGCACTGGCCGATCAGGCCCAGGGTCACGGTGGACATGCTCACATCCAGCAGGATTGGCTCGCCCCGTGTCGGGATCCCGGCGGCAATCGGGTTGGGTGTATAGATCGGGTCGATCCCGCCATGGGCGCACACCAGCCCTACCGAAGGGTCCGAGGAATACACCATGGCCACCAGACCACGGTCAGTGAAGGGTTTCAGGTAAGCGGCCAGGCAACCGATGTGCGAGGCACGGCGCACCACGGCGATACCTATGCCCTGCTCCGTGGCGCCCTTGGCCGCGCAGTCTAGAGCACGGCTGACACAATAAGGGCCGAGCACATAGTGGCCGTCGAACAGGGCCGAAATGCCGCTGTCCGAGACTTGCTCCAGCAACCCGGCACTGGCCTTGACCTGCCCGGTCAGCATGCCGCCGATATAGCGGCTCACCAGGTTGAGGCCGTGGGTGCGATGACCCAGCAGCTCACCTTCGAGCAGTACCCGGGTCACCACTTGGGCGACCTCGGCGTCAGCCCCGGCTTTTTCGAACAGTTGCTCGACGAAATCGGTGAGCATTTGAGCGTCGTAGCGTTTAGCTTCAGTCATGTTCCTGCTCCGTGATCAATTCAACGCCGCTATGCTGTGTTTGCCATCGACCAAGCGCTGTATGCCCAGTGGGTTGGCGTTCTTCAAGGCATCGGGCAGCAACGCATCGGGCACGTTCTGGTAGCACACCGGGCGCAGGAAACGATCGATCGCCAGCGTGCCGACCGACGTGCCGCGGGCATCGGAAGTGGCCGGGTATGGGCCGCCGTGGACCATGGCATCACACACCTCGACACCGGTCGGGTAGCCGTTGACCAGCACTCGACCGACCTTCACCTCCAACGCGCCAAACAGTTGAGCAAAGGTGGCCAGATCATCCTGGTCGGCCAGCAGCGTGGCCGTGAGCTGGCCATGCAAGGCATCGACTGCGCGCAACAGTTCTGCTTCATCCGCCACCTGGATCACCACCGTGCACGGGCCGAAGACCTCTTCCTGAAGCAGGGGATCCTGTTCCAGCAATAGGCTGATGTCGGCTTCGAACAACTGCGGCTGTGCCTGGTTGCCCTTTTGCGCCAGGCCGCTCAAGTGTTTGATGCGCGGGTGGGCAAGCAACGCCTGCAAGCCTTTGCCGTAGCTGCTCAAGGTGCCTGCATTGAGCATGGTCTGCGGCGCTTGCTCGGCCATGTGCCCGGTCAGGTGCTCAAGGAAGGTGCTGAAGGCCGGCGAGCGGAGACCCAGTACCAGGCCAGGGTTGGTACAAAACTGGCCACAGCCCTGCACCACCGAGGTGCTCAGTTCCTTGGCTATTTGTCCGCCACGGTTGGCCAGGGCCTGTGGCAGGACCAGCACCGGGTTGATACTCGACATCTCGGCAAACACTGGAATCGGCTGCGGCCTTGCTGCCGCCATGTCGCACAGGGCACGGCCACCTTTGAGCGAGCCGGTAAAGCCCACCGCCTGAATGCCCGGGTGCTTGACCAGCGCCTCGCCGACGCCCGCACCGAAGATCATGTTGAACACGCCAGCCGGCATTCCGGTGCGTTCGGCGGCGCGGATCAGCGCTTCGGCCACCCGCTCGGCCGTCGCCATGTGGCCGCTGTGTGCCTTGAATACCACCGGACAACCGGCGGCCAGGGCTGCAGCGGTATCACCGCCGGCCGTGGAGAACGCCAGGGGGAAGTTGCTCGCGCCGAATACCGCCACCGGACCGACCCCGATGCGGTACTGGCGCAAGTCAGACCGTGGCAAAGGGCTGCGTGTCGGCAGCGCCTGGTCGATGCGTGCACCATAGAAGTCGCCACGGCGCAGCACTTGGGCAAACAGGCGCATCTGGCCACTGGTACGACCGCGTTCACCCTGGATTCGAGCGCTCGGCAGCGCCGTTTCCTGGCAGGTCATGGCGATGAAATCGTCGCCCAGCGCGTCGAGCTCGTCAGCAATAGCTTCAAGGAATTCGGCCCGGCGAACCGCCGGCAGATTTCGATACAAGGGGAACGCCGCGCGCGCTGCTGCCACCGCCGTATCAACCTCCGCCGGGGTTGCCTGATGGAAAGCGTCTGGCAGGCGTTCACCGGTGTGGGCGTCAACGCTATAGACCAGGGTGTCGCCCAGGGCGCTGCGCTGGCCGGCAATAAAGTTGTATCCGGAAAATTGCATGGGTTTTTCGCCTAGTAAATGTTGCAGGGCTGTCAGTCAGGTCACGGCACCGATCTGCCAGGGTACGAACTCGTTCTGCCCATAACCGTGTTGTTCGCTCTTGCTGCGCTCGCCGGAAGCGATGCGCAACATGTGTTCAAAGATGTAGGCGCCACGCTCTTCAATGCTGGTGGAACCATCGGCGATACCGCCGCAGTTCACGTCCATGTCTTCTTCCTGATGCTCGAACACCCGGTTGTTGGTGGCCAGCTTGATCGAAGGTGCCGGCGCGCAGCCGTAGGCCGAGCCCCGGCCTGTGGTGAAGGCGATCAGGTTGGCGCCGCCGGCGACCTGGCCGGTGGCCGAGACCGGGTCGTAACCTGGGGTGTCCATGAACACCAGGCCCTTGGCCCGAACCGCTTCGGCGTACTGGTACACATCCACCAGGTTGGTCGAGCCGGCTTTGGCCACCGCGCCTAGGGACTTTTCCAGGATGGTGGTCAGGCCACCGGCCTTGTTACCGGCCGAGGGGTTGTTGTTCAGTTCGGCGTTCATGCGCCGGCAGTAGTCTTCCCACCAGTGAATGCGCGCGATGAGTTTTTCCCCCACCTCGCGGCTCACCGCGCGGCGCGTCAGCAAATGCTCGGCGCCATAAATCTCCGGAGTTTCCGAGAGAATCGCAGTGCCGCCCGCCGCCACCAGACGGTCCACGGCATTGCCCAAAGCAGGGTTGGCGGTGATGCCCGAGTAACCGTCCGAGCCACCGCATTGCAGACCGACGATCAAGTGACGAGCGCTGACCGGCTCGCGCTGCACCTGGTTCGCCTTGGGCAGCAATGCCTTGACCTGCTCGATGCCACTGGCGATGGTTTTCGACGTGCCGCCAACGCCTTGTATGGTGAAGGCGCGCAACTGGTCGCTGGCCTTTAGCCCCTGAGTCTCCAGCAGGCTCTCGATCTGGTTGGTTTCACAGCCCAGGCCGATGATCAGCACCGCAGCAAAGTTAGGGTGAACGGCGTAGCCACCGAGCGTGCGGCGCAACAGACCCAGAGCCTCGCCGCTGGGGTCCACTGCGCAACCGGCGCCGTGGGTCAGCGCCACGACGCCGTCGATATTCGGGAAGGCGACCAGCGCCTCGGGGTGAATATCCCGGCGAAAGTAATCGGCCACGGCCCGGGCCACGGTTGCCGAGCAATTCACCGAGGTGAGAATGCCTACGTAGTTGCGGGTCGCGACGCGGCCATCGGCCCGCACGATGCCCTGGAACACTGCTTCGGTGCCTGGCGTGGCGTGGGCATCGACGCCGAAAGCGTAGTCACGGGCAAAGTCGCCCATCTCCACGTTGTGCACATGCACGTGGTCGCCGGCTTCGATGGGCTGCGAAGCAAAACCGATGATTTGCCCATAGCGACGCAAGGGCTGCCCCTGCTCCACGCGCTGGGTGGCGACTTTGTGTCCGGAGGGAATCGGCTGGCTTACGATGATCGCTTCGGCTTCCAGGCTCAGGCCTTCAGGCAGGGCCTGCCGTGCAATCAGTACGTTATCCAGGGGGTTGAGGCGGATCACAGCGGAGTCACCGGTCCGTGTTCTGGCAATCAGTTGCATGGGACCTCTCAGGGCAGTACGGCCGACTTCTTGTTATGGCGCCGCCCTTTCTGTGAAGGGCGAATCTGCGATAACTGTAAGGAGCCAGCCACAACATTCCCAATGAGATGATCCGATCAATCGATAACCTGGCGTTATCAATTAGCGTTATCCAACGGTTGTAATCAATCGCTCACCAAGCCCTCCTCCTGACGTGCGCGCGCGAAATCGAGCAAGATGTCGACGAATTCCCGCGCCGAACCGGTGAGCGGCTCCTCTTTGCGGGTGATGATGCCGTACTCCAGCGGCGCCAGGCACAACGGGGCCTGTAGCTCTTTGAACTGGCCGCTGTCCAACTGCGCTGCCACCATGGATCTGGGCAGCATGGCGATCATTGGCCCCGAGTGCAGCAGTCGCAGGAACATCTGCATGGAGATGGTTTCGACGCTGTCAGCCGGAGAGGCGATACCCGCTGCCTTGAATGCCAGCTCCAGGCGATCGCGAATCGGCGTTCCGACCGGGTACAGCACCCACGGCCACTGGCCCAACGCTTCAAGTGGTGTGCAGCCCAGTTCGTTAAGCGGATGGCTGCTGTTGACGACCAGGCTAAAGGGCTCAGGTTCCAAAGGCTCGAAGTCGAAGATCTGGCTGTAACGCGATTCGGTAAAGCGGCCGATGATCAGGTCGAGTTTGTTTTGCTCAAGCATGGCGAGCAGGTGATCACTGGACTGCTCCACCACTTCGATCGACAGCAAAGGGCTGCGCGCCTTGATCGCGGCGATGGCTTGGGGCAGCACCACCGAGGTTGCCGCGAAAATCCCACCCACCTTGAGAAAGCCATGGCCGCCTTTGCGCAGCCGGTTGACCTGGTCGACGAACTTGTGTGAATCGGCCAACGCAGCCTGTGCATAGCGCACCACATACTCGCCAAGCTCCGTGGGCGGCATGCTGCGTGGCAGGCGCTGGAACAGGGCAAAACCGAACTGCTCCTCCAGGTCTCGCAGCATCTTGCTCAAGGCTGGCTGGCTCAAGTTCATCCGTATGGCGGTGGCGCGCATATTGCGCGTGCGCGCCAGGGTGTCGATCAGCACCAAGTGCTTGAAGCGCACCCAGTTGCAAAAGCTGGAATGGGTAATGTCCGATGACATCGGGGTCATTTCCTTTTAAAGGTGGTATGCATTGTCTGTCAGGCCATCCGCCCGAACAGACGAAGTCAAATCTATTGCCCCCGTAAATACTGCAGCAACGTGTTCAATGCCACCGACCTCGGCCGAGAACGCAAGGTCAGCAGGCCAATATTGACCATGGAGATTGGCAGTTCGACCGGCAGGATAGCGACCATGCCATAGCCCGCATAATGCTCGGCCACATCGTTGGGCACCACCGCGATCATGTCCGACGCTTCGAGCATTGCCGTGGTTGCCAGGATCGAAGCGGTTTCGATAATGTCCAGCGCCTGCACCATACCGCCGGCCTGCAAGGCACTTTCCACCCGGCGGCGCATGGGGCTGCCAATGGGGTGCAGGATCCAGGTCAATGTGATCAAGTCGGACAACTGCAATTGCGAAGAACTCGCCAACAGGTGGCCAGCCCGGGCGATCACACGCATCTGCTCGCCGTTGTCGAACAGCTCGATGTCCAGTTCCTGACTGTCGCTCTGGTCCGGCAAGCGCCCCAGCACCACGTCGAAATCGCCGCGCAGCAAGGCAGGCAGCAAGGTATCGCTGGTACCGACTTCAATGGAAATCCGCACCTTGGGGTGGTCGCGTTTATACGCCAGCACCGCTTTAGTCAGTAACTTGGGCACCGGTCCCATCACACTGCCGACACGCACCAGTCCCGTGGCCCCGCGCGCCAGTTCCGCGATCTGCGCCTGGGCATGCTCGAACTCATGCAGAGCACCCTGGGCGTAGCGGATCATCACTTCGCCATAAAGGGTCGGCTGCATACCGCGTGGCAAGCGCTCGAACAGGCGCACACCGAGGCGCTCTTCCAATTGCTGCAACAGCAGGCTGGCGGCCGGTTGTGTGGTATGCATCGCCGTGGCCGCCCGGCGCAGATTGCCGAACTCACCCAAGGCATTGAGTAAGGTGATCTGCCGGCTGGAAATCTTCAGGGCGCCGAGATTGCGTGGCGTGAGCGTGTTGAGTTCTGGATGGGGAGGCATATCAAATCCGGTATCCCTACTTAGGAAACCGTGATTATGCATGTATCGCTCGGCGACCTACAGTCGAGTCTCCCACTGGTCATCGAGCACGAGAGCCCGCCATGAGTATCAGCATCACCCATCTGAGCGTACGCGACATCCGGTTCCCCACTTCCCTGTCGCTGGACGGCTCCGATGCAATGAATAGCGCGCCGGATTATTCCGCGTCCTACGTCGTACTACACACCGACGCCCCTGCCGGCATTGAAGGACACGGCCTGACGTTCACCATTGGCCGTGGCAACGAAATCTGTGTGGCGGCGGTGCAATCCCTGGCTCCGATGGTGGTTGGCCTGACCCTGGAAGAGATCGTTGCCGACATGGGCGCCTTCTGGCACCAAATCACCGTGGGCGACAGCCAACTGCGCTGGCTGGGCCCGGAAAAAGGCGTGATCCACCTGGCCACCGCGGCCATCGTCAACGCCGTCTGGGATCTGTGGGCCAAACACGAAGGAAAGCCGGTATGGAAGCTGTTGGCCGACATGACGCCCGAGCAACTGGTGCGCTGCCTGGACTTCAGCTACGTCACTGACGTGCTCACCCCTGAAGAAGCCATCGCCCTGCTACGCCACCAGGTGCCAGGCAAGGCTCAGCGCGAAGTGCAAATGCTGCGCGAAGGCTACCCCGGCTACACCACCGCGCCGGGCTGGCTGGGCTACAGCGAAGAAAAAATGCGCCAACTGGCCCGAGAAGCGGTCGAGGATGGCTGGACCCACATCAAGCAGAAAATCGGCGCCGATCTGGAAGAAGACATCCGTCGCGCCACAATTCTACGCGAAGAAATTGGCTGGGATCGTTCCCTCATGATGGACGCCAACCAGGTCTGGGGCGTCGATGAGTCGGTAGCCAACATGCGCCGCCTGGCCGCGTTCGCCCCCCTGTGGATCGAAGAGCCCACCAGCCCCGATGACATCCTCGGCCATGCCAGCATCCGCCGGCGCATCGCACCGATTGGCGTCGCAACAGGTGAGCATTGCCACAACAGGGTAATGTTCAAGCAGATGTTCCAGGCCGGCGCTCTGGACTTTTGCCAGTTGGACGCGGCCCGCCTGGGTGGTCTCAATGAGGTGTTGATCGTGCTGTTGATGGCCGCCAAGTTCGACGTGCCGGTCTGCCCTCATGGCGGTGGCGTCGGTTTGTGCGAGTACGTGCAGCATATCGCCCTGTTCGACTACATCGCCGTCTCGGCCTCGCTGCACAACCGTGTTCTGGAATACGTTGACCACCTGCACGAGCACTTCCTTGACCCGGTCGTGATCCGCCGCGGCCGCTACATGCCTGCGCGGCGCCCGGGCTATAGCATCGAAATGACCGCTCAATCCCTGGAACGATACCAATATCCCGACGGCCCGGTCTGGCTCGATATTGCCCGCGCCTGAGCCGTGCCGTGGCAGCCATATGCTGCTAAAAGATTTAGTCAGCCTGTTGCATCGACCGGTTGAATCCACAGCCAAAAGCGGACATCGGGTGCCGACAGATTCAGGGGCGAATCAGTCGGCCATAATCTCGCCACGCTGGCAAGAACCAGTGATTTTCGATGGGAAGATGGGCAAGAAGCAATCAACAGCTGGCGCAAACCCAGCGGATCCGTACCAGTCTCCGGATGCTTTTTTTCGGGCAAAACAAAACCCCTACCTGCATACGCAGATAGGGGTTTCGGAATTTAATCTTGACGATGACCTACTCTCACATGGGGAAACCCCACACTACCATCGGCGATGCATCGTTTCACTGCTGAGTTCGGGATGGGATCAGGTGGTTCCAATGCTCTATGGTCGTCAAGAAATTCGGTAGCCAGGTCGTTTTCTCTTGCGAGATCACGCTCCAGCGAATGGGTATGTAATAGATTTGTGTGTTTCGTTTCGAATTTTCGACTGTGTATCGTCTTCACACACCGCAATCTGGTCTCTTTCGAGTTCACAGATTGCTTGGGTGTTATATGGTCAAGCCTCACGGGCAATTAGTATTGGTTAGCTCAACGCCTCACAGCGCTTACACACCCAACCTATCAACGTCGTAGTCTTCGACGGCCCTTCAGGGGACTCAAGGTCCCAGTGAGATCTCATCTTGAGGCTAGTTTCCCGCTTAGATGCTTTCAGCGGTTATCTATTCCGAACATAGCTACCCGGCAATGCCACTGGCGTGACAACCGGAACACCAGAGGTTCGTCCACTCCGGTCCTCTCGTACTAGGAGCAGCCCCTCTCAAATCTCAAACGTCCACGGCAGATAGGGACCGAACTGTCTCACGACGTTCTAAACCCAGCTCGCGTACCACTTTAAATGGCGAACAGCCATACCCTTGGGACCGGCTTCAGCCCCAGGATGTGATGAGCCGACATCGAGGTGCCAAACACCGCCGTCGATATGAACTCTTGGGCGGTATCAGCCTGTTATCCCCGGAGTACCTTTTATCCGTTGAGCGATGGCCCTTCCATACAGAACCACCGGATCACTAAGACCTACTTTCGTACCTGCTCGACGTGTCTGTCTCGCAGTCAAGCGCGCTTTTGCCTTTATACTCTACGACCGATTTCCGACCGGTCTGAGCGCACCTTCGTACTCCTCCGTTACTCTTTAGGAGGAGACCGCCCCAGTCAAACTACCCACCATACACTGTCCTCGATCCGGATAACGGACCTGAGTTAGAACCTCAAAGTTGCCAGGGTGGTATTTCAAGGTTGGCTCCACGCGAACTGGCGTCCACGCTTCAAAGCCTCCCACCTATCCTACACAAGCAAATTCAAAGTCCAGTGCAAAGCTATAGTAAAGGTTCACGGGGTCTTTCCGTCTAGCCGCGGATACACTGCATCTTCACAGCGATTTCAATTTCACTGAGTCTCGGGTGGAGACAGCGCCGCCATCGTTACGCCATTCGTGCAGGTCGGAACTTACCCGACAAGGAATTTCGCTACCTTAGGACCGTTATAGTTACGGCCGCCGTTTACCGGGGCTTCGATCAAGAGCTTCGCGTTAGCTAACCCCATCAATTAACCTTCCGGCACCGGGCAGGCGTCACACCCTATACGTCCACTTTCGTGTTTGCAGAGTGCTGTGTTTTTAATAAACAGTCGCAGCGGCCTGGTATCTTCGACCGGCATGGGCTTACGCAGTAAATGCTTCACCCTCACCGGCGCACCTTCTCCCGAAGTTACGGTGCCATTTTGCCTAGTTCCTTCACCCGAGTTCTCTCAAGCGCCTTGGTATTCTCTACCCAACCACCTGTGTCGGTTTGGGGTACGGTTCCTGGTTACCTGAAGCTTAGAAGCTTTTCTTGGAAGCATGGCATCAACCACTTCGTGTACTAAAAGTACACTCGTCATCAGCTCTCGGCCTTAGAATCCCGGATTTACCTAAGATTCCAGCCTACCACCTTAAACTTGGACAACCAACGCCAAGCTGGCCTAGCCTTCTCCGTCCCTCCATCGCAATAACCAGAAGTACAGGAATATTAACCTGTTTTCCATCGACTACGCTTTTCAGCCTCGCCTTAGGGACCGACTAACCCTGCGTCGATTAACGTTGCGCAGGAAACCTTGGTCTTTCGGCGTGGGTGTTTTTCACACCCATTGTCGTTACTCATGTCA
>NZ_CP166797.1:4162500-6504839 GCF_059716045.1 Pseudomonas sp. LBUM1659
AACCACCTACGCGCGCTTTACGCCCAGTAATTCCGATTAACGCTTGCACCCTCTGTATTACCGCGGCTGCTGGCACAGAGTTAGCCGGTGCTTATTCTGTCGGTAACGTCAAGACACCAACGTATTAGGTTAATGCCCTTCCTCCCAACTTAAAGTGCTTTACAATCCGAAGACCTTCTTCACACACGCGGCATGGCTGGATCAGGCTTTCGCCCATTGTCCAATATTCCCCACTGCTGCCTCCCGTAGGAGTCTGGACCGTGTCTCAGTTCCAGTGTGACTGATCATCCTCTCAGACCAGTTACGGATCGTCGCCTTGGTGAGCCATTACCTCACCAACTAGCTAATCCGACCTAGGCTCATCTGATAGCGCAAGGCCCGAAGGTCCCCTGCTTTCTCCCGTAGGACGTATGCGGTATTAGCGTCCGTTTCCGAGCGTTATCCCCCACTACCAGGCAGATTCCTAGGCATTACTCACCCGTCCGCCGCTCTCAAGAGAAGCAAGCTTCTCTCTACCGCTCGACTTGCATGTGTTAGGCCTGCCGCCAGCGTTCAATCTGAGCCATGATCAAACTCTTCAGTTCAAACATCTTTGGGTTTTTAAGAAACCCTAAACTTGGCCCAGCAATCGTTGGTTACATCTTTGATTTCTCGCGGAGTAACTTGTGATGCTGATAATCTTGTTGACTATCAGTCTGACTCCACAAGCACCCACACGAATTGCTTGATTCAGTTGTTAAAGAGCGGTTGGTTAAGATCTTTCGTCTCAACCGAGGCGCGCATTCTACAGCACACTCCTCAAATTGCAACCTTAAAAGTTTTTGACTTCATTAATAAAATCAACTACTTAAGCCAAGAGCAACATCAAACTGCTCGTTAGCGGGAGGCGAATAGTACAGCATTAAAATACGTGGTCAACCCCCGTCTAAAAATCTTTTCCTTACCAAGGCGCCTAGGTTGCCACTATGAAAACTTCCAAGGTCCGTTCAAAGCATCAGGGCAGCAGAGAACCCAGACCTCGTCGTAATTGAAGCCCCCCTTATTCCGTGGACGCTGACTAACCACAAACCCGGTCAGCCCGTCGATAGTTACCCCGGCGTTCGGCGGTACGGCACAGTCGAAAGCATCAGCTCGGCGTCGGGCTCGAGCTTCTCGTTGCTGCCCGCGCAGAACACAACTGGCAATTGGGTCAAGGTCGTGCAGCGAATTCCAGAGCGCATCAGCATCGATGATGTAGCGGAAAAACCATCATTGCACACCGGCATGAGTGTGGAAGCACAGATTGATACAGGCTCGGCGCGCGGCATCGTCGCAGCTGCAATCATGAGGCCGCCCCCCCTCTCCGGCCAAACGCTCCGGTCGCAAACGCGCGCTGCTGCGGGCGATTGTAGGTTTCGTCGTCTCGTCAATTCATTGCGGCTTGGCGCAGTCGCCGAAGGAAATCATCCTGACCCGTCTACTGCAAGAGCTTGCAGGTGCGGCGTTAGTGCCTTTATCCCAAGGCATTCTGCTGGATATTTACAACCTCAAAGAGCGCGGCTCAGCCATGACACTGTCCGGTGTGTCAGTCAGGGTCGACCCGGTGCTGGGCCCGATGCTGACATGCTCCTCGCAGACCGGTTGCTGGGCATAGTCGATACGCGCTTATTGCTGTTGACGGGACTGGGATTGCCAGCACTTTCCATGTGGCTGATGACCGGTTGGACGCCTGATGTGTCGATACAAACCATCATCTATATCGGCTTCCTTCAAGGCACCGGCCTGGGAATGCTTTTTGTGCCGCTGACCACAGTCGACTTTGCGACATTGCCAGCCACCTTACGGGCAGAAAGTACCGGGCTTTTTGCCCTGTCGCGAAATGTCGGTTCCTGCGTCGGGATCTCCATCGTCACCGTGCTGCTTGCTCAGAACGCTCAGGTCAATCTTGCGGAAATAGCTGCCTACATTCACCCCATTCAATCGGGCCCTCGACGCCTGGCTGATCAAGAATTATCTGGACCCGGTGGTCGCATCCGGTCGCGCAACATTGGACGCAATGATCACGGTGCAAGCCAGCTGGATCACTTAGGCGTTGTCACTAGCAGCCATGTCTTTGCTGCTGATTATCAAAACCCCAAAGATTCAGGCGAATGAAGAGCCAGCACCAGTCATGGAGTAGTTCAAGGGCTGCGGCAGATCCTGGATCACTAGAATGCATCCGATCCGCGGTATCGACCGACGACTGCGGACTTCAATGGCTCAGTCGCGTTCCAGGCAGCTTGTGCTCTGGTGTTTGAAGGTGTGCACCAACCGAGTGGTTACACCGAGCCGCTTCTGCACCGGTGCCGCGCCATTTTCAAACATCAAAGCCAGTATCACTGACCAAATTCCCATGCCTGCCGTGACTTTTTCACCTGATCTGGCCACCTGGATCACATCTGCGCCCAGTTGCAGCAGTAATTAAGTTGCATGCGGCCAAGCAACAACTGACTGACATCTATGAATTTCACATCTTTAAGGCAGGGCCATTCCGGCTTCTGACCCCATTACTTCAGACTCCCCGCCAAAAACTGCTGCAAACGCTCGCTACGGGGCTGTTCCAGCCCCGTGCCCGGTACCCCCTGCTGCTCCACCCGGCCTTGGTGCAGAAACATAATGTGGCTCGATACCTGCCTGGCAAAAGCCATTTCATGGGTAACGACAACCATAGTCCTGCCCTTTTCGGCAAGCTGCTGCATGACTTTGAGCACCTCGCCCACCAGTTCGGGATCCAGGGCGGAGGTCGGTTCATCGAACAACATCACCTGGGGCTACATCGCCAGAGCGCGGGCGATTGCTAGGCGCTGCTGCTGGCCGCCGGACAGGTGGACCGGATACTGGTCCTCGACCTTTGCTGGCAGACCGAGCTTCGCGAGGTAATGACGCGCCCGCTCCAATGCTTGCGGCCGAGCGATGCCCAGCACACTCATCGGGCACTCAATGAGGTTTTCCAGCACCGCCATGTGGCTCCACAGATTGAAATGCTGAAACACCATCGACAACTGGCTGCGCACGAGTTGCAACTGCCGGGATCGAGCGCACACAAATCGCCCCTTGAGTTCTTGCGGGTCAGCAGCTCCTGCGAATTGACAATGATCCGCCCCACCGAAGGCTGCTCCAGATGATTGATACAACGCAAAAAAGTACCTTTCCCTGACCCGGAGGAGCCGATGATGCTGATCACATCACCCGCCCTGGCCTTGAACGAAACACCCGTTCGAACCGCGACAGTTGAGCATCGTGACACGCCGCAGTGGTGCACTCAGCAATCCGGCATTGTGCTTCACCGACTGCCTGTTGCAGGTCATCCGGCGCCACGCGCGCTCGGCCAAAAAAGAAGATCGTCAGTTATTCGAAACGTTGCGTCTGATGTTGTGAAACTGCATCGAGTCGCGTCCCCACGAATGTGCCTAATAGGCTCTCGCATACCCGTAGCAGTTGCGTTTCTGAGGAAAAATTCAGCCTGAAGCGAAAAAACAAACCAGGAAAAAAAGAAATTCAACCACTAACTCCTTGATTCGCTTTATCCTCGATCCAAATCCCAATGCAAAGCCATGCCTGCACACGGCCGTTGACTGCTCCCCCATGCGCAAACTTCTGTACCTGACCTTTTCCATGGCGATCATTGCCGCCCTGACAACCTACGCCATGTGGGCCACGGATCGTCCCGTGGGCCATTACCTGTCGGACCTGCGCATCAACCTGGCCATCGATCAAGGCACACCCGCTGATCGCGGCAATTTGCTGGGCATCCAGCCCGAACTGTTCCCGACCGACTATCAAAGCCCCGAGCGTTTGCATCGCAAACTCGCGGCTTATTTGCAGAAGGCCCAGGATCAGGGCCTGCTGAATGACAAGACCATCGTCGTGTTACCCGAACATGTCGGCACCTGGCTGATGGTCAGCGGCGAGAAAGACGAGTTGTACCAGGCTACGACGATCAAGGAAGCCATGAACTGGCTGGCGGCGAGCAATCCTTTGCAATTCGTTCGCGCGCTGATCAGCGCCGAGGGCGGCAGCCGCCTCGACGATGCCCATTTGCGGATGAAAGCCAAAGGCATGGCCAAGAATTACCAGGCACTATTCGGTGGGCTGGCGAAGGAATTTCACGTGACGCTGGTGGCGGGCACCATCGTATTGCCGGAGCCCAGCGTCATCGACGGAAGGCTGAAAATCGGGCGCGGCGCGCTGTACAACAGCAGTGTGATCTTTGGTCGCGATGGCCTGCCGATTGGCCAGCCTCAACGCCAAATGCATCCAGTGTTCGAGACGCCTGACGACACCAAGGCCAATGACCAACAGGCACTCAGCGTCATCGATACGCCGGCCGGACGCTTGGGCGTGTTGATCGGCAGCGACAGTTGGTACCCGGAGAATTACCGCAAGCTCGACGATCAAGGTGTGCAACTGGTGGCGGTTCCGGCGTTCGTCGTCGGTCGCGATACCTGGGATAAACCGTGGCGTGGTTACCGGGGATTGCCAACACCCAAATCCGTCAGCCTCAAACCCGGCGAACTGAGTGAAGGTCAGGCCTGGCATCGCCTGACATTGACCGCCCAACCGCCGAGCAGCCAGGCCATCGCTGGGATGAGCGTGTTCCTGCGCGGCCAGTTCTGGGATCAGGGCAGCGCCGGGCAAAGTTTTCTCAGCAACAACGGTCAACAGTTCGCCGACGGCAACGCCCGTGGCGCGCGGTTGCTGAACCTCTGGCTGTAACCCATGAAACCGCTGACGATGCGCCTCGGGGATTTGTCGGTGGGTTTCGTCCATAGCCTGGCCGATGCGGTGCACAGCCACGGCTTAGACCCTCAACCGTTGCTCGATCAATACGGCCTGGATGCGGCCCGGCTTGCAGAGCCAGGTGCCCGACTGTCGATTCCGCGCTACATGCGCCTGGGGCACGGGGCGATTCAACTGACGGATGACCCGGCACTGGGTTTGCGCATGGGCCATTTCAGTCGTCTGAGCCAGGCCGGCCTGGCCGGCGTCACGGCCGCACAGGCGCCGACGGTTCGCGAAGCCGCGCGCTGCCTGATTCGTTTCGAAGCTTTGTACGGCTCCAACTATCGCGGGCAGTCGAGCTTTAATGAAGACGCCCAGGGCGCATGGCTGCGCTTCTACTCCATCAGCCCGTACAACGCCTATAACCGCTTTGTAGTGGACTCGATCATCGCTGGCTGGCTGCAGCAATTGTCGAGCCTGAGCCCTGCCCCGCTGCGCGCAGAACGCATCGAAATCGAATTTGACGCGCCGGATTACCGTGAGGCGTATGCCCTGCTGGGCGATTGCCCGATCCAGTTTGGCTCCGAGCATAACCAACTGCGTCTGAGCCTAACCAGCCTCGCCCAACGCAACCCGGTGCACTGCCCGAGTACCTGGCGGCATTTGCTGCAACTCTGCGAACGGGAACTGGAGCAACTGACACGCACCCGCAGCCTGCGCGAACGCATCACTCAGTTACTGGGACCATTACTCAATGGTGGCCGGGAACCCGACCTGGAGGAAGTGGCGGCACGCCTGAAGCTGCCCACCTGGACCTTGCGCCGCAAACTCGCCGAAGAGGGCACGCAATATCGCGCGATTCTCAACGGCACACGTCGCGACCTGGCCATGACCTACATCCGCGATACCGAACTGGCATTCGGAGAAGTCGCCTACCTGTTGGGTTTCGCTTCAGCTGAAGCCTTCCAACGGGCCTTCAAACGCTGGAATGGCCAGACACCCGGCGAGTTTCGCCGCAGTCAACGCCAATCAGCTTGACGCTTACAGCTCGGTAGCGTCTTCGGCAGGTTCCAGCGGGTCCAGTTCAAACGCCTGATACTCGAGCAGCTCTTCTTGATAATCGTCCATTTTTGAATCCCCCAGCGCTCGTTTAAAAATGCCTGAATAAATGACCAACGCCCCGAGCATAAAGTGCCCCTGTGAAAGAAAAATGACACAGGCGCACCGCTCAACGGCTGCTTAGTAAAACGTAGCAGGCGGTCAGGAATTTATCACCGGTTTTTTTCGATAGGGGCTGTAGGACTAAGGCCTGGCTGATGCAGATCAACGTAAAGCGCCTACGGGATCGTTGTCGTCTGACCCGATCCCGTCGGGAATCGATTACTGACCAGAAACCGGCATGGCCGGAATTGGCTCGCTTGGCGGCGGCAAGTCCGACTGCGGTGGCGGTGTGACCGCTTCCAAGGCCGGTGCCGGTTCGCTGATTTGCGCAGGGGTAATCGGCGCGGTTTCAGCCGGTGGTGCGACCGGTTCCGAGGCTACTGGGGCGGGTGCAGGTTCGGCAGCCGGGGCTGGGGCTGGGGCTGGGGCTGGCGTTGGTTCTACCGCAGCTGCCGGGGTAGGTGCAGGTGCCGCTGTGGCTTCAGGCACGCCCAGATCGGTTTTCGGCTTCTCGACAATGTGCGCCGCTTTCTTCGCTTCCGGCGGCAGGAACAATTCGACCAGAGTGAAAAAACGTTCGTAGAACTTGGCCGAGGAAACGGTTTCGCTGGCGACCTTGACCATCGAGTCGTCGGACGAGCCGATCGGCATCGATACCGAGCCCAACACACCGACACCGAGACTGGCGGAGTTATTGGTTTTCTTCAGCGCATAACGGTCCTGCAAGGCGTTGGCGAACATGGTCGCGTGGTGCCCGTCGCTGCCGTCATCGGCACAGACCACACTGAAACTGATCTCCATGTGCGTCTCGCCGGTCTGCTGGAAACTCTTGTGCCCGCTGATCAGCTTGGGGTCGCTGCTGGTAATGATGTAACCCTGGCTGAGCAAGGCACGGCGCGCTGCTTCGCAGGTCTTCGCATCGGTCACGGGGTAGTTGCGCGAAAAGGTGCCGGAGTCGGCGAAGTTCTCATGCTCATAGATCGCGGCTTTTTTGGACGAGCAGCCGGCAGCGGCGAGCACCAGTGCCAGCCCGACGAGACGCATGGGAATTGATTTAAACATTGAACATCCTGAGGAAAACGGTCTGGGGCGTATTGTGCAACAGATCGATGCTTAGCGGCGCATCGATTAGTGTCTTAAAACAGTTACAAGTGTAAAGACTGCCATTGACGCGAAAAGGTCGCTCCACGCCCGCTTTCGGCGACGGATAACCCTTTCGCGCTCCTTTCAGACACAAAAAACCCCGGCCTTTCGGCCAGGGTCTTTGTGTCGCGACGCGCTCAATCAGGCATCAATAACGCTTGATATCAGCTTCGCTTTCCAGCTGTTTGCGGTAAGCCGCGAAGTCTTGCTGGCCAATGCGCGAGGCGAGGAAGCGACGGTATTGAGCCTTCTCTTCATCGGTCGGCGCGGCCGCTTCGTTCACGTTGTTCAAACGCACGATCACCAGGCTACCATCGGCCAGGGTCACGTTGCTGAAGGCTGGCTTGTCCTTGGCGGCTGGCTTGGGCATCCGGAACAGCGCTTGCAGCACGGTTGGGTCGACCCCTTCCTGAGCGCGGGTAGCCGCTTCGGTCACTTTCCAGTTCTGGCCATCAATTGCCGTGTTCAGCGGAGTTTTGCCGTCACGCAGGCTGGCAATCAACTGTTCAGCCTTGGTCTTGGCGGCAGAACTGGCGTGTTCCTTGGCCAATTGCGTGCGGATACTCGCATCCACGCTTTCCAGCGGCAGCTGTGCTGGTTTGAGGTGCTCCTTGGCGCGCAACACAATCACGGTTTCCGGATCGAGTTCGATGGCGGTGCTGTTGGCACCTTCATCCAGCACTTCAGGACTGAACGCAGCGGTAATCACCGCACGGTTGGCCGCAATCCCCTCACCGCCTTCACGACCAAATGGCTTGGCGGTGTGAACGGTCAGCTTCAGGTCTTGCGCCGGCTGGGCCAGGTCGGACGCTTCGAACGAGGCATCTTCCAGTTGCTTGGTCGCTTCGACGAAACGCTGCTCGACCTGCTGGGTTTTCAGCTCGCGGGTCAGCTTGTCTTTCAGGCTGGCAAACGTCGGCACTTCAGGTGCTTCCACACCCAACAGCTTGATCAGGTGGAAACCGAAATCAGTACGAACCGGCTCGGAGACTTGATCCTTGTCCAGCGAATACAGGGCTTTTTCGAAGACCGGGTCGTAGACACCAGGACCTGCATAGCCGAGGTCACCGCCATTGTTGGCCGAACCCGGGTCCTGGGAGAACTCTTTGGCCAGGGCCTCGAATTTTTCGCCTTTGGCCAGACGTGCCTGCACTTCTTCGATCTTGGCCTTGGCTTGCGCCTCGGTCATTTTGTCGTTCACTTCGATCAGAATGTGCGCAGCCCGACGCTGTTCGGACAGGTTCGCGATTTCTTTCTGATACGCCGCTTGCAGGTCTTCGTCCTTGACGGCGACCTGATCGAAGAAGGAAGCCTTCTTCAATTCCAGGTAATCGATGATCACCTGATCCGGCGTCATGAACTCCTTGGCGTGCTCGTCGTAGTAGGCTTTGACTTCTTCGTCAGTCAGCTTCACAGACGCCGGGTCAACCTTGACATTCAGGGAAGCGAAATCGCGGGTCTGCTTTTCCAGACGGGCGAAGGCAAGCACCTGAGCGTCGGTGACGAAACCGCTACCGGCCAAGCCAGCGCGCAGCTGACCAATCAGCATTTCCTGAGCCAGCATCTGGCGGAACTGCATACGGCTGTAACCGAGTTGGCGGATCACCTGATCGAAACGCTCAGGGCTGAACTTGCCGTCGGCCTGGAATTCAGGCGTCTGCAGGATCACCTGGTCCAGAGCGGCTTCAGAGAAAGCGAATTTCGAGTTTTGTGCGCCTTGCAGCAGCAATTTGCGATCGATCAAGCCTTTGAGGGCCGATTCGCGGAGCATTTTTTCATCGAGCAAGGAAGCATCGAAATCTTTGCCCAGCTGTTGCATGAGTTGACGGCGTTGCATATCAACCGCCTGGCTCAGCTCGTTCTGGGTGATTTCTTCACCATTGACCTTGGCCGCATCATTGCTGTGCGTCGTGGCCTGGAAAATGGCGTCGAAACCGGTCAAAGCCATCAGTGCAACGATGACCCCGATAATGGTCTTGGCAATCCAGCCTTGTGAATTGTCCCTGATATTCTGCAGCATGCGTCCCCCAGAAACGGTTGAACTTCAAAATTAGGCAACCGTGGAGCGTGGGTAGAATCCGGATAGAAGAAAGGCGCATCCGGGGATGCGCCTTCTCGTAACTGGCGGAGCGGATCGAAGGGTCGAACATGCGACCCTCGGCGTCTCGGACCGGCAACTTGCCGATTGGACTACCGCTCCGCTGCCAGGTCAGGCATGACCCTGACCCGGATAGGCAAAAACCTGAATCGAACTTAGTTGACAGCTTCTTTCAGTGCTTTACCGGCTTTAAAACCTGGCTTTTTGGCTGCTGCGATTTCCAGTGTCTTACCGGTCTGAGGGTTACGACCAATGCGAGCTGGACGATCAGTCACGGAGAAGGTACCGAAACCAACCAGAACAACAGAGTCGCCAGCCTTGAGAGCGCCAGTGACGGATTCGATTACAGCGTCCAGCGCACGGCCAGCAGCAGCTTTCGGGATATCAGCGGATGCAGCGATAGCATCAATCAGTTCCGACTTGTTCACTCTAAGTCCCCTTATATCTATTTGAGTATGATTCTAAGTTTTTTTGGTGAAAGCAAAAAACGTGTGTGCTGAATGGCCTACAGACACTTAAGAGCCGCTTTATAACAAGGGCTCTAAAAAGCTGTCAAGGAAGCCCCCCAGGCAAATGCGTACTAATGCGTGCTAATTCTTTCCTTAGAGTCAGACTCGCGTTTTTCATCCTTTGCAACTATCTCTGGAACCACATCAGGCAGGGGCTCCGGCGCGTATTGCAGCGCAATTTGCAGGACCTCGTCAATCCATTTAACCGGTTTAATCTGCAGATCTTGCTTGATATTGTCCGGAATTTCCTTCAGATCGCGTACGTTCTCTTCAGGAATGATCACGGTCTTGATTCCGCCACGGTGAGCCGCGAGCAGTTTTTCTTTCAAGCCGCCAATCGCCAGCACCTGACCGCGCAGGGTGATTTCACCCGTCATGGCGACGTCCGCACGCACCGGAATCCCGGTCAAAGCCGATACAAGGGCCGTGCACATGCCCACACCGGCGCTAGGGCCGTCCTTCGGGGTTGCCCCTTCCGGCATATGGATATGCGTGTCGCGCTTCTCGTGGAAGTCCAGAGGGATCCCCAGACTCTTCGCTCGGCTGCGGACAACGGTCAGCGCTGCGGTGATCGATTCGACCATCACATCACCCAGGGAACCGGTCTTGATCAACTGGCCTTTACCCGGTACGACTGCGGCTTCGATGGTCAGCAATTCGCCGCCCACTTGCGTCCACGCCAGCCCGGTCACCTGACCGATCTGATCCTGCGATTCGGCCAGCCCGTAGCGGAATTTACGTACGCCCAGGAAGTGCTCGAGCATCTCGGCAGTGACTTTCACCGAGAAGCGTTTTTCCATTGCATGCTCTTTGACCGCCTTGCGGCACACCTTGGCAATCTGGCGTTCCAGCCCACGCACACCCGCTTCGCGGGTGTAGTAGCGGATGATGTCGCGGATCGCTTCGGCGTCGAATTCCAGCTCGCCTTTCTTCAAGCCGTTGGCAGTAATCTGCTTGGGCGAGAGGTACTTGACGGCGATGTTGATTTTCTCGTCTTCGGTGTAACCCGGCAGGCGAATCACTTCCATCCGGTCCAGCAATGCCGGCGGGATGTTCATGGAGTTCGAGGTGCACAGGAACATCACATCGGACAAGTCGTAATCGACTTCCAGGTAGTGATCGTTGAAGTTGTGGTTCTGCTCAGGGTCGAGCACTTCCAACAACGCCGACGCCGGATCGCCACGCATGTCGCTGCCCATTTTGTCGATTTCATCGAGCAGGAACAGCGGGTTGCGGACGCCCACCTTTGTCATCTTTTGAATCAATCTTCCTGGCATCGAACCGATGTAAGTACGGCGATGACCACGAATTTCAGCTTCGTCACGCACGCCACCGAGGGCCATTCGCACGAATTTGCGGTTGGTGGCGTGAGCAATCGACTCTGCCAGCGAGGTTTTACCCACGCCCGGAGGACCGACCAAGCACAACACCGGGCCACGAATTTTTTTCACCCGCTTTTGCACGGCGAGGTATTCGAGGATCCGCTCTTTGACTTCTTCCAGACCATAGTGGTCTGCATCGAGAATGTCTTCGGCGCGCGCAAGGTCCAGACGTACTTTGCTCTGGGCTTTCCAAGGCACCTGAACCAGCCAGTCGATGTACGAACGCACCACGGTCGCTTCCGCGGACATTGGTGACATTTGCTTAAGCTTGTTCAATTCGCCCTGGGCTTTGGCCAAGGCATCTTTCGGCAGGCCAGCGGCATCGATGCGCTTTTTCAGCTCTTCGATTTCGTTGTGACCTTCGTCGCTGTCGCCGAGCTCCTTCTGAATGGCCTTCATCTGCTCATTCAAGTAGTACTCGCGCTGACTGCGCTCCATTTGTTTTTTGACGCGACCGCGAATGCGTTTTTCGACCTGCAGCAGGTCGATCTCGGCATCCAGCAGCGCCAGAACGTGCTCGACCCGGGCCGACAAATCGATGATTTCGAGGATTTCCTGCTTCTGCTCGATCTTCAGGGCCATATGCGCGGCCATGGTGTCGACCAGCCGACCTGGCTCGTCGATGCTGTTGAGCGACGACAGGACTTCAGCCGGAACTTTCTTGCCCAATTGCACATATTGTTCGAACTGAGCCAGCAGGCTACGTACAAACACTTCCGATTCGCGCTCAGGCGCGTCGACTTCGTCGATCAACGAGACTTCGGCACGGCAGTGGCCATCCACTTCGCTGAAGCGCTCCACGGCGCCCCGCTGCTCGCCTTCGACCAAAACCTTGACCGTGCCGTCAGGCAGCTTGAGCAGCTGCAGAACGGTCGCAATAGTACCTACGCGATAAAGTGCATCTTCACCGGGATCGTCGTCAGCAGGGTTTCTCTGAGCCAGCAGAAGGATCTGCTTGTCGCCCGTCATCGCAGCCTCAAGGGCTTCGATGGATTTCTCGCGCCCCACGAACAGCGGGATAACCATGTGCGGATAAACCACAACATCACGCAATGGCAGGAGAGGCAATTCGATGGTTGTCTTCATGATTTCGCCTCTACGGCGGCCATAAGGCCGTAAACAGATGGAAGTAAGCTTGAAACCAAGATGGGGGCTGCCTACAAAAAAAACAAGCGCAAAGACAGGGATAAAAGGCAGTAAAAGCAAAGGGGCCCGAAGGCCCCTTCTTTGTTCCAGCTGCGTGACGCTTAGGCGTCTGGCGCGGCCTTGGCAGCAGGCTCACTGTTTTCGTAGATATACAGTGGCTTGGACTTGCCTTCTATAACGCTTTCGTCGATCACTACTTTACTCACCTCTGACTGCGAGGGGATTTCATACATAGTGTCGAGCAACACGCCTTCGAGAATCGAACGCAGTCCACGGGCACCGGTCTTGCGTTCCAGGGCACGTTTGGCGACCGATTTCAGTGCGTCGGCCCGGAATTCCAGGTCCACGCCTTCCATCTCGAACAACTTGGCATACTGCTTGGTCAGGGCATTTTTCGGCTCGGTGAGAATCTGCATCAGTGCAGCCTCATCAAGCTCGTCGAGCGTGGCAAGTACCGGCAGACGACCAACGAATTCCGGGATCAGACCGAACTTGACCAGATCGTCAGGCTCGACTTCTCGCAGGGACTCACCGACTTTCTTGCCTTCTTCCTTGCTGCGCACTTCTGCGTTGAAACCAATGCCGCCCTTGGTGGAACGGTTTTGAATAACCTTTTCCAGACCGGAGAACGCACCACCGCAGATGAACAGGATGTTACGGGTATCGACCTGAAGGAATTCCTGCTGCGGATGCTTGCGACCACCTTGAGGCGGAACGGAAGCGACCGTGCCTTCGATCAACTTGAGCAGGGCCTGCTGCACGCCTTCACCGGAAACGTCCCGGGTGATCGACGGGTTGTCAGACTTGCGCGAGATCTTGTCGATCTCATCGATATAGACAATGCCCATCTGGGCTTTTTCTACGTCGTAATCGCACTTCTGCAGCAGCTTCTGAATGATGTTCTCGACATCTTCACCCACATAACCCGCCTCGGTGAGGGTGGTTGCGTCGGCAATGGTGAACGGAACGTTCAGCAAACGAGCCAATGTTTCGGCAAGCAGGGTTTTACCCGAGCCTGTCGGGCCGATCAGCAAGATGTTGCTTTTGCCGAGTTCGACGTCGTCATTCTTTTTGTCACGCTGGTTCAGGCGCTTGTAGTGGTTGTACACCGCTACTGCCAGAACCTTTTTCGCACGTTCCTGACCAATCACGTACTGATCAAGGATGCCGCTGATTTCTTTAGGCGAAGGCAATTTATGCGCGCTGCTTTCGGCCTGGGCTTCCTGCACCTCCTCACGGATGATGTCATTGCACAGGTCTACGCACTCGTCGCAGATAAAGACCGAGGGGCCGGCAATCAATTTGCGCACTTCATGCTGGCTTTTGCCACAGAAGGAGCAATAGAGCAGCTTGCCGTTGTCCTCGCCGTTGCGGGTGTCAGTCATTCGTTCGATCCAAATCCGATAGGCTTGCAACACAAGATGAAGGCTATTGCGGGCTTTTTCAAGCCCGCCGGTGATCAGACCAGCCGACCATCCTTATTTTGAGCTGCTTATTTTTAAGCCGGGCGCTGGCTGATCACTTCATCGATCAACCCGTACTCACGCGCAGCTTCTGCACTCATGAAATTGTCGCGATTGGTATCGCGCTCGATTTCTTCAAGAGTGTGCCCGCTGTGCTGGGCCATCAACGTGTTGAGACGCTCACGAATGAAGAGGATTTCCTTGGCATGGATTTCGATATCCGAGGCCTGGCCCTGGAAACCGCCCAGAGGCTGGTGAATCATCACACGCGAATTTGGCAGGCAGTAACGCTTGCCAGCGGCACCGGCCGTCAGAAGAAACGCGCCCATGCTGCACGCTTGACCGATACAGGTAGTCGACACGTTTGGCTTGATGAACTGCATGGTGTCGTAGATCGACATGCCCGCCGTCACCGAACCGCCCGGGGAGTTGATATAGAGATGGATGTCCTTGTCCGGGTTTTCCGCTTCAAGGAACAGCAGTTGCGCACAGATCAGGTTGGCCATGTAGTCCTCTACCGGACCAACCAGAAAGATCACTCGCTCCTTGAGAAGGCGCGAGTAGATGTCATAGGCGCGCTCGCCACGAGCAGATTGCTCGACAACCATCGGGACCAGGCCGCCTGCGGCCTGGATATCAGAGTTCTGCTGAATATACGAATTACGGAACATGCTCTGCAGTCACTCCCAAATAGTTATGTCTTGAATACGCATAAGCCAGCACGAAGGCTGGCTTATGGTGATTACTTCTTACCGCAAAAACGATCAGTCGGCTTGTGGAGCTTCTACCGGCTTGACTGCTTCTTCGTAAGAGACCGATTTGTCGGTCACACTAGCTTTCTGCAGAACAGTATCCACAACTTGTTCTTCCAGCACAACCGAACGGACTTCGTTCAGCTGCTGGTCGTTCTTGTAGTACCAGGACACGACCTGCTCAGGCTCTTGGTAGGCCGAAGCCATTTCCTGAATCATTTCGCGAACGCGGGTTTCGTCAGGCTTGAGGTCGAATTGCTTGACCACTTCAGCCACGATCAGACCCAGTACAACACGGCGCCTGGCTTGTTCTTCAAACAGCTCGGCCGGCAGTTGGTCAGGCTTGATGTTGCCGCCGAACTGCTGAACAGCCTGCACGCGCAGACGGTCAACTTCGTTGGACAGCAGAGCCTTAGGCACTTCGATCGGGTTGGTGGCCAGCAGACCGTCCATTACCTGATTCTTGACCTTGGATTTGATCGCCTGACGCAGTTCGCGCTCCATGTTCTTGCGAACTTCGGTGCGGAAGCCTTCCAGACCGGTTTCCTTGATACCGAATTGAGCGAAGAATTCTTCGGTCAGTTCTGGCAGTTTTGGCTCGGAAACAGTGTTCACGGTAACAGTGAACTCGGCAGTTTTGCCGGCCAGGTCGAGGTTCTGATAGTCAGCCGGGAAGGTCAGGTTCAGAACACGTTCTTCGCCGGCTTTAGCGCCAACCAGACCGTCTTCGAAGCCAGGGATCATGCGGCCGGAACCCAGCACCAGCTGAGTGCCCTTGGCGGAACCGCCAGCGAACACTTCACCGTCAACCTTGCCGACGAAATCGATGTTCAACTGGTCTTCGTTCTGTGCAGCGCGATCGGCCACTTCGAAACGGGTGTTCTGCTTGCGCAGAATTTCCAGCATTTTGTCCAGATCGGCATCAGTCACGTCAGCGCTCAGGCGCTCTACGGTGATACCTTCGAAACCGGCTACGGTGAACTCAGGGAACACTTCGAATACGGCTACGTATTCCAGGTCCTTGCCTGCTTCCAGGGATTTAGGCTCGATCGAAGGCGATCCAGCCGGGTTCAGCTTTTGCTCGACAACAGCCTCGTAGAAAGAAGACTGGATCACATCGCCCACGGCTTCTTGACGCGCATCAGCACCGAAACGGCGCTTGATTTCGCTCATTGGCACTTTGCCTGGACGGAAGCCAGCAATCTTGGCCTTTTGGGCGGTCTGCTGCAGACGCTTGTTGACCTGGCTCTCGATGCGCTCAGCCGGCACGGTGACGCTCATGCGGCGCTCAAGAGCAGTAGTATTTTCAACAGAAACTTGCATGGATATTCCTCGTTGCACAGACGTTAGCCGGCCGTTTCCGACCCCAGAATCAAGGGCATGCATTCTAGTGGGTCAAACTCAAGAAGTCACCCTACTGAAAACGGGTAAAAACGCAGCAGGCAATTTATAGGTGCGAATGCACGAATGCACCTCGCCCCGATGGCAAATACAGCCAATCACGCCAGGGCCCTGCGCCAACCCTTCTATATAGAAGCGGTTGCCACTCATCTCCCTGACAGCCGATCTTGCAAGCAAGGCCGGCGGGCAGCGCGGCATCATCGAGAAACATAAATACGACGAAACGCCCTGCCCCTGCGACCCAAAACCTGCAGCCGCCAATCACTCGAACCGCTGAAACAAAAAAGGCGCCAGACTGTTAAATCTGGCGCCTCTCGAAATATGGGGTGGACGAAGGGGATCGAACCCTCGACAACGGGAGTCACAATCCCGTGCTCTACCAACTGAGCTACGCCCACCATATTGCATGCCAAAGAAGCCAAACAACTTCTTTGTTCAGCCCCAGCCACGCCAATCGGCATGAGTGAAGCTTTATTTGGTGCGGATGAAGAGACTCGAACTCTTACGCCTCGCGGCGCTGGAACCTAAATCCAGTGTGTCTACCAATTCCACCACATCCGCGGTTGAAGCTGTTAAAGCAAAGGCGCCAGATTGTTAATCTGGCGCCTTTCGAAATATGGGGTGGACGAAGGGGATCGAACCCTCGACAACGGGAGTCACAATCCCGTGCTCTACCAACTGAGCTACGCCCACCATATTGCGCTACTTGTGCCAAAGCTGCCTAATGGCGCACCCGGCAGGACTCGAACCTGCGACCATCCGCTTAGAAGGCGGATGCTCTATCCAGCTGAGCTACGGGCGCCTTGTTAATTTGTACTCTTGGAGGACTACAAACTAAGTGCTTTCCAGTCTTGCAGAACCGCAATCCCGCTTGACCTTCCTAACCAGTGCTAGGCTGTGCCCGACAAGTGCGACGAATAGTATAGAGCCCCCCGAGGGCCGTCAAATGCTTTTTATAAAAAATTCATTTAATTAAAGGAGTTAGGGGAATTTGCAGACCAAGCGCCTTTGCCCTCACCTCATGACATGCGAGAATGCGTTCTCTTTTTTTCCCCTCTCGATGGTTAATCACGCGCAATGACTGCACAACTAATCGACGGCAAATCGATCGCCGCCAGCCTGCGCCAGCAGATCGCCAAACGAGTCGCCGAGCGTCGCGAGCAAGGCTTGCGCACACCCGGCCTCGCGGTAATCCTGGTCGGCAGCGATCCCGCCTCTCAGGTTTATGTCTCGCACAAGCGTAAAGACTGCGAAGAGGTCGGCTTTATATCCCAAGCCTACGACCTGCCTTCCGAAACCACTCAAGAAGCGCTGACCGATCTAATCGATCGCCTGAACGACGACCCGACAATTGACGGCGTTCTGCTTCAGCTTCCATTACCCGAACACCTGGATGCCTCCAAATTGCTGGAGCGCATTCGTCCGGATAAAGACGTCGACGGTTTCCATCCTTATAACGTCGGTCGTCTGGCCCAGCGAATCCCACTGCTGCGCCCATGCACCCCTAAAGGCATCATGACCTTGCTGGAAAGCACCGGTGTCGATCTTTACGGGATGGATGCCGTGGTTGTTGGCGCGTCCAACATCGTTGGCCGCCCGATGGCGATGGAATTGCTGCTGGCCGGTTGCACCGTGACCGTCACTCACCGCTTCACCAAGGACCTGGCCGGCCACGTTGGTCGAGCCGATCTGGTGGTGGTTGCCGCTGGCAAGCCCGGCCTGGTCAAGGGTGAATGGATCAAGGAAGGCGCAATCGTGATCGACGTCGGTATCAACCGCCAGGAAGACGGCAAACTGGTCGGCGACGTGATTTACGAAACCGCCCTGCCCCGCGCCGGCTGGATCACACCAGTACCGGGTGGTGTTGGCCCGATGACCCGCGCCTGCCTGCTGGAAAACACGCTGTACGCGGCGGAAACCCTGCACAGCTAAGCGCCAAAGCAGAGGCAAACAGCGAGTTAAACAACCCCGCCCTCGGCGGGGTTCTTTTTGCCCGAAAAAAAAGTCCGACCAGCCGCCGGAAAATGACGTTTTTTTCATATTCCAGAAGACTTTCATTACTTCCCGGAACAACCATCGACAGTTATTCAGCCATACTCCAGAATGTCGCGCTTTTTACGAAATAGCCCGTTACAAAACGGCTTATCAACACCTAATGAGTCTGCCAGCGTGAAAATCCGTCTATCCATCCTGAGCCTATTTTTTGCAGTTGCAGGGACTTTCATCACGCCAATCGCCAGCGCTGGCGATACCACCGCTGCGCCTCGAGATACGACACATCTCAAACTCGCTTCGGGCAGCTCATTAGTCATGGATATGCAGACCAACAAAATCATCTACGCCAGCAACCCTGACGTGGTGGTACCGATCGCGTCCGTCAGCAAACTGATGACAGGCCTTGTCGTGGTTGAAGCCCGGCAGAACATGGACGAATACATCAACATCAACATCAGTGACACCCCGGAAATGAAGGGCGTGTTCTCCAGGGTCAAACTCAACAGCGAAATGCCCCGCCGGGAAATGCTGCTGATTGCGCTGATGTCTTCGGAAAATCGTGCGGCGGCGAGTCTGGCCCACCATTATCCGGGCGGCTATGCGGCCTTCATCGCCGCGATGAACGCCAAGGCCAGGGCGCTGGGCATGACCAACACCCACTTTGTTGAGCCAACCGGCCTCTCCCCACGAAACGTGTCCACTGCTCGTGACCTGAGCAAACTACTGGTCGCTGCGCACAAGCAACCGCTATTGACCGAACTCAGTACTACAAAAGAAAAGATCGTGTCGTTCCGCAAGCCCAACTACAACCTGGCGTTCCGCAATACCGACCATTTGGTCCGCAAACAGGACTGGGACATCCAGCTGACGAAAACCGGCTTTACCAACGAGGCGGGTCACTGCCTGGTGCTGGTCACCAGCATGGGTAATCGCCAGGTTGCGCTGGTCATTCTTGATGCCTATGGCAAGTACACCCACTTTGCCGACGCTACCCGTATTCGCAACTGGGTAGAATCCGGCAAGGCCGCAGATGTGCCTTCGGTAGCCTTGCAATACAAGTCCGACAAGAATCTCAAAAGCCGTCAGACCGGGGTGATTGAAGCCTCGAAATAGACAAGCGCCCTGAAAACAAAGCCCCGAATATTCGGGGCTTTTTGTTGGGCGGATCTCAGTCGTTGGGCAGCGGCATCTGGTCGTCATCCGGAATGCCATCCCCGGCGCTCGGGTCACGATAGCCCTTGGGGGGCTCCGTCGACACCACCACTGGCCTGGCCAAAGGATCGCGCAGCGGACTGTCCGGATCCATCACCGGGTCCAGATCCTCTTCAGGGGTTGTCGGAACGCTGTCCGGACGTTTGTCATCAAAACTCGAATCGGTAGACATAGGCACCTCATCAGGCTCAGGGTTTCAGATCAGCAAGAGGGTCATAGGGCTTCGCTGGCGCCTTTGGGTTGTCGCCCGGTTTCACGTCCCTGGGCGCCTTGGCGGGACCGATGGGATCGACCTGAGGGTCGGCGAGGTCCGGCGAATCGGGATCGAACCCCAACTCATCGCCCGAAGAATGCTCGGACGAGTGCGGGCCCTCAGGGGTAGTGGAATGTGCCATGGGCGCCTCCTTGGGTGTGGCCCGGACAAATCCGGGCGCTTTCCTTTAGAGAGCGAGTGCGCACGGCAGTGCCATGCAGAATGACGAACGGACGTTTACTGCGCAGTCAGGGCCTTCTTGGCCCGCGCAGCCGCTTGCTCCTGACCGGCCTGCCCCAGATCATTCGCCGCCTTGAGCCAACGCTGCTGATCAACGTTGGCCGGAATCTGATTCGGCTTTTGGATCAGCACGGCCCAGCCGCCAGCATCCTTGAACGAGGATTCAAACGAGCTGAAGCTCATCAAATCCCGACGATCCATCCCCACACGCAGCAAAACGGTCTGCTTCTTACGGTTGTAACCGGCGAGAATGGCGTAGCGCGGCTCAGACCAGAGCGCCGTGCCTTCCGTGAAGCGCACCATCACCGGAAAGCCGGCGGCGACCTGAGTCAGCAGCGCTGGCAAAGTGCTGTCGAGGGGGTAAACCACCATCCCGTATTCACGGGCCAGGCTCTGCATGTTCTGCTGCAACTTGTCCTCGGCGCCCGGCAAATGCAGCGGTTTTTCGAGCAAACCCGGGGTAATCACGATGCCCTGCTGCGCCAACATGCTGGCCAACACTTGCGGTCCGCTTTGATAGGCTTGCCCGCGGTAGAACGTACCGCTGAGTTCCACCCGCTCCGGCAGACGCTGGATTTCAGGCGCAACGCTCCCGGCGCAACCTGCCAACCCGGCAACGCAGCCAACAATCAGCGCCGCCGCTCGAATTCGAGAAAATACCCGCTCCATCTTCACACTCTTGTTCAGACGCCAGGCAACAGGCTCCCGGCTTGGCCGTCGATCATAAGACGCCGCGTGACGGCGGTATAGCTTTAACCGGCAGTTGAGTACATTCGATAGAGCGAACTTGTTGGTGCCAGTAGACCTTTGGTCGATTGTCTGACACACAGCTGCGACTAGACTGATATTTGCAAAACGTGTGTGCCCGATGCAGGGCAAAGAGGAGGCACGATGAGCCTGGCAATGACGATCGTGATGTTGATTACTGGCTGGCTGGCCGTTGCCGCTGCCATGTTATGGGGAGTCCTGCGCATTACCCGGCGGCACCATCACCACCTGGTTCAATCGCCGGCTGAGGTCGAAAACGAAAAACCGGCTGAACACCATGCCACCGCGCACTGAATAGCCATTTCAGTCTTCAAAAAAAAGGCCGCCTGAACACATTCGTATTCAGGCGGCCTTTTCATTTATCGCCGATCAAGCTTCAGAGGCAATGCGCTTCTGCCTGGCCCGGCGCGACATCATGTTCAAGCCCTCAATCGTTGCCGAGAACACCATGGCCGCATAGACGTAGCCTTTCGGTACGTGAGCGCCGAAGCCTTCGGCGATCAGCGTCATGCCGATCATGATCAAGAAGCCCAGCGCCAGCATCACTACCGTCGGGTTGTCGTTGATGAACCTGGCCAATGGATCAGCCGCCAGCAACATCACCAACACCGACACCACCACCGCAATGATCATGATCGGCAAATGCTCAGTCATGCCGACAGCAGTGATGATGCTGTCGATGGAGAACACCATGTCCAGCATCAGGATCTGACCAATCGCAGCGGCAAAGCCCAGAGTCACGGTCGACGTCGCCGACTTCGGATCTTCCGGCGCCGGGTCCATGCTGTGATGGATCTCGGTGGTCGCCTTCCACAACAGGAACAGGCCGCCGGCAATCAGGATCATGTCCTTCCAGGAGAACGCCTTGCCGAGGATTTCGATCACAGGCTCCGTCAACTGGACGATGAACGCGATGGTGCTCAGCAGCGCCAAACGCAGGATCAGCGCCATGCCGATACCAATGCGGCGGGCTTTCTGTCGATGCTGCTCAGGCAGTTTATTCGTCAGGATCGAGATAAAGATCAGGTTATCGATACCGAGCACGATTTCCATCACCACCAGGGTGGCCAGGGCGACCCAGGCGGCAGGGCTTGCAGCAAGTTCTAAAAGGTATTCCATGGGTCAGTCCTGACTCGTATTAGACGTTAAATTTCCTGGGACGAAGATTCGGTTTTTTCTTTGTTATCGCCCGATGGTTCTTTCTTGCTGATTATGCCGCCGGTGGCATCGCTGAGTGCTTGTTCCGCGGCCTTGTGGGTGTCGTCAATCGCCTGTTTAGCGCTTTCGGCAGCCTTGCCCATCAGTTGCTGAGCGCTTTTTTCGGCCTGGTCGCAACCGGCCAATACCAGTAAAGACGCGAACAGCACTGCTGTGGTTTTGTATTTCATGATGCTTCCCTCGTTAGAACAAACGGCACCAAAACCATGGCCCGTTGATAGCGACGCATTCTAGAGACGCAAACACTTCAGGAAAATTCGTTTTTTTAGCGGTTATACTTCGGTTTTTACGAACTGTAGACCGTCATGCTCAACTATCGGCAATTGCATTACTTCTGGGTGGTGGCCAAGACCGGCAGCATCGTGCGCGCCTGCGAGCAGCTCAATCTGACACCCCAGACCATCAGCGGGCAAATCTCACTGCTTGAGCAAACCTACGGCATCGAGTTGTTTCGACGGGTGGGCCGGCAACTTGAACTCACCGAGGCGGGCCGCCAGGCCCTGCCCTACGCCGAGCAGATGTTTCAATTGGGTGGTGAACTGGAATTGATGCTGCGAGCGCAGCCCAACGAGCAGCAAATTCAGTTTCGGGTCGGTGTCGCGGACGTCGTGCCCAAGTCCATCGTCTATCGACTGATCGCGCCGACCATGGAATTGAGCGAGCCGCTGCGCATTACCTGTCGCGAGGACAAACTCGAACGTTTGCTCGCCGACCTGGCGATCCAGCGCCTGGACATGGTGATTTCCGACAGCCCGATGCCCTCGCACCTGGACATCAAGGGCTACAGCCAGAAACTCGGGGAGTGCGGAATCAGCTTCTTTGCCACGGCTGAACTGGCCGCGCAGTATGGCCAGGATTTCCCCCGCAGCCTGCACGGCGCACCGCTGTTGATTCCGGGGCCGGAAACCGTGGTGCGCAACCGCTTGCAGCGCTGGTTTGCCGAGCAGCAGATCCAGCCGCGCATCGTCGGCGAGTTCGACGACAGCGCGTTGATGCAGGCTTTCGGTCAGTCCGGCAGCGGCATCTTCATCGGGCCGAGCGTGATTGCCGATGAAGTGAAACGCCAATATGGCGTGGAAGTGATTGGCCAGACCGACGCCGTGACCGAGTCGTTCTACGCCATTTCAGTGGAGCGCAAGGTCAAGCACCCCGGCATTGTCGCCATTACCGAAGGTGCCCGACGCCAGTTGTTTACTGAACTTTAAGCTTCAAGCGCAGACTTCACGCGGCTTGAAGGTCATCAGCGCAATCGCCAGCAGAATCGAGGCGAGGATAAAACCGGCCGCCGCAAAACCCAGGCCTTGCAGCCCGACGCTGTCGATCACCCGGCCACCGACCATGGCGCCCAGGCCGATGCCGAGGTTGGCCCCGGCAATGTTCAACGACGCGGCAAATGCCGGCGCCTCGGGCGCCGCCTTCATCAGGCGCACATGGCTGACCAGAAACAACGCCGCCTGCGTCACGCCCCAGATGCCCATCGCTGCCGCCAGACCGAGGGGCGAATGAATGTTCGGCACCAGCGCCACCAGGCCAGCAATCATGAACGCGCAGAACATCACCGAAGCGATCAGCGGATGACGATCCACCGCACGGCCGCCCAGCGAGTTACCGATCAGCCCGACCGCGCCAAAGCCCATCAGGCACCAGCCGACCAACGTGCCGTCGAAACCGGCCAGGCGTTCAAGAATGTCCGCCAGGTAGGTATAAGCGGTAAACATGCCGCTGAAGACCACAATCGACAACACCACATGGCCGACCATCAGCGGGCTGCGCAGGATTTTGAATTGCGAACGGAAACTCACCTGATGCTGGTGCAGATTGGTTTTCGGCAGGTAAATAAACAACAGCAAGGCTTTGGCAAAGGCGATCACCGCCAGAATGCCAAAGGCGCTGCGCCAGCCGAACGCATCGGAGATCAGCGTGCCCACCGGAATACCGAACACCGTGGCACAAACAATGCCGAAGCCGATCTTGGCGATGGCGCGCCCCGCGTAATCGGGGCCGACAATGTCCACCGCTGTTTCACTGGCCAGGGCCCAGAACACCGGCAACCCCAGTGCCGGGATCAACCGGGCAAATGCCATCACCCAGATATTGGGCGCAAACGCCGCCAGGGTGTTGGCCAGACCGAACATGATCAGCACAGAGATGAACAGTTTGCGGCGTTCAAAGCGTGCGAAGTACGCGGTCAGGAACGGCCCGAAAGCCGCGACGGTAAAGGCGAACAAAGTCACCAGCAAACCCGCTTGCGGGATGCTGACTTCAAGGTCTCGGGCGATGGCCGGCAACAGGCCGACGATGACGAACTCCGTGGTCAGCACCGTGAAACCGGCGGCAGACAACAGAAGAATGGGCAACAGCATGCACAACTCCAGAAAACGACGACACCAGCGAATAGCCCGAAGGCCCACTGGCAGACTTGAAAATGAGGATGGCGAATCTTAACAGAGTGTTTCCAAACAGGGTTGCACGAACCTGTTTATCTCGTTGTTTGCGCGGGTGACAGATCGTCACAGCTCTGAAGGATCAGTCCTGCGCTGTGATAAAGTCCGCGCCCTGAAAAACGTACACCCTGTGGTTCCTTTTCGGTTTCCTGCCTGCGGCCTGCCCAGTTTGTTGCTGCATACCTGCGAAACCCTGCACCTATAAAAAATCAGAGATGCCGTTTTATGACCGCTTCATCCCCTTCGCTATTGCAACGCCTGAAACGCTTGAGTCTGGTCACGCAAATCATCATCGGCCTGATCGCCGGGATTGCGTTGGCGCTGCTCGCGCCGGACGTGGCCAAGTCCTGCGCCTTCATCGGCAAAGTGTTCGTCTCTGCACTGAAAGCCGTCGCACCGATTCTGGTGTTCGTGCTGGTCATGGCGTCCATTGCCAACCATAAGCACGGCCAGGAAACCCACATCCGGCCGATTCTGTTTTTGTATTTGCTGGGGACGTTTGCCGCAGCGGTGGTCGCGGTGGTGGCCAGCATGATGTTCCCGTCGAGCCTGGTGCTCGCCACCCACGATGTCGCGGTCACCGCGCCGGGTGGTATCGGCGAAGTGCTGCAAAGCCTGCTGCTGAGCGTGGTCGATAACCCGGTCAGCGCGCTGATGAATGCCAACTTCATCGGTATCCTGGCCTGGGCCATCGGCATGGGCGTCGCCATTCGCCATGCCGGCGATACCACCCGTGAAGTGCTGGGCGACCTGTCCAACGGCGTGACGCTGATCGTGCGGCTGGTGATTCGCTTCGCACCGCTGGGGATCTTCGGCCTGGTGGCTTCGACCCTCGCCACCTCCGGCTTTGGCGCCTTGATCGGCTACGCGCATTTGCTGGCCGTGCTGCTCGGCTGCATGCTGTTCGTGGCGCTGGTGATGAACCCGGTCATCGTGTTCTGGAAGCTGCGCCGCAACCCGTATCCGCTGGTGCTGACCTGCTTGCGCGAGAGCGGCATTACTGCGTTTTTCACTCGCAGCTCAGCGGCGAACATTCCGGTCAACCTGGAGTTGAGCAAGCGTCTGGGCTTGCATGAAGACACCTACTCGGTGTCGATCCCGCTGGGCGCTACCATCAACATGGCCGGTGCGGCGATCACCATCACCGTGTTGACCCTTGCAGCAGTGCACACCCTGGGCATCACCGTGGACATTGCGACCGCGATTCTGCTGAGCGTCGTCGCGGCAATCTGCGCCTGTGGCGCTTCGGGCGTGGCGGGTGGTTCGTTGCTGCTGATCCCACTGGCGTGCAGCCTGTTCGGCATCCCGAGCGAAATCGCCATGCAGGTGGTGGCGGTCGGGTTCATCATTGGCGTGTTACAGGATTCGGCGGAGACCGCGCTGAACTCGTCTACAGACGTGCTGTTCACCGCCGCGGCGTGCCTGGGTGAAGAACAGAAAGCCGAACGCCTCGCCTGACCAACATGAAAAAACCCCCGCAACCCAAGGCTGCGGGGGCTTTTTTGTATCCGGACGGTTTAGAACGCGCCCATGTAATCGCGTTTGCCCACGTCCACACCGTTGTGACGCAGCAGTGCGTACGCAGTGGTGACGTGGAAGAAGAACTGGGGCAGGCCGTAGCTCAGCAGGTAGGCCTGACCACTGAAGCGCTTCTCTTTCGGAGTGCCCGGACGAGTAACGATCTCGATGCCTTCCTTGCCATTGATCTGCTCCGGCTTGATCTCGGCGATGTAAGCCAGAACCTTGGTCAGCAGTGCTTGCAGCTCGGCGAAGGTGGTTTCGGTGTCTTCGTACTTCGGCACTTCAACTTCGGCCAGACGCGAGGAAACGCCTTTGGCGAAATCAACGGCGATCTGCACCTGACGCACCAGCGGGAACATGTCCGGGTACAGGCGGGCTTGCAGGAACGCGTTCGGGTCGATGTTCTTTTCGGTAGCCTGCGCTTCAGCTTTTTTCAGCACGTCACTCAGGGCGGTGAGCATTTGCTTGAAAACAGGGACAGAAGCGTCGTACAGGGAAATGGTCATGGCAGTCTCGTGTGGTGACAGGAGGGGAAAACGTCGGCCGATTATAGCCATGCCCGCCCCTCCTGCGACGGGTCTTTTTCAGTGGCAGTCCCCACCCATGCGCACGAGCAGTGCGGCGCGGTGCGGTTTCAGATAGGAGTCGACTTCACCGCCTTTGCACGACGCCAGGTTCTGCAAATGCGGATCGAGGCAGCACAAAGTCGCCGCCAGCGCCGAAGGCAGCGTACGCTCCACTCGGACATACTGCCCAGCACGGCCGTCGATAACAGGCCGGCCCAATAGAAAAACGGCGGTTTGGACAGGTACAAATCGCCGTTCATGTACGGCAGCAGCCAGCTCCCGGCTTCGTGCATTTCACACACGGTGACGGCGCGGCGCGCCTCGTTGACGCTGAGAAACGGTACGCTGCCCAGTCCCCAGAAAAACAGCAGCGCGATGGCGACCGCCGCCAGCAACGTGATATTTCGGGTCGAACGATCCGCGCATGACCTACTCCTTCAGGTTGTTGCTTTTGGCGATCAACTGCAAGTTGCGAAAGTAAACGATAGTGCCAAAGGCCTGGCCGACGATGAACACCGGGGCTTCCCGGTAAATGGCATACGCGAGCAAAAGCATGCTGCCGACGATGCTCAGGTACCAGAAATTCACCGGGATCACGCTGCGTTTTTTGTATTCGCTGTACAGCCACTGCAGGACAAAGCGGCCGGTAAAGGCAATCTGGCCGAGAAAACCGACCGTCAGTCACAAGGCTTCGCGGGAAAGGATCATCCTTCGATTTCCTGTGCATGGGTGTTCAAACGCGTGCGCTTGATCAGCCACCAGACCCCGACCAGGTCGAGGATGCCCACCAGGGCGCGGTCGAGATTGCCGTACTTGGACACCCCGGCGGTGCGCGGGCGGTGGTTGACCGGATGGACGATCATTCGGCCGTTATGACGCTGGATCAGCGCAGGAAATAAATCGCTGCATAGGGTCGAAGTACGGTAGACGCAAAAACGCGGCGCGCTCGATCAGTTTCAAGCCGCAACCGGTATCCGGGGTGGCGTCCTTGAGCAAGCGGCGGCGCAGTCCATTGGCGAAACGCGAGGCCCAGCGTTTGCTCGCGGTATCGCGGCGATTGACGCGGTGTCCGGCCACCAATTGCACGTCGCCCGGCCGCGCACCAGCGCCAGCATGCCGGGAATGTCCGCCGGATCGTTTTGCCCGTCGCCATCAAGGGTGGCCAACCAGTGTCCGCGCGCCTCGAGCGCTGTGTGGTAGAGCGACGTGCTCTGCCCCAGCGAGCGTTCATGGTGCAGGATGCGCAATGCGCTCAGGCCGTTGTGCCGGATCTGTCACAGCTCATGCAGGGTGGCATCGGTGCTGCCATCGTTGACGACGATGATTTCGTAGGGCTCGTCAGCCAGGGCCACGCGGATTTCCTCAAGCAGGGGCTTGAGGTTTGTTGGCTGCGTTTTTGGCGGGAATCAGTACGGATACAAAAATGTCTTGGCTCATGGAGTCTCTCTCGCCCTTATTGGTTTTCAGTTATCGGAGGCGAATAAAGTAGCCTACACCGAGAGACTCGATGCATGGGTCAGTTGATTGGAACGGTGCAGCCCTGCGGGCCACAGCGGTTAGCACTGGCGCGAGCACGCCTACGGTGCCCGTCAGATTGTAAAAATGGCGTTAAGATTTCATCACGGTTTCATCATCGTTTCCCCGGGAGCACGACGAATTCTGTTGCCATTGGCGCTCGCCAATCTAAAGTGCATTCACGCAAGTGAAAAACATGAACCGGGTAAGGATGCGCCACCATGAGCACTGAGCAAGAGACGACCTTCGACGAGCCGCGGCTTAACAGCACGGAAATCCGCATTTTGGGCTCGCTGATCGAAAAGCAGGCCACCAGCCCGGAAACCTATCCGCTGACCCTCAACGCCCTGGTGATCGCTTGCAACCAGAAAACCAGCCGCGAACCGGTGATGAACCTGACCCAGGGCCAGGTCGGCCAGAGCCTGCGGGCACTGGAAGGACGCGGCTTCACCAAACTGGTGATGGGCAGTCGCGCGGATCGCTGGGAACACAAGGTCGACAAGGCCCTGGAGTTGGTGCCGGCTCAGGTGATTCTGACCGGGTTGTTGTTCTTGCGCGGCCCGCAAACAGTCAATGAACTGCTGACCCGCAGCGGGCGCATGCATGAATTTGAAGACGCCGAACAGGTAGTTCATCAACTGGAGCGTTTAATTGCTCGGGGGTTGGCGTTGTTGATCCCGCGCCAGGCCGGGCAGCGCGAGGACCGGTATATGCATGCGCTGGGTGATCCGGCGGATATCGAGGTTATCCTGGCGGCGCGACAGAACCCGGTAGAACGCGGCGCTGGTAGCGGCGTTTCGATTGAGCGAATCGAAGAACTTGAAGCGCGCGTTGCTGCGCTGGAAGAACGCCTGGCACGCCTCGAATAACCAGACAACACACATAAAACTGTGGGAGCGGGCTTGCTCCGGGCGGCGTTCCGACGAAGAGGCCCTGACATTCACCATCATGGGTGACTGTCACATCGCCTTCGAGCAAGCCCGCTTCACACATTGAATTGATGGCGCCTGTAGCTACTCACCCTCCCAATAATCTACACCGTCGCCCGGCCGGGCGATGGCGACAAAGCCTGATGCATTGCCCTCGGCATCCACCTTGAAATCATCCATCACCGCGTATTTTCCGGAATCCGGGTACTCGCAGATCTCAGGCGATTGCTGGGTGCTGACCGCCAGATAGCGCAGTTCAGCGTTGCTGGTATTGATGATTTGATGCGCCGATTCCGGGCCACCCGTCGGGCAAGCGATCACGTCACCGGCCCGAATCGGGAAACGCTCGCTTCCGAGACGAATCTCCCCTGTCCCGGCCACGACGTAAAACATCTCCTCGTTGACCCGATGACTGTGAAACGGACTGCCTCGCATGCCCGGTTCCAGCACATACAACCGATACCCAAGCTTCTGCGCGCCCAGTTGCTGACCGACGCGGGCTATTCGCTGCTGATAGCGTCCGGCCGTGTCGCCCGTGGGCGCCAAGGCTTCGGGCAACGATTCAAGACCGATCTGGTTCAGGTTGAGAATACGCGGATGCATGGGACTCCTCCTAGCTGCGGGCAAATTCCACAGCTTTGTGAAACTGCTCATCCGTCGGCCGAACACCGGTGTACAGCACAAATTGCTCCAACGCCTGGATCGCGACAACCTCCAACCCGGTAATCACCCGCTTGCCTTCAGCGCGACCTCGCACGATCAGCGGTGTTTCCGAAGGGATTGCCACCACATCGAAGACAGTCTCGGCTGCGGCGATGGTTTCAGAATCGAACGCCAGTTGATCGGCCTCCGGACCGCCCGTCATGCCGATCGGAGTGACGTTGATCAGCATTTGCGGCCGCTGTGCGCCCAGTTCCGCTTGCCACTGATAGCCCAGCGACTCAGCCAATGCACGCCCGGCGCGTTCATTACGGGCGACAATCAAGCCGTTTTTGTAGCCACCGTCACGCAACGCGCTGGCCACAGCCTTGGCCATGCCGCCGCTGCCGCGCAGGGCAAAGGTCGAATCCTTGGGGACTTCGTGGGTGTTGAGCAGTTGCTCGATGGCAATGTAATCGGTGTTGTAGGCCTTTAAATGACCGTCGGTGTTGACGATGGTGTTGATCGATTGAATGGCCGCCGCCGAGGCGTCGAGTTCATCCACCAGTGCGATGCACGCTTCCTTGAACGGCATCGACACGCCGCAACCACGGATACCCAGGGCGCGAATACCACCCACGGCACCGGGCAAATCCTGGCTGCTGAAGGCCTTGTAGTAGAAGTTAAGGCCCAGTTGTTCATACAGATGATTGTGAAACCGCAGGCCGAAGTTACCGGGGCGCGCGGACAGCGACATGCACAGTTGGGTGTCTCGATTGGGGTTCATCTGCATGAAACTTTCTCCTTCAACAGCACTTTCAGATGGACGGGATTAGCCATTCCATCGGGCCTGTTCGATCATTACTGTATAGGCAGCGCGAGATAGCACAGGCCCGTCAGGAAACCGGTACAGACCTTACACAAAATTTACCCGACGGCCGTGCTGATTTTCGAAAGAATGCTGTCTTAGAGGTATCCCCCGCGACAATCCTTGAGTCTATTGCAGACGCAAGCGCCGGGGCGAAGAGCCGAGGAATTATCATGATTCGTTCAATTCCCGCAGTTGCCTTGCTGATCGGTGTACTCGCTGTCACAGGGCAGGCGCAAGCCCATGGCGGTGGTTGTGGTAACTGCTGGCAAGGTCCAGCGATCTATGGCGCGATTGTCGGTTCGGCCATCGTCGGTTCAGCCCTGATCACCGCCAATCGGCCGGTCTATGTACAACAACCGGTTTATTACCAACCGCCACCGGTTTACTACCAGCCAGCGCCGGTCTACGTGCAACAACCGGTCTACCACGCCCCCGCACCGATTTACTACGGCCCGCCGCGTTATTACGGCCCGCCACGCGGTTACTATGGCAATGGCCACGGTTATGGCCACTGGTAACAGAATCACCCGGCCCCGCCTCAGCAGCGGGGCTTTTTTATGACCGTTCGTCGGCGAACGTCTGGATAAATCGCATCAATGTCGCTGTGGGGACAGCGTAGGTGCTTCAAATTGGCAATATTGACTTGAATCATCCCCGCCTTGCGCCAAACAGTCATATTTATGTCATGTCAGGTCCGCAAACTTGGATCTGTCCGCAAACAACAAGTCAATAACAACAAGGACGACCTAATGCCCACACAAAACCCGCACCGCATTGTCGGTTTGTGCACTTCCAGCAAGGTGTACAACGCATTGACCGAACTCAAGCACCTGGAAGGCCATCGCAGCGCCAAGTTTCTTTCACTGCTGGCCGAAAACCTGGTGCGCAAAGGCCTGCTAAATGAGCACGAAGTGGTTCATATGCTTGATCTGGTCGTCGACTGAGGCGAACAGTCACCGGCGTCAATGACGACTATCGAAAGCGTTGATTTTCCGTTTTAGTGCCAGGTCCGTAAGGTAGCCCCATCGATTGATGGAGGTACTTATGTCCCAGGTTCAAATCATGTCTGTTATTGGCAGCGCCGTTCCCGCCCCGCTTAGAGCGCTGGGAATGCTCGCCTGTTGGTACCTGGTGCAGGACGGTGAAGCGATCAGCGGTCCGCTCACCTCGCTGCCGGACGCCCAGGCCTTGTCGCAACGTCTCGGCCAAGGCCAGCTAAGCGCTTAAGGCAGCTGCACCTTCGGGTTGGTTTCAAGGAAAATGGCCCAGCTGGACATGAACAAGGCGGCGATCAGTGGCCCAATGACAAAGCCGTTGAGGCCAAAGATCGCGAGACCGCCCAGGGTCGAGATGAGGATCAGATAGTCCGGCATCTTGGTGTCCTTGCCCACCAGGATCGGTCGCAGCACGTTATCCACCAGCCCGATCACAAAAACCCCGTACAGCCCCAACACCACGCCCTGCCACATCGCCCCGCTGAGCAGGAAAAACGCCGCCACCGGCGCCCAGATGATCCCCGCCCCCACCGCTGGCAACAGCGATAAAAACGCCATGAGTACCGCCCAGAGCAACGCGCTCGGGATGTCCAGAAACCAGAAAATCAAGCCACCCAAAGCGCCCTGCGTGATTGCTACCAGCAGGTTGCCCTTCACCGTCGCCCGCACTACCCGATTGAACTTGAGTTGCAACCGACGTTTTTGGTGTTCCTGTAACGGCACGGCCGCGCGAACTTCGCGCGCCAACTCGGCGCCGTCGCGCAGAAAGAAATACAACAGGTAGAGCATGATGAAAAAGCTCACCACAAAATCAAACGTAACCTGGCCAAAACTGAACACCTGAGTGGCGAAATACTCGTTACCCGTCACCGCACTCTTGATGATTTTTTCCCGCAGCCCGCTCAGCTCACCCACCCCGGACCGATCGAGCAAATGCTGGAGGTACGGCGGCAGGCTGTGTTTGAAGTGCGACACATACCCTGCAATGTCCAACTCACCGCTTTCGATGTTTTTGTACAGTGTCGCCCCCTCTTGAACCAGGAAGAAACTGAGGATGATCACTGGCAGGATCGCAATCACCAGGCAGATACTCAGCGTGAGCAGCGACGTCAAGTTGCGCTCCCAGCCCAGCTTCAATTGCAGTCGACGTTGCATCGGCGCAAAGAGGATGCCGAGGATCACTGCCCAGAACACCGCGCCGTAAAACGGCAGCAAGATCCAGATGAACGCGGCAGTGACCAGCCCCAGCAAGATCACCAGCGATTTGTTCCGTACGGTTTTTTCGTTCATGTCCGATCCGTGTCAGTGCGCAGGGACACAGGCTCTTAAGTTGAGCTGTTCTTATGCTTAGTCCTCCACGGTTCGCGCGAGTGCCATGCGTTTGTTCACAAAGCCTGGATCCAGATCAATAAACTCCAAGCGCAAGGCGATTACGCTCCAGGCTTTTGCGACTGACAGTGCCATGACTCCCCTTGCCCCCGAACTGCTCGCCCCCGCCGGCACCTTGAAAAACATGCGTTATGCCTTCGCTTACGGCGCCGATGCGGTGTACGCCGGCCAGCCGCGCTACAGCTTGCGGGTGCGCAATAACGAATTCGATCACGCCAATCTGGCCGTTGGTATCCAGGAGGCACAGGCACAGGGCAAGCGCTTTTATGGGGTGGCAAACATTGCACCACACAACGCCAAGCTCAAGACCTTCCTCAAGGACCTGGCGCCGGTGATCGCCATGGCGCCGGATGCGCTGATCATGTCCGATCCGGGTTTGATCATGCTGGTGCGTCGGCACTTCCCGCAGATGCCAATTCATCTATCCGTGCAGGCCAACACCGTCAACTGGGCGAGTGTCGAATTCTGGCAGCTACAGGGAGTAAGCCGGATCATCCTGTCGCGGGAACTGTCCCTGGAAGAAATCGGCGAAATCCGCCAGCAAGTGCCGGCCATGGAGCTGGAAGTGTTTGTCCACGGCGCATTATGCATGGCGTACTCCGGGCGCTGCCTGCTGTCGGGATACATGAACAAGCGCGATGCCAATCAGGGCAGTTGCACCAACGCCTGTCGCTGGAAATATTCGGCCCAGGAGGCCACGGAAAACCAGCTCGGTGAGATTGTCCAGCAGTATCAGCCCGAACCGACCCTGGGCCTCGGCGCCCCCACCGACCAGGTGTTCCTGTTGCAGGAAGCCAATCGGCCGGACGAACTGATGCCGGCCTTCGAGGACGAGCACGGCACCTACATCATGAATGCCAAGGACCTGCGCGCCGTGCAACATGTCGAGCGCCTGACGCACATGGGCGTGCACTCTTTGAAAATCGAAGGGCGGACCAAATCCCACTTCTATTGCGCCCGCACCACGCAGGTGTATCGCCGGGCCATCGACGATGCCGTCGCCGGCCGTGAATTCGACCGAAGCCTGATGACCGATCTGGAGTCATTGGCGCAGCGCGGCTACACCGAAGGTTTTTTGCGTCGGCATGTGCATGACGAATACCAGAATTATCAGCACGGCAGCTCGGTGTCGGAGCGACAGCAGTTTGTCGGTGAATTGACCGGTGAGCGGCGTGAGCGGCTGGCGGAGGTCAAAGTGAAGAACCGCTTTCGCCTGGGCGATCACATGGAGTTGATGACACCCCAGGGCAACTTCCATTTCGATTTGCATCAATTGCAAAACGCTAGAGGCGAGCCGATTGAAGTGGCGCAGGGGGATGGGCACACGGTGTATTTGCCGATTCCGGACGCGGTGAACCTAAAGTTTGGCTTGTTGATGCGCAATGTCAGCGCCAGCCAGAAATGACACAGACCTGTGGCGAGGGCGCTTGCTCCCGCTGGGGTGCGAAGCGCCCCCCAAAAGCAACGATCACGATCCATCAGGCAGATCGCATTCTGCAGGTTTGCGACGGCTTCGCCGCCGGACGGGAGCAAGCTCCCTCGCCACAGCAAGCTCCTTCGCCACAATATTCAGCCACCCGCTGAAAAGCGGTCACGGCTGTTGGTCAGGTGCAGCCACATCGCTGCTCGCGCCGCGTCCGGATCCTGGCGCTTGATAGCGTTGAGAATCGCCTCGTGCTCAAGGTTGGCGAGTTGCCCAAGCTTGCTTAAATCCGCCGCCCCACGCTCGGCGGCATTGACGCGTGTTCGCGGGATCATCGCACTGCCCAGGTGCTGCATGATCTCGGTGAAGCACACATTGCCGGTAGCTTCGGCGATCAACAGATGGAAGCGCTTGTCGGCCTCGACGCAGCTGTCGTTGTTGCTCAGCAAGCGCTGATAGTCGTCCAGCGCTTCACGCATCTGCGCCAGTTGCTGCTCCGTACGACGGGTCGCCGCCAGCGCGGCGGCCTGGGTTTCCAGCCCCATGCGCAACTCCAGAATGCTGCGCACCCCCAGCGCGGTATCGACATTCAACCGCAAGCCCTGCTCCGGCGCGCGTTCGATGACAAACGTGCCAATGCCGTGCCGGGTTTCCACCAGTCCTGACGCCTGCAATTTCGAGATAGCCTCGCGCACCACGGTGCGGCTGACGCCGTGTTCTTGAACGATTGAGTTCTCCGACGGCAGCTTGTCTCCCGGCAGTATCTGGCCGAGAAGAATGCTCTGGGTCAGTTTGGCCACCAGGTCGTGAGCGAGGTTGTGACTGCGCCTGGGGACAGGCATGTCGAGGTCATGTTGCATGGCGATTATCCAGAAGCGGGGCTGACGGGATCTTAGCACCGGGCGCGTTCGTATTCTCAGAAAAACCACATCATCTTGTATGACAACACTCAACAATCTGACCAATTCCGACCTGTGACACGGCGTCGAAAACGGAAGAATAAATAACAAATCGCCTTAAATACGCCAATTCTTCGCAGAAGACTCCTTGCGGCATAAAAAAATGTAGTTGTATGATGTCTATCAACAACGACACACCAAGCCACAACCCGCATAACAATAATCAGTGGGCGAAACGCAAGTGAATACATCCATTTCTGAGATGCACGACGGCGACGATTCTGTCCTGAAGCCCGCCATGGGAATTGGCGCTGCTCCCGATGGCATCGGTGCTCGCCTGTTCTGTATCGGTTTCGCGCTGTTCGAAGCCCCCTCCAACATCCTCCTGCAAAAAGTTCGCGCACGAATCTGGCTGTACGGCTTGGTCGCGACCTCGCTCATCGCCGCGATCATCGTGTTCGCCGCCCGCAACACACCGAAAATTGCACCGGCCGTCGCGCAGTGCAAACCAACGCCCAACCCTGCCTGAATGCTGACTTTCAAGGACTAGACAATGAACGCACAAGACACTGCAAAAGCCCCGATCATCACCAGCATGCAAGTGGTTCCGGTGGCCGGTCACGATGGCATGCTGCTCAATTTGAGCGGCGCCCACGGCCCGTTTTTCACCCGCAATATCGTGATCCTCAAGGACAACGCCGGACACACCGGTGTCGGTGAAGTACCCGGTGGTGAGCGTATTCGTCAGACACTGGAAGACGCCCGCGCACTGGTGGTCGGCAGCCCGATTGGCACGTATCAGAAGATCCTCAATCAAGTGCGCCAGACCTTTGCCGATCGCGATGCCGGCGGTCGCGGTTTGCAGACGTTCGACCTGCGTATCACCATTCACGCAGTCACCGGCCTGGAAGCCGCCCTCCTCGACTTGCTCGGCCAGCATCTGGACGTGCCGGTTGCCGCCCTGCTCGGTGAAGGTCAGCAGCGTGACGAAGTGAAGATGCTCGGTTACCTGTTTTACGTCGGTGATCGCGACGAAACCGACCTGGCCTATCGCAGCGAACCGGACGCCGACAATGACTGGTTTCGTGTACGCCATGAAAAAGCCATGACCGCTGACGCCGTGGTCCGTTTGGCCGAGGCCGCCCACGCCCGCTACGGTTTCAAGGACTTCAAACTCAAGGGCGGCGTGCTCAGTGGCGATGAGGAAATCGAAGCGGTCACTGCGCTGGCCGAACGCTTCCCGGATGCGCGCATCACCCTCGACCCGAACGGAGCATGGTCACTCAAGGAAGCCATTCGCTTGTGCCGCGATCAGCACCCTATTCTGGCTTACGCCGAAGACCCGTGCGGGGCCGAAAATGGTTACTCGGGCCGCGAAGTCATGGCCGAGTTCCGCCGTGCCACCGGCCTGAAAACCGCGACCAATATGATCGCCACCGACTGGCGCGAAATGGGCCACGCGATTCAGTTGCAATCGGTGGATATTCCACTGGCCGACCCGCACTTCTGGACCATGCAAGGCTCGGTTCGCGTGGCGCAGATGTGCCACGAGTGGGGGCTGACGTGGGGTTCGCACTCCAACAACCACTTCGATATTTCCCTGGCGATGTTCACCCACGTCGCGGCGGCTGCGCCAGGCGACATCACCGCCATCGACACCCACTGGATCTGGCAGGACGGCCAGCGCTTGACCAAGACGCCACTGCAAATCGTCGGCGGCTGCGTGCAAGTGCCGAAGAAGCCGGGGCTAGGGGTTGAACTGGACATGGACCAGTTGGCCAAGGCCCATGAACTGTACAAAGGCATGGGGTTGGGCGCGCGCGATGACAGCGTGGCGATGCAGTTTCTGATCCCGGGTTGGAAATTCAATAACAAACAGCCGTGCCTGGTGCGCTGACCCACTGTCGCTGTACTCCTTGTGGGAACGAGCCTGCTCGCGAAGAGACCGGCACATTCAACATTGATGTTGCCTGCCCCACTGCTATCGCAGGCAGGCCAGCTCCCACAATGGATTGAAGTCGTACACAACTCCCCAGACTGACCACCGAACCCGTGTAGGAGCGGGCTTGCCCGCGAAGGCGCCGGCACCTTCAAGATGGATGTCGCCTGACACTCCGCTATCGCAGGCAAGCCAGCTCCTACAATGGACTCCGGGCTCGCTCCAACTCCAGAAATGGCATCCGCTAATTCATCTCGGCCGCTTGCATTAGCCAGTCTTTGAACGCCGTCATCGCCGCTGTTTCAGAGCGTGACTGCAAGCGCGTCAGCCAATAGCTGCCGGTGGTGATCCCGATGGCGAAAGGTTGCTCGATAGCACCCGCAGCCAGTTGTCGGGAAAACATCAGGGGCGGCGCCAACGCAATGCCTGCGCCTTGAAGCGCGGCCTCCATCATCGCCAGCGAAGAATCGAAAACAATGCTTTTGGCGGGCGGTGCATTGGCTGGCAACCCGCAGGCCAGAAACCATTCTGGCCACTCGTCTGTGCGGTAGGAGCGCAACAAAGTTTGTTTCAACAGATCCTCAGGCGAGAGCAATTGCCGGGCGAGCTCGGGAACGCACAGCACCGACAACGGCGCATCGATCAAACGTAGCGCTTCAATCCCGTGCCACGCGCCGGCGCCAAATCGAATCGCGTAATCCAGCCCTTCAGCGGCCACATCCACCCGGTTGTTATTGGTCGACAGCCGTAAATCTATAAACGGATGTTTCGCCTGGAAGTCCGGCAGCCGGGGTAACAGCCAGCCCACCGCAAAGGTCCCCACCGCCCCCACCGTCAACACCTCTCGATAGTGTCCACCTTCAAAGCGCTCAAGCGTTTCGGCGATTCGATCGAAAGACTCACGCAACACCGGCAGCAAAGTTTCACCCTCACTGGTCAGCAGCAGCCCGCGTGGCAAGCGCTTGAACAGTGCCACGTTCAGCATGGCTTCCAGGCTTTTGACTTGATGACTCACTGCCGCTGGCGTCACGAACAGCTCCACAGCCGCGCGCGTGAAACTCAAATGACGCGCCGATGCCTCGAAAGCGCGCAATGCATTCAGCGGCAAGTGAGGACGAATCATGCCAACTCCATAATTTTTCTAATGGCTAACCCGAAATATCGTCGTTTGTCGACGCACGGCAGACCGCCTAGATTTGGCACGCCTGTTCGCTAGCCCGATTTGCAAGAGCGCATGGAGTGTAGCGGGTTACCATCATCACAACTCATGAAGAGTGGATCAGATATGTACACAGACAAACTGCCAAGGCTTGCGTCCTACAGTGCTTTCGCACTTATCCTCGGCGCAGCGCCGGGCATGGCCGCGATGCCGTCCGACCAGCAACTCGAAACCCTGGTCAGCGCCGCCGTCGGTCCAGTGATGCAGCAACAGAACATTGCGGGGCTCGCCGTTGCGATCACCCAAAATGGCCAGCAGCATTACTTTAATTACGGCGTGGCCTCCAAACAGGATCGCAAACCGGTCAGTCAGGACACCCTGTTCGAAATCGGCTCTGTCAGCAAAACCTTTACCGCCACACTGGCCGCCTACGCGCAGGCCAACGACAAACTGTCCCTGGCCGATCCTGCCAGCGCTGTTTTACCGGCATTGCGCGGTAGTGCCTTCGATCACATCAGCGTGCTGCAACTGGGCACTTACACCGCCGGCGGGTTGCCGCTGCAGTTTCCTGGCGAAGCTGACCACCCAGAGACAATGCTGGGTTACTTCAAGCTGTGGACACCGGCTTATCCTGCCGGCACCCATCGCCTGTATTCGAACCCAAGCATAGGGCTGTTCGGCTACCTCGCCGCCAACAGCATGGGCCAGCCGTTCGATGTCCTGATGGAAAAGACCTTGTTGCCGAAACTGGGCCTCAAGCACACCTACCTCAAGGTCCCGCAAGAGCAGATGGGGCTTTACGCACAGGGTTACAACAAGGACGGCAAGCCAGTGCGCGTCGGGCCGGGCGCGTTGGACTCCGAAGCCTACGGCGTGAAAACCAGCGCCTCGGACCTGCTTCGCTATGTCGAAGCGAACATGCAACCGGCCCGACTGGTACAGCCATTACAGCAAGCCATCGCCACCACTCACACCGGTTATTACACCGTGGGCGATATGACACAGGGGCTGGGTTGGGAGCTCTACCCTTACCCGATCACGCTGGATCGGCTGCTCGCGGGTAATTCGACCGAGATGGCAATGCAGGCACATAAGGTCCAGTGGTTGAACCCGCCGCAGCTTCAACAGAAGAACGTGTTGATCAACAAAACCGGTTCCACCGGCGGCTTTGGGGCTTACGTCGCGTTTGTGCCCTCGAAGGACATCGGCATCGTGATCCTTGCCAACAAAAACTACCCCAACCCGGAGCGGGTCAAAATCGCCCACACCATATTGAGCGCCTTAATCGAATAACCAAGAGCAACACAATCCACTACGTGGCCTTCGGTTTTCGGGTGGACAAGCACAAAAAAGGGCGCCGCGATGGCTAATGCCAGTCAGTTAAGCTGACTGGCATTTTTATTTTTGATCGGATACTTCGGTGATTTAAGCCGGATGGCCCGGGGATAAAGGCGCTCCTCCCGCCGATGCGGCAGCACGTAGTGCGGCGCTGAAGCATGCAGCTCGGCCAAGTATTTGGGGATGTTCCCGGATCGGTCGGCGGAGACGCTGTTGATAAACCCGAGAATCGCCCAGGTGCAGGCGGTAAAGCTCATTTCGCACGGGTAAATCCCAGGACAGTGGCGACTCATTTCCACCATCTGATAGCGCAACAAGTTGTAGCCCAACAACACGCCCCACCATTCCTGCTCGATCATCTCGGGCGTTTTGCTGCGCAGCGTGTAACTGCTGTTGAGCAGAGTCTGTTTCATTTCCCGAAACCCGAGTTCGATCTCCCAACGCTGGCTGTACAGATCGACGATTTCGTCGGCCGGAAAGCGCAATGGGTCGGCCATCGAGGACAGAATCTGACACACCTTGCCCTTGACGGTTTTGCTCAGGAGTCGTGCGGTCAGGCGCTCTGGCAGGCCCGGCCATTGCTTGCGGGCCTGCGGCGAGGTACTCAGCGAAACAATCGCATCCTGGCACCCCAAACGCTGGATCACCTCATACTGCGAGCCTTTTTTCAGCGGCATCAGCCAGTGGCGTTCAACGCCTGCTTGCTGCCACTGATGCAGTAAACCTAACGAGTAAAAACCACGATCAAACAGCGTCAACGAGTGATCGGGCGTGGTTTCGATCAGTTGCTCGGCCAGTTTCATTTCGTTGCTGCGGTAGCCGTCAAAAGCGCTGCCAATCAGCAAGTGGCTGGTCAACTCCATTTGGCAGACCATGCGCACCTGAGGAAAACCGGTGTCGCCATGCTGGTTGCTGGCGGAGTCGAAACGCGCACGGTTTTCAGGGGTGTCGGGCGTTCGCCAGACGACGCCATCAACACCCAGTAAGCGCAAACCGGCCCAAGTCGGATGGCCAGCCGCTTCGTGCCAACTTTTCTGGGTCAGATCGAAGACTTGTCGTACAGCTTCGCTGCCCAATCTCTGACGGGCCTGGACTACAGCGCTGGGGGCGACCAACGGCCGTTGTCCTGGCAGCATGATGTTCATGCGACTGACCACGTCCCACGCCGACATGCGCCGGAAGAACGCCATGGAGATCACGCACCAGAGCATCATTTCCAACGGCAAACGGCGCTTGCACAGCGTCGCCACGCCTGCCTGTTCAAGTGCCTGCTCGACCAAAGAGGGATCGAGCAAGGCATCCAATCCCTCGATAGAGCGGGGGGTAGAGGCGATGTTGTGGGTCAGTTCCAGTGCCCGAGCGAGACGCATAAAAAATCCGATGCCAGTACAGGCATCGGATTTTGATTTCTTGCGGCCAAAGGTCAAGCGAGAAGGCTTAACTGATCGGCATTAGCCGCGATGGCGCCCTTTTCATTGCTCGGCCTTAGTGCTGCAAAGCCGGTTTTTGCGTCCCGTTGATCGGAATGCGTTTGGCTTTCGCCTCTTCTGGCACGATACGCACCAGGTCGATGCTCAACAGGCCGTTGCGCAGGTCAGCGGCCTTGATCTCGATGTGATCCGCCAGGCGGAACGACAGCTTGAACGCACGCTGAGCGATGCCTTGGTGCAGGAAGGTCACGTTTTCGTTCGCTTCACGTTTTCCGCCACTGATGGTCAGCACACCTTTCTCGACTTGCAGGTCCAGGTCTTCTTCCTGGAAACCGGCCGCGGCGACGACGATGCGGTATTGATCATCACCGTGTTTTTCCACGTTGTACGGTGGGTAGGTGCTGCCTGGCTCATTGCGCAGGGCGGTTTCGAACAGGTCGTTGAAACGGTCGAAACCTACCGAGGAACGGAACAGTGGGGCCAGGGAAAATGCAGTAGTCATGGTTCAAATCTCCTGAAAACAATCAGCAAGGTTTTTGTCTCCGCGACCCGAATTCGGCATCGCGTACCCCTTAGATAGGGAACACTGATTGTATTTCAAGAGATTATTTCGAGATTTTTTCAGGCCGCTTCGCTGACTTGTAGACCGAGCAAACGCGAGACGTGATCGAGTTCGGTCTCACGACGCAGGACGGTGAACAGCTCAACCGCTTCCGGATAATTGCGGGTCAGCATCGCCAGCCATTGCTTGAGGCGGCCGGGCGATTGACGGGGTGTCATCTGCGCCTTGGCTTGCAGCCAGAAGTCCTGAATCAGTGGCAACAGCTCAGCCCAGGTCATCTCGACCACTTCTTCACCGGCTCGCGCCGCCGCGATCTGCCGGGCCAGATCCGGCCGCGAGACCAGGCCGCGACCGAGCATGATGTCTTCGACGCCACTGATTTCGCGACAACGACGCCAGTCTTCGACGCTCCAGATATCACCATTGGCAAACACCGGCACCTTGACCACATCCTGCACCCGCGGGATCCACTCCCAATGCGCCGGAGGTTTGTAGCCATCGGTCTTGGTCCGCGCATGCACCACGATGTGCGCTGCGCCGCCTTCAGCCAGGGCGGTGGCACAGACCAGCGAGCCGTCCGGGCTGTCGAAACCGAGGCGCATCTTGGCAGTCACAGGGATGTGCGCAGGCACCGCGCGACGGACGTGCTCGACGATTTCGTTGAGCAGTTCAGGTTCTTTGAGCAACACCGCGCCGCCGCGAGACTTGTTGACGGTCTTGGCCGGGCAACCGAAGTTCAGGTCGATGACTTCAGAGCCCAGCTCACAGGCCAGCGCTGCGTTTTCCGCCAGGCACACCGGATCAGAACCGAGCAGTTGCACGCGCAGCGGCACGCCGGACGCGGTGCGGGCACCGGTCAGCAGTTCGGGGCCAAACTTGTGGTAGTAGGCAGGCGTAAGCAGTTGATCGTTGATCCGGATGAACTCGGTCACGCACCAATCGATACCGCCCACACGGGTCAGCACATCCCGCAGGATGTTGTCGACCAACCCCTCCATGGGCGCCAAAGCAATTTGCATGAATAACACACTCGACGAAAAACGTGCGGCAGTTTACTGGTTTCGGCGTGCAGAAGGTATTTCGTCAGACCGGACGGTGGCGATTGTACGGACGCCATCGCGGGCAAGCCCGGCTTCTACAGGTGATCACTGAACCCTGTGGGAGCCGGGCTTGCCCGCGATGAAGGCGGTTCAGACAATTAGATCGTGACGGGTAACGCCGGGCCGTAGCCTTCGATGAACTCGGCCGGCATGCGCTTGGGCTTGCCGGTCGACAGCTCGATACAGACAAACGTGGTCTGGGCGCGCAGCAAAGTGGTGTTGTCACGCGGGCGCTTCAACTGGAAGTGTCGGGTCATTTTCAGGCGCTGATCCCAATCGACGATCCAGGTCGCCAACTGCAATTCATCATCTTCATAGGCGGCGGCCAGGTAATCGATTTCGTGCCGCACTACCGCCATCGCCCGGTCCAGCCGCCGATACTCGACCAAATCCAGGCCCAGACGCTGCGAGTGGCGCCAGGCACAGCGCTCGAGCCACGTCACGTACACCGCATTATTGGCGTGACCCAGCCCGTCGATGTCCTCGGCGCCCACTTGCAGATCAATGATAAATGGCGTTGCCCGATCCCAGCTCATGCCCCACTCCCGGTCAGATAAAGTCGACCGGGGCAGTGTAACGGATGCTTACGCCGATTGGCGCGATTGCAGGCTGCGACCGGCCAACAGTGATAACACACCATCAATGACCCGGGGATCGGCCAGTACCCGCTGATGGCCGCCTTCTTCCAGGCGCAGCAAGCGGCTGTCGAACCAGGATTCATGGATCAGTTCGGACTCCTTGACCGACACGTAGCTGTCATCTTGGGCATGGACGATCAGGCCGGGCATGTCGAGTTGATAGTGGGCGACATCCAGCGTCGCGGCGCGCATTCCGACGTCTTTCTCGACCTGCCGAATGAAGGCCGAACGCGCCTTGGGCGGCAGTCGCACGTAACGTGCAAACCCCCGCAACACTCCGAGAATCCGCGCCGGGGCGGCAATCGTCACCAGGGTTTCGGTGCGCAGGCCCAATTGAACGGCGAGCATGGCACTGGCGCCCCCCATCGAATGACCGATGACTGCTTGCAGTGGCGGCAACTCGGCGGCGGCTTCCAGCATGGCCCGAGCGAACAGCACGACGTTCGCTTCTTCACCAGGTGAGCGGCCATGCGCCGGGCCGTCGAGGGCGACCACGGTATACCCGGCCTCCACCAGCGCGGTGATGAGACTGGCAAACTGCGTCGGCCGGCCTTCCCAACCGTGCATCAGCAACACGGCCGGGCCTTGCCCCCAACGTAGCGCCGAAAGGCCGAAGCGCAGCGTGATTCGTTCGGACTTCGCCAGAAGCGGCAGCTCCCAATCACGCGGAGGCAGTTCTCGCGGGGTCATGAATGCCAGTCGCATTTTGCTCGCGACCAGTTTCGGTGCGAACCAGCCCAAGGTGCCATTAACGCCACGAACCCACTTCAACGTGCTCATCGCTCTCACTCCCCAGGCCACTGCCTTCAGGTCATTGCACCGCCGACTTGGCGGCGCGCAGCAATCGATCGGACAACTCTCCTGGCCCCAGCGCGCGAGCCAGGGCCAAACCGCCCACCATCAAGGCCATGTCTGCCAAAGCTTTGTCGGTGTCTTCCGGACTGGCCGCCAGCTGCGCGACCATCAATTCCACATGCTCATTCAGAGCAACACGAAACGCATCCGGCAGCCTTCCCAGTTCGCCAACAGACGCCGGGATCGGGCATGCCGATTCGGAGGAGTCACGGTGTTTACGTGACAGGTAAAACGCAGCCACCAACGCGCGACGCTCTTCACCGGTGAGTTGCGCATCCATGTCAGCAATCAGGTCACGACGGTGCCCCAGCAATTGCTGGAACGCCTCCAGCATCATGGCGTCCTTGCTTTCGAAGTGCGCATAGAAGCCGCCGACGGTCAGGCCGGCTGCGCCCATCACTTCGCCCACGCTCGGCTCTGCCGGGCCACGCTGAATCAGCGCTGCACTGGCAGCCTTAAGGATGCGTTCGCGGGTTTGAGCTTTTTTATCGTTCATCGTTGCCTCCGAATATTACGACTAGAATATTATTCTCATAATAATTTTTCGCAAGTCATGGATGTGACCGCTGGTCTGAAGAACAGTTTGAAAGAAATTGAGGGATTTGGCCAAACGCCAGACAAACAAAAGGGCCATTCAATAATTGAATGACCCTTATAAAATCCCGCAGAGCGGGTAATCGTGGCGTCCCCTAGGGGACTCGAACCCCTGTTACCGCCGTGAAAGGGCGGTGTCCTAGGCCACTAGACGAAGGGGACGCAAAACCTTCTATACAACTGATCAGTGCTGAGAGCTGATCGATTCAAGGCCTGCGTGGCCAGACCTTGAACTGTAAAATTGGTGGAGCTAAACGGGATCGAACCGTTGACCTCTTGCATGCCATGCAAGCGCTCTCCCAGCTGAGCTATAGCCCCGGATTTTTCGCCTCGCGGCGGAGCGACATCTTGCAACATCGCTTCTGTAAAACTGGCGTCCCCTAGGGGACTCGAACCCCTGTTACCGCCGTGAAAGGGCGGTGTCCTAGGCCACTAGACGAAGGGGACGCAAACCCTTCTATACAACAGATCAACGCTGAGAGTTGATCGCTTCAAGGCCGGTGTGGCCAGACCTTGAAGTGTAAATTGGTGGAGCTAGACGGGATCGAACCGTCGACCTCTTGCATGCCATGCAAGCGCTCTCCCAGCTGAGCTATAGCCCCTCATCGCTGAGGACGGGGCGAATCTTAATGGCGGATCGAAAAGCTGTCAAACTTATTTTCAACAATTTTCAAAATTTTTTGTCGCCATAACAATCACTTACCGCCCTCCCCCCCGAAAAATCAGGGGGAGCGCCGAAGATCACGATCAAATGATCGCGCCCTCCGGCGGTTCCTGCAGGGTCAATCGCCCTCAGGCGATGTTACCCAACAGTTTTTCCCACTCCTTGTTTTCCTTCTTCGACACGCCGCCCAGCAGGTCAATCGCCTGGCGCAGACGGAATCGGGTCAGGTCCGGACCGAGGATTTCCATCGCATCCAGCACCGACACCGAACTGGCCTGCCCCGTGATCGCAGCAAACATCAGCGGCATGGCGTCACGCAGCTTCAGTTCCAAGGATTCGACCACCGCCTGAATCGTCGCGGTGATGCTGTCCTTCTCCCACTGACGCAGGCTTTCCAGTTTCCACAAGATCAGCTGCATCAACTGACGAACCTGGTCGCCCGAGAGCTTCTTCGATTCAAACAATTTGGCATCCGGGTTCACGCCACCGGCAAAGAAGAAGCCGGCCAACGGTGCAACCTGGCTGAAGGTTTCAACGCGCCCCTGTACATGCGGCGCGATCTTCATCATGTATTCAGGGTTCAATGCCCAGGTCTGCAGGCGCGAAGCGAACTCTTCTACCGGCAGGTCTCGCAGCCACTGGCCGTTGAGCCACGACAGCTTCTCGATGTCGAAAATCGGCCCGCCCAGCGAGACACGGCTCAAGTCGAAGTGGTCGACCATTTCCTGCAACGAGAACTTCTCGCGCTCGTCCGGCATCGACCAGCCCATGCGGCCCAGGTAGTTGAGCATCGCTTCCGGCATGAAGCCCATGCGCTCGTAGAACGTCACCGAGGTCGGGTTCTTGCGCTTGGACAGCTTGCTCTTGTCCGGGTTACGCAGCAGCGGCATGTAGCACAGCTCCGGTTGTTCCCAGCCGAAGTACTCGTAAAGCAGGATCAGTTTAGGCGCCGAGGGCAGCCACTCTTCACCGCGCAGGACGTGGGTGATGCCCATCAGATGGTCATCGACCACGTTGGCCAGGAAGTACGTCGGCAGGCCGTCGGTCTTCATCAGCACTTGCATGTCCATGCGATCCCACGGGATCTCGACGTCGCCACGCAGCATGTCCGGCACCACGCAAACGCCTTCACTCGGCACTTTCATGCGGATCACGTGAGGTTCGCCAGCGGCCAGGCGACGGGCAACTTCTTCCTTTGACAGCAACAGTGCGCGGCCGTCGTAACGCGGGGTTTCTCCTCGAGACATTTGCTCGGCGCGCATCTGGTCCAATTCTTCGGCAGTGCAGAAGCACGGGAACGCATGACCCATTTCAACGAGCTGTTGGCAGTACTTCTGATAGATATCGCCGCGCTCACTCTGACGGTAAGGACCGTGCGGGCCACCCACGTCCGGGCCTTCGCTCCAGTCGATACCCAACCAGCGCAGGGCGTCGAAAATCTGCTGTTCGGACTCACGGGTCGACCGCAATTGGTCGGTGTCTTCGATCCGCAGGATGAACTCACCGCCATGCTGCTTGGCAAAGCAGTAGTTGAACAAAGCGATGTAAGCGGTACCTACGTGGGGGTCCCCGGTAGGCGATGGCGCGATGCGCGTGCGGACGGTGGTCATGGCAAGTCTCGAAATGAAGATAAAACAAAGGGCGAATGGTAACAGGCGAAACCCGCCCGGCTCCAGTGAACAGGGCATTTAAGCCAAGTTTGCGCCTACAACGCGCGTATACCCTGGTGAATGGCCGAATATCACCCGATGGCATTTACCGCTTGTCGGCTGTATGACAGATTCACCTGCTGATAACTTTCCTTACAATTTCTCGACTACAGTCTGCCCCATGCCTGCCCAACTCAAGCGTCGCCTGTTTATTTTCCTGTTGATCGTCCTGCTGATTGCCGGGGGCTTTTTTGCCCAGTGGTTCTTCAAGGGACGATTCTATGAAAGCACCGACAACGCCTATGTCCAGGGCGAGATCACCCGTGTCTCGAGCCAGTTGGGCGCGCGCATCGATCAAGTGCTGGTGCACGACAACCAGCACGTCGAGAAAGGCCAGTTGCTGATCAAGCTCGAAGGCGCCGATTTCGACCTCGCCGTCGACCGCGCCAAAGCCACCCTCGCCACCCGCCAGGCCGAACGCCTGCAAGCGCAAAGCAAACTGACCCAGCAATCCAGTCTGATCGCGGCCAGCGAAGCGCAAGTCGCCTCCAGCCAAGCCAGTCTCGGCCGCTCGCTCATCGACTTGAATCGCGCCGAGACCTTGCGCAAACCCGGCTACATCTCGGAAGAACGGGTGACCACGCTGTCGGCCGACAACCACATCGCCCGCTCGCAAGTCGCCAAGGCCCAGGCTGACGCTCAGGGCCAACGCCAGCAGGTCAACGCCCTGACCGCAGAGATCAAGCGCCTAGACGCGCAGATCGCCAACGCCAAGGCCGACCTGGCGCAAGCGGAACTGAACCTGACCCGCAGCGAAATCCACGCACCCATCAGCGGCCTGATCGGTCAGCGCGCCGCCCGCGAAGGCCAAGTGGTGCAGGCCGGCGCGTACTTGCTGTCGATCGTTCCGGATCAGGACATCTGGATTCAGGCCAACTTCAAAGAAACCCAGATCGGCCACATGCAGCCCGGCCAGAGCGCCGAGCTGACCTTCGACGCCTACAGCGACATGCCCATCAAAGCGCGCGTCGACAGCCTGTTCGCCGCTTCGGGCGCGCAGTTCAGCCTGTTGCCACCGGACAATGCCACGGGCAACTTCACCAAAGTCGTACAACGGATTCCGGTAAAACTGACTTTCGCCGCGGACAATCCGCTGCAAGGCAAGATCCGTCCGGGCATGTCAGTCACCGCCAAAGTGAACATCAAAGACGCCCCTGACGATGGCCGGTGACCAACTGATCCGCCCGGTCGGCGAACCGACCCGGCGGGACTGGATTGCGGTCATGAGCGTGATGCTCGGCGCCTTCATGGCCGTGCTCGACATCCAGATCACCAACTCTTCGCTCAAAGACATTCAGGGCGCCCTGTCGGCCACCCTGGAGGAAGGCTCGTGGATTTCCACCTCGTACCTGGTGGCGGAAATCATCATGATCCCGCTGACCGCCTGGCTCGTGCAGCTGCTGTCCGCGCGACGACTGGCGGTCTGGGTTTCACTGGGATTCCTCGTCGCCTCGCTGCTGTGCTCCATGGCGTGGAGCCTGGAAAGCATGATCGTCTTCCGCGCCTTGCAGGGCTTCACCGGCGGCGCGCTGATCCCGCTGGCGTTCACCCTCACGCTGATCAAACTGCCCGAGCACCATCGCGCCAAAGGCATGGCCATGTTCGCCATGACCGCCACCTTCGCGCCCTCTATCGGCCCGACACTGGGCGGCTGGCTGACTGAAAATTGGGGCTGGGAATACATCTTCTACATCAACGTTCCACCTGGCCTGATCATGATCGCCGGCCTGATGTATGGCTTGGAGAAAAAAGAAGCGCACTGGGAGCTACTGAAAAGCACCGACTACATGGGCATTCTCACCCTCGGCGTCGGCCTCGGTTGTTTGCAGGTGTTTCTCGAAGAGGGCCACCGCAAGGACTGGCTGGAGTCGAACCTGATCGTAACCTTGGGCAGCATCGCGCTGATCAGCCTGATCACCTTTGTGATTGTGCAAGTTTCCAAGCCCAACCCGCTGATCAACCTGGGCATCCTGCGCAACCGCAACTTCGGCCTGTCGAGTATTTCCAGCCTGGGGATGGGGGTCGGGCTGTATGGTTCGATTTTCCTGTTGCCGCTGTACCTGGCGCAGATCCAGAACTACAACGCCCTGCAGATCGGCGAAGTGATCATGTGGATGGGCGTGCCGCAGCTGTTTCTGATTCCGTTGGTGCCCAAGCTGATGAAGTACATTTCGCCGAAGTGGCTGTGTACGCTGGGATTCGGGCTGTTCGGGCTGGCGAGTTTTTCTTCGGGGGTACTGAACCCGGACTTCGCCGGGCCGCAGTTCAATCAGATCCAGCTCATTCGCGCGCTGGGCCAGCCACTGATCATGGTCACCATTTCGCTGATCGCCACCGCGTACATCCTGCCGCAGGACGCGGGGTCGGCGTCGAGCCTGTTCAACATCTTGCGTAACCTCGGCGGCGCGATTGGCATCGCCCTCCTCGCGACCCTGCTGGATGCGCGAACCAAGACCTACTTTGATTACTTGCGTGAAGCCATCGTACCGAGCAATCCCCAAGTGGCCGAGCGGATGGCGTCGATGGCGGACCGGTTAGGCAGTGAGACGGCGGCGCTGGGCAAAATCAGTGAAATCGCACACCAGCAGGCGTCGATCATGGCTTACAACGATGCGTTTCACTTTGTCGGGATTGCGCTGGGGGTGAGTATGTTGGCGATCTTGCTGACCAAGAAATTGCCGGAGGGGATTAAGGCTGGGGAAGCACATTAAGACTGCGTCGCCGCCATCGCGAGCAAGCTCGGCTCCTACAGGTGATCACCTGACCTGTAGGAGCCGAGCTTGCTCGCGATGGAGGCCTGACAGGCACCGAAAATCTCAAACAGTGATCAACCGCTCCCGCAACTTGCCAATCTCATCGCGCATCTGTGCCGCTGCTTCAAACTCCAGATCACGCGCCAGCGCGTACATCTTCTCTTCCAGAGCTTTAATACGCTTGGCGATCTCGCCCGGCGAGCGCAATTCCGCTTCGTACTTGGCGCTCTCTTCGGCAGCCTTGGCCATGCCTTTGCGCTTCTTGCTGCGCGAGCCCGGCACGGTGGCGCCTTCCATGATATCGGCGACGTCCTTGAACACACCCTTCGGGGTGATGCCGTTGGCCAGGTTGAAGGCGATCTGTTTGTCGCGACGACGCTCGGTTTCGCCGATCGCCCGCTCCATGGAGCCGGTGATGCGGTCGGCGTACAAAATCGCCCGACCGTTGAGGTTACGCGCCGCCCGGCCGATGGTCTGGATCAGCGAGCGCTCGGAACGCAGGAAGCCTTCCTTGTCCGCATCGAGAATCGCCACCAGTGACACTTCCGGCATGTCCAGGCCTTCACGCAGCAGGTTGATCCCCACCAGCACATCGAACGTACCAAGGCGCAGATCACGAATGATTTCGACCCGCTCCACGGTGTCGATGTCCGAGTGCAGATAACGTACGCGAACGCCGTGATCGGCCAGGTAATCGGTCAAATCCTCAGACATACGCTTGGTCAGGGTCGTGACCAGAACCCGCTCTTCCAGCGCGACACGCTTGCCGATTTCCGAAAGCAGATCGTCGACCTGAGTCAGCGCCGGACGGATTTCAATTTGCGGATCGACCAGCCCGGTCGGACGCACCAACTGCTCAACGACGCGACCTGCATGCTCTGCCTCGTAATTGCCGGGCGTCGCCGAGACAAAAATCGTCTGCGGGCTGATGCTTTCAAATTCGTCAAAACGCATCGGCCGGTTATCCAGCGCGGACGGTAGGCGGAAACCGTATTCCACCAGCGTCTCTTTACGCGAACGGTCGCCCTTATACATGGCGCCGACCTGCGGCACGCTGACGTGAGATTCGTCGATCACCAACAAGGCATCGGCCGGCAGATAGTCGAACAACGTCGGTGGCGCCTGACCGGACTCACGACCGGACAGGTAGCGCGAGTAGTTTTCGATACCGTTGCAATAACCCAGCTCGAGGATCATCTCCAGGTCGAAGCGGGTGCGCTGCTCCAGACGCTGGGCTTCAACGAGTTTGTTGTTGCTGCGCAGGTAGTCCAGACGTTCCTGCAACTCGACCTTGATGCCTTCGATGGCGCCAAGCAGGGTTTCTCGCGGTGTCACGTAGTGGCTTTTCGGATAGAAGGTGAAGCGTGGCAGCTTGCGGATCACTTCGCCGGTCAGCGGATCGAAGGCGGACAGGCTCTCGACCTCGTCATCGAACAGCTCGATGCGGATCGCTTCAAAATCGGATTCGGCCGGGTGGATATCGATCACATCGCCACGCACCCTGAAGGTCGCGCGGGCGAAATCCATGTCGTTGCGGGTGTATTGCAGGTCCGCCAGGCGACGCAGCAACGCACGCTGATCGAGTTTGTCACCGCGATCCACGTGCAACACCATCTTCAAATAGGTTTCCGGACTGCCCAGACCGTAGATGCACGACACGGTGGTGACGATGATCGCGTCTTTGCGCTCCAGCAACGCCTTGGTCGCGGACAGGCGCATTTGTTCGATGTGGTCGTTGATCGAGGCGTCCTTCTCGATGAAAGTGTCGGACGACGGCACGTAGGCTTCGGGCTGGTAATAGTCGTAGTAGGAAACGAAGTACTCCACCGCGTTGTTCGGGAAGAACGCCTTGAACTCGCCATACAACTGCGCGGCCAGGGTCTTGTTCGGCGCCAGCACCAGGGTCGGACGCTGCACTTGCGCGATCACGTTGGCGATGCTGAAGGTCTTGCCGGAGCCGGTCACACCGAGCAACGTCTGGTGCGCCAGCCCGGCTTCGATGCCCTCGACCATCAGGCGGATGGCTTCCGGCTGATCGCCGGCGGGCTCGAAGCGGGTCACTAGCTGGAATTCAGACATTCAATACCCCTGGGGTCGCGCCTGACCGGTCAAACCGGACAGCCACGAGAAAGACCGCAAACGACCGACGTCGCCCGAGGAAAAAACTGGATTGTGCTCAATGTGGTGTCGATTGCCTGCTCTTTCAAGGCAAACGTCCTACATCCCATGAATCCTTTGACGACGCCAATCGACTAACGGTCGAAAAATAATCGGAAAAACTTGGCGGAAAAGCCGAATCGTCTGTCGCCATCGGTCGCCGATGGCCTCTATACTAGCTCCCCGTTTGTGCACCGCTCTAGTGCATTCGGCTGGAGCGCCACACGTCCCTCCACTCTCCATTCAGAGCCGCCGCAAAAATGAGCCTGTTCTCCGCTGTCGAAATGGCACCACGCGATCCAATCCTGGGCCTCAACGAAGCATTCAACGCCGATACCCGTACCAACAAGGTCAACCTGGGGGTCGGTGTTTACTGCAACGAGGAGGGGCGAATTCCACTCCTGCGCGCCGTTGTCGAAGCCGAGACGATTCGCGTCGCTCAACACGCTTCCCGTGGCTACTTGCCAATCGATGGCATCGCTGCCTACGACCAGGCTGTGCAGAAACTGCTGTTCGGCAACGACTCGCCACTGATCGCCGCTGGCCGCGTCATCACCACCCAGGCCGTGGGCGGTACCGGTGCACTGAAAATCGGTGCCGACTTCCTCAAGCAACTGCTGCCGAACGCTGTCGTGGCGATCAGCGACCCAAGCTGGGAAAACCACCGCGCGCTGTTCGAAACCGCCGGTTTCCCGGTGCAGAACTACCGTTACTACGACGCCGCGACCCACGACGTGAACCGCGTCGGCCTGCTGGAAGACCTGAACGCCCTGCCCTCCGGCTCGATCGTTGTGCTGCACGCCTGCTGCCACAACCCGACTGGTGTGGACCTGAGCCCGGCGGACTGGAACAACGTACTGGAAGTGGTTAAAGCCAAAGGCCACGTACCGTTCCTCGACATGGCTTACCAGGGCTTTGGCGATGGCATCGACGAAGACGCCGCCGCTGTGCGCCTGTTCGCTGAATCGGGCCTGACCTTCTTTGTGTCCAGCTCGTTCTCCAAATCGTTCTCGCTGTACGGCGAGCGCGTTGGCGCCCTGTCGATCGTCAGCGAATCGAAAGAAGAAAGCGCGCGCGTGCTGTCGCAAGTCAAACGCGTGATCCGCACCAACTACTCCAACCCGCCAACCCACGGTGCAAGCATCGTCGCCGCTGTTTTGAACAGCCCGGTACTGCGCGCCCAGTGGGAAGAAGAACTGGCTGAAATGCGCCTGCGGATTCGCGGCATGCGCATCCAGATGGTTGATCTGCTGGCGAAAAACGCCCCACAGCGCGACTTCAGTTTCGTCGGCCGTCAGCGCGGCATGTTTTCTTACTCCGGCCTGACGGTTGAGCAAGTTACCCGGCTGCGCACCGAGTTCGGCATCTACGCCCTGGACACCGGCCGCATCTGCGTAGCTGCGTTGAACCAGAGCAACATCGACGTGGTGACCAAGGCCATCGTTCAGGTGATCTGAGTCGTCGCGTGATGGAAAACGGGAAGCCATATGGCTTCCCGTTTTTTTATGGGTCGCAGATATCTCTCGACCCGACGGCCAAGCCCCCTAGACTGCACACCATCCTCTTGTGGGAGCCGGGCTTGCCCGCGATGAGGCCATCATATTCAACATTGATGTTGGCTGATCGACCGCTATCGCGGGCAAGCCCGGCTCCCACAGGTTATGAGTACACCCGAGAATTCTGACGAGAACCCACATGAAAAACGATGACCTACGCGCAGACCGCGATGAGCTGGACCACTTCGCGCCTCGCACCCCGGCCAAACGCGGCAGCAACCTGGTAATGCAAATCGCCGCGGGCGTATTTCTCGGTGGCCTCGCCTTGTGGCTGGTGCAACTGGCCGCCACGACGCTCTACGCCAAAATGATGCTCGGCACCTTTACCTTCGGCGGTTAAGCCAGTTCGGTGGCACGCTGACTGGCGGCGTCGTCATAGGCGACATAGAGCGACTCGGCAATCTGACTCTTGATCGCCTTGGTGCTTTCCAGGCCCAGAACAAAACCTTCGGCCTTGCCGCCGGCACGGTTCAATTCCTCAGCGGTGCTAGCCTGCGTGATTGCGTCGAACAATTTTTCGGCGTGGGGACCGACACCTTTGGGCAAGCTGATCTGAGCGATGCTCATGCGAACACCCCGTTGTTGTGAGGTGTGCAGGTTGAGTGATTCATGGCGCGTACCTTTTCGGCGAATGGCCGGCAGCGCGTGTTACCACTTCCGGGCGGCCATGGTAGACCTCTGGGAGGAATCTGGTAACCGCCCATGGCCGATAAACCACCGTCTGTCTCGACGAATCGGTAAAGTTGCTATCAGGCGCTTGACTTCTCTTTTTGAATCAGTAACATAGGCGCCATTCCGCGATAGCTCAGTTGGTAGAGCAAGTGACTGTTAATCACTGGGTCCCTGGTTCGAGTCCAGGTCGTGGAGCCATACAGCAATACTGGGAAAGCCTCTGAACCGAAAGGTACAGGGGCTTTTTTGTGACCGAAGGAAAAGCAAAAGGCCGATCTGTTCAACAGATCGGCCCTTTGTAGTGCTAGCTGTCGCTACACATGCTCACTGCTTTTCGCATGCGCCGCTTGCGGTTCTCCATGCCCGTGGTCCACCTCCACCACCGGAATTTCTTTCCCGTCGCAGTCATGCAGCTTGCCTTCGCTGAAGTAATCCCCCTCACGCAACGCTGCCAGATCCTGATAACGCAGCACACGCTCAGTACCGGCCGCGAACACCGACTGCTGATCCGAGTTACCGGCCGTGAGGTGGTTGAAGGTCAGGTTGAGCACGATGGCCATGATTGCCGACGAGCTTATGCCCGAGTGGAAGATGGTCGCGAACCAGCTTGGGAAGTGATCGTAGAAGCTCGGAGCAGCGATCGGGATCATGCCGAAACCGATGGAGGTGGCGACGATGATCAGGTTGACGTTGTTGCGGTAATCAACCTTGGACAGCGTACGAATACCACTGGCCGCCACGGTGCCGAACAGCACGATACCGGCGCCGCCGAGGACAGACGTCGGCACCGCCGCGATGACCCGGCCCATAAAGGGCAGTAAGCCGAGGATCACCAGAAACAAACCACCCGTGGCGACCACGAAGCGGCTCTTGATCCCGGTCACCGCCACCAGCCCAACGTTCTGGGCGAAGGCGCTTTGGGTGAACGAACCAAAGATCGGCGCGACCATGCTCGACAGCATGTCGGCGCGCAGGCCATTGCCCAGGCGTTTGGAGTCGACTTTGGTGCCGATGATTTCACCGACGGCGAGGATGTCCGCCGAGGTTTCCACCAGCGTCACCATCACCACGATGCACATCGACAGGATGGCGGCGAAGTGGAAGGTCGGCATGCCGAAATGGAACGGCGTCGGGAAGCCGAACATCGGGCCCTGGGTGACAGACGAGAAGTCTGCCATGCCGAGGAACACCGCGATGATTGTGCCGATGACCATCGCCAGCAGGATCGACAATCGAGAGATGGTCGCGCTGCCGATCTTGCTCAATAGCAGGACCAACACCAGCGTCACCGCCGCCAAGCCGATGTTCGCCATACTGCCGAAGTCCGGCGCATGACTGTTGCCGCCCATGGCCCAGCGCGCGGCCACCGGCATGAGCGTCAGGCCGATGGTGGTGATCACAATGCCCGTGACCAGCGGCGGGAAGAACTTGGTGATGCGCGAGAACACCGGCGTGATCAACAAGCCAATCAACGATGCGGCAATCACCGCCCCGAGAATCGACTGAAACCCGCCCTCCCCACCACTGCTGACAATCGCCACCATGGTCGCGACACCAGAGAACGATACGCCCTGTACCAGCGGCAACTGACAACCGAAAAACGGTAAACCAAGGGTCTGGAGTAACGTCGCCAGCCCCCCTGCAAACAATGAAGCAGCAATCAACAAACCGATGTCCGCCGGCGAGAGCCCGGCCGCCTGACCGATGATCAAAGGCACCGCGACGATGCCGCCGTACATGGTCAGAACATGTTGCAGGCCGTAAGCCATATTCGCGCCGATTCCAAGGTTTTCATCCTCAGGCCGTTGGTGTGAAACATGGGGCGTTTTCATGGTTGGGGGGTTCCCTGGTTTTTGTTATGCGCACACTGTATTCAAGACCGAGGACAAATGTCTATAGAGTTGTATACAACTTATCATTCAGATTATGACCAGTTGTTCATTTCGCCCTTGGCTGTGCGGCTTTCCTCCCCTCAAAACTTTTGAAATACATCCTGACGCGGCCCTTCCACATTCCCCACTAGGCTTTGGCATTCCCAGCGACCGCCGGTACGGTCGCCTCTCGCTTATACATATAAAGTATGCATAATGAAGCCATTCGAAATTCAGTTTCACAAGGCAAAAAACGCAGCCAACAAATTAAAGCGCCAGGGCATTAGCCTTTCAGAAACAGAGCCGGTTTTCTGGGACGAGCGAGCGCTTACGCTCCAAGACCACCACCATGATGAAGAGCGGTGGATCATCATGGGGATGGATGCCAAGGGTCGCTTGTTGGTCGTTGCGTATACCTATCGAGATCCGAATTTCGTTCGAATCATTTCCGCGCGCATCGCTACCAAAAACGAGCGCCGACGGTACATGGAGGATTGACCGATGAAAGACGAATACGACTTCAGCAATGCCAAGCGTGGGGCTGTTGCCTCCAGCAAAGGCAAAACCAGAATCACCATCATGCTCGATGATGCCGTCATAGAGGCGGCTCGCTCACTCGCCGAAAGCGAGGGATTTGGCTATCAGACAGTGATCAATAACACCTTGCGTCAGGCGCTGCTCAATCACAGGGAAACAACCGCCGAGCTCGACCCGCGTGCCGCTTTCGCGAATGCCGGACATTTCAAAGAAGGGATAACCGCCTCAGAGCTGAAGAACCTCGAAAAAAAATTATCCGAGGTGCTCAGTGAAATTCATCGAGTGATGGCGCCTTGAGTTCTCCCCCTGTGGAGTCTCAAAAAACGCGGGCTCAGTCTGGGCGGACCAACCGCTCAAGCACCTGCTTCAAACCCTCATGTTCCGGCACCCGGATCCCGAACTCATCCTTCAGCAACCCGATCAGCTCACCCACATCCACCACCTGCCGCCGTTCGCTTTCGCGACCGACCCGATGTATTGCAAAACTGCCGTTGTTCAGCGTACGGCGCCAGCCCTCCCCGGTCCGGGCAACCATCAGTTGCCGAGCAAACGACGACTCGGGATGGGTCGAGACGTACCAGTTGCCGACGGTGTAATCGATGTCTTCCTGGCGTTGCAGGTCGAAGATGTACATTGCCCGCCACTCGCCACCGACATTGGCCCGCAGGGTGTAACCATCTTCGTGCCGTTCAATGCGATACGGTTCATGGGGTGTGAGTTGCTCGGCTTCGGTATCGAGTATCAGCGGTGCGGTGGGGACCATGCCGCCGAAGCCGACGTCAGTGATGTAGCGCACGCCGTCCAGAGTGACCAGGCTCAAGCGGTGCGTGCGAGCGGTCCACGCGCCTTCGGGCTGGCCCATCACTACCCGGCCGGTGATGCCGCGAGCGTCGAACCCTAATGCCTGAAGCAACGCCAGGAACAGGTTGTTGAGCTCATAGCAGTAACCACCTCGACCGTCGTACAGGACTTTTTGCTCGATGGATGGCAAGTCAATCAGCACCGGTTCGCCCGACAACGTGGTTAGGTTTTCGAACGCGAATTCACCGGTGTGGCGCAGTTGCAGCTGGCGCAGGGTTTCCAGGGTCGGCGCCGGGGGCGCGTCGAAGCCCAGACGCTGTAAATATAACGAAAGGCGGGTCAGGCGTGGCTCGCTCATTGCTCAGTCCTTATGCATGGGCCGCGGATCTCTCCGCCGATGGTCGCCATGTATAAGGGATAAAGCAGTACAACTGACAATTGATTTCGCCAATCACCGCTCTCATCAATGTCAATGTCGCTTGCGCGAGCTCACGCGAATCCACGTCGGCGCGTGATCACTGGCATGCGGCTCATTGCGCACCCAGGCATCGACCCCCGCCTCTTGCAGATACGGACTCAGCGCCGGGTTCAACAACAGGTGATCGATGCGCAGCCCGGAATTTTTCTGCCAGTGTTGTCGGAAATAATCCCAGAACGTGTAAAGCCGATCCTGCGGGTACAGATGGCGCAGGGAGTCAGTCCAGCCCTGATCCAGCAAGCGCTGATAACACTCGCGGCTTTGCGGTTGCAGCAACGCATCCTTGAGCCAGGAACGTGTGTTGTAGATGTCCAGATCAGTGGGCACCACGTTGTAGTCACCCGCCAGCACCACCGGATGCTCGCTGCTTTGCAGATCCTTGGCATAAGCGATCAGCCGCTCGAACCACGCCAGTTTGTAATCGAACTTCGGCCCCGGCTGCGGGTTGCCATTGGGCAGGTACAGACACCCCTCCAGCACGCCGTGCACCGCCGCTTCCAGATAGCGACTGTGGGTATCCGTGTCGTCACCCGGCAAACCGCGTCGACTCTCCAAAGGTTGCGCATCTCGCGCCAGAATCGCCACCCCGTTCCATGACGACTGGCCCTGCCAGATGGCGCCGTAACCGGCCGCTTCAAGTTCTGCGACTGGAAAGGCCGTGTCGACCGACTTGAGCTCCTGCAAACACGCGATGTCCGGTTTCTCCTGTTCTAGCCACGCCAGCAGATTGGGAAGACGCGCTCGCAGGCCGTTGACATTGAAGGTGGCGATTTTCAGGTTCTTCATGGTCCGACGCTCGCTTCGGATTGGCGGTATCCAGTTGTGACCGAAGTGCGTGACGACAGTTGCCGTGGCGAACGCAGCAGGCGATTAAAGGCGTCGGGGCGGGCCGACTACCACATTGAATGGGGCCATCGTTTGAAGCCACCGACCACTCGTCATCCAACCGGCACCAACCACCCCGCCCTTCCAACAGCGGTTCGAACATGTCAACCGACCACACTCCCGGCACGCCTCCGGCCGGTAATAACTCGGGCGCAGGCGGAAGAACCGGAGGTGCCGGGGGTGGAACCGGCAGCTGAATGAATAAAAACAGGCCATTAAGCAGTTCATGGCCTGCTTTCGCTACAAGTCCATCACACTCGTTTGACCGCGGGCGGGTTCCACTTACCGGTCAACGCCTCGGATTTCGGGCCGTACAAGCGCATGGTCAGGTTGAACGCACCTTTGGGTGCGGGAAGCCAATTGGCCTCAAGGTCTTTGCCGGGGCTTTCGTTCTGGAAATAGAGGTCCAGGGAACCGTCGGCGTTGGTCTTGAACGGCATCCAGCTACTGACCGCAAAACGGTTGAGTGTATTGCCCACCTGGAACCCTTCCGGATCGTACAACGTGATCGACCAGAAAGCGTTCACCGGTGGTACCTCACTTTTATCGAAATGCAGCACGTATTTGTTTGCGCCATCGAGTGGCTTGCCCTGCTCATCGCCCATGTTCAGCGGATAAATGGCATCCTCGGGTAAGTTCGCCCCCAACCCGACCTGCGCCAGGATCGCGCGCTTAAGGTAGTAGTTGCCATAGACGCCCATGGTGTCGGTGTTCATCGACCAGCCGTTGACCACAGGAGCGAGCGTGGCAACCTTCCATTTCATCAGCGTTTGCGCTTCCGCGGGCACGGTTTGCAGCGCGGCTTTAACGGCCGAATCCAGTGCCTCGATGTTGAACGATTTGCCCACCTCGATACCGATGCGTTGCATCTGCGCCAGAATCGGCTGGTCGGTAAGATGAGGCGGATGCATTTTGAGCAACTCGGCGGCGTAGGCAAAGTAATTGGCGGCCGACATCGTATCGACCTGAATCTTCGGCGGCGTTTTCATGTCCACCGTCGGGTCGATTTTCACAGTGACCGGTTCAGCTTTTTTACCCAGCTGCGACAACGGCGTCACGGTGTAGCCCGCCTGAATGGTGTGCACCGCTGCGTAGTCGGCTTCCCCGTCAGTCTGGGTCCGACCGATGATCCAGACGAAAGGCGTCGGTGCCGGCAAATGGCTCAATCCGGCCGGCACCGTTCCGGTCCAGCCCGGCGGTGTCACCAGAAACTGACTGGCCTGCGTGCCAGTCGTGCGCCAACCAGGCGACGCGAAAACGTCGCTCCACATGTCGAGCATCGGCAACAGATAAAAGCGCCCCGCCGTGTCCGGCGCGGAAATCACCAATGGCTCTTTAGTCAAGTCGAGCCAGGCGATGGAATACAGCGTATCGAAGTTCGGTCGCACCACACCTCTGAAACTCGCGGATGGGTACTGCGGCACACTCACAAACATGTTCATCGGGCCTTTACCGAATTCCTTGCCGGGTTCGATATTGGTGAACTGCTTGCGGGTGATGTCCATGGTCAGCAGCGGATAAAAATACAGGTAGGCCTCAACGCCAATGGCATGCGCCTCTTCGGGCGTGACTTTCGGTTGAGCCTGACTGGCCAGGGGAAAAACGGCCGCGGCCGCAAGCGTTAGAGCAACGGCTGTCAATGCTTGAGTAATCAACATTTAGGCGATCGTCCTTGCGATGGGGAGCGCTGCCGGGGTCGGCAGAGCTAACGGAACTCTAGACGATCGATTCAGTAAGAACTGACAGGCGGACGACCGGTTGTCGGGGTGTGGCCAGTCTGAAATAGCACTGAATAGTCGTTAATGCGCTTGGACACCGCAATGAATGGACCTGTGGATATGATCCAAGGCAAAACCCGGATAGCGCTGAAAGAGCTACGATTACTCTTACATCATGATAAGGAATCGACATGAGTAAGGCAGACGAGCTCGCCACGAAGTTGAAACACACCGGGGCTACCCGCGCCGAACAGGCAATCGACAGCTGGCCGAGCCAGGTTTACGAACTGTATCGCCAAATCGAGCACTGGCTGCTGCCGCTGACCGAGGTCGGTCTGGTCTTGCGGCACAATCCCACACACGTATTCGAGAGCGATCCGGAAGGGGAAACGTTCGACTATGCCATCGACCAACTGGTGATCGAAGGCAATGACCACAACCTGACTTTCGACCCGGTCGCGCGCTTCACCGACGATGGTGAGGGCCGTGTAGAGATTCATTCCAAAGGCCAAGAGCTCGCATTGCTGCGTACTGTCGGCGAGCATGGCGAGACGCATTGGTGGTTACAGGTCATCGAGCAGGCAGGACAACAACTGGATGCGGTGGCGATGACGGAGAACAATTTGCTTTCGGTCGTGCAGGAAGGTTTGGAGCTTTGAGGCTAACCTCCTATTCGACCCTCGACTGTGTTCGACCAACAGCACAGGACAACATGCATGGACAGTTTTGTTTTGGGCACACGCGCCAAGGTTTCTGGTCAGAGCAGGTTTGGTAATCGCACCGGCGCCGTTTCATATTTGAAAGTGCCCAGTGGCGCCACCGAGCCCGCCCCCTCAGACCAGGTAAGTACCGTCAAACAGTGGCTGGATCTGATCGTCCAACAAGCGAACCCTCCAGGCACCAAACCCGGAAAAGAACTGGATATTGTTTTTTTCGTCCATGGCTACAACACCGATTCAAAAGAAGCACTCAGGCGTCAGCGACTGGTCGAGAGCGAACTGAAAAAACGCAAATACAACTGCATGGTTATCGGCTTCGACTGGCCAAGTGCAGGCAGCGCTGAACTGTATCTATATGACCGTTCGCAAGCTCAGGAAGCAGCCACGCTGTTAGTGACCGGTGGCATCATCCCGTTTGCCAACTACACGCTAAAAGACTGCCCCATAAACATCCATATCATGGCGCACTCCATGGGTGCCTTCGTGGTGCGTGAGGCGGTACGCGCGGTCGATAAAACTCGCAATGCGGAACTGGCCAATGACTGGCGCATCGGTCAACTGGTGTTGTTTGCGGCGGATATCTCCTCCGAGTGCTTTGAGCTCAACAACTCGGACATGATTCCGATCTTTAACCACTGCGGCCGACTGACAAACTACTTCAGTGGTTACGATGAAGCGCTGGCCGTTTCAAATGTCAAAAACATAGACATCAGCTCGCGCGTCGGACGCGTTGGCATGCCGACTGATACGCCGGCGCACGAAAAGGCCGTCGATGTTGATTGCGGACCGCGTTACAAGGCTGTCCCGAAAAGAAAATTCAAGATCATCGACGGCATGATTTCCCACTCCTGGTATCTGGAGGATCCGGTCTGGTACGACGATCTCGCCTATACCCTGCAAGGGCAAGTTGACCGTAACTCCATCCCGACTCGGATCTGGGTCAGTAAAAATGACTTTATCTTGAAAACCTGACTACCCGCCCGCCCCCAAAGCCGCATGCAAATCCAGCACCGGCAATGTCGAAGGCCGGTTCAACGCCCGCAACACTGGCGCATCGTAGCCATACACATCTGGCTTGAATGCCACTCGCCCGCCACTCTCCAGATCCACCGTCCAGTACGCCAACAACACCGGCACTTTCACCGGAAGCGAGATGTTCTGGGTCTTGCCATTGGCCAATTGTTTTTGAATGCCGGCGCTGTTCCATTTAACCGGGTCGTTGAACAACAGTTCCACCAATTGCAGCGGGTTCTCTACGCGGATGCAGCCCGAACTGGTCGCGCGCACAGTTTTGGCAAACAACTCGCGGTGCGGTGTGTCGTGGAGGTAAATCGCATAGTCGTTGGGGAAGCGGATCACTACCTGGCCCAACGAGCTGTCAGGGCCGGCATCCTGGCGCAGGGTAAGCCCGCGCGGATTGCTCCAGTCAACGGATGACGGGTCGAGCGCATTGCCTTCTCGATCAAGTACTCGTATGCGGTTGTTGGCCAGGTAGCCGGGATTGGCCTGAACTTTGGGCAGCACGTCTTCCTTGAGGATCGTCGGCGGCACAGTCCAGGTCGGGTTAAACGTGATGTAGGTGATCTGTGCCTGAAAAATCGGTGTATTTCGAGCTGTTTTACCCACTTGCACTCGGGAGCGCCAGATCGGCTGGCCATCGCGGTACATCGCCACCTTGTAGCCGGCGATATCGACGATCACGAATGTGCCCTGCAGTTTATAAAGCAGCCAGCGCGCCCGCTCCATGTTCACCCGTACCTGGTCGATGCGCGCCTCAACAGGCACATTCAGCGCCTCCAGCGTAGTTGCCCCCGCCACACCATCCGCGCCAAGGTATTGCTCGGTCTGATACTTCTTCACCGCAGCGGTGACGGCGCCGTCGTACTTCGTGCCGCGGCCTAATCGCGGATCAAGAAAGCCTGCCGCGACCATCCTCGCGCGCAGCTGTGCGACAGCGGGTTCGTCCATGCCGGGCTTGAGCGAATGGTCTACAGCAACTTTCGGCCAGCCGCCTCTGTCCCGAACACCGCGCAGTTGCGCCAATGCCTGACGCAGACGCTCGTACACCGCTTCTTGCGGCGGTGCCAGTGCAAAAGCACTCGCCACGTCGTGATTGTCGAGTGCCGCGAAGAAGGCGTTGAAGTCGTCACGGGGGTCGACGCCGTTCGAGTCAAAATTCCAGTGATTGTCGAGCCGCGAAGGGTCGACCTTGCCGCGCCGCAACTGCTGCAGCGCGGTAATAAAGGTGTGGGTGGTTGCGATATCAAACGCTGCCCGCTGCTCAGTCGTGGCGGTCAAAGCGAGTACTGAAGGCTGTGTCCGGACAATTTCTTCAATATGGAAATCCGCCGGGTTCAAACCGTCGGCCTGCGTGTCGTTCAAGCTTTTGATCAACTGCGCGACATCGCTGTCATTCGTCCACGCCGCGCGATAGGCGCGATGGGTATAAAAATCCATGACAAGACGGCTGACATCCACCCGCCGATTGCGCTTTGAAGTGAGCAATGGCGGAAACGCGGTTTTCAGAGGCGCAAGCGAGGCCTGAATCGTTTGAGCGACGTTGTCGCCCGGTGCAGCGCCCATAACGGCGTTCGGCGCAGTTGCCGGCTCAATCGGCGAAGTTTCGGCAACCGCTGCACCGCTGATCAGAAAGCCCATAAAAAGAATGCGGCTTATGACGAATAACCTTGTTAATTGCACCATAGATAATCCCTAATCTCCCGCATTCACCAGCTAGCTTCCCACGCACTGCTAGACTCGAACTTAACATGATGAGACATCTATATGGCGTTACTACGTTTTGGCCTTCCAATCGCGGCCCTGTTACTGACTGCAATGTCCGTACCATCAGCTTACGCCGATTCGCTTGCCGCCGCCCTCGTCAAAGCAGCGCCCACTGCCGACGCCAAGGTCATTGACCTGGCGGTCCGCGCTTCAAAATGCAGCATCGCTCAAGGCGCAGCCCCTGTCCAAAGGCTTGCTGTCATCGACTATTCCCTGCCTTCGACCGAACAACGGTTGTGGGTGTTCGATCTGAAGAAACGCAAATTACTGTTCCATGAACTGGTAGCCCACGGGCGCAACACCGGCGAGAACATGGCCGTTAACTTCTCTAATAAAAACGAAAGCTTTGCCACCAGCCTCGGCTTGTACCGCACGCAGTCAAGTTATGTCGGGCAAAACGGCTACTCGCTGCGCATGGAAGGGCTGGAACCGGGCTTCAACGACAACGCGTTTGACCGGGCGATCGTGATTCACGGAGCACCGTATGTCAGCCCGATGCTGGCCCGCGTGAATGGACGGATTGGCAGAAGCCTCGGTTGTCCGGCAGTCAGGCCGGCGATTGCGCATCGGCTGATTGATTCGATGAAAGATGGGCAGCTGTTGTTCTCCTACTACCCGGATCAGCGTTGGTTGAAGACTTCTTCTTATATCAATTGTGGAAGTGAGACCGTTGCGTCGGCGTCCAAACAAACTATTCGCAAGTAAGTAGCGCATGGACCTGTAAAAGCCGTAATCCCTACCTCGTCTTCTGAAAGGTTGCTCTCGTTAGCCTCGCCGTCAACTTCGTAGCGGCGAGACTCAAGCCCCTGGACGCATTTAGTGTTTATTATCCGTTCGGGGACGGCTCTGCATTACCGATTAGCCGATGGGATTCCATCTAAAAAGTCCGAGAACAATGAAGAATATCAAAATCACAATAATGCTCGGTGGTCTGCTCGCTTTATCGTTTGGCGTTGAGGCGGAACCATCACATCTGGACAGCGTCATCCAGCAGAGCCAACTTCGCGTGTGCACCACAGGCGACTACAAACCCTACACTTACAAAGCCGAAAACGGCGAATACTCAGGCATCGACATCGCCATGGCCCAGTCACTGGCGGACAGCCTGGGCGTCAAGGTTGAATGGGTGCAGACCACCTGGAAAACCCTGATGCCTGACATGCTGGCGGGTAAGTGCGACATCGGCATGGGCGGGATCTCCGTCACCTTGGAGCGCCAGAAAAAAGCCTTCTTCAGCACCACGCTAGACGTCGATGGCAAAATCCCGCTAGTGCGCTGTGAAGAGCAAGCGCTGTACCAAACCGTCGAACAAATTAACCAGCCCTCGGTGCGCCTGGTTGAACCGGCGGGCGGTACTAACGAAGCGTTTGTCCACGCCTTCTTGCCCAAGGCACAACTTAGCCTTCACGACAACGTGACCATCTTTCAGCAGCTGCTGGATAAAAAGGCTGACGTGATGATTACCGATGCGTCGGAAGCGCTGTACCAGCAGAAACTCAAACCCGGCTTGTGCGCGGTTAACCCGAGTCAGTTTATGCAGTATGGGGAAAAGGCTTACCTGCTGCCGCGCGACGACATGACTTGGAAGTTGTATGTCGATCAGTGGCTGCATTTGGCCAAGGTGACGGGCAAATATCAAAAAGTCCTGAGTCAATGGATAGCGACGCCCGAGACTAAATAGCCGCTAGATTGTCCCCCGTACCAGCTGGCGAAGCCTGCGTCCGACTGCGCAGCAGTCGCCACCCCAAAGTGCACGGCACATCAGGCAAAACGCAAGACGGCGGAAACACTTCCGCCGTTAATCGCCGTGCAACAAACCCGAACTGTACTCGCCGAAACTGTTACCGAGCGCACTGCCATGAAAATTCAACTTACTAGGGCTGTTGGTGGGCCCTGGACCAAAGCCGGCAGACGGCAGGGTGGCTTCCGAGTAATCGTTATAGGGGCTCACACCCGAACAGGCGCTCAGCAGCAACGCACCACCGATTAGTACGACTTTGACGAGATTCGAGATCATTTGTCAGTTCCCTGTGGGATGGAAGCTCGGTGATACGCGCTTGAGTCGTGATCTTAGGCGGCGATTTCGGGGGACATTGTGAAACTTTGCGGGGTGACAGCATTGGTTCAGCTAGGGCGGTTTCTGGATGAGAAAAAAGGGCGTTACCTCAGGAACGCCCTTTTCTGTTTAGAGCCGCGACGCCTAAACCTGCGCCTGCAATCGCCGCCCACTACATCCATCAAATCACAGCCATCACGCAACGGAATCGCCAGCACCCGCGCGAAGTCTTGCAGTGCAACGCGTCGCGACTGAGGCCGTCGCCTAGGGAAAGGTTTCCAGCAGTTGCGTCACCGTGCGGATGCGGTACGCGGCGGTGTCGTGCAACACGTCGATGGGTGCTTCGGTGTCGATCAGCAACGACGGGATGGTGCAGTCGATGCCGGTGATCGGCATATATCGAGCCATGGTTTGGAGCTCCAATAGATAAACGAGCGTGACCGCTTAGGCGTTGCTGGCGGATGGAACTTCAGACGCGCCCTCGGGCGGGTCGAGATCGTCCAGTGCTCGATTTATCAATAGCTCACCGATGACTGCCAGTTGCTGGATTGAGAGAGCCAGGCTGCGGTTTGAGCCTTCGAGTTTGCATGCAAGATCAGTGGTTATGCCCGCCAATCCTGATATGCCTGAGGACATTCGCAGAGACTACGATGAAGCCAGCGCGATTTTTGAGTTATCTCCACGCGATGCAGCCGCACGGATCCACTTAGGAATTCAAAAGCTGTGCAAGGATCTCGGTCAACCGAGGGAGAACATAAACAAGGACATTGGTGCACTCGTGGCTGGTGATTTAGATGCACGACTTCAACAGGCACTCGACGCCATCAGGGTCATCGGGAACAATGCGGTCCACCCCGGACAGATCGAAATCAGATGAACGAAATCCAAGAACTGAAAGACCGTAGGGGGAAACGGTGTCCTGTCTTTCATGGGGCTCGTTCATCGCCGGCGTGAACCTGGTGGTGGGGATGTTGTGCCTGCATGAAACCAAGGATGTGGACAAAAAAGGTCCGTCCATGTTGGCCATGGAGGGACCTTCCTTACAAGAGAGCGAAGTGGTTGCTCTCTTGTATTGAGGCTTACGCCACGATATCCATCATCGCAGCCTGGCCCACCGTGCCCACGGCAAAGCCCGCAACACCCATGCCGTCAAGGTCGACATACAGGCTTGTCTGGTTGGTTTCAGCGAAGTAAGTCAGGACCGCATCACCCGCATTGCCGGTGAAGCCGCTGACGAAGTTCAGCATTGCACCACCTGAAGCGAACTGCGCGAGGCCTGACAGATCGATCTTGTCCTGACCACTGGTGAAGTCCATGATCCAGTCTGGTGCGTTGTAGTGTGTATCGCTGACAGCACCAAACACAAAGGTGTCCGCCCCCGCACCACCCCACAAGGTATCGCCACCACCACCGCCGTAGAGAATGTCGTTACCGGCTCCGCCTTCCAGCAGGTTGGCCACCGCGTTGCCGATCAGCAGATCATTTCCTGAACCGCCGAGAGCGGCTTCCACCGTCACGCCCTGAGCAATCGAGACGTTGCCCACCAGGCCGCCAACATCGGAAAACGAGCCCTCGTTGAGGTTGATCTTCTGGTTCTGGGTGAAACCGGAGAAATCCAGCGTGTCGTTGCCACCGCCATCCCACACCGAGAACACCACTTTGGAGGCCGCCGACGTCGCGCTGTAGAAGTCGCGATCGGCGTTGGAATTAAAGCCGTACACGGTGTTATCGGCACGGGTCTCCATATTGGCCCCGTAGAGTTTTTGCACGGCGGCGATGTCGTCCATCAACGGTGCCGAGGCATAGGCGCCGCTGCCGTCCTTGCTGAAGTTCTGGTTGGTGTTGCTTTCGCTCCAGTAGCTCATCAAGCTGTAGCCGCGCGTGTCTTGCGCGTAGGTTACGTCGTTATAGGTCGGGTTACCGTTACCCGCGTTATAAACGCCAGGATGGGACAGGCCCAGGCTGTGGCCGATTTCATGGGTCAGTGTCTGCCGACCATAGTTGCCATGGTCCGGGGTCTTGTTGACCTGATACTGATCGTTGATCAGGTACCACGACTGACCGTCGTAGCTGCTGCCCGACGGTAGATACGCAAAGGCGGCGCCACCGGTGCTGACGTTGTAGTTGCCGAAACTCAGGTTACCGTCACCGTGCCCCGCGCCTTGCGTGAACGTCACGTTGGCCACGTCCGACCACGATTGCAATGCGAGTATTGCCTGGGCTTTCTGCTGCGCGCTGAACTCGCTGAAATCCCCCAGTCGCGAGTCGTAATTGGAGGGCGCGGAGGTCATGAAACTGAAATCCAGCTCGATCTTGCCATTGCCGTCCTTGTCGTGCCAGGACATGTTTTTGCGCAGGATCGAATCGGCCGCCTGGTCGGCAGTGAACGACGGTTTGCCGTTGATCAGCTCCGAGCCACCACGGTCGTACAAATGGCTGAAGGCATCGACCTGGCTCGAGGCCGAACTGACCTGGCTCGAGGCCTCCATCACTGTTTCTTTTGCTTTTGCCTGTGACATTGCTCACATCCTTGCTTCAAGTAGTCAATTGCGACAGACCACGACAACCCCTTCGCGAGATCGTCCTATCACTCGCCCTGTTGAAGGCGAAACCAAACTGACACAGTTTCAAGCAGCACAGCAATTGAATTTTTAGATGGTGCTACAGACACGGAGAGCCTGACGCGACGGATGAGTGAAGTGGGCCTGACCATCAACGAAGAAAAGTCGAAGATTGTCTACATCGACGAGCTTCACCTTTCTCGGATAGACGTCAAAGTGCGAACCCTTAGAAGTTCAAAGGACGAACTTTTTCGCAAGTGCATACCGGTGGCGTCGATGAAGGTAGCGCGCAGAACAGTAGGGTCGATCACACACTGACGCATCCATCTATCTAACGCTATTTTTCTGCAACGATCGAATTTAAACTTGTTATCCAGAAGCCATAAAAATCAGCACAAAAAGCCAATATTATGAGCGTTTTTTACAATCAAAAAATTCGCACCCCTGATATAAATAAAGTGTTAGTTGTCACCCAGAACATCTATTGAATAGCTCCTTCAATCAGCGAAACCAGTTAAAAGGTCTATCCAGAGTGATTCCTCACAGCAATCAAGCGCTAAAACAACATAAAGGAAAAGATAGTAAGCCGCGCAACCTAGGGGGGCATTCGATGAGACCTCGGACAAAGGAGTATATCCATTGAAGAAAGACTGACGCGGGTAGCACTTCCTTAAGCAGAGTGTTGTTAAGCCTTTTTCGGAAGGTCTTTCTGACGTACTTACCAATCATTCTTGGGTTGCCAGCAGACACTTGAGCACTACGGCCTTCGCGTTTACTGATGGTGGCCGAGCGTACTCGACTCTCAGTTCGGCTTATCCTTCAGAAAAGTTATTATAAGAGCGACGCACAAATAGATTAAGGTCAACCATGCACACTTGCACAGCCTACCACATTAAAAACACTTCGACTTAGAGAAAGTCTGAACCCACTATCAATCGACTCGAGGCATTCTGACAAACAATTATTACATACTGCAAGCCATGTCGGCTGGATGGCGCTCTCGAACCGTTACTCTTAATGCAAACCAATTAAAAGGTATTTAAATGAGCAATCAAAACAACATCTTACCACGACCAAATTTATACACGCCTGCCAACAAGCTATCACACTTAAAATCCGGAGTTGACAGCCGAACAGGCAATTTTCAGGCTTCGGTAGTTCTAGGAACCGTTGTTAGCGGGATTCAGGAGCCTGCAGCATTCAGCCTTACTTTGCTCTTGGGAACATCAGTCCACATTACGAGCAAGCTCATATCAGGAGCGACCTCACAAAACGCAATTGAGTTCGGATTCAATATTCCTAAAATAGTTATAGACACTGAAACCCCTACCTTGTCAAAAATCTATTTCTCAAGCGGAGAAGTAGATGAACTGGTTTATAACGCAACGCAAAACACATTAACAACACGCTACCACAAAGCCAATACTCTAAAAATAGAGCGTTATCGCCACACCACAGATACAGACCGTACTCAGGGGTACAAAGTCTCTTACAAGGATGGGCGCATTGAATACTATAACAGTGCGTGGCGTATTACCCACATGTACTCAGCCTCTGGGGCTGGTCTGTGGTTCGAATATGGCGAGGGATTGATTCCCCTGCAAAAGGTTCGCAATGAAGACAACAGCAATTATATTGAGTGGAGCGCCCGAGACCTCCCTGGAGGAGGCGTGGGTGAAAAACCAGTAACAGTAACCGAACTCATGGATGGCATCTCTACGATCACAAAATACGACTTAAAGTTGCGAGAGGAAAGCTCTATTCCATTCAATCAAATTTACTATATTTCACGAGTAAGCATGCCCAACGACTTTGGGCGCTGGATAGAGTTTGAATATCGTAAGCCGCCCTCGTGTAACTATTATGTGTTTTCAGGTATTAGCACCCCTCTGGGGCTATATCAAGTGGTTGCGCATTTTGGTACACCTCGTCGATTCAGCGATGAAATAAATTATCCTGTCGTATAGCGTTTGCAGGAGCAAAATATTTTTGGATTTAGAGTTAACACCTACGACATCGCCGAAATAAACTACGAATACAGCGCCAATGCAAATTACACTGGTTACTTTTCCGGAGACACGCAGACAGCGGGCATTGACAATTGCGTACAACGAAGTGACGAATATCGTTATTCCAGCTGGGAGAACTATTCGGACAGGTGCATAAAACGCACTTACAACAGATTCCACTTATTGGTTGAAGAGGTTATGACTGCCAAGCCGGAAAGTTTGAGCACCAGTATTACCACCACTTACACCTATCCCTTGACTGTCGGAAACATTGACAGCCAACCCGCTAATTTTTCATTTTGGACTCAAAAAACCACCCGCTATGCGAAGGGTGATTCCAGCCGTACCGTCACAGAGGCTCGTGAGCACGACAGTTATGGAAAAATTTGATATCTGAAACACAAGACTCTGGCATTAAGCAGACAAATTCATATTACCCAGGCGACTCAACAGAAAGCCAAGGCTGCCCACCAAGCCCAGTTTTTATCCGTCATTTAAAAAAATCTACAACCACACCCGACCCGTCCGCAGAACATCAGTCCAACGCTAAAACACTTGAGTATTCCTACACTCAGATCAATGGACGCACACATTCAAACCCCATAACCGGATCATTGACATCTCCGTATATGGCGTTGCTATCTAAAGAAAAAACAAATGGTCTCGTTATTAGAGAAAACACATACCGAACAGCGATTGACAACCTATCGTTACTTGGGGTATTGATTAGCAGTCGAGCGTCATCACCCAATCTTACAAATACAACAAATTACAACTGGGACCTAAATGACCATCGCGTACTAGTAACCACTTCGCAGGTTGTTCAATCCGCGGGAGAAAGCCAAATTTCATCGGGTGGAAGTATCAAGTATAGCCCTTCGTCCGGACGAGTGTATCAAGAAGTATCTCCCTTTGGTGCAATCACCAGATACACCTATAACGACAAAGGTTTTTTGACTCAGAAAACCAGTTATGCCGATACAGCCCAGCAAGAAACAGAAACCTATCAATTCACCTACTGGACAACCCCTTTTAGAGATAATCCGGAAACCTTAAATACCGAAAACACTATCTGGGCGAATGTTATGACCACACGCAATAGTGTGGGCATGGTGAAACACGATTTTTTAAATCGAGACGGACTAATCATCTATGAAGGCTATGCGATACCTGGAGGCATTGATACCGAGATCGGGAATTTAGATTTTTCTAAAATTTCCCGAGTCGTTGAGTATGATCGGACCGGACCCGCGATAGTAATGGCAGTCGATGCTTACTATGACTTTATAGAGGGCGACGAAGAAACCTCTTCCATAACAGAGATCACCGAATTCGAATACATTTTGGGTCAATTGACGCGAACTGTGCATCCGAACGGAGACATATGATTTTGCTGAAACCCCTCCAGGCATTCAGAAAAGCTCAAACAACAGCGATATGGTCTATCGAGAGCGCCATGACAAATACGGGCAAGTAAAAGATCAATTCGTACTTTATCCAACTATCCCGAACGCATTGAACACATCGCTTAAACAAAACACTTACGATGGCTTGGGTCGCTTGGTAATGACGATAGCAGCCTTTGATCAGAGTTTTACGCGCTTTCAGCTGGACGACCTTGATCGCGTAACAAGCAGCACATTCAAAAATGATGTTACTACCTATGAATATAGCTCTCACCTCCCCACTATGGATATGCCGGTACGTGTGAGTGGAGCCGTTAATGGTGTATCTGCCGTCGTGGCCTCACGAACTTTGACGGGTTCGGTCGGATAACCACTCAGGTTGCCCCGGGTGCTGACTCCGTTATAAATACCGTAACCGAACAATATACCTATGACTCTAATATGGCAGAGCAACCGTCGGTGATTACGCTAAATTCAGGTCGCATTGACAATAGCTACGATCCTTTAACCCGGGCGTTGTTGAGTTCGAGCAACACGGGAATTGCCAACTCAAACAGTGCCTGCTCGTATGTGTTTGATCCAGTTACCAAACAACTACAGTCGAGCACAAGCACTATATTCGGCAATCTGTGGTGCACTCACACCTATAGTCACAACGTGTTTGGGGCCCCGACCGGAGAGGACATAACTTACACTCAAGGCCAAAATGTACTGCGCGCATCCACAACAAAAACGTACTCGGCATTTTCAAAGTGTCTGAAAAGCATGGAGTTTAGCTTTCGCTTCAACAACGTGCTGGCATCGGTGTTCTACAAGTACGATAGTATCGGGAGAGTGAACCAGCTAGATTGCCAACTGGGCTCATTTGGTACAGTCAAAGCAAAAATTCAATATAGCAGCTCGGCACTGGGAGGAGGTAAAATAAGTCAAATTGAACTTAAGGTCGATCGTTTCCTAGATCCTGCTCTGGAGATGAAACTGAACATTGAGTACGGAAGTTCTGGCTTTGAGCAGCTCAGAACTTACCTTGTCAATCAAACCACCATATTGCAGCATAGCGAGCAGCACTTTTCCAGTGGGTTCCTGTCCAGCACTGAAATGACGCGCCCTCTCTCACCGGCGGTAAACAAGGATTATGCATATAGAAATAAGAGTTTAAGGACATCAGAGACGGTCATTTCGGACAACTCCAGCGAAATCCAATATGACACTAACGGCTTTTTTCGGTTCGGCTCTATTACTGCGCCTTCCTCCGTCACGAATTACAGCTATCAGAGTGATCGGGTTCAGTCAGTAACGGAAACCTCTCTGGCAGGTTCGCCATTGAGCAGTCAGCGCTATACCTACAACGCCAATGGCAACGTCTCTAAAATCAACGATATTGAAACGCTGACGTACAACGCTTCCAATCAGCTAACCAAATTTTCAACCACCTCGGATCCCACCCCTTCAACTGAATACAAATACTTCTACAATCCAGATGGTCAACTCGCGCAGGTATTATCTGAGAACGAAAGTATTACGTATATTTATGATGATGACGTATTGACGGGAGAAATTTTCATCATCGGCACTACAAAAGTAGAGACGCTTTACCTTCGGGCCAATGGCGTGCTGTTGGGGCGTTATATCAAAAAGGCAAATACTGAAGAATTGGAACTCTTTGGTGTTGATCCATCAAGCACGGTTCTCTGTGCGCATACGTACTCGGACCAAGGTATTGAACTTCGTCATGAGCACTATGACTATACGGACTTTGGCGAACGCAGCATACGGAGCTCATGATAATCAATCATCAGTCCGCTTGATTGACTGATGCTTTGCCGCGAACGTAGTTGCTTGGCTGCACACACAGATCATTAGCTTCTCGATTTCACGCGCTTGTGTGCCAGCCTTACTTTATTCGATAACACTATTACCGAATTCTTCTGGAGACACCATGAACAATAACTCGACACCTCCTTCTTCGTTACTCAACTCAGCAACCGTCACCACAGTGACTCAATCGCCCCTTTCGGCGGCAAAAAGTTCAATTGGGTTCAAGGGATATTTATTGGACCACGTCAGTCGTTGTTATTATTTGGGTAACGGCTATCGGTTGTATGATCCACGGATGAGGGTATTTTACTCTCCAGACAGCTTGAGCCCGTTTGGAGTGGCAGGGATCAATCGTTACCAATATTGCAACCTTGATCCGGTTAACTTTAAAGACCCTTCTGGACATGTGCCTATTTTAATTGTCGCATTGATTGCTACCGCCATTAGCGCGGCGTTATCGGCAAGTGCAATTGGGGTTAATTTGGGGGCAAAGTACTATCGTACTTCGGACTTGGAATACGCTGATAAACTGGATCGTGTTGCTCTCGGCCTGGATGTTGCTGCAGTTCTATTTGGTTTGGTCGGGATTGGAGCTGCATTAAAAGCCCCTCGCGCATTGCAAGTTGCCCATCGAGCAAGTCGAGCGGGCGTTTCAGCTTATTATACTACTCGCCGAGGCGTTGTAACCTTTCGTGCTGGAGCCCGTGCTTTTACACAAAATTCCCGTATTTCAGGGCCAGGAGTCAGTGCGATAAATTTCAACTATCAGAGCGGACTTCCTGCATTATTGAATGGCCTCTTTGCAAGGGCGCCCGGCGTTTCTCCGTTGATTAAGGTAGGGGGTATTGTGACAGGGAAGTCTATCCTGTCTGCAGCAGTAGGAGGATACTTTGTCGGAAAGCACCGACTGTCCGACAACTAGTATTTTATTTTTATAATAACTTTCCCGCCAGCCCTGTGAGACCATCGCCTCACAGGGCTGGCGGTGTTTTGTTCAAGATTCCCCCTTTCAACGAGGAACATCCGCATGTTTGGCTTTCCTGATAAACTGTCTTCCCGTCCCGATTGATCCGTATCTGCGCCGTGTAGGCCGTCGAGTTGTCCTTGCGCTTACGTGAAGTGATCGTGCCCATTTCCAGTTGCTACATTGCTGAAGTCGATTGCTACATTGTAGCAACCGACTTCGAAAAACAAGGAAAAATGGGTAAAAACCGCTGTATAAAAGATCAGTATCAATGAATTTCGAAAAACCTGAAGCGCCCGTAAATAATAGCCATGCCCGTTCTGAGCCGTCTCGCCGCTTCAGTGTGGCCCCGATGATGGATTGGACTGATAGACATTGCCGTTTTTTCCTACGCCTATTGTCGAAAAACGCCCTCCTCTACACCGAAATGGTCACTACCGGCGCGCTGCTCAACGGTGATCACGACCGTTTCCTGCGTCACAACGAAGCCGAACACCCGCTCGCCCTGCAACTCGGTGGCAGTGTCCCCCTCGACCTGGCCGCCTGCGCCCGCATGGCCCAGGACCACGGCTACGACGAGGTGAACCTCAACGTCGGCTGCCCCAGTGATCGTGTTCAGAACAATATGATCGGCGCGTGCCTGATGGGGCATCCGCAGTTGGTGGCTGATTGTGTGAAGGCGATGCGTGATGCGGTGTCGATTCAGGTGACGGTGAAGCACCGTATCGGGATTAATGGGCGGGACAGTTACGAGCAGTTGTGTGATTTCGTCGGTACGGTTCGGGATGCCGGGTGTACGAGTTTTACGGTGCATGCGCGGATTGCGATTCTGGAGGGGTTGTCGCCGAAGGAGAACCGCGACATTCCGCCCCTGCGTTATGACGTGGCGGCGCAATTGAAGACTGATTTTCCGGACCTGGAGATTATTCTCAACGGTGGGATCAAGACGCTGGAGGCCTGTCACGAGCATTTGCAGACGTTTGACGGTGTGATGTTGGGCCGTGAGGCGTATCACAATCCTTATGTGATGGCTGAGGTGGATCAGCAGCTGTTCGGCAGCACGGCACCGGTGATCACTCGGGCCGAGGCGCTGGCGCAGTTGCGGCCTTATATCGCCGCGCACATCGATGCGGGTGGTTCGATGCACCATATCACCCGGCATGTGCTGGGACTGGGCACCGGTTTCCCGGGGGCGCGCAAGTTTCGGCAGTTATTGTCGGTGGATATTCATAAGGCTAAAGAGCCTTTGGTGTTGCTGGATCAGGCGGCGGAGTTGTTGGAGGGGCGCTAACAGTCGCCCGGGTTGAACCTGTGCGCTGATTTGGCATCGTATTTACCGATACCCCGCCCCGCCATTCAAACAGCCGTTTTCAGGTTGTTGCCGCTGGGGCCATCGATACGTACATGCGCCCTTGAGTGGCTGTCAGCGCTCGGGTAATGTCATTAGACCCACAGGACAGAGCACGCCCATGACTTCCAAGCTGGAACAACTTAAACAAATGACCACCGTGGTTGCCGATACAGGCGACTTCGAAGCGATCGCTCGCGTGAAACCGGTGGACGCCACCACCAACCCTTCCCTGCTGCTCAAAGCCGCAGCTATCCCTGCGTATGCGGAGTTGCTGAATGCTTGCGTTCACGACTGCAAAGGCGATGTGGGCCTGGCCAGCGACCGTTTTGGTGTTGCGGTCGGGCAAGAGATCTTGAAGGTTGTACCGGGCCGTATTTCCACCGAAGTGGATGCACGCCTGTCGTTCGACACTGACGCCGTATTGAAGCGTGCGCACCGTCTGATCGAGTTGTACGACAAGGCCGGCATTGGCCATGACCGCGTGCTGATCAAGATCGCCTCCACCTGGGAAGGTATCCGCGCAGCAGAGACGCTGGAAAAAGAAGGCATCCAGACCAACCTGACTCTGTTGTTCTCATTTGCTCAGGCGGCGGCGTGTGCGGATGCGGGTGTGTTCCTGATTTCGCCGTTTGTGGGCAGGATTTACGACTGGTACAAGAAAGCCAACGGCAACGACTACATCGGCGCGGATGATCCGGGCGTGCAGTCGGTGACGCGGATTTACAACTACTACAAGGCCAATGACTACAAGACTGTGGTGATGGGCGCCAGCTTCCGTAACCTGAGCCAGATCGAGCAGTTGGCGGGTTGTGATCGCCTGACCATCAGCCCGGACCTGCTGGAGAAGCTGGCGGCCGATTCTGGCAAACTGGAGCGCAAGCTGGCGCCTGGGCATGCCGGTGAAGCGCGCCTGAGCTTGAATGAAGCGCAGTTCCGTTGGTTGTCCAACGAGGATGCGATGGCGACTGAGAAACTGGCTGAGGGTATTCGTCAGTTTTCTCGGGATCAGGAGAAGCTTGAGGCGTTGTTGCAGGCCAAGCTGTGATCTAGTTCAAGGCAATGCAATGCAAAAAAGGGCAAACCTTGGTGGGTTCGCCCTTTTTTACGCGTTGAATTTGGGTTTGGACGGCTGCTCGCGTAGGGATGTGGCGGATCTGAGGGCCCCATCGCGGGCAAGCCCGGCTCCTACAGGGGTTCTGTGGTGGGTCGCGATAGTGTTTACGACTGAGGCTTATGTGGGAGCTGGCTTGCCTGCGATGGGGCCCGCAAGACCCACATCACTTTAAGCCTAATCAGTGTCGCTCGAGCGCATTCACCAGGTCATGGAACGCTTCACGATTGGAATCGTTCAGGCCCATGAGGATTTTGTGTGCTTCGAGGACTTTGATCCGCACCACTTCTTCGGACTGGTCCTGGTCTGGCAGGTCGTCCAGGCATTCCGGGCACGGCACAGGCTGGTCAACAATGTTGAACACTTGCTCGAAACCCATGGATTCCAGCAGACGGGTGATGTCTTCGTGGGTGGTGACGACGGTCGGCAGCAGGCCGACCTTCTGCCGCGACAGGATCGACAATTTGGCCAGCAGGCCAAGGGTGGTGCTGTCGATGCTGCGGGTTTCGGTCAGATCGATCACGATCGCGTTGAAGTTCAACGCGGTGAAGATCCGATCAATAGTCGCATCCAACGCCGAACACAGGGTCAGGCGAACTTCACCGACGAATTTCAGGACGAAGGTGCCGTCCTGCTCGGCGAACTGGATTCTACCGGTACTCATTGAAGATTCCTGCTCAACACCAACAGGGCGATATCATCCGGCATCTCCCCAAGCGTGGCCAATCCAAAAACCTGCCGCAGCCCATCCAGGGTGCCGCCCGCAGCCTTGACCCGTTGGGGCAACGCCGCTTCTTTTTCTTTGAGTGTGGGTTCTGGCAAAAGGTCCAGAATGCCATCAGACATCAGCGTCAGGCTGAACGTCGGCGGCAGCTCCAGCACGTGGTCTTCGTAGGTGGCTTCATTAAAGAGGCCCACCGGCAGACCGCGCCCTTCCAGATAACGAACACTGTCTGGCGTGTACAACACAGGCAACGGCAAATGACCACCGATGCTATAGGTCAACAAACCTGTCTCCTCGTCGATGACTCCACCGACCATTGTGACGTGTTTACCCAGCTTACAACTGATCAGGCCTCGGTTGATATGACCAAGGACCTCTGAAGGCTTGAATTCCGGCAATGTGCCGCTGCGCTTGGATTCGAACAGCAAGCGTGTGGTCATGAACTTCAGCAGCACGGTAACGAAGGCTGAAGAGGCGCCATGCCCGGAAACGTCTGCCAGGTAGAACGCTACCCGACGCTCGTCGACCCGAAAGTAGTCAACAAAATCACCCGACAGGTACAGCGACGGGATGATCTGGTGCGCAAATTGGAACTCGTCGATGGTCCAGGGGCTGACCGGCAGCATGTTCATCTGCACTTGGCGACCGGCGTTCTGGTCTTCCTGGAGCAGGTTCAGGCTGGCGGCGAGTTCACGGTTGGCCTTCTCCAGCTTCTCGCGGTAGCGCTGGTTTTCCAGCAGCAGACGCGCGCGATCCAGGGCTCGGCGCACAGAATGCTCGAGCACAGCCAGATCTTCGAGAGGCTTGATCAGGTAATCCGCAGCTCCCAGGCGCAGCGCCTCGACCGCGTCGTTCATCACGCCGGCACCCGAGACCACAATCACAGGGGTTTGCGGAGACCGCTCAGTGACCTGGCGGATAAGTTCGAGTCCGCCCATCTGCGGCATGCGCAGATCGCAGATGACCAAGTCGGGCTTGTCTTGCTCGAATACCTGAAGACCCTGCTGGCCATTGCTGGCCTGCAGGACACTGAAACCACTGTCTTCCAAATAGGCCGCGAGACTCGCGCGCACTACTTCGTCATCATCGATTATCAGCAGCGTGGCACTGGTTTTTGGCATGTGGGCAAACGGCGCCAGAATTAGGTTGGCGTAGCAGGCAGGGGCTTTAGCCCGGCTCACACTACTGGATTCGCTTTCTAGCCACTCTGTTGCACCGTTTTCGAGCGTCTGCCCTACTCACACGTACATCAGAGGTGCCCTTCTAAGGCGCAGACGGTACTCCCATCCGCGGGGCGTTTCAAGCTCACGCCGATGGTCGCTTGGCGTCTTTATTTGTCAAATCACCGAGAGTTATAAGAACAGACAAATCCGTAACCCAATGGAAGGATCGAGCCCACGAGTCAAACCGGTCGGGACTACAACGAAAAGCGCGACTTCTTCCGCATGCGAGTCGATGCCGAGGTGTCGTTGATTCATGAGGGCGATGAGGTTTCAGCCGTCTGCATCGACCTTTCCAGCAGTGGCATGCGGGTTGAAGCGAAGCGTGAATTCAACGTCGGCGACCGGCTCAACGTGCGCATCGACTCTGATCACGCCGCATTAAAAGCCCTTGAGGCCGACACCGAGGTGGTGTGGGTGAAGTCAGTGGACCGTGATGTTCAGAAACTCGGGCTTACAATCTTGAAGATGAAATAAGCCGGATCCATACGAAAGAAGGCGGCTCAATGGCCGCCTTCTTCGTATTACTGATCGAGATTAAAAATCGTCTTCGACCTGGCCGTCTTTGACTTTGAATTCGCGGTTCTGCAAGTACGCATTACGAATGAAGGTGTATTTGTCACCGGTGATCAGTTTCTCGCTCGACAGCAAGCTGGCGCGCGTGTCGACGACGTTCAGGCCGAAGACCGAGTTACGCACTGGTACGTCATTGATGTACGGGTACGGACTGGTGTAGCTGTCGACGACCTTGGAAGGCGCATCACGCACGGTACTAGGGCCCAGCAATGGCAGCACCACGTAAGGACCGCTACCGACCCCCCAATAGCCGAGGGTTTGACCGAAGTCTTCGTCGTTGCGGTGCAGTCCCATCTTGGTGCCCACATCGAAAAAGCCCAGCAGGCCGAACGTGGTGTTGAAGATGATGCGTGCCGTATCAGTACCTGCGGCGGTCGGTTTAACCTGCAAAATGTTGTTCACCAGGTTGGTGACATCACCGACGTTGCGGAACATGTTGTGGATGCCGTCTTCCAGAAACTGCGGCGTTATGAACTCATAGCCCTGAGCAACAGGCTTGAGTGCATAAGTGTCGATCACATCATTGAACTTGAAGATCGGACGGTTAACGCTTTCCCAAGGGTCATCTTCCGAAGCAGCCTGAGCCACAAACGGAACCAGCAGCACGCTGGCACACACACAAAGCTGAGCGAGATGATTGCTCCAGCGCATAGAAAAACTCCTTGGCTTTTTACTGGCGCGGGCACTCGGCCCGGGCGTTAAGCTAGTTAGTATAAGACGGAAAAGCCGCTTAATGCAGCATCGCGCGCATTCGCCTACAGATGAATCTGTCCTATTTGAGAGCGTTTCACATCAATGTCACTCAACTGTCACTGACGCGGCATAGCCTTGTCACTATTTCAGGGACGTTGATATGCCAAACGCTGAAGCCATGCCCATTGCAGCACCCAGTTTGACCGCCATCTTGTTCGGCCTCAGTGGTTGCCTGGTGGATTTCGGCGCCCGGACGCGCCAATACGGGGTTTATTCTGCGGAGCACGCCGAGGCCACTCCCGGTGCGCTGGACAGCCTGCGCAGTTTGCAGCGCCAGCAAATTCCCTGCGCCTGGCTCGATGAATTACCCCCCGCCCTCAGCCAATCCCTGGCCGTGACCCTGCCTTCCTGGATCAGCTCTTCGCAACACCCTGCAACAATCAACCCATGGCCCGCTCCGAACGCTTGTTGGCAAGCCCTGATGGCGATGAATGTAGAACGTCTGGATGGCTGCGTGCTGGTCAGCGGCGAACCGCGGTTGCTGCAATCGGGCCTGAATGCCGGGTTGTGGACGATTGGCCTGGCGTCCTGCGGCTCGCTCTGCGGCCTCGCGCCCAGCGAATGGCATGCGTTAAGTCAAAAGGAACGCGAGCATTTGCGCGGCAAGGCGACGGTGCAGCTATTCGGTTTGGGCGTGCATTCGGTGATCGATCATCTGGGCGAACTCGACACCTGCCTGGCCGATATCAGCCTGCGCCGGCTCAAGGGCGAAAAGCCCTGACCGAGATCATGCAGGTTGCGCGCAAGTGGATTAATCTAAAGGTCAGCCATAGACCTTTGGCGCGAGGCTGCGGTCTATGCCAGTGCCTATCGATAAAAGGAAGAACGCCATGCCTGCCCGCGAACTGCAAGAACAGCTCAATACTCTGCGCGAGCAATTGGAACAGAACCCACCGCTCTCCGAAGCCGAGCGCGAAGATCTGCACGCACTGATGAAACAGATCGAACTGGAACTTGAACTGGAAACTAAAACCCAGAATGTCAACCTCGCCGACAATGTGAACCGGGCCGTCGAGCGCTTCGAGATTGAACACCCGACCCTTGCCGGCACTTTGCGCAACATAGTGCAAGCCTTGGGCAACATGGGGATCTGAACCCGCCAGATACGAAAAAGCCCCGCTATCACTAGCGGGGCTTTTTCATATCCGGGATTTGTATGCAATCCCCTGTGGGGGCGAGCCTGCTCGCGATAGCTGAGTGTCAGGCGACATCAATGTTGAATGATTCACCGCATTCGCGAACAAGCTCGCTCCTACAAGGGTTCTTTATTGACGGACCAGGCGGTGGTTCGGAAGCTGAACAGTCTCGGTGCTGCGATATGGATTGATATCCAATCCGCCACGGCGCACATAACGCGCATACACCGTCAATTTCTCCGGTTTCAACAACCGCTGCAAGTCGAGGAAAATCCGCTCCACGCACTGTTCATGAAAATCCGAGTGCTGACGGAAGCTCACGATGTATTCCAACAAACTCGCGTGATCCAACGCCGAGCCGCGGTATTCCACCGCCACGCTGCCCCAGTCCGGCTGACTGGTGACCGGGCAGTTGGATTTGAGCAAATGGCTGTGCACGCTCTCTTCGACAATGCGCGACTCATCGCAACGCAGCAATTGCGGACTCGGATGCTCGTAGTTGCTGACGCTGATGTCCAGATCATCGATGCATACGCCCGGCAACGCCACGACGCCTTCGGCTTCAACGTCTTTGAGACTGCGAATGAGCACGCCGACCGGTTTGCCGGCGGCGGCCGACAGGTCTTTCGCCAACGTCGCTTCAAGGCTCGCGGTATCGGCAAACGGCGTCTGATTCAGCGAGTTCAGGTACAGCTTGAACGACTTCGATTCGATGATGTTCGGCGAGTCCGCCGGGATGCTGAACTCGCCAATCGCCACCACGGGCTTGCCGGACGGCAACAGCCACGACAGCTCGAAGCAGTTCCAGAAATCCACGCCTTTATACGGCAGGGTTTCAGCCGTCAGGCCCAGTTCGGCCCATTTCGCAGTGCGCGGAATCGGGAACAGCAAGGACGGCGTGTAAGTGGCGATGTATTCGCTGGATTTGCCCAGCGGCGAGTGTTCGGCTGCGGGATGCATGGCGGAAACCTGACTGAAGAATCAGCGGATTCTACCAGCCTTTGCGCCCGCCATTGAGTGCTTACTGACTGACAGTCAACTTACCGACCATGCCAGCCTGATAATGGCCAGGGATGTTGCAGGCAAATTCCAGGCTGGTGGCCTTGGTGAAGGTCCAGGTCAGTTCTGCTGTTTTGCCCGGCTCGACGAGAACGCTATTCGGATCGTCGTGTTTCATCGATCCATGATCCATGCCAGCCATCGAACCGTGGTCCATTTCCTTCATGCCTGTAGGCGTCAGCATGCCGCTCTGCTGCATTTGCAACATTTCTTGCTGGTGTTTGGCATGCATCGCCGGGTCCCCCAGGTTGAATTCGTGCAACAACTGGCCTTTATTCACCAGCACAAAGCGAACCGTCTCACCGGCCTTGATCTCGATGGCCTTGGGAGCGAACGACATATCACCCATCACCACTTCAATACTGCGAGTCGCCTTGGCTGCCGTAGCGGGTTGGCCGAAGTCGTAGGTCTGCGCCGGGGCAGCCCACACCGGCGAACTCAACACCAACAAACACACCACCCGCAGCAAAGATTTGCGCAAAAACATCGTCGTACTCCAACAAGATAAGGTTCAGCCTGTGGAAAACTCTAAACTGCTGCCACTGCCCGCAACCTGACAGCCAGATTACAACTTTGTCAGGTTGATCTGTATTCACGCTGCCCACGGTATAAATCGTTCGTTCCATTTACCTAGAGTTGCCCATGAAACTGCTGATCGTCGAAGACCAACCGAAAACCGGCCACTACCTGCGCCAAGGCCTGAGCGAGGCCGGTTTCAACGCCGAACTGGTGGCCGACGGCAGCACCGGGCAACAACTGGCGCTGAGCGGTGACTACGCGCTGTTGATTCTCGACGTGATGTTGCCCGGCCGCGATGGCTGGCAGATTCTGCAAGCGGTGCGCGGCGCCGGTCTCGACACGCCGGTACTTTTTCTGACCGCGCGAGACGCCGTGGAAGACCGCGTTCATGGTCTGGAACTGGGTGCCGATGATTACCTGGTCAAACCGTTCGCCTTCTCCGAACTGCTGGCCCGGGTCCGCAGTCTCTTGCGTCGCGGCAGCACCACGCCACAGGAAACCAGTTTGCTACTGGCTGATTTGCGCCTGGACTTGATCCGCCGTCGAGTTGAGCGCAGCGGTCAACGCATCGACCTGACCGCCAAGGAATTCGCCCTGCTGGAAATGCTCCTGCGTCGCCAGGGCGAAGTCTTGCCCAAATCGCTGATCGCCTCTCAGGTCTGGGACATGAATTTCGACAGCGACACCAATGTGATCGAAGTCGCGATCCGTCGTTTGCGCCTGAAGATCGACGATGAATTCCCCAACAAATTGATCCACACCGTGCGCGGCATGGGTTACGTCCTTGAAGAGCGCTCAGCCTGATGCGGAGTCTTTCGTTAAGCAGCCGTCTGGCGTTGCTGTTTGCGGCCTGTACGGCGGTGGTTTCGCTGTTCGCCGGGGTGTTGTTCAGCCGCGCCAGTGAAGCGCACTTCGTCGAACTCGATCAGCAGCTGCTGGACGGCAAGTTGATTGGTTTACGCCGGGCACTTCACGATATTCAATCCAGTGACAGCCAAATCAGACTCGCGGAGGAATTGAGCCGCCAGGCCGATTTGTCGCTGCGCATTACCGGCAGCGATGGCCAGCGCTGGTACGACAGTTCGGCGCAGCTGCCGGACAAACTCCCGCAAAAACCGGGTTTATCGACCCTGAACGACGACGGCACCGACTACCGCGTGTTGAATGCGCCGTTGTTCGTCGACAAACCTGACTCCCCACAACTGACCTTGTTGCTGGACATCACCCATCACCAGCACTTTCTGCAACGCATGCAGCATCTGATCTGGCTGACCGTTGGGTTGTCAGCCTTGGCCACGGCCCTGCTCGGGGCTTGGGCGGCGCGCAGCGGGTTGCGTCCGTTGCGACGCATGAGTGCGATCGCCCGCGGTGTTTCGGCGCAATCACTGAATGCGCGTCTGCCCGAAGAGAACATGCCGCCAGAGCTCGCAGAAATGTCCCATAGCTTCAATGCCATGCTCGGACGCCTTGACGACTCTTTTCAACGACTCTCGGCGTTCTCCGCTGACATCGCCCATGAACTGCGCACGCCGCTGTCCAACCTGCTGACCCACACACAGGTCACCCTCACCCGCCCCCGGCCCATCGAGGATTACCGCGAGGCGCTGCACAGTAACCTCGAAGAGCTGCAATGGATGGCGCAACTGGTCAACGACATGTTGTACCTGGCCAAGGCGGATCACGGGCTACTGACGCCCAAGCGTGAACCGCTGGAACTGGCGGCAGAAGCGGATGTGTTGCTGGAGTTTTTTGCGCCATTGGCGGAAGACGCTCGGGTGACGCTAAGTCGGGAAGGTCATGCCCGGATTGGGGGTGACCGCAGCATGTTGCGGCGGGCGCTTTCCAATTTGCTGGATAACGCGTTGCGGTTTACGCCGGCCGAGGGTGTGGTTCGGGTGCTGATTGTTGATCAGGTTAAAGGGTTGCATTTGACGGTTGAAAACAGCGGCGATGGAATTGACGGAGCATTGCTGCCGCGATTGTTTGACCGGTTTTATCGAGCCGATCCGGCGCGCCAGGAAGGCAGCAGTGAGCATGCAGGGTTGGGGCTGGCGATTACTCAGTCGATTGTTCGTGCCCATGGTGGGCAGATTCGTTGCGAATCGGAGAATGGGTGGACGCGGTTTGTGATTGAATTGCCAAAGATAGATTGAGGCCAGCAGTTTCGGCCTCATCGCGAGCAGGCTCGCTCCCACAATGTCCGAGTTGAATCACACATTTTGTGATCGACTCCAAACCCTGTGGGAGTGAGCCTGCTCGCGATAGCGGTGTAACGGCTTACGAATACCGCAATGCGTGCGCCGGCTCGATCTTCGCCGCACGCCACGCCGGATACACGGTGGCAAGGAAGCTCAAGATAAACCCCGCCGAGCAAATCAACAGCACATCCGCGCCCTGCAATTCCGAAGGCAGGTTGCTGACGAAATACACATCAGAACTGAAGATGTGCTGCCCACTCACCCGCTCAATCCAGCCCACCAGTTCACTGACGTTCAACGCCGCAATCACCCCAAGCACGCCGCCGATCAAGGTCCCGACAACCCCGATCACTGTCCCCTGGACCATGAAGATCGCCATGATCTGCCCCGGCGTGGCGCCGATGGTGCGCAGGATCGCGATGTCCGCGCCCTTGTCGTTCACCACCATGATCAAGGTCGCGATGATGTTGAACGCCGCCACCGCGACAATCATCAGCAACAGCAGACCGATCATGGTTTTTTCCATTTTCATGGCGCTGAACAGACTGCCTTGGGTATGGGTCCAGTCGTCAGCCTTGTATGCGGCGCCCAAACTGCTGGCGATGTCGCTCGATACTTGCGGCGCGGCGTACAAATCTTTCACTGCCAGACGCACGCTCTGTACCTGATTCGGTTCCCAATGCTGCATCTGCGCGGCATCGGCGACGTGGATCAACGCCATCGAACCGTCCAGTTCAGCACCGACCTTGAACACACCAACAACGTTGAGGCGCTGCATGCGCGGGGTAATCCCGCCCGGTGCGGTACTGACTTCCGGCACGATCAGGGTGAGCTTGTCGCCGACGTTCAAACGAAAACGGCGCGCCGTGATCTCTCCGATCACCACACCGAATTCACCAGGTTTCAAGGCATCAAGACGCCCCTGAACAATGTGCTGGGCAACGATCGACACCTTGCCTTCCTGTGCCGGGTCGACGCCGCTGACCTGGATCGGCTGCATCGTGCCCTTGTAAGACAGCATGCCTTCCATCTCGGTGAACGGCACAGCCGCCGTCACTTGCGGGTTTTTCATCGCGGCCGCTGCGACAGGCTGCCAATCGTCGATCGGGTTCACGCCGACGATGGTCGCGTGCGGCACCATGCCGAGGATGCGCGAGCTCATTTCGCGCTGAAAACCGTTCATGACCGACAACACCACAATCATTGCCAGCACGCCGAGGGCGAGGCCGATCATCGAAGTCATCGAGATGAAGGAAACAAAGCGATTGCGGCGCTTGGCGCGGGTATAGCGCGCGCCGATGAAGATCGATAACGGTCTGAACATTCGCTGGGGCACCGTATAAAAATAAAAGACCCGGCGTACCGTCTGGTACGTCGGGTTTTGCTCAATCAGATGGGCGTCAGGCAACCTTCCTGCAAATGCAGGACGCGATCCATCTGGCGGGCCAGGTTCATGTCGTGGGTCACCACCAGGAACGCGGTGCGCATCGACGTGCTGAGTTCCAGCATCAAATCCTGAATGCCTTGGGCGGTATGGGAGTCGAGGTTGCCGGTCGGCTCGTCGAGCATCACCAGGCCCGGCTTGTTCACCAGGGCACGGGCAATGGCCACGCGCTGACGTTCGCCACCGGACAATTCAGACGGTTTGTGCTCCAGACGATGACCCAGCCCTACCCGCTCCAGCAATGCCGTGGCGCGCTGACGCGCTTCCGGGATCGCAGTTTTGCCGATCAGCAACGGCATGCAGACGTTTTCCAGCGCGGTGAATTCCGGCAGCAAGTGGTGGAACTGGTACACGAACCCGAGGGAACGGTTACGGAGCAAGCCGCGATTTTTCTCACTCAATGCCGAAAGCTCTTCGCCGTCGAGCCAGACGCTGCCCTTGGTCGGCGTATCGAGACCGCCCAACAGGTTGAGCAAGGTACTTTTGCCCGAACCCGAGGTGCCGACAATGGCCACGCGCTCGCCTGGGTGTAACTCCAGTTGCAGACCGGCCAGGACTTCAACCGACTCCGGGCCTTCCTCATAGGATTTGCCCAGGTTGCGGCAGCTCAAGATTGCTTTATCACTCATGCCCGACTCACTCATAACGTAGCGCCTCCGCAGGCTGGGTGCGCGCGGCACGCCAGGCTGGATACAGGGTGGCGAGGAAACTCAGGACCAACGCGGCGCCGCAGACCATCAAGACGTCCTGGCTCTGCACTTGCGACGGCAGGTAATCAATGAAGTACACGTCGGCGTTGAGAAATTTATGGCCGATCAGGCCTTCGAGGGCCGAGATCGCGGCACTGACGTTCAACGCAGCGAAAATCCCGACCACGGCGCCAATCAGCGTCCCGACCACCCCGATGACGGTGCCCTGCACCATGAAGATCGCCATGATCGTGCGCGGCGTGGCGCCCAGGGTACGCAATATTGCGATGTCGCCCTTCTTGTCGTTCACCACCATCACCAGTGTGGAAATGATGTTGAACGCGGCAACGGCGACGATCAGCAGCAACAGCAGACCGATCATGGCTTTTTCCATGCGGATCGCCTGATATAGATTGCCATGGGTGCGCGTCCAGTCGCGGGCGTAGAAATGGTCTTCGCCGAGCTGCTGGGCGATGCTCCATGCGGTGCGCGGCGCCTGGAACAGGTCGTCGAACTTCAGGCGAATGCCCTGCACCTGATCCGGCTTCCAGCGGTGCAGCCTGGCCAGATCCTGCAAGTTGGTGATGCCCAGATAACCATCCAGCTCACCGGCGCCGACATGGAAGATGCCGACCACGGTAAAGCGTTTTATGCGCGGGAACATGCCGGCCGGGGTCACGGTGACTTCCGGGGCGACAAACGTCAGCTTGTCGCCGATGACGGCGCCGAGCTTGGCTGCTGCCTTGTCGCCGATGACGATACCGAACTCACCCGGGACCAGATCGTCGAGTTTGCCCTGCTGCATGAAGTTATCAATGATCGAGACGTTGCGCTCCAGCGCAGGATCGATGGCATTGAGCAGGACTTTGGAGACTTTGCCGTTATTGGTCAGCAAACCCTGCATCTGAGTGAACGGCGCCACGGCCGTCACTTGCGAGTTCTTCTTGACCTTGGCAGCCAGGCTTTGCCAGTCACTGATCGGCTCACCGGACTCGATGGTCGCGTGGGGCACCATGCCCAGCACGCGGGTGCGCATCTCATGATCGAAGCCGTTCATGACCGACAGCACGACAATCATCACCACCACGCCGAGGGCGAGTCCGATCATCGAAGTCAGGGAAATGAACGACACAAAATGATTGCGACGCTTTGCACGGGTATAACGCGTGCCAATAAATACGAAGAGAGGTCTGAACATGTCGGGGCTTGTTCGGAGGGAAAAGGAACGTCCTTGTGGCGGGGGTCGATAACCAGCTTTACACTCAGACCACCGCCGCTACCATGGGTTCGCCATGTCGACATTAGATGAAGAAGATCGCCGCGAATACTACCGTATCGAGGACACGATCGCACTGGAAATTCGGACCCTGTCAGCTCCCGAGGCCGCAGGCCAGGAAGTGTTGCAGGATGCTTCTCCACTGTTCAATTTGCTCAGCGAGCTGCACCTGAGCGAATTCGAGTCGCAACACCTGTTACGCCAGATCAGTGAACGCGACCGGAACCTCGCGGCGTTCCTGAAATCCCAGAACAAACGCATCGATTTACTGAGCCAGGTGATCGCAATTACTGTGCTTGGGCAGATCGACGAGCCGCAGCCGGTGGTCATTTCCGAAGGCGGCATCGAGTTCCTGCATCCGACGCCTATTGCCGTGGGCGCGCACCTGTCGGTCAAGCTGGTGCTGATGCCGCAAGCCCTCGGCCTGTTGCTGCGAGCCCGCGTCATCCATTGCGACCGCAAGGCTGACAGTTTTGATGTCGGCACCGAGTTCGAACGCCCGACCGATGCTCAGCGGCAGTTGCTGGCCCGTTACATTTTGCAGAAGCAGGCCCAGGAACGACGACTGGCCCGTGTAAACGAATCAGGCATTTAATTTAAGGAAGAACCGTGACCCTCATCTACGGCCATCGCGGCGCCAAGGGCGAAGCACCGGAAAACACCCTGACCAGCTTTCAGGAATGCCTCAAGCACGGCGTTCGTCGTTGCGAGCTGGACCTGCACCTGTCCATGGACAACGAGTTGATGGTCATCCACGACCCGACACTCAAGCGCACCACCGACCGGCGCGGCAAGGTCGTCGAGCATACGACGGCCGAACTGGTGACTTATGACGCGCGCAACGGCGGCCCAGGCTGGATCAAACCCTGCCCGATCCCGACGCTGGAAGCATTGTTCGAGAAGTGCGACTTCGATCACTGGCAACTGGAAGTCAAAAGCGCCTCACGCACCCGAGCTGCCACTACCGTGCTGGCGATTCGTGAAATGGCTCAGCGTTTCGGCCTGCTCGACAAGGTCACGATCACCTCAAGTTCACGCGAAGTGCTCAAAGCTGCGCTGGACCTGGTGCCGGACGTGTCTCGCGGACTGGTGGCCGAATACGCCTGGCTCGACCCGCTGAAGGTCGCGCAAAGCTATGGCTGTGAAATTCTGGCGTTGAACTGGACCCTGTGTACGCCAGAACGCCTGCAGAAGGCGCAGCGTCAGGGGCTGCATGTGTCGGTGTGGACAGTCAACGAGCCCGCGCTAATGCGCAGACTCGCCGACTTCGGCGTTGACAGCCTGATTACAGACTTTCCCGGTTTGGCCAGCGCCACGCTCGAGAATTGCTGAAATCGGTCTCCCCGGCCGGCTCAGGCCACCGGCCGGAGCCGCTCAAAAAAGCCGGTTGAGGCCATCGTATGCCGCTACCCGATAGGCTTCGGCCATGGTCGGGTAGTTGAACGTCGTGTTGACGAAATACTTCAACGTATTCAGCTCGCCCGGCTGGTTCATGATCGCCTGACCGATGTGCACGATCTCCGACGCCTGATAACCGAAGCAGTGTACGCCCAGCACTTCCAGGGTTTCGCGGTGGAACAGGATCTTCAGCATGCCTTGCGGCTCGCCTGCGATTTGTGCACGCGCCATGCTCTTGAAGAACGCCTTGCCCACTTCGTACGGCACCTTGGCCTGGGTCAGCTCCTGCTCGTTCTTGCCGATCGAGCTGATCTCCGGAATGGTGTAGATGCCGGTCGGCACATCATTCACGAAGCGCCAGCTACCGTTATCCACGATGCTGCCAGCGGCGGAACGACCCTGGTCATGCGCGGCACTCGCCAGGCTCGGCCAGCCAATCACGTCACCGGCACCGTAAATATTCGGTACGCAGGTGCGGTAGGCTTCATCCACTTCGATCTGGCCACGGCTGTTGACCTTCACGCCGATGTTTTCCAGACCCAACTGATCGGTGTTACCGGTACGGCCGTTGCACCAGAGCAAGGCATCGGCCTTGATCTTCTTGCCGGACTTGAGGTGCAGGATCACACCGTTGTCCACGCCTTCGACGCGGTCGTAGTCTTCGTTGTGACGGACCGTGATGTTGTTGTTGCTGAAGTGGTAGCTCAACGCCTGGGAAATTTCCGAGTCGAGGAAGCTCAGCAACTGACCGCGGTTATCCACCAGCTCAACCAGAACACCCAGACCACTGAAGATCGAGGCGTACTCGCAACCGATCACGCCAGCGCCGTAAACGATGAGTTTGCGCGGAGTGTGGCCGAGGCTGAGGATGGTGTCGCTATCGTAGATACGCGGGTGGTGGAAATCGATGTCCGCCGGGCGATAAGGACGCGAGCCGGTGGCGATGATAATGTGCTTGGCGACCAGCTTTTCGACCACTCCGTTGGCGCAGACCACTTCGATGGTTTGCTCGTCGGCGAAACTGCCGGTGCCGAAAAATACGTCGACACGGTTACGGGCGTAGTAGCCAGTGCGCGAAGCGACTTGTTTGGAAATGACTTTCTCGGCGCTTTTCAGTACGTCCGGGAACGAGAACCAGCGCGGCTCACCAATGGCCCGGAACATCGGGTTGGTGTTGAACTGCATGATCTGCCGGACCGAGTGACGCAGTGCCTTGGACGGGATGGTACCCAAGTGAGTGCAGTTGCCGCCGACCTGACGACGGCTATCGACCATCGCCACCTTGCGCCCTGCTTTGGCGGCGTTCATTGCCGCGCCTTCTCCCGCCGGGCCGGAACCCAGCACCACCACGTCGTAGTTGTAGACAGCCATGCGTACTCCTCAGAACAGGCCGCGGCGCCATCGGCACCCTGCGGCTAAATCACGCCGATCTGTGGCGTGAAGGAACAATTTGGGGTCAATGCAGAACCCGGACACAGTCTATAGAAGCGTCAACGCCGCGCACATTAACCCTTGGTCGCGTCGTAGGCTAGTTTTGCCTGCACTACAACGCCAGTCTTCAGCGCTTGAATCGCTGCCATCACTCGGTTTTACCGCCACTGAGGCGTTCAAAAGCCTGATTGGTTCGTGTGACGAAACCTGTATCGGCACGAATCACAAAGAATGCACCGATGTCATGCGCCTGGGCATAGTCCCAACCCCGTTCAGGGCCGAGAATCAGCAGCAGCGTCGATAGTCCATCGGCCATCAGCGCTGAAGGATGAATCACCGTGACTGACGTCAGGGTGTGTAGGACAGGCGCACCGGTACGGGCATCGAAGGTGTGGGAATAACGCCGCCCGCCTTGCTCGAAATAATTGCGATAGTCGCCGGACGTGGACAGTCCAAAACCGTCGACCGCAATGATGCGCTCGGCCACTTGCCGGTCATCCCGAGGCTCTTCCAGGGCAATACGCCACGGCGAGCCGTCAAGCTTCCGGCCGGCAGCCTTGAGTTCGCCGGTGACTTCGACCAGATAGTCGTGGATGCCCGCTTGATCAAGTTTTGCGGCAATAGTGTCGACGGTATATCCGGCAGCAATGCTGTTGAAGTCAACCTCGACGGCGGCGTCCTTACACAGCTGATCACCGTCGATACGCAGATGGCCATGACCGACACGCTGCCGTACTTCGGCAAGCGCTTCGGCTGTCGGGACTTTTTCTTCACGGGCCTGCGGACCAAAGCCCCAGAGATTGAGCAACGGCTCTACCGTCAAATCGTAGGAACCTTCACTTTGTTTGGACAGCTGTTCACCGACGCGGACCAATTCGAGGATCGGCGCGGGCATTGCCAGACAGCGGTTAGCGGGTAAATCGTTGAAGCGCTCGATGTCCGAGTCGCTGCGGTAAGTCGACATTTGCTGGTCGACGTCAGCGAGGATCCTTTCGACCTGCGCGCGGACATCTGTCGGGGCAGGCAGACCCACGTGGTGCAGGTATTTGATCGAATAAGTGCTGCCCATGGTCGGGCCGCCGAAGCTTTCCATGGAATTGCCGCTGCCGCAGCCGGACAACATACCAATCAACATCGCGAGCCCCACACGCTGCCAATTCAAACCCACACTCCTTGAAAAGTCTCCTGACACAACGCCAAGGCCGGCCATTATGCGATAGAAATGTGGTCTGCCCGTAAATCGTAATTCGCTGTGCACTTATCTGATTCACGTGCCGGACAACAAGGCAGCACCGGGGATCTGGCTGAGTGGCGCAGCGGTGTTGGGGTTGGGGTTGATCGCGACGCTGGTGCTGTTCCGGGGCAACAAGCATGAGTTGCGGACTGCGCAAGCGGCAGTCGTCGGCGGCACTCGATAGATCGCCATCGCGAGCAGGCTCGCTCCCCCATTTGATCTGTGCCGTTCACAGAATCCCTGTGGGAGCGAGCCTGCTCGCGATGAGGCCCGCAAAATCACCACAACTCTAACGATCCGCCATCTTCAACGACTGACTCCACCCGCCCCCCAGCGCCTTGTACAGCGTCACCTGATTAATCTCCCGCGCCAATTCCAGCTGCGCCCATTTCTGCTGCGCATCGAACAACGAACGCTGGGCATCCATGGTGGAAAAATAGCTGTCCAGCCCCGCCTCGAAGCGCAGGCGCGATTGCCGGTAGGCTTCCTGATAATCGCCCACCAGTTTTTTCTGGAACTCGACTTGCGTGAGCATTTCCTGCCGCGCATTCAGCGCATCGGCCGCCTCGCGAAAGGCATTCTGCACCGTGGCTTCATACGCCGCTGCCCGCCCATCGAAACGCGCATGACTGGCATCTACCTGCGCCCTGCGCCCTCCACCATCGATCAACGGCAATGAACCCGCCAGAGCCACCGACCAGAACTCGGCCGGGCCACTGAGCAATCGGGAAAAATCGCCGGTCAGGCTGCCCAGCGCCGAGGTCAGGGAAAAGGTCGGGAAGTACGCGGTCCGCGCCGCGCCGATATCGGCGTTGGCGGCGCGCAACTGGGCCTCGGCGGACATGATGTCAGGCCGCCGCTCAACCAGCGCCGACGGTAACCCCGCCGGCACGTCCAGCGTCGCCAATTGCTCCCCCAACACACCCGTGGGTAACAAGCCCAGCGGCACCGGTTGGCCGACCAGCACGCGCAAAGCGTTGGTGTTCTGCGCCACTTGCATGCGATAGGTGTTGACCTGCACCGCCGCCGTGTTGGTTTGCGCATCGGCCTGGTGAACGTCGATTCGGGCACTGGAGCCGAGGTTGTAGCTCTTGCGCAACAGTTGTCCGTAGCGGTCTTGGGATTGGTAAGTGTTCTGCGCGAGATCAAGCAGATGTTGATTGGCCTTGAGGCTCAACCAGGTACTGGCGACTTCGCCGATCAGCGCCAGGCGCGCCGTTTGGTAATCCGCTTCGGAGGCCTCGAAACGCGCCCCTGCGGCATTGCGTTGACTGCGCAGGCGGCCGAACAGGTCCAACTCGTACGAGGTAAAACCACCGGTGGCCTGAAAAGTGTTGGCGATGCTGCCGGCCGTATCGCCACCGCCCGGCGTGCGCACCAATGGCGGCAGTTTGCTGCGCCCGGCGTACGTGTCGATGCCAATCGTAGGAAAAAGCCCGGACTGCGCACTGTCATAACCGGCCCGCGCTTCTTCCACGCTGGCCGCGAACTGACGCAGACTTCGGTTGTTGGCCAACGCCATTTCGATCAGTTGGCGCAGGCGGTCATCGACCACAAAACCGCGCCAGTCTTTATCGAACGCCTGCTTGCCGCTGCAACACTCACCCGCCGTATTGGCCGGCCACTGTTGATCGATCGGCGCATCGGGTTTTTCGTAGGTCGGCTCCAGCGAACAACCACCGAGCAACAGCAAAGACATGAAACATGACGTGGATAAGCAACTGTTCATAGCGCGCACCTAAAAACGCTGGCCGAGCAAAGCTCGCAAGGGAGAAAGAAGCAACGTCCACAGGCCTGAGCGACCGACACTGATGTACGGCAGTGGTTGTTTGCGCGCGCGGACACTGACCGGCCGCCAACGAGGTGGCGAGACGTAGGACGGAGCCTTGACCGGCGTGGGAGCGCGCGGCGCCAGGCGTTTTTCCCCGAGTAACGATCGCTGCAGCAAGGTGCTGAAGGCTTGGCCCGGCTCGGCTTTGCTGACGACGTTGATCGTTGCATCACTGAACAGTCGCGCAATCAGACGCCGCCGCAGCGCTTCATCGAGATCGGCAAACCGCAAGCCCAAACGGTCGTCGCCGTGATTGCGCATGACTTCCACGTCTAGCCAACCTAGCTTGTCGATCCACACTTGGCCGCACAGCCCCGGTTTGATTGAGGAGGCGAAGGCACAAGTCAAGGACATGCCACTGAGGGAAATGTCCACCAGGCGACCGGGCAGGACTTTGCCCCCGAAGCGAAACCCGGTGGGTTTGTCGAACGGAAAACGCTCCTCGCCGTGCAACCGTGGCCGGTCGACGCACGTCACCAGCGTCGCCAGGTTGTAGATCAGCGCAACCACAGTCCAGCAGAGGTTGAACAGCATGTTGCCGTCGAACGCAGCCGCCGTGCTGATGGCGATGTAAGCGCCAATCTGCGAAAACAGGGTCAAGGCAAAAAAGAACCCGAACAACTTCCAGTGGACCATCGTTTTCGTCCGGTCCAGGCCCTTGGCGGTGACTTTGAACGGCCGCCCGAACGGCCGGATCATGGCGCTGGCAATGGTGGCCGTCACGGCCAGTGAAGCAACGATCTGCGTGACCTCGGTGAAAATCGGCAAGGTGCGCCGGTCCGTCACCCACGTCCCGTAACCCCAGAACGCAATCAGCGCCGGCATGCCGAAGGCGAGGAAGTCCATCGGGTTGGCGTAGAACCCGGCGATGCCGAAGTACCAATACAGCACCGGCGACACCAGCATCATCAAAATGAACGGCTTGGAAAACCAGTGCATCAGCCCATGCAGGTAGTGCAAGCGGTCATTGAGCGTGTACCCGCCGCCGCGCAACGGCCCATCCTTGAGCAGCGCCACCTGGATCGTTCCCAGGCACCAGCGCCCGCGCTGATTGATGTACTCGGTCAAGCCTTCGGCAGACAGACCGATCGACAAACGCTCGTTCAGCCAACGGGTGACGTAGCCTTTTTGCAACAGTCGGTAGGTGGTGTAGATGTCTTCGCAGACTGAACCTGTAGGAAAACCGCCGATTTCGTTGATCAAATCGCGCCGCACCACAAAGGACGTACCGACGCAGAACGCCGCATCCCAGCCATCCTTCGCCGGTTGAAACACATCGAAGAACACCCGTTGCTCATCCACCCAGCAGGCAGACGTGCCGAGGTTGTGCTGAATCGGATCGGGGTTGTAGTAGAACTGCGGCGTCTGTACCAGGCCGACCTTCGGGTCGTCGAACAACCCCAGGGTGCGCATGAGGATGGGTTGCTGCGGCGCAAAGTCGGCATCAAGCACCAGAATGTACGGCGAATTGCTGCCGGCCGCCGACTGGCGCAAACCGTTGTTCAGATTGCCGGCCTTGGCGTGGGCATTGTCGGGACGACGCGCGTACTGCACGCCGACCTCGGCGCAGTAGTCGCGCAACCAGTCGCGGCGAGTATCGTCGAGCACCCAAATGGTGAAATTCGGGTAATCGATGGCCTGGGCGGCAATAATGGTTTTTTCGAGGATTTCCAGGCCCTCGTTATAGGTAGCGATGAACACATCCACTCCCGGCACGTTCGCGCCTTGCGCACGCAACCGTCGCTCACCGGCATCCGCGTCCTTGCTGTGGTCCGAGCGACAGAGCATGACGACGATGGAAAATAGCGTGTAACCAATCGCCAGCATTTCAAAAAACAAAAAGGCATACGCCCAGACCGTGGCAAACCCGGAATGGCCGTCGGGCAAGGTGTCGCGAATTCGCCAGGCGGCGTAGTTGACCAGCAACAACGCCGTGATGCCGCCGAACCCCGCACGCGCAGCCCATTGGTCCCGATGCGTCAGGCAGGTGAACAAAATCACCGCCGCCAGCGTCCAGAAATTGATTTGCAACAGTTGCAGCGAGTCCAGTGCCTGCATGTCAGTCAACCTCTAGCGAACCGGTAAAGGGATTGACGCCGGTGGCCGCAATCGCCGCCCACGCCGTGGCGCCCAAGTGAGGCAGGTGGTAATAGAAAAAGTCATTGGTGAGCGAGTCCGGGCCGATGGCCAATCCTGTACTGATGCGCGGTGCCGGGGTTGCAAACAGCCAACCGTTGCCGGCCTCCTGGGCGAGCAGCACGCTCCACAGGGGCTGGGCCTTGTCGCCCAAGCCACTCAATTGCGCGACGGCCGCCGCCTGGGCGGTGCCTTCGGTCCATAGGCCATCGGGGTCGCGGTTGAAGCCGTAGCCGTCACCCGACCTGTGGGCGCGATCAATGAACGCGAAGACCCGGCGCCAATCCTTCGGTGGATCGTGCAAGGCAATCAACGGCCAGATCTGCGCGTCCAGCCCGGAGCGCACCCGATCAGAGGTTTGGCCGTCCGCGCCGGTACCGATCAGGAAGCGCCCTTCCCCGGTATCCCACTGGCTCGACACAAACTGCCGGGCAATCCGTGCCTGCTTCGCCGACTCCTGATCCGGCGCCGCCGCATCGAGCGCCGACCAGGCGGCCGCCAGATCGACGTTGTGCTCGGTGGACTTCCAGTTCTGCTGGACCTGTTTGGAAAAGTATCCGTAGAAGCCACCACTGAACCCGGCCGGGGATTGACCGCCGTAGGTGTTTTTCTGCGACCACTGCAGGACTTTTCGTGCCGCCTCAAGGTAGGACGCCTCGCCGCTTTGGCGAAAAGCCTCAAGCAACGCCAACGCCGCCCACGCCTGATTACCGGTGGCGCTGCTGACTTGATAGGCATCCTGATTCCAGGCGTTGCGTTCGATGCTCCAATACCCCGGCAACTTCATCGACGGCGCCTTCACCGGCCCCGCAGCATAGGCATTGCGCAGCCGCCCGTCCTGATACTCCGGATCGTGCTGAGTGGCGAACGCCAGCGCATCGGCAATCCGCCGCGCCGATTCGGCCTTGCCACAGGCAAACAAGGCGATGCTCGCCAAGGCATTGTCGTAAGTAAACGCCACGCCTTGCAGGGCGAGGATCGGTACCGGATGCCCTTGCAGCGGTGGATAACTGGCCACCAATACCGGACCTGCCGGCTGTGACGTCACCGCCTGATCCAGCGCCGCGCAGGTCATCGCCGCCAATTGCGGCCGGGCTTGCGCCGCCAGTGCGCACGCCCCGCTACCGATCAGCATCAGCCCCACCACCCCTCGCAAAAAAAATCTCATGGTCGCGACACCTCGGCGCTGGCCCACAATCCAGGATTGCAGGTCATGGCTCGCTGGCTCTGCGTGAGGTCAGCGGCAAAGGTCCCGACCACGTATACCGAGTTTTGCTCGGCATACGGGAACGGCACGCTGTAGGTGTTGGCGCGAATGTCCGAAGCGCTGGACAACAACTGCACCACGTTGGCCTTGAGCGGCTCATTCAAGCCGCGGATCTTCACGGTGAGCACGCTGTCGCGGTCAATCTTGCTCGCCATGCGTTCGGGGAACACCGCAATCACATAGCTTTGCGCGCAATCGGTGGCACGCAGCAAAGTCGAGCCGGCCTGCACCAGCGTGCCCTGAGGCGCCAGCAACTCCTGAACGGTACCGGGCGAAAATGCCACGACGTCGTAGCCGGCCATCAAGTTGACCCGGCTCTGCTCGGTGTCAATCAGTTGGTTGAGGTTGTCGAGCTCCTGTTGATAAGTCGCCCGGTTGCGCGCCTGGTTCTCCAGACTGAGTTTCAGTGTGGTCATCTGCGCGCTGAGGTCGAACATGCGCAATTGATCAGGGTCGAGGTACACCTGTTTGTTCGCTGCACTGACGTCGCCATCAGTGATCCGCAACTGCGAGCGCACGGACTCGGCGGCGCCTTGCAACGAAGCCAACTGCGCTTTCGACGAAGCAACCACCGCACCACTCACCGCGCCCTGGACGAACAACTCCAGATTGCGCTCGACCGTTTCCTGGGCATCCATCAAGCGTGCGCTGGCGGCGCTGTTTTCGGCTTTCAGGGCTTTTTGGGTGAAGAGCTGACGGGTATGAAACGCCGCCTGGTATTGCTCACTGGTTTTCTCCAGTTCCTCGTAATAGCGCTGATCGTGTTCAGCCTGGCTGGCCGAGGACGACAGCTGTTGCTCCAGGGTCAGGCGTCGGGTTTGCAGGGTGAGTAAGGTTTCCTGATTCGCTCGCGGGTTTTCCACCACCGCGATTTTCTCCCCTTGGGTGAACGTCGCGCCGGGTTTGACCGCCAACGAACTCACCACACCATCGATCGGTGTGGTCAGCAAAATCACTGGCGCATTCAAAATCGCCCGTGTGGCAGAGGCCGATACCAGTGGCATAAGCAGGGTCGACAGCAACAACCAGACGATGAATCCAAGGACCCCCAAACCCACCAGGCGTGGCAACAATGACAATAACTTCGAGCGTTCTTCTGCCATGTTTGGCTCTCCCTATAAACCAACCGCAAATAAGTCAGGCAAGCGCTGGCCGTGACCACGAAACACTTTTGGCAGGGTGAGCAAAACAAATTGATTCTACGGCCGACAACTAAGCCGACAGCGTTTATTGGGCTTTTATAGTGATGTGAGCAGGAATGGGATTCCTGTCTTTTTGGAGAGTTGCTATGTAACGCAGTAATGACAAGACTACAAAGCCCGATGCAGAGCGGGCGTTGTCATTGGCGACACTAGATTCAGCGCCGAAGAGTGTCAAGCATTCGGCTCAAACAATTAAATGACGTCAAATATGTACCGCACGACAAATTGGATCCAGATCAACTACCGAGCATCCTTCAGCAGACAACTTGTTATTTTATTGGAGTTTTTTATTTTTAATAATTAAATGAACTTTGTATCTATTTTTAGATAATTATTAATTTTCGACAAGACAGATTAAAAAGATATAAGTAACCCGCAAACAAAAACGCCCCGACCAAAGTCGGGGCGTTTTCATGTGTAGCTAACGCTTAGCGCGGGAATGCTGGCGGGTTTACACCGGCCATGTCTTCCATCACGCGTACAACCTGGCAGCTGTAACCGAATTCGTTGTCGTACCAAACGTACAGAACAACGCGGTTGTCTTGGCTGATGGTCGCTTCAGCGTCCACAACGCCTGCGTGGCGCGAGCCAACGAAGTCGGTGGAAACCACTTCCTGCGAGTTGACGTAATCGATTTGCTTATGCAGATCGGAGTGCAACGCCATGTAGCGCAGGTACTCGTTCATCTCTTCGCGGGTAGCGGCTTTCTCAAGGTTCAGGTTGAGAATGGCCATCGACACGTTTGGCGTCGGAACGCGGATCGCGTTACCGGTCAACTTGCCGGCCAGCTCAGGCAGTGCCTTGGCAGCAGCAGTGGCAGCACCGGTTTCGGTGATTACCATGTTCAGCGCGGCGCTACGGCCACGGCGATCGCCTTTGTGGAAGTTGTCGATCAGGTTCTGGTCGTTGGTGTACGAGTGAACGGTTTCAACGTGACCATTAATGATGCCGAACTTGTCGTTCACAGCTTTCAGCACCGGCACGATGGCGTTGGTGGTGCAGGAAGCGGCAGAAACGATCTTGTCGTCAGCGGTGATTTCACCGTGGTTGATGCCGTGAACGATGTTCTTCAGCTTGCCTTTACCCGGCGCGGTCAGAACAACGCGGTCGATACCCGGGCAAGCCAGGTGTTGGCCCAGGCCATCGGCGTCACGCCATACACCAGTGTTGTCCACCAGCAGTGCGTCTTTGATGCCGTACTGGGTGTAATCCACCTCAGTCGGGTTTTTCGCGTAGATAACCTGGATCAGGTTGCCGTTGGCGGTGATGGTGCTGTTGGCTTCATCAATGGTGATGGTGCCATCGAACGGACCATGAACCGAGTCACGACGCAGCAGGCTTGCACGCTTGACCAGATCGTTCTCGGCGCCCTTGCGGACAACGATGGCGCGCAGACGCAGGCCGTCGCCACCACCGGTTTTCTCGATCAGGATGCGCGCCAGCAGACGGCCGATACGACCGAAGCCGTACAGGACAACGTCGGTGCCTTTGCGAGCGGCAACGTTCTGCTGACCAACCACGTCAGCCAGTTCTTCACGGACGAACTGCTCGGCAGTACGACCTTTGCCTTCGGCCTTGAACTTGACCGCAAGCTTGCCCAGGTCTACCGAAGCGGCGCCGAGCTTGAGCTCGCTCATCGCTTTGAGCAGCGGGAATGTTTCGTGGACGGACAATTCACTGTCATCGGACTGACGATGACGAGCAAAGCGGTGAGCTTTGAGAATCGCAATGACTGAACGGTTGATCAGGCTGCGGCCATAGATCGAGCTCACCACGTTGTTATTGCGGTAGAGCTGACCGATAAGCGGAATCATCGCTTCTGCGAGTGCTTCACGGTCGATCCATTCACCAAGACACTGGTCGGGCTTCTGAGTCACGGGAACCTTCCACATGTAGGGGCAGAAAAAAGGGGCTACATTATGCCGCCGACTCCCTCCCGTAGCAATGCGCGCTTGTCGTGCGATCCGTAACAATTTTCTGTTCAAAAAAATTACGCCCCGCTAAAGCCCAATAAAACCGGGGCTTGCAGCGCAGTCAATTTTTTGGAGACAACGCTACCTTGTCCGAAACCCTCCGTAACACCGGTTGGTTTTACCACTACATATCCAGCCATTTTCAGTAAAAAACCGGCGGATCTTGTCTTTACCACTACATTTCGTCAAACCTGCGTAATAGACACAGTCTGCAACTGACAGGCGGCACCCGGGACCGCTACAATTACCGACTTTGTCGCAACGCTTGGAGCTCAACCTTCCGTGCCCGTTCTGCGTCTACCGCTTCTCCCTGCCGCGGCAGGTAAACAGCACTGGGGCAACCTGCCCGGTGCCGCCCTCAGCCTGGCCATCGCCGAGGCTGCCAGCGCTGCCAAGCGCTTTACCCTGCTGCTGACCGCCGACAGCCAAAGTGCCGAACGGCTGGAACAGGAGCTGAGTTTCTTCGCCCCGGATTTGCCCGTGTTGCACTTCCCGGACTGGGAAACCCTGCCCTACGATTTGTTTTCGCCGCACCAGGACATTATTTCCCAGCGCATCGCCGCCCTTTACAGGCTGCCGGAACTGAGCCATGGCGTGCTGGTGGTGCCGATCACCACGGCCCTGCATCGCCTGGCGCCGACCAAGTTCCTGCTGGGCAGCAGCCTGGTGCTAGACGTTGGCCAGAAGCTCGATGTCGAACAAATGCGCACCCGGCTCGAAGCCAGCGGCTATCGCTACGTCGACACGGTGTACGAGCATGGCGAGTTCACTGTGCGCGGTTCGCTGATCGATCTGTTCCCGATGGGCAGCAAACTGCCCTTCCGCATCGACCTGTTCGATGACGAAATCGAGACGCTGCGGACATTCGATCCGGAAAACCAGCGCTCTATCGATAAAGTCGACACCGTCCGCTTGCTGCCAGCGCGTGAATTCCCACTGCAAAAAGACGCGGTCACCCGCTTCAAGGCACGCTTTCGCGAGCGCTTCGACGTCGACTTCCGCCGCTGCCCGATCTTTCAGGATCTGAGCAGCGGGATTACACCGGCCGGCATCGAGTACTACCTGCCGCTGTTCTTCGACGAAACCTCCACGCTGTTCGATTACCTGCCGCAGGACACGCAAGTGTTTTCCCTGCCGGGCATCGAGCAGGCGGCGGAGAATTTCTGGAACGACGTGCGCAATCGTTATGAAGAACGCCGTGTCGACCCGTCCCGTCCTTTATTACCGCCTGCCGAGTTGTTCCTGCCGGTGGAGGATTGCTTTGCCCGCCTGAAAAGCTGGCCGCGTGTGGTTGCCAGCCAACAGGACGTGGAAACCGGTGTCGGCCGCGAACGTTTCCCGGCGCGGGAACTGCCGAACCTGGCCATCGAAGCCAAGGCCACTCAGCCACTGGCAGCGCTGGCCGGCTTCCTCGACGAATTCCCCGGACGTGTGCTATTCACCGCCGAGTCAGCGGGTCGTCGCGAAGTGCTGCTGGAATTGCTCGAACGCCTGAAGCTGCGGCCGAAAACCGTCGACAGCTGGCCAGACTTCGTCGCGAGCAAGGAGCGTCTGGCAATCACCATCGCCCCGCTCGATGAAGGCCTGGTACTCGATAATCCGGCCTTGGCGCTGGTGGCCGAAAGCCCGTTGTTTGGTCAACGCGTGATGCAGCGTCGTCGCCGCGAAAAACGCGCCGACGCCAACAATGATGCAGTCATCAAGAACCTCACCGAACTGCGCGAAGGCGCGCCGGTGGTGCACATCGATCACGGCGTCGGTCGCTACCTCGGGCTGGCGACACTGGAAATCGACGATCAGGCCGCCGAATTCCTCACGCTGCAATACGCCGAAGGCGCCAAGCTGTACGTGCCGGTGGCCAACCTGCACCTGATCGCGCGTTACACCGGCAGCGACGATGCCTTGGCCCCGCTGCACCGCCTCGGTTCCGAAACCTGGCAAAAAGCCAAACGCAAAGCCGCCGAACAGGTGCGCGACGTCGCCGCAGAATTGCTCGACATTTATGCCCGTCGCGCCGCCCGCGAAGGCTATGCCTTCGAAGATCCGAAAGCTGACTACGCGACGTTCAGCGCCGGTTTCCCGTTCGAAGAAACCCCGGACCAGCAAACCACCATCGATGCGGTACGCGCCGACATGCTCGCGCCGAAGCCTATGGACCGGCTGGTTTGCGGCGACGTCGGTTTCGGCAAGACCGAAGTAGCGATGCGCGCAGCTTTCATTGCGGTGCATGGCGGTCGTCAGGTGGCGATTCTGGTGCCGACCACCCTGCTCGCCCAACAGCATTACAACAGCTTCCGCGACCGTTTCGCCGACTGGCCGGTGACTGTGGAAGTGATGAGCCGCTTCAAGTCGACCAAGGAAGTGAACGCCGCCGTCGCGGACCTCGCCGAAGGCAAGATCGACATCGTGATCGGTACGCATAAGCTGCTGCAAGACGACGTGAAGATAAAAAACCTCGGGCTGGTGATCATCGACGAAGAGCACCGTTTTGGTGTACGTCAGAAGGAACAACTCAAGGCGCTGCGCAGTGAAGTCGACATTCTCACCCTGACTGCCACGCCAATTCCGCGCACGCTGAACATGGCGGTGTCGGGCATGCGTGACCTATCGATTATCGCCACCCCGCCGGCCCGTCGCCTGTCGGTGCGGACCTTCGTCATGGAGCAGAACAAGAGCACGGTCAAAGAGGCCCTGCTGCGTGAGTTGCTGCGTGGCGGCCAGGTTTACTACCTGCACAACGACGTGAAAACCATCGAGAAATGCGCCGCCGACCTCGCCGAACTGGTGCCGGAAGCGCGGATCGGCATCGGCCACGGGCAGATGCGCGAGCGTGAGCTCGAACAGGTGATGAGCGACTTCTACCACAAGCGCTTTAACGTGTTGATCGCCTCGACCATCATCGAGACCGGCATCGACGTGCCGAGCGCCAACACCATCATCATCGAGCGTGCCGACAAGTTCGGCCTGGCGCAGTTGCACCAGTTGCGCGGTCGTGTCGGTCGCAGTCACCACCAGGCTTATGCGTACCTGCTGACACCGCCGCGCCAGCAAATCACCCCGGATGCGGAAAAGCGTCTGGAAGCGATCGCCAACACCCAGGACCTCGGCGCAGGCTTCGTGCTGGCGACCAACGACCTGGAAATCCGTGGCGCTGGCGAGCTGTTGGGCGATGGTCAGAGCGGGCAGATCCAGGCGGTTGGCTTTACGCTGTACATGGAAATGCTCGAGCGCGCGGTGAAGTCGATCCGCAAGGGCGAGCAGCCGAACCTTGATCAGCCGCTGGGCGGTGGTCCGGAAGTCAACCTGCGCGTACCGGCGTTGATTCCCGAAGACTATTTGCCAGACGTTCACGCTCGATTGATTCTCTACAAACGCATCGCGTCGGCCACCGATGAAGACGGCCTCAAAGATCTGCAAGTAGAAATGATCGACCGTTTCGGCCTGCTACCAGAGCCGACCAAGAACCTGATCCGCATCACGGCGCTGAAGTTGCAGGCTGAATTGCTGGGCATCAAGAAAGTCGACGGCGGCCCGCAAGGTGGCCGCATCGAGTTTGCGGCACAGACGCCGGTCGACCCGCTGACACTGATCAAACTGATTCAGGGCCAGCCCAAACGCTATAAATTCGAAGGCGCCACGATGTTTAAATTCATGGTGCCGATGGAGCGTTCGGAAGAACGCTTTAATACTGTAGAGGCGCTGCTTGAGCTCCTTATCCCGAAAACTGCTTGAAGGACGCCGCATGCGCCTGTTTCGCTCATTGCCCCTGCTTATAACGCTGCTCGCACCCACGGCGTTTGCCGATGATCTGTATCAGATTGAAATGATTCTGGTCCGGCAAAACGCCGTGCCCGCCATCGTCAGTCGCGCGGCACCGGAAGACTGGGCCGCCGGCGCCCAACCCATCAGCAAGGACAGCCTGCGCACGCCAAGCCTGAATGGCGAGGTGGAAAAATTGACCGCCAGCAATGAATACACCGTATTGCTGCACAAGGCCTGGCAACAGAACCTGGGCGAAGAAACCAGCAAAGTCGCGATCAGCGATGGCACGGAACAGTTCGGCCAGTTCCCGATCGAGGGTACTTTGAACCTGAAACTGGGGCGTTTCACCGACGTCGACGCCGATTTCTGGGTCAACCAGATCGACGCCAACGGCATGGTCACCGCCAGCGAGCGCCTCAAGCAAGAAAGCCACACCAAGAACGGCCAGCTGAACTTCCTCGACAACGGCCATCTCGGCCTGTTGATCAAGATCACCTCGCTCACCGCCCCTGCGCCTCGGCCAGTCCCCGATGAAATTCCGGACTGATTGAAGTCCCTATGCCCCCGACCCTGAGCAAACCCCTGGCACCTTCATGGGTCAGCCGATTCAAGGAACAAAGCCTGGAGCGTGGCCGCCGCTACGCGCTGGAGAATCGCGTCAGGATCGTCGAGGTCGGTGACGCTACGATCACCGCTGCGTGCGAAGGCTCGGGCGGTAATGTTTACCGTCAGACCATTCGCCTGCGTGAGTCGGCCAAAGCCACCTTGCTGATGGTCGACGCGACCTGCACCTGCCCGGTTCACAGCAACTGCAAACATTGCGCGGCGGTGTTGCTGAAGGTGCAAGACACGCTGGCCTACCCCGCGGCTGCGCAAGATGCCGATCTTCTGGAAAAACTTCAGGCCGTACTGGAAAACCGCGGTCCGAAAGCACCGCCGCAAGTGCTTGTGGATAACGTTCAACCGGTGCCGCGCCTGTGGTTGGCGAGCATCGAGTTCAGCGCCTTTGAACCGCGCAACGGCAAGATGCAGCGCTACATTCAGCATCGTGCGGCACTGTCTTTCAGCTATCTGGATGAATACGTTTCTGGACAAAAGAACGCCGACATTCTGATCCGCCAGGAAACCCAGACCCTGCGGATAAAACGTCACCCGGATATCGAACAGACCTACAGGGAACAGTTACGAATCCTCGGCTTCAAGATTGCCACCCGACAAAGCAAAGCCTTGCCGGAAAGCGCCGGCGAACTTTACGAGATGGTCAACGACAGTGCGTGGCTGACGTTCACCCTTAATGAATTGCCGAAGTTGCGCACCCAGGGCTGGGAGTTGCAGATCGACGAAGAATTCGGTTTCGACCTGACCGCCGTGGACGATTGGTACGCCACTGTCGAGCAGGTTCCGGAGCGCGACTGGTTTGATCTGGAACTGGGGATCATCGTCAACGGCGAGCGCCTGAGTTTGCTGCCGATCCTGTTGAACCTGATGCGCTCGCACACTGAAATTCTCAATCCGGAACGCCTCGCCCGACGTCGCGACGACGAGTTGATTCTGGTGAACATCCCCAATCGCCCGAACTCCGAGTACGGCCCGCTGCAAGTCGCCCTGCCCTTCGGCCGCTTAAAGCCCGTGCTAGCAACGCTCGGCGAGTTCTATCTGCAGGCGCCCGGCGAAACCACGTTGCGCCTGAGCAAGGCCGACGCCACGCGCCTGAATCCGCTGGAAGACTTGCCGCTGCTCTGGGAAGGTGGCGAACAGATCCGCACTTTTGCCCAGCGCTTGCGCGACATCAAGGACTACACCGCAACCGCACCCGAAGGCCTGAACGCAATCCTGCGCCCCTATCAGCTCGAGGGCTTGAGCTGGATGCAGTCGTTGCGGCAACTGGAGGTCGGCGGGATTCTCGCGGACGACATGGGCCTGGGTAAAACCCTACAAACCCTGGCGCATGTTCTCACTGAGAAAGCGGCTGGACGCCTCGATCGGCCGTGCATGGTGGTGATGCCCACCAGCCTGATTCCGAACTGGCTCGACGAAGCAGCGCACTTCACGCCGCAACTCAAAGTGCTGGCGCTGTACGGCGCCAGTCGCAAAAAACACTTCGATAATCTGGCCGACTACGACTTGATCCTGACCACCTATGCGCTGCTGCCCAAGGATGTCGAACGCCTAGCCGCGCAGCCTTTGCATGTGCTGGTGCTGGATGAAGCGCAATACATCAAAAACCCCAACAGCAAGGCGGCACAGGCGGCGCGCGAACTGAATGCGCGCCAGCGCCTATGCCTGAGTGGTACGCCGCTGGAAAACCACCTGGGTGAGTTGTGGTCATTGTTTCACTTCCTGCTGCCGGGCTGGCTTGGCGATGTGAAAAGCTTCAACCGCGATTACCGTGTGCCGATTGAAAAGCGCGCCAGCGAAGTCAGACTTCAACACCTCAACGGTCGGATCAAACCGTTTCTGCTGCGCAGGACCAAGGAACAGGTCGCGACGGAATTGCCGCCGAAGACTGAAATCATTCACTGGGTCGAACTCAACGAAGCGCAGCGCGACGTGTACGAAACCATGCGCCTGGCGATGGACAAGAAAGTCCGCGACGAGATCACCCGCAAAGGCGTGGCGCGCAGCCAGATCATCATTCTTGAGGCGCTATTGAAACTGCGTCAGGTGTGCTGTGATTTGCGCTTGGTCAACGATGCCGTCCTGCCGACTCGCGGCAGCACCTCGGGCAAGCTCGACAGCTTGATGGAAATGCTTGATGAGTTGTTCGAGGAGGGTCGGCGGATTCTGTTGTTCTCGCAATTCACGTCGATGTTGGCGTTAATCGAGGTTGAACTGAAGAAACGTGGCGTTGAGTACGCACTGCTGACCGGACAGACCCGCGATCGACGCGCACCGGTGAAAGACTTTCAGAGCGGCAAGCGTCAGATTTTTCTCATCAGTTTGAAGGCCGGCGGTGTTGGATTGAACCTGACCGAAGCGGATACGGTGATTCATTACGATCCGTGGTGGAACCCGGCGACGGAGAATCAGGCAACTGACCGGGCATACCGTATCGGGCAGGAGAAGCCGGTATTCGTCTACAAGATGATTGCCCGGGGCACGGTCGAAGAGAAGATTCAGCATCTTCAAAAAGAAAAATCCGACCTGGCCGCCGGTGTTCTGGATGGACGCAAGACCGGGGACTGGAAGTTGCAGAGTGATGATATTGAAGCGCTGTTTGCGCCGTTGCCGGATAAGCTGGAAAAAGGCTGAGGCTTTTGTTGCCAGATACATTGCCATCGCGAGCAGGCTCGCTCCCACATTTGGATCTGTGTTTGCCCACCCTGATGGGAACGCCATAGACCTACTGTGGGAGCGAGCCTGCTCGCGAAAGGGCCATCACTGAAGAAACCCACTGTCAGGACTTGGAGTTGGGCAGCGGCGCAAACAGCGCCTCAATTTCAGTCTGCTCAAGCTTCCATCCTCCGGTCGTCCCACCTTCAAGCACAGCACCCGCCAGAGCGGCCTTCTCCTGCTGCAAAGCCTGAATTTTCTCCTCCACTGTGCCCCGAGCAATAAGCTTGTAAACAAACACCGGTTTGTTTTGCCCAATCCTGTAGGCACGATCGGTCGCCTGATTCTCCACCGCAGGGTTCCACCATGGATCGAAATGGATCACCGTGTCCGCCGCTGTCAGATTCAGACCTGTACCGCCGGCTTTCAGACTGATCAGAAACAGCGGTACTTTACCGCTCTGGAAGTCTTTGACCGGCGTGCGCCGATCCGTCGTATCACCGGTCAACAACGAGTAACCGAGACCACGCGGCGCAACTCCTCCTCAATCAATGCGAGCATCGAAGTAAACTGCGAAAACAGTAAAATCTTGCGGCCTTCACTGAGCAACTCTTCCAGCATCTCCATCAAGCTGACCAGTTTCCCACTGCCAGAACGGAGGACCTTTGCCGTGAGCGGCGTTTTGATCAGGCGCAGATCGCAGCACACCTGACGCAGCTTGAGTAACGCGTCAAGGATGATGATTTGACTACGTCCAACGCCATTGAGGGCTATTTCGTCACGCACCTTCTTGTCCATCGCGACGCGAACGGTTTCATACACATCCCGCTGCCCATCGCTGAGATCAACCCAATGCACAATCTCGGTTTTTGGCGGTAATTCGGTTGCTACCTGGTCTTTCTTGCGACGAAGCAGAAAGGGTTTTATCCGAGCCGTCAGATGTTGCATCCGCTCACTATTTGCGTGTTTCTCGATCGGCGTGCGGTAGTCGCGATTGAAGGTTTTGCTGTCGCCAAGCCAACCTGGCAGTAAAAAGTGAAACTGGGACCACAGTTCGCCGAGGTGGTTTTCCAGCGGCGTGCCAGATAAACACAGTCGCTGACGGGCCTGTAGGTCGCGGGCTGCCTGAGCAGCTTTACTGACCGGGTTCTTGATGTTCTGCGCCTCATCGAGAATCAGCACACTCCAGACTTGTTGATGCAAAACTTCTAGATCCCTAGGCAGCAGCGCGTAGGTGGTCAACACCAAATCGTATTCAGCAAGACTGGCGAAATCTTTTTGCCGGGCGGAGCCATGCAGCGCCAGAACCTTCAATTGCGGGGTAAAGCGCGCCGCTTCGTCGAGCCAGTTCGGAATCAGGCTGGTTGGCATTACGGCCAGCGCCGGAAGATCAAGTCGCCCGGCCTGCTTTTCCGTCAGCAAATGCGCCAGGGTTTGCAGGGTTTTCCCCAGCCCCATGTCGTCGCCCAGGATGCCGCCGACCTCTAACTCGCGAAGGGTTTGCATCCAGTTCAGGCCTTCGAGCTGATACGGTCGCAGTGTCGCCTTGAGACCCACAGGCGCCGGGACTTGAACATGGGTCGACTCGCGCAATCGTTGCGCAAAACTGCGCAGTCGCTCGCCGCCCTGCCAGACCAGCGGAACGCCTTCCAGCAAACTCAGGCGCGCGGCATCCGGAGCACTCAAGCGCAACGAATCGCCCTGATGCGATCCCAGATACAACTCGCCCAGGGTGGCCATCAGCGGCTTGATCCGGCCATAGGGCAGCGCGACTTTGCTTCGGAGCTTGCCACCTGAATTTCCGACGCCAAGTTCGATCAGCAGTTGTTCATCATCGTTACGTTGAGCCAGGCTTTCGGGGTCCATCAACTGTGGCTGGCTACGCAGCAAATGCAGCAGTATCGGCAGCAGGCTGTGACGCTCGCCATTGACGACGATCCCCAATTGCAGATCGAACCACTGGTGCCCCGACTCTTCCTCGACCTCGGCATACCACTCTTCCACTGGCTGCAAGTTGAAGTGAAAGTTATCGCTGATATCGATCAGCCAGTTTTTCGCCCGCAGTGCCGGGACCCCGTCCTGCGCAAAGGCAAGCCAGGCGGTATCATCCGGCAGGGTGAACATTTCGCCTGGACGGTCCAGGCTGCTTTTACGCGTAGCCTTTCTAAAACCGTGTTTTTGCAGGGCCTGGCGCAAGGCTTTTTCGGCGGCGGGGTTGCGCTGGATACGCTGGGTTTCCGTCCCGGAAAGGATCAACACTTCCGGGTTCCGGTCCGACGTCTGATGGCCGTTGTAGGTAAACACCAATGCCGCACGGTGCTCTGGCTCGTGCTGCCAGCGGATGTAGCGCTTGCCGCTGGCGAGGGTCAGGTGAGCCTCAGGAAAAATGCCGTCGATGATCCGCTCTGTCAGCGCATGGGGTGCCGGAGCTACCCGCGTCGCGGCGCTCATCCGAAGGCTGAACTGCATCGCCTGCCGCGCCGGAATATCGGGAGCCAAGGACAAGTGGCAAGCCAGCTTTTCGTCGAGTTCACTGAACAGTGGTCCAATTTGCAGACGCTCGCGGTCCAGGTAGTACAAGGGTTCCAGGGCCAGGATCGTTTCCACCGAGGCTTCGTCGCTACCCCATTGCGGGCGAAAACTGCCGTTGGCCTGTTCGGCCCAGATAAATTGGCCGGTTCTTCTCATTCCTGGCGTTAAAGGTTGTGGCTGTTCGAGATCGAGGAATAGGCGCGAAGTTCGCAACAGCATTTCAATAAGTTCAGCGCCACTGCTGCCTTCCAGGGGATAGCCGGCGTAATAGGCATGATGGGAGTGAACAGCGACCAACAGCCTGGCGATGCGCAGATCCAGTTCAGTCAAGTAACCGGGTTGCCGAATAAGCGTATCCGACAGCGAGTACACCGATTTGATGTCTTGCAGGTGGCTGTCCTTGAGCTGACGGGCCTTGAAAATTTCCAGCGTCCATTTCCTGGCAGTGGGCGTTGCCCGAAGTTTGTAAAACAGGCGCGTACTCGTTACCTGCGCCGGCTTATCGGAGGCATTGCTTGCAGAAGGAATTCCGTCAAGCCAGCGCTCCAGTTCACGGTTCAGGTGAACAGGGTCAGAACTGTCAGGCGCCACGACCGGTAGGTCCTGCAAGTGATAAATAACGGTTGCGCAATGTTTGCAATCAATCACTACGGGGCATGAGCAAGAGCAGTCCAGCTCAAAATCGCCATTGGCATCTTCAATCAGTTCGATGTGCTGTTCGTAGACGTTGCCTTCAGAGCCCCTGCAGGTCGCCCGAACCAACACATCATCAAGCTCGAGGATTTTCACCCGATGCTCATGGGCGTATCTACGCGCTTTGTCGAGGGCACGATGACTGAACTCATCCGCCCATGGCAGCTGTTGAAGTTTCTCGATGATTGCCGACATACACTCGATGCTTATTAAAATGAATCAATGATGGTCTTGTACACTTAGCCTTTTAGCATTCGCGCCAACGTCGACTTAACCTTCCCCATCCCATCATGCAGCGCCTGCTCGATCTCGGCCATGGTAATCACTGCTGTGGACTTGCCCGCCGCCGGGTTCACCACTAGCGCCAGACACGCATAATCCAGTCCCAGTTCACGCGCCAGTGCCGCTTCCGGCATGCCGGTCATGCCCACGATGTCGCAGCCGTCACGCTCAAGACGCGCGATTTCAGCGACGGTTTCCAGCCGAGGGCCCTGGGTGCAGGCGTACACGCCATGACTGCTGTAACCCACGCCTTCAGCGGCCAGCGCCGCGATCAGCTGCTGACGCAGCGGCTCGCTGTAGGGATAGCTGAAATCGATGTGGGTGACGTGTTCCAGATCTTCGGCGAAATAGGTGTGTTCGCGACCGCTGGTGTAATCGATCAGTTGATGTGGCACGCAGAAATGCCCGGTGCCCATCGCCGTATGAATCCCGCCAACGGCGTTGACGGCCAGAATCGCTTTCGCGCCGGCCTGCTTCAATGCCCAGAGGTTGGCGCGATAGTTCACCTGATGCGGCGGGAAACGGTGCGGATGACCATGACGCGCGAGGAACAGCACTTCCTTGCCAGCGTATTCACCGATCTGCACTACAGCCGAGGGTGCACCGTAAGGCGTGTCCACAACCAGTGACTGGCGAATGCTCAGGCCTTCGAGTTGAGTCAGGCCGGTGCCACCGATAATCGCGTAAACCGTCATGACTCCAAAGTCCTTATTCGATCAGTTGAGCGTCTTTGAGCGCGCCGACAGCCGCCAGCCAGCGTGGGTTTTGACGGTATTCGATATTGGCGTATGACTGGCCGCGCATCCGCGCAATACGCTCGGACGGTTTGATCTTCAGGCGCTGGGCTGCGCTCAGCGCCAGTTCCGCAGCGGCGCGGTCGTTGCACACCAGACCCATGTCGCAGCCGGCGGTCAGTGCGGCTTCGATACGGCTGGCGGCATCGCCGACCACATGAGCACCCGCCATCGACAGGTCATCGCTGAAGATCACGCCATCGAATTGCAGCTCGCCGCGAAGGATGTCCTGCAACCAGCGGCGGGAGAAGCCGGCAGGCTGGGAGTCGACTTGCGGGTAAATAACGTGGGCCGGCATGACGGCGGCCAGTTGCTTGCTCAGCTTGGCGAACGGCACCAAGTCGTTGGCGCGGATTTCGTCGAGACTACGCTCGTCATTCGGAATGGCTACGTGGGAATCCGCCTCAGCCCAGCCATGACCGGGGAAATGTTTGCCGGTGGCGGCCATGCCGGCAATGTTCATGCCACGGATGAATGCACCGGCCAGCAGCGCTGCGCGCTCCGGATCACCTTCGAACGAACGGGTCCCGACAACAGCGCTGCGCTGGTAATCCAGATCCAGCACCGGAGCGAAACTGAGGTCGAGACCGACGGCCAGCACTTCGGTGGCCATGATCCAGCCACACTGCTCAGCCAGGTATTCGGCGTTCGGATTGTCAGCGATGGCGCGCATGGCTGGCAGTCGCACGAAGCCTTGGCGCAAACGCTGAACGCGGCCGCCTTCCTGGTCCACCGCGAGCAACAGATCCGGACGAATGGCGCGAATCGCGGCGCTCAACTCGCGCACTTGGCGCGGGTTTTCAATGTTGCGGGCAAAAATGATCAAGCCGCCCACTTCAGGCTGGCGCAACAATTGGCGATCTTCGGCCGTCAACCAAGTACCGGCGACGTCCACCATCAACGAGCCTTGCAGGCCAGCAGTCATAGAGATTCCTTGAGAACGAGAAACCCGGCCCGCGCGCATGCACCACCTTGGGCAATGCCCGGCAGGTCGGCGATACAAATGGGGGACGGGTTCAGAACGAGAGTCGGCATGGGCGGCTAGCTTAGCGGATGTCAGCAGCCGCGCCCACCCGTGCGCGGTTAAACCTTGGCGGCAGCCGAGGCGGACTTGCTACGTGGACGCAGCTGCGCGGTGGCCATGGTCGTGTCGGTCACGCCGGTTTCAGCACGCATGCCCGCGGCCAGGAACGGCACCATCAAGCGCATCACCTGCTCAATGGAGGTGTTGACGCCGAAATCGGTCTCGGCAATCGCGCGCAGGGCCTTGATCCCCGACATGCTGAACGCCGCAGCACCCAGCATGAAGTGCACGCGCCAGAACAACTCGATCGGAGGGATACGTGGCGCGGCTTCGTTGACCAGCATCATGTACCGGCGGAACACTTTGCCGTACATGTCTTCCAGATAACGACGCAAGTGGCCCTGGCTCTGACTGAACGCCAGACCCAGCAGACGCATAAAGATGGAAAGGTCGTTGCCACTACGCGGCTGCACGACAAGGGCTTGCTCGACGAGGATTTCCAGCAGCTCTTCAAGTGTCGGCTTGTTTTCAGGCTTGGCCTGACGCCGCTCCAGCTCTTTATCGAGGCTAATGCAGAAAGGCCCGAGAAAGCGCGAAAAGACGGCTTGAATCAATGCCTTCTTGGAGCCGAAGTGATAGTTCACCGCCGCCAGATTCACACCGGCCTTGCTGGTGATCAGACGCAACGAGGTTTCAGCGAAACCTTTTTCCGCGAACAACTGCTCGGCAGCATCGAGAATGCGTTCAACGGTTTCCGACTGGGCCATGACTACTCCGCCTGACAAACACTTGTTTGAAACATACGTTTCAGCCTGTGTATTGTCAAGCTTGGCCGTTTGTTTTGGGAATGGTCGGTCAGCTATTTAACCACACAACGACAAAGCTTCAAGCGGCAGACAGATCGACCGTCCGGCGGCCTGCAAAAAAAGGGGCATTGCCAAGAAGTTTTCACTGTATATAATCCCAGTCACTGTATAAAAAGACAGAGCGATCAAAATGCTAAAGCTGACGCCACGCCAAGCAGAGATTCTGGCCTTCATCAAACGCTGCCTCGAAGACAACGGCTACCCGCCGACCCGCGCGGAAATCGCTCAGGAACTGGGTTTCAAGTCGCCCAACGCGGCAGAAGAACACCTGAAGGCGCTGGCCCGCAAAGGCGCCATCGAGATGACCCCGGGCGCTTCCCGCGGTATTCGTATTCCAGGCTTCGAAGCCAAGGCCGACGAGTCCACCCTGCCGATCATTGGCCGAGTGGCGGCGGGTGCTCCAATTCTGGCCCAACAGCACATCGAAGAGTCCTGCAACATCAACCCTGCTTTCTTCCATCCGCGCGCCGACTATTTACTGCGTGTTCATGGCATGAGCATGAAGGACGTCGGTATTTTCGACGGAGACCTTCTGGCCGTGCACACCACGCGTGAAGCCCGTAACGGCCAGATCGTGGTCGCGCGAATCGGCGACGAAGTGACGGTCAAGCGCTTCAAGCGTGATGGCAGCAAGGTCTGGTTGATTGCCGAAAACCCTGAATTTGCCCCTATCGAAGTTAACCTGAAAGATCAGGAACTGGTGATTGAAGGCTTGAGCGTCGGCGTGATTCGCCGCTAAAGGAGGCTTTATGCAGTTCCCACACACATCACAGCAAGCCCAACTGCCGCTGTTCGAGGCGTTCATGGCGCAACCCCTGGCGCCGATTCTGAAAGACGTGGTCGAGTCGCCGTGGAGCGCCGAGCCCGAAGTCTTCAGTGAGCTGTCGCTACGAGGTGCAGCCGGGAACTGCCTGAACCTTCTGGCACCGATTCTCAGAGAGCTGAGTCAGGACCAGGACGCACGCTGGCTGACATTGATTGCTCCACCCGCGAGCTTGACCCAAACCTGGCTACGGGACGCCGGCCTTAACCGCGAACGCATTTTGCTGCTGCAACCTCGCGGCACTCAGAGCGCCCAACAGTTGACTTGCGAAGCCTTGCGCCTGGGCCGCAGCCACACGGTGGTCAGCTGGCTGAACCCATTGAACACGACTTCACGGCAACAGCTGATCAGCGCCGCCCGAACCGGGGACGCACAGAGCTTGAATATTCGATTGGGCTAACTGAGTAACAATGCGCGCATTGAACTGCGCAGGGCTTCTCCAAGGATAGAGAAGCCGGCCTGTAGCGATTCCCATAAACCGATGGGCGGGATCAGTGAAGGACGCGAGAACCCTGATCGTTATCAAATTCGCCTTCAACCAGGCGTCCTGCCATCTGAACGCCGACGCTCAACATCGCCTTGGCGACTTCCACGTACTGACCTTGCAGGAACGCTTTGGCATCCTCGGAGAAATCCAAAGTAACCAGAGAACCCTCGTCCTCGGCCCTGCGTAGCTCGATACGGCCGTCTGGTAACTCGACAATTTCTAGAAAGGACGTTGGCATAAAGGTTTGTTCTCCACGAAAGGCGGGGATTATATAGGCATCGGTCAGGCTTCGCTCGGCAACTTGACCAGATGTCATGGCAAGTAAATATCTTTTTGCACTCATCCCTGATCGGACACCCCGTCGGGGCATCCGCCCTACCGCTTAATCCTTCAGCACTCGTTCAACCCTTCGCGAAACCGGATCGCCAGCCCCTTGAGGTTCTGGCGCCAGCTTTCCAACTCTTCCCGACTTAACTCTGCAGGCGCTTCCTCGTCATCCAGGTTAACGGCAAGGATCAGCGGCTGTGTCACGTCGCCTTTAGGTTTGTGCGGGATGCGGGGTGGATGAAACAGCGCCGCATGGGCCGCCAACAGCTTGGCCAGCCAGGTTTCAGGGTTTTGCGCGAGCTCGACCATCTCAGCCATTTCAGGAATCGCGATGGCTTCGAGGGCTTCACGAGTCAGCAACAACTCAACCCGAGGTGCATTGGCCTGCGGTAGCCGATAGAACCCGGCGATTTCATGACACAACCCCAGTAGGGCACCGTACAGGTGAAACAACGCCGATTCGCGACCCGCCTGGATCAGCGCCAGAGAGTTCATTGCCCGCCCCTCTTCGGCCCTGGCGAGCGCCTCCAGCGACAGACCGGCGAAATAAATCTTCTGATTGGTACGGGTATAGAGTTCGTGGGCCATGACGGCAGCCTCCACAACGAAATAATTGCTTCACACAGGTCGGACAGTGTCGTGGATCACCTCCACCTCCCGCAAGCACAAAACAAAAAGGCCGCATGAAAACCCGAGGGTTGTCATGCGGCCTTTTGTGTACAGCGCTTTAAGCTTTGGCTGCAGGGCGCTTGTCTTCAACCTTCCACTTGCCGCCGTCGTAGTACGCCTTCCAGCCAGTCGGCTTACCGTCGACTTCTGTCTGCACATACTGCTCTTTGGTCTTGCGGCTATAACGGATCACCGCAGGGAGACCGTCCGGATCTTTCTTCGGCGCTTCGCAGAGGAAGTGGTACTTCGGATCGATCTCATCCTTGTGCGGCACAATTTCCATGACCAGCGGAGCACGGGTCTCGCGGTTTTTCGGGAATTGGCTGGCCGCCAGGAACAGGCCAGAAGCACCGTCGCGCAGGATGTAGGTGTCGTTGACCTTTTCGCATTTCAGCTCAGGCATCTTCACCGGGTCCATTTTCGGCGGCGCTGCGTCACCGCTCTTCAGCAGCTTGCGGGTGTTCTTGCACGTCGCGTTGGTGCAACCGAAGAACTTGCCGAAACGGCCGGTCTTGAGCTGCATCTCGCTGCCGCACTTGTCACATTCCAGGCTGGGACCTTCATAGCCTTTGATGCGATAGGTTCCCTCTTCGATTTCGTAGCCAGAGCAATCCGGGTTGTTACCGCAGATGTGCAGCTTGCGCTTCTCGTCGAGCAGGTAAGCGTCCATCGCCGTGCTGCAAATCGGGCAGCGGTGCTTGCCACGCAGAACCAGCGACTCGGACTCACCTTCGTCGTCCGCGGCGATTTCATCACCCGGCACCAGATTGACGGTGGCCTTGCAGCGCTCTTTCGGCGGCAGGCTATAGCCCGAACAGCCGAGGAACACGCCCGTCGAGGCCGTACGAATCTGCATCGGACGGCCGCAGGTCAGGCACGGAATGTCGGTCATGACCGGCTGGTTGGCGCGCATGCCATTTTCTGCACTTTCGGCGACTTCGAGTTTCTTCTTGAAGTCACCGTAGAACTCGTCCAGCACGTTTTTCCAGTCGCGCTCGCCTTGGGCTACGTCATCGAGGTTCTCTTCCATGCCGGCGGTGAAGCCGTAGTCCATGAGGTTGGAGAAGCTCTCGGACAGACGCTCGGTGACGATGTCACCCATCTTTTCCGAATAGAAACGACGGTTGTGCAGCGCAACGTAGCCGCGATCCTGGATGGTCGAAATGATCGCCGCGTAGGTCGAAGGACGACCGATGCCGCGTTTTTCCATTTCTTTAACCAGGCTCGCTTCCGAGTAGCGCGCAGGCGGTTTGGTGAAGTGCTGGGTCGGATCAAGCTTGATCAGCTTCATCGCATCGCCCTGAGCCATGTCCGGCAACACATCGTCGTCGCCCGGCTTGGCAATTTGCGGCATGACGCGGGTATAACCGTCGAACTTGAGGATGCGGCCCTTGGCGCGCAGCTCGAAATCGCCAGCGCCGACGGTGACGGTGGTCGACAGGTATTGCGCCGGCAGCATCTGGCAAGCGAGGAACTGGCGCCAGATCAGCTCGTAGAGCCGCTCTGCATCACGCTCCATACCCGACAGCTTGCTTGGCTCGGTGTTGGCGTCGGAGGGACGAATCGCTTCGTGAGCCTCTTGTGCGCCTTCCTTGCTGCTGTAGACGTTCGGGGTTTCCGGCAGGTACTTCTTGCCGAATTCGCCTTCAATATAAGTACGCGCCATCGTCACGGCATCGGCCGAGAGGTTGGTGGAGTCAGTACGCATGTAAGTGATGTAGCCGGCCTCGTACAGACGCTGGGCCATCATCATGGTTTTCTTCACGCCGAAGCCCAGGCGATTGCTCGCAGCCTGTTGCAACGTGGAGGTGATGAATGGGGCCGACGGCTTGCTGCTGGTCGGCTTGTCTTCACGCTTGACGATGCTGTAGCTGGAAGCCTTGAGCTTTTCCAGCGCGGCCATGGCCTGGGTTTCGTTGAGCGGCTTGAAGGCTTCGCCTTTCTCGCGAGCCACGTCAAAGCGCACAGTCGCGCCCTTGGCGGTACCGAGGTCAGCGTGGACTTCCCAGTATTCTTCCGGGTTGAAAGCGCGGATTTCACGTTCGCGCTCAACCACCAGTTTTACCGCCACCGACTGCACGCGACCGGCGGACAGACCCCGGGCGATCTTGGCCCACAGCAGCGGTGAAACCATGTAACCCACAACGCGGTCGAGGAAACGACGCGCCTGTTGGGCGTTTACACGGTCGATGTCCAGCTCGCCCGGCTTGGAGAAAGCTTCCTGAATCGCCTTCTTGGTGATTTCGTTGAACACCACGCGCTTGTAGCGGCTGTCGTCACCACCGATGGCTTCGCGCAGGTGCCAGGCAATGGCTTCCCCCTCGCGATCCAAGTCGGTTGCGAGATAGATGGTGTCAGCATCTTTGGCGAGCCGGCGCAGCTCCTCGATGACTTTTTCCTTACCCGGGAGGATCTCGTACTTGGCTTTCCAGCCATGATCGGGATCGACGCCCATGCGCGAGACCAGCTGCTTGCGCGCTTTCTCCTTCGGCGTGAGCACCGGACCTTCACCCGCGGCGGCCTTGCCGCGCTTGGCGGCTGGCTCTTTGCTGGCGCTAGCCGAACCGCTGGTGGGCAGGTCTCGGATATGGCCGATACTCGACTTCACCACGTATTGGTTACCCAGATACTTGTTGATGGTCTTGGCCTTAGCCGGGGATTCCACAATGACCAGCGATTTGCCCATGGATCAGAAAATTCCTGAATTCTAGAAGTGAAAGGCGGTTGGCGCCTGACGCGGCACCGCTATATATAGTGGCTACAAGGTGAGGTCAAGCGCAGGGTTTTGCGCGCACTCAGCTTAAGCCTTGGAAAAAAGGCTCGGTTCGGCTTGCACCAAAGCAAAGCGTGGCACCTGTTCGCCGTCAACCTCGACCGACTCCAGGAACATGCTCAAGGGGCGCACCCAAAAGCCGTAATCGCCATACAGGGCTTGGTAGAAGACCACTTCCTCTTCGGTTTCCGAATGCCGCGCAACAGCGAATACGCGGTACTGCGGACCTTTGTAATGTTCGTAGAGCCCAGGTTGTATCGGCATGCTTTGGCCCTCACTCAAATCTTTTCAAAATAAAAACAAAAATAAATTCAGAAAAACAAAAACCGGGGCACTTGGCCCCGGCTTCCGTCAACGGAACGCTTAAACGCGTTCGAAGACGGTGGAGATGCCTTGGCCGAGACCAATGCACATGGTAGCCACCCCGAAGGTGCCGCCATTTTGCTTCATCACGTTCAACAGCGTGCCGGAGATACGTGCACCGGAGCAACCGAATGGGTGACCCAGGGCGATCGCGCCGCCGTGCAGGTTAACCTTCTCGTTCATCTTGTCGAGCACTTTCAGATCTTTCAGCACTGGCAGGGCCTGTGCGGCGAAAGCTTCGTTGAGCTCAAAGAAGTCGATATCGTTAATACCAAGGCCCGCGCGCTTCAGTGCTTTTTGTGTAGCCGGTACTGGACCATAGCCCATGATTGCCGGATCCACACCTGCCACTGCCATCGAACGAATCACCGCCATAGGCTGGATGCCCAGGTCCTGTGCACGCTGCGCCGACATCACGATCATGCACGAAGCACCGTCAGTGATCTGCGACGAGGTACCGGCTGTCACGGTGCCGCCCTTCGGATTAAAAGCCGGCTTCAAAGCCGCCAGGCTTTCCAGGGTGGTTTCCGGACGAATGGTCTCGTCGTAGTCGAACAGTTTCAGGAAACCATTCTCATCGTAGCCCTGCATCGGGATGATTTCGTCTTTGAACTTGCCCTCCAGCGTCGCTTTATGAGCGAGCTGGTGGGAGCGCACGCCGAAAGCGTCCTGTTGTTCGCGAGTGATGCCGTGCATTTTGCCCAGCATTTCAGCGGTCAAGCCCATCATGCCCGAGGCTTTCGCCGCGTACAGGGACATGTGCGGGTTCGGATCGACACCGTGCATCATGCTCACGTGGCCCATGTGCTCGACGCCGCCGACGACGAACACGTCACCGTTGCCGGTCATGATCGCTTGCGCAGCAGTGTGCAATGCGCTCATCGACGACCCACACAGGCGGCTGACGGTCTGACCGGCAGCCGTGTGCGGGATCTGAGTCATCAGGGACGCCATGCGGGCGATGTTCCAGCCCTGCTCCAGGGTCTGGTTTACACAGCCCCAGATCACATCTTCGACTTCGCTCGGGTCGACCTTGACGTTGCGTTCCAGCAATTTGCTGATCAGGTGCGCCGACATATCTTCGGCGCGGGTGTTGCGGTGCATGCCGCCCTTGGAGCGGCCCATCGGAGTACGACCGAAGTCGACAATCACGACGTCTCTAGGATTCAAGCTCATAAGTTCACTCTCACTCTAGTTGGGGGCGCTTAACCGAAGAAGCTCTGGCCGTTTTTGGCCATTTCGCGCAGCTTCGCGGTCGGGTGGTACAGCGCGCCCAAATCAGCGTACTGGTCAGCCAGGGCAACGAACTCGGCAACACCGATCGAATCGATGTAGCGCAGTGCACCGCCACGGAATGGAGGGAAACCAATACCGTAGACCAGACCCATGTCGGCTTCGGCAGCGGTTTCAACAATGCCGTCTTCCAGGCAACGCACGGTTTCCAGGCACAGCGGGATCATCATCCAGTTGATGATGTCTTCGTCAGTGACTTCACGCTGCTCGTAAACGATCGGCTTGAGCACTTCCAGTACCGAAGGATCGACGACTTTTTTCTGCTTGCCGCGCTTGTCGGTCTCGTAGGCGTAGAAGCCCTTGCCATTTTTCTGGCCCAGGCGCTTGGCTTCGTAGAGCACGTCGACAGCCGAACGACGGTCGTCTTTCATGCGGTCCGGGAAGCCTTCAGCCATGACGTCACGACCGTGGTGACCGGTGTCGATGCCGACCACGTCCATCAGGTATGCCGGGCCCATTGGCCAGCCGAATTTTTCCATGATCTTGTCGATACGGACAAAGTCCACACCGGCGCTGACCAGCTTGGCGAAACCGCCGAAGTACGGGAACAGAACGCGGTTGACCAGGAAGCCCGGGCAGTCGTTGACGACGATCGGGTTCTTGCCCATTTTCTTGGCGTAGGCAACGGTGGTAGCAACGGCCACATCGCTGGACTTCTCGCCACGAATCACTTCAACCAGCGGCATCATGTGCACCGGGTTGAAGAAGTGCATGCCGACGAAGTTTTCCGGGCGCTTGAGGGCTTTGGCCAGCAAGGTGATGGAAATGGTCGAGGTGTTGGACGCGAGGATGGTGTCCTCTTTGACCTTGTCTTCCACTTCTGCCAGCACGGCTTGCTTGACCTTAGGGTTCTCGACGACTGCTTCAACCACCAGATCCACGTGACCGAAATCACCGTAGGAGAGGGTCGGACGAATGCCGTTGAGCACTTCAGCCATTTTCGCGGCGGTCATACGACCTTTATCAACGCGACCGACCAGCAGCTTGGCGGCTTCAGCCAGGCCTTGCTCGATGCCGTGCTCGTTGATGTCCTTCATCAGGATCGGCGTACCTTTGGAGGCCGACTGATAAGCGATACCGCCACCCATGATGCCGGCGCCCAATACGGCAGCCTGCTTCACGTCTTTAGCGATTTCGTCGTAGGCCTTGGCCTTTTTCTTCAGTTCCTGATCGTTCAGGAACAGACCGATCAAGCTCTGCGCGGCAGAGGTCTTGGCCAGTTTGACGAAACCTGCAGCTTCGACTTCCAGCGCTTTGTCGCGACCGAAGTTCGCGGCTTTCTGGATGGCCTTGATCGCTTCAACCGGCGCCGGGTAGTTCGGGCCAGCTTGACCGGCCACGAAACCTTTGGCGGTTTCGAAAGCCATCATTTGCTCGATGGCATTCAGCTTCAGCTTTTCCAGCTTCGGTTGACGCTTGGCCTTGTAATCAAATTCGCCGGAAATGGCGCGCTTGATCAGCTCCAGAGCTGCTTCTTGCAGCTTTTCAGGAGCAACCACTGCGTCCACTGCGCCGACTTTCAGCGCGTCTTCAGGACGATTTTCCTTGCCGGCGGCAATCCACTCGATGGCATTGTCGGCACCGATGAGACGCGGCAGACGCACAGTACCGCCGAAGCCTGGGTAGATGCCCAGTTTGACTTCCGGCAGACCAATCTTGGCATTGGTGGACATGACGCGGTAGTCCGCTGCCAGGCACATTTCCAGACCACCACCCAGGGCGATGCCGTTGATTGCCGCGACAGTCGGGACGTTGAGGTCTTCGAAATCGCTGAAAATCTTGTTGGCTTCCAGATTGCCAGCAACGAGCTCGGCATCAGGCAGCTTGAAGTTTTCGACAAATTCGGTGATGTCGGCGCCGACGATGAACACGTCCTTGCCACTGCTGACGATCACGCCCTTGATCGAAGCATCTGCCTTGATGGTGTCAACAGCCTGACGCAGTTCGTTCAGGGTTAGACGGTTGAACTTGTTGACGGACTCACCCTTGAGGTCGAATTTCAATTCGACGATGCCACTTTCAAGAGCCTTAACCGTGATGGCTTTACCTTCGTAAATCATCAACTGATCTCCACGATATGGAAGCTGAACAGTACACGTCGGACGCAGGCGAATGGCTCGGCAGGACGTTAAACGTCAATGCTACGCCAATCCACCCGGCACACCCGCCAACGCGATAGTCGGGATTCTGTAGGAGCGGTCTGAAATACAAACGCTCAATTCATACGCCCGTTTGATTTGGGTACGCCACCTTCACGGAATTTCCGACAATTGTCAATCGCCCAAAATACGGGTTGAAACGCGACTTTGCGGTCACTTCCGTACTGCGAAGATCTACAACACACGAATGGATGCAAGTTCATTCATAGAATCAATAGTTAGAAAATTCGCCCTAATTCGCTGCAGCCCGCGTTTAACAAGCTACGCTGGCACGAACCCGAAGAAAAAATATGAACGCGTTTGGCGAATGCCCTGCGTAAGAACAGCCCTACAGCGAATTACCGGCCTGCCTGGCCAACCCCAGCCCGATGATGATGTCGGGCTTTTTATTGTCTGTCTGCGCCATTACGTGCCATTGCAGCGCGAAATATCCTCGGCTTACGCCAGCGCTTTCAGCACCGAGTCAATGTCTTGCAAAACCGAAGCCTCGCCCTTCTCGCCCCAATACAGGGTGATCATCTGCTTGTCCGCCTCGACCTTGTAGACGTTGGCTGGCAACTTTTCGAAATGATTGAGTAGCGATCGATCCTCGCAAACCTCCTGCCACTGATTCACCCATACACCCGGCGATTTTTGCCAGTAACTCCAGCACGCAGGCTGATTGCCACGGCGCGGCCGATGGTACTGCGCGCAAGGGCTCGGCGGCTCCTGACTCAGCCAATGCGGCCACTCTTGAGGCGCCAACTGCATGGCCAGGCCGATACGTCGCGCCTCCATGCGCAGGGCCATTCGCCCGCTCTGACCACGAGACGGCCGCAACCATACCAGCGGGCTCAGCACCACCAGCAGGATTGACACCACTATCCAGACCGTCATATCTGTACTCCCGATTCTTGATGGGCGCTTTGGGTCACTTTGAAACCAATGCGCTTGAAACCAGCCATACTTACCAATATTGCAATCCTCAGGAGGAGCACCTCATGCCCTACAACCATATCCTGGTCGCTGTAGATCTAACCGAAGAGTGCGACCCTGTAATCCACCGCGCTCGCGAGTTGTCGGTGAGCAACGGGGCGAAGTTGTCCCTGGTGCACATTGTCGAGCCAATGGCCATGGCCTTTGGCGGCGACGTCCCCATGGACCTGTCACAACTGCAACAACAGCAGTTCGATCAGGCCAAGGAGCGACTGGACCGGCTGATCGTGAAATATCCGGAATTCACCAAGGAATACAGTCACCTCACCTACGGCCAGCCGCGCCAGGAGATTCATCACCTGGCCAAGGAACAGACTTGCGACCTGATCGTGGTGGGCAGCCATGGTCGACACGGCCTGGCATTGCTGCTGGGCTCGACCGCCAATGACGTACTGCACGGCGCGCCTTGCGACGTGCTCGCGGTGCACCTCATAAAACGCTGAAACACGGAACCTGTGGGAGCCGAGCTTGCTCGCGATGGCGGCCTGTCAGTCCCATAGATATTGACTGACAGGGCCTCATCGCGAGCAAGCTCGGCTCCTACAGGAGATCTACAGCGACCAGTAGATTGCATTCCATACGAAAAGCCCGGCGCCCATCTCTGGACGCCGGGCTTTTTTTGTTACTGGATCAATCAGGCATCCAGTTCGGCCCAACGCTCGACCATCACGTCGAGCTCAGCCTGCAACTGCTCCAACTGAGTAATCACAGCAGCCGACTCGGCAGCAGGTCGCTGATAGAAACCGGCATCAGCCATTTGCGCTTCAACCGCAGCAATCTGCTGTTCCATGGCTTCGATCTGGCCCGGCAACATTTCCAGCTCACGCTGCAACTTGTAGCTGAGCTTCTTCTTTGCCACTGGCGCTTCAACAGCCGCAACGACAGGCGCAGCTTCAGCTGTCACAACTGCGGAGGTCAGGTCGGCTTTACCGGACTTGCTCTCGGTCACGCCCAGCAGGCGCGGCGAGCCGCCCTGACGCAACCAGTCCTGATAACCACCGACGTATTCACGAACCTTGCCTTCACCTTCAAAGACCAAGGTGCTGGTGACCACGTTGTCGAGGAACGCCCGGTCGTGACTGACCATCAGCACGGTGCCGTTGAAGGTCAGCAGCACCTCTTCCAGCAGCTCGAGGGTTTCAACGTCGAGGTCGTTGGTCGGTTCGTCGAGGACCAGCAGGTTCGCCGGCTTGCTGAACAGTTTGGCCAGCAACAGACGGGCACGCTCACCACCGGACAGCGCCTTGACCGGTGTTCGGGCACGCTGCGGACTGAACAGGAAGTCGCCGAGGTAGCTCAGCACGTGACGGCTCTGCCCATCGATATCGATGAAGTCGCGACCTTCGGCGACGTTGTCGATGACGGTTTTTTCCAGGTCCAGCTGATGGCGCAATTGGTCGAAGTAGGCCACGTCGATGCGCGTCCCCTCTTCCACTGTGCCGCTGGTTGGCTGCAGACCGCTGAGCATCAGCTTCAGCAGTGTGGTCTTGCCGGTACCGTTGGCGCCGAGCAGACCGATGCGGTCGCCGCGCGTCAGGACCATGGAGAAATCCTTGATCAGGAACGGGCCGCCCGGGTGAGCAAAGCTCACATTCTCGAGGACCATTACCTGCTTGCCGGACTTGTCTGCGGTGTCCAGCTGAATGTTGGCCTTGCCGGTGCGCTCGCGACGCTCGCTACGCTCTACGCGCAACGCTTTCAGTGCGCGAACACGGCCTTCGTTACGGGTGCGACGCGCCTTGATGCCCTGGCGGATCCAGACTTCTTCCTGGGCCAGCTTCTTGTCGAACAGCGCATTGGCGGTTTCTTCAGCCGCCAGCGACGCTTCTTTGTGCACGAGGAAACTGGCGTAGTCGCCGTTCCAGTCGATCAGGCCGCCGCGATCCAGTTCGAGGATGCGGGTCGCGAGGTTTTGCAGGAATGAACGGTCGTGCGTGATGAACAGCACGGCGCCCTGGAAATCCTTCAGCGCTTCTTCGAGCCAGGCGATTGCACCGATGTCCAGGTGGTTGGTCGGTTCGTCGAGCAGCAGCAGGTCCGGTTCGGAAACCAGCGCCTGAGCCAGCAGGACGCGACGACGCCAGCCGCCGGACAATTCGGCGAGGGTCTTGTCGGCGGGCAACTGCAGACGGCTCAGCGTGCTGTCGACCAATTGCTGCAAACGCCAGCCATCGCGGGCTTCGAGGTCGTGCTGGACGTGCATCAGCTTGTCCAGGTCGGCGTCGGTGACGATGTTCTGGCTCAGGTGGTGATACTGCGCGAGCAGCTCGCCCACACCGTCCAGGCCTTCGGCAACCACGTCGAATACGGTCCGCTCGTCGGCTACCGGCAATTCTTGCGGCAATTCGCCAATCTTGAGGCCGGGTGCGCGCCAAACGGAGCCCTCATCGGGCTTCTGGTCGCCCTTGACGAGCTTCATCATGCTGGACTTGCCAGTGCCATTACGGCCGATGATGCACACCCGCTCACCACGGGCGATCTGCCAGGACACCTTGTCCAACAACGGCATAGCGCCGAAAGCAAGGGACACATCGCTGAATTTGAGCAGGGTCATGAGCTTCTCCAAAAACCGGGCGCGCATTCTACCTGACTTGAGGCTTCAGAAGGCCGGCAATTTCACTCTCGAAGCACTCTGCATAACAAATGTTGCGAACTTATGCCGACGGGCCCGCAAAGCTTTCGCCCGTTGCTGGCAAAAGGCTAAGCTACAGATTATTCAGTGCGGGCATTGCCCGCACTTGTCATGATTTCTCTGCCCGGATGTCTCATGCGCAGTCGCCTTTTCAGTCTTTTATCTTGTCTGCTTCTTTCTGCCACTGCCTTTCAGTCAGCCCAGGCAGTGGACCTGTCCACCCAACGCCAGTATTACGATGAAGCCAAGCGTGCCTTGGCCAAGGGCGATTCCGGTCCTTATTTTCGTTACAGCCAGGCCCTCAGTGATTACCCGTTGGAGCCGTACCTGGCCTATGACGAGTTGACTGCTCGCCTGAAAACCGCCAGCAATGCCGAAATCGAGAAATTCCTCGCCGAACACGGTGACCTGCCGCAAGCCAACTGGATGAAATTGCGTTGGCTGCGGTGGCTGGCAGAGCGTGGCGACTGGGCGACCTTCGTCAAGTATTACGACCCCAAGCTCAACTTCACCGAACTGGACTGCCTGAATGCGCAGTACCAGATCACCCACAATCAGAAGGCCGAGGGTTATGCCAACGCCAACAAACTGTGGCTGACTGGCAAATCCCAACCGGAAGCTTGCGACGCGCTGTTCGGACTATGGGCTGCCGAAGGTCAACTGACCGAGCAAAAACGTTGGGAACGCACCAAACTCGCCGCCCAGGCTCGCAATTATCCGCTGGCAAACAGCCTCGTTAACGGTCTGACCACCCTCGCCCCGCGCGGTCGGCTGCTGATTGATGTGGCGCAAAAACCCGAACTGCTCAACCAGCCTTCGCGCTTCACCCCGGCTGACGAACCGATGTCCGACGTGGTCAGCCTCGGCCTGCGCCGCCTGGCCAAACAAGACCCGGACAAGGCCATGGCCCTCCTCGACGGTTATGCCAGCAGCATGCACTTCTCCCGCGATGAAAAAGTGGCGATCGCCCGGGAAATAGGACTGACCCTCGCACGACGTTTCGACAGCCGCGCACTGGACGTGATGATCAAGTACGACCCGGAACTGCGCGACAACACCGTGTCCGAATGGCGTCTGCGGTTGTTGTTGCGCCTGGGCCGTTGGGACGATGCCAATCAGTTGACCCGGCGCGTGCCGCAGGACCTGGCGACCACCAATCGCTGGCGCTACTGGCAGGCACGCAGCCTTGAACTGGCCCAGCCGCAGAGCACGGAAGTGCAAGCACTTTATAAAAACCTCGCTCGCGAGCGTGACTTCTATGGTTTCCTCGCCGCTGATCGCTCGCAATCCCCGTATTCGCTGGTCAATAAACCGCTGGTGTTAAGCCAGGCGCTGATCAACAAAGTGCGCAACACACCGGGCGTTCGCCGCGCCCTGGAATTCCACGCTCGCGGGCAGATCGTCGATGGTCGCCGCGAGTGGTATCACGTCAGCCGACACTTCAGCCGTGACGAAATGGTTGCCCAGGCAAAACTGGCCTATGACCTGAAATGGTATTTCCCGGCGATCCGCACTATCAGCCAGGCACAGTACTGGGACGATCTGGACATCCGCTTCCCGATGGCCTACCGCGAACCGATGGTCCGTGAAGCCAAAATCCGCGGCCTGCATCCAAGCTGGGTGTTCGCCATCACTCGCCAGGAAAGCGCCTTCATGGCTGACGCCCGTTCTGGCGTCGGCGCCAGTGGCCTGATGCAACTGATGCCCGCCACCGCCAAGGAAACCGCACGCAAGTTCAGCATCCCGCTGGCCTCGCCGCAGCAAGTGCTGGACCCGGATAAAAACATTCAGCTTGGCGCCGCGTACCTGAGCCAGGTCCACGCCCAGTTCAACGGCAACCGCGTCCTCGCCTCCGCTGCCTACAACGCCGGCCCCGGCCGCGTGCGCCAGTGGCTGCGCGGCGCAGACCATCTGAGCTTCGACGTCTGGGTGGAAAGCATCCCGTTCGACGAAACCCGTCAATATGTGCAGAACGTGCTGTCGTATTCGGTGATTTACGGCCAGAAGCTCAACTCGCCACAGCCTCTGGTGGATTGGCATGAGCGGTATTTTGACGATCAGTGATCGGATGTTGAAGCACTAAAAAATGCCCGCATCGGTTGATGTGGGCATTTTTTATTCGAGTCCGGAACATCTACGTCGATTTGAGCTGGGCGGCAGTTTGTTTGCCATGCTGAGTCAGACGATATTTTTGAGCCGGACTGCTTGGCGACTCTGGGTTGGTCATTTCAATTAAGTCGGCAGTCAATGCGGGCCTGAGATAGTTTGCGCGAAAGGTCGCCTTATGAGCCAAACCGACCTCCGCCATTAAGGCGCTGATTTTAAGCGGACCCTTAACATGTAGCGCAGAAAGCAACTTCCCTACTGGGTCGGTTACTGGGTCGGTTACTGGGTCGGTTACTGACTCAGCCAAGGCTGCTTCCTCAAGCGCAAGAATCAGCGCTTGCAACATGAACTCGACAAAGGCGTCGATTCAGCCAACTGATCAGCTGCCGACAATGCGGCGTAATAGGCGTCCTGCTGCTCTCGTATTACTGCCTCGACGGGCAAATAAGCCAATACCGGTCGCCACTGGCTGAGTATCAAGGTTTGCCAGAGTCGCCCCATCCGCCCATTCCCGTCCGCGAAGGGATGGATAAACTCGAACTCGTAGTGGAACACGCAGCTGACGATCAATGGATGCCAATCCGATTCGCCAAGCCATGCCAGCAAATCGTCCAACAAGTGGGAAACGCGACTCGGCGGCGGCGCCATGTGGACCAACTTCTCGCCACGGTAAATGCCCACACCGGCTCGGCGAATCTGCCCGCAGTCGTCAATCAATCCGCACATTACCAACTTATGCGCCCGAAGCAGGTCGGACCGGCTGCTTGACTGCCACTGCGGCATGGCTTCATAAGCCGCAAATGCGTTACGCACTTCCTGGATTTCTCGCGGCAAGCCAAGTACCCGTCGCCCCGCCAGAACAGCAGTCACCTGCTCAATACTAAGCGTGTTGTTCTCGATCGCCAAAGAAGCCTGAATCGTACGAATTCGATTACCACGGCGCAACTGAGGCGTCTGCGGTTGCTCATCCACAGCCGTAAGCTGACCAATTAGCTCACTGATTTCAGCGACCAATGCCAGCATTCTGGTGGTCAGGGTCAAGGGTGGTTGATAACGACTCATATCCTTACCAGACTCGCAACTGAGGTCGACATAATGCCCGAATACGCACGTATTCAGCAGTGATCATTCACGCAGCCTCATGCCCATCACTAAACTGCAACGCCGCCAGCCTTGCATACAATGCATTGCTCGCAATCAACGCTTGATGCGTCCCCACCGCCACCAACTTCCCCTGATCCATCACCGCTATCCGGTCAGCGTTTTTCACGGTGGCCAAACGGTGGGCGATGACCAGCGTGGTGCGGTTTTTCATCAGGCTTGGCAGGGCCTGCTGGATCAAGTGTTCGCTTTGAGCATCGAGGGCGCTGGTGGCTTCGTCGAGCAACAGGATCGGCGCGTCCACCAACAACGCCCGGGCGATGGCCAGGCGTTGACGCTGACCGCCGGATAGACCGAGGCCACCGTCGCCCAGATGCGTCTGGTAACCGTTGGGCATTTGCTCGATGAAGTCGTGGGCGTAGGCGATTTTTGCCGCTTCCTGAACCTGGGCCAAGGTGGCGCTCGGGTTGCCGTAGCGGATGTTCTCTTCGATGCTGCCGAAAAACAGCGCCGGGTTTTGCGAGACCAATGCGAAGCAGCGGCGCAGATCGAGCGGATCAAGGTGAGTCAGCGGCACGCCATCCAGCAGAATCTGTCCGGCGGCCGGATCATAAAAGCGCAGCAGCAGGTCATACACCGTGGATTTTCCGGCCCCGGAGGGCCCCACCAGCGCGAGGGTTTCACCCGCATTAATGGTCAGACTCAAGCCATTGACGGCGAAGCTTTCCGGCCGCGAGGGGTAGAAAAAACGTACGTCTTGCAGAACCAGATCGCCCTTCACCCGCTCCGGCAAGGTCACCAGACCGGTGGTCGGCGACTGGATGATGTTTTCCGAACGCAGCAATTCGGCAATCCGCTCGGCCGCGCCCGCTGCGCGCTGCAACTCGCCGATCACTTCGCTCAAGGTGCCGAAGGCGCTGCCGACGATCAGGCTGTAGAAGACAAACGCCGCCAGTTCACCCGCCGAGATCCGCCCGGCAATCACATCCATGCCGCCGACCCACAGCATGACGCCCACCGCGCCCAGCACCAGCACGATCACCAGCGTAATCAGCCAGGCGCGCTGGAAGATGCGTTTACGCGCAGTGTTGAACGCTTCTTCCACCGTCACGGCAAAACGCTGCTCATCCTGAACCTGATGGTTGTAGGCCTGCACGGTCTTGATCTGACTGAGGGTTTCGGAGACGTAGCTGCCGATATCAGCGATCCGGTCTTGACTGAGACGCGACAGGTTGCGCACCCGGCGGCCGAAAATCAGGATCGGAGCGATGACCAACGGCAAGGCGACGACCACGATGCTGGTGAGTTTGGGATTGGTGATAAACAGCAACACAATCCCCCCGATGACCATCAGCAAATTGCGCAAAAACAGCGACAACGAAGAGCCGATCACCGATTGCAGCAACGTTGTATCGGCGGTCAGCCGCGACTGGATCTCGGAGCTGCGATTGTTTTCGTAGAAGCCCGGATGCAGGTAGACAAGGTGGTTGAACACTTGTCGGCGGATGTCCGCGACCACGCGTTCGCCGATCCACGACACCAGATAAAAACGCGCGAAGGTGCCAATCGCCAGTCCCACCACCAGCACCATGAACAAGCCGATGGACTGATTGAGCAAGTGCGGTGACTGGGTCATGAACCCCTGATCTACCAGCAGGCGAATGCCCTGCCCCATCGACAAGGTAATGCCGGCGGTGACAATCAACGCGAGCAAGGCGCCAAAGGCTTGCCAGCGATAGGGCGCAAGAAAGCGCAGGGTCAGGCGGATCGCGCGGCGGTGACGGGCAGAGAGCATCGCAGTTATCCAGGTATGCCAATGAAAGGGCCAGCCTACACTGTCAGACGCAAAACCCTGTAAATCACAATGAGTCAGGTTAATTATGACCGCGACGACTAGTCTCTAGACGCTATTGGTCTAAAGTCCGGGTAGCAAGGTTTTTAAATTTCTGGTGGACTGACGTTACCGCCTGGGAAAGATCGCAGGGAGTTGTCATAGCCCGGTCACCTGGCGGTTGTAAAGTAGGCACACAACCTGATGAGGAGACAGGCCATGTCCTTGCAAAACAGCAGCGTAGACAAGATTCAAGTGATCCGCACACAGCCCGACCAGTCTCTGGGTTGCTCGATTATCGATGCCGATGGGCGTGAAGTACCGATCACTGAAGATATGATCCAGTGCGCTTGCCGCGAATTGGAACAGCGATTGGTCCAGCCTGCCGAACAAAAGTGATATAGCCACCGTCTTCTTGACCCGGCCCCCGTTGGCCGGGTTTTTTATGGGTGCTTAACCGGAAATTGCGGTGAGGCCATCGCTGGCAAGCCAGGCTCCTACAGGTTTTGAGTCGCTCAAAACCTGTAGGAGCCTGGCTTGCCAGCGATTGGGGCCGACTCGCTCTCTATACAGCCGAAGCCCCCAGCGCCGCCACAATCCTCTGCAACTGAGCCGACTCCCCCTCAATCCGCACCTGCAACCCATCAATCTCTCGCCGCTGCGGATAATGCTTGCGCAGCGCATCAAACGCCGCACGCTGCTCATTCACATTGCCTACCAGGCTGCGCCGAAAATCCGCATCGTCACGGCGCGGGTCGTACACGCCACGGCACAACATGGCCAACGCCCACGCCGGATCAGTCTGCGCATGCAGAGTCACGTGCGACAACCACGGCGCCGGCAATAAATCACTGAGGCTGATGTCGGCCGGGTGCCCGAGAAAATCGCAATACGCCTGATAAATTTGCGCCGTCCCGCGCTGTCTCCCTTCAAGGCTGTACCCGGCAATGTGCGGTGTCGCCAGCACACACAACTCAGCCAGCGCCACGTCGACCTCAGGTTCGCCTTCCCACACGTCGAGCACCGCTTGCAGGTCTTCGCGCTCAAGCAGCACCTGACGCAGGGCGGCGTTATCGACCACCGGGCCACGACTGGCATTGATCAGCCACGTGCCAGGCTTGAGCTGGTTCAAGCGTTTTTTATCGAGCAGATGCCAGGTCGACTGCGCGCCGTGCTTCTTTAAAGGGGTGTGCAGACTGATAACGTCGCATTGCTCAATGATCTGTTCGAGGCTGACAAAATCACCGCCTTCAGCTGCTTGCCGGGGCGGATCGCACACCAGTACTTTCCAGCCAAGGCCTTGCAGGGCCTTGACGAGACGACCGCCGACTTGGCCAGCACCGACCACGCCATACGTGCGTTGAGTCAGGTCGGCGCCTTCGATTTCAGCCAGGGTCAGCAGGCTGCCGAGCACGTAATCGACAACGCCCCGGGCATTGCAGCCGGGTGCGCTGGACCAGCTGATTCCATTTTGTTGAAAGTAATCCAGGTCCAGGTGATCAGTGCCGATGGTGCAAGTGCCGACAAAACGCACGTTGCTGCCTTCGAGCAAGGCACGATTGACGTTGGTCACTGAGCGGACCAGCAGCACATCGGCGTGTTCGACGGTGGCGCGATCGATGGAACGTCCCGATACCCGGCGGATTTCACCGAAACCTGAGAAGAAGGCATCGAGCAGCGGGATATTTTCGTCGGCAACAATCAGCATGGCAGGCTCCTTTGGGGGATCGGCAGTGTAGGCGCAGATGCCTATAGTGAGCCAGTGAGCATTAACACCACCAAGCCCCCTCGCCACAATGGTGCCTGGCGTGACATTGGATTGTTGATTACAAATCCCTAACACAGGACTTTTCCTGACCACTGCGTCAGCGCGTAGAATGCGTCGCCTTGCGCATTAACACCTTTGGACGTTTCGCCTTTGAATTCCGTGACTGACCGCCCTGCCGCTACCGCCCTCACCCGCCCGGCCCGGGTTCGCCTTGAGCTGAAAAACCTGCTCACCCTGGCGCTGCCGATCATGATCGCGCAACTGGCCACCACCGCCATGGGCTTCGTCGATGCGGTGATGGCGGGCCGGGTCGGGCCTCGCGATCTGGCGGCGGTCGCGCTGGGCAACTCAATCTGGGTGCCGGTGTTTCTGCTGATGACCGGCACCTTGCTGGCCACCACGCCAAAAGTCGCCCAGCGTTTTGGCGCCGGTACTCACAGTGAAATCGGCCCGATTGTGCGTCAGGCCCTTTGGCTGGCCCTGGTGGTAGGTTTGCTGGCAACCTTCATGCTGTTTAGCGCCGAGCCGATCCTGCACTTCATGAAGGTTGATCCCGAATTGATCGGCCCGTGCATGCAGTACCTGCACGGCATCGCCAGCGGTTTGCCCGCCGTCGCCCTCTACCATGTGTTGCGCTGTTTCAGTGATGGCCTGGGCCGTACGCGCCCGGCGATGGTGCTTGGCCTGTGTGGGCTGGCGCTGAACATTCCACTGAATTACATCTTCATCTATGGCCACTTCGGCGTACCCGCCATGGGCGGTGTCGGCTGCGGCTGGGCCACGGCGATTGTGATGTGGGTGATGGCTTTGGGCATGGCCGGCTGGGAACGCTGGGCGCCGGCTTATCAGTCGAGTCAGTTGTTCAGCCGTTTTGACTGGCCACAATGGTCGGTGATCAAACGCTTGCTGGGCATTGGCCTGCCGATCGGCATCGCGGTGTTCGCCGAGTCGAGCATCTTTGCGGTGATCGCGCTGCTGATCGGCAGCCTCGGCGCCACGGTGGTAGCCGGGCACCAGATTGCCCTGAACTTCAGTTCGCTGGTGTTCATGATCCCTTACTCCCTCGGCATGGCAGTGACCGTGCGGGTCGGCCAGGCCCTCGGTCGTCAGGAGCCACGCGAGGCACGTTTCGCCGCAGGTGTCGGCATGGGCACGGCGCTGGCTTATGCCTGCCTTTCCGCGAGCTTGATGCTGATGCTGCGTGAGCCGATTGCAGCGATCTACACGGCTGACCCGACGGTGATTCAAGTGGCCGCGATGCTGATCGTGTACTCGGCGCTGTTCCAGTTTTCCGATGCCATTCAGGTGACGGCAGCCGGCGCATTGCGCGGTTACCAGGACACACGAGTGACGATGATCCTGACGCTGTTCGCTTACTGGGGGATTGGTTTGCCGGTGGGTTACGCGCTGGGCATGACCGATTGGTTCGGCGCGCCAAGCGGCCCGAGCGGGCTGTGGCAAGGTTTGATCGTGGGCTTGAGCTGCGCGGCGCTGATGCTGTCGATCCGCCTGGCACGCAGTGCACGCAAACGGATCCGCATCAGTCATTCGGCGGGTTAAGCGAGCTTCTTGCGAATCCAGTACAGGTAGGTGCCCGCCTCTTCGTGCTGCGCCACCAGTTCGTGGTCAAGAAACACGCAGAACTTGGGAATGTCGCGACGGGTCGACGGGTCGGTCGCGATCACCTTGAGCAGGCCGCCGGGCACCAGGTCACGGATGTGCTGGTGCAGCATCATGACCGGTTCCGGGCAGTTGAGGCCGGTGGCGTCGAGGGTGCCGTCTACCGGCGTATCAAGCATTTCACTCATGATTAACTCCTGAAACTGGCCGGCATTGTCGCGCATTGCCGGGTTTAACGTCATCTGTGGTGGACACCGTACCTGTGGGAGCGCGCTTGCTCCGGGCGGCGTTCCGACGATTGCAATCGATCAGCCAGCACAGATGCTGAATGTGATGACCCCATCGCGAGCAGGCTCGCTCCTACAGGGGGTCGCGTCAATCAGCGGGATTTCGGTTTTTTTACGTCGAGCCGGCGCAGGTGGCAGGTCACTTCTTCACGGTCGTGATACAGCTGCTTGCAGCCAATCTCGACCCGGATGCCGCGCTCCTTGAAGCCGTCGGCGATGCGTTCCAGCAATCGTTTCACTTCGGCGTAACGCTGTTTCATCGGCAGTTTGAGGTTGACCACCGCTTCTCGGCAATGGCCCTCGCCAATCCACTCTTCCAGCATCGCGGCGTTACGCGCTGGCTTTTCGACGATGTCGCAGACCATCCAGTCCACCGGCTGCCGGGGCTTGAAGGTAAAACCGTCCGCCATCAAGTGTTGCACCAAACCGGTGTCCATCAGGCTTTCAGCCATCGGGCCGTTGTCGATGGCCGTCACCAGCATGCCCCGATTGACCAGTTGCCAGGTCCAGCCGCCGGGTGCAGCGCCCAAGTCTACGCCGGTCATGTCACTGTGCAGACGCTCATCCCACTGATCACGCGGGATGAAGTGATGCCAGGCCTCTTCCAGTTTCAGCGTCGAGCGGCTTGGCGCCTCACGCGGGAACTTCAGGCGTGGAATGCCCATCGGCCACATCGCCGAGTTATTCGACTCGGCCAGGCCCATGAACACTTCGCGACCGCTCTTGAAGGTCAGCAGCAGACGCGGTTTGTGCGCATCTTCCACCAGTTTGCCGGCGGCCATCAGCGCCTTGCGCAGGTGACCTTCAAACTTCTTGCAGAAGTTCGACAGCTCCTTGCCATCATTGGTATCGACCATTTCCAGCCACAGGCTGCCGCACAGCGGAAAGTCCGCCATGTGCGCGAGGATCACACTGATGCGATCGGTTTCCGGCAGATCGATGAAGATCCCGCGCGCCCATTGGCGCGGGAAGATCAGGTCGGCGAAACGTTGGCCACGCATCAGGCGCTCGGCGCCGTCTTCTTCAGTGCAGATAAACTCGGCGCAGGCACTGGCGGTTTTGGCCTTGGCATAACCGGCCACGTTCAGACGTGCAGCGTGTTCGGCTATCTCGGAACAGACTTCGCCTTCGAAGCCCGGCCGGCAATGCATAAAGAGGGTGTTCATTCTTACTCCTGGGCAGATGGCGAGACATTCAACCACTGCGCGATGCCCAGACTTGCGTTGAAGCAAAGCCTGTCACGAAAACCGGCGCATGATAGCCGAGTTCGCAACGTTGGACTTAACCATAGAGTCCAGTAATTAGCCTTAACGTCCAAACAGGACTAGGTTAAATGCTCTATCTGTCCCGCCAGTCCGCAGTCGTGCGGACCCAAAGGAGTCATTTCAATGCCGTCTCTCGATAGCCTGAAAACCCTTAAAACCCTGCAAGTCGACGACAAGACCTACCACTATTTCAGTCTGCCCGAGGCGGCCAAGAGCCTCGGTGATCTCGACCCATTGCCCATGTCGTTGAAAGTGCTGCTGGAAAACCTGCTGCGCTGGGAGGACGAAAAAACCGTCACCGGCGCCGACCTCAAGGCGATTGCCGCGTGGCTCAAGGAGCGTCGCTCCGACCGGGAAATTCAGTACCGTCCCGCTCGCGTATTAATGCAGGACTTTACCGGGGTTCCCGCCGTGGTCGACCTGGCCGCCATGCGCGCCGCCATGGCCAAGGCCGGCGGCGATCCGCAACGCATCAATCCGCTGTCGCCGGTGGATTTGGTGATCGACCATTCGGTGATGGTCGACAAGTTTGCCAGTTCAAGCGCCTTCGAACAGAACGTCGACATCGAAATGCAGCGCAACGGTGAGCGTTACGCCTTTTTGCGCTGGGGCCAGAGCGCCTTTCACAACTTCTGCGTCGTGCCGCCGGGCACCGGGATTTGCCATCAGGTCAACCTCGAATACCTTGGCCGCACGGTCTGGACCAAGGACGAGGACGGCCGCACCTATGCCTTCCCCGACACCCTGGTCGGCACTGATTCCCACACCACCATGATCAACGGCCTCGGCGTGCTCGGCTGGGGTGTCGGCGGGATCGAAGCGGAAGCGGCGATGCTCGGCCAACCGGTGTCGATGCTGATCCCCGAAGTGATCGGTTTCAAACTCACCGGCAAGCTCAAGGAAGGCATCACCGCCACCGACCTGGTGCTGACCGTCACGCAGATGCTGCGCAAGAAAGGCGTGGTCGGCAAATTTGTCGAATTCTACGGCGACGGCCTCGCCGACCTGCCGCTGGCCGACCGCGCGACCATCGCCAACATGGCCCCGGAATATGGCGCCACCTGCGGCTTCTTCCCGGTGGACGACGTGACGCTGGAGTATTTGCGCCTGTCCGGCCGGCCGGCCGAAGTGGTCAAACTGGTCGAGGCCTATACCAAAGCCCAAGGCTTGTGGCGCTTGCCAGGCAAGGAACCAGTGTTCACCGACAGCCTCGCACTGGACATGGCCACAGTCGAAGCCAGCCTTGCCGGGCCAAAGCGCCCACAAGATCGGGTGTCGTTGCCGAATGTCGCGCAGGCGTTCAGCGACTTTCTGGGCCTGCAATTCAAACCCACCAGCAAGGAAGAGGGCCGCCTGGAAAGTGAGGGCGGTGGCGGCGTCGCCGTGGGCAACGCCGATCTGGCCGGTGAAATCGACTTCGAGTCCGAAGGCCATACCTATCGCCTGAAAAACGGCGCGGTGGTGATTGCCGCGATCACGTCCTGCACCAACACCTCCAACCCGAGCGTGATGATGGCGGCAGGTCTGGTGGCGAAAAAGGCTGTGGAAAAAGGCCTGAAACGCAAACCGTGGGTCAAGACGTCCCTGGCCCCCGGTTCAAAAGTCGTCACCGACTATTACAAGGCGGCCGGCCTGACTCAGTACCTCGATGAACTCGGCTTTGCCTTGGTCGGCTACGGTTGCACCACCTGCATCGGTAACTCCGGGCCTTTACCTGAACCGATCGAAAAAGCCATCCAGAAAGCCGATCTCGCCGTGGCCTCGGTGTTGTCCGGCAACCGCAACTTTGAAGGCCGCGTACATCCGTTGGTGAAAACCAACTGGCTGGCCTCCCCGCCCTTGGTCGTCGCCTATGCGCTGGCCGGCACGGTGCGCATCGACATCAGCAGTGAACCGCTGGGCAACGACAAGGAAGGCAACCCGGTGTACTTGCGCGACATCTGGCCGAGCAGCAAAGAAATTGCCGACTCGGTGAATCAGGTCAACACCGCCATGTTCCACAAGGAGTACGCCGAAGTGTTTGCCGGCGACGAGCAATGGCAAGCCATCCAGGTGCCGCAAGCGGCGACCTACGTGTGGCAGGACGATTCGACCTACATCCAGCATCCGCCCTTCTTCGATGACATCGGCGGCCCACCGCCTGTGGTCAAGGACGTCGTCGGGGCCAGAGTGCTTGCGCTGCTGGGCGACTCGGTGACCACCGACCACATCTCCCCCGCCGGCAATATCAAGGCCGACAGCCCGGCCGGCCAGTACTTGCGCGACAAAGGGGTGGAACCGCGCGACTTCAACTCCTACGGCTCGCGTCGTGGCAACCATGAAGTGATGATGCGCGGCACCTTCGCCAACATCCGTATCCGCAATGAAATGCTCGGCGGCGAGGAAGGCGGCAACACCTTCTATATGCCCACTATGGAGAAAATGTCGATCTATGACGCGGCCATGCGATATCAAGCCTCGGGCACGCCGCTGGTGGTGATTGCCGGCCAGGAATACGGCACCGGCTCAAGCCGCGACTGGGCGGCCAAGGGCACCAATCTGCTGGGCGTGAAAGCGGTCATCGCCGAAAGCTTCGAACGCATCCACCGCTCCAACCTGGTCGGCATGGGCGTGTTGCCGCTGCAGTTCAAACTGGATCAGAACCGCAAAAGCCTGAACCTGACAGGCAAGGAAACGCTGGATATCCTCGGTTTGACCGGCGTAGCGCTGACGCCGAGGATGAACCTGACACTTGTGATCACCCGTGAAGATGGCAGCCGCGAGAAAATCGAGGTGCTGTGCCGGATCGATACGCTCAATGAAGTGGAGTACTTCAAGTCAGGCGGGATCCTGCATTACGTGTTGCGGCAGCTAATCGCGTCCTGACGAACAGCAAACTTGTAGGAGCTGGCTTGCCAGCGAAGGCGGCCTCGCGACGTGCGGCGTCAATGAGAACGCCTTCGCCGGCAAGCCGGCTCCTACGGGGTTTGTGTGGTCCACAAAATCAAGGTGAGTACACGTTTTTTGTAGGAGCTGGCTTGCCAGCGAAGGCGGCCTCGCGACGTACTGCGTCAATGAGGACGCCTTCGCCGGCAAGCCGGCTCCTACGGGTTTTGTGTGGTCCACAAAATCAAGGTGAGTACACGTTTTTGTAGGAGCTGGCTTGCCAGCGAAGGCGGCCTCGCGACGTACTGCGTCAATGAGGACGCCTTCGCCGGCAAGCCGGCTCCTACGGGTTTTGTGTGGTCCACAAAATCAGGGTGAGTACACGTTTTTTGTAGGAGCTGGCTTGCCAGCGAAGGGGGCCGTGCGACGTGCGGCGGTAATGAGGACGCCTTCGCCGGCAAGCCGGCTCCTACGGGGTTTGTGTGGTCCACAAAATCAAGGTGAGTACACGTTTTTTGTAGGAGCTGGCTTGCCAGCGAAGGGGGCCGTGCGACGTGCAGCGGTAATGAGGACGCCTTCGCCGGCAAGCCGGCTCCTACGGGGTTTGTGTGGTCCACAAAATCAAGGTGAGTACACGTTTTTTGTAGGAGCTGGCTTGCCAGCGAAGGCGGCCTCGCGACGTACTGCGTCAATGAGGACGCCTTCGCCGGCAAGCCGGCTCCTACGGGGTTTGTGTGGTCCACAAAATCAAGGTGCGTACGGATTTTTGTAGGAGCTGGCTTGCCAGCGAAGGGGGCCGTGCGACGTGCGGCGGTAATGAGGACGCCTTCGCCGGCAAGCCGGCTCCTACGGGGTTTGTGTGGTCCACAAAATCAAGGTGCGTACGGATTTTTGTAGGAGCTGGCTTGCCAGCGAAGGCGGCCTCGCGACGTGCGGCGGCAATGAGGACGCCTTCGCCGGCAAGCCGGCTCCTACGGGTTTTGTGTGGTCCACAAAATCAAGGTGAGTACACGTTTTTGTAGGAGCTGGCTTGCCAGCGAAGGCGGCCTCGCGACGTACTGCGTCAATGAGGACGCCTTCGCCGGCAAGCCGGCTCCTACGGGGTTTGTGTGGTCCACAAAATCAAGGTGCGTACGGATTTTTGTAGGAGCTGGCTTGCCAGCGAAGGGGGCCGTGCGACGTGCAGCGGTAATGAGAACGCCTTCGCCGGCAAGCCGGCTCCTACGGGTTTTGTGTGGTCCACAAAATCAAGGTGCGTACGGATTTTTGTAGGAGCTGGCTTGCCAGCGAAGGCGGCCTCGCGACGTGCCGCGGTAATGAGGACGCCTTCGCCGGCAAGCCGGCTCCTACGGGGTTTGTGTGGTCCACAAAATCAGGGTGAGTACACGTTTTTTGTAGGAGCTGGCTTGCCAGCGAAGGCGGCCTCGCGACGTGCCGCGGTAATGAGGACGCCTTCGCCGGCAAGCCGGCTCCTACGGGGTTTGTGTGGTCCACAAAATCAAGGTGAGTACACGTTTTTTGTAGGAGCTGGCTTGCCAGCGAAGGCGGCCGTGCGACGTGCGGCGTCAATGAGAACGCCTTCGCCGGCAAGCCGGCTCCTACGGGGTTTGTGTGGTCCACAAAATCAAGGTGAGTACACGTTTTTTGTAGGAGCTGGCTTGCCAGCGAAGGCGGCCGTGCGACGTGCGGCGTCAATGAGAACGCCTTCGCCGGCAAGCCGGCTCCTACGGGGTTTGTGTGGTCCACAAAATCAGGGTGAGTACACGTTTTTTGTAGGAGCTGGCTTGCCAGCGAAGGTCTCTAACGATAACGCGCGCCTACAGACAGAACGCAGCGCTGTTAAGTCTATCGCCGGCACGCCGCCCTTTGTATAAAGAGCCGGAATCTCGCGGTACCGAGACTAGCACTCGGTATCCCCTACAATCCTGAAATGCTCAACCCAGCCATTGATCGAAGTCACAACAACCATAAGCGCCGCCAGTATCAACAACGTCACGCCAACAACAGGCCAATTCATCATGCGCATCCCCAGGGTCAGGAAAATCCGGCAGAGCGCCATTCAAGTGAATGTCAGGCACCTGTAAAAAATATTCACAAGTTCAGTTCTACACACCGCATGTTATGGAAAAAAGTCAGTTCCTTTATTGCTGATCCACGGGCATTCCTGCCTAAATGCCCTGCATAAGGTAGTCTCGCCAGTCAATCAGGATGACCCCATGCTCGTACTGCCCTGGCCGTACCTGACCCTCCTCTCTGCCGGCTATGTCCTGGCACTCACCTACGGACAACTAACGGCACAGGCGATCATTGCGATCATTCTGCTGCTACTCGCCGGTTTTGCCACCCGGCAACACCACTACCGCTACGGCCGCTATGTCGGTCATATCCTTTTCATCCTCCTGGCACTCGCTTTGGCACTCCATTGGTGGCCGGGGTTTTACAACGCCAGGATGATCGACAACGAGCGCTTTACCGAGGACGCCGTAGCGTTCTCGATGAACCTCAACCTGGACAAACCACTGATAGGCTTCTGGCTGCTACTCGTCTGCCCGTGGATCGTCGCCCCCCATTCGTTAACACAGACATTAAAGACCAGCGCGCTGGCCATCAGCCTGACAGCACTCGCCACACTTGGTGGAGCCTGGCTGCTGGGGATCGTCGAGTGGTCACCGAAATGGCCGGAACAGTCATGGCTGTGGATAAACAACAACCTGCTGCTGGTGACATTAGTAGAAGAGGCCCTGTTTCGTGGCTACCTGCAAGGCGGCCTGAGCTGGCGCCTCCAACACCTGGCCTATGGCGAACACCTTGCCCTGCTGATCGCTTCGCTCCTGTTCGGGCTGGCCCATTGGGGTGCGGGCTGGGAATGGGTATTGCTGGCAAGCCTGGCCGGTGCCGGTTATGGACTGGCCTATCGCTCCGGCGGATTGGCGGCGGCCATCGCCACCCACTTCGGAATTAATTTGTTGCACTTCGGACTGTTTACCTACCCGATGCTGGCCGGCTGATTCACCGCGGGAGCGCACCTCCCCCAGCACCTGACCGAGTGGGGACCCCCTTCAAAATGTCCTGAACGTTGGCAAAATCAGCCGATCATCGGTAGGGAACTACGCAGCTTGACTCCTGTCATCCCCAGCGTTTAACCTCCCGCCCCACGAATGGAAGCGATTTGTCCTACAGCGACAGATAGTCCTCTAAAAATGAATTGAAGCAACGCGTTTACCGCGCCGTTGTGCTGTGCGGTAAATCATGCTCAAGCCCCGCTCCCCCCTGCAAATCAAAAAATCCGTCATTTTTGCGTTGGTGTTGCGTGAAGCGCGTTCGCGTTTTGGCGAACGTCGTATGGGCGCTATCTGGACGCTGATCGAGCCGATTTCTCACCTGTTGATTCTTAGTTTGCTGTTCGGCCTGCTCCGTGGCCGCACTGTGGCCAGCATCGACTACCCCGTTTTTGTACTGGTCGGTCTCGCCCCCTTCCTGCTGTTCCGCAACACCGCCTTGCGTCTGATGAACAGTCCCAAGGAAAACCGCTCGCTATTTGCTTATAAACAAATCAAGCCTCTTGACACTTTTATTGCCCGAGTACTGGTGGAATTCAGCATTTCAGCGACTGTGTACGCCATTCTGGTGTTCGGTTTCGCCTGGTATGGTTTCGATGTGTCGATCAAATCGCCCATCGAGTGGATGCTAACCATTCTGTTGGGGTTATTGTTTTCTTTTGGCCTGGGCATGCTGTTGTCGCTGATCGCCCATGCCATGCCCAGCAGCACGCTGTTTCTACGGATGATGTTTTTCCCGCTGTATTTTATATCCGGCGTACTCATCCCCGCCGCCTACCTGCCGCAAGCCATGCTGCCGCTGCTGCTGCTCAATCCCTTCCTGCACCTGCTGGAATTGATTCGCGCCGAAATCTTCCCGCACTACGTTCCAGTCGACGGCGTTTCGGTGCACTACGTGATCGCCTTCACCCTGGTCTTGCTGTTCGTCTCCCTGGGCACGTATCGGGTTCGTCGACTGCATTTGATCTCCACCAAGAACGGCTAACCGCAGGCTTCCCGTGTTCGAGCTCAGAAATCTCACCAAGTCGTACCTGACCCCCAAGGGTCGCCGCCACGTGTTTCGTGACCTGTCACTGAAGATCCCCGCCGGCAAGAACATCGGCCTGATCGGCCGCAACGGCGCAGGCAAGTCGACCTTGATGCGCTTGCTGGGCGGCGCCGACGTGCCGGACTCCGGCACCATCGTCACCGATAAAAGTGTTTCCTGGCCCGTGGGCTTGTCCGGCGGTTTCCAGGGCAGCATGACCGGCCGGGAAAACATCAAGTTTGTCAGCCGGGTCTACGGTGCGGTAGGCGATGCCATGCGTCAGAAAGTCAGCTATGTCGAAGACTTTGCAGAAATCGGCAGCTGGATCGACGAACCGGTCAAGACCTACTCCTCCGGCATGCGCTCGCGCCTGGCCTTTGGCCTGAGCATGGCCTTCGACTTCGACTACTACCTGATCGACGAAGTGATGTCGGTGGGTGATGCCCAGTTCAAGCGCAAATGCGCTGACGTGTTTGAAGCACGCCTGCAGAAATCCAAGGTGGTGCTGGTTTCCCACAGCATGCCCGAAATCAAAAAGCTCTGTGACGTCGTACTGCTGGTACGCGATGGCGGGGTACAGATCTATGACGATGTCGATGAAGGCATCAAGGCCTACAACACCTGATCACCTGACCGTGGCGTGATTGTTTTATTTCAAGGATGCAAGTGCATATGAGCAGTACGGGTAAATTCAAGGGCTGGCGCCTGACGCTGGGGCTAATCGTAGTACCGATGGTACTGGCCATCGTCTACTACAGCTTTTTTGCCGTGGACCGCTATGTCAGCTCCGCGCAAGTCGTGGTGCGTCAGGAGGGCAACAATTCTGGCGCTCAACTCCCAGGCTTGAGCATGCTGCTCAGCGGCACCAATCCGGCGTCCCGGGAAGAGACCCTGTACCTGCGCGAATACATTGTGTCGATGGACATGATGCAACTGCTGGAAGATCGCCTGCACTGGGTCGAGCAATACAGCAAGCAACGCAACGACCCTTTCTTCTGGCTGGACAAAGACACCGAGCGTGAGGATTTGCTCAAGTACTACCAGCGCATGGTGTCGGCTCATTACGACGAAACTACTGGCCTGCTGAAAGTGGAAGTACAAGCTTTCAGCCCGGAACTGGCTGAGCAGATGGTCAAGACCATTTTGGAAGCCAGCGAGCACTTCGTGAACGAAGTTTCCCACAGCATCGCCCGCGAGCAGATGCGCTTTGCCCAAGGCGAACTGGAAGGCGCTAAAAAGAATTACACCAAACGCAAAGAAGAACTGCTGAGCTTCCAGAACCGCAACAAGGTACTGGACGGTAAAAGCTCGGCTCTCGGCCGCGCCAGCATCATCGACACGCTGGAAGGCGAGCACTCCAAAGAGCGCGCCGTACTCACCCAAATGCTCTACAAACTTCGCCCGGATTCACCGCAGGTCAAGCAACAACAGCAACGCGTAGACGCCATTCGCGAACAGCTGAGTGCCGAAAAACGCCTGCTGGTCTCCGCGCCTGACGGCGACCAGCTCAACGTCGTAGCCTCGCGCTTCCAGCAACTGACCTTGGACGCCGGCATCGCCGAAGAAACCTACAAGACCGCCGTTGCCGCACTCGACAACGCACGCATCGAAGCCAGCAAGAAAATCCGCACCCTGGTCACCGTGGTCAGCCCGAACACCCCGCAGATGGCCCTGTACCCAGAGCGCCTGTACAACCTTGCAACCATCTTCCTGGCCCTGCTGCTGCTCTACGGTATTGCCCGCTTCCTTATTGCATCGATCGAGGATCATCGTGATTAAATCCATTTCTGGCCTGCCCCTTCGCCCCCTGAACGTGAGCATGCGAAACAGCGCTGTTGCGGGTTTGATGCTGGTGACTCTGACACTGGCAGGGTGCGGTGGCACCTTGTCCGGCGCGGGCCCGTACAAAGGCGATATCGAAAGCAAAAGCCAAAGCACTGCGTATGACTTGGTGGACATCAACGCCAACACCATTGCGCCGTTCATGCGCCCAGCCGCCAAACCGGCCAAAGCTCAAATCTCCAGCCCGCTGGCGCAAAGTGTGCGCCTGATGGGCGGTGACGTAATCAACGTCCTGATCACCGACAACGCTCCGGAAGGCAGCGGCCTGTTCGCCCCGCTCTCGACGGGCGGCACTCAGCTCAAAGTGCGCATCGACGACAAGGGGATGATCTCCTTGCCGTACGTTGGTCATCAATTTGTTGCTGGTATGACTTTGATTCAGGTCGAAGACATGATTCGCCAGAAGCTCAAAGGTGTGACCACTGACGTGCAAGTGCACGTTGATCTGGTTGGCGATCTGTCTGGCTCGGTGCTGGTAGCGGGCGCAGTAAAAGCCCCTGGGCGCTTTTCCACCCTGCAAGGCCCCTTGACCTTGCTTGACGCTGTTAACCAGGCTGGTGGTCCAGTGATGGAACCGCACTTGGTCAATGTGACCGTGCGCAATGGATCTCAAACCGACACCTTCAACTACGAAGATGTGCTGGCCGGTAATAACTTTGTTCTGAAGCCTAATTCTGAAGTGGTTCTGGACCGTGCGCGTCAACGCTTTGTTGCGATGGGTGCCGTGGGTGAGCCCGGCCTGCACGACCTACCCTCTCAGAACGCGAGTCTGTTGGATGCACTGGGCTCCGTTGGTGGGTTGAAAGAGTCCAACGCAAACCCACAAGGCGTATTCGTATTCCGTATGGGTGAAGGGGCAAATGCCAAACCTACCGTTATGCGTATTGATATGCGTGACCCGGCCGCTATCTTCTACGCCCGCCAAGTCATGGTGAAACCGGACGACACTATCTATGTGACAAATGCTGCGGTGTATGAATGGCAAAAAATTATTGGGCCTATAGTACAGACGATGGTGTTGGGTCGTGCAGTAGACGCTTACTAAGCATTTTTTAATTTCACCAAGGTAGGTTAATACCTTGGCTTTTTTATGGCAGAAAAAAATTGAAATCACGAAAAAACAGCTTGGCAAGGTTTGCCAGTAAAAAAGCCGAAATCAATACGCCCGAACCAGAAAGCACTGAAGTGATCCCTCCGACACTCAAGAAAAATGCTACACGCAAATACTCTATTGTAACAGCCGCTTACAACGTCGAAGCGTATCTTGACGAATTCCTTACTAGCGTCTCAGAACAGTCTGTCGATTTTGAAAATTGCATTGAAGTCATCCTTGTTGACGATGGATCACAAGATGAAACTGCAAATATCGCAGCGACGTGGACAAGTCGCCACCCAAAAAATATTAGATACATCTATCAACCGAACGCTGGACAAGGTGCCGCGCGAAACAATGGGCTGACCTACGCCACAAATGAGTGGGTCACCTTTATAGATTCCGACGATCTTTTGTCCATCGACTATTTCGAATCCATCGATAAATTTATTGACTCCAACACCACAGAACTTAAAGCAATTTGCGCCAACTTCATTTTTTATTATGAGGATAAAAAAGAACTTAGCGACACTCACCCACTGAAGTTCAGATTTGCAAACGGCAACGTAACGCTGCCAATTTCCGAACCTGGCAGAAATATCGCGCTAAACGTCAACGCCGTATTCTTCAAGCGCGCAAGACTCATCAAAAGCGGTCTTCAATTCAATCCCCTAGTGAAACCTGGTTTTGAGGACAGCTTATTTGTAAACAGCTACCTACTTGGAGCTTTCAAGGGGAAAGTTGGCTACTGCGCAGACGCCAAGTACATTTACAGAAAACGCGATAATGGCACGTCGACGTTAGATACCGCGTGGCAGCATCCAGGCCGTTATGATCATCAACTGCGCCTAGGTTCTCTTGGGCTGATCGAAAAAAGTATCGCACTTCTGGGGCGCGTCCCAACTTTTATCCAGCGCGTAGCGATGTATGACATCGCCTGGCATATCAATAAAATCATCAGGTTCGACTCCGACATTCGCAGTCTGAGCCAGTCTCAACTTGATAATTATAAGTTGTTGATACGCCAGATATTCAGCCATATCGAACAAGATACGCTGATGAATTTCGAACTGGCTGGGATGTGGTTCTTCCAAAAACTTGGCCTAGTTGCTAAATACAAGGGATACGTCCCGAACTTCAACATTAGCTACATTGATGACTACGACAAAACTAAAAACCTTGTCAAAATCAAATACTTCACGCCCATTGAAAATATTGACGAACAAGTATTCCTAGATAATGAAATCGTCGTTCCTACTTACAGCAAAACGCGAATCCACCGCTTCTTCGACGAACCATTTCTCCACGAAAGAATTCTATGGTTGCAACTGGGGGACGGGAACAAATTTCGCATCACCACCCAAAATAAACCAACAAGGATTACGTTACGAGGAAAACAGTTCAAAGACGACGTTCCAGTCGAGTTAATTTATCGCGCATTCGACAAAAAACCTTTGGACGAGTCCGGTTTTTCCGAAGAAACCATGGAGATTCGCAGAATAGCTTGCGAACCGACTATGGTTAACAAGTTTGGTGGCAGTTGGCTTTTGATGGACCGGGATCATCATGCGGATGATAATGCGGAACACTTGTACCGCCATCTTGCAAAACATCATCCAGAGATAAAAGTATTCTTCGTACTACATGAAGACAGCGCCGACTTCGAGCGCCTGACTCTCGAAGGCTTTAACTTAATTGCATTCGATAGCATTGAGCATAAAGCGGCCTTGATCAACTGTGCACATTTTATCTCTTCCCACGCAGACAATTATATTTTCTCAGAAATCACAAAAAAGAATTTTGGTGATCTGCTGAACTATAAGTTCACGTTCTTGCAGCACGGCGTAATCCATAATGATTTGTCAGTCTGGCTAAACTCTAAAACAATCGACTGCTTTATTACCTCGACTCGAGACGAGTTCAACTCCATTTCCGGCACTGGCCCTTACCAGTTCTCCAGAAAAGAAGTGGCCCTCACTGGACTCCCACGTCACGATATGTTTTACGACGACAAGAACTCCAACAGTTCAACAATTTTGATTATGCCAACCTGGCGAAACAACATCGTCGGCGCCCCTATCGGCAATAGTAACATCAGAGAGATCAACCCAGCGTTCTCCGAAACTGAGTATCTCCGCCACTGGAAGAACCTACTAAACTGCCAAACACTCAAAGATCTCGCTCACAATGGCAAAAACAAAATAGTTTTTGCGCCACACGTCAACATCAAACCTTACGTCCTGAATTTTGAGTGCCCCGAGCACATTGAAGTTTGGAAAAGCGATGAATCCGATTCGATTCAAACGCTATTCAAAACCTCGAAAATAATGATCACTGACTATTCATCTGTTGCTTTTGATATGGCAGCTATGAACAAACCAGTGATCTACTATCAATTTGACGAATCAGAGTTCTTGTCCAGCCATACAAGTCGGCCAGGTTACTTTGACTACCGCAGGGACGGATTCGGTCCTGTATGTTCAAGTCAGATGGAAGTAGAGGGCTATATTGAGAATCTGCTCAACCCTAGCAGCGAAGAATCCAAACTCTATACTGCTCGATGCGAAAGCACTTTCGTCTTTGATGATGGCAACAACTGTCTTCGCACCGTAGAGGCAATTAAGAAACTTGACCGCAACGTCATCGAGAAAACCCACGAGTACGCTGCCCACATTGAAACGGGTATGTCTGCCATGGCCATCAACAACTGGAATTTGGCTGTGCACTGCCTGGAGGAAGCCATCGCCCCCCCATCGCAACCAGACGTCAGTGTATTTGTTGGACTGATAAAGTCACTTCAGGAACTAGGTCACTACCAACGATCCCTGGAGGTCTTGGAGTATGCAGCGACTATCCACGAAAGCAGTGAAGAACTCAACAGCTTCAAATTGCAAACCATTTTCATGGTGCTCCCAATCAGCGAAGCGATCACCATATATGAAGAAACTATAAATACGGCACCACCCAAAAGCCTACCAACTCCGATGGTCGCAAACGCTGTAAACTATTACCTCGCACAAGGTTTACGCGCAAAGGCAATGGAGCAGTTTGGCTTCGCCGACAACGAATCTCATCCAGATTTAATCCGTTGCAAAGCAACCATTGCAACGGAAGATGGCGACTGGGAAAATGCCGCAGGCCTTTGGAATGAAGTAACCCGAACGCATTCGACCGAAGAGCATCGCCGAAATCTGTTTGAAGCGCAGTTTAACTCTGGCTTTTTCCAAGAGTGTATGGTCACGCTTAAACAAATGCGGGACACCCAAGATCTAGGAGAGCTTAACCTCATTGCCGGGGAAGTGTTTTACCAAAATTCCAAATGGGCAGATGCTTGCAAATACTGGACGCTAGCCATCCAATCTAACCGGCTGCAACCGGATACATGGTTGAAACTAGCGAGAGCACAACGTCGCGCTGGCAGTCCAGAACTAGCCAAAGAAGCCTTGATGAATGGATTGGAATCCACAGATGAGCGCTTCAAGCTGCAAGAGACCTCTTTGGTACATCTCGCGCTGGGTAACTGGGATGAAGCCATCGATAGTTTCAATCATTTCCTTTCGAGAAAAGACCTTAAGCCTAACAAGGATGCCCGACTGGATCTGGCTTATGCATTGCACCGATCAGGGAACACCCTAGCTGCCGAAAAAAAACTTGCTGAGTACAATAATAGATTTGGTGAAGATAGTCGCAGCATCAAAATACTGTCCGACATTAAGCAGGGTCACTTTGGACAAGTAGCGCGTTAAACTATCAAAGGCGCGGGAAGTGACTCTTCCCGCGTCCTGGATAGTTATTAAAGCCTATCAACGTAGTTTCCGTGGGAATCGACGCTTTTATGTAAGCATAAAACGTCACTGAATATTTTATCTACTATAGTTTCGTTGGATTTTTCCCAACGGCCACTCGATATTTTGTTTAAGTCCATTCATTTATGTAAAGCTGCCCCACAGGCTGCAGGATAATTTTTGGCCATGCTGATCGCGGAACCTTGGCTGATCGACTGGTCTACAAAGCCCTTAGCTCTTTTTCTCACAGCCATGTTGTAGGCGAGAAAATCAGTAGCACAGCAATCACTAATTCATCACTTATAAATATTGTTTTTGAAAGAGCTAAGACGAAGTTATTGCTTCTTCTGGATACTGTTATATGGCCCAGACTTCGAGTCTACTCTCAAAGCACTTGACACTTCTCGCTAACGACAAGTCGCCGCGGTACTTTATTTATTGCATATACTTAACAGCAATCGATTCCAAAAGACTCAATAAAAAACAAGTTATACCCCGTGAACTCAGCAAAGAATATTTGCTTTTTCGCAAGAACTTTTTGCATATCTCAATTCTTTCTTCAACAACCTTTATGCATAATCAGGCGGATTCGAGCCTTGAAGGGCATGATTACGAAGACTTTGACTTTATGATCTAACTTGCTCGGCATCATAAATCAATATCACCAAACCGTTCATTTTTCCCTAATTAACCATCTCAATCACCGCTGTTTGCATCTGGATACCGGCGAGAGCTGGGCAGATAGTGCCTGCCCATTTTATTAAAATAAGATTTTGAATATCATCTACACCACACAAAACCCAAGACATCAAATTATTATGAAGCCCGGACAAAAAAACTCGAAATTGTCAAAAATAAACATCAAGAATTAGCTATCGGCGGTGAAGAGACCGCTACATTAATTGAAGACTTCATCAGATTGCGCTCAAACAACAATCAACTGATTTCACATATTTCCGCACTGCTCTAAAACAAACTAGGACACGTGGACAGATACGAAATATTTAAACACCGATTAAGGTTTTTAATCAATAACCAAGAAGCCTAAAGCTACAAAAAGTTGAAAAAGTTGAAAAAGTTGAAAAAGTTTATTAGCTATCCCTATTTTTCTATGACATGTTTCGCAAGTGCGTATTCAAAGGAGTATCGCCGGCGGTGCTTCAAAAGACTGCGCAGACTACCATTGGCACCGCTAACACCATTATTACGACACTGTTCGGGTCTGTTCTGTCTTCGGCACCTATGCCCATATTCAGATGCTTACGAATGTAAGCTGGTAGGCCCACTCGGTTGGGCGCAGCAACCGCTAATGCCTTGTCCAGTAACGTAGCCTTGCAGTTTCAGGTCGCTGAGTTGTTATGGCATTGACGGAGCATTTGGCGGTGCTGTAACAGCAGCTAGGCGGCGCTGATACTGGTAAAGCCATTTCTATGGCATTCGCTATGAGGAAGCCATGGCGCTATAGGCTGCGTTGTGCCGCCGAGCCGGCGCCAAGATGACTAAGAATTCAGCGATAAATTAGCCTCGCTTGAAGCTAGCCTGAAACTTTTGGAAAGCGACGAATATTCGGGTATTTAGAGAGGAGGCTAGAGGTATTGACTACTCTTTCACCTCGCTGCACAACCCGAGAGGAGGGTTATCAATTGTTTCATGCCAAAAAGCAGATTTTTTTATCGTCGAGGCATCCGGTTTGAAGTATGGCTTCGCCAGATTCAAGTGCGGGCGCTCCCATGCGATATCTTTCCGGACAACTTTCGCCGGCGTTCCAGCTATGATGCAGTTGTTAGGGAATACACCTTTGACTACGCTCGCATAACCCACTACCGAGCCATCACCTATTTCGGTCCCACCTAGAATTGCTGCGCGAACACCCAGCCAAACGTGCTTGCCAATACGGATAGATTTCGGCATGTTGATACGTTCCCCCGTTTTTACATTGAAAATAGGGTGTGCGTCATCTGCTCTGATTTCATTGTGAGAGGCGATCATACAGTCTTCGCCGATTTCCACAGTGGAATATTCCGCTGTGGATATATAACAACCATACGTGCAAGTTACTCCATCTGCAATTACTACCTTGCAATGATGGCCGATACGAATATTACCCTTATAATAGTTTTTCCCGAATTCGCAATACCCACTGTCGCAATCGAACATTATTGTTAGCGCGGTTGGTCTTGCGCCATCTTTCAGAACTAGCTTGTTGTTGCTGCCACGGAATATAACCTTGACATTATTATCGAGCGGTTGAACACATTCGATTACATTTCCGTTTTCGTCTGAATAGTTAAAAATTTTGTCGAGCTCTACCATGACCTGCCTCAATTTAAGTTTGCATATCGGGTAGGATACGACAATCATAAAAGCATCTCAAGGCGGGCAACTTTTGCCCAATTTATGATGTTTTACCTGGAAATAAAGCACATGCGCATCACTCGTGGGCAGTTTTAAGCAGTTTTGGAAAATGCGCCGCAATGGCGTGCGAGGGAGGGTGCTACTCTGGCGGCACTTCCACCCCGAACAGCCGACGGTTCACTCCATACCAAGCCTTCGCCAGACTTTCCCGATGGATTTACCCCCTTCCGAAATGAACGCTTACCGCGTTTGCGAGTGGTTCCAGGTGAGTGACGTGACTGGCGCCACTCAGCGCGCCGTGTCCGCTCTCTTTTTGCCTGGCCAACAGGCTGTCGCGCATTAAATTCAGCAGCGGCTGGAAGTGCTCGCCGCACTGGATAACCCAGCGAGCTAGGGTCTGACGCGGGATATCGATGCCATGGCGAGCTAGTACTTTTCCAAAGCGGTGAAGCGGTAAGCTTTCCACGTACTTGGTCATTAGCATCGCCAGAACGCTTTGGCTGACCATGCTTTTTTCAATCAGCTGAGCCGGCTTGACCGCAGTGACCGATGCCGATTCGCAGTCGCGGCAGCCGTAGACTTTACGAACGTGCTTGACCACCCGGACTGCATCGGCACGATTTCAAGATGCTCGCTGACTTCCTCGCTAATGGCGTGTTTGCGGCAGCCGCAGCCGTAGACGCAAATCAGTTCATGCTCGAGAAGTTCGTGGATGACTTCGATACGTGGTAGGTCAGCGGGCAGCAGCTTGCGTTTGCCACGGTGCTTGGCGGGTGCGAAAAGCTCTTCTTCAGCGTCTTCGCCGACAGGCTCGGCGATGCTTTCCGCTTCGTTGAAAAGGGTTAGCTGTGGCGTGGCCGGATCGGCTGTTTGCTCGGACTTGCGCCCGAACAGACGCTGGCGCAGCAGTACGTTCTCTTCTTCAAGATAAACAATACTGCCCTTGCTGGACTCGCGCTCAAGCAACATTTGCTCTAGCAATTGCTTGAGCAGCGCAGGGTCGTCAGGAAGATCTTTGGGCATCGATATCATGCCCTGGATTATACCGAATCAGGCCACGAATCGCGGCGTCAAAACCTGATGCGGACGGTTACGCCAGAGATCGAAACCGTCGAGCATCCAGTTGAGTTCCTGAACAGTAAGGACGAGCCTCGTCGCCAGCATTAGGCGATGTTTTGAATCGTTCGGACTCTAGGCGTTTGAGCCAAAGGTAGAAGCCGTTGCGCTCCCAGTTCAAAATCTTCACGCGGTTGCGCGGTTTATTGAGGAAAACGAAAAGTACGGAGTCAAACACGGCGACCTTGATGTCCAACTCGACCAGTGCACCAAGACCATCAATTTATTTTCGGAAGTCGACGGATTTAGGGTAGAGATAGACTTTTTCGACTTTGGCGTCGGGTCGTATCATGGCGGATGGGCACCGGAAAGAAATTGGAAGCACACCATCCGGCAGTAGCTAAGCGCTTTGAATGTGGGGTTCAGGGAGCGCTTACGTTTGTTCGAAGCAGTCAAGTGCCCTATGCATGGCTGCACCACGCACTTGAACGCTTCCCGCTGGCGATCCTCGGTAAAAGATTACGAGGTGCTGCGGCCGTGGAACTGCCCGTCGGCTTGGTCAACTAAGCGCCCTGCCCACTTTTCGGTTGGCAGGCTCCATGGAGTATTATCAATACGCCTTGCCAGTCTTATAAAAGTTCTCAAAGCAGAAGTTGGTCGCATCGATGTAACCTTCAGCGCCACCGCAGTCGAAACGCTTGCCCTTGAACTTGTAGGCAATCACGCAACCGTTTTTCGCCTGCTTCATCAGCGCATCGGTGATTTGAATCTCGCCACCTTTGCCAGGCTCGGTTTGCTTGATCAGCTCGAAGATGTCAGGCGTCAGGATGTAACGACCGATAATCGCCAGGTTCGACGGAGCGTCTTCCGGGGCCGGCTTCTCGACCATGTTGCGTACACGGTACAGGTCATCAGCGATCAACTCGCCGGCGATCACGCCGTACTTGTTGGTTTCCTGCGGATCCACTTCCTGAATCGCGACGATGGTGCAGCGGTACTGCTCGTACAGCTTGACCATCTGGGTCAGTACGCCGTCGCCTTCGAGGTTGACGCACAAGTCGTCCGCCAGCACCACGGCAAACGGCTCGTCACCGATCAGCGGGCGGCCAGTCAGGATCGCGTGGCCAAGGCCTTTCATTTCGGTCTGACGGGTGTAGGAGAACGAGCACTCGTCTAGCAGCTTGCGGATGCCAACCAGGTATTTTTCCTTGTCGGTGCCCTTGATCTGGTTTTCCAGCTCATAGCTGATGTCGAAGTGGTCTTCGAGGGCGCGCTTGCCGCGACCGGTGACGATGGAGATTTCGTTCAGGCCAGCGTCCAGTGCTTCTTCGACGCCGTACTGGATCAGTGGCTTGTTCACCACCGGCAGCATTTCTTTGGGCATGGCTTTAGTCGCTGGCAGGAAGCGAGTACCGTATCCGGCTGCAGGGAACAAACATTTTTTAATCATAAAAATCCTTTAACGAACAATCAATACGGACACTATGCATCTTAACTATCAGACTAAAACTTAACAACATCAAAACCAAACCAAAAACCCAACAATTCGAATTCAAAAACAAAAACAGTTGCACCCACACTCAATAAAACTTAATTAAGCACGAAGAGCATCGGAAACAAACTTTCTTCGTTTATTTGCAGAGTCCGCCACCCTTTTCAAAAAATCAGCATCGCAAGACTCCGCGAAAACTTTCAGGTAATCACTTTTTGGTGATACCAAGTGAGCATACAGGGCATCAAGGAACTGTTTATAAATTTTGTACTTTGAAAATTTTAAACTACCAATCACCCTCACCACTTCCAACGACGGGGCTTTGGCTAAAGTATCAATAAATATTGAAAAGACATGCTCCTCAGCTTCCGGACAGTACTTAACCAGCAGCTCTACAGATTTATTGCCACAGGGCCAATCCACCTTAGAGAACACATGAGAGGAGCGCGAGCCCACTACTGACAACCTGAACTCCTCAGAAAACAAATCTCGCCACTTCGTTTTGACTATAAACACATGAGCCCCATGGCTACCAGGCTTAGTATCAACCATCGTTTCCTTTTGCGAAGAGTTGGTAACTCGAATCTTACAGCTTGAATCCGATCTTAGACCATGGACAACTCCAAAAATCCAGTCTTTATTTACTGCAATCAACTCGATTTTCGCGCTATCAACTATTTTTTCAACAGCCGATAATTTCCCCTGAGCCTCACTCAAGTAGCGTTGAACAGCAACAACTTGCATATTCGCGCCGGAATGCTCATGTACCTGGCTGTGATACCTATCGAATTCAGCTATGTTTTTCAGTTCTTGCTGAGCACGATCCGCTTTCGGCAAGGAGCGTCTCCGAACCCACTCCTCTCTAGACTTAGTGTAATAGTGATGCATAACTGCACGACCAAAAGAAGATGATTTAAATTTGATCGGCATCGACTGATTCCAGTCAGCAACGGATAAAGTATTGTCTAGATAAACACCGGAAAACAAATCGCAAATATGTGTTCGCATATTATAGGTGTTTTTTGGGGAAAACATTGTCTTTACCACAGGAGATGTTTTTTTCTCACACTTTTTAAACCGTTCAACAACCAAATTTTTCGATGGAACTTCACATCCACTGGAACCAAACACAAGCCAAGGAAACGCAATAGCACCAACATTATCATGTAGGCGTTCGGCATCAACAAGCAGTTCTTTTACCGTAGCATCTTTGACGACTAGAAACTCATCCAGATCGCAAATCAACACATAATCAAACTCTGCCGAAAAGTTCTCTATGAAATGTCCATACGCATCTCTTTGTGGTGGAATCCCTTCTCGCCTAGGCCAATGGACCCGGGTTATCTCACCGATACAGTCAAGGGCCGCCAATAGTTCCGAGGTTCCATCATCGCTAACGTTGTCATAAATAAATACCGAATCAAAGCCAGCAGTCTTATAATAAGAAACCCACTCCTCAACATAATCAACTTCATTTCTACAAATCGCACAAACCGCAATCTTCAAAATACTTACCTTATTCAGATAGGACCTCAAAAGAATTATTCAAAACTTTTGCACCTAAAACTTATTTGCCGCTTCGAAAGGTTGATCACACACTAGCGATCAACCTTCCGCTCCCAAGCGGCTGATTCAGTCAATCGTAAATTAAAAAATCTGGATGTTTTTTCTTTGTAATGCTCATTCGTTGCGCTACCGTCGCCATCGTTAAAGCACAAAACCTTATACTTATAGGCATGTTTCCCTACAATTTTCTCAACATTGGTCGGGCGGACTATCAGACTTGAAAATTCACCTTTAACTGCACGACCACTGGCAAAAGCATAATGATGATAAAAAAACGAAGTCACATTAACATCGCTTAACGAACGACGTTTAGCATTTCGCGTTAACTCGATGATCTCCGGAAACTTATCTTCGATCTCTTGCAAGATTGTCTTTTTTAGCGCATAGGGCACATGGCGATGCAAACACCTGGCCTCATAGTCCGAGAAAACCGTCTTCAACAACTCTTTGGAGTTGTTGGCGGCCGCAAGGTAATCCAGTGACTTATCCCTTCCCGCTTTTGAATCAACCATCCCATAGGGCTCCAGATAAGCCACGGAACGCCCTATCTCATCAAAAAAATCGCGAGGCAAACAAGGCTGATTGAGCACAAAATCATCGTTCAGATAAAGGAAATTCTCTGAGAGTTCAGGAATACGGTGTAAGCACGCCTCGATGGCATGGGAGTTAAACGTCGGAAGCATCGACTCAGTTGGAAATATCTCTTCGTGCTTTATCCAGACAATTTTAGAGTGTTCCTTCATCCATTCAGGCTGACTGCAATTTGAAACAACAAATATCCGATTTATCCACGGCGCGAATTTATTCAGCGACCTCAATGAATATCGTAATTCATCGTTTGATGTATATCTATCCGGGTCAAATTTATCGGAAGGATATGTTGACGCCCACAAAGCTTGCCAGTCTGCATCTGCATGACTTACCCATGTATAAACAGCATCTACGGGGGTCGTATAACCGCAACCTAATGGAGCGCCACTGTAAATCGCATCAAGCTCTTTAGCCTGAAATTTTCTAATCAATGCAGAGGAGGAGCGAACGTTTGCCAACCCATCGCCATCAATGTCGTATTGATATATGCGCAACACATATAACACACCGAACTGATTACTCATTTCCAATACAAAATCTGGCCGGGAACATAGGTCGCCCCCTACAACTCGGACGTCAAGTTTCTCCCCGACCCCACATCTAGAGTTATAAGAGCCGTTCACTGTATAGATAGTCACACTCATTGACAGTGACTCTTTCAAGAGACTCACGACATCAAGTAGCCCATACAAATGACCAGACCAAATCAGCAGGCTGTTTTTATCGCTACCATCCTCCGCCCCATACCCTGCTCCCATTGTAAGGCGCAAATACTCTTGCACCCCAATCTTTTGAACCATCTCTATATCGACGACGGCAGACGATACAAAAATTTCTGTTTTTTCTCGAACAGTCTGCTCGGCCTCTTTGAACACGCGCTTTCGAAACATGTCATAAAAAAACAGATTCGGGTCCTTGATGAACTTACGAATTTTCTTGAACCGCTGAACTTTACTCATTTAATAAAAACCTTAACCGCCGCCGAAAAGTGTCAAATCGATCGACATGACCTGGCTTATTATCAAAAAGGATTCCGTAATCGCTTACGTCGATATATTTTTCTGCGCACAATTGGCTAAAACCCGATATCAAAGTCGGATCGCCGACTGTCGTTCCTAAAACTTTATGTTTATGCAGCGAGACGAAAAGTTCGTAATTCTTCTTGCGCGCAGCCTGATATCCCTCGACATCGGGACGCTCATGAAAAATGTGAAATGCAAGGTCTTTTTCAAGCAGAGCCTCAAAACAGGTCTCGCCAAGATAGCGTCGAAACCCACGGGCAAACAGAGGGGACCTGGCGGTTTTGTCTAGCAGCATGTCCGGGGATTTTTCCAGAGCACCGTGAAGATCAGCGAGGCGCATCATGAAGTCAAAATCTTCATACCCATGTCCCGAGAAAGCTTCATTGAAGCCCTTCAGGAGGGAGTAGTCCTTGCTACGCATGACAATTACAGACGAAGGGCTGGCGAGGTGTAAAAATTCCTTCCGCGAAAAATTAAAAAACCGCTTTCTTAGCTGTTTTACATCAATTTTTGATCGCGTCAGATCGCGGGACCCTTTCTTCGTTAGATAAAGGCACGGCAACATGTAAAACGGTCGCTCTTGCGAATCAACCTTGTCTCTGTATTTTTCGATCAGCGCGAAATCGGGCCAGATATCAACGTCCAACAGTGTCAAAAACTCATCCGTCACGTGCTTGAATGCTTCATTACGAAGCAAAGCCGCATTCACATTTCCCGTGTAAAAGGGCTTCGAGACGGTGAAGGCGCCTTTGCACTTTCTGATAACAAGCTTGAACAGCCTGTCCACCCACATGCCGCGATCATTGTGAGCAAAGATGATTTTGACGTTTGCACGGTTTGCAGCCACGGCCATCTGACGCGCCTTGGAGATGATATCCAAGGGGCGGTGCACCAAATCCAGCGGCACGATAGCGGTAATGTTGCGCTTGGTTGTCTCTGACAATGTTCAACACTCTTTGGTCTTGCTTGACCGACTAAATCCAACACCCCTGCCCTCATTAGTGCAGTGAGCAGGGTTAAATATCTGTTAATTCAGTCAAATATCTCGACAATCCCAACCACTTCGCCGCTTTCATCATCCATCACTGGCAAAGCCCGGATCTTGTGAGCCAGCATATAAGCCTCTGCCTCGGACAATTGTGCAGACGCTTTTACCGTGTGTGGGCTTGATGTCAGGAACGCCTCGACATTCTCATTGACGACACCTGGATTGCCCAGCAATGCACGGCGAAGGTCACCATCGGTGACAATGCCGTCGAGTTTGTCGTTTTCCATGACCAGGGTAAGCCCAAGGCGGCTTGACGTCATGACCAACAGGCAGTCATGGAACGAGGTGTTGCGGGTCACCTTAGGGATATTGGTGTGCATCACATCACTGACGCGGGTCAGAAGTTTTCGGCCGAGGCTGCCACCCGGGTGGTAGCGAGCGAAGTCCATCGGCTTGAAGTCGAGTGCGGCGATCAGCGCTACGGCAAGCGCATCTCCCATGGCCATGGTCGCGAGTGTCGAAGTCGTTGGGGCGAGGTTGTTCGGACAAACTTCGCGCTCCACGGAAATATCGAGCCAGATGTCGGCATGCCTGGCCAGGGTTGATTGGCCGTTACCGGTCATGGCGATAATTTTGTTGCCGAAAGACTTCAGGCTCGGGATCAGCTTGACGACCTCTTCGGTTTCGCCACTGTATGAGATCAGGATCAGCACATCACTCGGCTTGAGCATGCCGAGATCACCATGAAAGGCTTCAGCCGGGTGCAGGAAGAGACTAGGCGTACCGGTTGAGGCAAACGTAGCGACCATTTTCTTGCCGATAAGACCGGACTTACCCATGCCGCAGACTGCCGCACGCCCCTTGCAACCCAGAATGAGCTCCACTGCACGCTGAAATTCACCGTCCAGGCGTTCTGCAAGTTGGCTGATAGCTTGCGCCTGAGCGCTGAGTGCATCTTTAGCAATTGGGAGGTGATTCATGGAAAACCATTGGTCCTTGGTTAGGTGGCACGCCTACATGGATGTGTGCGGAGCGTCCAACACCTGATTCAGTAATTTGCCCAACCGAAGTCCGGCATCGGTGAGTCTAGTTTTGACCACCGGAGAGATATCTTTCAAATAGCTCTTTGGCAACGTCATCATCGACGTCGAGTCGGCACGCTGTAGGTTGTCGCCATAGATGTAGGTCTTGGCAATATCATGACTTTCCATTGCCCATTGTTCAGGCGTGCGCTGGGGAACACTCGGGTTGCCAGCCAGGAGAGAAGATGCCAACTCCGCAGGAGGCATTTTCAATGATCGGACAGAAATGGTGTCCCAGACCTTATGAAGCGTGTACTCACGCGTTCCAAGCTGGACCTTCACTCCGCCGGTTTCCTTGATGGCATGTAATGGTTGGTGGATGTCACCGACATAGTGCACTAAGAATTTCAGCGCCCTCAATCGATCAGCTGCTGGCGCGTCTTTCTGACCAAGGATGGCTTCAAATCGCTCTATCCCATAAACCACGCACTTGCCTTTGCGATCGCAGTCACGCTTTGGGTCATAAGCCGTGGCGTCAAAAGGAATACGGACGGCGTGACTGATCAGCCCAGGCTCAGTGCCCTTGATTTGATCCGCCCAAGAGGCGACGTCCGCCAGACTTGTTGCGCCTTCCAGAGCCAATAACTGCCGAACCTCGGCTTTAGCTACCGGGTCCAGCCTGGACTCAGCGATCATGGCTACTGTTCTATGCCCTTCGACACCCCAGGCCAATACGCTTGACGCATGAATAGTCAGGAGGGCGAAAACGATGTGCTTGATTCTCAACATTGACCTCCCTTGACTCCTGCGCAGGATCGACGAGGCAATTGACTTGCCAGCGGGCCGATTCATGACGGCAGCGATCGCTCCTTGATTCGAGTGGCGCGTATGTTAACGGTTGAGTGGCCAGCATGGAACGTTGATGTGTGAGCTTTCCGATTAACGCAAAGCAATGATCCTGATTTCTGTGCCGCCACATCCATGACCATGGCAATCAGCAGGCAGAGTCCGTAATATCGCGCCTCGTTTGATCGGTCCTTACGCTTTTGGGCACAGCCTGCTCTGGGTACGGCTTACCTTATCCGATCAAGATTCAAGCGGTTGTTGACAGTTGGAGCCCATGAATACCGAATCAAAGAACCAAGAAATATTGGGTCGCAACAATGTCTTCTGGTGGAGCCAGGCCAGCCTGAAAAAACGCTTGAGGCATGTACTCGGTCACGCGCTGGATGATTACAGCATTACCACCTCGGACATGGACTCCAACGCCTCGTTCGTCAACTATGTACATCATCACCGCCTGACTCATCGACAGACTGGCGTCACGCTGGATGTAGTCGAAAAATCGATTCGCAAATTACTCGGCATCTCTAGCCTGGAATCGCGCTTCCATCGCGAGGGCAACGTGCTGGCTAACAGTAACCACTTCCAACACCCGCAATGCCTGGGAGTTATCGAAACACCTTGGGAAAGCCTGATCTACACTCGCTTTGTCCGGGGGAAAGCACCACGCATGGGCAAAATTGCGACGCAAATTGGCCAAGGCATCGCAGAAATTGAGCATCTCACCAATCTGCACCTGGAACCTGAGAACTGGCAACAACGCTATCGGTTTTGGGAAATGGATTTTTTTCGTCCGTGGTATTTGTTGCGTTGGCGCTTCAATTTTGTGCGTTACCTGCCCTCCCTCAGCGAGCTGCCCACCGACGATGCGCGCTTTCAAGGCCTCAAAGAGCGGCTATTAAGTTTGCAACCAGCGCTGAACCTCGCAAAAAACCGTGCCAACAATAGCCCCCGCTGCTTTTGCCACATGGATTACCTGGCCAAGAATTTCTTTTCTTCGCACGGTAGATTCCAGATGATCGACTGGAGTGAGGTGAAAGTCGGCCGGATCGGGTTTGATGGGGGCGCGTACCTGAGTGCCATTTTCCGACAGGAAGACATGGCACGCTTCACAAGAATCCGCATGTATTTCCTGCGCTCCTATATAGCAGCGCTGGACGAGCGCTTCGATGCGCAGATCGCCTTACACAATATGGATTACTTTTTCCTGCAAAACTCTCTCTGGCACTTCTTGCGCCCCAAGACGATTGCCGACTATCAGCAACGGGGCAAACTGGATCTGCTGCACGAGAAATATGAGTACTTGCTGGAAAAAGGGACCCTCGCCGGCGACGCATGACGTGAAATCGTTATCGCTGGCGAGCTAGCTGTTAATAACAAAGCAAAGCAATTGTCAATCTCGCCGACACCCAGGAAGAAAGCCGCTCATCGGACTATTTACACGGTTACAGGCGTCGAAAATATGCGCTCACACAAGATGTGAAAAAACCGTACTGTTTGTCATATTTTTGTGAATCGCAACGTGCCATTTGTATTATCATCCGCTGCAAATTCTACTAAGCATCATCGTCAGGTTCGCATTGATTTGCGCCTGACGGACTAGTGCGCCCGTTATGGATATCCGCTGTCTTTTATGGACAATGTCGCTTCAAACCGCCGGACTTTGCTGATTCTGTCCAAAGGCGCGCAACAGATCCCCACACTCCCTGCCCTGCTGCCTGAGTATCGGCTGCTGTGTGGCGCGGTGCGCGACATTGCCCAGGCCGATGAGGTTCTCGCGTGGGGCCGCAAACCCAGTGCGATGCGTGCCCAAGAGGCCGCTGAAACTGCCGGTTTGCCGCTGCTCACCGTCGAAGACGGCTTTCTGCGCTCGGTGGGCCTGGGCGCCGAAGACCCGCCGCTGTCGTTGATCGTCGACCCGCTGGGCATCTACTACGACGCCACCGCTCCTTCTCGCCTGGAACAACTGGTTCCCGTGCCGCTCACAGAAGCACAGATACTGCGCGCCCGCGCCTTGCAAGCAAGCTGGTGTGAAGAGCGCGTGTCCAAATACAACGGCGCCCGCATCGAAGCCTGCACATTGCCGCAGCCGTGCGTGCTGGTGGCGGATCAGACCCGCGGTGATGCCTCACTGCAAGGCGCCACCGTTGCCGATTTCGAGCGCATGCTCGAAGCCGCGCTTGCCCGACACCCGCAAAGCACGGTGGTGGTCAAGGTTCACCCGGACGTGGTGGCCGGTCGCAAGCAAGGTCACTTTGACTTGGCGGCGCTGCGCAAGCACCCACGGGTTCACCTGATCAGCCATAACGTTCACCCGGCCGAACTGCTGCCCGCCGTGCAGGCTGCGTACGTGATGACTTCGCAACTGGGTTTCGATGCCTTGCTGTGGGGGGTGCAGGTGTACACCTTTGGCATGCCGTTCTATGCCGGCTGGGGTCTGACCGATGATGCCCTGCCCGCTCCCGAGCGACGCCAACCCGTCAGCCTTGAACAATTGCTGCATGCCGCGCTGGTGGAATACCCGCGCTACGTCGACCCGGAAACGGGCGCGCCCTGCCAACCCGAGACCGTGCTGGCCTGGCTCGGCCTGCAACGGCGGATGCGCAGTCGGCTGCCGCAAGATTTGCAAATGGTCGGTTTCAGCAAGTGGAAGCAACCGCTGGTGTTGGACTTTTTCAATGGTTCATCGATTCGGTTCCTCGGTCGCTTTTCCCGTCGTCGCATTGCGCCGGTCATCACTTGGGGTTGCCAGCACGATGCGCCGTTGACCCAAAAAGTCGGTAGCCACCTCGGCCGAGTCGAAGACGGCTTCCTGCGCTCCGTCGGCCTGGGCGCGAAGAAAACCCGTCCATTGTCCTGGGTGTTCGATGACCTGGGCATTTACTACGACGCCACCCGTCCTTCGCGCCTGGAACATCTCTTGCAGCACGAACCGTGCAGTCCGGGTTTATTGCAACGGGCAGCGGCCCTGCGCGAAGCGATCTGCGCTGCCGGAGTGACCAAATACAACCTGCCCGGCACCACGTGGAAACGTCCCGCCGGTGTCGAGCGGGTGATTCTGGTAGCGGGTCAGGTCGAGTCCGACGCCTCGATTCGCTACGGCGCGCACCGTATCCGACGCAACATTGATTTGCTCAAGGCGGTGCGCGAGCACCATCCGCTGGCATGGCTGTTGTACAAGCCACACCCGGAAGTGCTGGCCGGCACACGCGAAGCAGGCATTGATGAAGAGCGCACCAGTGATTGGTGCAATCAGGTGGTGGGCGATGTGCCGTTCCATGAGCTGTTGACTGAAGTGGATGAAGTGCATGTGCTGACCTCGCAATCGGGTTTCGAAGCCTTGTTGCGCGGCGTGCCCGTGACCACCTACGGCCAGCCGTTTTATGCCGGCTGGGGTTTGACCCGGGACAAGGGCCTGAGCCCGGACGTCCAGGCGCGCCGCACCCGGCGCCTGAGCCTGGACGAACTGGTGGCCGCGACCCTGATCCGCTACCCGACCTATGTCAGTCGCATTACTAAAAAATTCACGACTCCCGAACGTACGTTAGTCGAGATTCAAAATTGGGATGAAGTACCTACACATGGAAAACGTCCAACATGGCGAGAGATGATCCAGCGTTTGCTCCTCACCGCTTTGAGACCACGCCCAAAAAACTCGTAGTTCCTGTCGAGCGCTCCCCACGCCCGGTATCGGTGAAACCGCGCAACTCGTTCCTGTTCCTGCAGGGCGTCAGTTCGCCGTTTTTTGCGCGCCTGGTACAGGCTCTGCGGTCCGAGGGACAGTTGGTCAAGTCGGTCAACTTCAACATGGGCGACACCCTGTACGGCAGCGGCGCGCGCGTATTTTATTCGGCGCGCCCCGAGCAGCTGATGGATTTCTACAGCCAATGCTTCAGGGCGGACCACATTACCGACGTGGTGCTGTTTGGCGACTGCCGTCCGGTGCATCAGCCGGCGGTGGAGCTGGCCAGGTCGCTGGGCATTCGCGTGCACGTGTTCGAAGAAGGTTACTTCCGCCCCTACTGGATCACCCTTGAGCGCAACGGTGTGAACAATCACTCGCTGCTGCCGCGTGATCCGGACTGGTATCGGGAAGTGGGCAAGTACATCCCCCGCTATCACAACGGCAATTCGTTCCGCCTGTCCTTTGCCTCAAGGGCCCTGCACGATGTGATGTACCACGTCGGTGGCGCACTGAACAAAGTGGTGTTTCCCCACTACAAAACCCACGCGCCGTACAACGCGGCGGTGGAGTATGCGGGCTACATTCGCCAGGGCCTTCGCCTGGTCAGTGCCAAGGGCCGCGATTCCGAGGTGATCAGTCAAGTGGCGCACAATCGCTATCGCACGTTCCTGTTGCCTCTGCAGCTGGACAGCGACGCGCAGATCCGTGATCACTCGCCGTTCAAACACATGAAGGATGTGCTGAAGCATGTATTGGGTTCCTTCGCCCGCCATGCCGGCAGTGACGCGCGCCTGGTGGTCAAGAACCATCCGTTGACCCCGGGCATCATCAACTACCACCGAATCACCCGGCGCATTGCCCACAAATACGGCATTGCCGATCGGGTGGACTTCCTCGAAAGCGGTCACATGCCGACATTGCTGTCGCATGTCGCGGGCGTGGTCACCGTCAACAGCACCGTGGGCGGTTCGTCGCTGATGCACAGCGTGCCAACCATCGCCCTCAGCGACCCGATCTACAACCTCAAGGGACTCACCCACCAGGGCAGCCTCGACGATTTCTGGCACACTCCGGAACCGCCTGACCCTACGCTGTTCCAGCGTTTTCGCAGCACGGTGATTCACACCACTCAGGTCAATGGCGGCTTCTATACGCGCTGCGGTATCGACATGGCCGTGAACAACTCGCTGGAAGTACTGATGGCCAAAACCTCGCGGATTGAACGCTACTTATGACGCTGCAAAAAAACCCTCGCTGCATCCTGATCACCGGTGCCACAGGTGGCATCGGCGGCGCACTGGCGCCCGCCTATGCAGCGCCCGGCGTGACATTGATTTTGCAAGGCCGGCGCACCGAGCGCCTGGAAGAAATGGCCGAGCAGTGTCGCACTGCCGGCGCCCGGGTCATCCTCCACGCCCTGGACGTGCAGGACCTGGAGGCCGTGCGTGAATGGATCAGCCGGATCAGCGAAACCGAGCAGCCGGACCTGATCATTGTCGGAGCCGGGCTCAACACCGCGAGCGGCCCGAATGCCGAGGATGAAGATTGGGCGTTGTCTCAGGCGGTGATCGAAGTCAACGTCATGGCCGCCATTGCCACCGTACAAGCGGCGTTGCCGGCGATGCGCGCACGCAAGCACGGGCAGATCGCGCTGTTCAGCTCCCTCGCCGGCTGGCGCGGGCTGCCGGCCACGCCGAGCTACAGCGCCAGTAAAGCGGCAATAAAGGCATACGGCGAATCCATGCGCGACCTGGTGGCCGCTGACGGCGTGCGGATCAATGTGATCATGCCCGGTTATGTTGAATCGAAAATGTGCTTTGAAATGCCGGGACCGAAACCGCTGCTGTGGAACCCGGACAAAGCCGCGCAGCGGATTCGCCGGGGCCTGGCAGCCAATCAGGCGCGAATCAGTTTCCCCTTCCCTTTGAACCTCGGATGCTGGGCCCTGGGCGTGATTCCCCCACGGATGTCTTCTGTAATTTTGCGATGGCTGGACTACGGTGCCTGACTTTTTTCACAGCGCTTTCACCTGGGTCATCCTGGGTGGATTTTTGCTCTCCTGCGCCATCGAAGCGCTGCTGGTTCCCAGGCCCGCCTTGCGCCGACCGCTGCGCAGCTGGCTGCTGCATGCCGGGGCATGGTTATTCTCGGTTGCCCTGCTTTATGGCCTGACCGGACGCCCGTATTTCAGTGCTGTGAATGTGCTGGCCATCTGGACGCTGATCGTGCTGGTGAGCAATTCGAAGTATCACTCGTTGCGCGAACCCTTTGTGTGCGCGGACTTTGAGTATTTCAGCGACGCCGTGCGTTTCCCGCGTCTGTACCTGCCCTTCTTCGGCATCGGCAAAACCATTGTGCTGGCGTTGGCCTTTGTCGCCTACCTGGCCTGCGGATTGTATTTCGAGGCCGCCGCCAGTGATGCGTTGGCAACCGCGGCCATGGCACTGGTCTGTGCCGTGGTGGTACTGACCATCGGCGCATTGAAACCACTTCAACCGAGCTACGATGCCAGCCTGGATTTACGCCGCTGGGGATTGGCCGCCAGTTTGTGGACTTACTTTTGCGCAGCCCGGCGCAAGGTGCCCATCGACACACTGGACTCGCCTTTTGCGATCAGTGCGCAATCGATTCGTAACCCTTCTGGCGAGGCCCTGCCTGACCTGGTCTCGGTGCAAAGCGAATCGTTTTTCGATGTTCGCAAATTGTGGCCCGGCATCCGCGAGCAGGTACTGAGCCAATACGATGTGCTGCGCAACGAAGCCAGGGCCCATGGGCGCCTGAAAGTCGCGGCCTGGGGTGCGAATACCGTACGCACCGAGTTCGCCTTCCTGACCGGGATTGCCGGCGACAGGCTGGGCGTTCATCGCTTCAATCCTTATCGCCACCTGGCCCGCCAGGGGTTGCCAAGCATCGCCGCCGAAATGAAGCGCCGGGGTTATCGCACCGTGTGCGTTCACCCTTACGCGGGTAGCTTTTATGGCCGTGACCGCGTTCTGCCGGCACTGGGTTTCGATGAGTTCATCGATGTGCGCAGCTTCAATGACGGGCAAAAGGCCGGACCTTTTATTGGCGATTGTGCCGTGGCAGACAAGATCATCGAACTGCTCGACGACAGCGCGCGCACCCAGCCCTTGTATATCCACGCCGTAACAATGGAGAACCATGGACCGCTGCAGCTGGAGCAGGTTGAAGCGGCCGAGTTGCCAAACTGGTTCGATCGTCCGCTGCCCGACGGCCTGCGAGACTTGGCGCCTTATCTGCGTCACCTGAGCAATGCTGATCGGATGCTCGGCAAGTTGCGCGAATACCTGCTGGCCAGCCCGACATCTACCGGGCTGTGTTTCTTCGGCGACCATGTGCCTATTCTCCCGGATGTGTATACCGCCTTGGGCGCACCCGATGGCGATACTGATTACTTCATCTGGTCCAATCAGGCTCTGTCTTCCAACGCGCCCCGGCCAATAGGCGTGGAACAGTTGGCCAAGGCCTTCGTCGACCATCTGAACAGCCGCCAGCAATCCGTCGGGAAAGCGAGCCCGGACTGCAACCCATGACTGACATCGCCCCCTTGCAGATTGCCCTCGGTTCCAGCTTGCCGGAACCTGATGAGTCAATCGCGCAGATGATCACTTCGGGCCGCAATTCGCTGGCCTTCTTTCTCGGCGATGAAGCTTGCCGCTATCGGCTGCTGGCCGATTCAATCAACTGGGACCGGATCCTGATCGCCCGCCGCGATTGCACCACCGTTGGCTATGCCGCCTTCAAACATCATCGACGCGGGCCATTTTCACCCGGTCTCAGGCCTTTTTTGCGCGAATTTGGCCGGTGTCAGGGCGTATTGCGCTACCTGCTGTTTGCGATTACCGAAGGTCGCGAGTGGTACTACGGCTTTTATCTCTATGGCCTGCATGTGATCAAGCATGCACGTCATCAGGGCATTGCCAGTTCACTGCTGGCCGCGACCTTTGATCAGGCCCGGCAAGCCGGCTATGACCGGGTAGAGCTGGAGGTTCAGGTGAAAAATGTGAGGGCCCAGCGGCTCTATGCGCATATGGGATTCACCCGGATCCGGACCACTCCGGTGAATTGGCTTGGCCGCCTGCTGCCCTTCCCCGCCGTGATCAACATGCGTCGCTCGATGACATCCCAGCCATGAGCGGTAACGAAATGAGTCGATCAGTTCCCCTTGAGTCATTGGTGGAAGGCCCCGGCTGGGTGGGCATCATGTCGCAGTGGGTGATGTGGAAAGTCCATCACTTGGGTGAGTTTCTCGACCCCGAAGGACCACCCTACTGGTTGTGGAGTCGCGGCCAACAACGGCCCGAAGGTTTGAAGGCGATTTCGGGGATCGGCTACAAAAGCTCGTCCGACCATGCCCGGGTATTGTGCAAACGCTGGGGCATTCCTTATGTGGCGCTGGAGGACGGCTTTCTGCGCTCCTCTTCGCTGGGGGTGGAAGGCGATACGCCGATGTCGATGGTGGTTGATCCCATCGGCATCCACTACCTGTCCGATCGTCCGTCACTGCTGGAAAACATTCTACAAACCCCGCACACCTTGACGGCTGCGGAGTTGGCAACCGCCCAAGCGTTGATTGCCCTGATGCGCAGCAGCGGGATAGGCAAATACAACAACGCCCCGGATTTGAGCGATGACGACGCCCTTGGCCGCGACAAACCGCTCATCCTGGTGGTGGACCAGACCTACGGTGACTTTTCCATTCCTGGCGGCGGACTTTGCGAAGCGGACTTTATCCGCATGCTCGATGCGGCGCTGGCGGAAAACCCCGATGCGGACGTGCGGGTGCGGATTCACCCTGACTGCATCAACGGCCACAAGAAAAGCTGCCTGCTCGACGCCGCCCTTGCACGGGGCGTAGCGCTGGAGAACCGCCACGTATCCTGGGCCTCACTGGCGGGCCGGGCCCGACGCGTGTATGTCGGCACCAGCCAGGCCGGACTGGAAGCGTTGATTCAGGGTGTACCGGTGACTTGTTTCGGGCTGCCGTTCTACGCCGGCTGGGGGCTGACCGATGATCGCTTACCGATCCCGCGACGCCAGGCCCGGCCCACGCTGGAGCAACTGGTGGCCGCCGCCTACATTCGCTACTGCCGCTATGTGGACCCATTGACCGATCAGCGCTGCGACGTGATGACCGTGGCCCGGCAACTGGCCCGGCAAAAACAACACGACAGCCAGTTCGCCGGCGCATTGACCGTGCTTGGCGTGCCTCGGCGCCGGCAACCGGCAATCCGCCGCTTGCTCGACAGCCGTTGGGGCCGCGTGAAATTCACCCAAAATAGCGCCGACCTGATGACGGCCGTGGCGCGCGAAGACGGCAAGGTGTTGGTGTGGAGCCCCCATGAACCCAGCGATCTGTCATCACGTGCCGCAGCACGGGGCGTACCGCTGTGGCGAATCCGCCCGGATAACGCAACAGCCAGCTTGATCCTCGAGCGTTACGATGGCGATGTACAACAACTGGTGCAAGTCCGTGGCATGCCCTGTAGCCAACAGCAGGCGCTGGAACACCGCGCGCAAAACACTCCAGGCCTGATCGAAAACTGCCCGCGTTATCGGCAAATTCGCCGCTACCTCAAAGGCATGTTCCCGCTATAACCCCTGTAGGAGCCGGCTTGCCGGCGAAGGCGTCCCCATTGGCGCCGCACGTCGCAAGACCGCCTTCGCTGGCAAGCCAGCTCCTACAAAATCACCGTGCAGGCCATCATTTTTCGGACGCCACCAACCCCGTGCACATCCTCATTTTGTGGACGACACAAGCCCCGTGCACACCCTCATTTTGTGGATGACACAAAACCCGTAGGAGCCGGCTTGCCGGCGAAGGCGTCCCCATTGGCGCCGCACGTCGCAAGACCGCCTTCGCTGGCAAGCCAGCTCCTACAAAATCACCGTGCAGGCCATCATTTTTCGGACGCCACCAACCCCGTGCACATCCTCATTTTGTGGACGACACAAGCCCCGTGCACACCCTCATTTTGTGGATGACACAAAACCCGTAGGAGCCGGCTTGCCGGCGAAGGCGTCCCCATTGGCGCCGCACGTCGCAAGACCGCCTTCGCTGGCAAGCCAGCTCCTACAAAATCACCGTGCAGGCCATCATTTTTCGGACGCCACCAACCCCGTGCACATCCTCATTTTGTGGACGACACAAGCCCCGTGCACGCCCTCATTTTGTGGATGACACAAAACCCGTAGGAGCCGGCTTGCCGGCGAAGGCGTCCCCATTGGCGCCGCACGTCGCAAGACCGCCTTCGCTGGCAAGCCAGCTCCTACAAAATCACCGTGCAGGCCATCATTTTTCGGACGCCACCAACCCCGTGCACATCCTCATTTTGTGGACGACACAAGCCCCGTGCACGCCCTCATTTTGTGGATGACACAAAACCCGTAGGAGCTGGCTTGCCGGCGAAGGCGTCCCCATTGGCGCCGCACGTCGCAAGGCCGCCTTCGCTGGCAAGCCAGCTCCTACAAAATCACCGCGCATGCCAACATTTTTCGGACGCCACCAACCCCGTGCACATCCTCATTTTGTGGACGACACAAGCCCCGTGCACACCCTCATTTTGTGGATGACACAAAACCCGTGGGAGCCGGCTTGCCGGCGAAGGCGTCCCCATTGGCGCCGCACGTCGCAAGACCGCCTTCGCTGGCAAGCCAGCTCCTACAAAATCACCGTGCAGGCCATCATTTTTCGGACGCCACCAACCCCGTGCACATCCTCATTTTGTGGACGACACAAGCCCCGTGCACACCCTCATTTTGTGGATGACACAAAACCCGTGGGAGCCGGCTTGCCGGCGAAGGCGTCCCCATTGGCGCCGCACGTCGCAAGACCGCCTTCGCTGGCAAGCCAGCTCCTACAAAATCACCGCGCATGCCAACATTTTTCGGACGCCACCAACCCCGTGCACATCCTCATTTTGTGGACGACACAAGCCCCGTGCACGCCCTCATTTTGTGGATGACACAAAACCCGTAGGAGCTGGCTTGCCGGCGAAGGCGTCCCCATTGGCGCCGCACGTCGCAAGGCCGCCTTCGCTGGCAAGCCAGCTCCTACAAAAAACGTGTACTCACCCTGATTTTGTGGACCACACCAACCCCGTAGGAGCCGGCTTGCCGGCGAAGGCGGTGGCCTGTACACATCCGGTTCCAAACTTTTACGACGTTCCATCAGCTACGCCCTAGCCTTACCCTTTCAACCTATACAGGAGGGCAAAGGATTGCCTACTCGTTCCCACGCCAACCATCTGCGCACCGGTCGCCATTCCCAGGCCGGACAAATCTACCTGCTCACTGCCGTGACCCACCTGCGTGAACCTGTGTTCAGCGACTGGCGAGCGGGACGTTTGGTGGTGGATCAGTTTCGTCTGGCCATGAAAGAAGGACGGGCAGATTCCCTTGCCTGGGTGGTAATGCCCGACCATTTTCACTGGCTGGTCGAACTCCAGAACAGCACGCTGCCGGAGTTGATGCTTGCAACCAAATCTCGCAGCGCGAGAGAGATCAATGCCTACCTGGGTCGCTCAGGCCGATTTTGGCAAAAAGGCTTCCATGATCGCGCCATCCGCCACGAAGAAAATCTGTTGACGGTGGCCCGTTACATCATCGCCAACCCATTGCGCGCCGACCTGGTCAGGCGCGTTCATGATTATCCGCTGTGGGATGCTATATGGCTGTAGAGGTTGACTCGCCGGCGAAGGCACGCCGCATCGATCTTCTGGCTGCTCGTCTTAGAGCTTTCGCAGTTCCTGCGCAACGATGGCGACGGTTTCGGCTATTTGCTCCGAGGTGTGCAGGCATGACACGAAAAAGCGCACGCGCGCCGACTTCTCGGGCACCGCCGGATGCAAGATGGGTTGGGCATTGATTCCACGACGGGACAACGCGCTGGACAATTGGGTCGCCTTGAGCGAACTGCCGGTGATGACCGGAACTACCGCCAGACCGGTGCTGGTGCCGGTGTCCAGGCCTGCTTCCCTGGCAAGTTCGAGGAATTGCCTGCCACGCGCCTGCAAGGTGGCGACGCGCTCGCCATCTTCTGGCAGGCAACGCAGCGCCGCTAATGCTGCCGCCGCCACCGATGGCGGCATGCCGACACTGTAGAGAAAGCCCGGGGCCAGGAATTTGAGATGTTCCACCAGCGCCGACTCACCGGCGATGTAACCACCGCAACTGGCCAGGCTTTTACTCAAGGTGCCCATCCAGATATCCACGTCACTGCCGGCCAGGCCGAAATGCTCACGGATGCCTTTGCCGGTCTGCCCCATGACGCCCAGCGAATGAGCTTCATCGACCATCAGCAATACCTGATGCTTGTTCCTGAGTTCGACGAAACGAGGCAAATCCGGGAAATCACCATCCATGCTGTAGATGCCTTCAAGCACCACCAACACCCGCTCGAAATGCTGGCGCTGATCGCTCAGCACACGATCGACCGCTTCCCAATCGTTATGGGCAAAACTCAGGCGCCGGGCACCGGACAACTGAATGCCCTGCAGCACGCTGTTATGAATCAGCTCATCATGCAGAATCAGGTCCCGCGGACCGAACAAGTAGCCAATGGTCGTCACGTTCGTCGCATGACCACTGACGAAGGTAATGGCGTCGTCCACTTCATAGAGGCGAGCCAGTTCCTGCTCCAGCTCGCGATGAATCGGACGATCGCCCGACACCGGACGACTGGCCGATACCGACGTTCCATATTGATCAATGGCGGCCTTGGCGGCCTCGGCGACAACCGGGTGTCCTGAGTAGCCCAGGTAGTTATAGCTCGCGAAGTTCACGTAACGGTTACCGTCCATGACGGTTTCGGCTCCCGCCAACCCTTCGTGCAACTTGAAGAACGGATTGGCCAGGCCAAAACGCGCGGCGCCGTCGAGCATGATCCGTAACTGCTGATAGCCGGGGAACTGGTCAAATCGGCAGAATTGCCCGAACCCCTCGCGCTGAGCGCTTTTGAGACCCTCCAGCGATGGGCTTGGTACGCCATCGCCGGTCTTGCGCAGACGCCGTTCCAGAGCCTGTTGGATCAGCTTGTCTTTCATCGAAGCGGCAAGCTTGGGCGAGGTTTTATGGGTCATGGTCCGGATCAATTAATCAAGCGTGAAAGTTTGGAATCCTGAGCGTCGAGACCCGCGCTCAACTGCGCGACTTCGTCACGGGAAATGTCGACGCCATGACGTGAAAACGTTTCGCTCGCCAGAGGCTGCAGTTTATTGTCGGCATCCGGTTGCGCATCGCCTTGCTGATTACCGCGCAGGAGTTCAAGGATTCGAACGGTGATCTTGCCGATGTTCGACGCTTCACTCAGCTCCATGACCGGCAGACGAACACCAAAGCGCTCCTCGACCGCCACCACCAGTTCGACACTCATCAACGAGTCCAGACCCAATTCTTGAAGCGGTCGGGTGGCGTCCAGTTTACTGGTGGGTAAACGAAGGATTTCGCTGATTTCCTGCTTGAGCATTTCACTGAACAGCTCGATCAGCTCAGGGTCATCCATTTCGGCCAATAGCCGCTGAATATCGTCGGCATCGCTTTCTTCGTCCTGCTCACCACCGTGCAACCTGGCCAGTTCATTGAACTTGGGCGAGCCGGCTGCCGGCAGGAAGCGCGACAGCGCCTTCCAGTCCAGCTCCAGCACGCCTAGCCCCGAACGACGCTGCAACAGCAAACGCTCCAGGGTCTGCAGCGCCGCTTGCGATTGCAAGGCTGCACCGCCCATGCGACTTTGCAGAGCGTCCTTGATGTCCTGATTGCGAGCTAGGAAGCCCGCGTCATCGATGGCCCCCCAGAGCACGCTAGTGGCCGGCAACCCCAGCGCCAGGCGATGGCGCGCCAGTGCTTCGAGCCAATGGTTGGCGGCAACGTAGTTGGCCTGCCCCGGATTACCGAACAGGGTGGTTGCCGAGGAGAACAGCACGAAAAAGTCCAGTGGCAAACGGGCCGTCAACTCATGCAGGTACTGCGCACCCTTGGCCTTGGGCTCCAGGACGCGCTGCAGTTGTTCGCGGGTCAAATTGCGGATCAAACCGTCATCGAACACCGTTGCCGCATGCACCACGCCACGCAATGGCTGACCGCTGGCGTCAATGCGCGCCATGACAGACGCCAGTTGCGCGCGGTCGGTGATGTCACAGGCCAGCGCCTGGACCTCGATACCTTGCTCGCGCCACAGCGCCAACAAGGGTTGCGCCTCCTCCGTCGCGGCGCCACGACGACCTAGCAGGACCAGATGACGAGCGCCTTTTTCCACCAGCCATTGCGCGCTGCGCAGGCCAAAACCGCTGAGGCCGCCGGTAATCAGGTAGCTGGCGTTCGCGGCCAGGGTCAACTCCGCTGCTGGCGCGACCGACGTCGCGACAACGCCCTGGATCGGCGTGCGATACGTCACGACAATCTTGCCGATCTGACGTGCCTGCTGCATGTAGCGGAACGCTTCGACCACTTCATTGGCATCGAAGGCGCGGTAGGGCAACGGGCTCAGAACGCCCTCGCCGAACAGCTCCATCATTTCGCCGAACAGCCGACGGGTCAGCTGCGGACGCTCGCTCATCAGTTGGTCGGCGTCGATACCGAAGTAGCTGATGTTATTGCGGAAAGGTCGCAGACCGATTTTGGTGTTCTGGTAGAAGTCGCGCTTGCCCAGTTCGAGGAACCGGCCAAACGGCTTGAGTACCCGAAGATTGCGATTGATCGCCTCGCCCGCCAGCGAGTTGAGTACCACATCCACGCCGCGGCCATCGGTGATGGCCAGGATGTCTTCGGCATACGCCAACGAACGCGAGTCAAAGATATGCTCGACGCCCATCAGCCGCAGGAAATCGCGCTTTTCGTCGCTGCCCGCGGTGGCATAGATTTCGGCACCGCACCATTTGGCAATCTGGATCGCGGCAATACCCACGCCGCCCGCTGCACCGTGAATCAGGATCTTTTCTCCCGGCTCAAGGCGCGCCAAGTGATGCACCGCGTAGTACACAGTGAAGAAGGTACTCGGGATGGTCGCCGCTGCCTCGAAAGACATACCGTCAGGAATGCGTGCCACCGCATTGGCGTTGGTGACCAGACGATTGGCGAAGCTTGACGGTCCGAAGCCGACGACTCGGTCGCCCGGCTGGAAATCGCCTTCGACCAGCGCGCCTTTATCCCGCACCACGCCAGCAAACTCGAAGCCAAGCGTCGGTCCCGAGAAGCCGTTTTCGATCGCTTCATCGGACAGCAGGCCCAACGCGTACATGACATCGCGGAAGTTGAGACCCGTCGCCTGAACCTCAATATCCAGTTCGTCGTCAGCCGGCACCCGTGGCGCTCGTGCTTCCCAGCGCAAGTGGCGCAACTGCCCCGGCAAATCGAACCCGAGCTTGACCTGCGTCGGCGTATCCAGCGCGGCATTAAGCGACACCTCATCGGGCTGGATTCGCAGCCGTGCGACATAACGATCGCCCGCCGCACTGATCGCCAGTTCGGTTTCTTGATCAGCGTTGAGCAGTGCCTCAGCCAGATGCTCGACACCGGCACCCATCGCCAGATCGAGTAGACGGACACGGCAGCCGACAGCTTCGTTACTCAGGGTCCGACCGAAGCCCCACAAGGCCGCGTCGGCGATGTCCGGCACAGTCGCTTCCGGCCGGGCGCCTTGCGGCAGCAGATGAACAGCGGCGCCGGAGGTCAGCAACCAGCAATCGGCGGCGATGCCGGCCGACTCACAGGCCTGAGTGATGGCTGCAGCGAGCATGCACCGATCCGCCTGCGCATCCAGCCCTTGGGAGGCGAACAAACCAGCGAGCATCACAATGTGCTGAGGCGCCGCCGCCTCCTCAATCAACTGTTGCGCCAGCACCACTGCCGAGCCCGGTGCGAGCACTGCGGCGTCCTGGCCTTGCTCGCGCAAGACCGACGCCAGTGCCTGGGCAAATGGCCCTTCCGGCCCTTGCTCGTCGGCAACCAGCAACCAGCGATGACGCGGATACTCGGTAGCAACCGCGAGGGTCTTCATCTCATTTTTGGCGGCCACCAATAGATAACTGCCGGATGCCGAATCCGGAATAAACTCCAGCGGCCCGGATACCGTCAGGCCATGGCGCCGCAGTTCCTGCTGCCAGAAGCCCGGCGTCTGTTGCACCGATAGCGCCTGCTGCCCCTGGCGGGCCAGCCACCAGGAAGGTTCGGCGCCGAAGGTGAAGTCGGCCCAACGTGCAGGATGTTGCGCGAGCAGCAGCACTTCGCCATTGGCACACAACCTTGCGGCACCCTGTTGCAGGCCTTGACTGAGCGCTTCCAGCGGTGCCAGATCAGTGGCAACGAGGACCAGATCGAAACAGTTCGCCGGCACCCGGGGGACTTTTTCCGCATCTTCCAGGTTCAGCACCTGTAGATCCGGGAAGTCAGTCTGGAGCATCGACGACGCTTCAATGTTCTGTGCCACGTACTGATAATCGACCCGATCAAAATCCAGCCCGACACACAGATCAGCCGCCAAAGGCGCGCCCTCGAAGCCAAGCTCGAGAATACGCAAGCGCTGCCCGTCAGGCAGAGCGCTCAAGCGTTGCGCAATGTGCTCTCGCAGACCGCCCAGCAATGCGTAGTGGCCGGACGCTCCGAGCACCAGGCGGGTCAATACGGCAGGCGTGGTTTCCCTCGGCAAAAGTTGCGCAAGACTCATCTGCCCGCTGATCAGCTCCAGCAGGTGCATGCCGATGCGGCCAACCGAATGAATGATCTGGAAGTGCTCGGGATAACTGCGGAACAGTTCCTGCCAGATGTCCTGTGCACTTGAGCGTTCACCCTGGTCGGCCAATTGCCAGGCGTCGTTGCCGACCGTGACCAGGCTGCCATCCTCTATGGCTTGATCCAGCAAATGGTCAAGATAACTGCCGGATTCCCAAGTGGCGTACTGCTGCCGCGTCAGTTGACCGCCGAGTTTCTCGACGGCTTCGAGCAGGAAGCTGCCGCACAGGCCTTCAAGCAATGGGTCGATTTCATTGGCATACCGGACCAACCCGTGATCACCCGCAAGAGTGCCAAGGTGCTGCTGCAGCTTCACCTGCAGCTGTGAACCGGCCATTGGCATGGCACGCTCATTGGCGGGATAGGGTTTGGCAACCCCGACAAAGTCCGCCAGCTTGATGTCGCCACTGCGATCCTTGTGCAGTCGTACCCCACGAAAACGCGCGTCCTTGATGCAGATGACCGCATGGCCTTGGGCATCGAACAGCGTGAAATCCGCCAGCAACGAATGCTCTGAGCGTTTCACCAGGGTGACCTGGGCCAGGCAAGGCGCAAGACTGCCGGCAGCAAAGCAGATGCGCCCCAGTTTCACCGGGATAAAGGCCAGGTCTTTACGGCACCCGGCATCCTGGCTCAATAGTTGGGTGATCAATTGGAAAGCACCGTCCAGCAGCGCCGGGTGCAGATTCAGAGTGTTCAGTTCGGCCTCGATCAGCGCCGGGACCGTCAAGCGCGCCAATACCTGGTTGCCCTCGATCCAGCCAGCCTCGACCACTTGATAAGCCGGACCATAATTCAGGCCGACGGCCCGGGTCAGCGCCAGGTGCCCGGACGCATTGAAATCCGGCGCACGCGTCGGCAGGGCCGGGGCGGCGCAGGCCAGCATGCTGCCGCGTGCTTCACCCGGAAGCCTGGCAATTACATGCTGCGCCCACGGCTCAGCCTGGGCGGTGGTGCGCGACACGATGGAAACCGTTCCGTCACTGCTATCGATAGTTACGCGGACTTTTTTGCTGAAATCCGGATGCAGCAAGAGTGGGCTGTGAATTTCCAGCTCTTCGATTTCAACAAACTCGCCGGGTTGATACTGCAATGCGGCTGCCAGCGCGAGTTCGGTGAAACCCGCCCCCGGGAACAACACCGAATCGCCCACCCGGTGGTCACCGAGCGACGGGAACAGTTGCGTATCCAGACGGTTGTCCCAGGTGAACTCGTGCTCGGGCAGCGGGTAACCCAACAGCGGGTGGACGCGTTCACGGTGCAGGTTGCCGCTTGACTCGGGCGAGTCGGCAAGCCAGTGACGTTCGCGCTGCCAGGCGTAATTGGGCAGTTGCACGAAACGCCCGACCTCGGGAAACACGCATTGCAGATCGATGTCGACACCGGCGATCAGCACTTTCGCCAGCGTGCGATCGATCAAGTGTGAGGTTTGCTCACCGCGCAGCACCGTCGGGATCACGACACCGTCCAGTTCCTGACGGGTCAGTGCGTCGGCCACATAGGCGCGCAGGATCGGATGCGGCCCGACCTCCACGAAGACGTTGTAGCCCTGCTCGACGAGGGCCTCACTGGCAGACTGGAACAGCACCGGACAACGAATGTTTTTCCACCAGTATTCGGCGTCCAGATATTCGCCAGCCAACAGGTCGCCGGTCACGGTCGAATACATTGGAATACGAGCAGGCCCCGGGACGATGCTGCTCAAGGCTTCGACCACCTGATCGGCAATCACATCCATCGCCGGCGAGTGGAACGCGTAATCGAGTCCCAGGCGACGAGCAAAAACCTGACGCTCGGTCAGTGCATGCTCCAGGCGCTCCAATGCAGCCGGTAGACCGGCGACGGTTGCCCCTTTGAAACTGTTGTCGCCGGCGACCACCAGCTCGTTGTCCAGGCCAAGCGTCTGCAACAGGTTCGCGGTCTCTGCACCCGACAAGCCGACCGCCGACATATTGCCGCAGCCCTTGGTCAAGCCTTGCAGGCGACTGCGATGGTAGATCACGGCGGTGGCGTCGCTCAGCGTCAGCGCCCCGCACGCCCAGGCGGCAGCGACTTCACCCACGCTGTGGCCAATGACGGCCACCGGCACGACGCCTTTTTCGGCCAGCATGCGGGTAACCCCCACCTGCAATGCAAACAGCGCTGGCTGTGCAAATTCAGTCAGTTGATAACGGTCTTCGCCCAGCTCCCCCGCCAGTTCGGCGATCAACGAATAACCGGCCAGCGGTTGGAAAATCGCGTCCAGATCGGCAACTGCCTGATGGAACAGCGGGTCGGCCAGCAATGACTTGCCCATGCCCTGCCACTGCGATCCATTACCGGAGAAAACAAACACAGGTCCTTTGGCCTGATCCAGGGCGCGACCACTTTCCAGCACCGTCGACAACGCCGGAACACCGGGTTCCGTGGCGAAATCCAGGAGTGCCTGAGCGCTGTCCTGAGCCTGCGCACCGAACACCACAACCCGTTGCGGGTGCAGTTCGCGGCGCACCAGCGACTGATAGGCAACATCATAAAGGCTTGCCGCGTCCGGCACGGACATGAATTGCGCGAGCTGTTCACACTGGGCCGCCAGGGCGGTGCTGTCCTTGGCAGAAACCACCAGCGGCACGAAGTGTTGCGTTGGGCTCGGGGCTTGTGTTGCCTGCGGCGGGCTTTCCAGAATCACGTGGGCGTTGGCCCCGCCGAAACCGAAGGAGTTAACCCCGACCACCAGTTTTCCACTGGATTTGAGGGCCAGGGTTTCGGTGACCACACTCAGGTTGAGATCGGCGAAAGGAATATTCGGATTGAGCTTCTTGATGCCAATGGTGGCCGGCACCTTGCGTTCGATCACACAGTGCAGCGCTTTCATCAGGCCGGCGACGCCGGAGGCAGCCTCAAGGTGGCCGATGTTGCTTTTGATCGAGCCGATCAGGAGTGGCTGATCCGCCGGGCGTTGCTGACCCAGTGCCTCACCGATGGCCTGGCTCTCGATTGGATCGCCGACTGGCGTACCCGTGCCGTGAGCCTCCAGGTAATCGATATCTGCCGCATCAATGCCCGCTGTGTCGTAGGCCTGTTTCATCAGGGCAATCTGCGCATCTGCACTCGGCAGGGTCAGAGTCGATTTGCGCCCATCGGTATTGGCCGCACTGCCGGCAACGACCGCGAGGATCTGGTTGCCACACTCGATCGCTTTGTCGTAATCCTTCAGATAGAACAGCCCGGCGCCCTCGGAACGGACATAGCCGTCCGCAGACTCATCGAACACATGGCATTGCCCGGTGCGCGACAGCATTGAAGCCTTGGAAAAGATCAGGAAGCCGAAAGGATGCAGGTGCAGGCTGACCCCACCGGTAATCGCCTGTTCGATATCGCCGTTCTGAATGGCCTGGCAAGCCTGGTGAAAAGCGATCAGGGAAGAAGAGCACGCCGTGTCGATGGCCATGCTCGGACCTTGCAGGTCATAGAAAAAAGACAACCGGTTGGCCGCGATGCTGTTGGTATTACCGGTGGCGGTGGCGGCGTCGATCATCGACAGGTCATGGGCCAGACGGTAGCCGTAGTCGACACTGGCAATGCCCAGGTAAACACCGCAATTGCTACCACGCAGGCTCGACGGTTTGACGCCGGCGTTCTCGAACACTTCCCAGCCTAGCTCCAGCAACAATCGTTGCTGAGGGTCCATGACCGCCGCTTCACGAGGCGAGATATTGAAGAATCCGGCGTCGAACGTCGAAATATCGCCCAGGGATCCGGAAGCAAAGGTGTAGGACGTTGCAGGGTTTGCTTTGTCCGGGTGCAGGTATTCGTCTTTAGACCAGCGCGAAGAATCCACCTGGGTAATAAAGCTCTGCCTATCTAGCAGGTGCGGCCAAAAAGTTGCAGAAGTAGAGCCTGGAAACCGGAGAGACGTCCCTATGATTGCAACTTTTTTACGCATTGAAGCAAATCCTTTAATCCCCAGCCCTTTTCCAAGCTGAACAACAAACAAATTCTATTAATGTAAATGCTGGAAATCCGGCTGCACCTTGAGTGCTATCTACTGATCCAACCGCGAACGTAGGAATAATCCTACACAAAAGCGCGACAGATCATACGCATGCATCGCCTCAAGGGGAACCTGAAAGCCCAATTTCCGGACGGATCGACCTTCACCCACGCTGCGAAGTTGCAACACCCGAGGTCAGGTTCTGCAAAAAAATCCTCATCAAATTCGCGACGCGGCCGACAACGCTTGAAAGCCTTGCGGATTGACATAGCCATGCGTAACAACCAGCCCATTACCCAACGCGAACGAACCTTTCCGGCTCAGCAACGGTTGATTTCCACCACCGATGCCAAGGGCGTGATCACCTACTGCAACGACGCGTTCGTCGAAATCAGCGGGTTTTCTCGTGAGGAGCTGATCCGTGCACCGCACAACCTGGTCCGCCACCCCGACGTTCCTGCGGCGGTGTTCGCGCACATGTGGGGCATGCTGAAACAAGGCTTGCCATGGATGGGCATCGTCAAGAATCGCTGCAAGAGCGGTGATTACTATTGGGTGAACGCCTACGTGACACCGGTTTTCGATGGCAACCAGGTGATCGGTTACGAGTCGGTGCGGATCAAACCCACCGCCGAACAGATCCAGCGTGCCGAAGCACTCTACCAACGCATCAACCAGGGCAAGTCCGCCATTCCATCGACTGATAAATGGCTGCCGGTGCTTCAGGATTGGCTGCCGTTCATTCTGGTCAGCCAGGTGAGTTTCATGATCGGCGCCTCGCTTTCGTCGCAGTGGGGCTTTGCCCTGGCCGCAGGCCTGTCGGTGCCATTGGGCCTGATAGGCTTGAGCTGGCAACAGCGTGGACTCAAGCGTCTGCTGCGCCTGGCCGAACAGACCACGTCCGACCCGCTGATCGCGCAGATGTACACCGACAGCCGTGGCGCCCAGGCGCAACTGGAAATGTCGATCCTCAGCCAGGAAGCCCGCCTGAAAACCTGCCTGACCCGTCTGCAGGACACCGCCGAGCACCTGACCGAGCAAGCGAAGCAATCCGACGCCCTGGCGCACAACAGCTCCAGCGGCCTGGAACGTCAGCGCGTCGAAACCGAACAAGTGGCCACCGCCGTCAACCAGATGGCCGCTACCACTCAGGAAGTCGCCAGCCACGTACAGCGCACCGCCGACGCCACCCAGGAAGCCAATCGCCTGACCGGTCGCGGCCGCGACATCGCCGGGGAAACCCGCGAAGCCATTCAGCGCCTGTCGGTGGTGGTGGGTGAAACCGGCCTGACCGTGACCCAACTGGCCAAGGACAGCGACGAAATCGGCGGCGTGGTCGATGTGATCAAAGGCATCGCCGACCAGACCAACCTGCTGGCCTTGAACGCCGCCATCGAAGCGGCCCGCGCTGGAGAAATGGGCCGTGGTTTTGCGGTGGTGGCGGACGAAGTTCGCCAACTGGCGCAGCGCACCAGCGAATCCACCGGACAGATCCACGCCCTGATCGCCAAGCTGCAGCAAACGGCGAGTACGGCGGTGCAAACCATGGAAGCCGGGCATCGTCAGGCGGAAGAAGGCGTGGCGCGGGTACTGGAAGCGGATCAGGCATTGGTGGGCATCAGCGAAGCGGTGGCCAACATCACCGACATGACCACCCAGATCGCTGCGGCGACTGAAGAGCAAAGTGCGGTGGCCGAGGAAATCAGCCGCAACATCAGCAACATCTCGCACTTGGCGGATCAGACGTCAGAACAGGCTCAACACTCGGCGTTGTTGAGTGAAGAGCTGACCAAAACCGCGAATACCCAGTATTCGTTGGTGGAGCGGTTTAACCGCTGATTGTTGCTGGATAGAAAAAACCCGGACAGTGAAAGCTTCCGGGTTTTTTATTGCCAATATGAAAGCTATGTCGCCTGCCATGGCTCTTCGCGGGCAAGCCCGCTCCTACAGGGGGCTTGCTGTGAACACAAATTCGGGGGCTCCAGAGATCTAATGTAGGAGCGGGCTTGCCCGCGAAGAGGCCGGGACTGGCACTGCAATTCTCACTGAAGGAAGGAAGCAACCTTGCGCGCCGCAGCCGCCAAATGCTGCTCATGCGTAAACCCCGAAACCTTCAACGGCTTCAAGTCATGATCCCCCGCCGCCAGCCAGAACACCTCGATCCCCGGTGCCAACGTGTAAGCCTCCACCGCCTCACGGTTGCCTAGCGCATCGCGCTCACCTTGCACAATCAGCGTCCGCGTCTTCAACCTGGCCAAATGCTCAACCCGAGGCTTTTCCGGTTTGCCGACGGCATAAAACGGATACCCCAGACACACCAGCGCATCAGCGCCCAACTCATCCGCCAGCAAACTCGCCATCCGCCCGCCCATGGACTTGCCGCCGATGGCCAGAGGCCCAGTGACATGGCGTCGCACCTGGGCATACACCTCACGCCAGCACTCCAGCAGTTTCGGGGCTGGATTGGGTGGTCGTTTACCCCCATCAATGCGCCGTTGCGCCATGTACGGAAACTCGAAGCGCACCACGTTGACGCCTTGATCGGCAAGGCGTGCAGCCATGTCGTTCATCCAGCCACTGTCCATCGGCGCGCCGGCACCGTGCGCGAGGATCAGCGTCGCCGATGCCGGCGCTCCAGCTGCATTCCACAACCATCCGTGATCCCGCACGCACTGCGCCCATTGATCCCCGTCAATACTGGCCTTGTGCTGTTTGTCCATGCTTGCCTCGCTTTTAGTCTGCCTATAACTCCAGGCGAAGGGAGCGTCTGCCTTGCGCGGCTAACTCGCGAAGGCGGGCCTTCACTTCGGCTGAACCGTGGATGGGGAACCATGAACACTTCTATCAGTACCGCCTACAACTACAAGGTGGTCCGCCAATTCGCCATTATGACGGTGGTGTGGGGCATCGTCGGCATGGGGCTCGGGGTTTTTCTCGCGGCCCAGTTGGTCTGGCCCGAACTCAACTTCAATTTGCCGTGGACCAGTTTCGGGCGGTTGCGCCCGCTGCACACCAACGCCGTGATCTTCGCGTTCGGCGGTTGCGCCTTGTTTGCCAGTTCGTTCTATTCGGTGCAACGCACCTGCCAGTCCCAACTGTTTGCACCGAAAATCGCCGCGTTCTGCTTCTGGGGATGGCAGTTGGTGATCCTGTTGGCGGCCATCACCTTGCCCCTGGGTTACACCAGTTCCAAGGAATACGCCGAGCTGGAATGGCCGATCGACATCCTGATCACCATCGTCTGGGTCGCCTACGCCATCGTGTTCTTCGGCACACTGGTCAAGCGCAAGACCAAACACATCTATGTCGGTAACTGGTTCTTCGGTGCGTTCATCGTCACCGTGGCGATTCTGCACATCGTCAACAACATTGAGCTGCCGGTGAGTTTCACCAAGTCCTACTCGGTATACGCAGGTGCAACCGATGCCATGGTGCAGTGGTGGTACGGCCACAACGCCGTGGGCTTTTTCCTCACCGCCGGTTTCCTCGGGATGATGTACTACTTCGTGCCGAAACAGGCCGAGCGGCCGGTGTATTCCTATCGCCTGTCCATCGTGCACTTCTGGGCGCTGATCACCCTGTACATCTGGGCCGGTCCGCACCATTTGCACTACACCGCGCTGCCGGACTGGGCACAGTCGCTGGGCATGGTGATGTCTTTGATCCTGTTGGCACCCAGCTGGGGCGGGATGATCAACGGGATGATGACGCTCTCGGGCGCCTGGCATAAGTTGCGCAGCGACCCGATCCTGCGCTTCCTCGTGGTGTCGCTGGCGTTCTACGGCATGTCGACCTTCGAAGGGCCGATGATGGCCATCAAAACGGTCAACGCCCTCTCCCACTACACCGACTGGACCATCGGCCACGTTCACGCCGGGGCACTCGGCTGGGTGGCGATGATTTCCATCGGCGCGCTGTACCACATGATCCCGAAAGTCTTTGGCCGCGAGCAGATGTACAGCGTCGGCCTGATCAACGCGCACTTCTGGCTCGCGACCATCGGCACCGTGCTGTACATCGCGTCCATGTGGGTCAACGGCATCGCCCAGGGCCTGATGTGGCGCGCGATCAACGAAGACGGCACGCTGACTTACTCCTTCGTCGAAACCCTGGTGGCCAGCCACCCAGGCTTCATCGTGCGGCTGGTGGGCGGGGCGATCTTCCTCAGCGGCATGTTCCTGATGGCTTACAACACCTGGCGCACCGTACGGGCCTCGCAGCCTGTCGACGTCGCCGCTGCCGCGCAGATGGCTTGAGGAGTCCGCCATGAAACACGAAACAATCGAGAAAAACGTCGGCCTGTTGTTGCTGTTGATGGTGCTGGCCGTGAGCATCGGCGGTCTGACCCAGATCGTCCCGCTGTTCTTTCAGGACGTGACCAATAAACCGGTGGAAGGCATGAAGCCCTACACCGCGCTGCAACTGGAAGGTCGCGACATTTACATCCGCGAAGGTTGCGTCGGTTGCCACTCGCAAATGATTCGCCCATTCCGTGCCGAGACTGAACGCTACGGCCACTACTCGGTCGCCGGTGAAAGCGTCTGGGATCACCCGTTCCTGTGGGGTTCCAAGCGCACCGGGCCGGACCTGGCACGAGTCGGCGGTCGCTACTCGGAAGACTGGCATCGCGCGCACTTGTACAACCCGCGCAACGTGGTGCCGGAATCGAAAATGCCCGCCTATCCATGGCTGGTGGCCAATCAACTCGACAGCAGCCACACCGAAACCAAGATCCGCGCCATGCGCACCTTGGGAGTGCCTTACACCGACGATGACATCGCCGGGGCAACCGCTTCGCTCAAGGGCAAGACCGAAATGGACGCCCTGGTGGCCTACCTGCAAGTGCTCGGCACTGCCATCAAGAGCAAGAGGTGAGCCATGCCCATGTCTTTTATAGAGAGCGGAATGAGCAGTGGAATGATCCGAGGCCTGGGCACGGTCGTGGTGTTTGTGGCCTTCGTCGGCCTGACGCTGTGGGTGTTCAACAGCAAGCGCAACCCGGAATTTGCCGAAGCGCGCCTGCTGCCGTTCGCCGACGAACCGAAACCCGATGACACCACCCAAGAACCTGCAACAAGGAGTACCCGGCCATGACCACTTTCTGGAGTACGTGGATCTGCGTACTGACCATCGGCAGCCTGATCGGCCTGACCTGGCTGCTGATCGCCACCCGCAAGGGCGAAACCAAGGGCAGCGTCGACCAGACCATGGGGCACAGCTTCGACGGCATCGAGGAATACGACAACCCGTTGCCGCGGTGGTGGTTCATGTTGTTCGCCGGCACGCTGGTGTTTGCCGTGGGTTATCTGATCCTTTATCCGGGCCTGGGCAACTGGAAAGGTATTTTGCCAGGCTATGAAAACGGCTGGACCGGCGTGCATGAGTGGGAAAAGGAAATGGATAAGGCCGACTTCAAGTTCGGTCCGATCTTCGCCAAATTCGCCGCCATGCCGGTAGAAGAAGTGGCCAAGGACCCGCAAGCGCTGAAAATGGGCGGCCGCCTGTTCGCATCCAACTGCTCGGTCTGCCACGGCTCGGATGCCAAGGGCGCCTTTGGCTTCCCGAACCTGGCGGACAGCGATTGGCGCTGGGGCAGCGACGCCCAAATGATCAAAACCACGATCATGGGCGGTCGCATGGCGGCGATGCCGGCCTGGGGTGAAATCCTCGGAGAGGCCGGGGTGAAGAATGTCGCGGCGTACGTACGCCATGACCTGGCTGGCCTGCCGTTGCCTGCCGACAGCGGCGCCGACTTGCAAGCCGGACAGCAACTGTTCAGCACCACCTGCGTCGCCTGTCATGGGGCAAACGGCCAGGGCACTGAAGCCATGGGCGCGCCGAATCTGACGCACCCGGTCGGCTTTATTTACGGTACAAGCCTGGCGCAACTGCAACAGACCATTCGCCATGGCCGCCAGGGCCATATGCCGGCGCAGAACGAATTGCTCGGCAACGACAAAGTGCAATTGCTGGCGGCTTACGTGTACAGCCTGTCCCACGGTGCCGGCACCGAGCGTTTGCAGGCTGAAGGCAAAACCGAATAATCCTCGGCCGCTCTGCTGCCGCATTCTCCCGGATGCGGCAGTTCCCTGCTCCTTTGCGACCCATTGTCGCACCCTCCTCTTGCTCTTTCTTTCGGTTCACCAGATTCGGGTCTAAGCTTGCTCGGTGCGGACTGCATGAGCCGGTTCCAGGTCGTTTTTAGCTGATGTGTTCGACGATTCTGTTCGATGACAAGCTGCAAAGGCTGGTAATTACCGGCTGTCGCGCCAATTGCCGTCGGTCACTCGATCGTTGCGTTTGAACACGTCCCGTTACAACTGACCGGACCCCCTCACCATTTTCACCGCTGCGACATTTTTCCCTTGGGCGATTTTGTCCTTACGCGGCGCATGGAAAGGCCGCAGAATCAGCTTTAGAAAGCCTTGACCGGGGTCAAGGCGCGTTGCAATGACCCCCTGCTTTCTCCATACTTGCGGCCGATTTTTACTCCTAATAAAACACCCAAACCGTGGAACCTTAGAATGAGCACAGCAATCAGTCCGACTGCTTATAACTATAAGGTAGTCCGCCAGTTCGCCATCATGACGGTGGTCTGGGGGATCCTTGGCATGGGGCTCGGTGTCTTCATCGCCTCACAGCTTGTATGGCCGGAATTGAACTTCGGTCTGCCGTGGACGACTTTTGGACGCTTACGCCCGTTGCACACCAACCTGGTGATTTTCGCCTTCGGTGGTTGTGCACTGTTTGCCACTTCTTATTACGTCGTGCAGCGAACCTGCCAAACGCGACTGATTTCCGACAGCCTCGCGGCCTTCCACTTCTGGGGATGGCAAGCGGTGATCGTCGGTGCCGGCATTACTTTGCCGCTGGGCTACACAACCAGCAAGGAATACGCAGAGCTGGAATGGCCTCTGGCTATTTTGCTGGCCATTGTCTGGATCGTTTACGCGCTGGTGTTCTTCGGCACCATCATGAAGCGCAAGACCAAGCACATCTATGTCGGTAACTGGTTCTACGGCGCGTTCATCGTCGTGACCGCGATGCTGCACATCGTCAACCACATGTCGCTGCCGGTCAGCCTGTTCAAGTCCTACTCGGCTTACGCCGGTGCGACTGACGCAATGATCCAGTGGTGGTACGGCCACAACGCCGTAGGCTTCTTCCTGACCACCGGCTTCCTGGGGATGATGTACTACTTCGTTCCGAAGCAGGCCGAGCGTCCGATCTACTCCTATCGCCTGTCTATCGTGCACTTCTGGGCGCTGATCACCCTGTACATCTGGGCCGGCCCGCACCACCTGCACTACACCGCTCTGCCGGACTGGGCTCAGTCGCTGGGCATGGCAATGTCGATCATCCTGCTGGCACCCAGCTGGGGCGGCATGATCAACGGCATGATGACCCTCTCGGGCGCCTGGCATAAGCTGCGCACCGACCCGATCCTGCGCTTCCTGGTCGTGTCGCTGGCGTTCTACGGCATGTCGACCTTCGAAGGCCCGATGATGGCCATCAAGACCGTCAACTCGCTGTCTCACTACACCGACTGGACCATTGGCCACGTACACGCCGGCGCCTTGGGCTGGGTAGCGATGATCTCGATCGGCGCGATCTACCACATGATCCCGAAACTGTTCGGTCGCCCGCAGATGCACAGCGTCGGCCTGATCAACACGCACTTCTGGCTCGCGACCATCGGTACCGTTCTGTACATCGCTTCGATGTGGGTCAACGGCATCACCCAGGGTCTGATGTGGCGTGCAATCAACGATGACGGCACCCTCACCTACTCGTTCGTCGAAGCGCTGCAAGCCAGCCACCCTGGTTTCATCGTTCGCGCCCTGGGCGGTGCGTTCTTTGCCAGCGGCATGCTGTTCATGGCCTACAACGTATGGCGGACCGTACGCGCCTCGAACCCGGCAGAGGCCAAAGCCGCCGAACAGATCGCTGTAGTTGGAGCTCACTGATGAAGCATGAAACAGTCGAGAAGAATATTGGCCTGCTGGCCTTCTTCATGGTTATCGCCGTCAGCATCGGCGGCCTGACCCAGATCGTTCCGCTGTTTTTCCAGGACGTCACCAACAAGCCGGTCGAAGGCATGAAGCCGCGCCCCGCCCTTGAACTGGAAGGCCGCGATATCTACATCGCCAACGGTTGTGTCGGCTGCCACTCGCAGATGATCCGCCCGTTCCGTGCTGAAACCGAACGTTACGGCCACTACTCGGTCGCCGGTGAAAGTGTCTGGGACCACCCGTTCCTCTGGGGTTCCAAGCGTACCGGTCCGGACCTGGCCCGTGTTGGCGGTCGTTACTCCGATGACTGGCAGCGTGCGCATTTGTACAACCCGCGCAACGTGGTGCCTGAGTCGGTAATGCCGGCTTACCCGTTCCTCGTGGAAAACAAGCTCGACGGCAAAGACACCGCCAAGAAAATGGAAGTTTTGCGCGCGCTCGGCGTCCCTTACACCGACGAAGACATCGCCGGTGCCAAGGATGCTGTGAAGGGCAAAACCGAAATGGACGCGCTGGTGGCCTACCTGCAAGGCCTGGGCACCATCATCAAAAGCAAACGGTGATTTAGATGGATATCGGGATGATTCGTGGCCTGGGCACCGTTGTTGTGATGGTGGCCTTCATCGGTCTGGCGTTGTGGGTGTTCAGCCCCAAGCGCAAGTCGGAGTTTGAAGACGCGACCTTGCTGCCTTTCGCGGATGATCCCGAAGCCATCAAGCACGTCGAGCAAGCTTCTAGGAGTAACAAAGAATGACTACGTTCTGGAGTCTGTACGTCACAGTCCTCACTCTTGGCACCATCTTCGCCATGGGCTGGCTGCTGCTGTCTACCCGTAAGGGTCAGCGCATCGAGCAGACGGAAGATACGGTTGGACACTCCTTCGACGGGATCGAGGAGTACGACAACCCACTGCCAAAATGGTGGTTCATGCTGTTCGTGGGCACCATCATCTTCGCATTGGGCTATCTGGTGTTGTACCCGGGCCTGGGCAACTGGAAAGGCTTGCTGCCGGGTTACAACTACCTCGATACCGAGAAGCAGACCGCGTTCGCCAACGGCCAGACCGGCTGGACCGGCGTTCACGAGTGGGAAAAGGAAATGGCCAAGTCGGACGCCAAGTTCGGCCCGATCTTCGCCAAGTTCGCTTCCATGCCGATCGAAGAAGTCGCCAAAGACCCGCAAGCCCTGAAGATGGGTGGCCGTCTGTTTGCCTCCAACTGCTCGGTCTGCCACGGTTCCGACGCCAAGGGCGCTTACGGTTTCCCTAACCTGACTGACGCTGATTGGCGTTGGGGCGGCGAAGCACAAACCATCAAGACCACCATCATGGGCGGCCGCCATGCGGTCATGCCGGCATGGGCTGAAGTGATTGGCGAGCAAGGCGTTTCCGACGTTGCAGCGTTTGTACTGACCAACCTCGATGGCCGCAAACTGCCGGAAGGCGCCAAGGCTGACCCGGTTGCCGGCCAGAAGCTGTTCGCTGCCAACTGCGTGGCCTGCCACGGTCCGGAAGGCAAAGGTACGCCAGCGATGGGCGCACCGAACCTGACTCACCCGAGTGCGTTCATCTACGGTTCGAGCTTCGCTCAACTGCAGCAGACCATCCGTTACGGCCGTCAGGGCCAGATGCCTGCGCAAGAACAGCTGCAAGGCAACGACAAGGTTCACCTGCTGGCCGCTTACGTCTACAGCCTCTCTCAAGGTGAGAAAGCACCGGCGGCAGACGCCCAGTAAGGCACACGCTTAAGGCAACAAAAAAACGGCCCCGCCAATGAAGATTGGCGGGGCCGTTTTATTTCAATCGCATTAATACAGCGACCGATGGTAGCGCTCTGCATCCCTTCTGAGGTGGCCTGACAACCTGCCGAGTAGTAACGTTTCTACAAAGCACTTTCAGGAGGGCGCACATGATGGCCATCACCACCATTTCCAGCCGTGAATTCAATCAGGACACAAGTAGTGCCAAAAAAGCCACGCTTCAGGGGCCGGTTATCATCACCGACCGTGGCAGACCTGCCCACGTACTGCTAAGCATTGAGGAGTACCAAAAACTGACCGGCATCAACGCAAACATTGTCGACCTGTTGGTGATGCCGGAAGCGGCAGACATCGAGTTCGACACCGAGCGTACCGTCATCAATCATCGACCCGTGGACCTGTCCTGATGTTCTTGCTCGACACCAACGTAATATCGGAACTACGCAAACCCCAGGCAGACGCAAACGTCGTCGCCTGGGCCAAAAGTATCATCGCCCCACGAATGTTTATTTCAGCCATTACCTTGAAGGAACTGGAGACCGGGGTCCTGCGAATGGAGCGGCGCGATCCCGTCCAGGGAAAGGTATTGCGCACCTGGCTAAAGCGACACGTGATACCGGCCTTCGATGCCAGAATCCTGCCGATCGATGCCGCCGTGGCATTGCGCTGTGCCAGCCTGCATGTTCCGGACCGCGCCAACGAAAGCGATACCCTGATCGCTGCGACGGCACTCGTTCACGGGCTTACAGTGGTCACCCGTAACACCAGCGCCTTTCAATCCAGCGGTGTTGCGCTGATCAACCCATGGGACGAATGAACCCGCCGCCCTGCAAAACCGTCCATAATTCACAAGTCAATTGATACAAGTCATTACACCGTCAGTTGATTTCCACCAACGTGACCAAAGGTCGCACCCTTGCGCTAGAGCTTCAGGCGTATCATTGCGCCACTGCAACACCCTTTTTTGACCGCGGTTGGCATGTACTGACCGGGGCAATTTTCCACTGCCGTGGGATGCAACGATGAGCAACCAGATTCCGGTACACGACGTCACTCCGCCCGCCAAAGACGCAAACAAAAGCGTCGACCTCTACGCCTCTCGAGAAAAGATCTACACCCGCGCTTTCACGGGCCTGTTCCGCAATCTGCGAATGATGGGCGGCGCCTTTTTGTTTCTGTTGTATTTCGGCACGGTCTGGTTGAACTGGGGCGGTCATCAAGCCGTCTGGTGGAACCTGCCGGAGCGTAAATTCTTTATTTTTGGTGCAACGTTCTGGCCTCAGGATTTTATCCTGCTGTCGGGGATTTTGATTATCAGTGCCTTTGGCCTGTTCTTCATTACGGTGTACGCCGGTCGCGTCTGGTGTGGTTATACCTGCCCGCAAAGCGTCTGGACGTGGATTTTCATGTGGTGCGAAAAAGTCACCGAAGGCGACCGCAACCAACGCATCAAGCTCGATAAAGCGCCGATGAGCGCCAACAAATTGCTGCGTAAATTCAGCAAGCATTCGATGTGGTTGTTGATCGGTTTTGTGACTGGCCTGACCTTCGTCGGCTATTTCTCGCCGATCCGCGAACTGGTGTTCGACTTCTTCACCGGCGAAGCGGATGGCTGGTCGTATTTCTGGGTTGGTTTCTTCACCCTCGCCACCTACGGCAACGCCGGCTGGTTGCGTGAGCAGGTGTGCATTTACATGTGCCCGTACGCTCGTTTCCAGAGCGTGATGTTCGACAAGGACACGCTGATCGTCTCCTACGATCCACGTCGTGGCGAGTCCCGTGGCCCGCGCAAGAAAGGCATCGACTACAAGGCACAAGGCCTGGGCGACTGCATCGATTGCACCATGTGCGTCCAGGTCTGCCCGACCGGCATCGACATCCGCGACGGCCTGCAAATCGAGTGCATCGGGTGCGCCGCCTGTATCGACGCCTGCGATGCCATCATGGACAAGATGGACTACCCGCGCGGCCTGATCAGCTACACCACCGAGCACAACCTGTCCGGGCAAAAAACCCATAAACTGCGCCCGCGCCTGATTGGCTATGCCGTGGTGCTGCTGGCGATGATTTCGTTGTTGATCACCGCGTTCTTCATGCGTTCGCTGGTCGGTTTCGACGTCAGTAAAGACCGCGTGCTGTATCGCGAGAATGCCGAAGGCCGGATCGAAAACGTCTACAGCTTGAAAATCATGAACAAAGACCAGCGCGACCACACCTATGTGCTGGAGGCCACCGGTTTGCCAGACCTCAAGCTGCAAGGCAAGCGCGAGATCAAAGTAGCCGCCGGGGAAATTTTCAGCCAGCCGGTGGAGCTGTCCAGCGCACCGGAAAAACTGCCATCGAGCACCAACGAGGTGAAATTCATCCTCAAGGATGCCGATGACGACAGCATTCACGTTGAAGCCAAGAGCCGATTCATCGGCCCACAAATTCGTTGAGAGAAGTGATCATGCCCGCAGCATCTGCCGCAAGTCCCTGGTACAAGCACCTTTGGCCGTGGATCATCATCGGGATTCTGGCCTGTTCGGTGACCCTGACCTTGTCCATGGTGACCATCGCGGTGAATAACCCGGACAACCTGGTGAATGACAACTACTACGAGGCTGGCAAAGGCATCAACCGCTCACTTGACCGTGAATTGCTGGCCCAGACCCTGCAACTGCGCGCCAGTGTTCATCTGGATGGCGTAACCGGCGAAGTCGACCTGCACCTGAGCGGCAACAGCCAGCCGAAAACCCTCGAGCTGAACCTGATCTCGCCGACGCAGCCGGAGAAGGATCGCAAAATCACCCTCGCCCACAGTGATACAGAACAGGGCCGCTACATTGGTCAACTGAGCGACAAGATCGAAGGCCGGCGCTTTGTAGAGCTGCTGGGGGTCGAGGGTGACAAGACCTGGCGCATGTTCGAAGAAGAACCGGTCAGCCATGACAAAGACCTGCTACTGGGCGATGAACCGCTGCGAGGCGCCGAAGACCTGAAAAAGTAAGCCTTACCCTGATCGTTCCCGCGCTCTGCGTGGGAACGCAGCCAGGGGACGCTCCGCGTCCCAGCCGAAGCGGACGTGGAGCGTCCGGGGAGGCATTCCCACGCAGAGCGTGGGAACGATCATCGAACAACACCCTGTGAAAACCCCATGACCACTCCAACCCCCTGCTACCACTGCGCCCTGCCCGTCCCGGCCGGCAGCCGCTTCACCGCTGCGGTCCTGGGTGATACCCGCGAGTTTTGCTGCCCGGGTTGCCAGGCGGTGGCCGAAGCTATCGTGGCGGGTGGGCTGGAAAGCTATTACCAGCATCGCAGCGAGTCATCGGCCAACCCCGAAGCCTTGCCGGTGCAGTTGGTGGACGAACTGGCGCTGTATGACCGCGCCGACGTTCAGGCACCGTTCGTGCGCCACGACGGCGACCTCGCCGAAACCACCCTGTTGATGGAAGGCATCAGCTGCGCCGCGTGCGGCTGGTTGATCGAGAAACACCTGCGCGGTTTGCCAGCGGTGGCCGAAGCGCGCCTCAACCTGTCCAATCATCGCTTGCACGTACGCTGGGCCGACGCGCAATTGCCGTTGAGCCAAGTCCTCAGTGAGTTGCGCCATATCGGTTACGCCGCCCACCCTTATCAAGCAGACCGCGCCAGCGAACAACTGGCCAGCGAAAACCGTCTGGCCCTGCGTCAACTCGGTGTCGCCGGGCTGCTATGGTTCCAGGCGATGATGGCGACCATGGCCACCTGGCCGGAATTCAACATCGACCTCAGCCCCGAAATGCACACTATTCTGCGCTGGGTCGCGCTGTTTCTGACCACACCGATTGTGTTCTACAGTTGCGCACCTTTTTTCAAAGGCGCAATGCGCGACCTGCGCACCCGCCACCTGACCATGGACGTTTCGGTCTCACTGGCGATTGGCAGCGCCTACCTCGCCGGGATCTGGACTTCGATCAGCGGCGTCGGTGAACTGTATTTTGATGCGGTCGGGATGTTTGCGCTGTTTCTGCTCGCCGGCCGCTATCTGGAACGCCGAGCCCGCGAGCGCACCGCCGCCGCTACCGCACAACTGGTCAACCTGCTGCCCGCTTCATGCCTGCGCCTGAGCACTGATGGCCAAAGCGAACGGATCCTGCTCAGCGAGTTACGTGTGGGCGATCAGGTGCTGGTTCACCCTGGTGCGATTCTGCCGGCGGACGGCAAGATTCTCGATGGCCAGTCGAGCATCGACGAGTCGCTGCTGACCGGCGAATACCTGCCGCAACCGCGAACGCCCGGCGATGCGGTGACCGCCGGCACACTGAACGTTGAAGGGGCGTTGACGGTGCAAGTGTTGGCACTGGGCCAGGACACGCGACTGTCCGCCATTGTCCGCCTGCTGGACCGCGCGCAAGCCGAAAAGCCGCGCCTGGCGGAAATCGCCGACCGTGCCGCGCAGTGGTTTTTGCTGTTGTCGTTGATTGCCGCTGCTGCCATTGGCCTGTTGTGGTGGGAACTCGACTCATCGCGAGCCTTCTGGATTGTGCTGGCCATGCTCGTCGCCACCTGCCCGTGCGCTTTGTCCCTCGCGACGCCAACCGCGCTGACCGCCGCCACCGGCACGCTGCACAAACTCGGTCTGTTGCTGACGCGCGGTCATGTGCTGGAAGGCCTGAACCAGATCGACACGGTGATCTTCGACAAAACCGGAACCCTCACTGAAGGTCGTCTGGCGTTGCGTTCAATCCGCCCCCTTGGCGCACTCGACAGTGACCGCTGCCTGAGCTTGGCTGCTGCGCTGGAAAACCGCTCTGAACACCCGATCGCCCGCGCCTTTGGCCGCGCGCCACTGGCCGCCGAAGAAGTCCACAGCACGCCGGGGTTGGGTCTTGAAGGCCTGGTCGGCGGCCAACGATTGCGAATTGGCCAGCCAGGTTTTGTCTGCGAACTCAGTGGGGCAGCCGTGCCCTTGATGCCTGATGAAGCGGGCCAATGGTTGCTGCTCGGCGACAGTCAGGGGCCTCTGGCGTGGTTTGTCCTCGATGACCGTTTGCGCGCCGATGCCCCGGCGTTGCTGCAAGCCTGCAAGGCGCGGGGCTGGCGAACACTGCTGCTGTCCGGCGACAGCTCGCCGATGGTCGCCAGCGTCGCCGCCGAGTTGGACATCGACGAGGCCCGTGGCGGTTTACGTCCGGACGATAAACTGCAGGTCCTGCAACAACTGCACAAGGAAGGCCGCAAGGTGTTGATGCTCGGTGACGGGGTCAACGACGTGCCGGTGCTGGCCGCTGCCGACATCAGCGTGGCGATGGGCTCGGCCACCGATCTGGCGAAAACCAGCGCCGATGCCGTGTTACTGTCCAACCGCCTCGACGCGCTGGTGCAAGCCTTCAGTTTGGCGCGGCGAACCCGTCGGATTATCATCGAGAACCTGCTGTGGGCCGGGTTGTACAATGGCCTCATGTTGCCGTTCGCTGCCCTGGGCTGGATTACGCCCGTCTGGGCCGCTGTCGGCATGTCGATCAGTTCGTTGACCGTGGTGCTGAACGCCCTGCGCCTGACTCGCCTGCCGAGCATGCCGGCCGCCTCTGCCACGCCAGAAACCCGCCCGCTGCCGGCCTGAGCCGGCGCGGGCATGGAGTCCACCCATGCCAGCTCTATACGTGATGATCCCGGCCGCATTGCTGCTCGTGGCCATCGCTGTCTACATCTTCTTCTGGGCAGTAGACAGCGGTCAGTACGACGACCTCGACGGCCCGGCCCACAGCATTCTGTTTGACGATCAGGACCCGGCCCACACAGCAGCGGTCGACGAAGCCAGCGGCCATCCGGCCAAGCCGGATGACAAGGCGCCGCCTCATGCTTGAATTGGCGCCACTGCTAGTGTCTGCGGTAATTCTCGGCTTGCTCGGGGGCGGCCATTGCCTGGGCATGTGCGGCGGTTTGATGGGCGCGCTGACCCTGGCGATTCCCAAGGAACAACGCAGCCGGCGCTTTCGACTGCTACTGGCTTACAACCTGGGAAGAATCCTCAGCTATGCCACGGCCGGTCTGCTGATCGGCCTGGCGGGCTGGGCCGTGGCCAACAGCCCGGCAGCCATGTTTATGCGGGTCATCGCCGGTTTGCTGCTGATCACCATGGGCCTGTACCTCGCCGGCTGGTGGAGCGGCCTGACCCGCATCGAAAGCCTGGGTCGCGGCCTGTGGCGGCATATCCAGCCGGTCGCCAACACATTGCTGCCGGTGTCGAGCCTGCCCCGCGCCTTGCTGCTGGGTGCGCTTTGGGGCTGGCTGCCGTGTGGGTTGGTTTACAGCACGTTGTTGTGGTCGGCCAGCCAGGGCAATGCATTGGACAGTGCGCTGTTGATGCTCGCCTTCGGACTAGGCACCTGGCCAGTGCTGCTCGCCACGGGTCTGGCGGCTGAGCGGGTGACGGCGCTGTTACGCAAACGCAGCGTGCGCATGGCTGGTGGGTTGCTGGTGATGCTGTTCGGCATCTGGACCTTGCCGGGGCCGCATCAGCATTGGCTTATGGGGCATTAGATCGACGCCCCCCCTATCGCGAGCAGGCTCCACAGGGGTTTTGTGTGGGAGCGAGCCGGCTCCGGGCGGCGTTCCGACGATGAGGTTGCACCGAACACGCAGATCTTGACCTTGACACAAATCAACATGCCCCACCGTCCCGCCCCCTAGACTCGCAGACACTGCCAGCCTATCCGGGGGAATGCCCGCATGATGCTCGACGCCATTCGTTGGGACACCGATCTGATCCGCCGTTATGACCTGGCGGGACCGCGTTACACCTCTTACCCGACCGCGATGCAATTCAACAGTCAGGTCGGCTCGTTCGACCTGTTCCACGCGCTGCGCGACAGCCGCAAGGCCATGCGCCCGTTGTCGCTGTACGTGCACGTGCCGTTTTGCGCGAACATTTGCTACTACTGTGCCTGCCACAAAGTGATCACCAAGGACCGTGGCCGTGCCCTGCCCTACTTGCAGCGCCTTGAGCAGGAAATTCAGCTGATCGCCTGTCACCTCGACCCGGCGCAGAAGGTCGAGCAATTGCACTTCGGCGGCGGCACCCCGACGTTTCTCAGCCACGATGAACTGCGCCAGTTGATGGCTCAATTACGCAAAAGCTTCAACTTGCTGGACGACGACTCCGGCGACTACGGCATCGAAATCGATCCTCGCGAAGCCGATTGGTCGACCATGGGTTTGTTGCGCGAATTGGGCTTCAACCGCGTCAGCATTGGCCTGCAAGACCTCGACCCGGCGGTGCAACGGGCGGTCAATCGCCTGCAAAGCCTGGAAGAAACCCGTGCCGTGATCGACGCCGCCCGGACCCTGCAATTTCGTTCGATCAACATCGATCTGATCTATGGCTTGCCCAGGCAGACGCCCGAAAACTTCGCCCGCACGGTCGATGAAGTCATCAGCCTGCAACCGGATCGGCTCTCGGTGTTCAATTACGCGCACTTGCCGGAACGCTTCATGCCGCAGCGACGCATCAACAGCGACGAACTGCCAACGCCAGCGCAGAAGCTGGAAATGCTCCAGCGCACCATCGAACAACTGACCGCGGCCGGCTACCGCTACATCGGCATGGACCACTTTGCCCTGCCCGACGACGAACTGGCGATTGCCCAGGAAGAATCGACCCTGCAACGCAACTTTCAGGGCTACACCACCCACGGGCATTGCGATTTGATCGGTTTGGGGGTGTCAGCCATCAGCCAGATAGGTGATCTGTACTGCCAGAACACCACCGACCTGGCTCAATACCAGAACGCCCTGGACGCGGCTCAACTGGCCACGAGCCGAGGCCTGGTGTGTAACGCCGATGACCGATTGCGACGGGCGGTGATACAGCAGCTGATCTGTAATTTCAGCCTGGAATTCGTCGAGATCGAAGAGGCTTTCAACATCGACTTTCGCGGTTACTTCGGCCAACTGTGGCCGCAGCTTCAGACCATGGCCAATGACGACTTGATCACGCTCGACAACGATCAAATCACCGTTCTGCCGGCCGGTCGTTTGCTGGTGCGGTCGGTGTGCATGGTATTTGATGCCTATCTGCAACAGCTCAACCACCAACGGTTTTCCCGGGTGATCTAACGTTTCATCGTCATGGAGGCGGATTTCAACACTCGCACAAGACAGCCAAACACCACCGTATATCGTGACAGGACAATATCTGCACAAACTGGCCCGAACGCCCTCCCCTGGGTTACCCTTACGTCTTATGTGTGTTTTCCCACAAGGATTGAAGAAATGTCCGAGCCAGTCAAACTGCGCGCTCATAACCAGGCACATTGCAAGGATTGCAGCCTCGCCCCCTTGTGTTTACCGCTGTCTCTGAACCTGGAAGACATGGATGCGCTGGACGACATCGTCAAACGTGGCCGCCCGCTGAAAAAAGGCGAGTTCCTGTTTCGCCAGGGCGACACCTTCGATTGCGTCTACGCAGTACGCTCCGGCGCCCTCAAGACGTTCAGCCTGAGCGACAGTGGTGAAGAGCAACTCACCGGCTTCCACCTGCCGAGTGAACTGGTCGGCCTGTCGGGCATGGACACCGAAAAGCATCCCGTGTCGGCGCAAGCGCTGGAAACGACCTCGGTGTGCGAAATCCCTTTCGACCGCCTCGACGAACTGGCCCTGCAACTGCCGCAACTGCGCCGCCAGTTGATGCGCGTCATGAGCCGCGAGATTCGTGAAGATCAACAAATGATGTTGCTGCTGTCGAAAAAAACCGCCGACGAGCGCATTGCCACGTTCCTGGTCAACCTGTCAGCACGTTTTCGCGCACGCGGCTTCTCGGCCAACCAGTTCCGCCTGAGCATGTCGCGCAACGAAATCGGCAATTACCTGGGGCTGGCGGTCGAAACCGTGTCCCGGGTCTTCACCCGATTCCAGCAAAACGAATTGATCGCTGCCGAAGGCAAGGAAATCCATATCCTCGACCCGATCCAGCTCTGCGCGTTGGCTGGCGGCTCTGTCGAAGGCTGATTGCAACCATTGCGGCTGAGCGAAACCGTTCAGCCGCCGTTATACTGCGACGTTTGCAGCCTGCCAGGATTCTTCGACTATGGCCTTCGACTCCTTCGACATCAAATCCCTGATCCGCCCCGTGATCGACTTTCCCAAGCCAGGCGTGATCTTTCGTGACATCACCCCGTTGTTCCAATCGCCCACGGCCCTGCGCCTGGTGATGGACAGCTTTGCCCATCGCTACGTCGAAGCCGATTTCACCCACATCGGGGCGATGGATGCCCGTGGCTTCCTGATCGGTTCGGTGCTGGCGTATCAGTTGAACAAGCCGCTGGTGCTGTTCCGCAAGCAAGGCAAACTGCCGGCCGACGTGTTGGCCGAGGGTTACGCGACCGAGTACGGCGAAGCGTTCCTCGAAGTGCATGCCGACAGCCTGTGCGAAGGCGATTCGGTGGTGATGTTCGATGACCTGATCGCTACGGGCGGCACGCTGATTGCGGCGGCGAACCTGATTCGGCGCATGGGGGCGCGGGTTCATGAAGCGGCGGCGATTATTGACCTGCCGGAGTTGGGCGGGTCGCAGCGGCTGGAAGACATGGGGATTCCGACGTTCTGCCTGACGCAGTTTGCGTTATCCGATAAGTAAGGCGGCGTCTGTACTGACGCCATCGCGGGCAAGCCCGGCTCCCACAGTGATCTATGTCGTATACGCGATTTGTGTCCGGCGGCAGCCCCCTGTGGGAGCCGAGCTTGCTCGCGATGACGTCAGCCGCTACACCGCCAATTAAAGCCCCATCTGCTTACTGATAATCTCGTTCATCACTTCCCGCGTCCCGCCACCAATCGACAGAATCCGGTTATCCCTGTACAGCCGCTCTACCAGGCTTTCGCGCATGTAACCCAATCCCCCCAAGATCTGCACCGCGTCGTTAACGATCCGGTCCGCCGTGTCGGTGGCAAAGTTCTTGGCCATCGAAATTTCCTTGATCACACTCTGCCCCGCCGCCATTTTCGCCGCTTGGCGATAAGTAAATTCCCGGGACACTTCCAGCGCTGTCGCCATCTCGGCGAGGCGGTGTTTGAGCACCTGGAACTTGCCGATGGGTTTACCGAAGGCTTCACGCTGGCGCGCCCATTTCAGGCTCTCCTCCAGCGCAAGCTGCGCGGTCATGTTAGCCATCAGCGCCAGCGCCAGCCGCTCACCCTGAAAGTTGCCCATGATGCAGGCGAAGCCCATGTTTTCTGCGCCGATCAGATTGCCGACTGGCACCCGGCAATCGTCAAAAAACAATTCGGCTGTGTCCGACGCCCACCAGCCCATTTTTTTCAACTGACGGCCGACTGTGAAACCGGGCGTGCCCTTCTCGATCAACAACAGGCTGATGCCGCCAAAACCCGGCTCGCCGGTGCGCACCGCAACGGTGTAGAAATCGGCACGAACGCCGCTGGTGATAAAGGTTTTGCTACCGCTGACCCGGTAGAAGTCGCCGTCACGCACGGCACGGGTTTGCAGGTTGGCGACGTCGGACCCGCCGCTGGGTTCGGTGACGGCCAGGGCGCTGATCTTCTCGCCGGACAACACCTGTGGCACGACACGATCGCGGATTTCGGGCTTGGCCCACTTGAGTATGGGTGGCAGGCCGATGTCCAGCGAACCGAGACCGGCCACGAGTCCGCCAGAGCCACAGCGCATCAGCTCTTCGCTGGCGGCGACCTTGGCGAACAGATCACCTTGGTGACTGCCACCCAGCGCTTCGGGGTAACCAATGCCCAGAATCCCGGCGGCACCGGCCTTGAGATAGAGCTCACGGGGAAAGCTTTCAGCTTCCTCCCACTGATCAATGTCCGGGAGAATTTCACGCTCGACGAAACGTCTGACGCTGTCGCGGACCAATTGGTGGCTGGGATCGAAGTATTCCTGAAAGGCAGGCATCGGCGAACTCCACTGAAGGTTCAGCGACGTTAACCGAGCGCTTGCTTGGTTTTCAACAGGATTGTGTGAATCAGGGAGACCGAGGCGCGCCCTTCGCGAGCAAGCCCGCTCCCACATTTGATCTCCAGCGAATACAAATCAAATGTGGGAGCGGGCTTGCTCGCGAAGGCATCAGTTCAAGCGCTACAAGGCAATAGGCTTACGCCCGGCAAACGAATGCGCCAGCGTCCCGCCATCCACCAGCTCCAGCTCACCCCCCAACGGCACGCCATGGGCAATGCGCGAGGCAACCAGACCTTTATTGCTGAGCAGCTGCGCGATGTAATGCGCCGTCGCCTCACCTTCCACGGTCGGGTTGGTCGCGAGAATGACTTCAGTGAACGTGCCCGCCTCTTCGATCCGAGTCATCAGTTGCGGGATACCAATCGCCTCAGGCCCGAGCCCATCAAGCGGCGACAAATGCCCCTTGAGCACAAAGTAACGACCACGAAACCCGGTCTGCTCCACCGCATAGACATCCATCGGCCCTTCCACCACACACAACAAGGTGTCGTCGCGACGGGTATCCGCGCACTGCGGGCAAAGGTCGTCTTCGGTCAGCGTGCGGCACAACCGGCAGTGACCCACCCCTTCCATGGCCTGGCTCAAGGCCGACGCCAGTCGCGAACCACCGCTGCGATCACGTTCAAGCAGTTGCAGCGCCATGCGCTGGGCGGTTTTCTGACCTACACCCGGCAAAATTCGCAGGGCATCGATCAGTTGGCGAATCAAAGGGCTGAAGCTCATGGGGAAACGTCCGACAAAACAACGAGACGCGGTTTATACCCGCGCCTCTCTTTAGCGTCAAATACTCAGTCTTGCGCGACCCGCACCACCAGTTTGCCGAAGTTACGCCCTTCCAGCAGACCGATGAACGCTTCGGGCGCCTGCTCCAGGCCATCGACCACGTCTTCGCGGAACTTCACCTTGCCGTCGCGGACCCACGGCGCCATGGCACTGACGAACTCCGGCTGACGGTCACCGTAGTCGTCGAACACGATGAAGCCCTGAATCCGCACGCGTTTGGTCAAAAGCGTCCGTTGCAATTGCGGCAGGCGATCCGGGCCGGTCGGTGCTTCGTGGGCGTTGTAGGAAGCGATCAGGCCGCACAGCGGAATCCGCGCCCTGGCATTGAGCAGCGGCACTACTGCGTCGAACACCTTGCCGCCGACGTTCTCGTAGTAAATGTCGATACCGTTGGAGCACGCCTGCGCCAACTCATCGGCAAAGTTCGGGCTCTTGTGGTCAACGCATGCATCAAAGCCTAATTCGTCGACGACATAACGGCATTTTTCCGCACCACCGGCTACACCGACCACGCGCAGGCCCTTGATCTTCGCCACCTGCCCGACCACCGAACCCACCGCGCCGGACGCCGCCGCGACCACCAGGGTTTCACCGGCCTTTGGCTGACCGATGTCCATCAGGCCCATATAGGCCGTCATGCCCGGCATACCCAGTACACCCAAGGCCATCGACGGGCTTGGCAGCCCGGACGGTACCGGGATGATGTTGCGACCGTCGCTGAGGCTGTGGCTCTGCCAGCCGGTGGAACCGACGACCACATCACCTTCCTGGAATTTTGGATTCAACGAGCGTTCGACCCGACTGACAGCGCCGCCGGTCATGACCTCGCCAATTTCGACGGGGGCGGCGTAGGACGGCGCATCACTCATGCGCCCCCGCATGTACGGGTCAAGCGACAGGTAAAGGGTCTTGAGCAGGACCTGGCCGTCAGCGAGGTCCGGCAGCGCTTCCCTTTCCAGGCGGAAATTCTCCGGCGTCGGCGCGCCTACCGGGCGGGACGCCAGGACGATACGTTGGTTGAGGGTCAATGCTTGTGGCATGTGAGCGTCTCCTTTTATCGAGAATTGGGCGGTATAGGGGAGCAGACCTTTGTGGCGGTGTCGGGTTCGATGTTTCGTCAGCTGTACTGAGGCGACTTCATCGCTGGCAAGCCAGGCTCCTACAGCGATCACCTGAATCCTGTGGGAGCCTGGCTTGCCAGCGATGGCGACCTCAAGGCATCACACTTGTAACAGGCAAAAACAAAAATGCCAGGCGCGATGCCTGGCATTTTTTTGTAGCTCATCCGACGCGCTTTAGCGAATCAGAATGGCAGTTTCATGCCCGGCGGCAGTTGCATGCCAGCGGTCATGCTGCCCATTTTGTCCTGGCTGTTGGCTTCGATCTTGCGCACGGCATCGTTGACGGCGGCGGCGACGACGGCCTCCAGCATCTCTTTGTCGTCTTCGCTCAGGCCTTCAACCAGGCTCGGGTCAATGGTCACGCTCTTGACGTCGTGACGACCGGTCATCACCACGGTGACCATATCGCCACCCGCTTTACCGATGACTTCGGCGTTGGCCAGCTCTTCCTGCATCTTGGCCATTTTTTCCTGCATCTGCTGTGCCTGCTTCATCAGGCCGGCCATGCCACCTTTCATCATGGGAATCACCTCAAAAGTACTTGGATTAAACAGCGTCCGGCCCTTTTGACCGAACGCCTTCAGTTATTAGCCCTGACTGACCAGAGCGTCGACAGGTTCAATAGTATCGTTACGGATCACCGCACCGAACTGTTGCATCATTTGCTGGATGAACGGATCGCCGTGGATCGACTCTTCCGCCTCGCGCTGACGGTTGGCACGGCGTCGGGATGCAGCCTGGGCCGGGGTCTCCTGCTCGGGCTTGATCAGCTCCATGCTCAGGGTCAGTGTGCGCCCGTGAAACTGGTTCAGCGCATCGTTGAGGCGACGCTGCTGGGTCGCGTTGAACAAGGCGCTGTGGGCCGGGTCCAGGTGCATCAGCCAGTGATCGCCCTCGACGGAAATCAGTGTGCAGTTGGCGGCGATGCTGCCCGTCATGCCGGAGATTGGCAGTTTCGGGAACAGCTCCAGCCATTGCGCCGCCAGACCGGTGGCCGGCATCGCAGCCGGTTCCGGTTCGGGCTCCGGCGCGGGTTCGGCGGCATGTTCGCTGGCCAGTTCATCGAGGTAACTGTAGGCCGAATCCATGTCTGGCTCGATGTAGTCCTCATCCAGCGGCGGTTCGTCGTCCTGGTCCATGCCCGGCGTGGCGGCATCGACGTCGGCAACGGACGGTTCCGGGATCGGCGCAGCAGCCCATTCCGGCGCATCCGGTACCGCGCTGTCCGGCGTTGGCAACGGCATTGGCGGCAATTCGGGCTGCTCGCCAGCGGTTTCCAGTACTGGCTCGACGGCGGGTTGCTGCACGATTTCGGGCGTGACCGGGTCATTCCACGGCAGGTCGACAACTTCCTCGACCGCTACGGGCTCAACCACAGGTTCAGACACGACAACGGGTGCCACCGGTTCAGGTTCCGGTGCGGGAACTGGAACTGGAGCAGGTGCAACTACCGCAGCGACTACCGGCGTAACAACTGGCGCGGCAGCCACTGAATTGGCGGAATCAACTGTGGCCTGGCTGATCCCCACTGGCTTTAGCGGTTGCCTCGGGGCGTCCGCGGTGTCTGCCGGGCGGAAGGCGAGCATCCGCAGCAGCACCATTTCAAAACCACCACGCGGGTCCGGTGCCAGCGGCAAATCACGACGGCCGATCAGGCCCATCTGGTAATAAAACTGCACGTCTTCGGCCGGCAACGCCTGGGCCAGCGCCAGCACCCGGTCACGGTCGCCGTGACCGTTGTCGACGCCTTCAGGCAAGGCCTGGGCGATGGCGACTCGGTGCAGCACGTTGAGAATTTCCGAGAGTACGCCGTTCCAGTCCGGGCCTTGTTCGGCCAGATGACGGACACCTTCGAGCAACGCTTTGGCATCACCTTCAATCAACGCATGCAGAACGTCGTAGACCTGACCGTGATCCAGCGTACCGAGCATCGCCCGCACGTCGGCAGCCATGACCTTGCCTTCACCGAAGGCGATGGCCTGGTCGGTGAGACTCATGGCGTCGCGCATCGAGCCATCGGCGGCACGACCCAGCAGCCACAGCGCGTCGTCTTCGAACGGCACGTTCTCGACCCCCAGCACGTGGGTCAAATGCTCGACCACACGTTCCGGGGTCATGTTCTTCAGGGAAAATTGCAGGCACCGCGACAGAATGGTTGCAGGAAGTTTCTGCGGGTCGGTCGTCGCCAGGATGAACTTGACGTAGGGTGGCGGCTCTTCGAGGGTTTTCAACAGCGCATTGAAGGAATGGCTGGAGAGCATGTGCACTTCGTCGATCAGGTAGACCTTGAAGCGACCGCGGCTCGGGGCGTACTGCACGTTGTCGAGCAGCTCGCGGGTGTCCTCGACCTTGGTCCGGCTCGCGGCGTCGATCTCGATCAGGTCGACAAAGCGCCCCTCATCGATTTCGCGGCACACCGAGCACTCACCGCACGGCGTCGAAGTGATACCTGTTTCACAGTTCAGGCATTTGGCGATGATGCGCGCGATGGTAGTCTTGCCGACCCCGCGCGTACCGGTAAACAGGTAGGCGTGGTGCAACCGCTGGCTGTCCAAGGCATTGATCAGAGCCTTGAGCACATGGGTCTGGCCGACCATTTCGCGGAACGAGCGCGGACGCCATTTACGTGCAAGAACCTGATAACTCATCGAAAACCGTCGCAACGAAGGAACAGAAGCGGCTAATGCTAGCGGAGCAAGGGCAAAATTGCATCCGGTGTGCTCGTCTAATCTGGCTAAGCTGCACTTTCGGGGCTTTAATCGGCTCGGGTTTCAGAGGTACCGGAGCGTTTATGCGTTGTGCCTTGGGGGCATTGCTATGGATAAGCCTGAACGTCGCCGCTGCCGAAGCGCCGTTGCGTTTTGTCGTGCCCGACAGTTGGGCGATGCCGATGGTGCAATTGGATCACGGCCGCCCGACCCAAGGCATTCTGTATGACGTAATGCTCAGTCTCGCCACCCAGGTCGGTGTGCCAGCCGAATTTCATGTACTGCCCCGGGCGCGGGTGCAAAACGCCATGGAACACGGCGAGGTCGATGTGCGTTGCTATGCCGCCCAGTCCTGGCTACCCAATCAGTCCGGTGACTACTTCTGGAGCATTCCGCTATGGCGTCAGCACGACGTGCTGATCGGTCTGCCAGAATCGCCAGACTCGATAACGCCAGCCAATTTGCCTCGGCAACCTGTCGGCACGGTGCTCGGCTATAGCTATCCGACGCTGCAACCCTTGTTCGATGCCAACCGCCTGCACCGCGAAGATGCACGCAATCAGGAACAAGTGCTGGAAAAACTCCACGCAGGGCGCTATCGCTATGCCGCGGGCAATCAATGGACACTGGACTGGTTCAATCAGCGTCTGCTGGGCGACAGGCAATTGAAAGCCGTGGCGGTGTTGCAGGAACAGAATGTCGGCTGCTACGTGCGCAACGACCCCAAGGTGCCGGTGCAGCGCATTCTGCGCACGTTGTTGCGGATGAAAATGTCGGGGGAGATTGATGACATTGTTAGCCTGTATATCGGCAATGAGTCATCCAACGTGGCGGTGAGCAAGGCTTATTGATGTTCGTTCTGAAAATCGGAAACGACGAAAAACCACCCTGGAGATAATCCATGGCAGAACGATAAAACGGTATTTTCAGATAGATACGCGCGAGAGGGTTCGCGCTGCGTTATGGAGGCAACCCCACCAGCCACACCCCGGCACACAATGTCACCGCTGCGGCTGCTCCCTTCCAGGCCTGACCGGGTTCACGGTTGATCGTTGCGGGGGGACCGATGGGGTCACCATAACGACGCTCACCTGACGGCGAGCCGCGCCATTGTACCTATCTGAGTCGAAGTTACAACCGTTGGCGCGGATTAAAAAATATGAGCGGCTTCAAGGACATGCAAAGTCTTCGGTACACCGCAGTCTACAGGTCCTGCAACACCTCATCCGCCCTGCCGCCTTCTTGCTGGATCACCAGGTGAATGAAGTGCAGCTTGGCGATCACGGCTGGCGGCAGGACGAACGGATAGAAATCCGGCTGTCCCATGCTGCGTGACAGTTCATTGAGCATCCCCGCCAGTTCGATCCACGCCTTGACGAACGCCAGAAACGCCGCGCCGCCCGGATGCTGCGGATCGTAGAGCGTGCTCGACGGAAATGGCAGGCAATCGAAATCCATTTCCCGCGCACTCATGCCAAACCCGAGAGCGGTGTCCACCGCATCCATCATGTGCAGGTAATGCGCCCAGGTTTCCGCCCAGTCTTCCCACGGGTGCATGGTCGCGTAGGCGCTGACGCACTGCTGTTGCCAGTCGAGCGGCGCGCCTTGCTGGTAATGCCGTTCCAGCGCCTCTGCGTAACTGGAGCGCTCGTCACCGAACAGTCCGCGGAACGGTTCCAGCCAATGGCTGTTGGCGATCAGCCGGTCCCAGTAGTAATGCCCGACCTCATGACGAAAATGCCCGAGCAACGTGCGATAGGGCTCGTGCATCTGCACCCGGACCTGCTCGCGGTGCGCGTCATCGGCTTCTTTGATGTCGAGAGTGATCAGGCCATTCGCGTGACCGGTGGTTGGTGATTTGCCTTCGAGGTCGATACCGATGAAATCAAACGCCAGACCGGTTTCTTCGTCGACGGTTTTTGGAATCACCTGCAAACCCAGGCTGACCAACTGCGCGACGAGACGCCGCTTGGCCGTTTCCACCTTGCACCAGCGGTCGTGGTTTTCCGGAATCGACAGGTCAGGGATGGTGTGATTCAGGCTACAGGCGATGCAGAGCGCATCGTGGTCATTGGCCGGGAGCAGCCAGTTGCACGCGGCCGGGGAATCGAGGTTGGCGCAACGGCGGAACACACCGGCTGGCGGGTCGACATCGAGCCGCCAGGTATCTGCCTGCACACCCGGTTGCAGCGACGACAAGCGACTCTGTTCGGGTTGATAACCCAGCGCCGCGGAACAGGCCAGGCACTGGCTGTTGCGAAAGAACAGCGACTGCCCGCAGCGGCATTGCCAGACCTTGCTGTTGCGCGAGCTTTCAGCGATGAAGGGCGCGGCGATGCGCGAGCTGAGCTGTTCGAAGAAGCGGTACATGGCGATCTCTCCCTGGGGCTTGCCAAGACTAGATCATTCTCCGGTGAAGATCGTTCCCACCTCTTGTGAGAAGACTGAGATCGCCTTCGCTGGCAAGCCAGCTCCTACAAGGATCGCGTAAACCCTGTAGGAGCTGGCTTGCCAGCGAAGGACATCACACCGAAATATCGTGCTTACGCAGAAATTCGACAAACGCTTCCTCATCAAGCACTTTCAACCCCAGCTCATTAGCCTTGGCCAACTTGGAACCAGCCCCCGGCCCCGCCACCACGCAATGGGTCTTGGCTGACACCGAACCCGCCACCTTGGCACCCAGGCTTTCGAGTTTGTCCTTGGCGATGTCGCGGCTCATCAATTCCAGCGAACCGGTCAGCACCCAGGTCTGCCCTGCCAGTGGCAAGCCTTCGACGACTTTTTTCTCGCTCTGCCAGTGCATGCCAAAATCGCGCAGCTGCTTCTCGGCAGCCTCGGCGAGCTGGCGATTGTCCTCGACCGCAAAAAACTCGCGAACCGAATTGGCCTGTTTCTCCGGCAGCGCCTGACGCATGTCCAGCCAATCGGCGTTCATCACCGCTTCAAGCGAACCAAACTTGTCCGCCAGCTTCTGCGCACCACCCGGCCCTACCGAAGGGATGTGCAGTTTGTCGAGGAGTCCGCCCAGCGTGGTGCTTGCAGCAAATTCGGCGCCAAGCTCGCCTTGATCCTGAATCTGCAAGCCGTGCTTGAGCAGTTCTTCGATCACTTGCTGGTTATGCGCATCTTCAAAGAAGCTGTGGATCTCGTGAGCCACTTCCAGACCAACGTCCGGCAAGTAGGTGAGCACGTGCGGCAATGCCTGCTGAACCCGCTCCAATGAGCCTAGAGAGCGCGCCAGCACCTTGGCCGTCTCTTCGCCGACATCGGGAATCCCAAGGGCATAGATAAACCGCGCCAGGCTCGGCTTTTTGCTGTCTTCGATGGCACTCAGCAGCTTGTTGCTCGACACCTCGGCAAACCCTTCCAGATCGACAATGTCGTCGAACTTCAGGGCATACAAGTCAGCCGGCGAACTCACCAAACCTTCGTCGACCAACTGCTCGACGCTCTTGTCCCCCAGGCCCTCGATATCCATCGCGCGACGGGAAACGAAGTGAATGATCGCCTGCTTGAGCTGCGCACCACACGCCAGACGACCGACACAACGGTACACCGCGCCCTCGCTGACGGTCTCGCGACCTTTGCTGCGCTTGACCAGTTGCGTGCGCTCGACCTGCGAACCGCACACTGGGCACTGCTCGGGAATCTGTACCGGGCGAGCATCTTCCGGTCGGCGCTCAAGCACCACTTGCACCACTTGGGGAATCACGTCACCCGCGCGACGGATGATCACCGTATCGCCGATCATCAGGCCCAGACGAGCAACCTCATCCATGTTGTGCAAGGTCGCATTGGCCACGGTGACACCGGCCACCTTGACCGGTTTCAAACGCGCCACCGGCGTGACGGCGCCGGTACGACCGACCTGGAACTCGACGTCGAGCAGCTCGGTGAGTTCTTCCATGGCCGGGAATTTGTGCGCGATCGCCCAGCGCGGCTCACGAGCGCGGAAACCCAGTTCCCGCTGGGAGGCGATGCTGTTGACCTTGAACACCACGCCGTCGATTTCGTACGCCAGCCCATTACGACGCTCACCGATGTCGCGGTAGTAATCCAGGCATTCGTCGATGCCGTGCGCCAGCTTCAGTTCATGACTGATCGGCATGCCCCACACCTGGAGCTGCTTGAGATTACCAATGTGCGTGTCGGCAATGTCCGCCGAAATCTGGCCGATGCCGTAGCAGCAGAATTCCAGCGGGCGGTTGGCGGTTATCTTTGAATCCAGTTGGCGCAAGCTGCCGGCTGCCGCATTACGCGGGTTGGCGAAGGTCTTGCCGCCGACTTCCAGCTGCGTGGCATTGAGCCGTTCGAAACCGGCTTTGGACATGAACACTTCGCCGCGCACTTCCAGGGTCGCGGGCCAGCCAGTGCCGTGCAGCTTGAGCGGGATGTTGCGCACGGTGCGCACGTTGACGCTGATGTCTTCGCCAGTGGTGCCGTCGCCGCGCGTGGCGCCGCGTACCAGCACGCCGTCCTGATACATCAGGCTGACCGCCAGGCCATCGAGCTTGGGTTCGCAGCTGTATTCCACCGCCGCACCGCCTCCGAACAGATCACCGGCCGGCAAATCCAGGCCTTCCGTCACCCGGCGATCGAACTCGCGCATGTCGGTTTCTTCGAAGGCGTTGCCGAGGCTGAGCATCGGTACTTCGTGACGCACCTGAGTGAATGCCGACAACGCCGCGCTGCCCACGCGCTGGGTCGGCGAATCGCTGGTGATCAGTTCGGGGTTAGCCGCTTCAAGGGCCTTGAGCTCGTGGAACAAACGGTCGTATTCGGCGTCCGGGATGCTTGGTTCATCCAGTACGTGATAACGATAGTTGTGCTGATCCAGCTCAGCGCGCAGCTCTAGAATGCGGTTTTTGGCGGCGGTCATGGGTGTTCTCTCATAAAGCAAAAGAGCAGCCGAGGCTGCTCAATCTGTTAAATCATTGTAGGAGCACGGCTTGCCGGCGATGGCTTCTTTGAGATCGCCATCGCGAGCAAGCTCGGCTCCTACAGGGTACGGGAGACGCGGCGCAGCCCCCCATACGTTGCCAATTTCAGCGCTTCTGGGTCAACGCGCGACGTTCGAACTCAACAATGCGCTGACGGTAGTGCTCAATCGTCTGGGCGGTCAACACGCTGCGCTGGTCGTCTTTCAGTTCGCCGTTCAGCTCCTGGGACAGTTTGCGCGCCGCAGCCACCATCACGTCGAAGGCTTGCTTGGGATGACGCGGGCCTGGCAGACCGAGGAAAAAGCTCACGGCCGGGGTGCTGAAGTGATCGATGTCATCCAGATCAAAGACACCCGGCTTGACCGCATTGGCCATGGAAAACAGAACTTCGCCATTTCCGGCCATGCTTTCGTGACGGTGGAAAATGTCCATTTCACCGAAGCGCAAACCGCTTTCCAGAATGTTCTGCAACAGCGCCGGGCCTTTGAAACCGGCGGCGTCACGGCAGATCACGCTGATCACCAGCACTTCTTCAGCGTGTGGATGATCTTTTTCGCTGACGGCTGGCGAGGCCTTGGTGTCATCCGGGAAATCGTCGTCACGGCTGCTGAAGCTCGGGCCGCCGTCCAGGTCCAGGCTGAGGTTCATGTCGCCCTGGGAAGGCTCGCCATGGCCACGCTTGCCGCGTTTGGAACCCGATTCACGCGGTTCACGGGCAGGCATGCTCACCGACGGCAGATCGTGCTCGTCCAGTTGTGGTTCTTTCTGCGTATCCAATACACGGTGCGGGCCCAACAGCTCGGCGCCGGCGTCCTCTTCCGGTAAATTGGACAAACTTCGGTCAAGACGGAATTTCAGTTTTCCCTTGCCGCCGCGCATCCGGCGCCAGCCATCAAAAAGAATACCGGCAATGACAATAATGCCGATGACGATCAGCCACTCGCGCAGACCGATTTCCATGTAATCCCGTGCCTCTATAAAAAATGCTGAAAAATAAGAGGTTTACAACCTGTAAACCGCTTTAAAACGTGGCGCCAACTCTATGTTCTGACAGGCGTTTTGCCCACGTATACGAAAAATTGACATTAAACTAGCACGACCAAAGGCAACTTTACACCGTCTGCCACCAAGGCTTGAGCGAATATGTCGATTGGCCAGCAAGTAGAGGCAAGTAAAAACTTCCTACACCCCCGCAATACTTACCCTACAAACGCCAACTCAGGCATCCACCATCGCCATCGCCTCCTCGACATCCACGGCCACCAGTCGCGAACAACCCGGTTCGTGCATCGTTACACCCATCAGCTGTTCGGCCATTTCCATGGCGATCTTGTTGTGGGTGATATAAATGAACTGCACCGTTTGCGACATTTCTTTTACCAGCCGTGCGTAGCGTCCAACGTTAGCGTCATCCAGTGGCGCGTCAACTTCATCGAGCATGCAGAACGGCGCCGGGTTCAACTTGAAGATTGCAAAAACCAGAGCCAAAGCAGTCAGGGCTTTTTCGCCGCCGGAGAGTAAATGGATGGTGCTGTTCTTCTTCCCTGGCGGCTGCGCCATGATCGTTACCCCTGTATCGAGTAGATCTTCGCCCGTCAGTTCCAAATACGCGCGTCCTCCACCGAAAACTTTTGGGAAAAGTGCCTGTAAACCGCCATTGATCTGATCAAAGGTATCTTTGAAACGGTTACGGGTTTCCTTGTCGATCTTGCGAATCACGTTCTCGAGCGTGTCCAGTGCTTCTACCAGATCGTCGTTCTGCGCATCCAGATAACGCTTACGCTCGGATTGTTGCTGGTATTCGTCAATGGCTGCCAGGTTGATTGCACCGAGACGCTGAATGCGCGCGGCGATACGTTCAAGTTCTTCTTCGGCATCCTTCTCATTGGCTTCAGCAGTCAGCGTGGCGAGCACGCCGTGCAGGTCGTAGCCGTCTTCGTGCAATTGGTCTTCGAGCGTCTTGCGGCGCACGGTCAGGGCTTGCCATTCCATGCGCTGGGTTTCCATCTGGCCGCGAATCAACTGCGACTGCTGCTCGGCCTGGTTACGCCGTTTCTCGGCATCGCGCAGTTCGCGATCGGCGTCTTCCAGGGCGATCTGCGCGGTCTTGAGTTCTTCATCGACGGTCATGCGTTTGTCGAGCAGCTCTTCAAGCTTCAGCCGCAACTCTTCCAGCGGCGCCTCGCCCTCCTCCAGATTGAGGCTGAGCTGTTCGCGTTTTTCGGTCAGGCGCTCGGACTGCATTTCCAGCCGCTCCAGCGCCTGCCGCGTCGAGTCGTGTTGCGCCTTCAGCGAACCGAGGCGCACGGCTAATTGATGCGCGTGGTCCTTGTGCTGCCGGGCTTCCTGACGCACCCGATCCAGTCGCTCGCGCAAGCTGTCGCGCTGGGCCAGCAGCAATTCACGCTGCTCGGTGTCCAGCGCCATGGCGTCGAGGGCTTCCTGCAATTGCAGGCGCGCTTCGCCGATGCTCTCGTGTTCCAGCGTGCGTTGTTCGCTCAGCTCGGCGAGCTCTTCGTCGAGGCGCTTACGGCGCAGCGTCAGCTGCTCTGCCTTGGCTTTGCCAGCGGATAGCTGAGCTTTCAATTCACCTTGCTGTCGCGCTTCGTCTTGCAGCAAACGGCGCAGGTGTTCGCGACCGTTTTCCTGCTGACGCTGTTGCGCCCTGAGATTTTGAAGTTGGGTTTCCAGGGTTTCGACCGTGGCTTCGCGCTCTTCACGCTCCTCGGTCAAGCGCTGGATTTCCTGGCCGCGCGCCAGCACACCGCTTTCGGCTTCGCTGGCCCGACGCACGCGTAAAAAGTGCCGACCGACCCAGTAACCATCACGACTAATCAAGCTCTGCCCGGCCGTCAATTGACCGCGCAGCGCCAACGCCTGTTCGAGGTTGTCGACCGGTTTGACCTGCCCCAGCCACGGTGACAAATCGATCTGCGCCTCAACCTTGCCGAGCAAGCTGCCCGGCACGCGCACGCCATCACTGGCGGGGCTGAGCAAACGCAAATCGCCTTGGGCAAAACCGGCCAGATCGAAGTCGCCGAAGTCATCCACCAGCACCGCTTGCAGGTCGGCGCCGAGCACGGTTTCTACCGCCAGCTCCCAACCCGCTTCAACCTTCAAGCCTTCGGCCAGGCGCGGACGATCCGCCAGATGTTGTTCGCGCAACCATTCGGCGGTACCGGTGCCCGGATCGAGCGCGGCTTGCTGCAAAGCTTCAAGGGACGCGAGACGACCGTTGAGGCGCTGCAAATCGCCTTGCGCCTGCTGCTGATTGTGCAGGGCTAATTGCAGCTCCTGACGCAATTGTTCAAGGCGTTCGACCTGCGCCTCTTCGCTGGCCTGCAAATCCTCAAGCGTGGCTTCACTGGCCGCCAGTTGCTCACTGAGCTCCATGATCGCCGCGTCTTCCGGGTCCGCCGAGAGCAACGCGCGTTCTTCGCCGAGGCGCTTCTGGCGGTCGGCCAGACGCTCCATGCTGGTTTCCAGCTGCTGGATGCGTGACTGCTGCACTTCGGATTGGCGACGTGGTTCGGCGGCGGTCAGGTTGAACGTGTCCCACTGCTCCTGCCAGCCGTGCATGGTGGTTTCGGATTCTTCAAGCGCGGCGGCGGCTTCTTCGGCGGCGGCGCTGGTGACCTCCTGTTCCGGCGTGAGCATGTCGAGCTCTTCGCCGAGGGTCAGCAACAGCGTGCGGTCGTGGCCCAGGTGAGACTCGGTTTCCAGGCGTGCACGCTCGGCTTCTTTCAAATCGTCCTGCAGCTGGCGCAGGCGTTGCTGGCCGTGCTGGATGCTCTGCTCGACCCGGGCGATGTCGCCGCCGACCGAATAGAAGCGCCCTTGCACCAGATTGAAGCGCTCGGACAGGTCATGGTGCCCGTCCCGGAAGCGTTCGATGGCGGCATCGGCGTTGCGTTGCTCGGCGACCAACGCTTCGAAGGTGACTTCCTGATTGCCGATCACCGCTTCGCGCTGACCGACCTGTTCGTTCAACGCCTGCCAGCGTAAGGCTGACAACTGAGCCTTGAGCTGGCGCTCTTCGCCTTTGTATTCCTGATACTTCTTCGCGGCCTCGGCCTGGCGGTGCAGGCGCTCAAGCTGACGCTCAAGCTCTTCGCGCAGGTCAGTCAGGCGCGCGAGGTTTTCGTGGGTGCGACGGATGCGGTTTTCAGTCTCGCGCCGGCGCTCCTTGTACTTGGAGATGCCCGCCGCTTCTTCGATAAAGTTGCGCAGGTCTTCGGGCTTGGACTCGATCAGCTTGGAGATCATCCCCTGCTCGATGATCGAGTAGCTGCGCGGGCCCAGGCCCGTCCCCAGAAAGATGTCGGTGATATCGCGACGGCGGCATTTGGTGCCGTTGAGGTAATAGGTGGTCTGGCTGTCGCGGGTCACTTTGCGGCGAATGGAAATTTCCGCATAAGCGGCGTATTCGCCGAGCAGGGTGCCGTCGGAGTTGTCGAACACCAGCTCGATGCTGGCCTGGCTCACCGGTTTACGGCTGGTCGAGCCGTTGAAGATGACGTCGGTCATCGACTCGCCGCGCAAGTTCTTGGCCGAGCTTTCGCCCATCACCCAGCGCACGGCGTCGATGATGTTCGACTTGCCGCAACCATTGGGCCCGACCACTGCCGCCATGTTGCTGGGGAAGTTCACCGTGGTCGGATCGACGAAGGATTTGAACCCCGCCAGCTTGATGCACTTGAGCCGCACGCTTAAGCGTCCGTCAGGGCAGAAACCACCAGATCGCAACTGCGCTGGCCGTAAGCCGTCAGCACTTCGCGGATCTGCGCAAAGTCACGGTCCAGGACCGCGGCGAGCAGGCGTTCGAACAGTTCAAGGAATTCGCTCATCGAGGCCTTGCGCTGGTCCAGGGCGAGGAAATACGCGCGGCTCATGGCCGGCTGCAGATTCTCGACGGTTTCCTGCAAGTACGGATTGTTGGCGAACGGATACGCGGCGCGCATCACATTGAAGCTGTCGTCGACGAAGGTGCGGATGTCCTGACGCTCGTAACTGGCGGCCAGGCGCTGCTGGATCTGCACGAACGGCGCCATGTCGGCCTGGGTTTTCCAGCCGTTGGCCACGGCATTGCCGAGCAGAATGTACAGCTCGCTCATCAGCGCGCACAGGCTCTGCACCTTGTGCGCCGTGAGTTCAGTGACATGGGCGCCCCTTCGCGGCAGGATCGCAATCAGGTGGCGACGCTCAAGGATCAGCAAGGCTTCACGGACCGAGCCGCGGCTGACATTGAGCGCCAGCGTGACCTTCTGTTCCTGAATGCGCTCCCCGGGCTTCATTTCGCCGCGAATGATGCGTTCGGCGAGGTGGTGAGCAATTTGCTCGGCGAGGCTGTCCGGCGCCTTGAACGTCATGGTTGTCCTTCGAACTCTTCGATCTGCACAAGCGGCGCAGTGTAACCCACTTGATAGGTCATGGCGCAGGGCCCACTCGGCGGTTTTGGCACGATTCAAGCAAAAAAGCAGGCGTGTGCGTGAGGGTCAATACTGAAGAAATGAAGTGTTCGTCGACAAAATGCTATTTCCTGACCTTTAAGTCAGAAAATCATTGACCGAAAAGTCAGACCTGCTAAATTCGGTTCAAGTCGGTTAACAACAATAATGAGTCTGCGAGGCCTTCCGTGATCCAGTTTTTACTTAACCAGGAACTCCGTAGCGAGCACGCCCTGGACCCAAACCTGACCGTGCTCAACTATCTGCGCGACCATGTGGGCAAACCCGGCACCAAAGAAGGCTGCGCCAGCGGTGACTGCGGCGCCTGCACCGTGGTGGTCGGCGAGTTGCAAACGGATGACGATGGCCGCGAACACATTCGTTATCGCAGCCTCAATTCGTGCCTGACGTTTGTGTCGTCACTGCACGGCAAACAACTGATCAGCGTTGAAGACCTCAAACACCAAGGCGAACTGCACAGCGTGCAAAAAGCCATGGTCGAGTGCCACGGTTCGCAATGCGGTTTCTGCACCCCGGGCTTCGTGATGTCGCTGTTTGCCCTGCAAAAGAACAGCGATGCACCGGACCAACACAAAGCCCACGAAGCGCTGGCCGGCAATCTTTGCCGTTGCACCGGTTATCGGCCGATTCTGCAAGCTGCCGAGCAATCCTGCTGCGGCAAGCAACCGGACCAGTTCGATGCGCGCGAAGCCGACACCATCGCGCGCCTGAAAGCCATTGCCCCCACGTCCATTGGCGAACTCAACAGCGGCGACAAGCGCTGTCTGGTGCCGCTGACCGTCGCTGACCTGGCCGACCTCTATGACGCTTATCCACAAGCCCGCCTGCTGGCCGGTGGTACAGACCTGGCGCTGGAAGTCACGCAGTTCCACCGCACCTTGCCGGTGATGATTTACGTCGGCAACGTGGCCGAGATGAAGCGCATCGAGCGTTTTGACGATCGCCTGGAAATCGGCGCTGCCACCGCCCTCTCCGATTGCTACGAAGCGTTGAACGCCGAGTACCCGGACTTCGGTGAACTGCTGCAACGTTTTGCGTCTCTGCAGATCCGCAACCAAGGCACCCTCGGCGGCAACATCGGCAACGCCTCGCCCATCGGTGACTCGCCTCCCCTGCTGATTGCTCTCGGCGCGCAGATCGTCCTGTGCAAAGGCGAAACCCGGCGCACCCTGGCCCTGGAAGATTACTTCATCGATTACCGGGTCACCGCGCGCCAGGAAAGCGAGTTCATCGAGAAGATTATCGTGCCGCGTGCCAGCGCCGAACAACTGTTCCGCGCCTACAAGGTGTCCAAGCGTCTGGACGATGACATCTCCGCCGTTTGCGCCGCCTTCAATATCCGCCTGGAAAACGGCGTGATCGCCGATGCCCGCGTGGCCTTCGGCGGCATGGCGGCCATTGCGAAACGTGCCAGCGCCTGCGAAACCGTATTGCTCGGTGCGCCGTTCAATCACGCCACCGTCGAACGCGCCTGCGCCGCACTGGCGGAAGATTTCACCCCGCTGTCGGACTTCCGCGCCAGCAAGGAATACCGCCTGCTCAGCGCGCAAAACCTGCTGCGCAAATACTTCATCGAACTGCAAACACCGCACATCGAGACTCGGGTGACCGCTTATGTCTAATCATCACGCTGTAGAGAAGACCCAAGCCGAACTGGCTGAACTGTTCGCCAAGGACCTGACCACCGGTGTCGGCCGCAGCGTCAAGCACGACAGCGCCGCCAAACACGTGTCCGGTGAAGCGCAGTACATCGACGACCGCCTGGAGTTTCCGAACCAGCTGCACGTTTATGCACGCTTGTCGGACCGCGCCCACGCGAAAATCATCAGCATCGACACCAAGCCGTGCTACGCCTTCGAAGGCGTACGCATCGCCATCACCCACGAAGACGTGCCGGGTCTGAAAGACATTGGCCCGCTGTTGCCAGGCGACCCGCTGCTGGCCATTGATGATGTGCAGTTCGTCGGTCAGCCGGTGCTCGCCGTTGCGGCGAAAGACCTCGAAACCGCACGCAAGGCCGCCATGGCCGCGATCATCGAATACGAAGATCTGGAGCCGGTGCTGGACGTGGTCGAAGCCCTGCGCAAACGCCACTTCGTGCTCGACAGTCACACGCATCAGCGCGGCGATTCTGCGGGAGCCTTGGCAGCGGCCGAACATCGCATCCAGGGCACGCTGCACATCGGCGGCCAGGAACATTTCTACCTTGAAACCCAGATCTCTTCGGTGATGCCAACTGAAGACGGCGGGATGATCGTCTACTGCTCGACGCAGAACCCGACCGAAGTGCAGAAGCTCGTCGCCGAAGTGCTCGACGTATCGATGAACAAAATCGTCGTCGACATGCGCCGCATGGGCGGTGGTTTCGGCGGTAAGGAAACTCAGGCAGCAAGTCCTGCGTGCCTGTGCGCCGTGATCGCGCACCTCACCGGTCAACCGACCAAAATGCGCCTGCCACGCGTTGAAGACATGCTGATGACCGGCAAGCGTCACCCGTTCTACGTCGAGTACGACGTTGGCTTCGACAGCACCGGTCGCCTGCACGGCATTGCCCTGGAACTGGCCGGGAACTGTGGTTGCTCGCCGGACCTGTCGGCGTCGATTGTCGACCGCGCGATGTTCCACGCCGACAACTCGTACTACCTGGGTGATGCGACCATCAACGGTCATCGCTGCAAGACCAACACCGCCTCGAACACTGCGTATCGTGGCTTCGGCGGCCCGCAAGGCATGGTCGCGATCGAAGAAGTGATGGACGCGATTGCCCGCCATCTGGCCCTCGATCCACTGGCAGTACGCAAGGCCAACTACTACGGCAAGACCGAGCGTAATGTCACGCATTACTACCAGACCGTCGAGCACAACATGCTCGAAGAAATGACCGCAGAACTGGAAGAAAGCAGCCAGTACTTTGAGCGCCGCGAAGCGATTCGTCGCTACAACGCCAACAGCCCGATCCTGAAAAAAGGTTTGGCGCTGACCCCGGTAAAATTCGGTATTTCCTTCACCGCCAGCTTCCTCAACCAGGCCGGCGCGCTGATCCACGTCTACACCGACGGCAGCATCCATCTGAACCATGGCGGCACCGAAATGGGCCAGGGTCTGAATACCAAAGTCGCGCAAGTCGTGGCCGAAGTGTTCCAGGTGGAAATGGACCGCGTGCAGATCACCGCGACCAACACCGACAAGGTGCCGAACACTTCGCCAACGGCGGCGTCCAGCGGTGCCGACCTGAACGGTAAAGCGGCACAGAACGCGGCTGAAATCATCAAAAAACGCCTGGTCGAATTTGCCGCACGGCACTACAAGGTCAGCGAAGAAGACGTGGAATTCCATAACGGTCACGTGCGGGTCCGCGATCACATCCTGACGTTTGAAGCGCTGATCCAGCAGGCGTATTTCGCTCAGGTGTCGCTGTCGAGCACCGGGTTCTACAAGACCCCGAAAATTTTCTACGACCGCAGCCAGGCGCGGGGTCGGCCGTTCTACTACTACGCCTTTGGCGCAGCGTGCTGCGAGGTGATCGTCGACACCCTGACCGGCGAATACAAAATGCTGCGCACCGACATTCTCCACGACGTCGGCGCCTCGCTGAACCCGGCCATCGACATCGGTCAGGTCGAGGGTGGATTCATCCAGGGCATGGGCTGGCTGACCATGGAAGAACTGGTGTGGAACAACAAGGGCAAACTGATGACCAACGGCCCGGCCAGCTACAAGATCCCGGCCGTGGCGGACATGCCGCTGGACCTGCGGGTGAAGCTGGTGGAAAACCGCAAAAACCCGGAAGACACGGTGTTCCATTCCAAGGCTGTGGGTGAGCCGCCGTTCATGCTGGGCATTGCGTCGTGGTGTGCGATCAAGGACGCCGTGGCGAGCCTCGGTGACTACAAGCATCAACCGAAAATCGATGCGCCGGCAACGCCGGAGCGGGTGTTGTGGGGCTGTGAGCAGATGCGGCAGTTGAAGGTGGCGAAGGCTGTTGAGGCTGAAACCGAGTTGGCTTCTCTCTAGGACCGCGTCGCCTGGTTCGCTGGCAAGCCAGCTCCTACAGATGGGCGGTGATTCGCGTTAATGTGAACGACGCAATCCCTGTAGGAGCTGGCTTGCCAGCGAAGAGGCCCGAACAGACAACAGAGATGTTGAGGTGAAACATGTACAACTGGATCGACGCCCTCGCCGACCTGCAATCGCGGGGTGAACCCTGCGTGTTGGTGACCATCATCGAAGAGCTCGGCTCGACGCCGCGCAATGCCGGTTCGAAGATGGTCATCAGCGCCACCCAGACCTTTGACACCATCGGTGGCGGGCATCTGGAATACAAGGCCATGCAGATCGCCCGCGACTTGCTCACCAGCGGCAAACAGGACACGCACCTGGAGCGCTTCAGCCTCGGCGCCAGCCTTGGCCAGTGCTGCGGCGGCGCGACGGTGTTGCTGTTCGAACCGATGGGCCAGGTCCAGGCGCAGATCGCCGTATTCGGCGCCGGTCACGTTGGCCGCGCACTGGTGCCACTGCTCGCCAGCCTGCCTTGCCGGGTACGCTGGATCGATTCGCGGGAAGACGAATTCCCTGAACAGCTCCCCCACGGCGTGCGCAAGATTGTCAGCGAAGAACCGGTAGATGAAATCGACGACCTGCCCGCCGGCAGCTACTGCATCGTCATGACCCACAATCACCAGCTCGACCTCGAACTCACCGCCGCGATCCTCAAGCGCAACGACTTTGCCTACTTCGGCCTGATCGGTTCGAAGACCAAACGGGTGAAGTTTGAACATCGTCTTCGTGATCGCGGTTTCGACAACAGCGTTGTGCAACGCATGCGTTGCCCAATGGGCATCGGCGAGGTCAAAGGCAAGTTGCCTGTGGAAATCGCCATTTCCATCGCTGGCGAAATCATCGCCACCTACAACGCGAATTTCGGCCAGCAAACCGCCAGCGCCGGATCATCGATTGCCAAACTGCTGCCTGCTTCACGCCGCAGTCAAGCCTCTAATTGAGAACTACCATGCCTTTGACTCGCAAAGCCTACCGTGCCGCCATCCTGCACAGCATTGCCGACCCCGCCGAAGTCGGGATCGAAGCCTCGTACGAGTATTTCGAAGACGGCTTGCTGGTAGTCGATAACGGCCAGATCAGTGCGCTCGGCCACGCCAGCGACTTGCTGCCGACGCTGCCGGCCGATATCGAGATCACTCATTATCAGGATGCGTTGATCACACCGGGCCTCATCGATACCCACATCCATTTGCCGCAAACCGGCATGGTCGGCGCCTTCGGCGAGCAACTGCTGGACTGGCTCAACACCTACACCTTCCCGTGCGAACGCCAGTTCGCCGACAAGGCTCATGCCGATGAAGTTGCCGACATTTTCATCAAAGAACTGCTACGCAACGGCACCACCACCGCGCTGGTGTTCGGCAGTGTGCATCCGCAATCAGTGAACTCGTTCTTCGAGGCCGCCGAACAGCTGGACCTGCGGATGATCGCCGGCAAGGTGATGATGGACCGCAATGCGCCGGACTACCTGACCGACACCGCCGAATCCAGCTACGTCGAAAGCAAGGCGCTGATCGAACGCTGGCACGGCAAGGGCCGCTTGCACTACGCCGTTACCCCGCGTTTCGCCCCGACCAGCACCCCGGAACAACTGACCCTTGCCGGCCAGTTGCTGAGTGAATACCCGGACCTGTACATGCAGACCCACATCAGTGAAAACCTGAAAGAAGTCGAGTGGGTCAAAGAGCTGTTCCCGGAACGCAAAGGCTACCTGGACGTTTACGATCACTACCAATTGCTGGGCGAGCGCTCGGTGTTTGCCCATGGCGTGCACCTGTGCGACGACGAGTGCGCACGACTGGCGGAAACCGGTTCGGCCATCGCCTTCTGCCCGACGTCGAACTTCTTCCTCGGCAGCGGTTTGTTCAATCTGCCGATGGCCGAGAAACACAAACTGAATGTCGGCCTGGGTACAGATGTTGGCGGCGGCACCAGTTTTTCACTGCTGCAAACCCTGAACGAAGCGTACAAAGTCATGCAGTTGCAAGGTGCGCGGTTGAGCCCGTTCAAGTCGCTGTACCTGGCCACGCTCGGCGGTGCGCGAGCGCTGCGACTGGAAGACAAGATCGGCACGCTGAAACCGGGCACCGATGCGGACTTCCTGGTGCTGGACTACAACGCCACACCACTGCTGAGCTATCGCTTGAAGCAGGCGAACAACATTGCCGAGACGTTGTTTGTGTTGATGACGCTGGGGGATGACCGCACTGTTCTACAGACGTACGCGGCGGGGAATCTGGTGCATCAGCGCTGAGTTTTTCCGGGCATAAAAAATCCCCCGCACTCTACAGTCCGGGGGATTTTTATTGCCTGTCCAATTGCCTTCGCGAGCAACTCGGTCTGAATTAAAGCTTGGCGGCCGGCCGCCCTGGCTTCTTGGTCTGCAACAAATGCGAGAACACCGCGTGCAAATCATCCGACGCACTTTCTTCGTTCAGGTTGAGTTTGCTGTCGATGTGATCCATATGATGCATCATCAAACTCACCGCCAGCTCACCGTTGCGCGCTTCGATGGCGTCGATCAACTGGGTGTGTTCGTCGTAGGAACAGTGCGAACGGTTGCCACTTTCGTACTGGGCGATGATCAACGAAGTCTGCGACACCAGGCTGCGCTGGAAGCTGATCAGGGGAGCATTCTTCGCTGCTTCAGCGAGTTTCAGGTGGAATTCACCCGACAGACGAATGCCGGCACCGCGATCGCCCCGGGAGAAGCTGTCGCGCTCATCGTTGACCATCTGCCGCAACTCGGAGAGTTCCTCAGCGGTCGCGTGTTGCACCGCCAACTCAGTGATCGCCCGCTCCACCAGACGACGCGCAAGGAACACCTGACGGGCCTCTTCGACACTCGGGCTGGCGACGACCGCGCCACGGTTCGGTCGCAGCAGCACGACGCCTTCATGGGCAAGGCGCGACAGCGCGCGGCGAATGATGGTGCGACTGACCCCGAAAATTTCCCCCAGCGCTTCTTCGCTCAACTTGGTGCCGGGCGCCAGGCGCTGTTCGAGGATGGCCTCGAAGATATGCGCGTAGACAATATCGTCCTGGGTACCGCTGCGACCGGCTTTACCTGCTCGCGGTTGTTTCTTTAGGGGCTGCAACTGTTCGTTCATGGGCACTCGAGTCGGGAGAACTGCGGCGAATTGACGGTGACTGTAATACGGCACAGTGGGTCGCTGGCAAGTATCGCGTAAAAAACACGGCGATTGTACACAATGGATGGTGGCAACACGACTGTACGGCTGTTTGTCGCTTCCGCTGTATTGCAACGATCCGCTACGTTTGAGTTTAGGCTTGAACCCGGAATCCGCAGCCTGAACGCGATCCCTGCAGGAGCGGAGTTTGCTCGCGATGGCGTCCGGCCAGTCAACACATGTGTCGATTGACCCACCGCCATCGCGAGCAAGTTCGGCTCCTACAGGGTTCAGCGGCGTTTCGGACATCTTTATCAGAAGGAACACTGCTGTCATGAACGACGTCACGCACACGCAGCTCCGACCATTGGCCGACACCTCGCCATCGGCCATCGTCGCCGGGTTTATCGCGATGATGACCGGTTACACCAGCTCTCTGGTGCTGATGTTCCAGGCCGGACAAGCGGCTGGCCTGACCAGCGGACAAATTTCGTCGTGGATCTGGGCGATCTCGATTGGCATGGCCGTGTGCTCGATTGGCCTGTCTTTGCGTTATCGCACCCCCATCACGATTGCCTGGTCGACTCCCGGTGCCGCGTTGCTGATCACCAGCCTGGGCGGTGTGAGTTACGGCGAGGCCATCGGCGCCTACATCACGTGTGCGGTGCTGGTGACCATCTGTGGCTTGACCGGCAGCTTCGAACGGCTGGTGAAGAAGATTCCGGCGTCCCTGGCTGCGGCCCTGCTGGCGGGGATTCTGTTCAAGATCGGCAGCGAGATTTTCGTCGCCGCCCAGCATCGCACCGGGCTAGTGCTGGGCATGTTCTTCACGTATCTGCTGGTCAAGCGCCTGTCGCCACGTTATGCCGTATTGGCCGCGCTGTTGATCGGTACTGCTTTGTCAGGGTTCATGGGGCTGCTGGATTTCAGTGGTTTCCATCTGGAAGTGGCGACGCCGGTCTGGACCACGCCGCACTTCTCCCTGGCCGCGACCATCAGCATCGGCATTCCGCTGTTCGTGGTGGCCATGACCTCGCAGAACATGCCGGGCATCGCCGTTCTGCGCGCCGACGGTTATAACGTGCCGGCTTCACCGCTGATCACCACTACTGGCATCGCCTCGCTGCTACTGGCACCGTTCGGTTCCCACGGGATCAACCTGGCGGCCATCAGCGCAGCGATCTGCACCGGGCCGCATGCCCATGAAGATCGCAACAAGCGCTACACGGCCGCCGTCTGGTGCGGGATTTTCTACGGGATCGCAGGGGTATTCGGCGCGACGCTGGCGGCGTTGTTTGCCGCGTTGCCGAAGGAGTTGGTGCTGTCGATTGCAGCGCTGGCGCTGTTCGGCTCGATCATCAATGGCTTGAGCATCGCAATGACCGAGGTGAAGGAACGTGAAGCAGCGCTGATCACCTTTATGGTCACGGCGTCGGGGCTGACGCTGTTTTCCATCGGTTCGGCGTTTTGGGGGATTGTGGCGGGGGTGTTGACGCTGTTGATTTTGAATTGGCGTAAAGCCCTGTAGGAGCAAGGCTTGCCCGCGATGGCGATCTCAGGTACGCCATCGCGGGCAAGGACTGGGCGTCCCCCCGGCTCCTACAAAAAGCAGGCATAAAAAAACGGCGACCCTTGGGTCGCCGTTTTTTATAACATCAAGCTACCGGATTGATCGGCTTTTCCGGGTACCAGACGTCGATCAGCGGGCTGACGGTTGCTTCAGTCAGTTCGCTGCGGCCTTTGAGCCAGGCTTCAACAGCAGCACGCTGCTCTTCGGATACCGAGCCACGCTTCTGCAGACAAACCAGACCGAAGTCGTCGCCGCCAACATAGCCCAGACCGTTGGCTTCCATGGCTTCTTTCAGGAACGCGTCGAGGAAAGCATCAATGGCTTCATCAGCCAAATCTTCTTTGAAATCCAGGTTCAGTTCGAAACCCAGCTCTTGAAATTCATCGACGCACAGTTTTTTGCGCAGACGCTGGGAACGGTTAGTCGCCATTGGAACAATCCTCAAAAGTAATAACGGGCGGCACTTTAGCAGTTTAAGCCACTAATTGCCCGACTCTCTGGGGTGCATGTCTGACCGCTGGTAAAAAAATAGCGATTTAGAGGGGTATGGCACGGCACACGACTTCAAGCCTTGGGGCATAATGCCGACACTTTCATGACCACTGAGGGATTTTATCGCCATGCCCTCGTTTTTTCCCCCCTCGCCCGTAGGGTTTTATTGCACATGATCAAGTCTTTGCGTCCATTGCTGCTGGCCAGTTTCATTCTTCCTCTGGCCCTTTGCGTTTCCGCCGCCCCGATCAACACCGCGCTCTCGCCCAACGTCGAAAAAGCCCTCAAGGCCAGTAAACTGCAGGACAGCGCCCTGTCGCTGGTAATGATCCCGCTCACCGGCCCAGGCACCCCGACCGTTTTCAACGCTGACGTCTCGGTCAATCCGGCCTCGACCATGAAGCTGGTCACCACGTATGCCGCGCTGGAAATGCTCGGCCCGAACCATCAGTGGAAAACCGAGTTCTACACCGATGGCACCCTCAGCGCAGGCATCCTCAACGGCAACCTCTACCTCAAGGGTGGCGGCGATCCTAAGCTGAACATGGAAAAACTCTGGCTGCTGATGCGCGATTTGCGCGCCAACGGCGTGACGCAAATCACCGGCGACCTGGTGCTGGACCGCAATTTTTTCACTCAACCGCAATTGCCCGAGTTCAATGATGATGGCAACGACGAGAACAAGCCGTTCCTGGTCAAGCCCGACTCGCTGATGGTCAACCTCAAGGCCCTGCGCTTTGTGGCGCGCAACGACAACGGCCGGGTGCTGGTGTCGGTGGAACCGCCGATTGCCAGCATCCATATCGAAAATCAGGTCAAAGCCGTCAATTCCAAGCAATGCACCGCAGGCGTACGTTACAACCCGGTGACCCAGGCCGATGGCAGCATGACCGTGACGGTCGGTGGCCAGTTGGGCGATGGTTGCAGCTCCCAGACGTACCTGTCGCTGCTTGACCACGCGACTTACACCGCAGGCGCTGTGCGGGCCATCTGGAAAGAACTGGGCGGCAGCATTCAGGGCAAGGATGTGTTGGCGCCTACTCCAAGCGGTGCAAAATTGCTGGCCCGGGCTTACTCGCCGGACCTGGCGGAAATCATCCGCGACATCAACAAATACAGTAACAACACCATGGCTCAGCAACTGTTCCTGAGCCTGGGGCAGAAGTTCCGCACCGATGCCGACGGTGATGATGCCAAAGCCGCGCAGCGTGTGGTCCGTCAGTGGCTGGCGAAGAAAGGCATCACGGCGCCGCACCTGGTGATGGAGAACGGTTCCGGTCTGTCCCGCTCCGAACGCGTCAGCGCCCGTGAAATGGCAGCCATGCTTCAAGCGGCATGGCACAGCCCGTATGCCGCCGAGTTCATCAGCTCAATGCCAATTGCCGGCACCGACGGCACCATGCGCAAACGCCTGAAGACCACCGCGATGCGCGGCGAAGCCCACGTCAAGACGGGCACTCTGAACACTGTACGCGCCATCTCCGGCTTCAGCCGAGACGTCAATGGCAACACCTGGGCAGTGGTGGCGATCCTTAACGACAAGGCACCGTTTGGCGCGTCTTCGGTACTGGATCAGGTGCTGCTGGACCTGTATCGCCAGCCGAAACTGCCGGAAACTGCTTCGGTGCTCTAACTCGATCTACAGTTCACCGGAAATCAAATGTGGGAGCGGCGGTGCGACGATTCGACTTGCTCGCTCCCACAAGGGACCGCGCACAGCTTTAGATTTTCTGCGCCTCAACCCGATCCCGCCCAGCCAGCTTCGCCGCATAAACCCCTGAGTCTGCCCGCAGCAACAGCGCATCCGCGCCCTCCCCGACGCGCCAACTGGCAATCCCGAAACTCGCGGTGACGAACCCGACGCCGTCGATCGGTGAACTGCGCAGCCCTTGCCACAACTGCAAGGCCAGCACTTGAGCCTGCTCGCTGTCGGTGTCCGGGCAGAGCACCATGAATTCTTCACCCCCGAGGCGACAGAACACATCCGTGCGCCGCAGCCGATGACCGATACGCTCGCACACGGCCCGCAATACCCGATCCCCCACGGCATGGCCATGCTGGTCGTTGATGCGTTTGAAGTGGTCGATGTCGAGCATGATCACCGACAACTCGCCCCCTCCACGCTGGACCCGAACCATTTCGGTGGTCAGGCGTTCCTGGAAATAGCGGCGGTTGTGGATCCCGGTCAGCGAATCGGTGATCGACAGCGCGCGCAACTCTTCTTCCACGCGTTTCAAGTCGGAGATGTCGGAAATGTAGCCATGCCAGAGCACGCCGCCACCGGGCAGCTCTTCAGGGGTCGCCTCACCACGAACCCAGCGCAGGCCGCGTATGGGCAACTGAACGCGGTATTCCTCGCGCCACGGGCTAAGGGTGTCCGCTGACGCCCGGATCGAGGCACGGACCCGAGTCGAGTCCTGTGGATGAATGCGCGTGAAGATCGATTCGGCATTGAGCAGCATCACATCCGGTTCGAGCTCGTAGATCTCACGAATACCGTCGCTGGCATAGATCACACTGAAGCGACCGTCGAATTCCATCTTGAATTGATAGATGCCGCCGGGCACATGGGCACTGAGTTTTTTCAACAACAGGTCCCGCGCCGCCAGCGCCTCATGGACGCGTTTGCGTTCGGTAATGTCGATGCAGATCGCCAGATGACCGACCCACAGACCTTGCTCATCGAGCACCGGGGTCGCGAGCATGTTCACCGCCAAATGGCTGCCATCGCGGCGCATCAGCGTCCACTCCCGCGCCTCGTGCCCGCCCTCTTCGCCCCCTTTGACCAACATCGCCTGACTGGTCGGAATCGGTTTGCCATACCGCGCACTCAACTCCGCCGCGCGCTCCACCAACTCCCGGTGCAAGTGCAGGTTTTCCAGGGTCATGTGCCCCACGACCTCGACGCTGGCGTAACCCAGCATCTGCTCGGCACCGGCGTTGAACGTATTGATGATCCCGCGCAGGTCGGTGGCGATGATCGCCACCTGAGTTGCCGCATTCAGCACAGCACGCAACTGTCCGTGAGCGCCACGTAACTCCTGCTCGCGGGCACGTAACTCCTCGGTCCGCTGCTCCACCATTTTCAGCGCGCGCTGACGCTGACTGACCAACACGTACAACAACACACTGAGCAGCAGACTGAGCAACCCGCCCAGCACCATCAGGGTCTTCACCGAGGAATGGTTGGCCTTTATAAAGGCTTCGCTCGGCGTGATGTCGACTTGATAATCGTGATCGGCCAGTCGCAACAGCCGGCTCGCGGACAAATGACTGGCTGCAGGTCCGTTGAAGGATTCGAAAAGCGCTTCGTGCTGCTCGCCGACCGACAAGTCGAGAATGCGCACCGAGAGATAGTCGCGCATGGAATCCGGCAATCCCTCTGCCAGTAACTGGCGCATGCTGATCACTGCCATGACATAACCGAAGGGTTTTACCCCCGTAATGCTTGGCGTGTTGCGCATCATCACCGGCGCTACCAGCAGCACGCCACGCGCATAGGCCGGCTCGATACTGACCAGATGCATCGGCTGCGACACCGCCATGGCGCCCAGTCTGTCCGCCCGTTCAACGGTTGATCGACGCATCGATTCGGTCAGCAAGTCGTAACCCAGCAGCGAGCCCAGTCGACTTTGCGTCTGACTGTAAAGCACCGCCACGTATTCATCGCGGCCAGCGGCCAATTGCAGTTGACCGTTGCCGTCAAGTTCACGAATGGTGAAGTCGCGCAATCCCTCTTCCCGCGCCTTGCGCTCGAATTCCGCGCGCTCGGCACGCGTCACTCGCGCCGCGAATTCATAGGCTTGAGTCCGGTGCAACAGGGCTTGGGTGTAACCGTCGAACTCCTCGCGGGAGACCGAACTGGAATTGGAGAAAAACCGGCGCAGGCCGTCGAGGCGCTGCTCCTGGTCTACGAAACGTTCTTCAATGCGGCTAAAACGCTCACTGGCCAGCAGCTGGAAACGTTGCTTGAGTTGATGGTGGAACACATTGAGCGTTGACCAGGCGAGTATCCCCGTAAGAACACCACCCATAATCAACACCAGCAGCGCGACCAGCCAGGCCGAGGCATCTTCGCTGATAATACCCAGGATCCTGGGGCGCACGGCGTGCAACGACATAGACGCAACTCAAAACGCCAGGTGCGGGAAACCCATTGGCCATGAGAAGAGTTATAGCTATTAGCCACTAATTTGACCAGCACTGAAAGAATCCAAAGAGCCTTTAAAAATCAAGGCTCTGTGGATCCACCGTTCAGGTGTCAACGTGCAGTGATTTTCCAGGCACGGTGGATCTTGCCGTTACGGGCGAAATCCGGGTCGATGGTCTGTGCGGTGATTTCTTCAACGGCATAACGCTCGGTGAGGTTTTCCTCAAGGACGAACTTGCGGAAGTTGTTGGAGAAATACAACACACCACCGGGTGCCAGACGCGCCATGGCCAAGTCGATCAACTGCACCTGGTCGCGTTGCACGTCGAAGATCCCTTCCATGCGCTTGGAGTTAGAGAACGTCGGCGGGTCGATGAAAATCAGGTCGTATTCGTCACGGCAGGCGTCGAGCCAAGCCATCACATCGCCCTGTTCCAGACGGTTCTTGTCAGAGAAACCGTTCAGCGACAGATTACGTCGCGCCCAGTCCAGGTAGGTTTTCGACAGGTCGACGCTGGTGGTGGTGCGTGCGCCGCCCTTGGCCGCGTGAACACTGGCCGTCGCGGTGTAGCAATACAGATTGAGGAAGCGCTTGCCGGCCGCCTCTTTCTGAATGCGCATGCGCATCGGGCGGTGATCGAGGAACAGCCCGGTGTCGAGGTAGTCGGTGAGGTTGACCAGCAGCTTCACGCCACCTTCATTGACCTCGACGAACTTGCCCTGCGCGGCCTGACGCTCGTACTGCTTGGTGCCGCTCTGACGCTCGCGACGCTTGACCACCACGCGGCTCTTGTCGATGTTCAGGGCCTGCGGAATGGCGGCCAGGGCATCGAACATGCGGGCCGAGGCTTTTTCCGGATCGATGGATTTCGGCGCCGCGTATTCCTGGACGTGGACCCAATCCTGATACAGGTCGATAGCCATGGAATACTCCGGCATGTCGGCATCGTAGACGCGATAGCAATCGATGCCTTCGCGCTTGACCCACTTGCCCAGTGCCTTCAGATTTTTTTGCAGGCGATTGGCAAACATCTGCCCGCCTTCGCTCAAGCGCGGTTGCTCGATCACCACCGGGGCCGGTTTGATCGGGTTGCCGTTCTTGTTGTACTTCTCGTACTTGCCCGGCACCACATCGTTGCCGGCGACTTCGACTTCCGCCTGCTCGCGCTCGACCTGGCGTTGTTCCGGGGTGCGACGCTCGCCCGTGACGAACTGGTCTGGCGTAACCTTGATCAGCAGCAGCTTGCACGGCAGCGCGCCATTCCAGAACGAGTACTGCTTGTGGCTACGAATGCCCATGCGCTTGCCCAGGTCCGGCGCGCCGGTGAACACCGCGGCCTCCCAGTTCAGGCAGGCCTGACGCAGACGCTCGCCGAGGTTCTGATAGAGGTAGAGCAAACTCGCTTCGTCACCCAGACGTTCGCCGTAGGGAGGGTTGCAGATCACCAGGCCTTTCTGGTTCTGGTCCGGACGCGGCTCAAAGGTACCGACTTCGCCCTGGTAGATCTTGATCCACTCGCTCAGGCCGGCACGCTCAACGTTGTTGCGGCCCGGTTGAATCAGGCGCGGGTCGGCTTCGTAACCGCGAATCCACAGCGGTGGCTTGGCCAGGCCGGCCGCGCAACGCTCAGTGGCTTCTTCGTGAAGCTTCTTCCACAGCGCCGGGACATGGCCAAGCCAATGGGTAAAGCCCCACTGCTCGCGACGCAGGTTCGGCGCCATGTCGGCGGCGATCATCGCGGCTTCGACCAGGAACGTACCGACACCGCACATCGGGTCAGCCAGCGCGCCGCCTTCGGCTGCAATGCGTGGCCAGCCGGATCGGATCAGGATCGCGGCCGCGAGGTTTTCCTTCAGCGGTGCCGCGCCTTGCTGCAAGCGATAACCACGCTGGTGCAGGCTGTGGCCGGACAGGTCGAGGGAAAGAATCGCTTCCCCACGGTCCAGGCGCAGGTGAATGCGCAGGTCCGGGTTGAGTTTATCGATCGACGGACGGTCGCCTTGCGGGGTGCGCAGTTTGTCGACGATGGCGTCTTTGACTTTCAAAGCGCCAAAGTGGGTGTTGTCGATACCCGAGCCATGGCCGCTGAACTCGACGGCCAAGGTGCCGGCGTTGAGCATGTGGTCTTGCCACTCGATGTCCAGCACGCCGTGGTAAAGGTCTTCGGCGTCCTTCATCGGGAAACGCTTGAGCACCAGCAACACCCGGTTCGCCAGACGCGACCACAGGCACAGGCGGTAAGCGGTTTCCATGGTCGCCATGCCGCGCACGGCAGAGGTGTGCTCACGTGCTTCTTCAAGGCCAAGCCCGACGGCTTCCTCGATCAGAAGGCCTTCAAGGCCTTTGGGGCAAGTGAGGAAGATTTCGAATTGATCGGACATTGGATTTTCAGAGCCTTTAGCTAAGTGAACCGACAACGCATTGCCGGTCCGGATTTCAATCAGGCGCTTTTCTAAAAGAGCGCCCGCGTGGCACGAAGGTGTGCCGTCCCACCTGTGCTGCTCAGGTTAGAAGAGCTTAGATGCACAGGCAGATAAAAAAGTTGATGCAACAAAATGTCATAAGTCGACCCTTCGTCGAATAATGCTCCCACGCAACAGAAGTCATTCTCACTAAGGATTAACCCCATCATCCTGCGGGGGGCCGATCATACAGGGCTTTACCAACAAACACGGGGCAAACATCGTGTTACTTATGGCCATAGCATCTTTATCGTTACGTTCTTATGACAAAACGATCATTCCCTCGATGTGACGCATTGGTTAGAACTCAACACAGGTTGACGCCGCAACGGCGTCAACACCTTGGCTCGCGACGCCGGCAGCGGGCCCCAACGGCAGAGTTTTTTCTGCCAGACCTCGATTGAGGTCTACGCGATGAATACAGTCAACAAGTGAGGGCAACACCCTATGAGAAGACTTAAGCGTGATCCGTTGGAAAGAGCATTTTTGCGCGGATATCAATATGGCGTTGGTGGCAAATCCCGTGAGCTTTGCCCATTTACTCTACCGTCAGTACGCCAAGCCTGGATTAACGGCTGGCGCGAGGGACGCGGCGACAACTGGGACGGTATGACCGGCACTGCGGGAATCCACAGACTCAACGAACTTCACGCCGTCGGCAATTAATTACAGGGCCTGACACTCCGACACGACAATCTGATGACTGACTGAATTAACCACGCACGTCCCATCCGGACGGCGGGCTTCGGCCCAGGGGCTCCTTCGAGGAGCCCTTTTTTATGTCTGATCTCTGGCTAAACACAATCCCTTGCAGGAGCCCGGCTTGCTGGCGATAGCGTCCTTGAGATCGCCATCGCCGGCAAGCCGGGCTCCTACAGGGGGTTAGCGCAAGGCTGCGATGGCGTCCTTGAGATCGCCATCGCCGGCAAGCCGGGCTCCTACAGGGGGTTAGCGCAAGGCTGCGATAGCGTCCTTGAGATCGCCATCGCCGGCAAGCTGGGCTCCTACAGGGGGTTAGCGCAAGGCTGCGATAGCGTCCTTGAGATCGCCATCGCCGGCAAGCCGGGCTCCTACAGGGGGTTAGCGCAAGGCTGCGATGGCGTCCTTGAGATCGCCATCGCCGGCAAGCCGGGCTCCACAGGGGGTTAGCGCAGTGCTGCGATGGCGTCTACCGACTCACGAATCAACGCCGGGCCTTTGTAGATAAAGCCGGAGTAGATCTGCACCAGGCTCGCACCCGCCGCGATTTTCTCGGCCGCGTGTTTGCCTTCGGTGATGCCGCCCACGGCGATGATCGGCAAGCGACCTGCCAGTTCCGTCGCCAGCACTTTCACAGTGTTAGTGCTCTTGTCGCGAACCGGTGCGCCGGACAGGCCACCCGCCTCGTCACCGTATTCCATGCCTTCGACGCCAACACGGCTCAGGGTGGTGTTGGTGGCGATCACCGCGTCCATCCCGGTTTCAATCAGCGCTTGTGCGACTTGTGCGGTTTCTTCGTCGGTCATGTCCGGCGCGATCTTGATCGCCAGCGGGACATGTTTGCCGTGACGCAACGCCAGTTCCGCGCGGCGCGTGGCCAGATCAGCGAGCAACTGCTTGAGCGAATCGCCGAACTGCAGACTGCGCAGGCCCGGGGTGTTGGGCGAGCTGACATTGACCGTCACGTAGCTGGCGTGGGCGTAGACCTTGTCCAGGCAAATCAGGTAATCGTCGACCGCGCGCTCAACCGGGGTGTCGAAGTTCTTGCCGATGTTGATGCCCAGCACGCCTTTGTACTTGGCCGCCGCCACGCGGGCCAGCAGGTGATCGACGCCGAGGTTGTTGAACCCCATGCGGTTGATGATCGCCTCGGCTTCCGGCAGACGGAAAATCCGTGGTTTCGGGTTACCCGGCTGCGGGCGCGGGGTGATGGTGCCGATTTCGACAAAACCAAAACCCAGTTGAGCGAATCCGTCGATGGCCGCGCCGTTCTTGTCCAGACCGGCCGCCAAACCCACCGGGTTCGGGAAATCCAGGCCCATGACCGACACCGGCATTTTCGCCGGGGCCTTGCACAACAAGCCGTTGAGGCCCAAACGCCCGCCCGCGCCGATCAGGTCCAGGGACAGATCGTGGGAGGTTTCCGGGGAAAGTTTGAACAACATCTGACGGGCCAGGGTGTACATGGGCGGGTTTGACTCTGGGCTGAAAAGTGGCGGCAATTATAGCCGGGCATCGGGTTGCAGGCGAGGCGCGCGATGAAATCAACGAACGATGGCATATGCCTTGCACCGTCACAGGTATCAGCACTCATGCCAATGGCGGGATGGGTCGAAAGACAACGGCGTCGTCACTGGCCCTTGCTCTGGCAAGCGGCTCGGTACGGCGTTTTTTTATGCAAGGTGCCTGACGATGATTGAAGTTCCAGCCAACCCTCTGGCGTGGGTCAATGGCAGCGATGCCCCGGAAAAGACCGACATCAATCTCGGTTTCATGGCCTTGAGCGATTGCGCCTCGGTGGTGGTCGCCGCGACCCAGGGGTTCGCCCAGCCCTATGGCCTGACCCTGAACCTCAAGCGCCAGTCGTCCTGGGCCAACCTGCGGGACAAACTGGTCAGCGGCGAACTCGACGCCGCCCACAGCCTTTACGGCCTGATTTATGCGGTTCACCTGGGCATCGGCGGTGTGGCCCCGACCGACATGGCCGTGCTGATGGGCCTGAACCAGAACGGCCAGAGCATCAATCTTTCCCACGGTTTGCAGGCGTTGGGCGTGACCAGTCCTGAAGCACTCGACCGCCATGTGCACCAAACTCGCCCAAAACTTACCTTCGCCCAGACATTTCCCACCGGCACCCACGCCATGTGGCTGTATTACTGGCTGGCGAGCCAGGGCATACATCCATTGCAGGATGTCGACAGCGTAGTGGTGCCGCCGCCGCAAATGGTCGCGCACCTGCAAGCCGGGCGTATCGACGGTTTTTGTGTCGGGGAACCTTGGTCCGCCAGCGCGGTGCAACAGAATCTCGGCTTTACCCTGGCGACAACCCAGACCATCTGGCCCGATCACCCGGAAAAAGTCCTCGGCTGCACCCGTGCCTTTGTCGAGCAGTACCCCAACACCGCGCGGGCTTTGGTGATGGCGACCCTGGAAGCCAGCCGGTTTATCGAGCAAAGCACGGAAAATCGCCGCAGCACCGCACAACTGTTGAGCGCGCCCGACTACCTCGATGCGGCCCTCGACTGCATCGAACCGCGCCTGCTGGGCGATTACGCTGACGGTCTGGGCCATCGCTGGCAAGACCCGCACGCGTTGCGCTTCCATGCCGGCGGCGAGGTCAACGTGCCTTACCTGTCCGACGGCATGTGGTTCATGACCCAGTTCCGGCGCTGGGGATTGTTGCGCGACGATCCGGATTACCTCGGCGTGGCCCGCCAGATCCAGCAATTGGCGTTGTACCGCGAAGCCGCCAGCGCTGTCGGAGTCGCCGCCCAGTATCAGGACATGCGCAGCAGCCAGTTGATCGACGGCAAAGTCTGGGACGGTTCCGACCCGGCCGGTTATGCCCACAGTTTCAAGTTGCACGCCCTGAGCGACAGCTCGCACCGATTCGCCCAGCGCTGACAGGAGACTGCGAAATGCTGCGTATCCTGCTGATCAATGACACCGCGAAGAAAGTCGGTCGATTGAAAGCCGCCCTGACCGAAGCCGGGTTCGAGGTGATCGACGAATCGGGCCTGACCATCGACCTGCCCGAGCGCGTCGAAACGGTGCGTCCGGACGTGATCCTGATCGATACCGAGTCACCGAGCCGCGATGTGTTGGAACAAGTGGTGCTGGTGACCCGCGACCAGCCACGACCGATCGTCATGTTTACCGATGAGCACGACCCCGGCGTGATGCGTCAAGCGATCAAGTCCGGGGTCAGTGCCTACATCGTCGAAGGCATTCACGCACAGCGCTTGCAGCCGATTCTCGACGTCGCCATGGCGCGGTTTGAAAGTGATCAGGCCCTGCGCGCCCAACTGCATGCCCGCGATCAGCAATTGGCTGAACGCAAGCGCATCGAGCTGGCCAAGGGGCTGTTGATGAAGATGAAAAATTGCAATGAGGAAGAGGCTTACACCCTGATGCGCCGCCAGGCGATGAGCCGGCAGCAGAAGTTGATCCAGGTGGCGGAGCAGATTATTGCCATGAGTGAGTTGCTGGGCTGAGGACGCCATCGCGGGCAAGCCTTGCTCCTACAGGTTTGTGTCGTTCGCCGGATTTAATTCGCCACCAATCCTGTAGGAGCAAGGCTTGCCCGCGATGGCCGCGACTCTATCCCGAGTGTTGGCACAAATCTGGCTAAGTAATCACCACAGGTAACCAACGGCGGTTGCCCCACCTACGACAAAGACGTCGCTCACCCCATTTGCCCCTGGCGAATCGGGTGGCGGCGTTTTTTCGTTTTGGCCCCACAGCCCGGGGCCGGTGGTGCGGCCCTTAGGCGCCCCACCTGCTAGCTCATGACTCCTTCTCGAGACTCTTCACAGCTGAGGTGCGCGATGAATTCAAGCTTCTGGAAATCCGGCCATACGCCAACACTGTTTGCGGCCTTTCTCTATTTCGACCTGAGTTTCATGGTCTGGTACCTGCTCGGCCCGTTGGCCGTGCAGATCGCCGCGGACCTACACCTGACCACCCAACAGCGCGGGCTGGTGGTGGCCACGCCGATTCTGGCCGGTGCCGTACTGCGCTTTATCATGGGCATGCTGGCGGATCGTCTGTCGCCAAAAACTGCTGGGGTGATTGGTCAGGTAATTGTTATCTGCGCGCTGTTCGGCGCGTGGAAACTCGGGATTCACAGCTACGAACAAGCGCTGGTGCTGGGCCTGTTCCTCGGCATGGCCGGTGCGTCCTTTGCCGTTGCCCTGCCGCTGGCCTCGCAATGGTATCCGCCGCAACATCAGGGCAAAGCCATGGGCATTGCCGGCGCTGGCAACTCGGGCACGGTGCTCGCCGCGCTGATCGCCCCGGTATTGGCGGCCGCGTTCGGCTGGAGCAACGTGTTCGGCTTCGCCCTGATCCCGCTGATCCTGACCCTGATCGTCTTCGCCTGGCTGGCGAAAAACGCACCTGAGCGGCCGAAAGCCAAGTCCATGGCCGACTACTTCAAAGCCCTGGGCGACCGCGACAGCTGGTGGTTCATGTTTTTCTACAGCGTGACCTTCGGCGGCTTCATCGGCCTGGCCAGCGCCCTGCCCGGCTACTTCAACGACCAATACGGCCTGAGCCCGGTCGCGGCCGGTTACTACACGGCGGCCTGCGTGTTTGGCGGCAGCCTGATGCGTCCATTGGGCGGCGCGCTGGCGGACCGTTTCGGCGGTATTCGCACGTTGCTGGCGATGTACACGGTGGCGGCAATCTGTATCGCGGTGGTCGGTTTCAATCTGCCGAGTTCATACGCGGCACTGGCGCTTTTCGTCTGCACCATGCTCGGGTTGGGCGCAGGTAACGGCGCGGTTTTCCAATTGGTGCCGCAGCGCTTTCGTCGGGAGATCGGTGTGATGACCGGTTTGATCGGCATGGCCGGCGGTATCGGTGGCTTCGCGCTGGCGGCAGGCATGGGCGCGATCAAGCAAAGCACTGGCAGCTATCAACTGGCCTTGTGGTTGTTCGCCAGCCTCGGCGTTCTGGCCTGGTTCGGTCTGCACGGGGTGAAACGTCGCTGGAGAACCACCTGGGGTTCGGCTGCCGTGACGGCGGCTCGGGTTTAAAACCTCGATGAGCCTGCAACTGAGCTTTGCCCACGCCAGCGCCACCGGCCCGCGGGAGGAAAATCAGGATGCCCTGCGCCTGGTGACGCCGGCCCCGGCGCTGGCGGTCAGCAAGGGGTACTTGTTCGCCATTGCCGACGGGGTCAGCCAATGCGCCGACGGCGGGCTCGCGGCCCGTTCGACCTTGCAGGCCCTGGCGCTGGACTATTACGCCACCCCACAAACCTGGGGCGTCGCTCAAGCATTGGACCGCTTGCTGCTGGCGCAAAACCGCTGGTTGCAGGCCAACGGTGGCGGACAACCGTTGCTGACCACCGTCAGTGCTTTGGTCATGCGCGGCAGGCGTTTTACCTTGGCCCATGTAGGAGATTGCCGGGTGTATCGCTGGCACGCGGACCAGTTGCAGCGCGTCAGTGAGGATCATGTCTGGGACCAACCGGGCATGCAGCATGTGCTCAAGCGTGCGCTGGGGCTGGATCAACATCTGGTGCTGGATTTTCTCGATGGTGAATTGCGCCTGAATGAGAGTTTCGTGCTGCTCAGCGACGGCATCTGGGCCGTGCTGGGCGACACCGCCATTGCCGCCATTCTGCGAGATCAACCCGATCTGGACAGTGCGGCACACACCTTGGTCAATGCCGCGCACTTGGCCGGCAGCCAAGACAATGCAAGCGCCCTGCTGGTGCGGGTCGACGCCTTGGGTGAAACGAGCATTGGGGATGCGCTGATTCATTTACAGCAATGGCCATTGCCACCAGCGCTGAAACCCGGTCAAACCTTCGAAGGCTGGCACGTTGAAGGGACACTCGGCCAGAGCCAGCAATCACTGCTCTATCGGGTTCGCGACGGACAACAGCAACCCTGGCTGTTGAAAACCTTGCCCGCGGCGCTGCACGACGATCACTTGGCCGGGCAAGCGTTGCTGTCGGAGGAATGGTTTCTCAAGCGTGTGGCCGGACGGAATTTTCCTGAAGTCCATGCCGCCAGCCAGCGTCAGCATTTGTACTATGTAATGCGCGAATATTCCGGCACGACGCTGGCAGACCTGCACGCCAGTGTCGGATCTTTGCCGCTGGCGCAATGGCAAGATCTGGCCGAGCGCTTGCTTCGCGCGGTTGGCCTGTTGCATCGGCGGCAAATTTTGCATCGCGACATCAAACCGGAAAACCTGTTGCTCGGTGTTGACGGCGAATTGCGTCTGCTGGATTTCGGCCTCGCGTATTGCTCCGGTTTGTCAGAGGATCAAGCGTCTACCCTGCCTGGAACGCCCAGTTTCATCGCGCCTGAAGCCTTTCGCGGGGACATCCCGACGCCGCAACAGGATCTGTACGCGGTAGGCGTGACGCTGTATTTCCTGCTGACCGGGCATTACCCCTACGGTGAAATCGAAGCGTTCCAGCGACCACGGTTTGGTGTACCGGTCAGCGCCAGTCGCTATCGGCCGGATTTGCCGGAATGGATTGCGCAATGTCTGGAACGTGCCGTTGTGGCGGATCCGGGTCAGCGGTTTGAAACAGCGGAAGAATGGTTACTGCTGCTGGAACAGGGCGAGCGGCGCAGCTTGAGCGTGCGGCCCAAACCGTTGATGGAGCGTGAGCCATTGAAAGTGTGGCGGACAATGGCATTGGTATCGTTGCTGTTAAATCTGGTGCTGCTGGTTTTGGTTTTTCACGACTGACACACATCCCTGTAAAAGTCGCGCCAATTGCGAGCATCGTGCATTGATTCGGGGCGAAAACGCTCCTTTCACATTTCAAGTCTTCGACAAAGCCCAATAAAACCGGCCACCTGAAGCACTTGGCACAACCACTGCATTACCCTTTTCACCACACATAAAGCCCGGCCTTCAACGACGAAGGTTGCGCTTCCCGAGAGAACGGGACCAGGACAAAGGCGTCCTCGCTAGGCAACTAGCGGGACGCCTTTTTTGTTTGCGCAAAATTTGTCGAGCCAGACCTGAAGCCCTGATGAGGCAGGTCGGAGCTCCCCGGAGAACCTGATGAAAAAACTAAAACTGGTGATGATCGGCAACGGCATGGCCGGGGTTCGCACCCTGGAAGAACTGCTCAAGCTGAGTAATGAGCTCTACGACATCACGGTCTTCGGCGCCGAACCCCATACCAACTACAACCGCATCCTGCTGTCGCCGGTACTGGCCGGTGAGCAGACGTTCGAAGAGATCGTGCTCAACGACCTCGACTGGTACCTGGACAACAACATCAAGCTGTTGCTCAACCGCAAAGTGGTGGAGATCGACCGGGTCAAACGTCGTGTCATCGCCGAAGACGGCAGCGAGGCTGAATATGATCGGCTGCTGATCGCCACCGGCTCGACCCCGTTCATTCTGCCAATCCCCGGCAACACTTTGCAGGGTGTGATCGGCTACCGCGACATCGCCGACACTCAGGCGATGATCAACACCGCCAAGACCCATAAACACGCCGTCGTCATCGGCGGTGGTTTGCTCGGTCTGGAAGCCGCGAACGGCCTGATGCTGCGCGGCATGCACGTGACCGTGGTGCACCTCGGCGAATGGCTGCTGGAGCGCCAACTCGACAAGACCAGTGGCCAGTTGTTGCAAACCGCCCTGGAAGCACGCGGCCTGCACTTTCGCCTGTGCGAACAAACCCAGGCCCTGCACGATGCCGGTAATGGCCGGGTCGGGTCGGTTGAATTCAAGAACGGCGACATCATTCCCGCCGACCTGGTGGTAATGGCCGCCGGCATTCGCCCCAATACCGAGCTCGCGGAAAAATCCGGCATTCCCTGCAATCGCGGGATTCTGGTCAACGACACGATGCAAACCTACGACCCACGGGTCTACGCCATCGGTGAATGCGCCAGCCATCGCGGCATCGCCTACGGCCTGGTCGCGCCGCTGTTCGAGCAAGCCAAGGTCTGCGCCAATCACCTCGCACAATTGGGCTTCGCCCGTTATCAAGGCTCGGTGACGTCGACCAAACTGAAAGTCACCGGCATTGACCTGTTCTCCGCCGGCGACTTCATGGGCGGCGAAGGCACGGAAACCATCACCCTCTCCGACCCGATCGGCGGGGTCTACAAAAAACTGGTGATCAAGGATGACGTGCTGGTCGGCGCCTGTCTGTACGGCGATACGGCAGATGGCGGCTGGTATTTCCGGCAGATTCGTGAGAATCACGCCATTGGCGAGATCCGCGATCACCTGATGTTTGGTGAAAACGCGTTGGGCGACGTAGGACATCAGGGTCAGGATAAAGCCATGAGCATGGCCGACACCGCCGAAGTCTGCGGCTGCAATGGCGTGTGCAAAGGCACCATCGTCAAGGCAATCCAGGAGCACGGACTGTTCAGTGTCGACGAGGTGAAAAAACACACCAAGGCTGCCAGCTCTTGCGGTTCCTGCGCCGGCCTCGTCGAGCAGATCCTGATCAACACCGTGGGCGGCGCGGCAGACGTCAAACCGAAAAGCGAAAAAGCCATCTGCGGTTGCAGCGACCTCAACCATGGGCAAATCCGCCAAGCCATCCGCGATCAGCATTTACTGACGATCGCCGGGACCATCAGCTACTTGAACTGGCGCACCCCGAACGGCTGCGCCACTTGCCGCCCGGCGCTCAACTACTACCTGATTTCCACCTGGCCGGGGGAAGCCAAGGACGACCCGCAATCGCGCCTGATCAACGAACGCGCCCACGCCAACATTCAGAAAGACGGCACCTACTCGGTTGTCCCGCGGATGTGGGGTGGTGTGACCAACCCTTCGGAATTGCGACGCATCGCCGACGTCGCCGACAAGTACAACGTACCGATGGTCAAGGTCACCGGCGGTCAGCGCATCGATTTACTGGGAATCAAGAAACAGGATCTGCCGGGCGTCTGGAAGGACCTCGACATGCCGTCCGGCCACGCCTACGGCAAATCCATCCGCACCGTGAAAACCTGCGTCGGCAGTGAGTTCTGCCGTTTCGGCACGCAGAATTCCACGCAGTTGGGCATCGAACTGGAGCATGACCTGTTCAACATGTGGTCGCCGCACAAAGTGAAACTGGCGGTCTCCGGTTGCCCACGCAATTGTTCGGAAGCGGGCATCAAGGACGTAGGCATCATCGGTGTCGACTCCGGCTGGGAGATGTACATCGGCGGCAACGGCGGGATCAAAACCGAAGTCGCCGAGTTCTTCGTGAAACTGAAAACCGCTGAAGAGGTGCGCGAATACAACGGCGCGTTCTTGCAGCTCTATCGCGAAGAGGCCTTCTACCTCGAGCGCACCGTGCATTACCTGCAACGGGTCGGCATGGAGCACATCAAAAAAGCCGTGCTGGAAGACCCGGAGCGACGCAAGGCGCTCAATGATCGCCTGCAATTCTCTCTGTCGTTCGAACAGGATCCGTGGAAAGAACGCATTGAACAGCCGCTGCTGAAAAAAGAATTCGACGTCATTCCCGTGAAAAACCTGGAGGTGCTGGCATGAACTGGCTGGATATCTGCGCACTGGAAGAGATCAACGCCTTGGGCTCGCGGATCATCGCCGGCCCAAAAGGTGACATCGCGATTTTTCGTACCAGCGACGATGAGGTTTTCGCCCTCGACGACCGCTGCCCGCACAAGGGCGGGCCGCTGTCCCAAGGCTTGATCTATGGCAAGCGTGTGGCCTGCCCGCTGCACAACTGGCAGATCGATCTGGAAACCGGTGAAGCCCAGGCCCCGGACATCGGCTGCGCCCATCACCACCCGGCGCGGGTCGAAAATGGCCGAGTGATGCTGGCCCTGCGGGATGCAGGCTGATGGACCGTCAGATCACCGCGTCCACCTGCTGCTACTGCGGGGTCGGCTGTGGCGTGCTGATCGAGCATGACGGCGAGCGCATCCTCGGCGTCAGCGGCGATCCGGCACACCCGGCCAACTTCGGCAAATTGTGCAGCAAGGGATCAACCCTGCATTTGACCGGCGACTTGACGGCGCGGGCGTTGTACCCGCAATTGCGCCTCGGCAAAGGCCTGGCGCGTGGCCGCACCGACTGGGACACCGCCCTCGATCATGCCGCCAGCGTTTTTGCCCAAACCATTGCCGAGCACGGCCCGGACAGCGTGGCGTTCTACATTTCCGGGCAGTTGCTGACCGAGGATTACTACGCCTTCAATAAACTGGCGCGAGCGCTGGTGGGCACTAATAACATCGACAGCAATTCGCGGCTGTGCATGTCCTCGGCGGTGGTCGGCTACAAGCGCAGCCTGGGCGCCGATGCGCCGCCGTGCAGCTATGAAGACCTGGAACTGAGCGATTGCGTGATGATCGTCGGCAGCAACATGGCCTACGCCCACCCGGTACTGTTTCGCCGCCTCGAAGAAGCCAAATCCCGCCGACCACAGATGAAAGTCATCGTCATCGACCCGCGTCGCACCGACACTTGCGATTTGGCTGACCTGCACCTGGCGATTCTTCCGGGGACCGATGTCGCCTTGTTCCATGGGATTTTGCACCTGCTGCTGTGGGAAGACTGGGTCGACCGCGACTACATCAAGGCTCATACCGAAGGCCTGGCTGAGCTGAAGAGCCTGGTGCGCGATTACACACCGCAGATGGTGTCGCAGTTGTGCGGAATCAGTATTGAACAACTGCAGCAATGCGCTGAGTGGGTCGGTACTTCACCGAGTTTTCTGTCGTTGTGGTGCATGGGGCTGAACCAGTCCACCGCCGGCAGCGCAAAAAACAGCGCACTGATCAATTTACACCTGGCGACCGGGCAAATTGGCCGTCCGGGTGCAGGACCTTTCTCGTTGACCGGTCAGCCAAATGCCATGGGCGGGCGCGAAACTGGCAGTCTGTCCAACCTGCTGCCGGGGCATCGCGACGCCGCCAATGCGCAGCACCGTGCCGAGGTGGCGGCTTACTGGGGCGTTGATCACCTGCCTGAAAACCCGGGGCTGAGCGCGATCGAGTTGTTTGAGCAGGTAAGCAGCGGAAAGATCAAAGCCTTGTGGATCGCGTGTACCAACCCCGCGCAGTCCCTACCCGATCAGACTGCCGTGCGCGCTGCTTTGGTGACCTGCCCATTCGTGGTGTTGCAGGAGGCGTTCCGCACCACCGAAACCGCTGCGTTCGCCGATCTGCTGCTGCCCGCCGCCAGTTGGGGGGAAAAAGACGGCACGGTCACCAACTCCGAGCGACGGATTTCCCACGTCCGCCGGGCGATCGTCGCACCGGGTGAAGCGCGTCCTGACTGGGCGATCACGGTGGATTTCGCACAGCGTCTGGAGAAACGTCTGCGCCCGGAAGCGGCCAGCCTGTTTGCTTTTGAAACCCCGGCGCAGGTCTTCGACGAATACAAACAGCTGACGCGCGGCCGCGATCTGGATTTGTCTGGAATCAGCCACGCGCTAATCGACAAAATCGGTCCGCAACAATGGCCTTTTACTACGGGCTCTAGCGCAGGCACCGCCCGGTTGTATCTGGATGGTATTTTCCCGACTGCCAGTGGCCGTGCGCATTTCGTGGCCGATCCGTATCGCGCCGCCAAGGAACAACGAGATGCACGCTTCCCGCTGACGCTGATCACCGGTCGCCTGCGCGATCAATGGCACGGTATGAGCCGCACCGGCACCGCGGCGCAGCTGTTCGGCCATGTCAGCGAAGCCGTGTTGAGCCTGCACCCCGATGAACTGCGCCGGCATCGCCTGCAAACGGGCGATCTGATCAGCCTGAAAAGCCGACGCGGCGCAGTGATCGTGCCGGTGACCAGTGATGACAGTGTGCGTCCGGGCCAAGCCTTTTTGCCGATGCATTTTGGTGACCGCTTTCTTAAGGGTGGCATAAACACCCTCACGCTCCCCGCCTTCGACCCTTTGTCGAAACAACCGGAGCTTAAACACAGTGGCGTACGCCTCGAACCGGTCCAATTGCCTTGGCACCTTTTCGCGCTGATTGAGGGCGATGTCCAACAGCACTTTGAGACTCTACGCCCCCTCTGCGAGACGTTTTCCTACGTCAGCCTCAGCCTTGCTGGCCGTGAGCGCCCTGCGCTGCTGATACGCGCTGCCAGCCCCACCGCGCCAGATCCGCAACTGCTACGGGAAATCGATCAATGCCTGGGGCTCAATGAGGGCCCGGTCCTGGCCTACGACGACCCACGACGCTCCATCGGTAAGCGGGTGCGGATCGAAAACGGCCGGATCACTACGATCCGTTTGGCGGGTGAAACCCTCGCCCGACACTGGCTGCAGAACCTCTGGCTCGAAGGTCGCGCCGATCAACAGCTACGGCGCTGGCTGCTCGCGCCACTGAGTGCCCCGCCGGGCCAGGTCGACGCCGAAGCGACCGGCAACAAAACCCTGTGCAACTGCAAAAACGTCAGCCAAAACGCGGTCTGCACCGGCATTCGTCGTGGCCTGGACTTGCAGGGGTTGAAACAAGAATTGGGCTGCGGCACGCAATGCGGTTCCTGCGTCCCGGAAATCAAGCGTTTGCTGGCCGCCACCGCGCAGCCGCAAGCCGCCATCTCGTGAGGAAAACACTATGAGCGCAAAAGTCTGGCTGGTGGGTGCGGGTCCCGGTGACCCTGAATTGCTGACGCTCAAAGCCGTTCGGGCGTTGAGAGAAGCGGATGTGGTGCTGATCGACGATCTGGTCAACGACGCGGTGCTGGAGCACTGCTGCGGCGCGCGGATTATTCCTGTGGGTAAGCGCGGTGGCTGTCGCTCTACTCCGCAAGAATTCATTCATCGTTTGATGTTGCGTTATGCCCGTCACGGCAAATGCGTGGTTCGGCTCAAGGGTGGCGACCCGTGCATCTTCGGGCGTGGGGGTGAAGAAGCACAGTGGTTGCGCGAACGTGGTGTCGAGGTTGAGCTGGTCAATGGCATCACTGCCGGGCTGGCTGGCGCGACGCAATGCGATATTCCGCTAACCCTGCGCGGCGTGGCACGAGGGGTAACGCTGGTGACCGCCCACACTCAGGATGGCAGCAGCCTTAACTGGCAGGCGCTGGCCCAAGGTGGCACGACACTGGTGATCTACATGGGTGTGGCAAAGCTCAGCGAGATCCGTGAGCAACTGCTGGCTGGCGCAATGGCAGCCGATACGCCGGTAGCGATGATTGAAAATGCATCGTTGCCGCATCAACGGGAATGCCGGAGCAGCTTAAAGGCGATGGAGGCAGATGCCTGTGCCTTCGAACTGAAAAGCCCGGCCATCCTGGTGATTGGCGCGGTCGCAACCTACGGAACTAGATCCTTGTGGGAGCGTGGCTTGCCCGCGATGACGGCCGATCAATCAGCGTAAAACTGACTGAATCACCCCATTTCACCAAATCGCAGACAAAGAAAAGCCCGGCCTAAGCCGGGCTTTTCTCAGAGCTGCGGGCTAATTACTTAGCTTGAGCTTCAACCTGCGCTTCTACGCGACGGTTTACAGCACGACCTTCAGCGGTATCGTTGTTAGCAACTGGGCGGGATTCGCCGTAGCCAACAGACTGAACGCGAGTCGATTCAACACCGTACTGGTTGGTCAGAACTTGCTTAACGGCGTTTGCACGACGCTCGGACAGTTTCTGGTTGTAAGCGTCAGGACCGACGTTGTCAGTGTGACCTTCAACAGTAGTGCTGGTGGCTGGGTACTGCTTCATGAAATCAGCCAGGTTCTTGATGTCAGCGTAGCTGTTTGGCTTGACTACCGACTTGTCGAAGTCGAATTTCACGTCCAGCTCAACACGAACAACTTCAGCAACTGCCGGGCAGCCATCAGCGTCAACAGTTACGTTGGCTGGGGTGTCTGGGCACTTGTCAACGTTGTCGCACACGCCATCGTTGTCGCTGTCGGAGCAGACTTCTGGAGCTGGAGCAGCAGCGACTGGCTTGTTGCCGCCACCGAAGTTCACACCCAGACCGATGGATGGGATGTAGTCCCAACGGCCGTTGTCCAGTTTGTAGTCAGCTTCTACGCCAGCACGGGCGAAGACGTTTTCAACGAAGTAGTACTTAACGCCAGCGCCAGCAGTCAGAAAAGTCGACTGGTCACGACCGGTGTGGCCGTCAGCGGCTACGTTGGTCATGCTGCCGTGCTTAACACCACCTTGAACGTAAGGACGCAGAGCGTCGCCAGCGTTGTTGAAGTGGTATTGAGCGTTCAGACCTTCGTAGTCACCGCGGATTTTCTGAGAACCAGTACCGTTGTTCGAACGGGTGTAGTTGTCCGCGTTGTAGGTCAGGTTGATAGAAACGTCGTCGGTCCAGAAGTAACCGATGGAGGCGCCAGGAGTGTAGCCGTCTTCAACGTTGTTAACGCTGTCGTTGTACTTTTTCCCGTAGTTGAGCTCGCCTTCAACTGCGCCTTGGCCTTGTGCCAGAACGCCGAACGAAGTAGCGGCAATAAGAGTACCAATGGCCAAGCCCAAGGTGTTTTTCAGTTTCATCCGTTAAATCCCCATCTGGTGATTGTAAAGCAGTCCCTCAAACCGGGGGACAACTCGGCGGCTAGTCTATCAGAACTAGCCTACACGTAAGAGATATTTGCGCTGAACTAAGTTTCAGCACTGCCTGCAAATTTCTCACGCAATTTATCAAGAGCACGTTTGTACCGCATTTTTGTCGCACTCAAACCCATATGCATGATATCCGCGATCTCTTGAAATTCCAGCTCTGCGACAAAACGTAGCACCAGAATTTCCCGGTCAATCGGGTTTACATACACCAGCCAGCGATCAAGTCCACCCTTATCCTCAGGTTTCGGCATCTTCTCGTCAGATGCTTCCTCGAGGGGGTCCAGACTCAAGGCGTCCATCAAGCGACGCTTTCGCCGTTCCTTTCGATACTGTGTGATGCATTCGTTGTACGTGATGCTATATAGCCACGTCTTGAACTTCGATTTCCCCTCGAAGTTCTTCAAGCCATATAACACCTTCAGCATCACTTCCTGACAGACATCGTCTGCGTCGCGATCGTTCCCAAGGTATCGGGCACAAACGTTAAATAATGTTCGCTGGTAACGCCGCATCAATTCTTCATAGGCGCGTGTTACGTGAAACAGCTCGGTATGCGAGCGCGCGACCAACTCCTCATCAGAGAGCTCGCGGGGGTCGTAGCGCGTGGAGAGCGATTGAGCTTTATTCAAAACAAGTCGGGCCGACAGTCAGGTCAATGTCCGCCGCAGCCCTTTCAGGGCATTTTGCGGCGGCATACGTTAGCAGGGTTTGCCGGGTTAGCGGCTACTTACATGCTGCTCCAGGAGAATCCGATTCGAGAGAGAGACTAGCTCACCCTCATCGGTCAGCAATGTAGTTTTAACCGTGCCGATCTCTTCGATCTGCCCCTCAACCTCGCCAATACGCACTTGTTGCCCAACCTGGTAGAGCTCACGCACATAGATTCCCGCAAGAATCTGACCGGCGATTTCCCGGCTTCCCAACCCCATGGCCAGCGCAACCGCCAGACCAACGGTAATCAATACAATGACGATCACATGGTTGAGCAGGTCTGTCTTGACCTCCAATTGGCTGATCGCAACCGAAATACTGATGATAATCACCAGCCCTTGCGCAATTCGTCCCAACCCTGAAGCGTAGTCCAGTCCTACGCCTTCTGCTGCGCCGCGCACCAATCCATTGGCCAGTTGCGCCAGCAAAACACCCACCAGCAACACCAGCGCCGCGCCGAATACCTTCGGCAAATACAGAGCCAGCATATCCAGCGTAGCTGAAACTCGCTCAAGTCCGAGAGATTCTGCGGCAGAAACCAGAAAAATCAGCAGAACGAACCAATAGACAATTTTGCCAATCAGGGTCGAGATCGGTACTTGAAGACCGGCGCGGGACAACAGCTTAGTCAGCCCGGTGCCGCCCATCAGGCGATCGAGCCCCAGCTTGGCGAGCAACTTGGACAATAAAGTGTCCAAAAGTTTCGCCACGACGAAACCCAACAGCAGCACAACCAGTGCGCCGAACAGGTTCGGAATGAAGTTCGCAACCTTGGTCCATAACGCAGTCATTGCAGTGACGAGGCTCTGAGTCCAGAGATCAAGTTCCATATTAATCAGCCTTATCAGCAGTGCGAACGGTAGGTTTACGGTGACGGGACACCGGCGAGACGTGGGCCGAGCCGTTATTGAGGGCAATCATCAGCGCGGGCAACCAGCGACCCAGCAGGCTGAACAGATCACCAGCGCCGACCTGGCGGTTGGCGGTTTTCAGTACACGCCCAAGACACGCGTCGTCGTCCCGGGTGGACGGTGATGCATTGAGCATGTCGCGCAAAGACTGTTCAAACGGATCGTGCATACGCACCTCTCGTGATGTCTGTGAAAGACGCGGTCAAATTTGCTCGGGTCACATGACTCATTCTCAGACCCAGCGCAAACGTCGAAATAACCACCACTGCCCGAGCGCCACCGAGACCATCATCAGGCACGCAATCAGGAAGCCATAGGGACTGGCAGAGAACGGAATGCCACCCACGTTGATCCCCAAAAGACCGGTCAGAAAACTCATCGGCAAAAAGATCCCGGTGATGATCCCGAAACGGTACATCGTGCGGTTCATGCGCACGCTCAAGCGTCTGTCTTCTGCCTCAAGGACCAGTCCCACCCGCTCCCGGGTCAACTCCAGCTCCTCCAGGTAGCGGGTCAGACTGTTGTTCAATTCGTTCCAGTAATCGCCATCGTCTTCGACAAACCAGGGCAGTTTGATCCGCGTCAGTTGTCCGAAAATATCACGCTGTGGCGCAAGGAATCGTTTCAGCGCGGCGGCTCTGCGACGAATCTGCAAAATGGCGCCGTGCTCGGGAGTATACCGTTCGTCGGCATCCAGTTTTTCTTCTTCCTCGTCGACCACTTCCGAGAGGCAACTGACCAGATCCTGCACTTTGTTGGTGAGGTACTGCGCCATATACAGGACGAGTTCGGAGGCGGTTTTCGGCCCTTTGCCATCGGTGAGTTGCGCCAGCAATTCATCGGTTGCGCGCAAGGGTCGCAGACGCAAGGAGATAACGCGCTGGGCCGAGGCGAAGATTCGCACCGAGACCATGTCTTCCGGTTCTGCGCCGGGATTCAAATTGACCCCACGCAAAAATAGCAGCAGTTCGCTGTCCGAAAGCTGTAGAAGACGCGGTCGGGTGTTTTCTTCGAGCAAGAGGTCACAGCTGAATTCACTCAGACCGCTGGATTTACGCAGCCAGGTCTGGGTTTGCGGATGACTGCGATCCCAGTGCAGCCATAGGCTTTCATGGGCCTGTAGCTGCAAGTCGTCGAGCTCAGTCCGGGCTATCGAACGCGCACCGCCTTTACCGTCCAGCACCAGGGCATGCACCAGGCCCCACTGCGCGTTTTCTTCCTCGAACATCCGCATCCCTTTGTTGGTGTTGGCTTATTCAGGCATTTTCAGCGGGCTTGGCGAAATGATCACGCCGTTATTGTCCGCATAAATGTAATGGCCCGGATGGAACGTCACGCCCGCAAAGGTCACCGCTACGTTGAGATCGCCGATACCGCGCTTGTCGGTTTTCATCGGATGGCTGGCCAACGCCTGAACACCAAGATCGGTTTGTGCAATGACGTCGACGTCACGGATGCAACCGTAGATCACCAGCCCTTCCCAACCGTTTTTCGCGGCTTTCTCGGCAATCATGTCGCCCAGCAGCGCACGACGCAGGGAACCGCCACCGTCGACCACCAACACCTTGCCATTGCCCTTGAGCTCGGCTTGTTCCTTGACCAGCGAGTTGTCTTCGAAGCACTTGATGGTCACGATTTCGCCGCCGAAAGAATCACGGCCACCAAAATTGCTGAACATCGGTTCCAGCACCTGCACCAGCTCCGGATAGGTGTCGCACAGGTCAGGCGTGAGGTAATGGTTCATCGAGAAACTCCTGTAAAGAGGAAGACAATCGAGGGTGTCGAACGTGACCAAAATAGCTCAATGCGTCATATCTTAGCCGCAAGCCGAACAGAGCGGAATGCCCTTGTTAGAGCATCGGGCTCAAACTGCCGTGGCCAGATCCGGCTTGTCGCCCATCAAAGGTGTCTGTTGATCGCCCAGCCAACGCGCCACCAACGGCCAGACTTCGGCTTGAGCGGCTTTGCTGACCAGCATTTCAACGTGACCAAAATTGTCGCCAAAGCCCTGTTCGCGACCGAGGTTGATGAATTGCTTGTGCTCGGAACCTATCTGGTCGAACAGTTTGCGGCACGCCCACGCCGGGTCCTGATGATCGCCAACAGCGCTCACGGCCAACACCGGCATGGAAACGCTGGCCAAGCCGGCCCACCAGTCCTTGTCGGCATCGCCGAATCGCCCAAACAAGCCGTACCAGCGCATGCTTTCCAGGGCCAGACCAATCGGCTCGTCCTCCGGGCCGCGCTTGAGCCGGGATCCCGACAGCTGTGCAAAGCGTTTGAGAATAAAACGCCCGCTCCATTCCACCGGTGGAATTTTCAATGGCCAGTAGGTCCGGCTGACCTGCACCCCAAAGAAGGCCGCAGACGCCACCACAGGCTCTCCGATGTACTCACCGCCCAACGCCGCTGCCAGCGTGATTCCGCCCAGTGAGTGACCGATCCAGTGCGGAACCTGACCGCTTTGCTCACGCACAAACGCGCCAATGGCAGGCAGATCGTAACGAGCGTAATCGGCGACACGGTTCTTGCGGTAGTCCTGGTTACGCTGGGACAGGCCATGGCCGCGCATTTCCGGGATCCACACGTCGAATCCCAGACGCGTCAGGTAAGCACCCAACCCCAGCCCTTTCGGGGAAAACCAGAAGCGCCGATTGGAGAAGCTGCCGTGCAAAAGAATCACCGGCACACCGCGCCCCGCCGGTCCATCGGCCATGCCCAGCCGGGTAACGGCCAGCTCGACGCTAGGGTCCGGGCTGTTGGCCGGTTTCAATCGATAAACATCTTCGCTCAGATCGCCGCGTCGTTCGGCGCTGATCAGGGCGACAGGAAATAGGTTGCTGCTGCTTTGCATAATGCTCTTGCACAAAAAAGGGCGGCATCCAATTGGAGCCCGCCCTACTTGAGTCTTAAAGCCCCGGCCACTTGACCGGGGCTTCATTCACATCAAGCCGAAGTCTGACCTTCAGCCAGGAAGAACCAGGTTTCCAGTACGGAATCGGGGTTCAAAGAAACGCTTTCGATGCCCTGCTCCATCAGCCACTTGGCCAGGTCCGGGTGGTCCGAAGGGCCCTGACCGCAAATGCCGATGTATTTGCCAGCCTTGTTACAGGCCTGAATGGCGTTTGCCAGCAGCTTCTTGACCGCTGGATTACGCTCGTCGAACAGGTGAGCGATGATCCCGGAGTCACGGTCCAGGCCCAGCGTCAGCTGAGTCAGGTCGTTGGAACCAATCGAGAAGCCGTCGAAGAATTCGAGGAACTCTTCAGCGAGGATCGCGTTGGATGGCAATTCGCACATCATGATGATGCGCAGACCGTTCTCGCCGCGGGCCAGGCCATTTTCGGCCAACAGATCGATCACCTGGCTCGCTTCACCCAGGGTGCGAACGAACGGCACCATGATTTCAACGTTGGTCAGGCCCATCTCGTTGCGCACGCGTTTGAGGGCGCGGCATTCGAGTTCGAAGCAATCGCGGAACGCTTCGCTGATGTAACGCGAAGCACCACGGAAGCCCAGCATCGGGTTTTCTTCTTCCGGCTCGTAGAGCTTGCCGCCGATCAGGTTCGCGTATTCGTTGGACTTGAAGTCCGACAGACGCACGATAACTTTTTTCGGCGTGAACGCTGCAGCAAGGGTGCTGATGCCTTCGACCAGCTTGTCGACGTAGAAGTCGACCGGGTCGTTGTAACCGGCGATGCGTTTGTCGACGCTGTCCTTGATGTCTTGCGGCAGACCGTCGTAGTTCAACAGCGCTTTCGGGTGAACGCCGATCATGCGGTTAATGATGAATTCCAGACGGGCCAGGCCCACACCTGCGTTCGGCAGTTGTGCAAAGTCGAAGGCGCGGTCCGGGTTGCCGACGTTCATCATGATCTTGAACGGCAGGTCCGGCATGGCATCGACGGAGTTTTTCTTGATGTCGAAGCCCAGTTCGCCTTCGAAGATGTAACCGGTGTCGCCTTCAGCGCAGGAAACAGTCACGCCCTGGCCGTCTTTCAACAGCTGAGTGGCGTTGCCGCAACCGACCACGGCCGGGATGCCCAGTTCGCGAGCGATGATCGCCGCGTGGCAAGTACGACCGCCACGGTTCGTGACGATGGCGCTGGCCCGTTTCATGACCGGCTCCCAATCCGGGTCGGTCATGTCGGAAACCAGAACGTCGCCCGGCTGGACTTTGTCCATCTCGGACACGTCCTTGATGATGCGGACCTTGCCGGCGCCGATGCGCTGGCCGATGGCGCGACCTTCAACCAGCACGGTGCCGGTTTCTTTCAACAGGTAACGCTCCATGACGTTGGCCTGGGTGCGGCTCTTCACGGTTTCAGGGCGGGCCTGAACGATGTAGAGCTTGCCGTCGTCGCCGTCTTTGGCCCACTCGATGTCCATCGGGCACTTGTAGTGCTTTTCGATGATCATCGCTTGCTTGGCCAGTTCGCTGACTTCGGCATCGCTCAGGCAGAAACGAGCGCGATCCGCCTTGTCGACGTCGATGGTCTTGACCGATTTGCCGGCCGTGGCGACTTCGCCGTAGATCATCTTGATGGCTTTGCTGCCCAGATTGCGGCGCAGGATAGCTGGACGACCGGCGGCCAGCGTGCCTTTGTGCACGTAGAACTCATCCGGGTTTACCGCGCCTTGTACGACGGTTTCACCCAGGCCGTAGGCGCCGGTGATGAACACCACGTCACGGAAACCCGACTCGGTGTCGAGGGTGAACATCACGCCGGCCGTGCCGGTTTCGGAGCGGACCATGCGCTGAACACCAGCCGACAGAGCCACCAGCTTGTGGTCGAAGCCCTGGTGGACGCGGTAGGAAATCGCACGGTCGTTAAACAGCGAAGCGAACACCTCTTTGGCGGCGCGAATAACGTTTTCGACACCACGGATGTTCAGGAAAGTTTCCTGCTGACCGGCAAAGGACGCGTCCGGCAAGTCTTCGGCAGTAGCGGAAGAGCGCACGGCCACAGCCATGTCAGGGTTGCCGGCCGACAGCGCGGCGAACGCAATGCGGATCTCGGCGTTGAGCTTCTCGGGGAACTCGGCTTCCATGATCCATTGACGGATCTGAGCGCCGGTACGGGCCAGGGCGTTGACATCGTCGACATCCAGGGCGTCGAGGGCGGCGTGGATCTGATCGTTGAGGCCGCTCAGTTCCAGAAAATCACGATAAGCCTGAGCTGTCGTGGCGAAGCCACCGGGCACCGATACACCGGCACCTGCAAGGTTACTGATCATCTCGCCCAGGGATGCGTTCTTGCCCCCTACGTGCTCTACATCATGGACGCCGAGCTTATCGAGGGAAACTACGTACTCTACCAAGGTGATCTCTCCACTAACTGTGTTGGAAAAGCTCAGAAGCCGGCTGCTCAAAGGAGCGTTTGCCAGCTGTATGGCCTGGACCTGGAAAATAAGTGAGAATGCGGGCCACTGGCGGCCGACAAACCGCGCCTATCATATCCAAGATTCGTCATTAGCTTAAGGCCCAAGGTGCAAATGAAACGATCTGCTTTCTTTATTTCCGACGGTACCGGCATCACGGCCGAAACCCTGGGTCAAAGCCTCCTGGCGCAGTTCGAAAACATTACCTTTAGCAAATTCACGCGACCGTACATCGATAACGTGGATAAAGCGCGGGCCATGGTACAACAAATCAACAAAGCCGCTGAAACCGACGGCTTCCGGCCGATTATTTTCGACACCATCGTCAATCAGGACATCCGTGAGATCCTCGCGACCTCCAATGGTTTCATGATCGACATTTTCTCGACGTTCCTGGCACCGCTTGAGCAGGAATTGACCGAGCATTCTTCTTACACCGTGGGCAAATCCCATTCCATCGGCGCCAACACCAATTACATGGAACGCATCGAGGCGGTGAACTTCGCCCTCGACAACGACGATGGCGCACGCACGCACTACTACGACAAGGCCGATTTGATCCTGGTCGGCGTGTCGCGTTGCGGCAAGACCCCGACCTGTCTGTACATGGCCATGCAATTCGGCATCCGCGCGGCCAACTACCCGCTGACCGAAGACGACATGGAACGCCTGACCCTGCCAAGCGCCCTGCGCGCCCATCAGCACAAGCTGTTTGGCCTGACCATCGACCCGGACCGCCTTACCGCGATCCGCAACGAGCGCAAGCCCAACAGCCGTTATTCAAGCTATGCACAGTGCGAGTTTGAAGTGCGCGAGGTGGAAAACCTGTTCCGCCGCGAGAACATTGCCCATATCAATTCCACGCATTTTTCGGTGGAAGAGATTTCCGCGAAAATCCTCGTGGAGAAAGGGGTGGAGCGGCGGTTCAAGTAACTCTGCGCCGCCTGTCCTACCGCCATCGTGGGCAAGCCACGCTCCTACAGGAGAACGTATGCCAAATGTGGGAGCGTGGCTTGCCCGCGATGAACGATCACACGGCCTCAGCCAATGCCCCCAAGCTCGGCCCTACAGGGGGTTGGTGTCCGGGCTAGAACGAATCGCCCGGTACGCGGACGAACCCTTCCATCAATACCCGCGCACTGCGGCTCATGATGGCTTTGTTCACGACCCACTCCCCGTTGACCTGACTGGCCTCGGCGCCAACACGCAACGTGCCGGACGGATGGCCAAAGCGCACTGCGTTGCGTTCAACACCGCCTGCCGCGAGGTTCACCAACGTGCCGGTAATCGCCGCTGCCGTGCCAATCGCCACAGCCGCCGTGCCCATCATCGCGTGGTGCAATTTGCCCATCGACAAGGCACGTACCAGCAGGTCGATATCCCCCGCCGCAATCGCCTTGCCGCTGGACGACACGTAGTCCGCCGGCTTGGCCACGAAGGCCACCTTAGGGGTGTGCTGACGCTTGGCCGCTTCGTCGAGGTTCGAAATCAGGCCCATGCGCAGTGCGCCATAAGCACGAATCGCCTCGAACATCGCCAGCGCTTTCGGATCGCTGTTGATCGCGCCCTGCAATTCGGTGCCGGTGTAACCGATGTCCTCGGCATTGACGAAAATCGTCGGGATACCGGCATTGATCATGGTCGCCTTGAAGGTTCCGACGCCGGGTACTTCGAGGTCGTCCACCAGGTTGCCGGTAGGGAACATCGAACCGCCGCCGCCCTCTTCTTCCGCCGCCGGGTCCATGAATTCGACCTGTACTTCGGCGGCCGGGAAGGTCACGCCATCAAGTTCGAAATCACCGGTTTCCTGCACTTCACCGTTGGTGATCGGCACATGAGCAATGATGGTCTTGCCAATGTTGGCTTGCCACACACGAACCACGGCCACGCCGTTGTACGGGATGCGGCTGGCGTCGACCAGACCATTGCTGATGGCGAACGAACCGACCGCCGCCGTCAGGTTGCCGCAGTTGCCGCTCCAGTCGACGAAAGGCTTGTCGATGGACACTTGACCGAACAGGTAATCAACGTCGTGATCAGCCTTGAGGCTTTTCGACAGGATCACGGTTTTGCTGGTGCTGGAGGTTGCGCCGCCCATACCGTCGATTTGCTTGTCGTACGGATCGGGGCTGCCGATCACGCGCAGCAACAAGGCATCGCGGGCCGGGCCGGGAATTTGTGCCACTTCGGGCAGGTCTTTCAGGCTGAAAAACACGCCCTTGCTGGTGCCGCCACGCATGTAGGTGGCAGGGATTTTGATCTGAGCTGCGTGAGCCATGTGCTCGTTACTCCTTACCTTGAAAACAGACACGGGACTTAAAGTCCCGTGTCCGTACAGCGTGTGTCAGACGGCGACTGCCGATTCTTCGAGGAAGTCCTGGGCAAAGCGTTGCAACACGCCGCCGGCTTCGTAGATCGACACTTCTTCAGCGGTGTCGAGGCGGCAGATCACCGGCACATCGACGCGTTCGCCATTCTTGCGATGGATCACCAGCGTCAGTTCGGCGCGCGGTGTGCGCTCGCCGATCACGTCGTAGGTTTCACTGCCGTCGATGGCCAGGGTGTGACGGTTGGTGCCGGCTTTGAATTCCAGCGGCAACACGCCCATGCCCACCAGGTTGGTGCGGTGAATGCGCTCGAAACCTTCAGCGGCAATCGCTTCCACACCCGCCAGACGCACGCCCTTCGCTGCCCAGTCGCGGGACGAACCCTGACCGTAGTCGGCGCCGGCAATGATAATCAGCGGCTGCTTGCGTTCCATGTAGGTTTCAATGGCTTCCCACATGCGCATGACCTTGCCTTCCGGCTCGACACGCGCCAACGAACCTTGTTTGACCTTGCCGTTTTCCAGAACCATTTCGTTGAACAGTTTCGGGTTGGCGAAGGTGGCACGCTGCGCAGTCAGATGGTCACCACGGTGAGTCGCGTAAGAGTTGAAGTCCTCTTCCGGCAGGCCCATTTTCGCCAGGTATTCACCGGCGGCGCTGTCCAGCATGATCGCGTTCGACGGCGACAGGTGATCGGTAGTGATGTTGTCCGGCAGCACTGCCAACGGGCGCATGCCCTTGAGCGGACGTGCCCCGGCCAACGCGCCTTCCCAGTACGGCGGACGGCGGATGTAGGTGCTCATCTCGCGCCAGTCGTACAGCGGCGCAACTTTCGGGCCGGTGTCTTCGTGGATGGCGAACATCGGGATGTAGACCTGACGGAACTGCTCCGGCTTCACCGATGCCTTGACCACGGCGTCGATTTCTTCGTCGCTTGGCCAGATGTCTTTCAGGCGGATTTCCTTGCCATCGACCACGGCCAGCACATCTTTTTCGATGTCGAAACGGATGGTCCCGGCGATGGCATAAGCAACCACCAGCGGCGGCGAAGCAAGGAACGCTTGCTTGGCGTACGGGTGGATCCGGCCGTCAAAGTTGCGGTTACCGGACAGTACAGCGGTGGCGTACAGGTCGCGGTCGATGATCTCTTGCTGGATCACCGGGTCCAGTGCGCCAGACATGCCGTTGCAGGTGGTGCAGGCGAAAGCGACGACACCGAAGCCCAGCTGTTCCAGTTCGACGGTCAGACCGGCTTCATCCAGGTACAGAGCGACGGTTTTCGAACCCGGTGCCAGGGACGATTTCACCCATGGCTTGCGGGTCAAGCCGAGCTTGTTGGCGTTACGCGCCAGCAGGCCGGCAGCGATCACGTTGCGCGGGTTGCTGGTGTTGGTGCAGCTGGTGATGGCAGCAATGATCACCGCGCCGTCCGGCATTTGGCCAGGCACGTCGTCCCACTGGCCGGAAATCCCTTTGGCGGCCAAATCGGAAACCGCCACGCGGGCGTGCGGGTTGCTCGGGCCGGCCATGTTGCGCACCACGGTGGACAGGTCGAAGGTCAAGCCGCGCTCGTATTGCGCACCCTTCAGGCTGTCGGCCCACAGGCCGGTGGTCTTGGCGTAGTGCTCGACCAGTTGCACCTGGTCGTCTTCACGGCCGGTGAGTTTGAGGTAGTCGATGGTCTGTTGGTCGATGTAGAACATCGCGGCAGTAGCGCCGTATTCCGGGGCCATGTTGGAAATGGTTGCGCGGTCGCCCAGGGTCAGCGCGGCGGCGCCCTCACCGAAGAACTCCAGCCATGCGCCCACGACTTTTTGCTTGCGCAGAAATTCGGTCAACGCCAGCACCATGTCGGTGGCGGTGATGCCCGGTTGCAGCTTGCCGGTCAATTCAACACCGACGCTTTCCGGCAGACGCATCCAGGAGGCACGACCGAGCATCACGCTCTCGGCTTCGAGACCACCCACACCGATGGCGATCACGCCCAAGGCATCAACGTGCGGGGTGTGGCTGTCGGTGCCGACGCAGGTGTCGGGGAACGCCACGCCGTCACGTACCTGGATCACCGGAGACATTTTCTCCAGGTTGATCTGGTGCATGATGCCGTTGCCTGGCGGAATCACGTCGACGTTCTTGAACGCCTTCTTGGTCCAGTTGATGAAGTGGAAACGGTCTTCGTTGCGACGGTCTTCGATGGCGCGGTTCTTCTCGAACGCCTCCGGATCAAAACCACCGCGCTCGACGGCCAGGGAGTGGTCGACGATCAATTGGGTCGGCACCACCGGGTTCACTTGCGCCGGATCACCGCCTTGCAGGGCGATGGCATCACGCAGGCCGGCGAGGTCGACGAGCGCGGTCTGACCGAGAATGTCGTGACACACCACGCGGGCCGGGAACCACGGGAAGTCGAGGTCGCGCTTGCGTTCGATGAATTGCTTCAGGGAATCGGTGAGCGTGGCCGGGTCGCAGCGACGCACAAGGTTTTCCGCCAGCACGCGCGAGGTGTACGGCAGGGTGTCGTAGGCGCCAGGGGCAATGGCTTCGACTGCCGCGCGGACGTCGAAGTAATCCAGATGGCTGCCGGGCAGCTGTTTGCGAAATTCTGTGTTCATCGTCAGGACTCGGTCACGGTAATTACAAAGGGTGGGGCCTGGTACAGCCCTGAATTCAAACCAGCCTCTGTAGGAGCCGAGCTTGCTCGCGATAGCGGTGTGTCAGTCAACATCACTATTGATTGTCAGTCCGTCATCGCGAGCAAGCTCGGCTCCTACAGGGTCACCGGTTCATTCAGTGACCTGCGCAGGCATCCCCACCATTCAGCGTTGTTCGATTGGCACGAACTTGCGCTGTTCAGCGCCGACGTACTCGGCGCTCGGGCGGATGATGCGGTTGTTGGCACGTTGTTCGAACACGTGGGCAGCCCAACCGGTCAGGCGCGAGCAGACGAAAATCGGTGTGAACAACTTGGTCGGAATGCCCATGAAGTGGTACGCCGAGGCATGGTAGAAGTCGGCGTTCGGGAACAGTTTCTTTTGCTCCCACATGGTCTTGTCGATGGCTTCGGAGACCGGGAACAAGACCTTGTCGCCCACTTCGTCAGCGAGTTTTTTCGACCAGCCCTTGATCACTTCGTTGCGCGGATCGTTGTCCTTATAGATCGCGTGACCGAAGCCCATGATCTTGTCTTTACGCTCGAGCATGCCGAGGGTGCCTTCGATCGCCGCTTCAGGCGAGCTGAAGCGCTCGATCATTTCCATCGCCGCTTCGTTGGCGCCGCCGTGCAGCGGGCCACGCAGCGAGCCGATAGCGGCGGTGATGCAGGAAAACAGATCCGACAGCGTGGAAGCGCAAACGCGAGCAGTGAACGTCGACGCGTTGAACTCGTGCTCTGCGTAGAGGATCAGCGAAACGTTCATCACCTTGACGTGCAACTCGCTCGGTTTTTCACCGTGCAGCAGGTGCAGGAAATGGCCACCGATAGACTGCTCGTCAGTGACGCAGCTGATGCGCTTGCCGTCGTGGCTGAAGCGATACCAGTAGGTCATGATCGCCGGGAACGCGGCCAGCAGACGGTCGGTTTTGTCGTGTTGCTCGGAGAAATCGCTCTCCGGCTCCAGGTTGCCCAGGAACGAGCAGCCGGTGCGCATCACGTCCATCGGGTGGGCGTCGGCGGGGATGCGTTCCAGCACTTCTTTCAAGGCTTGCGGCAAGTCACGCAGCTTGCTCAGCTTACTGACGTAGGCGTCCAGTTGCGCTTGGCTCGGCAGTTCGCCGTACAGCAGCAGGTAGGCGACTTCTTCGAACTGAGCGTCAGCCGCCAGTTCACGAACGTCGTAGCCACGATAGGTCAGGCCTGCGCCCGACTGGCCCACGGTGGACAGTGCGGTTTGCCCGGCCACCTGGCCACGGAGTCCGGCGCCACTGAGTACTTTTGCTTCGGCCATTTCTGCCTCCAATTTCTTGAATTTATTAGGGAGTTATTCGACTTACTTCTTCGCGGCGAACAGCGCATCGAGCTTCTGCTCGAAGGTGTGGTAGTCGATGCGATCGTAAAGCTCCATGCGCGTCTGCATGGTGTCGATGACGTTCTGTTGCGTGCCGTCGCGGCGGATCGCGGTGTAGACGTTTTCCGCGGCTTTGTTCATCGCCCGGAAAGCGGACAGCGGGTACAGCACCAGCGATACATCAGCACCGGCCAGTTGCTCGGTGGTGTACAGCGGCGTTGCGCCGAATTCGGTGATGTTGGCCAGGATCGGCGCTTTCACGCGGCTGGCGAACAGCTTGTACATGTCCAGTTCGGTGATGGCTTCCGGGAAAATCATGTCGGCGCCGGCTTCAATGCACGCAGCAGCGCGATCCAGGGCAGACTCCAGACCTTCGACCGCCAGGGCGTCGGTACGCGCCATGATCACGAAGCTGTCATCGGTACGCGCATCCACGGCCGCTTTGATGCGGTCGACCATTTCCTGCAACGACACGATTTCTTTGTTTGGACGGTGGCCGCAACGCTTGGCGCCGACCTGGTCTTCGATGTGAACGGCGGCAGCGCCGAACTTGATCATCGACTTCACGGTACGGGCGACGTTGAACGCCGAGGAACCGAAACCGGTGTCCACATCCACCAGCAGCGGCAAGTCGCAGACGTCGGTGATACGACGCACGTCGGTCAGCACGTCATCCAGGCCAGTGATGCCCAGGTCCGGCACGCCGAGGGAGCCGGCAGCTACCCCGCCACCCGACAGGTAAATCGCTTTGAAACCGGCGCGCTTGGCCAGCAACGCGTGATTGGCGTTGATCGCGCCGACCACTTGCAATGGATGCTCGCTGGCGACCGCATCGCGGAAACGCTGGCCTGGAGTGCTCTTGTTCAAACTCATGACTCACCTCGTTTGGCTGTCGGGTTAGCGCCGTCCTGGTAATGACGGGCGATATTGCGTTTGGAGGCGCCGATGTGACGGCGCATCAACAACTCGGCCAGCTCACCGTCACGGTCGGCGATGGCATCGAGAATTCGGTGGTGCTCGGCAAACGCCTGATGCGGGCGATTAGGCGTGGTGGAAAACTGGATGCGGTACATGCGCACCAATTGATACAGCTCGCCGCAGAGCATTTGCGTCAGGGTGCGGTTACCGCTGCCCTGGATAATCCGGTAGTGGAAGTCGAAATCGCCTTCCTGCTGGTAGTACCCTCGTCCGGCCTGAAACGCTTCGTCACGCTCGTGGGTTTCGAGGACGCGGCGCAGTTCGTCGATTTCTTCGAGCGTCATGCGCTCGGCGGCCAGGCGGCAAGCCATGCCTTCAAGGGATTCACGGATTTCGTAGAGCTCAAGCAGCTCGGCATGGTTCAGCGACACCACCCGTGCCCCGACATGCGGGATGCGTACCAGCAGGCGCTGGCCTTCCAGGCGATGGATCGCTTCACGCAGCGGCCCGCGGCTGATGCCATAGGTGCGCGCCAGTTCCGGCTCGGAGATCTTGCTGCCCGGGGCGATCTCGCCCTTGACGATGGCCGCTTGAATACGCCGAAAGACGTTTTCGGAAAGTGTCTCCGAATCGTCTTGGGCAGTGAGCGGGGGATCCAGTTGACCCAACATATTGTCGACACCTTGAAAGCTGATTCCGCAAAAACTAGCGAAAACAGGCTGCGCAGTCAAAGGTTAATTCGATATTGTCGACAATCGTCTAATAACCGGCCGCACCCTAACAAAGCAGCACAGTGGTTTATAGCCGCCTGCCAGCGCTGGCGCCATCAAACCACCGTGCTAGAATGCCGCCCGCATTTGTTTGTGGCATCTGCACTGCTTGTCATAAATAGCTGACAGGCATACGAGGGAGCTTGTGCAGCAATGCCAGGGCCTTGAATTGAAGTACGGACCGCTGCGCGCCAGGATTTATGAGACTCAAGCCCTTCCCGACATTCCTTTATCTACTTTGCCTGCCCGGTTTTGCCGCGGCAGGGGAAAAGACGGTGTACGGCCTCAACGAGTACGCGTCACTGGATGGCATCAACCTTGAAGTCGCGGCCAAACTCGACACCGGGGCGAAGACCGCTTCACTGAGTGCCCGCGACATCAAACGCTTCAAACGCAATGGCGAGTCCTGGGTGCGCTTTTACCTGGCCATCGACGCCGCCCATTCGCACCCGATCGAACGCCCTCTGGCCCGGGTCAGCAAGATCAAGCGCCGGGCCGGTGACTACGACCCGGAAGAAGGCAAGAAGTACACGGCCCGCCCGGTGATCGAACTGGACATTTGCATGGGTTCGGCTTTACGCAGCATCGAAGTGAACCTGACCGACCGCAGCGCTTTCCAATACCCGTTGTTGATCGGCTCCGAAGCGCTCAAACGCTTCGACGCGCTGGTCGACCCCAGTCTTAAATACGCTGCTGGCAAACCCGCCTGCGCCACCGAAGCTCATACCGCAGAGTAATTCCAATGCGCTCTCTTAACCTCCATCTGAAAATGCTGATCGCCATCCTCGTGGTGCTGGGCATTTCAGTTACGGCCTATCAGATCTTCGTGCTCGGCATTCCCGTGACCGAAGACGCCACCGACGACTTGTGGAACATCGACGCCAAGGTCGAGTTCGTCGCCAGTGCCAAAGACCCGGTCAAGATCCAGATGTTCGTGCCGCCGCTGAGCCGCGACTTCGTCAGTCTCAACGAGAGTTTCATCTCCAATAATTACGGTGTGGCGGTGAACCGGGTCGACGGCAACCGCAAGGTCACCTGGTCGGCGCGCCGGGCCAAGGGCAACCAGACACTGTATTACCGCCTGGTGCTGACCAAGCGTTACTCCGGCGAAAAATCCAAAGTCAAAGGCCCGACCTTCCGCGACAGTATCGCCGTCGAAGGCCCGGAAAAAATCGCTGCCGAAGCCCTGCTCGCGCCGATTCGCCAGCACTCGGCCGACGTCGAAACGTTCATTGGTGAGGCGATCAAGCGGGTCAACAACCTCAGCGACGACAATGTGAAACTGCTGCTGGCTGGTGATCCGTCCAGCGCGAACAAAGCCAAAATCGTCGAGCTGGTACTGTCCATCGCCCACGTGCCGGTGGAAAAGGTCCACACCATTCGTCTGGTGGCCGACCAGCCGCAAGTGCCTGAACTGTGGTTGCGCAGCTTCAACGGCACTGACTGGCTGTACTTCAACCCGGAATCCGGTGAACAAGGCCTGCCGACCGACCGTTTGCTGTGGTGGACCGGCGACGAAAACCTGATCACGGTCGATGGCGGCAAAAAAGCCAGCGTGACTTTCAGCCTGAACAACAGCGAAATGAACGCCATTCGCCTGGCCAAGCTGACCGATGAAAACACCGACGCCAACTTCCTCGAATACTCGCTGTACGGCCTGCCGCTGCAAACCCAGCAGACGTTCATGATCATGGTGATGATCCCGATTGGCGTGCTAGTGATTCTGATCTTGCGCAACCTGATCGGCATTCAGACACTCGGCACCTTTACCCCGGTGCTGATCGCCCTCGCCTTCCGCGAAACCCAGCTCGGCTTCGGTATCGTGCTGTTTACGATCATCACGGCGCTGGGGCTCTCGCTGCGCTCCTACCTGGAACACCTGAAGCTGCAAATGCTGCCGAGGCTGTCGGTGGTGCTGACCTTCGTGGTGGTACTGATTGCGGCCATCAGCCTGTTCAGCCATAAACTCGGCCTGGAACGCGGGCTGTCGGTGGCGCTGTTCCCGATGGTAATTCTGACGATGACCATCGAACGCCTGTCGATTACCTGGGAAGAACGCGGCTCGGGCCATGCCATGAAAGTGGCCGTCGGAACCCTGTTCGCCGCGTCCCTGGCGCACTTGATCATGACCGTGCCGGAGCTGGTGTACTTCGTGTTCACCTTCCCGGCGATCCTGCTGATCCTGGTGGGCTTCATGCTGGCAATGGGTCGCTATCGCGGCTACCGCCTGACCGAACTGGTGCGTTTCAAGGCGTTCCTGAAGAAGGCTGACGCCTGATGTTCGGTTTCTGGAAGACCTGGAAGGCCCTGGAAGCCCGGGGCATCATGGGCATCAACCGGCGTAACGCCGACTACGTGCTCAAGTACAACAAGCGCAGCCTGTACCCGATCGTCGATGACAAGATCATCACCAAGGAACGCGCCATTGCTGCCGGCATTCACGTGCCGGAATTGTATGGCGTGATTTCTACCGAGAAGGAAATCGATAACCTCGACGAGATCGTCGGCGGGCGCACCGACTTCGTGATCAAACCGGCCCAGGGCGCGGGCGGTGACGGCATCATTGTGATTGTCGACCGTTTCGAGGGCCGCTACCGCACGGTGTCCGGCAAGATCATCAGTCATGAGGAAATCGAGCACCATGTCTCAAGCATCCTCACCGGCCTGTATTCCCTGGGCGGTCACCGCGACCGCGCGCTGATCGAATACCGGGTGATCCCGGACCAAATCTTCAAAAGCATCAGCTATGAAGGCGTGCCGGACATTCGCATCATCGTGCTGATGGGCTACCCGGTGATGGCCATGTTGCGCTTGCCAACCCGGCAATCCGGCGGCAAGGCCAACCTGCACCAGGGCGCCATCGGCGTCGGCGTCGACCTCGCGACCGGCGAGACACTGCGCGGTACGTGGCTGAACAACATCATCACCAAACACCCGGACACCACCAACGCCGTCGATGGCGTGCAACTGCCCTACTGGGACGGTTTCATGAAACTCGCTGCCGGCTGTTATGAGCTGTGCGGACTGGGTTACATCGGTGTCGACATGGTCCTGGACCAGGAAAAAGGCCCGTTGATCCTTGAGCTCAATGCCCGGCCGGGGTTGAACATTCAGATTGCCAACGATTGCGGGCTGACCTTGCGCACGCATGCGGTTGAAGCGCGACTGGAAGAATTGAAGGCTCGCGGGGTTACCGAGACGGTGAAAGAGCGAGTGGAGTTTGTTCAGGAAATGTTTGGGCATATTCCGGCGGTTGAGGGCTGATCCAATACCGAGCCGCGGCCATCGCGAGCAGGCTCAGCTCCTACAAGAACGCGCTAAACCCTGTAGGAGCCGAGCTTGCTCGCGATAGCGGTCGAACAGTCACCAGCTCTCTCAACCCTGCCGCCAACCTGCCAATCCCCGACATCCCCTCTAGGAGCAAATCCTGCAGAGGTCTACAATCGCCACCCCGCCTCGATGGCCGATCTTCCCCGCCCATGTTGACCTGTTCCGTACACCCGCTCCCTTATCGCGCCAACCCCGCCGAGTACTTCGCGGCGATTCGTCATGCTCCCGGCGCCGTGCTGCTCGACAGTGGCCGGCCAAGTGCCGAGCGTGGCCGTTTTGATCTGCTCAGCGCCTGGCCGCTGGAGCAATTGGCGGTGCTGCCTGACGAAAGCGGCAGCGATTTCCTGCAACGCCTGCGCGACCATCTGACACGACTCGGTGAAGCGGCTGTTCCTAATGAACTGCCCTTCGCCGGCGGCCTGATCGGTTATCTGAGCTACGACTTCGGTCGGCACCTGGAGCATCTGCCGAGCCAGGCGCAAGACGATCTGCAATTACCCGACGCGCGTTTCGGGTTGTATGACTGGGCCTTGATCAGCGATCACCACTTGAAGACCAGTCAACTGGTGTTTCACCCGTCGTTGATCGAAAGCGAACGCCAGCGTCTGATCACGCTGTTCAGCCAGCCGACCGCTGAGGCCGTTGAACCCTTCACACTGAAAGCGCCGATGAGTGCCGATCTGAGCGCCGACGAGTATCGACGGGCGCTGGAACGTATTCAAAACTACATTCAGGCTGGCGATTGCTATCAGGTCAACTTCGCCCAGCGTTTCCGGGCTGAGTGCCAAGGCGATCCATGGGCTGCGTATGTCGCGCTGCGAGCCGCGTGCCCAACACCCTTTTCCGGTTTCCAGAGCCTGTCCGATGGCGGCGCGGTGCTGAGCCTGTCCCCGGAGCGCTTCGTCAAAGTCAGCGAACGTCATGTGGAAACCCGCCCAATCAAAGGCACCCGCCCGCGCGGCCTGACCGCAGCCGAAGATGCCGCGAACGCCGCCGAACTGCTGGCCAGCCCCAAGGACCGCGCGGAAAACTTGATGATTGTCGACCTGCTGCGCAATGACTTGGGCCGTACCTGTCGCATCGGTTCGGTGCGAGTGCCGGAGCTGTTCAGCCTGGAAAGTTATCCAAACGTGCATCACTTGGTGAGCAGCGTGACCGGTGAACTGGCGGATGACCGGGATGCGCTGGACCTGATCGCCGGCAGTTTCCCCGGCGGCTCGATCACCGGCGCGCCGAAGATTCGTGCGATGCAGATCATTGATGAGCTGGAGCCGACCCGGCGCGGCTTGTACTGCGGGTCACTGCTGTATCTGGATGTGCGTGGCGAGATGGACAGTTCCATCGCGATTCGCAGCTTGCTGGTCAAGGATGGGCAGGTGTGTTGCTGGGGCGGTGGCGGGATCGTCGCCGATTCCGAATGGCAGGCCGAGTATCAGGAATCGATTACCAAGGTGAAGGTCCTGCTCGATACCCTTCAAAACCTCTAAAGCCGAGCTTTTGTGGCGAGGGAGCTTGCTCCCGCTCGGCTGCGTAGCGGTCGCCTGTTTTTAGGGCCGCTTCGCGCCCCAGCGGGAGCAAGTTCCCTCGCCACAAGGATTTGTTTACAGGCTCAAAGCCCGATTCGAAGCCTTGATGAACTCCTGCTTCAGCTCTTCAAACGTATGCACCGCCGGGAACTGCGGGAACTCGCGAATCACATTGTCCGGCGCATGGAACAGAATCCCCGCATCCGCCTCACCCAGCATCGTGGTGTCATTGTAAGAATCCCCCGCCGCGATCACCCGGTAGTAAAGGCTCTTGAAGGCCAAAACCGACTGACGCTTGGGATCTTTCTGACGCAACTGATAGCTGGTCACCCGACCGGAATCGTCGGTAATCAGACGATGGCAGAGCAACGTCGGGAAGCCCAGTTGACGCATCAACGGCTGCGAAAACTCGTAGAACGTGTCTGACAGAATCACCACCTGAAAACGCTCGCGCAGCCAGTTGACGAACTCAATGGCGCCATCGAGTGGCTTGAGCGTGGCAATCACTTCCTGAATGTCGGCGAGTTTCAAGCCGTGTTCGTCGAGGATTCGCAGGCGTTGCTTCATCAGCACGTCATAGTCGGGAATGTCCCGAGTGGTGGCCCGGAGCGATTCGATCCCGGTTTTTTCGGCGAAAGCGATCCAGATTTCCGGGACCAGTACACCTTCAAGATCCAGACAGGCAATTTCCACAAGACACTCCCATTTGTATTGATTATTGAGTCGAGCAAGCAAAAAGACTGCCGAACTCTAGCGATTCGGGCTGACCGGCGCAACGCAGAGGTGGCGCCAGCGGCTGCAGGATTTTGTTACCATCGCAGCCATATAGAGCGCCCAGCGCCACCGACCTGTAGGAAGCCGCCCTGATGAGCCCAACGTTCGACGTCGTGGAACTCGCCACGACCTATGCCAATAAATCCGCCCAGGACATCCTGAAACTGGCGTTCGCCGAGTTTGGCGATGACTTGTGGATATCTTTCAGCGGCGCCGAAGACGTGGTGCTGGTAGACATGGCCTGGAAGCTGAACAAGAACGTCAAGGTGTTCAGCCTCGACACCGGCCGCTTGCACCCGGAAACCTACCGCTTCATCGATCAGGTGCGTGAGCACTACAAGATCGACATCGAATTGGTGTCGCCGGACTACACGAAACTTGAACCGTTCGTGAAGGAAAAAGGCCTGTTCAGCTTCTACAAGGACGGCCATGGCGAATGCTGCGGCATCCGCAAGATCGAACCGTTGCGCCGCAAGTTGTCCGGCGTCACGGCTTGGGCCACCGGTCAGCGCCGCGACCAGAGCCCCGGCACCCGCAGCGCCGTCGCCGTGCTGGAAATCGATACCGCGTTCTCTACACCCGAACGCACCCTGTACAAATTCAACCCGCTGGCGCAAATGACCAGCGAAGAGATCTGGGGCTACATCCGCATGCTGGAGCTGCCCTACAACAGCCTGCATGAGCGCGGGTTCATTAGCATTGGCTGCGAACCGTGCACCCGGCCAGTGCTGCCGAATCAGCATGAACGCGAAGGTCGCTGGTGGTGGGAAGAGGCAACGCAGAAAGAATGCGGGTTGCATGCGGGCAACATCATCAGCAAGTCCAAGGCCTGAGCCCCAGCGTTGTGATATCCCCGGTGAGAGTACTTTATTGGCTGGCCGGGGCGATTGGGGCAGTAGACCGCGTTATCGTTTATCGCGGGCAAGCCACGCTCACAATGGATTTTCGGCGCTCACAAATCCCCTGTGGGAGCCGGGCTTGCCCGCGATGCCAGCATCTCGGTCCCAAGCCGAACTCAAACCGCACTAAACCGCTGCCCCAACCCCTGCTCCGCAAACTGCTCAATGATGAAATCCACGAACGCCCGGGTCTTGCCCGGCAACAGTTTGTGTTCCGCGTAATAGATCGAAATGTTGCCATCGTCGACGTACCAGTCCGGCAGCACTCGTTGCAGCTTCCCGCTCTCCAGATAACCCGAAGCGAACGGCATGCTCACCAGCGCAATCCCCAGCCCTTGGGCCGCCGTCGCGCACGCGGCTTCCGAATCGCTCATGGTCATCCGCGCCTTCAGCGTCAACGGACTGTGCTGCTGCGTGCGACTGGTCAACTGCCAGGAACGCACCCGGCCGGTCTGCGGCGAACGAATCAGAATGCCATCGTGGTGCTTGAGATGATCGGGCTCGACGATGACGTCGTGCGCCTCCAGATACCCGGCTGACGCCACCAACACCCGATGCGCCGGTGTCAGCTTGCGCGCCACCACGCCTTGGGGCAGTTCGAAACCGCCGCCGATGGCCGCGTCGAACCCCTGCGCGATCAAATCGACCTGACGGTTATCGAAGTGCCAATCCGGATTGATCGCCGGATACCGCCGCAGAAACTCTCCCAACAACGGCACGATATACAAACGCCCGAACACCGTACCCATGCTGACCTTCAACGTCCCCGCCGGTCGCCCTTCGGCGCTGGCCAGATTGGCGACGGCATTCTGGATCGTGTGCAGACTGGAACTGACCTCGCCGAGAAACAGCTGACCGGCCTCCGTCAACGTCAAGCTGCGGGTGCTGCGTTGAAACAACCGCACACCGAGCCGTGCCTCAAGTTTTGCAACACTCTTGCCCACAGCGGCCGGGGTCAGGCTCAAGCGCCGGGCAGCTTCGGCAAAGCTGCCGACCTCGGCGCTGCGCACGAAGCATTCGATACTGCTGAAGGTTTCCATAAGCGCCACTATAAACTTTGGGTTTACACAGACTATCGCAATTGCCGTCTACTCAGCGTGTAATCCTCAATCGATACTAGGCTCCATCAACCGAGGCATCCGCCTCGGGACTTTGGAGATCGATATGACTACTCAGAACCTCAGCGGCAAAGTGGCGTTGATCCAAGGCGGATCCCGCGGCATCGGCGCAGCCATCGTCAAACGCCTGGCCGCTGAAGGCGCAACTGTTGCCTTCACTTACATCAGCTCCACCAGTAAAGCCGAAGAGTTGCAAAACAGCATCATCACCAACGGCGGCAAAGCCCTGGCCATCAAGGCGGACAGCGCCGACGCCGAGGCCATTCGCAGCGCCGTGAGCGCTACCGTCAAAGCTTTCGGTCGCCTGGATATCCTGGTCAACAACGCCGGCGTGCTGGCCGTTGCCCCCCTGGAAGATTTCAAACTCGAAGACTTCGACCAGACCCTCGCCATCAACGTGCGCAGCGTGTTCATCGCCACCCAGGCCGCCGCCACACACATGACCGAGGGCGGTCGCATCATCAACATCGGCAGCACCAACGCCGACCGCATGCCCTTCGCCGGTGGTGGCCCGTACGCCATGAGCAAAGCGGCGCTGGTCGGCCTTACCAAAGGCCTGGCCCGCGACCTCGGCCCACGCGGCATCACCATCAACAATGTGCAGCCCGGCCCGGTCGACACCGACATGAACCCGGCCGACGGTGACTTCGCTGAAAGCCTGATCCCGTTGATGGCAGTGGGTCGTTACGGCAAAGCCGAAGAAATCGCCAGCTTCGTTGCCTACCTTGTCGGTCCCGAAGCCGGCTACATCACGGGTGCCAGCCTGACCATCGACGGTGGTTTCGGCGCCTGATGAGCTAGACGCAATCAAAAGGTGGGAGCGAGCCTGCTCGCGATGACGATGCGTCAGGCAACATTCATGTCGTCTGACCTATCGCTTTCGCGAGCAGGCTCGTTCCCACATTTGTCAGCTGTTGCGTTGAGCCCATTCCAGCGCAGGCAAGCCGCAAGCGCTCGGCGTGAACGCCTTCAGCGTACGAAGAATCCCATCGGCATGTGCGTATTTTTCGTCCGCCATGGCCGCGTCCGGGATCGCTATCGCAGTCATCCCCGCTGCTTTCGCCGCGGTGACACCAAACGGTGAATCTTCAAACACCAGGCAGTCCTCAGGCGCAACGCCAAGGCGCCGCGCTGCCGTGAGGAAGATATCCGGTGCCGGCTTGGCTGCGCCTACTTCCGGGTCATCGGCCGTCACGATGAAGTCGAACAGCGCAAACCAGTCACGGTGCAACGTGGTTTTTTGACCGAATGACTGACGCGAAGAACTGGTGCCCACTGCAATCGGAATATTGTTGGCCTTCAAGTGCCGCACCAGTTCCTCTGCACCCGGCATCGCCAGAGCTGTAGGAAAGCGCTCGCGCATCAGCGGCTCACGGATCACCAGGAACTCTTCGGCGGTGATCGGCAGATCGAGCGCCTCGACCACGTAACGCGCCAGATCACCGGCACCGCGACCGATAATATTTTGCTTGATGCTCCAGTCAAAAACCCGACCGTAACGCGCGGCGATCAGGGACGTGACCTCGGTATAAATGCCCTCGGTGTCCAGCAACAAGCCGTCCATGTCGAAAATCACAGCCTTGATCGGGCCGAACTGATTGAGCGGTGCATTCATCGCATCGGATCCGTTTTCTAATGACATCCCAGAGGCGGCTCAAATACGGCCGGGTCCGTGATCGATTAAAGGATTCAGCAGCATAGCGAGCGCGGCTGATGTTGGGCAACGGGCAATGCCTGCCCGTTACAAAAATGCTGGTCGTCATTTAGCGATTTTCCCTGCATAAAACGCCTCCTTTCCCGACTTCTTTACCCGCTGATCCCAAGCAAAGTCTCGCGCTCACATTTGATCTGCGCGAGGGACTGCGAATGTTCGTACCTGACAAGGTAGTGGCCTTGAATAACGCCATCGGGCTGCTGGTGGTCGCTGCCATGGACCCCGGGCAGCCAGACGTCAAAGCACTGCTCGCAGACTTTCGGCTGTGCCTCAACGACTACGACGCCTGGGCGCAGATTTTCTGGACCGGCAAGGCGCTGGATATCGAGCAGGTATTCAAGGTCGGCAACGAAGTCCGGCTGGTCGCCCCAAAACATTCCACCACACAGGTCAGCGCAACCGTCGCGGCGCGTCCGGCCAGCGGCCCGTTGACGCTGGTGCACATGTTCGACGCGGCAAGGTTCGTGCCGATTGGCAATACGCCGGTGATGCTGGAGCCGTTGAACGCTGACGGCACCTTTGGAGAGCCGGTTAACCACGAGATCGGCCCCAGCGGCATCCTCGAAATTCCCGAGTGCGAGCGCGGTCAGCGTTACCGCATCACCTTCTTTCCGAATGTTTCCACTGACCATGTCAAAGCGTTGTACGCCTCGTATCAAGGTGTCATCGACGACCTGGAAGGTTGGCTGCGCAATGAGTGGTCGAGCGAATTCGAACCGTCATGGGCAGCGTATTCCGAGGCCGAATTCATCAGGCGCTACGGCCTGCTGCAACAAGCTGACTGGCTCGGTTGCGAGAACTCGCTGAATGGTTTGTGGGACGACGTGAAGCAGATTTACGAGCTGATCACGGACCTGCAAGCCAACAGCGAAAAGCTCCTTGAATACCTGACCGAGACCGAACTTGAAACGCTGTTGAAGGCCTCGGCTGAATCGATTGCCAATCTGTTGTTGGTGTTGAGTGACGAGCCGTTGATGTTCATCCATCTCGCGGCGTTCACCAGTTGGCTGCGGATGATGCCACCGCAGCACATCGCCGAGGTCGTGGCGGAAATTCGTACAGGGATATTGATCGGATTCCTGCTCGCATGCGCTACAGGTCCTCTGGGACTGACGTCCGGCATCAGCGCCAGGGTGCTGAGCAAAATCAAATCGGTGCGAGCGCGCAAATGGCTGGCTGCCGCGAGTTTGCGGCTGGCCGCCCAATCCGACCTGACACCCCATGCGGGTGTACTCAAACCCCTCGCGCTCAACATCCGGACTGCTCCGTTGAACCCTGCGCTTGCGGTGCCGCAGCAGATCAGTGCGGGCTCTACACCGATTGTGTTGGTCAACAACCCGGTCGCCATTGCTCGCAACAAGTCCGCAGCCAAAACCCGCCTGGGCCGGCACGAACAACGGAATGATGCCCCCAAGCAGGCGAAAAACCCCAACGGCGACAGCGCCGACTGCTCTCAACTGACCTGCACCAATGGCTGCCCGGTGTCGATGGTCACCGGCTAAGAGTTGCTGACCCTGGACGATGGATCGCTCAACGGTTTGCTGCCGTTTGCGTTCACCCGGTTGTACCGAACCAGCGCTGTGGACATCGATTGCGGGCTGGGCTGGGGCTGGAGTCATTCGCTGGCGCATCGGTTAGAGCTGGACGCAGAGCACGTCGTCTGGATCGACCATGAAAACCGCCGCACGACGTTTCCGCGGCCCAGTCAGGAACGCCCGGCCATTCACAACAGCCTGTCCCGGACCGCGATTTATCTCGGGCATCAGCCTGAAGAGCTAGTCCTCGTCCTGGCTGGCGAGACGGTGCGCTTTTATCACTTTCGCAATGGGCGGCTGACCGCGATCAGCGACGCATACAACAACCGATTGCACGTCACCCGTGACCTTCTGGATCGCATTCAGCGCCTCGACAACGGTGCGGGTCGTTCGCTGCTGTTGCGTTACGAGCGCCGGCACATCATCGCTGTCGAGTATCAGTCGTTCCACCCTGCCGACACTGCGGATGACACCTGGCGCACAGAGCAAACGCTGATCGCCTACCGCTACGACGCCCGACAGCGACTGATTGAAGCGACCAATGCCGCCGGGGAAAGCGAACGGTACGACTACGACGACCAACACGTGATTCTCCAACGACAACTGGCCGGTGGGGCGAGTTTCTTCTGGGAGTGGGAACGGTCCGGAAAAGCCGCCCGATGCATTCGGCACTGGGCGTCGTTCGCGCAAATGGATACGCGCTATGCCTGGGACGACAACAGCGCAGTACTGGTTAAAAACGTCGATGGCAGCGAGGAAGTGTATGTCCATGACAACACGGCGCGGTTGGTGCGCCGGGTTGAGGCGGATGGCGCCGAGCGCCTCAAGACGTATGACCACAAGGGTCAGCTGATTGCCGAACAGGGGCCGCGCTGGGGGCAATTACTCAATACCGCTACGACGACATCGGGCGGCTGATTGCGCTGATTTCACCTGAAGATGAGCCAACCTCCTACGAGTACCGCAACGGTTTCCTGCATGCGTGCTATCGCGGCAAAGCGGTATGGAAATATCAACGCAACGCTCAGGGCGATGTTACCGAGGCCATCGATCCCGACGGCCAGATCACCCACCACCACTACGACGCTCAAGGACGACTGCTGTCGATCCGTTATCCGGACAGCAGTCGTCATGTTTTCGTTCGGGATGCTATCGGGCAACTGATCGAGGAAACCCTGCCGAACGGCGGACCGCGGCGGTTTTCCTACGATGTTCTGGGACGGCAAATTACCCGTCAGGACGAACACGGTGCTGTCACTCACTACCAGTGGGACGCCGTTGGCCGACTGATTCAGACAATTCTTCCTACTGGCGCCAGCCGAGCCTTCAGCTACAACGCCTACGGCAAGATCACCGCCGAACGCGATGAGCTGGGCCGGATCACGCGTTTTGAGTACGACGATGACCTGCACCTGGTCAGTCGCCGGATCAACCCCGACGGCACACAACTTCGTTATCGTTATGACAACGCACGGCTGCTGCTGAGCGAAATAGAGAACGAGTCCGGCGAACGCCATCAGCTGGACTACACGCCCAGTGGATTGATCCGACACGAAAGCGGGTTTGACGGTCGACGCACCGCGTACGCCTACGACCTCAATGGCCATCTGCTGGAGAAAACCGAGTTCGGCGATGACGGCTCGCAGCTGATAACCCGTTATCAACGGGACTCGGCCGGTCGCCTGCTGATCAAAACCCTGCCCGACGGCATCAAGGTCGAATACCACTACGACAGCCTGGGTCGTTTGGTCAGCGTCGATGACAACCACGATCACCCACTGGAATTCGAATACGACACTCAGAACCGGCTGATCACTGACCACCAGAGTTGGGCCACGCTGCGTTATGGCTACGACGCTTGCGGCCGACTCAGCCACCTGCGCCTGCCAGACAACAGCAAACTGGCTTACCACCGCGCCAAGGGTGGCGCACTGACCGCCATCGACCTTAACGGCACACGTCTTACGAGCCACACCTATCAATTCGGCCGTGAGTTGCAGCGCCAGCAAGGCTTGTTACACAGCCAGTACGAGCACGACGAACAAGGTCGTCTGAAAGCCCACGCGGTCAGCCAACATCAGCAATCGATATATCGACGCGACTTCGCCTACAGCGCCAACGGCAATCTCGACACCATCGCTGACACTCGGCACGGCCAACGCAACTATCAATACGATCCCCTGAACCGCCTGATCCGCGTTCGCCACTCCCGCGATCAATACCCCGAAAACTTCGCCCACGATCCGGCCGGCAACCTGCTGATGCAGGATCGCCCCGGCCCGTCCGCCGTCAAAGGCAATCGCCTGTTGATGCAAGGCGACCGGCACTTCGACTACGACGCCTTCGGCAACCTGATCCGCGAACGCCGAGGCTCTGCGCAAAAACTCGTCACCGAATACCGCTACGACTGCCAGCACCGACTCATCGGCGCCACCTTGCCCAACGGCACCAGCGCGACCTACCGCTACGACGCCTTCGGTCGCCGTATCAGCAAAACCGTCGACGGCAAAACCACCGAGTTTTTCTGGCAAGGCGACCACCTCATCGCCGAACACAGCCAGGACCACCATCGCAGCTACCTTTACGAACCCGGCACCTTCCGCCCACTCGCCATGCTCGACGGCAAAGGCCCGCGCCAGGCCTGCCCGTTCTACTACCAACTCGACCACCTCGGCACCCCACAAGAACTCACCGATTACAGCGGCGACATCATCTGGGCCGCGCAATACACCGCCTACGGCCGCCTGGCTCGACTGAACCGCGATACACATCAAGTTCTGGATCAACCGTTGAGGTTTCAAGGGCAGTACTTCGATGCGGAGACGGGGCTGCATTACAACCGGCATCGTTATTACAACCCGGATCTTGGACGGTATCTGACACCGGATCCGAGTGGGTTGGCGGGCGGTATAAACGGGTATCAGTACACGCGGAACCCGACGGGGTGGGTTGATCCGTTGGAGTTGAGTGGGTGTCCTGGAGCGGATGGGTGCAAGAGGCCGGCGTTTGGGGATGAGGATCCGGCGGGGAAGGTTAAGGTTGATGAGGGAGAAGTAACACTCCCCGTACCTACCATTAAGGCTGAATATCTCTATCGCGGTGATTTGAAGCATCCTGATGAAATATTCAGAGCAGGATTTAAGAGCAAAGGGGAAAGCCGTGACCTACTGCTTCATTCTATCGACAGCGATGATCCTCCAAGCAATTTCATCAGCACATCACCATCCCGGCGTACGGCCATCTAGGGGACAAGGAGCTCAACCACCCGAACCGTCTTTACTACTCATTCCTCGGCCTGCACTCCCAGAATTCGAACCACCTCCAGTTCCACTCATCTCGGAGCTATCAAAACGACCAGATCCTGCAGCCCCACTCCCCGCCCCCAACCTCGTGCTGCTCCCATTAGCATCACCACCATTCCCGCTGTTAATAGAACCAGGCGGCAACGCATTACCATTCGCACAATTCGCATTCATTTCGGTATACGGAGGCATTCCGCCTTTATCCACAGGAGCATCATTCCCGTTGGATTGAGCAACGGCGGTCAATGAACTGATCGACAATAGCCCTGCAATGATCAGGGCTGTGAGCTTTGAACTGATTATGGTGTATCTCCTTTAAAAGGTGCATACCAGATCTGGCAGCGCTCATTTTTTAAAGTTGCCGCACAAACGACCAGCGGCTTTTCAGCTGGGTTCGCCCGAGTAATCATCGCCGGCAATGTCCGGATCCTCAGGATCCGCCTCGACATCACCACGCTTCACATCATCAGCTGGCACCTGCTCCACCGCCGTATCGTCATCCGGCGGACGTTGATCGCGACTCAACGAGTCGGTCGGTGAAGGCAGCGGATACTCAGGGGTGTCGTCGGTATCAGTGTCTTTCGGATCTGCGTTCATAAGCACCTCTCGAAGGGCTTGAAAATCAGGCCCTAATACTTCGAGGGGGTGAAGCAGGGGAGTGTTCGATCAGAGAGACGATCGGTCGAAGCGCGGCAACAAGGATCAATCTTCGTCTTCGTCTTCGCCCTCTTCTTCGTACTCGAGGTTCCCCACATCGCCCGCGTCATCAGAATCGTTGAGCGGCACCGTGGCGTCGTCCATTAGCGAACCTGGATCCTCTTTGCCGGGGTCATTGATGAACGGAAGCCCACTCGGCCCTTTTTGTTCGTTGCCTTCGGTTTCAGGCGTCATGGCATGCCTCGCAATCCTTGGGTGTGTATGAAGTTCGAAACTGCCTGCGGCCAATCGTTCCGGCTTGCGGAATACGGATACGAAAAACCCGGCGCGAGGCCGGGTTTTTCCACTCGATTGCGAGTTAGTGATGTTTGTTTTTGTGTTTATTCTTGTGCTTGTGGCCACCACCGGAATGGGAACTGCCATGATCATTGTCGTCGTTGCCCAGGTTGTTGCCGACGCCACCACCTGCTGCACCACCAAGACCGGCACCGATGGTCGAACCGGTAGAGCCGCCGAGACTGTTGCCAATTACCGAGCCGCCTGCCGCTCCCAAGCCACCGCCAATTGCCGCTTCATTGCGACTGCCCTTGTTTGCCCCGACTGCGCTCCCTGCCGCGCCGCCGACACCGGCGCCAATGGCTGCGCCCGTGCTGCCGCCCAATTGTCCGCCGACGACGTTACCCAACGCACCACCCAGGCCGCCGCCCACTGCAGCGGTGCCGTCGTTGGCTGCCATTGCTCCTTGAGCCATCAACAGTCCAACCACAAACGCGGACAGCGCCAAACGTCGAGCACTTACGTTTCTAGTCTTTTTGCCGTTGTTAACCGGTGTCATAGGACGCCTCGTGTTCTTCTGGGGTATATGGGCTTGGAGACTTTGTTTAAAAAATCGTTCATAAACGAAAAAGCCCGGCATTCAACCGGGCTCATCAGCGGATCGATCAGGATCAATGACGCTTGTGACCTTTGCCCAGGTTGCTGCCTACGCCGCCGCCCAACGCACCACCCAAACCTGCACCGATGGTGGAGCCGCTCTTGCCGCCCAGGCTGTGGCCGATCATCGAACCACCGGCTGCACCAACACCGCCACCAATGGCGGCTTCAGTACGACGGCCTTTAGGCGCCGCAACAGCACTGCCGGCTGCGCCCGCTACGCCAGCACCAATTGCTGCGCCGGTGCTGCCGCCCATGCTCTGGCCGACCACATTACCCAGCGCGCCACCCAGACCGCCGCCGATCGCGGCGGTGCCATCACTGGCAGCCATCGCACCTTGAGCAACCAGAAGCCCAAGAACCAGAGCAGGTAGTGTTAAACGCATGACGAAAACCTCAAAAACAGGGGAAAAAAGAAAGCCGGGCATTGAATGCTGTAACGCAGTAAACGTCCACAAAAAATCATCCGCACTTCGCAATTAGCGACAGTTGGACAGCTTTTGTGGAAAAGGTTTTATGACAGGCGAAAAAAAGCCCGCTGGGGAACGGGCCAGGGTACTGCTTTCTAACGGATGGCTTGAGCCTACGGGCGATACTGTGAAAAGTTTGTGAAAAATAAAGGGAGCGTCATGACCGAGCGCCTGAGGTCCGGTTTTGAATCGCTAATCGATACTGCGAAAATGAAAACCCCGCTCGAAGGCAGGGTCTGTCCAGTTAACAGTTACTTCCTGGAAGGCGCCGCCACTTTTGGCAGAAATTTCGCCTTTGGGCCTCTGGGCGTCGTCGATTTCACTTTGCTGATCTGGACCGGGTCTTCCCCAAAGCCCGCCACATACTCGGTCTGGCCACAATTAACGCAATTGTTGATCGGAAATTCAGCCCCGTCGTCTTCGATATACGGATCAGCCATACCTCTTCCCCTCTCAAAAGGGTCGACACCGGCAAAGCCCTTTGCCTGAAAAATATCGACCGCAAGGCTTTTGAGACTAGCCGGTCATTACCGGACTTGTAATTCAGAATTTCGCATGCCCGACGAGTGGCCCGCACTCAACGCGCGATCACACAGAATGGATCACCTCAGTTTGACCGCTGTCCCTGTCACAAAAACCACCACCATCCCACCCTTGCCAGCGGGCATGCTGATCTCAAAATCGAGCCCCACCACCGCGTCTGCCTGAAGCGCCCGCGCCCGTTCCTTGATCTCGTCAGTCGCTTGAATCCGCGCCTCCTTCAGCGCCCGCTCCAATGTCTGAGAACGCCCCCCGAAAAAATCCCGCATCCCGGCGAACACGTCACGGATAACGTTAATACCCTGCACTGACTCGGCACTGACAATGTCCAGGTAAGCGGTAATTTGCCGGCCTTCTATGGCGTGGGTTGTGGTGGTGATCATGGGGATTCCTTCTTGATAAACAGTGGATCAAGGCAACTTGGACAGATAGGCGGCCAACGCATCAAACGCCGGTATCGTCACCGGATCATTCGCCGAATTACTCGCAACCGGGTGCGAGGCGTAGCGAACAATTACCATCTCGGCTCTCGGGTCGACATAGATGCGCTGACCATGAACGCCGCGCGCCATGAATGCCCCGCCCTCCTTGTCCGTCACCCACCCCATCGAGCGGTAACTCCAACCCTTCAACAGGTCATAACCGGCCTTGGCAAAAACCTGCTTGTCGCCGCCACGGCGGATGTCATACACGACGGCTTTGGGCACGATCTGCTGACCGTTGAACCGGCCATCATTGCGCAGCATCTCCCCAAAGCGGGCGAGGTCACGCAAGCCAGTGTTCAAGCCACCGCCAGCAAACGGCGTGCCGATGGAGTCCACCGTGAAATAGGCATCCTGCTCGGCGCCCAAGCGACTCCAGATGCGCTCCGACAATAACTGCGCAACGTTACGGCCGGTCGCTCGAGCGATGATCCAGCCGAGGACATCGGTGTTGACGGTCCTATAGCCAAACGCGCTGCCGTGTTCACCTTGCAGTTGAACGGTCTGCAAAAACTGGTAGTAACTTCGCGGCCCGGTGTAGACCTTTGGCTTGGGCAATGGGCTGCCAGCTTTTGCGTGAGCCCAGACTTCGGCGTTCGGGTCGGCATAGTCTTCGCTGTATTTGAGCGCGGTTGTCATATCGAGGACCTGACGCACCGTGGCACTGCCGAACGCAGAAGCCGCCAATTCGGGAACGTAATCGGCAACAGGCTTGTTCGCATCGATCTGCCCTTCAGCCACCAACATCGCGCCGAGCGTGCCGACCACAGATTTGGTCACCGACATCGCCGCGTGTTGGCCTTCGGGTTTCAGTACGCCGAAGTAACGCTCATAAACAACCTTGCCCCTGTGCATCACCACAATCCCGTCGGTGTAAGTGGTCGCGAGGGATTGATTCCAGGTCATCGACTGCGTTGCGCCGAGCGGCGTGAAGCTGAGGGCGTCAATATCGTTGCGAAGCGCGGAAATAAGCGGCACCGGGTCGCCCAAGCCTCGTGAAACGTTAATCGTCGGCATCAGCTGCCGGAAGTTCGAGACACTCCAACGCATCGCCGGGAACTGGAAATAGCTGCCGTCTTCGAAACGCACAGTGCGATCGGCAGGAGGTGGCGAGCCGACCATCCAGCCAAGTTTTGCGGGGTCGCTGGCTTCGGCGTCGGGGAATGTTGTTGCGGTGGCGAGTGATGACACGGCACACGCCAACACCGCAGTGATGGACATGACATTGCGACGATGAACAGCGCAAGGGTGGGACATGGTGTCGATTCCGTTCGAGGGGTCCGGCAGTCTAACAGGTGGGTGGCGAGGCTGAAGATCGGGCTTTTCAAGGAACTGAAGAGGTCGTACCGGATGGGAAAAAATCAGGCGTTAAAGAAGTTTAATCAACACCGCAGTGACGGTTGCTACCGTACCAATCAGCCCAATGGCTATCGCCACCGGATACCAAAAGGTTTCACGGGTCATCTTGCCCGCCTCGGCACTCAGCTTGCCCGCTTCAGCATTCAGCTTGCGCTGCTCAGCGAGCAACTTGATGATCTCTACGTGGACCTTTTCGAGTCCAGCCTGTTTCATGGTCATTTCCTGCATAACACGCGTAACTGCATTCCGAATGAAGGGGGAGCCGTCATATGTGCTGCCCTTTCATCTTGAACCCGAAGGCACAAAACGAAAACCTCTTATCGAGATGGCTCATTTGAGACGCTAAACCTTGTAGACGCCCCAATCACCTGGCTTTCCAGCACTACTTCCCACAAGCCAGCGACTTGTCCTACATAAATTTCAGAAACGACAGCGCCACTCTCAAAACCTAGACACCAGAAACCACAAAACCCCTGATTTCTCTCGAAATCAGGGGTTCTGGTTACATCGAATTTGGCGGTGAAGGAGAGATTCGAACTCTCGATACAATTTCTTGTATACACACTTTCCAGGCGTGCTCCTTAAGCCACTCGGACACTTCACCGTATCTCGTCAAACAAGTTCTGTCTGTCGAGGCGCGCTAATGTAGTCGAAACCTTTTCCGATGGCAAATTTTTTTTGCAGAATTTTCATGCGCTTAGCGTTTTAGTCATTCCGGCGGGTTGCTGTCCATGGCAAACCTGCCAATCTCCGGCTTCGCGCCCTCTTCTATATAGAGGGGAATGTGCGGCGGGTGTGGCGGGCCACGCTTGTCCGGCGGGGAAAGGGTGACTGGCGGGTCAGTCACAGCGCTTTACCTGACGTGCCGCGGTGGGTAACGTCTGCCTCAACTTTCATACAAGGAATAGCGTCATGAGTGAGTTGATTTCCTACCAGCCCATCACCCTAACGCTCGTTACGCCACATCCATGATCACGGCGCCTTTGGGGATATTTTCTACCACTCTCTGAAAATATTCTCGCAGGAGGTGGACAGTATGTGGACACTCTGGCGTTCCGCGACACCCACACAGGATTGCCCCCATGTCCCGAAAGCCCGCATCGACAGGATCGGCGAAAGAAATTTATCTGGAGAAGATGACCGAATGCTCTATGCGATTACGTGCGAGCGAGGCCTTCTTGAAGAATTTCCAGGTGAGCGGCTCGCCCCCTGAAGCTGATGCTGCAATTCTTCAACTGAAAAAGTCTATGGAAGCAATAGCCTTCGCGTCGATTGCGCCACACAAAGTGCGGTACGAGGAGTTTCGCTCCAGATGTGAAGATCAGCCTGACTTCACCAAGGATTATCGTGCGACCAAAATCTTGCAGATTTTGAGCAAGATCAATTCTGACTTCTACCCTACCCCGTTGATTCCTGCGGTCCGCCAGCCTGACGGCTCGTGGTTCTTTGATCGTAGGAACGAGGGAGTACTGTCGAAAAAACGCTTTGTAAAAATCTACGATCGCCTTGGCCGGCACCTTCACTCGGCAAACCTATGGAGCAAACACGACGGCTTTGATTTGTTGATCAGTGAGCTATCCAACATTATTAACGAGTCGTTTGCACTCATAGAGACTCACATGACGACAATCCAGACCCCTGAATTTAATGGAGTCTGGGTCGTTAAGGTGCCCCGAGAAGGCGTCCCTGAACTAATCACTGGCGAGGCCCAAGGAGAGTTTTGTGTATCGAGTAAATAGCTCTACTCATCATCCAGATCTTCAGGCCGGACCCTGATGATCGTTGCGCACTCCCCGTCAAGTCGAACTGACACACCGTTCGGGGTGACAGTTCCTACGACGGTTCCGTACGGTTCTTCCCAGGGTCGTCGTTGCAATACCTTTTCTCTAGGCACGCTCACTCGCTTGCCTGCTCGAATTTTGCTGATGTCCACTCGACCTCCTTCACTTGATGAAAATTGAGCTGATCAAAACCGTCCAATGATTGCGAATCCTATCCCGAGGTAATCGTCGAATGAATTTTTGCTTGTCGCTCGGCACGCCGTCGATCCGCTTCGGCCGTCTTAGCCAAATAACCGAGGAAAGCTTCTTTAGGCTCGTAATACCCAGCTCGTTCAGGTGACGGGATTTTATATTTATCGCAAAGCGACTCGATCAGCGCCATAGCGCTCAAACCCAGCTTGGATAGTGACTCGATGCGGTAGGAATAATACTCGTCAAAATCCGGAGGTGAAGCATACTCGTGACAGGACGACATCCCCTCCATGACCGCGTCTAAGCGACTTGGCATCGACATCACGTCGTACATTAGCTTAGCCGGCAACGCTCGGTAATCCCCCTCCTGAGGCAGAGAAAACTGAGGGTTAGGGACCGCGTTCCGAGTGTATCCCTGCTCATCGGTGTACGTCTGATCGTTAACCGCCGAGTAGCAATCCCCCACAAACTTTTCCAAAACCAAGACTAATCGGATGCCAAGGTGTTGTGCCTCCAACTCGCGTTTTTTTCCTGAAACTCGGGCCTCCTTTGCCCATCCGAGTAAAAACACCAGTAGCTGTCCCGTGATAGCTATCAAACCGCCTAGTGCGACCTTGCCAACATCCGAAGCAAAAAACTCCCACACTTTAACTCTCCAGCGTTCGTCTATAGGTCGAAGTGCAAGCAAAAAAACATATTGCTGAAAACCAACTTATCCTCGCCCTACAAATATGTCGGCTCCCCCCAATCCCCAAGGTTGGGTGAACGTTTTAATGGATTGCCGCGAGCAGCATAAATTTCATCTTGGGCAAGATTTAGTATTCGGGACTTGACGTAATATTTGGCAACCGGAGTTAGCGACTCATACCATTCAGGAGAAATTGCAATATTTTCGCTGAGATCGAGCGCAGCATGTATTACCGCTTTTGTGGGCGCCCCTGATTGGGCTAGAGAATCGAAAAATTTCAAAGGAGCGTTATTCGCTGTGTCCAACCACGAAAAAACAGCTGCACTACCATTTTTAACGGGAATAATCGAAACCATTGCATGTGACAACTCTGCGTATTTGTCTGACATATCTTGAAGTCGATTGCCGTTCAAATCCGCTGACGGTTGAAACGCGAAAGAAGCCACAACTGACGGCGACTCTGGGAAAACAATTGCGCGAGATACAAGCCGACCCCAGTCCTTAGCCACCAACAACTTATCCAACTCGCTTTTTAGCGCCTCGATCTCTGATGCTCCGGAAAGAACCTCAGAAAGATATTGCTCCGCCATTTCTGTATATGCGATTTCTTCTTTTATGCCATGCATGGCAGCAAATTGCTCTAGCGTAGGAAACGACTCATGCTGTTTACGTTTGAAGTAGCTTTCGCGTGCCACAGCTCGGTAAGCAAGCATAAAGAGCTGTTCTGGGCTAAATTCGATTGGACGTGTTTCTATGCATGCAAAAAGATCGCGATCATGCGCCCGACAGAATCCGTTAAAAACTGACACATCCCTTAAGCCATGGAGTTCCAGACTCAAAGGAAATTTCGTTCGATCGTTACTAACGCTTTTTTTGATAGCGTAAACGCAACCTTCTCTTGATATAGGTCTTAGAAAAGCTTCGAGAGATAGAGTGTGCGCCGAGACTATTGGTCCTTCATGGCACTCGTGGGGTGCCAAGCAAACCTTAGTCTGATAAAGCTTGTTGAACGCAGCAATTTTCTGACCGACAACTCTTCGCCGACCAGCAACTTTCTGCTTTTCTTCCCTTTCACGATCTAACGCTTCCTTAACGCGATCTGCTTTTGTTCCGCGTAACTTCGCCTGCCCCATTAACCATCTCCAAATGCAAATATCGCAAATGGGATTGCAGCTACAATCCCACCTGTACTCTGAAACAATTCACACACTGATACTAAAGAGCACCAATAATTGCAGAGGCCAGCGAGCTAATACTTGCTAAATGCGGAAGCGCCCCTAACAACACTGAAATAACTGTCTTGCTAGGTTTTGGCAACGCCAATTGCGACTCTACACTATCTAATATTTCTGAGGCATCCTTCTTTTGTCTTGCATCGTCAATACTATCAACTATCTGCCTAAGAGCCCCAACGTACTCCTGTAGTTCTCCACCTATGCTTACAGTATTTACCGAGTTATCGACAGAATCATTGTTGATACGTGCATTGTGACCCGTAATATTATAAGTAATAGAATGAGCACGCTGCTTAGCCTCTGGCAATCCGAGCTTTCTCACCTTCATTTGATAATGAGCATTGATGCCATGAAAAGCCTCATGAAAGCCCGGATCAATAACATCAAAAGTCTCCACGCCCCCGTTGGACATTTTCCGTTCGATTAAGTCTTTTGGCTCTACAAGAACATCTGAGCGATCCAGAAAGATCTCACCGGACTGGACACTTGCTTTTAGGTTTTCGAAAACCTCGCCAGTGCTTTTTCTTATGGTGATTGTATCGGTCATAAAATCTGCGAATGACATGTGGCGCTCCGTGCATGTTAATTGAGGCTGATGTCACATTGCCCGAGTGTGCTTTTATCCGCAAGGTGCCGGTGAAGCGCCGAGAAATACGCGAAGCCTCATCTCGCAAGTCCCTGCCGTGGGGTTCGCACTTTTTGCTCTTTAGGTACGATGCGGCAAAAACAGCTCAGTACCACTATAAAAATTCGCTCGCATCAGGATTTTCGAGTTTTCGATCAACAAAAAGGGAGCTTCTCTGCGCTTTCTTCCTAGATACCCTATTCGTCCTGGGTGAAGTGATGTTTCATTTCCTTGCAAAATCGCTCACAAAATGAATACCCCCCACCGCACCAAATCCCGCAGCCAGCTTGGGTCAAACGGCTTTTTTCACCATATATATGTTTTCGCAAAAAAAATGTGTAGAACCCGTCGGCGGGAGGGGGAAAAGTGCGTTCCTTGCCTTCGTTTTCTTCTCGCAAGAGTTTTCCTGTGTAGGACAGAAGACCGTGCAATGGGGATGCACATGCACCGAAGCATGCAGACACTGAGCGAGGACGAACCGTCCCGTATCGCGCACAGGGCGCTGTCGTCGAGTTAGGGCCACTACCGGCCGGCCCGGCGACTTTGGCTGAATAGCAATCACAGAGTGATGGGTGTTAGTCGCGAGCGTCAGGGAATACCTGATTGCTTTCTACAAGGAGTGTCAGCATGGTGCTGCCTCTGAATATTGATATGGAAGTCAACAATGTCCGGCAAACCTGCTGCACGTAAGAGCGATGCTGTGAGCTGTCCCCGCTGTGGTGGAACCGCCATCGAATCCGGCTCACCCAATGTGTTTTTTGATGGTCTGCCAGCTGCTCGGGTAACAGACTGCACCACCTGCGGCAGTGTCTTGACCATGGCCGCCATGTCCTCGGTACAGATCAATGGTCACGCCGCCCTGGTCACCGGTTCGCAAGGTAGCCACGGTGACACCATCACGGGCGGGTCATCGACCATCATCATCGGCAACAGCTTCACCCCTGCACCTATTTCGCCGGTTAGCCCGATGCCTGCTCACCTTGTTCAACCGGTCAGCTTGCAGCCCCCCGTTATTGCCCCTTCGCCCACGCCACCGCCGGCCGCTGCTGCTGACGATTCGGTTTTAGAGGAGGAAGAAGAGGAGGAGGAGCTGGAGGAAGAACAGCCTGTGGATATCACGCTGCGCATCGGCGTGTTCTTTGATGGCACGCTAAACAATGCCAATAACGGCGTGTTGGGGCTGTTGTGCGGCGCTGTCCATCCCATCAAGCCCGAAGACCGGGATCCGTCATGCAAACCGTACATGGCTGATCCAGACAGTAGCTATGCAGGTGATGAAACAAACGTCAAAAAGCTCAGTAGTTTGTATTTTTCTCCTGACAAAGCTCAAAAAACTGGCGAGCAGAATCAGCTGTTTCGAATGCTCTACATTGACGGTATAGGCACGTCGTCCGGTGAAGCAGATAGCATGCTGGGTGCCGGCATGGGACGGGGCGCGTCGGGCGTGAGCGCCAAAGTAGAGGGGACCTTTAGTAAAATAGGCAGAGTCATCTTCGAATTCGCCCAAACCAACCCAACCGCTAAAATCACCAACCTAACGTTCGACACTTTTGGGTTCAGCCGAGGTGCTGCGGCTGCACGCCACTTTGCCAATGAGGTGGCTCTAGGTCAGCAAGGCCCCCTGGGGCAAACCATCAAGATGTTCCGACGTGCGTTTTACGAAACATTCAGCGGTGAATACCAACGCGATATCAACATGGGCTTTATCGGATTGTTTGATACCGTGCCGTCAGTCGGCGGCTTGGCCAATTTGGGCTATGTACGCAGCCAAACAGCCCCAGGGCTCAAACTGTACCTGCCTCGCAGCTTGTTCCCCAATGTCGTCCAATTGTCTGCCCGAGATGAAATCCGCGCCAACTTCGCATTGACCCGAGTCAAACCCGACCACCTGGAAATCACATTGCCTGGTGTGCACTCGGACCTTGGCGGTGGGTATTTTCCTGAATCCGAAGAAAACCTGCTGATCAGTCCGATGCAGGCGCTGGATGTGCCCGCCACCACGGACGTGAAATACACCTCGATTTATCGCGATGCGCAAAAGGTGAAGGCTCAGTGGGAGGCCAAAGGTTGGCCGTCCGAGATGCTGGAGATCGTGACCCCCTATGTTCGGAGCTTGCCTCCCTCTCAGCAAGACCGCTTGAACCCTTACAAGCGCGTCTACGCGGCGTTGCAGCTCAAGCGCCCCGTACGAGGTGAATTGTCGCGGGTTTACCTACGGGTCATGTACGAGCTGGCCAAGCAACGGGGTGTGCGATTTAAGCGCCTTGATGAGCAGTATTCGACCTATACCATCCCAGCGGAACTTCAGGCACTGTGTGACCGCTTTGTTGCGGGTGACTACAGTACAACGCCCGCCGAGGAGCAACTGCTCAAGTTGCGGTACATTCACACCTCGGCCAACTGGAACCCACCGACAATCCTGCAAGGTTCAGCGCCTCGAACCAGTGCGGGTTTACTCTACTTTAATGCCCCGACTACGGACGGGATCCGTGTCCAACATCCCCATGTACCCGACTAGGAGTCACGGATATGCGAACATTATGGATCTTGCTGGGGGCTCTGTTGATGAGCGGTTGCCAAGCGTCAGGCCAGTCCTGGGGACGTTCGGATCCCGACGCTGGACCGTGGGCGTTGGGTTTCGTCACTCCTTATGCAATGGATGGCTGGGTTGAGGACAGCGCCACTGTCGATGTCGATGGGAACCTGTACCGTCGGATTGGCAGCGGTTGGGCATCTCAGGGCGGTAAAAACGGCGCTGAGGGCGCCCGTGGGTGGACTGTGAAAGGCGGCGGCTCCGAAAGAGATGTCAGGGATGCCAAGCTTCCGGTGCGGATCTATGTTCGCTGGCAGTCATTAGCCGAGCCCCAAACCTATCAAGGCTGGATTGAGATACCGGAGAGTGCACGACAAGTCATGCGGAAAGCACTGACGCAAAACTGTCTAAGTGCCCCCGAAGCGGACGCACTCCCCAAAAGTGCGTCCGTACGATTTGGCCTTGCACCAGGCGGTGTGGTGCAAGTCTGGGTACTTGATGAGTGTATGCATGCGGTAAAAGTCGCACGCGGCCAAGCCGAAATAGAGCCCAAGGGGCCTAATTTAGGACTCTCCCATGGAAGCTATTTCCCTTTGGACGAAGACTCTAAACGCTACATCGAGAAAAACGGTATCCCCTACGGAAGCTGGTGAAGCACCGTAGGTTCAGCCCGCCCATTGGCGGGCTTTTACTATTCGGTGATTGGCTTCAACAGGCCTGACAGCTGGCTGGTCATCGCTCCCGCCGCACTGAATTCCGCCGCATTGTCAGGCGGCGGACTGGCCCCATGGACATGCTCCGCGAGATGTGAATTCAACAAAGGGCTTTTCGCGGCTGATGAACAACTCACGTTTGCCACAGCGTGGGCACTTCCCCTTTTGAAAAGACTTTGCGGTGATGCTCAGGAAGTCGAGTTCGCGGTCGTTTTCCAGAGCCGGAACTACGTCGTCGCGATAAATCTTGTCGAAGACTTCACGGTCGAATGGCATGCGCTGCCCCATCACGCCGCACCTTTTGCATTCTTGGCTCTACCGCCCAGAACGCGCTCGGCCTGTTCAGCGGCTTCAATAGCCAAATAAATCATGTTGACGAACACGGTCCCTTTTTCACCTGGTTGCTTTTCTCTGACCAGAATCATTCCTTGATCAATTTTGTGGCGAACTGAGCGCTCAGTTAGACCCGCACGCCGAGCAAACTCAGTAGGGGTCACATATGGCGTGTCGATGGTGATCTGCATTTGTTAAGCTCCGTGGAACATTTTCTGAAATGGTGTACGTTCGCGACCAAAGTCATGGTCGCGAACGTACACCTGTCAAGGGGAGCTATGGAGCTTTTTGAAAAGCTAAAAGAGATTCGCCTGAGCGAAGGCCTGACACAGGCCGAGTTGTGTGAGGCGCTTGGGATCAATCTTTCGACGTGGAAAAGCTACGAGTTGAATCGTAGAAGTGCGATCAGCTCGCTTGAGCTTTTTAAGCTCACGAAGCATCCGCGCTTTATGAAATATGCGTTGTGGTTAGTAACGGATACCACCTGTCCCCAGTGCGGGCAGATCAGTCCGGTCTAGACAACACCATGTCGATAAAAAAAATAGATTCCGGCGAATGGCTCGTGGACTGTCGACCGGATGGACGCGCGGGCGCGCGCGTTCGGAAAAAATTCCGAACCAAAAACGAAGCGATGGTTTACGAGCGCCGCTTGATGGGGGACGGTGCCAAAGGCGAGTTTGAAAAGAAGCCCAAACAAGACGAACGCCGGCTTTCAGACCTCGTTGCTCTATGGTTCAGGCTCCACGGCTGCCACCTCAAGAGAGGTGAGAAATGCCTAGCCTTTCTTGAGCGCATGGTCAAAAACCTGGGCGATCCTCGGGCTTCTGACTTCACCGCGAGTAGCTTCACCCAGTACCGATCAGATCGACTTGCCGGCAAATGGGGCCGCGCAATGGTAGACGAGTCTGGTAAACGGAACGGAGCCACTGCGCCAATCACAGCGAACACGGCAAATCACGAACTGAGCTACCTACGTGCCGTGTTCAACGAGCTGGAACGCTTGGGGGAGTGGCAAGGTGAAAACCCCTTGTCCAAGGTCCGGGCCTTGAAGTTCGATCAAAGTGAGATGGCCTATCTATCCAACGAACAAATATCGCTGCTGCTGTCGCGACTGGACGAAGAAGAATCAGACGTCAGTGCCATCGCACGCGTCTGCCTTTCTACTGGCGCACGGTGGGCAGAAGCGGCGAATCTGGAGCCAGGGCAAGTGAGGGACGGTCGTATTCAATTCACTCGAACGAAGTCAGCCAAGAACTGCACAGTTCCAATCACGCCGGTGCTAGAGAAATTGCTTACAGAGTCTATGCCGTTCAAGTCGTCATACCGGCAAACCTGGTACACCTTTGCCGACGTCGTAAACGAATTAGACCTTGGCTTACCGAAGGGCCAGGTCACGCATGTCCTGCGTCATACCTTTGCCAGTCACTACATGATGAACGGCGGAGACATCCTCACATTGCAGCGGGTGCTTGGACATTCAACACTGGAAATGACTATCCGCTATGCCCACTTCAGCCCTGGCCACCTTGCAGAGGTGGTCAATTTGAACCCTCTCGCTGTCAACCGCGGACACTTTGTGGACACTACGCAAAGAAAAGCGGAACAACCTCAACACGAGCAAATCAATCAAACCCTTTAAATTAAAGGGCTTTAGCTAACTAAAAACAAAAGGAACACAACATGAGTGAACTGATTTCCTACCATCTCGAAGACGGTATCGCGACCCTGACCTTGAGCAATGGCAAGGTCAATGCCATCTCGCCCGACGTGATTGCTGCGTTTAACGCTGCGCTGGATCAGGCGGTGACTGATCGTGCGGTGGTGATCATTACCGGCACGCCCGGGATTTTGTCGGGTGGTTACGACTTGAAGGTGATGACGTCCGGCCCTAAAGAAGCGGTGGCGTTGGTCACTGCCGGTTCGACCCTGGCCCGTCGCCTGCTGTCTCACCCGTTCCCGGTGATCGTGGCGTGCCCTGGGCATGCTGTGGCCAAGGGTGCGTTCCTGCTGTTGTCGGCGGATTACCGCATTGGTGTCGAGGGCCCGTTCAGCATTGGTCTGAACGAAGTGCAGATCGGCATGACCATGCACCACGCCGGTATCGAGATCGCACGTGATCGTCTGCGCAAGTCGGCGTTCCACCGCTCTGTGATCAATGGTGAGATGTTTAACCCGCAGAGCGCAGTGGATGCCGGTTTCCTCGACGTGGTGGTGTCGGCCGAAGAGTTGCAAGGCGCAGCGCTGGCGGCGGCTCGTCAGTTGAAGAAGATCAACATGACCGCGCACAAGAACACCAAGCTGAAAGTACGCAAGGCGTTGCTGGAGACGCTGGACAACGCGATCATCCTGGACCAGGAGCATTTGGGTTAAGCCCAAACTTGCTGAACCGGAAAGCCCGACCGTCGTGTCGGGCTCTTTCTTACGCGCCGCGTTGAAAAGTCTGTAACCGCTCTAGAACGCGTCTGACCAACAAGTCAGAAACATGCTCACAAACATCACCTTTATCCCCCTCTTTAGTGGCAATTGCCGAAAACAGTGCACATCCGTACACTGCGCCACCTTTTGTACCGGTGGGGCCTGCAAATGCTGTTTGTGTTTCGTATGTTCTTGATGGGCCTACACTTTATTCTGGCCGGTGTGCTTGGGGTGATTCTGGGCCTGTGTCGCCCGTTCAACCCGGACAACAGCCGTTTGTGCGCACGTCTGTATGCGTGGCCGGCGATGTGTATTTTGCGTTTACGGGTGAAGACCGATGTCGCGCCATTGATGAACATGCCAGACAGCTGCGTGATCGTCGCTAATCACCAGTCCAACTACGACTTGTTTGTGTTCGGCAACGTGGTGCCCCGCCGCACCGTATGCATCGGCAAGAAAAGCCTTAAGTGGGTGCCACTGTTCGGGCAGCTGTTCTGGCTGGCCGGTAACGTGCTGATCGACCGCGGCAATGCGCAAAAGGCGCGCCAGGCGATGCTGACCACCACGCACACCTTGCAGCATGAAGACACTTCGATCTGGGTCTTCCCGGAAGGCACGCGCAACCTTGGCGAAGAGTTGCTGCCGTTCAAGAAAGGCGCGTTCCAGATGGCAATTGCTGCCGGCGTGCCGATCGTGCCAGTGTGTGTCAGCAGTTACGTCAAACACATGCGATTGAACCGTTGGCGCAGTGGGAGAATTCTGATTCGCTCGTTGCCTGCGATTCCGACAGCGGGATTGAGCCTGGACGACATGTCCATGCTGATGGATCAGTGCCGCGAGCAGATGCGCGAGTGCATCGCTTCGATGGATCGGCAACTGCAAGCTGCGTAAAAGGAAACCCGCCTGGTGCGGGTTTTCTTTTACCCGCGAACTTCTCCCTTCGAACTCTGCAGAGTTCGCTCACTCTCAAACAGCAGACAAGGCTAAGCTGAAGATTGCCTGCCACTGCCATCTGCTAATAAGAAGTGAACCTGAATCATGGGTAGAGTTGTTGCTGCTGCCGTTTACAGCGCTGGTAAGAAAGTCACCAATATCACCCTCGACGAAGGCGCTGCCTGGGCTGCAAAGCCTGGCCACTTTGTCTGGATCGGCCTTGAAGAGCCGAACGCCCAGGAACTGGCCAACCTGCAACGCCAGTTCAACCTGCATGAACTGGCCATCGAAGATGCCCTGGAAAAGCACAGCCGACCGAAGCTCGAAACGTTCGGCGATGCACTGTTTATCGTCACGTATTCGCCGATTCGTAACGAAGGCAAACTGGAGTTCATCGAGACTCATATCTTTGCCGGCAACGGTTACATCATTACCGCACGCAATGGCCACTCGGCGTCCTACGCCTATGTCCGACAGCGTTGTGAGGCGCGTCCCTTGTTACTTGAGCACGGGGAAGATTTCGTCCTCTATGCCATCCTCGATTTCGTGATTGAAAACTACCAGCCGATGGGCGAAGCGATCCATGCCGAGATCGATGAGCTGGAACGCAACGTGTTGTGCAGTGCGCTGAATGAACATGACATCCAGAAACTTCACGGCCTGCGCCGCGACGTATTGCGTCTGCGTCGTTATGCGGCGCCGATGGTGGAGATCGGTGAGGAGCTGCAGAAGCTGAGCTTCCCGTTCATCGACAAGAACATGCGCCCGTACTTCCGTGATGTGCAGATTCACGTGACGCGGCAGATGGAAGACCTGACAACCCTGGCGGACATTGCCAGCCAGACGATTGAGATTGGAGTGCTGCTGGAAGCTTCACGCCAGAGCGTGGTGCAGCGCAAGTTTGCGGCGTGGGCAGCGATTTTGGCGTTTCCGACGGCGGTGGCCGGGATTTACGGGATGAACTTCCAGAACATGCCCGAGCTGGCGTGGCAATACGGGTATTTTGGGGTGCTGGGGTTTATTGTGATGGGATGCACAGGGTTGTGGGCAAGTTTCAAGAAATCGGGGTGGTTGTAACGGCTTGCTTACCTGTAGCGAGGGGGGCTTGTGTGGCGAGGGGGCTTGCCCCCTCACCACAGCAAGCTCCCTCGCCACAGGTTTCGTGTCAGCCCGTTAAACCGTTTCTGGCTTGTGCGCCACAAACCGCATCATCCACTCCGCAACGGTAGCGCCATGATGCTCATGCTCAAGGCTGGCCACGCCTTTGGAGTAGATTTGCTCGCCCAACGCTTGTTGACGGATGTCCAGCAGCGCGCGCGAATAATCGTGAATGAACTCCGGATGCCCCTGGAAGCACAGCACTTGATCGTTGATGTGGTAAGCGGCGAACGGGCAGAAATCGCTGGAAGCGATGACCGTGGCGTTTTCCGGTAGCGAGGTCACCTGATCCTGGTGGCTGATCAACAAGGTCAACTCTTCCCTGACCGGGCTCATCCACGGCGCCTTGGCGGCGAGTTTGTAGCTGTGGGTGCCGACGCCCCAGCCTTGGGTTGCACGCTCGCTTTTGCCGCCCAGCAACAGCGCCAGCAACTGATGGCCGAAACACACGCCCAGCAGTTTGTCGCCGCGCTCGTAGCGGGTCAGCAAGTAGGTCTTGAGGGTTTCGATCCACGGGTCGGTGCCGAAAGAGTCGGCCTTGCTGCCGGTGACCAGATAAGCGTCGAAGTTCAGCTCATCGCTTGGGTATTCGCCCTGCATCACGTTATAGACCGTGAACTCTGCCGCGATAGGTTGCTGCGAAAACAGGTGTTTGAACATCTGCCCGTAGCCCTGATATTGGTCGACCAATTCTGGACGCAGGATGTCGGTTTCCAGAATGCAGATGCGTAACGACATAAAAAATACCTGACACGTGATGGGAATAATGCACACCCCAGAGCCTGCCTCGAAACACCGTTCCAAGGCAAGCCCCGAGAGGCGTCACCGGTCCCTTAAAACGCCTCCCCTTTAGCGGCTTTTTCCAGCAACAAGGCCGGCGGATTGAAGCGCTCACCATACTGCGCGGCCAAGTATTGGGCGCGGGCGACGAAGTCTTGCACGCCGTACTGATTGATGAATTGCAACGCACCGCCGGTCCAGGCCGCAAAACCGATGCCGAAGATCGAGCCGACGTTCGCGTCTGCCGTCGACGTCAACACGCCCTCCTCCACACAGCGAACGGTCTCGATGGCTTGCACGAACAGCAGGCGATCACGCACATCCTTTGGCGAAATCTGCCCGTCAGGCCTCTCGAATCGGCTTTTCAGCGCTGGCCACAGATGTTTCTGGCCAGCGGCCGGGTATTCGTAGAAACCGCCGCCTGCCGCTTTACCGGGCCGTTTGTATTCGTTGAGCAGCAAGTCGATCACGGCAAACGCCGGGTGCTCTGGCAAAGGTTTCCCTTCTGCTTGCAGGTCTTTAGCCGTTTGCTGGCGGATATGGCTCATGAGGCTGAGGGAAACTTCGTCAGAGATAGCCAGAGGCCCAATGGGCATGCCCGCCTTTCGCGCTTCGGTTTCGATCATCGGCGCGCTGACGCCTTCGCCGAGCATGGCGATGCCTTCGTTGGTGAAAGTGCCGAATACCCGCGAAGTAAAGAAACCGCGACTGTCGTTGACCACAATCGGGGTTTTCTTGATTTGCAGGACGAAATCAAACCCGCGAGCCAGCGTTTCGTCGCTGGTGTGGGCGCCTTTGATGATTTCCACCAACGGCATTTTTTCCACGGGACTGAAGAAGTGCAGTCCAATGAATTTGCTCTGATCCGGCACCGCAGTGGCCAGGCCGCTGATTGGCAAGGTCGAGGTATTTGAGGCAATCACCGCAGCCGGGCCGACGACTTTTTGCGCGGCCGACGAGACCTTGGCCTTGAGCTCACGGTCCTCGAATACCGCCTCGATGATCAAATCGCAACCGGCCAGGTCCGCATCGCTTTCGGTGGTGCGGATCCGCGCCAGAATCGCTTCACGCTGCTCGGCAATCATCTGGCCCCGCGCGACTTTCTTGTCCAGCAGCGCTGCCGAATGGGCCTTGCCCTTCTCTGCTGCTGCCAGGGTGATGTCCTTGAGCACCACCTCGATGCCCGCCGATGCGCTGACAAACGCGATGCCCGCGCCCATCATCCCGGCGCCGAGCACCCCGACTTTTTGCGTCAAGTAGGGGGAGAAACCCTGAGGCCGCGAGCCGCCGGCATTGATTTCGTTGAGCTGGAACCAGAACGTGCCGATCAGGTTTTTCGAGATTTGGCCGGTGGTCAATTCGGTGAAGTAACGGGTTTCAATCAGGTGCGCGGTGTCGAAATCCACCTGAGCACCTTCAACCGCCGCACAGAGGATTTTTTCCGGCGCGGGCATGCAGCCTTGGGTTTTGCTGCGCAGGATCGACGGCGCGATGGCGAGCATTTGCGCGACTTTCGGGTTCGACGGCGTACCGCCCGGGATCTGATAACCCTTCACGTCCCAGCGCTGAATTGCCGTTGCGTTGGCCAGAATCCAGGCCCGTGCCTTGCTCAGCAATTCGTCAGGATTTTTCGCCAACTCGTCAATCAAGCCGGCCTGTAACGCCTGTTGTGGTCGGACTTTTTTGCCTTCGAGCAGGTACGGCAAGGATTTCTCAATCCCCAGCATCCGCACCATGCGCACCACCCCGCCGCCCCCCGGCAACAGGCCAAGGGTGACTTCCGGCAGGCCGAGTTGAACGGCCGGATTGTCCAGCGCCACGCGGTGATGGCACGCCAGACAAATTTCCCAGCCGCCGCCCAATGCTGCGCCGTTAATCGCGGCCACCACCGGTTTGCCAAGGGTTTCCAGGGTGCGCAATTGTCCCTTAAGCGTCAGCACCATGTCGTAGAACGCTTTGGCTTCGTGTTTGCCGACCTTGATCAGTTCATTGAGGTCGCCGCCGGCGAAGAACGTCTTCTTCGCCGAAGTGATGATGACCCCGGCAATGCTGTCCTTTTCAGCGACCAGGCGGGCCACGCAGGCGGCCATGGCTTCGCGGTAGACCGCGTTCATAGTGTTGGCGCTCTGGCCCGGCAAGTCGATGGTCAGGACGACGATCTGGTCCTGACCTTTTTCGTAACGAATGGCTTCAGTCATGAACATGTTTCCTTTGATAGTCGGGGGCTCAGAGGCGTTCGATGATGGTGGCAATGCCCATGCCGCCGCCGACACACAGCGTCGCGAGGCCATAGCGCAGGCGTCGGGTTTCCAGCTCATCGAGCAGCGTGCCGAGAATCGCGCACCCCGTGGCGCCCAGCGGGTGGCCCATGGCGATGGAACCGCCGTTGACGTTGACTTTGTCCGGGTCGACGGCCATGTCCTTGATGAATTTGAGCACCACCGAGGCAAACGCTTCATTGACTTCGAACAGGTCGATGTCCTCAACCCGCAGGCCGGCCTTGGCCAGAGCTTTACGGGTGGCCGGCGCGGGGCCGGTGAGCATGATGGTAGGGTCGGTGCTGGTGACCGCCGTGGCGACGATCCGCGCCCGTGGCTGCAAGCCCAGCGCCCGCCCCTTGGCTTCGGAACCGATCAGCATCAGCGCGGCGCCATCGACAATCCCGGAACTGTTGCCCGGCGTGTGAACGTGATTGATCCGTTCGACATGGCTGTAGACGCGCAACGCCGTGGCGTCGAAGCCCATCTGCCCCATCATCTCGAAGCTCGGCTTGAGCTTGCCCAAGCCTTCCAGGGTGGAGTCGGCGCGAATGAACTCATCGTGATCGAGCAGGATGATGCCGTTCTGATCCTGCACCGGCACCAGTGACTTGTTGAACGAACCGTTCGCCCGCGCCCGCGCTGCTTTCTGTTGCGAGTGCAGCGCGTAGGCATCGACGTCCTGGCGGCTGAAACCTTCAAGGGTGGCGATCAGGTCAGCGCCCACGCCCTGCGGGGTGAAATGGCTGTGCAGATTGGTCTCCGGGTCCAGCGCCCAGGCCCCGCCGTCACTGCCCATTGGCACGCGGGACATCGACTCGACACCGCCGACCACCACCAGGTCTTCGAAACCGGAGCGCACTTTCATCGCGCCGAGGTTCACCGCCTCAAGGCCCGAAGCGCAAAAACGGTTGATCTGCACACCCGCGACGCTGACGTCCCAATCCGCCACTTGGGTCGCGGTCTTGGCGATATCGGAGCCTTGATCACCAATAGGCGTCACGCAGCCGAGCACAACATCATCGACCTGGCTGGTATCGAGCGAGGTGCGCTGTTGCAGCGCCGTCAGCAACCCGGCCACCAGATTGACCGGTTTGACGCTGTGCAGGGCGCCATCGGCCTTGCCTTTGCCGCGGGGCGTGCGTAACGCATCGAATATCAAAGCTTGGGTCATGACGTCCTCGAACCTGGGCAGTGAGTAAATACTGAGCACTCACTCTTATGCCGAGCCGCCGCGGATTCAATGACCGCAGCGCTCACAGACGTTGACGGACACGCTCAGACGGACGGTAGTGAACAATGGGATTCACCGATTCAGGACACGGAGCTGTCTAGCAAAAGGGCGCCCAAGAAGCTGGCAATAGGCCTCATGACTTTTTTATAGCTTTTTATGCAAGTCCCATACGAAATAGATCTAAACCACGGGTGACGTGGGCTCTAAGGTGAAGTGTACGAAGTTGTCGTCGGGTTTTGCCGAGGCGCTCGTCTGACAGGAAGTGCAACGCTCTGCCGTCATGGAGATATGCAGGCAGGCATCAGGAAATAACAAAAAAGGCGGTCAAGCCATGTTCAAACATTCGAAAGTACGTCAAGCCGGGCTCATTCTTTTCGCTACCACGCTGTTGTTGATTTTGCCGAATCTGACCAAGGTGATTGGCTAGTCGGTAAAAAAATACGGCGTCAGGTATTTATATCGTCATTCTAAAAATGTGACTGGCTCGCTACCCGAGCCAGCGTGGGTGTGCCAACCTTTGTGGCACTTTCACGACATGGATGGCGATCTATTGAAAACGCTCAGTCTGATCGGGGCCTTGCTGTTCAGCACGCCTCTGTTTGCCGCACAGCTGAACCTTGAGCTGGGCGCGAGCAGTCGCACCTGGCAGACCGAGGAGCTGCTCAAGCACCCGCAACTCCAGACCCTGCGCATTGCTGACGACGTTTCCTACAAACGGGAAATGAGTTATCAAGCGGTGCCGCTGGCGGCGTTGTTGACCGGCATCAAGCCAGCTGACCATCTGCAAGCCGTGGCGCTGGACGGATTCGCCGCCGAGTTGGCCGCTGCACCGTTGCTCAACACCCAGGGTGCGCAGGCTTGGTTGGCGATTGAAGACCCAGCCAAACCGTGGCCAGCGTTGTCTGAAGGCAAGCCGAGTGCCGGGCCGTTTTATCTGGTCTGGACGGATCCTCAAGCGGGCAATATCAGCCCCGAGCAATGGCCGTTCCAAGTGGCGAGCATCAAGCGTATGGCACCGGTGGCCGAACGTTTCCCTGCCCTGCTGCCGGATCCGGCCTTGAAAGCGGACAATCCAGTCAATCAAGGTTTTGCGTTGTTTCAAAAGAACTGCCTGGCGTGCCATCGACTGAACGGTGCCGGGGATGCGCAGTTCGGGCCGGATCTGAATATTCCGTATAACCCGACCGAGTATTTTGGGGCGGACTTCCTGAAGCGGTATATCCGTGATCCGCAAGGCTTGCGCCAGTGGCCGCAGGCGAAGATGCCGGGGTTTACCGCGCAGGTATTACCGGAGGGGGATCTGGACATGCTGGTGGGGTATTTGAAGCACATGGCCGGGCGCAAGGTTAAACCCTGACACCCATCCCCCCTGAGTGAGCCTGCTCGCGATAGCGGTCTTCCAGTCAGCAAATCTGTGACTGACACACCGCTATCGCGAGCAGGCTCACTCCTATAAGGGATTTGTGACGCTGCTGATTATTGTTGCTGGACAGAGATAACCGGCATCGGCGTTGGCGACACAAACACCTTTGCATGCATCTGCTCGCACCCGCCGCCCCGGCGCATCCCGCGGACCGGGCAGGCATCCAGGTAATCCAGGCCAACCGCCAGTTTCAAGTGGCGCTCCGGACGAGCCAGTTCATTGGTCACGTCAAAGCTGTACCAGGCATCATCGAGCCAGGCTTCTGCCCAGGCATGGCTGGCCAGGTGTTCGCTGTTCTCGCTGTACAGATAACCGGACACATAACGCGACGCAATGCCCAGGCTGCGCGCACAGGCGAGAAAGGCATGGGTGTGGTCCTGACAGACGCCTGAACGCCCGGCGAAGGCCTGAGCCGCGCTGGTGTCGACTTCGGTTGAGCCCGGCGTGTAGGTCATATGTTGGTTAAGGCCATGCATCAAGTCGATCAGCGCGGTGCGATCCCGACGTGTCTTGCATTCCTTTTGCGCGAACGCTCGCAACGCTTCGTCGGCTTCGGTCAGGCGGGTGAAACGCAAAAACGGCAGCGCCGACTGGCTTTCATGCTCGGCTTCGCGCAGTTCGTCGATATCGACCTGGCCACGGGCGCCGATGATGATTGCCTCGTGCGGCTCGTCCATGGTCAGCACGTGCAATATGTTGCCGAACGGATCGAGTTGCGCGCGTACCGGGCGCGGCAGGTCAAGCTGCCAGCTGAGCACGTGCTGACGCTCGCTGTCGTGGGGTGTCAGTCGCAGGTACTGGATGCTCGCCCGCACCTGATCTTCATAGTGATAGGTGGTTTCGTGGCTAATGGAAAGTCTCATGCAGCCTCCAGGTAAGAACTGTGAATGGCGTTGCCCAACTGGCGCACCAGCGGGATGAACTCGGTCAGCCAGGCGTGCAGGCCTTCGTCGAGAATTTCGTTGATGCCGGTGTAGCGCAGGCGCGCGTCTATCTCAGCGGCCAGGCGTTGTGCCGGACGACCGTTAGCCCCCGGCAGGCTGGCGAGGATCTGGTCGATTTCCTCCGTGCAGGCACGCAAGGAGCGCGGCACATCGGCCCGCAGCAACAGCAACTCAGCCACATGCCGGGCACCGGGGGCGTCGCGGTAGATCTCGGTGTACGCCTCGAACGACGACAGCGCACGAAGCAATGCGCTCCACTGATAATAGGCGTGCGCCGTACTGTCACTGACGGCTTCGGCTTGATCGCCGGCCATTTCGTAGCGAGCGTCGAGCAGGCGCAGCGTGTTGTCAGCCCTTTCGATAAATGTTCCCAGACGAATGAAGCGGAACGCATCGTTACGCATGATGGTGCCGTAGGACGCGCCCCGAAACAGGTGGGAACGTTCCTTGATCCATTCGCAAAAACGGCTCATGCCGTAGCGGCTCAAACCCTGTTCGGCAATCCCGCGAATCTCCAGCCAGGTGGCGTTGATGTTTTCCCACATGTCGGCGGTGATTCGCCCACGCACAGCATGGGCACTGGCCCGCGCCGAACCGAGGCAGCTGTAAATGCTGGCCGGATTGGCCGCGTCCAAGGCAAAGAAATGCAGTAGCCGTTCGGCATGCAGCTCGCCGTGGCGCTCCAGATAATCGTCCAGCGTGCCGGTAATCAGCAACGGCATGGCGAGTTCGTGCAGCCCGTCACCGCGGCCATCCTGTGGCATCAGCGACAGCGAATAACTGATGTCGAGCATCCGTGCGAGGTTTTCCGCTCGCTCCAGGTAACGCGACATCCAATACAAATCCGAGGCAGTTCTACTTAGCATGGCAAGCTTCCTTCAATCCTCGACCACCCAGGTGTCCTTGGTTCCGCCACCCTGGGATGAATTCACCACCAGAGAGCCTTCACGCAGGGCGACACGGGTCAAACCGCCGGGCACAACCCGGGTTTCGCGGCCAGACAATACAAACGGACGCAGGTCGATGTGGCGTGGGGCGATGCCGTTTTCGACAAAGGTTGGACAGGTCGACAGGGACAACGTCGGTTGCGCGATGTACGCGTGCGGCTTGGCTTTGATCCGCGCGCGGAACGACTCGATTTCCGCCGCCGTCGCCGCCGGCCCGACCAGCATTCCGTAACCGCCGGAGCCTTGGGTTTCCTTGACCACCAAATCGGGAAGATTGGCCAGCACGTGGGACAGTTCAGATGGGTTGCGGCACTGAAATGTCGGCACGTTTTTCAGGATCGGTTCTTCGTCGAGGTAGAAACGGATCATGTCGGTGACAAACGGATACACCGACTTGTCGTCCGCGACCCCGGTGCCGATGGCATTCGCCAGCACCACGTTGCCGGAGCGGTACGATGACAGCAGGCCCGGAACACCCAGCATCGAATCCGGATTGAACGCGAGCGGGTCGAGGAATGCATCGTCGAGGCGACGGTAGATCACATCGACGGCTTTCGGCCCGTCTGTGGTGCGCATGAACACTTTGTCATCGCGCACGAACAGGTCCGCGCCTTCCACCAGTTCAACGCCCATCTCTCGGGCCAAAAAGGCATGCTCGAAAAACGCGCTGTTGAAGCGACCCGGCGTTAACACCACCACGCTCGGATTGTCGATCGGGCTGGAACTTTTCAGGGTATCCAGGAGCAAATTCGGATAGTGATCGATGGGGGCAATGCGCTGCGCCGCGAACAGTTCGGGAAACAGCCGCATCATCATCTTGCGATCTTCGAGCATGTAGCTCACGCCGCTGGGTGTACGCAGGTTGTCTTCGAGCACGTAGTACGTGCCGTCGCCGTCGCGCACCAGATCGACGCCAGAGATGTGCGAATAGATATCCCGATGCAGATCCAGCCCTTGCATTGCCAACTGGTATTGCTCGTTGGCCAGCACTTGCTCGGCAGGAATGATGCCCGCCTTGATGATGCGCTGCTCGTGATAGAGGTCGGCAAGGAACATGTTCAATGCCTTGACCCGCTGAATGCAGCCGCGCTCGACGACCCGCCATTCACTGGCAGGGATGCTGCGAGGGATTGTATCGAAGGGAATCAGGCGCTCTGTCCCCTGCTCGTCCCCATAGAGCGTAAAAGTAATCCCGGCGCGATGAAACAACAGATCGGCCTCGCGTCGCCGTTGTGCCAAAAGCTCGTCAGGCGTTTCGGCCAGCCAACGGGCAAACTCCCGATAATGCGGGCGGACCTGACCGCCGGCATCGTACATTTCATCAAAATAGGTGCGGATCATGCCGTACTCCTTGTCACCCGGACATCTAGGCTTCGCAAGGCCCGTGCCATCGGCATAAACGCTTTTATATCAATCAGTTGGAAATCAACACCGTTAATACCGCACCAATCCTGTGCAGCAAACGCCCCAACTTGATTGCCCCCGCTTCATTACAAGGCGACGTCGTCGCCTATCACCAGCATAGTCAGAGTTGATTTCACTGCCCGCCCGCCGGTGCGGATAATCCGCGCATTCGCTGAAAAACAGTCCGAACTTCCCTTTAGCCGCCTGCTCAGGCGGTTTTTTTTGCGCCGGATTCTTGTTTCAGGATTTTGCCAGAAAGGTTTTGCCGCCCCATAAACTAAAACGGCCAACCCGAAGGTCAGCCGTTAGCGAGTGTCACTGTTCATAAGATTATGCGAGTAGCCCTCGTACCTCCTGCTTGACGCCCCATCCTTCAATGATCCCGCCCAGAGGCTCGACCACGGCCTCAAAACATTGCTCAAAATCGCCGATGTCATCGTAAGTGGCGTACATGACTTTGCTCAGTTCGAGCGCCCATGCGCCGTCGTCGCGCACACTGATTTGCGCATTCAAGGACTCACCACGGTAATGACCTGCTGCTCTGCGGGCCCGCTCCTCGTCGGGAAAAATGGCGTAGAACTCGATGGGATGGAATCTTGAAAAATCGAAACCGCCTTCTTTCATGCGGCGCAGCACCGAGCTGCTGATGTCTTCTTGATAGGCTGTGCTCATGAAACGTCCCCCTCATAGTGATGGATAGACTTTCCGTATTCCCGGCACGCGCAACCGAGTGGTGCGAGCGATGCGGCAACCTCGTTGCCGGTGGGAAGCAAGCATGTAGCTGACAAGACCAGACCTTAGCGATCCGTTCGCTGATCTCGATTGCAGAGTAGCCTCAAGAGAGAGCCGCTGCCAAGGCCTGGATGAGAATGTGACAGGAGATGTTCAGATTGGCGTGATGCCGAGGATTTGTATGCTGTTCTGAGTTTTAAGACTTTTTGCGGTCGCATCGGGAGTTCGCCCTTCCAGATCGTTCAGATCCAGTTCGGCGGCGACAGGAAGGAGTCGGGCCTTGATGAGTTTGGCAGCTTGCTCGTTGTCCGGGCACTCGTCGCACTCAAAGACTTCATCGACTGTTTCACCGTGATCATCCACGAAAGTGATCTTCCACTTTTGCATCAGTGCCTCCTCGATAAAACCCATGGATGGGCTTACAAGCATCTGGACTTTTTCGCGGGCTGTTCGTTCAACGGATTGCCACGTTCTTGCATGAAAAAACAGGCCCCGTGAGGGAGCGAGCCGGCTCCGGGCGGCGTTCCGACGAAAGCGGACTTTCAGTCAGTAAATTTGTGACTGATACACCGCTTTCGCGGGCAAGCCCGCTACTACAGGGAATGTACCGACCTTCAGGTCTGAGTCAGATCCGTACGTCAGCCCGCGGCCCGGTGATAGCCCAGATGATCAGCCCCAGCACCGGCAAGCACGCGATCAACAGCACCCAGATGACTTTCATCCCGGTGGTGGCGCCACTTTTAAACACGTTGATGATGGCCCAGATATCCAGAACGAAAATGATCAAGGCAATCAGACTGTTGAACGTAGAACCCATGGTGACGCTCCCTAAGAGTAATTTGCACTCTTAGGATAGCCGCCCAATGCCAGGGTTCCGATTTATTACTGGGTTAACGTCAGATATGGATCGCCACTTTCAAGGCTTCCAGGGATGGCGCAGCGGCGATGCCGACCTCGGAGCACAGCTCCAGCACGCGCGGCACGTCGTTGCCGTAGACCAGCACCACTTGCAGCTCGTCGTCGAGCAACTGGCTGAAGTTCATCAGCGTGTAGCCGCCGTTTTCCTTGTTCATGCTGCCCATTTGCACCTGAATGCGGTTGAGCGCGGTCAGGGCTTCGGTTTTGGCCAGTTGCTTGGGTTTGATATTGAAATCAACTCCAGGACCGAACGAAGCGACGATCTGGGCGAACAGGTCCACGTAAGTGTCGGCCTGGAACAGCACCGTCTCCGGCAGACTGCCGACAACCACCCATTCGCCCAAGGGGATCGGAAACGTATCGTCGTAGTTGATATCCGGGTTGACCTTCAGAAAAGCTTCAGGATCAGCGTAAGCCTGAGCCGCTTCGTCAGCGACCTTCAGGATTTCGTCATCGCTCATGCACCCGGAGCTGATTTTGCTGATGAGTTCGACGAGTGCGGCTTTCATGAGGTGGATCCTGTAGCGAATGAATTTTGAGGGCGAGAAGGATAGCGCATTCGCAGGAAGTTACCGAGCAGGCTTAGACCTGTGGTGAGGGGTTGCCTGTTGTTTGGGAGCTACCTGTGGCGAGGGAGCAAGCTCCCTCGCCACAGAATCTCCTGAATACAAAAATCCCTGCCAGGCGGATCAGCCGAGCAGTTTTTCCAGCTGGGCGATGGTGTCGGTGGCGCCGAGGGTTTTCGCGGCATCGAGTGCCGAGACGCCGTTGGCGTCCTTGGCTTTCGGATCTGCGTCTTTGCTGATCAGGTAGTCGACGATTTCGACACGGTTGAACATCGCCGCCATCATCAGCGCGGTACGGCCATCAAACGATGAACCTTCCACTTGCGCGCCGCCCTCTACCAAGGCCTTGACCACCGCCAGGTCGCCCTTGAATGCGGCACCGGCGATCGGGCTTTGGCCGTTGTCGTTGCGGATTTCCGGATCGGCCTTGTGTTCGAGCAGGACTTTCACGGTATCCACGTGGCCATGGTAAGCGGCCAGCATCAGCAAGGTGTCGCCCTTGTGGTTACGCAGGTTGGGCGGCAGGCCTTTGGTCAGCAGCGCAGCCATCATGGCCGCATCGCCCTCGCGCGCCTTGTTGAAGACCTGTTCGGCAAATTCAGCGGCTTCTTCGGGGGTCATCTGGCGGCTTTGGTCTGACATCGGGGGCTCCCTGTTCGGTTATTCGCAAAGCCGACAGTTTCCCGAGCGGCCCCCACGCTGTCACTTGTTTTTTCTCAAGGGCCACCATAGGCACATTCAATAGCGGTACTTGCCGCCGTGAATATCCGCCAGCACCTGCTCGGTGACCTGCACGTAGGTCTGGGTACCGGGCAGCCAGGCGTAGATCGGATCGTCGCCGGTTTTGCCGGGGTCGAAGGCTTCGTCCTTGAGCCGGGTCTTCTGGTATTTGAAGGTACCGGTGGTTTCCATTTTCACTTTCACCCGCAAAAACAGCGGCACCGCATAGGCCGGCATTTGCTGGCGAGCAAAATCCAGTAACTCGCTGAAATCCAGGGTAGCCAGGGATTCGGCGGGGGTAATCGCGGCCATGCCGGCACGCCCGTTGGTGTTTTGGACTTCGACGCCATACGCCACGGCTTCTGCGATGTGCGGATGTTGCAGGAGGATGTTTTCCACTTCCGTGGTCGAGACGTTTTCGCCCTTCCAGCGGTAGGTGTCGCCCAAACGGTCGACGAATTGCGCATGGCCGAAACCAATGTTGCGCAGCAGGTCTCCGGTGTTGAAGTAACGATCACCCTTCTTGAACACGTCATGCAGCACGACTTTTTCGGTCTTTTGCGGATCGGTGTAACCGTCCAGCGGCGCCTTGTCGTCGATTCTCGCCAGCAACAAGCCCTGTGCGCCTTTGGCCACCTTTTTCATGAAACCCTTGGCGTTGCGAATCGGCTGGCCGCTGTCGTGGTCGTAGGCCACCAATTCCCAGGCCATCAGCGAGAATCCAATGGTGTGGTCAAAATTGAGAATGTTGGTGAAGCCGATATTGCCGTCGCTGGCCGCATACAGTTCACAGATATGGTTGACGCCGAAACGGGTCTTGAAGGCGTTCCACGCGCCGGGCCGCAAACCGTTGCCGATCATCTTTGTCACGCCGTGTTGGCTATCTTCGGCGCTGGGTGGTTGATCCACCAGATAGCGACACAGTTCGCCGACGTAGCCGAGAGTGGTCACGTGGTATTTGCGTACGTCTTTCCAGAACTGGCTGGCGCTGAATTTGCGGCGGATGGCAAACCCCGAGGCGCCGCTGATGGCCGAGCCCCAGCACACGCAGAGCCCGGTGGCGTGATACAGCGGCAAGGTGCAATAGACGATGTCGTGGGGCTGCATGTCCAGGGCGATCAGGCCGAAACTGGCGGAACTGCGCATCCAGCGCCCGTGCTTGAAGACGCCGGCCTTGGGCAAACCTGTGGTGCCCGAGGTGTAGATATAGAAACAAGGATCGTCGAAAAAAACCTGCTGGCTGCTGGCTGGATTGTCGTCGAGCGCGTCGACACTGGCCGTCATCAGGTTGACGAAGCCGTCGGGCGCAATGCCCGGATGGTTGTAGGTGGCTTGATCGGCGACGCACCAGGTTCGCGCCGGGGCGATGAACACCCGTTCGCGGACTTGCGAAAACGCCGGGACCAATTCGCCGCCGACAATGATCGCTACCGGGGCCACCAGGTTCAGGCTGTGCGCGAGGGTATCGCGAGTCTGCGAGGTGTTGAGCAACGCGCTGATCGCGCCGACCTTGGCCACCGCCAGGATTGTCACCAGCAGTTCCGGGCGGTTCTCGATGAAGACCGCGACCACGTCGCCCTTGCCGATGCCTTGGGCAATCAGATGATGAGCGATGCGGTTGGCCCATCGATTGACCTGTGTATATGTCAGCGCCACGTCGTCCTGCAGTAACGCGGGGCCATCGGGATTGCGCAACGTCGCCTGTTCGAAACACCAGCCCAGGCCACACGGTTGGGTCGGATCCTTGACGTTGGCAACTTTCAGGCCCTTCACCACGCGGGGAATGGCTCTGGCGATCGTCGGTAGTTTGCGGAGCATCATGCCCCAGGTAATCGTGTCGTTCGGCCTGCGTTTCATGCGTGCTCCCGCTGGTTTTTTTATTGTCGGGCGGCGTTCTTTGAGCTCGAAAATACGTCAGCGGTTCTTGGGCTGTACACGCGGTTTTTGCAATGTTTTGTATCCGCATCCCGGACAGACGAACGATGAACCCCGACCTGCCGATTGGTTCCATCTAACCAGCAACGATCTTTCAAAATGCAGGATGCACGATGGCCATTCATGCAGAATGCACGAAAGCATAAATCCTGTAAAAACATAAACTATTGATTTATAAGGTTTTTAACAATATCGGATACTGGCACAATCGCTGCAACTACCTCTCCATGCTTGCCAATCATGTGCATACGGAGCTGATAGACATGAACCTGATCCAAGAAAAATTTTCTTCCCTGTTCTCCAACTTCGAAGTGACCACTCAAGCGCGTCCTGACGGCGGGATTCTGCTGACCCTGCGCAGCACCGAAGGCCGGGTGTTCAAGCGTTCGATTTCCTATCAGCAATTGCATGCTGGCGATCAGTTGTCGTGGGTGATCAGTGCGATTCGTCGTGACCTTGCGGAACAGGCCAGTGAACTGCCGCAGATCTCCATGTTGCAAAGCCAGCAACGGTTTGCTTTGCCGACTTATCACACGGCGTAAATCGTCCAGTGCTTAAACAAACAGGCCGTGAGGGCTTTCGCTTCACGGCCTGAATGGTTTCTGGCATTGCACAATCCATGTAGGGGCGAGCTTCCTCGCTCCTATAGAGTTATGTGCCTTGATCTTAAAAAGTTGAAAGATAGATCCGCGCAAAACTGTCGACGGTCACATGCCCTGCCAACTCCCCACCTTCTCGCGCCAGTTCAGTCCTCAAGACGCGGGAAGCGGCTCGCGATGTCTTCGCCGGTGAAGTTGGCCACCCAGCCTTCAGGATTATTGAACAGACGGATCGCCACAAAATGGGGATGTTCGCCCATGTCAAACCAATGCGGCGTACCGGCCGGCACCGAGATCAGGTCGTTCTTTTCGCAGAGCACCGCGTAGACGTAATCGTCGATGTGCAAGGTAAACAAGCCACGGCCAGCAACGAAAAATCTGACGAGGTCTTCGCCATGACGGTGTTCGTCGAGGAACTCGGCGCGCAGTTCGGCTTTTTGCGGGTGATCACTGTTCACGCTGATAACGTCGACGGTGAGGTAACCGCGTTCGGTCATCAGTTTGTCGATTTGTTCCTGATACGCGGCGATCACTTCTTCCTGACTGGCGCCGGGCTGGATTTTCGCCGCCGCTTGCCAGCGGTCGAAACGCACGCCCTGCTCGGCCAGGGTCGAGGCGATGTCTTCGAAATGGGTCAGCACCTTGTTCGGCAGGTCAGGGCTTGAGACGTGGTAAACGGACAGGCTGCTCATCAGGGCAACTCCTTAACGGTTCATGCTTTACGGTTAAAGAGCGCGCGCGTCTTCAACTCGCACTCGAAAAAATTCAATGGCCTCGATCTGCCCTGGACGAGGTGTCCTCGGGTAAGGCTCATGGCCTGTCCTCTTGCAGTCGTGTGGCAATGATAACGGCTGCCGCCAGGGATGCGACGCTTGCAATACTAAAGGTCAATGGGGCGCCGAGGGCAGTCCAGCTGTAACCGGAGTACAACGCGCCCAAAGCGCCGCCGGTGCCGGCCAGTGCCGCGTATAACGCCTGGCCCTGCCCCTGCTGACGGGCGCCAAAGCTAAGTTGCACAAACTGAATGGCAGCCGCGTGAAAGCTGCCAAAGGTGGCCGCATGCAGCACTTGGGCGAACAGCAACACCCAAAGAAACTCGGCAAACGAACCGAGCAGTACCCAGCGCAAGGCGGCCAGCAGGAAACTCGCCAACAGCACCCGGCGCACCGAGAACCGCGCGAGGATTCGGGTCATGGCCAGAAACATCAACACTTCGGCGACCACGCCGACCGCCCAGAGCATGCCGATCACGCCTCGGCTATAGCCGAGACGTTCCAGGTGCAAAGTCAAAAACGTGTAATAAGGCCCGTGGCTCATTTGCATCAACGCCACGCAGCCATAAAACGCCAGGACGCCGGGGCTGCGCAATTGCTTGAGAAAACCGTCACCCGCCAGCCGCTCACCCTGAGCCGGTTGGGCATTGGGCACCCACAGGCTGCTGACGACGATACCGGCCATGATCAACACCAATGCCACCGGATAGATGTCGAGGCTCAGCCATTCGAACAATCGGCCAAGCAAAACCACGGTGATGATGAAACCGATGGAACCCCACAAGCGGATCTGGCTGTAGCGCGAGGTCTGCCCTTTCAGGTGCGCCAGGGTGATCACTTCGAACTGCGGCAATACCGCGTGCCAGAAGAACGCGTGCAGCGCCATGACCATTGCCAGCCAGGCGTAGGTCTTGCTGACGAAAATCAGCGAAAACGTCAATAACGTACACACCGCACCGAAGCGCACGATGGCCAGCCGTCGGCCGGTGTAGTCACCCAACCAGCCCCAGATGTTCGGCGCGACGCAGCGCATCAGCATCGGGATCGCCACCAGTTCGCCGATCCGCGCGCTGGAAAAGCCCAGGTGATCGAAGTACAGCGCCAGAAACGGCGCCGTCGAACCGAGCAAGGCGAAATAGAACAGATAGAAACTGGAGAGCCGCCAGTACGGGAGCGCCGCTGCCGTCATCAGACTGCAGCGGCTGTCAGGTCAGCCATTAAAGCTGACCCAGCACCGGGGTGCTCACGCGCACATCGGCGTTCTGCCCACGGTGACGCAAAAGGTGATCCATCAGCACGATGGCCATCATCGCTTCAGCGATTGGCGTGGCACGAATGCCGACGCACGGGTCGTGACGGCCTTTGGTGATGACTTCCACCGGGTTGCCATTGATGTCGATGGAGCGCCCCGGCGTGGTGATGCTCGACGTCGGCTTCAGCGCCAGGTGCGCGACGATCGGCTGACCGGACGAAATGCCGCCCAGAATGCCGCCGGAATTGTTGCTGAGGAAACCTTCCGGAGTCATTTCGTCGCGATGTTCGGTGCCGCGCTGGGCGACGCTGGCGAAACCGGCGCCGATTTCCACGCCTTTCACTGCGTTGATGCTCATCAGCGCATGGGCCAGTTCGGCGTCGAGGCGGTCGAAAATCGGCTCGCCCAGGCCTGGCATCACACCCTCAGCCACCACGGTGATTTTCGCACCGACTGAATCCTGATCGCGACGCAGCTGGTCCATATAGGCTTCCAGCTCCGGGACTTTGTCCGGGTCAGGGCTGAAGAAGGCGTTTTCTTCCACCGAATCCCAGGTCTTGAACGGGATCTCAATCGGGCCGAGCTGGCTCATGTAGCCGCGAATGACGATGCCTTGCGTCGCCAGGTACTTTTTCGCAATCGCCCCGGCGGCCACGCGCATGGCGGTTTCCCGGGCCGAGCTGCGACCGCCGCCACGGTAATCACGCTCACCGTATTTATGATGGTAGGTGTAGTCGGCATGGGCGGGACGGAACAGATCCTTGATCGCCGAGTAGTCCTTGGACTTCTGGTCGGTGTTGCGGATCAGCAGGCCAATGGAGCAACCGGTGGTGCGACCTTCGAACACGCCGGAAAGGATTTCGACTTCGTCGGCTTCCTGGCGTTGCGTGGTGTGGCGGCTGGTGCCGGGCTTGCGGCGGTCCAGATCACGCTGCAGATCGTCCAGGGAAATCTCCAGCCCCGGCGGGCAGCCGTCGACAATGGCGACCAACGCCGGGCCATGGCTTTCGCCCGCGGTGGTGACAGTGAACAGCTTGCCGTAGGTATTGCCGGACATGCAGGACGCTCCGTGAAATAGAACCTGAATACGTAATGCGCGCCAGTATACGCAGGCTACCCGAGTAGTTCATCCTCGAACCTTATGGGTGCCGGTGAGTCCAAACGGCATCTTTGTGAATGATGGCGTGATGATGCTGCGAGTTTTAGCCTTGAGCCTGACCCTGTTTACCGGCTTTGTGCAGGCCACCGTCCTGCAACGACCCGTCACCCTGGATACCGGCACCGGTGAGCTTTTCGGCTCGCTGTTGCTGCCCAAGTCCGACAATCCTGTGCCGGTTGTCCTGATCATTTCCGGCTCAGGTCCTACGGATCGGGACGGCAATAACACCGACGGCGGACGCAACGACAGCCTCAAACGGCTGGCCTGGGTGCTGGCCAAGCACAACATCGCCAGCGTGCGTTACGATAAACGCGGGGTCGCGGCGAGTCTTGCCGCCACGCCGGACGAACGAAATCTGTCGGTTGAAGCCTATGTGGCTGATGCGCAAGCCTGGGGCAAGAAGCTGAAAAGTGATCCGCGTTTCGGCCCGCTGATTCTGCTCGGTCACAGCGAAGGTGCCTTGATTGCTACCCTGGCGGCGCCGAGTGTGGATGCTGCGGCGGTCATCTCCCTGTCCGGCAGCGCTCGCCCGGTCGATCAGGTGTTGCGCCAACAATTGAGCAATCAACTGCCTCCGGCGCTGATGCAACGCAGTAATGAGCTGCTCGACACCCTCAAGACCGGCCACACCGACGACAACGTGCCACCGCCATTGCAGGGGATATTCCGCCCGAGTGTGCAGCCGTACCTGATTTCGCTGTTCCGCCAGGATCCGGCAGCGGCATTTGCCCGATTGAAGATGCCGGCGCTGATCATTCAGGGCAGCAACGACATTCAGGTCGGTGTCGGTGACGCCAGGCTGCTGAAGGCCGCCAAACCCGACGCCGAACTAGCGCTGATCGAAGGCATGAATCACGTCATGCGCATCGTGCCCAACGATGTAAAACGCCAATTGGCCTCTTATAAAGATCCACAATTGCCGCTGGCTGCCGAACTTGGCACACGAATCCTCGGGTTTATTGACGGACTTCGCACCCGTTAAGTGCTGCCGGGGGCGTTCTCAACCAGCTTTCACGCGTGAAAACTGGTTGAGAACGCCCCCAGGCCCTCCAGTCCTGTCAAAAACGGCCGATAAGCCTTTGTCGCCAGCGCACTGGCTGGTGGCAGGGCTTGGACAGGATCTCGCCGTTATGACTGATACCCAGACTTCACCCGACACCACCGCTGAACAAGACGCACCTCCAGCGGTTGAGCTGCCGTGGGCGGACGTCCACGTCGAGCACCACAAGATGCTTCGTCTGGCGCCGCTGAAAACCGACCGCAACACCGGCGGGCGGCCCCTGCGCTTTGTCGAATTCGGCTATGCCGAACGCCACAGCACGGATCAAAGCCTGATGCGCATGAGCATCACCCTGCCCGCTCAGCGTGTGCGCAAAGAACAGAATCATCTGGACGTGTGGGTCGACCACACCACCAAAAGCGTGCATTTCGGGCCCGACAGTGGCCTGCAGATTGAACCGATGAACCGTGGCATCGGCCGCTACATGGCCGCTCAAGGGATCACCTGGGCGAAGAAACGCTGGTCTGGTTACACCGTCGACGGCATGGACCTGAACAACAAAGATGCGCTGAACGAAGACACCCGCCTACGCCGCGATCACTTTCTCGGGGCCCATGGTTTTGAGGTGGTGTATGCCGATGCCCAGCATTTGAAGGGCCGCGTCGAAGCCGTACGGATCGGCGACCTGTCGGGCGACTGGAACACCGAAAAGCTGCAACTGGTGGAAATCCTCGAAGCCGCGCAGATGCTTCAGCAGGCCGAACAGAACCTGGCCGAGCAGGAAGTGAAGCTGCAGACGCACGAAGAAAAAGTCAGCAAATACAGGCAAGAAGACGCCGGGCTGCGCTTTACCATTACGTGCCTGGTGGCGTTTGCGGTGTTTCAGGCGGGGTTGTTGATCTGGATTGCTACGCATCGCTAACTGATCGTTCCCACGCTCTGCGTGGGAACGATCATTGCGGAGTCAGACGCGGGAAGCGAACAGGGCCTGATGATCGCGGCACTGCTCAGCCGTCAACATGAACACCCCATGCCCGCCACGCTCGAAATCGAGCCAGGCGAAATCGACTTCCGGGTACAACGCCTCGACGTGAACCTGGCTGTTGCCCACTTCGACAATCAGCAAGCCCTTCTCGGTCAGATGATCAGCGGCTTCAGCGAGCATGCGACGCACCAGGTTCAAACCATCATCACCACAGGCCAGCCCCAGCTCCGGCTCGTGCTGATACTCGTCCGGCATATCGGCGAAATCTTCCGCATCGACGTAGGGCGGGTTCGACACGATCAGGTCGAAACGTTGACCCGGCAAGCCATCAAACCCATCGCCCTGAACGGTGTACACCCGCTCATCGACACCGTGACGCTCAATGTTCTGATTGGCCACTTCCAGCGCTTCGAACGACAGGTCGGCCAGTACCACTTCGGCGTTCTGGAATTCATAGGCACAGGCGATGCCGATGCAACCGGAACCGGTGCAGAGGTCGAGAATGCGTGCCGGCTCTGCACCCAACCAAGGCTCGAAACGTTTTTCGATCAGCTCGCCAATCGGTGAACGCGGGATCAGCACACGCTCGTCGACGATGAACGACATGCCACAAAACCACGCTTCACCCAGTAAGTAGGCAGTCGGAATACGTTCTTCGATGCGACGCTTGAGCAAACGCTGCAAATTGACCAGCTCATCTTCTTCCAACGCGCAGTCAAGGTAGCTGTCAGCTATTTCCCACGGTAAGTGCAAGGCGCCCAACACCAGTTGACGGGCTTCATCCCAGGCGTTGTCAGTCCCATGGCCGAAAAACAGATCCTCCCCATGGAAGCGGCTGACGGCCCAACGAATATGGTCACGCAGGGTACGAAGTCGGGAAGTGATCACGGCGGCAAACTCCAGAAAAAACGACTGGCGATTCTAACAGCCAAAACGCGCCCCGACGACGCAGGAAAAACACCGGACCAGATGTAGGACCCTTCCCTTTTTACCGCTGGCTATTGAACAAAACGAGCAAACTGACAAGGCTGCAAGCCAGTAAAGACGACATCTACAATAGTAGCGATTCACAGAAACGCTCAGCCAGAGGACAATGGCGCAAAAGCCCCACTCCAAGGAGCCCCAGAATGTCCGTTCCAAAAACGATGTTTCAACTCAGCGGCCGCGGTTACGCAGCAGCCAATCTGAGCCATGCGACCCTTGTCATCATCGATGCACAGAAGGAGTACCTCAGCGGTCCGCTGGCCCTGAGCGGCATGGACGCTGCCGTCGCGAACATCAAGCAATTGCTGGCGGCTGCCCGCGCGGCCGGCCGCACCATCGTGCATGTACGCCACCTCGGCACGGTCGGCGGGCTGTTCGACCCACAAGGCGAGCGCGGTGAGTTCATCCCTGGCCTTGAGCCACTGGCCAACGAAACCATCATCGGCAAATTGCTGCCAAGTGCATTCCACGGCACTGAACTGGCAAAGCGCCTGGAGGACCTCGGCGCCCTTGACCTGATCGTCTGCGGCTTCATGAGTCACTCCAGTGTCAGCACCACGGTGCGCGCTGCGAAGAATCTGGGTTTCCGTTGCACGCTGGTGGAAGACGCCTGTGCCACGCGCGATTTACCTTACAAGGGCGGCGTGTTGAGCGCCGAACACGTTCAACAGACCGAAATGGCGATCATGGCGGACAACTTCGCCACGCTCGCGCTCACTCACGATCTGATTTGATCGGCCCTTGATGAGCGGCCAATACTGCCGCTCATCCGCAAAAGTCACCCATTTGCCGCAATTGTCTTAGCCTCAGGAACATCCCGGTCAACTCCCGGTCGAAGGGCCGATACCCATTGAGGAGGTCGGAATGAAGTTATCCGATGGTTTTGACGCTCGCCGCTTGCGGCCCAAAGGCCAACGCAACTGGCGTTTTCGAATTGGCGCCGCGTTTGCCGCGTTGCTGGCAACGTGCGGTGTCTTGCTCGCCATGGCCGCTGCCGCCAGCCTGTTTGGCCACGTACCCGCGCTGGGCGAACTGAACACCAGCCGGATCGGTGCAGCAGTGATTCTGGCGGTCGGCCTGTTCCTGCTGTACCTCGGTGTGTGGCTTTGGCGTCGGTGCCGACGCCGTTCGCGCCAGTCGCGCGGGCTGAACATGTCTCCGCACCTGATGAAAAAACACGACTGAACAGTAGACCCGGTATTTGCCGGGCCTCAATTGTTATGGATAGCGCCTCGACTTGGGTAAACTGGCCGCCCTTCGCGGAGGCTGACATGCAAGACAACGATTTTTCCCTGTTCAAAAGTGCGATCCAAGGCGTCAAGCCGATCAAGCACGATCGCGCCGAAACCGGCAAACCCAAGGCCGACCGCGCGCAAATTGCCAAGCTGCGTCAAGCCGCGACCATTCGCACCGATGCCACCACCGTGGATGGGCTGTCCGATCAGTTCGTCATCGATGTCGGCCCGGAAGACGAGTTGATGTGGGCCCGTGACGGGGTTCAGGAAAGCCAGATGCGCAAACTCAAGGTCGGTCAGATTCCGTTCGAGGGCAGCCTCGATCTGCACGGCATGAGTGTGGAAAAAGCGCGAGAAACCCTCTGGGCCTTTCTGGCCGAAGCGACCAAATTCGAAATTCGCTGCGTGCGCGTCACCCACGGCAAAGCCGTGCGTCTGGACGGCAAGCGGCCGATGATCAAAAGTCACGTCAACACCTGGCTGCGCCAACACCCACAGGTGCTCGGCTTCACCTCGTGCCAGGCCAAACATGGCGGCGCCGGAGCGGTGTATGTGATGCTCAAACGCACCATGATGGAAGGTCGTGACGAGTAAAGCTGTCGCGTCATGCTTGCAGCGCCGTGTTTGCCACCGTACCCTTGCCCTTTGCGAAAATCCCCACAGGTAGTTTCATGTCCCTGGAACAGAATTACACGGCCATCCTTGGTCAACTTGGCGAGGACGTCTCCCGCGAGGGCCTGCTCGACACGCCAAAACGTGCCGCCAAAGCCATGCAGTACCTCTGCCGCGGTTATGAACAGACGCTGGAAGAGGTCACCAACGGTGCCTTGTTCAGCTCCGACAACAGCGAAATGGTGCTGGTCAAGGACATCGAGTTGTACTCGTTGTGCGAACACCACCTGCTGCCGTTCATCGGCAAGGCGCATGTCGCCTACATCCCGAGCGGCAAAGTGCTGGGCCTGTCGAAAGTGGCGCGAATCGTCGACATGTACGCCCGCCGCCTGCAGATCCAGGAAAACCTCAGCCGCCAGATCGCGGATGCGGTCCAGCAAGTCACCGGCGCCTTGGGCGTTGCGGTGGTGATCGAGGCCAAGCACATGTGCATGATGATGCGCGGTGTGGAGAAACAGAATTCGTCGATGATCACCTCGGTGATGCTCGGTGAGTTCCGCGAAAACGCGGCCACCCGCAGCGAGTTTCTCAGCCTGATCAAGTAATGTGTAGCACGAAGAAAACCGGCATTCATCGCCGGTTTTTTTTCGTCTGCAAAAAATCAGGTAAGCTGCGCGCCCTTCTTCATTCGCACCGTGAGGCTTTCAACGTGTTCGTAAAAGCGCTTCGTGTCGGCCTTGGCCAACTGATCATCTTCATCGACTTCCTGACTCGTCCCGGCAAGAAGCAACGCCCCGCCGAGGCTCAGGCCAAGGTCAACTCAGCTGCCAAAGACCTGACTCTGTATCAATTCCACGCCTGCCCGTTTTGCGTGAAGACCCGCCGTACCCTGCGCCGTCTGAATGTTCCGGTGGCGTTGCGTGACGCGAAAAACAGCGAACAGGATCGCCATACCCTGCTGGAGCAAGGTGGCAAGATCAAGGTGCCGTGCCTGCGCATCGAAGAGAACGGTCAAACGACCTGGATGTATGAGTCCAAGGTGATCATTGATTATCTGGATAAGCGTTTCGCGGCAGCCTGATGGTTTTTGCGGTGTTCTGATGGACGCCATCGCGAGCAGGCTCGCTCCCACAGTTGATCGCATACTCCTGTGGGAGCGGCGGTGCGACGATTCGACTTGCCCGATGGGGTCAGTAAAGCCACCACAAATTTCAGTCAAATATAAACCGGCCCAATGACCGATTTATTTGTTTTTGCCCCCCCCACAGGCTGCTTTAGCGTCCCGGACTGAACCTTTGGATCGGCCGGTTTGACGCCATCGCGGGCAAGCCACGCTCCCACAGTTGATCGCATTCCCCTGAAAGAACCCAGTCACCTGTGGGAGCGTGGCTTGCCCGCGATGGCGTCCTTCCTGTCGATATATTCCTATCGCCAAATATCCAGCCGACAAAACAGAAAACATTATTTGCTTTTTTTGTATACAAAAGCATAATCCACTTCGTGCGAGTTCTTGACCAACCGGTCAACAAATTCGCAAGTGCCTTGCCTCAAAGGGCCGCTGCCACCCTCATGGGTCCGGTCCTGGAAATAACAATAAAACTCTTGAGGAGTACTCGCTGTGGAAAGCCGCAAATCCGAAGCATCGACGCTGGATCTTTCGCCGCCATTAAGCAATGGCTTGCTTGAGCGCATCTTCAAACTCAGCTTGCATGGCACCACGGTGAAGACCGAGCTGATTGCCGGTCTGACAACCTTCATCACGATGGCTTACATCATCTTCGTCAACCCCAACATCATGGCCGACGCCGGGATTGATCACGGTGCCGCGTTTGTCGCGACCTGCATCGCGGCTGCACTGGGTTGCCTGTTGATGGGCCTCTACGCCAACTGGCCCGTCGGCCTGGCGCCGGGCATGGGCTTGAACGCTTTCTTCACCTACACCGTGGTCGGCACCATGGGCTACAACTGGGAAACCGCCCTCGGTGCGGTATTTGTGTCCGGTGTGTTGTTCATGATCCTGACCTTTTCGCGGATCCGCGAATGGCTGCTCAACAGCATTCCAGTGAGCCTGCGCTTCGCCATGGGCGCCGGCGTCGGTTTGTTTCTGGGGCTGATCGGTTTGAAAACCGCGGGCATTGTCGTCGATAGCCCGGCGACCCTGATCAAGCTCGGTTCTCTGCGCGAACCCGGCCCGCTGCTCGCCGCCGTTTGCTTCCTGATGATCGCCATCCTCAGCTATCACAAAGTGTTCGGCGCAATCCTCATCAGCATCATCACCGTCACCCTGGCAGGCTGGGGCCTGGGCCTGGTGCACTACGAGGGCATCATGTCGGCCCCGCCGAGCCTGGCCCCGACCTGGATGGCCATGAATCTGGCCGGTGTCTTCAACGTCAGCATGATCAGCGTGGTCCTGGCCTTCCTTTTTGTGCACATGTTCGACACCGCCGGCACTCTGATGGGTGTGGCCCAGCGCGCCAATCTGGTCGGCGCAGACGGCCGGATCGAAAACCTCTCCCGCGCCATGAAAGCCGACAGTGCTTCCAGCGTCTTTGGTGCGGTGGTGGGTGTTCCACCGGTCACCAGTTACGTTGAAAGTGCCGCAGGCGTTGCGGCGGGTGGTCGGACCGGGCTTACCGCCGTGACCGTGGGTGTGCTATTTATTGCCGCGATGTTCTTCGCACCACTGGCCGGTATGATCCCGGCCTATGCAACCGCCGGCGCGCTGATTTATGTGGCGATGCTGATGATGGGCGGTATGAAGCACATCGAATGGGACGAAGCGACCGACAGCATTCCGGCCATCGTGACCGCGATCATGATGCCGCTGACCTTTTCGGTCGCCGATGGCATCGCGCTGGGTTTCATTACCTACGTGGCACTCAAAGCCGGTACCGGTAAATACAAGGAAATCTCCGTCAGCTTGTGGGTGCTTTGCGCGATCTTCATCGCCAAGTTCATTTTCTTGTAAGCCGCACACGTTTCAAAACAGCCTCACCCCACCGGGTGGGGCTTTTGCACAAATGGAGGAAAGTGATGAGTCTGGAAACCTGGCTGCTGTTCGGCGGCGCTGCGCTGGTGGTGATCCTGATCCCGGGTCCCCTGTCGTTGCTGATGATCAGCAACAGTCTGAATTACGGTTTGCGCCGTTCTTACCCCGCGTTTCTCGGTGGCGTGATTGCATCGATCTGCTTGCTCAGTGCCTCGGCGCTGGGTCTGGGCGCATTACTGCTGGCGTCTGAACAGCTGTTTAGTGCGTTGAAAATCGTTGGCGCGTTGTACCTGTTCTATCTCGCCTGGCAGAGCTGGCAGCAATCGCGTCTGCCGTCGGTGGGTGCAGAAGTGCCTCAGGTGGCGCCAGTGCCGCGCTTTCGCGCACTGTTTGGCCGCGCGTTTGTATTAGGTGCGAGTAATCCGAAAGACATTCTGTTCTTTGCAGCCTTCCTGCCGCAGTTTCTCAGCGCCGAGCAGCCGTTCCTGCCGCAGTTGCTGGTGATGATTGCTACCTGGACCGCGCTGGATCTGCTGTGCAAATTGGCTTATGGGCTGGGTGCGCATGGTGCCGCGCGGTACCTGCGCAGTGGCAAGGGGCAGAGCTGGTTTAATCGGATCAGTGCGGGATTGTTCAGCGGCGCCGGGGTTGCCTCGTTATTGAGCAATCATTAACACTATCAACTCATATCCTTATCTTGTAGTCGTTAACAATTCAGCTGAAATCCTATCTAACAAGTTGTGCGACCAAGGACGGCGTCGCAACTTACCTGAAATATAACGCAATACGCGAAGCCAATATTTACTTTCGGGAAACTGCGAACACCTACTAATATGGCGCTGCAATCTCGCACACAACTCCAAGACAAGGATGTCTCCTATGGCTATTCCCCTGCAACCACCCGACTCAGATAATTACAATACCGTCGAGATTACGGATATTGGGTTAGACCCAAACGAACTTTCACCTTCGACTATCGATTTTGAAAGTGATGACGCGCAAAAAACTAAAAACCCAAAAAACTACCAAGCTCAGCTTAAAGTGGCGGACGAGCTGTTCGGCCCTCTTAAAATAGGTTCATTCTTCGTCACGCGACGCGCACTGGATGTACTGGGCGCGACAACAAATGGTCAACCATTGAATGGGCACAATACTTTTTTCCGTCACCCCAAACGTTCATTTATCAATTCATTACAGCTTGACCCTGTTCTAATTGAAGCACGTATGCAGTCAACCCATACAGCAGATGACTATACATTACCTTCGTTGTTGTTCGAGATTGCAACCCAGCGCCCGTTAACAGCCCTCCCCCTGTTAAAGGATGTTCCTGTCACGCTATCTGAACAAAATCACTACCAACACAAACTGGACAAACTGCTGAAGTCGGCACAAAAGCTGGATATTCGCCACACGAACCTTCCTGACAGCACCCCTCAATGGGCAAACCGTATAAAAAGCAGCAGCATGGTGAGTATGGGAACCGGGCTTCAGGCCTTCGGACTCTACAGCGGCCTGCGTGGGTTGCAAGATGCCATCAGCCGAAAAGACGAAGGAGAGGTTGTATTCAACAGCCTCAGTATTACCGCAGAGTTTTCATCGATAGCTGTCGAACTGGCTGTCGCCAAACGAGCAAAATACATGATCGAAGCGGGTCAAAACGCCTACAAGGATTTTGCCAAAACCCGTTTTGGGGTTCGATTGGGACGGGGGGGAGGCCTGATAGCAAGTGCCTTGACTTTACCCTTCGATATTATCTCTGCGGTTAAATCCTTTAACAGTGCAGCAGGCGCCACCGGCAAAGAAGCCCTGGACCACTATGTCAGCGCAGGCTTGAGCGTGACCAGTGCAGCAATGACATTGATATTAGGTGCCGCCGCCCTGGCAGGCTTTTCGTTCGTGGGGCCGGTGGGTCTGGCGGCAGGGCTGCTTCTAGTCGCGGGGTCACAGATCTATGCGGCAGTACGCGTGGTGGATGACATTGACGATTATATCGAGCTCACTGCCCACGAGCGCCTCCGCACAGGCTGGTTCGCCTTCTGGGGAGTCAGTCCTGACCAAAGCATTCAAGATCGTCACGCAATTACCAAATCGTCGGTTGAACACGCGAAGATATTACAAAAAACCGCCAGGAAACTACTGGATGGCAAATTAAAGGATAGTACAGAGGTCATCGTAAACGGTAAGTTCGAGGTAGAACTTAAGCCGACACAGGTAAGGCAGTACGATTGGGACGCACAACAATATATCTATAAGACTGTAGCAAAACCCCAGGTTATCGACGGGAACGACATGATTGATGCTCGAGCCGGCGTTACAGTTGACATGCCTGGTGCGGAGTTTGGAACACCCGGAGAGAATAAAGGGGCTTTGTGGTTTATCGGCGGCGGACAAGACGCTGTCCGTGGAATAGGAAAAAAGCCCAACCGATTCTATTACGGCGCTGGCATCAAAAACCTGACGGGGGGTGAAAAAGACGATGAGTTCATCTTCGAAGGCGCCGCTGAACTGCTAAAAAATGGTCCAAAGGACTCCTTACCGACGACATTGTATGGAGGCTCGGGCAGCGACACGTTAGTACTGGACGGCGATTATCCGGAGCCCAACAAACAACGACTTGGCTATCACATCGACTTGAATGATGGTCGACTGTCCATCATCAGCTACGACAGCGCCAACAAAAACCGCTGGAATTACCGGCACACGCTGTTAGAGAGCATTGAAAACGTTGAGACCCTGGAGGGCGCGAAAAGTGAAGTCATTGGCACCGACGGGCCGAACATTATCAAGGCTCGCGGCTTTGATACCATTCAGGCGGGTGGCGGTGATGACCAAATTTATTTGTTCAACCGTCACGGCTCGGCTGTCGGAGGTGCTGGCAAAGATCACTACGCTATTGCACACAAATCCGGCGGCGTCTCTATTACCGAGGATGGCATCGATGAAAGTGTCATTGCCCTGGATTGGAGAATGGACCTGATAAAAAGCTGGAGAGTAGAAAACCAGCAATTGGTCATTACCTCGGGTTTCGATACTGATGATAGGAGAGAGAGAGATGTTTATATAAAAGAGGTTTATCAAAAAGCCGGCAACCTGCGCCAACTACAAAACAACAAGCTGACATTTATTACAAAAGACGGATTCCACTTAACTCCTGAACTCCCTGAGACGCTCGAGAATGATGACACTACGGATATTCAGGTTGTCATTTCCCAACAAGGGGCACTGCATAACCCAATCATACTGACCCAACCAGAATGTACGATCCCCCATGGCAGAAATACGAGCTATTGCGTTTCGAGACTTAATGAGCAAACAACATTCCACGTTAAGCAGCCCAGTCGCAACACGCTTACCACCCTTTACCTGGATTACGCCAGTGATGAACTGACCCGTGTCGAAGCTTATTATTATGCGGATCTCAGAAAAGGACAGGAGTTCGACCGCATTATGTATGCGGATTGTGGCCTGACGTTTCACTTCGACAGCAAGCAATTAGTCATCAAAAATCTGGCGCAATCCTACACCGGCGGAGACGGCAGAATCACAAGCCGAATAATTCGCCCCGACACCACTTTGAATCACCATTTTTTATTGATCATGAACGATGGGGTTTCCTATCGTCTCTCGCAACCTCGATTGCCCGACAGTGTGTTTGTAAACATTGACTTTGAAATAGTCGGCTCCATGAGGTGGACAAGCGAGGTTCCGCTTCCTCTGATACCCAGAGATGGAACGCATATTTATCGCAAGCCTTTCGACAATGAAGCGTACACGTTGGGCACAAGGGACAACTGCGTACACATCCAGGCTTCCCCCGAGCAGACAGCTATCGAAAATCTGACAGGTGAAGGTGCAAAGTACCTTGTTCACCTCAGCCCTGGCCTTACATTGCGCATTGCGACCCCCGGAGCACTGGCCGATGCCACTCCCCGACTCCCCTTTGCCTCCAGGTGGGAATTTGACGCAACTCAACTGGGCGAGGTTACGATCCAGCTGATGAATAATCGGCTAGTCCTTGGGCATACGGTGATTCATCTCCCAGTCTATAAAAGCCCCGAAGACCTCATTGATGAAATAAGTGTCATCACTGCATCTGGCATTATTTACAGTGTTGACCTTGTTTTTGAAACCGTGCAAATGGATTCGTTAGACGGACGCTATTGCAAAAATTACTCAGACCTCAGTGTATCAATACCCGAGGACCTGGAATCATCCGACACCAATGAACTTCCCGTTCGAAACATGGCGATGAAAGACGCCCCCCTAGGCACCCTTACCTTCAATCTGTCGACACGGCGCTGGATTCTGGATACCGATGAGTCTCGAACTGTCCAGTACGCAGACCTGATGAAACTCAACCGGTGTCAACACCAGTTAGAACATTGTCATGAACTGATGGAGTTCGGTGCCAACCAATCTCCCCCTGTCAGTGCGACCAACTTACGAGCACTGATGGATGCCTGCAAAATCTTATAACATCTACTGAATACTCCACGACGTCGCAACTCGACCTAACGGCGAAATTTTTTGTATAAAATGCTTCTCCCGCTATAAATATATAGTGCACTTCGAACACCGAATCATCCGAAACTAACGCCTGTAAACATCAGACGCCACGCATTTTCACGAGTGTTGTTCCGACAATGACTCTTTCGTCTTCATACAGGTGAACTTCCTGAATCAGCCATCCACTTGATTATTTATAGGAACTTTTAAATATGGCTAAACCGCCCAAGAAAGTGACCAACGCTCACCCGGCCGACTCTTCGTCGACACCGCCAAGAACCTCGCAAGGGGAAGAAGTGGTCAGAGGCGATCGTCCGGTCCAGCCTGATTTGCGTCGGCTGGCGGGAGAACCAGAGCCTGACTTGCGTATTTCGACCAACCCGCCAAGTGACACTCCTCATCATCAGCCAGTGGTCGTCACCGAGATGCCCGGCAGGGAAACGATCACCCACCCCGCCGACCTGGTTTCCTGGCCCCGGGATCAGATCGGTCAACTAATTCACATCGGCGACTCAGGGCTCTATATGAGCAAAGCGCAAGTGATGTATGCCGACGTTGAGAACGCCGGGCTCGGTCGGGTTGAACTCAATGCGAAAGGACATTATCAGGTTCATTTTCCGTTTGCGGCGGACTATCCGGGCCCGGTTCTGAAAAAAATCCCAAGCAAGGCACAGTGGCAATTTTTAGAACCTTGGCCTGCTCCCCCAGCCGGAGGTTCGAACACAAACATTTCGGTTGTCGATGCTCCTTTAATCCCCATAAAGCCAGCTGCGAGTCAGAAACTACCCGCCGCCGATACACTCGGAATACGCTGGTATAACCAAAAAAGCTATGTCGATGTAATCGACGAGGGCACAGTGCTGGTTGTCCAGGGCGTGAATGGAGACTATCAGGCGACCTCCTCGCGGGAGCTGACGCCGTCCGGTCCCGCACTGGAAAGAATTGGAGTCACACTACTCTGGAGACGTAAATCGGCCAGTGCCAGGCCGGCGCAGAAACGCAACATCCCTGCACATTCCTCATCTTCTGAAGATTCCGGAGCAGGTCCCGCCAAGCGTTCTCGAACGGACGAAAGCCGTTATACATCTGCCAATGCCCCCGTCACATCAGATTTCAATCCGTACCTATGGGCCTCATGGGGAACAATAGCGAAACCTGAGGCCGTCGTATCCGTTCAGGTAGGCCAGCTTCACTTTCAAATTGTGCCCCAGGGACAATTTCCCTATCCGCTCGTGACCTATCTCCAGCATCCCGACTTCACCCCCGCTCGCTTCGAAGTTTTCGAAAAAATGCTGGTGGAGTCGCCAGGGTTACAGCCGGTTGCCGCCATCCGCGACAGCACGAGTAGCCCATGGAAAGTTCAAGGCAGCGTTCGTCAATTCGATAGACCTCTAACGCAGACTGTCATGGATTCATTCCAGGACTTTTCGGTTCATACCTCGCGGGCCATCGCCAAGCGCCTGTTTGAGCGCTCTGGTCATTCCGAGATCATCATCCAGGATGGATTGTCCGCGACAGCGGTGACCCTTCGTCACTGGAAGGACAAATCACCCTTGTTCATTCCTGAACTCGAAAACCCGGTGGATTTGTTGCCTGTTGCTCCACGCACCGGCCCTTCCGGGACGTTCATTTCCACACGACCACCTACACCGCATGATCCGTTGCAACGGCTGGACTTCACTCTTCAGCGATATCCCGTTGAGTGGGCTCGTTACATTGAGCAGCGATCTGATTACAACCTGAAACTTCTACTGAATAAGGTACTCAGCAACAACGGGTACGAAGTGTTTCCTTTTATAAATGCTCCATGGAGCTCAACACTGATATTCAAACGTGCAAACCATGACAAAATTTACTTTCTCAAGCTGGGTCTTGCCGAGGGAGATTATATTGAACTCAAAACAACGGCCCCGGAGTTAGCCGACCCAAAACTGGCCAATAAGATCGGCAACAACGCTTACCAGGCACTGATGACTGCTGACACGCAGGGCAATATTGTATGGCTTGTCGGTGGCGCGCAATCAACTCCTGAAGGATGGCAATCCGCATTTATCATGAGGGAACGTTGAAAGCCGCCCAACACACCAACTTCATCACGCACAGACACGAATTACCAGACACTCAATTTCGATATCTTTTTTCAGGGCACACATTCGTCTTAGAGATTCAAAGCACACACATTTAAAACGGCACGCGAAGTTACAAGCCCAACACAGACTCTATTTTCGCGCGCCATTAATTTGCCTTGATTAAAGCACTATCATTTTGCTCAAACAGCACTTAAATATTAATTGGAACCTGACCATGGCCAAACGTCCAAAACCCATCAATTCGAAAGCAGCAGATTCGCCCACGCATCCAGGATCAACACCTGAATCCAGTTCGATCAGGGGCGATCATTCCGGTATATCCGGCAGATCTGCCTTTGACATAGAGCAAGCGCCCGGCACCGGCGCGTCGACTGATTCACCGGATATAGCCCCTCGCCAGACGATTGTCGTGACTGACATACCTGTAAGCGGGGCTGGCGCTGTTGCAACGGCCTCCAACCTGACTTCCTGGCCTCGTCACCAGATCGATCAACTCTTTCGGATCCACGACACTGGGCTCTTCATGAGTGCCGAGCAAAAGCTCTACGCGGATACTGGGGCAGAAGGACTATTCAGAATCGAGCCCAATGCGAAAGGCGAATACCAGGTGCCCCTTCCCTTCGCCCCTGATCAGCCCGGCCCGATTCTCGCAAAAATCCCTGGCGAGCCGCGGTGGCGAATCGAGCGACAGGGACTGGATACAGCGGTAAACGGCAAAACTGTATTCATGCAGCCCTCCGATGCCTCTGCAAAGCAAACGCTGCAGGTCATTCTACCGTCACTTGCCGATAAGCTGACCAAGGCCGATGCGAAGGGGCTCCGTTACGACAAGTTGAAGAGAACTTATGTCGATGTCGTGGAAGAAGGCACCGTACTGGTCCGTAAAAATGTGAAGCGTGAGTATCAGGCGACCACCAACAGCGAGTTGGTCCCGTCGGGACCTGTGCTTGAAAGCATCGAAGGATTGACTCTTTGGCAACGTACGCCACAACACCCTGTACGGTCTTCAGGCACAGACGACTCAGGCCCTGGTCCGAACAAGCGCCCTCGCCTCGGCGATGATATCGAACCTGCCGAAACAGAAGCGAACATCACCCCTGTTACCGCCACAACCACTACGAACCCTTATCTTTGGGCATCCTGGGGAAAAATAACTAAACCCCATGCAGTGGAATCCATTCAGATAGGCCAGCTCTACTACCCTATCGTGCCCCAGGGTCCGCTGGCCGATAAACTGCCGTTCGCTTTTATTCAGCACCCTAAGTTTGCGCCCTCGCGCTTTGAGCCATTCGAACGCATGTTGCAAGAAGCACCTGAACTGCAACCGGTATTGACTTATCGTACCGGCCAGGACCCGCAGAAGGTGAACGGAGCGCAGCCCGTCTTCATAAAACCGCTGACCCGGTATGTGGCCGATACATTCAAACACTTTACGGATCAAACATCGCGGGTCGTCGCCAAGCAATTATTCGAACTTTCCAGTGATGCCGGGGAAATCAACGGCAGCGGCATCGCACGCATGATGCAGACCTTACGCCACTGGGAAGGTACATCGTCAATGGGGGTTTCTAGAGTAGGAGACCCGCTGGATATGTTGCCCGTCAATCCAAGTAGAGAAGTGTCCAGGCGCATCGTTTCTTTACTCGTACCAGACTCTGTAAAGCACTTACAGCAACTGAACTTCAACGCTTCGCACCACTGGAATGTTTACGCAAACGACCCGTCGGCGAAGAGCCTGAAGACCATGTTCATCAACCTCCTCAACGAAAGCGGTTACGACGCCTCGACTCCAGGGGGTGCGACCATTCTCCATACACTGATTTTCAAGCGTCCCAGCCACCCTAAGGTTTATTTCTTGAAACTGGGACGAGTGGCGACTGATGACATCGAAATCAGGACTCCGTTGACACCAGAACTTGATGATCCTCTGTTGAAAAATCAGATGAACGCCGAGATGCACCAGACATTAGTTGCTGCCAATGCACGAAATGATCTGGTGTGGTTGATAGGTGGTGTTCAGCAGCTGCCGGCAAAAATCCCTTCCATTTTTATTATCAGAGACCGTTGATACGGCTTTTCGCATCAGGCATTAAAAATTACTCAATTGGAACAATCTTAATGAAACGCCCAAAAATCAAAAACACCAATACTCCCGATACTCCGTCTATATCTACCAGAATTGCACCAGGAGACGACTCCGTCCGGATCGACCGCTTCCGCACGATCGGCAGATCCGGATTCGACGTAGAACAAACGCCCGACACTCAGCCCTCGACTGGTTCCTCCGATGCCGCGCCTCGACAGACCGTTGTGGTTACCGACATACCTGGCCGCACTCTCGGCCCAGTCTTCGATACGCCCGTGCGGTCTGAAACACTGGTGATCATCGAGCCCGAACTGGCCGTAAAGCTGACTGCAGCGGACCCAGCCTCGGGATTGCGTTACGACAAGCTGAAAAGAACCTATGTCGATGTCGCAGAAGAAGGCACCGTGATGGTTCGCAAAAATGCAGACGGCGTGTATCAGGCGACCTCATCCAGGGAATTGAACCCGTCCGGACCGTTGCTTGAACCCATTGAAGGAATGATGTTCTGGGAGCGGAGGCCACAAGCTACCCAGCCAGTGGATGAGGATTTCGGTCCAGGCCCCAGCAAGCGTTCTCGCCCCGAGGAGACAATTGATCCGTCCAATACTGGACTGGGGACCACCCGAGTGGCCTTCGACTCCAAACCGGATCCCATTCCATGGGAAGCCTGGGGTGAAATGACAAAGCCTGACTACGGCTCATCCATTCAGATCGGTCGCCTGCACTATAAGACGATGCCCATTACCACCGCTTACGGCTATAAACCACAAGCCCCCGTTTACATTCAGCATCCGGAATTTGCGCCTTCCATCTTTGCAACCTTCGAACGAATGTTGTCCGAGCAACCCGAAAAACAACCCATCAAGGCCATCCCCATTGGTGAGAATAGCTGGCAAGTAGTAGAGGGCGACACGCGCCTCTTCGAAAAACCACTGTCCCACTCAGTCGCCGAAACATTCAAAGACTTTACGGATTACACGTCATGGGGCGTTGCCAAACATTTACTGGAAGGTCATAAAATTCACCAAGACTATTCAACGGCCCAGATAACGTATCAGATATATAACACCCAAATGTCAGAAGCTATTCAAACGCTTCGTTACTGGAAAGGCGATACAGCGGTCAGTGCACCTCGACGCGAAAACCCCTTGGACATGTTGCTGATTTCCTTACACAGGAATAAAAACCTGCAAAGAAATAGAGTAGATATACAGCACCCTCTGAACATGAATGGGCTGTATCGGCTGGACTTTGACACTCGGCGTTTCCCGATGGAATGGAGTCATTACAAAGCTGATCCGTCCGACTTTAACCTCAGGCGCCTCTTTGGTGCCTTGCTCGTGCGTAATGGCTACGAAGTCTTCCCACTGACCCAAATACATACAGATCCGGTATTGGTATTCAAGCGCGTTAATCACGACAAGGTTTACGCCGTGAACCTGCGTGTCGTGATCGGCGATCACTATGAATCGGGTAACCCCCCCGCGCCTACCAACAGAGCTTTAGGCGCAAGGGTCGGTCATGAGGCACAGGACGCGATGATTAGCGCTGACACCCATGACAACCTGATTTGGCTAACAGGCGGAATTCAAAAAATCGATTCTCAAGAATACGTGTTCATCATTCGGGAATACTGAGACACACCCCTGGGCCTTTCACGGACTGCTCCGTGACAGGCCCGCTCAAACAGGCTTGCTCGTAACGAAAAAAAGCCCGCAGTGTGAGCGGGCGAAAGACCAAAGAAGCTATATGCGCAGTCGCTTCCAGGTTGAGGCAGCTGCTTGGGGGATCAGCTGCCGCGGTAGGTGGAATAGCTATACGGCGAAATCAGCAACGGCACATGGTAGTGATCCTGTTCCGCAGAGATGCCGAAACGCAGCACCACTACATCGAGAAACGCCGGCTCCGGCAGCTGAACGCCACGGGTGCGGTAGTAGTCGCCCGCATGAAACTGAACCTGATAGACCCCGGTACGGTAGTCATCGCCCTGCAGCAGCGGTGCATCGACACGGCCGTCGCTATTGGTGATCGCGCTGGCGACCAATTCCAGCTGCGAGCCTTCAACGCGGTACAACTCGACCTTGATCGAGCTGCCCGGGCAACCGTGTGCAGCGTCCAAAACGTGTGTAGTCAAACGTCCCATTGATTCTGCGCGCCTGCCTGCGTAGAGCAGTCAGACCTCGCGCCTCCCGAAGTCAGTTAAAAAGGAGACCGCACCGATTCGGAGCACGAATCACTGCGGCGAGCGATTGATTAAGACACTTTTCAAAAAAATTGTACACAATTAAAACGACATATTTACCGCCATGCCCGCCAGTCGGGAATTTGCAGCGAATTTCCGCCACACCATAAGATCAGCGGACCCTCTATCCTTTAGCTGATCACTCAGGCAGGTTTCTTGCAATACCAGTCATTCATGACAGTTCGCGAAAAATGCAAAAAATCAGGCTTACAAAGTGAATATAAAGTTGTATACAATCAGCCCATCGCTGTGACGCCAGCCTGACTCTCATCGCCAAGGCGCCACACAACCTGTCAACACGAATAAGAAGGAAGACTGCAGTGAGCGCTGACTACCCACGCGACCTGATCGGTTACGGCAGTAACCCTCCTCACCCACACTGGCCGGGCAATGCCCGCATCGCCTTGTCTTTCGTACTCAATTACGAAGAAGGCGGCGAGCGCAATATCCTGCACGGTGATAAAGAGTCCGAAGCCTTCCTCTCTGAAATGGTCTCGGCGCAGCCGTTGCAAGGCGAGCGCAACATGAGCATGGAATCCCTTTACGAGTATGGCAGCCGTGCCGGCGTGTGGCGGATTCTGAAACTGTTCAAGGAATTCGATATTCCGTTGACCATCTTCGCCGTCGCCATGGCCGCCCAGCGCCACCCGGATGTGATACGCGCGATGGTCGATGCCGGTCATGAGATTTGCAGCCACGGTTATCGCTGGATCGACTACCAGTACATGGACGCAGCGCAGGAACGCGAGCACATGCTCGAAGCGATCCGCATCCTCACCGAAATCACTGGTGAGCGCCCACTGGGCTGGTACACCGGCCGCACCGGCCCGAACACCCGTCGCCTGGTGATGGAAGAAGGCGGTTTCCTCTACGACTGCGACACCTACGACGACGACCTGCCCTACTGGGAACCGAACAACCCGACCGGCAAGCCGCACCTGGTGATCCCGTACACCCTGGACACCAATGACATGCGCTTCACCCAGGTCCAGGGTTTCAACAAGGGCGACGATTTCTTCGAATACCTCAAGGACGCCTTCGATGTGCTTTACGCTGAAGGCGCCGAAGCACCGAAGATGCTCTCGATCGGCCTGCACTGCCGCCTGATCGGCCGTCCGGCGCGTCTGGCGTCGCTCAAGCGCTTTATCGAATACGCTAAAAGTCATGAACAGGTGTGGTTCAGCCGTCGCGTCGACATCGCGCGTCACTGGCACGAAACCCACCCATTCCAAGGGGCCGCGAAATGAGCACCTTTCAAACCGTCAAACCTTCAAGTTTGAGCCGCGATGCATTCGTCGCAGCCTTTGACGACATCTACGAACATTCGCCATGGGTGGCCGAAAAGGCCTTCGACCTGGGCCAGGACGCGTCGATCGACGAGATCGAAACCCTGCACCAGCGCATGAGCGACATTCTGTTGAGCGCCGATCACGCAAGCCAGCTGGCTTTGATCAACGCTCACCCGGACCTGGCAGGCCGTGCGGCCGTCCAGGGCCAACTGACCGAAGCCAGCACCAATGAACAGGCTGGCGCCGGTATTCACCAATGCACGGCCGAAGAGTTCCAGCGCTTCACCGAGCTGAACGACGCCTACAAAGCCAAGTTCAAGTTTCCCTTCATCATGGCGGTAAAAGGCAGCAACCGGCATCAGATCCTCGCGGCGTTCGAAACGCGCATTCACAACTCGGTCGACACCGAATTCAAATGCGCGCTGGCGGAGATCAACAAGATCGCCCTGTTCCGTTTACTGACCCTATAGCGCGCCTTGCCCCAGCGACATTGAACGCAGACATCGCCCAGGGCACTGCAAGCATCCCAAGCCAACTTATTAAAGGCAGACAAGAAGAATGAAAGCTCACGCCGTACCTTTCGAGAAGTTCGTCAACCTGGCCGACGCCCGTCTGGGCACCAAAATCATCTCGGTCACCGATGACTGGTTCGCTGATGCCAACCGCCTGTTCCAGCCGACCCCGGCTGTGTGGAAAGAAGGCGTGTTCGATGACAACGGCAAGTGGATGGACGGCTGGGAGTCGCGCCGCAAGCGCTTCGAAGGCTACGACAGCGCGGTGATCCGCCTCGGCGTGCCGGGTTCGATCAAAGGCGTTGATATCGACACTTCATTCTTCACCGGCAACTTCCCGCCGTCGGCCTCCCTGGAAGCCTGTTTCCTGGCTGAAGGCGAACCGACTGAAAACACCCAGTGGGTTGAAGTGCTGTCCGCTGTAGAGCTGCAAGGCAACAGCCACCACTTCCACGAAATCAATAACGATCAGGCGTTCAGCCACCTGCGCTTCAACATCTACCCGGATGGCGGCGTGGCCCGTCTGCGTGTGTATGGCGTTCCGCACCGCGACTGGTCGGCCGTCGGCGACAATGAGCAAATCGACCTGGCCGCAGCCCTCAACGGTGGCCGCGCCCTCGCCTGCTCCGACGAACACTTCGGTCGCATGAGCAACATCCTCAACCCGGGCCGTGGCATCAACATGGGCGACGGCTGGGAAACCGCACGTCGTCGCACCCCGGGCAATGACTGGGTAATCGTCGCGCTGGGCCATGCCGGTGAAGTCGAGAAAGTCATCGTCGACACCCTGCACTTCAAGGGCAACTATCCGGACACTTGCTCGATCCAGGGCGCGTTCGTGAAGGGCGGCACCGACAGCCAGATCGAAACCCAATCGCTGTTCTGGCGCGAACTGCTGCCGGCGCAGAAACTGGAAATGCACGCCGAACACACCTTCGCCGAACAGATCAAGGCGCTCGGGCCAATCACCCACATCCGCCTGAACGTGTTCCCGGATGGTGGTGTGAGCCGCCTGCGCGTCCTCGGCAAGGTCGCAAAATAAGCGCTGAAGAAAACCTGTAGGAGCACAGCTTGCTGGCGATGGCGCCAGTGAGGCCCCATCGCCGGCAAGCCGTGCTCCTACAAAAGCAACACATCGACGAATTTGGATAAGAAGACCAGCATGCGCACACTAACGATTGAACCGCTGACCAAAGAAGCCTTCGCCCCTTTCGGTGACGTGATCGAAACCGACGGCAGCGATCACTTCATGATCAACAACGGTTCGACCATGCGCTTCCATAAACTGGCGACGGTGCAAACCGCCACGCCAGAGGACAACGCGATCATCAGCATCTTCCGCGCCGACGCGCAGGACATGCCGCTGACCGTCAGCATGCTGGAGCGTCACCCGCTGGGCAGCCAGGCGTTTATTCCGCTGCTCGGCAACCCTTTTCTGATCGTGGTCGCGCCACTTGGCGATGAACCTGTATCAGGCTTGGTCCGCGCCTTCGTCACCAACGGCAGGCAGGGCATTAATTACCATCGCGGCGTCTGGCACCACCCGGTGCTGACGATCGAAAAGCGGGATGACTTCCTGGTGGTTGATCGCAGTGGCACAGGCAATAACTGCGATGAGCATTTTTTCAAAGAGGATGAGCGTTTGGTCCTCGCCCCCCACCAATAAGAGAAGGTCTGATCACTCGACAACAGAGTGACAGGCGAGAGGTAAAGACTGTGGAAGCACATCTGTTTGAATGGCTGAACCTGAGCGTGCGCTGGGTTCACATGATTACTGGCGTGGCCTGGATCGGCGCGTCGTTCTATTTCGTCTGGCTGGAAAACAACCTCAATCGGGTCAACCCGAAAAGCGGGCTGGCGGGCGATTTGTGGGCGATCCACGGCGGCGGTATCTACCACCTGGAAAAATACAAACTGGCCCCACCGACCATGCCGGACAACCTGCACTGGTTCAAATGGGAAGCCTATTTCACCTGGATGTCGGGCGTCGCGCTGCTGTGCGTGGTGTTCTACTCCAACCCGACGCTCTACCTGCTGGCACCGGGCAGTAGTCTGACGGGTCCTGAAGGTGTTCTGTTGGGTATCGGCTCGCTGTTCGTCGGCTGGTTCGTCTACTCCTTCCTGTGCGACTCGGCCCTGGGCAAACGCCCTGCCCTGCTCGGCTTCATCCTGTTCGTGCTGATCATTGGCGCCGCATACGGCTTCAGCAAAGTGTTCAGCGGTCGGGGTGCTTACCTGCACGTCGGCGCGATCATCGGCACCATCATGGTCGGCAACGTGTTCCGCATCATCATGCCGGCGCAACGCGCACTGGTGGCGGCGATTGCCGAGAACCGCACGCCCGATCCGGCGCTGCCGGCCAAAGGCCTGCTGCGTTCGCGTCACAACAACTACTTCACCTTGCCGGTGCTGTTCATCATGATCAGTAACCACTTCCCGAGTACTTACGGCAGCCAATACAACTGGCTGATCCTGGCCGGGATCGCGGTGCTGGCGGTGTTGGTGCGTCACTACTTCAACACCCGTCATGACAGCCACAAGTTTGCCTGGACGCTGCCAGTGGCAGCGGTGGGCATGATCAGCCTGGCTTACGTCACCGGCCCTGCGCCAATGACCAGCCCGGAAGTGGCCAAGGCGCCTGCGAAGATCGAGTACCAGCCGCTGCCGGAAACCGCAGTGGGCGGTGGCTTGAAACCGGCTGAAGCAGCACCGGCGGCAGCGGCAGCGCCCGCAGCAGCACCAGCTCAGGCGTCCAATGCAGGCCCGGGGTTCGATAAGGTACACAGCGTGATTCAGGAGCGTTGCGCGGTTTGCCACTCGGCCAAACCGACCAGCCCACTGTTCAGCGCGGCCCCTGCCGGTGTGATGTTCGACACCCCCGAGCAGATCCGCCAGAACGCCCCGCGCATCCAGGCTCAGGCCGTTACCAGCCAGATCATGCCTCTGGGCAACATCACGCAGATGACCCAGCAGGAACGTGACCTGATTGGTGCCTGGATTGTTCAGGGCGCTCAGACCAACTGATTCACCGCTAAAAGCATCGCGGGCAAGCCTTGCTCCTACAGATTTAAGTCGTTCACAGATGATGCATCCGACTCAAAACCCGTAGGAGCAAGGCTTGCCCGCGATTGGCCGCGCTGCGACCTACCAGATGCAAATAATCAGAAGAATAAAAAGATCCGAGGTGTTGCATGTCCGAGCTATCCGCAGCGCGCATCCCCGACGCACCCGCCATTCAGCGTTTGCCCCTTTTGCAACTGATCCTGGTCGGTCTGCAACATGTTTTGCTGATGTACGGCGGCGCCATCGCGGTCCCGCTGATCATCGGACAGGCCGCAGGCCTGAGTCGTGAAGAAATCGCCTTTCTGATTAACGCCGACCTGCTGGTCGCCGGCATCGCCACCATCGTCCAGTCGCTGGGCATTGGCCCGCTGGGCATCCGCATGCCAGTGATGATGGGCGCCAGTTTCGCCGCGGTCGGCAGCATGGTCGCCATGGCCGGCATGCCCGGTATCGGTCTGCAAGGGATCTTTGGCGCGACCATCGCCGCCGGGTTCTTCGGCATGCTCATCGCCCCGTTCATGTCCAAAGTCGTTCGCTTCTTCCCGCCTCTGGTGACCGGCACGGTCATCACCTCGATTGGTTTGTCGTTGTTCCCCGTGGCCGTGAACTGGGCCGGCGGTGGTGCCGGCGCCACCGAATTCGGTTCGCCGATTTACCTGACCATTGCTGCGCTGGTGCTGGGCACCATATTGCTAGTGCACCGTTTCATGCGCGGTTTCTGGGTCAATATTTCAGTGCTGATCGGCATGTGCCTGGGCTACGTGCTGTGCGGCCTGATCGGCATGGTCGACCTCAGCGGCATGGCACAAGCGCCGTGGCTGCAATTCGTCACCCCGCTGCATTTCGGCATGCCCAAGTTTGAGCTCGCGCCGATACTTTCAATGTGCCTGGTGGTGGTGATCATATTCGTCGAGTCCACCGGGATGTTCCTCGCCCTGGGCAAAATCACCGGCCAGGACGTCTGCCCACGGATGCTGCGTCGCGGCTTGCTGTGTGATGCCGGTGCCTCGTTTTTCGCCGGGTTCTTCAACACCTTCACCCACTCCTCTTTTGCGCAGAACATCGGCCTGGTGCAAATGACGGGGGTGCGTTGCCGTTCGGTGACCATCGTCGCAGGCGGATTGCTCATTGTGTTGAGCCTGCTGCCGAAAGCGGCGTTTCTGGTGGCCTCGATTCCCCCAGCGGTGCTGGGCGGCGCGGCCATTGCGATGTTCGGCATGGTTGCCGCCACCGGGATCAAGATTCTTCAGGAAGCCGACATCGGTGACCGTCGCAACCAGTTGCTGGTGGCGGTGAGCATCGGCATGGGCCTGATTCCAGTGGTGCGCCCGGAGTTCTTCGCCCACCTGCCACTGTGGATGAGCCCCATCACCCACAGCGGCATCGCCATGGCCACGATCAGCGCCCTGACGCTGAACCTGCTGTTCAACATTCTTGGTGGCGCCGAACGCGCGGCCATCAACGACGGCACCGCTCACACGCACTGACTCAGACGAGCACAAAACCGGTGAGAGCGAGCCTGCTCGCGATGACGGCATGACATTCAACACTTGTGTTGAATGACCCGACGCTTTCGCGAGCAAGCCCGCTCCTACAGGGGGGTTGCCTGCGCCTCAACAATAAAAACAAGAGGAAGCAACAGATGGTCTTCACCCACTCAAGCCCGTCGTTTAACGACGATGGGCCAAGCGCCGCCAACCATGCCCCACACCTGTCGTCGGTGCGCTGTTGCGGGGCACTTGAGACCTGGCCAAGTAGTCAGTATTCTCCGCGGCCGCCTGAATCCGCGTTAAAAAAAAGCCCGGATATAATTTCTGACCAGAAAGCCAACTTATCTCGGCTCTGGACGGTACCAAGGCACTCATTACCCCCTCTCAATCGACTGTTTTTGAGCAGCCGAGCGGGAGTTTTTTTGTTTTTTGAAAGCCTTGGCGCAGCTCTTGCTAAGAGCATAAAGCTGACCGACCGGATGATTTTTTACCGCTACAGATAGAGGCGCCACACCAGAGCGCCGAACTTAAAAAAATAACGTGGAATCACCAACTTTTTGGGAGCAACCGAATGAAACGTACGTGCACTAGCCTGATGCTGGCAGGATCAATGCTGGCCGGGGGGCAGGCCATGGCCGGCGACTTGCTGCAATGGCAGACCAATAGCCTGACTTACCTGTACGGTAAGGATTTCCAGGTCAACCCGCGCATTCAGCAGACGGTGACCTTCGAACACGCCGATGGCTGGAAATACGGCGACAACTTCTTCTTCATCGACAAGATCTTCTACAACGGCAAGGAAGACGCGTTCGCCGGCGACAACACCCACTATGGTGAAATCAGCCCGCGCTTGTCGTTTAACAAGATTTTCGACCAGAAGCTGGAGTTCGGCCCGATCAAAGACGTCCTGCTGGCCATGACCTATGAATTCGGCGAAGACGACACCGAGTCGTACCTGATCGGTCCGGGTTTCGACCTGGCGATCCCTGGCTTCGACTACTTCCAGTTGAACTTCTACAACCGTCACTCCGAAGGCGGCCGCCCGGGTGACAATATCTGGCAGGTCTCTCCGGTCTGGTCCTACACCATCCCGGCGGGCAGCTCGGACGTGGTGATCGACGGCTTCATGGACTGGGTGGTCGACAACGACGTGAACAAAGAAGGCGAATACCACGCCAACCTGCACTTCAACCCACAGGTCAAATACGACCTGGGCAAGGCACTGAAGCTGGGCGCCAAGCAGTTGTACGTCGGTGTCGAGTATGACTACTGGAAAAACAAGTACGGCATCGAAGACAGCCAGGGCTTCAAGACTGATCAGAGCGCGACCAGCCTCCTGGTCAAGGTTCACTTCTGATCTGGCTGTAAGTGGCGTCTGCAAGGACGCCATCGCGGGCACGCCACGCCCCCACAGTAGATCTTTGTCGTACTAGGGATCCCTGTGGGAGCGTGGCGTGCCCGCGATGGCCTCACCACCAATATCAAGCAGTAACCACAGTCTCCGCCAACCCAAGAAACCGGCAAAGCTCCCCACGCTTGGCCAACGCATCCCGTCGCCCCAGATCAATCAACTCGCTGCAATACCCCGCCTCGAACAACAGATAACTCAACACCCCCGCCCCGCTGGTCTTGGTCGCCCCCGGCCCGCGCAGGAACAGGCGCAGTGCCGCCGGCAATTCCTGACGATGCCGCGCCGCAATCTCATCGATCGGCTGACTCGGCGAAATCACCAGCACCTCCACCGGCGCCACGCCCAGCGCACGGGTCGGAGTACCGTCGGGCATCAAGTGACTGAACTGATTCAGACGCTGCAACAACTCGATGTCGCTTTCCAGGCTGTCAATGAACGTACTGTTGAGCATGTGCCCGCCAATCTGTGCCAGCGTCGGCTGTTGCCCGGTATAGGCGCGTTGCAGCGGTTGCTGCGGGTCGACGCCGCGCGGGTTGCCGCTGACGCCCACCACCAGCACCCGAGTGGCGCCCAGGTGCAGGGCCGGGCTGATCGGGGCGGATTGGCGCACCGCACCGTCACCGAAGTATTCCTCGCCGATTTTCACCGGGGCGAACAGCAGCGGAATGGCGGAACTGGCCAGCAAATGGTCGACACTCAATTGGGTTGGGACGCCGATGCGCCGGTGGCGTAACCAAGATTCGATAGTGCCGCCACCCTGATAGAACGTGACAGCCTGCCCGGACTCATAGCCGAACGCCGTCACCGCCACCGCCTGCAACTGCTTCTGGGCAATGGATTCGGCGATGCCCGCCATGTTCAGTTTGTCGTTGAGCAATCCGCGCAGCGGCGAACTGTTGAGCAAGGCCACCGGCACGTGAGCGCCAAGACCCAGCAAACTGTGACTGACAAACCGGCTGGCCTGACTGATGACGCCGGGCCAGTCGCTGCGCAACACACGATGGCTGCGAAAGCCCTGCCAGAATGCGGTCAAACGCTCGATGGCACCGCGAAAATCCATCGCGCCACTGGCGAGGCTGACCGCATTGATCGCCCCGGCCGAGGTGCCGACGATCACCGGAAACGGATTGCTTGCCCCCACCGGCAACAATTCGGCAATCGCCGCCAGCACGCCTACCTGATACGCCGCCCGAGCCCCGCCGCCGGAAAGAATCAACCCTGTAACCGGTTCTGCAGGACTCATCGCAACACTCCATGGCGCTTAAAGGAATCGGTGACTCAACCGCGTTTTTTGTACAGCTTGGGTTCGCCCGGTGGGCGGCTCTTGAAGCGGCGATGGGCCCAGAGGTATTGCTCCGGGCATTCACGCAAGGCGCTTTCCACCCACTGATTGATGCGAATGCAATCGGCTTCTTCGGTTTCGCCGGGGAAACCTTCGAGCGGCGCATGAATCACCAGGCGATAACCGCTGCCATCGGCCAGGCGCTCCTGAGTGAACGGCACCACCAACGCCTTGCCCAGACGCGCAAACTTGCTGGTGGCGGTCACGGTGGCCGCCTGAATGCCGAACAGCGGCACGAAAATGCTTTGTTTGGCGCCGTAGTCCTGATCCGGTGCGTACCAGATCGCTCGGCCGGCGCGCAGCAATTTGAGCATGCCGCGCACATCGTCGCGCTCCACCGCCAGCGAATCGAGGTTGTGCCGCTCACGACCACGGCGCTGGACATAGTCGAACAGCGGATTCTTGTGCTCGCGGTACATGCCGTCGATGGTGTGCTGCTGCCCCAGCAGCGCCGCGCCGATTTCCAGCGTGGTGAAATGCACCGCCATCAGGATCACGCCCTTGCCGTCTTGCTGAGCCTTTTTCAGGTGCTCCAGCCCTTCGACATGGGCCAGTTTGGCCAGACGCTGACGCGACCACCACCAGCTCATGGCCATTTCGAAGAAGGCGATGCCGGTGGAGGCAAAGTTTTCCTTGAGCAGGCGCTTGCGCTCGGCGGCGGACTTTTCAGGGAAACACAGCTCAAGGTTGCGCTTGGCAATGCGCCGTCGGTCGCCGGCCACCCGATACATCCCGGCACCGAGCAGGCGACCAATAAACAGCAACGCCGGATACGGCAACTGAACAATCAGCCACAACAGCCCCAAGCCACACCACAGCGGCCAGAAACGCGGCATAAGAAATGTTTTTCGAAAACGCGGGCGATCCATTAAAGGTTCCGGAAAGACAATGGCCGCGCATTCTACATCGTTCGACCCGGCTTGCGGCTTGCGGGCGTTCTCGTTATAAGTCTCGGCACTTTTAGTGACAAGCCGTTGTATGCCGACCATGAGCCAAACCGAACCGCAAGACCAGGATCCCGTGTTCCAGTTGAAGGGCAGCATGCTCGCCATTACGGTGCTGGAACTGGCCCGCAACGACCTCGAGAACCTTGATCGGCAACTGGCCGCCAAGGTCGCTCAGGCGCCTAACTTTTTCAGCAACGCGCCGCTGGTGCTGGCCCTGGACAAGCTCCCGGCCAGCGAAGGCGCGGTGGATTTGCCCGGCCTGATGCGCGTCTGCCGCCAGCATGGCTTGCGCACCCTGGCCATCCGCGCCAGCCGCATCGAAGACATCGCGGCCGCCATTGCGGTCGATCTGCCCGTGCTGCCGCCGTCCGGCGCCCGTGAACGTGCGCTTGACCCGCTCGAAGGTCAGGTGAAGAAAAAACCGGAAAAACCGCCGGAACCGACCATCAAACCGACGAAAATCATCACGTCGCCCGTGCGCGGTGGTCAGCAGATTTACGCCCAGGGTTGCGATTTGGTGGTGATTTCGTCGGTCAGCCCGGGGGCGGAACTTCTCGCCGATGGCAATATCCATGTATACGGCCCTATGCGCGGTCGTGTATTGGCCGGCGTCAAAGGCGACACGAAAGCCAGGATTTTTTGTCAGCAAATGAGCGCTGAACTGGTGTCCATCGCTGGCCACTACAAGGTCTCCGAAGATCTGCGCCGCGATCCTTTGTGGGGTGCGGGCGTACAAGTCAGCCTGTCCGGCGACGTGTTGAACATCATTCGGCTTTAACGGATACTGCCGCATTTTCCAAACATCTCTAAAACGTAGCGAAAACGGCTCAAACGAAGTAGGAAAACGGCCACAAGCAGTGTTTACCGGAGGTAAGCCCCGCCCAAAGCCGGATTTCAGCCAAGGCTGTCCGACTGCAGTAGTTTTCAGAAGATGTTTTTCAGGGGCTAAAAGTCCTTTTTCCTTAGGGGTGAAACACCTTGGCCAAGATTCTCGTGGTTACATCCGGCAAGGGTGGTGTGGGTAAGACCACCACCAGCGCCGCTATCGGTACCGGCCTCGCTCTGCGTGGTCACAAAACAGTAATCGTCGACTTCGACGTCGGCCTGCGTAACCTTGACCTGATCATGGGTTGCGAGCGTCGTGTGGTGTATGACTTCGTCAACGTGGTCAACGGCGAAGCCAACCTGCAACAAGCCCTGATCAAAGACAAGCGCCTGGAAAACCTCTACGTCCTGGCCGCCAGTCAAACCCGCGACAAAGACGCGCTGACCCAGGAAGGCGTGGAAAAAGTCCTGATGGAGCTCAAGGAACAATTTGAGTTCGTGGTCTGCGACTCCCCGGCGGGTATCGAAAAAGGCGCCCACCTGGCCATGTACTTCGCTGATGAAGCGATTATCGTGACCAACCCGGAAGTGTCCTCGGTTCGTGACTCGGACCGTATGTTGGGCCTGCTGGCCAGCAAGTCGCGCCGCGCTGAAAAAGGCGAAGAGCCAATCAAGGAACACTTGCTGCTGACCCGCTACAACCCGCAACGCGTCAGCGATGGCGAAATGCTCGGCGTCGAAGACGTCAAAGAAATTCTGGCTGTCGCCCTGCTGGGTGTGATTCCGGAATCGCAAGCGGTGCTCAAGGCCTCCAACTCCGGTGTGCCGGTGATTCTCGACGACCAAAGCGACGCCGGTCAGGCGTACAGCGATGCCGTCGATCGTCTGCTGGGCAAAACCGTGGAACATCGTTTCCTCGATGTCACGAAGAAGGGATTCTTCGAGCGCCTGTTTGGAGGTAGGTAATGAACATTTTTGACTTCTTTCGTGCCAACAAGAAGCCAAGTACTGCCTCGGTAGCGAAAGAGCGTCTACAGATCATCGTGGCGCATGAACGCGGCCAACGCAGTACGCCGGACTACTTGCCAGCCTTGCAGAAGGAATTGGTGGAAGTGATCCGCAAGTACGTCAATATCGGGTCCGATGACGTGCACGTCGCACTGGAAAACCAGGGCAGCTGCTCGATTCTGGAACTCAATATCACCCTGCCAGATCGTTAATCGATCCAGCGGGAGCCACGGCGGCCCGGAACCTGCCTTTGTAGGAGCCGAGCTTGCTCGCGATGACGGTTTTACATTCAACGACGATGTTGAATGACCAACCGCTATCGCGAGCAAGCTCGGCTCCTACAGGGTGCGAGGTTCTGAGCCGCCGTTAGCGTTTGTTACGAGGCTGTTTCAATGCCGTTGTCCAACGTCCACATCATCCATCAGGACGCCGCCGTACTGGTGGTGAACAAACCGACCCTGTTGCTCTCCGTCCCTGGCCGGGCTGACGACAACAAGGATTGCCTGATTACCCGCCTGCAAGAAAACGGCTACCCGGAAGCGCGAATCGTCCATCGCCTGGACTGGGAAACCTCCGGCATCATTCTTCTGGCCCGCGATCCGGACACTCATCGCGAGCTGTCTCGGCAATTTCACGACCGCGAAACCGAAAAAGCCTACACAGCGCTGTGCTGGGGTCAGCCGGAACTGGACAGCGGCAGTATCGACCTGCCACTGCGCTATGATCCGCCGACCAAGCCACGCCATGTGGTCGACCATGAATTCGGCAAGCACGCCCTGACCTTCTGGCGTGTGCTGGAACGCTGTGGCGACTGGTGCCGCGTCGAGCTGACGCCGATCACCGGCCGCTCGCACCAACTGCGCGTGCACATGCTCTCCATCGGCCACCCGCTACTGGGTGACGGGCTCTATGCCCACGAGCAAGCCCTGGCCGCATGGCCGCGTCTGTGCCTGCACGCCAGCATGCTCAGCTTCACCCACCCTCAAACCGGCGAACGCTTGCGCTTCGAGTGCTCGGCACCGTTCTGACAGCCAATGCTTAATCTGTAGGAGTGAGCCTGCTCGCGATAGCGGTCTACCCGTCGACATCCATGTTGCCTGATACACCGCTATCGCGAGCAGGCTTCTCCCTGCAAGTGATTGTCCACACCCGCAGCCCACCGCCCATTCTCTGACCAATACGTTAAACTGGCGCCACTGCTGTCTGGAGCTTCTTATGCGCGAAGAGTTGAACCAAGGCCTGATCGACTTCCTCAAGGCCTCCCCTACCCCATTCCATGCCACTGCCAGCCTTGTTCAACGCCTGGAAGCGGCGGGCTTCATGCGCCTTGACGAGCGCGAGCCCTGGACCACCGAAGCCAACGGTCGTTACTACGTCACCCGTAATGACTCCTCCATCGTCGCGATCAAGATGGGGCGTCATTCACCGCTGCATGGCGGTATTCGCCTCGTAGGCGCGCACACCGACAGCCCTTGCCTGCGGGTCAAACCTCAGCCTGAGCTTCAGCGTCAGGGTTTCTGGCAATTGGGCGTCGAAGTCTATGGCGGAGCGTTGCTGGCGCCGTGGTTCGACCGTGACCTGTCCCTCGCCGGCCGCGTGACTTTCCGCCGCGATGGCAAGGTCGAAAGCCAGTTGATCGACTTCAAGGCGCCGATCGCGACCATTCCGAACCTGGCGATTCACCTTAACCGTGAAGCCAACATGGGCTGGGCAATCAATGCGCAGACCGAATTGCCGCCGATTCTCGCGCAATTCGCCGGTGACGAGCGCGTGGACTTCCGCGCCGTGCTCACCAACCAGCTGGCACTGGAACATGGCTTGAACGCCGACGTCGTGCTTGATTACGAGTTGAGTTTCTACGACACCCAAAGCGCTGCGGTCATCGGCCTGCATGGTGACTTCATCTCCGGTGCGCGCCTGGATAACCTGCTGTCGTGCTACGCCGGTCTGCAAGCACTGCTGACTACCGAAACTGACGAAACCTGTGTGCTGGTCTGCAACGATCACGAAGAAGTCGGTTCCTGTTCGGCGTGCGGCGCTGATGGCCCGATGCTGGAGCAGACGTTGCGTCGCCTGCTGCCTGAAGGTGACGAATTCGTGCGTACCATTCAGAAGTCCCTGCTGGTTTCGGCCGACAACGCCCACGGCGTACACCCCAACTATGCCGACAAGCACGACGCCAACCACGGCCCGAAACTCAACGCCGGCCCGGTGATCAAGGTCAACAGCAACCAGCGCTACGCCACCAACAGCGAAACCGCCGGCTTCTTCCGTCATCTGTGCATGGCCGAGGAAGTACCGGTGCAAAGCTTTGTGGTACGCAGCGACATGGGCTGTGGCTCGACCATCGGCCCGATAACAGCCAGCCACCTGGGCGTGCGCACCGTGGACATCGGCCTGCCGACGTTCGCCATGCACTCGATCCGTGAACTGTGCGGCAGCCATGACCTGGCGCACCTGGTCAAAGTGCTGAGTGCGTTCTACGCCTGCCAGGAATTGCCTTAATCCAGATGTTGTGAGGGACTTATGTGGCGAGGGAGCTTGCTCCCGCGGGCCGGTCCGCGCTCGGGCGAAGCGGCCCCAAAAAGGGGAGTGCTACGCACTCCCGCGGGAGCAAGCTCTCTCGCCACAATGTCACGCAGCACACATGATCTGCATCAACAACCATCACCCAAAAGCCACCTAGACTTAAATTAACCTGCTGACAAGGCCGTCTCCATGATCTCGATGTCTTCGTTTCACGCCATGCTGATCCCGATCCTCGTCGGGATGATCATGCTGGCAATCGGCTTCAACTTTCGCGACAAAAACGCCGGTGTATTTGCCATGTGGATTGGCATGCTGACCATTTTCGGCACGGTGATTTTCAAGATCCTCGCCAAACTCAACGAATAAATCCTCCCCCTGACTCGCATTGATTTAGACGGGCTCGTACACTCGGTCGATCCGCTCATCCCGAGGTTGACCGCCTAGTGCTCGCCCGTCTTTTCGCCCTGCCGTGTTTCTTCCTTGTCTGCCTCATGACGTTGCTGTCGATGGCGCCTGCCCAGGCGGCGGGTTTGCCGAGCCTGCTCGGCAGTTCGACGAAAGCCCAGCCCGAGGCGCAAGAACCGTTGGGCCAATCGCTGGATGAAGTCATCAAGTCGCTGGAAAACGATCAGCAGCGCAGCAAACTGCTGGCCGACCTGAAGAAACTGCGCGACGCCACCAAAAAGGCGCAACCCGCCGCCGAAGAAGGCGTGCTGGGACTGATCGGCGGTACGCTGGCCACGTTCGAAAAGCAATTCTCCGGCGCTGATAGCCCGCTTACCCGCTGGTCTGACGAACTCGCGCTGGCCAGGGACGAACTGACAGCATTAATGATGCCGGCCAGTGAGTGGCTGCCGATCATCTTCGCATTCGCCATGATCCTGATGGTCTGGAGCCTGCTTGCCGCGGCCCTGATCTGGGTCAGTCACCGGGTACGCACGCGCTTCGGCCTGACCGAAGAACTGCCGCAACACCCCAAGGCGCTGGACATGTTGCGCTTCGCCCTGCGCAAGCTCGGGCCATGGATGATCGCCCTGGTGATCACCGTCTACATGAGCTACGCCCTGCCCTCGTCACTGGGCAAAAGCCTGGCCATGGTGCTGGCTTACGCGTTGGTGGTCGGCACCTGTTTTTCGGCGATCTGCGTGATCGCGTTCTCCCTGCTCGATGGCCCGCACCGCCACCGCGCCTTGTATATCCTGCGGCACCAGGCCTTTCGGCCGTTGTGGTTGATCGGCAGTTTCGCCGCGTTTGGTGAGGCGCTGAACGATCCACGACTGGTCGCCGGTCTTGGCAGTCACCTGGCGCACACGGCGGCGACGGCTGCCAACGTGCTGGCCGCGATTTCTACCGGGCTGTTTATCTTGCGGTTCCGCCGACCGATCGCGCACTTGATCCGCAATCAGCCGCTGTCCCGGCGCCTGACCCGACGCGCCCTGAGCGATACCATCGAAATTCTTGGCACCTTCTGGTACGTCCCGGCACTGGTGCTGGTAGCCGTCTCGCTGTTCGCCACGTTCGTCTCGGCGGGTGACACCAGCACCGCATTGCGGCAGTCGCTGATCTGCACCGTGTTGCTGGTGTTGAGCATGGTCATCAATGGGCTGGTACGGCGCCACGCCCTGAAACCGCAACGCGGTGTGAAGCGCCACGCCCTGTATTCGGAACGCCTGAAGAACTTTTTCTACACCCTCGTCCACCTGCTGGTGTGGTTGGCGTTCATTGAACTTGGCCTGCGGGTCTGGGGCATGTCGCTGATCACGTTCACCGAAGGTGAAGGCCATGAGGTCAGCGTCAAACTGTTCAGCCTCGCTGGCACGCTGATTTTCGCCTGGCTGATCTGGATCCTCAGCGACACCGCCGTGCACCTCGCGCTCACCCGCTCACGCAAAGGCCTGGCCAATACCCGCGCGCAGACGATGATGCCGTTGATCCGCAACGTGTTGTTCGTTGCGATTTTCATTGTCGCGCTGATCGTCGCGCTGGCGAACATGGGCATGAACGTTACGCCATTGCTGGCCGGTGCCGGCGTGATCGGTCTGGCCATCGGTTTTGGTGCACAGTCGCTGGTGGCCGACTTGATCACCGGTCTGTTCATCATCATCGAAGACTCCCTGGCCATCGATGATTACGTGGACGTCGGCGGCCACCTGGGCACCGTCGAAGGGCTGACCATCCGCACCGTGCGCCTGCGGGACATCGACGGCATCGTCCACACCATTCCGTTCAGCGAAATCAAAAGCATCAAGAACTACTCACGGGAATTCGGCTACGCGATTTTCCGGGTGGCAGTGCCGTCCGACATGGACATTGATAGCGCGATCAAACTGATGCGCGAAGTCGGTCAGAAAATGCGTACCGACCCGCTGCAACGTCGCAATATCTGGTCACCGCTGGAGATCCAGGGTGTCGAGAGTTTCGAGTCCGGCAACGCGATCCTTCGCGCCCGGTTCAAAACTGCGCCGATCAAGCAGTGGGAGGTTTCACGCGCGTTCAATCTGTCGCTCAAGCGGCATTTGGATGAGGCGGGGCTCGACCTTGCGATGCCACGCATGAGTGTTCAGGTTGCTACGGCTACCGGTGGACCGCAGAAGGAATAGCCTGCTCGCGATAGGGTCGACGCGGTTTCTGCGCTAAACCACATCCACCCCGACATGAATTGCATCATGGCGCCAGAACTCCAGGTCACAGTCGATCAGCCGCTCATGCTGATCGTAGTTGACCCGGGCAATGCGCAAACCCGGGCTGCCCACCGAGACGCGTAACGCGGCGGCCGCATCCACCGAAAGCGACGTCGGCACTATTTCGAAACGCACCCGCCCGTAGTGCAAATCGTAATGCCGTGCGTATAACTCGGTGATCGACTGATTCAAATCGAACTCGAGAATCCCCGGAAAATACTGCGGATTCAAATAGTGCTCCACGTACAGCACCAGCCGCTCATCAATGCGCCGTGCGCGGCAAATCTGGATCACGCTCGACAGCGCCGGCAACTGCAACCACGCGCACACCGCGGCTGAGGCGGGTTGCAACCGCGCCGAAATCACTTCGGTGGACGGCACACGCCCCTGCGCGCTGACCATCGCGTGAAAGTGACTGCGCTGCATCAGGTTATAGGCCAGGCGCGGTGGCGAAACGAACCAGCCACGGCGCTCTTCGCGATAAATCTGCCCCTGCGCTTCCAGCTGCAACAACGCCTCGCGCACGGTAATCCGTGTAGTCCCGAACAACTCACTGAGCTTGCGCTCGGCCGGTAGTTTGCTGCCGGACGCCAACAAACCGTGGTCGAGCTGCTCCTGCAAGACCTGACCAATGGCCGTCACCGCTTTCGTTGCCTCATCACGCATCAACGTTACCTATCTGGACTAGACCAGCGCTGTTTCGGAGCAGAACCGCGCGGTAAAACCGATTCATCGACATCCTGCAAGCGTAGGCAATGCAGATGACTGATCGATGACAAAGCAACCCAACGGTCATTCCCATGGTCGCCGCAAACCTTGCAATACATCGGCCGAGCCCCTTGCACACAGGGTCTTTACCCATGGTCTACGCTTACCGAGCACCTGCCAATACCGGGCAAATAACTGTGCTGCCGGGCGATCACCGACATGAAAGTGTCATCGACGCCGCCTAAATTGGCTCAGGTATTGCTGACCTAGACCAACACAACCGCAATCGCAGCGTTGAAAACGCCCAAAGGAGCTTCGGATGAAAAAGCTTTTCCTGGCATCACTTTTAGGCTCGACCATTGCCATGTGCACCGCCGCCATGGCGGCTGACAATTTGAAAACCCTCGAAGCCGCTGCGAAAGCGGAAGGCGCAGTCAACAGCGTCGGCATGCCCGATGACTGGGCCAACTGGAAAGGCACTTGGGAAGACCTGGCCAAAACCTATGGCCTCAAGCACATCGACACCGACATGAGCTCGGCCCAGGAAATCGCCAAGTTCGCCGCTGAAAAAGACAACGCCAGCGCTGACATCGGCGACGTGGGTGCAGCCTTTGGCCCGATCGCGGTCAAGCAAGGCGTGGTGCAACCTTACAAGCCTACGACCTGGGATCAGGTTCCGGCCTGGGCCAAGGACAAGGACGGCAACTGGGCGCTGGCCTACACCGGCTCCATCGCGTTTATCATCAACAAAAAACTGCTGCACGGTTCCGAAGCACCCACCAAATGGGCTGACCTCAAGGGCGGCAAATATAAGGTCTCCATCGGCGACGTGAGCACCGCGGCCCAGGCGGCCAACGGCGTACTGGCAGCGGCTTTGGCCAATGGCGGTAACGAGGCAAACCTTGATCCAGCCCTGAAACTGTTCGCAGAAATCGCCAAACAGGGTCGCCTGTCGATGGCCAACCCGACGATTGCCACCATGGAAAAGGGTGAAATCGAAGTCGGCGTGGTCTGGGACTTCAACGGTCTGAGCTACAAGGCCAAGATGGCCAATCCGGATGACTACGTCGTGCTGATTCCTTCCGATGGTTCGGTGATTTCCGGTTACACCACCATCATCAACAAATACGCGAAAAACCCGAACGCCGCCAAGCTGACCCGCGAATACATCTTCAGCGACGCCGGCCAGATCAACTTGGCAAAAGGCAACGCGCGTCCGATCCGTGCCGAACACCTGACCCTGCCTGCCGACATCAAGGCCAAGCTGCTGCCTAACGAGCAGTACAAAAATGTCACGCCGATCAAAGACGCCGATGCATGGGAAAAGACCTCCAAAGCCCTTCCTCAGAAGTGGCAGGAAGAAGTCATCATCAATATGCAGTAATGATGCACCCCTTGTAGGAGCAAGGCTTGCCCGCGATGGCTTCACCTCGGTCACCTGACAGACCGAGTTGACCGCATCGCGAGCAAGCTTTGCTCCCACAGGTGTTTTGAATTTCTGTTCTTGCGGAGTTTCAGCCCATGAAGCACAACGTCATCCTTGTCGTGCTCGACGGTCTCAACCACGAAGTTGCGCGCCACACCATGGGGCACCTGCAGGCCTACGTCGGTGCAGGGCGCGCCGCGCTCTACAAACTGGAGTGCGAACTGCCGTCCCTGTCCCGTCCACTCTACGAATGCATTCTCACCGGCGTTCCGCCCATCGAGAGCGGCATCGTTCACAACAACGTCTCGCGCCTGTCCAACCAGCGCAGCATTTATCACTACGCCACGGACGCCGGCCTGAAAACCGCCGCAGCGGCGTATCACTGGGTCAGCGAGCTGTATAACCGTTCGCCGTTTGTTGCTGCACGGGATCGTCACACCGACGACGAAGCCCTGCCGATCCAGCACGGTCACTTCTACTGGAACGACCACTACCCGGATTCGCACCTGTTCGCCGACGCCGAAAGCCTGCGCCTGCGTCATGCGCCGAATTTTCTATTGATCCACCCGATGAACATCGACGACGCCGGGCACAAGCACGGCCTCGACACCCCGCAATACCGAAACAGCGCCCGCACGGTCGACATCATCCTGGCTGACTATCTGCGCACCTGGCTCGACGCCGGCTATCAGGTGCTGGTGACCGCCGACCACGGCATGAACAACGACCGCTCCCACAACGGCCTGTTGCCGGAAGAACGCGAAGTGCCGCTGTTTGTCCTCGGTGACGCGTTCAGTCTCAACCCCGACGCCACGCCGAAACAGACCGACATCTGCGGCACGGTCTGCGAACTGCTGGGCGTGGCCCACGACAAACCTGTGTGCGGGGAGCTGCTCAAGTGAATGCCAATACCCGTGGCAAGTGGTTGGCAGCCTTGTGCCTTGTGCCCTTCACCCTGTTTTTTATCGTGTTCGAAATCGCCCCGCTGGTCTGGGTGATGATTAACAGTCTGCAATCGGAAGAGTTCGGCTGGGGGCTGACCAACTTCACCAAGATCTTCAATTCAAAGTTCTACTTGCAAGCGATCCAGTACAGCCTCGAGATCAGTTTCTGGTCCAGCGTATTCGGGATCATTATCGCAGTGCTTGGTGCTTACTCCCTGCGCCGGGTCGACTCGAAACTGCGCAACTTCGTCAACGCGTTCGCCAACATGACCAGCAACTTCGCCGGCGTGCCCCTGGCCTTCGCGTTCATCATTCTGCTGGGCTTCAACGGCAGCTTCACCATCATGCTCAAGCAGGCCGGGATCATTCAGGATTTCAACCTGTACTCGAAAACCGGGCTGATCATTCTCTACACCTACTTCCAGATCCCGCTCGGCGTGTTGCTGCTCTACCCAGCCTTCGACGCCTTGCGCGAAGACTGGCGCGAGTCCGCCGAATTGCTCGGCGCCAACGGCTGGCAGTTCTGGCGGCACATCGGTTTGCCGGTGCTGACGCCGGCGTTGCTCGGTACGTTTGTGATCCTGCTGGCCAACGCTCTTGGCGCTTACGCGACGGTTTACGCGTTGACCACCGGGAACTTCAACGTGATGACCATCCGCATCGCGGCGATGGTGTCCGGCGATATTTCCCTGGACCCGAACCTCGCCAGTGCCCTGGCGGTGGTGCTGGTGGCATTGATGACCCTGGTGACCCTCGTGCATCAGCTGCTGTTGAAGAGGAGCTACCATGTCTCGCGCTGAACTGGGCCCTGTCGGTGTCTATCACCGCGTCGTGGTGTACCTGCTGTTTGCCATTCTGTTGTTGCCGCTGTTCGGGACGCTGATCTACTCGATCTCCAGCAGTTGGTCGGCGACCATCCTGCCCAGCGGTTTTACCTTCAAGTGGTACATCCAGCTGTGGAGCGACCCGCGCTTCCTCGATGCGTTCGGCCAGTCACTGCTGGTCTGCGTCGGCTCGTTGATCTTGTCGGTGGTGCTGATTCTGCCGTTGCTGTTTGTGGTGCATTACCACTTCCCGAAACTCGACGCCCTGATGAACATTCTGATCCTGCTGCCCTTCGCGGTGCCGCCAGTGGTGTCGTCAGTGGGGCTGTTGCAGCTCTACGGTTCCGGACCGTTCGCGATGGTGGGTACACCGTGGATTCTGATTGGCTGCTACTTCACGATTGCGTTGCCGTTCATGTACCGGGCGATCACCAACAACCTGCAAGCGATCAACCTGCGCGACCTGATGGACGCCGCACAACTGCTCGGCGCCAGCACCTGGCAAGCGGCGTTCCTGGTGGTGCTGCCGAACCTGCGCAAGGGCTTGATGGTGGCGTTGCTGCTGTCGTTCTCGTTCCTGTTCGGTGAGTTCGTGTTCGCCAACATCCTCGTCGGCACCCGCTACGAAACCCTGCAGGTCTACCTCAATAACATGCGTAACAGCAGCGGCCACTTCACCAGTGCACTGGTGATTTCCTATTTCTTCTTTGTGCTGGTTATGACCTGGGCGGCCAATATCTTGAACAAGGACAAAAGCGAATGAGCTATGTCAGCGTCCAACACCTGCAGAAAAACTACTCAGGTACGACGGTATTCAGCGACATCAACTGCGAAATCCAGAAAGGTGAGTTCGTCACCCTGCTCGGCCCGTCAGGTTGCGGCAAATCCACGCTGTTGCGTTGCATTGCCGGCCTGACGTCGGTCGACGGCGGCAAGATTCTACTGGAGGGTCAGGACCTTGTTCCATTGAGCCCGCAGAAACGCGGGATCGGCATGGTCTTTCAGAGTTATGCACTGTTCCCGAACATGACCGTGGAACAAAACATCGCCTTTGGCCTGCGGATGCAAAAGGTCAACGCCGACGACAGCCAAAGGCGCGTTGCCGAAGTGCTCAAGCTGGTGGAACTGAACGACTTCGCCGCGCGGTTCCCTCATCAACTGTCGGGGGGGCAGTGCCAGCGTGTGGCCCTCGCCCGCTCGCTGGTGACCCGGCCACGGCTGTTGCTGCTGGATGAACCGCTGTCGGCCCTCGACGCACGAATTCGCAAGCACTTGCGCGAACAGATCCGTCAGATCCAGCGCGAATTGGGCCTGACCACAATCTTCGTCACACACGATCAGGAAGAAGCGCTGACCATGTCTGACCGGATTTTCCTGATGAATCAGGGAAAGATCGTACAAAGCGGCGACGCCGAAACCCTGTACACCGCGCCGGTGGATGTGTTTGCTGCCGGCTTTATCGGCAACTACAACTTGCTGGATGCCGAGAGCGCGTCGAAGCTGCTGCAACGGCCGATCAGCCACCGCATTGCGATTCGCCCGGAAGCCATCGAGCTGAGCCTGAACGGTCAACTGGACGCCCAAGTGCGCAGCCACAGCTTGCTTGGCAACGTGATTCGTTATCGGGTCGAAGCCCGCGGCGTGGAATTGGTGGTAGATGTACTGAACCGCTCGGCGGCCGACCTGCATCCCGATGGTCAGCGTCTGGCGCTATCCATCGATCCGACGGCCCTCTGTGAGGTAGCCTGATGCCCTTGCTGATGTTAAAGAGAGAACTGCACTGATGGCCCTGGCAATTTTTGATCTGGATGAAACCTTGATCCACGGCGACTGCGCCACCCTCTGGAGCGAGCAAATGGGCCGCTTGGGCTGGGTCGACCCTGAGTCGTTCATGCGGCAGAACAATGACCTGATGGACGCTTACAGCCACGGCAAGTTGCGCATGGAAGAGTACATGGAGTTCAGCCTCGAGCCGATGATCGGCAGGACGCCTGAAGAGGTCGATCACCTGGTTGGACCATGGGTTGAAGACTTCATCGAGCCGATCATCTTCAGTGACGCCACCAAAGCCATCGCCGCTCACCGCAAGGCTGGCGACCGGATTCTCGTGATCTCGGCGTCCGGCACGCACCTGGTGCGGCCGATTGCCGAACGCCTGGGCATCGACGAGATTCTCGGTATCGAACTGGAAGTCGCGCATGGGGTGTATAGCGGCCACACCGTTGGCACGCTGACCTACCGCGAAGGCAAGATCACCCGTCTACTGGAATGGTTGGATGCGGAAGAAGAAAACCTCGAAGGCGCGAGCTTTTATTCCGACTCACGTAACGATTTACCGCTACTTCTGAAGGTGGATTTCCCACATGTGGTAAACCCCGACCCGGTCCTGCTTGATCACGCCGAAAAAGCCGGCTGGCCGATCCATCTCTGGAAGTAACAAATCCCCCCTGTAGGGTCATGGCTTGCCCGCGATAAACGATGACGCGGTTTGACAAACACACCGCGTCGCCTGAATCGCGGGCAAGCCACGCTCCTACAGGTTCGTGTCAAACCAGGCTTTCGTCGATCACCAATACCAATTTCCCCGCGACGGTATTGCTCGCCAACTCCGCAAACGCCGCTTCGGCATCCTTGATCGGGAAAGTCTTGGCCAATTGCGGGCTCAAGCGTCCTTCGGCAAACAACGGCCAGACATACTGGCTCAGATCACTGAACAAATCCGCCTTGAACTGCTCGTCGCGGCTGCGCAAGGTCGAGCCCAGCAGTTGCACGCGCTTGGCCAGCACTTGCGCGAGGTCCAGTTGCGCATCGCGCCCGCCCATCAGGCCGATCAATACCCAGCGGCCATCGAGCGCCAGCATTTTCAGATTCAGCGCAGCGTAGTTGCCACCGACCGGATCGAGGATCACATCGAAAGGCCCCAGGTCACGCAAGCTGTCCAGGTTCCCAGTGCGCACAACACCGCCCTGGGCTCCCAGCGCTTCGCAATAGGCCAACCGCTCGGCGGAACCGACGCTGACCCAGCACGGGTTACCAAACGCCTTGCACAGCTGAATGGCAGCTGAACCAATTCCACTTGCTCCGGCGTGCAGAAGAACTTTCTCACCCGGCTTGAGCGCAGCGAGCTGAAATAAATTCAGCCAGACGGTCGCATACACTTCGGGCAACGCTGCCGCCTCGACCAAGGACAGACCGTCGGGAACCGGTAACACATGCCGTCCGTCGACAACTACCTCTTCGGCCATCCCACCCCCGGCCAGCAAGGCGCAAACTCGATCACCGACCTGCCAGGAAGACCCCGCGCCTACCTCGCTGATCACCCCTGAACACTCAAGACCCAGTACTTGACTGGCTCCCGGCGGGGGTGGATAGAGGCCCGCTTTCTGTAACAAATCGGCACGATTGAGTCCTGCTGCCGCCACTCGGATACGAACTTGTCCTACATCACATGCAGGACTGGGCTCTTCAAGCCACTCCACTTGACCTTCAACGCCTTGCAATGCTTTCACAGTGCCTCCATAGTGAGTCTGGACTGAGCCCGTATCTGTAGCGCCGGGCTTTCTTGCATTATGCGACCGGTTCTCGTGGATCCGGCGACTTCAAAGACGGCCTAATATGCGTGATCAATTGTCCCCGCGTCGAATCAGCATGAAGCATTTTTTCCCTGGCACCGCCCTAGCCCTCTTCATCGGTATCGGCCTGTTGCCGCTATCGACCAATACGTTTGCAGCCAATAGCTGGGACAAGCTTCAGCCTGATCGTGACGAAGTAATCGCCAGTCTGAACGTCGTCGAATTGCTCAAGCGCCATCACTACAGCAAGCCGCCGCTCGATGACGCGCGCTCCGTGATCATCTACGACAGCTATCTCAAGCTGTTGGACCCGTCGCGCAGCTACTTCATGGCCAGCGACATTGCCGAATTCGACAAATGGAAAACCGAGTTTGACGATTTCCTCAAAAGCGGCGACCTGAACGCCGGGTTCACCATCTACAAGCGCTACCTGGACCGCGTCAAGGCGCGTCTGGACTTCGCCCTTGCAGAGTTGAACAAAGGCGTCGACAAGATCGACTTCACCACCAAGGAATCTTTGCTGATCGACCGCAAGGACGCACCTTGGCTCAAATCCACTGCAGAACTCAACGACCTGTGGCGCAAACGCGTCAAGGACGAAGTGCTGCGGCAGAAGATCGCGGGCAAGGACTCCAAGCAAATTCAGGAAACCTTGATCAAGCGCTACAAGAACCAGTTGGCGCGTCTGGACCAGACCCGTGCGGAAGACATCTTCCAGGCGTACATCAATACCTTCGCCATGTCCTACGACCCGCACACCAACTATCTGTCGCCCGATAACGCGGAAAACTTCGACATCAACATGAGCCTGTCCCTGGAGGGCATCGGCGCCGTGTTGCAGAGCGACAACGACCAGGTAAAAGTCGTGCGTCTGGTGCCTGCCGGCCCGGCCGACAAGACCAAAATGGTTGCCCCTGCCGACAAGATCATCGGCGTTGCCCAAGGCAACAAAGAGATGGTCGACGTGGTCGGCTGGCGCCTGGACGAAGTGGTCAAACTGATCCGTGGTCCGAAAGGCACCGTCGTGCGCCTGGAAGTCATTCCGGCCAGCAATGCGCCGAACGACCAGACCTCCAAAATCGTGCCGATTACCCGCGAAGCGGTGAAGCTTGAAGACCAGGCGGTGAAGAAGTCGGTCCTCAACCTGAAACAGGATGGCAAGGACTACAAGCTCGGCGTCATCGAGATTCCGGCCTTCTACCTCGACTTCAAGGCTTTCCGTGCCGGCGATCCGGACTACAAGAGCACCACGCGCGACGTCAAGAAACTGTTGACCGAATTGCAGAAAGACAAGGTCGACGGCGTGGTCATCGACCTGCGCAACAATGGCGGCGGTTCCTTGCAGGAAGCCACCGAGCTGACCAGTCTGTTCATCGACAAGGGACCTACCGTCCTGGTGCGTAACGCCGATGGCCGGGTCGATGTACTGGAAGATGAAAACCCGGGCGCCTTCTACAAAGGCCCGATGGCGTTGCTGGTCAACCGCTTGTCCGCTTCGGCTTCGGAGATTTTTGCCGGCGCGATGCAGGATTACCACCGCGCGTTGATCATCGGCGGCCAGACCTTCGGTAAAGGCACCGTGCAGACCATTCAGCCGCTGAATCATGGCGAACTGAAACTGACTCTGGCCAAGTTCTACCGGGTTTCCGGCCAGAGCACCCAGCATCAGGGTGTACTGCCAGACATCGATTACCCATCGATCATCGACACCAAGGAAATCGGCGAAAGCGCCCTGCCGGAAGCCATGCCATGGGATACCATCAAGCCGGCCATCAAGCCTGCGGTTGATCCGTTCAAGCCGTACATCACGCAGCTCAAGTCCGAGCATGACGCACGCTCGGCCAAAGACGCGGAGTTCGTGTTTATCCGCGACAAGCTGGCCTTGGCACAGAAGTTGATGGATGAAAAAACCGTCAGCCTCAACGAAGTGGAGCGTCGGGCGCAGCACACCGACATCGAAGCCAAACAGCTGGTGATGGAAAACATCCGTCGCAAGGCCAAAGGCGAAGAACCCCTCAAAGAGCTGAAGAAAGAAGACGAGGACGCCATCGCGGCCGAGCCGGACAAGACCAAGCCAGAAGACGACGCGTATCTGAGCGAGGCCGGTCGGATCCTGCTGGACTACCTGAAACTCAACAGCGCCGTCGCCAAGCACTAAGTTGTTACAAGCAAGATGATGGCAATTTAATGCTGATGCTCTCCGGAACGTCATCAAACAGTCATCGTTCTGTCGTGAAATAAGGGACTGGGAGCACCTCTTTAACAAGAGTCTGCTCCCAGTCCTTTTTTATCGCCCAGAGATTGCCATGACCACGACAGAACAGCTGAGTGCCTTGAGTTCCATACTGGCTCAAAGCGGTTTGCACAGCCTGTTCCAGCCGATCATTTCCCTTTCCGAGCGACGTATTGTCGGCTATGAAGCCCTCACCCGTGGTCCCTCGAACAGCCCGCTGCACGCCCCCCTCGCATTATTCTCGGTGGCCCGCCAGGCGGGTCGGTTGAGCGAACTGGAAATCTCTTGTCGTGAAAGTGCTTGCCGACGTTTCAACGAGCATCAACTGCCGGGCAAATTGTTCCTCAACGTTTCCCCGGAATCCCTGCTTGAGGCTGCTCACCAACCCGGTCGCACCCTGCAACTGCTGCAGGATTTCGGCATTGCGCCGAGCCAGGTGGTAATCGAACTCACCGAACAGACCCCGACGGACGACTTCCAGTTGCTGCAAAACGCACTGCATCATTATCGGGCGATGGGATTTTCCATTGCGCTGGATGATCTGGGCGCGGGGTATTCAAGCTTGAGATTGTGGTCCGAACTGCGCCCGGATTACGTGAAGATCGATCGACACTTCATCGACGGCATTCACCAGGACGCGCTCAAACGCGAGTTTGTCGGCTCGATCCTGCAAATCGCCAAAGCCTCGCGGGCTCAAGTGATTGCCGAAGGCATTGAATTGCAGGAAGAGCTCGCGGTGCTGACCGAGATGGGCGTTGATCTGGTCCAGGGCTATCTGCTGTGCCGCCCTCAGGAACATCCGCCCACGGATGCTCGCCACCTGATGCCCAAACACGACAGCAGCGCCGTGGCACTGAATGACGAAGCCAACGATCTCAGCCCACTGCTTAACGATCAACCGGCCGTGGCACGCGACACACCGACCGCCACCGTGCTGGAAGCTTTCCGCCGTCAGGCCAACCTGAATTCCCTGGCGGTGCTCGACGAACAGGGCCAGCCCTGCGGCATCGTTCACCGACATTCGTTCTCAGACGCCCTGCTCAAGCCGTTTGCCACCGACCTGTTCGCCCGCAAACCAATCAGCCGCTTGATGAGCGACGACTTTCTCGCCGTGGAAATGAGCCAGTCTCTGCAACAGGTCAGCCGCCTGATCACCAGCCGCGCACGCCAACGTATTGAAGAAGACTTCATCATCACCCTCAATGGTGGCTATCTGGGATTGGGTCGGGTCATTGATGTACTCAAGCTGATTACCGAACTGAAAATCCAGCAAGCCCGTTACGCCAACCCACTGACCCTGTTGCCCGGCAACGTACCGATCCAGCAATGCCTGACGCGGTTGCTGCAACAGGAACGGGAGTCGGTGATCTGCTACGTCGACATCGACAGCTTCAAACCCTTCAACGACATCTACGGCTACGGCCGCGGGGATGAAGTCCTACTCTGTCTGGCGCAATGCCTGAACGATCGCGTCGACCCGTCCCGCGACTTCGTCGGCCATATCGGCGGTGATGACTTCCTGCTGGTGCTCGGCCCGGAAGACTGGCGCAAACGTTTGAACCAGTTGCTGGACGATTTCCATAGCCAATGCCGACGTTTCTACCGCAGTGAACACCTGGAAGCCGGGTGCTTTATCGCGCCGAATCGTCAGGGGGTGCGGCAGGAGTTCCCGCTGCTGTCATTGTCGATCGGCGTAGTGCATCTGCATCCAGAGACCTGTGGACAACTCGATGCGAGCCAGCTGGCGGAGATGGCATCTCAGGCCAAACACCACGCCAAGAATGTGTCGGGGTATAGCGTGCATGTGATTGATAGTTTGGCGGTGCCTGAAAGAGAAGATTTATTGCTTGAAGGGCACCGCTGAATGGTCTGACGCCTTAGCGGGCAAGCTCGCTCCTACATTGACCGCTTACTTCTGGAAATACTCGGTTAAATGTAGGAGCGGGCTTGCCCGCGAAGAGGCCCGATCAGGCAGCCCAAATGTTGAGCCTGATCCTCAATTTCTAAACCTCAGAAGATCGAGCCCGCAACCGCCGCCCCAGCACATCCAGCACGTCACAACCATCGCGCAATGGAATGGCACAGAGCAAGGCAAAGTCACTGAGGATAAAGGATTCGCACTCGACCGAACCACGCATCGACATGTTCTCCAGCACTTGGGTTACAGCTCGAATTCGGTAGCTGGCAGCGTCATATAAAACATCGAGCGGCGCGTGGGTATCGACGAACAGCGTGGGCATGTCGGTGCAGTTGCTGGTGAGGGCCAGGAAGAGGTTTTGGGGATGGGGGATTGGTTTTTCGTTGGGAGGGTCGGGGTGAAGATTTTTCATAATTGAAACCTCTGGTAGTAAACGGTCGCTACCATCGGCCTTCCTACAAGCTTGGGTGGCAGCTATGCACGGGGTAGGAATATCGAGACCAGAGAACTCGACCACACCGAAGCGTGCCCGCGCACAGCCGCCGCAACTGATCTTACGGACGCATGTTGATGGCCGCAATTCAGGTGTCGACGCCGAAGCGTCCTCTCTAGTCTTGAAGGGTTCCTACACCCCGCCACTGAATTTTCAGTGACCACCAGAGACTATCGATGGAAAACATTTCGCACCAGTTCATGGAAACCGATACAAGTTGAAGGAAACTTCCGACGAGCTTGCCCGGAAATTTCGCTTCCGTTTCACAAACGTCGTCTACCAAGTGGATTGATCTTCAAGACTGGTTTTTTGAAGATCTTCTTTCCACTCCACAGTTGCCAATCGAAAAACATCTTCGAAAAAAGCTCTGGTGTTCTCCATTTCATCCCAACCGCAAGGAAAAGACGAATATTCTTCAGGGTCATACGCCAGCAGCGACTGAAAATCATATTTTTCATCCTGAAGAGCTTCCTCTAAACTCTTATAAATCAAAAATTTGTGCAGGTATGACTTTCTTGTAGGCAAGCAGTATTTAAGTATCATCTCTTCTCAGCCGGGTCATTAGGATCAAGCTTTTCAAGAGCTTCCCCTAGCGTTTCTTCACGATCATAAATGTCAACTCCCCCCCCAAAATGCGGGTGTCGGGAGGTATGGTTGCCCATCATCTGGATCAATAAACATTTCCCACCTATTTAATTGGATATAGTGAACAAAAGGGGACAAATTTATTTACCCTGCGGAAATTTCGCAATTTCCGTAAGAAAGACACGTCTATTCGATCTACCTGAATTTTTACAAATCGCCCGTTCAGACGAGGATAATCGTAGTGAATTTCCTGATCCGAAAAATCAACAAAAGATCGAGACACGCCTCCATCCAAATACCCATAAAGCGCGCATGAAAATCCGCCATTTTTCATTTCTAGCAGTGTAGTGATTGGCTCCTCTACCGCAGCAACAACAACATCGTTGTCGGAAAACACCAAATCGAACTCCACTTCATAGGCTTCTCCCACTTCAATTTTTGATGGGCAGTAGCTTGCGAAGTACTAGCCTTTAACTCGCAACAAGACCTCGTCTTCAACCACTGGGCCTACTGCCAGCACTACGGCTTCATATCTCTTAGTCATTCGCTGGCCTCACTACCTTATCGCGAACATTACCCCTTATCAAAAGCGGAACAGATTTATTTATTTTTTAATCACACTTTTCAACAGTGTATCCGCTAGCCACTACTGTCAAAACAATGTTGCACTCGCGAGCACAAGTGAAGCAGAAGTTTAGCCCGACTTCCGAAGAGTCAATCATAAGCAACTCCTGCGACAACGACGTCACATCCATCACAAACATCTCTGAAATCTCCGCGCCTATTGCCCCAACAGATTTCATACCTAAAACATTTTCAAAGGTAATGATCCATCGTTTTTCCTGCCAATCTAGAAACTCTACAAAAACGCGCTCGTGCTCACATGTCATTTTTTCAATGGTGCCGTCTGAAACTGGAAATTCTGTCATTTTGAAATACCTGGATGTTTCTCACCGGCAACAAAGCCAGTTCCGTGACCGAGTTGATAGCCGTCAGGCTTGACCTTGATAACAGCCTTCTTTTTATCCGCCTGACTCCAACTTAAATAATTAGGTTTAAGCTCCAAATGATAGTGCTCACCATGATGCCTCGCATTAAATGGCCCAGCATCTCCGGGATGACTTTCAAATCTAATAATAGTGTCCGCGTTAGGTCGCCACGTCATTCTTTGACTTCCATGTTGAGTCTGTGAAATTTGGGGCTGGACGCCTAACACTTCCGTAAGCTCGTTTGGATCTTCAGGAAATTGAGTGTAAGCCTTCGGCAGCGCGGGCTCACCCTCATCAACCTTAACCCCAGTCGTATTACCCGGCGCGCCACACCCAGCCTTACCCGACTGCGGACAGTTCCCGCTCAACCCCAACGGATCAACCCACCCCGTCGGATTCGGCGTGTACTGGTACTGATTCAGCCCACCCGCCAACTTGATCGGGTCCGGCGTCAGGTACCGTCCAACCTGCGGATCATAGTACCGATGCCGGTTGTAGTGCAGGCCGCTCTCGGCGTCGAAGTACTGCCCCTGAAACCGTAGCGGCTGCTCAAGCTGTTCGCCCCCGCCGAACGCCAGATGCGTGACTTTGCCGTAGGCGTTGTACTTCGCCGACCAGACAATCTCGCCACCAAAATCGGTCAGTTCCTGCGGCGTGCCGAGGTGGTCGAGTTGGTAGTAAAACGGGCAGGCCTTGCGCGGGCCTTTGCCGTCGAGCATCGCCAACGGGCGGAAGCTGCCGGGTTCGTAGACGTAGCTGCGGTGGTGTTCGCGGCTGCTTTCGGCGATGAGGTTATCGCCTTGCCAGAAGAACTCGGTGGTGTGGCCGTCGACGGTTTTGGCGATGCGGCGGCCGAAGGCGTCGTAGCGGTAGCTGGCGCAGCGGCCATCCGGGGTGGTGACGCCGATCAGGCGGTGCTGGCAGTCGTAGCGGTATTCGGTGACGAGTTTTTGCACGGTGCCGCGGCGTTCGCGGATGAGGTTGCCGAAGGCGTCGTAGTCGTAGTGGCGGTCGCCTTGCATGAGCAGGCGATTGCCCTGCACTTTCGCGGCGCCGGGGCGGTCCTGCATCAGCAGGTTGCCGGCCGGGTCGTGGGCGAAGGATTCCGGTGGGGTGTCGCGGGTGTGGCGCACGCGGGTCAGGCGGTTGAGCGGGTCGTAGATGTAGTTGCGCTGGCCGTGGCGGGTGTCGGCGATGCTGTCGAGGTTGCCGTTGGTGCTGTAGGCATAGTCGCGGCGATACAGCGGTTGTTGCTGTTGGCTGACCGCGTGAGCCTGCAGACGCCCCTGATCGTCGTAGGCATAGTCGCTGAGCAACTGGCCTTGTTGGCGTTGCTGCTCACGCCCGAAGGCAAATTGGTGACTGGTAAGCCGCGCGCCGTTGAGGTCGATGGCGGTCAGCGCGCCGCCCTTGGCGTGGTGGTAGTCGAGTTTGCTGCCGTCCGGCAGGCGCAGGCGCTTGAGTTGGCCGCAGGCGTCATAGCCATAACGCAGGGTGCCCCAGCCCTGATGTTCGGTGATCAGCCGGTCCTGTTGGTCGTATTCGAATTCCAGCGGATGGTCATGGCCGTCGTCGACACCGATCAGACGGCCGAGGCTGTCGTAGCGGTATTCGACCTTGATGCCGTCGGGTAGCGTCTTGAACAGCAACCGCCCCGCCGGGTCCCGCTCGTAAGCGGTGATCAGCTGCGAACCGTCAGCACCGAACTCGGTTTTCTCCAGCAGCTGACCATTGAGGTCGTAGGCGTACGCCGTACGTTGGCCGTCGAAACCGGTTTCCTGTCGGATCAATCCGCCGGGTGTGTAGTCCAGCCGATATTGCTCGCCGGATTCGTTTTCGATTTCCGTGAGTAACAGCTGCGCGTTGTCGTAGCGGTATTGCAGCTGGGTGCCGTCGGCATTGAACCGGCGGCTGACCAGGTGCAGATCGTCGAGGTATTCGTAGCGCGTGATGCGGCCGAGTTCGTCGCGTTCTGCGGTGATTTTTCCGTAGGCGTTGTAGCTGTAGGCGCGGCTCGCCCCAGTGGGAAGGATCGTCTGGATCAGTCGGCCGACGGCATCCCATTGCGACTTGGTGACGGCGCCGTGTTCGTCCTGACGGGTAATCTGCCGCCCCAAGGCATCGTAGGAAAAGCGCCGCTGCCCACCGTCCGGCAGCGTTTCCTCAAGCAGTTGCCCCAAGCCATTCCAGACGAAGACATGCCGACTGGTGTCCGGATAACGGATCGACAGCAGCTGGCCTTTGTCGTCGTAGTGGTAATGGGTGATTTGGCCGTCGGGGTCAGTTGCTTCGGTGATGTCCCCCTGAGCATTGCGCTGCCAGGTCCAGACCGCTTTACCGCGATAGCGTGCGTGCAGGAAACCGTTGCGGTACTCGTAGGCCGTCGGCTCGTCTTCTGGCGGAATCAGCGCGACAAGGCGACCGACTTTGTCGTAACGGTATTCGGTGACGGCGCCGAGCGGATCCTGTTCGGCAACCAGCCGCCCCTGATCGTCGTAGGCCTTGAGCTGTTCGCCGCCATCCAGTTCGACCTTGCGCACCAGCCGCGCCCGCTCGTCGTGGACGTAAACCTCTTCGCTGCCGTCGAGGTTGTGCACGGTGACACTGCCCGCGTCATCCCAGACATAGCGCGCGTCCATCTGCGCAAACGAGGCCCAGTGGCGGATGCAGCGCGCCGCTTTGCCGGACCGTTCCCACTCCCAGAAGAAACTCGCCCCACCGGCCAGTTGCCGCTGGAGGATCACGTGTTGGTCGTCGTAGTCGTAGCGTTCGCTTTCGCCGGCGGCGTTGCTCGCTTCGATCAGTTGCGCGCGTTCGTCGTAGGCATAACTGACCAGGGTTTGCTCGGTCTTCCAGCACGCCTCGAGGGTCGGCGCCGGAACAAACACCTGGTAGTCGATGGCGACCAGATGGCTGCGTTCATAGCGCAAACACAAGGCGCGGCCTGCGCCGTTGTCGAGGCGCTGGATGCGGTCCTGGCGGTCGCGGCTGATGCGCAGGCGGTTGTCGTAGGCGTCGCTGATCGCCGTGAGTCGACCGTTGCGAAAGTGATAAAACTGCGCGTCGTCACCGGCCTGGGCGAGGATCAGTTCTTCGGGTTCAGCCCCGAGATAAATCGCTGCGTGCGACGAGCTGTTGTGAATGGCCGGGCGTTCAGCGGACGGCAGCGGGAACGTGGTGCGACGGTTTTCGTGGTCGATCCAGATGACGCTGTCGCCGTCGATTTCCAGGTGATGGGAGAGCGAATGGCTCCAGCCGAAACCGAGGCCGCAATCGATCTCGGCGGCACTGGTGCGATAGAGCCGGGTGAAGTCGAACGGCAGGACGCCGTCCAGAGAACCGTCGGTGAGGGTCAGCAGTTCTTCGCCGGTGACCATCGACACCGGGCATTTGTTGGTCGCGGTTTTAGCAGCGAAGTCGGTGCTGTCGCCGTTGGGATTTTTCGCCTGATCCGGGACGTTGTCGTGGTGTTCGTTTTGCTTGAGCGTGGTGTTGCGTTTGGCATCCCAGCGCAGTTGCATGCGGCCTTTTTTGAGGCCCGATGCGACACCGCGCGCGGCGACGGTTTTGTAACGATCGACGTAGGAAATGAAGCTGTTAATGATCGTGAAGATCGCTTTGACGAAACCCAATACGGCGCTGACGATCCGGGCGCCATAGTGGGCAAGACGCATCCCCAGATAGGCAACGCCCGCCCCCGCACCGGCGAAAGTCAGGACAATCCCGATCAGAATATCGATGAGCAACTGCACCACGGCCGTTGAAACCGCTTCGGCCGTTTTACCGGCGACCTCGCTGGGTGGCAGCATTTCCAGCCACAGGCTGGCGGTGCGCAACAACAAACACAGCGCCGCTTCGTCGCTCGCCAGCAGCTGAACCTTCTCCATCGCGGCCGGGAATTTTTCAGCCAGTTCGGCCAAGTGGTCCGCACCGCTGCCCAACCTTCCAACGAACTTACGGGGATCCTTGAGAATGTCCGACAGTAGGCTGAGGCTGTCCCACACTCCGACCACCGCCGCCCAGCTCCCGGCGCGCATTCCGTTACCGGCGGCCGCAAAGGTCGATTGCGACCACTGCGGTTTAAACCCTGCCCACTCACCGCGCAGCCAGCCGTCCAATTCTTTGGTCAGGCCGTCATAAGAGGAGAAAAGGTCTTCGATTTGCGTCGGGGTAACTTCGCTGTGAACATGAATTCGGTAGAACTTGCCGGGAGTCCCTTCGAACTGTCCTTTTCCGTTTTCATCGAGCGAAACCGGTGTGCTCTCGCCGCCATCAACAGCAATCACATCAACCGAAATATTCCCCAACGGAATGTCATAAACCGACTCAAACTTGCTCTCGATCTCCAGAATCCCGCCGTCTGGACACCGCGCAACACTGGATAAAAATTCATCGTCGCCACTGCTCACCGCAGTCGTCGTATTACCGAGTTTTATCACCCGCTCCATGCCCATCAGCGACGGTAAGTCAGCCGCACGACTGGCTTGGTCCGCCTTCTGGTTAAACCAATGCTTCAGCTGTTCGCGGTAAAGCGTCAGCGTGTCCGGAAAACTGTCTAGTTCCTGCTCGATGCGGGCGATGTGGGTCATCAACGCACCGAACGGCATGGAGTGGAGTGAAAAATCGGGTCGAACATGAGCAATCCCTCGCGCAGAAAATGGGGCGCGCGAGACTTTGCAGGGGATCAGTCAGGAAAGAAGTCAGAGAAGTAGGCGATGCCTGTAGGGAAAATCCTTAAATATGCATCAACAAACAACAAGCCGGCCAAAACGCAAACGTGGCGTGAGGTTTCCCTCACGCCACGTTTTTTATCAGACAACTATTAGAATTACTGCGCAGGACCACGAGCCGCCAACTCTTTCAGCTTGAGTTCAGCCAACGGATGCCCGGCCTTGGCGGCCATATCCCACCAGCGAGCGGCCTCAAGCGGATCCGGCGCCTTGCTCGGTGTTCCTGCCAGGCTGATCACCCCCACCTGATACGCCGCTTTCCCATCGCCCGCCAGCGCCGCCAGGCGCAGCAATCGCACGCCCTCCTCGCGAGCACCAAGGCCGACGCCGCGAAAGGTCAGGATGTGGCCATAGAAGCTTTGAGCGCCGACGTCACCCAGGTTGGCCATGCGGGCAAACTGGCCTTCGAGCCAGTGCCAGCCCCGCGGCTGGCGCACAAACCATGACCAGTGAAACAATCGACGAGCCAGCCAGTAACCGGCCCGGGCCTTGAGCTTTAAAAACACTCAGGCCTCTGCCGATTCGGGGTATTCGTATTCAAACACCCGCACCACTTCCGACGCATGCCAGGACGCGGCGGCGACACCGTCAGACGGCCCGGAGAAACGCCCCAGACGCTCGACACATTCGAAGAAGCCGGTGCGCGGCAGGCGGCTGGCACCCTGGCTGATCACCAGCGAGCTGCGCAGTGGCTGCTCGGCTCTGGCGTCCAGCGCGGCCAGATGTTCGAGTGCAGCGGTCAAAGTTTGCATGGCTGGCGTGGGCAATTGCAAACGCTCGAGCAATGCGCGATAGGTCAAAAGATGGCGCTGACGACGCGCCTGGTCCAGTTCACCGAGTAATCCGTCCCAATGGTGACGACTGATGCGTACGCTCACGATTCATCCCTCCACCCTGGCACCGTCAATTCCCAAGCCAGGCTGCGGCGAATCGCAGCGTCGGGTTGACGCTCGCCACTTTCAATCAAGGCCAGATAAGACGGGCTGATGCCTACCGTGCGGGCCAGCGCCTCAATGGCGATGCCCTTCCCTTCGCGCAAACTGCGTAGTTGATCCAGACCCGGAAGAATCTGGTCTGGCGGTGCCGCGTGACGCACTGGCGCGTCGGGCGCCGGTTGCTCGTTAATGCCTGCTGCTTTCAGTAGAGCCTGATATTGAGCCCACGGTAAAACTGCATACTCGGGCTCGCCTTCGCGTGTGATTATCTGAATATCCATGACTTCCCCGTAGGACAACGACACTTAGCGAGTCGGCACTTTTCCCTAGAAGTGTAATCCTAACAGCGGCCAAGGTCGCGCGGGGGTATGAATAAAGGGGATTCTCAATCGGTCCGGTTCTTTTTCGGGCTCTGGAGCCGAAGTTGTTCCGCGGTATCGGGCAAACGCTCGACTACTGCCAACTTTTCCGGCACCTGACGCTTGCGCCAGGCGCGGAAGGCATTGAGTTCGTCGTCGAGCACCGTCATCAGCCAGGCCAGCACGGCGATGTCGTCTAGCATGCCAAACAAGGGGAGGAAATCCGGAATGGCATCCACCGGACTGAGGAAGTACATCAGGCCTGCGACCACCGAAATCAGCGCCTTCGGGCTGATGGCACGGTACTCCCCACGCCAGTAGGCCAGGCACAGTGCCTGCAACAAGCGCAGATCCTCTTTAATCTTGCCCAGGCGATAACCCTGACTCGCACCTTTACTGGCGACGGCGAACAGCAGTGTCGGCAAGCGCCCGCGCGCGAGCAGGCGCCCGGCGAGTGGCAAGAATCGAGCGAAACTCCAGGGTGCTTTCATCATTCCTCCCACTGAAATGTTATCCACACAAATTGTGGATAACCTTGTGAACAGAGCTTCTTTTCACGGCTGAAAGCCCCGTTTCATAAGGGTCCAGTTCAAATCGGGCGTTTTTTACTCACATAAAAAAACCCAATATTTCATTGACTTGGAGCGCCGGCACCGCTAGCAAGGGGGTCCTCAATGGCTATGACTCCAGCGTACCGCAACCGTTCGCTTTGTTTACCCCTGCTGAACGCCTGATGCAACAACGCCCCGCATAAGCGAGGCGTTGATGTCAAAGTAGACGCTGATTACTTGGCGGCGTCTTCTTTGGCTGGATCTTTGATCGCCAGCAGTTCCAGGTCGAATACCAGCACCGAGTTGGCTGGAATCGCCGGGCTTGGGCTTTGGGCGCCGTAGGCCAATTCACTAGGGATGTACAGTTTGTACTTCTCACCTACGTGCATCAGTTGCAGGCCTTCGACCCAACCCGGAATCACACCGCTGACAGGCAGATCGATCGGGCTGCCGCGCTCGACGGAACTGTCGAAAACGGTACCGTTGGTCAGCTTGCCGGTGTAGTGAACAGTCACTACATCAGTCGACTTAGGCTGTGGGCCATCGGCTTTCTTTTCCACTTCGTATTGCAAGCCCGAAGCGGTGGTCACTACGCCGGCTTTCTTGGCGTTGTCTTCGAGGAACTTCTTGCCGGCAGCTGCCGACTCTTCGCTCATCTTGGCCATACGCTCTTCAGCACGCTTTTGCAGGGCGGCGAAGGCTTCGACCAGCTCCTCGTCTTTGAGCTTCTGCTCTTTTTTGCCGACGGCGTCTTCGATGCCCTGGGCTACGGCTTTGGAATCCAGGTCATCCATGCCTTCCTGAGCCAGGCTTTTGCCCATGTTCAGGCCAATACCGTAGGAAGCTTTTTGCGCCGGAGTTTTCAGCTCAACGCTGGTCTGCGAATCACAACCCGCAAGTACCAAGCTAACCAGGGCCACCGCCGCTGCCAACCGATGCTGTTTCATGCTATTTCCTTGTTCATGCGCCTAAAGGGCAATCGAGTAAAGCCGCGAGCTTATCAGGCGGCCACGACCAATGGCTACTGGGATGAGAGCAGGATTCTCCTGATAAGTTCAGGTGTTTTAACTCATTTCAGCATTGGCTGCATGAAGCTTCTGTCATCTTTTGCCTACAACAGCTGATCCTGTATCCCACAACATCTGGCGTAATGGCCTCTTGCCGCACCTCGGTGCGCTGAGACATAAGAGAGCCACAAATCAACAAGGAAGTTTATCGTGCGCCTCTTATTTCGCCTGCTGATGCTGACCGCTGTGCTGTTGGGACTGGGCCTCGTCGTGGTTCTGTACTACGTCGCCAATCCAAAATTACCGACCTGGTTACCCGCGCAGCAGGTGCATTACCTGGAGCAGTGGAGCGCTGAAGACCGCCAGACTTACTACTTCACCCCCCAAGGCACTCAGGTCAAAGGCTTGCGCTATGACTGGTTCACCGCCCTGGAACTGCCCTTCTCCCAGCAACGATTCGCTTCGCCCGACTACCTCGCTCGCTTTGGCTTCCTGATCGACCCCGGCCAGAAGCCCGCGCCAATCAATCCTGGCAATTTACCCGCAGGCTTTGCCCGTCACCAAAACCCCGGCAGTCAGGACGAATTTCTGGACATCACGTGCGCTGCTTGCCACACCGGTGAATTGCGCTTCAACGGCCAGGCGATCCGCATTGACGGCGGCTCGGCGCAACATGTTTTGCCTTCCAGTGTTCCTACGTTGAAAGGGGGCAGTTTCGGGCAAGCGCTGGTCGCCAGTCTGACCTCGACTTACCTGAACCCCTGGAAATTCGAACGCTTCGCTCGCAACGTGCTGGCCGAGAACTACGACGCCCGGCACCTACAATTGCGCAAGGACGTAAAAGCGTCTCTCGATACTTTCGTGAAAGTTGCCTGGAACGATACTCACCGCGGGCTCTACCCCACCGAAGAAGGACCGGGCCGTACCGACGCCTTCGGACGCATCGCCAACGCCACGTTCGGCGATGCGATTTCAGCTGACAACTACCGCGTGGCCAATGCCCCGGTGGATTACCCGCAACTGTGGGACATGTGGACGTTTGACTGGGTGCAGTGGAACGGTTCGGCGCAACAACCCATGGCTCGCAACATCGGCGAGTCCTTGGGGGTGGGCGCCACGCTAGCTTTCTTCGATGCCAACGGCCAACCGCTCAAAGGTGATGAGCGCTACCCGTCGAGTGTCCGATTGCACGAATTGCACCAGATCGAACAAACCCTGCAACGGCTCAAACCACCCGCCTGGCCTGAAGCGCTGCTCGGTGCTGTCGACAAGCCGTTGGCGGCCAAAGGTCGCGATCTGTTCAGAGAAAACTGCGCCGGCTGCCATACACCATACGCGGGCGAAAGTGGCGGACGCTGGGTACAACATTTGAAAATGTTCCCGGTCGATTTCATTGGCACAGACCCGGGGGCCGCGAACAACATTGCTGACCATCGTTTCGACCTTTCCGCCCTGCGATGGGATCTGGCAGAGCTCAAACAGATGGATGTGCATTTGCAGCCGACACCCACTGAAGCGCTGGATTTGAGCAAGTTGTCTTCGGCCAAAGGGTTGGCCTACATCACCGCTTTCGTCGGAAATCGCGCCTACCGTGATGCGAACATTCCTACAGCGGAACAACCCGCAATGAATGGCTTCGGCCTGCCGATTGGCGTGCGTGAGTTGCGCGCCTACAAGGCACGCCCCCTGGCGGGGGTTTGGGCGACAGCACCGTTTCTGCACAACGGCTCAGTACCGAGCCTTTATCAATTGCTCTCGCCTCAGGATGAACGCGCCACCACCTTCTATAAAGGCACGTTCGAGTACGACCCCCAACACCTTGGCTATCGCACCGAGGCCTTCACCAATGGCTTCGTGTTCGACACGCGCATCACCGGCAATCACAACGGCGGTCATGAGTTCCGTGCCGGCAAGCGCGGCAACGGCGTAATTGGCCGCTTGCTGCAACCGGAGGAACGCTGGGCGCTGCTTGAGTACCTGAAAGTATTGGGCGGCCCCCTGGAGGCACAATTGCCATGAGCATACTCTGGATGCGCTTTGGCGCGATTCTCGGCAAGTCCCTTCTGTGGTTGCTGGGCCTTGGAGTCCTCGGCTGGGCGCTGGCCACGGCGTGGCTTGCCTGGCAGCACAGCGGACCGGTTTCGGCGCAAGAACTGATACCGGACGGCGAAGCCGCCATGACCCAGGACGTCATCCAAACCGCGGTGCGCATCGTCGATCAACACCGGGAAAGTACCCGCTACCTGCGCGACGCCCATGCCAAGGCCCATGGCTGCGTGAAAGCCGAGGTTCAGGTGTTGCCGGATCTTTCGGAAGCACTGCGCCAAGGTGTGTTCAGCGAACCCGGCAAAACCTGGCAAGCGACGATGCGTCTGTCCAACGGCAACGCGTATCCGCAGTTCGACAGTATTCGCGATGCCCGGGGCATGGCGATCAAATTGCACGATGTGCCCGGCAAGCAACTGCTCGCCGATCAACAGCGCCGCGGTGAACAGGACTTTGTGATGTTCAACCATCCAAATTTCTTCGTCAGCGATGTCGCCGAGTACCGTCAGAATGTGGCGGCTCAGGCTGACGGCAAGAAGCTGACGGCGTTTTTTCCTGGCTGGGACCCGCGCACCTGGCAGATTCGCCATCTGTTTATCGCCCTGGCGACACTTTCCATCGCACCGGAAACCCCGACACAGACGACTTACTTTTCGGTTTCGCCCTACAAGTTCGGTGAAGCCAATGCCAAATTCCGGGTAATGCCGGACCCGGATAGCTGCCCGACCTATACCCTGCCCACACAAAACCAGAAACTGCCTAATTTCTTGCGCAATGCACTGAACCAGCAATTGTCGACCGACCGGATGCCAGCCTGCTTCGTCCTGCAGATTCAGCGCCAGGACCCGAGCCAATACATGCCCATCGAAGACACCAGCATCGAATGGAGCGAAAACGATGCGCCGTTCGAGACGGTCGCGCGAATCAAACTGCCGGCTCAGGACTTCGATACACCGGCGCTGAACCTGCAATGCGACAACCAGTCGTTCAACCCCTGGTTCGGTCTTGAGGCCCATCGACCGATTGGGGGCATCAATCGTCTGCGCAAAGCGGTGTATGAAGCCGTGAGCGATTACCGCCACAGTCGCAATGCTGAGCAATAAGCCAGCAAAAACGAAAAAAGCGGCCCGAAGGTCGCTTTCTCAATGAAAATCGGGGATTTGCCAAACTCCAGACGGCAGAAAGCCCGCATTAAGCGGGCTTTCTGTGGGGTGACCTGGCGTTCAGCGTTCCAGGTGACCGAATATGGCGCAGCGGACGGGACTCGAACCCGCGACCCCCGGCGTGACAGGCCGGTATTCTAACCGACTGAACTACCGCTGCGCGTAGCGTTGAAAGTGGTGGGTGATGACGGGATCGAACCGCCGACATTCTGCTTGTAAGGCAGACGCTCTCCCAGCTGAGCTAATCACCCTTTACCTTCGTTGCGGGGCACATTATGCCACAGGTTTTTGTAAAGTGTTGATTTAATTGAATAATTTTTCAAATAAATCCGAAAACCGGTGAAACGATGCAACCTGCAGGAACAACGGACAATCTACAGACAGAAAAAAACCCGCGTTAGCGGGCTTTTCCGTGGTGACCTGGCGTTCAGCGTTCCAGGTAACCGAATATGGCGCAGCGGACGGGACTCGAACCCGCGACCCCCGGCGTGACAGGCCGGTATTCTAACCGACTGAACTACCGCTGCGCGTAACACTGAATGCGAATGGTGGGTGATGACGGGATCGAACCGCCGACATTCTGCTTGTAAGGCAGACGCTCTCCCAGCTGAGCTAATCACCCTTCACGTTCGGTGTGGCGCGCATTCTACGGAGCGTCCTCACCTCTGGCAAGCACTTTTTTAAATAATTTTCTCAGGCCTTCCAAAGGCTTAGCGAAGGGTTGGCCTATGGCGCCGCGAAGAGAATAATGCCCCCCTTTGTATATAAGGAGAGACTTACCCCATGTGGTTCAAAAACCTGCTTATCTATCGCCTGACCCAAGATCTGCCTGTTGATGCCGAGGCGTTGGAAACTGCACTGACCACCAAACTGGCGCGTCCATGTGCAAGCCAGGAGTTGACCACCTACGGTTTCGTCGCGCCATTCGGCAAGGGCGAAGATGCACCGCTGGTTCACGTCAGTGGCGACTTCCTGCTGGTCTCTGCGCGTAAAGAAGAACGCATTCTGCCCGGCAGCGTCGTGCGTGACGCGGTGAAGGAAAAGGTCGACGAGATAGAAGCCGAGCAAATGCGCAAGGTCTATAAGAAGGAGCGCGACCAGATCAAGGATGAAATCATCCAGGCTTTCCTGCCGCGCGCCTTTATTCGTCGCTCCTCGACTTTCGCCGCCATCGCGCCGAAACAGGGCCTGATCCTGGTCAACTCGGCCAGCCCGAAACGTGCCGAAGACTTGCTGTCCACCCTGCGTGAAGTGATCGGCACCCTGCCGGTACGTCCGCTGACCGTAAAAATGTCGCCGACCGCAACCATGACTGAATGGGTCACCACCCAGAAAGCCGCGGACGATTTCTTTGTGCTGGACGAATGCGAGCTGCGTGATACCCACGAAGACGGCGGGATCGTGCGTTGCAAGCGTCAGGACCTGACCAGCGAAGAAATCCAGCTGCACCTGAGCACCGGTAAAGTGGTCACTCAGCTGTCGCTGGCCTGGCAAGACAAGCTGTCTTTCGTGCTCGACGACAAGATGGTGGTCAAGCGCCTGAAGTTCGAAGACCTGCTGCAAGACCAGGCAGAACAGGACGGTGGCGAAGAAGCCCTGGGCCAACTGGACGCCAGTTTCACCCTGATGATGCTGACCTTCGGCGACTTCCTGCCGGCGCTGGTTGAAGCGTTGGGCGGCGAAGAGACTCCGCAAGGGATCTAAAGCCTTGTGATCTCAATGTGGGAGCGAGCCTGCTCGCGAAAGCGGATTATCAGTCGACATCGAGGTTGACTGTGATAACGCAATCGCGAGCAGGCTCACTCCCACATTGGTTTTTGTGGTGTTAATCAATAATAAGGATCACGCCATGCGCGCACTCGCTGCATTAAGCCGCTTTGTCGGCAACACTTTCGCTTACTGGGTACTGATTTTCGCGGTCGTGGCCTTCCTGCAACCGGCGTGGTTCATCGGCCTCAAAGGCGCGATCGTGCCGCTGCTGGGGCTAGTGATGTTCGGCATGGGCCTGACCCTCAAACTTGAAGACTTCGCCGAAGTCGCCCGCCATCCATGGCGCGTAGCCTTGGGCGTGGTTGCACATTTCGTGATCATGCCCGGCATGGCGTGGTTGCTCTGCCAGGCGTTTCACCTGCCACCGGAAATCGCCGTCGGTGTGATTCTGGTCGGTTGCTGCCCAAGCGGCACCTCCTCGAACGTGATGACGTGGCTGGCGCGCGGCGATCTGGCCCTGTCGGTGGCCATTGCCGCCGTCACCACCCTCCTCGCCCCGCTGCTGACCCCTGCGTTGATCTGGCTGCTGGCGTCGGCCTGGTTGCCGGTGTCCTTCATGGAGCTGTTCTGGTCGATTCTGCAAGTGGTGCTGTTGCCGATCATCCTGGGCGTGGTGGCTCAACGTGTACTGGGTGCCAGGGTTCGCCACGCGGTGGAAGTTTTGCCGCTGATCTCGGTGGTGAGCATCGTGATCATCGTCACCGCCGTGGTGGCCGCCAGCCAGGCGAAGATTGCCGAGTCCGGCCTGCTCATCTTGGCGGTGGTGATGCTACACAACAGCTTCGGGTATCTGCTGGGCTACTTCACCGGGCGCCTGTTCAAGCTGCCATTGGCCCAACGTAAATCGCTTGCGCTGGAAGTCGGCATGCAAAACTCCGGGCTGGGTGCCGCGCTGGCCAGTGCACACTTCTCGCCGCTGGCGGCGGTGCCGAGTGCTTTGTTCAGCGTGTGGCACAACATTTCCGGGGCGCTGCTCTCGACGTATTTCCGGCGAATGAGCGAGAAACAAGACCGGGAACTGGCGACACAGCAAGTGGCTGACTGAGCTGAAAACTTGATCCCCGGGTTAATGATGGGCACTCTATGGCGCAACGCGAGGACGACCTCGCGGCTCGATCGAGTCATTAATCTGGGGACGACCCCGTCAATCGATGGAGGTCTTTCATGTCCTGGATCATCTTGTTTTTCGCCGGTCTGTTCGAAGTTGGCTGGGCCGTTGGCCTGAAGTACACCGACGGTTTCAGCCGCCCTCTGCCTACCGCACTGACCGTTGCGGCCATGGCGGTCAGCCTTGGTTTGCTGGGCCTTGCAATGAAGGAATTGCCGCTGGGCACAGCCTATGCGATCTGGACGGGCGTGGGTGCGGTCGGCACAGTGATCGCCGGGATCATTCTGTTTGGTGAATCGATGGCGCTGTTTCGGCTGGCCAGCGTGGCGTTGATTATTGCCGGGTTGGTGGGCCTTAAGGTCAGCGCTTAAACCACTGACCTCATCGCGGGCAAGCCTAGCTCCCACAGGATTGATGGCGTCATCGCGGGCAAGCCCGGCTCCCACTGGATTGCTGGAGTGCCCACAATCTGTGGCGCACCAAAAAACCTGTGGGAGCCGGGCTTGCCCGCGATGACGCCATAAAAATCACCGACTACCTGACGGCACCACGCAAATCCCCCACCAACACCTGCAACTTCGCCGGCTCCGCCGCTTCAACCGCCACAGCCGGCCCCGCCACCAACGTCACCCGCGACCACAACCGACGAAACAGTCCCTTGCCCGGATCACGACTGAAGAAACTCCCCCACAACCCCTGCAGCGCCAGCGGAATGACCGGCACCGGTGTCTCTTCAAGAATCCGCGTCAACCCGCCCTTGAACTCGTCGATCTCACCATCGGCGGTCAACTTGCCCTCGGGGAAGATGCACACCAGCTCACCATCCTTCAGATACTGCGCAATCCGCTTGAAGGCTCTTTCGTAGATTTGAATGTCTTCCTGACGCCCCGCGATCGGAATCGTCCCGGCCGTGCGAAAGATAAAGTTCAGCACCGGCAGGTTGTAGATTTTGTAGTACATGACAAAGCGAATCGGCCGACGCACTGCGCCGCCAATCAGCAGCGCATCGACAAATGACACGTGATTGCACACCAGCAGCGCCGCGCCTTCATCGGGAATCAGCTCAAGATTGCGGTGCTCCACGCGGTACATGGAGTGGCTGAGCAGCCAGATCATGAAGCGCATGCTGAATTCGGGGACGATCTTGAAGATGTACGCGTTGACACCGATGTTCAGCAGCGACACCACCAGAAATAGCTGCGGAATCGACAGTTTGACCAGGCTCAACAAGATGATCGAGACAATCGCCGACACCACCATGAACAGCGCGTTGAGAATGTTGTTGGCGGCAATCACTCGCGCCCGCTCGTTCTCGGCGGTGCGCGACTGGATCAGTGCATACAGCGGTACGATGTAGAAACCACCAAATATCCCCAAGCCAAGGATGTCCATCAGCACCAGCCAGGTGTGACCAAACCCGAGGACTTCGACCCAGCCATGGCCCGTCACACTGTCCGGAATTCCGCCGGAATGCCACCACAGCAGCAAGCCAAATACGGTCAAGCCGAACGAGCCGAACGGCACCAGGCCAATCTCGACTTTGCGCCCGGAGAGTTTCTCACACAGCATTGAACCGAGCGCGATACCCACCGAGAACACCGTCAGAATCAACGTCACCACGGTTTCGTCGCCGTGCATCCACTCTTTGGCATAGGCCGGGATCTGCGTCAGATAAATCGCCCCGATAAACCAGAACCACGAGTTGCCGACAATCGAACGCGACACTGCCGGGGTCTGCCCAAGACCCAACTTCAAGGTGACCCAGGACTGGCTGAAAATGTTCCAGTTCAGGCGCATTTGCGGTGAAGACGCCGCCGCCCGTGGAATGCTGCAACTGGCCAGGTAGCCGAGCACGGCAACGCAGATGATCGCGCCGGAGACGATAGCCGCGTAATGACTGGACGACATCATGATCCCCGCGCCGATGGTCCCCGCGAGAATCGCCAGGAAGGTGCCCATCTCCACCAGCCCGTTGCCGCCGATCAGCTCTTCTTCGCGCAGGGCCTGGGGCAGGATCGAGTATTTCACCGGCCCGAACAGCGCCGAGTGGGTGCCCATGGCAAACAGCGCCACCAGCATCAACGACAGATGGTTAAAGATGAAACCGACGGCGCCGACCGCCATGATGAAGATTTCGCCGAGCTTGATCAGACGGATCAGGCGGTCCTTGGCAAACTTCTCACCAAACTGACCGGCCAGTGCCGAGAACAAAAAGAACGGCAGGATGAACAGCAGCGCGCAGAGGTTGACCCAGATCGAACGGTCACCGTCGAGGGTCAGCTTGTACAAAATGGCGAGGATCAACGACTGCTTGAAGAGGTTGTCGTTGAACGCCCCGAGGGACTGGGTGACGAAAAACGGCAGGAAGCGCCGGGTGCGCAGCAAGGTGAACTGTGAGGGGTGACTCATCTTCCATGTGTCCCTGATGTTGGGTAGCGAGTGGTGTGGATACTGATGTTGGAATGTCGAACGGCGATCCAGGCCACACACTACCTAATCTTTGCAGGTTATTTCTTTAATCCTGCAATGCACGGCGACACGAACAGTTCGCCACGCCACGCGCCTTGCAGCGTCCGACGGGCAACGATCAGCCACATCACCGACAGCAGCGTCACCAGCACACCGCCAAAGACACTGAAAAACGTCAGGCTCAAAGTGCTGGCCAGTTTCAACGTCGCCAGCGAATAGACGCCCAACGGGAAGGTAAACCCCCACCAGCCGAGGTTGAACGGGATGCCACCGCGCAGGTAACGCAAGGTAATCAGCACCGCGATCAGCATCCACCACAGCCCAAACCCCCACAACGTGATCCCGGCCACCAACCCCAGGCCGGCGGCGATTTCACCGATACCCGGCAGGCCGTTGGCGGCGAAGATGGCCGGTGCGTCTGCCCCCAGCAGCAACATGCCAAGTGCCCCGGTGCCAATCGGGCCCAACGCCAGCCAACTGGAGGCTGCCATGTTTTCGTGGGGCAGTTTATGCAGCGCCATGCGCAGCAACAGGATCGTCAGAATGCTGAAGGCTACCGGCAGGGAAAAGGCCCAGAGCACGTAACTCGTCACCAGCACCACCAGTTGCGAATGGGCATCCGCCAAGTGCGGCGCCAGCAAGCCACCGCTGGCAGCGACGACTTCTGCGGCCACCACCGGCAACAACCAAACGGCGGTCATTTGGTCGATGCTGTGTTCCTGACGAGTGAACATCATGTAGGGAATCAGTACGCCGCACGCCAGAGACATCGCCACATCCAGCCACCAGAGCATTTCGACGACATGAATCACACCGTCACCCCAGCGTGGCAGCCCAAACACCAGAAAACCGTTAATGATGGTCGCGAGGCCCATGGGAATGGTGCCGAAGAACATCGACACCGTCGAATGGCCGAAAATTCGCCGGGCTTCGTCAAAGAACAGCACCCAGCGTGCCGCGTACACGGCGGTGAACAGCACGAACAGGAAAATATTGAATAGCCACAACCCTTCGGCGAACACACGCAACCCGGGGATGGCGAGGGGCAATTGCGCCAGCGCCAGCGCGAGCACCCCGGTGCCCATGGTCGCGGCGAACCAGTTGGGCGTGAATTGACGAATGACTTCACGCGGGGGGTGCAAGTGGCTGAACGGTTTGATACCGGCTTTGACGCTGTGGGTGCATGTCATGGCGAACTCCTGGTCCTCTGGTGAGGTGGAGCCCATGGTAGAACTGAATCGAATATCTATATAACGGGTAATATCTCTATAAGTTATCTGTTTTGTAGATATAGCGTCGGATACTGCCTTCCGATTCGATTACCAACACCCGCGCAGCGCCCTTCGGATGCGCTACATGCTCGGTGCCAACGGATGCATAAAAGATATCGCCGACGTCCAAAAGCGCGGCCTTCTCGATGCCATCTTCGCGATAACGCATTTGCACCTGGCCATCCAGCACCACAAACACTTCCTGACCATCGTTGACGTGCCATTTGTAAGGCTGGTCCGTCCAGTGCAAACGGGTGGTGATGCCGTTCATGTTGGCAATGTCCAGCGCGCCCCAGGCACGCTCAGCGGTGAAGGATTTGCTGCGGATGATCTTCATGGGGCGGTCCGTCGAAATGAATGGCGAGGCCAAGGCTAGCGATCAACGCACCTCAGCGCCACAGGCTTTCAACGAGCGCTGACGCATCAAGGCCAGTAAAGCGCCAACGCAGAGCACGATCAGCACGGCGCCGTAACCGTCGGTGGTCGCGACCAGGCCGAAGGTTCGCGTCAGGTTCCCCGCCAGCAACGACGGCAAACAGAACGCCAGGTAACTGAGCACATAAAACGCCGACATCAGACCCGCACGTTCATGGGGTAGAGCTAACGGCACCAGACTACGCACGGCACCGAGAAAACCAGCGCCGAAACCGCAGCCGGCGACGAGCGTGCCGAGGAAAAATAACGGCACGCTGGCGCTGTGAACACCCAGTAAAACCAGGACGATCCCTGTCGGCAACAGACTCGCACCCAACTGTAGCGCCAGTGCGGAGGGGCGATTGCGCAAGGTGAAAATCATCAACGCCCCCGTCACCGTCAGCGCGGCGACAGTCGAGCCGGCAATCAGGTTCGAGGTGGAACCGGTGGCCGTGCGCACCAACGACGGCGCCAGGGACGCATAAAAACCGCCGAGCGCCCACGTCGCGGTATTGAGCGGCAATACCCGCCATAAGGTGGTACGCGCCTGAACCGGTACATGCAGGGTCGGTCGCAATGACGCCCATGCTCCAGGCTGTCGCGACACACGTTCCGGCAAACGCCAGATATACAACGCCTGCAACGCAAACACGATGAGCAGCAGCCAATAGGTTAAATGCAACGGTGCCGGTGCAAATTCAGCGAGCAAACCGCTGCCCAAACCACCCAGAGCCATGCCGAGCAACGGCGCAACGCTGTTGATCAGCGGCCCTTGCTGGCGGTCTGTGTCCAATAGCGTTGCACTGAGCACGGCGGTCGCCATGCCGGTGGCAAAGCCTTGCAACAGCCGGGCACTGATCAGCCAAGCGACGCTGTCAGCGTGGGTAAACAGCAGCATCGCCAGGATATTCAGCATCACAGCCGTGAAAATCACTGGTTTGCGCCCAAGGTAATCCGACAGCGAACCGACTGTCAGCAGCGCAGCCAGCAGGCTGAAGGCGTAGACACCGAAAATCAGGGTAAGGGTCGCGGCCGAGAAGTGCAGCTGCTCCTGGTACAAGAGATACAACGGCGTCGGTGCCGTGGAAGCCGCCAGAAAACTGAGTAAAGTGATCGCCAGAAACCACAGGCTTGCACGATTTGAACGAGAACTGGACATCCGCACACTCCACAAAAGCTAATTTTTTGCTTTTGCGGAGTGTGCTACCGGCTGGCGCTTAAAGCAAATTCTTTGTGTTAAGGTCCGGTGCATGGCTTTTAGAGGCGGGCTTTTGCCTTTACAGCAAGTCTCGGCAAGAACAGGAAACTGGTAATGACAGGCCCCACTTTACGTCCCGGCGGCCGCAGCGCCCGGGTGCAGGAATCGATTCACAAGGCTGTGCGCGAATTGCTCGAAGAGCAGGACCGCGCCAGCGTGACCGTGCCGCAAATCGCCGCGCGTGCGGGGGTTACGCCTTCGACCATTTATCGGCGCTGGGGTGATTTATCGGCATTGCTGGCGGACGTCGCTATCGCCCGCATGCAACCGGAAACCGAGTCAGCCAATACCGGCAGCCTGTCGGGCGACGTGAAAGCGTGGGCGGAACAGTACCTGGACGAAATGAGCTCCGAACCCGGTCGCAACATGCTGCGCGACGTGCAAGCGAGCCTCAAACCGAGCTATTGCGCGACGATCATTGGCGGGCAGTTACAGATGATTCTGGATCGTTATCCGAATCAGCCCACACCCAGTGTCGATCGGCTGATCAACATGGTGGCGGCCCCTATCGTGTTTCGAATCCTGTTTTCCGAGGCGCCGCTGGAGGCTGAGGAATTGCATCGGTTGATCGGGATTTCGCTGAATCAGTGAGGCCGATAATCAAACTGATTCAAAGCCTGCGACACCCCGCCATGCCACGACCTTGGTCGACACTGACTAACCGAGGCGGTCGTGCGAGACTGTCTGACCGGGCGGGAGTCCCGGATGTCTTTTGTCTGGAGTTCCCATGTCGCTGTCCAGCGGGCTGATCGCCGCCGTCGCCCTGGCCTATATGGCCATCATGTTCGCCATCGCCTTTTACGGTGACCGTCGCAGCACGCCGTTGCCGCCGCGAATGCGCGCGTGGGTGTACAGCCTGTCGCTGGCGGTCTATTGCTCCAGCTGGACATTCTTCGGCGCCGTGGGCCAGGCGGCGGAACAGCTTTGGTCTTTCCTGCCGATCTACCTTGGACCAATCCTGCTGCTGGTGGGCGCGCCGTGGGTCCTGCAAAAAATGGTAATGATCAGCAAGCAGGAAAACATCACCTCCATCGCCGACTTTATCGCTGCCCGTTACGGCAAATCCCAGTCACTGGCGGTGGTGGTGGCCCTGATCTGTCTGGTCGGCGTGTTGCCCTACATCGCTTTGCAGCTCAAGGGCATTGTGCTCGGGGTGAACTTGCTGATTGGCGCGGGCGCCGACGCCATGGGGGTTCGCGCCCAGGACACGGCGTTGATTGTGTCGCTGGTGCTGGCGCTGTTCACCATTGTCTTCGGTACCCGCAACCTCGATGCCACGGAACACCACCGTGGCATGGTGCTGGCCATCGCGTTTGAATCACTGGTCAAGCTGTTCGCGTTTCTCGCCGTCGGCGCGTTCGTCACGTTCGGCCTTTACGACGGGTTCGACGACCTGTTCGACCAAGCCATGCTCGCCCCCCGCCTCGAAGAATACTGGAAGGAAACCATCAACTGGCCCTCGATGGTGGTGCAGACGGGCGTAGCGATGATGGCGATCATCTGCCTGCCCCGGCAGTTCCACGTGACGGTGGTGGAAAACATTGATCCTCAGGATTTGCGCCTGGCCAAATGGGTGTTCCCGGCCTACCTGGCGTTGGCGGCGTTGTTTGTCGTACCGATCGCCCTCGCCGGTCAGATGCTGCTGCCCAGTTCGGTATTGCCGGACTCTTTCGTCATCAGTTTGCCGCTGGCCCAGTCCCACCCTGCCCTCGCCTTGCTGGCGTTTATCGGCGGCGCCTCGGCGGCGACCGGCATGGTGATTGTTGCCAGCGTGGCGTTGTCGACCATGGTGTCCAACGACATGCTGTTGCCGTGGTTGCTGCGACGCAACAACGCCGAGCGACCGTTCGAAGTGTTTCGTCATTGGATGCTCTCGGTGCGCCGCGTCAGCATCGTAGTGATTTTGCTGCTGGCCTACGTCAGTTATCGCCTGTTGGGCTCGACCGCCAGCCTGGCAACCATCGGCCAGATCGCCTTTGCCGCCGTGACGCAATTGGCCCCGGCCATGCTCGGTGCGCTGTATTGGAAGCAGGCCAACCGTCGCGGCGTATTCGCCGGGCTCGCTGCCGGGACGTTCCTGTGGTTTTACACGCTGATCTTGCCGATTGCTGCCCGAAGCCTCGGCTGGTCGCTGGACAGCTTCCCGGGGCTGGCATGGCTGCACAGCAACCCACTGCACCTGCCGATCACGCCACTGACCCAAGGCGTAGTGCTGTCGCTGGCCGGCAACTTCACATTGTTTGCCTGGGTGTCGGTGTTGTCGCGCACGCGGGTGTCGGAGCACTGGCAGGCGGGCCGTTTCATCGGTCAGGAAATCAGCGCACGCCCCAGCGCACGCTCGATGCTGGCGGTGCAAATCGACGATCTGCTGCAACTGGCCGCACGATTCGTCGGCGAAGAGCGCGCGCGTCAGAGCTTCATCCGCTTCGCCTACCGCCAGGGCAAAGGCTTCAACCCGAATCAAAACGCCGACGGCGAATGGATCGCCCACACCGAACGCTTGCTGGCGGGTGTACTCGGCGCTTCTTCGACGCGCGCGGTGGTAAAAGCCGCCATCGAAGGTCGGGAAATGCAGCTGGAGGATGTAGTCAGAATCGCCGATGAGGCGTCGGAAGTGCTGCAGTTCAACCGGGCCTTGCTGCAAGGTGCCATCGAAAACATCACCCAAGGCATCAGCGTGGTCGACCAGTCACTGAAACTGGTGGCCTGGAACCGACGCTATCTGGAGCTGTTCAACTATCCGGACGGATTGATCAGTGTCGGGCGGCCGATTGCCGACATCATTCGCTACAACGCCGAGCGTGGCCTATGCGGCGCCGGTGAAGCCGAAGTGCATGTGGCCCGCCGCCTGCACTGGATGCGCCAGGGCCGTGCCCATACCTCTGAACGACTGTTCCCCAACGGACGGGTGATCGAGCTGATCGGCAATCCGATGCCCGGGGGGGGATTCGTCATGAGTTTCACCGACATCACCGCGTTCCGCGAAGCCGAACAAGCGCTGACCGAAGCCAACGAAGGCCTGGAGCAACGGGTGGCCGAGCGCACTCACGAATTGTCGCAACTCAACGTCGCATTGACCGAAGCCAAGGGCACCGCCGAGTCCGCCAACCAGTCGAAAACCCGCTTTCTGGCTGCGGTCAGTCACGATTTGATGCAGCCGCTGAACGCTGCGCGCCTGTTCTCCGCCGCGTTGTCCCACCAGGACGATGGCTTGTCTGGCGAGGCGCAGAAACTGGTCCATCACCTGGACAGTTCGTTGCGTTCGGCAGAGGACTTGATCAGCGACCTGCTGGACATTTCCCGCCTGGAAAACGGCAAGATCAACCCAGACCCGAAGCCCTTCGCGCTCAACGAACTGTTTGACACCCTCGGTGCGGAATTCAAGGCGCAGGCTCAGGAGCAAGGGCTGGCCTTCCGGGTTCGCAGCAGCACGTTGCGGGTCGACAGCGACATCAAACTGCTGCGACGGATCCTGCAAAACTTCCTGACCAATGCGTTCCGCTACGCCAAAGGGCCGGTGTTGCTGGGCGTTCGGCGGCGCAAGGATGAACTGTGCCTTGAGGTCTGGGACCGCGGACCGGGTATTGCGGAAGACAAACTGCAGGTGATTTTCGAAGAATTCAAACGCCTCGACAGCCACCAGACTCGCGCCGAGAAAGGTTTGGGGTTGGGCCTGGCGATTGCCGATGGTTTGTGTCGCGTGCTGGGTCACACGCTGCGCGTACGTTCCTGGCCGGGGCGCGGCAGTGTGTTCAGCGTCAGCGTGCCGCTGGCCCAGGCACAAACCGTGGCGCCGACCCAGCCCACCGAACTCAACGGCCATGTGGTGAGCGGCGTGCAGGTGCTGTGCATCGATAATGAAGACAGCATCCTGATCGGCATGAACAGCCTGCTGACGCGCTGGGGTTGCCAGGTCTGGACGGCGCGTAACCGGGAGGAATGTGCAGCGCTGCTCAACAACGGTATGCGTCCGCAATTGGCGCTGGTGGATTACCACCTGGACCATGGCGAAACCGGGACCGAGCTGATGGCGTGGTTGCGCACTCAACTGGGGGAACCGGTGCCGGGGGTGGTGATCAGCGCCGATGGCCGGCCCGAGACGGTGGCGCAAGTGCATGCGGCGGGACTGGATTATTTGACCAAACCGGTGAAGCCGGCGGCGTTAAGGGCGCTGTTGAGTCGGCATTTGCCGTTGTAGCGCGGCAGGTTTTAGCCTTTTAGGGGGGCTTCTGCCGCCATCGCGAGCGGGCTCGCTCCCACAGGGTTCTGTGCAATTCATGTGGGAGCGAGCCTGCTCGCGATGCTTTTCGGGTTACTCCGGTAACTCGGCCAAGCCATCCACATCAGTCATCGCCCGCTCCAGCAAGTCTGCCGGCAAGCTCTTGCTCGCTCGCGCGCCGAGCAATTTCAGTTGCTCGCTGCGACTGACCAGATTACCGCGGCCTTCTGTCAGCTTGTTGCGCGCAGAGCTGTAGGCTTTGTCCAGTTGCTGCAAGCGATTGCCGACTTCGTCCAGGTCCTGAATAAACAACACGAACTTGTCGTACAGCCACCCGGCACGCTCGGCGATTTCCCGGGCGTTCTGGCTCTGGCGCTCCTGTTTCCAAAGGCTGTCGATGACTCGTAGCGTGGCCAATAACGTGGTGGGGCTGACGATCACGATGTTGCGGTCGAACGCCTCCTGGAACAGCGTCGGCTCCGCCTGCAAGGCGGCGGAAAACGCCGCTTCGATTGGCACGAAGAGCAACACGAAATCCAGACTGTGCAAGCCGTCGAGTCGTTTGTAATCCTTGCCGGCCAGGCCTTTGACGTGATTGCGCAGCGACAGCACGTGCTGCTTGATGGCGATCTCGCCGATGGTGTCGTCTTCGGCCGCCACGTATTGCTGATAGGCCGTCAGGCTGACTTTGGAGTCGACTACCACCTGCTTGTCGCCCGGCAGGTAAATAATCACATCCGGCTGGAAGCGCTCACCGTCCGGGCCTTTGAGATTGACTTGGGTCTGGTACTCACGGCCCTTCTCCAGACCCGCGTGTTCAAGCACTCGCTCAAGAATCAGCTCGCCCCAGTTGCCCTGGGTTTTCTGCCCTTTGAGGGCGCGCGTGAGGTTGGTGGCTTCGTCGCTCAGGCGCAGGTTCAGCTGTTGCAGGCGCTCCAGTTCCTTGGCCAGCGAAAAACGCTCGCGAGCTTCGGCCTGATAACTTTCCTCGACGCGCTTTTCGAAGGACTGAATGCGTTCTTTCAAAGGATCGAGCAACTGGCCCAGCCGCTGCTGACTGGTTTCGGCAAAGCGCTGCTCACGCTCGTCGAAAATCTTGCCCGCCAGCTCGGCAAACTGTGCCCGCAACTCGTCTCGCGAACCTTGCAGATCACTGAGACGCTGCTGATGGCTTTCCTGTTGCTCGCGCAGCTCGGCGCTGAGTGAGGCCGCCTGCGTGTCCAGGCGACGCAGCTCAGCTTCTTTACCGGCACGCTCAATGTTCCAGGCGTGAGCCGCGTCGCGGGCATCGTCGCGTTCGATTTGCAGCAGTTCGACTTCACGGCGCGCAGCCGCGAGGTCTGCCTGTCTGGCGGCGTTAGCTTGGCTCAGATCACCGATTTCATCGCGACTGGCGTCGAGTTGGGCATTCAAACCGTCCTGCGCCAGTTGGGCCATGGCCAGACGCTCTTGCAGAAGTGCCACCCCGGCTTGCGAGACGCTCGCACGGCGCTGAATTTGCCAGGCCAGTACCAGCAACGGCAGGCCAGCGCCCGCCAGACCGAGTAAGAGGCTGGTCAAGTCCATAGCCATAGGGATTCCCGTCGATGAAATAAAGCTTGAAGGTTAACCAAGGCAACCAGACTTGGACAGCTCAGTCTTCGATCAGCCCCAGTTCCTGTTGGGCGCGCGCGTCCCCTGCTCGCGCGGCCTGGCGCAGCAGATCCTGACCAATGCGCCGATCACGGGCATTGCCGCATTCGCGGCACATCAATTGTCCGAGGCGGCTTTGCGCGGCCACGACGCCTTCACGGGCAGGCTGTTTGAGCAAGCGTCCGGCGAAGTGCTTGATGTTGGGGTTATCCCCGAGACGCGGACTGTCCAGCAGCCACTCGGCCACGCGCATCGAAAAGCGCTTGGGTGGGGTCATATTGGGAGGTGTGGAGGGAGCAGCGATTGATACTGAGCGAAACTTCATAAAGCACTGTGGGACAGATCGGAAGGCGCGCCACTCTACTCTTTTTTTCTTACAGGTAAAGCTTGAAAAAACCCGGCACGCCCGTGCTAGAGCAAGCGCTCGGGACAATCCACAGAAGCTGTGGATAACTCAGTGGACAACCGTCCTTGAACTCGCGCAAAGCCCTGTGGAATGGGGCTCGCAGTCAAACTGACGATTTTTTCACCAGTGAAAAAAAGCGATGTTTTTCATTGACTTAAATTTTCAATACAGGCACCCACTGCGGCCGAGCCCTGAATGACAGCGGGGTTACAGTTAGCTCGACTTATGTGCACAACTACCTTCGAGGCGGTTATATGTGCACACTTTTTCGGCGCATATTTGCGTGCCTTATGGGGATAAAACCGGGAAACCCCCGATCCAGGCAGATCGCGGTCCGATGAACGACCGCAACCACCGGTCGGAATGTGAGCAATTGCAGGACGCGCGCCCCATGCATATTTATCTTTTTTTGCTAACGCACTTCCATTCTCATATTCAATCCGTTAGTATCCGCGGCGTTAGTACCAAGCTGAAAGTCAATTCTGGTCGAACAAATCCTCGCGGTCAGCCTTCCCTCAAGAGAAGCCTCCACCGACAAAACAGGATCGACCACCTCGATGGTTTCCAGGTAAACCTTGCGCCAACACAGCCTTCGAACAAATGCGAAGGGTGTTGCGAAGCTCACTTACTCTGACCGAACCAGCCTGCAAATTGATCAGGATCTTCACCCCGGGCCCAGAACCTTTGCCCTTGATGTGTTGCCTGCCCTCCTAAGTACCTACCTGCCAGCCCAAGCGCGCCAATTATCAGCGCTTCAAACTGGCTGCTTTGTTCCAGTCGGGTTCTTCGTTCGACCAATGGTGGTCGTCGTCGCTGGAACGTTTTAATTTTGCACGGCTCTTATCCGTGTCGCTTGTAGGAACACCCAATAATGACTACTCAAATCCATACCCAGGATGCAATCCGCACCCTAACCAACGCTTTTGCACCAATGAACTGCCTGATCATGGCTGCTCGCAAAGGCTGCTTCAGTTTCACTCTGGTCAACGAACACGGCATCGCTCGTCACAGCGAACGCCTGTACCCCGATCAATACTCCAGCGCAGAACCGCTGCAGGCCGTGATCGAGCGTACCCGCCAGGCATTGATTGCCTGAGACGCCAGAAAAACTGAAAAACCCAAAAGCCCTGCTCAAAAAGCGGGGCTTTTTATTGCCCGTTATTTCTCATTTCGCCGACAGCCGCTAAGCACTAACCGATATAACAGTTATAACTCGAAGCTGGAAATATTTTAAAAACAGACCTTTACGGCGCGAATATGACACTACACTTCAACTCAAGCGGCTTGATCCGCTTCCGGCGAGCCTGATTCGATCCACCGCTGCCAACGCTACCCTCAGGTATCGCCGCCTACTTCAAGTTTCGAGGGCTTTATGGGTATCGCTGCCAGCGAACTGTGCCGTTATGTGATTCGTCCGACATTGATTTACCTCGGACGCCATAGCGCAACTGCCGAATCCTTACTGCTGGGCATCGCCGCCAGTCAGTCAGCCCTTGGCTCCGCCCTGCACGACCGCCGCGGACACGGTCTCTACCGAATCGCCGAACCCCGCCACCAGGCACTTTGGGATCACTATCTGGCACTGGACCCCGAACGGGCGAGCCTTGTCCGTGGCCTGGCCAGCCAACATGCCTTTCTCAGCGGACCGCACCTGGAATTGACCGTTAACCTGCGATACGCCACTGCCATCGCCTGGCTGCTGGTAGAAGAACAGAACACCCCCCTCCCCGCCGCCGATGATTTGTTAGGCATGGCCCGCATCTGGCGTCAGACTTTTCAGCCTCAAGGGCGTCTGCGCGATTTCACCAGCGCCTGGCAAACCTGTGTTTCACCCCTGAATCAGGTCGCTTGCTGACCCACCAGTCTCACAAGATCGTGCAATCGGTCGTCAACCTGGTCTGATTGTCCTACAAACCGCTCTAACTCAAGGCATTCAGCCTATGGCGCTGGGACGAAAATGTTGGTAATTTTCGCCCCGGTGATCACCTCGAGTTCGAATAATGAAAAAAGTAATGCTCAAAACCACCCTTAGCCTCGCCGTTACCCTGGCGTCCACCCAGATCTTTGCAAGTGGCTTTGCCATTAACGAACAAAGTATCAGCGGGATGGGTACAGGTTTTGCCGGGCGATCTTCCTCTGCTGATGACGCAAGTACAATTTTTGGCAACCCTGCCGGCATGTCCCGCATCAAGCGCGAACAAGTCACCGGCGGTCTTGCGATGATCGACGCACACACTGACATCAGCGACGCAAGCTCCTTCCCGAACGGCGGCAGCAACGACGGCGACATGGTTCCGTTCATCGCCGTACCTATGGGCTACTACGTCAAGCCAATCGACGACAAGTGGGCCTTCGGTATTGGCGTGTACGCACCGTTCGGTCTGGTAACCGACTACGAAAACAACTTTGCCGGTCGTTACTTCGGCAGCAAGAGCGAAGTAAAAATCGCCACCCTGCAACCGACTGTCAGCTACGCCTTCAACGACAAGGTTTCCATCGGTTTCGGTCCGACCATCAACCGCATCGACGGCACCCTGGAATCGAACCTGTCGATCACCCAGGCCCAGCCAGACGGCAAGGTCAAGATCACCGGTGACGACACCGCGCTGGGCTACAACATCGGCGTGCTGGTTCAAGCGACCGACAGCACTCGCGTCGGCCTGACCTACCACTCAAAAGTGAAGTACAAGCTCGAAGGCAACACCAAGGTCAACTACAACGTACTGGGCCTGATCGGCCAGAACCCGAATCAGAAATACGACGCGTCGCTGGACCTGACCACGCCTGAATCGGTGGACTTCTCGGTCACTCACCAGCTCAACGACCAGTGGACTCTTTACGCAGGCAGCACCTGGACTCGCTGGAGCCGCCTGAAAGAAATCACCGTCGAAAACAGTGGTGTTCCAACCGTCCTGAACGGCCAATTCGGTACCATCACCGAAGAACAGAACTGGCACGACACCTGGGCTCACGCCATCGGCGCGGCCTACCAGCTGAACAAACAATGGGTACTGCGTGGCGGCCTGTCCATTGACCAGGCACCGACCAACAACGTCGACCGTTCCCCACGCATCCCGACGGGCGATCGCAAGGCGTTCAGCCTGGGCGCCGGTTGGAGCCCTACCGACGACCTGACCATCGACCTGGCGTATTCGTACCTGCGCGAACAGTCGGTCAAGGTCAACAACAGCAACGACCGTGGTCAGAGCTACAACGCCAAGTATGAAAACTCGGCGAACGGTTTCGGTCTCGGTGCGACCTACCGCTTCTGATGATTCACGGCGAGCCTGAACCACTCGCCGGCTGAATCAAAAAAGCCCCGCTCTCTGGTACAGAGGCGGGGCTTTTTAGTGGGCGTTGATCAGGGTTGGGAAGCCAGGGCTTGCTCCACCGCTGCAATGAACTCGGGATCATCGGGTTTGGTCAGGCTGGAAAAATTGGCAATGACCTTGCCCTTGCGATCGACTACGTATTTGTAGAAATTCCATTTCGGCGCACTGGTCTGTTTGGCGAGAACCTTGAACAGGTGCGTCGCGTCTTCGCCTCGCACTTTCTGCGGCTCGGTCATGGTGAAGGTCACGCCGTAGTTCACGTAACAGACCTTGGCGGTCTCGGCGGTGTCCTTGGACTCTTGCTTGAAGTCATTCGACGGAACGCCAATCACCTCCAGCCCCTGCCCCTTGAAACGCTGATTGAGCGCCTCAAGGCTCTTGAACTGTGGGGCGAAACCGCAGTGGCTCGCGGTATTGACTACAACCAGCGGTTTACCCTCATACCGTTGGCACAGATCGATGGTTTCCTTGGCGCGCAGCTTTTGCAATGAACCTTGTAGCAGCTCAGGGCACTCGGCTGCCTGGGCCAGCCCGGTAAATGCAATCAGCAACGCGGGAACTGCAATCCAGCGCTTCAACATGTCGGTGCATCCTTGATAAGTCGTCAAAAACGAAGTTACTCGCCCTCGCCACTCGCTAGCAAGCACCCATGCCCAACTGCATCAGCGCCAGCCCGCCCTGATGCCAGCCCCACCACGACAACGCCAGCAGCAAGGCGCAGGCGGCCGCTACAGCGATCCGCGGCCAAAGACGGTTCATATCGCACTCATCTGTGATTGCAGCCGCGCTACCGGCCGCTCACGCACCGGCCAGTTCAGGGCAGCTGCCAACAGGCTCAAGAGAATTGCCACTTGCCAGATCAAGTCATAGCTCCCGGTTCGGTCATACACCACCCCGCCCAACCAGCCGCCGAGAAAGGAGCCGAGCTGGTGAAACAGGAAAACAATCCCACCGAGCATGGACAGGTTTCGCACACCGAACAAGGTCGCCACGGTGCCGTTGGTCAACGGCACCGTCGACAGCCACAGAAACCCCATGGCCATGCCGAACAGGTACGCCGTTGTCGTCGTCACCGGCGCCCACAGGAACAGCGCAATCACCACCGCCCGCAGCAAGTACAAACCGGTCAGCAAGCGCGGTTTCGACATACGCCCACCGAGCCAGCCGGCGGTATATGTACCGAAGATGTTGAACAACCCGATCAGCGCCAACACCGTGGTGCCGACGGTGGCCGGAAGGTGTTGATCGACCAGATAAGCCGGCAAATGCACGCCGATGAACACCACTTGGAAACCGCACACGAAGAAGCCGAACGCCAACAACCAAAACCCCGAGTGAGAGCAAGCTTCATGTAGCGCTTCGGAGAGAGTTTGTTCATGGCCGAGGACCGGCAACGGCTTGTCCTTGAGCATGCTCACCAGCGGCACGATCAACGCCACCAACAAGCCCAGCACCAGCAACGCGGCGGACCAGCCGAGCCAAGCGATCAAGCCCAACGTGCCCGGCAACATCGCGAACTGACCGAACGAACCGGCGGCACTGGCGATGCCCATACCCATGCTGCGCTTCTCAGGCGGCACCGCACGGCCGACCACGCCGAGGATCACCGAAAACGAGGTGCCGGACAGGCCGATGCCGATCAACAGGCCGGCACTCAGGGACAATGTCACGGCGGAATCAGACAGCCCCATGAACACCAGGCCCAGGGCATACAGCACGCCACCAATCAGCACCACTTTCGCCGCACCGAAGCGGTCGGCCAGCGCACCGGTGAAGGGCTGCGCCAGGCCCCAGATCAGATTCTGCAAAGCGATGGCAAACGCAAACGTCTCACGCCCCCAGCCGAACTCGGCACTCATCGGCGCCAGAAACAGCCCAAAGCCGTGACGCACGCCCAAAGACAACGCAAGGATCAGCGCACTCCCCAACAACACCCAACCGCAAGTACGCCACATCGATGTCATTTCTTATTCTCCGGTAGCGGGTATATACCCGCTTAAGATCGGAAAAACCGGCTTCAGGCCAGTTCATCCAGCAGTCTCAGCAAGGTTTCACGTTTTTCGGCGCCCAGTCGGTCAATCAACCGTTGTTGAGCCGCTTCCCAGGCCGGCAAGGCCGCTGCCAGGCGTTCAGCGCCCGCCTCGGTCAGTCGGACGATGCGATTACGCATGTCCTCGCCCTCGACCAGCATTACCAGCCCCTCGCCTTCCAGCACCCGCAAATTGCGCCCGAGGGTGCTGCGGTCCAGCCCCATGGCTTCGGCGAGGGTGGAAATACTCGGTTGATCCAGACGCTGCAAATTGCACAGCAAAGAATACTGGGCAACGTTGATCCCGAAGCCGTCGAGAGCGCCGTCGTAATGCCTGCTGACGCCACGGGCGGCGCGACGCAGGTTGATGCATAAACATTGGGAGTCGAGCATGGTGCGTGTATATACCCGCGGTTGTGTTAAATCAAGTTACAGATGGGTTTAATCAGACGTTTGGGAGTGACTGGCAGACCGCCTTCGCGAGCAAGCCCGCTCCCACATTCGACCGCATTCTCTCTGGAGGACTCGGTTAAATGTGGGAGCGGGCTTGCTCGCGAAGGGGCCAACACATCCTACCCACAAAGCATCAGACCAACGCCAATCCTACCAGCACTGCCATCTCCAGCAACTCCAGCATCGCGCCGGCCGTGTCTCCTGTCGTCCCACCCAATCGACGCAACATCAACTGCCGCAGCCACACAAAAACCACTGCTGCCAGCACAAGCGCCCAAACACCGCTGAGCCCCGCAATCAGCACACACGCCACCGCACTGACCACCAACACCTGTTTACCCGCCAATCGCGGCAGATAATCAGCCAGCGCCTGCCCCAGCCCGCCAGCACGTACATACGGTGTAGTCAGGAACAAACCCAGCATCGCACCGCGGCCAATCAGCGGAACAATGATCAGGACAATACTGTGCTGTTGCTCGATCAACGCCAGCAACGCCGCGAACTTCAGCAACAACACCAACACCAGCGTTACCACGGCAATCGGTCCGCTGCGCGGGTCTTTCATGATCGTCAGCGTACGTTCCCGGTCGCCAAATCCGCCGAGCCATGCGTCGGCGCTATCGGCCAGTCCGTCCAGGTGCAACGCGCCGCTGAGCAAGACCCAAACTGTCAGCAATAACGCGGCATGCAGCAACAATGGCGTGCCCAGCAACAGCCAGTTCAACGCCCACAGGATCGCGCCGAACAGCAGCCCCACCAGCGGATAAAACAGCAGTGAGCGGCCCAATTCCTGAGGCGTCGGCATGCCGGGCAGTCGAATCGGCAGACTGCTCAAAAATTGCAGGGCGATCCAGAATGGCAGCATGGTCAGATCGCTTCCTTGAGCATGACGCCGGGTTCGACGCTCAACGAAAACAGCGAGCCATGAGCGACTTCGACGTTGAGCAACTGCTCCCGCGGCAGCCCCCGCGCCTGAGCCAGCAACAAACGCATGACCCCACCATGGCTGATCAACAGAATCCGCTCACCAGCATAGGCGACAACCAGTCGCTCAATGGCCGCCACTACCCGCTTGGAAAAGTCCGCCACCCGCTCACCGTCCGGCGGCGTAAACGAATAAGGATCAGCCCAGAACAGGCCCAATGCGTCGGCATCAGTTTCCATCAACGCCGCCGCGCTCTGCCCTTCCCAGGCACCAAAGTGCAGTTCTTGCAGGTCTTTTTCCAAGTGCACCGGCAAACCCAGTTGCGCGCCGAGCTCTTCGGCAAACCGCGCGCAACGCTGCAAGGGTGAGCTGACCAAACGATCCCATGGCCCCTGCTCAATCATCGCCGCGCGCATCTGCTCCCAGCCTTTTGCGGTCAGTGCGTCATCGAGACTGCCGCGCAACCCGCCACCGAGTTCGGTCTCGCCATGTCGCAACAGGTCCAGACGCAACGTCATGCCGGACGGTCCGCAACGGCCGCTTCGGCGAAGGTCGCCATCTGCCCGTGAAGGTCGCAGGCCAGTCGCAACAACGGCACGGCCAACGCCGCACCGCTGCCCTCGCCCAGGCGCAGCCCAAGATCCAGCAACGGTTCGGCGTCCAGGGTTTCCAGCACATGACGATGGCCAGGCTCGGCGCCGCGATGACCGAACAGCTGCCACTCACGACAATCAGGATTCAAACGCACCGCCACCAATGCCGCGACGCTGCAAATGAACCCATCGACCAGCACCGCCACGCCATCCTGCGCACACGCCAGATACGCGCCAACCAGCGCGGCAATTTCAAAGCCGCCAAAATTGAAGAGAGTCTGCAAAGCGTCCCCGCGCTGAGCACCGTGCAGCGCCAACGCACGCTCGATGACCTGAGCCTTGTGGCTGACACCCGCCGCGTCCAGACCAGTCCCCGGCCCGGCCAGATGCACCACCGGGCAATCGAGCAAGGCACAGGCCAATGCACTGGCTGCGGTGGTGTTGCCGATGCCCATTTCGCCGCCGATAAACAATTGAGCCCCGGCTGCGATGGCGCGATGCACGCTGTCACGACCGGCCTGCAAAGCGAGTTCACCCTGGGCCGCCGTCATGGCCGGGCCTTTGACGAAATTCGCCGTGCCGGCGCCGATGTTCAAGTGACGCACACCAGGCAGATTCAAGGTCGGTGTGACCGTGCCCAGATCCACCACCTCAAGGGAAGCGCCCAACTGTCGCGCCAATACACTGATCGCCGCACCGCCGTTGACGAAGTTGTGCAGCATCTGCCCGGTGACTTCCTGAGGAAACGCCGACACCCCTTCAGCCACGACACCATGGTCACCGGCAAAAATCGCGATCCACAAGTGATCCAGACTCGGCTTGACCTGCCCCTGCAACCCGGCCAATTGCACCGCCACCGATTCCAGTCGGCCGAGGGAGCCGGCAGGCTTGGTCAGTTGCTGTTGACGCGCCTGCGCCTGTTCGACGGCTTGCGCATTGATCGGTTTGCACGGGTTCAGCCACCAGGATCGAGTCATAACGCAGTTCCTTTCAAAGTCAGGGGCAGGCCAGCGACGGTCAGGACGACACGCTGGCAGCGCTCGGCCAACGCTTGATGCAGCCAACCGGCTTCATCGACGTAACGGCGAGTCAATTCGCCCAGCGGCACGACCCCCATTCCGGTCTCGTTGCTGACAAAAATGATTTCACCCGGCAACGAGGCCAGGCTGTCCAACAGCGCTTCGCGTTCAGCGTTGATGCGTTCGGCGTCATCAAGCATCAGCAGATTGGTCATCCACAGCGTCAAGCAATCCACCAGCAGGCAACGGTTGGCGCGGGCGGTTTCGCGCAGGACGCGGGCGAGTTCGATCGGTTCTTCGATCAATGCCCACTCGGCGGGGCGCCGGGCGCGGTGATGGGCGACGCGGTCGTTCATTTCGCCGTCCAGCGGTTGGCTCGTGGCGATGTAGGTCACCGCCAACCGGCTGTCGGTGGCGAGTTTTTCGGCCAGACGACTTTTGCCGGAGCGGGCGCCGCCGAGGATGAGTTGGAGCATTGTTTATTCCTTAAAATCATCGGTGAGGCGGCTGACCTCTTCGCGGGCAAGCCCAGCTCCTACAGTTGATTGCGATAACCCTGTAGGAGCGGGCTCGCCCGCGAAGAGGCCAGAACAATCACCTCAGAAACCACAGAGCTCACGCAACAGCCGCGTATCCAGATGCTGTTCCACCAAATCCGCCAGCCGCTCGATATCGCGCTCGCGCAATGCGTGGTAATCGACTTCCTGCACATTCTGCAATCCCGCCCAGCGCAGCAATGCACTGCACGCCGCCGGCGATTCAAACAGGCCATGCAGGTACGTGCCGAAAATCTGTCCATCCACACTTTGCGCACCATCGCAGCGACCATCGTCCAACTGCACAGCGGCGTTTTCCAACGCCGGCCCGGTGGTCACGCCCGCATGGATTTCATAGCCGCTGACAGCCGCATCTTCCAGGGCCAAACGCCCGCGCACATTGCGCAATTGCTTCTCTTCTTCGAGCTGTGTTTCGAACGCCAGCAACCCCAGACCGGCACTGGAACCCGGTGCGCCTTCCAGACCCAACGGGTCATGCACGTGCTCACCGAGCATTTGCAAACCACCGCAAATCCCCAGCACTTTGCCGCCATAACGCAGATGGCGACTGATCGCCGAATCCCAGCCATTGCCCCGCAAATACGCGAGGTCGCTGCGCACGCTTTTCGAGCCGGGCAGGATGATCAGGTCGGCCGGCGGAATCGCCTGACCGGGGCCGATGAATTGCAGGTCCACTTGCGGATGCAGGCGCAGTGGATCGAAATCGGTGTGGTTGCTGATTCGCGGCAACACTGGCACCACGACTTTCAGCACCTGGTCGGCCTTGTCGATCTGGCGCTGATCGATGCCGTCTTCGGCCTCCAGGTGCAGATCCATCACGTACGGCAGGACGCCGATCACCGGTTTGCCGGTGCGCTCTTCGAGCCAATCGAGGCCGGGTTGCAGCAAGGCGATGTCGCCGCGAAAACGATTGATGATGAAGCCTTTGATGCGCGCCTGTTCGGTCGGCGACAGTAACTCCAAAGTGCCCACCAGATGCGCAAAAACTCCGCCGCGATTAATGTCGGCAATCAGCACCACCGGGCAATCCACCGCTTCGGCAAAGCCCATGTTGGCAATATCGCCGGCCCGCAGATTGATCTCGGCGGGCGAGCCCGCGCCTTCGACCATTACCAGCGGATACGCCGCACTCAAGCGTTCATGGGAGGCCAGCACCGCTTGCATGGCGATGGCTTTGTAGTCGTGATAGGCAACGGCGTTCATCGTCGTGACCGCGCGACCATGAATGATCACTTGAGCGCCGGTGTCGCTGTTGGGCTTGAGCAGCACCGGGTTCATGTCGGTGTGCGGTTCAAGGTTGGCGGCTTGAGCCTGCACGGCTTGCGCGCGACCGATTTCACCACCGTCAGCGGTCACCGCGCTGTTGAGCGCCATGTTCTGCGGCTTGAACGGCACGACACGCACGCCCTGGCGCACCACCCAGCGACACAGCGCCGTCACCAGCGTGCTTTTACCGGCGTCGGACGTAGTGCCCTGCACCATCAATGTGCTCATTGGGCTTCCTTGACGTAGGTTTCAAAGGCTTGCGCCAGGCGTGTCCAGTCCGCTTCGTCAGCGGGCAAGCCAAAACGAAGGCCGCTGTTGTGTGGGAACAAGCGCAGCAATATTCCCTGCCGAGCCATGAACACATACAGTTGCTCCGCTTGATCGGTGATCAGCCATTGGAACAAGGCGCATCCGCCCTGCGGCTTGAATCCGAACTGCTCAAGCAGCCGCACCAGACGCTCGCGGGCTATTTCGCTGCGCTGTCGTTGGCGGGCGTGACCTTCGGTGTCCAGCAGACAGGCCTGGCCAATCACACGGGTCGGCCCGCTGACCGCCCACGGCCCCACTTGCTCGGCGAGCAAGTTGAGCAGTTTGCGTTCGGCGAGTACAAAACCCAATCGCACGCCGGCCAGACCGAAAAACTTGCCGAACGAACGCAATACAATCAAGCCGACCATGTGGGTAAACGGCGCCACACTCAACTGCGGCGTGTTGTCCATGAACGCCTCGTCCACCACCAGCCAGCCACCGCGCGAGGCCAGTCGGGTGTGCCAGTCGAGCAGACGACTCGGGGTCAGGCTCAAACCGGTCGGGTTGTTCGGGTTGACCACCACCAGCACGTCGAGGCTGTCGATAAAGAAGTCGACTTCCTGCTCCAGCACCTCACGTACGATGTAGCCGCAGCGTCGCCAGGCTTCAGCGTGTTCGGCGTAGCACGGCGACAGCACGCCGACCTTGCCGGCACGCCGCAAACGCGGAAGTAGCTGGATGGCCATTTGCGAACCGGCCACCGGCAGCACTTGAGTGGCGCTGTAATAGTCGCAGGCCGCCTGCTCCAGGCCGTCTCCGGATTCCGGCAAACGTGCCCAGGCGCGTAACGGGATGTCGGGAACCGGAAATGGCCAGGGCGCCAGGCCGCTGGATAAGTCGAGCCAATCGGCTTCTGCAATGCCGTATTCGCGCGCCGCCTTGCGCAATCGGCCACCGTGCTCAAGCATAGAATTCAGCCCCCACGCAGAGAATCAGCAACCATAACCATACCCCGCGCTGAACCAATTGCCAGCCACGGTCAATGGAATCGGGATCCGCCGGCACGCCTTCGCCCAGTTGCGGACGCTGATGCACTTCACCGTGATAAATCGCCGACCCACCCAACTCGACGCCCAATGCACCGGCGCCCGCCGCCATCACCGGGCCGGCATTCGGGCTGTCCCAGGTGGGGGCTTGGATTCGCCAGCATTTCAACGCCAGGCGGGTTTTTCCCAGTAGCGCGTAGGTCAACGCCACCAAGCGTGCGGGAATGTAGTTGAGGACGTCGTCGATCTTCGCCGCCGCCCAGCCGAATCGTTCGAAGCGTTCATTGCGATAACCCCACATCGCATCCAGCGTGTTGCTCAAACGGTAGAGCACCACACCGGGCGCACCGGCCACGGCAAACCAGAACAGCGCAGCGAACACCGCATCGCTGCCGTTCTCCAGAACTGACTCGGTGGCCGCACGGGCGACTTCGGTTTTATCCAGTTCACTGGTCTGGCGACTGACCAGATAACCCACGCGTGTACGCGCTTCTTCCAGGTCATCACTGCGCAGGGCCTTGGCCACCGGTCCGACGTGCTCACCGAGGCTGCGCATGCCAAGGGCGCAATACAGCGCGAGAATCTCAACGACCCAACCCACATAAGGCGCCCAGGACAATGCCGTTGCGAGTAAGGTCAGCGGCAGCACCGCCAGCACCCACGCGGTGACGCCATGGCTGCGCCAGCCTCGACCACCGCCGTTGAATCGTTGCTCGATGCGCTCGGCAAAACGGCCGAACGCCACCAGCGGATGCCAGCGTTTGGGCTCACCCAGCAGCGCGTCCAGCGCAACCGCGGCGACACTCAATAACGCCACACTCATTGACTCACTCCCCAATAGTTTTCATACAGCAATTCGCTAAGCGGACGCGCTTGCGCCCAGCCTTCGAGTACCAGCATCGGCGCCGGATAGAATGCCTTGACCGGCCCCAGACAAAGAACCGCCAACGGCTTGGCCCCGACTGGCAAACCCAGCAGGTCCGCCAGCGCTTGCGGCTCGAACAGCGACACCCAGCCCATGCCCAGACCTTCGGCGCGGGAGGCCAGCCACAGGTTCTGGATTGCGCAGGACAACGAGGCCATGTCCATTTCCGGCAAGGTGCGACGGCCGAAGATGTGACGCTCGCGATCATCCATCAGCGCGGCGACCAGCACCTCGGCGCAGTCACTGATGCCTTCGACCTTGAGCTTCATGAATTCATCGGTGCGCTCGCCAAGGGCTTCGGCGGTGCGGATGCGTTCTTCTTCCACCAGCGACCGGATCTTGCCGCGCAAGGTTCGGTCGCTGATGCGGATGAAACGCCAGGGCTGCATCAGGCCGACACTGGGTGCCTGGTGTGCGGCTTCGAGCAGGCGTCGCAATAGTTCGGGCTCGACGGTGCCGCCGCTGAAGTGACGCATGTCGCGGCGTTCGGCGATGGCGCGGTAGACCGCTGCGCGTTCGGCTTCGCAGAATGCGTTGTCGCTCATGGCCTCTTCGCGAGCAGGCTCGCTCCTACAGGGTTCAGGTGATCCGATGTAGGAGTGAGCCTGCTCGCGTTGGCGGCCTCAAGGTCAGGCGCAAACAATGCGGCTATAGCAGCGGGATTGGATGGGAAGTAAAAATGCACATAAGAAGCCGTCATCCGCCCCTCACGATAAACCGCCTCCGCACCCCGCCCGCCATTCGGGCTCAGGCCACGCGCAATCGGCTCAAGTTCGGTACTGGTCAGCGAATGGTGATACGTGTGCCCACGCAACGCACCTTCCGGCAGTTCGACCGCTTGCAACGCCAACGCAGCCAGACGCTTTTGCATCACCGCATCGCCTTTGAGCAAACCCGCCAGTTCGGCGCGAGTGCCTTCGACATCAGTCAACGAGTCGAGCAGATACAACATGCCGCCACATTCGGCCAACAGCGGTTTACCCGCCGCATGGTGTGCGCGAATTGCATTAAGCATCGAGGTGTTTTGAGACAGCGCCACATGGTGCAATTCCGGATAACCGCCTGGCAGATAAAGGCTGTCAGCCTCCGGTAATTCGCTATCGCGGATCGGCGAGAAGAACGACAGCTCGGCACCCATGGCTCGCAACAAATCCAGGCTCGCGCCGTAGGTGAACGCGAACGCTTCATCACGGCCCACAGCAATTCGCACACCTGCGAGCAACGGTTCGGCAGCGATCACATCAGGTGCGGCAAAGTCCACTGCAGGTGGCAGCGCTACTTCGCAACTGCTGGCCAACGCATCGGCCGCCGCATCGAGGCGCAGATCGAGATCATTCAGCTCACTGGCCTGAACCAGACCCAAGTGACGACTCGGCAATTCGATCCCGGTTTCCCGCGACAAAGCACCGTACCAGCGCAAACCTTGCGTCAGGCTGCCTTCGAGCAATTGCGCGTGACGCAAGGTGCCAACCCGGTTGGCCAACACGCCGGCAAACGGCAAATCCGGCTGATACGTCGCCAAGCCCAACGCCAACGCACCAAAGGTTTGGGCCATGGCAGTGCCGTCGATCACAGCGAGTACCGGCACACCAAAGTGCCGCGCCAGGTCGGCGCTGGACGGCGTACCATCGAACAGCCCCATGACACCTTCGATGAGGATCAAGTCCGCCTCACCGGCCGCCTCCCACAACAGTCGACGACTTTCCTGCTCGCCGACCATCCACATGTCCAGTTGATACACCGGCGCACCGCTGGCGCGCTCGAGAATCATCGGATCGAGAAAGTCCGGGCCGCATTTGAACACGCGCACCTTGCGCCCCTGATTGCGATGCAAACGGGCCAGGGCTGCGGTGACGGTGGTCTTGCCCTGACCGGAGGCCGGCGCGGCAATCAGTACCGCTGGGCAATGACGTGGTTGATTCACAGCTCCACGCCTTTCTGCGCTTTGATCCCAGCCTGGAACGCGTGTTTGATCACGCCCATGTCGGTGACAGTGTCGGCCAGTTCAATCATTTCCGGCTTGGCGCCGCGACCGGTCACCACCACGTGCTGCATCGGCGGGCGCGCCTGCAAATCGCTGAGCACCTGATCGAGGTCGAGGTAGCCGTGCTTGAGGGCGATGTTCAGCTCATCGAGCACCACCAGACCGATGGACGGATCGCTGAGCAATTCACGGGACACCGCCCAGGCGGCTTCGGCGGCGGCAATGTCACGCTGGCGGTCCTGGGTTTCCCAGGTGAAGCCCTCGCCCATGACATGGAAACGCACTTGCTCCGTGAAACGACGGAAGAACAGTTCTTCGCCGGTGCTGTTGCGGCCCTTGATGAACTGCACCACACCGCATTGCATGCCGTGGCCCATGGACCGGGCGAGCATGCCGAATGCCGAACTGCTTTTGCCTTTACCGTTACCGGTCAGCACCAGCAGCAAGCCGCACTCGTTCGGGGAATTGGCGATGCGTTCGTCGATCACGGCTTTTTTGCGCTGCATGCGCGCCAAATGACGTTCGTCACGATCTGGGGTATCGGTCATGGGGGAGCTCTCCGTTGAGGCTGGATAACGGCGGGCAGGCACAAGAATAGACGGCAAGAAGCCTGGCATCGCCCACCGTGATGCCGCTGGATGAATCAGGCCGGTCTCCGGGCTCATGAGTGGCGATATGCCGGACTGCGCGCCTTCCCATGCCGAAAACAGACACAGTGGCTCAAGGCGCAGTCTTCACTCATTTACCGTTGCGGGGGCAGCGCCGGGATCGTAAGGATTCGTGGTTTGACGATAGTCACTCACCGGCTTCCCTGTTTCACTCTGTCGGCCAATGCCACAGAGCACCTGAAACAAGCCGCGAAGGTTAGAGGGTTGGGGGTGGAGCGTCAAATGAAGACAAAGCCGCGGTGAGCGATATACTGCCGCCGGCCAATTTACTGACGCCAATCTTGCAGCAAACGGCCAGCAGTGATATCAAAGAGCCACAACCCAACAACAACACAATTACAAGGGTGAGCAACATGCAAGGCATGATTATCAGCAATCCGAAGCTGGAATTCCTGCGACCGGTGCTGGAACGCTGGTTTGACTGTATCGACCGCTACCACACGATTCGCGGCGATAACGAAGCGCCTTACTGGCATGACGAAAAGGCCAACCTTGGCTTGCTCTCTACCGCTGCGTGGATGGCGGAAATGGTCACACTGCAAAACGCGCCGACCCGTAAACAAATCGAAGAAGGCGAACGCAACGCCCGCGCCGATCTGTTTATCGCGACCGCCGAAGAACGCGCCTATTTTCAAGCCACTCAACGCTGGCCCAAGGTCAACAGCCTGAACCTGACGCAGGCGCTGCAAGACATCACAGGCGACGCCAAACGCCTCAGCTACACCAGCGACCTGAAACTCGGCTGCCTGTTCGTTGCTCCGCAAAAAGCCCAGCAGAGCGCCACCCCGGAAGAACTTCAGGACATGGTCGACGACCTGCAAAAGGAGCACTGCTGCGCGGTGGCCTGGTATTTCCCCTACGCCTACCGCAAGTTGCGTAACGAAGCCGGCAACTATCACCCGGGCATCGCCGTCTTGTTCAAGGAAGCTCGCGGCTGACCGGTTGAACCATCGCACCGTTTATCTTCTCTATGAATAAGACACTGCATTCATAGGGAAGACCAGCATGCGCAAGTCTCCGCTCGTTCTCGTCATCGTGCTCGCCGGAGGGCTTGCCGCCTGCGGCGAAACCTCCAGCCTGCAAGTCTCCGACGGCACCGGCCCGTCACCCAAGCTGCCCGAACCGAATAAAACCCTGATCCCGACGGTGAACGTCGCTCAGGCGATCGGCTGGCCGGATGGCGCGAAACCCACCGCTGCCGCCGGGACCCAAGTGACTGCCTTTGCTGAAGGCCTCGATCACCCGCGCTGGCTCTACGTGCTACCCAACGGTGACGTGCTGGTGGCCGAAACCAACGCGCCGCCCAAACCCGATGACGGCAAAGGCATTCGTGGCTGGGTCATGGGCAAAGCCATGAGCCGCGCCGGTGCCACCGTTCCCAGCCCGAACCGCATCACGCTGCTGCGTGACAAGGACCACGACGGCATCGCCGAAACCCGCACGGTATTCCTGGAAAACCTCAATTCGCCCTTTGGCATGACGCTGGTGGGCAATGACCTGTACGTGGCCGACACCGACCGCTTGCTGCGTTTTCACTATGAAAGCGGTGCCACGGCGATCAAATCGCCGCCGATCAAAGTGGTGGATCTACCGGGGGGCACGCTAAATCATCACTGGACCAAAAACGTCATCGCCAGCAAGGACGGCAGCAAGCTGTACGTCACGGTGGGCTCCAACAGCAACGTCGGTGAAAACGGTCTGGACAAGGAAGAAGGCCGCGCGGCGATCTGGGAAGTGGACCGCGCCACCGGCAATCACCGAATATTCGCTTCCGGGATTCGCAATCCCAACGGCTTGGCCTGGGAGCCCCGCGGCGGCGCGCTGTGGACGGCGGTCAACGAGCGGGACGAGATCGGCAGCGACCTGGTGCCGGACTACATCACCTCGGTCAAGGATGGCGGATTCTATGGCTGGCCATTCAGCTACTACGGTCAACATGTCGACATTCGCGTCGAGCCGCAAAATCCGGACCTGGTGGCCAAGGCCATCAAGCCGGACTACGCGGTGGGTCCGCACACTGCATCGCTGGGCCTGACGTTCGCTGAAGGCAACACACTGCCCGCGCAATTCAAGGAAGGGGCTTTCATCGGCCAGCACGGCTCGTGGAACCGTAAACCGCGCAGTGGCTACAAAGTGATTTTCGTGCCGTTTGCGGGCGGCAAACCGAAGGGGCAACCGGTTGATGTGCTGACTGGTTTTCTCAATGAAGACGAAGAAGCCAGGGGCCGGCCGGTGGGCGTGGTGATCGATCAGCAGGGTGACTTGCTGGTGGCGGATGATGTGGGGAACAAGGTGTGGCGCGTGTCTGCCGCCAAATAGTCGCCCTCCTGCTCGCGATAGCAGTAGGCCAGTCACATTGATGCTGGATGAGCCGGCCTCATCGCGAACAAGCTTGCTCCTACGGATTGCGTGCCAGGTGCTGGGGCTGCAGAACGCGTTTGGCGCTCAGGTATGCCCTCTGCCAATAGGCTTTGGACAGACTGTCGAGCTTCACCGTGCCGCCAGTCGCCGGCGCATGCACGAAGCGGCCTTCGCCGACGTAAATCCCGGCATGGCTGACCTGAGAGCCACCGTTGGTGGCGAAGAAAATCAGGTCACCGGTTTGCAGGCCTTCCTTGCCCACATTGGCGGCTTGCATGCTGATCATCTCGCGCGTGGTACGCGGCAAGGAAATGCCGGCAACATCACGGTAAACGTAGCCGATCAACCCACTGCAATCGAAGCCCGAATCCGGCGTGTTGCCACCCCATCGATACGGCGTCCCCACCAGGCCGAGCGCGCGGAACAGCACGTCTTCTGCCTCAGGGGAAAAGGACTGCGGGTTACCGAAAATAATGGGCGCGCGAACCATCGGCGCAGGCGGGGTGCGGCTGGCGCAGGCGCTGAGCAGCGCTGCGAAGAACAGGAGTGCGAGGCGGGCCGACATCGTCATAAGCAGAACATCCTGATCTGGCTGCGGCTTTTTCTGCAGGGAGTGCAGAAAAGAAAACCGCCTGCGCGGGGCGCAGGCGGTTTGCCATCATTTATAGATCAGAATTCTAGCGGCTACACGGCAAACTTCAAGTAAGACTTTAACTTCGCCTTACAACTTGTACGTTTACTTGCGAGCGGTGACCACGGTCGGGGCCATCGCGAGGGCGCGCTTGGCTTCGATGAAGGTCTTGTTCCAGTAGCTGTCACCCAGGCTATCGATCCGGACGCCACCGCTTTTGCGGCTGCTGGAGTGGATGAACTGGTTATCACCCAGGTAGATTCCGGCGTGACTGACGCGGCCGCGACGACCGTTGGTGGCGAAGAACAGCAGATCGCCTGGCTTCAGCGCGCTGCGAGCTACCAGCGGTGCGTCCACGTTGATCATTTCGCGAGTGGAGCGTGGCAGGTTCATGCCCGCTTCTTCACGGAACAGATAACCGATGAAGCCGCTGCAATCGAAACCGGCTTCAGAGGTACCGCCGAAACGGTAACGGGTACCGATCAGGGACATGCCACGCTCTAGAATGCTGTCGGCCAGACCCGGAAGCTGGTACGACTTGCCGTCGGCAAAGTCGGCCAGTTCTTTATTGGTGGCCAATTCTTCCTGGAAAATAACGGAAGAAGATTGAGCGGTAACTGAATTTTTAACCTGCTGTTGTTGCTCTTGCTGGGACACTGGAGAGTGAGCAGCGCAACCGAACAACAGGGTGACGAGTGCGAGAGGCACGAGGGGTGCGAAGCGCTTTAGCATGGGCACGACCGTGGCTGATAGTTGTAAAGAAGCCGAGACTATGCCCGCTATCATCCTCATTTGCAAATTCAATCGAACTTTATGTGACTTATCGGTTTCGCGTTTACATCTAAGCGCTCAAGCCCGTTTTAGACGCTCGCGCAGCCTGCAGCCCTGTAGGAAAGCGGATCTACTGGCGCCTGAAATATGCCAAAACCCCTACCAGGCTTAGGTTTCACCAGGCTTTTGTTACCAGGCTTTTGTTACCAGCCCAGGGTTTCTTTCAGGAAGGGGATTGTCAGCTTGCGCTGAGCTTGAAGAGAGGCCTGATCGAGACGCTCAAGCAGCTCGAACAGCGCACTCATGCTGCGAGTACCGCGGGTCAAAATAAAATGCCCGACTTCATCGGTCAGGTGCAAGCCGCGACGCGATGCACGCAATTGCAAAGCGCGCAATTTGTCTTCATCGGAAAGCGGGCGCATCTGAAAGATCAGGGCCAGGGTCAAACGCGACTTCAAGTCCGCCAGCTTCACCGGCAATTCACGCGGTGATGTCGACGCGGCGATGAGCAGGCGACGACCGCTGTCGCGCAGACGATTGAACAGATGGAACAGCGCCTCTTCCCAATCCGCCCGACCGGCAACCGCCTGCAAATCATCCAGGCAGACCAGTTCGTATTGTTCGAGGTTATCGAGAATGGAGATGCCACGATCAAGCAGCTCGGCCAAAGGCAAGTAGACCGCCGGCTCCCCCAACTGCTCGAAGCGCAGGCAGGCCGCCTGCAACAAGTGCGTACGCCCTACCCCGTCCTTGCCCCAGAGATAAATCAGGCTTTCGGTCCACCCGGCGTCGGCTTCGCATAGCCGCTCGACATAGCCGAGTGCTGCGGCATTGGCGCCTGGGTAGTAATTGATAAAGGTAGCGTCATCACGCAGACGCACACCTAGGGGCAGCTGAATCGGTTTCATGCTGACTGAACAGTTCCAAGGGAACCGTTAGTGACCTCTGTGTAAAGTTTGCGAAGTTTATACCCGTGACGCTGGTCGCACAATGCGACAGACCACAAGCAAAATCAAAGGTTTGCGTTAACGCACTGGTTTCGTGACAGTTTTGTTGGCGGTGCATGTGACAGCCACACAGGGGATGCAGGCCAACCCGGCAATGACCCGGGTTGGCCGCGACGACCTTTCAACGAACCTTACCGCTTTGGCTAATCCGCACCGCTGTACATATCAGAATCTTTATATAAATCATTCACATGGCGCACCAACACCATGATTACCGCCGCCACCGGCAACGCCAGCAACACACCCGTGAAACCGAACAGCTCGCCGCCCGCCAGAATGGCAAAAATCACCGCCACCGGGTGCAGACCGATCCGGTCCCCTACCAACAATGGCGTGAGCACCATGCCCTCCAGCGCTTGCCCGACCATGAACACTGCGACAATGCCCAACATTGGGTAAAGGTCGCCACCGAACTGGAACAGTCCGGCAATCAGTGCCGTGCCAATCCCTATGACAAAGCCCATGTACGGCACGATCGCGGCCAGACCGGCAATTACACCGATCAAAAGTCCCAATTCCAACCCCACCAGCATCAGGCCCGCAGAGTAGATCACCCCCAGCGCCACCATCACCAGCAATTGCCCGCGCACGAATGCACCCAGCACTTCGTGGCATTCGTCAGCCAGCAACACAGCGCGCTCTTCGCGATCACGCGGTAACAGGCTGCGGACCTTCGCCATCATCAGATCCCAGTCCCGCAGCAGGTAAAAACTCACCACCGGGATCAACACCAGATTGGCCAACCAGCCAATCAACGCGAGACCGGACGCCGTGGCTTGGCTCAACACCACACCGACGATGTCACTGGTCTGCGTCATGTGTTCGCTGATCGCGGCCTTGAGCCTGTCAAATTTCCAGAAGCCTTCGGACAACCCGAACTTCGATTGCGCCCACGGCAGTGCGGTGTGTTGCAGCCAGTCGAGCATTTGCGGTGCCAACTCATACAAACGAAACAGTTGCTTGGCCAGCAGCGGCACCAACACCAGTAGCAGCGTGGTGAAAATCAGGGTGAACAGTGCGAATACCGCCACCACACCCCACGTCCTTGAAAGCCCGACCTTCTCCAGTCGATCCACCAGCGGATCGAACAGATAGGCCAGCAGCAGCGCCACCAGAAAAGGGGTCAGGATCGGATGCAACAGCCAGACAAACGCGCAGAGCAGAACCACTCCACCCAACCAGAACCAACGGCGCGTATCGGCCATGTACCACTCCATATGCATCTATATAAAGAAAGAAAACCTTACCAGCGGAAGCGCAATTGCGGCGTCGGTGCCGGGGCTGGCGCTACAGCAGGCGCCGAACCCTGCACCACAGGCATAACTGGCGCTACGGGCGTGACAGCTTCACCGGCCGGTACTTCCTGCAACTTCGCCAGCGACAACTGCGAGCGCAGCTGCTCAGCGCTGCCATTGACCCGATAAAGGATACGATCACCGCTGACACTTTGCAGACGCGCGCCAAACGGATCGAGCAATCGCCCCAGCGCCGCGTAACGCTCCAGGTTCATGCCCTGCACTTCCAGCAATTGCTCGCCCGAAGCACCGGGCTTGACGACAAACCGTGGCGCCAGCCGCTCGCTGACCGCCAGCATCACCGCATCGGCCACCGCGGCCTGATCCGCGCCTTGCACGCTGCCCGCTTCCTTCTTTTCGCCCATCCACAAATTCCATTTGGCCTGCCACTGTCCGCCCTCTTCCCGGGCATGCACCGCCAGCAAAGCGTCAGCGTTGTAACGTTCCGATGCTTTATGCAGAGGCGTCGCATCCGTACCTTCCAGCGTCGGCGCTGTAGCCACCAACTGCTCACTCAAATCCGCCAGCGGCAAGCGCAAGGGCAAGCCGCGGTGTTGCGCCGCTCGACGCAGAGGCGCGGCGCTGGCCTGACCATCGCCCACCAGGCTCGAACCTTCGGTGGAGTCGTTCAACCACCAGCCGAGGATCGATGGCCGATTCGCGCCCCACAACGACAGCCCCGCACGACGCAACGCCTGCTCGGTGGAGGCTGGGTCGAAGTCGACCTTTAGCACTTCCGGCGGCCCCGCCTCAAAGCCGTATTGACTGATGATCTGCTGCGGATCTTTGCGCAGGGCCGCCAAGCCCGGACTTTGCGCCGCCTTGGGATCGCCGGTCAGACGCAACACCAGCGTATCCAGTGCACGCTGGGTCGCTTGATCACGCTCCTCGGGCGCCTGACTGGTGACAGGCTCGCGCACTTGATAGAGACCTTTCACGGTTTCGGCATGACTGGCGAGACTGAAAAGGGACAAACAGCTCAAACACAAAAATCTGGAAAGAAAACGCATGGAAGATTCCTGACGACAAGAGCGGCTGGAACTGACCGCATGAAGGCATTGAGCAAGGCTATGACCATCACCTCGCGCAAAACATTCACCCGACCCCGATAAGTTTTTGACGCTGCCCTAACGATAGACGGTTAATCGCGATACCTTATACAGCCGCTAATACGGTCAATATCAATTTTTTTAATGGGATATGCCCCTGCTGTCGGCCTGAGGATGGCCGCTGCCCCTCAAGCCTGATAAAATCGCGCGCCTTCGCAGACCGGCAAAAGCCGGGTAGCCCGAATTTCGTGTGAGGCAATCGCCCCCCGTCGAATTCGGCGTCCCCGCTGGACTCGGTCGTTACCCCTGAATCCCCCCTAAAGGCCTGGATCATGAGCAAGCAACCCTCCCTGAGCTACAAGGACGCCGGTGTAGACATCGACGCCGGTGAAGCATTGGTCGAACGCATCAAGAGCGTCGCCAAGCGCACTGCGCGCCCGGAAGTCATGGGCGGCCTGGGCGGTTTCGGCGCCCTCTGCGAAATCCCGGCTGGCTACAAGCAGCCCGTACTGGTTTCCGGCACCGACGGTGTGGGCACCAAGCTGCGCCTGGCACTGAACCTGAACAAGCACGACAGCATCGGCATCGATCTGGTGGCCATGTGCGTGAACGACCTGGTGGTCTGCGGCGCTGAACCGCTGTTCTTCCTCGACTACTACGCTACCGGCAAACTCAACGTCGAAACCGCGACCCAAGTCGTGACCGGTATCGGCGCAGGCTGCGAACTGTCTGGCTGCTCCCTGGTCGGCGGCGAAACCGCTGAAATGCCTGGCATGTATGAAGGCGAAGACTACGACCTCGCCGGCTTCTGCGTCGGCGTCGTGGAAAAATCCGAAATCATCGACGGTTCGAAAGTCGCTGCCGGCGACGCCTTGCTCGCCCTGCCGTCTTCCGGCCCGCACTCCAACGGCTACTCGCTGATCCGCAAGATCATCGAAGTGTCGGGTGCCGATATCGAAAACATCCAGCTCGACGGCAAACCGCTGACCGACCTGCTGATGGCCCCGACCCGCATCTACGTGAAGCCGTTGCTCAAGCTGATCAAGGAAACCGGCGCTGTCAAAGCCATGGCCCACATCACCGGTGGCGGCCTGCTGGACAACATTCCGCGCGTTCTGCCAAAAGGCGCACAAGCGGTGGTTGACGTGGCGAGCTGGACCCGCCCTGCCGTGTTCGACTGGCTGCAAGAGAAAGGCAACGTCGACGAAAACGAAATGCACCGCGTGTTGAACTGCGGCGTGGGCATGGTGATCTGCGTCGCTCAAGAGCACGTTGAAACCGCATTGAACGTACTGCGTGAAGCCGGCGAACAGCCATGGGTCATCGGCCAGATCGCCACCGCTGCCGAAGGCGCGGCCCAGGTTGAACTGAAGAACCTCAAGGCACACTGATGCAAGAGCGGATGCCTAAGACCTGTGATGTCGTGGTGCTGTTGTCCGGCACCGGCAGTAACTTGCAGGCCTTGATCGACAGCACGCGGACCGGCGACAGCCCGGCCCGCATCGCTGCGGTGATTTCCAACCGCGCCGATGCTTATGGCCTGCAACGCGCCAGGGACGCGGGTATCGACACCCGCACCCTGGATCACAAGGCTTTCGAAGGCCGCGAGGCCTTCGATGCTGCACTGATCGAACTGATCGACGCGTTCAATCCCAAACTCGTGGTTCTGGCCGGTTTCATGCGCATTCTCAGCGCTGACTTCGTGCGCCATTACGCCGGTCGCCTGTTCAATATCCATCCGTCGCTGCTACCCAAATACAAAGGGTTACACACTCATCAGCGCGCGTTGGAGGCCGGCGACACCGAGCACGGCTGCTCCGTCCACTTCGTCACCGAGGAACTCGATGGCGGACCACTGGTCGTACAAGCAGTAATACCGGTAGAGTTGCAGGATTCGCCGCAGAGTCTGGCGCAGCGAGTCCATGCTCAGGAACACCTGATCTACCCGTTGGCTGTACGCTGGTTTGCCGAAGGTCGTTTATCACTCGGCGAACAAGGTGCTTTACTGGATGGGAAGTTACTCGCGGCCAGCGGCCACTTGATACGAACCTAGGAGATATTATGCGTCGCGCCCTGCTCTTCGCTTGCGCTCTGCTTGCCTTGCCCCTGGCACAGGCTTCGGAACTTCAACCTTTCTCCGCCAGCTACACCGCCGACTGGAAACAGCTGCCCATGAGCGGCACGGCTGAACGCAGCCTGGCCAAGGAAGCCAACGGCGTCTGGAAACTCAGCTTCAAGGCGTCGATGATGATCGCCAGCCTGACTGAAGAAAGCACCCTGACCGTGGACAAGGACACCCTGCTGCCTCTGTCCTACCGCTTTGAGCGCGGCGGCCTGGGTAAAGCCAAAAAGGTTGATCTGGATTTCGACTGGACCACCAAAATGGTCACCGGCACCGATCGTGGCGACCCGGTCAAGGTTCCACTGAACCGTGGAATGCTCGACAAGTCCACGTATCAGCTGGCCCTGCAGGAAGACGTCGCCGCCGGCAAAAAGAGCATGAACTATCAGGTCATCGATGGTGGCGAAGTCGATACCTATGACTTCCGCGTACTGGGTTCGGAAAAAGTCGACACCAAGGCCGGCAAGATCGATGCGATTAAAGTCGAGCGTGTGCGCGACCCGACACAAAACAAGCGCATTACCGTCCTGTGGTTTGCCAAGGACTGGGACTACCTGCTGGTCCGCTTGCAACAAGTTGAAACCGACGGCAAGGAGTACAACATCATGCTCCTCGACGGTACGGTCAACGGTAAAGCGGTCAAAGGCAGCTAAACCGGGCTCGACACGAAAATCCGGAATCCGATAAGGGTTCCGGATTTTTTTTGCCTGCTGGAACTCAAATCCGCGCCAGCGCCTGCGCCAGATCGGCGCGCAGGTCTTGGACATCTTCGACCCCCACGGACAATCGCACCAGCGCATCGCCGATGCCCAGTTGCGCACGGGTGTCGGCGGGGATGGTGGCGTGGGTCATGATCGCCGGGTGCTCGATCAGGCTTTCCACCCCGCCCAGGCTCTCCGCCAGCGCAAATATCTGCACACTTTCCAGAAAGCGTTTGGTACCCGCCAGGTCGCTGTTCAGATCGAGTGAAATCATCCCGCCGAAACCGTGCATCTGTTGCCGCGCCAGTTCGTGCTGCGGATGTGACGGCAGGCCCGGGTAATAAACGCGCGCCACCTGCGGCTGTTGTTCCAGCCATTGCGCCAACGCCAAGGCGTTGCTGCAGTGGCGCTCCATGCGCAATGCCAGGGTTTTCACACCGCGCAGGGTGAGGAAGGCGTCAAACGGCCCGGCGATGGCGCCCACTGCGTTTTGCAGAAAGCCCAGTCGCTCGCGCAGCTCCGCGTTCTGCCCGACCACCGCGATGCCGCCGATCACGTCGGAGTGGCCGTTCAAATACTTGGTGGTCGAATGCACCACAACATCGAAACCCAGTTCCAGCGGGCGCTGGATCCATGGGCTAGCGAAGGTGTTGTCGGCCACACAAATGATGCCGCGCTGGCGACAGAGGCGTGCGATGGCGGCGAGGTCAGTGAGGCGCAGCAATGGATTGCTCGGCGTCTCGACGCAGACCATTCGTGTGTCGTCCTGCAGCGCTGCTTCGAAGGCCGCCAGGTCCGTCAGATCGACAAAGCTGAAACGATGCCCGGCGCTGCGCCGACGCACCTTGTCGAACAGGCGAAACGTACCGCCATACAAATCATTGCCCGAGACGATATGCGAATCGGCATCGAGCAATTCGAGCACCGTGGAAATCGCCGCCAGCCCGGACGCGAACGCAAAGGCCTGGGTGCCCCCTTCGAGATCCGCCACGCAGCGCTCCAGCGCCCAGCGCGTCGGGTTGTGCGAGCGCCCGTAGTCGAGACCTTTGTGCACGCCTGGGCTTTGCTGCAAATAGGTGGAGTTGGCGTAAATCGGCGGCATCAACGCCCCGGTGGAAGGGTCCGGCGCCTGCCCGGCATGGATCACGCGGGTGGCAAATCCATGTGGCGCAGCCTCTTTATCGTGACTCATTTCAGGGATCTCCGTAGATGATTGAGTAGATCGACGCGGGTAATCAGTCCGTGGAAGCCCGAGGCATCGGCAATGATCGCCACCAGCCCACGGTCGAGTTCCGCCTGCAACTGCGCCAGACTGGCAGCGGCAGGCAGGGTTTGCAGCTTGTCGGTCATCGCGCTGGCCACCGCCAAACGAAAGTGCGAGGCATCCTGGTGCACCCCCAGCAGAATGTCGGACTCGTCGATCACGCCGACCAGCCGCTGGCCGTCCACCAGCACCGGCAGTTGTGACACGTCCGCCAGGCGCATGCGCTGGAAAGCGGTCAGCAGCGTGTCGTCAGGGCCCACGCTGATCACTCGACCATCCTCGAAACGGCGCGAGATCAAGTCGCGAAGATCGCCGTAGTGCTTGTACTGCAACAGGCCCTGATCGTTCATCCACTGATCGTTGTAAACCTTCGACAGGTAGCGCGTGCCGGTGTCGCAGACAAAACTCACGACCCGTTTCGGCTCGGTTTGCTCGCGACAGTATCGCAGCGCCGCCGCCAGCAATGTGCCAGTCGATGAGCCGCCGAGAATGCCTTCGGCGCGCAACAGTTGGCGGGCATGATCGAAGCTTTCTTCGTCGCTGATCGAATACGCGTGGCGCACGCTGGACAGGTCGGCAATCGAGGGAATGAAGTCTTCACCAATACCTTCCACCGCCCAGGAACCGGGGGTTGCGAGGGTGCCGCTGCGGCTGTATTCGGCCATCACCGAGCCGACCGGGTCGGCCAACACCATGACCAGATTCGGCTGCACACGGTTAAAGAAGCGGGTCAAGCCGGTCAACGTGCCGGCCGAACCGACGCCAACGACGATAGCATCCACATCATGCTGGGTTTGCGCCCAGATCTCTGGCGCGGTGCTGCATTCATGGGCCAGCGGGTTGGCCGGGTTGTTGAATTGATCGGCGAAGAAAGCGTCGGGAATCTCCTTTGCCAGCCGCGCGGCCACATCCTGGTAATACTCGGGATGGCCCTTGCCGACATCGGAGCGGGTGATGTGCACCTCGGCGCCCATCGCCTTGAGGTGCAAGACTTTTTCGGTGGACATCTTGTCGGGCACCACCAACACCACGCGATACCCCTTGGCACGCCCGACAAGGGCCAGGCCCAGACCGGTGTTGCCGGCAGTGGCCTCGACGATGGTGCCGCCGGGCTGCAGGCGACCATCGCGCTCGGCGGCGTCGATCATCGCCAGGCCGATGCGATCCTTGATCGATCCGCCGGGGTTTTGTGATTCGAGTTTGAGGAACAGCGTACACGGGCCGGTATCGAAACGACTGACACGCACCAGAGGCGTGTTACCAATCAGTTCAAGGACGGCGGGGCGGGATTCGTTGGGCATGTCTTCACCTTGCTATGGTTTTCGCGCTGGATGGACACCAACCTGCGGCGCGTCATTGTGTGACGGTCACAGGCATTACCTCGCTTGGACCATAGGCCGCGATGGCGTCATTCGCAACCGCGCGCGGCCGGCCGGTCACCCGGTATCCGCTCAACGAACGGGCATGCCCCCGCAAGAAAGTGGAACGCGCCGCTGGAGGAATGCTCTATAACTTCAAGGTCTTTTTTGACCGAACGAATTTTCCAGCCTGGGAGGCTTTCCATGACCGTTACCGTCAATACCGTTTCCGCCGAAGGTTTTCGCCATAGCGTTCAAATCGATGAACACGAACTGTTTGCCGACGTGCCGACTTCGTCAGGCGGTGAAGGCTCGGCACCAGAACCCCACGATTACTTCGATGCGGCGTTGGGGGCGTGCAAAGCCTTGACCCTGAAGATGTATGCCAAGAAGAAGGACATCCCGCTGACGGGTGTTACGGTCGAGGTCAAACGCGACAACAGCGAAGAGCAGAAAGGCAAGTACGCCCTGCACGTCAAACTGACCCTCAAGGGCGTGCTCACCGATGCTCAGCGCGAAGAACTGCACCGCGTGGCCGACCGCTGCCCGGTCCACAAGCTGATGACCACTACCGACGTCAGCATCGAAACCCACCTGTCCGAAGGTGCGTTCAGCCAATAGCGGCAAGGGCTGTGCAAGCGGGTTATGCTCCACGCATCACCCGCTCAGCCTGGAATGCAGCATGAACACTCCGCTCGTGATCCGCCCCCGCGTCGAAGATGTCGAAGGCCAGCCGATTCTTCGGCAGTTGCCGTCAGCCAAATGCCGCAGCGTTGGGCCTTTCGTGTTTTTCGACCACATGCTGGAAACCCGTTATGCGGCCGGCAAAGGCATGAACATCCGCCAGCATCCGCACATCGGCCTGTCGACCCTCACCTATCTGTTTGAAGGGCAGATCCAGCACAAGGACAGCCTCGGTTCCGATCAGGTGGTCAATACCGGGGATGTCAGCTGGATGACCGCCGGCAGTGCGATAGCCCATGTCGAGCGCACACCGCAGGCGTTGAAAGACAGCGGCTTTACGATGCACGGCTTGCAGATCTGGTTGGCATCGCCCAAAGAGCACGAACAGGGTCCGGGACACTACAGCCATCATCCGGCAAGCACTTTGCCGGTCAGCGATAACCTAGGCGTGAAGATCCGGATGATTGCCGGGTCAGGCTTTTGCCTGGAATCACCGGTGCCGGTGCTTTCTCCTACGTTGTACGCGGAGTTAAACCTGCAAACGGCGACCACGCTGCTGATTCCCACCGAGCATGAAGAGCGCGCGTTGTATGTCTTGAGCGGCGAAGCGCAACTGGATGGCGAGGCGTTGGAGCTGAATGCGCTGGTGGTGTTGCCTGCGGGGGAAGAGATGACATTGTTTGCCGAAAGCGACTTTCATGCCGTGCTGTTTGGCGGCGCACCGCTGGACGGGCCACGGCGGATCAACTGGAATTTTGTCGCGAGTGATCCGGCAGCCATCGATGAAGCACGCCGGCGCTGGGCGGCCGGGGATTGGCCGACGGTGCCGGGGGAAAGTGAGCGGATCGAACTGCCTCGGTAGACCTGATCATTCCCCCGCTCCGCGTGGGAACGATCAGGCTCATGCCTGAATGAAAAAACCCGCCGAAGCGGGTTTTTTTACAACGCAGTTAAACCGACAGTTCAACCAACAGCTTATTCAGACGGCGAACATACGCGGCCGGATCCTTCAAGCTGTCACCGGCAGCCAGTGCCGCCTGATCGAAGAGAATGTGCGACAGGTCGCCGAAACGCTCGTCGCTCTGCTCGTTGTCGAGCTTCTCGATCAGCGGGTGAGCCGGGTTGAATTCGAAGATTGGCTTCGAATCCGGGACCTTCTGACCACTGGCCTCCAGGATCTGACGCATCTGCATGCCCAGGTCCTGCTCGCCGATCGCCAGAATCGCCGGGGAATCAGTCAGACGGTGGGAAACCCGCACTTCAGCAACCGAGTCACCCAGTGCGGTTTTCAGACGCTCAACCAGACCTTCTTTGGACTTGGCGACTTCTTCCGCGGCTTTCTTATCCTCTTCCGAGTCCAGATTGCCCAGGTCCAGGTCACCGCGCGCCACGTCAACGAAGCTCTTGCCGTCGAAGTCGCTGAGGTAGCTCATCAGCCACTCGTCGATGCGATCGGTCAGCAACAGCACTTCGATGCCTTTCTTGCGGAAGACTTCCAGGTGCGGGCTGTTTTTGACTTGCGCGTAGGTTTCGCCGGTCAGGTAGTAGATCTTGTCCTGACCTTCCTTGGCGCGAGCCAGGTATTCGGCCAGGCCAACCACTTGCTCGCCTTCATCACCGCTGGTCGATGCGAAACGCAGCAGGCCAGCGATTTTCTCTTTGTTGGCGAAGTCTTCTGCCGGGCCTTCTTTCATGACCTGACCGAAGTTCTTCCAGAAGCTCTTGTATTGCTCAGGCTCGTTCTTCGCCAGTTTTTCCAGCATGTCCAGAACGCGCTTGGTCAGCGCCGACTTCATCGAATCGATGATCGGGTCTTTCTGCAGGATTTCCCGCGACACGTTCAGCGACAGGTCGTTGGAATCGACCACGCCTTTGATGAAGCGCAGGTACAGCGGCAGGAACGACTCGGCCTGATCCATGACGAACACACGCTGCACATACAGCTTCAGGCCTTTAGGGGCCTCACGCTGGTACAGGTCGAACGGAGCACGGGCCGGCACGTACAGCAGCGAGCTGTATTCGAGCTTGCCTTCGACCTTGTTGTGGCTCCAGCTCAGCGGGTTCTCGAAATCGTGAGCAACGTGCTTGTAGAACTCCTGATATTCCTCGTCCTTCACTTCAGTGCGAGGACGGGTCCACAGGGCGCTGGCGCGGTTGACGGTTTCCCATTCGGCAGCCGGCGTCTCTTCACCTTCAACGGCGGCTACTTCTTTTGGCAACTCGATCGGCAGAGCGATGTGGTCGGAGTACTTCTTGATAATGTTGCGCAGGCGCCAGCCATCGGCGAATTCGTCTTCACCGGACTTCAGGTGCAGGACGATGCGAGTGCCGCGCTCGGCTTTCTCAATGGTGGCAACTTCGAAATCGCCTTCGCCCTTGGACGACCAGTGCACGCCTTCGCTGGCCGCATCACCGGCACGACGGCTGAACACGTCGACTTTGTCGGCGACGATGAATGCAGAGTAGAAACCCACACCGAACTGACCGATCAGGTGCGAATCTTTCTTCTGATCGCCAGACAGATGTTTCATGAAGTCGGCAGTGCCGGATTTGGCGATGGTCCCCAGATGGGTGATCGCTTCTTCACGGTTCATGCCAACGCCATTGTCTTCGAGGGTGACGGTTTTGGCGTCCTTGTCGAAGCTCACACGGATTTTCAGTTCGGCGCCACCTTCCAGCAATTCAGGCTTGGACAGGGCTTCGAAACGTAATTTATCGACAGCGTCAGAGGCGTTCGAGATCAATTCGCGAAGGAAGATTTCCTTGTTGGAATACAGCGAATGGATCATGAGGTGCAGCAGTTGCTTCACCTCGGTCTGGAAGCCCAGGGTTTCCTTTTGAGTTTCCACACTCATGGTCATCAAACTCCAATCAGATGGCAGTGGCCGCGACCTTCAGGGTCGGCGGCGGGTTGTCATTCAAGTTGGGGGCTGTGTTCAGGATTTCAAGGGCTCTTCAATTTTGAAATGGCCGCGGGCCGTCGCAATGGGCTCGGATTCAGTACTTTGCCACGCAGTAACGGCCACGTTGGCGACCCGGCGCCCCTGTCGGCACACCTGACATTTGGCCCAGGTATCGCGAAACTGGCCGGCGCGCAGGTAATCGAGGGAGAAGTCGATGATTTTCGGTACCCCCGGTGAGCCGGTGAAAATCAGCAAATGCAGCGCGGCCGAGAGTTCCATGAACCCGGCAATCACGCCGCCATGAATCGCCGGCAATAAAGGGTTACCAATGTTGTCTTTGTTGGCTGGCAGGCGAAACAGCAGATCATCCCCCACCCGCGAACATTCGACGCCGATCAATTTGGCGTAAGGAATCAGGTGCAACAGTGACGCGTAGTTGCCCTCCTCGTGGGCCCGTTGCAGTTGTTCCTTGAAGGAATCGGTCATTGCGCACCTCCTGCGATGACGCCGCCAAAGTTTTTAGTGCCTTTGATGGCTTTACCCATGCGCATGAATGTACCGATGACATGCGCGATGGGGTGCTCGGGATCGTCTTGATAGGCGAACCCGCGAGCGAAGATCACGTCGGTAGTCACTCGGTAGCATTGGGCGAAACCGTAGACATCTTTATGCGGTTCGGCGGCATGCATGTAGTCGATGCGCAGATCGAGAGTCGGGCAGACCTCAAATTCAGGCAGCACGCACAGGGTCGACATGCCGCACGCCGTATCCATCAACGACGTCAGTGCACCACCGTGGATCACGCCGGTTTCCGGGTTGCCAACGATTTGCACGCTATACGGCAAGATGACCGTTAGTCCGTCGTTACTGGCGCTGTGCACCCGTAACCCGAGGACCTGACAATGCCTGAGTGCTGACAGGAATCGCGTCGCACGCTCAAAAACAGGGTTTTCGGCCATGTGATAAAAAACTCTAGTTAGTGGGGATCCGAAGTTTTGGAAAGACCAAAAAGCTCCTGACAAAAATTAACCAACATATTTGTGTGAAATGAGGAACTTATCATTACCAGCTGTGCTCGAAAGGCCAGTAGTTATTTCCATAAGGAGAAACACCCCATGCGTAAGACTTTAGCTATTGCCTTGATGTTGACCGCTTCCCTCGGTCTCGCTGCCTGCGATAAAAAATCCGAGGACAAAGCTCAAGATGCAACCAAACATGCTGAGCAAGCTCAGCAAGATATGAACAAAGCTCAGGATAAAGTGAACGACGCTGCGAAAGAAAACGCCGAAGCTGCCAAAGCTCAGGCTGAATCGAACAAAGCCGCCGCACAGGAAGCCGCACCAGCAGCTCCGACCGAAGCACCTAAAAACTAAAACAGTTTTTAGCGTGATAAAGAAAACCCGCCAAGTGCGGGTTTTCTTTTGCCTGACATTTGCTCCGTTAGAGCAAAACGCTTCTAAAACTCGGACTAAGCATCAGTAACAACGAACAGACGAAACCGACAAACCAGACCAAACTGCGCTGCCAGGTCAAATCACCCCAGTAACACAGTAAGTAGATAACGCGTGAGATCACAAAGATGATCGCCAGCAGGTCGATCAACCATCCTGCGGTTTGTGTGGTGTGGGCCATCAACACCCCCACCGCAAACAATATAAAGGCTTCAAAACAGTTTTGATGCGCAGCCACCGCACGGGCGCCGAAGCCGGTAAGTTGCGCCTGTTGCTGACGCGGCAGGTGATTGTTGTAACCGCCCTGCTCCTTCATCGCCTTGGCCACCGGCATGCGAGCCACATAAATCAGTAATGCACTGACGAACACACACCAGAACGGAATATTCATCAAGCGGCCTCTTTGTTTGCCTCGGGCAAGGGTGCCTCTGTAGGGGTATAGACCATCACGTCTAGAACGTCGGAATGAAACTCCCGGCGATACAACACCAGCACTACGCCGGCACTCATCAGCATGAACAGCCACGGACTGACAAACCAGGCCAGCATGGTCATGCCGAAGTAGTAGGAACGCAGGCCGAAGTTGAACTGGTTGGCTGCCATGGAGATGACCCGTGCCGCTCGGGCAGCGAAGGCTTTGCGTTCTTGTTCGGAAACGTGGCGCTCACCGACCATCGGCGCCGAGCCAATCAGAATTGCCGCAAAGTTGTACTGCCGCATGCACCAGCTGAAGGTGAAGAAGGCGTAGACAAACACCAGCGCCAGGCACAGCAATTTGATCTCGGACATGCCCAGGGACGCCTGCTGCACCATCGGGATATCCGCCAACAACGACACCGCCCTTTCAGAAGCACCGAGCACGGTGAGAATGCCGGCCAGAATAATCAAGGTGCTGGAGGCAAAAAACGAGGCGTTACGCTCCAGGTTGCCGACTACGCTGGCATCGGCGATGCGGTTGTCGCGTAGCAGCATGCGACGCATCCAGTCTTCACGGTACAGGTGCAACACACTGGCCAGGCACGCGGTGTCGCGGCCCTTCCACGAGGCATAACGTGTGTAACCGCCCCAGCAGATGACAAACCAGAGCGCGGCGAGGATGTGGATCAGGTTGGCGTGGATGAACGACATGCAGGTCCTTTTGATGTAAGGGCGAAATACTCGAAACCTTGTGGGAGCGAGCCTGCTCGCGATAGCGGTAGATCAGTCCACATAGAATCTCCCACATTGGAAATTTGCAAGGCTTCGACGTTAGCTTATGGAAAAAGGCACCGCATCACGCCCATAAAAAATGCCCCGTATCGATTGATACGGGGCATTTCTGTTTCAGCTTGATGACCCGCTTGTGGCAGGCCATTCAGCGACTTAAGCCAGCGCTTCTTCGCGCTTGCCCAGCAGGCGATCGCAAACCACTGCGACCACCAACGTCATGACCGCCGGCACCAGCCACGCCAGGCCCTGCTCGCTCAGCGGCAAGTGAGACAACTGAGTCGGCATCCAGTCCGCCAGACCCGCACCCTTGAGCGCGTCGATCATGCCGAAGAGGAACGACACCAGCATCACGGGACCGACGATGCGGCCCTGCTCATGCCAGAAGTCCTTGCAGAAGCTCAGCGCCACCAGGGCGATGCATGGCGGGTAAATCGCTGTCAGTACCGGGATCGAGAAGGCAATCAGCTTGGTGAGGCCCAGGTTGGACACCAGCAGGGAGAACACCGCCAGGATGATGACCAGCGTCTTGTAGGACAGTGGCAGCACGCGGCTGAAGTACTCGGCGCAGGCACAGGTCAGGCCGACCGCTGTCACCAGGCAGGCCAGCGAGATCAGCACCGCCAGGAAACCGCTGCCCAACGAACCAAAAGTGTGTTGAACATAAGCGTGCAATACCGCCGCGCCATTGGTCGCACCGGCGGCCACTTCATGGCTGCCCGAACCGAGGCGGAACAGGCTGACGTAAACCAGCGCCAGGCCCACGCCGGCAATCAGCCCGGCAATGATCGCGTAACGGGTAATCAGCACCGGCGATTCAACGCCACGGGAGCGGATCGCGTTAACGATGACGATCCCGAACACCAATGCGCCCAGGGTATCCATGGTCAGGTAACCATTGATGAAACCTTGAGAGAACGGTGCCGCGACGTATTCCGGCGTGGCCACGCCGATATCACCGGCTGGCAATGCGAACGCGGCGATGCCGAGCGCGGCCAGGGCGATGATCTTCAGCGGTGCGAGGAAACGCCCTACTGTATCCAGCAATCGGCCCGGGTAGAGCGAGATGAAGAACACGATCAGGAAGTACACCGAACTGTAGAGGAACAGCGCCAACGGGCTCTCGCCGGTCAGCGGCGCCAGGCCGACTTCGAACGATACGGTGGCGGTACGTGGCGTGGCGAACAACGGGCCGACGGCGAGGTAGCACGCGGCAGCCAGCAGACCACCGGCGATTTTGCCGATCGGACTGCTCAGGGCGTCCATCGCCCCGCCGACTTTCGCCAGCGCTACCACCGTGATCACCGGCAAACCGACTGCTGTGATCAGAAAGCCCAGCGCCGCCATCCAGACATTAGGCCCGGACTGCAAACCGACGATAGGCGGGAAGATGATGTTGCCCGCCCCGACAAACAGGGCAAACGTCATAAAACCAAGTGCCAGGATGTCCTGGCCTTTCAACACTTTCATTAAGGAAATACCACACTACTGAATCGGAATTTAGAGAGGGATTTCCCTTTGGGGTGAGGGAAATGCTGTCGATCCGTATAGGACTGACCCTTTAGCGCGTCACTGCCTTGTGGGCGGCGTTCGCAAAAATGGCGGCTAGCCTAACGAATTTGCCCGGCAAACGCACTGTTTGAGGGCGAACTATCCGATACGCGACGTTTCCGTGTCGCGTTTGCATATCTAATGTTCACAACTAAGCCCCCTCGCCACAAAAGCCTGCGGACAACTCAAGCGCCAGAAACAACAAAGGCCACCCGAAGGTGGCCTTTGTTTGGTGAAGCGTCAGCTAAGCGCGAGGCTTATTTGATCGCCCAACCGGTCAGCTCGGACAAAGCCTTGCCGATGTCTGCCAGCGAACGCACGGTTTTAACGCCTGCGTCTTCCAGGGCAGCAAACTTCTCGTCTGCAGTGCCTTTACCGCCAGAGATGATTGCGCCAGCATGGCCCATGCGCTTGCCCGCAGGGGCAGTCACACCAGCGATGTAGGAAACAACCGGCTTGGTCACGTTTGCCTTGATGTAGGCAGCCGCTTCTTCTTCAGCCGAACCGCCGATCTCACCGATCATTACGATCGCTTCGGTCTTCGGGTCTTCCTGGAACAGCTTCAGGATGTCGATGAAGTTCGAACCCGGGATCGGGTCACCGCCGATGCCGACGCAAGTCGACTGACCGAAACCGGCGTCAGTGGTTTGCTTCACAGCTTCGTAGGTCAGGGTGCCGGAACGGGAAACGATACCGACCTTGCCTGGCAAGTGAATGTGACCTGGCATGATGCCGATCTTGCATTCGCCTGGAGTGATCACGCCTGGGCAGTTAGGACCGATCAGGATTACACCCAGCTCGTCGCACTTGACCTTGGCATCCAGCATGTCCAGGGTAGGAATGCCTTCAGTGATGCAAACGATCAGCTTGATGCCGCCGAAGGCTGCTTCCAGGATGGAGTCCTTGCAGAAAGGAGCTGGAACGTAGATCACGCTGGCGGTGGCGCCAGTGGCAGCTACAGCGTCTTTCACGGTGTTGAACACTGGCAGACCCAGGTGCTCGGTGCCGCCTTTGCCCGGAGTTACGCCGCCAACCATCTTGGTGCCGTATTCGATGGCTTGCTGGGTGTGGAAACTACCTTGCGAACCGGTAATACCCTGGCAGATAACTTTGGTGTCTTTATTGATCAGGACGCTCATTATTTGCCCTCCGCAGCTTTAACGACTTGTTGAGCAGCGTCGGTCAGGCTGGTAGCAGCGATGATGTTCAAACCGCTTTCTGCCAGTACTTTAGCGCCCAGCTCAGCGTTGTTGCCTTCAAGGCGAACAACAACCGGGATTTTCACGCCGACTTCTTTCACAGCGCCGATGATGCCTTCGGCAATCATGTCGCAACGAACGATGCCGCCGAAGATGTTGACCAGTACTGCCGCGACGTTAGTGTCGGACAGGATGATCTTGAACGCTTCGGTAACGCGTTCTTTGGTAGCACCGCCGCCCACGTCGAGGAAGTTGGCTGGTTTGCCGCCATGCAGGTTGACGATGTCCATGGTACCCATGGCCAGGCCAGCACCGTTGACCATGCAACCGATGTTGCCTTCCAGTGCTACGTAGTTCAATTCGAACTTGGCAGCGTGCGCTTCGCGCGGATCGTCTTGCGACGGATCGTGGAAAGTCTTCAGCTTAGGCTGACGGTACATGGCGTTGGCGTCGATGTTGATCTTGGCATCGAGGCAATGCAGATCGCCGTCAGCCTTGATCACCAGCGGGTTCACTTCCAGCAGAGCCAGGTCGTGATCCTTGAACAGTTTGGCCAGACCTACGAAGATCTTGGCGAACTGAGCAACTTGCTTGCCTTCCAGACCCAGCTGGAATGCCAGCTCGCGACCCTGGAATGGCTGAGCGCCAACCAGTGGATCGATAGTGGCCTTGAGGATTTTCTCAGGGGTGTCGTGAGCGATTTTCTCGATGTCCACGCCACCTTCGGTGGAAGCCATGAACACGATACGACGGCTCGAACGGTCAACGACAGCGCCCAGGTACAGCTCTTTAGCGATATCAGTGCACGATTCAACCAGGATCTTGGTGACTGGCTGACCATTGGCGTCAGTCTGGTAAGTCACCAGACGCTTGCCCAGCCACTGCTGTGCGAATGCCTTAGCGTCTTCTTTGCTGCGAACCAGCTTGACGCCGCCCGCTTTACCGCGACCACCAGCGTGGACCTGGGCTTTGACAACCCACTCGGTGCCGCCGATTTTGTCGCAAGCTTCTGCTGCTGCTTCCGGGGTGTCTACTGCGTAACCGGTAGAAACTGGCAGGCCGTATTCAGCGAACAGCTGCTTACCCTGATACTCGTGAAGATTCATGCTTATTACCGTCTTCGTTAGGTACTGCGCATTCGGTGCTGCACTTGTTCAAGTGCCGCACCACCTGTGACTGCTGCTTGCGTAGCCTTTCCGGACAACCGGTGCAGCTACTCAAGACTGCGTCCAGCGGATATTCCGCGGTGAGTCTTGCATGCAAGGCTCACGACGGGCCATTCCGCCGTGGTTTCTTATTGTCTTAACGCTTCTTGCGGTTGGCGATGTGAATGGCGCCGCCATTCACTGCCAGAGCTGCTTCGTGCAAGGCTTCAGACAGGGTCGGATGGGAGAAAACCATCATGCCCAGGTCTTCAGCGCTGGTGCCGAATTCCATACCGATCGCGCCCTGCTGAACCAGTTCTGCAGCGCTCGGGCCAATCACGTGGACGCCCAATACGCGGTCAGTCTTGGCATCAGCGATGACTTTGACGAAACCGCCGGTGTCGTTGGCTGCCATGGCACGGCCACTGGCTGCGAACGGGAAGGTGCCAACGTTAACTTCAACGCCTTCAGCCTTCAAGGCCTGCTCGGTTTTACCGACCCACGCGATTTCCGGGTGAGTATAAATAACCGAAGGGATCAAGTCATAGTTCATCTGGGCTTTGTGGCCCTTGATGCGCTCAACGACCATGATGCCCTCTTCCGAGGCCTTGTGTGCCAGCATCATGCCGCGAACCACGTCGCCGATGGCGAAAACGCCCGGTACGGTAGTGGCGCAGTGATCGTCTACGTGCACGAAACCGCGCTCGTCGAGGGTCACGCCGCAATCAGCGGACAGCAGATCAGTGGTAACCGGACGGCGACCAACGGCTACGATCAGCTTGTCGAAAGTGATGTTCTGTTCGCCATTGGCATCGGTGTAGTTCACAACGACTTCGTTGCCGTTCACTTTGGAACCGGTAACGCGAGCGCCCAGCTTGATGTCCAGACCCTGTTTGGTCAGGGTTTTCAGCGCTTCCTTGGAGACGGCAGCATCAGCGGCCATCAGGAAGGTGTCCAGCGCTTCGAGAACGGTAACTTCTGCGCCCAGACGGGACCAGACCGAACCCAGTTCCAGACCGATAACGCCAGCGCCGATCACACCCAGGCGCTTAGGTACGGATTGGAATTCCAGCGCGCCAGTCGAATCGACGATCACATTCTGGTCAACCGGAGCCGGTGGAATGTCGATCGGACGCGAGCCTGGAGCCAGTATCACGTTTTCGGCTTCGATGATTTCTACCGAACCGTCAGGCTTGGTGACTTCAACTTTCTTACCGGCCAGCAGCTTGCCGTGACCTTCAATGGAGGTCACACCGTTCGCTTTGAACAGGGTGGCAACACCGGACGTCAGGCCTTTGACGATGTTGGCTTTACGGCCAACCATTGCTGCCACATCCATGGTCACGCCAGCGTGATTGATACCGTGGATAGCGAAGCCTTCTTTGGCTTCCTTGTACTTCCAGGAGCTGTCCAGCAGCGCCTTGGATGGAATGCAGCCGACGTTCAGGCACGTACCGCCAAGGGCCAGTTTGCCTTCCTTGTCGGTGTACTTCTCGATGCAGGCAGTCGTGAGGCCCAGTTGGGCTGCTTTGATGGCAGCTACGTAGCCGCCAGGGCCCGCGCCGATCACTACTACGTCAAATTTCTGCGACATTCAAAAAATCCTCTTTTTTGCAAGCTTGAAGCCGCAAGCCTCAAGCCAGACTGCCCTTTCGTGCAGCCTGGCGCTTGAAACCTGCGGCCGCTTCTATCAGATATCCAGCAACAAACGAGCCGGGTCTTCCAGCAGGTTCTTGATGGTAACCAGGAAGGTCACAGCTTCTTTGCCATCGATCAGACGGTGATCGTAGGACAGAGCCAGGTACATCATCGGACGGATAACGACCTGACCGTTGATCGCCATAGGACGCTGCAGAATGTTGTGCATGCCCAGGATAGCCGCTTGCGGCGGGTTGACGATCGGGGTCGACATCATCGAACCGAAAGTACCACCGTTGGTGATGGTGAACGTGCCGCCGGTCATTTCGTCCATCGACAGTTTGCCGTCACGGGCTTTCTTGCCGAAGGTAGCGATGCCGCCTTCGATTTCAGCCAGGCTCATCAGTTCGGCGTTACGCAGAACCGGTACAACCAGACCACGGTCGCTGGAAACAGCAACACCGACGTCGGCGTAGCCGTGGTAAACGATGTCAGCACCGTCGATCGAGGCGTTGACAGCCGGGAAGCGTTTCAGCGCTTCGGTGGCCGCTTTCACGAAGAACGACATGAAGCCCAGGCGTACGCCGTTGTGGGACTTCTCGAACAGGTCCTTGTACTTCGAACGCAGGGCCATGACTTCGGTCATGTCGACTTCGTTGAAGGTGGTCAGCATCGCCATGTTCGACTGAGCTTCTACCAGACGCTTGGCCACGGTAGCGCGAACGCGGGTCATCGGAACGCGCTTCTCGATGCGGTCGCCAGCGGCGAACACAGGAGCAGCGGCAGCTGGCGCGGCAGCCTTGGCAGGCGCGGCGGCCGGAGCGGCTTTCTTGGCAGCAACAGCAGCAACCACGTCTTCCTTGGTCACACGACCGCCTTTGCCAGTACCGGCAACGGAAGCGATGTTGATGCCGTTTTCTTCAGCCAGCTTGCGAGCAGCCGGTGCAGCAACAGGATCGTCTTCGCCTTCAACAGCTGGAGCAGCAGCTTGTGCAGCGGCCGGCGCAGCAGCGGCAGCCGGGGCAGCAGCAGCGCCGCCCGCTTCGATGGAGCCCAGGACTTCGTCGGACAGAACGGTGTCGCCTTCGTTCTTGACGATAGCGCCCAGCACGCCGTCAGCAGTGGCCAACACTTCCAGCACAACCTTGTCGGTTTCGATATCGACGATCAGGTCATCACGCTTGACGGCGTCGCCTGGTTTTTTGTGCCAGGTGGCAACGGTGCCATCGGCAACCGATTCCGGGAAAGTGGGGGCTTTGATTTCGATAGCCATTATCTGTGGGTCCTTAAATTCGGTTTCAGGTGCGCGAAGGCGTTAAACAGTAAAGGCGTCTTGCAGCAGTTTTTCTTGCTGCTCAGCGTGCATCGATGCGTAACCACAAGCAGGTGCAGCAGAAGCATCACGGCCGGCGTACTCGAGCACGAGTGCCTTGTTGTGATTGCCAACGATGCGGCGCATGTGATGCTGGCTGCAGTACCAGGCACCCTGGTTCATCGGCTCTTCCTGACACCAAACGATATGCTTGAGGTTGGTATAAGGAGCCAGGACTTCATTCAAGTCGTCCTCAGGGAATGGGTACAGCTGCTCGATACGCACGACGGCGATGTCGTCACGACCTTCGGCACGGCGTTTTTCCAGCAGGTCGTAGTAGACCTTGCCGCTACACAGAACAATGCGCTCGACCTTTTTCGGATCTTGAACATCGATTTCCGGGATAACGGTCTGGAACGAACCTTCGGCCAGATCTTCCAGGGTCGATATGGCCAGTTTATGACGCAGCAGCGACTTCGGAGTCAGAACGATCAATGGCTTGCGCAGCGGGCGAATCACCTGACGGCGCAGCAAGTGGTAGATCTGAGCCGGCGTGGTCGGTACGGCTACCTGAATGTTGTGCTCGGCGCACAGTTGCAGGTAACGCTCCAGACGAGCCGACGAGTGCTCCGGTCCCTGACCTTCATAACCGTGCGGCAGCAACATGGTCAGACCGCAGAGACGGCCCCACTTGTGCTCGCCACTGGTGATGAACTGGTCGATAACCACTTGGGCACCGTTGGCGAAGTCGCCGAACTGGGCTTCCCAGATCACCAGCGCCTCAGGCGTGGTGGTCGAATAACCGTATTCGAACGCCAGCACGGCTTCTTCGGACAGGAACGAATCGTACAGGTCGAAACGTGGTTGGCCCTTGTACAGGTTTTGCAGCGGGACGTAGGTACCCGCGTCTTTCTGGTTGTGCAAGACAGCGTGACGGTGCGAGAACGTACCGCGACCGATGTCTTGACCCGTCATGCGAATCGGGTGACCTTCGAACGCCAGGGTCGCGTACGCCATGGTTTCGGCGTAACCCCAGTTGATCGGCAGGCCGCCGGCTTGCATCTTCTGACGGTCTTCGTAGATTTTCGAGACCTGGCGCTGAACCACGAAGCCTTCCGGAATTTCCAGCAGCTTGGCGGACAGTTCCTGCAAGGTTTTCAGATCGAAACGCGTGTCGTGACGCGCGGTCCAGGCGTGGCCCAGATACGGACGCCAGTCCACGAACAACTCTTTGTTCGGCTCTTTGACCAGGCTTTTTACAACATGCAGACCGTTGTCCAAAGCATTGCGGTATTCGTCGACTTTCGCTTGAACACGCTCTGCGTCCAGCACACCGCCCTGAGTCAGACGATCGGCATACAGCTCACGGGTGGTGCGCTGTTTGGTGATCTGCTGATACATGATTGGCTGGGTGCCGCTTGGCTCGTCGGCCTCGTTGTGGCCACGACGACGGTAGCAGACCAGGTCGATCACCACGTCACGCTTGAACTGCATGCGGTAGTCGATGGCCAGCTGGGTCACGAACAACACGGCTTCCGGATCATCACCATTCACATGGAGGATCGGCGCCTGGATCATTTTCGCAACGTCGGTCGCGTACTCGGTGGAACGCGAGTCCAGCGGGTTGCTGATGGTGAAACCGACCTGGTTGTTGATCACGATGTGCACAGTGCCGCCGGTTTTGAAACCGCGGGTCTGCGACATCTGGAAGGTTTCCATCACCACGCCCTGACCGGCGAATGCCGCGTCACCGTGGATGGAAATCGGCAGAACCTTCTCACCGGTAGGGTCGTTACGACGATCCTGACGGGCGCGAACCGAACCCTCGACCACTGGAGAAACGATTTCCAGGTGGGAAGGGTTGAACGCCATGGCTAGGTGAACTTCACCGCCGGTGGTCATCACGTTGGACGAGAAGCCCTGGTGATACTTAACGTCACCGGAACCCAGCTCGACCTTCTTCTTGCCTTCGAACTCGTCGAACAACTCGCGCGGGTTCTTGCCGAAGGTGTTGACCAGCACGTTGAGACGGCCACGGTGGGCCATGCCGATGACGATTTCCTTGGTGCCGTAGGAACCGGAACGCTGGATCAGTTCGTCGAGCATCGGAATCAGGCTCTCGCCGCCTTCCAGACCGAAACGCTTGGTGCCCGGGTATTTGGTGCCCAGGTATTTTTCCAGACCTTCGCCGGCGGTGACGCGTTCGAGCAGGTGGCTCTTGATGTCGGCGGAGTACGTTGGACGGCCGCGCACGCTTTCCAGACGCTGCTGGAACCACTGGCGCTGCTCGGAATCGGTGATATGCGTAAATTCAGCGCCGATGGTGCGGCAATATGTCTGCTGCAACGCTTCGTGAATTTCGCGTAGGCTCGCTTCCTCTTTGCCGATAAACAGGTCGCCGGCACGGAAGATCGTATCAAGATCGGCATTGGTCAAGCCGTAATGATTGATCGACAGGTCTGCAGGTGCAGGACGCTGCCACAGCCCCAGCGGGTCAAGCTGGGCTGCCTGGTGGCCACGCATACGGTAGGCCTGGATCAATCGCAGCACTTCAACTTGCTTCTTCTCGTGCTCACTGCTCACGCTGCCGGCGGAAACCGGTTGGGCGCGGCGCTGGTTCTTTGCCAGCAAGACGAAATGATCGCGAATTGTGGAGTGCGAAACATCGGTAGCAGTGTTGCCGTCAGCCGGCAACTTCTGGAAGTAGGTGCGCCACTCTTCTGGCACAGCGTTAGGGTCGTGCAGGTAGAGCTCGTAGAGCTCTTCCACATAGGCAGCGTTACTACCAGATAGGTAGGCGCTGTTCCACATGCGCTGCATCACGCTTTCTTGCATGCTTGGTCACCCTCGGTTAGGGGAACACCACCGGCGTCGACACCGAGCACACTTGCAGAAGTCCGAATGCAGCGACCAAAACAAGCCACTTAGGATCACGCTGATAGTCCGGGTACCAGCCCGGATGCCCCTGCTTGTCTCATTTCTTCAAAATAAGAGCCGCAGCCTTGTAAGCTGCTGCTCAGGTTAAAACTACGGCGCCGGTTGAAGCCTGCGCCGTAGCATCTACGGGTACAGCGGTACTGCATTTACAACAGCCGGGTTACAACAGCTGAGTCACACGCCGCTTTGCAGCAGCATGTTACGTACGTGACCGATGGCCTTAGTCGGGTTCAGGCCTTTCGGACAGACGTTGACGCAGTTCATGATCCCGCGGCAGCGGAATACGCTGAACGGGTCATCCAGCGAAGCCAGACGCTCGGCAGTCTTGGTGTCGCGGCTGTCTGCCAGGAAGCGATACGCTTGCAGCAGAGCAGCTGGACCCAGGAACTTGTCCGGGTTCCACCAGAAGGACGGGCAAGAAGTCGAGCAGCAAGCGCACAGGATGCACTCGTACAGACCATCAAGCTTTTCACGCTCTTCCGGGGACTGCAGACGTTCGATGGCCGGAGCCGGCGTGTCGTTCTGCAGGAATGGCTTAACCTTCTCGTATTGCTTGTAGAAGATGCTCATATCAACGACCAGGTCACGGATAACCGGCAAACCTGGCAGAGGACGAACGATCAACTTGTTACCTTTTACGACAGCGGACAACGGCGTGACGCACGCCAGGCCGTTTTTGCCGTTGATGTTCATGCCGTCGGAACCGCAAACACCTTCACGGCAAGAGCGACGATAGGAGAAACCCTCGTCCTGCTCTTTGATCAGGGCCAGCACGTCCAGCACCATCAGGTCTTTACCACCGGTATCGACCTGGAATTCCTGCATGAACGGCGCAGCGTCCTGATCAGGGTTGTAGCGATAAACACTGACTTGCAACATGGCGGCCACCCTTAATAAGTCCGAATCTTAGGTTCAAAAGTCGGAACAGTCTTCGGCGAGAAGTTCACGGCGCGCTTGGTGACGCGCTTGTCACCCGGGAAGTACAGGGTGTGGCACAGCCAGTTTTCGTCGTCGCGGTCTTCGTAGTCTTCACGGGCGTGAGCGCCGCGGGACTCTTTGCGGATTTCTGCAGCGATGGCAGTGGCTTCGGCCACTTCCAGCAGGTTTTGCAGTTCCAGCGCTTCGATACGAGCAGTGTTGAACGCCTGGCTCTTATCGTTGATCTTGACGTTGGCGATACGACCACGCAGATCAGCCAGCTGGGCAATACCCTTCTGCATGTATTCGCCGGTACGGAACACACCGAAGTAGTTCTGCATGCAGCTTTGCAGTTCTTTACGCAGGGTAGCGACGTCTTCACCCTCGGTACGCGAGTTCAGGCCATCGAGACGCGCCAAGGCAGCGTCGATGTCGGACTGGCGAGGACGAGCGTAATCAACGCCTTCTTTCAGGGTCTGTTCCAGGAACAGGCCGGCGGCACGGCCGAATACCACCAGGTCGAGCAGCGAGTTGCCACCCAGACGGTTGGCACCGTGAACCGATACGCACGCCACTTCGCCTACTGCGAACAGGCCCGGGATGATCTGGTCAACGCCTTCAGCGTCCTGAGTGATTGCCTGACCATGAATGTTGGTCGGCACGCCGCCCATCATATAGTGGCAGGTTGGAACGACCGGAATCGGCGCCACGGCTGGATCGACGTGAGCGAAGGTCTTGGACAGTTCCATGATGCCTGGCAGACGACTGTGCAGAACGTCTTCACCGAGGTGATCGAGTTTCAGCATTACGTGGTCGCCATCCGGACCGCAACCGTTGCCGGCGATGATTTCTTTAACCATCGAGCGAGCAACAACGTCACGACCCGCCAGGTCTTTGGCGTTCGGAGCATAACGCTCCATGAAACGCTCGCCGTGCTTGTTGATCAGGTAACCGCCTTCACCGCGGCAGCCTTCAGTAACCAGTACACCGGCGCCGGCGATGCCGGTCGGGTGGAACTGCCACATTTCGATGTCTTGTACCGGCACGCCAGCACGAAGAGCCATGCCGACGCCGTCACCGGTGTTGATCAGCGCGTTGGTGGTGGACGAGTAGATACGGCCTGCACCGCCGGTCGCCAATACGGTGGCGTTAGCGCGGACGTAGGAAGTTTCGCCAGTCTCGATGCAGATGACGATCATGCCGACAAAGGCACCATCTTCGTTCTTCACCAGGTCGACGCCGTAGTATTCGTTGAGGAATACGGTGCCGGCCTTGAGGTTGGCCTGATACAGAGTGTGCAGCAGAGCGTGACCGGTACGGTCGGCAGCGGCGCATGTACGAGCAGCCTGGCCACCTTTACCGAAGTCTTTCGACTGACCGCCGAACGGACGCTGATAGATGCGACCCTGTTCAGTACGGGAGAACGGCAAGCCCATGTGCTCGAGTTCGAAAACGGCTTCCGGGCCTACGGAACACATGTATTCGATAGCGTCCTGGTCACCGATATAGTCGGAACCCTTGACGGTATCGTACATGTGCCAGCGCCAGTCATCGTTCGGATCTGCCGAGGCGATGGCGCAGGTGATGCCACCCTGGGCGGATACAGTGTGCGAACGAGTCGGGAAAACCTTGGTAACCACGGCAGTCTTGTGACCACCTTGCGCCAGCTGCAGAGCAGCGCGCATGCCAGCACCGCCGCCGCCAATGATGATGGCGTCGAACGAAAGCGTATTAACTGTAGTAGACATGAATCAGATACCCCAAAGAATCTGCACACCCCAGACGAAGTAGGCGAACATCGCGATGCCGCATACTGCCTGGAAGAGGAAACGTATTGCAGTCGCGGACTTGCCGAACGCCATTGGCGTCAGGTAGTCGGTCGCGATGGTCCACATGCCGACCCAGGCGTGAGCGCCGAGGGCAACGAGAGCCAGGAGACTGAAAATACGCATCCAGTTGCTTGCGAACAGTTCATGCCATTGGGCGTAGCCGAGGCCAGGATGGGCAACGACGTATCCGATCAGGAAAATGAAATAAGCCGCGAGAACGACCGCAGACACACGCTGTGCCATCCAGTCATAGAGGCCCGAACGCGACAGGTTCGTGACGTTAGTTACCATATCCAAACTCCTGCCAGAACGATTACCACCACGGAAACGGCGATAACGATTTTCGAGCCCAGTTTGCCGCCTTCAAGCGACTCGCCGATGCCCATATCCATGATCAAATGGCGCACACCGGCAACCAGGTGATACAGCAAGGCGGACAGGATGCCCCATGTCACTAGCTTGGCTAGCGGACTGGTCAGACACGCCTTCACCTGGCCAAAACCTTCTTCCGAGCTCAGCGACTTGTCCAATGCATAAAGCATGATGGCCAGGCTGACAAAGAGGATGATTCCGGAGATCCGGTGAAGAATGGACGTGTAAGCAGTGACTGGGAGTTTGATGGTCCTTAGGTCTAGGTTTACAGGTCGTTGGCTATTCACGGCTTTTTTTCACACTGAAGAGCCCCTAACAATCAGGGCAAAGTTGTTGGGGAGTGCACTGGTCAGGTACCCACCACCCAGGGAGTGCGACCCCCAATAAAGCAGGCCCAAAAGCCCCTGGCGGTCGGAGGCCGAGTATAGACAGTTAGGCTACTAATGACAACGCGTTCACCTTCCCCTAATAGCTGATTGCACAAGTTGGATAAAAGGCGTAAATGGCAGTCAATTTCGAGGAAAAAGTCCGGTTAAAGCCTTCTGGAGCAAGACTTTAGGCAAATTGACATTCGAATTTATCTCACTATAGTGGTGCGGGCCCTGCGTGGGGGGTCTGTCTGATGATTTCAAGCATAAATAGGAGGCCACATGGCTGACAAAAAAGCGCAGTTGATCATCGAGGGCGCAGCCCCCGTCGAGCTGCCCATTTTAACCGGCACCGTTGGTCCCGATGTTATCGATGTTCGGGGCCTGACGGCCACGGGCCGTTTCACCTTTGACCCTGGTTTCATGTCGACCGCTTCCTGCGAGTCGAAGATCACCTATATCGACGGCGACAACGGCATTCTGTTGCACCGCGGCTACCCGATCGAACAGCTGGCTGAAAAGTCGGACTACCTGGAAACCTGCTATCTGCTGCTCAACGGCGAATTGCCGACCGCAGAACAGAAGGCCCAGTTCGTCAGCACCGTCAAGAACCACACCATGGTTCACGAGCAGCTGAAGACCTTCTTCAACGGTTTCCGTCGCGACGCCCACCCGATGGCCGTCATGTGCGGCGTAGTCGGCGCCCTCTCGGCGTTCTACCACGACTCTCTCGACATCAATAACCCGCAGCATCGCGAAATTTCCGCGATCCGTCTGGTTGCCAAGATGCCGACGCTGGCAGCGATGGTTTACAAGTACTCCATGGGCCAACCCATGATGTACCCGCGCAACGACCTGACGTACGCGGAAAACTTCCTGCACATGATGTTCAACACCCCGTGCGAGATCAAACCGATCAGCCCGGTGCTCGCCAAGGCCATGGACCGGATCTTCATCCTCCATGCCGACCACGAGCAGAACGCATCGACTTCCACCGTACGTCTGGCCGGCTCTTCGGGTGCCAACCCGTTCGCCTGTATCGCCGCCGGCATCGCTGCACTGTGGGGCCCTGCCCACGGCGGCGCGAACGAAGCCGTTCTGACCATGCTTGATGAAATTGGCGATGTCTCGAACATCGACAAGTACATCGCCAAGGCCAAGGACAAGAACGATCCGTTCAAACTGATGGGCTTCGGTCACCGGGTTTACAAAAACCGTGACCCACGCGCTACCGTCATGAAACAGACCTGCGACGAAGTACTGAAAGAACTGGGCATCAACAACGATCCGCAACTCGAACTGGCCATGCGCCTGGAAGAGATCGCCCTGACCGACCCGTACTTCATCGAACGCTCGCTGTACCCGAACGTCGACTTCTACTCGGGGATCATCCTCAAGGCGATCGGCATTCCAACCAGCATGTTCACCGTCATCTTCGCCTTGGCGCGGACTGTCGGCTGGATCTCCCACTGGAAAGAAATGCTCTCCAGCCCGTACAAGATTGGCCGCCCGCGCCAGCTGTACACCGGCTACGAGTCGCGTGACATCACCAAGCTGGAAGACCGCAAATAAGACCTGTCTTGCGATAACGTGTTGGCTGCACCGGAAACGGCCTCTATTTATATAGAGGCCGTTTTTGTTTGTGCCCCCTTCAAGTCTAAACATACAAGCGAGCCTGCTCGCGATTGCGTCAGCCCTGACAACACACCTTTCAACCTGCGAACAAACAAAAATGCCCCGATCTCTCGACCGGGGCATTTCTGTTTAACGCAACTTACATAACCAAACCTGAAGCCTTAGTGCGAAACCGCCCCACTCGCCCCCAAACCAGTCTGCGAACGAACGAACTGAGGGAAGAACAGAGCCCGCTCTTTGTCAGCCGCGGTCGACTTGTCAGTGATCGAGAAGAACCAGATACCAACAAAGGCAATCGCCATCGAGAACAGCGCCGGGTATTCATACGGGAAGATCGCCTTCTCGTGATGGAGGATCTGAACCCAAATGGTTGGGCCAAGCACCATCAAGCCAACAGCACTTACCAGGCCCAACCAGCCGCCGATCATTGCACCGCGGGTGGTCAGATTTTTCCAGTACATGGAAAGCAGCAGCACCGGGAAGTTACAGCTCGCCGCGATGGAGAACGCCAGGCCCACCATGAACGCGATGTTCTGGCTTTCAAACAGAATGCCCAGGCCGATCGCCAACACGGCCAGTGCGATAGTGGTGATCTTCGAGACGCGAATTTCATCCTTGTCGTTCGCCTTGCCCTTCTTGATCACGCTGGCGTACAGGTCGTGAGACACCGCCGAAGCACCGGCCAGGGTCAAACCGGCCACTACGGCCAGAATGGTTGCAAACGCCACCGCCGAGATGAAGCCCAGGAAAATACTGCCGCCCACCGCGTTGGACAGATGCACCGCCGCCATGTTGTTGCCGCCCAACAGCGCGCCCGCCGCATCTTTGAACTCCGGATTGGTGCTGACCAGCAGGATCGCGCCGAAGCCAATGATGAACGTCAGGATGTAGAAGTAGCCAATGAAGCCGGTTGCATACAGCACGCTCTTGCGAGCTTCTTTTGCGTCGCTCACGGTGAAGAAGCGCATCAGAATGTGCGGCAGGCCAGCGGTACCGAACATCAGCGCAAGCCCTAAGGAGAACGCCGAGATCGGGTCTTTCACCAGACCGCCCGGGCTCATGATCGCTTCACCTTTAGGGTGAACCTTGATCGCCTCGGAAAACAGCATGTTGAAGTCGAAGTTGACGTGCTTCATGACCATCAGCGCCATGAACGAAGCACCGGACAGCAGCAGCACAGCCTTGATGATCTGCACCCATGTAGTCGCCAGCATGCCGCCGAACAACACATACATGCACATCAGGATACCGACCAGTATCACCGCAACGTAGTAGTCGAGACCGAACAGCAGCTGGATCAGCTTGCCGGCACCCACCATTTGCGCGATCAGGTAGAACGCCACCACCACCAGCGAACCGCAAGCGGACAGCGTGCGGATCTGGGTTTGCCCAAGGCGGTAGGACGCCACGTCGGCAAAGGTGTATTTACCCAGGTTACGCAGACGCTCGGCGATCAGGAACAGAATGATCGGCCAGCCCACCAGGAAGCCGATCGAGTAGATCAGGCCGTCGTAGCCAGAGGTGAACACCAGGGCGGAAATACCCAGGAAAGACGCCGCGGACATGTAGTCACCGGCAATCGCCAGACCGTTCTGGAAACCGGTGATCTTGCCGCCCGCCGCATAGTAGTCAGCTGCCGAGTTGTTTTTCTTGGAGGCCCAGTAAGTGATACACAAAGTCGCGCCGACGAACACCACGAACATCAAGATCGCAGCCACGTTCAGCGGTTGTTTAGTCACTGCACCGGTCAAGGCGTCAGCCGCCCAGGCCCCTGGTGCGAATGCTGCAACGCTCAATAGAGCCATTAGACGCCGGATCATTGCTGAGCCTCCTTGAGAATCGCATTGTTCAGGTCGTCGAATTCGCCATTGGCGCGTCGTACGTAGATTGCCGTCAGGACAAAGGCAGAGAGAATCAGCCCGACACCAATTGGTATTCCCCAGGTAATCGAAGACTCAGGGCTGATTTTCGCCCCCAGTACATGCGGCCCGTAAGCAATCATAAGGATGAATCCGGAGTAAAGCCCAAGCATGATCGCTGAAAGTATCCAGGCGAACTTTTCTCGCTTGCTAACCAGCTCCTTGAAGCGCGGGCTGTTTTGAATCGAGAGGTAAATGCTGTCGTTCATTGTTTTTATCCTCGCAGCACAGATTAAAGTTGGAACGCTATCCACTCTATGCGGCTGCGGAACAGGTTCCAGACGACCTTAGTCTTAGAACGACATGACAGTTTTGTTCCCTGTAGGAGCCCGGCTTGCCAGCGATGGCGATCTTGAGGCTGACATCGCCGGCAAGCCGGGCTCCTACAGAAAAGCAAAAGGCCGCTTGGCAGTAATGCCAAGCAGCCCTTTAAGGTGCTGACCAGACGCGTCAGCTCAAATCATTTGGTCCAATCGGCAACGCGCTCCGGGTGTTTGGCCACCCAATCTTTCGCAGCGGCTTCCGGCTTGGCGCCATCCTGAATCGCCAACATGACTTCGCCGATTTCGTCTTTCGACGCCCACTGGAAGTTTTTCAGGAACTTGGCCACTTCCGGCGCTTTGGTGGCGAGTTCTTTGCTGCCGATGTTATTTACAGTTTCAGCGGCGCCATAAACGCCTTTCGGATCGTCCAGGAAGCGCAGTTTCCACTTCGCAAACATCCAGTGCGGCACCCAACCGGTCACCGCGATGGATTCGTTTTTCTTCTCGGCACGGGTCAGCTCGGCAATCATGCCGGCGCCGGAACTGGCCTTGAGTTGATACCCGGTCAGGTCGTAGTCCTTGATGGCCTGTTCGGTCTTGAGCATCACGCCTGAACCGGCGTCGATGCCGACAATGCGATTTTTGAAGCTGTCGTCGGTTTTCAGATCGTCGATGGTTTTGGCCTTGACGTACTCCGGCACGATCAATCCGATTTTTGCATCTTTGAAGTTCGGACCGTAATCAACGACTTGATCCTTGTACTTGGTCCAATAATCACCGTGTGTCACCGGCAGCCAGGCCGACAACATGGCGTCGAGTTTGCCGGTGGCCACACCCTGCCACATGATCCCGGTAGCGACGGCTTGCAGCTTCACGTCATAACCCAGCTTCTGCTTGATCACCTCTGCCGCTACGTGAGTCGTCGCGACGCTGTCGGACCAACCGTCAACGTAACCGATGCTCAGGGTCTTGCTCTCGGCGCTGGCCATGGTGGAGCCAATCGCAAGTACCAGAGCGGCACCTGCGCCTAAAAGTCGTCGCATCTTCATCGTTACTTCCCCGAAAGTGCTGCGCTCGACGGATGCCGAGTCGCGTCAACGTATAGTTATGGTGCACAGCGCCCCCATCACGCCCACCGCAAACTCGTTCGAACATCAGCGTGATTTTCTATGAGAGCACTGATGCGTCGATAATCAACCTCAGGACAAATGCGACCTGCTCTACCAGCGACCTCAAGGCAGCGAGAAACGACATCAGAACGCCATAATTTTTGGCCAGCGCAAACACCCCGACCAATCCGCCCGAACTTTGCATGTCAAAGTTATGCGGGACACCTGATCTGTGGCAAATGCAGGTAACATGCGCGGCTTTGCTCCCAGACGGCCTGACCATGCCCGCAACATCACGTTTTCCTTTTTCTGCTTATTTATTCGCCTGCGTGCTGGGGCTGTTTGCCTTCGTCGGCTTCTGGTACGGCCTGGGCAAACCGGTGAACCTGCCGGACGTAGCGAGCGCGACGCACAAGCTGCAATGCGCCTCCTACACCCCGTTCGACAAGGATCAATCACCTTTCGATCAGCCGTTCAAATTGCGCCCGGAACGCATGGACGCCGACCTTGCGCTGCTCGCCAAAAGCTTCGAATGCATCCGCACCTATTCCATGACCGGTCTGGAGGCCATCCCTGATCTGGCACGCAAGCACGGTCTGAAACTGATGATTGGCGCTTGGGTCAACAGCAATCCGGTCGACACCGAGAAAGAGGTCGACCTGCTGATCGCCTCGGCGAATACCAACGCCGACGTGGTGACCGCGGTCATCGTCGGCAACGAAACCCTGCTGCGCAAAGAGGTCACCGGCTCGCAGCTGGCCAAGCTGATTAACAAAGTCAAAAGCCAGGTCAAACAGCCCGTCACTTATGCCGACGTCTGGGAATTCTGGCTCAAGCACCCGGAAATCGCCCCGGCGGTCGACTTCCTGACCATCCACTTGCTTCCGTACTGGGAAGATAACCCCTCGAACATCGACGCGGCCCTGCAACATGTGGCCGAAGTGCGTCAGGTGTTCGGCAACAAGTTCGCACCCAAAGACGTGATGATCGGGGAAACCGGCTGGCCGAGCGAAGGCCGTCAACGTGAGACCGCCCTGCCGAGCCGGGTCAATGAAGCCAAATTCATTCGCGGTTTTGTCGTCATGGCGGAACAGCAAGGCTGGCATTACAACCTGATCGAAGCCTTCGACCAGCCGTGGAAACGTGCCAGCGAAGGTGCGGTCGGCGGTTACTGGGGACTGTTCGACGCGGATCGTCAGGACAAGGGCGTACTGGCAGGTCCGGTGACTAACGTGCCGTACTGGTCGCAATGGCTCGCGGTGGGTGGCTTGATTTTCCTCGGCACGCTAATCCTCGGCGGTCGCGTTCGCAGCACTCGCGCGGCGCTTGTGCTGCCACTGCTCGGCGCGCTGGCGGCTTGCTCGATTGGCGCCTGGGGTGATCTGGCCCGGGTTACCACGCGGTTTGCGAGTGAATGGTTGTGGGTGGCGCTGCTGACGGCTTTGAATCTGCTGGTGCTGGCGCATGCAGCGCTGACGTTGAGCGCACGCACCGGTTGGCGTGAGCGGGCATTCAACACGCTGGAGCGTCGGGCTGGCTGGCTGCTCGCGACGGCGGGGTTTGCCGCGGCGGTGATGATGCTGGAGCTGGTGTTCGATCCGCGTTATCGCAGCTTCCCGAGCGTGGCATTTATCCTGCCGGCACTGGTTTACCTGTGCCGCCCGGTGAACGTGCCACGTCGGGAAATTGCGTTGCTGACCTTCATTATTGGCGCAGGCATTGCGCCGCAGCTGTACCGTGAAGGCTTGCAGAACCAGCAAGCCTGGGGTTGGGCGCTGGTGAGTGTACTAATGATTGCCGCGTTGTGGCGCAGTTTGCGGGTTCGCAAAGCTTAAATTCTCAGTGCGGCTGCCGGCCCCATCGCGAGCAGGCTCACTCCTACAATTAACCGCGTTTCTGCTGAAGAACCCGGTCAATGTGGGAGCGAGCCTGCTCGAGATGACTGACTATCAGGCGCCGCGGCGTTCCCTAACCAGACGCAACCCTGCAATCACCACCGCAAAAACAGCCAGCGTCGTGTTGTACAACGCCAACGCCGGAAACCCGAACACCAGCGCCAGCACCGCCAGCCACCACCCGGCACGGCCCGGCAGCACGAAGCCGAGCACAGCCGCCGCGATCGCCGCCCAGCCCAACACACTGAAGTGAATCATCAAGCCCAGGTTCGAACGAACCGCACATTCCCAGCGGCTCGCCTCGTCGACGCAGAGGCCCACCCACTGCGCATCCTCCATGAAGCCATAACGCGCGCCGTAACTGGCGGCCAGCCATAAAGGCAGCAAAACGAGCAGCAAAACCACGGGCAGACGGCGGGACATGAAACACTCCAATAGGCGAAAACGGCGGCCAGCTTAATCCCCCTTAAGCGGTATGCAAACGTGAGCAACATAAAACTGGTCACGAAATCGCTGCTAAGTGTATCGTCCAGCTACTATTACCCCGAAATAAGCCTCTTTGGTGCCGATGCGTGGCACTTTGGCGCAACCCCGATGGTCATAGCCTGCGAACTTCATTCGGCACCTTCTTCTAAGGGATCTAGTCATGCTCCGTTCCTTGCGCTTCGCCGCCCTCTTTGGCGGCCTTATATTGAGTGCGTCCGCACTGGCGGTCGATATCGACGCCGCCAGTTATGGCTACCCCATCACCAACCCGTTCGAGGCAACCATCGCCACGACACCTCCAGACCTGCGTCCGGAATTGCCACTGGACGCCGACATCAATCAGGACGATCGCACCATCACGCTGCGCCCGGAGCGTGCATTCGAACTGCCAGAGAACTTCTGGGCGGTGAAGAACCTTACCTACCGCATCGCTACGCAAGATAAACCCGCACCGCTGATCTTCCTGATTGCCGGCACCGGCGCACGCTATGACAGCAGCCTCAACGAATACCTGAAGAAGCTTTACTACCAGGCCGGCTACCACGTGGTGCAACTGTCGTCGCCGACCAGTTTCGACTTCATCAGCGCCGCTTCGCGCTTCGCGACGCCAGGCATCACCAAAGAAGACGCCGAAGACATGTACCGGGTGATGCAGGCCGTGCGGGCACAAAACCCGAAACTGCCGATCACCGATTACTACCTGACCGGTTACAGCCTGGGTGCACTGGACGCGGCGTTTGTCGCGCACCTGGACGAGACACGTCGCAGTTTCAACTTCAAGAAAGTCTTGCTGCTCAACCCGCCAGTCAATCTGTACACCTCGATCACCAACCTGGACAAGCTGGTCCAGACCGAGGTCAAGGGCATCAACAGCACCACCACGTTCTATGAGCTGGTACTGAACAAACTGACCCGCTACTTCCAGGAGAAAGGCTACATCGATCTCAACGATGCCCTGCTCTACGACTTCCAGCAGTCCAAGGAGCACCTGACCAATGAACAGTTGGCCATGCTGATCGGCACGTCGTTCCGCTTCTCGGCGGCCGACATTGCCTTCACCTCGGACCTGATCAACCGTCGCGGCCTGATCACGCCACCGAAGTTCCCGATCACCGATGGCACCAGCCTCACGCCATTCCTCAAGCGTGCGCTGCAGTGCGACTTCGACTGCTACATCGCTGAACAGCTCATCCCGATGTGGCGCGCCCGCACCGACGGCGGCAGCCTGCTGCAACTGATCGACCAGGTGAGCCTCTACGCCCTCAAGGACTACTTGCACAACAGCCCGAAAATCGCCGTCATGCACAACGCCGACGACGTGATCCTTGGCCCTGGCGACCTCGGCTTTCTGCGCAAGACTTTCGGCGATCGTTTGACCGTTTATCCATACGGCGGCCATTGCGGCAACCTTAACTACCGCGTCAACAGCGACGCCATGCTGGAGTTCTTCCGTGGCTAAATACCTCCTGCTAATTGCCGCGTTACTCTGTGCAGGCGTCGCCAATGCCGACAACAGCAAAGCCAACGCGCCTGTTGTGGTCGACAGTGACGGTTTCAAGGAACCGCTGAGCAAACTCAAATTCAACCCGGGACTGGATCAGCGCGAGTTCGAACGCTCGACGCTCAACGCGCTGGCCGTCTACGACCCGCTGGAAGAGTGGAACCGTCGGGTTTATCACTTCAACTACCGCTTCGATCAATGGGTGTTCCTGCCCGTAGTCGACGGCTATCGCTATATCACCCCAAGCTTCCTGCGCACCGGCGTCAGCAACTTCTTCAACAACCTCGGCGATGTGCCGAACCTTGTGAACAGCCTGTTGCAGTTCAAAGGCAAGCGCTCGATGGAAACCACCGGGCGCCTGCTGCTCAACACCACCATCGGCATCGCTGGCCTGTGGGACCCGGCCACCGCCATGGGCCTGCCACGCCAGAACGAAGACTTCGGTCAGACCCTGGGTTTCTACGGTGTACCGGGAGGCGCCTACCTGGTCTTGCCAATCCTCGGCCCTTCCAACATCCGCGACACAGGCGGACTGGCGGTCGATTTCACCGTAGAGTCGGCAATCAACTTCCTGAACGTTTCTGAAGTCAGCTCAAACCATCCTGAAGTCTGGATCCTGCGCGGCATCGACAAACGCAACCAGACCAACTTCCGTTATGGCCAGCTGAACTCCCCGTTCGAGTACGACAAAGTGCGGTTCGTGTACACCGAGGCGCGCAAGTTGCAGATCGCCGAGTAAATCCGGCGGCAACAAAAAAGGCCATCCGATGTGAGTCGAATGGCCTTTTTCATGCCTGTCGCAGATCTAATGTGGGAGCGAGCCTGCTCGCGAAAGCGGTGTATCAGTCAACATTGATGGCGACTGACACTGCCTCTTCGCGAGCAGGCTCACTCCCACATTTGGACGATGCCCGACTTTAGCCTTTCAGCGCTTTCCAGATTTTGCTGGCAACCATCACCCCCGCCAACACCACCGCACCCGCCACTACCCCCGCCACCGCATTCAGTAACGTTGGCACAATAAACCCGGCACCGCCCGCCCCCGCGCTGACGCTTTCGATCCAGTGATGAACCACCGGCACGCCGTGAGTCAGGATCCCGCCGCCCACCAGGAACATCGCTGCCGTACCAATCACCGACAGGCTTTTCATCAAGTACGGCGCTGCTCGCAAAATGACGCCGCCGATGCTTTTGGCCATCTGGCCCGGCTTTTGGGTCAACCACAAACCAAGGTCGTCGAGTTTGACGATGCCCGCCACCAAGCCATACACGCCGATGGTCATGACGACGGCAATGCCCGAGAGCACGATCACTTGCTGGGTCAGCGGGGCATCCGCCACGGTGCCGAGGGTGATGGCGATGATTTCTGCCGACAAGATGAAATCAGTACGCACCGCGCCCTTGATCTTGTCCTTCTCGAAGGCCACCAGATCGACTGCTGGATCCGCCACTGCTTCAACCAGCTCAGCATGTTCGGCCTGGTCCTCGGCCTTGCTGTGCAGGAATTTGTGCGCGAGTTTTTCGAAACCTTCAAAGCACAGGTACGCGCCGCCGACCATCAATAACGGGGTAACCAACCATGGAATGAACGCACTGATCGCCAATGCCGATGGCACCAGGATCAGTTTGTTGTAAAACGAGCCCTTGGCGACGGCCCAGACCACCGGGATTTCTCGCTCGGCGCGTACACCACTGACCTGCTGGGCGTTGAGCGCCAGATCGTCGCCGAGCACACCGGCGGTCTTCTTGGCGGCCAATTTGGTCATCAAAGCCACATCGTCGAGTACCGCGGCGATGTCATCGATCAGCACCAGCAAACTGCTTCCTGCCATGAATCAGGTTTCCTTCTTGAATGAATGCCAAGCAGCATAGCGCGGCGGCACGCCACACGGGGCATTCTTGAGCGCCGCGCGAGGCCGGTGATACCATGCGCAACCGCCAGAACAGGCAAGGAACCCCCTGGTTTATGAGCACTATCCGCGAGCGCAACAAAGAACTGATCCTGCGTGCCGCCAGTGAGGAATTTGCCGACAAGGGCTTCGCTGCGACCAAAACCAGTGACATCGCAGCCAAGGCGGGTTTGCCCAAGCCCAACGTCTACTACTACTTCAAATCCAAGGAAAACCTCTACCGCGAGGTCCTGGAAAGTATCATCGAGCCGATTCTGCAGGCCTCGACACCGTTCAACGCCGACGGTGAACCCAGCGAAGTGCTGAGCGGCTACATCCGCTCGAAAATCCGTATCTCTCGCGACTTGCCGTTCGCCTCCAAGGTATTCGCCAGCGAAATCATGCACGGCGCCCCACACCTGAGTCCTGATCTGGTCGAACAGCTCAACCGCCAGGCGAAGCACAATATCGACTGCATCCAGACCTGGATCGACCGCGGCCAGATCGCCGCCATCGACCCCAACCACCTGATGTTCAGCATCTGGGCCGCGACCCAGACCTATGCCGACTTTGACTGGCAGATCACCGCGATTACCGGCAAAGCCAAGCTGGATGACGCGGATTATGAGGCGGCGGCGCAGACGATTATTCGGTTGGTGCTCAAGGGGTGTGAGCCGGACAGATAGACCGCGGCGCTTCCTTCGCGAGCAAGCCCGCTCCGACACTCGACCGCGCTCTCCACTTGAAACTCGGTTAAATGTGGGAGCGGGCTTGCTCGCGAAGGGGGCGACTCGGTTACAAATCAAACCCAGATCGCATCCCACAACGGATAGTCGCCCAGCTTTTCAACCAGTCTCGCCCGCAATGGGTTGGCAACGACATACCGTGCAATCCTGACCAGGCTTTCTTCCTGTCGTAGCGAGTGATCATGAAAACCTTACTGCCACAGGCCTCCCTTTCTACCCGTCGCCGCATTGATTGATCGCGCAGTCAACGATTTGGTCTGGCACATCAACTCCCCGAGTGAACCTCGGTGCAGTTGTATCAGCCAGTGAAAATGGTCAGGCATCACGACGTAAGCCAAGGAATCGGCGAAGCCTTGTTCCTGCACTTTCCTGAATTGGTGCACAACCTTCCTGCCCAAGACATAGTCCCTGAAGACAGGTTCCCGTTTGAGTGTGTTGGCAGTCAGATGGCAGATCCGGTTTTGTTGAGCAAAACGACCGATTCGCAGGCGATGTGAAGCAAACAGTTCAGGCATTCCTTTGCCCTCCTCATAAGTAAGACATGAGAAGGCTAGACCGATGAATGCATGAGGGTAAGGCAGACTTTTAGCTAGATGTGTCTGTGAGGCCGCCTTCGCGAGCAAGCCCGCTCCCACACTGGATTTCTGCAACACCAAAGATCCACTGTAGAAGCCGGTCTGTTCGCGAAAGCGGTGGATCAATCACCCACTAATCAAGCCGTAACCCCAGCATCCGCCGTCAACCCCAGCGCCTCGATCGCAGTGATCGCACATTGCTCATCAACATCCGAAAGATCCCCGCTGATGCCAACCGCCCCCAGCACACCCCCCGCCTGATCCCGAATCAGCACGCCACCCGGTGCTGGCACCACGCTGCCCTGCCCCAGGCTATTAAGGGCCGCGATAAACGCCGGACGTTGTTGCGCATCCAGCGCCAGTAAGCGTGAGCCTTTGCCCAGTGCGATTGCGCCCCAGGCTTTGCCGATGGCGACCTGCGGGCGTAGCAGGCTGGCGCCGTCTTCGCGTTGCAGGGTGATCAGATGCCCGCCGGCATCCAGTACCGCAATGGTTAATGGAGCCGCCGAAATTGCACGCCCTGCAGAGAGGGCCTGGTTGATCAGGTTGACTGCGACTTTCAAGGTTAAAGCGCTCATGGTGCCGTCCTCATTTTGTTTTTCGGAAAGCCGTTGGACTGCGCCGTTGTGCCGCAGTCCGATGCAACAAATAGAACACAATGAGTTATTTTTTTGTATACAATAATTCTCGAAAAGTGCCACATGCGACGAAAAGCCACACAAGACGGGGCTTCAGACGAATGAAACAAGCGCTTGAGAAAATGGATTGACCTGCGCCGTCCGCCGTGAATACACTCTGCGCAAAGCCACTTGTATACAATTACAAAACGTAAGAGGCACAAAACCATGAGCAAAATGAGAGCAATCGAAGCCGCCGTTCTGGTGATGCGCCGTGAAGGGGTTGATACCGCTTTTGGCATCCCGGGCGCCGCGATCAACCCGCTGTACTCCGCCTTGCAGAAGGTCGGTGGCATCGATCACGTCCTCGCTCGCCACGTTGAAGGCGCCTCGCACATGGCCGAGGGTTACACCCGCACCAAGGCCGGCAACATTGGCGTGTGCATCGGCACTTCCGGCCCTGCCGGTACGGACATGGTCACCGGGCTCTACAGCGCCTCGGCGGACTCGATCCCAATCCTCTGCATTACCGGCCAGGCCCCCCGCGCCCGTATGCACAAGGAAGATTTCCAGGCCGTCGACATCACCACCATCGTCAAGCCAGTGACCAAGTGGGCAACCACGGTCATGGAACCGGGCCAGGTGCCTTACGCGTTCCAGAAAGCCTTCTACGAAATGCGCTCCGGCCGCCCAGGCCCGGTGCTGATCGACCTGCCGTTCGACGTGCAAATGGCGGAAATCGAGTTCGACATCGACGCTTACCAACCGCTGCCGCTGGCCAAGCCCACCGCTAACCGCGTGCAAATCGAGAAGGCCATGGCCATGCTCGATCAGGCTGAGCGTCCATTGCTGGTGGCCGGTGGCGGCATCATCAATGCAGACGCCAGCGACTTGCTGGTCGAGTTCGCCGAGCTGACCGGCATTCCAGTGATCCCGACCCTGATGGGCTGGGGCACCATCCCGGACGATCACCCGCTGATGGTAGGCATGGTCGGTCTGCAAACCTCGCACCGCTACGGCAACGCGACGATGCTCAAATCCGACGTGGTGTTGGGCGTCGGCAACCGTTGGGCTAACCGCCATACCGGCTCGATCGACGTGTACACCGAAGGTCGCAAGTTCATTCACGTCGACATCGAACCGACCCAGATCGGCCGCGTGTTCAACCCGGACCTGGGCATCGTGTCCGACGCTGCTGCCGCGCTGACCGTGTTCATCGAAGTCGCTCGCGAATGGCAAGCCGCCGGCAAGCTGAAGAACCGTAGTGCCTGGCTGCAAGACTGCCAGCAGCGCAAAGCCAGCCTGCAACGCAAGACTCACTTCGACAACGTGCCGGTCAAGCCGCAGCGCGTATATGAAGAGATGAACCAGGTGTTCGGCAAAGACACCTGCTACGTCAGCACCATTGGTCTGTCGCAAATTGCCGGCGCGCAGTTCCTGCACGTCTACAAGCCGCGTCACTGGATCAACTGCGGCCAGGCAGGTCCCTTGGGCTGGACCATTCCGGCGGCACTGGGCGTGGTCAAGGCGGACCCGACCCGTAAGGTCGTGGCGCTGTCGGGCGACTATGATTTCCAGTTCATGATCGAAGAGTTGGCAGTGGGCGCGCAGTTCAAACTGCCGTATATCCACGTCGTGGTAAACAATTCGTACCTGGGGCTGATTCGTCAGTCTCAGCGCGGTTTCGACATGGACTACTGCGTGCAACTGTCCTTCGATAACCTGAACGCTCCGGAACTCAACGGTTACGGTGTCGATCACGTCGCGGTGGCCGAAGGTCTCGGCTGCAAGGCACTGCGTGTGTTTGAACCGGATCAGATTCAACCTGCCCTGCGCAAAGCTCAGGAGCTGATCGAAGCGTTCAAGGTGCCGGTGATCGTCGAAATTATTCTGGAGCGCGTGACCAACATTTCAATGGGCACCGAGATCAACGCCATCAACGAATTCGAAGACCTGGCGCTGGTCGGCAACGATGCGCCAACGGCGATTTCGTTGCTCGATTGATGATCGTTCCCACGCTCCGCGTGGGAATGCAGCCCGGGACGCTCCGCGTCCCAAGCGGACGCAGAGCGTCCATAGAGGCATTCCCACGCAGAGCGTGGGAACGAGAACTTAAAACGGGAGACCACCATGCCGCGTTTCGCAGCCAACCTGTCCATGCTGTTCACTGAGCAGGATTTTCTTGCCCGTTTCGAAGCGGCCGCCAAAGCCGGCTTCAGTGGTGTCGAATACCTGTTCCCTTACGACTTCAGCTCCGCCGACATCAAAGCCAAGCTTGATGCCAACGGTCTGGCCCAAGTGCTGTTCAACCTGCCGGCCGGCGACTGGGCCAAGGGCGAACGCGGTATCGCGTGCCTGCCGGATCGGGTTGACGAGTTCCGCGCCGGTGTCGATCTGGCGATTGCTTATGCGCAAGTGCTGGGCAACACCCAGGTCAACTGCCTGGCCGGTATTCGTCCACAAGGCGTCGATGATGCCACCGTGGAAAAAACCTTCGTCGCCAACCTCAAGTACGCGGCCGACAAGCTGCAAGCGGCGGGCATCAAACTGGTGATGGAAGCGATCAACACCCGCGACATCCCGGGTTTCTACCTGAACAACACCGCGCAAGCCCTGTCGATTCGCGAACAGGTCGCCAGCGCCAACCTGTTCCTGCAATACGACATCTACCACATGCAAATCATGGAGGGCGACCTGGCCCGCACCATGCAATCGCACCTGGGCGAGATCAATCACATCCAGTTGGCCGACAACCCAGGGCGCAACGAACCGGGCACTGGTGAAATCAACTACCGCTTCCTGTTCGAGCACCTGGACCGCATCGGTTATCAGGGTTGGGTGGGTTGCGAATACAAGCCGCTGACCACCACTGAAGCAGGCCTGGGCTGGCTGAAAACCCACAACGCGATCTGACACAGATCCCCGTAGGAGCTGGCTTGCCAGCGAAGGCAATGTCACGGCCAATCAAAGAGGCTGGATGTGATGGCCTCTTCGCCGGCAAGCCGGCTCCTACAAAAGCAGTGCTCCCCTATTTGCTTGAAGCAGCAATAAAAACAAGAGGAATTTGTCATGGCTAAAATCGGATTTATCGGCACCGGCATCATGGGCCACCCAATGGCGTTGAACCTGCAGAAAGCCGGTCACAGCCTGTTCCTGTCGGCGCACCACGACGCCGCGCCTGCCGACCTGGTAGCCGCTGGCGCCATCGCCCTGGCGAACCCGAAAGAAGTCGCACAAGAAGCCGAATTCATCATCGTCATGGTGCCGGACACTCCGCAGGTCGATGACGTACTGTTCCGCGCCGACGGCGTTGCAGCCGGCGTCAGCAAAGGCAAAGTCGTCATCGACATGAGCTCGATCTCGCCCACCGCCACCAAAACCTTCGCGGCCAGGATCAATGAAAAAGGCGCGCAGTACCTCGACGCGCCAGTGTCTGGCGGCGAAGTCGGTGCCAAGGCTGCGAGCCTGAGCATCATGGTCGGCGGCGACGCAGATGCCTTCGAACGCGCCCTGCCGCTGTTCCAGGCCATGGGCAAGAACATCACCCTGGTGGGCGGTAACGGCGACGGTCAAACCGCCAAAGTGGCGAACCAGATCATCGTGGCGCTGAACATTCAGGCCGTGGCCGAAGCCCTGCTGTTCGCCTCGAAAAACGGCGCTGACCCGGCCAAGGTGCGTGAAGCGCTGATGGGCGGTTTCGCTTCCTCGAAGATTCTTGAAGTGCACGGCGAGCGCATGATCAAAGGCACCTTCGACCCAGGCTTCCGCATCAGCCTGCACCAGAAGGACCTGAACCTGGCCCTGCAAGGTGCCAAGGAGCTGAACATCAACCTGCCGAACACCGCCAACACCCAGCAAGTGTTCAGCACCTGCGCGGCCATCGGTGGCAGTAACTGGGACCACTCGGCGCTGATCAAGGGCCTGGAACACATGGCGAATTTCTCGATTCGCGATAAGTAAGCCCTGCGTTACAGAGGGCCTGACTGGCCCTCTGTGGGAGCAAGGCTTGCCCGCGATGGAATCGCCTCGGTGCAACAGAAACACCACACCGTCTGCATCGCGGGCAAGCCTTGCTCCTACAGGGATCGTGCACCGTTCGATAACTTCAATAACAAGAAACCCCGGGAGCCCGCCATGTCGGTCGATCCGCAACAATTCCTGCGCGAGCTGTTCGCTACAGCCATCGACGCTGCACATCCGCAGCAAGTCCTCGAAGCCCATTTGCCCAAAGATCGTAGCGGTCGGGTGATCGTCATCGGTGCCGGCAAAGCCGCCGCCGCCATGGCTCAGGTGGTCGAGCGTTGCTGGCAGGGTGAAGTGAGCGGGTTGGTGGTGACGCGTTACGGTCACGGCGCCCCGTGCGAAAAAATCGAAGTGGTCGAAGCGGCCCATCCGGTACCTGACGCGGCCGGTCAGGCCGTCGCCAAGCGTGTTTTTGAACTGGTCAGCAACCTGACCGAGGTCGACCGCGTGATCTTCCTGCTCTCGGGCGGCGGCTCCGCACTGCTGGCGCTGCCGGCGGCGGGCATCACCCTGGCCGACAAGCAATCAATCAACAAAGCCCTGCTCAAATCCGGCGCGACCATCGGCGAGATGAACTGCGTGCGCAAGCACCTCTCGGCGATCAAGGGCGGCCGCCTCGGCAAAGCCTGCTGGCCCGCCACTGTTTATACCTATGCGATTTCCGATGTGCCGGGCGACCTCGCCACGGTCATCGCTTCGGGACCGACCGTGGCCGACCCCAGCACTTCGGCTGAAGCGCTGGCGATCCTCAAGCGCTATGGCATCGAAGTTCCGGCCTCGGTGCGTAACTGGCTGCAAAGCCCGGAATCGGAGACGGTCAAACCCGGCGATCCGAGCCTCGCACGCAGTCATTTCCAGTTGATAGCCCGTCCACAACAGTCGCTTGAAGCGGCAGCGGTGAAAGCGCGGCAGGCCGGTTTCAGCCCGTTGATCCTCGGCGATCTGGAAGGCGAATCCCGCGAAGTGGCCAAGGTTCACGCCGGCATTGCGCGGCAAGTAGTCCTGCACGGTCAGCCATTGGCGGCGCCGTGCGTGATTCTGTCGGGCGGTGAAACCACCGTGACCGTGCGCGGCAATGGCCGTGGCGGGCGCAATGCCGAATTCCTGCTGAGCCTGACCGATAGCCTCAAAGGCTTGCCAGGCGTGTACGCGCTGGCTGGCGACACCGATGGCATCGACGGCTCCGAAGACAACGCCGGCGCAATCATGGCCCCGGACAGCTACGCCCGCGCCGCCGCCCTCGGTCTGAGCGCCAGCGATGAACTCGACAACAACAATGGCTACGGCTATTTCGAGGCGCTCGACGCACTGATCGTTACCGAGCCGACCCGCACCAACGTCAACGACTTCCGCGCCATTCTGATTCTCGAGAGCCCTAAACATGACGCCTGACAAGAAGGTTAAAATTCTCGCCACCCTCGGCCCTGCCACCGAAGGCATCGACGACATCCGCGAACTGGTGCAGGCCGGGGTCAACATTTTCCGCCTGAACTTCAGCCACGGTGATCACGCCGACCATGCGCAGCGCTACCAGTGGATTCGTGAAGTCGAGCGCCAGCTGAATTATCCGTTGGGCATTCTGATGGACCTGCAAGGCCCGAAACTGCGAGTCGGCAAATTTGCCGAAGGCAAGGTGCAACTGCATCGCGGTCAAGCCCTGCGTCTGGACCTGGACCCGACGCCAGGCGATGAACACCGCGTTAACCTGCCTCACCCGGAAATCATCGCGGCGCTGGAGCCGGGCATGGACCTGCTGCTGGACGACGGCAAGCTGCGTCTGCGCGTGGTCACCAAGTACTCCGACGCCATCGACACCACCGTGCTCAACGGCGGTGAACTGTCGGACCGTAAAGGCGTGAACGTGCCGCAAGCGGTGTTGGAGCTAAGCCCGCTGACCGCCAAGGATCGCCGTGATTTGAGCTTCGGTCTGGAGTTGGGTGTGGACTGGGTCGCGTTGTCGTTTGTACAACGTCCGCAAGATATCCGCGAAGCCCGCGAACTGATCGGCGACAAAGCGTTTTTGATGGCGAAAATCGAGAAGCCATCGGCGGTGACTCAGCTTCGCGAAATCGCTGAATTGAGCGACGCGATCATGGTTGCTCGCGGTGATCTGGGCGTCGAAGTGCCGGCCGAAAGCGTGCCGCAGATTCAGAAAAACATCATCAGCATCTGCCGTCAGCTCGGAAAACCCGTGGTGGTGGCGACGCAGATGCTGGAGTCGATGCGTTTCTCCCCGGCCCCGACCCGTGCCGAGGTCACCGACGTGGCCAACGCCGTGGCCGAAGGGGCGGATGCGGTGATGCTGTCGGCGGAAACCGCCTCAGGCGAATACCCGCTGGAAGCCGTGCAGATGATGAGCAAGATCATCCGCCAAGTGGAAAACGGTCCGGACTATCAGACGCAACTGGACGTGAGCCGGCCGAAAGCTGAGGCGACGGTTTCCGACGCGATCAGCTGTGCGATTCGTCGCATCAGCAATGTGCTGCCGGTGGCGGTGCTGGTGAACTACAGCGAGTCCGGCACGTCGAGTTTGCGCGCAGCGCGGGAACGGCCGACGGTGCCGATTCTTAACCTGACACCGAACCGGCAAACCGCTCGTCGCCTGACCGTGGCGTGGGGCGTGCACTCGGTGGTCAATGATCGGCTGCGACAAGTGGATGAAGTGTGCTCGACGGCGCTGGAGATTGCCCAGGCCCAGGGCATGGCCAAGCGTGGCGACACCCTATTGATCACCGCGGGTGTGCCGTTTGGGCAGCCGGGGTCGACTAACTCATTGCGCATTGAGACATTGATTTAGCGCCCATACCGGCCCCTTCGCTGGCAAGCCAGCTCCTACAGGGACAGCGCATTCCTGTAGGAGCTGGCTTGCCAGCGAAGAACGATTACACGGTCCCCCCTGACTCTCAGAACTAAAATGCCTGCCAACCACTTCAACACCCACTGCCCCGACTGGGCGACTGCCCTGCTCAACGGCTTCAGCCAGATATTCCTCCAGCGCCATCCGCTGTTGGGTCTGCTGTGCCTGTTGGCCATTCTGTTTACCGCGCCGGCGCTGCTCGGCGGGGCGCTGCTTGGTGGCGTCGCCGGATTGCTTACCGCGCAACGTCGCGGCTACGCCAAGGCTGATCGCCAGGCCGGGTTGTTCAGCTACAACGGCGTCCTGCTCGGCTTGTTGCTGAGCCTGTATTTCCCGTGGTCCGCCGTGCTGCCGCTGGTGATCATTGCCTGTGGCGGCCTGAGCGCGATGCTCACTCAACAGTGGCTCAAGCGCGCCCGGCTTAGCCAATACCTGCCCGCCTACACCGCGCCTTTCGTGGGGCTGAGCTGGTTGCTGCTGTGTTTCGCCACGCCCTCGACCAAGGCGCATTTGATCGAGATCAACACACTGAACATGCTCGCCGCACCACTCAAAGGTCTGGGCCAGGTGATGTTCCTCGGTCATCCGCTGGCCGGTGCGTTGATTGCCGCCGGTTTGCTGATCGCTGATCGTCGCGCATTCTGCTGGGCGTTGTTGGCGTCTGTTGCGGGCATGGGTTGGAGCCTGCTGCACCACGACTTCTACATCGGCCTGCTCGGCCTCGGTGGCTATAACGCCGTGCTCGCCGCCCTCGCCTTCAGCTCACAGCGCCAGCAGCCATGGCTGCCACTGGTCGGCATTGCATTAGCGCTGCTGCTGACGCCGATGTTTGCCGCTATCGGTCTGCCCACGCTGACCGCGCCATTCATCCTCGCCTGCTGGCTGATCCGTACGGCTGCTCAAGTGTTCGGAAAAGCGACGGGCGCCAGTGCGCCTTGCGCTCCTGGGGAGAATCAACCTAGGCTGCGCTGATTCCCGGTTCAGGCGTTTTCCATGGACAGCAGCAAAAATTGGCGTGAAGACCTTTACGTCATGATTTTCCAGAGCGACACCAAGGCGGGGCGGCGTTTCGACGGCACCCTGCTGTTGATCATTCTCGCCAGCATCATCATCGTGATGCTCGACAGCATCGACTCCATTCACCAGAACTACGCCGATGTGCTGGCGTATATCGAGTGGGGTTTCACCTTCGTCTTCGCTGTCGAATACATCCTGCGGTTGTATTGCTCACCCAAGCCGTGGCGCTACGCGTTCAGCTTCTATGGGCTGGTGGATTTGCTGGCCATCGTGCCCGGCATCCTCGCGCTGTATTACGCCGATGCGCAGTACCTGCTGATTATCCGGATCATTCGGATGCTGCGGATTTTCCGCGTGCTCAAGCTCAGCCCGTACCTCAAGCAAGCCAACTATCTGATGTCGGCATTGCGCGGCAGCAAACAGAAAATCGTAGTGTTTCTGGTCACCGTCTGCACCCTGGTCACGGTGTTCGGCACGCTGATGTACGTGATCGAGGGCCCGGAACACGGCTTCACCAGTATCCCCAAAGGCATCTATTGGGCGATTGTCACGCTGACCACCGTGGGCTTCGGCGACATCGTGCCGAAGACGCCGTTGGGTCAGGTGATTTCGTCGCTGGTGATGATCACCGGTTACTCGATCATCGCCGTGCCCACCGGGATTTTCACCGCTGAACTGGCCAACGCCATGCGCGGTGAGCAACTGCAACACGATTGCCCGGTGTGCAAGAAAAACAGCCACGAACACGGCGCGGCGTTCTGCTCGCGTTGCGGCAATGCACTGTTTAAGAAAATGGAATAAGCAAAGATCTTTTTAATCTTTAAAGGCCTATGCGCGCCCGGCTATAGTCGCTGGCAAATTGCCTCACTTTTAATTTAGAACAAGGACTGCGCAGTGAAAAAATTCTTTGGCGCCTCACTTCTGGCCGCTGGCCTGGCATTGACCAGCATGGCCCAGGCCGCACCGACGCTGCTCAACGTTTCCTACGACGTGATGCGCGACTTCTACAAGGACTACAACGCAGCCTTCCAGAAACACTGGCAAGCCGAACACAACGAAAACATCACCCTGCAGATGTCCTTCGGCGGTTCCAGCAAACAGGCGCGCTCGGTGATTGATGGCCTGCCGGCTGACGTCATCACCATGAACATGGCCACCGACATCAACGCCCTGGCGGACAACGGCAAACTGGTCCCGGAGAACTGGGTCACGCGCCTGCCGAACAACAGCGCGCCGTTCACTTCGGCCACTGTATTCATCGTCCGTAAAGGCAACCCGAAAGCCCTGAAAGACTGGCCGGACCTGCTCAAGGACGGCGTTCAGGTGATCGTGCCGAACCCGAAAACTTCAGGCAACGGTCGCTACACCTACCTGTCGGCCTGGGGTTATGTGCTGAAGAATGGCGGTGATGAGAACAAGGCCAAAGACTTCGTCGGCAAACTGTTCAAGCAAGCTCCGGTGCTGGACACCGGTGGTCGCGCAGCCACCACTACCTTCATGACCAACCAGATCGGCGACGTGCTGGTGACCTTCGAAAACGAAGCGGAAATGATTGCCCGCGAATTTGGTCGTGACCAGTTTGAAGTCATCTACCCAAGCGTTTCCGCTGAAGCGGAGCCGCCAGTGTCGGTGGTCGACAAAGTGGTCGACAAGAAAGGCACTCGTGCTGCGGCCGAGGAATACTTGAAATACCTGTGGTCGCCGGAAGGTCAGGAGATTGCGGCGGCGAACTACCTGCGCCCGCGTGACCCGGCGGTATTGGCCAAGTACACCGATCGATTCCCGAAAGTGGATTTTCTGTCGGTAGAGAAGACCTTTGGTGACTGGCGGACTGTGCAGAAGACTCACTTTAATGATGGCGGGATCTTTGATCAGATTTACACCGGGCAGTAATTTCCGAGTGCTATGAAAAAGGCGACCTGAGCAGGTCGCCTTTTTTGTGGCCGAACACAAATCCCAAGTTCACTGAAGATCCCCCTGTAGGAGTGAGCCTGCTCGCGATAGCGGTGTGTCAGTCGACATCAATGTTGAATGACATACCGCTATCGCGAGCAGGCTCACTCCTACAAGGGTTTGCGCCAAGACGTTACATCGGCGGTGTGACGCCATCCTTTCCCGCCGAGATCGATTGTGCGGTCAGCGTTCCGTCAGCGCTTTGCGTCACAAACGTCACGATCTTCACCCCCACCTTCAGCAAGCTGCGATCCCCCGGCATCAGGTTCACAATCGGCACATCCTCCGGCACCTGGATCTTCTGCTGCCCGCCCTTGTAGTTAACCGTCAACACTCGGCCATTGCTGACCACCAGATCGCCAACACTGCCATTGGTCATGCTGCTGCCCTTGACCAGATCAAACGGCCGATGCCCGTCGCCGCTGCCGGCCAGTTCCGGTGGAAAGACATGGACTTCCAGCGCCTTGAGGGTGCCATCTTCCTGAGAAATGGCGGCCGAGCCGATGTAGCTACCTGGTTTAATGTCTTCGATATTGGCCAGGGTGACGGCGCGGACTTTGGTGTCGTTGGTCAGGTTGATGACCACGTTTTCACCGCTGTTGGTGTGGACTTTCAACACGTCGGGGCTGACCCCGGTGATCTCGCCGCGAACACCAATGCGCAAGCCCGGTGCGTCGGCGGCTTGGGCCAGTCCTGCGCAAAACAAGGTGATCAGAGTCAGGGTTGAAGCGCCGCGAATCAGGTGACGGAACATCGCATTCATGGCAGTGCCTTCCAGTAATAAAACGCGAGGAGAGAACATAAGCACGCTATCGAACAGGATGTAAGTGAATGTATCATCCGCGCTCTATGTCCCGACGCAAGGCACTCGTCCCGCCCCGCGTCACTCATTGCGCAATGGAATGATTACTATCACTTCAATCCCTCTTCCGCCGTTTGGGCTTGCCGCTTAGCCTTCGCGCATTCCCTTTTGTTCAGAGAGATCCGTTATGAACCCAGCGACCCAGGTGCCTCACGGCGCCGCGACAATGACCAAAGGCATGATGCTGCTCTTCGCCTTTTGCTGCGGTGCCATTGTGGCCAATATTTACTACGCCCAGCCAATCATCGGCCTGATCGCGCCGGACATCGGCCTGACCAGCACCATGGCCAGCCTGATCGTTTCGCTGACCCAGATTGGCTATGCGCTGGGGCTGTTTTTCCTGGTGCCGCTGGGCGATTTGCTGGAGAACCGCCGACTGATGATCATCACCACCGTGGTGGCGATTGCGAGTTTGCTGGGCGCGGCGTTCACCGATCAGCCCAACGTATTTTTGCTGATCTCGTTGCTGGTGGGTTTCAGTTCGGTGTCAGTGCAGATCCTGATTCCACTGGCCGCGCATCTGGCACCGGAAGAATCTCGTGGCCGCGTGGTCGGCGGGATCATGGGCGGTTTGCTGCTGGGCATTCTGTTGGCTCGGCCGGTGTCCAGCGTAGTAGCTGACCACTTCGGCTGGCGCGCGATGTTTGTAATTGCAGCGCTATTAATGGCGGCGATCAGCATCGTGCTCGCGCTGACCATTCCCAAGCGCCAGCCTGATCACAGTGCTTCTTATGGGCAGTTGCTGGGGTCGCTGTGGACGCTGTTGCGCCAACAACCGATCTTGCGTCAGCGTGCGTTCTATCAGGGTTGCATGTTCGCCACGTTCAGCCTGTTCTGGACCGCCGTGCCGTTGGAACTCGCGCGCAACCATGGCCTGTCGCAAACCCAGATCGCGATCTTCGCTCTGGTCGGTGCCATCGGCGCCATCGCCGCGCCGATCGCCGGGCGACTGGCCGATGCTGGCCACACCCGCATCGCGTCCTTGCTGGCCCTGCTATTCGCCAGCCTGAGCTTTCTGCCGGCGTTCATTCATCCGCTCTACAGCGTGATTGGCCTGGCGGTGACCGGCGTGGTACTCGACTTCTGCGTGCAGATGAACATGGTCCTCGGCCAACGCGCGGTCTACGCCCTCGACGCCAAGAGCCGCAGCCGCCTGAATGCGCTGTATATGACCAGCATCTTCATCGGCGGCGCGTTCGGTTCCTCGGTGGCCAGCGCGGTGTATGAACACGGTGGCTGGTTGTGGATCGTGATAGCGGGGAGTGCGTTTGCGCTGTTGGCGTTGCTGCGGTTTTTGAGTGTTTCGCAGAAGGCTTCGTTGGCGACGGCTTAAGAAATCTAAAGTCTTGTGGGCAAGCTCTAGCGTCGAGCTTGCCCACAAGGGATGTGCCTCAGCTCACTCAGTGTCGAACCAACTTTTCCATTGCCGCATCTGCCAGAAAGGAAGAACGGCTTTTCACATTGTGCTCGCGCACATACCGGTCAATGCGTTGAATCACATAACCAGGAAGTGTCACGTTGACCTTCTCGGTTTTGCCCATATAGGGCGCGACGTCCAACTCCAGCATTCCCCAGCCCATATCGGCGAAGTCCGGATTCCCACGGTGAGCAGCCGCAGACGTAGGCATCGGTATTGACTCCCCGTCAGCCGCAATCTCCTGAAGCAGGATGTGCGCAATCTCGACCGCCGCCTTGTAGGCATCTTCAAACGTATCCCCGGCCGTTACTGCGCCTGGAATATCGGGGATCTGAATACCGATGGCGGTGTTCTCGTCGCCCCACTCGATACAGATTGGATATTGCATTATGGAACTCCTGCAAAACTGGCTCCCGGGCAGTACAGCCCGGCTCGCCTCCTGATGCTTTTGACCGTCCCGATCGGTAAATCCTTTTTCGGATGAGGGACGGGAATGGTGTACGGGTTGTAGGGGTGTTTGAAGATGTGATGACTTCCGGTAATCCGATCCAGTATCCATCCAGCCTCTTCCAACTCTTTAATCATTAGCCTGCTCTGCACCGATAGCCTCCTTGCTCAGGCCCAAACAAAAGTAACCCTAGGGTTATCTTTATTCAAGCGCAAAACTCCGGATCGCGACGCTCGGTTGTTTTACAGGGTGTGAATGCGGGCCACGGCATTCCCCACAAGAATGAATATTTTCGCTAAGCGTGATTCGTTACGCCAAGATCAACCCGGATTACACTCAGCGTCCTAGCCTGAAGCGAAGCTGGATGCGATTCGCGGCTAACCGATCAAATGCCGCCTGATCCGCGGCATGTTTTTCAAGGAGTGTGAAATGACCCGTCGTACCTTTCTCATCACCGGCGCCAGCAAAGGCATTGGCCGCGCGGTGGCCGAGCACCTGGATCGTGCCGGGCATCGAGTCGTCGGGATTGCCCGAACGCCTGACCTGACGTTCCCCGGCATTCTGTTTCCTCTGGATTTAAGCGACAGAGCGCTGACTCGGGAGGTGCTGGAGGATCTGGCCAGGACTTACGAATTTGATGGACTGGTGAATAACGTCGGCCTGGTCCGCCCGCAAGTGCTGGGGGAAATCGATCTCGACACATTCGACGATGTGATGCGGGTCAACCTCCATTCGGCGTTGCAGGCCACCCAGGCGCTGCTGCCAAACATGCGCGCCAAAGGCTGGGGTCGGGTGGTGAACATTTCCAGTCTGACGGTACTCGGGATCACCCAACGCACCGCGTATGCAGCGGCCAAAGCGGCGCTGATCAGTTTCACGCGATCGTGGGCACTGGAACTGGCCCAAACCGGCGTGACGGTGAACGCGGTGGCGCCGGGGCCGACTGAAACCGAACTGTTTCGCGCCAACAACCCGCCGGGCAGTGAAGGTGAAACGCGGTATCTGGCGGGAGTGCCGATGGGGCGTTTGGGGCAGCCGCAAGAGATCGCGGCGGCGATTGCGTTTTTGCTGTCCGAGCAGAGCGGGTTTATCACCGGCCAGACCTTGTTTGTCGACGGCGGCGCGTCCATCGGCAAAGCCGCGTTCTAACCTACAACACCGATCCCACAGGGTTTTGGGTTGAATCAGCTTTTTGAGTAAGCACAAAAAAGGCGACCCGAAGGTCGCCTTGGCGTTACTGCCCGAATTGCCGCCCCAACCCGCCCGGCACGCCGTGAATATCCGTGTCTTCCCACGGCCCGTTCGGGCTGATGGAACGGCTCCAGCCGTTGTTCCAGCGGTAGTAGGTGCGCTGGCGGTAGAAGGTGTTGGTCTGATCATCCAGCACATAGACGCCGAGCTTAGCATCCCAATGGCTGTTGCCACCCGGTGGTGGTGCGAAGCTGGCGGAGGTGCGTGGCATCGGTTTGGCGGGCTTGGCCGGGATGCCCGGTTTGCCTGGTGTCGGTGTTGGCGACGGTGTTGGTCTTGGCTGCGACGGCGGAATCGGCGGTGGCGACGTGGGCTCCGGCGGCTGGACCGCACATGCGCTTAACCCCAAAACCAGACTGAGCAGGGTGATACGAGCAATAGCGGTCATGTGGCGTTTTCCTGTTATTTATCCGGGCTGTCGATGGTCAGTGTCTGCGGCGCTGTGGTGCTGCTGGCCAAAGGCTGACTGCGACCGACCCATTCACCGGCAGTCGGTTGGCCGGCACGGGAGACGCGCGCAACCAGTTGGACTTCAGGATAGTTCGACAGTTTCAACTGCGGCATCATGGCGTCGGCATCACCCAGTTCGACGGTCACCGGCAAGTCGGCCACGGTCAGGCGTTTGGCCGCCAGCGGCGCGGGTGGGCCTGAAGTGGCGCGGACGAAGATGAATACGCTGTCGCCCGGTTGGACCTTGGCTTTGAGCGCTGGCGCCAGGTCTACGGTGACTTTCAGCAACGCTGCCGCTTTGGGCGCGGGTGCCTGAACAACCTTGCCACCGCTGGCTTCAAGTTTCTCGGTGGCCTTGGCAATACCGCCTTGCAGTGCGGCACGGGAGTTGTCGTTGGGCGGCAGTTGCTCTAGCAGGCGATTCCAATAGTCGATGGCGTCCTGATAACGCTGGCTTTCAAACGCCACGATGCCGAGCAGGCCCAGACTGGTGACTTCTTTCGGATCGGCTTTCAGCGCTTCATCAGTCAGCGCCTGAATCTTGTCCGACCACTTTTTGCCATCGGCGAAGTATTGGGCCTGAGCCCATTGGCCGAGCAGTTCCGGTTGACGACCGGCCAGGTTCACCGTGCGTTCGAAGATCTTCGCCGCGTCGCCAGGACGGTCCTGAGCCATGTACGTGCGACCGAGGAAATACAGGCCTTCAGCCGAGTCGGGCTGAGCGGCGACGGCGCGCTCCAGGCGACGGGTCATCTCTTCCATCGACTGTGGCGCCAGGGCGAATTCGCGGGTCAGCTCAACTTTGTCACTGGCACCGAAATGCAGGTACAAGCCAAGGCCGAGCACCGGAACCAGCACCGCCGCCAGCAACGGCAACGGTTTGCCCAGGCGAGTCACTCGCGGCGCTGCAACGCCTTCAGTGTCGGCGAGCAGCTCACGGGCCGCTTCGGCACGGCCGGTGTCCATTTGCGCGGCATCGAGCACGCCCTCTTCCTGCTGAGTCTGCAACTCAGCCACGCGCTCTTGATACAGCGCGACGTTCAGGGCAGTACGATCCTCTTCAAGTTGCGCGCGACGACCACGCAGAACCGGGATCAACAGAAAACTCAGGGCAACCAGAAGTAGCAGACCTGCAGCAAGCCAGAAATCAATCATTCTTGGTTTTATCCAACAGGTGGTCGAGGCGCTCACGCTCCTCGGCAGAAAGCGCGTCCGGGGTTTCAGCGCGTTGTACGCGACGACGGCGGACGATCACGGCGATGATCACAAAACCGCCCAGCAACAGGCCGGCCGGGCCGAACCAGAGCAGTGCCGTCTTGGCGTTGAGTGCGGGTTTGTAACGGACGAAATCACCGTAGCGGTCGACCATGAAGTCGATGATCTGCTGATTGTCCTTGCCCTCACCGAGCATGCGGAAGATCTCTTTGCGCAGGTCGGCGGCGATCGGCGCGTTGGAGTCGGCGATGTCCTGATTCTGGCACTTGGGGCAACGCAGTTCTTTGGTCAGCTCGCGAAAACGCTCGCGATCACCTTCTTTGGCGAACTCGTAGGTGTCGATGGCGGCGTGCGCCACGCCGGCCATGCTCAAGCCCAATACCGCTGCAGCTATCCAGCGCTTCATGGCTTGCCCTCATCGACCAGCGCCTGATACTTGGCCGCCAGTTTTTCGCGCCAGACCTGCTCGTCGATTACGCCGACAAACTTGTCACGGATGATGCCTTTGGCGTCGATGAAAAAGGTTTCCGGCGCGCCGTACACGCCGAGGTTCAGGCCAAGGGAGCCCGCATCGTCGCGGATGTCCAGCTGGTACGGGTTGTGAAATTCCTCCAGCCACTTCAAGGCATCAGCGTTGACGTCCTTGTAGTTGATGCCATAGATCACCACGCCCTGCTGGGCCAGTTTGTTCAGCACCGGGTGCTCGACCCGGCAGGAAATGCACCAGGTGCCCCAGACGTTGACCAGTGCCGGTTTACCAACAATGTCAGCCTTGGTCAGCGTCTTGTCACCTTGCACCGATGGCAGGGAAAACTCCGGGAACGGCTTGTTGATCATCGCCGAAGGCAACTCGGCCGGGTCGAGGTACAACCCGCGATACAGGAAAACAGCCACCACCAGAAAAATCACCAGTGGCAACAGCATCAACCAACGTCTCATGCAGCGGCTCCCGTCATGCCCAGTGCTTCACGCACGCGGCTTTGCACTTTGACCCGATAACGCCGATCCAGCGCCGCCAGCAATCCGCCGAAACCAGTCAGCAAGCCGCCGAACCAGATCCAGCGCACGAACGGTTTGACGTGAACGCGCACGGCCCAGGCGCCATCGCCCAGCGGTTCGCCGAGAGCTACATAGAGGTCGCGGGTGAAACCGGCGTCGATCCCGGCTTCGGTCATCACCGAGTTCTGCACGGTGTAGAGGCGTTTTTCCGGGTGCAGCACGCTGACTTCCTTGCCGTCGCGGATCACCCGGATGGTGCCCTTGTCAGAGGTGAAGTTCGGGCCTTCGAAGTGCTTGGCGCCTTCGAACACGAAGTGGTAACCGCCCAGATCCATGGACTCGCCCGGCGCCAGGCGCAGGTCACGCTCGGCACTGTTCTGGCTCGACAGCACGACGCCGAGCGCACACACGGCGATACCGAGGTGAGCGATCTGCATGCCCCAATAACTGCGGGTCAGGGTCGGCAGGCCTTTGATCAGACCTTTGTGGCGAGTCTTGTCGACAATGTCACGCACTCCGGCCAACAACACCCAGGCCGCGAGCATGAAGGTCGCGATGACTGCCCAGTTGAAATCGCCGTAAGCGACGCCGGCAATTACAGCCAGTGCAGCACTGCCCAGCAAGACCGGGGTGAGCATGCTCATCAGCCATTTGACCGGGGTGTCTTTCCAGCGCACCAGCATGCCGACCGCCATCACCATCATCAGCAACGCCATCAACGGAATGAACAGCGCGTTGAAGTACGGTGGGCCGACCGACAGCTTGGCGCCGGTCATCGCATCCAGAATCAGCGGGTACAAGGTACCGAGCAGGATCATCGAAGCGGCGACCACCAGCACCAGGTTGTTCCCCAGCAGCAGGGTTTCCCTGGACCAGAGGTTAAAGCCCACCTGGCTCTTGACCACCGGTGCGCGCAGGGCGAACAGCGTCAGCGAACCGCCGACCACAAACAGCAGGAAGATCAGGATGAACACACCGCGTTCAGGGTCGGACGCAAACGCGTGAACCGAGGTCAGCACGCCGGAACGCACGAGGAACGTGCCGAGCAAACTTAACGAGAACGCGGCAATGGCCAGCAGCACGGTCCAGCTCTTGAACACGCCACGTTTTTCCGTGACCGCCAACGAGTGAATCAGCGCCGTACCCACCAGCCAAGGCATGAAGGAGGCGTTTTCAACCGGGTCCCAGAACCACCAGCCACCCCAGCCGAGTTCGTAGTACGCCCACCACGAACCGAGGGTGATGCCGATGCCGAGAAACGCCCAGGCAACGATGGTCCAAGGACGCGACCAGCGCGCCCACGCCGCATCAAGGCGACCGCCCATCAACGCCGCGATGGCAAAAGCGAAGGCCACCGAGAAACCGACGTAACCCATGTACAGCATCGGCGGGTGCACGATCAGGCCGATGTCCTGCAGCAGCGGATTGAGGTCGGCGCCATCGCTGGGCATTTGCGGCAGGATGCGCTTGAACGGGTTGGAGGTGAGAATCAGGAACAGCAGGAAACCGGTGCTGATCATGCCCATCACGGCCAGTACCCGCGCCAGCATGACTTGCGGCAACTGTCGGGAGAACACCGACACCGCGAAGGTCCAGCCGCCAAGGATCAATGCCCACAGCAGCAATGACCCTTCGTGCGCGCCCCACACTGCGCTGAATTTGTAGTACCACGGCAAGGCGCTGTTGGAGTTGTTCGCGACGTAGGCGACCGAGAAGTCGTCGGCCATGAACGCGTACGTCAGGCACCCGAAGGCAAACACCAGAAAAGTGAACTGGCCCCAGGCAGCCGGCTGCGCGAGGCTCATCCACAAGCGGTCACCGCGCCAGGCACCGAGCAACGGCACCACGGCCTGAGCCACCGCGAAACACAGCGCCAGGATCATGGCCAGGTGGCCAAGCTCAGGGATAAAGATTCCCGATGTCATCAATTAACCCTCTTTGGCTTGTGTAGGCGCCGACTGGCCGCTGTCTTTCAGGGCCTTCGTCACTTCCGGCGGCATGTATTTCTCATCGTGTTTGGCCAGCACTTCGTCGGCCACCACCACACCGTCGGCGTTGATTTTGCCCAGAGCGACAATGCCCTGCCCTTCACGGAACAGGTCCGGAAGAATGCCGCGATAGGTGATGGTCACGGATTTATTGAAGTCGGTGACGATGAATTTCACGTCCAGCGAGTCGCCGGAACGTTGCAGCGAACCTTTCTCGACCATGCCGCCCGCCCGAATACGCGTGTCCTGCGGCGCTTCGCCATTGGCGATCTGGGTCGGGGTGTAAAACAGATTGATGTTCTGCTGCAGGGCGCTCAGGGCCAGCCCGACGGCAGCACCGACACCGACCAGAATCGCGAGAATGATGATAAGACGCTTTTTGCGCAGCGGATTCACTTGCCGTTCTCCCGGCGCAGACGACGCGCCTCTTGTTGCAGATACCGCTTGCGGGCCAGGATCGGCGCCGCCACGTTGAGGGCCAGGACCGCCAGGCAGATGCCATAGGCTGACCAGACATACAGGGCGTGATGGCCCATGGCGAGGAAGTCGCCGAATGAAGCAAAACTCATCGAGCGGCCTCCAGACTGTTCTGTACTTCGGCCTTGACCCAGCTGGCACGCGCTTCGCGCTTGAGCACTTCAAGACGCATGCGCAGCAACAGAACAGCACCGAAGAAACAGTAGAAGCCCAGCACCGTCAGTAGCAGAGGCAGCCACATTTCAGCCGGCATCGCCGGTTTTTCGGTGAGGGTGAAGGTCGCGCCCTGGTGCAGGGTGTTCCACCACTCCACCGAGTATTTAATGATCGGAATGTTGATCACACCGACAATCGCCAATACCGCGCAAGCCTTGGCGGCGCTGTCACGATTGCTGATGGCGTTGCCCAGCGCAATAAGACCGAAGTACAGAAACAGCAAAATAAGCATGGACGTCAGTCGTGCATCCCAGACCCACCACGAACCCCAGGTCGGTTTGCCCCAGATTGCGCCGGTGACCAGCGCCACGGCGGTCATCCAGGCACCGATAGGCGCCGCGCATTGCAGGGCGACGTCGGCCAGTTTCATCTTCCACACCAGTCCGACAATGCCGCACACGGCCAGCATCACGTAACAGGACTGCGCCAGCATCGCGGCGGGAACGTGGATATAGATGATGCGAAAGCTGTTGCCTTGCTGGTAGTCGGGCGGCGCGAAGGCCAAGCCCCAAACGACTCCCACGCCGATCAGCAGCAACGCCGCGACGCTCAGCCAGGGCAGGAGTTTGCCGCTGATGCCGTAAAACCATTTGGGCGAGCCGAGCTTGTGAAACCACGTCCAGTTCATACTGTTTCCATCACGGTTGCCCTTCGCTGTGAAGGGCTGGGTCTTTACTGGTCAAATTTTAACCAGACCTCATTATTCGCCGACGCTGATCTTCAGGCCAGCAGCTATTGCAAACGGTGTCAGGGTTATCGCCAGGGCGGTCAGGCTGCCAAGCCACAAGAGATAACCGGTCGCCGGCATGCCCTGCAAGGCTGCCTGCAAGGCGCCACTGCCGAGAATCAACACCGGGATGTACAACGGCAGAATCAGCAGTGCCAGCAACAGGCCACCTCGCTTCAATCCCACCGTCAGGGCTGCGCCCACCGCACCGAGCAGGCTCAGCACCGGTGTACCCAGCAATAAAGAAAGCAGCAACACCGGCAGACAAGCGGCAGGTAGACCGAGCATCAACGCCAGCAGTGGAGCGAGCAAAACCAGTGCCAGGCCAGAGAAGGCCCAGTGTGCCAGTACCTTGGCCAAAACCAGAAGAGGCAGAGGGTGCGACGAAAGGACCCACTGTTCAAGCGATCCGTCTTCGAAATCACTGCGGAAAAGCCCGTCCAGCGAGAGCAAAACCGATAAAAGAGCGGCCACCCAGACCAGTCCCGGAGACAAGGTTTGCAACAATTGAGCCTCGGGGCCGACTGCCAATGGGAACAGCGCCACCACGATGGCGAAGAATACCAGCGGATTGGCCAGTTCCGCAGGACGGCGGAACAACAAACGGGCCTCACGGGCGACCAACAGGCCGAAAACACTCATACGGCCCAATTCCCCAGATCAATGTCGCGATAGCCGACCGGCATCCGGGTCAGCGTGTGGTGCGTGGTCAACACGACCATGCCGCCCTGCTCGCAGTGTGCAGCCAGGTGTTCTTCGAGTTGCGCCACGCCTTGTTTGTCGAGCGCGGTGAACGGTTCATCGAGAATCCACAGCGGCGGGCTGTCCAGGTACAACCGCGCCAGCGCCACACGGCGATGCTGGCCAGCAGACAGCGTGTGGCAGGGAACATCCTCGAAACCGCGCAGTCCGACAGCAGCCAGCGCTTGCCAGATGGCCTCATGGGACGCCGGATGATGCAGGGCGCAGAGCCAGCTGAGGTTTTCCTCGGGGGTCAGCAGCTCCTTGATGCCGGCAGCATGACCGATCCACAGCAGGTTGCGCGCCAGCTCGAACCGTTGCTCATTGAGCGGCTGGCCGTTGAGCAGCACTTGACCGGCGGTCGGCTGCATCAGACCGCTCAGCAAGCGCAACAGGCTGGTCTTGCCACTGCCGTTGGGACCGCTGATTTGCACCATTTCGCCACTCGCCAGTCTCAAATCGAGATTTTCGAAGAGCAGCCGAAGGTCTCGCTCACAAGCGAGGGCAACGGTTTGCAGGACAGGGCTGGTCAAGGGATCACGGGCCTTTTGCGGTTCAAGTCGGCGGCGAGGCGGCCGCTAAAGAGATGCAGCATAGATGCATTGGCGGCTGGTTCTAGAGAGCGGCGTCAAACAATTGCAATGTTTTCGCCACTCCCCGAAAGACGGGCGGCATTATACATGCCATGCCCTACTCTAAAGCGTGCAATTTCCTCAGGTTGTGACCGCGTATGACAGGCGAAATGAACATCCTCCCACTGCCGCAGACCACGCCCGCGACTTCGCGACCGTTGGTGGTCAGTGGCGACCAGCTGAAGTTGCTGACGCCGATGGAGGGCCTGATCGCCGTCGGGCAGACCGCCAAGGCTGAAGTGCTGTCGCTCAAGCAGCAGGATCAGACCTTTCAACTGTTGCTCAAAGTCACCCTCGACAGCGGTCGCCAGAGCACGCTCCAGGCCACCAGCACTCAACCGCTGCCCCAAGGCACCCGCCTGGCGATCACTCAACCGTCGGCGAGCAACCTGGCCATCACCGTGCAACAGGCCAATGCCACAAGCGTCGCCACACTCACCCGCATCGACACCGCACAACTGCCGGTCGGTACCTTGTTGCAAGGCAAAGTGCTGACCTCGCAGGTGCTGCCACAGGTACCGGGGCAACCGACAGTGTTTCGCTCGATGGTGGGCCTGCTGAACACGGTGCTGAGCGGCAGCACACTGAGCATCGACAGCCCGACGCCCCTGCGCATCGGCACCTTGTTAAGTGCAATGGTGCAAGACACCCAGACGCTGAAATTCGTCCCGTTGAGCAGCCGCCAGGAACAATTGGCCGTGACGCAGCAACTGCTCAGCCAGCAAAATCGTCAAGGCTCGCTGGATGGCTTGATCAGAGCCCTGCAAAACCTGTCACCGCAGCCTTCGTCGGATCCAACCTCCAGCGACCTGCGCGTTGCCGTGGAAAAACTGCTCGCCGGTCTGCCGGATATTCAGCAACTGAGCACGCCAAAGGGCCTGGCTCAAGCGCTGGCCAACAGTGGCCTGTTCCTCGAAGCAAAACTGCTGACCGGGCAGAACCCGACGCTGGCCCCGGACATGAAAAGCGATTTGCTCAAGCTGATCGCGCAACTGACACCGGGGCTGCCGGCCAATACCAACCTCAACGCAATCATTGCCGCCAACACATTGGTGCAGGCAATGCCGAGTTTCGTGCGCAGCGCCCTCGGCATGCTCGGCCAGGTTAACGCCAAACCGCTGCCGACCCGTTTCCCGCTGCCCGAACGCCTGCTCCAAAGCCAGGACGGTGAAGGGGATCTGGAGCACTTGCTGCGTTTGGCGGCGGCCGCCGTTTCGCGCCTGCAAAGCCATCAACTGTCGAGTCTGGAACAAACCGGCGTGACAGACGACGGTCGCCTGCTCAGCACCTGGCAGCTGGAAATCCCGATGCGCAACTTGCAGGACATCGTGCCGTTGCAGGTCAAGTTCCAACGCGAAGAAGCCCCCGAGAAGGAACAACCGCACGAACGTCGCGACGAACATGAGCCGAAACAACCACTGTGGCGCGTCGACCTGGCGTTCGACATGGAGCCGCTGGGCCCGCTGCAGATTCAGGCGCAGTTGATCAAGGGCAGCCTGTCAAGCCAGCTGTGGGCTGAACGTCCGTACACCGCGAGCCTGATTGAAAACAACCTGGCCGGGCTGCGCGAACGCCTGCTGGCGTCGGGCCTGAACGTCGGCGATCTGGATTGCCACCTGGGCACACCACCACAAGGCCCTCAAACCCGTCTCGAACAACGCTGGGTCGACGAAACCGCATGAGAAACCCCGACGTCCCACGCCAGGCCATCGCCCTCAAATACGACGGCAGCCACGCCCCTACCCTCACGGCCAAGGGTGACGAAGAGCTGGCTGATGAGATTCTACGTCTCGCCCGCGACTGCGAAGTGCCGATCTACGAAAACCCTGAGCTGGTGAGGCTGCTGGCGAAGATGGAATTGGGGGACAGTATTCCCGAGGAGTTGTACCGCACGATTGCCGAGATAATTGCGTTTGCGTGGAATTTGAAGGGCAAGTTTCCGGCGGGGCATGATTCGGAGGTGGGAATGGTGGAGAAGGACATTACCGGTCGCGGGGATGATTACTGAGTTTTCGAGGACGCCATCGCGGGCAAGTCGAATTGTCGCACCGCCGCTCCCACAGGGTTCGCGGTGTTCACACTTTTTGTGTTCACCACCGTTCCCCTGTGGGAGCGAGCCTGCTCGCGAAAGCGATCTAAACCACCCCGCAAAAATCAGTTCTTGTGCAGCTTGCGCATCAACTCCGCCTCAGCCTGGGTCAACCCGCAGGACTGAGTCAGTTCATCAACCGTAGCGCCCATCCCCACCAGTCGCGCCGCCTGGGCAAACGACAGGCTCGTCGGGTCGCGCTGCTCCAGTTGAGCCAGTTTGTCCGGCAACGGGCGGACCACCGCGCGCAGTTCGTGCAGGTCTTCACCCATGCGCACGTTGCCGTTCTGGTAGTCGTCCACGCGTTTGGCCAGGTCTTTGATGCGCTGATCCCGTAGCGCATCGCCCTGAGCCTGTTGTGCGGCGATCAGTCGTTGACCGCGTATGTACGCCAGAAACATCGCCAGCGTGCCTGCCCAGAAGAGGAACAGGACAATGACCGCAACCTCAAGAATCAATCAGATGTTCTCCAGATCCGACCATTCTTCTTCGCTCATCATCTTGTCCAGCTCGACCAGGATCAGCAATTCGTTGTTCTTGTTGCACACGCCTTGAATGAACTTGGCGGACTCTTCGTTACCGACGTTTGGCGCGGTTTCGATTTCCGACTGACGCAGGTAAACCACTTCAGCCACGCTGTCGACCATGATCCCGACAACCTGCTTGTCGGCTTCGATGATGACGATACGGGTGTTGTCGCTGATCTCTGCGTTCATCAGGCCGAAGCGCTGACGGGTGTCGATCACGGTGACCACGTTACCGCGCAGGTTGATGATGCCCAGGACGTAGCTCGGAGCACCCGGAACCGGGGCGATTTCGGTGTAGCGCAGGACTTCCTGAACGCGCATCACGTTGATGCCGTAGGTTTCGTTGTCCAGCTTGAAGGTTACCCATTGCAGGATCGGATCTTCGGAACCCTTTGCAGCCGTCGCCTTATCATTCATACCCTGACCCCTCAAAAAACCGCCCTGGCGGTGTGTGTTCTGTACGTCGGCAGTCACTGCCGTCGCGTGTTTTTATGTTGGTTTGTGAGCCGGCTTTTTAATACTGCTCAGGTGCCTTGCGCCGCCACTGGCGATCAGCTCGGCCAGCGCGGAAACGTCGAGCAATGCACACATGTGTTCAATTACAGTGCCCGCCAGCCATGGCCGTTGACCACGGTGACTGCGCCATTTGATTTCGTTGGGGTCCAGGCGCAACGAGCGGCTGACTTGATGCACCGCCAGCCCCCACTCATAACCCTGAACCGAAATGACGTATTGCAGGCCCTGACGGAAATCATCGCGGTAGCGGTCAGGCATGACCCAACGCGCGGTGTCCAATACTTTCAGGTTGCCGGCCTGGCTCGGCAGAATCCCGAGGAACCATTCTGGCTGACCGAACAGCGGCGTCAGCTCGTGACCGGCCAAGGAATAAATCGACCCCAGGCACACCAATGGCACCGCCAGTGTCAGGCCGGCGACGTCGAACAACAGGCATTCGAAGGGCTCAGCGGCCCACAAAGGACGCCCATCAGTTTCCACCGCAGGCGCAGTGTTGCTCGGTGGCAAGTGAACGTCGACGACCGGCGACACCAACGTTTGCAGCAATGGTTCGACGGTCGATACCGGTGCCAGGACAGGTGCCGGCACGTCCATGACAGGCGCTGGCGCTTTGGCCTCGCAAGCAATCACAGGGGCAATTACCGGGGCTGCAACCACCGCCACAGGGCGCGCATCCCGGGCCTGCTCTTCGAGCACCGCCAACTGAAACTCATCCAGAGTTCTTTCTGGCTCGCCCACCTCGACTAGCGCTTCGATGAGCGGCGCCAACTCCTCGGTCGCGTCTTGCAGCAAGCCGTCCAGGTAATTCTGGAGCGCGAGTTGCGGGCGAGAGGTGATTTTCACCGGCCGATTCATTCAAGCACCCCGCAAGGAAGGTTCATCTCAAGCCACCTGCGCAACAGATTGCTGCACCAGCAAATGCTTGAGCAGCGCGCGGTAAGCGAGAACGCCGCGGCTCTTGCCGTCAAACTGCGAAGGCGTGAGCCCGGCCCTGCTCGCATCCCGCAAGCGGGTGTCGACCGGGATGTAGCCTTGCCAGATTTCTTCCGGGTATTTGTCGCGCAGCACCCGCAGGGTTCCGAGGGAAGCCTGGGTGCGGCGGTCGAACAAGGTCGGGATGACGGTGAACGGCAGCGCCTGCTTGCGCGAGCGGTTGATCATCGCCAGGGTGTTGACCATGCGTTCCAGACCTTTGACGGCCAGGTGCTCGGTCTGTACCGGGATCACCAACTGCTGGCTTGCCGCCAAGGCATTGACCATCAGTACGCCGAGCAACGGCGGGCTGTCGATCACGGCGTAATCGAAGTCTTGCCACAACTGCGCCAGGCTCTTGGCGATGACGAGGCCCAAACCACTTTGCCCCGGCGACTGACGCTCAAGCGTGGCCAGCGCGGTGCTGGAGGGCAACAGCGAAATGCTTTCGTGGCTGGTGGGCAACAACAACTGACCGGGCAAGCCCTGCGGCACACTGCCCTTGTGCAGGAACAAGTCGTAGCTGCTGTGTTCCAGGGTGTCGGGGTCGTAGCCGAAGTAGCTGGTCATGGAGCCGTGCGGGTCGAGATCGACCACAACCACGCGTTTGCCCGCCTCGGCCAGCAAACCGGCTAAAGCGATTGAGGAAGTGGTTTTACCAACACCACCCTTTTGATTGGCAACTGCCCAGACTCTCATTCGAATGTTTCCGCTCGGTCGACAGGGTAAACCGAGAAATAGCTCAACGTGTTAATGCGGGTGACGGAGAATTGACGGCACTCTCTCGTCCCGGCGACTTGAGCGGGGTTGGTGCAGTTTGTGTGCCAGCACGCTTCAATGCGGCGTCCGGTTGCGCATGAGCGGTACCGGTGCCGGTCAGGCTGCGGCGTACATCGAGATTGCGCGAAACCACCAGCACCACTCGACGGTTGCGAGCGCGGCCTTCAGCGGTGGCGTTGTTGGCCACCGGCTGGAATTCGCCGTATCCCACGGACGCCAGGCGCCCAGGGTTTACGCCCTGCATCGCCAGCATGCGCACGATGCTCGCGGAACGAGCCGAAGACAGTTCCCAGTTGGTCGGGTACTGCGCGGTGCGGATCGGCTGATCGTCGGTAAAGCCTTCGACATGAATCGGGTTGTCGAACGGTTTCAGGATCCGGGCCACCTTGTCGATGATGTTGAACGCGATGTCACTGGGCATTGCATCGCCACTGCCAAATAACAGGCTCGAATTGAGTTCGATCTCAACCCACAACTCATTGCCACGCACGGTCATCTGATTGGAACTGATCAGGTCACCGAACGCCGCGCTGATGTCATCGGCGATGCTTTTCAGCGGGTCGGTGGAGCCGGCGACACCGGCATCGACCTGCTCACTGTCTTTCACCAAGGGCTTGGCCGGCGTCACCGTCATCGGTCGCTCCTCACCAATCGGGATCGGCTTGAGGGAGCGATCCGCGTCGGTGAAGACCCCGATCAACGCTTGCGAGATGACTTTGTACTTGCCTTCGTTGATCGACGAGATCGAGTACATGACGACGAAGAACGCGAACAGCAACGTGATGAAGTCGGCATAGGAAACGAGCCAGCGTTCATGGTTTACATGTTCTTCAGGTTGCCGACGACGGGCCATAATCCATTACCCCCATCAATCCATGAAGCCCTGAAGCTTCAACTCAATAGAGCGAGGGTTTTCACCTTCGGCAATCGACAGGATCCCTTCCAGCAACATTTCCCGATAACGCGACTGGCGCAAGGCGACGGACTTGAGCTTGGCGGCAATCGGCAGCAACACCAGGTTGGCACTGGCCACGCCATAGATGGTGGCGACGAAGGCCACGGCAATGCCGCTGCCCAGTTGGCTCGGATCGGCCAGGTTGCCCATGACATGGATCAGGCCCATCACCGCACCGATGATGCCGATGGTCGGCGCGTAGCCACCCATGCTTTCGAAGACTTTGGCGGCTTCGATGTCGCGGCTTTCCTGGGTGTAGAAATCCACTTCGAGAATGCTGCGAATCGCTTCCGGTTCGGCACCGTCAACCAGCAGTTGCAAGCCTTTGCGCGAGTAGCTGTCGGGTTCGGCATCGGCCACCCCTTCCAGGCCGAGCAAACCTTCCTTGCGGGCAGTCAGGCTCCAGTTCACCACGCGATCAATGCCACCGGCCAGGTCAACGCGAGGCGGAAACAGAATCCAGCCAAGGATTTGCATGGCGCGCTTGAAGGCGCTCATCGGCGATTGCAGCAACGCTGCGCCGATGGTCCCACCAAGGACGATCAGCGCTGCCGGTCCGTTAGCCAGCGCCCCGAGGTGGCCGCCTTCAAGGTAGTTGCCGCCAATGATGGCGACGAACGCCATGATGATGCCGATAAGACTTAAAACATCCATCAGATACAGGCCTCAACCAGGTGCTTGCCAATATCTTCCAACCCGTAGATCGCGTCCGCGAGATCGGCTTTGACGATGGCCATCGGCATGCCGTAGATCACGCAACTGGCTTCATCCTGAGCCCAGACCGCACTGCCGCTATGCTTGAGCAGGCGAGCACCTTCGCGACCGTCGGCGCCCATGCCGGTCAGTACGACCGCCAGAACTTTGTCGCCGTAGGACTTGGCGGCCGAACCGAAGGTGATGTCCACGCTTGGTTTGTAATTCAGACGCTCGTCGCCCGGCAGGATTTTCACCGCGCCACGGCCGTCGATCATCATTTGCTTGCCACCCGGGGCCAGCAACGCCAGGCCAGGGCGCAGGATGTCGCCATCCTCGGCTTCCTTGACCCTGATGCGGCAGAGCTTGTCCAGGCGTTCGGCGAAGGCTTTGGTGAACGCCGCCGGCATGTGCTGGATCAACACGAGCGGCGCCGGGAAGTTGGCCGGCAACTGGGTCAGGACCCGTTGCAGCGCAACCGGACCGCCGGTGGACGTGCCGATGGCAACCAGTTTGTAGGCTTTGCGTTTCGGCGCGGGCGACGATGGGGCGGACGGCGCAGGGGCGTGCGTGCGAGCCGGTATCGGTGCCGGCGCGGGGCGCGACGGTGCGCTGCTGCTGTAACTGCTGACGCTTGCAGGCACAGGCGCTGGCGTCGGGACTGGCACGGCGACAGGGGCCGGAGCGCTGTAGGTATTGGCGCGCCGGTTACTGCGCGAAATGCTGAGAATCTTCTCGCACAGCAGTTGCTTGACCTTGTCCGGGTTACGGGAGATGTCTTCAAAATTCTTCGGCAGGAAATCGACGGCGCCGGCGTCCAGCGCATCGAGGGTGACCCGTGCGCCTTCGTGGGTCAGCGAGGAGAACATCAATACCGGCGTCGGGCAGCGCTGCATGATGTGTCGAACAGCCGTGATGCCATCCATCATGGGCATCTCGTAGTCCATGGTGATCACGTCCGGCTTGAGGGCCAGGGCCTGATCGATCGCCTCTTTTCCGTTGGTCGCCGTACCGACGACCTGGATATTCGAATCCGCTGAAAGAATTTCCGAGACGCGGCGGCGGAAAAACCCCGAATCGTCCACCACCAGGACTTTGACTGCCATAAACACTCCATTAGACGGAGCGAGGCTCAGTCGCCCCGCCCCACCAGAATCAAATACGCCGCGTGGCGTAACGCTTGAGCATGCTCGGAACATCGAGAATCAGCGCAATACGGCCGTCACCGGTGATGGTGGCGCCCGACATGCCCGGGGTTCCCTGGAGCATTTTGCCCAATGGCTTGATGACCACTTCTTCCTGGCCCACCAACTGATCGACAACAAAGCCGATCCGCTGTGTGCCCACCGAAAGGATCACCACATGGCCTTCGCGCTGCTCTTCGTGAGCGGCGGAGCTGACCAGCCAGCGCTTGAGGTAAAACAGTGGCAGCGCCTTGTCGCGCACGATCACCACTTCCTGGCCGTCCACCACGTTGGTGGTCGACAGGTCGAGGTGGAAGATCTCGTTGACGTTCACCAGCGGGAACGCAAACGCCTGGTTGCCGAGCATGACCATCAGCGTCGGCATGATCGCCAGGGTCAACGGAACCTTGATGACGATCTTCGAGCCCTGGCCCTTGGTCGAGTAGATATTGATCGAACCGTTGAGCTGGGAGATCTTGGTTTTCACCACGTCCATGCCCACGCCACGACCCGACACGTCGGAGATCTCGGTTTTGGTCGAGAACCCTGGCGCGAAAATCAGGTTGTAGCACTCGGTGTCGCTCAAGCGATCCGCTGCGTCCTTGTCCATCACACCGCGTTTTACCGCGATGGAGCGCAGGACATTCGGATCCATGCCTTTGCCGTCATCGGAAATCGAAAGCAGGATGTGGTCGCCTTCCTGTTCCGCCGCGAGGACCACCTTGCCGCCACGGGATTTGCCCGAGGCTTCGCGCTCTTCCGGCGACTCGATGCCGTGGTCGACCGCGTTGCGCACCAAGTGGACCAGCGGGTCGGCCAGGGCCTCGACGAGGTTCTTGTCGAGGTCGGTTTCTTCGCCGACCAGTTCCAGGTTGATTTCTTTCTTGAGCTGGCGAGCCAGGTCGCGAACCAGACGCGGGAAGCGCCCGAACACCTTCTTGATCGGTTGCATCCGGGTCTTCATGACCGCGGTTTGCAGGTCAGCCGTGACCACGTCGAGGTTCGATACAGCCTTGGACATGGCCTCATCAGCACTGTTGGCACCCAGGCGAACCAGGCGGTTACGCACCAGTACCAATTCACCCACCATGTTCATGATTTCGTCGAGGCGCGCGGTATCGACCCGCACCGTGGTCTCGGCTTCGCTGGCCGGTTTTTCCGGTGGCGGCGCGGCGGGGGCACGGGCCGGGGCCGGTGCAGCGGCGGCGACCGGTTTCGGCGTTTCGGCTTTCGGCTCAGGCGCCTTGGCAACCAGTGCCGGTGCCGGTGCGACTGCCTTGGCGACCGGGGCCGCGACGGAAGAGGTGGCAGAACCTGTGCCGACTTCGCTGAACTTGCCTTTGCCGTGCAATTCGTCGAGCAGCGCTTCGAACTCGTGATCGGAGATCAGATCGCCGCCCGCCGCGGCGGCTGTTGGCGCAGCCGGCACCGCCACCGAAGCAATGGCCGACTCCAGCGCATCCACCGCGAAGTTGCCTTTGCCGTGCAGCTGGTCGAGCAGTGCTTCAAATTCGTCGTCAGTAATGTCGGAGCTGTCGCCTGCTGCTTTCGGGGCAGCAGGTGCGGCTGGCGCAGCGACCACCGCATCGACAGCGAACTGGCCTTTACCGTGCAGCTGATCGAGCAACGACTCGAACTCGGCATCGGTGATTTCGTCGCTGGCTGCGGCATCGTTGACCGGCATTGGCGCGGTAACCGGCGCTTCGGCCTCAGCCTTGACGGCGTTGAGCGAGTCCAGCAGTTGTTCGAATTCGTTATCGGTGATGTCGTTCGATTCACTGTCAGCGGCAGGTGCTTGCGCCACTTCAGCAACCGATGCTTGTTCATCAGCTGTTTGCGGCTCGGCCAGACGGGCCAGAGCCGCCAGCAATTCAGGTGTCGCAGCCGTGACCGGGCTACGCTCGCGGACTTCGCCGAACATGCTGTTCACCGCGTCCAGCGCTTCAAGGACCACATCCATCAGTTCCGAATCAACGCGACGCTCACCCTTGCGCAGGATGTCGAACACGTTCTCGGCGATGTGGCAGCACTCCACCAGCTCGTTGAGCTGGAGGAAGCCAGCGCCCCCTTTTACAGTGTGAAAACCGCGAAAAATTGCATTGAGCAAGTCCGCATCATCCGGTCGGCTTTCCAGCTCGACCAGCTGTTCGGACAGTTGCTCTAGAATCTCGCCGGCCTCAACCAGGAAATCCTGAAGGATCTCTTCATCGGCGCCGAAGCTCATTAAGGGGGTGCTCCTGAGGTCTAAAAACCTAAAAAACCTAAAAAACCTAAAATGCTAAAACTCTAAAATCCTAGGCTGGATAACAAATCGTCCACATCGTCCTGACCGGACACAACGTCTTCTCTTTTATCGGCATGAATCTGCGGACCTTCACCCTGAGAGAGATGTTTTTGCGGATCTTTTTCAGCCAGCATCGATTCACGGTCATGTTCGATACCCGCAAAGCGGTCTACCTGGCTGGCCATGAGTACGAGCTTGAGCAGGTTGCTTTCAACTTCGGTGACCAATTGAGTCACGCGCTTGATGACCTGACCGGTGAGGTCCTGGTAATCCTGAGCCAGCAAAATGTCGTTCAGGTTGCTCGACACCCTGCGGTTGTCTTCGTTGCTGCGTGTCAGGAAACCGTCGATCCGGCGGGCCAGTTCGCGGAACTCTTCAGCGCCGACTTCGCGGCGCATGAACCGTCCCCAATCCGTGCTCAACGCCCGGGCTTCGTCAGCCAGGCTATTGACCAGCGGCGTGGCGTTTTCCACCAGGTCCATGGTGCGGTTGGCCGCGGCTTCGGTCAGCTTGACCACATATCCCAGACGCTCGGTGGCATCGGTGATCTGTGACACTTCCTCGGCTTGCGGCATGTGCGGGTCAATCTGGAAATTGACGATCGCGCTGTGCAGCTCGCGGGTGAGCTTGCCCACTTCCTGATACAGGCCGCGGTCACGGGTCTGATTGAGCTCATGGATCAATTGCACAGCATCGCCGAACCTGCCCTTTTCAAGGCTCGCGACCAGTTCGACGGCGTGTTTTTTCAGGGTCGATTCGAAATCGCCCTGGGATGATTCTTTATGCTCCATAGCTCCCCCGTGGCGCAGTTCAACCGATGCGTTCGAAAATCTTCTCGATTTTGTCTTTCAACGCCTGGGCCGTGAAGGGTTTGACCACATAGCCGTTTACACCGGCCTGGGCCGCTTCGATGATCTGCTCGCGCTTGGCTTCAGCGGTCACCATCAACACCGGCAGGTGCTTGAGTTTTTCATCGGCACGCACATGGCGCAGCAGATCGATACCGGTCATGCCAGGCATGTTCCAGTCCGTTACCAGAAAGTCGATGCTTCCGCTGTTGAGAACCGGAATGGCAGTAGTGCCATCGTCGGCCTCAACCGTGTTGGTGAACCCAAGGTCACGCAACAGGTTTTTTATGATCCGCCGCATCGTTGAGAAGTCATCAACGATGAGGATTTTCATGTTCTTGTCCAATTCGACCTCCAAGCAGACTTAAACGCGCCCAGCACCTGGACGCGCCATTTCAATCAATCCGGCAATGCATTCGATGACTGTCTGGAGCACAACAGATCGCGACCGGTGCCGTTCAAAACCACACCAGCCTCGTTCGCAGTGTCCCCACACTGCCTTCAGCGCGCTCGCCACTCCCCCAAACGCCCCCGCAAACGGGCCGCGCACTGGCTGTGTAACTGGCTGACCCGCGATTCGCTGACCCCCAGGACCTCACCGATTTCCTTGAGATTCAACTCTTCGTCGTAGTACAGCGCCAACACCAGTCGCTCACGCTCCGGCAAATTGGCAATCGCGTCCGCCAGCGCTGCCTGGAAGCGTTCATCTTCCAGATCGCGTGACGGCTCGAGATGAGCACTCGCGCCATCCTCGTGCAGCCCTTCGTGTTCGCCGTCCTGCAACAGATCGTCGAAACTGAATAAGCGGCTGCCCAGGGTGTCGTTCAAAATCCCGTAATAATCGTCGAGACTCAATTGGAGTTCGGCCGCAACCTCGTGATCTTTAGCGTCACGGCCGGTTTTAGCTTCAATAGAGCGAATTGCGTCACTGACCATGCGGGTATTTCGGTGGACCGAACGTGGTGCCCAGTCCCCCTTGCGCACTTCATCGAGCATGGCGCCGCGGATTCGTATGCCCGCGTACGTCTCGAAACTCGCGCCTTTGCTGGCGTCGTATTTGGTCGACACTTCAAGCAGGCCGATCATCCCGGCCTGGATCAGGTCTTCAACCTGGACACTGGCTGGCAGACGGGCCAGCAAGTGGTAAGCAATGCGTTTGACCAGTGGCGCGTAACGCTCGATCAGCTCGTACTGCGCGTCACGTGCCGACATCTTGTAGAGGTTATAGCCACTGGCTGTCATAGGACGGGTCCCGCGGTCTGCTGCACGAGCCGCTCGACAAAAAACTCCAGGTGCCCACGCGGGTTGGCAGGCAATGGCCAGGTATCGACTTTCTGCGCGATGGCCTTGAACGCCAGGGCGCACTTGGAACGCGGGAAGGCTTCATAAACGGCGCGTTGCTTCTGCACGGCCTTTCGCACGCTTTCGTCGTAAGGCACCGCGCCGACGTACTGCAGGGCGACGTCGAGGAAGCGATCGGTGACCTTGGTCAACTTGGCGAACAGGTTGCGACCTTCTTGCGGGCTCTGGGCCATGTTGGCCAGGACGCGGAAGCGGTTCATGCCGTAATCGCGGTTAAGCAGTTTGATCAGCGCGTAGGCGTCGGTAATCGAAGTCGGTTCGTCGCAGACCACCAGCAAGACTTCTTGCGCTGCACGAACGAAACTGACTACCGAGTCACCTATACCCGCGGCGGTGTCGATCACCAGGACGTCGAGGTTGTCGCCGATGTCGCTGAAGGCCTGGATCAGGCCGGCGTGTTGAGCCGGACTCAGGTGAACCATGCTCTGTGTGCCGGAGGCCGCCGGAACGATTCGAATACCGCCTGGGCCCTGCAACAGAACGTCGCGCAGCTCACAGCGGCCTTCGATCACGTCAGCCAGGGTCCGTTTGGGTGTCAGTCCCAGCAGGACGTCGACATTCGCCAGGCCCAGGTCAGCGTCCAACAACATGACGCGACGGCCGAGCTCGGCCAGGGCCAGTGACAAATTCACTGACACGTTAGTCTTGCCGACGCCACCTTTGCCGCCGGTCACCGCGATCACCTGTACGGGATGCATGCTGCCCATGTTATTTCTTTACCTTGTCTTGCATAGACGGAGGCCACATTACTGGCTGCGCGTTCGCTAAAGGAACAATGCATGGCAGGCCATCGATGTAGGTACAAAAACTATTCATTACTACCTTAGCCAACCTGCTTGGTCGGGCTGTGGTAAATATCAGCGAACATATCAGCCATGGCTTCTTCGCTGGGTTCTTCCTGCATTTGCACACTGACGGCGCGGCTGACCAACTGATGACGACGCGGCAGATGCAAATCATCCGGAATCCGCGGGCCATCGGTCAGATAGGCCACCGGCAACTCATGACTGATCGCCAGGCTTAACACCTCGCCCAGACTTGCCGTTTCATCCAGTTTAGTCAGGATGCAGCCAGCGAGCCCGCAACGCTTGTAACTATGATAAGCGGCCGTCAGAACCTGTTTCTGGCTGGTGGTTGCCAACACCAGATAATTTTTTGATTTGATGCCTCGTCCGGCCAGGCTTTCGAGTTGCATGCGCAGTGCCGGATCGCTGGCCTGAAGGCCCGCAGTATCAATCAACACCACGCGTTTGCGCAGCAGTGGTTCCAGCGCCTGAACCAGGGACTGCCCCGGATCGACGTGGGTCACCGACACATTGAGAATCCGCCCGAGCGTCTTGAGCTGCTCCTGGGCGCCAATGCGAAAGCTGTCCATGCTCACCAGCGCGATATTCTGCGCGCCGTACTTGAGCACGTAGCGGGCGGCGAGCTTGGCCAGGGTGGTGGTCTTGCCCATTCCGGCAGGACCGACCATGGCAATCACACCACCCTCTTCCAGTGGCTCGATTTCCGGTGTGGCGATCATCCGCGCCAAGTGCGCCAGCAACATGCGCCAAGCCTGACGAGGCTCATCAATGTCGGGAATCTTAGCCAATAAATCGCGGGACAACGGGCCGGACAGTCCAATACGTTGCAGGCGGCGCCAAAGGTTGGCCTGGGCCGGACGGCTGCCTTGCAGCTGATTCCAGGCCAGCGAGCCAAGTTGCACTTCCATCAGTTCACGCAGGCTATTGAGCTCGAAACGCATCGAGTCGAACGCACGTGGGTCAACGCCACCGGCGGCAGGTGCCGGGGCGGGTTCCACGCGACGCGGTTCGGCGTAGGTCGGTTCGATCAGCGGCTCGGCAGCGGTGAGTGGCAGGCCGGCGAACAACTGGCGATTGGTGGTCTTGTCGCCTTCGGTTTCGCCGTCGCCACGCAGGCTCAATTCGGCCTGTGCAGTCACGATGCGCGACTGGGTCTTGCGCAGCTCATCCTCGAGTTCCATGTTCGGAACACGCGGGGCCAGCGCCGACAATTTGTAATCCAGCGCAGCCGTCAACTCGACACCACCGGCAATCCGGCGATTGCCAATAATGGCGGCATCAGCGCCCAGCTCATCACGAACCAGCTTCATGGCCTGACGCATATCGGCGGCGAAAAAACGCTTAACTTGCATAAACCACTACCTCAGCCGTTGGGCCCTACTGTCGCAACGATGGTCACTTGCTTGTTGTCAGGAATTTCCTGGTAAGCCAACACATGCAAACCCGGGACTGCCAGTCGGCCGAATCGCGACAACATGGCGCGAACCGGGCCGGCCACCAGCAGAATCACCGGTTGACCTTGCATTTCCTGACGCTGCGCGGCATCGATCAACGAGCGCTGCAGTTTCTCAGCCATGCTTGGCTCCAGCAGAACGCCCTCCTCCGAGCCTTGTCCTGCCTTCTGAATACTATTGAGCAATATCTGTTCCAACCTTGGCTCCAGAGTGATCACTGGAAGCTCAGAGTCAGTGCCTACAATGCTTTGGACGATTGCGCGGGACACGCCGACGCGCACAGCGGCCACCAGAGCGGCAGTATCTTGACTCTTGGCGGCATTGTTGGCGATCGCCTCGGCGATGCTGCGAATGTCTCGCACGGGCACCTGCTCGGCCAGCAGCGCCTGCAACACCTTGAGCAACTGCGACAGCGAAACCACGCCCGGCACCAACTCCTCAGCCAATTTAGGCGAGCTTTTGGCCAGCAATTGCATGAGTTGCTGGACTTCTTCGTGACCGATCAGTTCGCTGGAGTGCTTGTACAGAATCTGGTTCAAGTGGGTGGCCACAACCGTACTGGCATCGACCACGGTGTAACCAAGGGATTGCGCCTGCGCGCGCTGGCTGATTTCGATCCAGACTGCCTCTAACCCGAAAGCCGGATCTTTGGCGGTTATGCCATTAAGCGTGCCGTAGACCTGCCCCGGGTTGATCGCCAATTCGCGATCCGGGTAAATCTCTGCTTCGGCAAGGATCACACCCATCAACGTGAGGCGATAGGCACTCGGCGCCAGGTCAAGGTTGTCACGGATATGCACAGTCGGCATCAAGAAGCCCAGGTCCTGGGACAGCTTCTTGCGCACGCCCTTGATCCGCGCCAGCAGTTGACCACCCTGATTGCGGTCCACCAGTGGAATCAGGCGATAGCCGACTTCCAGACCAATCATGTCGATCGGCGTCACGTCGTCCCAGCCAAGCTCTTTGGTTTCCATGGCGCGGGCCGGCGAAGGCAGCAGTTCCTGCTGACGCTTGACCTCTTGCTGGGCCTGGACCTCGACCACGTTCTGTTTCTTCCAGAACAGGTACGCACCACCGGCAGCCACAGCGGCCATGCTCAGGAAGGAGAAGTGCGGCATGCCCGGCACAAGGCCCATTACCGCCATCAAACCCGCTGCGACGGCCAGCGCTTTGGGCGAAGCGAACATCTGGCGGTTGATTTGCTTGCCCATGTCTTCCGAACCGGAAGCACGGGTCACCATGATCGCCGCCGCGGTGGACAACAGCAGTGATGGCAATTGCGCCACCAAACCGTCACCGATGGTCAGCAGCGCGTAAACCTTGCCGGCGTCGGCGAAGCTCATGTTGTGCTGGAAGATACCGACGGCGATGCCGCCAATCAGGTTGATGAACAGAATCAGCAGGCCGGCGATGGCGTCGCCGCGCACGAACTTGCTTGCACCGTCCATGGAACCGTAGAACTCGGCTTCCTGGGCGACTTCCATCCGGCGCAGCTTGGCCTGGTTCTGATCGATCAGGCCGGCGTTCAAATCGGCGTCGATTGCCATTTGCTTGCCGGGCATCGCATCGAGGGTGAAACGCGCGCTCACCTCGGAAATCCGCCCGGCACCCTTGGTCACCACGACGAAGTTGATGATCATCAAAATCGCGAAGACCACGATACCGACGACATAGTTACCGCCAATCACCACCTCACCGAAGGCCTGAATCACCTTGCCGGCAGCGGCGTGACCGTCCTGACCATGGAGCATCACCACCCGCGTGGAAGCCACGTTCAGCGCCAGCCGCAGCAGCGTCGCCACCAGCAGAATGGTCGGAAACACCGCAAAATCCAGTGGCCGCAAGGCGTACACGCACACCAGCAGCACGACGATGGACAAGGCAATGTTGAACGTGAAGAACACGTCGAGCAGGAACGGCGGCACCGGCAGCATCATCATGGCCAGCATGACCAGCAACAACAACGGCACACCCAGATTGCCCCGACTCAAGTCGGCAACGTTTGTGCGGGCAGTGTTGAATAACTGAGAGCGATCCACGGTTTTCCCCGTTCCTTTAAAGCAATCTTTTGACGCCTGAAGCAGGCGCAGGGCGGCTATTGCAAGAAGCCTTCCAACTTTTGCCAAGGCGGTAAACAGAGGGATCGATTGGGTTTTTGTTGTAGCTGCTGCCGAGGGAAGATTCGATTGATTAGCCCGCAGTCAGAACCTGTTTGTCAGTGATCGGACCAAAACTCAATGTTTTGCCATTGATGTAGCGTGCGCCCTTGAGTACTTCAACACCCTCGATGACAACTCGGTCTTCCTGCGTGTACATCAGCGTCACCATAGACACTGGCGTTACTATTTCAGGCCCCTTCTTGATTTGTACTATCAGGGTCAGCGCCCAATGGAAGGGAATAATCACAAGATCTTTGATCTCGATCTGGCGCACAGGATCTTCCCAACGAAAATCCTGCCTGGCCGTAATCAACAACAAATCTCCCTCAATTTTGAACTCGGGCCTGTGATATCGCCGCTCCATTGCGCCGCTGATCCAGCCTTCCATGTATGAATCCGGACTAATGAAGAGTTCGAAGAGCTTTGCGTTGTTGATGATTTTCCCGGCAGCACCGTTAAACGGACTGTAGGTATTGTGATAAGCCAACCCTCCCAATTCAGGACGAATCGCGTTACTCGGCTCTCCCAGATAGCCCGGAATGAAGACATTTGCCATCTGCACAAAATGCGTGAAATCCAGCTTCAATTTAAAAGTGACGGAGTAACCGATTGCGCGATCACGTGGATACGCTTCCAACGCTCCCGAGTCAAACTCCATCTCCATGCCTTGCAGCTTTTTAAACGGTTGCGCGTCCATGATTGCAGCCTCCAAGAGTGACACAGGCAGAGATCCCTGACGCTCGCACTGAATGATCAGAGCCGCTACAGAAGGGTCATTGCCGGGAGAATTACCAGGGGAATGACAGCACTTGAGAGCGCCGTTTGTCTACTGTCAGAACTAACAGGTGGTGCAGAGGCTTTGCCGGACGGCGTAATAAAAGTGCGAGACCGCTGGTCGCATCTGTCAGATCTGACAGTAGTCGGCACAGCACGTTGTTAAAGGCCAGATAAAGCAGCTCTTTAAACCGGGCAATATGCCGAACTGGAGAATCCTCATGCACTCAACGTCTACCACTCTAGACCCAGCAGGTCCGAAAGTGCTCGAAGCCTATGGTGCCGCCGGCGATCGACTCGACTTTAATAGCGTTTACCACGCCAAGTACATTACCGCCCAAGTCCCTTATTACACCGGTATGGCTCGAGGTCACACAGTTCGCATGACCTGGGAGAACCCTCGGCATGTCTATCATTCAGAGGTGGTGACCGTCGGTACGCCGGGGGTTATCAATATCCGTATTCCACGCATTGAAGTCATTGATGCCATCGGCCATACGGTCAAGGTTTACTTCACCGTGCGCACCGCACCAGCCACCCCACTGATTTATTCCAAACATCTGCTGTTGCGTATCGATCCCCTAGCGTTCGATCTAATTGCACCGACCCTGTCGAGCGATCAAAAAACCGTCAGTGTCAACTATGTAGGCATGGTGACCGACTACACCGTTCGCATACGCGCCACCGGCAAAACCACATCGGACAGCGACGAGCGAGATGTGCAGACGGGCGTTACTCCTATCTTCACACTCCCCGCTTATTGGATTGCGGAGAATCAGGGCATCGACACCCTGATCAATTACAGCGTTTACAAATCGGGCAGCGGGCAGAACTAGATGTTTTCGAAAGTATTGAGACTGAGAATGGGGGAAAGCGCACCGATCTTGTCCGAAAACTTTGATGACAAGCCAACACAGCTTATTACACAAGGTCAGCGAATCGAATTTCCCAGCATGGCAATCACATTTCTCTCAGGTATCGGAAGAATGGGAATCGTGGCACTTTCCATGACACCAGGACATCACCCGGATTTACCCGGAAAGCGTGCCGGACAACTATTGAATATCTGCTACCAGAATCAAGGAGCGCAGCGCTGCAGACTTGACCTTAAATCGGCCTACTCCAAGGTCAGCTTTTGGTACACGTGGGTAGATACCTCGCCCATAACAGCGTTTTATTACAACGCAGCCAATCAGTTGCTGGGGCAGCGTCAGTTTAGCCAAACTTTGTACGACGCTCATCTGCTCGAGTTTGCAGCGACGGGAATTACTCGAATTGAAATTCAAACCAGTGCGTCCGACTGGATTGGACTGGATCACTTTTTGTTCACGCCTTAAAAGACCATCACTCCCCGAGTGACCCGACACAGTCAAATAACGTTCATCAAGAATCGCGACGCAGATCCGGCGGAATCGGCAGGTCATCCTTGAGCGGCTCAGGCGGTTTGCCTTTGCCCGCACGGTGCTGGCGGATCTGGTAAACGTAAGCCAACACCTGAGCAACCGCCAGGTACAGCCCGCCAGGAATTTCCTGTTCCAGTTCAGTGGAGTAGTAGATCGAACGTGCAAGCGCTGGCGACTCGAGCAGCAGCACGTCATTGGCCGCGGCGATCTCACGGATTTTCAAGGCCAGGAAATCACTACCCTTGGCCAGCAGCACCGGCGCGCTGCCTTTATCCGGGTCGTACTTGAGCGCCACGGCGTAGTGCGTCGGGTTGGTAATGACCACGTCGGCTTCGGGGATAGCCGCCATCATCCGGCGCTGGGACATCTCGCGCTGCAACTGGCGAATGCGCTGCTTGACCTCGGGGCGCCCTTCCTGATCCTTGTGTTCGTCGCGCACTTCCTGCTTGGTCATCAGCAGTTTCTTGTGGCTCTCCCACAGCTGCACCGGCACGTCGACGGCGGCGATGATGATCAGCCCGCAGGCCATCCACAAGGTGCTCCAGCCGACCACTTGCAGGCTGTGAATGACCGCCATCTCCAGTGGCTCGTGCGCGATGCGCATCAAGTCGTCGATGTCGGAAGACAGCACGGCGAGTGCCACGCACAACACGATAAGAAACTTCGCCAACGCCTTGAGCAGCTCGACGAGGGCCTTGGCCGAGAACATTCGCTTGAGCCCCGCGCCAGGATTCATGCGACTGAATTTGGGCGCCATCGAGCCCGCCGCAAACAACCAGCCACCGAGGGAAATCGGACCGATCAACGAGGCCAACAGCAAGGTGATCATCACCGGCTGAATCGCCACCAGCGCAATCTGCCCCGAATGCAGCAGGAAAGTACCCATGTTGCGCTGATCCAGTATCACTTCCCGCGACAGGGTGAAGTTCATCCGCATCAGTTCCATCATCTCCTGTGCCAGTGCACCGCCGAAAATCAGCAGTGAGCCGGCACCGGCGAGCATGATCGCCAAGGTGTTGAGCTCCTTGGAGCGCGCTATCTCACCCTTGTCCCGGGAGTCCTTTTTGCGTTTCTCCGTGGGGTCTTCTGTTTTGTCCTGACCGCTTTCGCTCTCAGCCATGACTCAGCGCGCCCGTGCCAGTTCGCGTAAAAACTGCAGGGCCTCGGTGGCCAGCGGCTGATACTGATTAATGATGTCCGCCAGCCCGACCCAGACGATGAACAGCCCGAGCACCAGGGTCAGCGGGAAACCGATAGAGAAAATGTTCAGCTGCGGCGCGGCCCGAGTCATCACGCCGAACGCAATGTTGACCACCAATAGCGCCGTAATTGCTGGCAGCACCAGCAACAGCGCGGCACCCAGGACCCAGCCGAGTTTGCCGGCCAGCTCCCAGAAATGATTGACCATCAACCCGCTGCCGACCGGCATGGTGGTGAAGCTTTCAGTGAGGACTTCGAAGACCACCAGATGCCCGTTCATGGACAAGAACAACAGCGTCACCAGCATGGTGAAGAACTGCCCTATCACCGCCACGGAAACGCCGTTGGTGGGGTCGACCATCGAAGCGAAGCCCATGCCCATCTGAATGGAGACGATCTGCCCGGCGACCACGAAGGCCTGAAAGAACAGCTGCAAGGAAAAGCCCAGCACCGCGCCAATCAGGATCTGTTCGGCAATCAGCAGCAGCCCGCTCAAGTCCAGCGCATTGACCGATGGCATCGGCGGCAGGCCCGGCGCAATCACCACGGTGATCGCCAGCGCGAAGTACAAGCGCACACGCTTGGGCACCAGGGTCGTGCCGAACACCGGCATGACCATCAGCAGCGCGCCGATGCGAAACAGCGGCAACATGAACGTCGCCACCCAGGTACTGATCTGTGTGTCGGTCAGCTGCAACAGCGACGGCATGATTTAGCCAATGACCTGAGGAATACTGCCGTACAGCTGCAGGATGTATTCCATGAACGTCTGCACCAGCCACGGGCCGGCAACGATCAGCGTCACCAGCATGACCAGCAAGCGCGGCAGGAAGCTCAGGGTCTGTTCGTTGATCTGCGTAGCGGCCTGGAACATCGCCACTAACAGGCCGACCAACAGGCTGGGAATCACCAGCACGGCGACCATCATGGTGGTCAGCCACAGCGCTTCGCGAAAGATGTCTACCGCCACTTCCGGCGTCATGGCGACACACCGCCGAAGCTGCTCGCCAAAGTGCCGATGATCAACGCCCAGCCATCCACCAGCACGAACAGCATGATCTTGAATGGCAGGGAAATGATCAGCGGCGAGAGCATCATCATGCCCATCGCCATCAGCACGCTGGCTACGACGAGGTCGATGATCAGGAACGGAATGAAGATCATGAAGCCGATCTGGAACGCGGTTTTAAGCTCCGACGTGACAAACGCCGGTACCAGAATGGTCAGCGGCGCCTGATCCGGCGAGGCGATATCAGTACGCTTGGACAGGCGCATGAACAGCTCAAGATCGCTGCTGCGCGTCTGCGCCAGCATGAAGTCCTTGATGGGCACCTGAGCCTTGGCCACGGCATCCTGAGCGGTGAGTTTTTCCGCCAGATACGGCTGCAAGGCGTCCTGATTCACCCGGTCAAACACTGGCGCCATGATGAACAGCGTCAGAAACAGCGCCATGCCCGTGAGGATCTGGTTCGACGGCGTCTGCTGCAGGCCCAGGGCCTGGCGCAGGATCGAGAAGACGATGATGATCCGGGTGAAGCTGGTCATCAGCATGACGAACGCCGGAATGAAACTCAGCGCGGTCATGATCAGCAGGATTTGCAGGCTGACCGAATACTCCTGAGCGCCATTGGCGTTGGTGCCCAAGGTGATCGCCGGGATCGACAACGGATCGGCGGCGAACGCCAGCGGCGCGGCCAGCATCAGGGCCAGCGTCAAGACGATGCGTAACGCACCCATTACTTCTTATCCTTCTGATCCTTGCCGAGCATCTCCAATAGACGCTGGGCAAATTCCGGAGTCGTTTTTTCAGTACCGCCCGGCACTTGCACCGGCTCCTTGAGCACGTGCAGCGCGGTGATGGTGCCAGGGCTGAGGCCGAGCAGGATCTGCTCGTTGCCGACTTGCACCAGCATCAAACGGTCGCGAGGACCCAGCGCGCGGGAACCGATCAGTTCGATCACCTGCCCTTTGCCAGCCGGCCCAGCCTGCTGGACCCGGCGCAACAGCCAGGCGAGGAAGAAGATCAACCCCAGCACCAGCAGCAAGCCAAACACCAATTGCGTCAATTGCCCGGCCACACCACTGCTGACCGCCGGCGCGGCAGCCGCAGCAGCGGTCGCTAACGGCTCGGCAGCCAGCACACTGAACGGCATCGACAGCACAAACCCCAGAACCTTTTTCACTTAACGCAGCTTCTTGATGCGTTCGCTTGGGCTGATCACGTCGGTCAGGCGGATGCCGAACTTCTCGTTGACCACAACCACTTCGCCGTGAGCGATCAGCGTGCCGTTGACCAGTACGTCCAGCGGCTCGCCGGCCAGGCGATCCAGCTCGATCACCGACCCCTGGTTGAGTTGCAGCAGGTTACGGATGTTGATGTCCGTGCTGCCCACTTCCATGGAAATGGAAACCGGGATATCGAGGATCACGTCCAGGTTCGGACCTTCCAGGCTGACCGGATCTTTGCTTTTCGCCACGCTGCCGAACTCTTCCATCGGCAGACGGTTGGACGACGAACCAGCGCGATCAGCAGCCAGCAAGGCGTCGATATCGGCCTGACCGGCATCACCGGTTTCTTCCAGGGCCGCAGCCCACTCATCAGCCAGTGCCTGGTCGTCCATGGCGTTCATATCGTCGTTCATCATTTGTCCTCGGCGGGCAAAAATTCAGTGAGTAGCAGTCTGTTGAAACAAAGGGGGTTGAGCGCCGGTCAGTGGCGCTCGATCGGCTCGATCACTTGCAACGCGAGGTTGCCTTTGTGCGAGCCCATCTTGACCTTGAAGGCAGGCACGCCGTTGGCGCGCATGATCATTTCTTCCGGCATCTCGACCGGGATAATGTCCCCCGGCTGCATGTGCAGAATGTCGCGCAAGCGCAACTGGCGACGGGCAACCGTGGCACCGATCGGCACGTCGACATCCAGCACGTCCTGACGCAGGGCATTGACCCAGCGTTCGTCCTGATCGTCGAGGTCCGACTGGAAACCGGCGTCGAGCATTTCGCGCACGGGCTCGATCATCGAGTACGGCATGGTCACGTGCAGGTCGCCGCCACCGCCATCGAGTTCGATGTGGAACGTGGACACCACCACCGCTTCGCTCGGGCCGACGATGTTGGCCATGGCCGGGTTGACTTCCGAGTTGATGTACTCGAAGTTCACTTCCATGATTGCCTGCCAGGCTTCCTTCAAATCGACGAAGGCCTGCTCCAGCACCATGCGCACCACGCGCAGTTCGGTCGGGGTGAATTCACGCCCCTCGATCTTGGCGTGACGGCCGTCGCCGCCGAAGAAGTTATCCACCAGTTTGAACACCAGTTTGGCGTCGAGGATGAACAGTGCGGTACCGCGCAACGGCTTGATCTTGACCAGGTTGAGGCTGGTCGGTACGTACAGCGAGTGCACGTATTCGCCAAACTTCATCACCTGCACACCACCGACGGCAACGTCCGCCGAGCGGCGCAGCATGTTGAACATGCTGATGCGGGTGTAACGGGCGAAGCGCTCGTTGATCATCTCCAGGGTCGGCATGCGTCCGCGAACGATGCGATCCTGGCTGGTCAGGTCGTAGCTTTTGACGCTGCCGGGTTCAGCAACGTCATCGGTCTGTACCAGACCATCGTCGACGCCATGCAACAGCGCATCGATCTCATCCTGGGACAGCAGGTCCTGCACGGCCATGTCGTGTTCCTACTGCAGTACGAAATTAGTGAAAAGCAACTGTTCGATCACCACTTTGCCGAGCTCTTTCTGCGCCACTTCCTGCACGCTGGCCGTGGCCTTCTGACGCAACATCTCCTGGCCAATCGGCGTGGCCAGGGCAGTGAAATCCTGACCGGAGAACAGCATGACCAGGTTGTTGCGGATCACCGGCATGTGCACTTTGAGCGCTTCCAGATCGGCCTGATTGCGACCCTGCATGGTGATGCTCACCTGCATGTAGCGCTGACGGCCATTCTGGTTGAAGTTGGCCACGAAGGCCGGCGCCATGGGCTCAAAAATCGCTGGCTGCTTGCCGACCATGGCGGTTTCCACCGCGGCAGGCTTGCTCTGGGCGCTGTGCATGAAGAACCAGGTCGCCCCCACGGACAAGCCAATCGCCAGCAGCAAGGCCACCACGATCAAAATGATCAGCTTGATCTTGCCTTTGGTTGCGGGGTCTTTTACTGCTGCGTCGCTCTTCGCCATGCCAATAATCCGTCACTATTCGGGTTTTCACAGTCGCACGGCAAGGCAAGAGCAAGTGTTATGCCAGAAGTGTCGGGGGGATGCAGGGCGGGGATTTCAGAGAAACCACAAAAACAAATGTGGGAGCGAGCCTGCTCGCGATGAGGCAGCAACATTCAACATCTTCATTGACTGTTACACCGCTATCGCGAGCAGGCTCACTCCCACAAGGAGTTTTGCGTTTTATCAGGCGTAGTAGTCGACGGCGCTGGAGCCGATGACGCTGGTAGCGGTTGCCGCTACTTCTGCGACGGTCGGTGCGATCTCGTCATCCATGCCGTCTACGCGACCACCGCTGACGTTGGTGCGACCACCCTGTCCCTGTTGCGCCTGATCCTGCCCCTGGCCTTGCCAGCCACGCGACTGATCAGACACGTTGACGTCGACCTGCCCCATGCCCTGCTGCGTGAACATGTCACGCAGGCGATGCATTTGGCTGTCCAGCGCTTCGCGAACGCCTGGATGGGCGCTCATGAAGGTGACTTGGGTCTGCTGGTCCGGAACCATGTTCACCCGAATGTCGAGGCGACCCAACTCGGCCGGTTGCAACTGAATATCGGCCGCCTTGAGGTTGGCGCTGGAGAGGTACATGACGCGGTTGACCACTTCCTCCGTCCAGCCACTCTGATGCATTGCGATTGGCTGATTCACCGGCAACGCGTTGGCCGTCTTAGGTGTGGCCGCTTGAGTCAATGCCGCCAGACGGTTGGCGAAGTCATCGACACGGGTATCACTGCTGGCGGATTTCAGGTCTTTCAGGCCGTCATCGATCAGACCGCTGAACGCTTTCTCGTCGCCTTGACGGGTGCTGTCCTTGTCGGCTTGCACGTCGAGCATGTTCGCCATGCCGGCAGCAAAGCTCTGCGCCGAGGTCGGTTCGCTGTCAGCCTGGGCCTGGGTCGCAGATGCTTTGGGCTGGGCCTGGCTGGAAGCGGAAACGTGACCACTTTGCTCCATGGCCAAACGCACTGCTGGCAGTGCATCGAGCGGATCGGCTTCAGGATCGAAGTCGCTGTCGGAGGTTGCAGTGGCTGGCACCGAAACGGCAGCTACAGGCGCCGCGACCTGTGGTTGCGCTGCCGCCATCAAGGCGGGGGCAAGGGACGGATCCATTGGGGTGGTGTCGACCACCGGCGCCTCAATGGTATCCGGCGCGAGATCGCTGGCATCCTCGGCCGGCGCCGGTTTTTCGGCGGGCAAGGAGTTGCCGCTATCGGCAACCTCAAGTTCCGGGGCGGCAGCGTTGTCGCTGCTGACGTCGGATTTTGCGGTGCCTTGCGTAGCGGTGTCAGTTGCCGGCGTGGCGGATTTATTCGCGCCCGCAGCAGGCTTGTCCTGAGCCTGATTGGCATAAACCTTAGCGAAGCTGGACGCCTTGTCCCCGGGCTCAGCAGCCACCGCCAGGGTATTGGCGGAAACGGCGAGTGTCTTGGCCGCTGGGTTGGCCTGAGAAATTGAATGGGGGGTAACGGGCATAAAACGGTCTCCGCTGCACTGGGATCGTAGGTACAGTTGAGTGAATTGACTGCAAGGGTCGGGCCAGCATGACCAAAGCCGCATTAAAAGCACCGAATGGACGGATTACCCGGACAGAGATCGCTGCCTTTCAGCCTCATAAAGCGGTCGGATGATGGCGAATTCGCCGTCGATGTTTTGAACCAGTTTTTCAATCTCCGCCAAATTTTTTTGCTTGGCATGCTGCTCCAGCTCATGACACAGCGCAGCCAGGCGCACGGCGCCCATGTTGCTGCTGCTGCCCTTGAAACTGTGCGCAGTGGCACCTAACCGTTCGGCATCGTCAGCCTGGCGCAGCAGACTCAAGCGCTCTTCGGAATCGGCGAGAAAGGTATCGAGCAATTCTGGATACCCGTCTCCCATAATTTCCTGCAACGCGCTCAGCACGTCACAGTCCAGATGTGTGTCAGCCACTTGTTCACTCCTTGATCAAGAATGCCTGGGATTATGCCAGAGCTTCCCAGAAAAACTCCACGCGCGCACTGCGCCCCTCGTCAGACCAGCTCGCATTACGGCCCAACTGGCGGACAAGGCTGACGCCACGGCCCGAGAGACGGACATCATCAAGCGGTCGCTCCAGCACCCGCGCCACGTCAAAACCATTGCCACTGTCTTCAACCCGAACAGTCAGGCAACCACCCTTGCCTTCTGGCGTGACCTGCAAATGCACCCGCACATAACCGTCCTGCAATGCATCCAGCCGTTCATTGCGCTGAAGATAATAGCGCGCAAAGCCCGATGCATTGCGCTTGAGGCTTGAATCCAGACCCAGCACGCCGTGCTCCAGCGCATTGGAATACAGCTCGGCGAGCACACTGTAGAGCGCGCCGCTTTGAGCCCGCAACCCGTGAACCTCAAGCAGTAGCTGCAACAGGTAGGGCAACGGATTGAAACGCTTGAGGGTCGCGGCGCGGAACTCAAAACTGGCCGACCAGTCCAGCGGACAAGACTGGCCGCTGTCGGAGTACACCAGCGCAGGCGGGGTCAGTTGCGTCGCCTCCAGCAGACTGACCTCGACCATGCTCACGTCATCGCGGGCTTCGCCGCCAAAATCCCGCAGGGCCTGTTCGATTTCCTCGAAGAGTGCGTCAGGCTGACGATTGGCCGCAAACACCTGTCGCAACCGCTCCATGCCAAACAATTGTTCATCGCCATCACACGTGTCGATGACCCCGTCGGACAGCAGGAACACTCGATCCCCGACAGCCATCGGAAACACTTCGGTGCGGTCATCGAAGGTTTGCGGGCTCAGCACGCCCAGTGGCAGGTGACGCGCTGTCAGCGGCTTGCGCTCCCCCGTGGCGATAGTATGCAAATAGCCGTCCGGCATTCCGCCATTCCAGACTTCCACCGAACGTCGTTGAAAGCTCAAACACAGCAACGTGGCGCAGCAGAACATGTCCACCGGCAGGATGCGTTTGAGCTTGGCGTTCATCTCCCGCAGAGTTTCAGCCAGGCCGTAACCCTTGGCCGTCATGCCATAGAAAACTTCGGCCAGTGGCATGGCGCCCACGGCTGCTGGTAAACCATGGCCGGTGAAGTCCCCCAACAGCACATGCATATCGCCGGCCGGGGTGAAGGCGGCCAACAGCAGATCACCGTTGAACAGCGCGTAAGGCGATTGCAGGTAACGGATGTTCGGCGCACTCAGGCAGCCGGAATGCGCCACCTTGTCGAACACCGCCTTGGCCACCCGCTGCTCATTGAGCAAATACTCGTGATGTTTGGCGATCAGGTCACGCTGGTGCAGCACGGTGGCTTGCAAGCGGCGCAAGCGATCCATCGCCTTGATCTTGGCCGCCAGAATGACCGGGTTGTACGGCTTTGCCAGAAAGTCATCGCCGCCAGCCTCCAGGCATCGGGCCAAGGCTTCGCTTTCGGTGAGCGAGGTCAGGAAGATGATCGGCACCAGGGTTTCCCCGGCCAACAGCTTGATCTGCCGCGCCGCCTCGAAACCGTCCATCACCGGCATCATCGCGTCCATCAACACCAGGTGCGGCCGCTGCTGACGAAACGTTTCCACCGCCTCGGCACCATTGGCGGCGGTCAGCACTGCATGGCCCTGGCGTCGGACGATGCTCGACAGCAGCATGCGATCGGCCGCGCTGTCTTCGGCGATGAGGATCGTCAGGGGTTCGAGCGAAGAGGACATGGCGGTTATGCCACGTCGAAGATTTGTTCAAAGTTGGAGATGGCGAGAATTTTGCGCACATCTGCATTGGCGTTGGTCAAGGTGATTTCAGCATTCTCGCCACCCGCATGATCACGCAGCAACAACAGCATGCCGAGCGCGGAACTGTCGAGGTAAGTGGCATCCTTCAAGTTCACTTCGAAGGATTCAGGTTTTGGCTGAAGATTTTCGTAGGACTCACGAAATTCCTGATGCTTGGTGAAATCGAATCGTCCCTTGATCGAAATCGTCAGCTTTTTCCCATCCTGAGAGACTTCTTTATGGACTGTCATTTAACGGCTTCCTTGTCATTGGCTAACGTGCTGCACAAGGTTTAGCACTTGGGAGAGAGGGGAGCAAGGCGCAACGATTGTTCAATACGGATCATGCCTGGGCAAGCGCTGCGACAACTCATCCAGCAATTTCTGTTCGCGCTTGTCTTCCAACTGCTGCGCTTCATCTCTGTAACGCTGTACAAGTTTTCGCAAGCCTTCGACACGGGCGAACGCCTGTTGCCAGGTATCGCGCGCCTTGTCCAGGTTGTTCTGGTGCCAGTTCAGGCTCTGCCGCTGCTGATCGATGGCGGTACCCAGTTGCGCCAGAAAGCCTTGATACCCCAGTAACCACTGGCCGGAAACGCCACTGCTGCCGCGCACGATCCATTGTTCCTGGTATTCGAGGCGGAAGGCTTCAAGGTCGGCGAGCTTGCTTACTGCCACACGCACCTGGCCCTGAAAATGCCCGAGGCGCAGGACGGCGGTTTTCTCGGCCTTTTCGGCCATGTCCACCACCGGCGCCAGGCGCGCGGCTCGACTCACGGCCATGGTCGGTTAGCCGCCCGCTGCCGGAGCGAAGATGGAAGCGAGATGGTTGACGCTGGCGCCCATGCCGATGTTGTCGTTCAAACCCTGACGCAGGTAAGTGACCATGGCCGGCTGGAGCGAAATCGCGGTGTCGGTTTCACGATCACCGCCCGGCACATAAGCACCGACACTGATCAAATCACGACTCTGCTGATAGCGAGACCAGTACTGCTTGAACATCTGCGCGCGGGTCATGTGTTCCGGGCTGACCACCGACGGCATGACCCGGCTGATGGACGCCTCGATATCGATGGCCGGGTAATGACCCTCTTCAGCCAGTCGGCGGGACAACACGATGTGCCCGTCGAGCACGCCGCGCGCGGCATCGGCAATCGGGTCCTGCTGATCATCGCCTTCGGACAACACGGTGTAGAACGCCGTGATCGAACCACCGCCCTTCTCGGCGTTACCGGCGCGCTCCACCAGTTTTGGCAACTTGGCGAATACCGACGGCGGATACCCCTTGGTGGCCGGCGGTTCGCCAATGGCCAGGGCGATTTCCCGCTGGGCCTGGGCGAAACGAGTCAAGGAATCCATGAGCAACAGGACGTTCTTGCCCTTGTCGCGGAAATACTCGGCGATGCGCGTGCAGTACATCGCCGCGCGCAGACGCATCAGCGGCGCATCGTCCGCTGGCGACGCCACGACCACGGAACGCTTGAGCCCTTCTTCACCGAGGCTGTGCTCGATGAACTCCTTGACTTCGCGACCCCGCTCACCGATCAGCCCGACCACGATAATGTCGGCCTCGGTGAAGCGAGTCATCATGCCCAACAGCACCGATTTACCGACACCGGTACCGGCGAACAGCCCGAGCCGCTGGCCGCGACCGACCGTCAATAAACCGTTGATGGTGCGAATGCCCACATCCAGCGGTTCGCTGATCGGTTCACGCTTGAGCGGGTTGATGGTGGGACCATCCATCGACACCCAGTCTTCGGCTTTCATCCCGCCTTTGCCGTCCAGCGCACGACCGGCGCCATCGAGCACCCGACCCAGCATGCTCATGCCCATTGGCAAGCGGCCGGTATCGGCCAGCGGGACCACACGCGCACCGGGGGCAATGCCGGCAACGCTGCCAACAGGCATCAGAAAGACTTTGCTGCCGGAGAAACCCATGACCTCGGCTTCGACCTGCACCGGGTGATAACTGTCGTCGTTGATGACCATGCAGCGGCTGCCCATGGCAGCACGCAAGCCTTCAGCTTCGAGGGTCAGGCCGACCATGCGCAGCAAGCGGCCTTCCAGAACCGGTGCGCCGGCAAGCTCCGTGGCCTCGGCGTAACCACCCAGGCGCTTGGCGAAGCTGGTGCGATCAAGGCGCATCGGGGTCGTCCAGTTGCGGCTCGATCGGGGCCACAGCACACTTTTCGTCGACCGCCAGCTCCAGGTGCAGATCCGGTGCTGACGGGTGCAGCGCCTGATCGTGCAACTGATCAAGCAGCTTGGCCATGACTTGGGCGACGCGGGTTTCGACGGTGGCGTCGATGCGACTGTGTTCCGTTTCAACCCGGCAACCACCGGGCAACAACGACTCGTCTTCGACGATGCGCCAGGTTTCTTCATGGCGTTCGCGCAATGCTTTGACTTGTTCGAAGTCCTGCGGATTGATGTACAAGCGCACATTGCCCGCACCTAAAGGCAAGAGCTTGAGCGCTTCACGCATGACGTGTTCGATCTGCGTCGAGTCGATGGCCAGTTCGCGCTGAATCACTTGTTTGGTGATGTGCTGCACGAGGTCGACCATGGACCGCTCAATGAAGGTGTCCTGCTCGGCGATTGGCTCGAACAGGTTGACCATCAGTTGCTCAAGACCGGCAAGCTTCGGCGCCAGCGCCGTTTCAGCTTCCTGACGAACCTTGAGCGTGGTGCTGTGAAAACCTTCTTTCTCGCCCACGGCGAAGCCTTCGTTGTAGGCCTCCTGGCGAATCGCTTCGAGTTCTTCGAGGGTCAGTGGCTGGACTTCGTCCAGCGGCACTTCTTCCATCTGCGGTGGCTCGGGCTCAGGTTCAGGCTCGGGCTCTGGCACGAAAGGGTCGAAACTGGGCAGCGCCCAGACGTCGAAAGCGGCAACGTGCTTGCCACGAATCAGGTCGGTCTGGGACTCATCATGTTTAGACGACATAGTGACCTTAGATCATCTCTTCGCCGCCCTTCCCGCCGAGAACGATTTCTCCGGCTTCGGCCATACGGCGGGCAATGGTGAGGATTTCTTTCTGCGCGGTTTCCACATCGCTGACACGCACCGGGCCTTTGGCCTCGAGGTCGTCGCGCAACAGTTCGGCCGCCCGTTTGGACATGTTCTTGAAGATCTTTTCCTTGACGCCTTCGTCCGAACCCTTGAGGGCCAGCACCAGCACGTCGGAGGACACTTCGCGCAGCAACGCCTGAATCCCGCGGTCGTCGACATCGGACAGGTTGTTGAACACGAACATGAGGTCTTCGATCTGACCGGACAGGTCTTCGTCGACTTCGCGGATCGAGTCCATCAGCTGACCTTCGATCGAGCTGTCGAGGAAGTTCATGATGTCGGCCGCGCGCTTGATGCCCCCCAGGTTGGTACGCGAGGCATTCGAGTTGCCGGAGAACTGCTTCTCGAGAATCTGGTTGAGTTCTTTCAGGGCCGCCGGCTGTACGGTATTCAGCGAAGAGACCCGCAGAATAATGTCCAGTCGGACCTTGTGATCGAAGTTTCCGAGTACTTCACCGGCCTGATCCGGGTCGAGATACGCCACCACGATCGCCTGGATCTGTGGGTGCTCGTAACGGATCACGTCGGCGACGGCGCGCGGCTCCATCCACTTCAGGCTGTCGAGGCCACTGGTGTTGCCACCCAAGAGGATGCGGTCAATCAGCCCGTTGGCCTTTTCTTCGCCCAAGGCCTGGGTGAGCATTTTGCGCACGTAGTCGTCGGAGCCGACGCCCAGGCTGGTCTGGTCGCCGACGATGTCGACGAACTCGCTCATGACCTGCTCGACTTGCTCGCGGTGCACGTTGCCCATCTGGGCCATCGCTACACCCACGCGCTGAACCTCTTTAGGCCCCATGTGACGCAAAACCTGGGCAGCATCGGTCGAACCGAGGGACAGCAGCAGAATCGCGGCTTTGTCGACCTTGGACAGTTTGGCGGCAACGGCTCGGTTATCACTCATCTGCGTTAATCCACTCTTTCACGACCTGGGCCACGCGACCCGGGTCTTCTGCCACCAGACTCTTGATTGCATTCAACTGTGCGTCATAGCCTTCGCTCGGGCTTGGCAGCAGTATGCTTTGCGGGCCGCCGAGGCTGACGCGGTCGTTGGCCAGTTCGCCGTCCAGGCCACCCATGCCACCCAACTCGACGTCGCTGCCGAGCAGTTGCTTATCTTTGCCGCCGCCGGTGATGTTGTTGAGTACCGGACGCAGCACGCCGAATACCAGCACCAGGATGAACAAGACACCCAGCAATTGCTTGACGATGTCCCAGAACCACGGCTGCGAGTAGAACGGAATATCGGCAATCACTTCACCGCGTTCTGCGGAGAACGGCATGTTGATCACGCTGACGCTGTCGCCACGACTGGCATCGAAACCGACCGCGTCCTGCACCAGACGGGTGAAGCGCGCCAATTCATCGGCAGTCCACGGCGCGCGGGTGGTTTCGCCGTTGGCGGCGTTAACCTTGACCTGATCGTCCACCACCACCGACACGGACAGGCGATTCAGTCGGCCCTGCTGTTGCTTGGTGTGGCTGATGGAGCGGTCGAGTTCGAAGTTCTTGGTGGATTGTTGACGCTTGTCTGCCGGGTACGGCGCCAGCATGGGCTGACCGGTGGCAGGGTCCATGATTTGTTGACCGTTGGCATCGATCAACGGCTGACCGGGCTGCACCATGCCGGCTGAAGCGGCAGTGCCAGCGGTGGATTGCGGTGCCGAGGCTGGCGACGGCGGCTGGTTGCTCAAGGCACCCGGCACACCTTGCGGGCCATTGCTGGCGGTGCGTTGTTCGTTGACCGACTGCTCGCTGCGCAACGCCGGTTGATCCGGGTTGAACTGCTCGGAGGTTGACTCGACGGCGCTGAAATCGACGTCGGCTGACACTTCAGCTTTATAGCGATCGTTGCCAAGCACTGGTTGCAGGATGTTGTGCACGCGCTGGGTCAGCATGCTTTCCATGCGGCGGCTGTAATCGAATTGCTTGCCGGCCATGCTCAGCTCGGAGTTTTCCGCCTGATCCGACAGCAGGTTGCCCTTCTGGTCGACGACGGTGATCTGCGATTTGCTCAGTTCAGGAACACTGGTCGCGACCAGGTTGATGATCGCCACCACTTGACCGGGCTCGAGCGAACGACCGGAATACAGTTCAACCAGAACCGAAGCGCTCGGCTTGCGTTCGTCACGCACGAACACCGAACTTTTCGGAATCGCCAGGTGCACGCGAGCGCCCTTGACGTTGTTCAGGCTGGAAATGGTGCGCGCCAGTTCGCCTTCGAGGCCGCGACGATAACGGGTCGCTTCCATGAATTGGCTGGTCCCGAGGCCTTGGTCCTTGTCGAGGATTTCAAAGCCGATGTTGCCGTCGCTGGGAGTGACACCAGCCGCCGCGAGTTTCAGTCGCGCACGGGACAAATCATCAGCCTTGACCAGCAAAGCGCCAGAGTTCGGTTCAACGGTGTAAGGAATATCGGCGGAGGCCAGGGTATCCATGACCTGCTTGGCGTCCATACCGGCAAGGCTGCCATACAGAGGCCGGTAGTCCGGTTGCTGAGACCACAGCACCACGGCAAAACCAATCGCCACGCTCGCAGCCAAGCCGACCAACAGGCCCACCTGACGCAACATGGTCATCTCGGAGAGGTTTTCCAGGAAAGACAACCCAAACAGCGGCGGTTTGCCGTTTATTGGATTGACCTTGGCCGGAACGTTATCGGCGACTGCATCTGCCATGACTCAATTCGTCCTTAAACCGGCATCTGCATGATGTCTTGGTAAGCCTGAACCAGCTTGTTGCGCACTTGCGTCAACGCCTGGAAAGACACGCTAGCCTTCTGCGAGGAAATCATGACGTCCGTCAGGTCGACACCGCTCTTGCCGATCTCGAAAGCACTGGCCAACTGAGTGGACGCCTGCTGAGTGTCGTTCACTTTATTGACGGCTTGACCGAGCATGTCGGAAAAGCTGCTGCCACCCAGTTCAGGGACTGCGGCAGTCGATTTAGGCGCAGACATGGCATCCATTTGCATGGAACGCATATCCAGCATCAACCGATTAAATTCAATACCTTGGCTCATGATCTACTCTCGTTGACGACCCGCAATTTTTTGACACTCACTCGGCGGGTAGTGAGGTGTTAGCAACAAGGGTGCCAGCTCCGTGTTGCTCGGAACAAAAGCTCTCTGCGGACCTCACACAAACTTCTGTAGGAGCTGGCTTGCCAGCGAATCAATGGTGGCCGTGACGCCGACTTCGCAGGCAAGCCCGCTCCTACATGATTGTGTTGCAGCGTAAATGGTTGTTCGCCAAACCTTCAGGTGGCGAACAAACAGGCTTCCACATCCATTCCGGCATCGCGCATCTGCGCCAGCTTGTAGCGCAAAGTGCGCGGGCTGATGCCCAGTCGCTCGGCAGCGTCCTTGCGACGGCCGCGCTCAGAACGCAGGGTATCGATGATCATCTGGAATTCGCGGCGCCGCAGGTCATCGCCCAGTGCGCCAGCCGATTCAGCGTCAACTTCGACGGCACGTACCGGTGCGGCTACCCATGTTGGCAACGGCGCACACGCAACCGGCCCGGACAAACAGAAATCCTGCGGCTGGATCAAACCGCCCTGCTGCAGAATCAAGGCCCGCTGGATCGCATTGTCCAACTCACGCACATTGCCCGGCCATGGGTAACCGATCAGGCACGCCTGCGCTTCGGGCGACAGTCGCGCCGCTGCATGCTTCATTTTATTGACGTGTTTGGCCAACAGTCGCTCGGCCAGCGGCAGGATGTCCGCTGTGCGCTCGCGCAGCGGACGCCAGGCCAGCGGAAACACCGACAGCCGATAGTAAAGGTCCTCACGAAAACGCCCCGCCGCCACTTCGCCGGCCAGATCGCGGTTGGTGGTGGCCACGACCCGAATGTCCAGCGTGATCGTTTTGCGTGCGCCCACCCGCTCGACTTCACGCTCCTGCAAAACGCGCAGCAACTTGGCCTGAAGGCCGAGGGGCATTTCGGAAATTTCGTCGAGCAGAATCGTGCCACCATCAGCTTGTTCGAACTTGCCGGCCTGCGCTGAAATGGCGCCCGTGAACGAACCCTTTTCGTGACCGAACAACGTGGCTTCAAGCATGTTGTCGGGGATCGCTGCGCAGTTGATCGCAATAAATGGCTGACTGGCGCGATGGGAATGCTGGTGAATGTAGCGCGCCAACACTTCTTTGCCGGTGCCGGACTCGCCCGAGATCAGCACCGTGGAATCACTGCGTGCCACTCTCGCGGCCAACTCCAGCAACTGCGCGCTGGCCGGTTCGAACGCGATCGGTCCTTCGCCCTCGACCGTACCGAGATTGCCCAATGCATGACGCGCCACCAAATCAAGCAATGCCTTGGGCTCGAACGGTTTGACCAGATAGTCCGCCGCACCTTGGCGCATCGCATCAACTGCCCGTTCGACGGCACCATGGGCCGTCATCAGCAACACCGGCAATTGCGGCTGACGCGCCCGCAGCAAACCTAGCAGCTGGTGCCCGTCCATGCCCGGCATATTGACGTCACTGATCACCAGATTGAACGCCTCGACAGCCACTGCCGCCAACGCATCCTCTGCCGAACCCACCGCCTTGAAATCGTGCCCCGCCAACATCAGCGTATCGGCCAATGCTTCGCGTAGCGCGCGGTCATCCTCGACCAGTAAAACCTTGATTGCCATGCCTTTCATTCCACTCCCTGGGCACAGGGCTTTTCACCCGAAAAAAGCGGCAGAATCACTTGCGCACACGTGCCGCGACCCGGCCGCGAGCGCAGCTGCAATTCTCCCTGATGCGCACGCGCCACCGCCTTGACCACGGTCAGACCCAACCCGGTTCCAGTGGTTTTGGTGGTGAAAAACGGCTCCCCCAGACGTGCCAGCACGTGACTGTCGATGCCACTGCCGCTGTCACTGACGCACACGCGCAGGGTGTTTTCACGGGTAAAAAAGTGAACTTTCAAGCGGACATCGCCGGCACTCGCCTGAATCGCATTCTCGACCAGATTGAGGATCGCCCCGATCAGCGTGTCGCGATTACACAGCAACTCGCCTGCGTGACTGTCGCACTGCCAACGGACTGTCAGGTCTTGAACATGCGTCAGTGCTGCCGCTTGCAGCGATTGCATCAACTGTTTCGGCGTGATGCGGTCGGTCAGCGGCAGCTCGCCGCGCGCGAACACCAGCATGTCGCGAACCTGATGTTCCAGTTCATGCAAACGCTCTTTCAGGCGACCGGCAAAACGCTGCTGCGTGGCGACTGGCAGCTCTTGCTCAGCCAAGTGACTGGCATACAGCAAAGCAGCCGACAATGGCGTACGAATTTGATGAGCCAGCGAGGCGACCATTCGGCCGAGGGAAGACAAGCGTTCGTGACGGGCTAGCTGATCTTGCAGGTGACGGGTTTCAGTCAGGTCGTTCAGCAGCACCAACTGACCCGGCTCAGCGTCCAGCGAGCGAGTGGCAATCGACAGACGCCGACCGTCCTTGAGAGAGATTTCATGACCGTCGTCTTTGCGAGGCGCGAAACAACGGGCGATGACCTGGCGCCAAAGCTCACCTTCGAGCGGCAGACCGAGCAATTCACACGCCGCCGGGTTGGCTTCGCGCACAATGCCTTGGGCATCGATAACGATGACGCCGCCGGGTAACAGGTCGAGGAGATTTTGCAGACGATTAGCCAGGCGTTCTTTTTCCGCCAGCTCTTGCATGCGCTGCGCACTGACCACCGCCAACTCGCCCTTGAGCTCGGTGACCCGGGCTTCAAGCAGGCTGTAGGAGTCGGTCAATTGGCTCGACATCTGACTGAACAGCGCAAACGCCTGCTCAAGGCCAAGCCGGCTTGCCTGCTCTACGGACGACGGCTGTCCCGAAGCGTCAGGGACAGGAGACAACTGGGCGGCTTGGGGCATTGTGCTCTCTCGCTTGGCTGACCGTCAGTTAAACGGAACGTTGCGAGGGACATAGCAATACCCGTGCCTAAAAAAAACCGCCAAAAAATGAAGGACTTGAAAAACAGGCGTCAATCATCTGCCTGTTCATCACCGTCGCGACGGCTCATGCCGTACTTGCGCATCTTTTCCACCAGTGTGGTGCGACGAATACGCAGGCGTTCAGCAGCGCGCGCCACAATGCCATTGGCATCATCCAGCGCCTGCTGAATCAAGCCCTGCTCCAGACCACCGAGGTAGTCCTTCAGGTCCAGACCTTCCGGAGGCAGCATGGCAGTGGTGGTGAAGTCCGGGGAATGACCATTGATGGCCACCCGTTCTTCAAGATCACTGCGCAGGCTGTCGACCAACTGCTCGTCTTCGTCATCGACGTAGCGGAATTTCTTCGGCAACTCGACCACACCAATCACCCCGTACGGGTGCATGATCGCCATGCGCTCCACCAGGTTGGCAAGTTCGCGAACGTTGCCCGGCCAGCCGTGACGGCACAGTGACATGATCGCGGCGGAGTTGAAACGGATCGACCCGCGCTTCTCGTGCTCCATGCGCGAGATCAACTCGTTCATCAGCAACGGGATGTCTTCGACACGTTCGCGCAGGGGCGCCATCTCGATCGGGAACACGTTCAGGCGGTAATACAAGTCTTCGCGGAACGTGCCGACCTCGATCATGCTTTCGAGATTCTTGTGGGTCGCGGCAATGATGCGCACGTCGACGCTTTGGGTCTTGTTACTGCCCACGCGCTCGAAGGTGCGCTCCTGCAGGACACGCAGCAACTTGACCTGCATCGGCAGCGGCATGTCGCCGATTTCATCGAGAAACAGGGTGCCACCGTTGGCCAGCTCGAAACGCCCGGCACGACTGGTGATCGCCCCGGTGAAGGCGCCCTTCTCGTGGCCGAACAATTCGCTTTCCAGCAACTCGGCCGGGATCGCTCCGCAGTTGACCGGAACGAAGGGCGCGTCACGACGCCTGGAGTGATAGTGCAAGTTGCGTGCAACCACTTCCTTGCCGGTGCCGGACTCGCCAAGGATCAGTACGCTGGCGTCGGTGTCGGCCACTTGCTGCATCATCTGACGGACGTGTTGAATCGCCCGGCTGGTGCCGACAAGGCTGCGGAACAGATTAGGCTCACGGTGACGACCGCGCTCGCGGGCCTGGTCGTACATTTCGCGATAGACCTGGGCACGGTGCAGGGAGTCGAGCAATTTACTGTAGCTGGGTGGCATTTCCAGGGTCGACAGCACTCGACGACGCTGGTCTTCAGGCAAGTCAACGGAAGAATTATCGCCCATTAACAAAACCGGAAGGAACTCATCCCAGGTTGCGAGTGTCTTTAGCAAGCCCGTAAGTGCGCCGGGAGCATTAACCGTCCCGATGAGGACACAGATCACTTCACGACTTGATGACAAAGAGCCGACAGCCTGCTGCCAGTCATGGCTACCACAGGGTAAATTTTCCTCACCGAGAAAATTTAAAATCACCGCCAAATCGCGGCGGCGGACGCTATCGTCATCAATCAGCAGAATTTTGGTTTCACGCCACATGCAATAGCAACTTCCCTAGTCAACTCAATGCCCAAAATGCTGGGGCAAGCTAAACGCTTGCAGGCCTGATAGGCCTGAAGACGACTGAAATCTGGAACCAGCCACTAGTTAAGTCAAAAAACCGTGCACAGTCAAATTTATGGCGCACTATCATTGGATTAACTGAGGATTAACTAACCGAACAGATGGTAAACCTTTGCCGCGTTCTGTGCTTGATGGATCTGCGACATCTCATCAACTATCGCTTGCCTCTCCCCCGTCGCGGCCTCAAGAAGCTGCTTGTACACCCCCAGTAACTCCTCAAGGTTGTCGCGCAATGCGGCCTCGTCCACCGACGCTTCACTCAAGACATCTTCCATGCAGGATCGGCACGCCAGGTCCAACTCAGCGATGGCCTCCCAATTGCGCTCGGCCAATGCACCGACCAGGCCTTCGCGGGTGTGTTCGATTCGCTGCAATACAAGACTCATGGTGATCTCCTTAAAACTGCGGACCCGGCGCGGCAATACCATCCCAACCGTCTTTGACAGTACGAAGCAAATCAGCAACTTCGTCGAGAATCTCTGGATCGGTCTTGATGTTGGCTTCCGTCAGGCGCTTCATCATGTAGGTGTATAGCTTGTCCAGCTCACTCACAGACTCGACCGAATTCTCCAAGTCCAGACCTTCACGCAAGCCGCCGATGATCCCGATCGCCTTGCCGATGAAAATGCCTTTATTGGGGATATCCTTGCGCTCCATGGCACCCTTGGCCTGAGCGATACGATCCAGGCCGCCTTCCATAAGCATTTGCACCAGGCGATGGGGACTGGCTTCGGAAGTCTGGGCCTGAGCACCAATCTTCTGGTACTGCCGAAGGGCTAACATCGGGTTCATGCTGTACCTCATCAAAACTCTGCGATTCGTATAGCCAGTGTATCGACACGGCGTCAAAAATCTTTAATCCAAACCAAAAAAAGCCCGACAAGCGGAATCCGCTGCCGGGCTTTTGGCGCTTATGCGCTATGAGGCGTTTTTCTGCGCGTTCATCGCCTCGAACATCGAGGTGATGTTGCTGGCAGTTGCCTTGAGTTTGCCCACCAGGGAATCCATGTCGTTGTACTTCTTGGTCAGCACAGCAGTCAGCGTCTCTATACGGCGATCCAGCGCCGCCTGCTGGTTGGCAAGATTGGTTTTGACTTTGGCCAGGTTAGTCGAACGCGCATCGAGGATGCCTTCACTGCCAGTAACCGTATACGGCGTGATGGCCGTATTCATGCGTTCCAACAAGCCTTTGGCTGCATCACCGGTCGCAGTTGGATCACCGAGAAACAATTTCTGAACCTCACCACCAAGCTTCTGCGCATCCATCGCCTTGGAGAACTTGGTGCTGTCAAAGTCCAACGCACCTGTTTTCTGGTTGGTGGTAATCCCCAACTGCGAAAGAACCGTCAGCTTATCGCCTGCACCGGTACTGGTCAGCGGTTCACGGATCGACGCAAGAATGCCCCGAGCCAATGGGTCACCGGTCAATGCGGCGGCAATGGTCGGCTTGCCGTCATCATCCAGGGAGGGTTTGGTCAACGCAGTCACACTGCTGACAACCTTGTTGTAAGCATCGACAAAGGCCTGGATCGATGCTTTCAAACCGTCGCTGTTGGGCCCCACAGTCACGGTCGACGTTGCCCCAACGCCACCGGCGACCAAATTCAGGGTCAAGCCGGAAATGGCGGTGTCGGCAGTGTTGCTTTTGCTGGTAAGCGCCAGCCCATCGACAGAGAAGTTGGCATTCATCGCGAAGTCGCTAATCGCACCGGCCGAAGTCTCGTCAGGTGTTGCGCCCATCTGCTGACCCGCAAGGATTTCAAGACTGTCAATGCCGCTGAGCGTGATATCGGAACCGAAACCCGTCGTAGTAGACCCCATCACCAGACGCGAACCAAAGGAGTCGGTCACGATGTTGGCACTGAAACCATTGGCGCCTTGCTGGGTGTTGATTGCATCCCGAACCGATTGCAGCGTCGCGCCGGTCGGTATGTCGACAGTACGGGTAATGCCATTTTGAGTGATGCTGAGCGGACCTGCTCCCGAAATGGCGCTGGAAGGACCACCGGGGAACGCTGCTGTAGCCACTTTCGAAGACGTCGCCAGGTTGGTGACCTTAACGACATAAGTACCGTTGACCGCGGTATTGTTCGCCACCGCAGTAAGCACTTTGGAATCAGAAGATGTAGCGTTGAAGCCCAGGAACTGTGGGTTTTTCAGGTCGCCAAGATTCTTGATCGCTGTCTGAAAATTCGCCAGGACACTTTTGAGGCTACCAATACCGGAAATCTGCGCGGTATTGATGGTCGTCTGACGGTCGATCTGGTTCTGCTTGGCTGCTTTGTCGGCATTGACCAAGGCTTTGACAATAGCACCGGTATCAAGGCCAGAGCCTAAACCCGTGCCCGGTAGAATTGGACTTGCCATGCATATCTCCCTTCAGTGTGTCGCCGGTCTTTTGACCACTACAACGCCCAAAAGAACATAGCAACAATATTCATGCCAGCTGTCAGGCTTTCGCGCTGAACAGCAGATGGCTTGCATCATTCAAACTATTGGCCAGTCTCAGGACTTCTTCATTGGGGATTTGGCGAACCACCTCACCCGAGTCACTGGCAATAACCTTCACGATGACTTTGCCTGAAGGCTCGTCGATCGAGAACTCGAGATTGCGCTTGACCGACTGAACGAACTTTTCAATTTCCTGAACGGCCATCTTGAGTTTGTCCCGTTCGGATGCCGACTCTTTCGTTTGTTCATCCTTGACCGGCGCCACCACAAGGGCATCGGCTCGAGGCTTCTCCGCCGGTTTGTCAGCAACCGTCGTCGCCGGCTTCGCAGCTGGATAAGACAAGTTCAGCTTCACGCTCATATCCATGTCCATCACCTCTTAAAGTAAAAAGCGAGAGAGCACGACAAGCGCACTCCCCCGCCAAAACTCATCAACTATTACTGAAGCAGTTTCAGTACAGCGGATGGCAGTTGGTTGGCCTGAGCCAGAATTGCAGTCGACGCTTGTTGCAGAGTTTGTTGCTTGGTCAGTTGTGCAGTTTCAGCAGCGAAGTCGGTATCTTGTACGCGGCTCAGTGCAGCACCGGCGTTTTCGTTGATGTTTTGCAGGTTGGAAATGGTGGTCGAGAAACGGTTCTGAGCAGCACCCAAGTCAGCGCGAGTGGCGTTGATGTTTGCCAGAGCAGCGTCGATAGCCGAGATCGAAGCGTCAACGTTGGTGTGGTTGGTAGCGTTGTCCGTACCGGAGATAACGGTACCGGTCATGCCCAGGGCGCTGGCGTCGAAGCTGTCCGACAGGGTCAGGGTGATCTGGTTGTCAGAGGTAGTGTTCGAACCTACCTGGAACTCCATCGCACCAGCGGAACCGTCGATCAGCGCCTTACCGTTCAGGTTGGTCGACTGAGCGATACGGGTCAGCTCAGCGATCGACTGTTGGTATTCTTTGTCCAGCGCGGTACGGTCAGCAGTGCCGTTGGAGTCGTTACGCGATTGCAGTGCGATTTCACGCATACGCTGCAGAATGTTGCTCGACTCTTGCAGAGCGCCTTCAGCGGTCTGAGCGATCGAAACACCGTCGTTGGCGTTTTTGATAGCCATGGTCTGACCACGGATTTGCGAAGTCATACGGGTAGCGATCTGCAGGCCGGCGGCGTCGTCTTTAGCGCTGTTGATTTTCAGGCCGGAAGAAAGACGAGTCATCGAAGTCGACAGAGCGTCGGAAGCACGGTTCAGGTTCTTCTGAACATTCAGAGATGTCGTGTTGGTGTTTACTGTTAAAGCCATGACGAATTCCTCGTTGGTTGGGTACTGCGGCTTCCGGCCCTGGCAACCGCCCGGTATGGCCTAGATAACCTTCGTAATAGTTATCGTCGGGATTGCAACTTGCTTTAGGGGATTTTCGAAAATATTTGCCATCACGTTGCCACCCCCCGTAAACAAGGGACTTGACCATACTCAAACAGCGAAAAAATGATGCCATGGAAATGCCGGTGACAGGTTGGCGAAGACTCGCCCGCTCCGGCAGAAGAGAAATTGTTTAAAAGGACAGCGTGTCGGTCATCAGTTGGACCAGTTCGTATTCGAGGTAATCCGCCAGGGCGAGCCAGTTTTGTGCTTCCTGGCAATCGAGCATCAGGCTCAGCAAGAATACCCATTGCTGCTGAGCATCCTTTGACGCCTGTTCGAAGGACGCCTGCACCGGCGAGATCAGTTCGATCATCGTCAGCCCCGCTTCCACATCACGCCCCAGCCGAAACAACGCCGCACACTGCTGCGAACCGACAATAAAAGACTGCAGTTCGCTCATACCGTCAACTCCGGGTGAAACACCGTACCGGCGATCATCGCCCCTGCCCGGCTGCTGTTATAGAAACGCACCTGTGGATGGCCGGCGATAAATCGCTCCAGCTCACACAGGTAACTGCGAAAATTGAGCTGCGTCTTGATGCGCTGACCGTGACCATCCAGCACCCAGTGTTTGGCGGCGCCCAGTTGCGGCCCCAGGTCGCCATCGTTCCAGCCTGCATGGGTCTTGTCGCCAGGGAAGGCGAAATCGGCGCCGAACAACGTGATCTGCGCCGCGCCCATTTTCACCGCCAGGTCTGCCGCCGGATGAATCACGCTACCGCCGACATACAACTCGCCCCTGGGTATTTGCGAACGCAATGACTGGTAGATCGGGCTGGCGGAGTAACCGCTATAACGCGGCCCCAGCCAGGCTTCGAGCACTAAAGGATCGAGCATGGGCATGTAGACCAGTGTGATGCCAGCCGTATCTTCAGGCGGCAGGTGCCGAGCCGATATGCGCTGGTCAATGCTGACCACCACATCGGGACAGATGCCATTGTTGAGCAACGGGCGAAAGGCGGTATCGACGCAGATGAACAACGGTCGCTCAACCTGATTGCGAATCGCGCGCAAGGTCTCGACATGCAGCTCCAGACTTGGACCGGTGGCGATGACAAACACCTCCTGGCCCGGGCGTGAGCCGAACAACTCGGCCACGTCATGATCGGCTTGCAACAGGGCCAGACAGGCCTGCAAGCGTTCGATAATTTCAGGCGACCGCGGGTCGAATTCACGGTTATTGAAGGTCAGGTGGGTTTCGCTGATCAGCCGGTCGCGGATCTTTGCATTGAAGTCATCAGCCAGGACCAGTTCGGACGGCAAGGCAAAAAACGGCAACTGGATTTCCGGCAGGTCACCGGCATACATCAGTTCGACCCGCGGGTCGCCGAGCCACAGCTGTTGATCGAGCAGTTGCAGCACCAAGGCAAACACGGCGCCATTAAGAATATGCACGTACAGACGCTGCAGGCTGGCGCGTTCGAGTAACTCCAGTTGCAGATCACCAAGACCAGTGCCGTAAACATGCAACACAGGGCTATCGACCGACAAACTGTCAGCCTGAAGCCTGGCCTCGCGACTGCGATCATGGCGGCTGGTCAGTTGAATGCCATTGATGCTCAATGTCGAGCCTAGGCCTTCCACCAGATCAGCCTGCAACACGCTGGTGTCTTCAACCAGCAAGCGCACCGCCAAAGCTGGCCAGCGCCGCTGGATGACGTCGACGTTAGGCTCAAAGTACTCGCTCATGCAGCCTCGCTTTTAGTTCGGGCAAAAAAATAGCGCTCAAGATTACACCTTGAGCGCTATTTTTGTGTCTGGCTTTCTTTGACGCAAGCGTTGCCGTTACGGGCGATAGAGGATCGCCGAACCCCACGACAATCCAACGCCGAAACCGCTCAGCGCAACACGCTTCCAGCTGGAATCCAGTACGTGTTTTTCCAGCAGCAACGGAATGCTCGACGACACGGTATTACCGGTCTCGACCATGTCCTTGATGAACTTCTCCGGCTCGCCTTCGAAGCGGCGTGCCACAGCATCGACAATCGCCGCGCTGCCCTGGTGAATACAGAAGGCATCGATATCGTCAGCCGTCAACTGCGAATCGGCCAGCAGTTCATGCAAATGCGCCGGGACTTTGAGCAATGCAAAGTTGAACACCTGACGACCGTTCATGAAGAACACACCATCGGTCACTTTCAGGTGCGGCGCACCGGAACCGTCGGTGCCGAACTTGGCTTTGCCCAACTGCCAGGGTGCGTTTTCACCCATCCAGGTCGCGGTGGCGGCATCGCCGAACAGCATGGTGGTGTTGCGGTCTTCCGGGTCGACGATCTTGGAGTACGGATCGGCCGTGATCAGCAGGCCATTTTTCAGGCCGGCGGCTTCCATGAAGCCCTTGATCGCGTAGATGCCATACACGTAGCCGGAGCAGCCGAGGGAAATATCGAACGCCGCCACGGTGGTTGGCAGGCCGAGCTTGTCCTGAACGATGGCAGCGGTGTGTGGCAGGCCCTCTTCGTCACCGTTTTGGGTGACCACGATCAGCACGTCGACGGCTTCACGTTTCAAATCAGGGTTGTTGGCGAACAGCGCGTTAGCGGCTTCGACACACAGGTCCGACGTTTCCTGCCCGGCGTCTTTGCGCGGCAGGAAGGCCGAACCGATTTTACCGAGGATGAATTCTTCATCCTTTTCGAATTTTGCACCTTGTGCGTAATTGTCTATGCCGGCTACAGGAACGTAGCTCGCAATGCTTTTTATGCCAATCATTACGGCTTCCCAATAATAAACAGCCCAATACCACCGCTCGTAATGATTCGAGGGGCGCCGACAAACAGAGAAAAACGTCGCCCCGAAGCGACGACAGCGGGAAGAATAAAAGGCTATCACTGGGCCAATAACCGGCCAGGCGCCACCTTCCCGTTTAATACAATACAGTGAAGATGCGCGTTATGACTCGCAGGTCACGCTATTTTGCCGAATCAACCCGATAAGGTGTTACTCGACCAGCGACCAGTCCAGCGGGGTTCCACGTGCGATGGCGTGGCGGGCGCGGCGGCCCAGAAGGGTTTCAGCGTGTTTTGGGGCCAGCCCGAGGCCCGGGCGGATGGCGCGCAGATTGGCCATGGTAAAGGGCTCACCGGCGGCCATGTCTTGGGTGACATAGAGCGAGCGACGGTACACCAACGACTTGCGCTCGGCTTCACTGACGCCGTAATGCACCTGGCCCATCGCCTGCCAGGCGCGTTTTGTTTCGATCACCAGGCTTTCGAGTTCGGCCGGTTCCAGCGAGAAGCTGGCGTCTACGCCACCAGCGGCACGGTCGAGGGTGAAATGCTTCTCCACCACCGTCGCCCCCAGCGCCACCGCTGCCACGGAAACCCCGACACCCATGGAGTGATCGGACAAACCGACCTGGCAGCCAAACAATTCACGCAGATGAGGAATCGTGCGCACATTACTGTTGGCCGGGGTCGCGGGATAAGTGCTGGTGCACTTGAGCAGCACCAGGTCCTTGCAACCGGCTTCACGGGCGGCGCGTACGGTTTCATCGAGTTCGGCAATGCTGGCCATGCCGGTGGAGATGATCAACGGCTTGCCCGTGGCGGCGACCCGGCGAATCAGCGGCAGGTCGGTGTTCTCGAAACTGGCGATTTTGTAGGCTGGCACGTCGAGGCTTTCGAGGAAGTCGACGGCGGTGTCATCGAACGGCGTGGAGAATGCCAGCATCCCCAGTTCTTTGGCCCGGGCGAAAATGGGCGCATGCCATTCCCACGGTGTATGGGCCTTCTCGTACAACGCGTACAACGACGTTCCTGCCCACAGGCTGTTGGGGTCCTTGATGAAGAACTCGCCTTCGGACAGGTCCAGGGTCATGGTTTGAGCGGTATAGGTTTGCAGTTTCAAGGCATGGGCGCCGGCCTTGGCCGCCGCTTCGACGATACGCAACGCTATGTCCAGCGACTGATTATGGTTGCCACTCATCTCGGCGATGATGAAGGGCGGCGCGTCAGTACCGATCAAGCGGTTGCCGATCTTGAAACTAGTCATTGCGGTGATCCTTCAATACGCGCGTGAACGCGCAGGCACTCTGGGTGTAACCGGCATTGCGAAAGACCTTCAGCGACACCTGGTTAGCCGGTAACACCTGAGCGGTGATGGCCGTCAGTTGTGGCCAATGGACGGCGACGAACGCCTCGCCCCGAGCCAGTACCGCCCTGCCCCAGCCCAGACCGAAACGGCCTTCGAACAGAAAAATCGACACTTCGGCTTCAAAGCCGCGCAGGTCATAACGCACCACACCCACCGGGCCGTCATCCGCCTCGGCGATCAACAACAAGCGATGGTCATTACACAAGCTGGCAGTCAGCCAGTTTTGATGGGCTGACCAGTCAATGACGCCGGTCTCCAGCGCCCAACGTCGTACGGCCTCGGCGTTGCGTCCCTCGTACAACAACTGCGCATCGCCCAGGGTCGCCGGACGTATGTGTAAAACGGCACCGGCCAATGCGGCCGCCACGCGATGCGCACCTCGGCCATCGACCAATTGCCGAGAGCGTTCGGAAAGACTCTGGCGCAAGTCTTGATTGCCCGTGACAAAACCCACGGCCTGACGCAGTTGCTCAACGCTGACCTGCTCACGAGTCCCCAGGTAGACATGAGCGCCCGCCGTTGCCATCACTTCGCCGTTGGCCTGCTGATTATTCGACACCGCAATGCAAATCGTCGGCAGCCCCAGGGCCGCCCGCTCCCAACTGGTGCCGCCGCCGGCACCGACAAACAGGTCCGCCTCGGTCATCAACCGATAGAAGTCGCTGACAAAACTGTGCAAACGCCAGTTTGGACGATTGGCCGCCAGCGCCTGCATCTGCTCCCAGGCCGGGTTATCGGCACCGGCGACAAAATCGACCTCCAGGTTGTGGAAATCCGCCAGCGCCAACATCGCGTGGTGAGTCTGCATCGCGGCATCGAAACCACCGAAGTTCACCAGCACCCGCTTGGCCTGCGGTTTGATCTCGGTGGCCGGGCAGCAGAATTCATCTCGCAACATCGCAAAACGCGGGCCGAGCAAGGTTTGGCAATCCGGCGGCAGCAGCGAGGCGTAAGCCTCAGGCGTACCGGACAGGTTCTGATTGAGCAGCAGATCAACGCTGTAGGTGCGCGTCGCGAGGTCATCCACCGCTGCGATCCGGGGCGCCCAGCGCCGGGCTGCGTTTTGCCATTGATGATCAAGGCCATAATGGTCGACGATGATCCAGTCGAACGCCGGTTGGTTTTCCAGCGCCCGAGCCAACGCGTCGATGTCCGCTTGCCACGGCAGCATGGATTCGATGGCTTGTTGCGGGTCTTCATCGGCATAAAGGGCCGGCAGCGCAAAGGTTTCGAAGCCTTCGCTCGCCAGGACATCCAGTCGATGCCCCGGTAGCAGGCGACAGGCAAACGCAACGTGCGAACCCTGCTTGCGCAAAATCCTGGCCAGTGGCAACAAGCGTGCGATATGGCCGCTGCCAATGGTCGGCGAGGCGTCGGAACGAATCAGCACTCTCATTTCAATTCACCACCGGCTTTCAACGCGGCGTACAAGTATTCGGCGCGCTTCCAGTCTTCAAGGGTGTCGATGTCCTGCACCAGATGCCGGGGCAGGATCACCGGCAGGCTCACAGGGGAAAACAGTACATCACCGCGCAACCAGGCTTCACTACGGCCCCAATAGAACTGGCCGGCGTCCTGAAACGCTTCGGCCAGATCCTGCGAGCGGGTATTGCGAAACTCCGGGTAAAGCGGCCGCATTGCGCCGTGATCGTCGAGGGTCAAGGCACGCTGCACCGGGAAGCCGAAACTGGCCACCGAAAACGAGAATGACTTGTCCGGATTCTGCTCCAGCACGTCCAGCCCCTCACGCAGATACCGCGCCTGCAACAGCGGCGCGGTGGCATAGATGCAGCAGGCAAAGTCGAACGTGGGCAGTTCATCCAAGGCATGCACCATCACCGCCGCCGTGCCGGTGAAATCATCCGCCAATGATGCCGGACGCATGAACGGCACATGAGCGCCGTGCTGGCGCGCGACCTCGGCAATTTCTTCATCGTCAGTGCTGACGATTACCTGATCGAACAGCGCCGAATCCAGCGCCGTACGAATCGAGCGAACGATCATCGGCACCCCGTCGAACGACTTGAGGTTCTTGCGGGGTATGCGCTTGCTGCCGCCGCGCGCAGGAATAATGGCAACGCTGCTCATAGCCCACATTCCGACACACGAGGATAAATCATGCTGTTCAACCCAGAATTCGCCTCAAATGCTCCACCACTTCCTCTTGCTCTGCATCCATCAGATCGGGATACATCGGTAAGCTGATGGCCTCGGAAAAATAACGTTCGGCCTGCGGAAAGTCTCCGTCCTTGAAACCTTGTTCACGGTAGTAAGGCTGCAAATGCACCGGAATGTAGTGCAGGTTCACGCCCAACCCGGCGGCTCTCAGCGCTTCGAACACCTGAGTCTGATTGAGCTTGATCCGAGGCAGTTGCAACCGGACCACATACAGATGCCAGGCCGATTCGGCCCCGGACTGAGCCACCGGCAATGTCACCGCGATACCGGCCAGCAGTGTTTCATAACGCGCGGCCAATTGACGACGCTTGGCGACAAACGTATCCAGGCGCGCCATTTGCGACAACCCCAGCGCGGCGTGCAGATCGGTCATGCGGTAATTGAAGCCCAGTTCCAGCTGCTGGTAGTACCACAACCCCGTCTCCGGCACGTTCATCTGCGCCGGATCACCGCTAATGCCGTGGCTGCGCAGGCGCCGCAAACGCTCGGCGAATTCCGGGCGATTGGTCAGTACCATGCCACCTTCGGCAGTGGTAATGATCTTGACCGGGTGAAAACTGAAAATCGTCATGTCAGCGTATTGGCCACAACCGACTGGCCGTCCCAGATACGAGGCGCCCACTGCGTGCGAAGCGTCCTCGATCAGCGTGAAGCCATAGCGCTCGGACAGTTGCGCGATGGCGCGCATGTCGCAACTCTGCCCGGCGAACGCCACTGCCACCAGCACTTTAGGCAGCTTGCCAGCGGCTTCGGCGATCTCGAGTTTCTCTGCCAGCAACCGCGCATCCATGTTCAACGTTAGTGGGTCGATGTCGACGAAATCGACTTCGGCGCCGCAGTAACGACCGCAGTTGGCCGACGCGACGAAGGTGTTGGGACTGGTCCAGAGCGAGTCACCCGGCCCGAGCCCGGCGACCAGACAGGCAATGTGCAACGCCGCCGTGGCGTTGCACACCGCGACGGCGTACTCGGCCTGACAGTGGTTGGCCAAGGCTTTTTCAAAGCGTTCGATCGTCGGCCCCTGAGTCAACCACGGCGAGTTGAGCACTTCCATGACCGCGTCGATATCGGTCTGATCAATGTTTTGTCGGCCGTAAGGAATCCGGTAGGGCATCATGGCCGTGACTCAACACAACGCCCAACCAGCGAACACGCATGAGCGTCCTTGAACATCATTTTGCCGTTGCACATATGATGAGTCCTTTTGCTGGTCAGACCGCTCAAGCGAGCAACTGCGCCCAATTCACACTGGAGGCTGCGCTGAGGGTAAAGCCCTTGCCGGTCAAGGCCAGGTTCTCGTTGTACGCCGCATCCTGGGCGAAGCGTGCCTGCCACTTGTCACGCAGGGCAGCTACCGCCTGCGGGTCATCCGGCAAAGTGCCGGGGTGGGCGATTTGCACTTGCGGCGTCCATACGGTCAGCAACCCGGCATCAGCGACTTTCAGGCACAAGTCGACATCGGCATACGCTTGCTCGAAATGCTCTTCATCCAGCCCGCCCAACGCGTCGAACACTTCTTTGCGCACCATCAGACAAGCGTCGGAGACCGCCGAATAATTCTGCTCGACCAGCAGTCGATGCATATGACCCGGTGCGTCTTTTTTCTCGCCGATGAACGCACAAGCCACACCCTCTTCCAGGCCCAGAATCAGGCCGGCGCCGGTCACGTTGCCCTCGCGATCAACCAGTTTGGCACCCACCACACCTACTTCAGGACGCTGAGCCTGGTTGAGCAAGGCTTCGATCCAATTGGCATTGACCACCTCGGCGTCCGCCGCGAGCAGTATCAGATACTCACCTTGCGCCTGCGCCACAGCCTGGTTAAGCAGTGCCGACGGGCTCACGCGTTGCTCGTTCTTGATCAGACGAATCCGCCCGCGGCCGTTTTGCTCCAGACTGTCGAGCCACGTCAGCAGATCGGCTGACTGACTGTGATTGTCGGCGATGATGATTTCGTTGTTCTGATAGCGCGTGCGCTGCAATACGCTCACCAGGCAGCGCTGCAATTGCTCCTGACAGCCTTCGCTGCGTACGATGATCGACACCTTCGGACGCCCGGCGTGGCGGTAGTCGATCCGCAACCCACCAAATGCCTCGGCACTCACCTGCGCCTGATAGCCACGGGTTGCCAGGTGGCGCACCAGCGTCTGACGTTGGTGCTCGTTCGGTGCCTGCTCCACCGCCGGAGTAATGAGCAATGGCTCGGCTAAATGCGCCAGACCCGCCAGCCCGCCAGTTTCGATCAGGCGCAGCAGCAGGTCGAATTCCAGGGCATCGCTGAACTCGCGGGCATAACCACCGACATCCACCAGCACCTCACGACGGATCAGCCAATGCCGGGCGGTCAACGTCGGCAGACTTTGCAGCAGGTCGAGGTTGAAGGCCGGGCGAAAAACGTCGGTCAATGTGCCGTTACTACGGCGATGAATCTCATTCATCGCCACTGCACGGCAACCTTCGGCGTTCTGCAGCTCAAGGCTGGCGCGCAGGAAGCCGGCAGCCGTGAACTCATCGCCGGCCTCGGCCAACAGCAGCCAGTCCGAGGTCGAGCGCTGGGCAATCTGGTTCAGTCTATCGACGTAGTTGCTTGCACTGACCTTTACAAAATGCACGGTATTTTGTTCGGTGGTGACGTCGGGCAAATCACCAGTGGTGAAGACCACCACCTTGAAGGCGCGGAAAGCGCTTTCCATCAGACTGTCGAAGGTGACCTGCAACTTGTCCATGTCGGCGTCGAGGTCCAGCAACAGAATGCCGAACTGAGGCCCACCCCCGTTGGCCACCAGGTGTTGATTGATTTTGCGTACTGCTGTCTCGTTCGGCTGGCGTGCCTGCAACCAGTTCAACAACCGGCCGGAGGGCATACTGTCGAGCAACTGACGACTGTCGTAGGTCGGTACGCTGTCCAGGCGTGCAATCCAGTCCGTCAATGTTTTCGCGTCGGCACTCTCCCCCATGTCCAGCAGCTGCTGCGTCATTTTTTGCACGACCCGGCGGTTGAAGGCGCCCAACTGTATGGCATGCAGCAAACGGTTCTGGATAGTTTCAGGCGTGTCATTGGAATAGATACGCTGCAACGTGTGCTGCTGAAGTAACGCACCTTCCATTTCTTCCAGCTGCAAGCGTCCGGCCGGCATCGCATGGAGCAGGAATTCACACTCGGTCAGTTGCTCAAAAAACGCCTGGTTGTAGAACGGCATCTCGACATACTGCTGGGGCCCGAATGCGCGTCTCGGGCCAATGGTGGGATCTTTCCAGTAGGACTCGAAGATCGGCTCGATCGTCAATGCATTGCGCGCGGCCAGGCTGTCGGCCAGCACCTGAAAACTTTGCAGGGCGAACGCTGCAGTCTGCGCCTGGTCCAGGCCACTGATGCCAGTCGGCAGCGTGGCGAGGAAACCGGCAAAGCGCTCACGCTCAGCGACGGAGCGGGCGTCTTTGAAACTCACGACGTGAAAGATTTCGGTTTTGTGATCCGAACGGCCATAGTTGACCTCCCGCACGACATAAGGCATCGGCAGGATCCGCGCCTTGGCCCGCGCGAGCATGTAGTACACGTGGCCGACTTCCTGCCACTCGAAAATCGTGCCTTGCGGCATGGCCGCGTACCAGTCCTGCAACAGCGAAGTGCGGTGCACCGCATAGAACGGCGGGATGTACTGGCCCATGTAGTCGAGCACACGATCCTGCGCGCGCTCGGCGTTGTAATCCTCTTTCACCTTCTTGTCGCGACGGTAGTACTGCACCGAGTTGGAGTGCGTCAGGTACATCAGGCAATAGCCGTGGCACATACCGTAATCGGGATTGGCCTCGAGGAAGTTCAACGACTCGGTCAATGCATCGTGCAGCAAGAAGTCATCATCGGCGGCCAGCACCATGTACGGCGTGGTGACCTGGCTGGCGCCATACGCAAGCTTTTGCTGAAACCCCGTATAGGTGAACTGCGGCAAATGGCGATAGTCGACCGACGGGAAGTCGTCTGCGAGGCGCTCATCGCACTGCACGGACGAATCCAGCACCAACACCTTGGCGGAGTAACTGCTGTAATACTGCAAGGCACGTCGCAGGAACGCACTGCGGTTGTGGGTGATGACAACCACCGTGAACAGCTCGTTCAGCGGTGTCACGTTGGTTTGAGTGCTGCTTTGAACCTGCATTTTCCTATCCCCACAACCGGCCGATCGCCAAGTACCTGAAACTGTTTTTGATTAACGAACGCGACGCAGATAGCCGTCCGGCGCCACGGTGATCAGCAGCTTGTTTTGCAGTTGCTGGTCAATTTCGAAGTCCTTGTTTTCTTTCAGGTACTTCCACACCGCGGTTTTCGGGTTATCGCCCGGGCCCCACGGACGATCCGGGAAAAAGTCGGCAGGCATGTCTTCAACCACGGTGTCCATGACCACGCAGTAGCTGTCCACCGAAACCAACGGCGCGTACAGGCGCAGTTCTTCCAGTACGTGGTCGTGGGTGTGGTTGGAGTCCAGCACCAGAATGACTTTCTTGCCTTCGGCAGCCGCACGCACTTGTGCGGCGATCGCAGGATCGATGCTCGAACCCTCGATCATCGAAATGCGCTTGCTCATCGGATGGCTTTCGATGGCTTCGCGGTTGTGCGTACGAATGTCGAGGTCAATGCCCAGCACTTCGCCGTGACCTTGCAACTCCAGCAGCGATGCGTAGTAGATGATCGAACCGCCATGGGCGATACCGCATTCGATCACCAGGTCCGGCTTGACCTGCCAGATGATTTCTTGCATGGCCATCATGTCTTGCGGCAGCTGGATGATCGGACGGCCCATCCACGAGAAGTGGTAGCTGTATTTGTGCCTGGCGGACTCGTTGAAAAAGTCCCGGGCCAGGCCGGTGAGTTTCTGGTTGTCACCTTGCTGGGCGATCTGTTCCCGGCATTCGGCTTCGAAGGCGTTGTTGATGCTGTTGTCGGTCATTTCAAAATTCTCAATGGTCACTGAAACGAAGCGCTGTCGACGGCGTGATAGACGTAGCGTCCACCGGTCATCCGCTTGATCTCTTCGAGGTAATTGGAGTTCATCACAAACAGATTGGCGCCTTCGGGCAGAGCGTCCATGGCCTCTTGTGGAGAGGACACCCGCACGCCGCTAAGAGGCAGATAACGGCCCTGCTTGGCCGGATTGATATCCACCACGCGGTCCACCGCCACACCGGCCCGTTGCAGGAACAGTGAATAGATCACACCTTTGGACGATGCCCCCCAGATCGCCGAACCTTGCTCGGGCGTCTCCTGGATAATTTGCACTGCGCGCTCAAGGCTCGCGGTGAAACCTTCAGGCAGGTCCAGGCGTGGCACCCGCTGTTCGGGGGTCAAGCGCAAGCTTGCAAGGTCTGCGACGATGTACAGGTACTGGCCGCCGAACAGGTGGCCGGCCTCATGCACAGTGCCGAACATCCGGCGCAGGTCATCGAGGCGGAAATAATTGACGTGTTCGTAGAACAGGTCGAACCAGGCGCGGTGTTCGAGGATCCAGTCGAAGCACGGCACTTCGATGTAGATCTGCCCACCCTGATTGGCGTCGGCGATCTCGGCGAGGAAACTCACCGGATCCTGAATGTGTTCCAGCACATGGCGCAGCACGATGGCGTCCGCCGCCAGGCCGAGGCCGCGAGTGAACGGCGCCTTGATCACATCGGCGCTGTCGCCTTCGTAGGCCGGGTCGATACCGGTGATGGCGTAGCCCAGGCCTTTGAGAAGTTCGAGAAAGTAACCCTTGCCGCAGCCGACTTCGATCAGTTCCTGGCCCTTGAAGTGGCGGGCAATGATGCCCTCGACATCGTCCAGGTGCTTCTGGAACTGGCCCGAATGCGCCTGCTCGTTCTGGTAGTCGGCGTCGTAGCTGAGCGTGTTGGCATCGAAGGCCTGGTTGAAGATCAACCCGCTTTTTTCGTCCTGCACCAGGACCATGTCGGCGCACGCCGAAGCCCTGGCCGATGCGGCATCGGCAAAGGTGCGGTTTTGCAACACTGGCAGGTCGGCGACCCGATACAACTCATGCCTCATGCTCTGCTCCCAATAGCTGTTGCAAACGATCCGCCACGCCCCAGAATGCCATCGGTTCCTGGGTCGGGTATGGGTAGTGACCGAGGTTCAAATGGATCGATGCTCCTCGTTCACGCAGGCGCTGCTCGACCAGCGCCCGAACCGAAATCGGCTGGCCGCTGGAACAATTGATCACACCATCGAATTCGCGCTGTTGGGCGATTGCGGCGAGGTAACCGGCTGCGGTTTCAATCGCCAGGTAATCACGCAACTGCTCGCCGGCCGACATGTTGAAGCTGTCATCGCCGGCATCGATTGCCCGGTCCAGTGCAGCCAGCAAACTGTTCGGGTTTTGCCCGTCGCCGTGCAGGTAAAACAACCGCGCCCATTGCAGGGTGAAGGGCTGAACCCGCTGTAGATTTTCCAGAAACAGACGCAGCGTGTTTTTTGCCAATCCGTAAGGATTGCTCGGCTGCGGCGCTGTTTGCTCGCTGAGCGGCCCGCTCTGCAGACCGTATTCGAAACACGTGCCAGTCACCAAAACCTGTGAGACGCCCGCCTCTACCACGCCCTTGATGAACCGGTAGTCAGCCATCAGGTTGTGCTCGAAATGAAACAACGCCTGATAGTTCGGCAACCCTGGCCACGCCAGATGCGCCAAGGCATCAATGCCAGCGGTCAGCGCGGCGATGTCCAGATCAGCGGCGTGAATATCCGCTGCGATGAACTCCACCGCATTGATCCAAGGGATACTCGCGGCGGTCTCGGCGTTGCGCGCCACGGCCCGGACCTGACAGCCTCGGGCGAGCAAGGCAGCGACCAGATGCCGGCCGACGAAACCGGTGGCCCCGGTGACCAGAACCTTCACAGCACGGTCAACTCAGGCACGGCGATGACGAATCGGCCATCCCACTCGCGCACCTGCGCCAGTTGCTGACTGACTTCGTGCAGCAGATTCCACGGCAGGACCAGCACGTAATCCGGTTTCTCAATGTCGATCTGCGCCGGCGAAACGATCGGGATTCGACTGCCCGGCAGGTACTTGCCTTGCTTGTGCGGGTTGGCATCGGCGACCCAAGCCAGCAAGTCCGGTTTGACCCCGGCAAAGTTGAGCAAGGTGTTGCCCTTGGCCGCGGCGCCGTACCCGACCACATGCTTGCCGTCGGCTTTGGCCTGCAACAGGAAACGCAGCAGTTGGTGCTTGATGCGTTCGGCGGCGGGCGCGAGGGTTGCGTAGTACTCCGGTTTTTTTACACCGGCATCGAGCTCGGCTTGCAGTTGCTGTTGAACCGCTGGCTGTACCTCGCGGCGCACACCGTCGACGCGCTGAACGAAAACGCGCAGCGAACCGCCGTGGGTCGAGAGCTGACTGACATCGAACACTTCCAGACCATTGCGCTCGCACAGCGTCTGCACGGCGGTCAGCGACAGGTAGGAATAGTGCTCGTGATACAGCGTGTCGAATTGCTGCCCGGCCATCAGGGTCAGTAACTGCGGAAATTCGAACGTCGCTACGCCCGTCGGTTTGAGCAAGGTGGCGAAACCGCAGAGGAAATCATTGATGTCTGGCACGTGGGCCAGCACGTTGTTGGCAGCCATCAGGTCTGCTGCCCAGCCTTCGGTTTTCAGTTGTAACGCGGTATCGCAACCGAAAAACAGCTCGCGGATTTCCAGGCCTTTTTCCCGTGCCGCTTGCGCGGTGCTGCGGGTCGGCTCGACGCCCAGGCAAGGGATGCCGCGACCGGCCACGTACTGCAACAGGTAACCGTCGTTGGCAGCGATTTCCACCACACGGCTGTCAGCCGTCAGACTGAAACGCTCGACCATCTCGCCTACATAGCGCTCGGCATGGGCCAGCCAGGTGCTGGAAAACGAACTGAAGTAAGCGTATTCGGCGTCGAACAGACTGTCGGCGCTGGTGTAATCCTCGGTCTGCACCAACCAGCACTGCTGACACACCACCACCTTCAGTGGCACCCATTGCTCGGCCCGTTCAAGCTGATCGACGCGCACGTAGGCATTGGACGGCGGCGAAGTGCCCAGATCAATCAGCGGCAAGGCCAGCGGCGTTGCGCAACCACGGCAATTCATACACGCACTCCAGCGAAGTGTTCATCAAGCACGGGATGGCTGGAATCCCTGGCTGACAGATTATTGACAGGCAACGGCCAGGCAATCGCCAGCCGTGGATCGTTCACCGACAAACCGCCCTCGTGCGCAGGCGTGTAATCCGCGCTGTGCAGGTAAAGCAATTCGGCGTCATCGGTGAGGGTTTGGAAACCATGGGCGAAACCAGCCGGGATCAACAGGCTGCGGCCATCGCCGGCCCGCAGGTGTTCGGCGTGCCAGTGCAGGAAGGTCTCGGAATCGGGACGCAAATCCACCGCCACATCCCAGACCTCACCGCGCAGGCAGGTGATCAGCTTGGCTTCCGGGGCGCTGGCGTTCTGATAATGCAGACCGCGCACACTGCCCCGTTCACGGGTGCAGGAATGGTTGATCTGGCGGATATGAAACGGCTGGCCGAACGCGCTCAGGCTGCCCTCGCAGAACAGCCGGGCGAAGTGTCCGCGCTGATCTTCGAAGCGTTTGTGCTGGACGCTGAACAGCCCGGACAGCGGCAGTTCTTTCAACGAAAACTCGCTCACAGCGCGCCCCGGTAATGGTTCAATTGGCCAAGGGTGATGGCGCGCATGTCATCGCCATTTTGCCAGGCCAGGTGCCAATCGAGGGTCTGGGTCAGACACTGCTGCAATGTCCAGCGCGGTTGCCAGCCAAGCAGTTGGCGCGCGCGGCTGCTGTCCAGACGCAACAGGCCGGCTTCGTGCAGATCGCTCGGTTCGATGCGCAGGCCACGAGCCTGCGGCCAGCGGGTGGAAAGCAGTCCGACCACTTCGCCGACACTGCACATATCCGCTTCGCTCGGACCGAAGTTCCAGGCTCCTGCGTATTGCGGGCCTTGCTCGTACAAACCGGCAGCCAGTTGCAGATAACCAGCCAGAGGCTCCAGCGCGTGTTGCCACGGGCGAACGGCTTGCGGGTAGCGCAGGGTCACCGGTTCGTCCGCAGTCCAGGCCTTGAGCACGTCGGGAATCAGCCGTTCAGGCGCGAAGTCCCCGCCGCCCAGTACGTTACCGGCGCGCGCAGTGGCCAGCGCCAGACCGTGTTCGGCGTACTTGTCAGCCGGGAAAAACGACGCGGCGTAAGACTGGGCCAGCAATTCGCAGCAAGCCTTGCTGCTGCTGTAAGGGTCGTGACCGCCGAGGGCTTCGTCTTCGCGGTACGGCCACAGCCATTCCTTGTTGGCGTAGACCTTGTCGGTAGTCACCAACACGCAGGCGCGCACGCCACCGACCTGACGGATCGCTTCAAGCAGGTTGAGGGTACCCATGACGTTGCTGGAATAGGTGCCGAGCGGATCGCGATAGCCTTCGCGCACCAGCGGCTGGGCCGCCAGGTGCAGGACGATTTCCGGCTGCACATCGGTGATCAGTTCCAGCAAGGCGCCGAGGTCACGCAGGTCTCCGCGCTGATCGTTGATGCCCTCATGCACCCGGGCCAGTTTGAACAGGCTCGGTTCGGTCGACGGGTCGAGGGCAAAACCGCTGACTTGCGCGCCGAGGCTTTGCAGCCACAGAGTCAGCCAACTGCCCTTGAACCCGGTATGGCCGGTCAGCAGAACTCGTTTGCCGCGCCAGAATTCGTTACTCAGCCCCATTGCTTCCATGGGGCCTCCCCGCTCTGCCACAGTGCTTCGAGGTAGTTCTTGTCGCGCAGAGTGTCCATTGGATGCCAGAAGCCTTCATGCTCGAAGGCCTTCAATTGTTCGTCCTGGGCCAGACGGGCCAATGGCTCGGCTTCCCACGTGGTGTCATCACCGCCGATGTACGAGAGCACTTGCGGTGAAAGCACAAAGAAACCGCCATTGATCCAGCCACCGTCACCACGGGGCTTCTCGGTGAAACCGAGCACCTGATCGCCGAGACGCTCCAGGGCACCGTAACGGCCCGGCGGTTGTACGGCGGTGACGGTCGCCAGTCGACCGTGGGCGGTGTGGTAGTCCACCAGTTGACGGATATTGATATCAGAGACGCCGTCGCCGTAGGTAAAGCAGAAGGCCTCTTCATCCTTGAGGTAGCGGCTGGCGCGCAGCAAGCGGCCACCGGTCATGGTTTCCTCGCCGGTGTCGATGAGGGTGACGCTCCATGGTTCGCTGTAGTTCTGATGCACGTCCATGCGGTTGTTGCGCATGTCGAAGGTGACGTCGGAAGTGTGCAGGAAGTAGTTGGCGAAGAAGTCTTTGATCGCGTAGCCCTTGTAGCCCAGGCAGATAACGAAGTCATGAATCCCGTGGGCGGAATACTGCTTCATGATGTGCCAGAGAATTGGCTTGCCGCCGATCTCGATCATCGGCTTGGGCTTGAGGTGCGACTCTTCGCTGATGCGCGTGCCCAGGCCACCCGCCAAAATAACTGCCTTCATCGTCTCCCCTCTTCTTCGTCACAGGGCTCGGCCAAGCTGGATCAAGCTTTTGCGGGCTTTCTGGATAAAACCTTCAATGCCGTTATGGCACTTGCGGACTCACCGCAAGTGCTCGTTTTATGGCGATATGAGGGGTGCTTGCAGGAAACGCGCCAGCTCGTATACCCGAATCGCAGGCGCAAAAAAGGCGGCCCAAGGCCGCCTGCGGGTGTACATCCATCATGTTCAATCAGTTGGGCAACCAGCCCTCGGCCCAGTAGTTGATATTGTTGCCCTTGAGCATGTAATCGCGCAGCACTTCCTCACGCAGCGCATCGCCCATGCGATAGCTCGCATCAGGGTCGGACAGGTGCATGCGGATTGCCTCAAGCCATTCCACGGTGCTGTTGCTCACGACCTTGGTGCAGGGCAGATAGCCGCGATAGGCTTCTGTGTCGGTGCAAATCACCGGGTAACCACAGGCGCCGTACTCCAGCAGACGCAGATTGCTCTTGCAGTCGTTGAAGATGTGGAACTCCAGCGGTGCCAAGGCCAGGTCAAGGTTCAGACTGGCCAGTTTGGCAGGGTAGGCCTGCAGGCCGACGCTGGGATGGAACTCATGGACAAACGGGCGCAAAGCCTCTGGACACATGCCGAAGAACACCCATTCGACTTCGTTGGCAAGCAGGCGCACCACGTCCGCAATGATGGCCAGATCTCCATCATGGCTCGTCCCGCCGCCCCAACCCACGCGAGGCTTGCGAGAGGTGCGGCGCTGACTCGTGAGCCCGACCCAGAGGTGCGGCGCAAGCATGTTCGGGACGACCCGGATATCGTGATGCATGTCGCGTAATGCATCGGCCAAAGGCTGGGTCGAGACCACAACCCGATCACACAGCCCTATGCCACGGCGAACTATTTTATCGACCCCGACCTCCGCCTTGCGCAGGTGTGCGTTCTTTTTCGGAACGTCAATCACATAATCGTCAAGTTCGTAGATCCGGAAAGCGCGAGAACAGTTTTTGATTCGCTCGACCTCATTGACCGCGCCCAGGCTATAGCGCCCCTGCAACACAATCACATCGGGAGAACGCCGCTCGAGCTCAATATCCGTCGGCGCCTGATAAGTCAGGTGCCCCACCACACGCCCGGCCGCCTCTAACTCAAGGAACGGCTGAGTGACCCGGTAATGGCCCACAGCAGTCGTATTGATTGGAATCGCCAGAACCTTGGGCAACAGCTGACGCGAGAACGGGTCCCAGCCATCCTTGAATCCCGGATCCAGGCTGAAGTTCGTGGTGCCCAGACTCAGATTGGGGTTGTAGGCCGGATCCCTGGCCACCATTGGCAACCATCGCTGGTAAAAACCTTTTTGCTCGGCCTGCATCACCGCGGGAGCGGGATTGGAGACAAAGGATGGAACCACTCGCATCAATTCGGCGTAGGGAGTCCATACCACCAGGTATCCGCTTTGCTTCACACGCAGGCAAAAGTCAGCACCATTGAGTGCCTGTGACAGATCGTTCTCGTCCAGGCCGCGCAGATCATCGAATACCTTCTTGCGCACAAGCAGGCAATCGATGCCCACGGCACTGAAATTCTGCACCGTCTGCTGGCGCTGCATGTAACCCGACGTGTTGAGCGGCTCACCACGATTGGGAATACCAACGGCGCCCCGCAACCCCAGCACCAGGGCCGTCCCCTCGATACGCCCTTGCGGGTTCAGTAGCCGACCGCCGACCACACCGACTTCCGGACGCTGCGCGTGATTGAGCAACTCGTCGAGCCAATCAGGATTGACAACGACACTGTAGGGACTGAGAAGCAACAGATAGTCGCCGCGGGCGTGGCCGGCAGCGAAGTTCTGCACTGCCGCCAGATTGTCGCCATGATCACAGCGCAACACCCGCAGTTTGTCACTGCCCATTTGCTCCATGGCCGACAGCCAGTTGCAGGCATCGTCAGCCGTGCTGGCGTTGTCGACAATGAGGAGCTCATATCGAGTGCAAGCGGTTTTCTCCAACAGGCTTTCGACGCAACGCTCCAGAGAGCCGAATTCATTGCGGGTCGCAATGATGATCGAAACCATGGCCGGCTGATCGTGCAGATAATCCACACGGTTGATCAGCGGCTGGCTGCCGGAGCGGATTCGGTGCGGTGCGCCGATTCGCTCCAGATGCGCTGCCAGCACGCGCGGGTTCTGTTGGATAACCTGCGGCTGCGTCAGCCACTGGGACAGGCGCAACGCGGATTCCACAAGGACTTCGGCAACATGCCCGATAGCATGCGGCCCGTTACTCTCCACCAGGCGCCAGACCAGATCATGCACACCCAGCTCGCCAAAACCGTCTGCCATGCCGCCAAGCTCGATAATCCGCTGCCGCTGCAGGGCCAGCACCCGGCCGACATAGGGATAGCTGCGCATCAGATCCAGGTTGAAATCCGGTTTAAACACAGGCTCGATCGATACCTCATCGCGCAATCCGCCCTCGTCACTGTAGAGGCAGCGCACGTCAGGCATTTCAACCATGCGCTCTGCCAGCAACAATAAAGCCAGTTCATTCAAGCGATCGCCCGCCCGAACCAGATAGATCCAGTCTGCGTTGTCCAGTTGGGCGAGCAAGCGATTGAACTGGGTAACCGGATCATCCTCCAGTCGCACATGACGAACGCCGTCGCACGATGCGTGCTGCGAATCGGACAGCACAACCACTTGCTCGGCGGCATAGGTTTGCTGACGAATACTCTTGAGCGTCTCCTCCAGAGCCGGAACATCGCCTTCGGTGTCGAGAACAATCGGCACGATGCGCGGACGCCAGCTCCAACTCTGCAAACGAGCCTCGAGCAAACGCTGCTGGGCCGAGCTCAAACGACGGCAGGACAGCCATTCCCGGTACATATCGGTAAAGCTGTCGCACTCGTCGCCTACCCGGGAGTGCACCACCGTTTGAATGAAGCCCAATTGCCGGCCAAGACTGGTTTCTTCCCAAGCATAAGCTTGCCGCTCAATCGCATCGGCCAGTGCCAGATAACGTACCCAGCCCGGCGCAGGCGCCGGATCACCACTGCGCAAGGCAAGCATTTGCTTGAGCCAGTCGAGCTCTGTCGTTACCGCCGCCTTGACTGGCATCTGATTACTTAGCCGCGCCGGATGCAAACGCTCGAGGCTCAACACTTGACTCACCACCACCAGATTGCCACGCCGTAGCAGACAGGCGAACAAGGCGAAGTCCAGACGAGCGATAAACCCCTCGCCAATCTGAGTCAGGGCCGGCAAATATTCCAGCGCATGCCGGATTCGCAACAACGCCCCGCTAAGGCCACTGAGGAAGTTGACTTGGGTGCTTTCCAGTATCCCCAGCAGATCCTCGCCCTTGAACAAGGTGACACCCGTGGAAAAGCAGCAATTTTCCACTCGCTCGGAAAGCAGGATGGAATCACCGTCGTAAAACTGCCGCTGGCCAATCACCAGGTTGACGTCTTCGTGGTCGATGAAGCCGACGATCTGCTGAGCGATGCATTCAGGGAGTAACTGGTCGTCGTCACACAGCAACTTTAGATAGTCACCGCTGGCCTCTTGCGCACAGGCCATGAGGTTGGCCTGAAAACCCAAGCGCTGCGGATTGCGCACATAGCGCAGGCGAATCGCGACAGGCGCCTCACAGGCATCGACGATCTCGCGGATCTCGTCACCACCACTGTCATCGCAGACGATCACTTCAAGATTGGTGTAGGTCTGACTCAGCGCACTTTGCAGTGCCGTCTGGAAGAACTGTGGGTTGAAGGCGGGGATGGCGATGGTGACAAGAGGAGCTGGTTTCACGGCGGGGGAACTCTCGAGCGGCGGGACCTCACTCTAAGTGAGTAGAGCTCCCGGAACCGCTGAAAAAAGACGGTTTGCACTCAGCAGCCTTAAGCCCTCGCGACAACATCGCAAGGGCATGGACTCAGATTTTATTGAACAACCCCAACTGAGTGATTTTACTGAACGCCAGTTGCGAAGCTTGAAGCATGGTTTGCTGCAGAGTCAGGCGGGACATCACTTCGGCCGGATCGGAGTCGCGAATCGACGACTGAGTCTGGGTGTTGGCCAGTGCCAGGCTCTGGTTGATTTCAGCCTGGGTGTCCAATGATGCACCGCGACCACCCACGGAGCTGAGACCCGACGCCAACTGGTCGATGCCACTGGCCAAGTTGCCAATACCCGAGCCGACCGCCGCGTTCAGTTTCTGGATGGCTATCGGATCATTGTTGGTCGGCGTCGACAGTGCTGTTTTCAACTGATTGACAGTGTCCAGAACGTTCTGCGTCTGGTGAGTATTGACCACAACGGAAAACTGGTCTCCCGCCGCCGGCGTACCGCCCAGGGTAAAGGAGACACCTGATGCTGTTGCCGTGGAACCCGCCATTGTGCCGCTGGAAACCGGCTTGCTGTCAGCGGTCAGAGGCGCGGCATACAAATCGTAATCCGTGGCACTGGTGAACTTGAGGATCGCGCCGCCATCCGGAAAACTGGCGTGGTAGTCGGTGCTATTGGTGACCGCCGTCCCGGTGACCAGCGCCGTCGAGGGGTTACCTGGGCTGCGGGACGCATTGAAGCTGTCCGGCTTGGCCGCCAGGGCGAAACTGTGCCCGGTGATCACCGTACCCGGAACGTCACCCGCTTTCAGGTTAATGTTCAACTTCAGATCGACGCCACGGAAATTGACAGTCTGTGTGGCCGCACCACCGGTGGAACTGAACACGCCGTTCTGACTAGCCTCGGCGGTGACATCGTTGCCCAGCGAGTCGGTGATTTGCAGCTGCGTGTCGCTGATGAAATTCACCGTGTACGGCTCGCCACTACGGAATTTGGCGTTGTAGGTAACGTCGGAGCCCACCTGACCGTTGGAAAGCACCACACGACCGTCATCAACGGTTGGCGCGGTCATTGTAGTCTGGGTGCGGCTGGTATTGATGGCTTGCTGGAACACGTCCCAACCGGTGCTGTTGGTGGCCATCGACTGGGTATCGCCAATCGGCAGATCCAGCGTGACCTGATCACCGTTGTAGGTGTAGCTGCCATCGGTATTACGCGAGAACGGTGCGATATCGCCCTTGGATCCAGCGAAGATGTATTTGCCGTTTTCGTCCTTGGTGTTCATCAGGCTCAGCAGCTGCTCTTCGATCTGACCCAGCTCAGTGGCGTTGGCCTGGCGGTCAGCGTCGGTATAACCGGCGTTGCCGGCGCCCAGGGCCAGTTCCTTGGCGCGCTGCAGCACGTTGTTGATGCTGGTCATGACCGCTTCGGTCTGGCCAAGCGTGCCTTTGATGGTGGTCATATTGTTCGAGAACTGACCAAGCATCGAAGCCTGCTGACCCAATTGCAGCAAGCGCGAAGCGCCGACCGGATCATCGGCCGCGGTATTCACGCGAACCAGGCTGCTGGCTTCTTCGCTGCTCTTGACCACGTTGGCGAAGTTCTTCTGGTAATTGGCAGCCGAGGACTCGTAAAACTGGGCGGTAGAAATGCGCATGGGCTACGACTCCTTAAAGACTGTTGATCAGTGTGCTGAAGATTTCTTGCGCAGCCTTGATGATCTGCGAAGACGCGGTGTAGTACTGCTGATATTTGACCAGGTTGCCGGTTTCCTCATCGAGGTCGACACCGGACAGCGAGTCGCGGGCACCCTTGGCATTGGCCAGGATTGCGGTGGTCGCGGCGCTGTCGAGCTTGCCCTGGGCAGCCTTGGAACCCACACCCTCGACCAGTTTGCCGTAGGCGTCGTTCAGGGAAATACCCTTGCTCGCCGAACCGGTGTCCACGGTCTGTGCGGTTTGCAAACCGGCCAGCGTTGTACCGTTACGGTTATCCAGGCTACCCGGTTGGCTGAGCGAGACGTTGATCGCGGTGCCTTTGCCCGGCGAGCCGGCCACGGTCATGTCGAAGCTGACGGTGTATTGCGTGGCGGGGGCAGGCGGGATCGGTGCCCCACTGGCGTCCTTGAGCGCAACAGTCAAGTTCAGGGTGTTGTTCTCACCAGGCTTGATGGTGCCACTGCTGATAACCCCGCCCTTGGCATCCAGAAACTGATAGGTCTGGCTGGTGCCGTCGGCAGAAACATCGCCAAACACCACCTTGGTCGGCGTGGAGTTTTTCAGGCCGTTCTGCATCGCGGTGGTGGTGGTCGCGTCGTAGATGTCGAACTTCGTGGTCAGGGTCGGCTGACCGCTGGCTGGAATCGTCAGCGTGCCACTGCCGCCCGGCGCAATCGCCGCACTCAACGGTGCCGCTATCGCCAGACGTTTGGAGTCGGTCATCTCGGTTTTGATGTTCGTCGCGGCGTTGCGGGTCGGCGTGATCTTGAACGTGTCACCGGCGGCAGCCGTACCACCGCCGAGCGTCAACGAGAAACCATCGATCACCGGCGGCGGCGTGGTCAGGGTGCTGAACGCGCCCATGGACGTACCGTCCGGCAGACGCTGCACGGTGAAGTCGGTGCCGCTGGTGAAGGTGACTTTGTAATCGTTGATGGTCAGCTTGCCGCTGTCCTCGATGCTCACATCAAAGTTGCCGGAACCGGCGCTGTTACCGACGGTGGCGACGCTGCGGTTGGCCATCTGTGCGGCACTGTTGATGCTGTTGAACAGGTTCGAACCGAACTCACCGTTCTTGTCGATGCCCTGGGCCTGGATGCTGTTCATCTGATCGGCGACGACCAGGGCCACGCGACCCAGTTCGTTCATGGCCGGATCCAGTACGGTACTGCGATAGCGCAGCAGACCGCCGATCTCGCCACCGGTCATCACCGAGGTGATGTCGACGGTGCTCGAACCACGGTTCAGCTGAATGCCCATGCGCGATGGATCGGCCTGGCTCGGCACCACTTGCAGCGTGCTGGCAGTGCCGCCCATGACCAGCGGCTGACCGCTGCCCAGGTAAACATCAAGGTTACCGTCGCGCTCGATGACCTGCGCGCCAGTGAAGGTGGAGAGCTGACGCACGGTTTCATTGCGAGCGTCGAGCAGCTCGTTCGGCATGCCGCCGGCCTTGGAAACCTCGGAGATTTTCTGGTTCAACTGCGCCACGGTGGCGGCCAGTTTGTTGACCTGATCGGCCATGCTTGTCAGGTTGCCGTTGATGCTCGCGTTCTGCGCGGTCAACTGGGCGGACACTGAGTTGAAACGGTTGCTCAAGGCCTGGGCATCGCTGAGCAGCAGTTGACGGGACGCATCGTCACCCGGCTTGGCGTTGACGTTCTGCACCGAAGCGAAGAACTTGGTCAGCGCGCCGTTGAGGCCGGTGCCGCTGTCCGACAACAAGGCGTCGAGCGGGCTGATCTGCCCGGCGTACGCGGCCGCATCGCTGTTGAGCGAGGTGGTGGTTTGCAATTGCGCATCGAGGTAGCTGTTGTAGACGCGACGCACATCGGCCAGGGTCGTACCGCTGCCGATGTAGACGTTGCCGAACTGATTCGAGGCTTTGCTGCCCTGCACGGTTTGCTGGCGTGAGTAACCGGCGGTGTCGGCGTTGGCAATGTTATTGCCGGTAGTCATCAACGAGGATTGGCCTGCGGCCAGACCCGACATCCCGATATTGAGCAAACTCATGGTTCAGACCTTATGCCTTGTGCCTATAAAGGCGTAGTGGAAGCGCCCGCTGCAGCGTAGTTTTGGTAACTCGTCATCTGCTTGGCGATCTGCGAGATCTTGCTGGCGTAATCCGGGTCGGTTGCATACCCGGCCTTCTGCAACTCGCGTACAAACTGTTCTGGGTTATCGGCAGACTTCACGACATCTTGATAGCGATTATTGGTTTGTAACAAAGTCACCAGGTCATGGAAGCTGTCTTTGTAGGAGCCATAAGAACGGAACTCGGCCGTCTCCTTGACCATCTCGCCATTCCTGAATTCGCTGGTGATTGCTCGCGCCGAATCGCCGTTCCAACTGCTGCCGGCCTTGATGCCGAACAGGTTGTGGCTGCTGCTGCCATCCTGGGCACGCATGACCGATTTACCCCAACCGGTTTCCAGGGCGGCCTGGGCCACCAGGTAACGCGGATCGACGCCAATACGCTCGGCCGCCTCCTTGGCCATGGGCAGCATGGTGTTGACGAATTCGTCGGCAGAACTGAAGGCTTTCTTCGGCGGCGCCAAGGGAATTTGCGCCATGGCACGACCGTAAACCTGCAGGCGCCCGCTCGATTTGGTGTCTGTTTGCGAGGCCAGCCAATCGCCGTTGAACAGCGGGCCGGCACCGGTCGCGACCGTCGGCGTCGCGGCGCCTCGCTCAGGCAACAAGGGGTTGTTGGCGGTCGCGGTGGTCGTGGCCGACGGCACCAAACCGGCGAGCAAGCGATCCGCCAGTTTCGGCGGCAAGGCCAGACGGCGCTGATTGATCAGCTCCATGTCATTGCGATGTGTGCCCTCGCCTGTCGGCGCTTTCACTGAACGCGACGCCCACAACGGACGCTGACCATTGAGCCGCGACAGCGGACCGTCGGTGGCCACAGTGCCTGCCGCGATCGGCGTCGCCACCGCCGCTTTCGCCGCTTCCTGCTTGGCAGCGGACATGGCCGCCGCCTCACCCGGCGCCAGCGGTTTGTTCTTCGACATCTGACGCATCAGCACGTCTGCCAGACCAATACCACCGCCTTCGCGAGACATGGAAATGGCCAACTGCTGGTCGTACATTTCCTGGTATTGCTTGGCCGCTGGAGTGTTGAGCGGATTGCCCTGGCCCAACGCTTCGGTGGCCGAACGCATGGACTTGAGCATTTCTCCGAGGAACAGCGATTCGAACTCCTGCGCCACCTTGCGCATGTTGCCGTCGCTGTTCTTGTCGCCCACCTTCAGCTGGTTCAAGCGATTCAAGTCCGAATAGGAACCGGAGTCGCTGCTGCTGACCAGACCGCTCTTGCGCATATCCATGACGGCCGCCCTTAGATCACGATCAGGTCGGCTTGCAATGCGCCAGCCTGTTTCAATGCTTCAAGGATTGCCATCAAGTCACCCGGCGCCGCGCCGACCTGGTTCACCGCACGGACGATTTCGTCGAGGGTGGTGCCCGGGCCGAACTTGAACATAGGCTTGGCTTCTTGCTCCGCGTTAACCCGCGAGCGCGGCACAACGGCCGTCTGACCGTTGGACAGAGGGCCAGGCTGGCTGACAATCGGGTCTTCGGTGATGGTCACGGTCAGGCTGCCGTGAGTCACGGCGGCTGGCGAAACCTTGACGTTTTGGCCGATCACGATGGTGCCGGTGCGCGAGTTGATGATGACTTTCGCCACCGCCTGACCCGGATCGACTTCAAGGTTTTCCAGGATCGACAGGTAGTCGACGCGCTGGCTTGGATCAAGGGGTGCGCTGACGCGAATCGAACCGCCATCAATGGCCTGGGCAACGCCAGGGCCGAGCAAGTTGTTGATCTTGTCGACGATGCGCTTGGCGGTGGTGAAGTCCGAACGGTTGAGGTTCAGCGTCAGGCTATTGCCCTGGTTGAAACCGCTTGGCACTGAACGCTCGACCGACGCACCACCGGGGATACGACCCGCAGACGGAACGTTGACAGTGATCTTCGAACCGTCACGACCTTCCGCATCAAAACCGCCCACCACCAGGTTGCCCTGAGCGATGGCGTAGACGTTGCCGTCGATACCTTTGAGCGGCGTCAGCAACAAGGTGCCGCCGCGCAGGCTCTTGGAGTTCCCGATGGAGGAAACGGTGATGTCGACCTGCTGACCCGGTTTGGCAAACGCTGGCAGTTCCGCACTGATCGATACCGCTGCAACGTTCTTCAACTGCACGTTACCCGAATTCGGCGGCACCTTGATGCCGAACTGCGAGAGCATGTTGTTGAAGGTCTGCAGGGTGAAGGGCGTCTGCGTCGTCTGGTCACCCGTGCCGTTAAGCCCGACCACCAGGCCGTAGCCGATCAATTGGTTGGAGCGCACGCCAGAAATACTGGCGATATCCTTCAGCCGCTCGGCCTGCGCGTTGAACGCGGCAGACAACATCAAGGCGGCCACCATGAGGTGTTTAAGATTCAAACTGGCCACCTAGAAAGGGAACAGCGGGCTGAGGAAGAAACGGTCGAACCAGCCTGGCTGACTCGCATCGGCAAACGAACCGGTGCCCGAGTAGGTGATGCGTGCATCGGCGACACGGGTCGACGAGACCGTGTTGTCGGTCGAGATGTCATCGGAGCGTACCAGCCCGGCAATCCGCACCAGCTCATCGCCGGTGTTGAGGGTCATCCACTTCTCGCCCCGTACTGCGATGATGCCGTTGGGCAATACATCAGCGACGGTGACCGTGATCGAGCCCACGAGGGTGTTGCCCTGCGCCGCCTTGCTGTCACCCTTGGTCGCGCGGTCGCCTTCATAGCTGGCGTCCAGCGTCAGGTCACCACTGCCGAACGGGTTATTGGTGTTGGGCGTTGAGCCGAACAGCGAGGTCAGGGCAATGTTGGCCTTGCTGTTCTTGCCAATTTGCGAGTTGGCGTTTTTGCTGGCCTGGGTCCTCTCGTTCAAGGTAATGGTGATGATGTCGCCCACCCGGAACGCCTTGCGGTCGGTGTACAGGTTCTGTTCAAAACCGGCCTGGTAAATCGAGCCATTGTTCGCGGCAGCCGGCAACGGTGTGCGCGGCAACACCGGGGCGTAATAAGGGTCATTGGGCTTGGGCGTCACAGGGACGCAGCCCGCGAGCACAACAGCCCCACTCAGTGCCAGAACAGATACAAAGCGATTCATGACCCTACCTCACGGTGTTGCAGGCGACCGCATGACCGCCTCATAGACTTGATTACAGATTCTGCGTTACGAACGAGAGCATCTGATCGGCGGTGGAGATCACTTTGGAGTTCATCTCGTAAGCGCGCTGAGTGGTGATCATGTTGACCATCTCCTCAACGGTGCTGACGTTGGAAGTTTCCAGGGTGTTCTGCAGCGTGGTACCGAAACCGTTCAGGCCCGGTGTACCGACTTGCGGTGCGCCGCTGGCAGCGGTTTCCAGGAACAGGTTGTTACCCACGGCTTGCAGACCGGCCGGGTTGATGAAGTCAGCGGTTTGCAGGTTGCCGATCACCTGGCTGGCCGGGTTACCCGGAACGGTGATGGACACGGTACCGTCGCGACCGACCGTAAAGGTCTGTGCTTCGTTGGGAATAACGATGGCCGGTTCCAGGGCGAAGCCACTGGCGTTGACGACCTGCCCGTTGGAATCGAGGTGGAACGTACCGTCACGGGTGTAAGACGTGGTGCCGTCCGGCTGCAGAATCTGGAAGAAACCGCGACCGTCGACGGCCAGGTCAAGCGGCTGCTCGGTGGTTTGCAGGCTGCCGGCGGTGAAGTTTTTCTGGGTGCCGACGATGCGCACACCGGTACCCACTTGCAGGCCCGACGGCAGTTCGCTGTCCTGGGTCGACTGGGCGCCTGGCTGGCGTTTGATCTGATAGAGCAAGTCCTGGAACTCGGCGCGGTCACGTTTGAAACCCGTGGTCGACACGTTGGCCAGGTTGTTGGAAATGGTGGTCAGGTTAGTGTCCTGGGCGGACAGACCTGTTTTGGCAACCCATAGAGCCGGAAGCATTCGATTCTCCTCGTGCGCCTGTTTTACGGCGCGACGTTCTGATAATTAGCTGATCTGCAAGACCCGAGCCATGGCCTGGTCATCGTCTTTGGCGGTGTTCATCATCTTGATGTGCAGCTCGAACTGCTTGGCCAGCGCCAGCACCGAGGTCATTTCTTCCACGGCATTTACGTTGCTCGACTCCAGGAACCCGGATACCAGTTTGACGCCGGAATCGGCTTGCGCCGGCTTGCCGTCCTTGGTGTGGATCGAACCATCCAGGCCTTTGGTCATGTTCTTCAGGTCAGGGTTGACCAGCTTGATGCGATCGACTTCAGCCATCACGCGCGGGCCTTCGCCCATCGCACGGATGCTGATGGTGCCGTCCTCACCCACTTCGATTTGCTGCTCGGGTGGCACGGCGATTGGTCCGCCATTGCCCATCACCGGCATACCGTTGCCAGCACGCAGCACGCCCAGGGCGTCCACGTTCAGGCTGCCGGTGCGCACATAGCTTTCAGCGCCATCGGGAGTCTGCACGGCAATCCAGCCGTTGCCTTGCACCGCGACATCGAGGTCGCGACCGGTTTCAACCAGCGAACCAGGGGAGAAGTCGGTGGCCGGGCGCTCGGTCATGGCAAACGCACGCGCCGGAAAGCTGTCACCAAACACCGGCATCGAACGGGCCTGTTCCAGGTCCTTCTGAAAACCGTTGGTGGAGATGTTTGCCAGGTTGTTGGCATGAGCCTTCTGCGCCAGTGCATTCTGGCTGGCGCCGGTCATTGCCACATAAAGGTACTTGTCCACGCTCTTTCCTCTGCATGCCGGACGTTTGCCGCCCACCGCTGTACTGCGGAGCAATAAGCAATTTGCAGACCAACTTTTTTTTGGCGGTGCCAGGCCCGGCAAACAAAGGACTTGAAGGGTTTCAGAGGGGAATGGGGGATTGTGTCAAAGTCGAAAAACCGGCGGTGTTATGCCGGTGGGTGGCAACTGTCGGCCCTTGCAGCCAACGCAAAACCCTGTGGCGAGGGGGCTTGCCCCCTCACCACAAAAGCCAATCAGCCAGGCTCTTTGCCGACTTCATATTCACGCAACTTGTTGGCAATGGTCGTATGCGAAACCCCCAACCGCTTGCCCAACTGCCGACTGCTCGGATGCTCGGAATACAACCGCTCCAGCACCGCTTTCTCAAAGCGCCCGACAATCGCATCCAGCCCACCCTCCAGCGAAAAATCGCCAAGGGGCTGACGCACACCGTAATCCGGCAGACGAATATGTTCGGCCTTGACCGTCCCGCCCTCGCACAACGAAACCGCCTGGAACAACACGTTTTCCAATTGCCGGACATTGCCCGGCCAATGGTAATGACTGAGCCGCTCCATCGCGGCCGGCGCCAGTTTCGGCAGCGGGCAACCGATCTGCCGGCTGGCCTGGTCGAGGAAGTGCTCCACCAGCGGCGTCAAACCATCGAGGCATTCACGCAGTGGCGGTATGTGCAGCGAAAGCACGTTCAAGCGGTGATACAGATCCTGGCGAAACTCGCCTCGCGCGCACAGCTCGGACAAATCCACCTGGGTTGCGCAGATCACCCGCACATCCAGATAAACCTCTTCATCACTGCCCACACGCCGGAAGCAACCGTCCTGTAGGAAGCGCAGCAATTTCACCTGCAAGCGCGGGCTCATTTCCCCCACGCCATCGAGAAACAGCGTACCGCCCGCCGTCAGCTCCAGCAGACCAAGCTTGCCTTCGGCGCGAGCGCCTTCGAAGGCGCCGGGGCCGTAACCAAACAATTCGGTCTCGGCCATCGACTCGGGCAAACCGGCGCAATTGAGCGCCATTAATGGAGATTGCCCACGAGGGCTAGCCAAGTGACAGGCGCGCGCCAACAATTCTTTGCCGGTGCCGGTTTCGCCTTCTATCAACAGCGGCGCATCCAAAGGCGCCATGCGGCGGGCTTCGCGCACTACCGCTGCCATCACTTTCGAGCTTTGAAAAATGCTGTCGAATCCGCGCAGTTCTTGCTTGCGCACGTTATAGATGCGTTCGCCCACTCGGTCAGCGCGGTGCAGCGTCAGTACCGCACCGGCCATGGCTTCGCTGTCGTCATGCTCCGATTGCAGCGGCGCGATGTCGGCCAGAAACACGTCGCCCTTGACCTTGACCCGCAGCCCGTTGATGCGTGATTTGTTGGCCCGCACCAGCTCCGGCAAATCAAAATCCTCGGCGTAACGCGACAGCGGAATCCCCGGCACCTCATCCACCCGCACCCCGAGCAACTGCGCCGCCGCCCGGTTGGCCGCGACGATGGAGCCACCCATGTCGATCGACAACACCGGAAACTCCAGGGCACCGAGCAAAGCATTGAGCTCCATGTGCCGACGCTCGCTGGGCATCAGCCCTACGCGCTTGACGCCGAATACGCCGGCTATCGATTCGAATTTCGGACGCAGGGCCTGGAACTGAATGTTGATCAGGTTCGGGCAATGCAGGTAGATCGCATTGCCATGCTCACCGCCGACCTCGCCACGAGCGACGTTGATCCCGTATTCCACCAACAAGTTGAGAATGTCGCGCAGGATACCGATGCGGTTCTGGCAGTGGACTTTGATACGCATATAAAGGCCCGAAGAAAGGGGGAATCGAGGCCCCGCGCGAGGATTTTTCTGCGCCGACGCCAAAGTAGTCGTCAAGATTATGTGACACCCGAACGCCTTTTCAAACCCGAAAATCTCAATAGCTGCGCCCTAGGGGCCAAACCGTAACGAATACTTTACGAAAAATGGCGAATTTTCCTATGCGGAACGTCGAACACCGGCTGCAATGACGCTCACCTTGGGGTATTTCTAGGTCCATAGCAGAACATAACAAGAACAGATCCCCTAGCAGGAGAGCAGCATGAAGCAGACGCAATACGTGGCTCGCGAGCCCGATGCGCAAGGTTTTATCGACTACCCCGCTGAAGAACACGCGGTGTGGAACACGCTGATCACTCGTCAACTGAAAGTGATCGAGGGTCGTGCGTGCCAGGAATACCTGGACGGTATCGAAAAACTCGGTCTGCCCCACGACCGCATTCCGCAACTCGGTGAAATTGACAAAGTTCTCGGTGAAACCACCGGCTGGCAAGTGGCCCGAGTCCCGGCGCTGATCCCCTTCCAGACTTTTTTCGAATTGCTGGCCAACAAGCAGTTTCCGGTGGCGACGTTTATTCGTACCCGCGAAGAGCTTGATTACCTGCAAGAGCCGGACATTTTCCACGAGATTTTTGGCCACTGTCCGCTGCTGACCAACCCTTGGTTTGCTGAATTTACCCACACCTACGGCAAACTTGGCCTGCAAGCGACCAAGGAAGAACGCGTGTACCTGGCGCGCCTGTACTGGATGACGATTGAGTTCGGCCTGGTCGATACAGCTGAAGGCCTGCGCATTTACGGCGGAGGCATTCTTTCTTCTCCAAAAGAAACCGTTTACTGCCTGTCGAACGAACCTGAACATCAGACGTTCGATCCGCTGGAATGCATGCGCACGCCGTACCGCATCGACATCCTGCAACCGCTGTACTTTGTTTTGCCGAACCTCAAGCGTCTGTTTGATGTGGCTCATGAAGACATCATGAGCATGGTCAAGCAAGGCATGCAGCAGGGCTTGCACACACCAAAATTTCCGCCAAAGGCTGCGTGATCCGCGCCTTTTGGCATCAGGTGAGTCTGTTACGGACCCACGCTTTGGTTTAGCGTGAGTCCCACTGACGACCGTTTCCCCAAACACTCGATTTCAGGAATTCATCATGTCCACATTGAACCAAGCCCACTGCGAAGCCTGCCGCGCCGATGCTCCTCAGGTCAGCGACGAAGAGTTGCCGGTACTGATCAAGCAGATCCCTGACTGGAACATCGAAGTCCGCGACGGTGTGATGCAGCTGGAAAAACAGTTCCTGTTCAAAAACTTCAAACACGCGCTGGCGTTCACCAACGCCGTTGGTGAAATCTCCGAGGCTGAAGGTCACCACCCAGGCCTGCTGACCGAGTGGGGCAAAGTTACCGTTACCTGGTGGAGCCACTCCATCAAAGGTCTGCACCGCAACGACTTCATCATGGCCGCGCGCACTGACGACGTGGCCAAGGACGCCGAGGGCCGCAAATAATGCATTTCGACGCCATAGGTCGAGTACCCGGCGATCCGATTCTCGGTTTGATGGAAGCCTATGCGCAGGACCCGAACCCGCGCAAATTCGACCTCGGCGTGGGTGTCTATAAAGACGCCCAAGGCCTGACGCCGATTCCGCAATCGGTGAAGCTTGCCGAGCAGCGTCTGGTGGATCGTCAAACCACCAAGACCTACATCGGTGGCCACGGCGAGCCGGCCTTCGGCAAAGCCATCAGCGAGCTGGTGCTCGGTGCGGACTCCGCGCTGATCGCCGGGCAACGCGCTGGGGCGACCCAGACGCCGGGCGGCACCGGCGCGTTGCGCTTGAGCGCCGATTTCATCGCCCAGTGCCTGCCGGGCCGTGGCGTGTGGTTGAGCAACCCGACCTGGCCGATCCACGAAACCATTTTCGCGGCGGCCGGGGTCAAGGTCAGTCATTACCCGTACGTTGGCAGCGACAACCGCCTCGACGTCGACGCCATGCTCGCGGTGCTCAATGAAGCACCAAAGGGCGACGTGGTGCTGCTGCACGCCTGCTGCCACAACCCGACCGGTTTTGATCTGTCCCATGACGACTGGCGCCGCGTGCTGGACGTCGTACGCAGTCGCGATTTGTTGCCGCTGATTGACTTCGCCTACCAGGGTTTCGGCGATGGTCTGGAGCAGGATGCCTGGTCGACCCGGTTGTTCGCCGCCGCGTTGCCGGAAGTGCTGATCACCAGTTCGTGTTCGAAGAACTTCGGTTTGTACCGCGACCGCACCGGCGCGCTGATTGTCTGCGCAAAAACCGCTGACAAGCTCGTGGACATCCGCAGCCAACTGGCCAACATCGCCCGCAATCTGTGGTCGACGCCGCCGGATCACGGTGCCGCCGTGGTGGCGACCATTCTTGGCGATCCAGAGCTGAAAAGCCTCTGGGCCGACGAAGTGGAAGCAATGCGTTTGCGTATCGCCCAGTTGCGCAACGGTCTGGTCGAAGCGCTGGAACCGTATGGTTTGCGCGCGCGTTTTGCGCACATTGGCGTACAACGCGGGATGTTCTCCTACACCGGTTTGACGGCGGAGCAGGTTAAACAGCTGCGCGATCATCACAGCGTTTACATGGTCAACTCCGGCCGGGCCAACGTGGCGGGGATTGATGCGACGCGTCTGAATCTGCTGGCCGAGGCGATTGCCGAAGTCTGCAAATAACCCCAGCTATCGCACCGCCGCTCCCACATTTATTTTGCAGTGTTCTCACCTACAGACCTGTCTAGACAACCCCATCCGTCGAAACAAATGGATATAAAAGTCTGATTGTCATTTTTACTGCTGTATCCTGCCCAGGCTTTGTATAAGCGCGGATCTACCAGATCTATCAACAGACTTTGCGAGGAGCGCGAAACATGCACGAGATCCCTAATCTCCCCTTCCCAAGCCTGCACGAAACTGAGCAGACAACCACGCAACAAGCCGGCGCCCAACAGCCCGAGCCCAAAGAAGCCACTGAACGCCGCCAGGCCGACAGCGAAGACTGAAACACCTGCAATGCCAGACCGTGTGGAAAGCGCTAACATGCGCTTTCCACACCGCCTGAACCTTGAGCCCCACTCCATGAACGACGAATTCAGTGAAAGCCAGGCCAGCGTCTTGATCGGCACCGCCGAGAAGATGATCGAGATCTGGAATCGCCTCTCCCCCGAGAAACAAGCCGCACTGCTCGCCCGTTTCGGCACTCAAGAAAACGCCTTGGCCGCCCTGGTCACGACGCAACTGGTTGCCCCCGCCAAACCCTGACCCACGCCGCACGCCGCACGGCAAATAGTTTTACTTTTTCCACGACCCGCGACCGCTCGCACCGCTATCATAAGCAGCCTATCTATCCTGCTTTCCCGTGGACCATTACCCATGTCTGAAAACCAGCGCCCCCTGGCGGTCACGCTGCAAGTCGTTTCCATCGTTCTGTTTACCTTCATCGGCTACCTGAATATCGGCATTCCCTTGGCCGTATTGCCCGGCTACGTCCACAGCGACCTCGGTTTCGGCGCAGTCATCGCCGGACTGGTGATCAGCGTGCAATACCTGGCCACCCTGCTCAGCCGACCTTATGCCGGCAAAATCATCGACAACAAGGGCAGCAAACTGGCGGTGATGTACGGTCTGGCCGGTTGCGGCTTGAGCGGTGTGTTCATGCTGATTTCTGCCTGGACCCAAAGTCTGCCGATGCTGAGCCTGATCAGCCTGCTGATTGGCCGCCTGGTGCTCGGCAGCGCCGAAAGCCTGGTCGGCTCGGGATCGATTGGCTGGGGCATCGGCCGGGTCGGCGCGGCAAACACCGCCAAGGTGATTTCCTGGAACGGCATCGCCAGTTACGGCGCACTGGCCGTCGGCGCGCCGTTCGGCGTGCTGCTGGTCCATCAGTTGGGCTTGTGGAGCATGGGCGTGAGCATTGTGCTGCTGGCCGTTCTGGGCCTGGCACTGGCCTGGCCAAAAACCGCCGCACCGATTGTGGTCGGTGAGCGTTTGCCGTTCTTGCATGTACTGGGACGCGTGCTGCCCCACGGTTGCGGCCTGGCGCTGGGCTCCATCGGTTTCGGCACCATCGCCACCTTCATTACCTTGTATTACGCCACACAACACTGGGACAACGCGGTGTTGTGCCTGAGCTTGTTCGGCGCCAGTTTCATCGGCGCGCGCCTGCTGTTTGGCAACCTGATCAACCGCCTCGGCGGGTTCCGCGTGGCGATCGCTTGCCTGTCCGTGGAAACCCTGGGATTGCTGTTGCTATGGCTGGCGCCGGATGCCCATTGGGCACTGGCCGGTGCAGCGCTGAGCGGTTTCGGTTTTTCGCTGGTGTTTCCGGCGCTGGGCGTGGAAGCAGTCAACCTGGTGCCCGCCTCCAGCCGTGGCGCGGCCGTCGGGGCTTATTCGCTGTTCATTGATTTGTCGCTGGGGATTACCGGGCCACTGGCGGGGGCCATTGCGGCCGGGTTTGGTTTTGCTTCGATCTTCCTGTTTGCTGCGATTGCCGCGCTGAGCGGTTTGGCATTGAGCGTTTACTTGTACCGGCAAGCGCCGAAGCAACGCGAAGCGCGTGAGTCGCGTTAAAAATCGACCTTGCCGCGCCCGGCCTTGATGCTCCCGCGCTTGGTCTTGGATTCGAGCCGACGCTTTTTTGAACCCAGCGTCGGCTTGGTCGGGCGGCGCTTCTTTTCGACCTTGGTCGCGCTGAGGATCAACTCGGTCAACCGCTCCAGCGCATCGGCGCGATTGGCTTCCTGCGTGCGGTATTGCTGGGCCTTGATGATCAACACACCTTCGCTGGTGATGCGACTGTCGCGCAGCGCCAGCAACCGCTCCTTGTAGAACTCGGGCAAGGACGAGGCCGGAATGTCGAAGCGCAGGTGCACGGCGCTGGAGACCTTGTTGACGTTCTGCCCGCCGGCGCCCTGGGCACGAATGGCCGTCAACTCGATCTCGGCATCCGGCAGATGCACGTTGTTGGAAATCACCAGCATGGAAAAGCGTCCGGGTTCAGGGTGATCAGGATACCGCGAATGCCCGTTGGACAGCAGGTGATCACGGCTGCCCGCGGATCAACAGCCACAGTCATGCTTATGCATGGCCACGCAACCTCGGAATGTAAAAGCGTAAACCAAAAAAAACGAGAGTCACGTAGGTTACCGAATAAGCAATGTTCAGATGTTTTCCTTCCAAGGGTACTATTTCAGTTATGCACCAAACTATTACGCCAGTCGGCAAGCCACAGCAGCCTAGAACCAGACAAGTGACAGACAAATGGTATCGAATATTCTCAAGCGTCATAAACTTTCACACCTCTTGAATCGTACTCTCCGACTGAAAAAGCCAATCACAACAGAAAGCTTTTAATCCAGTTGCGACAACGCTGTTCAAATAACGGAGCAGCCACCATTTCATCCACCCGCAGAGCTTTCTTTAAGCATTGCATCCACAGTCAGAAAATCAACCAAGGCTTCGAAAGCCAATGCCAACTTACCCGTTTGCCGAAAAGCCTGTTCATAATTCATAGGATCACGCTTGAACAGTTCGAACGTGCCTGGCTTTTGTACTGGTCTGAGCACCCCATACCCAGATAAAAACAAATCAATAGAATAATAGGCTACATTACCCAAGCGAGAATCTTTAAATGCCGCTTGATAGATATATCTGACAGGTCCAATCGTAGCCGGTGCTTCTGGGCCGTTATAAATATTCCCCAAACCCTCATAGATATTATTAGTGCCGTGCGCAACCAACAATACCCCTGGTATTGCACCAATTGCCGCGGGGGCTGCAGTTGCCGCACTACCGGTTCTAATCTGCATAACGCCGGCCGCCATACCAATGCCATTTTGCAGGTAAAAACGCGCTTTTGACGACAACTCCTCGTACTCGCCAAGAATCTTTTGAACCCCTTCCCACGCACTTATCAACCCTTCATCAACCGCTTGAACAACCTCATTGGCATAAGCTGAGATAATCGAACTAAACCGCAGTTGCGTGAAACTGTCAGGAAGATGAGTCATGCCGATATTGCATCCTGCCGCAACGAGGTCGGATGCGGCCTTCGTCACATCATGAATATCGCACGACGCTTCATTCATCCTCATTCCCCCAAGTACTGTAAGCACTCGTTGCCCCTGGCACGTGCGCCCAAGCAATCTCTCTATACCGAATAGACACCAACTCTTGCGGCTCCGCATCGTTCATACGAATAGCGTGGGGAACTTGTTGGCTGATATGCGCGATACGCGCACCTGTAAGATGGATTGAATAGTATCGCTCTTGCCCGCCCGCGGAGGCGGTGCGGTAGAGATTGATAATACACTCGACCTCTTCACGCTCATGCAGTGCACTTGCCAATAGAGGTGATGACTTATCGATAACTTTAGTAATCATGATCGGCCTGTGCTGGCCGCGACCACCTGCAATGCTGCCATCATTACCGGTGACCATATCGTGCGAATAAGCCAGCACCATGATTTCGTCCTTATGCGCGAACTGGCACTTGTTACCAAGCGAGCTTTGGCCTGAGCAGCCGGCAGAAATAAGCCCTTGTCGATTACCGGTAATACTCATGTAGCTGTGACTGGCCATAAGCGCTAATCCTTGATGTATTCAAAGCGCCAGACTATCGCAAAAAAAGCATAAGGCAGGGTGTAGGCCGCTTCTGAATTAACGAGCATTAACCTATTTCTTAAGATTTCCGAAATTACTGTAGTAAACAGTGAATGCTTATGTAGGATCGGGATTACAGCGCAATCTAAAGTTAACGTAACAAGAACAAAAAACCCGGCACATTGGCCGGGTTTGTTGTTTCTGCGCTCTGCGCTTACTTCGCGCTGGAGCCTGCTGCGTGCAGTGCGTGTTGGGCGCTGCGTTTGTTTTTGATGCCGTAGCAGATCCACATGAACACGACCCACACCGGAATCGCGTACACCGAGACCTGGATCCCCGGAATCAGCAGCATCACGCCCAGGATGAACACCACGAACGCCAGGCAGACGTAGTTCCCGTACGGGTACCACAGCGCCTTGAACAGCGGCGTTTGTTTGGTTTTGTTCATGTGCTGGCGGAACTTGAAGTGCGAGAAGCTGATCATCGCCCAGTTGATGACCAGGGTCGCAACCACCAGCGACATCAACAGTTCCAGCGCGTTTTGCGGGATCAGGTAGTTCAACAGCACCGCGATCAGCGTCACCGCCGCCGAGGCGAGGATCGAACGCACCGGCACGCCGCGCTTGTCGATCTTCGACAAGGCCTTCGGCGCATCGCCCTGCTCGGCCATGCCCAGCAGCATACGGCTGTTGCAGTACGTGCCGCTGTTGTACACCGACAACGCCGCAGTCAACACCACGAAGTTGAGGATGTGCGCGGCGGTGTTGCTGCCGAGCATCGAGAACACTTGCACGAACGGGCTGCCGCTGTAGGAATCACCCGACGCGTTCAGGGTCGCCAGCAGGCTGTCCCATGGCGTCAGCGACAACAGAATGACCAGCGCGCCGATGTAGAAAATCAGGATCCGGTAGATCACCTGGTTGATGGCTTTCGGGATCACGGTTTTCGGCTTGTCGGCCTCAGCAGCGGTGAAACCGAGCATTTCCAGGCCACCGAAGGAGAACATGATGATCGCCATGGCCATCACCAGACCGCTGACGCCATTGGGGAAGAAACCACCGTGGGACCACAGGTTGCTGACCGACGCTTGCGGACCGCCATTGCCGCTGACCAGCAGGTAGCTGCCCAGGGCAATCATGCCCACGATGGCAACGACCTTGATGATCGCAAACCAGAACTCGGCCTCGCCAAAGACTTTGACGTTGGCCAGGTTGATCAAATTGATCAGGACGAAGAACCCGGCTGCCGAGACCCAGGTCGGGATGTCCGGCGCCCAGTAGTGGATGTATTTGCCGACCGCGGTCAGCTCCGACATCCCCACCAGGATGTACAGGATCCAGCAATTCCAGCCCGACAGGAAACCGGCAAAACCGCCCCAGTATTTGTGCGCGAAGTGGCTGAAGGAACCGGCAACGGGCTCTTCAACGATCATTTCGCCGAGCTGGCGCATGATCATGAACGCAATGAAGCCGCAGATGGCGTAGCCGAGGATCATCGACGGGCCGGCGGATTTCAGCACCCCGGCCGAGCCGAGGAACAAGCCGGTACCGATCGCGCCACCGAGGGCAATCAATTGAATGTGGCGATTTTTCAGGCCGCGTTTGAGCTCGCCTGACTGCGAGGTTTGTCCACTCATGAAAAGGGTCTCACGTTCTGCGTATTTACAACGGTCATGCGTCACCTGTTTGTTTTTATCTGTGACGAAATCGAACCCGACACACTCGTGGCGTGGCGGAGTGAACAAGGCGGATAGCCTTGAGGTTTGCGCTGATGCGCAGGAGGTCACAGTTAAAACGCGGCGCATTGTACACCTGTAACCCCCTGCTACCAGACCCGCCTGATCAGCGTGTCGTTTGCCGGGATTGCCTGTGTCCACCCCGAGCGTCTCGGGCGGCTGCAAAAATTGAGTCAGACCTTTGCAGGTCAGTGACGGGAGCAATCGAAAAATCGCCCCTCGATAGGAGATGGAGATGAGTCACGGCGTACATTGCGCCTCCTTCTTGTTATGCACCTGCACGACAGGCATGGGGCGCATCTGACCCTTACGGCGCCGCCGAAACAAGCGGGCCAGAGCCTTGGGCGATCGTTCAGCAGATTGATTCCGGCAGGTTTTCCTTACACCCGTTCCGCGAGCGTTACCCCAACGGGTTTTAGGCGATATTTCGTCAGGATTTCTTTACATGCCGTAACGAATATTTTCCTGATCGGATTCGTCTGCGAGACGACTGCACATTGACGACAGGAAGCTTGCGGCGCCGCTACTGCCGTCATCGCGAGCAGGCTCGCTCCCACCTTATTTGATCGCATTTCCCCGTGGGAACTCGGTCCACTGTGGGAGTGAGCCTGCTCGCGATGAGGCCCGAGCATTCACCACAACACTTAAAATCAGACCAAAAAAACGCCACCCCGAGGGATGGCGTTTTTTATGCAGCGCTTACCGATTACTCAGGCTTGCGACGACCAAAGCCCGGACGCTGGCCCGAGCCGGCTGGCGCTCCGCGGCGCTTGCCCGATGGCGCGTCCTTGTCGACCAGGACGATGCCAGGGCGTTTCTTCGGCGCTGGCTTGGCCGGGCGCTTGGTATCAGCAGGACGGTCGGCCACTGGCGTACCGCGACCCGACTCACCACGACCTGCCGGAGCACCGCGATCACTGCGACCGCCACTTGGCGCACCACGGCCTTCGCCGCGCTCGGTGCGACCATTGGCCGGACGTGGCGTGCGTGGACCACGCTCGCCATCAGCACGAGGTGCTGCTGGTTTGCGGGCTGGACGCTCGCCTTCGATATGCGGTTCACGGGTATCACGCGGTGCAACAGTTGGCTGTGCGCCGGCTGCTGGACGCAATGTGCGCACGCGCTCGGTCTTGCCCATCGGACGGGACGATTTACGCTGCATGCGATCGAGCTTGTCTTTGCTCTTGGCGTTCATCTGCGGCATCGCAACCGGCGTCAGGCCAACTTCAGCACTCAGAATGTCGACTTCGTACTGGCTCATTTCGCGCCAGCGACCCATCGGCAGGTCGGAGTTGAGAAACACCGGACCGAAACGCACACGTTTCAGACGGCTGACCACCAGGCCTTGGGATTCCCACAGGCGACGAACTTCGCGGTTGCGACCTTCCATCACCACGCAGTGATACCAGTGGTTGAAACCTTCACCGCCTGGCGCCTGCTTGATGTCGGTGAACTTGGCCGGGCCGTCTTCGAGGACGACGCCTGCTTTCAGACGCTCGATCATCTCGTCATCGACTTCGCCACGCACACGTACCGCGTATTCACGGTCCATTTCGTAGGAAGGGTGCATCAGGCGGTTGGCCAACTCACCGTCGGTGGTGAACATCAGCAGACCGGTGGTGTTGATGTCCAGACGGCCGATGTTGATCCAGCGACCTTCTTTCGGGCGCGGCATCTTGTCGAACACGGTCGGACGGCCTTCCGGGTCGACACGGGTGCAGATTTCACCGTCGGGCTTGTTGTACATGATCACGCGGCGTACCGACTCGGCGGCTTCTTCGCGCTTGATCACCTTGCCATCAATGGTGATGGCGTCATGCATGTCGACACGCTGACCGAGCGTGGCGTCTTTGCCGTTGACCTTGATGCGGCCGTGGCTGATCCAGGCTTCTACGTCACGGCGCGAGCCGACGCCGATACGGGCGAGGACTTTCTGCAGTTTTTCGCCTGCTGGGCCGATTTCCTGGTCGTCTTTCTGGTCGTTGATACTCATCTGGGCACCTCCCGGTGTGGTCTGTTCAGGCTCTGCCTGAAGCGATGTAAATCAATGCACTTGGGCGAAGGGATCGCCGAAGGGTCGCGAATCATACGCCCATGCGGGCGATTTCGCATCAGAGACTAGCTGATGATCGCAGAGTCACTTGCTTTCCGCCGACCGGTGGCGCCGTGCGCTTATGTAGGAGCCGAGCTTGCTCGCGATAGCAGACGTCCATTCACCTTGATGGTGAATGTGCTGACGTCATCGCGAGCAAGCTCGGCTCCTACAGGATTGGGGTCAGTCGTCGAACTCGCGGCGTTCTGCTTCGATGGCTTCGGCGAGTGCCCGGGCTTCGGCTTCTTCTTCGCTCAACTCGGGCTCGGGCTCGGGTTTCGGTTGTTCGAGTGCGGCAACGGCAGCCAATAATTTTTCGCGAGCTTCGGCGACGCCCAGCACGTCGTCTTCAAGCTCTGGCTCCGGCTCTTCTTCGACTGTGGCTTCGGGCTCGAACTGAAGTTCACTGTCGATTTCCGGCTCAACCGCGGTCACTTCGCCATCGCGCAACAAATCGTCGAAATCGGTCTTGAGCCCCTCCTCCATGGTGTCCAGTTCCAGCAACAACGTGTGGAAACTGGTTTCTTCCTTCGGTTCTTCCGGCTCGGCACTGGCATCCGCCAATTCCTGCAGGCTGGCAGGCACGGGCGCGTCGTCGAAATCGAGCACCGGGTCCGGTTCCAGCTCGCGCAGTTCGGCCAGCGGTGGCAGATCGTCGAGGTTTTTCAGGTTGAAGTGATCGAGAAACGCCTTGGTGGTCGCGAACATCGCCGGTTTGCCGGGCACATCGCGGTAGCCCACGATGCGGATCCACTCACGCTCTATCAGCGTCTTGACGATCTGGCTGTTGACCGCCACGCCCCGTACGTCTTCGATCTCGCCCCGGGTGATCGGCTGTCGATAGGCGATCAGCGCAATGGTTTCGAGCATGGCGCGGGAATAACGCTGCGGCCGCTCTTCCCACAAACGCCCGACCCACGGCGAAAACTTTTCGCGGATTTGCAGGCGGTAGCCCGAAGCCACTTCCTTCAGCTCGAAGGCGCGGCCATCGCAGGACTTGGCCAATATCGTCAGCGCTTTCTTGAAAACCGGCGGCTCCGGCCGCTCGCCCTCTTCGAACAGTTCGAACAGGCGTTCAAGCGATTGCGGTTTTCCCGAGGCCAACAGAAAGGCTTCAAGCAGTGGCGCCAGCTCGCGGGGTTCGGTCAGGTTCATGATTCAACTCGTTATTCGGCTCGGGCCCGCACGTGGATCGCTGCGAACGGCTCATTCTGCACCAGCTCGACCAAGGATTCCTTGACCAGTTCGAGGATCGCCATAAAGGTCACCACCACCCCGAGTCGTCCTTCCTCAGCGGTGAACAGCTCGACAAAGGGCACAAAACCGCCGCCCTTGAGCCGGTCCAGCACATCGCTCATGCGTTCGCGGGTGGACAGCGCCTCGCGGCTGACCTGGTGGCTTTCGAACATGTCGCCACGGCGCAGGACTTCGGCCATGGACAACAGCAATTCTGACAGACGCACGTCTGGCAACAGTTTGCGCGCCCGGGCTTCCGGGGCATCCAGCTTGGGCACCACCACGTCACGACCGACGCGGGTCAGGCCATCGATGCCTTCGGCGGCGGCCTTGAAGCGCTCGTATTCCTGCAAGCGGCGGATCAGTTCGGCGCGCGGGTCGTCTTCTTCGTCTTCGATGGTTTCGGCGCGGGGCAACAACATCCGCGACTTGATCTCGGCCAGCATCGCGGCCATCACCAGGTACTCGGCGGCCAGTTCCAGGCGCACCGACTGCATCAACTCGACATAGCCCATGTACTGGCGGGTGATTTCCGCCACCGGGATGTCGAGGATGTTGATGTTCTGTTTGCGGATCAGGTACAGCAACAGGTCGAGCGGGCCTTCGAAGGCTTCGAGAAACACCTCCAGTGCATCCGGCGGGATGTACAGGTCCAGCGGCATTTCCAAAACCGCCTGGCCATACACCATCGCGAAGGGCAGCTCTTGCTGGGCTCCGGCCTGACTGTCGACAACGGGTTCTACTGCAGACATCTACGCCTCGGCCATGAACGGCGAAGGGTCGCCGCAACCGACACGGATCACTTCCGGCTCGCCGTCGGCGAGATTGATCACGGTGGACGCCTTGATCCCGCCGAAACCGCCATCAATGATCAGGTCGACCTGATGCTCCAGCAACTGACGCATTTCGTGCGGGTCCGTCATTGGATCGGTGTCGCCGGGCATGATCAGGGTCACGCTCATCAGCGGCTCACCCAGCTGCTCCAGCAGCGCCAGGGCAATTGGATGGCTAGGAACACGCAAGCCGATGGTGCGTTTTTTCGGGTGCAGCAACAGGCGCGGGACTTCGCGGGTGGCGTTGAGAATGAACGTGTACGGCCCCGGCAGGTGCGCCTTGAGCAAGCGGAACGTGCCGGTATCGATTTTGGCAAACAGCCCCAGTTGCGACAGGTCGCTGCAAATCAGCGTGAAGTTGTGTTTGTCATCCAGCCCACGCAAACGGCGCACGCGATCCACAGCATTTTTGTCGCCGATCTGGCAACCAATGGCATAGGACGAGTCCGTGGGATAAACCACCACCCCACCGCTGCGAATGATCTCGACAGCCTGTTTGATCAGGCGCGCTTGTGGGTTTTCCGGATGAATCTGGAAAAATTGACTCACATTCTCTACCTGTTCAGACGGCGGCAATAATTGGGTCATGTTTGAATCGACACCACAGTGGTGGCAGATCCTCTGGGAGCGGGCGGTATTCGCCGATCTCGGACCAGCCTCCAGGGCCATGAAAATCACTGCCGGCACTGACCAGCAGACCGAACTCACGAGCAAGAATCGCCAGACTGCCCACTTGTTCGGCGGGCTGATGGCCATTGACCACTTCAATCGCGTGGCCCCCGGCTTGAATATAGTCAGAAATCAGGCGACGGCGCTTGCTGCGAGTGAAATCGTAGTGCCAGGGATGCGCCAGGCTGACCCAGGCCTTCGCGGCACGCAGGGTTTCGACGGTCTCCTCCAGGGTCGGCCAGTGTTGCTTGACGTCGCCCAGCTTGCCGGCGCCCAACCATTTGCGGAACGCTTCGGCGCGGTCCTTTACAAACCCTTCACGCACCATCCAGTCGGCGAAGTGCGGGCGGGCCGGCGCGTTGCCGCTGTCGCCCAGTTCCTGCTGCATGGCCCGGGCACCGTCCAGCGCTCCCGGCATGCCCTTCAATGCCAGCTTGCGGCTTATTTCTTCGGATCGTAGCCAACGGCCACCATGCAGTTTGGCAATCGCCTCGACCAACGGCGGCGCCGTTACATCAAACCCGTAACCCAATACATGAATGGTCGCGCCGCCCCAGGTGCAGGACAATTCGACGCCATTGACCAATTGCATCCCCAGCGCGGTCGCGGCTGTGCGGGCCTCATCGAGGCCCTCAAGGGTGTCGTGATCGGTCAAGGCCAGGACTCGCACGCCTTTCTCGAACGCACGCGCAACCAGTACCGCAGGCGCCAGGGCGCCATCGGAGGCCGTGCTATGGCAGTGCAAGTCAACATTCACAGGACTTTGTTACCTCAAATCAGCTGGCGCTATCGCGCGCCCATATGTTTGTTATTATGCCGCCACATCCTGCTTCTGGCTGCCACTGTGAAACAATTCATCGATTTCATCCCGCTTCTACTGTTTTTCATCGTCTTCAAACTCGATCCACGGGTCGTTGACATCGCCGGTCATGAGTTGACTGTAGGCGGAATCTACAGCGCCACCGCGATGCTGATCATCAGCTCCCTGGTGGTTTACGGCACGCTGTTCATCAAGCAGCGCAAGCTTGAGAAAAGCCAGTGGCTGACCCTCATCGCCTGCCTGGTCTTCGGTAGCCTGACCCTTGCGTTCCACAGCGAAACCTTCCTGAAGTGGAAAGCGCCGGTGGTGAACTGGTTGTTTGCCCTGGCGTTCATTGGCAGCCACTTCGTCGGTGACAGCCTGCTGATCAAGCGCATCATGGGCCACGCGCTGACCCTGCCGGAGCCGGTCTGGACGCGCCTGAACATCGCCTGGATCGCGTTCTTCCTGTTTTGCGGTGCAGCCAACCTGTTCGTCGCGTTCACCTACCAAGAATACTGGGTCGACTTCAAAGTCTTCGGCAGCCTGGGCATGACGCTGCTGTTCCTGGTCGGCCAGGGCATTTACCTGTCCCGCCACCTGCACGACGCCGATATCACCACGCCAAAAACCGAGGACTGACATGCTTTACGCAATCATTGCCACAGACGTCGCCAATTCCCTGGAAGCCCGACTGGCCGCGCGCCCAGCCCACCTTGAGCGCCTTCAAGTGCTCAAGGGCGAAGGCCGCATCGTATTGGCCGGTCCACACCCGGCGGTCGACAGCAATGATCCGGGCGCTGCGGGTTTCACCGGCAGCCTGATCGTCGCCGAATTCGATTCCCTGAGCGCCGCACAAACCTGGGCCGACGCTGATCCGTATATCGCCGCAGGCGTCTACGCCAACGTTTCGGTCAAGCCGTTCAAGCAAGTCCTGCCGTAACTTTCCCCCACAAATGCCCCCGCGCGGTGAACCTTGTCGGTTCATCGCGCTCTCAATCGCTCATTATTCTCGTTTGCCTGCCGACAACCTGCCCAATCACTCGATTGGAATCAGGAGTCGCGATGCGCAAGGGTCCGTTGTGTCTGTTGTTGGTGACGTTGTCGATGGTGGCCCCGGCTCACGGTGAAGAAAGCGCCGAGGGCGGTAATTCGACGCCGCTGTCGCTCAGCGCCGGCAGCCAGATTGCCGAGTTGCAGCAGCGCTTGAAGGTAAGCGAACAGCAACGAGAAGAACTGAACAAACAATTGCAAAATACCGATGGTGAACGCGAAAGCGCTCAACTGAGCCGGTTGCGCCAAGAGAATCAGCGCCTCAAGCTGCAACTCAAGGAAACGCAGGCCAGCAGCCCGCTACCGCGCCTGCTGACTGATCAGCAGCAGTGGTTTGTCATTGGAGCAGGAGTTGCGCTATCGGCCCTGCTGTGCGGTATCTTCGCCAGTGGTGCCACCAGAAAACGTCGGCAATGGCTAAATTGAGTGATTCATGAGCGAGCTGTTACTAATTGATGATGACCAGGAGCTGTGCGAGCTTCTGAGCAGTTGGTTGAGCCAGGAAGGCTTTCACGTTCGGGCTTGCCACGATGGCCAGAGTGCCCGCCGCGCGCTGGCCGAAACCTCCCCGGCCGCCGTGGTGCTGGATGTGATGCTGCCGGACGGCAGCGGCCTGGAACTGCTCAAGCAATTGCGCAACGATCACCCGGACTTGCCGGTGCTGATGCTGTCGGCGCGCGGCGAGCCACTGGACCGCATCCTCGGCCTGGAACTTGGCGCCGATGATTACCTGGCCAAACCCTGCGACCCACGGGAACTGACAGCCCGTTTGCGCGCTGTGTTGCGCCGCAGCCATCCGGCGGCGGTGTCCAGTCAGATGGAACTGGGCGACTTGTGTTTCAGCCCAGTGCGCGGCGTGGTCAGCATCGATGAACAGGAATTCACCCTCACCGTCTCCGAAAGCCGTTTGCTTGAAGCCCTGCTCAAGCAACCCGGCGAGCCTCTAGACAAACAGGAACTGGCGCAGATCGCCCTCGGCCGCAAGCTGACCCTGTACGACCGCAGCCTGGACATGCACGTCAGCAACCTGCGCAAAAAGATCGGCCCACACCCCGACGGCCGCCCGCGCATCGTTGCCCTGCGTAGCCGTGGCTATTACTACAGCCTCTAAACCCGAACATCCCCCCGTAGGAGCACGGCTTGCCGGCGATGACAATCTCACGTACGCCATCGCCGGCAAGTCGTGCTCCCACGCAGCCTGTTTGTTTTGTCAGGTCGGCGAGAAACCGTCTTTACCCAAGCTTTACGCTTCGCTGACCGCCGCTGACCTTGACCTGCGTAATCTGAACTCATCCGGAACGTACCGGGAACGAGACAAGGAGATTCACCATGCGCAAGACTCTTATCGCTCTGATGTTCGCCGCCGCCCTGCCGACCGTTGCCATGGCCATGCCTGAAGGCAGCGGCCCGATGGACGGCTCGCACCACGGCGGTCAGATGCACGGCATGCACGGTAAAGGCCCATACAGCCAGCTGGACCTGAGCCGCGAACAACGCGAACAGATCCGCAAGATCATGGGCGAACAGATGCACGAGCGTAAGCAACTGGTCGACAAGTACCTGGAGAAACTCTCGCCAGCTGACCAAAAAGCCATGAAAGACGAAATGGCGGCCAATCACAAAAAAGCTGAGGCCGACGTGCGTGCCCTGCTGAAACCGGATCAACAGAAGCAATTCGACGAGATCCAGAAAAAACAGGCTGAGCGTCGCGCAGAATGGGCCGAGTTCAAGGCCTGGAAAGCGCAACAACCGCAAAAAGCGCAATAATGCGCTAACCCGGACCCGACGGCTCAACCCGTTGGGTCTGATACCACCCAATCTAATGTGGGAGCGAGCCTGCTCGCGAAGAGGGAGTGTCAATCGACATCATTGTTGCCTGACACACCGCTTTCGCGAGCAGGCTCGCTCCCACAGGGATTTGTGTTTGTGTGAGGATTTTCTGTGCGTTCATTGTTCTGGCGTATTCTGGCCAGCTTCTGGCTGGCCATCGCTCTGGTGGCAGGGCTGTCCATTCTGCTGGGGCACATGCTCAACCAGGACGCGTGGATCCTCAGCCGCCATCCGGGCCTCAATACACTGGCCGAACAGTGGACGCAAACCTACGAATCCCAGGGTGAAGAAGCCGCTCAGGACATTCTGGAACAGCGCAAACGTCAATATCACATTGACGTTCAGGTGTTGAACGAGAGCGGCGACCCAGTAGTGCGAGGCACATTCCCTCGTCGCGCGGCGGCGTTTGAAGCTCGGCAGAACAACGATGATCGGCATCTGCCTTGGCGTCGTTTGACGGCGGAGTACACCAGCGAAAAAACCGGCGACACCTACCTGCTGATCTACCGCATCCCTCACCCGGAACTGGATTCATGGCACCGCGAAAGCCTGCTGTGGCCATTGAGTGCGCTGGGCATTGCCTTGGTGGTGCTGACCTTGTTCAGCCTGTTCGTCACGCTGTCGATCACCCGCCCGCTCAGCCGTTTGCGTGGCGCAGTGCATGACCTGGGACAAACCACTTATCAGCAAAACAGCCTGGTGAAACTGGCCAACCGACGCGATGAATTCGGCGTGCTGGCCAACGACTTCAATCGCATGGGCTCGCGCCTGCAAAGTCTGATCGGCAGTCAGCGGCAATTGCTTCGCGATGTGTCGCATGAACTGCGCTCCCCACTCGCCCGACTGCGCATTGCACTGGCATTGGCGGAACGGGCCAACCCTGAAGAGCGTGAAAAGCTCTGGCCGCGCCTGACCCGCGAATGCGACCGACTGGAAGCGTTGATCAGCGAAATTCTGGTACTGGCGCGGGTCGATGCCGACAACGCCAGCGCCGAAGAGGTCGACCTCAACGCGTTGCTCAATACGCTGCAAAAGGATGCGCAATTGGGTTCGCCGGAGCAAAACGTGCGCCTTGAGGCAGAGCCGCAATTGAACCTCAAAGGCTGGCCGACGATGATCGAGCGTGCCGTCGACAATCTGCTGCGCAACGCTCAGCGCTTTAACCCGGTCGGGCAGTCGATCGAAATGCAGGCCGTGCGTCAGGGCGAGCGCATTGTGGTCAGCGTGCGTGACCATGGGCCGGGTGTAGATGCCGAGCATTTGAACCAGTTGGGTGAACCCTTTTATCGAGCACCGGGGCAAACGGCTGCTGGACATGGTTTGGGCCTGGCGATTGCGCGTCGCGCGGCGGAACGACATGGCGGGAGTCTGATGCTGGCCAATCATCCGCAGGGCGGGTTTGTGGCCAGCCTGGAATTGCCGCTGGTGCCGGGGGCCGTCGTCCAACCCTGATCCCCTGTAGTGATCGTCCCCACGCTCCGCGTGGGAATGCAGCCCGTGACGCTCCGCGTCACAGTGGACGCAGAGCGTCCGTTGAGGCATTCCCACGCAGAGCGTGGGAACGATCCTTACGCGGAAGGCCAGGCGCTGACGAATTCGGCGAGGTCGACTTTCTCGGCCACGCGCGGTTCTTTCTGCGGCGTGCCGAGGTAAAGGAACGCAATCACTTCTTCCCCTTCAGCCAAACCCAACCCTTTGGCCACATGCGCCGAATACGCCAAGTCACCGGTGCGCCACACCGCGCCAATCCCTTGCGCATACGCCGCCAGCAATATCCCGTGCGCCGCGCAGCCCGCTGCCAGCCGTTGTTCGGATTTCGGGTATTTGACGTGATCCTGCACCCGCGCAATCACCACCACCACCAATGGCGCACGCAGTGGGCCGTTGCGCGCCTTGTCCAGTGCCGCTTCAGACACCTCGCTGTCTTGCAGCTTCGCCGCTTCGGCCAGCAGCTCGCCCATTTGCTCGCGCGCCGCGCCCTCGACCGTCAGAAAGCGCCAAGGCTGCAAATGGCCATGGTCCGGGGCGCGCATGGCCGCGCAAAACAGGACTTCGCGCTGTGCAGCAGTCGGTGCCGGATCGATTAGTCGTGGAACGGAAACACGGTTGAGCAAAGCGTCGAGAGCCTGCATCGGCCACCTCCTGAAAAAATGTTTGGCTATTCTATCTGCAAGTGCGCAAGCGGCGTCGGTTTACATGTCCTCCCCCGCAGGTAGAATGGCCCCCCCCACAACAGCCCGAGCGGACTTCATGGCGTTGCCGACCTTACGGATTATTGGTTTTATCATCGGCATCTTCCTGATCACGCTGGCTATCGCCATGGTCGTGCCCATGGCGACCCTGGTGATTTTCGACCGCACCCACGAGCTACCATCGTTCCTGTGGTCGAGCATGATTACCTTTGTCGCAGGACTGGCGCTGATTATCCCTGGTCGTCCCGAACACATACACCTGCGTCCACGGGACATGTACCTGTTGACCGTCAGCAGTTGGCTGGTGGTGTGCATCTTCGCCGCGCTGCCGTTTTTGCTGGCTCAGCACGTCAGTTTCACTGACTCGATCTTTGAAAGCATGTCCGGCATCACCGCCACCGGTTCGACGGTACTCAGCGGCCTGGACACCATGTCCCCCGGCATTTTGATATGGCGTTCGCTGTTGCACTGGCTCGGCGGCATCGGCTTTATCGGCATGGCGGTAGCGATTCTGCCGCTGCTGCGTATCGGTGGCATGCGCCTGTTTCAGACCGAGTCGTCGGACCGCTCTGAAAAAGTCATGCCCCGTTCGCACATGGTGGCCCGTTTAATCGTGGCGGCCTACGTCGGCATCACCATTGTCGGTAGCCTGGCGCTCTGGTGGGCCGGGATGAGCCTGTTTGATGCGATCAACCACGCGATGTCAGCGATCTCCACTGGCGGCTTTTCCACTTCGGACCAGTCGCTGGCCAAATGGACGCAACCGGCGGTGCACTGGGTGGCGATTGTCATCATGATTCTCGGTAGCCTGCCCTTCACCCTGTACGTAGCAACCTTGCGCGGCAATCGTCGGGCATTGATCAAGGATCAGCAGGTTCAGGGGTTGCTCGGCATGTTGCTGGTGACCTGGCTGGTGCTCGGCACCTGGTACTGGTGGACCACCCAACTGCATTGGCTCGAAGCCTTGCGGCATGTGGCGTTTAACGTGACATCGGTGGTCACGACCACCGGTTTCGCGCTGGGGGACTACAGCCTGTGGGGCAATTTCTCGCTGATGCTGTTCTTTTACCTGGGCTTTGTCGGCGGATGCTCCGGCTCGACAGCTGGCGGGATCAAGATTTTCCGCTTTCAGGTCGCCTACATCCTGCTCAAGGCCAACCTTAACCAATTGATTCACCCGCGTGCGGTGATCAAGCAGAAGTACAACGGTCACCGTCTCGACGAAGAAATCGTGCGTTCGATCCTGACCTTTTCGTTCTTCTTCGCCATCACCATCTGCGTCATCGCGCTGCTGCTGTCGCTGCTCGGCGTGGACTGGATGACCGCCCTGACCGGTGCGGCCAGCACCGTGTCCGGCGTCGGGCCGGGGTTGGGTGCGACCATCGGGCCGTCGGGTAACTTTTCGTCGTTGCCGGACGCCGCCAAGTGGATTCTGTCGTTCGGCATGCTGCTGGGCCGACTAGAGATCATTACGGTGTTTGTTCTGTGCATTCCTGCTTTCTGGCGACACTGACCTGCGCCGCCGCTCCGGTCATGTGCGCCCGGTACTCGCCGGGGGTGGCGTCGAACCAGCGGCGGAAGGCGCGGAAGAAATTGCTCGGGTCGGCGAATCCCAGCAGGTAGGCAATTTCCAGCAGGGTCATGGTGGGCTGGGCCAGGTATTGCTCGGCCAATTCGCGTCGCGTGTCATCGAGCAACGTCTGAAAACTGGTGCCCTCTTCCTGCAAGCGTCGCTGCAAGGTGCGTTGCGACAGGTGCAGCGTCTGCGCTACCGTTTCGCGTTTAGGTTCGCCCTGTGGCAAAAGACGGCACAACACCTGACGCGCCTTGTGCGTCACGCGGGTTTCGGAGAACCGCGCCAGGTACTCGCCGGCAAACCGGTCATGCAACAGCGCCATCGCCTCATTGGCAGTGGGCAGTGGCGCTTCCATGTCGGCACGTTCGAAAATCAATGCGTCGTAAGGTGCGTTGAACACCAACGGCGCATGAAAGGCTTGTTTATAGGGTTCGAGGTCAGCGGGCTCATTGCCCTGCACCAACACCTTGCGCGGTTGCAAGGTACGCCCGGTCAACCAGCCGCATAACGCCAGCGCACAGGCCATTGAAGCTTCAGCGCTTTGCCGGGTCGGCGGCAGGTGATCGCCGTGGACCGTCAGAATCAGCGCATAACCCTCATCCAGCAGACGGAAACTCAGGTCGGCACTTTCGGCAATGATCCGCTGATAGCGCACCAGTCGCTGAAAGCCTTCGGCCAGGGTCTGGCTGGACATCAACGCGTAACCCGCCACATGGAAGGAGGCCGGCCGCACCACCTTGCCCATGTTCAGGCCTATTGCCGGGTTGCCGGACAACTCAACCGCGCGCTGCCACAGTCGCGTCATGGAATCTTGCGGGAAACGCGCATCCGGATCATCCAGTGATGCGTAGTCGAGCCCTAGCTGCTGGAACAGAACCTGGCAATCCAGGCCGTCCATCTCCAGTGCTTTGACAATCCCCATCGCCCAGCTTGCAGAAGTCGTTCGTTCGCTCATGGCGTTTACTTACTGTTCAGTGAGCCGTCTGACGCGGCTGGTTTTCGAAGGATACTAAAGTGGCGCCCATTGTCACTGGCTGATGCCATTGATCACTCTAGACTCAAATAAGCTACCCGCAGCACAACTTGCAATCAGAACAATAACCACAGAGATCGCAGTCGTGGAAAACATCAAACGTTTCAACAGCTTCGCTGAGTTCTACCCGTATTACCTCAACGAACACAGCAACAGCACTTGCCGACGACTGCACTTTATCGGCACGACGCTGGTCATTTTCATTCTGGCCCTGAGCATCGGCAAAGGCGCATGGCTGATGTTATGGGCCCTTCCCCTGGCGGGCTACAGCTTCGCCTGGGCTGGGCATTTCTTCTTCGAGAAGAATCGACCTGCCACCTTCCAACATCCTCTTTATAGCCTGCTCGGCGACTTTGTCATGTACCGCGACATGATTCTGGGCCGCGTGCCGTTTTAAGCGCCGTGAACAAGAAGAGACAATAGCCGATGAATGCCAACGCCCGTTTCACCCACATGAAGGATGGGACACAGGAAGACTGGGCGATCATCGCCGCAGACTTCAGTGCCTACGCGAAACAATTGCCGGCACGGATTGTGGCGCACCTGAAGTTGCTGGAGGGCGATTTTGGTGGCTTCCCGGTCGACCGTCTCACCCACTCCCTGCAAACCGCCAGTCGTGCCTGGCGCGATGGCCGTGATGAGGAATATGTGGTCTGCGCGCTGCTGCATGACATTGGCGACACGCTGGGTTCCTATAACCATCCAGACATTGCGGCGGCGATTCTCAAGCCATTTGTCAGCGCTGAAAATCTTTGGATGGTGGAAAAGCACGGGATTTTCCAGGGCTATTACTTCTTCCATCATTTGGGCATGGATCGGCACCTGCGTGAGCAGTTCAGCGAGCATCCGCAGTATCAGGCGACTATCGAGTTTTGTGCCCAGTACGATGCGGCGGGGTTTGACCCGGCGTATGAAAACCTGCCGCTGAGCTTCTTTGAACCGATGATGGAACGGTTGTTTGCGCAGCCGAAGAACTCGATCTACAAGGCAGCGATGGAAGAACATTCGCCCACCTGATAGACCGAGCGGGACCGCTGTGCGGTCCATCGCGAGCAGGCTCGCTCCCACAGTTGATCTCGGGTAGTCACAAAATGTGTGTTCACTGGAGATCTAATGGTAGGAGTGAGCCTGCTCGCGATGAGGCCAGTCCAGCCTCTGCAAATCTCAAGCCGGTTCGGCGACCTCAACGGCCCTCAACTCCGCCTCCCGGGCCTGCGCATCCGCCAGGCGATACAACTCGATCGACCCGTCCCAATGCTCGATCAGCGCCGTACATGACTCCACCCAATCCCCGCAATTGAGGTAATCCACCTCGCCGACCTTGCGAATCTCGGCATGGTGAATGTGCCCGCACACCACGCCATGCAACTCGCGCTTCATACATTCGTGAGCGATGGCTTCCTCGAAATCGCTGATGAAGCTGACGGCAGTTTTTACTTTGTGCTTGAGGTACGCCGACAACGACCAATAGCCGTAGCCATAACGCGCACGCCAGTGGTTGAGCCAGCGGTTGAGGGTCAGGGTGAATTCATAGGCCGAGTCACCCAGAAAGGTCAGCCAGCGGTGGTACCGGGTAATGACATCGAACTGATCGCCGTGGATCACCAGCAGATGACGGCCATCGGCGGTCACGTGCACGGCTTCGTCTACCAATTGGATGTTGCCCAGAATCAGCCTGGAATAACGGCGCAGGAATTCGTCGTGATTGCCGGTCACGTAGATGACTTCAGTGCCGCGCTTGCTCATGGTCAGCAAACGACGGATCACATTGGTGTGCGCCTGAGGCCAGTACATGCCGCCGCGCAGCTTCCAGCCATCGATGATGTCGCCGACCAGGTAAATCTTGTCCGCGTGGTAGCCCTTGAGAAACTGCGACAGGTGCTCGGCCTGGCAGTCCCGAGTGCCCAAGTGCACATCAGAAATCCACAAAGTCCGCACACGTTGCTTACGACTGGGTTTGGCGAGCTCGGCGCTGGTCATGGGCAACCCTCTGCGATGGTTTTTCCAAGCGTGCGCCGGTCGGGTTAATTGACCATGACAGTGTTGAGTCATTCCTGTGACAACCATGGGCCGGTGTAGACTGGCCCCATCTTGCCCAGGAGAGCGGTGATGAGACCGATCCTCACACTACGCCAGTACACCGACGACCTGATCGTCCACAGCCACGACCACGCCCAACTGGTGTTCGGCTTGTCGGGTGCGCTGGATTTTGAAGTCGACGGGCGAGGCAGCCAGGTGGTGCAACAGAGTTTTGTGATGGTACCGTCCGGTTTCCATCATGCCTGCGGTAGCAGCAATGGCAGCCGTTGCCTGGTGCTCGATGTGCCGAGCGATCAATGGGTTTCACAGTCGCTTGGCGAGCATGCCGAGGCCAGTCGCCGTCTGCTCGACAACGCCGGGCGTTTGCCGCTGGATGCGGGGCAAAGCCAATTGGTCAGTTGGCTGGCGGGCAGTCAGGTCAACGATCCGTTGATAGCGCAACAAGGCGCGGTGCTGTTATTGGCCAGCCTCAATAACGCCACGCCGGCCAGCGTCGGAGGGCGACGCCTGCCGTATGCAACTTTGAATGCGCACATCGATCAGCGCGCGGCCTATCCGCTGCAAGTGGCGGATCTGGCCGGTGTAGCCGGGTTGTCCAGCGCCCGATTGCACGCACGATTTGTCGCAGAGTGCGGGCAGACACCGATGGATTACATCCGCAGTCGGCGGCTTCATATCGCGGTCGGACTGTTGCGAGATTCGCCATTGCCTATCGGCGAGATTGCCAGTCGGGTCGGTTACAGCTCCCAGAGTGCATTCGCCGCTGCCGTGCTGCGCGAGTTTGGCGCCTCCCCCGGCAAACTGCGGCGCGAGGCTGGCGACAAATGATGCGAGTCTGACGACAGACAGGCGTGCCGCCAGCCCTCTAGACTGCACCTCTGTTGGTTGTATTGATCAAGGATTGCAATGACTCCCCGTACCGCCCTTGGCGCCCTGCATATCGGCGCATTGATGTTTGGCCTGACCGGTGTGTTCGGCAAACTCGCCGCCGCCTCCCCTGCTGTCATCGTCTTTGGCCGTGCCGCGTTTGCGGTCCTGGCATTGGCGGTTTTTGCACGCTTCGCCAGTAACACCCGTTGGCGCACGCTTGAAGCCATGGACTGGCGCCGTCTGCTGCTCGGCGGTTTGCTGCTGGCCGGGCACTGGGTGAGTTTCTTTATTGCGGTGAAGGTGGCGGGAGTTGCGATTGCGACCCTGGGCTTTGCCAGCTTCCCGGCGTTTACCGTGATCCTCGAAGGGCTGATCTTCCGCGAGCGGATTCGCGCCAATGAAATCCTGCTGGTCGTGTTAGTGAGCGTCGGGCTGGCGCTGGTCACACCTGAATTCGATCTGGCGAGCGGCGCAACCACGGGCCTGCTCTGGGCCGTCGGTTCCGGGTTGTTGTTTGCCCTGCTGTCGCTGACCAACCGGGCCAGCTCCGGACGAATCCCGCCGGTGCAGGCCGCGCTGTGTCAAAACGTGGTGGTCGCGTTGTGCCTGCTACCCGTGGCGGCTCCCCAATTGAGCGAAGTGCGTGGTCTCGACTGGCTGTGGATCGGTCTGCTCGGCGTGTTCTGCACCGGCGTCGCACACAGCCTGTTCGTCGCCAGTCTGGCGGTGATCAAGGCACGCACCGCCGCAGTGGTGTTCGCCCTGGAACCGGTTTACGGGATCACCGTGGCCTGGTTGTTGTTCGATGAAAACCCGACGCTGCGGATGCTGATCGGCGGTGCGCTGATCATCGTCGCGATCGTGGTCTCCAGCAGGCTATCCGGCGGTTCCAGTAAAAAGACCGTGGCGGCTGAAGCGGCGTCTCACTGAGAACGGTCGTTGTGGCCCAGGTCGCGGTCCGGATCGATCTGATCGCGGACCCGCTGCTTGAGCACCTTGGCTTCCGGGAAACCGCCATCGGCCTTACGCTCCCAGAGCTGCACGTCGTCACAAAAAATATGGAACACCCCACCCGTGCCGGGCACCAGCGACACTTTGCCCAAGTCGTCACCGAAGGTGCTGAGCAGTTCCTGGGCCAACCAGGCGGCACGTAACAACCATTGGCATTGCGTGCAGTAGGTGATGACGATTTCCGCTTTGTGCGCGGTCATGATGACTCCTTCAGTTTCAGGTTAAGCGGTTCAAGTTCCAATGATTGGCCGGCATTACTGAATTCGTCGAGGAAGCCGTCATCCAGTGACGGCGAACTGTCGAAAGGGCTGACCATATCCCAACTTGAGTCCATCGACACATCATCCAGGTTCAACTGGAACTCGTCGTTAGACACCGCGTTCAGTGGCACGACAACCAAAGGTGCCATGCTATTCAGTTTCGAGTGGCTGGCGCGCAAATCCTGAAATTTTAGTGGGTTTAACCCGGCGTCTCGCAGGCTGTTTTCCTGAGTTGCACAGGCTGGATCAAGCATCGGCTCCGGCGGTGATGGCAAATCGGGAGAAGCCTTGGGCAATGCAAGAGCCTGCTGGCGTCGATGACGACGAAGGATTAGCCCCAGCAGTGCCAAAGCCACCAGCGCCAGCAGCCCGATGATCAACAACCCGTTGCTGGCTTGCGGTTCCTCGACAACGACAGCGACGGGCGTAGCGGGCTCGGTGGCCGCGGGTTTGAGCTCAGCCAAACGGGTTTGCAGTTCGGTCATCTGCTTTTTCTGACCGGCGATCTGCTCGTCTTGAGCCGCAAGCTTCGCATTCAATTCATCGACGGTTTTTTGCAGTTGCTGGTTTTGCAGCACGCTGGTGGTCAATTGTTCGGTAACAACGGGATCGCTCACAGGGGCGGCGGCAGGTTGAACCGCGACCAGCGTTGAGGCGGGTTCATTGATGGGGTTTGATGACGCATTGGCCGGCTGGACGGCTGGAAATGCAGAAGACGGAGGCTCAGCGACTGGCTCATCAGCGAAGGGATCGACCGCCTCCGCGTCCGGTGGATCAATCAGTACCGTGTATTCGCGCAGCAATCGCCCGCTGGGCTGATTGAGCTGCACCACGAAATCCAGAAAAGGTTCCTTGACCGCTTTGCTGGAGGTCACCCGGATCACACTTCGGTTGCCGCGCAGGATAGGCGTGAACTTCAGATTGTTGAGGAACAACACCCGCTCGACGCCGGCGCGGCTGAATTCATCCGCTGTCGCCAGGCTGACGGATAACTCGCCCTCCTCCAGGCCACCGACATCCACCACGGCGATGTCGGCACTCAGCGGCTGATTCAGTGCAGAGTGGAGTGTGATGTCGCCCAATCCCAACGCAGGCGCCAATGCCGAGTACGTGAAAGCGCCACCGAGCAAAAGCAACCTGGCACCGCACTGCAAAACCAATCGCCAACTCTCGAACATGAGCATCCCTTAAATACAGAACCAACCTGTGCGAGTTCGCACATCCGTTACGAACACGATATTGCCAGGTAGTTCTTTATAGTCTGCCCAACGAGGTATCTCAAAAGTCCGGCGAGTGGTTATGCCTCAAGATTTTTCCAGGTTGGCCAGAATGTGCCCGTGAACCCGCATACAGACCTGTAGTTCCGCCTCATCGACGCCTGCGAAGAGCTCGTGGCGCAGTTGCGTGGCAATAGTTTCAATTTGTTCGATCAGGGGACGGGCCGGCGTGCAGAGGACAATTTTTTTGGCCCGGCGGTCTTCCAGTACGGCTTGGCGCTGGACCAGGCCCTGGGTTTCCAGGCTGTCGAGCAAACGGGCCAGGGTCGGCCCTTCGACGCCAACGCTTTGCGCCAGCTCACGCTGGGTGGGGGCTTCTTCGAAACGCGCCAGGTGCAGCAGCACCAGCCAGCGCGCCTGGGACAGTCCCAGGCCAGCGAGACGACGGTCCAGCTCGGCACGCCAGCCACGCGACATCTGGGCCAGTTGCATGCCAAAGCGGTGTTGATCGGTTAACGGCATAAAACACTCATGATCAGACTGAAATAAGTAAAACCTAATTATTAGCCAGCTAATCATGACCGTTGACTTGAAGCAAGGCTCGGTCTGTAGTGAATCGTTACATCAACCTACAAGACGGCTTAAACCTCAAACTCGGATTGCAGGGCGGCACGCACACAATACAAAACGCCTTCCGGCACTCTCCCGGCAAACAGCGCCGCAATTTCCGAAACCGCTGGCAACTCGCCTTCGCCGTCGAGGAACGCATCCTGGACTTCGCCCATCAATTCTTCCGGCAAATCCAGCGCCTGCTCCAGCGACAGCTGCTGCTTGCCAATCGCTTCGGCGAGCATGGTGTAGACGTTCTTTTCCGAGCATTGCAGTTGACCGGCGATTTGCAGCGGCGTCATGCCGGCACGGGCCAGGGTGATCAATTCGTGGCGTACGTCCGCCACGACTTTCGGTGCCTCGACCTGGCCACCCAGCACTTCAAGGAAGGCCTCGCCGTAACGCTCGAGCTTGCGGGCGCCGACGCCGCTGACGGTGGCCATTTGCGACAACGAAGTCGGCTGGCTGCGGAGCATTTCCAGCAGCGTCGAGTCAGGGAAGATGACATACGGCGGCACGCCATGTTCTTCGGCCAGTTTGCGCCGCAAGGCACGTAGCGCTTCCCACTGCTCGCGCTCTTCGCCACGCACCAGTTGGCTCGCCTGGCTCTTGCTGCTTTTGGCGGTGGTTTGCGGCTTGAGGTCGCGGCGCAGCTCCAGGGTCACTTCGCCCTTTAACAGCGGCCGGCAAGTGTCGCTCAGGCGCAAACCGCCGTAGCCTTCGAGGTCGATGTCGGCCAGACCACGGGCAACCAGCTGTCGGAACAGGGAGCGCCATTCACTCTCACCCATCGCTTTGCCAACACCAAACACGGACAGGTGCTGATGCCCAAAGCTGCGGACCTTTTCGTTATCCTTACCCAGCAATACATCCACCAGATGCCCGACCCCGTAGCGCTGGCCGGTACGGTAAATCGCCGAGAGTGCCTGACGGGCCGGCTCAGTGGCGTCCCAGGTCTGCACGCCGTCGACACAGTTGTCGCAATGGCCGCACGGCTCGGGCATGTCTTCGTCGAAGTAGGCCAGCAGCGTCTGGCGACGGCAGCGGGTTTCTTCACAGAGCGAGAGCATGGCATCGAGCTTGTGCTGCTCCAGACGCTTGTGGCGCTCGTCGCCTTCGGAGTTCTGCAACATTTGCTTGAGCATCACTACGTCTTGCAGGCCGTAAGCCATCCAGGCGTCTGCCGGCAAACCGTCACGACCGCCGCGACCGGTTTCCTGGTAGTAAGCCTCCAGGGATTTCGGTAAATCGAGGTGAGCGACAAAACGCACGTTGGGCTTGTCGATGCCCATGCCGAAGGCCACGGTGGCGACCATGATCAGACCTTCCTCGTTGAGGAAACGCTTCTGGTGGTGCGCTCGGGTTTCGTTGGGCAAACCGGCGTGATACGGCAGCGCCGGGAAGCCTTGTTCGCTGAGGAATACGGCGACTTCGTCGACTTTCTTGCGTGACAGGCAGTAAACGATGCCGGCATCGCTGCGCCGCTCGGCCAGGAACGCCAGCAACTGCTTGCGCGGCTGCTCCTTGGGCACGATGCGGTAGAAAATGTTCGGGCGGTCGAAGCTCGACAGAAAGCGTTCGGCGTCCTGTAGATGCAGGCGATCGACGATTTCTTCGCGAGTGCGCTTGTCGGCCGTAGCCGTCAGGGCGATGCGCGGGACGTTAGGGAATAACTCGGCCAATTGCCCCAATTGCAGGTATTCACGACGGAAGTCATGACCCCATTGGGACACGCAGTGCGCTTCGTCGATGGCGAACAGGGCAATTTCAAGGCTTTGCAGAAAGGCCAGCATGCGCGGCTGAACCAGACGTTCAGGTGCCAGGTAGAGCATCTTCACTTCGCCGCGTTTGATGCGGGCCGCCAGGTCGCGCTGTTGTTCGGCGCTCAGCGTGGAGTTCAATGCAGCGGCGGCGACACCCAGCTCTTCGAGGGTGGCGACCTGGTCGTCCATCAGCGCGATCAGCGGTGACACCACCACCGCCAGGCCTTCACGCAGCAGCGCCGGCACCTGGAAGCACAAGGATTTGCCTCCACCGGTAGGCATCAGCACCAGGGCGTCGCCGCCACTGGCCACGCGCTCAATGATTGCACCCTGACGGCCACGAAAACTGTCGTAGCCGAAGATGTCCTTGAGGACGCGTTGAGCCTGTTCGAGCATAAAAACTCCAAAAATCACAAAAACATCCCTGCAAGGCTGGTTCAGAACCACGCAAGCTGCACCGACAAATCGTAAGTGCGCATTGCATGTCGCTGCACATTTCAGCCGCGACGCCAGCAGGGCATCACAAAACGCGCGAGTATACCCGAGCCCTCCCTTGCACAGGGCACCGCTGATAAGACAAATCAAGCCAATGCAACAAAGAAACCTGTGGAAGCGAGCCTGCTCGCGAAAACGGTGGGTCAGTCAACATTGATGTTGAATGTAATGCCGCCATCGCGAGCAGGCTCGCTCCCATAGGGAATGCGGTGCAAATATGCCGTGCGGCTGGCCTGAGCGCTCAAGAAGGCCTAGAATTCCCGCATCGAACTTTCCCCAAGGTAGCCCTTTAATGTCCTTCGCTGAGCAACTAACCCGTTTGCAAGTCTTCCTCGACGCCGACGAACTGCATGACGAGGCGCTGGACTACGTGGCCGCCCACGGCTACCTCACTGCGCTGTCGATCTGTTCCGAAACCGTTCCCGACCGTGAATGGATCGACGCCCTCTTCGCCGAAGAGCCGCATTACGCCGACGACACCGAGCGTGAAGCGATCGAATCCACCCTCTTGGCCCTCAAGGCGCACATCGCTCGCCAACTGGCGTCCGATGAAGAGTTCGAGCTGCCCTGCGACCTGGACCTGGGCGAAGAGCCGGACGATTCCGACCTGCGCGGCTGGTGCATCGGTTTCATGGAAGGCGTGTTCCTGCGCGAAGCCGCCTGGTTCGAAACCGCCGAAGACGAAGTCAGCGAAATGCTGCTGCCGATCATGGTCGGTTCGGGTCTGTTCGACGAACAGCCTGAGTTCGAAGACATCGCCAAAGACGCCAACCTGATGGACGACATGATCGTACAGATCCCGGAAGCCCTGACCGCGCTGTACCTGCTGTGCCAGGCGCCAGACGAAAAACCGGCGATCCTCAAGCCACGTCACCACTAAGGTTTTGCCTATGGACAACCCCATAGGCAACCGCTCCCTGATGTTGCGTTACGTGCTGCTGGCCATCGGCTGGCTGAGCGTAGCGCTAGGGGTGATCGGAATTTTTCTGCCGGTATTGCCCACCACGCCTTTCCTGTTGCTGGCCGCCGCGTGCTTCGCCCGCAGTTCGCCGCGTTTCTATCAGTGGCTGGTGGGGCATCCACGGCTGGGCCCCTGGATTCGCGACTACCTCGACGGCAACGGCATCCCGCTCAAGGGCAAGGTCTACGCCATCGGGTTGATGTGGGCGAGCATCCTGTTCTCCTGCTATCTGGTGCCCCTGCCGTGGGCGCGCGGGTTCATGCTGACCAGTGCCGTGCTCGTCACGTTCTATATCCTCAAGCAAAAAACCCTGCACAAGCCCTGACCCGATTTCTGTGGCGAGGGGGTTTGCCCCCGTTGGGTTGCGAAGCGACCCCAATCCTGCAGACCGAATTTCTCCTCACACACCACGCTGACTGGATTACGACTGCTGCGCAGCCGAAAGGGGGCAAGCCCCCTCGCCACAGGGTTCGTAGCAACCTGGCAATTTGTCCGCCCTCGCTGAAAACACCGCCTAGACTTCAGACATCTTCACGCGAGTTGCTACACATGTCCCGTCGTCCGCGTAGTCCAGGATGGTCAACGCTCCGACTTCGGCTCGGCGGATGGCTGCTGTTGGCCAGCTTCCTGCTGACGGGGCTGGGCAGTGTCCTGGCCGCCTGGGACTTTGCGCAGATCCTGCAAATCGCCGAAAAGCGCTACGGCCCCCTCGGCCCCGCCCAGGGAAGAATCGAGGCCTGGAGTCAAATGCTCAAAAGCGAACTCAAGCAGCCCGAGCGCGAGCAACTGAATGCGGTCAACCGCTTCTTCAATCAGCAGCTGAATTTTCAGGACGACACGCGCATCTGGCGTCAGACCGATTACTGGGCCACGCCAGAAGAATCGCTGATCAAGGGCGCCGGCGACTGTGAAGACTACGCGCTGGCGAAGTATTTCAGCCTGCGCTATCTCGGGATTCCCAGCGAGAAACTGCGCATCACCTACGTCAAGGCCCTGGCCCAAAACCAGGCGCACATGGTGCTGACCTTCTACAGCAGCCCCACAGCCGAACCGTTGGTGCTGGATAACCTGATCAGCGAGATCCGCCCCGCGTCCCAGCGCAAAGACCTGCTGCCGGTGTACGCCTTCAACGCCGAAGGCCTGTACTTGCCCGGAGCCAATGGCGGTAAACGCAGCAGCGACAGTAAAAAACTGTCGCGCTGGCAAGACGTGTTGAAAAAGATGCAAGCCGAAGGGTTCGCCGTGGGCGAAGGCTAGTCGCCACCGCAAGGAGCGTTTTATGTCACTGCGCAAACAGTTGTTTCTCGCCATTTGCATGTTCCTGTTGGTGGCTTTCAGCGGCAGTTTTTTTGTCAGCCTGGAAAACTCCCGCGAACAAATGCTCGGCCAGTTGCGCTCCCATGCTCAAGACGCCGCCACCGCGCTCGGTTTGTCGCTGACCGCACAAATCGATGACCCGGCCATGATCGAGCTGATGGTCAGTTCGATTTACGACAGTGGCTATTTCCGCAGCATCCGCGTCGTCAGCATTGGCGATGAACAGGTGTTGGTGGAACGCAGTGCTCCCGCGAAAATCGAAGGCGTTCCACGCTGGTTCGTCAGGCTCGTCAACCTGCGCCCGGAGGGTGGTGACGCGCTGATCATGCGCGGCTGGGACCAGGTGGCGCGGGTCGAAGTGTTGAGCAATCCGCAATTCGCTTTGGCCAAACTCTGGGACAGCACCCTCGGCAGCCTGATTTGGCTGCTGATCTGCGGCTTGCTCAGCGCCGTGTTCGGCGGTTGGCTGTTACGCCGGCAATTGCGTCCGCTCGACAAGATGGTCAAACAGGCCGCAGCCATCAGTAAACGCGAGTTCTTGAGCCTGCCGAAACTGCCGCGCACACCGGAATTGAGACGTGTGGTGCTGGCGATGAACCAGATGGTCGAAAAACTCAAAACGCTGTTCGCCGAAGAAGCCACGCGCAGCGAAAAACTGCGTGCCGAATCCTATCAGGACAGCCTCACCGGCCTGGCCAACCGGCGCTTGCTGGATGAACAACTGGCCGATCACCTGCTGGTCAGCGAACAGAGCAGCGCCGGCCATTTGCTGATGCTGCGGATCAACGACCTGATCGGCCTCAACCAGCGTCTGGGTGGCCAGCGCACTGATGCGCTGATCAGTGCTGTCGGCGAACTGCTTATGCGTCTGACCCAACCGCCGGAACGTCGTACCTGGTTGGCAGCGCGCAATCGCGGCGGCGAATTCAGCCTGCTGACGCCGGGACTGGACAGCGCCGACGCTGCACGCCTGGCCTCGGAAATCAGCGCCACCCTGGAAAACCTGCGCCTGACCGCTGCCAGCGATTGCATGCCGGTGGCGCACCTGGGCATCGTCGCCTACCACCCCGGAGAATCGGCCAGCGACGTACTGCTGCGCCTCGATCAGGCGCTGACGCAAGCCCGGCAACACCCCGAGCGGCCGTGGGTACATCTGGCCGATACCGACACCGCAATCAACCACTCCCAACATGACTGGCGCAGCTGGATCGACGATGCCCTGACCCACGGCAAACTGCAGTTGTATTTCCAACCCGTCGTGCAATGCGCCGACACCAGCCAGGTGCTGCACCACAAAGTCCTCGCGCGCCTGCTCGACCCGAGCGGTGAAGCGATTGCCGCCGGGCATTTCTTGCCGTGGATCGAGCGTCTTGGCTGGTCCGCGCGGTTCGACCTGGCGATGCTCGAAGCGACTCTCGACTACCTGGTCGTGAACCGCTGGCCGCTGGCGTTGAGCCTGTCCGGCAGCACCCTGCGCGACCCGGCGCAGCTGCGAGAAATCATCGATTTACTCGACTCACTGCCGGAACTGGCACCGCTGCTGACCCTGGAAATCGACGAACGCCAATTGCCACCCCCCGAGGAACTACACCGCCTGAGCCACAGCCTGCTCAACACAGGTTACCGCATCGGTTTGCAGCATTTCGGCGGCAGCTTCAGCCAGATCGGCAATTTGACGCAGCTGGGGTTGGCGTATTTGAAAATCGATGGCGCGTACATCCGCAGCATTGATGTGCAGCCTGACAAACGACTGTTCATCGATGCGATTTTTCGGGCGACCAACAGCATCGATTTGCCGTTGATTGCGGAGATGGTGGAGACGCAGGGGGAGTTGGAGGTGATTCGGGAGCTGGGGTTGTTTGGGGTGATGGGAAGGTTGATCGGGCCGCCGGAGCCTATGTAGCAGGACGCAATAAACATCCGTGTTTAAAAGACACCTCCAGACACTCACTAAGGCTACACATCCTTGCGCCGCTGCCTACGACTGCGCCAGAATCCGCCGGCTTGTGCGCTTTGACCCTGATCTTTATCGTTTCCGCATCGCTGCCAATCAGCGATCGGGTTTAGCGACCCGACCAGGTATAAGTGCAAAAACCCAGTCTTACTGCAGGCGAATGTCTGCAGTTTCGATATGGCGGCTGTGCGCGGGAGACCCTAGGGTCTGCCGGGTCTTATACCTCTCGGTTCGCTAACCTGCGTACAGCCGCCACCCTTACTTGTTTAGCGACAGGTTCTGGTGGTTCCAACAGGTATAAGGAGCTTCACCATGTTCAAAATCACGCCAAACCCGCCAGAAACCGACGACGTTCCCCCTACGAAACCCCCGACTCCAAAAAGCTCAACAACGCCGCCGACCGCGCCCTCGATTACTACCTCAAACCGGTCATTCCCAAAGACACTCCGCGTAAACCCAGCACCATCTACTTCGTCGGGCCCGACACCGATAACGAAACACTGCTGGTCAACGCCTGTGAGACGTTGGCGTCAGCGAGTGTGATGTTGAGTGATTTCGCGGGGCAGCTGAATGGTTCACAGCGCCACACCCTGCTGGGTATTCAACACTCCGTGATGTTGGGGGAGTTGGCGGTGAACCGGATGCTGGATAACGTCGACCCGCAGGGCTAACTCACAATGATGGTGAGGCAGGGTTAATAGCTGAGTTTTGTGGTGGTTGGCCGGTCCTCTTCGCCGGCAAGCCGACTCCTACAGTTGTTTTGTGTCGTTTACTTGTTTTGTGTTCGCTGAAGATCGAATGTAGGAGCGGGCCTGCTCGCGATGGCGGTGTCACAGGCAACAAAAAACCCGCCATTCCTTACCCAGGAATGGCGGGTTTTGTTGTTTCAGCTTTCAGGTCACACGGTATCCACCTTCAACGAATGGTCATTCAACATGCCATTGATGATGGTCGCCGTATCATGCCCACCCGCCACCACTCCGCCCGCTCCCGGTGTGACACCGTAATGGTTGGCCAGGTCGACGCCGGCCAGGTCGATGGTCTGGTTCGGCGTAGCGCCGGCCATGGCGCTGACGTCGATGCTGGTGAGCACCGAGGCGCCGCTGCCCACGACTTTGAAGTGCAGGTAGTCATCCAGCGAAGCCGCGGTGCCGTTTTCGCCTTGCAGCAGTTGCGACAAATCGAGTTTGTCGGTGCCGGGGGTGAAGTCGGTGACGACGTCGTGGCCGCTGTTGCCTTTGAGCCACTGGAAGGTGTCGGTCCCTGCCCCGCCGGTGAGGGTGTTGTTGCCCAGACCGCCGATCAGGAAGTCATCACCGCCGCCCCCCTTGAGGATGTCGTCGCCCAAACCGCCGTTGAAGAAGTTGCTGTTGTTGTCGCCCGTGAGGCTGTCGTTGAAGTTGGAGCCGACCAGGTTTTCGATGCCGGTGAGGGTGTCAGTGCCGGCACCTCCGGTGTTTTGCGCAGTGGCCAGGTTCAGGTCGACCGTGACTCCGGCAGTAGCATGGGCGTAGTTCGCGGTGTCGATGCCGGTGCCGCCGTCGAGCAGGTCGTTGCCGATGCCGCTGAACAGCAAGTCATTGCCGGCGCCGCCGTGCAGTTCGTTGTTGCCGGTGCCGGCGGTGAGTACGTCGTTGCCGTCGCCGGCATTGATGACGTTGTTGCCGGTGCCTGCCACCAACACGTCATCGCCCGCCGTGCCGGTGAGGGTGTGGCCATCCTGGTAGCTGATGGTCACGGCAGCGCTGTCGCTGCCGCCGTGGTTGTCGTTGGCGGTGTAGGTGCCGTGAGCGTCCTGTGTGATGTCGTGGGCGCCCGCGTAGTTGACGGTCATGGTCAGCTGGTAGCCCTCGTCTCCTTTGGCATTACCGCCACTGGTGTTTTCGATGTTGGTGATATGGATCTGGTAGGTCCCATCCGCCGACGCTGTGATCGTCCCGCCGTCCGCAATGCTGACGAAGGCGCCACCATTGAGGGAATACTCCATGGTGATGTGCCCGGCCGCCAGGCTGTGATCCAGATTGAGGGTTTCACCCGCTTTGAGCTTCACGGTGATGAGGTCTTCATCATTGGCGTTGTTGGCTGTCACCTGCCCCAGATACCCGCTGATCACCAGTAGCGCCGTCATCGCGGCGGTGTTGGCCGCAAAGGCACTGCGCACATCCGCCAGGACCTGGTTGGCCGCAACATTGTTGGTGGCAGCGAAATTGATCGCGCCGGTTCCGGTGAAGTCAGCGCCCTTGATCACCCAACCGGTATTGAAGTTGGTGGGTGAGGCGGTTAGCGGATCCTTGTCGGCATCGGTGTCGTTGGCCAGCAGTAACTCGCCCGGCACCGCGATGTTGCTCGATCCCACATTGGTGATGATGTGGTCATCGATCGCCACCGGCGCCGCGTTCGGAATGACTTTGACCGTCAGCGTGGAGCTGGCCAGGTCGCCGTCGTTGTCGCTGGCGGTGAAGCCGATGTTTTCGGTGATGACCACCGCAGTGGATTTTTGCGAGGTGTAGTTGTACTCGCCTGTGTCGAGGTTCACCACCAGGGTGCCGCCATTGTTGGTGGCGATGCTGATGCTGTTGTTCACCGTGTTGAACGTGCCGTGATTATCGCCGCCACTGAAGGTCAGCGAACCCTGGTTGGTGTTGCCTTTAGGGTCATAGGTGTAGGTGGTGCCATCGACCACGATAGTTTTGATGAAACCGCCATCGGCGCCGAACGTACCGCCCTCCAGCAATGTTCCGGTGACTGGCGCACCGACCACGGTGCCCGAGAGCACTGAGTTGAGCTGGTTGAGATCAGTCACTACGACCGCGTTGGTGTTGGTGTGGGTACTGCCGTCATAGGCCAACGGGTCGAGGTTGGCGTTGCTCACACCGCTGCCTAGGCCGATCGCATAGTTCTTGATGCCGTTGGCGTCGAGGAAGGCTTTTAGGGCGATTTCGTCGTTGGTGCCGATGTCGCCTTCGTTGGGTTTGCCGTCGGAGAAAAAGTAGCCGACGTTCTGTGCACCGGTCAGTTTTCCGGACGTATTGAACGCCGTCTGCATGGTGGCCACAGCAGCATCGTAGTTGGTGCCACCACCCGCTGTCAGGCCGGTAAGGATCGACTTCGCGGTTGCCACGTCGACCCACACCGTGGTTCTGTCGGTGGCGTTGCTGCTGAAGGTGACGAGCTGCACTTTCACATCGCCAAGGTCGTCGTACTTGTCGAGCAAGGCGCTGATGGCCGATTTGGCCAACGCCAGCCGCGACACGCCCGGCACACCGGAGGCATCGGCCATACTGCCGGAGATGTCGAGCACGATCAGCACGTTGGAGTCGATTTCCACCGCTGCCACGGAGCGATCCGACGCCACCGCTTTGGGCACGTCGTCGACAATATTGACGACGATGGTGCTGGTGGTGCTGTTGCCCAGGGCATCGGTGGCTTTGTAGGTGAAACTTTCACTCAGGGTGTTTGGCCCGTCGTTGGCGTTCGGCGACGTTTTGGGTGCCGAAGTCAGGGTGTAGGTGTACGTGCCGTCGGCGTTGAGCTGGATCTGCCCGTACGCGCCGGTGGCACTGCCAACCAGGCTGTAGGTGAGCGCGCCGCTGCCACCGGTGACCGAACCGACCAGCGTCCCGGAGGCGGTTTCCCCGGTATTGCCCGGGGCGCTGCCGGTGACGGTGCCACCCGCCAGGTCCTGACCGTCCTTGTTCAAGTCCAGGGCTTTTTCGTAGACCGTCACGTCGGTATCGCGGGCCGCCGTGATGCAGCTGTTCGACACGTCGATGGTGATGGTGGTGGTGCTTTCATCGCCGTCGGCATCGCGCAGGGTGTAGGTGAAAACGTCGGTCGCGCCCGAACCATTCACCGCATTGGGATTGCTGTGGTACACGGCGTTGCCGTTGGCATCCAGCGTCAGATAGCCGTAGGTGCCACCGATGTTCAGGCCCAGGCCACCGATGGCCGAGGTCGAGGTATCGCTGCCGGCGCGCACGCCCACCACGGCCCCCGTCAGGGCCGGGCCATCGGCGCCGCCGATGTCGTTATACAGCACGTTGCCCGAGACGGTTGCGCCTTCCGCTACCGACGTGTGATCCGGGTTGGCGGTCGGCAGGTCATCGACGATGTTGACGTTGATCTGACCTGAGGCGGTGCTGCCGTTGGTGTCCGTGGCCACCACATCAATATTTTCGGTGAGGCTGTTGGCTCCGTTGGCGGTTGGATGAGTTTCGTTATCCACCAGGGTATAGCTGTAGCTGACGACCCCGGTGGTGGCGTTGAACCCGGTGATGGTCAGCGTGTTGCCCAGTGTTGTGATGATCGATTGCGGGAAGCCTGCGGACACGCCACCGGCCACCACATGAATGCCGCCGACATCGAGGGTCTGCAGGCCATCGAGTGCGGTCACGGTGAAGGTGCCGTTCTGGGTCAGCGCCGGGGTGTTCGGGGCGGTGCCGTAGTTGAGGTTTTTCTCGTAGACGGTCAGTTCGCCGCCGTTGACGTTGAGGCCGTCGAGGGTGACCGGATCATCGTTGTTGTGGATTTGCAGCACCAGGTTGGCAGTGCTGGTGTCGCCGTCGGCATCGGTGAAGGTGTAGGTAAAGGTTTCCGTGCCATTGCCGCCGCCGTGCAAGTTTTTGAAGTCTGCATCATTGGGGTTCAGCGTGTAGGTGTAGGTGCCATCGGCATTGAGCACCAGCGTGCCGTAAGTGCCGTTCAGCGTGGCCGGCGTGATCGGTCCGGCATTCGGTCCGGTCGCTACGCGGTCTGCACCTTGAATGTCGTTGGTCAGAACGTTGCCGGTGAGGGCCAGCACGTGTTCCGTCGCGGGGCTCAGGTTCGTGTCATTCACGGCTTTTGGCACGTCATCGACGATGCTCACCACGATGGAACTGGTGGTGCTGTTGCCCAGCGAATCAGTCGCCAGGTAGGTGAAACTTTCGGTCAGCGTATTTGCGCCGTTATCGGCATGCGGCGTGGTCGTCGCCGGCGACGTCAGGGTGTAGGTGTACGTGCCATTAGCGTTGAGCTGGATCTGGCCATAGTTGCCCGTAGCGCTGCTCACCAGGGTGTAAGTGATCGCGCCCGTCGCACCGGTGACCGAGCCAACCAGCGTGCCCTTGGCGGTTTCGCCGGTGCTGGTCGGGTCGCTGCCGACGACGGTACCAGCCGCCAGGTCCTGCCCGTCCTTGTTCAGGTCCAGAGCTTTTTCGTAGACCGTCACATCAGTATCGCGGGCCGCCGTGATGCAGCTGTTCGACACGTCGATGGTGATGGTGGTGGTGCTTTCGTCACCGTCGGCATCGCGCACGGTGTAGGTGAAAACGTCGGTCGCGCCCGGACCACTCACCGCATTGGGATTGCTGTGATACACGGCGTTGCCGTTGGCATCCAGCGTCAGATAACCGTAGGTGCCACCGATGTTCAAGCCCAGGCCACCGATGGCCGAGGTCGAGGTGTCGTTGCCGGCACGCACGCCCACCACGGCCCCCGTCAGGGCCGGGCCATCGGCGCCGCCGATGTCGTTGTCCAGCACATTGCCCGAGACAGTTGCGCCTTCCGCTACCGACGTGTGATCCGGGTGGGCGGTCGGCAGGTCATCGACGATGTTGACGTTGATCTGGTTGGTCGCGGTGCTGCCGTCTGTGTCTGTCGCCACCACATTGAAGTTTTCGGTGATGCTGTTGGCACCGTTGGCGGCTGGATGGGCTTCGTTATCCACCAAGGTATAACTGTAGCTGACGACGCCGGTGGTGGCGTTGAACCCGGTGATGGTCAGCGTGTTGCCCAGCGTTGTGACGATCGATTGCGGGAAGACTGCGGGCACGCCACCGGCCACCACATGAATGCCACCGACATCGAGGGTTTGCAGACCATCGAGCGCGGTCACGGTGAAGGTGCCGTTCTTCGTCAGGGCCGGGGTGTTCGGGTTGGTGCCGTCACTGAGGTTTTTCTCATAGACGGTCAGTTCGCCGCCATAAACATCGAGCCCTTTGAGGACCACCGGATCGTCGTTGTTGTGGATCTTCAGCACCAGGTTGGCGGTGCTGGTGTCGCCGTCGGCATCGGTGATGGTGTAGGCGAAAGTTTCCGTGCCGTTGCCATTGCCGTGCAACGCTTTGAAATCGGCATCGCTGGTGTTCAGGGTGTAGGTGTAGGTGCCGTTGGCGTTCAACACCAGAGTGCCGTAAGTCCCGGCAAAGGTGCCAGGGGTGATCGGACCGGCATTGGGGCCGGTCGGTATGCGGTCGGCGCCTTGCACGTCGTTGGTCAGCACGTTGCCGTTGAGGGTCAGCAGGGTTTCCGACGCAGTACCCGCGTTGCTGTCGTTCACGGCTTGAGGCAGGTCATCGACAATGTTGACGTCGAGCGTGCCGTTGGCGGTGGTGCCGTTGTCATCCACCACGGTTACGGCGAATTGCTCTGGCAGTGAGTTGGCGTCGTTGCCGGTTGGGTGAGCTTCGTTGTCGGCCAGGGTGTAGCTGTAACTGACTACGCCCGTGGTGGCGTCGAACCCGGTGATGGTCAGCGTGCTGCCCAATGGCGTAACGATGGATTGCGGGAAGCCGGCGGCGGTACCGCCCACCACCACGTTGATGCCGCCGACGCTCAGGGTTTGCACGCCGTCGAGGGCGGTGATGGTGAAGGTGCCGCTTTGGGTCAGCGCCGGGGTATCGGGACTGCTGCCGTCGCCGAGGTTTTTCTCGTAGACAGTGAGTTCGCCACCGTTGACGTTGAGGCCGTCGAGGGTGACCGGGTCATCGTTGTTGTGGATTTGCAGCACCAGGTTGGCGGTGCTGGTGTCGCCGTCGGCATCGGTGATGGTGTAGGCGAAAGTTTCCGTGCCGTTGCCATTGCCGTGCAACGCTTTGAAATCGGCATCGCTGGTGTTCAGGGTGTAGGTGTAGGTGCCGTTGGCGTTCAACACCAGAGTGCCGTAAGTCCCGGCAAAGGTGCCAGGGGTGATCGGACCGGCATTGGGGCCGGTCGGTATGCGGTCGGCGCCTTGCACGTCGTTGGTCAGCACGTTGCCGTTGAGGGTCAGCAGGGTTTCCGATGCGGTGCCAGCGTTGCTGTCGTTCACGCCTTGAGGCAGGTCATCGACGATGTTGACGTCGAGCGTGCCATTGGCGGTGGTGCCGTTGTCATCCACCACGGTTACGGCGAATTGCTCTGGCAGTGAGTTGGCGTCGTTAGCGGTTGGATGCGCTTCGTTGTGATCCAAGGTGTAGCTGTAGCTCACGACGCCAGTCGTGGCGTTGAACCCCGTGATCGTCAACGTGCTCCCCAACGGAGTCGTGACAGATTGCGGGAACCCAACCGCCACACCGTTGGTGACTACCGCGATGCCGCCGACAGTCAGCGTCGTCACGCCGTCCAAAGCGATGATGGTGAAGGTGCCGCTTTGGGTCAGCACAGCAGAGTCCGGGGCACTGCCAAGGCTCAGGTTTTTCTCGAAGACGGTGAGTTCGCCACCGTTGACGTTGAGGCCGTCGAGGGTGACCGGGTCATCGTTGTTGTGGATTTGCAGCACCAGGTTGGCAGTGCTGGTGTCGCCGTCGGCATCGGTGATGGTGTAGGCGAAGGTTTCGGTGCCGTTGCCATTACCGTGCAGCGCTTTGAAATCGGCATCACTGGTGTTCAGCGTGTAGGTGTACGTGCCATTGGCGTTCAGCACCAAGGTGCCGTAAGTCCCGGCAAAGGTGCCAGGAGTGATCGGGCCGGTATTTTCCCCAATGGTCACGCGGTCGGCGCCTTGGACGTCGTTGGTCAGCACGTTGCTGTTGAGGGTCAGCAGGGTTTCCGATGCGGTGCCAGCGTTGCTGTCGTTCACGGCTTGAGGCAGGTCATCGACGATGTTGACGTCGAGCGTGCCATTGGCGGTGGTGCCGTTGTCGTCCACCACGGTTACGGCGAATTGCTCTGGCAGTGAGTTGGCGTCGTTGCCGGTTGGGTGAGCTTCGTTGTCGGCCAGGGTGTAGCTGTAACTGACCACGCCCGTGGTGGCGTCGAACCCAGTGATGGTCAGCGTGCTGCCCAATGGCGTGACGATTGATTGCGGGAAGCCCGCGGGCACGCCACCGACCACCACATGAAGGCCGCCGACATCGAGCGTCTGCACGCCGTCGAGGGCGGTGATGGTAAAGGTGCCGCTTTGGGTCAGCGCAGCGGAGTCCGGTGCACTGCCAAGGCTCAGGTTTTTCTCGGAGACAGTCAGTTCGCCGCCGTTGCCGTTGAGGCCCCCCATCGTAATCGGGTCATCGTTGTTGTGGATTTGCAGCACCAGGTTGGCAGTGCTGGTGTCGCCATCAGCATCAGTCAGCGTGTAGGGGAAGGTTTCTGTGCCACTGCCACCGCCGTGCAGCGCTTTGAAGTCGGCATCGCTGGTGTTCAGCGTGTAGGTGTAAGTGCCGTTCGGATTGAGCACCAGGGTGCCGTAGGTCCCGGTGAAGGTGCCGCCAATGACTGGGCCGCTGTTGGGGCCAACAGGAATGCGGTCTGCGCCCTGCGTGTCGTTCGGCAGCACACTGCCGGTCAGGGTCTGCAGGGTTTCCGATGCGGTACTGGCGTTGCTGTCATCGACAGCCTTGGGCACGTCGTCAGTGATGTTGACGTCCAGCGTGCCGGTGACGGTGTCACCGTTGCTGTCGCCGGCCACCACGGTGAGCTGCTCGATGAGGGGGTTGGTACCGTCGCCAGCCGGATGCGTGACGTTTCCATTTAGGGTAAAGCTGTAACTCACCACGCCAGTGGCCGGGTCGTACGTGATGGTCAGGGTGTTGCCCTGTGGCGTAGTGATCGACTGAGGAACGCCCGCGGCCACACCACCCGTGATGACATTGATGCCGCCGATGCTCAGGCTGTTCAGCCCGTCCAGCGCCGACACACTGAACGTGCCGTTCTGTGTCAACGCGCTCGGATTACTCGCGGAACCGTTGGGCAGGCTGGCTTCGTTGAAGGTCAGTTCCCCGCCTGCGACCGACAGGCCGACGAGCGTGACCGGATTGTTGACGGTCGTTGGCGGGGGCGCCACCACGGCCGGGGTGTCGTCGGCGTTCTGGATATCGGCATTGTGCCGTTCTTCGGGAAATTCCGGGATGCTGCCAAACCCAGCCGTCGGGAAGCCAATCGTCGGATCGACCCGCCCGCCCACCTCTTCCAGCAAGACAAAAGTGTGGCCGCCGCCCGACGCACCATCGCCCGCCGGGGTCGAGCCAGGCCCTGCCGCAGTGGCTTCAGCGGTCTGCGTCGGGTCAGCGCCCGCTGCGATTGCTTTTTGCAGTTGTTCGACATCGGTCAGCTGCACTTCGCTCGGCGTCACCGCCTCAGATGTGCCGACATGCGGCGACTCATTCGCAAGGAGCTGCGGGCTCATTTGCAGGCTGCTGCCACGCCCGAGGGTCAGTTCCTCACCATTTTGCAGATGGACCGCCACCGCGCCTTCGGCTCCGGTGACCAGTTGATCACCGGCGAACAATCGATCGCCCTCGACCAACGCGCGCCGGGTGCCGTCGCTCGCTACCGCGAATACCTGACCAATGACCTTACTGACGATACCGATGAGCGTAGCCATGTGCACTTCCTCCGCTGCCAACAGCTGTCGGCATCCTGTTTTTTCGAAGAAAGTGCTCATGGTTTAAAGCAGGTAGCCGAGCGGATCGCCTGCAGGGCGCGTTTACCTGAGTAAGCCGTTGCCCTGGCGATGTGCTCGCCCAGCGTGTCGCTCAACCGCAGCGTCGGCAACAGTGGGATAAACCCTCTGCAATCAATGGCTTCGGGGCCCACTTGCGTCGCAACTAGCCTGGTGAACGATGCGTAACAGTCCTGAATCAACCAAGCGACAAAAAACCGTCACTCAAAAACCGTTACGCTGCCCTCCCCTCCAGCACTTCCCAGCCCTATGTCGATAAGTGGCTTGAATTTTTCAAAAAACCTTTGAAAGCTCCCTAAAGCTGATAATTCAAAGGCTTTCGCACTGAACAATGTGCTGGATTTTGCTGACGGCATAAGTTTTTTTTGGCATAAAAGTAATGAGAAATATTTCTTAGCTATCCTCTAGAATGTTCTTAGCTCTGTTGTTACAACGGTGAAACGATTTTACCTATAAATGCCGTCAAATAATTGGCGACTGATAAGCACCATCAGGAATTCAGGGAGATACACCCATGCGCGTTTTAACCCCCCTTTGCAGCGCGGTTCTGCTGGCCATTGCCTGCTCTTCCAGCGCTCAAGCCATGTCATTGACCGAGGCAATCCAAAGCACTATCGCAACCCATCCTGAACTGGCCTCGCGGGTGGACTCGCGCCTGTCCGCGGATGAACAGGTGAACGTTGCCAAAGGGGGCTTTTATCCATCAGTTGATCTGACTGGCGCCTACGGGCGGGCGCGCAGCGATAACACCAACACCCGGCAATTCGACAAACACAACACCGAAACCATGAATTACACCCAGTCGGAATTGCGCTTGCGGCAGATGCTGTTTGACGGTTTCAGCACCTCGAACGAAGTTAATCGCACCAAAGACGTGGTCAACTCTCGGGCCTATTACGCACAAGGCACCGCCCAGGACCTGGCCCTGCGCACCATCGAGGTTTACCTCGAAGTGCTCAAGCGCCGCGAACTGGTGACCCTGGCCAAGAACAACCTGCAAGCCCACTTGCGTGTCAACGACCAGATCGGCCTGCGCACCCAGCGCGGCGTCGGCAGCAACGCCGACTCCGATCAATCCGGCGCGCGCCGGGCACTGGCACAAAACAACCTCGATACCGCTGAAGTCGACCTGGCGGACGCCGAGTCGAACTTCTTCAGCGTCGTAGGGCGCCTGCCCGATGAGCTCGAAACGCCGCCATCGACCCGCGGTGAGCTGCCCGTCACCCTGCCGGAAGCCCAGCAGAGCATGGTGGCCAACAACCCGTACCTGAAATCCGCGCAGGCCGACGTGCAATCGGCCGAGAGCCAGTACGAAGTCGCCAAATCGCCGTTCTACCCACGCCTCGACGCCGAAGCCGCGGTGGTCGCAAACAACAACGTGCAGGGCGATGAAGGTCACGACAACGAGTGGCGCGTGGGTGTGGTGATGAACTACAACCTGTTCCGCGGCGGCAGTGACAAGGCGCGCCTGGCTTCCGATGCACACCAGATCAACCAGGCGATGGACATCCGCAACAACGCCCTGCGCCAGCTCAACGAGAACATGAACCTGGCCTGGAACGCCATGGTCAATGCGAAGAAACAAACCCCTACCGCGCGCGAATACGCCGAAACCAGTAAACGCGTGCGCATTGCCTATCAGGACCAGTTCGGCCTGGGTCAGCGGTCACTGCTCGACTTGCTCGACAGTGAAAACGAGCTCTACAACGCCAACCGCCGCTACACCGAAGTGCGCTACACCGAGGAATACTCGATGTACCGCGTGCTGGCCGGTATGGGTGAGTTGCTGAGCAAGCAACGGGTAGTGTTGCCCGCCGATGCAATCGCCTCCTCCGAAGTGAAAAACGAAGCCCGTTTGCCTGACATGAAGTAGCTCACTGGGAGCGATCAATGTGACCAGCATGGAATCCGGCAACACCGGTGTCGATCCGCGCCTCAGCTTCGATGACCCGCTCCTGGACGGTCTGTTGATCCTCTGCAAACTGCACGGCGCGACCGTCAGTCGCGCCAGCCTGAGTGCTGGGCTACCCCTGAACAAACAACGCTTGAGCCTGGACCTGCTGCCGCGTGCAGCGGCCCGGGCCAGTTTGCAGGCGCGTGTACTGCGCCGTGAACTGGGGGATATTTGCGCCCTCAACTTGCCGGTGATGTTAATCCTCAACAACGGCCGCACGGCCATCCTGCGACGCTTTGGCGATGATGGTCAGGTGCTGATCCTGCCCAGCGAGGCCGACGGCGGTGAACAATGGGTCAGCACGCAAGAGCTGGCCGAAAACTACAGTGGCCAGGCCTTGTTTGCCCGGCCACGCCATGAACTCGAAGACTTGCGCTCGCCCCTGGTGCCGCGTGTGGAAGCGTGGTTTCGCGACACGCTGAAACTGTCGAAATGGCTGTACAGCGATGCGATTCTGGCGAGCTTTCTGATCAACCTGCTCGGGTTGATGGTGCCGCTGTTCGTGATGCAGACCTACGATCGGGTGGTGCCGAACCAGGCCACCTCGACCTTGTGGGTGTTGTCGATCGGCTTGCTGATCGGCACCGGTTTCGAACTGGTGCTGCGGGTCGTACGCGCGCATTTGCTCGACACCGCGGGGAAGAAAACCGACGTGATCCTGTCGGCGACCTTGTTCGAGCGCATCACCGGCATGTCGATGAAAGCCCGCCCGGCGACCATCGGCGGTTTTGCCCAGAGCATTCATGACTTCCAGGGCCTGCGGGAATTTCTCACCGCCGTCACCTTGACCAGCCTGATCGACCTGCCCTTCGCCGTGTTGATGCTGGTGGTGATCGGCTTGCTCGGCGGCTGGCTGGTGGTGATTCCGTTGCTGGCGTTTCCGATCACGATCATCTTCGCGATGGTGATCCAGGTGCGCCTGCGCGACACCGTGCAAAAAAGCCTGAGCCTGGGCGCCGAACGCCAGGCCTTGCTGATCGAAACCCTCGGCGGCCTCGAAACCCTCAAGGCCTGTAGCGCCGAGAGCGAGCGCCAGCACAAATGGGAAAGCACCCACGGCGCCCTCACCCGCCTCGACAGCCACGCGCGCAACCTCTCGGCGGTAGCCACCAACGGCACCTTGTTTATCCAGCAATTCTCCGGCATGGCGACCATCGTCGCCGGGGTCTACAGCATCATCGCCGGCAACCTCAGCGTGGGGGCGCTGGTGGCGACTTACATGCTTGGTAGCCGCGTGCTCGCGCCACTGGGGCAGATTGCCGGTTTGATCACTCGCTACCAGCAAGCGCAACTGACCATGAAAAGCACCGATGCGCTGATGGGCCTGCCGCAGGAACGCGACGCGAAACAGCGGCCGCTGGAGCGCACACAACTGCAAGGCGCGCTCGACGTCAGCGACGTGACCTTCCACTACAACGGCCAGAACGCACCGGCGCTGGCCAACGTCAGCTTCAGCATGAAGCCGGGCGAACGCATCGGCATCATCGGTCGCAGTGGTTCGGGTAAAAGCACCCTGGCGCGACTGGTCATGGGGTTCTACGCGCCAGAAGAAGGCCAGTTGCTGCTCGACGGTCTGGACCTGAGGCAACTGGATGTCGCGGACCTGCGCCAACAGATCGGTTACGTCGCCCATGACCTGCCGCTGCTGGCCGGCAGCCTGCGCGACAACCTGACCCTGGGCGCCCGCTACATCAGCGATTCGCGGATGCTCGAAGTGGCCGAGTTGACCGGCGTCACCGAACTCGCCCGTCAGCATCCGCAAGGGTTTGATCGTCCGGTCGGCGAACGCGGACAGTTGCTGTCTGGGGGGCAACGTCAGGCCGTGTTGCTGGCGCGGGCCTTGTTGCTCGACCCGCCGATCATGTTGCTCGACGAACCGACCAGCGCGATGGACAACAGCAGCGAAGACGTTCTGCGGCAAAAACTCCACACCTGGGTCCAGGGCAAAACCCTGCTTTTGGTCACCCACCGCACCTCGATGCTCAGCCTGGTGGATCGACTGGTGGTACTGGATAACGGACGGATCGTCGCCGACGGTCCGAAAGAAGCGGTCATCGATGCACTGCGCAAGGGCCGTGTCGGCTCTGCGGCTGTCTAGGAGCGCCCCATGGCCCGTTCATCATCCGACACACCAAAAGACCGGGGCTACTTCGGCAGTTTCAGTAAAACCGCCGAGAGTGAATTCATGCCGGAAACGGCCAGCGCCTCGTTGCAAGATTCCCCCCGCTGGTCGCGGATTACCGTGTGGCTGGCGGCGGGGCTGATTATCAGTGCTGTGGTGTGGGCCAAGTTCGCGGTGCTTCAAGAAGTCACTATGGGCGAAGGCAAGGCGATTCCGTCGAGCAAGGTCCAGGTGATCCAGAACCTGGAGGGCGGCATCGTCACCGAGATCTTCGTCCGCGAAGGGCAAATGGTGAACAAAGGCGACACGTTGCTGCGCCTGGATGACACGCGGTTTCTGTCGAACAAAGGCGAGAGCGAAGCGGATCGTTATGCACTGACGGCGCAGGTTGAACGGCTGTCGGCAGAAGCGGAAGGACGCCCGTTCAAGCTGTCAGATGAAGTGATCGCCAAGGCACCGCAAGTGGCCGAGGACGAGCGCTCGCTGTACGAACAACGCCAGCGTCGACTTGCCAGTGAGCAGCGCACGCTGAGCGAACAACTTCGGCAAAAAACCCAGGAACTGGCAGAATTCCGTTCCAAACAGGGACAGTTCAGCTCCAGTCTGGCGCTGCTCCAACAAGAGATGAACATGTCCACGCCACTGGTGGGCACCGGGGCGGTTTCACCGGTGGAAATCCTGCGTCTCAAACGCAGTGCGGTGGAGATCCGCGGCTCGCTGAATGCGACGACGCTGGCGATTCCCCGGGCAGAAGCGGCGATCAACGAGATCAAAAGCAAGATCGACGAGTCGGAACAATCCTTCCGTTCTGACGCGGCAAAGGAGCTGAATGAGAAACGCACCGACCTGTCGAAAATCACAGCATCGAGTATCGCCATCGATGACCGCGTGACGCGCACGACAGTGGTGTCGCCGGTTCACGGCATTATCAAAGTGCTGAAGGTCAACACCATCGGCGGTGTGGTTCAGCCCGGCAGCGACATGGTGGAAATCGTGCCACTGGAAGACAACTTGCTGATCGAGGCCAAAGTGCGGCCGCAGGACGTGGCGTTCCTGCATCCGGGGCAGAAAGCGATGGTCAAGTTCAGCGCGTACGACTACACGATTTATGGCGGGTTGAGCGCCAAACTTGAACTGATCGGCGCCGACACCATCACCGATGACAAGGGCAACAGTTTCTATCTGATTCAGGTTCGGACGGATAAAAACCACTTGGGCGGGGATGTGAAACCGTTGCTGATCATTCCGGGGATGGTTGCCACGGTGGACATCATCACGGGCGAGAAGAGCGTGCTGGATTACCTGCTCAAACCGGTGTTGAAAGCCCGGACTGAGGCGATGCGCGAGCGCTAACCAATGATCGTTCCCCCGCTCCGCGTAGGAACGATCATTGTCCGTGATTCTTCAAATAGATCTCCTCCCCCATCGCCGCGATCTGCCCTTCAATCAACGCCTCGAACGGTTTCAACAATGGCTCAAACGTGCCCGGCGCTTCCAGCGTTTGCAGCGCCTGCACGATCGCCTCCACCGTCGACAACGCCCCCGGCCCCGGTGCCTTGCGCAATCGATATCGCGATACCCCGCCATCCGCCAACGTCACCCTCGGCAACGCAGCCAGCAGTGGATTGAGGTGCAGCATCTTGCGCGCCTTGCGCCAGGTGCCGTCCGGGACGACCAGCAATAGCGGCTCGTCAGTCGCCGTATAGGTTGGCATCGGCTGCGCGTCCTCGCCCGGAAACAACAACCGCGCCTGATACCCCGGTTGATTCAACAGCGCCGGCAAATCCTCGAACACCTCACCGACGATCAGTTCGGCATTGTTCAAGCCCAACGCCGCCAGCCGCGCCGTGTTCAGTGCATGGTTGACTTCGCTCGGATGCTGCAAAAACAGCACTCGGGTGCGGCTATCGAGACACGGGATCAGCGGGCACAAACAATGAGTTTGCGGGCGCAGGCAACGGGGACACTGGATTCTGGACATGGATCAAGCCTGATTCAGTTGTGCTTTGAGCAGGTCGCGAAAGGTCTGGATCAGCGGTTCGCGACTGCGGCCGCGGCGCACGATCATCGAGAACGGCGCCTGATAACCAAAGGTCGCCGGCAGCAACACACGCAAATCGCCCTTGTCCGCCCAGGCCTGAGCGTAGTGCTCCGGCAGGTAACCGATGTAGGCACCGGACAGCACCAGAATCAGCTGTGCCTCCATACTCTCCACCGTCGCCGCGCTGTGTTTGAAACCGTGACGCGCCAGTTCGGCCTGGCTCCAGTAACCCCGGCCAACCATCCGTTGCTGGGTGATGACTTGCTCAGGGATACGCCGCTCGGTGAACAGCGGATGCCGGCTGCTGCAATACAGCCAGTGCTGCTCGCGGTAAAGCGGCATGTAGACCAGGCCGCTCATGCGCGTGGAGAACGCGCCGATGGCCAGGTCGAGGCGATTGTCCTGCACACCGAGTTGCAGTTCGTACGGGCTCATCACCGACAAATGCAAATGCACCGCCGGGTGTTCCTGGCTGTAGGCGCCGATGGCTTCGGCGAAGGGCAAGGCCTTGTCGCTGACCGTTGAGTCGATCACGCCAAGGTTCAGCGTGCCGCGCAGTTCGCCCTTGAGGGCTGCGGCGTATTGCTCGAAGCCTTCGAGCTCGCCCAATAGACGCAGGGTTTCCTGATGAAACAGTTCGCCTTTGCTGGTCAGGCTGAACCCACCACGACCGCGATGGCAGAGCACCAGACCGAGGGCCGCTTCAAGCTGGCTCATGTAGGTGCTGATGGCCGACGTCGAGAGGTTGAGTTCTTGCTGGGCGTTGGCGAACCCTTGATGACGGACCACGCTGACGAAGATGCGCAAAAGTTTCAGGTCGGGTAAAGCGTTGGCCATGGGGCTCTCTCCAAAGATCGTTCCCACGCTCTGCGTGGGAATGCCGCCTCGGACGCTCTGCGTCCGCTCCGGGGTTGTGACGCGGAGCGTCACGGGATGCATTCCCACGCAGAGCGTCCGCTCCGATCAGCAGCGAGTCTATCGCTGCCCGAGCCATTAGTTTAGAAAAATCTGAACTAAGTATTTGCCCGTAGCGATTCTTCCCGGCCACTACATTTCGCAGAATCGTTTCCCAGCGGTGCCTGTGCCTATCCGGACCTGTGCAACCGACATAAATAAAACAACGACGATGAGGCCCTACCCGTGGACAAGATTCTTCACCAACCACTGGGCGGCAATGAAATGCCGCGCTTCGGCGGCATCGCCACCATGATGCGACTCCCCCATTTAGATTCCGCTGCCGGTCTGGACGCTGCCTTCATTGGCGTGCCACTGGACATCGGCACTTCGCTGCGCCCTGGCACCCGTTTCGGACCTCGCGAAATCCGCGCTGAATCGGTGATGATCCGCCCGTACAACATGGCGACCGGAGCTGCTCCGTTCGATTCTCTGTCGGTGGCCGACATCGGTGACGTGGCAATCAACACGTTCAACCTGCTGGACGCGGTACGGATCATCGAAGAGTCCTACCACAAGATCCTCGAACACGATGTGATCCCCCTGACCCTTGGCGGCGACCACACCATCACCCTGCCGATCCTGCGTGCCATTCATAAAAAGCACGGCAAGATCGGCCTGGTGCACATCGATGCGCACGCCGATGTGAACGATCACATGTTCGGCGAGAAAATCGCCCACGGCACCACTTTCCGCCGCGCCGTCGAAGAAGGCCTGCTGGATTGCGACCGCGTGGTGCAAATCGGTCTGCGCGCTCAAGGCTACACCGCTGACGACTTCAACTGGAGCCGCAATCAGGGCTTCCGCGTGGTTCAGGCCGAAGAATGCTGGCACAAGTCCCTGGCCCCGTTGATGGCCGAAGTTCGCGAGAAAGTCGGTGGCGGTCCGGTGTACCTGAGTTTCGACATCGACGGCATCGACCCGGCCTGGGCGCCTGGCACCGGCACCCCGGAAATCGGCGGTCTGACGACCATTCAAGCGATTGAAATCGTTCGCGGCTGCCAAGGCCTCGACCTGGTCGGTTGCGATCTGGTAGAAGTCTCGCCCGCTTATGACACTACTGGCAACACCTCGCTGCTGGCTGCCAACCTGCTGTACGAAATGCTCTGCGTACTGCCGGGTGTGGTCCACCGCTAAGGATGGGTCACGAACGTACATGATCACCAGCACCACGGCAAAACCTGAACTGCGTCAGTCAACCTGACAACTGTTCCCTTGTGGAAACGAGCCTGCTCGCGATGACGGCGGCACATCCAACGTTGATGTGACCGAAAAACCGTTTTCGCGGGCAGGCTCGCGCCCACAGAGAACAGAAACACCTTTGTTTCACTATAAAAAAGACAATCGGAGACACGCCATCATGGCTTTGGATTTATTCGTCGTACTCATCTACGCCGCCGCGATGCTGATACTCGGCTACTACGGCATGCGCAAGGCCAAGACCAACGAAGACTTTTTGGTCGCCGGTCGTAACCTCGGCCCGAGCCTGTACATGGGCACCATGGCCGCCACCGTTCTGGGCGGCGCGTCCACCGTCGGCACCGTACGTCTGGGCTACGTTCATGGCATTTCCGGTTTCTGGCTTTGCGCGGCCCTCGGTTGCGGGATTGTGGCGCTGAACCTGTTCCTCGCCAAACCGCTGCTGAAACTGAAGATCTACACCGTTACCCAAGTGCTGGAAAAACGCTACAACCCGATGGCCCGCTCTGCGAGCGCAGTGATCATGCTGGCGTACGCGCTGATGATCGGCGTGACCTCGATCCTGGCCATCGGCACCGTGCTGCAAGTGCTGTTTGATCTACCGTTCTGGGTCTCGGTATTGGTCGGCGGCGGCGTGGTGGTGATCTACTCCGCAATCGGCGGCATGTGGTCCCTGACCCTGACCGACATCGTCCAGTTCGTGATCAAGACCGTAGGCCTGATGTTCATCCTGTTGCCAATCTGTCTGTATCGCGTTGGCGGTTGGGATGAGCTGGTGTTGAAACTGCCGGCCACCGCCTTCAGTTTCACCACGATTGGCTGGGACACCATCATCACCTACTTCATGATCTACTTCTTCGGGATCCTGATCGGCCAAGACATCTGGCAGCGTGTGTTCACCGTCAAGACCGCCAAAGTGGCTCAGGTTGCCGGTACGTTCGCAGGCTTCTACTGCATCCTCTACGGACTGGCCTGTGCCCTGATCGGCATGGCTGCTCACGTACTGATCCCGGACCTGGACAACGTCAACAACGCCTTCGCCGCCATCGTCAAACTGTCCCTGCCGGACGGTATTCGTGGTCTTGTAATCGCCGCGGCCCTGGCCGCCATGATGTCCACCGCCAGTGCCGGCCTGCTCGCCGCTGCCACCACCCTGACCGAAGATATGCTGCCGAAACTGCGTGGCGGTAAACCGTCGAGCCTGCGCATCAACCGCCTGTTCACCCTGTTGACCGGCATCGTCGTACTCGGCATCGCTCTGGTCGTGAATGACGTGATCAGCGCCCTGACCCTGGCGTACAACCTGCTGGTGGGCGGCATGCTGATCCCGCTGATGGGTGCGATTTTCTGGAAACGCGCAACCACCGCCGGCGCAATCACCAGCATGGGCATGGGCTTCGCCACTGCGCTGGTGTTCATGTTCAAGGACGGCCTGGATGCCAATACCCCGATCTACTACAGCCTCGGCGTTGGTCTGGTGAGCTTCGTGCTGGTCAGCCTGATGTCCCGTCGCCCGGCAGCTCAGGCCAGTGCCGCCTAAGCTGAACATAACAACTTGATGCTTTCTTCGGCGGGTGTGGCGTCGGTTGCCACACCCGTTTTTTTTCGTCTGGAGAAAAGTGTTTATGAAGATCGTCAGCCGCGATCTGTGGTTCGAGGTGAAACAGCTCAGCGACGGTATACGCCTGATTCACGAGCCCTACATCCGGCCTTTCTATCGCTGCAACCTTTGGCACATTCAAGGCCGTAACAAAGATTTGCTGTTGGACAGCGGTTCCGGGCTGGTCAGCCTGCGCGAACAATTGCCGTGGATCACCGAACGGCCGCTGGTGGCGGTGGCCAGTCATTGCCATTTCGATCACATCGCCGGGCATCACGAGTTCCCCGAACGGCTGGTGCACCCGGCTGAGGCGGACATCCTCGCCGCACCAGACGGCGACAACGATTTGAGCAAAGCCTTTGTCGGTGACGACATGTTCGAAGCGCACCCAGATTGCCCGTTGTGCTACGCCGAATACCGGGTCAAAGCGGCACCCGCCACGGGCATGATTGAAGAAGGCGATGTACTGGACCTGGGCGACCGCGTGCTGCAAGTGCTGCACACCCCGGGGCATTCACCGGGGGGCATCAGCCTGTATGAAGCGGCGACCGAGACCCTGTTCAGTGGCGACATCATCTACGACGGCCCGCTGGTCGAAGACGCCTACCACTCCAACCTCGACGACTACGCCCGCAGCCTGCAACGCCTGCGTGAGTTGCCTGTGCGCACGGTGCATGGCGGGCATTTCGGCAGTTTCTCGGGGGAGCATTTGCGCACGATGATTGACGAGTGGCAGCGCTCACACGACTGAAGCCTGCTGTACTCAAGCGCAGGGCCAACAACACTATCGTCCTCGAAGAACGACCATGAAAAGAGCCGCCGTTCGCCTCGCCGTCCACCAGTTCATCAGCCGCGTGCTGGAGGGCCGGGATGACTTCAGCGATGATGCCAGCCTGGCGGAGTTGGGATTGGAAAAAGAGGACATCGAAGAGCTGATCTTCCATCTGGAGGATGAGCTGGGGTTGACGGCGTTTACGGCGGAGGAAGACCGGCTGCTCAAGACCGCCAGGACGGCGAATGATTTGAGTCGGTTTTTGATTGAGATCGGGCGGCATTGAGACGGGTTTTCAAACACTCCTTTTGTGGCAGGTGCATTTGTGGCGAGGGGGTTTGTCGGAACGCCGCATCGCCCCGTTGGGCCGCGAAGCGGCCCCAATCCATTCACCCGAGTTGTATCAGGAAGACCTCATTAGGCTAATTACGAGTGCTGCGCACTCGAACGGGGGCAAGCCCCCTCGCCACAACAAGCTCCTTCACCACAGGTGAACTGCCAGACTTACCCGCTGTTACCGGCGGCGTTGCTGACGTCGGCGCTGTTCGTCGTCCGTACGAATAGGCACAGGTTGCAGAGGCGGTTCGATCAAACCGAGTGCAACACCCAGATCGTGCAGCCAGTTTTGGATTTTCTCTTTCATGGTGCCCCCTTCAGGGTAGTGCCGAGCGACCGGAATTCTGAGGCCGCTTCGCACTGATAATAGTCCGAAGTCCTACGCAATGCTCATCAAAAGACGCAATGATCTGTTACTGAATTGAACAAAATACCTGACCGGTAGTTCAAGCAATCGCCTGGGCCTGAACCAGTGCCGACGGATAGACCTTCTGCTGCTGCTCGATCCACGCGTTCAAATTGGCCCCGACCATGCCCTTGCGCCACATCAGCCACGTCGTCGCGCTCGCAAATGGTTCCGCCAAAGGGTGCACCGCCACGCTCTCGCGACCCGGCAGACTGGCGAGCATCGACTCCGACATCAACGCCACGCCCGAGCCTGCAATCACACACGCAAGCATTCCCGGATAGGATTCGATCTCCATCGCCCGCCCCATGGCGGCGTGGTCATGGGCGAACCAGGCCTCCAGGCGCATCCGGTAGGAACAACCCTGGCGAAAGGTGAACACCGAGCGCCCTTCCACATCCAGCGCAGTGCGTACCGGCGAGTGCTCGGCCTCCGTGATCAGCACCAGCCGCTCGTCGCATAACGGCACGCCGTCCAGCCCCGCGAACTCCAGCGGGCCGTCCACCAGCGCCGCATCCAGCCGACCGCTGAGCAGACCTTCAAGCAGTTCGCCGCTTGGCCCCGATTGCACTTGCAGGTTTACCGCCGGGTAATTGCGGTGATAACGCGCCAACAACCCCGGCAGATGAATCGCCGCCGTGCTGTACATGGTGCCGAGCACGAAGTCCCCGGCCGGTTGCCCGCCCTGCACTGCCGCACTGGCTTCGTCATGTAGGGCGAACAGCTTGGCGGTGTAGTCCAGCAGGACTTTTCCCGCAGGCGACAACTGCAAACGCTGACGTTCGCGGACGAACAGTTCTACACCGAGCTGCTCCTCAAGTTGTTTCAGCCGTGTCGACAGGTTGGATGGCACCCGATGCAAACGTTCGGCAGCACGGGTGATCGACCCCTCCTGCGCCACCGCCTGGAAGATCCGCAATTGGCTGAACTCCACGACCTTCTCCAATTCAGAACAAGTTACTCACTATTATTCATTTTTAATGAAAGTCAAACAGTCCTAGCCTGACGGTCATTGATCCTTTACTGGAACTCAGATTATGTCCGCGCTGATTCGCTTACTCGCCAGTTTTATCGCCCTGATGATGGCCATGGGCATCGGGCGCTTCGCGCTGACTCCGCAAATGCCGCACTTGCTCAGCGAAGGTCAGATCGACCTGACCGCAGCGGGCCTGATTGCCGCCGCCAATTACCTTGGCTACTTCGTCGGCGCGCTGGATGCGATGTTCTCGCGCAGACCGGCGCAAGTCCGTCAGCGCTTGCTGGGAGGGTTGTGGCTCTGTGTGTTGCTGACCCTGGCGTCGTTCTGGGCCAACGGGTTTTGGTCGCATCTGCTGTTGCGCTTTGGCACCGGCGTGGCCAGCGCCTGGGTGTTGGTGATGATCACCGCATTGAGCCAGCCATTGGCGGTAGCGGCTGGTCGTCCACGGTTGGGCGCGCTGGTATTTGCCGGACCGGGCCTGGGGATTTTTCTCACGGGTTTACTGGCCTTGGGTTCGAACCTGTTGGGGCAGACCTCCGCGACGTTGTGGCTGGTGTATGCCGGCGTAGCGCTGGCGATGCTGCTGGGGATTCTGCCGTTTTTGCCACAACCCGCGGCGACGCTGGCGGCCGCTCCCATCGCGGTCTCGTCGGATAATCAGGGCATCGCTCGAATGAGTGTGATCTATGGCTTGTACGGTCTGGGCTACATCATCCCCGCCACGTTCCTATCACAAATGGCCAACGCGCAGTTTCACGGGCATTGGCAGGCCGACCTGTTCTGGCCGTGCTTCGGCTTGGCGTCGGCTGTCGGCGTGGTGCTGGTGAGCCTGCGTCGACAGTCCCTGAATGGCACACGCCATTGGCTGATGATCACCTTGTGGCTGCAAGCCGCCGGGGTCTTCGCCTGCCTGTTGGGGAGCGGTACGGGGTTGGCGCTGGGGGTGATGCTGTGCGGCACGCCGTTTCTGGCCTGCATGCAATTGGTGATGCAACGTTCCCGCGAACTGGCGCCCCACGCCACCCAGCGCAACGCCGGGTTGCTGACCGCGTGCTTCGCCGCGGGTCAGCTCGCCGGGCCGTTGCTGGCCGCCCTGAGCAGCCATTTCAGTGGCGGTTTGCAGCCCGCCTTGATCATTGCCGGGAGCGGATTGCTCATCGCCGGCAGCCTGTTGCTGCGCCCGGTCAGGACTGCCCGAGGGCTTTGCGCAAACGACGGCGAACCCACTGTTCAGCGCTGACGAACGTGATGCCAAGCAACACCAGCACGGCGCCGATGACAAAGTTGAGGCTCAGTTCTTCACCCAGCAACACCACCCCGAACGTGACGCCGAACAGCGGCGTCATGAACGAAAACACCGCCAGGTTCGCCGCCAGATAACGACGCAACAGCCAGAACCAGGTCAGGTAACTGAAGAACGACACCACCAATCCCTGGAACAGCACGCTGGTCACTGCCACCGCGGTCAGGCTGACGTGAGTGACCTGGCCGCTGAGGATCGCGATCAGCATCAGACCGACGAAACCGACGATCAGTTGATAGAACAACGTGAGTGTCACCGGCGCTTCCGACAGGCGCGAAGCGCGCACCACCACTGTGGTTGCGCCCCAGGCGGCACCGGCCAGTACGCCCAGCGCATCGCCCATCAACATGCGGTGATCGAGGTTATCCCAGGACACGCCACCGGCAAACGCGATGGCGATCCCGACGAAAGCGAGGAAAATTCCCAGCCACTGCAAAGGCCTTAAACGCTCACTCGGCAGTAACCAATGCACGCCCAACGCGGTGAAAATCGGCGCGGTGTAGAGGAACACCGACATGTGCGCCGCCGTGGTCAGTTGTAAGCCTTCGGAGATGAAGAAGAACTCCAGACCAAACAGCGCACCGGCCAACAAGCCGCCGCGCCACGTGACGCCGACCTGATCCCAGCCACCCTTCCAGCAGATCAGCAATCCGACGAGCAATGCGGAAATGCCCGACCGCCCCACCGCCTGCATGACCGGTGCGATGTCGGGCGCCGCCCACTTGATTATCACCTGCTGTACGCCCCAGATCAGACACAACCCGATCATCACTTGCAGGGCAAATCCGTCGGCGCTACGCCGGCTGGCGCTCATCGTGACACCTCGACAACACAATCCATGGCAGAAACTCGGCAGAATAAAAACAAAGCCCGGCACAGGGGCCGGGGCTTTTTATCACAGTCCAGCCCGATGCAATCGCGTTACAGGGGGCCGATGCGAGGTCAGCTTAGTTCAATGCGATCCGCGTGAATGACGATCTGGCCATTCTTGTACAGCGCACCGATGGCCTTCTTGAAGTTGCCTTTGCTGACGCCAAACATACTGGTGATCACTGTCGGATCACTCTTGTCGCTGACCGGCAGGGTGCCGTTGTTTTCACGCAACTTGGCGAGGATTTTCGAGTTGAGGCTGGTGGCCGCTTCTTCGCCTACGGGTTGCAGGCTCAGGCTGATCTTGCCGTCGGCGCGGACTTCCTTGATAAAGCCTTTCTCTTCTTTACCGGCCCGCATGAACTTGAAGACCTCGTTCTTGTGGATCAAGCCCCAGTGCTTGTTGTTGATGATTGCCTTGAAGCCCATGTCGGTCGCTTCGGCCACCAGCAAATCCACTTCCTGGCCAGGGGTATAGCTGGCCGGGGTCTTGTCCAGGTAGCGATCCAGGCGCGCGGTCGCGGTGATACGACGGGTATGCTTGTCGAGGTAGACATGCACCACCACATACTCACCGGCGGTCATTTGGCGTTTTTCTTCGGAGTATGGCAGCAGCAGGTCCTTCGGCAGACCCCAATCCAGGAAAACGCCGATGCTGTTGACTTCAACGACTTTCAAACTGGCGAATTCACCGACCTGAACTTTCGGCTTTTCGGTAGTTGCGATGAGTTTGTCATCGCTGTCCAGATAAATAAAAACGTTGAGCCAGTCTTCATCTTCGCTGGGAATATCTTTGGGGATATAACGATTAGGCAAAAGGATTTCGCCATCCGCCCCACCGTCCAGATATAAACCGAAGTTAGTGTGTTTAACCACTTGCAAACTGTTGTAACGCCCGACTAAAGCCATTTCAAATACCCTCATTACGTGGGCGGCATTCTACCCGGTTTTGCGGACGACGTTCGCTGGCCGGCCCGGTGGTGGAAGAAAATACTCTGCGAACCTTGATTTTCCTGGGCGTTGCCTCCGAGTACCTCGCCACTCGTCAGCCCGACGAGGTGAGATTTTCACCTGCCAGCCCATTCATGCGCGGGCTCTTTTCGTCAACGTTCTTATTTAAAACAGCGAGTTAGAGACCTATTTCAGATAATGATCCGAGATAAATTACAGCCCAGCGATGTGTATTTTGAGGGGATATTAGCCAAGCAATTGTCAAGTATTTCCTGTACGATGCCTGGCCAAGTTAATTTCTACAGGTTAATGGCCGCCATGCGTGTAAAAGCATCCAACAGCAAAGCAAAGCCAGCTCCAGCCGTTGAAACCAGCGAATCGATCAACAACCAGATCGCTGCGTTCCTCAAGTCCGGTGGTGAAATCCAGCAAATTGCCAAAGGCGTCAGCGGCCAGACGTTCGGCCCGTCCAAGCAGATCACTTTGGGCAAGAAGTAACACTCCCCCTAAGATCCGCCGCGTCAACTGGTCCATAAGCGCTTTGAGCTTCGAAGCGCTTGGACTGGAACCCTCCCGCAACACCCCTCCAAACCCATCAATATTTCAAAAATCGACGAACGGCCCTCAATGCCGAGCATTCGCCGGTATGCTTGCACACGTCTAGAACAAGCGTTTCAGCAGGTTTTCGATTCCTGCTCCTCGCTGTCAATGGAGTGACGCATGCTCAAACCCTCTCTCATAGTGCTCTGTACGTTGCTGGCATGTCCGGTTGCCAACGCGCAAATTTTCCAGCGCGAACTGGGCGACTTCGACCTCAAGCTCGGCACCACGCCCAGCCGCAGCATGGCCCAGGGGCTGGTCAAGCCGTCCAGCACCGGTTCATTCCATGGCGGCCTCGACCTGACCCACGACAGCGGCGTCTACGTCGGCCAATGGGCCCCGAGCATGGGACTGAGTCCGGGCAAGAACCTTGAAGTGGATTCCTACCTGGGGTTTAAACAACCCTTCGATCAAACCCTCGGGTACGAAGTAGGAATGATCCACTACAGCTATCCGAAAGTGGACACCCTCGACAGCCAGCAACTCTTCGGCGGCCTGACCCTGCTCGGCAGTCGCTTTGGCGCCGCCTTCAGCAATGACCCCGACAAACTGAACCGGACACTGTTTGCCGACCTCGGCGGCAATCAACCGTTCGGCATCGGGATCAGCATGAAGTACACCACCCACCAGCTCTACACACCGGCGTCGGTCGACAGTGGGTATATCGGCAGTTTTACCGATTGGTCGGTGCAACTTTCCCGGCCGTTCATGGGCATCGATCTGGACCTGATCTACAGTGATTCAAGCCTCAGTGGCAGCAACTGCTCGGCCTATTCCGGCCACAACAGCCAATGCGACGGGCTGGTCACCCTCAAGGCTGAACACACGTTTTATTGAACAGCTGAACTGCCGGGTTCATCCTGCGTTCACATGAGAACCTACGCTTAGCAAGGATCCGCCCATGTCGCGCTGGCTCATTCGTTTCGCCGCTCTGCTCATCCTGAGCCTTGCCCTCGGCGCGTGCAGTCGAGTGGGCCTGGCCTACCGCAACCTCGACGTGATCATTCCGTGGACGCTCAACGACTATGTGGACATGAGCGGCGAGCAGAAAGGCTGGTTCAACGAACGTCTCAAGGAACACCTGGACTGGCATTGCACCACGCAACTGCCGGGCTACATGGATTGGCTGGACCGCTTGCAAACCATGGTCAAAACCAACCAGGTCACCGACGCCGCGCTGCAAGCCCGCACGCGGGAAGCCAAAGAAGCCATCGCCCAGACCGCCCGGGAAATCACCCCGTCGGCGGTCGAGTTATTACAGGGGCTGGATGACAAACAAGTCGCGGAAATGAATGATGCCTTCGCCAAGGACCTGCGCAAACGGCAGGAGGAATACCTCAAACCGTCCCTCGATCAGCAGATCAAGCAACGTGCCGAACGCATGGAGAAACGTCTGGATGACTGGCTTGGCCCGCTGAGCCCCACCCAACAACAACGGGTGGTCACCTGGTCAAAGGCCCTGGGTGACCAGAACTCGCAATGGATCGCCAACCGCGCGCACTGGCAGACGCAATTCAGCGCAGCTGTTGCCCAGCGCCATAGTCCGGATTTCCCACAGAGAATCGAGACACTTCTGGTCAATCGCGAGAGTTTGTGGACACCTGCCTATCGCCAGGCCTACGCCAACACCGAGGCTCAGGCCCGGGGGTTAATCGTGGATTTGATGGCCGAAAGCACGCCGGTTCAGCGTCAGCGGTTGTTGAAGAAAATCGAAGGGGTGCGCAAAGATTTCAATGACCTCAAATGCCTAAAGGCCGCCAAACAAAGCTAAGCCACACACATTTCCCCTGTGGGAGCGAGCCTGCTCGCGATTGCGGTACACCAGTTACATCATTGTTAACTGTTAACCGCAATCGCGAGCAGGCTCGCTCCCACTATGTTATGCGCGATGTTCAGGCAATCTGCGCTCTCGACGCCACTTCATCAAACGTCACTTCATCGAGCGCATCCACTTGCTCATCCAACACCTGCCGCGGATGGTCGTTGCCCGGAATGCTGCTGTCGATCAGGCTCAATAAACTGGAGCCGCGCAGCGTCAAAATGTAATTCGAGCCGGTACCGCCCTGCTCCTCAGGCCGAGGCTCGATGTAACCACGTACCAGCAGTAACTTTTCGTACTCGCCGGCCACTGCTTTCAGGTGATCGAGGTTTTCCGTCTGCTCGCCTTCCGCCGTTTTCTCCGCCACGTATTGCTCGGCATAGGGCCGTGGCGTGAAGCTGCTGGCACCGTTTTGCACCTCGTGCAGCAAGCGTTCGATCAAATCCCAGTTATAAGTGGTCATCCTGTTTCAACCTCCAGAACGCATGATTGAGAGGGCCTTCTTGGGTTGTGACCGAAACCGGGCGCAGCCGTTCAGCCGAAGTTTTGGGCAGCACCGACCGGCGGTATGTCGAATCTGGCGTAGGCCAAACGACTAGGCTGTGTAAGTCACCTCTCAGCCTCCCGCAGGAGCAATGCGAATGAACATTCAGAATCATCCCGTGGTGTCCCGCGAAGAATGGCTCGTCGCGCGCAAGCAACATCTGGCCCACGAAAAAGCCTTCACCAAGGAACGAGATAAACTCAGCGCCGAACGCCGCGCCCTGCCCTGGGTGAAAATCGACAAGGACTACCACTTTCAAGGGCCCCACGGCGAACTGAAACTCGCCGACCTGTTTGGCGGCCGCAGTCAACTGCTGATCTACCACTTCATGTTCGCCGCCGGATGGGACGAAGGATGCCCAGGCTGCTCGTTCCTGTCCGACCACATCGACGGCGCCAACCAACACCTGGCGCACCATGACATCGCTGTCGTGGCGGTTTCCCACGCACCGTTCGCCGAATTCCAGGCCTTCAAGCGTCGCATGGGCTGGAAATTCGACTGGGTGTCGTCAGAAGGCTGCGATTTCAACTACGACTTTGGCGTCACAGCCCGAGCCGAAGACGTCGCCGCCGGCAAAGCCACTTACAACTACGAAAAATCCGACGGCGCCGAAGAAGAACTCCCCGGCTTCAGCGTGTTTTATCGCAACGAAGCTGGCGACATCTTCCACACCTATTCCACTTACGCCCGAGGTCTGGACCTGTTGGTCGGCGCCTACAACTACCTCGATCTCACGCCCAAGGGCCGTAATGAAGAAGAAATCATGGAATGGGTGCGGCATCACGATCGTTATGAAGAAAAAGCCGCCGCTAGCTGCTGCCATGGGGGCTAGCCTCATAGACCAAGTCGCGGCCATCGCCCCCTCAACGAACCAGACTCCAAGGTCCAGACAATGAACGTCACCCTGCAAACCCTACCACCAGCCCGCGTCGCCTACCTGCGCTACACCGGCCCCTACGGCCCGGAAATCGGCACCTTCTGGCGCGAAACCGTCTCCCCGTGGATGATCGAAAATAACCTGCTCAACCGCGTGCGCTACGGCATCGGCCACGACGACCCGAGCACCACACCACCGCAATTCTGCCGCTACGACGCCTGCGTCGAAGTGCCCGCCGACTTCGAACCCGAATACCCCTTCGCCGCCACTAATCTGCCCGGCGGCCGCTACGCCGTCGCCCATTTCAAAGGCACGGGTAGCGAAATTCCTGCGGCTTGGGGTGAACTGTGCGGGCAGTGGATGCCGCAAAGCGGTTTGGCCTACGACCAGCGTCCGGGGTTCGAACGCTATCCGGTGGAGGCTTCCTACGACGAGAACACCGGCGTGATGGAAATGGACATGTGCATCGCCATCAAAGACCAGTAATACCTCCGGGCAACAACTCTGAACTTTTCCCGGGCTTCAACCCTCAACCGATTAACCCGCCTTAACCGGACCTGAGGCTCACCTATGAAAACCCTGCTGAAACTCACCCTCGTCACCACCCTCGCCTGCGCCCTCCCCGTTTGGGCCTGCACCCCCGAGGAAGCCACCGCCAAGCGCGAGCAACTGGCCCAGGAAGTGGCCAAGCTCACCGAGCAGAATCCGGTCAAAGCCAAAGAAATAAACGCCGAGTTGCAAAAGATGGACCTGGGCACAGCCAGCAAGGACTTGCCGGACAAGTGCCAGTTGATTGATCAGCGTTTGAAAGAGTTACAGACGGCGGACAAGAAAGCCGAAAGCTGATCAACCAACAAATCCCGCGCATAAAAAAACCGGACATCTGTCCGGTTTTTTTGGGTCACGACAACGGCTTATTCAGCAGCCGGCGCTTCCGGCTTGCGGCGCTTGAGCGGCGCCATGCCGTCTTTGCTGACCAGCGACAGGGCGTCGGTCTTCGGGCGGTTGGCGATTTTGCGCTTGGTCGGTGCCTTGGCGCCGGTTTTCTTCTTGTCGCCTTTGGCGTCGACCTTTTTCTTCTTCACGCCAACGGCTTTGCCTGAGGCCTTGACCTTTTTCGGTCCGCCGTAGGTGCCTTTGACTTCCTTGATGGTGCGGCGCTCGAAGCTCTGCTTGAGGTAGCGCTCGATGCTCGACATCAGGTTCCAGTCGCCGTGGCAGATCAGCGAGATTGCCAGGCCTTCGTTGCCGGCACGGCCGGTACGACCGATACGGTGAACGTATTCGTCGCCGCTGCGCGGCATGTCGAAGTTGATCACCAGGTCCAGGCCATCCACGTCCAGGCCGCGGGCGGCGACGTCGGTGGCGACGAGGATTTTCACGCCGCCCTGCTTCAGGCGGTCGATGGCGAGCTTGCGATCCTTCTGGTCTTTGTCGCCGTGCAACACGAACGCTTTGTATTCCTGCGCCACCAGACGGCCGTAGATGCGGTCGGCCATGGCCCGGGTGTTGGTGAACACGATGGCCTTCTGATAGGTCTCGTTGGCCAGCAACCAGTTGAGGATCTGCTCTTTATGCACGTTGTGGTCAGCGGTGATGATCTGCTGACGGGTGGTCGCGTTCAGGTCGCTGACGTTGTTGACCTGCAGGTGCTCAGGGTTGTTCAACACCTTGGCCACCATGTCGCGCAGGCCCGAACCACCGGTGGTGGCGGAGAACAGCATGGTCTGCTGGCGGTTGGTGCACTCGGCCACCAGACGCTGCACGTCATCGGCAAAGCCCATGTCGAGCATGCGGTCGGCTTCGTCGAGGACCAGCACTTCAACTTCTTTGAGGTCGAGGTTGCCGGCGTTCAGTTGCTCGATCATCCGGCCCGGCGTACCGATCAGGATGTCCGGCACCTTGCGCAACATGGCGGCCTGGACCTTGAAGTCTTCACCGCCGGTGATCAGGCCGGACTTGATGAACGTGAACTGGGCGAAGCGCTCGACTTCCTTGATGGTCTGCTGAGCCAGCTCGCGGGTCGGCAGCAGGATCAGGGTCTTGATGCTGACGCGGACTTTAGCCGGGCCGATCAGACGGTTGAGGATCGGCAAAACGAAGGCAGCGGTTTTGCCGCTACCGGTTTGCGCAGTCACCCGCAGGTCACGCCCTTGGAGCGCCAGCGGAATAGCCGCTGCTTGCACAGGCGTTGGCTCGACAAATTTAAGCTCGGCCACGGCTTTGAGCAGGCGTTCGTGCAGGGCGAATTGGGAAAACACGGGTGCTACCTCGAAGAAATACAAAAAAACAGCTGCATAGGGTAACGGTTTCGAGCGCTAAGGCCGAGTTTCTTTGTGAAAACGACGGTAAACAGTGGCTTTTTGTTGCCTGATTTGTCTTCAAACGTCATCCAAACCCTCTTAAATGCTCTAATCGCCCGATCGCGTCCTTCAGGAGAATCGTTTTAGCCCATGGATATCAAACAGCTCTGGCTCAACGTCCAGGACCTCTGGGGTGCCCTCGATCAGCACCCGCTCGTGCATTCAAGCCTGACGCTGATGCTGTTATTGGTCATTGCGCTGGTCGTCGGACGAGTGGCGCGTTACCTCATTCTTCACGCGACCAAAATGCTCGGGCGCCAACCGGCGCTGCACTGGATCAATGACTTTCGGCACAACAAGGTCTTTCATCGCCTGGCCCAGATGACACCGTCGCTGGTGATCCAGTTCGGCTTGCACCTGGTGCCGGAGCTGAGCAAGACCAGCCTGAATTTCCTTGGCAATGTCGCGCTGGCGTTCACCCTTCTGTTCCTGCTGCTGGCGTTCAGCGCCCTGCTCAGCGCCTTGCTGGACATCTACGCGCGCACCGAACACGCCCGTACCCGCTCGATCAAGGGGTACGTGCAACTGACGAAAATGGTGTTGTACGTGCTGGGTGCGATCGTCATCGTATCCACCCTGATCGACCGTTCGCCGCTGTTGCTGCTTTCGGGGCTGGGTGCCATGTCGGCGGTGATCATATTGGTCTACAAGGACACCCTGCTGTCGTTCGTGGCCAGCGTGCAACTGACCAGCAATGACATGCTGCGGGTGGGCGACTGGATCGAGATGCCGCAAGTCGGCGCTGACGGTGACGTGGTCGACATCACGTTGCATACGGTGAAAGTGCAGAACTTCGATAAAACCATCGTCTCGATCCCGACCTGGCGCTTGATGTCCGAGTCGTTCAAGAACTGGCGTGGCATGCAGCAATCCGGTGGTCGACGGATCAAGCGCAGCCTGTTCATCGACGCCAGCGGCGTGCGTTTCATCCGCGATGACGAAGAGCAGAAGTTGTCGCAGGTGCATTTGCTGACCGATTACATCGGTCGCAAACAGGCTGAACTCAAAGCCTGGAACGAAGCGCAGGGCAATGTAGCCTCCATGTCCGCCAACCGTCGTCGGATGACCAACATTGGGACCTTCCGGGCTTATGCATTGGCGTATCTGAAAAGTCACCCCGAGATTCAACCCGGCATGACCTGCATGGTCCGCCAGATGCAGACCACCGCGCAGGGCATTCCGCTGGAAATCTACTGCTTCACCAGCACCACGGCGTGGGCGGATTACGAGCGAATTCAGGGGGATATTTTCGATTACTTGCTGGCGGTGCTGCCGGAGTTTGGGTTGGGTCTTTACCAGCAGCCGAGTGGTGGGGATTTACGGGCCGGGTTGTTGCCGGCGATGCTGGGCGCAAGCCACATTCCCGACGCCGAAAAACACATCATGTAACACCCAACCCCCCTGTACGAGCGGGCTTGCCCGCGAAAGCAGAGTGTCAGTCAACGAATCTATTGACTGACACTACGCCTTCGCGGGCAAGCCCGCTCCTACATGGGTTTGCATCTTTTCCGAGATTTGCGCGTTACTTGACCTGGCGCTGCGGCGCCTTGTGCACCATGGTGTAAGCGTAATCCACGCCCATGCCATACGCGCCGCTGTGTTCCAGCACCAATTCCATCACCGCTTCGTAGGTGTCCTTGTGTGCCCAGTCACGTTGGTACTCAAGCAGAACCTGTTGCCAGGTCACCGGCACCGCACCCGCCTGAATCATCCGCTGCACCGACATGTCGTGCGCTTCCTTGGTGGTGCCGCCAGAGGCGTCAGTGACGATGTACACCTCGTAACCTTCAGCCAGGGCTTCCAGGGCCGGGAAGGTCAGGCAGACCTCGGTCCACAGCGCGGCAATGATCAGTTTTTTGCGGCCGGTGGCTTTTACCGCGTCAACCAGCGCCTTGTCCTCCCACGAGTTCATCGAGGTGCGCTCGATCGGCTTTTGCTCCGGGTGAACCGCCAGCAGCTCGGGCCAGATGTAACCGCTGAAGCTTTCGGTTTCCACCGAGGTGTAGATGGTCGGCACGTTGAAGATCTTCGCGGCCTTGGCCAGGCCTACCGTGTTGTTTTTCAGCGTTTGACGGTCGATCGACTGCACACCGAACGCCATTTGAGGCTGGTGGTCGATCAGGATCAGGGCGGAATTGGTTGGGTTGAGCAGTTCACGGATAGACATGGCGCGTTCCTTTTGATGTCGATTTTCAAAGTGAGTAATGGGTGAGTCGACGTTGCCTTCAGCGGCGTTGTCGTCGGCTTGGATGTCACTTTAGGGGCTGGTATAGAAAGGGACAATTCCCTAAAATCGAGAATCATTGATTCTAAAACAGGGACAATCATGGATCGCATTGAATGCATGCGCGCCTTTGTCGTCACGGTCGGCGAGAACGGCTTCGCCGCCGCTGCACGGGCAATGGATGTGCCGCGATCAAAAGTCAGCAAACAGATTCAGGCGCTGGAGGACGCGATCGGCGTGCAATTGCTGCAGCGCACCACCCGCAGCCTGCACCTGACCGAGGCAGGTGCCGAATACTTCGATGCTGCGCGCGAAGTTTTGGCCTCGCTGGACGAGGCCGAACAGCGAGCGCGTAACGGCATCGGCGAATTGCGCGGGGTGTTACGGGTCAATGCGCCGATGTCCTTTGGCTTGCGCCGCCTTGGGCCATTGATCCCGCTGTTTCATGAGCAGCACCCGAACATCGAGTTGCAACTGGTGCTCAGCGACCAGCAGGTTGACCCGGTGCGCGGTGGTTTCGACGTGACCATCCGCATCGCCAGCCTGCCGGACTCGACGATGATTGCCCGGCAACTGGCACCGGCACCGCGAATCATGGTGGCGTCCCCGGCGTATCTGGCGCGCGCCGGCATACCGCAGACCCCGCAAGACTTGCGCGCGCACCAGTGCCTCAATTACGGGTACCTGCAAAGCGGCGTCAGCCTGCAGTTGTGCAACGGCCAGGAAACCCAGCGGGTCAACGTGACCGGCCCCTTGCACGCCAACAATGGCGACTTGCTCGCTCAGGCCGCCGAAGCCGGGATGGGCATCGCCCTGCTGCCTGACTTCATTGTCGAGGATGCGCTGGCGGCAGGCCGCCTGGTGCCAGTAATGTGCGAATGGCAGGCGCCCGTGATCACCATTAACGCGGTGTACCCTTCGGCACGACGGGTCCCGCAGAAGACCCGCACTTTTATTGAGTTTTTGGTGGCGCAGTTGGCAGAGAAGTAACGCACATCCCTTGTAGGAGTGAGCTCACTCCCACAAGGTAAGGTGTCTATTGCCCGAAGAGTCGGCGCACCTGATCCGCGTCGGCGCTGCCGTTGTGTTCAAGCGCGAGGAAATACTTCAGCTGCCATTGCTGCGTCCTGATCGCCTGTTTTGCGACAGGTCTGGCCCACGGCGGATAGACGCGAATCGCGCGCTTGCCACCGACACCGTCAATCGACATGACCCCTTTGGCGGCCAGTATTTTCTGATCGAACACAAAATGTCCGCGGTGCGTGTCATCAGCAACGCTCACCACCACAAAAGCGACGCCATCGCCGGTGTCGAACGGTGCAATCTCGCTGGTCGACGTCGGCCGCTTCCATAGCGTAACGAACTGGCCAATCTTGGTCGGCGTGGTTTTCGCCACACGGAAGACCACAACCTGGTCATCGAGGCCAAGGCGGCAAGCTTCGTACTCGGCACTCTGCGGCTCGCGCTGAGCCTCGTGCGTCAAAGTCATGCCTGCTGGTTTGTACATTTGCTCGATGGCGGCGACCAGTTCGTGTGGAAGGTTATCGCTGTGCTTGAGGAATGGCACTGATCGGATCATAAGTTATTAAGAACCCATTTTTGAACTGCCGCGGTGTCATTTATATCGCCATCAAAAACAAATTGCGGATCATAACTTTGATTATTTCCCCGCACGCGCCCCCTCCATAACTTTAACGGCATCCAGAACTGCGCACCACTTGGCAGTGTTTGAGAGCCTATATCCATATAAACTGTATCGCCGCTCGTTGACGCCCCTAAGTGGACAACCCCCGGAATGGCAAGAACGACGTCCGCAAAGTCTAGACAGGCACTCGCGCAAAATGAGTCAGTTACCAATGCAAGCTTACCTTTGAAACCTTGAGCATTGAATCCTCTCGAACCCTCTTGATCGACCGAGGAAGTGCTCGGCTGTCGCAACCAGTCTTTTTTCTCGTGAAGCGCTAGTTCCATCGACTTGGATAAGCTGAAAACAAACTTATAAGCCTCACTATTTTTTCCATAGTCGCTTTCCATAGTAGTTAAAGCTTGATCGAGCGTTGAAAGTGCAAATGGAGAAACTCGCCACATCGCATACGCAGATGACTCATCCAAGCTTTTTACCAATTGCGAGCCCAACAGAGCAGAAAGTATTTCAGCGCCAACCAAACTGTTACCACCGCGATTGCCTCGTGTATCAAGCACAACCAGCTTGGCATCATCGATACGCTTGATGACGTCGAGCATTTTATCGAGGGAAGCATTCTCGGCTGCTGATGGCATGAAATTGGATACATGTATCCAATATTGCCCGTCCCCCAAATCCTTGAGAGTTTGTGGCGGTTGAGGCTGGTGTAGAAAAGCGTCCAACTGCCCCCGATCTTCTTGCCACAATAAAGTAAAGTTTTGTCTTGCCCCATTGGGGAGAACAACCAAGCAGCTTTTGGATAAAACCCTCTCCAGCACCGGATAGTTGGCATCATCGACCGTTAGCTGCTTAGCTAAATGTAACCAAGTCGATTTTAGTTCAAGTCTCCGATCAATATAAGGAGATAGTTCACTCTCCAGTATCTCGCGGACTGACTTGTTATCACACGATATAACCCTGGAACCCATCGGCGGTAACGGCACAGGCCAATTTTTAGCGACGTTTTTTACAACGAAACTCTGCCCCTGCCCATCCAAAATAAAACCTGCCCAGGAAGAACCTCCTTGATCAGGTTGATTCAGCCCTACGTGCCCATCCTTGAAACCCGCAATGTAAAAATTCAGCACGGCTTGAGAGTCTTTCCTTGAGTTGACACGTTCGGACAGCTGACTTGCTTGCAAATAACCCCGTTCAACCCAGTGTGTAAAAGTCTCATTACTGCTATCAATAGCGCCTGGATGAGAACTAACTATCAGTTGTCGCATGACAGAAAGATCATTGATGGTTAGATTTTTCCAATTTTTTGCGTCTGATGGCACTTCGGCTTCAACGTCCGGCCCCGTCAAGCCAGCACACAGACAGACAGCCAACACTATTTTTTTGTACGCAATTTTCATGCGGGCATTCCCTTAGCTCACTTCTCCATGGCTGACCAGCTGAACCTCTTCCGCTTCAGCTGCAGTAGCGCCTACACGAGGTTGACTGCGCGCCTGATACCCAACCGACTGATCCACACCGCCATCAAAATCACCGATCCACCGAGGAACAACCGCCCCAACTCCTCATGCTGATTCCAGATCAACAGATTGATCAGCAAGCCCACGGGCACATGCAGGTTGTTCATCACCGCCAACGTCCCACCGTTTACCAGGCAGGCGCCTTTGTTCCACCAATACAAACCGAGCGCGGTCGAGACCAGGCCGAGGAACACCAGCACGCCCCATTGCAGAGGCGCTTCGGGCAGGAAGTTCTGTTTGCCAAACAGCAGAAACGCCGGCAAGGCCACCGCTAATGCACCCAGATAGAAGTAACCGAATCGGCGGTAGTGCGGCAGATCGCTCGGATGGCGCGCCACCAGGTGTTTGTACAACACCTGCCCGGCCGCGTAGGTGAAGTTGGCCAGTTGCAGCAGCAGGAACCCCATGAAGAAATCCGGGTTGATCCGGTCGTAACGAATCACCGCTGCCCCCATCACCGCCACCACCGCCGCAATCAATGCCCACGGATTGAAGCGCCGGTTCAGCGCATCTTCGATCAAGGTCACGTGCAGCGGCGTGAGGATGGTGAACAGCAACACCTCCGGGACTGTCAGCACCCGAAAGCTCAGGTACAGGCAGACGTAGGTCACGCCGAACTGCAACGCGCCGATCAACAGCATGCCGCGCATGAACGCAGGCTCCACCGAACGCCAGCGCGTCAGCGGAATGAACACCAGCCCCGCCAGCACCACGCGCACCAGTACCGCGAAATAACTGTCGACGTGACCCGCCAGGTATTCGCCGATCAAACTGAAGGAAAACGCCTGGATCAGCGTGACAAAAAGTAGATAGCCCATGCTCGCCTCGTTTTGAATGGCGGCGACGATAGCGGGTTTTTCCCATCACTGCGAATCGTCAGGCGACACACACCCCTGTAGGAGCTGAGCTTGCTCGCGATAGCGGAGTACCAGCCGACATCCATGTTGAATGTGGCACCCCCATCGCGAGCAAGCTCAGCTCCTACAGGGTTATGTGCGTGCCCATCAAATTACGGGCAAAAAAAACCCGATCTCGCTAAGCGTTCAATCGGGCAACAGCACTCAGAGCAATAAGTGCAAAGGGAGGTTCGATGCGCGTAAAGCCTTGAAGGGGTTGCGCCAGGTCACTTGAACATCAAGGGATTATCTGGCGATTAAAGCCTCATGCCACTTGGGAAAGCTTGGCGTTGGCCTGGTTCAGGCCCTTCTCGTGGAAGTCGCCGCCCAGGTTCATGCCTTCGGCGTGAATGAAGGTCACGTCGTGAATGCCGATGAAAGCCATGACCTGACGCAGGTACGGTTCCTGGTGATCCGCGGTGCTGCCAGCGTAGATCCCGCCGCGAGCGGTCAACACGTAGGCACGCTTGCCGCTGAGCAAACCATGCGGGCCGGTGTCGGTGTATTTGAAGGTCACGCCCGCACGCAGCACATGGTCGAGCCAGGCTTTAAGCGTGCTGGGGATGGCGAAGTTGTACATCGGTGCAGCCATGACCAGCACGTCGGCGGCCAGCAGCTCATCGGTCAACTGGTTGGAGCGCTCCAGCGAAGCCTGTTCGAGGTCACTGCGTTGCTCGGCAGGTTTCATCCAGCCGCCCAGCAGGTTGATGTCCAGGTGCGGCACCGGCTTGACGGCCAGGTCTCGCACAGTGATCTGGTCGGCCGGATGAGCAGTTTTCCACTGGCTGATGAAGGTCTGGGTCAGTTGGCGGGAAACCGAGTCTTGCTGACGGGCGCTGCTTTCGATGATCAGAACGCGTGACATGGGATGTAGGCTCCATCTGAGAATGCTGTAAGGCGATGGAGTGAAGGTTAAACAGAGTCATATCGATGAAAAAGCGCAAATAACTGCTATAACCAATCAATTAATTCGTTTATAAGCTGAGCATACCTTGTGGGAGCGGGCTTGCTCGCGAAGGCGCAGTGTCAGTCGATACTAATGTTGTCTGATACACCGCCTTCGCGAGCAAGCCCGCTCCTACAGGGGATTGAATTCATTTCGGCGTGCAGGTCAGCTCGATACGCAGCTTGATAATGCTGCGGGTGAACTTGGCTGTGGCGTCTTTGTGTTTTCCGGCGGGCACATCGATCTTGCGAGTACGCGGTGCTTCCGGGCCATTGCTGAAAACCGCTTTGCAACTCGCATCAACGTCGCCGTAGTTAGCCACCCGGATGGAGCCCATGTCGTTATCGGTGTCGTAGGTGATGTAGTCGATCTTCATGCCGTTGAGGCTTTTCTGCACATCAATCGGATAAGCAAACGCCGTCAGCGGCAGCATCGCCAGCAGCACACAACAAAGCTTTTTCATTCAGCAGTCTCCATAAAGGGCTGCCAGCTTAGGACAAGAGGAGCCATTCATGAAAGCGCCCCGCGTGACCCTTGATCAATGGCGAACGTTGCAGGCCGTGGTCGACCACGGTGGTTTCGCCCAGGCCGCCGAAGCGCTGCACCGCTCGCAATCGTCGGTGAGCTACACCGTGGCACGCATGCAGGACCAACTCGGGGTGCCGCTGTTGCGCATCGACGGACGTAAAGCCGTGTTGACCGAAGCCGGTGGCGTGTTGCTGCGTCGCTCGCGACAACTGGTGAAACAGGCCAGTCAGCTGGAAGACCTGGCCCATCACATGGAGCAAGGTTGGGAAGCCGAAGTGCGGCTGGTGGTCGACGCTGCATACCCGAGCGCCCGCCTCGTCCGCGCCTTGACCGCGTTCATGCCGCAAAGCCGTGGCTGCCGGGTTCGTCTGCGCGAAGAGGTGCTGTCGGGGGTGGAGGAAGTCCTGCTCGAAGGCGTGGCCGACCTGGCAATCACCGGTTTGAGCATTCCAGGCTATTTGGGCGCGGAATTGAGCGATGTCGAATTCGTCGCAGTCGCCCACCCCGAACATGCGCTGCACCGCCTCAACCGTGAGCTGAATTTCCAGGACCTGGAAAGCCAGATGCAAGTGGTGATCCGCGACTCCGGGCGGCAGCAGCCGCGCGATGTCGGCTGGCTCGGTGCCGAACAGCGCTGGACCGTCGGCAGCCTGGCCACCGCCGCGACGTTTGTCAGCAGCGGCCTGGGGTTCGCCTGGCTGCCCAGGCACATGATTGAACGGGAACTCAAAGAAGGTACGCTCAAGCTGCTACCGTTGGATCAGGGCGGCAGTCGTAACCCGAGTTTCTACCTGTATTCAAACAAGGACAAACCCTTGGGACCTGCGACGCAGATTCTCATCGAACTGCTGCGCACCTTCGACACCGCACCACTGGACGCGCCTTTTGCTGCGCCTGAACAAGCCTGACAAGGAGTGAATGCATGGCCTATTTCGAACACGAAGGTTGCAACCTGCACTACGAGGAATACGGCCATGGCACGCCGTTGCTGCTGGTCCATGGCTTAGGGTCCAGCACGCTGGACTGGGAAATGCAGATTCCGGCACTGTCCGCGCGCTACCGGGTGATCGTCCCGGATGTGCGCGGCCACGGTCGTTCCGACAAACCCCGTGAGCGATACAGCATCGCCGGCTTCAGCGCCGACGTGGTCGCGCTGATCGAGTATTTGAACCTCGGCCCGGTGCATTACGTGGGGCTTTCAATGGGCGGCATGATCGGCTTTCAACTGGCCGTGGACCAACCGAAATTGCTCAAAAGCCTGACCATCGTCAACAGCGCGCCACAGGTCAAATTGCGCAGTCGCGACGATTATTGGCAGTGGTTCAAACGCTGGAGCCTGATGCGTGTCCTCAGCTTGGGCACTATCGGCAAGGCGCTCGGCGGCAAGCTGTTCCCGAATCCGGATCAGGCTGACTTGCGTCAGAAGATGGCCGAGCGCTGGGCAAAAAACGACAAACATGCTTATCTCGCCAGTTTCGATGCCATCGTTGGCTGGGGGGTTCAGGAACGACTTTCGAAGGTCGCCTGTCCAACCCTCATCGTCAGTGCAGACCGTGATTACACGCCGGTGGCGCTGAAGGAAACCTATGTAAAACTGCTGCCCGATGCGCGGTTGGTGGTGATCGCGGATTCACGCCACGCCACCCCGCTGGACCAACCCGAACGCTTCAACCAAACACTGCTCGAGTTTCTTACCGCAGTCGACACCACTCCAATCAGGATCACTGACCCATGCTGAAAAAAATCGCCCTCGTCGCCGGTTCCGTTCTGTTTGCCGCCAACCTGATGGCCGCCACGCCAGCCAAGGCACCGCACGTGTTGCTGGATACCACCAACGGCCAGATCGAAATCGAGCTGGACCCGGTCAAGGCGCCGATAAGTACCAAGAACTTTCTTGATTACGTGAACAGCGGCTTCTACAACAACACGATTTTCCACCGTGTGATCCCGGGCTTCATGGTCCAGGGCGGCGGCTTCACCCAACAAATGGAACAAAAAGTAACCAAGGACGCGATCAAAAACGAACACAAGAACGGCCTGGTCAACGTTCGTGGCACCTTGTCTATGGCACGCACTTCGGCACCTGATTCGGCCACCAGCCAGTTCTTCATCAACGTCAAGGACAACGATTTCCTCGACAACGGTGATGGTTATGCCGTGTTCGGTAAAGTCGTGAAAGGCATGGACGTGGTGGACGTCATCGTCAACTCGCCAACCACTATGCGCGGCGGTATGAAAGACGTGCCCGCCGATCCTGTGTTCATCAAGTCGGCCAAAGTCATCGACTAAGCTTCACAGGAAGTCTTGAGCGGCTGCCGGCCTGCGGCGCCGCTCACACTGTTCAAAGGAGAGCCCGTGCGCGGGCGGAGAACTGATGCTTTATCGCCGTTTTGAAAAACTGATCGACATATTCCGCGACGCACCGACGGCAGCCCCTCCGGATCGGGTTTTCCCTTTCTATACCTATTACCTGAAGCAGGTCTGGCCGAGTTTCGTCGCCCTGCTGATCGTCGGCCTGTTTGGTGCGCTGATCGAAGTGGCGCTGTTCAGCTACCTGAGCCGCATCATCGACCTCGCCCAGGGCACACCCAACGTCAATTTCTTCAAGGAACACGGCATCGAACTGGCCTGGATGGCGGTGGTGGCGCTGATCCTGCGCCCGGTGTTCGTCGGCCTGCATGACCTGTTGGTGCACCAGACCCTGAGCCCCAGCATGACCAGCATGATCCGCTGGCAGAACCACAGTTACGTGCTCAAACAGAGCCTCAATTTCTTCCAGAACGACTTCGCCGGGCGCATCGCCCAGCGCATCATGCAGACCGGCAACTCGTTGCGCGATTCGGCGGTGCAAGCAGTGGACGCGCTGTGGCACGTACTGATCTACGCGATCAGTTCGCTGGTGTTGTTTGCCGAAGCCGACTGGCGCCTGATGATCCCGCTGCTGAGCTGGATCGCTGCTTACATGGGTGCGCTCTACTACTTCGTGCCACGGGTCAAAGAGCGTTCGGTGGTGTCTTCCGATGCGCGTTCCAAACTGATGGGGCGGATCGTCGACGGCTACACCAACATCACCACGCTGAAGCTGTTCGCCCACACCAATTTCGAACAGCAGTATGCCAAGGAGGCCATCGAAGAACAGACGGTCAAGGCGCAACTGGCCGGCCGTGTGGTCACCAGCATGGACGTGGTCATCACCAGCATGAACGGGTTGCTGATCGTCACCACCACCGGCCTGGCCCTATGGCTGTGGACGCAGTCGCTGATCACCGTGGGCGCGATTGCCCTGGCCACGGGCCTGGTGATCCGCATCGTCAACATGTCCGGCTGGATCATGTGGGTGGTGACCGGCATCTTCGAAAACATCGGCATGGTTCAGGACGGCTTGCAGACCATCTCTCAACCGGTCAGCGTGATGGATCGAGACGAGGCCAAACCACTGGCCGTCGCCCGCGGCGAAGTGCGTTTTGAGCATGTGGATTTCCACTACGGCAAAAAGAGCGGGATCATCGGCGACCTCAATCTCAACATCAAAGCGGGTGAAAAGATCGGCTTGATTGGTCCGTCCGGCGCCGGCAAATCAACCTTGGTCAACCTGCTGCTGCGCCTGTATGACGTGGAGGGAGGGCGCATCCTCATCGACGGCCAGAACATCGCTGAAGTCGGCCAGGAGAGCCTGCGCGAGCGTATCGGCATGATCACTCAGGACACGTCGCTGCTGCACCGCTCGATCCGCGACAACTTGTTGTATGGCAAACCCGACGCCACCGACGCCGAACTCTGGGACGCGGTGCACAAGGCCCGCGCCGACGAGTTCATCCCGTTGCTCTCGGATGCCGAAGGTCGCACTGGTTTTGACGCGCATGTGGGTGAGCGTGGGGTGAAACTGTCTGGCGGTCAGCGTCAGCGGATAGCGATTGCCCGCGTGCTGCTCAAGGATGCGCCGATCCTGATCATGGACGAGGCGACGTCGGCCCTCGATTCGGAAGTGGAAGCGGCAATCCAGGAAAGCCTGGAAACCCTGATGCAGGGCAAAACCGTGATCGCCATCGCCCACCGTCTCTCGACCATTGCCCGGATGGACCGCCTGGTGGTGCTGGAAAACGGCAAGATCGCCGAAACCGGCACCCACGCCGAACTGCTGGCCCATGGCGGGTTGTATGCACGGTTGTGGCAGCACCAGACCGGGGGATTTGTCGGAATCGATTAATTCAAAATCACCCCTATCCCCTCGCTCCCACAGGGGATCGTCGAAATACAAAAAACCGCCTCAGCCTCTCAACCACGGGCTCTGGCGGTTTTTTATGGCACTGGAATTTAAAAAAAAGCCTGCTGTACTCAGCCAAGGTTCTGGAGGTGGTTCTGCAGTCCATCTGCTGGATGCGAAAGGCATTAAAACTCCGAAAGGACACGTTCTCATGTCTCTATTCAAACGTTCAGCGACAGAGTTGGTAGGTACGTTCTGGCTGGTGTTGGGGGGTTGTGGCAGTGCGGTGCTGGCCGCCGCCTTCCCGGATGTAGGAATCGGTTTACTGGGGGTGGCCCTGGCGTTTGGCTTGACGGTGCTGACCATGGCGTTCGCTATCGGCCATATCTCCGGTTGTCACCTCAACCCGGCGGTGTCGCTGGGGCTGGTGGTCGGCGGACGGTTCCCGGCCAAGGAGCTGCCGGCTTACTTCATTGCGCAGGTGATTGGCGGGGTGATTGCAGCCGCGTTGCTGTACTTCATTGCCAGCGGCAAGCCCGGTTTCGACCTGGCCGGCGGCCTGGCCTCCAACGGCTATGGCGAGCACTCCCCCGGCGGCTATTCCATGGTGGCAGGGTTTGTTTGCGAGCTGGTGATGACGGCGATGTTCATCCTGATCATCCTCGGCGCCACCGACAAACGCGCCCCTGCAGGACTGGCCCCCATCGCCATCGGCCTGGGGCTGACCCTGATTCACCTGATCTCGATACCGGTCACCAATACCTCGGTCAACCCGGCACGCAGCACCGGCCCGGCACTGATCGTCGGTGGTTGGGCCATTCAACAGCTGTGGATGTTCTGGGTCGCACCGCTGCTGGGTGCGGTGATCGGCGGCATAACCTATCGCTGGCTGGGCAAAGAAGACACTTAACGACTCGGACGAGGATCAGTCTTGCCGGTAAGGCAAGGCGGTCTTCGCCTCCTGCGCATACGCCAGCACCCCAACGCGCTCTTGCTGCAGGAAGTCTTTGACCGCCGCTTTAAGACCCGCGTGACGCAGGTAATGCCAGGAATGGGTGATCACCGGTTCAAACCCGCGAATCAATTTGTGCTCGCCTTGGGCTCCGGCGTCGAAACGTTGAAAGCCATTGGCAATCGCATAATCCATGCCCTGATAGAAACAGGTCTCGAAGTGCAGTCGATCAAACTCCGCCAGACAGCCCCAGTAACGGCCGTAAAAACTGTCGCCGCCCACCAGACTGAAGGCCATGGCCACCGGTCGTGAGCCTTGTTTGGCCAGCACCACACGAATCGACTCCGGCATGCGTTCGGCCAACAGGCTGAAAAATTCGCGCGTCAAATAAGGCCGTTGGCGACGTACCGCGTAGGTATTGGCGTAGCAGGCGTAGACAAAATCCCACTGCACCTGATCCAGCTGCCGACCTTCAAGCCATTCGAAATCAATGCCCTGCCCCGCTACTTGCTCGCGCTCTTTGCGCATCTGCTTGCGTTTGCGTGAACTCAGGACGTCGAGGAAATCCTGAAAGTCCCGATAGCCGCGATTCTGCCAGTGATACTGACAGCCAATTCGCTGCAACCAGCCAGGCTGTTCGGCCAGTGCCGCGTCGGTGAAGGGGTCGGTGAAGTTGATGTGCGCGCTGGAAAGCGCTTCGATCTCAAGGTAGCCCGGCAGGCTTTTGAGTAACTCGAAACCGTCCTCGACGCTGGCCGCCAGCAAGCGTGGCCCGCTGACGGGACTGAAGGGCACGGCGGTCAATAATTTGGGGTAATAGTCGATGCCTGCCCGCTCACAAGCATCCGCCCAGGCATGATCGAACACGTACTCGCCATAAGAATGCCACTTGCGGTAACTGGGCAGCGCGGCGATCAGCCGATCCCCCTCGATGTGCAACAAATGCTCGGGTTGCCAGCCGGAATGCGGGCCGACACTGCCACTGTCCTCCAGGGCACTGAGGAAGGCATGGCGCAGAAATGGCTGACGCTCAGGTACGAGCGCATCCCAGCTGCGCGGTGCTATTTCGGACAGTTTTTCCAAACGTTGCAGCGGCATCAACTTCCTCTCCACTTCTTTGACCAGGACCGTCAGCGCATTCGTGGTGTGGATGGATTGACCCCATCATCCGTTCGATACATCCGCGCGAGCCTGTTTCTTGCCCCCGCAATGAATCCCCTCTGCTACGGAATGTCCTTGCGACGTTCGGCAGCGAGACGTTCGGCCAGCGCATCGGCGTCCGGCACCGTTTCTTCAGGCATGGCGCGCAATGTCGCCTGCATCACCCGCATCTGACGAATGAAGCGCCGGCAATTAGGGCAGAACAACAGGTGATGACGCACCATCAGCCGCTCACGAAAACTCAACTGATCGTCAAGATAATCGCTGGAGCGTGCCACTTGTTCCTTGCAGGTCAGCATTCGCCGGTTTCCTCAAAATGCTCTACGGTCGCAAAGACCTTCAACCGTGCCCTGTGCAACAGCACGCGAACATTGGAGAGCGAGATTTCCAGAAGATTACAGATTTCTTCCAGCTCCAGCCCCTGACGCTCGCGCAATAACAATACGCTGCTTTGCAGTTCCGACAGACTGAGCAGCGTGCGTTCCAGGCATTCACGCAGCTCGTTTTCGGTCAGCAGCGCTTCCGGGGTGTCCTGGTGCCAGGCAAACGGCGCCACCAGCCAATGACCATCGCCCGGCGAGAAACGATCGTCATCGAGGGTGCCGTGGGGCGACGGAAGGTCATCAAGCAAAACCTCGCGGCGGTTTTGCTTGTAGCGACCTTTGGCCGAGTTGGCGGTAATGGTCAGCAACCAGGTCTTGAGACTCGAACGCCCCTCGAACCCTTTAAGATTGCGCACGACCGACAACCAGGCGTCCTGCACCACTTCGTCGGCATGCCGGTTGCCGACAATCGCATAGGCCACCGCACGCATGGCACTCTGGTAAGTGCTGACCAATTCCTTATAAGCCTTCTGCTCGCCCGCCAGCAGACGGTCGAGCAATCGGGTGTCGTCAGCGACAGCCATGAGTACCTCTCATCCGTGAGCTCAACGCTTGCGCAGAATCACGCTACCAATCGAATAACCGGCGCCAAACGAACTGAGCACGGCCAGCGAACCGGCGGCCAGATCATCCTGATTTTTGTGAAACGCAATCACCGAACCTGCGGAGCTGGTGTTGGCGTAGGTGTCGAGAATCACCGGTGCTTCTTCTTCGGTGGCCTCGCGACCCAGCAGTTTCTTGACGATCAGGTGGTTCATGCTGAGGTTGGCCTGGTGCAGCCAGAAGCGCTTCACGTCGCTGATGTTCAGCGCATTCTCTTCCAGGTGCGTCGCGATCAGTTCGGCAACCATAGGGCACACGTCGCGGAACACCTTGCGGCCTTCCTGCACGAACAGTTTGTCCTTGGCACCGATGCCCTCTTCCGCCGTGCGGTTGAGGAAGCCGAAGTTGTTGCGGATGTTGTTGGAGAACCTGGTCAGCAGCTTGGTGCTGACGATGTCGAATTGGTACTTGGACGTCGCCAGCTCCGCACGTTCGATGATCACGGCCGTGGCAGCGTCACCGAAGATGAAGTGGCTGTCGCGGTCGCGGAAGTTCAGGTGACCGGTGCAGACTTCCGGGTTGACCATCAAGATGGCCCGGGCCTGGCCCAGTTGCACGCTGTTGGCGGCCGCTTGAATGCCGAAGGTTGCCGAGGAGCAGGCAACGTTCATGTCGAAACCGAAACCCTGGATGCCCAGCGCTTCCTGGACTTCGATGGCGATGGCCGGGTAAGCGCGTTGCAGGTTGGAACAGGCGACGATCACGCCGTCGATGTCCGCGGCGGTCTTGCCGGCGCGCAGCAAGGCTTGTTCGGCCGCGCCGATAGCCATTTGGCAGAGTACCGACCATTCGTCGTTCGAACGCTCCGGCAAGCGCGGCGCCATGCGTTGAGGGTCGAGGATGCCTTCCTTGTCCATGACAAAGCGGCTTTTGATGCCGGAGGCTTTCTCGATGAACGCCGCGCTGGACTCGGTCAACGCTTCGACTTCGCCACGGGCGATGGCCTCGGCGTTGTCGGCGTTGAATTGAGCAACGTAGGCGTTGAAAGACTGCACCAGCTCTTCGTTGGAGATGCTGTTCGCCGGGGTGTACAGGCCAGTGCCGCTGATGACGACGTTATGCATGGTTGTTTCTCTAATCTGTTCAGGCAGAAAGCATTGGCACCGACGTACCAACACACAAGGGGTCTGTTCCCGTCATGGGAAGCCAACCAGGCATCGCTTTATTCCGATCCGCCCGAACCTTGAAGGGCTCAAAACCACGGGGCCGGCGTTTATAGGCGCGAAGTTTGCCATAAACCTTAGGGTTTGGCGCCTTTTGCAAGACGTTTTGGCATACACAATTCCTGTAGGAGCCCGGCTTGCCGGCGAAGGCGCCATCATGGGCGATGCCTGGCTCAAGGGCGCCTTCGCTGCGATGCGGCGACCCGACAAGCCAGCTCCTACAAGGGGCCGTGTTACGGCTCGACCTGGGTCCACTGTTTGTTCAGGCGCTTGTCGGAGATCGGCACCTTGGTCCCCAATTGCTGGGCAAACAGCGAAACCCGGTATTCCTCCAGCCACCAGCGATAGAGCTCCAGCTGCGGATCACGCTTGCCTTCCTGGGCGTGTTTACTGGCGCGGGTCTGATATTGGGTCCAGAGGCCGGACAATTCGCCGCTCCACACCCGATCCCTCTGCACCTGAGCACCGATTTTTTCAAAGCGCTGCTCGACCGCTTTCAGGTAACGCGGTAATTCCTTGAGCCACACCATCGGCGTTTCACGGACAAAACCGGGATAAACCAGGTGACTGAGCTGCTGCTTGATGTCGTTCAGGGCTACGGCTTGCGCCAGGTCGATCTTGCCCTTGAAGCGTTTTTGCAGACCATGCCAGAGCTTGAGGATTTCCAGCGTCAGCTTCGCCAGACGCTCGGCGTGTTCAGTCCAGCCACCGCGCTTGCGCTCGGCCAACGCCGCCAACCCGGCGCCATCACGCGGCAACGGGTCTTCACCCTCGAGAATGCAACTGTCGAGACTGGCCAGCAGAATGTCTTCCACCAGACTATCGATGCGCCCCATGTCGCGGTACATCAGGCCCAGTTCGGTGAGCCCCGGCAACTTGCTGCGCAGGAACTTCGCGGGTTCGGCCAGTTGCTGCATCAACAAACGCTGCAAGGCGCGGCGATGCTGGAACTCGGCTTCAGCCGGCGTCGAGAAACGCCCTTCCTTGACCGTGCCGCCCTCTTCGACCAGCGCCGGGTAGACCGTCATCGACAGCCCGGCGATCTTCTGTTGGGTTTTCTCGGCAACCGCGGCAAAGACTTTCGCTTCCACCGGCTGCTGACTTTTCGCGGATTGTGGTACCGCCAACGCCGCCTGGCTGGCTTGGGCAAAACGCGCGGTCAGTTCGGCCAGATCACGCCCTTCGCCAAGGAACTTGCCCTGGCCGTCGACGATTTCCAGGTTCATGCGCAAATGGCTGTCGACCTGCTGCGACGCTTCCGCCCAGGCTTCATCGCTGACCCGCGCGCCAGTCATGCGCAACAATTCGCGGCCCAGCGCCTGAGGTAAAGAACCCTCGGCAAACGTCATGCGCTGCAACGCCGCTTTGACGAAGTCCGGCACTGGCACGAAATTCTTGCGCAGCGCCTTGGGCAAGTTGCGCACCAGCGCGATGCACTTGGCTTCGATCACACCGGGCACCAGCCATTCCAGACGTTCCGGTGGCAACATCGGCAGCAACGGTGCCGGTACGCGCAAGGTCACACCGTCGCGTGGATGATTGGGTTCGAAGTGATAACTCAGCGCCAGTTCCAGATCGCCGATGTGCAAGGTGTCCGGATAATGCAGGGCAGTGACTTCGCTGGCCTCGCGCGCCAGCACGTCTTCTTCGCGCATGATCAGCAGCTGCGGGTCTTTCTGACTGTTGACCCGGTACCAGCTGTCGAACGTCGCGGTCTGGTGGATCTCCGCCGGCAATCGCGCATCGTAGAAGGCGAACAGGGTTTCTTCGTCGGCCAGAATGTCGCGGCGACGGGCCTTGGCTTCCAGTTCGTCGAGTTGTTCCAGCAGTTGCGCGTTGGCCGTCAGGCATTTGGCCTTGGATTGAATCTCGCCGCGCACCAGCCCTTCACGAATGAAAAACTCACGGGACACCACTGGGTCAATCGGCCCGTAATGCACCGGCCGACGGCCGACCACGATCAGTCCGAACAAGGTGATTTGCTCGAAAGCCACGACCTGACCGCGCTTCTTCTCCCAGTGCGGTTCGAAATGGTTTTTCTTGATCAGGTGCCCGGCCAGCGGCTCGATCCAGTCGGCGTCGATCTTGGCGACCATGCGCGCATAGAGCTTGGTGGTTTCCACCAGTTCGGCGGTCATCAGCCATTGCGGACGCTTTTTGCCCAAACCGGATGACGGGTGAATCCAGAAACGCCGCTGACGGGCGCCCAGGTAATCGCCTTCATCGGTTTTCTGGCCGATCTGACTGAGCAGGCCCGAGAGCACGGCTTTGTGCAGTTTCGGGTAATCCGCCGGCTCTTTGTTGATGCTCAGCTGCATGTCGCGGCAGATCAGGCTCAACTGACGGTGCGAGTCGCGCCATTCGCGCAGTCGCAGGTAATTCAGGAAGTTCTTACGGCACCAATTGCGCAACGGACTGGCCGTCAGCGCCTGGCGTTGTTCTTCAAAGCCGCGCCACAGATTGACCAGCCCGGCGAAGTCCGAGTCCACATCCTTCCATTGCGCGTGCGCCTGATCCGCCGCTTGCTGACGCTCCGGCGGGCGCTCGCGCGGGTCCTGAATCGACATGGCACTGGCGACGATCAGCACTTCCTGCAAGCTGCCGAGTTTCGCCGCTTCCAGCAGCATGCGGCCCATGCGCGGGTCCACCGGCAAGCGCGCCAGATTGCGCCCCAGCGGGGTCAGCTGACTGTTGCGGTCCACTGCCGAGAGTTCTTGCAGCAGGTTGAAACCGTCGCTGATCGCCTTGCCGTCCGGCGGTTCGATAAACGGGAAATCGGTGATCTCGCCGAGGCGCAGGTGCAGCATCTGCAAGATGACGGCGGCGAGGTTGGTCCGCAGGATCTCCGGATCGGTAAATTCCGGACGGCCAATGAAATCGTCTTCGCCATAGAGGCGGATGCAGATACCCGGCTCGACTCGCCCGCAACGACCTTTACGCTGGTTAGCGCTGGCCTGGGAAATCGCTTCGATGGGCAGGCGCTGGACCTTGGCGCGGTAGCTGTAACGGCTGATGCGCGCGGTACCGCTGTCGATCACATAACGAATGCCCGGTACCGTCAGCGAGGTTTCCGCGACGTTTGTTGCCAATACGACTCGACGGCCTGCGTGCGACTGGAAAATCCGCTGCTGCTCCGCCGGCGACAGGCGCGCGTACAACGGCAGGATTTCGGTGTGCTTGAGCTGGGCCTTGCGCAGCATGTCGGCCGCGTCACGAATCTCGCGCTCGCCGGGCAGGAACACCAGCACATCGCCGGGACTTTTGCGCTCGCTGCGTTCGAACGCGGCTATTTCGTCGAGGGTGGCGAGGATCGCCTGGTCCACGGTCAAGTCATCCTCGACGCGGTTGCCCTCTTCGTCCTGCTCCAGGGTCAGCGGGCGATACCAGGTTTCCACCGGGAAAGTGCGGCCGGAGACTTCGACAATCGGCGCATCGTCGAAGTGTTTGGAGAAACGCTCCAGGTCGATGGTTGCCGAGGTGATGATGACTTTCAGGTCCGGGCGACGCGGCAGCAGGGTTTTCAGGTAACCGAGCAGGAAGTCAATGTTCAGGCTGCGTTCGTGGGCTTCGTCGACGATGATCGTGTCGTAGCGTTCGAGGTAGCGGTCGTTCTGGGTTTCCGCCAGCAGGATGCCGTCGGTCATCAGTTTGATCAGGGTGTTGGAATCGCTCTGATCCTCGAACCGCACCTGATAACCGACCAGCGCGCCCAACGGTGTCGCCAGTTCTTCGGCAACGCGGCTGGCCACGCTGCGCGCAGCGATTCGACGGGGCTGGGTGTGGCCGATCAGGCCATGCTGGCCGCGACCGATTTCCAGACAGATCTTCGGCAACTGGGTGGTTTTACCCGAGCCGGTTTCCCCGGCGATGATCAGCACCTGATGCTTGAGCAGCGCTTCCTTGATTTCGTCGCGTTTGGCGGCAATCGGCAAACTGTCGTCGTAGCGAATCACCGGCAGGCTGGCACGCCGCGCCAACACCTGATCACAGGACGCCTGCATCCGCGTCACCCACAGGGCCAGCTTGGCCTCGTCGGGTTTCTTGCGCAGCTCAAGCAACTGCCGCCGCAGCCGGTGGCGGTCGGCGAGCATGGCGTGATCGAGGTTTTTCAGCAGTTTGTCGATGGAGGGCGATTCGTCGGTCATCGGGTACGCAATTCAGTCGTCTAGTGGCGCAGGGAGGCGATTGTCGCAGATTTGGCGGTACAAATGAGTGCGGCGATTTTTCGAACGGCCACTGTTCCCTGTAGGAGCCCGGCTTGCCGGCGATAGCGATCTTACGGACGCCATCGCCGGCAAGCCGGGCTCCTACAGGTTTGTGGTCGCCCAAGCGAGGTTATTCGTTATCGAGGCCTTTACGGCGATACGGGAACACGTCGATCACTTTGCCGGCACGAATCGCCTCCTGAAGGCTTTTCCAGTAATCGGCGTTGTACAACTCGCCATGCAACTGATCAAACAGCCGCCGCTGCCCTGAATCGGCAAACAGAAACGGCGGAAACTCTTCAGGAAACACATCCAGCGGCCCGATCGAATACCAAGGCTCCGACGCCATCTCGTCTTCCGGTGTGCGCGGCTGCGGGATGTGCCGGAAGTTGGCCTCGGTCAGGAAGCAAATCTCGTCATAGTCATAAAACACCACGCGACCGTGCCGGGTGACGCCGAAGTTTTTCAGCAACATGTCGCCGGGAAAGATATTCGCCGCCGCCAATTGCTTGATCGCCAGGCCGTAATCTTCCAGCGCCTCATGCACCTGCGCCTCGTTGGCGTTTTCCAGGTACAGGTTCAACGGCGTCATTCGCCGTTCGGTCCAGCAGTGACGGATCAGCACGGTATCGCCTTCCACCGACACCGTGGACGCCGCCACTTCGAGCAATTCCTCCAGGCACGCCGGGTCGAATTTGCTCAACGGGAAACGGAAATCAGCGAACTCCTGGGTGTCGGCCATGCGCCCGACGCGGTCGACGCTTTTTACCAAGCGGTATTTCTCGATCACGGTAGCGCGGTCGACGTTTTTCGACGGCGAGAAGCGGTCCTTGATGATTTTGAACACGGTGTTGAAACCCGGCAGGGTAAACACGCTCATGACCATGCCGCGCACACCGGGGGCCATGATGAACTGGTCGTCGGTGTTGGCCAGGTGATTGATCAGCGCCCGGTAGAACTCGGACTTGCCGTGTTTGTAGAAACCGATCGAGGTGTACAGCTCAGCGATGTGCTTGCCCGGCAGAATACGCTTGAGGAAACCAATGAACTCCGCCGGTACCGGCACGTCGACCATGAAGTACGAACGGGTGAACGAGAAGATAATCGACACGTCCGCTTCATCGGTTATCAGCGCATCGATCTGAATTCCGCGACCTTCGCGGTGCAGCAGCGGAATCACCAACGGCCACTGTTCGTCGTGGGTGTAAATGCGCCCAACCAGATACGCCCCTTTATTGCGATAAAGCACCGAGGAAAACAGTTCGACGCTTAACTCCGGGTCTTTGCACACCCAGTCCGGCAGGTTCTCGCGCAGTTGTGCTTCGAGGCGGCTCAAGTCACCGGCCAGATCGGCGTAATCCTCGCTGAAGCGGTAGTCGGCAAATATGCTCGCGAGCATGCCGGACAACTGGCCCTGAGGTTTGTACGTGCGGGTTTGTGCAGCGCGGGCCCGGCGCAGGCTCGGGCGGGTGGTGTGGATGAACATGCAGCCGTCGCTGATCAGGTCATGGCTGAACAAACCGCAGAAAATCGAGTTGTACCAGGTCTCGGACAGCTCATCGTCAAAGCGCAGGTCGATCAGCGTGATGTACGCGCTTTTGACCAGCGGCCAGCAACTGACATCCAGCGTGTCGGCGTCAAACGCGATGCGCAGCCGTTCCACCGTTTCGCTGACTTTTTCTTCATAGAGATTGATCCGCGCAGCTGACGCGACTTGCGTCTCCTGCCATTGGGCCTGCTCGAAACGGGCCCGTGCGCCGTCAGTGATCTGACGGAAATGCTCGCGGTAATCGTCAAAGCCGTCGAGGATCATTCGGGCGATATCGGCGGCTGGCCATTGCTGCGGCATGGTGAGACCTCTGCGGGAATTCGTGAGCCCTGAGCTTAGCCAGTGAACCGGGTGCAGGAGAAGCGTAATTTTTCGCTCAGGTTATTTGCCCGTTTTTCGGTTGCCATCGATCAGGCCCTCGGCAACACTCTCGTCCCCATCAAGGAAGGAGAGCACCGTGAGCCCCGTCGATATCGTCCGTTTACTGTCGCTGGCTGCCATTTGGGGTGCGAGCTTTCTGTTCATGCGCATCATCGCCCCAGAGATTGGCACAATCCCCACTGCGTTTTTCCGCGTGTCGATTGCCGCTGCCGGCCTGCTGGTGATTCTCGGGCTGATGCGCATCAGCTGGGATTTCAAAGGCAAACTCAAAACCGTGATGCTCCTCGGGGTGATCAACTCCGGAATTCCGGCGACCCTTTATTCCGTGGCCGCCCAGGTACTGCCGGCCGGGTACTCGGCGATCTTCAACGCCACCACGCCGTTGATGGGCGTGCTGATCGGCGGGTTGTTCTTTCATGAAAGGCTCACCGCCGCCAAGCTCGGCGGGGTCTTCCTCGGATTGTTGGGTGTTGGCGTCCTGACCCGTGCAGGACCGGTCGCATTCGACATGCAACTGCTGATGGGCGCCCTCGCCTGCCTGCTTGCCACGACGTGCTATGGCTTCGCCGGTTTCCTCGCCCGCCGCTGGCTGGATCATGCTGGCGGTCTCGACAGCCGTCTGTCTGCGCTGGGCAGCATGCTGGGGGCGACGTTGTTTCTATTGCCGCTGTTCGGCTACAGCGTGATCAGCCAACCGCCAGCGAGCTGGGGTGGCTGGAATGTCTGGTTGTCGTTGCTGGGCTTGGGGCTGGTGTGTACCGCGCTTGCATACATCATTTACTTCCGTTTGCTCAGCTCGATCGGGCCGGTGAGGTCGATGACCACGACCTTCCTGATCCCGCCGTTCGGGGTGTTGTGGGGGGCGTTGTTGCTGGATGAGCCGTTGTCCATGGCGCATATCTATGGCGGGGTGCTGATTGCAGCGGCGTTGTGGTTGGTGTTGAAGCCCTCGGTGGTAAGGGCTGCGGGGGTGCCTGCCAAGTAATTTTCGGTGAGGCTGATGCCGCCATCGCGGGCAAGCCTTGCTCCTACAGAGTTTATATCTGCCGCGTTTTTTGGACACGGCACCTATCTTGTAGGAGCAAGGCTTGCCCGCGATGGCGTCAGCTCGAACAACTACAAAGCTGACTGACTCACCTCCCCATCCACCAACCGCCGAATCCCCAGCGGATTAGCGTTCTGCAACGCCTCCGGCAGCAGCGCATCCGGGTAATTCTGGAAGCACACCGGCCGCAGGAACCGCTCAATCGCCAGTGTCCCCACCGACGTCCCCCGGGAATCCGACGTCGCTGGGTACGGTCCGCCGTGTACCATCGCCTCGCACACCTCGACCCCGGTCGGGTAACCATTGAGCAAAATCCGCCCGACCTTTTCCTGAAGCATTTCTGCCAGCCAGCGGTATTCCAGCAACTCCTCGGCCTCGCCAATCAACGTCGCTGTCAGTTGCCCGCGCAACCCTTGCAACGCCGCCGCCAACTGAGCCTGGTTCTCGACTTCGACGACGATGGTGGTCGGCCCGAAGACTTCTTCCTGAAGCCGTTCATCACCCTCTAGTAACAGGCTGACATCGGCCTTGAACACCTGCGGCTGCGCCTGATGACCTTGTTGCGGTCTGCCCGCCAGATGCGTCAGCCCCGGATGTTCGTGCAGCTCGCCGAGGCCTCGGTGGTAGCTGACCAGCGTACCGGCGTTGAGCATGGTTTGCGCCGGTTGCTGGTTCGTGCTGGCGCAAAAGGTTTCCAGAAAGGTGCTGAACTGCGGCGAACGCAGGCCAATGACCAGGCCGGGATTGGTACAGAATTGACCACAACCCTGGGTCACCGAACCGGCAAGCTGCGCGGCGATTTGTTCGCCGCGTAGCGCAAGCGCTTCGGGCAACAGGAAGATCGGGTTGATGCTCGACATCTCGGCAAACACCGGAATTGGCTGCGGCCGGGTCGCAGCCATGTGGCTCAGGGCATTGCCGCCCTTGAGCGAACCGGTGAAGCCCACCGCCTGAATCGCCGGGTGCTTGACCAGCCACTCACCCACGCCCCCGCCGTAGATCATGTTGAACACACCCGCCGGCATTTCGGTGCGCTGGGCGGCGCGGATGATCGCGTCCGCCACCCACTCGGCCGTCGCCATGTGTCCGCTGTGAGCCTTGAACACCACCGGGCAACCGGCGGCCAATGCCGACGCGGTATCGCCACCGGCGGTGGAGAACGCGAGCGGAAAGTTACTCGCGCCGAACACCGCAACTGGCCCTAAAGCGATGCGGTACTGACGCAGATCCGGACGTGGCAATGGCTGGCGATCCGGGAGCGCCCGATCAATCCGTGCACCGTAGAAATCACCGCGCCGCAGGACCTTGGCGAACAAGCGCATCTGCCCACTGGTGCGTGCGCACTCGCCCTGAATTCGCCCGGCCGGCAGCGCGGTTTCGCGGCACACCGTGGCGACGAAATCATCGCCGAGGGCATCAATTTCATCGGCGATGGCATCGAGGAACCGTGCGCGTTTTTCCGCGCTCAGGTTGCGGTAGACCGGGCAAGCGGCAGCCGCCGCTTTGGCGGCGGCATCCACTTCGGCTTCAGACGCCTGAAAGAACGTGCCCGGCAGCGGTTCGCCTGTGGTTGCGTCGAGGCTTTGCAGTTGCAGCGTGCCGTTGGCGCTGCGACGACCGCCGATATAGTTGTGTCCAAGTAACGTGGTCATGAGTGATTCCTTGACCGGCCAACAACGCCGGGAATTGAAGACTTAAAGCGCACGCACCTGGCCGATCGCCAACGGTGGTGTGCTTTCGCCGATACCGTTGACCAATGGCGCACCAAACTCATCGAGGCTGATTTGGAAGCGATCGCCCGGCTGGGTTTTCACGCCGTCGGCAAACGACAGCGTGGCGGTGCCGAAGTAGTGCACATGGACATCGCCGGGGCGCAAAAACTGCGTGTATTTGAAGTGGTGGAATTCGAGGTTGGCGAAGCTGTGGCACATGTTGTCTTCGCCGCTGAGAAATTCCTTTTCCCAGATCGTTTCGCCGTTGCGTTTGATCCGACTGGTGCCGACCAGATGCCTGGGCAATTCACCGACGCGCAACTCTGGACCATACGAGCAATAGCGCAGTTTCGAATGCGCCAGGTACAAGTAATTGCGCCGCTCCATCACATGGTCGGAGAACTCGTTGCCCAAGGCATAACCGACGCGATACGGCAGGCCGTCGTCACCAATGACGTAGAGGCCGGTCAACTCCGGTTCTTCACCGGCGTCTTCGGCAAACGGTGGCACCGGAAAATCCGCGCCGGGGCGCACGACGATGCTGCCGTCGCCTTTGTAGAACCATTCCGGTTGCGCGCCGACCTGACTGGCCGCAGGTTTTCCGCCCTCCAGGCCCCACTTGAAAATGCGCATGGTGTCGGTCATGCCAGCTTCGACTGCGCCGTCATGCTGGTGCATTTTGTCCCGCGCCGCCGCGCTGCCCAGATGGGTCAGGCCGGTACCGCTGATCAGGCAATGGGCCGGGTCTTCGTGATCCAACGGCGGCAGGACTTTGCCCTGCTGCAACAGTTGCGCGTAATCCGGGCCTGCCTCGGTGCCGCGTTGTGCGACTTCTTCTTGCAGGCTACGTTGGGCGCGAATCGCCGCGAGGGCCAGTTCACGGGTGCTGCGGGTGCCTTTGAGCACCTGCACCTGTGCCCCTTCGACGAGGCCGACCTGGCGCTCACCGGCAGTGTTTTCAAATTGAATCAGACGCATGACGGCCTCCAGAAAGTCGGGGATGGCGCCACCCGAAAGCGACGCCTCAAGGTCACTCGATGATGTTGAAGTCGCTCAAATACTCATCGGAGATTTCCAGGCCCAGGCCTGGCGTGTTGTCGTCGAGCTGGATGTAGCCGTTGACTGGCTGCGGCTCGCCCTTGAACACGTAATAGAAGAGTTCGTTGCCGACCTCGACGTCGAACACCGGGAAGAACTCGGCCATCGGCGAGGCGGTGGTGGACATGGTCAGGTGGTAGTTGTGCATCTGCCCGGCGTGAGGGATCACCGGCACCGACCAGGCTTCGGCCATGGCGTTGATCTTGCGGGCGGCGGTGATGCCGCCCACGCGGTTGGTGTCGTACTGGATCACGTCGACGGCGCGGCGTTCCAGCAGGTCTTTGAAGCCGTAGGAGGTGAACTCATGCTCGCCGCCGGAGATCGGCATGATCCCCATTTTTTTCAGTTCGATGTAACCCTCGATGTCATCGGCGATCACCGGTTCTTCCAGCCAGCGCGGCTCGAACTCGGCGAGTTTGGGCAACATGCGCCGCGCATATTCCAGGGTCCAGCCCATGTAGCATTCGAGCATGATGTCGATGTCGGGGCCGGCCAGATTACGCAGCGCGCGCACTTGTTCGATGTTCTTGCGCATACCCGCCGGGCCGTCTTTCGGGCCGTAGCCGAAACGCATTTTCAGCGCGGTGAAACCCTGGTTCAGGTAACCCTGGGCTTCTTCGAGGAACAGATCGAGGTTGTCATTGGCGTAGAGTTTAGAGGCGTAGGTCCAGATCTTTTCCTTGGTCCGCCCGCCGAGCAGTTTGAACACCGGCTTGTTCACCGCTTTGCCCATGATGTCCCAGATGGCGATGTCGATGGCCGAGATCGCCGCCATGCCGATGCCTTTACGGCCCCAGGCGTGACTCTGGCGGTACATCTTCTGCCAGATGTATTCGTTGTCGAACGGGTCTTCGCCTATCGCAATCGGTGCCAGGTAGGTGTCGATGATTTCCTTGGCCACACGCGGCGCCAGAGCGCAGTTACCGATGCCGACCAGACCGGTGTCGGTCTCGACTTCCACCACCAGCCAGCCGTGAAAACGGAACGAGCCCATGGCGTCGCCGCGCTCGAACAGGATGTCGCTGGCGTTGGTGCAGAAGTGTGCTTGAGGCGGAACGACTTTGCCTTTCCACTCAAAAACGCGGGTACGGATTGCTTTGATTTTCATGAATACAGTTCCTTGCGCTGCCGGCTTCTTGTAGTTGTTAAGTCGCTGCGCAGAGCCGCTCGGGCGGCGGGTTCCGGGCATTCGATGGAGCGACTTTAGCCAGCGCTTGGGGGGGGCGGATAATCACTTATGCGTATCCGGCGATAACCTGAGGTGATCGCATCAATGGATTTTTGCCTGGATGGGGTTATCAGGCGCAACACAAACCAAATGTGCGAGCCTGCTCGCGATAAGGCCAATACAGACAACCAGGATGTCAGGATCCGAGACAAATCCCGGATCGAGTAGGAGGCGGATTCACATCCGCCGTCCTCTCACACCACCGTACATACGGTTCCGTATACGGCGGTTCAGGCTATGCGGTTAAGCCGGTTTATCGTATCCAGTATCGAGACCAGCCCGAGTCGATCCCACAGCTTCTTCGGTAGCGCCTGATTCATATGTGGCGCTCCCGAGTTCCACCATGGGCCTCGGCCATTGACTGCCGATTTCCACGCCCGTGCCTCACCGAGTCCCAAACGTATCAAGTTGCGCGCCCTCGTAGAGGGCCGCTTCCATTGACGCCATACGACACAGCGAAGCTTGTGACGCACCCAACCGTCAATTTCCTCAAGCGGCCGCTTGCTCTGACTGAGTTTGAAGTATCCTGCCCAGCCACGCAGTACGGGGTTTATCCGCTCGATGACAGTCGCCATTTTGCAGCCCCGAGCATGACGTAACAGCATTCTCAATCGGTCGCGCAAGCGACCTAGACTCATCGTCGCCACTCTTAGTCTCGGCTGTTGATGCCAGCTCATCCCATAGCCTAAGTAATCACAGGCCCAAGGCCGTGCCACACGGCTCTTTTCCCGGTTCAACGTCAGTTTCAGGCGCTGGCTCAGGAAACGCTCGACGCCGGCCATCACTCGTTCGCCGGCACGGCGACTGCGCACATAAATGTTCGCGTCATCGGCATAACGCACGAAGCGATGGCCCCGTCGTTCCAGCTCACGGTCGAGTTCGTTGAGCAGGATGTTCGACAGCAACGGCGAGAGCGGGCCGCCTTGCGGCGTCCCTTCCTGCCGTCGACTGACGAGTCCACCTGACATCGTTCCCGCTTCGAGGTAACGACGGATCAGCGTGAGTACACGCCTGTCTTCGATTTGACGCGCCACGTAGGCCATCAGGACATCGTGGTTGACCCGATCAAAGAACTTCTCCAGATCAAGTTCCACGCACCAACGGTGACCCGCCGCCACATGGGCGCGGGCTGTTTCGATGGCTTGGTGAGCGCTTCTGCCCGGACGAAAACCGTAGCTGTGGTTCGAGAACAGCGGGTCGAAGATCGGCGTGAGCTGTTGCAGCAGAGCTTGTTGGATCAGGCGATCCACGACACCGGGAATGCCCAACTGCCTTGTGCCACCTTTGGGTTTGGGGATGTCGACGGCGCGCACACCTTGCGGGTGATACTCGCCGGCCAGCAACCGAGCCTTAAGGATCGGCCAATACTGTTTCACGTAACCTGACAAATGCTCGACCGTCATGCCATCGGCACCCGGCGCGCCCTTGTTGCTGACTACGCGTTGATACGCACGCTTGAGGTTGGCGGGTGCAAGCACCCGCGCCATCAGCGTGTCCGGCTCCGCTTTCGTCCACGTCACAGACGCCGTCGATACCTGTGCGCTGTCAGCCGTCATCCTCGGATTCTGTCCGGGACTCGGAGTAACAGTCTTCTCTGGGAGAAATTTCTGCATTTCGGTATTCAACGAGACTTCGACGCCTACTGGCGGCATAACCTGTTCGGCCCTTGGTGGCGTGGTCATTCGCCACTTACTACGGCTTCAGCTGACTTCTGCACGTTCATCCCGTCGCCTCTCGACGCTCGGTAGCACACTGGCAAACGTGCAGATCTCCCAGGGTAATTCGCGCGACCTTCCTGCTTATGCCTGTCGGATCTACGTCACAGCGTTCCGTGCAAGTATTGGGCTTTAACGGTTTGGGCCGTCTTACCCCGCTGCGCCGCCTCTATCCGCTTCCTGTTCGTCAGGCCAGCACTTTGCCTCGGGCTTCCTTCAGATTCGCAGTCACCCACGACACCCTTGCCTCTGGCTAACACTTCCCCTTGCCGGGTGTGTAGAGGACTTTCACCTCCAAGTCACCAGCGTGGCCACCACAGCCAAGCTGATTGCGCTTGCGCGCAACGCGCCATGCCTGGCGCACCCATAAAAAAACCCCTCTTTCGAGGGGCCTTTTAAGGAGCGCTATCAGGCATCAAGCCATCTGAATGATGGTCTGCATGATGGTGCTCTGGGTGGAGATAGTCTTGGCGTTCGCCTGGTAGTTGCTCTGCGCCTTGATCAAATCAACCAGTTCGTTGGTCAGGTTGACGTTGGACTCTTCCAGCGAGTTGGACACAACCGAACCCAGCGTACCGGTTTTCGGTGCATCGACGCCGGCCACGCCCGAGGAGAAGGTTTCTTTCCAGCGTGTACCCCCGATTGGCTGCAAGCCTTGTTCGTTGGCGAAGCTGGCCACGGCTACCTGGCCGATGGCCTTGGTCTGCCCGTTGCTGAAGTTGGCGGTCATGACACCGCTTTCATCGATGGTCAGGCTGGAAATCTGGCCAGTGGCATAGCCGTCCTGGTACTGCGCAGTACGTGCGGTTGGCGAAGCGTACGAAGTGGTTTTACCCATTTCGAACGCAACACCGCCAGCAGCGGCGTCCGAGCCGTTCAGGGCCCAGGTTGGCGGGTTGGTATCAGCGTCAACCAACACACCCGGCTTCCAGTCTGTCATGGTCAGCGTGGTACCGTTCAGCGTCCATCCCGTGGCTGGAGGTGGAGGGGTCGTCAGCGTATTGATGCTGCCATCCGGATTGAAGGTGATGTCAGCTATCATCGGCTCCGGTGGGTTTTCCGTCGGGTCGCTTGGGCTACGGCCGTCCATGTAGGTGTAAACAGTCCAGGAGTTGGCCCCAGGATTTTTTACGTAGTACTGGTCCATCGAGTGCTTGTTACCCTGCGTGTCGAACACAGGGGTGGAAATGGTTTTGTTGTAGCTGTTGGTGTCTTTGACGTTGAACGGCGTCACGGTTGGCAGTGCGTCCGAGGAGTTCAGGTTCATCGTCTGATCGACACGAGTGGTCGCATGCGGTGTCAGGTTCGACGTATCGATTTTCAAGTCGGTCAGCACGCCGTTGATGATCTTGCCGTTGGCGTCTACGCCATAACCCTGCAAACGGTTGCCGTTGTTATCGACCACATAATTTTCGGCGTCAGTGTTGAACGCGCCGGCACGGGTGTAGCTCAGCGAACCGTTGTCGCTGAGGATGAAGAAACCGTTGCCCTGGATACCCATGTCCAACACCTGGCCGGTGTTGGTCACGTCGCCCTGGCCAAACTGCTGGGAAACGTTGGCCAGGCGCACGCCGTTGCCGACGGTCTTGCTGCCGGTGCCCAGGCGGGTGGCCGAGTACACGTCTTCGAACTCTGCACGGGAGGATTTGAAACCGGTGGTCGCGACGTTGGCGATGTTGTTGCCGGTTACGTCCAGTTGTTTGTTGGCAGCATAGAGACCGCTAAGGCCGATATTGAAAGACATATTCCACTCCTTTGTGCCGTGTTAGTCGGCTCTATATACCGATGGTTTGTACTTTGGACAGGGCAATACTGCCCAGGCCGGCCAGGTTCAGCATCAACTCACCGCCGGTCTGGCTGATGGTCACGCTGTTGACGGTTGCCGGCAGGTAAGTCACCAGCGAAGTCGCCTGGCTGTCGTAAGTCGCGGTGGCGGCGAACTTGTACGTTCCGGCCGCGGCCACTTCGCCCGCATCGTTCTTGCCGTCCCAGATGAAACTGGCGTTGCCGGCTGGCTGGCTGCCCAGGTCGATGGTGCGAACGACTTTGCCATCGGCATCGGTGATCTTGACCGTCACCGGGTCCGTCGATGCCGGCACGACCGCCGTACCGTTGAAACTCTTGGAGGTATCAACCACTGCGGTGTCGGTCTGGGCGATAACCGAGCGGCCGACCAGCGAAGAGGCTTGCAACGCTTGCGACGAGTTGTAATTGCCGGCAATGCCGCTGACCGTATCGTTCAGCGTGGTGATGCCTTCCAGACTGCTGAACTGCGCCAACTGAGCCACGAACGCGCCGTTGTCCTGCGGTTCAAGCGGGTTCTGGTTCTTCAGCTGGGTCACCAGCAATTGCAGGAACGCGTCTTTGCCCAACTCTTTTTTACCAGCCACACTGCCGGTCGCTGAAGCCAGACCATCATTGCTGGTCGTGTTGGTCTTGACCGAAGAGTTGGCCAAAACATCCTTGATGCTCACGCCACTGGTGGTATCGGTAACACTCATCTGAGTCGCCCCTTATCACTGACCGAGGGTCAGGACCTTCTGCATCATGGTTTTGGCGGTGTTCATCATTTCGGCGTTGGTCTGGAACGAACGGCTCGCGGAAATCATGTCGGCCATTTCTTCGACGACGTTGACGTTCGGGTAGTAGACGTAACCCTTGGCATCGGCAGCCGGATGGTTCGGCTCGTAGCGCGCTTCAAGGTTGCTCTGGTCTTCGACCACGCCCAGTACTTGCACGCCTTGACCGGCAGCGTCCTGGCTCTGAAACAGCGAATCACTGCCGCCGTTCTGGCCGCCCTGGAACATGGTGGCGAACACCGGGTGACGGGCGCGATAGGTCTGGTCGATGCTCGACGAAACGGTTTCGGCGTTGGCGATGTTCGAGGCCACGGTGTTCAAGCGAGTGGTTTGGGCGCTCATGCCGCTACCGGCAATGTTGAAAACACTGGACAGGGACATGACTTACTCTCCGCGCAGGGCTGATACCAGCCCTTTGAATTTGCTGTTAAGCAGGGTGAAGCTGGCCTGGAAGCCGACGGCGTTTTCCGCGTAATTCGACTGTTCCAGTTGGGCGTCCACGGTGTTCTGGTCGATCGACGGTTGCATCGGCGTGCGATACAGCAGCGACTCGTCGCCATTACCCAGGCCTTCAGCTTCGATATGACGGCTGTTGGTCATGTTCAAGGCAAAAGTACCGCTCTTGGTTTTCTCGTTCTGTGCAGCGAGCACTTTCGAGAAGTCCAGATCCCGAGCCTTGTAGTTCGGGGTGTCGGCGTTGGCGATGTTGTTGGCCAGGACTTCGGCACGCTGAGCGCGGAAGCCCAGAGCTTGTTCGTGGATACCGAGCGCTTTATCGAAGCTGATGCTCATGTCGGGAAACCTTCGGGTGACCTGATTTTTCGTAACAGAGACATAGCAAGCGGCGTGCCAAATAAAAAAAGGCCATAAACCGGGGCTTTGCAGGCTGTGACAAGGGCGGCAATGCCAGAAAAGCGGCAAACGGTTTCCGCTGGATGCCGCTTTTCTGCCGCTTTCCCACAGGCAACACATTGGATAGATGTGATGCCGGAAATATTGCAGGCAAAAAAACGGGAATCCCTGAGGACTCCCGTTTTTTGGTGACGCCAACAAATCACTTCGCCTGGTAAATAATCCCCGGGCTGCACTGGACCATCTGGTAATGATCCGGCAAACCGTTCAGCGCTTCGGACGCGCCGAGGAACAAATAGCCACCTGGCTTGAGCGTGCTGTGAATGCGCAACAGGATGTCTTTTTTCACCTCGGCGGAGAAGTAGATCAGCACGTTGCGGCAGAACACGATGTCGAATTTGCCCAGAGCGGCGTAGCTGTCCAGCAGGTTGAACGAGCGAAACTCCACCCGGCTCTTGATCGGCGCCTTGATCGCCCAGCGCCCCGGCCCTTTCGGGTCGAAGTAACGCTGAAGGCGCTCAGGCGACAGACCACGGCCAATCGCCAGGCTGTCGTACTCGCCGGTCTTGCAGTTGGTCAGCATGGTGCCGGACAGATCGGTGGCCACAATCTGCACGCCCATCTTCAATTGGCCCAGGTTGACGCGTTCGAACTCATCGATGGACATCGACAGCGAATACGGTTCCTGACCCGACGAACAGGCCGCCGACCAGATCCGCAAGCGCTGACCGGGTGCGGCCTTGATGGCTTCCGGCAACACCTTGTTCTTCAACACTTCGAAGGGATAGGTGTCACGAAACCACAACGTTTCGTTGGTGGTCATGGCATCCACCACCATCTCGCGCAAACCGCTGCGTGGCTGGGTCTGAATACGCTGGACCAGCTCACCCAGCGACTTGATGCCCTGCTGTTCCATCAGTTTGTTGAGACGGCTCGAGACCAGGTACTGCTTGTTTTCACCGAGCAAAATGCCACAGGCTTTTTCCAGGAAGACCCGGAACTGTTCGAAATCCAAATTACCCGTAGACAAAGATGCCGCCTCTTAAATCGTGTGAACCACCAGGGGCAGAAGGCCCCTAGCTGATGTCTGCTGCTTTGATCCGGTCGACTACCCGGGATGCCAGGTCATCAGGACGGAACTTGGCAAGGAAGTCATCGGCACCGACTTTCTTGACCATCGCCTGATTGAAAACCCCCGACAACGAAGTATGCAGGATGATATGAAGCTTTTGCATGCGTGGGTCGTTGCGGATCTCGGCCGTCAGCGTGTACCCGTCCATCTCCGGCATCTCGATGTCGGAAATCATCATGAGGAACTCTTCTTCCGGCTTTTTCCCTTCGTCGACCAGCTTGCGCAGGTAATCCAGCGCTTGCTTGCCGTCGTTCAACGCCACCACTTCAACGCCGACAGTTTGCAGGCAACGAGACACTTGCTTGCGCGCCACCGACGAGTCATCGACCGTCAAGACCTTCAAGGACAAGGCCTTGTGCTGGGTTTCGACATCGACCACACCGACCGAAATCGCTTCCGGTGTCGGCGCTACTTCCGCCAGCACTTTTTCGACGTCGATGATTTCGACCAGCTGATTGTCGACCCGCGTCACAGCCGTCAGGTAATGATCGCGCCCCGTGCCCTTGGGTGGCGGATGAATCTCCTCCCAGTTCATGTTGACGATGCGCTCCACCGAGCGCACCAGGAACCCCTGGGTCTTGGTGTTGTACTCCGTGATGATCACGAACGGATTGCTTTGATCTTTCAACGCGCCGGAGCCGGTCGCCATCGCCAGATCAAGAATCGGAATGGTCGCCCCCCGGATACTTGCCACACCGCACACGACAGGACTGGATTTGGGCATCAGCGTGAGTTTGGGGCATTGCAGCACTTCCCGAACCTTGAACACGTTGATCCCATAAAGCTGCTGGCCGTCGAGACGGAACAACAACAGCTCAAGGCGATTCTGCCCTACCAGTTGCGTGCGCTGGTTTACCGCATCCATTACACCAGCCATGCACCGACTCCTACACAACGCTTGAGTGTGTTGCGACGCGCTGTCATCACAAAACGGCACGGCGCTTGCTTTTTAACGCTTATGAACACAGAACCGACATTTTTTCGACGCCTGACATCAATCGCTCGCCAATGGCTTTGCGCGATATCGGCCGTCTGCCTGTTCAACGCTGGCAGCCCTGCCCTTGCTGACGCAGTTACCTTGCCTGACATGCTTATCGGCGTCACTCAGGGCTTTCTTGAGTTCACAGTCGAAGACTATTTGGCGACCAGCCAAACCGAAGGTCGCTATGAGATTCAGGTCAATCAGCTCGATCCGCGTCTGCGCATGCCCTTGTGCGACAAGGAATTGACAGCCACTTTAGAGAGTCCGGCGACCCCGATTGGGCGGGTCACGGTCAAGGTCCGTTGCGACAGCACCGCGCCCTGGACTGTCTTCGTACCCGCTCAAGTCCGCCTGTTTCGCGACGTCGTCACCACCACTCGGCCGCTCAAGCGAGCCGGCTTTATCGAGCCGGGTGACGTGGTGCTGCGCGAACGAGACATCAGCCTGATCAGCCAGGGTTATTTCACCTCCACGGATCAGGCGATCGGACAGAAACTGACCCGACCAACGGTCACCGATCAGGTCCTGACACAGGTCCATCTCGAACAGGCCGAAGTCATCACCAAGGGCGACCAGGTGGTGATTACCGCCCGCAGTGGTACGCTCAGCGTGCGCATGCCGGGCGAAGCCCTGTCGAATGGCGGCTTGCGTGAACAGATTCGGGTGAAAAACCTCAACTCCCAACGGGTCATCAAGGCGCAGGTCATCGCGCCGGGCCAGGTGGAAGTGGCCATGTAGGGATCTCTGCGGGTGAAATATGGCGCTGACCGTGCCTGTTCTCTAAACTGTGCCGCACGCAGGAAATGCGCTGGCTCATGCACGCTCATTGATAAATGGGCCTAAAGTTTTTGCAGGGAGAGCCGAAAACATGGCAAGCGTCCAAATTCCCAGAGGTTTTTTAACATGGTCATCGATTTCAGCCGTTTGAACAGTTCCTCGTCACTGACCGGCAATACGCGTACCAGCGCCAACAAGGACACTGCCGAAGCCGGCAAATCCGCGCCGCTGAATACCCCGGCCGAACAGACCAGTACCGCCAAAAGCGGGGAATCGGTACACCTCAGCAATGAGGCTCAGCAGTTGCAGAAGGTCACTGACAAGCTGCGCGATCAGCCTGCCGTCGACAACGCCCGCGTGGCCGAGTTGAAAGCAGCGATTGCCGATGGCAGCTATAAAGTCGACAGCAACCGTGTAGCCAGCAAACTGCTCAACTTCGAAGCCCAGCGCTAGGCCACGGCCTGCGCCAGGCTTTTGGACGCTTAAAACCCAAGGCCAGCCATGCACGACACTAATTTACTGCAACTGATCATCGACGACTTTGCTCCAGCGCAACACTTGCTGGAATTGCTGCAAACCGAGTCCCTCGCCTTGCATGGTCGCGACATGCCACTGCTCGAAGACATTCTGGCGCGCAAACAGGCAATGATCATTCTGCTCGAACAGCATGGCCGCAAACGCAGCGAAATCCTCGCCAGCCTCAACCTGCCCACCAATCGCCAGGGCCTGGAGCAACTCGCCAGCCAATCAAGCGTCGGTGAGCCGCTGCTGGAACAGAGCGACGCGCTGACAGCCCTGCTGACTCAGTGCCAGACAATCAATGTCAATAATGGTCAGTCGATCCTGATTCAGCAGGCCGCCACGGCCAATCAGCTGAAGATTCTCACCGGCGGCGAACCACCCGCGCTTTACGATGCCCGCGGATCAACCTCCAAGTTAGCAAAGCCACGCCCGCTCAGTCAGGCTTGAACCTGTCGATGAGTTCGCTCTATCTAGGCGCGCCACATGCTGGCAATATACTGGCAATGCGCAAACATATTTTGTCCGGAGAATGATGAACCGTGTCCAATGCCTTAAACGCGGAAGATGCTCCACAGCCACCCAAGGTGCTTTCCACGCCAATGGAGATCGCTGGCAACCTTCGGCAGCTACAAGAGAGTCATGACCCGCTGATCATTACGTTCCATGAGCGCAACCAGCGTTTCCAGAGCTACCTGGTAGACGTTGATCGTGACGCCGACATGATCGCCCTGGACGAAATGGTGCCCCGCGATGGCGAACGCTATCTGCTGGCGGGCGAATCGTTTCGGGTCGAAGGCTTCCATGAGGGCGTGCGCATCGCCTGGGAAAGCAACGGTCCACTGAGCATTGACGAATCCGACAACACGCGCTGCTATCGCGGCAAACTCCCCGACGAAGTGGTTTACCACCAGCGCCGCAACGCCTTCCGGGCGGCATTGAAGCTGGCGCAGTTGGTCGATGTCGAACTGGGCGGTGAAAAGCTCAAATCGCCGATCAGCGGCAAGCTGCTGGATATTTCCGCCACCGGCTGCAAGCTGCGCTTTGACGGTGACATCACTGGCAAACTGCAATTGGGTCAGGTCTACGACCGCTTCGTTGCCTCCCTGCCCTTCGGTAGCATGACCACACCAGCGGAATTGCGTTACCTGCACTTCGAAGAAAAGATCTCCACCACCTTCGCCGGTATCCGCTTTCACAACATGAGCGGGATGGTGCAGCGTCAGGTCGAGCGCTTCGTGTACCAGCTTCAGCGTGAAGCACGGCGCTTCGACAAAGACGACTTCTGATACGACGCGTCAACAAAAAAACGGGCAGTCCCTTGCGGTGACTGCCCGTTTTTTTATGCACCAAAAGTCAGGGTCTGGCTTCAGTAAAACTTTGTTCGCGTCCCGAGTCCGGATCTTCCGGTGGCGTCGGATCTGCTTCCGGATCCGGCTCTGAATCCGACTCCGGATGGGGCGGGCTGTGCATCTGCTCCTGCACGACCTGCTCATCGACACGCGGGTCAAGGCACGCCACCAGCGGCGAACTCGACATGCTGTCCGGCATGGCCACGTGATGCAGCGGCGCATCGTCGACCTGATGCAGATTGGTGACCGCTTTCGGGCGGATCCGCCACACCAGCACCAGCGCGAAGAAACTGAAAAATGCATAGAGCATGTGGCTGCCGAACAGCTTCATCAGCACCCCTGCGACCAGTGGCCCGATGCTGGCGCCGACACCGTAAGTCACCAGCAGCATCGCCGTCAGCGAGACCCGACGATCGCCTTCGACGTGGTCATTGGAGAATGCTACCGCCAACGGATACAGGCAGAACTGCACCAGCGAACACAGGAACCCGGAGATGAACAACACCTCAATCGGCACCGTCTGCAAGATCGCCAGCGGCAACGCGGCCAGCGCCAGGCTGAAGGCAAAACAGCGGATCAATAGTGCCCGGTCATAGCGGTCAGACAGCCACCCTAACGGCCACTGCACCAAAAGGCCGGCAAAAATACAGCTACCCATGAACAGGCCGACCTGTTCGTTGGACAACCCCTGCTGGGACGCATACAACGGCGCCAGACCATAGAACGAACCCACGATCAACCCTGCCCCCAACACCGTACTCAACGACTGCGGCACGCGTTTGATGAAAAAGCGCGGCTCCATTGGGGCCGGGTGCAACGCCGCCGGGTGAATTCGTCGAGTGAGTGCCACCGGCACCAGGCACAGGGCGAAGCACAAGGCGACCAGCATCAGCAGTTCCAGGCCCAGGCCGGGGTGCATGACCAGTATCAGCTGACCCAGTACCAACCCCAGATAAGACGCGATCATGTAGCCGCTAAATACCTTGCCGCGCATGTGGGCATCGGCTTGTTCGTTGAGCCAGCTCTCGATGACCATGTACTGGCACATCATGCCCAGGCCGACAATCACCCGCAGGAACAGCCAGGCCGGCAGCCAGTCAGTCAACCCATGGCCCAATACCGCCGCGCCGACGATCCCGGCACACGCGGCATACGCACGAATATGCCCGACCCTGGCAATCAGTCGGTGACCGATCTTGCCGCCCAGTACCAGGCCGAAATAGTTGGCCGCCATCAACGCACCGACCCACAAGCTGTCGACGTCATCGGCAGCCAGGCGCAGGGCCAGATACGTGCTTAACAGGCCCGAGCCGATCAACATCATCAGCGAGGCGAAATACAGCGCTCGAAAGGATTTCCAGATTTGGCGCATCGGCGTTCCGAGCGGCTCCTTGCAGTGAAGATCAGACTACCGAAACAATAGACTGAAGACGACGAAGCGTCAGGCCTGGGTTGCTAAAACACGCCGCTCCCAGGGAGTAATTTCATCAAAGAAGCTGGTCAGTTCCATGGACTTCGAAGCGACGTAGCCTTCGATGAACTCATTGCCAAACAGTTCCTTCGCCAATTGGCTACGTTTCAGACGCTCAAGAGCCGCATGCAAGGTACACGGCAACGAAAGAATATCCGGCACCTCGAACTCGCCCTGAATCGCCTCACTGGGCTCCAGCTGGTTTTCAATGCCGTACAACCCGGCGGCAAGACTGGCCGCGATGGCCAGGTACGGATTGGCGTCAGCCCCCGGCAAACGGTTCTCGACCCGACGAGCGACCGGTGAACTGGCCGGAATGCGCAACCCGGCGGCACGATTGTCGTGGGACCAGCAGGCATTATTCGGTGACGCATACGGATGGCACAAGCGCTGATAAGAGTTCACGTTCGGTGCGAACAACGCAGTGAGGTCGGCCATGCCGGACTGCTGACCGCCGATGAAGTGACGGAAGATGGCAGTCGGCTGACCGGCTTCGTCGCTGAACACGTTACGCCCGGTGGCGCTGTCGACAATGCTTTGGTGAATATGCATCGAGCTGCCCGGCGTGTGCGCCAGCGGCTTGGCCATGCAGACCACGTTCAAGCCGTGATTGAGCGCGACTTCCTTGAGCAAATGTTTGAACAACAACGTCTGGTCAGCCAACAGCAGCGGATCACCGTGCAGCAGGTTGATCTCGAACTGGCTCACCCCCATTTCGTGCATAAAGGTATCGCGCGGCAAGCCCAGCGCCGCCATGCATGCGTAGACTTCCCTGAAAAACGGCCGCAAGCCGTTATTGGAACTGACACTGAACGCCGACTGACCGACCTCACGACGACCGTCCAGGCCCAGCGGCGGCTGAAATGGTTGAGTCGGATCGGGATTGGGCGCGAACACGAAGAACTCCAGCTCGGTCGCCACCACCGGCGCCAGACCGCGGGCTGCGTAGCGCGCGATCACTGACTTGAGTTGGCCGCGGGTCGACAGACGCGAGCTTTCACCGCTCAATTCGTCCGCATCGCAAATGGCCAACGCCCGAGGCTGCTGGCTCCAGGGCAAGCGATAGAGGTGCGCAGGGTCAGGCACCAACGCCAGGTCGCCATCATCGCTGCCGTAAAAAGGCGCCGGCGGATAGCCGCCCATGATGCATTGCAGCAGCACACCCCGCGCCAACTGCAACCGACGTCCTTCAAGGAAGCCCTCGGCCGTCATGACTTTGCCCCGAGGCACGCCATTCAAGTCCGGCGTGACACATTCAATCTCATCAATGCCCGCCAATCGCTGTGCGAGTGAACGATGGTCATCGGTAGTCATGACGCAATCCTTTGTTGTGCGAGCCGCGAACGGCGACCCGTACAAAATAGGCTCCAGCTGTTCAGAATATCAAGCAGCACCACACAATAAAGAACCGTCAGGGCAGGTAAAGGCTGAACACACCACCACCCAGCGGGCCACCATTGCTGAGCCGGGTACTCCCACCGACACCATTGCGCTGATGCAGCGCGGCGATCCGCCCGGCAAAGTACAGGCCCAGGCCGGTGCTACTGCTGCTGTAATTGATGCCCTGCACATAGTCAGCCTGAAACTCGATCATCTCGGCTGGATAACCGTCGCCATCGTCGTTGATGGTCAGCACCAACTGGCCGCCCTCGTCACTGACGCTGATCAGCAGTGACTCGCGCGCGTAACGAATGGCGTTGTTGATGATGTTGGCCAGCACCGAGGCGACCAGCTCGCGGTCGAAGAAACCCAGCGGGCACAAAGGGTCGACTTCATAGGTCGCGAGAATGCCGCGACTGGCGAACACCTCTTGATGGCTCGCCAGCTGCGCTTCGAGAAAGTCATCCAGATCATGGTAGGCCGGTTGCACCGGCAGCTGATTGACGCCCAGTTTGTACAGGCCCAACAACTGCACCAGCATGCCATTGAGGTGCGCGAACTCATACTCGATGACACCCTGCTCCGGGCTGCGCTGCACCGGATCGGGCAAGCGGGCCAGCCACTGGCTGTGAGCCTGAATCAGCAAGGCCAACGAGTTCTTCATGTCGTGCACGGTGGAGGCAATCACCGTCGAAAAATCCAGTGCCCGGTTGTCTTGGCTCATCCGCCGAACGCCTTGATTTTCAATTTCTGATAGCGCGGATAACGCGCGTCGGTATCGGGCATCAATCCGACCATTTTCAGACAGACCCGACATTCTTCCATTTCGGCCGACGGCACACTGGTATCAGTACCGTGCAGCAGCGACTGCGCCATGTTCAGGGCGATACTGATATTTTTCGGCTGCATCGCCAGCGCTTTGCGGAACACCGCACGGGCTTCCACCAGGTTGCCGGTCTTGTACACCCGCACGCCCTGACGGTTAAGGTCGGCGGCCGCGCTGCTCGAACTGAGGATCGTCGGGTCGTCGGTCAGTTTGGCGATGCCCTTCATCACCACCGGATCGTCACCGTAGATTTCCGCGCAGTTTTTCAACATCGACGCACCAGCGCTCGCCTGACCAAGCATTTGCAACTGCTTGGCCACCAGCAGCGCCGCCTCGGCACTCATGAATTGCTCCATGCCGTCGAGGCGCATCATCGCCTGCTCAGTGAGTTTCTCGGCAGTTTCGGCGTCGTTAAGCAACAGGCTGGTGGCTTTCATCAGACGCGCACGAATCTGCAGGCCAGGGTCGCTCGGATTCTCCTTGGCCACCAGGCTGAGGGTCGTGTTGATTTCCAGGCGGGTGCGGGTATCCAGCCCTTTCTCGCTACCTTTGCAGATCAAGGCGTGGGCCAGCCCCAGATTGCTTTCCGCATCCTTGAAGCGCGACTGAGCGCCTTGGGACACCGCCTGGCGATAAGCCCGGGAGGCGGTGTCGAAATCTTCGTTGGCCATCGCCAGTTTGCCCAGCAGCGCTTGCCGACGCACCGCCAGCGGCGACAGGCGAATGGCCTCTTCCAATACCCTCTGTGCGCCTCGGGTGTCGCCTTCGACCACCAGCACGTCGGCCATGCCGTCATACAGCGCCGGCATCATCGGAAACACTTTCAGGGCTTTTTCGTAGATGCCCTTGGCCTGGCTGACCTGGCCACGCTTGAACAGCAACTGGCCCAACCCGGCAAACGCCCACGGCAACGGCCGATCAGCAATGATGCTGTCGTAGAGGCGCTCCAGCGCTTCGTTCTGATTCAAGTCGCGCAATGCATCCGCGCGATAGCGCAGGCACAGCGGCGAATAACGGATGTCTTTCTTGCACAGCTCGATACAGGCATTGAGCACTTCAAGCGGCTTGCCACGGTCGAGTGCTTGCAGGATCGGCTTGAGTAAATTCTTGCGCTGCTCCAGACGCTCCAGGCGTTGAGCCAGGCCAGAACGGTTGAACGGCTTGGTCAGGTAGGCATCCGGTTCGTGCTCCAGCGCACTGAGCACCATGGCCTGGCTGGTTTCGGCGGTGACCATGACGAAGACACTTTCATGGCTGATCAGCTTCTCGATCATCAAGTCTTCGAGGACCTGTTGACCGTTCTTTTTGCCGTCGCCGAGGTGGAAATCCTGCAGGATGAAATCGTAGGACTTCTGCGAACACATGCGCAGCGCCTGTTCGCCCGTGTCCGCGGTATCCACGTCCTTGACGCCCAGCTCACGCAGCATGGACCTGACGGAACTGCGGAAATCCGAGAAATCATCGACGATCAGAAAACTCTTTTGGTGATACGACAGCATCGAAGATTTCCAGGCAATGTTAAGAAGAAGAGCATGACCGTACGGGTTATCGGCCAACAGTACCGTTACCTTTAGACTGAGAGGGCTCATCTACCGGGTGATCTGGCGGGCCCGACGCCCGCCAAAGACTGTTATCTGACTCTCACTTCATTTAGCGCAGCAAATGCACGGCCAGGCCGACGACCGCACAGGCCATCAGCACCTCAATCACGCCCCGCTTGAAGCGGAACAACGCAATTGCCGCTGCAATCGCGATCAGTGCAGAGGGCCAATCGAGGCTACCGCTAAAACCCTTCGGCCAAAGCACGTGATAGCCGAAGAAACACGCCAGATTGAGAATCACACCCACGACTGCGGCCGTAATGGCAGTGAGAGGCGCGGTGAACTTGAGTTCGTTGTGGGTCGATTCCACCAACGGACCGCCCGCCAGGATGAACAGGAACGAGGGCAAGAAGGTAAACCAGGTCACCAGGGAGGCAGCGACAGCTCCTGCCAGAAAAACGTGATCGCTACCAAACACCTGTGCGACATACGCCCCGACAAAGCTGACGAACGCCACGACCATGATCAACGGCCCGGGTGTTGTTTCACCTAGCGCCAGGCCATCGATCATTTGTGTCGGTGTCAGCCAGCCATAATGGCCGACTGCACCTTGATAGACATAGGGAAGCACGGCATACGCACCGCCAAACGTCAGCAGCGCCGCCTTGGTAAAGAACCAGCCCATCTGGGTCAGGGTGCCTTCCCAGCCATACAATGCGGTCAAAACCCCCATCGGCAATGCCCACAGTGCGGCGCCAATCAGTGCGAGCGATACCAATTTCAACCAGCTGAATCGGGCATGTTCCGGGGACGGGGTGTCGTCATCGATCAAGGCCGGGCCGAAGGACTTTTTGGCGGCGCCATGACCACCGACCCTGAACTTCTCGGGCACCAGGCGGCCGCCGACATAGCCGATCAGCGCGGCGCCCAGAACGATCAACGGGAACGGAAGATTGAACGCGAAGATTGCGGTGAATGACGCGGCCGCTATCGCCCATAGCCAGTTGTTTTTCAATGCCCGAGAGCCGATTCGATGGGCCGCCTGCACGACGATGGCGGTCACGGCAGGCTTTATGCCATAGAAGAGCCCAGCCACCACAGGCACTTCGCCGAAGGCGATGTACATCCACGACAAAGCGATCAGGATGAACAATGAGGGCAGCACAAACAGCACGCCAGCAATCACCCCGCCCCAGGTTCGATGCATCAGCCAGCCGATGTAGGTTGCCAACTGCTGAGCCTCTGGCCCAGGGAGCAACATGCAGTAGTTGAGGGCATGCAGGAATCTACGCTCGGATATCCAGCGCCGCCGCTCCACCAGCTCCTGATGCATGATCGAGATCTGCCCCGCCGGCCCACCGAAACTGATGAAACCGAGCTTCAACCAGAACCAGAACGCCTCACGAAAACTGATCGCTTGCGGCCTGGACAGCTCTTCTTCATCCATGGGTGTCAAAGCCTCTGGAAACGAGTCAGCAGATAGTGTGCGATGCGGGGTACTAACAGAAAGGCATTCTGATTTTTTTGACGGAGCGCAAACCCATTCAGGTTTCAAACGCTGCGTTGCGCAAGGCGCCATGAAATAGATGGTGTCCCAGGGCAGGTTCGAACTGCCAACCTTCCCCTTAGGAGGGGGATGCTCTATCCAATTGAGCTACTGGGACACAAGTCGCCCGCACGAGATGCGGTAGACGGCGAGCATGTTAACGGGCCGCCCTGCGTTTGTCATGTCGTCCGTAGGGCTTTTTAAATGTAGGCAGACGCCCCGTATGACCGTGGCTTTGTTTACCGTGCAAATTGCTTCCCCTCAAAATGCCAGCATTGCAATTTGCAAGACAGCCCCCCTGCCAAAGATAATTTAATTCATTGTTTTTAAGGGAATTAATAGCCGCTAAACTCTTGGCACGCGGAGTGCTTCAACTGTTCTCAAGAACCACTGAGGTGAGCCTCATGAATCGCGCCCTTTTACTCTCGAATGCGATCGCCCTTGCAGTCCTGGCGGGTTTTCATTTTGCCCCCGAGAGCAGCGCGGTACAGGTCGCCCAACGCATTCCACATTACCTGCAACTGCAAAAAGCCCCGCAATTGGCGGCCATGAACGATCAGCGCGGCTTGATTCGCCAGGATGTCAGCCAGGAAGCAGGACCGAAGTCGCAGTCCTCAGAACGCTTGGTATTTTGAATAGCCCCCTATCAGGAGCACAGCATGTCCAAATCAGCCGCAGGATTTTTGATCCTTGCCTTACTGAGCGGCATTCTTCATGTGGCATTGGTGCAGGAGGCAGTTATCACCCTGCCCCTGATTGCCTGCGGCGTTTTTGGCGGGTTGTTTGTGTTGGCGCTGATTGCCGGGCGAAAAATCAAGTTTGATCCGGTTCTGCGTTAAGTTTCAGCAGATTGAGTAGATGGACAACGGTAACGGCGAGCTCGCCGGAGTTATCGAGTCGCTGGATCTGCGTATCTCCAGGAAAATCGCCCGCGGTGAATTGCCCATTGCGGCTCAGTCGCCCTTCAATCTCCGCAAGACTCTCACGGCCCCGCCGCACCAAGCGTTCACGCAACACTTCATCCTTGACGGTCAACAGTACCGGCAAAAGCGCGGGATAGCGTTGTAGGGCCTCGGCAAGATGACCGCGAGAACCGTTGATCAATACAGGTCGGCCGTCCTTGAGCCACTGATCAATCTGAATCGGAATACCATAATCCAGGCCATTGGCGTGCCAGGACAATGCGAATTCACCCTCTTCTTTTCGACGCTGGAAATCTTCGCGGGATACCCCGATGGCGTCCTCGCCCACACTTTCTGCGGAGCGCGTGATGACTCGCCGCACCACTTCCCCGTTCATCGACTGTAAAGGTTTTCGAGCCGCTTCGATGAGGCTGTCCTTACCGGATCCGGAAGGCCCCATCAAATAAATCAGCCTGCCATCCATCTTGAATCATCCCCCACTGCGCGTCCGCCCCTAGTAAATCGGCCATTTGCCACTATCCTGTATCAGACAAGGACCAAAGATCGAATCCGCATAGCATGCACCTTCGGGCGACTTGAGACATCACCTGCAGGGCAGACGGCGCGGTCAGAGATACGGCAATGGACAAACTTTTCCAACCAGTCCTCATTTCTGAATACAGGTGCTGGCATAACGCCGTTACCCGGTTCAATATTTGTCACAGAATTGACGCCAATGATCTGGCTGGTATGAGGCATGATGCGCGCCTCTATCAATTCAGGTTGAACATTTGGCCTGAGCGCTTGTCCTAAGTGACATCCTGCGGCCAATCCCGAGAACCGCTCCCCTGAACTAACCGGTTAAATATATGCGCCCATTGAAACAGGCAATTTATTCCAGCCGTACGGCTGACAAGTTCGTCGTACGTCTGCCAGACGGAATGCGTGAACGCATTGCCGAAGTGGCTCGCAATCATCATCGCAGCATGAACTCCGAAATCATTGCTCGCCTTGAGCAGAGTCTTATTCAGGAAGGCGCTCTGGGCGAAGAGTTGAGCATGCGCCTGGACAGCCCGGAGCTGTCATTGCACGAACGCGAATTGCTGCAACGTTTCCGTCAACTTTCCCACCGTCAGCAAAACGCACTTGTTTCGCTGATCGCCCACGACACTGAATTGGCCGCAGACGCTTCCTGATTCACCCCGAAAGCTCAAGCCAGCATAATCGCTGGCTTTTTTTTGCCTGAAATTCGGATCGAGTAGGAGGCGGATTCACATCCGCCGTCCTCTCACACCACCGTACATACGGTTCCGTATACGGCGGTTCAGGCTATGCGGTTAAGCCGGTTTATCGTATCCAGTATCGAGACCAGCCCGAGTCGATCCCACAGCTTCTTCGGTAGCGCCTGATTCATATGTGGCGCTCCCGAGTTCCACCATGGGCCTCGGCCATTGACTGCCGATTTCCACGCCCGTGCCTCACCGAGTCCCAAACGTATCAAGTTGCGCGCCCTCGTAGAGGGCCGCTTCCATTGACGCCATACGACACAGCGAAGCTTGTGACGCACCCAACCGTCAATTTCCTCAAGCGGCCGCTTGCTCTGACTGAGTTTGAAGTATCCTGCCCAGCCACGCAGTACGGGGTTTATCCGCTCGATGACAGTCGCCATTTTGCAGCCCCGAGCATGACGTAACAGCATTCTCAATCGGTCGCGCAAGCGACCTAGACTCATCGTCGCCACTCTTAGTCTCGGCTGTTGATGCCAGCTCATCCCATAGCCTAAGTAATCACAGGCCCAAGGCCGTGCCACACGGCTCTTTTCCCGGTTCAACGTCAGTTTCAGGCGCTGGCTCAGGAAACGCTCGACGCCGGCCATCACTCGTTCGCCGGCACGGCGACTGCGCACATAAATGTTCGCGTCATCGGCATAACGCACGAAGCGATGGCCCCGTCGTTCCAGCTCACGGTCGAGTTCGTTGAGCAGGATGTTCGACAGCAACGGCGAGAGCGGGCCGCCTTGCGGCGTCCCTTCCTGCCGTCGACTGACGAGTCCACCTGACATCGTTCCCGCTTCGAGGTAACGACGGATCAGCGTGAGTACACGCCTGTCTTCGATTTGACGCGCCACGTAGGCCATCAGGACATCGTGGTTGACCCGATCAAAGAACTTCTCCAGATCAAGTTCCACGCACCAACGGTGACCCGCCGCCACATGGGCGCGGGCTGTTTCGATGGCTTGGTGAGCGCTTCTGCCCGGACGAAAACCGTAGCTGTGGTTCGAGAACAGCGGGTCGAAGATCGGCGTGAGCTGTTGCAGCAGAGCTTGTTGGATCAGGCGATCCACGACACCGGGAATGCCCAACTGCCTTGTGCCACCTTTGGGTTTGGGGATGTCGACGGCGCGCACACCTTGCGGGTGATACTCGCCGGCCAGCAACCGAGCCTTAAGGATCGGCCAATACTGTTTCACGTAACCTGACAAATGCTCGACCGTCATGCCATCGGCACCCGGCGCGCCCTTGTTGCTGACTACGCGTTGATACGCACGCTTGAGGTTGGCGGGTGCAAGCACCCGCGCCATCAGCGTGTCCGGCTCCGCTTTCGTCCACGTCACAGACGCCGTCGATACCTGTGCGCTGTCAGCCGTCATCCTCGGATTCTGTCCGGGACTCGGAGTAACAGTCTTCTCTGGGAGAAATTTCTGCATTTCGGTATTCAACGAGACTTCGACGCCTACTGGCGGCATAACCTGTTCGGCCCTTGGTGGCGTGGTCATTCGCCACTTACTACGGCTTCAGCTGACTTCTGCACGTTCATCCCGTCGCCTCTCGACGCTCGGTAGCACACTGGCAAACGTGCAGATCTCCCAGGGTAATTCGCGCGACCTTCCTGCTTATGCCTGTCGGATCTACGTCACAGCGTTCCGTGCAAGTATTGGGCTTTAACGGTTTGGGCCGTCTTACCCCGCTGCGCCGCCTCTATCCGCTTCCTGTTCGTCAGGCCAGCACTTTGCCTCGGGCTTCCTTCAGATTCGCAGTCACCCACGACACCCTTGCCTCTGGCTAACACTTCCCCTTGCCGGGTGTGTAGAGGACTTTCACCTCCAAGTCACCAGCGTGGCCACCACAGCCAAGCTGATTGCGCTTGCGCGCAACGCGCCATGCCTGGCGCACCCCAAAAAAAACCCGCCGAATGGGCGGGTTTCTTAAAGCAGGTCAAGTCAGAGCAGGAATATCGTCGCCAGCCCGAGGAAGATGAAGAACCCGCCACTGTCGGTCATTGCGGTGATCATCACGCTCGCACCCATCGCAGGGTCGCGTCCAAGCCGCGCCAGGGTCATCGGAATCAAAACCCCCATCAACGCCGCCAGCAACAGATTGAGCGTCATGGCGGCCGTCATGACCACGCCAAGGGACCAACTGCCATAAAGCAGATAGGCCACCACCCCGATCACCCCGCCCCAGACCAGGCCATTGATCAGACCGACCGCCAACTCCTTACGCATCAGTCGCGAGGTATTACCAGTACTAACCTGATCCAGCGCCATGGCCCGAACGATCATGGTGATGGTCTGGTTACCGGAGTTGCCACCGATACCGGCCACGATCGGCATCAACGCCGCCAGTGCGACCAGTTTTTCGATGGAGCCTTCAAACAGGCCGATCACCCGGGATGCAATAAACGCGGTAATCAGGTTGACCGCCAGCCAGGCCCAACGGTTGCGCAGGGATTTCCAGACTGACGCAAAAATATCTTCTTCTTCGCGCAGACCCGCCATGTTGAGAACTTCGTTTTCGCTCTCTTCACGAATCAGGTCGACCATTTCATCGATGGTCAGACGACCGATCAGCTTGCCGTTTTTGTCGACTACGGGCGCCGAAATCAAGTCGTAACGTTCGAACGCCTGAGCAGCGTCGTAGGCGTCCTCGTCCGGGTGAAAACTCACCGGATCACTGGCCATGACCTCCGAAACCTGTTTTTCCGGATCGTTGACCAGCAGACGCTTGATCGGTAGCACGCCCTTGAGCACGCCGTCATAGTCGACCACAAACAATTTGTCGGTATGGCCCGGCAGCTCCTTGAGGCGACGCAGGTAACGCAGAACCACTTCGAGACTGACATCCTCACGGATGGTCACCATCTCGAAGTCCATCAGCGCACCGACCTGCTCCTCGTCATAGGACAACGCGGAGCGAACGCGCTCGCGCTGTTGACCATCGAGGGTTTCCATCAGCTCGTGGACGACGTCTCGCGGCAGCTCGGAAGCCAGGTCAGCCAGTTCGTCAGCATCCATGTCCTTGGCCGCAGCCAGGAGCTCGTGATCGTCCATGTCGGCGATCAGGGTTTCACGGACCGAATCGGATACTTCGAGCAAGATGTCGCCGTCGCGATCCGCCTTGACCAATTGCCAAAGCGTCAGACGATCATGCAGCGGCAGCGCTTCAAGTATGTAGGCGACGTCGGCGGAGTGCAGATCATCGAGCTTGCGTTGCAGCTCGACGAGATTTTGCCGGTGAACCAGGTTCTCGACCCGGTCGTGATGCGGACCTTCCTGGCGATGAGTCAGGTCTTCGATGACCCGCTGACGCTGCAACAGCTCAACAACTTGAGCGAGGCGGTCCTGCAGGCTTTCTTGCGTTTTTTTTACTTCAACTTCAGACATAGGCGAACTCCACTCCCAGCAGCGGGGCACGCCGGAAGGATCAATCAGTCAATTCATGATTGGTAAAACGGGGTACTGAGTAACTACTGGGTAAGTCCATGGAGGTATTCCACAAGCCCCGGCGGGGCTGACGGGCGCAATGATACACCGCCCAACGGTTTTAAACGTTAAAAAATCGTGGCTGAAACAAGCGCTTGCAAGACAAACCTGAGCACCACCTTATCTATCCAATTGCGACGACTCATTCTGAAAAGAAAACACACCGCCCTCGAAAAATGTAGCAGCTACCCTTGATATCGACCGTCATGGAGGACGTCAAATGCCACCGACTGCGTACTATTTTTTGCTGACTGCCCTGCTCTGCCTACCGCCTCGACTGCAGGCAGAGACTGTTCACCGATGTGAAGCCCCCAACGGGCAGGTGACCTTCACCACCTTGAGCTGCACGGCCGGAGAGCGTCTGTCTTTGCAGGATGTGCACACGTTCACACCCGGCAGCACGATTGCGCTCATGCCAAGCGCCGACACAGGCGAAACATCAGGTATGAAAAACCAAAGGAGAGCGCCAACCATCGTGGGTCAGGCCGAGGACAAATGCGGGAATCTGATCAACGCCAAGGAGCGACGCACAGCGATCATCAATCAACGTGTCGTCGCCGGCATGAGCCAGCAGGACGTCGAGAGCGCACTCGGCAAGCCAGACAAGATCAATATCAGGAATTCATCAACGACCTATCGTTACGACACCAAGCGAGGTCGTAGCGCGCACGTCGAGTTCGATGAGAAAGGATGCACGAAGGGAAAAGCCAAACTCCAGACGGCAAAAAGCCCGCGTTAAACGCGGGCTTTTTGTTGTTTGGTGCACTCGACAGGATTCGAACCTGTGACCGCTCGGTTCGTAGCCGAGTACTCTATCCAGCTGAGCTACGAGTGCATTTTGTGTTTTTAAACCAGACCACAACTGGCTGAAGCAAAGTCGCTCGCATTACTGCAAACAACTCTTAAATGGTGCACTCGACAGGATTCGAACCTGTGACCGCTCGGTTCGTAGCCGAGTACTCTATCCAGCTGAGCTACGAGTGCATTTGTTGCCGCGCATTATAGGCCGTCTAATCTCTATGTCAAACACTTTTTCTAGTAATTTCAACAACTTACCGAAGAAGCCAGATTACAACGTACTACGCAAATAATGGCGGAGAACGGGGGATTCGAACCCCCGACACCCTTTTGAGGTGTACTCCCTTAGCAGGGGAGCGCCTTCGGCCACTCGGCCAGCTCTCCGCAACACGGGGCGTATCTTAACCAACCTTTTCCCCGTTTGCAAACATAAAAAACGATAAAAATTAATGGCTTGGTTCTTCGTCCTTCTCTTTCTTAATACGCAGGTAAATTTCTTCACGGTGCACGGCAACCTCTTTCGGGGCGTTGACACCGATACGCACTTGATTTCCTTTGACGCCGAGCACGGTCACGGTGATTTCGCCATCACCAATAATCAGGCTTTCTGCGCACCGCCGGGTCAGAATCAGCATACCTTTCTCCTAACGCATTTCATTTCAGGGACAACAGTCTGCAAAAAAAAGGCACTTGACCCACAACCAGAATGATCGCAGCCCTACATGCCTGAGTATTGACCAGCGCGAGCAAAAGAACAGTCTTGGGTCGCGCTATTCAAAAAAAACGAAGGGCGCGGTCAGACCGCGCCCTTCGGCAAACGCATCACTCGCCCTGTCGGGCCGGCGCGTCCAGTTCGAAAGCCGTATGCAGAGCGCGCACAGCCAATTCCAGGTACTTCTCTTCGATCACGACGGAGACTTTGATTTCCGACGTCGAGATCATCTGGATGTTGATGCTTTCTTTCGCCAGGGATTCGAACATGCGGCTGGCCACGCCTGCGTGAGAGCGCATGCCTACGCCGACAATCGATACCTTGGCAATCTTGATGTCACCTACCACTTCACGGGCACCGATCTCGCGAGCGGTGTTTTCCAGCACGGTTTGTGCGGCCTGGAAGTCGTTGCGGTGCACGGTGAAGGTGAAGTCGGTGGTGTTATCGTGCGCAACGTTCTGCACGATCATGTCGACTTCGATGTTCGCGGCACTGATCGGGCCGAGAATCTTGAACGCCACGCCCGGGGTGTCTGGCACGCCACGGATGGTCAGCTTGGCTTCATCGCGGTTGAAAGCGATGCCGGAAATGATCGGCTGTTCCATGGTTTCCTCTTCATCAATAGTAATGAGGGTGCCCGGACCCTCCTTGAAGCTGTGCAGTACGCGCAGCGGAACGTTGTACTTGCCGGCGAACTCGACCGCGCGGATCTGCAACACCTTGGAACCGAGGCTGGCCATTTCCAGCATCTCTTCGAAGGTAATCTTGTCCAGGCGCTGGGCCACGGACACCACACGCGGATCAGTGGTGTAGACACCATCGACGTCGGTATAGATCTGGCATTCATCAGCCTTCAAGGCTGCGGCCAACGCCACGCCGGTGGTGTCGGAACCGCCACGACCGAGGGTGGTGATGTTGCCGTGCTCGTCGACGCCCTGGAAACCGGCGACAACCACCACGCGACCAGCTTTCAGATCACCACGAATCTTCTGGTCATCAATCTGCAAGATACGCGCTTTATTGTGCGCGCTGTCGGTCAGAATCCGTACCTGATTGCCGGTGTAGGACACCGCTGGCACGCCGCGCTTGATCAGCGCCATGGCCAACAGCGCAATCGTCACCTGTTCACCGGTGGAGACGATCACATCCAGCTCGCGAGGAACCGGCTGGTCGCCGCCACTGATTTGCTTGGCCAGATCGATCAGACGGTTGGTTTCGCCGCTCATTGCAGACAGCACAACCACCAGGTCATCGCCGGCTTCGCGGAATTTCTTAACCTTGTCGGCGACCTGCTCGATTCTCTCGACAGTGCCGACCGAGGTGCCTCCAAATTTCTGTACGATCAAAGCCATTTCAAAGCCGCCTCTGCCCATGAAGGGCGCCCAAATTATCACTCAAACAGCGTTCTGGCCCGCGACTAGACCGCGGGCCGGAAGCACTGCCTTATAAACCCTGCTCTACAAATGGAACGGTCAGGGCCAATGCTGCATCCAGAGCGCCGGCGTCTGTACCGCCGCCCTGCGCCATGTCTGGACGACCACCGCCCTTCCCGCCCACTGCCGCAGCGGCTTGTTTCATCAAATCACCGGCTTTGAGTTGGCCAGTCAGGTCTTTGGTCACGCCAGCAACCAGCACGACCTTTTCCTCATGGACACTGCCGAGCAGGATCACTGCGCGGCCGAGTTTGTTTTTCAGTTGATCGACCAGCGCCAGCAGCGCCTTGCCATCCTGACCGTCCAGACGCACGGACAGCACTTTCACGCCTTTGACGTCCAGCGCAGAGGCCGACAAATCGTCGCCCGCCGCACTGGCAGCCTTGGCTTGCAACTGCTCGAGTTGCTTCTCCAGCAGACGGTTGCGCTCCAGCACAGCCGACAGCTTGTCGATCAGGTTGTCGCGGCTGCCCTTGACCAGGTTGGCCGCTTCCTTGAGTTGTTCTTCGGCAGCGTTCAAGTAGGCCAGCGCTTGCGCACCGGTAACTGCCTCAATACGACGTACGCCCGAAGCCACACCGCCTTCGCTGATGATTTTCAGCAGGCCGATGTCGCCGGTACGGTTGGCGTGGATACCACCACACAGCTCAACCGAGAAATCGCCGCCCATGCTCAGCACACGCACGTTGTCGCCGTACTTCTCGCCGAACAGCGCCATGGCGCCTTTTTTCTTGGCGGTTTCGATGTCGGTTTCTTCGGTTTCAACGGCGGAATTCTTGCGAATCTCGGCGTTGACGATGTCTTCCAGCGCCTTCAACTGATCAGGCTTGATGGCTTCGAAGTGGCTGAAGTCAAAGCGCAGGCGCTGACTGTCGACCAACGAACCTTTCTGCTGAACGTGATCGCCCAGCACCTGACGCAATGCAGCGTGCAGCAAGTGAGTTGCCGAGTGGTTCAGCGAAGTCGCGTGGCGCACGTCGGCTTCGACGTGAGCTTCCACGGATGCGCCGATCAACAAGCTGCCCGAAGCCAGCACGCCGTGGTGCAGGAACGCGCCACCGGTCTTGGTGGTGTCACGCACGTCGAAACGCGAAGCGCCGGCCTGCAAGTAACCGCAGTCACCCACCTGACCGCCCGACTCCGCGTAGAACGGCGTCTGGTTCAGGACGATCACGCCCTCTTCACCTTCGCTCAATACATCGACCGCTTGGCCATCTTTATACAGACCGACAATTTTCGCCGAACCGCTGGTCGCCTCGTAACCGGTAAATTCGGTGGCCACATCAACCTTGACCAGGCTGTTGTAGTCCATGCCAAAGGAGCTGGCGGAACGGGCACGGACGCGCTGGGCTTCCATTTCACGTTCAAAGCCTTCTTCGTCGATGGTCAGGCTACGCTCGCGAGCGATGTCGCCGGTCAGGTCCATCGGGAAGCCGTAGGTGTCATAGAGTTTGAACACGACGTCGCCCGGCACCACGTCGCCTTTGAGGTCGGCCAGATCCTGCTCGAGGATTTTCAGGCCCTGCTCCAGGGTTTTGGCGAACTGCTCTTCTTCGGCTTTCAGAACGCGTTCGATATGCGCCTGCTGGGATTTCAGCTCCGGGAAGGCTTCGCCCATCTCGGCGACCAGGGCCGCAACGATCTGGTAGAAGAAGCTGCCCTTGGCCCCCAGCTTGTTGCCGTGACGGCAAGCGCGACGAATGATTCGGCGCAGTACATAACCGCGACCTTCGTTGGACGGCAGCACACCGTCGGCAATCAGGAAGCCGCAGGAACGGATGTGGTCAGCCACGACTTTCAGGGAAGCCTGAGCGTCGTTGGTGCAACCGATGGCCTTGGCCGAAGCGATCAGCAGGCTCTGGAACAGGTCGATTTCATAGTTCGAGTGAACGTGCTGCAGCACGGCACTGATCCGTTCCAGGCCCATGCCGGTGTCGACCGACGGTGCCGGCAGCGGGTGCAACACGCCATCGGCGGTGCGGTTGAACTGCATGAACACGTTGTTCCAGATTTCGATGTAACGGTCACCGTCTTCCTCCGGCGAACCCGGTGGGCCGCCCCAGATGTCGGCGCCGTGATCGTAGAAAATCTCGGTGCAAGGGCCGCACGGGCCAGTATCGCCCATGGTCCAGAAGTTATCGGACGCGTACGGCGCGCCTTTGTTATCGCCGATACGAACCATGCGCTCGGCCGGGACACCGATTTCCTTGGTCCAGATGTCGTACGCCTCGTCATCGCTGGCGTAGACGGTGACCCAGAGCTTTTCCTTTGGCAGGTTCAACCACTGGTCGGACGTCAGGAAGTTCCAGGCGTAGGTGATGGCGTCACGCTTGAAATAATCACCGAAGCTGAAGTTGCCCAGCATTTCGAAGAAGGTGTGGTGACGGGCGGTATAACCGACGTTTTCCAGGTCGTTGTGCTTGCCGCCGGCGCGCACGCATTTCTGGCTGCTGACCGCGCGGGTGTACGCGCGTTTTTCCTGGCCCAGGAAGCAGTCCTTGAACTGGTTCATCCCCGCGTTAGTGAACAGCAGGGTTGGGTCGTTGCCCGGAATCAAAGAGCTGGAGGCTACACGGGTGTGGCCTTGCTCTTCGAAGAAGCGAAGGAAGGCTTCACGGATTTCTGCGCTTTTCATTAGGTTCTTCCACGGAGGCTGCGGCCAAAGGCCTGTTCGAAACGTCAACAGACGAAGCGACGGCAAAGGGCCGCATTATATCGGCGTTAGTGACTAGGTACAGTGTGTTTGTACGTTACAAGCAGTCAATTGGACGGCTAACGCTATCACTTGCGTGAAAAGTCGACGAATGCCGCGACGACCTGCTCGATTTGCTCACGACTGACGTCCATGTGCGTGACCATACGCAGACGCCCTGCCGCGCTCAACCTGATCCCGCGCTCAGCAGCGAAAGTCTTGATCGCTTCAGCTTTGTCGCCCATCTGCACGTAAACCATGTTGGTCTGCACCGGTTCGACGTCGTAACCCGCTGCACGCAAGCCTTCGGCCAGGAATTGTGCATTGGCATGGTCATCGGCCAGACGCTGGACATTGTTGTTCAGGGCATACAAACCCGCCGCGGCCAGAAGCCCGGCCTGACGCATGCCGCCCCCGACCATTTTGCGCAAGCGGCGCGCCTTGCCGATCAACTCGACCGAGCCGCACAGTACCGAACCGACTGGCGCACCCAGGCCTTTGGACAGGCAGACCGAAACGGAATCGAAGTGCTGAGTGATTTCCTTGGCATCAACACCCAGTTTGACGGCTGCGTTGTAGAGTCGGGCGCCGTCCAGGTGCAGCTGCAACCCATGTTCACGGGTAAAGCTTCGGGCCCGCGCCAGATACTCAAGCGGCAGTACTTTGCCTTGCATGGTGTTTTCCAGCGCCAGCAAACGGGTGCGGGCGAAGTGGAAATCGTCCGGTTTGATCGCGGCGGCCACGTGGGCCAGGTTCAGCGAGCCGTCGGCCTGCACTTCCAGCGGCTGCGGCTGGATCGAACCAAGCACCGCCGCCCCACCGCCTTCGTACTTATAGGTGTGAGCCTGCTGGCCAACAATGTATTCATCACCGCGTTCGCAATGCGCCATCAAACCCAGCAAGTTGCTCATGGTGCCCGTCGGTACGAACAGCGCTGCGGCGAAACCCAGCCGCTGCGCAAGCTCGGCTTCAAGGCCGTTGACCGTCGGATCTTCACCATAAACGTCGTCACCGGTGGCCGCCTTAGCCATCGCGTCGAGCATCCCGACGGAGGGTTGGGTGACGGTGTCGCTGCGAAGATCGATAACGTTCATGAATCTGGCCTCGGTAAGTAGGGGAAATCCCTTCCAGGTCGGAATTACTGCGGGCATGACAACGAATAATCAACCCTTGAGCGGGAAAAGGCCTCTCAAGCCTAGCGAAAAAGTCGATCGCAATCATCGGATAGCAGCGATGCGCGGCTCTGAAATATGTGTTAAAAACGCTGCGCTGCCAGACACTCTGACGGCAAAACGTTCTCAGGGCGGGGTGCAACTCCCCACCGGCGGTAATTGCGCGCAACGCGCATAGCCCGCGAGCGCTTGGCGACAGGCACGGCAAATGGCTGTGTATGACGACAAGGTCAGCAGACCCGGTGTGATCCCGGGGCCGACGGTCATAGTCCGGATGAAGAGAGAACGGGATTGACGCCAAAGGGCCGTCCGCAGGCATTCGTGCAAGCGTGCGCACCCCGAAATCCCATTCGATTCATACGCCCTGTTTTATACATAAACAGGAGTCAGAACATGCAACCCACCGCAATCGATAGCAAAAGCAAAAACCATCAGGGCGAGCGCGTTGCGTTCATCCAGGCCTGCTGGCACAAAGAAATCGTCGATCAAAGCCGCAAAGGCTTCGTGGCCGAAATGATTGCTCAGGGTTATCAGGAATCGGAAATCGATTTCTTCGAAGTCGGCGGCGCCTTTGAAATCCCGCTGCATGCCAAGCTGCTGGCCAAGTCCGGTCGTTACGCCGGTATCGTCGCCGCAGGCCTGGTGGTCGACGGCGGGATCTACCGTCACGAATTCGTGGCGCAATCGGTGATCAGCGGCCTGATGCAGGTCCAGTTGGAAACCGAAGTGCCGGTGTTCTCGGTGGTTTTGACCCCGCACCACTTCCATGCCGGCGAAGAACATCAGAAATTCTTCTTCGAGCATTTTGTGCATAAAGGTCAGGAAGCGGCGAAAACGTGCACGGATACGCTGCACAAGATGCGCGCGTTGCGTCGTAGTGAGCCGCGTGCGGTGGCTGTTTAATCCAAAGTCGTTGGTCCGGGTGAAGTCTGCGCCTTCACCCAAACCTAATGTGGGAGCGGGCTTGCTCGCGATACCGGTTTAACATTCAACGCAGGTGTTGACTGTCAGTCCGCCTTCGCGAGCAAGTCGGATCGCCGCACCGCCGCTCCCACATTTGTTATGCGTTGATCTCAGGCCAGGTTTTCGTCGGTGGCTGGTACGACCAGGATGCCGGCGCGCAAGCCATTCTTCACCTTGGGGTTCGGGAAGATGATCCGGGCGCCCTCTTCTTCGATGATCCAACGGGTATTGGCGATGTCTTCCGCCAGCAGGTAACCCACGTCCAGCTCAGAAAAGTTCTCGATGTCCGCCGGAAGGTTCAAGCGGAAGCTATCGCTGTGCTTGATGATTTCCCGCGCCACGCTGTACAGCTGCAAGCCGTCCAGTGCCGACTCGGTCAGTTCCGGTTCGGTACCTTCGATGATCTGTTTCAGGCGGGCTTCCAGCAGGGAAACATTGACCCCGGCGTTTTGCCCGAACGGCCGTGCCTTGCCCAGTTCAAGGGTGAAGGACTCGGCGCCCAGCTTGTCGTAGGTGTAGGAACTGAAGACGATGGATGGCTTGTTCTGTAACAACACCGCCTCCATGCCGGCAGCACGCAGGCGCGCCAGTTCCTGACGCGAATGCTGGCGACCTTCCTTCCAGGGATACAAGGCGAACTGCTCGATTTTCGAGCCGCGAATCGCGGTGTGCAGGTCATAGTGCAGACGCTGGCGATCCGGCAGGCTGAAGAAAACCGCCGCCAGCCGCTCCAGCTCACAAGCGCGCAAGGCTTCTGAGCCGCTGCTCTGTTCATGACGGCCATTGAACAGCCGATTGACGTCCTGTTCGATGAAGCGCTCACCTTTACGGATCGCGTCGGGGTTACCGAACAGAAACAGAATTCGTGCGCGTGGCTTCAAGTCGCCACGAGCGATGTCATGCAACAGGCGATCAAGCAACTCGATCGGCGCTGTTTCGTTGCCGTGGATACCGGCCGACAGCAGCAGGTCCAGGCCATTGTCACTCGCTTGCGGTGGCCGGACTTCCAGCGCACCTTCGCTCAACCAGCGCATCCGCACGCCTTCGACAGTCAGTTGAGTCTTCTCCGCCGGTTCGCGGCCGGCGAGGGTCAGTTCAAGCAGTTTGCCGAGGGCGAGCATAGAGCGGTTTCCTTAGTGGTCGTGTGCGCAATCCGGGCCGTGCTCGTGGTCTTCGTCACCGACATCAGCCGGTTCCATTTCCAGTTGCAGACTTACCAGATTAGTCGCCAATGGGCGCAGCAGCAGGTTAGCGTATTCAGCATCGCCTTCTTCAACGTCCACACCGATCAGCAGTTGGCCGCGGCCATCGTGCTGGATCCACAGCTCTTTGCCTTGCCACATGACCGCGACGCGGGTGCAGGAGGTTTCCAGTTGCGTGCCGTCGGTGTCTTCAAGGATCAGCTGCAGGGTATCGCTCATGTTTTTACGCTCTCGTTTGAGACTTTCAATTGATCTGGAATGGATAAACCGCGCCCAGTTTAAGGATTTGCGTCAGTTCATCCAGTGCCGTCCGGCACTCAAGCAGCAATTGCGGGTCCGCAAGATCGTTTTCAGTCATGCGGTCGCGGTAGTGCTTGTCGACCCATTCGGTCAACGTGCCGTACAACGGTGCCGTCATGATAACTCCTGGATTGACGGCTGCCAGTTCGGTTTCATTCAGTGCGACGCGCAACCGCAGGCAAGCCGGGCCACCGCCGTTCTGCATGCTCTGCTTCAGATCGAACACTTTCACTTCGCGGATCAGGCCGCCGGAGCTGGTCAAACCTTGCAGGTATTGCCAGACACGCTCGTTGCCACGGCACTCTTCCGGCACGATCAACAGCATCGAGCCGTCAGGACGCGACAGCAGTTGGCTATTGAACAAGTAGGAACGAACGGCGTCTTCCACGGTTACTGCGGAGCGCGGTACGCAGACTGACTGAAATTTCCCACCGACTTTGGCGAGTTTGCTTTGCAGTTCGGCGAGCATCTGTTCGGTGTCGAGGAAGGCGTCCTCGTGATAGAACAACACCTCACCGTTACCCACTGCGATCACGTCGTTGTGGAATACGCCCTGATCGATTACCGACGGGTTTTGCTGCGCGTAGACCACGCCGTCTTCGCTCAGGCCGTGCAGGCGGACGACCGCCTGGGACGCTTCCAGCGTCTGGCGCGCCGGGTATTTCTGCGGTGCCGGGTAACGGGTGTCGAAGGCGCTGCGACCGAAAACGAAGAACTCGACGCCCGCTTCACCGTATTCACGGCAGAAACGGGTGTGGTTGGCGGCGCCTTCGTCACCGAACTGCGCCACGGCCGGCAAGGCGGCGTGGTGAGCAAAGTGCTTCTGATCCGCGAACATGGCGCCCAGCACGCGGCTGGTGGTCGGGTGTTCGATGCTGCGGTGGTATTTGCAGTTGAGGTTGGCAGCGGTGAAATGCACGCGGCCATCCGCCGTGTCGGCACTTGGGCTGACCGTGGCGGCGTTAGCCACCCACATACTCGACGCAGAGCAACTGGCGACCAGCAACGGCATGGCGTCTTTAGCCGCGTGTTCGATCACTTGAGCATCGGTACCGCTGAAACCCAAACGGCGCAGCGCGGCCACGTCCGGGCGTTCTTGCGGAGCCAGTACGCCCTGCTGAAAGCCCATTTCCATCAGCGATTTCATTTTCGCCAGGCCTTGCAGCGCGGCTTCCTTCGGGTTCGAGGACTGCTGGCTGTTGCTCTGGGACGCGACGTTGCCGTAGGACAAACCGCCGTAGTTATGGGTCGGCCCCACTAGACCGTCAAAATTGACTTCATAGGATTTCATCAGCGAGGCTCCACGAGAATCTGTTGTTATAGGCTTCAGTAGCTATTTTTTGAGACCGGGGTGCGGCCATCGCGGGCGAGCCCGGCTCCTACAGGTCGGTCGTGTTCACACATGTTGTGACCGACGCAAATCCTGTGGGAGCCGGGCTTGCCCGCGATTGGGCGTTACGCCATTTTCACGCCAGGCGTCAGGGCCGCCGGCATGGTCAGGCTCGGGGTTTCCAGCGAGGCCACCGGGTACGCGCAGTAATCTGCTGCGTAGTAGGCGCTTGCGCGATGGTTGCCCGAGGCGCCGACACCGCCGAATGGCGCGCTGCTCGCCGCACCGGTCAGTTGCTTGTTCCAGTTGACGATACCCGCACGGCTTTCCAGCCAGAACTGCTGATAACGCGCTTGCGAATCCGACAGCAGACCGGCTGCCAGGCCATAGTCGGTGTCGTTGGCTTCGGCGATCGCCGCTTCAAAATCAGCGTAGCGGATCACTTGCAGCAACGGGCCGAACAGCTCTTCGTCAGGGCGATCAGCCACAGCTGTCACGTCCAGAATACCCGGAGTCAGCAACGCAGCCTGCGCCTGCGGCTGAGTCATTTCCAGCAATGTCACTGCACCATTGGCCAGCAAATGTTCTTGCGCATCCATCAACGCTTTCGCAGCGCCAAGGGAGATGACCGAACCCATGAACGGTGCCGGTTGTTGATCAAATGCACCGACTTCAATCGTCGAACTGACTGCCACCAGACGCGCCAGCAGCGTGTCGCCCCAGGCGCCTTGCGGCACCAACAAACGGCGTGCACAGGTGCAACGCTGACCGGCGGAAATGAAGGCCGACTGGATGATGGTGTAAACGGCGGCATCGAGGTCTGCCACTTCGTCGACCACCAGCGGGTTGTTACCGCCCATTTCCAGCGCAAGGATCTTGTCTGGACGACCAGCGAATTGCTGATGCAAGTGGTTGCCGGTGCGGCTGGAACCGGTGAAGAACAAGCCGTCGATGCCCGGGTTCGCCGCCAGGGCGATACCGGTTTCACGAGCGCCTTGCAGCAAGTTCAATACACCTGCCGGCAGACCGGCTTCGATCCAGCACTTGACCGTCAACTCGGCGACTTTCGGGGTCAGTTCGCTCGGCTTGAACAACACACTATTACCGGCCAGCAGCGCTGGCACGATGTGACCGTTCGGCAAGTGGCCAGGGAAATTGTAAGGACCAAACACCGCCACCACGCCATGTGGCTTGTGACGCAGTACCGCAGTGGCATCGCCCAGAGGGCCGCTCTTCTCGCCGGTACGTTCGCGGTAGCTCTGCACCGAAATCGCGATCTTGTTGACCATGCTGGTCACTTCAGTCGCCGACTCCCACAGCGGTTTGCCGGTTTCCTCACCGATGCAGTGCGCCAGTTCGTCTGCCTTGTTTTTCAGTGCAGCGGCAAAGGCCTCAAGCACGGTAATGCGCTCGTCCAGCGTACGCCGGGCCCAGCCGGGGAATGCCTGACGCGCGGCTTGCACGGCGGATTCAACCTGAGCAGCCGTGGCGCCTTCGCCGGACCACAGCACTTGCTGGGTCACCGGGTTCAGCGACTGGAAGGATTCACCCTGGCCGACCAGCCATTCACCTGCGATGTACAGCGAATTCATTATTTCGACTCCCGAGCAGCGGACAACGGAACGGCGCGCACTTGATCGCCAGCGTTGAGTTGAAGGCGTTTAGCGGTCAGCGGATCAACCACCAGCGTGCCGGCGGCGAGGCGTGCTGGCGCGGCAGTCATCCGGCAGTCTTCGCGCTTGCGGTTGTGAATCAGGAATGGCGTAGCGTCGTCACCTGGCGTGCCGATGGCCAACACCAGCGCCTCGCTGTCACGTACCGCGCGAATCTTGCCGGTTTCGCACTCGACGGCCGGGCCGGCGTCGAAGATGTCGACGTAGCCCTGGTAGCTGAAACCCTCGCTCTTTAGCATGGCCAGCGCCGGCTCGGTGTCCGGGTGCACCTGGCCGATGACGTTGCGCGCGTCGGGCGACAGGAAGCAGGTGTACAGCGGAAACTTCGGCATCAGTTCGGCGATGAACGCCTTGTTACCCACGCCGGTCAGGTAATCGGCCTGGCTGAACTCCATCTTGAAGAAGTGGCGGCCCAGGCTCTCCCAGAACGGCGAGCGCCCGGCTTCGTCGGACACACCGCGCATTTCGGCGATGATCTTGTTGCCGAACAGTTGCGGGAACTCGGCGATAAACAGCATACGCGCCTTGGCCAGCATGCGGCCATTAAGGCCGGTGCGGTAATCGGCGTGCAGGAACAACGAGCACAATTCCGAATTACCGGTCAGGTCATTGGCCAGGAACAGCGTCGGGATCTCGCGGTAGATGTTCAGCTCTTGCGAAGCGCTGACCGTCAGGCCGACCCGGAAGTTGTACCAGGGCTCGCGCAGGCCGACCGCACCGGCGATGGCGGAAATGCCCACCACACGGCCAGTGTCGTCTTCGAGTACGAACAGGTAGTCCGCATCAGCGCGCCCGGCTTCGCCGCGAAAGGTCTTCTCGGCCCAGCCGACCCGATGGGCCAGACGCTCTTCGTTGGCCGGCAAAGTGGTCAGGCCGGTGCCGGTGCTGCGGGCCAGGTCGATCAGAGCGGGTAAATCGCTGCTGCGTACGGGACGAACGATCATGCTATCTCCTCAAACGGGCCGCTTGCGCCACCCGTGAAATTTCGCTGCTTTCCAGGCATTTCTTTCTGGAAATCAAAGCCGGCGTTAAACCGCCACCAAGCGCACGCTGGCACCTTCACCGACGCCCAAGGCTTCGGCCGCTTGCAGATCCAGGGTCACTGGCTTGCCTGGCGCGTAATCGAGCTCAAGCAACACGGCGCGGTAATCCTGCAACTGGGCATTGGCCACCAGGTACTGACGACCGGCACCTTTGACCGGCTCACCGATTTTCACCGGCACAACGCGGCTCTGGGCGATCGAACGGATCCCCGTCACACGTGCGTGCAAGGTCGGGCCGCCGTCGAAAATGTCGATGTAGTGATCGGTTTCAAAACCTTCGCGCATCAGGATGTCGAAGGTGATCTGCGCCCGTGGATGCACCTGGCCCATCGCCTCTTGAGCGGAGTCCGGCAGCAGCGGCACATAGATCGGGTAATGCGGCATCAGTTCGGCCAGGAACGTACGGCTTTTCAGACCGCACAGACGTTCGGCTTCAGCGTAGTTGAGGTCGAAAAAGTTGCGGCCGATGGCATCCCAGAATGGCGAGTCACCGTTTTCATCGCTGTAGCCCACGATCTCGGTCACCACGGAATCGGCAAAGCGTTCCGGATGGCTGGCCACGAACAGCAAGCGACCACGGGAGTTGAGCTCGGCCCAAGGCGAACCCACCAGCTCGCGCTGCACGTAGAAACTGGTCAGCAAGCTGTTGCCGGTCAAGTCGTGGCACTGGGAGAGCACGTGGATCTTGTTATGAATCTTCAGCTCGCGAGAAGCGTGCACAAAGGTTTCATTACGGAAGCTGTAGAACGGCTCGGAATACCCCGCCGAGGCCACGATGGCCGAACAACCGGCCAGCTTGCCGGTGGTCGTGTCTTCGAGGACGAAGAAATAGCTCTCTTCACCATTGAAGCTGACTTCGGCGGCAAACGAGGCTTCGCTTGCGGCGATCTTGTCGCTCAGGCGTTCAACGTCATCCGGCAAGGAAGTGACACCAATCGGGCTATCCGCAGCCAGACGCTGTACCTCGCCCAGATCAGCCATTTGCGCGGGGCGCATCACCAGCATGGTGTCACTCCTTTCTCTAAACTCTTTGAGGAAAATAAACCGGCCCGGCTTTTTGAAGACTTGGGTAGGAGCGAGCCTGCTCGCGATGGTAGATCAGCAACATTGATGTCGACTGACACACCATCGCGAGCAGGCTCACTCCTACAGAAAAGCGGGGCCGGCATAAAATTTGGTTCGACGCCTGAACAATCAGGCGCCGAAGGGTCTATCAGGCTTGAGTCAACTTCGCTACGGCACGTTCGAAGCGGTCCAGACCGGCATCGATATCTGCATCTTCAACCACCAGGCTAGGCGCAAAACGCACCACGTCCGGACCGGCTTGCAGAATCATCAGGCCTTCACGTTCAGCGGCGTTGAAGATGTCTTTGGCCTTGCCTTTCCAGACATCGCTCAACACACAGCCGATCAGCAGGCCCAGGCCACGGACCTCAGTGAAGAGACCGTATTTCTCGCCGATCTGCTCCAGACGCACCTTGAACTTGTCGTGTTTGGCGTTGACGCCGGCCAGCACTTCAGGGGTGTTGATCACGTCGATCACGGCTTCAGCGACAGCACACGCCAGCGGGTTACCGCCGTAAGTGGTGCCGTGAGTGCCGACGACCAGGTGTTTGGCCAGGTCTTCGGTGGTCAGCATGGCTGCGATCGGGAAACCGCCGCCCAGGCTCTTGGCGCTGGTCAGGATGTCCGGCGTCACGCCGTAATGCTGGTAGGCGAACAGCTTGCCGCTGCGGCCCATACCGGTTTGCACTTCGTCGAATACCAGTAGTGCATTGTGCTCGGTGCACAACTCACGAGCGCCTTGCAGGTAAGCCAGTTCAGCCGGCAATACGCCGCCCTCGCCCTGGATCGGTTCCAGAACAACTGCGCAAGTCTTGTCGGAAATGGCAGCTTTCAGTGCAGCCAGATCGTTGTACGGCACGTGAGTGATACCGGTGATTTTCGGACCGAAACCGTCGGAGTACTTCGACTGGCCACCGACGTTCACGGTGAACAGGGTACGGCCGTGGAAGCTGTTCAGCGCGGCGATGATTTCGTACTTCTCGCTACCGTAACGATCGAAGGCGACGCGACGGGCCAGCTTGAATGCGGCCTCGTTGGCTTCGGCGCCAGAGTTACAGAAGAACACACGCTCGGCAAAGGTGGCGTCGATCAGCTTATGTGCCAGGCGCAGGGCCGGCTCATTGGTGAACACGTTGGACACGTGCCACAGCTTGTTCGCCTGCTCGGTCAAGGCACCGACCAGCGCCGGGTGCGCGTGGCCCAATACGTTAACGGCAATCCCGCCGGCGAAGTCGATCAGCTCGCGGCCAGACTGGTCCCAGACGCGGGAACCGGCACCACGCACGGGGATGAAAGCGGCAGGCGCGTAGTTGGGAACCATTACCTGGTCGAAATCGGCGCGTTGTACCGCAGCGTGCTCAACGGACATCGGAGTCTCCTGAAGAGGAACACTCGCCTGAAACTGGCGAGCGATGGGGGGATTGTAAGGACAGTTTTCAGCCCGGCCTTGCCGCCAAGCGACAACTTCTTATAGCGCAAACCCCGGATTCAACCGGGTTTACGGCAATGCGACATATAGCGTCGCAAAGGCGCAGTTTAAACCGCCGACACAGGTTATAGGCTGGCTTGTCGACCGGTGCGGTAAATATGTACCGCACGTAGTGCATCGTCGTCTGTTTTGCTTGGGCTCAAACCAAACGCTAAGGGACTAGCGCATGAACCAAGACGATTTTGAGCTCACCGCTCACCCGGATACGCACTTCCATCACTTTTACCGAAATCTGCCCGCGTGGGTATTAGAGGCATCGGCCGATACGCGCGGCGCCCTCAAGAACGCCAGCCTTGAAGTGCCTCAATGGCATGGCAACGCTTCGCGCCTGCAACATCAGGTACTGAAAAGCTCCAGCCAGGTACATTGGACCCAGCGAAATCGTTTAGGCGCGAATTTGGCAAGGCTGCAAAACGCCCGGGATTTTGCCGAATCACTTCTGGTCCCGGCGCTGAAAACCCGTTTCGACCTGGAAGTAGACGTCAAAACCACCTTCTTGCGCCTGTACATCCCTTTAAGTACGCCCTGGTTTGCGATCAAAACCGGGGCCGCCCGCACCTGGACGGTGTCGCTGCTCGACGCCGCTCTACACAACTTTCAACAATCAGAGACCGAGGCGCAGGCTTACGAACCTGCTTCGACCTTTATTACCGAACCGTCGCCTACAGGACAGTTCGATACCCTGCCGCAGGTCTGCAAAAAAATCACGGTTCAAGGCTTTACCCGGTTGTGCCGGGAGCTGGACATTGGCGGCCAGTACAACGCCTATCTCAAAGACAATCTGGGGTTGACCAACCGGGTGGCCGGGGCCGTTTTGAAACAACAGGTCTTGAGCACGAACAAAGCCGCTCTGCGGTCTGCATTGCACCTGGCCCATGCGCGCCAGGAGATTAATAGCGACGCCTTTAACGCGATCTACCGCGTACTGGAAGGACGCGCGAGCATACTTTGGGACGGTCACCCCCTGCACTGTCACGACCTGACCATGATGTCTTCATCGCTGACCGGCATTGTCATCTTTGGCGCCAAAGCAGGCCGGGCAACCAAGGCAACCCGGATCATCGCCTACATTCCGGACGACCCGGAGCATCCACTCAAGCTATACCCCGACACCGTGGCGTTCATGACCGAGCTGACCCGCAAGCTTCGCTCGCCTGCTTATCAAACCTTCTTCAGCCGCTTCGTCGATCACGCAGAACGGGGGCACTTCTTCGCCGACCTGAACAGCCGCCTGCAAACCGTGACATGGCATCAACACAGCCATGGCGACCCGTTGCCAAGCTGGCGCGAAACGCCCATCAACAAGCCCAACCTGCAGTTTTCGATGACGCCATTCAGAGCAGACCTGTGGAATCATCTGTACCAGCGCCAGCTGAACAAGATCATCAACGATGCCAGTTCGCTCGCCGTCTCCACTGCTCGCGTCGATCAAGCTGCGCGATGGGCGCTGTGGGACGCGCTCAGTAAAGTCGCCTCGACCATCCTTGAGGTGGCGTCTTTCGTTGCCCTGCCCTTTGTGCCGTTTCTGGGCGAGCTGATGCTGGCCTATATGGCCTACCAGCTACTCGACGAGACGTTCGAGGGGGTCATTGACTGGGCCGAAGGGCTGAAAAAAGCGGCGTTTGGACATCTGATCGGCATCGTCGAAACGGCGATTCAAGTAGGGACATTCGCGGTAGGCGGTGCCATCGTCGCCGGTACATTCAGTCGCCTCATTTCTCGCGAAACGGCGGCACTGATCGCACCCCTTAAACCGGTGCCGGCGCCAGAAGGCAAAACCAAGTACTGGAAGCCGGATTTAACGCCGTACGAACAAGCCATCAAACTGCCCGATGAGGGAAAACCCGATCGTCTCGGCCTGTACCAGCATGCGGGCAAGACGCTGCTCCCCCTCGAAGGAAAGCTGTACGCCGTGCAAGCGACTCGCGAAACCGGTCAGTTTCAGATTGAACACCCAAGCCGCGTCGACACCTATAAGCCGTCATTGCGACACAACGGTTATGGCGCCTGGCAAACAGAACTGGAGCAACCACTGCATTGGGACCGGGAAACCGTCATGCGGCGTCTTGGGCACAGTGTCGAATCGTTTTCCAGCGCCGAGCGCGAGCAGATTCTGCGGATCAGTGGTTATCACGACAACGTACTGCGAGAAATCCATGTCGAAAACCATCGCCCGCCATCGCTGCTGACCGACACCATCAAGCGTTTCAGGATCGATCGGGACATTCAGACGTTTATCGAACAGATGGGTAGCGACCAGCCTGAGCAATATCGCAAGGCCGATCCGGTCATACAACGTCAGTTACTGACCCGATTCGACTCATGGCCTGTCGATAACGCCCTGCCGGAACCGGGATCCCAGACACCTGCATTGCGCAAGCAGACCGCGGACACTGCCCGAAACTACCGCAAGTCGCTGTTCGAACTTCGCTATCGCGAACAGGAGAAGACAGAAGATCTACCGACACAGCGAATGCTCGACGACTTTAAGGGATTACCGACCGATATCGCCCAGGAACTGGTGAGTAATGCTTCTGGCGCCGAACTGAGACAAATACACAACGGGGTCATACCTCAACGCCTGAAGGACGTCGCCAGGAAAGCCCTGGAAGCGGTGCGCGCTAGCCGAGCTTATGAAGGCCTTTTTTCTGATGCCCTGACAAGCGCAGACACCCACACGCTAGCCTTGCACAGTCTGGAGTTGCTACCCGAATGGCCCGCCAATGTGCGCATCGAGGTGAGGGACTTTGTCCATGACGGGATCGTGCGCGACAGCATCGGGCCAGTTGACGCATCGATCCGAAAAACGCTGGTGCGCAGCGAAGACGGCGTTTATCAGACGCTTGATGACACCCAAACGCCGACGTTCTCTGGAGATTTTTATCAGGCTATCCTTCACGCGCTGCCGGATGCCGAGCGCACCACACTGGGCTTTTCCCTTGACGAAGGCCAGACGTTCAAACAGCGCATTGCCGCCAAGGCTCTGGACCACCCACAGCTTCGTGCACTGTTTGCGAAAAACCCCCATCGAAAACCCTTCTACGACCCAACAACCATGCGCCTGCCTGGGGGTACGGAAGGTTACCGCCGCACGGCCCCCCCGACACCAACGCTCAACGACCGGGTTCGCGAGGTTTACCCAAGCCTCTCCGAGGAAGAAAACCAGGCCATGGTCCTCATGCTGCAGCGTCATCCCGATGGCGCCCGTATAGAACTTTCACGCCTGGCCAACGAACTGGCCCGGCTGCATCGGGATTTAAGCCACTGGATAAACGATGCACCGACCGTACACCCGCAAACACGCCTTGCACTGAACGATCTGGACCGTGATATCGCGCGCCGCAATCGCACACAGCTCGCTCAGGAAATCCAGCGCAGCTGGCGCCGACAGTCCGAACGGGATTTTGATGCGCCGGATGGGAGCGGGCAGTATGTGCTGAAGTTTGCAGAACCGATCCCCGGCGATTTGCCGACACTGACCGCGGACTTCAGCCATGTATCGCTGCTTTCTCTGGAAGGCGATCATGCAGCGCAGGGAATACCGGAATTCCTGAACCGCTTTAATGGGCTTCGCCGCCTGGAACTGCGCCGCTTTGACCTGATCACCCTCCCCGATGCCATTACCCGAATGCCGAACCTTGATGCACTGGTGCTCAGCGATTGCGGTATCGGGGTAAACGCCGCCACATGGTCGAAGCTGATGTCCCTGGACAAATTGGTCGTGCTGGGTCTGTATAAAAACCCGTTCGAAATCGTACCCCGCATCGACTCGATGAAAGAACTGGTTCACCTTGATCTAAGCAATACCCACCTGACCGACATCCCGACCGGAGCCCTGCAGCACCCAAAACTCGACACCCTCCTGTTGATGAACAACAAGATCAGCGAATTGCCTGCCGAGTTGTTCGAGAGCTCGCTGTACGACAACCGCGGCGTGCACCTCACGCACAACCCGATTTCCAACCGCTCGCGACAGCTCGTCAAGCAACACCATTTCGACACCGCTTACGACATGGGCATCTATGCCCCCGAGGCGGACATTGATCGCGTTCAAAAGCTTTACCCAAGCATGGAGGTCGAGCAAGCCAGCGAATTTGTCTACGAGTTGCCGGGCACGCTGGAGGATGGCCGGGCAGAGCTGACGCGCCTGGAAGCCGAGCTGGCTCGATTGAAAACCGATTTGTCTGCCTGGACCGCAGACCTACCAGCCCGCCACCCGCTGACCGGCGAGCCTTTCGACCCCGCCCAACTCTTTGCCGAACAAGCCAACCGTGACGAGTTCAAGCAGGCGCTGGAGCAATGCTGGCAGCATGAATCCGAACTGGATGACTTCAACGACTCCACAGAGGCCACCTACGAACTGAGGATCCGTACGATCATCAACGGGCAACTACCTGCCCTGAATGCAGACTTCAGCCATGTGTCGACGTTGGAGGTTCAAAGTGCCGGTGGCGTGACGCATATCGGCCGTTTCCTGGAATCGTTTCCCAACCTCAAAAGCCTGAGATTGCGCGACTGCACGCTGGGCAACATTCCAGATGCCGTGTTTAACATGGGCCAATTGCGGTCGCTTTCACTTCCCACTTGCCGCGTCAGACTGACAGAAGAGTCGGCAAACGCACTGGCTGGAATGGTACAGCTCGATTACCTCGACCTGGGCTCCAACCCTCTGGGGCGGACCATTGACCTGAGCCAGATGCCGGACCTGTCGACCCTCCTGCTCGATAACACCGCAATCACCGAATTACCGAACGGCCTGCTTCACTTGGATAATTTGGATTGGGTAGACCTGAGCTCGAATGCAATCACCGAAGTGCCTAGCGATTTGATGGAACTGCCCGCGGAAATTGGAGAAAGCATTTCCTTGAGAGGCAATCCGCTTACGGAGGAAAGCCTGTTACGGCTGATCAGTTATTACGAACGCACGGGAGCGGATTTCGGGGTGGACGAGATCATCAACCGAGGTGAAATGGAAATTTCCACCTCTGCAAGCTCCGAGATCGACGAGTAACTCAGCTGCGCTCGGGCGGCACCGACGACAACTCGAACGGGCTGCTGCTGCGCCGCTGGTTGCGATCTTCCCGCGGCGTAGCACCGAAGAAATTGCGGTAGGCGCTGGAGAAGTGCGGCCCCGAGGAGAAGCCACACGACAGGCCGATCTGGATGATCGACTTGCTGGTTTGCATCAACATCTGCCGCGCCTTGTTAAGGCGCAATTCCAGGTAGTACTGGCTCGGCACACGATTGAGGTATTGCTTGAAGATCCGCTCCAACTGCCGGCGGGACACGCACACATGTTGGGCGATTTCGTCGGTGGTCAGCGGCTCTTCGATGTTGGCTTCCATCAGCAACACGGCTTGAGTGAGCTTCGGATGGCTGGAACCGAGACGGTTTTGCAGCGGGATACGCTGGCGTTCGCCGCCTTCGCGGATGCGTTCGACCACCAGTTCTTCGGACACGGCGCCGGCCAGCTCGGCGCCGTGATCACGGGCCAGTACTGCCAACAGCAAATCGAGTACCGACAGGCCGCCACACGCGGTCAGTCGATCGCGATCCCAATCGAACAAATGACTGGTGGCGATAACTTTCGGAAAGCGTTCGGCGAAATCGTCCTGCCAGCGCCAATGCACGGCAGCGCGATAGCCGTCGAGCAAACCCAATTGCGCCAATGGGTAAACACCGGCCGACAATCCGCCAATCACGCAACCGGCGCGCACCAGTTGTTTCAACGCACTGCTGAGCGCCGGCGCGAGTGTGGCCGGCGGCTCATCGGCAAGCAGAAACAACTTCTGGAAATTTTCGAGCTTGCCGGCCCAAGGTTCACCCGGCAATTGCCAGGCGCCTTCGGTCGGCGGTTCGGCCTGCAAAAACGACAGTTCGTAAACCACATCCGGATGCACACGCTGGGCAACACGCAAGGCCTCCTCAGCCAGCGCAAGCGTCAGTGCTTTAGTGCTGGGCCAAATCAGGAAACCAATTCGATGGGCAGTCATGGCGGGCAATCCGAAACGAGAACAGTGTTAGAAGCCGAAAGCGGCTGCAACCAAATTAGACCATCTGGCGCGCGGTGCGCAGCATGACCTAATTTGGTGCGTAACGGGAGCTATTACTTGAGGCTGCCCGAGAGGAATTGTTGCAAACGTTCAGACTGCGGATTAACCAGCACTTCACGCGGGTTGCCACTTTCTTCGACAACACCTTTGTGCAGGAACACCAACTGGTTCGACACCTCACGAGCAAAGCCCATTTCGTGCGTCACCACCACCATGGTCCGGCCTTCCTGGGCCAGGGCCTGCATGACTTTCAGCACGTCGCCGACCAGTTCCGGGTCGAGTGCCGACGTCGGTTCGTCAAACAGCATGACCTCAGGTTCCATCGCCAGCGCACGGGCAATGGCCACACGCTGCTGTTCGCCGCCGGACATGTGGCCAGGGTATGCGTCTTTGCGGTGAGCCACGCCCACTTTGTTCAGGTAGTGCTCGGCTTTTTCGCGGGCTTCGGCCTTGGACATGCCCAGTACGTGAACCGGCGCTTCCATGATGTTTTCCAGCGCGGTCATGTGCGACCACAGGTTGAAATGCTGGAACACCATCGACAGGCGCGAACGCATGCGTTGCAGCTGTTTCGGGTCGGCCGCCTTCAGCGCGCCGTCCTTGTTGGCGACCAGTTTCAGCTCTTCATTGTTGAGCAGAATCTTGCCCGCGTGCGGCTGCTCCAGCAGGTTGATGCAGCGCAGGAAGGTACTTTTGCCGGAGCCACTGGAGCCGATGATGCTGATCACATCGCCAGCCGCCGCTTTCAGGGACACACCCTTGAGCACTTCGTGACTGCCATAGCGTTTATGCAGGTCTTGGACTTCAAGTTTGTACATGCGGTCGGTTCTCACAAAAACAGTCAGTCAGTCGTTGAGCAAGCGCCCGTGACGCAGCGCTTCGCGCCCCGCCACCTTGGCCAGCCAGAAACCGGGTTGGGCATAACGCAGCCGTTCAATGGCAAACAGCACCCCGGACGTACCAGCACACACCGTGCTGACCCGATCCGACAACGGATCGATCACTTCAAAAATCTCGTCACCGGCTTCGATCCACTCACCGGGTTTACGCAGAAAACTCACCACACCAGGGTGCGGCGCAAACAGCAATTCAGTGCCTTCGAACGGCAGGCCTTCGCACGCTTCTTGCGCAGGCTTGGGCCATTCGCCGCTGATCAGGCCTTGCTCGGCGAGGAACGCCAGAATGCCTTCGGCATGAGCCTCAGACTCAAGACGACCGGTATCGGCCTGACCACCTAATTCAATGGTAGTCGCCAGACACGCCAGCGGAATCTGTGCATCAGGGAACAGGCGCGACAGACGCACCCACGGCAGCGAGCAGGCTTCGTCGAAGGAACTGCCGCCGGAATCTTCCGCGAGCAGACCGACCCGCACGTTCAAGTGCGCGGCCAACGAACGCCACTGCGGCCAGTGTTGCGGCAAGGCATACATGTGCAGCGCCGCTTCCGCGTCGCAGTGCAAATCCAGCACCACGTCAGCGGTGCAGGCGTGGCTGAGCAAGATGCGCTGCATGCCTTGCAACTGACTCGCGGCCGGCGGCAATGCAACAAGCGCATCGCTCATGGTTTGGCGGATCAAACGGATGTTGGCGTGCGGATCATCACCGAGGTGCCCTTCCAGCTCAGCAGCAACTGGCGCGCTCAGCTCGACGAAATCGCGGTTGAAGTTCTTGCCGCTGCCCGCTTCGAAACGCCCTTGGTGATTGCCCTGCAGCAGTTGACCGAGGCCCAGTGGGTTGGCCACCGGCACCAACTCGATCACACCGTTGAGCAAGCCCTGGGATTCGAGTTCGGTCAGGCGCTTTTTCAGCTCCCAGGCCGTGCGCATCCCCGGCAGCTCATCGGCGTGCAGGCTGGCCTGGATGTAAGCCTTGCGCTCGCCACTACCGAAGCGGAACACCGAAATCTGGCGTTCGCTGCCCAGGTGGCTCCACGGCAATGCATGATCGATGCGTTCCATATCAGTGCTTCCGCGGGGCCAGATAGCCCAGCCAGCGGCGCTCGGCCATTTTGAACAGCTTCACCAGAATGAAGGTCAGGCACAGGTAGAACACGCCGGCGGTGATGTACGCCTCGAACGGCAGGTAGAACTGGGCGTTGACCGTGCGCGCGGCACCGGTGATGTCGATCAGGGTCACGATGGACGCCAGACTGGTGGTCTGCAGCATCATGATCACTTCGTTGCTGTACTGTGGCAGCGCCCGGCGCAGGGCCGATGGCAGCAGGATGCGCTTGTACATTTTGTAGCGCGACATGCCCATGGCCTTGGCGGCTTCGATCTCGCCGTTCGGCGTGGCACGCAGGCTGCCGGCGATGATCTCGGCGGTGTAGGCGCTGGTGTTGATCGCAAAGGCCAGGCACGCACAGAACGTTGCGCTGGACAGCCACGGCCAGAGGAAACTTTCACGTACCGCTTCGAATTGCGCCAACCCGTAGTAGATCAAAAACAGCTGCACCAGCATCGGCGTGCCGCGGATCACGTAGGTGTAAAGCCAGGCGCTCATGTTGACGGCCGCGTTCTTCGAGACGCGCATCAAGCCCAGTGGCAAGGCGCACAACAGGCCGAAAAACAGCGACAGCGCGAGCAATTTGAGGGTAGTCACCAAGCCGCCGAGGTACAGCGGCAAGGCCTCCCAAATGACGTTGTAGTCGAAGATCATAGATCAGCCGCCCTTACGCCTACCGAGTAGCGCTTCTCAAGGTGACGCAATGCCAGCAACGAGACACTGGTGATCACCAGGTACATCGCCGCCACTGCGAGGAAGAAGGTGAAAGGCTCGCGGGTGGCATCTGCCGCCTGCTTGGCCTTGAACATCATGTCTTGCAGGCCCACCACCGAAATCAGCGCGGTCGCCTTGGTCAATACCAGCCAGTTGTTGGTGAAACCCGGAATCGCCAGACGAATCATCTGCGGCACCAACACCCGGAAGAACACCTGAAAACTGCTCATGCCATACGCCATGCCGGCTTCTGCCTGCCCCTTCGGGATCGCCATGAAGGCGCCGCGGAAGGTTTCCGACAGGTACGCACCGAAGATGAAACCCAAGGTGCCGATACCGGCGGCCAACGGGTTCAAGTCGATGTAGTCGTTAAAACCGAGCAGCGGTGCGACGCGGTTGAGCAGGTCCTGGCCGCCGTAGAAAATCAGCAGGATCAGCACCAGATCGGGAATACCGCGGATCACCGTGGAATACAGATCGCCCAGCCAGGCCAGCCAGCGAATCGGCGACAGACGCAGCGCAACGCCGATCAGCCCCAGAACGATGGCCAGGACCATGGACGACAAGGCGAGCTGAAGCGTCAGCCATGCGCCATCGAGGATGACAGCCCCGTAGCCTTTCAACATGATTCAGGTCCTCGAAAGTTGGGATGAAAAAATGGCGCAAACCTCAGAGATCCTGTTGCTTGCGCCATTTCGGACTTGTCGCCGCAGCGTTTTACTTGCCGTAGATATCGAAGGCGAAGTACTTGTCCTGGATTTGCTTGTATTTACCGTTATCACGAATGGCAACGATCGCGGTGTTGATCTTGTCTTTCAGCGCGTCGCCCTTGCGAACCGCGATACCTACGCCGTCGCCGAAGTATTTGACGTCGGTGAACGCCGGGCCAACGAAGGCGAAGCCTTTGCCAGCGTCGGTTTTCAGGAAACCGTCATCCAGCAGCGTAGCGTCTGCCACGGTGCCGTCGAGGCGGCCGGCGGCCACGTCGAGGTAAATTTCGTTCTGCGAACCGTAAGGCTTGATCTCGGCACCCAGCGGGGCCAGGACTTCACGGGCGAAACGCTCGTGGATCGAACCACGTTGCACGCCGATGTTCTTGCCCTTCAACTCAGTCAGGCCGTCGGTGACTTGAGTGCCGGCCTTCATGACCAGGCGCGCCGGAGTGTTGTAGTACTTGTTGGTGAAGTCGACAGACTTCTTGCGGTCTTCGGTGATCGACATCGACGACAGGATCGCGTCGATCTTGCGCACTTTAAGTGCCGGGATCAGACCGTCGAACTCTTGCTCGACCCACACGCACTTGACCTGCATCTGCTCGCACAGGGCGTTGCCGATGTCGTAGTCGAAACCCACGATGCTGCCGTCCGGCGCTTTGGAAGCGAACGGAGGGTAAGCCGCTTCGATGCCGATTTTCAGAGGCTTTTCATCGGCGAAGGTTGGCAGGGACAGCACGGACAGTGCCAGGGCGCCAAGCAGCACGAGTTTCTTCATCTTGGGACTCCATCGGTAAAGGGCAAAAACGGCAGAGTGAGCGACAGCCCAATGTGCGAGTGAGTAGAACCACAAAGCGATGCTGCGCTATAGGAATCGCGCGCTTTTTTCAACGCGAACAACAACGAGCGAGTGATCGGCATTCTAACGACAGGCCCGAAGCCGATATTTCTTCAATGCGACAACTAATTACAGAAGCACCGAGAAAGCCGCCTGAGCGCGTTGACAGCCCTGCAAAATCATGCGAGAGCAAAAGACAGTGAACCGATCTACATTGCAAATTGCGGGCCTATTATTGGCAAACCCTTCTAATCCGGCAAGCTTGGCGTTATGTCTTATTTTTCTGGAGGGCTGAGGAGGCCCGGGAATGGGGTTTAGCGTTTCCCAATGCCCCGGATGGGTGTGGGCGGTTACACATTCAGTTACTTGAAGGGGGATGGGTAACAGTGGGAAAGGGCCTACAACTGAAGCCGATAATTATTGGCTGTTGTTTATGCAGCGCCTGACCCGGCCTCTTCGCGAGCAAGCCCGCTCCCACATTTGATCGGGTTACCACGCAGATCCCACATGCACCGCAAATCCCCTGTGGGAGCGGGCTTGCTCGCGAAGGGGCCCGACCTGGCACCACAAAACCCCAGACAATAAAAAACCCCACCAGGCTCACCACCCGGCAGGGCTTCATCACTCCAGACCCGCTACTTAAGCAACATTCATGGTCTTGTGCGTATCAATCAAATGCTGCACCACACCCGGATCCGCCAAGGTCGAAATATCCCCCAACCCATCGTATTCAGCCGTCGCAATCTTGCGCAGAATCCGCCGCATGATCTTGCCCGAACGGGTTTTCGGCAGCCCCGGCGCCCACTGGATTACATCCGGCGAAGCAATCGGACCAATCTCCTTACGCACCCAGTTTTTCAGCTCCAGGCGCAGTTGCTCGCTCGGCTCTTCGCCACCGTTCAGGGTGACGTAGACATAAATGCCCTGCCCCTTGATGTCGTGCGGCACACCGACCACCGCCGCTTCGGCGACTTTCGGGTGAGCGACCATCGCGCTTTCGATCTCGGCAGTACCCATGCGGTGGCCGGACACGTTGAGCACGTCATCCACGCGACCGGTGATCCAGTAGTAACCATCCGCATCGCGACGCGCACCGTCACCCGTGAAATACATGCCGCGGAAGGTCTTGAAGTAGGTATCGACGAAGCGGTCATGGTCGCCGTACAGGGTACGTGCCTGGCCCGGCCACGAATCGAGAATCACCAGGTTGCCCTCGGCAACGCCCTCGATGATGTTACCGAGGTTGTCCACCAATGCTGGCACCACACCGAAGAACGGACGTGCCGCCGAACCCGGCTTGAGCGCGTGAGCACCCGGCAGAGGGCTCATCATGTTGCCGCCGGTTTCAGTCTGCCACCAGGTATCGACGATCGGGCAACGGGACTTGCCGACATTCTTGTAGTACCAATCCCAGGCTTCCGGGTTGATCGGCTCACCGACCGAACCGAGCAGGCGCAGGCTGCTGCCGTCAGCGCCCTCAACCGCCGCAGTGCCCGACGCCATCATCGCGCGGATCGCGGTCGGCGCGGTGTAGAGGATGTTGACCTTGTGCTTGTCGACGATCTTCGCCACTCGGGTAATGTCCGGGTAGTTCGGTACGCCTTCGAACAACAGCGTGGTCGCGCCATTGGCCAGCGGGCCGTAGACGATGTAACTGTGGCCAGTGACCCAGCCGACGTCGGCGGTGCACCAGAAGATTTCGCCAGGACGGTAGTCGAACACACGTTCATGGGTCATGGCTGCATACAACAAGTAGCCGCCGGTAGTGTGTTGCACGCCCTTCGGCTTGCCGGTCGAACCGGAGGTGTAAAGGATGAACAGCGCTTCTTCGGCGCCCATCTCTTTCGGCGCGCAGACGCTGCCCGCCACTTTCATCAAGTCTTCAAACCAGATGTCGCGATGCTGGTTCCACTTGATGTCGCCACCGGTGCGCTTGCACACGATGACTTTCTGGATGCTGCTGGTTTCCGGGTTGGTCAGCGCGTCGTCGACGTTGGTCTTGAGCGGGATCTTCTTGCCGGCACGAATACCTTCGTCAGCCGTGATCACCACTTTGGATTTGCAGTCGATGATGCGACCGGCCAGGGCTTCCGGCGAGAAACCACCGAACACCACCGAGTGAATCGCGCCGATCCGGGTGCAGGCCAGCATGGCGACCACGGCTTCGGGGATCATCGGCATATAGATAGTCACCACGTCGCCGCGGTGCACATCCTGGCCGCGCAAGGCGTTGGCGAACTTGCAGACTTGTTCATGCAGCTCGCGGTAGGTGATGTTGCGGCTTTCGGAAGGATCATCCCCTTCCCAAATGATCGCGACTTGATCGCCGCGCTCGGCCAGATGACGGTCGAGGCAGTTGTAGGAAACGTTCAGCGTGCCGTCGGCGAACCATTTGATGTCGACATGGTGATCGTCGAAAGACGTCTGCTTCACCGTGGTGAAAGGCTTGATCCAGTCGAGGCGCTTGGCTTGCTCGCGCCAGAAGCCGTCCGGGTTGACGACCGACTGCTGGTACATGGCTTTGTAGGTTGCCTCGTCAGTCAGCGTGTTAGCCAGAACCTCGGGACGAACGGGATACAGAGAAGCCGCACTCATCTTTCTTACCTCGGTGGAATAGTTGTTTTTGTATGGCCCCAGTTGTAGCCGGGCCGGGCCTATAGAACCATTCGACGATGGTAGTAACAAGCCCCTACAAAATGTCCTGAAAAGCCCAAAACAAGCCTGGAACACACGTCCCAAATATCACACCCCTCCTGTGGGAGCGAGGCTTGCCCGCGATGAGTTCGACGCGGTCTACCTGAAAAAAACTCCATCACCAAGACCGCCAGCCAAACGCTTCTTACAACGATATTCGAGGATTGTTACGAATTCCGTCAAAGGTGTTTATCAAAACCACGCCTATATGAATGAAAACCCCACGCCTAAAATCTGCCCCGCCAACAAGGCAACCTGATTAACCGAGTTGCAGCCCCCACGAAGGCAGTTAATCAAACACTCCGATACCGAAGCTCCACACGCAACCCCACAAAGGTTGCGTGACCCCATTCGACCTCTAAAAGGTAAATCCGAAATGAAAGCTTTATTAGTTCTGGCCCTCAGCAGCCTGTGCGCAACCGCCATGGCAGACGAGGTCCCGACTGATGTCGCACAGCAACAACCGGCCGTTGAGCAATACACTTACGCCACTCACCTGGACATCGCCAAAGTTGTTTCCATGAGCGAAGTACCGAACGTGTGTGAAGTTGTCCCGATGAAAATGGAATACGAAGACTCCAAGGGCGAACGCCATATTCTGAGCTACAGCGTGATGGGTAACGGCTGCTCTAACGGCTGATCTCGACTGCACCGAATCGGGCCATTTCAGCTGACAACTGAAGGTCGAATCCAGCCCGGCTCCGGTCGGGCTCAGTTGTGTTTGCAGACCGCGAAAACCGCTACGAAACACAACATGTAGTGAAAAGCGGCGTTTTTGACTGTTTTTTGAGCAGAAACAATCCAGCGTCAAAATTTACGAAAAAAAAACTACACCGGCCAAAGCCCTGTATTCCCTCGGTTTGCCCGAAAAACCCGCCCTTCCGGCCGTTCCATGAGCCGATTCGCCGCACCACGCCGGCAAAAATTTCCCTATAATGCCGCCTTAACGGGCCTGCAATATCCCCTTACAGGGATGAAACGCCAGTCTGAAGCCCCGCAGTAGCGTTTAACGCTGGTTGCGCCCATCAGTGGCTCTCGGAACCCCGTACAAAATTCTGTTTTATTGCCTGCCTTGGCTGCAAAAAACGATTCCTTAAGATCCAACGCGGTCAGACCGACCGTGTGAAAAACCATCACACGGGCATCTGGCCCTCACGCAGGAGACGACACGTCATGCTGAGCTGGGACGAATTCGACAAAGAAGACAGCGGCGAAGCCGTGGTAAAAGGCGCTAACGCCGGCCACGCGACCGAAGCCAACATGGACCGACTCGACACCGCAGGTGGTGTCGCCGCTCAAGAAGCTCGCGCCGTTACCGCGAACGACTCTGCCGCAATCGCCCGTGCCAAAGCTGCCCTGGACACCCTCGACGTCGCCGAAGGCCTCGCCGAACTCGAAGGCGCCTCCGCCCGCGTCGCTGTCGACGAAAAGCGCATGATCAACTGCCGCGCCGATCTCAACCAACTCGTACCGTTCAAGTACGACTGGGCCTGGCAGAAGTACCTGGACGGTTGCGCAAATCACTGGATGCCGCAAGAAGTCAACATGACCGCCGACATCGCCCTCTGGAAAGACCCGGAAGGCCTGACCGACGACGAGCGCCGCATCGTCATGCGCAACCTCGGCTTCTTCTCCACCGCCGACTCCCTGGTTGCCAACAACCTGGTCCTGGCCGTGTACCGCCTGATCACCAACCCGGAATGCCGCCAGTACATCCTGCGCCAGGCCTTCGAAGAGGCGATCCACACCCACGCCTACCAGTACTGCATCGAATCGCTGGCCATGGATGAAGGCGAGATCTTCAACATGTACCACGAGATCCCATCGGTCGCGAAAAAAGCCACCTGGGGCCTCAAATACACCCGCTCGATCTCCGATCCGAAGTTCGAAACCGGCACCGTCGAAACCGACAAAGAGCTGCTGCGCAACCTGATCGCCTACTACTGCGTTCTGGAAGGCATCTTCTTCTACTGCGGCTTCACCCAGATCCTCTCCATGGGCCGCCGCAACAAAATGACCGGCGTCGCCGAGCAGTTCCAGTACATCCTGCGCGACGAATCCATGCACCTGAACTTCGGCATCGACGTGATCAACCAGATCAAAATCGAAAACCCGCACTTGTGGGATGCCGAGATGAAGGAAGAGGCTTCGCAGATGATTCTGCAGGGTACTCAGCTGGAGATTGAATACGCGCGTGACACTATGCCTCGCGGGGTATTGGGCATGAATGCGGCGATGATGGAGGATTACCTGAAGTTTATTGCTAACCGTCGTTTGTCGCAGATTGGGTTGAAGGAAGAGTATCCGGGGACTACGAACCCGTTCCCTTGGATGAGCGAGATTATGGACTTGAAGAAAGAGAAGAATTTCTTTGAGACTCGGGTTATTGAGTATCAGACTGGTGGGGCGTTGAGCTGGGATTGATTCCTGAGTGCACAGCCTAAAGTAACGATGTGTTTTTTTGGTCCATCGCACTTTTTTGAATGAGAAATAAGTCAGAGCGGAGCCGCAGTTAGTGGCTCCTGCTCAATCTTTATGGCGAACGACTGTTAACCACTGAGCATCTGGCACAGAAGTAGCCAAGAATAGAGCCTTGACGTCTGCTATCGAGAGATGGCGAGAAGATGAGGGGGCAAAAACAAGAAACCCACAGCAACCGTTAGAGCGGATGCTGTGGGCCTTGACCGTACTGGTGAACAAAGCCCACTCGTACGGGCCGTAATCGGGGGAACCCACAATCACGAAAGCATTTGGGAAATGCGGGGCGTGAGTATGGACGACCTTTGAGCGGTGTCAACGGCTGATCGTCGGAGACTGGGTTTCGCACGAGATCTTGTTTCCAAAGTAAATCGGCAAGCTAGGCATTTTTGCCAATGCACAGACATCCACATTGAGAGGATTGTAATCATGTCCAAGAAAAATCAGCATGTCGTTCCACATGGAGACGACTGGGCCGTCAAAGGCGCGGGCAACTCAAAGGCAACAAAGGTTGTGAACACGCAAGCAGAAGCTATTCAGCTCGCGCGCGAGATCGCAAAAAACCAAGGAAGCGAAATGTTCATACATGGACAGAATGGGCAAATTCGAGAGCGCAACACCTACGGAGATGATCCGTTTCCTCCCAAGGGCTAATCGTATCGGCTCAAGGAAGAGCCAACTCCCTGCTAGCTGAACAGAAAACGCTTCTCGAATTATCCTACCTACCCAGAACTGCGCAGTTCGCGCCCACCATCAGTGTTGGCTCCAGCTCCAACCTTTGAATGCGCCCTGTCTACGCAATCAGCATATTGAATGGCCAGAGGCGATAACGCGCAATTTCTCCGCCAGTCGCTCCAAAGTATCGGGATCATTCTTAAGATGGCATTCCCAAACAATCAAAACATTCCAGCCGGCAGCTTCAAGAGCGTCGATGTTGGCTAAATCTCGAATTACATTCTTCTGAAATTTTTCGCTCCAGAATTCGGGTCGTGTCTTTGGAGTCGTTGAATAGACGCAACCCGGATGGCGATGCCAGAAGCAACCATGGACAAAAATACAGACTTTCAGACCAGGAAGTACAAGATCAGGTTTGCCCGGAAGATCTTTCCTATGGACTCGGTACCGATAGCCTCGAGCATGCAGGAATCTTCTGACCACCATTTCCGGGACAGTATTCTTACCGCGAATGCCGGACATCATCTTGGAGCGAGTTGCCGAGTCAACTATGTCCATTTCAGCTCTACCTGGAAAACCTCATTGCCAACCAAGATTTAGGCTATCCACCTCATCAGATCTGGCTCGTGAAATGGATGCCACCGCCTCGGCTATGGACGAGGAGCGGCCTGAAACTAGCATCCCCACGCTCCCCCGAAGTCTTCAAAGTCGAGGTGCCTCAGCGTAGACTTTTGGTTTCCACAATAAAATCGCTCAAAGTCATAAGCTTGTCACGCACCTCATCCGGGTACTTCGTGTGCAATGGTCTAGGCACCACCAACTTGACGTTCGCGGCCTTCATCTCGGCAAATTGATGAGGAGAAACGCCTTCTTGAAGAGTAAACAGATGGATTCTGTCCACCCTGTTGGCTTCATTTAGAACCTGACGCCAGCGGTCCTTGCAGGTTGTTTTGACAGCCAGCATACGCAAATTTTGATCGGGGAACGCAAGGTCATGATAATCGGCGCATGACGGGAAGATGAAATCAGGCCGCTTGTTGCCCTCTGTTTTGCACTGAGTACTGAACGCCACAAGTCCAAATTGCCGAAAGAGATGCTCAAGATGTATCTCAAGTGACTTTCCCGATCTTGATTTGCGGCGATTGCTGACCGAGTTCGCCATCTGCATGAATTCCTCGACGGAACCAAATCCCTTCTGAACCTGATGCAGAATGTGAAATTCTTCAATCTGACGGAACAGTTTGTATTCGTTGTCACGCCGTTCGAGGACGAGCTCATCAGGCGTTGACTTCACGGAACTAAATACTGCGAGTAGATAGGCAATAATCTCTTCGCCACTAGGGAATGCATCCTCCCAAGCAGGCGGAATCGCAACATTGCTAGACTCTTTATCCGGACTCGGAGCAAAGCCGGCAAACAGCCTGTCACCCCGGTCAAAAAGCGTAGTACCGGGAATTACCTCACCGATCTTGTTCTCAACAAACTCTTCCTCTTCCAAGCTCTTGCAAATCCAGATATCCAAAAACTCTGAGTCTCGACCCAAATGAGGTACATGGAACGCAAAGATCGCTAGTGCCCCCGTATTCTCCGGATCTTGGGCGGGACTGTTTTTAACGTCTGTATTCCATCTCGTCAAACGGTGTTCGTTGCGCGACCCTGGTCCATCGAAATGGCGATTGTTGTAGTAAATACCTCTCAGCGTCTGTTCTGGAAAACCATGTGAGGTGACCTGCGCCGTCAGACTACAGTCAGGATTCATACAAGAAGTGCTCGAAATGGACGGCAACGCTATGCCTACAACTGCTTTGGGCACATAAATACCTACCCCATTTCCACCCGTGAGTCCTGTGTCGTTTGCCGAAAGTCGCTTGATGAATATCCACCATTCATCTTGATTCTTGTCTTCAATCCATTGCGAAAAGCTTGTCATGGGTAAGGTCGCTGAACAATTTAGGGGGCGAAAAGAAGAATGTCAGGCAGGCCCGCAGAATTGCTTCTGCGAGGTGTTCCGACTCAAGAATTCTGTCATGCCGTGAAGGCTTGAGTCACCAATCGAGCCTTCATTCAACGGTCTCTAAATAGAGATGCACGTCTCATCATTCAGGAAGAGCAAACTCCAATTGTGGTTGCTCCTTATCAGCAGTTTTTTCTTTCGCCGCTAATATCCGGTCCCTCATCAACCGAGCCACAGCCTCAAAAACCGGGACGGCAACCGAGTTTCCGAACTGGCGATAAGCCTGGGTATCAGATACAGGGATCACAAATTTGCTCTCCCCCGGCTTGTCGAACCCCATCAGCCGCGAGCATTCGTGCGGAGTCAACCGGCGCGGACGATGGAGCTGATTCAGCTCATGATTGAAGTCCAAGGTTTCCACAAATCCACGGTCAACCAAAATTTCCGAGCCGTCCTTGTGGTATCTCGCCGAGAGCGTACGAGCCACGTCATTTGGACGGGTCAAGCCAAAACCAAATCCATTGCCCTTCTCACGATGCTTCGCGGCGTAACGGTAGAGATAATCCCAAAGCTTCGGTGTGAGGATATATTTGTCATCCACATCCTTATCAAGCAGATCACCAAAGCTAGGTCGCTGCTTTGGTATCAGTTTGCTGATGTCACGCAACGTGAAGCCTTGGTGAACATTCAGGTCACGACGGAAACCTACCAGCACAATTCGCTCACGATGCTGCGGCACGAAATGCTTTGCATCGATGACCTTGGGGTCTGAACCCTTCGGCGCATTTACATCTGCAACCTCATAGCCCAACTCATCCAGTGCTTCACAAATGATTCGGAACGTATTGCCCTTGTCGTGGCTTTTCAGGTTTTTCACGTTTTCAAGCAGGAACGCAGCTGGCCGTTTCGCGGCGATAATCCGGGCCACGTCGAAAAACAGAGTGCCTTGGGTCTCACACTCGAAACCATGCTTACGCCCCAAGGAGTTTTTCTTGGAAACACCTGCAAGGGAGAATGGCTGGCACGGAAAACCTGCCAACAGGACATCGTGATCAGGAATTTCGCGATCAATGTTCTTGTAGGCGTCTTCGTCACTGATTTCAGGCTTGTCTGAAAGCGTGACCGAGCGGATATCGAGATTGAAGCGATGGCGAACCGGATCGCAAAAGTGGTTCGCCTTGTAGGTTTTGACTGCGTATTTGTTCCATTCGGACGTGAACAAGCATTCGCCGCCAATAGATTCAAACCCTTTTCTGATTCCACCAATACCAGCGAAAAGATCGATGAAGGTAAAGGATGGTTTGTGGTTCAAACGCTTAGGCAGCAGCGCTTCCAGGCGCGTGAATTCAATGTGGGAAAGCTTCGGCGATGCCTTGCCTTTGACCCAGCGATTGATCGTTTCACGGCACCAATGGGTTGGGCTGACATCGTTGAGAATTTCGGCGAGCTGGCCTTGATCGTAAATCTCAAGCAGCTTGTGCAACAGCACAAGATCAGTCACAGGATGGGTATCCGGCTCAAAGGAACCCGAAGTCGTTTCGCTCAAGGATTCAAAAGATGGCGTTTCAAAAAGATTCATGAGCCCGAAATTCCTCTGGGTCAAAGCTGTGACGAATGATCACCATTCTAGCCCCGTAAACCTCAAAGTAAATGAAATTTCTTCAGATCCGTGACATAGGCTTACCAACACGGATTCGGGCAAGCGTAGAAATTAACAGCAACCAGACACTGGATATAAACACAGCATAATTTACTCTCAGCCTTTGTCCAGATTTCGTTTTTGTTTCTTTAGAGGTAGGAAAAGTCGCTGGTTGACGATTCCCCCTGATCAACCTAACCTCGCTTCCGAGCCTAAGAAACTCTACAAACCAGAGCGGCCCTCCGCACCCGACAGTCATGCGGCTTTTTTTCGTCTGCGGTTTCCCTACGCCTGCGAGAAAATCCCCGTTATGTCGGGAGTGGGCGAATACAAGACCCGAAAGGGGAATATGTCCGGCCCGTCTCTGGTGGGTTTCTTAGCTCCCGACACCCATAACGAATGCCCTAAGAAAGCAGCTAGAGGTAAAGGAAATGCCTGACTATCCAACCTTCATGATGAAGGTGAATCGCCGTATCCATACGTCCCATCGCGTGCTTCCGCTTCAGGAGGTTCGCCATGTCTGAACCGCTCGCTTCAACCCTTTTCACTCGTCACGACATCTACCTTCACGCACTTCTGGTGGAGAACCAGGCCTGGTTCTGCGCTCATGACCTGGGGCGGTTGATGGGGAAATTCCTCGACGAGCGAATGTCACGCAAACTCGATTCAGACCAGCGACAGATGATGCTGGTGGATGCTCACGGCACAGCAGAAGAACGCCTGATGATCAGCGAGTCCGGCGTCTACGCGTTGCTGGTTTATCACTATTGCCCGGAGTATCGGTTGCTGCGCGAATGGCTGACGCACCAAGTGATTCCGGCGCTGCGTGATGCTCGTCCATCGCGGTCAGTTGAACGCCCAACGTTGAGTGTTCTGGACTGGCCGAAGATGTCGCTTTGCATGTTGCACTGGCAGGATGAGCCGTGGATTCGGTTGCGGGACATGCCTTGTGTATTAACGGATGATCCTTTCAATCAACGCGGATCGTGGTGGCGGAAGGCGTCGCGAGTGTTGCGAGGTTTTTGATCATTCGTTGCCGTGAAGAAAATCCGCTGCTTGAGTTTCAAGTGGCGGATTTTGTTTAAGTGGCGTATTCACTGATGCCATCGCGAGCAGGCTCACTCCCACAGGTTTGGTATGTTGCCGCTGGTGTCGGAGTGTTGAAAACAGTCGCTGTCGTCATTTAAGCGACCAGGAAAAATTAACCGCGTCGCTATGGCTTGGAAAACTTCATCGGCACATGTGCACGAAGACGGCGAGCCGTAAGGATTGCGCTGCCGTCCCGTTAAAAAAAGAAACCGCTTAGAGTCATCCAGGAATCGTCCTACAGCCACGATCAGCCACGTTCGTTAACGTCGCGCAGCCCCTTTTCCCGGGGCTGCCGATGGATGAACGAAAGGAAGATCAGTGGCTGGCAACAAGGACATTCCGCGGATTAAGAATCCCCCCTCCGGTGATGGGCATCACGTCACTTACCGCTACATGACTGCCACCGAATTGGCCGAACGGGATGCCAGGCAAAAAGCCTACGAGGCCATGCTAGCCAGGCAAGACGCCTTCGAGCGCAGCCGTCAGGTCATAGCGAAAAAGCAAAGGCCGGCTCAAGCCGGATGTGTCTTTGCCAAGTCCTGCAACCTGCCGGACGCCATCATCGATTACTCGAATCCTTCGGGTGTTATGCCGACCGACGGTCTCAAGAATTACGGCGAAATTGCCTGGCTCGGCGCTCGTGGTGTAGACGATGCCGGGCTGCTGAATCTCGAAACCATCAGCGGCAGTACCGTCTCGCTCGGCATCGGTCGACTGGCACTTAGAGCCCCGGCTCTCGCTGTACCTTTATTGGCACTTGAGGCTGCCACTGCCACCACATTGGCCGGCGTTGTCGCGTTGTTCTGGACACCGAGCCTGGGCGACAGCGCGCTCTATACCGAAGATCAACTGCGCGCCCTGAAACAGGCCAGAACCCGCGTTCGCTTGCAGGTCGAGCAACAGGCTGATGGCAGTCTCAAGGGATACGGCTTTTACACCGGTAAGAACCGCGATTGGGAAATGGTCGATGTCGTGCAGTTCACACTGCGCGGCAGCCAGCAGGTGGCGGATCTCGGGGAGGGTGTTGAGCTGATCTGGACGCCAGCAGTGGATGGTTCGGATATCCTCGGCATTCCAGCGCTGGAGGCTGCACCGCAGGCGCCGCATATTTGGGTGTATCCGCCGACGTCGGCGGCGGCCAGCATCATCGTGAACCCGGTGTATCCGCCGGAGTACAAGGATTTCATTCTGGTGTTTCCCGTGGAGTCGGGGGTAAGGCCGGTCTATGTCGTTGTCAGTATTTCTCATCATTACTACCCGAAGCCACATACCTTGCCGGCCTTCCCGGATGCAAAATGGGCCCCAGGCAAAACTCGCATGAAGGGCGGGGGCCTACGTCCTCGTTGGAAGGATAAAAAAGGCACAATTTACGAATGGGACTTCCAGCACGGCGCAGTGGAGAAATACAACAAACGCGGAAAACACTTGGGCGAGTTTGATCACGCATCAGGCAATCAGACAAAACCTGCAGACCCAACGAGGACGGTAGAGCCATGAAGCACACGGTGATGGGTATCAATGAGGGAGACGACTTTGCTTCTTATGAGCACGAGCTTCCGATCAAAAGCGAGGAACTCGCGGTATTGATGGGCTGGAAGGATCAAGAGGACTACGTGTATGACTACCAATTGACGAAGGAGCAAATTACAGCCATTGAACAGGCCTGCTCGGTTTCGTTTCCATCCGATCTCATTCTTTTTTTAACCACCAGTCAAAATTGACGTGTGATGGGTTTACGGTGTTTTGAAAACAGGCAGTGCAATTCGCCCCACGTTCTGCTCGCACTAAGGGCCCGAACCCGCCATGAAATTCAGCCCCGCCTACAACCTCAGCATCGACGACAAGTTGTCGATCTATGACGTGTGCGATATGAGTTCCCACTGGCACCGTCTAAGAAAAATGGCAGGCACTTCCTCGAGGTCCATCATGCTAAACATCTGGCGGAAAAAGGTTACGACAGGACGAGAAGTGCCGTAGCACTGTGCCCGAACCGCCATCGACGTTGACCATCTGGGCGAATTCAATCATTAAACGGGAGAACGAAGGGCGCTAAGCCAAGCAGGAAGACCCAGAGTGTCCCTGAAGAGAAAAAGCATGCGCTATCTTTCCATCACCGGCTTTTACCCCGATGAGAAGCAGGACGACTCCCTGCAGTTTGAGCTGAATATCGAAGGAAATAAACTCAATGAGAAAGTTGCCCATCTCATTGAATCCAAGCCACTTAGCGAAGTGGAACCAGGAGAGTTACTTTTAAATGCAAGTCAGGTAATGGAGCTCTCAGACCTTATAGGCGTCAGTTTCCCTGAGGAATTGGAATACTTTATAGGGGCGCGCTCCCAGCAATGAAAAATATTTGTGAAGACGTTATGGGACTGAAAATCAGACTTGAATGGTATGACAAACGGACCGAGATGGGCGAAGGGGAGGAGTTATCGAAAGACTTTGGCGATGATGGTTCTGTTATCAAAGCACTGGGCATCCCCATTGAAAACAACGTAAACAATGGCGGTTTCAACGTATCCCCCGACTGGGTCAGCACTCTTCAACCCCATTTCCACCATGCCATTCAGTTGCTCTCCTATGACTACCAAGTAGCGTTCGTCTATCGAGACAAGTGGCAATCGAAGTGATAGATGGACTGAAAAATTCAACACAAAAAACCCGACCAGTTTCCTGATCGGGTTTTGTTTACTCGTTTCTTCACTTAGTGCGAAACACAACTCGTCAGCTCGTGTTTGCGGGATCCCCGACTGCTTTGAAGACCGACGGGGGCAAGCGGCCTCGCCGCTGCTAGCGGTCGGTTTGGGGAATGTGGTGATGTTACGTATCGCAAGCGGTCTCGCCCACAAGGAAATCTGCGGCAGGATCTGTTCCCGGTGCTGGGTCATCGGCCTGTCACCAGCTGTCGTCAAACCCATCAATGATGTCTTCGGGAGTCTTTGTAAAATCCGCAGACATTCGAATTTTGCCCTTCAATCGTCCAGGTTTACGTGCCTGAGAAATTTCGACATGAGGCAGCAGATTCAGATAAGGCTTGCCGTCCTTGACGATAACAACCGTATCTCCACGCCAGGTACGTTCGCCGAGTTGAGAGAGTTGGGATTGTGCTTCGTGCATGTTTACTTGTAGCCGTTCAGTCATATGGCACCTCCATAGATTTATGCACGCTAGCTGAAGCCTGAGAGTTTCGATAGCCATGGCCAGCCTGCTCTTGGCGGTGTTCCGTTGAAGTGTGTGAACGATAATGCGTCAATCCAGATGTCTGGCGGTGTTCTTGGGTTTTTCGCGAGCAGGCTCGCTCCCACAGGTTTGGTGGGTTGCCGCAGATTTTTAGGTATTTTGAAAACAGTCAGTGCAACCCGCCCCGGCTCCCGCTATTAATACCCTTCCCCACTCAAGGACCCGAGCCCGTCATGAAATTCGACCTCGCCTACTGCCTCAGCCTCGACGACAAGCTGTCGATCTATGACGTGCGCGATCTGAATTTCGACGAGACCATGGCGTTCGATTCAGCCAAAGAACACTTTCAATGCCCCAATGACAATTGCAGGGCGGCATTCGGTGCAGCCAACGTGCTGACAACATTCAACGCAAAAAACGTGAATTACGTCCGCACCCCACACTTCAAGAACACACCCAGCACCCGGCACGTAGCGGATTGCCCCTATGTCAGTCTCAAAGCCTCAGCGTCTGGTGTAGACGTGGACGGTGCGGAAACGGATGACAGCCGCGAGGAGCATTTCCCGTCGGAATTGTTACTGACCCGACGTCAGTATGTGCGTCATCCGTCGAACCCGGCGGGGCCGGCGGATGAGGTTAGAGACATCCCGAAAACCGTTTCGACGGACAGCCACATAGAGCTCCCGAACCGCGAAACGGCTCCGGACAAGACCAGTGTCTTCGCCCACCCGGTGGAGTGTTTTGTCTCGAACTTCGAGGACAAGGAGCTGCTCAAGCGCATGCCGCTGAAGATTGGCGAGCACACAGCGCCTTACGGTTCTTTCTTCAAGAAGATCGAGTATCTGCAGGACAACAAGGGGCTGATTTACTGGGGCAAGATCAAGGAGATCAAGGATTACACCCAGAGCTTTCGCATCGATTTCGAACAGAAGGTCTGGTTCAAGCAGGCGGATGAGGCGAAGAAGAAGCCTTATTCGGTCAATGTTTACTTGAGCAAGAAGCTGATCGACAACTACCGCAAGCGCAAAGCGTTTCTGGAAGAGATCAAGCACGCCATCGAGAGCGGAAAGGAGTTGTATTGCTTCTTTTATGGCGTGACGCCGGAGTTAAAGCAGGTGCCGAGCAAGAAAAACCCCGAGCAGACGTTCGGGGTGTTCAGTGCGAATATTGAGAACCTGGATCACTTCATTGTTCGGGAAGCGCCAGGGTTGGACAGCTAGTTATCGGTCCTGCTGAAGCTGCCTCTCCAGTTCACGAAACTCCTGTCTCACGTCTTTGCGCCGATCACGTGCAGCCTGGATGCCTTGCTCATCAAGCCCACAGTATTGACGTAACCAGTGCGCCATCATCTCCTCGTCAGGGGCGTAATAATCTTTGTAACCCTTGCTGTTTCGAAGGGTGTCGTTCATCTGCGCATCGAAGCGTCCAGCGGCGAACTCATCCGGCGGTAGAGTGCCCCACTCGGCGGCGAAGCCCTGGAAGATCCAGGCGATTTCATCGATGTGTTTTTGCGCACCACGGTGCCTGCGTTTGTACAGCGCGTACTGCCGGCAGTTCTCTTCGTATCGCGCCATCATGGGCTCATCATCGACCCATTGAAGAATATCGTGCTGCCCCGCGTGATGAATCAGGCCGTAGATCCAGCGCTCCGTAAACCGATGGATAAATCCTTCAACATCGGCTTTTTTCGCATCCGCGAAAATCATGCAGTAGCGCGTTTTGATGTGAATGACGAACAGTACGTGCTTGCGCTGAACGGTGATCGCATGGACCAGCCACTGTTCCGCAGAATCCCCCCATTCATCTTCTTCAGGCGTGGGCGATGGCGGTTGGGCCTCTACCGGCGTGATTGTTTTGCCCTTGTATACGCGGCTGAAAAATTTACTGGCCGCTTCGGTGCAGTTAAAGATCAACATCCATGGTTCTCGAGAGTCGTTGCAGTTATTTAAACCATATACCAAGCATCGCCAAAACCAGCAAACCCACATAAACCCGCGCATGCACTCGATCCGGAATCCGCCCGATCCAGGGTGTGGCCAATCGAATCCCCAGCAACGATCCCATCGTCAAAACCGCAAACGCCAGCAAATCCACATAACCGATAAACCACGATCCCAGGTCAAACTCGCTGAACCCCGCCATGGCCATGTAAGTCACCGTCCCGGCCACAGCGACCGGCAAGCTCAACGGATTGGCCATGGACGTCGCCTGACTCATGCTCAACCCACAACGTCGCAACAACGGCACGGTCATGACGCTGCCGCCCACGCCGAGAAACGTCGCGATAGCGCCAATGCCTACGCCACCGCCAGACACTTCCGCCCTGCCCAATCGTCGTGGGATTGCGTTATCGGTGCGCGTAAGAAAACCGCGTCTAACCAGGCAATCCACAATGGTCACGCCCAGGTACGCGATGAACGCATAACGAATCACCTCGCCACTTACCCACATCGCGGCCACCGCTCCAACCACCGCGCCCAAACCAATGAACCCGCCCAACGGCCACAGGTAATGGCGAATGAGATTACCGGCGCGCTGATGTTTGCCGGTGGCGACCAGTGCGTTGACGATCATCACGCAGGTCGACGTCGCCACGGCAATGTGCATCGCCGATTGGCCGATGGGATCGTCGGCGCCATGGCTGGCGGTGAGCAGGCGGTAGAGCAATGGCACGACAACGAAACCGCCGCCGAAGCCGAACAGTACTGCCGTGATGCCGGTCATGCAGCCGAAGAGTGTCAGCAGGAGATAAAACATTGCGGGTCGTCCGTTGGTTGGAAGCGGTCGACGATAGAGCGATGCGCCTTGGCCTGCTTCAGCAAGTCAGCCAATAATGTTCGCGTTTACGCCAACTGCTGGAAGTTGCACGATGCGCAATGTTTCGATTGATTTGCTGGATGACACGCCTCGCCCGGTGGTGGCGATTGGGACGGATTATTCCCACGGCCAATTGTTACCTCGTCATACACACCGGCGGGCGCAGTTGTTGTATGGCGCTACCGGGGTGATGCAGGTCAGCACGCATGACGGCAATTGGGTGGTGCCGCCTCAGCGGGCGGTGTGGATTCCGCCGGGGATGGCGCATGAGGTGCTGATGCTTGGGGTGAGTACGCGCAGTGTGTATATCGCACCGGCTGCGGTTGATCTGGGGGATCGTTGCCAGGTGATCAGTGTGTCGCCGTTGATGCGGCATCTGTTGATGGAGGCGGTGGAGATCCCGCTGGTGTATGACGAGGCTGGGCGTGACGGTGCGCTGATCGACTTGCTGCTACACGAACTGGCGCGCAGCACTCACCTGCCGTTGCACATTCCGCTGCCCGTGGATGCGCGGTTGCTGGGGTTGTGTCAGGCGTTTCTGCGGCAACCGAATGCTCACCAATCGCCGCAGCAATGGGCCGATCAATTGCACATCAGCCTGCGGACGTTTAATCGGTTGTTCCGACAACAGACCGATCTGAGTTTCAGCCAATGGCGGCAGCGCGCCTGCGTGGTGCTGGCCCTGGCGCGGTTGGCGTCGGGGTCCGCGGTAACGCGCATCGCGCTGGATTTCGGATATGACAGCCCGGCGGCGTTCTCGACCATGTTTCGTCGTGTGCTGGGGCAGCCACCGTCCGTCTGGATGGAAGCCTCGAAATAGCACACATCAAAAAATGAGTTTGATCCGGGCGCAAAACAACTGTACAAAAACACAGTATATTTTGAATCAGCACTCTCGAGCCCGGAGAACACCATGGCCTCTCATGCGATGAAAATCACCCTGGAACGTATCGCCCTCTTCCAATTCACCCCGGCCCACTGCGCCCAGGCCCGAGCGATGCTGGGTTGGAGTGTTGATGAACTGGCTCGGGAATCCGCGGTTTCGGTAGAGGCCATTGAGCGGTTTGAGGCCAGACGCGATGTGCTGGACGTTACCCGGTTGGCGTTGGCGTATTGCTTTGAGGCGCAGGGGCTGGTGTTTTTCCCGGGGTTTGCGCCGGGTCGAGGGATGAATGTGAAAGGGTCTACGCCGAACCCGGTCGGGCGGGCGGATTATGCGATGGTTGAGTGAGGGGTCAGTGACGAGAGGGCCGGCCGCTGATTAACGAGCGGCCCGACTGCAGAGTATCAAGCGTTCTGCGCGGTGACCTGATCACGCTCACTGTCCATCCCGAGCCACCACGCACTCCCGCGTTGCGGATAGCTTACGTTGAACGCCTCGCCCATTTGCGGCGTGGTGATCGAGACATTGCGCTCCCAGGCCAACGCCAGAATGCGGTCGAAGGGCTCGAACCAGGCGTGCATCGACAAGTCGAAGGTGCCGTTGTGAATCGGCAGTAACCAGCGTCCTTTGAGGTCGATGTGTGCTTGCAGGGTTTGTTCCGGCTGCATGTGAATGTGCGGCCATTCAACGTTGTAGGCGCCGGTCTCCATCAGCGTCAGGTCGAACGGGCCGTACTGTTCGCCGATGCGTTTGAAGCCATCGAAGTAACCACTGTCGCCGCTGAAGAAGATCCGCGTATCGCCGTCGATCATCACCCACGAGGCCCAGAGTGTGCTGTTGCCGTCGAACAAACCACGGCCGGAAAAGTGTTGCGACGGGGTGGCGATGAACTGGATACCGTCCACCTCGGTGCCCTGCCACCAATCGAACTGGCGCACTTTGCTGGCATCCACGCCCCACTTGATCAGCGTGTCGCCGACGCCCAGCGGGGTGAGGAAGTATTTGGCCTTGTCCGCCAATTTGAGCACCGCGTGATAATCGAGGTGGTCGTAGTGATCGTGGGACAGGATCACCGCTTCAATTGGCGGCAGTTCTTCCAGAGTGATCGGTGGCTGGTGGAAACGCTTTGGACCGGCCCATTGCACGGGTGAAGCGCGCTCGGCGAAGACCGGGTCGGTGATCCAGAATTTGTCCCGCAGTTTCAGCAGGACCGTGGAGTGGCCGAGGCGGTAGACGCTGTGGTTGGGTGCTGCGATCAACGCTGCCTGAGTCAGGGTTTGTACCGGCACCGGCCCCGCCGGGCGGGTGTTGCGTGGTTTGTGGAAGATCATGTTCCACATGATGCGCAGCATTTTGTGAGCACCTTCGCGTTGCACGGGCACATGGTTTTGAAAGCGCCCTTCTGTCTGATGGGAAGCTTCAGGCGTAGGGGCGTTATCCGTAGCGGAAGTAGAAGTGGCCATGACTGAGTGACTCCAGAAAAACCGCAAGATTGCAGTTCTTCTCGGTGGGACGATAAATGGCCAAAGCATGCACGCATTAGCCGGACGATCTATCTTTCGCTGGGCAGGATTAACTCAACATTACACTGCACAGTGTAGTTTCTAGGTTGCATCAAAGCCGATGGCAAGTAAACTACCAAGTGTAATTTTCCTTTGCCTCCTGCCGAAGCGTACTTATGACAGCTCCACAGCGCCTCACCGACCGAAAACGCGCAGCCATTATTCAGGCGGCGATTGTCGAGTTCCGTGCCAACGGTTTCGACATCACCAGCATGGACAAGATTGCCGCCACTGCCGGCGTGTCGAAGCGCACGGTGTACAACCACTTCCCGAGCAAGGAAGAGTTGTTTGCCGAAATCCTCAATCAACTGTGGGCAAGGGTGACGGCAGGACACGAAACGTCCTACCGCCCTGACCTGCCGCTGCGCGAACAGATGCGCGTGATGTTGCAGGCGAAAATGCAGATGCTCGGTGACGACAATTTTCTCGACCTGGCGCGGGTGGCCATCGCCGCCACCATCCATTCGCCCGAGCGTGCGCAGAACATGGTCACCAGAATGGGGGAGCGTGAGGAAGACCTGACCGTCTGGATTCGCACGGCCCAGGCCGATGGTCGATTGAAACCGGTCGACCCCGCCTTTGCTGCCCAACAGATCCAGGGAATGCTCAAATCCTTCGCGTTCTGGCCGCAAATTTCCATGGGGTTGCCGGGGCTGTCAGCGCAGATGCAGACCACCGTGGTGGAGTCGGCGCTGGACATGTTCCTGGCCTGTTATCAGGTCTGCGAAAAATGACACGGTCCCGCCCCTTCCCCTGCATGGCTCGGTGCTAAATCAATCGCGCAATGTGTTTCAGAGTGAAACTGGCGCGAGGGCTATAGTGAGCGTCAGTCCCAGCGCCATGCAGAGAGCATCATGACCACCCCAACCACTGACACAAAACCCGTCGTCGATCATTTACGCTTCCACCGCCCTCACGCCCACCTCGCGCCCACTTTCGGCAACGACAAATTTGCCCTGCGCGCCGAAGCCTTCGCGCGGTTCTTTGGCACGCCGACCTTTCTCGGGGCGCAGACGCTGATCGTGGTGGTGTGGGTGTGCCTCAATATCTTTGGCGTGACCCATTTCGACGTCTACCCGTTCATCCTGCTCAACCTGGCGTTCAGCCTGCAAGCGGCTTACGCCGCCCCATTGATTCTGCTGGCTCAGACCCGTCAGGCGGCGCGGGACAAGGCGCAGTCCGAAGCCGATGCGCAACACCGTGAGGCCATCGCCGTGGCCAACAGCGAACGTCAGGCCGAAGCCGCAAAAAACAACGCGCAATTGTTGGAGTTGCTCGAACAAAACACCCGGCTCACAGAGATGACCAAGACCCTCACCGAACGCATCGAGAACCTGACCTCGGAAATGCATCAGCACTTCGTGCGCAAAGAGCCGCCCAAGGTTTAACACTCGCTCAAGGCAATCGCAGCGCCCGCCCCAACTCATCAAACAGCGTCACCACCGAGCGCAATGCGCGGCAGTCCGGGCGGGTCAGCAACCAGAGCGCGGTGTCGTAACCGTGCAACGGACCGGTCAGCGGGTGCAACGTGTTGCCGATCAAAAAGTCCGGCAATGCCGCAACACCCAACCCGGCTCGCACCAGCTCGGTCACCGACAACATGCTGTTGCAGCGATAGGCCGGTGTGACGCCCGGGAAGTGCTGACGCCGCCAGGCAACGGTGGGATGGTCAGGCAGGAAATCGTCAGGCGCGATCCAGGTCAGAGAAGCCAAATCTTCAGGGTCGACAGACTTCAGGTACCGCTGACTGGCACATACCCGGTAGGAAATATCCGCCAGACGTCGACCGACCAGATGCTCGGGCGGTGTACGAGTAAGGCGCAAGGCGATGTCAGCATCACGACGGCTGAGGTTGGCGAAGTCGTTGGAGGTGCTGAGTTCGATGGTCAATGCCGGGTAGGACGGCATGAACTGCGCCAGCGCCGGCAACAGCAAACCTTGCAGGACCGAGTCCGTGCACGTCAGGCGCACGGTGCCGCTGATCACTTCCCCGCCCTGCTCCACACCGATTCGCGCCGCGTCCAGTGCTTGTTCCGCGCGTTCGGCCTGCTCGGCCAGGGTTTGCGCGAGTGTGGTTGGCAGGTATCCGGCGCGACTCTTTTCGAACAGTTGCTGACCTAATGCCGCTTCCAGTCGGCGGACGGCGCGAAACACCGTTGAAACGTCGACCTTCAACAAGCTCGAGGCCCGGGCCAGAGAGCCGCCGCGCACGAGGGCGAGGATCAGGGCGAGGTCGGGATAGTCCAGCCGATAGTGCGTCGCTGCATTGATCACTTGGGATAACGCCAATATTGAGTGCGTGAACGCCAATCTATAGTGGGTGCCAGGAATCAACAAGCGTCGAGAGCACTCATGGAAACCACAGCAATCCGCATCGCTCTGATGGGTGACTACGACCCTCAAGTCACCGCCCACCAAGCCATTCCCGTCGCCCTCGGCATGGTCGCCGAACAGCTGAAGCTGAACGTGAAATTCCAATGGTTGGCCACCGACCAGATCAATGCCGACACACCATTGCAAGACTTCGACGGTTTCTGGTGCGTGCCGGGCAGCCCTTACCGCGACATGGATGGCGCGCTGCAGTCGATCCGTTTTGCCCGCGAGCAACAGCGTCCGTTCCTCGGCACCTGTGGCGGGTTTCAACATGCCGTTTTGGAGTACGCCCGCCATGTGTTGGGTTGGGAAGATGCCGAACACGGCGAGACACATCCTGATGCCGCGCGGGCGCTCCTGACGCCGCTGACCTGTTCGCTGGTGGAAGCGGTGGACAGCATTCATTTAGTTGAAGGTTCGTTGATCGCCAACGCGTACGAAACGACTGAAATACGCGAAGGCTATCGCTGCCGCTACGGTGTGAACCCTGTGTTCGAACGTGAACTCTTGATCCAGCAGCTACACGCCGTTGGCCATGATTCGCAGGGGGATTTGCGGGCGGTTGAGCTCACGGGGCATCCGTTTTTTGTCGCCACGCTGTTCCAACCGGAACGTGCGGCGCTCACGGGTACGGTTCCGCCGCTGGTCCGTGCTTTCATCAAGGCTTGCGCGAGGCAGAAACCATGACGACGCCTTACTACGCAGTGATTTTTACGTCCGTGCGCACCGAAGGTGATCAAGGATACGCCGAGGCCGCTGAACGCATGATGGAGCTGGCCCGTGAGCAGCCGGGGTTTCTCGGTGTGGAATCGGCTCGGGGCGAGGATGGGCTCGGGATTACGGTTTCGTACTGGGCCAGTGAAGCGGCGATTCTGGCGTGGAAACATCATCCCGAGCACAGTGAGATTCGTGAGCGTGGGCGCTCGACCTGGTATGCGGCGTGTCATACGCGGGTGTGCAGGGTTGAGCGGGATTATCGGTTTCAGCTGTGAAAATTGCGCTGTCCTTAGGCCGCCTTCGCGAGCAAGTCGAAGAGGCCAGTACAGTCACCACAAAATCATCAACCCCGAACAAGACTCCGCACCGCCACAATCTCCGGTACTTCCCGCCGCTGCATATACACCCGCAACGGCTCGGTTATGTTGATCCGGTCATCAATGTTCTGATCCAGCAGCAACTGAATCAGCACACGCTTGAGCGTCATGACCTGATCCGGCCCCGGCGCCCAGACAAACTCGTTCACTGGAATAATGCCGTCATCGGCCACGTCCATGCCGAACGAGTCTTCGCTGAATCGCACAATGTAAAGACCCGTCTTGCGGTTGAGGCCGACAAAGCCGTTGAGTTGGTCGGCGGCCTGGCAGATGAGTTCGGATGTGATGCGCATATAAACCTCACAAAAGGTCGTTACCGACCGGTGATCGATGGTTTACACGCAAGGAAAACGACGCGGGTTTCCCTCTGCCGGGGAAACTGCCGTGGCCAAGAGTACTGCAAAGCAGCGCACACCTGCGCTGAAAAAATGGGCTTTAAACACGTTTATGTCGGTCTGGCGATAGCGCGAGGGGCGCTCAGTTGTTAAAAGAGACGTCTTTGAAAATCTCTCTGCGAAAGGATCTCGACATGCCGGTTACCTTCACCCAAAGCGCCCTGCTGCTGAGTCTGATGCTCGGCCTCGGCCAGGCACAGGCCGCCAGCGAGCCCGCCCCGAACGCTCTGGCAAGCCGCTTGGGCATTCCGCACCCGGCGGTGATTGCCCACCGCGGCGCCTCTTTCGATGCACCGGAATCCACCGCAGCGGCCTACAAACTGGCCCGCGACCTAGGGGCCGATTATCTGGAGATGGACCTGCAACGCAGCAAGGACGGCGTGCTGTTTGCCCTGCACGACAACAACCTGCAACGCACCACCGACGTTGCCACAAGGTTCCCTGATCGCAAGGACCGCCCGGCCAACGAATTCACAATCGCGGAGCTTAAAACCCTCGATGCCGGCAGTTGGTTCAACACGGCTTACCCGGATCGCGCGCGTCCTTCCTACGCGGGCCTGAAAATCCTGACCCTGGACGAAATCATCGACATCGCCCAAGGCAATCCGCTGCACAAGCCAGGCTTGTACATCGAGACCAAAGAGCCGAAGCAATTCCCCGGCATCGAGCGCGACCTCAAGGACAAGTTGCAGGACCGTGGCTGGCTGAGCCCGGCCGGTTCGAAACTGGCGAAGAGTGATCTGGCGGTCGGTCAGGGCAAAGGCAAAGTAGTGTTGCAAACGTTCGAAAAAAGCAGCCTCGAACTGCTGCAACAAGAAATGCCGAAAGTGCCGAAGATCCTGCTGTTGTGGGTTGGCGAAGGCAGCATCGAGCCGAAATCCAAGGTGACATTCGCCGAATCCGGCGACAAGGACAAAGCCACTTACTACGCCAAACAGGAACCGAAAGACAAAGCCGAATTCCAGCAATGGGTCGAATACGCCAAGGCTCAGGGCGCCATCGGCACCGGCCCTTCCGCTGCCCTGACCAAGGGTGGCGACCAGAGCTACTCGGACCTGGTGCAGCCGTGGATGAACCAATTCACCCACGATCAGGGGTTGTTGGTGCACGTGTACACCATTGATGATGCGGTGGATTACCAGAAGGTCATGGATGCCGGGGTGGATGGGATCTTTACTAACCGCGCCAGTGAGTTGTTGAAGTTTTACAAGCGGCCGGCGGCGGGGACGGTTGCGCAGTTGCTGCAGAATAATGGGTATTGATTCAGGACCGAGGTGCGGCTATCGCGGGCAAGCCACGCTCCCACAGGGTTTGTGCAGAACTTGTGGGCGATGGCTGGATTTAAGGATGAATTAAGTTGCCCCGGCTAATCTGGCCCCACTTAAACGGAACAATCCAAGGAAAGAACTTCATGAAAACGTTGACTGCCCTGTTCACCGCCGCAGCCCTGACCCTCACCGCTGGCCTGGCCCAGGCTGACGTTCGCGTCGATCAGATCCCTGAGCTGGTCAAGAGCGGCACGATCAAGCCACTGGAAGAAATGAACCAGGCTGCGCTGAAACTGCATCCGGGCGCGACCATCACCGACACGGATCTGGACAACCATTTCAACGGCTACGAATACGAAGTGGAACTGCGTACCGCCGAAGGCGTGGAATGGGACGTCGATTTCGATGCCGCGACCGGTAAAGTACTGAGCAACAAGCAAGACACTTAATCCCCCTGAAAAGCCGCACGATTTAGCCAAATCGTGCGGCTTTTTCGCATCCGGAATTCAGAGCGCGCCAACACGCCGCCAGCCCGCTAGAATCGGTCCACGGTGTTCACCACGCAGGAATTGATCGATATGGGGCAAACAGCGGCAGCAGACATCGCCACGATCGGTCGGATCAGCGCGGTGCCGGCGATCCTTCAGGTGATCCGCGAGTTGACCGGCCTGCGCTTCTGCGCGGTGGCGCGGGTGACCGAAGACTCCTGGACCGCGTGCGCTGTGCTCGACCAACTGAATTTCGGCTTGCAGGTCGGCGGTGAGCTGGACGTGGTCACGACCTTGTGCCACGAAATTCGTCTGGCCCACCAGTCGGTGGTGATCGACAAGGCCAGTGAAGACCCGCTCTATCACAATCACCACACGCCTCGTATTTACCAGTTCGAAAGCTACATTTCGGTGCCTATTTTCCGCACCGATGGCCGTTTTTTCGGCACTATCTGCGCGCTTGACCCCCACCCTGCGTTGCTCAAATCCAGCACGATCCAGAGCACCATGGAATCTTTCGCCCGGATGCTGGCGCTGCAAATCGAGTCTGAAGAAAATCAGCAGCACACCGAAGCGGCGCTAAAGCAGGAACGTGAAACCTCGCAACTTCGCGAACAGTTCATCGCCGTGCTCGGCCATGACCTGCGCAACCCGTTGTTCGCCATCAGTGCCGGCGCCGAAACGCTCCTGCGCAAACTCCCGGAGCCGGCCAATCAGCAACGGGCCCGACACATCCTCACCAGTGCCCAACGCGCCACCCGACTGGTCGATGACGTGCTGGATTTTGCTCGCGGCTCCTTTGGCCGGGGCATTCCGGTCAACATTGAACCGTGCGCGGATCTGGACGCGGCTTTACGGCATGTGATTTCCGAGGTTCAGAGTGTTCACCCGGACCGCGTCATAAAATCTTCCATCGGCGACTTGCACAACGTCCCGTGCGACCGCGAGCGGGTCGCCCAGTTGCTGTCCAATCTGGTGGCGAACGCGGTAGCCCACGGCGATCCCCAAGGTCCGGTCGAGGTCAATGCGCAGGTCAAGGACGGACACTTCGTACTGAGCGTAAAAAATCACGGGCTGATTGCCGAAGACGCATTGGCGTATCTGTTCCGCCCCTACTCGCGACCGGCCAGCGATACTCCGCAGACCGGCCTCGGGTTGGGCTTGTACATTGCCAGTCAAATTGCGCAGTCCCACGGCGCAAAACTGGACGTAGTGTCGACCGGGCCAAAGGGCACGACGTTTACCTTCAGTCTGCCTGTACAGGCTTAAGCGCTGGTACTGACCAGCGAACCCGACGTGCTCGAATCGGAATCCTGCAACGCCTGCAACAACGCCGCTGTCGCCGTCTGCAACGAACCCGCCGTGGTCGCAATCTGCGACTGAGCGGCCGCCACATCGGCCGCTTTCGCATCGGCGTCTTCCTGTTTCGCCTGGGCCGCTTGCAGTTGCTGCTGTTGTTCCTGCATCTGCTTTTGCAATTCGGCGATTTGCTTGCGCGGGTTCTGGGTATCTCCCTCATCGACACGGTTTGAGCACAATTGAGATCGACTGTGTACCGACTCGGTAAGCGAGCCGGTACACAGCCGTTGGCCTTACTCGCTCAAACGCGCGGTCACTTCATTCAACTGCGACGACAACCCGTGCAGGTTGTGGCTCGCCGCTTCGGTGCGTTGCACGTTGTCCAGATTGGTACTGGCGATGCTGGTGATCTCGGTGAGGTTGCGCGAGATGTCCTCGGCGACCGAGGTCTGCTCTTCGGCAGCCGTGGCGATCTGGCGGTTCATGTCGCGAATCGCTTCGACGGCCTGGGTGATCCGCTCCAGCATGGCGCCGGCCTCGGTCACTTGCTGCACGCTTTCTTCACTGCGTGACTGGCCGCTTTCAATCGCCTGCGCCGCGTCCACTGCACCGGTTTGCACGGTCTGGATGATCTGGTTGATCTCGATGATAGACGCTGCCGTGCGCTGGGCCAGGCTGCGCACTTCATCGGCGACCACCGCAAAACCACGCCCGGCTTCACCGGCACGGGCCGCTTCGATGGCGGCGTTGAGCGCCAGCAGGTTGGTCTGTTCGGCGATGCCGCGAATCACTTCCAGCACCTTGCCGATGCGACCGCTGTCGGTTTCCAGCTGACGAATGACCGTCGCGGTGTTGGCGATTTCGCCGCGCATCTGGGTGATGGTGTGAATGGTGCCCTGCATGACTTTTTCGCCCTGCTGCGCGGACTGGTCAGCGTCGTCGGCAGCGCGTGCGGCGTCGGCGGCGTGGCGGGCAACTTCTTGCGCCGTGGCGGACATTTCGTTCATCGCCGTGGCCACCTGATCGGTGCGGTTGAACTGCTCGTTGGTGCCACCCGCCATCAGGCTGGCGATGGAGTTCAGTTCGCCGCTGGCGCTGTCCAGGTCCTTGGCGCTGCGCTGCAAATGGCTGAAGGTTTCAGCGAGGAAGTCGCGCAGGGTATTGGCGGCGACCGCCAGTTTGCCCAGCTCATCCTGACGGGTGCTGGCCACGCGTTCGGCGAACTTGCCCTGGCTGAGTTGCGCCACGTATTCGATCAGTTTGCGAATCGGTTCGACCAGGTTGCGGTTGACCAGCCACAGGCTCAACAGCCCGATCAGCAAGCCCGAGGCGAGCATCACGATGATCCCCAGCAACACGGTGCGGTCGGCGTCGGCACTGATCAGCTTCGATTGCTCGGTGCCCTGCTTGCGCAACTCGCTGACCAGTTCGCTCATCTGATCGCTGGCCGCGCGGTCCACGCCCTTGACTGCGGTGTCGCCAGCAGTAGGGTCGGCGCCGGCAGCGACGTAGGCATCGCGGCCCTTCTGGTAAGCGGCGCCGAGCAAGCGGTGTTCTTCACGCAGGCGTTCGATGCGGGTCTTGAGTTGCGGCTCGATGCCCTTCTGCCCGGCCAGTTCACCGAGGATGCTTTGCACATCGCGCTGACGGTCTTCGAATTGCTTCCAGTATTTGTCCAGGTCCGCTGGTTGCTTGCCGCGCAGCAGGACGTTTTTCCACTCCTGAACCTGCACCTTGAATTGCAGGTTGGCTTCATCGATCAACTGGGAAGTGTGCAACGGGCCATCGATCAGATTCGCGTAGCTCTGAACACCGCTGGACAGAAAGTGAAAGCAAGCCAAAGCGATCAGCAACATCGCCAGCAGGCTGCCGCTCAACAAGGCGAGGATTTGTGCTCTCAGGGATTTTTGCAGCATCGAGTGATACTCATGACAGGGGTGAGACACGCCGTGACATGGCGTGAAAAGTGTCCGGACATCCCTGTCTGCGACCTTGGCTCGTGGCCAAAGGCGCGCACGTTAACGTAAGCGAGATCGGCGTGCCAGAGCGGTTCTTTAATCAAATCCGACCATCGGTAGAGCCACTATTTAGCCTTCATTGGTCTGTCACAAAAATGTCAAAAATCCTTGCGATGATGCGGCTCAAGTGAACCTGTAAAACCCGCGACAGGCGCCTCCCTTGCGAGCACTCATGAACCACAGCATCGACCAAAGCCATCGCGACCCGGACCTGTTTGGCCTGCTGTATGGATTCGTTTTTCACCCCGGTGAACGTGGTCGAGAGATCGATTCGGCCAAGGCGCTGCAATGCCTGCAACAACCGGACGACAGCGAAGAGTTCCTCTGGCTGCATTTGAACCTGGCCCACGCCGCGTGCGAGCGCTGGATGAAGAGTCACCTGGAGCTGCCGGACGAGTTTTTCGAAGCGTTGCACGAAGGTTCGCGCTCGACACGCATCGAGCATGTGGATTCAGCCTTGCTGGCGGTGGTCAACGATGTGGTGTTCAACCTCAGCAGCATGATCTCCTCGGATGTCTCGACGCTGTGGGTGTGCGCCCGCAGTCGGCTGATCATCAGCGCGCGCCTGCAACCACTGCACTCGGTGGACAAGCTGCGCTCCTCGGTGAAGGCCGGTGAATGTTTTCGCTCGCCACTGGAATTGCTCGTGCATCTGCTGCGCGATCAGGGCGAAGTGCTGACGCAAATCGTGCGCAAGACCAGCCTGAGTGTCGATCAGATCGAAGATGAGTTGTTGTCGTCGCGGCTGTCGACCAACCGTGCCGAACTGGGCGCCAACCGTCGGGTGCTGGTGCGTCTGCAACGCTTGCTGGCGCTGGAGCCGGGTTCGTTGCTGCGCCTGCTTAATCGTCCGCCGCAATGGCTGCAAAAGGAGGACGTCAAGGAACTGCGCAAGTCTACCGAGGAGTTTGCGTTGATCATCAACGACCTCACGGCGCTGGGTGAGCGGATCAAACTGTTGCAGGAAGAAATCGCCGCCAACCTCAATGAACAGAGCAACCGCACCCTGTTCACCCTGACAGTGGTGACGGTGCTGGCGCTGCCGATCAACATCATTGCCGGTTTCTTTGGCATGAATGTCGGCGGGGTGCCGCTGTCGGGTGACCCGGAAGGGTTCTGGATTCTGGTGGCGCTGGTCGCAACGTTTACCGTCATTGCAGGACGTTGGGCGTTTCGTAAGCGCCAGGATTATTGAGCACACTCTTCTCCTGTGGCGAGGGAGCTTGCTCCCGTTCGGCTGCGAAGCAGTCGCAAAATCTGCAAGCACAGTTTGACTGAAAGAATGTCGGGGGCCGCTTCGCTGCCCAGCGGGAGCAAGCTCCCTCCCCACAGGTCGTGCCTGGCCAAAGGATTGGCGGTGAATTCTGATTAACGGATAAGCAAAAAACCCAAACCCTGACTTGGAGCAGTCTCCCTGTAACAAATAGCAACGACCATTACGGTTACACCTCCCTCCTCAGGATTGTCCGGTATGGCTACGCCTTCCTTCTCCGCCACTGCTCAGGCACCCGCCAGCAGCGCCAGGCCACAGTTCGACAAAAAACACAGCGCGTTCACGCTGGTGATTTTTTTCGGCGTGCTGGCCATCGGCTTGCTGTTCACCGCTTATAGCCTGATGCGCGACGTGAAAGAAATCGGCACAGTGGTGACCACCTGGACCCCGTATTTGCTGCTAGGCGTGGCGCTGCTGATCGCCCTCGGCTTTGAGTTCGTCAACGGTTTCCACGACACCGCCAACGCCGTGGCGACGGTGATCTACACCAACTCCATGCCGCCAAATTTCGCGGTGGCCTGGTCCGGGTTCTTCAACTTCCTCGGCGTGCTGCTGTCCAGCGGCGCGGTGGCGTTCGGCATCATTGCCTTGTTGCCGGTGGAACTGATTCTGCAAGTCGGCTCCTCCGCCGGTTTCGCCATGATCTTCGCCCTGTTGATCGCCGCGATCCTGTGGAACCTCGGCACCTGGTGGCTGGGCTTGCCGGCCTCGTCTTCGCACACGCTGATCGGCTCGATCATCGGCGTCGGCGTGGCCAATGCCCTGATGCACGGCCGTGACGGCACCAGCGGTGTGGACTGGGCTCAGGCGACCAAGATCGGTTATGCGTTGCTGCTCTCGCCGCTGGTCGGTTTTGGTTTCGCCGCCTTGCTGTTGCTGGCCCTGCGCGCATTCGTCAAAAATCGCTCGCTGTACAAGGCCCCCGAAGGCAACACCCCGCCTCCGTGGTGGATTCGCGGCATGTTGATTGTGACTTGCACCGGCGTGTCGTTTGCCCATGGCTCCAACGATGGCCAGAAAGGCATGGGCCTGATCATGTTGATTCTGGTCGGCACACTGCCCATGGCCTACGCGCTGAACCGCGCCATGCCGGCCGACCAGGCGCTGCAGTTTGCCGCGGTGGCCGAGGTGACCCAGCAAGCATTGGTCAAGGCTGCGCCGCAACTGGCCCCGGCCGACCCGCGTCCGGTGCTGTCTGACTACGTGCGCAGCAAGGAAGCGACGCCGCAACTGGTGCCGGCGCTCGCCGCCCTCACCGGCAGCATCGGCGCTCAGGTCAAGGGTTACGGCTCGCTGTCCCAAGTGCCAGCCGAGGCTGTGGGTAATGTGCGTAACGACATGTACCTGACCAGCGAAACCATTCGCCTGATGGACAAGAACAAGGTCGGTAACTTCGACGCCGACACCAGTGCCAAGCTGCAATTGTTCAAGCAGCAGATCGATAACTCCACGCGGTTTATTCCGTTGTGGGTCAAGATCGCCGTGGCGATTGCGCTCGGCTTGGGCACCATGGTGGGCTGGAAGCGCATCGTGGTGACGGTCGGCGAGAAGATTGGCAAAACCCACCTGACCTACGCTCAGGGGGCCTCGGCGGAAACCGTGGCCATGTTGACGATTGGCGCGGCGGATATGTTCGGCCTGCCGGTGTCGACCACCCACGTGTTGTCGTCGGGTGTGGCCGGGACCATGGTCGCCAACGGTGGCGGTTTACAGATGACGACCATCCGTAACTTGCTGATGGCCTGGGTGCTGACCTTGCCGGCGGCGATCCTGTTGTCAGGCAGCTTGTACTGGTTATTCACCCAACTGTTTTGATCGGCCTCAATACCGAAAATTGAAAGCTGCGGGCTGATTATCAGCCCGCTCAACACGTTCATCCTTCGCAAACAGTGCGCGTCACCATCCGCTCCCGCACCACGTCGTATACCCAGTGGTAGATGTACGTGTACGGCAGGAAAAACAGCAGCACACCGATGTCGAGCAGGAACGCTTCCCACAGGCCGATCTTCAGCCACCAGGCAATCAGCGGCACACCGACCGCGACCAGACCGCCCTCAAACAGCAACGCATGGACAACCCGGACCCACACGGTGTGAGCCATCTCGTAGCGCTTGAGCACGCGGTCGAACAGACCGTTGAAAACCACGTTCCAGGCCAGGGCCAGGGCCGCGATTGCCATGGTGACGACGCCCATGTCGAGCATCGGTTTGTCCATGATCCAGGCCAGTAATGGGGTACAGATCAGGATGGCCAGCAGTTCGAATCCGACGGCCTGGAAAATACGTTCAGTGGTGGATTTGTTGACGCTCATGGCCAGACTCCTCTGAGTGACGGTGGTTGCCATGATCACTCGCCACACCGATACTTCATAACCAATAACCATCGATCAAGGCGATAGTTCATGGCGTCTCACGAAGTGTTGCTGGCCTTTGTTCAGGCGGCGACCCAAGGCTCGTTTTCCGCAGCGGCGCGCAAACTGGGGCGCAGCCAGTCGACCATCAGCGCGGCGGTGGCCAGTCTGGAAATCGATTTGAACCTGGTGCTCTTCGACCGCAGCAGCCGCAAACCCAGCCTGACCCCGGTCGGGCATGTGATGCTGCAACGGGCCGAAGAGATTCTGGCCGCCACCAGTCGGCTGGAAATCACCGCCAGCCAGCTGTCACAAGGCGTCGAGCCAAAACTGACCGTGGCGATTTCCGACACCTATCAATCCGATCGCTTCGAAGCCGCGCTCGGTGCGTTCGAGCAACGCTACCCGGACCTGGAACTCGAATGCCTGATTGCCGAGTGCGATGACTTGATTGCACTGGTGCAACGGGGTCGGGCGCAGGTGGCTTTCGCTGAAATGCAGGACAGCTATCCGCCGGATCTGGTCAGTTCAACCGTCGACGAACGCACGGACATCGCGCTGTTCGTCTCCCCTGCGCATCCATTGGCGACACTCGATCATATCGATCAGGACGTGCTGCAACAGCACCGTGAACTGCGTCTGGCTACCATCGTCAATCCGTATGAAAGCCGGGCAAAGGGTCGCGTCTGGTCGGCGCCGAGCTATTTGATGTTGCTGGAAATGGCCCAGGGCGGATTCGGCTGGGCGCCCTTGCCACGGTGGCTGGTGGAGCGGTTTGGCAAGGGCTCGTTGCAGGAACTTCAAGTGCGCGGCTGGCCGAAACCGGTGTTTGTCGATGCGCTGTGGTCGCGCCAGCATCCACCGGGGCCGGCGGGGAGCTGGCTGCTGGGCAAGATGCTGGAATGAAGGTCCTTCGGCCCTTATCGCGGGCAAGCCACGCTCCCACAGGTTTAGCGCCAATCCTGTAGGAGCGTGGCTTGCCCGCGAAGAGGCCCTCAAACTCACATCAAAGCCTTCATCCGTGCTTCGAGAAACCGCCGCTCCGGCACTTGCTGCGTCAACTCCAGCGCCCGTTCATACGCCGCCCGCGCCTCTTCCACCCGTCCCAACTGCCGACAAAACTCCGCCCGCGCCGAGTGGGCCAAGTGGTAATCCTGCAATTCGCCCCGATTCAAAATCGCCTCAACCAACGTCAGCCCCGCCAACGGCCCATCCCTTCGGGAGATCGCCGCCGCGCGATTCAACTCGATCACCGGCGAAGGCACTGCCGCCAGCAGCACATCATACAAACCGACGATCTGCTGCCAGTCCGTTTCCGCCGCCGAGGGTGCTTCGGCATGCACGGCCGCAATCGCCGCTTGCAGGCCATACGGTCCGAACCGCCCGGTGGTCAGCGCCGCTTCCACCAGCGCACACCCTTCAGCAATCATCCCTGCATCCCACAACGAACGGTCCTGCTCATCCAGCACGATCAATTCACCGTCAGGCGACGTCCGGGCCAGGCGGCGAGACTCGTGCAGCAGCATCAACGCCAGCAGCCCTATCACCTCCGATTCCGGCAACAAGTCCATCAATAACCGCCCCAGCCGAATCGCCTCGCGCGTCAGATCCTCACGCGTCACTTCAATACCGATGGACGCCGAGTAACCTTCGTTGAACACCAGGTAAATCACCCGCAACACGCTGTCGAGGCGCTCGGGCAATTGCGCCAGTGTCGGCACTTGATAAGGGATTTTCGCATCACGAATTTTCGCCTTCGCCCGCACGATGCGCTGAGCGATGGTGGCGGGCGCCGAGAGAAACGCCCGGGCGATTTCTTCAGTGGTCAGGTCGCAGACTTCGCGCAAGGTCAGTGGCACTTGAGCGTCCGCTGCAAGTGCCGGGTGGCAGCAGGTGAAGATCAGGCGCAGGCGATCGTCTTCCACGTCTTCTTCACTCCAGTCGGCCTGCTCCAGCGCCTCTGCCTGCGCAATCAGCAACGGCCGGGACGCTGCAAATCGCGCGCGCCGGCGCAACACATCAATCGCCTTGAAGCGCCCGGTGGACACCAGCCAGGTGCGCGGATTATCCGGCACGCCGTCACGCTGCCAACGCTCCACTGCCACGAAAAAGGCCTCGTGCAGGGCCTCTTCGGCGAGGTCAAAATCGCCGAGTAAACGAATCAGCGTCGCGAGGATCCGCCGCGAGTCTTCGCGGTAAACCTGCTCGACCCGGGCCTGCACCGAGGCGCCAGGCATCAGTCCGGTATGCCTTCGGTGACCAGTGTTTCCTCGATCAAGCGACTGATGGATAACTGGAGTTTGGCAGTCTTTCTTTCAGCCGATTGCGGACTCATGCAGGCCCCCTTTTTGGTCGTTGTCATTCAAGCATTCAACTGGCGAACGGGACGTACCTCGACACAGCCGACGCGGGCCGCCGGGATGTTGCCGGCGACCTGGAGCGCTTCATTGAGGTCCCTGGCATCGATCAGGTAGAAACCGGCCAATTGCTCCTTGGTTTCGGCGAACGGGCCGTCGGTGATCGACATCTTGCCGTTACGCATGCGCACGGTGGTGGCGGTCTGCACTGACTCCAGCGCCTCGGCCGCGACCATCCGGCCACTCCCCTGAATCGACTCAGCGTAGGCGATGCACTCGGCGTCGTTCGGGCTCTCGGGCAGCGAGTGCAAGGTGTGCTCGTTGCTGTAGACCAGGCATAGGTATTTCATGTGGCTCTCCTGAATCGAACGAATCAACTATGGCTGCAGATTGACGCGTTGGCGAAATTCCCGACGATCAGGGCTCCAGATTGAACAGTGCAGTGCCGCTGACCATGTCGAACGGGGCTGACCAGTGTTCGTGGACGATGCGCCATTGCCCGGCGTCGCGGCGGTAGCAGGCGGTCACGCGCATCCAGCAGGCCTGGGTTTCGCCCTTGTCATTGGCGCCACCGCAATGGGCCAGCCAATGGGCGAAGGCGATGTGCTCGTCTGCCACGATGTTCATATGGTCGAAGTCGAACTTGTGCGGGCCCTGGCACATTTCCATGCACTCCAGCCAATGCGTGCGGTAGGCGGCCTTGCCGCGAAATTGCAAGGCTTTGACCGCGTCGTAAGAGACGATGTCGTCGGCATACAGGGCCATGATTCTGTCGACGTCCTTGGCGATGACTGCCTCACGGTAAGTGTCGATCAGGGTCTGGATTTCGTGTGTAGCGCTCATGGTGGTTCTCCGTGGTTTTTGTTGGGAAGACACCCCTTAGTCGTTCGGCAAAAAGCCAGATCGACAGCCGAAATAAAAATAATCCGTCGGCGCAAACTCGCTAGAATCCGAGGCTCATTCATGTGGGAAAAGGACACTCCAGTGACAACCCGTCTCGTGCCTTACGAAAGCCTGAACGCGCGCCAGCGCCAGCAGGTCGAGGCCATCGAAGTTCACCAGGAACAAATAAAATTCAGCGGCGACATTCATGGTGCGTTGCACACCTTGCTGTCCAAACCCGGCCCCGGCGTCAAAGGATTTGCACTTCTGGTCGATGAGGTTCCGGTGGCTTTCCTGCTGCTCAAGCGTCCGCCCGTATTACCGGCCTGGGCCGATGAACACAGCGCTACTTTGCATGCGTTGCAAGTCGATCAGCGTGCTCAAGGCAAAGGGTATGGCAAGGCTTGCCTGCAAGCGCTGCCCGAGGTGGCGCGTCTGGCGTTTCCGGAGATAAAGGGGCTGGAATTGTCGGTGGATGCGGATAACGAATCGGCCATCGCGCTTTATGCAAAATTTGGCTGGGTCGACAGCGGCGAAGCCTACAAGGGCCGGATTGGGTATGAGCGGCGAATGGGCCTGGTTTTCTGAGGCCCAACTGACTCAACACCAAACCAATGTGGGAGCGGCGGTGCGACGATTCGACTTGCTCGCGAATGCGGTGTGTCAGTCGACTTCACAATTGACTGATACACCGCATTCGCGAGCAAGCCCGCTCCCACAAGGGACTTTCGGTGGATTTATAAATCGAGAACCATCTCATGCCACGCCATCCCGCCATGGTCTGAGGCCGACGGTTTGATGTAGGCAAAACCAAACCCGGCGTACAGCGGGATATGCCGTTCCTTGCACATCAGGTGGATGTTGGTCTTGCCCAGTGCGCGCATCCGCTCAATGAATTCACTCATCAATTGTTTCGCCAGCCCCAGCCCCTGATAGTCCGGGTGCACCACCACCGACATGATCACCACATGCGGGCCGGCCGGGTCATGGCCGATCAGTTCCTTGAACGCTTCGTCCGACATCTCCACCTGAAACGCCGCACCGGAATTGATGAAACCGGCTACCACGCCATCCACTTCGGCCACGATGAAACCCTCGGGCCAAGTGGCGATGCGGGTGGCGATTTTCTCGCGGGTGGCCGCCTCGTCACCTTCGTAGGCAACGGTTTCGATGGCGTAGCAGCGGTCCAGATCAGCGGGAGTGACGTTGCGGATGACGGTGTTCATGGCGGCTCGGAATCAGCGTGGGAAAGGCTGCGAATCATAGATGAATAAGGTGTTCATATCGATCACCGTCGGCGCCGTAAAGCCTGCGTATAGGCGCTTTCATTGCTCGAAGGTTCGGATTATTGATGGACCCGGTCTCAGGACATCAATAGGGGGAACACACCATGAGCAGCGTTCAGATCGGTCTTCTTATGCTGTTGGGCATTAGCACGTTTGGCTTCGTCACCTTGTCGATCGACCTGATGCGGGCGCGCCGAATGAAGCAAGGTAAATGACCCGGCGAGAGGCGGACACGCGGTCCGCCTCTCGCGGTGTTCACGGCTTGATTGGCAGCCAGATTTCCAGCTTGCCGGTGTTGAGCTTCGGGTTGAAGTCTTCGCTGTAGCGTTCGAACTCCGGGGCGTCTGCCGCCTCTTTACCGGACTGTGGCAGCCAGGTTTTCCAGATGTACTGAAAAGTGGCGGGCAACTTGTCCAGTGATCCCTTGTGCTCGAATACTGCGTAACGCTGAGGTTGAACCTCGACCCAGCGGTACTTCTCTGGCAGGTCGTCGAGTTTGTCGATCTCGACGCCGGCGATGTATTCAAATCCGCCTTTGCCATCTGGATTGCAGCAGATGCCGTAGGTTACTTCGCCTTTTTGCCCGGGAATCTTGCCAATCTCAGGAATGAATTTTTCCCAGAGCGCGGGAATGCCTGCGGTGGTCTGTTGGGTAAATTGTCCACCAAGCCCTGCGATCAGCAGGAAGTGTCCGTGTTCGAAGCGTGGTTCCGTTACTTCGGCGCTTGTTTGCTCATCCATGACTCATCTCCTGAGCTTAAAAATGGGTTCGGCTGGGAGTATAGAAGCCAAACCCGATTCGCCCAGTTACAGGGCGTGCAACTGTTCGACGGCCGCCGTACCAACAAACTCGTTATAACCCGACAGGATCACGTAGACCGCGAAATAGCAGAAGATCGCCGCCGATGCCATGTAGGAATAACGCAGCAGTTTGTCACCCAGCAACTTGCCGCCGTGGCTCGCTGCAAAGCATAAACCCGCGCTCCAGAGCAAACCGGCGCAGAGGAATCCGCCGAGAAACAGCGCTGAACTGAGGGCACCACCGCCGCCGGAACGGGCGATCAGCGTACCGCCCACCGCCGCAAACCACAGAATGGCGCTGGGCGAGGACATGGCGAGGAAGATCCCGCGGAAAAATTCTTTGCGATGGGAGTTCTGCCCCACCTCGTCGGCTTGCGCCAATACCGCTTCGTGGTGAATCGCCGAATAGATCATCTTTGCCGCGAAATACACCAGTAACGCTGAACCGCCAATCCACAGGACCCAGCGTACGGTTTCGTATTGCAACAAAACGGTCATGCCCGCCAGCGCCAGCACCGCGTAGATCAGGTCGCCGACACAAGTCCCCAACCCCAGCGCAAAGCCCTGAAAATAGCCGCGTTGCATGGCCAGGGTGATCATCGCGATATTGGCCACGCCGATATCCAGGCACAACGAAAGGCTCAGCAAGAAGCCGCTGCTAAATTCCATCAACCGATTTCCTTCGGAAAAATTTGTTTACACACTCGCTGGACAGTGTGCCACGACTGCCCTTATCTTCCGCAACAGGCCACCGCAGTGGCCAGCGTCGCTCGGACGGTTCCGGGCGCTTACGTTATCCGAGGCAACAATGGCCGAACAAGGTTCGCCGCGCCGCTTTGCGCGCATAGATCGACTCCCCCCTTACGTTTTCAACATCACTGCCGAGCTGAAGATGGCCGCCCGTCGTCGTGGCGAAGACATCATCGACTTGAGCATGGGCAACCCTGACGGCCCGACGCCGCCGCACATCGTCGAAAAACTGGTGACCGTCGCCCAGCGCGAAGACACCCACGGTTACTCGACGTCCAAAGGCATTCCGCGTCTGCGCCGGGCGATTTCCAATTGGTACAAGGATCGCTACGAGGTCGACATCGACCCGGAAACCGAAGCCATTGTCACCATCGGTTCCAAGGAAGGCCTGGCGCACTTGATGCTGGCTACCCTGGATCAGGGCGATACCGTACTGGTACCGAACCCGAGTTATCCGATTCACATCTACGGTGCCGTAATTGCCGGCGCCCAGGTGCGCTCGGTGCCACTGATTCCAGGCGTGGACTTCTTCGCCGAGCTGGAGCGGGCAATTCGCGGCTCGATCCCGAAACCGAAAATGATGATCCTCGGCTTCCCGTCCAACCCCACCGCACAATGCGTGGAACTGGATTTCTTCGAGCGCGTGATCGCCCTCGCCAAGCAGTACGACGTACTGGTGGTGCACGACCTGGCCTACGCCGACATCGTCTACGACGGCTGGAAAGCCCCGTCGATCATGCAAGTGCCGGGCGCCAAGGACATTGCGGTGGAGTTTTTCACCCTGTCCAAGAGCTACAACATGGCGGGTTGGCGAATCGGCTTCATGGTCGGCAACCCGGAACTGGTCAACGCCCTGGCGCGGATCAAGAGTTATCACGACTACGGCACGTTCACCCCGTTGCAAGTCGCAGCGATTGCGGCGTTGGAGGGCGATCAGCAATGCGTCAAAGACATCGCCGAACAGTATCGCCAGCGGCGCAACGTGCTGGCCAAAGGCCTGCACGAACTGGGCTGGATGGTCGAAAACCCGAAAGCGTCGATGTACGTCTGGGCCAAAATTCCCGAGGCTTATGCGCACCTGGGCTCGCTGGAATTCGCCAAGAAACTGCTGGCCGAGGCCAAGGTGTGTGTTTCGCCGGGTGTGGGGTTTGGTGAGTACGGGGATGACCATGTGCGCTTCGCGCTGATCGAAAACCAGGACCGGATTCGTCAGGCTGTGCGCGGGATTCGCGGGATGTTCAGGGCGGATGGGTTAGCCACCAAATCCTGATGCCTGACACGAAGCTTTTGTAGGAGCCAGGCTTGCCCGCGATGCAGACAACTCGGTTTACCGTCAGACCGAGTTGATGCCATCGCGGGCAAGCCCGGCTCCTACAAAGGCCCGCTCCCACATTTGTTTGGTGGCGATCACAAAAGTTGTGTCACCACCTGCGGTGTCGCTTAAACGAACATCGACAGCAGCAAGATAAAGCCCAGCGCAACCACGGACAGGATGGTTTCCATCGCGGTCCAGGTCTTGAAGGTTTCCGCCACGGTCATGTTGAAGTACTGCTTCACCAGCCAGAAACCCGCGTCGTTGACGTGAGACAGGACCAACGAACCGGCACCGGTGGCCAACACCAGCAGCTCACGGTTAACACCCGGAATCATCCCCACCACCGGCACCACAATGCCCGCGCCGGTAATGGTCGCCACAGTGGCCGAACCGGTTGCCACGCGAATCACCGCCGCCACCAGCCACGCCAACAGAATCGGCGAGATCTGTGCATTCACCGCCATGTGGCCGATCACGTCACCCACACCGCTGGTCACCAGCATCTGCTTGAAGCCACCACCGGCACCAATGATCAGAATGATCGCGGCAGTCGGCGCGAGGCTCGCATCGAGCCATTTCAGAATGCGTTTCGAGTCGACGCCCTGACGGTGACCGAAGGTGTACAGCGACAGCAGCAGCGCCAACAGCAACGCCGCGATCGGGTGACCGATCAGGTCCATGAAGGAGCGTGCGAAATTGCCTTCAGGCAGCACCACGTCGGCAAAGGTCTTGAGCAACATCAGGAGCACCGGCAGCAGCACAGTGATCAGCGTGATACTGAAGCTTGGCAGGTTTGCCGTTTCAGGCTCGTGCGCCAGTTGATCCACCAGTTCCTGATTCGGATGACCAGGGATGTACTTGGCAATGAACGTACCGAAGATCGGGCCGGCAATGATGGCCGTTGGCAGCGCGACGATCAGACCGTACAGAATGGTTTTACCGATGTCGGCACCGAACACGCCGATGGCCAGCAACGGACCCGGGTGCGGCGGAACCAGACCGTGCACGGCGGACAGACCGGCCAGCAGCGGGATACCGATCTTGATGATCGACACGCCAGTGCGGCGCGCGACGATGAACACCAGCGGAATCAGCAGCACAAAACCGATTTCGAAGAACAGCGGAATACCGACCAGGAAGGCCGCGAACATCATCGCCCACTGCACTTTGTCCTTGCCGAACGCGCGAATCAGGGTCTGGGCAATCTGATCCGCCCCGCCCGACTCGGCCATCATTTTGCCGAGCATGGTGCCCAGCGCCAGGATGATCCCGACAAAACCGAGCACCCCACCGAAGCCGTCCTGGAACGCCTTGATGATGGTACCGACTGGCATGCCGGAGGTCAGCCCGAGAAAGGCTGCTGCAATGATCAGGGCAATAAACGGGTGGAACTTGAACTTGGTGATCAGGACGATAAGCCCGATCACCGTGACCACTGCATCGAGCAGCAGGAACGTCTCGTGGGACATGCCAAACATTAGGGGTGTCTCCTGGTTGTTGTTGTTATTAAAGCGGGTAATTCGAAAGCCATCAGGACAGCGCTATCTTTTTCGGCAACACTCATACGGCGTGTTTCAGGCCGTGAGCCTGCCACCAGATATGCGCCTGCGATGCCAGTTGCTCGACGCTGAAGGTCGATGCATCCAGCGCCAGGGTCAACGGCTCGCCAACGGGGGATTCGAGGGTGGCGAACTGGCTGTCGATCAGGGTCGATGGCATGAAGTGGCCCGGCCGATGCGACACACGCTCGGCGGCGACTTCGGGGGTCAACTCCAGGAATACGAAGCCCAGGCCCGGCAAGGCGCTGCGCAACACTTCGCGGTAACTGTGCTTGAGGGCCGAGCAGGTCAGCACCGGACGTTCGCCCTTGGCGTCGACGCGGCGCAGTTCATCACACAGGCTGTCGAGCCAGCCGGCGCGGTCTTGGTCGTTCAGGGGGATACCCGCGCTCATCTTTTCGATATTGGCGGCAGGGTGGAAAGTATCGCCTTCAATGGCAGTGGCGCCGCTGAGCTGGCACAAGGCCTCGCTGACGCATGTCTTGCCGCAACCGGCAACGCCCATGATGACCAGGGCGGTGATGGAATGATTCATGTAACACCTCAGCGCGCAGACAGCGCTACCTTTGCCAGTTATGACACTAGACCAAAAGTAGAAGATGCCGACGCCTTCTTGTCATTTTTGTGGGTTGCAGCATGTTCGTTCCCAATGCCGAAAAGCGAGGTTCAGGCAAAACTCGCTTACGCATTTGCAGCTGCTTCGGGACAGCGCTACCTTAGTGCCTTGAATTTTGTTTGGCAAGCCGCCCGATGACCTCTTCTAAAAACGATAAAAATACACGCACCACTGGCCGTCCCACGTTGAGCGAAGTTGCTCGCCTTGCCGGTGTCAGCCCGATCACCGCCTCTCGCGCCCTGCGCGGTGTCAGCACTGTGGCCACGGAACTGGTAGAAAAAGTCCAGAAAGCCGCGCTTGAACTCAACTACGTGGTCAACCCCGCCGCCCGCGCCTTGGCCTCGGCGCAGAGCCATTCCGTAGTGGTTTTGGTGCCGTCGCTGTCCAACTTGTTGTTCATCGATACGCTGGAAGCCATTCATCAGGTGCTTCGCCCCAAGGGCTTCGAGGTGCTGATCGGCAACTTCCACTACTCGCGCGATGAAGAAGAAAACCTGCTGCGCAATTACATGGCGTACCAGCCTCGCGGTTTGCTGCTGACCGGTTTCGACCGCACGGAAAGCTCGCGGCGGATGATCGAGGCGAGCAACATCCCGTGTGTCTACATGATGGAACTGGACAGTGCGGCAGGCGTGAATTGCGTGGGCTTCTCGCAATTGGCCGCCGGCGAAACAGCGGCTGAACATTTACTGTCACGCGGCCGCAAGCGCCTGGCCTACATCGGCGCGCAGCTGGACCAGCGCACTTTGCTGCGCGGCGAAGGGTTCCGCAAAACCCTGCAAAAAGCCGGTTTGTACGACCCGGATCTGGAAGTGCTGACCCCGCGCGCCTCCTCCGTTGGATTAGGCGGCGAGCTGTTTCTGCAACTGCTGGCCAGTCATCCCGATGTCGATGCGATCTTCTTTGGCAACGACGACCTGGCCCAGGGCGCACTGCTTGAAGCCATGCGCTGCGGGATCAGGATCCCGGAACAAGTCGCCATCCTCGGCTTCAACGACCTGCCGGCCTCGGCGTACATGGTGCCGCGCCTGAGCAGCATCAACACCCCGCGCGAGGCGATTGGCCGGCGTTCGGCGGAGTTGATGTTAACGTTGCTGGCGGGGAATGCGGTGGCTAAACCAGTGCAGGACATGGGGTTTGAACTGAAAATCCGGGAAAGCACCTGAGTATATGTTTCCCCCTGTGGCGAGGGAGCTTGCTCCCGCGGGCCGGTCCGCGCTCGGGCGAAGCGGCCCCAAAGCCAGACGCAGACGCTCCGTCAGGCACACTGCATTCAACGCTTTGCGGCTGCTGCGCACCCGAGCGGGAGCAAGCGCCCTCGCCACAGGTCATTCAGCCGTTCGATATCGTCACCCGCGCCGTCAAGCAGCGCATCGCCCATGCCGTGGGTTTTCAACTAACCTTGATAGTGTTCCTCATCCCGTTGATCGCTTGGTGATGCCTGAAGCGTCGAATCGCTAACGGAGTAGCTCAATGACACATGCACTGAAAATTCTCGGCAAAGCGTCCTCCATCAACGTCAGAAAGGTCCTGTGGACCTGTGAGGAACTGGACGTGCCCTACGAACGCGAGGACTGGGGCAGCGGTTATGCGTCAACTCATGCGCCGGAGTTTCTCAGGCTCAACCCCAATGCGCAGGTGCCGGTAATCATCGATGACGCCGGCGTGTTGTGGGAGTCCAATACCATCTGCCGCTACTTGGCCGGCAAACACCAAAACACTGATCTGCTGCCTCACGACCCGGCAGCGCGTGCACGGGTGGAACAGTGGATGGACTGGCAAGCCACCGAGCTCAATCCCGCCTGGAGCTACGCGTTTACCGCATTGGTGCGCAAGGATCCAGAGTTTCAGGACCCGCACCGGATTGCGGTCGGCTTGCGCGGCTGGAACCAGAAAATGGCCATCCTCGAACATCAACTCGCGACCACCAAAGCCTATGTCGCCGGGCCTCACTTTACGCTGGCCGACATTGTCGTCGGGCTGTCCGTCAACCGCTGGCTGATGACCCCGATGGAACGGCCCGACTTCCCCGCCATCGACGAATATTTCCAACGCCTGGCACAACGCCAGGGCTTCCTCAAACACGGCTGTAACGGCCTGGCATGACTGCGCGGCGATGGAACAGGCGCCGCGACAAATTACAAGCTTGCACTCACCTTGGTAGCCACCTCCCCCGGCACCCAAACCTTCCACACCTGCGGCTGCTCCCGTAAAAACGCCTGAGCCACCTCACGCGGATGCAGACGTTTTTCGCTCATCTGCCCCAGCGTCTGGTTCAGCAGATCGATCGGCAAATCGACTTTTTCAAAGAACGCCACCAGGTCCGGGTACTGCGCCTTGAACGGCGCTGACACGCCAATGGCCAGGCTGGCCGGCATCGAGCGCGTGCCCTTGGGGCTCGAGTTGTTCGCATCGGCCAGGGTTTTCCAGGCTTCAGCGTCGAACGGCGGCTCTTCAAGTTTCACCAGTTTGAAACGTCCCAGCAGTGGCGTCGGCGACCAGTAGTAGAACAGCACCGGTTTGCCACGGCGGATCGATGAAGCGACCTCGGCATCCAGTGCCGCACCGGAGCCGGTGCGGAAGTTGACGTAGCTGGCGGTCAGATCGTAAGCCTTGAGTTTCTGGCTGTTGACGATCTCCGAGGTCCAACCGGTGGGGCTGTTGAGGAAGCGGCCGCGACTCGGGTCTTCCGGGTCGCGAAACACATCCTTGTACTTCGCCAGATCAGCGACAGACTTCAATTCCGGAGCCAGCGGCTTGATACCACGTTCCGGGTCGCCCTTGATCACGTATTCCGGCACCCACCACCCTTCGGTGGCGCCTTTGACCGTGTCGCCCAACCCAAACACCTTGCCCTCGGCAGACGCCTTGACCCACGCCGGACTGCGCCCGGCCCACTCTTCGCCGATCACCTGAATGTCGTTCTTGGCCAGCGCTGCTTCGAGGCTAACGGTGCTGCCCGGCAACGTGTCGGTCGGGTAGCCATACCCTTTCTCGACAATCAGCCGCAGGATTTCGGTGATCAGGCTACCGCTCTCCCAGGTGATGTCGCCGAAGTGGATGGGCGCAGCTTTTTGCGCCGCAGGAACATGGCTAGCCACCAGGCTCAGCGCCAGTAGCGAACTGCCGAGCAGGGTTTTGATTGATCTCATGCGGACCTCTGGGTCAAGGGTTGGTTGGCGCTGTGCTGGGCGCACAGTGCCTGGGAGCGGGTCATGTAAACGCTGACCGATCGCAGGGAAATGCCCAGCTCGGCGGCGATTTGCGGATAGGTGAAGCCGTCGACGCGCGACAGCAGGAAGGTCGCCCTGACCTTGCCCGGAAGTCGCTCGAGGGTACGGTCCAGACTGTTCAGGGTTTGCGACAGCTGAAGTAAATCTTCAGGCGATGGCCCATGAACAAGGTCTGTTTGCGGTAGCCGTTCGAGGTGCTGACGCTCCAGATCGCGGCGGCGCCAGAGCTCATAAACCCGTCTGCGGGCGATCGTGGTGAGCAAGGCGCGCGGCTCACGAATAGGCGTCAGGCTGGGGGATTCGAGCAATTGCATGAAGGTGTCGGCGGCAATGTCTTCGACACTGGCGCCGCTTCCCAAATACTGGCGCAAGCGTACGCACAGCCAAGGGTAATGAGCGCGGAACAATCCGCCCACATGATTACGATGGGAGTCGTCGGTGCCGGACATAGAGGCTCCAAGGGTTAGGTTCGCTGAATGTCCGGTGATCCGGTGGCGCGATCCTAACAAGGAGCCTTATTCTTTAATAATACTTAAAATGCATTTTTATATTCTTTTCTGTAATTTCAGCGCAAACGACTGTAGCCGAGATTTTCCGCTTCTCGCTCATAGTCGAGGACGATCTGATAATCGATTTCGCTGGCAGGCAGCACTTCCTTTAACCCGAGGATTTCGACCACGTCGGGCAGTTCGCTCAAGGTCTGATTCATCACGCTCAGCAGGTGCTCAGCCTGTTCATCGCTCATCCCGGTGGCCGAGATATACGGCAAGGTCGGACTGAACGCGCTGCGGGCAACGACGTGCAGGCCGGCGACTTCTTCGCGGGCATGTTGCGCCAGATAAGCAAAGGTCACGCTGTCGATGGCCGCCAGATCCGCTTGATCTTCACGCAGCCAGCGCAGGCTTTCGCGGTGACTGCCGCTGATGGCGACACTGGCAAAGAACTGTCCGTCGCGGTGCAGCGGCGCCAGTCGATGGCGCAACAGGTTCATGCCGCTGTTGGAGTCTTCGCCATTGATAACGCCACGACTGTTGCGAAAGTCAGGCAAGGTGCGCCGAGGATCATCGGCGCGCCTCAACAGCAGGCTGCAATGGCTGCCACCGCTGCTGTCCGGCAGTTCATAACGAGGCCGCCCGATCACCCGGACCTGACCGCGCAACGCTGTCATCAGCGGGTAGCCGCAGGTTTGGGTCAGCAGCAGATGCGGGGAGAGCCAGAGGTCCGTCAGTGACAGGTCTTTGCCATCAAGACGATCGCTACCGAGCCGTTCGAGAATGCGCGTCAGCCAGCGTTCGCTGGCCTGGCGGATCGGCTCTGGGGCGACATACATCAGCAATTCGGCAATGTGTTGTGTCATCAAAATTTTCCAGACAACAGGGGTTAGTGTTGATCCAAAAAAAATCAGTGGAACGGATGCTGTGGGCTGTCGATGGCTTTGATCCCATGGTCGCGCCACAACGGGCCATACCCCCGCACCAGAAATCCGCCACTGCGCGCAATCCATAGCTCGCGACGCGCCTGGTAAGCACGCGGCAAGTCGTACCAGGCCAACCCCGGCAAATCATGATGCACGAGGTGAAAGTTGAGGTTCAGGAACAGCCAGCGCCATGGCCAGGCCGCTTCGTTGATCACAGTACGTTGCTCAGGAGAAGCGTGGGGACGATGTTCATAGTAGGAGCGAATCATCGCAATCGACAGCGCGGGCACGCTGATCAGCAACAGGTAATGCCACACCGGCAGCACGCTATAACGGGCGATGAACGCAAGCATCAGCAAGGTCAGTGCGCCATGGGTCAGCCACATCAACCATGCCTGTCGCTGGCCAGCTTTCAATCGCTGCCCTTCTTCCCGGGCCAGCGCCAGCAACGCCAGCGGTGCGCCGAGAACAAAACGACCGAGGACGGTTTTGTTCAGCCAGTGCAGGCCCTGCTCGAACAGCGAACTGCCCTGCCACTGCTCGGCGCTCAGGTACCGGCTTTCAGGATCGCGCCCCGGAAGGGTCAGGTCTTCGTCACGGTGATGCAACAGATGGCTGTCGCGATACAGGGTGTAGGGAAACCAGACGGCGAACGGCGCGTAGCCGAGGATTTTGTTCAGCGATGTCCAGCGGGTCGGGTGACCGTGCAACAATTCGTGCTGTACCGACAACCACAGCACCAGCAGTGGAATCAGCAATACACTGCTCCACCACAGCCCCAGTCGGTCACTCGCCAGAACAAGGCTGAACCAGCCGCCGTACACGCTGATCAACAACAGCCAGGTCGGCCATTCGGTTCGGGCAGTCAGGCGTTGACTCAGGGTTTCGATTTCTTCTCGGTGGGCGCTATCAAAGTAATGGGGCATGGCGTTGCTCAGATCGGGAACCAGTTCCCTTCTGTGCAACAGCCCTGGGAAATCTTGCAGATTATTTGCTTATATCGTTAGACGTGCAGCAGGAGCCCGATTGCCGGGCTCCCTTGACGCGGGATCAATGACCGAACACATCCACCTTCTTGGCCTTCTTGTCCGCGCGCTTTTCGATGGCGGTTTTCGCCGGCTTTTTCTTCGCTGCTTTCTTCGAATCCATACCTTTGGACATGATGCGTACTCCACTCATACGGGATGTGAGATCAGGTATACACCTATCCCTGCGCGCGTGTTCTTTTATAATCGCCTGCTTTGCACACCGACAGTCCAGCCCCATGCCCGACACCCAGTACACCTTACTCGACGAGCCGTTATGGCCGTTAATGAACAAGTTCTATCGCGCCCACCAATCGTCGATGAAAGCCGTGCGCGATGCTCAATTGTGGGTCGCACGGCGCAAAGAAATCGTCGGTGCATTGTGCTTGCGGCCGGTAGCGGGCGGGCATTGGCTGACGGGCTTGTTTGTTGATCCGGCCTGTCGCGAACAAGGGGTTGCGGGCGCGTTGATCGCCACGGCGGTCAAGGACCTTGAACTGCCGGTGTGGCTGTTTTGCCATCCGGATTTGCGTGATTTTTATGAACGTCGCGGCTTTGCCTTCGATCCGCAGATGCCCTATGCCATGGTTGAACGGTTGAACCGCTATGCGCGTAGCAAGCCGATGATTGCCATGGGGCTGGAACCGCACACAACCTGAATACACAGAGATCCCTGTGGGAGCCGGCGGTGCGACGATTCGACTTGCCCGCGATAGCAATCTGTCTGACAACATCCATGTTGAATGTGCCGACCTCATCGCGGGGAAGCCCGGCTCCTACAGGGGTTGGCGGTGGATGCTTAGTCGTCGGCGTTCGGATCCAGGTCCGGGAACATCACTTCAGTAAACCCGAACTTGCTGAAGTCGGTAATCCGCGACGGGTACAAACGGCCGATCAGGTGATCGCATTCATGCTGCACCACACGCGCATGGAACCCTGAAGCGATGCGCACGATGGGCTGGCCCTTGGGGTCGACACCTTCGTAGCGAATCTGCTGGTAGCGCTCCACGGCGCCGCGCAGGCCCGGCACGGACAGGCAACCTTCAAAACCCTCCTCCAGCGTAGGACTCAACGGCGTGATCAGCGGATTGATCAGAATGGTTTGCGGCACGGCTTCGGCATCCGGGTACCGTTCACTGTGTTCGAAACCGAAGATCACCAGTTGCAGGTCGACACCAATCTGCGGCGCAGCCAGGCCGACGCCACCGACGCTTTCCATGGTCTGGAACATGTCGTCGATCAACTGCCACAACTCGGGGCTGTCGAACATCTCGGCCGGAACCGGCGGGGCAACGCGCAGCAGGCGCTCATCGCCCATTTTCAGAATTTCACGGATCATTTGATGACTTCGTCAGTGGAGGGATGGACCGAGTGATCGCGCCCCAGTCCCGAAACGTGGTGTTTTTGATGGTCATGGCCGTGCTCGCCTGGGACCTTCTCGCCGGGGTCCTTGCCCTCGCTCGACATGTGCTCGATCACCGCATTCATCTCCGCGCCGAGCAACAGCACCGCGGCGGAAATGTAGAAGTACAGCAACAGCACGATGATCGCGCCGATACTGCCATACATGGCGTTGTAGTTGGCGAACTCCTTGACGTACAAACCGAAGCCCACGGACGCGCAAATCCACACCACCACCGCCAGCACCGACCCTGGGGTGATAAAGCGAAACTCCTGTTTGACGTCGGGCATGACGTAATAAATCAGCGCCACCGCGACCATCAGCAGAATCACCACCACCGGCCACCGCACGATCGTCCAGAGGGTCACGATGAAGTCTTCGAGACCGACTTGCGCGGCGATCCAGCCCATCAACTGCGGACCGAGCACCATCAGCGCGGCGGCGATCAGCAGCATCCCGGCGATGCCAACGGTGTAGATGATCGACAACGGAAAACGCTTCCACGCCGGCCGGCCTTCGACCACATCGTAGGCCGCGTTCATGGCGCTCATCATCAGCCGCACACCGGCAGAGGCGGTATACAGCGCAATAACGATACCCACCGAGAGCAAGCCCCCCTTGGATTGCTGGAGCTGGTCAATCACCGGGTTGACCTGTTCCAGCGCCTGGGGCGGCAAGACCAGTTCCGATTGCAGGCGCAGCCAGGAGAAAAAATCCGGCAGGTGCAGGAAACCGATCAGCGCAATCAGAAACAGGATGAAGGGGAACAACGAGAACAACATCTGATAGGCCAGCGCCGAGGCATAGGTCGACATTTCATCGTCGATGAACTCGGTGACCGTGCGCATCATCACACGGTGCAGGGGCAGACCTTTCATGTCCGGGAAAATCATTAGCGTCTCCTTTCGCCGCAAGATCGGGAGTAAGTCATGGCGACTCAGGGGCCGTTTTCTACATCAAAGTAGCCTACTTGGCGACTTTGAAACAATTTCCGTGTTCAAGTTCAGGCTGACACAAAAACGGCCATCCGTGGATGGCCGCTCCTGATCTTCGTCAAAGGCCGAATCAAGCCTCGTCGACACCTTTCTTGATGGCGTCTTTGGCTTTGCCCACGGCTTGCTGAGCTTCGCCTTTCCTTTCCTGCACTTTGCCTTCGGTTTGCAGCCGGGTGTTGTCAGTAGCCTTGCCGACACCTTGCTTAACGTTGCCGACCGCTTCATTCGCCATGCCTTTTACTTTATCGCCAGTGCTGCTCATGGTGTTTCTCCTGTGAACAATTCAATGAGAAATGTCGTTACACAAGGATTGACCGGAGGCGTTTGCGCGGAGTTTCATTTATTTTGTACCGCACATTTCGTCGATCTCAGCAGGTTGGGCTTTATGTTTAGCGACCAACCCCCGAGAATGCGCAACGTATTCAGGCCATGGCGCTGAAGATCCAATCCCGTAGGAATGTTATGAAACTCGATAAAAAGCAGGCCATTGCCCGCAGAAACCAGGAACTTGGCGGTGCCGTGCTTGGCGTCAACAACTGCCATTTCACCGAATTGAACCGCAATCGCAACATCTGGTGGTTCGATATCCCGGTCGCGCGCCTGGCCGTTGGTCAGTACGAATGGGTTCACTTGCTGATGCACACGCCGGACACCGACGAACTGCTGCACCTGAAAGTGCCGACCGTGTTCCTGCGTGAAAAGCTTGAAGGTCTGGTGGTGCGTAATGAAGGCAAGCGTAAAGCCGCCTTGAGCCTGGAACTGAGTGCCGACAAAGACTCGTACCTGCAGGACATGCGCCCGGCGGGCACCAACGTCAACTTCGCGCCGTTCCGCCTCTAAAACAAAAGCTAAAAGCTTCGCGAGCAAGCCCGCTCCCACATTAAACCGCGTTCTTCCAGAAGGAATGCGATCAAATGTGGGAGCGGGCTTGCTCGCGAAGGCGGCCTGACAGACAAAGTAGATCTGGCAGGCGAAAAAAAGCCCCGCATTTGCGGGGCTTTTTGTGTGTTACGCGCCGACCTTTTTCGCGGCGATTTTCTTCAGTTCTTCGTCGCGCAGCTCTCGGCGCAGAATTTTGCCGACGTTGGTGGTCGGCAGCGCATCGCGGAACTCGACGGCACGCGGCACCTTGTAGCCGGTGACGTTCGCACGCATGTGCTCCATCACTTGCTCTTTGGTCAGCGTCACGCCGGGTTTGGCAACGATGAAGATTTTGATCGCCTCGCCCGATTTCTCGTCCGGCACGCCAATGGCCGCGCATTGCAGCACGCCCGGCAGGGTCGCGAGCACGTCTTCCAGTTCGTTCGGGTACACGTTGAAACCAGAGACCAGGATCATGTCTTTCTTGCGATCGACAATGCGCAGGTAGCCATCCGGCTGGATCAGCGCGATGTCACCAGTCTTCAACCAGCCTTCGCTGTCGAGCATTTCATCGGTGGCGTCCTGGCGCTGCCAGTAACCCTTCATGACCTGTGGGCCTTTCACGCACAGTTCGCCGATTTCGCCCAGCGGCTGCTCCACGCCGGCATCGTCTATGACTTTGCAGCGAGTCGATGGAACCGGGATACCGATGGTGCCGATCTGGATGTTCTGGATCGGGTTGACAGTGGCAACAGGGCTGGTTTCGGTCATGCCGTAACCTTCGCAAATGGCGCAACCGGTGACCGCTTTCCAGCGTTCGGCGGCGGCCAGTTGCAGGGCCATGCCACCGGACAGGGTGACTTTCAGCGCCGAGAAGTCCAGTTTGCGGAAGCCTTCGTTATTGCACAGGGCCACAAACAAGGTATTAAGGCCGACGAAACCGCTGAACTTCCACTTCGACAGTTCCTTGACCATCGCCGGCAAGTCGCGCGGGTTGCTGATCAGGATGTTGTGGTTGCCGATCAGCATCATCGCCATGCAATGAAAGGTGAACGCATAGATGTGGTACAGCGGCAGCGGCGTGATCAGGATCTCGCAACCTTCATGAAGGTTGGAGCCCATCAACGCCTTGCATTGCAGCATGTTCGCCACGAGGTTGCGGTGGGTCAGCATCGCCCCTTTCGCCACGCCGGTGGTGCCGCCAGTGTATTGCAGCACGGCAACATCACTGCTGGCCGGGTTGGCTTCAGCCACTGGCTGGCCATGGCCCTTGCTCAGCACGTCGTTGAACTTGATGGCTTTGGGCAAGTGATACGCCGGGACCATCTTCTTCACGTACTTGATGACGCTGTTGACCAACAGACGCTTGAGTGGCGGCAACAGGTCGGCCACTTCAGTGATGATCACGTGCTTGACGCCGGTTTTCGGCACGACGATCTCAGCCAGATGGGCCATGTTGGCCAGGCAGACCAGGGCTTTGGCACCGGAATCGTTGAACTGGTGTTCCATTTCCCGCGCGGTGTACAGCGGGTTGGTGTTGACCACGATCAGACCGGCGCGGATGGCGCCAAAGACGGCAACCGGGTACTGCAGCACGTTAGGCAATTGCACGGCGATTCGATCGCCTGGCTGCAAGTCGGTATGCTGTTGCAGGTAAGCGGCAAACGCACCGGACAACTCGTACAGTTCACCGTAGGTGATTGTCTTGCCCAGGTTGCTGAATGCCGGCTTGTTAGCGAAGCGTTGGCAGGATTGCTTCAACACTGCCTGAATATTCGGGTACTCGTCTGGGTTGATCTCGGCAGAAATCCCAGCTGGGTACTTATCCTTCCAAAAGTCTTCAATCATGGAAGCCCACTCCTCAGCAACGCGAATTCAGTACCGCATTTGATGCGATTATTATTGGTGTGTGTTTCTATCTGTGAGTCTGGTTTTTCATAGGCCAGAGGTCACAAAGCGCGCCGAGAGTAGCAGCTTTGCCTGGGGGCGACCAGAGCCAAAAACGGCCTCTACGGTCACAATTGTGACTCAAGAATTTCCAGCGGTCATTTTAGAGCAAAAAACCTATAAAGCCTTGAAAGCCCCGAAAACAGGGGCTTTCCAGATCCTCAAAAGCATCGCGGGCAAGCCATGCTCCTACAGGTTCTGCGTCGTACACATGCTTTGTGCACAACACCCAACCTGTGGGAGCGTGGCTTGCCCGCGATCCGCGCGAAGCGCGGCCATTCAACGATCAAGCGATATCGCGTAACTCCCGCCGCAGAATCTTCCCGACCGGCGTCATCGGCAACGACTCACGCAACACGATGTGCTTGGGCACTTTGTAAGCCGTGAAGTTTTCCTTGCAGTAAGCCTTCAACTCTTCAAGGCTGACCCCGGCTTCACGGGCCACCACAAACAACTTCACCGCCTCCCCTGAACGCTCGTCCGGCACACCGATGACCGCGCAGTTGGCGACGTTCGGGTGCGCCATAACCACGTCTTCGATCTCGTTCGGGTACACGTTGAAACCCGAGACGATAATCATGTCTTTCTTGCGATCGACGATGCGCACAAAACCGTCTGGGTCTATTACCGCGATGTCGCCGGACTTGAACCAGCCCTCGGCATCCAGCACTTCAGCGGTGGCCTCGGGTTTCTGCCAATAGCCCTTCATGATCTGCGGGCCCTTGATGCACAGTTCGCCGCGCTCGCCCAACGGCTGCTCGACGCCTTCATCGTTGATCACTTTCAGCGTGGTGCCTGGCACCGGCAGGCCGACCGTACCGATCCGCGATTGGTCGCCGTAAGGGTTGGTGCATGCCACGGGCGACGTTTCGGTCAGGCCGTAACCTTCGGTGATGCGGCAACCGGTCATCTGCTGCCAGCGCTCGGCGGTGGCCTTGACCAACGCCGTGCCGCCGGAGTTGGTCAGCTTGAGGCTGGAGAAATCCAGGGTCTTGAAGTCCGGATGGTCCATCAGCGCGACGAACAGCGTGTTGAGCCCCAGCAACGCCGAGAACCGCCAGTTCTTCAGCTCCTTGATGAAACCGCCGATGTCCCGTGGATTGGTGATCAGTACGTTATGGTTGCCGGTGACCATCATGCACATGCAGTTCGCGGTGAAGGCATAGATGTGGTACAGCGGCAGCGGCGCGATCATCACCTCCTGCCCTTCACGCAGCAATGACTGACCGTCAGCGCCGAACTGCCCAAGACACGCCCGCGCCTGCTGCATGTTCGCCACCAGATTGCCGTGGGTCAGCATGGCGCCCTTGGCCAGACCGGTGGTGCCGCCGGTGTATTGCAACACGGCGATGTCGTCGAGGCCGACTTTCAGCGACTTGATGCCCAGGCCACGCCCCATGCGCAGCGCGTTCTTGAACGAAATGGCCTGCGGCAACGAATACGCCGGGACCATCTTCTTGACCTTGCTGACCATGGTATTGACCAGCCAGCCCTTGGCGGCCGGCATCAGGTCGCCCATTTTCGCTTCGATCAGGTACTGGATGTCGGTGTCGGGCAGCACTTCCTGGACTTTCTGCCCGAACATGTTCAGGTACACCAGCGCCCGGGCGCCGCAATCCTTGAACTGATGACGCATCTCCCGCGCCGTGTACAACGGGTTGGTGTTGACCACGATCAGCCCGGCACGCAAGGCACCGAATACGGCAATCGGGTAATGCAGGACGTTGGGCATCTGCACCGCGATCCGATCCCCCGGCACCAGGTCGGTGTGGGCTTGCAGGTAAGCGGCGAATGCCAGGCTCTGGCGTTCCAGTTCGGCGTAGGTCAGGGTCACGCCCATGTTGCTGAAGGCCGGGCGGTCAGCAAATTTCTTGCAGGAACGCTCGAACACCTCAATCACCGACTTATAGGCCCCAAGGTCTATGATCAGGGGCACGCCGGCCGGGCGTTTGTCATTCCAGAATTCAGGTTGCATTATTCTTGTCCTCTTTACCTGAGCCTATCCGGGTCGCTTTTCTGTCACTTCTGAAAAAAGCGGGCTTCACGGACACTAGCAGTTATGGTGATTCAGGCAAATACAGCCAACGCCGTCATTGACCGTGTGAATCTTCCTGCCGTTGCATGGCCTGATCAGACGGCGAGCACGGGATGCGCTATACAATGCAACCACGCCCATGCCATATGCAGCCCCATGCAAAGGAATCGCCATGATCCACACCACGTTCTGGCTGACCGCGATGGACCACAGCCGCCTTTTCGTCAATCAGTGGCTACCCGCCTCGCCCTTAAAAGCCGTGATCCTGCTGGCCCATGGCATGGCCGAGCACAGCGCTCGTTACGCCCGATTGGCTGAAAAATTCTGCGAGCAGGGTTACGGCGTGTACGCACCGGATTTGCGTGGACATGGCAAAACTGCCGAAAACGGGACGCTGGGCCATTTCGCGGATGACGATGGCTGGTGCAAAGTCGTCGGCGACCTCGCCTGCCTCAACCAACACATTGGCCAACAGCATCCTGGCGTGCCGATCGTGTTGCTCGGTCACAGCATGGGCAGTTACATCGCGCAGGCCTATTTGCTGCATCACAGCGCCAGCCTGCACGGCGCGGTACTTAGCGGTTCGAACTTTCAACCGGTAACGCTCTATCGCGCGGCGCGGCAGATCGCCCGCGTCGAAAAGTTGCGCCAGGGCCCCAAGGGGCGCAGTGCGCTGATCGAATGGCTGTCCTTCGGTTCGTTCAACAAACAGTTCAAACCGGCGCGTACCCGGTTCGACTGGCTCAGTCGCGACCCGGTGGAAGTGGATTTGTACGCCAACGACCCGCTCTGCGGCTTTCGTTGCACCAACCAGATGTGGATCGATTTGCTGGGCGGGTTGCAGCAAATCAGCAAAGCGTCCAATCTCGCCCAGATCGATCCGGGCCTGCCGCTGCTGGTGATTGGTGGCGAATGTGATCCGGTGAGCGAAGGCAAACGTCTGAAAGATCTGGCCAAAGCCTTACGCGCGGCCGGTAGCCAGAACCTGCACCTGACGATTTACCCCCAGGCGCGGCATGAACTCTTCAACGAGAGCAACCGCGATGAAGTGGTCAACGACGTGTTGCAGTGGATCGCCGAGGCACTCAGCCACCGCCGGCCACCCCGGTCGGAATAGTTTTTTTGTGAATTTATTTATTCGTGACAGGAATTGAAACAGATGACCCAGGTTACCAACACCCCTTACGATGCCCTCGAAGTCGGCCAGACCGCCAGCTATAGCAAAACGGTCGAAGAGCGCGATATTCAGTTGTTCGCCGCCATGTCCGGCGACCACAACCCGGTACACCTGGACGCCGAATTCGCGGCAGGCACCATGTTCAAGGAACGCATCGCGCATGGCATGTTCAGTGGCGCACTGATCAGTGCCGCCGTTGCCTGTGAGCTGCCTGGGCCGGGGACTATTTATATTGGCCAGCAGATGAGCTTTCAGAAGCCGGTGAAGATTGGCGACACCTTGACCGTGCGTCTGGAAATCCTCGAGAAAATGCCGAAGTTTCGTGTGCGCATAGCCACGCGCGTGTTTAACCAGAACGATGAGTTGGTAGTGGACGGCGAAGCCGAGATCCTGGCGCCGCGCAAGCAGCAGACCGTGACGTTGCCGACATTGCCGGCGATCAGCATTGGCTGATTGATCAGGCACAAAAAACGCCAGACTGGCTGGCGTTTTTTGGTAGCGAACGCTGATTACGAGCGTGCGCGAGCCTGGTTGCGCAGGGCTTTTACCTGATCATGATTGCGTTGCACGCCGTGGTATTGGCGTTCAACCAGATCACGAATACCCACCAGGTTGTGTTTGTTGATTTTTTCCATGGCTTCTCGGTAAGCCTTCAGCGCATGGTCTTCACCGCGTTCGGCTTCATTCAGCACAGCCTCTTCGTCCTTGCCGGTGAACATCGATTTAACGTCAACCCAACGACGGTGCAAGTCGCCGCTGACACTGGTGGACGTTTCCGGATCACCACCCATCGAACGTACGGCGGTTTGCAGCTCGGAAGCGGCAGAGGCGCAGTCGGCAGCACGCTGAACGAACAGCGTTTTGAGTTCAGGGTGTTTGATGTCTTCAGCGCAAGTCTTGAACCCTTCCTGACCGTCTTTGCTGGTTTCAATCAGGTCGTTGAGTACAGAGATCGCTTCTTTATTCATGTCGGTCATTTTTCAATTCCTCGCGGGTTGATGAAAGATGTAATGACTCTTGCACCCTGCATGCCAGCTTCGAACTGATAATTTATTCGTTATATTTCATATAGTTAACTAAAACAGCAAAATCTGTATCCGTTTTATTTGCATGATCTGTCAATTGGCCTGCATGCAGAATGCCTGTATTTTCCGGACCGATGAATCAAGACGGACGACTGATGAACCCTGAAAAACTCGAACTGCTGATCACCCGCGAAATGCCCTTTGGCAAATACAAAGGCCGGATCATTGCCGACCTGCCCGGCCAGTACCTGAACTGGTTCGCCCGGGAAGGATTTCCTCATGGCGAACTGGGTGGCTTGTTGGCCCTGATGCAGGAAATCGATCACAACGGCTTGTCGGAATTGCTTGAACCCCTTCGCGCCAAACATGGCAAACCTGCCCCCCGCCATTGATCCTGACCGAGTACCCCATGCCCGATAACACCCGCCGCGCCCGTGATGAAACGTTCTGGCAGACCTTTGCCGACCGCTACGCTGTCGAACCCGGCCCGATCAACCTGGAGAACGGTTACTTCGGGCGCATGTCGCGAACGGTGGTTGAGGAATACCAACGCCACATCGAGTTCATCAACCGCAGTAACTCGGTGTATGTGCGCCAGCGGTTCGAACAGGGCGAAACGCTAAAGATCACCGCGCAATTGGCCGAACTGGTGGGCGTACCTGCCAACTCTGTGGCTCTGACGCGCAATGCATCGGACGGCTTGCAATCGTTGATCCGCAACTACAACCGTCTTCAGCCGGGCGATCAGGTGCTGATTTGCGATCTCGAATACGACACCGTCAAAGGGGCGATGCGTTGGCTTGCGCGCAATCGCGGCGTCGAGCTGATCGAAATCGACCATGCGCACCCCGCCACTTTCGACAGTTTGCTGGCCAGCTATCGCGAAGCGTTTGTGCGTTACCCCAAGCTCAAACTGATGGCCCTGACTCACGTCACCCACCGCACCGGTCTGGTCATGCCGGTGCAGGCGATTGCAGCCGCGGCCAAAGAACACGGGATCGATGTAATCCTCGACGGCGCCCATGCGCTGGGGCAGATCGAATTCAATCTCGATGAACTGGGTGTCTCCTTCGCTGGCTACAACCTGCACAAATGGATCGGTGCACCGCTGACGCTGGGGTTCATCTACATTGCCCCCGAGCGCCTGGCCGACATCGACCCGGACATGGGCGAGACAAGTTTCCCGGTCACCGACATTCGCGCGCGCACGCCGCACAGCACACCCAATATCCCGGCGCTGCTGACCTTGCCGCTGGTATTCGAGGAACATCGCGTCATGGGCGGATCCGCCGCCAAGGGTGCCCGACTCAACTACTTGCGCAATCTGTGGGTAAGCGCGGTGCGCGAACTCCCGGAGATCGAAGTCATGACACCGGATGATCCTCGCCTGTATTGCGGCATCACATCGATGCGTTTCACGCGACAGGCCGATCAACAGCCCATGGTCGAGCGGCTGCTCAGCGACTACAACCTGTTTACCGTGATGCGCAGCGGCGCCGCGAGTGGCCCGTGCATTCGTATCACACCGGGCCTGACCACCACCGCCGCACACATGGAACTGCTGGCCCGGGCGCTGACCGAACTGCGCTGAGGTCACACGGTGTACTTGTCGAAGTCCTCGGGCTTGAGGTGCGATGACACCGCGCAGGTGTCGATGCCGATGGTGGTGAAACCGAAAAAACCATCATCACTCGAGTCCCGACCGAGGCTGTGAACGCTTAAGGTCGAAGCTTCGCCGCCGTGCTGCTTGTAGTAAACGTCTTCATCGTTGGTCAGCGCCAAAGCCTTTCGCCCGCTGTATTCACGGCTGTTCAGCACTGATCGCGAAGCCACCTGCGGAAAGTAAAGCTGACCGACCCAGGCAACATGCCGTTCTTCCTGGTAATTGTTTCCGGCCGTGATGCGCACAGCGACGTGAATGTGCAGCGCGCGACCGGCGTAGAACCCCGGATAGATCGTGGTAAACCGCACGACACCGTTCTTGTCCGTGAATTGCCCGCCGCGCAGGTAAGTGTCGTCGTCGGTGCGTGGGATCGAGCCGATTTCATCGACATCGACTTCCTTGTCCGGATCGATCTTGCTCCAACCCGAATAGGCGCCACGCGCGTTGCAATGCCAGATATCGACCAGCGCGCAGGTAACAGGCTGCCCAGTCATGGCATCGACGATTGCCAGGCGCAACACCAAGGGAAGGCCATCGGCGCCTTCGCTGATGTTGCGCCTGATCAGTTTCGGGTTACGGAAATACGGGCCGGCGATCTGTTCGGGAGACAGCAGGCAAACCGGTTGTGAGGGTGCAACTGAGGTGTTGTCGTCCATGATGTTCTCTCTTCCATAAGATGAACGCAGGTTAACGTCGGGCGAGCGGTGAGATGCGGTAATTATGTATCGCATGTGGGAGCGTGCCTTGGCCGCGATTCAGGCACTGCGGTTCAACAGATGCACGGCGTTATCGTTTATCGCGGGCAAGCCATGCTCCTACAGAGTTTTTTTGCGGGCAAAAAAAAACGGTGCACCGACCAAGTGCACCGTAAAGCCGTAGAACACACAACGAGGTGTCAGGTAAAGCTGATCAGTCCAGCAGCGCCAATGCCTCGGCGGTGCATTCCTGAATGCGGGCCCAGTCGCCGTTCTTGATCCACTCGGGATCAAGCATCCAGCTACCGCCCACGCACATCACGTTTTTCAACGCCATGTAGCTCTTGATGTTGGCTGGACCGACGCCGCCCGTCGGGCAGAATTTCACTTCGCCGAACGGACCACCCAGGGCCTTGATAGCGGCGACGCCGCCGCTCACTTCCGCCGGGAACAGCTTGAAGCGGCGATAGCCCAGGCCATAGCCTTCCATGATGCCGGAGGCATTGCTGATCCCCGGCAACAGCGGGATCGGGCTGTTGACGCTGGCTTCGAGCAGATCACGGGTGATGCCCGGCGTGACGATGAACTGCGAGCCGGCCGCTTCGGCAGCAGCGAGCATGTGGCGATCCAGCACGGTGCCGGCACCGGTCATCAGTTCCGGGCGCTGTTCGCGCAGGATCTGGATGGCCTTGAGGCCGAACTGCGAACGCAGGGTCACTTCCAGGGCGGTCAGGCCACCGGCGGCCAGGGCGTCAGCCAGCGGCAGCACGTCCTGTTCGCGAGCGATGGTGATCACCGGCAGAATCCGCGCCTTGGCGCAGAAGCTGTCGATCAGGGCAACTTTGTCCGCCATGGAAACGGTCGAGGATGGGGTTGTCATAGCGGCTGTTCCTTGGCTCATGGGCACCAGTAAATCTCTAACGTAGGTTGCAAAAACGCGCGAATCGGCATGGCGGCGACATCGTCACTGGCCAATGCGGCACTCAGGGTGGTCAGCTTGGACTGACCGCAAATCGATAGAACTTTGTGTTTGGCCGAAGCCAACAGCGCACGGCTCATGGTCAAGCGCTGATGCGGCACGGTAGGCGCCAGCATCGGATAGCAACGACGTGTGCCGTCGACTTTCAAGGCGTCGGCCAGGTTCGGGCTGTTCGGAAACAACGACGCGGTATGGCCGTCGTCGCCCATGCCCAACACCAGCACGTCGATCACCGGCAGTTCGGACAGCAAACGGTCGGCCTGCTCGGCAGCCTGTTCAAGGTTGGTGCTGGCGCTGTACAAACTCAGGAACTGCGCCTTGGCCGCCGGGCCTTGCAACAGATAACGCTTGAGCAAACCGGCATTGCTGTCGGCGTGTTCTACCGGCACCCAACGCTCGTCGGCCAGGCTGACCACCACGTTCGACCAGTCCAGCGCCTGTTTGGCCAGATGCTGAAAAAACGCCACCGGACTGCGACCACCCGACACCACCAGCGTGGCGGTGCCTTGGGTATCGATCGCTTCGCTCAGTTGCTTGGCGACCGTCAGTGCCAAAGCTTCAGCCAGCAGCACCGGGCTCTTGAACCCATGGGCGCTGACGCCCTGAGGCAGTTTCAATTCAAATATCGCCATACCACGACCTCCCATCCCGCGTGATCAGAGCAATGGAGCTCATCGGTCCCCAGGACCCGGCCGCGTACGGCTTGGGCGCATCACCGGATTTTTTCCACCCGGCGATCAACTGGTCACACCACTTCCACGCGGCTTCGATTTCATCTTTACGGACAAACAGGTTCTGATTGCCACGCATCACTTCCAGCAATAACCGCTCGTAGGCATCGGGAATCCGCGCGCTGCGATAGGTGTCGGAAAAGTTCAGCTGCAACGGACCGCTGCGCAGCTGCATGCCCTTGTCCAGGCCTTGTTCTTTGGTCATCACGCGCAAGGAAATGCCTTCGTCCGGTTGCAGGCGGATAATCAGCTTGTTGCTGATTTGCAGGCGCTGCTCAGGGGCGAAGATGTAATGCGACGGTTCCTTGAAGTGGATGACGATCTGCGACAGTTTCTGCGGCATGCGCTTGCCGGTCCGCAGGTAAAACGGTACACCGGCCCAACGCCAGTTGCGGATATCGGCACGCAAGGCGACGAAGGTTTCGGTGTCACTCTGGGTGTTCGAATTCGGCTCTTCCAGGTAACCCGGGACCGACTTGCCTTCGCTGTAGCCGGCAATGTACTGACCGCGCACTACCTGAGTGGTCAGGCCTTCGGGGCTGATCGGCGCCAGCGCCTTGAGGACTTTGACTTTCTCGTCGCGGATGCTGTCGGCGGACAGGTCGGCCGGCGGGTCCATGGCGATCAGGCAAAGCAGTTGCAGCAGGTGATTCTGGATCATGTCCCGCAGCTGCCCGGCCTTGTCGAAGTAACCCCAACGACCTTCGATCCCGACCTTCTCGGCCACAGTGATTTCCACGTGGGAGATGTAGTTCTGGTTCCACTGGGTTTCGAACAGGCTATTGGCGAAACGCAGCGCGATGAGGTTTTGAACCGTCTCTTTGCCCAGGTAATGGTCGATACGGTAGGTGCGGTTTTCCGGGAAGAACTGCGCCACGGCGTCGTTGACCTTGCGCGAGGACTCCAGGTCCGAGCCGATGGGTTTTTCCAGCACCACGCGGGTGTTTTCAGTCAGACCGACCTTGGCCAGGTTCTCGCAAATCGCGCCGTAAACGGCAGCCGGTGTCGCAAAGTAGGCAATCACACGCTGAGCGCTGCCGGCCATTTCCGCCAAGGCGATGTAATCGTCGGCGTTGAGAAAGTCGACATGCAAGTAGCTCAGTCGAGCCAGAAAGCGCTCGGCCACCGCTTCGTCCAGCTCTTTGGCACCCACATAACGACGCAACTCCGAGGCGATGAATGCCAGGTGCTGCTGCTCAGTGCCGGGCTCTCGGGCCAGCGCGATAACGCGCGTATCCTCGTGCAAGAGGCCTGCGCCATCGAGTTGATAGAGGGCAGGAAACAGCTTGCGCAAGGCCAGATCGCCAAGGGCGCCGAACAAGGCAAAGGTGCACGGTTCAACCGTAATCGAAGGCATGATGTTTGTTCTTTTATCAAGTTAAGCTACAAATACCTTTTTTCAAGGCATCGCTCAAGAGAAAATGTAGTAATAACCACAACATTTTCGCAAAATACAGATTCCGAGTGGTGGTCGGTCAGAGCCATCAGTAGGATAGGCCACCGTTTGGGGCCGCATCCAAGGCCCTTTTGGCATAGCCGAACTCTAATTTGCGCTGCTGACCCAAGGAACATATATGGACCGCGTGCGAAATTTACTGGAACAGATCCAGAACCGCCTTGAAGACCTTAACAAGGCTGAACGTAAAGTCGCCGAAGTGATCCTGCTCAACCCACAGCAGGCCACCCGGTTCAGCATCGCTGCGCTCGCCCAGGCCTCAAAGGTCAGCGAGCCGACGGTCAACCGCTTCTGCCGTTCGTTCGGCGTCAGCGGCTACCCGGAACTCAAACTTCAGTTGGCCCAAAGCCTGGCCAGTGGCGCGGCATATGTCAGCCGTGCGGTCGAGGCCGACGACAATCCTGAGGCGTATACAAAAAAGATTTTCGGCAGCGCCATCGCCTCTCTGGACAGTGCCTTGCAGGCGCTGGACCCGAACCTGATCAGCCGCGCCGTCGATCTGTTGATTCAGGCCCGGCAGATCCACTTCTTCGGCCTCGGTGCCTCGGCCCCGGTGGCGCTGGATGCACAGCACAAATTCTTCCGTTTCAATCTGGCCGTCACCGCCCATGCCGACGTACTGATGCAACGCATGATTGCGTCGGTGGCGCACACCGGCGAGCTGTTCGTGATCATTTCCTACACCGGCCGCACCCGCGAACTGGTGGAAGTGGCGCGCATCGCCCGTGAAAACGGTGCATCAGTGTTGGGCCTGACGGCCGAGGGATCGCCATTGGCCAAGGCCAGTACGCTGAGCCTGAACATTCCACTGCCGGAAGACACCGACATCTACATGCCGATGACCTCGCGCATCATCCAACTGACCGTGCTGGACGTGCTGGCGACCGGCATGACCTTGCGTCGCGGTGTGGATTTCCAGCCACATTTGCGCAAGATCAAAGAGAGCCTGAATGCGAGCCGGTATCCGATTGGGGATGAGTTCAACTAACGCCGATCGTTCCGACGCTCCGCGTGGGCATGCAGCCCGTGACGCTCCGCGTTACTGGACGCGGAGCGTCCCTTGAGGCATTCCCACGCAGAGCGAGGGAACGATCACCCCAACCCGCGCCTGCAAACTCAAATGCGCCCTCTCCCCCGGCGCCAGGCTCAGGCTGTCGGTGCCGCCGCTGGCCGCCTCCACACATACAAACTCTGAAATCTCATTCCAGCTCACCCCCAACAATGGCCGCGAGCCTGGATGCCAGACCACCGTGTCCGCCTGATCACCGGTATCGATGCATAACTCACGCTGCCAGGCGTGGTCCTTGAGCTGCAATTCGCCGTCGTGCTGGAACACTCGCTGGCACCCGCCATCGACCCGCAACTCACCTTCTTGTTGACACATCTGACGGTTCAAGTGGTCATAGCCGTGCGCGCCCTCCAGCCCAGACAGCGCTACCTCGCCCACATCACCAATACGCCAATACGCGTGCAACGCCTGACTCAATTGGCACGGCAGGCTGTCCTGATGCTCTGTGCTCAGGCGCAAATCCATGCGTTCGCCAAGGTGGGCATGCAGGTCCACTTGCCAGTCGCACAGCTGCAATTGCCAGTGCAATCGCACGCCATCGTCGTCGTGGCTACTGTCGAGCAGCTTCCAGTCGATCAACCGCGCCCAACCATGGGAAGGCCAGGCGTTTTCGCTCGGATGACGGCCGTACCATGGCCAGCACACAGGCACGCCGCCGCGAATCGCACCGACCTGAGGCCACTTCGCCGCGCACCAGAGCCAGGGTTTTTGACCCTTTGGCTGGAAGTGCAGCAACTGCGCGCCCTGGCGACTGAACACCGCCTGACACAGCGGATGGTCGATCACCAACACGTCGCGCTTCTGATAGCGCTCCCACGCAAACACCGGACGTTCGCGCAGGGATTTGAAGAAGCGTTGTAGCGGATGCTCATGCATGTGCTGCGGTCCTGAAAATCATCTGTCACCCGGGTGCGCCACCCCAAAAAAAAGCGGACAGCCTGGGCTGTCCGCAAATATGCGCACATAGAGGGGAGCTTATCGCAACAACGTTAGAACACCGACTGAATTTTCAGGCCGGCCACCAGCGCGTTATCGACCTCATCCACACCGCCTGGGTGAGTGACGTATTGCAGGTTAGGACGCACGGTTAGCCAGTTGGTAACGTGGAAGCCATAGTTGATTTCGTAGTTGTACTCAGTGGTCTGCAAAGGCGTGAACAGTGGGTTTTCGTATTCAGTGACACCGTTGGCAGCGTTGATCGCTTCTTCGTTTTTCTTCACGTCATCGTTGACATGGATACGGGCGAAACCGATACCCATGTCATCTTTTGGACGCGCATCAAACGGCCCCTTGTACACGAACATCAGCGACTGGTAGTTGTCGACGATGTTGGTTTCCTTGTCGTGGAAAGTGGCGTTGGCAGCAATGTTCAGACCGCGAGACTTGTCACCGTTGTGGCTGGTGAGTTGTTGTTGTGCAACGAACCAGTAGCCGTGCTTGCTGCTGTGTTCGCGATAGGGTTGGCCGGTCGTTGCCGCATCAGTACCGCTGTCGTCTTTAAGGACGTCATTGGCCTCGGCCGTGCTTTTGTAGTAACCGACACGGTATTCGCCCGGCAGGTTATTAGGGTTGGGCAGCCAGACCAGTTCGACGGGCAAGACGGTACCTGCAGTACCACTGCCGCTCAGCTTGAAGCCGTTACCGTGCTCCAGTTGCGATGGGTTCTGGTTGTATGCGCCGATCTGCGCATAGAACTCAGGCGAGATGTTGTACTTAACGCGAATCGCGGCCTGCATGACCGGCCAGTTGTACCAGATGTTGGTGGCCCAGTTACCCACTTGGGAACCGCAGAACGCCAGGTTCTGGAACTCGCACGGGAAGGTGTTGAAGTCTTCGCCTTCGCCGAAGTAACCGGCTTTGATGTCCAGTTTATTGTCGAGGAACTGGTGCTTGATCCACAACTGGGTCAGACGGACCATATGACCACGGCCGTAGACTTCCTGGGAGGAGCTCAACGTGCCGGTACGCGGGTCGCCGACACGGTCGTTGGAGATGTTCTCGCCATTACGGTTGGTGAACTGGACCTTGGCTTGGGTGTTATCCCAACCAAACAGTTTTTCCAGGTCCAGCGCGGCCCCCAGGCCAAACTGGTCGGCGTAACGAGCCGTTGTGTTGTCGTTGAAGCCGCCATGGAGGTTGCTGCCGACTTCACCGACGTAGTCCATTTTGATGTCGATGCCTTGCTCGATCAGCCTGGTCCGCTCGCCACCCCAATCGCCGGTCATCCATTCGGAATCGGCGCTGAACGCGTCAGCTGCATGCACGCTACCGGCCAGCATCATTGCTGCAACTGCTGACAACTGGCAGATAAGCTGAGCGTTGTTGTTCTTCTTCATCCCTACTTCCTCGTTTTATTGTTATTAACTTTTTTTTCTAACGCGGTGACATCAGGTGCGACGGATAGCAGGCCATCCGCCGCGGATTCCCCCCTGTAGGAGCCGGCTTGCTGGCGATGGCTGACTGTCGACATCGATGTTGAATGTCAGACCGCCATCGCCAGCAAGCCGGCTCCTACAGTTTTGATCTTCAGCGGCCTTTGAATTGGGCTACGTTGGCGCTGTGTGTCTCGGTTTTTGGTTCGCCGGCCACACCCAGGCGCTCCCCGGTCTTGGCATCGAACAGCAGCACTTTCGACGGATCGAATTGCAGGGTCAGGGTTTCGCCCGGCGCCGGTGCGACGTCCGGTGCCAGACGGCAGCAGACTTTGGTTTCGTTGAGATTGACGAACACCAAGGTGTCGGGACCGGTCGGCTCGGTGACCTGAACTTCTGCGCGAATGGTCGGCAAGCCGTTCGGCTCTCCGTTCGCCAACACGATTTGCTCAGGGCGCATGCCCAGAATCACTTCGCGGTCTTCGAGCCCGGCGTCCTGCATGCCCAGCGGCAATTCACAACGTGCCTGACCGCTGTCGAGCAGTGCGACCAGACGACCGTCCTTGCGTTGCAAGCGCAGTGGGATGAAGTTCATCGGCGGCGAACCGATGAAGCTCGCCACGAACAGGTTGGCCGGGTTGTTGTAGATGTCTTTCGGCGTGCCGAACTGCTGGATGATCCCGTCCTTCATCACCGCCACTTTGTCGCCCAGCGTCATCGCTTCGATCTGGTCGTGGGTCACGTAGACCGTGGTGGTTTTCAGACGCTGGTGCATCAGTTTCATTTCGGTGCGCATCTCGACCCGCAGCTTGGCATCGAGGTTGGACAGCGGTTCGTCGAACAGGTAAATCTTCGGCCGACGCGCCAGGGCACGGCCCATGGCCACGCGCTGTTGCTGACCACCGGAGAGCTGGCCCGGCTTGCGACTCAGCAGGTGTTCGATCTGCAGCAATTTGGCGACGCGAGCGACTTCTTCGTCGATTTCGGCGGTCGGCATTTTGCGGATCTTCAAACCGAAAGCGATGTTGTCGCGCACGCTCATGGTCGGGTACAGCGCGTAGGACTGGAACACCATGGCGATGTCACGATCTTTCGGGCTCATGCCGCTGATGTCAGCGTCGTCCACCAGAATGGCGCCGCCGCTGATGTTTTCCAGACCGGCGATGCAGTTCATCAGCGTGGATTTACCGCAGCCCGACGGACCGACCAGGATCAGGAACTCACCATCATCGATCTTCAGTTCGATGTTTTTCAGGGTGTCCGGCAAACCGGCACCGTAAGTCTTGTTGACGTTGCGTAATTCGAGAGTTGCCATGTTTCTACCCCTTGACCGCGCCGGACGTCAGCCCACGCAGGAAATACTTGCCAGCGAATATGTAGACCAGGAGTGTCGGCAGCCCGGCGATCATCGCGGCGGCCATATCAACGTTGTATTCCTTGGCCCCGGTGCTGGTGTTGACCAGGTTGTTAAGGGCCACGGTAATTGGCTGGGCATCGCCACTGGCGAAGACCACACCGAACAGGAAGTCATTCCAGATCTGGGTGAACTGCCAGATCAGGCAGACCATCACGATCGGGATCGACATCGGCAGCAGGATCTTCCAGAAAATCGTGAAGAAGCCCGCGCCATCCAGGCGTGCAGCCTTGACCAGCGCATCCGGGATGCTCACGTAGTAGTTGCGGAAGAACAGCGTGGTGAACGCCAGGCCGTAGACCACGTGCACCAGCACCAAACCGGTGGTGGTGTTGGCCAGGCCTAACTTGCCGAGGGTGAACGAGGCTGGCAGCAGAACGGTCTGGAACGGCAGGAAGCAGCCGAACAGCAGCAGGCCGAAGAACAGTTGCGAGCCACGGAAGCGCCACATCGACAGCACGTAACCGTTCATGGCACCGATGAAGGTGGAAATCAGAACGGCTGGCACGGTGATTTTCACCGAGTTCCAGAAATAGCCGCCGACGACGTCCCAGGCCTTGATCCAGCCAATACCGTCAATCACTGTCGGCCAGCTCAGCAGGTTGCCGGTGCGGATGTCTTCCGGGGATTTGAAACTGGTCAGCAGCATCACCACCAACGGGATCAAATAGACCGCAGCCGCCAGCAACAGCGTTGCGTAGATCGCGATACGGCTGAAGCTCAAGGCCGGTTTGCCGAGTTGATTACTCATGGCGCTTGCCTCGCAATTCGGAGTACAGGTACGGCACCAGAATCGCCAGGATCGCGCCGAGCATCATCATGGCGCTGGCCGAACCAATGCCCATCTGGCCACGGCTGAAGGTGAAGGAATACATGAACATCGCCGGCAGGTCGGACGAGTAGCCAGGACCGCCGGCTGTCATCGCCGCCACCAGGTCGAAGCTCTTGATCGCAATGTGCGCGAGGATCATGAAGGCACTGAAGAACACCGGGCGCAGGCTCGGCAGAACGATCTTCATATAGATGGTCGGCAGATTCGCGCCGTCGACTTGCGCGGCACGGATGATCGATTGATCGACACCCCGCAGGCCTGCCAGGAACATCGCCATCACAAACCCGGAGGCTTGCCATACGGCGGCGATCACCAGGCAATACACCACGCGATCCTGATCCACCAGCCAATCGAGACGGAAGCCTTCCCAGCCCCAGTCACGCAGCATCTTGTCCAGGCCCAGGCCCGGGTTGAGCAGCCATTTCCATGCCGTACCGGTGACGATCATCGAGAGCGCCATCGGGTACAGGTAAACGGTGCGAATGAAGCCTTCCTTGCGAATGCGTTGGTCCAGCAGCACGGCGAGAAACACGCCGAGCACCAGGCTGATACCGATGAACATGCCACCGAAGACCGCGAGGTTTTTGCTCGCGACCCACCAGCGATCGTTGTCCAGCAAGCGGGTGTACTGCTGCAGGCCGACCCACTTGTAGCTCGGCATGAAGCTGGAACTGGTAAAGGACAGTACGAATGTCCAGATGATGTAACCGTAGAAACCAACCAGCACGATCAGCATGCTCGGCGCCAGTACCAACTTGGGTAACCAGCGTTGCAGCGCATCGAACGGTGAGGCTTTGCTGAAAACCGCCACAGAGCTCATCGGGATAATCCAGTCAGGAATTGAAGAATCACCTGTAGGAGCTGGCTTGCCAGCGATTCAGGCACCGCCGTGTGTCAGGCACACCACCTTCGTCGGCAAGCCGGCTCCTACAGGGGAAAGCGTCGAATCAGGCCGCAGGCAAGCCTGCGGCCGAGGTTTTACTGGGCCGCTTTGACAGCCGATGCCAGTTGGGCGCTAGCCTTGGCCGGGTCAGCATCCTTGTCGTTCATGAAGTTGGTGACCACGTCGAAGATCGCGCCTTGCACGGCCAGGGAGGTGGCCATGTTGTGCGCCATGCTCGGTTGCAGGCCGCCGGTCTTGTCGTCCGCCAGGAAGTCCTTGGCCGACGCTTGAGCGCAGGAATCGAAGCCCAGGCCGCTCATGTCGTTAAGCATGTCGGTACGAACAGGGATCGAACCCTTGTTGACGCTGAAGATCTTCTGGAAGTCTTTACCCAGTGCGACCTTGGCCAGGTCTTGCTGAGCGGCGATGTCGCCCTTGCGATCGGCTTTCAGCTTGAACACCGCCAGGGAGTCGATGTTGTAGGTGAAGGCTTTTTCGGTGCCCGGGAACGGCACGCACAGGTAATCCGTGCCAGCGACTTTCTTGGCGGCAGTCCATTCGCTTTTTGCCCAGTCGCCCATCATCTGCATGCCGGCCTTGCCGTTGATCACGTCGGCAGCAGCGATGTTCCAGTCACGACCGGCGCGGTTCGGGTCCATATAGCCGGTGATTTTTTTCAGCTCGGTGAAAGACTTGGTCATCTCAGGCCCGGAGAGGGTTTTCTGATCCAGGTCTACCAGGGCTTTTTTGTAACCATCGGCGCCCATGACTGAGAGCACCACGTCTTCAAACACGGTGCTGTCCTGCCAAGGCTGGCCACCGTGGGCGAGCGCGATGAAGCCTGCGGCCTTCAGCTTGTCACCAGCGGCATAGAATTCTTCGAGGGTGGTCGGGGTTTTATCGATGCCGGCTTTCTTGAAGACTTCCGGGTTGATCCACAGCCAGTTCACGCGGTGAATGTTCACCGGAACGGCCACGTAGTCACCTTCGTACTTCACGGTGTCGGAGACTTTCTTCGACAGCAGGCCATCCCAGCCTTCGGACTTGGCAACGTCTTTCAACGCGTCAGTGCTGAGCAGGCCTGTGCTGCCCCACTCCTGGATGTCCGGACCTTTGATCTGCGCAACGCCCGGCGGGTTACCCGCTACGGCGCGGCTTTTGAGCACGGTCATGGCCGTGGAACCGCCACCACCGGCAACGGCGCCGTCCTTCCATGTGAAGCCGTCTTTTTCGACTTGAGCCTTGAGCACATCGACCGCTGCTTTTTCACCACCCGACGTCCACCAGTGAACGACTTCCACGGAACCTTTGGATTCGGCGGCAAGCACACTGAGAGGGAGCGCAGACAGGGAAGCGAGAGAAATGACAGTAGCGAGGCGAGAAATCGCATTCATCTAGAAGTACCTTTCTTGTTGTTATGCATGCAAGTCTGGTGCTTGCGCTGCATAGGATTTTAAACAGGAGTTATCCCCTCGCAGGTAACGAAGGGACGCTTGAATGTCACTGCATGGTTACACAGGAGCGCTCTGGGACAACTGCCCCAAGGCCGTGGCCATGCTCGGTGCCAACGGCAATCGCGGGATCAGTACGGCTTGCCAGGCGTGGTACAGGTCAGGTTTACCGGCCCAGATATCGGCGCTCGGGCGGTTTTGCGGATCGAGCTCGTGATGCCAACTGCCGTCGCATCGGTCGATGAAATGACTGTCACAGAATTCCCAGAACAGCCGATACCAGCACTCGTATTGCTCGTCGCCCGTGCGTTTAAGCAACGCGCTGGCGGCGGCGCTGGCTTCGCAATGGGTCCAGTGCAAACGATGGCGAACCACCGCGCGGTTGTCCCAATCCAGGGTGTAGACAATCCCCGGTGCGCCGTCGACATTCCAGCCGTGACGGCAGTTGTGGTCGAACAGTTTTTGCGCGTCGGTGGCCAGCCAGCCCGGCGTGAGCATCCCGGCCTGAACCCGCGCCGCTTCGAGGTGCAGCAACAGTCGCGCCCATTCAAAACCGTGACCGGGCGTGGTGCCGTAGGGGCGAAAACCGTCGGCCGGGTTATCGAGGTTGTAGTCGCGCAGCGGTTGCCAGGCGCGGTCGAAATGCTCGATCAGCAGGTAATCGTTGGCAGCCGCATGACCATGGATCACCCGCTCGACAATGCGCTGAGCGCGGCACAACCAGCGGTTGTCTTGCGTGACATCGGCCAGCGCGAGGAAGGCCTCGGTAGCGTGCATATTGCTGTTGGCGCCACGGTAAGCTTCTTCTTCGCTCCAGTCGCGATTGAAGGATTCGCGCATCGCGCCCTCCTCCTCGCTCCAGAAATGCGTGTCGATGATGTTGATCGCGTCATCGAGCAAGGCTTGTGCGCCGGGACGTCGGGCGACCACGGCAGAACTGGCGGCCAAGGCAACGAACGCGTGCAGATACGCCGCCTTGCCGGTGTTGCCATCAAGCGCATGGGCCACTGCAAACCAGCCACCGGACTCGGCATCGCGCAACGGGCCACTGAGCGCTTTGACCCCGTGATCCACCAGCTCGGCAAACCCCGGCAAGCCCTGAATATGGGCCATGGCAAAACTGTGGGTCATGCGTGCGGTGTTCATGGTTTCGGCGTGGGCATTGGCCGGGAGACGGCCTTTTTCATCCAGATTGCCGAAGCCTTCGGGAAGTTTTGATGCCTTGGCAAACGCCAGCAGGCGCAGGCCTTCAGCGGCGAGCCATTGCTGATGAGCAGGCGCGTTCAGCCAACTGCTGAAGTCCGGTTGGAAGGTGTCCATGGGGTGCCTTTTTTTTTGTTTTGACTGAGGGCAGTCTAAACAACGGGCGGTGGCGGGCTTGTAACGAAGGAGGCGAGTTATGTCACCGCTTTGTGACATTCGCCTTGAGGAATGTGTTGAATGGTCTGACGCCATCGCGAGCAAGCTCGGCTCCTACAGGTATTGCGCCCATCCCGTAGGAGCCGAGCTTGCTCGCGATGAACGATAACGCGGTCTAACTAATCAACACTGCGCGGCAACTGCAACGTCACTCTTAAACCACCTTCACGCAGGTTTTGCAGGCTAACCTCCCCGCCATGGCTATGCGCAATGTTTCGCGCAATCCCCAACCCCAACCCATACCCCTGCTGCTGCCCGGCCAAGCGGAAGTGCGGTTCGAACACTTGCTCCAGCCGTTGCTCCGGCACACCCGGCCCTTCGTCATCGACGTGCAGGACAAACGCACTGTCATCATCGTCGATGTGCAGGTGCGCGTTCTGCCCATACTTGAGGGCATTGTCGATCAGGTTGCCAATGCAGCGTTTGAGCGCCAGCGGTTTGCCTGGGTACGCCGCCAACGCCCGCCCCTGCTGAGTCACGCGACCATTGCCGGAGGGCGCCAGATACGGTTCCACCAGGCAATCGAGCACATGGTTGAGGTCCACCGGCTCGATGTTTTCGTGAATGTCGGTGTCTTTCACGCATTGCAGCGCGCCTTTGACCAGTAACTCCAGCTCATCCAGGTCACGACCGAACTTGGCTTGCAGCTGCTCGTCTTCCAGCAACTCCACGCGCAATCGCAGCCGGGTAATCGGCGTGCGCAGGTCATGGGAAATCGCGCTGAACAGCTGACTGCGCTCGGTCAGGTAGCGGCTGATGCGTTCGCGCATGGCATTGAACGCCCGGCTCACTTCGACCACTTCACTGCCACCCACTTCGGCCACCGGCTCCACTTCCGCCCCCAGCGACATGTCTCGCGCAGCCCGCGCCAGCCGCTTGAGCGGCCGGCTCTGCCAGTGCACCAGCAGGCCGATGAACAACAGCAAAAACCCGCTGGTGAGGACGATGAACCAGACCTGCTGCGCCGGCAGACCTTTTTCTTCAAGACTGGTATAGGGCTCGGGCAACAACGAGGCGATGTACAGCCATTCGCCCGGCGCCATCTGGATTTGCGTAACCAGCACGGGCGGGTTCACGGGCTCCAGCGTCAAGGCGTAGTGCGCCCAGGAGCGCGGCAATTCGTCGAGTTTCAAGCCACCGTTAAAAATCCGCAGGTCGTCGGGGCTGACGAAAGTCACCGAAATGTCGGTGTCCTGGCCCAGCGACTGGCGCAGCACTTCGTCCACCGCTTTGAGCACGGCTTCCTTGCGTGGGGTGATCGGCAGCACTTCCATGCCCAAGGGTTTGTCGTTGAGCGTCACCACGAATCGGGTGCCGCCCATGCTGCGCAACTGATCCAGAACCAATGGCCTGAAGGCGACCGGCAACGAGCGCAAGTAACTGACGCTGGCCGTCATCGAATGCGCCAGGCTGCGCGCACTGGTGACCAAGCCTTGAAGCTGCGTAGCACGCAGTTGCGACACCCAGATCACGCTCGACAACGTCTGTGCAAACAGCACCGCCAGCAACGTCAGCAGCAACATCCGGCCCAACAGCGAACGGGGCACCGGCACACGGTCGGCGAGCTTGCGCAGGAACTCAGTGGCCATTGCGGGCAACCACATTGGCGGCCAGTTGGTAACCGCTGCCGCGTACGGTGCGGATCAGCCGCGGCGGTTTTTCCGTATCACGCAGGCGTTGGCGCAAGCGGCTGACCGCCATGTCGACGATGCGGTCCAGCGGCATCAGATCGCGGCCACGCGTGGCGTTGCCGATGGTGTCGCGGTCGAGAATTTCCTGCGGGTGATCGAGGAACAGTTTCAGCAGCGCGAAGTCGGCGCCGGAAAGAATCACTTCTTCGCCATCGGTGTGGAACAGCCGGTGGCTGACCATGTCCAGACGCCAGTCGTCAAAGGCCAGCACTTCACCGCCGTTTCGATCCTGACCGAACTGCGCGCGGCGCAACAGGGCTTTGATGCGCGCCTGCAATTCTCGAGGACTGAAGGGTTTGCCGAGGTAATCGTCGGCGCCGAGCTCCAGGCCGATGACGCGGTCGGCCTCATCGGAACTGGCGGTAAGCATGATGATCGGCACCTGAGCCTGACGCGGGTGCTGACGAACCCAGCGGCAGAGGCTGAAGCCGTCTTCGTCCGGGAGCATCACATCGAGGATCACCAGATCGCTCGGCGCCTCGTTCAACGCCTGGCGAAAACCGGCGCCATCGGGCGTGGTGCGGACCTGGAAACCGGCGCGGGTCAGGTAGGTGTCCAGCAACTCGCGTATCTCTTGGTCGTCATCGACCAACAAAATCGACTTGTTGACTGAGCTCACGGGGCGGCGTCCTTGTTGTTTGAATTGGGCGGATTATGCCTGATCGATCGCGGATCTATGTTGTCTGTTCTGGCCTCTTCGCTGGCAAGCCAGCTCCTACAGGGTGCTGCGGTGCTTTTGTAGGAGCTGGCTTGCCAGCGAATGGCGGCGACGCGGTCTCAAGCCTGTTCCAGCGCCACGCCCGCGCCCATCAGCCCGGATCTATGTTGCCTGTTCCGGCCTCTTCGCTGGCAAGCCAGCTCCTACCGGGTGCTGCGGTGCTTTTGTAGGAGCTGGCTTGCCAGCGAATGGCGGCGACGCGGTCTCAAGCCTGTTCCAGCGCCACGCCCGCGCCCATCAGCCCGGATCTATGCTGCCTGTTCCGGCCTCTTCGCTGGCAAGCCAGCTCCTACAGGGTGCTGCGGTGCTTTTGTAGGAGCTGGCTTGCCAGCGAATGGCGGCGACGCGGTCTCAAGCCTGTTCCAGCGCCACGCCCGCGCCCATCAGCCCGGATCTATGCTGCCTGTTCCGGCCTATTCGCTGGCAAGCCAGCTCCTACCGGGTGCTGCGGTGCTTTTGTAGGAGCTGGCTTGCCAGCGAATGGCGGCGACGCGGTCTCAAGCCTGTTCCAGCGCCACGCCCGCGCCCATCAGCCCGGATCTATGCTGCCTGTTCCGGCCTCTTCGCTGGCAAGCCAGCTCCTACCGGGTGCTGCGGTGCTTTTGTAGGAGCTGGCTTGCCAGCGAATGGCGGCGACGCGGTCTCAAGCCTGCTCCAGCGCCACGCCCGCGCCCATCAGCCCGGATCTATGCTGCCTGTTCCGGCCTCTTCGCTGGCAAGCCAGCTCCTACCGGGTGCTTCGGTGCTTTTGTAGGAGCTGGCTTGCCAGCGAATGGCGGCGACGCGGTCTCAAGCCTGTTCCAGCGCCACGCCCGCGCCCATCAGCCCGGATCTATGCTGTCTGTTCCGGCCTCTTCGCTGGCAAGCCAGCTCCTACCGGGTGCTGCGGTGCTTTTGTAGGAGCTGGCTTGCCAGCGAATGGCGGCGACGCGGTCTCAAGCCTGTTCCAGCGCCACGCCCGCGCCCATCAGCCCGGATCTATGTTGCCTGTTCCGGCCTCTTCGCTGGCAAGCCAGCTCCTACCGGGTGCTTCGGTGCTTTTGTAGGAGCTGGCTTGCCAGCGAATGGCGGCGACGCGGTCTCAAGCCTGTTCCAGCGCCACGCCCGCGCCCATCAGCCCGGATCTATGTTGTCTGTTCCGGCCTCTTCGCTGGCAAGCCAGCTCCTACCGGGTGCTGCGGTGCTTTTGTAGGAGCTGGCTTGCCAGCGAATGGCGGCGACGCGGTCTCAAGCCTGTTCCAGCGCCACGCCCGCGCCCATCAGCCCGGATCTATGTTGTCTGTTCTGGCCTCTTCGCTGGCAAGCCAGCTCCTACCGGGTGCTGCGGTGCTTTTGTAGGAGCTGGCTTGCCAGCGAATGGCGGCGACGCGGTCTCAAGCCTGTTCCAGCGCCACGCCCGCGCCCATCAGCCCGGATCTATGTTGTCTGTTCCGGCCTCTTCGCTGGCAAGCCAGCTCCTACCGGGTGCTTCGGTGCTTTTGTAGGAGCTGGCTTGCCAGCGAATGGCGGCGACGCGGCCTCAAGCCTGTTCCAGCGCCACGCCCGCGCCCATCAGCCCGGATCTATGTTGCCTGTTCCGGCCTCTTCGCTGGCAAGCCAGCGCCTACCGGGTGCTGCGGTGCTTTTGTAGGAGCTGGCTTGCCAGCGAATGGCGGCGACGCGGTCTCAAGCCTGTTCCAGCGCCACGCCCGCGCCCATCAGCCCGGAATACGGCGCTGTCACCAGCCACACCGGGATGCCTTTGAAGTAATCGCTCATGCAGCCCTTGTCAGCGAAGCACCGGGCAAATCCGCTTTCAACGAAGAAATCGGCAAACCGCGGGATCACGCCACCGACGATGTACACGCCCCCGCGCGCCCCAGTGGTGAGCACGTTGTTGCCGGCCACGCGGCCGAGCCAGCAGCAGAACTGCTCCAGCACTTCCAATGCAATTGGATCGCCCGCCAGCCCGCCAGCGGTGATCGCTTCCGGCGTTTCAAGCACTGGCGTGTGGCCGTCCACCGCACAAATCGCCCGGTAAACCCGTGGCAGCCCGCCGCCGCTCAGTGCGGTTTCAGCGCTGACATGGCCGATCTCATTGAAGATGTGCTGCCACAGCTGCGTTTCGCGCGGGCTGCTCAGCGGCAAATCGACGTGACCGCCTTCCCCCGGCAACGCGGCAAAACGCCCTTCACCGAGATCCAGCAAAGTACCGACGCCAAGGCCAGTGCCCGGGCCAATCACCACCGCCGGCCGCAACGGCTCCGGGGTGCCTTCGCAGACCACCCGAAACTCGCCCGGCTGCAAACGGGTCATGCCCAGCGCCATCGCCGAGAAATCGTTGACCAGCAACAGTTGCTCAACCTGCAAGGTCTTGCAGAAACCCCTGCGGCTCAGTCGCCAGTGATTGTTGGTGAACTTGAATTCATCGCCACTCACGGGACCGGCCACCGACAGGCACACCGAGCCGATCGAACCCAACGCCAGTCCGAGCCCGTTCAGATAGAGGGCGATCGCCTCTTCGGGGCTGGCGTGGTCGGCCGTCGCCAGCACCTGGACCGATTCCAGTTGCTGGTTTTTCCACAACGCGAAACGAGCGTTGGTCCCACCGATGTCACCGACCAAAGCCAGTTTCAATTAAGCGTCTCCAGGGCAGAAGTAAAGGCGCTGGCGCCCTGCTCTGCGGAGCTGAAGGCCATGCGCATGAATCCAAACAGTTCGCGTCCGCTGCCAATGTTGTTGCCCAACAGGCCCTTGGCAGGTTCGCGCGCTGCAAATTCTTCGGCGTCCACCTTAAGCTCCAGGGTGCCTTTGACGCCATCGACGCGGATGATATCGCCCTCTTGCACCCGCGCCAAAGCGCCACCGACATAAGCTTCGGGGCTGACGTGAATGGCCGCCGGAATTTTGCCCGAAGCACCGGACATGCGTCCGTCCGTCACCAGCGCCACTTTGAAGCCGCGATCCTGCAACACGCCGAGGAACGGCGTCATCTTGTGCAGTTCCGGCATGCCGTTGGAGCGCGGGCCCTGAAAGCGCATCACCGCGACAAAATCCTTCTCCAGCAAACCGGCCTTGAAAGCATCCGCCAGGTCCTGCTGATCCTGGAACACCATGGCCGGTGCTTCGACAACCTGGTTTTCCAGCGCCACGGCCGAGACTTTCATCACACCGCGTCCGAGGTTGCCTTCCATCACCCGCAAGCCACCCTCTGGCGAGAACGCACGGGCGACCGGGCGCAGGATGCTTTCGTCAAGGCTTTCGGTCACGCCTTCGCGCCAGACCAGTTCGCCGTTATCGAGGAACGGCTCCATGGTGTAACGGCGCAGGCCATGACCGAGTACGGTGTTGACGTTTTCGTGGAGCAGTCCGGCATCCAGCAGTTCGCGAATCAGGAACGACATGCCGCCCGCCGCCTGGAAGTGGTTGATGTCGGCTTTGCCGTTCGGGTAGACGTGGCTCAGGGTCGGCACGACTTCGGAGAGGTCGGCCATGTCCTGCCAGGTCAATTGAATACCCGCCGCCATGGCGATGGCCGGCATGTGCAAGGTGTGGTTGGTCGAACCGCCGGTGGCGTGCAGCGCCACGATGGAGTTGACCAGCGAGCGCTCGTCGACGATTTCGCCGATCGGCATGAAGTCGCCGCTCTGCTTGGTCAGACGCGTCACCTGATGCGCCGCTTCGCGGGTCAGGGCATCGCGCAATGGCGTGTTCGGATTGACGAAAGAAGCGCCCGGCAAGTGCAGGCCCATGACTTCCATCAGCAACTGGTTGGTGTTGGCAGTGCCGTAAAAGGTGCAGGTGCCAGGGCTGTGGTAGGAGTTCATTTCCGACTCCAGCAGCTCTTCGCGGCTGGCCTTGCCTTCAGCGTAGCGCTGGCGCACATCGGCTTTCTGCTTGTTGGAAATGCCCGAGACCATCGGCCCGCCTGGCACAAAAATCGTCGGCAGATGACCGAAACGCAACGCGCCCATCATCAGGCCCGGCACGATCTTGTCGCAGATACCGAGCATCAGCGCGCCGTCGAACATGTTGTGAGACAACGCCACGGCGGTGGACATCGCGATCACTTCGCGGCTCGGCAGGCTCAGCTCCATGCCCGGCTCGCCCTGGGTCACACCATCGCACATGGCCGGGGTGCCGCCGGCGAACTGGCCGACCGAACCGATTTCGCGTAGCGCTCTTTTGATCTGCTCCGGGAAGACTTCGTACGGCTGATGCGCCGAGAGCATGTCGTTATATGACGAAACTATTGCGATGTTGGCGGAGTTCATCATCCGCAGGCTGTTCTTGTCTTCGGTGCCGCAACCCGCCACGCCGTGTGCGAAGTTGGCGCATTGCAGCTTGCCGCGCATCGGACCGTCGCTGGCGGCACCGCGAATCAGTGCAAGGTAGGCCTCACGCGTGGCGCGGCTGCGGGTGATAAGCCGTTCGGTGACCTCAAGGACGCGGGGATGCATGTGTAGAACTCCAGGCTAACGGATGTGGCGACCTGATTGTCTATGCTGAACAAGGACCGTTGTGATTGGGATGACAGACGGTTTTCTTGAACGGTCGGACCAGTTGATCAGGTCACTCGTTGTAGATTGAACAAAATATTGCCATTAAAAACGCTTGTTTTCTATTTTTATGCGAATAATCTTGTAATTCCAACAACAAAACGACGGCGGCGCTGTAAATGACTCTTCGAATCGCAATCAATGGTTTTGGCCGGATTGGCCGCAACGTCCTACGCGCACTGTATACCCAAGGCTATCGCCAGGATCTGCAGATCGTTGCCATCAATGATTTGGGTGACAGCGCGATCAACGCTCATCTGCTCAAGTTTGACACTGTTCATGGCACGTTCGACGCGGATGTTCAGCACGACCGCGAGAGTCTGACGGTCAACGGCGACCGCATTGCAGTCAGCGCCATTCGCAACCCGGCCGACCTGCCCTGGGCTGCGGAAAAAATTGATGTGGTATTCGAATGCACCGGTCTGTTCACCGACCGCGCCAAAGCCGCCGCGCATATTACGGCCGGCGCCCGCAAAGTGATCATTTCGGCCCCGGCCCAAGGCGCCGACGCCACTGTGGTTTATGGGGTTAACCACGACATTTTGCGCCAGCACCACCAAATCATCTCCAACGCGTCGTGCACCACCAACTGCCTGGCCCCGGTCGCCCAGGTACTGCACCGCGAACTGGGCATCGAGAGCGGTCTGATGACCACGATCCACGCCTACACCAACGATCAAAGCCTCACCGACGTCTATCACACCGACCCGTACCGCGCCCGATCCGCCACCCAGAACATGATTCCGAGCAAGACCGGTGCGGCTGAAGCGGTCGGCCTGGTGCTACCGGAACTGGCGGGCAAACTGACCGGCATGGCGGTGCGTGTACCGGTGATCAATGTGTCGCTGGTGGACCTGACCGTGCAGCTCAAGCGCGAAGCGTCAGCCGATGAAGTAAACGCGTTGCTTAAAGAAGCCAGCCAGCACTCGAAAATTCTCGGTTACAACACCCTGCCGCTGGTTTCCAGCGACTTCAACCACAACCCGCTGTCGTCGATCTTCGATGCCAACCACACCAAATCCAGCGGCAAACTGCTCAAGGTGCTGGCCTGGTACGACAACGAATGGGGCTTCTCCAACCGCATGCTCGATAACTGCCTGGCGCTCTGTAACGCTGAATAACCCGCCGTGAAAAAGCAGGAGCAGCACCGATGATCGGTATCACCTTTATTCAAAAGACCATGGCAGCGCGCAAGCGTATTGCCTTGGTTGCCCATGACCACTGCAAAGTGTTTTTGCTGGACTGGGCCGAGCGGCAGAAAGACAGGCTCGCACAGCATGAACTGGTCGCCACTGGCACCACGGGGTTGTTGTTGCAACAACGCCTGGATTTGCCGGTGGAGAGCATGATCAGCGGTCCGTTGGGCGGCGACCAGCAACTGGGCGCGCAAATCGCCGAGCAGCGGGTCGACATGCTGGTGTTCTTCTGGGACCCGTTCGAACCACAGCCTCACGACCCAGACATCAAGGCGTTATTGCGGGTCGCGGCGGTCTGGAACATCCCGGTGGCCTGCAACGAATGCAGCGCCGATTACCTGCTGAGCAGCCCCTTGATGGATCAGGCACACGAACATCGAATCCCCGATTACGCGACCTATCTGCTCGGCCGCGCCTGACGCTTCAACCTGTTGCCGGAACAGGCTTGCGTCAGCCCCCCCCCGAATCCCCACCTGACTAAAAAGCGCCCTTCTGCGGGCGCTTGTTCCAGCAGGACGACTTGCCGCCCCCTGCCTCACCCTGCCGCGCGGCCCGAATCACTACCGAGAATCTCCTGAATTCCCAGTCTTTTCAGGGCATTTTCCTGCGCAAACGTTCACCTGCTACCGTTCGTCGGTGTGGGTTCATGCAACCGTCACACGGCGCCGATGTGCATTGAATGGCGCTGAATGGATTTGGCGTACCGAGTCGCTGTCGACTCTTGCCAACACTTCATCCATTTGTGAGTTCGCCCTATGTTCGACTCTCTCTCTATCCGTCTGAAAATCGTTCTGCTGTCCGGTCTTTGTCTGCTCGGCGTGGTCGCCTTGATCGTCGGCATGAACATGTACCAGACCAATCAGAACGATGAACTGGTCAGTGACTCCAGCAGCAAAATGCTCACCACCAGTGTGCAGAACCTGCTGCAATCCAAGGCGGCCGAACAAGCGGTGCGAGTGCAGAAGACCTTTGGCGAAAGCCTGCTGGTGGTCACCGCCCTGGCCGATCAGATCAAGGACCTGCGCACCCTGGCCGCCAAGCGCTCGCTTGACCCCGGCGCCCTGCGTGAAGAGTTGAACCAGAGCCTGAAAACCGCGTTCGAGCGCAACAGCAAGGTGTTGGGGATTTGGCTGGCGTTCGAGCCCAATGGTCTGGACGGCAAGGACAGCGAGTTCGCCAATGATGCCGCGCGCCAGTCCAACGAAGCCGGACGTTTCGCCAGCTACTGGAGCCGTGCCGGTGGCCAAGGGATCAACACGATCATGGTCGAAGACGACATGACCAAAACCACCTTGAGCCTCAGTGGTACCCCCTATAACAGCTGGTACACCTGCCCTCGCGACAGCAAACGCACCTGCCTGCTCGACCCGTATGCCGACACCGTCAACGGCAAGGAAATGCTGATGACCACCATTTCCGTACCGCTGCTGGTGGACGGAAAATCCATCGGCGTGGTCGGCGTGGACATTGCCCTTGATGCACTGCAAGCGGCAGCGGTGGACTCCCAGCGTGACTTGTTCAACAGCGCCGGGCACATGCTGATCGTCTCCGGCAGTGGCGTACTGGCTGGTTACAGCGTTGACGCCAGCAAGCTCGGCAAAAGCATTGGCGAAACCCTGGGTGCAGACGGCAAGGCCATCCTGCAACTGCTCAGCGGCGGCGCACCGAAAATTCTCGAACAAGGTGACTTGATCCGCGCGGTGTACCCGGTCAGCCCGATTGGCGACTCCAAAGCCTGGGGGGTGGTGATTGACCTACCCAAGCAAGTGCTGCTGGCCGACTCGGTGAAGCTGCAAGCGCTGCTCGATGACGCCCAGCAAAGCGGCACAATCAAAGCAGTGCTGGTCGCGGTCATCGCCGGCCTGGTCGGTTTGCTGCTGATCTGGCTCACCGCATCGGGCGTGACTCGGCCGATCAACAGCGTGGCCGAGATGCTCAAGGCTATTGCCAGCGGCGACGGCGACCTGACACAGCGTTTGCACTACAGCAAGAAAGACGAATTGGGTGAGCTGGTGAGCTGGTTCAACCGCTTCCTCGACAAACTGCAACCGACCATCGCGCAGATCAAACAAAGCATCACCGACGCCCGTGGCACCGCCGACCAGTCCTCGGAAATCGCCCGTCAGACCAGCGAAGGCATGCAGTTGCAGTTCCGTGAAATCGATCAGGTCGCTACCGCGTCCAATGAAATGAGCGCCACTGCCCACGACGTCGCCAACAGCGCCTCGAACGCGGCTAACGCCGCCAAAGGTGCCGACCAATCGGCCCGTGACGGCATGCAAATCATCGAGCGCAGCACCCGCGACATCAATCAATTGGCCGACGAAGTCAGCAAAGCAGTGACCGAAGTCGAAGCGCTGGCGGTCAACAGCGAGCAAATCGGTTCAGTACTGGAAGTGATCCGCAGCATTGCCGAGCAAACCAACCTGCTGGCGCTCAACGCCGCCATTGAAGCGGCCCGTGCCGGCGAGAGCGGTCGCGGGTTTGCGGTGGTGGCCGATGAAGTGCGCAATCTGGCCAAACGCACCCAGGATTCAGTGGAAGAAATCCGTCAGGTGATCGAACGCATCCAGAGCGGAACACGCGGCGTGGTCGCCACCATGCATTCGAGCCAGACCCAGGCCCACAGCAACGCCGGGCAAATCCAGCAAGCGGTCCAGGCCCTGGGCAAAATCAGTGACGCGGTCACGGTGATCAGCGACATGAACCTGCAAATCGCCAGCGCTGCCGAACAGCAAAGCGCCGTGGCCGAAGAGGTCAACCGCAACGTCTCGGCGATCCGCACCGTCACCGAGACCCTGACCGGCCAGGCCACCGAATCAGCGCAGATCAGCAGCCAGCTCAACTCGCTGACCACCCACCAGATGAAATTGATGGACCAGTTCCGGGTGTAATTCCCGTTCCTGTAGGAGCAAGGCTTGCCCGCGATGAACGATGACGCGGGCGGCCTGATAAACCGAGGTGTCTCAATCGCGGGCAAGCCTTGCTCCTACAGGTTTCATCTGGCCTGTCAGCTAATTTGATCTATGCTCGGGCTCTCGTTCCGGAGGGCCTTCGATGACTGATTTACTCACGTCCATTCAAGCCGCGCTCGGCTTGCCCCACACCCCCATTCCCTTCACGTCGAGCGGCGCCCTGCCCTCGGCGCTTGCCGTCACTGACCTTGCCTGCGCCAGCATTGCCGCCGCCGGACAAGCTGTCAGCGAGTTGTTGCTACAGCACACCGGTCGCTTGCCCGGCGTTGAAGTCGACCGCCGCCTCGCCTCTTTCTGGTTCGCCACCTCGATCCGTCCCGTTGGCTGGAGCATCCCTCCCCTGTGGGACCCGATTGCCGGTGACTACGCGACCAAGGACGGCTGGATCCGTCTGCACACCAACGCGCCCCATCACCGCGCAGCGGCTGAAAACGTGCTCGGCAGCTGTGTCGACCGCACGGCGATGGCGAGTAAGGTGGCGCAATGGGCCACAAGCGACCTGGAACAGGCCGTGGTCGACGCCGGGGGATGCGCCGCCCAGATGCGCACGTGGGCGCAATGGCAACGGCACCCCCAGGGGTTGGCCGTGAACGCCGAGCCGTTGATTCAGTTCAGCGACGACAGTGGCCAGCTCGCGAAACCGTGGCAAGGCAATGTGGCCCGGCCGCTGAACGGGCTCAAGGTACTGGATCTGACCCGCGTGCTGGCAGGTCCGGTCGCCAGCCGTTTTCTCGCCGGCCTCGGTGCGGATGTGTTGCGCATTGACCCGCCGACCTGGAACGAACCCGGCGTGGTACCGGAAGTCACTTTGGGTAAACGCTGCGCACGCCTGGATCTGCACAACAACGAGGATCGCGCGGTGTTCGAAACCCTGCTCAAGGAGGCCGACATCCTACTGCACGGTTACCGCGCGGATGCGCTGGAACGCCTGGGCTACGGCGTTGCCGAGCGCCGAACGCTGGCGCCGGGCCTGATCGATGTCAGCCTCAACGCTTACGGCTGGAGTGGCCCGTGGCACAACCGCCGTGGCTTCGACAGCCTGGTGCAGATGAGCAGCGGGATTGCCGACGCAGGGATGCAGTGGAAGAACGCGAACAAACCGACGCCTTTGCCGGTGCAAGCACTCGATCACGCCACCGGGTATTTGATGGCGGCTGCGGCGATCAGGTTGTTGGGGCGTGGCGGCTCGGCGCGGTTGTCGTTGGCGCGCACGGCGAAGTTGTTGATTGAAAATGGCGCGGGAACAGCCGAGGCGTTGCGGGCGGAAGATGAAAACGACCAGGGGTTAGTGGTTGAACAGACACCGTGGGGACCGGCGCATCGGCTTCATGTGCCGCTGAAAATTACCGGGACGCCGTTGCAGTGGGTGCTTGCGGCAACCGAATTGGGTTCCCATCGCGCGCAGTGGTGGTGACAGGTCTGGCCCCATCGCCAGCAGGCTGGCTCCCACAGTGGATTTATGTCGATCACAAAACCTGTGGGAGCCAGCCTGCTGGCGATGGGGCCCGAACAGACAACTCAGCCTGTCCGACTCAACGAAGCCCAAAGCAGCTGCGCCGCATACCCCCGGTAAGGTCGCCACGCCTCGGCTCGCACCAGTAACTCCCGCGCCGTCACCGCCCCGCCTTCAAGCGCGGTCAGTGCGTTGATCAACCCCACATCCCCAGACGGAAACGCATCCGGCTCGCGCAACTGGCGCAAGGCAATGTACTGCGCCGTCCAGTCCCCAATCCCGTGCAAGGCGAGTAACCGCGCCACACCCCCCTCCCGACCGGGCTCAAACAACAGCGGATCATCCAGCAACGCCTGCGCTACGCCAGACAAGGTTCGCCCCCGACTTTTCGGCATGCCCAACGTCGCCAGATCCGCTTGCGCCAACACGGCAGGCTCAGGAAACACATGGGTCAAACCCGCCTGCGGCGACTGCAACGGCACGCCATACTGCGCAACCAGTTTGATCGCCAAACGGATCGCCGCGCTCACAGTAATCTGCTGCCCCAGCACGGCACGAATCGCCAGCTCCAGCCCATCCCACGCCCCCGGCACCCGTAAGCCCGGACGCTGGGCAATCAAGCGTTTCATCAAGGGGTCCAAGGCCAACTGTCGGTGAATCGACGGCAAATCCGCCTCCAGATCAAACATCCGTCGCAGTCGCGCCACGATCTCAGGCACCGCCGACTCATCCGCAAAACCCAGCGTCAGTTCAAGCGCATCAGCGTCCGCCGGCCCTATCGAAAACGTACCGTGAACACCGTTCAGCCCGATGCTGCGCGAATACACCCCATCGGCCACGGCTTCCATACCGGCCACCGCCCGTGCCGATAAAAACTGCAACATTGCCGGCCAGTCATACGGCGGTTGATACGCCAGCAACAATCTCACAACGACAGTAACCCGCTGTACAACCCATACGCGGCCAGCCCGGCACCAATCAGGACACCTGTAAAAATGCCCTTCTCGATGTGAGTGAACAACGGCTCACCCTGTTCATGCTTGGCCTTGGCAAACAGAATCACCCCCGGCGCATACAGCAACGCCGACAGCAGCAGGTATTTGACCCCGCCGGCATACAGCAACCACACCGCATATCCCAGCGCGATACCGCCGATCATCAGGTCTTTGGTGCGCTCGGCGCTGGCGTGTTCGTAGGTTTCGCCACGCCCGCTCAACAACACCGCATACGCCGCCGACCACAGGTAGGGCACCAGAATCATCGACGACGCGAGGTAGATCAGGCTGGTGTACGTGCCGGCCGAAAACAGTGTGATAAGCAGAAAAATCTGGATCATCACGTTGGTCAGCCACAGCGCGTTCACCGGCACGTGGTTGGCGTTTTCCTTTTTCAAGAAGGCGGGCATGGTCTTGTCTTTGGCCGTGGCAAACAGAATCTCGGCACACAGCAGGGCCCAGGACAGCAACGCCCCCAACAGCGAAATCGCCAGGCCAACGCTGATCAGCAACGCGCCCCAGGGTCCGACGATATGTTCCAGCACCGCCGCCAGCGACGGGTTCTGCAAATTGGCCAGTTCCGGCTGACTCATGATCCCCAGCGACAACACGTTGACCAGCACCAACAGCGCCAGCACTCCGAGAAAACCGATGACCGTCGCCCGGCCCACGTCCGAACGCTTCTCCGCTCGTGCCGAATACACACTGGCGCCTTCAATGCCGATAAACACGAACACCGTCACCAGCATCATGTTGCGCACCTGGTCCATCACCCCGCCGAAACTCGGGTTGCTGCGGCCCCAGATATCCCGGGTAAAAATGTCGGCCTTGAAGGCGACGGCGGCGATGACGATGAACATGATCAGCGGCACGATCTTGGCCACGGTGGTCACTTGGTTGATGAACGCCGCCTCCTTGATCCCGCGCATCACCAGAAAATGCACGGCCCACAGCAGCACCGAAGCGCAGCCAATCGCAACGGGCGTGTTGCCTTGGCCAAAGACCGGGAAGAAGTAACCGAGGGTGCTGAACAGCAACACGAAATAGCCGACGTTGCCCAGCCAGGCGCTGATCCAGTACCCCCAGGCCGACGAGAATCCCATGTAGTCACCGAAGCCGGCCTTGGCGTAGGCATACACCCCGGAATCCAGTTCGGGTTTGCGATTGGCCAGGGTCTGGAACACGAACGCCAGGGTCAGCATGCCGACCGCCGTGATGGCCCATCCGATCAGCACCGCCCCGGCATCGGCCCGCGCCGCCATGTTTTGCGGCAACGAGAAAATCCCGCCGCCAATCATCGACCCCACCACGAGGGCGATCAGGGCGCTCAAGCGTAGCTTTTGCGTCGGTTGTGACATTCCTGCGTCTCCACTTTTGTCCACGTTCGGCCAAGGGCTGTCACGGTCTTGAAACCATCACATGGTTGGCTTAACTAAATAGATACAGCGTAATTACGTTTATTAGATAACGCCATGCCAGGCTATTTTATTTATAACTGAACACGCTATTAGCGTCATGGCAAAGAGCAATTTCGTGGGTGAATCCTGATAATTCAATACGACTCTGAAAACCGGCGCCAAATAGTTGCGAAAATGCCAAAAAGAACTAATTTAAACATCGCCAGTCAAGCTCGCTTATTTCGGATAGCTATGAGCGATCGCTCTGGATTAGGCGTCTTCGGCCATCCGTGTGTGGCCGGGATAACATCCAAAATTCTTTAATTAACAATGGAATGTCCCATCCACTGATCTAAGTCAGATGTTCGAACAGCTAACAGAACTACTCTGTTGTCTCTCTTCTCCTGCACTGGAGTCATGCGATGTCTGAATCCCCCGGAAAACTGAAACTCGGCGCATTGGTTGCACTGGTTGTTGGCTCAATGATTGGTGGCGGGATCTTCTCGCTGCCACAAAACATGGCCGCCAGTGCGGACGTTGGCGCAGTCCTGATCGGCTGGGCCATCACCGCTGTCGGCATGCTCACCCTGGCCTTCGTCTTCCAGACCCTCGCCAACCGCAAGCCTGACCTGGATGGCGGGGTGTACGCCTACGCCAAGGCCGGATTCGGCGACTACATGGGTTTCTCTTCCGCCTGGGGGTACTGGATCAGTGCCTGGCTGGGCAACGTTGGCTACTTCGTTCTCTTGTTCAGCACCCTCGGCTACTTCTTCCCCATTTTTGGCGAGGGCAACACGGTGGCGGCCATCATCGGAGCATCGGTACTGCTCTGGGGTGTGCATTTCCTCGTGTTGCGCGGGATCAAGGAAGCGGCGTTCATCAACCTGGTGACCACGGTTGCCAAGATCGTGCCGCTGGTGCTGTTTGTGTTGATCGCGATTTTCGCCTTCAAACTGGACATCTTCACCGCCGACATCTGGGGCCTGAAAAACCCCGACCTGGGCAGCGTGATGAACCAGGTGCGCAAAATGATGCTGGTCACCGTCTGGGTGTTTATCGGCATCGAGGGCGCGAGCATTTTCTCGGCCCGCGCCGAAAAACGCAGCGACGTGGGTAAAGCCACCGTCATCGGTTTCATCACCGTGCTGCTGTTCCTGGTGCTGGTGAACGTGCTGTCCCTGGGGATCATGACCCAACCGGAACTGGCCAAGCTGCAGAACCCGTCGATGGCCGCCGTGCTCAAGCATGTGGTCGGTGATTGGGGCGCGGTGCTGATCAGCGTCGGCCTGATCATCTCGCTGCTGGGGGCCTTGCTGTCGTGGGTGCTGCTGTGTGCGGAGATCATGTTCGCCGCCGCCAAGGACCACACCATGCCGGAGTTCCTGCGCAAGGAAAACGCCAACCACGTTCCGGTCAACGCCCTGTGGCTGACCAACGCAATGGTCCAGCTGTTCCTGATCATCACCCTGTTTTCGGCCAGCACTTACCTGTCGCTGATCTACCTCGCCACCTCGATGATCCTGGTGCCGTACCTGTGGTCGGCGGCGTATGCGCTGCTGCTGGCGGTGCGCGGCGAGACTTACGAAAACGACTCCGGCGAACGTTCGAAGGACCTGTTGATCGGCGCCATCGCGGTGATCTACGCGGTCTGGTTGGTCTACGCCGGCGGCACCAAATACCTGCTGCTGTCCGCCCTGCTCTATGCCCCCGGCGTGATCCTGTTCGCCAAGGCCAAGCGAGAACTGGGCAAACCTGTTTTCACCAACGTCGAGAAGCTGATTTTTGCAGCCGTGATCATAGGTGCCGTGGTGGCGGCCTATGGGCTGTATTCCGGCTTCCTGACCCTGTAACACCCGAATAATTTGTCATCTGGAGGATCACTGTAATGACCACGGAAAAAGTTAAGTTCGGTGTACATTCCGAAGCCGGCAAACTGCGCAAAGTCATGGTTTGTTCCCCCGGCCTGGCCCACCAGCGGCTCACTCCGAACAACTGTGACGAACTGCTGTTTGATGATGTGTTGTGGGTCGCCCAAGCCAAGCGTGACCACTTCGACTTCGTCACCAAGATGCGCGAACGCGGGATCGACGTTGTGGAAATGCACAACCTGTTGACCGACATCGTCGCCATCCCCGAAGCGCTGGACTGGATTCTGGAGCGCAAGGTCACCGCCGATTCGGTGGGTTTGGGCCTGATCAACGAAGTGAAATCCTGGCTGCGCAGCCTGGAGCCGCGGCATATCGCCGAGTTCCTGATTGGCGGTGTCTCCGCCGATGACTTGCCGGACAGCTTCGGTGGCAAGACCATCCAGATGTTCCGCGACTTCCTCGGCCACTCCAGCTTCATTCTGCCGCCACTGCCGAACACCCAGTTCACCCGCGACACCACCTGCTGGATCTACGGTGGCGTGACCCTGAACCCGATGTACTGGCCGGCACGCCGTCAGGAAACCCTGCTGACCACCGCTATCTATAAATTCCACCCACAGTTCACCAACGCCGAATTCGAGATCTGGTACGGCGACCCGGACCAGGATCACGGCAGCTCCACCCTTGAAGGCGGCGACGTGATGCCGATCGGCAACGGCGTGGTGCTGATCGGCATGGGCGAACGTTCGTCCCGCCAAGCCATTGGCCAACTGGCGCTCAACCTGTTCAAACACAAAGCAGTGGAAAAAGTCATCGTCGCCGGCCTGCCAAAATCCCGCGCCGCGATGCACCTGGACACCGTGTTCAGCTTCTGTGACCGCGACCTGGTCACCATTTTCCCGGAAGTCGTGAACCAGATCGTCGCCTTCACCCTGCGTCCGGACGAGAAAAAACCGGGCGGCATCGACATCCGACGCGAAGACGGCACGTTCCTCGACACCGTGGCCAAAGCCCTCAACCTGAAAGCGTTGCGGGTCGTCGAAACCGGCGGCAACAGCTTCGCCGCCGAACGCGAACAGTGGGACGACGGCAACAACGTGGTGGCCGTGGAGCCGGGCGTGGTCATCGGTTATGACCGCAACACCTACACCAATACCTTGCTGCGCAAGGCGGGTATCGAGGTCATCACCATCAGCGCCGGCGAACTGGGGCGTGGACGCGGGGGTGGCCACTGCATGACCTGCCCGATCATTCGCGACCCTATCGATTATTAATCGTTGAGCCCTGGCCGCGGCTGCCTTCTACCCGAAGGCAAGCACGGCCAGGGGGATAACCGACACCTAAGGAGATCCATCATGGCGTTCAACATTCACAACCGTAATTTGCTGAGCCTGGAACACCACACCCCTCGCGAATTGCGTTATCTGCTCGACCTGTCCCGCGACCTCAAGCGCGCCAAATACACCGGCACCGAGCAGCAGCACCTCAAAGGCAACAACATCGCGCTGATCTTCGAAAAAACCTCGACCCGTACCCGTTGCGCCTTCGAAGTCGCCGCGTATGACCAGGGCGCCAACGTCACCTACATCGACCCGAACTCTTCGCAGATCGGCCACAAGGAAAGCATGAAGGACACCGCCCGCGTGCTGGGGCGCATGTACGACGCTATCGAGTACCGTGGCTTCAAGCAGGAAATCGTCGAGGAACTGGCCAAGTTTGCCGGCGTACCCGTGTTCAACGGCCTGACCGATGAATATCACCCGACGCAAATGATCGCCGACGTGCTGACCATGCGTGAGCACGCCGACAAGCCGATTCACGACATCAGCTACGCCTACCTGGGCGACGCCCGTAACAACATGGGCAACTCGCTGCTGCTGATCGGCGCCAAGCTGGGCATGGACGTGCGCATCTGCGCGCCAAAAGCCCTGTGGCCGCTGGACGATCTGGTCGAGCGCTGCCACAAATATGCGCAAGAAAGCGGCGCGCGCATCACCCTGACCGAAGACACGAAAGCGGCGGTCAAAGGCGTGGACTTCATCCACACCGACGTGTGGGTCTCGATGGGTGAACCGGTCGAAGCCTGGGCCGAACGTATCCAGCAACTGCTGCCGTATCAGGTCAACGCCGAACTGATGAAAGCCACCGGCAACCCGCGCACCAAGTTCATGCACTGCCTGCCGGCCTTTCACAACAGCGATACCAAAGTCGGCAAGCAGATTGCCGAGCAGTACCCGAACCTGAAGAACGGCATCGAAGTGACCGATGACGTGTTCGAGTCGCCGGCCTGCATCGCCTTCGAGCAAGCGGAAAACCGCATGCACACCATCAAGGCGATCCTGGTGTCGACCCTGGCTGACCTTTAACGGCGCACCCGGCTCCCACTGACTGGACCCAGTCAATGTGGGAGCTGGCTTTTGTGGGAGCCGGGCTTGCCCGCGATGGCATCACCTCGTTGTAACTGATTCACCGAGGCGTCTGCATCGCGGGCAAGCCCGGCTCCCACAATGACCGCATCTCACTGTTTTCTGGAAGGATTGCCATTATGCGTATCGTCGTAGCTCTGGGCGGTAACGCCCTGCTCCGCCGTGGTGAACCCATGACCGCGGACAACCAGCGCGCCAACATCCGGATTGCCACCGAACAAATTGCCAAGGTCCACGCCGGTAACCAACTGGTCATCGCCCACGGCAATGGTCCGCAGGTCGGCCTGTTGTCGCTGCAAGCCGCGGCCTACACCTCGGTGTCCCCTTACCCGCTGGACGTGCTGGGTGCCGAAACTGAAGGCATGATCGGCTACATCATCGAACAGGAACTGGGCAACCTGCTGGACTTCGAAGTGCCCTTCGCGACCCTGCTCACCCAGGTCGAAGTCGACGCCAACGACCCGGCGTTCCAGAACCCCACCAAACCGATCGGCCCGGTGTACGCCAAGGCCGACGCAGAAAAGCTTGCCGCCGAAAAAGGCTGGGCAATTGCCCCGGACGGCGATAAATACCGTCGCGTGGTGGCCAGCCCCAGACCGAAACGCATTTTCGAAATCCGTCCGATCAAATGGCTGTTGGAAAAAGGCAGCATCGTGATCTGCGCCGGCGGCGGCGGCATCCCGACCATGTACACGTCCCCCGGCGTACTGGAAGGTGTCGAAGCGGTCATCGACAAAGACCTGTGCTCGGCGCTGCTGGCCGAACAGCTTGAAGCCGATATTCTGGTGATCGCCACCGACGTCAGTGCCGCGTTCATCGATTACGGCAAGCCGACCCAGAAAGCCATCGGCCAGGCTCACCCGGATGAAATGGACAAACTCGGCTTCGCCGCAGGCTCCATGGGACCCAAGGTTCAGGCCGCCTGCGAGTTCGCCCGCAATACTGGAAAAGTCGCAGTAATCGGTTCACTCTCGGACATTGAAGCGATCGTCCAGGGCACGGCAGGTACGCGCATCAGTACGGCGAAACCTGGCATTACTTACTTGTAGGGAGAGACATCTATGGCACAGTTTCAGCCAGGCCACTTGCACATCGAGCGTCACGCGCTGACCCCGGATGATGTCAGTTACAACATTTGCCTCGACTATGAAGTCAGCAAAAGCCCCAAAGGGGAAAAAGGCATTCAGTTCACCATGCATGGCAGCATTCAGGGAAAGGACATGAAAGAGACCTTCTTCCTGCCCAAAGTGGAGGCCTACAACTTCGCCAGCAACGTGACGAAAATCGCCGAGCAGTACGGCATTCCAAAAACACACAGCCAGATCGGCTCGGTCCACAAGCATTACGATTTGATGTTTGAAGACATTCGGGTGCAGCTCGACATGAAATCCGGCGACCCGGTAGACCTCGAGAAATTCGAATAACCCACATTCCCCTTGTGGGAGCGGGCTTGCTCGCGAAGGCGGTGTATCAGTCGACGTAGAGGGTGACTGACCCACCGCCTTCGCGAGCAAGCCCGCTCCTACAGGGGTTCGGTGCAGGCCTGAAACCCTGCGCAGGATTTCACCATTCGCCCGCCCCAAGGCATACTTGCGCCCCTCCGCACTCCAGAACCAAAAACCGCCCCATGCGTATCCACGTCAGCTTCATCGACCGCGTCGGTATTACCCAGGAAGTCCTGGCCCTGCTCGGTGGGCGCAATCTCAATCTGGATGCGGTGGAAATGGTCCCGCCCAACGTTTACATCGATGCCCCGACCTTGAGCCCGCAAGTCCTCGAAGAGCTGCGCGATGCGCTGTTCAGCGTGCGTGGCGTGCAAGCGGTGACGGTGGTCGACATCCTTCCCGGCCAGCGCCGCCACCTGCAACTCGACGCCCTGCTCGCGGCCATGACCGACCCGGTACTGGCGCTTGACAGTGCCGGCAAGGTGTTGCTGGCCAACCCGGCATTGATTGCGCTCTACGGGCGTGAACCGGCGGGTGAAAGCATCGCCGAGCTGTTTGCCGACCCGGCGCTGCTCGACGCGTTGCTGGAACAGGGCTTTCGCTTGCCGCTGCGGGAAATCACCGTCAACGGCCAGACCTTGCTGCTGGACGCCACGCCGATCACCGACGCGGGCGCCCTGCTGACCCTGTATCAACCCAACCGCATCGGCGAACGCCTTTCGGCGTTGCACCATGATCACGCCGAAGGATTCGATGCGCTGCTCGGCGAGTCGCCGGTGATCCGCACCCTCAAGGCGCGCGCCCAACGGGTGGCGGCCCTCGACGCACCGCTGCTGATTCAGGGCGAAACCGGCACCGGCAAGGAATTGGTCGCCCGGGCCTGCCACGCCATCAGCGCTCGGCACAGTTCGCCATTTCTGGCATTGAACTGCGCGGCATTGCCGGAGAACCTCGCCGAAAGCGAGCTGTTCGGCTACGCCCCCGGTGCCTTTACCGGCGCGCAACGGGGCGGCAAACCGGGGCTGATGGAACTGGCCAACCAAGGCACGGTGTTTCTGGATGAGATCGGTGAGATGTCGCCGTACTTGCAGGCGAAACTGCTGCGGTTTCTCAATGACGGCAGCTTCCGCCGGGTCGGCGGTGATCGTGAGGTGAAGGTCAATGTGCGGATCCTCAGCGCGACGCACCGCGATCTGGAAAAAATGGTCAGCGAAGGCAGCTTTCGTGAAGACCTGTTTTATCGCCTCAATGTGCTCAACGTTGAAGTCCCGCCGCTGCGCGAACGTGGCCAGGACATTCTGTTGCTCGCCCGCTACTTCATGCAGCAGGCCTGCGCGCAGATCCAGCGCCCGGTCTGTCGCCTGGCACCGGGCACCTACCCGGCGCTGCTGGGCAATCGCTGGCCGGGCAACGTGCGGCAATTGCAGAACGTGATTTTCCGCGCCGCGGCGATTTGCGAAAGCACCCTGGTCGACATCGGCGACCTCGACATCGCCGGCACCTCGGTGGCACGCCAGAGCGACAGCGATGTCGACAGCCTGGAGCAGGCGATGGAGGAGTTCGAGAAAACCCTGCTGGAAAAACTCTACGTCAGCTACCCCTCGACCCGCCAACTGGCCAGCCGCCTGCAAACCTCCCACACCGCGATCGCCCATCGGCTGCGCAAGTACGGCATACCCAACAAGCCCTGAAATCCCCCAAACACCAAAGAACCCTGTAGGAGCCGAGCTTGCTCGCGATAGCGGTATGTCAGTCACCATTGATTTCGACTGAAACACCGCTATCGCGAGCAAGCTCGGCTCCTACAGGGCTCTATGCTGAAAACGACCTCTATCTGTACTGAAAGCGCTACAGTGGAACGATATCGCTACACCCCTCTTCAATCACGGCTGCACAAGGCTTTGATCCACCTCGGCTTTCCTACCCGCCCCTGCCCGTATCGATTTCGCTACAGAGCGCGAGCTTCACCCGCCCATAAAACCCTATAGAACATTGATTAATAAGGACAAAACCAACATTGGCCGTGTTCTTGCTAACTAGTTCGTCATAACAGGGCTTATTGCCCACGCATTCAATAGCGTCCACCAGACGAGTCTGGCCCCCTTAGGAGTTCTCATGAGCGATTTGCGTTTTACTGAAGATCACGAATGGCTGCGCACCGAAGCTGACGGCACCGTTACCGTCGGCATCACCGCTTTCGCACAGAACGCTTTGGGCGACGTGGTTTTCGTACAACTGCCTGAGCTGCAGTCCTACGAAAAAGGCGCTGAAGCCGCCACCGTGGAATCGGTAAAAGCCGCCAGCGGCGTGTACATGCCACTGGACGGTGAAGTGCTGGAAGTCAACCCGGCACTCGACAGCAGCCCTGAACTGGTCAACGAAGATCCGCTGGGTGAAGGCTGGTTCTTCCGCTTCCAGCCAAGCGACGCCTCGGCGGTCGCCAAACTGCTGGACCAGGACGCCTACGACCGCCTGATCAAAGCCAACGCTGAAGCCTGAGGAGCGCCTGACATGACCCAAGTGAATCTGACCACCGCCAACGAATTCATCGCCCGTCACATCGGCCCGCGTGCCGGCGACGAGCAAGCCATGCTCAACAGCCTGGGCTTCGACTCGCTGGAAGCCCTGAGCGCCAGCGTCATCCCGGACAGCATCAAGGGCACTAGCGTGCTGGGTCTGGAAGACGGTTTGAGCGAAGCTGAAGCCCTCGCCTCGATCAAAGCCATCGCCGGTAAAAACCAGCTGTTCAAGACCTACATTGGCCAGGGCTACTACGGCACCCACACGCCGTCGCCGATCCTGCGCAACCTGCTGGAAAACCCGGCCTGGTACACCGCCTACACCCCGTACCAGCCAGAAATTTCCCAGGGCCGTCTCGAAGCGCTGCTGAACTTCCAGACCCTGATCAGCGACCTGACCGGCCTGCCGATTGCCAACGCTTCCTTGCTCGACGAAGCCACCGCCGCTGCCGAAGCCATGACCTTCTGCAAACGCCTGAGCAAGAACAAGGGCAGCCACGCCTTCTTCGCCTCCGTGCATTGCCACCCGCAAACCCTCGACGTGCTGCGCACCCGTGCCGAGCCGCTGGGCATCGACGTGGTGGTCGGCGACGAACTCGAACTGACTGACGTGACGCCGTTCTTCGGCGCCCTGCTGCAATACCCGGCCAGCAACGGTGACGTGTTCGATTACCGCGAACTGACCGAGCGTTTCCACGCCGCCAACGCGCTGGTGGCTGTAGCCGCTGACCTGCTGGCCCTGACCGTACTGACCCCGCCAGGTGAATTCGGTGCCGATGTGGCCATCGGCAGCGCCCAGCGTTTCGGCGTTCCGCTGGGCTTCGGTGGCCCGCACGCGGCGTACTTCTCCACTAAAGACGCGTTCAAGCGCGACATGCCGGGCCGTCTGGTCGGTGTCTCGGTAGACCGCTTCGGCAAGCCGGCCCTGCGCCTGGCCATGCAAACCCGCGAGCAACACATCCGCCGCGAGAAGGCCACCAGCAACATCTGCACCGCCCAAGTACTGCTGGCCAACATCGCCAGCATGTACGCCGTGTACCACGGCCCGAAAGGCCTGACCCAGATCGCCAACCGTGTGCATCACCTGACCGCCATTCTGGCCAAAGGCCTGAACGCACTGGGCCTGACCGTCGAACAAGCCAGCTTCTTCGACACCCTGACCCTGAACGCCGGCGCCAACACCGCCAAGCTGCACGAACAGGCTCGCGCCCAGCGCATCAACCTGCGCGTGGTCGACGCTGAACGCCTGGGCCTGTCCCTCGACGAAACCACCACCCAGGCCGACATCGAAACCCTGTGGAGCGTGCTGGCTGACGGCAAAGCCCTGCCAGATTTCGCCGCCCTCGCCGCTGCCGTGGTCAGCGCCATTCCGGCCGCACTGGTGCGTCAATCGCCGATTCTCAGCCACCCGGTGTTCAACCGTTACCACTCGGAAACCGAGCTGATGCGCTACCTGCGCAAGCTGGCCGACAAGGACCTGGCACTGGACCGCACCATGATCCCGCTGGGTTCATGCACCATGAAACTCAACGCCGCCAGCGAAATGATCCCGGTGACCTGGGCTGAATTCGGTGCCCTGCACCCATTCGCCCCGGCCGAGCAAAGCGCCGGCTACCAGCAACTGACCGACGAACTGGAAGCGATGCTCTGCGCCGCGACCGGTTATGACTCGATCTCGCTGCAACCGAACGCCGGTTCGCAAGGTGAATACGCCGGTCTGCTGGCCATTCGCGCCTATCACCAGAGCCGTGGCGAAGACCGTCGCGACATCTGCCTGATCCCGTCGTCCGCCCACGGCACCAACCCGGCCACCGCCAACATGGCCGGTATGCGTGTGGTTGTGACCGCTTGCGATGCTCGCGGCAACGTCGACATCGAAGACCTGCGTGCCAAGGCCATCGAGCACCGCGAACACCTCGCCGCGCTGATGATCACCTACCCGTCGACCCACGGCGTATTTGAAGAAGGCATCCGCGAAATCTGCGGCATCATTCATGACAACGGCGGCCAGGTGTACATCGACGGCGCCAACATGAACGCGATGGTCGGCCTCTGCGCACCAGGCAAGTTCGGCGGCGACGTGTCGCACCTGAACCTGCACAAAACCTTCTGCATCCCCCACGGCGGTGGCGGCCCGGGCGTCGGCCCGATTGGCGTGAAATCGCACTTGACTCCGTTCCTGCCGGGTCATGCCCAGATGGAACGCAAGGAAGGCGCGGTTTGCGCGGCACCGTTCGGCAGTGCGAGCATTCTGCCGATCACCTGGATGTACATTCGGATGATGGGCGGCGCAGGTCTGAAACGCGCTTCGCAGTTGGCAATTCTCAACGCCAACTACATTTCCCGTCGCCTGGAAGAGCATTACCCGGTTCTGTACACCGGTAGCAACGGCTTGGTCGCGCACGAATGCATCCTCGACCTGCGCCCACTGAAAGACAGCAGCGGCATCAGTGTCGATGACGTCGCCAAGCGCCTGATCGACTTTGGCTTCCACGCCCCGACCATGTCGTTCCCGGTCGCCGGCACGCTGATGATCGAGCCGACCGAAAGCGAATCCAAGGAAGAACTGGACCGCTTCTGCGACGCCATGATCCGCATCCGCGAAGAAATCCGCGCGGTGGAAAACGGCACGCTGGACAAGGACGACAACCCGCTGAAGAACGCTCCGCACACCGCAGCGGAAATCGTCGGTGAGTGGACGCATCCGTACAGCCGTGAACAAGCGGTTTACCCGGTTGCATCGTTGATCGAAGGCAAATACTGGCCACCGGTCGGTCGCGTCGACAACGTGTTTGGCGATCGCAACCTGATCTGCGCCTGCCCGTCGATCGAAAGCTACGCTTAAAGCAGTGTGGGGCGGCTAATCCCGCCCCCCTGTAGGAGCAAGGCTTGCCCGCGATGAACGATGACGCGATGTAACTGATACACCGCATCAATCCAATCGCGGGCAAGCCTTGCTCCTACAGGTTCGCGTCGCGTCTATAACAAGAAACCGGAGAACAACCATGTCGTTAAGCGTGTTCGACCTGTTCAAGATTGGCATCGGCCCCTCCAGCTCCCACACCGTCGGCCCGATGCGCGCAGCCGCGCGTTTCGCCGAAGGTCTGCGCCGTGAAGGGCTGCTGACGGCAACCACCTGCGTCAAAGTCGAGCTCTACGGCTCGCTCGGCGCCACCGGCAAGGGCCATGGCAGCGACAAGGCTGTGTTGCTCGGCCTCGAAGGTGAACACCCGGACACCGTGAATACCGAAACCGTTGCCGCCCGCCTGCAAGAAATCCGCGGCAACGGTCGCTTGAACCTGCTCGGTGAACACAGCATTGCGTTCAACGAGAAAGAACACCTGGCAATGATTCGCAAGCCGTTGGCCTATCACCCCAACGGCATGATCTTTCGCGCATTCGACGCCGCCGGCCTGCAGATCCGCAGCCGCGAGTACTACTCGGTCGGTGGTGGTTTTGTGGTCGATGAAGACGCCGCCGGCGCTGACCGTATCGTCGAAGACGCCACGCCGCTGACGTTCCCGTTCAAAAGTGCCAAGGACTTGCTCAGTCATTGCACCACCTACGGCCTGTCGATCAGCCAGGTGATGCTGACCAACGAAAGTGCCTGGCGCCCGGAAGCGGAAACCCGCGCCGGCCTGCTGAAGATCTGGCAAGTGATGCAGGACTGCGTCGACGCCGGTTGCCGCAACGAAGGCATTCTGCCCGGCGGGTTGAAGGTCAAACGTCGCGCGGCGGCACTGCATCGGCAATTGTGCAAAAACCCGGAATCGTCACTGCGCGATCCGCTGTCGGTGCTGGACTGGGTCAACCTGTACGCCCTGGCAGTCAACGAAGAAAACGCCAATGGCGGACGCGTCGTGACCGCACCCACAAACGGCGCGGCCGGGATCGTTCCGGCGGTGTTGCATTACTACATGCGCTTCATTCCCGGTGCTACCGAAGACGGCGTCGTACGCTTCCTGCTAACGGCGGCGGCCATCGGCATTCTCTATAAAGAAAACGCCTCCATCTCCGGCGCCGAAGTCGGCTGCCAGGGCGAGGTCGGCGTGGCCTGCTCCATGGCGGCTGGCGCCTTGTGCGAGGTCCTTGGCGGGACCGTGCAGCAAGTGGAAAACGCCGCCGAAATCGGCATGGAACACAACCTGGGCCTGACCTGCGATCCGATTGGCGGGCTGGTGCAAGTGCCTTGCATCGAGCGTAACGCCATGGGTTCGGTGAAGGCGATCAACGCGGTACGCATGGCCCTGCGCGGCGACGGTCAGCACTTCGTCTCCCTCGACAAGGTCATCCGCACCATGCGCCAGACCGGCGCCGACATGAAAAGCAAATACAAGGAAACCGCCCGCGGCGGTTTGGCGGTCAACATTATCGAGTGCTGATGCTCACGCGCACTGCACCCTTTTTCAGGAGCTGAATATGTCCACCGAACAATTGCTGAAAACCCCGCTGCACGCACTGCATATCGAACTCGGCGCACGCATGGTGCCGTTCGCCGGCTATGACATGCCGGTGCAATACCCGCTCGGCGTGATGAAAGAACACCAACACACCCGTGATCAAGCCGGGTTGTTCGATGTGTCGCACATGGGCCAGATCCGCCTGACCGGTGCCAATGCCGCCAAGGCCCTGGAAACCCTGGTGCCGGTGGACATCATCGACCTGCCGGTGGGCATGCAGCGCTACGCGATGTTCACCAATGAAACCAGTGGTATCCTCGACGACCTGATGGTCGCCAACCTCGGTAACGACGAACTGTTCCTGGTGGTCAACGCGGCCTGCAAGGATCAGGACCTGGCGCACCTGCGCAAGCACATCGGCGACCAGTGCACCATCGAGCCTTTGTTCGAAGAACGCGCGCTGCTGGCGCTACAAGGCCCGGCCGCGGTCACCGTGCTCGCGCGTCTGGCACCCGAAGTGACGAAGATGACCTTCATGCAATTCGCCCGCGTGAAACTGCTGGGCGTGGACTGCTTTGTCAGCCGTTCGGGCTACACCGGTGAAGACGGCTTCGAAATCTCGGTACCGTCCGCCAACGCCGAAGCCCTGGCTCGCGCACTGCTGGCTGAACCTGAAGTAGCGGCCATCGGCCTCGGCGCCCGCGACTCGCTGCGTCTTGAAGCCGGCCTGTGCCTCTACGGCCATGACATGAACACCGACACCACGCCTATCGAAGCGAGCCTGCTGTGGGCCATCTCCAAGCCTCGTCGAGCCGATGGCGCGCGGGCTGGCGGCTTCCCTGGCGCTGAGACCGTGTTCGCGCAACAACAAGGTGGCGTCAGCCGCAAGCGCGTCGGTCTGCTGCCTCAGGAACGCACACCGGTGCGTGAAGGCGCGGAAATCGTCAACGAAGCCGGCGACATCATCGGTACTGTTTGCAGTGGCGGCTTCGGTCCAACACTCGGCGCTCCGTTGGCCATGGGTTACGTCAACAGCGCTTATATCGCCATCGACACACCTGTGTGGGCGATTGTCCGTGGGAAAAAGGTGCCTTTGCTTGTAAGCAAAATGCCATTTGTTGCACAACGCTACTATCGCGGCTGATTGACTGTTTCTATAAGTAACGCGGTTGCGTTAACAGTGCACTAATGTGTAACGCAACCGCCATAAAACAGTGCATATCATTACCTGCAAGCTTCGTTTATGAACGCGGCTTATAACGTTCGAAAACAATTGAACAGCAACAAAGAATAAGAACGTACTAGTAGAGCAGCTAGTGCCCTCAACCTGAGCAAAACCGGGCCTCTGACGGGGCTTGTTTTTTCTCCCGTAGTTGGCGTAGAGTTTGTCCACTGTGTTTGCAAGGGTCGCTTGGAATCGTGACCTGGGCAGTAGCCTACAAGTTAGCTACATCCCGTTCGACGTCTTCTTACTCTCCTGCAACCAGCCCCAGTACTCTTTCATGAGAAGGAGACTGTCATTAATTTTTTGCGTCAAAGGAATAAGAAATGTCCACACGTCAGAGCGGTACCGTCAAGTGGTTTAACGACGAGAAAGGTTTTGGTTTTATCACTCCTGAAAGCGGTCCGGATCTGTTCGTGCATTTCCGCGCCATCCAGGGCAACGGTTTCAAGAGCCTGAAAGAAGGCCAGAAAGTGACTTTCGTTGCTGTGCAAGGCCAGAAAGGCATGCAGGCTGACGAGGTTCAAGCAGAAGGCTAATCTTCTGTTACGAAAAAGCCCCTGATGCTGACATCAGGGGCTTTTTTGTGCGCGTAAATCCGTAAAATGGCTTCTTTTTCTGTCCAGAGGCTGCCATGTCGAAACACCTGCTCAACCCCCAGGGCGAGTTTCCCGCCGCCACCCTGGGTCGTCGCCTGGCAGCGATGTTCTATGACTTCCTGTTGTGTACCGCCCTGCTGATCGTCACCAGCGGCATTTACAAGATGATCCAGATGGCGATCTTCGGCGAAGAGAAAATGCGCACCCTGACCGAAACAGGCGCGCTGGACGGTGATCCATTGCTCTCGACCGTGCTGCTGTTTGTGCTGTTCGGCTTCTTCGCCAAGTTCTGGACCTGGTCGGGACAGACCCTCGGCATGCAGGTGTGGTGCATTCGTGTGCAGAACGCCGACGGCTCGTCTATCAGCCTGTGGCAGGCGCTATTGCGCTTTGTGGTGTCGATTGCTTCTTGGCTGTGCGTGGGCCTGGGGTTTATCTGGCCATTATTTGATAAGCAGAAACGCAGCTGGCATGACATGTACTCCAACACGCAGCTCGTTCGGATCCCAAAGAAAACCAAGTAATACTGGAGAGCACATATCAATGTGGGAGCGGGCTTGCTCGCGAATGCGATGCGTCAGTCTACTTTGATGTTGACTGACGCACCGCATTCGCGAGCAAGCCCGCTCCCACAGGATTTGTGACTTGACTGAAAGTTCTCAGGCGTTGCCGGCCAGTTTCATCCGTGCGGCCTGAGTGAAGTCCAGCATGCGCTTCAACGGCCGAATCGCCTGCGGAATCAACGCCGGATCAACAAATATCTCGTTCGCCCCCTCTTTCAAGCTCTTCAGCGTGCGCTCAAGGGTGTTCATCGCCATCCATGGGCAGTGCGCGCAACTACGGCACGCTGCACCGTTACCAGCCGTTGGCGCCTCGATGAAGACCTTGTCCGGGCACAGCTGCTGCATTTTGTAGAAAATGCCGCGATCAGTGGCGACGATCAGCGTTTTGTTCGGCAGGCTCTGGGCCGCAGCGATCAGCTGACTGGTGGAACCGACGGCATCCGCCAATTCGATCACCGCGGTTGGCGACTCTGGGTGCACCAGAATCGCAGCATCCGGGTACAGCGCCTTCATGTCTTCAAGCTGCTTGGACTTGAACTCTTCGTGAACGATACAGGCACCGTCCCACAGCAGCATGTCCGCACCAGTCTGGCGCTGAATGTAGGTGCCCAGGTGTTTGTCCGGACCCCAGATGATGGTCTCGCCGTTATCCATCAGGCTTTCGACGATCTCCAGCGCACAGCTGGACGTCACTACCCAATCCGCTCGCGCTTTGACCGCCGCCGAGGTATTGGCATACACCACTACCGTGCGTTCCGGGTGCTGATCGCAAAACGCCGAAAACTCGTCCACCGGGCAACCCAGGTCCAGCGAGCAGGTCGCCTCGAGGGTTGGCATCAGCACGCGTTTTTCAGGGTTGAGGATTTTTGCGGTTTCGCCCATGAACTTCACCCCGGCGACCACCACGGTCTTGGCCGGGTGTGCATTGCCGAAGCGGGCCATCTCCAGCGAGTCGGAGACGCAACCACCGGTTTCTTCGGCCAGGGCCTGAATCACCGGATCGCAATAGAAGTGGGCAACCAGCACCGCGTCCTGAGCCTTGAGCTCGGCGGCGATGGCGGCACGGTAATAGGCTTCTTCGTCGGCGGTCAGCGGCTTGGGCTGCTTGGCATCGAGGTGAGCCTGAACCAGAAGGCGTTCGGAAATCTGCGTCATGTTCGCAAGACCTGTAGGCGCATTTGCGCGAAAGTCGAGTATACACCCGGCTCCGGACCCTTCAGGGTACCGCCGGGAGAGTGAGTATTCATCAGGCACGGACAGCGTTGAAGCTGCGCAAGGCTACAGAATATCCCGTGGATGCAAAAGATGATTCTGACCTGCGTCACGCGGAGCAGCCCAGAACCTGGACGACCTTAAATCGCGGGCAAAAAAAAAATCCGGAAATCCTCACTTGCGTGGGCCTTCCAGACTTTTAAAACTGCTACAAAAATGGTGGGTCGTGTGGGATTCGAACCTACGACCAATTGGTTAAAAGCCAACTGCTCTACCAACTGAGCTAACGACCCGCTGTGTGGTGGCGCGTATAATACTGATTTTTAAGGACTATTCAACACCTAATTTATAATAAATCAAAAATAAGGTGTTGGGTCGCTAATTCCGGCCGCCGCAAAGCCTTCTGCGCGCAGACGGCAGCTATCGCATTTGCCGCACGCACGGCCGTTATCGTCGGCCTGGTAGCAGGAAACCGTCAGCCCGTAATTGACGCCAAGCTTCACGCCCGCCTCGACGATCTGCGCCTTGCTCAGGTTCTGCAGAGGCGCCTGGATACGGAAGCCATTGCCCTCTACACCGGCCTTGGTGGCCAGATTGGCCATGCGCTCGAAGGACTCGATGAACTCGGGACGGCAGTCCGGATAACCAGAGTAATCCACTGCGTTGACACCAATAAAGATGTCACGCGCACCGAGCACTTCGGCCCAACCCAACGCCAGCGACAGGAATACCGTGTTGCGTGCCGGCACGTAAGTGACTGGAATGCCCTCCCCCAGCTCCTCCGGAATGTCGATGCTGCTATCGGTGAGTGCCGAGCCGCCCATACCGTTCAGGTTGAGGCCGATCACCTTGTGCTCGACCACACCCAAGTCACGGGCAACGCGTGCAGCGGCGTGCAACTCTGCTTGAGACCGCTGACCGTAATCGAAGCTCATGGTGTAGCAGCTGTAGCCTTCGGCGCGAGCCATGGCCACGACGGTCGCCGAGTCCAGGCCACCGGACAGCAGGATGACCGCCCGTTTTTCGGCAGTGTTCAGTTGTTCCGTCATATCAGCGCCCCGGCTCGTCATTCCAAAGATATTTATGCAGCTGCAATTGCAGGCGCACTGGCAGGTTGTCCGCCACCACCCAATCCGCCAGGTCCCGCGCATTCAGGTCATGGTGGCTTGGTGAGAACAGGACTTCGCCGGCGCGTCGATCAAGACCGTACTGGATCAGCTTGGACACGGCCCAGTCGTAGTCTTCCCGCGAGCAGATGACAAACTTCACCTGATCGTTAGGCGTGAGCAGCTCGATATTTTCGTAGCGGTTGCGGTGTGCTTCCTTCGAACCCGGGGTTTTCAGGTCGACAACGCGACTGACCCGGGAATCTACTGCCGAGATGTCGAGCGCACCACTGGTTTCCAGTGACACTTCGTAACCGGCGTCGCACAACTGCTTGAGCAATGGGATGGCGTTAGGTTGTGCCAGTGGCTCGCCACCGGTGACACACACATAACGCGGGCGAAAACCGGCCACTTGCTCGAGGATGTCGTCGAGTGGGCGAATGGTGCCGCCCGTGAACGCGTAGGCGCTGTCGCAGTATTGGCAACGCAAAGGGCAACCGGTCAGGCGCACAAATACTGTGGGCAGCCCGGCAGTCCGCGTTTCACCCTGCAACGAGTAAAAAACTTCGGTAATTCTCAATGTGTCTTGCATAGTCGCCACGGGCATAACAGCTAAACAGGCTGTCCGCCTCCGTCAGGCACTTCAAGGAACCCCGCCACCGCGTTGATCCCAAAAAGCGTGTTTCATAAAAAGGGGGTGAATTCTAACGAAAAAACCCGCGACAGGCGCGGGTTTCTTCAAAACGGGTATGGCAGGCTTACATGCGCTGCAAGTCTCGCTGGGCCAACTGAGCGGCGGAAGTGCCCGGATATTGCGACACAACCTGTTGCAGAATGCCTTTGACCTTGTCGAGATGACCAAGTCGGCGCTCTACATCAGCCAGCTTGTACAACGAATCAGGCACTTTAGCGTGCTTCGGGTACAGCTGTGAAACTTTGGCAAACGCCTGACCTGCACCTTGCAGATCGCCTTTGGCCAGGTTCACTTCACCCAACCAGTACTGGGCATTGCCCGAGTATTGGCTGTTCGGGTATTTGCGCAGGAAGGCAGCAAAAGCCTGGCTGGCCTTGTCGAAATCCTTGGCTTTGATCAGGTCGAAGGCTGCGTCGTAATAGAGCTTTTCCTTCGCCGGATCAGCCGGCTCACTACCTGCGGCAGGTGCATGAGCGGCAGCGGCAGTGGCAGCGGCTCCTGCACTTGCGCCAGCGGCGGCGGCACCGGGGGCGTTCAAATCACCACTGGTGGAAGAATTTTCAGGAGTCGCGGCAGGTACAACGCCGGTTCCTATGCGCCGATCAAGATCCTGATATCGCTCCAGGTTCTCTTGCTTCATGCGCGCTACATCATTTTGCAGAATTTCGATCACACCCTGTTGGCGTGAGATCTGCTCCTGCATGGATTGCAGTTGGTTGAACAGCTCGCCCTGTGCCGAGACAGGGGTCGAAACCCCTCCCCCGGCATAGGCGCCGTTCGTACCGTAACCCGCAGGCGGATAACTGCTCCCGCTATTGTTATAACCGGAGTTGTTATCGACCACAGGAACCGCAGCCCACACCGCAAGCGGTGCGAGACTGAGAGCCAAGACAGTTACAGCACGACGGCACGTTCGCATGACGAATTACTTACGCAGTTCGACGCGACGGTTTTGAGCCCAGGACTGCTCGTCGTTGCCGGTAGCAACTGGACGCTCTTCGCCGTAGGAAACCAGTTCCAGCTGAGCTGGGGAAACACCTTGCAGTACCAGGTAGCGTTGAACGGCTTTCGCACGACGCTCGCCCAGTGCCATGTTGTACTCACGAGTACCACGTTCGTCGGTGTTGCCTTCCAGAACAACGCGAGCGCCGTTTGCTTTCAGGTCTTTTGCGTGAACGTCCAGAGCGCGCATGGCTTCTGGCTTCAGGTCCGAACTGTCGTATTCGAAGTAGAAGATGGTGATTGCGCGCAGAGCAGCTTCTTCGCTCAGGGAACCGTCAACGGCACCAGTGTTTGCGCCGTAACCAGCGTTTGGATCTACTGCGCCTTCACCGGCATTGTCGCCGCCTTTGGACGAGCAACCTACAGCTACAGCCATGGCCAGAGCCAGCGCAGCAAATTTACCAAACTTCAGCATTTCCATCGTGAAACTCCTAATGAACCCCAATGTGTTAAGTACAACGTGTAGCGCCGCGTCAGTTCAGGTAAGGGGACCAGGAAGGTTCTCTGACTTCGCCTTGTGCGGTAGGAAGCGGGAGCCTTACGCGTCCATTAATGGACACGAGCATCAAGACTCCCCGGCCCTGCTGGCGGGTGGCGTAGATTACCATGGTGCCGTTAGGCGCGACAGTAGGCGACTCGTCCAGAGTGCTATCAGTGAGGATCTTTACACTACCGCGCTGCAAATCCTGGGCCGCCACCTTGAAATTGGTGAAGCCATCCTGGCGGTGAATCATCACCAGGGTCTTTTCATCAGCCGAAAGCTTGGGGTTGGCGTTGTAGTTACCCACGAACGTCACACGCTCCGCACCGCCACCACCGACGCTGGTTTTGTAGATCTGTGGCTTGCCGCCACGGTCGGAGGTGAAGTAGATGGTCGAACCATCCTTACCCCAGAACGGCTCGGTGTTGATGCCGGGACCATTGGTGACGCGAGAGATCTGACGCGAACCCAGGTTCATCACGTAGATGTCCGGGTTGCCGTCCTTGGACAATACGAAGGCCAGGCGATTGCCGTCCGGAGACCAGGCTGGCGCGCCGTTCAGGCCTTCGAAGTTGGTGATCTGCTCGCGGCGACCGGTGTCGATGTTCTGCACGAAAATGCGTGGACGCTTCTGCTCGAACGACACATACGCGATGCGCTTGCCATCCGGTGCAAAACGCGGCGACAGAATCGGCTCGCGCGATTGCAACAAGGTCACGGCGCGGGCACCGTCATAGTCCGAACGTTGCAGCGTGTAGCGCGTGTTCTTCTCGGAGAAACGCTCAGCCGTCACGTACAACAGACGCGTCGAGAACGCACCTTTGATACCGGTCAGTTTTTCAAACGACTGGTCAGCGATGTAGTGCGCCATGTCGCGCAGTTGATCAACGCTGCCCGACACGCTGCCGGTCAGCACTTGCTGCTCGGTGGCGACGTTGAACAGAGCGTACTGCACCTGCAGACGACCGCCTGCTGGAACAATGCTGCCAACCATAATGTACTGGGCGCCAACCGCCTTCCAGTCACGGAAAATGATTTCGCTGGCCTGGCTCGGCAGGCTGATCATGTTCTGCTTTGGAATCGGCGAGTAGTAACCCGAGTTGCGCAGGTCGTTACCGATGATTTCGGCCATGTCGTCCGGCAGGACAGTACCGCCCTGGAAAGCGAACGGCACGACTGCAATCGGGGTAGCCCGATCACTGCCACTGGTAACCAGAATGTTTTTTTCATCTGCCGTCGCTAACCCTGCCAAGCAGCAGATAACGACAAGCATTCCTCGAAGAAGGTTTCTCACAAGGCTAAATCCTCAGGTGTGAATGTCATCTTGAATGAACGATACGGAGCGAAATCGCTCGGCTTCATTCCCTGCATTTCTATCAAACGCCCAATATTCTTGACCGCCGCTACAGCAGACGCGTCAAACGGACCGTCACCGCTGGACTTGGCCACGTTGACCGAAGTCACCGTACCATCCGGCAACATGCCGATTTGCAGCACGACTGTCATACCTTTGCGTGCCGAAGGTGGACGAGCCCAGCCTTCCGCCGCACGAGCACGAATCAAATCATCGAAACTGCCGGCGACTTCGTCACCCTGTTCATCCGCCAAGGCCTGCTGGCGCTGCGGCGTGTCGGAAAGCAAATCAGCCAAGGCCTGAGCCTTTTTGTCTTCGGTCGATTTACGTGCCGCATCCTGCGATTTTTTCTTCGCAGCATCGGCAGCAGCTTTCTTCTTCGCGTCTTCGGCGACTTTCTTCTTCGCCTCTTCAGCTTCAGCTTTCTTCTTGGCGTCTTCGGCGGCTTTCTTCTTCGCGTCTTCGACGATTTTCTTCTTCGCTTCTTCAGCGGCCTCCTTCTTGGCCTCTTCTTCAGCAGCTTTCTTGGCTTCTTCTTCGGCTTTCTTCTTGGCTATATCAGCCAATTGTTTCTCTTCGGCCTTTTTGGCTTCGGCGGTCTTCTTCGCTTCATCGGCTTTCTTGGCTTCATCAGCCTTTTTCGCCTCATCCGCTTTCTTCGACTCGTCGGCCTTCTTGGCTTCCTCGGCCTTTTGAGCCGCTTCTTCTTTCTTTTGTTCCGCAGCCTTCACCGCTTCCTGCTCGACCTTCTTCTGTTCCATCTGTTCGACTTCGGTCTGACGCGCAGCAGATTTCTGCGCTTCACCCGCAATCTTCTGATTGGTCTGGGTGGTCGCCCGACTTTTCGATTTCAGCTGGTACAGCGTCGCCTGGACAATCGGCTTGGCCGGCGGCAACTCAGGCGTCATGGCAAAACTGACGAACAGCATGCCGAACACCAGCACGTGCAAGCCAATCGCCCAGACACTAGGCCAGAAGTAGCTTTCCGAGGCTGTTGGCTCTCGTTGTTGCTGCATCAGGGCGCCTCGGTAATCAAGCCAACATTACCGACCCCGGCCTTCTGCAACCCGCCCATGGCGCCCATGACCGAACCGTAGTCGACGGTTTTGTCGCCACGAATGAAGACCTGGGTGTGCTTGCCGCCTTCGTTGCCGGCACGAATGATCTTGGTCACCGCGTCAGTCATCTGCGGCAACGTCATGGCCTTGTCCTGCTGCTTTTCGGTGTCGACTTCGCTGCCAAGGTTCCAGTAGTAGGTCTTGTCAGCCTTGATCGAAATGGTCAGGACCTGGGTGTTGTTGTCCTGCGGCAAGGCTTCGCTGGAAACCTTGGGCAGATCAACTTTCACGCCCTGATTGAGCATTGGCGCGGTCACCATGAAGATGACCAGCAGTACCAGCATCACGTCGATGTAAGGCACTACGTTCATCTCGGCAACCGGCTTGCGCTTTTTGCGAGCTCGAGCGATTAAAGCCATTGGAAATTACCTGCTTATTCTTCGCTGGTGTGCACTTTGCGGTGCAGGATCGCCTGGAATTCATCGGCGAAGGTGTAGTAACGGCCCAGCAGGGTTTCGCTGCGAGCAGCAAAACGGTTGTAAGCGATTACGGCCGGGATGGCGGCGAACAGACCGATCGCGGTAGCAATCAGTGCTTCGGCAATACCAGGGGCCACAGTGGCCAGGGTCGCTTGCTGGGCAGATGCCAGACCACGGAAGGAGTTCATGATGCCCCAGACCGTACCGAACAGACCGATGTACGGGCTGACGGAACCGACGGTCGCAAGAAATGGCAGGCTCTGTTCAAGCTTTTCTTCTTCGCGGGAAATGGCAACGCGCATGGCACGGGCCACACCTTCCATGACCGCTTCCGGATCAACGCCTGGCTGCTGGCGCAGACGGGAGAATTCCTTGAAACCGGCACGGAAGATCTGCTCGACCCCCGAATCCGGATCAGGGTTGCTGCCAGCCTGACGGTAGAGTTTGGACAGGTCGATACCCGACCAGAAGCGCTCTTCAAAGCTCTCCAGGGCACGTCGACCGGCGCGCAGCAGATTGCTGCGCTGAAAGATCATGATCCATGAGGTGACCGATGCGGCTACCAGGATCAGCATTACCAGTTGCACCACGATACTGGCATTGCTGACCAGGCTCCACATGGAGGTATGGTCGACGACGTTAGCTTCCACGCTTAATCTCCTGCTTTGAGTGTGTACCCGCGCCGCTCACGTCGGCAAAGGCCGCACGTAGAGCTTCGGGAATGGCCCGGGGTTTTAAACTGTCAGTGCGCACACAGGCCACCAAAAACTGCCCTTCGCAGAGCAGCACATTATCCGTTGCCCGCCTGACCTGCTGTTTGAAGCGCAGGCTGACACGGTTCAATTCGATTACTTCAGCGCTTACCAGAAGCTCGTCGTCCAGTCGCGCCGGCGCGTGGTAACGCGCTTCGCTGGAATGCACGACAAACAACAGGTCCTCCCCTGCCAGCGCCGATTGGGCAAAGCCCAGATCTCGGAGCCGCTCGGTTCGAGCCCGTTCCATAAACTTGAGGTAATTGACGTAATACACGATGCCGCCGGCATCGGTGTCCTCGTAATAAACGCGACAACGATGTGCGAACGGCTCAAGCCCGTTTTGCGCGCGCATACTCTAGTGCTTACTCCTCAGGTTGCCAATCCGGTCAGGCAACTGTTTTTCATTGATCTGCGGCTTCGCGGCAAAAGTACGGTCCTGGGACCGCACAAACGCCGAATATATCAGTGCGCAAAGATTATTAATCGTCCACGGCATCAAGGAACTCGTCTACGACGGGCATTTCGCCCATTCGTGACGGAATGTTTAAACCGAAGTGCAAATACGCATGCCGGGTCACCACTCGCCCCCGCGGGGTGCGCATGATGTAGCCCTGCTGGATCAGGTATGGCTCCAGCACGTCTTCAATGGTGTGGCGCTCTTCGCTGATGGCGGCGGCCAGGCTGTCCACTCCGACCGGACCACCGTCGAACTTCTCGATCATGGTCAACAGCAGACGCCGGTCCTGGTGGTCGAAACCACGTTCGTCGACGTCTAGCAGGTTCAACGCGAGGTCGGCAATCGGTTTGGTAATGTGCCCCTTGGCGCGCACTTCGGCGAAATCGCGCACCCGACGCAACAGACGGTTGGCGATCCGTGGCGTACCGCGGGCACGACGGGCGATTTCAAAGGCGCCTTCCGGGTCCAGCGGCAAACCAAGAATGCTCGCCGAACGGCTGACAATCGTGGCGAGGTCAGCGGTACTGTAGAACTCCAGGCGCTGCACGATCCCGAAGCGGTCACGCAGGGGATTGGTCAACATACCGGCACGCGTGGTTGCACCGACCAGGGTGAATGGCGGCAGATCAAGCTTGATCGAACGCGCGGCAGGCCCTTCGCCGATCATGATGTCAAGCTGGAAATCTTCCATGGCCGGGTACAGCACTTCTTCGACAATCGGTGACAGGCGATGGATTTCGTCGATGAAAAGCACGTCATGGGGTTCAAGGTTGGTCAACAGCGCCGCCAGGTCACCCGGACGCTCAAGCACGGGCCCCGACGTGCTTTTGATCGACACCCCCATTTCCTGGGCGATGATGTTCGCCAAGGTGGTTTTCCCCAAGCCCGGCGGACCGAAGATCAGCGTGTGATCCAGCGACTCGTTACGCCCACGGGCGGCCTGGATGAACAACTCCATTTGCTCGCGAACAGTCGGCTGGCCGATGTATTCGGCCAGGCTGACAGGACGAATCGCCCGGTCCTGGACTTCCTCGCGATCACGAGGACCGGGCGCGGCGGTAATCAGACGATCAGCTTCAATCACTTAAATCATTCCCTTCAGGGCACGACGAATCATGTCTTCACTGCTCAAACCTTTCTCCTTGATCGCAGAAATCGCCTTGCTGGCCTCCTGTGGCTTGTAGCCCAGGGAGATCAGCGCGCTGACCGCGTCATTTTCGGCGGTGGCGACCGGAGTCGGCGCGTCTGGTCCACCCGGCTGGTTTGGCACCAGAGCGAACATCGCCGGTACGGTATCCCAGGCTTTGAAGCGATCCTTGAGTTCCACCAACAAACGTTCGGCGGTTTTTTTGCCCACGCCTGGCACCTTGGTCAGCGCCGAGGTGTCCTGGGACTGCACGCAACGGACCAGCTCATCGACTTCCAGACTCGACATCAACGCCAGCGCCAATTTTGGCCCTACGCCGTTAAGACGGATCAACTCGCGGAAAAAGTCTCGTTCACGCTTGCCGAAGAAACCATAGAGTAACTGCGCGTCTTCGCGTACGACCAAGTGGGTGTGCAAGGTCAGCGGTTCACCGACCGACGGCAAGCGATACAGCGTGGTCATGGGCACTTCCAGCTCATACCCCAGACCGTTTACATCCAGAATCAGATGCGGCGGCTGTTTTTCAGCCAGTGTGCCGCGCAAGCGTCCAATCACGTTTCAGATCCTTGAGCGTTGGCCAGATCAATGCCTGGCGACGAACAGAGCAAGGGGTCGCGTCGACGACTCAGACACGACAACCCTCATTCCATAAAAAAGACTGTTGATGCTATCAGAGACGCAAGCGCCCGCCACGACTGCGTGCCGTCCCCAAGCCATGAGGCAACAGGCTGGAGCGGGTGTGCGCATGGCAAATGGCAATGGCCAGGGCATCAGAGGCGTCGATTTGCGGCTTGCTGGTCAATTTCAGCATGTGCATGACCATCATCTGCACCTGTTCTTTATTTGCCGCGCCGGTGCCGGTCACTGCCTGCTTGACCTGGGTTGCAGTGTACTCAGCGATTTCCAGGCTTTCTTCGGCACCGGCGACGATTGCAGCACCGCGCGCCTGACCCAGTTTCAGCGCGGAGTCGGCATTGCGCGCCATGAACACCTTTTCGATGCCCATGGTGACCGGGCCGTAAGTCTGGATGATTTCACGCACGCCGCGATAAACGATTTGCAGACGCTCATGCAATTCTCCCGAGCCCGTGCGGATGCAGCCCGACGCCACGTACACACAGCCACGCCCGGTATCGCGCACCACGCCATAACCGGTAATACGCGAACCGGGGTCGATACCAAGAATTAAAGTCATAACGCCTGCGGGTTAGGTAAGAGCACTTCAATACAGCAAATAACCAATGTGGGAGCTGACCCCCACATTTGATCTTAGTCACCCTTAACCGAGCTGTGCAGCCACCGACTCCGGAATATCCGCATTGGAATAAACGTTCTGCACGTCATCCAGGTCTTCAAGCATGTCGATCAGCTTGAGCACCTTCTCGGCGCCTTCCAGGTCCAGCTCGGCACTGGTGGTCGGCAGCATGACGATTTCTGCGTCTTCACCTTTGAAACCGGCCTCTTCCAGCGCATTGCGCACGGCATAGAAGCCAGCGAAAGATGTGAACACGTCAATCGAGCCATCTTCGTGGGTGACCACGTCATCGGCGTCGGCTTCCATGGCCGCTTCTATCAGCGCGTCTTCATCAACGCCTGGCGCGAAGGAAATTTGCCCTTTGCGCTCGAACAGATACGCCACGGAACCGTCGGTGCCGAGGTTGCCGCCGCATTTGCTGAACGCGTGACGAACAGCAGCGGCAGTGCGATTACGGTTATCGGTCATGCACTCGACCATCACCGCCACACCGCCCGGGCCGTAGCCTTCATAGCTCAACTCGACCATGTCGTCGGTGTCGGCAGCACCCGCGCCGCGTGCGACCGCGCGATCAATGATGTCGCGACTCATGTTCGCGCCGAGGGCCTTGTCCAGCGCCAGACGCAGGCGCGGGTTGGAGCCCGGATCACCGCCACCCTGACGGGCAGCAACAGTCAGTTCACGAATCCACTTGGTGAAAATCTTGCCCTTCTTGGCATCCTGACGTTCTTTGCGGTGCTTGATGTTCGCCCACTTGGAATGACCCGCCATAACTCGCTCCGAATTATCTTTGAAACATTGCCCGCCCCACACAGTGTCGGCCAGCAACAAAAAATCTCGACCTAAAGAAAAGGCGCACCCAAAAGGATGCGCCTTTGCGGTCAGCCTTACTCAGCCTTTGGTGTTTCGCGCAGACGAATGTGCAGTTCGCGCAATGCCTTGGCATCCACTTGACCCGGTGCCTGCGTCATGACGTCCGCCGCGCTCTGGGTTTTCGGGAAGGCGATCACTTCACGGATTGACTGGGCGCCGGTCATCAGCATCACCAGACGGTCCAGACCGAAGGCCAGGCCACCGTGCGGCGGCGCGCCGTACTTCAGGGCGTCGAGCAGGAAGCCGAATTTCTCTTCCTGTTCCGCTTCGTTGATACCCAGCAGGCGGAACACGGTCTGCTGCATTTCCTTACGGTGGATACGGATCGAACCGCCACCCAGCTCGGTGCCGTTCAGAACCATGTCATATGCACGGGACAGCGCGGTCGCCGGATTGGCTTCCAGTTCTTCCGGAGTGCACTTCGGCGCGGTGAACGGGTGGTGCAAGGCACTGAAGCTGCCGTCGTCGTTTTCCTCGAACATCGGGAAGTCGACGACCCACATTGGCGCCCACTTGCAGGTCAGCAGGTCCAGGTCGTTACCCACCTTGATCCGTAGCGCGCCCAGGGCTTCGCTGACGATCTTGGCTTTGTCGGCACCGAAGAACACGATGTCGCCGTCAACCGCACCAACGCGATCGAGGATTACATTGAGGTTGGCCTCAGGGATGTTCTTCACGATCGGCGATTGCAGACCTTCAACGCCTTTGGCGCGCTCGTTGACCTTGATGTACGCCAGGCCCTTGGCACCGTAGATGCCGACGAACTTGGTGTAATCGTCGATCTGCTTGCGCGGCATGCTCGCCGCGCCTGGAACGCGCAAGGCAGCAATACGGCACTTCGGATCATTGGCCGGGCCGCTGAACACTTTGAAATCGACTTCTTTGAGTTGATCGGCAACGTCGACCAGTTCCAGCGGGTTACGCAGGTCTGGCTTGTCGGAACCGTAACGACGCATGGCCTCTTCGAAGGTCATGTGCGGGAAGTCACCGAATTCCAGATCCAGCACTTCCTTGAACAGGTTGCGGATCATGCCTTCGGTGAGGCCCATGATGTCTTTTTCATCGAGGAAGCTGGTCTCGATGTCGATCTGGGTGAATTCAGGCTGACGGTCGGCACGCAGGTCTTCGTCACGGAAGCACTTGGCGATCTGGTAGTAACGGTCGAAGCCGGCCACCATCAGCAGTTGCTTGAACAGCTGCGGCGATTGCGGCAAGGCGAAGAACGAACCGGCGTGAGTACGGCTCGGCACCAGGTAGTCGCGAGCGCCTTCAGGGGTGGCGCGGGTCAGGATCGGCGTCTCGACGTCGAGGAAGCCGTTCTCGTCCAGGTAGCGACGGATGCTGGTGGTCATGCGCGAACGCAGACGCAGCTTCTCGGCCATTTCCGGGCGACGCAGGTCAAGGAAGCGATAGCGCAGGCGGGTTTCTTCGCCAACATCGGAGAACTCGTTCAGCGGGAACGGCGGGGTTTCCGATTCGTTCAGCACTTCCAGCTCGTAGCCGAGGACTTCGATCATGCCCGACGCCATGTTGGCGTTGGTGGCACCGGCCGGACGCAGGCGAACCTTGCCGGTGATCTTCACGACGTACTCGCTGCGCACGCGATCGGCGGCGGCGAAGGATTCAGCGCGGTCCGGGTCGAACACCACCTGGGCCAGACCGTCACGATCACGGATATCGAGGAAAATCACCCCGCCGTGGTCACGGCGACGGTGAACCCAACCGCAAAGAGTAATTTCCTGGCCTTCCAGGCTTTCGTTCAGTTGGCCGCAATAATGGCTGCGCATCATGGTAGTGGTTTCACTTCTCGTAATTCGAAATTCGGTTGGAGCCCTGCACATCCTGCCCTTGATAAAGGTGCCCGATGATGCAAACGCTCACGCGTGTCGTTCAACTCAGGCCCTGGACCCTAGTCAGCTTTGTCGCCGCCGGCCAGGTTCTTCTTCGAGCCGGTCTTGAAATCGGTTTCGTACCAGCCAGTGCCGCTGAGGCGGAAGCCTGGCATGGACAGCATCTTTTTAAGCTCTGGCGCCTGGCAGGCAGGGCAGTCGACCAGCGGTGCTGCGCTGATCTTTTGAATGGCTTCCAACTGATGACCACAGGAAGCACATTGATAGTCGTACATCGGCATGGGGGTTGTCTCGGCGATCAGATTGCTACCGCACACGCTGGGTTTTGCGGCAAAGAGCGGGATTATATCCATTAAATGCAGCCTGTGCAGCCGTAAGACTGCACAGACTGACACTCAATCCTTCACGCCACTACGACTAGGGCATCACAATGCTGCCCCCTTCCTTCAAGCTGCGCACGACACAGACAACCCGCACCAGCCCGGTGAAGTTCTTGACTCCGCCGTGACGTAAATGCACTTCGCGGTCCACATGGGACAGCAGCGCACTGACAGAACAGCAATTGACCTTGGCCATATCGCCCAAAATATCCCAGTAGACCTGCTCAAGCCGCAAGCAGGTCGCAAAACCATTCAAACGCACCGAGCGGGATAAAGGCCGGGCCAGCCCCATATCAAATTCGCTGACGAACGGATCAACCCTAATATCCTTGGTTGGGCCAAGACTCCCTTCGCCCGGCCTGTCTTCGTAAACCATATCGCTGACACTCCTTTGCCATCCATGCCTTCTATAAGAGCTACATCTGTTGCCTTATAAAAGCGCAGGTGCAAAGGTATATCCAGATGACTTTATGACCATCGACGTAGGATAAGCCAACAGTTGAATGGGGATCATGGAGCCCGTCCTAGGCCGGCCATTTTCCTACGCACTCAGGTGCGTTTTACCCTGCACAAAAGAGACCTGATGAAGTAGGAAGCCAGAAAGAGAACAAAACCCAAGGACCTAACTGCCTCCCGCCCCCTCGGGAAGCTGCCTGATCATGTCTTCGGTGCCGGGCACGCCGGCTTCTTCTTTAACAAAAGCCATGACCCGCGACAAATCGAGCACCAGAGCACCGCCGGACTGCCTGATTTGAGTAGCCGCAGGCTTTGCTGTTAAATAGGCAGTGTGTCGTTACCGCCTATTTTTCCGGGGGCTGCGCATAGGCTGATACCGGGTACGTGCCCAACGCCTCTTATTGTTCTGAAGCGAACCGTGCTCCATCAGCTCTTCCTTGTGATCCGTCTTAACGCGAGTTAATCAAAATGTTGAAAATCGTCCACCTGCTAACGGGCGCAGCCGCCCTGCTGCTGTCCTTCATCCCTAGCCTGCGAGCTGAAGCGGTCCCTTACCTGCAACAACCCGATGCGCTGTACCTGGCGTTTTTCGGCCTGCTGAACCTCACCCTTGCTCCTGTTATCCCTTACTGGAACAAAGGCCCGCGCCACCAACTGCAAAACCTGGTCAGCGTGCTGCTGGTTCTGGCCGTCTTCCTGCAAGTTCTGACGTTGCTCGCGCCGATGCCTGTCATCGCCGGTCAACCTGCCGTTCTGTTCAGCCTGTTAGCTGCCCTCTCCGCCGTTTTACTGCACCTGGGTGTCAGCTTCTACAAATCTTCACCGGCCGCCGCCTCGCCAAGCTATGACATGAGCAACCGAGATACCGGCACCGTCAAGTGGTTCAACACCTCCAAAGGCTTCGGCTTTATTTCCCGCGATTCCGGCGATGATATTTTCGTGCATTTCCGGGCAATTCGTGGCGAAGGTCACCGCGTTCTGGTCGAAGGCCAGCGTGTGGAGTTCTCTGTCATGAATCGTGACAAAGGCCTGCAAGCCGAAGATGTGATCGCCGCCCTGCCGCGTCGCTGATTCAAGGCTAAAAAAAAACCGCGAACAGCCGGGCTGTTCGCGGTTTTTTATTGCCTGCTGTTAATAATGCGGCGGTGGCGCTTCCTCTTCGAAGCTTTCGAATTGGCCGGCCATTTCCTCCTGCCGCTTGAGCAATGCAGCCATTTGCAGCTGCAGGCGTTCAACTGCACGCTGCTGCGTCGCCAGCACATCACTCAATGACTGAAGGGCGTCATCCTGAAACGCCAACTGGCTCTCCAGATCGGTAACGCGTTCTTCCAGGCTCATGATTCAACCCTCCAGAAACGTAAAGTCTTGGGCTAGTACCAAACGCAGGCGTTCGCGAATCGCTGCGATCTGCTCCGCAGTGTAAGGCGTGGCCGGGAGCTTGCCCCAGACCGGAGCAGGCCAGGCGGCGTCGTCACGTTTGCGCACAATCACATGCATGTGTAGCTGACTAACTACGTTACCCAAGGCCGCGACATTCAACTTGTCGGCATCGAACGAATCCTTCAGCGTTTCTGCCAACGCAGTCGTCTCCTGCCACAGCTGTTGCTGCTCCGAGACACTCAACTGAAATATCTCGCTGATATCGTCACGACGAGGCACCAGGATGAACCAGGGGTAATTCGAATCGTTGGACAACAGCAACCGGCAGAGCGGGAAATCCCCGATCGGTAGCGTGTCTTGTTGAAGCCGTGGATCTAAAGCGAACACTGTGCGCACTCCCGCTTGGTCTCATTTTTCAGCTTAGCGCCCCTTCCGAAGGACGGCGCACCAAGCGACAGGACGGCAGCATACCTGCGAACGGCGCTGGCTTCACGAACAGACACACGCCCCGACATGAGGCATTTTTACCAATTCGCACCATCACAGAACCAACGATCAGGGTAAAAACACCGAAATGACTGATTAACCACGAGGTGTTCGATTCGGACAAATGACAGCACTGTATGAATTCGGTACAGCAGTTAAAATTTTCTGCACCAAAATCGCACAGTTCGTCTACGCTGAGCGCGTCAGCATCCGCCATCTACTCACTTGCGGGGTGGACCGGTAACGTTTTACATTGTCACGCTGGCGACCCGCATGCTGAAACACGATGCAAACCTTTGCGTCAAGTCGAATAAAAACGTGCTTGAAACGCCCGGTTTTATGAGGTTTTTACAGCTAAAGGCAGGCCAGAAGAAAAAAAGCCATCAAACTGCCGATTTGTGCACGTTTGTTGCATTCACACCCACATCGCCTTGGATACCTCTGCGGGATGTGGAAGGCTCAAGGCAAATAAAAACAGCGGCAGGGTTGCCCGATGGAGATTCAAACGTTTCACCAAGGACTCTTTTTACCGAAGTTCAAGCCCTGGAAAACAACGCTAAAGTTGCCGGTTCGCTTGCATTGACGCTGTAAATTTGCGACATCTACCGAGCTGTTTGCGACAGGGTCGTAAAGAAGCCGAAAGGATGGATACGCAAGTATCGCCAATAGAGTCGGCGTGATATAAGTTTGCGCCGACACAAAAAGAAAGAGCCGCCCAGATAATAAATCAGGTGGGACGGCAGTACTCTTCTAAAACCAAAGGAGCAAATCACGATGCGCGTGATGAAGTGGAGCACCATCGCACTGGCAGTTGCAGCAGCAGCCAGTACTCAGTTGGCTACGGCCGCACCTTTCGTAAGTGACCAGGCTGAAGCCAAAGGTTTTGTTGAAGACAGCTCGCTGAACTTGCTGGTTCGCAACTACTACTTCAACCGTGACAACAAAAACGGCAACCCAGACCAGAAAGACTGGACCCAGGGTATCTGGGGCAACTACAGCTCCGGTTACACCCAAGGCCTGATCGGCGTTGGCGTAGATGCATTCGGTTACCTGGCCATCAAACTGGATGGTGGCGACGGCACCAGCGGCACCGGTAACATGAGCCGTAGCGATACCACCAATGCTAATGGTGGTCGCAATGTCAATGACAGCCAAGGCAAATCCGGCGGCGCGGTAAAAGTACGCATCTCCAAAACCGAGCTGAAATTCGGTGAAATGCAGCCAAGCACTGCTCCAGTGTTCGCTGTTGGCGGTTCCCGTATCCTTCCTCAAACTGCCACCGGTTTCCAACTGCAGAGCAGCGAAATCACCAACCTGGACTGGGAAGGCGGTCACTTCTACTCGGCGTCCAGCCAGGACAAAAACGCCAGTGACGGCGGCCTGTTCGCAACCTACGCTGGCGTAGAAGCCAACACCATCGATTACACCGGCGGCAAATGGAGCGTTACCGATGCTCTGAGCCTTTCGCTCTACGGTGCCAAGCTCGATAACATCTGGAACCAGTACTACGCCAACGCGAACTACACCCTCGCACTGGGTGGCACTCAGTCGTTGAACTTCGACGGTAACATCTACAACACTCAGGACACCGGCAACGCTAACGCAGGCGAAATCAGCAACACTGCCTTCTCGCTGGCTGCTGCTTACTCGTTCCTGAATGCGCACACCCTGACCCTGGGCTTCCAGAAGGTTAACGGCGAAACTCCGTTCGACTACATCGGCGTGGGCAAGAACAACCGCGGTGGCGACTCGATTTTCCTCGCCAACTCCATCCAGTACTCTGACTTCAACGGTCCTGGCGAGAAGTCGGTACAAGCCCGTTACGACCTGAAAATGGCTGAATACGGCGTTCCTGGTCTGAGCTTCATGACCCGTTATGTCAATGGTTGGAACATCGACGGCACCAACACTCCAGCGGGCAGCGCCTACGCTGGTCTGTACGGCGCAAACGGCAAACACCACGAAACCAACGTGGAAGCCAAGTACGTCATTCAATCCGGCCCAGCCAAAGATCTGTCCTTCCGCATCCGTCAAGCATGGCACTCTGCTAACACCGCTCAAGGCGAAGGCGATATCAATGAGTTCCGCCTGATCACCGACTACCCGCTCAACATTCTGTAATTGCAGAAAGTCAGCACCCGGTAATCAAAGAAAGGCCCATCTTCGGATGGGCCTTTTTTGTTGGCTGGAACATTGCGTTCAAACAATCAGATCTGTGCAGAACATGCCTGACCAAAGCAGTCAGACATTGATCAAAAAACAATCACTGCACTGCAGATTCCTGAACCACCCGAATAACCCGCTGTGGAAACGGGATGTCAATACCGGCAGTTTTCAAACGATCGCGGGACTGTTCGTTGAACATGAACATTACATCCCAGTAATCGGCTGTCTTTACCCAGACCCGAAGCGAAAGAGTGATCGAACTGTCACCCAGAGTAGAAACCACCGCCTGAGGTGCCGGATCTGCCAACACTCGCGGATCTTTGGCCAGTTCTAACAAAACTTCACGAGCCTTCTGCAAGTCCGCTTCGTAATCCACCCCCACGTCAAACACCACTTTGCGCGTTGGTTGACGGTTGGTATTGGTGATGATGCCATTCGACAAGTTGCCGTTAGGTACGATGATGGTCTTGTTGTCGCCGGTGCGCAGTACCGTGTGGAAGATCTGAATGCTGTCGACTGTGCCGGCAACACCCTGGGCTTCGATCCAGTCACCGATACGGAACGGACGGAACAACAGAATCAACACGCCGCCGGCGAAGTTGGCCAGGCTGCCCTGCAAGGCCAGACCGATGGCCAGACCTGCCGCACCGATGGCCGCGACGAACGACGTGGTTTCCACGCCGATCATCGACGCAACGCTGACGATCAGCAAAACCTTGAGAATAATGTTCGCCAGGCTGCTGATGAACCCTTGCAACGCAAGGTCGGCGTTACGCAACGCCAGCAGGCCGCCGAGCTTTTCCGTCACTTTATTGATCAGCCACCAGCCGACGGCCAGGGTGATCACCGCCAGCAGTACACGGCTGCCGTACTCCATGATCATTGGAATCCAGGCTTGGGAAGCCTTGACCAGATTGTCCACTTCAGCATTTAAGTCCATCTACGTTCTCCTTGATTTACCGGCAATCCGGCATACAAAAAATAAAACGGCAGAAAAACCGAGCCGTCTCCGGCCCGATCGTTTCTGCCGCTGCTTGGCCCTCGGACGCCGAAAGCGCCGAGAGGTTCCCGCGCTAGAGGTCAGTCGCGGAAGTTGTTGAACTGAAGCGGCATATCAAACGTCTTGGCGCGCAGGGCCGCGATGGCTTCCTGCAAATCGTCACGCTTCTTGCCGGTAATGCGCACTTGCTCACCCTGAATGGCGGCCTGGACCTTGAGCTTGGCGTCTTTGACGTGAGCGACGATTTTCTTCGCCAGTTCCTTGTCGATGCCTTCCTTGAGGACCGCTTCCTGCTTCATCAGCTTGCCCGACGCGTAGGCATCCTTGACTTCAAGGCACTGCACGTCGATTTTGCGCTTGACCAGCGCCAGCTTGAGGATCTCGATCATCGCTTCGAGCTGGAAATCGGCTTCAGCGGTCAGGTTGACGGTCAGGTCCTTTTCCTTGAACTCGAACGTGCCCTTGCCCTTCAGGTCATAACGACGATCGAGTTCCTTGACGGCGTTTTCGACCGCGTTGGTGACTTCGTGTTTGTCCAGTTCGGATACCACGTCGAACGACGGCATGTAATCTCTCCAATAAAAAGGCGCACTCGATTGCGATGGCGCGCGCTTGGCTTGCGGTTAAAATCGGGCTCATTATAACGGGTCTTTTCCAACCCATACTGCGAGCGTCACATGCCTGCATCAACCCGAGTAAAAAGCTGATGTCGACCCCTTGGCATGTATTGGGTGCCGGCAGCCTCGGCACGTTGTGGGCCACGCGCCTGGCGCGGGCCGGTTTGCCGGTCAGGCTGATCGTTCGCAATGAACAACGCCTGCACGCCTATCAGTCGGCGGGCGGGCTAACGCTGGTGGAACAGGGCGAAGCCTCTACTTATGACATTCCCGGCCAGACACCGCACGGCCATGAACCGATCCGTCGCCTGCTGGTGGCCTGCAAGGCCTACGACGCCGAGAATGCCGTCGCGCAACTGGCGCCACGCCTGACACCCGATGCTGAATTGATCCTGTTGCAGAACGGCCTCGGCAGTCAGGACGCTGTCGCAGCGCAGGTGCCGCAAGCCCGTTGTGTGAGTGCATCGAGTACTGAAGGAGCGTTTCGCGATGGCGACTGGCGTGTAGTGTTCGCAGGTCACGGTTACACCTGGCTGGGCGATGCAGGCCATCCGGTTGCGCCGATCTGGCTGGATGATCTGACGGCCGCCGGGATTCCCCATGAATGGAGCACCGACATCCTCACACGACTGTGGCGCAAGCTGGCACTTAACTGCGCAATCAACCCATTGACCGTCCTTCACAACTGCCGCAATGGCGGGTTGCAGGCGCATCAGTGCGAAGTCGCTACCCTTTGCGGTGAATTGACCGAGTTGCTGGAACGTTGTGGTCAGCCCGCGGCGGCGGAAAACCTGCAACAGGAAGTAGAACGCGTGATCCATGCCACGGCAGCCAATTACTCCTCGATGTACCAGGATGTAGCGAATATGCGCCGCACTGAAATCACCTACTTGCTGGGTTACGTCTGCAAAGTAGCCTCGCGTCATCAACTCAACCTGCCCCACCTCCATCAATTACAGCAACGGCTGATCGGCCATCTGCACAGCCTTGGATTGCCCAGCGACTGAGCAGCGGCTACGCTGGCCACTTGTTCCTTTTCAGCGACGAACCTGATGCCATTGCGCCAGCGCCTCGAAAACCTCCCCGTCGGCCAAAAGTTACTGGCTGCCCTGCTGGTGCTGTTGATCACCATACTGCTGGTCGCCAACCTGACGTTCATCAGCGCGGCGTATTACATTTCCCAGGAAAGCATGGCGCCCCAAGCCTTGCAGACCATTGGCCGACTGGTGTCGAACCCCAGCCTGGTGGCCGATGCCTTAAAGTCGCCACAAAACGCCGAGCGCCTGCTCAACGAACTCGACAGTTACTCACCCCTGCGTGCGGCAGCCCTTTATGACGGCAAGGGCGAACGGCTGGCGCAGTTGCAGCATGGCGACAAACTTAGCCTGCCGGGGCGCTATCAGCACATTGAAGCCTGGCAAGCGACCGAGTTTCGCAGCAATCAACTGATCACCCTGCCCCGTCCCGGCACAGAGCCCGGCCATTTACTGTTGGTGGCCAGCAGCGAATTGCCAATGGCGTTCTACACCGGCACGCTGACCGCCAGCCTGGGCATTCTGATCTTCAGCGTGCTGTTGTGGCTGGTGATCGCCCGGCAAATCAAACGCCTGATTACACGGCCTATCCATGAGCTCGAAGAGCTGTCCCGGCAAGTGACCCGCGAAGAGAACTACGCGCTGCGTGCCTCCCGTGGCAACCACGACGAAATCGGCAGCCTCGCCGAAGCGTTCAACACCATGCTCTCGCGGATCGAGGCCAGGGAGCAGCAACTCAAGCGTGCCCGGGACGACTCCCAGGCCGCTTATGACCAGGCCCAAGGCCTGGCCGAAGAAACGCGCCATACCAACCGCAAGCTCGAACTCGAAGTTCAGGTGCGCAGCAAGATCGAGAAAAAACTCACCGGCTTCCAGAACTACCTCAACAGCATCATCGACTCCATGCCATCGGCGCTGATCGCCCTCGACGAACAGCTCTATGTGACCCAGTGGAATCAGGAAGCCAGCGCTCTGTCCGGCACGCGCCTGGACGAAGCCCTGAACCAGCCGATCTTCCTCGCCTTCGAACCGCTGAAGCCGTTTCTGCCGCAGCTCAAGCAAACCGTCGAGCAGCACACCGTGGCGAAGATCGAGCGGGTAACGTGGTTCAAGGATGATGAGCCCAAACATTACGCCCTGACTTTTTACCCGCTGATGGGCGGTGCCGGGCGTGGCGTGGTGATCCGGATCGACGACATTACCCAGCGTCTGTCCCTGGAAGAAATGATGGTGCAGTCGGAAAAAATGCTCTCGGTCGGTGGCCTCGCCGCCGGCATGGCCCACGAAATCAATAACCCTTTGGGCGCGATCCTGCATAACGTGCAGAACATTCGCCGACGCCTGTCTCCTGATCTGCCAAAGAACATGGAGCAGGCCGAGCAGATCGGCGTCGAACTGGACACGGTCAACCGCTACCTGAAAGTGCGTGAAGTGCCGCAATTACTGGATGGCATTCAGCAGGCTGGCGCTCGCGCGGCGAAAATTGTCACGCACATGCTCAGCTTCAGCCGCCGCAGCACCCGGCAAATGGCCCCCTGCGACCTGCCCGCACTGATCGATCAAGCGGTGGAAATTGCCGGTAATGACTTCGACCTTGCGATCGGTTTTGACTTCAAGGGCCAGGCGATCATTCGCCAGTTCGACCCGGCTCTGGGCCCGGTGCCCGGCACGGCCAACGAACTGGAACAAGTGCTGCTCAACCTGTTGAAAAACGCGGCCCAGGCCATTCACCAGCGTGAGGACGACAGCGAACCGGGGCGGATCATTCTGCGGACTCGACTGAATCCGCCATGGGCGGAAATCCAGGTCGAGGACAATGGCATCGGCATGAGCGAAAGCGTGCGCAAACGCACGTTCGAGCCGTTTTTCACCACCAAGGAAATTGGCCAGGGCACCGGCCTGGGCCTGTCAGTCTCCTATTTCATCATTACCAACAATCACAAGGGGCAGATGGAAGTGCAGTCGACGCCGGGCCAAGGCACCTGTTTCACCTTGCGCCTGCCCTTGTCGGGCACGGCCGTCGCCTCTCAAGAACTCAATCAGCTATCGAGGTAACCCATGGGCTTTCGCTTGTCGAAGATTTACACCCGCACTGGCGACAAAGGCGAAACCGGGCTCGGAGATGGTCGCCGAGTGCCCAAGGACCACCCGCGAATCGAGGCCATTGGCGAAGTCGATTCGCTGAACAGTCAAGTCGGCGTGCTGCTGGCCGGTCTGGCCGAACAAAGCGTCACTAATCCGGGGTTGAACGAGGTGATCGAGGTTTTGGCGCCTTGCCAGCACCGGTTGTTTGACCTGGGTGGCGAACTGGCGATGCCGGTGTACCAGGCGCTGGACGCGGCGGAAATCGAACGCCTGGAAGCGGCGATTGATCGGTGGAATGAAGAGTTGGGGCCGCTGGAAAATTTCATTTTGCCGGGCGGTTCAGCGCTGATCGCTCAGGCGCATGTGTGCAGAAGCCTGGCGCGCAGTGCAGAGCGACGGTGCCAGCAGTTGAATGCGATTGAACCGCTCGCCGGGGTTGGGTTGGCGTACATCAATCGGTTGTCAGATCTTTTGTTTGTGGTGGCGCGGCTGATTGCCAAGCGCCAAGGAGTTGCCGAGATTTTGTGGCAGCCTGCCGCTAAACCTCAGCGTTAATCAGCGCCTGTCAGGACGCCTTCGCGGGCAAGCTCCTACATTGGATCGAGTGTACTCAGATTAACTGTAGGAGCGGGCTTGCCCGCGAAGAGGCCGGTGCCTCACGCAGGATCAAGCCTCAGGCCAGAATGCCCGAATCCCTGCCACACCCTGTGCCCCTGCTTCCCAGGCTTGTTGCCGCTCTACCGGACCAACACCGCCCAACAGGAACACCGGCTTGCTGAACCCCTCGATCAACACCGAAGCCTGCTCCCAACCCAACGGCTGCGCATCCGGATGAGTCTGGGTCTTTTGCACCGGCGACAGGGTCACAAAGTCCACGCCCATCTGCTCGGCCAACGCCAGTTCTTGCGCGTTATGGCACGACGCTGCCAACCAGCGCGACGCGGGTAGTGGCCGCCCCGCCGCCGCGTACTTACGCAACTGGGCCGAGGTGATGTGCCAACCGGCGGACGGGAAATCACCCAACCATTCGAATGGCCCCTTGATCATCAGCTGCGCCTTGCCGGCACACAGCCCCGCCGCGTCCACCGCCAGGTCGCGGTACTTGGGATCGTAGCCGTTGGGCGCTCGTAGCTGGATCAGTTTGATCCCCCCCGCGATGGCTTTCTGGATACCGCGCAGCAAGGCCGGGGTTTCCAGGTCTTCAGGGGTGATCAGGTACTCGGCCGGTAACCGTGCAGCCGCGACGATTGGCTGGTTAGCCGCCGGGAACTCGTAGTTCAACAGATCGCGCGGTGACACCCATTCCAACGGCTGGCCTTCAGCACCGTGGGGTTCGCCGGTAAAGGCCGAGACTTCCCAGACATCCAGCAACACGTGCTTGTCCGGGTAGTCGTGATGAACCTTGATCAGCGGTCGCGCAGCGCTGACCACAATGCCCAGCTCTTCCTGAAGTTCACGGGCCAGCGCGGTTTCGACGGACTCGTCGCCCTCGACCTTGCCCCCGGGAAACTCCCACAAGCCACCCTGATGCTGAGTGTTGGCACGGCGTGCAATGAGGATCTTGCCACTCTGATCACGGATGACGGCAGCGGCTACGTGGACTCGTTTCACTGCCCAACCTCCTCCAGGCCTGCTTTCTGCCAGGCCTTGAAAGCCGGCCACTGGTAAATCGTTTCGACGTAGGCCTCGTCCGCTGCCGGCAGTTTCACCTGATAGGTGCGCAGGCGTACGGCAATCGGTGCGAAGAAAGCATCGGCCAGGGTCGCGCCGCCGAACAGGAAAGGACCGGTGTCGGTCGCCGCCTCGCGGCATTCAGCCCACAACGCCAGCATGCGCTGGATGTCGGCCTGAACATCATCAGGCGCTTGCGACAGCGGTGCATCGCGGCTCAGGTCGAACGGCATGTTGCCACGCATGGCAAAAAAACCGGCGTGCATCTGCGCACAGGCCGAACGCGCCTGCGCACGGGCGGCGGTGTCTTTTGGCCAGAGACCCGCCTCGGGAAATTGCTCGGACAGATACTCGGCAATCGCCAGGGAATCGGCGATGGTGCCGTGTTCGGTTTTCAGCAGCGGGACTTTACCGGTCGGCGAATGCTTGAGCAGGCGCTCACGGGTGTCCGGTTGCCCCAGCTTGATCAGTTCTTCGGTGTAGGCAGCGCCGGTCAAGTCGAGGGCCAGTGCGCCGCGCAGGGACCAGGAGGAATGCAGTTTGTCGCCGATGATCAGGTGAAGGCTCATGTTCGGGACCTTTTTGATGAGGGGTACAGACCGGAATCTACAGTGTCTGGTCGTCCGTTATCGCGGGCAAGCCTTGCTCCTACAGGGTTGATGTTGTTCACGGGGGTTGTGAACGACACAAAACTGTAGGAGCAAGGCTTGCCCGCGATTGCAGCGACTTGGTCTTAAGTACGGTACTCGGCGTTGATCTTCACGTACTCGTGGGACAAGTCAGTGGTCCAGATGGTTTCGCTGCAATCGCCGCGGCCCAACTCGATACGGATGGTGATCTCTTCCTGCTGCATGACCGCAGCGCCTTGGGCTTCGGTGTACGTCGCAGCACGCGCGCCTTGGCTGGCAATGCACACCTCGCCGAGGAACACGTCGATCTTGCTCACGTCCAGGTTCGGTACGCCGGCACGACCGACGGCAGCGAGGATGCGGCCCCAGTTCGGGTCGGAGGCAAACAAGGCCGTCTTGATCAGCGGCGAGTGCGCCACGGTGTAACCGACGTCCAGGCATTCCTGGTGATTGCCGCCGCCGTTGACTTCAACGGTGACGAACTTGGTCGCGCCTTCGCCGTCGCGAACGATGGCCTGGGCCACTTCCATGCACACTTCGAATACCGCTTGCTTCAACTTGGCGAACAACTCGCCTTCGGCACGGGTTATCTCTGGCAGCGCAGCCTGGCCGGTAGCGATCAGCATGCAGCAGTCGTTTGTCGAAGTGTCGCCGTCGATGGTGATGCGGTTGAACGACTTGTTGGCACCATCCAGCAGCAGGTTTTGCAGTACGTCACGGGAGACTTTGGCGTCGGTGGCGATGTAGCCGAGCATGGTCGCCATGTTCGGACGGATCATGCCCGCGCCTTTGCTGATGCCGGTGACGGTGATGGTCACGCCGTCATGCTGAAACTGGCGGCTGGCACCCTTTGGCAGGGTGTCGGTGGTCATGATGCCGGTGGCGGCAGCTTCCCAGTTGTGGATCGACAGATCATCGAGGGCCGCTTGCAGCGCGCCTTCGATTTTCTCGACCGGCAGCGGCTCGCCGATCACACCCGTGGAGTACGGCAGCACCAGGCTGGCATCAACGCCCGTCAGCTCAGCCAGTTTGGCGCACGTACGCTCGGCGGCGGCCAGGCCAGGTTCGCCGGTGCCGGCGTTGGCATTGCCAGTGTTGGTCAACAGGTAGCGCACCGGGCCTTGCACGCGTTGCTTGGCCAGGATCACGGGCGCTGCGCAAAAGGCGTTGAGCGTGAAGACGCCAGCGACGGTGGAGCCTTCGGCGCAGCGCATGATCACAACATCCTTGCGCCCCGGGCGCTTGATGCCGGCCGAGGCGATACCGAGTTCAAAACCGGCAACCGGGTGCAACGTTGGCAAAGGACCAAGACCAACAGCCATGAATGCGCTCCTTAAAAATGTAGTCATCACCGTCATGCGATGAACGGCGGTATTAAATGGCAAAACGCCGCGACGGCTGATGCCGGTCGCGGCGCGGGTATTTCAGCGTTTGAAACGGGTTTTACTGGATCTGCCCGTGGCAATGCTTGAATTTCTTGCCCGAACCGCAATAGCACAGCTCGTTACGGCCCAGCTTCTGCTCGTTGCGAACCGGTGCCACGGCGAGGGCGACATCAATTTCCTCACCCAACGGTTCAACTTGCTCAAGACCCGGTGCTTCTTCGTGATGGAACTGCATGCGTGCGGCCAGTGCTTCGGCTTCCTGACGCAGGCGTTGCTCTTCGGCTTCCGGGTCTTCGCGGCGAACCTGAACGTGGGACAGCACACGGATCGAGTCGCGCTTGATCGAATCCAGCAGCTCGGAGAACAGCGTGAACGACTCGCGCTTGTACTCTTGCTTCGGGTTCTTCTGGGCATAGCCACGCAAGTGAATGCCGTGACGCAAGTGATCCATGGTCGACAGGTGGTCTTTCCACAGGTCGTCCAGCACGCGCAGCACGATTTGTTTCTCGAAGCTGCGCAGCGCTTCGGCGCCCGCCTGGTCTTCTTTCTCGTTGTACGCCGCAATCAGCTCTTGCATCAGCTTCTCGCGCAGGGTCTCTTCGTACAGGTGATCGTCTTCGTCGAGCCATTGCTGGATCGGCAGCGCCACACCGAAGTCGCTCTGTAATGCAGCTTCCAGACCGGCCACGTCCCACTGCTCAGGCAGCGATTGCGGTGGAATGTGCGCGCTGACGGTAGCGTTGAGCACGTCCTGACGGAAATCGGCGATGGTTTCACCAATGTTGTCAGCGGCCAGCAACGTGTTACGCATGTGATAAATCACTTTACGCTGTTCGTTGTTGACGTCGTCGAACTCAAGCAGTTGCTTACGAATGTCGAAGTTACGGCCTTCAACCTTGCGCTGAGCCTTCTCAATGGCGTTGGTCACCATGCGGTGCTCGATCGCCTCGCCCGGCTGCATGCCCAGGGCCTTCATGAAGTTCTTCACCCGATCAGAGGCGAAGATGCGCATCAGGCTGTCTTCCAGGGACAGGTAGAAGCGGCTGGAACCGGCGTCACCCTGACGACCGGCGCGACCACGCAGCTGGTTGTCGATACGGCGCGATTCGTGACGCTCGGAAGCAATCACCTGCAAGCCGCCCGATTCGAGCACTTGCTGGTGGCGCTTCTGCCAGTCGGCCTTGATCTGGGCAATCTGTTCAGGCGTTGGGTCTTCCAGGGAAGCCACTTCCACTTCCCAGTTACCGCCCAACAGGATGTCGGTACCACGACCGGCCATGTTGGTGGCGATGGTCAGTGCGCCTGGGCGACCGGCCTGGGCAATGATCTCGGCTTCCTTTTCGTGGAACTTGGCGTTCAGAACCTTGTGTTCGATGCCTTGTTCCACGAGCAGGCGGGACATGTGTTCGGAGGTTTCGATGGTCGCGGTACCCACCAGCACCGGACGGCCCGCCGCCATGCTTTCCTTGATGTCCGCCACGATGGCCGTGTACTTCTCGTCGGCCGTCAGGAACACCAGGTCGTTGTAGTCTTTACGTGCCAGCGGCTTGTTCGGCGGAATGACCATGACCTGCAGGCCATAGATCTGATGGAACTCGAACGCCTCGGTGTCGGCCGTACCGGTCATCCCGGACAGTTTGTTGTACAGACGGAAGTAGTTCTGGAATGTGGTCGATGCCAGGGTCTGGCTTTCGGCCTGAATATTCAGGTTTTCCTTGGCTTCGATGGCCTGGTGCAAGCCTTCGGACAAACGACGGCCCGGCATGGTACGACCGGTGTGTTCGTCGACCAGGACAACCTGACCGTCCTGCACGATGTACTCGACGTTGCGATGGAACAGTTTGTGCGCGCGCAGACCGGCATAAACGTGAGTCAGCAGGCTCAGGTTGTGTGCCGAATACAGGCTTTCGCCTTCAGCCAGCAGGCCGATGCGGGTCAGTGTTTCTTCGACGAACTGGTGACCGGCTTCGTTGAGTTCGACCTGACGGGTCTTCTCATCAACGGTGTAGTGGCCGGCCTTGGTGACTTCGCCTTCGACTTCTTCGACGTGCAGTTCCAGCTGCGGGATCAGTTTGTTGATCTCGATGTACAGCTTGGAGCTGTCTTCGGCCTGACCGGAGATGATCAGCGGCGTACGGGCTTCGTCGATGAGGATGGAGTCGACTTCGTCGATCACGGCAAAATTGAGTTCGCGCTGGAATTTTTCTTCCATGCTGAACGCCATGTTGTCGCGCAGGTAATCGAAACCGAATTCGTTGTTGGTGCCGTAAGTAATGTCGGCGGCGTAAGCCAGACGTTTCTCTTCCGGCGGCTGGAAAGGCGTGACCACGCCGACCGTCATGCCGAGGAACTCGTAAAGCGGACGCATCCAGTTGGCGTCACGGCGGGCCAGGTAGTCGTTCACCGTTACAACGTGCACGCCCTTGCCGGACAGTGCGTTAAGGTAAACGCCCAGTGTTGCCACCAGGGTCTTGCCTTCACCGGTACGCATTTCCGCGATCATGCCTTCATGCAAGGTCATGCCGCCGATCAGCTGGACATCGAAGTGGCGCATACCCATGACGCGCTTGCCGGCTTCGCGGGCGACCGCAAAGGCTTCCGGTAGCAGCTTGTCGAGGGATTCCCCTTTGGCGATGCGGGCCTTGAACTCATCTGTCTTGGCACGCAATTGATCGTCCGAAAGGGCCACCATTTGCTCTTCGAAGGCATTGACGAGTTGCACCGTCTTGAGCATGCGTTTGACTTCACGCTCGTTCTTGCTTCCAAAAAGTTTCTTTAACAAAGGCGCAAACATATCGGCAGGATCTTCCACACTAAAGGGATGGAGGGCGGCCCCGTGAGTCGCCCGTGCAGCCCTCATGGCCGCATGCGAACGAGCATTCTACCCGGAAACGATGGTGAGGAAAGTGGCGTTATTCCACGATGCATGCACTGCGCTGTAACGGGGCTCACTTAAAATAAGGGCTTTTTGCTGAACTTCAAGCCATTCACGGCAGAAGTTACTCGTTGATTTAATGGGTAAAGCGCGCGCAAAGCAATGGCTCAGGTGCACGTGGTGCTTTCTGCTACCATGGCGGCTCTGTTACTTCAGGTGTCTGATCATGGCATTTCGCCCCCTTACGGCCAGAGCCCCCGCCGTTCTGCTTCGCGAAGCCAAGCCGCTGAAAGCTATTTTTGGCCACGCTCAACGCCTGGGTCATTTACAACGTCTGCTCGAAAGCCAATTGCAGCCCGCCGCTCGCGAACACTGTCATGTTGCGTCGTGGCGCGAAGGCAGTTTGTTGTTGATCGTCACCGACGGACATTGGGCAACGCGCCTGCGTTATCAGCAAAAGCGTCTGCAACGGCAATTACAGATGTTTGATGAATTCGCCAGTTTGACGCGGATTTTGTTCAAGGTTCAGCCACCGACCGTCCAGCAAGGGGCGGCGGGACACACCATCAGTTTGTCGACGGATGCGGGCGCGACCATTCAGGCGACGGCCGACGGGATCAGCGATCCGAATCTGCGGGCCGCGCTGGAACGCCTCGCGGCGCACGCCAAACCCAAAACCTGAGATCACCGATATCTGTAGGAGCATGGCTTGCCCGCGATGGGAGCGCCGCAGTGCAACAGATATACCGCGTTATCGTTCATCGTGGGCCAGCCATGCTCCTACAGGGTTCAGCGGCTTTTTTTGCCACCGAGCAACGAGCCCATCAACCCGCGCACCAATTGTCGACCCAATTGATTGGCCGCCTGTCGCATGGCCGATTTCAGTGCCTGACCGGCTGCCGTCCCGAGAAACTCCCCAGCCTGTTCGGTAAAACCTGGCTCTTCGGGTGCAGGTTTGGCCGGCGCCGCATCCGGATCGGGTGCCAGCCCCTTGCGCCCCATCAGCACTTCATAAGCCGATTCTCGATCAATCGGCTTGTCATATCGCCCCTGCAACGGCGAACCGGCGATCAGTGCCGCACGTTCGGCCTCGCTCAGCGGTCCGATCCGCGATTGCGGTGGCGCAATCAATACACGCTGGACCCTCTCGGGCGTGCCTTTTTCGGCCAGCGTCCCGACCAGCGCCTCGCCAATCCCCAATTCGGTCAATACCGACAAGGCATCGAACGCCGGGTTCGGCCGGAAACCCTCGGCCACGGCGCGCAAGGATTTCTGTTCCTTGGCCGTGAACGCGCGCAAACCGTGCTGGATGCGTAACCCCAACTGAGCCAGCACGTCATCCGGCAAGTCACCCGGCGATTGGGTGACGAAATACACGCCGACGCCTTTCGAACGAATCAGCCGCACCACTTGCTCCAACCGGTCCTGTAACGCCTTGGGCGTACCGGCGAACAACAAGTGCGCTTCGTCGAAAAACAACGCCAGCAGCGGCTTGTCCGCATCACCGCGCTCCGGCAACTGCTCGAACAGTTCAGCGAGCAGCCAGAGCAGGAAGGTCGCGTAGACCTTCGGCGCTTCGTGAACCAGACGACTGGCATCCAGCAAGTGAATGCGCCCGCGACCGTCGGCGGTCGGCTGCAAAATATCTTCGAGTTGCAGCGCCGGCTCGCCGAACAGCGCTTCAGCGCCTTGTTGTTCCAGCGTTGCCAAACGCCGCAACAGCGCCTGACTTGAGCCGGTAGTCATCAACGCGGCGTCATCCCCGAGCAATTCCGGGTTGTCACGCAGGTGATTGAGCAACGCCTTCAGATCCTTGAGATCCAGCAGCAATAGCCCTTCGCGATCCGCCACCTTGAACACCGCGTAAAGCGCCGACTGCTGGCTGTCGGTCAGTTCCAGCAGACTGCCCAGCAGTAACGGGCCCATTTCACTCAAAGTGGTGCGCAATGGATGACCGGACTGGCCATGAATGTCCCACAGGGTCACCGGATACGCCTGAGGCTTGTGCTTCAGCCACGGCATGCCGGCGATGCGCTCGGCGATCTTGCCTTGCGGGTTGCCAGCGGCACCAAGGCCACACAGATCGCCCTTGATGTCGGCGGCAAACACCGCCACGCCCGCGTCGCTGAAGGCTTCGGCCATGCGCTGCAACGTGACGGTTTTACCCGTCCCGGTAGCGCCTGCGACCAGACCGTGACGGTTGGCCAGACGCATGGCCTGGGCGATGGACTGGCCGGCAAGGTCGGCGCCGAGAACGAGTTGCAATGAGTCAGGCATTTTGTCACCCATGGTTAATCTTTGATCCGGCACGGCCGATACAAAAACCGAGACTGCACAGAAATCAGCGTCGGTAATTCCCTAAGGAAAGAACGGAAATATCAGCTTGTTTACAACATTGCCCACTTTGCGTGCCTTTATAAAAGCACGCCCTGGACATTAAGACCTTAGCGGAACCCCAAGCCATGAACAAAAACCTGCGCTTCAGCCATAAGATTTTGCTTGCCGCCGCGCTCATTGTTATTGCCGCCTTCGCCTCGTTCACACTGTACAACGACTATTTACAGCGCAACGCCATCCGCGAAGACCTGAACAGCTATTTCAATGAGATGGGCGATGTTACCGCCAACGACATCCAGACCTGGCTAACAGGCCGTGTGCTGCTGATCGACAACCTTGCCCAAAACATCGCCATCAATCCAGAACCGTCCACCGTCGCCAGCCTGCTTGAGCAGAAAGCCCTGACGTCGACCTTTATGGCGTCCTATCTGGGCGACGCCACCGGCAGCTTCACGATCCGTCCGGACGCCAAGATGCCCGCCGGCTTCGACCCCCGGGTTCGTCCTTGGTACAAAGGCGCCGAAAGCAGCAGCACAGCGACCCTGACCGAACCTTACGTGGACGCCGCCACTGGCCAAACCATCATTTCCATCGCCACCGCCTCGAAAAAAGCAGGGCAGAACGTAGGTGTGGTGGGGGGCGACCTGAGTCTGCAAACCCTGATCGACAATTTGAGCGCCCGTGACTTCGGCGGCATGGGCTATGCGTTCCTGGTCAGTGCTGACGGAAAAATCCTGGTTCACCCGGACAAAACGCTGGTGATGAAGTCGCTGAGTGAAGCTTACCCACAGAACACGCCTCGCATCAGCAGAGACTTCAGCGAAGTGCAGGTCAACGGCAAGACTCGCATCTTCAATTTCACCCAGATAAAAGGCCTGCCATCGGTCAACTGGTACATCGGCCTGTCGGTGGATAAAGACAAAGCATTCGCCATGCTCAGCGAGTTCCGGACGTCGGCAGTGATTGCGACGGTGATTGCCGTCGCAGTCATCATCATTTTGCTCGGCATGCTGATACGCATCCTGATCCAGCCACTGCACATCATGACCCGCGCGATGGAAGACATCGCCGACGGTGAAGGCGATCTGACCAAACGCCTGACCATCCAGAACAACGATGAGTTCGGTATCCTCGGTACCGCGTTCAACCGTTTTGTGGAGCGTATTCATACCTCGATTCGCGAAGTGTCCTCCGCCACCGGGCAAGTCAACGAAGTGGCGCTACGTGTCGTGGCCGCCTCGAACTCCTCGATGTTCAACTCCGACCAGCAGGCGTCGCGTACCAGCAGCGTCGCCGCAGCGATCAATCAACTCGGGGCCGCCGCCCAGGAAATCGCCCGTAATGCCGCGCAAGCGTCAAGCCAGGCCAGCGATGCCCGCAGCCTGGCCGAAGACGGCCAGCAAGTTGTGGACCGCAGCATTGCTGCGATGAATCAGCTGTCGAGCATGCTCAGCGCATCAAGCACCAACATCGAATCGCTGAACAGCAAAACCGTGAACATCGGCCAGATCCTCGAAGTGATCACCAGCATTTCCCAACAAACCAACCTGCTGGCGCTCAACGCGGCCATCGAAGCGGCCCGCGCCGGTGAAGCAGGTCGCGGTTTCGCGGTGGTGGCGGATGAAGTGCGCAACCTGGCGCACCGCACTCAGGAATCGGCGCAACAGGTGCAGACCATGATCGAGGAGCTGCAAGTCGGCGCCCGCGAATCCGTCAGCACCATGAGCGACAGCCAGCGCCACAGTCAGGACAGCGTGGAAATCGCCAACCTGGCGGGCGAGCGGTTGAACAGCGTGACGTTGCGCATCGGTGAAATCGACGGGATGAACCAGTCGGTGGCCACGGCGACTGAAGAGCAGACTGCAGTGGTGGAGTCGATCAACGTCGACATTACCGAGATCAATACGTTGAACCAGGAAGGCGTCGAAAACCTGCAATCGACCTTGCGCGCGTGCTCCGATCTTGAGCAGCAGGCTTCGCGTCTGAAGCAGTTGGTAGGCAGTTTCCGTATCTAGCGTCCGATAGGGCCTCATCGCGGGCAAGCCCGGCTCCTACATGGTATTCACCGCCCCTGTGGGAGCCGGGCTTGCCCGCGATAGCGGTCTCAAATCACTGCACAACCCCGCTGACACCCCGCCACAAACCCCAACCGAACATCTATCCTTCATAAAGGTCAACCAAGGGAGAACAACAGGCCCGGAGGACTGTTAATCGTGCATATCGCGGACATCACCATGTTCTACGCCCCTGCCAGCGGTGGCGTGCGCACGTATCTGGATGCCAAACACCGTCGCCTGAGCACCAAGCCAGGCATTCGCCACAGCCTGTTGATTCCGGGCGCTCAACTGAGTGAAACGGATGGCGTTTACACGGTTCCGGCCCCTGCCCTACCCTTTGGCAAGGGTTACCGCTTCCCCCTCCGTCTCGCCCCTTGGCGAAATGTCCTGCAGGATTTACAGCCCGATCTGATCGAAGTAGGCGACCCTTATCTCACCGCTTGGGCAGCACTGGATGCGCGACGCCAACTGGATGTGCCGGTCATCGGTTTTTATCACTCGGACTTGCCGCTGCTGGTCAGCAATCGGATGGGCAACTGGGTCACACCGAACGTCGAAGCCTATGTCAGCAAGCTCTACGGCAACTTCGACCGGGTTCTGGCACCGAGCCGGGTCATGGCCGACAAATTGAGCGGGCTGGGGGTGAAGAACGTGTTTGTCCAACCCTTGGGCGTCGACTTGCAAACCTTCCACCCCGATGCCCGGGACCCTGGCCTGCGAGCCGAATTGGGCATTGATGAAAATACTCATCTGTTGATTTTCGCCGGACGCGGTTCCAAAGAAAAAAACCTGCCGGTACTGCTCGATTGCATGGTGCGTCTAGGGCCCCGTTATCACCTGCTGCTGGTGGGGTCGTCGATGCCGGCTGCTGTGCCGGACAACGTCACGGTAGTCGATGGGTTCTGCCCGACCGCACAAGTAGCGCAACTGATGGCCAGCGCCGATGCATTGCTGCACGCCGGCGACCAGGAAACGTTCGGGCTGGTGATACTCGAAGCCATGGCCAGCGGTATTCCGGTGGTGGCAGTGGCCGCCGGAGCCTTTCCGGAAATTGTTACCGAGCAATGCGGTTTGCTCTGCTCGCCGAACAATTCCACGGCCATGGCCAATGCCGTTCGCGAGTTGTTCAGTCAGGGCAGCGTGGCGCTGGGCAAAACAGCGCGCAGTCACGTCGAGCGGCAATACAGCTGGGACACGGTGGTCAACAGTCTGCTGGGGCACTATCACGCCGTACTCGGCAGCCAATCGCTGCTGACTGCCAATGGTTAATCCGATGAGCCCGCCCAGCGTGTTACTGGTGTTGCACGACGTTGCACCGCAAACCTGGGCCGATTATCAACCCTTCGTTGAAGCGGTCGACGCATGGGGCGACGTACCGATGACGTGGTTGGTGGTCCCGGACTTCCACAAACACAACAGCCTTGACGCTAACCCGGAATTTCGACGAGTGCTCACCCACCGTGTCGCCCGAGGGGACGAACTGGCATTGCACGGCTACTTTCATTGCGATGAGGGCCCACCACCCGATAATGCACGAGACTGGTTCATGCGCCGTATCTACACCCACGAAGGCGAGTTTTACAGCCTGTCGCAACACGCCGCGCTCGCCCGGCTGCGCACCGGAATCGAGGTCTTTGATCGTTGCAACTGGCCGCTGAAAGGTTTCGTCGCCCCGGCCTGGTTGATGAGCGAAGGCACGCGCCAGGCGTTGCGCCAATTGCCGCTACGCTACACCAGCGATTCGCAGCATTTGTATCGACTACCGGATTTCACGCCGATTGATGCGCCAGGGCTGGTCTGGAGCGCTCGCAGTGCCTGGCGGCGGGGATTGTCGAAATTGCTCAGCGATCAACGCGAGCAGCATTGGCAGCACGCGCCGGTCATTCGCCTGGGCCTGCACCCGGTGGACATGCGCCATGCGTTCTCGCGCAACTACTGGTTGCGAACCCTCAAACGCTTGCTCGACGAGGGGCGCGTGCCGATGACCAAGTCCCAATGGCTGGCTTTGCAACACGACCCAGTCGGCCGCGCAGCATGAGCCGGGGGATTGTGCTGTTCGTTACCCTGCTGGCTGCGGTGCTGATCCCGCTGTTGCTGGGCGGTAACCAGACCTGGTCGCGACTGCAAAGCTTTCCATTGAACTGGCTGCTGATCATGTTCGGCCTGATTCTGTTGTGCTGGGTGGTGAACACCCTGCGCTTGCGCTTGTTGCTGGGCGATCAGCGCGATAAGGTCAGCCCGGTCAAAAGCCTCGGCGTGGTGATGGCCACCGAGTTCGCCTATTGCGCCACCCCCGGCGGCAGCGGCGGACCGCTGGCGATCATGGCGTTACTGGCGCGCAATGGCGTGCAACCGGCCAAGGGCACCGCGGTATTCGCTATGGATCAACTGAGTGATCTGCTGTTTTTACTTTGTGCACTGAGCGGGATTTTGATTTATGCACTGTTCCAGCACCTCAGCGAACGTATGGAATGGCTGCTGACTGTCAGCGTCATTTCGACGTTCGGCGGGTTGATTTGCTGCGTGTTGGTCGCCCGCTACCATCGGCTGCTGATTCGCCTGAGCGGCCGATTTCTGGTTCGCCTGAATGTAAAAAGCACTACGCGCCTGCGCTGGGCACGAAAACTTCTGCACTTCCTCGCCGCGTTCACTGACACATTGAAGTTGCCTTTTCAGACATTGATCACGGTGTTTGCACTGACCTGCCTACATTGGGTCCTGCGCTACAGTGTGCTGTATCTGGCATTACGCGGTCTGGGGGCGGATTTGCAATGGGCCTGGTGCTTTTTGATCCAGATGGTTTCGCTCAGCGCAGGGCAATTCAGTTTGCTACCGGGTGGTGCCGGGGCGGCGGAGTTGACGTCGGCGGCCTTGCTGGCGCCCATGGTGGGGAAGTCGACCGCTGCGGCGGCCATTTTGATCTGGCGGGCAGTGACTTATTACTTCTACCTGATAACGGGTGGCCCCGTGTTTTTGCTGATGCTGGGACGACCGCTACTGAGGAAGTTGATGAAGTTCAAGCAGGCTTGATCGTGTCTTCACCGTCTTGCTGTAACTGCTCCCACAACTCGGCAGCACCGGGAAACTCCGTGCCGTCTTCGGGGCTCATGTCATCCGGGTCATATCGACTCAGACAACCCTCGCCCACTGTTGCCGGTGCTTTTGAAGTGGCTTTGTCGAGTGGATCGGCCATGTTCAATATCCTCAGTGCAGAAACGGCGAAGGGCCTGAAGCGATTGAACGCCCAGGCCCTTCGAATTTCAACTGCATTGCGGTGTTATCAGAACACGACCGTCTTGTTGCCGTGGACCAACACCCGGTCTTCCAGGTGATAACGCAGACCGCGCGCCAACACCATCTTCTCGACATCACGGCCGAAACGCACCATGTCTTCAATACTGTCACTGTGGCTGACACGCACCACGTCCTGCTCGATGATCGGGCCAGCGTCCAGTTCTTCGGTCACGTAGTGGCAGGTTGCGCCGATCAACTTCACACCCCGCATGGAAGCCTGGTGATACGGCTTGGCGCCGACGAACGACGGCAGGAAGCTGTGGTGAATGTTGATGACCTTGTGCGCATATTCGCTGCACAACGCCGGCGGCAGGATTTGCATATAGCGGGCAAGTACGACCACTTCGGCATCGTGCTGTTTGACCAGACGCGAGACTTCGGCAAACGCCGGCTCTTTGTCCTGAGGATTGACCGGCACATGGTAATAGGGAATGCCGTGCCACTCGACCATGCTGCGCAAGTCGTCATGGTTGGAAATCACGCAGGAGATTTCACAATCCAGTTCATCGCTGTGCCAGCGGTGCAGCAAGTCGGCCAGGCAGTGAGACTCGCGACTGGCCATCAACACCACGCGTTTCTTCTGCGCGGTATCGGTGATGCGCCAGTCCATCGAGAACTCTTTGGCAATCGGCGCAAAGGCTTCGCGAAAGGCTTCGATACCGAAAGGCAGCGAGTCGGCACGAATTTCGTGACGCATGAAGAACCAGCCACTGAGATTGTCCGAGTGATGGCTCGCTTCGGTGATCCAGCCGTTATGTGACGCCAGAAAGTTACTGACTTTAGCAACGATGCCGACGCGGTCCGGGCAAGCAATCACCAGCCGAAAAGTGCGCATGAGGGGGAAACTCCAGAACTTCGCAAAGTCCGCCATTCTAGCGATTGCGCAGCAAAACTACAGTATTGATCACGGTTTGCCCGGTACACCGGTCGTGGACCCGACTCTGAAAGCGCACGCTCCCCGCGCGTTGGTGATCTTTTAGTCGATATCAAGAGTCCAATTGTGAATATCTGTGTTGTCTGCGCTCACCGTTTAATGACCTCTTCAATTTTCGCCCTGTTTATCGCCAGTAAATTAATTAAAACACCGGTTAAATGTTTACTTGATGAAACACCCTGACTATTATTGCCACACTGTTCCCTGCCATCCAGCCTCCAACATAAGGTAGTCCTCATGTCCTTGATCAACGAATACCGTGCCACCGAAGAAGCTATCAAAGAGCTACAAGCCCGTTTGAAGAACCTGTCCCAAGACGACAAACTGCAAACCGAGCTGGAATTCGAAGGCAAACTGCGCACCCTGATGGGCGAATACTCCAAGTCCCTGCGTGACATCATCGCGCTGATGGACCCAGAATCCAAAACCAAAGCACCTCGCGGCGGCGCAGTAAAAACTACTGGCACCAAGCGCGCCCGTAAAGTTAAACAATACAAAAACCCGCACAACGGCGAAGTCATCGAAACCAAAGGTGGCAACCACAAAACTCTGAAAGAGTGGAAAGCCAAGTGGGGCGGCGACGTGGTTGAAGGCTGGGCTACTCTGCTGGGCTAAACCGCAGAGCTTGTCGCAGATGAATCCGTGAAAAAAAAGAACGCCAGCGAATGCTGGCGTTTTTTTATGCCCGTGATGGGGGCATGACTATTTTCGTTTTCAAAGATTCAAACGTTTTCGTAATACATCGACATAATTTTGCCATTCATTCAACACTGCTCGCTGAAACGGTGTAGCAGTTTCGTTCAATTGGGCCGCGGCTTCTGCAAAAGTATTCAGCGTATGAGGTGCCCCCCACTCGGGTGCTGACAAACGTTTCTGACAGAATAATCGCCAGCGCTCTTGCTCCTCGGAATTCAACGTATCGGGGAAGTTGCGTGCGCGATATCGAAACAATAATTCAGGTAAACGTTCGTCATCGAAAGGCCATTGTTCTTGTGCTAGTTGCGCAGGGTCCGCAGTTCTGACTTGCTCGCAAAGACGCCGATCCCGGTCACCGATAAAACCATCGTATAACTGTTGTTCGGGATCCTGGCTTGGCGTGAAATCTTCGCTGCTATAAATTGCCTGCACTTTATCTCGCCAAACTTGTTGTGCGTCGATTAGCCGCAGCGACCTTTCCTGATAAAGCGCCATGTCCAGCCCCAGGCGTTGCTGATCATCGGGGCGAAGTACCGACAACGGTGCGACTACCGGGCACTTGTTGATGTGTATGAGTTTAAGCGGCACGGGCAGTTCGCCATCGGCCAGATCATCACGACGGGTGTACAGCCGCTGTCGCAAGGTCTCGGCATCCAGATCCAGCAAACCCTGGGGATCCAGGTGCAGGTCGCAGACAATCAATGCATTCTTGTTACGCGGGTGCCAGACCAGTGGCAGCACTACACCGACGTAGCTGCGGGCCGCCGAAAAGCGCCCGGAAATATGCACCATCGGTTGCAACAGGCGAATCTGGTCCATCACCTTTTGTTTGCTGCGCAACTTGAATAGCCAGTCATACAACTTTGGCTGTTTTTCACGAATCAGACGGGCCAGCGCGATGGTGGCGCGCACGTCCGACAACGCTTCGTGGGCATTTCCGTGATCAATTCCGTTGGCGGCGGTCAGGCGTTCGAGTTTGAGCGTCACTCGGCCCTCGTCGTCTGTGGGCCAGACGAGCCCATCCGGACGCAAGGCATACGCCGCACGCACCACATCAATCAGGTCCCAGCGACTGTTACCCCCCTGCCACTCCCGTGCATACGGATCGAAAAAGTTTCGATACAGGCTGTAACGCGTCATCTCGTCGTCGAAGCGCAACGTGTTGTAACCCGCACCGCACGTGCCAGGCGCCGCCAACTGGGCATGCACCCGGGTCATGAAGTCGGCTTCGCTCAAGCCCTGTTCGGCCAGGCGGCCGGGCGTAATACCGGTGATGGCGCACGCCGCCGGATGCGGCAGGATGTCATCACTGGGTTGGCAGTAAAGATTGACTGGTTCGTCTATTTGATTGAGATCGAAGTCGGTGCGAATCCCCGCGACTTGCAGCGGACGATCGCATCGGGGGTTGATGCCAGTGGTTTCATAGTCGTACCAGAAGATCGAGGTCACGGGCTGTTCCTGAACTGAAGATCGACGAAGTCTAGGCGCTCACATCCCGCCCCGGCCAGTAACTTGTCATTCAATCACCTCTGGCCACTCACCGAGCAATACATAGTTATGTCGTTTTCCCCCGAGAGGCTGCTAGCATCGAACAGACATCGAATCCCGAACAGGCCACACAGGTTGCCCATGCTCGAGACCACAGCACTGCCAGGGAAAGCGACGCTGTACCCGCCACTGGACACGCGGTATCAAGTCGAAACGCCCGAAGGCATCGACTTGCCACTGCGTCCCGCCGGGTTGATGGTGCGTGCGCTGGCCTTCGCCATCGACCTCGGGTTGCGCGGACTGGTCCTCGGCCTGCTGTTTATCGTGCTGGCGTTTCTCGGAAAGCTTGGCGCCGGGCTGGGCTCGCTCCTGCTGTTCGGGGTGAGCTGGTGGTACATGGTCCTGTTTGAAGTGCTCAATCAGGGCCGCTCACCCGGCAAACAGTGGATGGGCTTGCGCGTGGTGCAGGACGACGGCACGCCGGTCGGTTGGTCCGCTTCGCTGCTGCGCAACCTGCTTAGATTTGTCGACATGCTGCCCTTCGGCTACTTCCTCGGTGCCATCAGCTGCCTGCAACATTCCACCTTCAAACGCCTCGGCGACCTCGCTGCCGGCACGCTGGTGATCTACCGCGAACAACCGCTCACCCGACCGCAACTGCCCGAAGCCCAGCTTGTGCGCCCGGTTTTTGCCCTGACACTCTCCGAACAACGCGCCATCCTCGGTTTTGCCGAACGCCAGCGTGAACTCTCCGAGGCGCGCACCCTTGAGCTCGCCTCGATTCTCGCTCAACCGTTGCAAGTCTCCGCGCCGCGAGCCGTGGCAGAACTCAACGGCATCGCCCGCGGTTTGTTGGGTCCGGCATGAAGCAAAGTCTTTTCGAACAGCGCCACAAGGCCGAGTGGGAACAGTTTTCCCTGATGCTGGGTCAACTGGAGCACGGCAAGGCCACGTCCCGGACCGGCAGTTTCCCCAAGGACTATCGTCGCCTTTGCCAGCATTTGGCATTGACTCAGGAGCGTGGCTACAGCAGTTTTCTGATCGACTCATTGCAGCAGCTCGCGCTGCGCGGGCATCAACAGCTGTATCGGCATCGCATTCGACTGGGCGCCAACGTGGCGGACTTTATCCTGGCCGGTTTTCCGCGATTGGTGCGCGAACAATGGCGCTTTGTGCTCGCTGCCGGCCTGATGTTTTTTGGCAGCCTGATCGGCTTCGCGCTGTTGGTATACCTGTTCCCGGACCTGGTCTACAACCTGATTCCGGCCGAGCAGGTCAGCGAATTGCAGAGCATGTACGACCCGGTCGCCGGCCATTTGGGGCGCACAACGGAACGCGCCGCCAGTGAAGACTGGGTGATGTTCGGTTACTACATCATGCACAACATCGGTATCGCCTTTCAGACCTTCGCCAGTGGTTTGCTGCTGGGTCTGGGCAGCGCGTTTTTCCTGCTGTTCAACGGTTTGATGATTGGCGCAGTGGCCGGGCACCTGACGCACGTCGGCTACGGGCAAACATTCTGGTCATTCGTGATCGGGCACGGCGCTTTTGAACTGACGGCCATCGCCCTGGCCGGTGCCGCCGGCCTGCAACTGGGTTGGGCGCTGATTGCACCGGGACGCCTGCCGCGCGCCGAAGCATTGCGACTGTCTGCGGGCAAGAGTGTGTCGCTGATCTGCGGCGTCATGTTGTTCCTGTTGATTGCGGCGTTTATCGAAGCTTACTGGTCGTCGATGACCGCTCCGGCGCCGATGACCAAATATCTGGTCGGCGCTGCGCTCTGGGCGTTGGTCGCAACCTATCTGCTGTTTGCCGGACGGGCTCGCCATGCGCCTGAGTGATGCCACGGTCGTGATCCGCCCGCGTACCACCTGGGAAGCCATGGACCTGGGCGTGCTGCTGAGCCAGCGCCATCGACGCCTGTTGATGACCAGTTGGGCCATCGTGACCTTGCCGATCTTCGTCTTGCTCAGTGCGATTTTCTGGGATTCGCCGTCCCTGGCCGTGTTTATCTTCTGGTGGCTCAAACCGGCGTTCGAGCGCTTGCCGTTGTTCATCCTGTCGAAAAGCCTGTTCGGCGAAACACCGACGTTGAAACAGGCGTTGCGCGAATGGCCGCGCCTGCTCAAGCCACAACTGCTGGCCAGCCTGACCTGGCGCCGCCTGAGCCTGAGCCGCAGTTTTGTGATGCCGGTGGTGCAACTTGAAGGCCTGAGTGGCGAGGCGCGACAACAGCGATTGCAGGTACTGCTGCAGCGCCACGCCGGCGCGGCGCAATGGCTGACGATCATTGGCGTGCATCTGGAGAGCGCGCTGTGGATTGGTTTGATGGTGTTGTTCTACCTGTTCCTGCCGCAACAAGTAGAACTCGACTGGAGCTGGCAGACCTTGATTACCGCCGCCGTGCAGGACTGGCGCTGGCTGGAACACCTGACCAATGCTTTTTACGTGCTGGTGCTGATTGTCTGGGAGCCGGTCTATGTCGCCTGCGGTTTCAGCCTTTATTTGAACCGGCGCACGGTGCTGGAGGCCTGGGATATTGAATTGGTGTTTCGCCGATTACGCCAACGTCTCAATACAACCGCCCTCACCCTGCTGCTGGCGGCAATCCTGTTGGTGCCTGGCGCGCAACACGCCTGGGCCAGCGAGCCGATCATCACCCCGGACAGTCCTCGTCTGCTCAATCAACCGCTGACCAGCCAGGCTTCAAAAGTCAGCATCAAAGCCCTCCTCGACAAACCACCGTTCAAGAATAAGGAAACGGTCACCCGCTATCAGTTTGACGAAGACAAACCCGAGAGCAAAAGCCCGGATGACGGCAAAACACCCGAATGGCTGAAGGCGTTGTTGGCGCTACTCGACAGCCAGCGTTTCGGCGTCCTCGCCAGCCTGATTGAACTGCTGCTGTGGGGCGCGGTGATCGGCGGTTTGGGCTTATTGATCTGGCGTTACCGTGACTGGTTGCAGGCGTTCGTCAGCCGTCGACTCGCGCTGACAAGTAAAGTCGCTCAGCCGTTACCGCAGCAGGCTTTTGGCCTGGATCTTAACCGCGAAACCCTGCCCGCCGACATTGCCGCCAGCGCTGAAAGTCTCTGGAAAACCAACCCGCGCGCAGCCCTCGGCTTACTCTATCGCGCCCTGCTCAGCCACTTGCTGCACGACCACCACATGGTGTTGAAACCCTCCGATACCGAAGGCGAAGTACTCCAGCGCGTCGAACAATTGCAGCAACCGGCGTTGCTGGCTTTTAGCAAAACCCTGACCGGTCACTGGCAAAACATGGCCTACGGTCATCGCCTGCCACCCGAGTACCTGCAACAAGAACTCTGTGACGGCTGGCGAACATTGTTCGGCCCGCAGGCTGCCCGTTGAACCGGCGTTCAGGGTGGTCGGTCGGCGTGCTCATCGCTGTACTGGTCGGTGCGCTGAGTATTTATCTGTACCTGAAAGCCACGCCCTATCAGGCAGAAATCGATCACGGCCCATCGCCTGAAGCGCTGGCCAATCCCTACCTCGCCGCTGAACATTTTTTGCGCAAGCAGGGCCTGACCGTCAGCCATGCCAATGGTCTTGACGTACTACCCACCCTCGATCCCCATGAGCACAGCCTGTTGCTACTCGGGGATCGCTACAACATGACCCCGCGTCAGATTGATCAGGTCTTGAACTGGACCCGGGCCGGCGGGCGTATTTTATTTGTTGCCCAATCCCTTTGGGATGAAAAGACCGGTCAGAGTAACGACCTGCTGCTCGACCGGGTGCAGTTGCACCAGTCGCTGAGCAAAGACCTCAAGGAGCCGCCGCCCGACATCCTCGACGATCGCTATCCCAAACTGACCAAGCTGTATCTGGAAGATGAAGTAGCACCGGCCTACGCGAATTTCGACACGGCATTCCATCTCGACGATCCAAAAAACCTCGCGCAAGCCTGGGCCAACAGCGGCAAGGCCACGCACATGATGCAGCTCAATCACGGGCTCGGTTCGATCACCGTGGTCACCGATGCCGACCTGTGGAAAACCCCGGCCATCGACCAGTACGACAATGCCTGGCTGCTCTGGTATCTGACAGCGAACACGAGCGTGACGCTGCTGTTCAACACCGGCCACGACAGCTTGCTGACCTTGCTGTGGCGTTATTTCCCGCAGGCTCTGGTGGCCCTGATTGCGCTGATCGGACTCGGCTTCTGGCATGCGGGGGTGCGCCAGGGCCCGTTGTTGGAGCCCGCTGCGAAAGGCCGCCGTCAATTACAGGAGCACCTGCGCGCCAGCGCCGATTTCATGTTGCGCCGCAACGGTCAGCATCACCTGCTGCAAGCCTTGCAACAAGACATCCTGCGCCGCGTGCGACGTCGTCATCCCGGTTTTGAACAACTCGGCGTTGCCGAGCAATGGCTGGTGCTCGCACGCCTGACCGGCCAACCCACACGCGCTATCAGCCAGGCCATGAGCCCGCGACCGAAGCAGCGGCTGTCCAGCGCTCACTTCAGCCGTCTGGTCGCCCACCTGCAAACCTTGAGGAACGCCTTATGATCAGGGGCTTGGAAAAGGTTAAATAGCCGTGATATTAGAAACAGACACTTAGAAGCTCATGCGCTTTAGGGTCGATCTAATGCCCTAACTGGTCAGAGCAGACAAAGTGATTTGAGTTTCTGATTAATACAGAGGGCGGCAGATGGAGCTTGTGTGGGCTACTGCGGATTTGGTGATCGCTGGGCAACCCTATTCAGGGTTCCCCATTTTACTATTGGACTCGATGGAGAGTTGCGTCGGTACAGTTGGTGTCACCAGGGTGGCTCAACGGCACCGGCGACTGGCGCATGGAAAGACGACTGGAAGTAGCTCGAAGTCAAGATGGGACTTCGTTGCGGTATACCCTCATTGACGGCCGGCATTACTACTTCCCTGAGGCGCAGCCAGGCTCTTCAGCAACATTTAGCGTACTGATGTTTCCTTGTCGGCAGGACGACGGGACGTAGCCTTAAGTTTTCTGAGCATTGGATAAGACGAATGAAGAATTTTGACAATGCGCGCCCGATTCAACCTGGCAATCCGAAGCCTCGTGTCAAAAAGAGCAACTGCAACACAGTTACCGTGGTGCACGAAACAGCCCGTGCTGGCGACGAAGATTTCGCCTACTTCGTTACCATTGGAAAACTCCGGTCTGAAACGATCACCAAGAGCAGCAATCCATTTCAGAGCAGAACTCGGGGAGAGTGATCATCACGTCTTTCGAGTTGTCGCCATTCCAATTGCCGTCGAGCCCAACAATCCAACCGTTCGGACATTAGGTTTGTTGCAGTTCGTTCGAGATATCTTCGCCTATAGGGTGAACGCTACCTGTCGTAGAGGTCAGCTATCGGCCCAAGCTGTGTGAAAACGTTTTTGAGCGAGTTTGGCAGGTGGGCACGCAACAGAAATCGCGTTCCTACGCAAATTTCAGTTTTGCTTACCAGACAAACGCCAGCAGATTTTACCTAGCAACGCAGACTTTAAAACGGTGCATGTGTTTTCACACAGCCTGGACCCAAAGCAGGCTGTCAGCACAGATAGAACCCACTCATTTCCCGTCAAAATCAAGGAGGGCACGCTGGCTTAAGCGCGCCTGAATGGGTACTTCACTCCTCGCGCCGGCAGCGTTCATCGCTTCGGACCGGCCGCCATTCGCAAGCCCCCTGACACTTCGGTACGTCCCCCATTATTGCTTAGCAACGATTTCAAAAATAGTGACAAAAACTTCAATATTGATATTTGTCTCAATTTTGCATACCTTGACCCTGCCTGACGATGAGTGCTGTGCGCCTCACGACTTCAATCACAACAAGGGCTCGAGATGAACAACAACAAGAAAGATTCCGAATTGCCTCCCTACGCTGTCGATGTGCTGGTCGTCGGTAACGGTCCGGTAGGTGCGACAATCGCGGCGCTGCTCGGCCGCTACGGGGTTACGACCCTGGTGGTGGACAAGCTCCACGACATCGTACTGATGCCTCGTGCCATTGCCCTGGACAACGAGGCCCTGCGTATCCTCCAATTGGCCGGATTGTCAGAGGACGCTTTCGAGAAGATCGTGATCCCTGAAGTGAAGATGCACTCTCCAATCCTCGGCCAATTTGGTCGCGCCAATACCGAAGGATGCATCGACGGCCATCCCAAGCTTGTGACCTTCTATCAACCCGATCTGGAACGCGCGATGCGTGGGCAGGTTTCCCGACTGAAATCAGTGACCAGCCTGGGTGGTTTCGAGCTGGAGAGTCTGGTCGAGGAAGCGGAGTGCGTGGTCGCCACCTTACGGGATCAAAATGGGCAATCACATTCTGTTCGCGCCCAGTACCTGATCGGTGCGGACGGCGCCAGTTCCAAGGTCAGGGGGCTGATCGGCCAGGAGTTCGAAGGGCAAACCTATGCAGAGGATTGGCTGATTGTCGACGCCAAGAACCGGCATCAGTCGGCCATTGATCACATTGAGTTTATCTGTGATCCGCGGCGGCCAACACCGCACATGCCCGCTCCCGGTGGAAGGGAGCGCTGGGAGTTCATGCTACATCCCGGCGAATCCCGGGAGGAGCTGGAAAGCCCGGAAAGCATCGCCCGGCTCATTGCGCCATGGATCAATCCGCAGGAGCTGGAAATCGAGCGCAAGGCGGTGTATCGATTCCACGCGCGTTGCTGCAACCGATTCAGCAAGGGACGTACTTTCCTTGTCGGCGACGCCGCACACATCACCCCCCCCTTTGTCGGGCAAGGTCTCGTAGCGGGCCTTCGTGATGGCGCCAACCTTGCCTGGAAGCTGGCCTGGGTCCTTCGTGGCCACGCCGCTCCTGCAATACTCGATAGCTATGACGTAGAGCGCCGCCCGCATGCTCAGGCGATGATCAATCTGGCAAAACTCATGGGCCGTCTGGTAATGCCCAAGAACAAAATCGCGGCTTTCTTCATCCACGGCCTGATGCGTATGCTGGCGTTGACTCCCGCTACCAGAAGGTACTTCGAGCAGTTGGATATCAAGCCGAAGAACACCTTTAAGGACGGTCTGTTCGTGCAGCATCGTCGAGGTGACAAGCTGGTACGTGGCAGCCTGTTTCCCCAAGCTTGGATTCGCACCCTGCAAAAGCAGATCAAGCTGAGCGACGATACACTGGGAGACAACCTGACCTTGGTTGGATTCGGTGTTGACCCATTGTCACTGCTCACCACTGATCAGATCGTTTCCTGGGAAAAGATGGGCGGTCACTTCTTAGAGGTCAGACCCCGCGGCCAACGCTCCGGCGGCAGCTGTGACTTCATCGAAGACATGAACCATGAGATCTTGCCACTTGCTGCTAAAGGAACGCTTGTCGCCGTTCGTCCTGACCGTATCATCATGCACCACGCCCCTGGCACAGAGGCCAGCAAACTCCTTCGAGACTGTCGGGGTCTGCTGATGAGTGATGACGCCACTCCTGACGGCGTTTCCATTACTATCAACGAGCCGATTAGATTACGAGCTTGATCATGGATTCCCCCACACCTCCTTTAGAAGCTGCTGCGCCAGAACCTCTCACCAGGGGGCACAAGAAGCGTGAGCGCACCCGTCGCGGCCTGGTGGACGCGGCATTGCGACTTGTCGCACGTAAGGAGGTGGGGGATATCGGATTATTTGAAGTCGCCGCCGAGGCGGCCGTATCTAACGGCACCATCTACAACTATTTCCGAACGCGCGACGAAGTACTCGAAGCGGTGGGCATTGCCATGGCCGCCGAGTTCTCTGACGCCATTTCCGCCTTGAACGCGGACGTGCAGTGCGGAGCACAGCGGCTTTCGATTGGCGTACGCATGTTTGTTTGTCGGGCCGCCGCTGACCACCAATGGGCGAATGCGTTGCTGCGCATCATCCATTTCGACCAGGCCATGCGCTCGCGATTGGCAACTCATGTAATGGGCGATCTGCGTGAGGGGCTGCGTGCGGGGACTTTTGCTTTTGAGGACGAGGGGATCGCCCTGGACTTAGTCTTATCGTGCACAACCGGAGCGATGCGCTCAGTTGTCGAGGGACGTGCAGTGATTGAGCACGATGTGCGGGTCGCCGAAATGATTCTCCAGGCCCTGGGCGTAACGCCTGCCAAAGCCCGAAGAATCGCCGTAAAGCCACTACCCGCCTGATCTGATGTCTTTCTTGATCGGTCAGGCGTTATTAATCCATTGCCGATAACGCTTCGCCTGGCGTCGAGATTTCAGCTGGTTGCTGATCAATGCCAGGAACGGTGACATCCCAGGTCGAGTTCGCTTCCCTTGGCTAAGCAAGCCAAGCTGCTTTTTGATCAACGACGCCACTGCAAGCGACGCCAGCGCCTTGTTCTTCCAGCGGACGACGATGGGCTCCACTTCGGTGTCCTGACCTGCCATCCACTGGCTGGGCAAGGTCGGCTCAATGGCCAACGCCGTGGCAAGCCCGACCATCGACACCGAGCCGCTCACCACTCGCTCCGCGACTTCCTTTCTGCGCACTCCACCCGTGACCATCAGCGGCATGTCTGCGATTTTTCCTATCCTTTCCGCGAATTCGAGAAAATAGGCCTCTCGGGCCAAACTGCTGCCATCGCGAGTCTGTCCCTGCATTGCCGGGCTTTCGTAGCTGCCACCCGACAACTCGACCAGGTCGACCGCCTTGGCGTTAAGCATTTCCACCACACGAGCCGCATCCTCGGCATCGAATCCGCCGCGCTGAAAGTCCGCGGAATTGAGCTTCACCGCGACACAAAAGATCGGTGCCACGCGCTGACGTATGGCGTCGATGGTTTGCAGGAGAATTTGCGCACGATTTTCCAGGCTGCCGCCCCAGCGGTCGTCACGCCGGTTGGTCAAGGGCGACAGGAATTGGCTGAACAGATAGCCATGCGCCGCATGAATCTCCACACCCGTAAATCCGGCGCGCTCTGCCAGCACCGCCGCTTGGGTATAACGCTCAATCAGTTCCTCGATCTCCTGCTCATCCAAAGCCCTGGGCGGCACGAAAGCTTTTGAAAGTCCGGGGATATCGACCGCAATGGCGGAGGGGCCTCTTGCCGGCTGCCCCATTGAGGCCAGTAGCTGTCTTCCGGGATGATTGATCTGCATCCAGGCTTGGGCCCCGCGACTGCGGCAAGCTTCGGCCCATAACCGGAAATTCCGCAGGTTCCGATCATCCTCAAGTACCACACCCGCGGGTCCGGTCAAGGCGTGGCGATCAACCATGACGTTGCCCGTGATGATCAGACCCGCCCCACCTTCCGCCCAACCCCGATAAAGCCTGGCCAACGCTTCCCCCGGAGCGTGATTCTCATCGGCAAGGTTTTCCTCCATGGCTGCCTTGGCGATTCGATTGGGAATCACTACACCATTGGGCAATCGAAGCGGTTCAAAGAGCTTGGAGCCGGTCATGTTGTATCCTTCAGTTAACGATAAATGGGCGGTCTTCATTCAAAGGGCAACGCTTCTGGCGAAACGTCATCCTCGGGCTACGTCGGTCTACCTGGGGCTAGGGAATACCCCGATAGACGGCTTTGAATGAGGCATTCAGCAACGGCACCCGCTCACGCAAAGCTGAACACGCATGTTCAATTGAGTCAATACACAGGTATCGGAAACGTGTCGGACGGCCTCGCGAACCTTTTGCCAAATACGATAAATAAAGGGCATACGCGGTTTTTATTCGAAAAAATAGCTGTGCGTTGAAAAAACTGGATTGACGCCAATCGAACACGCGTGTTCAATTGACCCATAAGGCAATCCTGGAGAGAGACCCGTGGAACTCCTGAATCCAACACAGCGCCGCATTCACCAAGCCGCTTTTCGCCTGTTCGCGGAAAAAGGCACCTCGCAAGTGAACATCCTCGACCTTGCGCAAGAGGCAGGGGTGGCGCGCGGCACGGTTTATAGCAACATCGAGAGCATGGAAGGCCTGTTCGAGGCGGTCGCCAGCCATCTCGCGAGAGAGATGCATGAACGGGTCAACAAGAGCTTCAACTCCCTCTCCGATCCCGCTCAGCGCCTGGCCAACGGCATCCGGTTCTTCATCCGTCGAGCTCACGAAGATTCCCACTGGGGGGCGTTCATCCATAAGTTCGCCATGAGCAACGCTTCGTTGCGTGAAATGTTTAGCAGCCAAGCGACTACGGATCTTCTGAGTGGTCTTTCCAGTGGTCGCTACGTGTTTCAGCAAGAGCAGTTGCTCTCGGTCATGACGCTGATATCGAGCAGCGTCCTCGGATCTATTTTCCTGGTTCTGGAAGGGCACAGAACGTGGCGCGAGTCGGGAACTGATACAGCCGAACTCGTGCTGCGGGCCTTGGGTGTGCCTCTCGAGGAGGCTAGAGCGCTGGCGACCGTAGAGTTGCCGGTGCTTCCCCCGATCGACTAAGCGCGGTAACCGACACAACAACAAAACCCCTGGCGTTTTCAGGGGTTCAGGGATCGCTTTGCCCTAAAAACTGGATAACAAGAACAATGAACAACAAAAATGAAATGCCTCAGTTGGAGACGCCACAGCCTGCCCGACATCCGCAACCGACGGTGAAGGCCCAAGGTTTGACTCACCTGATTTTTCAAAGGCCGGACTTGAATGAGGCGGCGCGTTTCCTGATCGATTTCGGCCTGACCGCCAGTCATCAGAATGCCGATACGCTGTATCTGCGCGGCACTGAGCCAACTGCCTACTGTTATCGCGTGCACCGCTCAGAAAAGGCAGGCTTTGTCGGTTTCGGCCTGGCAGTCCAATCGCTCAGGGATCTGAAAAAGCTGACGCAAATTCCAGGTGCATCCTCGGTCGAGGCCTCGATACATCCTGGCGGCGGGCACTACGTCAGACTGACCGACCCTTCAGGCTTTATCGTCGAAGCGGTTTACGACCAGACGCCCAGTAAAAGCCTGGAACACAGGGCTCCACTTCCTTGGAATCTGGCGCAAGAGCAGCCGCGAATCAACGCCACACAGCGCCCGCCGATTGCACCGCCTGAAGTGCTCAAACTGGGTCACATCGTCATTGAAGTGGCCGACTATCAGGCGACCTGTGCCTGGTACACCCAGCACTTCGGGTTCATTCCCAGCGATGTACAGGTACTCCCCGACGGCACCCCCATCGTCGCTTTCTTGCGCCTTGATCTCGGTGACAAGCCGGCAGATCACCATACGCTCGCGATCGCGCAGGGGTTCATGGCGACCTACAGCCATAGCGCCTATGAGGTCGTCGATGCAGACGCGGTGGGCATGGGGCAACGGGTCCTGCGAGAGCGGGGTTGGGAGCACGCGTGGGGAATCGGCCGGCACATCCTGGGCAGTCAGATCTTCGATTACTGGCAAGACCCTTGGGGTGATAAGCACGAGCACTACTGCGACGGGGATATTTTTACCGCCATACAACCTACGGGCATCCATCCCGTGAGTCCCGAAGCAATGGCGCAGTGGGGGCAGTGCATGCCCAAGAGTTTTACAAAACCCAACATGAGCTTCAGCAATGTACGAGCGCTGATCCGCAACCTGCGACGCAGCCCGGACTTAACGATTCGCAAGTTGATCACGCTGATGCGGATGTTCGGGTAGAGCGGCCGCCATGTCGGGCATCACTACACGGTATAGCCGGCGAGACGTGCTCAAAACCTGTGCCTTGATCACCGGCGGCTCGTTGATCTACAGCGTCGCCAGCCCACCTTCAGAACAACACCACAGTTCTCGCGCCATCGAGCGCGGGACAAACGCTGCTCCAGGAGTACCTTCAATGTCTGCTGTACACGTAGTCCGCTTTGAGTTTGAGAACGGTATCCACTGGGGCGTGTTACGCCAAGACCGTATCACGATTGTCCCAGGTACTTTTGAGACCACGGGTGACTTCATCAGCCAGAACCGTATTGATGACCTGGCTCAACTGATAGGTACTCAGTTGGATGCGCACAAAGTGAAACTGCTGTCGCCGGTGACCCGCAATCAACAGTTCGTCTGCCAAGGGGCCAACTACCGTCAGCATATGATCGAGTCGGGCATGGACCCGGATGCGAAGAAATACAACATGATGTTCACCAAGGCGACCAGTTGCCTGGTGGCCGCTGACAGCGTCCTGATCAAGCCGCGCGCAGTACGTTTCCTTGATTATGAGATCGAACTGGGGCTCGTCATGAAACGCGCGATCAGCGGCGCAGTGACCGTCAACGATGCCAACCTGCACGAATTCATTGCCGGTGTGGTCATTGTCAACGACTACTCGGCACGCGACATTCAGATCCCGCAGATGCAGTTCTACAAGGGCAAGAGTTTCCGCACTTTTGGTCCGGTTGGCCCCTACCTATGCCTGCTGGATGCCCAGGACATGCATTACCTGAAAGCATTGCAGTTGCGCCTGACGGTCAATGGCGAAGTGCGACAAAGCGACAGCACGGCCAATCTGGTGTATGGCCCCGCTGAAACACTGACCGAACTCTCCTCCGTCCAAGATCTCGCCCCGGGCGACCTGATCGCCACTGGTACTCCTGCGGGATGCGCGCTAACCATCCCTTCGCCTGCCAAACAGCGCATTGCGGCCCTGATGCCAGAAGCCACCAAGTGGAAGCTTTTCCTCAAAGCGCAAGAGGGTCGGTCTCAGTACCTCAAGCCCGGGGACATAGTCGAAGCGCGCATTCGTAGCGCGGATGGCGTGATCGACTTGGGCGTGCAACGTAACCGAGTCGTAGAGGAAGCCTGACGATGATGGTGCGATCTCTGAAAGACATTGAAAATATCGAGCAGGTCCCTTTGGCCGAGCGTGGCTTGGCTTCCAGCACCTATGAAGCGCTGACACGGGCAGCCGAGCTTAGCCCCAACGCGCCTGCACTGAGTTTCTTCGCCGACGCTACCTGCTTCAGGAACACCCACCACTGGAGCTATGCCGATCTCGTCGAAGATATCACTCGCGCGGCGAATGCCTTCCACGACCTGGGCATTAGCCCGGGTGAAGTGCTGGCTTTCATCCTGCCCAACCTGCCGGAAACCCACTTCACCATTTGGGGGGGGGAAGCGGCGGGTGTCGTCATGGCGATCAATCCGCTGCAAGAGGCCAAACAGATGGCTGCCTTGCTACGGGCCGCCAAGGCCAGTGTGGTGGTAACGCTCGCACCGACGCCGGGCAGTGACCTGTGGCCTAAGCTGGCCTCGCAGCTGGATCAACTTCCCGAGATCAAGCACGTCGTTTGGGTTGGCATGGGACCCTATGTTGATATAGCTCAGCGTGAATCCCTTGAATCCCTGGCAGAGAAGGAACGTGAGTTGCACAGGGGGGCCACGATTCACGAATTACGAACGTTGATGGATGCTCAGCCAGGCACGCACCTGAAGAGCGAGCGGCAATTCCGCCCTGAGGAGCGTTCCTCTTACTTCTGCACCGGTGGCACCACCGGGCTGCCCAAGATTGCGATGCGTACTCATGGGGCTGAGGTATTCAACGCGTGGGCCGTGACCGCACACTTGCAGCCACGTTGTGGTGGCCAGGTCATTTTCTGTGGGTTGCCGCTGTTTCATGTAAACGCTCAGCTGGTGACTGGCTTAATGCCTTGGACCCAAGGTGATCATGTCATCCTCGGCACGCCGCAGGGCTATCGCGGTGAGGGTGTTATCCCACGTTTCTGGGAGATGGTTGAACACTTCGGTATCAACCTATTCTCTGGCGTTCCAACCGTCTATTCCGCGCTTTTGCAAAATGAACTGGAGGGTCGCGACCTCTCCAGCCTTCGTTATGCCATGTGTGGCGCCGCACCGATGCCGGTTGAGCTCTTCCGGGAATTCGAATGCCGGACCGGAGTGAAGATCCTCGAAGGCTACGGCCTCACGGAAGGCGCGTGCGTCTCCTCAATTAATCCGCCCCATGGCGAGCGCTACATCGGCTCCATCGGTATACGGATTGCCTACCAGGACATGCGCGCAGTCATGCTCGATGACGCTGGAGAGTATTTGCGCGACGCCGACATCGACGAAATTGGCCTGATCACCCTCACGGGTCCGAACCTGTTCGAGGGCTACGTTGAGGAAAGCCATAACCGGGGCCTGTGGATCGAGATCAATGGTCAGCGCTGGCTGAATACGGGCGATCTGGGGCGCCAGGATGAAAATGGCTACTTCTGGCTGACCGGGCGCAAAAAGGAGCTGATTATCCGCGGTGGCCACAATATCGATCCCAAGCAAATCGAGGAGGCTCTGCAAGCCCATCCAGCGGTGGCTTTGGCTGCTGCCATCGGCAGCCCCGACGCCTATTCGGGTGAAGTGCCGGTCGCCTACGTGCAACTGCGACCAGGCCATATCTGCAACGTTGAAGAACTTGAGAAGTTTGCTCAGCGCCACATCAGTGAGCGAGCGGCCATTCCCAAGCGGATCGAAATCCTCGAAGCACTGCCATTGACGGCGGTTGGCAAGATCTTCAAGCCCGCCTTGCAGCAGCGCGAGGTGGCCAGGGTAGTCCGGCAGGACGTGGATCGCATGTGTCTGAAGGACATTGCGGTCGAGGTGATTCAGCATGAGCAACGTGGATTGGTCGCCTGCATCCGGGCCGGGAGACATCAAGAGTCCGTGGCCCTCCTTCTAGGTCGCTATAGCTTTCAGGTGGAGTGGCTTAAATGACCCTGACTTCGTAAGTTCGGCACCCCGGCCCTGGCAGGACTCCGCCAGGGTCTTTTTCACAACTTCGATCAACTCCAACTGGCACTGCCAAGTGCACCGGAAGGCGAAGCTTTGCCTGCGCACCAATCAATAAAAACAATACGAGGTGGGAAATGAAACTGAGCAACCGTGCAACCCCGTGTCTCTCGGCTGTGCGAGAAGTATCTTCCTGGATTAAATTGGCAGGTGCCGCGGCAATACTCAGCGCTTCCACAAGCGCGGGGGCCAATGGCATTGCCTTGAACGAACAAAGTGCAAGCAGCGCGGGAACTGCTTATGCGGGAAGATCGTCTTCCGCGTTGGACGCAAGCACCATCTTTGGCAACCCTGCGGGCTTAACCAAATTGAAACGTACTGAGATTTCCGGCGGAGCTGCGGTCGTCTCGGTGAGCGATGACATCAGTGATGCGCAGAGCAGTGCCCCGGGAACGAATAAAGGAAACTCGGTACCGTTGGGGGTTGTGCCCTTCGCTTATATGTCGACGCCACTTGATGATCGTTTCTCGATTGGCCTGGGTCTCTATGCTCCGAGTGGTCTGATCAATGATTACGAGAGCAGTTTTCAGGGCCGCTACCATGGCTCCTATAGCACGACTAAGGAAATAACCCTTCAGCCCACCATTGCCTATCGGATCAATGATTACGTGTCCATTGGTGGCGGACCGACCATAAACCGTTTTAATGCAAAGCTTCAGAATTACCTGGCCACCGGCGCCCTTAACAACGGCGAGGACACACTGGTCACCATCAAAGGCGATGACACCGCACTTGGCTACAACGTCGGCATCTTGGTTGACTTTACTGAGGCTACCAGTTGGGGGATTAACTATCACTCGAAGGTGGACTATGAACTCAAAGGGCATACTGAGGTTTCCGGCTCCCCGAGCGTTATCCCGCTGGACGGAAACTATGACAACAAGATAGACCTTACTATGCCCGAATCCGTGGACACCTCCATCACCCATCATTTCAACAGTCGCTGGACAGGTTACCTGGGAACTACCTGGAAACGTTGGAGCCGGATCCAGAAGGTCGAGGCTGTCAACAGCGGTCTTTCCCCCCTTGGCCAGGCGGCTGGCCTGGGAAGTGTGACCGAAGAAATGAACTGGCGTGACACTTGGTCAACTGCCGTGGGCGCATCCTATCAATTGAACCAACAATGGCTGTTGCGCGCAGGCTACGCCTATGATCCTTCGCCAATCAGGAATGCCGATCGCAGCGTGCGCATTCCGGTTGGGAATCGCCAAGCCGTGACCTTGGGTGGTGCTTATTCGCCGAACTCCGATCTGACGATAGACTTTGCTTACGGTTACCTCTGGGATTCCAAAGTCTCAGTAAAACAGTCGAACAACTCCGGTCTTCAACCGGAATACAGTGCCAACTACGACAATAGTGCGAATGGAATTTCAGTGCAGGCAACCTATCGGTACTAATCGGCCTAACCCTGAGCATTTCGATTACGAATGGATTTATTGGTTTTTCCAGCGCCCATTACTGAACCCGTCATGGGGGCTCTTTACAGCGGGCGGACGCTACGCGTTCCACGGCGTTAGTAGCCATGCCTGATCGAGGCGCTTTACCAAGCTCCTTGCTGTCGGTGCACTCTCCACAAGAGGGTCTCTGCTTTAACTCTGCGCCTGTCTGAAGGTCGTCGCTATCCGTGGCGATTTGGAAGACCCCGAACTCGCGCTCCGCGAGTTCGGGACGGCGCCACCGAATTACGCAAATCAAAGTCTGGAGGGTCAAGTCAGTGCAATTACCCAACGAAAGCTCGACCACTCAAACTGGATTTTCTTCGTTTACGTAATCGATTCTGAAATCGCGTGCCCTCAGACCGTCATAGACTAACCTCCACCTCTGACGAACGCTCAAATGAGGGGTTGCCATGGGATTGCAATGAGGCAGATTGGCAGTCACACACTCGTTCCACGCGTAAAAATACGTAAAAAAGTTAGATTAGGTAAGTGACTGATTTATGGAAGATAAAACACATGTAACTGTTAGCAAGGCTCCGGAATCCATGAGTGAACAGATCGAGCCCGGCGCACAGACTCGCGCCGCCCAGCAACGCCAGCGCGCCAGTCAGTTAGCCCAGGCGGTGCGTACCGAATTGCAGAAAGCCGTGATCGGCCAGAACAGCGTGATCGACGACGTCCTCACCGCGCTGATCGCCGGCGGCCACGTGCTGCTCGAAGGCGTGCCGGGGCTGGGCAAGACGTTGCTGGTACGCGCCCTCGCCCGCTGCTTCGGTGGCGAATTCGCGCGCATCCAGTTCACCCCGGATTTGATGCCCAGCGACGTCACCGGGCACGCGGTGTACGACCTGAACACCGAGCAATTCAAACTGCGCAAAGGCCCGCTGTTCACCAACCTGCTGCTGGCCGACGAGATCAACCGCGCCCCGGCGAAAACCCAGGCCGCGCTGCTCGAAGCCATGCAGGAACGCCAGGTCACCCTCGAGGGCCGTGCCCTGCCCATCGTGCAACCCTTCATGGTGCTCGCCACGCAAAATCCGATCGAACAGGAAGGCACGTACCCCCTGCCCGAAGCCGAGCTCGACCGGTTCATGCTCAAGGTACGTATGGATTACCCCGACGCCGAGCAGGAGTTGAACATGGTCCGGCAGGTCAGTCGTTCGACCCGTGCCGACATGCTCGACGTGCAACCGCTACGCACGGTGTTGCAGGCCAAGGACGTGCTGGCCTTGCAACGTATTGCCAGTGATTTGGTGTTGGATGATCAGGTGCTCGATTACGCCGTTCGGCTGGCGCGCAGCACCCGCACCTGGCCGGGCTTGACCCTCGGTGCCGGGCCGCGCGCATCCATCGCTTTGGTGCGCTGCGCCCGAGCCCGTGCGTTGTTGCGCGGTGGCGAGTTTGTGATTCCGGACGACATCAAAGGTTGCGCATTGGCGGTGCTGCGCCATCGAGTGCGCATCGCGCCGGAGCTCGATATCGAAGGTCTGGATGTCGATCAGGTGCTCAAGCAACTGCTCGATCAAGTTCCGGCGCCACGATTGTGAATCCGTCCCGCCTGCTGTTGAGCTGGCTCGCGATCCTGCTGGCCATCGGCATTGTGCTGGGCACACTGCGGGCACTGGAAATCGACGTTCCATCAACCCTGTTATCGATCAACTGGGGATTGCTGCTGGCATTGCTGGCATTGGCAATACTTGACGTCATTCGCCTCAAGCGCCTGCCCTCGCCTCGTGTGCAACGGCAGATGCCTGGCAGTCTGGCGCTCGGCCGATGGAGCGAAGTGCGGCTGGAGGTCGAGCATGACTTTGCTCAACCTCTCAATGCCGACATTTTCGATCATGTTCCGGATGGCCTGAGCTTCGAAAACCTCCCGCTCTCGGTAGAACTGCAACCCGGTCAGCAGAGTGAGATTGGCTATCGGCTGCGCCCACTCAAACGCGGACACTTCGGTTTTGAATATTGTGAAATCAGTCTGCCGAGCCCGCTGGGTTTATGGTCCGACAAACGCCTGATGAACGTGGCCGACAACACCCGCGTCTACCCTGACTTCGCCCGCCTTTACGGCGGTCAGCTGCTGGCGGTGGACAACTGGCTCAGCCAACTCGGCGTGCGCCAGCGGCAACGTCGCGGGTTGGGTCTGGAGTTTCATCAACTGCGCGAATTTCGTGAAGGCGACAGCCTGCGCCAGATCGACTGGAAAGCCACCGCCCGGCAACGCACGCCGATTGCACGGGAGTATCAAGACGAGCGCGACCAGCAGATCATTTTTATGCTCGATTGCGGTCGGCGCATGCGCAGTCAGGATGACGAACTCGCGCATTTCGATCATGCACTCAATGCCTGCCTGTTGCTCAGCTACGTCGCCCTGCGCCAGGGTGATGCCGTGGGCCTGAGCACCTTCGCCAGCGACCGACCGCATTACCTCGCACCGGTCAAAGGCACGGGCCAACTGAACGTAATGCTCAACAGCGTTTACGACCTCCAGAGCACTCAACGCCCTGCCGATTACCAGGCGGCTGCCACTCAACTGCTGGCCCGCCAAAAACGCCGGGCGCTGGTGGTGATGCTCACCAACCTGCGCGATGAAGACGATGAAGAACTGCTGACCGCCGTGAAACGTCTGAGCAAGCAGCATCGGGTGCTGGTGGCGAGTTTGCGCGAAGGCGTGCTCGATAACCTCCGACACGCGCCGGTGCAAACCTTGCCGGAGGCGCTGGTCTATTGTGGGGCGGTGGATTACTTGAATGAACGCGCGGAACTCCATGAGCGGTTGAGCGCTCATGGAGTGCCGGTGGTGGATGCTCGGCCCCAAGAATTGGGGGCCGAGTTGGTCACTCGGTACTTGAGTTGGAAAAGGGCAGGCGGTATTTAGTGACATCTACCGCTTAGACAGGCCGCTTCCGTCACATCCGCAGTCGTTAACTAAGTACTTTCAAAGTAAGGGACATCTTAAAAGTAGAACTCTGGTTTTCGAGAACGCCCTCAATTTTTACGTCTCCAACCTCAGTGGCATGGTAATTAAATTTGGCTATGCCGCCGACATCTGTATACGTTGATGGCCAGGGTTGACCGTTAACGTTCCAGTCGACCTTACGCCCCACCAACAGAGCTGCAGGCGGCAGTAACTTCACAACTCGTGCCGTAATCACCGAAGACCGACCTACTTGGGTGAACGCAGGTGCGGCGAAGAAAAGATCGAATTTCGCCTGTTCCAGAGGATTCACCGTGATCACCTGTGACTTCGAACTTGGCAGACCGGAATCCAGAGTCGCCACCAATTCATATTCACCGACGCCCGGTGTCACTAGCGCAACCAAGGCGACACCCTCACCATCGGAAACGCCGTCAGGCACGGATTGCCCCGCAAAACTCCACTTGATTTTGATGCCCTCCAAAGGCTCGCCTGTGGGAGCACCTATCACCGAGACACGAGCGTTTACTTCATACCCGGGATAGGTGTCGGGTCTGTCGCAGGTGAGTGACTCGATGACAGGATTAACCACATTAAAATCCAGCTCCGATCGAGCACCAAAACCTACGGTAGCGGTCAATCCAAGCGTCCCTGTTTCAACCGGCGTGAAAGATATTCGCGAAACGCCGTTCGCGTCTGTCGCTGTCGGTGGCAAGGACAAGCCGGGGAATGTCCAGACAACCTCGATCCCCACAAGAGGCTGGCCGTCGGTACGAGACATAACCTTCACTTCTGCGCTGGCTTCCTGACCCAGTTCAATATTCACATTCGCACTGGTCAACGACTCAATCACCGGCACCACCCCGCCATACAACAACCCTTTGGTATCCCAGCCAGGCATACCGCCTTTCACCGTGGCCCACAAAACCTCTTCCCCCTGCGCAACCACCGCAAAGGTCAAACTGGCGATGCCATCGGCGTCGGTCAGCGAAGGTGCGAGTACACGTCCGTCGAACTCCCACCCAACTTCAACCCCGACCAACGGCAACCCGGTCAATGCCGAAACCACTTTGGCCTTGGCATAAGCCTGCGACTCGTCAGGAGGCTGTCTGGAGTCGATCGGCTCATACAGTTCAACTATTTCCCTCGGTTCATTGAGCGTGAAAGTCAGGGCAATCGCATCCGAATTCTGCTCATTGCCTACCGTCGCAATGACCCCAGCCACGCCGGGAGTGGATGGAACAAAGCGCACTTTCGCCACACCATAAAAATCGGTCACAGAAGTCACAACCCCAAGGTCGGGACTACGCCATGTCACCGTCCACCCCGCCATCGGCCTGCCACTGATGACCGACACGACGGTGACTTGCCCAAAATATTCCTGCCCCCAATCCAGCGTCTGATAAACGCTGCTGTTCCCGGTGATTTTCACCACCTGCGAGCCTTCACCCAACGACATCGCGTTCGCCGGCGACAGACGCGCCAGTCGCTGCGACGACAATCGCAACGCAAAACTTGCGTCCTTCAGATCGCCCGCCTTGAACGTGTAGTGCAATCCCACCACGTCGTAAAACTTTCGAGGCACTCCCAGCGCATCCGGCAAGAACTGGATGTCCAGATCTCGAGGTCCGGTCCCGGTCATCCCGAGTGCCAAATCACGATCAAACAAGGGGCTGTTTTGGAGTGCCAACAGCTCAAACGTATGTTCGCCCTTGCGTCGCGGGAAGTAGGTCTTTTCACCCCAGGCTTGAGCCGATCCGCCATCAAACTTGACCATCAGCCCCTGCCACGGATCGCTCGCCAACACCGGGACCGTCATGGTGCGTTTCTCTTCAAAGTCGTCGTAAGGACTGGCCACCCACACATCCACCTCATGTGTTTGGGCGACGGCTGGCACAAAACCAAATCCGGACCAGCCGTCGGCATCGGTTTGCACCACACTCGGGCTCCCCGACGCGCTCCATGTCACGGGCACTTGATTCACTGCGCGCTGGGTGAAATGAGAAAACACCTGAACCCACAGCCACGCAGGGTCCTGCCCCACCACCGGATCCACCGGCGATTCGCGCCACGCCTCGATCCGGACTTTGTTATGCGCCAACACCATCGGTTTGGCGGTGGCGACGAAATTCAACTGAGGCAATTTCAACGTCAGGGCAAACTGGCCCGGTTGCTGACTGGCGGTAAAATCCAGCGTCCAGAGGGCCCCGGCGTCGCTGATGGGTTGAGGTTGATCCAACGCGGGCAGAATCGTTGCCCCCAACTCCTCGACAGGCGTCCCCGACCCTGTCAACGATGTCAACAGCCCCACCAGCGGGCTCAGCGCATTGGGCAAAACGATGAAGCGATGAAGCGCACCCAGACATGGATAGAGCGGCTGAGCGTCCACTACCGCCGGTACCTGATCGAGCCTCAGACTCAGTTCTTGCGTCAGATCCGCAGATACCAGACGACCGGACAGCTCTCGAAAGGTTGGGACACTCTCAAGGCGTAGCTCCAGCTCAAACAGACTGCTGATACTGGTACTGACTTGCGAGACGAGTGACCACTGCGCACCAGCAGCCAATAAAGGTTTGCCTGTTCCAAGGTCGCTGGGCACCAGCCCGATATCCGGTGCTACTCCACGCCAGTGCAAACTGATGTTTTTACCGATCCACGAACTGCCGGCGACCGGCACAACCTTCAAGGTATGTGCCTGGCCACGCCGGCAGAGCACGCCGAGCGTATTGCGCTCGACTTCCACCTCATCCAGCAGGATCTTGACTTCATTCTTCCAGGGGCTGGTCGCAATCGCCTTCACATTAAAAGGCTGTTCAACCGCAACGGCCTCTGCATGGGCCTTGATGCTGGCCTTGACGACCTGATCCCCGGCGACTTTTGGCGTGTACAGCACACTGGCCCAGCCACCGGCACCGGATCGGGTCGGGATCGTGCCTTCAGGGGTTATCCAGTCGACCCACGCGTTGTTCACCGGATCACCGTCGCCACTGACCACGACATGCACCACCTGCACCCGCAACAGCACACTTTCGTTTTCATCCACCACGGGAAACTTGTTGGCCTCGCGCACCTCGCCGACCTTGACCAGATTGCGCGCCAGCGACATGGTTTTTTTCGATGACGGCAGCAGCAGTTTCGAGCAGACCAGTTCCAGAAAAAACTGGCCGTCAAGACGATCCTCGCTCGTCAGGGTCCAGGCCATTTCGACGCCGATGACCGGCACCGGTTCCTCAAGCGCGGGGCTGACATCAACACCCAACTGCTTATGGGAATCGCCGCTCCAGTGCAACGACAGCTCCGTGCCCAACAACGGGCTGCCTGCAGGCAGTTTCACCATCACGGGATAGTCCGAGCCCCGATTGGGGTAACCGATTTTTTCCTCCCAGCTTGTCTCAACCCCGTCGGCATTCGCCAATACGTCCTTCCACGGATCCGTGGCCAGTACCCGGACGTCCAACGACTGAGTGACCACCCCGGCGGCGTAATAAAGGCTGTCGACAGAGGCCTGAATGACCACGTTACCCGCTGCCACCGGTTCAAAATAGAAGTACACCCAGCCTTGGTCATCCGTGATGCCAACACCTTTAACCCCTTGGCCGGCAAGCGTCCAGGTCACTGTTCGTCCGCCAAGGGACTGGCCGGTGTAATACGACGCCACTTGAACGCCCAGACGCACACCCTGCCCGTATTCAAGCACCGGGTAATACGCCGCCCAAAGCACCTCGCGGAACACCAATCGATGATGCCCCAGCGACACATTCACCGGGTAAGGCTCGGCCGTGAACTGGTTAAGCAGATTCATCGAGAAAAGGTAGGGCCCCTCCTCGCCAATCAACGGGCAATCAAACTGCCATGAATCCTCCAGCGGATGATCTACGCCCCAATCCGGCGCTGCGACAACCGCGCCAAGCGGATTGTCGTCACTGCTCAACGCTGCGTGGGTGTCCCGCCAGGCATTGTCTGGCGCGGGGAGGAATTTCAACCGGTGAGCAAAGTTCACGGAGGCCCCCTGGCACATGTACAGCGTCGCAGCGGGTGCCACCGGTTCTTCATCCAGCATCAGGCCTTGCATCACCGCTGGCTCCAGATGCAATTGGAGATTGATTCGGGTGATGCAGATGCCCGAGATGGGGTCATTGGGGGCATTGGCCGGGCTGGACACGTCGACGGTGAGCGTGTCCCCGGCTTTGAATGGCAGGGCCAGCTCGACTTCGTACTTGATCGGCGTGAAATCCAGCGGCTGACCGCTCCTCAGCCGTACCTGATCCTCCTCGACATCCCGTGATGCACCCGGCCGCAACGGGATCTCCAATATTTCTTGCTGCCCGTCGATGCTGATCTTCAGCATGCCCGCTTCGGTGTGCCGGGTCTCGCACCAGAAACCGAGGACATAGCGCGCTTGCGCGCCCGGATCCTTGGGGACCCTAAAAGGCTGACTGACCGAAGACTTGTTTCCAGCCTTCAGAAAACGAACAAATTCGCCTTCATGGAGTTCACGCGCTGTACTCAACCAGCCTTTATTAATCGGACCTTCCCTCCAATCGGTAAACCCCTGCACGAAATCGCCATTGAGGATCAGACTTTCATTGCCCTGGATGATCGGTTCATTCATGACGGACGGCTCCTTCGACGGTTGGGTTTTGCTCCGGGTTTTCGGCTTGGGTCACCAGGTCTTCGACGGTTCGCGCGAAGGTCGGCTTGCCAGCTTTGGCCGTGAAACGGATCCGCAGAATGACGTCCGTCAACGAGAGCAGCATGGCGGGCTGCGACTCTTTTGTCGGCCTTGGAAAGTTCAACGTCCAGGACGACACTGCCCCGGTGTTTTCGAAGGGGCTGAGCAACCCTTCATCAGGTTTCATGGCGGTCATGCCATTGTCGGCAGTCCCTATCGACAAGACGATTTGTTGACCGCTGCGCAGGTTGACCTGCACGTCGGAGGGGGCTGTGGCGCCGTCCGGGTTGTGCAAATACCTCACAGACTGAGACGATTCCTTGGTCGCGATCATGCTGCTGATCTGCAACAAGGTTGCTCGTACATTTTCGTAAGGACCGGTCAGCACCGGCAGATCGACCTCGACCGAGCTGATTTGTCGGCAGTAATGCCCCGGATGATCGCGATCGAACAGCAGCTGGGTAAGCTTGAATTCCAGTGTCCCCCGGTGCTGCAACTGCCGCAGCGCAGACGTCCAATTGTCGATCCCCACTTGCGGTTCGACCTTGTCCTCAAACAATTGCCGCAAGGATACGGTTTTGACCAATTCCAGCCGACGCTCATGGCGTTGCAGGTATTCACGCTCCATGCGCAACAAATGCCCGCGCAGGTGTTCGCCTGCGGTCAAGCCGTGACGGTTATCCAGCCAGACCTGGGGCATGGGGAGATGCGTGTCGTAATCGCCGGTTTCCGCGTTCAACGAAGCCTGGGCGCTGAGACACAAACTGACCACCGCATCGTACGCCTGATAGTGCAGAGCCTTGAACTGGCCCAGCAACCAGCCGAACAGTTCGGCATTGGTCGCACGCGTCTTGAGGAAGTTGTAAACCGTTAGCGCCTGACTGTTGGCCGTGAGGGTTTGCTGCAGGCTGGTTTTGGCCGCCTCGACGGCATGCTTCTGGGCGCCGATCTGCTCGTCGATCGCCCGGATCTCTGCTGCCGCTTGACTGCGTTGCAGCGCCCATTCGTTACGGCGACGGCGGTAAGCCTCGGTGGTGGCTTGTTTGTCCGCATCCAGTTGCTTGACCGCCGAGGCGATGTCCAAGCCGAAGCACACCGCATTGATGAGTTCGTCGGGGCGAAACCCACCATTGGCCAAACCGAACACATTGGGCAGCGCAGCCAGCACCCCGGCTGCCGGCTTGATGCTTGAGGACAGCAGTGACAGTTTTTTTGACTCCTGCAGACTTTCCATGACCTCGTATTCAACCGCCGACACATTTTCGTCGTAGAGTGCCGAATAGGCGTCGGCCCGTTCCGCCGCCACGGCCCGGCTTTGCTCCAGCGCGACCACATTCGCCTTTAACTGGTCGATGGTATATTCCTGCACGGTCTGGGCATAGGTGCCCAGTTTCACCAGATTGTCTTGCTGCATTTCATCCTGCTCGATCCGATCGCGCTGCTCAAGCAAGCGCAGCACCTGGTTACCGTATTCCTGCAGGGTTTGCACCGCACGCAACGCCGCCTCGAACGTCACGCGCCAACGGAAAGCACCGACCACCAGCCGCCCGCCCATGGGTCTCGGCGCGCCAACGCCCCCGGCCGCCAGGTCTTTCAGCAATTGATTGGGATCGGTGGGAGGGCTGAAAAGCAGGATCTCCATCGATTTGCCGTCAAGGGTGAGGTTATTGCGCAGGTTATGCAGGCGCTGGCCGGGCACGTCGTACATCGCGAGCAACTGCTCATTGATCGGGATTTTGAAAGGATTGTTCGCCAGCAACCCGAGCTCGGGCGGTTCTTCGGCACAGGCAGGAAAGTCCGCCAGGCTGTATACGATAGCGCGTTCAAACTGCTCAAGCGCCGGTCGCGACAGGCTCTTGGTCAAGAGGCCCTCCACCGTGTCGGTTTCCCAACGGTTCACTGTCCGTACCGTGGGGGCCTTACCCATGAAGAACTCGGCCTGGACGTAACACAACTTGGCCGCTACCAGGCTGTCACGGGTGAGCTGGCGGTAATACCAATCGCCCCAGGCGACCAGGTTCTTGACGTATTCGGTAAACACCAGAATCTGGAAATGGCAGGGCGCGGAATAGCCGATGGCGTCCGGATCAGTCAGTGCGCGGGTTTCGAAGCCCACATTGCCTTTGACGACATTCAACGGCCGGCAGCGCCAATACAGGGGTTTAGGATTTGGGCGCACAGTTGATTCCGGATCGGCCGGCGCTTGTGGATCAAACAGGTAATGCAGCCATTTTTGCGCCTCCAGAAAACGATCCTCCATGCGCAGACGCGTTGCGACCAGGTGAGGCACATGAAAAAACAGCTCCCAGAAAAACAAGCCATTGGCGCCGTTGAATGCACCGTTCGGCTCGCTGATCGTTGCAGAACCGGGCGGCGGTTCAGACAGAAACTGGGTGTCCCAATCCAGTACAGCGTCCACGGAAATATTGGAACGTTGCACCAGCTCGGGGCCGAAAAGCGAATTCAGACGGGTGAATTCAAGCGTCCAGTCTGGCTGGTTGAAAGCAATAAACTGCGCGGCATCGGAAGTGTTTTTGAGCAATGCCGCCGGGTTGAAGTCCGTTACGTTGACAATCGTCAATGCAAATTCTTTAAGTCCATATCCACCCGTGGCACTGCCAAAAGTAAAGGTCGGCGTCCCCCATGCACCTCTCCCCCGCGTGAAGACTTGCCATTCGGTGCCCCAGCCACCGGCAAGCGGTTTGGAGGTTTTAATGGGTGCCGGGTCGTCGTTGGTTTTGTTTTTCAACGTCAATTCCAATTCAACGTTATCGGTACGGGTTTCTCCCGTGGGCCTCAAAAGTCCCTGGACAATCAGTACATCGTCGTTACCGACGCGAAACGCCACGGCCTGCACATCCAGGTAAGGCGTCAGGGACCCCGGCGTGGGCACACTGGCGACGAGGGTCGGCTGGTTCAGCATCGGATGCTGCACCGTCTCGGCGGCGACAAAGCGTTTGTCCGCGGCGTACTCCAGCCAGCCGCCATCATCTTCGGGCAAGGGACGGAAAAGCACATCGCGTACCGCTGTCACATTCAGACCGGGTTCACTCCCGTCCCCTTTGCGGTTCGTCAACAACACCCCCAACTTGCCCTTGGGGTTGTAATGATCGGCCCACACGGTCGCAATCAGTCGAACGTTTTTGTCCTGGGAGTGATCTGCCGTCTGCGCGGAGCTGTGCATGTTCAGCGGTGCCGACCACTGGCCGTTTTGACTCATGAACGCCAGATTGATGTCCAGCCAGGGCGGTATGCTTTTGCCATCCGCTCCCTCGACCTTGTCCCGCCACTCGGCCCACACCAGGCACAACCGCCCGCTCCAGAACACGGGGCGAATGTCCAGCACCTTGGCTCCTGCGGGAATATCCACCGGCTGCCATTCATTCCACACCGCGGGATTGAGGGCGACATCGGCTGGCGAGAGTTCTACCTCAGCCTTGCGCCAGAAATACTGGTAAGGCGGCACCCGCTGGCGACCGACAAAGTAATAATCAGCGTGTGCCGGCAAGGCACCGTCCATGTAGCTGCTGATCACGTCCAGGTTGCAGGTCTGCTCGAACGTTTTCAGGTAGTCCTGCAGGGCTGCCTGTACCGAATCGCTGTTCAGGCGGGTCTGATTGAGATTGTTTTCAAGGGTTTTGAACAGGCTGGTCTTGCGCTGTCGCACAAAGGGGGTCATGAAATTTTCCGGGTAGATCGCGATCAGTTGTCGCGCGGCCCAATCCGGGTAATTGCTGTAAAGCTCCCAAATCGCCAGATCTCTCTTATCGAACTCGATCGTCGCATAGCCCGGCTCCAGCTTGCGGTACGCGGCATGGATAAACTGCTGGGCGCAGCTCGTCGCTTCGGCCACCCGGGAACTCTGAACCGGGTAGGTGTCCAGGGGATCCATGCGCAGCAGTTCAAACAGGTCTGCCGGAGTATTCAGGAAGCTGTACTTTGGCGATTCTCCGCTCCCGAACGTCCCGATGCAGTACTCGACGAGCGCATTACGGCGCTTTTCGAGCAGGCCAGCCATCTTGTTCAGTGCCATAGTCCTTCCTCCTGAGGGTGAGAGCCGGGAACGCACGACCAGTCAGCGATAGCGATCATTGACCTGCCTCCTCGCCGTCGAACGTGATGGGATTGAAATCAGCCATGGTTTCTCCTGCTTCGGACAGAACACTGATCACAAACTTTCCGCCGGTAGGGCTGGAGACAAACATTTGCGTCACGCCCTCCTGGTTGGATTTGGAGGTCTGCTCCGGTCGGATAACCAGCAAAGGCAGTTTGGTGTCGCCCACAACCTCGTAGCTCCATTGCACGCGGCTGTTTTTCCCGAGGTTTAGATACCGGTCCATCAGCGTGGCATAGAGTTCGACTTCCTGACCGTAGGGCACGGTGCCCAACGGCACCGGCGACATGAGCGAAGGCGGAAATTGCAGGGACTGCGCATCAGCGACAACATTGAGGGTGGGGGCGTACTGCGGCTCGAACAGATCCAGCCAGAACTGCGGGGTGTCCGTGCCCATGACCTTGCCGGGCAAGAACTCTGCCCTGACCACGCCTTGGGTATCCGTTTCCTGGGTGGCGATGTTGCCCAGGTTGGCACGCCAGTAAACCTTGACGCCGCTCAACGGCTTTGCGTCGACATCGTTGAGGGTCACGGTGAAGGTGATTTTATCGTCTGTCTTGTTGGCCACCACCTCGGTCTTGTCCAGCACACAGGTCACGGTAACGAGCCGCTGCAGATCCTCGGTGAACGCCATCTGGGGCTCAGGGGATTCGGAGAAGCTCAGCAACGCGTGCTCGGCAGCCTCCTTGTACTTCAACTTGTCTACTGCCTCGGGCAAGGTGCCGATCAAGAAAATCGTCAAGGCATTCATGCCTGTTTTCGCTGCCATGACCCGAATGCGCATCAGCAGATCCAGCTGGGTCAGGTTTTTCAGGATCTTGAGTGCCGGGTCGATGCGACTGACACACTCGCGTACCTCTTGAACACTCCAGTCGAAAAACTCGGCCAGGCGAATCGCAGCCGCTTGCTGGGCCAGACGCTCAGCATCAACGCTAAGGTTGTCAGGCAACGCATTGACCTCACGCAGATAATCGAGCAGTTGCTGCGCGGGCTTCTCGCTCAACTCAAACGCCCGGGTGAGGGCCGTCAGGTAGTACAACGTCCTCACGGTGAACGCATGTTTGTCATCCTGATCCAGCCAGGCCTTGTGGCCGTATGTCAGATAGTCCTGCAACAGCTGGGCATCGAGATCCAGTTTCGCCACCACCGCACTGCGACGGCGTACATCGGCCAACAGGTCGAGCAAGGGGTCAGGCTGCTCGTTGCGTCCGCGCAAGGAATCTTCCCGATCCGACAGGGTGCGTTCGAACACCTGGCGCAAAAATTGGTGCACCGTCGCATTGGCCCAGGCCAGCACTTGAAACGCTTTCTCGGCGTTGACGCCCGCATAAACCGCCAGCGATTCCTTGACCACCGACGCCTGAGCCTCTTGGGCCTGCAAAAGCACGGCGAGCATTTTCTCGACAATGGCAGCGCGTGCGACTTCATCACCGCCACCGAGGCCATCCTTCACCGCCCCGTCGAGCGCCCTCCGGGCAAAGGCCAGGTACTCGGTTTGCGTACCCGCATGCGCCAGGACCAGCCCGTCCGCATCAACCAGCATCGTCAGCAAATCCAGCCAGCTGGCGCCCGCCAGTGGCGGCACACCCGCCATCAGTAACGCCGAGTGGGTGAACTGTGCGCCTGGCAACAGGCTGCGCACTTTTTCAAACAACTGGCGCTCCTCGTCAGAGGCGGTGGCCAACGCCTGGGGTTGCGAGATCTGTTGCAACATCCAGAGCACCGCAAACTTGCGGTCTGCGCACCACCCCACACAGGAATGCAAGGCGTAAATGAGGTTCAGCACATCGGGCGTGTCAACTGGGGTCGAATGGATCCGGGGAGTACCCGCCAGACCGTAGAGCCAGTCTTCCCCACCCAATAACGTCAGCATCAGGACGCCTTCGACCGGCGTCATGCCCAACAGACGGGGCAGCTTCACCAGGCGGTAAAAACTGGAAATGACTGCGGGGGTGCGACTGAGTTTGTTGCCGGTGACGCCATGCGCACCGGCAATCGCCATGGCCAGGTATCGGTAGGTCTGCAGGTCGATCCCCAGCGCACTGCACAATTGGGTGACCGTCAATTCGGAATCGCCCTGGACCGGCAACACCGAGAACTCACCGTCATCGAGTAACATGGGTTGGCGGTAGTCGCCCTGCCCATTGAAGACTTGGTCAAACTGCGAGAGCGCTTCACCGCGACCGTAAATCGACAACTCGTCGATAAACGCGGCAAAGTCTGGCGCCGTACACCCATAGCGCTCACGTAATGACTGAAACAGACCCAGCGCATGCACGACTTTTTCCGTGATCAACCAGGCATTGTCTGATGCGCTACTGCGCGATTCAGCCTTGATGGCCGCCACCAACAACGCATCTACCTGATCGCTGGGCAGCTCCAGCCACTGATCCAGACGCAACTTGCGGTTCATTCGGTCGTAACGGCCAAGACCAATTGCACTTGTTGGATCCACTGATAATTTATGCATAAATGAAGGGCCGGTTCCGGTACCCGTAATGCTGACCGCAGGGTCGCTATTGGCATTGAGGTAAACCGAACCGGAGCGCCAGCTTTCCGGCTCAACAGGCTTGTTTTGCGCGTACGTCACGTTGGCAGAGCGCACGGGGGCGAAACCTCGTACCGACAGCAAGTCCTCCAGCCCCGGGGTGTGGAGTTTGGTTCGTTCACCGAAGAATGGCACCTGGTCAAGGTTTTGCCATGCCACGTCCTTGGCACCGAAGTTCTGCAAATAGAAAGCCTCACGACTTTCGTAGTCTGCGGGCTTCTCCGTCAGCAACCGCCGCTGATAAGGCCCCAGCCGTGATGCGTGGGCCAGAGCACGCCCCGCGTCGGCATCCCAAGCGTGGCATAGCAAAAAATAAGGGAAGGAAAAGTCCACCACATGCGCAAAATTGCCGACCGAAAGCCCATGGTGATGGGCAACCGCATCCAGGGTCACCCAGTGCTGGTAGTAAGGCAACCCGTTGGGATACCGCGCCTCGATCATCGTGTCTTCAACATGCTGTTTGGCGTCGTGCTCGGTGATGAAGGTTTCCAGCACCGAGACGATGATGTCGACCGAAGACACCGATCGATACACCGCATTGAAATCGACCGACAGCGGTTTCAGGTCCTTGCGTCGGTCATGCAGCGGCAGCTTTTCGTTGCCGCTCGGAACGGACTCGATACGCTGCTCGATCCACCTCAACAGCTCGATCAGATACGCCACTGGCGAAGCAAGAGACTCCAGAGCCCGCGGCGGGCAAAAACTGTCGAATGGGGGGTTGAACAGAGTCCCGAAACTGGGTCCCGAAACCATCGACAACAAACCACTGGTCGTCCCTGCCTCATCTGTTTTATGACTGCGCAAGCTGTGCTCGATGAATTGTCGGCGCACATAAATGGCCAAGCTGTTGGCCCGCCGCAAAAACCGGCGGGCGTCATCGGGGCTCACGTTGAAGTCCCTCACCAGCCCCTGCACACCCTTTTCCACCAGTGGAAAAATCGACCCTCCGTCTTCGATGTAAGTGTTGAGAGCCGCGTACCTCGTGCGTTGTTCTTTACTAAAGACCTGGTTCAGCAGTTGCGAGGCGGGGCGGGAGTCAGCCATGGTCAGGTTCCTGGGGTCGATAACGGTCCTGAACAGCCTGACAATCCTGTCAGGCCGTGCGATTGATGGAAGAGATTTGACGCCTGAAGCCGATCACCGTCTACTGTCACAAATGACAGTTCAATAACCGCTCATCGGAGGATCGTTATCAGGCTTTCGTGGGTGGCGCACGCCCGACTTCGAAGCGTTCGCTGTCCGCCCAGTCAGAAACCGTCGCGCCATCTTCACTGTCGGTGAGGGATTGTTTGAACCGGCACCAATTGCCACCGTCGGGCAACGGCTGCGCCGCACTGCCCTGCCAACCACTCGTGCTGACGGGAACATCGGACGACCATTTTTGATCAGGGTTGAACCAGCTCGTGACCTCCCCGACTCCCGGTTTACCCTGACCTTTGAACAGCACCGGATCACTCACCCAGCGTCCCGCCGCCGGTACATCGATGGAAGGCAGAAAAGCACCCAGCACGACCGACCGTTCAGGGGAGTCGGCCGATTCAAAGCCGTCGCACGACGCCACAGCCACCAGGTCGCAGCGGCCACCAGGCTGATCGAGCATCAGCGTGACCGACCAGGTGCGATCCTCCAGCACCGGGCTTCGCCCCAGCACCGTACGTGTGGCATTGCCCAGTTTCACCGCGACGGTGTCCCCCGGCACGCCGAAGCCTGACACCACCACCCGCCGACCGATGTGCTCGCCTGTGGCCGGGGTTTCGATAAACGGTGCCGCGGGTACGACGTTATAGATCAGCGGCGGGCTGTCCTTGGACGTCTGACCCTCAAAGGTTTGTCTCGCCCAGATGCTTTTGGCCCCCACCGGCAAGGTCACCTCGCCTTTCCAGTGGCGGTCTGCGCCCACCGGAATGTTCGTGAGTAAAGGCTCGGCAACGCCCGCCAGCCAGACCTCAATCCGCCCGTTCGGCATGCCCTCCCCCTCAAGCGTCGCGGTTCGTGGCAGATCGCCGTTTTCCGTTGGCTGCGTAAAGACCGGTGGCAGCAGCACCACCTCGAAATCGAGCATGTCGCTGCGGGGGGATGGCCGCTCATAACGCGTTTGTTGCGCATCAATGGTGTACTTTCGAAAGCTCAGACCGGTGAGTTCGATTGCCCATTCACCGTTGACGGTCAGCAATTTGGGAGCGCCCAGATCTCGGCCGGTTTGAGCATCACGCAGTTGCATCGTGGCCCCGGCCATGCCGTCCTGCCCTTGGACAATCACATCGCGACCGACCTCCTCCCCTGGTTCGGGGTGGGTAATCACCGGTTTGAGCATTGGTGTATAAACCGTGAAGTTTACGGACGCAGCGGGTGACGTTTGCGAGGCAGCCGTCTGGGTGACGGTGACCGTGTGAGGAACATCCGGAGCAAACGGTGTCTCGCGCTGAAAGGTCCAGCTTGAACCGACAACTGTGGCTGGATGCTTGGTGGGGGCGTCGCTGAACGTGAGTTCAACGGCCGCATTTAACCAGCAGGTACCGGAGAATTTTGGAGAGAAGCCGTCCTCTTGCACCGGGCCGATGACAGGTGCCAATGGTGGGATGGTGACTATGAGGGAGACCCAGGTTGGCGACTGTTGACCATCCAGATATTGCCTGAAATAAACATCCCGATTGAGGGTCGGGCCCCACTCCCGGGATGCCCGGCTCGACCATTGGCCGTTGGACACGCGCGCGTCGGGGGCGGGGAAAGTGCTGCCACCAGGATCAGCGATCTTCACCATAGCGCCGTTAGTGCCTTTGCCGGAAAAGGTCGGCTGGTATTCCTTTGTGAATACTACGTCGCTCGGGTCTTGCAGCACCCGACTGTAGGAAAAAGTGTAGGGCTGCGACTCAATCCAGCCATTGGCATTGTCCGAGACTTTCTGAATCGCTTTCAGGGTGTACGTGCCAAACGGCCAGTTGGTGACGGTGGTTTCCCACCGGCCTCCTGTCACCGTGGCAGCGGACGGTGCCGTCCCACCAGGCCCGCTGACGATAGTGATCTCGACCGTTGCGCCGGTGTGGCCGGCGCCTGAGAACTTGAGCGAAGTTTCGGTTGGGTATGAAGTGGTGACGGCGGTCAGTGCGGGGGGGCGGATTTTGAACGAGCGGACTTCACTCACATCAGAAGGCACAGTTCCGACAATTTGTCGCGCCACAATAGAGAACGGACCGGGGGGCATATCCATGACGAACCTTGTTACGTTCCACTCCCCGTTCGCCCCTACATCTCCCTCCCCGATTTTGAATGAGTGTTCAAAGTCTTTGAGTACTTCGACAATGGCCCCCGATACCCCTCCAGCACCAGATATCCGCCCCTTTACATCGGTGATGTCGCCGTTTTCCGGGAATTGAATAATTGGCTTGCTTGCCCGTAACCGAAAGGTTCGCGCCTCTGACCATTGACCATGCGCATCGTGCGCAGCCTGAATCGTAATCGTGTCTGGCAGATTTCGGATATCCAGCGTCTTGCTCCAGGATCCATCGCGTGCAGCAGGTTCAGACAGTCCAAAATCATGCCAACCACCTTGCGTCATAATCCGAACGCGAAAACCGGGGGTAGCCGTTCCTCCTACGGTGAACGGCTGGCTAATATCAATCTCCTCATCTCTGGGCAGGGTGATCCGTGGAACGGTAAAAGCCACCCGAACTGAAAACGTGACACGTTCGGACATATTGGATTCAAGACCAACACAAATGGTGTACGAACCATCAGTAAAAAACACAGGCACTTCCCAATAACCACCCGGCGTTACCGAGCCACCTAATAATTCTAATGTGTTGTCGGAGAGCACCTTGTATGCGTTGACCCAGATACTGCCGTCATAGCCCTTGATGGAAAAATAGCCGGACGTCATGACCTGTCCCGCGGACGGCTGCGTGATGACGACTTGGGGGTTAGGAAACAGGGGATCATTCTGTTCATCAGCCATGATGCTCAACTCCGCAAGGTGCTTTGGGTGATGTGGGTTCTACCATCCGGCTCTGTTACCTCACACCTGTAAGATCTGACAGTCCCGACGAGTGGTGTAAGCCGCTGCCGCACCGTTCGCGCTGAGTCCTACAGACGTCAGTCGAGTGACTACAACGCCTTGCGCAACGGACTACACATCCGCCAGAATCCGCCGGCTTGTGCACCTTGGCCTTGCCCCGTAACTTGATCCGCGTCGCTGCCCATCAGCGATCGGGTTTAGTCGCCCGGGTAGGTGATATGAATGTGCATAAGCGTCATCCAGTCGGGTATTCCCATCCCCGCACTCGATGGTGGCTGTACGCAGGGCGCCCTCGGGCGCGCCGGTTTTTCATGTCTCCTCCCGGTCGACTAACCTGCGTACAGCCGCCACCCCCCTCGTTTAGTCGCGAGTCGGTGGTAGCTCCAACAAGGAGATTTACCATGTTCAAACCAACACCCAATCCACCCCCCGAAACCGACCCGGTTTCCCCCTACGCCACCCTCGATTCAAGAAAACTCCACGCTGCCGCCGACAAGGCGCTCGACCATTACCTAAAACCCGACGTCGAATCCCTTCGCACTGCCCAGGACCGCGCCATGAAAATGTTCACCGTTGTCCCGGATGCCAACCCCGAAGCCCTGACCATCCAGACTTACGAGACCTTTTCATCAGTCAGCATTCTGCTGCTCGACCTGGCCGAAAGCCTGGACGACAGGCCACGGCACCTGGCGATGGTGATTTATCAGATGAGTGAGTTGGGGTTGATGCTGGTGGAGCGGTCGTTGGATAACGAGCGGGCAATCAAGACGACGTAGCCGTTACCGGTCATTCGTTGTTGTTTGTAATGACGCCTTCGCGGGCAAGCCCGCTCCTACAGGGGATTTGTGAACCCTGGAGATTGTAGAAGCGGGCTTGCCCGCGAAGGCAATAGAGAAGACGACGCTACCCTTCAGGCAGACGCCGGCAACGGCTGAAAACTGAAGTACTGCCTCAATGCCTCCACCAATTGCCCATACTCCGGCGGCGCCCGTTGCAGGCTGAACCCGGCGTCGTAGTGCTGCGGCGTTTCGTCTTCATGGCACCACAGGCAACTCGCCGTCAGGTCAATGACCTGCTGGCCACCATTGGTGGCGGGAATTTTCAGACGCAGGTCGAAGTCGACGCCCACCATCATGGGCAACTGGCTGATCAGCATCAGCCCGTCTTCGGACACGTTGCCGAGAAAGCCGATGGGTTTGTCGGTGACACTGTTGAACACTTTCAGGAAATACGGCAGCTGATGCCGCTGAATCCGGCGGTTGGTAAACATGCGCAAATGGCCCAGCAAGACCCTTAAGCAGGGCCGCACTAATGCTTCGGAACGGGTCTTCTTCTTTATTGTAGAAGTGAAGGCGCGCTCTCCCCGATCCCGGTGCGACAGTCCATGCAACCGCTGACGCTTACTCCTGCCGATCACAGGTATGCACTCGGGTTTAGAGGCAAGGCTCTAAAACCGATCTCTTGGACTATAGCTCACCACCGCCAGTGAGCCAGCCGTTGCGTGACGACTGCGATCAGTACGTCGCCGGGCGCACAGCCGCGGCGCTTCGCAGCGGGTAACGGCCCTGGCTCTCCAGGGTTTCCAGACGAGCGCGGGCGCGGTAGGCGTATTCGCTGTGCGGGTACGTCTCGATGATGTACTGGTAAGTCTGCGCCGCATCGATATACAGCATCTGCTTTTCCAGGCACTGACCGCGCATCATCGACACTTCCGGCCACACATAAGGCCGCGCGCGGCTGGAGCGCTCGACTTTCGACAGTTCGAGTATGACCTGCTCGCAATTGCCACGGTCGTAGGCGCTATAGGCGAGATTCAAATGGTGGTTCATCGACCAACGGGCGCAGCCCGTCACACTGAGGGCAAGGACGGCAATGAGCGCGAATCGCATGGGGGTTCTCCTGTCTTGAGCTCTGTATCGACCCGTTGTGCAAAACCTTCAGGCGGCTTGTCACGATCGTTTAAAGATAAAAGCCAATAAGTAGTGCATTCGAACAATGACTACACCCAAAGATGATAGTAGCCTCACTCAGCGCTTGAACTCAGGAGTCTTTGCATGTCCGTCCGTCGTACCAAAATCGTCGCTACCCTTGGCCCGGCCAGTAACTCGCCGGAAGTTCTCGAACAGCTGATTCTGGCTGGCCTGGACGTCGCCCGCCTGAACTTCTCCCACGGCACCCCCGACGAGCACAAGGCTCGCGCGAAGCTGGTGCGTGACCTCGCTGCCAAGCACGGCCGCTTCGTCGCCCTGCTGGGTGACCTGCAAGGCCCGAAAATCCGTATCGCCAAATTCGCCAACAAGAAGATCGAGCTGAAGATCGGTGATCAATTCACCTTCTCCACCAGCCATCCTCTGACCGAAGGCACCCAGCAAGTGGTCGGTATCGACTACCCCGACCTGGTCAAGGATTGCGGCGTAGGCGACGAGCTGCTGCTCGACGACGGTCGCGTGGTGATGCGCGTCGATACCGCCACCGCCACCGAACTGAACTGCACTGTGCTGATCGGCGGCCCGCTGTCCGACCACAAAGGCATCAACCGTCGTGGTGGTGGTCTGACGGCTCCGGCCCTGACCGAGAAAGACAAGGCCGACATCAAGCTCGCCGCCGAGATGGAAGTCGACTACCTCGCCGTGTCCTTCCCGCGTGACGCCGCCGACATGGAATACGCCCGTCAACTGCGCGACGAGGCTGGCGGTACTGCCTGGCTGGTGGCGAAGATCGAACGCGCCGAAGCCGTGGCCGACGATGACACCCTCGATGCGCTGATCAACGCCTCCGACGCAGTGATGGTGGCTCGTGGTGACCTGGGCGTGGAAATCGGCGACGCCGAGCTGGTGGGCATTCAGAAGAAAATCATTCTGCACGCACGCCGCCACAACAAGGCAGTGATCGTCGCGACCCAGATGATGGAGTCGATGATCCAGAACCCGATGCCGACCCGCGCCGAAGTGTCCGACGTGGCCAACGCCGTGCTCGACTACACCGACGCCGTGATGCTCTCGGCGGAAAGTGCCGCTGGTTTGTACCCGCTGGAAGCCGTGCAAGCGATGGCGCGCATCTGTATCGGCGCGGAAAAGCACCCGACCAGCAAGACCTCCAGCCACCGTATCGGCAAGGTCTTCGAAAGCTGCGACCAGTCCATCGCGCTGGCGGCCATGTACACCGCCAACCACTTCCCGGGTGTGAAGGCGATCATCGCGCTGACCGAAAGTGGCTACACGCCGTTGATCATGTCGCGCATCCGTTCGTCGGTGCCGATCTACGCGTTCTCCCCGCACCGCGAAACCCAGGCCCGCGCGGCCATGTTCCGTGGCGTCTACACCGTCCCGTTCGACCCGGCATCGTTGCCGCCTGAGCAAGTCAGCCAGGCTGCGATCGACGAGTTGCTCAAACGCGGCGTCGTCGAGAAAGGCGACTGGGTCATCCTGACCAAGGGCGACAGCTACCACACCATCGGCGGCACCAACGGGATGAAAATCCTCCACGTTGGCGATCCGATGGTCTGAGTGACCGGTTGTTTGAAAAACAAAAGCCCCGCCATGTGAATGGCGGGGCTTTTTGCTTTCTGATCCAACAGGTGTTGTGTCTGATCGGGCCTCATCGCGAGCAAGCTCGGCTCCTACAGGGGTTGGCGGTGTCCACAAATCCAGCGTTCACCTCAAAACCTGTGGGAGCTGGGCTTGCCCGCGATGAGGCCCGTCCATTCACCACATCATTTAATGCCGGCGGATAAATGCTGACAACGCCGCCATCGCTTCCGGCGACCGCAACCGTTGTGTGAACAACGCCCCCTCTTCTTCTATCACTGTGCGCAGCAATTCCCGGTCCGGCGCTTTCATCAATTGCTTGCTGATGCGCACTGCTTGCGGCGGCAGCGATTCAAAGCGCAACGCCATCTCCCGCGCCTTGGTCAACGCCGCTTCGCCACTGCCCAATGCTTCAGTGGCAATGCCCCACTCTGCAGCCTGTTCACCGCTGAAACCTTCACCCAACAGCAACAACTCCGACGCTTTGGCATGCCCAAGCAAACGCGGCAGGATCAGGCTGGAGCCAAACTCCGGACATAAGCCGAGATTGACGAACGGCATGCGCAGGCGAGCATCACGACTGACGTAAACCAGGTCGCAATGCAGCAGCATCGTCGTGCCAATCCCCACCGCTGCACCGGCCACGGCGGCGATCACCGGTTTGCGGCATTCCAGCAGGTTGAGCATGAAGTGGAACACCGGGCTGTCGAGATTGCTCGGCAGTTGCTGGATGAAATCGGCGATGTCGTTGCCGGCAGTGAAGCACTCGGCGCTGCCGGTGATCAGCACGGCGTTGATTTCGGGGTCGGTGTCGGCCTGCTTCAGCGCCTCGGCCAGACGGCTGTACATCGCACGAGTCAGCGCGTTTTTCTTGTCGGGACGATTGAGGCGCAACGTCAGCAGGCCGCGCTCACGTTCAAGTTGGATGGCATCGGTCATGGCGAGTCTCGCGTCGTTGAACGATCAGCACTCAACCACGGGGAACAAAGACATCCGCCAGCAGTTGATTGCGCGGCAATCCCGCGAGGTACAGGCGCCGGGAAAAGGCGTCGACACTGTCGGGGGCTCCGCAGACTAAGGCCAGGGTTTGCCGGGAGACAAGCCGCAGTTGCGCCAATGCCTGCGGCAACTCGGCCGGGGTCCAGCACTCGACACTCAGGTGATCGTGGCCCTCAGCCATGGCGTGCAGGGGTTTGGCCAGATAATGCTCGTCGGCGTCATGGGCCAGGTGAATAACGCGAATGGCGCCTTGGTGATCCTGACGCAGCGCTTCGCGTAATACGCCAAACAGCGGCCCTAAACCGGTGCCAGCGGCCAACAGCCACAGTGGCCGGGTGTGCCAGTCCGGGTCGTAATGCAGAGAGCCGCCACGCAATTCGCCGAGGCGGATCGAATCGCCGATCTTCAGTTGACGGGCCGCGTCGCTAAATTGCCCCGGCTGTCGACAATCGAGGTGAAACTCCAGAAAGCGGTCTTCTTGCGGCAGGCTGGCCAACGAATAAGGACGTGCCACATTGCCCGCCCACAACACCAGATGTTGCCCGGCGTTGTAGCGCAAAGGACGCTCAGGCGTCAGACGTAATCGCAACACACTGGCGCTCAACCAATCCACGGCCGCCACCTCGGCCGGGTGGCCGTCCTGCTGTGGGTCGAAGGTGTGCACTTGCAGGTCCTCGACCACCCGGCACTGGCACGCCAGGCGCCAGCCTTGTTGGCGTTGCTCTGCGCTCAAGGCATCGGGTCGGCTGTCGCTCGGCAACCCCTGTACGCATTGGACCAGGCAGGCATGGCAACTGCCGGCGCGGCAACTGTAGGGGACGGCCACGCCGTTTTGATTCAAGGCATCGAGCAGGTTGCTGCCCGGTGCCACCGACCACTGACGCTCACCGACCCGCAACTCAGGCATCGACGTTCTCCCAGGCTGCCGCGCAACGATTGCGACCATCACGTTTGGCGCGGTAAAGCGCCTGATCGGCGCGCTGCAAGGCGTCGTCGAGATCGTCGCCCAGCTCCAGCAACGTCATGCCCGCCGACAAACTGAGATGGGCGACGTTGAGGCCGATCAGCTCGACATCGGTGAAGGCGATGCGCAACCGCTCACAGCACGCCGTCAGGCGTTCGGCATCGCAATCGGGCACCATCACCACGAATTCTTCGCCGCCATAACGCGCCAGCACATCGCCGTCGCGCAAGCACGCGGTCGCGACGCCGGCAAAGGCTTGCAGGACCTGGTCGCCCGCCGCATGGCCATGCACATCGTTGATGCGTTTGAAGTGGTCAAGGTCGATCAGCGCCAGGCCATGCATCACGCCGGCGTCCATGGCGTTCAGTTCGCGGGAGGCCAGGCGCAGGAAATGGCGGCGGTTGAACAGCCCGGTGAGTTCGTCGGTGGCGACCAGGTCTTCGAGCTGGCGCATCATCCCGCGCAGGGTGTCCTGGTGCGCTTGCAAGGCGAAGCGCCGCTGCCGCATGCGCTGACGCGTAGCCTGGACATAACGGGCGTAGAGCACCAGCCAGATCAACACAATAAGCAAAACGCACACTTGCAACCCAGCCAGCGCCGGGTCGCGGAGCTGAAAGTGGTAGCCCTCCCACAGCGTGATCGAACTGAAACTGAAAAACACCAACAGCGCACACCGCACCAGTGCTCGGCGCGACAGATGGAACAGTCCGAAAAGCAGGATCAGCACGTAAAACACCAGAAACGCGCCGCGTGCCTCATCCAGATTGGCGATCAGCCAGGTTTGCCACCCCAGCCCCGTCAACACTTGCGCTTCGGTCAGGCTGGGATCGGAAAAGCGCTGGTTGCAGCCGCTGTAAAACACCGCGAACAATGCCGCTTGGCTGATGACCACCAATGCAGTGCCGACGGCCAGGCTGGCCACAGGTTCATCGTAGTGTCCGGAGAAAAAAGCCAGCCACAGTAGCATCAGCGCCAGGGCGTAAGTGCCGGCTGCAAGGGCAAAGCGTTTGAGTAGAAGCTGTTGAAGGGCGTTATGGGTCAATCGTTGACTCACCATGCGAAAGAAAGCTGTTTGAGTGTCCTACTCTACAGGCCGGGTGCCACTTTAGTGGCGGGCCGGATAAATGACCATTCAATTTTAGGGATATAAAACCAGCGTCAAAAAACATGGCTCTCATCCCCCGGTTATTAGCAGTTCTGTGGCGAGGGGGCTTGCCTGTGGCAAGCCCCCTCGCCACAAAAGCAAAAGCACCACGCCAGCCTTTATGCGACCAACGATTGACTGCCGGCGGATGTGCCCGCCAGCGAGGCGCGCTATACTGCCGCGCCTTTTTAGCGTCGCGCCAGCAGCCCCGGCGTGCCTTGAAAGGTGCTTGCAACCGACCGATGCACCCAAGCTGCAAGCACCTTATTGAATGTTCCCGTCTTTTAGAGGAGCGCGACTCATGACCGTGATCAAGCAAGACGACCTGATTCAGAGCGTTGCCGACGCCCTGCAGTTCATTTCCTATTACCACCCCGTTGACTTCATCCAGGCGATGCACGAGGCCTACCTGCGTGAAGAATCGCCGGCAGCCCGCGATTCCATCGCACAGATCCTGATCAACTCGCGCATGTGTGCCACTGGCCACCGCCCGATCTGCCAGGACACCGGCATCGTCACCGTCTTCGTCCGCGTGGGCATGGACGTGCGTTGGGATGGCGCCACTATGGGCCTGGACGACATGATCAACGAAGGTGTGCGCCGGGCTTACAACCTGCCGGAAAACGTCTTGCGTGCCTCGATCCTCGCCGACCCGGCGGGCGCTCGTAAAAACACCAAGGACAACACCCCGGCCGTTATCCACTACTCCATCGTTCCGGGTAACACCGTGGAAGTGGACGTGGCGGCCAAGGGCGGCGGTTCCGAGAACAAGTCGAAAATGGCCATGCTCAACCCGTCCGACTCGATCGTCGACTGGGTGCTGAAAACCGTTCCGACCATGGGCGCCGGCTGGTGCCCACCGGGCATGCTCGGCATCGGCATCGGCGGCACCGCCGAGAAAGCTGCTGTCATGGCCAAGGAAGTGTTGATGGAATCCATCGACATTCACGAGCTCAAGGCTCGCGGTCCACAGAACCGTATCGAAGAGATGCGCCTGGAGCTGTTCGAGAAGGTCAATCAACTGGGCATCGGCGCCCAAGGCTTGGGTGGCCTGACCACCGTGCTCGACGTGAAGATCATGGATTACCCGACCCACGCCGCTTCGTTGCCGGTGTGCATGATCCCGAACTGCGCCGCCACCCGTCACGCCCACTTCGTGCTTGACGGTTCCGGCCCGGCATCCTTGGAAGCGCCACCGCTGGACGCCTACCCGGAAATCGTCTGGGAAGCCGGCCCGTCGGCTCGTCGTGTCAACCTCGACACCCTGACCCCGGAAGACGTGCAGAGCTGGAAGCCGGGCGAAACCGTCCTGCTCAACGGCAAGATGCTCACCGGTCGCGACGCTGCGCACAAGCGCATGGTCGAGATGTTGAACAAGGGTGAAACCCTGCCAGTGGACCTCAAAGGTCGCTTCATCTACTACGTCGGCCCGGTTGATCCGGTGCGCGAAGAAGTGGTGGGCCCTGCCGGTCCGACCACCGCGACGCGGATGGACAAGTTCACCCGTCAGATCCTTGAGCAAACCGGCCTGTTGGGCATGATCGGCAAATCCGAGCGCGGCCCGACCGCGATCGAAGCGATCAAGGACCACAAAGCCGTTTACCTGATGGCCGTGGGCGGCGCGGCTTACCTGGTGGCACAAGCCATCAAGAAATCCCGCGTTGTGGCGTTCGCCGAACTGGGGATGGAAGCGATCTACGAGTTCGACGTCAAAGACATGCCAGTCACTGTGGCAGTCGACAGCAAGGGCGAGTCGGTCCACATCACAGGTCCTGCCATCTGGCAGAAGAAGATCAGTGAGAGCCTGGCAGTAGAAGTGCAATAAGCGCTTTAGCGGGCTAAACAGCGGCCGGGGTGTCTGAATAGACGCCCCGGCCGTTTTTTTTGCGCAAAAAAAATAATGCCAAGGGCATTAAAACCGAAGCATTTACAACTATTCAGTCTAGAACCCCACGTCCGACCTGTCAGATCTGACAGGTTACGCACGCCCCCCTTCTTGTTAGCGTCTGAGCCATCGAGCGACACCGTCACCACGAGTGGCCGCCAGGCAAAAACAGGATCAGCCCCCATGCAAGACCAAGCGTCCCTGAGCATCACTGAACCTTCTATCGCCAAAAGTGCTTCCATCGCCACCATCGGTAAAAGCTGGGGCAAGGTCGGCACGACGGGAGGCGCTTCATTCGAACTACCGCTGCCACTTTCCTCTGGACGCGGATGGGACCCTCAGCTCTCTCTGAGCTATAGCAGCCAATCTGGTAACGGACCGTTCGGTGTCGGTTGGCATTTGAACCTCATCGCCATTACCCGCCAGACCAGCAAAGGCGTACCTCGCTACACCGACGACGATGTGTTCCTCAGCCCCGCGGGTGAGCAGCTCATGGCCGAGCGCGATGGCGAAGGCAAGATCATGTCCAGAGAAGAATCCGAATACAGTGGATTGCCCATCGGGGCTCACAGCGTGGTGCAATATTGGCCGCGGGTGGAAAGCTCTTTTGATGTGGTCGAATTCTGGCGCTGCGAAGCCAACCCCGATGGTTTCTGGCTGGTGCATGGGGCCGACGGCAGCCTGCACCTTTTCGGCAGGATAGAGACCGCGCGCAAGGCTGACCCACAGGACCCGAACCGTGTTGTCGCCTGGTTGCTGCAAGAAAGCATGAACGCTCGGGGCGAGCACATCTGTTACGAGTACAAACAGGAGGACCCGACCCAGGATCCTGACCCGCATGACTACCGGGCCCAGCGGTACTTGGATCGAGTGCTATATGGCAACTTCGCCGCGTATGAACACTTGTACGGCTGGGACATTTCACCAACGCCGACGCCTTCATGGCACTTTCACCAGGTGTTCGACTATGGCGAACGCACACGGGACCTGACTGAAAAACCTGTCTATGACGGCCCGACGCTTGCCCCGTGGCTGATCCGCAACGATCCCTTTTCGTCCTATGGCCAGGGCTTTGAAGTAGGCACCCGCCGCCTCTGCCAACAAGTGCTGATGTTTCACAATTTTCCGGTGCTGGGTGAGGAGCCGGTGCTGGTCCGCCGCTTGCTGCTGGAGTACTCGGTCACCGCAGAGCCCTGGTCTTACAGTCAAATCATGGCGGCGCATTATCAGGCGTACGACGCCAGCGGTACCGTGGAAAACATGCCCCCGGTGGAGTTCGACTATGCGGATTTCGAACTGAATACACAGCCGACACCGTTCTTCCCGTTCGAGAACATGCCGGGCATCGAAGAGGGTCAACGCTATCAATGCGTCGATCTGTTCGCAGAAGGCCTACCGGGCTTCCTGTGTCGTTATGACCAGTGCTGGTACTACCGGGAGCCGCTGCGTGACCTGACCGGTGGCGATCACATCCGCTATGGCCCGTGGACAGTGCTCAACGAAATTCCAGTCGCAAATCGCAACACGCAAGCGCATCAAGCGCATCAAGCGCTCATGGACCTCACCGGCGACGGTCGGCTGGACTTGATTGTTGCTCAGCCCGGCATGAGCGGTTTCTACACGCTGAATCCGGACAAAACCTGGTCTGGTTTCATTCCGTTCACGGCGTTCCCGGCGGAGTTTTTCAACGTCCTTTCGCAGTTGGATGATTTGACGGGCGACGGACTCAGCTCCCTGGCGCTGATCGGCCCCAACGCGGTGCGCCTTTACGCCAATAAACGTGAAGACGGTTTTGCCAGGGGCGAGGATGTCCTTCATGAGCCGATAGATGACCGCTTGCCATTGATCAGCAGTTCACGCGGTGAACTGGTGTTTTTGGGCAATCTGCTGGGCAGCGACATGACTGAGTTGTGCCGCATTCGCCACAACGAAATCAAATGCTGGCCAAACCTTGGGCATGGCCGCTTCGGCCAGGGTTTCGTCATGAGTGCCCTGCCCTTCGAATACGACACATTCGATGCGGCACGTGTACGGATCGCAGATTTGAACGGCTCCGGCGCCCCCGCGCTCATTTATTTGAATTCGGACGGATTCGAGATTTACCACAACCGGGGTGGCAACGGTTTTGAGCAGGTTCCCATTCAGGTTGCCTGGCCCGAAGGTGTGCGTTACGACAACCTGTGCCAGGTCACACTCGCCGACCTGCAGGGACTGGGCTGCGCCAGCCTGATCCTGACCGTACCGCACATGCCCCCCCGGCACTGGCGTTATGATTTTGTCAGCGCCAAGCCATACCTGATGATCGCCAGCAATAACAACATGGGTTGCAGCACCGAGGTGGTGTATCGAAGTTCCGCGCAGTACTGGCTGGATGAAAAACAGCGAATTCTCAAGCTCAAGCGCCTTCCCGCTTGTTACTTGCCTTTCGCTATTCAAGTCGTCAGTCAACAAACCCAACGCGACGAAATCACCGGCAATTGCCTGAATCAGTTTTTCAGCTATTTCGAGGCCTGGTACGACCTTAAGGACCGGGAGTTCCGTGGCTTCGGGCGGCTGCACCAAACCGACAGCGAAACCAGCTCGGACGAAGACGAAAGCTTCACCGCCCCGGCATTGGTCTGCACCTGGTTTCATACCGGCCGGCACATCGATTTGCCTCGCGATGGCTACTTCGATCGCGATGACGAGGCACACCCGCTGGGCGACACGCTCTTTTGTCGATATCACCCGAGCGATGACTGCGAAGAGCTCATTACGCCGGCCGATGAAGCCACCGCCCACGAAATCGCCCGCGCCCTTTCAGGCTCTGTGCTGAGAATGGAAACCTACGCGGCGGATGACCCGGTCCCGGCCAATCCGTACCTCGTGGAACAGTCCCGATACATCGTGCGCCAAGTGCGTGAACGCGGCGACCACCACCCCAACGCGGTGCTGATGCCGTCGCTATTGGAAAACATCAGTTACCACTATGAGCGTTTCGTCGAAGACCCGCTGTGCCGCCATGTCATTAATTTGAACCGGGACGCCTTCGGGCTGACGAGTCACAGCATCACGGCCAGCTATGCCCGGCGCAGAACCGGGGACGATGAGCCGCCGTTTGACGATGTCGACGAACGTAAATGGTGGATTGACGCCCATGATCCGGCTCAACAGTCCTACTACCTGAACGAAACCCGTGCCGAATTTATTCACCTGTCCAATCTGCAAGGCTGGAGGCTTGGCCTGCCGTATCGGCAACGCGGTAACGCACTGGTATTGCCCAAGGGGCCAACCCCTGAGGGCCTTAACCCAAAGGACATTGCCTATGAACAGTTTCGTGACCTGTTCAAGTCAACTGAATGGGTGGCTCAGCGGGAGCTGACGTCGCAATCGGTACAGCGTTATCTCAAAACAGCAGACGGCACGCTGCTGCCGGACGGAACTGCCGAGTTCGAAGCATCGGTGGGACCGCTGGAAATCGCGCAACTGAACAAGACGGCGCTGGCCGTTTACGGCGACGTGAGCCCTGCGATCGATATCCGGGAAGAACTGGCGAAGATTGGATATCTGCCCATGAATCTGTTTCTGGGTACAGACGAAGAGGCCGACGAAGAAGAGGACAAACAGAGAAATCTTTGGTCTGCCCAATACAGTTTTGCCAAGTATGGCGACCTTCAACACTTTTATAAGGTGACGCACTTCAACGAAACACAAAGTCACGGCATCACTACGACCCGATACGACGACTACAGCCTGATGAACATCAACGTCGAACTGCCGGACGGCTGTACCACACGCGTTGAATTCGACTACCGCTCACTGCAACCGCTACGCATCATCGATGCCAACGATAACGTCGAAGAAGCCCTTTACGATCCGTCCGGCCCGCACACTGTCACCTATTACGGAACCGAAGCTGCCCTGCCCGCCGGTTTCTTGCCCATCGCCGACTATCAGCGCCCCGAAGATACCAGCGCCGGCACGGCCATCGACGCCCCAAAAGAGGCGCTGCAAAACGCTGCCAGTACCTGGCGCAAAGACCCGTTCAGCTGGATGGGCCAACTACCCCCTTCCGTCCGGCAGACATCCGATTGGCTGACCAACGCGTGCGGGCAAGGTTGGGTATTGCCAAGCCTTCACCTGCGGGCTGGCGCACGCCGGCGACTGGGCCGGCTCAAGTCCCGGACGCCGGCGGAGCAGGCATTGTGGGAACGGCTGCCGAGCGTCCCACGCATGCCGGTGCACAGCGTCGTCCTTACCGCCGACCGCGACTACTATGATCAGACACCGCAACAAATCCACATCATCCTGAGCATCATCGATGGGTTCGGACGGCCCCTGCAAACCCAACAACTGGTTGAACCCGGCGATGCCTATGTCGTGGAAAACGGCGAACTGGTGATTGAAAACGGTCAACCAAAGGTTGCGCACGCCGATCGGCGCTGGCGCATCAGCGAACGCGTGGAATACAACAACAAGGGGCTCCCCGTACGTACCTATCGTCCCTATTTCGCCAACACTTACGGCTACATCCATGACCACGCCTTCAGGCAGTTCGGTCACCACGACAAGCGCTTTTATGACTTCCTCGGTCGCTTGATCAAGATCATCAACGCCAAAGGCGATGTCGCGCTTGAAATAATCCACCCCTGGTACAAAACCAGTCTGGATTTCAATGACACCTACGTTGAGCCGCCTGTGCAAGGACGCAAGGCCGGCGTGCAATGACCGGCGCAACTCCCTGGAACACCCCCGCCGTAACCTCCCATGACGCGCGAGGTCTGGCGGTGCGCCACATTGCTTACGTACGCAATGCGGCCAATGGCACCCTGGAACCGCTCGTCACCCGGCACACCTGTGACGTGATCGGCCGACAGGTGGAGCAACGGGACCCGCGCCTGGCCGATACGCCCACCCCTAACCTGTCGTCGGTCTATGGTCTTGGCGAACACCCCGTCATGATCGACAGCGTCGATGCCGGTAAACGGCTGAGCCTGAGAGGGCTGGCCGGTGAAATACTTCGTCGCTGGGACGCAAGGGGCAAAGATTGGCGCACAACCTACGACAACCAGTTACGCGTTCTCTCGCTTGAAGAAAGCGATCAAGACCCCGTTGACCTCTTTACCTACGCCACTGCGCTCGATGACCCGAACCATAACCTGCGCGGCCAAATGATCAGGCAAGTCGATACCTCAGGCGTTCTTGAGCTCCACAGCTTCAGCCTGCACGGCCAACCGTCGCGCGACAGCCGAACGATCACCGGCGCCGGCACCTTTACCAGTCAGCGGACTTACAACCCGCTCGGCGCGGTGCTGACCCAGACCGATGCCGGTGATCATCAGCAACAGATGCAGTACGACATCGCCGGGCAGCTGCAACAGGTTTGCCTGCGGCTCACGCTCACGGGGGGTTGGCTGCCCGTTCTGACAGACGCCCGGTATAACGCCGCCAGCCAGATCATTGAGCAGCGCGCCGGCAACCAGGTGGTCAGCCGCTGGACGTACGATGAAGCCGACGGTCGGCTCGATACCCTGGCCGCCGGTGTGCCCGGGCAGGACCTGCTCCAGCACTTTCAGTACGTTAATGATCGGGTCGGGAACCTGTTACACATCAGCGATCTCGCGTTTCAACCGATGTACTTCAAAAACCAGCTCATCGATGGTCATCGAGCGTTTACCTATGACTCGTTGTATCAGCTGACCAGCGCCACCGGCCATGACGCCGCGCCAACCTCCGATCTACCGGGCCGTCCTTTGCCGAGCGATCCCCGGAACCGTCTCAACTACAAACAGATTTACACCTACGACGACGGCGGCAACCTGATCAAGTTGATCCATGAGCGCGCGGTGGGCAGCTACACCCTCGAGATGTTCATAGACCCGTCCAGCAACCGAGGCGTGCGCTGGAAAGCAGGCGACCCCGCCCCCGATTTCGACGGTTTGTTCGACCGCCATGGCAATCAGCTGGCGTCGTCTCCCGGAAGGCCGCTGCACTGGAACAACCGCGATCAACTGGCCGCAGCGACGCTGGTTGAGCGTGACGGCGCGCCCAACGATGAAGAAACCTTTCGCTACAGCCAGGGCACGCGCGTCTGCAAACGCCACGAAACCCATACGTCCAAAACGACGCATTTTCACCAGGTGATTTACCTGCCGGGACTGGAAGTCCGCACCCGCGACAACGGCGAAGTGCTGCACGTCATCACCCTGCCGGGAGGCCGTGGCAGCGTGCGTTGCCTGCATTGGGTCAGCAAAAAACCCGATGGTATCGATCAGGATCAACTGCGCTACAGCCTCGACGATCAACTGGGTTCCAGCCTGATGGAACTTGATCAACTGGCCAGGCAGATCAGCCACGAAGGCTATTACCCGTTTGGCGGCACCGCCTGGCTGACGGCGGTTTCAGCGCTGGAGGTCGATTACAAAACCGTCCGTTATTCGGGCAAGGAAATGGATGAATGCGGGCTTTACTACTACGGCGCTCGTTACTACGCACCATGGTTGCAGCGTTGGGTGAGTGCTGATCCGCAAGGGGATGTGGATGGTATGAATCTGTATGGGTTTGTGGGTAATAACCCGCTGCGTTATGTGGATCACGTCGGCGAGGCAAAAGCCGAAAACGTCATCCTCAACTATTCAAGATTCCTTTCGGTCCTGGAAGGGCATGCCACTCAAACGCTGGGGCAAATCGACAACATCATTAATCAATCCAAAGTTGCGACATCGCTGGTGAAGAACCTGGTGGGTGAATCCATCAATGCCGGTATCGGTTTCGCCGGCGGATTCATTGCCGGCGACAAGCTGGGTGGACTGGTGCCTCAACACACGCCGGCGGGCAGCTTGAATGCTCAAGAAGTCATGCCTTTTTCCGGTGGTCTTACCGTCGGTAACTTCGGAGGTGAAACGGCAGGCCGTACGAGCCCATCTGTGATTCCGACTTCTCGGCTGACCGGCCCACTGATACCACAGACATCAACCATGTCCATCAAGGCGATTGATCAATCACTGAGTCTCGACACCCGTTCAGACCCGATCGACTGGCTTGGCGGCGCCATCAATATTTTCTTCAACAACGGGGTCGGCTCAGTGGTCCCAGGGGTGGGAGCCTTCCTCGCAATGGGCTCAAGGGTTCAGGAAGCCGAGGACATCAATAACCGGCTGGATCCGGTCAAGATCAACAAAATCGAGGCAATGCTGGATGAGTGGCAATCCACAGAAAATCAACGCTATGCCAACTCCGTGGCCGCCTTCAAGGTCGTTGGCGTTGATGTTATTTACCCTGCCGACGTGCTTCCCAATGTCAATCACATGACCCTTCGAAGCCTGTTGGAACCGATTCGCCTCAGCGAATTGACGCAACAGCATGAAAGAACGCAGGACTTGATACGTAGAAACAAAGCCGGTCTGGCGCTCTACAAAGAGAGGGGTACGACGGATAACCAGTTTTTGTTGAAGCAGGCACGCGTGGGAAAAATCTCACATGCAGCGGCTTAATGGACAAAGGGCCAATGGCTCCACCGTCCCGGGCTCTTGGCCTGTGAGTGCCAGCACGTGAACGCGGCCGTCCATACGGGCACCCCACGTCTGACCGCTACTGACGCCAGGGGGCTGGCGGTGCGTCAGGTGGTTTACCTGCGCAGCAAAGCCGGGGATGACGTGGCATCACTCAACACCCGACACGTCTATAACACTGCCGGGCATCTGATCGAGCAATGGGATTCGAGGCTGCCTGGACCCAATCTTTGCAACGTCTATCGCCTCTCTGGCGAGGTCATCAGGATCAACAGTGTCGACGCAGGCAGGCGCCTGATCCTGACGGGGCTGGCCGGCGAAGAACTGCAACGCTGGGACCCGCGCGGTCATCATTGGCGCACTCGTTACGATAATCAATTGCGCGCGGTGGCCCTTGATGAAAACGCTCAGCTGAATGTCGAAACTTTCAGCTATGCCGATGCGACGGCCGACCCCGCGTTCAACCTGCGTGGCCAGATGATCACACAAGTCGATCCGTCCGGCCGACTCGAGCTAAGCAGCTTCGGCCTGCGCGGTCAGCCGCGACGCGAAAACCGAACGATTGTCGATGCAAACGCCTGCGTCACTGGCCGAACTTACGGCCCCCTCGGCATGGTGCTGACGCAAATCGATGCAGGGGAACATCAGCAACATTTTCACTACGATCGTGCCGGGCGCCTCAAGGCAGTCGTTCTGCAACTCAAGGATGGCGAGCGACACTGTGTGCTGGAGGATGCACAGTACAACGCTGCCGGCCAGATCGTGGCGCAGACCACCGGCAACGGTGTGGTCAGCCAATGGACTTACGACCCGGCGGACGGCCGCCTCTGCACCCTGAAGGCCGGCAATATCAGCGAACGGTTGCAACAAAACTTCAAGTACTTCTATGACCGGGTGGGCAACATCCTGCGCATAGAAGATCACACCCAGGCCACGGTGTACTTCGCCAACCAGCGCGTCGAGGGGCACCGCGACTTCCGCTATGACTCGCTCTACCGACTGATCAGCGCCAGCGGATTCGAGGGTGAAATACCCAACAATCGGCCGGGTTTGCCGGATGTCATCACCCCGCTCGATCCCGGCCCCCGCTATAACTACACCGAAGAGTTCGAGTACGACTCGGGCAATAACCTGATCGAACTGCGCCATTTGCGCGACCAGCACTGCTTTACTCAGCGGATGTATATCGATCCCGCCAGCAACCGTGGCATGCGCCGGGATGAAAACCAACCGGAACCGGATATCGAGAAACTGTTCGACAGGTCTGGCAACTTATTATGTTTACAACCGGGACAGCCCTTGCAGTGGAATGCCCGCGATCAACTGGAGAAAGTGACTTTAGTTGTCCATGACAATGAACTGCCCGATGACGTCGAATCGTATCAGTACAGTCAAGGCGAGCGGGTCCGTAAACATCATGTGACGCATACCCCTACGGCCACTCACAGCCAGACCGTTATTTACCTGCCAGACCTGGAAATCCGCACCCGCAGCAATGGCGAGCACCTGCACGTTATCAGTGTGTCACTCGCTTACGGCTGCGTGCGCTGCCTGCACTGGGTCACGGATGAACACCCTGATCAACTGCGCTATAGCCTTGATGATCATCTCGGATCCTGCGCATTGGAACTCGATCGCTTCGGTGGCCTGATCAGCGCCGAAGTGTATTTCCCCTACGGCGGTACCGCCTGGTGGGCGGCAAAATCATTGATAGACGCGAGTTACAAGACCCTGCGTTACTCAGGCAAGGAACTGGATGTCAGCGGACTCCACTACTTCGGGTTGCGCTATTACGCGAGCTGGTTGCATCGCTGGATCAGTCCGGACCCCAAAGGAGCCGTTGATGGGTTGAATCTGTATCGGATGGTCGGTAACAACCCGATTCTGTACATCGACAAGTCGGGCGCAACCAAGGCTGTGTTTGAACTGGCCAAAGATTTCATCGGCGTTCTCGGTAAAGCCAAAAATGCCGCCGACCAGTTACACAATCTCGCGGAGGAATTCGACGGACTTGTTCCCGAAGGCGCCGATATTGCCGACGTTCGACTGAGCATGACGCTGGGCACATTCATGAAGTCCAAACATGGATTCAAATCGATTCTCAAAGGGGCCATTGCGGGAAGCACTGTAGCCTCGGCGCTGGGAAGTGTAGTTCCCGGTGTCGGTACGGGCATAGGCGCCGCCGTCGGTATGGTGGTCGGTGCCATTGCGATGCCGTTACTGCGGTATTACTTCTTCAAGAAAGGTTTAAAACTTGCGCAAACGCTGCATACCCAGGAATTGAAAGAGGGCTTGAGCACCGCCCTGGACACAACGAAGAAAGTAGTCAATGGCGCTCAGGACCTTTTAAGCGGCGGTAAAGAGGTGCTCGAAAAAATAAAAAATGGAGTGGCGAGTATCACGAGCTACACAGAGCCCCTGCAGAAAATGTTTTACCAACAGCTGGAGGAACTCGCCTCCGTACATCAACGTGAAGTGATGAAACTGCTCAATACCGGCATCGATCCTTTTGAAGCAATCGATAAAGTGCTGGAAATGGCGAAAGCCACTGCAAACCTTCCAGGCGAAGCAGAAGACGTACCCCGGCGATTGACCAAATTGGAACAGGAAGTCGTGGCGAATACGGTAGAGAAGCCGGTGCCCAAGCCCAGGAAGATGATCCCGAAATTACATAGAACCCTCTCCGAGTCAGCCGCATGAGTGGGCCTACCTGTGAGCCGGTCAAATGAAGCAGAACCTCCACTACCGCACCCCGCGGTTGAATGCCTTCGACAGCCGGGGTTTGCCCGCCAGGCGGGTTGACTACCTGCGCCAAAACGGGCTGCTGGAGGCGCATATCTCGTGCCAGCGTTACAACACCCATGGACACTTGGTGGCGCAATGGGACCCGCGCCTGTCCGGGGCGCGGCCGAACCTGGCCACGGTCTACCGACTCAGCGGCCAACCGATCAAAGTCGACAGCGTCGATGCCGGCTGGCGGATAAGCCTGGCCGGTATAGACGGTGAAATACGGCAACGTTGGGAGCAACGCGGCAGTCATTGGCGCATCGCTTACGACAATCAGTTACGCGAAGTCGCCATTGACGAGAACGGTCAACCGAACGTTGAAACCTTTACGTATGCCGATGCATCAGCCCCTCCCGAGTGCAATGTGCGCGGCCAAATGATCAGGCAAGTCGATACCTCAGGCGTTCTTGAGTTCCACAGCTTCAGCCTGCACGGCCAACCGTCGCGCGACAGCCGAACGATCACCGGCGCCGGCACCTTTACCAGTCAGCGGACTTACAACCCGCTCGGCGCGGTGCTGACCCAGACCGATGCCGGTGATCATCAGCAACAGATGCAGTACGACATCGCCGGGCAGCTGCAACAGGTTCGCCTGCGGCTCACGCCCACGGGGGGTTGGCTGCCCGTTCTGACAGACGCCCGGTATAACGCCGCCAGCCAGATCATTGAGCAGCGCGCCGGCAACCAGGTGGTCAGCCGCTGGACGTACGATGAAGCCGACGGTCGGCTCGATACCCTGGCCGCCGGTGTGCCCGGGCAGGACCTGCTCCAGCACTTTCAGTACGTTTATGATCGGGTCGGGAACCTGTTACACATCAGCGATCTCGCGTTTCAACCGATGTACTTCAAAAACCAGCTCATCGATGGTCATCGAGCGTTTACCTATGACTCGTTGTATCAGCTGACCAGCGCCACCGGCCATGACGCCGCGCCAACCTCCGATCTACCGGGCCGTCCTTTGCCGAGCGATCCCCGGAACCGTCTCAACTACAAACAGATTTACACCTACGACGACGGCGGCAACCTGATCAAGTTGATCCATGAGCGCGCGGTGGGCAGCTACACCCTCGAGATGTTCATAGACCCGTCCAGCAACCGAGGCGTGCGCTGGAAAGCAGGCGACCCCGCCCCCGATTTCGACGGTTTGTTCGACCGCCATGGCAATCAGCTGGCGTCGTCTCCCGGAAGGCCGCTGCACTGGAACAACCGCGATCAACTGGCCGCAGCGACGCTGGTTGAGCGTGACGGCGCGCCCAACGATGAAGAAACCTTTCGCTACAGCCAGGGCACGCGCGTCTGCAAACGCCACGAAACCCATACGTCCAAAACGACGCATTTTCACCAGGTGATTTACCTGCCGGGACTGGAAGTCCGCACCCGCGACAACGGCGAAGTGCTGCACGTCATCACCCTGCCGGGAGGCCGTGGCAGCGTGCGTTGCCTGCATTGGGTCAGCAAAAAACCCGATGGTATCGATCAGGATCAACTGCGCTACAGCCTCGACGATCAACTGGGTTCCAGCCTGATGGAACTTGATCAACTGGCCAGGCAGATCAGCCACGAAGGCTATTACCCGTTTGGCGGCACCGCCTGGCTGACGGCGGTTTCAGCGCTGGAGGTCGATTACAAAACCGTCCGTTATTCGGGCAAGGAAATGGATGAATGCGGGCTTTACTACTACGGCGCTCGTTACTACGCACCATGGTTGCAGCGTTGGGTGAGTGCTGATCCGCAAGGGGATGTGGATGGTTTGAATCTGTATGGGTTTGTGGGTAATAACCCGCTGCGTTATATCGACAGCCACGGTACACGCAAGAAGGATGCTGCAAAACAGCAGATCATCGACGCGTCAAACACGCTATCGGCCGTCAACAGCGAAATGAAGAAACTCAATTATCAACTCTACAATCTCACTCGAACCCGTGACATCTACAAAACTGCAGGCAAAAAATTACTCTATAGCGTGGCTTCGTTTGCCGTCACGTTTCATGCGGGGGCGGCTGGAGCCACAGTGGGTACAGGCATCGGCAGCCTGACGGGCCCGGCGGCACCGGTTGTGGTGCCGATTGCAGCGGCTGTTGGAGGGATTTTTGCCGCCGAAGCGGCTGCCAAATCCATGGACAAAATCGGCGAGGAAACAGGACTGGGATACACCATCACCCCGGACCCCTCAGCGATCTCGGTGAAAAACCTGAAAAGCAAATCCCGCGCCGAGCCTTTCAGCGTTAAAGCGGTGGCACAAAGCTTCAGCCCGGAAAATTCGGCAGGCCTGACAAAAACAGCCATCGAAACCACCGCCAGAGTCATTGGTAAACACCTCAAGGTGCCTTACCTCAAACAAACCCTGGCCATAGCGCGTCAGGCGTCCCAACTGACCGAAGCGCTCAATGATTCCCTTGGCCAAGGCGATCTCGACAGAATAACGTCCAATCTCGACGCATTGGACACCTATCTCAATGACGTAGAGGCGCAGGTCAACGAAGCCCTTGAAACGCTGGCAGGCGCGGCCGTCAGCGATGACAGATTGATCGGCGCCCTCAACATGCCGATGAACTCGGGTGCTCTCGACAGGTCGAGGCTTGAGCAGGACTTCAAAGTCGCACGAAGCGGGATCAAGCAAGCCAGAAACCTGGCCGGAAGAGTTTCTCAGTACCTCAACGAAAAAAGAGCCGCCTGAAGGCCTGCGCTGCGGCGCCGGGCCCTGAATTTTTGGCGCTACTCCATGTTATGGTGCGCGCCCCTACTGCTGATTGTTTCGGACACCATGCTTGCTCGTTCGCGCGCGTTACGCCTGACGCTGTACACCTTGCTGATCATCGCCGGTGCCGTGCTGGCGGCCAGTTTCGCCATGCGACATGCCGAACGCCAGGCCCTGGTCGAAGACGCCGCGCGAGCCAATCAGCAACTGGCGCTGTACGCCAACTCCCTGCACACCCTGATCGATCGCTACCGCGCCCTGCCCGCCGTGCTTGCGCTGGACCCGCAGTTGCGCGCCGCCCTCAACGGCACGGTATCGCCTGAACAGCAGGATGCGCTGAATCGCAAACTGGAAAAAATCAACGGCGCGGCGCAATCCTCGACCCTCGAACTGCTCGACCGCACCGGTCTCGCCGTGGCCGCCAGCAACTGGCGTTTGCCCAGCAGCTATGTCGGCCACAACTACGGCTTTCGTCCGTACTTCAGCGAAACACGCACCCAAGGCACCGGGCGTTTTTATGCGGTGGGCGTGACCAGTGGGATTCCTGGGTATTTTCTGTCCAGCGCGGTCACCGGCGACAACGGCGAGTTTCTCGGCGCAATGGTGGTCAAGCTCGAGTTTCCGGAACTGGAGCGCGAATGGAGTCAGGGCAACGACACATTGCTGGTCAGCGATGCGCGCGGGATCATCTTCATAGCCAACCAGCCGGGCTGGCGTTATCGACTGTTGAAACCGTTGAGCGACAGCGATCACACCGCGCTCAAGGCCACCCGCCAATACGACAAACAACCGCTGACACCGCTGGATTATCAATCGCTGCAGCACTTCGACGACAACAGTGATCTGAGGCGCGTCACGGGCCCCGACGGGACCGCTGATTACCTGTGGGAATCGCTGCCGCTGGCCAGTGAAGACTGGACCCTGCACCTGCTGCGCCGCCCGCAAGTCGCCTTCGAAGACAGCCGCAATGCCGCGCTCGCCGCTGCCGGGCTGTGGCTGGCGCTGGTGTTTCTGTTGCTGTTCCTCAATCAACGCTGGCGCCTGGCCAAAATGCGTCAGCGCAGCCGCGAAGAACTTGAACGACTGGTAGAGGAGCGCACCCGTGATTTGCGCACCGCTCAAGACGGTCTGGTGCAATCGGCCAAACTCGCGGCCCTCGGGCAAATGTCGGCTGCCCTCGCCCATGAAATCAACCAGCCACTGACCGCCCAGCGCATGCAATTGGCAACCTTGCGCCTGCTGCTCGATCACGGTCGGGTCGACGACGCCTACAAGGCGCTCAGGCCAGTGGATGAAATGCTGACGCGCATGGCGGCCCTCACTGGCCACCTGAAAACCTTCGCCCGCAAGAGCCCCAGCGGCCTGCGCGAACGGCTGGATCTGGCGGCGGTGGTGGACCAGTCGCTGCAATTGCTCGATGCGCGTCTGCGTGGCGAACAGGTCAGCACCGTGCTGCACCTGACGCGTCCGGCGTGGGTGCGCGGCGATGCGATTCGTCTGGAACAGGTGCTGATCAATCTGCTGCGCAATGCCCTCGACGCCATGCACGACAAGCCCTGCAAACGTCTGGGAATCCGCCTCGTAGCCGACGAACAACTCTGGCGCCTGAGCGTCAGCGACAACGGTGGCGGCATCGCCGAAGAACACCTGCCGAATGTGTTCGACCCGTTCTTCACCACCAAACCGGTGGGTGATGGCCTGGGCCTTGGTCTGGCGGTATCGTTTGCCATCGTTCACGAATCGGGTGGCCGCCTGCGTGCCGACAATGGCGAAAACGGCGCCGTATTTACCCTGACCTTGCCCATCGATCTGGAGGCGCCTGTCGCATGCTGAATTCAGTGATGGTGGTCGACGACGAAAGCAGCATTCGCAGCGCCGTCGAACAATGGCTGAGCCTGTCGGGTTTTGCGGTGCAGTTATTCAGTCGCGCCGATGAGTGCCTTGCGCAATTGCCCGCGCACTTTCCCGGCGTGATTCTCAGCGACGTGCGCATGCCTGGCATGACCGGGCTGGAGTTGCTGGCCGAAGTTCAACGCCGCGATGCTGACTTGCCGGTGATTTTGCTGACCGGTCACGGCGATGTGCCGATGGCGGTCGAAGCGATGCGCGATGGCGCGTATGACTTTCTGGAAAAGCCCTTCAGCCCGCAAACCCTGCTGAACAGTTTGCGCAGGGCGTTGGACAAGCGTCGGCTTGTACTGGAAAACCGCGCGCTGCATGAACAGGCCGATAACCGCGCCAAACTCGACGCCACCCTGCTCGGCGTGTCCCGTGGTTTACAGACCTTGCGCCGACAGGTGCTGGACCTGGCGGCGTTGCCGGTCAACGTGTTGATCCGCGGTGAAACCGGCAGCGGCAAGGAGCTGGTTGCCCGTTGTCTGCATGACTTCGGGCCGCGTGCCGACAAGCCGTTTGTGGCGCTCAACTGCGCGGCGATTCCCGAGCAGTTGTTCGAGGCTGAATTGTTTGGCCACGAGAGCGGCGCGTTCACCGGCGCCCAGGGCAAACGTATCGGCAAGCTTGAATACGCCGATGGCGGCACGCTGTTTCTCGATGAAATCGAAAGCATGCCCCTGGCCCAACAAGTGAAATTGTTGCGGGTGTTGCAGGAGCAGAAGCTGGAGCGCCTGGGCTCGAATCAGAGCATTCGGGTTGATTTGCGGATCATTGCCGCAACCAAACCGGATCTGCTCGATGAGGCGCGAGCCGGGCGTTTTCGTGAGGATTTGGCCTATCGACTGAACGTCGCCGAATTGCGGCTACCGCCGTTGCGCGAGCGCCGGGAAGACATTCCGTTGTTGTTCGAGTCGTTTGCACAGCATGCCGCCGAGCGTTTGGGGCGGACTTTTGCACCGCTGACCGGCCCGCAGCTTAGGCACCTGCTGAGCCACGACTGGCCGGGCAATGTGCGCGAACTGGCGAACGTCGCTGAGCGGCAAGTGCTGGGATTGAGTGAACCAGAACCCGCGGGAATTGATCCGGGGCAGTCGCTGGCGGCGCAGCAGGAAGCGTTTGAAGCGCATTGTTTGCGCGCGGCGTTGACCCGGCACAAGGGCGATGTGAAAGCGGTGCTTGAAGAACTGCAACTGCCGCGCCGCACCTTCAATGAAAAGATGCAGCGGCATGGGTTGAGTCGGGAGATGTTCTTGCAAGACAGCTGATTTTTTGGTGCCTGATATGGCTTCTTCGCTGGCAAGCCAGCTCCTACAGTAGAGGGGTGTACACAGTTCAAATGTAGGAGCTGGCTTGCCAGCGAAGAGGCCGGCACAGACAACGCAAATAACGACTTTGTAAGCAATTTTCCGCTCACACCCAACCCAACATGAGCGGATTTCCGCTCACCCATCCTTCAAAACCCCTCTAAACCGCCCCTCTCCCTCTTGGCACACCTCCTGCTATAGCCCTCACAGGCTGCGTTTAAACGCGCTCCACAAAAACAATTAAACGAAGGATCCTTCAATGGATAACTCCAACACCCTGCCCCTTGGGTCGGCTGCCGTGCCGGCCAAAGAAAGAACCACTTCCAGCCGCATCAAGTCGATCTTCAGCGGCTCGGTCGGCAACATGGTCGAGTGGTATGACTGGTACGTTTACGCCGCCTTCTCCCTGTACTTCGCCAAGGCCTTTTTCCCCAAAGGCGACACCACCGCCCAACTGCTGAACACCGCCGCGATCTTCGCCGTGGGCTTCCTGATGCGTCCGATTGGTGGCTGGGTGATGGGCCTCTATGCCGACAAGGTCGGGCGCAAAAAGGCCCTGATGGCCTCGGTCTACCTGATGTGCTTCGGCTCGCTGCTGATCGCCCTGAGCCCAGGTTATGAAACCATCGGCATCGGCGCGCCGATCCTGTTGATTTTCGCGCGTTTGCTGCAAGGTCTGTCGGTCGGTGGCGAATATGGCACCTCGGCAACCTATCTCAGCGAAATGGCGACCAAAGAACGTCGCGGCTTCTTCTCCAGCTTCCAGTACGTGACCCTGATCTCCGGCCAGCTCATCGCTCTGGGCGTGCTGATCGTCCTGCAGAATATGCTGACGACCGAACAGCTTTACGCGTGGGGCTGGCGTATTCCGTTCGCCATCGGCGCACTGTGTGCCGTCGTCGCGCTCTACCTGCGGCGCGGGATGGAAGAAACCGAGTCCTTCACCAAGAAAGAGAAGGCCAAGGAAAGCGCCATGCGCACCCTGATGCGCCATCCGAAGGAACTGATGACCGTGGTCGGCTTGACCATGGGTGGAACGCTGGCGTTCTATACCTACACCACGTACATGCAGAAATACCTGGTGAACACGGTCGGCATGAGTATCTCCGACTCCACCACCATTTCCGCCGCCACGCTGTTCCTGTTCATGTGCCTGCAACCGCTGGTAGGTGGGCTGTCCGATAAAATCGGACGCCGGCCGATCCTGATTGCCTTCGGCATTCTGGGCACGCTGTTCACCGTACCGATCCTGACCACCCTGCACACCATCACCACCTGGTGGGGGGCGTTCTTCCTGATCATGGCCGCGCTGATCATCGTCAGCGGCTACACCTCGATCAACGCCGTGGTGAAAGCCGAGCTGTTCCCCACCGAGATCCGTGCGCTGGGCGTGGGTTTGCCGTACGCACTGACCGTGTCGATCTTCGGCGGCACCGCTGAATACATCGCGCTGTGGTTCAAGAGCATCGGCATGGAAACCGGTTACTACTGGTATGTCACCGCGTGCATTGCCGTGTCGTTGCTGGTGTATATCACCATGAAAGACACCCGCAAGCACTCGCGGATCACGACGGACTAAGCTGGTAAGCGAAAAAAAGAAGGGGCAGACCTTAACGGGTCAGCCCCTTTTTCATTTGTGTCGACACAGAACCTGTGGGAGCGAGCCACATTTGGATCTCATCACTGGAATTAACCCGTTTGTCCTTGCACTATGGCGCGATCTGCGAATAAGCCCCAGGAAAGCCTTCCATGCCCGACGACATCCACTTCTACGAACCCGCCAACGGCCACGGCCTGGCGCATGACCCGTTCAACGCCATCGTTGGCCCGCGTCCTATCGGCTGGATTTCCTCGCAGGACGCCAATGGCCGCTTGAACCTGGCGCCCTACAGCTTCTTCAACGCCTTCAACTACATTCCGCCGATCATCGGTTTTGCAAGCGTCGGGCGCAAAGACAGCCTGAACAACATCGAGCAGACCGGCGAATTTGCCTGGAACCTGGCCACTCGCCCGCTGGCCGAGCAGATGAACCAGAGCTGCGCCATGGTCGGGCCTGAGGTCGACGAGTTCGAACTGTCTGGCCTCACGCCTGCCGCCTCGAAAATCATTCAAGTGCCACGGGTCGCTGAAAGCCCGGTGTCCTTTGAGTGCAAGGTCACGCAGATTATTCAGTTGCAGCGCGCAGACGGGAACGTGGTGCCGAGCTGGCTGATTCTCGGCGAAGTGGTCGCCGTGTACATTGCCAAATGGCTGCTCAAGGACGGGGTATACGACACCGCCGCGGCAGAACCGATTCTGCGCGGCGGTGGGCCAGCGGACTATTTTCAGCTGGGGCCGGAGGCGTTGTTCAAGATGTATCGCCCCGGTGCGAACAAGTAACTCACCAAAGCAGATCGGTGTTTTCTTTGACGTCCTTGAGGCGGGTCAGCTCTTTGGCTGCTGCTTCATCGGCCTCATGCGCCGTCTTGAAGGTTCGGTCTTCAAGGACTTTGTGGAAACGCGGTGCGCCCGCACCGCCCAGGGCTTTGACGGCGATGGCTGCGTGATAACCGCCCTCACCCGGTACTACAGCGGAAACAGCTTCGAAGTGATCAAAGGCTTTACGTGCCATGTCGCGGATCCTGGCTGGTTGAGAATGGCCTCATTAAACCCTCAACCCGCCATTTTGTGTACCCACGACTGGGTCTGACCCAACGCCTGGGCGGCCGATATCTCCTTGAAGGTATGAAAATCCAGACTGTTGACCACCAGGTCCTGCACCAATTCGGCAAACACTTCCATCGCCGGGGTGCTGAAATACGCGGTCATGGCCTGCTGGTTCATCCAGAAACCGGACACCAGCCACAACTCGGGATCGCATTGCGAATGTTGCAGGGCAAAGCTCAAGCAACCCGGCGCATTGCGCGACGGCTCGATCAAGGCGCTCAGGCGCGCACCGAGTTCCATCGAACGCCCGGCGCGGGCGCGGACAAAAGCCATATGACTGACGGGGATCTGTATAGACATGTTCAACCCTCCCAGGTACTCGAGTGGCAGCCTTGGGACGGGCCGCGACAGAATCCAAGGTTAAGCGCGCACGTTCCAGCGCGGTTAGTCGATTCCTGCCGGTGTTTTGCACAATCCTGCAGGGTGTCTCAAAAAACCTGTAATGCTCGGCAACACGCTTTAACGCTAATGAAACAAGGCTTTCAAGCAAGTTTTCCTTGGGCCGCCCGGCGCTAGAGGCACCGTTAATCCACTCCGTGCAGAATCAGGCAAGGTTGAGGCAGGATGTGTCTACCGCATCGTCTTGCACAAACTTAAGCTCGGCTCATTACTCACACCCCTCCGAGGATGCCTTGCATGTCGTCGCTCGATCATTTTCAAGCCCCGCTGGACGCCGACATGGAGAAACAGCGCGCAGAACTGGCCGCGATCATCCGCCGCAATACGCAGGAGGATGGCAATTATGCGACAGCCGTCGGTTCGCTCTTCATGTCACGCCATAGCCAGTCCCATGAATTTTCCCCGGGGCTCGCCCAACCGGCGCTGTGCATCATGGCGCAGGGGCGCAAAGAGGTCCGGCTGGCCGATGAGCACTTCAACTACGATCCGCTGAATTACCTGGTGGTGTCAGTTTCGATGCCGCTGAGCGGGCGGGTGGTGAACGTCTCGCCCGAGGCGCCGATCCTTGCTGTGCGGCTGGACATCGACCCGGCGGAAATCTCAGCGCTGATTGCCGACGCCGGACCTTTAGGTGTGCCGACCCGCCCCACCGGTCGTGGCCTGTATGTCGAGCGGGTCGACAGCGCCATGCTCGACGCCGTGCTGCGTCTGGCGCGTTTGCTGGACACGCCGAAAGACATAGCCATGCTCGCGCCGCTGATTCGTCGGGAGATTCTGTACCGGTTGTTGCGCAGCCCGCAGGGCCATCGGCTGTATGAAATTGCGATCGCCAACAGCCAGAGCCATCGCATCAGCCAGGCGATCAAGTGGCTCAACGGCAACTACGAACAACCGCTGCGTATCGATGATTTGGCGAAGGAAGTGAACCTGAGCGTGTCGACGTTGCATCACCGGTTCAAGGCAATGACGGCGATGAGTCCGTTGCAGTATCAGAAGCAACTGCGCCTGCAAGAAGCGCGGCGGTTGATGCTGGCCGAAGGATTGGAGGCTTCGGCGGCGGGGTATCGGGTGGGGTATGAAAGCCCTTCGCAGTTCAGCCGAGAATACAGCCGGTTGTTTGGGGCACCGCCGCTGCGGGATTTGGCGCGGTTGCGGTTGTCGGTCTGATCTGATTTTGCGGTGTGGCTACTGACGCCTTCGCGAGCAAGCCCGCTCCCACATTTCTACCGCATTCTCCTGAAAGAACTCGGTCAAATGTGGGAGCGGGCTTGCCCGCGATGAGGCCAACAAGGCCGACATCAATTCCGGATCAGGCACCCAATACGCGGCAAGACTCAGCCGGCAAGGTCACCGACACCGGGTTGCCAATGCTCAACCCAAACCCCTGGCACGGCGTGCTCAGCGCGGTAAACGTCACCCCGGAACACTCCACCGTGGTTTCAATCGTCGCGCCGATATCACGCACGAACGTCACTTTGCCCAGCAAGCGGTGAAATGGCATGACTATTCCACTTCATCATATCTCTATGTGCGACTTGCCCAGCAACTCCGGAAAGATCGCAAGTCGTGTCCTTTTGCATACGCCATACAACATCGTCAATTCGAAAAAAAATATCGAACGTCACCCTGAGTACGAAGGCGGGCAGTATCGGCATGAAGGGGACGTTCTGCGTTACGAGTTTTTCCACTCCATCGTGCTGGACATTCTGGTGGGTGGGCGCGCCACCTTGCAGGCGTATGTTGCGCCGTTCAGCCATTTGGTGGTGTGAGGCATTTATCGATGCAGGGCTGGATTTCTCCCGGTAGGCCTATGCACGGGTTCGTCGTCCGTGCACGGGTGACTGACAGAATGGTCAGCCTCTGGAGCTCATCCATGAGCCATTGGAGAGAGTGCTCTCCCCTGACTTAGAGTCTGAACTTGCCCACCAGATTATTGAACGAAATGGCCAGGCGCGACAGCTCCTGGCTCGAAGCGCTGGTCTGGTTCGCACCTGCGGCAGTCTGGGTCGACAGGGCCTGAATGTTCACCAGATTGCGATCAACTTCGCGTGCCACATGGGCCTGTTCCTCGGAAGCGGTGGCAATGAGCATGTTGCGGTCATTAATCTGAGCGATACTCTGCGCGATACGCTCAAGGGACTGACCTGTGGCCTGAACCAGCGACTGAGTACTGGTCGCCAGCGTACGGCTGCTGCCCATCGATCGCACGGCCTGGTTGGCGCTGTTCTGTACCGTACCAATCATCCCCTCGATTTCACCGGTAGAGGCTTGAGTGCGGGCGGCCAACGCTCGCACTTCATCCGCGACTACGGCAAAGCCTCGGCCTTGCTCGCCAGCGCGGGCAGCCTCAATGGCGGCATTCAGTGCCAGCAGGTTGGTCTGTTCGGCGATCGCGCGGATGACGTCCAGCACCTTGCCAATATCTTGCACCCCTCCCGCCAGCTTTTCGACAGAGGCGGTGGACGCGGTGATTTCGGCGCTGACACTGTTAATGGCATTCACTGCTTCAAGCGCCTGGTCTCGGCCTTTGGCTGTTTCTTCGCTGGTGCTTTTCGATGCGTCGGAAGTGGAAATGGCGTTGCAGGCAACTTCTTCGACCGCTGCGGTCATTTGCGTGACGGCGGTCGCGGCTTGCTGGATTTCGTCGTTCTGGCGTGTCAGGCCGCGGCTGCTTTCCTCGGTCACCGCATTGAGTTCTTCGGCAGCTGAAGCGAGTTGTTCCGCTGCGCTGGCGATTTGTTGGATCGTAGCCTTGAGACTGCCCTGCATGTCGCCAAGAGCGATCAGCAGTTGGCCCGTCTCATCACGGCCAGTACTGATGATCGTCTGGCTCAGGTCCCCGGCTGCCACACGCCGAGCACTGGCAACGGCCGTGGCGATCGGTCGACTGATCACGCGACTGATGAACACGCCCAACATCAGCGCGGCAATGAATGCGACGGCAATGCAGATGTAGAGAGCAGTATTGGCCGAGAGCGCCTGTTGCGAAGCATTCACGGCGCCTTCGTCAATCTGGCGGTTATTCGACTCCACCATGATTGTCAGTTCGTCCATCACCGTCTGATAAGCTTTTTGCACATCAGTATCCAACAGTGTTCTCGCCCCCTCGATATCCCACTTGGCAATCAAACCGACAGCTCGGTCGACCAGTGCCTGATAGGCTGGCCAGTCCTTCGCCATTTTGTCTCCGGCGGCGCGTTCATCGTCTTCCAGAGGGCTGGCACGGTATATGGAAAACGCTTTTTCACTGGCCGCCCGGTTGGCAGTGATACTGGCCAGAATCTCACTCTTCACGCTCTGAGACCCATTGGCAGCGATCACCGCCATGAGTCGATACAAATCGCGGTTCTGAGAGACAGCGCTGGTTCTGGTTTCTGCGATTTTGGTGACAGACAGCAAGTTATTGGAGAAGACCGCCTGGAGGGTACTCGAAAGGGTGGTGATACCCCGACTTCCCAGTACGCCCACTCCTAATGTAATAAATGCGCAAAGCGCGAATGAAAAAATGAGTTTGGTCGACAGCTTGGCGTCATAAAACCAGTTCATGCTGAGACATCCTATGGTGGGCAGCGAGGCATGCGATAGGTTGCAAGAGAAAGCAGGAATGAATTCCCACACAGTGTGTTCACGTTGGGGTCGCTGGCGGCTGGTCGTTGTGATCGTCGACCGGATGGTCATCGGCATGGTCGCCACCCTTGCTGATCAGTCTGCTGAACTGAATGCCAATCTCGAACAGCAACCACATTGGCACCGCGAGCAGTGTCTGCGAGAAGATGTCCGGCGGCGTCAGGATCATCCCCACGACGAAGCAGCCGATGATCACGTACGGGCGGATTTTCTTCAGGTAGGCCACGTTGACCACGCCGATCCACACCAGCAGCACCACGGCCACGGGAATCTCGAACGCCACGCCAAAGGCAAAAAACAGGGTCATGACGAAATCGAGGTAGCTGGAAATGTCGGTCATCATTTCCACGCCTGCCGGGGTGGCGGCGGCGAAGAACTTGAAGATGAGCGGAAATACCAGGTAATAGGCGAACGCCATGCCGGCGTAGAACAGCACGATGCTCGACATCAGCAAGGGGACGGCGATGCGCTTTTCGTGCTTGTACAGGCCCGGCGCGATGAAACCCCAGACCTGGTGCAGAATTACCGGGATCGCCAGGAACAGCGACACCATCATGGTCAGCTTCAACGGCGTGAGGAACGGCGAGGACACGTCGGTGGCGATCATCGTCGCGCCCACCGGCAAATACTGGCGCAGCGGCGTGGAAACGAAGGTGTAGATCTGCTGGGTGAACGCGAACAGCCCGGCGAAGATGATGAAGATCGCCGCGACGCAACGCAGCAGGCGCGTGCGCAGTTCGGTGAGGTGCGAGACCAACGGCATGTGTTGATCGTTTTCGGGAAGGTCGCTCATGGGGCTCGCGGCGGCAAAGTGTTGTCGTGAAGGGCCGGCTTGATCGGCGCCGGTTCAGCAACGGTCGTGGTCTCCGACGTGGCGAAGGCGGGCGTCGCTGCCGCCGTGGGTGCAGGAATCGTCGGCTCCGCCACTGGCTGCACCGGCGTCGGCTCCTGCTGGGTCGGGGTGAAAATCTTCCGCGCCTCTTGCTCCAGCGACAGAATGTGCTCGTTGTGCAGTTGCCGACGAATCTCGTCGGCACCGATTTCCCGTTCAACTTCCTGTTTGATCGCGTTGAAGCTGCGCTTCAAGCGCCCGACCCACAGGCCGGCGGTGCGCGCAGCACCCGGCAGGCGCTCGGGGCCCAGCACCAGCAGGGCTACGAGGCCGACGAGCAGCAGTTCAGAGAAGCTGATACCAAACATTAGTCAGTGCTCACACGTCTTTGCGGATCGGCTCTTCGACTTTTTGCGCCTGCACGTCGATGGTGTGCGGCTGGTTCACGGACTGCGTGGTCTGCGGCTGAACAGGCGGAACCGGTTGGGCCGGGGTCACCATCGGATCGGCTGGTTTTTCATCGTCGTTCATGGCTTTCTTGAAGCCCTTGATCGACTCGCCAACATCTGTGCCGAGGTTTTTCAGTTTCTTGGTGCCGAATACCAACACGACAACAACCAGGATGACGATCCAGTGTTTCCAGTCAAAAATGCCCATGTTGCTGCTCCTCTCTAATCATTGTTCAGGCGGACGGGCGCGAGGCTTTCTCGGCGTGTCCGGAGAGACCGAAACGACGGTCCAGTTCATCGAGTACAGCCTGTGGATGCTGCCCGAGTTGCGCATGACCATGCTGTGGGACCATAAATCGGCGGTCTCGTAGATCACATCACTGCAGTCGCCACTGACGGCGGCGTCCTTGGCGGCAATGATGGTTTCGACCGATTCTTCGCCGACTTTTTCCAGAATCTTGTTCAAGCCCTTGTGGTACAGGCTGGCGACGTACGAGCTGTCGACGGCGGCGCCTTTGCGCTCTACCAGCACTTGGGCCAGCCGGGTCAACGTATCACTCATGGGAATGCCCTGCGGAATAGATGGCGTGCGGGTCTTTCAGTACCGAGTCGACAGTGGTTGATGCGATATCCTCATCGACAAATTGCATATCGTTGAGCTCGCTTGACATCTCACGCTCGGAAGCGTCGGGTCCTGGCCGTAGCCCCGTCGATCCAAATATCCAATGTTGGGGAGCTGAGGGTGAACACCACTTCCTTGCGGCACTGGATAGCCCCGAACAAATTATTCATAGCTAAATTTTCCGCGGGTCGTGATAGGCAGAAATCGGCCACAAGCATCCGATGGACACGGTGATGGCATTATCGCCGCGTCCTGCCGACGGATCACCACCATCACCTGCCACGTCCCCTATTTCAGTACTACCGTGACTTCGCCAGATTCAATTTGAACTCCGGCTGCTCCCACAGCTTTGGGAACTGCCCGCCAAAGAGCCGGCAAAGCCACAATCAAATCGGGATCAGGCACCCAACACGCGGCAAGACTCTGCCGGCAAGGTCACCGACACCGGGTTGCCAATGCTCAACCCAAACCCCTGGCACGGCGTGCTCAGCGCGGTAAACGTCACCCCGGAACACTCCACCGTGGTTTCAATCGTCGCGCCGATATCGCGCACGAACGTCACCTTGCCCAGCAAGCGGTTCCCCGCCGTCGCCTGCGGGTGCGACAGTTGCAGGTCTTCAGGGCGAATCAGCATCTTCACTTTCTCGCCGACCACAATGCTGCTGCAGATCGGCACGTCCAGTGCATCGCCACCTGGCAAACCAACCTTGCCATTGCCCAGCGCCGTGGCCGGGAAGATGTTGCCGGAACCGATAAAGTCCGCGACAAATTCGTTGGCCGGGTGGCGGTAGATTTCAATCGGCGTGCCGACTTGCTGCACGCGATGTTCACCCAGCACCACGACGATATCAGCCATGGTCATCGCTTCCCGCTGATCGTGGGTCACCATGATCGTCGTGATGTTGAGGCGTTGTTGCAGCTGACGGATTTCCACCTGCATCGATTCACGCAGCTTGGCGTCCAGCGCCGACAGCGGCTCATCCAGCAGGAGGATTTTTGGTCGCGAAGCAATCGCCCGGGCAATCGCCACGCGCTGACGCTGACCGCCGGAAAGTTTTGCCACCGGGCGATCAATCATTTCCTGCAGCTGAATCAGCTCCAGCAATTCCACCACTCGCTTCTGCTGATCAGCTTTGCTGACACCACGCAGTTTCAGCGGATAAGCGATGTTCTCCCCCACCGTCATGTGCGGGAACAAGGCCAGCGATTGAAACACCATGCCGAAATTGCGCTCGTGCGCCGGGGTGTGGCCAATGTCTACGCCGTCCAGGCGAATCTCGCCGCCGGTGAGGGTTTCGAGGCCCGCGATCATCCGCAGCAAGGTGGTTTTACCGCAGCCCGACGGGCCGAGGAAGCACACCAGTTTGCCCTCGGGCAAATGCAGGTTTACATCTTTTACCGCGCAGGCCGAGCCGTAGTGTTTCTCGACGTTTTCCAGAATCAGACCAGACATGTGAATCACCTAAAAAATAAGGTTCTGGCTGGAGGTCGCCGAGCGAAGATCAGGCAAGGCAAAAGTCTGCGAAGAAGCGGAGTTGACTTTAGTCAATGAGCATTCTGAGCGGACTTTTAACGCAGCATGATCGAGCGCAGGCACCTCCAGGCAGAAGCTAGAACGAAACGCCACCTTCACCGACTAGCTTCTCCAGCGCCCAAATCAGGACGAAGTCGATCAGCACGATCAGCACGGCAAACGAGAAAACGGTAGGGTCGAGCGAAGACACGGTGCGGCTGTACATCCAGATCGGCACGGTCATCACGTCGATGGTGTAGAGGAAATAGGTCACGGTGAATTCGTTGAAAGAAACGATGAACGCCAGCAGCGCACCTGCCAGGATCCCCGACTTCATCAACGGCACCACCACATCGACAATCGCCCGGGTCGGCGAAGCACCGAGCATTTGCGCGGCCTCCTCGACTTCGCTGCCAATGGACAGCATCGCCGCGGTGCAGTTTTTCACCACGAATGGCAACGCCAGGATCACGTGGGCAATCACCAGTCGCGAGGTGGTCATCTGGAACGGCAGGCTGTCGAACACCAGCAGCAACGCCAGGCCCAACACCACCATCGGAAACACCAACGGCAGCGACATCAATTGCAGCGCCACGGCTTTGCCATGGAACTCGCAACGGGTCAGCGCATAAGACGCCGGCACCGCGATGATCGTGGCGAAGACCATGGTCAGGCACGCGACCATCAGGCTGGTCGTCATGGCTTTGCCCAGGCTCAGCACGTCGTTGCCGTCCGGCGAGACGAAGGTGTGCCAGGCGGCCTTGTACCATTGCAGGCTGTAGCTGGTCGGCGGAAAGTCGAGGTTCGACGAACCGCTGAACGACATCACGATCATGGTCAGGATCGGCAACACTGCCAGCAGCAGGATGAAGCCCGAGAGAATGCCGGCGAACTTGCCGGTTTCGCCCGGCAGCAGCCCATAACGTTTCTTGATCAGGGTACTCATTGCGAAGCCTCCAGCATGCGCCGACGGCGGCCAGTAAAGTATTCAGAGAACGTCATGATCGCCAGGGTAGTGACAATCAACACCACACCGGCAGCGGACGCGGCGGGCCAGTTCATCAGTGGCGCGATCTGGTCATGAACCATCACCGCCAGCATCGGCACGCGACGGCCACCAAGCAGCAAAGGCACCACGAAACTGCTGGCGTTGTAAGCGAATACCAACGTTGCACCGGTGATGATCCCCGGAAAACTCATCGGCAGAACCACCTGACGGAACACCTGGAAGCGACTGGCGCCCAGGGTCGCAGCGGCTTCTTCGTAAGTACGGGCGACGCCGCGCATGGCGCTGGCGATTGGCAACACGGCCAACGGGAACGCGGTTTGCACCAGGCCCATCAAGACGCCGTTCTGGTTGTACAGCAGCATGATCGGTCGTTTGATCAGTCCCAGGCCCATCAGCGCCTGATTGAGCATTCCGCCCGGGCCGAGAATCACCAGCCAGCCGTAGCTTTGCAGCAGCAGGTTGACCAGCAGCGGCAACAGCACCGCGGCGAGGAAAATCCGGCGCACGAACGGCGAGGTCAGGCGCGACATGGTGTAGGCCACCGGGATCGCCAGCACCACGGCGATCACAGCGCTGATCAGCGCCAGGCGCAGGGTCAGCAGCAAGGATTTGAGGTAATACGGTTCCAGCAATTGGGCGTAACTGGCCAGGCTGAACCCGGTCCATTCCGCGCCTTTGGTGCCCACGCTCATGCGCAGGACCAGCAGGCTGGCGGCGATCAGTACACCGAGAAACAGCATCGACGGCGTCAGGAAAAACCAGGCGCGGGTCGTCGGCGAAACACCCCGTTGCGCACGCTCGGGGGCGACGCTTACCGGATGAGTCAGAGGTTGGTGTTCCATAGCAAGGGTCTCGTCAATGGAAGATCTCGGCGAGTGCTGCGCACTCGATCGCGGGCAAGCCATGCTCCTACAGGTAAGGTGCTGCTCTTGTAGGAGCAAGGCTTGCCCGCGATGAGGTTCGAAGAACCTCCCTGCGATTCAGATCAGGAAGAAAAGATTTCCGTGTAGCGACGAATCCATTGGTCATGCACGGTGGCCAGGAAGGCGTTGTCGTGCATGATCGCCTTCTCGGCAATCTGCTCTGGCGTGAGGATGTACGGGCTCTTGCGCGCTTCGGCGGAGATGATCGCCTTGGCGTTGACCGGGCCGTTGTAGATGTCTTCAGCCATCTTGCCCTGCACCAGTGGGTCCAGAGAGTGGTTGATGAAGGCGTACGCCATGTCGGTGTCGCCCGGACGGTTCTTCGGCATGACCGAGAGCATCAGGTCGGTGTAGAAACCTTCCTTCATGCCGAACGTGGCGCCCAGACCGTAGGCCGGATCGCGGATTTGTTTCGGGAAGAATGCTGGCGCGTACAGGCCGCCCATGTCCAGGGAACCGGTGCGGAACAGCTCGGCGATCTGGTTCGGGTTTTCACCCAGGGTCACCACACGATCTTTCAGCTCGGCGAGTTTCTTGAAGCCCGGCTCAATGTTGTGCTCGTCACCACCGGCCAGTTTGGCGGCGATGATGATCAGGTCCATGGCCTCGGTCCAGTTTGGCGGCGGCAGGAAGATGTTCGGCGCGGCGTCGGCGTCCCACAGGGAGGCGTAGCTGGTCGGGGCTTCTTTCTGGGTGCGAGTGCTGTAGACCAGGCTGTTGCACCACAGGAGGTAACCGATACCGTGGCCATTGGCGCCGGTGCGGTATTTTTCCGGTACGTCGACCAGGTTGGGAATACGGTTGAGGTCGGGTTTTTCCAGCAGGTTGGCGGCGGCCAGACCTTCGGCACCGACGCCTGCCAGGGTGATGATGTCGTACTGCGGACGATCACCGCCAGCCTTGAGTTTGGCGACCATTTCCGAGGTACTGCCGGTGCGGTCAGCGATGACCTTGCAGCCGTACTTGTCTTCGAAGGTCGCAGCGATGTTGCGCAGGGCTGCCAGGCCTGTGTCATCGGACCAGGTCAGCAAACGCAGGGTTTTGCCCGCAAAGCGAGTATCGCTGGCATTGGCCTTGATGAACGGCATGCTCATGGCCGCTGCTGCCACCGAGGCTACGCCTACGGTTTTGATGAATTGACGTCTGTTCAGATCATGCTCGCCCATTACGGACTCCCTTTGTTTTTGTAGGTATAAGGCAGGTCGAAACTGTTGCATTCGCGCGACCGGACCAGCGTTATCCCCCGTATTTTCGGGGGCTTGGCTGAGCCGACGGGTTCATCCTGAGGTTGCGCAAAACACCTGACTATCGATAAAAATTCATTGAAGCCATGACGCCAGTGCATGCCTCCTTTCGAGGCATGCACTCACCTTTTTCGTGCCGTCAGACAGCCCGAATCACGTGTTTGATTTCCTGGAACGCCTGCAAGCCCCACGGCCCCAATTCGCGGCCGATGCTGCTCTGTTTGTAACCACCCCAGGCGGTCTGCGGGAAGATCACCTGCGGCGCGTTGATCCATACCAGCCCCGCCTGCAAAGCGTTGGCGACCCGATCAGCCGCTTCGGCATTGCGCGTGACCACGCTGGCCACCAGACCGAACTGACTGTCGTTGGCCAAGGCAATCGCCTCGGCTTCAGAGGCAAAACTGCGCACGCAGATCACCGGGCCGAAAATCTCTTCACACCACAGCGCACTGTCGAGGGGCACTTCGGTGAAGATCGTCGGCTGCAAAAAATAACCGCGCGGTAGATCAGCCGGACGGTTCCCGCCGCAAATCAACTTGGCGCCCGCACTCAAACCACGATCAATGTGGCCCAGCACACGCTGGTATTGCGCCTGATTGACCAGCGCGCCCATTTCCACGGCCGGGTCGAACGGGTCGGCCACGCGAATGGCTTCAGTGCGCGCCTTCAGACGCAACAGGAATTCATCGGCCAGTTCGTCGGCGACCAGCACGCGGCTGGTGGCGGAACACATTTGCCCGGCATTGAAGAAACCGCCGCCACAGGCCACTTCCACCGCCAGGTCGACGTCGGCATCGGCCAGCACCAGCAGCGACGATTTACCGCCCAGCTCCAGGCTCACGCCTTTGACGGTTTCCGCCGCGCGTTGCATGACCTGCACGCCCACCGCGTTGCTGCCGGTGAAGGAAATTTTGGCGATGCGCGGATCCGCCGACAGTGGCGCGCCGACCGCCAGGCCGGTGCCGCACACCAGGTTGAAGACCCCGGCTGGCAAACCGGCTTTCGCGATGATTGACGCCAGCTCCAGCTCCGGCAGCGGCGTCACCTCTGAAGGCTTGAGCACCACGCAGCAACCGGCAGCCAGCGCCGGAGCGAGTTTCCAGGCGGTGGTGACCATCGGGAAATTCCACGGCACGATCAGTCCGACCACACCGGCCGGCTCGCGGCGCAGACGCGCACTGAAATCTTCGCTCGGCAATTGAACGGCGCTGTCTTGTTTAGCGTCGAGTCCTTCGGCCAGACCGGCGTAATACTCGAAGGTGGCGATCACGTCATCGACATCGATGGCCGCTTCGAACAACGGCTTGCCATTGTTGCTCGACTGCACCTGCATCAACTGCTCGCGACCGGCCTTAACGCCCGCCGCGATGTTGCGCAGCAGGGCGCCACGCTCGGCGCCCGTGGTTTTCGACCAGTGCACGAACGCCTGGGTCGCCGCGCTCACCGCGTGATCGACGGCCTGTGCATCACCGCCATTGACGGTGGTCAACAGGGCTTCGGTCGCCGGGTTGATTACGCGCAGGTGTTCGTTGCCCGCCGACCATTGACCGTCGATGAACAGACCGTCCAGCGTCGCAGGGAACGTCATTTCGACACCGCCTTCATCCACTGGGTCTGATCGATTTCAATCAAGGTCGGGCCTTGGCGATCAGCCGCGGAACGCAGCGCAGTACGCAGTTGCTCGACGCCGCTGATCGCTTCCGCCGCGCAACCCAGTGCCTTGGCCACGCCGATGAAGTCAGGGGTGTAGATGTCGACGCCGACCGGCTCGATGGCGCGGTTGACCATGTACTTCTTGATCTCTTCGTAGCCTTGGTTATTCCACAGCAGCACGATCACCGGGGTGCGCGCTTCAACGGCACTGGCCAGTTCCGGCAGGGTGAATTGCAGGCCGCCGTCACCGATCAGACACACCACCGGCGGACGCGAACCGCCTTCAACGCTACCGCCAAGCCAGGCGCCGATAGCGGCCGGCAAGGCGTAACCGAGGGTGCCGTAACCGGTGGACGAGTTGAACCAGCGACGTGGGCGCTCGGGGTTGAACGTCAGGTTGCCGGTGTAGACAGGCTGGGTCGAATCGCCGACGAACACAGCGTCCGGCAGCACGCGCAATACCGTTTCAAGGAAGCAAGTCTGGGCCAGTGTCGGGGCATCCCAGGTCTCGGCAAGGTCTTTACGCAAACGGGCGGCACGGGCCTGCCCCCAATCGCTGCGACGCTCGGCCAGCGCCTGCTGGGACAGCGCACTCAGCAAAGCCTGGGCGGCGTTGCGCGAGTCAGACACCAGCGCCACGTGCGGCGGATAGTTGCGCACGGTCTGGTCCGGGTCGATGTCCACGCGTAGCAATTGACCAGGAATCTCGAAACCACCGGCAAAGGTGACGTCGTAGTCGGTCTCGGCCAGCTCGGTGCCGATGGCCAATACCACGTCGGCCTCGGCCACCAGTGCACGCGTCGCGACCAGGCTTTGGGTGGAACCGATCAGCAACGGGTGGCTGGATTCGAGCATGCCTTTGGCGTTGATGGTCAGTGCCACCGGTGCGTCCAGCAGTTCGGCCAGTTCAGTCAGTTCAGCGGCGGCATCGATGGCACCGCCACCGGCGAGAATCAGCGGACGCTTGGCGCCGGCCAGCAATTCGGTCATGCGCGAAACGGCGGTCGGCGATGCGCCAGCGCGGTCGATGTTCACCGGTACGCTGGTCAGCAGGTCATCAGCTTCTTCGACCAAAACATCCAACGGAATTTCGATGTGCACCGGACGCGGACGACCGGCCTGGAACAGCGCAAAGGCACGCGCCAGTACGCCTGGCAACTCGGACGCCGACATCAAGGTGTGGGAAAACGCCGCCACGCCGGCAACCAATGCGCCCTGGTTCGGCAGTTCATGCAGCTTGCCGCGACCGCCGCCCAACTGGCTGCGCGATTGCACGCTGGAGATCACCAGCATCGGGATCGAATCGGCGTAAGCCTGACCCATGGCGGTGGTGATGTTGGTCATGCCAGGGCCGGTGATGATGAAGCACACACCCGGTTTGCCGCTGGTGCGTGCATAACCGTCGGCCATGAAACCGGCGCCCTGTTCGTGACGTGGAGTGACGTGGTTGATGCTCGAACGGGCCAGCCCGCGATACAGCTCCACGGTATGAACCCCGGGAATGCCGAACACCTGCTCGACCCCATAATCTTCGAGTAACTTGACCAATACTTCGCCGCACGTCGCCATCTGATTTGCCCTTCTTGTTCGTTTGAGACGCCGGGCCTGCGCATTGTTTATGATGGGTGGGCAGGTCCAGGGATGGCCTCATTGGAACGGGCGACACGTAGCCGCAACAATGGATAAAAAGTCATACAAGCCATGTCCTCACGTCATACCTTGGATCCCAATGAAACGACTGCCTCCCCTGTCGGCGCTCCACAGCTTTTTGATTACCGCACAGTGCTGCAATTTCACCCGGGCCGCCGAACAGCTGCACATCACCCAAGGCGCGGTCAGCCGACAGATCGCCGGGCTGGAAGATCATCTGGGTTATGAGCTGTTTATCCGCCAGGCTCGCGGCCTCGATCTGACGGCCGAAGGACGCGAATGGCTGCCACGGGTTCAGCAGATTTTCGGGTTGATCGACGAGGCGGTCGAACAGATCGGCCAAAAGCGCGAAACCCTGCAACTCAAGGCCCCGACGTGCGTCATGCGCTGGCTGCTGCCGCGTCTTGTGCAATGGCAGAGAGAACGTCCGGACGTGCCGGTGGAACTGACCACGACGGTCAAGCACGGCGTGGATTTTCATCGCGAACAGTTCGATGCGGCGGTGATGTATGGCGCACCACCGGACAGTGCGCTGGTGTCTCAACGCCTGTTTGATGAACAGTTGACGCCGGTCTGCTCCAAGCCGTTGCTCGAAGGTCCGGTGCCTTTGCTGACACCCGAAGATCTTGAGCAGCACATGCTGCTGCATCCCACCCGTGATGAGCGGGACTGGAAAGCCTGGCTGGCCACGGCCAATGTTCGCCTGAGCAATGTCAGCAAGGGTCAGCACTTCGAAACCCTGGACCTGGCGATGTCGATGGCGTCCCAAGGGACGGGTGTGGCGATCGGAGACTGGTCGTTGATTGGCGATGACTTGAGCGCCGGGCGGCTGGTCATGCCGTTTGAATTGAAGGTGAAGACGGGGCTGGGGTATTACCTGGTATTGCCGCAAAAGCCCGCACCTTCGCCGAAGTTGCAGGAATTGTTGGGGTGGTTGGTGGAGCAGGCTCAGGCACGCTGAAACCCGAAAGCCTTGATGCGGTTCCTGTGGGAGTGAGCCTGCTTGCGATTGCGGTTGATCATTCAACGGTGATGTCGACTGACCCAACGCCATCGCGAGCAGGCTCACTCCTACAAGGGATCGGTGAACTCAGTAACCGACGGTGAACCGCTGGCGGGAATGCTTCGACACTTCCACTTCATCGATCATCGCAATCGCATAATCGAAAAACGTAATCCAGCTGCGCCCTGCACTGCCCACCAGCAAATCATCCTTGCCGATCCGAAACACGCCGGTGCGTTCACCTTCGACAAACTCCGCCGACGGTGAGAGGAAGGTCCAGTCCAGCTCGTTTTCCTGACGCAGGTTCTCAAGGAACAAAGCACCGGCCCCTGCCTCGGCCTTGTACGCCTCGGGAAAGCCCTTGCTGTCGATCACGCGAGTTCCGTCCGGCAACAACAGCGAACCGGCGCCGCCGACCACGAGCAGACGTTTCACCCCGGCCTTTTTCACCGGCCCGATCACGGCAGCAGCGGGCAGCGTCGAAAAATGCGCGGCGCTGATGACCACATCGTGACCGGCGATAGCTGCTTGCAAGGCGTCGGCATCAAGCGCATCGACATTCTTGCTCACCACACCGGCACGCTGGCTGATCTTCGACGTGTCGCGGGCAATGGCGGTGACACTGTGACCACGACGCAGCGCCTCTTCCAACAGTTGGCTGCCGGCACGGCCGGTGGCACCGATGATTGCGATTTTGCTCATGACATTCTCCAGTCGGGTTGGGTTTAAATGGGTTGGCAATGCTCATTGTGGCGCGGGAGCTTGCTCCCGCTCGGCTGCGAAGCAGTCGCAAAACTGGAGGATGCGGTATGTCTGACACACTGCCGGGAGCGCTTCGCACTCCAGCGGGAGCAAGCTCCCTCGCCACAGATATGCCGTTCACGGATAACCTCATTCACCCCCACTTCATCTCGCCCTTGGCGACTTTGGCGCTCAGCTCCAGCGAGCTTTCTTCGCCCAGCGTCGAGAAGCGTTTTTTCATGGCTACGATCAGTGCGGCCGAGTCTTTGGCCTTGACGGTTTCTTCGTCGAACGCCTTGATGTAATCCGCGGTGAACTGCACAGCGGCAAGCGAACGGGCGCTGTCACTGAGGTAATGACCCGGCACGATGGTGTTCGGTTTCAAGGTTTCGATGGCGTGCAGCGTAGTCAACCAATCGGCGTGAGACTGCGGGGTTTGCGTATCGGCCATCCAGACGTGGATGTTCTCTGCCACGACTACCCCACCGACAACCGCTTTGATCGACGGAATCCAGACAAAGGTGCGATCCGGCTGTTTACCCTCCAGCCCCACCACCTGCAACTTCTGCCCTTCCAGCATCAGGCTGTCGCCCTTGAGTACCTGCGGCACGATGGTTTTCGCCGGTACGTCGACGCCCATTTTTGGGCCCCAGAACGCCAGTTTGCCGTCGACGGTGTGCTTGATGTGGTCCACGGTCGGCTGCGAGGCGAGCACTTTGGCGTTGGGGAACGCGGTAGCCAGGGTGTCGAGACCGAAGTAGTAATCCGGGTCCCCGTGGCTGATGTAGATGGTGGTCAGTTGCTTGCCGCTGGCGCGGATTTTCTCGACGACCTGTTCGGCCTGGGATTTGCCGAACTGCGCATCCACCAGAATCGCCTCCTTCTCGCCACTGACCAGTACCGAAGTCACCGGGAAGATCGCCTTGTCGCCGGGGTTGTAGACATCCAGCGTCAGGGTCGATGCCGCCGCATGGGCCGCGAAGCCGAATGTGGCGGTGGCCAGCAAAATACGCTTGAGGGTGGTGAAACCGATCATGTGTTGCTCCATTGTCCGAATGCCATGCTTGGCGATGGGACGGAGCTTAGTTGCATGACTCAGTACAAAAAATGCGATGCTGGAACATAGTTTGTTTCTGAAAGCGTGCAAATCATGGATCGTCTACAAGCAATGCGGGTGTTCGTCACCGTGGTCGACCTCGGCAGCCAGTCGGCCGCCGCTGACCAGTTGGACCTGTCACGGCCGGTGGTGTCGCGCTATCTGGCGGAGTTGGAGGATTGGCTCGGCGCCCGGCTGATGCACCGCACGACCCGCAAATTGAGCCTGACCGCCGCCGGTATCGATATGCTGCCCCGCTGTCGGCAGATGCTCGACTTATCCACAGACATGCAAGCCGCTGTCAGCGAGCCGGACGATACGCCACGAGGCGCGTTGCGGATCAGCGTCAGCACCTCGTTTGGTCAGGCACAACTGGCGGACGCCATGGCGGCCTTCGTCAAACGTTACCCAGGCGTCAGCATCGACATGCAGATGCTCGACCGCACGGTGAACCTGGTGGATGAACGCATTGATCTGGCGATTCGCACCAGCAACGACCTGGACCCGAACCTGATTGCCCGGCGGCTGACGGTCTGTCGCTCGGTGATCTGCGCCTCCCCCGCTTACCTGCGCGAACATCCGACGCCGCAGCGGGTGGAGGATCTGAGCCGGCATAACTGCCTGACCCATTCCTACTTTGGCAAAAGCCTTTGGCATTTCGAGGAGGGCGGCGAATCGGTCTCGGTACCGGTGCAAGGCAACATCAGCGCCAACGAAGCCAGCACGTTGCTGCGCGCGGCGATGGCCGGCGCGGGGGTGGCGATGCTGCCGAGTTATCAGGCGGGCGTACATATTCACCGCGGCGAACTGATCCGCCTGCTGCCCCAAGCCGAGCCCCGGCAGATGAACATCTACGCGGTGTACGCCTCACGCAAACACATGCCGGCGGCGCTGCGCAGCCTGCTGGATTTTCTGGTGGTCAGATTCCCCGAAACGCCCCAGTGGGATATCGGCCTGTAAACACCTCCCCCTGTAGGAGCCGAGCTTGCTCGCGATGGCGTCGTCACATCCAACAATGATGCTGACTGACAGTCCGCTATCGCCGGCAAGCCAGCGCCTACAAGGGGTACATCAGTGTTCTGAATATCGGGCTACATGCGAGGCCGCTTTAGTGGCAACTCACTGGCGCTGACCTATGCTCAAAGTAATACCCAAGGGTATTCGTTCAGAGGTCAACGCCATGAACATCAAAACAAGAAGGTACCTCACCATTTTCATCACCTGCGCGGTGACGCTGGCGCTGTATGGCACCGCGGCCTGGCGGGTCGAGCAGGCGCGCCAACTGCCCCGCGAGTTTGCGAGCTGCAACTTCGAGCGCTGCATCCCCCACAACGCGACCCTCAACGCCCTGCGGTGACGAAGGGGATCAGGCCTCGTTGTCCTGATCGGCCTTCAAGCGGTCGCGAAACGCCTTGGGCGATATCCCCACTCGACGCCGGAACAGGCGCGTGAAGTTGGTCGGATCGGAAAACCCCAACACGTCAGACATTTCGTAGATGGTCATGCTGGTGTAGGTCAGCAAGCGCTTGGCCTCCAGCAATTGCCGCTCGTGCATGATCTGCAACGCCGGTTGTCCCGCCAGTTCACGGCAGGTGCCGTTGAGGTGGGACACGGAAATTCCCAGCCGATGCGCCAGGTCTTCGACCTTGACGTGCTGGCGGTAAGTTTCTTCCACCAGTTGAATAAACCCGTTGAGGTATTCCCGGGCGCGCTGCGGACGCTGGCTGGCGTTGCGGCGCGTGATCACCTGCCGGCTGACCCAGACCATGATCACGCTGACCAGTGAATGCATGAGCATTTCACGCGCCGACTGGTGACCGGTGTATTCCTCTTGCAGTGCAGAAAACAGGCTATTGAGGTAGTCGCCGTCCTTGCCCGCCGGGTAGCTTTCGGGCTGGGCCAGCGCATTCACCGAGTTGCCCAGTTGCGCCTGCAAATGGGCAACCAGCGGCGCGGCCAGGGTCAATACAAACCCTTCAACGTCCTCGGAAAATCGATAACCATGCACCGACAACGGCGGCAGGATCAGGATCGCCGGTTCAGTCAGTTGCGTGCGTTTACCTTCGATTTCAAGCTCTGCCTGACCTTTGAAGACGAAGAGTAACTGGCACAGATCCGCGTGGCGGTGGGGTTTGATTTCCCAGTGGTGTTCGCGGCTGCGTTTGGAAATGGTTTCGCAGTGCAGCAAGTCCGGGGTCGGCCAGTCCAGGCTTTCACCGTACAGCTTGAACACTGGAATCGAAGGCAGGTCAGGCTTGTTCATCCAAGGCCTCGAGGTGACGGGCGATAATCGCACTGATTGGCAGAATGTACAGGTATCGGCTCAGTTTTCCCCTTCAATTGACAGACTCGCAAGAGAAAAATGCAAGCACTCGATCCATAAAAATAATTCACCGGCCGTGGTCGCGTGGAGCTTGCGAGTCTTAAAAACAATGAAAACACTGAAGACCCAAATCGCCATCATTGGCGCCGGCCCCTCCGGTTTACTGCTCGGCCAATTGCTGCACAACGCCGGCATCGACACCCTCATTCTTGAACGCCAGACCCCGGATTATGTACTCGGCCGAATCCGTGCCGGCGTGCTTGAACAAGGCATGGTAGAGCTGTTGCGTCGGGCCGGGGTGGGGCAGCGCATGGATGCTGAAGGGCTGGTGCACACCGGCTTCGAACTGGCGCTCGATGGCCGCCAGGTGCATATCGATCTGCATGCCTTGACCGGCGGCAAAACCGTGATGGTCTATGGCCAGACCGAGGTCACCCGCGACCTGATGGCCGCTCGTCGGGAGGCTGGCGCGCAGACGATTTACAACGCCAGCAATGTCGTACCGCACGGGATGAAAACCGCAGAACCCTTTGTGACATTTGAGAAGGATGGCGAGACGTACCGCCTCGATTGCGACTACATCGCCGGGTGCGATGGCTTCCATGGTGTGGCACGCCAGTCGATCCCCGACGACTGCCTCAAGGTCTTCGAACGGGTCTACCCGTTTGGCTGGCTCGGCATTCTCGCCGACACGCCGCCGGTACACGAGGAGTTGGTGTATGCCCGCCACGAGCGCGGTTTTGCCCTGTGCAGCATGCGCTCGGCAACCCGTACGCGTTATTACCTCCAGGTGCCGGCCGAGGATCAAGTGCAGGACTGGTCTGATCAACGCTTCTGGGATGAGCTGAAATCGCGTCTGCCGCAAGCGTTGGCAGCGTCGTTGGTCACTGGCCCGTCCATCGAAAAAAGCATCGCGCCGCTGCGCAGTTTTGTGGTCGAACCGATGCAGTTCGGGCGGATGTTCCTGGTCGGCGACGCGGCACACATCGTTCCACCCACCGGCGCCAAAGGCCTGAACCTGGCCGCCAGTGACGTCAGCACGCTGTTCAATATTCTGTTGAAGGTTTACCAGGAGGGACGCGTGGACTTGCTGGAGAAATACTCCGAAATCTGTCTGCGCCGAGTGTGGAAAGCCGAGCGCTTTTCCTGGTGGATGACCTCGATGCTGCACCGCTTCGACGACCATGACGCCTTCAGCCAGCGCATCAGCGAGTCGGAGCTGGACTACTTTGTCGGCTCCGAAGCCGGTCGAAAAACCATTGCAGAAAATTACGTCGGGCTTCCGTACGAGGCTATCGAATAGCTTGCTATCGACTTACACTGGCGAGCATTCCCGCTCGCCGTACGCCTTGCGGGCCCATCACTGCCCGCAGGTTTTACCGTGACCAATCTCAACCAGCCTGACACGCCCAAACCGGCCATTCGCAGCGTGCTGATAGCCCTGATGCTGGCGATTTTTCTCGGCGCGCTGGACCAGACCATCGTCGCCGTCTCGATGCCGGCGATTTCCGCGCAATTCAAGGACGTCAGCCTGCTGGCCTGGGTGATTTCCGGGTACATGGTGGCGATGACGGTGGCGGTGCCGATTTACGGGAAGCTCGGCGATTTGTATGGTCGGCGCAAGCTGATGCTGTTCGGCATGGGGCTGTTCACCCTCGCCTCGTTGTTCTGCGGCATGGCCCAGAGCATGGAGCAATTGGTGCTGGCGCGGATCATTCAAGGCATCGGCGCGGGCGGGATGATTTCGGTCAGTCAGGCAATCATCGGTGACATCGTCCCGCCCCGGGAACGGGGTCGTTATCAGGGCTATTTCAGCAGCATGTACGCCGTGGCCAGCGTGGCGGGCCCGGTGCTTGGCGGCTACATGACCGAGTACTTGTCCTGGCGTTGGGTGTTTTTGATCAATCTGCCGCTGGGCGTTGGTGCCTGGCTGGTGGCCAATCGCACACTGGTCGGGCTGCCGGTGCCGCAGCGCAAACCGATCATCGACTACCTCGGCACGTTGTTGATGATCATCGGTTTGACCGCGTTGTTGCTGGGCATCACTCAAGTCGGCCAAGGTCATTCGTGGCGCAGCGCCGAAGTGCTGGGACTGTTTGCTTGTGCGGTGGTGGTGCTTGGGGTGTTCGTCTGGCATGAACGCCGAGCGCGGGAACCGTTGCTGCCGATGCATTTGTTCGCCAACCGCAACGCGATCCTGTGCTGGTGCACGATTTTCTTCACTAGCTTCCAGGCGATCTCGCTGATCGTGCTGATGCCGCTGCGCTTCCAGAGCGTCACCGGCGCCGGGGCCGACAGCGCCGCGCTGCACCTGTTGCCGTTGGCCATGGGTTTGCCGATGGGTGCCTACTTTGCTGGACGCCGAACTTCGGTGACCGGGCGCTACAAACCGATGATCCTGACCGGTGCTGCGCTCATGCCGATGGCAATTCTGGGCATGGCCTTCAGCCCGCCTCAGGCCTTTGTGCTCAGTAGTCTGTTCATGTTGTTGTGCGGGATCGCCAGCGGCATGCAGTTCCCGACGTCATTGGTCGGCACGCAGAACTCGGTGGACCAGCGCGATATCGGCGTCGCCACCAGCACCACCAACCTGTTTCGCTCGCTGGGTGGCGCGATGGGGGTGGCGTTGATGTCGGCGCTGCTGCTGGCGTTGTTGCAGGACTCCAGCTTTGCCCACATCGCCGGTTCGTCGCTGATTGCCGAGGGCAGTTCGGGCAATGTCTTGCTCGACGGCTTGAATGCCGCACCGGGGGATGCACAAAACGCCTTGCGCGCTGAGTTGTTGCTGACCTTTCGGCATTTGTTGATGGTCAGTGCGGGGGTGTCATTGCTGGGGCTGGCGGCGGCGGTTGCGATGCCGAATATGTTGTTGCGGGGGCGGGAAGACAAGGTCCGGTAGGGAGACCGAGTCGCCTGCATTCGCGAGCAAGCCCGCTCCCACATTTGATCGCATTCTTATAGGAGAACTCGGTTAAATGTGGGAGCGGGCTAGCTCGCGAAAGGGCCATTACAGGCATCGAAGAATCAAGGACTGTAATACCCGACAGCCACCAGAAAATGCCCGACCTTTTTCAGGTAGGCATGCTTGTCCTCAACCTTGTTGGTCACCGGGTTTTTCCAGCGGTATTCGTATTCGCCATAATCCTTTTTGGCCATCAACGCCAGGATCTCCTCGCCCACCGGTTTGCCTTCCGGGTCCTTGATCGCGCCAAAGTCGGTATTGACCAGCCGCAGATTGGTGCCGTGGGCCACATAACGCTGGGTGTTCAGGTCGACGACGAACACATACAGGTCATCCTGCAAGTAACCGCCCTTGAGGGAATTGATCGCGGTCAGTGTGCCCTTCTCATCCTTGGCCAGGTCGGTCGCGGCTTTGTTCAGCAGCGCCATGGCCTGTTCCGCCGACGCCCGTGGCCGGTAGTAACCGACCGCCAGAATCCGCTGACCGACGCGCTGATAGAACACATGTTTGCGCTCGACCTTGCCGTCAGCCCAGTTCTGCCAGCGGTATTCCGCCTCCTGAATGCCATTGCTCTGCGGCACGTTCACGGCGTCCTTGAAGGCTTTCTGCAAGTCCGGCCCGAGGGTTTCGGTGACATCGCGCCCGATCAACGCCGCAGATGGCCCGCCGCTCGCGAGCATCACACCCTTGGTGTCGACCACAAAGACGTAGCGATCCTTGTCGACAAATTCGCCTTGACGACTGAATGCCGCGAAGGCCTTGTCGCCATTGTCGTGGTAGTAGGCCAGGGCCTTCTCCAGCAAGGCTTTGGCGGCCTGACTGTCTTCCTTTTCTGTGTCGGCGGCGTGAGCCTGCCCGAGGCACAGCAAGAGCGCCCCGCCCAGTAAGGCCAGTTTGTGCAGAACCCCCATAGTGCATCCCTCGTTCTTTTAGGTGTTTCAAAAGCGTAGACGGCTTGGGGAGTTGTACGAATATTCAGGAACACGCAGGACGTGGCGAGGGAGCTTGCTCCCGCCGGCCGGTTCGCGTTCGGGCGCAGCAGTCGTAAACGAGGCACCGCGATTTAACTGAAGAACGGCGGTGAATGGTTTTGGGGCGGCTTCGCCACCCAGCGGGAGCAAGCTCCCTCGCCACCGATATCCAGCAACTGCAGACTATTGCCCCCGAGCGCGAAGCTGCTGCTGCAGATTCTGGATCTGCGCCTGAAGGGTGTTGATGTTGCGGGTGACCTGACCGCGGAACGCGTCGAACTCGGCGGTATTGGTGGCGCCTTGCACAGCGGCCGGGCGGTTGTCCTGCTCGCTTTTGAGCACAATCATCTCTTGCTCCAGACGCTCGATCGCGGCGCTTGGATTGCCTTGTTTTTTCAGCGCGGCGATGTCAGCGCCGAGGCTTTTGAGCTGAGCGTCGAATTTGCTGCTGTCGTCCGGCGCGCTTTTCAGGGCGGTCAACTCAGCGCTCAAGTCTTTGACCTGCGCCTGCAATTGCGTATTGGCCGTCTGGTGCTCGGTGTCCTGGGCGGTGAGTTGCGCCAGACGCTTATCAAGATCGCTGGATTGTGCCCTCATCTGCGCCAGACGCTTGTCCAGATCGGAGGCTTGGCCGACAACGCCTTGCTGCTGTTTGCCTTGATCCAGCAGTTTGGATTCCAGGTCCTTGATTTGCAGTTTCAACGCTTCGCTGTCGCTGGTGACGTTGGTCTGGCTGGCGACGACCTTGCCGGAAATGTCCTGCAAGCGCCCCGCGGCTTCCTCACTAATACGCGCGAAACTTTCCTGGGTTGCGACCAGTTGTTGTTCCATCAGCGAGATCTGCTGAAAACTCCACCAGGCAAGGCCGGCAAACGCAATAAACAACGCGCCGACCAAGGCCCAGAGCGGGCCGGTGCTGGCGCTTTTGACCTGGACCACCGGCGCCGGCCGCGAATGCACGCGAGTACGAACGGTAGGCGGAAAATCATCATCGTCGAGGCTGTCGGCACGCAAGCTAGGTACATTCTCGAAATCGTCGTTGGCATCGTTACGCATGGACATTGAGTCAACCTTTGTGGAACGCGGTGATGGCTTTATGCGGCGAGTATAAACCCCACTGCCGCACCGATTGACTCTCTTCACCCTACTCGGTTCAGTGCTGGCAGGCGCGGTTGGAACGTCAGCGGATGTCCTGAGCCTTCCACCAACTGCAAAATTCATCGAGGGCGGCCCAGAGGCTGACTTTCGGATCGTAGTCCAAATAATGCCGGGCGCGGCTGATGTCCAGGGTGAAGTTTTTGTTCATGACCTGCATGCCCAGTCGCGACAAGGTCGGCTCGGGACGCCCCGGCCACAGCTTGCACACCCCTTCGTTGAGCGCCGCGACGGTATAACCCAAACCGTAGGAACGGTAGCGCGTCACTTGTGGGACGTCCATGTTGCGCATGACGTAATTGACCACATCCCACAATGGAATCGGCGTTCCATTACTGATGTTGTAGGCCTTGCCCAAGGCCGAGCCGCTGGCGAGCAAACTGCTGAGCAGCGCTTCGTTGAGGTTTTGCACGCTGGTGAAATCGACCTTGTTCAGGCCGTTACCGATGATCGCCAAGCGTCCTTTACGCTGCATTTTCAGCAATCGCGGAAAAATGCTCATGTCACCGGCGCCCGTGACGAAACGCGGGCGCAGCGCCAGGACTTCGAGGCCGAATTCCTGGGCGCCGAAAACCTTTTGCTCCGCCAGGAATTTGGTCGCCGCGTAGGGATGTTTGAAACGCTTGGGCACCTGTTCTTCGGTCAACCCCAAGTGATCGCGGCCATCGAAGTAGATCGAAGGCGACGACAAGTGCACCAATCGACGAACGCGCTGCTTCAGACAAGCCTCGACCACGTTTTCGGTGACCTGGACGTTGCCTTGATGAAAGTCCTGATAGCGCCCCCACAGCCCCACCGCCCCTGCGCAATGGACCACGGCTTCGACGTCTGAACACAGGTCACGCGCCAGTTCCGGGTCGCTCAAGTCGCCCTGAATAAACTCGGCGCCACGACGCACCAGGTGTTCGACGCTTTCGGCCCGGCGACCGTTGACCCGTACGTCCAGGCCCTGCTCCAACGCGAAACGCGCAAAGCGTCCGCCAATGAAGCCGCTTGCGCCGGTGACCAGAATTTTCATGTAGTACTCCGATGTCTTTCGTTTCGCGTATTTCGAGAGATCTTGACGCTGTCCGTCAATCCAACGGCACCAGCCATTGCTTCGACGAACGCAACAATTGATCGGTCAACAACCCCAGAAGTTGACCGCCATTGCGCCAATGATGCCAGTACAGCGGCACGTCGATGGGCTTATCTGGCAAAAGCTCCCTCAATACACCGCGTTCCAGTTGCTCGCGCACCTGTAATTCCGGGACCAGCCCCCAGCCAAGACCGGCTTCGGTCAAGCGAATGAAGCCTTCAGACGAGGGGCATAAATGGTGTTCGAAACCTCCATCCACACCCAGCGAAGCAAGGTAGCGATGCTGTAGGAAATCATCCGGGCCAAAGACCAGCGCCGGGGTTTTCGCCAGTCGGTCGGCGCGAACGCCTTCCGGAAAATGACGCGCAATGAACGCCGGACTGGCCAACGCCCGATAACGCATGGCCCCCAGCAGAACGCTACGGGCACCCGCCACCGGGCGCTCACTGGCGCAGAGACACGCCGCCACTTCGCCGGCACGCATGCGTTTGAGGCCGACGGTCTGGTCTTCGACCACCAGGTCCAGCAGCAGGTGTTGTTCGGCACAAAAGTCGCCCACCGCTTGCGCCCACCACGTGGCCAGGCTGTCGGCATTCAATGCGATGCGCAGGCGCTCCGGCAGGCCCTCTTCATCCAGCGCCGGCACCAGGGACTGTAAGTCGCGCTCCAGCAAACGCACCTGCTGCACATGGTTGAGCAGGCGCCGGCCGATCTCCGTCGGGGCCGGCGGCGTCACCCGCACCAGCACCGGTTGGCCGACCCGCGCCTCCAGCAGTTTGATGCGCTGTGAGATCGCCGATTGTGACAAACCGAGCACCTGCGCGGCCCGTTCGAAACCGGCCTGCTCGACCACCGCGGCCAGGGCAGACAGTAATTTATAGTCGAACATCAGTTTTCCTAATGGGCGATCAGCATGATTGGTTTTTCTTATACAGGTTAGCAGCGGAGAATGCCCATCAAGATCTTTTGAACAAGGAACACCGACATGGCTGGCGAAACATCATTGGCAAACCTGCTGCGCAGCATGAGCCCGCAACTCAACGCCGGCGAATACGTGTTCTGCACCCTGCGCGACGGCAAGCTGCCGGCGGGCCTTGAGATTGTCGGCAGCTTTCGCGAGCAGGAAGGTCTGACCGTCATCCTGGAACGTACCCACGCCGAACAAGCCGGTTTCAGCTTCGACTACGTCGCGGCCTGGATCACCTTGAATGTTCACTCGGCGCTGGAAGCCGTCGGCCTGACCGCCGCCTTCGCCACCGCGTTAGGCAAGGCCGGCATCAGCTGCAACGTGATAGCCGGTTACTACCACGATCACTTGTTTGTCGGTCAGGCCGACGCCGAACGCGCACTCCACGTGCTGCGCGATCTTGCAGCCAACGCGGAGTAACCCTTATGTGGCAAAGCTATGTCAACGGCCTGTTGGTGGCCGCCGGGCTGATCATGGCGATCGGCACGCAGAATGCGTTTGTGCTGGCGCAAAGTCTTCGGCGTGAACATCACCTGCCAGTGGCGGCGTTGTGCGTGGCGTGCGATGCACTGTTGGTCGCCGCGGGCGTGTTCGGTCTGGCGACCGTGCTCGCGCAAAACCCGACATTACTGGCGGTTGCCCGCTGGGGCGGCGTGGTGTTTCTGATTTGGTATGGCAGCCAGGCATTGCGCCGCGCCTGCTCCAAACAGAGCTTGCAACAGGGAGAAAACCAAACCGTTCGCTCATTGCGCGCCGTCATGCTCAGTGCGTTGGCGGTGACACTGCTTAACCCGCACGTTTATCTGGACACGGTTTTGCTGATTGGCTCCCTCGGTGCGCAACAAACCGAACCTGGTGCTTATGTCATGGGCGCGGCGAGTGCGTCGTTGCTGTGGTTTTTCACCTTGGCGTTGGGCGCGGCGTGGTTGGCGCCTTGGCTCGCGCGACCCAGCACCTGGCGGATTCTCGATCTGCTGGTGGCGGTGATGATGTTTACCGTGGCGTTTCAATTAATCAGTGCAGGCTGATTATTCCAAAAGGCTCACGGGATGCCCTCACTAAATGACGGTCGCGTCATTTAGTGAGGGCATCCCCTTGAACCTCTATTCCACACAGTTGTTGCGTGGTTATGCAGCCCCCCCGGTGCTATGATCCGATTCCCTGCGCCGCAAAGAGTACAAACTCCCCGGCGCTTGTCTGGCCGCCCGTGATCGGCCTTGCGCTCACCGCAACTGACCTGATTAGGAGAATCATCATGGCTTTCGAATTGCCGCCGCTGCCTTACGCACACGATGCCTTGCAGCCGCACATTTCCAAGGAAACTCTGGAATACCACCACGACAAGCACCACAACACCTACGTCGTGAACCTGAACAACCTGGTGCCAGGCACCGAGTTCGAAGGCAAGACCCTGGAGGAAATCGTTAAATCTTCCTCGGGCGGTATCTTCAACAACGCCGCTCAGGTCTGGAACCACACCTTCTACTGGAACTGCCTGGCGCCAAACGCCGGCGGTCAACCAACCGGCGCGCTGGCTGAAGCCATCAACGCTTCGTTCGGTTCGTTCGACAAGTTCAAGGAAGAATTCAGCAAGACGTCCATCGGCACCTTCGGTTCCGGTTGGGGCTGGCTGGTGAAAAAGGCTGACGGTTCCCTGGCCCTGGCCAGCACCATCGGCGCCGGCAACCCGCTGACCAACGGCGACACCCCGCTGCTGACCTGCGACGTCTGGGAGCACGCCTACTACATCGACTACCGCAACGTTCGTCCGAAGTATGTCGAAGCGTTCTGGAACCTGGTCAACTGGAAATTCGTGGCTGAGCAGTTCGAAGGCAAAACCTTCACTGCTTAAGATCGATGCCAGTCAAAAAACCCGGCTTTTATGCCGGGTTTTTTTATGGGGGTTGGGAATGTTTTAGGACCCTGTGCAACTTGGAGAATTAAGTCGACTGCTCTGCCGCCTTCGCGAGCAAGTCGAATCGACGTTATCCAAGGCCCGGTTCACCGCCAACTCCGCCAGCATGATGATCTGCTGAATCGCCACCACCGTATTACGCTGCGGGCCGATCAGGTTCGCGGCGAAATCGCTGGTCATGACGCTGGCAGAGGCCAGTGACTCGCAGGCCTGGACCAGGAGGCTTTCGGTGTCCATGTTCGGGGCAATCATGTACATCGTGCTGGGGCGGCGGGGTTTTTCGGTGTATTGAGACGGAGGATCGAGGTAGTAGTCGAGGGCGCGCTTGATGGCTTCGCGGTCTCGCAGGAGTGCTTCGGATTGGGTTTCTTCGGCGTCTGGGCTGGTGGTGTTCAAGGGTGGATCGGGAATCAATTTGTCCATTGTATTTCTCCAGCGTTGGAGCCTCCACTTGCCGCTTCTCACACGGCGAAGAGGTGGCAGCTATGTGCGAGGTGAGAAGACCGGTTATGGACACCCGGCCGGACCGAAGTCCGCCCGCACACAGCCGCCATAACGCAATTACTGGCAGCGAGTAAGCTGGCGGCGATTATGCGTGTACAGACACTGGATGACCATAAGTTGCCGGGCTCTCACACCCGGTCGCTGAGTTTTCAGCGACAGCCAGAGGTTAGAGACAGGGCTTCCTACCCGGCAACCTGAAAAATGCGTGGGAAAGCGCTGTGTTTTTTACACATCTTTCAACACACAAAAATGGAACGCGAAGCATCCCCGGCGGCATTCCCACGCGGGAGCGAGGGAACGATCAGTCGGGGGGCGGCAGAATGAGACTGGTCGACTGTCAGGCCGCCTTCGCTGGCAAGCCAGCTCCTACAGGGGAATGGTGTACATCTGCTGGAAATTGGTCGGCTTTCAGGCCGCCATCGCAAGCGAGGCAGTTCCCACAATAGGTCGGCGTACAGCCCTTGCTCTTCACCACTCATCAGGCCGAGCGTTAGCTCGCCTGCAGCTTTTGATCTTGATCCACCCGCCCCTTCGGGAGGCTGAGTGGAGGTGTGCATCCGGGGAGTGGCGCGCAGCGCCGTTCGACGCAGTCGAACACGCTGCAGGTAGGTCGAAGCGAAGCCGACCGGAGGGCAGTGTCCCCGGATGGATACCGGAGCGAAGGAACGCCGAGCCCAGGCGAGGGGCCGGACGCTCGGGGCGAGCCTTTTTGGTTTCTTTTGTGGCGTTTGACAAAAGGGACTCGCTGTAAGAGCGAAACCATTAGTGGCCGTTACCGCAGAAATGGATATGTAAACCATTCAAAATCATGGTCGGCTGTCGGGCCGCCTTCGCTGGCAAGCCAGCTCCTACAGTTAGAACGCGTACATCAGTCAAAAAAGGGCCAATTTCCGACAATGAAACCAGCCTTAGCCCCCTTGCCCCAACGCCATAGCCGACTACCATCAACCCAGAAGGAAAAATTATCCCAATCCCCTCAAGTTGAAGGACCCAACTACCGACACAGTACCAATAGGACAAATACCCCAGACAACTGCATATCGGCCAAGCCCACAGGCAAAACCCCCTGTGATGGATTGTCCCTTTGACTGCCATCTCGGGATTGCCAATACTCATGGCAACTTGATGCTACCCGCACGGAACAAGGAATAACCCTTTGAAGCTGGAACTCAAGAACAGCTTGTCGGTGAAGTTGCTCCGGGTCGTCCTCCTGTCGGCATTGATAGTCGGCGTGGTCTTGAGCTGTGCGCAAATCGTTTTCGACGCCTATAAGACGCGCCAGGCCGTAGCCAACGATGCCGAACGTATCCTCGACATGTTCCGCGACCCCTCGACCCAGGCCGTCTACAGCCTTGACCGGGAAATGGGCATGCAAGTGATCGAAGGCCTGTTCCAGGACGACGCCGTGCGCCAGGCCTCCATCGGCCATCCCAACGAAGCCATGCTCGCGCAAAAATCCCGCGAATTGCAGCATTCAGACAGCCGCTGGCTGACCGACCTGATCCTTGGCAAGGAACGCACCTTCACCACCCAACTGGTCGGTCGCGGCCCTTACAGTGAATATTACGGCGACCTGAGCATCACCCTCGACACCGCCACCTACGGGCAAGGGTTCATCGTCAGCTCGGTCATCATCTTCATCTCCGGCGTGTTGCGCGCCCTGGCCATGAGCCTGGTGCTGTACCTGGTGTATCACTGGCTGCTCACCAAACCGTTGTCGCGGATAATCCAGCACCTGACCGAAATCAATCCGGACCGCCCCAGCGAACACAAAATTCCGCAACTCAAGGGTCACGAAAAGAACGAACTGGGGATCTGGATCAACACCGCCAACCAGTTGCTCGAATCCATCGAACGCAACACCCACCTGCGCCACGAAGCGGAAAACAGCCTGTTGCGCATGGCCCAGTACGACTTCCTGACCGGCTTGCCGAACCGCCAGCAATTGCAGCAACAACTGGACAAGATCCTGGTCGACGCCGGCAAACTGCAACGGCGGGTCGCGGTGCTGGTGGTCGGTCTGGACGACTTCAAAGGCATCAACGAACAATTCAGCTACCAGGCCGGCGACCAACTTCTGCTGGCCTTGGCCGATCGCTTGCGGGCTCACAGTGGCCGCCTCGGCGCCCTCGCCCGTCTGGGCGGTGACCAGTTCGCCCTGGTCCAGGCCGATATCGAACAACCTTACGAAGCGGCTGAACTGGCGCAAAGCATTCTCGATGATCTGGAAGAGGCGTTTGCCCTCGATCATCAGGAAATCCGACTGCGCGCGACCATCGGCATCACCTTGTTCCCCGAAGACGGTGACAGCACCGAGAAGCTGCTGCAAAAAGCCGAGCAGACCATGACCTTGGCCAAAACCCGCTCGCGCAACCGTTATCAGTTCTACATTGCCAGCGTCGACACCGAGATGCGCCGTCGTCGCGAACTGGAGAAGGACCTGCGCGATGCGTTGGCCCGAGATCAGTTCTACCTCGTTTACCAACCCCAAATCAGCTACCGCGATCACCGGGTGGTGGGCGTCGAAGCGTTGATTCGCTGGCAGCATCCCGAGCATGGTCTGGTGCCGCCGGACCTGTTCATCCCGCTGGCCGAGCAGAACGGCACCATCATTGCCATCGGCGAATGGGTGCTGGATCAGGCCTGCAAGCAACTGCGCGACTGGCACGATCAGGGTTTCCCCGACCTGCGCATGGCGGTAAACCTGTCCACCGTACAGCTGCACCATGCCGAGCTGCCGCGAGTGGTGAATAACCTGCTGCAAATGTACCGCTTGCCACCCCGTAGCCTGGAACTGGAAGTGACCGAAACCGGCCTGATGGAAGACATCAGCACGGCCGCCCAGCACCTGCTGAGCCTGCGTCGCTCCGGCGCATTGATCGCCATCGATGACTTCGGCACCGGCTATTCGTCACTGAGTTATCTGAAAAGCCTGCCGCTGGACAAGATCAAGATCGACAAGAGCTTCGTACAAGACCTGCTCGATGACGACGACGATGCAACCATCGTTCGGGCGATCATTCAGCTGGGCAAGAGTTTGGGCATGCAAGTGATTGCCGAAGGCGTGGAGACCGCCGAGCAAGAGGCCTACATCATCTCCGAAGGCTGCCACGAAGGTCAGGGCTACTTCTACAGCAAACCGTTGCAGGCACGGGAATTGAGCGCCTACCTGAAACAGGCCCAGCGCAGCAACGCGGCGATCCTCTAAATCAACGCAGCCCTGAGCTGGCAACGCCACAGGATCGCGCCAGCGGCTAAAGGTTCTGTGCCGCGTGAATAAGAAATATTTCCACCTACAACCCTTTACACATAATGCGAAAGATTTGCATTATGTCGCAGTTTTGCGCGCGTGAAGCGCCAGTCCACCCCTCTTGAAGCAGGATGTTCGCCATGATTCGTATGCCTCTGGCTACCGCCAGTCTGTTGGCCATCGCTATTTCCCTCGCCGGTTGCGGCGAAGGCAAAGACAAGACCGCCGCCGCGCCAGCGCCTGCTCCGGCCTCCAGCACTGCCGCCGCTGCACCAGCACCTGCTGTCGCCCCTGCCGCTGCCAGTAAAGTCGATGAAGCCGCCGCCAAAGCCGTTATCGCGAATTACGCCGACATCGTCTTCGCCGTTTACAGCGATGCCGAATCCACCGCGAAGACTCTGCAAACCGCCGTCGACGCCTTCCTCGCCAAGCCGAACGCCGACACCCTAAAAGCCGCCAAGGCCGCCTGGATTGCTGCCCGCGTTCCTTACCTGCAGAGCGAAGTGTTCCGCTTCGGCAACACCATCATCGACGATTGGGAAGGCCAGGTTAACGCCTGGCCACTGGACGAAGGCCTGATCGACTACGTCGACAAATCCTACGAACACGCACTGGGTAACCCGGGCGCCACCGCCAACATCATCGCCAACACCCAGGTTCAGGTCGGCGAAGACAAGATCGACGTCAAAGACATCACCCCGGCAAAACTCGCCAGCCTGAACGAGCTGGGCGGTTCCGAGGCCAACGTGGCGACCGGCTACCACGCCATCGAATTCCTGCTGTGGGGCCAGGATCTGAACGGCACCGGCCCTGGTGCCGGCAACCGTCCAGCGTCCGACTACCTGGAAGGCAAAGGCGCAACCGGCGGTCACAACGATCGTCGCCGCGCTTACCTGAAGGCCGTGACCCAACTGCTGGTCAACGACCTGGAAGAAATGGTCGGTAACTGGAAGCCAAACGTGGCCGACAACTACCGCGCCACCCTGGAAGCCGAACCGGTTGATTCGGGCCTGCGCAAAATGCTGTTCGGCATGGGCAGCCTGTCCCTGGGCGAACTGGCGGGCGAGCGCATGAAGGTTTCCCTGGAAGCCAACTCCCCGGAAGACGAACACGACTGCTTCAGCGACAACACCCATAACTCGCAGTTCTACGATGCCAAAGGCATTCGTAACGTGTACCTGGGCGAGTACACCCGCGTCGACGGCACCAAAATGACCGGCGCCAGTTTGTCGTCCCTGGTGGCCAAGGCCGACCCGGCTGCCGACACCGCGCTGAAAGCTGACCTGGCTGCAACCGAAGCCAAGATGCAGGTCATCGTCGATCACGCCAACAAGGGTGAGCACTACGACCAGCTGATCGCTGCCGGCAACACCGCTGGCAACCAGATCGTCCGTGACGCGATCGCTTCGCTGGTCAAGCAGACCGGTTCGATCGAAGCCGCCGCTGGCAAACTGGGCATCAGCGACCTGAACCCGGACAACGCTGATCACGAATTCTGATCAACGCTGGCTGAACAAGAAGGCGACCTGCGGGTCGCCTTTTTCATACCGGTCTGAATGCTGGCCAATGTGGGAGCGGGCTTGCTCGCGAAGGCTGACTCAGCCGACATCAATGTTGAATGTACAACCGTTTTCGCGAGCAAGCCCGCTCCCACAGGGGATCGCGGTCTCCGGTAAAACCTGCTCCACATCAAGCAAACGATAATTCCTCTTATTCAAACTCCCCTGCCCTGTTAGACTTTGCGCCCTTGTTTTGCTCGCCTTGCAGGATGTCTGATGCCCCCGCTGCCTCTTCGCTTGTCCGCACTGTTGCTGGCCCTGTGCCTGAGTGCCTGCGATGACGCCCCGCGTTTTACCAAGGCCGAACCCGGTGAAGCCCGGTCCGGTGGCAGCGCGACCGTGCGCAAGATTGATCAGAACTCGTTTTCCCTGCCGTCCGCCAACCTGCCGCCGTCACGGCGCGTGGACTTCAGCGTCGGCAACAGTTTCTTCCGCAACCCCTGGGTGATCGCCCCGTCGACCACCACCGCCCGCGACGGCCTCGGCCCATTGTTCAACACCAATGCCTGTCAAGGCTGCCACATCAAGGACGGTCGCGGTCATCCGCCGACGCCGGAGGCACCGAATGCCGTATCGATGCTGGTACGCCTGTCGATCCCCAACGCGCCGGCCTATGCCAAGGTCATTGAGCAGCTCGGCGTGGTGCCGGAGCCGGTATACGGTGGGCAGTTCCAGGACATGGCCGTGCCGGGCGTGGCCCCGGAAGGCAAAGTGCGTGTCGATTACACGCCCGTTCCAGTGCGTTTCAAGGACGGTACTGAAGTCGAACTGCGCAAGCCGAGCCTGAACATCACCCAATTGGGCTACGGCCCGATGCACCCCGATACCCGGTTCTCGGCGCGTGTCGCCCCGCCAATGATTGGCCTGGGCTTGCTCGAAGCGATCCCCGACGAGGCGATCCTGGCCAATGCCGAGGCGCAGGCGAAGGATAAAAACGGCATCGCCGGACGCCCGAACCGAGTCTGGGATGACGTGCAGCAGAAGACCGTCCTCGGACGGTTTGGCTGGAAAGCCGGGCAACCGAACCTCAATCAACAGAATGTTCACGCGTTTTCAGGTGATATGGGCCTCACGACCCGCCTGCGACCGTTCGATGACTGCACCGACGCGCAAACTGCCTGCAAACAGGCGCCAAATGGCACCGGCCCCGACGGTGAACCAGAAGTCAGCGACAACATCCTGCGTCTCGTGTTGTTCTACAGCCGTAACCTCGCCGTACCGGCCCGCCGCGATGTCAGTGCGCCGCAAGTGCTGGCCGGCAAGACTCTGTTTTTCCATGCGGGATGTCAGTCCTGCCACACGCCGAAATACACCACCGCTGCCAATGCCGCCGAGCCTGAACTGGCCAATCAAGTGATTCGCCCGTACAGCGATCTGCTGCTGCATGACATGGGCGACGGCTTGGCCGACCACCGCACCGAATTTCAGGCCAGTGGCCGCGACTGGCGCACCCCGCCGTTGTGGGGCATCGGCCTGACGCAAGCAGTCAGTGGCCACACCCAGTTTTTGCATGATGGCCGCGCGCGCAATCTACTCGAAGCCGTGCTCTGGCATGGCGGCGAAGCTCAGGCTGCGCGTGAACAGGTTTTGTCTTTCAATGCCGAGCAACGTACTGCGTTGCTGGCGTTTTTGAACTCACTTTAAACACTTATAAAGAATCGGGAGCCCGACATGTTCCGTCCCAAATTGTTGTTCACCAGCCTTGCAGCACTCGCACTGGGCGCTTGCTCACCGCAGGACCCGCAAGCCGTGACGTCGGCCGCCATCGCCAAATCGGTGATCCTGCCGACCTACACCCGCTGGGTTGAAGCCGATCGCCAATTGGCCGTCAGCGCCCTCGCCTACTGCGAAGGCAAGGAAAACCTCGACACCGCCCGCGCCGACTTCCTGCACGCGCAGAAAGCCTGGGCCGAGCTGCAACCGCTGCTGATCGGTCCACTGGCCGAGGGCAACCGTTCGTGGCAGGTGCAATTCTGGCCGGACAAGAAAAACCTGGTCGGCCGTCAGGTCGAGCAACTGGTGACAGCGCAGCCGCAGATCGATGCCGCCGCCCTGGCCAAGTCCAGCGTGGTGGTTCAGGGCCTCTCGGCCTATGAATACATCCTGTTCGACAGCAAGCCGGACGTGGCCAACGACGCACAAAAAGCCAAGTATTGCCCGCTGCTCAAAGCCATTGGCGAGCGTCAGAAACAACTGGCCGAAGAGATTCTGCAGAGCTGGAACAACACCGACGGCATGCTCGCGCAAATGAGCAAATTCCCGAACCAGCGCTACGCCGACTCCCACGAAGCAATCGCCGATCTGCTGCGCGTGCAGGTCACCGCCCTCGACAGCCTGAAGAAAAAACTCGGCACGCCGATGGGCCGCCAGAGCAAGGGTGTGCCGCAACCGTTCCAGGCCGATGCATGGCGCAGCCAGTCGTCCCTGGCCGGCCTGGAGGCCAGCCTCGCCGCGGCCAGAACCGTGTGGGAAGGCGTCGACAACAAAGGCCTGCGGGGTCTGTTGCCGAGTGAGCAGAAGCCGTTGGCCGACAAGATCGATGCCGCCTACGCCGCTTCGCTGAAACTGTTTGCCAGCAACCAGCGCTCGCTGACCGAAATGCTCAATGACGATGCCGGTCGCCAGCAACTCAACGATCTCTACGACAGCCTCAACGTTGTTCACCGCTTGCACGAAGGCGAACTGGCCAAGGCGCTGGGCATTCAACTGGGCTTCAACGCCAACGACGGTGACTGATGAGGACGAGTGCCATGCTGCGACGTCAGGCTCTGACTTTAGGTAGCTTGCTGCTGGGAGCAGTGACTCTGGGCGGCTGGACGCTGTTCAAGCAAAAGGACAAAAGCCCGTTGCTGCTGTCGGCGCGGGACGATACCGACGGCAAGCATTACGCCGTCGGCTATCGGCTGGACGGCACCCGGGTGTTCGCCACCCGGGTCGGTCAGCGCTGCCACGACATCATCAACCACCCGACGCTGTCGATTGCGTTGTTCGTCGCCCGCCGTCCGGGTACCGAGAGTTACTTGATCGATCTGCGTGACGGCACGTTGCTGCAAACCGTGACCTCGCAGCCGAACCGGCATTTCTACGGCCACGCAGTGATTCACAAGAGCGGCGACTGGCTGTACGCCACCGAGAATGACACGTCCGATCCGGGCCGTGGCTTACTGGGTGTGTATAAGTTCGAAGGTGAGCGACTGGTACATAGCGGCGAGATTTCCACCCATGGCCTCGGCCCGCATCAGGTGTCGTGGATGCCCGATGGTGAAACCCTGGTCGTGGCCAATGGCGGCATTCGGACCGAGGCCGAAAGCCGGGTCGACATGAACCTCAACGCCATGGAGCCAAGCCTGGTGTTGATGCAGCGCGACGGCACCTTGTTGAGCAAGGAAACCCTCGCCCAGCAGATGAACAGCGTACGCCATTTGGGGATCGCCAGCGACGGCACCATCGTTGCCGGTCAGCAATTCATGGGGCCATCCCACGAGTCATCAGAACTGCTGGCAATCAAGCGTCCTGGCCAACCGTTCGTGGCGTTTCCGGTGCCCGAGCATCAGTTGCAGGCGATGGGGCATTACACCGCCAGTGTTGCGGTGCACAGCGATCTGCGCCTGGTGGCGTTGACCGCGCCACGGGGTAACCGCTTTTTCATCTGGGACCTGGACAGCGGAGAAGTGCGCCTGGATGCGCCACTTCCCGATTGCGCCGGGGTAGGCGCCGTGGCCGATGGTTTTGTCGTGACTTCGGGCCAGGGCCGCTGCCGCTACTACGATTGCCGCCAGACCAACCTTGTTGCAAAACCCCTTGAACTGCCGGCGGGGCTTTGGGACAACCACCTGCATCTCATTTGACCTCACCCTGCCTTTGTAGGAGCTGAGCTTGCTCCGGGCGGCGTTCCGACGATAGCGGCGTATCAGTCGGTATATCCGTCGGCTGAGACACAGTCTTCGCGAGCAAGCTCAGCTCCCACGGGTTTTGCGCGGCATGTGAAATGTGTCAGTTGGAATCACCCGCGCACTCGGGGTAATGTGCCTCTCTGTCTCACCTGATTTTCTCCAAGGAACTGGAAATATGCTGCGTCGCCGCATGCTGATCATGTTGGGTGTTGTTCTGCTGATCGTGCTGGTCCTGGCCGGTTATAAAGCCTTCTCCATCTACACGATGATTCAAGGCTTCTCTGCGCCAAAACCGCCGATCAGTGTCGCTGTGGCCACGGCTACCGAACGTCCGTGGCAAACCCGCCTGCCGACCGTGGGCACGCTCAAGGCGTTGCAAGGGGTGGACCTGAGCCTGGAGGCCGACGGCACCGTTACGGATGTGCAGTTCCAGTCAGGGCAGACGGTCAAGGCCGGACAGCCTGTCGTCAAACTCGACAGCGCCGTGGAAAGCGCCTTGCTGGAAACCGCTCTGGCTGACCTCGGACTGGCCCAGCTGGATTACACCCGTGGCAGCCAACTGGTGGGCAGCCAAGCCATTTCCAAAGGCGAGTTCGACCGACTCTCGGCCGTCCTGAAAAAATCCAAGGCTTCGGTCAATCAGCTCAGGGCTGCGCTTGGCAAGAAAAGCATCCTGGCGCCGTTCAGCGGGACCATCGGCATTCGCCAGGTCGACGTGGGCGACTATGTGGCCAGCGGCACCATGATCGCCACCCTGCAAGACCTCAGTAGCCTTTATGTCGACTTTTTCGTGCCCGAACAGTCGGTGCCGAAAATCGCGATTGGCCAGCCAGTTGAAATCATTGTCGCGGCCTATCCGTCCCAAACCTTCAAGGGCACGATCAGCGCGATCAACCCGAAACTCGAGAGCAGCACGCGCAACATGCAGGTCCGCGCCACCTTGGCCAACCCCGACGGCAAACTGTTGCCCGGCATGTTCGCCAGCCTGCAAGTGCTGCTGCCCAACCCGCAGCCGCGCATCGTCGTGCCGGAAAGCGCGATCACCTACACCCTCTACGGCAATTCGGTTTACGTGGCCGCGCAGAAAAAAGCCGAAGACGGCAGTGTCGAGAAGAACGACAAGGGCGAGCCAATCCTGGTCGCCGAAAGGCGTTTCGTTGAAACCGGTGAACGCCGCGAGGGGTGGGTAATCGTTACCAAAGGTGTGCAGGACGGCGAAAAAGTGGTCACAGCCGGCCAGATCAAACTGGACAACGGTGCGCCCATCGCGATCAGCGACGACAAGACCCTAGCCGAGAAGAACAGTCAGCCGCGCGCGGACTGATCAAGGAATCCCCATGGCTTTTACCGACCCGTTCATCCGCCGCCCGGTCCTCGCGACCGTGGTCAGCCTGTTGATAGTGCTGCTGGGCTTCCAGGCCTGGAGCAAACTGCCGTTGCGCCAGTACCCGCAAATGGAAAACGCCTTGATCACGGTGACCACTGCGTACCCCGGGGCCAACGCCGAAACCATCCAGGGCTATATCACTCAACCGATGCAGCAGAGCCTGGCCAGTGCCGAGGGTATCGACTACATGACGTCGGTCAGTCGCCAGAACTTCTCGGTGATCTCGATCTACGCGCGTATCGGCTCCAACAGCGACCGCTTGTTCACCGAGCTGCTGGCCAAGGCCAACGAGGTCAAGAACCAGCTGCCTCAGGACGCAGAAGATCCGGTGCTGAGCAAGGAAGCGGCTGACGCCTCCGCACTCATGTACATCAGCTTCTTCAGCAAGGAGCTGAGCAACCCGCAGATCACCGACTACCTGTCGCGGGTCATCCAGCCGAAACTGGCCACCCTGCCCGGCATGGCCGAAGCCGAGATTCTCGGCAATCAGGTGTTTGCCATGCGCCTGTGGCTGGACCCGGTGAAGCTCGCCGGCTTCGGCTTGAGCGCCAGTGACGTGACCAACGCGGTGCGCCAATACAACTTCCTTTCCGCCGCCGGCGAGGTGAAAGGCGAGTACGTGGTGACCAGCATCAACGCCAACACCGAGCTCAAATCCGCCGAGGCCTTTGCCGCGATTCCACTGAAAATCGATGGCGACAGTCGAGTGCTGTTGCGTGATGTCGCCCGGGTTGAAATGGGCGCGGAGAACTACGACACCATCAGCTCCTTCGGCGGCACGCCGTCGGTGTACATCGGTATCAAGGCCACGCCCGGCGCCAACCCGCTGGACGTGATCAAGGAAGTGCGCAAGATCATGCCGGACCTGGATGCCCAGTTGCCGCCCAACCTCAAAGGTGAAATCGCCTACGACGCCACGCTGTTCATCCAGGCCTCGATCGACGAAGTGGTGAAAACCCTGTTCGAGGCGGTGCTGATCGTGATTGTGGTGGTGTTCCTGTTCCTCGGCGCCTTTCGCTCGGTGGTGATCCCGGTAGTCACGATTCCGTTGTCGATGATCGGCGTGATGTTCTTCATGCAGATGATGGGGTACTCGATCAACCTGCTGACGCTGCTGGCGATGGTGTTGGCCATCGGTCTGGTAGTGGACGACGCCATCGTGGTGGTGGAAAACATTCACCGGCACATCGAAGAAGGCAAGACGCCGGTTGATGCGGCCATCGAAGGCGCCCGGGAAATCGCCATGCCGGTGGTGTCCATGACCATCACCCTGGCGGCGGTCTACGCGCCGATCGGCTTCCTGACGGGGCTGACGGGGGCGTTATTCAAGGAGTTTGCCCTGACGCTGGCCGGGGCGGTGGTGATCTCCGGGATCATTGCTCTGACCTTGTCACCGATGATGTGTGCGTTGCTGCTGCGTCACGATGAAAACCCCTCCGGCCTGGCCCATCGCCTGGACCTGATTTTCGAAAGCCTCAAGCGACGCTATCAAAGCATGCTCCACGGCACCCTCAATACCCGGCCGGTGGTGCTGGTGTTCGCCGTGATTGTGCTGTGCCTGATTCCGGTACTGCTCAAGTTCACCAAGTCGGAACTGGCGCCGGATGAAGATCAGGGCATCATTTTCATGTTAGCCAACGCACCGCAACCGACCAACCTCGATTACCTGAACACCTACACCGACGAGTTCGTCACGATCTTCAAGGCGTTTCCCGAGTACTACTCTTCGTTCCAGATCAACGGTTTCAACGGTGTGCAATCGGGGATCGGCGGCTTCTTGCTCAAGCCGTGGAACGAGCGCGACCGCACTCAAATGCAGATTCTCCCCGACGTCCAGGCAAAACTGGAAAGCATCCCGGGCTTGCAGGTTTTCGGTTTCAACCTGCCCTCCCTGCCCGGCACCGGCCAGGGACTGCCGTTTCAGTTCGTCATCAATACGGCCAACGATTACGAGTTGCTGCTGCAAGTGATGGACCGGGTGAAAAAGCGCGCAATGGATTCCGGCAAGTTCGCCTTTGTCGACGTCGACCTGGCCTTTGACAAACCCGAAGTGGTGGTCGATATCGACCGCGCCAAAGCCGCACAGATGGGTGTGTCGATGCAAGACCTGGGCGCAACGCTGGCGACGTTGCTGGGCGAGGCGGAAATCAACCGTTTCACTATCGAGGGACGCAGTTACAAAGTCATTGCGCAGGTTGAGCGCCCGTTCCGGGATAACCCGGACTGGCTCAATAATTACTATGTGAAGAACACCAAGGGTGAATTGCTAGCCCTGTCGACCCTGATCACCGTGACCGACCGTGCCCGACCGCGGCAGTTGAACCAGTTCCAGCAACTCAACTCGGCCATCCTTTCCGGTGTCCCGCTGGTCAGCATGGGGGAAGCCATCGATGTCGTGCGGCAGATCGCCCAGGAAGAAGCCCCGGCGGGCTTCGCCGTCGACTATGCCGGCTCGTCGCGGCAATACGTTCAGGAAGGTAGCGCGCTGTGGGTGACCTTTGCCTTGGCACTGGCGATCATCTTCCTGGTACTGGCCGCGCAGTTTGAAAGCTTTCGCGACCCGCTGGTGATTCTGGTGACCGTACCGCTGTCGATTTGCGGTGCGTTGATCCCGCTGTTCCTCGGTTGGTCGAGCATGAATATCTACACCCAGGTCGGGCTGGTGACGCTGATCGGACTGATCAGCAAACACGGGATTCTGATCGTCGAGTTCGCCAACCTGCTCCGCAAGGAAAAAGGCCTGACAGCTCGCGAAGCGGTGGAGGAAGCGGCGGCCATTCGGCTTCGCCCTGTCTTGATGACCACGGCAGCGATGGTGTTTGGCATGGTGCCCTTGATCATCGCCACGGGCGCGGGTGCGGTGAGCCGGTTTGATATCGGTACGGTGATTGCTACGGGGATGTCGATAGGGACGCTGTTTACCCTGTTCGTGTTGCCGTGCATTTACACCTTGCTGGCCAAACCCGACACCAAAGAACCCGCATAAACTAATCCCTGTGCGAGCAGTCTCACTCCCACAGTTAATTGGTGGAGAGGCTTGGAAATCGGAATTAAAAAAAAGGCCTCGCACTTGCGAGGCCTTTTTTTTGGCTTCAATCTGGTCAATTTTGCGGTCTCATTCCCTGTACAAGCCCGAACATAAGCAACAACAAATCGTGGTCGGGTTGCGCAGCCGTGGAGGCTTTGATTGCGCGCGGTATTGGACAGTGAGCATCGCCGCTCACTGAACTGAGGACCTGCGTGCGAGGCTGCTCCCAAGCAGCCACCGCCAATGAAGCAACTGCCAAGGCTCCTATCAGAAACAAACCTCGTGCAATTTCCAGTTTCATCGCTATAAACCTTTGATAGCGCTGCCAAACGCCGTCTTGTAAAAATAGACGAGTTTTTCCCAATCCGCAGCGCTGAACGACGAGTGGCGACGCAGTTGCTTCATGTCATGAGCCGCCGCCTGAGAGGCTGTCATACGCTTTCGGCACTTCTCCAGGTCGATCAAGGCGATTTCGGGTTTGGCCGACTCACCTTCACCGATGATCCGCAGAAATACGTGCTTTATATAGAGGCAACTGTGCTGCCAACGGCCCTTGTGCATGCGGGCGAGGTTCTCGGCCAGCTCCTTCAACACGCGATCATGCACCGCCTCACCATGACGCTCACGACCACCACCGGCGTACCAGTATTCGATCTCCTGAAAGCCATCCAGCGACTTGGTTACCAGCAATGCGCGCCATTTGTGCACAGGGTCGCGCTGTGCGCCGCAGAAAACGATGTCAGGAACACGTACGTCGAGCTTGCGCAGGCCGACGAGGGCATCTTGCTCGCGCAACACGGTCGGCCGACCAAACGGGTGCAACCAGCTACGATAAATGTGACCGGTCTGACGCTTGGCGTAGAGCAATTGTCCATCGCTGGCCGTGACGCGCTGCACACCACTCTCTCCGCCGCGGCGAACGTTGGGTTCTTCTACCCATTCACCGCGCTGGTTCCAGAAATAGTCGAAGCGATCCTGGGGAGCGACTTCCTTTTCTGCTGCACATTGCCCTGCCATCCTGTTACCTCTTGCGTAATACGTAAACGCGCCACATCGCGTAGAGCGGTATAAAGTCCAGTTTTTCCTGGATACGGAAACCCGCCTGCTCAAACTCCTTTTCCACCGTTGCGGCCGGTAACACAAAGCGGTTTTGGTAGCCTTCCTGCCCACGCCGCGCTTCTGAACGCTTGCGCTTCCAGGCCTTGAAGTTACCGTCCACCCACAGTGAAAGGATCACGCTGTCACGGGAGACACGCTCGAATTCGCGGAAAATGGCCAGTCGATGCTCGGCTTCACCAATGTGGTGCAGCAAACGCATGCAGAAAATGCTGTCGACGGAGTTATCAGGCAAGGCGATGTCGAAAGCCGAAGTGTGCAAGGGTTGTACCCGCTTGACCACGTCAGCGGGTTGCGACTGCATGGCAATCTTCACCATCGACTCAGAGTTGTCGGCACCGATGATCGCACGGTTGGCTTTTTCCGCCAGCATTGGCCAGAAACGCCCGGCACCGCATGGCAAATCGAGTACAAGCCCAGGATCGCCGACCAGCGTCAGCGCCTTGCGCGCCAGCTGTACGTCACGCCAGTGGGACAACTTGCGACCGAGGCCATCCTGATGCTTGCGCAGGTAGTGTTGCGCGTGTTGGTCGTCGTATTTTTCGGAAAAATCAAGTTTGATCGGGCCGTCCATTATCAATGGTCTCCTGAAATGCTGATTTCACCAACCTTAGGTAGTTTAGTGTCACTGTGAGGTCATGCATTTGTGAAAATTTCGTCGGGTAAAACGTTGAACCATTTCAAGATTTTACTGGAAGCTAACAATAGCTCATGGCATCCCACCGTGACCATTCAATCAACTGACATTCGACGCCTGTAACTCGACCTGAAAACGACAACCATTGGGCTCCATTGTCGTCAGGCTGACAGTCCAGCCCTGGTTCTCACAGATCCGTTGCACCAGTGACAACCCTAGACCAAGGCCCTCGCCGCGTTTTTCGGAACCCCGCACAAAAGGCTCGAACATCGCTTCGCGCTTGTCCTCTGGAATGCCCACACCACTGTCCTCGACCCAAAAACCCGTGGCCGTGAGGGTCAGGCGAATGAACCCGCGTTCGGTGTAATGCAGTGCGTTGCGCAACAAGTTGCCCATTACCGCATGCAAAAGGGTTGCGTTGTAACTCGAGACTGGAGGGGGGCCCGGCTCGAAAATCAGCGTCAGCCCCTTGGTTTCGATGGGTTCTCGCCACAGATTGAGCAACCCGTCGGCGACCTGGCTCAGGTTCTGCTGCGGCGACATGCTGGCGTCTTCACGCTGTGCGCGAGCCAGCATCAGGAAGGTTTGTACCAGCTCTCGCATTTCTTCGCAGGCCCGGGCAATGCGCTCGACCTGGGCGCGGCCGCGCTGATCGATACCGGGGTTTTCCAACAGCAGCTCACAGGAACTGGCCAGCACCATCAATGGCGTACGCAGTTCGTGGCTGACGTCACTGGTAAACATCCGCTCGCGGCTCAATGCCTGGCGCAAGCGCCCGAGGGTGGCGTCGAAGGCAACAGCCAGCTCGCCCACTTCGTCAGCGGCATAATCGGGCGCCAGGGGCGGTGCCAGCCCTAACAACTGATCGCGGTGACGCACCTGGCGGGCCAGACGGACCACCGGCGCCATGACTTTGCGCGCCAGGACCCAACCGAGAAATACCGCCAGCACCAGGCTCAGCACGAAGCCCGTTAACACCACGGCAAACAACACCCGCTCACGCTCTTCGAAATCGCTTTGGTCCTGAAGCAAAACGTAACGCCGGCCGTCGACGATTTCGACCATGGCGTGATACGACAGCTGATCGCGAAAAACCTCGTGAAAACCCGAGTCCAGGTTGCGCAAATCCTTGGGCAGTTCGAAATCGCCTGCCCCACCACTGAAGTAGAACAGTTGGTCCGGCTCGGGACGATGGTTCCAGTCCGACATGCTGTCCATCAACAACAGACGTTGTAAATCGCCGCCCAGACCGGACGAAATCAGTTTTTCTTCCACCACGTGCACGGTCGCCACAATGCCCATGGCAAAGGCGCCAGCCACCAATGCGCTCATCAGTGCAAAGGCGATGATGATCCGTTGAGCAAGGCTCTGCTTAAACTCCATCACGGCCCTCGGCCAAGCGATAACCTACACCGTGAACGGTTTGCAGCAATGGCTTGGCGAACGGCTTGTCGATGACCTGACGCAGTTGATGGACGTGGCTGCGCAGGCTGTCACTGTCCGGGCAGTCGTCGCCCCACAGTGCCTCTTCGAGAATTTCGCGGCGCAGCACATGCGGGCTTTTCTGCATCAGCACGGCCAGCAGTTTCAGCCCCACCGGGTTGAGCTTCAGCAATCGGCCTTCGCGGGTCACTTCCAGGGTATCGAGGTCATAGGCCAGATCGCCGACTTGCAACGTACGACGACCGCCACCTTGAGTGCGGCGCATCACCGCCTCGATCCGCGCTGCCAGTTCAGACAGGGCAAAAGGTTTGATCAGGTAATCATCAGCGCCGGACTTGAAGCCTTGCAGCCGGTCATCCAGTTGATCGCGGGCGGTGAGCATGATGACCGGCGTATCGCGGCGGGCGTCTTCGCGCAGGCGTTTGCACAGGGTGTAACCGTCGATGCCAGGCAGCATGATGTCGAGCACGATCAAGTCGTAATGCTCGGTGGCCGCCAGGTGCAGGCCGGACAGACCGTCTTGTGCGCAATCCACGGTGTAGCCTTTGAGGCCCAGATAATCAGCCAGGTTGGCCAGGATATCGCGGTTGTCTTCAACCAATAGAATTCGCATGGGCACTCCTCCGTACACAGTCACGGCCGTCTTGGCCCGCGCAGCTTAAGGGCAAGTGTGGCTCAGGGCTAGGGTTGCGGACAGGAGGAATCAATTCGCTCAACCAAATGATAGAGTTAACACGTTTTTCACTATGGATTCACACCCTGACTACAGCGGTCGGGCGAAGCTTCCACGTAAATGATAATAAGGAATACATACACAATGGACTTCTTCAAGACGGCACCCATGCGCTTTCTCCTGCTGGTCACCGGCGCCTGGCTGGCCATTTTCTTTCTGACCCGAACGGTTCTGCTGCTCACTCATCTGGACGAGGCTGGCAGCGGCTTCCTGTCAGTGTTCGGCATCGGCTTGATTTACGACCTGGGCTTTATTGCCTATGCGGCACTGCCAATGGGCCTCTACTTGCTGCTGTGCCCACCGGCCTTGTGGCGTCGGCGCGGTCATCGCTGGTTTCTTCAGGGCCTGCTGACGGTCAGCCTGTTCGCCATGCTCTTCACCGCGGTGGCCGAGTGGCTGTTCTGGGATGAATTTGGTGTGCGCTTCAATTTCATCGCCGTCGACTACCTGGTGTATTCCGACGAAGTGCTGAACAACCTGCTCGAGTCCTATCCGATCGGCAAGCTGCTGAGCCTGCTCGCGGTCCTGGCAGTGGGCTTGAGCTTCGTATTACGCAAACCCTTCAATGCAGCCATGAACGCCCCGTTGCCACCCTTGCGCGGGCGCCTGCTGAATGCCTTGGGGTTATTGATCGTTGCTGGTTTGAGCCTGCAATTGCTCAGCCAGGATTCGCCTCGCGCACAAGGCGGCAACGCCTACCAAAACGAGCTGGCAAGCAACGGTCCGTACCAGTTTTTTGCAGCGTTCCGTAACAACGAACTGGACTACCCGCAGTTTTACAGCACCCTGCCGAGCGACGTTGTCGCGCAGCAGATTCGGGCCGAGTTAAGCGAACCGAATGCGCGCTTCATCGGCACGGACCCGCAAGACATCCGTCGGGAAATCGATAACCCCGGTACCCTGCGCAAACCCAATATCATATTGGTGACCATCGAAAGCTTTAGTGCCAAATACATGGGCAGCAACGGCAACCAGCGCAACTTGACACCCAACCTCGATGCCCTGCGCAACCAGAGCCTGTACTTCAACAACTTCTACGCCACCGGCACCCGTACTGACCGCGGCCTGGAAGCCATCACCCTGGCCATCCCGCCGACACCGGGACGCTCAATCGTCAAGCGCGTAGGGCGTGAGAGCGGTTTTGCCAGTCTCGGCCAACAACTCAACGCCGTGGGTTACGACAGCGTATTCGTTTACGGTGGGCGCGGTTACTTCGACAACATGAACGCGTTTTTCAGCGGCAATGGTTACCGCGTAGTCGACCAGAGCAGCGTCGATGAAGCCGAGATTCACTTCAAGAATGCCTGGGGCATGGCCGACGAAGATTTGTATACGCAGACGCTGAAACTGGCTGACGCCGACTATGCGAAGCAACAGCCGTTTCTGCTGCAACTGATGACCACGTCCAACCACCGCCCTTACACCTATCCGCAGAATCGGATCGACATCAAATCCGGTGATGGCCGTGACGGTGCGGTGAAGTACACCGACTACGCCATTGGTCAGTTCCTTGATCAGGCGCGCAAAAAGCCCTGGTTTGACAATACAATCTTCGTGTTTGTCGCCGACCACACCGCTGGCAGCGCCGGTCAAGAAGACTTGCCGATCAGTAACTATCAGATTCCGCTGTTCATTTATGCACCGAAGTTGATCGAAGCCCGCGAGACCGCACAACTGGCCAGCCAGATCGACCTCGCCCCCACTTTATTGGGCTTGCTGAATCTGGATTATGAATCGACGTTCTTTGGTCGCAACCTGTTGCAGGACAATCCGCTGCCACCGCGAGTGGTGGTTGGCAATTACCAACACCTGGGGTTGTTTGATGGCAAGGATCTGGCGATCCTTAGCCCGCGCCAAGGGTTGCGTCGTCATGATGAAGCGCTGACAGACAGTCGCGAGTCCAGTGCCAGTGCCAACGATCCATTGATCACCCGTGCGATCACTTATTACCAAACGGCCAGTTATGGCTTCAAGCAACAGCTGCTTGGCTGGAAGGCGTCCAAGGAGGGTGCCGGCCAAGTCAGCAACCGTTAACCGAATCGCCCCAGGCTGATGCCCCGGGGCTTGTTCCTTTGTTCAGGATCCACCATGTCATCAACCGTTGTCCGTCCTGCCTCTCGCCCACTCAATTTCTGGGTGTGCCTGGGTGTCCCCGCCGTCGCGGCGATCATTCTGGTGCTGCTCGAACTGACATCCCTGGACATGGACCTGGCCAAGCTGTTCTACGATCCAGTGGCAGGAGACTTCATCGGACGCCACAGTTACTTCCTGGAAGACATCCTGCATGACAGCGCCAAGCAAGTGGTCATCGCGTTCTCGGTTTTTGCCGTCCTCGGTTTCATCGGCTCGTTTTTCATGACCAGGCTCAAGCCGTTCAAACGGGAGCTGGGCTGCCTGGTGCTGTCTCTGGGACTGGCGACCTCCTTTGTCACCCCCATGAAAGCGGTGACGGCGGTGCAATGTCCGTGGAGCCTTGAGCAATTCGGCGGCCACGAGACCTACAGCGAATTATTGAGCACTCGTCCGCACACGGATAAACCTGGCCGTTGCTGGCCTGGCGGTCATGCTGCCACTGGTTTCACGCTGTTTGCGCTGTTCTTTGTGTTGCGTGACCGCCGCCCGCGCATGGCTCGCGCGGCGTTTGTCTTCGCCTTCGCCCTGGGCTCGGTGTTCTCCATTGGCCGGATGATGCAGGGCGCGCACTTCTTTTCGCACAACGTATGGACAGCGGTTTTCTGCTGGCTGATTTGTCTGGGGTCGTATTACTACGTTCTTTACCGACCAGCGACCCACGCTGAATCAGTAGCCAAGGCGAAACCGGTCAGCGCCTGAAACACCGATCAAACAATGTGGGAGTGAGCCTACTCGCGATGGCGTACTTTCAGCCGACATCCTGGTTGAATGTAAGACCGCAATCGCGGGCAAGCCCGGCTCCCACAGGTTTAGCTCGGTCAACTGAGGGAGCCGGGCTTGCCCGCGATGGTAGCGACTCGGTCTCCTGACTTGCCCGAATGCGGGCAATAAAAAAACCCCGCCTGCTTTCGCAGGCGGGGTTTTTCAATACAGGGGTAAGGCTGGCTTACATCATGCCGCCCATACCGCCCATACCGCCCATGTCTGGCATGCCGCCGCCAGCTGGTGCGTCGTCCTTGATCTCGGCGATCATGGCTTCGGTGGTGATCATCAGGCTGGCGATGGAAGCCGCTGCCTGCAGAGCCGAACGAGTCACTTTAGCCGGGTCCAGGATACCCATTTCGATCATGTCGCCGTATTCGCCGGTAGCAGCGTTGTAACCGTAGTTACCCGAACCCTGCTTGACCTTGTCGACGACTACGCTTGGCTCGTCACCGGAGTTGGCAACGATCTGACGCAGTGGGGCTTCAACAGCGCGACGCAGCAACTGGATACCAACGTCTTGATCGGCGTTGTCGCCTTTCAGTTCGGAGATAGCCTGCAGAGCGCGAACCAGTGCCACGCCGCCGCCAGGTACCACGCCTTCTTCGACGGCTGCACGGGTAGCGTGCAGGGCGTCTTCAACGCGGGCTTTCTTCTCTTTCATTTCAACTTCGGAACCAGCGCCAACCTTGATCACTGCAACGCCGCCGGACAGCTTGGCCAGACGCTCTTGCAGTTTTTCGCGGTCGTAGTCGGACGAAGTGTCGGCCACTTGCTGACGGATCTGCAGAACGCGAGCCTGGATGTCAGTCTCAACGCCAGCGCCGTCGATCACGGTGGTGTTTTCTTTGGACAGGATCACGCGCTTGGCATTACCCAGGTGTTCCAGGCCAGTGCTTTCCAGGCTCAGACCGATCTCTTCGGAGATAACGGTACCGCCAGTCAGGACAGCGATGTCCTGCAGCATGGCCTTGCGACGGTCGCCGAAGCCTGGAGCCTTGACGGCTGCGACTTTAACGATGCCACGCATGTTGTTCACAACCAGAGTCGCCAGGGCTTCGCCTTCAACGTCTTCGGCCACGATCAGCAATGGACGGCCGGCTTTGGCAACGGCTTCCAGGACTGGCAGCATTTCGCGGATGTTGGAGATCTTTTTGTCGACCAGCAGGATCAGCGGACCGTCGAGCTCGGCAGTCATGGTCTCTGGCTTGTTGACGAAGTACGGGGACAGGTAGCCACGATCGAACTGCATGCCTTCAACAACCGACAGTTCGTTTTCCAGGCCCGAGCCTTCTTCAACGGTGATCACGCCTTCTTTACCGACTTTTTCCATGGCTTCGGCAATGATGTCGCCGATGGAGTTGTCGGAGTTGGCCGAGATGGTGCCGACCTGAGCGATAGCCTTGGTGTCAGCGCAAGGCTTGGACAGGGCTTTCAGCTCTTTGACAATAGCGATGGTCGCTTTGTCGATGCCGCGTTTCAGGTCCATCGGGTTCATGCCGGCAGCGACGGCTTTCAGGCCTTCGTTGACGATCGATTGAGCCAGAACGGTAGCGGTGGTGGTGCCGTCGCCTGCGTCATCGTTGGCACGGGAGGCAACGTCTTTGACCAGCTGCGCGCCCATGTTTTCGAAGCGATCTTTCAGCTCGATTTCTTTGGCAACGGACACGCCGTCCTTGGTGATGGTCGGAGCGCCGAAGCTCTTCTCGATGATCACGTTACGGCCTTTAGGGCCCAGGGTCGCTTTTACTGCGTCAGCCAGGACGTTGACACCGGCGAGCATTTTCTTGCGGGCGGAATCGCCGAATTTAACTTCTTTAGCAGCCATGATCGATATTCCTTAAATACTTTGTAGTAGCGGGAAAATGAGCGGGGAATCAGCCTTCGACAACGGCGAGGATTTCGCTCTCGCCAATGACCAACAGGTCTTCGCCGTCGACTTTCACAGTGTTGCTGCCGGAGTAAGGGCCGAACACAACCTTGTCACCCACTTTCACGGACAGTGCACGCACTTCACCGTTGTCCAGCACTTTGCCTGGGCCTACAGCGAGGACTTCACCCTGGTTTGGCTTTTCAGCAGCCGAACCTGGCAGGACGATGCCGCCAGCGGTTTTCTTTTCTTCTTCGCTGCGACGGACGACGACGCGGTCATGCAGAGGACGAAGCTTCATTGTCGATCTCTCCTAATTGTGGTTTTCATCGGCCGGTGTACTCCCGGCGGGTTTAACAAATCCGGCGGTGCCGGGTGCGGTTCGTCAAACGAACCGCGGAAGTCTGTCTGGCAGGTTTGCCAGAAACCTTGCGGTGACCGTTACATAAGGGCACATAAGCTCATTACAAGGGCGGGGATCGAAATTTTTTACATCGATGACCCGAAAACGAACACGGCACCCGAAGGTGCCGTGCAGGTGAAACGATTTACTTGGAGTCGCGGTGCTCGAACTCACCTTCGATCACATTGGGCTCACGGCCCAGCGGCTCGCGCGGAACAGGACCGCCACGCGGCTGAAGGTCATCGGCGAATGCACGCTGACGGATCGCGGCTTCTTCGGCGCGCTGGCGCATTTTATTGGCCAGCAGTCGACGAGAGAACGGCAGCAGCATGATCAGGCCCAGCACATCACTGACGAAACCCGGCAGGATCAATAGTCCGCCCGCCAAGGCCAGCATCAGGCCTTCCAGCATGGTCTGGGCCGGCAGTTCGCCGCGACTCAGGCTTTCACGGGCACGCAGTGCAGTGGCCAGACCGGCGATACGCAGCACGAACACGCCAAGCATCGAGCCGAGAATGATCAGTAGCAGGGCCGGGAAAAACCCGATTGCCCCACTGACTTTGACGAATACGAACAGTTCCAACACCGGGAACAGTACAAAGAGCAACAAAAAAGGGCGCATCAAATGGTTCCTCAACGCAAGAATGCCTTGCCAGTGTTCCCTAGATGACGTCGCCGATTCGTGAATTCAAGCGTCGGCGACTTCATTTCTGGGCCAATGCTCGGCGTGAGCCAGGAAAACCAAGGCTTCCCGGACTTGTGTCGGCGTATTACAAGGCGCTTGAAACGGCAACCAGTATAGCGCCTGACCAATACGCAAATGCATGCCTTCGGTGTCGATGCCAGCCAGTTGCGCCGGTTCGGTTTTCGGCAAACCCGCCAGTTCGACGTAGTGCGCAATGGCTTTGGCGTGATCGGCATTCATGTGCTCGACCATGCTCACTTCGGCTTTGCCGGCAAACGGGTTGGCCAACGTCAGTTGATCGACCCAGTGAATCGCGCCGAAGCCGCCGATATAGCGGTGACGCACCGGTTTGAGTACCCAGAAATCGAAATCGTGGGCCTTGTGGTAACTCTGCGAATCCGGGAAGTAGCGGTAGTAACGCTCGGCTGCCGCTTCAATGGCGGCCTCGTCCTCGAGCTTTTCGGCTTCGGCGAGGTAGGTCAGGCGACCAACGGCTTGTACGTCGTCGGCCTCACGCTCGCCCACAAACAGAGAGCATTTCGGATCTTTCTGCAGGTTATGCGTGTGCTGGGCGATGCGGCTGATAAGGATCAGCGGCCGGCCCTCCTCGTCCAGACAGTAAGGAACCACAGAGCCAAACGGGTAACCCGGCATCGACTTGGAATGGGTCGACAGCACCCCCCGGTATTCCTTGAGAAGCAATTTTCGGGCATTCTTGGCCGCTTCTACGCTCAATTTATGACTCCTTAAATAGAATCCGTCGAAAAAACGGACAGGCGACTGGGGAAAAGTATTCAGTGCGCCATTCGGGCAGTTCTCATGTGCAGCCAGGCCACATCCGGCGCAGATCGAGAGGCCCTCTCCAAGGAAAACCACTCTGACCTGCTATTGGGGCATGCGAATGCAACTCACTGACAAAGTAATCATTATCACTGGCGGTTGCCAGGGTTTAGGTCGTTCCATGGCCGAGTATTTCGCCGCCAAAGGCGCGAAACTGGCGCTGGTGGACCTGAACCAGGAGAAGCTCGACGACACCGTCGCGGCCTGCAAGGCCAAAGGTGCCGAGGCACGCAGCTACCTGTGCAACGTCGCCAATGAAGAGCAAGTGACCCACATGGTCGCCCAGATCGCCGAAGATTTCGGCGCGATCCACGGCCTGATCAACAACGCCGGGATCCTGCGCGACGGTCTGCTGCTGAAGGTCAAAGACGGCGAAATGACCAAGATGAGCCTGGCCCAATGGCAGGCGGTCATCGACGTTAACCTGACCGGCGTGTTTCTGTGTACCCGTGAAGTTGCGGCCAAAATGGTCGAGCTGAACAACAGCGGCGCGATCATCAATATCTCCTCGATCTCCCGCGCGGGCAACGTCGGTCAGACCAACTACTCGGCTGCCAAGGCCGGCGTGGCGGCGGCCACCGTGACCTGGGCCAAGGAACTGGCGCGCTACGGCATCCGCGTGGCGGGCATTGCACCGGGCTTTATCGAAACCGAGATGACGCTGGGGATGAAGCCTGAAGCGCTGGACAAGATGACGGCCGGTATTCCGCTCAAGCGCATGGGCAAGCCTGAAGAGATCGCCCATTCGGCGGCGTACATATTCGAGAACGACTACTACACCGGCCGGATTCTGGAAATGGATGGCGGGTTGCGGATCTAAGCAACACCGCAAAACAATGTGGGAGCGGGCTTGCTCGCGAATGCGGTGTGTCATTCAACTAGTTGGCTGATCTACCGCATTCGCGAGCAAGCCCGCTCCCACATTTAATCGTATTTCAGATCATCAATCGTCGCTGATGGAGATGTTCGGCATCGCCGGCGACACGGCTTCCTGTAACACGATCCGCGCGCCGACGTGGCGGGCCAATTCCTGATACACCATCGCAATCTGGCTGTCCGGCTCGGCGATCACCGTTGGCTTGCCGCCATCGGCCTGCTCGCGGATAACCATCGACAGTGGCAACGAGGCCAGCAGTTCGACGCCGTACTGGTTGGCCAACTTCACACCACCGCCTTCACCAAACAGATGCTCGGCATGCCCGCAATTGGAGCAGATGTGCACGGCCATGTTTTCCACCACGCCCAGCACCGGGATGTTGACCTTGCGGAACATCTCCACGCCCTTGCGCGCGTCCAGCAATGCCAGATCTTGCGGGGTTGTCACGATCACTGCACCGGCCACCGGGACTTTCTGTGCCAATGTCAGCTGAATGTCACCGGTGCCTGGCGGCATGTCGATGACCAGGTAATCCAGGTCGCCCCAGGCGGTTTGGGTCACCAGTTGCAGCAGCGCACCGGACACCATCGGCCCACGCCAGACCATGGGTGTGTTGTCGTCGGTCAGGAATGCCATTGACATCACTTCAACGCCATGGGACTCGATCGGCACGAACCACTTCTGATCCTTGACCTTTGGTCGGGTACCTTCCGGGATGCCGAACATGATGCCCTGGCTCGGACCGTAGATGTCCGCGTCGAGAATGCCGACCTTGGCACCTTCACGGGCCAGCGCCAGCGCCAGGTTCGCGGCGGTGGTGGATTTACCCACGCCGCCCTTGCCGGACGCCACGGCCACCACGTTTTTCACGTTCGCCAGCCCCGGAATCTGCGCCTGAGCCTTGTGCGCGGCAATCACGCTGGTGATCTCAACGCGCGCGGTCGTCACGCCGTCCAGGCCTTCAATAGCCATTTGCAGCATCTGTGACCAGCCGCTTTTGAACAGGCCGGCGGCGTAACCCAACTCCAACTGGACGTTAACGCGATCGCCCTGGATCTGGATATCGCGCACGCATCCGGCGCTGACCGGATCCTGGTTCAGATAAGGGTCGGTGTATTGGCGAAGGACGGCTTCCACCGCTGCGCGATTGACGGCGCTCATGGGCAACTCCGATAGCAAGACTGGAAAATCAGGTGGGTATCGTACCTGTTCTGATCGTTTGGCGGGATGCCGAACAGATCTGTAGGGATCCGTTGCGCGAATCCCCGTCACTCATCCAATGAAACAGGCTCACAAGGTGAAAAATATGCGCCGGCGCTTTATAGTGGCCGACCTCCGTTTCATCAAGTAGCCGAGCCCCATGTCCGAGCCACGCAAGATCCTCGTCACCAGCGCCCTGCCCTATGCCAATGGTTCGATCCATCTTGGCCACATGCTGGAATACATCCAGACCGATATGTGGGTGCGTTTCCAGAAGCACCGCGGCAATCAATGCATTTATGTCTGCGCCGACGACGCCCACGGTTCGGCGATCATGTTGCGCGCGGAAAAGGAAGGCATCACCCCGGAACAACTGATCGCCAACGTCCAGGCTGAACACAGCGCCGACTTTGCCGAGTTCCTGGTGGACTTCGACAACTTCCACTCCACTCACGCCGAAGAAAACCGTGAGCTGTCGAGCCAGATCTACCTGAAGCTGCGCGACGCCGGGCACATCGCCCAGCGTTCGATCACGCAGTACTTCGACCCGGAAAAGAAAATGTTCCTGGCCGACCGCTTCATCAAGGGCACCTGCCCGAAATGCGGCACCGAAGACCAGTACGGCGACAACTGCGAAAAATGCGGTGCGACCTACGCACCAACAGATCTGAAGGATCCGAAGTCGGCAATCTCTGGCGCCACGCCGGTGCTCAAGGATTCCCAGCACTTCTTCTTCAAGCTGCCAGACTTCCAGGAGATGCTGCAAACCTGGACCCGTAGCGGCACCCTGCAAGACGCCGTGGCCAACAAGATCGCCGAATGGCTGGACGCCGGCCTGCAACAGTGGGACATCTCCCGCGATGCGCCGTACTTCGGTTTCGAGATTCCTGACGAGCCAGGCAAATATTTCTACGTGTGGCTGGATGCGCCAATCGGCTACATGGCCAGCTTCAAGAACCTCTGCAACCGCACGCCGGAGCTGGACTTCGATGCGTTCTGGGGCAAGGACTCCACGGCCGAGCTTTACCATTTCATCGGCAAGGACATCGTCAACTTCCACGCCCTGTTCTGGCCAGCCATGCTCGAAGGCGCCGGTTTCCGTAAACCGACCGGCATCAACGTGCACGGCTACCTGACCGTCAACGGTCAGAAAATGTCCAAGTCCCGTGGCACCTTCATCAAGGCCCGGACGTATCTGGATCACCTGTCGCCGGAATACCTGCGCTACTACTACGCAGCCAAGCTGAGTCGTGGCGTCGACGACCTCGACCTGAACCTCGAAGACTTCGTGCAGAAGGTCAACTCGGACCTGGTCGGCAAAGTCGTCAACATCGCCAGCCGATGCGCCGGTTTCATTCACAAAGGCAACGCCGGTGTGCTGGTGGCGGGTAATGCCGCGCCGGAACTGACCGACGCGTTCCTGGCCGCTGCGCCAAGCATCGCCGAGGCTTACGAGGCTCGCGACTTCGCCCGAGCCATGCGTGAAATCATGGGCCTGGCCGACCGTGCCAACGCCTGGATCGCCGACAAGGCACCGTGGTCGCTGAACAAACAGGAAGGCAAGCAGGACGAAGTCCAGGCCATCTGCGCGCTGGGCGTCAACCTGTTCCGTCAGTTGGTGATTTTCCTCAAGCCGGTCCTGCCGCTGCTGGCTGCCGACGCCGAGGCGTTCCTGAACGTCGCGCCGCTGACCTGGGATGACCACGCGACCTTGCTCAGCAACCATCAGCTGAACGAGTTCAAGCCGTTGATGACCCGCATCGACCCGGTAAAAGTGCAGGCCATGAGCGACGCTTCCAAAGAAGACCTGACCGCCAGCGCAACCGACACCGGCGAAGCCGCACCGGCCGGCAACGGCGAACTGGCCAAGGATCCACTGTCGCCAGAGATCGAGTTCGACACCTTTGCTGCGGTCGACCTGCGCGTTGCTCTGATTCTCAAGGCCGAACACGTGGAAGGTGCCGACAAACTGCTGCGCCTGACCCTGGACATCGGTGACGAGCAACGCAACGTGTTCTCCGGGATCAAGAGCGCTTACCCGGATCCGTCCAAGCTCGATGGTCGCCTGACCATGATGATTGCCAACCTCAAGCCACGGAAAATGAAGTTCGGCATCTCCGAAGGCATGGTGATGGCGGCCGGCCCTGGCGGTGAAGAAATCTACCTGCTCAGCCCTGATAGCGGCGCCAAGCCGGGTCAGCGCATCAAGTAAGGTTGTGCGGTAAACCGATCCCACAGTCGTGCCTGACGCGACTGTGGGATTTTCATATCTGGCCCACCCTCCGTCCTTGCCGGATAATGCCTAAGCTTTTTAGACCGCTCCGTTAAAAAGCCCCTGTTCTTGCCGGCACGATCATGACCGAAATGCTTCTTACGCTTATCAGCGCTGCCCTGATCAACAATGTCGTGTTGCACTGGCCGCTGGGCGCCGATCCGCTGTTGGGTAACGAGCATCGGCAAGTGCACGCGTTGGGTATTGCGACATTCTGTTTGATGCTAGTGGTCGGCGTGTTGGGCTACTCAGCTGACCGCTGGCTGCTGGTCCCTCTGGAACTGACGTCGTTGCGCCTTTTCGTGTTCTTGCCCTTAAGCGTTTTGTTGATTGCTCCGTTGTTGAAAGTGCTGTCGCGGGCACTGCCAAAACTGGCGTTCGACGGGCTCTGGCCACTTCTTTTGGGCAACGCTGGCGTGCTCGGGCTGACGCTGCTCAACGCTCAGGACGATAAAGGATTCTTTCATGCCACCTTCCTGAGCCTCGGCGCCGGGTTGGGGTTTTGGCTGGTGCTGAGCCTGTTCAGCGATTTGCGCCAACGCACACTCGACAACGATGTTCCCCTGCCCTTTCGCGGCCTGCCGATCGAGCTGATCGGCGCCGGATTGATCGCCTTGGCATTTCTCGGATTTAGCGGACTGATCAAAACATGAGTCTGATTCAACGCATCGACGCCCTCTTGCCGCAGACTCAATGCGGCAAGTGTGGCCACCCCGGATGCAAGCCCTACGCCGAAGGCATCGCCAGCGGCGAGCCGATCAACAAGTGCCCGCCCGGCGGCAGCGAAACCATCGCGGCCCTGGCCGAACTGCTGAAAGTACCGGTGCTGGAACTGGACATCAGTCGCGGCTCGGCCCCGGCGCAAATCGCCTACATTCGCGAGGCCGAATGCATCGGTTGCACCAAATGCATCCAGGCCTGCCCGGTGGACGCCATCGTCGGTGCGGCCAAGTTGATGCACACGGTGATCATTGATGAATGCACCGGTTGCGACCTTTGCGTAGCGCCCTGCCCGGTAGATTGCATCGAGATGCGACCGTTGCCGCTGGCCACCGTATTGCCGATTGTCGGGGGCCTGGCCGTAAGCCTTGAAGAGCAACGGGCTCGCGCCGCCAAACGCAACCATGCACGGCGCCGATTCGAACAGCGCAATGCCCGCTTGCAGCGCGAGGAACAACAGAGAACCGCTGAACGCCAAGCCCGCGCGCAACGCACCGTTGCGCACACTGAAGTGACGACGTTCGACCCGGTACAGGCAGCGCTTGAACGCGTGCGCGCACAAAAAGCGGCGAGCGCCGATGCGGCGTTGAAAAAGGCCAAGATCGATCTGGCGATGAGTCGGGCGCAACTGAACAAGTCACTCAAGGCCTTCGGGCATCCACCGACCTCCGAGCAGCAGTCGCAACTGATCGTGCTTCAGCAACAGTTCGAAGCCGCCGAACAAGCCTTGGCGCAACTGGAAAGCAGTTCACCGCCAGCCCCGCCCCCCGTTGCCCCGGCGAAGGACGCCGAGTTGAAACGGGCGAAGATCCAGTTGGCCATGCGCCGCGCCGAACTCAAGAAAGCCCAGACCAGCGAAGCACCGGTCGAACAAATCGAAGCCCTGCAACGCGCACTCAACGAGGCGGAACAGGCCTTGCACGTTGCCGAAGCAGCGAGTGAACAACCGCTGCCGGACCTGACGCGCGTCGAGAAACGCCCTATCGATAGCCAGCTTCGACAGTTGAAAACCGAATTGGCCTACGCACGTGCCGACGTCAGCAAACTCGAACGAGGTGCGGACACCCCAAGCGAGTTGATCGACAAGGCCCGCGCGCGCTTGCTGGAAGCCCAGCGCCAGGTGGATGCCTATGTCGCCCCTTGAGTCGGTGGACGAACGCCTTCAGCAGGCAATGAAGCTGGTGTTGCTGGCCACCGTGCCGGGAATGCTGACGTTATTCGGGCTGTATGGCTGGGGCGTATTGATCAACCTGATGCTGGCGACCGTTACCGCGCTGGCGGTTGAAGGCGCCGTGTTGCGACTGCGCCAGCGCCCGCTCAAACCGACATTGAGTGACGGCAGTGCGCTGGTCAGTGCGACGTTACTGGCACTGGCGCTGCCGCCCTACTGCCCGTGGTGGCTGACGGTCTGTGCGGCGGCGTTCGCGCTGCTCGGCAAACAGCTGTATGGCGGCGTTGGCAAGAATCCGTTCAACCCGGCGATGCTCGGTTTCGCCCTGGTGCTGGTGGCCTTTCCCCAGCAGATGACGCACTGGCCATCCTCCCACGGCATGGACTTGTTCGGCGGCCTGCAACAGGTGTTCGGATTCCACCTCAGCCAGACGCCCGACGCCTGGGCCCAGGCCACCGCGCTGGACAGCCTGCGAATCAACAAAAGCCTGACCATGGACGAACTCTTCGCCGGTAACCCGGCATTCGGCCATTTCGGCGGACGCGGCGTGGAATGGGTCAACCTGGCCTTTCTCGCCGGTGGCGCATTTCTCCTGCAACGGCGCGTGTTCAGCTGGCATGCGCCGGTCGGCATGCTCGCCAGCCTGTTCGTCATCAGCCTGCTGTGCTGGAACGGTTCGGGCTCCGACTCCCATGGCTCTCCCCTGTTTCATCTGCTGACCGGCGCCACCATGCTGGGGGCTTTTTTCATTGTCACGGAACCGGTTTCCGGCGCCAAAAGCGCTGGTGCCCGGTTGCTCTTTGGTATCGGCGCCGGCTTGTTGACTTACCTGATACGGACTTGGAGTGGCTATCCGGACGGCGTGGCATTTGCCGTGCTGCTGATGAACCTTTGTGTGCCAGCGCTGGAGCGCTTTGTCGCGTCCAGGCAGGAAGTGACCCCATGAGCCGAGCGTCCAGCGTTGTGATTCTGGTGCTGTTGGCCGGGCTGGGAGTCGGCGCGACCTACCTCGTGCAACGTATCAGCGCCCCCCGCATTGCCGCTGAACAACGGTTGATCGACAGCCGCAACCTGCTCGACCTGCTACCACCGCAAACCTACGACAATCAACCACTGGAACAGCCGCTCAACCTCGCCAACATCACGTTGCCCAACAGCACGCTGCTGGGCGGCTACCTGGCGACCAAAGCCGGCCAACCGAGCGCGGTCTTGCTGCGCAGCCAGACCATGGGCTACGAAGCCTCAATCGAATTGCTGATTGCCATCGATCCCAACGGCAAGTTGTTGGGAGTCAAAACCCTCAAGCAATCGGAAACTCCGGGGCTGGGTGGCAAGATCGCCGACTGGCCCAATACCTGGCTCCAGGCATTTGCCGGCAAGTCTCGAAGCGACCCCGGCGACGCAGGCTGGGCCCTGAAAAAGGATCAGGGGCAATTCGATCAGGTGGCGGGGGCAACCAGTACTTCAAGGGCGGTGATCAGTGCCATTCACGACGCGTTACGCTACTTCGATGAACACCGCCAACCATTGAGCGGGAGTAGCGCCCATGACTAAGTCATCGACCCTGCAAAACTCGTTGATGCTTGCGCCCCTGATCGGTGCCACGACTTCCTGGGCTGCGGCGCTGGGATTGTGGCTGATGTTCATCGTAGTGATCAGTGCTTACGGCGCTGGCATGTGGGCCTTGCGATCCCGGCTGGTTCCGCTCGCCCGCTTGCTTGCCTGCCTCCTGCTGGCCGCCACACTCACCAGCTGCGCGCAAATGGCCACACAAGTCTGGTCACTTCAATGGCACCAACCGGTAGCGCTTTACGCAGGATTGATCGCCCTGCAATGCGTTGTGCTGGAGTACAACGGTTTCTTTCAGAGCCCACGTCTTGATCGCTTGCGCCTGTGTGCTCTGTTTGGCGCGCTGATGGTCGGCCTGGGCCTGCTTCGCGAACTGGTTGGAAACGGTGGCCTGCACCTCGCCACGCTGGCCCCCGGCGGGTTCATTTTGCTGGGAGTGTTGTTCGCCGCACGTCAGGCCTGGACCCGCTCGACGCCCTCACCTTGATTGACTGTTTTTAGGAAATGCATCGCCCATGAATGCCGCAAAACGTTTGGAAATTTTCCGTCGGTTTCACGAAGACAACCCGGAACCGAAGACTGAACTGGCCTATTCATCGCCATTCGAATTGCTGATTGCCGTGATTCTTTCCGCCCAGTCGACCGATGTGGGCGTCAACAAGGCCACCGCCAAACTCTATCCCGTGGCCAATACACCGGCGGCGATCCATGCGCTGGGCGTCGAGGGCCTGTCGGAATACATCAAGACGATCGGTTTGTTTAACAGCAAAGCGAAAAACGTGATCGAAACCTGTCGACTGCTGGTGGAGCGCCATGGCGGCGAAGTGCCGCAAACCCGCGAGGAACTGGAAGCGCTACCCGGCGTCGGCCGCAAGACGGCGAACGTGGTGCTCAATACTGCCTTTCGCCAACTGACCATGGCCGTGGACACCCACATTTTCCGGGTCAGCAACCGCACCGGCATTGCTCCCGGCAAGAATGTAGTCGAGGTGGAGCAGAAATTGATGAAGTTTGTGCCCAAGCAATATTTGCTGGACTCCCACCACTGGCTGATCCTTCATGGGCGCTACGTGTGTCTGGCCCGCAAGCCCCGCTGCGGCAGTTGCCGGATCGAAGATTTGTGCGAATACAAGCAAAAGACCTCGGACGATTGAGGCACTATTAGATTTATTGATCCATCGATTGAAAAAATCTTTTTTACCCGCCGGTCGATTGTCGATATAAGGAGCGCCAAAGGCAGTCTTAGCCTGGAGTTGACCTTATGAGCACTGGCAAAGAGCAATTGGACGTAGAAGACGACTTCACACCCGTTGAGGCCGATGACGCTGAACCGGTGGTTGAAGTGGCAAAGACCAACCTGAGCAAACGCCGCACCATCGACAATTTGCTGGAGGAGCGCCGACTTCAAAAGCAATTGGCCGATTACGATTTTGACCTTTAACACCTAAAAGCCTCCCGAAACGGAGGCTTTTTACTAAGTGCCGATCCCTGATGAGCGCCGCCTCATCAGCCGTTAGTGGCACTTAGACCAGACCATTGCGTTGAGCCAGTTCGATCAGATCGACCAGGGAGCGCGCATTGAGCTTCAACAACAGGCGAGTTTTGTAAGTGCTGACGGTTTTATTGCTGAGGAACATTCCATCGGCAATCTCCTTATTGGTCTTGCCTCTGGCCAACTGTTGCAACACCATCATTTCGCGCCCGGACAGACGATCCACCATATCGGCTTCACTGGCATTGCCAAGACTGGACCGTACGGTATGCAATGCTTGATTCGGAAAGTAACTGTAACCTGAAAGAACGGCTTTTATCGCACTGAGCAATTCAGTGAGGTCCTGCTGTTTGCAGACATACCCTGCAGCCCCTGACTGCATACAACGCATGGAAAAATGCCCAGGTGCTTGTGAAGTCAAGATCAACACTTTAAGAGGCATCGCCGTCGTTGTCAGTCGCGCAATGACTTCCAGCCCATCCAGCTTCGGTATTCCAATATCCAGAATGACAATATCCGGCATAAGTTCGCGGGCCAGTTGTAATGCGTCCACGCCGTTATCTGTTTCTGCAATGACTTCGTAGCCATGGCGCTCCATTAGCATACGTACCGCAAGACGAATGACGGGGTGATCATCCACGATCAGCACTTTATTCATGGGCAAGTCCAATTTTCGCTGTTCGAATTTTTAGAGCCCGCACAATAGCCTAGTCGTTTCATCCATGGCATGCCGCCCCCCTCAGTGACCCACACCGAGAGACATTCCCTACAAACAAGAAGGATAATTCTTACAAGATTTGCACAAATACTGTGTTTCTTAAATTTTACCCGTCCATCAGCGCGCGGCTTTTTGAAATTTTTGTGTATCGATTTACATCCTAAAAAACTAAAGGGACAGGACAGTGAACGTGCAGCCCGACAAACACCGGCGATTGGGCTACGCTTAAAAATCAACCAACACATCAACCCTAAATACTCACACCTTGGAGGCGTAGCATCAACCACCAGGCCAACATAATGCTAATAGATCAACATCGAGCAACACTCCAGCATTAAAGATCAACAGAACTCTTCTTAAAACACGAACAGCAGCTATACCCGACCCACCATTAATACAGCTACTATAAGACCCACTAGAAACCCAACTAAAAGGACCCACAAAACAACAACTCAAATATAACAAAACCAAAACACACTTGAAAAACTCAAACTTACAAATCGAGAAAAGATAGTCCTTTATGAGCAAAAAACATAATGAAACCCAAATCAAAAATTACCAACCCTATGACAATCATCGCGGTATTTGCAGCACTGTCTGAAACTTCAGCTGCCATTTCGCTCCCCTTTCTCGATAATGATGAACGCAAGATTTACATCTGGTTCCTTATCAGCTTCCCCTTTTATTTGCTTTTTCTATTCTTCGCCACACTCAACTTCAACTACCGATCACTGTACGCCCCCTCTGATTTTGAGAAGGGGAAACATTTCATAAAGGTGATGGCCCACGCTGATCAATCGGAAAGTTTCGCACCGACAGACTCGACCAAGCACTGGATTGAACATCAGGTACGGTTGCCGGCATTGCTAAAGGATCTACACATCGTTGATGTACGAAGGATGAGCAAAAAAATTGAATTCAACACGCTGATCGAGAAGGTCCAGGCACCTCAGGCCCCCTCTGCACGGCTGATCGTATTTCTTACGTGTACCGATTCAGAGGCGCTACTGAAAGAAAGCGCGCTCAAGCATTCAAAGCAAACAAGGAAACGCAGCAACACAGCGTTCTGGGTCGCTTACAACGTGAGCTCACAGGGTGTGACGACTATGGCTTGATTGCCCGATAGCCGAACAGGACAGCTCTCTAAAACTCAAAGAGAGAAAGAAGCAGAAGGAATTGTACGAGTAACAAGAAGAACGTTGAAAACACAAGGCGCGACAGGAAAACTTCCCTTTTCAGAATTGTGGCCTTGTCACCGACAAGGCCACAGCTCTATTACTTCAACGGGCTCAGAACAGCTTCCGGCCTTTGTTCGCAGCAATGCGCATACGCAAGGCGTTGAGCTTGATGAAGCCCGCCGCGTCGGCCTGGTTGTAAGCGCCGCCATCTTCTTCGAAGGTTGCGATGTTGGCATCGAACAACGATTCGTCAGACTTGCGACCCGTAACGATCACATTGCCCTTGTACAGCTTCAGGCGAACCACACCGTTCACGTGGGCCTGGGACGCGTCGATCATTTGTTGCAGCATCAGTCGCTCAGGGCTCCACCAGTAACCGGTGTAGATCAGGCTGGCGTATTTGGGCATCAGCTCGTCTTTGAGGTGAGCCACTTCGCGGTCCAGCGTGATCGATTCGATCGCACGGTGAGCGCGCAGCATGATGGTGCCGCCTGGGGTTTCGTAGCAGCCACGGGACTTCATGCCCACGTAACGGTTCTCGACGATGTCGAGACGACCGATACCGTGTGCACCACCGATACGGTTCAGGGTCGCCAGCACGGTGGCCGGTGTCATTTCGACGCCGTCCAGTGCCACGATGTCGCCGTTACGGTAGGTCAGCTCCAGGTATTGCGGTTTGTCGGGAGCGTTCTCCGGGGAGACGGTCCATTTCCACATGTCTTCTTCGTGCTCGGTCCAGGTGTCTTCCAGCACACCGCCTTCATAGGAGATGTGCAGCAGGTTGGCATCCATCGAGTACGGGGATTTTTTCTTGCCGTGACGCTCGATCGGGATGTTGTGCTTTTCAGCGTAATCCATCAGCTTTTCACGGGACAACAGGTCCCATTCGCGCCACGGAGCGATCACTTTCACACCTGGCTTCAAGGCATATGCGCCCAGTTCGAAACGAACCTGGTCGTTGCCCTTGCCGGTGGCGCCGTGGGAAATGGCGTCAGCGCCGGTCTCGTTGGCGATTTCAATCAGGCGTTTGGCGATCAACGGACGAGCGATGGAAGTACCCAACAGGTACTCGCCTTCGTAAACGGTGTTGGCGCGGAACATCGGGTAAACGAAATCACGCACGAATTCTTCGCGCAAGTCGTCGATGTAGATCTCTTTGACGCCCATGGCCTGCGCCTTGGCGCGCGCAGGTTCGACCTCTTCGCCCTGACCCAGGTCAGCAGTGAACGTCACCACTTCACAGTTATAAGTATCCTGCAGCCACTTGAGGATCACCGAAGTGTCCAGGCCGCCGGAATACGCCAGAACGACCTTGTTTACGTCCGCCATGCCATCACTCCACGGGATTCTACGGAAAGCCGGGAAGTCTACCGCTCAAACGCGGTAATTTACAGAGGCGCGACAGCTTAAGACGACGAAGCGACAGAATCTGTCGAGAGCGCGACGATGACCGGCGAGTCAGGAAGTTGCCGAAGTACCGCCCGTAGCGATTTGCGGCGCGACTTGCTCGGTCGGCGCCACACGCTCCAGTCGCACCGCAACCCGACGATTTTTCGCGCGATTGCCAGCGTTGGTGTTCGGCGCCACCGGGTAGCGCTCACCATGGAAGCGCATAGTGATCTGCGATTCCTGAATGCCGTTGGCTTTGAAATAATCCATCACCGCCAAGGCGCGGCGGCGTGACAGCTCACGGTTGGTCAGGCGATTGCCACTGTTGTCGGAGTGCCCGTCGAGTTCGATGTGATTGACCGACGGATCAGCCTTCATGAACTCAAGCATCACCTGCAACTGCGCCTTGGCCTGGGGGCTCAGGTCGATACTTTCGCCCGGGAAGCCGATTTCGGACTTTTTAACCTGTTCGAAATTTTTCGGCAGTAGTTTCGCCACGCAACTCTGATAGTCGCTGAACGCCTTGTTGAACTTGACCGGCAACAGACGCACTTCCGAGACACGGCCATCGCCGGAAGTATGCCGGATCACCGGGCTGCGGCCATCGATCAATCCGCTGATCAAGCGCCCGGCCTGAGCTTGCGAGCTATTGAACAGCACATTGCCGCCGCCGATTCTGACGGATCCCAGGTTGATATCACCCCGTCCCGGCTGCCACGGTGCAGCGGCCGCCAGCAACGTCGCCGAACCACCACCGATCATTGAGTTGTAAGCATTCAAACGAAACGTCGCCTGCTCGCCGGCACGGCGCACGAATTCGCCCGAGCCGAAATCGGTGACCGGTTGAGTCAGGCGGCATTCGAACTTGTCACCCTCGACCGTCCACTCAATGTTCTCCAGAGGTGTCTGGAAAGTCAGCGCCATTGCAGGAAGGCTGGCAAACACACTGAGCAAGGCTAAATAACGCTGGCGCACGGGAGGCTCCACTGGCTTCTACGACAAAAAGACCGACACACGCATGTTTACGGCATACCTCGTTCATATCGGTACGTTCCTGCAAAACTTGATAGCGAGTGCCTGCAAGTGTCTTTTCCGGTAGCATTCCCCTGAGTTTGACCCGCCTGGAATCCCCTCATGTCCGACCGCCTGACCCTGCTGCGTCCCGACGACTGGCACATTCATCTTCGCGATGGTGCCGTGTTGACCAATACCGTTGCGGATGTCGCGCGCACCTTTGGTCGCGCCATCATCATGCCCAACCTGGTACCTCCGGTGCGTAACGCCGCTGAAGCCGACGGCTATCGCCAGCGGATTCTCGCTGCACGCCCGGCCGGCAGTCGCTTCGAACCGTTGATGGTGCTGTACCTGACCGACCGTACCCAGCCTGAAGAAATTCGCGAGGCCAAGGCCAGCGGTTTCGTGTACGCCGCCAAGCTGTACCCGGCCGGCGCGACCACCAACTCGGATTCTGGCGTCACCAGCATCGACAAAATCTTCCCTGCGCTTGAGGCCATGGCCGACGTCGGGATGCCTTTGCTGGTTCACGGTGAAGTCACCCGTGGCGATGTCGACGTGTTCGACCGCGAAAAAATCTTCATCGATGAGCACATGCGTCGAGTGGTCGAGCGTTTCCCGACGCTCAAAGTGGTGTTCGAACACATCACCACCGCCGATGCCGTGCAGTTCGTCAACGAGGCTTCGGCCAACGTCGGCGCGACCATCACTGCGCATCACCTGCTGTACAACCGCAACCATATGCTGGTGGGCGGGATTCGGCCGCACTTCTATTGCCTGCCGATTCTCAAGCGCAATACGCACCAGGAAGCCCTGCTCGACGCCGCCACCAGCGGCAGCGAAAAGTTCTTCCTGGGCACCGACTCGGCTCCCCACGCCCAGCACGCCAAAGAAGCGGCATGTGGCTGCGCCGGTTGCTACACCGCGTATGCGGCCATCGAGATGTACGCCGAAGCGTTCGAACAACGCAACGCGCTGGACAAGCTCGAAGCCTTCGCCAGCCTCAACGGTCCACGCTTCTACGGCCTGCCAGCGAACACCGACAGCATTACCCTGGTCCGCGATGAGTGGACCGCCCCAACCAGCCTGCCATTTGGCGAGCTGACCGTTATCCCGCTGCGCGCCGGTGAAAAACTGCGCTGGCGCCTGCTGGAGGAACACGCGTGAGTGAAGACCATTTCGACGACGAACAGGACGGTCAAGGCGGCGGAGGCGGTCCTCGTCATCCGATGGCTGCCAGATTCCGTGGCTACCTGCCGGTTGTCGTCGACGTAGAAACCGGTGGTTTCAACTCGGCCACCGACGCCCTGCTGGAAATTGCGGCAACCACCATCGCGATGGACGAGAAAGGGTTTGTGTACCCCGATCACACCTACTTCTTCCGTGTAGAGCCTTTTGAAGGCGCGAACATCGAAGCGGCCGCCCTGGAATTCACCGGGATCAAACTTGATCACCCACTGCGCATGGCGGTGAGTGAAGAAGCCGCGCTGACCGATATCTTCCGTGGCATCCGCAAGGCTCTGAAAGCCAACAGTTGCAAACGGGCCATTCTGGTCGGCCACAACAGCAGCTTCGACTTGGGCTTCCTCAACGCAGCGGTCGCACGCCTGGACATGAAACGTAACCCGTTTCATCCGTTCTCCAGCTTCGACACCGCGACCCTTGCCGGCCTGGCTTACGGTCAAACCGTGCTGGCCAAGGCCTGTCAGGCAGCCGATATCGACTTCGACGGTCGCGAGGCTCACTCGGCTCGCTATGACACCGAGAAGACAGCAGAGCTGTTCTGCGGCATCGTCAATCGCTGGAAACAAATGGGCGGCTGGGAAGACTTCAACGACTGATCTTGTTGATTTATCCCGCGCATAAAAAAACCGGCCTCATCAGAGGCCGGTTTTTTATTGCCTGACGCTTGAGCTTACAGCGCCGCAGCGTTCTCGGTCAGGTAAGCCGCAACGCCTTCGGTCGAAGCGGTCATGCCTTTGTCGCCTTTTTTCCAGTTGGCAGGGCAAACTTCGCCGTGCTCTTCGTGGAATTGCAGAGCGTCGACCAGACGGACCAGCTCTTCAATGTTACGGCCCAGCGGCAGGTCGTTGATGATCTGCGAACGGACAACGCCTTTGTCGTCGATCAGGAACGCGCCACGGAAAGCCACGCCGCCTTCGGACTCAACGTCGTAGGCCTTGGCGATTTCGTGCTTGATGTCGGCAGCCATGGTGTAACGAACTTCGCCGATACCACCATTGTTTACCGGGGTGTTACGCCAGGCGTTGTGGGTGAAGTGCGAGTCGATCGACACAGCGATCACTTCAACGTTGCGGGACTTGAAGTCAGCCATGCGGTTGTCCAGAGCGATCAGCTCGGACGGGCAAACGAAGGTGAAGTCCAGTGGGTAGAAGAACACCAGGCCGTATTTGCCTTTGATGGCCGACGACAGGGTGAAGCTGTCGACGATTTCGCCATTGCCCAGTACAGCTGGAACGGTGAAGTCCGGGGCTTGCTTGCCTACGAGTACGCTCATTGAAAATCTCCTGGTCTATTAACGTGAAGAACTGGATTCGCATCAGCCTGCCACCCTCAGGCGACAGCCCTGTGACACGATCCCCTTCGAAGGACCGACCATCATACACGGCGTTTTTGAGCTGTCCTCAACGGTTTTTTGCAGGAAGGTTAAAATTGCCGTCGCGACCATGACTGGCAGATTGCCCCAACGAAAACCGTTCGTCGGTCACGTCTGCTTATAACGCGAAGCTTTCAGAAAGCACTTTGACAATCATTCTCGTTAACATTAAGATCCACCGCAATTGAGTCACAACCAACGACGGTTTTCACTTATGTATGTCTGCCTCTGCACTGGCGTCACCGACGGTCAAATCCGCGATGCAATCTATGAAGGTTGCTGCAGCTATAAGGAAGTCCGTCAGGCCACCGGCGTAGCCAGCCAATGTGGCAAATGCGCCTGCCTTGCTAAGGAAGTGGTTCGCGAAACCCTGAGCAAATTGCAATCGGCCCAGGCAGCCATTCCTTTCCCTGTAGAATTTACTGCCGCTTAATTACCCTGTTTCAAAGAACCGGACTTGATGTCCGGTCATAAATAGCTCGAAACTCAAAATAATTCGATACAAAACAAGGGCTTGCAGCGATGCAGGCCCTTGTCGTTTCTGGCTGGGTTACGGCGGGGATACACCGGCCACTGGTTGGCACAGATTGCGCAGTGCTGGTGGACAGCCTAGTGGCAAATTGGTAGCGTCGTTTGACACCCATCGCGACAACAAACGCGACATGGAGAGGAAATGGAAGGCCTGAATAGCAAGTACTGCTCAAAGTGTGGCGAAGCTGTAATGCCAATGGCTGCTTTTTGCCAAGCCTGTGGAGATCGACTGCCAAGCAACGTCACCCCCGCTTTGGTAGCTTCGGAGGTCGCCATTCAACCTGAAGATCCCGCCGCACCTGTACAGTACTTCCGAAAGTTACGCATTATGAATTGGGCGATTGTCGTTCTAATCTCAGTTGGCGCGGCGCGGTTGCTCTTAAAATCACAGTCCATTACGGGCGTATTGATTGTCGGGGCATTAATGGCCGTCATAGCTGCCCCCTTTCTCTTAACGGCCGTAGTGCTCTCCAGAGACACCATCTTTTTTGCCGGCATCCCAGTTGCCGCACAACGAAGGAAGCTCAAGAAAATCGCTGTCGCGCTCAATGTCACCTTGGGCGTGTTTGGCACGCTGGGCCTAATCACAGGCATGGTTAGCGGGCAAATGGCGCCATTGGTGGCATCGCTAATTTATGTCATTCCACCAGTCCTAAACTTCCGAGCACTGCGGGCTCTGGTCTTGCCCGGCTAAGCCGTGAACCACAGGGACGCGCGGCCCTGTTTGCCACTTTTGTGTTAGCTGTACAGTTTATTTGTTTCGGATTTATCAACCCTATGAAGCTACTTCGGAAATACTGCGAATGGACGAACTGTCAGATGATGAGTTTCACGATGCCCTGAGCAGCGAAGATCACTTGGGGATGGTTATTCGTGGCCACATCCATGTTGAACATTGGATCGATCGCTTTCTGCTTTCAGCAATGCAGCACTATAAAAAGTATGCTAATGACATCAATGCTGATTACGAAACAAAAGTTTTATTGTCTTGCGCATTGGGCCTTGCACCAGAACTTAAAGGGCCGCTAACCTCGGTTGGCACGCTTCGCAACCGATTTGCTCATCGCCCAAATTACAAGCTCACGAAGTCAGATGTAAGTAATCTCTATGCTGCGCTCTCTGGTACACACCAACAGCATTTAAAAAAGGCATACAAGGCGTTGGCATTACGGTATCAACGAGAGGAAGCGTCATTTTCAAAACTCGGAAACATTGAACTTCTAACCCTGCTATTCCTGCTGCTTCGCGCAAAACTAAAAAAAGCAAATGAGCAACTCAATAAAATTGCATAACAACTGGAGTTTCTTACCGTTTTAAGTCTGCCATGACTGGCTAGATCGGCCCCGTGTGCGGGCCGCTGATCCGATTGGATGCTGTACGTTGGGTGCTGGGTGTACAGTGGATTCGCGCCGATTTATTCCCACTTGCCGGGCGCTTAATAAATGCTGCTAAAGCGGAGCACGCCGTCATGCTTAATTTAAATTCCCTCGCCCGCCAGCAAATTCGTCAGGCCATTGCCGAAAGCACCCTCGGGGATGTGTACTGCCTGATCGACCTCCCGGATGGAGACAGCCTGCTGATGCTCGCCCACGCCGGGAACATCGCCTTTGCCCTGATCGACCATGAGGCTGACCTGTTTGACCCACACACCATGCAGGATGTTGGCGCTCAGGTGCTGGCCGACCTCTGGGCGAACCGAGACCTGATGCGGGAGGAATCATGAAAGCCACCACCAAAAAGAAAATTCGACGCTGCGTGATATTCATCGCGGCCTGCATCGCGTTCTACGTCACGTTCAACATTAATGGCATCGCGCAGTTACTGGGCGGGGCGGCGCTGGTTGTTTTTGGGTTGCGCTGGCAGCGGCTGCGCTGACAGTTGTTTTTATCGCCCTGATCCTTTATTGGGAACGTGTGAATCCCGATTGGAACAAGCCGGAAGCACCAGAGAAACCACTATCACCAGAGCTAGCGGATCTGGCCGAGAAAATGAGGGAAAAACTCAAGTAACAAAAAAGGGCCCTGCTTCGGCGGGGCTTTTTATCGACGGCGTTTGGTCACGACTCTTGGCTCAGGCTTCGCGGTGCCGCGCTCTTCGGCAGTGCCGCGATAGCTCTCGATGGTGCAATCAACGGTGTCGTGGGTGAGCTGCCACGCGTAGTACTGGCCGGCGTAGTCGCGTGGGTCGTCAGGGTTGAAGACGAAACGCGGATCCGTGAAAGTCTGGTAGCCGTCACCAAAGGTCGTCATAACAATTCCTCCCGACGCTCTGCCAGTTCCCGTTGCGCGTTGAGTGCAAAATTCAGAGCGTAAGCCACGCGCATCGCTGATTCCAACTCGGTCATGTTGCCCACGTTGTTCTGGATGTTGACCTGAACGTCCGGGTCATCCTTTTGCGGGGCGGGCATCAGGCGCGCCAGAATCTGGGTATAAAACACCGTCCGATTTTGTCGCGCCCATTTCACCATGTCTGCCGTGCCACCCAGCTGCTCAAACGTCGAGAGTATGCTTCCCGCCAGATCAGCCGACACCAAAGCCCTAGCCTGACGATCCAGCGATTTCCCGGCGATCCTGCCACCGGTCTTGGGTTGCCCCGGTGGTCTGCCTCTGGTGGCCATTACGCTTCGTCCCTTGCACACGGCGCCGTTGTCACGAGCACGGTCAAGGTGCCTTCCGAATAGTTAAAAATCGTGTGGGTGCCGGACAGCACGGGTGGGGTCGGGTGCCTTGCAATCCACAGGCTCAAGCATTCAATCAACGCCCGAGCGTGGCCGACCATTTCATCATCGAAATCGAGTGGGGTAGACATCACGCACCGTCCTTTTCCAGCGTCACCACCACCCGCGCCAGCCCACTGCTGTCGTGGACGAACTGGGCAGACGCGGCCTTGGGCTCAGCCGGTTCCTGTTCATTGAGCCAAAGTTGCAGTGTAGCGATGACAGCCATCGCTTCGGCTTGCGGTTCGCCTTGGAAAATCACAGTGGCCATTTATCTGTCCTCACCGGGGTTGAATCGTCGCGCCGAGGTCTTGTAGTCGATGTCGAGGGCTGGCAGCACTGGCGATTCGTCTGGGGGCGTCGTCTGGGTGCGGACGATGGCGCCAGCACCATCGCGCTCGACCTTGGTGACGAAGCGCTTGCCGTCGGAATCAACCGTCTCTGCCCACGCTATTTGGCCAGCGCCGTCGCGGTGCCATGTGGTGACGAAGTCGGTTGGCTTCTTGGTGGGGGTTTGCACAGGGGGTAGCTGTCTGTAATCAGGTGCTGGTGCATTGAACTGGCGCAACAATTCGCGCACTCGGGGGGATTGTTTGACCGGCGGTTGCTCAAGGGCCTCCCGCACGCGCTGGTCCACGGCCTGTTGGATCGCCAGTTCGGTGGCCGCGTCCAAAGCGGGCTCTTTTTCCCCACGTTTCAACCGCCGTGCGATCAGGTCCATATTTGGGCTCATTGGCTGGAATTCCTTCGGCGACAGCCCAAGTTTGCGTTCAATCAGCCGTAGTTTAGGGGAAGTCATGACGCTTTCGCCTCTTTAATCAGGGTTTGCAGTTGCAATTTCGCGCCGGGTTCGCCGCAGAAAAGCCGCCAAATAGCAGCTTCCAGTTCCTTAGTGTCGGCGCCTGCTTTGGCCTGCACGGCCCAAACTTCAAGCCCTACCGAGATGGGATCGGTGTTGGCGGCCATCGGACCGTAGGCGATCATAATTGTTTCGCCTGTTCGATCAGGCGCTCAAGTTTTAGTTGCTCGCCACCGTGGAGGGATTGTTTGCTTAAAAGATCGTCCAGTTTGGCAATCAGGCGATCATGCCCGCCTTTCAAGGCAAGTTTAGCCCTGACTTGGCGGGCCTCTATCAGTAGTGGGTTACTACCGGTGATGTTGTCCATTTGATTAAACCTCCGCCAAACCGATTTTAATGATACGAGCAGCCGCTTGCGCTACTGCACTCGACCCGTTGGTTGTCATTGACACAAACTGCAAGCTACCAAACGCACGGAATAAATCCGGGTTAAGAACCACCAGACGGGAAGCGCTTGTTTGGTAAGCTAATAGATCCCCTGTAGAACCGTAGACCGGCAGGAAGTTAGTGGTCCCATCTACACACGCGTTTACACCGACAGAGGCCTGAGTCCAAGCGGCTGGCATCTGAATGTTGGTCAAAGTGAGCCCGGTAATATTAATTGGCGAACTAAGTCCATTGGCAGCCGTGGAAATGTCCACCGTGGCGAACGACCGGCTTGAAGGCTTACCTTTGAACATCTGGGTGGCCATGATTAATTCCTCTCTTCAAACTTTTGTTTACGGTCCCGTTTCGATTGGTGACGCTTCACCCGCTCAAGTTTCTCGATTTGATATTGAATGGACTTTTTCTTTTTCACCGCCCGTCACGCCTATCTAACAAAGTGCGATACCTTGCTTGCAACGCGTTGTCATCGCGCCACTGTTTGGGGTTGGTTTTCATACAGCGTTCGCATTCTGCGATCTCTCTCGCAATGCCACTTCCATCTTTGGGTAAATTATGGGCTCCGGTCGCCGCGTCAAACATGGCGGTGATAAATTCAACCGTATTCCTTAAGTGAATCCAGTTGCCGCTAAATTTATCGAAAAATTGCTGATCGGCGGCAGGCAGCTTTGACAAATAATCCTGCGCAATGTCTATGTTCTGCCTAAACGTATAGTCACCCCAACGCTCTTGTAGTACCTGCATGGTATTAGCGAGCGCTTTTTCATTGATAGCGATCACCGCGTTGTAGTCTTTGTCTGAGAGCCGACTTAACATCACCTCAGTTGAAGTAGGTGCGCTTCCATGCGCTTCTCTCGACCCCTCGGGAGATTGAGCATTAAGCCGTTTGGATGCCTCAGTTACCCACCAGCAGGCATCTGTCACAAACTTCGCAGAGAATTTCTGGACAGCCGCGTAATTAGCGAACGCTTGAAAGAGGGCGTCGTTGGTATGTTCGTAGAGGTTGTAAGAATGCCTTTTTTGTTGCTGTTGGGGTGGGTTCGTGATCGCATCCATGAACCATTTGACGGCTTTTTGCGTTTGCGTAACGTTGTGGCCCAGCTTCATAAAGTCGGCTACGAAAACGTTGCCGAGTTCCTTATAACCCTGCATAACCTGCTCGATGCTGACACCGGGGGGCAAGGGCTGGCCGAAGACCGTTTGGCCACCGGGGCGCTGGGTGTATTCCTGATTGGTCAGTTCCGTGGTGCCCCAGTCCGGCGCTGGCGCCAACGACTGCGACGGGCTGTACGTCTGGACTCCACCGGGGGTGCGGATATCAATCTCGTTCATGGCCAAAGTCTCTTAAGATTGCACCGACACCATCGCCAAAATAACTTTCGACATCCGCATAACTGGCCTCGCACATTGGCATGCCCGCGTGGAACATCACCATTTGCACCAGATGATTGTGTGAATGAAACTGCATGTTCGGGATGGATTTCAGTTCTTTTAATGCGTCATTAATCTGGTCTACGAACATGTAGGCGGCCTCGGCGATATCGAGAAGGTTTATAAAAAAGCCGTATTTTATCTGGATGTTCAAAGGAGAGACTCCCGTTGTTTAGTCGGGGTTTGCGCCGCAATCAACTGCAAGCGCTGCCAGCTCAAGCTACAACGCTTGTGAACGCGTTCGTAAGGGATGGGCTGTCCAACCGGGCTGGTGGCAACTACGAGTTCCAAAGGAGCGTAAGAACCTTCAACTAGCCCGCAAAAGCTGCAACTTTCCCTACTGTTAAGCAGGCGCCTTTGCGTTAATACTAGGGCATCTTTTGGGTCGGAAGGGAGCGCGGTAGTAATTAAACAAAACTGGCCTGAGACATGCCTGTAAATTAACGTCTCCCACTCGCTAGCTAGTTCACGTTGCGCGGTTTCGTGGCGCAGCACATGGATAACGGCTTCTTTGTCGAGGGGAACTTCCGACCCCCGCCAAGCTAATTCTATGATTCGCGTAAGCGGGGCGCGAATGGCTTGCACGGCGCGTGAAAGTTGCTGTATCCGACGATAAATCTCGATGTTGTCCATGTTAGCTCGCTTTGAAACTAGGGTGCGCTTTCAGTTGCTTGATGGCCTCTTCCTTTGATGAAGCTCCTTGGACTACGAGGACCGAATCAGAGAGCCGACGGCAGCAATAGCCGTCCATTTGCGAATAGAAGATGTCGAAATTAATAAGGGCCTCGGAACCGTCTGAGATAATACCCGGCAACTTACGGTAATCAAGCAACAACATCGACACAAAACTTTGTGAGGCTTCCATACACAACAGGTTGGCCATCCGGCTGCGGTCATCCCAAAACACCAGAACATGCGCCAACGGTGTCAGTCTATGGGCCACGGTTATCCAGAACTTACTTTCGGTCAGCATGGCTGGATCAGTATCCCTTGGGACGAAGGCCACATGGCGGATCACCCGGCTGTCTTCAAACATCAAGTTGCCCGGCGCCAGCGGCTGGATGATTTTTTTTACTTCGGCGGGTTCTTCTTCGGCCAGTTCTACGGATGGAGAGTGCATGTTTGGTACTCCGGTTTAGATAACCCGAGTATGGTCTTAAGCGGTTGTTACGCAATGGGGTTAGGCGTCACCGTTAGCACTTGTGGTTAGATGTAATAGCCTTGCTTAATTAGTATGGCCTTAACCGTCTTTATGCACGGCACTTTGCCCTCATAGCGCTCCGGGTGATCACGCATGTGGTCCCTCACTTTGCCGACCCGGTAGCACTGATGCACCGCCATCAGCGCCGCGTGTAGTGAGACGTTCTTCAATGCTTCGATCACCAGACCCTCAATGTCCCGTGTACGGTCTTGGCGGGCCTTGGCCGGGTTGGGCACCATGTCGAGGTAGGCGAGTACACGCGCTGCATGTTCTGGTGGCATGTACAACTTCACAGCGTTGTCAGTTGCTCCAGTGCTACCGGGCGTGAGGTCGAGAAAGCTCATAACCGAAACCCCTGCATCTGGCGTTGCCTATAACCGTTGTGACACTTCACACCAGACGGTTGCCATGGTTCGTCCCGGTATCGCGGCCAAAGGTCGAGCAGAGTCCTGATTCTTGTAATTACCATGTCGTTCATACCTCAAATCGCCAGCGTGGCTTAGCGGCACCCACTTTCTAGCTGTTTCAGCACCATGGCCGTCAATTTGCCCTGCCCAGTTTTTGCACGTCTCCTACAGCCTCACAGGAGGTGCAATACCTCGACGATGTAGCGCCTGCTGACACCGGCGTAGGCGACCGAGGTAATCAGGGTACGAGCCATGCCGTTGACCATGGTCAATGGCCCAAGCTCGCCACTCCACAAAAGTGAGGCGGCCAGCCTTGATGAAATCGAGCATCAGTGTGTCCTGCATTTTCAAGGCCCTCTGAAACCATCAAAAAATGCGGTTTTTGACCCCTTCCGTGACCCCGGCTGTAACCCCCATGCACCAAACCGCTCTATTCCGGGGCTTAAACAGCGGACTAAATGTCCGTTTCATGGTTAAAAAGGGCGCGTATCCATGGCGCCAGCACATGGTTTAGGTGATCCGCCGCACCAATCGTTAATTTGCGGATTCTCTACTTCTGTATGTCCACCATAGATATATGATGATCGTCAGCTATTGACAAAAGCCGTTCAACGAGTTCGGCAAATGATTCACCCTCATGCAGCATGGCGCGCAATCTATTAAAAATAGGCTCGGGCAATAAAGTATGGAAATCCCGGTAACCAGCTGCTAATTGGCGGCGCATGTAATCGCGCTGCGCAATTAAGTGAGCAGACGGTTTCTTTGGAAGCACCGCCAGTACATGGCTGCCACTCGCCAGCATCCGATCCAAGTCCGGGCCATCTACCATCTCGCGAACGTACATGCGCGGCGCAACATATTTTGGTTTTTTCACAGTCGTCTCCTTTTATCACAAGGGGTAAATACCCCCCGCATATAGGTGGGTGCCCCTACGGGGCACACCCGCCCGCCTATAATTGTTTTATAGGGCAATATAGGTCTGAAACTTTCCCGCCTATAATGTCTAAAACCCTTGTGGTTACTGGGTTGGCGCCCTTTTGCCACTTGTGCGTTATAGGCGGCTATAGGTGGCCGCTCGTTATCACCTATATAGGCGGGAAAACGGCCCCACCTATAATGCGAATAATTCTCAAAGCAAGGCATTTCGTTCTTCCTCCGTCGCTTTTATTGGGGGTTCTCTGGCTGGTATCTGGACGTTCTGCCCTTGCGCTTTGTAGACCACGGCTATATCGAATGTAATTTCATTGAATGCTTCTATGCCGGTCTTGGTTATCTCTGAATTCTTTGTGATGAAACCCCGGCTCTGTAGAGCCACAAGCGTTTCAGAGATAGTCGGCTGGGATACGCCACACAATGCTGCCAGTGCCGTTTGGGTTTCGCCGGGTTTGTTGAGTATCCGCGCCAGCAAGGTACGCAAATAAGAGTGGCGTTTCCCTGCGCCGAGTTCGGGGTATTTCCTGTAAAACGCTTTCTCCCGCGCATCCCGTTGGTCTTCACCAGCCATGACCATGCAAACCGCCGTCACGTCTTCAAGTACGTCTGCCGAGTCCGCTTCTTGGCGGATCACGTACACTTTCGGCTTCAAGGTAAGCGGTTTAGGTAGAGGCGCGCTGCGCAACTTTTCCCATGTCATTGTGAGTAGATCCGTTTCCTTGTTGTACTCACACAGCACACTTGAATCGGCGTTACAGCGGATGGCATAGGAGCCGCGCTCGCGCTGTTTGGCGGTGTGCCCATTGTGGTGTATCACATACACCGTGGCGTCGCCGCGCAGTTCGTCAAAGCAGTTCAGGATATTGCGCATGTCGCTGGCCGAGTCTTCATCCAGCCCGCCACAGTTGCGGTTGAGGGTGTCGATGATGATCGCAGAAAGTGCTACGGGCATATCGGCGATGGATGCCTTGATGCCTTGTATGACTTCTGGATTCGACAGGTCGTAACCGCCGTGGGTGATATAGACCGCCACACTGTTCGGGTTTATGTCGTATTCGAGGCAGGCCGCTTCGACCATATCGACAATGCCTTCGTCGTCTTCGGCGGCAATGATCAGCACACCGCCACCACCGTTTTCTATCAGGCTGTCATGCCAAAACGGGCGACACTCTATCGAAACGCCAAGGCCCACTAAGGCTGTGCTTTTATAAGCGCCAGACGCGCCGAAGAGGATATTGATCGTGCCACGCCGGAACCGGCCTTTTACTTGCCAGCGATTAGGCTTGCGGTTTTTGCGCCGCTCGGCAAAAGAAGCGATGTAATACTCGTCGCGATTTGGGGGCGAACCGGGATCTTTTTCCTTCGGCGCGTAATGCTTGTTAATTGTGGTTTCCAGATACTTCTGGTCGCGCTCGCGACTAGCCTTGCCATGCTGGTATTTCGACAAAAACAAAAGGGCTTCAGCAGGTGAATATTTCAGCCTGTACAGCGTCAAGGCATAGGCGTTATCCAAGCCACTACCGCTATCGTCTTTCACCCATGCAGGCGCCTTGCCTTCCAGCAACAACTTTAAGTCAGGGTCGAACTGCTGATGGGTGGCGTACCGTGTGGCGAGGCTCAGTTCATTAATACCGCTGAAGTCGAAGTCGAGTTTGGGCGTGGTAGCCTTGACCTTATCCATGGCCGTTTTCAGCAGTCCCGCCAAGAGCGCCAAGGCGGCTTCGTCGAGACTGCTCATAACCCTACCCCCTGCTGGTTGCCCGTCATGGTAATAAACGTCGGCTCACAGCCGGTGTAGATTTCGATGTGGTCGCAACCTGGGACTTTAATGTGGCCGGCGTTGGCGTAATTGGCGGCCCACTCTTCGGGCGCCCATGCGAAGGCATGCAGGCCCATGCCGGAAGGTGAAATTTCCCAATAGGTTTTAATCTGGTTCACCAGCGGAAAAGCTTTAAGCGCTTGTTCGACCTTGGCCGGGTCATCCAGCAACACTTTCACCCGTTCTCCTTTTTCGTTAACTTTCTCCGTATAAGTGCCGACGATCTTATCCACGTCGATGGCAATTAGACGCTGACCGTTTAGAGTGGACGTGCTGCTGATAAACAGACCGACGCCAGCCAGCAGCTGAGGGTTCACCTCAAATAAAGCCTGCGCCCTGTCGAACTTCATCCAGCTGGCTGAATCCCCCCATTCCATGTTGCGCAGAGTGCCGTCGCTATACAGTTGTTGCGGCGCCTTGCTCTTGCAGTACGGCGCCCAGATAGGAAGTTCGGTCACGTCTTTGAAAACTTCGTTGATGGTCATATAACCCCCGTATTGCCTATTACTTGCCGAGGGTTTATATTGACCTCGGTGCGTTCATCACCAACCCCTAAAACCCTCGGTCAACGCCTTCTGATCGAGGGTTTTTTATTTAGCCTTAAACTGAGCTTTTATTGAGTACAACTCGCTTTCGCTGAAGTGATGCCTATAACTTGTATCGGTTAACAAAAGGCTCCACGCCACGCCCGTTTCGGTCGCGCCGTGCTTCTTAAAATACTGCTTGTTCATGATCGTGTTCTCCTTAGATTAACTCCCGAACAGTCTGCGATTCCAGAAAGGCGTCCAAGTCTTTCCGCCAATAAAAGACTTTGGAACCCACTTTTATATACGGGATGGGAAAGCGTTTTTCACAGCGCCACACGTTTAAAGTGTTTTCACTGATGCCGATATAGGCGGCGGCTTCCTTATGGTGGAGACGTTCGTTTTGCATGGCCTTAACCTCACCTTACGGAACCTGCCGGGTATTCCAGTAGGTCAATGAGTTAATAATAAGCGCAATAAAACAGGCAACAAGAGTGGCATAACGCTACTCCTGTATTACAGTGATACAGGAATGTCGCATGAAGAACGGCAAACCATTGAAAGTTCTACTTTTACCGTTGGTCGGCACGCGGAAACAGCGGCTGAATGGTTAATTCGTTTAAACTAAATCTAAATAATGGCCCAATGTTATTAGTGCAATAACTGTTTGAAAGCTAAAGCATACTGTTAAAAAAGGCCCTCTTAAGGGCCTTTGTTTTAATTAAGCTTAAATAGTGGCACCACGTTGTCAGTGGCTTCTATAAAATTAGCCGCCGCCTGCCAGCCAGCGCGCAATTGCGGCTCCAGTTTCTTGATGTAATTTTTATCATCGGTGTCGCCTTTTTTGCCACGGTTCATGATCCGTTTGTAAACGTGAATGGTCACTAACTCACTGGCGACTGACGCGAACACGGCACGCAGGTTTTTAGGGGTAAACGTTAAGCCAGTAATGGCCGACAGTTCATGCGCCAGTGCGTTGGCTTGTGCGGGTATGACGTTGAACAAACGATCACCGGGGGCTTTGCCTTCGGCTTGCCGTTGCACGATTGCCAGCGCCTGATCGGCAAGCAGCAACGTGTGATCGGTGCGGGTCTTGGTATCCCTTAATAGCACCTTGCCCGCTGCCAGATCGCAGTCGGCCACCGGCACCTGAAGCGGTTCGCTTGGGCGACACCCCGTCAACAACAAAAACCTCAAGTAGTCTGCTGTGGGTGACTGCATCGCGCTTAACGCCCGCCAGAACGGCCCGAGGTTTTTCAGCAACTCCGTTACAGGGGTATCGTCGGCGGCTCGCGTCTTGGGGATCACCACGCGCCCTGCCTTGGCTGTTTTCAGGCTGAACGGACTGTCCTTGACCTCGACACCGTAAAAATTCAAAACGGCCTTTAACACCTGCATCGCATACGCTGACTGGCGCTCGCCGCGCTGCGCTTTATTGTCCGTGTTCACGGCCTTGATGTCGGCGGCGCTGATTTCATGGATGGGCTTTTTCGCCAGTTTGCGCAGCAGTCCGCCCTTGGTGGGTTTGCCCTGTGCGGTCACCCGGCTGGGTTTGACCATCGCCAGATAATCAGCCTTGGTGCGTGCCTTAAGCGGCAGCTTGTCGTCTTCACGGGTCTGCTGTTCAACGTACTCGGCCACGGCTTTCGCCAAGGTCATCGGCTCCACCTTGCTGGCGCGATCTTCCACGTTCGGGTTCACGCCAATGGCCAGTTGGGCGATTTTTTCCTTGGCTTTCTTGCGGGCGACTTCCGGGGTGATCGCCGGGTATTTGCCGATAGTCACCCGCGTGGGTTTGCCACCGGCTACGCGGGCAAACACACTGAAAGTTTTGGCGCCGCTGGCAGTCACCCGTACCTGCAAACCGGGTTGCCGTTCGTCGTAATAAACATCGCGCTGTTTGCCTTCAGGTAGCGGCAAACTATCCAACGCGGCTCTGGTGAAGCTGAATGTGGTGTCCATCGTCTGGCCTCCGGGGTTACGCCGGGGTGATAATTTCAGTGTAACCCCGGTAATTTCAGTGTAACCCCATTAAGCATAAGCGCTTATCACATATAGATTTATTAAGGGCTATCTATCCAGCTTAAACAGTATTTCCCCGGACTTGATGTCCGGTTTTTTTATGTCTGAAAATCAACTGCTTACACCCTAGACGCGGAACAAAAACATTCTTATTCCGATTAATTTTCATATAAGTTTCAATAACTTAGGTTTGACACTCTTACATACGCGGCTCAAACTCAGCCTCATAGACAGCTACTTAGGGCAGGACCCCATCATGAAAGGCGACGTTACAGTCATCCAGCATCTCAACAAGATCCTTGCCAATGAGCTGGTCGCGATCAATCAATACTTTTTGCATGCCCGCATGTATGAAGATTGGGGCCTGAACAAGCTTGGCAAGCACGAGTACCACGAATCCATCGACGAGATGAAGCACGCGGACAAGCTGATCAAGCGCATCCTGTTCCTTGAAGGCCTGCCGAACGTCCAGGACCTGGGCAAGCTGCAGATTGGCGAACACACCAAGGAAATGCTTGAGTGTGACCTGCGCATCGAACGCATCGGTCATGCCGATCTGAAAGTCGCTATTGCTCATTGCGAAACGGTCGGTGACTTCGGTAGCCGGGAACTGCTCGAAGACATTCTTGAGTCCGAAGAAGAACATATCGACTGGCTGGAAACCCAACTGGGCCTGATCGATAAAGTCGGTCTTGAGAACTATCTGCAATCGCAGATGGGCGAAGACGAGTAAGTTAGCGCCCTCTAAACTCGAGACACTAAAAAGCCCCGCGCTCTTTTAAAGAGGCGGGGCTTTTTTATGCCCCTGCAGGAGCATGGCTTGCCAGCGATGAACGATGACGCGGTGTTACTGATGTACCGCGTCATCGTTCATCGCGAGCAAGCTTTGCTCCTACAGATACCGGATCAGGCTTCGGTCTTGTTGGCAGCAGCCGCTTCAACAGCAGCTTTGATCGTGGTCTGCAACGAACCGTCAGCAGCCATCTCGGTCATGATGTCGCTACCGCCGACCAGCTCACCACCGACCCACAGTTGCGGGAAGGTTGGCCAGTTGGCGTATTTTGGCAGGTTGGCGCGGATTTCCGGGTTCTGCAGGATGTCCACGTACGCAAACTTTTCACCACATGCCATCACGGCCTGCGCGGCTTTCGCGGAGAAGCCACACTGCGGGGCATTCGGCGAACCTTTCATGTAAAGCAGAATGGTGTTGTTAGCAATCTGCTCTTTAATCGTTTCGATGATATCCATGGAGCACCTCGGCTGAACTTTCCGACTCAGAGGTCGGCACGGTGGCGCATTGTAACGGAAAGCCGAGCGCCATGCTCGGTCTCCCCGACAGACACGATCACGCCGCCGCGACCGTCACCGGGACGCCGTTCAACGCTGCATTCCCCGACAACTCATCAAGCTGACACTCGTCAGTCAGGTCGTTGGCACTGGAGCCCGGCTGGCTACTGGCAATCGTCATCTGTACACCGGGCCTCGCATGCCCCCAGCCGTGCGGCAGGCTGACTACGCCTCTCATCATGTCCAGGGTGGCGAGCACTTCCACTTCGATCATGCCAACCCGAGAACTCACCCGTACACGCTGGCCGTTGTTGAGCCCACGACTGGCCAGATCGTCCGGGTGCATCAGCAACTGATGACGCGGCTTGCCTTTCACCAGTCGGTGATAGTTGTGCATCCACGAGTTGTTGCTGCGCACATGACGGCGGCCAATCATCAGTAACTGATCAGCAGCCGGCGCCTCTAGAGCGGCGAAGCGCGCAAGGTCGGCAAGGATCGCCGGCGGCGCTGCCTGCACTCGCTGATTGGCGGTTTTCAGGCGTGGCGTGAGGTTGGGTTTCAGTGCACCCAAGTCGACACCATGAGGATGATCGAACAAGGTTGTCAGCGAGAGTTTATGTTCCGAAGCGTCGCCATATAGCCCCATCCGCAAGCCAAGGTCGATCATTTGCGCCGGAGCGATGGTCGGCTTCAATTCCTTGCCAGTCCTGGCGGCAAACGCATTGGCAAGGCCGACGAAGATCTCCCAGTCATGCAGAGCGCCTTCAGGCTTGGCCAGAATCGCCCTGTTGAATCGCGTCACGTTACGCACCGCGAACATGTTGAACGTCGTATCGTAGTGATCGTTTTCCAGCGCCGAAGTCGACGGCAGAATCAGGTCGGCGTAGCGCGTGGTTTCATTGATGTACAGATCGATACTGACCATGAACTCCAGGCCATCCAGCGCCTGCTCCAGTTGCCGGCCATTGGGTGTCGAGAGCACCGGATTACCGGCGACAGTGATCAGGGCACGGACCTGCCCCTCCCCTTCGGTGAGCATTTCTTCGGCCAAGGCGGACACCGGCAACTCACCGCCGTACTCTGGGCGACCGGACACACGGCTTTGCCAGCGATTGAAATGCCCGCCCGAGGTGGACGCCACGAGGTCCACCGCCGGTTCGGTGCACAGCGCGCCACCAACCCGATCAAGGTTGCCAGTGACCAGATTGATCAGTTGCACCAGCCAATGGCAGAGCGTACCGAACGCTTGGGTCGAAACGCCCATGCGGCCGTAACACACCGCTGTCGGCGCCGCCGCAAAATCCCGGGCCAGTTGGCGGATCTGTTCTGCCGGCACCGCGCACAACGGGCTCATGGCTTCGGCGGTGAAGGTAGCGATGGCCTGACGCACATCATCCAGGCCATCCACCGGCAAATGACTGTCACGGGTCAGATTTTCAGCAAACAAGGTATTGAGCAGCCCGAACAACAGGGCCGCATCGCCACCGGGCCGCACGAACAGATGCTGGTCGGCCATCGCGGCAGTTTCGCTGCGGCGCGGGTCGACCACCACCACTTTGCCACCCCGGGCCTGAATCGCCTTCAAGCGTTTTTCCACATCCGGCACGGTCATGATGCTGCCGTTGGAAGCCAGCGGGTTACCGCCCAGGATCAGCATGAAATCGGTGTGATCGATATCCGGAATCGGCAACAACAACCCATGGCCATACATCAAATGGCTGGTCAGGTGATGCGGCAACTGGTCGACCGACGTCGCGGAAAAACGGTTACGGGTTTTCAGCAGGCCGAGGAAATAATTACTGTGGGTCATCAACCCGTAGTTGTGCACACTGGGGTTGCCTTGGTACACCGCCACAGCGTTCTGCCCGTGACGCTCCTGAATCGCCGCGAGGCGTTCGGCCACGAGGTTGAAGGCGTCTTCCCAAGCGATAGGCTGCCATTCGCTGCCCACTCGCAGCATCGGCTGACGCAGACGATCCGGATCGTTCTGAATATCTTGCAGGGCCACCGCTTTGGGGCAGATGTGCCCGCGGCTGAACGTATCCAGAGCATCGCCCTTGATCGAGGTGATTTGCACAGCGCCATCGACCTCGGAGGTTTCTATGGTCAAGCCGCAAATTGCCTCACACAGGTGGCAGGCTCGGTGATGGAGAGTCTTGGTCATGGCCAGTCTCTGTCTTGTTCTGGGCGGGCAATATCGGCCGCGGGAACAAAACTATGGCGCCAGACCCGCTCCTGCGCCAGCGACGTTCGTCTTGTGAATCGGCGACCATCAGGCCAGCCGATGGCCACGCGTACTCAGTGACACACCAGCCGGGAGCCGACCGAATGGCAGGTCAGAAACAGACCGCCACTGAACCCTCCCCGGCCTGTTTGATTGCAAAGCCCCGCAGCCCCGGTGTACAAATGAGCGGCTGCCGTAAGGAAAAAGACTTCAAAAGCGCTACAGCGATTCGACCGTAGCCCCTCTGAAACTCCCTGAAAAACGTAGCCCTATTGGTAAGACGCGACATTTAATTATAAGATCGCGCCTTCCCCTATTTCGTCGCCCCGTGCGGCTTACGCCGCAGGTCTCGCCCGTTGTTCCGTCAAACAAGGCTTTGAGCATCTGCGGTTTGTAGCAAAAAGGTAGTCAATGATGAGCGCAAGGCACTTTCTCTCCCTGATGGATTGCACGCCCGAAGAGCTGGTCAGCGTGATCCGTCGAGGCGTTGAGCTCAAGGACCTGCGTAACCGCGGCGTACTGTTCGAGCCTCTGAAAAACCGCGTCCTGGGGATGATTTTCGAGAAGTCCTCGACCCGCACCCGGATCTCCTTCGAAGCCGGCATGATCCAGCTCGGCGGCCAGGCGATCTTCCTTTCGCCGCGCGACACGCAACTGGGCCGTGGCGAGCCGATCGGTGACTGCGCGATCGTCATGTCTAGCATGCTCGATGCGGTGATGATCCGAACCTTTGCCCACAGCACCCTGACCGAATTCGCCGCCAACTCCCGCGTGCCCGTGATCAATGGCCTGTCCGACGACCTGCATCCGTGCCAATTGCTGGCCGACATGCAAACCTTCCTCGAACATCGCGGTTCGATCCAGGGCAAGACCGTGGCCTGGATCGGCGACGGCAACAACATGTGCAACAGCTATATAGAAGCGGCGATCCAGTTCGACTTCCAGCTACGCGTTGCCTGCCCTGAAGGCTATGAACCCAACCCTGAGTTCGTGGCCAAGGCCGGCGATCGGGTGACCATCGTCCGCGATCCAAAGGACGCCGTGCACGGCGCCCACCTGGTGAGCACCGATGTCTGGACCTCCATGGGCCAGGAAGAAGAAACCGCCAAACGCTTGAAGCTGTTCGCGCCCTACCAGGTCAATCGCGCCCTGCTCGACCTCGCCGCAGACGATGTGCTCTTCATGCACTGCCTGCCGGCCCACCGCGGCGAAGAGATCAGCGTCGATCTGCTCGACGACAAACGCTCCGTGGCCTGGGATCAAGCCGAAAACCGTCTTCATGCACAAAAGGCCCTGCTCGAGTTTCTCGTTGAACCGGCGTATCACCACGCATGAGCCAGCCATTACTGCTTAACCTGCGCAATCTCGCCTGCGGCTATCAAGACCAGCGGGTCGTGCAGAACCTCAACCTGCATTTAAATGCCGGTGATATCGGCTGCCTGCTGGGTTCTTCGGGTTGCGGCAAGACCACTACGTTGCGGGCGATTGCCGGTTTTGAACCGGTGCATGAAGGTGAAATCACGCTGGCGGGCGAGACGCTTTCGCGCGCCGGCTTCACCCTCGCCCCGGAGAAGCGCCGGATCGGCATGGTGTTCCAGGACTACGCGTTGTTTCCGCATTTGAGCGTGGCCGACAACATCGCCTTCGGGATCCGCAAGCACCCGCAAAAGGATCGCGTAACCGAAGAGCTGCTGGAACTGGTCAACCTGAAAAATCTCGGCAAGCGCTTCCCGCATGAGCTGTCCGGCGGTCAGCAGCAGCGTGTTGCCTTGGCCCGTGCTTTGGCGCCGGAACCGCAACTGCTGCTGCTCGACGAACCGTTCTCCAACCTCGATGGCGAACTGCGGCGCAAGCTCAGCCATGAAGTGCGCGACATTCTCAAGGCCCGTGGCACCAGCGCGATTCTGGTAACCCACGACCAGGAAGAAGCCTTCGCGGTCAGCGATCATGTCGGCGTGTTCAAGGAAGGTCGCCTGGAACAATGGGACACGCCCTACAACCTGTATCACGAACCGCTGACACCGTTTGTAGCCAGCTTCATCGGCCAGGGTTATTTCATCCGTGGCCAGTTGAGCAGCCCGGAGTCGGTGCAGACCGAACTGGGTGAGTTGCGCGGCAATCGTGCCTACACTTGGCCGGTCGGTAGTGCGGTGGATGTGTTGCTGCGTCCGGACGATATCGTTTATGCGCCAGACAGTGCATTGAAGGCGCGGATTGTCGGCAAGTCGTTCCAGGGCGCATCGACGTTGTACCGGTTGCAGATCCCGACCGGGGCGCAGCTGGAATCGATTTTCCCGAGTCATGTAGATCGGCAGGTCGGTGCTGACGTCGGTATTCGTGTGGCGGCTGAACACCTGGTGTTGTTTCAGGCGTCCGGCAGCACAGCCGCGCAGATTCCAGCAGTCGAGTCCGGTGTGCGCCGCTACAGCACCGCCAACTGACTCCCCGCTTCTGTAGAAGCAAAGCTTGCTCGCGATAGCATCGCCGCGGTTTAGCTGACGCATCGCGTCATCGTTCATCGCGAGCAAGCTTTGCTCCTACAAAGATCAGCGTCAATCGAGGATCAGCGTTCCGCTCGCAACGAGCGACGCACTCCCGTCAATCTTTACCCGCCTCTGATTCACGCGCGGCCGATGTCGGCGAACTTGGCCTGAGTGTGTTCCGCCAAAACTGCCGGCGCCAACTCGACTTCCAGGCCACGCCGACCGGCACTGACAAAAATGCTGGCAAAAGGCTGAGCCGAATTATCGATAAAGGTGCGCAAACGCTTTTTCTGCCCCAGCGGACTAATGCCGCCCAACAAATAACCGGTGGATCGTTGCGCAGAGGCCGGATCGGCCATTTCGACTTTTTTCACGCCCGCTGCATGAGCCAGATGCTTCAAATCCAGACTCCCGCCAACCGGTACCACCGCCACCAGCAACTCACCTTTTTCGCTGGCCGCCAGCAAGGTCTTGAACACCTGCGCCGGGTCGAGCCCCAACTTCTCTGCTGCCTCCAATCCATAGGACGCGGCCTTGGGATCATGTTCGTAACTGTGCACACGATGTTCGGCTCGAACTTTTTTCAACAAATCCAATGCGGGGGTCATGACAGCTCCAGACTGGGCGGCAGTAGAAAAATACTGCGCTGGATTCTAGGTCATTGACTCGCAAAAGGCTCTATTGCGCCCCTGTTTTCAAGGGCCGGCGGCATCTTTTACCGTCCGTCGGCGCACAAAGCACCGCGCGAACAACGCGATCACTCACATGACTAATAGTTGGATTGTGACTGACGGTTCACTTTCGACCTTTGACAGCCGTGTTTCTTGTCTATATTTTTTCGAATCTGAATATGTAAGAAAAGCCTTACAGCAGCATCCAGCAGTAATCCAAGACCAGGATGGGGATCCTGCCTTGGTGAAAATCGCGCTTCGACCATGATGAAAAAAGCGCCAGACAAGAAAAACAATTGAGGTTTTCAATGACAACTGCTTTACAACAACCGTCGCTCTCGAGCCAATGCATGGCTGAGTTTCTGGGGACTGCGCTGCTAATCTTTTTTGGTACTGGCTGTGTTGCCGCGCTCAAGGTCGCGGGCGCCAGCTTTGGCTTGTGGGAAATCAGCATCATCTGGGGCGTCGGCGTGAGCATGGCGATCTACCTGACCGCCGGAGTTTCCGGCGCGCACCTCAACCCTGCTGTCAGCATCGCCCTGAGCATTTTCGCTGACTTCGAAAAACGTAAATTGCCGTTTTATATTCTCGCCCAAGTGGCGGGCGCCTTCTGCGGCGCACTTTTGGTTTACACGCTGTACAGCAATCTGTTCTTCGATTTCGAACAAATCCACCATATGGTTCGTGGCACCCAGGCAAGTCTGGAATTGGCGTCGGTATTCTCGACCTTCCCCAACCCGGCCCTGACCACAGCCCAGGCGTTCCTGGTGGAAGTGATCATCACCGCGATCCTGATGGGCGTGATCATGTCCCTGACCGATGACAACAACGGTCTGCCCAACGGGCCAATGGCGCCACTGCTGATCGGTCTGCTGATTGCGGTGATCGGCAGTTCGATGGGCCCGCTGACCGGTTTCGCGATGAACCCGGCGCGTGATTTCGGTCCGAAGCTGATGACTTTCTTCGCGGGCTGGGGTGAAATTTCCTTCACCGGCGGGCGTGATATCCCGTACTTCCTGATTCCTGTTTTTGCACCGATAGTCGGTGCCTGCCTCGGTGCTGCCGCTTATCGCGGGCTGATTGCCCGTCATCTGCCTGGCGCCACACCTGCTACAAAGGACGTAACACCGGCCATTGACGGCAAACCAAGAACTTCTTGATACCGTAGGCGCGTGATCCTGCCCTGTGGTCCGCGCCTGACTTCACTCCCTTATTTCGTCCAAGGCAATCGACATGACCGACACTCAGAATAAGAACTACATCATTGCCCTCGATCAGGGTACGACCAGCTCCCGCGCGATCATTTTCGACCGCGACGCGAATGTGGTCAGCACCGCCCAGCGCGAATTCGCACAGCATTACCCGCAAGCCGGCTGGGTTGAACATGACCCGATGGAAATCTTCGCCACCCAAAGCGCCGTGATGGTCGAGGCCTTGGCGCAAGCCGGCCTGCATCACGACCAGGTCGCGGCCATCGGCATCACCAACCAGCGCGAAACCACCGTGGTCTGGGACAAAACCACCGGCCGCCCGATCTACAACGCGATCGTCTGGCAGTGCCGCCGCAGCACCGAGATCTGCCAGCAGCTCAAGCGCGACGGACACGAGCAATACATCAGCGACACCACCGGCCTGGTCACCGACCCGTACTTCTCCGGCACCAAGCTCAAGTGGATCCTCGACAACGTCGAAGGCAGCCGCGAGCGTGCGCGCAACGGCGAAATTCTGTTCGGCACCGTCGACAGCTGGCTGATCTGGAAATTTACCGGCGGCAAAGTCCACGTCACCGACTACACCAACGCCTCGCGCACCCTGCTCTTCAACATCCACACCCTGGAGTGGGACGCGAAGATGCTGAAGGTGTTGGATATCCCGCGCGAAATGCTGCCGCAAGTGAAGTCCTCCTCGGAAATCTACGGCCACACCAAAAGCGGCATCGCCATCGGCGGTATCGCCGGCGACCAGCAAGCCGCCCTGTTCGGCCAGATGTGCGTCGAGCCCGGCCAAGCGAAAAACACCTATGGCACCGGCTGCTTCCTGTTGATGAACACCGGCGACAAAGCGGTCAAGTCCAAGCACGGCATGTTGACCACTATCGCGTGCGGCCCGCGCGGCGAAGTGGCCTACGCCCTCGAAGGCGCCGTGTTCAACGGCGGCTCCACGGTTCAATGGCTGCGTGATGAACTGAAGATCATCAACGACGCCCATGACACCGAATACTTCGCCAACAAGGTCAAGGACAGCAACGGCGTGTACCTGGTGCCGGCCTTCACCGGACTGGGCGCGCCGTACTGGGACCCGTACGCCCGTGGCGCGCTGTTCGGCCTGACTCGAGGCGTACGCGTGGATCACATCATTCGTGCTGCGCTGGAGTCGATTGCCTACCAGACCCGCGACGTACTCGACGCTATGCAACAGGACTCCGGCGAACGCCTCAAAGCCCTGCGCGTGGATGGCGGTGCCGTTGCGAACAACTTCCTGATGCAGTTCCAGGCCGACATCCTCGGCACTCGGGTCGAGCGTCCGCAAATGCGAGAAACCACCGCACTGGGTGCCGCGTACCTGGCTGGCCTGGCGTGCGGTTTCTGGGGCAGCCTGGAAGAACTGCGCGGCAAGGCCGTGATCGAGCGCGAATTCGAACCGACCCTGGACGAAGCCGCGAAGGAAAAACTCTACGCCGGCTGGAAAAAAGCCGTCAGCCGCACCCGCGACTGGGAACCGCATGAAGGCGCTGAATAAGCCAACAACAGGTTGCGAATAGGGTTGTAACTGGTCGGGAGCAGATTCCTGCGGCATCATGGGCAAATTTTGCACGGCAGCCCAAAGGAAGCCCCATGAATCTGCCTCCCCGTCAGCAGCAAATCCTCGAACTGGTTCGCGAACGCGGCTACGTCAGTATCGAAGAAATGGCCACGCTGTTCGTCGTTACACCGCAGACCATCCGCCGCGATATCAATCAGCTCGCGGAAGCTAATTTACTGCGTCGCTACCACGGCGGCGCCGCTTACGACTCCAGTGTCGAAAACACCGCGTACGCCATGCGCGCCGACCAGATGCGCGATGAAAAACAGCGTATCGGCGAAGCCATTGCCGCACAGATCCCCGATCACGCCTCGCTGTTCATCAATATCGGTACCACCACCGAGTCGATCGCCCGGGCGCTGCTCAATCACAATCACCTGAAAATCATCACCAACAACCTGCACGTCGCCTCCATGCTCAGCGCCAAGGACGACTTCGACGTTCTGCTGACCGGTGGCAACGTGCGACGCGACGGTGGTGTGGTCGGTCAGGCGAGCGTCGACTTTATCAACCAGTTCAAAGTCGACTTTGCGCTGGTGGGCATCAGCGGCATCGATGAAGACGGCAGCCTGCTGGATTTCGATTATCAGGAAGTACGGGTGTCCCAAGCGATCATAGCCAATGCCCGGCAAGTGATTCTGGCGGCGGACTCCAGCAAATTCGGGCGCAACGCCATGATTCGTTTGGGGCCGATCAGCCTCATCGATTGCCTGGTCACTGATCAGCAACCTGTGCCGGCACTGGCGCAGTTGTTGAGTCAGCACAAGATTCGGTTGGAAGTTGTTTAACACCGAAGGCGGTTAGACAACCCGTAGGAGCACGACTTGCCGGCGATGGCGTCCTCAAGCACGTCATCGCCGGCAAGCCGTGCTCCTACAGATATCGCTGCACCCCCTCTCTCTTTATTCTTCTAATGTTCGATAATTTTCCTTTAACCGCCCTTCGATGAGTTTTTTTAATCGAAGTTAACTGGCTGTGGGCATCTTTATGGGCTACCATTTTCGCAAATGAACATAAATGTTCGAATTCAAATACATAAAATAAGCACCGAGGCCCGCCGATGCCCACTTCCACCTTGCGTACGCCCCCTCTCGCTGAGGTTTACGATATCGCCGTCATCGGTGGCGGGATCAATGGCGTGGGGATCGCAGCAGATGCCGCCGGTCGCGGCCTGTCGGTGTTCCTTTGTGAAAAAGATGACTTGGCCAGCCACACGTCCTCAGCCAGCAGCAAGCTGATCCACGGTGGTCTGCGCTACCTCGAACATTACGAATTCCGCCTGGTGCGCGAAGCCCTCGCCGAGCGCGAAGTGCTATTGGCCAAGGCACCGCACATCGTCAAGCAGATGCGTTTCGTGCTGCCACATCGTCCGCACCTGCGTCCTGCGTGGATGATCCGCGCCGGCCTGTTTCTGTATGACAACCTCGGCAAGCGGGAAAAACTCGCAGGCTCGAAAAGCCTCAAGTTCGGCCCGAACAGCGCGCTGAAAAGCGAAATCACCAAAGGCTTCGAATACTCCGATTGCTGGGTCGATGACGCGCGCCTTGTCGTCTTGAATGCCATGGCTGCTCGCGAAAAAGGCGCCCATGTTCACACCCAGACCCGTTGCGTCAGCGCGCGTCGCTCCAAGGGTTTGTGGCACCTGAACCTGGAACGCGCCGATGGCAGCCTGTTTTCGATCCGCGCCAAGGCATTGGTGAATGCGGCCGGTCCGTGGGTCGCCAAGTTCATTCGTGACGACCTCAAGATGGAATCGCCGTACGGCATTCGCCTGATCCAGGGCAGCCACCTGATCGTGCCGAAACTGTATGAAGGCGAACACGCACACATTCTGCAAAACGAAGATCAGCGTATTGTCTTCACTATTCCGTACCTGAACCACTTCACCCTGATCGGCACCACCGACCGTGAGTACACCGGCGATCCGGCTGCAGTTGCGATCACCGACGGCGAAACCGATTACCTGTTGAACGTGGTCAATGCCCACTTCAAGAAGCAGATCAGCCGCGACGACATCCTGCACAGCTATTCCGGCGTTCGCCCGCTGTGCAACGACGAGTCCGACAACCCGTCGGCCGTCACGCGCGACTACACCCTGGCGTTATCGGGCACCGGTGAAGAAGCGCCATTGCTGTCGGTGTTCGGCGGCAAGCTCACCACTTACCGCAAACTGGCCGAATCGGCGCTGACGCAACTGGCGCCGTACTTCACCCAGATGAAGCCAAGCTGGACCGCCAGCGCCACACTGCCGGGCGGCGAGGACATGACCACCCCGCAAGCCTTGTGTGCCTTGATCCGCGACAAGTTCGACTGGGTGCCAACCGAAATCGCTCGCCGCTGGGCCACCACCTACGGCAGCCGCACCTGGCGCATGCTCGAAGGCGTGCAAAACCTCAATGATATGGGTGAACACATCGGCGGCGGGCTCTACACCCGAGAAGTCGATTACCTGTGCAGCGATGAATGGGCGACCACCGCGCACGATGTGTTGTGGCGTCGCAGCAAGCTCGGGTTGTTCACCACTGCAGCAGAACAGCAAAAGCTGGCGGACTACCTGAGCAAGGTTGAACAGAACCGCAGCAAGATCGAAGCGGCCTGATCGGGCATCCGGTTAAAGCAAAGCCCCTGAATCGCAAGATCCAGGGGCTTTTTGCATGCTGCCAGACACCACTCCCCCCTGCAGGAGCCGGGCTTGCCCGCGATGAGGCCCGTTCAGCCACCATTAATGCTGGCTGCTATACCGCCATCGCGGGCAAGCCCGGCTCCTACAGTCGTACGTGCATGGCAATACATTCGGTTTTCCGAACAAGACCCGCCAGTCGATTCGGATAACCGGATTATTCCTTGCGAAAAATACCGCAATAAATATTTAATACCCTTATAAATCAACAAGTTGAGCTGTTAGGCCTGGCCTGGCACGAGTCATGCTCTACACTCTTTGACGAACACCCTTCGCGGCATCCCTTCAGGGACCGCCGGGCATTCGAAGCACAAAAGGGCCGATAAACTGGCTCCATAAAAAAAACAATGTCGAGGAAAATTTGATGCGCATCGTTCCCCACATCCTGGGCGCAGCCATTGCTGCCGCTCTGATCAGCACTCCGGTTTTCGCCGCCGAACTCACCGGCACCCTGAAAAAGATCAAAGAGTCCGGTGTCATCACCCTCGGGCATCGTGACGCTTCCATTCCGTTTTCGTACATCGCGGACGCTTCCGGCAAACCGGTCGGCTATTCCCACGATCTGCAACTGAAAATCGTCGAAGCCATCAAGAAAGACCTCGACATGCCGAACCTTGAGGTCAAGTACAACCTGGTGACCTCGCAAACCCGTATCCCGCTGGTGCAGAACGGCACCGTGGACGTCGAGTGCGGCTCCACCACCAACAACGTCGAGCGTCAGCAGCAAGTTGACTTCTCCGTTGGCATTTTCGAAATCGGCACCCGTCTGCTGTCCAAGAAAGATTCGCCTTACAAAGACTTCACCGACCTCAAAGGCAAGAACGTCGTGACCACCGCTGGCACCACGTCCGAGCGCCTGCTCAAGTCGATGAACGCTGACAAGCAAATGGGCATGAACGTCATCTCCGCCAAAGACCACGGCGAGTCCTTCCAGATGCTGGAATCGGGCCGCGCTGTTGCCTTCATGATGGACGATGCCTTGCTGGCCGGTGAAGCAGCCAAGGCCAAGAAAGCGGATGACTGGGCCGTGACCGGTACGCCACAGTCCTACGAAATCTACGGCTGCATGGTCCGCAAGGGCGACGAGCCGTTCAAGAAGGCCGTGGATGAAGCCATCATCGCCACCTACAAGTCGGGCGAGATCAACAAGATCTACGAAAAATGGTTCATGGCGCCAATCCCGCCTAAAGGCCTGAACCTGAACTTCCCGATGAGCGACGAGCTCAAGGCCCTGATCGCCAATCCGACCGATAAAGCGGCTGACGACAAGAAATCCTGATTTCTGACTAACCTTATCTCCTGAGAGGGCCGCTGCCCTTTCAGGGGTTTGTCACTCCCTGCTGGCATTTTTGGAAACACTCGAACCGGTGGCTGTCGAGCCGCTCTTGTGTGCCTGATCGTCTCGATCGGGGCTGGGAACGGAGCTTCCCCAGGCGGGCACTTGTACATCGAACGATCTGAGGGGAGACCCTAATGAATTACAACTGGGACTGGGGCGTGTTCTTCAAGTCCACTGGCGTTGGCAGCGAGACCTATCTCGACTGGTACATCACCGGTTTGGGCTGGACCATTGCCATCGCCATCGTGGCCTGGATCATCGCCCTGACACTGGGCTCGATTCTGGGCGTCATGCGCACCGTACCGAATCGCATCGTATCGGGCATCGCGACCTGCTACGTCGAACTCTTCCGTAACGTGCCGCTGCTGGTTCAGCTGTTCATCTGGTACTTCCTGGTGCCCGACCTGCTGCCGCAAGACCTGCAAGACTGGTACAAACAGGACCTGAGCCCGGTCACCTCGGCGTTCCTGAGCGTCGTCGTCTGCCTGGGCCTGTTCACCACCGCTCGCGTTTGCGAACAAGTGCGCACCGGCATCCAGGCCCTGCCCAAAGGCCAGGAGTCCGCGGCTCGCGCCATGGGCTTCAAGCTGCCACAGATCTACTGGAACGTGCTGCTGCCCCAGGCCTACCGGATCATCATTCCGCCGCTCACCTCGGAATTCCTCAACGTGTTCAAGAACACGTCCGTGGCCTCGCTGATCGGCTTGATGGAGTTGCTCGCGCAAACCAAGCAGACCGCCGAGTTCTCCGCCAACCTGTTCGAAGCTTTCACCCTGGCAACCCTGATCTACTTCACCCTGAACATGAGCCTCATGCTGCTGATGCGCCTGGTCGAGAAGAAAGTGGCCGTACCGGGCCTGATCTCCGTAGGGGGTAAATAATGGAATTCGACTTCTCGGGCATCATCCCTTCCCTGCCGGGTTTGTGGAACGGCATGGTCATGACCCTCAAACTGATGGTCATGGGCGTGGTCGGCGGCATTATCCTCGGCACGATCCTGGCCCTGATGCGCCTGTCCCACAGCAAACTGCTGTCGAACCTTGCCGGCGCCTACGTTAACTACTTCCGCTCGATCCCGTTGCTGCTGGTGATCACCTGGTTCTACCTTGCGGTGCCGTTCGTGCTGCGCTGGATCACCGGCGAAGACACCCCGATCGGCGCGTTCGCCTCGTGTATCGTGGCCTTCATGATGTTTGAAGCGGCGTACTTCTGCGAAATCGTCCGGGCCGGTGTGCAGTCGATTCCCAAGGGCCAGATGGGCGCAGCCCAGGCTCTGGGCATGACATATAGCCAGATGATGCGCCTGATCATCCTGCCACAAGCGTTCCGCAAGATGACCCCGCTGTTGCTGCAACAGAGCATCATCCTGTTCCAGGACACCTCGCTGGTTTACGCGGTCGGCCTGGTGGACTTCCTCAACGCTTCGCGTGCCAGCGGCGACATCATTGGCCGCTCCAATGAGTTCCTGATCTTCGCAGGTCTCGTGTACTTCACAATCAGCTTTGCCGCCTCGCTGCTGGTCAAGCGTCTGCAAAAAAGGTTTGCCGTATGATCTCTATCAAGAACATCAACAAATGGTATGGCGACTTCCAGGTACTGACTGATTGCAGCACCGAGGTCAAAAAAGGCGAAGTGATCGTGGTATGCGGGCCGTCCGGTTCCGGCAAATCCACCCTGATCAAGTGCGTCAACGCCCTGGAACCGTTCCAGAAAGGCGACATCGTGGTCGATGGCACTTCGATTGCCGACCCGAAGACCAACCTGCCGAAATTGCGTTCGCGCGTTGGCATGGTGTTCCAGCATTTCGAACTGTTCCCGCACCTGACCATCACCGAAAACCTGACCATCGCGCAGATCAAGGTGTTGGGCCGCAGCAAGGCAGAAGCCACCAAGAAAGGCCTGCAACTGCTTGAGCGCGTCGGCCTGTCTGCCCATGCGCATAAGCACCCGGGCCAGCTTTCAGGTGGTCAGCAACAGCGTGTGGCCATTGCCCGTGCACTGGCGATGGACCCGATCGTCATGCTGTTCGACGAACCGACCTCGGCGCTGGACCCGGAAATGGTCAACGAAGTGCTCGACGTAATGGTGCAACTGGCCCACGAAGGCATGACCATGATGTGCGTGACCCACGAAATGGGCTTCGCCCGTAAAGTGGCGGACCGGGTGATCTTCATGGACGCGGGCAAAATCATCGAAGACTGCCAGAAAGAGGAGTTCTTCGGCGACATCAGCTCCCGCGCCGAGCGTACACAGCACTTCCTCAACAAGATTCTGCAGCACTAAACAACACGCCGCTCCTTTGCAGGAGCTGGCTTGCCAGCGAAGGCGGTGGTCCAGACGAACTCTGGTGTCCGGGCTATCGCCTTCGCCGGCAAGCCGGCTCCTGCAGGGGTCGGTGCAAGGTTCGGATTTGTGTTGTGGTTGACCCAAGGCATCTGTGATGAAATGCGACCCCACTCTCTATCGCGCAGCAACGCCATCACTAGCCGTGAAACCCCGTCTGATTCGCCACTTGTTACTGCCGCCGCTGATCATCGCCCTGATGATCGGACTGGGTTACGCCGGCTTCTGCGTCAGTGAACACTACGGCATTCGCAGCCTCAGCGAGAACGGCCAGCGTCAGCTCGAACTGCACGCCCGCGCCGTCGAGAGCGAGATCAGCAAATACACCTACCTGCCCAGCCTGCTGGAACTCGAAACCAGTGTTTCCACACTGCTGGCCGACCCGTCGCCGGAACACCGGCAACCGGTCAACGATTACCTTGAAGGCCTGAACCGGCGCAGCCGCAGTCGGGCTATCTACGTGATGGACACGACCGGCCGTGTCGTGGCCACCAGTAACTGGCGCGATGTCGACAGTTACCTCGGTGAAGACCTGTCCTTTCGCGCCTATTTCCAGAACGCCATTCGCGGCCAGCCGGGACGTTTCTATGGCATTGGCAGCACCAACGGCGAACCCGGTTACTACTTGGCCCACGGCCTGGAAGAACACGGCAAGATCATCGGCGTTGCGGTGGTCAAAATCCGCCTCGAAGCCTTGGAAGAACGTTGGCAGCGGGCGCGCCTCGAAGCCTTCGTCAGCGACGAAAACGGCATCATCATTCTCTCCAGTGATCCGGCGCGACGGCTCAAGTCGGTCGTGCCATTGAGCGATGAAACCAAGGAAAAACTCGCCCGTAGCCTCCAGTACTACTGGTTTCCGCTGAATGAGCTGCAACCGCTGGCCCGAGAAACCCTGGCCGAGGGTGTCGAAAAGCTGACCTTCCCCGCCAACAGCGAAGTGGCGTCCGACGAAGAGGACATCACCTACCTGGCCCAGACCCGGCCCCTGAGCGATACCCCGTGGAATTTCACCCTGCTCACGCCGTTGCAGGATCTGCGCCGTGAAGCGATCAATCAGGGGATTCTGGTGGCGGTAGCGTTCGCCCTGGTGGCGATCCTGCTGATCGCCTGGAACGAGCGACGCAAGGTCATCGCCACCCGCCTCGCCGCACGGGAGGCCTTGCAGGAAGCCAACAATCAACTGGAGCGTCGGATTACCGAACGCACCACCGACCTGCGCGCCAGCAACGAACGGCTCAAGGGCCAGATCCGCGAGCGCCGGCACGCGGAAGAGACGCTGCGCCGCGCCCAGGATGAACTGGTGCAGGCTGGCAAACTCGCGGCTATCGGCCAAATGTCGACCAGCATTGCCCACGAATTGAACCAGCCGCTGGCCGCGCTGCGCACCTTGTCCGGCAATACCGTGCGCTTCCTTGAGCGTGGTCAGCTGGACGTGGCCAGCACTAACCTCAATACCATCAACGAACTGATCGACCGCATGGGCCGGATCACTGCCAGCCTGCGCTCTTTCGCTCGTCGCGGTGATGACAAAGGCCAGGCCAGCCTCGGCAAAGCCGTAGACGCCGCCTTGCAACTGCTCAGCAGTCGGGTGGAAAGCGCGCACCTGCAACTGCATCGAGATTTCAAAGATGTGCAAGTGCAAATCGACCAGACCCGCCTCGAACAGATTCTGGTCAACCTGGTCGGCAACGCCCTTGATGCGATGCAGGCCCAACCGCTGCCGGAGCTGTGGCTGGAAGGCGACGTCTTCGACGGCAAATACCGTCTTCGCGTGCGCGACAACGGCCACGGCATCGACGCCGAAACGCGCAAGCATCTGTTCGAACCGTTCTTCACCACCAAACCCGGTGAACAGGGGCTGGGCCTCGGCCTGACTCTTTCAGCCAGTCTGGCCGCCGCCACCGGCGGGCACTTGGGTGTCGAACACCCGGTCAGCGGTGGTACCACTTTCGTCCTCAGTTTACCGTTGGTAAGCCCTATTTCCGCCGAGCCCATATGAACAACGACCTTAGTGTACTGATCGTCGAGGACGATCCTCATGTGCTGCTCGGCTGCCAACAGGCGCTGACCCTGGAAGACATTCCCTGCGTCGGCGTGGGCAGCGCCGAGGAAGCCCTGGAACGTGTCGGCGACAATTTCGCCGGCATCGTCATCAGCGACATTCGCCTGCCGGGCATCGATGGCCTGGAACTGCTGACCCGGCTCAAGGCCCGCGACCGCAGCTTGCCGGTGGTGCTGATTACCGGTCACGGCGACATTTCCATGGCCGTCGGCGCGATGCAAAAAGGCGCCTATGACTTCATGGAGAAACCCTTCTCCCCCGAACGCCTGGTGGACGTTGCGCGCCGGGCGCTGGAACAACGCAGCCTCGCCCGCGAAGTAACTTCGTTGCGGCGCCAACTGGCCGAGCGCGACTCCCTCGAAGGCCGCATCATCGGCCGCTCGCCGGCCATGCAAAACCTGCGGGAACTGATCGCCAACGTCGCCGACACCTCGGCCAACGTGTTGATCGAAGGCGAGACTGGTACCGGTAAAGAACTGGTCGCGCGTTGCCTGCATGATTTCAGTCGGCGCCACACCAAACAATTCGTCGCGCTGAACTGCGGCGGCCTGCCGGAGAACCTGTTCGAAAGCGAAATTTTCGGCCACGAAGCCAACGCCTTCACCGGCGCCGGCAAGCGGCGAATCGGCAAGATTGAACACGCCGACGGCGGCACGCTGTTCCTCGACGAAGTGGAAAGCATGCCCCTGCCGCTGCAAATCAAACTGCTACGAGTGTTGCAGGAACGCACCCTCGAACGTCTCGGTTCGAACCAGAGTGTGGCGGTGGATTGCCGGGTGATCGCGGCCACCAAGTCCGACCTGGCCGAAACGAGCAAAGCCGGCGAATTCCGCAGCGACCTGTATTACCGCTTGAACGTGGTCACCCTGGAATTGCCGCCGTTGCGCGAACGTCGCGAAGACATCCTGCAGTTGTTCGAACACTTCTTGCAGCAGTCGTCCCTGCGCTTTGACCGCACCGTGCCGGAGCTGGACAACCAGACCCTGTCGAACCTGATGAGCCACGACTGGCCGGGCAACGTGCGCGAATTGCGCAACGTCGCCGAACGCTTCGCCCTCGGCCTGCCGGCCTTCAAAAAGTCTGGCGCCAGCGGCAGCAATCAGGGCCTGGCGTTCGCTGAAGCGGTGGAAGCCTTCGAACGCAATTTGCTCAGCGACGCCTTGCAGCGCAGCGGCGGCAACCTGACCCAGGCCAGCCTGGAACTGGGTATGGCCAAAACCACGTTGTTCGACAAAGTCAAAAAGTACGGATTGAGTCACTGATGGATCTGATTCTGAAAGCAGCGTTAGGCGCGGCGGTGGTGCTGATTCTGGCGGCGCTGGCCAAAACCAAAAATTACTACATCGCCGGGCTGGTGCCGTTGTTTCCGACCTTTGCGCTGATTGCGCATTTCATCGTCGGTAAAGGGCGCTCGGTGGAGGACTTGAAGACCACCATCGTGTTTGGCATGTGGTCGATCATTCCCTACTTCGTTTACCTGGCGACCTTGTATGTGATGGTCGACCGGATGCGGTTGGAGGCGTCGCTGGCCGTGGCTGCTGTGGGTTGGTTGATTGCGGCGACAATCCTCGTCACCGTTTGGGTCCGCCTCCACAGCTGACCACCACAAATCCCCTGTAGGAGCGAGCTTGCTCGCGAAGGGGCCATCAGCTTCAACATCTTTGTTGAATGACCCATCGCATTCGCGAGCAGGCTCGCTCCCATAAGGGAGCTGCCACAGACTCAGTACCGTGATCCAACTGTTCTCAGCCGCTGCGACGACTGTGATGTGTAACAGCATTTTGGGAAGCGTCTGACATCATTTCGTTTACTCCCTTGTTAGGGTGGCATTAAACCCGGCTTCAGGACGTTTGGTTGTGACTGGCCATGGAAGGTCTTTTACACACAGAGCATCAACGTCCCGAAGCCTGTGCCACGCACAGGACAAGGAGTCATGGATGTTCGACGTTAACCCACACGTTCGTTTCAGCCTTTCGATCAGCGATTTAGAGCACGACCTGCAGGTGCTCTCATTCACCGGCAAGGAATTCATCAGCCAGCCTTACGCCTTTGAGCTCGAACTGGTCAGCGAAAGACGGGACCTCACCGGGAAAATCCTGCAGCACAAACGCGCCTTTCTGGCGTTCAACGACAGCGGTGCCGGCATTCATGGGCAGGTGTACGGTTTTGCCCGAGTCAGCCCGGGTAAACGCCTGACCCGTTACCGAATGACCTTGGTGCCACAACTGACCTATCTGGGGCTGCGCACCAACCAGCGGATTTTCCAACAGCTGTCAGTCCCGCAGATTATCCAGCGGCTACTCGCGGAACACGGGATCCTCGCAGACGCCTGCCTGTTCCAGCTTGGCTCGACCTATGCGCCACGTGATTTCTGCGTGCAATACGGTGAATCGGACCTGTTCTTCATCCAGCGTCTGTGCGAGGAAGAAGGGCTGCATTACCACTTTCGCCATCACCGCGATCAGCATGTGCTGGTGTTCGGTGACGACCAGACCGTATTTCCCCGGCTCGACGGTGCAACGCCTTACAAGCAGGACTGCGGCATGGTCGCGCAGGAACCGGTGATCAATCACTTTGATGTATGGGAGCAGACCCGTCCCAATAAAAGCGCTCGCCGCGACTATGACTTCGAGAAAGCCCGCATCCTGCTCGAGTCCAGCTATCGACCGCACCTCGACCGTGCCCAGCCGGATCTGGAGATTTACGATTACCCAGGCCACTTTAATCAACGCGATCAAGGCAAACGCCTGAGTCGTTGTGCGCTGGAGAGCCATCGCGCCGATTGCGACCTGGCCCAGGGTAAAAGCCATCAGGCGTCGCTGGTCACCGGGCACTTCTTGCAACTGTCCGAGCACCCGTTCGATGAATGGAACCAGCTGTGGCTGTTGACCGAGGTGCAACACGAAGGCCGGATGCCTCAGGTCCTCGAAGAGAGCGCGGCAAGCACCCTCGTCGACTACGAAGAAGGCTTTCAAGGCTATCGCAACCAATTCGTCGCCACCCCATGGGAGGTGTTCTACCGCCCGCCCCGCACCCACCACAAACCAAGAATGTCCGGCAGTCAAACCGCCATGGTGACCGGCCCCGAAGGTGAGGAGATCCACTGCGATCAATACGGTCGGGTGCCGGGCCCGGACGCATCACTAGCGATGCCGGGATCAATCGATGCCTTGTCTGCGCCCCCCGAGTTACCCCCGATAATCGCGCCTTCCCAGCACGAGCTGATGGCGGTCAGTCACGCTCTGGAGGCGGATTTCTGTCCCCTCTGCGAAGCCTGCAGGGCGGGCCTCTGCCCGACTGAAGGAGCTGGCGCATGATGGATACACTCCCCCTGCGCTGGATGACCGAACAGCGGCGTTTTGGCCATGAGATATGTCTGGTGCTCGACTCGGAGAATGAGCGCGAAACGCGCCAGTCATTGTTGAAGTCCAGCCAATTTGAACAGTATTTGGGCGTCTACAGCGGCACCCACATAGCAAGCCTGGCTGACGCCGGTCCGTTCATTTTTACCCTGGATCAATCCGGCGACCGCCGTATCGACGAACTGCTCGAGCACCCGCAGCGAAACTGGGGCTGGCTGGTCAGCCTGGCAAAAGGTGACCTGCGCACACTGGTGAGTCACTGGCATGAACGGCTGATCATCGGCACCCGCCCCCATCAGGTGCTGTATCGCTTTCACGACAATCGAGTATTGGCCCGCGCGCTTGAACACTTACCCGTCGACGCCTACCCGGCCTACCTCGGGCCGGCGATCAGTGTGTGCTACTGGAACGGTACAGGCTGGAAAACCGCCTTCAGCCCTGCCCCCGGCACCTATCCCGTACCGGATGAACCCCTCTGGTTACGCTCACCGATCCCCCATCCGCAGGCCTCGGAAATTCGCCGGCTCAATGCCCACCGTTTTTTGTTGGCAGAGCATCTGAAAGCCTACGTCACACTCGCCGATCTACATGACCCGGACACCTGGTTACGCGACCGACTGGCATTGGCGCAGGCATGGGGCTGGCTGGAACCGGAGCAATTGGCGTTTCTGCTGATCCAGAGTTTGCAGGCACCCGCGTACACCCTGCCGCCGCATTGGCAGGTGCGTCCTGATGAAACGCCCAGTGAGCATTTCGAGCGGGTGCATCAGGTATCGGCGTTTTGGCAAGGAACAGCCCCGCTATGAAATGCGCTTTACGAATGGCAAGCCTGGGCAGTTGTCTCGCGTTAACCGCTGGCTGTGCCACCAGCCAGCCGAACACGTTCACCTTCACTGCCGATTTACCGCCAGATTTTGCTTACGTCGCAGCGGTTTACTACGTGCCCGCTAAGGCGGAAACCTGCACCGTTGAAACACGGGATAACAAAGCCCCCGTGTTCAACAACGCTTGGCGAACGGAATACAAACCTGATGCTGAAATCACCATTCGCAGAACCCGAAATGGCTGCCCCTTGGTGATCAGTCGCATCAGTTTGGAAATCAACGCGACCTATGGCAAAACCCGGGGGGATTTTGGAGGGGATACCGCTGGGGTCGTCATTCGCGATGAACTGGAGGAGCAGTACAAACGCGCGTTCAACGAGGCGGGCGAAAGTACCTTCTACGGCGAATGCCAGTGGCTGTTCCGCACCTCCGGCAAACCACGCATCCTCAGAAAAATCCTTGATTGCAAAAAAACCGACACACTTGGCGAACCGGGGCGAGGTCGTCCGTTTTCGGCGTACACCCTCGATCAATTGCCGGGTAAAACCGTGAGGATGCGCATCAAGTTGGCGGATGAGGAACGGCCTGCCATTGGGAATACATGGGTAAAAGTGCCGAACGGTTGGAAGCGATGCATGGGCGATAACTTTCAAGACCAATACGCGTTTTGCTTTGGCAACTACAAGGACTTCAGTGGTTTTCAAATGCCCGACGGACGGCAATGCACCATTTACCCTGGCTGCACTGAACAAGGACCTCCCCTATGACAACGACATATCCGATGGTGAAGTTGCTGTTTAAAAGCCCTGTTCTGGGCTGTTGTCTCGCATTAACCACAGGCTGTGCCACCAGCCAGTCAAACACGTTCACCTTCACCGCCGATTTACCGCCCGACTTCACCTACCAGGCCATTGCCGTGTATGTGCCCGCCAAAGGCGAAACCTGCACCGTGCCCGGCGGGCGAAATACTGAAGTCGGATACAACATGAAATGGCGTGGAAACTACCAGCCAAACGCTGAGATCACCCTGCGCCGAACGGTCAGTGGGTGCCCGCTGGTCATTAGCCGCATCGAGCTGGAAATCTATGGGACTTACGGTAAAGCCCGGGGAGACTTTGGTGCGGATATCGCCAGCGTGTTCATTCGTGAAGAGGTGGAAGATCAGTACAAAAGCGTCGTCAACGAAGCCGGCGAAAGCACCTTCTATGGTGAATGCCAACAGCTATTTCGCACCTCAGGCAAGCCTCGCATCCTCAGAAAACTCCTCAACTGCAAAACACTCAACGCTCAGGGAGAGCGCGGCCGTGGCCAACCCTTCGCGGCGTACACCCCGGACCAACTGCCGGGAACAACCGTAAGGATGAACATCAAGTTAGCCGATGAGGAACGGCCTGCGATTGGGAATACATGGGTCAAAGTGCCGAACGGTTGGAAGCGATGTATGGGCGATAACTTTGAAGACCAATACGCGTTTTGCTTTGGCAACTACAAGGACTTCAGTGGTTTTCAAATGCCCGACGGACGGCAATGCACCATTTACCCAGGCTGCACTGAATAAGGACATCCCCCTATGACAACGTCATATCCGCAGGTGAAGTCGCTGTTTAAAAGCCCTGTTCTGGGCTGTTGTCTCGCATTAACCACAGGCTGTGCCACCAGTCAGCCAAACACGTTCACTTTTACTGCCGATTTACCGCCCGACTTCACCTACCAGGCCATTGCCGTGTATGTGCCCGCCAAAGGCGAAACCTGCACCGTGCCCGGCGGGCGAAATACTGAAGTCGGATACAACATGAAATGGCGTGAAAACTACCAGCCAAACGCTGAGATCGCCCTGCGTAGAACGGTCAGTGGGTGCCCGCTGGTCATTAGCCGCATCGAGCTGAAAATCTATGGGACTTACGGTAAAGCCCGGGGAGATTATGGCGTGGATATCGCCAGCGTGTTCATTCGCGACGAGCTGGAGGATCAGTACAAAAGTTCCTTTAACGAAGCCGGCGAAAGCATCTTCCATGGTGAATGCCAACAGCTATTTCGCACCTCAGGTAAGCCTCGCATCCTCAGAAAACTCCTCAACTGCAAAACAATCAACGCTCAGGGAGCGCGCGGCCGTGGCCAACCCTTCGCGGCGTACACCCCGGACCAACTGCCGGGAACAACCGTAAGGATGAACATCAAGTTAGCCGATGAGGAACGGCCTGCGATTGGGAATACATGGGTCAAAGTGCCGAACGGTTGGAAGCGATGCATGGGCGATAACTTTGAAGACCAATACGCGTTTTGCTTTGGCAACTACAAGGACTTCAGTGGTTTTCAAATGCCCGATGGAAAGCAATGCACCATTTACCCAGGCTGCACTGAATAAGGAGAATTCGACATGACGTCATTGGAAAAAGAACTCAAATCGCCGCTGAGCAGCCAAGTACTGGCATGCCCCGCACAGGGTCGATGGAGCAGCTTTCAGTTAGTCGACGAGTTCGGCTCTGGCGAACCCTATGCCGGGCTGGCCTACGTCGTAACCGACTCGGAAGGGCAAAAGTACGGCGGTGTGTTGGATATAACGGGCACAGGTAAAGTGGACAACCACTTTGCCGGCCCTATCTCGCTACTCCTTGACCAAAAATACCAGGGGCGTGAAAAGAGCTATGAATTTTTACAGACAAGACCCCATTACCCCTTAGAAATCACCGAACTCCAGGTCCGCGCCGAGCAAACCCGCTACCTGAACCAAAACTCCACCCGCACCAAAGAAAACCCGGCACAAGCCTGCGCGGATGAGTATTTTCAGGTGGAAGTGCGTCATCTGGTCAAGCATGTCTCGCACCTGCCTCCTGAGGTCTATCGCCATTACCCACACAGTACGGGGCGGGCGAAAGTCATGGGTAAACATGGCGCACTTGGCATTGCCCTGTTGCCGTTGCAACACACCGTGCTGGAAGTGCGCCCGATGCGGGCTTTGCGGCCCATGCTCTCGACCGACCCTGAATTCTGTGCGCTCAACCTGTACCAACTCGCGCTAATGGCCACCTTGAGCTATTGCCCCTTTGGTCAGCAGCCCGATGAACAACCCGTCAGAACCAGGACCGTGAGCTTCCCCCTGCAACCAAGCGTCGGTAACTGGTTCGGGGATGCGCTGGCCAAATTTGATGAACTATGGAAAATCGATGCAGCGCAGACAAAGGCGTACTACCCGCTGTACGAGGATGTGCCGTACTCCAGGCGACTAGAGATCGTGCCCTTCGACCCAGATCTCTATCCAGTAAACAAGCCAGAGCTCGAAGGTGACCAGGAATATCCCGCCAAAATTCACTTCTTGGACGATAGAAAGCTTGGCTCGGAATCCACCGATACCCAGGCCTTCATCACCCATCACGACGAGCTGATCCTGATTGCGGTACGTGGCACCTATGAAATCATCGCGGATGGTTTGCGTGATGCCGATGCGTTTCAAGTGCCGTTCGAAGACACCGACAGCAACGTGCACCGTGGTTTTTACCTGGCAGCGCAGAAAGCCTACGACTTCGCTGTGAAATACCTCGATAAATTTTATGCCGGACAAAAACTACTGATTTGTGGCCACAGCCTCGGTGGCGCAGTGGCCTTGTTACTCTCAGAAATGCTGCGTCGCAGGCCGGAAGGCTACAACATCCAGCTCTACACCTACGGCGCCCCCCGCGCCGGCGATGCCAATTTCGTAAACGGTGCCGAGGGTCTGGTGCATTACCGCATGGTCACCCACAACGACCCGGTGCCGAGCGTGCCTGGCACCTGGATGAACACCAAGGTTGACGTGTTCGGCACCGGCGCAGCGCTGACCTTCGTCAACGTGCCCGTCGGCCTCTCGGTATTTGTCGCCGGCATCACTAACTGGAAAGGTGAACCCTACGACCACCACGGCACCCTGCATCACGCGATGCCGGTGCAGTTCAGCCGCAATAAAACGTCCATGATCCTGTGGGAGCCCGGCTGCGACACCATTGCCCAGCATGCCGCCTGCTCGGTGGCCATCCAGCAAAAAAACGGCCTCCCGGATCGACCTTCGCTGCTGACTCAACTGTTTAATGCCGGTCACCACTCGATGGTCGGCAGCTACATTCCTGCCTGTTGGGCCTCATTCAAGCGTTCGCAAGAAGCACTGGGGGCAAAACGCTCCCTCGTCACCGACCTGGAATTTGGATGGGTCGAGCTGGCACTCCAGAGTGTTACCGAACAGTTGCGTGCCAAGCGAAAACACTTATCGAACCAAACCCTCAAGTACCAACAAACCCACGAATCGCAAAACAACGCCTTCATGCTTGAGATCAACAAAATACACGTGACGCTCGATCGGCTGAAAAAATTTCGGCACGAGCGCGTCACCGAAAAAAAGGTCTACGGATCGCTGTCGACTCAGCCCGATTGGCTGGCAGAAAACCTGCAACGCTGGCTTGCCCATCCAGAAAACCGGGTCGATGAGCAGATGGCCATGGCGCCGAAGGGCTCAAACGAAGACGCGTTACTGGCGTCGATCTACGGGCATGCCGTAGGGATGCCGCATACCCTCGATATCGATTCGTTTACTTGAATAAACACCCGAGCCTCCCGCGTGGCGATGGAGCAAGCGCCCTCGCCACAAAAGCGCCCTGCACAATCAGATAACGGTACCGCCCTTCGCCTCACTCATGATCTGCCGGATCGCTCCAACAAACGTTTCCACCGGCTGCCCGCCACTCACGGCGTACTGCCCGTTGAACACCACCGTCGGCACCGAGCTTACGCCTCGCGTCAGCCACAGCTGTTCTTCCTCAACCACTTCTTTGCCGTATTCATCCGACGCCAGAATCGCCTCGGCTCGCTGCCGATTGAGCCCCACGCTTTCAGCAATCTGCGCCAACTGCCCGTGATCGGACGGGTTGCCGCCATCGGTGAAATACGCCTTGAACAGCGCTTCTTTCAGGTTGAATTGCAAGCCTTCAAGCCCTGCCCAATACAGCAACCGATGCGCATCAAAGGTGTTGTAGATACGGCTGTTGCCGTCGGTGCGAAACGCAAACCCGACCTCGGCGCCCCGGGCGCGGATCATCTCGCGGTTTTTCTGGGATTGCTCGGGAGTCGAGCCGTACTTTTCAGTGATGTGTTCGGTGATGTTCTGCCCTTCCGGCCCCATTTTCGGGTTCAGTTCGAACGGCTGAAAATGGATCTCGGCCTGGACCTCATCGCGCAAAACCTCCAGCGCCCGGGTCAGGCCGTACAAGCCGACAACGCACCAAGGGCAGGACACATCGCTGACGAAATCGATTTTCAAAGGGGTACTCATCACACACCTCGCAGGCTTGGATCACGCCGGAAAGCTCGAACGATACACCTGAAAGACGAGATCCTGTAGGAGCCGGGCTTGCCCGCGATGACGGTCTTCCTGCCGACAGGTGTGGTGACTGACACGCCGCCATCGCGGGCAAGCCCGGCTCCTACAGGTTTTTGGGTGTTTTTGGGGGGTGTGTTTAGTTCTGTTTAGGGTTACTTCCTGAAAGCTACAGCGCCTTGCGCCTTCGCCTACAACCACGTCAGAATCCGCCGGCTTGTGCGCCTGGAGAGCCGTCGGTAACTTGGTCCTGTCACTGATTCCCAGTGATCGGGTTTAGTAGCCCGGCTTTTCCTCTACCCGGACGTATAAGTTTCATCTAGTCAGGCAATCGCCTGCACTCGATGGTGGCTGTGCGCATGGCGCCCTCGGGCGCGCCGGTTTTGGGTGGTGGCCGGTCTACTAACTTGCGTACAGCCGCCACCCTTTCGTGTAGTAGCGGAACGGTCGTGGCCTCAATCCAGGGACACCACCAATGTTCAAAATCACACCAAATCCACCAGAAACCGACGACGTTTCCCCCTACGAAACCCCAGAGTCCAAAAAACTCAACAAAGCCGCCGACCGCGCCCTCGATTACTACCTCAAACCGGTCATCCCCAAAGACACCCCACGCAAACCCAGCACCATCTACCTCGTCGCCCATGACACCGACAACGAAACCCTGCTGGTCAACGCCTGCGAGACGTTGGCGTCAGCGAGCGTGATGTTGAGTGATTTCGCCGGCCAACTGAACGGTACACAGCGCCACACCCTACTGGGCATTCAGCACTCGGTCATGCTCGGTGAACTGGCGGTGAACCGGATGCTGGATAACGTCGGTCCCACATAATTCAGGGCCTATCGAAGATCAAATGTGGGAGCGGGCTTGCTCGCGAAGGCGTCGTGTCAGTCGACATCTGCATTGACTGATACACCGCTTTCGCGAGCAAGCCCGCTCCCACATTTTGATTGGGGGTCACAGGAGATTTGGCGACGGGACAGGATCAATCTGCGCCCAATGCGAAGTGTCTTCGCGATGGGCCTGCAAGTACGGCAACACCGCCGCCAGCAACGGTTCCTTGAATGCCTCCTGGAACCGATGTGCCAACCCCGGGATCAGCTTCAACTGACTGCCACGAATATGCGCCGCCAAATGCACGCCGTGCATCACCGGCAACAACGGATCGGCAGTGCCGTGCACCACCAGCGTCGGCACGCGCAACTGGTTGAGCAGGTCCACGCGACTGCGCTCGGCGAGGATGGCCATGATCTGGCGTTTCACGCCTTCAGGGTTGAACGCCCGGTCGTAGGACTGCGCTGCTTGCTGCAACAGCGCCTGTCGGTCATCCGTCACCGTGGGACTGCCCAGCGCCGCGAGCAAATCCGCCTGTTGTTCCAGCGCCACTTCACGGTTCGGCGCACCACGACGGGACAACAATTGCACCAGCGCCTCACTCGGCGCCGGCAAGCCTTCGGCCCCGGAGCTGGTCATAATCAACGTCAGGCTCTCTACTCGCTGCGGTGCCATCGCCGCCATGTGCTGGGCGATCATTCCGCCCATGCTCGCGCCCAATACGTGAAATTGTTCGACGTGCAACGCATCCATCAGGCCAAAGGCATCGTCCGCCATGTCGGTCAGGGTGTACGGAGCCGACACCGGCAAACCGAGTTTGTAACGCAAGGCTTCGAAGGTCAGGTTGGCCTCGGCCGGGGTTTGCCGCCACGTGGACAGGCCAACATCACGATTGTCGTATCGAATCACCCGAAAGCCCTGCTGACACAGTGCGACCACCACCTCGTCCGGCCAGTGAATCAACTGCCCGCCCAGGCCCATCACCAGCAGCAACGCAGGGTCCGACGCACGGCCAATGCTCTGGTACGCCAGGCTCACCTGCGCCAGATCGACGTGTTGGGTCGGTACGTTGACATCACACCGAGACGCCGCAAAGGACGGCAGGCCAAACAACAACGCGGCCAAAAAGGCCGCAGTTGATAAAAATCGTGCACGCATGAAAAACACCGAAACGCAGAACCCCAGTAGAGCGCGAGTCTGATGAAGTTTGATCAAGCGCGCTGCCACAGTTGCGTGACAGTTTCGTGAATCTCGCCCAATGGTCGATGCGATAACTATGTAGTGCCACGGGCCATGGCAGGTTTCTTTTAATGGCGCTCCTCAAGAGCGGATACGCCGCTCCTCTGCACAGAGCCACGTTGCCATGAATGAAACCCTGCCCGACTCCCCGCCGATCGTGATGGCGCCCCATCCGCTCCTGAAAAACAACCCCGATGAAAGCCTGTTGCTGAATGCTTCAGCACGCTGGCGCGACAGCAGCCAGGGCTTGCAAGCGTTGTTCGCCGCCGCACCGCTGAGAAGTGAGCGCAATGAACCCTCGCTCAACGAACGCTGGAAGGCCTATTGGGACGCCCGGGCACCCGATACGCCGGTGTCGCGACGCGAGCGGGCGGGTCAGTTGTACCGCTGCCATTTCGAGGCCTGCGCTCAGGTGGCATTCGCTCGCAGAACCCTGACGGCGGAACAGTTGCAGCCGCTGTTGTTGATCCTGGACCCTCCCGCCTCGGGCCTGCGCCTGAACGATCAGCCCATCCACTGCGAGCAATTGACCCTGGTACTGAGCGACAGCGGCACCCTGCAACTCCCCGCCGCCTGGGTCATCCGCGTGGGCGATCGGCAACCCGCCACGCAGTGGTTGTATCTGCCGGGGCGGCCGGTTCCCATTCAGTTCTTCAATCAGCGCGGGGACATGGAAAACTGGTTGTCTCGACAATCGCTCGTCCCGCAGGGACTGCCCGACGATGAGTTGCGCTTTGAATACACCACGAAGGCTCAGCCGCTGGCGGTCGGCATCACTGAGCTGCTGGTACACCCGCCCTACGCGAACGCCGTCGTTTTCGCTGCGCCTCCAGACCTTGAAGTCTCGCTGCCCGGTAACCTTGTTGAGGATGAAGCGGAACAACCGCTGTTTGACCACCTGTTTGCCGATATCCCCTGGCCCCAGCGCCAGGCTGCGCTGAACCGGCAGCGCGATGCGCTGGAGACACTGCTGGGCGATGAGTTCGAAAGCGTCCGGCAACAGCCATTCAAAGACGCATTGAAGACGCTGGAGACCGCTGAGCAAGCCGCCGATACGGCCGCCTCCGCCCTGCTTTACAGATCGCGCACCCTCGACTTTTCAACCATCAACCGTGAGTTCAGTGCGCTCTATCAGGCACACAAGGATGGTCTGCGCGCCGAGGCTGAGCTTCAACTGGCGCTCAAGCAGCTCGACAGCGATGAGTTCAGCCTGCTCGAGGCTGTGCTGGATACGCCGCCGGCGGCCGATCGCGACGCAGCCATCATCGCGGCCAGTCTCACGCTGTCGATGACCGAGCAATCCGGCAACGTCACCACCCAAACGCTCAACGGGCCCTTCGTCATCACCCGAGCGCGGCTCGACGTCGCATCACCTCACAGCCTTTTGCTGTACTGGCCGGGAGCCGGTGGCGGCTTGCAACGTTTCGCCAACCGCAGGGAGCTGGAGCGATGCCTGTTCAAGATTCAGGATCAGGACAAGGTTCTGGCCTTGCAGCTGAAAGTAATCGATACCGACCCGCTGCATGACAGCCTCGATAAACAGACCACTCATTTCGAAGAACAAGCCGCGCGACTACGCCAGCAATATCCTGATGCCACCCAAGCGCTACAGCGTGCAGACGAACTCGAAAAGCTGCGCAAACAGACACTGGCGATCCTGCAAGTCCCGGTGCCGGCCGCCAGAAGCCTGGCCTTTTCGCACTTGCAGGAACAAAGCCGCAGCGCAGCCCTGTTCTCTTTGCAGCCCGAATGGCTGGCCACCTTATCGGTGGCCGACCGCATTGAGCTCAAGGGGTTGATGGAGGTTTACATTCTGGCCATGCGCCGTAGTCACGAACAGCTGGAAGCCGCCCTGGCACCTCGTGACGATTTCACCCGTCAACAGGTGCAGGCTCGTCTGCGAAAAGACTTCTCGCTCCACGGGCATTTTTCCGTGCAGCTTGATCTGCCCGACGCGGTGACGCTGAAAAAACAACTGTCCGATGGAGCAGCCCCGGGAACCCCGCAAAAACTCGTCGCGGTTCCCAGTGCAAGCCGCAGCAAAATGTCACTAGAAGAACTCGCCCAGCTCAACATCGACAACACGCCCTCGATGCAACTCGAGCCCCTTTCACTGCGCCTGGGTTTTATGCGGCTTGAGGTCACGGCGGCGGATGAAACCGAACGCCGCGTTTTGGCAAACGGCATCACCCTGCCCTGGCTGCGCAAGGTACTGCCCGAGCTGGATCTGCCCCAAGCCTACGAAAACCTGATTCGCGATGCCTTCACGGGCTCGGCCAGCGAGACCGCGTTCGTGAAGGAACATCGGCGTGAATGCCTGATTGAGCCGTGGCGCCTGATGCTCCAGATGCAGGGAACTTGTGCGCGCCTGCAAAAGCAGATTAATCAAAACGAATGGCAGGTATTCAACATCGCCATCGAGGCCAATACCCCGCAAGCCTGGAACGTGCAGGGTAAGCGCATTGTGCTGCTGCCGGCCTACCTGAGCGCCGGCGGCAAGGACACACCAAACGAGGGACCGACCACGTTGTCAGGGGTGACCTTCGTTGAAGAGCAAATCAGCGGGATGACCCTGCTTTACCTGCCTGACAGCCCCGACGGCCAGGTCCTGCGACGTTTCGACAATCTTGAGGCGGCGCGCCGGGCCTTGTTCAATCTGTGCCTGCGTAGCGAGATGGTCAGTTATCTGGCAGGACGCGCCTTGATCGGCAACGTGCGAGCCCATGCAAGCCGCATCAACCAGGCTGTGCTCAAGCATTTCGACGCGATGATCGGGGTCGGCATTCCCTGGCCGAAAACCACGTCACTGTCAGCCCATCTGCTCAATACACAGAGGGGACGCCTGATCGAAGCGCATCGCGCAACCTCCCGTTCCAACGATGCCTTGTACCTGGAACGCTACGCGCTCAGCGGTCCGAAGGCTTTCTACTACATAAAAATGACCTTGGGCCTGGTGCCCTTTGTCGGCGCGGGCGTCGCCCTCTACGATGCCTGGAGCAGCGCCAACCGCGCCGTCGAATCTTTCTTGCGCGGTGACGTAGGCGATGGCCTGACGGAGATTGAATCAGTGTTGTTGTCATTGGTCGATGCCACCATGGACATCCTTCCGGGCACGTCCGTGGGATCCCGGTCAGCCAAGGGTGCCCGTTCACTGACGCGGCTTCGTCAAATCAACGCATTGGGCAAAAACGCGGGGGCGCTGCAAGGGAGGTCAAGGCGCCAAGCGCGGCACGGGCTGAATCGCTTTGCCGGTTACGATTACGAAAAACCGATCTCACTGGCCGGGCTGCAAGCGGCTACCCATGGAATCTACCGCAATATTTACCATCACCCGGAGGGCGACTTCATCGTTCGCCAGGGAAGGATCTTTGAAGTTGAACGCAGCCGCGACTCACGCAACTGGCGTCTTTGCGGCACTCGACAAAAAACCTACAAGCAACCTGTCGGCCTCGATGAGGCGGGCAATTGGGACACTTACTTCGGGGTCTATGGGGTGACGTTCGAGGGCGGAGGGCTGGGTGGCGGTGGCGTGCTCGGGCACTTGGCGGACGGCCTTGACCCTCTCTGGCCAGCCGCCATTCGAGAACGGCTGCCGCGTTGGTGGGTCGACCAGACCTTTCGCCGCCATCACGCGCTGACCGAAGCGGCCGACGACATGGCCCCGCTAATCGATGCCCAGATCACCCGCACCACCGCCCTGCTGGAAACGTACAACGCCAGCCCTGACACCATTCGCCCGTCGCTGGTACAGACACTTGAAGCGGCGTGCATCAAGGATATGGAACTGGGCCGCAAGCATTACCAGACGCTGGCTGAATTGCTCCCCATGACTCACGGCAACAAATTACGCGCGCTCAAGGAAATGCAAAGCAATGACGCCCTGCTATTGGCCGATCGATCCAAACAACGGGTTGTCCTGGCCAGTGGAAGGGCACTCGCCCTGACGGACAGGATCGACGATCTTCTGGACCAACTGGACTCGCTGCCTGCCGAGGCACTGCGTGAGCGCTTGCGTATTCTGGAGGACGTCAGGAGGCTGCGCCTGACGTCACTGCGCGAGTTCGACGCGATGGATGCCCACATGCGCGATCTCAATCTGTGGTACGAGCGCATCAGCGACAAAACACAAAAAACCTACCTGAGCCGCACCGTCACGCAATTGAACGCGAAGCTCAATGAGGCCAATCAGCTTTACTTGAAAACCAGTCACCTGCTGGAAATCGTCAAACGCTACGACAGCACCAGCGATATTTCCTGGTTCTACCTGCAAGGTCAGGCACAGTCTCTGCGGACCAAAGTCGATCGCGCGCTGTTCACCCAGTACAGCCTTTCGGAAGTGACCGCCACCAAAGCCCAGCGCAATCAGATATTGCAGGAGTGCCTGGATCTTTACGGGGAATTTCGCCGCAACATGAATGCCTGGACCGCCAGCTACCCCCAGCACTTCCATCTGGAAGCCGTGTCACCGCTGTTGGAAGGTATCGAGAAAATGGCCGAACGGGCACGCAAGTCCATAGATCAGCCGGCGCCCGCGCTTCCTGCCGGGCAACGCAGCAAAAAAGTGTTCACCACCGACGACGATCAATTGCTGATCGGGGAGGAGCGCTGGGAACCGACGACCCAAAAGCGCCAATACACCCTGACAGGACAGGGCGGATTCGAGGAGGTTTGGGAACAAGGTACAAACGGCAAGTTTCGCCTTCTTAATCCTCAGGTACAGCGCTCTCACCCCGCTCACCAAGACCTTGGCGCGTTAACGGCTGATGCCCGCAGCCGACTCGATGCCCAAGCGGCGTACAGGACACGCGTCGAGGCCTATGCCCGTCAGGACATGCTGCCCGTCGATGTGGAACACATGATGCTCAGCGAAGCAGCCGAACTCGGCCGGCGCGCCCTGACGATCGAAGATATTCAACCCGCTCACGCGCTCATCCAGCAGCTGCGTGACAAGGCCACCGAACTGACCCATACCGCACGGGTGCTGCGTATCGAGTACTCAATGAAAAGTCGAAACCCGACCGACGGAACGCTGGATTACCTCATGCTGCAAAATTCCGCGCAGAAGACAATCGTCGATATCCATAAGCACAAGCCGATGGAAAACCTGGGTAAACGGCCGGACGGACGAACCGACTACCTGCAGGAATACGAGGTACGAGACCTGACGCAAACACCGCCCAAGGTGATGTGGTATGCCCATTTTCACTACGCAAAGGCAGCACCTGCATTCGCAGAGTTCGAGAAGGCTCATCTGAAACTGCCGGAGCACCGGTTTCTGACGCACGCTGACAACGCCGACCTTCCATACGCCGACATCGGCAAGAAATCAGTCGCGCTTAAACATTTCAACCCGGCTTAGAACGTCGAACGGGAGCGGTTTTTCCGCTCCCGTTTCACCTTATGCCAACTGACTGCGCAACTGCCGCGCCGCCGCCACCAAGTTAACCAACGCCGCCTCGGTCTCCGGCCACGCCCGGGTCTTCAGCCCGCAATCGGGGTTCACCCACAACCGCTCTGCCGGAATCCGCTTCACCGCTTTGCTCATCAACTTGACTATCTCGGCCGTGTCCGGCACCCGGGGCGAGTGGATGTCGTAGACCCCCGGCCCAATATCATTCGGGTAATCGAAGGCTTCGAAGGCCTCCAACAACTCCATGTCCGAACGCGAGGTCTCGATGGTGATCACGTCGGCGTCCATCGCCGCGATGGACTCGATCACGTCGTTGAATTCGCTGTAGCACATGTGGGTGTGGATCTGGGTTTCATCACGCACACCACTGGCGCTCAATCGGAAGGCTTGCACCGCCCAATCCAGATACTCCTGCCATTGCGCCCGGCGCAGCGGCAGACCTTCGCGGAACGCAGCTTCGTCGATCTGCACGATTTTGATGCCGGCGTTTTCCAGGTCGACCACTTCGTCACGCAGGGCCAGCGCCAATTGCTGCGCCTGGACTTTGCGCGACACGTCTTCGCGCGGGAACGACCACATCAGCATGGTTACCGGCCCCGTGAGCATGCCTTTCATGACCTTGTCGGTCAGGCCCTGTGCATAAGTGATCCAGTCGACCGTCATCGCCTTCGGGCGGCTGAGGTCGCCGTAGATAATCGCCGGTTTCACGCAGCGCGAGCCGTAGCTCTGCACCCAGCCGAAACGGGTGAACAGGTAACCGTCCAACTGCTCGGCGAAGTATTCGACCATGTCATTGCGTTCGGCTTCACCGTGCACCAGCACGTCCAGTCCCAGGCGTTCCTGTATTTGCACGGCGTGGCGGATTTCGCTGTGCATGGCGTCGGTGTAATCGTTGGCCGACAGCTTGCCCTGCTTGAACGCCTGACGGGCCAGACGAATCGAACCCGTCTGCGGGAATGAGCCGATGGTGGTGGTCGGGAACGCCGGCAGTTTCAAGCGTGCGCGCTGTTGCTCGATACGCTGGGCAAACGGCGAATGGCGTTGGCTGTCCGCTGTACTGATGGCTGTGATCCGCGCCTGAACGGCAGCTTTATGAATGCGCGGTGATTCGGCGCGGCTGGCCTGAATCGCCCGGCTTTCGGCCAGTGCGACCTGCACCTTGGGCGATTGCGGATCGTTGAGGGCGTCGCGCAACACGGCGATTTCGCCACACTTCTGCACGGCAAACGCCAACCAGCTTTTCAGTTCCGGATCGAGTTTGTCTTCACGTTCCAGATCCACCGGGCTGTGCAGCAGCGAACAGGAACTGCTGACCCACAGGTTGTCGCCAAAGCGTTCCTGGGCCGGTTGCAGTTGCGCCAACACTTGCTCCAATTCACAGCGCCAGACGTTGCGACCGTTGACCAGACCGACCGAGAGAATCTTGTAGGTCGGCAGACGGTCCAGCACCTGGCCGAGTTGGTCCGGCGCGCGTACGGCATCGATGTGCAAGCCTTGCACCGGCAGGCCAACGGCCAGGCCGAGGTTGTCTTCGAGACCGCTGAAGTAGGTCGCCACCAGTTTTTTCAGCGGTGAATATTGAAGGATGTGATAGGCCCGTTCGAACGCATTTTTCCAGGCTTGCGGCAGGTCGAGGGTCAGGATCGGTTCGTCGATCTGCACCCATTCCACGCCTTGAGCGGCAAGGCGCGTGAGGATTTCGTTGTACACCGGCAGCAGGCGTTCCAGCAGGTCGAGTTTGTCGAAGTCGTTGCCTTTGGCCTTGCCCAGCCACAGGTAAGTCAGCGGGCCGATAATCACCGGTTTGACGTTATGGCCGAGAGCCTTGGCCTCGTCGACTTCGTCGAACAGCTGTTCCCAGCTCAGTTTGAACGGCTGGTCTGCGGTGAATTCCGGGACCAGGTAGTGGTAGTTGGTGTCGAACCACTTGGTCAGTTCCTGGGCGTATTGCGCTTTGCCGTGTTCGCCGCCGCAGCAGGTCGCCGTGGCACCTCGGGCCATGGCGAACAGGGTGTCGAGGGTCGGCAGGCCGTTGGCATCCTTGGCACTGTCGAAACGCTCGGGGATCACGCCGAACGTCAGGGAATGGGTCAGCACCTGATCGTACCAGGCGAAGTCGCCGACCGGCAGCAGGTCGATACCGGCGTCTTTCTGCAACTGCCAATGGGTGGCGCGCAATTGGCGGCCGACACTGTTCAGCGCGTCCTGATCGACGTCGCCCTTCCAGTAGGCTTCGAGGGCTTTTTTCAGTTCGCGGTCCGCGCCGATGCGTGGGAAACCAAGTGTGTGGGCCAGCGCCATGATGAGTTCTCTCTATAAAAGATGCTGTAAACATGGCGCTATTGTCGACAGCCAACCCATCATGAGACAAACTCAACCTTTTCGTGTTGATCACAAGTTTTCCTCATGGAGCCCTCCGGTGCTTGAAATCCGTCACCTCAAGACCCTGCACGCCTTGCGCGAAGCCGACAGCCTGGTCGATGCCGCCGACCGTCTGCACCTGACGCAATCGGCCCTGTCCCACCAGTTCAAGGAACTGGAGGAGCGCATGGGCATGCCGCTGTTCGTGCGCAAGACCAAACCGGTGCGCTTCACCAGTGCCGGTTTGCGCCTGCTGCAACTGGCCGACGCCACCCTGCCGCTGCTGCGCGGCGCCGAGCGTGACATCGCACGCTTGGCGGGTGGCACCGCTGGCCGCTTGCACATGGCGATCGAGTGCCACAGTTGCTTCCAGTGGCTAATGCCGACCATCGACCAGTTCCGCGATGCCTGGCCGGAAGTCGAACTCGACCTGGCCTCCGGATTTTCCTTTGCGCCGCTGCCGGCGCTGGCCCGTGGCGATCTGGATCTGGTCGTGACCTCTGATCCGCTGGAAATTGCCGGCATCACCTATGTGCCGCTGTTCACCTACGAAGCCATGCTGGCGGTAGCCAACCAGCACCGGTTGGCGAGCAAGGCGTACATCGTGCCGGAAGACTTGCTCACGGAAACCTTGATCACCTACCCGGTGGAGCGTGATCGGCTGGACATCTTCACCCGTTTCCTCGAACCGGCCGACATCGAACCGGCGCAGGTCCGCACGTCGGAATTGACGGTGATGATGATGCAACTGGTGGCCAGCGGTCGCGGCGTGTGCGGCATGCCGCATTGGGCGTTGCATGAGTACAGCTCGCGGGGTTACGTGAAGGGCAAGCGGCTGGGTGAAAAAGGCTTGTTTGCGACGCTGTACGCGGGGATTCGCGCGGACATGCTGGATGCGCCGTATATGCGCGATTTCTTGCTGACGGCGAAAGACACGTCGTTCTCGACGTTGGATGGGGTTAGCGCAGTCCGCTAGGAACACATATCCCCCTGTAAGAGCGGCGGTGCGGCGATCCGACTTGCCCGCGACGGCGGTCTTCCAGCCAATGTCTGCGGTGACTGACATACCGCCTTCGCTGGCAAGCCAGCTCCTACAGGGGATATCGGTGAGCCTTAGATTTCCCGCCACATGTGGATCTTGTCGAAGTAGTCTTCGCCCACCCGCATCGCCAGCGGTTCCAGGCCGAACTGAATGAAGCCGCAGCGCTGGTACAGGTTGAACGCTGCCTCATTGCCGGCAGTAACAGTCAGTTGAATGACCTTCAGCGCCGGATGATTGCGTGCCTCGGTCAACACCGCTTGCACCAACTCATACCCCAGCCCGCGCTGGCGAACGGTGCCCGACACGTACATGCCAAACAGCGTCGCCTTGTGCCGGGCCTTTTCTCGCGGTTCAAATGCCAACCCGATAATGCCCGCCAGCCTCCCTTCCTCAAACGCTCCAAACACCACCTCCAGCTTGCTGGTCAGGCGCTTTTCCCACCAACTCAGCGGCATCGCGGCGCGTTCTCGCACAGTTGAAGTAAAGGCCTGCGGATGCAAGTCGTAGGCTTCGAGCATCATTTCCCGGTAAGCCAGGGCATGACTGGCATCGAGCCGTTCAATCCACATGTTCAAGCCGTCCTGCGTTGCTCAAGCATCAGCCGCACCGCCAGCGCCGCCAACACAAACCCCATGACATAACGCTGCACCGCCAGCCAGGTCGGGTTGTTGACGAACCAGGAAGCGATGCTCGCCGCGAACAGCGCGATCAGCAGGTTGACGCAGAAACTGACGCTGATCTGAGTCAGGCCAAGGATGATACTTTGGCTGAACACCGAGCCATGTTCTGGGTTGATGAACTGCGGAAACACCGACAGGTAAAACACCGCAATCTTCGGGTTCAACGCGCTGGTGAGAAAGCCCATGGTGATCAGTCTGCGCGATGAGTCCGGCGGCAATTGCTGAGCCTCAAACGGTGAACGCGCACCGGGTTTGACCGCCTGCCAGGCCAGCCACAGCAAGTACAACGCCCCCGCCCATTTCAACACTTCATAGGCCATCGGCACCGCCAGGAACACCGCGGTCAAACCGGCCGCAGCGGCGAACAAATGCACGAAGAACCCCGCGACCACGCCCAGCAATGACGTCACGCCGGACTTGCGCCCCTGACAGATTGAACGGGAGATCAGGTAGATCATGTTCGGCCCCGGCGTCAGCACCATCAGCAACGCGGCGGCGGCAAAAATCAGCAAATCTTGAAGCGGGATCATGGCGAGTCCTTTGCGTAAATGATCAGGTGATCGCAGTCAGCGATGCTCGATAAAACGGCAGGATCAGGTCCCGTGTCAATGGCGCCAGCGTGACATCGCCATCAGTGGCCGGGTCGATCCAGATCACTTCTTCGATCTCTGCCGCCGGGGTGACGTCGGCCTTGAGGGTCAGCAAAAACAGTTCGGCGTGTACGACAAATCCCGGCTCGTTGGCGGCCGGTGCCGAGAATTGCCCAAGGTAACGGGCATGCGCAGGATCGATAATCAGACCCAGTTCTTCTTCCAGCTCTCGGGCCAACGCGTGTACCGGTTGTTCATGGGCTTCGATCTTGCCGCCCGGCTGCATGAAGGCTTGGGTGCCGCGCTTGCGCACCAGCAATGTGCGGCCGTCGGGACCGATCAACAGGGCGGCCGCGATGCGGATGAAGCGCGGTGTATCAGCAGATGAAAGCGTCATGGATCAGAGAGGGCCTTGGGTAAAAACCGCAAGGATCCCATGCTCGCCGGGGCCTCGTCATCAGACGGACACCCGGATCGCGTGAACTAGAGGCTGTTCTCAATTTTTCTCCAGGCGCAGAATGCCTGCCACAACGCTGAAGTGCTGTTCTGTAGGAGCAAAGCTTGCTCGCGAAGAGGCCATTACATTCAACATTGATGTTGGTTGACACACCGCTTTCGCGAGCAAGCTTTGCTCCCACAGGATGGGTGTATTCAGTTGATCCACGGTATTGAATACAACCGAGTCCGACCCCAAGGAAACCGTATGAGCCTGTCACTCCTGAGCCGCTACGCCTTCTTTGCCGCTTGCGTGATCTTCACCCTCGCCAGCCTGCCCTTTGTGCAATACGACTGGCTCTGGCCGATCACCGCCGTCACCGGTGTGCTCAGCCTGATCGGCCTGTTCGATCTGCTGCAAAGCCCGCACGCGGTGCGTCGCAACTACCCGATCCTGGGCAATATTCGTTATCTGGTAGAGGGTATTCGCCCGGAAATCCGCCAGTACCTGCTCGAATCCGACAGCGATGCCCTGCCTTTCTCCCGAGCCCAGCGCTCGCTGGTCTATTCGCGCGCCAAGAACGAAAGCGCCGATAAACCCTTCGGCACGTTGATCGATGTGTATCAGTCGGGCTTCGAATTCATCGGCCACTCGATGCGTCCGGCGCCGTTGAGTGATCCGAGCGCATTCCGCGTGATGGTCGGCGGCCCGCAATGTACCCAGCCGTACTCGGCGTCCGTGTTCAACATCTCGGCCATGAGTTTCGGCTCGCTCAGCGCCAACGCGATTCGCGCCCTGAACCAGGGCGCCAAGCTCGGCAACTTTGCCCATGACACCGGCGAAGGCAGCATCAGCGCTTACCACCGGGAAAACGGTGGCGACCTGACCTGGGAACTCGGCAGCGGTTACTTTGGCTGCCGCACCGCTGACGGCCGTTTCGACCCGGAGCGCTTCGCCGCCCAGGCACAAACGGCGCAAGTGCGAATGATTGAAATCAAGATGAGCCAGGGCGCCAAACCCGGCCATGGCGGGATTTTGCCCAAGCACAAAGTCACCCAGGAAATCGCCGAAACCCGCGGCATCATGATGGGCGAAGACTGCATCTCACCATCACGCCACAGCGCGTTTTCCACACCGATCGAACTGATGTACTTCATCCAGCAACTGCGTGAACTGTCCGGCGGCAAACCGGTGGGTTTCAAGTTCTGCCTCGGCCACCCATGGGAATTCATGGGCATCGCCAAGGCCATGCTGGAAACCGGCATCCTCCCAGACTTCATTGTCGTCGACGGCAAGGAAGGCGGCACCGGAGCCGCGCCAGTGGAGTTCACCGACCACATCGGCGTGCCGATGCGTGAAGGCTTGTTGTTCGTGCACAACACGCTGGTCGGCTTGAACCTGCGGGACAAAATCAAACTCGGCGCCAGCGGCAAGATCGTCAGCGCCTTCGACATCGCCAGCGTCCTGGCCATCGGTGCCGACTGGGCCAACTCGGCGCGCGGCTTCATGTTCGCCATCGTTATTGACCCCATACTCGAGCAACTATTCGGTAATCCCATTCACCCTTTTGCGGCACCGTTCAGAGCTTGAAAACCGATTTCTACCGCTACAAATTCCGAATTCGTAAGCCCCAGAACGAAATCCGCACCGTTCGTCCCCCGGATCCGCACCGCGCCTTGACCATCTTCCGATGAGCTTCTAAACCAGAAACTACCCCCTAACTATTATATTCGTGGCTTCCATGACTCGTTGCTCTTTCCACAGCATCGTCGAGCTCCCCATGGAGGGCCCAAGAGCCGGTCAGTCCATACCTGCTTTGTTTCTCCAAAATGGAGAGATGAGCTTGTACAGCCTAGCGTGGGCGCGAAATATGATGGTGCAGGACGACCGTAGCCCGATGCACCTGTTCAAATGTGTCAACGCTGTTGGGCTGCTCTATGACTTTTACTTAGTGGGCTACGGCGGCCGGCCCCTGGCCCAAAACGAAATGCTCGGTTTGATGAAAGATTTTTTCGAAGCACGTGCTTTTGGATATAAAGCACTTGGCTGGCATCCCGTCGGAAAGAAAAATGCGAAAAGAGACGTGAGATATGCCAGCCAATTTTCAAAGTTCTGTTCCGATCATTTTGGAACATATCAGATCAATCCGACAGAAAAAAGCCTGCTAAAAGACCTAAACGTTTCTGAGCAGATGGAGTATTACGCAAATATAAACCAGCGAAAACACTGGAATCTTCTTGACCATTTAACACCAACAACTGAACTGGGTCGCGGAATCATAAGTGGTTTCACGTTCGCCCCCAAATCAGAACACATCATATCAAGGGGCGCTTATAGTTACTTCCCGCCAGATAAGGTTCTGAAACTTATCGCAGCAACTGACAACTTAAGAGACAAACTTGCCTTTCTGCTAATGTTTTTTGGGGGACTACGGGAATCTGAAGTTTTACACCTGTATATCACCGACATTTCTACCCCTGGGGGCGAGGCAGAGATACGTATAAACCACCCAGGGTTATCTTCCTATTGCTGGGACGATCCTTTTAGAGGATCACAAAAAGGGAGCCGCTCCCAATTTCTCCTTGAGAGATATGGCTTAACACCAAGGAATAAACTAGGAACAAAAAACCCTTTCCACGTTGGTTGGAAAGGTATGATGTACGCAAAAAAGAAATACGAAGCTAGCTTTACTTGGTTGCTGCCTGAAATGGGAAGGCTGTTCGCCAAGCTTCATCGTAAATATTTGCACGAATACCGAACTGGTATACCTGACGAACATCCTTATTATTTCGTAAATTTTCAGGGGGAGCGATTCGGAAGCCCGCTAAAGATGTCTAATCTAACTAAAAGCTTTTGTCGTGCAGCAAGCAGAATTGGACTTAAGCCATATAGCCCAGGAGTTCGCCCTCATGGAAGCAGGCATTTTTATGGCCATTTCTGTGCATCGTATTTGAAAATCCCAATTGAACGTGCGCAAGTCATGCTCCGACATGCTCAAATCAGTTCTACTCAAATCTATTACTCTATCGATGAAAGAATTGTGAGAGATGAGTTGATCAAGGCATACGAAAAAATGAAACAGGACATCCCAGAATTTATAAGAGAATTTGAAAGTCTTACTGACAAGGAGTAGTAATCATGCTATTACGAGCTACTGCGCCTGCGTCCGGTAGAGAAATCAAACTAAATCTAAGTTTCGAGCAGTGCGTTGTGTTTGATTTCGTGACAAAAAACGACCTTGCCATGATTATCAAAGAATACGAAAAAGAGAAAATCAACCACCTCTGGGATGATATTTTCTGCAAAGAAATAGTTGAGAATGGCAACACATTTTATGAAGCATTTAAAACTAAAAAAAATAACAAAAAAGACAACAATAGATCATTTACATACTTTAAAGGGCCATGCATAGGCTCAGCGCTCATGACGCCATTAAGAGGCGGCAAGCTTGCCAAGTATGTCCAGGCACTCTGTCTCGAAGGACAAAAACATATTCTTGATGCATGCTACCCATTTGATCGTAGACAAGCAGAAGAGATACTTAGAAACCCACTCGGACTGCTCGGAAGCGACAAGATAGCTTTGCTTGAGCGACTCTCAAGCCCTGAGGAATTTGTTAATCGGCTCTGTTCTAACTTACTCGAACAGGCGACTTATGCGAGTCGAGGCGAAAATCGAACAAGAAGTGAGTCAGACAACTTCGATCTTCTGGTTAGATTTTGGGCCAAGGGCTTAATTTTACTCCCCCAAAACGTACGTCACTGGAACCTTGCCGTCAAATGGAATATTATTTGCGACGCAAATTCGCAAATTGATCACACAATTAAAACAATATATCAAAGCTATACGAAGACTGGACACACTGACCGACGAATGTCCTTTATCGCTACTTTTTTTGCGACTTCCACAACCGTTAATCGGAACGATTTGAGCATTGAGCTTATAAAGTCTTTCCAAGAATTCATCGATGCGGACATCAAGAAGCAGTATGAAGCTTCTGATTCTGACCCCAAAAAAGTGCAACATCCACTGAGCGATGTGCATAAGGCGATACTTTGCCTTTCGTCCGCATTCAACGATGAAAATCCCAGCCTAGCAGTTGACTTGGTGTCTAGAAGAAAATTCAAAGAAGAAACCACACCAAGAAGGGATATTAAATTTGGCTGGGTTACTTATACAGCCCCGAATCTCGTCACTTGGGCGGACTATCTATATTTGTATTTTTGCGATAATAAATCATCAAGGATTGCAGGCCAAATCACCGCCCTCAATCATTTTATGGATTTCATTCTTACACTCGAAAACCCTCCGCCTTCACCTTGGTTAATATCAAGACAGGATCACATCACAGATGTACGACTTATAAATAAAAACACTTTTTTTAGCTATTTAACCGAACATGTATCCGATGACGGTCATTTCCTAAGCTCCATTATCAGCTCAGTACGCAAGTTTTATTTGCGACTGAGAGACATCCTGATAATTGAAGGCAAGCAAGAAGAAAGCAAATTTCTGGATCCTATTCTTGAAACCGACAGACTAGGGATTCGAACTTATACCAACCGAACTTCTCGAGATGCCCTTCCTCCCTTCTTAATTTTGGAGATGAAGGAAATCCTTGTGGAAGATGATTTTTCATTTCCCAGGGGATATTTCCGCAACACTGTACAAACGATTGATCAAGACTCCGGATATAGTGTTAGAGTTTTTTATCCTGGAACTGCAATATGCATGTACACGCTTCTAGACACCCCAATACGAAGCCACCAAGCTAGATGGCTGGACTCAGGCTTACTTGATGAAAAAATTTATAACCCTTTGACTGGCAACAGCGACTACAACCGTTCTCCGTATGCTATAGCTGGCCGAAAGAAGGGTGTAGTACAACTTTCAACAGACACCTTAAGATCTGAAAGCTGGCTTTCAATGTGGGTTAATACAAATAAAGCGGCCTCCCTTGATACAAAAATCGGGTATAGCATCCCGTATATTTCCCCACAACTTTCAAAGCTTTTTTACACTCAACTTGAGTGGTCTAAGAAATATCTTCCCGCGCCCAAAGAACCCATAAGCTACCGACATTACATGCAGGATGTTCGCGAAATCCGGCCTGGGGCTAATTTGATCGGCCCGGAAATCACTCCGCTATTTATAGATCCTACCAAACCGGGGCAAAAACTTCCCATAGCCTATCCGAAACTAAAGCGGTTTTACATATTACTAGGCGGCCGCAAAAACTGAGTGCAACACCTGACCATTTCGGTACGGTGTTGCCCTTATGTCCTATCACGAACTCAGTATCGAAGAACGCGTCACTATCCAACTCGGTTTGGCCCAAGGCTTTAGTCAGCGAAGGATCGCCCGCTTGATCAACCGAGCGCCCTCGACCATAAGCCGAGAGCTACGTCGTAACCGGGAGGGAGGTAGCCGCTATTTGGTGCGAACTGCTCAGCAACGGATGCAGGTTCGCCGTCGTCTCTGTCGGCCCAAACGTAAGCTACTGCCGGGCAGTGAGCGGCTGGAGTTAGTGGCCCATATGCTGCGTGAGCGTTTGTCTCCTGAGCAGATTAGCGGCAAGCTGCGCAGCATGAACATACCCAGCCTCAAAGACGCCTACGTCTGCCGCGAGACGATCTATACCGCGATCTACGCCTTGCCGGTCGGTGAGCTGCGCAAGGAGCTGATCATCTGCTTGCGCCAAGGTAAGACCTCCCGTAGGCCGCGCTCTGGTGGAGTGGATCGGCGCGGCCAGATCCCCGAGATGGTCAGCATTCATGTGCGACCACCGGAGATTGAAGACCGGTTAACCCCGGGGCATTGGGAAGGCGATCTGATCAAGGGCAAAGCCAACGCCTCGTCTGTAGGCACCTTGGTGGAACGTACCAGCGGCTACTTGATGTTGGTGAAAATGAACGATGCGACAGCGACCTCTGCGATGGAAGGCTTTTGTGCTGCGCTCAATCGCATGCCGCTGGCGATGCGTAAAAGCATGACCTACGACCAGGGCCGGGAGATGGCGAGACATATCGAAATCACGCAGAGGACCGGTGTGGCGATCTATTTCTGTGATCCGCACAGCCCTTGGCAGCGCGGGAGTAACGAAAATATTAACGGACTAATCCGCCAATACTTGCCCAAGGGGACTGACTTGTCAGTCCACAGCCAGGAAGAGCTTGATGCCATAGCGCTGCAATTGAACATGCGCCCACGCAAACGCTTCGATTTTAAATGTCCAATCGAAGTGATGGGTCAAGTAATGCAAAAGGCCATCGCTATGCGGCATGATGGCCCGACTTCAAATCAATAACCGTGTTGCACTCAGCTCCTGCAACCGCCCTACTTAAAGAGGCGGAGAAAAGGATACTGGCCAAGCATGGCCATCACATCAAGTTGGTCACCATTAACGAAAAGGGAAACGAGACATGGGTGGTTGATCTTCACTCCTTAAGAGTTAGTGGAATTACCAACTTAATCGAGGCCGGCGTACCCATTGAAGTTGTTCAACAATTTGTCGCCGGGCATAAAACTTTGGTGATGACACTTCACTACCTCAAGTATTCCCCTGAGAAACTTAGAGAGTTCATTGAGAACGCCCATCAGCGGATGCAAGAAGACCAAGATTTCGTAGGCTCCCAAACTTTCATCCAGACAATTAACGAATTCACCCCCTACCTTTTGAGTCAAGCTGGTGCGGGCATGGGTGCGGGGTTCGAAGCGCTCAATTCCGGCGATGGAATTATGGTGATTAATACGGACGGAATTTGCCCCGGAACATCGTGCAGCACAGGTTTCTTATTGCGAGATGGTGTTGCGCCCTTGTATGGGCCGGTGCCAGGTGGCAAACGATGCCCCCTTTGTCGGTACTGGATCACTGGCCCTGCACACCTCCTTGGGCAAGTTACAGCGGCTAACAACCTTGCCTATTCGATACGCAAAAAGGGTTTGGAGTTAGCAAGGCTTAATGAACTTAAACTCGATGCAGAAGATCTTGGAAATCAACCGCTCGCGCGAGAATTGCGGGATCGTGTAGACCTGCTTAATCGAGAGATAGAGTTGGATGTCGCTGAGTGGGCTGCTCGATATAAATACGTGGTGCAGTCTCACGCGCAGATGGACGAGTATCTGAAAGCAAAAACAAAAATCATTGCCACCGACGCTACCCCTCGTGTTCCTATGATGACCTCGAGCGCACCACTTGAGCTAAAAGTAACCCTTGAGCAGGCTCATGAGTTCGCGTTGCTCGATCAGATCACTCAAACAGCTGTTTTCAATCCAGGTTTTCCTAATCTTCAAGCAGAGTTGGAGAAACACCACGTACTGTCTAAAATGATGGTGGCAAACGGCATGAAGCCCTTCCTTCTTTCACTGTCCGATGAGCAGGCGCGCGAAGCCGGCAATCTGCTGTCTGCACTCGTGCTCCAGCAAGTCAACGCTCAAGATCTAGACGAAGTTCTGACAGGTAAGATGCCTCTGGAAAATTATCCTTTTCTGTCTCTTGCAATGCACAAGCTTGAAGATGCCTCCGCCGACGACTACAGCTTCCTGCCGAATGCACTGAGCGCACTTTCGGCTCTCATTGCCCCTTCCAATCCTGTCGCGCAAGCTCATACTAATCAAGACGATGAGGATATGTTCGGATGAATGCAACTGAGAACATCCAAGCCATCTTTGATCAATGCATGGCTGAATCGAAAAATCCGCGTCAGCAGGAATCACTGAAGCGGATACACCAAGCGTGCGAATACCTACAAAAAGAAGACATTCGAATTACGCCTTCAAAAGTCGAGCGCTATTGTATTGATCATGACTGGGAAGGCCCGAAGGCTCAATCAATTCGAAACTCCCCTGCGCTTAACCGCTATCTAATGCTTCGTAAATCTGGTCAGGTAATAAGGGCTAACACTAAGGCCTCTCGGCCTATCCCACTGATCGCGGATGAATCAGTTCGCGCCTATGTAAATCTGCTAATTGAGGAGCGCGATCAGGCAATCGCTGAGAAAAATCGGATCGTGAAAGGACTTAGCTCTATACCCGGCATTCCGATTGATGAGCTCATTCGACAAGGGTTCGGGGCTCCACCAACAACTGCTCGTCGAGAAGAAATACGTCTTTCCTCTCTTATGCGAGAAGCCTTGGGCCGACTGTTCAATGATCAGATACTTTCCAACTGCGGATTACATCTACACAAGGGCCGATTACTCGACAAACTCGTTGGCAATGAATTGCTTGAAAAAAGACATGTTGACGCGATCAGAACTCTCGCCGAATCCGGATGCGCTATTGGGGAGGAGTCTCACATCAGTTCACTTCAAGAGATAGGTGCTGAGAAAGCGTCCATAATAGATACAAAAAAATAATCCACTGAGCTCTCGCCCATAGGAGCTGCCATGTCAAACGGCCGACAGATTGCGGAGCACAATGTGGCGGTTTTCACCGCATGGGTTGCGAGCAAAACAGACCCTGACTTCCGCTGTATCACCCACCGGGGCGCCCTCTCGCGCTCAGTGATAGCCCAAGAATGCGGCTTCGCTAAATCGGCACTCGCACAAAACCCCCGAATCAAATCGCTCCTTAACGAGCTTGAAATTCGGCTCAGAGCCAGCGGTGTACTCCCGTCATCGAGCGAAACCATTGACCCGGAAGATCCGCAATCATTCCCACCCGACAAACACGCAAAGTCATCGCCGCGCACGACAGGAACAACCTCACTGGCCACGCCCGATCTCGAAAGTAAACTCCAACGCCTCCAGCAGGAAAACGCCTGCCAGCGCGCTGAAATCGAAGAGCTCAGAAAGCAATTGAAGCAGTTCACGTCGATCCATGAGGCGCTGAGCAATTCAGGCAGGATCCCCAGATGACAATCGAACGACTCATCCGGGTTCTGTCGATTCGAAGCGACAATCCACTCGGCAAAGGTGGCTGTATTTTTTACGGCGTAGCCATTGATGAGGCCGGTACTGCGCTAGGAGACGAGCATTTCGTTGTCGTTGCACCCTTCTACCTGCTTGCGGCGATTGAGGTTGAGGTAGGCCAGTGGTGGCGTGTGTCAGGTGATGCCAGCACCTACACCAGTCTGCGCAACGGCTACCAAATCAGAGAGCAACAAATTGACCCAATGGAGATGAGGCTGCTGCTACCCAGTGGGCAGCACATCGTGACGCTCCTGGCGAACGGAAAGCATTTTGCCGGGGTTGGAATATCAAAGGCCACTCGCCTGTGGCAACGATTTGGAGAAAGGCTACAGGGGCTTCTGGAGAGTGGCCAGAAGGATATGCTGGCCTCTGTTCAAGGTGTCAGCTTAGATACCGCAGATCAGCTCATTGAAGGCTGGAAGCTTTATGGCCACTCGAGCGTTCTCCATCTGCTCGGCAGATTTGGTATTGATCACAACACAGCTCAGGCGGTGCTGGAGCATTTCGGAAACAACACGTTAGATGCATTGAGCGAAGATCCCTACCGTCTCCTCTCCTTTTCCGCATCGTGGAAGAGCGTGGATCTGATTGCCCTCAAGCACTTTGACCTACCCTTCGACGATCCACGCCGTACCAATGGTGCAGTTGAAGAAGTGTTGTACCGGCTCTTTTCAGAGGGCCACACTGCCCCACCCAAATCAGTCGTACTGCGCCGTCTCGGCATCTTGCTGAATGGCTCATCGACAAGCCGGCAGACTCTTTCTCACTCATCCCTATCCCATGTCTTGGAGAGTTCTTTGCAACATGGGGTGTGCCTACTCCTCGAGGGTGATCGCATTCAGCAAGTGGGCGCATGGGCCATGGAACAGAAGGTGGCTGAGTTCATTGCCGATCGGCTATCTAGCGTCGCCACGAACAGAGGATCGACTGACAATCTCTTTCGGCAAGACCACGAAATAATTGACCGGATCCTTGATCAACAACCATCGTCTTTCCAGCTAACTGTCGAACAGAAAGCGGCGATTCTAACGGTTGCCAGTCAGCGAGCTGGCTTGATTAGCGGTGGAGCAGGAGTTGGTAAAACAACGGTTTTGAAAGCCCTCTATGCATACTTTGATGCCATTGGCTTGCCTGTCATTCAGGTGGCTATTGCAGGGCGAGCGGCTCAACGAATGAGGGAGGCAACTGGACGCCCCGCACGTACATTGGCCAGCCTTCTGTACTCCCGAAATCAAGGTGAACTGGACGAGCCTTTCGTGTTGGTAATCGACGAGGCGAGCATGGTGGATATCCTCACCATGTATCGTCTGTGTCATGCGTTGCCCGAGCACGCCAACCTGCTAATGGTCGGGGACACAGGACAACTGATGCCTGTCGGGCCGGGCCTGGTATTTCACGACTTGACTCGAAATCACCGGATACCTCATGCCCGCCTAATCCAGGTGATGCGACACGGCTCCCATATCGCTTCCGTATCAGCTTCAATCCGAAGTGGAGAGTGGCCATCAATGGGAAGCAACGACGGGGATGCGGTCGCCTTCTTGAGAGCAACTGGAGGCTCCAGCCCAGCCGAATCACCTCTCCAAACATCAGACCACATCCTGCGCTTGTACCTGAGATCACCCGAGTCCACACAAATTCTTTGTGCTCACAAAAATGGGCCATTGGGCGTCAAGGCGTTGAACAAGCTTTGCCAAGATACTGTAGGTATCGACCAACCTCGACTGCAGGTATGGAATGCCGAATTTCAAATGTTCGCAGACACCGGCTTTCGGCTGGGAGACCCCATTGTCTGCACTAAAAACCTGAAAGAAATCGGCTTGCAGAATGGCTCACTAGGACGGGTTACAAGCCTTGAAGAGCCGCCGACTCAGCAATCGAACGATGATCGGCCTGGCAAGGTTACCGTTCTGGCTTGGGCAGAATGGGATGACGGAGAACGACGATCGATTACCAGCGATCTGTTACAGCATCTGGATCTGGCGTACGCCTTGACCATTCATAAGGCTCAAGGTTCTGAGTGGCCGATCGTCATCGTGCCAATCGTGCGTAGTCGCTTGCTAGACCGTAGCCTGATTTACACAGCAATCACTCGTGCCCAGCAACAAGTATTGCTCATGGGTGACGAGCCGGCCGCCAAAGCTGCTGTAGCCAGAAACACGAGGGCTAGCCAGCGAAGCAGTGGATTGAGCTACCACCTCGCCGAACAGCTTGATGAAATAGCTGCACAGCTGCCTGCCTGACGCTCCAAAAAATTGACCCGTAGAGTGCCACGCGAGGCAGCATCTCGATCGTGCAGGAACTAATGGGTATGCTCGTAGGATATTGATATCTCGTCGGAAATTTTCCCAAAGACCGTCCGCTTCCTTGACGCATGGCCTGGCGTGGCCTTCATTTCTCTAAACGATTAGGAGAAGTGATATGACCTTTCCGACATTTTTTCAACTGAGTCGTAACGCTATCAGCCCAACCAGTTCAGGCGAGTCTGAGGGCTCTCTGAGCTATTGGGTGTTCTGTTGCGTGGAACAAAGAGACGCAAACCTCAAACCTCTGTCGCCGTCGCCGTCGGCGCGCAAGCGCTTTGCCGTGATGTGCAGAGAAGCTATCGGGGATGACCTTTTCGAAACTCTGGCGCAAGTACACGACCTAGGGGGAATGTCCCCGGTCAAGCTAATCGACGTGAGCGAGAACTCTCTATACATCATCTTGGATGCATGTGTTGCCAGCAGCACAGTCGCTTCAATCGAGTCCATTTGGTTGAAGGCTATAGGGGCTGAAGATGGCCACTGGTCTGTGCGTTTTGCCAGTGAACGCGAGGTTTGGTCAGGTCGCTCTGATTACGCTTTTTTGTCGGCAGCCAAGGAGGTTCTGGAGTCAAACGAGCTGGGATTCATACCGAACAATTTTGCGACGTCAGATGGCTGCAGCTATGAGAAAGCCGCGAGCGATGACCTTGAGGCACATTCCTCGTTTGAACAAACGGTGCACGCACCCTTACCGCCTTCAGTCATGGAATCTTTTTCCTCAGCCGTCCGGATGTCTTTGAATCATCAGACTCCTGAAATGACTGAACACTACCTACGTACGAGTGCGTGGGAAAAAAAACAAAAGCACAGTTTCTCAAAGACAATCGCTTTGCAGGTGATTAGCGGTTTGCGCTTACCAGAAGAGCCAGTGCAATGGCCGCTTGCAGAAGATCCATCCTCCGGATCCTTAGAAAATGACATCCTCATCAAGAAGCTGAAGGCTACAGTCGGGCACCAAAGCCTGCCGAATATCTCTGATTACGTGTCCTTTCCTGCGCAAATCGGGGTATGTCCGAATGATTTTTCGTCGAGGATGGCGAAGCTATATCGGAAGGAGGTTAAAGCGAAGAGATCTAAGCCGCTGCCTTAGGTGCCGTAGTAAAAAACATACTCGCCATTGGCACAATGCTGCGGAATTGCGAAGCCCCTGTCGTCTTTATAAAAAGCAACCAGCTGGTAGGAAGCCGTCATGCCCATTACAGACATCTTTCACGCTGAATCCGATCCCGTTGAGCCAGAGCACTGCCGCATTCCTCGAGCGCTAGCGCAGTCCTATCTCTCTGACATCCAGGCTCGCTTAGGGCATAGGAGCGCAAAAACGATTGAGCAAAACCTCCATTCTTTTATTAATTTTCTTAACTTTTGTGAGTCACACGCTCCGCAACTGATCGGACGGTGTTTGAATGAGCCTGAACACCACCCGACTGAGCCAAATAGCTGGCCACATAGGGAGTGCGCCCGCTGTGGGAATGCAATGATTCCGTTGCGTTCGAAGCTCACTGACATGCCGAAGTAGTATTCCCCAGTAACGCTCCCGGGACTGCTTTCAGAACATGAAAACTTCCTCAATGCCTCCGCTCACAGCGCAAGATGTCTGCCAGGTGCTCAGAGACATCATCCTCGAGCGTCGCACCGTGAAGAGAGCATGCGCACAGTCTTGGGACGAAGTTTTCGCAGGGCTTTTCCACATCGAAGTCGGGGGTTGGCAACTCGTTTTCTTCAACGATTGCTGCGAGCTCGATTACTGCGATGAGTGCATCAGCCCTGATGGCCGATGTTGGTCATTCGCGAGTGTCGGCAGTGACGGTATTGACCCAATTTTTTTGCTGAGCACCGAGGAACGGGCAGCGTTAGAGCAGCTTCTTCAACAACTGTAAACCGTGCCCCCTTCTCCCGCTCTGCTCTGACGGAAAAGCGATCATCCCTGTTTGTTTCATCCGAAAGAGAATGCCTCTAACAGAGCCATTGGCAGTGGGACACCAAACAAGGCAAAGGAAGTCTAATCGTGAACAACAACTACGTTGACCAAGCTAAAGGCCTTCTCTCTGAGATTGGCGTACACCAGCTTTCGGAAGGTCTATGGGCATTCACGGATGTTCACATTGCCAGCCAAGCCTACATCCACCACTCGCGAGAACCAGTAGCCCTGGCTGCCTACGCAGCAGTTAACGCCACGTTTGCTGCTGGACGTTTCCCTGGCTGGGCGCTGGTCGACATGGTGAACAAAGTACCTTGCATGGATGGTATTGAGCACACGGCGCTGGCGATGGTTTGCGGAGCTTCAATCCCTACATTTCCCAGTGCATCAGAACGTGGAAATATTTTTGGGCAAGCAGTACGGGGAATCGTAGAGTCTTACTCGCTTGAGGGTTGTTTTGAGCACGTCGAACGCGCCTACGGCAGTCCAGGCTGGCATTACAACTTGCGACCTCGCGGTTTCGATTGGGCTGGCGGAGAAGAGCCCGTCCCCGAATCCTTGAGAGCAATGCGCAATAGCTATCGCGCAATGTCGCCGCTGCAACAGATCATGGTTTTAACGATCATGCACTTGTACAACCAGGGTAAAGACAAGACATATCTGACTGGGGGCTGTCCGACGAAAATTGTTGCCGTCGAGGCAATGGAGATCCTTCGAAGAAATGGGTCGGCGTTCTCGGCCTGGGGCCACATGGTTACTCATTATGCGGGCTGGTGAGAGGCCATGGTTTTGGGCGTGCCCCTGGTCGGGGACGGCTGTCGTGAACCAAGCCCTGGCGCGAAGCGCCGGTCTTGGCCCTACGGGCTTACATCCGCACGCCTGCGCGCTCCGCTTGCCTGCGCCCCTCCTCGCCTTCTGAGGTCTGTAACGTAGTTTTGTGCGCTGTAACGTAAGCAGTGTTACAGAGCACAAAATGACGTTACAGAGCATTGATCGCCTGGCTGCTGGAGCCATTCACGAGTGCAGTAATTCATAACGTTTTCGTTCAGAACACTGAAGGATCAATTTAGTCGTCGGTCAGAAGTGGCCATACTGCTCGATGTAGATGGATTGATAAATTCGGTCATCACAGACCAGTTATTACAGATATGGTGGAGCATGGAATCAGTCACATCGAACGCGGAAAACGCTGTACTTGGCAAAGCATTTTTCCGGGCTGGCGAAGGGCTGGGTCTTGATGACGATGAACTATCAGCAGTCTTGGACGAGCATGTTTCCACGGTGTTGCTTCTACGCAATGGACATGAACTGCTTCAACCGGGTACTGAAGCTTGGAACCGGGCCTTGCTTTTCGTTGGGTTGTATCAGTCACTGCTTGCGGTCGCGGGAAACGAGCAAAATGCAAAGATCTGGCTAAGCAGCGAGAATCGTGGCCTGAGTGGTCGACCACGTGACCTCATCGCATGCCGGACGGGACTGGAGCAAGTCGTCCAATATCTGGCTGCTACTCGCTCACTCATTTGACACATCCGGCTGAGCCAGGCTGGTGGGCAATGCACAACGACTAACCGCAGAGTGTTGAGTCTATGGCTGTCTCGAGTTGACGGGGGTTCGCTATTTATCGAACGCAAATGATGCCCCACTACAGCTTGATCACTTCAAGCTCAATCGACGCCCTGTAGGTTTCTGGCATGTTGTTTTCGACATTAAAATCTACAACCACTCCGAGCACCAGCTCGAGCTCATCTTGCATGTCGGCGATGTCAAACAGCGAAATCTGACCGGCCATGGCCTCTGGAATGGTCGCTAGCAAATCGAGATCACTTCCCTCTTCATCTTCTCCACGTGCTGTCGATCCGAAAATCCCAGGAGCCACAAATCCGTATGACTCGATGATTTTTCGCATCTCATCCGTCTTACCTTTAATGGCATCAGAAGGTTTCATTTAAGGAAAGCTCTCGGGTAGTGGCTCAACCGACATAGATCGCGCTGCGTTAGTGACAATCAGCTTATCAGCGTTGACACCTCTTTCACTCACACACGAGGAGCACACGAGCTCAACTGATGAGGCCACACGACAGGCTGGACGAAAAAGCCAGGACATTTTCCGCCCCTTCGCTGAAGATGCGTTCCATGGTTCATGGACAACGGAGCGCGTTATGAAAATGTTCGAGCGATGCATGGCTCTTTTCTTGAAGGACAAAAGACCAAGCTCAGAGCAAGCGAGAGATCGCGCGTTCATAGCGTCTCTCAACAATCTGAAATCTCTTCGCGTTACGCCAGACGGCGGCATGTCGATTGATCCCAACGAGATTCGAGAGAAAGTGATAGCGAGTCGACAGTCACTCAAGCGATTCGTGCGATGACCATTACGGTTCATTCAGTGTCCACGCAGCCGAGCCAAGGCTCGAAGGAGCGATAGCAGGACAGCAATGGCATCGTGCTCAGCGACCTTATGGTGCATTGCGCTGGGGCGGCCAAATTCATACTCGTTTTTCAGGCAAAAAAAAGCCCCAATGAAGGGACTTTTTCGACTTGCAATACGATCCGTGCTGGCGTCCCCGGAAGCTACGACCAGAATTGGCACCGTCAATGCAATTGAGATAACTGTATATTCATACATAGTTATCGTCAAGCAAAAATTTGGGACAGGTCTAAACGCGGAAAACGATCGCGCTCAGGCTCAGACAACCACTCCCCTTTCCAGCCTGCCTATCAGCTCCAAGACAGCGTTTGTTTCTACCCTCGTCCCCAACATGTCCAGAGGCCGCTTCAGCCCTAGACCTTGCACCGGCGAGCTCATCCATTTTGCGGCAGCGACCGTATCGTTTTCAAACAGAGAAAGGGCTTCCTCGAACACCGTAATTAATGCGACCAGGCGATCGCTTTTCGCAGTGTTGAAGCGACCAGCTTTTGCCCTCCCCGCCAACGTCGGAGATACAGCTAGCTTCGGTACACTCTGCGCTGGCATCAATGATGCTAATCCCGTCATCGAGCATTTGCACCTTTAGCGGCGATGGCCGCATTCAATTGACAATCGTATGGTCGGCTATCACGATTCGGGAGGTGACCAAGCCTCGCAGCCCCTAGGAAGGAACCATAACTGATGAGTCGGCGAAATTTTTCTGATCTACGAATACCCTCTACGCTTCCCGTTGAACTTGCTTCTGATCTGTGTGGCACTCGCTTCGAGTCGGAGCAACTCTACCGTTTGTGCCTTCCGAGCAACTCGACTGGCAGATTGATGCGCCTTACAGGTGGTGAGTTGGAAGGTCTGCTAACCACGACAGTGATGGGGCCAAATGGGATTGAGGGAACTGCAGGCTTAAAGCCCGTAGCCGTAACATCTATTAGCCCGTTGCTCACCCTTCGGCATCTCCAGTTAATGTCAGACTGCATAGAGGGCCTGACAGGCGATTTGAACCGCCTGCATAGGCAAATCTACGAGCACTTCCACGCTGATGTCGAAAGCTCAATTACCGCTCTGGCCGACATTGCTCCTCGGATTGACGAGGCGCTTCTGAATGATCCTTATCGGACAGCACTATTGACTGAGGTTCGAAGAGTTAAAGGTCTGCTGTGGAAAGGTTTTGAGCTGGAGTTGAAAGATTTTTCGAGGATAGTCGATGGGATGTGCGATTCCCTAAGGAACTCGCAATATTCAAATGCCTGCATTAATAATATTTCTTATCTGGGCAAGTCGGACTCATTCTCGATATTAACCTTGCTTTCGATATGTGAATTGTTTGAGATCATGCTTTTCGGTTCTTTTTCTGAAAACATGATGCAAGCAAGTTCGAAAACCTTAGGCGACCAGCGAAACAAAGTCCTGTCAATAGTTAGTCGATATTATGATGGTGTAGTAAGTCATCTTGATGGTATGGATGAGTATAATAGGTACAGCGACAGAGGGCGTGACTGGCATGAAGCCAGAGTCAAGGAGCATTCAGATAATTTAGAGAAGGCCCGAAAAGAGTTCGATTCGGTAAGACAGCCATCTGCTCTTTTGGAAGCATTGTTGAATGGTGATGCAACTAAGGCTGAGGAACTTTGGTTTTTTATTCGGGATGGCAGGATTAATATGTCATCTGGGCGGCCTTTCACAAGCGCGAGCGTCAAAATGCTGAAGAAAGGCGAGTAGAAAAAGTCGTGGATCTGAACTGCACAAGGTGAGCCAATGGCTCACCTCTATGATCAGGTGAAAAGTGCAGTGTGGCTATGCGCCTGTGTAGGTAAATTCAAGTTTGGCGCTGTATAGGCGTTCTTGAGGAATTTGCTCATTTGCTGGGGCTTGGGTTCTGGAACCACGAATGACCTGGCCCGTACGAAGGCGAACTGCGGAACATGTGGAAGCCAGCACAGCAGGAAGACCTCTGGTTCCACGGTGGTAACCTGCATCAATCACGGCATGATTCGCTGTATCTGGCGCTGCAGTTAACCGTGGCGCCCTCCACTAGCGGTAGCTCGTCAATCATGGCCACTGTCCTTGCGCGCATCGGGCGCCAAACATCTCTGGCGCTTGTCCAGTCGGCAATGTCTTGAAGACACTGGCCCGCTATCGACACATCTTCCACACACTCGAAAATACCAGTTTCGTAAACGGCTGAAATATCGAGATTGAAATCGTCAGAAAAATCCTCTTTCCAGCCCAATATCCGGTCTAAATGGGAGACCCTCAACCGAACATTGGAATGCAACGCAATCAGTTGTTGATATACCTCATATCGTCGGACGTCTGAGATTTCCTCGCTCGCAGCAGCAATCCATCCATCGAATAATTGTGTCATCTCTTCCATCTGGTCGAAGGTTTGACGAGCAGTGTTTCCAATGGCACAGCAAGACTCAACAAATAACCGCTTCATCCGGCCGTGCTGATGCTCGTCTTCATGCATGAAGTCCGCTGGGGATTTCGGGGTCGCGAAGTGTCGTGTCCAGGCTGTAACGAAGCTTCTCGGTGACATTGCATCACCTGACCATTCGTAGTTCTTCAGAACATCCGCAGGGGTAATTAGTCCAGCTTTTACTGCCATGGCCATCGACTCAAGTGCCGTCTCCATCGCCGAGGTGGCGTTGCTGACCATGTACGTTTCTTTCGTCATCCTCGAAGCGAAACCGTCAATTTCATAGGATAGGTCTCGCGACGGCCTCAAGAAGTCGTCACCAGATTTAAGAGGAGGATCAAATTGATAACTGCAAAGAGGAGTGCGTAGCCAATCTGCGCTTTCCTGGGTATGGGCATCAATATCCGCAGGCAAACAGTTGCGGGCACCATCCTTTGCGCAAATGAACCCGCTATCATGAAAGACCTGTGCGACAAATTGCGAACACACAGTTCCCTGCTGGTTCTTAAAGGTTTCAGAGGGGTTATGAAGGGCGAGAACTGAGTAGCGCTGACCAAAATAATACCTCGCCCGAAGCATTAGGATCTCGCGACGGCCTTCGTCGAGAGATTGAAGCCTCGCCACCGATGATTCGCGGATATCGTACTGATCTCTTACTTCACACCATGCTCTGATCTCAACCCCTTCACCGGGAACGGCGTGGATGATGCGATAAGGTGTAAGAACCAACGCAACGTGCGTATATCGTGCAGACGTACCTCTCACGACCGATTGATACCCAAGGTTGAGTGAGCGTGTTTTACTATCACCAGACAGCAGTAAAATGTCCCCAGGACTAGCGTCCCAGGTCATGGTTGCATCATTATCCATAGAGTTGGAACTCTTATTTTTGCATGAAAAACTGATAGCAGATGGAGCGACAGAGGCCGGAAGGGTCACTTGATAACCATAATGCCTTTCGGTGTTTCTGTGCCAGCCGGTATGCTGCCGATCGCAGGCGACTTTAGCCTTTGAGCTTTCGTGACTTCCACGAAATACCATGCACCGCTTCGCTCGTTTCGAAATCTACACTTGTTGCATGACAAGCGCTTCAAGCATGGATAGTGTCAGCGCCATGAATGCCTCAAAACCAGCCCTCCCCGACTCGATTCCTCCGTCAATGCTGGCGAGCGCAGACTTGCTTGTAACGAAGTCAGCTTTCCTGGCCGGCATGGTCGCGCCTGAAACCGCTGCGTCCTTGAGCAGACTGTTGATGGACACTGACGCCCGTTTTTCAAGGATCATCGACGGCTACCACACAGAGCCTGAAGCTCTGAAGAATGCACTGAACTCAGCGAACCCGCAGTCCATGCTGGAGACGGTACCAGAGCTTCGTCGACGTATCGTAGCGGCGCTAGCCCACCACTATCGCCTTCTACAAACTCCAGCTGGGAATGGGGTTGTGGCGAGAATGATCGCTCACCAGCATTTGGCTCAGCTCCGGTTACATCCGCAACTCTGGTCACTTTCTCGCGGCTTGGCCCGTAGGCAAGAGGAGTATCACGCTGCCCTGAACACTACTGATAGCACTCAAGATGTTCAGCTTGCTGGTGGTGCCCAGCGATCTTACAAAGCCCTTCTCGGCTTCATCGACTTCATGCTTGATGTCTGCCATGAAGAAGTGGACTACATAACTACCGCTCTGAGTCGTCACCAGCTTCGTGATTCCGTTGCCCATGCGTACAGAACAAACTTGCGATTGACGGAAGCAGGCGTCAGCCCAGAAACGATGTCGGCGCTCCTAGCGCTCTTAATTCAAGGCTCACTACCCCGCACCGAATTCGTAACCTTTACCGGTCTTCCACGTGAGTCAGCGAGCGACCAGCTCAACCGGCTGCTCAACCTCGGCATCGTTGTGAGCCCGCCATCTAACCTCCAAAGGCTGGAGGTAGGCTTACCAGCCTGGTTTGCCCAGGATCTCCTTCCCGGCTTTCATTTAGCATGAGCTTTACGTTAAGCCGGGCCAATAGCCCGGAGGAAGGTAAAGTATTGGTCGCCAATACCAACGCACTCAACATTTTATGTTGGATCTATAGCTCGCAAACCGTTGAAATTGATTTAAATTGGACAGAGGCCTGTTGCCTTGCCAACGCATAGAATTGTTTTATACCTTCCGCGTTTTCATTTTTTAGATTTTTGATGAGTTCCCCCGCTTGGCTTGTGTATTGCCGAGCAAGCTCTCTGTATGCAGAAAAAAGAGTGAGCGATGAGTTAGCAGTCATCCACACTGTAGAGTTTTGGGGAAATACTTGGCACCCCGACTTTTTGGGGTTCCAGCTATTTAACAACAACGCGGCAGCGTCGCAGTTAAGCAGGGGAATTCTTGATCCTGCTTCATTTGTTTCGGCCTGAGAAACGCCGCAGCTTTTCAAATGCACACCTTCAACTTGCCGTGCCCGATAAGCTGGGAGATTGATTGCCGGTTTAACCACCAGCAGCCGTGTTTCCAAGTCTGAAAGATTTTCACAGGAGTTGTCATCATTGATTTGGCCGTAACTTCGTATGCATCCAACTAGAACAGGGAAGTAAAAAGGCCATCTATGAATATCGTAGCCTTTATTTTTCTCTACCACTCCACAATGTGTTTTGAAATCCTTCAGTCCTGGAATGGCCACATGTCCAATCCTACCATTTCGCAACCGAGTATCAAGGGCGCAAAGATCTGCGAAATTCCCATCCGGATCAGAGGCGGCATCTGCGAGAATAATATTACGAACGTCTCTTTTAAATAATGAATAGACACCTAGATTCTCACCGTTACCACCATCGATTAGACGAATGAATGAGGATCGAACCCTATCCTGCGTTTCCTCACTGTTGGATGCGTCCGTCATATAACGAGCGTAGGCTCCATCAGTCCAATAAAAAGGAATCGGAAGCCATCTGTGTAAAGCAAAACGTGAGTCTGAAACGTTATAATTTTGAATGTCGATTCCCCAGTCCATCGCTGCAAGGTGGAGGCCTGCACCTATGAAGCCCCGTTTAATAGGAGACTTGTAAACCAGCTGGTTTGCATCCATGAATGCCGCCGACGAAGCAACGGCGTCCACCACTGTCATATCATGCAATGAGACAGGTGCTGACACATAGCCATATCGACCCGAACCGTGGCTGACCGCCGTCATTTCGAACATATCGCTGTTTGTTGTATCCTCTTCGCCGAATGCCCACCACCCCAGTCCACTTCTTGATTTTGGAGCCGCTGCGTTAATAACCCAAAACGGCACTTCGGATTGCTTCTTAAGTTTAAGCAGGCCGCTTCTAAGCTCTGAGAAAGTCATGTCCTTCGGGGCGACGTCAAATCGATTGTTGCTGCAATCAGTCGCATACCCCTTTTTATTAGCATCGCAGGAAATCTTGAAGGACTTTTCACCTTCGGCGTATTCTAATGCGTTAACGTCACTTATGGTTGCTCCATAGGCAACCCCAATGCCATTGCGATAAGCACGCGCGGACGGGGAGTTGTTCACACCGGTATCAAACAGTGTATTGGTCACGAAGCTAAGAGGAACTGCAGGCACAGTGCCCAGCAACGCAAACGGTGCAATCCCAAAATCCTCCGATGTTCTTTTCGTTGAACAAACACCGGGACTAAATAAATCTTGCTCACACCTCAAAAAAGCTTGATATTTATTATTTCCATCACCCCGAGGGGCAACTGAGTAACGCAACGCATTAGGCAAACATATACCGTGCCTCTTAGCTGCTTCGCGAACGCCACCTTCAAGCGCGCTTGAATCAATTAACATTATGCAATCGCGAAATAGATCCTCCGTGGACGGTACTGGCCCAATTTGGTCTTTTTCGCGAGTGACTGGAAAAATTCGGTGAGCATAGTAAAAGTACGCAGCGTAGCTGCCTCCTGAAACGCTACTGATGAAGTCAGCAGAGTCCAGTAAGCCTTGATCTGCAAGACCGGCTAAAACGCCAATAGCGAACGATGAAGCTTTACTACCACCCCCTGAAAGCGCGATACCTAATGCAGGTCTATTGCCAGCATTATAGGTAAAGGGGCTTTCCAATGTATTCCTGAGAATTTTCTCCTGTCCCGAAAATGCCTGTGCTTCTAGCCTCAAGATGGTCATTTTTTCAGGTCGGCTCATCACTTCAGTGTGAGGTGTTTTATTTGGTTCTGGCTTTGTTACGCACACCCAACTGGAACTAAACTCAGGAGGTTGGCTGTCGGGATCAGCGCTTGCATTGGCTCTCGCCTGAGCCAACACTTCATCGTTACAAGACTGTAAAGGGAAGGAAACTCCGCGCGTTCCCGGAGCGAGTCGATAACTGACACACCCACTTAACAACCCAATCACCAATATTCCCGTAATCAATCGTGATTCCATGGAAATCGGGTCAAACCCGCCTCTGTCCGTGACCGATAGCTTAGGTAATGAGACGGTCATTATCGTTAGGTTTAGCAGAAGCGGCGAAGGTTACTAGATCGGGTAGTGCATTTAGTCCTAGATATTCTATTTCTACTTAATCTGAGTCGAATTTGGTGAAAGAGGAAGATAACCGCGCTCAAGCGCGAACGAGCGATAGCCAATGTAGCTTGAGCTCCAGGAACCAAACAACTGTTTGATAAACCTATTACAGGTGCTCCTCTCTCCAGTCCGCCAATCAAGAGGAAGACAGCTTTCGTTTCCGCCTTCGTCCTCCACAGGTCTAGTAAGCGCTTTGAACCAAACTCTCATACCGGCGAGCGCATCCATTCCGTTGCTGCCGCAACATTATCGTCGAACAGAGAGTGGGCGCCCTCACAGACAGAAGCTTAGCCGGGCCTGTTGGCCCGAAGCCTCGACTTAGGGAATTGGTTCAACACGGCACTTACCAGCTTCATGCGATGAGAAGCATGATGCTTCGTCATAAATTGTCTCAGCTTAGCGATCAATTAGGACTTTGATAGCCAGGCGCGAACATGGAACTCTCTACGCCATAAAGAGCCAATGGATCTTTTAGCCATAGACGGTAGGCCTTATCTGCAATGCTGTGGTCTGCCGAACAGTCCACGTGATACTGCTGCAAAACGTACCCTGCCATAGCAGCTCGTACACGCAACTTAAGCACCCCATCCTGCATATCGTAGTCACGCTTTACGATCTCTGTTGAGTCTTTATCGGGATGAGGGACAAGAGGAAGCTCGAGCATTCGATTCCACTGATCATCATGCCTCGGCATTTCTTCGTCTCTAGCTCTTTCCCTCATTTGAATCTCGGCGTGCCCGACTCTCGTTAGAACGAAGTCCGCGAATTTTTCACGTTTCCGATCAAACGCCCGGACGTGCCAGCGCAGACCGTCACAACCGATAGCGAATGGTACGATTTCCCGCTCAGACTGGCCTGAGCTAGAGGTGTAGCTGATCTTAACAACCCGTTTGAGGTGAATCGCCCTCGTGATCGGTGCTAAAACTTCCACCTTCGGCTTACTAAGAAGCGATACAGATTCGTGCGCGATCAGCGGCTTCTCATCTGAGTCGAGGCCATACCCGAATCCCTGCGAAAGGGCATTGAGAACTCGCTCTGGTGAGTGGGCGATCAGAGGCGAAAAGGTATCTCGAATCACATAGTGCTTGGTCACTGAGTCAAGCTCGGTATTCTCAGGTGCAACCTCCCGATACTGGCCGAAATCCCGAGTTGCAGCTGCCCCACCTACCCCAAACCTATCCATGAGATCCATCCGCGAGACGGAGCCTGTGAAATACAGGCGGAAGTCTATGTACACCAGACGTTCCCGTTGCGCCTGGCTGTACTCGCTTAAATCAATCATATGCTCTCCGTCTAACCATCCAATGTCTTACCGTCTTGCTGTCTTGCTGTCTTGCTGTCTTGCTGTCTTGCCGTCTTGCCGTCTTGCCGTCTTGCTGATCATGCCAGCGCGTAATCGGCCTATCGTCCATCATAGCACATAAGGATTTGACGTAATCAAAATGATGATGATAGGATTCGCATATAGTTGTTACTGATCAGTATTTCTATCACCTGAAGCGATATCAAAAGGGTAGTTAGGATGCAATGACGGAACGCCAGAAACAAAAAGGCCGGTCAAGGTACGAACTTGACCGGCCTTAGGGAAAAGACATCTGAACATGCTCCAGATGTCTCTCGCGCTTTGTTGAGAAGCTTTGCGATGGTAGCCCCTGTGGGCTCCTTTCGCAAGGGAGCGAGTTTTGTGTTCGAGCCACCTCAGTAGGAGACATTTTATGTCCCAGCTTGAGATGTTCGAAAAACCCGACGAGGAAGGCGAGGTCATCTACCGCATGACCATCACCACCAAATCGGGGAAGGTGATTCGACGTGCGAACGGTCAGCCGTTCCGTATCGTCATTCGCCCCAAAGCGGCCAAATAATTTGACCGCTTAACAGAGCTCAGGGCACAGCCGTGCCCTGCACTCCCTCGCTCCCAAAAGAAGGATTTTGATGAGCTTAGATTTCTACGATCGCGAACGTACGCCGATAGCGTATACGGATGACAATGAGCATTTGTATGCTTACTGCGGTCGTCCAGTAGCCTACATCTACGAAGGCTCCATCTATTCCTATCCAGGCCGCCATCTCGGAAGCATCTCTGACGGTGTGATCCGCGACAACCATGGCCACATCGTGCTCTACACAGCAGAGTCCAGGGGCGGCGCGATGAAGGGAATGCTTCTACCAGTGCCACCTAAGGGCCTCAAGCAGATGCGATACCTCAAATGTCGAAGGCGCCCTAAGCCTGAGAGGCTATTTCGGCACTCCTTTTGGTCGCATATCCCAAGTCAGCAGTTTTTCTCTTGATCAGGCTATTTCTTCCTCCCACTTGGATCTGTTAAGCGAGGTGGCAGTGCAGCTGCCGCTTGGTAACCCCTAAGAAGATTTGAGACGCCCCCTTTATTGGAATTAGAGGCTTGCGATGGAAGACCTCGCTACAAAAATCATCCCACTTGTACAGACGCTTATACCTGGCTTTCTCACCACCATGATTTTCTATTGGCTGGCAGATGTTAAAAAGCCTGAGCAGTTCGAGCGCACGGTACAGGCGCTCATAAGTACAGGTCTCATAACGATGCTGGTGTCAGGCATCAAGGTTTTATTGATTTACATAGGAGCACACTATTTCCAACTCGGGCAGTGGTCGGGTCAAGTAGAGGGTGTCTGGGGTATAGGCTTGGCTGTGTCTCTGGGCTTGCTCCTGGCGTTCGCATCGAACCACGACTATCTCTACAGATTTGGCAGGTGGCTGACCCTGACATCTCGCTCTTCATACCCGGAGTGGATTTACGCATTCCGTAAGCGTGAAGGTCGGAGCGTGGTGCTTACCCTGCTAGATGGTCGTCGATTATTCGGGTACCCCGCCGTATGGCCAACCGAGCCTAAAGAGGGCCATTTCCTCATTACACAGCCAAGCTGGATGAGCGAGAACAATGAGTGGGTGGACACGCCTGGGATCGAGAGCTATCTGATTGCCAACAGTGATGTCTATCTAGTCGAATTTTTGGAGTAGGAGACCGAAAGTGAAAAGCGAAAATGAGCCTAGGCAACACGTGTTCGAGCAGCGAACTGGTAATGAGGGAATGAATGTAAACCCTCCTGCACCGGCTAACATTCGTCCGGCAGCACCACCACCTGCGCCCCCTAAAGCACCTAAAAAATAGAGGTCGAAATGTACGAGGAAAGAGGCATATCGCCCCAACCACGCAAGCCGAGTGGCGGACAATCAAATCCACCCAAGCCATTCGCTCAACGCCCGGCCACTCCCCCTAAGGCCCCTCCACCACCCACCAAAAGGTAGTCCGATGACAAACCAATCTGGCGGAAAAGTTCATGTGAATGACGGTATAAGTAAGCAGACAACTAGCCAAAGGCCAGCTGCTCCACCCCCGCCGCCACCGCCTCCAAAACGCTAAAGATCATCTTGTGCCTTTGTGGCGGGGACGCTGATGTGTCCCCACCTGAATACTTGTTATGCAGGCACACCCGCCCAAACATGATCGTTTTCGCGGTGAGAGTACCTTGGTTTGCTGACCCCAAGAATGGAAGATGCGACTTTTGCACTGATAGCCCCGGAGCAGCTCTAATCGGTTCGATGGTAAGCCTCCTTGTTATCAGAATAAGGGGGATCAGAATCTCGCCATTCGTTGGAACGCTTCAAAAAATGTTTTGAGGTAGGCCTCACTGGCGAAGCCAAACCCAGCCGTGACCAACGGGGCTCTGAACTCCGCGAGAGACATTTCCTCAGACAGCCGTCTTCTGGCCGCCCGCACCGTACCTAAACGCCCGTGAATCCAGTGCCGAAATTGATTTTTTTGGATGGCATCAGTCAACGAAGCCTCATTCACGTCACGGTGCTTGAAAAGTTGAAGTAAGCAGAACAGCTCAAAGCGTTCATAAAGCTGGATTGGGTCGGATACGCCGGCGAAGCTTGTCGACCAAGCTGGAGTGAGAATTTCAGCCAAGCGGTCATAAATCGATCTGGAAGTGCCACCGTCCAAGGTCTCCCAGACTTGGCTACCTGTGAGATCCTCAAGGTAGTAAGGCGAGAGTTCCTCTATGAGTGGGATTCTCACACTGGTTTGGTTGGCAATGGGATGCTCCATCAGCGCATACAAGTCGGATAAGCGGCCTGCCCTTGTTAATCCTAGGCCGTATCCGTAAAAAACGAGAGCGGCTGGGTAACGCTTTAGCTCAATCCAGCCTTGATGGCCTAGACCTCTGGCGTAAGCCTTAGATAACAGAGTCTGGATCACCTCAAGCATTAGGTCGTGTTCGTGCTGGGAGCCCCAGCGTCCGACTACACCGGCGAGACGCACCAACGGCTCAGATGCGGCTTCGTAGCGCAGCACCCAGTCTCCAAATTCTCCAGACTCGTCGCCGTCTAAGTTATACATCTCAGCCAAATGAGTTGTGGCGCGCTCGACCTCGTTGACGACCAGGTCATCGAACTGAATGCGATACTCAGGTTTCGACAGGTATCGCTTTGCCAGGGAAATCGTAAGCTCAATGCTAGACAGGTTGGGCTGGCGGAATTGTTTGATGGTTGAGACTTTTGCAATGAGTGCCTGGAAGAAAGTGTCAGCGTCCGGGGCAATCGCCATGTTGGCCTTCCGGTGGGAAACCAACTCTTGGGCGCGCTCTGAGAGTTTCCCACGAGTTAGCCAGTAGGAGGAGTAGCGTCTGTTAGGCGCACGTAGTATTGCCGCACGAAGAGCGCGATCCCATTCCCCCGACCACCCGGCAACGATCAAGCCGAACTCATCAAAAATTCTGTCGAGCAAGCCATCGAAGACCTGGGGATATTCGCTGAGCTCGGAGTCTGTGTTGAGAATGCGAGCATCCTTGAAATCGCCGTGAAGCTTGAGGATGTAGCAATTTGTGTGGGTCAGCGGTTCAGCGCCCGCAAAACCATCGGCTGAACTCACGACGGTTGGCTCTATCCCCACATCACGCAGCGCATTCTCCATCAGACGATCAAAATTGGTTGTAATGATCACACGCACGTGGCCGGTCTTCACTAAGTCAGCAATCGCGCGGTGAGCCGATGTTGGCAACTTGAGACCTTGCTCACGCTCATCTTCGGAGGGTTTGAGAAAGCTCTCAATGATGGCTTGCCGTTCTTTAGGCGTGCTCGCCAGTTCTTCCAACAACGTCGAGTAGTTAGGCTGCTGTTCGCGCTGCTCGACGTACCAGCGATGCCAGTCATCTTGCTCTCCCGCGCCAGCGGCAATCCCAGCACGTCGTATCAACTCGAGTGTTATCTCCCATCCTGTAGGTATGCCCGCACTCCGTGAAACTCCTGACCCCAACAGCACCGCATAAACGCCGGGATTCTCAGACATGGAGAACGCGAGCTGGGTCGTAGAGTCCGTGTTGGTGATGCTCATGTGAAAATCCTTAATCAGTAAGCGTCGGGGCTTGCGCTAGTTAGCACCGGTTTCAGGCGAGTTCAAACCCTAACCCAGTAAGCGTTTCTTTCTCATCGGCCTTCAGTTTCTTCACTGCCCAGATAAGCATGTGGCGTGGACGTGAACTCGCCACGTAAGCGAACCTCGCGCCTTCGGATGCTGGGTCGGCCAGCCACTCTTTCCAATGAGAAAGGTGAATGCCTTTTTGAAGCGATGACACGACCACCGTTGCATCGTGAGTCTCGCCTTTGACTTGATGGATGGTCTCGTAGCGTAGAACATCCGCGACAGGTTGTTGAGCAACCGCTTGGTTAAGGCGGACGGAAAGTGCTATGTCACCCTGCTTCGCGGGTGATCGAAGTTCCAGCACCCTAAGCGGCTCAAGATCACCGCTGATTTCATCCAACACGAAAGCCTGATCGGGCAAGTTACGCATAGTTTTTTTTGCTACTGCCGCCCACTCCTTCCACGTCAGATTCGTATCTGCAGCGCCGGCGGCAACCAAGTGCTTCAAGCAATGGTGAATAAAATTCCGCCAGGCGAGCTTGGACTCGATTGCTACCGGGCAGTGTCCGCCTCTATCAGGATGGTTGAAGCTCTACTGCGATATGTCGCGCCGCCTCTGGCGGATGGCTGTCGTAAACCGAGCCGTATCAAGCTACGTCTCGGCACTCAGGGCTGACATCCTGCACGCCTGCGCGCTCTGCTTGCCTCAGCGAGGAACATCGAGTCGCTAACATTCTTGTGTTCGAGGCCGACAGATATGTGCTGGACGATTTCGATGATCGTGCACAGCAATGAATATCCTGAAAAGCGTGGAGTCTATCTTGTTAAGAAAGCTTGTCTCAGTTCTGTCATCACTAAAAAATCGCTCCGCAATTCGAAACATGGTATCGATCGGCGCCCTCTTCGCCTTCGTTGGCTTTTTGAGTGACAGCTCCTCCATCATATCTTTCGTCAATCAGTTACGAGGCGAAGACAAGGCACCACTAACCGTTGTCCGAGCAAGGCTAAAGCCTTTCAGAATCAGCCCAGTAGCTCCAGAGAACCAAGATTACGTCTTTGTTCAACTACAGCTTAGGAACTACGGAAATGATCCCGTATACCTGACTTCGGCGAAAATAGAAGTCACCAAAAGCAATACGGCAAAGGTCGGTAAAGCCGCTGTGACCGGGATGTGTGCATTGACAGATAATCCGAACGCCAACACGCCCATCAAGGTTGAACCAGGTGCAAGTATTTGGGTTCGAGTGTCAGACAGCATTCACCTACAGGGCTTGTCTGCCTGGCTGACTGAAGAAACGCTTAAAGACATTCACGTCCCCACTCCTGAAGACCCATCCACCATCACCGAGAACTTCTTTGTCGATGAGGTAAATCGGAAATTTGGCGAGCTCTACGGCCCCAATGCGGCTCTTAAGGTCACTGTTTATTCAGGGAATCGCAAAGAACTGCAGACGTTTAGTTTTAGGCTAGCCGAAGGAAAAGACATATTTTCCAAAGATGGAAGCCTCCAGCAGGACTGGTTCATTGCCAACTGGATGTATCCTAGATGGCGGCCGGCTGGTGTAGGTGCATCCTGTGAAGATGAGCCAAGCTAACAGCATTGTGACGTAGATGATCCTGCCGTTCGCGGTTGACCCATTTTTTGATAAGTGATTTCGAACCGATGAAAGCAGTGCAGTGGACAGTGTTTATCGACATGCTGGGTTTCAAGAAGCTCAATTCGTCAGTGACAACGGATGAGCAGGCCCAGGATCTCATTGACTTTATGACCACCAATCGAGACATCCTCGTAGGTCATGAAGCAGCGCTATCAGAAGGGTATAAAAGGGGAAGTGGTTTTAACCCCTACGACTGGTATGACGTCAAAAGCGCTTTTATCTCAGACTCCATCGTAGTGACGTTCAAGCCGAAAGAGGTTCCGTCGGAGAAGGATGCTGGAAAGGTTCTGATGCACTCCGCAAATATACTGATGCTCTTAACCATGCGATTGGGCTTGATGATGCATCGATGCCTACAGGAAAAAGAGATCACCTTCCGAGGCGGTATCTCCACCGAATACTGTGATATCAGTGATAGTTTTGCCGTTGGCGCAGGCCTCAGCGCGGCAAATGAAGCGGAAGGCAAGGCCAAGTATGCCCGTCTTGCATTGGCGGATGATGTTCTGAACAACGCGAGGCTGATGAAGGAAGTTCGACAGCTATTCAAGCGGATGTACGGTGATTCGCAGTTCCTGGTTGAAGAGAAGGGGGTCACCTATGTGAATTCTCTTGACTTGATGCTGGCGGGCACGGATGTCAATTCACCATGCGTAGCGAATGCAGTGGGTAATCTTGCGGGCCGAACGGCGATTATAGCAATGCGAGAGCAATGTGAAGATTTCCTCACGGCTCAGAGGAAGCTGGTGATCGACTCGATCCGAGCATTTTATGCTGCATACCGCAAAAACTATTCGGACGAGAAGCTCCGAGCGGTCAATCGCGGCGTGCTCAAGAAGTATTTTTGGCTTCGCAAATACCACAATACCACCGTGAAAAATCGTCGATACATCGACTTTCTCATTTGACTTAACAGTACAACCACAACGCGGCATCGAAATGATGACTAACTGAAAATTCCTTGTGCTGCCTCAAGAGATTTTTCAGGAAATCTGCCAAGGCCCTAACTCGCTGAAGAAAGCATCATACAGATGCGATGCCCGCACCTCGTACTACTACGCTCCCGCCAAGCAGACTCAGTCGATCCTCATTTTCGAAGAAGCTTGAGCGCCCAGTGTTGTACGGCTATCGCAGCAACCGTGACGATGATGGCCTGTTGGAGGAGCTCGAAGGGTACCCTGGATGATCTATACCTAGGTACTAGCTAACCCTGTAGATGCACGCCACAGCGGAAGCAGAGGTGCCATCGACCGAAAGCAATCTACCGAATATTTCGGCATCCACCTCTCTCTGTTTACTCATTTGACGCGTGAGTATGTCTTGCCCGCAATAACGCTTCGGATCTGCTCAACCGTCGCTCCAGTCCGCTCGGCAATCTCGTCAGAAGAGTGCTTGGAAGACAGGTCTCGTATGGCCACGATCTGCGATGTCGAAAGACGGTCGGAGCGGCTACAAATCTGGGCGGCAGCCCATGTATCGTCCTGCCATCTATCGGTAATACTAATAGGAGGAAGGCTTTTGCGTTTATGCGTGTGAAGCCATTCGCCGATCGTACGATCCCGATCATCTGGCATAGCAATCACACCTTTGTCGAGAATGGAGTGTTCTCTAAGATAGCGTAGGCCGGCTCTCCCGCCAGGGATCATATTGAGGCGCCTCTCATCTTCCCAGTGGCCATTGATCAAAAAATCTTCGCCATTGTAAAGTGCTTCAAGGTCATCAGTGATCGCCATCACCTTATGGTGAATATACGTAATATGCCCCGCCGCCCTCTCCTCTCTGAACTTTCGATGGAACAGCAACTGGCTGCCTTTCTCCACTGCTCGCAAGTGCTCGGCCCATCTCGTTTGCCACCGCCGCTTTGTGATACCAACGTAGAAGAATCCATCGTTGGGGTATGAATTTCCCATACCAAAAATATGCTGGTAAAGCGCATATGCTTTATCAGGCCACTGCTGAGGCGAGAGTAGATAATGGGCCGGGATGGAAAAGATCATGCTGGGAGATTTAACGCCAGAAACATGCCCTGACAACTGAAGCCTGAAGGCCGCTTTTATGAGCGCCTCATCAGTCACAACATCCAGACGTATTTCCGGGGTAGCCGCGATCTCGTTTTCAGCAATTGGGCGCCCTGATGTGAACTCTCTGGCGCCAACGAACCTGTGGCCTTCTCTGACCGTTTGCTGAGGAGCAATGAAAATGGGGCGGCTGCCAAGCGCGATGAGGTGGACAGCTGGGATGGCCTGGCCGGGAAACAGTCTGATCGCTTGATCAGGGTTTCGAGCCACGTTAAGCCAATACTGCCCATAGGGACTTTTGCACCAAGTCGACAGAGCCTTCTCTACTTCACTCAACCGACGGTGCATTGACTTCGGCGCCAGGTGCTGCCACCAAAGTCGATTCAGCGTAACCATCGGATGCTCCTATTCATGAACTGCTCTTTACCTGCCGGGTACGGACAGTACGCAAAAGCACGTTACCATTGCCGACTCAGAAGCAATGGAGACCACACGTGAGAAAGCCACCAATGAAAATCATCATTGAAGAATGGGACGGTGACGGTGCGATTCGAATTCCGGACGAAGCGCTGCAGGAGCTCGAACTTGATGTCGGCGATTCTGTGTACCTGATAGAAGAATTTGTCGGCAACACGCGCTGCCTTGTCCTATCAAAAAAGCCTCAAATCACGGATCGGATTGACGAGCTCACTGAAGCCTGGAATAGCGAACAGCGCGGCAGCCTCGAAGACAAATGAGGAAGGCATAAAATACTTCGCTGAACCACTACATCAGGCTGAACTTCAGAGTCCTCCGCCAAGCCGGAAACGCATACCTGGACACATCACCTGAAGGCGCGAGATCGAGCCGGGCTTAAGCCAGAAGGAGCGACCTCCCCATTGACATCACTTCACACCACAGCTTAGCTATGGCTGCCATTCGGAATGAACGCGAATCGAATCACCATATCCTGTGGGGCTATGTGATTGCAGCTAAGAGTCCTTGCCTCAGTTCACTCGGTTGCGCCCGCTGCGCTTGGCTAGATAGAGCGCATCATCGGCACGAGTCAGAAGGCTTTCCACATCGTCACCCGCTTTGGCGAGGGCGACACCCAAGGACGCAGTTACAGTGTCTAGCACTTCATCCGTGCCACGAACCTTGATCCGCAACGCCTGAATTTTCAGGCGCAGTTGCTCAGCAAAAGCATGAGCACTGGTGAGATCAAAACACTCTCGCAGGACTACACAGAACTCTTCACCACCATAGCGTGCCGCCAGGGCCTGAGGCGGGATTGAGTTCCGTAACACCTGACCAACATGCTCAAGTACGCGGTCGCCTAAAGGATGGCCATACCGGTCATTGAACTGCTTGAAATGATCAATATCCAACATGACCAATGCCACCCCATGAGGAGCGTTGATCAATGCATGTTCCAGCAAGCGAGTGAAGGTAGCTCGGTTCAACACCTTGGTCAGACCATCCAAAGATGCAGCCAGTTGGGCTCGCTCGAGCTTGTCTCTCAGACTCTTGATTTCATTTTGCGCTGAGTGCAGTTGGGAGAGGAAAAGCTCTTGCTGATCCTGCATGACCTGGGTGCTCTGTTGCAGCTCACTCAGAATGGCGGGCAACCTCTGGTCGACCGGCTCCGCGAGCATTTCCATGCAATGGCCAAGACTGGCTTGAAAGTTGGCACTGCCATTCACGCTACGCGAGACATTACGCTCCATGTCGTCAACCAGATTGATCGCTTGCTGTTGCCCTGCGCGCGCCTCCTCCAATTCGTCACGAATGATGTAGTCGCGAAAAAGCTTCGTAGCAGATTCTGGAGGGAAACAGTCGAAGTCTTTGACCACCCTGTCCAGATGGCGATTAAGCTCTGGCTCCTGACCTTTGCTGTAGGTGTACCAGAGAGCATAGTGAACGGGATTTGGTGGAATGTTGTGACGCACCATCAGTGGTACGGCCTGCTTCAGCAAAGCCGCCGCCTCGCGGGAGTCCTCTGGATACAGCGTTAGGGCAGTCGCACGCGTCTCTGATTGGCTCATAACGTCACTGTAGTTAGTTTTTTGTTGGCATATATGAAGTCGGGGGCAGCATATCCTTACGTACACCAAGAGGCCATACATAATGTATGCCTACTACCTGTTGGACTAGAATAGGCCGAACTCGACTACAGCAATTTGCTGATGAAATAGTCCCAGCTACCAGCTGACGCCATCGGTTGGTTTACTTACGTAGAGGCCAACACCAATGATCAGCACGCTGGAAATCGAAAAGGGATCGTAGCTTTGTACTCTCTCACTGCCGGCGTTCCTGTCGATTACGGAATCATCCCAGCCGGTCAATACACCACTGCAGAATGGGATGCCCTTAAGGCCCAAAGCCTGAATGATCCGTGTGCATTCAAAATCCCCTACTGTGATTCACGCGCCTTGCTCAAGACAAGTATGAATGGCGTGCAATTCTTTGCTCACTACTTTGACGAGTCCGCCACAGCGCCGGAGACCTCTGGGCATAGTGAAGGTACCGATCGAACTTCATATGCGATCATAGATGGTCAGTTGCGATCCGTCGGCGCAGAAACTTGGTTGAAGCAGCCCATCGCCGCGCTGGTCGAGCGTGCTCGCAACGGGGTAGAAAACGAGACGCCGGTGGCCATCTATCTCAATGTTGAAGGAACTCCGGTGCTGGTCGCTGCAGCGCCACTGACGCCTGGCACCGACCCTCAGATCGAAGCGGATGACAGGCCTTCTTCGGTGCTGATATTCGTCGCCAAGATGGACGCCGCCAGATTGAGCAGCTTGGGCAGTGATTTTGGCATTAACAATTTGCGCGTCGCCCAAGGCGAAAACACACAGTTGAACCCGTCATATTTACCCTTGGGCAAGGCCGGAGCGGCGGGGGCCGTGCAATGGACGCCGGAGCGCCCTGGAGATCAGGTGCTCATCGTGGTCTTGCCGCTGATTGGTATCGCCGGGCTGATCATCGGGCTGGTGACCTGGATTCTAAGGCGGCGCGCCACGGACTCGGCGCGGGTCATTGATGCCAGTTACACTTCCTTGCAGCTCAGCCAGACTGCGCTGGCGGCCAGTGAAGCCCGGTTTCGCGACGTTGCTGAAGCTTCGTCCGACTGGATTTGGGAAATCGATTCCGCGTTACGTTTCACTTACTTGTCAGAACGCTTCGAGGCGGTGACGGGACTGCGTCGTGCCGATTGCATGGGGCGTCCCATCGATGAACTTCTGACCTCTGATCAAGGGCCGCTGTCGCAGTGGCTGAAAAATCATTCTCGACGGGCCCACGCCATTTTGCAGTGCAGTTATCAGGCTGGCGACGGGCAAGCCCGGATCAGCCGTCTTTCTGTGCGGGAGATGGAAGGGCAAGGGTATCGCGGCACGGCGAGTGATATCACCGAAGAAGTGGAGGCTCGCAGGCGTATTGAGTACCTATCACAACACGACGCGCTGACCGGCTTGGCGAACCGCACCCGCATGCAGGAGTTCCTCGACGGCAAGCTCAAGGCTGCGCCGACCCTCGACGAGCCGCTGGTGATGCTGAGCATAGATCTTGATCGCTTCAAACCAGTGAATGATTTGCTCGGGCATGCCGCTGGCGATCAAGTGCTTAACGAAGTATCCAAACGGCTGGGGCAATGCCTGCGCAACGATGATCTGGTCGCGCGAATAGGCGGCGATGAGTTTGTACTTGTGCTGGCCAACATGGTGTCCCAGGAAGAGGTTGAACACCTGTGCAAGCGCTTGATCGACTGCATCGAGCAGCCGTTTCAGGTCGAGGAACATGAACTCTTCATCAGTGCCAGCATCGGCATCGCCATGGCCCCGGCCGATGCCACCCAAGCCGACGAGTTGCTGCGTTATGCCGATATCGCGTTGTATGAAGCCAAGGATGCTGGACGCAATACGTGGCGCTTTTACGCCGGCGACATGAACGATCGAATCATCGATCGTCGCCAACTTGAAAGTGACCTGCGCCATGCCATTAAACATGGTGAGTTGCGGCTGCACTTCCAACCCCGCTACCAGATTGAAGGACTGCGGATGGCCGGTGCAGAAGCATTGGTGCGTTGGCAACACCCGCTGCGCGGGCTGTTATCGCCTGACGTGTTTATTTCCATTGCAGAAGAGACAGGCTTGATTCTACCGCTGAGCAACTGGGTTCTGCGCACCGCTTGCGTGGCGGCGTCGACATGGCCTGAAGAGATCTTTGTTTCAGTAAACCTGTCGTCAACTGAGTTTCAGCGCGGTCAACTGGTGTCCAGAGTGCAGGCGGTGCTAGAGGAGACCGGCTTGAGCCCGGGCCGTTTAGAGTTGGAGTTGACCGAGAGTGTGATGCTGGAAGACGCTAAGGGGGCTCTGCAGATAATGCACGACTTGAAAGCGCTGGGTGTACGACTAGCGATGGATGATTTCGGCACAGGCTATTCGTCATTAAGCTACCTGCGTTCGTTCCCCTTCGATGGGCTAAAGATCGATCGCAGCTTTGTCTCGGGACTGACAGCCAGCGGTGATGATCAGTCGATCGTTGAGGCTATCGTCGGCCTGGGGCGAGCGTTGTCGTTAACGGTGACGGCGGAGGGGGTGGAGACGATCGAGCAGCTCGAGGCGTTGCAGGTTGCGCATTGTGATGAGGTGCAGGGGTATTTCTTGAGTAGGCCCATAGATACACAGGCGATTGGGGAGCTGATTAGTATTGAGACAGAGCGTTTTACAGGCCGGATGGTTGTGCCTGATTCGAGTTCAACGGAACGTTCTTTCTAAGAGAATCGGTCAGGGGGCTTAATCTTGTCCACAAGCTGGCCTTGCCTTTCTCGATGCGTCGGATATCCCATGCGCTCGGCACACCTCTTCTGGTGTCTGACCTTCTGGCTGTTGTGGGAGTGGTAGTTTGAGATTGCTCAGCACAACGACCCACGCGTGATCGTCAGAGAGCCAAACGTTGTTCAAGCATTCGAAGCTCTTGCGCTCTCCATTCTCGATGCATTTGACCTCGTAGCGGATGTGGTACGGCTGCACGGTTACCGGGAGGCGCAAGTCAAAAGCTTTCAAAGCCGCTTCTAATTGTTCAATTTTTGATGTGTGTAAAAAGTCCACTAGGCGATCACCCTAGGCCTGGTGCACGCCGAGCAACCGGCACAAGTCAGCCTTGCGCATATCTCGCTCCATCATGGCGTTCCAAAGCTCGATCTTCGCCACAGTTACCGCTGGCAAGCGGACTACGTGCTCACCAGCCTTGCGCAACCTGCGGAGCTGGAGCTGCTGGTTGAGGTGGCGCGGCATCCGCCAAAGCTTCCTGGGCAAGGATGATCTTCAGCTCGCCCATCTGGGTCAGTCCCAGTGCTCGGCCCACACCCGTTGGATCAATGGCGTATTCCGAAGGCATGACAACGGTCACCAGCAGGCCGACCGCAGTCAGTAGCCTTCAGCAACACTTCCAGGCCATGGCATTGACCAACCTATCGGCCAAGTTAATAGAGAGCTGTTTTTTCTTGGGGCATGATCCGCAGCGATATTTGCTGCGCTTCCACCCGGAGGCAGGCTTCGTTGGACTGCTGGGTGAAGGTCTGCTCAGTTTCGACGAGAGTGCCCGTATTTGCTCAGTCAATCATGCTGCGCTGGATCTGTTGGGCCTCAGCCGTGATCAAGTGATCGGCCAGTCTCTAACAGTGCTGTTGGCGCGATAAGCGTAATTGACACCTCACGGGGCACCCCTCCAGCTAGCGTCAAATCAGCCCGAGCTAATGATTCAAGCCAGTTCGTGCAGCTGAAATACTGACGAAACATTCTGGCCATATGATTCGCGTCACTGAAATCCAGGGAGTTGGAGATGAATCGGCCATCAAGAAGCATGCGCAAACTGCTCGACTCCGTCGCCACTAACAATGAGGTAGCGGCGCTCGATATGATGCGCGCAGCAGAGCAACTCCAAGACGAAGTGCTACGCCAGCGGTTGCTCAATATGATTCACCGGCTCAATCAGGACGCTAATGACTTACGAGCGGCGCGTGACGATATCCAGGGCGGAGCCATAAAGCTCGCGTGATCGGTCTCGGTGACGTCTCTTAGTCTGTATGCCGCACTGGTCTCTTGGGTCAAGGGCGTGTTGAGCCATCCCGAGCTATCCCGGTGGGTCAGCCGGGTAGTTGGGTCGACGTTCATCGGCTTCGGAGCAGCCATCCTGACCATGCGTCGACAGGCTGCATAAGAGGAGGGCGGCTAGGTACCGATTACCGCAGCACAGGCGCCAAAACATCACCACTGATTTGATGCAGAGCCTGCCTCTTTCAAGCCAGGGTAATCATCGAGCGCAAGGCTAGACTCACCATCGTCCATTGGCTCGCGCACTGATTTATGTATCACTCCGGCTTCAGCATCCGCACGCATCTGATCGAGCTCCCTGTGAAATGCCTTGTCCTGAACCGTGGGCTTACTGGTGTATGGCTTTCGTTCGGGTTCAGGCTGTGCTGCATAAGTCGTTACCGCATCAGGGTCGTGCTGTAGCTTTTCTTGAACTTGCGATTCCAGCATCGCACGTAGCGTGTCTTTGTCGGGCCGAGTCAGCAATTTGTCATTCCTATTAGGATATCAGGCACCCAGTAATCGACTGGGACAGTGGTCGGTTGGGGAACATTCAATCGATCGTGTCGAAAATATGAGCTGCAGATACAGCCACAGGATTTCAGGTCGAAGAGAAGAGGCGAATCATCAATTTCATCCAACACGCCTATCGTGTCAAATTGGGAACATGCCTGGGATGATTCCGTAATCGACAGGAACGCAGGCAGTGGGGAGTACAAAGCTATGATCCCTTTTCGATTTCCAGCGTGCTGATCATTGGTGTTGGCCTCTACGTGGGTATCCATGGCTGGATCGGCTTAAATGCATATGAATGGCAATGTGATAAAGGTGAAGCCTTCACCCAGAGTGTCCAGTTTTGGGTTGCAATCACACACAATGCAGTGATCTTGATTCAAAGAGGAAGTCATATTGAATGCACCTCAGGCGTAGCTCTATATTGACTGCTTGGCGGGGATAACTGGAGCAGTACTGGAACCTCGCGACGGCCTAGGGGCATTTACTGCAGAAAACAACCAAAGCCGCCGCAAAGTGGTTTTTATGCTCATGGATTTTGGGTGGAGGGCTGCCTGTAACCGGCTAGAAGGGTCTTAGTTTCCATGGCCTCGAGCGACAATTCGTTGGCTCGATACTGACCGGGTGTCATGCCGAACCAACGCAGGCAAGCCTTGTGGAAACCGCTGTGGTCATGGAAGCCGAGCAGGTAAGTCACGTGCTGCATATTGAAATGGGAATGACGCAGGTAGAAGTCGGCTAGCTGCTGGCGCACGTAGTTCAGGATATCTGTGAACTGCGTGCCCGCCTTCTCCAGTGCCCGTTGCAACGTTCGCTTGCTGACGTTCAACGCGGCCGCAATCGATTCCATATCATACTGGGCCTGGCTTTGCCCCAGACTTAGGCGTTCGGTGATCAGCGCACGAATCCTGCAGACAACGGTGAAGTCATCCATCAGGTCAAGCTGAAATTTGGCATAGCTGTCATGGAGCTTGGCCAACGCCTCATTGGCCATGCTCAACGGACGCAGCAGCTCCTCACCATCGAACAGGATGCTGTCATAGACCGCCCCGAAACGCAGTTCGCAGCCAAACATCTGTTGATGCTCGTAGATGTCATCCGGCTGGGGATAGCTGAACTCCACACTCAGCGGTTGCGGCGATTTGCCACCGCTCAGCCAGCGATAGACACCCAGCAGGGTTGCGAGGCTGGCATCGGTGTACTGCCGGGGCTTGATCGAGCCGCGCTGATGGTGATTGAGCGTGACCAGGCGGTAATGCTGTTGTTCCTGGACAACAAACAGGGTGAAGCCAGTGCCGATCAACGGGCTGAAATGAACCAGTCGTTCGAATGCGTTTTTCAGGTTCAAACTGGACATCATGGTATAGCCGACGATCTGAAAAATGCCCGGGTGGAAGTTATCGTAGGCCTTCAAACCGATGTCCGGATCGCTGGAAGCCTGAGCCGACAGATACCATAGGCGGTAGATAGTGCTTCGTTTGCAGAATGATCCCGGTATATCTGCGAGCTTTATATCAAGCCCTGCCTCCTGGCACAGACTGTTGGCATCCAGTCCTTGCGCCGAAAGCGTATTCACCAGCACTCTGGCATAGCCTGAACTGATTCTATACATGACAACCCCATCTCCCTGTTGAATTCGACATCCTTGACCGCTCAAGTGGAATCGGCGGTCTTATGTTATCGGGATTTTGGGTGCTCCGGGGGGATGTGGTATTGCGTCATGAGCAATCGCAAGTGCTCGATGGCGTCGTTGTATTTAATATCGGCATGTTGTCGCTTTTCTTGGTAGTGGCTGAAGGCTTCCGTATCTAGGTAGGCCCGATCAAGAATATTCAGGGCGGCGCAGCGCAAGCTTTGTGCTTCGTTGAAGAGCTGGTTGTTACGTTCAAGAGCCAGGTTTAGACAGACTTTGGTTTGATGGGACACACGCGTGTCGTTCATTGCATTACCTTTGTTGACTGATCTTTTTTTATTTTTTTTGGCTCAACCTACGCTGTTGCATTAGCAGGCCGGCTCGGGTCAGAAATGTCGCCGCACAGCTACAATTATTTCAAGACGATGCCAACCAGCAGACCTCCCCATAGGCAACGTCGCTGAGCTGATCGGCTAACGAGGAGCTGGTTGCTGAGGTTCGTGGATTCAGGCGCTGGGCAGCTTTGCTCTTTTTGGAAATCATAGGGTCATAGCGTCATTTTCTTCTATCAGGAATCGTAGTTGAAAATGCGCTGCTGGCATGCCTTCATGCAGGCATCGAGTGACAAAAAAACACACTGTGTTGGTGATCGTTCCTGCCATGATGACCTATCAATGTGAATTATTTGTGTAACGAAGAAGCTGGCAGGTACTACAGCTTCAGAAAATTAACCCATGACGCCGGTTATGGATTACGTATTTTGGGGCAGGGTCACACACGCTGAGCAGTCCATCACCAAGCACTACGCCGAGCCGGCGAGGAAATCGACAACGCTTTAACTCTTCTAGCCACATTCGGAGTGAGGTGCAGGGCGCGGCAGATGCTTAACGCGCACTGATCGATGGGGCTCTAATTTTACGGATGGGATAGCTAGGCTATAAAGGGATGTCATGTGAAGTCGAGTTCCTAAGCCGGGTGTTACAAAAAACCACGGCCGTCAGCACTGCAACAACCGAGCTCATTCCCTGTGAGCGGATCGACTCGAACGAGACCGACCTTCAGCTGAATGCATGGCCTCAAAAATTTAGCCATCAAACTGTTGGACACGTGTGCCGCCCAGGTCGACGCCCAGATGAAGCGAAGTCAGATGATTTTTAATGACGTGCCGATCTGTTCTGCTGCGCCTCTATCTCTGCACCTAGCATTTGAAGCCGGTTATGTTCGTGCTTTTGGACGAGGGAGAGATACTCGTCGACGTCTTCCTGCGTGCGATGCTCCTGCCCCAAGAGCGACTCACTCAAAAAATTGAATTGCATTGATTCCTCGAGCGTCAGGCCAGCAAATACTTCGTTGCCCTGAAGGTCTTTACTCAGGGCTCGTATTTTCCTGAGGTACTCGCGCTGCGTGTCCGTGAGTACAAGCATCTAAATCTCCTGTTAACTGCCCTGCGAAGGTGTGCCGCAATGTGCAGAGTTGATCACTCTACTTTTTGAGGACTGCTTGTATGGGGTCAGCGGCGCTCAAAAGTTCCACCCAAATTTCATTGGAGAAGAGGTACCTATCCGAACGAGACTTGCTACGGTGAACGGATCGTTTGCGTCAACCTTTGCCTGGCCTCCGCGCACAATGGTAGGCCTACAAATACGGGGGCTTTTCTGAGCGCAGGGATGTACTGCGAGACGACTTACCGACTCCTGGTTGACATTCGAGTGTGGAAAAGAAGTGCAGCGAACCGCCAAATCGAAAGTCGCGCTCCGACGCTGCCGATTGCTGCATCGACCTAGTACAGACGGTATTCTACGAACCAATACCTCAATGTTTTACGATCAACAGAACAGATACACGGATAGATATGGCGACGTCGGATACTAAAATGGGAGAGGGGCATGTCGGTGCAGCTCATGCTGGTCAGTTCGACAGCTTAGTGAAGCTCTGCGATGAATACCCTGGGTATGGATTGCTAGCCTGTAGTATTGCGGAATGCTTTGACCCACGCGCGTCTGTAGAAAGCGAACAGGCCACCAACTTGGTAACAATGCTATGCAGACGCTTCGCAGAGAATGAGAGCGAGGCTCTGGCTGCCATCCTCCATCAGTTGTCGAAATTTAGAGATGTTGGCGCGCTATCTGAACTCGATGCAGCTGCGCTGATTTCAAACGCATACGCGCTCGGAGGTGTGAGATCGTGAACGCCTGAGGTGGTACACAGGCGCTTGACGATACAATGGTAGCGATCGAGAAATTTCAGGGGCTTGTGGTGCCTTCGACCTAAGAGGGCGCAAAAGGGTCACAGGTTGTTCAGCAGCCGCTCCAACTGCTCACTCTCCCAACTACTCAAGAGCTCGACTGGATCAGTGTCATAGCACTGACAGGTTTCAAGAGTCCCGACACGACCGTCAGGCGACCTGTACTCCTCGCATGAGCCGACACTATGGGTTGATTTGATGAGGTTTAGGGGGGCACCAAGCCCTTGTAATCTAGCCCGTAGCTCAGGGTTCGCCGTCCTCAGAACACTTTATCCAAACAAGCGACGTCCTTCCTGATGGCGGCAGCCACACGGTTCCTGACTAACTCATCCTCTGAGACCCAGAGCGATGAGTTCTTCTTGTCTGAGCCCATAGGGTCAATAACAAACACCCCTTGAAATCCGAAGTCATCAAACAGCGTAGGGCCGATATTCTGCCTTACAAACGCCCAATCGATATCCACCGTCTTGTGCAGATGCACATAGGCCTCGCCCCAGAACGCGTAGTCCTTTATCGTCAACAGCACCGACTTCTCCAGCGATTGCACGGCCTTATCTGTATAAAAATGGCTGCGCGTTTCGGCGTCACGGTTCTGCTTGAAGGCGATAGAAATGATCAACACGCTGGCCAGCATGAAAATCAACAGCAACATGCCAGAGAACCCGATCAGCGAAATGCGGGCCAGGGAAAGATTGGAGGCTTGCACCTTCACGAGGGGATCGGCATTAATTTTCATAGTGCTCCAGGCGGTGCGGCGAATACGTCAAGCAACAAAAGAAAACGACACCACTCGGCAATGTGGGTTTAGATTTTTATTCACTCTAAGTGCGGTATTCGTTAGACCGAGCAGTTGGAGGCATCAGTCCGGATCGCACTTGTTGACTACATCGGCCTGAATCTCAAAATCTTGACCCCATTGGCAAATTCAAGCCGACGATTTGATGGGCAGTGGTGGCTGGAGCGCTAGCATCTTGATCTACGACTAATTCGACCCGAATGACCTCAGTGCTTCCGCCATATTCTTAAACGAATATATTCATGTAGATCAGGCCCCGAATCATCATGGCCGGAGCGTCTCATGGAACTCATTGCGTTAGGGTCGACTACGCTTGTCGCTACGGCAGCTTGCGTAACGCGTGCTGGACAGGGGCAAAGGATATGCGCAGAAAATCTCAGTCATGGTTTGTCCCTCTTCTGATTCTTGTTGCAGTCCTATGGTTCATGGTCGAAAAAGACACACCTCCTAAACAGGTACAGCCAGTCACCCAGGCCACACCGAACGCATTAGTTTCCGTCCCCGCACCGACAATGGCACCAGCCGCAACGCCACCGCTCGATCAGTTCGTTAGCGCGGATAAGCTAAATATGCGAGATCAGCCGGGCGGGAAGGTTATTTCTACTCTGAAGCGCGGAGACAAGGTTCAAGTCTTCGAAAAGAAAAATGATTGGGTGCGGATCAGCATCGACGGTCAACCGGCAAAATGGCTTTCATCCAAAAGCCTTTGCAGTGGATCGAACTGTTACGTCGCCTCTGAGCGAAAATCATCAGTGCAACCTGCGGCGCAGCCAACTCGCAAGCAAATCCCCGACTATGGAACCTCATGTGCTTGTTCTTCAGGCAGTGTCTGCATCGGCCCAAGAGGCGGTCGTTATTGCATCACTTCTGGTGGAAATAAACGTTACGGCGTTTAAGTGAAACCGTGTTTTGAGTACGGAGTTAAGGTCACTCCAAGCTGCCCCAGATTCTACTGAAAATAAGAGCCAGGTCTCGTTACTAACGATTGATCACAACGATGCAAATGAAGGCAATGATCCGGCGACGTGGTCGTTGCGAACCTACGAACAGTGGCAAACGCCCAGGACAGCGCGATGTTCGACAACTTCTCTCTCGATACCGTAACTCTTCCTGAGGCAACGCTAAGGGTAAGGCACGGTGGCAGTGGCTCACCCGTTTTGTTGCTCCACGGGCATCCTCGAACTCATGTGACTTGGCATCGTGTCGCCCCGCTCCTGGCGCAACATCATACGGTCGTCTGCCCAGATCTGAGAGGTTTTGGTCGCTCATCAAAACCAGAGGATACATCCGACCATGCGGGATCTTCGAAACGCGCCAAGGCCCGAGACTGTGTCGCCCTGATGCGCCATCTTGGTCACGAGCGGTTCGCTGTGATTGGCCATGACCGGGGTAGTTACACCGCCTTTCGCACGGCAATGGATCACCCTGAATCCGTTACACATCTCGGCGTATTAGATGGTGTGCCAATCCTTGAGGCTCTTGAACGCTGTGACGCGCGGTTCGCCGCAAAGTGGTGGCACTGGTTTTTCTTTGGTCAACCCGAGAAACCGGAGCAAGCAATCCTGGCCGACCCTGATGGATGGTATGGCGGCTCCCCCGAGGCAATGGGTTCTGAAGCCTACAAGGACTACCAAGCGGCCATCCACGATCCGGCGACCGTTCATGGCATGGTCGAGGATTACCGTGCAGGCTTAGGGATCGACCGTGATCACGATGAGGCCGACCGCCGCGAGGGCCGTCGGATCGCATGCCCGACCATGATTCTATGGTCGCTACGTGATGACCTTGAACTTCTATACGGCGATGTCCTGGCTGTTTGGAAACCATGGACGACAATGCAGCGTGGTCGTAGTCTCGACTGCGGGCACCACATGGCTGAAGAGGTGCCCAAGGAGCTCGCGAGCGAAATCCTCGCATTCCTGCGCGAAGACGAATAGTGGAGGCTCCTAATTACGACTCCCCGCACGAGGCAAAGTGGATGGAAGTCCTCTTGGGCTCGTTGAGAACAACTTGGGTTTAGCAATTCGGATCAGGAGACGTCGTCGAGAAGGCGCGGTGTACTGGAAACTATCATGCCCAGAGTGCGCATATGTAGCGTCTTGGCGCGTGTCATGCGCCGGAGGTGTTACCGCCAATGCATTTTTGACCCTGGTGCCGACGCTATTCTGATCCAACCCAGCAGTCTGAAAGCGAAATTCAACAACGAGTTCGGTGTTCGAAACTGGGTCAATGAAATTCCGGCATGTCGGTGAAAAATACGTCGGCGGCAACATAAGGTGACTCAAGGCACTTTTGGCAAGATTTTTCATGGCGACCACTTAACGTCTTTTTGTTGTCACCAGTTTATTGACCTTATCTAGCTGCAAAACATCTATAAATATCGGACAGACACATAATTACTGCGTTTTTCTGGAGTGCTACGCTCTTTTCCTGCGCGTCAGTTTCTACTAGCATTTGGTCGAACAAAATACGCTAAAGAACCCGCGAGTTCTAGACTCCCCACCCGGTTGAGAAAGGGATGGGGCCAAACAGTGGAGGCGACTTCAGTCCGACCATTGCCACACCATTTTGAACTCAAGCAATGAACTCGCGACGCTGTAGGCAGCAGTTATGGCAAGACATGGCATACGTGGTACACCGACCTCAACAAAGATCTACCGCCGGGTGTTCCACAACTCATGATGGGATTCACCGCTGATGGCCAGATCGATCAGAAACTGGTTACAGATCGGGACAGAAGATTTGGAGTCGATAGCACTGAGAAAAAGAAGGCGCGGGCACATCCCTGCACCCGCTATCGATCCAGGCGCTGACGCCTGGCGCAAGGGAGAGGTCATTCAAGTCGTAGATCCGACTGGCAGTCCGCATCCGCACTGAATGTCATCAGCAACAACTTCAGTCTTGCTGCTTTTTTAGCCCAAGCCGCATTCAGATGCCCCGTCACTCAGCAGCTAATTTATTCAACTGATTTTTTAAGGACTTCTGGTTGCTCTAAAATCAAAAACTAGCCGCGACTTGCGTCGCAAAAAAACGATCTCTCCTTGCCCTGCGGGCAATGCCCCATTCCAACGACGCTTCCCTGCCATTTATTTCCTTCTACATTTCCTAAAGGCAAGGACAGAGGCAGAAGCAACGACGAAGCAATCGAGTCGATTGCCCTAAAGCCTTTGGCTATCTGAAAAAAGCGGTGTGATGAAGATCCCTGCTTTTTGTTTGGTATCAAATATAATAACTCCGTCGCGTTTTTTTGATTTCAAGGGGGCTCGCAAACTATTTTTTTTTAGCCCTACCATGGCTTCTAAGCCAACCCTAGCAGTTCGTTGACCCCACCCCTGCTCTCGACGATCTCGCCAGCCGTCGAGGCTCTGTATCGATTTGATCATGTGTTTTGGCTGCGTGCTCACGCCAGGAGCGGTTTGTCCTGACGCCAGACGCGAGCTAGCGCTTCATCGGCTTTTCGCTGAAGGTCGGAGCGGCTATGTACCAGATCAATTCTCCTAGCCGACGGTACGAGCTGTTCAACGTCCGAATCGACATTCAGCAGTAGCGCCGAGAGGCTTGCGTGAATGATTAAGACGGCGGCGACCACATCGCATTGCAAAAATGGCTTCACACTTGGTAAGCCCCTCTCCGCAAGTTCGATACCCTGAAGGCTGCATCTCGCAGCGGCAAGTGCACCTAAGGTAATTTCCAGTGTTCGCTGCTGACTGTGACCTTGAGAGTCAGCCAATGGCTCTTCGATAAAAGCACTGAACGCCCGAACATCGTTATCAGCGTGGGCCTTCATGACGGCCATCAGTTGCTCCACCTCATAGATGGTCATTTTCCGCTCGTCTTCCAAGTTGCGGGCAGCAGATTTTCGTAGCGCCATAAGTAGAAGCGCAAGCCCGAAGCTGGCACAGACGCATGACGTGGCACCACAGCTTGGTACCGAAGTATCGGCCGCAATTTTGTCTCGAAAAGACTCGAGGCTTGATGACCAAATGCTCATCCGCAGCATATCCTTCAAGGCAGTGTATTACTGATTGGGTAGTCGCTCTTCATCTGCTCGGCCCGGCGTAACCCTAGCTCCGTCACCCGCCGATTCCTCTTCCCTGCTGACGCGCTCGTCGTCCGCCAGCCCCTTACCGACGTCATGCTCATTCAACTGATCTCGGTGATCCTGCTCTGGTTCGTTGTCTCGCCACTGCTTTAAGAGGATACCGACCTGCTGACGTAGGCATGTCAGCAGGTCAGCTGTTCATCACCGTTCTCCGCGCGTCCCGCCATGGCTATGTTGCCCGCCGATTCGAGCTTTCTCGGCCTTGTCAGTTGCGACATTGGCATTAGGCTCGCTTTTGCGCCCCGCCTCTTTGACTTTTTGAGGGTCATCGGAAAAGCCGTGATGCGGTTCTTGTCGTTTGGTCATGGCTGATCTCCTTCAAGCAAAAAGAATCGTTACCTTCATTTGAGGCGGCACCATGAGCCTTCGTCCCGTTGAAACGACCAACGGGAATTACCCGTTGCCTCGGTGAAAAATGCCTCTTCAAATGCGACTACTGCCGCTCAATCAACGCGGTCATTGTTCTGTTCCGGTGTTTCAATATCCGTTTCCGTTTCACCGTTCGGTCGCGTCGACGGTATCGAGGGTGCCTGATCAGTTTCAGATTCACTCGGGTATCCGGGCAAGCCACGCGCATCTTCCGGAGTCAGCACGTTACCCGCAGAGTCGTTTTCGTGATCCCAGTCTGTCATCGCATTTGGATCTTCGTCGCGACCGGCAGTGCCCAAAATGCAGCCATCATCGTTCTGATGGCTCGAGTCATTTTCTGGCAAATTTTGAGTGCTGGTTGAATGCGGTTTCATAGGGGTCTCCAATGCGGAGTAGTGGGTCTTCTTTGGAGTAACCCAGTGCTTCCAAGTGCAGCGTAAGGGACAAACGGTGTGGTTATCCGCTTCAGTAACCACCGGAACTGAAGAACACAGAGTCAAATGCACATTCAGCCTTTGATGCGGCAGCGGAATCCAGAACCGATCAAACCCGACCTTTAATCGAACCCCTCCCGATTCGACAGGTCTGCTCCTGTACTGCTTCTCTGGAATTAGATCCTATGTCCACGCGACAGAGCCTTGTTGTACTCGCAAGGGGTGGTTATGCCGCTCGGGGCGTTATTTATCTGATCATTGGCATTTTTGCGTTGCTGGCGGCTCAAGACTCGACAAAACCGAAGGACAGTCACAGGAGCTTGGAAGCATTGTTAAACCAGCCATTCGGTTATGTTTTAGTCGGGCTAGTGGTGGCTGGTCTGCTCGCCTTCGCCGGTTGGCGAGTGTTGCAGGCAACGCACGACGTTGATCATCACGGTAAAAAGTTCAAAGGCTTGGTGATTCGTGCAGGTTTGTTGGCGGGAGGTGTAGTCAACGGCGCGCTGGCGTTTTTTGCGTTGGGTCTTCTCATCAGCGGACTCAAGAGCTCGGGCAGCTCAGGTGGGGAACAAACCAAGGATTTACTGGCGCATATCTTGTCTTGGGAACACTCAAATTTATTGGTTTACCTCGTCGCACTTGTACCACTAGGCGTAGGCATTGCGCACATCATCAAGGGCTGGAAGGCGTCGTTCGAGAAATATTTTGAGGCTGACGAAGACGTTATGCGATATGTACGTCCGGTGTCTCGGTTCGGTCTTATAGCTCGTGGAGTCGCCTTTATTGAGATCGCCATGCTACTGACAATCAGTGGTTCGAGTTATCAAACCATGGATCCACCGGGCATGAAGGACGCCCTCAATGCTCTCCAGAACCTACCGGCCGGAGCTGTGGTTTTGATGGTGATGGCCTTGGGGCTGATCGCCTTTTCGGTTTACAGCTTTGCCGAAGCCGCTTGGCGCAAGATAAACATGGACGTGCCGGGAGTGTCGGAAGCATAGCGCCTCTTCTCCTATGAAAGCAGTTGGAACTTTCGCGCGATGCTGACCCCATACAAGCAGCTCCAACAATTTTGGGTAGTGAATTTTGCGCATTGCGGCACAGCTTCGCAGTGGCAATTATCAGGAGATCCAAATGCTTGTACTCACGGACATGCAGCGCGCATACCTCCGGAAACTACGCGCCCTCAGCACTGACCTTCAGGGCAACGAAATATTTGCTGGCCTGACTATCGAGGAGTCAATGCGGTTCAATTTCTTGAGTGAGTCGCTTTTGGGGCAGGAGCATCGCACAGAGGAAGACGTGAACGAGTATCTCACCCTCCACGAAAAACACGAGCATGACCGGCTTCAAGTGTTAGGCGCAGAAACAGAGGCGCGGCAGAACGGATCGGCACGTCATTAAAAGTCATCTGACGTTGATTGATCCTGGTTTCCACTTGGTCGACACACTTGTCCAAGCGAATAGATCCAACATAACTTAGCTACCAATATCAGCGTAACAGTGACTGAAGTCACCATGAGCAGATGTTGTGGACAGAAGCGCGGATCCGCAGAGGTACCTGAGTTCTTAGGCTCCTCATCAGCAAAGACGGCTCTACCTGCAAACGAGGAACAATACCGTGAATCTAGAAGGTGTCCCGATGTGAGGGAACGCTTTGTAGCGGTCTCAAGTTAAGCCACTGGCATTCAGCCTCAGCCTCTTCACGGGTTAGAAAGGTAGCCTGCGAACGCAGCTTTTTCTCGTTGTCATAAATGTTAAAACCTATAGGCTCTGTTTTGCAGTAAACGCGCATTCCATTACGTGAAGAGCCAGTTTCCGTCGGGACTGCAGGGACAACAACGAATCTCGAAATCATCTTCATTCCCTCGCTGAGATATCTGCGGTAGCGTCGGCCTGTTCTTCCTCGCCATCCCGGCCTTCATGCTGATCAACAGTGGCAAGATCGGCCTGATCTTTTCCGGTTTGCTGGTGCTGGCGGTGCTGCTCAACTTTTTCATCGGCGTGATGGCTTCCACCCTTCCGGCGATGTTTCCCACTCACATCCGCTACAGCGCCCTGGCCAGCGCCTTCAACGTCTCGGTATTGATCGCGGGTCTGACCCCTGCCGCCGTGGCCTGGCTGGTGGAAAGCACGCAAAATCTGTACATGCCGGCCTACTACCTGATGGTGATTGCCGTGGTGGGTTTGATTACCGGTGTGACGATGAAAGAAACGGCGAGTAAACCGTTGCGTGGTGCAGCTCCGGCGGCTTCCGACATTGAGGAAGCGCACGAACTGCTGCAGGAGCATCACGACAACATCGAGCAGAAGATCGAGGACATCGACGCAGAAATCGCCGAGCTGGAAGCTAAACGTGAGCATCTCGTGCAGCAGCATCCGCGAATCGAATAACGGGGCACTATTGTCCAGTAGCTGCCTTTCAATGCTGTCCACAGAGACCCACTCGACGTAACCTGAAGAACACCATTGAAAAGGAGTTCAAATGAAAACTGATTGGCAACAAATTCGGGAAATGATGAAAACTGTTATCGATAGCTGCGAGCAGATCGAAACGGCAGGATTCAATGAGGAACATCGCTCCGCGACCGTGGAAATCAACGGCGTTGATTACTCCGTTCAGGAGTTTTTAATCAGTGCCTGGACACTCCCGGAGAACATCCGCTACCAGATCATTCGTGAGCGTCATGAAGCGGGGAATGACCTTCCCTATGTTCCCGAAGCCGCCCGTATTCTTGTCTCGATGGCGCAAGCTTGCGCGGAACTGATCGGGGCAGCCGACACGGCACCTGCTCAGAAAGCTATTGCGGGAATGAATCATTGGTACAAGGCCTACGCGGTACCTCATATGACTACAGCCATCGGGCTAGCAAAAAAAGTCTGACACTTAGTTATGGGGGCAATCACCAGGCACACACGGATCTGTTTTCCATGGTTTGAAGGTCTCCTATGGGTCGTCTTCAGCCCATCGTGACGGACAGCAATCGGCCAACAGCAGTCCTATATGCCGAGGTGCGCTTTGCTGGTCGCTGCACCTGGCATCAACTGGATTGATCGACGACCTTAATCTGCGTCAGCCCCACCAGCTCAGCCTGCTCTAAAATCTCCTCCGGCGTCGCGTCCGCAGTGGGCATGATCAGGCTGTTCTCCCCATCCCCAAAATGCAGCTGTAGCAGGTGCATCGCCGCCTCATGGATGGGCAGCTGAGGCTGCTTGAGTTCAAATATGTGTGTGCGGGGTTCGCCGTTGAACAGGTATTCCACGATGTATTTGCGCATGGTGGGATCCTTATATTGGGACAAATGCAGCTGATTATCCTGACCTACTGGTTCAAGGTCATCCCATGATGTAGCGACAAAAAGCCATTGCGGCACCCTGCCACCAAGGCGAACAATCGAATTGTACGCGCGCGAGCCCGCAAAACTTCTACGAATCGTTCTTGCCTCAAGGTCAGATCCGAAGGACTTCCAATGATCTATTCGGAGCTGGTGATCGGCAGCCTTCGCCCAGAGCAGCCATTCCCCTTGGGCAATACACCTTCCTGAATTCTGCCACGGAACTCCCGTTGAAGAGCCTCAGTCAAAACTTGGTGTGGCATCCGATGCCCCCGAGAAATCAAAAAAATGAATAAGAAAGAGCTCATAGGCAAGCCTCCGGCTGTTCCCCATCGTTCGTGGATAAAAAAACTAGGGCCCGGCCTTATCACAGGCGCGGCGGATGATGATCCAAGCGGTATAGCGACCTACTCGCAAGCAGGCGCGCAATTTGGCTTTAATACGCTCTGGACGTTGTTTTTCACCTTCCCCCTGATGGTCGGCATTCAGATCATCAGCGCAAAAATAGGCCGAGTCAGCGGGCATGGGCTCGCTACCAATATCCGCAGCAATTACCCTTGGCCTTTTGTATATGGCATCGTCGCCCTATTGATGTTTGCCAATACCATCAATATTGCAGCGGACATCGCAGCGATGGGGGCGGCGTTGAAGCTGTTGATAGGCGGATCGTCTCAATTCTACGCAGTCGGCTTTGGTCTGGTTTCTCTGCTTCTGCAGGTGTTCATTCCGTATAAGCGCTATGTGCGGGTACTCAAGTGGCTGACACTCGTGTTGCTGGCTTATGTGGGCATTATGTTTGCCGTGCAGATTCCATGGGGGCAGGTCGTTCGCCAGACTGTGTGGCCTCACATGTCCTGGAAGCCGGAGTATATAACCATGGTGGTTGCCATTTTTGGCACAACCATCAGCCCCTATCTCTTTTTCTGGCAAGCATCACAGGAAGTTGAAGACATGGAGGCTGACCCTAAGGCTCAGACGCTGATTGATGCGCCAGACCAGGCGCGAGCCAACTTTACTCGCATCAAAATTGACACAATAGTGGGTATGGGCATTTCTAACCTCATTGCGTTTTTTATTATGTTGACCACAGCTGTCACGCTAAATATGCATGGCACCACAGATATTCAATCGTCCGCACAGGCAGCGAGTGCGTTACGACCGATTGCTGGGGAGTTTGCATTTTGGTTATTCAGCGCAGGCATCATTGGCACGGGCATGTTAGCGGTTCCCGTGCTGGCAGGCTCTGCTGCTTACGCAGTAGCCGGTACATTTAGATGGAAGAATAGCTTGGCGGCCAAGCCGGAAACAAACAAAGCGTTTTATAGCATTATCACTGCGGCAACATTATTAGGTGTATTGATCTGCTTTGCTCCGATCGACCCCATCAAAGCATTGTTTTGGAGTGCAGTCGTCAATGGTGTGATTGCGGTGCCTGTCATGTTCATCATGATGTTGATGGCATCGCACAAAGAGATAATGGGCTCTTTCGTCATTTACCCTGGGCTGAGGGTATTGGGCTGGAGCTGTACTATAGCAATGGCTTTTGTCGTGATCGGTATGCTCTGGGGCATGTTTTCAGCGTAGAACCTTTTCTTAGATTTAGTCAGTCGCATCAGTCATGGCCAGTGGGTGGTTCCCCAGGAGAATCGTGACTTGGGCCGTCATCCATAGCATTCAAGGCTTGGCCCGGTTGGTCGCACGACCGCTCTAATTCCGCTCAGTGACCCAGATGTGATTTCTCCGATTTAAAGGATATGAGAGTTCAGTAGCGATGACTCATTCAGATGAGAATTCCAAGCTGCATACGCGTCCGAATGTTGGGTTACAGCCGCATACCACCTTTCACCGGAAAGCTCGCGAGTTGCGACCAACATCATCATTTGGTTAATAGCTGCATCCAGATCTAAAAGCAGCTCATGAGATTTAAATCTAAAGTCGTCCGCTGCGTTCATGTCGGATCCTGTGCTCAGCGGGTCTGACTCGAAGTTACGAGTCGCAGTGCCCACCAAGAATCTTGATTGCGGTTTTTAATGGATCAGCCCAAGTGATGGACAGCAGTCATTTTGTCTGGTGAGAGCTGACCTATGCCCCTGGACTTAGATCAATCACTGTCCACGCCTTTTTATCCGTTTGAATGGATTACCATCGGTAACGTGACCACGAACTCGCTCCCCTTGCCATCACCCTCGCTCGTGCCGGCAACCTCGCCGCCGTGCGCCTCGACCAGTTCGCGGACTACTGTCAGTCCGATGCCCAAGCCTGACCCATTGAAGCCGACAGCGTGCACGTCCTGAACATAGGGGTCGAAAATAAACGGCAGTGCTTTAGCGGAAATACCAATGCCATTGTCGGAAATGGTTATCTTCAAAACGTCGGACGCTACCGTTACAGACAGTTTGATCCTACCGTGGGTCGGGGTGTATTTGGCCGCATTCGCCAGAAGATTGTGGAGAATCTGCGCGAGGCGCCCCGGGTCACCATTGACCATCAAGATGCCATTGGGAAGATGGACGTTGAAATGCTGCTCTTGTGCGCTCATCAAAGGGCGGCACGCATCAATGGCTTCACGCAGAACTTGAATTATGTCGACATCGCGGCGATCAATTCGCAACTTGCCAGTGCTGGCACGGGAGACATCCAGCAGATCATCGACCAGCCGCGACATGTGCTGCACCTGGCCTTCGATCAGCGCCTGCATGCGCGGCAGCTCCTCACTGGGCACGCGCACCAGACGCCCGGCGATCATGCTGATGGGCGTCAGCGGGTTGCGAAGTTCATGGGCCACTGTCGCCAGTATGCTTTTTTGCTGACTCAGTGCGCGCTCGGCTACAGCCTGAAGGTCTTGCGCGCTGAGGGCCGCGATCACCAATTGCGCGTTGGCTTCACGCATCTCCAGGAACAGCCGTTGTTCTTCCTGTGTGCGTTTTGGTTTTTCTGCATCCGACTGCGCCAGCAAAATCGCCAGCACCAACTGCTGATTGGCCTCGATCAGTTGCTCGACCTGCTGGCTATCGACCAGCCGGCTGCTGGTGTCGCTCAACTCTTTTTGAAGAGCTGCCAGCACGGCGCGTGCTTCAACGGTTTTCTGGCCAAGCAGGAAGAGTTCGTGAGCGGCATTAGCGATCTCACGCTCATTCGTGCCATCGACATTACTCATGAGTCGGGCTCAAGCATTTTTATCTCCTGGATGTGATACACCTGAAATCCGCTTTGTGGGTCGGCCTCCGAGCAGACCTTCTTGTTCATGAAGCATTTCGCCAATCTGCAAGCCATTTTCATCGACGCGGTATAAGCGCAGCTCATCGGAGTGGGCACTGGCCCGCAACTTGACCACGGCCATGATCCGCAGTAACCGGCTCTCTACTTCGATATAGCGTTGGACAATGATCGCGTCAGTGAGAAATGCCGTGCCGTAAGGGCTGAAACGCAAGTCGGTGTAGCGGTCTTCCAGCTCGGAGGTCATCAGCACACTGACCCCGGCACTGGTCAGCGCGGTGACCATGCGCGACAGCGATTCACGGAAGTCTTCGCGGAAGGTCGGCGCCAGCGCCAGTTCGAAGCCCGACAACGAGTCGATCACCACACGGGTGGCTTTCAGTCGGCTGATCTCGCTGAGCAGCAACTGCACGATTTCGTCGATGGACAAGTCCGGTGCGCGACTGTCTACCAAGCCGACCTGACCGTCTTGGATCAATTGAATGAGGGCGGCATTTTGAAAATGATTGGGCCGTTGTTCGAACACCGCGATCACACCGGTTTCGCCGTTGCGTGCGCCTTCGGCCAAGAACGTCGCCGCCAGGATGCTTTTGCCCGACCCCGACGGCCCAGCCACCAGCAAGGAATAACCCCGAGGTAGGCCTCCACCGAGCATGTCGTCGAGCTGTGGCACGCCCATTTTCAGGCGCTTGATGGAGGTCTCCAGCGGCGCTTCAACCGGGTTGAGTGGCGCGGGGGCAAACACCTTGATCCCCGACGTCGCAATGCGGAAGGTGTGCAAGCCCGGTAACGTGGGCTGGCCGCGCATCTTCATGATTTCAATCTTGCGTACCATGGAATTGCGCTGCACGCTCTGACGCAGCCAGATCAAGCCATCGGCCACGGTGAAAATCGGGTTGGTGTCGGTTTCGGTAAAGTATTCGCCAATCAGGAAGGTCGTTGCCTGCCAGGTGGTCATCAACATGCCCAATTGCTGAACGAACTGCGGCAGGTTGTTGTTGGGATTGTCCTGGGTCTGGCTGGCCAGCACTACGGAGCGGAACGAATCGACAAACACCAGCGCCGGCGAGTGAGCCTCAACCTCGCTGACGATGCGCCGCAGCACTTCGTCCAGATTCCCGGCCAGGGTGTCGTCGGTCAGGTTGATATAGCGGATCGACTGGTTGATCGCTTCGCTGTCGAAAAAGTCGAATTGCTGCTGATAACGCAACATCTTCAGCGGCGGCTCGCCCAATACGGTAAAGAAAAGCGCCGGGCGCTCGGGCGTCGCCAGGGCAAACATCATCTGATGCGCGAGGGTGGTTTTTCCGCAGCCAGGCGGGCCGGCGATCAGGTTGAACGAAAACTCCGGCAATCCTCCGCCCAGCACCTCGTCCAGTCCTGGCACGCCGGTGGCCAGACGGTTGATAGTCACTTTGGTGCTCATGGCGAAATTTCCTGCGAAGGGGTGTCGCTCAAAGAAGGTTCCCACATGTCACGAAGCAAACGTTCGGTGAGCGAGGGCCCAATGAGCGTGGTCAGCAGCTCGTAAAAGGTAGTCAGCAACACTTCACCGAAAAACAGCGCATCGGCGTCGCTTTGCTCAACGATTACGGATTTGAGGGCAATCAAATCCATGCCTGCCTGCACTCTGTCACAGGTGCCGGCCAGTCGCGGATGATTGGAAACGCACAGATTGAGGCTGCGGCGATAAAGCGCGACAACCCCTTGCTGGCCGATGATGGGCCTGAGGGCTGCGTCCATATCCTGCAAGGTTGAAATAATTGCGTGGGCGGTCTTTGCAAGATCAGCAATGTTACCGACCCGGCGCGCCAGAGAAGCTACGATCTGGCGGCCCTCTTCGCTTTCCCTGGACATGGCTCATTACTTTTTGATGGGCACCTATCGATGGTACACCCTATAACCTGTGATCGAGTTTTCATTTGGGCGCAGAGCTGATGATGTTCGGAGCCTGCTAGGTGGCTGAAGAAAAGTAGTCCCAAACAGCAAGGGTTTACCTCTCTGTTTACGTCTCAAGCACCTGGATTTGTGATTTGGATACAAACCGACCAAATGCCAAGCAATATCCAGAATGTCGCAAAGATCCAAGGTGTGCGCACTGAAAACAGCAACGCCTTTCGATACCCCTTTTGCGTGGACTCTCTTTCACAAAATAAAGGCGACTCGTCATAAGCCAATCCCATTACAGGCTCGCTATGCAATAGCTCGCTCTGCTTGAAATGCCAATGGCCGATAATATCGTATGCCGCACGAATACCGGGCCAAGCATTCAACGAACTTAGCACTCCAAGCAACGTAAGAAACGGTGGTACTACCAGCGTGAACAACTTGCCCCATTCGGGGTTGAGATTGCCCATAGAAGAGGCAAATGCGATGACCAAAAAAGACTGAGATGCCAAAAAGGCGTCAGTTCGATTAGCCAAGATGCTGGTTTCGTACTGAATCTCTCTTCGGTAAAAATCCAAGCGCTCCTTTGGCGACCCGAACATCCTGGCATTGTGCTCGTTTAGTGCGGTGTCACTTATCTGGGAAGTCAAAATTCTCGGCACGGTGGGTTCATCCTCATCAAACATGTGAAGCCGGCTTACCACCCATCCCAATCCGCGAATTGAACTGGATATCTCCCACGTCAGCGTTGGTCATTCACTAACGACTGCCGAAGGGTATTTATTCCTGATTTCATCTTTGCGTTGAGCGCTCCGCCATCATCCGCGCCCCGACCTCACGCTCAGCAACCTGCACCAGCCCATGGTCAGCCGCTGCAAGCGGAATCACCACCTCATCAACACGCTTCACCTTGACGTTGATCCGCCAGACTTCCTGGCCTTCAATGTCCTCCCTGCAGGTCACGTAATTCCAGGGCCGAAAGCCTTCGCGCTCGTCATAAGTACCCTGCTTGGTCACTCGCTGCAATGATGGCCGTATGCTCTTCACAGAAAAGGAAAAAGGTGTGGTTCATCAGTTGACCGAAGGCCGCAACGATCCTGCCGTGTCGGCAAATTTAAACCAGCCTACGTTCTTAAAGTGCGATGAGCGTGGATTGTGGATTGTGGATTGTGGATCAGGGAGGACGCCACGCACCGTTCCCGGTTGTTGCTGGTTGACTCGCAAGGTCGCCAACAAACAATCCTTTCGTTCTTGAAAGCTCCGCAGTCGATAGTTCTCACAGCCAAGGGCGCATGCTTGTTCGCGGAGCGTGGTCACAACCGAGTGCCGGAACTGGTGCCATCCTCAGTCCTGGAAGTTCACGAGGAGGAGGATGAATTGCTCGAGCAGCACGACGTGCAGGGTGAAGGTTTAGAGGAAAATTCTGAACGTCGTGAAACCCGAGAAATGATCCTTTTGTATCAAAACTTATACCGGTTGGTGAAGGTAACTTGATTGCAATTCGTATGCCGCCTCCGCCTAGGTTTTCGTGGCGAGCAGTAGCGTCGGGGCATGCGCTAGCATGCTTGATAGGATGGGCCCCCAAGGCCTGCGTTTCAGTTTCAGCTTCTGTTCCAGCTTTCAATCCTGTGGGATTAAAAAGCTAAAGAAAACAGAAGAAAAACCGGCGGCATCCTATCGGATAAAGGTGTTTGGGGGCAGCGCTGCTTTTCTCTTGCCTTCAAATATATAAACCCTGTTCCATCCTTGTATAAAGGCCCACTCTCACCATCAAGAATTTAATTCTGGAACCCGCTCCGGGTTTTATACTGTGGTTCCCAACAGGGTACCGACTCCTGCTGCCACCGCCATCGAAAGCGCACTCCAAAAAGTCACACGTAAAACCCCATTTTTAATATTCGCCCCACCGACCTTGGCCGCCAAGCCGCCAAGGATAGCAAGGAAGACCAACGACGCGACGACGATGACTGGGATGAGATGTTCTTGTGGAACTACTACGACCACGAGTAATGGTAGTGCCGCACCTACGGCAAAGCTTAGCGCAGATGCAAGAGCAGCCTGTAATGGCTTTGCACTCATCGCATCGGTGATTCCCAACTCATCTCGGGCATGCGCCCCCAAGGCGTCGTGATCCATTAGTTTAGTCGCGACTTCTTTTGCAAGCGGCACCTCAAGTCCTCGCTCAACATAAATTCCTGTCAGTTCACGATTCTCGCCCTTCGGATTTTCCTGAATCTCAATTCGCTCCGCCTCTAGGGCAGCCGCTTCCGTGTCGGCTTGGGACTGCACGGAAACGTACTCTCCGGTAGCCATCGACATAGCACCGGCGACGAGAGCAGAGACACCCGCTATAAGGATGCTGTTGTGAGTTGCGTGAGAGGCGGCTACGCCCAGAATCAGACTTGAAGTTGAAACGATTCCGTCATTGGCCCCCAATACGGCAGCGCGCAGCCAACCAATGTTGTCTATTGAGTGTTTCTCTTTATGATGCGCTGCCATTCTGGAATTCTCCGTGTGAAAAATTGCATTAGGTCGGGTCACTCTGGCGTCATGAGCACCGTGAGATTCATGTTGATGAACGGAGATCCAATCACCGGTAATGACTGAATCAACCGATTAAATTTCAGAAAGATGCTTTACGCTGCCAGCATGCCCCAGAACATACCGATCACGGCAAAAAGCCATTACGATAGTACATCGTGTTTAACAAAAAAGGCCCTCGCGGGCCCTTTTGTACTCAAACCAAAATCACTTGCTCAGCCAGGACTCGACGGTGTCTGAACCGTATTTCGCTTTCCATTCCTTCAACGTTTTGTGGTTGCCGCCTTTGGTTTCGACTACTTCTCCAGTGTGCGGGTTTTTGTAAACCTTTACCTGGCGAGGCTTGCGGGTACCGGATTTGGACTCGGTTGCTGGTGCGCGACGACCCGCCTTAGGGTCAAGCAAGTTGATCACGTTCAGCAGGCTATAGCCGTACTCGGCGAGCAAAGCGCGGAGCTTGGTTTCGAATTCGATTTCTGCCTTCAAGCCCGCATCCCCCTTCAGGGCCTCGAGCGCTTGGAGCTGTTCAGCTAGATGTTTTTCAAGCTGGCGGAATTCTGCGAGTTTGGACATGGTAGATCTCTATGTAATTAGTCACCTAACAATACACCAAAAACTACATTTTGATTTTTTTGGGGGGGGGCAGCGTTCGCCCTAAACCATAAAGTGTCACTGGTGCTCATCCCGAAAGAAAACGAGATCTTGTCTCCAACAGGATCGCGAAGGTATCGCGACATAAAAGTCGGTCGATACAAGTTTTTTGTTTACCGACATAGAACGCTTTTCCAGCATAAACAATATTATGAGCTACTATTCAGGCTCACCTCAGTGCTGCGAAACGGTATATGGACATCAAAATTTCGAATTGCAACAACATAGATACTGGCACCCTTCATATTTCTCTAGCCAAGCTTAATATAAAGTATGCAACCAACGGAACAGGGAAAAGCACCATAGCGAAAGCACTGTCGCTTTCTATACATGACAGACTAGCAGGCACAAGCAAATTATCCGAACTTACGGCCTTCAAAAACTCAGAAAACCCAGAGCTAGCTCCTAAGATAGAAGGAGCTGAAGAAATTATTAAACTTAGAATTTTTGACGAGTCATATATTAATGATTTCGTCTTCCAAGCTGATGAACTTGTGAAGGGCAGCTTCGACATCTTTGTCAGAGACAAGGATTATGATGCTGGTATGGAAGAAATAAAAAATCTAACTAGCGAAATGAAGGATATGTTAGGGGCAGACCCAGAAATTGAAACACTAATTACAGATTTACTAGAGCTTTCCAGCGCTTTTGGAAAGCCCGTAAAAAATGGATTCCATGCTTCGAGCAATGTGGCTAAAGCGCTAAAAAATGGTAACAAGGTAGAATCCATTCCGGCCGGCCTGGAGAAATTTACGACCTTGATTCAACACGATCAGAATTACAAGTGGATAAAGTGGCAACAAGAAGGCAAGCCTTTTCTAGACATTTCATCAGATTGCCCGTATTGCACACACGATGTAAAAGACACGCTGGAAGTAATAACGAAGGTAACAGAGTCGTACGATTCAAAATCCATTGAAAGTTTAGCAAAAACCATTGCCACCTTCTCAAAGCTAAACAAATACTTCTCAACCGAAACCCGCAACAGCATCGATAGCTTTATAAAGAATATTGAAGGGTACACGGATGACCAAGCTGCGTTTATTCGTGAAGTATGGGATCAAATTGATCGCCTATCTAACAGCTTGACAAAAGCTAAAAATTTAGGATTCTCATCACTTAAAAATGTTGACGTTATAATTGAAGAGCTCAAGAATCATAAAATTCAACTTGAGTTGTACGTCCATCTAAATTCAGAAAGCACAGCTGAAAAAATCGAGATAGTCAACAAAGGGATTGATGCACTGCTAGAGAAAGCAGGAAAACTCCAAGGAAGTGTAGTAAAACAGAAAAAACTTATAGAAAAACTCATAAAAAACAACGGCATCGGGATCAATGAATTTTTGCGAAATGCCGGGTACAGCTATTCAGTTATGCTCGTAGCGGATGGCGAAAGCTACAAACTAAAATTGATACACAACTCAGTAGATGGGGAGATTGCTAATGTACGCTCTCACCTTAGCTATGGAGAGCGTAATGCATTTTCGTTAGTTTTATTTATGTATGACTGCCTAAAAAGCGAAGCCGAACTGATCATTCTCGACGACCCCATTTCATCTTTTGATAAAAATAAGAAATACGCTATAGTTGACGCTCTATTTCGCAAAGAAAATTCATTCAGAGGAAAGACAGTTCTTTTCCTCACTCACGATTTTGAACCTGTCGTAGACATGATGCTTCATCACCCAGACCGCTTCATAAAACCAGCTGTTTATTTCCTCGAAAACAATCTAGGCCAATTAAGCGAAAACTTAATTGAAAGGGTAGACATTCAGACATTCATTGAAATTGCCATGACCAACTCGCGAACAGACTGCCATGAAATAAATCGCCTTGTTTATCTGCGCCGTTACTACGAAATCACGGAAAACAAGCAGTTCAGCTTTGATATTCTTTCCAGCCTTTTCCATAAAAGATCCAAGCCATCTAAAAAAGATCCAGATGGTGGCTTTGTTGAGCTAACAGACAGCGAATTAGAAGAAGGCACTCAGCACATTTGTAAATTCGTAGAGAGCTTTGAATACAACAGACTTATTCAGCTAGTGCAAAATGACAGCGAACTGAAAAAACTGTATTTCGATTCAAAAAATAACTATGAAAAGCTTCACCTTTACAGAATGCTTTTCGATGGCAAAGCCAAGGATATTGAATCCGACGTAATTCGCAAATTTATCAATGAAGCGTTCCACATTGAGAACAACTACATATACCAGCTTAACCCCTCTCAATTTCAGCTTGTACCTCAGTACGTTATAGACGAATGTGATACATTCGTTGAAAACCTTTAGGTCTAATTTTCAAGCTGAATTTTTATATCGTTGTTTCCGTGAAAAAAGGGCCCTCGTATCTTTGACAGGCCCTTTTTAGTGAAGATGCTAAGACAAGGGTGAGTTTTTTTTGAGGAAAACCACCTAATGGAGTTTCTTGGAGTCTAAGTAAAAGGAAAACTATTTACAAAAAACAGTCCATAGCTGATCTACCCGAGTGGTGAAACTCTGACTCATCATCTCCCGACGCATCCCCCAATCGGGATTGGTTGGCACACTCGCCAAGCGCAGTGTTCCCCTACCCCACCGTTCATTGATGGAATCCAGCACGCCCATGACTTTCTCTGTAGCGACCGGCTGTGAAATCGAAAAAAGGTCATCGGTGTACTCCCCTTTCTGGCAAAGGTTGAGCAGGAGCACCTCTGCTTTGCTGTACTTGAACCCTGGCCGGAACACTCGATCAACAGCCTCCACCGCCGCCTTCGTCATCAAGCGAACGTCGTCCGTTGGGTACGGCAATTCCACCAACACACCATTGGCGTATTTCGCTTCCTCCGGATTGAACATGCCGGTGCGGATAGACACGCGTATTTTCTTGCAGAGTGACTGCTGGGCTCGGAGCTTTTCAGTCGCACGCTGCATGTAGGTGGCCACAGCTTCTTTGATTGGTGCGATATCGGTGAGGCGCTTGCCAAACATGCGGGAACAGCAAATCTCTTGTTTCGGGGGATCAGGTTCATCGAGCTCCAGGCAAGGCGTGCCGGCCAACTCACGCGCAGTTTTCTCGATCACCACGCTGAATTTTTTGCGCAACATCCAGGGATCGGTTTTGGAGAGATCCCAGGCGGTCTTGATGCCCATGCCTTCGAGGTGCAGAGTCATCTTGCGTCCGACCCCCCATACGTCCGAGACCGAGCATTTCTTGAGCACCCAGTCGCGCTTGATTTGGTCACGAAGGTCGACGACACCACCGCTCTGAGCCTGCCACTTTTTTGCCGCGTGATTGGCGAGTTTGCTCAGGGTCTTCGTGCCGGCGATACCTACGCCAACTGGGATGCCGGTGCTCCTATACACCAGGGCTCGAATACGCCGTCCGAGTGCCTCTAGATCGCCTGGCACGCCTGCCAAGTCTGCAAAGGCTTCATCAATGCTATAGACCTCAACGGCTGGCACCAGGGACTCGATCACACTCATCACGCGTTCACTCATGTCGCCATACAGCGGATAGTTGGATGAGAAGGCCACGATGCCGTGCTGCTTGAGTTTGTGCTTGATCTGGAAGTACGGCTCGCCCATCTTTATGAACGGCTTGCTGTCCGCGCTGCGGGCGATCACGCAGCCGTCATTGTTCGACAACACCACGATGGGTGTCTTGGCCAGGTCTGGGCGAAAGACACGCTCACAGCTCGCATAAAACGAGTTGCAATCGATCAGGGCAAAGACGGGTTCAGGCTTTAGGGTCATGGGCACGCACACTGAATGTCACAACACCCCAAATGACCAGCTCATCGCCTTCAAGAATGTAGCGCGGCGGATAACCTGAGTTTTCGGACATCAATATGATGTTGGGCCCTCGCTTACACAGGCGCTTACACACCGGCTCGCAGTTCACTGCGGCGATAACGATATGGCCATGCTCAGCGGTAATTGAGCGATCCACCACTGCCATATCGCCATCAAATATCCCGGCACCCTCCATGCTGCTTCCCTCGATGCGCACGAGATAGATATGCGGCGCACGGATGTCCAATAACTCGTCGATGGAGATGTGCTGTTCAAGGTGATCAGCCGCAGGGGACGGAAAGCCAGCAGGGACTTTGAACGAGTAAAAGGGAAGCTGAACTCCCCCTCCTCCCAACGGGCCGATGATCGTGACGCTCATGAGACATGCCTTAACCAAAACTGTATATACATACAGTTAACGTCGAAGGCGGCTTGCGGTCAATCTTGGGCGAGGAAATTTGCGACCGAAGGATCACCGGAGCAAAATCTGAAGGTAGGTCAGGAGTCATGATGTCTGAACCCAGACCACCTTTTGCTATGCCGTCGACATTACTGCAAGTCGCTACTTCGTAAGCGGCTAGGTGTTTTTCAGGATGCCTTTGACTACTCTTATGATCGCGACTGAAAGGGAGACAACACCATGCAGACTCAAGACGAAATTCTTTTGGAGCAGAAGCGGGCCGAGGCCCTGAGGAAGAAGCAGGGCGAGCAATGGCTGGCAGAGAACAGCGAGGCCGTTAATAACTACAACGAATACGTGGAGGCCCAGGGCGTTTTCAGCGACTCCGTACGGAGCTTCTAATGCCTGAGTGAATTGATACCCCAGAAACGACCGTGGCCATGACTTAGAGTCGTTTGTCATCAAGGGAGGAAACCTTTCCTGGGCCAGAACAGCGAGTCTGTAAATTAAGGCGCACCTCCCCCTAGCCGGAGGACGGTTGATCTCAGAAGGCGCGTGCCTTCTTTCGGATGCCCCGCTCATTTTTTGATGCTGTGCTGAAAGCTGTCATAGCGCAAGTATGGCAAAATGCCTCCTCAGTTAAAGGAAGCGCAAATGAATCAGCAAATCCAGGATCTAATTTACCTTAGGAACATGATGCAGGCATTAGCGCCAATCTTTTTTACCACCTTGATCTTTGCCCATGCTGCCGTACAATCACAGGACAAAAGCCTTACTTTCTACAATTTCGCATACCATCTAAATCCTCGCCGAGGGCTGTTCTCCCAATATCCTCTACTGTTCTGGTTATCAACGATCTTCTTGTATTTTATCGCAGCAGGCCACGTCTGTTGGTCACCCTACACCCTATCCTTTACTCCTAAAGGATTTGATACCTTTATCGAGATAAGCAAATTTCCACTTGGCGTGCTGTCATTAACAATTCCGGTTGGAGTTTTTATTAGCAGGCTGCACAGCACCCAGCAAACAGCGGCGCAAATAGAAGCGACCGACATGAAAAACCGACTGGATGCGTTTCACGCACAGCGAAAAGGAATAGTCGAGTACATCGCGTCATTGGGGACAATCAAACTGGCACATCAAGTGTCACAAAAACTCCAGATCAACCAAGCCTTCCACTCAGCGGTTTTTTGCAATTCAACTCACACGACGGGCGCAATGGAAGCTGACGCAAAAGTGATGAAAGATATCATTCGTCGAGTAGATTATATATTAGATGATCTCTCATTCCTTCTACCGACCTTTGAGCTACTGAAAGACCGAACTCTCCGTAAGCCCACCACAGATCGCGACGGGATCTACTTTGAGATCATGAAATCCATAAACGATCTGTGCGCCAAGCTGAGCATCACGGATTATGTTGTAGATACCCAGCAGCAACGATCAATGTTTAAGGTGATACTGTTTAGCGGTCAAGAGGAGCGACACGCCCGCTTGGCAAACAACTATTACGAGTTGATCGCAATCCTAAACTACTGCATTACCGTCAGTTACTATGCCATGATTTCTGAAAATCGCAGTGAGGATGGCTTTCTGATGCTCCTACAGATAGAGCAACTGAAGAAGGAGCTATATACGCTCGGTCTTGAATTATCGCAGGGGATTGATCAGATACAAATATACTCAACGAAAGCAACCATATCTCCACAGCCATTTTCCGAAGCTATCAGCGAGGCATTGTTACTCGGCTGCCCTACCCCATAGCTTCCAGATACGATGGGGAACCTTGCTGACGCTCAGCGAAGGTTCCTGCAGAATTCAGCTCGATACTAACGTCGATCCAACTTTCAAACGATGGGTTTGTAAGATTTCAGGTAATCAAATAGTGCCTTATTCGCCAGATCAAAAGAGGCTTTATCCGATGCTGCGCGCCCGGTACTCCACTCGATACGCCTGTCCCAAATACTCCAGACACGCGTGACGAGTGAACTGGAAGAATCTGCAAGCTCCAAGCAGAGCTGAACAACGTGCTTTGGGCTCAAAAGAAATTCATCGTTTCCCTTTTTGAATCCTACAACACCATCCAGCCTAGTTTTAAGAAATACCACGTTTGCGGGGAAATCCAAATCCTCCCCAACTCCCTCATAAAGCCAACCCGACGCGGAAAATTTGTTGTCTGCTTCCGGGATATAAAGTGTGGCGTCAAGGAACCCCATCCCCATCGCCGCCCCCTTACGGAAAGTCTTTTTGGGCATCGCACTCACGTTATGGATCTGTCCATTACGCCATGGCATATCGAAACGTCGAAGACCAGTGCGTAGAGCTGCCATTAGAAAGCCTTGAGCCAGTAGATCGGCTTTTGTAGGGCTTAAGTGGAAGGCGTACTCATCAATTTTAAGAATGACCTGGTCTCCGTCCCTGAAAGCGCCTACAACACTAGAGATCTCGTAGGCTATTCGGCCTCGGAGAAAATCATATGCGTGAGTTGATTCTTGCGTGGTGACGGTAGCCATAACTCTCGAGCCTTTAGGTGTGTTTATTTGTTAAACGGCTCAAAACTGAGAATACTTTAGCTCCAATGAAGAATATTTTTTGAGCACACCGTCCCGTCCTGAAACCAATGCGACTGATGCAACTCCTTATTGACCGTACGACAGTAATCGATATCATTGACCTGCGCACGATGCCCACTTATCTATTTTCAGGAACACGTATTTAAGGGCATCGCATGAAATTCCTCATCAGTTTTATTCGCATCGATACGACCGTAGCCGACAGCTTCTGGGTAAATGTTTCAGCATTGAGTTGCATCTGCCACGAATACGTGACGAGCGATACACCTGATTTCCAGGACTGCAATAATCTCCGCGAAATCGAAGCAGTCTTCGAGGCCAGGACGAATTACGGTGACGATGGTGATAGCTTGGTGTGCCCTCAAGCTAAAATTAAAGTTATTCGGATCGAGCCCGTACCTGATGCAGCCTGATGTTGCCAGTACCTTCAATGTTCGACTAACGCGGAGGAGGTTTTAGATGTAATCGTCTTCCTTGATATGCCATTCTCCGAAAGCACCTAAGTGGACGTTACGACAAGTGATCGTTGAAAGAATGCCCAGAGCAAGGAGCATGCGGGGGATTTCGTGCATTAATTCCGCGATCTCCCAATTCTCTTTTTGAGAATGATTGACGGTGGTTATGAATTCATTGAGATCAAAGTCCATCTCGACCAAGAATGGCCCGAATCTGTGGAAGCTCTCAAAAACTCCCGATGCTATGCAAATGACTTCGCCCTTTTTGAAAGGTTTGATTGCCATGAAGCCTCCTGGGCGCTGAATCAGGTTTGCTCGGGCACGAGTGAGAAGCTCACTGAATCGAAGGGGACTCTTGGATTGCCTGGCTCGAAACCATCAGAAAGTTACGCAGGGTTTGTCGGCCGATGTCACGTTGAAACGTCGCGATGACGTATCGCGAGTTGAGTGTGTTGAGAACCCAAAATCGGCCTTCACGCCGGGCGCAAACGATGTCAGAGGTGCGCATGTAGTGACCATCATCGAAGCGGCCCAATGGGCCTTTCCGTACGTGGCCGAAGACGACTCCCATCGCACTTTTACCAACGATGGCCACATGATTGAGATAAGCCGTCACTGGAAGATCAAAACCTTGCGCTTGCACCTTATGAATTCGAAGTAGATCGAAATTTGATAGTCGTTTGCTGTGAAACGTCATTTCGGTACCGTTCATAAGAAAGCTCCGTTTGGCCGTGGTCAGCTTCAGACTGGACGAATGCGACTTGAGTGGAAAATTTCTTTCAAATTGGAAACCAATGCTCGGTCGAAATCTTGACGATGCGAGTCGTGGTACACGGCACCGCTTTCCACTTCGATAATGCAAACGACGCACTCGAGTTCATCTTCCCCCACAGACACCCTGGTAAGTGGTTCCATACTCGGTTTCCCTCCCCCATTCATGTAGGCTGGGATTACCGCTTGGGCACCGATAACCACCATTGTGGGGTCTTTGGAGTTCAATACCGCTTCCAGCTGATGTTCATCGTTGATCATCAACTCGTACTCGACCTGTCGGCCTTCCAACTCACGTTGGACAGTGACGTAGTACCAGTGCATTCGGAGCACTCGCGACACGGTGTGCCAGTGCGCCAGGCCTGCCCCGAACATTCCGGGTACTCCTAAAAGGTCGCTGTCTTGTGTTCTGAACATGTCTAATCTCTGGTATTTGCAACGGCCGCAGCCACTGGATTAGAAAAAGGAAAAGATTGTTTCCAAACTCGCCTTCTTCTCATGGCCTACGCCCTTGAGCACGTAAACCGTGTTCCTAGTCTCAAAAAGAAAGCCGTCTTCAAACGAGGTCGCGAAGGTGGAACGTACCCAGTCGCCGACATCAAATCTTCTTTGACTATCAAACATGACGTTATGAGCGAAAACGATCATGGGTAACTGGCCGGCTGCTTGGATCTTGCTCAGCTCGTCTTCTGTGGCGTCAACTTTGAAGATCGTCCAACTTTCAACTAGGCAGTAGGGCTTGCGCGGGTATAGACCTTGGACGAGTTCGATGAGAGTTTCGTCTGAGTCCATCGAGCCTTGGTGAGGTTCGCCCGGGCCGCCTAACAGGTCGTCGTCACCTTTGTTTTCATCTGTGCTCAACTGCAAAATCTCCGTCAATACATCTGATATGTTTGGCATGCACCCTGCCTAAGGATGACCAGCTTCTAGCCCATCGCGCCGTAATCTGAACGGGAAGGCTCCGTCTCAGCGACCAAAATCCACGACAGTTCCGATAATACCATCAAACGAGGTTTATCGGAACTAGCCGCGTGTGGCTCTATCCTCGTTTTTTAGGACAGAAAATGTCGCTCAAGAAGGAGATAGGCGCCGCGATACGGTCTATTCGATCCGTGCGTGGGGCCGACTACGGGGATTTGGCCGAGGTCAGCGTGAAGGCCAACATCAACAAGCTTGAACAGGGCATGAGCAGCATCACACTGGAGAAACTTGTTGAACTGTCCAAAGCCCTTCAATTCGATTCCGTCGCTCTATTGGCCATGTGCGTTGCCATGCAAAATGAGGAGCACTACTCGCTGACCCTCAAGCGAGCAGAAGATCAGCTCGATGCATTTCAAGCGGAAGGCGGAATGGAGCTTTTTAGTAGTCAACTCATTGGCAGGGAGTTGCTTCAGCGGCCCCGGGGCAAGCCTAAGAAGACAAAAAATGAGGAGGCCGTCAGGGAGCTCAAGGCAGCTGGGTTTAGCCAGGCAGAGGCGGTGGAGAAGCTTGGCCTGTCAAAGTCGACGGTGCATAGGTATTGGCAGTCGTAGAATGCGTTACTCACATTGGCGCTCGGTACGTCTGAACAACGCATGGCGCATGCAGCCATTTCTGTGTGCTTTGCTGAATTTGAAGATTTAGGTTTGCTGACACGCCTTTACTATCGCAGTCACAACCGAAAACGACGCTAGCGATATAGCAATCACTCTTGAACGATGAATCTTTCTAGTAGGGTCATCTCATAGAAAACCATCGTCATCCCCATCAGCCAGCACATGCGTTCACCGATTTAATCCCAAGCTGGATCAGGTGAAGAGCTAGTATTTTTGTCATTTTTTCACAAGCGAACATGGCACTGCTCGCTGCAAATCCAACGATAAATAGTATAGGCAACTATTCACCAACCCTCTCACTCACTCACTCTCAGGCGAGTAGTTGATTTTTGGGGGCCATAACTTTCGGCTGCATCCAGTCGCAAAGCTGCCACACCAACAAATGCCCTACAGGCGTCGCCACCCAGGACACCTTGCGTCAACGCGCACTGGTGGTACCGGACAAGGCCCAGCGGGTGTTCAATTTCCATCGAAATACGCTCAAGGCGTTGGCCGAAATGTTGGCTGCCGCGGGCCTCGATCACCCTTCGCAACTGTCGGCCAAGCATCTGGTGCGACGCATGTCGGCGACCGAGATCAAGTTGTTCTCGCAGCTGCATGTGTTCTTGAAACCGGGAGAGTTGCTGACCGGGGAAGTGAACGGGGAGTTTTACTCGCGGATGTGGCAGATGGCTCGGGCGGATAGTTTTGAGCCCAATGAGGTGGCTGCCGCTTGACAATGGCTCTGCATGCCAGCTTCACGGGGAGGCTGGGATCTTTCACACCTCACGCTCGCTAAACAGAATAAATCTGGAAAATAACAATCCGCAGATCAGGCTCAAAAGCGAGAACGACGTGACGGTCACCAACCCGTGAAGTTTCCAGGCATCAGCGAAATGGCCGACAACGAAACTCATCAGCCCCATGAAACAGAGATACACCAGATAACGAAGTACCGAGTATTTGGCGTCGAATGTGTACAGCGCATGCACATACAAAGAGAACGTCGCCGCCACACAAAACGCCGAAACGTTACTGGCGGCCTGACTCAATTCGGCGGCGGTGGTCAGTACATAAAATAGTTGCCAATGAATCAGCGTATTGGCCACGCCAATCACCGCGTAGGTGGAAAACTCTTTCCATAAGGCTTTCATGTCCGCTCCTTGGCCCGCTGCTGTTTCAGGAGTCAACCTAAAGTCAGCGCAGGGTGTGTGTCTACTGTCAGAACGAACAGGTAGCGCGGTAGTCCGGATCAACGGTCATTTTGACCTGCTCGTTTACGAACCCGACGGTAGTCAGAGATCGTAAAGCTGCCGGGCCTTCAGGCAGGCGATTGATCCTCGGCAATTCGTAGAAATATCCCGCAATCTCCCCCTTTTGCAATTGCCGGCGAATCCCTGCACCCTGCGCGCCGCCGTGTGCGCCGCGCAACCTTTTGTGACGCCGCTCGCTCCTCCTTAAAAAATCGTTCAAGAGCCCGCAGCCATGACGACTGAACGCGATCACCGAATCGACTTTTTCCGTGGCCTGGCCCTGATCTTCATTTTCTGGGATCACGTGCCCCACAACCCCTTGGGTCAAATTACCCTGCGTAACTTCGGCTTCAGCGATGCAGCAGAGGTCTTTGTATTTTTGGCGGGCTACGCGGCGATCCTGGCCTACGGCAAGATCCTTGCGCGCGACGGCTATTTTTTTACCTGCGTGAAAATCCTGCGCCGCGCCTGGGTGCTGTATGTGGTGCATATTTTCCTGCTGGCGATGCTGATGGGCATCGTGTTTTTCGCCAACAGCCATGTGGAAACCCGCGATCTGGTCGAGGAAATGGGCCTGCGCCACTTCATCACCAACCCGCAGCAAGCGTTGACCGATGAATTGTTGTTGCGCTTCAAACCAAACCTGATGGACCCGTTGCCGCTGTACATCGTGTTGCTGGTTGGGTTGCCGCTGGTGCTGCCCATGTTGGTGCGCAAAGCCTGGGCAGTGGTGGCGGTGTCGTTGACTGTCTACCTGCTGGCGCCGGTATTTGGCTGGAACCTGGCCGCGATCAAGGACGGCGTGTGGTACTTCAACCCCGTCACCTGGCAGTTGCTGTTTGTGCTCGGCGGCGCCGCTGCAATTCACGGGCAAAGGCCACGGTTGGTCGAGGCTCGTCCGCTGCGGCGCCAGCCGTTGTTTGTCTGTGCGGCGATTTACGTGGTGGCTGCCGGGGTGATTACTGTCTCCTGGCGCTGGCCGGAGATACATGACGCGTTGATGCCACCCCTTCTGAATAACTTGCTGTACCCGATCAGCAAGACCGACCTGTCGCCGGTGCGCCTGCTGCACTTTCTGGCCCTGGCGTACGTCACGGCGAAACTGTTGCCGGACACCGGCTGGACGCAAAACTGGATGGCCCGGCAATGCTCGCGCATGGGTCGTTTTTCGCTGGAAGTGTTCTGCCTCGGCGTTTTGCTGGCACCGTTGGCGGATATGATCAACGCCTTGACCGACGATGCGTTTGCCATGCAAATCTTCACCGCGCTGGTGGGGGCCGGGTTGATGGGGTTGTTGGCGGTCTGGCTGGAGTTCAACAAGCGCCTGAACCGGTCGCAACACATCGCTGTCGCCTAAAACCAAAAAGCCCCGGTCATCTCGACCGGGGCTTTTGGCATTTCAAGCCTTACACTTTACGAAGCCGAACGCATCGCACCTTGCGACACATGGGTCGGTTGCAGCTTGAACACGTAGAACAACACCGTCAGCAGCACCAGGAACGCCGGCCCCACATACAGCGCCACGCGGGTGTCCGGGAAGTACGCCATCAGGCCGACCACCAGCACCAAAAATGCCAGCGCAAGATAGGAGCTGACCGGGTACAGCCACATCTTGTATTTCAAGCCGGCACGCTCGCTGGCGCTCAGTCCTTTACGGAATTTGAGCTGGGCCAGCAGGATCATCACCCAGGTCCAGATCGCGCCGAAGGTGGCAATCGCGGTGACCCAGACGAAGACTTTTTCAGGCACCAGGTAGTTGAGCAACACACCCAGCAGCAATGCCCCCATCGACAGCAGCAAGGCGCGACGCGGTACACCGTTGCTCGACGTCTTGGCGAAACCGGCCGGGGCCTGGCCATTCTGCGCCAGGCTGTAGAGCATGCGCCCGGTGCTGAAAATGCCGCCATTGCAGGACGACAGCGCGGCAGTGATCACCACAAAGTTGATGATGCCAGCGGCGGTCTTGATACCCAGACGCTCAAAAGTCATCACAAACGGACTGCCCTGGGTGCCGATTTCGTTCCACGGGTAGATCGACAGGATCACGAACAACGCGCCGACGTAGAACAGCAAAATCCGCCAGAACACCGAGCCGATGGCATCCGGGATGGTCTTCTGCGGATTTTTTGCTTCACCGGCGGTCAGGCCGATCATCTCGACGCCGAGGTAGGCGAACATGACCATTTGCAGGGACATCAACACGCCTTGCACGCCATTGGGCATGAAGCCGCCATGGGCCCAGAGATTGGAAATCCCCAGCGCCACCCCATCGTTGCCAAAGCCGAACGCGATCACGCCGATGCCACCGATGACCATCGCAACGATGGTGACGATCTTGATCAGGGCGAACCAGAATTCGAATTCACCGAAGGCTTTTACGGCGATCAGGTTGATGGTGCCCATGCTGATCAACGCTGACAGCGCCCAGATCCAGCGCGGCACATCGGGGAACCAGACGCCCATGTACACCGCCACCGCCGTGATTTCCGCGACGCAGGTCACCAGCCACAGGAACCAATAGTTCCAACCGGTGAGGAAGCCCGCCAAGGGGCCAAGGTAGTCTTGGGCATAACGGCTGAACGAGCCGGCGACCGGGTTGTGCACCGCCATCTCACCGAGGGCGCGCATGATCACCAGGATCGCCAGACCGCCGATGATGTACGACAGCATGATAGCCGGGCCGGCCATTTCGATGGCCTTGGCCGATCCGAGAAACAGACCGACGCCGATACAGGCACCGAGTGCCATCAAGCGAATATGCCGTTCGCCGAGTTCGCGTTTAAGCGGGCCGCCTTGAGCGGTGTCGCCGTGGGGCAGGTGATTGCCGACTGGCATAGGGGACATCCTCATCTTGTTATTGGATACACCCACCGAGTGTCGAAGCGCTGACCGATAAGCCATTGCTTGCCTGAAACCGGCCTGCTTTGTGGGCAAAACCGTCCTGTAGGACAAAACCTTCAGGATCAGCGGGACGCGCAGTATAAAAAGCTTTTCGAAGGCGTTTTCACTCTATAAATAGAAAAATACAGCCACAACTCTCGGCAAAACCCCTGTTTATGGAGAGGCTTTAACTGGCTAAAGGTGATTTCACTCGCTATTGAAAACGGCGCCGAGTATTGCACAGCATGGGTGCATCGTCATGCCCTGACCTTCGTAGTGTTTCCATCTTGAAGCGTCTAGTCCAAGCATTTCAGCGCCGGTCACTTCCCCAGAAGCTAAAGGATTCATTGTGGCGAGGCGGCTTGTCGGAACGCCGCACCATCCCGCTCGGCTGCGCAGCAGTCGTAAAATCGGCAACAAAGGTGTGCCTGATATCTGGGACTGCTACGCAGTCCATCGGGGGCAAGCTCCCTCGCCACAAAAGTCAGTGCACATTGAAAAATTCTACGCTCACAATTTTTTCACCATCGCCAACCACCGACTAAGCTTCAGTCAAGTCCGATAAATCTGCGTAAATGGATCAATCGACTATGGGCGCTTTGTGGCAAACCGATACGAGTAAAACTGTGGTCCCGACTGAACCTGTGGATGAAGCGCCATCACCTGAAAAACCCCGTAGCAGCCGTGTCAAACACGGCTGGAAGGCGTTTTGGTTGCTGCTGCTCATCATCCTGATCGTCGTGGGACTCGCAGCTGCCAAAGAAATGCGCACGTCGAAGTTTCAGGCGCGGGAAGTCAGCAAATTTGCTGCGTCCCTGAGCTACACCCTGGAACCGGGCCCCAGCGACGCCATTCGTTACCCTGGCGCCGGGCCTTTCGATTTGCGTCTGGGCTACAGCTCACTGAATGAGTTCCTGCCCCGGTTACTCAAGCGCGACTACGTGATTTCAGCCCAAACCCGCTTCTCTCCAAAGCTGATGGACTACAGCGCCAAAGGTCTTTTCGTGCCCTATTCGGAGAAAATCCAGGCCGGCCTGTCAATCACCGATTGCCGCGCGTTACCGCTGTACCAGTTCAAGTATCCACAACAGCTTTATTCAAGCTTTGAATCGATTCCGCCGGTGGTGGTCAACAGCCTGTTGTTCATCGAGAACCGCTTTCTGCTCGACCCCAAACAACCCTTGGCCAACCCCGCCGTGGACTGGCCACGCTTTGGCATGGCCGCGTGGTCGCAGGTGGCCAAACTGATGCACCTGCCGGGCCAGTCGGCGGGCGGAAGCACCTTGGCGACACAGCTTGAAAAATATCGACACTCACCCGATGGCCTGACGGTGTCGGGCGCGGAAAAGATCCGGCAGATGATTTCCGCCACCGTGCGTGCCTATCAGGCCGGTCCGCAAACCCTTGAGGCGCGGCAAAATGTGGTTCGCGACTACCTCAACAGCGTGCCGCTCTCTGCCGTGCCCGGTCACGGTGAAGTGCATGGCATGGCCGAAGGGTTGCGCGTCTGGTACGGCGCCGACTTCAATAAGGCCAACGAGACGCTCGCCAGCACCGACACGGACCCAAAGACCATGGCCGCGAAAGGTTTGGCCCTGCGTGAAGTGCTCTCGTTGATGATTGCCCAGCGCCGCCCTTCTCATTACCTGACCAAGGGCCGTGACGAACTGGTCGATCTCACCGACAGCCACATTCGGCTGCTGGCACAGAACAACGTGATTGATGCGCCCCTCGCGGCGGCGGCACTGGCCAGCAAGGTCACTTATCGCGACTGGCAGACCCAGCCGACCATTCAGCCGATCGAAACCAACAAAGGCATCAGCGTGGCGCGCAGCCGCCTGGGCGGGTTGCTCAATCGTCCGCTGTACGACCTTGATCGCCTCGACCTGTCTGCCACCAGCACCCTGCAAGGCGACCTGCAATCCAAGGCCACCGAGTACCTCAAGCATCTGGCCGATCCGGCGTTTGCCACGCAGATCGGCTTGATGGGCGAACGCCTGCTCACCCCCACCAGTACCACCCAGGTGCGCTACAGCTTCACCCTGTTTGAACTGACACCGGACGGCGCGCGCGTGCGGATTCAGACCGACAGCACCGACCAGCCGTTCGACATCAACGAAGGCAGCAAGCTGGAATTGGGCTCCACTGCAAAAATGCGCGTGCTCACCACCTACCTGCAAATCATCGCCGAGTTGCACGATAAATATGCCGGGCTGACCGTCCCTGAACTGAAAAAACTCGACGTCCCTGACCAGGACCGCCTGAGCCGCTGGGCCGTCGATTACCTGATCCAGAACACCGACCGCAACCTGCCGGCCATGCTCGGCGCGGCGTTGGATCGCAAATACTCGGCCAGCCCCGGCGAAGCGTTTTTCACCGGGGGCGGGTTGCACGTTTTCCATAACTTTCGCAAGGAAGACAACGGCCGCATACCGACCTTGCGCGATGCCCTGCGCGAATCCATCAACCTGCCGTTCATTCGGCTGATGCGCGACCTGGTGCGTTACGCCACGTATTCCGGCCCCAACAGCAGTGCAGAACTGCTCAAGGACGACCGCGACCCTCGGCGTCAGGAATACCTGGCCAATTTTGCCGACCGCGAAGGCACCTCGTTCTTGCTGAAGTTCTGGAAGAAGTACAAAAACAAAGACACCCAGGCGCGGCTCGACACCTTCCTCGACAGCCTGCGCCCGACGCCGATTCGCTTGGCGGCGATTCACCGATATCTGCTGCCGCAGGCCAGTCAGGAAAGCTTCAATACGTTCGTGCGCTCGCACCTCAAAGGCACCAAAGTCACTGAAAAAGTCACCGACGAACGCCTCCAGCGGCTCTACGAAAACTACAGCCCCGGAGCCTACGACCTGCCGGATCAGGGCTTCATCGCCAAGGTTCACCCACTGGACCTGTGGCTGATGGGCTACCTGTTGAACAACCCCGACGCCAAGTGGGGCCAGATCGTAAAAGCCAGTCAGTTCGAGCGTCAGGAAGTCTATAGCTGGCTGTTCAAAAGCCGTCACAAGGGCGCCCGTGACAGCCGCATTCGCACCATGCTCGAGATCGAGGCGTTCCTTGACATTCACCAGCGCTGGCAGCAAGTCGGCTACCCGTTTGATCACCTGGTGCCGTCGCTGGCCACCGCCATTGGCAGCTCAGGTGACCGCCCGGCGGCGCTGGGCGAGTTGATCGGCACCATTCTCAACGATGGCGTACGCATGCCGACACTGCGCATCGACACGCTGCATTTCGCGGCGAACACACCGTACGAAACCAAATTGATCAATGATCCGGACGTTGGAAAACGAGTGATGCCCTCCGAAGTTGCTGCAGCGATGCGCGAAGCCCTGTCGCAAGTGGTGGATGCCGGTACAGCAAAACGTGTTTCCGGCAGTTTCACCCTCCCCAATGGTAAGCCGTTAGCCATGGGCGGCAAGACCGGCACCGGCGACAACCGCATTGCAGCCATTGGTTCCGGCGGGCGGGTCATCAGCTCGAAATCCCTCAATCGCACGGCGACTTTCGTGTTCTACATCGGCGATCACCATTTCGGCACCCTCACCGCCTTCGTGCCGGGTCGCTCGGCCGAAACGTTTACGTTCACTTCAGCGCTACCGGTGCAAGTGCTCAAGGGCATGGCGCCGATTCTGACGCCGTACTTGCAACCCGCCAGCAACACCGGTTGCCTGCCGATTGAAGTGGTGCGGCGTTAACAGAACCGGCCGTGTGCGCAGGTGGTACATAATTATTTTCGACATTGATAATTTCAATATTTTTTCAAGGACGAACTCTGACTTAACAGCAGTTATTCAAACTTTAACTTTTAGCGATGAAAGGTAGGCTGGAAGCTCCTATCAACGCTCAAGGTTTATTAGAACAATGCCTGACTTACAAGGACGTATATCCGCAGATCAAGATCCGGACACACTTGGCGACAGTGGCCGTCACTACGCGTTTATCAAGAGCCGCATCCCTCTCGTGTTCAAAAGCTCATCACTCATAAGAGCCAGGGAACTAAGTGCCGCGCGAATAAGCCCCGCGAGTTGGATAACAACCGCCTCACCGTACGATCACAGCCAGTTACAAGATGCCAATCTGAAACTGTGGACCGAACACAACAGCATCGACCGGCTGCTTGATAAGTTGCAGAATGTTTATGAGTTTGCCGAACCCTTATTGAGGGCCGCACTCAAGAAACACTATGGCGTCGAGGACGACGTCAAAACAACATTCCTGCATCTTTATTTACCCAAGCAACAGCCGTGGTACGTCATAGACATTTCAAAAGGTGTTGTCACCCGAACTGTTTCTCTGCTGGACGCCGCACTGCACAACTTCGCACGCTCTGAAACCTGCGAAGCCGATTCGGATTTCATCAGCCAACCCGATGAACGTGGGCTGTTCGACATCAAACCAATCAAACGCAAGATGTCCATCGCCCAGTTCCAGACCCTGTGTCGCGAACTGGACATTGGCGCCAAATACACTGAACACCTTGAAAGCGTGTTGTTGTCGGGTGATGCCGTTGCCAAAACCGTCTTGCAGAGGAAGGTGGTCAATAGCCAGAAAGCCGCGTTCAAAGCCGCGGCGCAACTGGCGGTGATGACCGGCGATATCGCCCCCTACACCCGGGATGTAGTGATGGGGATGCTCGATGGCCGGCAACACCTCCGGCTCAAAGGCAAGACCCAACGGTTTCACCAACTTTCAATGCTGGACACGGCGTTGACCGGCATCGTCCTGATCGCCCCGGATCTGGACCGGACATGGCAGGCCGAGCAAGTGATTGCCTATGTGCCGCAAGACCCCGAACATCCGCTGAAGGCGTACCCGTCGCTCCCTGACTTCCTGAACGAGTTGATCCGCCAACTGCGGGAAAACAAACTCATCGAATCGAGCGGTATGACCTATCGCCAATTCTTCAGTCAATTCGTCCCTCATCAACAACGCGGACTATTTTTCGCCGAACTCGAACAGAATCTGACTGAGATTCAGTGGCACAAAAAAGAGCCGCTGGATCAGCGTCCGCCATGGCGCGAGGAGCCGGTGCCTCACCCCAGGCTGCATTTTCAAACCGAGATGATCATCGGTGATGTGTGGACACATCTCTATCAGCAAAAACTCAACAAGATTCTCAACGATGCCAGATCTATTGCCGTGTCCACCGCCGATACGGACAGCAATGCTCGCTGGGCCTGGTGGGATAACTTCAAGAAAATCATCTCTGACATTTTCAACGTTGCGTTGATGGTCATTACGCCGTTCGTGCCGTTCCTGGGCGAGTTAATGATGGCCTACACCGCCTATCAACTCGCCAACGACGTGATCGAATCCATCGTGGACCTGGCCGAAGGGTTATGGATTGAAGCCGCCGAACATATCGTCGGGGTGGTGACCGATGTCGTTCAGCTGGCGGCCTTGGCCGCCGGTCAGGAGATTGCCCAATTGGCTCGTCTGAAGCTTTCGCCGTTGATCGAAGGCATGAAACCGGTGGAACTCCCCAGCGGCCAGTCCCGCCTGTGGCATCCCGACCTCAAACCCTACGAACTGCCGGACTTCACGTTGCCGGCTGACTCCCGACCCAATGAGCAGGGCCTGCATTCACACCAGGGCCAGGACATTTTGCCGTTGGATAAAAAACAATACGCCGTGCAACAAGAGCCGAAAACAGGCAACTATCGCGTCAAGCACCCTCACCGCACCGACACCTATTTACCCGAGTTGAAACACAACGGTCGCGGTACCTGGACTCATGAAGCCGAGAACCCGCGAACCTGGGAAAGCCCGACACTGATGCGTCGTCTTGGGCATGCCGTGGACGGTTTGAGCGACGCGGAACTGGAGCGGACTCGCGTCGCCAGCGGCACCGAGGACAATGCACTACGCCGGATGTACATGGACAACAGTGCGCCGCCACCGCTGCTGGATGACAGCCTCAAGCGTTTGAAAATCCAGCGACAGACCGAACAGGCGATTGAACGCATCCGTAGCGGTCTGCCCCTCGATCCATCCTCTTATTGGTTCGAGCCGCTGGCGACCTACTTGGAGGGTTGGCCTTCGGACAAGACGCTGAAAGTGTTCGAAGACGCTGGCATGACAGGACCCTTCCGCCAATACGGCAATACCGAGGCGACGAACGAACAAACCCTCAGCACCAGCCTTCCCCATGTCTTGAGCGGCGAACTGCCGCAACGCCTCGTCGACTTCCTGAGTGAAGAAGAACTTCAGGCCCTGCTCGGCCCGGGAATCGCCAAGGGTGAGCGAGTGCAGTCCCTGCGTAATCGATTGGCTGACGAGGCAGACCGCCTCAAGGCGGACATCTTCACTCAGCTGTACCAGGCGGGGGAAACCTCGTATGACCCGCACGTTCAACTACTTCGCTACGCGTTCCCGGAACTGCCGACCCGCGCCGCACAGACACTGCTGAGCAGCGCCAGTGAGAGTGAGCTTGCGCGCATGACCCAAGAACAGCGCCTGCCGTTACGTCTGAAAAACCAGGCCCGCGAAGCGGCATTCGAGGCACGAACCAGCCATGCCTATGAGGGCTTTCATGACGATGCGCTGTTGACTCCGGATACCGAAAGCCTGGTCCTGAACACGCTCAGGCTACACACCGACACCCTCGGTGATTTGCGCATCGAAATCCATGACGGCAGCTATGACGGGCCACTGCGGTGCAGTGTCGGCGCAGAGGAGGCTTCGAGTGTCCGGCTGTTGGTCAGGGATGAGTTCGCAGGCTACGAGGTACGCGACGGCGCAAACAATAAACTGCAGGAAGCCGGCGATTTTTATGAGTCGATCCTCCACGCATTGTCAGCGGCCAAACGAGCGCAATGGGGCTACCGCGACGGCCAGGGACCGCTGTTCAAACAATGGGTGATGGCAAAAACCGAGACACCCGCCGAGCGTCGAACCGCGCTCGCCGCGCCGCCAATCCGTCCCGTCCCGGACCCCGAGAATGTGTTGCTGTTGCGCGGCCCGGTCATTTCCAGAACCGGCGCGACCCCGACGGAAAGGGTGCAGGATATTTACCCTCACCTGAACGAAAGGGAGGTCAGCACGTTTGTCCGCTCCCTGGGTGCACAAGACGAAGCCCTTAAGACCCTCGAACGACTTGACCGCGACCTCGACAAGCTGCGTGTGGCGCTGAACAAATGGCGGTATCAGCAACCTGAGGCCTGGGGCCCGGATCGACAGGGATTTGTAAACGGTGGCGGATTACACATTTCCGAGCGGCTCATGCAATGTTTCGAAAGAAAAGCGACCGTATTCGGCGAGCGCAGTACCACCCTCGAAGGGGGTTATGCGCTGGACCTGTCGACGGAGTTCAACCGTTATGATCTGGAGCGGTGGTGGAAAGAACTGCCCGATCTCAAGTACTACCTCGACCAGGTCAGCACTCTGAATCTGGACCGCACGAGCTTTTCCGCAAGCTCCACCGGCCTGCTGAAAGACTTCCCGCACCTTCGGCAACTGAGCGCCAGGCGCTGCCAGCTGACTCAGTTGCCAGACGGTATCGGCAAGATGCATTTCCTTCAAACCCTGCGCCTGATGAACAACCGGATCCGGTTGACAGCGTCCTCGGTCGAGCAACTGCGACACCTGACCCGCATGGAAACACTCAGGCTCGATGACAACCCGCAGTTGGGAATGCTGCCCAATGTGGAGCGAATGTCCAAGCTGAGAATTCTGAGTTTGAGCAACACCGGCGCAACCACCTGGCCTGAAGGCCTCTTCAAGAAACATCGCCCGCGAGGCTTTCTCCTGGACCTGCAGGAAAACCCGCTCAGCAACATACCGACAGTCATCCCAGGTTCCGATCATGCGCGCATCGTGGCGCGTACGCGGCTTTTCGCGACGTCTCTCTCGGACGCCAACCGCATCGCCTATGAAGACTACCGAAGGTCGGTGGGACTGAGCCCCACTCAACCCTATTCCCCCGCTGCCGCGCACGCGATCAATCAATGGCCGATGTCGGATGACTCCCATTGGTGGAGCAACGGTGCCGTCGGGCTGGGTACTTTCAGGCAAGAGGCGTGGCACGATGTGCTGACCGAGCCCGGTTCCGCAGGGTTCTTCACCTTGATCCACAAGCTGACGCTGTCGGCCGATTACCGGGCCGGGGGCGAATTGCGCGAGCAACTCAGTGGGCGGGTCTGGCGAATGATCGAAGCCATCGATCTGGACAGCGACCTGCGCAAAGACTTGTTCGAAATGGCCACCACGCCCACCACCTGCGCCGATGCGGGTGCCCAGGTCTTCAATAACATGGGGATCAAAGTCCTCGTCTCCGAGGCCCAAGCCTTGTCGACCTCCGCCGACGTTCTTGAAAACAAACTGGTGACCCTGGCAAAAGGCGCCGCTCGTCTGACGCGGGTGGATGACATCGCGCGTGCCGATTTCGGCAGCCGACCGGGCAACCCGGATGAGGTTGAGGTGTACCTGGCTTACGAGACAGGCCTTGCGCAACGCCTCGGTTTGCCGTGGCAATCGGAAACGATGCTGTATCAACCCACGGCCGGGGTGAGCGCCAAGACCCTCGATACGGCCTTTGACACCGTTATTGCGATGGAGGAAGGCGACGGACTGCTCAATGGAATGCTCGATCACCCCTTCTGGGAGAAATACCTGCGGGACACTTACCCGAGAGAGTTCAGTGCCAACGCAAGGTTATACGATGGCAAGACCGGCCTCCTTCAGGATCTACGCTCGGCGCAACATACCTGGGTACGATCCCACGGCGCCTCAATGATGCAAAGACGCCTGTTCCGGCAGCGGTTGGTGGACCTCGCCGGGCAACTCGATGTCCCGCAGAGCGCAGTGTTCACCGGGGCCGAAATGACCGACGATTTTTATGACACGATGATCGTCGACATCGCTTATGCCGAAAAAGAACTGGCCAGGCGGTTGACCCGAGCGGCGCTGCAAAAAGCCGGGCAGTAAAAAGCAGCCCTGAAGGCGATTGTTTGAACAGCCCTCAGGGCCTTGGCTTCAAACCGGGAGCCACGAGGTTCTCACCCCACTTCCGAGTCCCAGATCACGGTGATATTCCCGGCATAGTTGGCCGCTACACCGGGCTGCAACATGTAACTCACGTAATAGGAGGAAATTTCGAAGTGCAGAACACCGGGAGCCCGATCCACGTAGAACCCGGGCTTGAACGCTTGCGCATTCACCTGACCGATGTGCAAAGGTTGGCGCTTGACCGGTTGCCCGGTCAGGTCAGTCAAGCCATGGGGCAGGCTGACACTGAGCTGTACCGTGGCTGCGCGTTGTGAAACGGGGTCGCGAATCATGCAATCGACCAGCCCGGGAATTTCGCACTCCACTTGCATCTTGAAGCGCGACGACGCCGAAATATTGAAGGTCTGATCACGGAACAGCCGCACCGGTTTGCGCCCTTGTTGCAACCAGTTTTGCCAGCCGCCGGCTGGCACCAACTGAACCTTGTCGCCGCCGGGGGGGATTTCGACTTTCAGGGTATGTTCGACAAGCAAGGAGAAGTTAAGGGTAATCAAATCGTCATCGGGCAACATCACATCGCCCATGTCGAAGTCTTTGTTGGGCCCCACGGAGTAGTTCAATACCCCTCTGTAAGTGCCCGCACTCATTTGCAGAGGATTGGGCGTTATGAGCTGATATGAAAATCCTGCGTCCTGGTAGGCGAACGCAAGGTCCTCAGGGATGGGCTTCTGAGCTTGCTTGGCACAGCTCCCCGCGTTTTCCGGGACTAACCAGAAAAAAGCAAAATAACGAGAATTCCCATAACCCACACCGCCGTAACCGCAAGGCGGTGGCGCATATTGCCAAGGACTCACCCAAACGCCCTCTGGCAGTGGATCCTTGATCGTATAGGCCGCGCCGATTCCGTTGACACGAATTCTAACCACCTCCGACTCACCGGTCTGGTCATGGACTACAGGAACATCCTTCCAGTAGGACGGCACCCGAAACATCGGCCCCTGACGCTCACCATGCAGTGGTTCGATAGCCGAAGCCGACCTGAACCGGATCGGCAGCGCGAGGCTGAAGACACCGTTCTTGCAATACTCCGGATGATCGCCGCAATAACCACCCTGCGGTGTCGTGTTCTCGAAAGCATTCTGCATGGGATTGGACGGATCAGGCCGGAACACGGCGGTCATCTCCACGGTGGCGGCCGAGGCCGGCGCCGTAAACACACCTGACAGCATGCCTGCCAAAACCCAGGAGCCTGGGGATTTCAATGTCCTTATTGCCTTCATGACTCAACCACTCCTTGCCAAATTTTTATCGCCGACCTTCGTCCACGCACTAGATATCCGAATCCCAGATCACCGTGACCCTGGCCCTGTATTGTCGGGACTGCCCCGGTTCGATCATGTAGGCCATGGCCTCCGGCGGCACTTCAAAGTGCAACGTTCCGGGTTTGCGGTCCACATAGAAACCGGGCTGAAACATCAAGTCCTCTTTCCAGGTTAACAACCGACGGCTGACGGGTTGCCCACCCGCGTCGGTCAAACCGTGGGGTAGACTTACGCTTACTCGCAATGGCGCCCTATTATCCTCAGTGACGGTATCTCGCAATCCGCAACCGTCACCATTGTAAAGAGAACATTCCAGCTTCATTTTGAACCGCGAACTGGCCGAGATATTGAACGTCTGGTCCCTGAACAAACGCGTCGGTTTGCGTCCTTGTGTCAGCCAGGACTGCCAACCGCCCTGAGGGACCAGCTCAACCTGATTGCCACCCGGCGGCACCTCGACCTTGAGGGTGTGTTGCACGTCCAGCGTGAAGTTCAAGCTCAGGGTCGAACTATTGGGCACCATCACATCCCCCATATCAAAGTCACTGTTGGGGCCGACGGTGTACGTCAGGCTGCCACGGTACTTTCCCGAAGACATGCCCAGCGGATTCGGCGTCACCAGTTCATAGGCAAAGTCGAGATGCTCGTAGCGCAGCCAGGGTACATTGAACTTCGCCTGTTTTTGACAGATGCCGTCAGTCGGCGTTTTCCAGAAAAACCGATACGTCGTGTTCGAGTACGCGCCAACGCCACTGTATTGGCAAGGCGATGGCGCGTTTACCCAACTCAGCCCCCATAACTGATTGTGGGCTAATCGATAATCGTCGCCTCCCCCTCCCACCAGGCTGATCACATCCTCAGTCTCATATCTCGAGCCCACCCCTACAATACGAACTTTTACAGTCTCCGGTTCACCCGTGGACTCATGAATGACCGTCAACTCTCGCCACAGCACCGGAGCTTTGATCATCGCCCCTTGGCGGACATCTCCATGGTCGGCTGCAATCGGTGCACTGGAGTCGAACTGAATCGGCACTTGCAGACTGAACATCCGGTTATTCGTGCATTGCCCGGGATAAATGGCGCAGTAACCGCTGGAAGGCGTGTCATTCTTGAATTGATTGAGCTGCGGATAGGCCGAGTCCGGTTTGAACGAGGCTTGAATCGACACCTCCTGACCCCAGGCCGAAGACCAGAAAGTGCCGAGTAAAAGCCCTACCCCCACGCAGCAACGCACACTTCGATTGAACGCGGTTGAACAGTTCATCCTTTATTGCCTCGTAGAGTCAGGCGATCACATCCGGCCTCAAGCACCCGGCAGTACCGCGTTGAAGATCAGGTTGACGCTGCCAAAATAACTACCGGGCTTGTAAACCCCATCGCCGGGCGGCACGGGCACGATTTCCAGCAGGACGCGTTTGCCCGGTGCCGCTTCGGTCAATGACACCACTTCGGTGTTTTCCCGCTCATTCAACAACGTGCCGTTGAACAACACGCGCAGGCCAATGTCATGGGCATCGGTACCGTTGGACAGATACGGCCGACCCTCCAGCCGGGCTTCGATGGAGCCTGCTTCATTCTTGACATCGAAATGTTTGCGCAAGCTGCCCAGTGTCGACGCCGTCAAATTCCACGGCAGTTGTTGCTCCCGATGAATCCAGCCAGGGTCCGCCGGAATGACGTAAAAAGCCTGGGTCGGAATCGTCACGAACACTTCGAACTGATGCACCTCTCTGGCGGCAAAAGCGCAGCTGCTTGCCCACGCGGCAGCGGCCGACAACAGCACGACGGTCAGTTTCTTGAACATGGGTTATCCCTTCACATCGAGCTTTTTGCTGCGCTCGCCTTCAACCAGGGTGAAACGGTATTCACGACCGGCCTGCTTCTCGAACTGAAAAGTCCGCCCGGCCAGAATGTGATGTTTGGTGGTGGGCTGGCAGTCCTGTTCGTTTTTGATCGAGCAGTCCTTGAACTCATCGATCACCACCACCGTGTTGCCGTTGTTGCGGATCACATAGTTGCCCGCGCCGTTTTCGATCACGCTGTCAAAACGTGTCTCCTTGGGCCGCACAAAAAACACCGCACCGTAACCGGCGAGCACGGTGACCCCGGCCGACAGCGCTTTCTTGTAGTCCTCGCGCTCTTCGCTGGAGACCGCAAATTCATCTTCTTTTTCCGGCACCACCGGGACGAAACGCACCCGAAAATAGCGCTCTTTGTCACGCTCACCCATGTACAGCAGGCGCGTGCCTTGCATGCCATTGGCCGGCACGATCAACCGTGCCGGGCTGGCCATCAAGCCATCGCGAGCACTGCCGTCGGCTTGGGTCTTGAGCGGCACTTCCTGTGAGGTGCCGTCGGCGGCATAGAGGATCTCGAGAATGTTGACCTTGACGAATGCGGTGCTGTCGCCGCCGTTGAACACGCGCTTCAGATAGGTACTTTTGTCCCCGTCCAGGTAGTCATAAACGGTGCCGATATTAATGCTCGGGGCAGCATGTGCCGCAGTGGTGAACAAGCAATAACCAAACAGTGCCAACAGGCGCTTCATAGTCCTTTACCTCGTAGATCAATCACGTTTGAACCGGGTCATCAACCTTCCGACCGGGCCATAAAATTTGCGTCCGCCAACGTATCCGGCGTGCACCGAAGATCACCGATCATCAGCACGTTGTTTTCAGTGCGCCCCAGGCTCGGGTCGAGGCGGAATTGGCACAGCAGCTGATTGCCGTGACGCACTTCCAGGGTCGGTGAACCCGCGTTCATTTCCATGGAGAAGAAACCGTCCACTTCGCTCACGCCACGACTGGCATGGTTGATGATGTGATGGCCCTTGAGCGGGTTGCCCTGAGAGTCGATCAGGCGACCGAGCACGGTGAGGGTTCTCATGACCTTGATCTGGCGATACTCCACGCCGCCCTTGTTCAAGTGATAACTGGAACGAGCCGGCTGGATGGTCGCTGCGGGGACATGGTTACCTTCGAAATCGAAACTGACGGAGCTGCTTTTGTAGGCCGTGATCGGTAAGAAGTTGCGCCCCGGTTTGAGGATCGCACTGCCGCCACTCAAATCGTCGGCACGCAGAGCGATGTCTTCGATATCCGATTCCACATCGATGATCATGCCCGCGCCGTTGCGGTGGTACTGGCTGGTCACGACCATCTTCCGCGCGCCGACGGCCACGGTGCTGTCCAGGTTCAGGCCACCGGTGAAGTCATTGCTGAACGATGAGCGTTGAATGAAACCATCGCCGTTGACCAGGTCCGATTGCATCGTTGCCATCGTATTCAAGCCGATGCCGTAGATATCGGTAATGGCCGTGGCGGACACGCTTTGCAGAATGTGATCCTGCAAGTCTTTGCGGTAAGTGACCGAGGCGTTGTTATCCCGGCCGCCCTCACGAGCGGTTCGCGAGCCGATGCTGCCGGAGATCTGTTCACCGGGACCGCCCAAGGCAATGTTGACGCTCAGGTCGACACCACGGTTGCGCTCGTCATCCGAACTGATGCTGCCCGGCCGATCGAACAGTGACAATCGCCAATTGGCATCGCTGCCAAACAGCCGGGTCCGCTGGGTCCATCCCAGATCCACCCCGGTGCCATTGGTGTTGCCCTCACTGTAGGAGACCCGCGCATTGACCGAGCTTTTGCTGGTCAGTCGATGGTTGATCGACAACGAAGAGTTACTGGTTTGCCCGATAAACACGTTGGGCTGCCGTACCCGCGTGCCATCGGGCAGGGTGTCATACAGTTTTGTGGTGTCGAGCCAGCTGCGGTTATAGCTGGCGACAAGGCTGCCGCTGCCATAAGAGTAGAGCCCCTGCACGTCGAGACCGGTGCCGTAATCTTCGGTCTGGTAGACGTTGGCATACAGGCTGGCGTTATTGACGATGGCCCAGTCCACCGATGTGCCGAGTTGCAGGCTATCGCGCACCTGCCGGCCGGTCAGGCCGAGGATCACTCGCGGGTGCAACAGGTAGTTGAACGCGGCACCGGCGGTCATGTCGCCATCGTCGGGTTGATCCCAGTTGCTGAGCAATCCGGATTCACGCCCGGCGAACAGGTTGTAGCGCCAGCGTTCGTCGTGGTTGCGCCAGTTGCTGGGTTTGTAGATCAGTTCCTGGGTGCTGGACGTGATCTGGCCGTCTTCGATCAGGCGTACTTCCACTTCGTATATTCCGCCCGGCAGCGGACGGGTATCGAGGGTCTGCAAACCGGCGGGCACCGCTTGGGTATTGATCATCAAACCGTCGCGATAAATCTCCACCGACCCTTGCCGATTGGCGGTGACGTAAATCGGATAGACCGCCGCTTTCGGGTTGTTGACCGCCAGGCTGTCGGAGCTGCCATACATCACGCCCAAAGCCGTATCGGGGCTGGTGCCAAAGGTGCGCGGCTGGCGGGACAGGCCCTCGGATGAGGGGGTGAAATAACCCAGGCGCAGGAAATCGCCTTCCAGTTCGCGCTGGGTATAAAGCTCGTTCACAGCGTGGTAGAGCGTGTTATCCAGGCCGCCCAGCCGGGACCACTGAACATTGACCGCTTGGGTCCAATTACCCAGGCTGCTGCTGGCCTCCAGACCATAGCGCCCGCCGAGGTCCTGGCCCTGGCCGCCGTTAAGGTTCAACTGGTTGCGCACGATCAATCCAGTGCTGCCTCCCTCAGGCAGGTTGTAATAGCGTTGCACCTGATCGTCACGCTCAGCGTTTTGCGTGAGAATCGAGACCAATGAGTTTTCAAGGCTGTAATGCACGGCCAGCAATTGCTCGGGGCATTTGGCCTCGCATTTGCCGAGGGCCACGCCTTGTTTCAGATAGCTCGACCAAATGTCTCGCTCACTGGGTTTGAACTGGCTGTCGCTGACATCCGTGAAGTCAACGAGGGTAATGCGATCATCGCGCGTTAACACGACCATCGCCTCACCGAGAAACTGGCTATCAAGTTCCACGCGCACCGCCAGCGGCACATCAAAGAAGTGCTCTTCAAACTCGGTTGGCAAACCCTTGGCTTGCGCCAACAGACTTCGAGGGGTATACGCGTTATCTGCTGGTGCGGCCAAAGCGGTTGCGCAACAAAGCAGGGCAAGCGCCGTCGCGATGGGAGTCATCGGGAACATGAACGAAATACTCTGAATATAAACACGTTAAAACCCGATCGACAGGCAGAAGTTGCCTGTCGACCGGCAAGCGTTATCAAATAAGGCCAGGCCTTAGTTCATAACCGTATTACTGGGTAATACGTGGGATAGCGTCGAATATCACCACCGGGGTGGCGGTGTACAAACCATTCTGGCTGTCGGATGGCTTGGCGGCGGCGATCACCAGGTCCGCCTGCATGCCGCCGTTGGACTCGGTGTCGCCTACCACTTCCTGCGAAACGCCTGTCAGGGTTGTGCCGTTGAAGGTGTAGGTCAGCGGGATGGTGTTGGCACCGTTGGACAACGGCTGTGGTCCGCCTTCAACATAAGCGCCGACCGAACCGTTGGTGTGCTGAACGTCGTAAGTCGCACGCACTGGCGTCAATGTACCCGCACCCAGCACGTAGGCCATTCTTTCATCTTTACCAAAGTCAGGATTGCGAGGCTGAGCGTGGAAAACCTTGCTTGGGATGGTGGCGCTGATGTTGATGGTGGTGCGCGCTTCTTCCGCAGCGAACGCCATAGAAGTGCTCAGTGCCAGGAGGGTCATCGGGACGGCGATTGCAAACTTATTGAACATTGTTGAGTACCTGTCTTTTCAAAGGATTGGGCCGAAAAAGTCTGAACAAGCCAGTACGGCTCATCGCGTTCTGGCTTAACTTTCGACGCCAGAGAATGATCGGCCAATTGCCCGAGAAAGTAAGTACGTAAGTTCCGAAGAACATGTAGTAAGAATGGCTTTTGAATAGAAGGAAAAAAGTCAGAAAAACAAAAAATTAATTGTTTTACCCTCAGACAGATACTACACACAGTTTCAATTAAAAAAGCACACAGGCAATATCCAATCAAACTTCCGTCAGAACAATACTACTGACCACGCAATAACAAGCCAATGATAATCAGCAGCAACTTACAATTAGTTTAATTACTCTAAAATAGCAAACTTCGTATCACTCTCGACGGTCGTGTGCCTGCCAGCGCATGCCATCCTGCTCCGTGGACCGTTCGTCCTGGTGTCTTGCTTTCTCGCAAAGATATATCTTAAGTTGTATCTAAAGACCACGAGAGAAGACGAAAAATGAGAGACCATCATTCCCATCGAGAGCACAGCGACAGCCGTGACGGCTTCGAAAAACGCCCAAGCCCCGGCCGTGAACGCGGTGGACGCGGACCACGAGTGTTCGCCACCGGCGATCTGAAACTGCTGCTGTTGGCGCTGATCGCCGAGCAGCCCTGCCATGGCTACGACCTGATTCGCCAGATCGAAAGCATGTTCGACGGTGCCTACAGCCCCAGCCCCGGTGTGATCTACCCGACCCTGACCTTTCTTGAAGAAAGCGAAATGATTTTGGGCGACGCCGAGGGCGGGAAAAAACGCTACAGCGTCACCGACGCCGGGCGCCTGTCGCTGACCGAACAAGCCATTGCGCTGGACGGCGTGCGCATGCGCATCGAGGTCAGCAAGCGCTCGCTGCGCGGTCATGACCGCCCGCCCGAGATCCACGAGGCTGTGCACAACTTGCGCCACGCCTTGCAGATGCATCACGGCCGCTGGAGCCCGGAAGAAATCCTGCGGGTGCGCGACCTGCTCAACAACACTGCAAAAGCCATCGTCGATGGTCCTGCCGTTCAACCTGCTCAGGAGAAAACCGAATGACTGAAGTGATCGTGCAATCCATCCACCGAGTCATGCATGAGATCAAACGCCGTCGCCTGGAAGTGTTGCGCGTGGTCGACCTGACGCCGCGTATGCGCCGGATCACCTTGGGCGGGCCGGAGCTGGCCGGCTTCGTCAGCCTTGGCACCGACGACCACGTCAAACTGCTGTTCCCGCAGAACGCAGCGGAGCAAGCGGCACTGGAAACGCTGGTATTCGGTGCCGGCAAAGACAACGGGCCGACGCCGGCGATGCGCGATTACACACCGCGTCGCTACGACCTCGACACCCTGGAACTGGACATTGATTTCGTGTTGCACGGCGACGGCCCTGCCTCAACCTGGGCCGAGCAAGCCAGGCCCGGCCAGTACCTGCACATCGGTGGGCCACGCGGCTCGATGATCGTGCCGGACATGTTCGACAGCTACCTGCTGATCGGCGACGAAACCGCCCTGCCCGCCATCGCCCGTCGCCTCGAAGGCCTCGCGGCGAATCGCCGAGCGCTGGTGATTGTGGAAGTGGAAAACGGTGCCGAACAGCAACGCCTGGAAAGCGCCGCACAGGTCGATGTGATCTGGGTACTGCGCGAAGGGAGCAAAGACAATCTGCTGACCACCGTCAAGCAACTGCAAGTGCCCAGCGGCAATCTATATGCGTGGGTGGCGACCGAGAGCAAGGTGTCGCGGCAGATCCGTCGGGTATTGCTCGATGAGCACGGCCTGAATGAGCAGTTCGTCAAAGCCGTCGGCTACTGGCGGCTGGATGACAGTGACGAGGAGTAACTAAAGGTTGCCAACGTTCCTGTGGCGAGGAAGCTTGCTCCCTCGCCACAGTTCAGATTCACTTTCGACCCTGCCATCTGTCGAGCCCGATCACCATCAGCGCAACCACCACAAACCCCGCCAACAATCCCCCCGCATTCACAAACACCTGTGGATAACCCAACTTGTCGACATCAATGAACGGATAGGGATAAACCGCCAGCTGATGCCCGCGCCACAACACAAACGTGAAGTACACCAGCGGATAAATGACCCACAGGCCAATGTGCCGCAGCCGTAACGTGCCTTTGGGCACACACACCCACCAATACGCCAGAAACAGCAGCGGCGTGATGTCGTGCATCAATTCGTCAGCCAGAAATTGCCAGCCTTCGGGATGCCATAAATGTCGCAGCAACACGCTGTACGCCAGCCCCACCACGGCGATGCTCACGGCAATCGCGCTGCTGACCCACGGCTGTAAAAACCAGCGTCGCGCCGCTGACTCGCGGGACGTCCACTCACAGGTCAGTACCGTCGCCACCAGTGTGTTGGTCAGCACGGTGAAATAACTGAAAAAGCTTACCAGCCCACCTATGAGACTGGCTTCCAGAGTCCAGCGTGAATAGAGAATCAGGTACAGCTGAATGGCCAGTCCCGACCAGCCCAGCAGCGCCGCAACGGCAACAAAACGACGCCTCGCAGCCGAGCCCGGCATGTTCAGACCGGTCGCTTGGTGCGCATCAATTTGACGTACAAGCGCTCGACCTTCTCCCGGGCCCACGGGGTTTTGCGCAGGAATGTCAGGCTCGACTTGACGCTCGGGTCGCTCTTGAAGCAGCGGATATCAATGCGCTCGGCCAGCCCCGACCATTCGTAATGTTCAACCAGGGCGTTGAGGATCTGTTCCAGCGTCACGCCGTGCAGCGGGTTGTTGTTCTGTTCGGTCATGCAGGGCCTTCGAGCGGTGTAAGGAGTGGGAAGCCGCGCACCTTAGCCGAGGGTGTGATCGGGTGGAAGCGCTGTGTGCGCTATCTCTAACTGTAGGTGACCTTGATAAGACTGCCGCCCGCCACTGTTACCAAATCCGAAAGGGTCCATGTCAGTAAAAGCTCTTTCTCTATTTGTAACAGAACATTATCCTTGCGCCCGCCAAGCTGAAACGCTTCCGCCTACTGCTTTATGCCTGCTGCAATCCGTTTATTTCCTAGAAAAAAGACCCCGAATTTCTTCTCTATGCCTTACTTTCAAACTTCGCGAGACAGCGCTGTCTTCACGCCTGTTGCCAGCCGAAAAGCCCTGAACCTGATCGGAGGGTTCACCGCGTTGGGCCTCGCCACCGGCACCCAGGCGGCTCCCGCCTTCGATAGCAGTTCACCGTGGATGCTCGACGACTGGAACGGCACGCGCACCGAACTTTCGGAAAAAGGCTACGACTTCAACGTCGATTACACCGGCGAAACGGGCAGCAATCTGCACGGCGGCTACGACCATGACCGCACCGCACGTTACAGCGATCAGTTCGCCTTCGGCACGCACCTGGACTTGCAGAAAATCCTCGGTTGGGACGACGCCGAATTTCAGCTGACCCTCACCGAGCGCAACGGCAATAACATCAGCAACGATCGGATCAACGATCCGCGTGTGGGCGGCTTTACTTCGGCTCAGGAAGTCTGGGGGCGTGGGCAAACCTGGCGCCTGACGCAGATGTGGTATCAGCAGAAATTCTTCGATCAGCAACTCGACATCAAGGTCGGTCGCTTCGGTGAAGGCGAAGACTTCAACAGCTTCCCCTGCGACTTCCAGAACCTGGCGTTCTGCGGCTCGCAAGTCGGCAACTGGGTCGGTGGCATCTGGTACAACTGGCCCGTCAGCCAGTGGGCGATGCGCGTCAAATATCACCTCACGCCGCAGTTGTACGCGCAGGTCGGCGCCTATGAGCAAAACCCGTCGAACCTGGATCGCGGCAACGGCTTCAAGCTCAGTGGCAGCGGCACCCAGGGTGCGATTTTGCCAGTGGAACTGGTGTGGTCGCCCAAGGTTCATGACCTGCCGGGCGAATACCGCGTCGGCTATTACTACAGCAGCGCCAATGCCAGCGATGTCTACAAGGACAGCAATGGCCAGCCCGCCGCCCTGAGTGGCGAGGCGTATCGCAGTGCATCGAGCAAGCATGGCGAGTGGCTGGTTATTCAGCAGCAAGTGACCAGCATCGCCAGCGATCACTCCCGTGGTTTGAACGTGTTTGCCAACGTCACGATGCACGACAAGAAGACCAACGCCATCGACAACTACGTCCAGGCCGGCGTGGTCTACAAAGGCTTGTTCGATGCGCGCGCCAAAGACGACATCGGTTTCGCCCTGGCCCGGGTTCACGTCAACCCGGCGTACCGCAAAAACGCCGAAGCGACCAATCAGGCGCACGCCGCTTACGACTACGACGACCCGTCGTTCCTGCCACCGCAAGACACCGAATACAGCGCCGAACTCTACTACGGCGTGCACGTCACAAACTGGCTGACCGTGCGCCCGAACTTGCAATACATCCGCCACCCCGCAGGCGTAGACCAGGTCGACGACGCGCTGATTGGCGGGATCAAGATCCAGTCGTCGTTCTAACCGACACCACAAAACCTGTAGGAGCAGAGCTTGCTCGCGATGACGGAGTGTCAGTTGACATTGATGCTGCCTGACACACCGCCATCGCGAGCAAGCTCTGCTCCTACAAGGGAATGCATCAACCGAACAGATTTCAACTGACCCATGCCCACGCCAGATCGTCATCTACAGTGAACTTGCGCGGGACTACTTAAAACGTCACGGAGAACCACACTATGAGCACTGATGGTGCTTTGAGTCGAAGCCGTCTATTGCCGACCCTGCTCGGCATTCTGCTTCTGCTAATGGGCCTGGCCATGCTGGCAGGCGGGATCAAGCTGAGCATGCTCGGCGGCTCGCTGTATTACCTGCTGGCCGGTATCGGCCTGGCGCTGACCGGCGTACTGCTGATCCTCGCCCATCGCGCCGCCCTGGGCCTGTACGCACTGGTGCTGTTCGCCAGCACCGTGTGGGCCTTGTGGGAGGTCGGTCTTGATTGGTGGCAACTGGTCCCGCGTCTGGCGATGCTGTTTGCGCTGGGCCTCGTCATGCTGTTGCCGTGGTTCCGCCGTCCGCTGCTGCGCGAAGGCGCTGCACCGCTGGGCACCGGCGCCCTGAGCGTCGCCGTGGTCCTGGCGGGCGTGGCCGCCTTGGCCAGCCAGTTCACCAACCCGGGTGAAATCAAAGGCCAACTGGACCGCGACAGCGTGCCGGGCATGACCAACACCGCGCCGGCCATGCCCGACGGTGACTGGAATTCCTACGGCCGCAGCGCCCACGGTGATCGTTACTCGCCCCTGGCGCAGATCACCCCGGCCAACGCGCACAAGCTGGTTCCGGCCTGGACTTACCGCACCGGCGACCTGCCGGGCCCGAACGATCCGGGCGAGACCACCGCTGAAAACACCCCGCTGAAAGTCAACGGCATGCTCTACGTGTGTACGCCGCACAGCCAGGTGATTGCACTGGACCCGGACACCGGCAAGGAAATCTGGCGTTTCGACCCGAAGCTCTCAACGCAAAACGCGGCGAACTTCAAGGGTTGGGCGCACATGACCTGCCGTGGCGTGTCGTATCACGATGACGCCGTCTACGCCTCCGAGCAGAGCCCGACCGGCAGCGCCAGCGCCGCCGTCGAGAATGCCTGCCCACGCCGAATCTTCCTGCCGACCGCCGACACCCGTCTGATCGCCCTGAACGCTGACACCGGCAAGATGTGTGAAGACTTCGGCGACAAGGGCCAGGTTGACCTGCGCGCCAACATCGGCGGCTTCACGGCCGGCGGTTACTACTCCACCTCGCCTCCAGCGGTCACCAAAGACCTGGTGGTGATTGGCGGTCACGTCACCGATAACGTTTCCACCGACGAGCCAAGCGGTGTGATCCGCGCGTTCGACGTGCACACCGGCAAACTGGTGTGGAACTGGGACAGCGGCAAGCCGGACGACACGACGCCGATTGCCGAAGGCCAGACCTACACCCGCAACTCCCCGAACATGTGGTCCATGTTCGCGGTCGATGAAAAACTCGGCATGCTCTACCTGCCGATGGGCAACCAGACCCCGGACCAGTTCGGTGGCGCACGCACTCCGGAATCGGAACTGCACGCCGCCGGCCTGACGGCCCTGGATATCGCAACCGGCAAAGTGCGCTGGCACTTCCAGTTCACCCACCATGACCTGTGGGACATGGACGTCGGCGGCCAGCCAACCCTGATGGACCTGAAAACCGCTGACGGCGTGAAGCCAGCGGTGCTTGCGTCCACCAAGCAAGGCAGCCTCTACGTGCTGGATCGCAGCACCGGCAAAGCGATCGTGCCGATCAACGAAGTGCCGGTGCCGCAAGGCGCTGTCGCCGGTGATCACACCTCGCCGACCCAACCCAAGTCCGACCTCAACTTCATGCCGCCGCCGTTGAAAGAACGCGACATGTGGGGTGTGACACCGTTCGACCAACTGGTCTGCCGGATCACTTTCAAATCCCTGCGTTACGACGGCCCGTTCACCCCGCCATCGCTGCAAGGTTCGATCGTTTATCCGGGTAACTTCGGCGTGTTCGACTGGGGCGGTATCTCGGTGGATCCAGTGCGTCAGATCCTTTTCGTGAACCCGGACTGGATGGCCTTTAAATCGAAGCTGATCCCGGCCGCCGAAATCGCCGCCCAAGGCCCACGCAAAAGCGAAACCGAAGGCGTGCAGCCAAACAAAGGCGCGCCTTATGGCGTGATCCTCGAACCCCTCCTGTCGCCAATGGGCCTGCCGTGCCAGGCACCTGCGTGGGGCTACGTGGCCGCGGTCGACCTGACCACCCATGAAAAAATCTGGATGCACAAGAACGGCACCGTGCGCGACAGCTCACCGGTACCGATCCCGTTGAGCATGGGTGTGCCAAGCCTGGGCGGCACGTTCACAACCGCCGGTGGCGTTGGCTTCCTCAGCGGCACCCTTGACCAGTACCTGCGCGCCTACGACATGAAAAACGGCAAGCAGTTGTGGGAAGGCCGCCTGCCGGCCGGCGCGCAAACGACACCGATGACCTACACCGGCAAGGACGGCAAGCAATACGTGCTGGTTGTTGCTGGCGGTCATGGATCGCTGGGCACCAAGCAAGGTGACTACGTGATGGCGTACAAACTGTCCGAGTAAGGTTTAGCGGCGGTTAATGGAAAGGCGACTCCTGAGAGGGGGTCGCCTTTTTCATGGATGATGGTTTTTAAGTGCAATGCCCAACACACAACTGACCCCTTGTAGGAGCTGAGCTTGCTCGCGATAGCGGTGTGTCAGACGACTTCAATGCTGAATTTTAAACAGCCTTCGCGAGCAAGCTCAGCTCCTACAAGGGATCGAGGTCGGCCTGAAAAGTCAGTGGACGTCCTACAGCCGTAGCAGTTTTCGAGGGGGATTCCGACAGGTTGTGGCGGTTGTTGTGTCGGAAGGCAGGGAGATAGGCTTTACCCGTCGCTGCAAATTCAACGACCGGGTTTGGTCGCCCAGGTTTAGAATGGCGCACTTTTCGTGCTTGCTTCATGGCGAGCTGTGCGTGGGAGGGCTTCGGCCCTGCCGGGTTCCATTCCCTGGTCGACCAACCTGCGTACGGTTCGCCACCCAACTGCTTGGTCGCAGTCGTGGCGAACTCCCTATCTTCGAATGGAGCTTCAGCATGATCAAAGAAACCCCAAGTCCCCCCGAAACCGACGACGTTTCCCCCTACGAATCCATCGATTCCAGAAAGCTCAACGAAGCCGCAGAACGCGCTTTGAATCACTACCTCAACCCCGCTGCGCTCAAATCACCGGCCACCCGCAAACCCAGCACCATGTTTATCCTCGCCCCGGATGTCAAAGACGAAGACCTCTTGGCCCATACCTGTGAGTCGTTGGCCCAGGCCAGTGTGATGGCCAGCGATTTTGCCGCCTATCTGGAAGGCCCGCACCGGAACACGGCCATGGCGATTCAGCAGATCGTCATACTGGCCGAACTGGCGGCGAACCGGATGCTGGATAACCTCGAACTACCAAAACCCTCACCACACCGCTAATCCCCCAGCAGAAGCCAATCCCCTGTGGGAGCGAGCCTGCTCACGAAAGCGGTGTGTCAGTCGACATCAACACTGAATGTCATGCCGCATTCGCGAGCAGGCTCGCACCCACAATGGGCCGGGTATATCTGATAGAGATTGATCGGCTGTCAGGTCGCATTCGCTGGCAAGCCAGCTCCTACAATGAATCGGTGTACACCCGCCGCTCTTCACCACTCATCAGGCCGAGCGTTAGCTCGCCTTCAGCTCTTGATCTTGATCCACCCGCCCCTTCGGGAGGCTGAGTGGAGGTGTTCATCCGGGGAGTGGCGCGCAGCGCCGTTCGACGCAGTCGAACACGCTGCATGTAGGTCGAAGCGAAGCCGACCGGAGGGCAGTGTCTCCGGATGGATACCGGAGCGAAGGAACGCCGAGCCCAGGCGAGGGGCCGGACGCTCGGGGCGAGCCTTTTTTTGCTTACTTTTTTTTGGCGTTTGAAAAAAAAGTGAGTCGCCGTAAGGGCGAAACCCTAAGTGGCCGTTACCGCAGAAACGGATATGTACACCAAAACCAACAACATGGTCGGCCCAGAGGCCGCCAAGTCAAAAGCCACCTGTCCAAACCCTGAACACACACTCGGAAACATCGCGAGCCATTGAAACCACCCCCCACCTGCCCCATCTAACACCCATACCCAATTGCGCAGGTGCCCCATGAGCGACCAGCAAGAATTCCCCGAAGACCCAAGCGAGTACGACGAAGCCGAACAAATCGAACACCACGCCACCGGCAAAGGCCTCGCCCTGCCCGGCCAGAACCTGCCGGACAAGGTCTACATCATCCCGATCCACAACCGCCCGTTCTTCCCGGCCCAAGTGCTGCCGGTCATCGTCAACGAAGAACCCTGGGCCGAAACCCTCGACCTGGTCAGCAAAGCCGATCACCACTCCCTGGCCCTGTTCTACATGGACGCGCCCCAGGAAGACCCGCGCCATTTCAATACTGGCGCACTGCCGGAGTACGGCACGCTGGTCAAGGTGCACCACGCCAGTCGTGAAAACGGCAAACTGCAATTTGTCGCCCAGGGCCTGACCCGGGTGCGCATCAAAACCTGGCTAAAACACCATCGCCCGCCGTACCTGGTGGAAGTCGAATACCCGCACCAGCCGACCGAGCCGACCGATGAGGTCAAGGCCTACGGCATGGCGTTGATCAACGCGATCAAGGAACTGCTGCCGCTCAACCCGCTGTACAGCGAGGAGCTGAAAAACTACCTCAACCGCTTCAGCCCCAACGATCCATCGCCGCTGACCGACTTCGCCGCCGCCCTGACCTCGGCCACCGGCAGCGAGCTGCAAGAAGTGCTCGACTGTGTGCCCATGCTCAAACGCATGGAAAAAGTCCTGCCGATGCTGCGCAAGGAAGTCGAAGTCGCGCGCCTGCAAAAAGAGATCTCCGCCGAAGTTAACCGCAAGATCGGCGAGCATCAGCGTGAGTTCTTCCTCAAGGAACAACTCAAGGTCATCCAGCAAGAGCTGGGCCTGACCAAGGATGATCGCAGCGCCGACATCGAGCAGTTCGAGCAACGCCTGACCGGCAAAGTGCTCTCGCCGCAGGCGCAAAAACGCATCGAAGAAGAAATGAACAAGCTGTCGATCCTCGAGACCGGCTCGCCGGAGTACGCGGTCACCCGCAACTACCTCGACTGGGCGACTTCGGTGCCGTGGGGCGTGTTCGGCGAAGACAAACTCGACCTCAAGCACGCACGCAAGGTACTGGACAAACACCACGCCGGCCTCGACGACATCAAGGACCGCATCCTCGAATTCCTCGCGGTCGGTGCTTACAAAGGCGAGATCAGCGGCTCCATTGTGCTGCTGGTCGGGCCGCCGGGCGTGGGTAAAACCAGCGTCGGCAAGTCCATCGCCGAATCCCTCGGCCGGCCGTTCTACCGCTTCAGCCTCGGCGGCATGCGCGACGAAGCCGAGATCAAGGGCCACCGCCGCACCTACATCGGCGCGCAACCGGGCAAACTCGTGCAGGCGTTGAAAGACGTCGAAGTGATGAACCCGGTGATCATGCTCGACGAGATCGACAAGATGGGCCAAAGCTACCAGGGCGACCCGGCCTCGGCGCTGCTGGAAACGCTTGATCCGGAACAGAACGTCGAATTCCTCGACCATTACCTGGACCTGCGTCTGGACCTGTCGAAAGTGCTGTTCGTGTGCACCGCCAACACCCTGGACTCGATCCCCGGCCCGTTGCTCGACCGGATGGAAGTGATTCGCCTGTCGGGTTACATCACCGAAGAAAAAATCGCCATCGCCAAACGCCACCTGTGGCCCAAGCAACTGGAAAAGGCCGGCGTGTCCAAAGGCAGCCTGAGCATCAGCGACAGCGCCCTGAAAGCATTGATCGACGGTTATGCTCGTGAAGCCGGCGTACGCCAGTTGGAAAAGCAACTGGGCAAACTGGTGCGCAAAGCCGTGGTGAAGTTGATCGACGAACCCAAAGCGGTGATCAAAGTCGGCCCGAAAGACCTTGAAGCCTCACTCGGTCATCCGGTGTTTCGCAACGAGCAAGTGCTGTCCGGCACCGGCGTTATCACTGGTCTGGCCTGGACCAGCATGGGCGGCGCCACCTTGCCGATTGAAGCCACGCGAATCCACACGCTGAACCGTGGCTTCAAACTCACCGGGCAATTGGGTGATGTGATGAAAGAGTCGGCGGAAATCGCCTACAGCTACGTCAGCTCCAACCTGAAGTCGTTTGGCGGTGATCCGAAGTTCTTCGACGAAGCCTTCGTCCACCTGCACGTCCCGGAAGGCGCCACCCCCAAGGACGGCCCGAGCGCCGGCGTGACCATGGCCAGCGCCCTGCTCTCGCTCGCGCGCAACCAGCCACCGAAAAAAGGCGTGGCCATGACCGGCGAACTGACGCTGACCGGGCATGTCCTGCCGATTGGCGGGGTGCGCGAGAAGGTGATTGCGGCGCGGCGGCAGAAGATCTTTGAATTGATCTTGCCGGAGCCTAACCGTGGCAGCTTTGATGAACTGCCGGACTATCTGAAGGAAGGGATCACCGTGCACTTCGCCAAGCGTTTTGCGGATGTGGCGAAGATTTTGTTCTGACCCCGTAACCTGATCGTTCCCACGCTCCGCGTGGGAATGCATCCTGTGACGCTCTGCGTCAGCTTGTGATGGGACGCGGAGCGTCCCGGGCGGCATTCCCACGCAGAGCGTGGGAACGATCATGTCCCGCAACATCGTCACACTTTGTCTCATCTTCGGTTATGCTCGCCGTTCGTCGTGAATGCCGGAGCCCCTGACCTTATGTCCCCCATCCGCCTGTTTGTTCTCCTCGCCCTGTCCTTGCTGGCCGCCTGCGCCACGCAACCGAAACAGAACGTGACCGTAGTAAAACAAAGCGAATGCCCGGTGAAACTGAACAGCGGGCAAAACCTGATCCTGACCCTGCCTAGCAACCCGTCCACGGGTTACCGCTGGGCGATTCAGGATTCGGCCGGTGGTGTGTTACATGCGCTCAGCCCTGAGGTTTACAGCAACCCGGAAGACGCCGGAATCGTCGGCAGCGCCGGCCTCTCGACCTGGCGCTTTCAGGCGTTCACTGCCGGTACCGGGCGCTTGCGTCTGACATCACAACAACCCTGGGCCCCGGAGGTATTGCCGGTGGAAACTTTCGATTGCGCGATCTCGGTTAACTGATCGTGGGCTGGCTCATTCTGGCGCTGATGGGCGCAGTGACCTTCCTGTACGGCGTGAGCATGCAGGCAACGTTGCTCTGCCTGCTGGTCAAACCTATGCCCGTGCTGGCCTTGCTCGGTTGGCTGCATGACGCGCCGCCCGGCGACTATCGCCGGTGGATCAGCCTAGGCCTGATTTTCTCGCTGCTCGGCGATGTTTTACTGGCGTGGCCAGGGGATCTGTTTGTGTTTGGCCTTGGCGCGTTTCTGGTTGCGCATCTGGCTTATCTCAAAGCCTATTTGAGCGATTGCCGGCGATTGGCGGTGTTGCCATTGGTGATTGCGTTGGGAGTCGGCGCGGTGTTGCTGGGGATTTTGATTTCCCACGGCCTTGGCCCATTGCTGATCCCAGTGATTGTTTACGGCTTGGCCATCAGCGCCATGCTCTGGCGGGCACTGGCTCGACTGGGCACTGAAGTCCCCAAACGCTCAGCGCTGCTGGCGGCGGCAGGTGCGGTGGCGTTCGTGTTCTCAGACAGCGTGATTGGCATCAGCCGTTTTGTCGCGCCATTCGACGCAGCGCCCTATGTAATCATCCTCAGTTATTGGCTGGGGCAATGGGGAATTACAGCGTCGGCGTTTTCGAAAAACAATCATTGATGAATGTCAGAGCCTGAACAAATGCGGGTTCAGCACCCGCATAAGAAAATACGAAGTAATAGCCCAAAAGTCTAACTACCTGTCAGGTTTGACAGTATATCTGTCCTCCTTGCGAACTTATTGTTCACGTGGTTCTACGCAACTACACCACTCACGCAAGGAAGGACATTATGAGTTTCTTTAAAGGCAACAAACGCGGCCCTGCTGATCCGATTATCACCGTCAGTGCTGAAACAAGCGCTACTGTTTCCCGTCGCGTAAAGTTCGAGAGTCAAATCGTAGAATTCGAAGCCGACACTAACAGTGATCTGATTGCGCTCATCACTCGTGCAAATACCGAAGACACCTCATCCAGATGCAAAAAGGGTCTGGTACTTATCTTCGACAAAAATATTCAATCCGGCACCTATTCAGTCTCAGATTCAGACTTCCCGTTTCTCGAGGCTTACTACTTCGAAACTGGAACAATCCCTGGGTTTATCACCTCCCACCACTATCAACCCAAGAGTGGATCGTTCACCGTAGAGGCAATCGAAAACAATACCGAAGAGTTACATTATGAAATCAGCTTTGATTTTAAAGGCGTAAACGGGAGGAATAAAGAGCTCCGTATCGCTGGTAAATCCACCTATATTGTGTTGATGGAACCACAGCGATAACTCTTTAAATTTTGAATGGCCAAGCCCCTGATTCGGGACTTGGCCATTCGTTTTTCATTTAGTGTTCCCTCTCCAACTACAGCTCTCTGACCTTCGCTAGTCAGAATCCCCGCCGGGCATCCCTCACGGTTTATCAGACAACCCGCGCATCCCCCCGTCAATTTGGCTAAAATGCCGGCCTTTTCCACCAACGCCGCTGGAACCGCCGTGAGCAAAGAACCCGATCGCCTTTTCGCCCAGCCTTTGGCCCAGGTGCCTGACTTCTCCTTTAACGAGGACGTGGTGCGGGTGTTCCCGGACATGATCAAGCGCTCGGTGCCGGGTTATCCGACCATCGTGGAAAACCTCGGCGTGCTCGCCGCGCAATTCGCCCAGCCCAACAGCGTGCTCTACGACCTCGGTTCATCCCTAGGTGCCGTGACTCAGGCCTTGCGCCGTCACGTGCGCACCGACGGTTGCCGCGTGATCGCTGTGGATAACTCTGCGGCGATGGTCGAGCGTTGCCGCGAATACCTCAACGCTCAAGACTCGATGTTCCAGGAGTTGCTGCCGGTGGAAGTGATCGAAGGCGACATCCTCGCCCTTGAGTTTCAACCGGCCTCGGTGGTGGCGCTGAACTTCACCCTGCAATTCATCGCCCCGGACCAGCGCACGGCGTTGCTCTCGCGCATCCGCCAGTCACTGTTGCCCGGTGGCGCGCTGATTCTGTCGGAGAAGCTGCGTTTCAACGACTTCGAAGAACACGCGCTGCTCACCGACCTGCACGTCGCCTTCAAACGCGCCAACGGCTACAGCGAACTGGAAATCGCCCAGAAGCGCAGCGCCATCGAAAATGTCATGAAGCCCGACAGCCTCGAAGAACACCGCGAGCGCCTGCTGGCCGCCGGGTTCTCGAAAGTCGTGCCGTGGTTCCAGTGTCTTAACTTTGCCTCGTTGATTGCCTTGCCATGATTGATCTGTCCCCCCTCGCCCGCCGCCTGGCCGGTACACCATTGGCCGAATGGGCCAACACCCTGCAAGCGCAACTCGACAAGAAAATGGAAAAGGGTCACGGCGACCTGGAGCGCTGGCAGAGTGCGCTGGATGCCTTGCCGAAGATTCAGCCCAGCGACGTCGACTTGCTCAATGGCTTGATGCTGGACACCCGTTGCGACGACGAAACCCGCGCGCAGATGCGTACTGCGCTGATGGGGTTGTCGCCGTGGCGCAAAGGGCCGTTTGATCTGTTTGGTGTACACGTCGACACCGAATGGCGTTCGGACTGGAAATGGTCGCGCGTCGCCCCGCATCTGGATCTGAAGGGCAAACGCATCCTCGACGTCGGTTGCGGCAATGGCTATTACATGTGGCGCATGCTCGGCGCCGGTGCCGACAGCGTGATCGGCGTTGACCCGAACTGGCTGTTCTTCTGCCAGTTCCAGGCGGTGCAGCGTTACCTGTCCGAACCCAATGCCTGGCACCTGCCATTCCCGTTCGAAGACCTGCCGCCGGAGCTGGAAGGCTTTGATTCGGTGTTTTCCATGGGCGTGTTCTACCATCGCCGCTCGCCGATCGAGCATTTGCTGGCGCTGAAAGATTGCCTGGTCAAGGGCGGCGAGTTGGTGCTGGAGACGCTGGTGATCGAGGGCGATCAACAGCAGGTGCTGGTGCCGGAAGACCGCTACGCGCAAATGCGCAACGTGTGGTTCCTGCCGTCGGTACCGGCGCTGGAGCTATGGTTGCGGCGTGCCGGGTTTACGGATGTGCGTTGCGTTGACGTGAGCGTGACCACGGTCGAGGAACAGCGCGGGACGGAGTGGATGAAGTATCAATCGTTGAGTGACTTCCTTGATCCGGACGATCACAGCAAGACGATTGAAGGGCTGCCGGCGCCGATGCGTGCTGTCATTGTGGCCCGCAAATAACGCATAACCTGTAGGCGCCGAGCTTGCTCGGCGCCTACAGATTTTACGTGTTCAGTCTGTTGGTTTGGCTCTTCGGGCCTTGAAGAACTCGCTGAGCACTGCCCCACACTCCTGCGCCAACACCCCGCCTTCAAACAATACCCGGTGATTCAAAAAGCCCTGGGTAAAGAACTGCCCCTGACTCTGCACAATCCCGGCCTTGGGCTCCAGCGCGCCATACACCACCCGCGCAATCCGCGAATGCACAATCAAGCCTGCGCACATGCTGCACGGCTCCAGGGTCACGTACAGCGTGCTGCCCGGCAGGCGATAATTGCTGGCCGCCAACGCCGCCGCGCGGATCGCGACCATCTCGGCATGAGCACTCGGGTCGTTGCCGCTGATCGGGCAGTTGAAGCCGCGGCCAATGATTTCACCGTCCTGCACCAGCACCGCGCCCACCGGCACTTCACCCAGCGCGGCACCTTGAGCCGCCAGGGCCAGGGCTTCGCGCATGAAGTCGCGATCACGGCTGCGGTCGATGATGGCGGTTGGACGAATCTGACGCATCACGCCACCTCGATGGCGGCCATCAGGCCGGTTTCCATGTGATCGATCACATGGCAATGGAACATCCAGATGCCCGGGTTATCCGCCACCAGCGCCACTTGCGCACGCTCGTTCTTGCCCAACAGATAGGTGTCGGTGAAGTACGGAATGACCTTGTGCCGGTTCGAAGCAATGACCTTGAAGCTCATGCCATGCAAGTGAATCGGGTGCTGATACTGAGTCATGTTCTTCAATTCGAAAATGTAGCTCTTGCCCTTTTCAAGCTTGGCAATCGGCCGGTCGGCGCAGGTCTTGTCAGTGATATCCCAAGCTTTGCCGTTGATTTGCCACAGGCTCGGCGGTTTGCCGTTTTCGACGTTGACCGACACAGAGCCGACCCACTCGAAATTGAAGTTGAGTTTCTCGGCATTGGCCAGGTCCGGCTCAGCCACCGGGTTGGCGGGTAGCGCGGGCGGCCATTCAGTCGATACATCGCTATTCGCCACCGAACGGAACGTACCCAAGCGTACCGGACCGTTGCGCAGGGACAACTCCTCGCCGGCCGGCGGTGCCTTGATTGCCAGACAAATACGCATGCCCGGGCCGAGCCAGTATTCCTTGCCCAGCGGGCGCGGCTCGATGGGGTTGCCGTCCAGCGCGTAGATCTGCGCTTCGACGCCGGGAATATTCAGGCGATAGGTCAACGTGTTATCGAGGTTGAGTAAGCGAACACGAGTAATCTGTCCGGCAGGCAAGTCGATCACCGCTTGCGAGGCACCGTTGATGGTCGACAGACGCCCCGCCGTGCCGCCACGAGCGGCTTCGCGAGGAATGCTGAACGCGACGAACGCGCCTTCTTCATCCACATGCCAGCTCTTGAGGCTCAAGGTTTTCTCGTACTTGAAACCGGTGGGCTCACGCTCTTCGACGATCAACGGGCCTACCAGCCCGCGACCGAGCTCTTCGCTGCTGTTCACGTGCGGGTGATACCAGTAGCTGCCAGCATCGGGCACGCGGAATTTATAGTCGAAGTATTCGCCCGGCAGCACCGGCAATTGCGAAACGTACGGCACGCCGTCCATTTCCAACGGCAGGCGAATGCCGTGCCAGTGGATAGTGGTCGCGACCGGCAGATGGTTGATGAAACGCACCCGCAGCCATTCGCCCTGGCGAACCCGCAATTCCGTGCCCGGCGCCGACGGGCCGAACGCCCAGGCTTCAGTTTTGTGCCCGGCGACCAGTTCGACGTCCAGCGGCGCCGCAATCAGCTCATAGTCGTGGCCGGCGTCCGCCTCGGCCCTCTTGCCCAGCCAGTAACGCGACGCGCCACCAGCCCCCGCGCCAACCACCACAAGACCGGCCAGACCACCGAGTATTTGTCGACGGGTAAAGGACATGAACTCAACTACCTCACGTATCAGCGACAGGCCTGGCGCCTGCAAAAGGCGAATACGATACACCTGCGGTTGAGAAACAGTAAGGGTGGCGCGGCGGATGGCCGCACCCGGCAGCCTTGTCGGATCTGGCCCCTACACCCTATCGAAGCGCGAATGGGCATAACTATGTAGTGCACCTAATTCGAACAAATGGGTAATTCTCGATCCCTATTTCTCAAGGAGTGAGAGCATGCTCAATCAAACAAATACGACGGTGCTTCCCAATGGCTCCGACAAGGAACACCTCAAAGTCACGGCCCCCCTCATTGTGGCAGCCTGTCCGGGTTTGCAAGATGAAGCCCACGCGATCGCCAGCGAGATTCTGAAAAAATACGGCATCAGCGACATCGACCCCGACCAGGTCTGGTGGCATCGCTTTGACAATGTCTCGGCCAGCAGCACCAAGGCCTTCCTGGGTTGGGAGCACGCGCCACAACCCAGCGAATCACTGACCCTGACGCAACTGGTCATCCATCGATACCGCGTCACGGATCAGGACAACGCCGATCTGCTGGACAGCGATGGCGGTTTTTACAACCAGGACGCACACGCCAGCCTCTACAACGAAACCAACGAAGTGCGGATGTACCCCAGCCAGGTCCTCAAGGACCTGTGGCGACTCAACCTCAGCGACCGCTACCTGAGCAAAATGCACGCCTTCTGGAGCACTCATTTTGAAGACTACCGGACCCTGGCCAAATGCAACTTCCTCAGCAAAGCCGTCGAAGCCCGGCAAAACGGTCAGCTGGAGGAAGAAGATTTTCAGACCGTCATCAAGGCTGCTGTCGGCGACCTGACCTGGCCGATAACCCTGGCGGGATTACAAGCCAAAGTCTCTACAACCGGGGAGGCTGGTTTTTTTGTGCTGGATGTAGCAGGACATGTCGCCACCGATATCCTGCGTATCGTTGGTCGGGACGGACGGCAGATCACCTATGTTCCCGGTGCGGCCGAAGCGTTCCACGTGCACCCGAAACCTGCGGATCTGCATTGGTGGATCTTGCTTCAGATGAATGACGATACGCGCCTTGCCGAGTTCATGACCCATTTCCCAGTGTCTGAACGTCAGGCCATCAATGACAACATCACGCCTCTTATGGATCAGTTGGTGAGCACCTGGGGCAAGTCCGACCACCACCTGATCAATCAAAAGACTATCGCCATCAGCGGCGATACATTCACCTGGCTGAGTCGTTCAGTACAGAGCACCATGCAGGCAGACGCCGATCTGACGCTGATCTCCAATGGGCAAATGCGCAAACAACTGTGGCTGGGTTACCTGACCGTTGGCTTGCATGTGTTTGGTCCGCTGGCGATGCTCGGTTGGCCGATCGCGTTGCCGGTGATCGGGGCCAGTCTGGCCGCCATGGGGTTGAACATCGATAAAGCGGTCAACGGCAAGACGGCTGAGGCGCGCAAGGCCGGTGTCATCGGTGCCGTACTCGCTGGCATCAATACCCTGTTCAACATTCCGCTGCTCAAAGGCGTTGGTGCGCTGGAGGAAGTTGGAGCGTCGGTCGCCACCGCCGAAGCGGTCGAAATGGCTGAGCTGAAAGAGGTGGGCAATCCGGTTGGACCTGGAAGCCCGGAAGAACCGCGAGTTTCCGACGGCGCGCAGGAGACACCCTCTCAAGTCGAAGGATTGACCCCCGTGCCAGGGGATTCCGGCTCGCCCGTTGAAGTGCCGGAACACTGGCAAAGCAATGACATTCTGGAAAGCGAACCACTCGCCGACAGTGGAAAATTCCAGGGGGTCTATACACTCAACTCCAACCCTCCAAACGCCATCATGATGAATGACACGGCCTATTACGTGCGCTACGAAAGCGACGTCAACGGTGGTGGCAGCTGGGCAATCATTGACCCGAAAAACCCTAACGCCTTTTCAGGATCAATGCCGGTACGCCTGAATGCTCAGGGCGAATGGGAACTGACGCCGCGAGCCGGGCTCAAGGGCGGCGGCAAAGAGATTGGCGAACCGGTGCCGGGAACGTCTCAATCGGCCTCTCAATCCCGCCCACCGTCCTCCCTGCGCAGTCCGTCCACAAAATACGATGCTCCAGGGCTATACCGCCTGAGGAGGCTGGCGCTGGGTATAAAACAAACACATTTCAAAGTCATGCGCCTGCCCGACGGAAGCATGAAGGGGATTTCAGACTATGAAGAACATGTCGCCCCACTCCGCACACGGCTGACCGGCGATACCCGCAGCTTCTATTCACGGCCCGACTTTTTCGCCTCGCTGCCCGCGCGTCCGGTACTCCCCGTCATAACGCCATCGACCACCGTGACGGATCTCCTGGAAAAGATTTTCGAAGCCGCGCGGGGGCTGGTCGTTGGTGAGAGCCGGGATCGCATCGCGAGCATGCGATTCCTGATCGAGAACATGCAGACACTGGCCAGACAAGGCGTCAAAACGATCTATTTGCATCGACTGCTCAACGACGTCAATCAATTTGACCTGGATGCATTCACCAGAACGGGAGAGATATCCACGGAGCTGGAGAAATATCTGAATCAGCTGCAAAGCGACCCTTCCGGACAATTCACCCCGCTGAAGCTCGTCAGAATCGCCCGACAGCACGGCATTCGAATCCAGGCCACCGACTGCCTGGCAAGCTACAAGTATGAAGGTGCGTCCTTGAGTGACACGGCGGAACAGTCGATCAAAAACTACCTCACCAACACGATCATCCACACCAACGAATCACTCAATGGCTCTGGAAAATGGGTCGTGCTGACGGGCCAGGAAAACACCAATACCTTCAGAGGTATCGCCGGCATCAGCGAAATGAATGGCGGAATCGGTTTGCGCGTTGAGGAAGTTCTTCCCGAACTCAGTCCGCTTATTGAGGTAGATCCAGGCATCGATGTGGGCCGTAACCTGGGCCCGGCACAGCAACAAATGCATGGAGATTTCGACACCTTGTACGCCGACCTGAGCATCAAGGTGCCGCTGCCGATGCTTGAACGAACGGCGGCCGACTACGACCGGCTGCTGTTCCGCCAAGGCATGTTCACCTTAAAGGACTGGAACGGCGCCTGGACGTTGATTCATCGCAGCAGAGACGGCCAGATCATGCGTACGTTGATTGAACGAACGGCTGACGGAGGGTATCTGATCAACCGCCCTTCCTGGCCCGATCTGCACCAGATCCCCTACGCGAATATCGGCGATCTTACGCGGGCACTCACTGGTATAGGCTTGAAACTAGAAGGACGCCTGCCTCTGTAAGCAAAAAGTGCATCGAGCAGATCATTCCCAATACTCCGGTCATTACGAACGTGATGACCGGTCTCCTATCCCCAATTTCTCAAGGAGCGAGAAGTGAATTCAATTGAAACGACCTCCCCGTCCCTCCTGCCCGATCCGGCTGACGAGCAGTCGCTCAAAGACCTGGTCATGCCCTTTGTAGAGGCCTGCCCGGACATGCACGATTTGGCGCACGTGGAAGCCCAGGGCATTCTGGACAAATACAACATCAGGAACATCGACCCGGATCAGGTCTGGTGGCATCGTTTCGACAATATTTCCGCCAGCAGCACCCAGGCCTTCCTGTTCTGGGAACACGTCCCCACACCTTGTGAATCACTGACCCTCCCACAGTTGGTGGTTCAGCGCTTTCATGCCCATGATCAGGACAACGCCGACCTGCTGGATAGTGAGGGCGGATTTTACAATCAAGATGCTCGCGCCAGTATCTATAACGAAACCAACGAAGTGCGGATGTACCCCAGCCAGGTCATCAAGGACCTGTGGCGAATCAACTTCAGCGAACGCTACCAGAACAAAATGAACACCTTCTGGAGCGCTCATTTCGATGACTACCGGATCCTGGCCAAACTCAACTTCATCTCCACGGCGCTGGAGGAACATGGCGGTTCACGCCTGAGCAACGAAAACCTCAAGACCGTGCTCAAGGCCGTCGCCGGGAATATCTCCTGGCCGGTTACTCTGGACATGCTCAAGGCCCAGGCACCTGCCGTCGACGGACTGCAGGTTACCCCCCTGGATATCGGCGGTTACCAGGCAACCGACATCCTGCGCATTGTCGATCGCAATGGATGTCAGATCCTCTATGCTCCAGGCGAACTGGATGCCTTCCATGTGTTCGAGACCCCCAATGACCTCCATTGGTGGCTGCTGTGTCAGAACAATCACGCCGATAACCGTGCACGCTTCATGACCCACTTTCCTTTGGCCGCCCAGCAGCAAAGTGGCGATAACGTTGGCCTGAACCACACGATCGATTTGCTCTACGTGACCTGGGGAAAGTCCGATCACAGCCTGTTGAATCAGCACGCCTCGCCATTGAATACCGACCCCTTCACTTGGCTGCGTGACTCGGTGAAGTCCCGCATGAGCGCCGATGCGCAGGTGTCTCTGCACTCCAACGGTGATTTACGCGAACAGATGTGGATCGGCTACTTGACGGCCTTTATCAAAACCTTCGGTTCCATGGCGGTGTTGGGCTGGCCGGTTGCTCTGGCGGCCGTCGGTGCGGGCATCGCCAACATCGGCCTGAACCTGGATCAGGCCATCAACGGCACGACCGCAGCCGACCGCAAGGCCGGTGTCATTGGCACGATCGTCAACAGCATCGATACCCTGTTCAATTTGCTTTTTCTCAAGGGTGCTGCCGAACTTGCCGAAGTCCCGCAAGCCAGGGAAGTCTTCACGCCTCAGGAAAACCTCGCAGCCGAAACGCAAACCTCGACATCCACCTTGGCAAGAATTGAAATCGCAGCCTCTGGTCGCTCTTATGTCGTCGACGGCAAGGATCTGTTTGCCCCCTTCGAGACCAATGAGATTCTTGACGGGCTGGAACCTGTCAGCGAAGCGGGGAAATTCCGGAACATCTATCAGCCAGCGACTGGCGGAAACTTCATCCTCCTCAATGACGCTTACTGGCAGGTCCGCTACGTTAACGAACTGAAAACCTGGGTCATCATTGAGCCGGCCAATCCATTTTCGTTTTATCGCAGCCTGCCGGTTCGCCTGAACGCTGAGGGTGAATGGGAACCGCTCACACGTCCCGGGTTGTACGGTGGGGGAAAGATCTTCGACAAGCTGCCGTGGGGTCGTGCCCCGGAGCCACTGCGGGATTTTGACAGTTTACCGACGCCCTACGATGTGCCGGTTGCCTTGCGACAAGAGCTTGAACCGATGGCCAATGGTGCTCTGGATGAGAGAGCCATGAATGACCACTTCGTTAACATCCATCGACCTGACCCTGCCCTGACAGCATTCAAGGACTTGAGACGCACCCTGTATCAGGACGCCGAAACCTTCTATGCAAACCCGTCGCTTCCACCCCGGCCCGAGATCCCGACCTTTAACCCGACGACCAAAGCCAAGGACATCATCAAACGAATCGCCAGGACATCGGAAAGCCTGATCGTCGGCGAAAACCACGCAAGTGTAGGCAGCAAACAGTTCTTTATCGAAAACATGGAGGTGCTCGGCAAACAGAAATTCAAAACCCTGTACATGGAACACCTGCTCACCGACTTCCATCAGGCCGACCTGGACATTTTCAACAGAGGCGGAGACCTCTCGGAGGATCTGGAAAACTACCTTAAGAAACTCGACGCAGGCCATAGCACTGATCCCTCAGGGCAGTTCACCTTTCTGGAAGTCGTCAAGAGCGCACAAAAAAACCACATCCGTGTGCAGGCCATCGATTGTGCTGCCAGCTACCGGTCGAAAGGAATCCTCAGCGCACCTGCCGACTACCGACAAAAAATGATGAACTACTTTGCCAAGTCCGTTATCGACGCCGACCAGGCTGCCAGGGGCGCGCACAAATGGGTGGCGCTGGTCGGTGACAGCCATGCCAACACCTGGGACGGAGTCGCGGGCCTCAGCGAGCTGGAAGGAGGAATTGGCCTGCGCATCGAAAGTGCCGAAATCGGTCAGGCCGCAGGCATCGAACCGGATCCGGGGCGAATGGGCACCAATGAGGCGGGGATGCCGCAACCCCCAGTCAGGAGCGACTTGCGCCTGCAACTGGAGGTTCCCGCAACGCTTGCCCGGGAGCAGGCACTGGCCCTGGCCCTGAAAGAACCGGGCATGCTCACTCTCGAGCCCTCCGGCAGCCGGATACTGTTAATTCACCGTAGCAGTGATGGCTCGCTCGTACGCACCCCCATCGTGCAAGACTCGAAAGGGGTCTACATCACGCGCCCGAGCTGGAGCATCAGCAACAAGCACTTCGCCAACCTCACCGAGCTTGGCAATGCACTCGATCGCATGGGCATGAAACGTATACGCGTCCCCTGAAGTGCAAAAAAAAAGCTCCTGGCCTTTCGGCCAGGAGCTTTTATTCACAATCGTCGCGAACCTGTCTTCACAGGCTCAGGCGCGATCATTCCCACTCAATGGTCGCTGGCGGCTTGCTCGACACGTCGTAAGTGACGCGGGAGATGCCTTCGATTTCATTGATGATGCGGCCGCTGACAGTTTCCAGCAGTTCGTAAGGCAGGTGAGCCCAACGCGCGGTCATGAAGTCGATGGTTTCCACGGCACGCAGGGCAACGACCCAGGCGTAACGACGGCCATCGCCAACCACACCAACCGATTTCACCGGCTGGAACACCACGAATGCCTGGCTGACTTTGTGGTACCAGTCGGCTTTACGCAGCTCTTCGATGAAGATGTGGTCGGCACGACGCAGCAGGTCGGCGTATTCCTTCTTCACTTCACCGAGGATCCGCACGCCCAGGCCAGGGCCCGGGAACGGGTGACGGTAGACCATGTCGTACGGCAGGCCCAGTTCCAGGCCCAGACGACGGACTTCGTCCTTGAACAGCTCGCGCAGGGGTTCAACCAGCTTGAGGTTCATTTCTTCCGGCAGGCCACCCACGTTGTGGTGCGACTTGATCACATGAGCCTTGCCGCTTTTGGCGCCAGCCGACTCAATCACGTCCGGGTAGATGGTGCCTTGAGCGAGGTACTTGATGTTGTCCAGTTTGTTGGACTGGGCATCGAAGACGTCGATGAAGGTACGGCCGATGATCTTGCGTTTCTTCTCCGGGTCGGACTCGCCGGCCAGGTTGTTCAGGAACTGATCTTCAGCGTTGGCGCGAATCACTTTGACGCCCATGTTCTCGGCGAACATGGCCATCACTTGCTCGCCTTCGTGCAGACGCAGCAGGCCGTTGTCGACGAAGACGCAAGTCAGCTGGTCGCCAATGGCTTTGTGCAGCAGCGCGGCAACTACCGAGGAATCCACACCACCGGACAGGCCGAGCAGTACGTTGTCGGTGCCGACCTGAGCGCGAATGTTGGCGATGGCGTCTTCAGCGATCTTCGAAGGCGTCCACAGGGCTTCGCAGCCGCAGATGTCGAGGATGAAACGCGAGAGGATGCGACCGCCCTGTTTGGTGTGGGTCACTTCCGGGTGGAACTGCACGCCGTAGTAGCCGCGAGCGTCGTCGAACATGCCGGCAATCGGGCAGCTCGGGGTGCTGGCCAGGATGTGGAATTGCTGCGGCATTTTGGTGACCTTGTCACCGTGGCTCATCCACACGTCGAGGCCGAACAGGCCGTCGGCGTCGATGTGGTCTTCGATGCCGTCGAGCAGGCGGCTCTTGCCGACCACGTCGACACGGGCGTAACCGAACTCACGCAACTCGGAGCCTTCAACCTTGCCACCCAGCTGTTCAGCCATGGTCTGCATGCCGTAGCAGATACCGAAGACCGGTACGCCCAGGTCAAACACCGCTTGCGGGCAGCGCGGGCTGTCAGCGACGTGCACGGACTCGGGGCCGCCGGCGAGAATGACGCCTTTTGGAGCGAATTCGCGAATCGCTTCGTCGTCCATGTCGAACGGATGCAGTTCGCAATACACGCCGATTTCACGCACGCGGCGGGCAATCAGCTGGGTGTACTGGGAACCGAAGTCGAGGATCAGGATGCGGTGGGCGTGAATGTCGAGGGCCATGAAGTCAGTCTCGTCTATGTAGTTCAGAAACAACTCGGGGCTGAATAAAACAGCCCCGGTTACTTAACTTTTTGCTTGAAGGCTCAACCTACGCGGTAGTTTGGCGCTTCTTTGGTGATCTGTACGTCGTGAACGTGGGATTCGGCCATACCGGCACCGGTGATCCGCACGAACTCAGGCTTGGTGCGCATTTCTTCGATGTCGGCACTGCCGGTGTAACCCATCGAGGAACGCAGGCCGCCCATCAGTTGATGGATGATGGCGCTCAGGGTGCCCTTGTAAGGAACACGCCCTTCGATGCCTTCCGGAACCAGCTTCTCGGCGCCTGCCGAAGAGTCCTGGAAGTAACGGTCGGAGGAACCTTGAGCCTGGGACATGGCGCCCAGCGAACCCATGCCACGGTAAGCCTTGTACGAACGACCCTGGAACAGTTCGATCTCGCCCGGCGCTTCTTCAGTACCGGCGAACATCGAGCCCATCATTACGCAGGAAGCACCGGCTACGATGGCCTTGGACAGGTCACCGGAGAAACGGATGCCGCCGTCGGCGATCAACGGAACGCCAGTGCCTTCAAGGGCAGCGGCGACGTTGGCGATGGCACTGATTTGCGGGACGCCGACACCGGCGACGATACGGGTGGTGCAGATCGAGCCAGGGCCGATACCGACCTTGACCGCGTCAGCGCCCGCTTCGGCCAAGGCCAAGGCGGCAGCGCCGGTGGCAATGTTGCCGCCGATGACCTGCACTTCAGGGAAATTCTGTTTGACCCAGCGAACGCGGTCGATCACGCCTTTGGAGTGACCGTGTGCGGTGTCGACCACCACCACGTCAACGCCGGCGTTGACCAGGGCAGCGACGCGGTCACCGGTGTCTTTACCGGTACCGACGGCAGCGCCCACACGCAGACGACCTTGATCGTCCTTGCTGGCCAGCGGGTAAGCCTTGGCTTTTTCGATGTCGTTGACGGTCATCATGCCTTTGAGGGCAAATTTGTCGTCGACGATCAGTACGCGTTCAATGCGGTGTTTGTGCAACAGCTCGCGAACGTCGTGCTTGTCGGCGCCTTCCTTGACCGTGACCAGGCGCTCTTTAGGCGTCATCACTTCACGGACGGAGACGTCCATACGGTTCTCGAAACGCACGTCACGGGAAGTGACGATGCCGACCAGGTCGCCATCGTGCAGTACCGGAACGCCGGAGATATTGTGCATGCGGGTCAGTTCGAACAGTTCACGAACCGTGGCATCCGCCTCGATCGTGATCGGGTCCTTGACCACACCGGCTTCGTAACGTTTGACCTTGCGCACTTCGGCAGCTTGCTGCTCGATGGTCATGTTCTTGTGGATGATGCCGATGCCACCTTCCTGAGCCATGGCGATTGCCAGACGGGCTTCAGTGACGGTGTCCATGGCGGCAGAAACCAGAGGAATATTCAGCTCGATGCCACGGGTTAGGCGGGTCTTGAGACTGACTTCGTTAGGAAGCACCTCGGAATAACCAGGCACTAGGAGAATGTCGTCGAATGTCAGAGCTTCTTGGCTGATACGCAGCATCGCGGGGGCTCCCGAGCGGGAAAATGGAAGCGCGCCATTATAGTCAGACACCCCCTCGGGTTCAATGTAAAACTCTGTCTATTATCGACAGGGTCGATCGACGGGTATTTAAACCCGAATTCTGTAGGAGCACAGCTTGCCCGCGATGGTGTCCTTAAGTCCGTCATCGCCAGCAAGCTGTGCTCCTACAGTTCGACTTTCACCCAACTGACCGGCTGATCCAGCCAATCGGCAAATTCATCGATAAAGCTCTGCTTGAACCCGGCTTCTGCCCAGTTGTTGAAGATAAATCCCAGGTTGGAAAAACCGCATTCCTGCAAGAAAAGAAAGCCGTTGATGTCATCTTCATGCCCGCATTCGGGACAGGTGAAATTATCGGTGCGGCCCGGCATCCAGTCTTCCAGGCTTTCGAACAGTGCTTCGCCGACTTCCTTGCGGCACTCGGCGCATCCCGCCTCTTCAAGGAAACCTTTGGCCGGCGTATAGATGCAGCGTTTGGTGACGATCTCCAAGCCATTGATCGACTCGCCAAACGGCAGCGCTTCCGGGTGCAGCACCACCGCGCGGGCACCGTCGGCAATGGCGTGGCCCATGCGGTTGCCGGTGCGGCCACAGGTGGTCAGTTCTTCCTGGACGATGTTTTTGCGCACCAGCCACCGCACCACCGCGCGAGCCCGGGGTTCGTGGACCAGCAACGTGGAGATTTTCGGGACGATGATGCTTTGTGAATTCATGGGTGCAGACCCTGCAAATACTGAATATTCACCCTTGTGTGAGCGAGCTTGCTCGCGCCCACAGGAAATGCGGGCGGCAGCTTAATCCCTGACACTCTCAGGTCAAGTGCTCAAGTACCGCCCGATCAAGGCAATCCCGCTGGCCAGCACCAACCAGGTCACCAGCCGCACAAATGCCTCCCGGGACAATCTCATGGTCAACCGCCGCCCGATCCACAACCCCAGGGCCATGGCCGGCAACAAACACAGCGCCAATACCAACAAGGGTAGCTCGGCATATACACCTGCGACGGCAAACAGGCTCAAGCGCACCACCGTGCTGCAACTGATCAGCGCACTCTGGGTCGCGCGGGCCGCCTCTTTGGGCAGGCGACTGTTCAAATAGATCGCGTATAAAAAGCCGCCACTGCCAAACAACGCCCCGAACATCCCGCCCACGGTGCCCATCGGCACCGCCCAACCGGCGGATAACTGCGCAGGACGGGTTTTGACCCACAGGCTGTAAATCGCATAGGCGCTGATAAACAGCCCCATCAACAGCAGCAATACATCGGATTTCAGGTTCAACAGAAAGATCACCCCCAGCGTGCAACCCACCGCCATGCACGGCAGTAATCGCAGCAACTCGGGTTTCGCCACATCACGTCGCGAGGGCAGCAAATTGCCGAATGCCGCAACAAAATCCAGCAACACTAGCAATGGCACAATTTTCGACAGCGGCATGAACAGGATCAGAATCGGCCCCGCCACCAGCGCCGTGCCGAAACCAGCGATGCCGAACACGATATAAGCCAGGGCGATGCCCAGCCCGATCACCAGCCAATCCGTCGCGCCGAACGGCCATTGGTGCAACAACTCAAATGCATTCATTCCATGTCTTCCTTGATTCCGGATTCCGGATTCCGGATTCCGGATTCCGGATTCCGACTTTACCCTTGTAGGGGGATTTTCGTTGGCTCATGGAGATTCAACGCCGAATGCCTTTAAACTGCGCCCCATGATTAAAGATCCCTTTGCAAGACTCGGCCTGGACCGTGAAGTCCTGACTGTCAGCCAGCTCAACGGCCGCGCGCGGGTGTTGCTCGAAGACGTGTTCAGCAATATCTGGGTCGAAGGCGAAATCTCCAACCTCGCCCGCCCGGCGTCCGGCCACGTGTATTTCACCCTCAAGGACAGCGGCGCCCAGGTGCGTTGCGCGCTGTTTCGGCAAAATGCGGCGCGGGTGCGTCAGGCGTTGAAGGATGGCCTGGCAGTCAAAGTCCGGGGCAAGGTTTCGTTGTTCGAGGGGCGCGGCGACTATCAGCTGATCCTCGACACCGTGGAGCCGGCCGGTGATGGCGCGCTGCGCCTGGCCTTCGATGCACTGAAGGAAAAGCTCAGCGACGAAGGTCTGTTCAGTGCCGAGCGCAAAGTGCCGCTGCCGGCGCATCCGCAACGCATCGGCATCATCAGTTCGCCGACCGGCGCGGTGATCCGCGACATCATCAGCGTGTTCCGTCGCCGTGCGCCGCAGATCCAGCTGACGCTGATTCCTACCGCCGTGCAGGGGCGCGAGGCTACGGCGCAGATAGTTCGCGCGCTGAAACTGGCGGACGCCCGTGGTTTCGACGCGCTGATCCTGGCCCGTGGCGGCGGTTCGCTGGAAGACCTCTGGTGTTTCAACGAAGAAGCGGTAGCCCGCGCCGTTGATGCCTGCGTCACGCCGATTGTCAGCGCTGTCGGCCACGAAACCGACGTGTCGATCAGTGACTTCGTCGCCGACGTCCGCGCCCCGACACCGTCCGCCGCCGCCGAACTGCTCGCCCCGGACTCCAGCGATCTGGTGCGTAGGGTCGAAAGCCTGCATCGCCGACTGGTGATGCGCATGCGCGACCGTTTGATGCGCGACAGGCTGCGTCTGGAGGGCATTTCCCGCCGCCTGCGCCATCCCGGCGAACGCCTGCGCCAGCAAGCGCAGCGTCTGGATGACCTGGACATGCGCATGCGCCGCGCGTTCGAACGCCGCCTCAATACCCGTCGCGAGCGTTTGATTCGTCTGGAGACCCGCCTCGCCGGGCAACATCCCGGCCGGCAATTGGCGATGCTCCGCCAGCGCCTCGACAGCCTCGCCGAACGCCTGCCCCGTGCAATCCGCGAAAGCCTCAAGTCGCGGCGCCTGCAACTGCAAAGTCAGGTGCAGACGCTACAAGTGGTCAGCCCTCTGGCGACACTGGCCCGTGGCTACAGCATTCTGCTGGACGAACGCGGCAACGCGATCCGCAGCGCCGAACAAACCCACAACGGTCAGCGCCTCAAGGCCAAACTTGGCAACGGCGAACTGCAAGTGCGGGTCGAAGACAATCACCTGACGCCTGTCACCCTTTCTTTACTGGATTGATCCATGCCGCGTTTTTTAGCTCCGCTGCTGTTGCTGTGCCTGACCTTCAACGCCCACGCCGACAGCTACATCACTCGCCTGTTGAACAAACCGGTGCCCGGCGGCGTGGCCGTGGTGGATCTGGGCACTTCTCCCCAGGCGCCGAAAGCCAGTTATCAAGGCAAACCGGTGTTGGTGGTCAAAGAACAGAGCAACTGGCTGGCGATTGTCGGCGTGCCCTTGACGGTCAAACCGGGCACGCAGCAGCTCAGCAGCGGCGGTCGTAACCTGAGTTTCACCGTCGGCAACAAGAAGTACCCGGAGCAGCACATCACCTTGAAAAATACGCAGCAGGTCAATCCGAATCCGGACAACCTCAAGCGCATCGAAGGCGAACTGGCCGAACAGATCCAGGCCTATCGTAGCTTCAGCCCGAACACGCCGAGTAACCTGCTGCTGGACAAACCGGTCAACGGGCCGCTATCGAGCAAGTTTGGTGTACGGCGCTTTTTTAATGGTGAAGAACGCAATCCCCACTCAGGCCTGGACTTCGCAGTGCCGGCGGGTACGCCGATCAAGACGCCGGCGGCGGGCAAGGTAATTCTGATCGGCAACTACTTCTTCAATGGCAACACGGTGTTTGTCGATCACGGGCAGGGCTTTATCAGCATGTTCTGCCACATGTCGAAAATCGACGTGAAGGTAGGGCAGCAACTGGCGCGTGGCGGGGTGGTCGGGAAAGTCGGGGCGACGGGCCGCGCGACCGGGCCGCACATGCACTGGAATATCAGCCTGAATGATGCGCGGGTGGATCCGGCTATCTTTATCGGTGCATTTCAGCCCTGAATTTTCGGTAAGGCTGCCGGCCCCTTCGCGAGCAAGCCCGCTCCCACATTTGATCCGTGGTGTATACAAATCCAATGTGGGAGCGGGCTTGCTCGCGAAGGCGGCATTACAGACGCCGCTTATTCAGCCTCCAGATCCTCAATCCCATGGGCCTCCCGGTCCGCCAGGCAATGCTTGATCCACTCCTGAGTCTCCGCCGAGAACCCCGCCAACTCTTCAGGCGTGATTAACTCCCGCGCGCACAACCCAAGCAAGTGCGACTGCGCCTCATGCCTTGAAAACCTGAACACACCAAACGCCCAATACAGCTCTTTTTGCCGGGACTTAAGCAGCTCTTCAGTGGCTTCAATCCGATCATAAGGCTCCAGGCTTTTATCCAGCACCGTGCGCTCGACCTCCTCCATGATCCGGATACACATCCGCTCATGTGCCAATGGACGCAACGTGCTATACCGCTTCCAGTCCGACTCGTTCATGTCCAACTCCTGCCTTGTTCAGGCTTTAAGCATAGCCGTGCCCAAGAGGCCGTCGTCTCAATTCTCCAATTGCGCAGTGCTCAAGCCTCGCGCAATCATCAAAACAATCACTGTGATTCACAGCAATAAAATCTCGATAAATCAGGCTTTCCGGGTATTCCTCTCAATTTTTTTCGACTGCTTGCCATCCTTCCCCCCCGCGGTTAGGGTTGAAGGCATGAAAACCTCTCACACCCTCATTCAGCTTCGCCAGCACCGCAGCCTGTGCCTCGTCAGCGCACGACTGCCGGGCTGAATTTGCGGTGCCTCGCCCCACGCTTTTCCCCAAGAACATTTGATCCACCGGCAGGCCGCCTTTTTTCGGCCCACACAATAAGGATTCCCCCGATGAGCATGCTCAAAGACCCGTCTTCGAAATACCGCGCGTTCCCGACCATCGACATCCCGGATCGCACCTGGCCGTCGAAGACCATCACCGCCGCGCCGATCTGGTGCAGCTCCGACCTTCGTGATGGCAACCAGTCGCTGATCGAGCCAATGGACGCGGTCAAGAAGCTGCGCTTCTGGAAAACCCTGGTGTCCGTCGGTGTGAAAGAAATCGAAGCCTCGTTCCCGGCCGCTTCGCAAACCGACTTCGACTTCGTGCGTACCCTTATCGAAGGCAAACACGTCCCGGACGACACCACCATTCAGGTGCTGACCCAGGGCCGTGAAGACTTGATCGAACGCACCTTCGAATCCCTGCGCGGCGCGAAGAAAGCCATCGTTCACCTGTACAACGCGACCTCCCCTTCTTTCCGCCGGATTGTCTTCAATCAGGACAAGGACGGGATCAAGGAAATCGCCGTCAGCGCAGCCAAGTTGTTCGTCAAGTACGCCGCCCAGCAACCGGACACCGAGTGGACCTTCGAGTACTCACCTGAGACTTTCAGCGCCACCGAACTGGAATTCGCCAAAGAAGTCTGCGATGCAGTGATCGAGGTCTGGAACCCGACGCCTGAGCACAAGATGATCCTCAACTTGCCTGCCACCGTCGAATGCGCCACCCCGAACATCTACGCCGACCAGATCGAATGGTTCGGCCGTCATATCAACCGTCGTGACAGCGTGATTATCAGTCTGCACACCCACAACGACCGTGGCACTGGCGTAGCGGCCACTGAGCTGGGCCTGATGGCCGGCGCCGACCGTGTCGAAGGCTGCCTGTTCGGCAACGGCGAGCGTACCGGTAACGTCGACCTCGTAACCGTGGCACTGAACCTCTACACCCAGGGCGTTCACCCTGAGCTGGACTTCTCCGACATCGACGGCGTGCGCAAGGTCGTCGAAGAATGCAACCAGATCCAGGTGCATCCACGTCACCCGTACGTCGGCGACCTGGTCCACACCGCGTTCTCCGGCTCCCACCAGGATGCGATCCGCAAGGGCTTCGCCCAGCAGAAACCGGATGCGCTGTGGGAAGTGCCGTACTTGCCAATCGACCCGGCCGATATCGGTCGCAGCTACGAAGCGGTCATCCGCGTCAACAGCCAGTCGGGCAAGGGCGGTATCGCTTACTTGCTGGAACAGGAATACGGCATCAACTTGCCACGCCGCATGCAGATCGAGTTCAGCCAGGTAGTACAGCGCGAAACCGATCGCCTGGGCCTGGAAATGACCGCTCAGCAAATCCACGCGCTGCTGCACAGCGAGTACTTGCAGGCCAATACCCCGTACGCGCTGGTCAGCCATCGCCTGCAGGAAGAAAACGGTCACAGCGCCGTGGAAGTGGAAGTCTCCAGCAAAGGTCAGGGCGAAAACAACCTGCAATGGCGCGGCAAGGGCAATGGCGCGCTGGAAGCCCTGGTGGCCGGCCTGCCGATCCCGGTGGAGATCATGGACTACAACGAACACGCCATCGGCGCGGGCACCAATGCCAAGGCTGCGGCCTACATTGAGCTGCGCGTGAACGGTGAACGTGCGGTGCATGGCGTCGGCATTGATGAAAACATCACCACTGCCAGCTTTAAAGCACTGTTCAGCGCACTGAACCGCTCGCTGAGCCAGCCGGAAGCAAAAGCGGCGTAAGCGTCGCTACAACGCAAAAGGCCCCAAGGTGCGAACCTTGGGGCCTTTTTGTTTGCCTGTGATTTGATCGTTCCCACGCTCTGCGCGGGAATGTCTCGAGGGACGCTCCGCGTCCAGTGACGCGGAGCGTCACGGGCTGCATTACCACGCAGAGCGTGGGAACGATCGGTTACGTGAATTCGAATGTATCCGCATCCAGATTAGCCGGAAACCGCGTGCGATAAGCCTGTAGATCCGCAGCGTTCAGCACCACCTGAAACACACCATCGGCCTCGCCTGCACTGAGCAAGGTCTCCCCCTGGAAATCCAGCACCTGACTGTCGCCGGTGTAGGCAAAACCTTTGCCGTCCGTGCCGATGCGATTCACCGCCGCCACATAGCAAAGGTTTTCGATCGCCCGCGCAGGTAGCAAACGGTTCCAGTGCTGGCGGCGTGCACCGGGCCAGTTGGCGGTGTACAGCAGCAAGTCGGTGTCCTGGGCATCGCGGCTCCAGACCGGGAAGCGCAGGTCATAGCAAATCAATGGCCGAACGCGCCAGCCCTTGAGCTCAAACTGCACCTGACGCTCACCCGGCGTGAAGTGGTTATGCTCGCCCGCCATGCGGAACAGATGACGTTTGTCGTAGTGCCAGACCTCCCCTTCCGGACGCGCCCACAGCAGGCGATTGCGATGACTGCCGTCAGCGGCCTGGACAATGATGCTGCCGGTAATCACCGCACCCAGCTTCGCCGCCTGAACGCGCAACCACTTGCTGGTCGGACCGTTTTCCGCTTCCGCCAGGGTTTCCGATTCCATGGAAAAACCAGTGGTGAACATCTCCGGCAGGATGACCAGGTCCGCACCGCGAGCCTGCTCCAGCAACTGTTCGAAATGCTCCAGGTTAGCCTTCCGGTCGTGCCAGGCGAGTGTGGTCTGGATCAACGCAACATTCAGGTTGGGCAGTGCACTCAGATCACGCATAGTTTTGCCGCTGCTTCACGCAGGGTCTCCTCGCGTTTGGCGAAGCACAAGCGCACCAGGCGCTGGCCTGCGGGTGGGGTCTGGTAGAACACCGAGATCGGAATACTCGCCACGCCATGTTCGCGGGTCATCCACAGCGCCATCTCGACGTCATTGAGGTCCGGGCGGATCTGCGAGTAATCGACCAACTGGAAATAAGTGCCGGTCACGCGAGTGAAACTGAACCGCGACGGCGTCAGCAGATCGCAGAACAGATCACGCTTGGCTTGATAGAAATCTGGCAACTCTTCGACGTGTTCCGGGTGCTCGGCCATGAAGTCGGCCAAGGCAAATTGCAGCGGTGTCACGCCGCAGAAACTGACGTATTGATGAACCTTGCGCAGCTCGGCGGTGAGTGCCGGCGGTGCGACCACGTAGCCGGTTTTCCAGCCCGTGACGTGGTAAGTCTTGCCGAAGGAACTGACCACGAAGGCGCGCTGATACAGCTCTTGGTGATTCAGAACACTGACGTGAGGCACGCCGTCGAACACCAGATGTTCGTAGACTTCGTCGCTGACCAGATAGATGTCGCGACCACGAATCAAATCCGCCAACTGATCCAGTTCTACACGGTTTATCAACGCCCCACTCGGATTGTGCGGTGAGTTGAGAACGATCATCCGCGTGCGCGGCGTAATGGCCTCGGCCAGCATCTGACAGTCGATGGAGAAATCATTCAGCCCGAGTTGCACATGCACGCAACGTCCACCCGCCAGTTCCACCGACGGTTCATAACTGTCGTAACTGGGGTCGAACACGATGACTTCGTCGCCGCTGCGGATAACCGCCTGAATCGCGCAGAAGATCGCCTGCGTGGCGCCAGGAGTGATGGTCACTTCGTGGTCGGCGTCGACATTGACGCCATAACTGTGAGCGATTTTCGCCGCCACTTGCTGACGTAAAGCAGGCAGGCCAGTCATTGGCGAATATTGGTTATGGCCATTGGCGATGTGCCGGCCAACCGCATCACACAGGGCCTGCGGGGCATCGAAATCGGGAAAACCCTGGGACAGGTTGATCGCCCCGGTTTGCGCCGCGAGTTGAGACATCTGAGTGAAGATAGTGATGCCGACATTCGGCAGCTTACTGGTGATCATCGGTCATTCCCTGCTCTACACCCGGCGCTAACGGCGGCGCGGGAGAGCCTGAGGATAGCCGAACTACCAGGGATAAAAAACAATTGCAGCATTCCATTCCTTGTCGGAAACATCGTCATTCCTCGACCTCCGAATCAGCCCGCCCCCGACCAAGTGGGATGAATCGATGAGGGATCAAATCATAAGCACGGATTTCCAAGTATATGGAAATGACGGCTGATGCTCTGCCCTACGCTGGTGATCTTGAACAAGTAGCCAAGAACACCAGCTGAATACTCACACTGACGTGAGTCGCGCCATGCTTGCGACGCCAATTAGTGCTCCCACAATTCACAATACGACAAGCGCCCACAAACATTATAAGTGCCATTTTTTGAGGTCTGTCCAATTTCAGACTTGAAGGCATACAAGGCAACTACATCATTTATATTAGCTCCTGCATACCAACAACATTCCAGATTGCTCAATTCAACCATTCATCATGCGAGCGTGTGGATAGTCGTGCGAGCACTCCTCCGAAAACATAAGAAGGTACCCCCCATGAGCACCACTACTGTTACATCAGAGGCCTACAACCTATCTTCAATCTCAACAGCCGTAAATGACAGAACCGGCGGCGTAGATATCTCTGTATCTCTCGGAAAGATCAGTTGCGGCCTTCAGGATCCGGCAGTATTCAATCTAATGATCTATTCAAACCCAGGAAACCCCAGCAACAACTACTATGGATTTGGCGGAAACTGGCTTATTAACTCCCCGCGCATTGATTTTAGAAATCAAACCATCTACTTCAGTGACGGAAAAACCGCGCGATACACCGGAAATCTGGTACTGGAATACCATCGCATCAAGGATATCAAAACAGAAGCGGTACATATCGTCGATGGTTCGACATCATACTGGAACTACACAGTCTCTTATAAAAACGGAACCGTAGAATACTATAACGAACTAGGGGCAATCACCAAGCTTGTTTCAGCCAGTGGGCACCACCTGAATTTTACGTATGAGAGCCAGCCGGGCGAAACCTATCAAATCCTCTCAAAAGTTGATGACAGCCATGGCAACGAGCTGACCATTGATTACGGCACCGCCCCTCCAGGCTCAACAGAAAGAGTCGTGACAGTCACACAACTCGTTGCGGGAGAGCGAAGCACGACCAAAGTCTATATCCAGCGAAATATAAATCAGGACATTGTAAAAAGCATCTCACTCCCAAACAATCAAGCCCAACGCTTTCACTTTGAGTACACTGCAAAAGAAGATGGCCTTGTATACTTGTCAAAAATCACAAAGCCTACAGGCCAGGCTCAAGCCTTTACCTATCAAAAGATTAATTACAACAGCACCCAGACGATCAACGTTGTATCAAAACTAGAAACCATGGGCAATGACCCTGCGCAAAGCGACAAAGCAACCATATCATTTGAATACAGCGACCAGAATTTTACGGGTTACCCACTTATAAACACTCAGGTATCCGGCCGCGACAATTGCATTTATCGTACCGACGATTTCACCTACACCGTCACCGAAGTACATGCCGACATCAAGACTAAAAGAACATTCAATCGTTTTCACCTGACTGTCAAAGAAGAGCATATCGATCCACTAACTGGCACCCAGCAGTCATTGACTACATTTACATACCCTATCGTCAACAATCAGGACATCAACGGACAGCCCGGCAATTTCTCGTTCTGGACAAAAAAAAGTACGGTATACAGCAACGCCCTCAATGGCCAGCGTGAAATTTACGAAACCCGCAGTTTTGACTTGTTCGGAAACTTACTGTCACGCCGAGAGGTTTCCGGCATCACGACAACCTACGTTTACTATCCTGCCGATTCCAAATTGGAGGATGGCTGCCCGCCCACACAGAACAAATACTTTGTTTGCCATCTGAAGCGTTCTGAAATCAAGCCAGAATCGTCCACTTCCAGTGACGAAATAAAAACACTCGAGATCAAATACAAAGAAGTACAGGGATTCAATTATACCTCGCCAATACTCTCCAAGCCCCCCACGACCATCAGACCGTATATGGTGCGTGCCGTAGAATCAAAAGCAAATGGCATTATCCTTTCTACCGCCGATTATATTTCAGCTGCCGATGACACCCCCGCCAGCGCAAGAGTTTTTGTAGGCATGCAACAGTGGGAAAAGCTCCCGTCAGACTACAATCCATATACCACCTATTATACGTACTCCAAAGTAAACGCCCTGGCCATGATCCACGTATCACACCGCTCAACTGGTGCTGACGGAGCTTTGGAAAAAAACACATCAAGAACATTCAGCCTTTCTTCCGGCCTCACTTATAAAGAAGAAGACTTCAACGGAGTAATAACTGAATACCAGTACGATGCAGAAAATCGACTGATCAAAGAAATAAATTTTTCTGGCACAGACTGGTCACAAGAAAAAAACTACACCTACGAATACTACAAAAACATCGACAACACCTACGGTTACCAAAATACGGTAAAGGCCACGGACTCCAATGGCATGCAGTTTACCAGCTATATTAACTTCAACAACCAACTCAGCTACGCGTTGGAAACCTTTCCTCAGGGTGTTGAGTTCTGCGTGAAAAAACTACAGTACCTTGCCAGTGGCCTGATTGCCTCGGAGACTGAATACGACAAAGTTTCAGACCCTTCAGGGAAAGAAATTACAGTCGCCAACACAACCCGCTACACCTACGACTCAAGGGAACTTGTCAGGATCGACAACCCTGATGGAACGACGAGCACCGTCAAGCGAAACAAGGTCCTCAACACAGAGGACTACCAACAACAAAACGGTGCCATCTATAGAAAAACGTATGATGCCGCCGGAAATGTCACGTCCATCGCTGTCGTAACCCGGAATGGAAACAATGAGATATTGTCCCCTATCGAACAAACAACCTACGATAGTTTTGGCAGGAAAGTCTCGACCATTAATCGTACGGGCGGACGTTCGAACTTTGAATATGATCCATTTGACCGACTGACGAAAGAAACAGTACACGACACTGATGGTGACGGCCGAGTGGACTGTAATACCTACACCTATGATTCCGCCTTACAAAACATGAATCTACCGGCGTCCGTAGTCAGCACGACCTCACTTAATGCACAGCAAGAAGTTATGCTTGATTCGAGGCGAACTCACGATGGCTTTGGACGACTTACCCAGCAAGACGGCCAGACATTTCGCTATGCACAACCTTATTACAAACAACCCTCCAGTTCCGACATTGCTGACGCGGCAAAAGTTTCAACTACATTTAACACATCAACCTTGCTTGCCGACGAAATTGTCAAGATGTTTCCCGACACCCCTGAAATCAAATTCAAATACACCTATGACAAGAAAAACGGTTCAATCACTCAAGCACAGGCTTACCGTTCCGGTCTCGAAACATCCAACCTTGAGTACACTTACAACGCCAAGGGCGCGCTGACCAAAACCAGCTGCACGTATGGTACCGGTACATCCATTGCGACTGAAAAGACCTATTCAGCCAGTGGGGATCGTGTCACGACAGCGACCAACCATCTCGGAAAACTGCAAAGTTACCACTATGATAACTATGGCCGACTGTGGGTCAAAAAATACAGTGACCTGGATATATTAATCGGCGCGAGTTACAACCAGGATGGAACCCTTTCAAGCATCAGAATCCAGAGTCCTACATTCTCAGGTGCACAGGGGGTTGAATTTGCCATTCTGTCTTTTGAGTATAACGCCTCTAAATTTGAGTCCCGCCGAAGCCTGGCAATAAAAAAAGACACCTCCCTGAGTGTCGTTCTCGATGCTCGTACGGCATATGATAATAACGAGCTGATTGTCTCCCGCCAATGCAGTAAAGGTGAGAGCGCTACCGACAACCTGGACCATTCCTACACCTATCTTGGGGCATACGGTCATTTACGCTCGTCTACCATGAACAAAGGTACTGCGGCGCCCTCCGTAACAAACTATGATTTTGCAGGCGGACAGCGATTCAACACCATTGCGGTCACAAATAAAAATACGCTGGAATACATCTACCGTGAAGATCAAGTTGCAGCCACGACTGACGGCGTGAATTTCAGTAACTTCAATAGCGATTTTATGGGGAACCTAACCAACGGCCCGGAAACCGGAAATGATTCCCGCTTCTTTACATATGACGCCGCCAACAGCCTAACGTCGTGCGATATTTATAACGAACGCACAGCTTATGAGTACCTGTATGACGCCTTTGGAAAGCTAAGTCAAATCCTTCAAGGCAGCGAAAACATTACCTATGTTTATGATGGCGATGTAGTTATCGGCGAAATTAGTGACAACACTAAAACGCTGTATCTGTCATTTGGCAATATCGTCCTTGGTCGTTACCTCATGCGAGGTGAACAGGTAGAACTTGAGCTTTTCGGTACAGATAGTACAGGAACGGTTCGTTGCGTCACCACGTGCATGCCCGGCGGTGACATTGCACAAACTATTTATCATGACTACTCCGATTTTGGGGAGCGCCGTGACTGGTGATGTGAAGTCGCACTGAATTAGTGACGACTAAGCTACGCAAACAGGAGCCGACCGTGACGCTTATCGCTTGTGTCACGGTGGCTATCAGCCAGTTGGTCAGGCTAATCCTGACCTGCATTGTCAATGAAAACAAATTGGTGAATCAACATGACAACAATTAACAACACCCTTGCTACCACAACGTTTCTTATCGGTCGCAACACTCGCGGCTTCAACGGTTTGATTTTTGATGGAGTTTCTAATACGTATCCGCTGGGTAATGGTTATCGCTCTTTCAGTCCAGCCTTGCGCACGTTCTACTCTCCTGACAATTTAAGTCCGTTTGGCGCGGCTGGCATTAACCGTTATCAATACTGCCAGTTGGACCCAATCAACTATATAGACCCAACGGGTCATATTAGTTGGCAGGCCATTGGTGGAATCATTTTAGGCGTCGTCGGTACGGTCGTGGGTATAGCTCTTGCAATCCCTACCGGTGGGGCCAGTTTGTCTTTAACTGCATTGGCAGTCGGTGTTGCGGCAGCCGGTCTTGGACTGAGTGCAATTGGAACAGGTATCGCGTCGGGTATTTATGAAGCGCAAGGTTACAACGAGTATGCAGAAAAACTCGGCTGGATATCTTATGGGCTGGGGGCAGCATCCTTTGCCGTGGGTACAGGCTTAGGCGGCGGAACGGCAACGATTCTCCAAGGCGTAGGTGTTCTGACTACGCTGTCAGGCTCTGGTTTGATATTTGCTGGTGTGGCAACCGACAGCAGCGCCCTGAAAAGTTTTGGATTTGCACTCACACTAGTAGGTATCGGATTGGTGATGAGCGGAGGTGTATTATCAAAATTTCCTGCCCAAAGCTTTGGTATGCCGCGAGGACTCTCCTACCCGCCAAACCAACCCGGAATTTTATCTAACATCGGTTTACGCTCAATACAGCCCGGCATTCGGCCAGGTCTGAGTACTGGACTGATCTGAACAAGACCCTCGACTCTGTTGATGTTTTGAATAAGAGGCGCAGGAAGAACACCAAACCCGCAGAATTGAGACTCCTGCGGGTTTGCGATGCACGATTGATGCTCAGTGATGAGCTTTGGTCGAAGCTGGAAAAACTCTGCTTCAGCCGACAAACTGAAGAGGAACTACGAGAGTACGGTGGCCATGGCTTGCGGGTTACTCGGGCTACCAATGTAAAACGTCAACCGCCCTTAGCCAGACACAAAAAAGGGCGCCACAGGCGCCCTCTTCGTTCCACAAAAAAAACAGAATCAGCGCTTGTCGCGGCGCTTCTTGTCGGCCTTTTTGTGGTGCGACATCATGCGACGCTTCTTGTTGACCTGGCGGTCTGTCAGCGAGTTCTTGTTGCCTTCGTACGGGTTCTCGCCGCCCTTGAACTCGATGCGGATCGGCGTACCGACCAGCTTCAAGACACGACGGTAAGTGTTTTCCAGATACCGGACGTAAGACTTCGGCACCTTCTCGATCTGGTTACCGTGGATCACGATGATCGGCGGGTTCGCACCACCCAAGTGGGCATAACGCAGCTTGATCCGGCGATTGTTGACCATCGGTGGCGCGTGCTCACCGACCGCATCTTCCAGAATCTGGGTCAGGCGGTTGGTCGGCCAGCGGGTCACGGCGGACTTGAACGAGTTCTGTACCGAGGCGTAGAGATTGCCCACGCCCGTACCGTGCAGCGCCGAGATGAAGTGGATGTCGGCGTAGTCAACGAAGAACAGTCGACGTTGCAGCTCGACCTTCACGAAGTCGCGCTCGCTCGGCGTCATGCCGTCCCACTTGTTGATCGCGATAACCAGCGCACGACCCGACTCAATGGCGAAGCCCAGCAGGTTGAGGTCGTGGTCCACCACACCTTCGCGAGCGTCCATCACGAAGATCACCACGTTGGCGTCTTTGATCGCTTGCAGGGTTTTGACCACGGAGAATTTTTCAACTTCTTCGTGGATCTTGCCGCGCTTGCGCACACCGGCGGTGTCGATCAGCGTGTACTTCTCGTCGTTACGCTCGAACGGGATGTAGATACTGTCGCGGGTCGTACCTGGCTGGTCATACACGATCACCCGGTCTTCACCGAGCATGCGGTTGACCAGGGTCGACTTGCCGACGTTCGGGCGACCGATGATGGCGATCTTGATACCGTCTTTTTCGCTTGGGCCAGGAATGCGCTTGGCTTCCTCACCTTCGGCAACGATCTCTTCTTCGCCGTCTTCCGGCTCTTCGTCATCTTTCGGGAAATCGCTCAGGGCGATCTCCAGCATCTGGGTGATGCCACGACCATGTGCACCGGCGATAGGGATCGCGTGGCCCATGCCCAACGGGGCGAATTCCGCGCGGGCCATTTCAGGGTCGATGTTGTCGACCTTGTTGGCAACCACGTAAGAACGCTTGTTACGTTTGCGCAAATGCTCGGCGATCATCTGGTCGGCGGCGGTGAAGCCAGCCTTGGCATCTACCAGGAACAGAACGACATCAGCTTCTTCAATGGCCAGCAGCGACTGCTCGGCCATTTTTTCGTCCATACCGTGCTCGTCACCGGAGATACCGCCGGTGTCGACCAGAATGTAGGAACGCCCTTGCCACTTGGCCTCACCGTATTGGCGATCACGGGTCAGACCAGACAAGTCGCCGACGATGGCGTCGCGAGTCCTGGTCAGGCGGTTGAACAAGGTGGACTTGCCGACGTTCGGTCGGCCCACCAGGGCGATTACGGGAACCATGCGGCTCTCCACTTCGTTATTTCAGAAAATACAAAAGCCGCTGCGAGGCAGCGGCTGGTGCTCGGGGCAACGCTTGAGGGCGCTGCGAACCCCGTGGAACGGGGCTGCCTGGGGTTTAACCCCAAGCATAGCTAAAGGGCCTGCGCTCGCTCATGCTGCGTTAAAAATCAGCTCAGGATGCTCATTGACTAAAGTCAACTCCGCTCCCTCGCTGATTTTTGCCTTGCCTGAACTTCGCTCGGCTCCTTCAGAAAATAATGCTACTTAATGGTCAGGGCTTCCAGTTTGCCGCTGTTGCCATACACATAAATCGTGTCACCCACCACCAGCGGACGGGCACGCAGGCCGTCGCTGTCGATGCGCTCGCGGCCGACGAAACGACCGTCCACCTGACTCAGCAGGTGCAGGTAGCCTTCCATATCGCCGACTGCAACGTAGCTGGAGAACACTTCCGGAGCCGACAGCTGACGGCGGGCCAGCGAATCATTGTTCCACAACGCGGAGGTGGAACGTTCGTCGACGCCTTCAACGGTGCCCGAAGCCAGGCTCACGTAAACGTTGCCAAACCCCTGGGCGACACCAGCATAGCTGGAAGCATCACGCTGCCAGAGCTGACGCCCGCTTTCCAGGTCCAGTGCCGCAAGACGGCCCTGATAGCTGGCGACGTACAGCGTACCGCCGGACAGCAGCAAGCCGCCGTCGATGTCGACCACACGCTCCAGCTCCGAACGACCCTGTGGGATCGCTACACGTTGTTCCCACACCGGCACGCCGTTGGAGACATTGAGAGCGACCACTTTACCGGTCGACAGGCCTGCTACCGCTAAACGGTTGGTCACGATCGGCGCACTGGTGCCGCGCAGCGTCAGGACCGCAGGGGTGCTGTCATACAACCAGCGCTGGTTGCCGGTCGCGGCATCCAGACCGATCAGACGGTCGTCCTGAGTCTGAACCACCACCACGTCACCGTTGGTGGCCGGCGGTGCGAGAACTTCACTGTTCACGCGAGCGCGCCATTTCTCTTCACCGTTGATCGCGTCCATGGCAACGATTTCGCCTTGGAGCGTACCGATCATGACCAGACCGTAACCCACGCCTACGGCGCCGGAAACAGGCAGATCGAGATCTTTCTTCCATTTGACGTCGCCATTGCTGCGATCCATCGCCATCACCACGCCAGTGACGTCGCCAGCATAGATGGTTTCGCCATCAATCGCCGGTACCAGCATGTTGTAGGATTCACCCTGACCGTCACCGACCGAACGACTCCACTGCTTTTGCAGAACCACTTCTTCTTTGAAGTCGACCAGCTCGGCAGGTGGCAATTCCTTTTTGCTGTTGCTGCTGCAACCCGCGGCCAAAATGGCCAGGGCCAGCAATGCTGCATGCTTCCAACGAATCACGTCACGCATCCCCTTTGGCCAGATCATCCAGCTTGATTTGCAGGCCACCGACCGCCGCTTCGTCCGACAGAGCGGCCTTGGCTTTTTGATACGCCGTGTTCGCTTCATCAGTACGACCCAACTGCACCAGCAGGTCTCCTTTGAGTTCTTCGCGAGTGGCCAGGAATGCTTTGTCGGTATCGCCTTCGAGCAGTTTCAAGGCTTCATCGGCCTTGTTCTGCGCGGCCAGTACCTGCGCCAGGCGCTGACGGGCGATTTCGCCCAGTGCCGGGTTGGCCGGTTTGGCGACAATGGCTTTCAGCTCGGTGACTGCGTCGTCCAGCTTGCCGCTGTCGACCGCGACTTTCGCCACGAACAGGCTGCCGTACTGAGCGTATGCGCTACCGGCGAACTCGCTGTTGAGCTTGCCGGCCAGGTCGGCAACACGGGCTGCGTCAGGCTTGCCGTCAGGCGTCAGCGTGGTTTCGAGCAATTGCTGATAGAGCATCGAGGCGCCTTGCGACTGATTGCTCTGATACTTGTGAAAGGCTTGCCAGCCGAACACGATGACCAGCGCCAACAGGCCGCCAGTGACCAAGGGCTTGCCGTTGCGTGACCACCAGTCCTTCAAATCCGCCAGATGTTCGTCTTCGGTACTCGACACCCCAATACTCCTTAATCGCTAAATCGGCTGTTTGACAGCTTCAACCCTGCACGACGCAGGTGGCCAGGTGTGCAGCAAGCGCATCCCAGGCAATACTTTGTTGTTCGCCCTGGCCACGCAGTGGTTTGAAACCTACCACTTGCTGGGCCATCTCATCTTCACCGAGGATCAGTGCATACAGCGCACCGCTCTTGTCGGCCTTCTTGAACTGGCTTTTGAAGCTGCCGGCGCCGGCATTGACTTGCAGGCGCAGGTTGGGCAATTGATCACGGACACGTTCGCTCAGGGTCAGACCGGCAAGCTCTGCGGCTTCACCGAAGGCACAGAGGTAGACGTCGACCTGACGGGAGATTTCTTCCGGGATCTGCTCCAGGGTTTCAAGCAACAGCACCAAGCGTTCGATACCCATGGCGAAACCAACGCCCGTGGTCGGCTTGCCGCCCATCTGCTCGACCAGACCGTCGTAACGACCACCGGCACACACGGTGCCCTGGGCGCCCAACTTGTCGGTGACCCATTCAAAAACGGTTTTGCTGTAGTAATCCAGCCCGCGAACCAGCTTCGGGTTGATCACATAAGGAATGCCGGCGGCGTCCAGACGAGCCTTCAGGCCCTCGAAGTGCACGCGGGACTCATCGTCCAGGTAGTCGGCCATTTTCGGGGCGTCCACCAGGATGGCTTGCGTATCGGCGTTCTTGGTATCCAGAACCCGCAGCGGGTTGGTTTTCAGACGGCGCTGGCTGTCTTCGTCCAGCTTGTCCAGATGCGCTGAGAGGAACTCGACCAGCGCTTCACGATAACGACCGCGCGACTCGGCAGTGCCCAGGCTATTGAGTTCGAGCCTGACCGCATCACGGATGCCCAACTCGCCCCACAGGCGCCAGGTCAGCACGATCAGCTCGGCATCGATGTCCGGACCGTCGAGGTTGAACACCTCGACACCGATCTGATGGAACTGGCGATAACGGCCTTTCTGTGGGCGCTCGTGGCGGAACATCGGACCGATATACCAGAGTTTCTGCACCTGGCCACCGCCGGTGATGCCGTGCTCAAGCACCGCACGCACACAGGCTGCCGTGCCTTCAGGACGCAGGGTCAGGGAGTCGCCGTTGCGGTCGTCGAAGGTGTACATCTCTTTTTCGACGATGTCGGTCACTTCACCGATAGAGCGTTTGAACAGCTCGGTGAACTCGACGATCGGCATGCGGATCTGCTTGTAACCGTAGTTATCCAGCAGACGCGAAACAGTGCCCTCGAAATGACGCCACAGGGGAGTCTGTTCGGGCAGGATATCGTTCATGCCACGAATGGCTTGCAGAGACTTGCTCACAATAAATCCTTAAATTCGTTCGGCTCGTTAGTCAGGCTCAGCCACGCGCAATAACGGCAGCGTCAGCTTCGACCTTTTCGGCCGCTTTCTGGCGGATCAAGCGTTCAAGCTCATCCACCAGATTGTCATTCGTCAGTTTCTGCGACGGCTTGCCGTCGATGTAAATCAGGTTTGGCGTGCCGCCGGTCAAGCCGATATGGGCTTCCTTGGCTTCACCCGGCCCATTGACCACGCATCCGATGACCGCGACATCCAGCGGCACCAGCAGGTCTTCGAGACGCCCTTCCAGCTCGTTCATGGTTTTGACCACATCGAAGTTCTGCCGCGAGCAGCTCGGGCAGGCGATGAAGTTGATGCCACGGGAACGCAGATGCAGGGATTTGAGAATGTCGTAGCCGACTTTCACTTCCTCGACCGGGTCAGCCGCCAACGAGATGCGAATAGTATCGCCAATCCCTTCGGCGAGCAGCATACCGAGGCCCACGGCGGATTTCACTGTGCCAGAACGCAAACCACCCGCTTCGGTGATACCCAAATGCAGAGGCTGGACGATTTCCTTGGCCAGCAGGCGGTAGGCTTCGACGGCCATAAACACGTCGGAGGCCTTCACGCTGACCTTGAAGTCCTGGAAATTCAGGCGCTCAAGGTGCTCGACGTGACGCAGGGCAGACTCAACCAGCGCAGCCGGGGTGGGCTCGCCGTACTTCTTTTGCAGGTCTTTTTCCAGGGAGCCGGCGTTGACGCCGATGCGGATCGGAATCCCCCGATCACGGGCGGCATCGACCACCGCGCGTACACGGTCTTCGCGACCGATATTGCCCGGGTTGATCCGCAGGCAGTCAACACCCAACTCGGCTACGCGCAAGGCGATCCGGTAGTCGAAGTGAATGTCAGCCACCAACGGCACTTTGACCAGTTGCTTGATCTTGCCGAAGGCTTCGGCGGCATCCATGTCCGGCACGGAAATGCGCACGATATCGACGCCAGCGGCTTCCAGACGATTGATCTGGGCCACGGTGGCGGCAACGTCATTGGTGTCACTGTTGGTCATGCTCTGCACAGCGATGGGCGCATCGCCGCCAACAGGCACGTTACCGACCCAGATCTTGCGGGATTCGCGACGCTTGATTGGAGATTCGCCGTGCATGACTTATTGACCCAACTTCAGGCGAGCAGTCTCGCCACTGGTGAACGGAGCGACATCAACCGCCTGACCGTTGTAGCTGACCTGCGCGCCACGGGCGAAGCCCAGACGCACAGAAAACGGCGGTTTGCCGCTGACGGAAACGCTGTCGCCTTTACGCTTGAGACCACTCAACAGCACCTTGCCAGCGCCATCGGTCACTTGCGTCCAGCAGTCGGCGGTGAACTTCAGCTGAACCTGGCCTTGGCCGGCCACTGGAGCTGCCGTTACTGGAGCGGGAGCAGTCGGAGCAACCGGAGCAACCGGAGCGGTGACCACCGGTGCCGGAACAGCTGGAACTGGGGTAGCCGGTGCTGCAACAACTGGAGCAACGTTGTGTGTCGGGGCAACCGGCGTCGGGGCTGTCGGTGCAGCAGCAGGCGCGGTTACTTCAGCTTCAGCCGGTGATTCAGAGGAGCTTTCGGCTTGCGGCAATGCAAGCGGGGTAGCGCTTTCAGCCTGACCTTGCGCGACGGCCTGGTCTTCCGGCTCGTCCAGCGGATGAATCTGGGTAGTGCCGTCGGCGCCTTCCACTTCAACGTGTTCCGGGCTCAGGCCGATCAAATCCTTGGTGCGCTGCGAGGTTTGATCCTGCCACCAGACAAAACCGCCACCTATTACCGCGATCAGCAGCAACAGGCTGACAATCCGCAAAATAGTATGGGAAACCCGCACCGGCTCTTCGATACGCCCCAGGCTGTGGACGCTGCTTCCCTGGGAATCGGTGCCGGTGGACTGGTCGAATTGCTGTACAAGAACGGCCTGGTCCATGCCCAGCAATTTGGCGTACGCACGGATATAACCGCGAGCAAAGGTATGCCCAGGCAGCTTGTCGAATGCGCCGGCTTCCAGATTGCTCAAGGAGGTCACAGTGAGGTTGAGCTTGAGGGCCACTTCGGCCAGCGACCAGCCATTGCTTTCGCGGGCCTGGCGCAAAGTTTCACCGGGGTTAACGCGATTCGCTGCTACAACTTCGGGATGCGCCGCTTTCATCATTGCTCCGACAGGTATTGCTGATATTCCGGCGTACCGGGATAGAGTCGTTTTAGTTGCAGGCCCGCACTGGCGGCCTTGTCGCGATCATCGAACACTGTTGCCAGCCGAACACCGAGCAATAGACTACGTGCATTTTGCTCGGCCAGCAGGCTAAAACGATCGTAATAGTCACGCGCGGGCACATAATGCCTGTCTTCGAAGGACAACTCAGCCATTTCGAGTAATGCACGTGGCTGTTGGCGATTCAAACGCAGGGCTTTTTCCAGTTGCTGCTGCGCGAGATCACGCTCACCCAGCTTTGATGCGGTCATACCCAGGTTCTCGAATACTCGCGAACGCTCAGGATACAGCGTATCGGCGGCGGCCTGTTCAAAGCGCTCGTACGCCTCTTTGTAACGTTTTTCCTCGAACAGAAAACTGCCGTAGTTGTTCAGGATTCGCGCATCGCTGGGGCGGGAGGACAGCGCCTTGCGAAAATGCTGGTCTGCCAGTTCAGGTTCCATTTCAGCCTGAAACACCAACCCGAGTGCCGCATTGGCATCCGGGTCCGAGTCATCCAGCTCCAACGCCTTTTTCAGCGGGACTTTAGCGCGTTCGGTCATGCCTTGTTGCAAGTAGCCCAAGCCCAGTTGCACGTAGGCAACACGCGCCTCATCACGGCCCTTGCTGGTCTTCATCGGGTTGAAATCGCCCGACAGGACACAACCAGCACACAGGCTGGCCCACAGCAAAAGCAGCGCGAAGCGCAGGGACATAGAGATCCTCTCTTGAATTATTTCGCGGCGTTTGTCGCCATATCGTTTTCGGCGCTCAATTCGCGCACGGCGATATAACGTTCGCTGCGACGGGTGCGATCCAGCACCTGCCCTACCAATTGGCCACACGCGGCATCGATGTCTTCACCGCGGGTGGTGCGTACGGTGACATTGAAGCCTGCATGGTGAAGCTGATCCTGAAACCGGCGAATCGCGTTGTTGCTCGGGCGCTCGTAACCGGAATGCGGGAACGGGTTAAACGGAATCAGGTTGATCTTGCACGGGATGTTCTTGAGCAACTCGATCATCTCAACGGCATGTTCAACCTTGTCGTTGATGTCCTTGAGCAAGGTGTACTCAATGGTCAGCACGCGCTTTTCGCCCAGGGACGACATATAGCGCTGGCACGACTCGAGCAGCATCTTAAGCGGATATTTCTTGTTGATCGGCACCAATTGGTTACGCAATGCGTCATTTGGTGCGTGCAGCGACAACGCCAGGGAGACGTCGATGTGCTTGGACAGCTCATCGATCATCGGCACCACGCCGGAGGTCGACAGGGTTACACGGCGCTTGGAAATGCCGTAGCCCAGGTCGTCCATCATCAGGTGCATGGCCGCAACGACGTTGTCGAAGTTCAGCAGCGGCTCACCCATGCCCATCATCACCACGTTGGTGATGGCACGGTCGGCGGTTGCCGGGATGCTGCCGAACGATTTATTGGCAATCCACACCTGACCGATGACTTCGGCGGCGGTGAGGTTGCTGTTGAAACCTTGCTTGCCGGTGGAGCAGAAACTGCAGTCCAGGGCACAGCCTGCCTGGGACGAAACGCACAAAGTGCCGCGCTTGCCCTGGGGAATGTACACGGTCTCGACGCAGCTGCCGGACGCCACGCGCACCACCCACTTACGGGTGCCGTCGGTGGAAATGTCCTCACTGACCACTTCAGGACCGCGAACTTCAGCAATCACCTTGAGCTTGTCGCGCAAGGCTTTGCTGACGTTCGTCATGGCGTCGAAATCATCGACGCCAAGGTGGTGAATCCATTTCATTACCTGACCGGCACGGAAACGCTTCTCCCCGATTGAGTCGAAGAATTTTTCCATTTCCTGTTGAGTCAGACCCAGCAGGTTGGTTTTTACAGTCGATGTAGTCATGGATTCACCTTCACTCTTAAGCAATGCTTAGCGAGTGGTTACTTCAGTAGCTGCGAAGAAGTACGAGATTTCGCGAGCAGCAGCGGCTTCGGAGTCCGAACCGTGCACAGCGTTGGCATCGATGGAATCAGCGAAGTCAGCGCGGATGGTGCCGGCAGCAGCTTCTTTAGGGTTGGTAGCGCCCATCAGCTCACGGTTCAGAGCGATAGCGTTTTCGCCTTCCAGAACCTGAACAACAACCGGGCCGGAGATCATGAAAGCAACCAGGTCGCCGAAGAAACCACGAGCGCTGTGCTCAGCGTAGAAGCCTTCAGCTTCAGCTTTGGACAGTTGCTTCAGTTTCGAAGCTACAACGCGCAGGCCTGCTTTTTCGAAACGAGTGGTGATCTCGCCGATGACGTTTTTTGCAACAGCGTCAGGCTTGATGATGGAGAAAGTACGTTGAACAGCCATGGTGTAACTCCAGAAACGGTAATTTGTGAAAAATTAAACCCGCGAATTATACGCGGGTTCTTGGGTATTGCCTAACTGCATACGGCGCAGACTCAGTCTGCTTCTTCGATCCAGGCGGCCTGAATGGCTTCAAGCACCTTCTCGCCACCGCGGGTCGGATCATCACGGAACTCCGGCAATGCCAGCACCCATTGGTGCAGATCGACGAAGTTCACATAACGCGGATCCACATCCGGCTTGGATTCAGCCAGCTGGATCGCGATTTCCAGCACATCAACCCATTTCAGACTCATGTCGCTTCCTTGAATCAGTGCGGCGCTTCGGCCGCATGGTTGACCGAGTATTTCGGAATTTCGACGGTCAGGTCTTCAGTCCCGACGATCGCCTGACAGCCTAGACGCGATTGCGCCTCCAGCCCCCAGGCACGATCAAGAAAGTCTTCTTCCAGCTCATCGGCTTCTTCGAGCGAGTTGAAACCTTCACGAATGATGCAGTGACAGGTAGTGCAGGCGCAAACGCCGCCACAGGCGCTTTCCATCTCGATATGGTTGTCGTGGGCCACTTCGAGAATGGACTTACCGGTTTCAGCCTCGACAACCATCCCGTCCGGGCAATGCTCGGCGTGAGGCAGAAAAATGATCTGCGGCATCAGTTATTCCTCGATTTCATTCAGGTTGCGCCCCGCCAGCGCGGCTTTCACCGTCGAGTCCAGGCGGCGTGCAGCAAAAGCATCGGTCACTTGCGACAGACGCTTGGTCTGCTGCTCGATGGCGTAACCATCGGTACCTTTCATCAGTTCGGTCAATTCCTGCACCTGGATGTCGATGACCAGGCGCTCTTCGGCGTCGAGCAAGCGCTCGCCATCGACCTCCAGAGCAGCCTGTACCGCTTCAATCAGGCGTTGTGCGTCCACCTGCTGCTCACGCAGCACACGGGCAACCTTGTCGTCATTGGCGTGCTGGAACGAATCCTTGAGCATCTTGGCGATTTCGCCATCGGTCAGGCCGTAGGACGGCTTGACCTGAATGCTCGCTTCAACGCCCGAACCCAATTCACGGGCTGAAACGCTGAGTAGACCATCGGCATCGACCTGGAAGGTCACGCGAATCTTCGCCGCGCCGGCCACCATCGCTGGAATGCCGCGCAATTCGAAGCGTGCCAGGGAGCGGCAGTCGCTGATCAGCTCGCGCTCGCCCTGCAATACGTGGATCGCCATGGCCGACTGGCCATCTTTATAAGTCGTGAAGTCCTGAGCGCGGGCAACAGGGATGGTGGTGTTGCGTGGAATCACCTTCTCCATCAGTCCGCCCATGGTTTCCAGCCCCAGGGACAACGGAATCACGTCGAGCAACAGCAGTTCATCGCCATCGCGCTTGTTGCCGGCCAGCGTATCGGCCTGGATCGCGGCACCGATTGCCACCACTTGATCCGGATCGATTTCAGTCAGCGGCTGACGACCAAAAGCCTCCGCGACGGCGTCGCGAACGCGAGGCACGCGAGTCGAGCCACCGACCATGACCACCGCGTGCACTTCTTCCAGCTCAACACCAGAATCACGCACTGCGCGGCGGCAGGCTTTCAGGCTGCGAGCGACCATCGGCTCGATCAGCGCTTCAAAGGCTTCGCGGGTCAGTTCGGCTTTCCAGTCGCCATGAGCCACTTCGACCGACGAGGCATTGGTCAGCGCTTCTTTGGCAGCGCAGGCAGTTTGCAGCAGTTGACGCTGCGCGCCCGGATCGAGATCGGCGGACAAATCGGCGCTCTCGATGATCCAGCCAGCAATCGCATGATCGAAGTCATCACCGCCCAGCGCGCTGTCGCCGCCAGTAGCCAAGACCTCAAACACACCGCCGGTCAGGCGCAGAATCGAAATATCAAAGGTGCCGCCGCCCAAGTCATAAATGGCAACCAGGCCTTCAGCGTGCTGATCCAACCCGTAAGCGACCGCCGCAGCAGTCGGCTCATTGAGCAGACGCAGCACGTTCAGACCGGCCAGCTTGGCCGCGTCCTTGGTGGCCTGACGTTGCGCATCATCGAAATAGGCCGGAACGGTGATCACCGCGCCGACCAGCTCACCACCCAACGTCGCTTCGGCGCGCTGACGCAGCACTTTCAGGATGTCGGCGGAGACTTCGACTGGACTTTTCGGCCCCTGAACGGTGTCGATGAACGGCATGTGCGACTCGCCGCCGACAAAGCGGTACGGCAGTTGATCGCCCAATTGCTTGACGTCGGACAGACCACGACCCATCAAGCGCTTGACCGACAGCACCGTATTCAAAGGATCGGTCGCGGCAGCCAGCTTGGCTGACTCGCCGACTTCGACGCGATCGGCGTGATAACGCACGGCAGACGGCAGAATGACCTGCCCGTCAGCGTCGGCCAGAGGCTCGGAAAGACCACTGCGCAACGCAGCGACCAGCGAATTGGTAGTGCCCAAGTCGATCCCCACAGCCAGACGACGCTGGTGCGGTTGAGGACTTTGGCCGGGTTCGGCGATCTGCAGTAGGGCCATTGGTATCAGGACTTATCTGTATATCAGGCGTGCGACCGGAGCGGCACTGGGTTAATCGTCGAGGCGCTCTTCTAACTGGCGCACTTCGTAGGTGAGCTTGTCGAGGAACTGCATGCGCCGCATCAGGCGTTCGGCCTGCTCACGGTGCGCCGCATCATTCCAACAAGCCGCGAAGCTTTGGTTCAGTACATCCTGGGCGGTTTTCAACCGACGCTTGAACGCTGCAACACCGGCCAGATCGGCACTGTCTTGCAGGTCTTCGAGCTCTTCACGCAGCTCCATCTGCTGCAGCAAAAACTCCGGATCATGCACCGTGACCTCCAGCGGCAGCTCCCCACCATTCAAGGCGAGTAAGTAACGCGCGCGCTTGGGCGGACTTTTGAGCGTCTGATAGGCCTCGTTGAGGCTCGCGGATTGCTCTAGCGCCAACCGCTGCTCACGCCCGGAAGCGTCAGCAAAGCGGTCCGGATGAACACTGCGCGCCAACTCACGGTAGCGCGTAGCCAGCTGGTCGAGGTCCAGATTGAAACTCGGTTGCAGCTCAAATAAAGCGAAATGACAAGGAGTACCCACGACAAGCCTCAGATGTTGAAGCTTTCGCCGCAGCCACATTCACCGCGCACGTTGGGGTTGTTGAACTTGAAGCCTTCGTTCAACCCTTCCTTGACGAAATCGAGCTCGGTGCCGTCCAGGTAGGCCAGGCTTTTCGGGTCAATAATCACTTTTTCACCGTGACTTTCGAACACCTGATCCTCTGCAACCACCTCGTCGACAAACTCCAGCACGTAGGCAAGGCCGGAACAGCCTGTGGTGCGAACACCCAGACGAATCCCTTCACCTTTGCCGCGCCCGTCGAGGGAGCGCCGCACGTGTCGAGCAGCCGCTTCTGTCATGCTGATAGCCATCGGTGACTCCTTACTCGTCGCCAAAACCTGAAAGTCAGATCAAGCCTTTCTTCTGCTTGTAGTCGCGAACGGCCGCTTTGATAGCGTCTTCAGCGAGTACGGAGCAGTGAATTTTCACTGGCGGCAGGGCCAGTTCTTCAGCCAGCTGAGTGTTCTTGATGGTCTCTGCTTCATCCAGAGTCTTGCCTTTCATCCACTCGGTCGCCAGGGAACTGGAAGCGATAGCCGAACCGCAACCGTAGGTCTTGAACTTGGCGTCTTCGATGATGCCTTGCTCGTTGACCTTGATTTGCAGACGCATAACGTCGCCGCACGCTGGAGCGCCGACCATGCCGGTGCCGACATCAGGATCTTCCGCGTCCATCTTGCCGACGTTGCGCGGGTTTTCGTAGTGGTCGATGACCTTTTCGCTGTAAGCCATGATGCTTATTCCTCACTCATCAGAGAGTCGCTCTTTAAGCCCTGCAAACCTTGGTTTTACAGGGCCGGTTCGCGGCGACTTGAATCAGTGTGCCGCCCACTCGATTTTCGAAATGTCGACACCGTCTTTGTACATATCCCACAGCGGCGACAGAGTGCGCAGCTTGGTAACGGCCTCGCAGACTTTCTGCGCGGCGTAGTCGATTTCTTCTTCGGTGGTGAAACGGCCGAAGGTGAAGCGAATCGAGCTGTGTGCCAGTTCGTCGTTGCGGCCCAGGGCGCGCAGTACGTACGAAGGCTCCAGGGAAGCCGAAGTGCAAGCCGAACCGGACGAAACAGCCAGATCCTTAAGCGCCATGATCAGCGACTCGCCTTCAACGTAGTTGAAGCTCAGGTTCAGGTTGTGCGGTACGCGGGCGGTCATGCTGCCATTGATGTACAGCTCTTCCAGGCCTTCGACCTGCTTGAAGAAGCGGTCGCTCAGGGCTTTGATGCGCACGTTTTCGGCAGCCATGTCTTCCTTGGCTACGCGGAAGGCTTCACCCATGCCGACGATCTGGTGGGTCGCCAGGGTGCCGGAACGCATGCCACGCTCGTGACCGCCGCCGTGCATGGTCGCTTCGATGCGAACACGCGGCTTGCGGCTGACGTACAGCGCGCCGATGCCTTTAGGGCCATAGGTTTTGTGGGCAGAGAACGACATCATGTCGACTTTCAGCTTCGACAGGTCGATGTCGACCTTGCCGGTGGACTGAGCGGCGTCAACGTGGAACAGGATGCCCTTGGAACGGGTCAGTTCGCCGATGGCTGCGATGTCGTTGATGGTGCCGATTTCGTTGTTCACGTGCATGACCGAAACCAGGATGGTGTCGTCGCGCAGTGCCGCTTCGATCATGGCCGGCGTTACCAGACCATCAGTCTGAGGCTCGAGGTAGGTCACTTCGAAGCCTTCACGCTCCAGTTGGCGCATGGTGTCGAGGACAGCCTTGTGCTCAATCTTGGTGGTGATCAGGTGTTTGCCTTTGGTCGCATAGAAATGCGCCGCACCCTTGATTGCCAGGTTGTCGGATTCGGTGGCGCCGGAGGTCCAGACGATTTCACGCGGATCGGCGTTGACCAGGTCTGCGACCTGACGACGAGCGTTTTCGACGGACTCTTCGGCTTTCCAGCCGAACACGTGGGAACGGGACGCCGGGTTACCGAAGTTTCCGTCGACCAGCAGGCATTCACTCATTTTTTGCGCAACACGCGGATCAACCGGTGTGGTCGCAGAGTAATCAAGGTAAATCGGCAATTTCATGGACTATCTCCTAAATCAGGCTGGCTGGCGTGCCGTTAGCTCTCTGGCTGTCATTCGACGGCGGACGCTTCAATCTTGTCCAGGCGTGGCGCCTTGCTGTTGCAACGGCGCTGGTCCTGACGCTGGGCTACTTCTTGTACCTCACGGCGAGTCACAAGGTCAGCCAAGCTGATACCGCTCAGAAATTCGTGAATCTGCAGGCTCAGGTCGCACCACAAGTGGTGAGTCAGGCAAGTGTCGCCGGAATGGCAATCGCCTTGACCCTGGCATTTGGTTGCATCGACCGATTCGTTCACCGCATCGATCACCTGGGCGACCTGGATGCCCTGCATGTCGCGGGACAATTGGTAGCCACCGCCCGGCCCCCGGACGCTGGACACCAGATTGCTGCGGCGCAATTTGGCGAAAAGCTGTTCGAGGTAGGACAGGGAGATGCCTTGGCGCTCGGAGATATCGGCCAGGGACACCGGTCCGTGCTGCGCGTGCAATGCCAGATCAAGCATGGCGGTCACGGCGTATCGGCCTTTTGTAGTCAGTCGCATGGACAATTACCACGGAGTTCGGAATGGGGCGAGTATGCAATTCCCGAGTATTTAAGTCAACTATAAGACCTAGTACCTTAGTCAGGTTTACCCGCAAAAGAGCGGCCGCATCATAGCAAAGGCTAGAGGGTTACAGCCAGCAATTGCGCGTTATCGTTCATCGCGAGCAGGCCCGCTCACACAGGGGAATGCATTTCAACTGTGGGAGTGAGCCTGCTCGCGATGCAGTCAACTCGGTCTAGCTGGCCTGGCTCTGATCCTTGTCCTTCACACACGCAAAGTCTTCTTCGCGCAGCTCAGGCAGATCTTTCGCACAGTAATTACTGCCCAGATCCTTCAAAGCCCCGCACATCCCCTCCAGACGACCATCGACCGCCTGCAAGTGATCCAGCAACTGACCAATGGCGCGCGCTACCGGGTCAGGCATATCTTCGCCAACACCGTAGGCATCGAAGCCGATTTTCTCGGCCATGGCTTTACGCTTGGCATCTTGCTCGTCATCGGACTTGACGATGATTCGCCCCGGAATCCCCACCACCGTAGCCCCCGGCGGAACCGCTTTGGTCACTACAGCATTGGAGCCGACCTTGGCCCCAGCACCGACGGTAAACGGGCCAAGCACCTTGGCGCCCGCCCCGACTACCACACCATCTTCAAGGGTCGGGTGACGCTTGCCCTTGTTCCAGCTGGTGCCGCCCAGCGTCACGCCTTGATAAAGGGTGACGTCATTGCCGATCTCGGCGGTTTCACCAATGACGATGCCCATGCCGTGATCGATAAAGAAACGACGACCGACTTTGGCGCCCGGATGGATTTCGATCCCGGTCAACCAGCGACCGAAGTTCGACACCAGCCGGGCCAGCCATTTCAGCTCTGCGCGCCACAAGGCCGCCGACAGACGATGAATCCAGATGGCATGCATGCCCGGGTAGCAAGTCAGGACTTCAAAAGCGTTACGCGCCGCCGGGTCTCGATGGAATACGCTTTGGATATCTTCACGCAAACGCTCGAACATGTTTAATCCTTCCGCTTCAGAAGCTCGCCACGGGCCGCTTTTTGGGTTTCCGTGAGGATGCCACGCAATATATTCATTTCCGCTCGGCTGACCGAGCTACGTCCGTACAACCGGCGCAGGCGCGCCATCAAGTGCCGTGGTTTTTCCGGATCGAGGAATTCGATGGCCACCAGGGTTTGCTCCAGGTGCTCATAGAATCGCTCCAGCTCATCCATTGTCGCCAGCTCACCGCTTTTGGTGGACGCCACTTCATCCTTCTCAACCTTGCTCGGCTGCCCTTGGGCCGCCAGCCAGGACATGCGCACTTCATAGCCCAACACCTGCACCGCCGCCCCAAGGTTCAGCGAACTGAACTCAGGGTCTGAGGGGATGTGCACGTGATAATGACATCGCTGCAGCTCTTCGTTGGTCAGGCCGGAGTCTTCACGACCAAACACCAAGGCAATCTCGGCGCCCTGCCCGGCCTCTTCCACCACTTTCACACCGCATTCGCGGGGATCGAGCAACGGCCAGGGAATGCGACGGTCACGAGCACTGGTGCCGAGCACCAGATTGCAGCCGACCAAGGCATCTTCCAAGGTGGCGACGACTTGCGCGTTTTCAAGGATATCCCCGGCGCCGGAAGCACGGGCGTCGGCTTCGTGATGCGGGAACAACCGCGGCTCGACCAGCACCAGCCGCGACAGGCCCATGTTCTTCATGGCACGCGCAGCCCCGCCGATGTTGCCGGGATGGCTGGTATTGACCAGGACGACACGAATGTTATGCAGCACGGGAGGCGCTCTCGAACACAGAAATTGGAGCCGAATCTTACAGTTCCTACTACCGTTAAGCTATGAAAGCGAACACCGACCTTCACCTGTAGAAAAGTTCTGATAGAATGCCCGGCTTTCTTTAACAACCTTAGGTGACACATCCATGCAGCCCATGCTGAATATCGCGCTGCGCGCCGCCCGCAGCGCCAGTGAATTGATTTTCCGCTCCATCGAGCGCCTGGATACCATCAAGGTCGACGAAAAAGACGCCAAGGATTACGTATCCGAGGTGGATCGCGCCGCCGAACAGAAAATCATCGATGCGCTGCGCAAGGCCTACCCGAACCACTCGATCCTGGGTGAAGAAACCGGCATGCACGCCGGCAACGGCATCGAAGGCGAAGAGTACCTGTGGATCATCGATCCGCTGGACGGCACCACCAACTTCCTGCGCGGCATTCCTCACTTCGCTGTCAGCATCGCCTGCAAATACCGCGGTCGCTTGGAACACGCTGTTGTTCTGGACCCGGTTCGCCAGGAAGAATTCACCGCCAGCCGTGGTCGCGGCGCTCAACTGAACGGTCGTCGCCTGCGCGTCAGCGGCCGCACCAGCCTGGACGGCGCCCTGCTGGGCACCGGCTTCCCGTTCCGTGACGACCAGATGGACAACCTCGAAAACTACCTGGGCATGTTCCGCGCCCTGGTTGGCCAGACCGCCGGCATCCGCCGCGCCGGCTCGGCGAGCCTGGACCTGGCCTACGTGGCTGCCGGTCGTTTCGACGCGTTCTGGGAGTCGGGTCTGTCCGAGTGGGACATGGCCGCAGGCGCCCTGCTGATTCAGGAAGCCGGCGGTTTGATCAGCGACTTCACCGGCGGTCACGACTTCCTTGAAAAAGGCCACGTCGTTGCCGGCAACACCAAGTGCTTCAAAGCAGTGCTGACGGCCATCCAGCCGCACCTGCCGCCTTCGCTGAAGCGCTAAGCTTCCAGCGACAGACAAAGCACCCTTCGGGGTGCTTTTTTTATGCCCACGATTTATGCATCACTCCCACCCCCTGTGGGAGCCGGGCTTGCCCGCGATAGCGGTGTGTCAATCACCATGAATGGTGCAGGTGAAACCGCCATCGCGGGCAAGCCCGGCTCCCACAGGGTTTTAAGTGTTCCCGCAGTCGTATTCCAGGCACAAAAAAAGCACCTCGAAGGGTGCTTCTTTTTGAATCTTAAACCGGAGTATTTAGCGGTTCTCGTCATTCTGCGACAGGATCAGCTTACCTTCCTTGTCGACCGGAATCTGGTTACCCGGATCGCGATCCATCCGCACCTTGCCTTCCTTGCCATCCAGCGAATACCGAACATCGTAGCCAACGACCTTGTCGCTGATGTCATTCACAGTATTACAGCGAGTTTGGGTCGTGGTGTAGGTGTCACGCTCTTGCATGCCTTCCTGAACCTTGTTGCCCGCATAACCACCGCCGACAGCGCCTGCGACCGTGGCAATTTTCTTGCCGGTGCCGCCGCCGACCTGATTACCCAGCAGACCACCCGCTAATGCACCGACCACCGTACCGGCGATCTGATGCTGATCTTTGACCGGCGCCTGCCGAGTCACGGTTACGTCCTTGCAAACTTCACGTGGCGTCTTGATCTGCGTCTTGACCGGTTCAACGGCTAGTACTTGCGCATACTCAGGGCCGCTTTTTACCAGATTGTAGGTGGCAACAGCACCCCCGGCAGTCACACCGACAGCACCCAAAACCGCACCAACCAACATCGACTTGTTCACATGAACCTCCTGACCATCACATGCGGGACAAGCCCGCGCTTCTCCCAGCCTTGGAGCACAAAAAAAGGCGCGAGTTCAACTCGCGCCTTTTTTTGGCAGACAGCTGGAAAGCGATGGCCGTTATGGACGGTCGTCGACTTCCTTCTCTGTCGCCGCAGGAGGAATCAAATCCTCGCTGTTGAGGTTCAGCCAAATCAGCACCACGTTCGCGATGTAGATCGACGAGTAAGTACCCGCCAGAACACCGATGAACAGCGCAATGGAGAAGCCGAACAGGTTGTCGCCACCGAAAAACAGCAGAGCCGCAATCGCCAGCAACGTCGAAATCGAAGTCGCCATGGTCCGCAGCAGGGTTTGCGTGGTCGAGATGTTGATGTTCTCGATCAGGGTGGCCTTGCGCAGCACACGGAAGTTCTCGCGAACCCGGTCAAATACCACGATGGTGTCGTTGAGCGAGTAACCAATGATCGCCAGTACCGCCGCCAATACCGTCAGATCGAAAGTGATCTGGAAGAACGACAGAATACCGATGGTCACGATCACGTCGTGGATCAACGAAACAATGGCACCGACCGCAAACTTCCACTGAAAGCGGAACGCCAGGTAGATCAGGATACCGCCCAGCGCCATCAGCATGCCGAGGCCGCCCTGGTCGCGCAGCTCTTCACCGACCTGCGGGCCGACGAATTCTACGCGCTTGACCTGCGCCGGGTTATCGCCGCCGACCTTTTGCAAGGCCTCGGCCACCTGGTGACCCAGTTGCGGATCTTCACCCGGCATACGCACCAGCAGGTCGGTGGTGGCACCGAAGTTCTGCACGATGGCTTCGTGGTAACCCGCTGTCACCAGCTGCTCACGCACCTTGGTGACGTCGGCCGGACGCTCGTAGGTCAGCTCGATGAGCGTACCGCCGGTGAAGTCCAGGCCCCAGTTCATGCCCTTGGTGGCAACACTGAACAACGCCAGTGCAGTAAGGAACAATGTGACGCCGAACGCAAAGTTGCGAACGCCCATGAAGTTGATTGTACGTAACATGGCAGCCCCTTAAATCCACAACTTCTTGAAGTCACGACCGCCGAAGATCAGGTTGACCATCGCGCGGGTCACCATGATGGCCGTGAACATCGAGGTAAAGATCCCGAGGGACATGGTCACTGCGAAACCTTTGACGGGACCGGTGCCCATCGCAAAGAGAATCCCGCCGACCAGCAACGTGGTCAGGTTGGCGTCGAGAATCGCGGTGAATGCCCGGCCGAAGCCTTCGTTGATTGCCCGTTGTACGGTCATGCCCGCCGCGAGTTCTTCACGTATCCGCGAGAAGATCAGTACGTTGGCGTCGACCGCCATACCCATGGTCAATACGATACCGGCGATACCCGGCAGGGTCAGCGTTGCACCCAGCAACGACATCAAGGCCAGCAGCAGCACCATGTTCACTGCCAGCGCGACGGTGGCGATAATGCCGAAGAAGCGGTAGATGGCGATGATGAACAGCGAGACAAACAGCATGCCCCACAGCGATGCATCGATACCTTTGGTGATGTTGTCGGCACCCAGGCTCGGACCAATGGTGCGCTCTTCAGCGAAGTACATCGGCGCAGCCAGACCACCGGCACGCAGCAGCAGTGCCAGCTCGGAAGACTCGCCCTGGCCGTTCAGGCCAGTGATGCGGAACTGAGCACCCAGCGGCGACTGGATGGTCGCCAGGCTGATGATCTTCTTCTCTTCTTTAAACGTTTGAACCGCAACGTCTTTTTCGACGCCGTTGACCATTTGCTTGACGTAAGTGGTCACTGGACGCTGTTCGATGAAGATCACCGCCATGCTGCGGCCGACGTTGCTGCGAGTCGCACGACTCATCAGCTCGCCACCGTGGCCATCCAGACGGATGTTCACTTCTGGCGTGCCGTGCTCGCCGAAGCCAGCCTTGGCGTCAGTCACCTGGTCACCGGTGATGATCAGGCCACGCTCGATCTGTGCCGGCGGACGCTTGCCTTCACGGAACTCGAAGGATTCGGAAGTGGCTTTCGAAGCACCCGGCTCAGCGGCCAGACGGAACTCAAGGTTGGCCGTCTTGCCGAGGATACGCTTGGCTTCTGCGGTGTCCTGAACGCCCGGCAGCTCAACCACGATGCGGTTGGCGCCCTGACGCTGAACGATCGGTTCGGCAACACCCAGCTCGTTGACGCGGTTACGTACCGTAGTCAAGTTCTGCTTGATGGAGTATTCGCGGATTTCCGCCAGCTTGGCCGGGGTCATCGCCAGACGCAGCACCGGTTGACCATTGAGGTCGGCCGGAACAATGTCGAAATCGTTGAAGTTCTTGCGGATCAGCGCACGGGCTTCTTCGCGGGCTGCTTCATCACTGAAGCCCAGCTGAATGGCACCGTTGAATTGCGGCAGGCTGCGATAGCGCACTTTATCTTTACGCAACAGGCTCTTCACATCGCCTTCGTACACTTTCAAGCGTGCGTCGATTGCTTTGTCCATGTCCACTTCCAGCAGGAAGTGCACACCACCGGACAAGTCCAGACCCAGCTTCATCGGGTGCGCGCCCAGGCTGCGCAGCCATTGCGGGGTGGTTTGTGCCAGGTTCAGTGCAACGACGTAGTCATCACCCAAGGCCTTGCGCACGACGTCTTTGGCAGGCAGCTGATCTTCAGCCTTGGTCAGACGAATCAGACCACCCTTGCCGTTCGCCGACAGCGTGGCAGCCTTGACGTTGATCCCGGATTCCTTGAGCGCAGCGCTCACGCGATCCAGATCAGCCTGATTGACGAGCAGCGCAGTACTTGCACCGCTGACCTGAATGGCCGGGTCATCAGGATATAAATTGGGAGCGGAATAAATCAGACCGACCGCCAGCACCGCCAGGATCAGAATGTATTTCCACAGAGGGTATTTGTTCAGCATCACGCCGCCCGCTTATGACGCGGGGCGCCTTGCGCGCCCCGTCGATTGAGTAGAAGTTGAAACTTAGATCGCTTTTAGCGTGCCTTTTGGCAGCGTGGCGGCAATGGCGCCTTTCTGGAATTTCATTTCGACGGTGTCGGAAACTTCCAGAACGACGAAATCGTCTGCCACTTTAGTGATCTTGCCGGCGATACCACCGGTGGTCACAACTTCATCGCCTTTTTGCAGGCTGCTCAGCAGGTTCTTCTGCTCTTTGGCGCGCTTGGCCTGTGGACGCCAGATCATCAGGTAGAAGATGACCAGGAAACCGACCAGGAAAATCCACTCAAAACCGCCACCCATTGGGCCTGCCGCAGGTGCAGCAGCGTCAGCCATGGCATTAGAGATAAAAAAGCTCATTTAGCACTCCAGTTGCAAATGTTGAATCTTGGGGTCAGAAAACTCAGTCCAAAGGCGGAACAGGTAACCCGCGTTTGGCGTAGAAGGCATCGACAAAGGCGGCCAATGTACCCTGTTGAATAGACTCGCGCAAACCAGCCATAAGCACCTGGTAATGGCGCAAATTGTGGATGGTATTCAACATGCTACCCAACATTTCGCCGCACTTGTCCAGATGATGCAGATAAGCACGGGAGAAGTTCTGGCAGGTGTAGCAATCGCAGGTCGGATCCAGCGGCGAATCATCATGGCGATGGAACGCGTTACGGATCTTCAGCACGCCAGTGTCAATGAACAGATGCCCATTGCGGGCATTACGGGTTGGCATCACGCAATCGAACATGTCCACACCGCGGCGCACACCCTCAACCAGATCCTCCGGTTTGCCAACGCCCATAAGGTAACGAGGTTTGTCAGCCGGCATCTGACCCGGCAGGTAATCCAGCACCTTGATCATTTCGTGCTTGGGCTCACCCACCGACAGACCACCAATGGCCAGGCCATCAAAGCCGATCTGGTCGAGGCCTTCCAGGGAGCGCATGCGCAGGTCCTGGTGCATGCCGCCCTGAACGATGCCGAACAACGCCGCCGTATTGTCGCCATGGGCTTCTTTCGAGCGCTTGGCCCAACGCAACGACAGCTCCATCGACACGCGAGCGACGTCTTCGTCAGCCGGGTACGGGGTGCATTCGTCGAAGATCATCACGATGTCCGAGCCCAAATCGCGCTGAACCTGCATCGACTCTTCCGGGCCCATGAACACTTTGGCGCCATCAACCGGAGAGGCGAAGGTCACGCCCTCTTCCTTGATCTTGCGCATGGCGCCCAGGCTGAACACCTGGAAACCGCCGGAGTCAGTCAGAATCGGGCCTTTCCACTGCATGAAATCGTGCAGGTCCCCGTGCTTCTTGATCACTTCAGTGCCAGGACGCAGCCACAAGTGGAAGGTGTTGCCCAAAATGATTTCCGCGCCGGTGGCGGTAATATCCCGCGGCAGCATGCCCTTGACGGTGCCATAGGTGCCCACCGGCATGAAGGCCGGGGTTTCTACGGTACCGCGTGGAAAGGTCAAACGACCGCGACGAGCCTTGCCGTCAGTAGCAAGCAACTCAAACGACATACGACTTTGGCGACTCATTCTTTGTCCTCAGGGCCACGTGGTGCGGGATTACGGGTGATAAACATCGCATCACCGTAGCTGAAAAAGCGGTATCCATGCTCAACGGCCGCTTTATAAGCAGCCATGGCTTCGGGATAACCGGCGAACGCCGAAACCAGCATCAACAGCGTGGATTCAGGCAAATGGAAGTTGGTAACAAGGGCATCGACCACATGAAACGGTCGGCCCGGGTAGATAAAGATATCGGTGTCGCCACTGAACGGCTTGAGCACGCCATCGCGCGCAGCACTTTCCAGCGAGCGCACGCTGGTGGTCCCCACGGCCACCACCCGACCACCACGAGCGCGACACGCCGCCACCGCATCCACCACGTCCTGGCCGACTTCCAGCCATTCGCTGTGCATGTGGTGATCTTCGATCTTCTCGACGCGCACCGGCTGAAACGTACCGGCGCCGACGTGCAAGGTCACGAACGCCGTCTCGACGCCCTTGGCGGCAATCGCCTCCATCAGCGGCTGATCGAAATGCAGCCCCGCCGTCGGCGCCGCCACCGCACCCAAGCGCTCGGCATAGACCGTCTGATAACGCTCGCGGTCCGAGCCTTCATCCGGGCGGTCTATATAAGGCGGCAACGGCATGTGCCCGACGCGGTCCAGCAGCGGCAACACCTCTTCGGCGAACCCCAACTCGAACAACGCATCGTGACGCGCCAGCATCTCGGCCTCGCCACCGCCATCAATCAGGATCTTCGACCCCGGCTTCGGCGACTTGCTGGAACGCACATGCGCCAGCACGCGATGGCTGTCGAGCACGCGCTCGACCAGGATTTCCAGCTTGCCGCCGGAAGCCTTCTGGCCAAACAGCCGCGCCGGAATCACCCGGGTATTGTTGAACACCATCAAATCGCCCGGGCGCAAATGCTCGAGCAAATCGGTGAATTGACGGTGTGCCAGGGCGCCGCTGACCCCATCAAGGGTCAACAGGCGGCTGTTGCGACGCTCGGCCAAAGGGTGGCGGGCGATCAGCGAATCAGGGAGTTCGAAAGTAAAGTCAGCAACGCGCATGATGGGGTTCGTCTAGCAGGGGCCGGAAGTCTAGCCGAAATAGTGAAAATTCTCTATGTACCTGATTGACCGACGGTAATCTCATCTCTATACTCCGCGGCCATTGAGCCCTGATGGCGGAATTGGTAGACGCGGCGGATTCAAAATCCGTTTTCGAAAGGAGTGGGAGTTCGAGTCTCCCTCGGGGCACCAAAATCAAGAAGGTCTTGCTTAGCAAGGCCTTTTTTTTCGCCTGCCAAAAAGTGCCTGACACAACGCCGACCTGTAGGAGCCGGCTTGCTGGCGATGCTTTTGATTTCTCGCCTCCTCGACCGGTACGACCCTTCTCAAGGATTCACCCCATGGAACTGCTGCTGGAAACCGTCGCCCTGTTCTGCCTCAAGCTTGCTTATGAGACGGAGGATTCGAGTCCGATTCTTCGGGATGATCTGCTGATGAGTGATTATGAGCGGGAGGTTTTTGGGTTGTTGGTGCGGCGGGGGGATGTTGAAGGGATTCAGTTTAGGGTGGCGCACTGTGTAGGTTTGGCGCTGGACGCTATAGGTGGTGTTGATACGCCGCTTGGGCGTGAGCTGCATCGGTTGTCTTCTGATTTTGGCAACGCGCGGACGATAGAGCAGCTTGAAGCTCCGGCCATTGCGCTCAAGGATTACCTGAAAGATATTCAGTGAAGGATCAGGTGAGGCAAAGTTTAGTAACTCTTTACACCGACTAGTGCTGGCCTGGGTCTTGGCTGATATGGAAATCTACTGCCCACTTTTCAATTGCGCCAGCAGACAACAACTAAAGACTTTTTCGGCATCACAAGGACGTATCAATGCGGCAAATCGCCCTCAGCAACAAGCCACTCAGAGGCAATCCCCGCCGCCTTCGCGCTCTGGAACGCTGGGCCTCCAGTTTTCGCGACGAGTTTTACCCGCGATCCGAACACATGGAGCGCTACACACATTGGAAGATCCCGGTACACGAGGCATTAGTTCAAGGCCCCCAAACCAGGATCGAAGTTCAGGCCTTCTGCATTCAGCAACTACTCGAAGCCACTAACCACCTGTCCAATGCTGCTGACCACTCACAGGGTTACTATTGCGTCGCTTGTTTGTTGACGTGGCCATCGGTTCATCAGAGCGAGGTCACCATTTTCTATGACCGAGATTATTATCTGGGTTTTCTAGGTGAAACTAACGCGCTCATGCCCAAGCGGATCAGTCATGATCTTGCGTTGCACACACCGGCGAATTTCGTCGAGAACGGGCATGACGTGACTCAACCTGACAATGAGGTCGCAGAACAGTGGTGGTGCATTGGGGAACCGGCCTGATGGCTTTGGCGAGCAAGTCGAACGCTGGTACTCCAAGTAAAACAAGCTGGATCTGAAAAGGCCCTGACGGGCCCTTTTTGGGGATGACGCTAAACTCAAAAGCAAATCAAACTTCGCTGTCAACTCACAGCCTGCTGACAATCTCCTTCCAGATGTACCCGTAGTTATATTCCAACCAACGAACAAGTAGTTTGTCGAACTGCCTACGAAACCAATTGTTCTTCCGGGCGGCGCGCCGTTCTTCAATCATGGCATTGAGGGAGTCAGGATCGAAGCCTGTCCATACCGTTGGGAGGGCCGCTGCAATATTGGTAAAGCACACAGGCGCAACTTCGGAGTAAAGAATCTCGTGGAGGGTTTGAGGGTCAACTCCTTTAACCTGGCTCGCTATGTAATCGTAATCAACCGGGAAATCATTGAACGGATCCGAGAGCGCGACCCTAATCTTTGTCAACTCAGATTGATTCAAAGAATATCCCAATGTGAAAACTCCTCTAATTCCTCATCAAGCGAGTCCGCTACCGTTCCGCCTGCCACGCCCCCAACAACAGTTCCCAGAAACACAACGGCGAATGCACAGATCGGAGCGCCTGGCCCACAGAGAGCGCTGACTCCAAGCCCTGCCAGAATACCGCCCGCCGCGCCGCCGCCCACGATGAGCCCTTGACGCGCCGTTTCCTTTTGTTTGTTTTCCGCATTCAGAATTTGATAAGTCGCGAGAGCAGCGGTAATCAAAATGCCAAGCTTGCCCATTAGCTGCATTTTTTTAGTGCCATTTGTAAACTTGGAATTGTCCCGCCCTGCTGCCTCTAAAATTGTGTAATGGACCTTGTTCTGCTCCGCTGGTGAAAGGCTATCGTAACTTCTTTGGAACAGCTCCTTGGAGTAGCGATCAAAAAGCGTTTGAAGCGTTCTGCCATCGGCCTTCTTTTTTTGCACGACAGCCAAGCCCTGCACAGAGGTAACCTTGCGGTGCTCCATCAAGATCTTGTTTCGCATTTCATGACTGAACTGCACGCCCTCTCGCGCAGTGATCTTCCCGGTCTTCACATCGGCCAACGTCTGTTGTGACATACGTTTTATGTTTTTCAGGTAGCTCGCCCGGACCTTTTCGTCAGAGACCGCGTCCAGAGAGAACCTAAGTGCAGTTCCCTCCATCAGTTCTAACGCCCTATCGAGCGGAGAATCTTGTAAGGCGTGTTCACGCTGAACGACATAGCTGCCGGTGACGAGATATGGTTCTGTCATAGGATGTTCCTTATCCTAATATTCTATTCAAAAAGCTTTCTGTGAGAGACGACGTACCGGCTGGAGCTTCATCATCAAATTTGAGCATCACGCAGGTCTTACCGGACGGATTCGTAAACTTAACGGCATTGTCTTTACTGAACACCCCTGGCAGTGACGACCCATCCTCGAAATGAGCGGTGCACGATAAGCCTTCATAGCTTTCGTCAGCTGGAATTCTGAAGCCGATCCAGCTTGCGAAACCCGTTAACGGCGCAGGAGGAACAAATTCGCAGGGTGTGTGGGTATCGCCAATTATTACCGTACCCGAACCACCAATCACGATGCCGCCGTGGGTACCTCCGGTATCGATGGTCGCTGCATTCTTGCCGTTAATGAACACGGTCGCAGACAGTCCTGAAGAGAGCGCACTACCGCAAGTGCAGGTGTCGCCCTGACGCGCTGCGGGAAGGCCGTCGAAGAATACGTCGGGAGATCCTGATGCAATCGGGTTGGTACCGTGCCCCGGTAAAGGACAACGGTATAAATCGCTTTTACGCGCTGCTGGCTTAGCCACTTTGACCTCCTGTCAAAAATCCTTGCGAGCGTCATAACCTACCCGAAACAAAGGGGACGGACCACATTACTTCACTCGCGGCGTTCCCCTCGGCGATGCATTAGCCATGGCTTCTGACTTTCTGTTTCTCGCGAAGAAACTGAATGAAGATGCCGCGTACGCCACGGACACCGACCGCCATGCTTGGGCTGCGCATTATTTGACGGCGATGAGTAAGGCGGTGGTTGATGATGCGGTGAAGGTGCTGACGCGGGATCGGAAGGTTGCGTCGATGTCGAAGCAGGCAGCGGAGGCTGAAGGGTAGCTTCTGGGTTTTAGACGTCAGGCATAACGCATGTAGGGACGGGTTGGGTCGCGGGCTGGGGCATTCAGCGGGAGTGGTGATTGCCTTGAGTTTTTCGCGAGCAGGCTCGCTCCTACAGAGGGTGGTTGGAACGGCGTTGGAAGAGTTGGCTTAGTCAACTTCCATTTTCCAGAAACAAGAAGGCCCGAACGTAATGCCGGACTGAGCCAGCACCAGAGGATCGGGCGCGATTGAGATAGATGCTGTCGAAACCGGATCACCATGTCAACGTCGACGCCACATAAAACACTGGTTTGTGCCGACACCTAAGCGGGCGAAGGCGAAGGCTGGGAGGTAGAGGCAAGCTTTAAACATTGATGTTGGCTGGTCTGGCGCTTTCGCGGGCAAGCCCGCTCCCACAGGGATTGCGGTTAGCTGAAGGCCGTTGTTAGCCCCGAGGTTTTCGGGGCTTTTTTGTGTTGGGGTTAGAGGACGTGTTGGGAGATCAGTTTTGAGATTTCCACCATCGATGTCCTGCCGGTGAATTCGAACTTCACTTTCCCCAGCGACGAAAAGTAAATCTCCAGCTCCGAATCAAGGTCAAACGTCCCGGACGTTTCCACCGAGTACGCCACGATGTTTTTGTAGGGCAGCGAGGTGAAGTCTTTTTTACTGCCGGTGATTCCCTGCACGTTGACGGCGATGATGCGTTTGTTGGTAAACACTACGCCGTCGCGCATGGATTTGTAGGCGTCGATGACCTGTTCCCCTTCCAGCAGCAGTGCGCTGACGCGTTCTGCGTATTCTTCGTTTTGCTTGAGTTTGAAGAAGCCTTTGTTGTTGAAATCAATCATCTGTCATTCCCTGTTTTTTGAATGTATGTCCCGAGTACGAGCTGCCTACGGTGCCTTGGGCTGGGCCTCGTCTAGACTTAACGGGTAGTCGTAGAAAGAACCAAACACGTCGCTTTGGTGCAGTCGATTCAATACCAGCGTGGCAAGCTGCCTTAATGCCCTATAAAAGGTGCGGCAAAGACCGCGCCGGGCACAACAAGATGCCCGCTCAGGGTGCCCTGGCCAACGGCCTGACAATGCCACGATACCGTGACGTGGTGTGAATGCCGCAGCCGACACTTTCGGACGACCGACAACCGCCTGGTTTGTCCGTGACCGTGAGGAATGCTGTATGCCTGATGAGATGTTGCAATTGCCTATGGTCAACAGCGTGCTGGAGCGCCACGAGGGCTCTGCTGGCGCACTGTTGCCCATCCTTCATGAGATTCAGGCCGGTATCGGTTACATCCCCGATGCCGCCATCCCCGAGATTGCCCACGCCCTCAATCAGAGTCAGGCCGAGATTCGCGGCGTGATCAGCTTCTACCATGACTTCCGCACCGCGCCGCCGGCCCGGCATATTCTGCGTCTGTGTCGGGCGGAGTCCTGCAAGAGTCGCGGTGCCGAGCAACTCGCCGCGCAGTTGCGTGATCGCCTGCAATTGGATGACCACGGCAGTAGCGCCGACGGCACTATCAGCCTGCGCCCGGTGTATTGCCTCGGCGCGTGCGCTTGTTCGCCAGCGCTTGAGCTGGATGGTCAGGTGCATGCGCGGCTCAGTGCCGAGCGTCTGGATGCCCTGCTCGATGCTTGCAGGGAGGACGTATGAGCCTCTATCTATCCTGTGATTCACTGGCCCGTGCCGTGGGTGCCGATGCGGTGGCGTCTGCCCTTGCCAGCCAGGACCTGCAACGTACCAGTTCTCGCGGCCTGTATTGGCTGGAACCCTTGCTGGAAGTGGACACCCCGCAAGGCCGAATCGGCTTTGGCCCGCTGACCGCTGCCGATGTGCCGTCGGTGCTCGATGCGCTGCAAGGCGCCCCGTCCTCGCATCCACTGGCCTTGGGCCTGGTGGAAGAATTGCCGTATCTCAAATCTCAACAACGCCTGCTGTTCGCCCGCGCCGGTATTACCCGGCCGTTGTCGCTGGACGATTACCGGGCCCACGGCGGTTTCGAGGGTTTAACAAGGGCCGTCACTATTGGCGGTGATGAGACCGCGACCGCGGTGTTCGATTCCGGCCTGCGTGGCCGTGGCGGCGCCGCCTTCCCCGCCGGGATCAAATGGCGCACGGTACGCGCCACCCAAGCTATGCAGAAATACATTGTGTGCAACGCCGACGAAGGCGACTCCGGCACTTTCGCCGACCGCATGTTGATGGAAGGCGACCCCTTCCTGCTGATCGAAGGCATGGCCATTGCCGGCATCACCGTCGGCGCCAGCTACGGCTACATCTACGTGCGCTCGGAATATCCACAGGCCATCGCCACGTTAAATGAGGCGCTGGAGATTGCCCGGACTAACGGCTACCTCGGCGCCAACGTCGGCGGCAGCGGTCAGGCCTTCGACATGGAAGTGCGCGTCGGTGCCGGTGCTTACATCTGCGGTGAAGAAACCGCGCTGTTGGATTCGCTCGAAGGCAAGCGCGGGATCGTCCGCGCCAAGCCACCGATTCCTGCCTTGAAGGGCCTGTTCGGCCAGCCGACGCTGGTGCACAACGTGCTGACCCTGGCTTCGGTGCCGCTGATTCTGGCCAAAGGTGCGCAGTTCTATCGCGATTACGGGATGGGCCGTTCCCTCGGCACCATGCCTTTCCAATTGGCGGGCAATATTCGTCGTGGCGGCCTGGTGGAGCGGGCCTTTGGCCTGACCCTGCGTGAATTGGTGGAAGACTACGGCGGTGGCACCGCCAGTGGCCGACCGCTGAAAGCCGCGCAGGTCGGCGGCCCGCTCGGCGCCTGGGTACCGCCAAGTCGATTCGACACGCCACTGGATTACGAAGCGTTCGCCGGCATCGGCGCGATGCTCGGTCACGGTGGTGTGGTGGTGGCTGATGACACGCTGGACATGGCCCACATGGCACGCTTCGCCATGCAGTTCTGCGCCGAGGAATCCTGTGGCAAATGCACGCCCTGCCGCATCGGCTCGACCCGGGGCGTGGAGGTGATCGACCGCCTGCTGGCCGCGCCGGACCAGAACGGTCGCGATGAGCAGGTGATCATCCTCAAGGACCTGTGCGACACCCTGCAATACGGTTCGCTGTGCGCCTTGGGCGGCATGGTTTCCTTTCCGGTCGCCAGCGCCCTAAAGCACTTCCCCGCCGACTTCGGTCTGCAACCTTCGGAGGCCGACCAATGATCACTCTCTTCGACCCGAACACCGATATCGATCTAGGCACTCCGGCCCGCGAAAGCCAGGTACAAGTCACCCTGAACATCGACGGCCGCAGCATCAGCGTGCCCGAAGGCACCTCGGTGATGCGCGCCGCTGCGTTGATGGGCACCACGATTCCGAAACTGTGCGCCACCGACAGCCTCGAAGCCTTCGGTTCTTGCCGCATGTGTCTGGTGGAAATCGACGGCATGCGCGGTTATCCCGCGTCCTGCACCACGCCGGTTACCGAAGGCATGAGCGTGCACACACAGACGCCGAAACTCGCGACGCTGCGCCGCAATGTCATGGAGTTGTACATCTCCGATCACCCGCTGGACTGCCTGACCTGCTCGGCCAACGGCAACTGCGAGCTGCAAACCGTGGCCGGTCAGGTTGGCTTGCGGGAAGTACGTTACGGCTATGAAGGCGAGAATCATCTGGCCGATGTGAAGGACACTTCCAACCCGTATTTCGACTACGACCCGAGCAAGTGCATCGTCTGCAACCGTTGCGTGCGCGCCTGCGAAGAAACCCAGGGCACCTTTGCCCTGACCATCACCGGGCGCGGTTTCGAATCCCGGGTCGCGGCCGCCGGTGGCGAGAACTTCTTCGACTCGGAATGCGTGTCTTGCGGCGCCTGTGTACAAGCCTGCCCCACCGCGACCCTGATGGAAAAAAGCGTGGTCGAACTGGGTCAGCCCGAACGCAGTGTGATCACCACCTGTGCCTATTGCGGCGTGGGTTGCTCGTTCCGCGCCGAGATGAAAGGCGATCAGCTGGTGCGCATGGTTCCGGACAAAAACGGCCAGGCCAATCACGGCCACTCCTGCGTCAAAGGGCGCTTTGCCTGGGGCTACGCCACCCACCCGGATCGCATCACCAAGCCGATGATCCGTAAACATATCAACGACCCTTGGCAGGAGGTCAGCTGGGATGAAGCGGTGACCTACGCCGCCAGCGAATTCCGCCGGCTCCAGCAAAAATACGGCCGCGATTCCATTGGTGGCATCACCTCCAGCCGCTGCACCAACGAAGAAACTTACTTGGTGCAAAAACTGGTGCGCGCCGCGTTCGGCAACAACAACGTCGACACCTGTGCGCGGGTCTGCCACTCGCCGACCGGTTATGGCCTGAAACAAACCCTGGGCGAGTCCGCTGGCACCCAGAGTTTCGACTCGGTGATGCAGGCCGACGTGATCCTGGTGATGGGCGCCAACCCCAGCGATGCCCACCCGGTGTTCGCCTCCCAGCTCAAACGCCGTCTGCGCGAAGGTGCTCGGCTGATCGTCATCGACCCACGCCGTATTGATCTGGTGGACTCGGTGCATGCCCGCGCCGAATTGCACCTGGCCCTGCGCCCTGGCACCAACGTCGCCATGCTCAACGCCCTGGCCCACGTCATCGTCACCGAAGGCCTGCTCGATCAGGCCTTTATCGACGCCCGTTGCGAGGGCAGCGATTTCGCCCGCTGGAGCGAGTTCGTCAGCCGCGCGGAAAACTCGCCGGATGTCCTTGCCGACATCTGCGGCGTAGCCGCTGCCGACATCCGTGCCGCCGCCCGTCTGTATGCCACCGGCGGCAATGCGGCGATCTACTACGGCCTGGGCGTCACCGAGCACAGCCAAGGCAGCACCGCGGTCATGGGCATCGCCAACCTGGCCATGGTCACTGGCAACATCGGCCGCGAAGGTGTGGGCGTGAACCCGTTGCGTGGGCAGAACAACGTGCAGGGCTCCTGCGACATGGGCTCTTTCCCTCACGAGTTGCCCGGCTACCGGCACATCTCCAACGAGGTGGTACGGGCGCAGTTCGAACAGGCGTGGAACGTCACCCTGCAACCCGATCCGGGCCTGCGTATTCCGAACATGTTCGAGGCCGCCCTCAGCGGCAGTTTCAAGGGCCTGTATTGCCAGGGCGAGGACATCGCCCAGAGCGACCCGAATACCCAGCACGTCACCGCAGCCCTGTCGGCCATGGAATGCATCGTGGTGCAGGACATTTTCCTCAACGAAACCGCCAAGTTCGCCCACGTGTTCCTGCCGGGCTGCTCGTTCCTGGAAAAAGACGGCACCTTCACCAACGCAGAACGTCGCATCTCCCGAGTGCGCAAGGTCATGGAACCGCTGGGCGGCAAGGCCGACTGGGAAGGCACCGTGGCCCTGGCCAACGCGCTGGGTTACCCGATGAACTACCAGCACCCGTCAGAAATCATGGATGAAATCGCCAGCCTGACGCCGACCTTCACCAACGTCAGCTACACCGAACTGGATCGCCACGGCAGCCTGCAATGGCCATGCAACGCCGCAGCACCGGACGGTACGCCGACCATGCACATCGAGGAGTTCGTGCGGGGCAAGGGGCGTTTCATGCTCACCGGCTACGTGCCCACCGAAGAGAAGGTCAACAACCGCTATCCCCTGCTGCTGACCACTGGGCGCATCCTCAGCCAGTACAACGTGGGCGCCCAGACCCGGCGTACCGAAAACGTCGCCTGGCACGACGAAGACCGCCTGGAAATCCATCCGAGCGACGCCGAGAGTCGTGGCATCAACGAGGGTGACTGGGTCGGCATCGGCAGCCGCGCCGGACAGACCGTCCTGCGTGCACGGGTCACCGAACGGGTCGCCCCGGGCGTGGTGTACACCACCTTCCACTTCCCTGAATCGGGGGCCAACGTGATCACCACCGACAACTCCGACTGGGCCACCAACTGTCCGGAGTATAAGGTCACCGCCGTGGAAGTCAGCCGCGTCTACCACCCTTCCGAGTGGCAAAAACGCTATCAGGCGTTCAGTGATGAACAGGACCGTTTGCTCAAGGAGCGCCGGCATGCCCGTGGCGCTAAAGCGGAGGTGCGCCGATGAGTACGGAGAACCTGATCAAGATGGTCAACCAGATCGCCCTGTACTTCGCCACCGAACCGGACCAGCAAGCGGCCGTGCTCGGCGTGCGTAATCACCTGCAGATGTACTGGACGCCAGGCATGCGCAAGGAGTTGCTGGCCTGGCAGACGGACCACCAAGGGGCCGATATGCACCCACTGGCGCAGGCGGCGGTCAGTGGGGCGGGCTGGGTGGCGTAGGTTCGCAGAAACATTTGGGCATGGGGTCGTGAGCAATCGCGGCTCCCGCTTGACAGGAAAAGGCGATCACCTGAGCTATCATCGCCGACCTGTGCGCCTAGAGCCTTGAACCCGGATGTCCGTATCTCTGCCATTGCCTGACGATTGCAACTCACTGCCTCCGGTGCTGGTCGGCCCGCTGTTGCGGCGGCTGGAACCTGCACGGCTGGTCATGTGGCTCGTCGGATCCCGCGCGCTGTCGCTGACGTTGCGCCTGCAAAACTGCGACGACATCCGCCTGGATGCCGGGCAGTGCACCGTCATCCCCATCGGCACTCACGCGTTTATTCACTTGATCGATGTGCCGCTGGCGACCGCCCTGCCCTGCGACACACTGATCGAATACGACCTGTTGATCGATGACGCGATGACCGGCATCGCCGAGTGGGCCCCGCATCTGCTCTACGGCGAAGCGCGATGCCCGAACTTTGTCCTGCGTTCGCGCATTGATCAGTTGCTGCATGGTTCCTGCCGCAAACCGCATTACCCGGCCACCGATGGTTTGCTCTGTGTCGACCGTTTGTTGGCCGAGGAACATGACGCCTCGCAGCGGCCGGCGTTGTTGATGATGAGCGGCGATCAGATTTACACCGACGATGTTGCGGGCCCGATGTTGCGGGCGATCCATGCCTTGATCGAGCGGCTGGGTCTGTTTGAGGAACACCTGGAAGGCGCCGTGGTCAGCGACAGCGCCAAACTCTACGAACACCCGGCCAGTTACTACCACCGTGCGGATTTGTTACCGGCGCTCAAGAGCAACGAAACCCTGCGGGATCGATTTTTCGGTGGCGCGAGTAAGCCGATTTTCACCAGCAGCAATGCCGACAATCACCTGATGACCTTCGCCGAGGTGATGGCCATGTACCTGCTGGTCTGGTCGCCGACGCCCTGGACATTGATCGCCCCGCAACCTCCCACGCTGACGCCTGAAAGACTCAAGCGTTATGCCCTTGAACAATCGCATATCGACGGCTTCAAGTCCGGCCTGGGCGGTGTCGCTCGGGCCCTGGCGCATCTGCCCTGCCTCATGATTTTTGACGACCACGACATCACCGACGATTGGAATCTGTCCGCGCAATGGGAGGAAACGGCCTACGGCCATCCGTTCTCCAAGCGCATCATCGGCAACGCCTTGATCGCTTACATGCTGTGCCAGGGCTGGGGCAACAACCCGGATGCGTTTGGCGGTGTGCTGGAAAAAACCCGTTTGCTCAGCGCCACCGGGGGTGACCGTTACCTCGACAGTCCGGTGCAGGATGACTTGATCGATGCGCTGTTGAGCTTTCAACAGTGGCATTACGTGCTGCCCACCACGCCCGCACTGGTGGTGATCGATACCCGCACCCGCCGTTGGCGCAGCGAGATGAACCTCAAGCAACCGTCCGGCCTGCTGGACTGGGAAGCCCTCAGCGAACTGCAACAGGAACTGCTCGACCATCCATCGGCGATCATCGTTTCACCCGCGCCGATCTTTGGCGTCAAGCTGATCGAAACCGTGCAGAAAGTCTTCAGCTGGTTCGGATATCCACTGCTGGTGGACGCCGAAAACTGGATGGCCCATCGCGGTGCGGCCCAAGTGATCCTGAACATTTTCCGCCACTCGCGCACACCGGGTAACTACGTGGTGCTGTCCGGTGATGTGCATTATTCCTTCGTCTACGAAGTGTTTATCCGACACCGCAAGGCCGGCCCGAAAATCTGGCAGATCACCAGCAGCGGCATCAAAAACGAATTCCCGCCCACGCTGCTCGAATGGTTCGACCGCCTCAATCGCTGGCTCTATTCGCCGCGCTCGCCACTCAACTGGCTGACCAAACGCCGTCGCATGCGCATCGTCCCGCACATCCCCGAACATGCCGAGGCGGGCGAACGGCTATGGAACTCGGCGGGCATCGGCCAAGTGTTCTTCAATGAGAAAGGACAACCCCAGGACATTTATCAGCACAACTCAAACGGCTCGCCCAAAACCCGGATGGTTGCGCCTGAACATGACGACTGAAATGGCGAGTGACCATGAACCTCACCCGAACGCTGATCATCGGCAACTCTGGCTCCGGCAAAAGCTGGCTGGCGAAACGATTGGCGGCACAACTCAAGGAGCCATGGATCGATCTCGACAAGATTCACTGGATCTCGGACGAACACAGTATCGCCCGCCCGTATGCCGCAGCACTGGGCATAGCGCGGGTTGCGGCCGATGAAAAACAGTGGGTGATCGAAGGCGTTTATGGCTGGATCGTCAGCGAGCTTATGCACCGGGCAACGGCGCTGATCTGGTTGTGTGTGGATGACGACAGCTGTGTAGCCAATATTCGTCAGCGAGAACAACGAACGGACGATGACGAGTTGCTGATAGCGTTGCTGGAATGGGCCGCGAGTTATCGGGTGCGTGAAGACGCCAGTGGATTTACCGTACACCGGCAGTTGTTCGCAACGTTCACTGGCTCAAAAATCAAACTCATGGATCGAAGTGAAATCAGCGCTTTCGCCAAATCCCCCCACACTGTTTAAGAAGAATATGTATGTTTGCACGGAGGCAGGGATGACACGTAATTCGGACAGGGCCTACATCGCTCACCGAAACGTCTTGAAGTAGCTTCGGTGATACTGAGTGCAAGCGCAGAGACCACGTCTGTGCAACGACCACTCAGAGGTATTACCTTGTCATCCTGTACTCATTTCTGTACGTTCTTTGCATCAAGCGAGGACTACGCCATGCAAACCATCAACTACACCACCGCGCGGGCACATCTGGCGGAAACCATGGATAGGGTCAACGAAGACCGTGCTCCATTATTGGTGACCCGCCAAAAAGGCGAACCCGTTGTGATGATGTCTCTCGCGGAGTACAACGCGCTCGAGGAGACTGCCTATCTGCTGCGTTCACCCGCCAACGCCGAGCGTCTGATTAAATCGATCGGCAACCTGCGAGCAGGGAAATCCAAAGCCCGGCAACTCATCGAAGAATGAAAATCGAGTTCACACCTGAAGGCTGGGACGACTATCTATGGTTCCAACAAAACGACAAGGCCGGGCTCAAGCGAATCAACCTGCTGATTAAGGCGATCCAACGTGAACCCTTTGACGGCCTCGGAAAACCTGAACCGCTCAAACACAATTTGAGCGGTTTTTGGTCTCGCCGAATTACGGCTGAGCATCGTTTGGTCTACGCGGTCGAAGAAGGTGCGATATGCGTCGTGATGTGTAGGTATCACTACTGAGCGACCCTCTCAGGTCGCTCTCACTATCCGGCCAACCCCTCTGACAATCATCTCCACCTCCCGCTCATCAATCGTCAACGGCGGCAGCAGGCGAATGGTTTTCCCGCGTGTCACGTTGATCAGCAAACCGTGATCCCGCGCGGCGATCAGGGTCAGATCGCGGATCGGCTGCTTGAGTTCGATGCCGATCATCAAGCCTTGGCCACGGATTGCCAGGACGTTCGGATTGTCCGCCAACTCGCTGCGTAATCTGGCGAGCAGACGTTCGCCCTGAAGCCTGGCGTTCTCCAGCAGACCCTGTTCTTCAATGATGTCCAGTACGGTGCAGCCCACACGGCAGGCCAATGGATTACCGCCGAACGTGCTGCCATGACTGCCCGGTGTGAACAGATCGGCCGCTTTGCCCCGGGCCAGACAGGCACCGATGGGGATGCCGTTGCCGAGGCCTTTGGCCAGGGTCATGACGTCCGGGACAATGCCTTCGTGCTGAAACGCGAACCATTGGCCGGTACGGCCGATGCCGGTCTGGATTTCGTCGAGCATCATTAGCCACGAGCGCTTGTTGCAGAGTTCACGCACCGCTTTGAGATAGCCGGGAGGCGCCAACTGGACACCGCTTTCGCCCTGGATCGGTTCCATCAGGATCGCCACGATTCGTTGGCCATGGGCTTGCTGCACATTATCCAGTGCACTGAAGTCACCGAACGGCACTTTGACGAAATCCCCTGGCAACTCATTGAAACCCAGGCGTACAGCCGGGCCATCGCTGGCGGATAAAGTGCCCAGCGTCCGGCCATGAAAAGCGTTTTCCATGACCACCACCAGCGGCTGCTCAACGCCTTTGTGCCAGCCGTAAAGCCGTGCGAGTTTCAGGGCAGTTTCATTGGCTTCGGCGCCGGAGTTGTTGAAGAACGCCCGGTCCATGCCCGCCAGTTTCGTCAGTTTTTGCGCCAACCGCTGTTGCCAGTCGATGCTGTAGAGGTTGGACGTGTGCAACAGCAAACCGGCCTGTTCGCTGATCGCCGAGACGATTCGAGGATGGGAGTGGCCAACGTTGGTCACCGCCACACCCGCCACCGCGTCCAGGTATTCACGACCGGCCTCATCCCATAGGCGCGTACCCAGCCCTCTGCTGAAACTCAGGGCCAGCGGTTGGTAAGTGCTCATCAGGCAAGCGGCGGTCATGGCATCAAGCTCCATCAATGGTCGGTGTTTTTGCAGTATGGTTAGCCACCTGAGCTGGATAAACGCCGCAATACTTCAATCATCTCAAAGCCGAGCTTGATAATGGATTTGTTCCAGGCAATGACCGTTTACGTACGCGTGGTGGAGGCTGGCAGCATGACGGCCGCCGCGCAGCAGTGTGAAATGTCCACGACCATGGTCGGCAATCACCTGCGCGCACTGGAGCAACGCTTGGGCGTGCGCTTGCTCAACCGTACGACACGGCGCCAGCGCCTGACGGAATTCGGCTCCGCTTATTACCTGCGTTGTCTTGAAGTACTGGGGTTGGTGGCCGATTCCGAACGCCTCGCCGAACAAAGTCAGGATGCGCCGAGTGGAATCTTGCGCATCACGGCACCGCTGACCTTCGGCACGGAAAAGCTTGCGCCAGCGCTCAGCGAATTTTCTCTGCAATGTCCGCAGGTCAAACTGGACGTGGTGCTCACTAACGGACGCCCCGATCTACTCGAAAACGGCCTCGATGTGGCGTTTCGCTTGGGCGCCATTGAGCCGTCCAACCTGATCGCCCGCCCGCTGATCGACTACACCCTGACCATGTGCGCATCACCGGAGTACCTGGCACGCCGTACCGCGCCGGAAAAACCCGAAGACCTGCAACATCACGATTGTTTGTCTTTTGCCTACCCGGTCGGGGATGACTGGCAATCGGTCGCAAAACAATGGCGTCTGAGCGGGCCGGAAGGCGATGTGATGGTGGCCGTCAGTGGTCCGATGCTGATCAATAGCTCCGCAGGGTTGCATCAGGCTGCTCGAACCGGGATGGGCATCGTGATGTTGCCCGATGCACTGGTCGAACAGGACCTGCTCAACGGAAAACTGGTGGCGTTGATGCAGAACTATCAACTGCCGAGCCGGCCGATGCACCTTGTGTACGCTCAGGATCGCTACCGCTTACCGAAATTACGCCATTTCGTCGACTTTGCCATGCAGTTATGGGGCAAAGACTAGGCGTGGCAATGCGCCATGCACTAATCTCGACGCCAGGCGAATCAATTGAAAGCTGTGCGTCAGGGAGAGTGGTGATGGGGGAAGCGACAAATATCAAGCCATTGAAACTCAATGTGTCAGATTTTAGCGAAGACCTGCTCCACACTATTCTGGAACTGGTCAGCGACGGTATTTGGGACTGGAACGCCAACACAGGTTTTGTCTACCGCAACCCCGGTTGGTACAAGATGCTCGGTTACGAGCCTCATTCCCTGGACAACACCGCGTTGACCTGGGAAAACCTCATCCACCCGGATGATTACCCCTCAGTCATGGCCGTGTTTGATGATTACCTGCAACAGCGCGCGCCCACCTATCAGGCCGAATATCGCTGCCGCATGCTGGACGGCAGTTACACCTGGATCGAAGATCGCGGCTATGTGCTGTCCCGCAACGCCGACGGCACGGTAGCGCGGATGGTCGGTGCGCATCGCAGCATCGACGACAAGCGACGTCTGCTCGAAGAGTTGGAACGACGCGCTCACTCCCTTGAAGCGACCGTTGAAGAGCGAACCCGAGAGTTGTCTCAGGTCAACCAGCAGCTTCAGGTTCAACTCGAAGAAAACCGCAAACTGGCGGAAACCGATACGCTGACCGCCATTGCCAATCGCTACCTGATGGAAAAAACCCTGCCTCAGGAATGCGAACGAGCCCAACGCTTTCGACGCCCCCTGTCGCTGATCGCCATGGACATCGACGACTTCAAGATCATCAACGATCACTACGGCCATGCCTTGGGTGATGCGGCAATAGTGCAGGTGGTCGAGAGCGTGAAGTACTTCGTGCGCGAAGGTGATCTGCTGGCGCGATGGGGGGGTGACGAGTTCATCATGATCCTTCCCGATACCTCGTTGGCTGATGCCAGGCTCCTCGCCGAAAAAATCCGCGATGGCCTGCTGAGTTTGCCGCCTGTGGGCGCGTTTCAAGTGACCATGAGTTTCGGCGTGGTCCAGCGCTTTGAGGAAGAACAGCAGACCGGATTGCTGGCCCGGGCCGACCAGGCACTGTATCGGTCGAAGGTGGCGGGCAAGAATATGATTTCGGGGTGATCCCCAACCGACATCAACTGCCATTCACATCCCTGCTTTCACCAACACCGGTTTCTCCTGATACCGATCGGGATACAACCGTTTCAACTGCGCCACTTTCGGTAGATCGTTGATCACGATGTATGGGTAGGTCGGGTGCTCGGTCAGAAAATCTTGATGTTCCTCCTCCGCCGGGTAGAAACCGTTGTAGGTTTCCAGCTTGGTCACAATGGGTTTGTTGAATGAGTGAGCAGCGTCGAGCTGGGCAATGTAAGCCTGGGCGATGCGTTGCTGTTCGGTGTTTTCAGTGAAAATCGCCGACCGGTATTGAGTGCCGCTGTCGGGGCCCTGGCGGTTCAGTTCAGTGGGGTTATGGGCCACCGAAAAATAGATCTGCAACAACGTCCCGTAACTGACCTGAGCCGGATCGAAAGTGACTTCGACGGATTCCGCATGGCCGGTATCGCCCTCGCTGACCCGTTCATAGTGGGCGGTGTTGGCCGCACCGCCGGCATAACCAGAGACAGCTTTTTTCACACCTTTAACGTGCTGAAAAACACCTTGGACGCCCCAAAAACATCCGCCGGCAAACACCACTTTTTCGCTGTGGGCCTGGGTCGTTTCATCCATAGCTGGCGGGGGGATGACGACGGCTTCTTCGACACCGAACGAAAATGCCGAGCACTGACTAATAACGCCGGCAGCGGCCATTCCCAACAGGGTGCGGCGCCAGGTGAACAGGGTTTTCATGGGGCATGACTCCTCAACCAATGGAATGATTTCAACCGAACGTAAACGCATATGCCGACACACCCGGATCGAGAAACTCGATGCTGAATGTCCGATCCGTCACGCTGCCGCTCTGGTGTATCAACTGATACAAACGTTGTTCTTTCACACTGCCGCTGCCATCGGGCGACACATCGGTGCCGTGGGCGTCACCAGGGGCTTTGCCGTCGATGAGCACTTTGAATCGCACCGGTTTACCGTCGGCACCAGGACCCAGCACCAAGTGCAGATCGCGAGCATGGAAGCGATAAACAATGCGACTGTCTGGCGCGCTGGAAGTCGCACGCTCTGAACCGACATTCCATTTTCCGTCCAGGCTCCAATCGTTGAGGGCCAGTTCGGCGGGTGAGGTGTACGCGGTCACTTTGTCAGGCACGAGACTTGTTTCGGGGACGAAATGCTCGGCACGCTGGAAACCGACATAGGTTTCCGGTGATTGCACTTCGTTCATATCCGGCGCGAGTTGAACCCCTGTCGCATCCGCAGTAATCAGACCGTCCGCGACCTTCACCGCTCCCGCTTCACGCAGCAATTGTTGAATGACCCTTTCCGACTCGGCGTACTCGCCTTCACCAAAGTGGTGATAACGAATGCGCCCCTGTACGTCCGCAAAATAATGGGCCGGCCAGTATTCGTTGTTGAAGGCACGCCAGATTTTGTAGTCGTTATCGATGGCCACAGGGTAGTTGATGCCCAGGTCTTTCATGGCTTTGGTGACATTGCCGACATCCCGTTCGAAGGCGAATTCCGGTGCATGCACACCAATCACCACCAATCCCTGATCGCGATACTTTTCGGCCCAGGCCTTCACATACGGCAAGGAGCGCAGGCAGTTGATGCAGGAGTAAGTCCAGAAATCCACCAGCACGACTTTGCCCTTCAAGGCTTGAGCGGTAAGAGGTGGCGAATTGAGCCATTGCACCGCGCCATCCAGCGGTGGGAGGTTGCCTTCAATCGGCAAGGCGCCCGCTGCCCTGGCACTCGCTTTTATCGCGCCACCCGCGGCCATCATCGCCCCGCTGTTATTCGCAGACTTGCCGGCCAAACGGCCTACCAAGGCTTGCTCGATCCCGCCGGTGGACGCGGTCGAAACCCGTGCCAGAATTCCCGTATCCAACCCCAAGGCAATCGCCGCGACACCCGCCAGCATTGCCGCTCCCAGGCCGCGCCGTAGCCATTCCCCAGCACCGATTGAACGCTTCATTGCTGCGAACACTTTACCGCCAAGCAGCAACGCCACGGCGAGCGAAGTGGCGGCACCTGCCGCGTAAGCCAGCAGCAACAACGTGGTTTCGATGCTTGCCCCTTGCAGCGCCGCCCCTGTCAGCAACAGGCCAAGAATCGGCCCGGCGCAAGGTGCCCAGAGCAGGCCCGTGGCGACGCCGATCAGGAACGAAGCGCCGGGACGCGGCCGGGTATCGGCGCCCGCGACTTCCGACAATCGGCTGCCTGCTGCCACCAGTGGCCGCGTCAGACGTTCGGCCAGTCGAGGCAGCAACAGCGTCAGCCCGAACAGAGCAACGAACAGCAACGCGAGCCAGCGACCGTACTGATTGACTTGCACCACCCAACCGCCGCCCACCGCCGCCAACGTGGCGACCAGGGCGAAGGTCAACGCCATTCCCGCCAACAGCGGCAAGCCACTCTTCATAAACGGCTGCCCGGTTCGAGCGAAGACAAAGGGCAGCACCGGCAGAATGCAGGGGCTGACAATCGTCAGCACCCCACCGAGATAAGCGAGAACCAAAAGCCACATAGCGTCGACCTGCATCAAGTGAGTGAAAGGAAATGCCCAAGGGTCAAGCCGCCTGTGGCTCGAACTTCAGCGCCAGACCGTTCATGCAGTAACGCAGACCGGTGGGTTTGGGCCCGTCGTCGAAGACATGGCCCAGATGACCGCCACATCGCCGGCAGTGGACTTCTTCACGCAGCACACCAAAGGAGCGGTCCTGACGAGTGGCCACCGCTTTGTCCAGGGGGGCCCAGAAGCTGGGCCAGCCGGTGCGGCTGTCAAACTTGGTGTCGGATGAGAACAGCGGCAAATCACACCCGGCGCAGGCGAAAACGCCCTCGCGATGTTCATTGTTCAACGGGCTGCTGTAGGCCCGCTCGGTGCCCTCTTCACGCAGGATTTCGTACTGTTCGTCGCTGAGCATGGCGTGCCATTCGCTGTCGCTGTGGGTCACCTCGAACACCTCTGCCGCGCGGGCCTCACTGACCAGTGCGGTACTGGCGGCAAATTTTGGCAACACACCGATCACCAGTGCTGCAGCGCCCAGCCCGCCGCCCGCTACAAGAAACTGTCGCCGTGAAAACATGGCCTTCTCCAAAATTCCAGATGCCTGATATGGAACACAGCCTAGGCTTGGGTTGATCGCCAAATCCTCACGAGCAGTTAAACAATTCGTGATAACTCGGACTGAGGAAAACCCGCACAATGTGCCCATTGCGCTACAAAGGATTGAGCTTTATGGAACAGACCAAACGCGTCCTGGTGGTCGAGGACGACCTGCACATCGCCGACCTTATCTGCCTGCATCTTCGCGATGAGCAGTTCGAGGTGGTGCACTGCGCCGACGGTGATGAAGGCATGCGCCTGTTGCAGCAAGGAAGCTGGGACGCCTTGATCCTCGACCTGATGCTGCCCGGTGTCGACGGCCTGGAAATCTGCCGCCGTGCCCGGGCGATGGCCCGCTACACCCCGATCATCATCACCAGTGCGCGCTCCAGCGAAGTGCACCGGATCCTGGGGCTGGAGCTCGGCGCCGACGATTACCTCGCCAAGCCCTTTTCGATGCTGGAACTGGTCGCTCGGGTCAAAGCCCTGCTGCGCCGGGTCGACGCCATGGCCCGCAACCTGAAGATGGACTCGGGCAGCCTGATGACGGACGGATTGTCCATCGACCCGATCACCCGCGATGTCGCTCTCGACGGCCGACGCCTGGACCTCACGCCACGGGAGTTTGACCTGCTGTACTTCTTCGCCCGCCAACCCGGCAAGGTGTTCTCGCGCATGGATTTGCTCAACGCGGTCTGGGGTTACAGCCATGAAGGTTACGAACACACGGTGAATACTCACATCAACCGTCTGCGGGCCAAGATCGAAGCTGATCCGGCGCAACCCGTGCGCATCCTCACGGTGTGGGGCCGTGGCTACAAATTCGCCGTCAAGGAGGAGCAGCCATGAGGCTGACCCTGACACAACGCCTGTCGCTGGTGTTCGCCATTCTGTTGCTGGTGTGCTGCGGCACATCGGCATGGATGCAAGTGCGCTCCAACCGGATGCATGAACTGGAAGTGGTCCAGGGGCTGTCGCGCGATCTGGCGCAACACATCGCCCATGACACGGTGCTGATGGACAGCAGCGGCCTGATGCCCAATGCCATTCGTGAATTGTTCAGCAAACTCATGCAGGTCAATCCCAGCGTTGAGGTCTATCTGCTGGACACCGAGGGCAAGATTGTCGGAAGTGCCGCACCGGAAGGCCGGATACGTCGGGAGCGGATCGATCTGGGACCGATCCAGCACTTACTCAAAGGCGATGCCCTGCCGATTCTCGGCGATGACCCGCGCAGCATCGATGGCCGCAAAGTGTTCAGCGCCGCGCCATTGCGGGTCAACGGTCAACCGGTCGGCTATCTCTATGTGGTACTGCTCAGCGAAGAACACGACCGCTTCGCCGAACAAGGTGCCACCAGCGCCGCACTCAATACTGCCCTGATGTCCATCGGTCTGGTGGCGTTGTTGTGCCTGATCGCAGGCCTCACGGCCTTTGCCCTGATTACCCGACCGTTGCGGCGTTTGACCGAAAGGGTCAGCCAGTTCGACATCGATGGCATGCCCTCCACACTGCCGGCCTCGGAACCGGTAGAAAAAGCCGCCAGCCACGATGAAATTGCCGTGCTGGACGCCGCCTTCCGGCAGATGCAAACCCGCCTCAATGAACAGTGGCGCTCGCTGACGCGTCAGGACCAGGAGCGCCGCGAGCTCGTGGCGAACATTTCCCACGACCTGCGAACGCCCTTGGCCTCGCTGCACGGGTACCTGGAAACCCTGTCGCTCAAGGACGCCACGCTATCCCCTGCCGATCGACGTCGCTATCTGGGCATCGCCCTGGATCAAAGCCGCAAGGTGGGTGGGCTGGCGCAATCGCTGTTGGAACTGGTCAGGCTGGAACACGGTTTCGTACAACCGGTGCTGGAGCGCTTCTCCCTGACCGATCTGGTGCAGGATATTTTTCAGAAATTCGAATTGACCGCCGAAGCGCGCCAGATTGAGCTGAAGGCCACCTTCGCCCCCAACGTTTCCACGGCCTGCGCCGACCTGGGATTGATCGAGCGGGTGTTGACCAACCTGTTCGACAATGCCTTGCGCGATACCCCTCAAGGTGGAGAAATCGAACTGAGCCTGCGGCCCCAAGGACCGTTTATCGAAGTCACTGTCAGCGATACCGGCCCAGGCATCGCTGCGCCGTTGCGCGAAGGTCTGTTCCTGCGCCCCTTCAACATTGGCGGTGCTCGGCGTGATGGCGGGTTGGGGTTGCGTATCGTGCATCGGATCCTGCAATTGCACGGTCGGGAGATCCAGCTGATCGATCTGCCCGGGCGCGGTGCGACCTTTCGCTTCTCCTTGCCGGTGGATCAGCAAACGGCGGAACAATGGGCGCCTCACTCGATGAATCTGAATACGATGGGGAAATAGCCCGCAGCACAGGTTCCGGCAATGCCCACAAATGCCCTCACGCAAAAATCATGACCAACCGCCTGTTCATCCGTGACAACGCTGCCGCGGTCCAATAGATTAGGCGACCTGAAAAGGCCCCGTGCTTTCTCGCCTCAATTCAAGTTAAAAGAAGTAGTGAAATTTCAATGTCCGATTCCAACACCGCTGAATCCGTAGTCACCTTGTCGTCCAAAGCGGAATACGAAAACTCCATCAATCTTTCACAGCATGTGCCTCAGGCCAAGATCATCAGCGAGATGGTCCTGGACGCTTTTCAATCCACCCGGGAAAGCGACCAGATCCGCGAGCTGCGCGCCGCGATTCGCCAGGCTCATGACAGCTTCGACGACGATAAAGCCTATGAACTGATGGGTGAACTCAAGCAACTCAAGGACGCGGAAGCGGCCGACATTGCCGCTCTGGAAGACCTGAGCAGCAAATTCTCGATTGGCCGGATTCTCTCCAGCTTCAAGGATGACCCGGCGTTTCAGGAAGTCGTCTACGGCCTGGCGCTGAAAGTACTGAACCAGACGCATCAAGCCATCAGCAACCCGAGCAGCGGCAAAAGCAAAGCGGCTCGCGCCAAGAAAGATCTTGAAGTGTTCACCATCAGCAAGGACGGCATGAGCGTCACCTTGCCACTGCGCACCCCGCGTTCGAACCTGAACGTTGATCGCAAAGCACTGGAATTCCTCGGCTTTACCTTCGTCGGCGAAGGCGATGAAGCGGAGCTGGAAAGCGAGACGTTCCTGGATAACGCAGGCGTCGAACAAGCGGTCAACCGCAAGAACATCATCACCGCTCTGCAGCAGCAAACCGCGTTCGACGGCTACAGCATCGCCGCGCAGTAGCACGTTTCACCCGAAAGCCCCGCCCTTGCAGCGGGGTTTTTTATTGCCTGCAAATTTAGAGCGTCGAGGGATTCAGAGCCACGATCAAGTCCACTTCTACCGGTGCGTTTTTCGGCAACTGATAAACACCCACCGTCGTCCGGGAATGTTTGCCGGCGTCGCCCAACACGTGGGTGAAGATATCCGACGCACCGTTGGCCACCTCACTGAGATCGACAAAGTCGAAGGTGGATTTCACATACACGGTGATACGAAGCACTGCCTTGACGTTTTCCAGAGAATCGACGGCATCGCGGATCAGCGCCAGACCGCGTATGGCGCTGATGCTCGCGGCCTCTTGAGCGTCGGCCAGATTGAGTTCCAGCCCCACTCGGCCGGGGTACTGGATTTTGCCGTTCATGCGCGGCACCAGGCCACTGACATACAACTCATCGTCATGCCGAAGCAGTGGCGCGTAATGCCCGCCGGCTGCGTTCTGGTCATAGATATCGAAGCCGAGTTCTTTCGCCATCGCGAGGAAACGTTCGTCGCGGGTTAGTTGCTTAATCATCTACTGAGCCCTCTTGATCCATCATGCAAACGCGCTTTTGATGGTAGAGACAGACGCTTCTCCTGATCAGGGCAAGTTCGTATAGAATCCAGCGAAGTTTACTGCCAGGGAGACCAGTAAAATGCAGGCTCAGCGCGCCGTGATCGCCGCCATCGAGTTCCAGCCGGGAGCACCGTTGGTGCAGCAGATTGTCGATCAGCTGTCCGAGGCAATCAGCCAGGGCGGCCTGCCGCACGGGGCCAAGTTGCCGCCGATTCGCGAACTCTCTGAATTGATGAACGTCGGTAAATCCACCGTGGTCGACGCTCTCGACCGACTGCGGGCCAAGGGGCTGGTGGTCTCACGCCAGGGCTCAGGGCATTACGTCCACCGAGCGAGCCCGCAAACTTCAGCCGCTGCTGGCCCGGATCTGCAACCACAAGACACCCTCAGCCGAGTCCGCCGTGCAGTGCTGCTGGACAACGGCGCGCTGCGTCCCGGCTGTGGATTTCTGCCCAGCTCATGGCTGCCCGCCGAAGAACTGCTCAAAGCGGTGCGCAGCACCCTTCGCGCGACGTCATTGCGCATGGGTGAATACGGTGAGGTCGGTGGTTACCGGCCGCTGCGTGAGGCGTTGCGGGTGAAGTTGTCGAGCTTCGGCATCGAAGTGCCGGTGGAACAAATCATCACCACCGCTAACACCATGCAGGCCATCGACCAGTTGATGCGCCTGTTGATAAAACCTGGCGATACGGTGCTGCTCGACGATCCGTGCTACTTCAACCTGCACACCAACCTGGCGTTGCACGGTGCCAGGATCATCACCCTACCCCGCGATTGCAATGGTCTGGACCTGGAGGCTTTCGAGCAATTGCTGATCGCCCATCGCCCCGTGCTCTACATGACCAACAGCACCCTGCATAACCCGACCGGGCACTCGTTTTCCGCGGCGCAAGTTTATCGCCTGCTGGAGTTGAGTCACCGATACGGCTTGCACATTGTTGAAGACGATCTGTACGGCGACCTCCAGCAAAGACGCACCCCTCGCCTGGCCGCGAGCGGGCTGGACACCGTCAGCTACGTGTCCGGTTTCTCCAAGACCCTGACGGCCAACAGCCGGGTCAGCTACGCCGTGTTATCACCACAAATGGCCGCCCGAATGATTGCCCTTAAGATGAGCATCGGCGGCGTGACCTCTGAATTGGCGGAGCAGATCATCTGCACGATGCTCAGCAACGGCAGCTACGCCAAACACATCCGGCGCACGGTAGATCGCTTGTATGAATCAAGCAGTCGCGTGGCGCGCTGGCTGGTGGAGGCGGGATGCTCGGTGTCCTCGGTGCCGGGTGAAGGGTTGTTCATCTGGACCCGTTTGCCCAACGGGCTGCATGCCGAAACCCTCGCCAACAAAGGCCTCAAAAATGACCTGGTGCTAACGCCAGGTACCATGTTGAGCAAAGCTGCCGACGCCAATAGCTTTCTGCGCTTCAATGTCGCGCACAGTGATGATCCGCAGGTGCGAGAGCGGTTTTTCCGACTCCTTGATAGCTGAGCTTTTCTGAAAGACCGAGGTGCTGCCTTCGCGAGCAAGCTTGCTCCTACATTTGACCGCATTCCATTTGGAGGAACGCGGTCGAGTGTGGGAGCGGGCTTGCTCGCGAAGGGGGCAACACGGTCCACCAGAAAGCCCCCAACAAAAAGCCCCGCGCTTCTCTCGAAGGCGGGGCTTTTGTTTACAGCATCCGACGCTTATGGCGCGTACGTCAGCAGCAGCTCGGTCGGCACTTTGAAGTCCAGGGACATCATCACGCTCAACGCGGTAATGGTGAAGATCGAGAACACGAACAGCTTGCGTGCCCAGACCGTATCATCCACTGCCTTGTAACCGGTCCAGGCCATGTACAACCAGTACATGCCCATGGCCGCGGCGACAGCGAGGTAGCTCATGCCAACGTAACCGCTGAAGGTCAGCATCAAGGTCGCCACGAGGAACGCCAGGATGTAGAGCAGGATGTGCTTCTTGGCCACTTCGATGCCGCGCTTCACTGGCAGCACCGGAATCGATGCGGCCAGGTAATCGTTGAAGCGGAAAATCGCAATGGCGTAGGAATGCGGCATCTGCCACAGGCTGAACATCACCAGCAACGTCAGTGCGGCCATGTCGAAGCTGTTGGTCACAGCGACGTAGCCAATCACCGGCGGCATGGCGCCCGACAGACTGCCCACGAGCGTGCCGTGAACCGACTTGCGCTTGAGGTACAGGCTGTAGAAGCCGACGTAGATGACGAAACCGATCACCGCGAACAGCGCGGCCAGCGGGTTTGCCACCTTGTACAACAACGCAACGCCGGCAACACCCAGGACGGTCGCAAAGGCCAGGGCCAGTTTCAGGGAGATCAAGCCCTGGACCAGCACCCGGTTCTTGGTGCGTTCCATCTTCAGGTCGATGTCGCGGTCGATGCAGTTGTTGAACACACAACCGGAAGCCACCACCAGGGAAGTGCCGATCATCGCGGCCAGGAATATGGCCAGATCGACATGCCCTTTCGAGGCCAGGAAAAATCCGCCCGCCACAGAAAGCACGTTACCGAAAATGATCCCCGGTTTGGTGATTTGGATAAAGTGCTTAAAGGACATCCGGACTTTCCTCAGTGCGCCATCATGACGGTGTGGATGCTGAACATGATCCACAGCGACAAGCCAACCAACAGAACGATCACCAAAGCAGCGAAGACAAACGCGATCACGTTGTTACGCTGGGCAGCGGAGCGGTCCAGGTGGAGGAAGTACACCAGGTGCACGAGCACCTGGATCACTGCGAAGGCCAGTACGATCCACAGGGTCATGGCTTTTGGCAGCGACGGGTACATCACCAGGCCAAAAGGAATGATCGTCAGGATCACCGACAGGATGAAGCCGATGGCGTAGGACTTGACGCTGCCGTGGCTGGCGTCATGACCATCGTGTGAGTGAGCTGCATTAGCCATTACAGGGTCCCCATCAGGTAAACAACGGTGAATACGCAGATCCACACCACGTCCAGGAAGTGCCAGAACAGGCTCAGGCAGCTCAGACGGGTCTTGTTGGTCGCCGTCAGGCCGTTTTTCTGCACCTGATACATCATGATCGCCATCCAGATCAGACCGCTGGTCACGTGCAGACCGTGGGTGCCGACCAGGGTGAAGAACCCGGACAGGAAGCCGCTGCGGTTAGGCCCGTAGCCTTCGGAGATCAGCATGTGGAACTCGTTGATCTCCATGCCGATGAAGCCGGCACCGAACAGGAAGGTCATCGCCAGCCAGCCCAGCACTTGAGTCTTCTTGCCTTTGAACAACGCCAGCATGGCGAAGCCGTAGGTGATCGAACTGAACAGCAGCAGGGCCGTTTCGCCCAGCACGTATGGCAGCTCGAAGATGTCGTGGCCCGACGGGCCACCCGCTACGTTGTTAACCAGTACCGCGTACACCGCGAAGATCGACGCAAACAAAATGCAGTCGGTCATCAGGTAGAGCCAGAAACCGAATACGGTCATCTCGCCCGAGTCGTGGTGATGGTCATCGTGCCCATGTCCATCGACATGGGTGTGTCCAGCATTGGTCACTAAGTTCGACATGGTTTAAGCCTGTTCCAACGAGGTTTCAACACGGGTGGCGGTGGCTGGGATTTTCCCGGCTGCTACCAGACGTTTGCGCTGCTCGGCTTCGGTGCGCTCGATCACGTCGACCGGCACCATATAGCCCTGGTCATCACGAGCAGCGTGGATCACGAAGTAGATCACGGTACCAGCGAGGCCGAAGATGGCCATCCACCAGATGTGCCAGATCATCGCGAAACCGAACACGGTCAACAGAGCACCCATGACCAGGCCGGTCGCGGTGTTGTTTGGCATGTGGATCGGCTCGTACCTGGCCGGAGCCTGGTACGCAGTACCGTTTTCCTTGGCTTCGGTGAACGGGTCGATGCAGTCGGCTTTTGGCAGTACGGCAAAGTTGTAGAACGGTGGTGGCGACGAGGTCGACCATTCCAGCGTGTGGGCATTCCACGGGTCGCCGGCTTCGCACATGTTTTCCGGTTTGTTACGGTCACGCACACTGACGTAGAGCTGGATCAGCTGGCAGGCGATACCGCAGGCGATCATGACCGCACCGAACATTGCAACGTACAGGTACGGAACCCACTCAGGGTTGGTGGTGGCATTCAGACGACGGGTCATGCCCATGAAGCCCAGAACATAGAGCGGCATGAACGCGACGAAGAAGCCGGTGATCCAGCACCAGAACGCTGCCTTGCCCCAACCTTCGTGCAGCTTGAAGCCGAACGCTTTAGGGAAGTAGAAGGCGAAGCCGGCGATGTAGCCGAATACGGCGCCGCCGATGATCACGTTGTGGAAGTGAGCGATCACGAACAGGCTGTTGTGCAGAACGAAGTCAGCACCCGGGATGGCCAGCAGTACGCCGGTCATGCCGCCGATGGCGAAGGTCACCATGAAGCCCAGGGTCCACAGAACATGGCTGGTGATGCGCAAACGGCCCTGGTAAATGGTGAACAGCCAGTTGAACAGCTTCACCCCCGTCGGAATCGAAATCAGCATCGTCGCCAGACCGAAGAAGGCGTTGACGTTGGCACCCGAACCCATGGTGAAGAAGTGGTGCAGCCAGACCATGAAGCCCAGGATCGAGATCGCGCCCGAGGCGTAGATCATCGAGTGGTGACCGAACAGCTTCTTGCCGGAGAAGGCCGAGATGACTTCGGAGAAGATCCCGAACGCCGGCAGAATCAGGATGTAAACCTCGGGGTGACCCCAGGCCCAGAACAGGTTGACGTACATCATCGGATTGCCACCAAGTTCATTGGTGAAAATGTGGAAATCCATGTAACGGTCAAGCGTCAGCAAAGCCAGGGTAGCGGTCAGGATCGGGAAGGAAGCGACGATCAGAACGTTGGCCCAGGTGCAGGTCCAGGTGAAGATCGGCATGTCCATCAGTTTCATGCCCGGGGTACGCATTTTCAGCACGGTGGCCAGGAAGTTGACCCCGGTCAGCGTCGTACCCAGCCCGGATAGCTGTAGCGCCCAGATGTAGTAGTCCACACCCACGCCAGGGCTGTAGCCCAGTTCCGACAGTGGTGGATACGCAACCCAACCGGTACGGGCGAATTCGCCGACACCCAGGGACACGTTGACCAGCACCACGCCAGACATCAGCAGCCAGAAGCTCAGGGAGTTCAGGAACGGGTAGGCCACGTCACGCGCGCCGATCTGCAGCGGCACTGCAAGGTTCATCAGGCCGGTGAAGAATGGCATCGCCATGAAGATGATCATGATCACGCCGTGAGCGGTGAAGATCTGGTCATAGTGTTCAGGCGGCAGGTAGCCAGGCGAACCTTCGGTGGCCATGGCCAACTGGGTACGCATCATGATGGCGTCGGCAAAACCACGCAGCAGCATGACCATGGCGACGATGATGTACATCACGCCGATTTTCTTGTGGTCGACCGAGGTCAGCCACTCGGACCACAGGTAGGTCCACTTCTTGAAATAGGTGATTGCACCGAACACGCCCAGACCGCCGAGCGCGATCATGGCGATGGTCACCATCACGATCGGTTCGTGGAACGGGACCGCTTCCCAACTTAATTTACCAAACATCGTTTACTCCTCTGCCCCGGCAGCTGAATGCGAACTCATGTCCATCCCTTCCATCTGGGCCACTTCTTTCTCTTTCTTCTCGTGATCCACTTTCGGACCCGCTTTCATGCCTTCGTACTTGTCGACGATGGTCTGGAACAGGTTCGGCGTGAACGAGGAGTAGAGCTCTACTGGATTGTTCTGGCTTGGCTTGGAAAGGGCTTCGTATTCAGCTTTTTCAAGCTGTTTAGGTGCCTTCTTGACATCACTGACCCAGGCATCGAAGTCCGCCTGAGACGTGGCGATTGCTTTGAACTTCATGCCGGTGAAACCCGCGCCGCTGTAGTTGGCGGAGATCCCGTCGAATTCAGCGTTCTGGTTGGCGATCAGGTGCAGTTTGGTCTGCATGCCCGCCATCGCGTAGATCTGGCCGCCCAGACCCGGAATGAAGAACGAGTTCATCACGGTGTCGGAGGTGATCTGGAAGTTAATCGGCGTGTTGGCCGGGAATACGATCTTGTTGACCGTGGCGATCCCTTGCTCGGGATAGATGAACAGCCACTTCCAGTCCATCGACACCACTTGAATGGTGACCGGCTTGACGTCGGATTCCAGTGGCTTGTATGGGTCCAGCGCGTGGGTCGACTTGTAGGTGACATAACCCAGGGCAATGATGATCAGCACTGGAATCGCCCACACCGCGATTTCAATCTTGGTGGAGTGCGACCACTTAGGCGTGTAGACGGCGTCAGTGTTAGAGGCGCGATATTTCCAGGCGAACAGGAAGGTCATGACGATGACCGGTACCACGACAAGAAGCATCAGCAGCGTTGCGGTGATGATCAGGTTTCGCTCGTCCAGGCCAACCTGGCCCTTGGGATCGAGCAAGGTCATGTTGCAGCCTCCCAGCAACAGTGTGCCGAGCAGCGGCAATAAGCCTAGTAGTCTGGGGTACCTGTTTTTACTCATCTCACGACCTCTAAAGCAGCTTGCGCAATGCAGTTGGGTTTTGATCGCCAACACTTCACCCTGCCAAGGGTTGGCATTTTTCTTGGATTGAATAAGGGCTGCCCGTCGCGCGTCAGACGCTGCTCGACAAATCCTGGGCCAGCGGTAAGTTCTTATTCGATTTCGTGGTCAAAGGCCTTGTTACAGACCAATTCCATTTGGTGCGGAAAGTTGGAAGGCCCCGACACCAGGGAGTCGCATGAAGCGTTCAAGCCCCTCGACGCCCTGCTTTCTGCTCATGCACCTGAGCAAGGGCGAGCAGTGCCGGGATTTCAGTGCGGGCGATTGTAGATATGTAACGATTCATAAACCATGTCTCATCTCGAAATAATTTCTATCCATTCCAGCAACAATCATTAACGTATTTCGCAAAAACGCGGCATGTTATCGAAATTGATTCTCAACAAAAACACCAAAATCAATAGGTCTACCTTGCGCAGTTCAGACAGCTTCAAGGCCCCCACCCCCGGCGCCATCATTGCGCAACCCCCTATGCGACAAGGGCTCTGGCGATTCGCCAGCCCCTGTTAAAACTGCCTGCTTCATCATTTTCAGGGTGACATGATGAACCACCGAAACAGTCCAATTTTGTTGTCTTGTCCTGCGTCAATTAATCCTCTTGAAATGCCTTGCGACACTCACGCTGTGACAACGTGTCGCACACGTGTCGCACCCCTGATTGCCGTGCATCACGGTCTTTTTACCTGACCTCTGAAATGCAAAACGCCCCAGCCCTCTCAACGAGGGCCGGGGCGTTTTTATGGATGACGCAGCGGTGCGGCGAACCGCCTCAGCGCAACGTTTTACGGTTACGTGAAGTCAGTAACGGCACCAGAATCACGATCAGCACGAACGACACCAGCGCCCATTGCGCCAGCGACAGACCGAGAATCGGCGGGTACGGCGTGGAACAGAAACCATCCACCTGGAAGCCCAGCGGGAAGATCTTCGCCAGCGGCAAACCATCGACTATCGGTTGCAGCACATCAATGCCGCAGCTGACCGCAGGATAGAACTGGGTGTAGACGTGGTGCCCGGCGACCGCGACGCCTGCAATGGCACAGATGACCACCAGCGTCTCGAACACAGTAATGCTGCGACGGGTGCGCGTTGCCGCGCCAATGAAGGCAAACACCGCGATCAGCAGCAACGCATAGCGCTGGAGGATGCACAGCGGGCACGGAGCCTCGCCCAACACAATTTGCATGTACAGCGCGCCGCCGATCAGCGCCAGGCAGATGATGCCCAGCAACACCAGATAGCGCCGTTCGCGCCCCAATCGCATTGTTTCCTCGCTCATCGCGTTTCCCTTTTAGATAGCAGTTGCCGCCAGTCTACACGCAGGCTCTGAGGTTGGAGAGCCTGGCGCGTGCCGATGGATTTGGGGGAATAAACGATAAGCCGGTTAAGAAGGGATTAACTTTTCGAGCTGTATTCAAGAATTGAGACCGGGGTGCGGCCATCGCGAGCAGGCTCACTCCTACATAGGAATGGGGTGAACACACATTTTGAGTACACCCAAACCCCCTGCAGGAGTGAGCCTGCTCGCGATAAAGGCGACTCGGTCTCCCGAGTCGCCGCAACCAGTTATTCCAACGCCGAAGCCGGCCCGAAGAACTCATACCGGCTCTGCTTCTCCGGAACCCCCAACGCCTTGAGGTGACGCTTGATCGCCGCCATGAACCCCTTAGGCCCCAGGAAGTAAGCATCCAGATCACGTTGCTCCGGTAGCCACTCACCCAATTGTTCCTGACTCAACAACCCGACCTTGTGCGCAGCGGCACTGGCACCGTCATCTTCGTCATAGCAATAGAATCGCTTCAGTTGCGGATGACGTTCGGCCAACCCATCGATCCAGTCACGGAAGGCATGCACACTGCCGTTACGCGCGCAGTGGATAAAGTGCACTGGACGCTCGGTGGCCAGCGCAGCTTCAAGCATTGCCAGCGTCGGAGTGATGCCGACGCCGCCACTGATCAGCACCAGCGGTTTGTCGCTGGCCGTCAGGGTGAAGTCGCCCGATGGCGGGAACAACTGAATGCTCGAACCGACCTGCAGATGATCGTGCAAGTGGTTGGATGCACGCCCACCGGTCTCACGTTTGACGCTGATGCGGTAGTGGCCCTTGTTCGCCAGCGCCGACAGCGAGTAGTTGCGACGAATCTCTTCGCCATCGAGGATCAGTTTCATGCCGATGTACTGGCCAGGCTCCGCCGCAAGGATCGGACCTTTGTCGGCAGGTTCGAAGTAGAACGAGGTGATTTCCGCGCTTTCCTCGACCTTGGCCGCGACGATGAATTCCCGCGCCCCGCGCCAGCCGCCAGGGGTTTGTTCTTTCTGGTCGTAAATGCTGGCTTCGGCACCGATCAAAATGTCGGCGAGTTGACCATATGCGGCACCCCAGGCCGAAACAACCTCAGGGGTGGCGATTTCTTCGCCCAGCACTTCGGCGATGGCGCGCAGCAGGCAACTGCCGACAATCGGGTAGTGTTCCGGCAGGATTTGCAGGGCCACGTGCTTGTTGATGATCTTGGCCACCAGGTCGCCCAATTGGTCGAGCTGGTCGATGTGCCGTGCGTACATCAAGACACCGTTGGCCAGTGCACGCGGCTGATCACCGCTGGCCTGGTGGGCCTGGTTGAATAACGGGCGGACTTCGGGGTATTCGGAGAGCATCATGCGGTAGAAGTGCGTAATCAGCGCTTCGCCGCCGCTTTCCAGCAGTGGCACGGTGGATTTGACAATGGCACGGTCTTGAACGCTAAGCATAAGGACGACTCCGGAGCTTTATGTGTATTTCCTTAGACTTATCAGTTTCCATGCCAAAACTATAAACGTTATAAATCAATAACTTAAATACATCGTAGTCATATCGACACGAGCTGATTTATAGTCTTGGCGACTACATGGAGTCACTATGACTGCAAAATCCTTGCTCACCGCCCTGCTGCCTCTGGTGGCTGACCTGTCCCGCGAACTGCCCGAAGGCGAGCGCTATCGACGCCTGCTCGAAGCCATGCGCGCCCTGCTTCCCTGCGATGCCGCTGCCCTGCTGCGCCTTGATGGCGAATGGCTGGTGCCGTTGGCAGTCGACGGGTTGAGCACCGACACCCTGGGCCGGCGCTTCAAAGTCAGCGAACACCCGCGCTTCGAGGCCTTGCTCAGCAGCAACGGTCCGACCCGCTTCGCCGCCGACAGCGACCTGCCTGACCCTTACGACGGACTGGTCGATGGCCTCGACGATCATCTGGAAGTCCACGACTGCATGGGTTGCCCGCTGTTTATCGACGAACGCCCCTGGGGTTTACTGACCCTCGACGCCCTTGACCCGGAACAATTCGAGCCCATCGAACTGGATGCCCTCGAAGCTTTTGCCAGCCTGGCTGCAGCCACGGTCAACGCCGCCGAACGCATCGAGCGCCTGGCCAATCGCGCCGAAGACGAACACCAGCGGGCCGAGGTTTACCGTCAGGCCAGCGGTCAGCAGAACCGCGAGATGATCGGCCAGAGCAAGGCACACAAACGCCTGGAGGAAGAGATCAATCTGGTGGGCGGCAGTGACTTGACGGTGCTGATCACCGGTGAAACCGGGGTCGGCAAGGAACTGGTCGCGCAGGCGATCCATGCCGCCTCTGCGCGGGCCGACAAACCGATCATCAGCCTTAACTGCGCAGCCCTGCCGGACACTCTGGTCGAGAGCGAGTTGTTCGGCCATGTGCGTGGCGCGTTCACCGGCGCGACGAATGATCGTCGCGGCAAGTTCGAACTGGCCAATGGCGGCACGCTGTTTCTCGATGAAGTCGGTGAACTGTCACTGACGGTGCAAGCCAAACTGCTGCGCGTCCTGCAAAGCGGGCAATTGCAGCGCTTGGGTTCGGACAAGGAACACCAGGTGGACGTGCGTCTGATCGCGGCGACTAACCGAGACTTGGCCGAAGAAGTGCGCAACGGGCGCTACCGTGCCGACTTCTACCACCGTTTGAGTGTTTACCCCTTGTTGGTACCGGCACTGCGCGATCGCGGAAGGGATGTATTGCTGCTCAGCGGCTTCTTCCTGGAGCAAAACCGCTCGCGCATGGGCCTCAACAGCCTGCGCTTGAACAGCGACGCACAGGCCGCATTAATGGCCTACAACTGGCCGGGGAACGTGCGGGAGCTGGAGCATTTGATTGGCCGAAGTGCACTCAAAGCGCTGGGCAACTGCAAGGACCGACCGAAGATTCTCAGCCTGAGCGCTGCAGACCTTGATTTGCCCACGGGCCACGTCGAGGCAGTTACCGAGCAAGCGGTGGACAGCCCTGTGGTGTTGGTGTCTGGCGATTTGCGTGAAGCCACCGAGAACTATCAGCGGCAATTGATCAGTGCTTGCCTGGAGCGGCACCGCAACAATTGGGCGAGCGCGGCCCGTGAGCTGGGTTTGGACCGGGCGAATCTTGGACGCATGGCCAAAAGGCTGGGGATGAAGTGACGGCCCCTTCGTCGGCAAACGGTTCATCCGAATTTCTAAAGCCTGCCCGCTACGAGTCGATAACCCGATATCGGTCGTTGTGGGCCTTCCCGTAACCACCCATCACCTTTTCCACAGAAGGTTTTTATGTCTTCCACCAAAGCCCGCGCAGACTCACTTTCGCTTCTGCTGTTTACCTTGCGCAGCGGCAAGCTGATGGCGATCAACCTGCTGAAAGTCAGCGAAATCATCCCCTGCCCGCCGCTGACCAGGCTGCCGGAGTCGCATCCCAACGTCAAAGGTATCGCCACCCTGCGTGGCGCGTCGTTGTCGGTGATCGACCTGAGCCGTGCCATCGGCGAGCGCCCACTGGAAGACCCGAACGGGGGCTGCCTGATCGTCACCGACGTCAGTCGCTCAAAGCAGGGCCTGCATGTTCAAGCCGTGAGCAAGATCGTTCACTGCCTGACCTCCGACATTCGCCCGCCACCCTTCGGTTCCGGCGGCGTGCGCTCGTACATCACCGGCGTGACCTCGGTCGACGGCACGCTGGTGCAGGTGCTGGACATCGAAAAAGTCATCCACGGCATCGCACCGGCACAGATCGAAACCGCCCCGACCGAACTGAGCATGGAAGACGCCGAAATCTTGGGCAGCGCACGCATTCTGGTGGTTGATGACAGCCAGGTCGCCTTGCAACAATCCGTGCACACCCTGCGCAACCTCGGCCTGCAATGCTACACCGCGCGCAGCGCCAAGGAAGCGATCGACTGTCTGCTCGACCTGCAAGGCACGGCCCAACAGATCAATCTGATCGTCTCGGACATCGAAATGTCAGAGATGGATGGTTACGCCTTCACCCGCACCTTGCGCGAAACGCCAGACTTCTCGCACCTGTATGTGCTGCTGCACACGTCCCTGGACAGCACGATGAACAGCGAGAAAGCGCGCTTGGCCGGGGCTAACGCGGTACTGACCAAATTCTCTTCGCCAGAGCTGACCAAATGCCTGATCGAGGCGGCCAAGGCCGTCGCTGAACAAGGTCATTGAGAGATGGCCGAGGGCTTTTGTTTTTTGATGCGGCGCAACCTCGCTGAGGCTGTGCCAGAGATCACGTGGCCTCAAGGGATTGTCCTCACCCAGTACCGCCCTGAATCGGCAGAAGCTATTCATCGTTTGATGGAACAAGGGTTTCAGGACGGTGGCGGCCGCGTGCCGGCGCTGGAGGTGTGGCAACAGCGGTTTGAAACCGACCCCGAATACGATCCCACCCTGTGTTTCATTGCGCTGGATGCCAACGGGATCGTCGGTGTGTGCCAGTGCTGGACCAGCGCCTACATCAAAAACCTGGTGGTGCATCCGCGGGCGCAATGCCTCGGGCTTGGCCGCGCATTGCTGCTACAGGCGTTCAGCGTATTTCAGCAACGCCGGGAAGGCTTTGTCGATTTGAAGGTATTGGAAGACAACCTTCGGGCGCAGCGGCTGTATGAACGTGCCGGGATGTATGTCGTCCGCCGGGAGCCGGTTCCAGCCTGAAACAAGCCCCCTGTGGGAGCGGCGGTGCGACGATTCGACTTGCCCGCGAAGAGGCCCGAACACCCAACATCAAACCCTCAGGCATACTCGGCCCATAAAAGCCCAACGGATCCCTGAACCATGAAAGCCGCAACCCTGACCTTCCTCTGCCTCACCGCCCTCGCCTCCCAGGCCAAAGCCTCCAGCCCTGACGCTTGGGCGACCTACGACAAAGCAGTGCTCGCCAGCTGCACCAAGGCAAGCGGTCTGAAAAATGCCAAACCGGTCGGCAACGCTGCGCAGTTCGATGATCGGGTCGGCTACACCGCCCTCCTGTTGCAAGGCCAATACCCGCAAAAACACATGAAAGGCCAGCAAGGCACAGAGCTGTGCCTCTACAACAAGCAGACAAAAACCGCCTACGTGACCGAGTGGGACTCCATCCGCTCTACCGCCAAGGCCCAGTGAGTGGCGCATAACTTGCTTCGATACCGGTTTGTGCGGTGACAATCTGGCGCCGCTTCATGCCTTTCACCTGCGACCGATCGACCAATGAATACAACGTTTTCCTGCGTAGGTTGCGGCAAATGCTGCAATGACCATCATGTCCCCCTGACCCTGGCGGAAGCCCGGATGTGGGCGGCCGATGGCGGTCAAGTGATCGTGCTGGTCGAGGGCTTTTTGGGTAACGGCCTGGGCCTGCCCGTGCAGCAACGCGAACACGCCGAACGCCGTTCGGTAGTGGTTCGAAGCGGCACGTCCGAGGCGTATGTGGCGATCACCTTTGCCGCCTATAACGTCGGTCCCTGCCGGAATCTTGACGAAGACAACCTGTGCCGCATTTACGAACGCCGACCGTTGGTGTGCCGCATCTACCCGGCGGAAATCAACCCGCACATCATGCTGAACACGACGAACAAGGACTGCCCGCCCGAGTCATGGGAACAAGGCCCGGACTTGATCATCGGCGGCGAGTTAGTGGATCAGGAACTGGCGGGATTGATCCAGCGTTCTCGTCAGGCGGATCGCGATGACGTTCAGACCAAGGATGCGATTTGCGCGTTGCTGGGGATTCGGACGACAGCGCTGAAGGGAGATGGGTTTACCGCTTATCTGCCTGACATGACGGCGTTTGCCACGGTCATCGACCAAGTGTCAACGCAACCGCTGGCGGCATCGGAAAGTGACTGGTTGTTTCATGTGTCGGGGGATGACATCGCCGGCCAAGTACAGGCTGCGGGGGCGCAAGTGGCGACTGATGCGCCGGTGAACTATGCGTTTATTTCGTTGCGGGCGGCTTGATCCATAAGGTGTATTGCCCTGAATGGCCCCTTCGCGAGCAAGCCCGCTCCCACATTTAACCGCGCCGAACGCAAATCAAATGTGGGAGCGGGCTTGCTCGCGAAGACAGTAGATCAGGCACCGCAAAGATAAAAACTCAGCGCTTACCCATCGAACGACGAGTTCCAGGTGGCGCGGCCCCAGGCGTCTTGGTATGGCCATTTTTCGCGCCATTCTTGTACCAAGGCTGGCTGGCGTTCTTCGCAGCGGCCAACTCACCCGGGTTGAACGGGAACTTGAATGCCGGGATCGCGGCTTTGGTTTCGCTGTCTGCGCTGGAGTCGACGCTGTCTGGCAGGTCTGCCTGGTCGTCGCTCAAAGCGTCGGCAACCGGCGGTTGTGTCGGGGAAGTCATGAAAGCTCCGGGTGATGCACATAGAGTCGGGCCCGGTCAGCGAGCCGCGAAAGGCGGCAGTATAACTGGATGGGACAATACAAGCTGCAAGCCTCAAGCGAGTCCGTCGGGTTTTGTGTTGACGGGTACACCGCCATCGTCGGAACGCCGTCCGCCGCTGATTCAAACGCCCAAACTGACAACCCCGTCAGTTAGCAGTCACCCTCCTGACGGGCTGACAGGGTTATAAAGGAGGGTATAAAGCTGAAAATACCCAATCCTTTTAGCCCGGCGCCCCACTCGCATGCGAATTCAGAAAAAACCCGCCTTGATCGCAGGTCTGCTAATTGCCTTGGCAGCGCTGGGCACGTGGTATGTCACCAAGCCCGCCACAGCCAAACTCGCCGCCCCTACCGCGATTCCGGTTCGCGTGGTCAATGTCGTTGAAAAAGACGTGCCGCGTTATGTCAGCGGTATCGGTTCGGTGCTGTCCTTGCACAGCGTCGTGGTGCGCCCGCAGATCGACGGCATTCTCACCAAAATCCTCGTCAAGGAAGGCCAATTGGTGAACAAAGGTGACCTGCTGGCCACCATCGATGACCGTTCGATCCGCGCCAGCCTCGATCAGGCCCGCGCCCAATTGGGCGAAAGCCAGGCGCAATTGCAAGTGGCGCAGGTCAACCTCAAGCGCTACAAGTTGCTGAGTGTCGACGACGGGGTTTCCAAACAGACCTACGACCAGCAACAAGCGCTGGTCAATCAACTCAAGGCCACCGCCCAAGGCAATCAAGCTTCGATCGATGCCGCTCAGGTGCAACTCTCCTACACGCAGATTCGCTCCCCGGTCAGTGGTCGCGTCGGTATTCGTACAGTGGATGAAGGCAACTTCCTGCGCATGACCGATGCCCAAGGCCTGTTCACCGTGACGCAGATCGACCCGATCGCCGTCGAGTTCTCCCTGCCGCAGCACATGCTGCCGACCCTGCAAGGGCTGATCGGTGACCCACAACGCGCACAGGTAAAAGCCTACATTGGCGCCGACACCGACGGTGAAACCGGCAACCTGCTGGGCGAAGGTCACTTGACCCTGATCGATAACCAGATCAACGCCAACACCGGGACCATCCGCGCCAAGGCCGAATTCAACAACCCAGGGCAGAAACTCTGGCCGGGCCTGCTGGTGACGGTAAAAATTCAGACAGCCCTGGATAAAGATGCACTGGTGGTGCCGCCCACCGTCGTACAACGGGGCCTCGATCAACACTTTGTGTACCGGGTCAACGGTGACAAGGTCGAAGCCGTCACCGTGCAGGTGGTTTCGCAAGGCAGCGGCCAGGACATCATCAAAGGCGTGAAACCGGGCGATGTGCTGGTCACTGATGGCCAGTCGCGGCTCAAGCCGGGGTCGACCGTGCAGGTGCTGACCGACCCGCCGCAAGTGGTGCAATCGGAGTCGAAGCCATGAAGGGCCACGGCTCGATCTCTGCCTGGTGCATCGATCACCCGGTCGCCACCCTCCTGCTGACCTTCGCCCTGGTGCTGCTCGGCGCCATCGCCTTCCCCCGCCTGCCGATCGCGCCGCTGCCGGAAGCCGAATTCCCGACCATTCAGGTGGCCGCGCAACTGCCCGGCGCCAGCCCGGAAACCATGGCCTCGTCGGTGGCCACGCCGCTTGAAGTGCAATTCAGTTCCATTCCCGGCGTGACCCAAATGACATCGAGCAGCGCCTTGGGCTCGACCATCCTGATCCTGCAGTTCACCCTCGACAAAAGCATCGACACCGCCGCCCAGGAAGTCCAGGCCGCGATCAACACCGCCGCCGGCAAACTGCCCAAGGACATGCCGACGCTGCCGACCTGGCGCAAGGTCAACCCGGCCGACAGCCCGGTGCTTATCCTCAGTGTCAACTCCACGCAAATGCCCGGCACTGAACTCAGCGACCTGGTTGAAACCCTGCTGTCCCGTCAGATCAGCCAGATCGAAGGCGTAGGCCAAACCAACATTACCGGTCAGCAACGTCCGGCTATTCGCGTTCAAGCCTCCGCGGACAAACTGGCGGCCATCGGTCTGACCCTCGCCGACATTCGCCTGGCCATCCAGAACACCAGCCTCAATCTGGCCAAAGGTGCGTTGTACGGCGAGTCGAGCATTTCGACCCTGTCGACCAACGACCAGCTGTTTCACCCAGAGGAATACAGCCAACTCATCGTTTCCTACAAGGACGGCGCCCCAGTTCACCTGAGGGATGTCGCCAAAGTCGTCAACGGTTCGGAAGATGCCTACGTTCAGGCCTGGGCCGACGGCAAGCCCGGGGTGAACCTGGTGATTTTCCGGCAACCGGGCGCGAACATCGTCGAGACCGTGGACCGCATTCAAGCCGCACTGCCCACACTGAAAGCCATGCTCCCCGCCTCGGTGCAGGTCAACGTGCTGGTTGACCGCACCCAGACCATCCGCGCGTCCTTGCATGAAGTGGAAATCACCCTGCTGATCGCGATCCTGCTGGTGGTGGCCGTGATGGCGCTGTTCCTGCGCCAATGGTCGGCGACCCTGATCGTGTCCGCGGTACTGGGCGTTTCCCTGATCGCGAGTTTCGCCCTGATGTACATCATGGGCTTCAGCCTGAACAACCTGACCCTGGTGGCGATTGTGGTGGCCGTGGGGTTTGTGGTCGACGATGCGATTGTGGTGGTGGAGAACATTCACCGACATCTTGAAGCCGGCGACGGCATGCGCGAGGCAGCGATCAAGGGTGCCGGCGAGATTGGTTTTACCGTGGTCTCGATCAGTTTCTCGCTGGTGGCAGCGTTCATTCCGCTGCTGTTCATGGGCGGCGTGGTCGGGCGGTTGTTCAAGGAATTCGCCCTGACCGCCACTTCAACCATCATGATTTCGGTCGTGGTGTCGCTGACACTGGCGCCAACCCTGGCCGCGCTGTTCATGCGTGCGCCGGTGCATCATGCCCACAGCAAACCCACGTTTGGCGAGCGCTTGCTGGCTGGCTATGAAAAATTATTGCGTCGCGCCCTCGCCCATCAAAAATTGATGATCGGCGTGTTTGGTCTTTCTCTCGGTCTGGCTATCGCCGGTTACATCTTCATTCCCAAGGGCTTCTTCCCGGTGCAGGACACCGGTTTTGTCCTCGGCACGACCGAAGCCGCCGCTGATATTTCCTACGGCGACATGGTGAAAAAACACCTGGCGATGGCCGAAATCGTCGCGGCGGATCCTGCGGTTGCGGCGTTTTCCCACTCGGTCGGAGTGTCGGGCAGTAACCAGACCATCGCCAACGGCCGGTTCTGGATCTCCCTGAAAAAACGCGGCGACCGCGACGTTTCGGCCAGTCAGTTCATCGACCGGATTCGTCCGCAACTGATGAAGGTTCCGGGCATCGTGTTGTACCTGCGCGCAGGCCAGGACATCAACCTCAGCTCCGGCCCGAGCCGCGCCCAGTACCAATACGTGCTCAAGAGCAACGACGGCGCGACCCTCAGCACCTGGACCCAGCGGCTGACGGAAAAACTGCGCAGCAACCCGGCGTTCCGCGACATTTCCAACGACCTGCAACTGGGCGGCAGCATCACCCACATCAGCATCGACCGCAGCGCCGCGGCGCGCTTCGGCCTGACCGCCAGCGATGTCGACGAAGCGCTGTACGATGCGTTTGGGCAGCGCCAGGTCAATGAATTCCAGACCCAGATCAACCAGTACAACGTGATTCTGGAACTGGACACCCAGCAACGCGGCAAGGCCGAAAGCCTCAACTACTTCTACCTGCGCTCGCCGCTGAGCGGGGAAATGGTGCCGCTGTCGGCGCTGGCCAAATTTGACGCACCCACGGTCGGTCCATTGTCCATCGCCCATGACGGCATGTTCCCGGCTGCCAACCTGTCGTTCAACCTCGCGCCCGGCGTGGCGCTGGGTGATGCGGTGATCATGCTCAACCAGGCCAAGGTCGACATCGGCATGCCGGCGGCCATGAGCGGCAACTTCCAGGGCGCGGCGCAGGCGTTCCAGAGTTCGCTGGCCAGCCAGCCGTGGCTGATTCTGGCGGCGCTGGTGGCGGTGTACATCATTCTTGGTGTGCTTTACGAGAGCTTCGTGCATCCGCTGACCATCATCTCGACGCTGCCGTCGGCGGGGCTCGGGGCGGTGATCATGCTGTGGATCTGCGGCCAGGACTTTTCGATCATGGCGCTGATCGGTCTGGTGCTGCTGATCGGTATCGTCAAGAAGAACGGCATCCTGATGATCGACTTCGCGCTCGACGCCCAGCGCAACCGTGGCTTGCCGCCAGAAGAGGCAATCTTCGAGGCCTGTATCACGCGGTTCCGGCCGATCATCATGACCACCCTCGCCGCACTGCTCGGCGCACTGCCGTTGATGCTTGGTTACGGCACCGGCGCCGAACTCCGCCAGCCATTGGGCATCGCGGTGGTCGGTGGCCTGCTGGTGAGCCAGGCGCTGACGCTGTTCACCACTCCAGTCATATACTTGTGGCTTGAGCGGCTATTTCACAGGCCCAATCCGTCGCCGGTACCGGCGTTGGCGACCACAGACTGAGGCGGGGTCATGCGCGTTCTGATTATCGAAGACGAAGAAAAAACCGCGGACTATTTGCACCGCGGCCTGACGGAACAGGGTTACACCGTGGACGTGGCGCGGGACGGCGTTGAAGGCCTGCACCTAGCGCTGGAAAGTGACTACGCGGTGATCGTCCTCGACGTCATGCTACCGGGCCTCGACGGCTTCGGCGTCCTGCGCGCATTGCGTGCGCGCAAGCAAACCCCGGTGATCATGCTCACCGCCCGCGAGCGTGTCGAAGACCGTATCAAAGGCTTGCGCGACGGCGCCGACGATTACTTGGGCAAACCGTTTTCCTTCCTTGAACTGGTGGCGCGTCTGCAAGCGCTGACCCGGCGCAGCGGTGGGCACGAACCGGTGCAAGTGAGCATCGCCGACCTGTGGATAGATTTGATCAGCCGCAAAGCGACCCGCGCCGGCACTCGCCTTGACCTGACGGCCAAAGAGTTTTCGCTGCTCAGTGTGCTGGCCCGTCGGCAAGGTGAAATCCTCTCGAAAACGGCGATTGCCGAGATGGTCTGGGACATCAATTTCGACAGCGACGCCAACGTTGTCGAGGTCGCGATCAAACGTCTGCGGGCCAAGCTCGACGGGCCGTTTGACGAGAAACTGCTGCACACGATTCGTGGCATGGGTTATGTGCTGGAGAGCCGTGGTGTCCAGTAACTCCATCGCGCTTCGCCTGAGCGGGATGTTTACGCTGGTGGCGCTTTTAGTGTTTTTGTTGATCGGCTGGGCGTTGTATCAGCAGGTCGACAAGGGGCTTGGTTTGCTGCCCGAAGCCGAACTGGATGCGCGCTACAGCGTGCTCGAATCCACCGTCGGCCGCTACGGCACACCCGAGCACTGGGTGAAGATCAACAACAAGCTCAAGCTGCTCGGTGAAGAAGACAAGCGCATCCGTTTCTGGATCGTCAGCGGTGATCCGCATTACGAATACGGCGAGTTCACACCGCAAATCCGCGCTTTCACCGAAGGGCCGCTGGGCATGCGCGACTTGCAGTTGCCAGACCACCCCTACCCGCTGAAAGTGCTGGTGAGCCAGTTCCCGGCCAAGGATCAACGCCCGCCGTTGCGCTTCATGATCGGCATCGACACCGAGACATTTTTCGAGACTCAGCATCACCTGCTGATCGCATTGATCAGCCTGGCGATTGTCGGTGTGTTATTGGCTTCTGCGCTGGGGTATTGGGTGGCGCGGATTGGGCTCAAGCCTTTGATCAAATTGTCTCAGGAGGCCCAGCGCCTGGCGCCGCCGCTGCGTTCCGGGCGACTGCGATTATCGTCGCTGCCGCCGGAACTGAATCAGTTCGTCAATTCGTTCAACTCCACGCTGGAGCGGGTTGAACAGGCGTATTCACGGTTGGAATCGTTCAACGCAGACGTCGCCCATGAATTGCGCTCACCGCTGACCAACCTGATCGGCCAGACCCAAGTCGCGCTGACGCGTGGGCGCTCCGCCGAACACTATTTTGAAGTGCTGCAATCGAACCTAGAAGAACTGGAACGGCTGCGCTCGATCATCAACGACATGCTGTTCCTCGCCAGCGCGGATCAGGGCAGCAAGGCCACCAAACTGACGTCCACCTCGCTCGCCGATGAAGTGGCGACGACGCTGGAGTATCTGGATTTCATTCTTGAGGATGCGCAGGTTCAGGTGCAGGTCAGTGGTGATGCGCAGGTGCGGATCGAGATCGCCCATCTGCGGCGGGCGTTGATCAATTTGCTCAGCAACGCGGTGCAGCACACTGAACCCGGGCAAGTGATTCAGGTGCGGATCGAGGTCGAGGAGTATCAGGTGAGCATTGGTGTCGCCAACCCTGGATCACCGATTCCCAGCGAGCATTTATCGCGGCTGTTTGAGCGGTTTTATCGAGTGGATGCGTCGCGCAGCAACAGCGGCAACAATCACGGGTTGGGGCTGGCGATCGTCAAGGCGATTGCCCTGATGCATGGCGGGGATGTGTTTGTGCGCAGTGACCACGGGATGAATACCTTCGGGATCCATCTCCCCGTTTAATCCTCCCACAGCCCTGTGGTGCGGCGTCGTTCTTCTTACTGTTGCTTCTAGCGCAACAGTCCTTTCTTGGATTGGCTCTGTTTCCCGTTGGTCAAGATCCTTATCTTTGCCCGCACCAAACAGCACTTGCCAAGCAAGAAGGTTTAAAAGATGTCCAACATTACGGGTATTGCCAGCGCTTTCGTTTTGTCCTCTTTGTTCCTGTCTCCGTTCGCCATCGCGGAAGAATCGCAGACGTTCGTCACGCAAAATGCCGCGCGCACCACAGCGTACGATCAGTATCAGAGCGAAATGACGGCCAAGGCTCAGGACGCTGCGCAACCCCCTCAAACATCGATTTCTGCAAGCCAGCAACGGATTGAGAAAGACAGCTGATTCATCGATCGACTCTGTTTCCCTCGACACTTTTCATCGGCTCTTCCCTTTGAAAGGTTGTCTTCAAAGCCGCTGCTATCAGCGGCTTTTTTTCGTTGGGGCTAACGCAAGTGCGTTCCCGCTCAATGTCTTCTAAGCTTGAATAAGTAAAGGCCAGCGCGTTTTGCTGGCCTTTTTTATGCTCTTCAAGCAGACAGTCGCCCCATGCCCGTGAGCCCCCCCCAACACCTTTCAGGCAAGACCGGTCGACCTGAGCTCATGGTGATGCTTGGCAGTTTGCTGACGGTGATCGCGATTCTGAGCATCGTTGCCTATCTGCTGATTCGCGAGCACGCCAACGCCCAGCAGGCGGCCACCCGCAGCGCGACCACTATTGCGCAGTTGATCGACGCTGACGTACTGCGCACCGTCGAGCTCTACGATTTGACCCTGCAAGGCCTGATAGCGGCCTCACAACGGGAGGACCTGAAACAGGTTTCACCACAGATTCGCCATCTGGTGCTGTTCGACCGCTCCACCACGGCGCGCTTCAAGGGCGATATTCTGTTGCTGGACAAGCACGGTGAAGTGATCGCCGATTCATCGCTGATCGAGCCCAAGCCCGGTAACTTTGCCGACCGCGACTATTTCCTCGCCCATGCTTTCAACCGTGACACCGGCATGTTCATCAGCCGTCCGTTCAAGCCGCGCTGCGACTGCGACGACAGCGAGGAGTGGCGTATCAGTTTTAGCCGACGCATCTCCTCGTCCAGTGGTGAGTTTCTAGGCGTGGCGATGGCATCGATGCGCCTCGCGTACTTTCAACAGTTGTTCAACAGCCTGGACATCGGTAACGACAGCACCCTGAGCATCATCAATGACGACGGCATTCTGCTGGCGCAAAAGCCTCACCTGATCAACGACCCCATCGGCAAGAACTTCGCCAGTCGGCCCAATGTCGAGCGCATCCTGCGTGAGGGCGCGGGCAGCTTCGACAGCGTGTCGAGCGTCGATCATCAACAACGCCTGTACACTTTTTCGAGGGTCGGCAACCTGCCGTTGACGGTCATCGTCGCCCTCTCCGGCAACGAAGTGTTCGCCACCTGGAAACGCACGGCGGTGGTGATCAGCGGTGCAACCGGCGTGCTGTGCATCGGACTGCTCTGGCTGACCTGGTTGCTGTGCCGCGAACTGCGTCTGCGCCATCACGTCGAGCGGGAACTGGCGCAACTGGCCGCCACCGATGCCCTGACCGGCGTCGCCAACCGCCGAACCCTGGATCAAACCGTGCGCCATGAGTGGTTTCGCGCCCAACGTTCGGGCAAGCCGCTGTCGGTGCTAATGATCGACGCCGACCACTTCAAAGCGTTCAACGATCGCCATGGCCATAAGGGCGGCGACGATGCGCTGCGGGCAGTGGCTAAGGTGATCAGCGCCAGTATCCGGCGGCCTGGAGATTTGGTGGCGCGATATGGCGGGGAGGAGTTTTCGGTCATTCTGGCGGAAACGGACAGCGCGGGGGCCTGGCTGATTGCTGAAAAAATCCGGGGGGCGGTGGAGCAGATGCCATTGGTGGCGGGCGCTGAAACGCCGATTACTGTCAGTATCGGGATCAGTACCTGGACGACGGAGAAAGAAATCAGTCTGGAACAGTTGCTGTTTACGGCGGACAAGGCGCTGTATCAGGCCAAGGCCGGGGGAAGGAATCGGGTGGTGGCTGCGCAGTGAGATCGTTCCCACGCTCTGCGTGGGAATGCTTCAACGGACGCTCCGCGTCCGGCTCTGGATGAGACGCAGAGCGTCTCGGGCTCCATTCCCACACAGAGCGTGGGAACGATCAGGCATAAAAAAAGGCCACCCGAAGGCAGCCTTTAAAAACTAGAGAGGTTTTTTGCTTACACGGCCGCGACAGGACGCATGTAAGAGATCGGTGCAGTGCTGGCGTCTTCGAAAGTCACGACTTCCCAAGCATCTGTCTGCTCAATCAACTTGCGCAGCAGCTGGTTGTTCAATGCATGTCCGGACTTGAAGCCCTTGAACTCACCAATCAGGCTATTGCCCAGCAGGTAGAGGTCACCAATTGCATCGAGGATCTTGTGCTTCACGAATTCGTCTTCATAGCGAAGGCCGTCTTCGTTCAGTACACCATCCGCGTCGACCACAATAGCGTTTTCAACGCTGCCGCCGAGTGCGAGGTTGTGCTTGCGCAGGTACTCGATGTCACTCATGAAACCAAAGGTACGGGCGCGGCTGACTTCTTTTACGAACGAAGTGCTGGAAAAATCCACGCTTGCACTTTGTGTGCGGTTACGGAAAACCGGGTGATCGAAATCGATCTCGAAACTCACCTTGAAGCCTTCGAAAGGGACGAAAGTGGCGCGCTTGTCGCCGTCTTCCACTGTCACTTCCCGCAGGATCCGGATGAACTTCTTCGGTGCGTCCTGTTCTTCCAGGCCGGCCGATTGAATCAGGAATACGAAAGGTCCAGCGCTACCATCCATGATTGGTACTTCGGACGCGGAGAGCTCGACGTAGGCGTTATCGATGCCCAGGCCAGCCATGGCCGAGAGCAAGTGCTCCACCGTGTCCACTTTGACGTCACCGTTGACCAGTGTGGTCGACATTGTGGTTTCGCCAACGTTTTCTGCGCGGGCAGGTATCTGCACCACAGGATCGAGGTCAGCACGACAAAACACAATGCCGGTGTCGATAGGCGCGGGCTTGAGGGTCAGGTATACCTTCTCCCCGGAGTGCAGGCCTACACCTGTGGCACGGATAATATTTTTCAGTGTGCGTTGTTTAATCATGGCTTGGGCCGCTTCAGCGCAAATTGCGAACTGGTATCAACAAAGGCTGGCGATGATAGCAGACCAGACCTTTGCTGAACACCAATCAACTTCATAGCCCTGATACATTCCATCAATCAGCCTGACGACGCAGGAATGCCGGGATGTCCAGATAGTCCAGATCATCTTGCGGATTCATCTTCGCAGCAGTCGCAGCACCGGCCTGAGCCTGGTTGCGCATGACGGTCGGACGGTCCAGGTCACGGTAGTTTACCGCCGGTTGTTCCTGACGAGCGGGAGCCGATTGTTGCGGCTGGGAAGCCATCGAGGTGTGAACGGTGTTGTCGATGACCTTCACAGGCTTCTCGATTTTAGCGCCCAGACCAGTAGCAACCACAGTTACGTGCAACTCATCGCGCATGTCCGGATCGATAACGGTACCGACCTTGACCATCGCGTGCTCGGAGGCGAAAGCTTCAATGATGCTACCCACGTCGGAGTACTCACCCAGAGACAGGTCAGGACCGGCGGTGATGTTCACCAGGATGCCGCGTGCACCTTGCAGGTTCACGTCTTCGAGCAACGGGTTGCGAATGGCCGCTTCGGTGGCCTCGCGCGCGCGATTCGGACCGCTGGCGCAGCCAGTGCCCATCATCGCCATGCCCATTTCGCTCATCACGGTACGTACGTCAGCGAAGTCGACGTTGATCATGCCCGGACGCTTGATGATGTCGGAGATACCGCGAACGGCACCGGCCAGCACATCGTCAGCCTTGGCAAATGCGGACAGCAGGCTTGCGTCCTTGCCAAGGATGGTCAGCAGTTTCTCGTTGGGAATGGTGATCAACGAGTCGACGCTTTCAGACAGCAGACGGATGCCTTCGTCGGCGATCTGCATGCGCTTGCGACCTTCGAACGGGAACGGACGAGTCACCACCGCAACGGTGAGGATCCCCATTTCCTTGGCCACTTCGGCAATGATTGGCGCCGCACCGGTACCGGTACCGCCGCCCATGCCAGTGGTGATGAACACCATGTTGGTGCCCTGCAGGACTTCGGCAATGCGCTCACGGTCTTCGAGAGCGGCCTGACGACCTACTTCAGGGTTGGCGCCGGCGCCCAGACCTTTGGTCACGCCGGTACCCAGTTGGAGGATGGTCCGCGCGCCGATGGATTTCAGCGCCTGGGCATCAGTGTTGGCGCAGATGAATTCAACGCCTTCAATGTTGCTCTTGACCATGTGATTCACAGCGTTTCCGCCGCCACCGCCAACACCGATAACTTTAATAACCGGGCTTGCGGGGATGTTGTCTACGAGTTCGAACATTTTCCCTCTCCTTTACATTCTCTAGTTTTTTCGCCTACTGCCTGTATCTACAACGGTGCCGCGGTAAATCTTTAGAAGTTGCCTTGTACCCAGCTCTTGATGCGATCGAGCAAGGCGGCTTTTGGTTCTTCATTGCTGTAGCTGTCACGGCTGCTGATGCCCGAGAAAGAAATCCCGTCGGACTGCTTTTGCAGGCCGTACATCAACAGGCCAACGCCTGTGGAATAAATCGGGTTGCGAACCACGTCGTCCAGGCCCTTGACGCCATGGGGCACGCCCAGGCGGACCGGCATGTGGAAAATCTCTTCGGCCAGTTCGGTGGCGCCTTCCATCTTCGCCGTACCGCCGGTCAGCACGATGCCGGCCGGGATCAGGTCTTCGTAACCGCTGCGACGCAGTTCGGCCTGGATCAGCGTGAACAGCTCGTCGTAACGCGGCTCGACCACCTCGGCCAGGGCCTGACGGGACAGCTCGCGCGGTGGACGGTCGCCAACGCTTGGGACCTTGATGGTTTCACCGGCACCGGCCAGTTTGGCCAGGGCGCAGGCGTAGCGGATCTTGATTTCTTCGGCGTACTGGGTCGGGGTGCGCAACGCCATGGCGATGTCGTTGGTCACCTGATCGCCCGCAATCGGAATCACGGCGGTGTGACGAATCGCGCCTTCGGTGAAGATGGCGATGTCGGTGGTGCCGCCGCCGATGTCCACCAGGCACACGCCCAGCTCTTTCTCGTCGTCGGTCAGGACCGAATATGCGGAAGCCAGTTGTTCGAGAATGATGTCGTCGATTTCCAGGCCACAACGACGCACGCATTTTTCAATGTTCTGTGCGGCGTTGACGGCGCAAGTGACCACGTGAACCTTGGCTTCCAGACGCACGCCGGACATGCCCAGAGGCTCACGGACGCCTTCCTGGTTATCGATCACATAATCCTGCGGCAAGGTGTGCAGCACGCGCTGGTCTGCCGGGATCGCCACAGCCTGGGCAGCGTCGAGGACGCGCTCCAGGTCGGCCGGGCTGACTTCGCGATCACGGATGGCGACGATGCCGTGGGAGTTCAGGCTGCGGATGTGGTTGCCGGCCACACCGACAAACGCCGAGTGAATGCGGCAACCGGCCATCAACTGCGCTTCTTCGATGGCGCGCTGGATCGACTGCACGGTGGATTCGATGTTCACCACCACGCCTTTCTTCAGGCCACGGGACGGATGGGTACCGATCCCGACGATTTCGAGCGTGCCGTCGTCCGCAACCTCGCCGACAAGCGCCACCACCTTGGAGGTGCCGATATCGAGACCGACGATCATTTTGCCGCTTTGCACGTTTGCCATGGGTCCTGCCTCTTCTTAATTCTTCGCGACAGCGGGTTGGGCTGTCGTGGGCGCTACAGGTTCCCGCCAGCCAACAGCAAGGCCGTTGGCGTAGCGCAGATCGATGCGCGCAATGTTCGTAATCTGTTCTTTAAGCGTCTTGTCATAGATGGCGATGAAACGGCGCATCTTCTCTACCAGCTTGCCGCGCCCCAGCAGCAGTTCGATCCCGGGACCGGCACTGCCGGCGCCGGTGGTCAGGAACCAGCTGCCGCGTTCACGCAATTCCAGGCGTGCAATCGAGAAGCCCAGCGGCCTGAGCATCTGGCTCAGCACCTGGTATTGCTGCATCACCTGCTGCTGAGCCCGTTGTGGGCCGAACAGCTGTGGCAAGTGTTCGTAGTTCGCCAGCTCACGCGGGGTGAATGCCTGGCCCTGGTTGTTCAACAGTGATTCATCGCCCCAACGGGCCACCGGCAGTTGTTCTTCCAGGCGGATCACCACTTGATCCGGCCACACCCTGCGCACTTCGGCGTGGGCGATCCATGGCATCGTTTCAAGCTCGGTACGCATGCTCTCCAGGTCGATGGTGAAGAAGCTCGACGCCACGTACGGGGCGATCCGCTGCTGCACGGCTTGCTGGCTGATGTAACTCAAATCGCCCTGCACGTTGATCTTGGTGATCGGCCGGTCGGCGTACGGCAGCAAACGCTGCGCGCCTTCGTAAGTACCAAACCCCAGTGCAACCAACAGCACCGGCCAGAACAAGGCTTTGAGAAAACCAAAATTGGCTTTCGGCAGGCGCACAGACATCGGCTCTTTGGCCACCATTCGGCTGGCACCCCGTGGCACCGGCTTGCGGCCGGGTGCTGGTGGAGGCTGATGTCTGAGCTGCGCGCCTTGCATGGTCTTAACCTCTTGGCTCTTCAGTGCCGGCAACACTGGCTGCCAGAATCGCCAGAACCAGTTGCTGGAAATCCAGACCGGCAGCACGGGCCGCCATCGGTACCAGGCTGTGATCGGTCATGCCCGGCGCCGTATTCACTTCCAGGAACCAGAACTGCCCGTCGGCGTCCTGCATCACGTCTGCCCTGCCCCAACCTGCGATACCCAGCGCCTCGCAGGCTTTCGCCGTGAGGTCCATGAGTTCCTTTTCCTTGGCGCTGTCCAGCCCGCACGGAATGCGGTACTGGGTATCGTTGGCGATGTACTTGGCGTCGTAGTCGTAGAAGCTGTGCGTCGTGCCCAGGGCAATCGGAGGCAACACCTGGTCACGCAGGGTGGCGATGGTGAACTCCGGACCGTGAATCCATTGCTCGACCAACACTTGCGAATCGTAGGTACTGGCCGCTTTCCAGGCGTCGATCAACTCGGACGCGGAACTCACTTTGGCCATACCGATACTTGAACCTTCATGCGCCGGTTTGACGATCAAAGGGAAGCCCAGTTCCGTCGCTGCCGAAATACAATCGGCCTCGCTGCTCAAGACGGCGTGACGTGGCGTGGGAATGCCCAGGCTGTGCCAGACCTGCTTGGTGCGCAGTTTGTCCATGGCCAGCGCCGAAGCCAGAACGCCGCTGCCGGTGTACGGAATGCCCAGGCATTCGAGCAGGCCCTGCATGCTGCCGTCTTCGCCACCACGACCGTGGAGGATGATGAAGGCGCGGTCGATCTTTTCGTTGAGCAAACGCTGCAACAGGTCATCGCCGACGTCGAGACCGAACGCGTCCACACCGCCACTTTGCAGTGCAGCGAGGACCGCGTTACCCGACTTCAGGGAAACTTCCCGCTCGGCACTCTTGCCGCCGAAGAGCACGGCAACGCGGCCGAAGTCTTTCGGCGCGACAGTGGAGACGAGGTTGGCGTAAGCAGCAGTCATTTCAACTTCCCCACGCTTGGCGCGGCAACGGCGCCAGCGAACAACGGACTGTTCAAAAGTTTGGGTGCAAGGCCACCGATATCACCGGCGCCCTGGCACAGCAGGATGTCGCCAGCACGCAGCAGTGGCTTGACCAGCGGCGCGAGGTCGACGCCGCGCTCGATGTAGATCGGGTCCAACTGCCCGCGCTGACGGATGCTGTTGCACAACTTGCGGCTGTCGGCGCCCGGGATCGGCTCTTCGCCGGCCGGATAGACTTCCATCAACAGCAGGACGTTGGCGTCAGCCAGCACATTGACGAAATCGTCGTACAGGTCGCGGGTGCGGCTGTAACGGTGCGGCTGGTAAACCATCACCAGGCGGCGCTCCGGCCAGCCACCGCGCACGGCTTTGATCACGGCGGCGACTTCGGTCGGGTGGTGACCGTAGTCGTCGACCAGCATCACGTTGCCGCCTTCGACCGGCAGTTCGCCGTAGACCTGGAAGCGTCGGCCGACACCCTGGAACCCGGACAGGCCCTGGACGATGGCTTCATCGCTGACACCTTCGTCAGAGGCGATGCAGATGGTGGCCAGCGCGTTCAATACGTTGTGGTTGCCCGGCATGTTCACCGAGACATCCAGCGGCTCGCGATCAGGGCGCAGCACCGTGAAGAAAGTCTGCATGCCCTGCTGACGCACATTAATGGCGCGTACGTCGCAGTCATCGCCGAAGCCGTACGTGACGGTCGGACGTTTGACCAGCGGGAGGATTTCACGCACCACCGGATCGTCCAGACACACCACGGCCAAACCGTAGAACGGCAGGTTGTGGAGGAACTCGACGAAGGTTTTCTTCAGTTTATTGAAGTCACCGTCGTAGGTCGCCATGTGGTCAGCGTCGATGTTGGTGACCACGGCCACCAGCGGCTGCAAGTGCAGGAAACTGGCGTCGCTTTCGTCGGCTTCGGCAATCAGGTAACGGCTGGTACCGAGCTGGGCATTGGTGCCAGCCGCATTCAGACGACCACCAATGACGAACGTCGGGTCCAGGCCACCGGCCGCGAACACCGAAGCGATCAGGCTGGTGGTGGTGGTTTTACCGTGCGTACCGGCGACGGCGATACCGTGGCGGTAGCGCATCAGCTCGGCCAGCATCTCGGCGCGCGGCACCACGGGAATACGACGTTCCAGTGCAGTCGCGACTTCCGGGTTGGAGGTGTTGACGGCGCTCGACACCACCAGCACATCAGCAGATGCGGCGTTCTCGGCGCGGTGACCGATAAAGATCTGCGCGCCGAAAGATTCCAGGCGCTCGGTGACCGGCGAAGCCTTCAGGTCGGAACCGGACACGTCATAACCCAGGTTCAACAACACTTCCGCAATCCCGCACATGCCCACGCCGCCGATGCCGACGAAGTGGATTTTACGGATGCGGCGCATTTCCGGTTGCGGCATGGCTTTCTGATTCTCAACCATGGGCCACCTCCAGGCAGGTATCGACCACGTTACGGGTGGCATCGGGTTTGGCCAGGCGGCGGGCGGCCGTGGCCATATCGTTGAGTCGTTGTGGTTGCATCAGGACCTCTGTCAGGCGAGCGGCAAGATCCGCTGCGCCAGTCGTTCTTTGCGGCATCAGGAAGGCAGCGCCTTCACGGGCCAAATAATCGGCGTTGCGGGTCTGGTGATCGTCGATCGCGTGGGGCAAAGGCACCAGCATCGAGGGCAGACCGGCGGCGGCCAGTTCACTGATGGTCAACGCGCCTGCGCGGCACACCACCAGGTCGGCCCAGCCATAGGCTTGGGCCATGTCTTTGATGAAAGGCTGCACTTGCGCCTCGACGCCAGCCGCGCGATAGCGCTCTGCAGTCACTTCATCGTGGTTTTTTCCGGCCTGATGAAACACTTCCGGGCGCAGGTCGGGGGCGACTTGCGACAGGGCTTCAGGCAGCAATTTGTTCAACGGTTCTGCGCCCAGGCTTCCGCCCAGGATCAGCAAACGCGCCTTGCGACCGGCCAGGGCAGGTCGCGCTGTTTCGAGGAACAGCTCGGTGCGCACCGGGTTACCGGTGGTCCGACGGCTGTCCGACAGGGTAAAGGTGTCGGGGAACGCTTCACAGACCCGGGCGGCCAACGGCACCAGCAACCGATTGGCGGTACCGGCCACGGCGTTCTGCTCGTGAACGATCACTGGCACACCGGCCAGTTTGGCGGCGACTCCACCAGGGCCGGTCACGTAACCACCGAAGCCGACCACGCACACCGGCCGCAGCTGACGAATGATCGCCCGCGCCTGCCACACGGACTTGAGCAACATGAACGGCGCCTTGAGCAGGGACAATTTGCCCTTGCCACGCAGCCCGCTGGCATTGATCCGATGCAACTCGATACCGGCCATCGGCACCAGGTCGTTCTCGATGCCACGCGGCGTTCCCAGCCAATGCACGGTGTAACCGCGGGCCTGGAATTCGCGAGCACAGGCCAGCGCAGGGAACACGTGGCCCCCGGTGCCGCCCGCCATGATCAATACGTTAGCGCCCATGGGTCGGCTCCTCGGCGAAGTCGCTCTCATGGAACTCCATCTCTTCACTGCCCAAGTGGGTTCGACTCTCCCACTCGATGCGCAGCAACAAGCCGAGACAGGCACCGCAAATCACCAGCGAACTGCCGCCATAACTGAGGAATGGCAGCGTCAACCCTTTGGTCGGCAGCAGACCGACGTTCACGCCGATGTTGATCAGGAACTGACCGATCCACAGGAACGACAGGCCGTACGCGATGTAGGCGGCGAAGAATTGCTTGGCCTTCTCGGCCCAATAACCAATGTACATGCCACGAATACAGACAAAGGTGAACAGCGCCACGGTGCACAACGAACCCACGGCACCCAGTTCTTCAGCCAGTACCGAGAACACGAAGTCAGTGTGGGCTTCCGGCAGGTAGAACTGTTTCTGCACGCTGTTGCCCAGGCCAACGCCCAGCCACTCGCCGCGGCCGAACGCGATCAATGCTTGCGACAACTGATAGCCGGCACCGAACTGGTCGGCCCACGGATCGGCAAAGTTGGTCAGGCGCGCCATTCGATACGGCTGCACTTGAATCAACAACACCACCGCCGCGACGGCCAGGACCACCATCAAGGAAAACCGGAACAGCCCGACCCCGCCAAGGAACAGCATCGCCGCAGCCGCCCCCATCATCACGACGGTGGCACCGAAGTCCGGCTCCATCAGCAACAGCCCTGCCATCGGCAACAGTACGATGAACGGCTTGAAGAAGCCCATCCAGCTTTCACGCACTTCTTTCTGGCGACGCACCAGATAACCGGCGAGGTAGATCACCACGAACACCTTGGCGATCTCGGAAGGCTGGACGTTGAAGAAACTGAAGCCGATCCAGCGCATCGAACCGTTCACTTCACGGCCGATCCCCGGAACGATCACCATCACCAGCAAACCGAACGCTCCCAGCAGCATCAGCCAGCCCAGGCGTTGCCAGGTGGCAATCGGAATCATCATGGTGACGATGCAGGCCCCCAGGCCCAGCACCACGTAAATAAGGTGGCGAATCATGTAATACAGCGCACTGCCCGACTGCACCGCCCCCACTTCGGTCGATGCCGATGCAATCATGACCAACCCCAGGCCGATCAATGCCAGGCAACCGGCGAGCATCGGGAAATCGAGGTCGATACCGCGCCCGGTGATGATCGGCGACGGATAAGGTTTGATGATGTTTTTCAGGCTCATACCAGTTCCTCCACTGCCTGGACGAACTGGTGACCACGGTCTTCGTAGTTCTTGAACATGTCGAAACTGGCGCAGGCAGGTGATAACAGCACCACGTCACCTGGTTCGGCAGCAGCGCGGCATTGCTCCACGGCTTCAACCAGCGAGCTGACGCGAATCAGCGGCACGGCATCCCCGATGGTCTGGCCGATCTGGTCGGAATCACGGCCCATCAGGATCACGGCGCGGCAGTTGGCAGCCACCGGATCCCGCAGATCATTGAACTCGGCACCCTTGCCGTCGCCGCCGGCGATCAGCACGATCTTGCCGCCGATGTCCGCGCCCAGGCCTTCGATGGCTGCCAGTGCGGCGCCGACGTTAGTGGCTTTGGAATCGTTGTAATAGCCGACGCCATCTAGATCACGAACCCACTGGCAACGATGTTCAAGCCCGGCGAAGGAGCGCAGGGCCGAGAGCATGGCGTCGAATGGCAGACCGACAGCGTGGCCCAGCGCCAAGGCCGCCAAGGCATTGGATTGGTTGTGGGCACCGCGGATTTTCAACTCGCGCACCGGCATCAGGTTCTGGAATTCGAAGGCCAGGTACTTCTCGCCGTCTTCTTCACGGATCCCGAAGGCCTTGAAATCAGGCTTGCTCAAACCGAAGGTCCAGCACGGCTGGCCCTCGCCCATCAACGGACGGCTCAGGGCGTCCTGACGGTTGACCACAAACTGTCTGGCGCCACGGAAGATCCGGTGTTTGGCCAGGTGATAGGCCGGCAGACCGCTGTAACGGTCCATGTGGTCTTCGCTGACGTTGAGCACGGTCGCCACTTCGGCGCCGAGGTTGTCGGTGGTTTCCAGCTGGAAGCTCGACAGCTCCATCACGTACAGCTCGATGTCGTCGCTGAGCAGGTCCAGTGCCGGCGTACCGAGGTTGCCGCCGACGGCCACGCGCTTACCCGCTGCAGCCGCCATCTCGCCGACCAGGGTGGTGACGGTGCTTTTCGCGTTGGAACCGCTGATGGCGACAATCGGTGCCTTCGCGTTACGCGCGAACAGCTCGATGTCGCCGGACAATTTCACGCCACGGGCAGCGGCAGCCTGCAGGGCCGGAGTCGCCAGCGCCAGGCCGGGGCTCACGTAAAGCTCGTCGGCACGGCACAGGAACTCGACGTCCAGCTCGCCACAACGCACTTCCACGTGCGGATAGTCACGCATGAGCGTGGCCAGTTCCGGTGGATTTTCCCGCGTATCGGCGACAGCAAACGACGTGCCCCGGTTCGCCAGGAAGCGAACCAGGGACATGCCGCTCTTGCCGAGGCCGACAACGATGCGGAAGTGGTCAGAAGCGATCAGAGACACTCGTTCTACCTCAGCTTCAGGGTGGCAAGGCCGATCAGCACGAGAATCACGGTGATGATCCAGAAACGGACGATCACGCGTGGCTCAGGCCAGCCCTTGAGTTCAAAGTGGTGGTGAATCGGTGCCATGCGGAACACACGGCGACCGGTCATCTTGAAAGAAGCAACCTGGATGACGACCGACAGGGTCTCCATCACAAACACGCCGCCCATGATGAACAGGACGATTTCCTGACGGACGATCACCGCGATGGTGCCCAGAGCCGCGCCCAGCGCCAGCGCGCCGACGTCGCCCATGAAAACCTGTGCCGGATAGGTGTTGAACCACAGGAACCCGAGGCCGGCACCGATCAACGCGCCGCAGAACACGATCAGTTCACCCGCGCCCGGTACATAAGGGATCAGCAGGTATTCAGCGAATTTCACGTTACCCGACAGGTAGCAGAAAATTCCCAGACCACCGCCGACCATCACCGTCGGCATGATGGCCAGACCATCGAGGCCGTCAGTCAGGTTGACTGCGTTGCTCGAGCCGACGATCACGAAGTAGGTCAGCACGATGAAGCCTGCGCCCAACGGAATGCTGTAATCCTTGAGCATCGGCAGAATCAGGGTGGTTTCCACCGGAGTAGCAGCAGTCATGTAAAGGAAGACCGCCGCGCCAAGACCAAACACCGACTGCCAGAAGTACTTCCAGCGGCTCGGCAAGCCACGGGAGTTCTTCTCGATCACTTTGCGGTAGTCGTCGACCCAGCCGATGGCGCCGAACAGCAACGTCACCAGCAGCACGGTCCAGACATAACGGTTGCTCAGGTCAGCCCAGAGCAAGGTGCTGACGCCGATGGACGACAGAATCAGCGCGCCGCCCATGGTCGGAGTACCCGATTTGGACAGGTGCGATTGTGGACCGTCGTTGCGAACTGATTGACCGATCTGACGGTTCTGCAAGGTGCGGATCATCCACGGGCCATAGCACAGCGACAAGACCAGCGCGGTCAGCACACCGAGAATCCCGCGCAGGGTCAGGTACTGAAAGACCGCGAAGCCTTTGTAGAACTGTTGCAGATACTCCGCTAGCAGCAGCAGCATTAATGTTTCTCCAGACTGGACCCGCACAAAGCGGCGACGATGTTTTCCATCGCAGCGCTGCGCGAGCCCTTGATCAAAATGGTGGTGTTGGTGTCTTGCTCGGCGCCCAGGGCCTTGATCAGTTCAGCCTGAGTGCTGAAGTGAAAGGCCTGTGGACCGAAAGCGTTTACGGCGTGAACCATGTTGGGTCCGACGGCATACAGCGCGGACACCTTGCCGCGGGCGTATTCACCCACATCGCGGTGCCCCTGCTCCGCCCAATCGCCCAACTCGCCGATGTCCCCGAGCACCAGAACGGTGCGACCGGAAAAGCCGGCGAGTATATCAACGGCGGCGCACATGGAGGTCGGGTTTGCGTTGTACGTGTCATCAATTACGCGCATGCCGTTGGTGGCCAGTTGCGCGACGGTGCGCCCCTTGACCGGTTGCACCGCGGCCAGGCCCGTGGCGATGCCGAACAGCGACACGCCCAAGGCATGCGCAGCGGCGGCAGCAGCCATGGCGTTGGCGACGTTATGCGTGCCGAGCAGGTTCAATTGAACGCGCTCCACCCCTTCAGGCGTGTGCAGGTCAAACGCCGGGCAACCGCGAGCGTCGCGGTCCAGGTCGCTGGCATAAAAGTCGGCACTGAGGTTGCTCAGGGCGAATGTCAGCACTTTGCGACCGGCCGCGCGGGCCTTCCAGATTTCAAAAGCCTTGTCGTCGAGATTGAGAACGGCGATGCCATCGGCCTCGAGCCCTTCAATAATTTCGCCTTTGGCTTCAACGATTTTTTCCGGCCCGCCGAACTCACCAACGTGGGCGGTCCCGGCATTGTTGAGGATGGCCACGTGAGGTTTGGTCATGCCCACGGTGTAGGCAATTTCGCCAAGGCGCGAGGCACCGAGTTCGATCACGGCAGCGGTGTGTTCCGGCGCGAGTTCGAGCAAGGTCAGCGGCACGCCGAGGTCGTTGTTCAGGTTGCCACGGGTGGCCAACACCGGACCGCGCGTGCGCAGGATGCTCGCGAGCATTTCCTTGACCGTGGTCTTGCCGCTGGAACCGGTGACGGCCGCGACCGGGTTGGTGAACGCCGCACGGTTCAGTGCGCCCAGTTGGCCGAGAGCCTGGCGGGTGTCATTGACCAGTAGCTGAGGCAGCGCGCTGTCGGCGACTTCGCGCTCGACCAACGCTGCGACGGCGCCTTTGGTTGCGACGTCATTCAAATAGTCGTGACCATCGAAACGCGGGCCGGTCAAGGCGATAAAGAGCTGACCCGGTTTGATCGCACGGCTGTCGATGCTGACGCCGTCGAACGTGGCGTCGGCAGTGATCAGGCGAGCTTTCAGCGCGCCAGTCAGTTCGCTCAGCTTCAAGGCTTTAAGCATGGGCCACCTCCCAAGCGGTCAGGGCATGATCGGCCTCGACCAGATCGGAGAAGGCGTGACGCTCGCCGTTGATTTCCTGATAGTCCTCGTGACCTTTACCGGCCAGAACAATCACGTCATCCACCGAAGCGCTGGCGATCAACTGGGCAATCGCCTGGCCACGGCCTGCCACGAAGGTCACTTTATCCACAGCCTTGAAGCCGGCGCGGATGTCATCGAAGATCACAGCCGGGTCTTCGGTGCGCGGATTGTCATCGGTCACCAGCACACCGTCGGCCAGACGTTCAACCACCTCAGCCATCAACGGACGCTTGCCGCGATCACGATCACCGCCGCAGCCGAACAGGCACAGCAAGCGACCTTTGGCGTGTGGACGCAGGGCCATCAAGACTTTTTCCAGCGCGTCCGGGGTGTGCGCGTAATCGACCACCACCAGCGGCTGAGTACCGCCACCCAGGCGCTGCATGCGACCAGCCGGGCCTTCGAGCTTCGGCAGGACGTGGAGGATTTCGTCCAGCGCGTAATCCAGACCGAGCAAGGCGCCGACCGCGGCCAGTACATTGCTCAGGTTGAAACGACCGAGCAAGGCGCTGCGCAAATGGTGCTCGCCCTGAGGCGTCACCAACGTGGCGCGCACGCCTTCGTCGTCGAATTGCGCTTCACGGCAATACAGGTAGGCGCTGGTGTCTTCCAGGCTGTAGGTGATCAAACGCGACTCACGCTTTTCGGCGGCCAGTTGGCGGCCGAATTCGTCGTCGAGGTTAACCACCCGGCACTTCAAATCGTTCCAGGCAAACAGCTTGGCCTTGGCTTCGCCGTAGGCCTGCATGTTGCCGTGGTAATCGAGGTGATCGCGGGACAGGTTGGTCATCACCGCCACATCAAACGCCAGCGCGGTCACGCGGCCCTGATCCAGACCGTGGGAAGAGACTTCCATGGCAACGGCTTTGGCACCGGCCTTTTTCAGGTCGGCCAGGGTCGCTTGCACGGCGATCGGGTTCGGCGTGGTGTGCAGACCGCTTTCCAGCGCCCCGTAGAAACCGGAACCCAGCGTGCCGACGATGCCGCAGTGTTGGCCCAGCAGATCGAGCGCCTGGGCCACCAGTTGAGTCACGCTGGTTTTGCCGTTGGTGCCGGTCACGCCAATCAGATTCAAGTGACGGCTCGGGTCGCCATAAAAACGCCCGGCGATGTCCGACAGCTGCGCCGCCAGGCCTTTGACCGGAATCAGCGGCACTTCGGTGATCGGCAATACAGTCGCACCTTCGACTTCATAAGCCACAGCGGCAGCGCCGCGTTGCAGGGCGTCGGCGATGTGCTCGCGACCGTCGAAGCGCCCGCCCGGGACGGCGAGAAACAAATCGCCAGCGCGCACGTTGCGGCTGTCGAGTGCCAATTCGCGGATCAACAGATCGCGACCGGCGTGAGCGAAAATCTTGTTCAGACTCAGAGACATCAGCCGCGCCCTCCATTGGCTTTCAGCGGTACGACGGGGGTTGCATTCGCGGTTTCAGTCGGCGGCAGGTTGTCCGGCGTAATGTTCATCAGGCGCAGCGTCCCGGACATCACTTTGCTGAACACTGGCGCCGAGACCAGACCACCGAAGTAACCGGCCTTGGTCGGTTCATCGATCACCACGACGATCGCGTAACGTGGATCGCTCATCGGCCCGAAGCCTGCGAACAGCGAGCGGTAAGAGTTCTCGGCGTAGCCTTTGGTGCCCACCGATGTTTTGCGCGCAGTACCCGACTTGCCAGCCACGTGATACGCCGGCACTTGCGCACGGAATACACCGCGCGGCGCTTCGATCACTTGGGTCAGCATGGTTTGCATGGTTTTCGAGACGGCTTCCGGCAGCACTTGCGTGGTCTGCGGCGCCTTGTCGGTTTTGATCAGGGTCAAGGGTGCGAGGCGACCGTCGTTGGCCAGCGCCGAGAAGGCGTGGACCAGCTGAATCGCGGTCACGGAAACACCGTAGCCGTAGGACAGCGTGGCGGTTTCAGCCTTGCGCCATTCGCGGTAGTTCGGCAGGTTGCCGACGCGTTCGCCCGGGAACCCGAGGCCGGTGTCCTGGCCGAGGCCGAGTTTTTGCGCCAGACGGAAAATCGTCTCGCCGCCGATATCGAACGCGACCTTACTCATGCCGACGTTACTGGAATTGATCAGGATGCCGGTCAGATCGAGTACCGGGCCTTCGGTCTTCGATACGTCCTTGATGGTGTACTTACCAATCTGCAAGGAGCCTGGATACACCTCGACGGTATCGCTCGGCTTCCAGCGCCCGGTTTCAATCGCGGCACTCATCGAAACGGCTTTCATGGTCGAACCCGGTTCGAACACGTCGATCATCGCGCGGTTACGCATCATCGCCGGTTGCAGGTTGCGACGGTTGTTCGGGTTGTAGGTCGGCTGGTTGACCATGGCCAGGATCTCGCCGGTCTTCACGTCCATGATCACCAGGCTGCCCGCCTTGGCGCCGTTCTCGATGATCGCGTTACGCAGTTCGCGGTTGGCCAGATATTGCAGGCGCAGGTCAATGGACAACGCCAAGGGCTTGCCGGCCTTGGCGTTTTTGGTGACCTGGACATCCTTGATCAGCCTTCCGCGCCGATCCTTGATGACTTGACGCTTGCCGGGGACCCCGGCGAGCCATTCGTCATAGGCCAACTCGACCCCTTCACGACCGTGGTCATCGATATCGGTAAATCCAACCATGTGCGCGGTGACTTCACCGGCCGGGTAGAAACGCCGGAACTCTTCAATGCCGTAGACGCCCGGTACTTTCAGATCGAGCACGGACTGGCCCTGCTCGGGAGTCAGCCCGCGTACCAGGTAAATGAATTCTTTGCTGGCCTGGGCTTCGAGACGTTCAGTCAGGGCTTTAGGGTCCTGACCCAGGGCAGCCGCCAGTGCCGGCCACTTCTCTTTGGCCGTTTGCATTTCCTTGGCGTTGGCCCACAGCGTGGTGACCGGGGTACTCACGGCCAAAGGCTCGCCGTTACGGTCGGTGATCAGACCACGGTGAGCCGGAATCGGAATATGACGAACGCTGCGCGCATCGCCCTGACCTTTAAGGAAGGCACGGTCGACGACTTGCAGGTCGATGATGCGCCAGGAAATCGCCGCGACCATGATGCCGAGCAATCCCACCACCACGCGGAAACGCCATGGGAACATTGCGCCTTCGAGTTTCATCATGGCGCCACCATCTTCACTTCAGCTGCGCCAGGAATGCGCATCTTCAGCTGTTCGGAGGCCAGTACTTCGATACGGCTATGGGCGGTCCAGGTGCTCTGTTCAAGGATCAAACGCCCCCACTCGGCCTGCGCCTTGTCGCGCACGCTCAACTCGTTGTACAGCGAGTTCAACAGCTGACGGTTCCAGTGAGCGCTGTACGAAACGCCGATCGCTGAAACAAGCACGCCCACAAACAACAGCAGCATGAAAAAGCTTCCGCCGGGCAGTGGCTTGGCGAAAAGCTTGCTCACCGCAGCTTCTCCGCCACGCGCATGACGGCGCTACGGGAACGCGGGTTGGCTTTGAGTTCGGCCTCGGAGGCGGACTGGGCTTTGCCATGGATTTTGATGATCGGTTCGAAAGCGACGTGACGTACCGGCAGGTTGCGCGGCAAATTGTCGGCTTCACCTTTAACCAGTTTGCGCATGAACAGTTTGACGATGCGGTCTTCCAGCGAATGGAAGCTGATAACGACCAGACGGCCGCCGACTTCCAGGCATTCCAGTGCGGCTTCGAGGCCGGCTTCCAGATCGCCCAGTTCGTTGTTGACGTGAATGCGCAGGCCCTGGAACGCACGGGTCGCCGGGTTCTTGCCTTTTTCCCACGCCGGGTTGGCGACTTTCAGGACTTCGGCCAGGTCCGCGGTGCGTTCAAACGGCTTGATGTCGCGGCGCTCGGCCACGGCCCGGGCCATACGACCGGAGAAACGTTCTTCGCCGTATTCCTTGAACACGCGAGCGATTTCTTCCACCGGTGCGGTGTTGACGAACTCCGCAGCGCTGATCCCGCGGGACGGGTCCATGCGCATATCCAGCGGGCCGTCATTGAGGAAACTGAAGCCGCGTTCAGGGTCGTCAAGCTGCGGCGAAGACACGCCGAGGTCGAGCAAAACACCACTGACCTTGCCGGCCAGACCGCGCTCGGCGACTTCCGAACCCAGCTCGGCAAAGCTGCGCTGCACAACGACAAAGCGGCCGTCTTCGGCCGCTAGCGTCTGCCCGGTGGCAATCGCTTGAGGATCTTTATCAAATCCGAGCAACCGACCATCAGGCCCCAGCTGGCTCAAGATCAGCCGGCTGTGCCCGCCGCGCCCGAACGTGCCGTCCAGATAGCAGCCATCAGGACGTACGGCGAGAGCCTCGACGGCTTCGTCAAGCAGTACGGTGATGTGGTTAAAGCCGCTATCAATAGTCACAGGATCAAATCACGCAGTTCATCAGGCATAGAGCCCGGTTGTTGAATAGCAGCCAGGTCAGCGGCAGAAACCGCATCCCAGGCATCCTCGTCCCACAATTGGAACTTGTTCAGTTGGCCTACCAACATCGCGCGCTTATCCAACTTGGCATATTCACGAAGACGCGGTGGAACCAGAAAACGACCACTGCCATCGAGCTCGAGGTCGACGGCATTACCAATCAGTAAACGTTGCAGGCGGCGGTTCTCTTCGCGAAGCGAAGGCAATGCGCGCAGTTTGGTTTCAATAACTTCCCACTCATCGAGGGGGTAAACACACAAACATGGATCAACGGCGTCAATTGTGACGATTAACTGACCTGCACTACGCGAAACGAGCTCGTCACGGTACCGGCTCGGCATGGCGAGTCGGCCCTTTGCATCGAGACTGATAGCGTTAGCTCCGCGAAACACGTCAGCGTTTCTCCAAATTTTAGCGTTTTACGTTCAAAAAACCCACTTCATGCCACTTTCCGCCACTTGCGCACACTATAGGAATGCGGCCACCGCACCGTCAAGGCGCGGATTAAAGGAAAACCCTTACAGAACTGAGATTTAGGAGCGCAGGAGGAGGTGTTACGGAAATCCGACGTGTCATTACACTCAATAACTTGAGTCAACACAGATGGCTGCGCTCGAAAGTTAAAGTAGTTTGTTAAGAGTAAGATTTTTTTGGTATTACGAAAGTGCTTCTGCTGATGATTCGGTAAGGAGGGAATTTGCCACTACCAGCGCCCTGCTCAAAGATTCAAACAGGGAGGAAAAAAAGGTGGAGAGTCGATCTGTAAGCCGGGTTCTGTCTTGAACAGTCATTCGTCTACGATGGCCATCACTGGACATCTTTAGCAACCTACCCGGTCCCAGCGCGGGCCACGCCTTGGGACCCTATTTGGTCTTGCTCCAAGTGGGGTTTACCTAGCCACGAACTGTTGCCAGACGTGCGGTGCGCTCTTACCGCACCTTTTCACCCTTACCGGCGCCGAAGCGCTTAGGCGGTTATTTTCTGTGGCACTTTCCGTAGGCTCACGCCTCCCAGGCATTACCTGGCACTTCGCCCTATGGAGCCCGGACTTTCCTCCCCCCCCTAATTTTCATAGAGGGCAGCGACTGTCCGATCGACTCTCCGCCGCAAAGGTTAACGGCAGAGCGGCCGAAGAACAAGCGCTAAACGCCTTTGCCCCTTCCTGCACGTCGGGTTTACTCGCCCTTCTGTTTATCCAGCGCGACCTGATACAGCACATTCTTGCGCTCGCCGGTGATTTGCGCAGCCAAGGCGGCCGCACGCTTGAGCGGCATCTCTTCGAGCAACAGGTTGAGGATGCGCATCGCTTCGCTGCTGACCGCGTCTTCGGTCTCGGGCGCAGCCCAGCCGGCCACCAGCACCACACATTCACCGCGCTGCTGATTGCTGTCTGACTCGACGAACTCACGCAACTCGGCCAACGGCAGGCCTTTAAGGGTTTCAAAGGTTTTAGTGATTTCACGAGCCAGCAACGCCTGACGCTCGCCACCGAACACCAGCTCCATATCTTGCAGGCATTCAAGAATGCGGTGCGGAGCTTCGTAGAAAATCAGCGTGCGCGGCTCTTCCTTTACCAGCTCAAGACGAGCCCGGCGACCGACCGCCTTGGCCGGCAGGAAGCCCTCAAAGATAAACCGGTCGGATGGCAAACCCGCTGCTGACAGAGCCGCGATCAATGCACAGGCTCCCGGCACCGGCACCACATTGATCCCCGCAGCACGAGCCTGACGCACCAAGTGATACCCAGGATCAGAAATCAACGGCGTGCCGGCATCGGATATCAGTGCCACATCGTCGCCTGCCAGCAGACGCGTGATAAAGCGGCTACCTTCATCCCGCTCGTTGTGTTCGTGACACGCCGCCAGCGGCGTGGGGATACCGAAATGTTGCATCAATCGCTGGGAGTGGCGAGTGTCTTCGGCGGCAATCAACGCCACCTCACGAAGGATCTTCAGCGCACGCGCACTGATGTCATCCAGGTTGCCGATGGGCGTCGCCACCACATAAAGCGAGCCAGCAGCGGAATTCAAAGCACCTGGAGCAGTCAAAGCGCACACCTCATGATCGGTAAAAAGTGACATTGTAGCGCGTAGCGGCGCTCGCGATACGCCTGCTCCTTCCCGGCTTTTCCCGCCTTTTGTGCAGCGCTGCAACATTTACACGAGCTAAATTGATCGATTCACGCCAGTAACATCGCGCCCCGGCCAGTGCTTGGGTACAATTCCACGCTAATTTGATCGAGTAACAGGAACACTACATGATCGCTTGCCTGCGGCTGTTTACTGCCCTCTGCCTCGCTGCCTTGCTGGCGGCTTGCGCCAGCTCGCCCTCCTCCAGCCTTGGCGAACTTCCACGGACCCCGAATGCCAGCATCGAGCAACTGCTCGAGCAGGCCAATCAAAGCAAAGACCCGGAAGAAGCTGCCCTGCTGCGCCTGAGCGCCGCAGACGTGGCCTACCGCCAAGGGAATGCCGGCCAGTCCGCGCAAATCCTGCAGCAGGTTCCGGTCGAGCAACTCAAGCCAGGCCCACAAGTCTTCGCCAGTACGCTGGCGGCGGAACTGGCGATGGCTCGCAACCAGCCCAAAGCGGCGCTGACGGCCTTGAGCCATCCGAGCTTGCAACGCCTGAGCGAACTGCCGGCCGAGCAACAGGTTCGCACCGGCACCGTCCATGCCCGCGCCCTTGAAGCAGATGGCCAGACGCTAGCTGCCGCACGGGAGCGCATTTTTATCGCGCCAATGCTGAGTGGTGAAGCGGCCAGTAAAAACCACGATGCGATCTGGATCCTGATCGCCTCCCTGCCCACCGACCAACTGCAACCCACCACCTCCGACGACCTCGGCGGCTGGATGGGTCTGGCGCTGGCGGTCAAAACGGCCGGGACGCTGGAGCAGCAGCAAGCCGCAATCGATAACTGGCGCGCGCAAAACCCTAAACACCCGGCCGCCATTCATCTGCCGTTGGCACTGACCAACCTCAAGGACTTGGCCAGCCAACCCCTGAGCAAGATTGCCCTGCTGCTGCCACAAGACGGCCAACTGGCGTCGGTCGGCAAAGCATTGCGCGAAGGCTTCATGGCCGCTTATTACCAGGCCCAACAAACCGGCCAGAAGCCACCCGCCATCGAGTTTTATGACAGCTCGAAGCTGACGTCGATGGACGAGTTCTACCGCAAAGCCCAGGCCGATGGCGTGCAACTGGTGGTCGGCCCGCTGGAAAAACCACTGGTTAAACAGCTCAGCGCCCGCCCGCAATTGCCGATCACTACCCTGGCACTGAACTACAGCGAAGGCGAACAAGGCCCGGCCCAACTGTTCCAGTTTGGCCTGGCCGCTGAAGACGAAGCCCGCGAAGTGTCTCGCCGCGCGCGCGCCGATGGCCTGCATCGCGCCGCGATCATGGTGCCCAAAGGCGAATGGGGCGATCGCGTACTCCGCGCATTCAGCCAGGACTGGCAAGCCAACGGCGGCACCATCGTTGCCACCGAGCGCGTAGACCAACCGGTTCAACTGGCCCAGCAGATTGCTGACATGTTCCAGCTGCGCCAAAGCGAAGGCCGCGCGAAAAGCCTGCAAAGCACCGTCGGCTCGCAGGTCGCCGCCCAGCCTTCGCGTCGCCAGGACATTGAATTCATCTTCCTGGCCGCCACTCCGCAACAGGCTCAACAGATCAAACCGACCCTGAACTTCCAATACGCAGGTGACGTGCCGGTTTACGCCACCTCCCACGTGTACAGTGCCAGCGGCGACGTAAATCAGTACAACGACATGAACGGCATTCGCTTCTGCGAAACCCCGTGGTTGCTGGACGCCAATGATCCACTGCGCAAACAGGTTACGGCTCAATGGCCACAAGCCTCCGGTAGCCTCGGTCGCCTGTATGCCATGGGCGTCGATGCTTACCGCCTGGCGCCACGCCTGGGGCAACTCAAAGCCTTGCCGGACAGCCGCCTCGAAGGTCAGTCGGGTAGCCTGAGTTTGACTCAGAACCAACGCGTCGTGCGTCAGCTACCGTGGGCTCAATTCGTCAATGGCCAGGTTCAACGCCTGCCCGGCTCCCCGAACTGATGCCTGACAGGTCACGCCAGCAAAGCGGTAAAGATGCCGAGCGCCATGCGCTCGAGCATCTTCAACAACAAGGTCTGCGCCTGCTGGCGCAGAACTGGTTGTGTAAACGCGGCGAGCTTGATCTGGTCATGCTTGATGGCGATACAGTAGTATTCGTTGAAGTCCGCTACAGAAAAAACACCCAATGGGGTGGCGCGCTCGATAGCATCGATGAGCGCAAACGGCAGAAACTGATTTTCGCTGCACAGTATTTTCTTCAGCGCGAGTCGCGCTGGGCCAATTCCCCTTGCCGCTTCGACGTGGTTGCCATCGACAGCAACCTTGATCAGTTGAACTGGTTGCAGAATGCCTTCGACAGTTGATCGCTTGCGCCCCGAACCGGACACTTTCACCCAACACTTTTGCTCTTTGCATTGCGGGCTGCACATTCATGTGCCAAGTAGCCGCGCTAATTAAGGTCACACAGATGGACATGCAATCCCGAATTCGCCAGCTTTTTCAGGCCAGTATCGACACCAAGCAAATGGCGATGGACGTACTTGCACCGCACATCGAGCAAGCCAGCCAAGTGATGGTCAACGCCCTGCTCAATGAGGGCAAAATGCTTTCCTGCGGCAACGGCGGCTCCGCCGGCGATGCCCAGCACTTTTCGTCGGAGCTGCTCAACCGCTTCGAACGCGAACGCCCGAGCCTGCCAGCCATCGCGCTGACCACTGACAGCTCAACCATCACCTCGATTGCCAACGACTACAGCTACAACGAAATTTTCTCCAAACAGATCCGTGCCCTCGGCCAACCGGGCGACGTATTGCTGGCGATTTCCACCAGCGGTAACTCGGCAAACATAATTCAGGCGATCCAGGCCGCACATGATCGCGAAATGGTTGTCGTAGCAATGACCGGTCGCGATGGCGGCGGCATGGCGTCGCTGCTTTTGCCCGAGGACGTCGAGATTCGCGTACCGGCCAATGTCACCGCACGTATTCAGGAAGTCCACCTGCTGGCGATCCATTGCCTTTGCGATTTGATCGACAGCCAACTGTTCGGGAGTGAAGAATGACCCCTAATCGCCTAGGCCTGATGGCCTTGACCCTGTGCCTCGGCATCAGCGGCTGCACTTCGGTGGTTAACGCCAGCCGTGAAGCGCCGATTGAAGATGACCGTGGCACGCGCACCTTTGGCAGCAAGATCGACGATTCCCTGATCGATACCAAAGTCGGCGTAAACGTGGCCAAGGCCGACCCTGCCCTGGACAACGAATCGCACATTGTCGTCACCAGCTTCAACGGCGTGGTGCTGCTCGCCGGTCAGACGCCTCGCGCAGACCTCAAGGCTAAAGCCGAACAAGCTGCTGGCGCTGTTCAACGGGTAAAAACGGTCCACAACGAATTGCAGATCATGCCGCCCTCCTCATTGCTGGCGCGCCAGAACGACGCCTGGCTGACCACCAAGATCAAGACCCAGATGCTCACCGACGCCTACATTCCTGGCTCGCGCATCAAGGTTGTGACCGAAAATGGCATCGTCTACTTGCTGGGCCTGCTGACCAAACAGGAAGCCGCTCAGGCTACCAACCTGGTACAGGGCGTTTCCGGTGTGCAGAAGGTTGTGAAGCTGTTTGAGTACATCGACTGACACCCGCCCCCGCAGGAACACGGCTGCCGGCGATGGCGTCCTTGAAATCGCCATCCCGTAGGAGCACGGCTTGCCGGCGATGGCGTCTTTGAAATCGCCATCCCGTAGGAGCACGGCTTGCCGGCGATGGCGCCTATGAAATCGCCATCGCGTAGGAGCACGGCTTGCCGGCGATGGCGCCTATGAAATCGCCATCGCGAGCAAGCTCGGCTCCTACGGAAGTAATAAAAAAGGCGATCCATCCGGATCGCCTTTTTTATTACTTCACCACTTTCAAACTGGGTCGACCGCTGGGACGCGGCGGCTCGCTGTCGGGTGGCGGAATATCATCATCCGGCTCGATCTCTTCCTCGTCTTCCATAGGCGATTCCAGATCGAACACCATGCCTTGGCCATTCTCCCGGGCGTAAATCCCAAGGATCGAGGCGATAGGCACGTACAAGGTGTGCGGCACGCCACCGAAACGCCCTTCGAAACTGACCGCCTCGTTATCCATGTGCAGATGACGCACGGCTTGCGGCGACACGTTCAAGACAATTTGTCCGTCACTGGCAAAACCCTGAGGCACCTGCACCGACGGATACTCGGAATTGACCAGCATGTGCGGGGTGCAATCGTTATCCACAATCCACTCGTAGAGCGCGCGGACCAGATAAGGTCGACTGGAGTTCATAGCGGCTCCTTAAGCCTTAGCGCATATCGCGTTCGACACCAGACAGACTCGCCTGGAAAGCCTCACGCGCAAACGAGCGCTCCATATAATCAAGCAGCGGCTTGGCAGGCCGCGGCAGTTCAATACCCAAAATCGGCAAGCGCCAGAGTATTGGTAATAGGCAGCAATCCACCAGACTTTGTTCCTCACTGAGGAAAAACGGCTTGTCGGCGAATAACGGCGACACGCCAGTCAGGCTTTCGCGCAGCTCTTTACGAGCGACGACGCGGGCAGCTTCCTTGGTCCGTGAATCCAGGATCAGATCCACCAGGCCACACCAGTCACGCTGAATACGATGAATCAGCAGACGGCTGTTGGCACGCGCCACTGGATAAACCGGCAACAAAGGCGGGTGCGGGTAACGCTCATCCAGATATTCCATCACCACGGTCGACTCCCACAACGCCAGGTCACGATCGACCAGGGTGGGCAGGCTTCCGTAAGGGTTCACCTCAATCAGTTTAGGCGGCTGACGACCAGCTTCCACGTAAATGATCTCGGCGCTGACACCCTTCTCTGCAAGTACGATACGCACTCGGTGGGAATAGTGGTCGGCGGGGTCGGAGTAACAGGCCAACCGATTGGTCACGCCCATGGCGGTCCTCCTCGCTTGTTGAAATTATCGGAAGCGGAAAAACGAGCGCGCCCAGAGGGCGCCTCCCGTAACGCCTGGATCACCAGGCTCGTTACACCTTCAGAGGCGCCCTTGGGCGCGCGCGATTAACAGCAATTGCTTGAAGCTTTATCAGTGCACATCTTTCCAGTATTCGCGCTTGAGCAAATAAGCGAATACGAAGAAGAACGCCAGGTACAGCAAGACGTATGTACCGATGCGCTGATGTTGCAGCTTAACCGGGTTAGCCGAGTAAGCCAGGAAGGTTACCAGATTCTTGACCTTCTCATCGAACTGCTCTTCGGTCAGAGCACCGCTTTTCGGCACGATGGTCATCTGATCGCATGCTTCATGAGTCAAAGGCGTACCGGTCAACGGGTCATATTGCTTCTTGCCGTCTTCGACGATCTGAACCTGTTTGCAACCGATAATCTGACGACCTTGCAGAGCAGCCATGACGTTAGGCATGCCCACGTTCGGGAAGACCTTGTTGTTCACGCCCCACGGACGCGACGGATCCTCGTAGAAAGACTTCAGGTAGCCGTAGAGCCAGTCAGTACCACGAACACGAGCCACCAGCGTCAGGTCGGGCGGAGCCGCGCCGAACCAGGCCTTGGCGTCCGCCGGCTGCATGCCGATGTTCATGTGGTCGCCAATCTTGGCGCCGGTGAACACCAGCTTCGAGAGCATCAGATCATGGGGAACGCCAATATCATCGGCAACACGCTCGTAGCGTTGGAACTTGGCGCTGTGGCAGCCCATGCAGTAGTTGGCAAATGTACGCGCGCCATCCTGCAAAGCCGCCTTGTCAGAAACGTCGATATCGACCTTTTCCAGCTCAGGACCGCCGTGCTCAGCCCCGAAGGACAGAACAGGCATAGCAGCAAGAATCAGTACAGCAAATAGCTTTTTCATCAGCCAGTCACCCTTTCCGGAACCGGTTTGGTCTTTTCAAGCCTGGTGTAGAACGGCATCAGAATGAAGTAGGCGAAGTACAGGAACGTACACACCTGCGACAGCAAGGTCCGCTCTGGCGTTGGGGCCAATACGCCCAGCACACCCAGGATCACGAACGAGATGCAGAACACCCACAGCCAGATCTTGCTCAGCCAGCCTTTGTAGCGCATCGACTTGACCGGGCTGCGGTCCAGCCACGGCAGGACGAACAGCACGGCGATGGCTGCACCCATGGCGATAACGCCCAGGAGCTTGTCCGGAACCGCCCGCAGAATCGCGTAGAACGGAGTGAAGTACCAGACCGGAGCGATGTGCTCTGGGGTCTTGAAGGCGTTCGCCACTTCGAAGTTCGGCTTCTCGAGGAAGTAACCGCCCATTTCCGGGAAGAAGAACACGATCGAGCAAAAGATGAACAGGAACACCACCACGCCGACGATATCTTTCACGGTGTAGTACGGATGGAAGGCAATGCCGTCCAGCGGTACGCCGTTTTCGTCTTTGTATTTCTTGATGTCGACGCCGTCCGGGTTGTTCGAACCGACTTCGTGCAACGCCAGGACGTGCAGCACCACCAGACCAAGGATCACGATCGGCAAGGCAACAACGTGAAGGGCGAAGAAGCGGTTCAGGGTAATACCGGAAATCAGGTAGTCACCACGGATCCACTGGGTCAGGTCGTTACCGATGACCGGGATCGCACCGAACAGCGAGATGATCACCTGGGCACCCCAGTAGGACATCTGGCCCCACGGCAGCAGGTAACCCATGAAGGCTTCAGCCATCAGCGCCAGGTAGATCAGCATGCCGAAGACCCACACCAGCTCACGCGGCTTCTGGTACGAACCGTAGAGCAAGCCACGGAACATGTGCAGATAAACCACGACGAAGAACGCCGAAGCGCCGGTGGAGTGCAGCAGACGCAGGATCGAGCCGTACTCGACGTCGCGCATGATGTATTCGACGGAAGCAAATGCCTCTTCCGCCGATGGGGTGTAGCTCATTGTCAGCCAGACACCGGTAACGATCTGGTTAACCAGAACGAGCAGCGCCAGGGAGCCAAAGAAATAGAAGAAGTTGAAGTTCTTCGGGGCGTAGTACTTGCTGAGATGGTCTTCCCACATTTTGGTCGCGGGAAAGCGCGCATCTACCCAATCCATGAACTTGCTCATCACGCTTTCTCCGTATCGACGCCGATGACAATGAGCTCATCGGTCTCATAGGAATGCGGGGGAACTGGCAGGTTCAAAGGCGCAGGTTGCGACTTGTAGACGCGGCCAGCCAGATCGTAATGGGAGCCGTGGCAAGGGCAGAAATATCCACCTACCCATTTCGGACCAAGATCCGCAGGTGCCACTTCCGGACGGAAAGTAGGCGAACAACCCAAGTGCGTGCAGATACCGATCAGCAGCAGAATTTCTGGCTTGATCGAACGTGTTTCTGGGTTGACATAGGCCGGTTGCGTCGATTGTTTGGAATCAGGATCGGCGAGCTCGCCTTCGATCTTTTTCAGATTCCCCAGGATTTCCGGAGTACGGCGGACAATGAATACCGGCTGGCCGCGCCACTCAGCAATCATCTGCTGGCCTGGCTCGATTTTGCTGACATTCACTTTCACCGGTGCACCTGCGGCTTTCGCCTTGGCACTGGGAAACCATGACCCCACGAACGGGACCGCAGCCCCCACCGCTCCTGCAGCACCCACCACGGATGTGGCTGCTACCAAGAAGCGACGCCGGCCTGTATTCACGCCGTCATTGCTCATTCAGTCCTCTCCCATCAGCTTTGTGGCCTGTTAAATCAGGCATCTACTAAGTAAATCTATGTACTTATAAAAATTTTGCCGAATGGTAATGAAAAGCCCCAATTCTGACAAGGTAATTACCGAAGGGCTCCACTGCCAAGCCTTGTAGTATAGGGGCTCTACGGATGTGGCAAGTTGTCACAGCGCAATTCCTTGATAAATCGCACGTATAAAAAAACGCCCAGCTCCGTGAGGAAACTGGGCGTTCTTTTTTGAACGTGAAAGCGAATTAACGCTTCGAGTACTGCGGACGCTTACGCGCTTTACGCAGACCGACTTTCTTACGTTCAACTTCACGAGCATCGCGAGTAACGAAGCCAGCTTTGCGCAGAGCGCCACGCAGGGTTTCGTCGTACTGCATCAGTGCGCGAGTGATACCGTGGCGGATTGCGCCAGCTTGACCACTTACACCACCGCCGATCACGGTGACGTAGATGTCGAACTTCTCGACAGTCTCAGTCAATTCCAGCGGCTGACGAACTACCATGCGGGCAGTTTCGCGGCCGAAGAAATTATCCAGCGAACGGTTGTTGATGGAGATGTTACCAGTACCCGGACGCAGGAAAACGCGTGCGGTTGCGGTCTTGCGACGGCCAGTGCCGTAATTTTGAGTCGCCGACATAATGAACTATTCCGTTAAAACTTCAGTTCTTGGGGCTGCTGAGCAGTATGAGGGTGTACAGCGCCCGCATAGACTTTCAGCTTACGATACATGTCGCGACCCAGCGGGTTCTTAGGCAGCATGCCTTTGACCGCGGTCTCGATCACGCGCTCAGGGGCTTTGGCGATCAGCTTTTCAAAGTTGATCGACTTGATGCCGCCCGGGAAACCGGAGTGGGAGTAGTAGATTTTGTCGGTGGTTTTAGCACCGGTTACACGAATCTGCTCGGCATTGATAACGACGATGTAATCGCCGGTGTCAACGTGAGGAGTGTACTCAGCTTTATGCTTGCCACGCAGACGGCTCGCGATTTCGGTGGCTAGACGACCCAGGGTCTGACCTGCAGCGTCGACGACAAACCAGTCGCGCTGTACTGTTTCCGGTTTAGCAGTAAAAGTTTTCATTCTTTATAGCCTCAGGGGCCGCCCTGTAAATTAGACGGCGGATCTTACTGAATAGTGCGTACTTTGACAAGTCAAAGGCAGCCGGATACAGACGCTTTCGGGGGCTCGGGTCGGCGCGTCCGTTCAACGGCAAGATTCTTCGGCGGCGGCGCATCACTTCCACTGCAGAAAGAGGTGCGCAATTATGCAGATTGCGAAAAATATTTCAACCTGCTTTTATGATTGTTTTGCCCAAGGAGCACCTGATGGACTATCGACAGCTAGGCCGAACCGATCTGAACGTGAGCGCTATCTGCCTCGGAACCATGACGTGGGGCGAGCAAAACAGCGAAGCTGAAGCCTTCGCCCAGATTGAACGGGCCAAAGGTGCCGGGATCAATTTCATCGACACCGCCGAGATGTACCCGGTGCCGCCCAAGGCCGATACCTACGCCACCACAGAGCGCTACATCGGCAATTACTTCAAAAGTCGTGGTGATCGCGCCGACTGGATCCTCGCCAGCAAGATCGCCGGCCCCGGCAACACCATCGACTACATCCGCGACAAAAACCTGCGCCACAACCGCCAGCACATCACGGAAGCCGTGGACGCGAGCCTCAAGCGCCTGCAAACCGATTACATCGACCTTTACCAACTGCATTGGCCGGAACGCAGCACCAATTTCTTCGGCCAACTTGGCTACAAACACAAGAGCGAAGCCAACCTCACGCCGCTGGAAGATACCCTCGAAGCACTGGACGAGCAGGTCAAGGCCGGCAAGATCCGCCACATTGGCCTGTCCAATGAAACGCCATGGGGCACCATGCGCTTCCTCGCCTTGGCCGAAGCCCGTGGCTGGCCCCGCGCCGTATCGATCCAGAACCCGTACAACCTGCTCAACCGCAGCTTCGAAGTCGGTCTGGCAGAGATTGCCATTCGTGAGCAATGCGGCTTACTCGCTTACTCGCCGCTGGCGTTCGGTTTCCTGTCAGGCAAGTACGAAGGTGGCGCGCGCCCGCCAAAAGGCCGCCTGAGCCTCTACAGCCGCTTCAGCCGCTATTTCAATCCACAATCGGAAGCAGCGTGCAGCCGTTACGTGGCACTGGCCCGTGAACACGGCCTGGACCCGGCGCAGATGGCGTTGGCATTCGTGAATCAACAGCCGTTCGTCACCAGCAACATCATTGGCGCGACGACGCTTGAGCAATTGGACAGCAACATTGCCAGCTTCGAGCTGAAACTTTCGGACGAAGTGCTGGAAGGAATTGAGGCGATTCACAAGGATCACCCGAACCCTGCACCTTGAATGATTTGTAGACCCAATCGCGGGCAAGCCACGCTCCCACAGGAGATCACCTAACCCTGTGGGAGCGGCGGTGCGACGATTCGACTTGCCCGCGATAGCGGTCTCAAGCTCAACACTGCATCAAAGCGACCGCGCAATAATCTCTTTCATGATTTCGTTGGTGCCGGCATAGATCCGCTGCACCCGCGCATCCGCCCACGCACGGGCAATAGGGTATTCCCACATAAAGCCGTAGCCGCCATGCAACTGCACGCATTCGTCGAGCACCTTGCATTGCAGGTCCGTGCCCCAATACTTGGCCATCGCCGCCGTCGGTACATCCAGCTTGCCTTGCAGGTGCAGTTCCAGGCAGCGATCGACGAAGACCCGGCCAATCTGGATCTCGGTCGCCATCTCGGCCAATTTGAAGCGGGTGTTCTGGAAGTCGGCAATCGCCTTGCCGAACGCCTTGCGCTCGCGGGTGTAGTCCAGCGTCCATTGCAACGCTGCTTCAGCCGACGCAAGTCCGCCGATGGCCACAGTGAGTCGCTCTTGCGGCAACTCCTGCATCAGGTAAGCGAAGCCCATTCCGGCTTGCCCCAACAGGTTTTCCTTGGGCACCCGAACGTCCTGGAAGAACAGCTCCGAAGTGTCCTGCGCCTTCATTCCGACCTTTTCCAGACGTTTGCCCTTGTCGAAACCAGGGGTGTTGGCCTCGACCAAAAACAGGCTGGTACCCTTTGCGCCGGCCTTTGGATCGGTCTTGGCCACGACAATCACCAGATCAGCCAGAAAGCCGTTGGTGATGAAGGTTTTCGAACCGTTGATGACGTACTCGTCGCCATCCAGCACCGCAGTGGTTTTCACCCCTTGCAAATCGGAGCCCGCCCCCGGCTCGGTCATGGCGATTGCCGTGACCATCTCGCCAGACACCAGTTTCGGCAGGTACTTGTGCTTCAGCGTTTCACTGCCGTAATGCAGGATATACGGCGCCACGATGTCCGAATGCAGGGAAAAACCGATCCCGGTCAGCCCCAGGCGCCCGACCTCTTCGATCACTACTGCGCTGTATAAAAAGTCCGCCCCCAGCCCACCGTATTCCTCCGGCAGATGCGAACACAGCATCCCCGCCTCCCCCGCCTTGTTCCAGAGTTTGCGGTCGATATAGCCTTGTTTTTCCCATTGCCCATGGAACGGCACCGCCTCTTTTTCGAGGAACGTTCGCACGCTGTCGCGGAAAAGTTCGTGCTCGGAACTGAACAAGGTTCTGGGGATCATGCGGCACCTGTCGTTATTGTTAGAGGAGTTGACCTTGAGAGACTAAGCCCCGCATTCGACACAGGACACTGGACACATCAGACAAAAAATAAGACGATCCAGCCGTTTGATGACCACTTTCTCCTATAAAAATAAAGTTGAATTATGTCTAAGCAAGTCTCCACGCCCCTGCGGCGCGTCAGCATCCTGGCGATTGACCGGGTTTTCGCTTCCACCCTCCTGCAAGCCAAAGATTTTTTCCACATGGCCAGCCTGCGCCATGGCAAACAACTGGGCCAAGGCCTGACACCGTCGTTCGAAATCCGACTCGTCAGTCCCGACGGCAAACCGGTGAACAGCTTTAGCGATGTGATCATTCCGGTAGACGGTGGCCTGGAAAACACCGACATCATCATCCTCCCCGCCTTCTGGGATGACTTCGACACGCTCAGCAAACGTTATCCACAGGTCCTGCCATGGCTGCGTGAGCAACATGCCCGCGGCGCAGTGCTGTGCGGCGAAGCGACCGGGGTGTTCTGGCTCGCCGAAGCGGGCCTGCTCGATGGCAAGGAAGCGACCACTTACTGGCGTTTCTTCAACGCCTTCGCCGAGCGCTTCCCACAGGTTCACCTCAAACAGGACAAACACCTGACCGACGCCGACAATCTGTATTGCGCAGGCGGCACGACGTCGGCCTGCGACCTTTACGTCTACCTGATCGAGCGTTTCTGCGGTGCCAACGTATCGCAAGCCGTGGCGCGGGATATCCTCTACGAAGTACAGCGCAGCTATTCGCCAGGACGCATCGGTTTTGGCGGCCAGAAGCTGCACCAGGATGTGATCATCCTGCAGATCCAGCACTGGCTCGAAGAGCATTTCGCCGACAAGTTCCGCTTCGAAGACGTCGCCCGCGAACACGGCATGAGCATCCGCAACTTCATGCGCCGCTTCCAGACCGCGACCGGTGACAAGCCGCTGCATTACTTGCAGCGCCTGCGCATCGAAACCGCCAAGGGCCTGTTGTCCGGCAGCCGCAAGAGCATCAAGACCATCAGTTATGAGGTGGGTTATGACGATGCAAGCTTCTTTGCGCGGCTGTTCCGCCAGCACACCGAGCTGTCACCGAACCAGTATCGGCAACAGTTTCAGCAAGCGGCGTAGATCTTAGCCCCCACACAATCTAAATGTGGGAGCCAACAGGCGAACAAAAAAAGGGCCTGCATCTGCAGGCCCTTTTTTGTATTCCGATAAATCCTACGGCTTGTGAGCCCGGGACAGGAATTCGTGCGACTGCATCTCCAGCAGTCGGCTGAGCGTGCGCTGGAACTCGAAGTTCAGGCGACCACCGGTGTAGAGGTCTTTGAGCTCGACCTCGGCAGAAATGATCAGCTTGACGTTACGGTCGTAAAATTCGTCGACCATGTTGATAAAGCGACGGGCGATGTCGTCAGTGGTGACGCTCATCTGCTCGACATCACTGAGCAACACAGCGTGGAAGATCTTGCCCAGTTCGATGTAGTCGTTCTGGCTACGCGGGCCATCGCACAGTTCGCGGAAGTCGAACCAGGCCACGTCGTCGCACGTGCGTACAGCGCGGATTGCGCGATTCTCGATCATCAGCACGTCGTTCTCGACCGCGGCCGTGCATTCCGGCGTCAGCGCACGGAAGCTCTTGCGCAGGCTGTCCTGAGCGGCGTCATCCAGCGGAAAGTGGAACAGCTCCGCTTGCTCAAGATGACGCAGGCGGTAATCGACACCACTGTCGACGTTGACGATGTCGGTGTTCTGCTTGATCAGCGCGATGGCCGGCAGGAAGCGCGCGCGTTGCAGGCCGTCCTTGTACAGACCGTCCGGCACAATGTTCGAGGTCGCGACCAGGGTCACGCCATTCTTGAACAGCTCTTCCATCAGCGTGCCGAGGATCATGGCATCGGTGATGTCGGAGACGAAGAATTCATCGAAGCAAATCACTCGCGACTCGTCGGAGAAACGCTTGGCGATGATGGTCAGCGGGTTTTTCTCGCCGCCAAGGGTCTTCATCTCTTCGTGCACACGCTTCATGAAGCGGTGGAAGTGAGTTCGGGTCTTTTCCTTGAACGGCAGCGCTTCGAAGAAGGTGTCGACCAGGTAAGTCTTGCCGCGACCCACGCCGCCCCAGAAGTACAGGCCCTTGACCGGCGCCTGCTCTTTCTTGCCAAACAGTTTGCCGAGCAGGCCCGGCTTGTTCTGCGAGGCCGCGACCAGATCGTCGTACAGGCGCTGCAAATGGCGCACAGCAGTTTCCTGCGCAGCATCATGGAAGAATTCCGGGCGCTTCAGATCAGCTTGATATCGTTCTAGGGGCGTCATAATTCGTTAGCAAGGCAACAAAAACGGGCCGTCACTGTAGCGACGGCCCCGGGGAATGGCAATCAGCCCTTGGTCGGGCCGAGCCGCTGATTTATTCCTGAACCGGCGTCAGCGCAACGCGCAGGGCGTCGATGGCGACGTCGCGAGCCGCGCTGTCGGCGAATTCCGGGCTGTCTGCCACGCACTCGCCTTCGAGCCAGACACTGAAGCTCAGGTCTTCGCTGCGAACGTCCAGAGGCTGGCCCGCTTGCAGTTGTTTGGTCACTTGCCCAGCGGTTTTGCCGTCGGCGAAGTTGCGCGACAGCAGCAGTTGCTCGCCATCGGCCGCCAGCAGACGGAAGCGGAAGCTGCCGTCGTCTTCACGGAAGCTGACGAAACGTGCGGCTTTCGCGGCTTTTTTCTTGGTGGTGGCGACGACTTGAGTCTGCGCCACGAAAGAACGCAGGCCGACCGCTTCACGCAGTTCGTTGAGGAACGGCGTCGCAACGGCCCGGGCCTTTTTGGCGCCGATTTGCAGCATGTCTTCCAGGTCGGCCGGACGTTCTATCAGCTGGTAATAACGCTCGCGGGATTCGCCCAACTCGCTGTCCAGCAATTGGAACAGGCGATTCTTCGCCTCCCCCCAACCCAGGCCCTGCAACAGTTCGCTGCGGAACTCGTCGGACTGCGCCGGCGTAGCAAACGCTTGAAACAGCGTGAACAGATGCGAATTGTCCGGGTCCTTGGCTTCGCCCGGCGCGCGCGAATCGGTGACGATCCGCGAAATCGCGTCCTTCATCTCTTTGGCGCTGCTGAACAACGGGATGGTGTTGTCGTAGCTCTTCGACATCTTGCGACCGTCGAGGCCTGGCAGCGTGGCGACGCTTTCTTCGATCAGTGCCTCAGGCATGGTGAAGAATTCTTTGCCCTGACCGAACAAGTGGTTGAAGCGCTGACCGATGTCGCGAGCCATTTCCACGTGCTGGATCTGGTCGCGACCGACCGGCACCTTGTGCGCGTTGAACATCAGAATGTCTGCGGCCATCAGCACCGGGTAGCTGTACAAGCCCATGGTGATGCCGGCATCCGGGTCTTCGCCGGTCTCGACGTTCTTGTCCACCGAGGCCTTATAGGCGTGTGCACGATTGAGCAAACCCTTGGCGGCGACGCAGGTCAGCAGCCACGTCAGCTCGGGAATTTCCGGGATGTCGGACTGGCGGTAGAACGTCACGCGATCCACATCCAGGCCACCGGCCAGCCAGGTCGCGGCGATTTCCAGACGCGAGCGCTGAATGCGCAGCGGGTCATCGCATTTGATCAGGGCGTGGTAGTCGGCCAGGAAGTAGAACGAATCGGCATTGCTGTCGCGGCTGGCGACGATCGCCGGGCGGATGGCGCCGGCGTAGTTGCCCAGGTGTGGCGTGCCGGTGGTGGTGATGCCGGTGAGGATACGGGTACGAGTCGTCATGGGTAATCGCTTGTCAGACTGCAATCAATTCGAAAGACGCGGCAGGATCAGATCCTTGAGATCGGTCAGCTTGCCATGAAAAAAGTGTCCGCATTCTGCCACTTTCAGCAGCTCATGGGGGCGCTCGAGTTTTTCGGACCAGTCGTAAACCAGCTGCGGATCGATGACTTCGTCGGTTTCCGGCTGGATCAGGGTCAACTCACCCTGCTGCGACAGTTGCTCCTGATCGCCCAGGCGCATGACCGCAGGTGCGACCATAAACAAATGTTTCAGTTGTTCGCCCTTGGCTTCCAGGCGTCCGCCGAGACTGGCTGCAACAAAACCGCCGAAGGAGAAACCGAACAGGGTCAGGGGCAAATCCGGGTGCTTGACCCGCAGCCATTCGGCGACGGCTTGAGCATCGTCGACTTCACCGGTGCCCATGTCGTGCGTGCCTTCACTGGCACCGACGCCACGGTAGTTGAACCGCAGGGTAATCAAGCCCGCATCGCGCGCAGTGCGCTGCAGGGTCGAGACGACTTTGTTGAGCATCGTGCCGCCCTGCACCGGGTTCGGATGGCAGATCAGCGCCAGGCCGCGGGGCTGCTCATTATCCAGATACAAAGCTTCCAGTTGGCCGACCGGGCCATCAATCACTACAGGGGTTTCGCGCATAAGCAAGGAAGGAACTCCGTGACCTCTAATCGGGTCGACTCGTCTAGCAAATTGTCTGTGCCAATCTATTGCGAGTGAATCGCGGTATACAGCGCAGGTTCGAGCCGTTAACGTAAAGCAAAGCCGTTTATAGAGGAAGGACTCGTGGAACACTCGCTCTTAGTTTGGTTGTTACCGACTCTTGCCCTGGTTGTGGGTGTCGCCATTGGATTCCTGATCGCTCGCTTGGTGCCGAACGCCGCGCCCAGCAGCACGCAACGTCAGCTGGATGACATTCAGGAACGTTTCGACAGTTATCAGAATGAGGTGGTCACCCACTTCAACAGCACTGCAAACCTGGTCAAGAAACTGACTCAGAGCTATCAGGAAGTGCAGGATCACCTCGCCGAGGGTGCCAACCGTCTGGCCCTGGACGAGCAGACTCGCCAACGCTTGCTCGCCTCCCTGCACGCCGATGCGACAGTGACCCCACGCGAACGCCTGACGCCGCCGCGCAATCAGGAGCCTCCTCGCGACTACGCACCAAAATCCCCGAACGCGCCGGGCATGCTCGATGAGCATTACGGCCTGAAGAAGTAATCAGGTTACGCGCAGTACAAAAAGCCCTCGGATAAGTGATTGTCCGGGGGCTTTTTTATTGTTGTTCGGGCCCCATCGCGAGCAGGCTCGCTCCCACAGGGGAACGTGATCAATTGTGGGAGCGAGCCTGCTCGCGATGGGGCCTGAACGGGTGATAAAAAAAGCCCGCCCGATCTGTTGAGGATCGGGCGGGCTCTTTTTTTTACGCCTGGGGTTCAGTCAGGTTGGTAAAGGTAAAACTGTTATTACTGAGGATACTGCTGACCCGGAATCGCTTTCAAGTTGACTTCAACTCGACGGTTCTGTGACCGACCATTGGCATCACCGTTGCTGGCAATCGGGTTATCCGGGCCGGCGCCGCGAGCCGAGAGATTGGCACCGCTCACGCCTTGCGAAGTCAGGTACGTCGCCACACTCTGCGCACGACGCTGGGACAGGTCCATGTTGTGCTGGCGGCTGCCAGTACTGTCGGTGTAACCGACGATTTCGATCTGGTTCTGGCTGAACTCCTTGAGCGAGCCTGCCAGGTTATTCAACGGCTGATAGAAGCCTGAAGCGATGTTCGCCGAATCGGTTGCGAACGTGATGTTGCCTGGCATGATCAGTTTGATCTGATCGCCCTGGCGCTGCACTTCAACGCCGGTATTGGCCATGCTGGCGCGCAATTTTTTCTCTTGCTGGTCGGCGTAGTAGCCGTAACCAGCGGCAGAAGCACCCACTACTGCTGCGCCGATCAGCGCGCCTTTGCCACGGTTATCATGGTTAATGGCGGCACCCGCCACAGCACCGGCCAAAGCACCGAGACCGCCATATTTAGCGGTTTTGCTCATACCTTGAGAGCCACCATTAGTTTGGCCCTGGTTATCGTAAGGGCCAGGCGCGGCACAGCCAGACAGCAAGGCCACTGCGGTAGCGACAATAATCAAACGACGCGTGGTGAACATTAGAGCTCCTACTTTTTTTGCATTCTGTGGTGCAACGGACTTCAGCATTGGACCTTTGCGGGGGTTGGATCATCGCACAGCTCAAAAATTCCCCGTATGACAAACGTGTTACAAATCAGGCCCGCACAAACGGATTCTCGCGCATTTCATCGCCCAAGCGCGTATCCGGACCATGGCCGGTGACCACGGTCGCCTCTTCGTCAAGCGTATACAGCCGCTGCTTGATCGACCGCACGATGGTCGCCTGATCGCCGCCCCACAAATCCGTGCGCCCTACCCCGCGACGGAACAACGTGTCACCAGCAATCAGCAGCTTGGCCTCGGAAAACCAGAAGCTCATGGAACCCGGCGTATGACCCGGCGTGTGCAACGCCACACCGCAACCGCAGGCCAGTTCTTCGTCATCGGCCAACCAGCGATCCGGCGGCGGCACCGGCGTGTAAGGCACACCGAACATCTGGCATTGCATCTCCAGATTGTCCCAGAGGAACTGATCTTCTTTATGCAGGTGCAAGGTGGCGCCGGTTTTCTCCTTCAACTGACCGGAGGCCAGGAAGTGATCCAGATGCGCGTGGGTATGGATGATGCTGACCACCTTCAAGCCCAGGGCATCGAGGCGCGCCAGAATCAATTCATGATTGCCGCCCGGATCGACCACGATCGCTTTTTTGCTGATCGGGTCGCCGATGATGGTGCAGTTGCACTGCAACGGGCCGACGGGGAAGGTTTCGCGAATGAGGCTGGGTGGCTGGGTCATCGGGACAAGCTCGAAAATCAGAGATGGGCAATTCTGGCACAAAACTGCAGCAGTCTTTTTTAGGGTCGGGCCAATCTTGAAAATACTATCTCAGCAGTCCCAATTCTTTCGCCCGTGCCACCGCCTGCGTTCGCCGCTCAACACCAAGCTTGCTGTTGATGTGGCTGGCGTGGGTCTTGACCGTGTGCAACGAAATGAACAGTTGATCGCTGATTTGCTGGTTCGAACAACCTTGGGCAATCAGTTGCAGAACTGCCAGCTCACGCGCGCTGAGCTGCTCTGCCCCCGAACACGACTCCAATACCGGGCGAGCGATGATGATCGGCAGTTGTTCTACGAGACTCTGCGAAACAGCCGTCGGAGCAACCAGTTGCAGTTGCCCACGTAGCCAGTCCGGATGTTCAGCCAGCAACCCGCCGAACGGTTGCAAGGCGCCACCGGTCGACGCCTCAAGTGCCAGCGCCAGCGCCTTGCGGGCTTCGGGCTCACGCCCACTGACGAGCAACAAGGCAACTTTCTGAGTCAGCGCCATCGCACTGAGCATCTGCCGCCCCGTTTGTTGCCCCTGCTCAAGCAGTGCATTCAATCGGCCTTCGGCCAGCATTGGCTGCCCTTGAATGACGTCCAGCAATGCTTGTTGCAATTCGATATGCAACGGCAGCTGTGGATGGAATTCGGGCGGTGCTGCCGGGTGTTCGCCGTTATAGGTCTGCCCCAACCGGGAAAGCCAGGCTTCGGCCAGATCGGTGCGACCCTGGGCCAGCCAGAGCTCGCATTTGACCATGGTAATCATCGCCAGATAGTAAATGGGGGGCACGTCCCAGATGTGCATAAGGCGCTCGGCTTCGGCCAGTTCGGCGAAGGCGTTGGCGAACTCGCCGCTGTTACCTTCAAGCCTGGCGATCACGCAATGACCGATCAATACGCTGATATCGCGACAGGCCCGAGCCTCACTCAAACCGGCTTGCAAACGTGCCCGAGCGGCTTGCGGTTGCAGGCGCAAGGCCAGCAAGAGCCCCTCATACAACGTCAGACGAGCGCGTATGGCGTAAAGTCGTTGCGCGGATAACCCTTGCAGGCGTTGCAGCCCCTGACGAACCTCTTGCAACGCGCGCAGGATTTCCCCGCGCGCCTGCAATACTCGGGCGCGGTCGTAATGGGCCAGTGCTTCAAACAACGGATTACCGACCCGCTGCGCCAATTCCAGCGACTCACGGTTCAAACTGCGCGCACGCCACAAGTCGCCGTCGGCGATGGCCAGGTTGGACAGGGTCGAGAGGCACATCAGACGTTGCCCGTAGCGTTTGGCCGGCAGGCTATGCAGCGCTTCAGTGCAATAGAGAAGCGTCAGCTCGCGGTTGCCACGCCCCCGGGCGATGATGCCCCTCAGGGCCAGCCACTGCGCGAGCATCGACTTCTGCGCGGTGGCCGAAGGGGCCGGCAGGAAGCGGCTCAAGTGGGCTGCCAATTCCTCCGCCGCATCCAGTTGACAGGCCATCCCCAGCGCCCAGCTGTAGAGCACGATCAGCCTGGGTGTGCTGATCAGCAAGCTGTCGGGCAAGTCCATTTTCCAGCGCAGCAACATGCCGGCGTTCTGCTCGGCCAGCAATTGTTCTTCCGAGAGGTTTTGCACCAGGTTCGCCGCAACGTCCAGATGCCCGGCACGCAACGCCTGCTCCACCGCTTCGTCGAGCAGCCCCTGTGCATTGAACCAGCGACAGGCACGCAAATGCAGGCTGGCGGCCGGCACTAGCGTGTGAGCGGTGGGCCGAGTGCGCAGCAGGTCGGAAAACAGGTGGTGATAGCGGTACCAGTGACCGTGCTCGTCCAGCGGCACCAGGAATACCTGGTGCGCCTGAAGGAAACGCAGAATTTCGGCACTGTCATGGGCTTCACGAACCGCATCGCAGAGCTCGCTGCAAAAACGTTCCTGAGGCGCCGTGTCGTAAAGGAATTGCTGCACTTCGGCCGGCAAGCAATCGATGACTTCTTCCAGCAGGTAATCGCGGATCAACCCTTCCCCACCGTGCAGCGACTGCGGCAACGCACCGTCATTGCCTGCCTCTGAGGCCGCCAGCAACCAGAATCGCAGGCCCGCGACCCAGCCTTCACTGCGCTGAATCAAACTTTCCAGCGCCTCGCCATGCAAGGAACTGCTGTGGCGATCAAGCAACGTGAGCGCTTCATCATGGGTCAGTCGAAGGTCCTGCTCATGCAGTTCGAGCAGTTGGCGCGACAACCGCAGACGTGCCAGATGCCAGTCCGGACGCTGTCGACTGGTCACCATGACCAACAGGCCATCGGGCAAATGATTGAGGAAAAATTGCAGGCAACGATCGAGTACCGGGCCTTGCGCAAGGTGATAGTCATCTAGCACCAATAGCAAAGGCGTACTCGGCGACAGGTAGATGGCCAGCTCGTCCAGCAACCCGTCCAGCCATTCTTCAAAGGCGAACGGTTGATGACGCTGGCGCATTTTCAGCAGCCCCAGCGCCTGACTGCCCAGTGTCGGAAAATAATCCTGGAGTCCTTCGAGCAACCGCTCAAGGAAACGCCCCGGATCACTGTCTCGAGAACTCAACCCCAACCACAGACTTTGCCAATGGGCCGGCAGCCCCTGACAGAACTCCACCGCCAATGAGCTCTTGCCGAAGCCTGCGGGTGCGCTGACCAGCAACAGCCTGCCACCGAGGCCGGCACTCAGGCGCTCGCACAAACGAGGCCGCAGCACATAGCCGTCGGGCAGCGGGGGCCGAAAAAAGCGCCCGTCCAATGCCGCGATGGAAACGCTTGCAGGGCCCGGGAGTGGGGACAGATCAGTCATGGCCGGCTCTTGTTTGAATTGCGGATGGCGGCGTTGCAGATGTCCGCAGACTAGCGGTAAACGGATAGGGAATGAAGGTAATTGCTACAAATGGCTACAAAAAGTCTACAAGCAGAACCCGCCGGACCCGCGCTGCAGTTTTCCCTGGAGACCGAGTTGCCCCCTTCGCGAGCAAGCCCGCTCCCACATTCGACCGAATTCCATCTGGAAGAACTCGGTTAAATGTGGGAGCGGCGGTGCGACGATTCGACTTGCTCGCGAAGGGGTCATCACAGACGCAGAAAATGTTCAGGCCAAACAAAAAAAAACGCCCCGAACCAGTCGGGGCGTTTTTCGAGGAAGCGACCTTTGTTCAGTGCAGGTTAGCGAACCCCGTCCTGACGCAGCGCAGCCGGTGTGAAGTCGCTGGTGGTAGCGGTGAAGCCGAAGTCATACGCAGACTTCTCTTCGTTCTTCATACCCAACGCCAGGTAGCGACCCGATTGCAGATCGTACAGGGCTTCCAGGGTGTACCACGGCACTTGAACGTTGTAGTAATCCTGGGCGTGAGCTTCTGCCACACGCCACAGCTGATTACGACCGTCGTAGTGATCGATCACTGCGGCTTGCCAGGTGTCTTCGTCGATGTAGAAGTCACGTTTGGCGTAGATGTGACGCTGTCCTTCTTTCAAGGTCGCCACGATATGCCAGACCCGGCGCAACTCGTAACGTGCCAGGTCCTGGTTGATATGACCGGCCTTGATGATGTCGTCGTACTTGAGGTTAGGCGAATCGAGCTTGTAGCTGTCCGAGGCAATGTACATCTCTTTCTTGCCTTCGAGCTTCCAGTCGTAGCGATCCGGCGCACCGTTGAACATGTCCAGGTTGTCGGAGGTACGCAGGCCGTCCGCCGCGGTACCCGGCCCGTCATAGGACACTTGAGGTGCACGACGCACACGACGTTGACCGGCGTTGTAGACCCACGCCGAACGTGGTTCTTTCACCTGGTCGAGGGTTTCGTGCACCAGCAGCACACCGCCGGCCAGACGTGCTGGCGCGAGCACTTTTTGCTTGAAGTAGAACAGGATGTTGCCCGGGTTCGCCGGATCGTAGTCCTTCATCTTGTCGCGGAACACGAACTGATCCTGGAAGTACACCAGGCTGTACGAGCCGTTCGGCTGCGGCGTGGCCTGGGTCACCAGACGGGTCACGCTGCCACCGCGATAGCGGGTGATGTGGTTCCAGATGACTTCAATTCCGCTCTGGGGAATCGGGAACGGGATAGCGGTTTCGAAGTTTTCCAGGCCGTTGCCGCCGGATACGAGCTTGGTCGCGGTGGCGTTTTTCTTGATGGCGGCGAACACGTCAGCCGGCACGGTGGAGCCACGATGCGACGTGTAAACCGGCATCTTGTAGGTTTCCGGGTAGCGCTTGAACATCGCGTACTGGCCCGGGGCGAGCTTGTCTTTGTACTGGTCGACGTTTTGCGCCGTGATGGTGAACAGTGGTTTTTCACTGGCGTACGGGTTGGACAGGAAACCTTTGCTGTCGACCGTTCCGATATTTTTTGCCATTGGCTTCCAGGCCGGAATCGAACCGTCGGCGTTGCCCGCCATCTCGGCGCCCATCGGGGTCAGGCTCTTGCCCAGTTTGTCGGCTTCGGCCGCAGGGACCGCCGCCATCACGCTGGTCGCCAGCAGCGAAAGCCCCAGAACACCCGCTTTGAACAGACTCTTTGTTATTTTCATATGTGTGTTCGTCCTGAAAAAACAGTGCTTAGAAGTTCACGCCGACGCTGAGCGCAACGAAGTCGCGGTCATCTACGGTGGTGTACTTGCCGTCGAAGAAATTGGTGTAAGCCAGGCTCGCGGTGTAGGTGTTCTGGTATTCGGCATCGACACCCAGGCTCACCGCTTTACGACCTTCCTCGAAGTTGCCGCCAGGGCCTGGCGAGTAACCGTCTACGTCGTGGGACCAGGCCACGTTCGGCTTGAGGTTCACACCGGCGAACACGTCGTTGTATTCCCAGATGGCACGACCGCGGTAGCCCCACGAAGTCGCCGTGGTGAAGCCGTCGTTGTCGCAGTTGCGGCTGATGTTGTTGGTAGGAGTGCCCGGGCCGGCACCGGCGATGGTGTTGGTGTTGAGCGCCACACAAGTATTGGCACCGCCAGTGGCTGGCAATGCACCTGGGCCGTAGACCGGATCGCGGCCATATCGAACGTCGGAGGTGCTTTCCAGGCCGCCGACATGAGTCACGCCCACCTCACCTACCAGGGTCAGGCGGCTCGCGCCCATCACTTGGTCAAAGAAGTGCGTCAGGGTGCTCTGGAACTGGGTGACTTCTTTACGGCGATAGCCATTCAGGTCAGTACCCGGTGCTGCAGAGAGCAGTGAAGCGTTGCCCAGGCCTGGCAACGGACGTACACCGGCGAACAGAATGTCGGTGGAGTTCAACTGCACCGGCGCGTTCGGACGATAGCTGACTTCACCGCTCCACGCCGTACCCGTAGACAGGGTAGTGGAGAAGCTCAGGCCGTAAAGGCGAATGTCTTCAGGGTATTCGATGAAGTACTGCGAGTTACCGGCCACCAGCAACGGCGCAAGCCGGGCAAATGGTCCACCGGCCAGCGACGCCGCAGTGTTGTAGACCGACTGCGGCGCACCGGTGGCGCTGAAGATTGGCGCACGGCTGTGGTAGTTCATGAAGTAGGCACCGAACTCGGTATCCAGCGGGTCGAACATGTACTTGAAGGACGCACCCCACTGGCCGCTGTCCCTTGCATCACGGTCGGGGCCACGCCGAACCAGCACACCTTCTTCGTTGACGTCTACTCCCGCAGTGGCCAAAGGACCCAGCGCGATGGCTGGAATCGTCGAGCGCTTGTTCAGCACGCGCAGGTTGTTGTCGCAACCGTCGGCGACGATGTCTGGCTGAGAGAAGAACGTGCCGCAGTTATCGACAACGGTCTGGTCCCATTCCAGCTGGTAGAACGCTTCGGCCGAGAGGTTTTCGGTCAGGCTCTGTGACACGTAGAACATGTTGACCGGGATCAGGCCTTCCTTGATCTCGGCACCCGGACGACGGAACGCGGACACGTCGATAGGGTTGATCGAGTTGATGCCGCCGCCGATGAAAGTACTTTCACCCCAGCTCACCACCTGCTTGCCCAGACGCACGGAACCCGGCTGATCGGCAATGGCGTAGTTGTGGTAAACGAAGGCGTCGAGGATTTGCCCGCCGGAGGACTTGGCGCCCTCTTTACGACCGTCGTTTTCGACGTTCTTGAATTCCAGGTTTGTATCTTGCAGTGCGAAGTCGTACCAGTATTTGCCCCGGACAAAGACGCCGGTGTCGCCGTATTTCAATTCAAGGTCATGGATGCCCTTGAAGATTTTCGAGAACGCTTGCCCGCTCTTGAAGTTCAAGTGACCGTCATCGGAGGTCTGGGACAAACCTTGCCCGCCGTTGTTGACGCCGATCAGGTTCTTGTTCGGCTGTTGGGTCGAGACACTCATACCCAGGGACAGCGACGAATCGAACTGACCTTCGATTTCACCAACGTTGAAACTGACGCCGAATGCAGGCCCGGCGAGCGAAGAGGCGAGACTGACCGCCAGGGGCAATTTCGCCCGGCGCCAGAACTTGTTTACTGATGTCATCGACGCTACTCCATGTGCATTATTGTTATGGCTGTGAGCACTTCTAAAAACGTTGTGGGTGACGGGGAGCCAAGGCGTCCCGAAGTCACTCCAAAATTGCATCGCCCCCGTTTGTGCGCTTGCTCCGTTCTTAGAAATCCGTGAGCGGACTATAGCCAGCAGGTAGTAGAGCTTGATCCCTCTAAAGTGTGATTTGTAGCTGCCGACCACTCTGGAACAGTCCTTTCGCCAGTCCGACACCTGTCGGCCCGGCAAGGATGGCTGAAAATTCGGATTACACAAGCCAAGCGCTTGCTTGGTGGGCCTGGCGTGCCTTTTCGGGCACGCCAGGAGGCGCTTAAAGCGTCGAGAGGAAGGTGCTGTTGTTGGCCTGCCATTCAGTGATGTCGAGGCGGATGCGCTTCTTGTCGAGCTTGCCGACACTGGTCTTGGGAATTTCAGTAACAAGGGCAATCTGGCTGGGGATCGCCCACTTGCTCAAGTGCCCCAGTTCCACAAATGGCTTGAGGTGTTCCTTGAGTTCCCGGGCCCCGATTTCATGCCCTTCGTGGATCACCAGCAGCGCAAATGGTCGCTCACCCCATTGCGGATCGGCGATGCCCACCACTGCTACTTCGCGTACCGCCACGTGGCGACTGATCAAGTCTTCAAGGTCCAGAGACGAGATCCACTCGCCACCGGTCTTGATCACGTCTTTGATGCGATCACGGATGTCAATCACGCCCATGGCGTCCAGCGTCGCCACGTCGCCGGTATGCAGCCAGCCTCCGGCCCAGAGCTCGGCACCTTTTTGCGGTTCGTTGAAATAGCCCTCGGTGAGCCATGGCGCACGCAGCACGAGCTCGCCTTGGGTTTCGCCATCGGCAGGCAGGAAGTTGCCGTCGGGGTCGACGATTGCCGCTTCCACCAATGGCCCCGGTACGCCGGCCTTGATGCGATAGGCGGTGCGTTCATCTTCGCTGCCGGCCATCAATTCATCGTTGAGGTGCGCACACGACACCAGCGGCCCGGTTTCCGACATGCCATAAGCGGCCGTCAACTGAATGCCTTTGCCTTTGGCCGTTTCGTACAGCGTGCGGTTAAGCGCACTGCCGCCGATGACGATTTTCCAGCCGCCGAAGTCCGTGCCTTGCGCCGCTTTGGCATTGAGGATCATCTGCAAAATGGTCGGTACGCAGTGGGAAAAGGTGACCTTCTCCTTGCGCCACAACTCCACCAGATATTCCGGGTCGTAGCGGCCGGGGTAAACCTGCTTGAGCCCGAGCATGGTCGCCACATAGGGCAAGCCCCAGGCATGCACATGGAACATCGGGGTGATCGGCATGTACACGTCGCTGGTACCCAGCAGGCGCACGCTGTCGATGGAGCCCATGATGGTCGACACACCCATGGTGTGCAGCACCAGTTGCCGGTGGGTGAAATACACACCTTTAGGATTGCCGGTGGTACCGGTGGTGTAGAACGTTGTCGCGACCGAGTGTTCGTCGAAGTCCTGGAAGTCGTATTGCGTACTGGCAGCCGCCAGCAGTTGCTCATACTCGCCAATCAGGTTCGGCAGGTCGGCGGTTTTCTCCGGCAGGTCGGTCAGCAGCAGGGTTTTCTCTACCGTGGTCAGGTGCCCGGCAATCGCCTGGTAGAGCCCCACGAACTCGCTGTTGACCAGCACAAAGCGGTCCTCGGCGTGGTTCATGGTGTAGAGAATTTGTTCCGGCGACAGGCGCACGTTGATCGTGTGGATCACCGCGCCGATCATCGGGATGGCGAACATGCATTCCAGGTATCGATGACTGTCCCAGTCCATTACCGCCACGGTATCCCCGGCCTTGACCCCGGCCGCCGTCAACACATTGGCCAGCCGCGCGACCCGCTCAATGAGGGTCGGATAGCTGTAGCGCACCTGGTCGCGGTAAATGATCTCGCGGGTTTTCTCGTAACGAGCGCCGGACATCAGCAGTCGTTTAATCAGCAGCGGATACTGGTAAGCGCCTTCGGCTGGGGGGATAACGCGAGTCTGCAACATATCAATCCCTTTTCTGACTGCACGGTGTTGGCTGAAAGTAAACACTCTAGTGCCCTTCAACGCCGGCCAAATCAGCCAAAGGAATGATTTGCAGAGCCGTGCAAATGCTAGCTTTGCGCCAGCATTTGCAGGATATCGAGGATCAGTCTGCTATCAATGCATCTCGGTAAAGGCGAGTTTCACGCCGATGGCGATCAGCACCACGCCCATGGTGCGGTCGAACCAGTGGCCCATGCGGGCGAAACCGGCACGCACACGCTGCTGGCTGAACAGCCGCGCCACCAGGCAAAACCACACCGCCGTCGCCGCTGCGAGGTAGACCCCGTAACCGGCTTGTACCGCCAGCGGCGTGTGAGGGTTGATCACCACGGTGAACAGCGACAAAAAGAACAGCGTGGCTTTCGGGTTCAGACCGTTGGTCACGAAACCGGAGGTGAAAGCGCCACGGGCGGTGCGCTCGCCGGCTTCTTTGTGCAGATTGTCAGCGACCGCTTTGGCCGGTTGCGCGCGCAGGGCCTTGTAACCGATGTACAGCAGGTACGCGGCGGCGGCCCATTTCAGCGCGTTGAACAGCACGATCGATTGGGACACGATCAGGCCGATGCCGAGCAGCGAATAGCCAACGTGCAGGAAAATCGCCGTCCCGACACCCAGCGCCGTCCAGGTGCCGGCGCGCCGACCATGGGTCACGCTTTCACGCACCACCACGGCAAAGTCCGGGCCGGGACTGGCCACGGCGAGCAAGTGAATCAGGGCAACGGTCAAGAACTCTGTCCAGTACATGGGGGCTCCTTTGTGGCAGATCGGTCGAAATGAAACTCACTAGGTTAACGCCATCCCCCGCGGGAGCGTCCAGCCCGGCAATGGGTAACCATTTGTTTCATCTGGTAGGCTCGGCAGATTACGCCTTCAGTTCACTGCACAAAAGGTACAGTTGATGACGAACTCTCGCCGCGCCGTTTTCCTCGACCACCCGTCCCTGGACCTCGGCGACCTCGATCTCGGTCCGCTACGTGATTGCTTCGACGACTTGCAGCTGTTCGCCCAGACCACGCCGGATCTAGTGATCGAACGCCTCAAAGGCGCCACGGTGGCCATCAGCAACAAGATCCTGATCGATGCCGCGACCATCGCCGCCAGCCCAGCACTCAAGCTGATCCTGATCACCGCCACCGGCACCAACAACGTCGATCTCGCCGCCGCCCGCGCCCATGGCGTTACCGTTTGCAACTGCCAGGGTTACGGCACACCGTCGGTGGCCCAGCACACGATCATGTTGCTGCTCAACCTGGCGACGCGCCTGGCCGATTATCAAAAAGCCGTGGGTGAAGGCCGCTGGCAGCAAGCGAAACAGTTCTGCCTGCTGGATTACCCGATCGTCGAACTGGAAGGCAAAACCCTTGGCCTGCTCGGCCACGGTGAACTGGGCGGCGCCGTTGCACGGCTGGCCGAAGCGTTCGGCATGCGCGTGCTGCCGGGTCAGATTCCGGGGCGCCCTGCCCGGCCGGATCGATTACCGCTGGATGAACTGCTGCCGCAGATCGACGCCCTCACCCTGCACTGTCCACTCAACGAACACACCCGCCACTTCATCGGCGCCCGTGAACTGGCCTCAATGAAACCCGGTGCCTTCGTGGTCAATACCGCTCGCGGTGGCTTGATCGATGAGCAGGCACTGGCCGATGCCTTGCGCAATGGTCATCTGGGCGGCGCGGCCACCGATGTGTTGAGCGTCGAGCCACCAACGGCTGGCAATCCCTTGCTGGCCGCTGACATCCCGCGCTTGATCGTCACCCCGCACAATGCCTGGGGCAGTCGCGAGGCGCGGCAGCGGATCGTGGGGCAGTTGACCGAAAACGCGCAGGCTTTCTTCAGCGGTACAGCGCTGCGAGTCGTCAGTTGATAAACTGCCGCACTTTTTTCAAGGAGCAGAGTATGGATCCGCGCAGTGAAGTACTGCTTCGTCAGCCCGAGTTATTCCAGGGTTCGGTGTTGTTGGCCGGTTTGCCCGCCGACGATCTGCTGGGCCGACTGCCCGAAGCCCACGGTTGGTGCTGGCACGCCGGCGATCAAGCGGCACTCGATGCGCGTTTCGCCGAGCGCAGCCATTTTGGTGTGACCGCACCCGAGCGTGAGTTTGAAACCGCCGTGGTGTTTCTGCCCAAGTCCAAGGACCTGACCGATTACATCCTCAACGCCCTCGCCTCGCGCCTGGCCGGTCGCGAGTTGTACCTGGTAGGCGAAAAACGCAGCGGGATCGAAGGTGCAGCCAAACAACTGAACCCGTTCGGCAAGCCGCGCAAGCTCGACAGCGCCCGTCATTGCCAACTCTGGCAGGTTACCGTGGCCAATGCGCCAGCAGCCAAATCGCTGGAAAGCCTGGCTCAGACCTACGAGTTGCCGCTGGCTGAAGGTCCATTGAAAGTTATCAGCTTGCCGGGTGTGTTCAGCCACGGCCGATTGGATCGCGGCAGCGCGCTGCTGCTGGAGCATCTGGACAAGTTGCCGAGCGGACACTTGCTGGACTTCGGTTGCGGCGCTGGCGTTTTGGGCGCGGCAGTGAAACGTCGTTATCCGCACAATCAGGTCACCTTGCTCGACGTCGATGCGTTTGCCGCTGCCAGCAGTCGTCTGACCCTGGCCGCCAATGGTCTGGAAGCCGACGTGATCACCGGAGATGGAATTGACGCTGCACCGATGGGTTTGAGTGCGATTCTGAGCAACCCTCCGTTCCATGTCGGCGTGCATACCGATTACTTCGCGACCGAGAACCTGCTGCGAAAAGCTGCCAAACATCTGAAAAACGGCGGCGAACTGCGCCTGGTTGCCAACAGCTTCCTGAAGTATCAACCGCTGATCGAAGAGCACCTCGGCGTGTGCGCAATCAAGGCTGAGGGACAGGGTTTCCGAATCTACCGGGCCAAACGCGGCTGATAAACAAGTGCTTGCCTAACGGATTTTGCCTAGGCAGAATCCGCTCCGTCCTAGGGGAGTAGTCTCCCACGAGCGCCATGCTCGTCCGGCATACGTCAACATACTTGGTCCTCAGGCCATGGCGTATGCGACCCAAGCGTCCGCATCAGACGGATCGCAGGGTTTGACAAGACCTATGACACGAACACCTTACCCGGGGCGGGAAGGCTGTACGTGTCATAGCCGTGTCGACCCGCCCCTTAGGAAAAACCCTGATGATGCTGGATTCATTTCTCGTTCCTACCGCAATCGTTGCCTTGGCCGAAATCGGCGACAAGACGCAACTGCTCGCGCTCATTCTCGCTGCCCGCTTTCGCAAGCCGTGGCCAATCATCGCCGGCATCGTCGCCGCCACCTTGGCCAACCACGCAGCCGCTGGTGCGGTCGGTGCCTGGTTCGGCAGTTTCTTCTCGAATGCGACACTGCACTGGATCCTGGCCGCCTGCTTCACGGCGACGGCATTGTGGACCCTGGTCCCGGACAAGATGGACGACGACGTCAGTACAGCTCGCAAGTTCGGGCCATTCCTGACCACACTGATTGCGTTCTTCCTCGCGGAAATGGGTGACAAGACTCAGGTCGCTACCGTGATGCTGGCTGCGCAATACCCGGATTTGTGGCTGGTCATCCTCGGCACCACCGCCGGCATGTTGATTGCCAACGTGCCTGTGGTGCTGGCCGGTAACTTTGCGGCAGACAAATTGCCACTGACCCTGATCCGTCGACTGGCGGCGTCGGCGTTTATGATCTTGGCGATTGTTGCGGTGTACAAGGCGATGCAGAGCAGCGGATGGGTTTAACTCGGTAGACCGAGTCATCGTTCATCGCGAGCAGGCTCGCTCCCACAAGGGTTAGTGTCGATCACAAACCAATTTGGGAGCGAGCCTGCTCGCGATGAGGCCCTGACTGACGATGTAAAAATCTCAGGATTTACGCGCGTTCTCGTACAACGGCATCACCTTGGGAATCGCCGCCTGCAACGCGGCTATACGACTGGCCGACGCCGGGTGAGTGCTCATGAACTCCGGTGGCGAGCCTTCCGAGACCTTGCTCATCTTGTTCCAAAGCGTGATAGCGGCGTTCGGGTTATAACCGGCGCGAGCGGCCAGTTCCAAGCCGATCAGGTCTGCCTCGTTTTCATTGGCGCGACTGTTGGGCAGGGTCATGCCGTAGTTCGCAACGGTATCCGCCAAGGCCATGCTGCTCTGGCCCAACCCTAACAAGGCACCGGCGCCCTGCTTGGCCATTTCAATGCCATAGGCTTTGGACATCGCTTCCCGACCATGCTCACGCAGGGCGTGGGCGATTTCATGCCCCATGATTGCGGCGATTTCATCGTCGGTCAGTTGCAGTTTGTCGATCAGCCCGGTGTAAAAGATGATCTTGCCCCCAGGCCCGCAGTTGGCGTTGAGCTCATCGCTCTTGATCAGGTTGACTTCCCAATTCCACTGAGCAGCATCCGGACGAAAATTTGGCGCCTGGGCAATCAGCCGATCGGCAATGGCCTGGACGCGTTGGGCATCCTGACTGGTTTTGTCCAGCACGCCTTTGCTGGAGGCTTCACCGACCGTCTTCTTATAGGACTGGGCATACATCTGGTCGACCTCTTGCGCGGGCAACATGGTGAACATGTACTGTTTGCGCTCAACACCCACGGCGCCACCACTGGTGGTGTTGACCGACTGGCACCCGGCGAGCAGCAAACTGGCGCTCAGCGTCCCAAAAACCAATAGTTTGTTCATCAAATTAACTCCCTGAAATCATGCCGCGTATCCTAGGCGTGGAAATGTATCGACGCCAGATACATAAACATAAGACGCAAAATTGCGGCAAAGCTCTCAGCAGCGCAGAAAAAAAACACAATGCGTTGCGAGCCGTAACGCATCACGGCGTGCTCTGATTTATTGACGACATCCGCCTGGGATCATCGGAAGGCCCTGCGGGCCTTATCGCGAGCAAGCTTGCTCCTACAGGGGATTTGTGAACGACACAGAACAAAGGTGGGAGCGACGGTGCGACGATTCGACCTGCTCGCGAAGGGGCCAGCCCAGACACTTCATCAACCTGGGGTAAGACACTCCGGCGCATTCAACTTCGGATCATTCACCAGATTCGCCAGCACCCGCTCGCGCAACACCGCGGGTTCACTGGCAAGCAAGGCCTGCAAAGTATGCAACGGCGTCTCGGGATCGAGCCACGCCGCCTGCCCCGCCGCATCGAGAATCAACGGTCGACGCTGACTCGCCGCTGGCTGCGTGATCACTGCCGTGCTCAGCCATACCTGTTCCTGCACCGGGTACGCTTCCCAGATCGCGGCAAAAAACAGCGACGAACCTTCCCCCGGTGTCAGCCAGTACGGACGCTTGCGTGTGGTGCCGCGCCACTCATAGAAACCGTTGGCCGGCAGCAGGCAACGTCGCTCACGAAAGGCCTGGCGAAACATCGGCTGCTCGGCAACGGTTTCAGCCCGGGCATGGGCCGGGGTGCGGGACAGATCGGTCAGCCACGGCGGCGTCAGGCCCCAGCGGGCGCGGGCCAGTTCACGCTGGCCGTCCAGGCCTGCACGCAGCATCAACACCGAATCGTTGGGGGAAATATTCCACTGGGCCTGCTGATCGGCAGGGAAACCGGGCAGGGCCGCGAAGGCGGGGTTCCAGCGAAACAGGGCATAACGTCCACACATGGGGTAGCACGACTCTTGATCAATCGAACGCCAGCCTAACAGACCAGCGTGCCGGGAAAGCTCTCCGGTTCATCGCCGGACAGCGGCAGCGCGGCATTGTACGCGGTGATCAGCGAGCGGGCGTATTCGGCCTGGTCATTATCCACCGACAAGCCCAACAGGCCGAAGACCGGCAGTTCGCCAGTGCCGCCGAGCAAATGGCGCCCCACCAAATGCGCCTCAATGCCCTCGCTGGCCAACATGCTTTGCAGCAACTCGCCTTCCATCAGGTTTTCCGGCTCGTAGATTCGCAGCATCGGGACGCCCCTTTTTCACTCGTTTTCGCTAAGCACTTCGAGCAACCATTCCTGACCATCGGTCTGCAGGACAAACGTTATTGGCCGACAACAGACCGGACAGTCTTCGATATAGGTCTGATCCCCGCCAGACAAGTCCAGTACTGCCTCTGCCTCTTCACCACAATACGGACATTCGTAGCGCTCGGTTTCCAGCATCGCGGTCTCCCAAGTGACTTGTGCGTATAATCGCCGGTCTATTTGCAGGGCTATTTTTGTCTGGCTATTTTTTCAGACCGTGCCCTGTCGGTTTTGATCAAAACCATTACTTACCCTAGCCGTTTCTAACAAGAGAGCATGATGGGCGAATTCGATGCCATCCGACCTTACGACGACAGCGAAGTCCCAGCGGTACTGGACAGGTTGCTTGGCGACAAGGCGTTTCTAGATATCCTCACCCACTTCCGCTTCCCGCGTTTTGCCGGTGCTTTCGGCTGGATGCTTAAACCACTTATAGCTCATAGGCTGCGCCGCGAGTTCGCCGGCGTTCATTCGGTGGCCACGTTGCAGGATAAGGTCGAGATGTACGTCGACCACACCATCGAACGCGCCACAGACGGCGTCACCTACACCGGTGTCGAGCAGTTCAAGTCAGGCAGCGCCTACCTGTTCATTGCCAACCACCGCGACATCGTGATGGACCCGGCCTTCGTCAACTACGCCGTGTACCACGCGGGCCTGCCGACACCGCGCATCGCGATCGGCGACAACCTGCTGCAAAAGCCCTTCGTCAGCGACCTGATGCGCCTGAACAAGAGCTTCATCGTGCACCGTTCGATCACCGGTCGCCGCGAGAAGATGGCGGCGTATCAACTGCTGTCGGCCTACATCAACCATTCGATCCGCAACGATTGCGCCTCGATCTGGATCGCCCAGGCCGAAGGCCGGGCGAAAGACGGCGACGACCGCACCGAATCTGCGATCCTCAAGATGTTCCACATGAGTCGCAAGGACGAGCCGTTCGGCGAAGTCATTCAGTCGCTGAACCTCACCCCGGTGTCGATCAGCTATGAATACGACCCGTGCGACCAAGCCAAGGCGCGCGAGTTGTTCATCCGCGCCACCACTGGCAGCTACAGCAAAGTGCCGGGCGAAGACGATGTGAGCATCGCCAAGGGCATCACTGGCTACAAGGGCCGGGTCCACGTGAACTTCGCCGCGCCGATCAGCGAGCTGTTTGAAGACACCAAGCAATTGGCGGTCGAGATGGACAAGCAAATCCTCGGTGGCTACCGCTTGTTCCCGGTGCACTACCTGGCCTACGCCCAATGGAAAGACGCCGACCCGCAATTGCAGGTGCCCAAAGCTGTTGAAGTATTTGCGGCCGATGAACTGGCCAAGGCGCAGGAAGAATGGAACAAGCGTCTGGAGGCCTGCCCCGAAGAACATCGTCCGTACCTGGTGCTGCAATATGCGACGCCCGTGCGCAATCAGTACCGGGTGAAAGCCGGATTGCCGCTGTAAGGTTTCAGACTGATACGACAACGGCGCCCTTGGGCGCCGTTTTCATTGCTGCAGTCTTTGCTGTCAGACCCGCGTGCTGATCCACGACACCAGCAACGCCAGCCCGAGGCAGGCGAAACCGAAGCGATAGAAAAAGCGGTTCATGCGCAAGGTCGCCCAATCGAGGGTCGGCTCTACGTTGGGTTGGCTCTGACGCTGGGCCACAATATTGGCCATGGCGCGTTGTTCGCGGCGACGAGTGGCGTGCAGCAGCCAACCGCCCGGAAAGGCAAGCAGCAAGGCCAGCAGATTCACCAGTTTGGCGGGATGGGCGGTAAACAGCGTCATCAAATGCAGCGACATCACGGACCTCAAACAAAACAGGTGTAGCAGACGCCGAACCGACGAATGCGGCGCGGATTCTACCGAAAGCCTCCCCTCCCGCATCTGTTTTACGACAAAGAGCTCACTAATTGGCAGACTCCTGCCCTGAGTCATAACTTCGTCATCTAAATCCGTCAGTCTCGCGCCCCACGAAAACGGACACGGACACCGTCATGCTGCACGCTGAAAATCAGGATCGCCTCTACCTCATCGCCCAAAGTGAAGAACAACAAACATTGATCGGCAGCCTTGCCTTCAACGTCCAGGACCGCCACTGGCTGGTGTATTGCGCGCTGGGCGGACATCAACATGCGGATTTGCCGGAGACGGACTTACTGACCGGGGTGAGTGTGCTGGACTTTTACTCAGAAGCGGCCTGACACAACACATTCCCTGTGCGAGCCTGAATAAAAAAGCCCGGAGCCATTGCTGGCCCCGGGCTTTTTTGAATCCGACGAATACTTATTCGCCGAGAACCTGACCCACCGTCGGGTCCTTGAACAGACGCGTCAGCGCATCACTCAACACATCACTGACCAGTTTGGTGTTGGTTTCCTGATTCGGTGCCATGCCGAAACGCTGGTCCAGCGATGCACCGTAACGGCCGCTGTAACGACGATTGGCGTTCTGCACATCGGAGCGGAACGTAGCGGCGATGGTCGCTTCTGTCACATACATGCCTTCTTTAGGCGACTGATACTTCAGCTCGGCCAAGGTCACAGTGAGTTGCGGTGCATTCGGCGCATTGGGCGTCGGGGTAAAGCCCAGCAAGCGCACGGCCGCCTCGGCCTGAGCCTGCAACTTCGGCAGAATCTGCGAGCCCTGCACGGTGATCGCGCTGGTTTCCGGGTACAGGCCGCCACGGGTGCCCAATGTTGGCGACGGACGACCGTCCACCACACGCACCACCACCGGCTGACCATGGCCGACCGGCGCCAGCTGCGTTGTCAGCTTGGGCTCAGGGTTCAGTTGTTGCGGGCTGTGGGCGCAGCCAACGAGGGTCAAACTGGTCACAGTGATCAAACCGAACAACAGACGTTGCAACATGCGTATCTCTCCAGAATCAGGCACAAACAGGCCCGCAGTATAGCGGTGCGTCACGACGGGTAACTAGCACCCTACGAGCCTTGAAGTAAATTCCTGTACCCCCCTGAACCACTGCTTTGCCGTGCTCTACAGCAATGGCCGTTGCCAGACGTTCAAGCAGTTCAGCCTCCAGCCAATGGGCGAAGGCTGGGTGGAAATCGAAGAAATCCGTCTGAACGGGTCGCACCAACCTCTCCCCCCAAGCGCACGCGTTAGCACGCGCCAGCCACGTGCACCGGTGCAATATCTGTTGACCACCTGACCAGATGCCTAATAAAAGTCATTAAACACGTCCATTTCCCTGCGTTTCTTAGATACAATCTCCCCCCGATTATAAGGACGTCTCCTGATCGGGCCTCGCAGCATCGTTAATGCCTCGGTATTGACACCCCGCACCGCCCACAGAGAGCCGCCCACACAGATCGAGTGAAGCTGGCGCGCTTGCTGTTCCTGGAGCAAAAACCCGCTTTTCGCGAATCTGCAGAGCTGTCATTACGCTCGGTCACTGAGCTGTCTGCCCGTTTTGCCGGTCATGTATCCCATGACGGTAATGCTTGCGGGCACGGTGCCAGGCAGGGACAGCCCTTTTTTGAGGTTCACGTCTTCAAAAGAGCGTGAAAAAAACGGGTTTTCACAACTTCACAAGAGTGTGGCGAGCAAATGAATAGTTTTGCGTCTGAACATGCACCATTAGCGTCTGAAACAGCCCAACGACACAGGACCGGGCACTCCTCGTATACCGGAGCCTGAAGCCTGTCCGCTACGGATTTGGTTGCACAAACGGATGTATCGACCATAAGTCGAATTGCCAGTCGCGCGTTGAAATGAGTTCATAACCCTCATTGACCCGGCCGGTAGCGTCCGTCGAAGTTGCAAAAAATTGCGAAGATTCGGACATGGCGAAACTGTCCATGGGTACCTGGGGCATCACTGACACGCCCCTGAACGCCTGGCAGCCATGCCGACAATTTGGTGCTGCAGATTTTGGAGACGCGTTAAATGGCGCATAACGAAGCAGTCGACGTAGTACTGGTTGGGGCCGGCATCATGAGTGCCACCCTTGCGGTATTGCTCAAAGAGCTCGACCCCGCGATCAAGCTGGAAGTCGTCGAGCTGATGGATTCCGGTGCCGCGGAGAGTTCCAACCCGTGGAACAACGCCGGTACCGGTCACGCCGGGCTGTGTGAGCTCAACTACACGCCACAGGCTGCCGATGGCACCGTCGACATCAAGAAAGCCGTGCACATCAATACCCAATTCGAGGTGTCGAAGCAGTTCTGGTCCTACCTGACCAAGAAAGGCACGTTCGGCTCATGCAAGACGTTCATCAGCCCGGTGCCACACCTGAGCTTCGTGCAAGGTGACAGTGGCGTTTCCTTCCTCAAGGAACGCTTCAAGTTGCTGAGCAAGCACCACGCCTTCGCGGACATGGAATACACCGAAGACAAGGCGAAAATGGCCGACTGGATGCCGCTGATGATGCCAGGCCGTCCGGCCGACGAAGTCGTCGCGGCTACCCGCGTGATGAATGGCACAGACGTCAACTTCGGCGCCCTGACCAATCAATTGCTCAAGCACCTGACCAGCGCGCCCGACGCACAGGTCAAGTACTGCAAACGTGTGACCGGCCTGAAGCGTAACAACGGCGGCTGGACCGTCAGCATCAAGGACGTCAACAGCGGCAACACCCGCGACGTCGACGCGAAATTCGTCTTCCTCGGCGCTGGCGGTGCGGCATTGCCGCTGTTGCAGGCCTCGGGTATTGAGGAAAGCAAAGGCTTCGGCGGTTTCCCGATCAGTGGCCAGTGGCTGCGTTGCGACAACCCGGAAGTGGTCAAACACCACCAGGCCAAGGTGTACAGCCAGGCCGCCGTGGGTTCGCCACCGATGTCCGTGCCACACCTGGACACCCGTGTCGTCGATGGCAAGAAGTCCCTGCTGTTCGGACCTTACGCCGGTTTCACCACCAAGTTCCTCAAGCACGGCTCCTTCATGGACCTGCCGATGTCGGTTCGCGCCGGCAACATCGGCCCGATGCTGGCCGTGGCGAAAAATAACATGGACCTGACCAAGTACCTGGTCAGCGAAGTGATGCAATCGATGGAACAGCGTCTGGAATCCCTGCGTCGTTTCTACCCTGAAGCGAAAGCCGAAGACTGGCGCCTGGAAGTGGCCGGCCAACGGGTGCAGATCATCAAGAAGGACCCGAAAAAGGGCGGCGTTCTGCAGTTCGGTACCGAACTGGTCGCGGCCAAGGACGGTTCCCTTGCTGCCCTGCTCGGCGCCTCCCCTGGCGCTTCGGTGACCGTTTCGATCATGCTTGAGCTGATCGAAAAATGCTTCCCGGGCAAGGCTTCCGGTGAGTGGGCTGCCAAACTGGCAGAGATCTTCCCGGCTCGCGAAAAAGTGCTCGAAACCGATGCTGCGCTGTATCGCAAGATCAATGCGCACAACAACATCGCACTGGAACTGGTTGAAGCCAGTAACGAGACCGAAAGCTACGCTTGATTCGGCCCCATAAAAAACGCCCCGTTTTCACTGAGAGCGGGGCGTTTTTTTATGCCGTTCTGTAGGAGCACGGCTTGCCGGCGATGGCGTTCTTGAGATCGCTATCGCCGGCAAGCCGTGCTCCTACAGGTACAGGTTAACCGCGGGCCTTGGCGATCAATTCGATGTACTCGGCCGCATTGCGCTGATCCTTGATCAGGGCGACGAAGTCATTGCCGTGCTCATCTTGGCCATTGAGGTCCAAACCTGCCTCGACGAAGAACGTCAGGAAACGCTCAAAGTCATCGATGCGCAGACCACGGTAGGCCTTGATCAATTTGTGCAGCGACGGCGAAGTGGCGTCGACCGGCTCGAAATCGAGGAACAACTTGATCTGCTCGTCGCCGATCTCGTCACCAATCACTTGCTTCTTATCTTTACGCATTGCCGACTCCAGCTCGCAGACATTTCACGGGGCGGGCAGTTTACCCCTCCCTTGGCGCCGGGCTCAACGCGTGCGAGTGGCCCCGGTGTGCAAGTCAGCCCAGACATGGCCATTGGCATAGCTGAGAAACTGGCAATACACCGTGTCATTGCGAAGTAAGTCGATCACCACCCGGTACTGCGCCAGCGGGTAAAACAGTGTCAGGGTTTTGCTTTTTTCGTCGTAGACCGGCTTTTTCAGGCTTTTGCTTTCGCCATCGAAGTTGACCAGCACCTGGTTGATGGTCGCGCCCTTGTTCAAGGATTTGCCCTTGAGGCGGATCAGCAACGGTGACGTGACGGGAATCGGCTGTTGATTGGACTGGCGCTGGCTACCCACCACCACCGAATACTCGGTGACCTGCAGGAATTGTTGCTGCTCGGGCTCGGCGTCGCGCAGGGTCAGGTCATCGGGTGGCAGAAACTGTGCGTGCACCGGCGCCGGGGCGGCCGCCAAGGGCAGGCTGAGGGTCAGCAACAAGGCGGCGCAGCAGCGAATCAAAAGGCTCATGACGGGCTCCGAGGGGCGGGGCCGAGCACTCTAGCATGGGGTTACGAATAGATTCCTGTAGGAGTGCACTTGCTCGCGAAGGCGGCGGCACATCCAACATCAATGTGTCAGTCAGGCCGCTTTCGCGAGCAAGCTCGCTCCTGCAGGAAGTGTGATCATTCGAATTGTGAGCGCATCCACGCCTGATACTCGGCGACACCTGGCTCGCCTTCACGAGGAGCCCAATCCGCCAGTTCGCCTTCACCGACCGGGCGATACGGACCAGCCTTGCACTCAAACATCAGGCTGTCGGCTTCCAGCACCACCAATCCGTGGAAAACGCCAGTGGGCAGGTCGACGCCGACACAATCACCACCGGCTTGCAGGATTTGCTTTTTAACCACCCCGCCAGCCTCGTCGAAGATCAGCACGCCAAGGCGCCCTTTCAGGACCAGCAAGGTTTCAGCCTTGTTTTCGCCCAAGTGCCGGTGAGGCGGGATATAGGTGCTCGGCTGCAAACCCACCGCCATGCGATGGCAAGCGTCTTCCATCTGATGAAAGTTGTGATGCTGCCGTCCACGAAGATTAGCCACAGCTTTCTCGGCCAATTCAGTGAACAGCGTTTGATCCAGAAAGCGCGGCGTGGTCATCGATTACATTCCTTTAACAGCAAAGATCCCGTTAGCGTTACGCCAGTAGCCTTTGTAGTCCATGCCGTAACCAAAGATGTAACGGTCGATGCACGGCAGGCCGACGAAATCGGCTTTCAGGTCCGGGCGAGCCTTGCGGTCGTGGTCTTTGTCGATCAGCACGGCGGTGTGCACTTTGCGCGCGCCGGCGTGTTTGCAGAAATCGATGATTGCGCCCAGGGTGTGACCTTCGTCGAGGATGTCGTCGATGATCAGCACGTCACGGTCGATGAACGACACTTCCGGCTTGGCTTTCCAGAACAGGTCGCCGCCGCTGGTTTCGTTGCGATAACGGGTGGCGTGCAGGTAAGACGCTTCCAGCGGGAAGTGCAGATGCGGCAACAGCTTGCCCGAGAAAATCAGGCCGCCGTTCATCACACAGAACACCACCGGGTTGGAATCCGCCAGTTGATCGTTGATTTGCGCACCGACGCGGGCGATGGCCGCCTCGACTTCAGCTTCGGTGTACAGGCAGTCAGCCTCTCGCATGATTTGACGGATATGCTCGAGATCAGCGGACATGGCGCTCTCCAGGGAGGGGGTAAGGGGAGGGACGGATTCAGGAAAAGCGGGCAAAGGTACGCATCAAGCGAGGTCAGATCAAGCGTTTGTGGACTAACGTACTGTATGTCTATAGGACAACACCCTCGGATAGATTAATCTAAGCCGGTTTTTTTGCCCGCCGCCGGAGCCTTTCCCATGCCCATCCTCGAGATCCGCCACCCGCTGATCCGTCATAAACTTGGCCTTATGCGCCGTGCAGACATCAGCACCAAGAATTTCCGAGAGCTCGCTCAGGAAGTCGGCGCCCTGCTGACCTATGAAGCCACCAAAGACCTGCCGCTGGAGACCTACGACATCGAAGGCTGGTGCGGCACGGTGTCGGTCGAGAAAATCGCCGGCAAGAAAATTACTGTAGTACCGATTTTGCGCGCCGGTATCGGCATGCTCGAAGGCGTGCTGAGCCTGATCCCGGGCGCCAAAGTCAGCGCCGTGGGCGTGGCCCGCAACGAAGAGACCCTGCAAGCCCACACCTACCTGGAAAAACTGGTCCCGGAAATCGACGAGCGCCTGGCGATGATCATCGACCCGATGCTCGCCACCGGCAATTCCATGGTCGCCACCATCGACCTGCTGAAAAAGGCCGGTTGCCGCGAGATCCGCGCCATGGTGCTGGTGGCAGCGCCCGAAGGCATCGCCGCTGTAGAGAAGGCTCACCCGGACGTGACCATCTACACCGCCTCCATTGACGAAAAACTGAACGAACACGGTTACATCATCCCGGGCCTGGGCGATGCCGGTGACAAGATCTTCGGCACCAAGCAGAAGGACGCTTGAGCATGCAGCAAGAGTTCAACGATCCGCTCTGGCGCACGGTGCTGTCGGGTGCACAGATGCTGTTCGTGGCCTTCGGTGCGTTGGTGTTGATGCCCCTGATTACCGGCCTCGACCCGAACGTGGCGCTGTTCACCGCAGGTTTGGGGACGATTCTGTTTCAGATCGTCACCGGACGTCAGGTGCCGGTGTTCCTGGCGTCGAGCTTTGCCTTCATCACCCCGATCATCCTTGCCAAGGGCCAGTTCGGCCTTGCGGCGACCATGGGCGGCGTGATGGCGGCAGGCTTCGTCTACACCTTCCTCGGCTTGGCCGTGAAGATCAAAGGCACCGGTTTCATCGACCGCCTGCTGCCACCGGTGGTGATTGGTCCGGTGATCATCTCCATCGGCCTGGCCATGGCGCCGATTGCCGCCAACATGGCAATGGGCAAGGCCGGCGACGGCACTGAGCTGATTCATTACCAGACCGCAATGCTTATCTCGATGCCGGCACTGTTGACCACCCTGATCGTCGCGGTGTTTGGCAAAGGCATTTTCCGTCTGGTGCCGATCATCTCCGGCGTACTGGTCGGTTTTGCCATGGCCTTCTACTTCGGCGTCGTCGATACCGCGAAGATTGCGGCCGCGCCGTGGTTTGCGATTCCGAACTTCACCGCGCCCGAGTTCAACTGGCAGGCGATTCTGTTCATCGTTCCGGTTGCGTTGGCCCCGGCCATCGAACACATCGGCGGCGTGATTGCCGTCGGTAGCGTGACCGGTCGCGATTACTTGAAGAAACCCGGCCTGCACCGCACCCTGCTCGGCGATGGCATTGCCACCACCGCAGCGGGCCTGTTTGGTGGCCCACCCAACACCACCTACGCCGAAGTGACGGGCGCGGTGATGCTGACCAAGAACTACAACCCGAAAATCATGACCTGGGCAGCGATCTTCGCCATCAGCCTGGCGTTCATCGGCAAGTTCGGGGCGCTGCTGCAAAGCATTCCGGTGCCGGTGATGGGCGGGATTCTCTGCCTGTTGTTCGGTTCGATTGCGGCGGTGGGCATGAACACGCTGATTCGCCACAAGATCGATTTGGGCGAAGCGCGCAATCTGGTGATTGTGTCGGTGACCCTGGTGTTCGGGATTGGCGGTATGCTGGTCGGCACCGGGACCGGCCAGGATGACTTTGGCCTCAAAGGCATCGCGCTGTGCGCAGTGGTGGCGATAGCGCTAAACCTGTTGCTGCCGGGCAATGACAGCTGGAAACACAAGAAGGCGGATGAACCACTTCTGTAAGCCGATCTTGAGATAGCTATCGCGGGCAAGCCTTGCTCCTACAGGTTTTGTGTCAATCACTGTAGGAGCAAGGCTTGCCCGCGATGCTTTTAAAGGGCCAACGGCGCTCTTTCGCATAGTGCACTCAACGCCCGCGCCCATTGCGGGTCATCGTTCAGGCACGGCACCAGCACCAATTCCTCCCCTCCCGCTTCGCGGAACTGCTCCAACCCACGATCACCGATCTCTTCCAGCGTCTCGATGCAATCAGCCACGAACGCCGGGCACATCACCAGAATCTTCTTCACGCCGCTCTTGGCCAGTTCATCGAGGCGCGCTTCGGTGTAGGGTTCGATCCACTTGGCCCGCCCCAGACGCGACTGAAACGACACCGACCACTTGCCGTCCGGCAAGCCCATGCGCTTGGCAAACTCTGCCGCCGTGCGCAGGCATTGCGCGCGATAGCAGGTGGCTAATACCGCGGGCGTTGCGTTCTTGCAGCAATCGTCATTCTTGAAGCAATGCTTCCCCGTCGGATCGAGCTTGGTCAGGTGCCGCTCCGGCAATCCGTGGAAGCTCAGCAACAAGTGATCGTAATCCTGCTGCAAATAAGGCTTAGCGCTGGCGACCAAGGCGTCGAGGTATTCCGGCTGATCGTAAAATGGCTGGAGAATCGACAGTTGCAGCTCGAGTCCTTTTTCGCGCAGCACGCGCTTGGCTTCTTCGATCACCGTCGTGGTGGTGCTGTCGGCGAACTGTGGATAAAGCGGCGCCAGGGTGATTCTTTTGTGGCCCTGAGCGGCCAACTGCACCAGTTTCGTTTCAATCGACGGCTCACCGTAACGCATTGCCAACTCGACCGGACCATGAGTCCACTGCGCCGTCATGGCCTGTTGCAGACGACGGCTGAGCACCACCAGGGGCGAGCCCTCCTCCCACCAGATCGACGCGTAGGCGTGGGCTGACTGCTCCGGGCGTTTGATCAGGATCAGCGACACCAGCAAGCGTCGCACCGGCCATGGCAGGTCGATCACATACGGGTCCATCAGAAATTGATTGAGGTAGCTGCGTACATCCGCCACCGACGTGGAGGCAGGTGAACCCAGGTTAACCAGAAGCAACGCGTGATCGGTCATGCAACGTCCTATTTCAGAGGCGGCTGGACAGATCGTCCAGGGCCGCGCGCAAATCAGTGAACTGGAAAGTGAAACCCGCTTCCAACAAGCGGGCCGGCAGGGCCTTCTGGCCACCCAGCAACAACAATGACAACTCGCCCAACCCCACTTTCAAGGCCAGGGCCGGCATCGGCATGAACGCCGGGCGGTGCAGCACGCTGCCCAGTGTCTTGGCAAACTCGCGATTGCGCACCGGTTTGGGGGCGCACGCATTATAGGGACCGCTGACGTCTTTCTGATGCAGAAGAAAATCAATCAGGGCGATTTGGTCGTTGATATGGATCCACGGCATCCACTGCCGACCATTGCCGATCGGCCCGCCCAGCCCCAGTTTGAACGGCAGCAACAGCCGCGACAAAAAGCCGCCCTCAGCCGACAGAACCAACCCGGTACGGATCAGCACAACCCGAATCCCCAAGGCCTCGGCACGCTGGGCGGTCTCTTCCCAGGCGATGCACAACTGACTGGCGAAATCATCGATGACGGGGGGTGAAGCCTCGGTCAACTCACGCTCCCCCCCATCGCCATACCAGCCCACCGCCGAACCGGAAATCAACAGAGAAGGTTTTTGCTCGCGTTTTTCGAGCCAGGCCAGCAGCGTTTCTGTCAAGGTGATGCGGCTACTCCAGAGCAACGCTTTGCGCTTGTGAGTCCAGGGCCGGTCGGCAATCGGTGCGCCTGCCAGATTGATAATGGCGTCCAGCGGTGCCTGATCAAGGTCCTCCAGCCGGGCAACCCCACGCACTTGCGTGCCGCACATTTTCTCAACTTTTTCAGGCTTGCGACTCCAGACGGTCAGACGATGTCCCTGACTCAACCAGTGCCGACAGAGCTGACGTCCTATCAAACCAGTACCGCCTGTCAGCAATATGTGCATGACTTCTTCCTCGCGTGGCGTTTAACCCTGATCACTAGTCTATTTTTATAAGCAGGGATCTTTGGTATCGGGCAGTGTCTGTGTTTAACAATAGGCCAAGCTGTCAGATCGAGAACGCTAAAAGTTATACCAAAAAACAATATTGTACAGGTTTGACCCACAGCGTAGTCTGTACAGAAAGGTAAACGAGGCCCCTATGACTGTACCTATCGCAATCATCGGCACCGGCATCGCCGGGCTCTCAGCCGCTCAAGCCCTGACTGATACAGGGCATGTCGTCCAGCTTTTCGATAAAAGCCGCGGCAGTGGCGGACGTATGTCGAGCAAGCGCAGCGATGCGGGTGCTCTGGACTTGGGCGCGCAATATTTCACAGCCCGCGACCGCCGCTTCGTCACCGAAGTCCAGCGTTGGCAAGCCAACGGCTGGGTCGCCGAGTGGACACCGCAGCTCTACACCTACCACGGCGGCCAACTCAGCCTGTCGCCGGACGAACAGACGCGCTGGGTCGGCACGCCTCGCATGAGCGCCATCACCCGCGGCCTGCTCGGCGATCTGGAAGTACAGTTCGCTTGCCGGATCACCGAGGTCTATCGCGGCGAAGAACACTGGCATTTGCAGGACGCCGAAGGCTTCACCCACGGTCCGTTCAGTCATGTGGTGATCGCCACACCCGCCCCTCAAGCCACCGCGCTGCTGGCGGCCGCATCGAAGCTGGCCGGGGTCGCCGCCGGGGTAAAAATGGACCCGACCTGGGCCGTCGCACTGGCATTCGAAACACCGCTGGATACGCCCATGGAAGGTTGCTTCGTACAGGACAGCCCACTCGACTGGCTGGCCCGCAACCGCAGCAAACCGGGGCGCGACAACACTATGGATACGTGGGTGCTGCACGCGACAAGTGCCTGGAGCCGGCAACATATCGACCTGCCCAAGGAAGCGGTGATCGAGCAACTGCACGGTGCATTCGCCGAGTTGCTTCATGATTCCATGCCCGCCCCGAGCTTCAGCCTCGCCCATCGCTGGCTCTATGCCCGCCCCGCCAGCAGCCATGAATGGGGCGCGCTGACCGATGCCGATCTGGGCCTGTATGTATGCGGCGACTGGTGCCTGTCCGGGCGTGTCGAAGGCGCTTGGCTGAGTGGTCAGGAAGCCGCTCGCCGGTTGCATGAACACCTGCAATGAACAGCATCAATCCACGTAAATTGCTGCTGTCGAAGTGGACAGCAGCCCATCCGCAACACCGCGAAAAACACTTTCTGGTGACCGAGTTGTTCCGTGACGAGGAAGGTACGGTGCTGGAAGTCGAGTTACAGGCGGTGCTGACCAATCGCAGAGAACGCCTCGATTGGCGAACCCTCAAGAACAGCGACACCTGGCAATTGGGCTGGAAGTAGATCCCGGGGGAGTGAGCTTGCTCGCACAGGGATCGGCTGAGGGACGATAAAACCTATACAAATAATTTGACTTGTACACCTTTGAATCTATGATGAGGATTATGTTGTACAGAGACCAAACTCTGTACAAGTTTAGATTCGAGGTGCTTCGATGCGCGACCAGCCAGCGACCCGACCAAAAATCGCAATCAGCGCTTGCCTGATGGGCGCTGAGGTTCGCTATAACGGCGGGCACAAGGAATCACGCCTGTGCAGTCGCACCCTCACTGACCATTTCGATTTTGTCCCGGTATGCCCGGAAGTGGCCATCGGCCTCGGCATCCCCCGTGAGCCGATTCGCCTGGTGGGCGATCCGCAACATCCGCAAGCGGTCGGCAGTGTTCACGCCGAGCTTGACGTCACCCGACAGCTCACCGAGTACGGCCAGACAATGGCTAGTCAGTTGAGCGACATCTGCGGCTACATCTTCATGCAAAAATCCCCTTCCTGCGGCCTGGAACGGGTGAAGGTCTATCAGGCCAACGGTACACCGGTGGAGGGCGGCGGACGCGGCCTCTATGCTGAGGCCTTTTGCGCACTGAACCCAGACCTGCCGGTAGAAGAAGACGGCCGGCTTAACGACCCGGTGCTGCGGGAAAACTTCCTGACTCGCGTGTTTGCCTACAGCGCCTGGCAGCAATTGCTGCAAAAAGGCCTGACCCGCCGCGACCTCACCGACTTTCACTCGCGCTACAAATACCTGCTGATGGCGCACAACCCAGTGCAATACAAAGCTTTGGGCAATCTGCTGGGCAACATGGGCCAGTCCGATCCTGGTGAGCTCGGCCCGCGCTACTTCCGCGAACTGATGGCGGCGTTGAAAAAATGCGCCACGCGGCGCACCCACACCAACGTCCTGCAACACATCAGCGGTTATCTCAAGCAAGTCATCAGCCCTGAAGACAAGCAGGAAATGCAGCATGTCATCGGCCAATACCGCCAAGGCATCGTGCCGCTGGTGGTGCCGTTAACCCTGCTCAAGCACTACTTTCGTCAACACCCGGATCCTTACATTGCGCAGCAGGTTTACCTGCAACCGCATCCGGAAAACCTCAGCCTGCGAAACGCGATCTAATGAAATCCCAACTCGACACCAGCGCCAGCGAAGACCTCGGCGACGACTTTAAAAAGGCGCTGGACGACGGCTGGCTACCGATCCGCGAAGTGGCGCGCCAGACCGGCGTCAACGCCGTGACGCTGCGCGCCTGGGAACGGCGCTATGGCCTGATCGTTCCGCAACGCACGCCCAAGGGCCATCGGCTGTTCTCTGCCGAACACGTACAACGCATCCTGACAATCCTCACCTGGCTCAACCGTGGCGTGGCCGTCAGCCAGGTCAAGCAACTGTTGGACACGCCGCAAGCGTTTAGCGAATCCGTCGAAAATGATTGGCAGGTGCTACGTCAGACACTGCTGCAAGCGGTGTCGCACCTGAACGAACGCACCCTTGATGACACCGTCAATCAAGCCATGGCGTTGTATCCCCCGCGAACCTTGTGCGAACTCCTGTTGATGCCGTTGCTGGCGGAACTGGACCAACGCTGGCAGGGCCAATTCGGCGCGCAGATGGAGCGGGCGTTCTTTCATTCCTGGTTGCGCAGCAAATTCGGCGCGCGCATCTACCATAACAACCGTCAGTTACGCGCTGCGCCGCTGCTGTTGATCAATCACTCCGATGTGCCACTGGAACCTCACCTGTGGCTCGCCGCCTGGCTGATCAGCAGCGCCGATTGCCCGGTAGAAGTGTTCGACTGGCCCTTGCCCGCCGGCGAACTCGCGTTGGCGGTCGATCACCTGCAAGCCCGCGGCGTACTGCTGTATTCCAGCAAAGCCATAAACCTTTCGCAGCTGCCGAAACTTTTGAACGGTGTCAGTTGCCCAAAAATGATTGTCGGACCCACGGTACGTATCCATCACGCCGAGTTGTCCGCAAGAACTACCGGGATCGCTGATTTGTCCTTCGCCGAAGACCCGTTATCGGCGCATAAGGAACTTGTTCAGCGTGGGCTCATTTAATGAATCGTTCGGATAGCACCATGCAATTGATCTGGCTGCGCAGCGATTTGCGCCTACACGACAATACCGCCCTCTCGGCTGGCGCAGCGCGCGGCCAGGCGGTGGCGGTGTATCTGCTGAGTCCGGAGCAGTGGCTGGAACACGATGATGCACCGTGCAAAGTGGATTTCTGGCTGCGCAACCTGAGGGAGTTGAGCCGCGCGTTGGGCGAACGGAACATCCCCTTGTTGATCCGCAAGGCATCACGTTGGGACGAAGTGCCGACAGTGCTGCTCGACCTGTGTCAGCAGTTGAAGATCGACGCCGTACACGTCAACGAGGAATACGGCATTCACGAAAGCCGTCGTGATGCGGCGATGGCCCAAGCGTTGAAGGCCAATGGCATCGATTTCTATAGCTACTTCGATCAACTGCTATTCAAACCGGGCACCGTGCTGACCAAGACCGGCACTTACTTTCAGGTCTTCAGCCAGTTTCGCAAGGTCTGTTACGACCGCCTGCACAGGTCAACGCCAGAGAGGGTCTGCGCCCCTGCCGTCCAGGCGCCATTGGCGATCAGCAGCGACCCCCTTCCATCAAGCGTTGAAGGTTTCGCCACGCCCAGCGACAGCTTGCGCAAACTCTGGCCCGCCGGTGAGACCGAAGCCCGACGCCGTCTCGACACCTTCGCCGACGCCCAGATCGACTACTACAAAGACGAACGCGACTTCCCGGCCAAACCCGGCACCAGCCAGCTCTCGGCCTATCTCTCCGCCGGGGTGATTTCACCCCGCCAGTGTTTGCACGCGGCCCTGCAAAGCAATCAGGGCGAGTTCGAAAGCGGCAAGGTGGGCGCCGTCACCTGGATCAACGAGCTGCTGTGGCGCGAGTTCTACAAACATATTCTGGTGGGTTACCCACGGGTCTCCCGCCATCGCGCCTTCCGCCCGGAAACCGAGGCCATGGCTTGGCGCGATGCACCGGAAGAACTGCTGGCATGGCAAGAAGCCCGCACCGGCCTGCCGATCATCGACGCGGCCATGCGCCAATTGCTTGAAACCGGCTGGATGCACAACAGGCTGCGCATGGTGGTGGCGATGTTCCTGACCAAGAACCTGCTGATTGACTGGCGTGAAGGCGAGCGCTTTTTCATGCGGCATTTGATCGACGGCGACTTGGCGGCGAACAACGGTGGCTGGCAATGGAGCTCGTCCACCGGCACCGATTCGGCGCCCTGGTTCCGGATTTTCAACCCGTTGAGCCAATCGGAAAAATTCGACGCCGAAGGCGTGTTCATCAAGCACTGGCTGCCTGAACTGGCCGGTCTCGACAAGCGGGATGTGCACAACCCGGCCAACCTTGGCGGTCTGTTCGGCGCGGCGGATTATCCATCGCCGATCGTCAATCTGGGCACGTCCCGGCAACGGGCGCTGGCCGCGTTCAAAAACCTGCCTTCGAGACAACAGGCCGGAGGTCGCCATGAGTGATTTCCTGCGGCGTTTTGCTGTGCAGTTTGCCGACCTGAACAAAGACAACCTGCACCACCTCAATCAGCTCTACACCCATGACGTGCACTTCACTGATCCGCTGCATGAAGTACAAGGTCTGGTGGAGCTGCGCAGCTACTTTACCGAGCTCTACACCAACGTCAGCGATCTGCGTTTCGATTTCCACGGCTTCGACCAGATCAGCGAAGGTGAAGGCTATCTGCGCTGGGTCATGAGTTACCGCCACCCGCGCCTGGCCAACGGCCAGTTGATCCGCGTGGACGGCTGCTCGCACCTGCTTTGGCGCGACAAGGTTTATCGCCACCGGGATTACTTCGATGCCGGGGCGCTGATTTACGAACATTTACCCGTACTGGGTCGGGCAATTGCCTGGCTGAAAAGGAGAATGGGATGAGCCTGGCATCTCCACGGCGCTACTGGTTGACCGGCGCCAGCAGCGGTATTGGCGCCTCGCTGGCCGAAGAAATACTCAAGACCGGTGCTCACCTGGCCGTCAGTTCACGCTCGACAGCCGTGCTGAAGGTCTTGTCCCAGCGCTATCCCGGACAAGTGCTGGTGGTGCCCGGGGACCTGACTAACAGCCAACGAGTACGCGAAATTGGTGAGCAAATTGCGCAAGACTGGGGTTCGCTGGATACGGTGATTCTCAATGCGGGCACCTGCGAGTATGTCGACGTCCAGCAGTTCGATTCGTCGATTGTCGAACACGTGGTACGCACCAATCTGCTCGCCAGCGCCTATTGCATCGAGGCGGCGTTACCGCTGCTGCGCAAAGGCACCGCGCCGCACCTGGTGGCCGTCGCGAGCTCCGTTACGTACTTGCCCCTGCCGCGCGCCGAAGCCTATGGCGCGTCGAAGGCGGGGCTACGTTACCTGTTTGAATCGCTGCGCATTGATCTCGCGCCGGAAGGCATCGAAGTCACTATCGTCAGCCCGGGTTTCGTCGAGACACCGCTGACGGCCAAGAATGACTTCCCGATGCCGCTCAGTTGGCCGGTGGGTAAAGCGGCCCGGCACATCTTCGCCAAACTCAAGAACCGGCCATTGGAGATCGCTTTTCCGGGACTGTTCATGGCGGCGCTGTGGCCGCTGTCGAAAATGCCCAACGCGGTGCAATTGGCAATCGGCAAACGCATGGTGCGCAGCTCTCCGCCGATCCAGGATCTACCGTGAACATCGCCATCATCGGCAGCGGCATCTCGGGGCTGACCTGCGCCTACCTGCTTAATCGCAGGCATGCGATCACCCTGTTCGAGGCCGGCGACCGGGCGGGCGGTCACACCCACACGGTCGACGTGTCGGTCGATGGCCAGCGCTATGCGGTAGACACCGGTTTCATCGTCTTCAACGACAGGACCTACCCGAATTTCATCCGCCTGCTGAGCCAACTCGGGGTGGGTTTCAAGCCGACTGAAATGAGTTTTTCGGTGACCGACCCGGACTCGGGGCTTGAGTACAACGGCAATAACCTGAACAGCCTGTTCGCCCAACGCCGTAACCTGTTGTCGCCAGGATTCTGGGGCATGTTGCGCGACATTTTGCGCTTCAATAAAGAAGCCCAGCGCGACCTGGCGCAAGGGCGCATCACCGCCGACACCACGCTGGACGATTACTTGAAGGCCGGAAACTACGGCGAGCGCTTTATCCTGCATTACATCGTGCCGATGGGCGCGGCGATCTGGTCGATGTCCATGGCGGACATGCTCGGTTTCCCGTTGCAGTTTTTTGTTCGGTTTTTCAAGAATCACGGGCTGCTGTCCATCAGCAATCGCCCGCAATGGTGCGTGATTGACGGCGGATCCAATGCCTACGTCGGACCACTGGCCGCCTCATTTCGCGAGAAGATTCGTCTCAACTGCCCCGTGACGCGCGTCGAGCGTGATGACGCAGGCGTGGTTATCCACAGTGCCGTTGGCAGCGAACGCTTCGATAAAGTCGTGTTCGCCTGCCACAGCGATCAGGCGTTGAAACTGTTGGCCAGGCCGAGCGATGCCGAACTGTCGATCCTCGGTGCCCTGCCCTACGCCGACAACGAAGTGGTGCTGCACACTGATACGCGCTTGCTGCCCGTGCGCAAACGGGCCTGGGCCAGCTGGAATTATCGCCTCGGGGGCGCCGGTCACACACTGGCCGCAGTCACCTACGACATGAACATCCTGCAAGGTTTGCAGAGCGATACCACGTTTTGCGTCAGCCTCAACCAGAGCGCCGGTATCAGCCCTCACAAGGTGCTCGGCACATTCACCTACGCCCATCCGCAATACAGCCTGGCCGCCGTCGCCGCGCAAGGTCGCTGGGATGAACTGGATGGCACCCGGCACAGCCATTTTTGCGGCGCTTATTGGGCCAACGGTTTCCATGAGGACGGCGTGGTCAGCGCCTTGCGAGTCGCCCGCTCCTTTGGAGAAGTGCTGTGAACAGCGCCCTCTACAGTGGCTGGATCGCCCACCGGCGGTTTGCCCCAAGGCACCACGAATTCCGCTATCGGATCGGCCTGCTGTACCTGGACCTCGACGAGCAAGACGCGGTGCTTGGCTTGTCGCCCCTGTGCGGCACCAGCCGCTTTGCGCCCTTCTCGTTTCGCGAATCGGACTACCTGAAAACCTTTACCGGCAAGGGCATGCGCCTGATTGATGCGGTTCGCCTGCAAGTCAGCGAAGTCATCGGCCATGCGCCGCAAGGGTCGATCTGCCTGCTGACACAGGCCCGCAGTTGGGGTCTGTCGTTCAACCCGGTGAGTTTCTTCTATTGCCATGAAGCCGATGGGCAATTGGCAGCGATTGTTTGCGAAGTCACTAACACGCCATGGCGAGAACGCTTTCTGTATGTGTTGCCGGCGAGGTCGCCTGAGAACCGGTTCGATTTCCATCAGCATTTCGTGGTGACCAAGGCGTTTGATGTGTCGCCATTTTTGCCGCGGGATCTCGAATACCGGATGAGTTTCAGCCCTGTCGCCAACGCGCTCGGCGTGCACATGGCGGACTGGCAGGGCGAACTGAAACTCTTCGACGCCACGCTTAACCTGCATCGCGAAGCGTTAAACCGCAGCAGCCTGCACCGTTACCTGCGGCAGTTTCCCTGGATGACCGCGAAAACCTGCCTGGCGATTTACTGGCAGGCGCTGCGCCTTTTGCTCAAACGCGCCCCGCTCTTTGCTCACCGGGTTGCCGATGGCAGCTTTCAAACCGCCACAGCTCCCTCCAAGGATCGCCGTCATGAAATCCTCTAGCATTTTGGCCAAAGCCACTCTGCCCGGCACCCACGGCTTGACCGGAGCGTTGCTGCGCCGTGGCGTGCTACGGCAACTTGCGGCGCTTAGACACGGGCAACTGGTGGTGGTCGAGGACAGCGAGCGGCATGTCTTCGGCACGGCCGACAGTCATTTGATCGGGGAGATTCATATCCTCGACGCAGCGGCATGGGGATTGGTGGCCAGCAACGGTTCAATTGGCGCGGGTGAAGCGTTCATCCACGGTTATTGGAGTTCGCCGGACCTGACCGCCGTGGTGCGCGTCTTCGTCAGCAACCTCGACGTGCTGGATGCACTGGAAGGCGGCCTGGCAAAACTCGGCCGACCTTTCGTTCAAGGACTGCATTGGCTAAACCGCAACACCCGCAAGGGCTCGCAGAAAAACATTGCCGCCCATTACGACCTGGGCAATGACCTGTTCGAGCAGTTTCTCGATCCGACCATGATGTATTCCGCTGCGCAATTCCTCAGTCCCGAAGACAGCCTCGAACAGGCGCAGTTGAACAAACTCGAAAGGATTTGCCAGAAACTGGTCTTGCAACCCAGCGATCACCTGCTGGAAATCGGCACCGGTTGGGGCAGCATGGCGCTTTACGCGGCGCAGCATTACGGCTGCAAGGTCACCACTACTACGCTCTCAAAAGAGCAGTTCGCGTTTACCGCCCAACGAATCGAAACCCTGGGCCTGCAAGGCCAGGTCACGCTGCTGCTTAAGGATTACCGCGACCTCACCGGCCAGTACGACAAACTGGTGTCGATCGAGATGATCGAAGCGGTCGGTCATCGCTTCCTGCCGACCTACTTCAAGCAATGCGCGCACTTGCTCAAGAGCAACGGCTTGATGCTGCTGCAGGCCATTACCATTCGCGAACAACGCTACGAGCAGGCCAAGGGCAACGTCGACTTCATCCAGCGCTATATCTTCCCCGGCGGCGCCCTGCCCTGCGTGCAGAAAATGCTCGAGATCGTCAGTCGTGACACCGACATGAACCTGCTGCACATGGAGGATTTCGGTTTGCACTACGCGCGAACCCTGCGCCTGTGGCATGAAAATTTTCGCCGCGCCCAGGGCCGTTTGAGCGAGTTGGGTTACGACGACTATTTCCTGCGACTTTGGGAATTTTACCTGTGCTACTGCGAAGGCGGCTTTCTGGAGCGCACCATCGGCACGGCACAATTGCTGTTGGCCAAACCGTCTGCTATCACCGCGCCGCTGTTGGGCCGTTTCGATGCTTGAACGCGTGGCTAATGCAGTATTGTTTCAGCTCGGCTGGTTTGCCTGTGTGGCCGGCGGCAGCAGTCTGTGGTTGCTGGTAGCACCGGCGGTACTGGTGATTCATCTGCTGTGGATAAGTCGCTGGACCGATGAAGGTCGATTGATCCTCAGCGTGGTGCTGCTGGGCACCACCGTCGACAGTTCATTGCGCTGGCTGGGCGTATTCGATTTCACCGACCCCGCGCCAGTGATTCCGTTGTGGCTGATGCTGTTGTGGGCGCTGCTGGCAACGACTTTGCGCCATTGCCTGGCGTGGACCGCCAACCCTTGGTGGCTCGGTAGCGTGCTCGGCGCCGTCGGCGGGCCACTGTCGTATTACGCAGGCGGACAACTGGCGGGCGTGCAGTTTCCGTATGGACAATGGCCGACCTTGACCGGCATCGGGCTGCTCTGGGCAGGGCTGTTACCCGCACTTCACTTCATGGCCCAGCGACTCGCGTCAGGCACCCGCTACTGAGCGTCCGTCAGGCCTTTCACACAGCACCGGCCCACTGCCTTACACTGGGCGCCATGAAAACCATTCCCCACACGCAAATCGCCGAGCCGGCCGTCACGTGCTCAACCTGCGCGGCTTGCTGCTGTCAGCTTGAAGTGATGCTGATCACCGACACGGGCGTACCCGAACGTTTTATCGATACCGATGATTGGGGCGGGGAAGTCATGCTGCGTCTGGACGACGGCTGGTGCGCTGCGCTGGATCGCAACAGCATGATGTGCACGATCTACGAAAAGCGTCCGCTGATCTGCCGGGAATTCGAGATGGGCGCACCGGAGTGCATCGAAGAGCGCCAGGGGATCAGCACGGCATATCGGTAACCTGGAAGTGTATCGCTCGATCCGACGCCATCGCGGGCAAGGCACGCTCCCACAGGAGAATGCCTGACCTGTGGGAGCGTGGCTTGCCCGCGATGTTTTTGACATTACAACGGCATGGTGTAGTGCAGCGCGTAACTTTCTACGCCATCGTTGTGATTGGCCATACCGCCATTGGAATAGTGCGTCGCACGAATCCCGACTTCATGACCGCCGGCAAAACGCGCACCGAAACCGAAACGGTCTTCGAATTGGAAGGACTGGCCAATGTCGTTGTTCTCAAGTTCGGTATGGGAGAAAAACGCCACACCAATACCCGCCTCGACATAGGGTTTGATGGACTGACCGGCAAACTCGTAAACAAACACCGGCGAGAACGACAGGCTGTTGTTGCTGGAAGTCTTGTCCCCGTCCCAATAGGTATAGGCACCGCTCCAGTTACCCGTCAGGCGCCCCACGTCACTTTGCCACCAGCTCTTGTCCCAATCGAATTGCATGCCCAGTCGATAGGTCATGGTTGAATCGGTGGTCTGGCCGACCCCGAACTCCACGCCTGCTGCCTGTGCGGTGAAACTTTGCCCCATCAAAGCGGCCGCAATCGCGGCCAAGCAGAATAGTCGCCTCACTAGAAACTTCCTTTTCCAAACGATTTCGTATGGTTTTCAGTTGCTGAACGCTATAGAAGTCGACGTTTGATCAAAAGTTCATGCCAATTGCTCTTTCGCCCCCAACTCGTTACTTACCCCTCGAAGCTTCTCACAACACCCGACGTATTCCACAGTATCGGCAAGATATTTCTGAAATGAACGGGATCGGCACTCGTCCAGAACCGAGCGGCACGAACAGGTCCATCGGCGAGCAATTCACGCTCGGCCAACAGACGTTGAAGTTGCCGCGCGACAGCCGCCCCCGTGTCGATCAGGCTGATGTCATCGGGGATCATCTGCTTAAGCAAAGGCTTTAGGAAAGGATAATGCGTACAACCCAGAATCAGGGTGTCGCACCCGGCGCCCAGCAGCGGTTCGACGTACCTTGCCAGCAACTGGCGCAATGCCTCGCTGTGCAAATCGCCGTTTTCAATCAGTTCTACCAGGCCGGGACATGGCTGAGTGATGACGCGCACATCGGAGGCAAAACGGTCGAGCAAGGCGGCGAACTTGGCACTTTGCAAGGTGCCCGTGGTGGCGAGCACGCCCACCACACCGCTGCGGGTCGCGGCGGCGGCGGGTTTGACCGCAGGCTCCATGCCGACGATGGGCCACTGAGGATAGTCGCGCCGCAAATCTGCAACGCCCGCGACGGTCGCGGTATTGCACGCCAGCACCAACGCCTTCGCACCCTGCTGATGGAAAAATTCGGCCATGACGCTACAGCGCTGGCGGATGAATTCCGGGGTTTTCTCGCCGTAAGGAACATTCCCGCAGTCGGCGACGTACAGCAGTGACTCGTTGGGCAACAAACGCTGGATCTCGGCCAGCACCGAGAGCCCACCGACGCCGGAATCGAACACGCCAATCGGCGCTTCACGCATGTGTCGAACCACAGACACTACAGCCCGGATCACGCTTGACCCGCAATTCGCGAAAGCGCGAGCCCAGCGCATCGATCAACAACAAACGCCCCACCAGTGGCTCGCCGAAACCGACCAGCAGTTTCATGGCTTCCAGTGCCTGAAGGCTCCCCACCAAACCCACCAAGGGCCCGACGACACCGGCTTCGCTGCACGTCAGCTCGGCTTCGCTGCCATGCCCGTATAAACAGTGGTAGCACGGGCTCTCCGGACGGCGCGGGTCGAACACCGACAATTGCCCTTCGAGGCGAATCGCCGCGCCACTGACCAGTGGTTTGCGGACGGTGACACAGGCAGCATTGACCGCTTCTCGGGTGGAGAAGTTATCTGAACAATCAAGCACCAGATCCACCGCAGCCACGGCGGCGGCCAAGGAATCCTCGTTCAGTGCGGCGCGATGGGCGATCAGTTTTATCTCGGGATTGATCGCGCTCAGGCGTTTGATCGCCGAATCAACCTTGCTCAGGCCGATGCTATCGGTGTCGTGAACGATCTGACGCTGCAGGTTGGTCAGGTCGACCGTGTCGAAGTCGGCAAGGTGCAGCTCACCCACGCCAGCAGCGGCCAGGTAGAGCGCAACCGGTGAACCGAGACCACCGAGGCCGACGATCAACACGCGGCTCTCTTTCAAGCGCAACTGGCCGTCGATGTCGACGTGTTGCAACAGAATCTGCCGACTGTAGCGCAACAATTCCTGATCATTCAGCACGGCAGGCGCCCCAGGCTGATACGTTCGTGACCACCCAGGTCGGTACGGCTATGGACGTCTTCAAAACCGTGAGTCAGCAGCAAATCGCGTACCGCACTGGCTTGATCGTAGCCGTGTTCGAGCATCAGCCAGCCACCGGCTTCGAGGTAATCCGGTGCCTGGGCGACGATCAAGCGCAGATCGTCGAGCCCGTCGACACCGGCCACCAGCGCACTGGCCGGCTCGAAGCGCACGTCGCCTTCCACCAGATGCGGGTCGGAGGAAGGGATGTAAGGCGGGTTGCTGATGATCAGTTGAAAACGCTGACCTGCCAGGGCGCTGAACCAATGGCTGCTCAGCACCGTGGCGTTATTGAGGTGCAGGCGCTGGCGGTTACGCTCGGCCAGTGCCACGGCTTCAAGCACGCGATCCACTGCCGTGACCTTCCACGCCGGGCGCTCGCTGGCCAGGGCCAAGGCGATGGCACCGCTGCCGGTGCCAAGGTCTAGAACCTTGGCAGGTGTGGCCGGCAACAACTCAAGCGCAGCTTCCACCAGCAGTTCGGTGTCGGGGCGCGGTATCAATGTGTGCGGAGCCACTTCAAGGTCCAGCTTCCAAAACCCTTGCTGCCCCAGAATGTAAGCCACTGGCTCGCCGACACGACGGCGCTGCAAGTAACTGGCAAACGTCAGCGCCGCTTCACTGGGAACAATGCGCTCCGGCCAGGTGTGCAGAAAACTGCGGGGCTTGCCCAATGCGGCAGCGAGCAGCAGCTCGGCATCCAGACGCGCCGTGGGCGAGTCAGGCAAATCGGCGGCGCGCAACAAACTGGCAATGATCGTCATTTATTCACCTATCGCTGCCAATTGATCGGCCTGGTACTCGGCCAGCAACGGCTCGATCACTGCATCGACCCCGCCGGCGAGGATTTCGTCGAGCGAATACAGCGTCAGGTTAACCCGGTGGTCGGTGACCCGGCCCTGGGCAAAGTTGTAGGTACGGATCCGCTCGGAGCGATCACCGGAACCGACCAGCAATTTACGCTCGCTGGCGATGGCATTTGCCGCGGCGCTGGTTTGCTGATCATTAAGTTTGGCCGACAGCCAGGACATCGCCCGGGCGCGGTTTTTGTGCTGCGAGCGTTCTTCCTGGCACTCCACGACAATACCGGACGGCAAGTGCGTGATGCGGATCGCCGAGTCGGTCTTGTTGACGTGCTGACCACCGGCCCCCGAGGAGCGATAGGTATCGACCCGCAAATCCGCCGGGTTGATCTCGATCGTTTCCTGTTCGTCCGGCTCGGGCAACACCGCCACGGTGCAGGCCGAGGTGTGGATGCGCCCCTGGGACTCGGTGGCCGGAACCCGTTGCACACGGTGCGCTCCGGATTCGAATTTCAGCTTGCCGTAGACGTTGTCACCTTCGACCCGGGCGATGACTTCTTTATAGCCACCGTGTTCGCCTTCGTTCTCCGAGAGGATTTCCACTCGCCAACCGCGTCGCTCGGCGTAACGCGAATACATGCGGAACAGGTCGCCGGAGAAAATCGCCGCCTCGTCACCACCGGTGCCGGCACGGATTTCGAGGAACACGTTGCGGCCGTCGTTCGGATCTTTGGGGAGCAGCATGCGTTGCAGGCTGGCTTCGAGTTCGATCAGTTGCTCTTTGGCTTCGCGGACTTCTTCCACGGCCATTTCGCGCATGTCCGGGTCGCTGTCCTTGAGCAGTGCCTGGGCGCCTTCAAGGTCGCCTTGCACTTTGAGCAACTGTTTATAGGTGCCGACAATCGGCTCGACTTCCGCGTACTCCTTGGAATAGGTGCGGAATTTGTTTTGATCGGAAATGACTTCGCCATCGCCAAGCAAGGCGGTCAATTCCTCGAAACGGTCCTGGAGGATGTCCAGCTTATTGAGCAGTGACGCTTTCATTGCGGTTTTTTATCCGAAAAGCTATCCGATGAGCCCTCATTCAGGGCAAAGAGTTCCTGGGCCATGGCCAGCGCATCGAGGCGGCCTTCGGCAGAAAGCTTCTTCAATTGCACACTGGGTGCGTGCAACAGTTTGTTGGTCAGGCCACGCGCCAGTTGCACCAGCACGTCTTCGGCGCTGCTGCCATTTGCCAGCAGGCGCTGGGCCTTCTGTAACTCTTCGTCGCGCAGGCGCTCGCTTTGTTGACGATAAGCCTTGAGCACATCCACCGCCGCCAGCTCGCGCAGGCGGACCATGAAATCTTCGGCGCCGACCGAGACCATTTCTTCCGCCGCCTGGGCTGCGCCCTGACGGCTCTTGAGGTTCTCGGCGACTACTTCGTGGAGATCGTCGACGCTATACAAGTAAACGTCGTCCAGTTCGCCGACTTCCGGCTCGATATCGCGCGGGACGGCGATGTCCACCATGAAGATCGGCTTGTGCTTGCGCAGCTTCAGGGCGCTTTCCACCGCACCTTTGCCAAGAATCGGCAACTGGCTGGCGGTGGAGCTGATAACGATGTCGCTGCGCACAAGCTCAGCCGGGATGTCCGAGAGCAGCACGGCGTGGGCGCCAAACTGCTCGGCCAGAATACTCGCGCGTTCCAGGGTGCGGTTGGCGACGACAATGCGTTTTACGCCCAGCTCGTGCAGATGGCGCGCGACCAGGGTGATGGTTTCGCCAGCGCCGATCAGCAAGGCCTGGCTGCGTTGCAAGTCACTGAAAATCTGTTTGGCCAGGCTGACGGCGGCAAACGCCACGGACACCGGGTTTTCACCAATGGCGGTATCGGTGCGCACTTGCTTGGCCGCGTTGAATGTGGCCTGAAACAAGCGCCCCAGCAATGGGCCAATGGTGCCGGCCTCGCGGGCGACGGCGTAGGCCGACTTCATCTGACCAAGAATCTGCGGCTCGCCCAACACCAGCGAGTCGAGCCCGGAGGCAACCCGCATCATGTGACGAACTGCCGCATCATCTTCGTGCACATAACTGCTCGCACGCAGCTCTTCGAGGCTCAAATGGTGATAGTCGGCCAACCAGCGCAACACAATGTCAGCCGAAAGGTGATCCTGTTCTATATAGAGTTCACTGCGATTGCAGGTGGAGAGGATCGCAGCTTCGCGGCTGTCGGTGAGGCGGCAGAGCTGCTGCAACGCCTCCACCAGCTGCTCAGGGGTAAAGGCCACGCGCTCGCGGACGTCTACTGAAGCAGTCTTGTGGTTGATACCGAGTGCAAGGAAGGCCATTCAAGGTCGCTGATGGTGACGTGAAGCCGGCAATTGTCCTACTTCGCCACAGACAGAACAACTACCGCTGACTATTGTCCCAATGTCCCGCCTCTATAAAGGCCTCGATTGAGACTCGGTTATGTTTGGCCGAAGGCTTGTGTCATGATGATCCGACCGCAGGTTAGTCGTCCTTTTCCTATATGAATAGATCCTCCGCGTTGCTCCTCGCTTTTGTCTTCCTCAGCGGCTGCCAGGCCTTGGCACCCGTGTCGCCGGACGGTACACCGCCGGTTGAAGACAGCAGTCCGGCCCCTGAAAAGCCCAAGGTTTACAGCTCACTCAGTGAAGAAACCGTCTTCAGCCTGTTGAGCGCCGAACTGGCTGGCCAGCGCAATCGTTACGACATTGCTTTGGACAACTACGTGACCCAGGCCATCAACACACAGGATCCGGGCATCTCCGAGCGAGCATTTCGCATTGCCGAGTACCTGGGCGCCGATCAGGCCGCTCTGGACACCGCGCTGATCTGGGCAAAAAACGCCCCAAACGACCTTGAAGCGCAGCGTGCGGCCGCCGTGCAACTGGCCCGTGCCGGTCGTTATGACGACTCCATGGTCTATATGGAGAAAGTCCTGCTAGGCAAAGGCGACACGCATTTCGACTTTCTTGCCCTGGCCGCAGCCGATACTGACCAGGACACGCGCAACGGCTTGATGAAAAGTTTCGACAGCTTGTTGCAGCGCCACCCGAAAAACAGCCAGTTGATCTTCGGCAAAGCCTTGCTGATGCAACAGGACGGCGACGCCAAAGGCGCGCTGACCCTGCTGGAAAACAATCCACCGGACGATGGCGAAATCGCCCCGATCCTGCTGCGCGCGCGCCTGCTGCAAGTGCTCAACCGTGGCGACGAAGCGTTGCCGCTGCTGCAAAAAAGCATCAAGAAATACCCGGACGACAAGCGCCTGCGCCTGACTTACGCGCGCATGCTGGTTGAACAGGACCGCATGGATGACGCCAAAGCCGAGTTTTCCAGCCTGGTTCAGCAATACCCGGAAGACGACGAGTTGCGTTATTCCCTGGCGCTGGTCTGCCTGGAAGCCAAGGACTGGGACCAGGCCAAGGGCTTGCTTGAAGAGCTGATCGCCCGCGATAGCCACGTTGATTCCGCCCACCTGAATCTCGGCCGTATCGCTGAAGAACGCAACGACCCTCAAGGCGCGCTGATCGAGTACGGCAAAGTCGGGCCGGGTAACGAATACCTGCCGGCACAATTGCGTCAGGCCGATATTCTGATGGACAACGGCAAGACCGCCGAAGCGCAACGCCACCTGGCGGGCGAGCGCGACGAGCAGCCGGATTACGCCATTCAGTTGTATTTGATCGAGGCCGAAACCCTGTCTGCCAATAAACAGGGGGACAAGGCCTGGGCTGTCTTGCAGAAAGCATTGCAGCAGTACCCGGATGATCTGAATCTGCTGTACACCCGCGCCATGCAGGCGGAAAAACGCAATGACCTGGCGCAGATGGAAAAAGACTTGCGCCTGATCATCAAGCGCGACCCGGACAATGCCATGGCATTGAATGCGCTCGGCTACACCCTGTCTGATCGCACCACTCGCTACGCCGAAGCCAAGGCCCTGATCGAACAGGCACACCAGATCAATCCGGAAGACCCGGCAGTACTCGACAGCCTCGGCTGGGTGAACTACCGCTTGGGCAATCTCGATGAAGCCGAGCGCTATCTGCGCCAGGCGCTGGATCGCTTCCCCGATCAGGAAGTCGCCGCCCACCTGGGTGAAGTCCTGTGGGCCAATGGCAAACAGCGGGAAGCCAAACAAATCTGGGGCAAATTCCTCAAGGAACAACCTGACAGCCCTACCCTGCGCGGCACCATCAAGCGCCTGACCGGATCAGAGACTCTTTAAGATTATGTTTTTGCGCCACCTTATCGTTTTCAGTTTTATCGCCCTGCTCGCCGGTTGCGCAGGCTTCGGTGCCCGCGAGTCGGTCGAAGGTCACGGAAACCCGGCCCAATGGCGCGAACACAAGCAGCAACTGACCAGCCTCGACGGTTGGCAAATCAACGGCAAGATCGGCATCCGCGCGCCCAAAGACTCGGGCAGCGGCACCTTGTTCTGGCTGCAACGTCAGGATTACTACGACATCCGCCTTTCCGGCCCACTGGGTCGCGGTGCCGCACGCCTGACCGGCCGACCTGGCAAGGTCTCGCTGGAGGTCGCCAATCAGGGCCGATATGACGCACCGAACCCGGAAATCCTGCTGGAAGAACAAATGGGCTGGAAATTACCGGTGTCGAATCTGGCCTGGTGGGTCCGTGGACTCCCGGCGCCCGACAGCAAAAGCAAATTGACGCTGGATACCGACAGCCGCCTGGCGAGCCTCGAACAGGATGGCTGGCAGGTTGAATACTCTTCTTACACACAACAAAACGGTTTCTGGCTGCCCGAAAAGATCAAACTGCACGGCACCGACCTTGATGTCACGCTGGTGATCAAGGAATGGCAACCACGCAAGCTGGGGTCGTGAATATGACGACTCCGCGCTTGACGCTGCCCTCCCCGGCCAAACTCAATCTGATGCTGCACATCCTCGGTCGCCGTGAAGACGGTTATCACGAGTTGCAGACGATTTTTCAGTTCCTCGATTACGGCGATGAAATCACCTTCGCCGTTCGCGACGACGGTGTGATCCGCCTACATACCGAATTCGATGGCGTTCCCCACGACAGCAATTTGATCGTCAAGGCCGCGAAGCAACTGCAGGAGCAATCCGGTTGTGCGCTCGGCATGGACATCTGGATCGAAAAAATTCTGCCCATGGGGGGCGGAATTGGCGGCGGCAGCTCCAATGCCGCGACGACATTGCTGGGCCTGAATCATCTCTGGCAATTGGGTTGGGACGAGGATCGACTGGCGGCGCTGGGCCTGGGACTGGGCGCTGACGTCCCGGTTTTCGTGCGCGGCCACGCGGCATTTGCCGAAGGCGTAGGGGAGAAACTGACCCCTGTAGACCCCGAAGAACCGTGGTATGTCGTGCTGGTACCGCAAGTATCTGTAAGTACAGCAGAAATTTTTTCAGATCCGCTGTTGACACGTAACTCTCCTCCCATTAAAGTGCGCCCCGTTCCCAAGGGAAACAGTCGTAATGACTGCTTACCGGTGGTAACAAGGCGTTATCCAGAGGTACGTAACGCTTTGAATTTGTTAGGTAAATTTACCGAAGCAAAACTCACCGGAACTGGAAGTTGTGTGTTTGGGGGCTTCCCAAGCAAAGCTGAAGCTGATAAAGTCTCGGCCCTTCTTACAGAGACCCTTACAGGATTTGTAGCAAAGGGAAGCAACGTTTCGATGTTGCATCGCAAGCTGCAAAGTCTGCTCTAAAGGAACCGATTACTGGGTAATCGTTGCAACAGATACAGGGGCGTCGCCAAGCGGTAAGGCAGCAGGTTTTGATCCTGCCATGCGTTGGTTCGAATCCAGCCGCCCCTGCCATTTTCCTATACTCATCCAGGTTACCCTCAGCCTTCAGGTACTGCGCGTGTCCAAGATGATGGTCTTTACGGGGAACGCTAACCCCGATCTGGCTCGGCGTGTCGTACGTCAGCTGCATATCCCTCTCGGTGACATCTCTGTCGGTAAGTTTTCCGACGGCGAAATTACAGCCGAGATCAATGAAAACGTCCGCGGTAAAGATGTCTTCATTATTCAGCCGACTTGCGCTCCGACCAACGATAACCTGATGGAACTGGTAGTGATGGCTGATGCCTTCCGCCGCTCCTCGGCTACTCGTATCACTGCTGTTATTCCTTACTTTGGTTATGCCCGACAGGATCGCCGTCCGCGTTCCGCACGTGTAGCTATCAGCGCGAAAGTCGTTGCTGACATGCTTACCGTAGTCGGTATCGACCGTGTTCTCACGGTTGATCTGCATGCTGACCAAATCCAGGGTTTCTTCGATATTCCGGTAGATAACATCTACGGCTCCCCGGTACTGGTGGATGACATTGAAGATCAGCGCTTCGAAAACCTGATGATCGTGTCCCCGGACATTGGTGGCGTCGTGCGTGCACGGGCTGTTGCCAAATCCCTGGGCGTGGATCTCGGGATCATCGACAAACGCCGTGAGAAAGCCAATCACTCTGAAGTGATGCATATCATCGGCGATGTCGAAGGGCGTACCTGTATTCTGGTCGATGACATGGTCGATACCGCCGGCACTCTGTGCCACGCGGCAAAGGCTTTGAAAGAGCATGGCGCGGCCAAGGTTTTCGCCTACTGCACACACCCTGTGCTGTCCGGTCGGGCGATCGAAAACATCGAAAATTCCATGCTGGACGAACTGGTGGTGACTAACACCATCCCGTTGTCCGCTGCTGCACAAGCCTGCTCGCGTATCCGTCAACTGGATATCGCGCCGGTAGTTGCCGAGGCGGTCCGCCGCATCAGCAATGAAGAATCGATCAGCGCGATGTTCCGTTAAGGGCCCTGCCCTTCTCATTCATCACGTTGACGAAAAGCGCCCCGCCCCGGCATTCCTGTCGGGGCGGGGCTTTTTTGCCCATATCGCCTTTAGCGCTGGTCGCAAACGCTGGGGCGAATGTGGTTATTTTGGAGATACAACATGAACGATTTTACCCTGAATGCTGAAGTGCGTTCCGACCTGGGGAAAGGTGCGAGCCGCCGCCTGCGTCGTCTCGCAAGCCTGGTACCAGCTGTAGTTTACGGTGGCGAAAAAGCCCCTGAATCCATCAGCATGCTGGCTAAAGAAGTTGCCAAACTGCTCGAAAACGAAGCGGCTTACAGCCACATCATCGAGCTGAACGTTGGCGGCACCAAGCAAAACGTAATCATCAAAGCTCTGCAACGTCACCCGGCCAAAGGCCACGTGCTGCACGCTGACTTCGTACGCGTAGTTGCCGGCCAAAAGCTGACCGCTACCGTTCCTGTGCACTTCATCAACGAAGCTGCTCCAGTGAAGAAAGGCGGCGAGATTTCGCACGTTGTTGCTGAAATCGAAGTGTCTTGCCTGCCAAAAGACCTGCCTGAATTCATCGAAGTTGACCTGGCTAACGCTGAAGTCGGCGCGATCATTCACCTGTCCGACATCACCGCCCCTAAAGGCGTTGAATTTGTTGCTCTGGCTCACGGTAACGACCTGGCTGTTGCCAACGTTCACGCTCCACGTGTTGCTCCAGAAGCTGCAGAAGGCGCTGCAGAGTAATTTACTCTGTACGCCGGAGTGACCGGAAACATCGCGGACTGGAACGTAGCGAGAAAGCGGGCGAGAACGCGGAGTTTACATAATGGTAAATGAGCAATTTTCGTCCACTTTCGCCGCACACACTGATTGCGGCGATGTTATCCACCACTCCAAGGAAGGGCCCCTATCGTGACTGCCATTAAACTGATCGTTGGCCTGGGAAATCCAGGCGCTGAATACGAACAGACCCGGCATAACGCAGGGGCCCTTTTTGTTGAGCGCATCGCGAACGCACAAGGGGTAAACCTTGTCGCCGATCGCAAATATTTTGGCCTGACCGGGCGCTATTCGCATCAGGGTCAGGATGTTCGTCTGCTGATTCCCACCACGTACATGAACCGTAGCGGCCAGGCCGTAGCAGCTCTGGCGGGTTTCTTCCGCATCAAGCCTGAAGAAATCCTCGTGGCGCACGACGAACTCGATCTGCCTCCGGGCGTTGCCAAGCTCAAGCAGGGCGGCGGCCATGGCGGTCACAACGGGTTGCGCGACATCATTGCGCAATTGGGCAATCAGAATACCTTTCACCGCTTGCGGCTTGGCATTGGCCACCCGGGCGTTGCCAGTATGGTTTCAAATTTCGTCCTGGGTCGTGCGCCACGCGCCGAACAGGAAAAACTCGATGCCAGCATCGACTTTGCCCTCGGCGTGCTGCCGGATATCCTCGCCGGTGAATGGAACCGCGCGATGAAAAACCTGCACAGCCAGAAGGCCTGACTCACTCCTCGGGGAATACACCATGGGATTCAATTGCGGCATCGTCGGCCTGCCTAACGTCGGCAAGTCCACCCTATTCAACGCCCTGACCAAATCCGGGATCGCGGCCGAGAACTTCCCCTTCTGCACTATCGAGCCGAACACCGGTATCGTGCCGATGCCGGATCCGCGTCTGGACGCCCTGGCGGCTATCGTCAATCCGAAGCGCATCCTGCCGACCACCATGGAATTCGTCGACATCGCGGGCCTCGTTGCCGGCGCCTCGAAAGGTGAAGGCCTGGGCAACAAGTTCCTCACCAACATCCGTGAAACCGATGCCATCGCCCACGTGGTCCGCTGCTTCGAAGACGAGAACGTAATTCACGTCTCCAACAGCGTCGACCCGAAACGCGACATCGAGATCATCGACCTGGAACTGATCTTCGCCGACCTCGACAGCTGCGAAAAGCAACTGCAGAAAGTCGCCCGTAATGCCAAGGGTGGCGACAAGGACGCCGTGGTCCAGAAAGGCCTGCTTGAGCAACTGATCGCTCACTTCACCCTCGGCAAGCCTGCGCGCACGCTGATGAAGAACATGGGCGCCGACGACAAAGCTGTGGTTCGTGGCTTCCACCTGCTGACCACCAAGCCGGTCATGTACATCGCCAACGTCGCTGAAGACGGTTTCGAGAACAACCCGCTGCTCGACATCGTCAAGGCCATCGCCGACGAAGAAGGCGCCATGGTGGTTCCGGTTTGCAACAAGATCGAAGCCGAAATCGCCGAGCTGGAAGACGGCGACGAGAAAGACATGTTCCTCGAAGCCCTGGGCCTCGAAGAACCTGGCCTGAACCGCGTAATCCGCGCTGGCTATGAAATGCTGCACCTGCAGACCTACTTCACCGCCGGCGTCGAAGAAGTCCGCGCCTGGACCGTCCGCGTCGGTGCCACCGCACCGCAAGCCGCTGGCGTGATCCACACCGACTTCGAAAAAGGCTTCATCCGCGCCGAAGTGATCGCGTACGACGACTTCATCCAGTACAAGGGCGAAGCCGGCACCAAAGAAGCCGGCAAATGGCGTCTGGAAGGCAAGGATTACATCGTTAAAGACGGCGACGTGATGCACTTCCGTTTTAACGTGTAGCTAGGTACAGTCACTCGCTGAACCGAGAGGCGCTCCAAATCGCTTGTTATCGGCTCATTTATTGCTTGTATTGTCGACTCTGTAACCGCTAATGACATGGAGGTCATTAGGCGATTCACAGAAACAATAAAAAACCAACACACCTTGAAAGATTTTCGCCAGCACCTGGTAACGGATCTACTATTACCCTCGGGTGCTACGTTACTTTTTTGGATACTCGTCGAAAAACGGACTCAAAAGGAATTTGAAAATGGCGGTAGCTAGGCAAATTGTCCAATCAGCCTCAAATGAAAATCGAAAGGGCTCCAACACCCTTTTGAAGGAATTCGTAGCAAACGAACTCATTTTTGCAGTCGTCGGCCCGGCAGGATCAGGGACCAGCTGGATTGCAACAGCGCTTGAGCAGAGACTAAAAACAGCTATTGCCGATGTAGAAATCACAATATTAAAAGCAAGTGATGCTATTGAAAACTGGGCATCAACAAATAAAATCGAAATAAAAACCGAGTCCAAGTTAGCACGAGCTCAATCTTTACAAGATGCAGGCGACAAAATTCGAACATTTGACACAGCAGGCGTAGCAGTAAGCTTAGTCTCCGAAATTAAAAAAATCCGTCTAGCGTCTGTCAAAGATTTAACGAAAGCAGAATCTGAAAAGAAATTTCGCGTATATATTTTAGACTCTCTAAAACATCCTGCGGAAGTAGAACTCTTAAGAAGCGTATATCAAGAAGCTTTTTGCTTAATCGGTGTGGTTTGCGAAGGTGACATGCGACACTCGAGACTTAGGGATAGTAAATGCCGAGTCTCAGCAGCGTCGGAAATTGATGATTTCATAGCGCGAGATGAAGACTCCGGCATTAACAACGGCCAAAAAGTAACAGACACATTCCACCTCGCAGATTTTTTCATTGACAATACCGCACCTCGCTTCTTAGATAGAGAAAGAAAAAAAGAAAATCCTCTATGGGATGTAAATGATCAACTTGGTCGATTGATAGACATACTTACCTACTCTAAAGTTGTACGCCCACAACCAAATGAAACCGGCATGTTTCATGCGTACGGCGCGCAGATGACTAGTGCTTGCCTATCAAGGCAAGTAGGCGCTGCACTTATGGACAAATCTGGAAACCTGGTCTCTACCGGAACAAATGAGGTTCCAAGTGCCGGAGGAGGCGTTTACGGTAGTAACTTCTCTACCCAAACAGGCCAAACTCCTCACGATCATCGTTGCGCATATACAAATGAATACTGCAGTAGCAACGAACACCAAGAAATCATAATCAAAGAGCTTATCGACACAATTCCCGAACTGAAGGACTTTAAGCTATCAGACTTAAAGCTTAAATTAAAGAAAACAGGCATCGGGCGTCTGCTTGAATTTAGTCGAGCAGTTCATGCTGAAATGGATGCTTTATTGAGTGCAGCTCGAAAGGGAGCTTCACCGGTTGGCGGCAGACTATTTGTTACGACGTTCCCCTGCCACTACTGTGCCAGACATATCGTTTCAGCTGGAGTTGATGAAGTTCAATACATTGAGCCTTACCCTAAGAGCCTTGCATTCAAACTGCACGGGGACGCGATAGCTCAATCCTTGGACGGCTGGACAGCGCCCAGCGATATTATAATTAAGTCTAGCGACAAAGAAGATCACCCTAGAGTATTATTTCGCCCCTTCACAGGTGTTGCACCAAGGCTTTACAAGAGGGCATTCATTAAAAATCGTCCTCTAAAAAACAGCTCTGGAAAAATGCACATTGGAGAACCTGAATGGGCATCCGGGCTTCTAAGAATCGACTACAAAGAAATAGAAGATCGTCTAATCGCTAACATCGCGAGCCCAGCAGATGAGTAAGCACGCGTCAAAAACCAGTGGATTAAGGTTAATCTCCACGTCTAAAAGCTCTTCATATGTTCGACCTGAAATTGAGGAAGACACCATGACAGAATTCTCAGATTACACTTCAACCATGGGCACAGTCGTTCTCATGCGGGAGCCTGAGATGACTAAAAGCGGTGCTTTCTCAGAGTTCGCTAAAAAATATCGCCCTCGCAGAATCTTAGATCTAAGATCATTTCCGAGACTTGATTTTTTTGCAGGCTCACGAGTTCGAACGTTCAAGCTTTTTGAAGAACTACATATTGAATATCTAGACTTTTTCGGAAGAGAAGATATAAAAGCCAGCGACAACAATAAAGCAACGAGCCTATTGATATTAGACTTCTTGGATTCGTTCCTTGCAGAGCAAAAAGACAACGATGGTCCCACTGTACTTTTTTTTGATAACGACAGCTTGCTGCAAGAGTGCAAACTATCACTACCATCTACATTTCAAAAATCGCAAAATATTTTTCCTAGGATGAATATTGCCGAATACAAATCTGGTTTTCTTTCTATGTATTTCAGATAGACAAAGAAAAAGCCGCGTTTGATACGCGGCTTTTTTGTGCCTGAAACATTTATCCATCACACAAACCAATGTACGGTCAGGCCTTTTTGGTTCTTGGCAGTAAGATCGCCAGCACACCCAACAATGGCAAGAACGAGCACAGGAAGTACACGTACTCGATACCGTGCACATCCGCCAGATGCCCGAGCAACGCAGCACCAATCCCGCCAAAACCGTAACCGCTCCATGAACCCCACATTCAAAGCCGCCAATTGATCCCGGATGCTGTGCTCCCGATTCCTTTCTGGAGCCCATCCGCCATGATGCGACCCGACGCAAAAGTCGAAAAAGTGTATCTGTACCCCAAGCCCGTCGACTTCCGAAAATCCATTGATGGCCTGGCTGCGCTGGTCGAGCTGGACATCAAGGTCGCCGTGTTTGACCCGGTGCTCTTCGTCTTCCTCAACAAACCGCGCAACCGCGTGAAGATTTTGTACTGGGAGCGCAACGGCTTCTGCCTTTGGCTCAAGCGCCTTGAATCTGAGCGATTCAAAACATCGCCCGATGCCACCGACGAGGCGATTGTCCTAACTGTTCAGGAACTCAACTGGATGCTCGACGGTTTCGACCTCTGGCGTAACCGTCCTCATCAGGTTTTGACGCCGCGATTCGTGGCCTGATTCGTTATAATCCAGGGCATGATTTCAATGCCCAAAGATCTTCCTGACGATCCTGCGCTGCTCAAGCAATTGCTAGAGCAAATGCTGCTTGAGCGCGAGTCTAACAAGGGCCGTATTGTTCATCTTGAAGAAGAAAACGCGCTGCTGCGTCAGCGCCTGTTCGGACGCAAGTCCGAACAAACAGCCGATCCGGCCACGCCGCAGTTAGCTCTTTTCAACGAAACTGAAAGCATCGCCGAACCCGTCGGCGAAGACGCTGAAGAAGAGGTCGTCGGTCCAGCCAGGCGTCGCGGTAAACGAAAGCCGCTGCCCGCCGACCTGCCACGTATCGAAGTCATCCACGAACTTCCCGAGGATGAACTGACTTGCGTTTGCGGCTGCCGCAAACACGCCATTGGCGAAGAAGTCAGCGAGCAGCTTGAAATCGTGCCGATGCAGATTCGCGTTATCAAACATGTGCGCAAAGTTTATGGCTGCCGCGATTGTGAGACGGCACCGGTCACTGCGGATAAGCCGGCTCAACTGATTGAAAAAAGCATGGCCAGCCCAAGTGTTCTGGCGATGCTGCTGACCACCAAGTACGTGGACGGTCTGCCGCTTCACCGTTTTGAAAAAGTACTAGGCCGCCACGGCATCGATATTCCGCGCCAGACCCTGGCTCGCTGGGTTATCCAGTGCGGCGAGCACTTCCAGCCGCTGCTGAATTTAATGCGCGATAGCCTGTTGGCCAGCCGTGTCATCCACTGCGATGAAACACGCGTACAGGTGTTGAAAGAGCCTGACCGAGAGCCGAGCAGTCAGTCCTGGATGTGGGTGCAAACCGGCGGCCCGCCAGACAAACCGGTGATCCTTTTCGACTACTCCACCAGCCGAGCGCAGGAGGTGCCGTCGCGCCTGCTCGAAGGTTATCGCGGCTACGTCATGACTGACGATTACGCGGGTTACAACGCGCTGGGAGCACAGGCCGGAGTTGAACGTTTAGGGTGTTGGGCTCACGCACGGCGTAAATTTGTCGAAGCGCAAAAAGTACAGCCCAAGGGCAAGACAGGACGGGCCGACATCGCATTGAAGTTGATCAGCAAACTATATGGCATCGAGATCGCCTACAAACGGAGTGGTGATGAGGCGCGGAAAAGAGGCCGCCAGGAGTTGAGCGCCAGCGTGCTGAGTCAACTGAAAGACTGGATGCTAAAGACGCTGCCGTACGTGACTACACAGAACGCATTGGGCAAAGCCGTCAGCTACTTGGCAAACAACTGGAACAAACTCGAGCGGTACGTCGAGGAAGGTTACTTGCCCATCGACAACAACGCCGCAGAACGTGCAATACGGCCGTTCGTTATCGGAAGAAAAAACTGGTTGTTTAGCGACACGCCAAAAGGGGCGACGGCTAGCGCTCAACTTTACAGCTTGGTCGAGACTGCTAAAGCCAACGGCCAAGAGCCCTATGCGTGGCTGCGCCACGCACTTGAGCGCCTGCCAATGGCGGCTTCGGTGGAAGATTACGAAGCCCTGCTACCTTGGAACTGCGCACCCCAATCTCATAGCTAACCGCACCGCCCACCTTTGACTAGGTGGGTTTTATGGAGCGCTTACCCAAAACCGAACATCAAGCCAAAGAACACCCCGGCAATCATCCCGACATTACCCGGCACCAATTCCTGCGCGTACACCACAATCGCGGAAAACGCCGAGGCGAGGATGAAGCCGATAATCACGCTCAGGACGCTGGTCCAGAACAGGTCGACATGCGGCAGCAGCAACGTGAACGGCGCGACACCGAGGATCGAGAACCAGATCACCGCCTTACGCCCGATCTTGTCCCCAATCGGCCCACCGAAGAAGGTCCCCGCCGCAACCGCACCCAAAAACAGGAACAAGTGCAGCTGCGAACTGGCCACCGACAGGTCGAACTTCTCGATCAGGTAGAACGTGAAGTAACTGGTGAGGCTGGACATGTAGAAGTACTTGGAGAACACCAGCAACCCGAGCACCACCAGCGCACTGATCACCCTGCCCTTCGACAAGCCATGCGTCGCTGCCTGGCCCTGCTTGAGCTTGAACAGGTTCAAGTGATTGGCGTACCAGCGGCTGATTCGGTAGAGCACGAACAGCGCGAACACGGCGAATAGCCCGAACCAGGCCACATTCCCCTGACCGTAGGGAATGATGATCACGGCCGCCAGCAATGGCCCGAACGCCGACCCGGCATTCCCGCCCACCTGAAAGGTTGATTGCGCCAGTCCAAAACGTCCACCAGAGGCCAGTCGGGCCACGCGAGAGGCTTCCGGGTGAAAGGTCGACGAGCCGATACCGATCAGCCCCGCCGCCAGCAGAATCAACGGAAAAGTGCCGACCATCGACATCATGACAATGCCGATCAGCGTGCACACCGTCCCGGCGGGAAGCAGCCAGGGTTTGGGATGTCGATCCGTGTAGTAACCGACCCACGGCTGCAATAGCGAAGCGGTCAATTGAAAGGTCAGCGTGATCAATCCGACATGGGTAAACGTCAGGCCATAGTTAGCCTTGAGCATCGGATAAATCGACGGCAGCACCGACTGGATCAAGTCGTTGATGAGGTGCGCCAGCGCCACCGCGCCGATGATGCGCACGACCAAAGGGCTGCTTTGTGAAGTCGCGGGTACAGACGTCGCGCCGGTCTGAACGTTGCTGATAGCCATGAGTATTTCCGTATAGCAGATGGGTGCACGCGGGCAGGTGCGTCAATGTGCCATTTTTCGGTGCGACATTGCCATCCACTTAGCCAGCTAACGAACTAAATATTCAACACCCGATAGGTGATAGCGCAACGCCATGGTCTAAATCTTGCGTTGTTTAACCCCTTCAATGCGGGCCTCTTACAAAGGGGTCCGAGAATGGGAAGTTTCGCTACAGAGTCGGCCTACAGAGCTGGCGAGGGTGAACTTTCGAGGCCTTTTAAAAGGGCACCGGTCGCGGTCGCAATGACCTCGACGCACGCCGATGGTGCGTGGTGTCCACAGGAGTCATGGGGCATGTCGTTTTTATCACCGGGGATCGGGTTGCTGGGGCGTTTTGGCTTCGCACGCAAATTTCAGCTGTTGTTTCTGCTGTTTATCCTGCCGCTGGCCGGCAGCCTGTTGATGATCGGTCAGGATTATCGCGCCAAACTAAGCCTGATCTCCGGCGAACGTGCCGGTGTGCGTCAGTTGCTCGCGCTGGATGCGCTCGACAACCTGCTCGCGGCCCAGCGTGATCGCGCTGCTCGCTGGCGCGCCACGGAAACCAATCGCCAGCCGACGCCCGCAACCCTCGCCGCGATGGCTGCGTTTGATGCGATTCAGCCTGCCATTGCTCAAGCCACCTCAGACCTCGGCAACGCGCTGAAAGCAGAAGGCGCCGAGGGCGAAACGCTGACCCGTTATCAAGCCCTGCAAACCGCGCTCAATGGCCTGGACTCGAAAAGCCTGAACGGTGTTGGCTGGTGGCCGGACGGTTACGACCGTTTCACCAACGCCTTGAGCGCCCTGCAAGCCCTGCGCGAACAGATCGCCATGGACAATCGCCTGACGCTGGCACCGTGGCTGGAAACCTATTTGCTGACGCAAATCTCCACCCAGCACGCACCGGACCTGATCGAACGGGTCGGCCGCCTGGCCAGCGTCGGTCAGGCGTCGGTTGTCTCCGGGCAATTCACCCTGCAAAGCCGTCTGCAACTACGTGACCTGCGCGGCCGTATCGGCGATGCCCGGGAGCAGTTGGTGAAAACCGCCACGCTCCTGGAAGCTCGCCTGCCTAGCGCATTGCAAAGCTGGGCCGGGCTGTACCGAGACAGCGTCAAACAGCTCGACACGAGTCTGAAAGTGCTGGATGACGGCGTGTTCGGCGGCAGCATCAACCTCAAGCCGGAAGAATTTGAACGCAACCTCGACGCCCTGCTCACCGACCTTGCATCCCTGCGCCAGCAATCGTTGATGTCACTGGATCAGCGTCTGGATTACTACCACGGCTCGGCGATTCGCCAGTTCATTGTGGTGGCGACGATCTTTGGTTGCCTGCTACTGGCCGCGCTGTACTTGTTTATCTGCCTGCAAGCCTCGATCCGGCGCAGCGCCAGCGGCATCACACTGCTGGCCGAAGCCTTGCGTGACGGCAATCTGAGCCTGCAAGCCCCCGTGCAGGGCCGTGACGAACTGGCGGCCATCAGCACCGCCCTGAACGTTGCCGTGGTGCAATTGCGCAACAGCTTGCAGGGGGTCGATCACGAAACCTTGCAGGTGAGCAACGCAGTACGCACGCTCAACCATCACTCCAGCGGCGCACTCGGCGAAGTCGAAGCGCAACAATTGCAAATCAGCCAGATCGCCGCTGCGGCCACGCAACTGGCGGCCACCTCTCAAGGGGTCGCCCAGAGTTGTGAACAGGCGTCAGGCAGCGCTCAGCACACCCAGCGCATTGCCGCCGACAGCAGCCGAGACAGTCAGCGCACCACCGCCAGCATTCAGCAGCTCAATCAGCGCTTGAACGACACCGCCGCGGCACTGGGTCGGGTCAGTGAGCAAGGAAAACAGATTCAGTTGGTGGTCGACACCATTCGCGGTGTCGCCGAGCAAACCAACCTGTTGGCGCTCAACGCGGCTATCGAGGCGGCTCGCGCGGGCGAGCAAGGTCGTGGTTTTGCCGTGGTGGCCGATGAAGTGCGTAGCTTGTCGCAACGCACCCAGTCTTCCACCGCGCAAATTGCCGGCACGGTCGACAGCCTGCGCAGCACCGTGAATGAGGCAGTCGGCCTGATGGAAGCGGCCTGTAGCCAGGCACAAAGTGATGCCCAATCGGTCACCGGACTGGGTGAACGCCTCGGGGAAATTGCCCTCGCGGTGCAGGGCGTGACCGACACCCTGGCGCACATCGCGACCGCGGTGGAAGAACAGGCCAGCACCGCCGATGAAGTCAGCGGCAACATTCAGCAAGTCGATCAGGCGGCGGTAAGGTTGCTTGAAGGCGCGCGGGCGGTGAACCTGGCAGCAGACACCTTGAGCCAGGGCAGCAAGGCCCTGAGCGCGAATACCGGGAGATTTCAGCTCAGTTGATGCCCTCCTCCGGCCCGTTTTTTCGGGTCAGGAGGATAAGCAGTTGAAAGCGTAGAGAAATATTTTAGATTTACGCTTGACACATCATCGTTCCAAGCCAATAATGCGCGCCACTTGGCTACATAGCTCAGTTGGTTAGAGCATAGCATTCATAATGCTGGGGTCCGGGGTTCAAGTCCCTGTGTAGCCACCAAGTACTAAAAACGGCTTACCGAAAGGTAGGCCGTTTTTTTATGCCTCGAGAAAAGTACCCTGAACCCCATGGGTCCAGGGTGATCCGCCTCAGGTGCGAATCGTCGGCAACGCTGACAGCGCCCGCTCCCAAATTTGCCAGGTACGCAGCCAGACCATCGCCTGCCAGTCATTGTCCGCCGGATAGAACTGCTCCAGCAGATTCAGCTTGATCCCGCGCCCCACCGCATCACCCGGGTTGCCATGCAGATGCAGCCAGTGGTCATCGCGCAAATGACGATGCACGTCGGCCCCCGGATACGTTCCGCACTCAATCACAAAGGGCATCAACCGTACCTGCGGTAACGCATCGATTAGCGCCTGCGAGGTGTAGCCGGTAGCGGTCGCCGCCACACCGGTTTCGCTCAAGGTGTCGGCGCCGGTCAACAGCGTGTAGAGCCACGGACCGTAAATGGCCTGCGCCTGCGGGAGCGCCGGATAAGCCGCCTCGGTGATCGTCAGCAACATCGGATGACCGTACTCGCCGGCGCCCGTGTGCAAGTCGAAACACATGGCCACGTCGGCATGGGCAATGTGCTTTTGCAGGATGGTGTGCAACGTGCGGGTCGACCAGCTTGGCGCCAGCCCGCCGTAAAACAGACCGTCGGGGTGACTGTGCTGGCCGCCCTCGACAATCGACATCACCGCCGGCCAGCCATGCGTGCGAATCTGCTCATCGAGCAAGGCATCGGCTCGTTCACGCTCAGGACCTTGCAGCTCGGTGCAGGCGTAGATGTCATGCAGCGTGGCGTAAGCCTGATTGTCCGGCAGCGGGCGCTCGAAATTCAGGTGATTGCGGTTCAGGTCGATGTTGTCTTCGTTGACCCGCCGCAGCCAGGCGGTGCCCCAGGGATTGATCAAGTGAATGAACACCACTGCAACATCGGCCGGCAGTGAGCGCTTGCCCAAGTCCTGCATCCATTTGATCTGGCAACCCGAACCGTAAAAGCCTTCGACGCCATGCGTGCCGCTCAGCGCGATGAGTAAGCGCTTGGCGCCCGGATCGCCCAGTACCGCCACATCAGTGCTCAACGGCTCCCCGAAAGGCCCTTTGAGCGGATGCGGGTATTCGGTCAATGTCGCACCGGCCTCGATCGCTGCCGCGAGGAACTGCTCTCGTTGAGTACGGTAACTTGGCTGGGTGGGGAACTCGGTCTGCATGTCTGCCTCTAGTTGATCTTCTGGCCAGTCTTTGCCCTCGACCCTACAGAAAATCTGTCGACTCATGAAGGGCAAAAGCAGCTTTACTGTAGGCCTTGATTTGCGCCACGCCGAGGCGGCCGATAAAGTCCCGGTAACTTTCCCACGGACGGAGTGCCCTAACGTGATCTCAGCCTTCCACTTGAGCCGCTATCGCCGCTCGGCCCTGTCGCTCATCGCCACTGCGCTAATCCTCACCGCCTGCAACGCGCCACCCACGTCAACGTTGCCGGTTGCGCCAGAAAGCGCCTCGGGCTATCGCACCAACCTGCAAACCCGGTACGCGTCCAAACATATGGCGGCAGCGGCCAACCCTCTGGCGGCCGAAGCCGGCCGGGAGATGCTGCGCCAGGGTGGCTCGGCGATTGATGCCGCGATAGCGATGCAAGCAGTATTGACGCTGGTCGAGCCACAATCTTCCGGCATTGGCGGCGGCGCATTGATCGTGCTCTGGGATGGCAAGGCGGTACGCACCTTCGACGGTCGCGAAACCGCCCCGCTCGGCGCCACCGAGAAACTTTTCCTACAGGCCGACGGCACACCGATGGCGTTCACCCAGGCGCAGATTGGCGGTCGTTCGGTGGGGACACCAGGCGTGTTGCGAGCGCTTGAGTTGGCCCACCACAAATACGGTCGTCTTCCGTGGGCGAAGCTGTTCGAACCGGCCATCCGACTCGCGGAGCAAGGCTTCCCCATCTCACCGCGCCTGCACCAATTGATCGCCTCGGATTCGTCCATGCGCAGCTCGCCGGACATGGTGGCCTACTTTCTGAACGCTGATGGCAGCCCGAAAGCCGTCGGTACACTGTTGAAGAATCCGGCATTGGCCGCTGTGCTGAAACGCATCGCCAACGAAGGGCCTGACGCGTTGTACAACGGCGCCATCGCGCAAGAGATCGTCACCAAGGTTCAGGGGCACGCCAACCCCGGCAGCCTGTCGCTGAACGATCTCCAAGGCTACCAGGCCAAGGAACGCGCGCCGCTGTGCACCGACTACAAACACTGGCAGGTGTGCGGCATGCCGCCGCCGTCGTCCGGCGGGATCGCCGTGGCGCAGATCCTCGGCACCTTGCAGGCCCTGGAAACCCGCGACCCGCGTTTCGCCCTGGCGCCGCTTAAACCGGTCAAGACCCACAAACCCGCAGGCACGGAGCCCGTTCCGGAAGCGGTGCACCTGATCGCCGAAGCCGAGCGGCTGGCTTACGCCGACCGCGCGCTGTACGTGGCCGACGCCGACTTCGTGCCCGTGCCTGTCAAAGGGCTGGTCGACCCGGCCTATCTGGCCAGCCGCGCCGCCCTGATCGGTGATCGCAGTATGGGCGTGGCCAAACCCGGCACCCCGCCCGGCATTCAGGTGGCCTACGCGCCGGACCGATCGCCGCTGCGTATCTCCACCTCACAAGTGGTGGCGGTGGATGACCAAGGCGGCGCCGTGTCCATGACCACCACCATTGAATCCGGATTCGGCTCACATGTGATGGTTCAGGGGTTCCTGCTCAATAACGAGCTGACCGACTTCTCGTTCATCCCCGAAGAAAACGGGCAAAAAGTCGCCAACCGCGTTGAACCCGGCAAACGCCCACGCTCGTCCATGGCACCGACCCTGATCTTCGACCGCCAGAGCGGTGAATTCCTCGCCACCCTCGGCTCCCCCGGCGGCTCGCAAATCATCGAATACGTCGCCAAATCCACCATCGGCCTGCTCGACTGGAACCTCGACCCACAAGCCGCCATCAACCTGCCCAACTTCGGCAGCCGCAATGGCCCGACAGAGCTGGAACAGGGAGAGTTCAGCGCAGAGTTGATTCAGGCGCTGAAGGACAAAGGGCACAGCGTGAGTGAGATCGACATGACCAGCGGTACCCAGGCGATTGTTCGGGTCAAGGATGAGCAAGGAAATGCTTCGTTGGCAGGTGGGGCCGATCCTCGGCGTGAGGGGGAAGCGATGGGGGATTGATTCGTACGCGGGAATGAAAAAGGGCTTACCGGGAGGTAGGCCCTTTTTTACAGGCCTCAGATTTTGATCGGCTGTGGCGTGCTGACTTTTCTATAGGTGTGAACCCAACTAAAACCCGCACTTCTCGCAAAGCCCACAACGCTGTGGGAATCGCCCTCCAACACCCTCGGAAGCTTCAGACATAAGTGTTTCAGCGGTTGTTTTAAAGTATTTCCCGGATCGCAGACGTCATGATTTGACCCGCGGGTTTCCCCGCTCGAACCCTGCGCACCCGCTACTTTTCACAACCACCAAGGCGTTTACATTCGATGAACAACCGTTGGAAGAGCAATTCGCGCAATGATTCTGGTGCGTTTCTCAAGCGCTTTAAAACCGAACTGATCGTGGGCTTCATTCTTGGCGCCATTCCCCTGCTGATCCACTCGACGAGTCAGGCCGAACTGCAAGCCATTCTCCAGTCGTTGCTGGCCAGCGCGCCCATCATCAGCCATGGCTTTTGCCTGCTGACGATCTACATCGCGGTCTGCATTCACAAGAAAATTCACCGGCTGAAAAGCGACCGCATGCGCGAACGGTTCGAGGTGATCTACAAGGTCACGGCGGAAGTCGGGACGAGTTTCCTGACCCTGCTGCGTACCGGTCTTGGGGCGATCGTCGGTTTCCTGATGATTGCCCCTTTCATGGAGGACGTGCCGATCTCACTCAACCACTGGCTGACCACGCTCATGCTCTGCCTCATGACCTTGGTGTTCTCGGCATCGGTATCGTTGCTGCATGACTTTCTGATGACTCGCCCGACCCGCAGCCATCCGAAAAATCACATTCGCTTGTAAGGACGCATGCCTGGTGGTTGATTTACGGCAGGGTCTTGCCGTCTACCGGATCGCCAATCATCAGGAAATGCCCGCCCGCCACATGATGCAAGGTGCGCAATGCATCCTGCCCTTCGAAGTGCCAACGGCCCTCGCTGAAGACGCGCTCATCCGCCTGAGCGGCAATGACCTCGGCCAGGAACAGATCGTATTGCTGATGATTATTGGGCTCTGGCAGCAGTCGACATTCCAGCCATGCCACGCAGCCTTCGAGCATAGGGGCGTCAATCAGCTCACCACTGAAGGTCTGTAATCCGTAGGCCTGGAACTTGTCCTGACCTTGGCCCCGGGTCAATTCCAGACCTGACGTCGAGCCTACGGTCTGGGTGATATCGGCCTGCGCCGCGCAGGGAACGTTCAGCACGAACGTTCCCGAGGCTTCCAGCAGTTGCCGGGTCCAGGTGGACTTGTCCAGCACCACGGCAATTTTCGGCGGCTCGAAATCCAGCGGCATGGCCCAGGCGGCGGCCATGATATTGCGCTGGCCATCATGGGCTGCGCTCACCAGTACAGTCGGCCCGTGGTTGAGCAGACGATAAGCCTTGGACAATGGAACCGGCCGGCGGTGAGAGTCGCTCATGTTGTCTGCTCCTGGGAAAAGAGCCGATTGTAGCGATTTCCACCGTTATGGCAGGTATCAAGTCGCCAGTTGATTGGCGAACTGCCCCACCGCGTTCACTACTTTCTGCGCACCGTCCTGAATCTCGACAATCACCGTGCCGGCTTCCGCCGCCAGCGCCAGACCTTGTTCCGCCTGGAGTTTGCCGTCGGTCATCAGGGCCACGGCATTGCGCGCCATCTCCTGGTTCTGACGCACAACACCGACAATTTCATCGGTGGCCTGGCTGGTGCGAGACGCCAACTGCCGGACCTCATCCGCGACCACGGCAAACCCCCTGCCCTGTTCGCCAGCCCGTGCCGCCTCAATGGCCGCGTTGAGCGCCAGCAAGTTGGTCTGTTCGGCGATGCCGCTGATGGTTTTGACGATGGTGCCAATGACCAGCGATTGCTCATTCAACGCTTCGATGCCATCGCCAGCGGTTTGCATGTGCCTGGCCAGGTCGCGCATGACGGCCACCGCCTGAGTCACAACGGCCGTACCGCGCTGGGCACTTTGGTCGGTTTGCTGAGAGGTGCTGTAGGCAATGTTGGCCGCTTCGGAAACGGCGTTTTCCTGATTGACCTGATCGGTAACCACCGTCGCGAACTTCACCACTTTGTAGAGCTTGTTGTTGGCGTCGGTCACCGGATTGTAGGAAGCTTCCAGCCAGACCATACGACCATGGCTGTCGAAGCGTTTGAAACGACCGGCGACAAACTCACCCGCGTTCAGGCGCCGCCAAAAGTTTTGATACTCGGCGCTGTTGTACTCCTGCGGCTCACAGAACGTGCGGTGGTGTTTGCCCTTGATCTGCGCGAGGCTGTACCCCATGCCACTGAGGAAGCGATCGTTGGCCGTCAGCACGTTGCCATTAAGGTCAAACTCGATCACCGCCGTCGAGCGCACCAGTGCGCCGATCAGGTTCTCGTGCTCACGAGATGCTTCGATGGTGCGCGTCAGGTCGCTGGAGTAAATCGAGAAATTTTTGATTCGGCCATCCGCCGAGCGCACCGGCTGCAAAATCGACCGCAACCATGCTTCCTGGCCATTGCCCCGCAGCAAACGCACGGCGCCGGCGAAATGCTCGCCACGGGACAGCGCGTTTTGGAAGCGGCGGTGGAATTCGTCTGATTTCACATGGGGGGGAACAATGTCTTCGATGTGACGACCGACCAGATCGTTGCTCTTGTAGAACATCTCTGCGATGAAATTCTGGTTGGCCGATTGAATCCGCCCATCTGGATCAAGGGTCAGGACCAGCATCTCGCTTTCCAGGCTGTCCTTCACTTGCTGAAGGCTGGAGAGTTCTTCGCGAAGAGCCGACAGCTCCTGCTTCAAGCGTTTATTGAACATGGGAAAGCACCGATGGACTGGAAGGGAAAACGGCCTGCTGCCTAGCCATCGGCGGTACGGGTACTTTCTGAAGAGTGTTTCAGGGTTGTCCTACAAATATAGTTGCCGTCACAACCTGCGATTACATCGCGCCAGCCGCCGCGCACTGACCGACCTTGGGCATGCGCGGACCAAAATACGCCGCGCTGCCAACGCCCACCGCCCCCATCACTGCACAGAAGATCACGCAGATCCACGGGCTCCACGGCATCAGACCAATCAACAACAGCGGTGTGATGCTTGCCCACGCGGCGTAGGCAATGTTGTAGGTGAAGGAAATCCCCGAAACGCGAACCCGCGCCGGGAACAGGCTGATCATCACCGCCGGCACCGCGCCGACCACCCCGCAGCTCAGGCCGGCAATCGCATACGCCAGACCTGTCCAGTTGCCGCCGCTGATCAGGCAGCCGTAAAGCACGCCAATGCCCAGCGGCAACAGCAGGCTATAGAGCATGACCGTGCGCCAGGCGCCGATTCGATCGACCAGCAACCCGGCAAGCACGCAGCCGATGTTCAGGAAAACAATGCCCAACGCGCTCAGAGCGAAAGTATGGCTGGCGGTCATGCCGAAGGTTTTTTGCATCATGGTCGGGGTGATGACAACGAACACCACCACGGCCGAGGTCAGCACGCAGGTGAGGATCATGGCCGGCAACATCGCCAGACGATGCTCACGCAAGACCGTGCGCAACGGCAGTTCGACGGCGGCATCGCGCTGGGCCTGCATCGCCATGAACACCGGGGTTTCACTCAGCCAGCGGCGCAGCCAGACGCCGATCACTCCGAACACACCGCCCAGCAGGAACGGGTAACGCCAGGCGAAATCAAGGATTTGCGCCGGGGTGAACGACTGTGCGAGAAAGGTCGCCGCCAGGGCGCCGATCAAATAACCGAAGGTTAGCCCGGCTTGCAGGAAACCGAGGGCATAACCGCGATGCCCGACCGGCGCGTGCTCGGCGACAAACACCCAGGCGCTCGGCACTTCACCACCCACCGCCGCGCCTTGCAGGACACGTAACACCAACAGCAGCAGCGGTGCCCAATAGCCGATCTGCGCGTAGGTCGGCATGATCCCGATCAGCAGGCACGGGAGCGCCATCATCAGGATGCTCAGGCTGAAGACTTTCTTGCGCCCCAGCCGGTCGGCGAAGTGCGCCATCAAAATCCCGCCCAATGGGCGCGCCAGATAACCGGTGACGAAGATTGCAAAACTTTGCAGCAGGCGCAGCCACTCAGGCATTTCCGGCGGGAAGAACAGCTGACTGAGGGTCAGGGCGAAAAAAACGAAAATGATGAAATCATAGATTTCCAGCGCGCCGCCAAGGGCCGCAAGGCCGAGGGTCTTGTAGTCCGAGCGGGTAAAGGGCATCGGGCGCGAAGGGACGTTGGCAGTCATGTAAAAGAACTCTGCAGCCGGTAAAAAAACCAAGGGGCCCATGGTCTACGCAAACGCGTCCATGGACAAGCCGTTAGACCATAGTCCTGTTTTGGTAAAACTTTGTCACACGGCAGGACCGGTTGATTTACTGTTGGCATCTGTCTAGATGGGCCGTTACGGCTAGAAGACCACCATAAACATAAAAATTCGAGGTACGCCCGTGGCTGCTGATATCGAAGATACCCGCTCTGCCCGTTTTGCCCTGCGCTGTTCAAATTTTGCCGAACGCTGGTTCCCCGATTCCTGGGTGTTTGCCGCGCTGGCAGTCATCATCGTCGCCGTAGCGACCCTGTTCATGGGCGCCAAACCGACTGACGCCGCCATGGCGTTCGGTGACGGGTTCTGGAGCCTGATCCCGTTCACCATGCAGATGGCATTCGTGGTGATTGGCGGTTATGTCGTCGCCGCCTCGCCACCCGCCGTGAAACTCATCGACCGCCTGGCCCGGATTCCGAAAAACGGTCGGTCGGCCGTGGCGTGGGTCGCATTGATTTCCATGGTCGCCTCACTGCTGAACTGGGGCTTGTCGCTGGTGTTCGGCGGTTTGCTGGTGCGCGCCCTCGCCCGCCGTACCGATCTGAAAATGGACTACCGTGCCGCCGGCGCGGCTGCCTATCTCGGCCTTGGCGCGGTGTGGGCCTTGGGCCTGTCTTCGTCCGCGGCACAATTGCAGGCCAACCCGGCCAGCTTGCCGCCGTCGATCCTGTCGATCACTGGGGTCATTCCGTTCACCCAAACGATTTTTCTGTGGCAGTCCGGCGTGATGCTGCTGGCGCTGATCGTGGTCTCGCTGATCATCGCCTACGCCACCGCACCAGGCCCTAACACGGCCCGTGACGCCAAGGCCTGCGGCATCGACCCGAGCTTCAATCTGCCGCCATTGGCCCCGCGTACCCGTCCGGGCGAATGGCTGGAACACAGCCCGCTGTTGACCCTTTTGCTGGGGGCGCTGGCGGCTGGCTGGCTGTTCCACGAGTTTTCGACCAAACCGGCGATCAGCGCCATCTCCGGTCTGAACACCTATAACTTCCTGTTCCTGATGCTTGGCGCGCTGCTGCACTGGCGTCCGCGCAGCTTCCTTGACGCCGTGTCCCGCGCAGTACCGACCACCACCGGCGTACTGATCCAGTTTCCGCTGTACGGCTCGATCGCCGCCTTGATGACCACGGTCAAAGGCACTGACGCTCAAACCCTGGCGCACCACATCTCGACCTTCTTCGTCAGCATCGCATCCCACGACACCTACGCGGTGCTGATGGGCGTGTACTCGGCGATTCTGGGCTTCTTCATCCCGTCCGGCGGCGGCAAGTGGATCATCGAAGCGCCGTACGTCATGCAAGTGGCCACCGACCTGAACTACCACCTGGGCTGGGCTGTACAGATCTACAACGCGGCCGAAGCGCTGCCGAACCTGATCAACCCGTTCTACATGCTGCCGCTGCTGGGCGTGCTCGGATTGAAGGCGCGTGACTTGATCGGCTTCTCGTTTGTGCAGTTATTGGTGCATACGCCGCTGGTGCTGTTTCTGCTGTGGGCGCTGGGAACGACGCTGACGTATACGGCGCCGGTGATGCCTTAATTGAAGTTGATTGCGCCTGCCGGGGGGTAGGTGCAATACGTTTGAAACCGCGGACATCCTTTACAGGTGTGAAATACGGCCAGGAGGTGCCTGACCACGTCCTGGAGTCAAGAATCCCCGCCTCGAAGCGCGAAAAAAGTTCACTCCCCCCACTGTCAACTCTGACAGTAGACCCGTCGTTTCATATGCGAGATTGTGAGGCATGCCCCTGTGTTGCAGGGCTGACAGGATTGTCAGTGTTGGAAGTCGCAACGCGTTGCCGACAAGGATCGTTATGAAATCTCATCCGCTGCACCCAGCGTCTTCGCCTCAGCCGAATGGCATTTACCCATTTCCAGAGCTGCCGCTCAGCCTTGGATTTCCATCACGGGCCGACTTCAAAATGATCTGCACCGCCGATGGCTCGGCGGTGGCCGTCACAGCGTTGTGCGGGTTTCCACGGATCAGCCGAATCTGCCGTGTGTCGGGGCATGTGCTGCCTTATCGCAATCAACACACTCGGCAAATGGCGGCCGACATTCACCTCTATGACCCGCGTTTCAGCGGCCTGCTGCGGCATTCCTGCGACCCCAACGTGTTTTTTGACATGAGCGAACTGTGGTTGTGGGCGCTGAAGGACATCAAGAAAGGCGACAGTCTGACGATGGACTTCGCCGCGACCGAAGACAAACTGCTGCGCCAGTTCGCCTGCCAGTGCGCGTCGCCGCAGTGCCGAGGCTGGATCACCGGTTACGATGAACCGCCCAACGCCGACGGCCAGCTGTTTTACCAACACTGGCGTCGGCGCATTCTGTGTTGAGGACCTTTACAACGTCTCGACCGGACGCAGACGGTATTGCGGCGGCAGTTGCTCAAACCCGCTGATGGTCGCGTTCAGGCTTTTCCAGCGCCCGTCCTTGATGCCGTAAATGCAGCCATGGATCGACAGTTTCTGCCCTCGATGCCAGGCGTTCTGCACAATGCTGGTATGCCCGACGTTCGCCACTTGCTGAATCACGTTCAGCTCGCAGAGACGGTCGACTCGCTCTTCTTCCGTCGGCAACCTGGCCAGCTCTTCGCGTTTTTCATAGTAAAGGTCGCGAATCGAGCGCAGCCAGCCGTCGATCAGGCCCAGCTGGCGATCCTGCATCGAGGCGCGCACACCGCCACAGCCGTAGTGACCGGTCACCAGGATGTGTTTGACCTTGAGCACGTCCACGGCGTACTGAATCACCGACAGGCAGTTGAGGTCGGTGTGCAGCACCACATTGGCCACGTTGCGGTGCACGAACAGGTCGCCGGGCAGCATGCCGACGATCTCGTTGGCCGGCACACGGGCGTCGGAGCAGCCAATCCACAAATATTCCGGCGTCTGTTGGCGGGCCAGCTTGGAGAAGAAGTCCGGATCTTCCTGTTTGATCGCTTCAGCCCAGCGTTCGTTGTTATCAATCAGATCTTGTAATTCGTTCATGCTGTAAAGCCTCAAGAATGATGCGCTGGTTTGACAGACAACCGCCCGTCGAGGTCACGCGCTTGATGCAAGTAGGGCCGGTGGAATTCTCAGGAGCCCAGTGGGTCCACCGTAGTAAGACCCACAGTATGAGGAATTGCCATGACTGAATCACGACGGCCGTTCGATGCGACGCAACCCGAGTCGATCGACGACAACGAAGACCGCATGGGTACGGTGCGTGAGCTGGACTTCGACGAGGAAGAACCCGGCGGCAAAATCGGTGACGAACTGCCGGTAACCGAACGCGAACGGCTGATGCCCATTGAACGCCTGCGTGAAGCGGGCATGACGGACGCCTCGACCGATGATCACGCGTCTACCGATGATGACATGAGCCCGGAAACGCTAATCCTTGAGGATGGTGCGCGGGATGCTCATGAAGCGGGTGAAGGCGATCAGGCGGATTGGGATTTGAGCATTGTCGATGAAGATGACATTGGCGGCGGTAATGGACTGGATGAGGCGGAGATGGCGAATCGGGATCCGATGGATGGGAATCGTTGATTTGTAGCGCCTGACAGGAAGCCATCGCGGGCAAGCCCGCTCCCACAGTGGATTTGCTCAGCACACAAAATCTATGGCTGTCATAGATCCTGTGGGAGCGGGCTCGCCCGCGATGCTTTTAAGGCTCAATCCACCAGAGTGCAGGCCATGACGACCGCATCTTCCCGTCCTCCCACCGCCGGATAATAATCCCGACGCCGGCCAATCTCGTTAAACCCGTACCGCTCATACAAGCGAAATGCCGAGCGGTTACTGTCACGAACTTCCAGAAAACACTCCCGCGCCTCAGCTTTGTAGGCAATCGACATCAAGTGCTCCAGCAGCGTCAAACCCAGGCCACGGCCCTGACTCTCCGGTTTCACGGTGATATTGAGCAGATGCGCCTCATCAAGAATGATCTGCACCACGCCATGCCCGACCTGCTGCTGCCCTGCGAACATCAGCCAGATCTGATATTTGCCCAGCCCATCGAGAAAAATCCCGCGGGTCCACGGATGGCTGTATGCCGCGTATTCGATTTTCAGTACAGCGTCCAGGTCCGCCTCGGTCATTGGGCGGAACGATACAGCGTCACTCATTTGATTCTTTCCAGCGCGCCATCAGCCGACGCATGGCTTGCCAGACATCAGCCTTACGCTGTGGCTCTTCCATTAATAATTCCAGACCCGGCAGGGCCCAGACCGAGCCCAGGCCTTCGACCTGGAGTTCACGGTTGAATGATTCGGCATTGGCCTCACCGGCAAACCGCACCGCCGGGAGACCGATCAGCCACACGCAGACGCACGGGGCGTCTTCGATGCGGGCCGAGAGAAAACCCTGCACGAAGTCGCGAGCCGCTTCCGGGCCTTGATCCATGGTGCCGCGAGCCAGCAGCGGCCAGCGTACCGGTTCGCCGACTATCTGCGGGCTGTCCGGCAGACCGGCGGCGCGCAGCATGTCTTTGAGCAGCAAATAGGCGGGATCGCGGGTCTGGAACGTTTCGCCTGTGGGTAACTCCACCAGCAACAGGCAGCGACCGGCGCGCAGCAATTGCAGGGCGAAGCGCGGCGGCGGCACTTGCACCGCCTTGGCGACGACCGGCGCCGTCTCTTCTTCGACCTTGGCGTGGGTCCGCGTACTGGCCAACGACGGGCGCGGCACCTCGATTTTCACCCGCTCGGCCGGCTTGACCACAGGCTCCATGGGCGCTTCAGCCGCTGGAACCGGGGCCATCGGCGCCAAGACCAACGGCTCGGGCATCTCCAGCAGCTCGGGTCGCGAGGGCGCGGCAAAGGGCAATTCGGTGCGCGGCAGCCAGTTGACCACCTGCATGGCGGTCAAATAAGCGCGGCGACGGGACTCGATAAGCAAAGGTCGGCCACTTGTGGATAACTAAAGTGCGGTGATTCTACCGCCCTTCGCTCAAGATCGCCCGCGCTGTTGATCAATAGACTTCACCGATAGTCTTTCCACCTATGAAAAATGGCGACAGCCTGTCCCGAGAGTGAATCGCATCGGCCCTGATGCAGTACAATCGCGGCTTTTAATCGCCAACCAGCCGGCCATTCCGATGATCGAACCCAAGCGCGTCTTGCGCGCCCTCGCTGAACACTGGGCACTTCTGGAGCCACTGTGCGAGCACTTCGACCAAGGCACCTTGAGCCTCAACGAACTGCGCACGCAACTGGCCGCCCAGCAACTCGACAGTACGCCGCAGGACATCACCAGCCTGCTGGACGTGTGGATCCGCCTCGATATTCTGGTTCCGGTGGCGAAAAGCCCGAACCGGTTCGAGCTCAATGCGCAGATCCACGACTTCCTCGCCTACCTGCGCCGTGAGCACCGTCTGGGCCTGTGCCTGGAAATCGAAGCCTACTTGCGTCACCTCGAACGCCTGGCCGGTTACATTCAGGACGCCTTCGACATTCGCGACGGCCACGATCTGGCGCGCCAATTACGCTTGCTCGATATGCGCGTACGCGACGTATTGAAGAAACTCGCCAACGACGAACAGGCGCTGGTGGCCGTCGCCGAACGTGCCAAAACCAGCGACCGGCAGATTCCGTTGCGTCAGCGTTACGCCGAAGTGCTGGCGACCTGGGACGAATACGTCGAGCCGATGATTCAATTGGTAAACGCCGATGGCGCCTTCGAACAAGGCGTGCGCAAAGTCGAAAATGTCCTGCTGAAGATGCTCACCGAGCAGCAACGCCTCGGCCACCTGGTCGACGACGACATGCTGCTGCGTACCCACGCGCGCATCCTCGAAATGCAGACCAGCGCTCAATTGACCCTGCGTCATGCTCGCGAACTGTTGCTGCCGCTGCGTGAAGAAGCCCGCCGCCACAATGCCGTGACCCGTGGTGCGGCGCTGGCCTTGTCGGCCATCCGTCGTAAAGGCATCGATGCGGTGCCGCAAGCCGCCATGCCGATGTTCACCCGACCGCAAAGCACCTTCCTCGGCAGCGCCAGTCAGGTCGAAGCCTACGTGTATGCGCTGGCCCGTTTCGAACCGAAACCGGCGCGCTTCCCCAAGGCCCACAAGACTCAGAAAGGCGAAACACCGCGCGCGCCACGCACCGTTCGCGAAATGCTCGAACGCTGCGAAGACGCCCTGCCGATGCCGGACCTGATGACCTGGCTGCTGGAGCAGGAACCGGACGGCGCCACCGACGAATTGCTGTACTGGTTCTCCCGCCTGTCGCGGGAGAAACGTTTCAAACGCGAGCGTCTGGAGCGCCGCGATTACCACACTCATGAGCATCAGGTCAGCCTGCGCTCCTTCGCCCTGCTCTCGGCCGGCGACACCGCCACCGAGAATTCTGCGAGCACACCCAATGCATCTTGATCTAAACGAACTGTCCCAGCTGGCGCCGATCTTTCGCGAGCTGTTCAAGGGCTACCACGTCAGCCGCCGCGACCCGGAGCTGTACGCACAACTGTCGAACTTCCAGGACCAGTACCGCACGCTGTTCAAGGCGTTGGGCTTCGAACTGGTGTGTGACACCCGTGGTTTCTACTACTTCGTGCCGGACCTTGCTGCTGCCGCGGTGAACAAAACCGCGCAACGACTGGCGCTGTTCACCTTCATCCTCGTCGAGCACCTGGCGGATCAGGGCCGTGACCCGGTCGCCGTGCTCGACGGCGGCAGCCTCGGCCGCGATGAATTGCCTTCCTTGCTGGAAAAGTACCGCGACCTGTTCATCCAGGCCGAAGTGCAGACCGTCGAAGAGCTCGAAGAAAAAATCATGCGCCGCATGACCCAGCTCGGTTTCGCCGGCGAAGAAAACGGCATCTACCGTTTCCTGCCGCCGATGCACCGCTTCCTCGATGTCTGCCTGTCGGTTCAGCAGGACCGCGATCTGGCGGCCAGCCTGCACAGCGTGCTGCCATTGCCGGCCCCGGTGCTGATCGATGACGACAGCGATGAAAAGCTGTTGGAAACCGATGATCCGCTAGACCTCAGTGACTTCGAAGAAGAAAGCGAAGAAGACGCCATGGCCCGCGCCATTGCCGAAGAACAGGAGACCGACGCATGAGCAAGGAACGCTACGGCATTCGCCGCTTTGCCCTTTTGAACACCGCCGGTTACAGCCTCGGCCTGTTTCCGCTGGAAGAACCGCTGTCGGTCTACGGCGCAAACAACCTCGGTAAATCCGCCTCGATCAACGCCTTGCAGTTCCCGATTCTGGCGCGCATGTCGGACATGAGTTTCGGCAAGTACAGCCTGGAACAATCCCGGCGTTTCTATTTCGCCTCGGATACCAGTTACATCCTCGTTGAAGTCTCGCTGCCCCACGGCCCGCACGTGATTGGCGTGGTTGGTCGCGGCCCGGGCGGTGGTTTCGGTCACCAGTTCTTTGCCTATGCCGGCAAACTGGATCTGGCGCACTACCAGAAAAACGACACCTGCCTGCGCCAGAAAGAACTGTTCACCAACCTCGAACGCGAAGGCCTCAAAGCCTACGAATTGAAGCCTGATGAGCTGCGTCGTTTGCTAGTCGGCGGTCACACCTCGATTCCGCTGGACTTGACGCTGATCCCGCTGCGCTCCACCAGCGAGCAAAGCCTGAAGACCTTCCGCGCGCTGTTCATCAACCTGCTGCACATGCGCGAAATCACCGCGGCCAAGCTCAAGCAACTGTTCCTCGATGCGTTCGAGCACAGCCTGCGCTCCGGCAGCGTCGACTACATCGCCGCGTGCGAAGAAGCGTTCCGCGATGTGCGGCGCATGGAGCAGGATTACAACTCGCTGGTCACCGCCGGCCCGTTGGTTGAAGCACTGGCCTCAGGCGTGGCCCAGCGCAATATCCTGCGCGGCAAATTGCACCGGATCTCGCCTCTACTGGATTCGCTGCTCGGCACCTGGTCGGACTACGCCAGTGCGCGCAAGGAAGAACTGACGATTCAGGCCGAGCATTACCGCAACGAGCAGGACGCGCTGCAAAACGATCAGCGCGGTGGCACGCAAGAACTGATGCGTCTGGAACGGGAGATCACCGGCATCCAGCGCTGGCTCGGCGAGTTGTCGGTGCTCAAGCATCGCTTCGCGCTGGTCGATGACGTCAAAGTGCTGGAGCAGCAACTGCTTGCGGCCAAGGACGCGCACGATGAACTGGCCGGCGCACTGGCGCAGTCGCGGCAGTTCTCTGCCGAAGATCTGGACGAACGTCTGCGCGATCTGGAAAAACGCCTCAAGTCGGTCAAGCAGCAGCTCGATCACGCTGACAACAACAGCTACGCCCGTCTGCGTGAAGAGTTCTCGCAGCAGGACGTCGAGCGTTTGATGCGTCTGTTCAATAGCGCTTTGTTCAGCCTGCCGCTGGGTGAGCACGGCATTACGCTGGACGAGGACGGTCAGTGGGTCAAATCCATGGAGCTGATCCTCGACGGCTTCAAAGGCGAGCGCTTCGAAGTGCCGGGCCTGTCTATAGACATTTCGCACATCGAACCGCCAGCGCTGCAAGCCCTGGCTGACCGTGCCGCGTTGCGCGATCAGAAAGAGCGTCTGGACAAAGAACTCAAGCAACTCAAGACCCAACAGGCCGTCGCCGCCGACCGCGCGGCGAGCAAGACCCAGACCGAAGCGCTGTACCAGCAAGTGCTGGATGCACAGAAAGCCCTGGAAGATTTCCGTCGCGCGCAAACCCTGAGCGCCGAGGAAGGCGACAAGCTTGAGCAACTGGCGCAAATGGAAGCGGCGCAGGACGAATTGAAGCGTTCCAGCGATGCCTTCACCGAACGCGTCCAGCAACTGTCGGCCAAGTTGCAACTGGTCGGCCGTCAGATCGGTGACATGGAAGCCAAGCAACGCACCCTCGACGACGCCCTGCGCCGCCGTCAGCTGTTGCCGGCAGACCTGCCGTTCGGCACGCCGTTCATGGACCCGATCGAAGACTCCATGGACAACCTGCTGCCGCTGCTCAACGACTATCAGGACAGCTGGCAGGGTTTGCTGCGCAGTGACGGTCAGATTGAAGCGCTGTATGCGCAGGTTCGCCTTAAAGGCGTGGCCAAGTTCGACAGCGAAGACGATATGGAACGTCGTCTGCAATTGCTGATCAACGCGTACGCGCACCGCACCGACGAAGCCCTGACACTGGGCAAGGCACGCCGTGCGGCGGTCACCGACATCGCCCGGACCCTGCGCAACATCCGCAGCGACTACGACAGCCTTGAGCATCAACTGGCGCTGTTCAACCGCGAGATCAACAAGCGTCAGGTGTCCAACCTGCAAAGCTTCCGCATCGTGCTCGCGCCAAACAAGGAAGCGCTCAAGCACATCGACCAGATCATCCACAGCGCCGGCCAATACGAAGAAGGCGAAACCCTCTCTGTCTTCGACCTCAGCCAAAGCGCCGATCAGGACAACAAGAACGAAGAAGCCAAGGAGTACCTGGCGCGGCTGGTGGCGGCAAACCACAACCAGCTCGGTCTGAAGGACTTGTTCGAACTTGCGTTCGAAATCACCAAGGTCAACGGTCAGCCGGTGATCCATACCGACATCGATGGCGCCGCCTCCAACGGCACCACGATGACCATCAAGGCGCTGACCAACATGTACTTGTTGCTGCACTTGATGGACCGCGACCAGGCCGGTCGCGTGCGCCTGCCGTATTACCTCGACGAGGCGGCAGACATCGACGAGAAGAACCAGGCAGCGCTGCTGGAAACCAGTTTGCAACTGGGCTTCGTGCCGATCCTGGCGAGCGTTAAACCACAGGTTTGCGCCAGTGTTGCGATTGACCTGGAAGGTGGCAGCGGGCCGAACGGGATCTACATCGATGAGGCGGACTGGAAGTACATTCGTCGTCATGATGAGGTGAAGGCGAACGTTGTAGTGCCAGCTGATGAGCCGGAGCTGGATGTAGTCTGAGTTAAACCGTCAGATACGAAAAGGCCGCGATCCAATGGATGGCGGCCTTTTTATTTTGTAGGTACATCTTTCAGGCTTTCAGCGAATTTGAGGACCTCTTCGCGGGCAAGCCCGCGAAGGCGGCATCACAGGCGCCGATAAACTACTTGCCGATTGCGATCTTCGGCGCCCAGGTCAGCCATTCATCTTCGAACTTGTCGAACAGCGGGAAGGTTTGCTCAGCCCGCGCCGGGCTACCCATGCGATCACCGTCCGGCGTGGCAAAGGCGATGCCGCCTTGAATCAGCGTCTCCAGCGATTCAGTGCGCACTGTTGCGCCTTTGAACAAGCCGTAGTCGAGACCAAAACCGCTGCTGTTCCAGAAACGCGTACCGCTGCGCACCAGCGGCGCGTATTTCGGCTCGATCAGAATGTGCACCAACACACGATCCGCCGTCTGCCCGAGCTCATAGCCCGTGACCTTGCCGACAGTGATTTCGCGGTACGTTACCGGCACACCGGTTTTCAGCGAACCACGGCGAGCGGCACTCAGGACGAGACTCAAACCAGCTTCCTGCTTGGCCGACTCTGGTGGATTGGCCAAGACGACGAAGTTCGTTTGTGGCCCAAGATTTTTCGGTGCGGGCTGCACTTCGATGTATTGGCCGGTGACCAGGGTTTCGAGGTTGGAGGACTTGATCAGACCCAACTCAGGTTTCACCACCCAGAACTGACTGCCGACCCGGGCGATGCGCTCTGGCACTACGGTGATCCGTGCTGTGAGCATCACCGATTGCAGATCATCGGTGAGGTCAACGTCTTCAATCTTGCCGACATCCAGGCCTTTGAATCTCACAGGAGTGCCGTTACGCAAGCCATCGGCGCGCTCAACCTTGAGGGTGACCACGGTACCTTTCTGATTGGCCTCGTCATGGTTGGCGAACAGACGGAAACGCGGAATCTTCTTTTGCAGCGGTGCCTTGGCTTCAGGCGTCTCAAAGGCGATGCCCCCCGCCATCAGGCTTTGCAGCGATTCACTTTTGACTTGGATTCCGTCCGTCAGTCCGCCCGTGAGCGTGATGCCGCTGGCATTCCAGAATCGCGTCGAGGCGTTAACCAACCCTTCGTATTCCTTCTCGATGTGGACACCGATTACCAGTCGCTTCGTTTTCTTGGAGAATTGATAACTCTGGACCGAACCGACCTTGACCTGCTTGTAGAGAATCGGGCTGCCGACTTCCAGCGAGCCGAGGTTTTCGGTGAACAACACCAGGTGCAGGCCCGGCGAACGCAAATCCAGCGGCGGCGCCTTGGGCCGTGCCACGAATTCACGCTGCGGTGCTGAACCTTTATCGCCAGGGCGCACCGCGATGTAGTTACCTTTGACCAACGCTTCCAGACCGGTGATACCCGCGAGGGAAATCGACGGTTTGACCACCCAGAACTGAGTGCCGGTGACCAGGTAATCTTCGGCCAATGGATCGAGGGTCAATTCCGCAGTGGCACCGGACAGGTCCGGATCAACCTTCAGCGCTTTCAGAGTGCCGACCTGGATGCCTTTGTACATCACCGGCGTACGGCCTGCTTGCAAGCCTTCGAAATCGGTGAGTTTGACCTTGACCCGAATACCGGCTGCCGCGGCGTCAAAGTCTTCGTAGAGACGGAACGGCAGGCTTGGATCGGTGGGTGGACTGTCCTTGCGATTCTCCGGAGTGGCGAACGCGATACCACCGGCGACGATGCTCGCAAGTGACTCGCTGCGAATTTTCACACCGGACAGGTTGGCATCGATGCTGATGCCGCTGGCGTTCCAGAAACGCGTGTGTTTGCGCACCAGATTGGCGTAGGTGGGTTCAATGAAAACTTTGAGCTCGACGGTACTCTGGTCTTCCGAGAGCACGTAGCTTTTGATCTCGCCGACCTTGATCTGCTTGTAGAACACAGGGCTGCCACGGTTCAGAGAACCGAGACGATCAGCCTTGATGGTCAGGTGCAAACCCGGCTTGGCGTCGGACAACGGTGGTTCTTGGGCCAGCGCCTTGAATTTGCGAGTGGGCTCACCTTCACCGGGGCTGATCGCTACGTAATTACCCGAAACCAGCGTCTCCAGACCGGTAATACCGGCCAGTGTCACGCTCGGTTTGACCAGCCAGAAGCGTGTGCTGGTCTTGAGGTATTGCTCGACATCCTTATTCATCTCGACAGTCGCGATCACGCCTTTGGAAGCGCCTTCGTCATCGAGTTTGAGGGCTTTCACCTTACCGACGGACATGCCTTTGTAGACCACTTCGGTCTTGTTGGCCTGGATGCCTTCGCCGCTTTCGAAACGTATCTGAACTTCGATGCCTGTCTCGTTATAAGCACGCCAGCCGAGCCAGCCGCCGATGATCAAAGCAACCAGGGGCAGAATCCAAATGGCCGACCAGTTCGAGGCCGGTCGGGTTTTAGCTGTAGGCAAATCAGTCATGGTCGTCGTCCGACTCCGTGTTATCCCAAATCAGTCGGGGATCGAAAGAAACTGCGGCAAGCATCGTCAAAATCACCACACTGGCGAAGGCGATGGCGCCAAGATTGGCTTCAATGCTGGCAAGCCGGCCGAAATTCACGACCGCCACCAGGATGGCGATCACAAAGATATCCAGCATCGACCAGCGGCCGATGAACTCGATAAAGCGGTACATCCAGATTCGTTGACGAGCCGAGAGTGGCTGGCGGCGCTGTATCGAAAACAGCAGCAACCCGATGCCCACCAATTTGAACGTCGGCACTAGAATACTGGCAATGAACACCACCGCCGCGATGGGAAACATGCCGTAATGAACCAGGTCAATCACGCCGGACATGATGGTGCTGGGGGCGCCCTTGCCAAGTGAATTGATGGTCATGATCGGCAGCATGTTGGCCGGGATGTATAGAATCGCAGCGGTAATCAGCAGCGCCCAGGTGCGCACCAGGCTGTTCGGGCGACGGGCATGAACCAGCGCACCACAACGAGTGCAGACTTGCTCATCGCTGTCAGCTTCCTGCTTGTTCAACTCATGGCATTCAGCACAAATCAGAATGCCTGCATCAATCGCCCGCATGGGCATCCTCTCCTGATAAAGCCTGCCAGATCTGATGAGGCGACATCACAACCTCCAACCCGACCTGAACCAACAGCAAACTGATAAAGCACACCAGACCAAGACCTACACTAATGGCTGCCATATCTGCCAGTTTTACGAACGCGACCAGTACGCCCATGAGGTAAACCTCAAGCATTCCCCAGTCCCGTAAATGGTGATAAATGCGATAGAGCAGCAAGCCGTAGCTGCGTCCGATATCAAAGCGAATACTCAACAAGACTGCCAATTGGCAGAGCAGTTTGAGCAAAGGGATTCCCATGCTGCACAGGAACACAATCACCGCAACGCTTTGCATGCCGGTATCGAACAAGGCGACAACGCCGCTCCAGACAGTGTCCTTAGACGATTGCCCGAGTAGATTGAGCTCCATGATGGGTAAAAAGTTCGCCGGCACATACAGCAATAACGCGGCGATGACCAAGGCGAGACTGCGTTGCACGACGTTGTGCCGATGGGCGTAGAGTTCATAACCGCAGCGCGGGCACAGCGCTTTCTCGCCATGGGCGAGTTCGGGTTTTCGCATCAGTAAGTCGCACTCATGACATGCGACCAAATCGTCCAGCGGTAATTCTGACAGCCTTTGGGCGTCAACCGAATCTGGCATAAAGGCTCTGGCTCCGAGAAAGTTGGGCCTATTCTAGAGGTATGAATCGAAAATAACTGCGTCAATTTGTGCGCTAATTAGAGGAGTACTTTTTTTCGGGCAAAACAAAACCCCTACCTGCATACGCAGATAGGGGTTTCGGAATTTAATCTTGACGATGACCTACTCTCACATGGGGAAACCCCACACTACCATCGGCGATGCATCGTTTCACTGCTGAGTTCGGGATGGGATCAGGTGGTTCCAATGCTCTATGGTCGTCAAGAAATTCGGTAGCCAGGTCGTTTTCTCTTGCGAGATCACGCTCCAGCGAATGGGTATGTAATAGATTTGTGTGTTTCGTTTCGAATTTTCGAATGTGTATCGTCTTCACACACCGCAATCTGGTCTCTTTCGAGTTCACAGATTGCTTGGGTGTTATATGGTCAAGCCTCACGGGCAATTAGTATTGGTTAGCTCAACGCCTCACAGCGCTTACACACCCAACCTATCAACGTCGTAGTCTTCGACGGCCCTTCAGGGGACTCAAGGTCCCAGTGAGATCTCATCTTGAGGCTAGTTTCCCGCTTAGATGCTTTCAGCGGTTATCTATTCCGAACATAGCTACCCGGCAATGCCACTGGCGTGACAACCGGAACACCAGAGGTTCGTCCACTCCGGTCCTCTCGTACTAGGAGCAGCCCCTCTCAAATCTCAAACGTCCACGGCAGATAGGGACCGAACTGTCTCACGACGTTCTAAACCCAGCTCGCGTACCACTTTAAATGGCGAACAGCCATACCCTTGGGACCGGCTTCAGCCCCAGGATGTGATGAGCCGACATCGAGGTGCCAAACACCGCCGTCGATATGAACTCTTGGGCGGTATCAGCCTGTTATCCCCGGAGTACCTTTTATCCGTTGAGCGATGGCCCTTCCATACAGAACCACCGGATCACTAAGACCTACTTTCGTACCTGCTCGACGTGTCTGTCTCGCAGTCAAGCGCGCTTTTGCCTTTATACTCTACGACCGATTTCCGACCGGTCTGAGCGCACCTTCGTACTCCTCCGTTACTCTTTAGGAGGAGACCGCCCCAGTCAAACTACCCACCATACACTGTCCTCGATCCGGATAACGGACCTGAGTTAGAACCTCAAAGTTGCCAGGGTGGTATTTCAAGGTTGGCTCCACGCGAACTGGCGTCCACGCTTCAAAGCCTCCCACCTATCCTACACAAGCAAATTCAAAGTCCAGTGCAAAGCTATAGTAAAGGTTCACGGGGTCTTTCCGTCTAGCCGCGGATACACTGCATCTTCACAGCGATTTCAATTTCACTGAGTCTCGGGTGGAGACAGCGCCGCCATCGTTACGCCATTCGTGCAGGTCGGAACTTACCCGACAAGGAATTTCGCTACCTTAGGACCGTTATAGTTACGGCCGCCGTTTACCGGGGCTTCGATCAAGAGCTTCGCGTTAGCTAACCCCATCAATTAACCTTCCGGCACCGGGCAGGCGTCACACCCTATACGTCCACTTTCGTGTTTGCAGAGTGCTGTGTTTTTAATAAACAGTCGCAGCGGCCTGGTATCTTCGACCGGCATGGGCTTACGCAGTAAATGCTTCACCCTCACCGGCGCACCTTCTCCCGAAGTTACGGTGCCATTTTGCCTAGTTCCTTCACCCGAGTTCTCTCAAGCGCCTTGGTATTCTCTACCCAACCACCTGTGTCGGTTTGGGGTACGGTTCCTGGTTACCTGAAGCTTAGAAGCTTTTCTTGGAAGCATGGCATCAACCACTTCGTGTACTAAAAGTACACTCGTCATCAGCTCTCGGCCTTAGAATCCCGGATTTACCTAAGATTCCAGCCTACCACCTTAAACTTGGACAACCAACGCCAAGCTGGCCTAGCCTTCTCCGTCCCTCCATCGCAATAACCAGAAGTACAGGAATATTAACCTGTTTTCCATCGACTACGCTTTTCAGCCTCGCCTTAGGGACCGACTAACCCTGCGTCGATTAACGTTGCGCAGGAAACCTTGGTCTTTCGGCGTGGGTGTTTTTCACACCCATTGTCGTTACTCATGTCAGCATTCGCACTTCTGATACCTCCAGCAAGCTTCTCAACTCACCTTCACAGGCTTACAGAACGCTCCTCTACCGCATCACCTAAGTGATACCCGTAGCTTCGGTGTATGGTTTGAGCCCCGTTACATCTTCCGCGCAGGCCGACTCGACTAGTGAGCTATTACGCTTTCTTTAAAGGGTGGCTGCTTCTAAGCCAACCTCCTAGCTGTCTAAGCCTTCCCACATCGTTTCCCACTTAACCATAACTTTGGGACCTTAGCTGACGGTCTGGGTTGTTTCCCTTTTCACGACGGACGTTAGCACCCGCCGTGTGTCTCCCATGCTCGGCACTTGTAGGTATTCGGAGTTTGCATCGGTTTGGTAAGTCGGGATGACCCCCTAGCCGAAACAGTGCTCTACCCCCTACAGTGATACATGAGGCGCTACCTAAATAGCTTTCGAGGAGAACCAGCTATCTCCGAGCTTGATTAGCCTTTCACTCCGATCCACAGGTCATCCGCTAACTTTTCAACGGTAGTCGGTTCGGTCCTCCAGTTAGTGTTACCCAACCTTCAACCTGCCCATGGATAGATCGCCCGGTTTCGGGTCTATTCCCAGCGACTAGACGCCCTATTAAGACTCGCTTTCGCTACGCCTCCCCTATTCGGTTAAGCTCGCCACTGAAAATAAGTCGCTGACCCATTATACAAAAGGTACGCAGTCACCCAACAAAGTGGGCTCCCACTGCTTGTACGCATACGGTTTCAGGATCTATTTCACTCCCCTCTCCGGGGTTCTTTTCGCCTTTCCCTCACGGTACTAGTTCACTATCGGTCAGTCAGTAGTATTTAGCCTTGGAGGATGGTCCCCCCATATTCAGACAAAGTTTCTCGTGCTCCGTCCTACTCGATTTCATGACCAAGAGATTTTCGCGTACAGGGCTATCACCCACTATGGCCGCACTTTCCAGAGCGTTCCGCTAATCTCAAAGCCACTTAAGGGCTAGTCCCCGTTCGCTCGCCACTACTAAGGGAATCTCGGTTGATTTCTTTTCCTCAGGGTACTTAGATGTTTCAGTTCCCCTGGTTCGCCTCTTAAGCCTATGTATTCAGCTTAAGATAACCATCTTATGATGGCTGGGTTCCCCCATTCAGACATCTCCGGATCAAAGTCTGTTTGCCGACTCCCCGAAGCTTTTCGCAGGCTACCACGTCTTTCATCGCCTCTGACTGCCAAGGCATCCACCGTATGCGCTTCTTCACTTGACCATATAACCCCAAGCAATCTGGTTATACTGTGAAGACGACATTCGCCGAAAATTCGCAATTTAACTCACAAATTTTACCTTAGCCTGATCCGCTACCAGTGAAAGTAACGTCCAGTCTATCTTTCTATCACATACCCAAATTTTTAAAGAACGAACTAGTCAAAGACTAGAAATCAACATTCACCATCACCACGATGGAATGCTCATTTCTAAGCTTTATACAAACAGAAGCAGTAGTGGTGGAGCCAAACGGGATCGAACCGTTGACCTCCTGCGTGCAAGGCAGGCGCTCTCCCAGCTGAGCTATGGCCCCGTATTTCTACAGGCGTTTCCCACACAAAATTGGTGGGTCTGGGCAGATTCGAACTGCCGACCTCACCCTTATCAGGGGTGCGCTCTAACCAACTGAGCTACAGACCCAATTTCGAGCTACTAAGGCCGACCTCACCCTGCTCTTTACCACAAAGCATGGGGTGCGCTCTAACCAACTCAGCTACAAACCGATACAGGCTGCTTCTTTCGTCTTCTTCAATGAATCAAGCAATTCGTGTGGGAGCTTATGGAGCAGCTGATGTCGTCGATTAAGGAGGTGATCCAGCCGCAGGTTCCCCTACGGCTACCTTGTTACGACTTCACCCCAGTCATGAATCACACCGTGGTAACCGTCCTCCCGAAGGTTAGACTAGCTACTTCTGGTGCAACCCACTCCCATGGTGTGACGGGCGGTGTGTACAAGGCCCGGGAACGTATTCACCGCGACATTCTGATTCGCGATTACTAGCGATTCCGACTTCACGCAGTCGAGTTGCAGACTGCGATCCGGACTACGATCGGTTTTATGGGATTAGCTCCACCTCGCGGCTTGGCAACCCTCTGTACCGACCATTGTAGCACGTGTGTAGCCCAGGCCGTAAGGGCCATGATGACTTGACGTCATCCCCACCTTCCTCCGGTTTGTCACCGGCAGTCTCCTTAGAGTGCCCACCATCACGTGCTGGTAACTAAGGACAAGGGTTGCGCTCGTTACGGGACTTAACCCAACATCTCACGACACGAGCTGACGACAGCCATGCAGCACCTGTCTCAATGTTCCCGAAGGCACCAATCCATCTCTGGAAAGTTCATTGGATGTCAAGGCCTGGTAAGGTTCTTCGCGTTGCTTCGAATTAAACCACATGCTCCACCGCTTGTGCGGGCCCCCGTCAATTCATTTGAGTTTTAACCTTGCGGCCGTACTCCCCAGGCGGTCAACTTAATGCGTTAGCTGCGCCACTAAGAGCTCAAGGCTCCCAACGGCTAGTTGACATCGTTTACGGCGTGGACTACCAGGGTATCTAATCCTGTTTGCTCCCCACGCTTTCGCACCTCAGTGTCAGTATCAGTCCAGGTGGTCGCCTTCGCCACTGGTGTTCCTTCCTATATCTACGCATTTCACCGCTACACAGGAAATTCCACCACCCTCTACCATACTCTAGCTTGTCAGTTTTGAATGCAGTTCCCAGGTTGAGCCCGGGGATTTCACATCCAACTTAACAAACCACCTACGCGCGCTTTACGCCCAGTAATTCCGATTAACGCTTGCACCCTCTGTATTACCGCGGCTGCTGGCACAGAGTTAGCCGGTGCTTATTCTGTCGGTAACGTCAAGGCACCAACGTATTAGGTTAATGCCCTTCCTCCCAACTTAAAGTGCTTTACAATCCGAAGACCTTCTTCACACACGCGGCATGGCTGGATCAGGCTTTCGCCCATTGTCCAATATTCCCCACTGCTGCCTCCCGTAGGAGTCTGGACCGTGTCTCAGTTCCAGTGTGACTGATCATCCTCTCAGACCAGTTACGGATCGTCGCCTTGGTGAGCCATTACCTCACCAACTAGCTAATCCGACCTAGGCTCATCTGATAGCGCAAGGCCCGAAGGTCCCCTGCTTTCTCCCGTAGGACGTATGCGGTATTAGCGTCCGTTTCCGAGCGTTATCCCCCACTACCAGGCAGATTCCTAGGCATTACTCACCCGTCCGCCGCTCTCAAGAGAAGCAAGCTTCTCTCTACCGCTCGACTTGCATGTGTTAGGCCTGCCGCCAGCGTTCAATCTGAGCCATGATCAAACTCTTCAGTTCAAACATCTTTGGGTTTTTAAGAAACCCTAAACTTGGCTCAGCAATCGTTGGTTACATCTTTGATTTCTCGCGGAGTAACTTGTGATGCTGATAATCTTGTTGACTATCAGTCTGACTCCACAAGCACCCACACGAATTGCTTGATTCAGTTGTTAAAGAGCGGTTGGTTAAGATCTTTCGTCTCAACCGAGGCGCGCATTCTACAGCAGCCTCTGTTGCTGTCAAGCGGTTATTTTCAGAAGTTTTCAAAGTTTCCTTTGTAACTTCAACCACTTGCGCTTTCGATCTCTCGTCAGCGGGAGGCGAATTCTACAGCGTTACACACTGCTGTCAACACCTCTTTTTCAACTCCTTTCGGGCTTCGATGACCTGAAGCCGCTTACTGCCGAAAACCGCGTAACTCTTTGTTTATCAAGGAGTTTTCCGTTTCGACTGCGCCGGAAGTGGGGCGAATTATAGACATCCAGAATCTGCCGTCAACCTTTAATTAGGCCTTTCGCATAGGCGGTACCTTTTTAGCCACTAAACGCGGGATTCGACGGGCAACGACCGGTATACGCAGTACTAATAACAACGCCCCTATAGAGGTATACACCGCCCACTCCTTCAGATCGGCACGAACAATCCACAACATATGCAGCAATCCAAGCCCGAGAGCCACATAGACCAGGCGATGCAGCTTCTTCCAGCGAACGCCCAAACGCCGCTGACTGTAGCGATTGGAGGTCACCGCCAACGCCAGCAAACACAGAAGCCCCAATGCACCAACAATAATGTACGGCCGTTTGCGCAACTCAACACCCAGTTGCGACCAGTCGAACCCAAGAATGAACGCCGTATAGCCGCTTAAATGCAAAACCACATAGGCGAAGCACCACAACCCCAACTGCCTTCGCACCGCAATCCACCCTGCCCACCCGGTGAGTTTTTGCAGAGGCGTCAAGCTGAGGGTAATGAGCAGCAGAACAAGCGTCCCCAACCCCAGTCGATCGACCAGTACCTTGCCCGGATCGGGACCCAGCACATCCGCCCACGCCTGATACAACCAGAGCAGCGGCCACACCGCTGCCGCAATGAAGACGCCCATACGCCAAACAGGAAAACGCATCAGTAGTTCTTCCGCAAATCGAGCCCTGTATACAGAGAGGCGACTTCATCCGCGTAGCCGTTAAACATCTGCGTGTCCCGCACATTCGGCTTGAACAGACCACTGGGCAAACGACGCTCCCGCGCCTGAGTCCAGCGCGGGTGATCAACCGTGGGATTCACATTTGCGTAGAAGCCATACTCATCCGCGGCAATGCTCTGCCAAGTGGTTTTCGGCTGCTCGCTGACCAGGCTGATACGCACGATGGATTTGATGCTCTTGAAGCCGTACTTCCAAGGCACCACCAAACGTAGCGGCGCTCCATTCTGATTGGGCAATTCACGCCCATACATGCCCACCGCCAGAATCGCCAGCGGGTTCATCGCTTCATCCAGACGCAGCCCTTCTACATACGGCCAGTCAATCAAGGCAAAGCCTGACCGCTGACCCGGCATACTTTTGGGATCTTCCAGGGTTTCGAAACGAATGTACCTCGCATTTGAGGTCGGCTCGACATGCTTGAGCAAGGCCGAGATGGGGAACCCTATCCACGGAATGACCATCGACCACGCTTCAACACAGCGAAGACGATAGATCCGCTCCTCCAACTGATAAGGCTTCATGAAGTCTTCCAGCGCATACCGCCCTGGCTTGCCCACCTCTCCATCCACCACCACGCTCCACGGCTCAGTCTTTAACGCCCCCGCATTGGCAGCAGGGTCGCCTTTATCAGTGCCGAACTCATAGAAGTTGTTGTAGTGGGTTGCATCCTTGAACGGCGTAATCGCTTCGTCCTTGACGTTGATCGAGCCCCATTTAGTAGAGGGAAGCTTTTCGGCAAACCAGGAAGGCGCCTTGCCAGGCTCGACATCCGCATAGCGCACAGCTTCTTCGGCACGGGCCCAGCGCGGCAGGCTACTGACAGCCAAACCAGCAACGGCAGCACCGAGAACATTGCGACGGGATAGATAGAAGGATTCAGGCGTGACGTCCGACTCATGGCAGTCAGACGCTTTCGGGACTTTGATCAGCATGGCAACTCCGCAGCATTGGAGAACAGTTGCACCAATAGACTGCGGAGTATGAGGGAAATTACATCACTCGGCGTTTTTGTGCCGACGAAGACGCAACAGATATTGCACCGGGCCGGAGGCCGCGTAGGCGAGGAAAACCAGCAGCAGAATGCGTGGCGGATCGCTGAAGACCACAGCAAACACCAGCACCACCGCAAGGATCGCCACAAAAGGTACGCGCCCTTTCAAGTCCAGTTCCTTGAAGCTGTTGTACTTGATGTTGCTGACCATCAGCATGCCGGCAGCCGCAACCATCAGCGCAACCAGGAAGGACATCTTTGATCCCTGAATGCCGTAGTCGCTGAACGCCCAGACAATCCCTGCAACCACACCCGCCGCCGCCGGACTGGCCAGACCGATGAAGTAGCGCTTGTCCGCAGTGCCGACCTGAGTGTTGAAGCGCGCCAGACGCAGCGCAGCGCCCGCCACATAGATGAAGGCGACCATCCAGCCGACCTTGCCCATATCACCCAAGGCCCAGCCAAACGCCAGCAATGCCGGCGCGACACCAAAGGCGACCATGTCTGACAGTGAGTCGTACTCGGCACCAAAAGCGCTCTGGGTATTGGTCATGCGAGCCACACGGCCATCAAGACCGTCGAGCACCATCGCAACGAAAATCGCGATGGCGGCAAAAGCAAAGTACTTGCTCGCATTGACCGAATCACCAGCACTCAACGCCGCCTGGGCGCTCATCGAGTTGATGATGGAGTAGAACCCTGCGAACAGGTTCGCAGTGGTGAACAGATTCGGTAGAAGATAGATACCACGATGCCGGACTTTGCGGCCTTCAGCGTCATGCCCTTCTTCGATATGTTCATCGATGGGCAGCAGGCTTTCGGCGTCAGAAGCCTGGTTTGGCTCTTCGGGGCGTTCGCTCATGGACATTACCTTGCAACAGGATGGAAAGTTTTCGACAGGTGTCTGGGACGACGGTTCGGCCACAAACGATGCAGCTTTATACCAGAAGCAGCGATCCAAACGAAAAAACGCGGCCTAGGCCGCGTTTTCCGTACAAGGGCGTGACTTAGTTTTTGGCTTTGTCGACGATCTTGTTGGCACCGATCCACGGCATCATGGAGCGCAGTTGCTCGCCGATGATTTCGATACCGTGAGCGGCGTTGTTGCGACGCTTGGCGGTCATCGAAGGATAGCCGGTTGCGCCTTCGCTGATGAACATCTTGGCGTATTCGCCGTCCTGAATACGTTTCAGGGCGTTGCGCATGGCCTGACGGGACTCGGCGTTGATCACTTCCGGACCGGTCACGTACTCGCCGTACTCAGCGTTGTTGGAGATCGAGTAGTTCATGTTGGCGATACCGCCTTCGTACATGAGGTCAACGATCAGTTTCAGTTCGTGCAGGCACTCGAAGTAGGCCATTTCCGGCGCGTAGCCAGCTTCAACCAGGGTTTCGAAACCGGCTTTAACCAGTTCAACAGTACCGCCGCACAGAACAGCTTGTTCGCCGAACAGGTCGGTTTCAGTCTCGTCCTTGAAGGTGGTTTCGATGATGCCGGTACGACCGCCACCAACGCCAGCAGCGTAGGACAGCGCAACGTTCTTGGCGTTGCCCGAAGCGTCCTGATAGATAGCGATCAGGTCAGGGATGCCGCCGCCTTTGACGAACTCGGAACGCACGGTGTGGCCCGGTGCTTTCGGCGCGATCATGATCACGTCGAGGTCAGCGCGCGGAACAACCTGGTTGTAGTGAATCGCGAAGCCGTGGGAGAAGGCCAGGGTGGCGCCTTTCTTGATGTTCGGCTCGATTTCGTTTTTGTACAGGGCAGACTGGAACTCGTCCGGGGTCAGAATCATAACCAGGTCCGCAGCCGCAACAGCGGAAGCAACGTCAGTCACTTTCAGGCCGTGAGCTTCGGCTTTGGCAACAGTGGCCGAACCTTTACGCAGACCAACAGTGACGTCAACGCCGGAGTCTTTCAGGTTGCACGCTTGAGCGTGGCCCTGGGAACCGTAACCGATGATGGCAACTTTTTTGCCCTGGATGATGGACAGGTCGCAGTCTTTTTCGTAATAAACTTTCATGAAATTCCCCTATGTATCCAGGCCGTTCAGGCCATTCGCTAATTTGGTTTAGATGCTGAGTACTTTGTCGCCGCGGGCAATACCGGTTACGCCGCTACGGACGGTTTCCAGAATCGACGCAGTGCCAATGGACTGAATGAAGCTGTCGAGCTTGTCGCTGGTACCGGTCAGTTGAACGGTATACACGCTGGCGCTGACATCGACGATCTGCCCACGGTAAATATCGGTAGTGCGCTTGATCTCGGCACGCTGGGCGCCGGTGGCCTTGACCTTGACCAGCATCAGTTCGCGCTCGATGTGAGCACTCTCCGACAGGTCGACCAGTTTGACCACTTCAATCAGCTTGTTCAGGTTCTTGGTGATCTGCTCGATGACTTCATCGTGGCCAACGGTGGTCAGCGTCAGACGCGACAGAGTCGGGTCTTCGGTTGGTGCCACGGTCAGGCTTTCGATGTTGTAGTTGCGCTGCGAGAACAGGCCGACTACACGAGACAGAGCGCCCGGTTCGTTTTCCAGAAGCAAGGAAATAATGTGTCGCATGATTAAGTACGCTCCGTCTTGCTCAGCCACATATCGCGCATGGAGCCGTCTTTGATCTGCATCGGGTAGACGTGTTCGCTGGTGTCGACCGAAATATCGATCACCACCAGGCGATCTTTCATGGCAAACGCTTCTTCCATCTTCGACTTCAAATCTTTCGATTCGGTGATACGCATGCCGACGTGGCCATAGGCCTCCGCCAGCTTGACGAAGTCAGGCAGCGACTCCATGTAGGAGTGCGAGTGACGACTGCCGTAACTCATGTCTTGCCACTGGCGAACCATACCCAGAACGCCGTTGTTCAGGATGACGATTTTTACCGGCAAACCATATTGCAGACAGGTGGACAGTTCCTGAATGTTCATCTGGATACTGCCCTCGCCCGTTACACAGGCGACATCCGCATCCGGGAAGCTCAACTTGATACCCATGGCCGCCGGGAAACCGAAGCCCATGGTGCCCAATCCACCGGAGTTGATCCAGCGGTTCGGCTTGTTGAACTTGTAGTACTGCGCCGCGAACATTTGGTGCTGACCCACGTCGGAGGCCACAAAGGCATCGCCCTTGGTGACTTCGCACAGGGTTTCGATCACGGTCTGCGGCTTGATGACGCTGCCGTCGCCCTTGTCGTAAGGGAACAGGCCACGTTCACCGCGCCATTCGTCGACCTGCTTCCACCAGCTGGCAACGGACTCCTTGTTCGGGGTCTCGCCGATTTCCTTGAGGATCGCGACCATTTCGGTCAAGACGCTCTCGACCGGGCCGACGATAGGCACGTCTGCCTTGATGGTCTTGGAAATCGAAGCCGGGTCGATGTCGATGTGAATGATCTTGGCATTCGGGCAGAACTTGGCCGGGCCGTTGATCACGCGGTCATCGAAGCGGGCGCCGACTGCAAGAATCACGTCGGCATGATGCATCGCCAGGTTGGCGGTGTAGCTGCCGTGCATGCCGAGCATGCCGATGAACTGACGGTCGGTGCCAGGGTAGGCACCCAGGCCCATCAGGGTATTGGTCACTGGCAGGTTGAGCATCTTCGCCAATTCGGTCAGGGGCGCGGAGCCACCACCGAGAATCACACCGCCGCCGGCGTACATCACTGGACGCTTGGCCGCCAGGAGCATTTCTGCCGCCTTGCGGATTTGCCCGGAGTGACCGCGAACGGCCGGGCTGTAGGAACGCAGCTTGGCTTTCTTCGGGAAGATGTATTCGAACTTCTCGGCCGGGTTGGTCATGTCTTTCGGAATGTCGACAACGACCGGGCCCGGACGACCGGATTGCGCCAGGTAGAACGCTTTCTTCATGACTTCCGGGATTTCCGATGCGTGCTTGATCATGAAGCTGTGCTTCACGATCGGCCGGGAGATACCGATCATGTCGGTTTCCTGGAACGCATCGGTGCCCACCATGCTGCTAGGCACCTGGCCGGAAATGACCACCATCGGAATGGAGTCCATGTAGGCCGTGGCAATACCGGTGATGGCGTTGGTTGCGCCCGGGCCGGAAGTCACCAGTACCACGCCGGCTTTACCGGTGGCACGGGCATAACCGTCAGCCATATGGGTCGCAGCCTGCTCGTGACGAACCAGGATGTGGGTCACTTCCGGTTCTTTGAACAGGGCATCGTAGACATGAAGAAGAGCACCACCCGGGTACCCGTAGATATATTTGACGCCTTCGTCACGCAAGAAGCGGACGAGCATCTCACCGCCAGATAAAAGCTCCACGTTGTTCACCTCTAAAACGCCAGAATACCGCCCACACAAACGGGGACGGGTCTTAATAGGTTTACTTCTCAGCAGAGCATGAGCGACGGTGGTCGCCGACTACGTCAGCACTGACTGAGCAAGTATTGGGATCGTCCCAAGTGTTGCGGGCCTTTCCCACCCAGCGCGAGGTAACGCGTTGCGGGTGTAACAAGTCGGCGCGGATGTGCGCCTCATGATCTGCTGAGTGGGTCTGCTTCTGGCAGTCCCTCTACAGCGGACTTTGGATTCTTCTGTTTCGTCCTCTGCAAGTCAAGTCGTCAATGTGCTTTATTGAAGTAAGCACATGAGAAAGCAAGAAAAAATCGCCAAACAACGACTGTGTTAGCTTCGATTGCGCAACTCATGACCAGGAAATGGCGTGCAGGCGCGGACGAACCTGGCTCAACTGCAAAACAATCCGCGACTTCGGGAGGATGTGGACGGCGAGATGCGCCGCCTGACCGATCAACAACGTCAGGAACGCATTGGCGAAACACAGAAACAGGTTGCGAAAAACTGCTGTAGGAGCCGAGCAAGCTCGGTTCCTACAAAAGACCGGTGTCAGCGGGAGGTAGTGATCAGCAGGTCGAACTCTTTGAGCAGCACTTGCAGCTGCCGATCCTTGCCCTGGACATCACGGGCGGCGAAGACCATTTCGGCCATCTCCTGAATCCCGGATACAGTGGGCAATGGCAAATCCTGCTCGAGGAGCATTTTCATCCGAGGCAGGAAGATCCATTGCAGCCACTGCTCGAAGTCCAGCGTATCGACCGAAAACGGCTCGACGCTGGAAAGCGCTTCAGTGGAAGGCGAGACGTCATCCCACCACCCCTGCACCCGCAGTTCACGCTCAATCAACAGCAACTGCTCGGCAATCTTCGGGAAACGTGCGTCCATCACAGCGATACCTTGGCCTTTTGACGGGCCAATGCTGCGCCGGCAGAATCACCTTGCTTGTCACGCGCCTGGGCAATCAAATCCCAGAGGCTGGCCTGAAGATCCGGACGGCCATTGGCGAACGTCAGACCACGACGAGCGAATTGTTCCGCCTGCGCGGCATCCCCTTGAGCCATGCGCACCTGAGCCAGGCGATAAAGCACTTGCGGCTCACGCGGAGCGACGCGCTGAGCACGCTCCAGACTGGACGAAGCACCGTTGAGGTCGCCGCTTGCCTGTTGCTGCTGAGCCGTGGTCAACAACGCCAGCACCGGACCATCCAGCTGCTCGTCGGCTGACAGACCGCCAGCGTTCGCCGAAGGTATTCCGCTCGGCGTCGACGGCATGCTGTAACTGCCCTGATTGATCGGTGCCGACTGGACCGGCGACGTATCGATCGGCCCTGGAGTAATCGGGCCTGGCGTGATTGGCGAGGTACTGATCGGCGCCGAGGTGACGGCACCGCCGCCCGGGACCATCACCACTACACCGGTGTCGCCTTGCGGAATCGCCTGGGTTTGAGGTTGGGATTGGGCTTGCGCAGGACGCTTCACAGACGTCTTGCGAAAGCCACCATTTGCCGAAATCCGCTCACTGCTGGACACAGCCGTGCCGGAATCCTCAACCGGAATCGAACCACGCTGTACGGTGGAGCAACCGCTGAGCAACGCCACGGTGACAACCGCTGGTATCAACCACTTGTTCACTTGAATCCCTCTTTGCTTAATTCATCCAGCCCTTGACCCAATCCATCACCGTTTCACCGGAAGCAGGGCCTTCGCCACCACAAGCCGCACCGGGAGGTGGTTCGCTGCCGCGAATATACGGCATCTGTACAGCGCCTGGGCAGCCCGCATCGGAGCCTTGCCCGGTACGCGAATCGACCCAGGCTTGAACAACGTTGTCCGGCTGCGGCATGTCCAGCGGCAGCGGATCGGCCTTACGCATGAAACTGGTCCAGACCTGCAAGGCACCGGTGGCACCCGTAAACGGAGTCTTGCCGTTGTCATCGCGGCCCAGCCAGACCACCGCCAGCAAGTCCTGACTGAAACCGGCAAACCAGCTGTCCCGGGAATCGTTACTGGTACCGGTCTTGCCGGCCAGGGTCAGAGTCTTGGGCAACACGTTATAAACCGAACTGCCGGTACCTTCACGCATGACCCGCTGCATGGCGCTTTGGATCAGGTAAATGGATGCCGGGTCAAAACGCTGCTCTATCTGGAACGGATAGCGCTTGAGCGGTTCGCCTTCGGCGGTCAATACGCTACGAATCCCACGCATCGGCGTATTGAAACCACCGTTGGCGAGGGTCTGGTACATGGTCGCCACTTCAATCGGCGTCATGCCACCTGCGCCCAGCAACATCGACGGGAACGCAGGGAATTCGCGAGTCACGCCCAAGCGAGCCAGGGTTTTGAGGACATTCGGTACACCCATTGCCAAGCCCAGACGCGCGGTCGACAGGTTGTAGGAATGCGCCAGCCCCTGATACAGGAACACCGTACCGTGGGAACGGTGATCGTAGTTCTGCGGTTTCCAGACCTGACCGTCCGCGCCTTTGACCGAGAAGGATTCGTCCGACAGCCAACTGGTCAGAGTGTATTGAGTGGGTTTCTCAAGAGCCGTCAGATAAACCGCCGGCTTGATCAACGAACCGATGGGGCGTACCGCGTCCAGTGCACGGTTGAAACCTGCAAAACTGGCCTGACGGCTGCCGATCATGGCCTGGACCTCACCGGTTTCCGGGTTGGTCACGACCATGGCCGCTTCGACTTCATCGGAACCCTTGCGACCGGACAGGCGCTTGAAGGTGTCGTTGACAGAGGCTTCGGCTTTCATTTGCAGAATCGGGTCGAAGCTGGTGAAGATCCGCAGCCCCTCTTCGGTCAAGTCTTCGTCGCGGTAGTCTTCGCGCAACTGGCGTTTAACCAGATCGATAAAACCCGGGAACGAACTGTCGGCCAGCTTGCCGCGCGTCGTCACACCCAGTGGCATTTTCTTCGCGGCAGCGACCTGCTCAGCGGTGGCGACGCCTTGTTGCTCAAGGACATCGAGCACCAGATTGCGTCGTTCCAGCGCCCGCTCAGGATTGCGACGCGGGTTGTAATAGGACGGCCCCTTGACCATCCCCACCAACATGGCAACTTGATGCAGTTTCAGTTCGGACAACGGCTGCCCGAAGAAGAACTGGCTGGCCAGACCGAAACCGTGAACCGCGCGCTGGCCGTCCTGACCAACGAACACTTCATTGAGGTAAGCCTCAAGAATTTCTCGTTTGTCGTAATGCAGCTCAAGCAACATCGCCATCATGGCTTCGGTGAGTTTGCGCGACAGGCTGCGTTCACTGGTCAGGTAGAAGTTCTTGACCAACTGTTGTGTCAGCGTACTGCCGCCCTGGGTCATCTTTCCGCCAGAGGTGTTGACGTAGACGGCTCGGACAATCGACTTGGGTGACACGCCCCAGTGGCTATAGAAATCCCGGTCTTCCACTGCAACCAGGGTTTCCAGCAGATACGGGGGCACCTGATCGAGTTTGATCAGGATACGGTCTTCCAGGTTTTTCGGGTAAATCCCGCCGATCATCAGCGGCTCCAGCCGCACCACCGAAAGCTTCGAACCATCGGTCGCCGAGAGCTCCGCGACATAGTCACCGGAGAAACGCACGCGCACGGGCTGCGGCTTTTCCAGGCCTTCATAGAACTGGAAGCCACGGGTATTCAAGTCGACGGTATTGCCGTTGACCGACGCGGCGCCCGGGCCGTTGCTCACGCTTTCGCGGCGGTAGCCCAAGGCGTCGAGCTCGGTAAGGAAGTCATCCTTGCTCAGTTTCTGGCCGGTAAACAGCTCAAGCGGGCGCGCATACACCTTGGCCGGGATCGTCCAGCGCTTGCCGGAAAATTTTTCCTGGACGATAGCGTCGAGGTAAACCGCGAATCCGGCGAGCACGACGAGGCCGACCAGACTGAGTTTAAGGGCCCAGCCCAGCCAAGGGCTCAGGCCCCTGGAAGGTGGTTTTTTTGGAGTGCGGGGGGATCGAGTACGAGTCATGGCGGCGGATTATACGCACTTTATTCATACTCAACAGGCGCCCTCCAAGGTTTGCGTCAGGCGGACTTGCGGCCATAATGGCGGCCTTGAATTTTTCCCAGACTCTGAAGGATCGCCTGTGAGCCAGCCCCTGATCGCCGCCCTGCAAAACCCGGCCCTCTACCCGCATCCGGTAGACGGGTTCCAGGTCATCGAAACCCATATTTCCTGGGTCATCCTCACAGGCCCCTTTGCTTATAAAGTGAAGAAGCCAGTGAATTTCGGCTTTCTTGACTTCACCAGCCTCGACGCCCGCGAGCATTTCTGCGCAGAAGAACTGCGCTTGAACCAGCGCCTGACCAACGATTTGTATCTGGAAGTGCTGCCAATCACCGGCAGTGCCGAAGCACCACAACTGGGCGGTGAAGGTCCGGTCGTCGATTTCGCCCTGAAAATGCGTCAATTCCCCCAAAGCCAGCTGCTCAGCACCCTGCAGGCCAATGGCGAACTGACCACCGCGCACATCGACGAGATGGCCGCGCAGATCGCTCAATTCCACCTCAACGCGCCGAAAGTTCCTGCCGAACACGAAGCTGGCACCCCGGACAGCGTCATGGCGCCCGTGCGTCAGAACTTCGAACAGATCCGCCCGTTCCTCAGCGATAAGGCCGATCTGCAGCAACTCGATGCCCTGCAAGCCTGGGCCGAAAGCAGCTTCGAACGCCTCAAGCCACTGTTCGCTCAGCGCAAGGCCGAGGGTTTCATCCGCGAATGCCACGGTGATATCCACCTGGGTAACGCCACCGTGATCGATGACAAGGTCGTGATCTTCGACTGCATCGAGTTCAACGAACCGTTCCGTTTCACCGACGTCTACGCCGACACCGGTTTCCTGGCGATGGACCTGGAAGACCGTGGCCTGAAGTCCCTCGCGCGCCGGTTCATCAGCCAATACCTGGAGCTGACCGGGGACTATCAAGGCCTTGAACTGCTGAACTTCTATAAAGCCTACCGCGCACTGGTTCGCGCCAAAGTCAGCCTGTTCAGCATGCCCGCCGAAGCCGATCCGGTGCAGCGCGCCACGACCCTGCGCCAGTACCGCAACTACGCCAACCTCGCGGAAAGCTACAGCACCATTCCTTCGCGTTTCATGGCGATTACCCACGGCGTGTCCGCCGTCGGCAAGAGCCGCGTCGCCATGCGTCTGGTCGAAGCGTTGGGCGCCATCCGCCTTCGCTCGGATGTAGAACGCAAACGACTGTTCGGCGAACAAACCGTACCGAATGACCCGCAGGCCGGCATTTATAGTGCCGACGCCAGCGCCGCCACCTACAGCCGTCTGCATGAGATTGCCGGGATCATCCTGCGCGCCGGTTTCCCGGTGGTGATCGATGCCACTTACCTCAAGCGCGACCAGCGCGACGGCGCGGCAAAAATCGCCGAGGCCACGGGTGCACCGTTCCTGATCCTCGATTGCAATGCGCCGCAAGCCGTAATCGAGAGCTGGCTGGCCCTGCGCCAGGCAGACAACAAGGACCCATCCGACGCCAACCTGGCCGTTATAGAAGCCCAGCAAGCCAATCGTGAACCGCTGACGCCAGCTGAGATTCTGTGCAGCAAGCGCGTCCAGACCAATGAAAGCGGGACGCTCGACACGGTCGTTGCGCAAATTCGTCAACGCATGCCAGGCCTGTAAAATTATTTCAGCCGTGAAGCCTCCCCTGGCTTCACGGCTGTCAAATAGTGGCACTACACTGGCGTCATAAAACCATCAGGTGATGCGACATGAGCCAGCCCAAATTTCTCGACACCCCGCTGTATGCCTTGCTGCACAAAGACGACATCACAGGCTTCAACAACGAACGGCCCAAAGACGGACCTATCGACATGGTCGGTGGCGATTTCCGCGGCCTGGACTTGCGCGAGCTGAACGCTGATGGCGTCGACTTTACCGATGCCTATTTCCGTTCCGCGGACTTGCGAGGCATCGACTTTCGCAACGCATCCCTCGAAGGTGCCAGCCTTGCGCACGCACAGATCTCCGGCGCGTACTTCCCGCCAGAGCTGAGCGCGGACGAGATCCTGATGTCGATGAACTTCGGCACTCGCCTGCGTTATCGCACTCGCTAAAACGACGCTTTACCTGACAGGTCCAGCGCCCCCGCTTTGCGCTGGACTCCGTGTGAGCCCCCAAAGGCTATCTAGTATCCCACCCCATTGCGTTCGCCGACATTCACTCAAGTTGAGTTTGCTTCTTAGAAGCTTTTACGTCGAAATCCACCAAACAATCACGCTTTTCCTACTGATGGCTACACTCCTGAGAAGTTCGCTCACGCACCGTTCGGCCGTCGCAAGGAGGCTTGATGAATGATGAACTGCAACACCTGAAAAATCTTGGCAAAACGTCGGCGCAGTGGTTGCATGCCGTGGGTATCCACAGCGCCTCGGACTTGCGTCGCCTTGGGGCGGTGGATGCATATCGGGCCGTGCGTACGCGCGGGTTTCGGGCGTCCAAGGTGTTGTTGTATGCGATCGAAGGCGCATTGATGGATGTGCACTGGAACGACATCCCAGCCGAACGTAAAGAAGACTTGAACAAACAACTGGAAGCGATTTCGTCACGCAACAAGGTTTGAAGGCATTGATTTCGCTCAGGCGCGCAGCCCGGACTACCCAGTAATGACTGGGCTTTGAAACGGGTTGACGGCCCATTTAAAAGAAATCAAAAAACAGCGGTTGACTTGGTAATGAGAATCGATATTATTATCACAACTGGTCGCGAGACTGGTCGATATTTGAAAAGCCCTTGGTTCGGACTCTCAGATATCTCCTCATCAGGCTAATCACGGTTATTTGACCCGGCTCTTGCCGGGTCTTTTTTTGCCCGTGAAAAACCTGGACGTTATTTGCCGAACTGCTGACGCATCTGCGCGCAATAATCCTGAGGCGGTGAAGCGGGGGTGTACCAGACGTAATCGGCCATTGTTGCTGTTACCAAGGCCCCCTGCTCTGCCAGCATCAATACCGTCGGCGCTTGCGCCTGCCCCAAATCCAGCATATGGATCGGCACGCCAACGTCCTTGCGCGCGTGATAGGCACCGGCAAACAGCAGTGAAGGCGTCGGGGCTGCCAGCAAACGCTCGGCCATTCGCCGATCTCGTTGCTGCTGGACCGCCAACATGGCGGGCATTTGTGAAGTGGGCAGCAAGCCGCAATGGGAGTCGCTGATCTGTGCCAGCAACGCTTCCTTGACCGACGCTGCATTGGACCGCGAACCGCTCAATGCCGGCGGTTTGGCGTAGACCGCACGCACCTCGAGGTTATCCAGATTGGCCGCGAGCAGCGGATAAGGCTGAGTCAGCGCGAAACGTACGATCGGCCCGTACAGGTCCCAGTCCCAACCCTCCTGCCAAGCCAAAGCAGCAGGCAAATTTTCCGGTGGTGTCGAGGCTTGACGAACACCATCGACGCGCTTTTGTTGATCCGGCGTAAGCATTTCCAGGAGCAAACTGCCTTGGGGCCGCCGCTCACCCAGCGACTGCAGCAACCACAGTTGCAGTTGGTGGTGATCGCGATTGTCATGCTGCTCACCGACGATCAGCCGTGAAGGCTTGGCAAGTCGTTCGATCAGTTCCGGCGCCGTCAGAGTTTCACCGGTACTCAGGTCCCGAATGTCAGCGCTGACCGGCGGTGGCTCCGAGACATGCTGGCAGGCACTCAATAGCAGTACGGCCAACAGCAAAATTCCACGCATGTTCACCTCGATGACAAGTATCAGCGGGCGATGATCAGCGGATGCCCACGCTCCGGGTGTTGCTGGACCAATACTTCCAGGCCGAACACGGCTTTGAGCGGCTCGGGTTTCAGGACCTGTTCCGGCGTATCCAGTGCCACCGGACGCCCGCCCTCAAGCAGTAACAGACGATCACAATAGCGCGCCGCCAGGTTCAGATCATGCAAGATGACCAATACGGCCCCTCCGCGATCGGCAAACTCGCGCACCGCTTGCAGTGTGGTGTGCTGATGCAGCGGGTCGAGCATCGAGGTCGGCTCATCGAGCAACAGCGTCTGCCCCGCCTCGCCCGGCCAGAGCTGCGCCAGCACCCGGGCCAGATGCACCCGCTGACGCTCGCCACCGGACAACGCCAGATAGCTGCGGCCACTCAGGTGCCCGGCATCGGCGGCGTGCAACGCGGCAGCGACAATCTCGTCATCGCGTACCCGACCGCTTTGATGGGGCAAACGCCCCATACCCACCACTTCTTCGACGAGAAAGGCAAAGTCCAGGGTCGACACCTGCGGCAGGACCGCCAGACGTTGCGCGCGCAACGCGGCGGCCCAGTGACGCAATTCGTGATCATCTAGCCAGACGCTTCCCTGATGGGCGTGCAATTCGCCGCACAAGGCACTCAGCAAAGTACTTTTGCCGGCGCCATTGGGACCGAGCACGCCAAGCACTTCGCCAGACAGGAGCTCAAGCGTGATGTCCGTCAGCACAGTCTTGGCGCCCCGACGGATTTGCAAGTTCTGCGAGCGCAACATCAGGCGCGCCTCCGGAGCAACAAGAACAGGAAAAATGGCGCACCAATAAAGGCCGTAACGATGCCGATCGGCAGTTCGGCGGGCGCCAGGGCCAGTCGCGCCACCAGATCGGCAAACAACAGAAGACTCGCACCTGCCAGTACCGAGGCGGGCAACAATACTCGATGATCGGGACCGGCCAGCAAGCGCACGAGGTGCGGCACCACCAGCCCGACAAATCCGATCATCCCCGCCGCCGCCACCGCCGCGCCAACCCCCAGTGCTGTGCAGAACACCAATTCGCGCTTGAGCCCCTCGACATTAATGCCCAGATGACCGGCCTCCGACTCTCCCAGCAACAACGCATTCAAGGCCTTGGCTCGACGCGGCAACCACAGCGCCACGCCCGCACTCACCACCAACAATGGCCAGAGTCGCGCGTAACTGGCGCCATTGAGGCTGCCCAAATTCCAGAATGTCAGCGTACGCAGGGTCGCGTCGTCAGCCAGATAGGTGAACAACCCCACCGCCGAACCCGCCAGAGCGGTCAATGCGATACCGGCCAGCAGCATCGTCGCGACGTTCGTCTGGCCGTTTCGTCGGCCCAGTCGATACACCAGCGCCGTCACCCCCAAGCCACCGAGAAACGCACATACCGACAGCAAATAAGGCCCGAACGACTCGGGCAGACCGCCAAACATTGACCCGCCCACAATCGCGATGGCCGCACCCAATGCTGCGCCGCTGGACACCCCCACCAATCCCGGGTCCGCCAGCGGGTTACGAAACAGGCCCTGCATCGCCACACCGGTCAGCGCCAGCACGCCGCCCACCGCCAGGCCCAGCAAGGTTCGCGGCAGTCGGATCTGCCCCACGATCAATTCGGCTTGCTCCAGACCGTCCGGCGCAATCGGCAATCCGACCAGGCGCAGCGCAGCGTGCAAGGTGTCGAGCAACGGCAAACTGACCGGCCCCAGCGCCAACGACAGCCAGATCGCCAGCAAACATAGAAGGCTCAGGCCAATGAACAGAGCACGAGGTTTAACCAGGACGGTCATTGGCCGGCCGTGCCAGGAAAGAACCCGTCAGACAGCTTTTTCAGGCTATCGGGCAACCGTGGTCCCAGCCCGCCCACCAGCAACGTCGGATCCAGCTCTATGACTCGACCATCCCTCGCCGCGCGGGTCGAGGACAGCATCGGGTTTTCCTTGAACAGTGCGGCACGCGCCGCATCCCCCATTAGAGCGCGGTCGGCAAACACCAGCACCTCAGGGTCCAGGCTCACCAGCGACTCGACAGAAAATGACTTATAGCCCGTATGCGTGGCCAGGTTGTGGCCACCCGCCTGTTGCAGCAACCAATCGGCGGCAGTGTCTTTGCCAGCGATGAGCGGTTTGCCGCCGGCATGCCCGAGCAGCATCAAAACGCCCGGTGATTGTTGCATCTGCTGTGCCTGGGTCACGCGGATTTTTTGTTGATCGAGTTGCGCCAGATAATGCTGGTACGCCTGGGCAGCCTGGTTTTCAGCTCCCAGCAACTTGCCCAGATGCTGCAAATTGCCCTGTAACGTCGGCAGATCCGGCTGAGCCGAGAACAACTCGACCTGCACCCCCGCGTTACGAATCTGCGAGAGCACTGGCGGCGGGCCCATTTCTTCGGTGCCGATGAGTAGCTGCGGGCGTAAGCTCAAGATGCCTTCCGCCGACAATTGGCGCTGATAGCCAATGCTTGGCAGCGCCTTGAGGCTTTCAGGATGCTGACTGGTGGTGTCGACACCGACCAGTTTCGATTCGCCCCCCAGTGCGCTCACCCATTCGGACAACGCGCCACCGGCACTGACCCAACGTTGCGGCAACTCGGCCGCTGCGCCAGGATGACTGACGAAGAGTCCGACACAGAACGCAGCAACGCGGGTACTCGGGCGCATAAACAGCTTCCTTTACAGTTTTCCCAGGCACCGAGATGGCAGGCCAAGTATTCTCGGCCTCTGGCACCTGCGCCGACGGGCAAGGCGGCCATTTGATAATTGTTTGCATTTGAACGTCAAGCTCGGACATTTCTGGTCACGAGACGCAGGACTAGAGGATAGACATGAAGTTTCTTTGCACAGGTGCCGAATTGGCTGACGCCAGCAGTCGCGGTTTCGACATCGAAGGGCAGAAGCTCTTTGCCGTACGCCGCGACGGCCAGGTCTACGTCTACGTCAATCGCTGCCCGCACCGTGGTGTCGGCCTGGAATGGACGCCAGACAGCTTTCTCGACCCCAGTAACAGCCTGATCCAGTGCGCCACCCACGGCGCACTGTTTCTGATCGAAGACGGCGAATGCGTTTCCGGCCCCTGCGCCGGTCAATCGTTGACCGCCGTGCCCTGCCGTGAAGACGCGCAAGGCATCTGGGTCAGCTTTTAGCCGTTGAGCAGCACGTCCAGGCGCCGATCAACCACCATCTCTTCATGGGTCAAACTCACGCCATAGGCCAGCACCTCGACCCCGCACGCCACGGCCTCACGCAAGGCCGCCGCGTAGGCCGAATCGATTTCTTCAGCAGGACGCACGGCATCGGTGCCGGTCAGGTTGACGCAATACAACTGAACCGCACGAATCCCGTCCCGGGCCAAATGCGCCAATTCGCGCAAATGCTTGGCCCCGCGCTGGGTCACCGCATCGGGAAACGCGGCCACCGAGGAACCGTCGAAGCCCAGGGTGACGCTTTTGACTTCTACATAAGCCGGGCCGCTGGGGTAATCGAGACGAAAATCGATTCGGCTGCTTTCCTGCCCATAGGCGACTTCGCGCTTGAACCCGGTAAAACCGTTCAGCTCACTGATCACACCGGCGCGTAGTGCCTCTTCAATCAATCCATTGGCTCGCCCGGTATTGACGCAAAACAAGCGCCCTTGAGGGGTTTCGCCGATTTCCCAGGTACCAGGCAACTTGCGCTTGGGGTCATTGGAGCGGCTGAACCAGACCTGCCCACCTTCAACCTGGCAATTGAGCATCGAGCCCGTGTTGGGACAATGAAGGGTCAGCAACTCGCCGCTAACGGTTTCGATATCGGCGAGAAAGCGCTTGTAACGCCGGATCAGGCGCCCTTCTTCGAGGGGAGGCTGAAAACGCATCAGCCTTGCCAGCTCTTCAAACCGCGAGCGATCCGCTCGACCGCTTCCTGCAAGCGCGGCAGGCTTTGGGTGTAGGCAAAACGCACGTGGTGTCCAGCGTGAAAGCGCCCGAAATCCAGTCCCGGGGTAATTGCCACGTGTTCAGTTTCGAGGAAGTGCCGACAGAACGCGAAGGCATCACCGCCGAACTTGCTGATATCCGCGTACAAATAGAACGCGCCTTCCGGCTCCACGGCAATGCCAAAACCCAGCTCGCGCAACGCAGGCAGCAGGAAATCGCGACGACGACCAAATTCGGCACGGCGCTCTTCGAGAATGCTGATGGTCGCCGGCTCAAAGCAGGCCAATGCGGCGTGCTGGGCCATGCTCGGCGCGCTGATGTAGAGATTTTGTGCGAGTTTTTCCAGCTCACCGACGGCAGCCGCCGGTGCGACCAGCCAACCGAGACGCCAGCCAGTCATGCCGAAGTATTTTGAAAAGCTGTTCAGCACAAATGCGTTGTCATCGACTTCCAGCACGCTGGCGGCATCGGTGCCGTACGTCAGGCCGTGATAGATCTCATCCACCACCAGATGGCCGTGTCGGAGCTTGATCGCCGCAGACAAGCTCGCCAGTTCGTCGCGCGTCAGGATCGTCCCGGTCGGATTGGCTGGGGAAGCCACTAACGCGCCCACGCTGTCGTGATCCCAGTGACGCGCGACCAGATCAGGGGTTAGCTGATAACGCACCTCCGGACCTACAGGAACAAGCTGCGCCGCACCCTCCACCAATCGCAGAAAGTGCCGGTTGCAGGGGTAGCCCGGATCCGCCAACAGCCAGTGCTTGCCCGGGTCCACCAGCAAGGCAGTGGCTAGCAATAAGGCGCCCGAACCGCCGGGGGTGATGAGGATTCGTTCGGGATCAATGTTCAACCCATAACGCTGCTGATAGAAATTGGAAATGGCCTCTCGAAGCTCGGGAATGCCCCGCGCAGCGGTGTAACGAGTCTTCCCCGCCGTCAATGCGGCCTGGCCGGCCTGAATGATCGGCTCGGCGGTGGTGAAGTCCGGCTCGCCGATTTCCAGGTGAATCACGTCGTGGCCAGCGGCTTGCAGTTCATTGGCCCGCGCCAGCAACGCCATGACGTGGAAAGGTTCGATTGCACGACTGCGGGCACTGTAGGACTGAGCCATTAGCCTTCCTTCAACAGAGAAAAGAATCAATTCTACCCATGCGCAGGAACGAGCGAGAGCCTAAAGCGGTCAGACGCCTTAGCACCTGACCATAAACGACTCAAACGAGTACTCCAAGTTTGACTAAAATCAATATTTGACCAGGTCTCCAACACCACCAGACAAGGCTTTGCAATGATTTGCAAGCGCCCCGAGCCACTACTTCAACATCCGGGAGTAGCGCGCCCCGATTTGATCTGGTAAGTTCGCCCGCTTGCAGCCGCAGGGCCGGCAGGTGTCGGTGATGGAGCAATCCTGCGCAGATGGATTACAAGAGTAGAGGCGGTCCATTTCATGCCCACCCAAGCAAAGCAACAGCAAAGCACGACAATCAGCGGCTTCGAACCCTACAAAGAAGTGAAGGGCGAGGAGTACATGGGCAAGCCCATGCGCGCGCACTTCACCAAGATCCTGAACAAGTGGAAACAGGACTTGATGCAGGAAGTCGACCGTACTGTTGATCACATGAAAGACGAAGCGGCCAACTTCCCGGACCCGGCAGACCGTGCCAGCCAGGAAGAAGAATTCAGCCTCGAGCTGCGTGCCCGCGACCGCGAGCGCAAGCTGATCAAGAAGATCGACAAGACACTGCAACTGATTGAAGACGAAGAATATGGTTGGTGCGAGTCCTGCGGCGTCGAAATCGGCGTCAAGCGACTGGAAGCCCGCCCTACCGCCGACATGTGCGTTGACTGCAAGACCCTGGCGGAAATCAAGGAAAAGCAAGTCGGCAAGTAACATCGACTTGAACGAAGAACGGAGCGTGCGAACGCTCCGTTTTTGTTTCTGACGCCAGCCAATACCTGTTGCGTCTTCAAAATCGCCATCGCGAGCAAGCTCGGCTCCTACAAGGGCCGGCGCAATCTCCTGTAGGAGCCGAGCTTGCTCGCGATGGCGGTTTCAAGCCGTGCCCACAGGACCAGACAAAGTAACATCGCGCCCATGACTGCCATCGCCTCCCCCACCTACATCGGGCGTTTCGCCCCCACGCCCAGTGGACATTTGCATTTCGGTTCGCTGGTCGCCGCACTGGCTTCATACCTCGACGCCCGCGCGGTGGGTGGCCGTTGGCTGATGCGCATGGAAGACCTCGACCCGCCACGGGAAGAACCCGGCGCTCAGGCGGCAATTCTCAAGGCACTTGAAAGCTACGGTTTTGAGTGGGACGGAGAAATGGTCCGCCAGAGCGACCGGCACGAGGCTTATGCTGAAGTGCTTAATCGCCTGTTCAATCACGGCCTCGCTTACGCCTGCACCTGCTCGCGCAAACAATTGGAACCGTATCACGGCATTTATCCGGGGCTGTGCCGCAACGCCGGCCACGGCACAGAAGACGCGGCGATTCGCCTGCGCGTGCCCGAACTGGAATACCACTTCATCGACCGCGTACAAGGCGAATACCGCCAGCATCTGGGGCGCGAGGTGGGTGATTTTGTGATTCGCCGTCGTGACGGGCTCTACGCTTATCAACTGGCCGTCGTGCTGGACGACGCCTGGCAAGGCATTACCGACATCGTGCGTGGCGCCGACCTGCTGGATTCCACGCCGCGCCAGCTCTATCTGCAAGAACTGCTCGGCCTGCGCCAACCGCGTTATCTGCACATCCCGCTGATTACCCAGCCCGATGGCAACAAACTCGGCAAATCCTACCGCTCGCCGCCGTTGACCGAAGATCAGGCGACACCTTTATTGCTGCGGGCATTGCGCGCACTCGGGCAAAACCCCGGCACCGAACTGACTTACGCCAGCCCACGGGAAGTATTGAACTGGGGCATTGCCCACTGGGATGCGGCACTTATCCCGCGCACACTGAACCTGCCCGAGGCGCAAGTGCAGTGATCGCACTTGCAGTGGCGCGCCCATCCGTTACCATCGCCGCACGTTTTCGGGCACGCGCATAAAAAAGAGAGGCCGGGATGTACATCTATCGCTTGGTCCTGCTCCTCGTAGTGGGGATTTATCTGTTTTCCCCGGCCATCATGGATTGGTGGATCGACGCCACTGGCGCCTGGTATCGCCCTTATCTGCTCTGGCTGATTCTGATTGTCGTGACCTTCATCCTGCAGAGCCAAAAAGATGCCGATGAGCTTTAGCCTGACCCAGATGATCCTGATCAGCGCCGCGTACCTGGCAGTGCTGTTCGGCGTGGCCTGGGTCAGCGAACGGGGCATGATCCCCCGGGCGATCATTCGCCACCCGCTGACGTACACCCTGTCATTGGGCGTTTACGCCAGTGCCTGGGCGTTTTATGGCACGGTGGGCCTGGCCTATCAGTACGGTTACGGATTCTTGTCCAGCTACCTCGGGGTCTCCGGCGCATTTTTGCTGGCGCCGGTGCTGCTGTACCCGATCCTGAAAATTACCCGCACCTATCAACTGTCGTCGCTGGCCGACCTGTTCGCGTTCCGTTTCCGCAGCACCTGGGCCGGCGCGCTGACCACGATTTTCATGCTGATCGGCGTGTTGCCGCTGCTGGCCTTGCAGATTCAAGCGGTCGCCGACTCCATCAGCATTCTCACCCGTGAGCCGGTGCAGCATCGGGTCGCCCTGAGCTTCTGCGCACTGATTACGCTGTTCACCATTTTCTTTGGCTCCCGCCACATCGCCACCCGCGAGAAACATGAAGGCCTGGTATTCGCCATTGCCTTCGAATCGGTGATCAAGTTGATCGCCATCGGCGGCGTGGGCCTGTATGCGTTGTATGGCGTGTTCGACGGCCCGCAACAGCTTGAACTCTGGCTGCTGCAAAACCAGACCGCCCTCGCCGCCTTGCACACACCGCTGCAAGAAGGGCCCTGGCGAACGCTGTTGCTGGTGTTCTTTGCCTCGGCGATTGTGATGCCGCACATGTATCACATGACCTTTACCGAAAACCTCAACCCGCGCTCGCTGGTCAGTGCGAGCTGGGGCTTGCCCCTGTTCCTGCTGCTGATGAGCCTGGCAGTGCCGCTGATTCTATGGGCCGGCCTGAAACTCGGCGCCACCACCAATCCCGAATACTTCACGCTGGGCATCGGCATCGCCGCCAACAGCAAGGCCTTGGCGCTGTTGGCGTATGTCGGCGGTCTGTCGGCGGCGAGCGGCCTGATCATCGTCACCACCCTGGCGCTGTCCGGGATGGCACTGAACCATCTGGTGTTGCCGCTCTATCAGCCACCGGCCGAAGGCAACATCTACCGCTGGTTGAAGTGGACCCGCCGGGCGCTGATCGTGGCGATCATCATGGCCGGCTACGGCTTCTACCTGCTGCTGGGTGCAGAACAGGATCTGGCGAACCTCGGCATCGTCGCGTTTGTCGCCACGTTGCAGTTCCTGCCAGGTGTCCTGTCAGTCCTGTACTGGCCGACCGCCAACCGCCGCGGCTTCATCGCCGGTTTGCTGGCAGGGATTCTGGTGTGGCTGGTAACGATGTTGTTGCCGCTGGTGGGCAATCTGCAGGGCTTCTATATTCCGCTGCTGAACATGATCTACGTGCTGGACGACACCAGTTGGCACATGGCGGCGATTGCCTCGCTGGCGGCCAACGTGCTGATGTTCACCCTGGTCTCGCTGTTCACCAATGCCAGCCCGGAAGAGGCCAGCGCCGCTGAAGCGTGCGCAGTGGACAATGTGCGTCGCCCGCAACGCCGCGAATTGCACGCCGCCTCCCCTCAGGAATTTGCCACACAGCTGGCAAAACCCTTGGGCGCCAAGGCGGCGCAAAAAGAAGTCGAACAGGCGCTACGCGATCTCTATCTGCCCTTCGACGAGCGCCGGCCTTACGCCTTACGCCGTTTGCGTGACCGCATTGAAGCCAACCTGTCCGGCCTGATGGGCCCGAGTGTGGCGCAGGACATGGTCGAAACATTCTTGCCTTATAAGGCGGGCGGCGAGAACTATGTCACCGAAGACATTCACTTCATCGAAAGTCGCCTTGAGGATTACCACTCGCGCCTGACCGGCCTTGCCGCCGAACTCGATGCCCTGCGCCGCTATCACCGCCAGACCTTGCAGGAACTGCCGATGGGCGTCTGCTCGCTGGCCAAGGATCAGGAAATCCTCATGTGGAACAAAGCCATGGAGGAACTGACGGGGATTGCCGCGCAGCGTGTGGTGGGTTCGCGCCTGAGCACCATTGCCGATCCGTGGAAAGAACTGCTGCAAGGCTTCATTAATTTGCCGGACGAGCATTTACACAAACAGCACCTGGCCCTCGATGGCCAGACCCGCTGGCTGAACCTGCACAAAGCGGCAATCGATGAACCGCTCGCACCGGGTAACAGCGGCTTGGTGTTGCTGGTGGAAGACCTGACCGAAACCCAGATGCTCGAAGACAAACTGGTGCACTCCGAGCGCCTGGCCAGCATTGGTCGACTCGCGGCGGGCGTGGCCCATGAAATCGGCAACCCGATTACCGGAATTGCTTGCCTGGCGCAGAACCTGCGCGAAGAGCGCGAAGACGATGGCGAGCTGAAGGAAATCAGCGGCCAGATCCTGGAGCAGACCAAGCGCGTGTCACGCATCGTTCAGTCGCTGATGAGCTTCGCCCACGCCGGCAGCCACCAGCAAAGCGACGAGCCCGTCTGTCTGGCCGAAGTGGCTCAGGATGCCATCGGCTTGCTGGCGCTGAACCGACGCAATTTCGAAGTGCAGTTCTATAACTTGTGCGACCCCGATCACTGGGTCGAAGGCGATCCGCAGCGACTCGCCCAAGTACTGATCAACCTGCTCTCAAACGCCCGGGACGCCTCGCCTCCCGGCAGCGCAGTACGGGTTAAAAGCGAAGCCGGCGAACACACGGTCGACTTGATCGTGGAAGACGAAGGCAGCGGTATTCCGAAGAACATCATGGACCGATTGTTCGAACCTTTCTTCACCACCAAGGATCCTGGCGAAGGCACCGGTCTGGGCCTTGCACTGGTCTATTCCATCGTTGAAGAGCATTATGGACAAATCACCATCGACAGCCCGGCTGATATTCAAAGCCAACGCGGCACCCGTATCCGGGTGACCTTGCCGCGTCATGTCGAAGCGACGTCCGCTGTGAACTGAGACCGTCGAGAGTATCGAATCAATGCCGCACATTTTGATCGTCGAAGACGAAACAATTATCCGCTCCGCCTTGCGCCGCCTGCTGGAACGTAACCAGTACCAGGTCAGCGAAGCCGGTTCAGTGCAGGAAGCACAAGAACGCTTCACTATTCCCACGTTCGACCTGATCGTCAGTGACCTGCGCCTACCCGGCGCGCCCGGCACCGAGTTGATCAAACTCGGCCAGGGCACGCCGGTGCTGATAATGACCAGCTACGCCAGCCTGCGTTCGGCGGTCGACTCGATGAAGATGGGCGCGGTGGATTACATCGCCAAGCCTTTCGATCACGATGAAATGCTCCAGGCCGTCGCCCGTATCCTGCGCGACCGGCAATCACTGCCAGCCAACGGCGAACCTGCCGCTGGCAAAGCAGGCAATGGCGCCGCAAAGGCTGGCGTCGATAACAGCAACGGCGAAATCGGCATTATCGGTTCGTGCCCGCCGATGCAGGACCTGTACAGCAAAATCCGCAAAGTTGCGCCAACCGATTCCAATGTCCTGATTCAAGGTGAATCCGGTACCGGTAAAGAGTTGGTGGCGCGTGCCCTGCATAACCTGTCCAAGCGCGCCAAGGCACCGATGATTTCGGTGAACTGCGCAGCCATTCCGGAAAGCCTGATCGAGTCCGAGCTGTTCGGTCACGAAAAAGGCGCGTTCACCGGCGCCAGCGCCGGGCGTGCCGGTCTGGTGGAAGCGGCAGACGGCGGCACCCTCTTCCTCGATGAAATCGGCGAATTGCCCCTTGAAGCCCAGGCCCGCTTGCTGCGCGTGTTGCAGGAAGGCGAAATTCGCCGGGTGGGCTCGGTGCAATCGCAGAAGGTCGACGTACGCCTGATCGCCGCAACCCACCGGGACCTCAAGAGCCTGGCAAAAATCGGCCAGTTCCGTGAAGACTTGTATTACCGCCTCCACGTGATCGCCCTGAAGCTGCCGGCCTTGCGCGAGCGCGGTGCGGACGTTAACGAAATCGCCAATGCGTTCCTGGCGCGGCAGAGCGCGCGGGTCAACCGCACCGATCTGAAATTCGCCCCGGATGCCGAACAGGCGATTCGTCATTACACCTGGCCTGGTAACGTTCGTGAGCTGGAAAACGCCGTCGAGCGCGCGGTCATCCTGTGCGAAAGCCCGGAGATTTCTGCCGAGCTGCTGGGTATCGACATCGAATTGAGTGGCCTGGATGAGGACGAGTTCATCGGCCTGGCACCGCAACAGGGCAACAATGGCAGCAACTCCAGCCATGAGCCGACCGAAGACCTGTCACTGGAAGACTACTTCCAGCATTTCGTCCTCGAGCATCAGGACCACATGACCGAAACCGAACTGGCCCGCAAACTCGGGGTCAGCCGCAAATGCCTGTGGGAGCGCCGTCAGCGCCTGGGCATCCCGCGGCGCAAGACCGGGGTCGCCAGCGAAAGCTGAATGTCACCTGTCCGATGCGTGGGTAACACGTGACTTCGTGAAAAAACTGTTACCTCAGATTTTTCACGTAACAGAAGCCGGGGCTTACGGTAACGAAGCCCCGGCTTTTTTTGGCCTTGAAAAACCCCATCGGCCGACCTAACCCCTTGTTTTACTGGGGTTCGCAAAAGTTGGCACGCACCCTGCAATATGTTTGGTACAAGAACAATAACAAGCAATGCATAACATAATAAAAATAAGACGAATCGACTCACGCACAATAAAAACAAGACGGCGAGAGGCGCAGCTAACTGATTCTTTTGGAGAGGCGTTGTATTTGGGGCTTGCCCCACGACCAGGCCGAGAATAATAAAAAACTGTCCTAAGACAGTGCCTGAACTGGTTGGATCGCAAGATCACTGCAGCACAGCGACCAAAGCAATCCGTTTGCTCTTGGCTCCCGATTGGGAGGGTCATGAAGGAAAAGCTTCATGGCGAGGGCACTTAACAAAAACAAAAAGCCCGAAACCAATAATAAAAATAGAGCATGCAACTACTTCTTGGGGAGCTTCGGCTCCCCTTGTAGTTTCTGCGATTCGAAAAAACCGCTCGAATCTGCCTTGTCTTTCTCTGGAAGCCTGCGGCTTACAGCTCATATCTGCTGTGTCCTACACCATCCCTCGACTAAATGCTAGAATCCCCGCCCATCATGCGGTCATTCTTCTGTTATGGCCGAACATTCCTTCAAACAGTGCATCCCATGCTGAAGAAGCTGTTCCAGTCATTCCGTTCTCCCAAGCGTCATACGCAACACATTCGCAGTACGCCTGAGGTGCTCAACAGCGGCCAACACTCGCTGCAAAAGGCGCAATTCAGCCGTTACGCGGTGAATATCGTCGAACGCCTGCAGAACGCCGGTTATCAGGCTTACCTGGTCGGCGGCTGCGTGCGTGACATGCTGCTCGGCATCACACCGAAGGATTTCGACGTTGCCACCAGTGCCACACCTGAACAGGTGCGCGCCGAATTCCGCAATGCGCGGATCATCGGTCGCCGATTCAAACTGGTGCATATTCACTTCGGTCGCGAAATCATCGAAGTGGCGACCTTCCGCGCCAATCACCCGCAAAACGACGAGGAAGAAGACAGCAACCAGTCTTCCCGTAATGAAAGCGGGCGCATCCTGCGCGATAACGTCTACGGCACGCTGGAAGAAGACGCGCAACGCCGCGACTTCACCATCAACGCCCTGTACTACGATCCGGTCAGCGAGCGCATTCTCGATTACGCCAACGGCGTACACGACATCCGCAATCACCTGATCCGCCTGATCGGCGATCCGAAGCAGCGCTACCAGGAAGACCCGGTACGGATGCTGCGGGCCGTGCGTTTTGCTGCCAAGCTGAATTTCGGTATCGAAAAACACAGCGCCGCGCCGATTCGCGAGCTGGCGCCAATGCTGCGCGAGATCCCGTCGGCCCGTCTGTTCGAGGAAGTGCTCAAGCTGTTCCTCTCCGGCCACGCCGCGGACACCTTCGAGATGCTGGTCGACCTGCAACTGTTCGATCCGTTGTTCCCGGCCAGTGCCGAGGCGCTGGAATACAACCCGACGTATACCCACACCCTGATCAGCGATGCACTGATCAACACGGACCTGCGGATCAAACAGAACAAACCGGTGACCCCGGCGTTCCTGTTTGCCGCCCTGCTGTGGCCTGCCCTGCCGGCTCGTGTATTGCGCCTGCAAGAACGTGGCATGCCGCCGATTCCGGCCATGCAGGAAGCCGCTCACGAGCTGATTGCCGAACAGTGCCAGCGCATCGCAATCCCGAAACGCTTCACCATGCCGATCCGCGAGATCTGGGACATGCAGGAGCGCCTGCCACGCCGTAGCGGCAAGCGCGCCGACCTGTTGCTGGACAACCCACGGTTCCGTGCCGGTTACGACTTCTTGCTGCTGCGCGAAGGCGCCGGTGAGCAGACCGATGGCCTGGGTGAATGGTGGACGGATTACCAGGACGCCAATGACAGCGAACGTCGCGACATGATCCGCGACCTCAGCGGCAAGGAAGACGGCACCAGCGCGCCACGCAAACGTCGCCGCAGCGGTGGTGCCAAGCGTAAACGCGCAGCCGGCGAACCGAGCGTCTCGGGCGAGTAATCCATGGAACGCATCTACATCGGCATGGGCAGCAATCTGGCTGACCCCGCCGAACAATTGCGCAACGCCGTCGACGCGCTGGCGCAGCTGCCACAGACCGAGCTGGTCGGAGTGTCCGCGTTTTATCAGAGCGACTCGCTGCTGCCTGGCCAACCGCGTTACACCAACGCGGTTACCGCCCTCGACAGCACCCTCGCACCGTTGGACCTGCTTGATGCGCTGCAAGCCATCGAGAACGGACAGGGTCGCGAACGTCTTGAACGCTGGGGGCCACGCACCCTGGATCTGGACATCGTGCTGTTTGGCGATCGGCTGATCGATGACCCTCGCCTCAAAGTCCCTCACTACCACATGCAGGAAAGGGCTTTTGTCCTGTATCCGCTGGCCGAACTGGCGCCTGCGGATTTGCGTTTGGCCGATGGCCGCACGCTGAGCGAATTGCTCGCGGCCTGCCCGTTCGTCGGCCTGGAACGCCTGCCCCAAAATTGACCCAAATCCCCTGTAGGAGCCGAGCTCGCTCGCGATAGCGATCACACAGTCGACATCGTCGCTGAATGTGAGGCCGCCATCGCGAGCAAGCTCGGCTCCTACAGGCGTCTATTTCCCCGGTAACACCCCCGCCGTAACAAGGCGGTAACACATCCAATTGACTTCCCGAGTTCTCCTCACGACTATAGGCGTCCCGCTGCCGCCAACACGGCGTTGAAGGGCGCAATCCAGGCCTTAAAAGCACGACAACAGACCGTGCGCCTGTATTTAACGAAGAATCACGCGCGTTACTCGCAGTAGTTTCCACAGCGCCTGAATGAGGATCTTTTCATGCCAGCCATCACCCTGACCACTCTGCAAGGTCTCAAGCAAAAAGGTGAAAAAATCACCATGCTGACCTGCTATGACGCGACCTTCGCCCACGCCTGCAATGAGGCTGGCGTCGACGTGCTGCTGGTGGGCGACTCCCTCGGCATGGTTTTGCAGGGTCACGACAGCACCCTTCCCGTGACGACCGCTGACATGGCTTACCACGTGGCAGCCGTCAAACGTGGCAACACCGATGCACTCATCCTCGCAGACCTGCCGTTCATGGCCTACGCCACCACCGAACAAGCCATGACCAACAGTGCCCTGTTGATGCAAGCCGGTGCGCACATGGTCAAGGTAGAAGGCGCTCTGTGGCTGGCGGACTCGATCCGCCTGCTGGCCGAGCGCGGCATCCCGGTGTGCGCGCACTTGGGGCTGACGCCGCAATCGGTGAACCTCCTTGGCGGTTACAAAGTCCAGGGTCGCAACGAAAACCAGGCTCGGCAAATGCGTGCCGATGCCATTTCGCTGGAACAGGCCGGGGCAGCCATGTTGCTGCTTGAATGCGTGCCCAGCGAACTGGCCGAAGAAATTACCCAGGCCGTGAAGATTCCGGTCATAGGTATCGGCGCCGGCAGTGGCACCGACGGCCAGGTACTGGTCCTGCACGACATGCTGGGCTTGTCTATTACCGGTCGCGTGCCAAAATTCGTGAAAAACTTCATGACCGGCCAGCCCACCCTTCAAGCAGCCCTGAATGCTTACGTGACTGAAGTCAAAGCGGTAACTTTCCCAGGTATCGAACACGGATTCTCTGCATGAACACCGTAAAAACCGTACGCGAACTGCGGGCCGCCGTGGCCCGTGCCCGCAGTGAAGGCAAGCGCATCGGCTTCGTGCCGACCATGGGCAACCTGCACAGCGGTCATATAGCGCTTATTACCAAAGCCTCCCAACGGGTGGATTTCGTGGTTGCGAGCATTTTCGTCAACCCGCTGCAATTCGGTGCCGGCGAAGACCTCGACAAGTACCCGCGCACCCTCGCCGCCGATCAGGAGAAACTGCTCCAGGCCGGTTGCCACTTGCTGTTCGCGCCAAGCGCTGAAGAAATGTACCCGGGCGGCATGGCCGGCCAGACGCGGGTCAGCGTTCCGCTGCTGTCTGAAGGCCTGTGCGGCGCCAGCCGCCCAGGGCATTTTGAAGGTGTGGCAACGGTGGTCAGCAAATTGTTCAACATGGTCCAGCCGGACCTGGCGGTCTTCGGCCAGAAAGACTACCAGCAACTGGCGGTGATCAAATCCCTGGTCCATGACCTGAACATGCCAGTCCAGATTATTGGTGAGCCGACTGTCCGTGCGGCCGACGGCTTGGCACTGTCTTCGCGCAATGGTTTCCTCAGCGAAGAGCAGCGGGCTGTGGCGCCGGTGGTCTATCGCACGCTGAGTTCGATTGCCGACGCGATCAAACAGGGTGACCGGGATTTCCCCGCGCTGATCGACGCGCAGATCAAACAGCTTGAAGTGGCTGGGTTGCGCCCCGATTACCTTGAGATTCGCCATGCGCTGACCTTGCGTCCGGCCACGGCAGATGATCGCGATCTGGTGATTCTGGTCGCGGCGTTCCTTGGCACCACACGGTTGATCGACAACCTGCACCTGAACCTCGACGCGCCCGCCTGATTCACCATCGCCCCTGTAGGAGCTGGCTTGCCAGCGAAGGCGGTGTGTCATTCAGCATTGATGTTGACTGACACACCGTCTTCGCGAGCAAGCTCGCTCCTACAGGGGTCCTGCGTCAATTCCTGCATTGTATTGCTGCCCTTTGAGGCTTCGGGCAAACTCCCCGCCGTTCGATTCCGACCTTGGAAAACACTCATGCACGCCATCATGCTCAAGGCCAAGCTGCATCGCGCCGAAGTCACCCACGCAGTACTTGATTACGAAGGTTCTTGCGCCATCGACGGCGAATGGCTGGACTTGTCCGGCATCCGTGAATACGAGCAAATCCAGATCTATAACGTCGACAACGGCGAACGCTTCACCACTTACGCGATTCGTGGTGAAGAAGGCTCGCGCATGATTTCGGTCAACGGTGCCGCCGCCCACAAAGCCAAGGTCGGCGACCGCGTGATCATCTGCGCTTACGCTCATTACAGCGAAGCCGAGCTGCTCTACTTCAAGCCGCGCATGCTCTACATGGCGCCGGGCAATGAACTGAGCCACACCAGCAATGCCATTCCAGTCCAGGTCGCCTGATCGAACCGACATCCTGTCTTTTTTCCGTTTGTCGGACTGTTTCTGACTTCGATGTTAAAAAGTACCGGAAACAGGTCAGACAAAGTCAAGACAGATCAAGGCGCGGGGTTTACTGTATTCGCCCTGCGCCATGAAATCGTGTCGACGCAGTTGACCGGACGCCGACCCGCAGCGCTCCGGGATTTTTAGTGTTCAAAAAGCCGTTCAAGTAAAAAGGAAACCCGCAGCGATGGCGTACTACCGCACTCCTCAAGACGTGACCGCTCTGCCCGCTTGGCAGGCGTTGAATGATCACCGCCAAGCCATGCAGGATTTCAGCATGCGCGAAGCCTTCAATGCCGACCCGCAGCGTTTTACTCAATTTACCCTTAGCAGCTGCGGGCTGTTTCTCGATTACTCGAAGAACCTGATCAACGCCGAGACCCGCAATCTGCTGGTAGGTCTGGCGAATGAAGTCGACCTCGAGGGCGCGATCAAGTCGCTGTTCGACGGCGAAATCGTCAACGCCTCCGAGGGTCGCCCGGCCCTGCACACCGCACTGCGCCGCCCGGTGGGCGACAAGCTGTCGGTGAATGGCGTCAACGTGATGCCGGAAGTGCACAAAGTACTGAACCAGATCACCGACCTCGTGGGCCGCATCCACGACGGTTTGTGGCGCGGTTACACCGAGAAACCGATCACTGACGTGGTGAACATCGGCATCGGCGGCTCGTTCCTCGGCCCTGAGCTTGTGTCCGAGGCGCTGCTGTCCTACGCCCAAAAAGGTGTGCGCTGCCACTACCTGGCGAACATCGATGGCAGTGAGTTCCACGAACTGACCATGAAGCTGCGTGCCGAGACCACGCTGTTTATCGTTTCGTCGAAATCCTTCAACACCCTCGAAACCCTGAAGAATGCCCAGGCCGCACGCGCCTGGTACCTGGCTCAGGGTGGTTCGGAAGCCGAGCTGTATCGTCACTTCATCGCCGTTTCCAGCAACCATGCCGCGGCGGTGGCGTTCGGTATTCGCGAAGAAAACATCTTCCCAATGTGGGACTGGGTCGGCGGCCGTTACTCGCTGTGGTCGGCCATCGGCTTGCCCATCGCGCTGGCCATCGGCATGTCGAACTTCAAGGAACTGCTGTCCGGTGCCTACACCATGGACCAGCATTTCCAGAGCGCGCCTTTCGAACAGAACATGCCGGTGCTGCTGGCCCTGCTCGGCGTGTGGTACGGCAATTTCTGGGGCGCGCAAAGCCACGCGATCCTGCCGTACGACCACTACCTGCGTAACATCACCAAGCACTTGCAACAGCTGGACATGGAGTCCAACGGCAAGAGCGTGCGTCAGGACGGCACCCCGGTGTCCACCGACACGGGCCCGGTCATCTGGGGTGGCGTCGGTTGCAACGGTCAACACGCTTATCACCAGCTGCTGCACCAAGGCACCCAACTGATCCCGGCCGACTTCATCGTGCCGATCGTCAGCTTCAACCCGGTGTCCGACCACCACCAGTGGCTGTACGCCAACTGCCTGTCGCAGAGCCAGGCGCTGATGCTCGGCAAGACCCTTGCCGAAGCGGAAGCCGAGCTGCGTGACAACGGCATGAGCGAAGACGACGTGCAGAAACTCGCCCCGCACAAGGTGATCCCGGGCAACCGTCCGAGCAACACCCTGGTGGTCGAACGCATCAGCCCGCGTCGCCTCGGCGCACTGGTGGCGATGTACGAACACAAAGTCTTCGTGCAAAGCGTGATCTGGGGCATCAACGCTTTCGATCAGTGGGGCGTGGAACTGGGTAAAGAACTGGGCAAAGGCGTCTACAACCGCCTGGTCGGCAGCGAAGAAACCCCGGCTGACGATGCCTCGACCCAAGGCCTGATCAACTACTTCCGCGGCCGTCACCGCGGTTGACCCCTCGCTCCCGTAGGAGCCGAGCTTGCTCGCGATGAACGATAACGCGGTGATACACCGCGGCGTCTGCATCGCGAGCAAGCTCGGCTCCTACAGGGTTGCGTTTGTTTTCGGGTCTTGAACCCTCTTCTCACTCGGCGCATCTTTATCTCTTGTCGCAAAACAAGAATAAGGAACCGTCATGTTCGATATCAGCACGTTCCCCAAAGCCGATGCCGTCCGCCGGGCTGCGAATTTAAGTCAAGACGACTATCACCGCCTGTATCGCGAATCCATCGAACACCCCACTACCTTCTGGGCCGAACAAGCCACGCGCTTTCTCGACTGGAGTACGCCGTGGGACACCGTCCAGCGCTACAACCTGAAAACCGGTGAAGCCAGCTGGTTTGCCGGCGGCAAGCTGAACGTCAGTTACAACTGCATCGACCGTCATCTGGAACAGCGCGGCGATCAGGTCGCGATCATCTGGGAAGGCGACGATCCCGCCGAATCCGCGCAAATCACTTACAAAAAACTCCATCACTACGTCTGTCGCCTGGCCAACGTGCTCAAAAGCCGTGGCGTGAAGAAAGGCGACCGCGTATGCATTTACATGCCGATGATCCCCGAAGCTGCCTACGCCATGCTCGCCTGCACGCGAATCGGCGCGGTGCATTCGGTGGTCTTTGGCGGTTTCTCCCCGGACTCGGTGCGCGACCGGATTCTCGATGCCGATTGCCGCACCGTGATCACCGCCGATGAAGGCGTGCGCGGCGGTAAATTCGTGCCACTGAAGGAAAAAGTCGACAAGGCGCTGGAGAATTGCCCGAACGTCAGCACCGTCATCGTGGTCGAGCGCACGCAAGGCAAAGTGAATTGGGTTGAAGGGCGCGACCTCTGGTATCACCAGGCCTTGCGCGACGTCAGCGACGATTGCCCGCCGGAGCCGATGGACGCCGAGGATCCGCTGTTCATCCTCTACACCTCCGGCAGCACCGGTAAACCCAAAGGCGTGTTGCACACCACCGGCGGCTACCTGCTGCAAGCCGCGATGACCTTCAAATACGTGCTCGACTACCGCGATGGCGAAGTGTTCTGGTGCACCGCCGATGTCGGCTGGGTTACCGGCCACAGCTACATCGTCTACGGTCCGCTGACCAACGGCGCGACCACGCTGATCTTCGAAGGCGTGCCGAGTTACCCGAGCAGCTCGCGCTTCTGGCAGGTCATCGACAAACACCACGTCAACATTTTCTACACGGCGCCGACCGCCCTGCGTTCGCTGATGCGTGAAGGGCCGGAACCGTTGAAGGAAACCTCGCGTGCCAGCCTCAGATTACTCGGCAGTGTCGGTGAGCCGATCAACCCGGAAGCGTGGGATTGGTACTTCAATGTTGTCGGCGAACAGCGCTGCCCGATTGTCGACACCTGGTGGCAGACCGAAACCGGCGGCATCATGCTCAGCCCGCTGGTCAGCGCACAACGGATCAAACCCGGCTGCGCCACGCAACCGATGTTTGGCGTGCAACCGGTGTTGCTCGATGAAACGGGCAAGGAAATCAAAGGCGCCGGCAGTGGCGTGCTGGCGATCAAATCCAGCTGGCCGGCGCAGATCCGCAGCGTCTACGGCGACCCGCAACGGATGGTCGACACCTACTTCAAGCCCTACCCCGGTTATTACTTCACCGGCGACGGCGCGCGACGCGATGAGGACGGCGATTACTGGATCACCGGGCGCATCGACGACGTGATCAACGTCTCCGGGCACCGTATCGGCACCGCCGAAGTGGAAAGTGCCCTGGTGCTGCACGACAGCATCGCCGAAGCCGCGGTGGTCGGTTACCCCCACGACCTCAAAGGCCAGGGCATCTACGCCTTCGTCACGCCCATGAACGGCACCGAACCCAACGACGAGTTGAAGAAAGAACTGCTGGCCCACGTCAGCAAGGAAATCGGCAGCTTCGCCAAACCGGACTTGATCCAATGGGCGCAGGCCTTGCCGAAAACCCGCTCGGGCAAGATCATGCGGCGTATCCTGCGCAAAATTGCCTGCAACGAACTGGACACGCTGGGGGATACTTCGACCCTGGCCGATCCGAGCGTTGTCCAGGACCTGGTGGATAAACGCCTGAACCAATAAGCTTCGCGCGGCCAGCATTGGCCGCGTTTTATTTTCGCCACTGAGTCGCCATGGAATTCATCCGTACCCGCATCGAAACCCAGATCATGAGCCTGACCGGTCTGTCCCTCGGCAAGCTCGATCTGGAAAATCCAAAAGGCGATCCCGGCCTGTTCGGCCCAGACTCGGTAAGTTGGCAAGTGCATGGTGATTTCAGCAGCATGCTCATCGGCGGCATCAGTGCCCTGATGCTGCAAGCCTTGCATCCATTGGCCCTGGCTGGTGTCTGGGACCATTCGAATTTTCGCCAGGACATGCTCGGTCGGCTGCGTCGCACCGGGCAGTTCATCTCCGGCACCACGTATGGCTCACGGAAGGATGCCGACTGGCTGATCGAGAAAGTCCGCACAATCCACCTGCAAGTGACGGGCACTGCGCCGGACGGGCGCCCCTATGCGGCCAGTGATCCGGACCTGCTGACCTGGGTGCATGTGGCCGAAGTCAGCAACTTTCTCGCCGCGCATTTGCGTTATCGCAATCCGAATCTGTCCCTGGCCGATCAGGACCGTTACTACGGGGAAATCGCGTTGATCGCCGAGCGACTGGGCGCCCGTGATGTGCCCCGCTCGCGGCAGCAGATTGCCGATTACCTTGAGCGCATTCGCCCACAGCTGCTGTGTGACGAGCGCAGTCGGGAAGTGCTGCGGTTATTGTTGAATGCGCCCTCCCCCAGCCGTTTGGCCAAGCCTTTTGGCGGTTTGATGATGCAGGCCGGGATCGACCTGTTGCCAGACTGGGCCAGTGACATGCTCGGCGTCAGCCAGAACCCGCTGCAACGCAAACTGATCCGCGCCAGCGTCAACCGCAGCGCCCCGATGCTGCGCTGGGCGGTGCGTAATGGCTCGGTGCAAAGGGCCAAGCGACGGATGGGGTTGCTCACCTGAAAAGCTAGAAGCTTCGCGAGCAAGCCCGCTCCCACACTGTATTTTGTCGGCCACACATCTTGGGTATTACTCAAATCAAGTGTGGGAGCGGGCTTGCTCGCGAAGGCAGCACCTCGGTATGGCGCCAAGCTGCTAAACTCCCGCGCCAAATTCCCTCCTGCAAGGCGCCCAGCATGTCTTCCTTGAATCAGGCGCTGCGCGCCGCCCTAGAACATCGCCAGGACCTGCTTGCCGAACTGCATCAGCAAGGCACTGATTGCTATCGCCTGTTCCACGGCAGCCAGGAAGGCGCCGGCGGCCTGACCATCGACCGCTATGGCCCGCAGCTGTTGGTGCAAAGCTTTCACCAGTCGCTGGAGCGCGACGCGCTGCTGCAATTGCACGAGGCAATCAACCAGCATCTGGGCCTCGACACCCTGCTGGTCTACAACGACCGCTCCCGGGGCAATTCGCGCATCGACCGTGAGGACACGGTTTACCGTGCCGATGAGGCGGCGCTGGAAGACTTGGTCGGCCACGAATGGAGCCTGAACTACCGGGTTCGCGGGCGTCACGCCGGCCAGGACCCGCTGCTGTTCCTCGACCTGCGCAACACCCGTGGCTGGGTCAAAGCGCACAGCCAGAACAAAAGCGTGCTCAACCTGTTTGCCTACACCTGTGGCGTCGGCCTGAGTGCTGCGGCCGGTGGCGCCCGTGAGGTGTGCAATCTGGATTTCGCCGAGGGCAACCTGGCGGTCGGCCGTGAAAATGGTCTGCTCAACCCGCAGTTGCCCGCCATGCAATTCGTCCAGTCCGATTACTTCCCGGCGATCCGCCAACTGGCCGGCCTGCCAATCAGTCAGCGGCGCGGGCAGAAACTGCCGAGCTACCAACGCCTGGAACAGCGCCAGTACGACCTGGTGCTACTCGACCCTCCCGCTTGGGCCAAGAGTGCTTTCGGCACCGTCGACCTGCTGCGCGACTACCAGAGCCTGCTCAAACCCGCGCTGCTGACCACCGCCGACAATGGCGTGCTGATCTGCTGCAACAACCTGGCGAAGGTCAGCATGGACGACTGGCGCGAACAGGTGCTGCGTTGCGCAGAGAAAGCCGGACGACCGGTGCGCGAGTGGACGGTGATGACACCGGGCGCTGATTTTCCGTCGATGGATCAGCAGCCGCCACTGAAAACGCTGATTCTGCAGCTCTGACATTCACCCAAAAATTCAGACAAATCCTGCAAAGCGTGGTCACTTCGGAACTGCAATCGCATGCCATACTCCAAGGCACTCCGATTCAGACAGATGAAGCCACACATGCCCAAAGGATTGATTCGCGCTATCGGCGCCTTGTTGACTGCTCTGGCCCTCTACAGCTTGCTGGGGTTTCTGATTTTACCGGGTATCGCGTTGCGGATTGCCAACCAGCAATTGGCCCATTACGCCACGGTGCCCGCCCACCTTCAGCGGATTGAATTCAACCCGTTCAGCCTGGAAGTCACCCTTTGGGGCCTGGTCATCGGCGAACCGGGCAAGGAACAGATCGGCTTCGAACGCCTGTACGCCAACCTGCAAGTCGACAGTCTCTGGACCAAGGCCGTGCACCTGTCCGACATCGAACTGGACAAACCCAAGACTGAAATCCTCTTCGGCAAGGACGGGCAGCTCAACCTGCTTGGGCTGTTCAAACTGCCCGCAAGCGAGCCGACACCTGCCGATCCGAATGCCAAGCCGTTTCCGCTGCGCGTGGACCGGATCAATCTGGCCGGCGGCGCGGTGCACTTCCAGGACCAGCGCCCCAGCGAACCCATCGAATTTCTCTACGACAAACTCGATTTCGAGCTGAAAAACCTCAGCACCCTACCCGACGACAGCGCCGACATGACGCTGGTGGCCATCGGACCGGCCGGTGGGCAAGTCGACTGGACTGGCAACTTCAGCCTGATCCCACTCGCCTCCGAAGGTAAGCTGAAAATAACTGATGGCAAGATGAAATCCTTTTGGCCTTATGTGCGTGATGCGGTGCCACTGGATCTCGAAAGTGGCGTCCTTAGCCTCAGCACCGACTACAAACTCAATCTGTCCAAAGAAACCGAACTGCTGCTGAGCAATGTCGCTGTCAGCGTCGCGCCTTTCGCGATCAAGGCCCCGGACGGACGGCCACTGGCGACGCTCGAACGATTGGACATCAGCGATACCACCGTGGACCTGGCCAAGCAGCAAGTGGTGGTCGGCAAGATCCGCAGCCAAAAACTGGAAACCTGGGCCGCCCTCGAAGCCGACGGGCAACTCGACTGGCAGAAGTTGTTCGCCAGCCAGCCGTCCAGACCCGCCGCCAAAGCCAAGGCCGAACCCGCCAGTACGCCAGCGGCAGCCGACTCACCCAAACCGGAACCGGCGCCACCGAGCAAACCGTGGCAGGTGCGGCTCAAAGACGTGCAATTGCGCGATTACCAGGTGCACCTGGCCGACCGCAAGGCGCAACCCGCCGTAGCGCTGGATGTCGGCCCGCTGAACCTGGACTTGCAGAATTTCGACAGCCTTAACGGTTCGCCTTTTAATCTCAAGCTCGACACCGGCGTGGGCAAACAGGGCAAGATCCTGGCTGATGGCGTGGTCAATCTCGCCCCGATCAGTGCCAAACTGAAGGTGCAGACCAAAGACATCGACCTGCGTGTCGCACAGTCTTACATCACCCCGTTCATTCGCCTGGAACTGCGCAGCGGCATGCTCGGCAGTGATCTGGCGGTCGATCTGAAAAGCACCGAGCCGCTGGCATTCAGCGTCACCGGCCGGGCTCAAGTCGATCAGTTGCACACCCTCGACACCCTTAAAAACCGCGACTTCCTCAAATGGCAGCAGTTGGTGCTTGAAGGCCTGAACTATCAACACGGTGACAGCCTGTCGATCGACAAGGTCAACCTGTTCCAACCTTATGCACGCTTCATGATCAACGAAGATCGCACCACTAACATCGACGACCTGCTGATCCCGCAACCGCCCGACACAGGCGCCAAAACAGCCGCTGCCAAACCGGCCAGCAACAACAAACCACTGGGCATTCACATCGGCGGCATTGCCATCAATGACGGCTCGGCCAACTTCGCCGACTTCAGCCTGACACCTAACTTCGTCACCGCCGCGCAGCAGCTCAACGGGCAGATCGGCACCATCGACAGTCGTCAGGCGAAACCGGCCAGCGTGGATATCAAAGGCAAGGTAGATCGTTATGCACCCGTGACCATCAAGGGCGCGGTCAATCCGTTCGACCCGATGGCCAGCCTCGACATCGCCACCAGTTTCAAACGTGTGGAACTGACCACGCTCACGCCTTACTCCGGCAAGTTTGCCGGGTATCGCATCCGTAAGGGCCGGCTCAACCTCGACTTGCATTACCTGATCGTCAAAGGCCAGCTCAAGGCTGAAAACAAAGTGGTGGTCGAGCAATTGGAGCTGGGGGAAAAAGTCGACAGCCCGGATGCCGTGAGCCTGCCACTGAAACTGGCGATTGCCTTGCTCAAGGATGTGGATGGCAAGATTTCCATCGAATTGCCCGTCACGGGCGACCTCAATAATCCGCAGTTCAGCGTCATGCCGATTGTCTGGCAAACCCTGCGCAACCTGATCGTCAAAGCGGCCGCTGCGCCGTTCAAACTGATTGGCGGATTGGTCAGCGGCGGCGGTTCCGAAGACTTGGGCACCGTATCGTTCGCACCAGGCGCAAGCGATTTGAGCCAGGAAGCCGAAGGGGCGTTGGTCAAACTGTCCCAAGCCTTGAAGGAACGTCCGGCCCTGCGCCTTGAAATCGAAGGTACGGCCGCCGCCAGCAGTGACGGCCCGTTGATTGCCGAGCAACGTCTGGAGCGGGAATACCAATACAACTACTACAAAATGCTCCAGCGTCGCGGTGACAAAGTCCCGGCCCAGGCTTCATTGCTGGAGGTCCCGGAAAACGAGAAAGGCCCGCTGCTGGAAGGCATCTACCGCACGCGCCTGAAGACTCAACCGTCGGCCGAATGGAAGGACCTGGGCAAGGAAGAACGCACCTCCAAAATGCGTGCCGACGTGATCAAGTTCTGGAGCACCAGCGACGTGCTGTTGCGTCAGTTGGGGCAGGAGCGCGCCGGCAGTATCAAGGACTATCTGGTGGATAAAGGTCAGCTGGCCGACGACCGTGTGTACTTCATCGACGCCAACCTTGGCGAAGCGCAAAGTGATGGCCGGGTGGTGACGCCGTTGCACCTGGATGCGCAGTGACTCAGAAGAGAGCGCTCATACATTCAAGAATGATGTCGACTGACACTCCACTATCGCGAGCAAGCTCGCCCCACAGTTGTTTTCTGAGTTGCCCAAATAGAACAGGCCCCCGACACGAATCTCGGGGGCCTGTAATGGCCACATCCTTATGGCCTTTCGCATGAACTCCTAAGAAGTGGCATCAGTATTACTCAGTCCGTCTGCCACACCTTCCCCCGGTCCAGGCGAGAAGTCTTGCCTTACTCGGCTTTCAGGCCGTCAGCGGAGACCGCTTTGACGCCTTTGATTTTCTTGGTGATCGCCACAGCGGTGGCTTTCTGAGAGTCAGTCACTGCAACCGTGGACGACAGGGACACTACGCCTTTGTTGGTTTCGACTTTGATGTCCGTGCCCGGAATGCCTTTTTCGGTCAGCAGGTCGCTTTTAACTTTGGTCGTGATCCAGGTATCGGAAGTAGCTTCCGTGGCCTTGGTCATTTCACCAGCAGCCAAGGTCATCGGCGCTTGAGTGGTGGTGGTCTGTGCGAATGCTACGTTGGTCATGGTCAGGGTCAGCGCGGTAGCAGCAGCGGCAGCGATAGCGAACTTCTTCATACGAGTAACTCCTGTTTTTCTAGAAAGTCTGCTGGTTGTCTTCTCAGCAGGGTTACTGGGTAGAGTGCGAACGCTGTGCCAACTTTGAGACAACTACAAAATCGTTATAAATCAATGTGTTATAAATATTGCGAATTTTCGAAATCATGCAAAATGCATGACTTGGTAAAACTCTGCATGCAACTTGCGGGTTTTCACAAAGTTCCTAACACCCTGAATTTTTTGCCTTTTTTTCAGTAGCAAGGCATTCGACAAACAAAAAAAAGCCCCGCAACCGAAGCAGCGGGGCCGTGCTGGATGTCAGCGATTACGTCGCGGAACTGATGCAACTTTTAGGCAGGTAGTCTTGTTCAGCGGAACTGGCACACGACCAGCCTTTGGTTGCATCACGGGTCAACGTAATGGTCTTGCTCAACACTGGCGCCGGGGCATTCAAAATCGTGCAGGTGATGGTGCCATTGCCTGTGGCCACAGCGCCGGTGACCGCGACGGTGCAATTGCTGGTCGTGGCATCGCCCGCCGGCGCCACGTTGGCTACGGTTGGCGCCTCGCCCTGGTTGATCGCATCTTCATACGGCACCTTCATTGCGGAAATCTCGGCCAGACCCGCCGTCAACTTCGCCCTGGCCTGATATTTGGAATACATCGGCAACGCAAACGTCGCCAGAATCCCGATGATCGCCACCACGATCAGCAGTTCGATCAGGGTAAAACCTTTCTGAGTCTTCATAGACAAGCTCCATGCATGAGTCGAAAGCTCATGATCTGAAAGAGCATCAGCACAGCACAGCCCATGCCAAGCGCCACAGCCCCTGTTGGCGGGGCATGAAGTCAAACCAAAGACCTTTCCATCCCCCAGTAACCGCACTATCTGACACTTTTTGTCACCTCAAGGCCGCTGGTTTGGCTCAGCGCCTTGACTAGGCTATAAGCCATGAAGAAATCAATCGGGTCACCTAGGGCTGAACATGTCGGTCAAAGCAGCAAAAACAAATGTCTACGCCTGGGAAGGCACAGACAGGAAAGGCACCAAGATGATCGGTGAGTTGAGCGGCCAGAACCCGGCGTTGATCAAGGCCCAACTGCGCAAGCAAGGCATCAACCCCGGCAAGGTGCGCAAGAAATCAGCGTCGATTTTCAACGTCGGCAAACGCATCAAAACTCAGGACATTGCCCTGTTCACCCGGCAGATGGCGACCATGATGAAAGCCGGCGTGCCGCTCTTGCAGTCGTTCGACATTATCGGCGAAGGCTTCGATAACCCGGCCATGCGCAAACTGGTGGACGAGTTGAAACAGGAAGTCGCGGCGGGTAACAGCTTCGCCGCGTCCCTGCGCAAAAAGCCGCAGTATTTCGATGAGCTCTACTGCAACCTGGTGGATGCCGGCGAGCAGGCCGGCGCCCTCGATACTTTGCTGGAACGGGTGGCGACCTATAAGGAAAAGAGCGAAAGCCTGAAGGCCAAGATCAAGAAAGCCATGACCTATCCACTGGCCGTGGTGTTTGTCGCGATCATTGTCACGGGGATTCTGCTGGTCAAGGTGGTGCCGCAATTCGAATCGGTGTTCAAAGGTTTTGGTGCCGAACTGCCTGCCTTCACGGTGATGGTCATCGGCCTTTCGGCGTTCATGCAGCACTGGTGGTGGGTGATGCTCGGTGTGCTGATCGCGGCGATTTTCGGCGTGCGTCACGCGTTCAAGAAATCCCCGGGCTTTCGTGACTGGCTGGACACCTGGCTGTTGAAACTGCCCCTGATCGGCACGCTGATGTACAAGTCTGCCGTGGCCCGCTTCGCGCGTACGCTGTCAACCACCTTTGCCGCCGGCGTGCCATTGGTTGAAGCGTTGGAGTCCGTGGCCGGTGCGACCGGTAACATCGTGTTCAAGCGTGCGGTGCTGCGCATCAAGCAGGACGTGTCGAGCGGCATGCAGCTGAATTTTTCCATGCGCACTTGCGGCGTCTTCCCCAACATGGCGATTCAAATGACGGCCATTGGTGAAGAGTCAGGCGCACTGGATACCCTGCTCGACAAGGTCGCGGGCTTCTACGAAGACGAAGTAGACAACATGGTCGATAACCTCACCAGCCTGATGGAGCCATTCATCATGGTCGTGCTGGGTGTTATCGTCGGGGGCCTGGTGGTTGCGATGTACTTGCCCATCTTCCAACTCGGCTCAGCGATCTGACATGCCTTTGATTGAAATACTGACGGTTTACCCAGCGTTCTTCGTAACCCTCGCATTAGTGGTGGGCCTGGTCGTGGGCAGCTTCCTCAATGTGGTGATCTGGCGCCTGCCGAAAATGCTCAACCGCGAGTGGCGGCTGCAAGCCCATGATGTGCTGGGTGTACCGCCCGAAGCGCCAGGCCCGACCTACAATCTGATGCTGCCCCACTCACATTGCCCGCAGTGCGATCATCAAATTCGCGCATGGGAAAACATTCCGGTTTTCAGTTATCTGTTTTTACGGGGGCGATGCTCGAACTGTGCCGCACCGATCAGCAAGCGCTATCCGCTGACCGAACTGACCTGTGGCCTGCTCTCGGCATTTATCGCTTGGCATTTCGGTTTCGGTTGGCAGGCCGGCATGGTGTTGGTTTTGACCTGGGGCTTGCTGGCGATGAGCCTGATCGACGCCGAGCACCAACTGCTGCCGGATGTGCTGGTACTGCCGCTGTTATGGCTGGGGTTGATCGTCAACAGTTTCGGGGTCTTCGTGTCATTGCATGAAGCGCTATGGGGGGCGGTGGCCGGGTACATGGCGTTGTGGTCGGTTTTCTGGCTGTTCAAGCTGCTCACCGGAAAAGACGGTATCGGCCACGGTGATTTCAAGTTACTGGCCATGCTCGGGGCGTGGGGTGGCTGGCAAATTCTGCCGCTGACGATCCTGCTGTCATCGCTCGTAGGCGCCATTCTCGGGGTGATTTTGTTGCGTCTGCGCAACGCGAAAACCTCGTCGCCAATCCCCTTCGGCCCCTATCTGGCGATTGCCGGCTGGATTGCCTTGCTCTGGGGTGGTCAAATAACCGACTTCTATTGGCAGTTTGTCGGTTTGAAATGAATACCCCTGTGGAAAAACCCTGGATTCTCGGCCTGACCGGCGGCATCGGCAGCGGCAAAAGCGCGGCCGCCCAACACTTCATCGACCTGGGCATCCACGTCGTGGACGCCGATCACGCGGCGCGCTGGGTGGTGGAACCGGGTCGCCCGGCGCTGGCCGCCATCGCCGAACACTTCGGCCCTGGTGTGCTGCAAGCCGACGGGCAACTGGATCGTGCGTCCCTGCGCGCATTGATCTTTGAAGTGCCGGATGAACGCCGGTGGCTCGAAGGCTTGTTGCATCCGTTGATCGGTGAAGAAATCGCTCACAATCTGGCCAAGGCACAATCGCCCTACGCGATTCTGGTTTCGCCGCTGCTGATCGAGTCCGGGCAGACCGCCATGACTCAACGCGTCCTGGTGATCGATGCCCCGCAACAGTTACAAATCGAACGCACCTTGCAGCGTGACCAGACCACTGAACAACAGGTCCAGGCGATCCTCAAGGTCCAGACCAGCCGCCAGGACCGCGTGAGCCATGCCGACGATGTGGTGGTCAACGACCGCGACCTCGCCTGGCTGCACAGCGAGGTCGAACGCCTGCATCACTTTTACCTTACTTTGCGTGGAGGCCAGTCATGAGCCAGACCCCAACCGTCCAATGCCCAACCTGTGGCGCTCCTGTTGAATGGAGTGCCGAGAGCACCTTCCGGCCGTTCTGCTCGGATCGCTGCAAACTGATCGATCTCGGGGCATGGGCATCGGAGGAGCACAAGATTCCGGTCAGCCCGGACGCCGAGGACGACCTGTTCAGCGAAGACTTCGAACCGCGTCACTGAGGTTCAAGGCCGCATAAAACCGTAATCCTGGTCGTCATCGAGGTTTTCCGCCAGAAAACGCAACTCGTCGGCCAGGTCTTCAGTGCTGCGCACTGCCTTGCTCTGCTGTACCACTGCGCTGAGCAAAGCGCGCAGGCTCAAGCCCGGATCAAACCCCACCTCCTGCGCCCCATCCAGACTCCGACGCAACTCTTGCCTTGCCCACTCGTACACACTCATACCGATGCTCCTGAAGGTTTTGTCGAGCATGAGTTCGCCGATGAAGGGCCAATGTGATGTGGATCAAGACTTCGGGTCGTCGTCTTTCCAGGGAGCCGAAAGGTAGCGCGTGCGATTGAACGTCTCCAGCCATTCAGGGCTGAACACCACCAATGCGCTGACCACCATGCCGTTGATGAACGCCTCCGGGAAAATCAGCAGCCACAGATAGCCGACAAAGTCTTCCAGCCAATACGGCATGGCAAAACGTTCGTCGAACCACAGCAACCACAGCGCCAGCAGCAGGCACAACAACGCCGACAGCGCCGCCGCAAAAAAACCGGAACAAAAGATATACACGAAGAGATTACGCGGCTGCGCACGCTCCACCCGGATGGCGATGCATTCGGTGACCAGCACCGGCAGTAAAATCAGCAACGCCCCGTTTACACCGACGGCGACCAGGTCCTGACGCCCGAGCAGCACCAGCCCGCACTGCGCAATCAAGCCGCCGATGATCGCCAACGGCCAATCCAGCAGCAGGGTCACGGCTGTCATGCCGATGAAATGATAAGACACGCCGGTGTCGAAATCCCGCCGCACCAGCCACAGCATAAACAACGCGAACACCGTGCCGAACAGTAAATGCTGGCGGCGGCTGTCTGTGAATAGCTCAACCCAGGGCGCACGCCAGATGGCCCAGAGCAGCACGGGCACATAGATCAGCCAGCCGACCGTCAGCGTCTGCGGAGACAGCAGTTCGGCACCGATCATGGTCGGGCCTTCTCTAGCGCCTCATGTAGCTGCGCGGCCGTGGCATATTCGTGTTGTGCCAACAATTGGCCGTCCTTGAGTTGCAGCCACAGTACTTTGTCCTCAGCCCCGGGGTAGCGCGGCGCCACGCGCCCCTCACGGTCCAGCATTACCCGGTAGGAATAATCGCGCATGGCCGGAATGGCAAACATCTTCGCGATCAGCCTTGGCATACGCTGGATGTCCGCTAAAAATACGACGTGCCGCGCTTCCAGATAGCCTTTTGGCTGGCCTTGCAGTGCAGCCTCTAGCAGTTTGGCGGCGTCCATACTTCGCGCCACCAGCAGCGTCTGAGTCTGATTATCTAGCGTGAACGCCTGGTCGTACTGATCGAGCAAGGTCCAGGGTGCTAGTCGCTCGCCCACTTCCAGCGCCTGGGCCCACAAGGGCAGAAAACTGAGCAGCAACACCGGCCAATATTTCACATTCACCCCCTTGCCCTATCGCTTCTGCATGTTGGCCATCAGTCTACACCGCCCTTTCAGACTGCCCAGTGACGTCCATTGCCGGTAAACGCTTTCTGCTTGTCGCATTTGAACGCTAAGCTTGGGCCTATGGATGACTCAGATTATTTACGCCTGCTGACCATCGCGGCCGAGCAAGCCAACGCGTTCCTGTCCAATGCCCGCAAATGGGAGCGTGAGCGTTGGGTGTGCCAGCGCCTGCTGCAAGGCTTGAACATTCCCTACCGCGCCGACGAGTTCGCCCCCGCCGGCGAGCCGCCGGACGTATTGTTTCGGGAGGCGAATTTCGAGGTGTTCTTCGTGCTCGATGAGGGCCGGCGACTGAACGACGAATGGCGCGACGAACTGCAACGTCGGCGCAGTGCGTTTTCCCTGAGCCAGTTAGTGCGACGTGAAGCCAAACCCAAACGTATCCCCGCCAATGAGTTTTTGCTGAGACTGGCGCCGACCTTGCGCAAAAAAGCGCACAACTACAAAGAACGTGGCATGGACCTGGGGGAACTGGACATCATCGCCTTCGCCAGCCTCAAGCGCGAAGTGCTGGACCTCAACAGCCATTTTCCACCGCCTACCGAATACCTGCGCCAGGGCTGGCGCTCGCTGTCACTGGTCGGCCCGACCTTCGCCCGGGTGCTCTTCGCGCACCCGGATGCACCGGACTTCCTGCGCAGCAACCTGGGGCGCAGCATCGTCTTCGATGTCGGAATCAGCCTGTGAGCCCATTGCAGGCATTGCTCGCGCAAGTCCCGCAAACCGGCCGCGTACGCTGGATCGGCGTGCGCCCTGAGCCTCACGTACCGATGATCGAACTGGATGCCGTGGAAGCGCGACTCGAAGCCGGTTTAACCGGCGATCGAGCCCGCCCTGGCGTGCGTAACGCGCGGCAGGTGACGTTGATTCAGTGGGAGCATCTGGCAGTGATCAGTTCGTTGATGGGCCGCCCGGACGATCAACCGGTATTGCCTAATGATTTGCGGCGCAACCTCGTTATCAGCGGTATCAACCTGTTCAGCCTCAAGGGTCGTCGCTTCCGGATCGGTCAGGCGATTTTCGAAACCACAGGCTGGTGCCAGCCTTGCGCACGCCTGCAAAACAACCTTGGCCCCGGGACGTTTCAGGCCGTTCGCGGACATGGCGGAATCACCGCCCGAGTGATACAAAGTGGAATCATTCGACTGGACGATACGGTGAGCGTCGAGCCCATCCCGGACAGCGGCTATGCTCCGTTCAACGTGCGTTAAATCCGCCTGTAGCTTCTACACATTCAGCAACGTCTACCGACGAGGCCTTTATGACCAGCCGCCTGAACCCCGACGACCAAAAGCATGTCGAAGAGTACCTGCACTTGTCCCAGCACCGAGTCGAGCGCCGACCTTTCCGGCCGTGGATGCTCCTGGTGGTGGTGTTGGCAGTGACCATTGGTCTGGGCCTGTTGAGCCGATTTATCAGTTACCTGACGCTATGAGCTGCCTCGCGCTCGCTCGGGTAATTGCACCGATTTCTTTTAGCCTTGCGAGATATCCCCATGACTCATCGTATTGTCATCGTTGGCGGCGGCGCCGGCGGTCTGGAGTTGGCTACCCGTCTGGGTAAGACTCTGGGCAAGCGCGGCACGGCCAGTGTGATGCTGGTCGACGCGAACCTGACCCACATCTGGAAACCGCTGTTGCACGAAGTGGCAGCCGGGTCGCTGAACTCTTCCGAAGACGAACTCAACTATGTTGCCCAAGCCAAATGGAACCACTTCGAGTTCCAGCTGGGGCGTATGAGCGGGCTCGATCGCACGCTGAAAAAAATCCAGCTGGCCGCCACTTACGACGAAGCGGGGCTGGAACTGGTGCCTGCCCGTGAAGTGGGTTACGACTCGCTGGTGATTGCCGTCGGCAGCACCACCAACGATTTCGGCACCCAAGGCGCGGCGCAACACTGCCTGTTCCTCGACACACGCAAACAGGCCGAGCGTTTCCACCAGCAACTGCTCAACCACTACCTGCGCGCCCATGCCGGGCAAACCGACAAGGTCGAACAGATCAGTGTGGCCATCGTTGGCGCCGGGGCCACCGGGGTTGAACTGGCCGCCGAGCTGCACAACGCTGCGCATGAACTGGCTGCTTATGGTCTGGACCGGATCAAACCGGAAAACATGCACATCACCCTGATCGAAGCCGGCCCACGGGTATTGCCCGCCCTGCCGGAACGTATCGGTGGGCCTGTGCATAAAACCCTGGAGAAACTCGGGGTCAACGTCATGACCAATGCGGCGGTCAGTGAAGTGACGGCCGACAGCCTGATCACCGCCGATGGCCAAGTGATCAACGCGAGCCTGAAAGTCTGGGCCGCCGGGATTCGTGCGCCGGGTTTCCTCAAGGACATCGATGGCCTGGAAACCAACCGCATCAACCAGTTGCAAGTACTGCCGACCCTGCAAACCACCCGCGACGAAAACATCTTCGCCTTCGGTGACTGCGCGGCCTGTCCGCAACCGGGCTCTGATCGCAATGTGCCGCCGCGTGCCCAGGCGGCGCATCAACAAGCCTCGTTGCTGGCCAAATCGTTGAAGCTGCGGATCGAAGGCAAGCCTCTGCCTACGTACAAGTACACCGACTATGGATCGTTGATCTCACTGTCGCGTTTTTCGGCTGTGGGTAACTTGATGGGTAACCTGACCGGCAGCGTGATGCTGGAAGGCTGGCTGGCGCGGATGTTTTATGTGTCGCTGTACCGCATGCACCAGATGGCGCTGTATGGGGCATTTCGTACGGCGATGCTGATGCTGGGCAGCAAAATCGGGCGCGGGACTGAGCCGCGACTAAAACTGCACTAACTCGGTCTAGTGTGGGAGCGGGCTTGCTCGCGAAGAGGGAGTGTCAGTCGACATGAATGTTGCCTGGCACTCCGCTTTCGCGAGCAAGCCCGCTCCCACATTTGTTATTCATTGCCCTGAAGATCTGTGTCTCACTGTATCTCCCCCCGCGTTTTAGCCCCTTCGCTTACAAACTCCCCCTTGCGCGACACAGTAGCGATACACCCATCCCGCTAAATGGCCACACCCGAGCAAGGCACCACGCCTGCTTCGGCTGTCGCCGCACTTACGTGGCAACCCTTTATCAAGCGGTTGTGTCGTGCAACCCAGGAGAATTGAAATGTCCCGTACCACCAAAAACACTATCGGTCTGCTTGGCGCTGTTTTGGCCGGTGGCATGATGTTGACCGGCTCCGTATTCGCTTCGCAGCCGTTGACTCAAGGCTACCTGCTGGCCTCGGCTGAACAGGTGGGGAAAACCCCTGAAGGCAAATGCGGTGAAGGCAAGTGTGGCGATGCATCGATGGCCAAAACCGACACCGATGACGACGGTAAAGTATCCCGTGCGGAATTCCTGAAAGTCGCGCCGAAGTCCAATTTCGACAAGATCGACACCAACCACGACGGCTTCATCGACGAGCAAGAGGCGTTTGATAACGTGAAAGCCAACTACGAAGCCAATGGCAAGAAAATGCCAAAAGGCCTGTTCGAGCACCTGAAAGACCAAGACGGCGCCTAAGCCTCTGAGTACCGCGCCCCGCCTTCTCCACCGAGAAGCGGGGTTTTTTTGATTTTCACAGACAAAAAAAATCCCCGTATCTTTCGATACGAGGATTTTTAATATGGTCGGGGTAAGGGGATTCGAACTCCTGACATCCTGCTCCCAAAGCAGGCGCGCTACCGGACTGCGCTATACCCCGGTAAAAAAAAGGCGACCTTTACAAGTCGCCTTCTTCGATCAGCGCTTTTGGCCTCTGATCTTAAGATTCGATTCCAGCGTTAACTGGTTTCAAAAATGGTGGGTCGTGTGGGATTCGAACCTACGACCAATTGGTTAAAAGCCAACTGCTCTACCAACTGAGCTAACGACCCAAAAATGGTCGGGGTAAGGGGATTCGAACTCCTGACATCCTGCTCCCAAAGCAGGCGCGCTACCGGACTGCGCTATACCCCGGTTTGAAATTGGCTCCGTGACCAGGACTCGAACCTGGGACCCAATGATTAACAGTCATTTGCTCTACCGACTGAGCTATCACGGAACTACATATTTCAATTTACAACGGTGAAGCTTTTTGCGTTCTCTTCGACCCGTTCGCATCGCTGCGTTCGTGTGTCTGAGGCGCGCTATTCTACAATCTTAAGCACCTCTGTCAACCCCCTAAATTGCTTTCAAGTTAATGATTTGCAACTTATTTCAGATTTCCGCTTGGGGAGCAGAAACCCTTCCGGGTGACTTACTGCGGGGCGCACTTTACAAGCCTTTTCCTTAGAGTTCAACAGCCTGGCGAAAAAAAGGCCTCGCAATGCGAGGCCTCGTCAGTTTTGTTGCCTGGAGGGGTCAGACGAATACGATTTCGTCGTTTTCCACCACACCCTTGGCGGTATCGCCGGGCATAAAACGACCCGACAGAATCAACTGAGCCAGCGGGTTCTCGATCCAGCGCTGAATCGCTCGTTTGAGCGGACGCGCGCCGTACACAGGGTCGTAACCCACCGCGATCAGCTTATCCATGGCCTCAGGGCTCAGATCAAGCTTCAGCTCACGCTCGGTCAGACGACTGCGCAGGCGTCCCAACTGGATCTCGGTAATGCCCGCGATCTGATCCCGCGCCAATGGCTCGAAGATCACCACTTCGTCGACCCGGTTGATGAACTCCGGCCGGAAGTGGGTGGAAATGGCATCCATCACCGCCGCACGCTGCGCCTCACGATCACCGACCAGTTCCTGGATCTGCACCGAACCCAGGTTGGATGTCATGACGATCACGGTATTCTTGAAATCCACCGTGCGGCCATGGCTGTCGGTCAAGCGGCCATCTTCCAGCACTTGCAGCAAGATGTTGAACACATCCGGGTGGGCCTTCTCGACCTCGTCCAGGAGGATCACCGAGTAAGGCTTGCGACGCACCGCCTCTGTCAGGTAACCGCCCTCTTCATAGCCTACGTACCCTGGTGGCGCACCGATCAGTCGAGCCACGGAATGTTTCTCCATGAACTCGGACATGTCGATCCGCACCATCGCCTCTTCGGTATCAAAGAGGAACTCGGCCAGTGCCTTGCACAACTCGGTTTTACCCACACCGGTCGGACCGAGGAACATGAACGAACCACTTGGGCGATTCGGGTCGGACAACCCGGCCCGCGAACGCCGCACCGCGTTGGAAACCGCGATCACCGCTTCGTCCTGACCAATCACACGCTGGTGCAACAGGCTTTCCATCTTCATCAGTTTGTCGCGCTCGCCTTCGAGCATTTTCGACACCGGAATGCCGGTCCACTTCGACACGACCTCAGCGATTTCTTCCTCAGTTACCTTGCTGCGCAGCAACTGGTTCTCGCTTTTTCCGTGCTGGTCGACCATTTGCAGGCTGCGCTCCAGGTCCGGGATCACCCCGTATTGCAGCTCGGCCATGCGGTTCAGGTCGCCTTTACGGCGCGCGGCTTCCAGCTCCTGACGGGACTGTTCGATTTTCTGCTGGATCTGCGCAGAACCCTGAACTTCGGCTTTTTCCGAATTCCAGATTTCTTCCAGGTCCGAGTACTCACGCTCAAGACGGACGATTTCTTCCTGGAGTTTCTCCAGACGCTTGATCGCCGCTTCATCGCTTTCTTTCTTCAGTGCCTGAGATTCCACCTTCAACTGAATCAGGCGACGCTCCAGACGGTCGAGCACTTCCGGCTTGGAGTCGATCTCCATGCGGATACGGCTGGCCGCTTCGTCGATCAGGTCGATGGCCTTGTCCGGCAGTTGGCGATCGGTAATGTAGCGATGGCTGAGCTTTGCCGCGGCAATGATCGCGCCGTCGGTGATCGCCACCTTGTGGTGAACTTCGTAACGCTCTTTGAGACCACGCAAAATCGCGATGGTGTCTTCTTCGCTCGGCTCGTCCACCAGGACTTTCTGGAAGCGCCGTTCGAGGGCGGCGTCCTTCTCTATATATTGGCGGTACTCGTTGAGCGTGGTCGCGCCGACGCAATGCAGCTCACCGCGAGCCAGTGCAGGCTTGAGCATGTTGCCCGCATCCATCGAGCCTTCGCCTTTACCAGCACCGACCATGGTATGCAGTTCGTCGATGAACAGAATGATCTGTCCTTCCTGCTTCGACAGCTCGTTGAGCAGCGACTTCAGGCGCTCTTCAAACTCACCGCGATACTTGGCGCCGGCAATCAGCGCCCCCATGTCGAGGGACAGCAGGCGCTTGCCTTTCAGGCCGTCCGGCACTTCGCCGTTGATGATGCGCTGGGCCAGGCCTTCGGCGATGGCGGTTTTACCCACGCCAGGCTCACCGATCAGCACCGGGTTGTTCTTGGTGCGGCGTTGCAGGACCTGAATGGTCCGGCGAATTTCGTCGTCACGGCCGATCACCGGATCGAGCTTGCCTTCTTCGGCACGCTTGGTCAGGTCGACGGTGTATTTATCCAGCGCCTGGCGCGACTCCTCGTGGTTGGCGTCGTTGACCGCTTCGCCGCCTCGCAGGTTATTGATCGCATTTTCCAGGGCTTTCTTGCTCACGCCCTGCCCCAGCAACAACTTGCCGAGCTTGCTGTTTTCGTCCATGGCGGCGAGCAGCACCAGCTCGCTGGAGATGAACTGGTCACCCTTCTGCTGGGCCAGGCGATCAGCCTGATTGAGCAGGCGCGCCAAGTCCTGCGACATGTTCACGTCGCCGGTCGGATTCTGGATTTTCGGCAGCTGGTCGAGCTCTTTGGTCAGCTCTTTACGCAGGCTGTTGACGTCGAAACCGACCTGCATCAGCAGGGGTTTGATCGAGCCGCCCTGCTGTTCAAGCATGGCCTGCATCAAGTGCGCCGGCTCGATGCCGGGATGGTCGAGGCCGACTGCCAGGGATTGGGCGTCGGAGAGTGCTAACTGCAATTTGCTGGTTAAACGGTCTATACGCATGGGTCACCTTCCTTTTAAGCAGGCCGGACCTATAAAACATCCTGAATGAAGAAACCTGCCAGATACCGTTATAGATGCGGTCGATTCCGGGAGTTTCAAGCGTCGTAACGTTGATGCAGATCAGGGGAGTTTAGCGTTCGAGCCAGATCAGGGAGGCAAACCGACCAGTGCGTGGGCTGCGGCGGTAAGAAAAGAAGCGGGGATCGGTCACGGTGCAGAAACCGCCACCATAAACAGCAGTGACACCCCGAGCCGCCAGACGCAAACGCGCCAGCTCATAGATGTCGGCCATGAACTTGCCAGCATTGGCACTCGGCACAAAGGCGTTGGCGGCTTCTGGCAGTTGCTGGACGAAGGTTTCGCGCACTTCCGGGCCGACTTCAAAGGCTTGCGGGCCAATGGCCGGGCCGAGCCAGACCAGCACGTCATCTGCCGGTAGGGCCAACGCGTCGAGGGTCGCTTCCAGCACCCCCGCCGCCAACCCGCGCCAACCGGCATGCGCCGCCGCAACGCGGGTGCCGGCACGGTCGCAAAACAGCGCCGGCAAGCAATCGGCAGTCATTGCCGCGCAGGCGATACGGGGCGTGGCCGTCCAGCTGGCATCAGCGGTAGCTACCAGGCTCGGGTCCGCGTGGGCCACGGCGATGCCGTGAACCTGTTGCAGCCAGGCCAGTTGAATAGAGAAATGATCGGTGAGGCGAAGGCGGTTCTCGGCCACAGCTTCGGGGCTGTCGTCGACATGATCGCCGAGATTGAGGCTGTCGAACGGCGTCAGGCTGACGCCGCCCGCACGGGTGGTCACACAGGCTTTCACCCCGGCAGGCGCAGGCCAGTCGGGAATCAGCCAGTCACTCATCCGATGAACGCCTCACGGTCTTGCTTGAGCAGGGTCAGCAACCAGACGAAATCGTCCGGCAGCGGCGATTCCCAGCTCATGCGTTTACCGGTAGTCGGGTGATCCAGCTCGAGGAACCGCGCATGCAGTGCCTGACGCGGGAACGCCTTCAACGACTCGACCATGGTCACACTGGCTGCCGGCGGGATACGGAAGCGACCGCCGTAGGCAGGGTCTCCGACCAACGGGTAGTTGATGTGAGCCATGTGCACACGAATCTGGTGGGTACGACCGGTTTCCAGCTTCACCCGCACGTGAGTGTGGGAGCGGAAACGCTCGAGCACGCGGTAGTGGCTGACGGCTTGCTTGCCACCTTCCATCACCGCCATGCGCTGGCGTTGCTGGCCGTGACGACCGATGGGAGCGTTGATCTTGCCACCCGCAGTCACAACACCGATCACGATGCACTCGTAGATCCGGCTTACACTGCGGCTCTGCAATTGCGTGACAAGCTGTGTCTGCGCCTGAATGGTCTTGGCCACCACCATCAAACCGGTGGTGTCCTTGTCCAGGCGATGCACGATACCGGCGCGGGGCACATTGATAATGTCCGGCACGTGGTGCAGCAAGGCGTTGAGCAAGGTGCCATCAGCGTGGCCGGCAGCCGGATGCACCACCAGACCCGCAGGTTTGTTGATCACCAGGATGTCGTCATCTTCGTAGACGATGTCCAGCTCGATGTCTTGAGCGATCCATTCGCCCTGAGCTTCCTGCTCGGCAGTCAGTTCAAGAATGGCGCCACCGTGAACGATGTCTCGCGGGCGGATAACCGTCCCATCCACAGTCAGGCGGCCGTCTTTGATCCAGGCGGAAAGGCGCGAGCGCGAGTGCTCAGCGAATAATTGTGCGGCGACTTGATCGAGGCGTTGGCCGCCCAATTCGGACGGCACCTCTGCGCGAAGTTCAATTTTATCGGACATGCTCAGACTAGGCGTCGGCACAGCTTTTGGTTTCAGCTGCGCGCTTGTGGTTAAATACGGCGTCTTTTGCCCCGAGGCTATACAACGGGGCGCTCATCATAACAGGACGGCCCCGCCCAAGACAGCGGCCGTCATAGGGACGCAAGCCGCCATGCAAGTGAAACACCTGCTGCTGATCGCCATCCTCGCATTGACCGCTGCTTGCTCATCGAAGGAAGTCGTAGACGAAAACCTTAGCGAAGTCGAGCTGTACCAGCAGGCTCAACAAGATTTGGACAAGAGTAGCTACACAAGCGCCATTACCAAGCTGAAGGCTCTGGAATCGCGTTATCCGTTCGGTCGCTACGCTGATCAGGCTCAACTCGAGCTCATCTACGCGAACTACAAAAACACCGAGCCAGAAGCTGCCAAGTCGGCCGCCGAGCGTTTCATTCGTCTGCACCCGCAGCACCCGAACGTGGATTACGCCTACTATATGAAAGGTCTGACGTCCTTTGATCAGGACGTCGGCCTGCTGGCGCGCTTTCTGCCGCTGGACATGACCAAGCGTGATCCGGGGGCCGCTCGCGACTCCTTCAACGAATTCGCCCAACTGACCAGCCGCTTCCCGAACAGCCGCTACTCGCCGGACGCCAAGCAGCGCATGATTTACCTGCGCAACTTGCTGGCGGCCTACGAGATTCACGTTGGCAACTATTACTTGACCCGTCAGGCTTATGTCGCCGCCGCTAACCGTGGGCGTTACGTAGTGGAAAACTTCCAGGATACCCCGTCCGTCGGAGACGGCCTGGCGATCATGACTGAAGCCTACCAGCGTATGCATCTGGACGAGCTGGCGGCCACCAGCCTCGAAACCCTGAAGCTCAGCTACCCGAACAACCCAAGCCTGGAAGACGGTCAGTTCAAGCCTTCGGTCGCCGAAGCTGACAACCGTTCGTGGTTGAGCAAGTCCACACTGGGCCTGATCGAGTCCCGTCCGCCGCTGCCCCCGGGCGAAACCCGCGCCAACCAGGACGTGCAGAGACAGTTCCAGGATGCCAAGGAAGCGATTCCGAGCGAACTGAAGCCTAAAGATGGAAATGGCGACGCGATCGAAGAAGAGCAACACGAGTCCGAAGGCAACAACAGCGACCGCTCGTGGTTCAGCTACATGACCTTTGGCGTGTTCGACTGATACGACCCGGCGGTGCAAAAAGGGAGACTCTTGAGTCTCCCTTTTTTATTGCGCCGTTTTTAAGTAGCGCAATTACGCTGTGCGCCTGTCATGACCTTGGCTAAACTGCCGGTTCATCAATCAAAAAGCAGCTCACCATGCTTCGTTTATTATTCTGGATCGCCGTGATTGCCGCCGCGGTGTGGTTCTGGCGCAAGTACAAGGGCCAGGCATCCGCGCCCAAGTCCCCTGCCGAGCTGGAAGCGGCGCCAATGGTCCGCTGCGCGCAATGCGGCGTGCACCTGCCCCGCGACCGCGCGCTGAAACTCGATCAACAGTGGTACTGCAGCCAGGCGCACCTTGAGCAAGGCAAGGATTCAAAGTAACTGCTGACCGTCGGCAGCCATTGGTCATGCCGCGCAGGTATTGCGCCAGCCGGAGGAACTGAACAACGCAGATCGACGTCTGACGCAGATTACTCAAGACCACGCTCAGCCAATGAATCGGGTAATCGAAAACCTCCTGCAACTGTCCCGCAAGCTGCGCGAACGCAACCAGGTCCGCCGAGACTTCAACCCACGCCAGGATGGCAGCTGCTTGCGCAGCACTTTCGCTCACGGACGGAAACACTGTTGAAGATCGACCCACGGCAAAAAGTCCTGATCGTCGACGACGAACCGGACATCCGCGAACTCCTGGAAGTCACCCTGGGGCGGATGAAGCTCGACACGTTCAGTGCCCGAAATATCACTGAGGCGCTAGCCCTGCTGAAACGCCATGCATTCGATCTGTGCCTGACCGACCTGCGCCTGCCGGGTGGAACCGGCCTAGAGCTGGTGCAGCACATTCAGCATCGCTACCCGCAAGTCCCGGTCGCCATGATCACCGCCCATGGCTGCCTCGACACGGCGATCAACGCGATCAAGGCGGGCGCCTTCGACTTCCTCACAAAACCGGTGGATCTCCCTCGCCTGCGGGACATGGTCACCCGCGCCCTGCTGCTGCCTGCCCCCGACATGGCGATCCGGCGCCGCTTGCTGGGTGACTCGGTGCCCATGCGTAACTTGCGCAAACACATCGCCAAACTGGCTCGCAGTCAGGCACCGGTGTACATCAGCGGCGAGTCCGGCAGCGGAAAAGAGCTGGTTGCGCGGCTGATCCATGATCAAGGCCCCCGAGCCAGGCAGCCATTCATCCCGATCAACTGCGGAGCAATTCCCTCGGAGTTAATGGAGAGCGAGTTTTTCGGCCATCGCAAAGGCAGCTTCAGTGGAGCCATCGAGGATAAACCCGGCCTTTTCCAGGCGGCTCATGGAGGCACACTGTTTCTCGATGAAGTGGCTGATTTGCCGCTGGCGATGCAGGTGAAACTGCTGCGGGCGATTCAAGAGAAAGCCGTGCGCAGCGTCGGCGGGCAGCAGGAAGTGATGGTCGACGTGCGCGTCCTCTGCGCAACGCACAAACACTTGGATGCCGAAGTGGCCGCCGAACGTTTCCGTCAGGATCTGTACTACCGCCTGAACGTGATCGAACTCCGCGTGCCGCCCTTGCGCGAGCGGCGCGACGACATCGAAATACTGGCCAGCCATATGCTCAAGCGCCTGGCCGCAGACACCGGTCAACCCGTCGCAAAACTTCACCCGCAGGCCCTCGATGCACTGAAAAGCTATCGCTTTCCGGGCAACGTACGCGAGTTGGAGAACATGCTCGAACGGGCTCATACCTTGTGCGAGAACAAGCAGATTGAGGCCAGCGACCTGCGTCTGGCCGAAGGCAACTGTGCCGCTGAATGCGGCGTGCCGGACCTCACGCAAATCGACAATCTGGAGGCATACCTGGAAAACGTCGAACGCCAACTGCTACTCCAGGCACTGGAGGAAACTCGCTGGAACCGCACGGCGGCGGCTCAGCGGTTGAATCTGTCTTTCAGATCGATGCGTTATCGACTTAAAAAGTTAGGCCTGGACTGAGCCTTTTGAAAAGGCCTTAGATCAGATCCGCCCGGCAGGCGCATACGGCGCCGGATCAATAATTGGCGCCCTTCCCAGCATCACATCAGCAAACAACTGACACGACGCCGGCGCCAGCACCAGACCGTTGCGGTAATGCCCGCAGTTGAGCCAAAGCCCCTCAACCCCCGGCACCCGACCGATATACGGAATGCCTTCTGGCGACCCCGGGCGCAAACCGGCCCAATGCCCGACCACTTCGGCGTCGGCCAGTGCCGGAATCAACTCCACCGCCGATGCCTTCAGGCTCTCCAGGGCTGACTCAGTCGGAGTCTTGTCGAAGCCTTCATGCTCCAGCGTGCTGCCAATCAGAATGTGCCCATCGCGTCGCGGAATCGCGTAACGCCCCTTGGCCAGGACCATGCTCGGCAAAAAGTCCGCCGCACACTTATAGAGAATCATCTGCCCCTTCACCGGTTCGACCGGCAGCGCCAGATCGAGACTCTTGAGCAAGTCGCCGCTCCAGGCACCCGCGGTCAGGACCACTTGATCGCCGCGAATAGCGCCGGCCGTGGTCTGCACACCGACAACTTGATCGGCCTCGCGAATGAAGCCGCTGACTTCACACTGCTCATGAATGGTCACGTTCGGCAGCGCCAGCAACGCCGCCTTGAGCGACTTCACCAGGCGCGGGTTGCGGACGTTGGCGACGTCGTCCATGTAGATCGCCCGGGAGAAACCGCTCCCCAGCACGGGCACCGCGTCGTGCGCAGCGCAGATATCCACCGCGCGCAACGGACGATTTTCACGGGCCGCCCAGGCCAGCGCTTCGGCCTCGTCGTCCAGATCCAGCCAGTACAGGCCGGTGGTGTGTACTTCAGGATCAACGCCGGTCGCGGCAAAAAGTCGCTCGCCCAGCTGTGGATAAAAATCCTGCGACCAATGGGCCAGCGCGGTCACTGCCGGGCTGTAGCGCCACGGATAAAGCGGCGAGACGATGCCGCCACCGGCCCAGGACGACTCCTGGCCCACGCTCGAGCGATCCAGCAGCACAATACTGTGCACTTCGGACGCGAGATTGAACGCCGTCAGCAAACCAATCACACCGCCGCCGACAATCACCACTTGCTGTTGCCTGGTCATGTTCTGATCCAACCGTTAAATAGACAGCGGGCGCAAAAGGCGCCCGAAAAGAAGAAACTCAACGCCCCCAGCAATCTTTGCTGGTCAGGCCGGACGTTGCATTGACCATGCTCAGCACACCGGTGTTGGTGACGGTCAAATCACCGCATTTATCCGTGGCCATGCTCGTGCCAGCCTTGCGCACCGCCGTCAGCAGGAAGGTCTGGTCGGTCAGCGTCGGGACAATGGTGTAGTAGTCATTGCCGGCACTGAGGCCTGTCGCGTCGGTGTACACATTTTTCTGCGAGTAGAAGCGCTCCAGGACCTGCGCTTGTTCGGAGAGTAGTCCAGCCACTTCGGTACGGCGGCCCTTGTTCATGTACTCGGTGAAGCTCGGGGCAGCAATGGTCAGGACAATCCCGATGATCGCAATCACGATCATGATTTCGATCAGGGTAAAACCGCGGTTGAATCTGTGCATGCCTCAACTCTCACTTACTGAATTTGTCGCCACATAATGCGACGGCTGCCGCCGCCAGGTTTTTCCACCACTGGGGTGATGCCACTGCTGGAATCGTTCACGTCGCCGGCCGCAGCGCTATCGGCGTCATCCGGGCCTGGATTATCGCCGATAAAGATCACCCCACTGGAAATCGAGTCGGGGTTATCCACAACCCCATCGCCGTTGCTGTCGAGCATCTTAACGCTGAACCCATCGGGCAGCTTCAGGCAGATGGGCTTGCGGCCCGGTTTGTCGCTATAAAAGCCGTACCAGTAACCACTGGCCAGGCAACGATTGCGATTCGGGGCCGGCGAATCCGGCGGCGTAAAGCAATAGGCTGATGCCGGCAGGCACAACGCCAGAACAGTAGCGCATAGCAGGGGCCGAACGCCAAACCGCCGTTCAGTACTTCGCATAAATGCTCTCCACTACGCTGCGCGAGTTGCCCACGATGCCTATCGCCGTGACCCGGTACAACGTGGCCGGCGTGTTGATCGGCACATTCACAGCAGTCCGGCTGATGCCGATGTTTTGCACACCATAAAAGCCATTGCCGGAGGCGACCCAGGTCACCCCCGAAGCGGAATTGAACCCGGCGACCTTGAGGCTCGACGACTCCGCTGGCGGCGCGCACCGACGGGTGCCGTTGCACACGGCCAACGAATAGCTGTCGAGTTGCACCGCGCTTTCGCCGACGCGTAGCGCCGCTTCGGCGCCCTGGAACGACTGATTACGCACGCTCACGCTGCCGGCCATTTTCTCCTGCAGGGTGGCGCTCTGCATGGATGAAATACCGATGAGTGTCAGTACCAGCAGGAACACCAGGCTGACCAGCAAGGCCATGCCGCGTTGCCCGCGAGCGGCCACAGAAATACAACTCATCGACCCTCCCCTCATGGCAAGCGGTTGCGCAGAGCGGCAACCACGTTGAAAGTTTGATCGCTCACGCGGTGGTGCGGGTCGTAGAGGGTCAGTGTCAGGCGAACACTGCGAATGCGGGCCGGGTCTGTTGGGGTACTGCTGTAACTGGACGCGGCCAGGTCAGTATTGGAGCTGGCGAGGCCGAAGCTGACGTCGAAGGCGCTGACGTTGTCCACCAGCGGCTGCTGGCGCGGCTTACCTTGGCCAATGCCCATCGTCAGCTGGTTATTCTTGAAGCTGTAAATCGTGCGCCGGATCGGAAAGGCCAACTGTCCCGACGCAGGGGAATGCCGGGCGGTGTGGGCCGTGGCAGTGTTTCGACAATCGGAAACCACCGTCCATGTTGGCTCGCCGCCATGGCTGCCGACATCCGCTGTCACCAGCGTCAACCGGGCATTGTCCCAGCTGATCGGCGTGAGCTGGCTGGCCTTGAAGTCACCCGCCGCAGTGGCATCAGTGATCGTTCCCAGGCAACCGAACATGCCGACCATGCGGATTTCCTGAATCATCTTGCTCAGGACAAAGCGCGCGTCTTCTTGCATCGCGGCTGCGCTGTTCTGACTGAGGTAGGTGTTTTTGGCCGCAATGAAAACCTGTACCACGCCCAGCACCACGATCAGGCTCAATGCCAGGGCGATCAGCATTTCGATCAGGCCGAACCCTCGATTGAAACGGCTCATGGTTTCGTCACCGGGTCGACGGTCGCTCGACTGGTAAGCACGAAGCTACGCCGATAATCGGCGACTTTGGCCGCCCGCGAGTCGTCCCAGGTGATGGTGATGGTGTACACGCGCTGATTGAGGGTGACGCTGCCGGTCGCCGTCGGGCCGCCGAAGTTGACGATGTTGCTGGTGAAGTCGTAAAGGTCCTGGTCCCGGGCGACGCTCAGGTTGCCCGAGGTCGGTGGCGTCACGGTGTAGTCGGCGCCAGCGTTGGCACGAATGCGGTCCATCATGTCGTAGGCGATAAAACTGGCCTGAGTGGTCATCCGCGCACTGTCGGTGTACTTCAGCGCATTGAGTTGCAGCGCCGCCGCTCCCAATAGCCCTACGCTCAGTATCAACAACGCCACCAAAACCTCGATCAACGTCATACCTTCCTGTGCAGGCTTGCTCCATTGCCTCATCCGCAATCCCCACCCGATAAAATTCGTCCGTTCAGGCACACGCTCAGCGTCCTGCTTTGCGTGCCCCGCACATAGCTGATCAGCACCGCCGTGGACGGCGACGACAACGCGCCCAAACTGTTGAAATCGATGGCGGTCACGCCTGAGGGTAGCGTCAGAGTCGCGCCGCCGCTCAGCGCTGGAACAGCCCGCAATACATTGGCCGGCGTGCCAGTATCGTCATAGACCGTCAATTCCCCGGTCCAGATGCTGCCGCCCGCCGTCGGGCGCAGCCGCGTGGTCACCCCACGATCAATCGCCGCCAGTCGGGCGAAATTCAGGCCGCGCTGCAGATCACCGATCTCGGTATCGGCCCTGGTCATTTGCGTCGAACGGGTAAACGCCGGGACTGCCAGCGTGATCAAGAGCAGAAAGATCGCCATGGCGACCAGCAACTCGATCAGCGTGAAACCTTTTGTACGATGATCCATCGGTGTCCTCTGACGCCCTCGGCTATACCTGCTTTTGCACACCACAACATTCGATCGCCAAGGCGTGGTTGATTGGCCATTCCTCGGGCAGGGATTGCTCGAGGCACAACTCCCCAAGGAGGGAAATATCATGCGTCAGCAAGGTTTCAGCCTGATCGAATTGCTTATGGGACTGGCGATTGCCGCAATTGTTCTGCACTTGGTCAGCCCGGCGTTCGCGGCGCTGACGGAATCGAACCATCGTGAGGACGTAGCGAAGTCACTTGTCGGCGGTTTGCGCAGCGCAAGGAGCGAAGCAATCACGCGAAACCAGACGGTGGTCATTCACAGTATTAACGATGACTGGAGCCAAGGCTGGCGGATCGTTCTGGATGTAAGCGGCAAGGGCTATGAGGACATCAGCAATCCACTGCTGACCGAGCACCAAAGTGGCACTCGAGTGCCGATTGTCGGCAATAAATTTGTCAGGACTTCCGTGCGATTCAGCCACTTGGGCGAACCGGTACATGGCGGCTTTCAATCGGGGACATTACACATTTGCGCCACCCGCGAACCGGTGAGCCAGTACCAGGTGGTGCTGGCCTCGAGCGGTCGCGTCAGCCTGCGCAGCGACAAGGCTGAACAGGCGTTATGCGCGGAAGGGAAAGAACTCAGAGCAGCGAGCGCACGCGCAGCTCTTTAGGCATGGAGAACGTGATGTTCTCCTCGCGACCGGCCAGCTCATCGGCACCGGTAGCACCCCAGGCCTGCAATTGCTGGATCACCCCACGCACCAACACTTCCGGAGCAGAAGCGCCGGCGGTAATGCCGATACGCTCGACACCGTCAAACCAGCTCTTTTGCAGGTCTTCGGCGCCGTCGATCAGGTACGCCGGGGTGGCCATGCGTTCGGCCAGCTCACGCAAACGATTGGAGTTGGAGCTGTTCGGGCTGCCGACCACCAGCACCACGTCGCATTCGTCGGCCAGTTGCTTGACGGCGTCCTGACGGTTTTGCGTGGCATAGCAGATGTCGTCCTTGCGCGGGCCACCAATCGCCGGGAAGCGCGTACGCAGTGCGTCGATCACGCGACTGGTGTCGTCCATGGACAGAGTGGTCTGGGTCACGAACGCCAGTTTTTCAGGGTTGTTGACCTGCAAGGCGGCGACGTCTTTCTCGTCTTCGACCAGATAGATCGCGCCACCGTTGCTGCCATCGTACTGGCCCATGGTGCCTTCGACTTCCGGATGACCGGCGTGGCCGATGAGGATGCATTCACGGCCGTCGCGGCTGTAGCGTGCAACTTCGATGTGTACCTTTGTCACCAGGGGACAGGTAGCGTCGAACACCTTCAGGCCACGACCTGCAGCTTCGGTGCGTACGGCTTGGGAAACACCGTGGGCACTGAAGATCACGATGACGTCATCCGGCACCTGATCCAGTTCCTCAACGAAGATCGCCCCGCGAGCACGCAGGTCTTCGACGACGAACTTGTTGTGGACCACTTCGTGGCGCACATAGATCGGCGGCCCGAACACTTCCAGGGCGCGGTTGACGATTTCGATCGCACGGTCCACACCGGCGCAGAAGCCACGGGGGTTGGCGAGTTTGATTTGCATGCTGTGCCTCGTGTCTTGCGCGCAAGAAATTAGATCATTACAACCCTGTAGGAGCAGAGCTTGCTCGCGAAAGCGGTGGGTCAATCGACATTGATGTTGAATGTGATGACGCCATCGACGGAACGCCGCCCGCAGCAAGCTCTGCTCCTACACTGGACCGTGTTCGGTCAGTTACAGCGATTTGACGCTGATGATCTCGACGTCAAAGGTCAATGTCTTGCCAGCCAGCGGGTGGTTGAAGTCGATGGTCACTTGCTCGTCATCGAATTCTTTCACCACGCCAGGCAGCTCAGTATTCGCCGCATCGTTGAAGATCACCAGCAAACCCGGCGAAAGGTCCATGTCCTTGAACTGTGAACGCGGGATGATCTGTACGTTCTGCGGGTTCGGCTGGCCGAAAGCGTTTTCCGGCTGAATGGTCAGCGTACGCTTGTCGCCCGCCTTGAAGCCGAACAGTGCCGCTTCGAAACCTGGCAACAGGTTGCCGTCGCCGACCTGAAAGGTCGCCGGGGCTTTGTCGAAGGTGCTGTCGACGGTGTCGCCGTTCTCCAGGCGCAGTGCAAAGTGCAAGGTGACTTCCGTGTTCTGGCGGATGCGTTGCTCAGCCAATACCTGTTCAGTCATGAACGGTTTCTCCGGTCTTCTTGGTTTTGAACATATCCAGTGCCAGCATCACGGCACCCACCGTGATTGCGCTGTCGGCAACGTTGAACGCCGGGAAATACCAGCGGTTCTGCCAATGCACCAGAATGAAATCGATCACATGGCCCAGGGCAATGCGGTCATACAAGTTGCCCAGCGCACCGCCCAGCACTAACGCCAAGGCGACAGCCAGCCAGGTTTCGTTGCGCCCCAGACGCTTGAGCCACACCACCAGCACCGCACTGACCACCACCGCGATCAGGGCAAACAACCAGCGCTGCCAGCCGGAGCTGTCGGCCAGGAAGCTGAACGCCGCGCCGGTGTTGTAGGCCAGGGTCCAACTGAACAAATCGGGGATCACCACGATTTGCTGGAACATCTCGAGCCTGTCTTCGAAGTAGAACTTGCTGGCCTGGTCGATGACCAGGACCAGCAAACTCAACCAGAGCCAGCTCAGCCGTCCGAAACGGCCAACGGCATTAGGCATAGTGACGGACCTCGCCAGCGCCGCTGATGTTGTCGACGCAACGACCGCAGATTTCCGGATGCTCCGGGTTCACGCCGACGTCTTCACGGCAATGCCAGCAACGGGCGCACTTGGCGTGGCTCGACTTGACCACTTGCAGCTTCAAACCGCTGACTTCGGTGACCACGGCATCGGCCGGTGCCTGCACGAATGGTGCGAGGGTTGCGGTCGAAGTGATCAACACGAAGCGCAGTTCGTTGCTCAGCTTGGCCAGGTCGGCGCTCAGCGCTTCTTCGGCGAACAGCGTCACTTCGGCTTGCAGGTTGCCACCGACGGCCTTGGCCGCGCGCTGGATTTCCATTTCTTTGTTGACGGCCACTTTGACGGCCATGATCCGCTCCCAGTAGGCGCGGTCCAGCTCGACGCCTTCCGGCAGCTCGGTCAAGCCTTCGTACCAGGTGTTGAGCATCACCGATTCGTTACGCTCGCCCGGCAGGTATTCCCACAGTTCGTCAGCAGTGAACGCGAGGATCGGTGCGATCCAGCGCACCAGCGCTTCAGAGATGTGATACAGCGCGGTTTGCGCCGAACGGCGGGCCTTGCTGTTGGCGCCAGTGGTGTACTGACGGTCCTTGATGATGTCGAGGTAGAAACCGCCCAACTCTTGCACGCAGAAGTTGTGGATCTTGGAGTACACGTTCCAGAAACGGTACTCGCCGTAGTGCTCTTGCAGCTCACGTTGCAGCAGCAGCGTGCGGTCCACGGCCCAACGATCCAGCGCGAGCATGTCCTCTGCCGGCAGGATGTCAGTGGCCGGGTTGAAGCCGGTCAGGTTCGAGAGCAGGAAGCGCGCGGTGTTACGGATACGCCGGTAGGCGTCCGCACTGCGTTGCAGGATCTGCTCGGAAACCGCCATTTCACCCGAGTAATCGGTGGAAGCCACCCACAGACGCATGATGTCGGCGCCCAGGGTGTCATTGACCTTTTGCGGTGCAATCACGTTGCCCAGCGATTTCGACATCTTGCGACCGGACTCATCAACAGTGAAGCCGTGGGTCAGCAGTTCGCGGTACGGCGCGTGATTGTCGATGGCGCAACCGGTCAGCAACGACGAGTGGAACCAGCCACGGTGCTGGTCCGAGCCTTCCAGGTACAGGTCGGCGCGTGGACCGGTTTCGTGGCCCATCGGGTGCGAACCGCGCAGGACGTGCCAGTGCGTGGTGCCCGAATCGAACCAGACGTCCAGGGTGTCGCTGATCTTGTCGTACTGCGGCGCTTCATCACCCAGCAGTTCAGCAGCGTCCATCTTGAACCAGGCTTCGATGCCTTCGACTTCGACGCGCTTGGCGACTTCTTCCATCAGTTCGGCGGTGCGTGGGTGCAGTTCGCCGCTTTCCTTGTTCAGGAAGAACGGGATCGGCACACCCCAGTTGCGCTGACGGGAGATGCACCAGTCCGGACGGTTGGCGATCATCGAATGCAGGCGCGCCTGGCCCCAGGTTGGAACGAACCTGGTGTCTTCGATGGCTTTGATCGCCCGCTTGCGCAGGGTGTCGCCGGTCACAGGCTCTTTGTCCATGCCGATGAACCACTGCGCGGTGGCGCGGTAGATCAGCGGGGTCTTGTGACGCCAGCAGTGCATGTAGCTGTGTTCGATGATGGTGGTGTGCAACAGCGCGCCGACTTCAGTCAGCTTGTCGACGATGGCCGGGTTGGCCTTCCAGATGAACTGGCCACCAAAGAATTCCAGCGACGTCGCGTATACGCCGTTGCTTTGTACCGGATTGAGGATGTCATCGTTGACCATGCCGTATTTCTTGCAGGTCACGAAGTCGTCCACGCCGTAGGCCGGAGCGGAGTGAACCACGCCCGTGCCGGCGCCCAGTTCAACGTACTCGGCCAGGTAAACCGGCGACAGGCGATCGTAGAACGGGTGACGGAAATTGATCAGTTCCAGTTGTTTACCGGTGGTGGTCGCGATGACCGAACCTTCCAGGCTGTAACGCGCCAGGCACGACTCGACCAGCTCTTCAGCCAGCACCAGCAGTTTGTCGCCGACATCGACCAGGGCGTAGTTGAATTCCGGGTGAACGTTCAGCGCCTGGTTGGCGGGGATGGTCCACGGGGTGGTGGTCCAGATCACGATCGAAGCCGGTTTGGCCAGCGATGGCAGACCGAAAGCGGCAGCCAGATTGGCTTCGTCGGCAATCGGGAAGGCTACGTCGATGGTCGAGGATTTCTTGTTCTCGTACTCGACTTCCGCTTCAGCCAGGGCCGAACCGCAGTCGAAGCACCAGTTCACAGGCTTGAGGCCTTTGAACACGAAACCGCCTTTGACGATTTCAGCCAAGGCGCGGATTTCACCGGCCTCGTTCTTGAAGTCCATGGTCTTGTACGGGTTGGCGAAGTCGCCCAACACGCCCAGACGGATGAATTCGGATTTCTGACCTTCGATCTGCTCGGTGGCGTAGGCACGACACAGTTCGCGGGTCTTGTCCGCGCCCAGGTTCTTGCCGTGGGTCACTTCGACTTTGTGCTCGATCGGCAGACCGTGGCAGTCCCAACCCGGCACATAAGGCGCGTCGAAACCCGACAGGGTCTTCGAGCGAATGATCATGTCCTTGAGAATCTTGTTCAGCGCATGACCGATGTGAATCGTGCCGTTGGCGTACGGAGGACCGTCGTGCAGGACGAACTTCGGACGATCCTTGCCAATCTCGCGCAACTTACCGTACAGGCCAATACTGTCCCAGCGCTGCAGAATCTGCGGTTCGCGCTGTGGCAGGCCGGCCTTCATTGGGAAGGCGGTGTCCGGAAGGTTTAGCGTGGCTTTATAGTCGGTCATTTAAGGCTCTTCATTAGCGATTGGCGCTAGGTGCGACAGGGCACGGGCGGCGGCGACATCCGCATTGATCGCCGTCTTAAGCGCCTCCAGAGAGGCGAAACGCTGCTCTTCACGCAGCTTGTGGTGGAAGACCACCGTCAAACGCCGGTCATACAGATCGCCGGCAAAATCTAAAAGATGCACTTCGAGGTGGGCTTTGCCATCACCTTGAACCGTTGGCCGCACGCCGATATTGGCGACACCTGGCCAGGTCTTGCCGTCGATGTCGACGTTGACCAGGTAAACCCCGGTCAGCGGCACGCGACGGCGCTTGAGTTGTATGTTGGCCGTGCGCGTACCCAACTGGCGCGCCAGCTTCTGGCCGTGCAGCACTCGCCCGGTAATCTGGAACGGTCGCCCGAGCAGTCGCTCGGCCAAGGCAAAATCGGCAGCGGCCAGAGCATTGCGGACCTGAGTGCTGCTGACCCGAATGCCGTCCAGCTCGACGGTTTGCGCCGCTTCGACGGTAAAGCCCTGAACGATGCCGGCTTGTTGCAGGAAATCGAAATCTCCTACGCGGTCGCAGCCGAAGCGGAAGTCGTCACCGACCTCAAGGTGCTGCACGCCAAGGCCGTCGACCAGAATGGTATCAACGAATTCACTGGCGCTGAGCTTGCTCAGCCGCTGGTTGAAGGCCAGGCACAGGACGCGGTCGACACCTTCGTCGGCCAGCAGTTGCAGTTTGTCCCGCAACCGGGCCAGTCGGGCAGGAGCCGTGTCCGGGGCGAAAAATTCTCGGGGCTGCGGCTCAAAAATCACCACGCAGCTGGGCACGCCCAACTCGAGCGCACGTTCACGCAGCCGCGCCAGGATAGCCTGGTGACCACGGTGAACACCGTCAAAGTTGCCAATAGTGGCGACACAGCCCCGATGCTGGGGGCGCAGATTTTGGAGGCCTCGAACCAGCTGCATAACGCGCTTCTTGCTCATAAAGTGGTCGATTATAACCACACCCGGCGGCCGACGACAGGCAACACCGTAACCAAAGTGATCGAGCCGACAAAACCACCGGCTCGCCCGTGTTTATCGAGGCCGCAACCTCAACTCAGTGCCTTGCGATTAAAGTCGCGCAAACGGAAGCCCATCAGCAGCAACATCCCGAAATAAGAGACGATACCGGCCGCGACCAAAGCGCCAAGGCGCAGGAACCGCTCCAGCATATGCCCCTGATCCCACGCCGGCATAAAGTGCATCCCGACCAGCAACACCGCAGACATCACCAACACGGCGATGACGAGCTTGGCGCCGAACTTTGCCCAACCCGGTTGCGGCTGGTACATCTGCTGCTTGCGCAACTGATAGAACAATAACCCGGCGTTGAGGCAGGCACCGGCACTGATGGCCAGTGCCAGACCGGCATGGGCCAGTGGACCGATCAACATCAAGTTGAATAACTGAGTCACCACCAGGGTGAAAATTGCAATTTTCACCGGCGTACGGATGTTTTGTTGCGCATAAAAGCCCGGCGCCAGCACTTTGATCACGATAATGCCCAGCAACCCGACCGAATAAGCGATCAACGCCCGTTGCGTCATCGACGCATCGAAGGCGCTGAACTGGCCGTACTGGAACAGCGAGACGGTCAGCGGCTCAGCCAGAATCCCCAGCGCCAGCGCACACGGCAACACCAGCACGAAGCACAGGCGCAGCCCCCAATCGAGGATGCGCGAATATTCGTGACGATCCTTGCTGGCGTAGGTTTTGGCCAGTGTGGGCAACAGAATCGTGCCCAACGCCACGCCCAATACACCGGACGGCAATTCCATCAAACGGTCGGCGTAGTACATCCAGGACACCGAACCGGCCACCAGGAACGACGCGAAAATAGTGTTGATGATCAGCGAAATCTGGCTCACGGACACGCCGAGAATCGCCGGCAGCATCTGTTTCATGACCCGCCAGACGCCGCTGTCACGCAGGTTCAGGCGTGGCAACACGAGCATGCCGATCTTTTTCAGGTGCGGCAGCTGATAGAGCAATTGCGCCAGACCACCCACCAGAACCGCCCAGCCCAACGCCATGACCGGTGGATCGAAATACGGAGTCAGGAACAGCGAAAAAACGATCATGCTGACGTTTAGCAGAGTCGGCACAAAGGCCGGCACTGAAAAACGGTTGTATGTATTGAGGATCGCACCAGCCAGGGACGACAGGGAGATCAACAAGATGTAGGGAAAGGTCACCCGCAACAGGCTGGAGGTCAGCTCGAACTTTTCCGGTGTATTGGTAAATCCCGGCGCGGTCGCCCAGATGACCCAGGGTGCAGCAATCATCCCCAATACCGTAACCAGGGCCAGCACCAGCGTCAGCAGGCCCGAGACGTACGCAACAAACGTTCGCGTCGCCTCCTCACCCTTCTGGCTTTTGTATTCGGCCAGAATCGGCACGAAAGCCTGGGAAAACGCCCCCTCGGCGAAGATCCGCCGCAGCAGATTGGGCAGTTTGAAGGCGATAAAGAAGGCGTCCGTCGCCATCCCGGCACCAAATGTGCGTGCAATAAGCGTGTCACGAACAAACCCCAAAACCCGGGAAATCATCGTGATAGAGCTGACGGCGGCCAACGATTTGAGCAGATTCATTGAAAGAGTTTGTGCCTGTCGATAAACAGCAGGCGAACAAAGCGCCTACTTATGCGATACTCCGCGCCGCAGCAGCACAGAGCCAAAGCTCGCGAGTTTACAGGTCAAGCGCCGGAAATAAATATCCCGCCTCTTTATACCTACCACTTAGCGGAACGTCTCAACCGCCCTTGACAAGACATCAACTCATCGGCATGATTCGCGGCCTATTTTGTTTGCTATTTCCTAAAAAGTCTTTCGAGGAGCTCGACGGTGGCCAACACACCTTCCGCCAAAAAACGTGCAAAACAGGCTGAGAAGCGTCGCAGCCACAACGCCAGCCTGCGTTCCATGGTTCGTACCTACATCAAGAATGTAGTTAAAGCCATCGACGCAAAAGACGCTGCTAAAGCTCAAGCTGCTTACGTTCTGGCCGTGCCAGTAATCGACCGTATGGCCGATAAAGGCATCATCCACAAGAACAAGGCTGCTCGTCATAAGAGCCGCCTGAACGGTCACGTCAAGGCTCTGAACCTTGCTGTTGCCGCTTAAGCGATAAGCTTGTTGAAAAACCGACCTCAGGGTCGGTTTTTTATTGCCTGCGATTTAGTGAATCCAGTACAAAAAAAAATGTGGGAGCGGGCTTGCTCGCGAAAGCGGTGTCTCAGGCGACATTTGTGTCGACTGATCCTCCCTATTCGCGAGCAAGCCCGCTCCCACATTTTGGATCTGCGCCAGGTTATTGAGCGTGCGTCCACGGCAAGATCGGAATCGCCGTCACCGCATTCTGCGGGCTGCCTTCGATCAAACGATCGCTGTAGACCAGGTACACCAGCGTATTGCGTTTCTTGTCGAGAAAACGCACCACCTGCATGGTCTTGAACACCAGCGATGTGCGCTCCTTGAACACCTCATCGCCATCCTTCAGCTCACCCTTGAAACTGATGGGCCCGACCTGACGGCAAGCGATAGAGGCCTCGGCGCGATCTTCAGCCAGACCCAGACCACCCTTAACGCCACCTGTCTTGGCGCGCGACAGGTAGCACGTCACGCCATCGACCTTCGGATCATCAAACGCCTCGACGACGATACGGTCGTTCGGGCCGACGAACTTGAACACCGTCGATACCTGGCCAATTTCCTCAGCCGAAGCCAGCAGCGGCATCGCCAGCAGCAGACCCAACAATCCTTTTGCTATACGCATTCAGGTATTCCTTCAGACCAGAATCAGGTTATCGCGGTGAACCAGCTCCGGCTCCGCCATGTAACCCAACAGACCGACAATCGCCTCAGACGACTGACCGATGATTTTTTGCGCTTCCAGCGCGCTGTAATTGGCCAGGCCACGGGCGATCTCGCGACCATCCGGCGCCACACACACCACCATTTCGCCGCGACGGAAGCTGCCCTGCACCAGCTTGACGCCCACCGGCAGCAAACTTTTATGGTCCTGGGCCAGCGCTTTCACTGCACCACCATCCAAGACCAGCGTGCCACGGGTTTGCAGGTGCCCGGCCAGCCATTGCTTGCGCGCCGCCAGCATGCCGCGCTCAGGCGAGAGCAAGGTGCCGATGCGCTCCCCTGCTTTCAGGCGATCCAGCACGCGCTCAATGCGCCCACCAACGATGATGGTGTGTGCCCCAGAGCGAGCCGCCAGACGCGCTGCACGCAACTTGGTCTGCATACCGCCACGCCCCAACGCACCACCCGTACCGCCAGCCACCGCATCCAACGCCGGATCATCGGCGCGCGCCTCGTAAATCAGGTTGGCGTCGGGGTTGTTGCGCGGATCAGCGTCAAACATGCCATCGCGATCCGTGAGAATCACCAGCAAATCGGCCTCGACCAGGTTGGCCACCAGCGCCGCCAGCGTGTCGTTGTCACCAAAACGGATTTCGTCCGTCACCACAGTGTCGTTTTCGTTGATCACCGGGATCACTTTCAATTCCACCAGTGCGCGCAAGGTGCTGCGGGCGTTCAGATAACGTTTGCGGTCGGACAAGTCATCGTGCGTCAGGAGAATCTGCGCGGTGTGCCGGCCATGCTCGGCAAAGCTCGATTCCCATGCCTGCACCAACCCCATCTGACCGATGGCAGCAGCAGCCTGCAACTCGTGCATCGCACTGGGTCGTACGGTCCAGCCCAAGCGACTCATGCCCGCAGCTACCGCACCGGAAGACACTAACACCAGTTCGACACCCGCTTCATGCAAAGCCACCATCTGCTCGACCCAGACACCCATTGCTGCGCGATCCAGGCCTTTACCGTCCGCCGTCAGCAAAGCGCTGCCGATCTTCACGACCCAACGCTGCGCACCTGTCACCTTGCTCCGCATCATCTTCAACCTTAGCTTGAGGACAGCGCGACCCAGCGCTGCCCGTAACGTTATTCGTGACTACCGATTTCCAGATACTAAAACGCCGCTCGATTGAGCGGCGCTTAGTGAGCCGGTCTGCCAGCGATGATAACACCGCGGTCAGACAGATAAACCGCCTTCGCGGGCAAGCCCTGCTCCTACAGAATCAGTCACGCACGTAAATGATTTCCGGACCGTCTTCGTCATCCACATCTTCTTCATCCCAATCATCGTCGCCGATGTCGTGAACCGACTTCACGCCGCTACGGCGCAGGGCACGCTGGTCATCCAGGGCCTGCAACTGAGCACGCGCTTCATCTTCGATGCGCTGATCGAGTTCTGCCAACTCTTCCTTGTAAGCCGGGTCGTTCGCCAGGCGATCAGCACGATCTTCCATGTAACGCATGATGTCGTGGCACAGACGTTCGGTACCGAGCTTGGAGATGGCCGAGATCACATAAACCGGACCAGCCCACTCCAGACGATCAACGATTTCCTTGACGCGAGCGTCGTGCTCTTCTTCAAGGATCTGGTCGCACTTGTTCAGCACCAACCAGCGATCACGCTCAGCCAGGGACGGGCTGAACTTGGTCAACTCGCTGACGATCACTTCAGCAGCATCCGGTGCGCTGGTGTCATCCAGCGGCGCCATGTCGACGAGGTGCAGCAGCAAGCGGGTACGCGACAAGTGCTTGAGGAAGCGAATCCCCAGGCCGGCGCCATCGGAAGCACCTTCGATCAGGCCCGGAATGTCCGCGACCACGAAGCTCTTCCAGCGATCGACGCTGACCACACCGAGGTTCGGCACCAAGGTGGTGAACGGGTAGTCGGCAACTTTCGGCTTGGCGGCCGAGACCGAGCGGATAAAGGTACTTTTACCGGCATTCGGCAAGCCCAGCAGACCGACGTCAGCCAGTACTTTCATTTCCAGCTTGAGGTCACGCGCCTCACCCGGTTTACCCGGAGTGGTCTGACGCGGAGCGCGGTTGGTACTGGATTTGAAACGGGTGTTACCCAGACCGTGCCAGCCGCCGTGAGCCACCAACAGCTTCTGACCAGCCTTGGTCAGGTCGCCGATCACTTCCTGAGTGGCCGCATCGATGACAGTTGTGCCGACCGGTACGCGCAGCACCAGCTCTTCACCTTTCTTGCCGGTGCAGTCGGTGCTGCCACCGTTGGAACCGCGCTCGGCATCGAAGTGACGGGTGTACCGGTAGTCGACCAGGGTATTGAGGTTTTCGTCGGCGATCATGTAGACCGAGCCGCCATCACCACCGTCACCGCCGTTCGGGCCGCCGTTTTCAATGAATTTTTCGCGACGGAAGCTCATGCAACCGTTGCCGCCGTCGCCGGCCTTTACTCGAATCGATACTTCATCAACAAACTTCATAACAAAACGCCTCTCGCCATACGGACGAGCCGAAAAAATCTAGACATAAGACTCTTGCAAAAATGAGCGCAGCGACCTCAATCAACGACCGCAAAACCTGCGCTGGAGCCCATCACAAACAGCTTTGCAAGAGACTCACCCCACAAACGAAAAAGCCCCGTCGCAAGACAGGGCTTTTCCAGCAACCACGTAATTATGCCGCGACGACGTCAGTCTTCGGGACAATGCTTACGTAACGGCGGTTGAAAGCGCCTTTTACTTCAAACTTGATCACGCCGTCGATTTTAGCGAACAGAGTGTGATCTTTACCCATGCCAACACCGTAACCGGCGTGGAATTGGGTGCCGCGCTGACGCACGATGATGTTGCCCGGAATGATAACCTGGCCGCCATACATCTTCACGCCAAGGCGTTTGGCTTCTGAGTCGCGACCGTTACGGGTACTACCACCAGCTTTTTTGTGTGCCATGAGTCAATTCTCCTAGTGAGGAATTAGGCTGAAATTAAGCCTGAATACCGGTGATTTTGATCTCGGTGTACCACTGGCGGTGGCCCATACGCTTCATGTGGTGCTTACGACGACGGAACTTGATGATGCGGACTTTATCGTGACGACCTTGGGAGATCACTTCAGCCACAACGGTAGCGCCAGCAACAACTGGAGCGCCGATGTTCACGTCATCGCCATTGGCGACCAACAGAACGCGATCAAAAGTAACGGATTCGCCGGTAGCGATTTCCAGTTTTTCGATCTTCAGGTATTCACCTGGGGCGACCTTGTATTGCTTGCCACCAGTAACAATTACTGCGTACGACATGGTATTTCTCCGATAATCCTGCTCACCCAGCTCTTTATAAGAAGAGGTATTGGCTGGCATGGCTGCATATGGCTGGAAGGCCGGTTTGCAATTGCGTAAGGCAGGTGCTGCCCAGGAAGTTCAGGGTGCGCGATTGTACGCAAGCTACCGGGGCGATGCAAGAGGCCGTCCATCGCGCCTTGACACTCGCCGACGTGGGTCCTAGCATGCCGCGCAACCCTTCTGGAGCAACTGTCGCTGATGCAACCCCAAGCTTTCTACCGCGCGGTGGCGGACGATTTTAGCGCCGTCGACGGCATCATCAAGAAACAGCTGACTTCCCGAGTGCCGCTGGTATCGAAAATCGGCGATTACATTACCTCGGCCGGCGGTAAACGCCTGCGTCCTTTATTAGTGTTGCTGTGTGGCAAGGCGCTGGGCCGCGAAGGCGATGACCTGCGTCTGCTGGCCGCGACCATCGAGTTTCTGCACACCGCCACCCTGCTGCACGACGACGTGGTCGACATGTCCGGCATGCGCCGTGGCCGCTCGACCGCCAACGCCATGTGGGGCAACGCACCGAGCGTGCTGGTCGGCGACTTCCTCTATTCGCGCTCCTTCGAAATGATGGTCGAACTGGGCTCCATGCCGGTGATGAAGATCCTTTCGCAAGCGACCCGAATCATCGCCGAAGGCGAAGTGTTGCAGCTGTCGAAGGTCCGTGACGCCAGCACCACCGAAGAAACCTACATGGAAGTCATCCGCGGCAAGACCGCGATGCTCTTCGAGGCTTCGACCCACAGTGCTGCCGCGCTCTGCGAAGCCACAGCGGAACAGGCTGAAGCCCTGCGCACCTTTGGCGACCACCTGGGCGTGGCCTTCCAACTGGTCGACGACCTGCTGGATTACAAAGGCGACGCGGAAACCCTGGGCAAGAACGTCGGCGACGATCTGGCCGAAGGCAAGCCGACCTTGCCGCTGATCTACACCATGCGCGAAGGCACGCCAGAACAGGCGGCACTGGTGCGCAAGGCGATCCAGAAAGGTGGCATCGAAGACCTGGAAAGCATCCGCGAAGCGGTAGAAGCCTCTGGTTCGCTGGAATACACCGCGCAACTGGCCCGTGATTACGTGGCACGTGCGATCAAATGCCTCGACGCGCTGCCTGCCAGCGAGTATCGCGATGCATTGGTTGAGCTGAGTGAATTTGCGGTAGCCCGCACTCACTGATACCCACTTGTTAGAACCCCGCCCCTGTAGGAGCCTTGCCAGCGATGGCATCAACTCGGTCTGACGATAAACCGCGGTGATCCAATCGCGGGCAAGCCCGGCTCCTACAAGGAACGCGCTGCCCCACCACCTGCCTAAAACCCTATATAATGTGCGCTTTTTAGCCGTCCTGAATTCAAGGAGCTTTAGTGAGCACGTTGCCACCCTGCCCAAAATGCAACTCCGAATACACCTATGAAGACGGCGCACAGCTGATCTGCCCCGAGTGCGCGCACGAATGGTCTGCCAGCGGCGAAGCCGACGTGGCGTCCGATGACACCGTGAAAAAGGATTCGGTCGGCAATGTCCTGCAGGACGGCGATACCATCACCGTGATCAAGGACCTAAAGGTCAAAGGCACGTCGCTGGTGGTCAAGGTCGGCACCAAGGTCAAGAACATCCGCCTGTGCGATGGCGATCACGACATCGACTGCAAGATCGACGGCATCGGCCCGATGAAACTCAAATCCGAGTTCGTCAGAAAAGTCTGAACCGGCTGTATTCCATCCCGCGCCTTGCGTGGGATGCTGCTTCGCCCTCCTCCCGCTTCATCCCGCCTACACGCGCAATAGCCAAACGCCAGCCGTTTTGACCTTACGCAATCTTTACCCGGAAAAAAGCACAAAGCGCCAATAGGCTCTTGCTATTTGATGAATAAGAATTATTCTCATTGAAATCTATTCAATGGAGATAAGACATGACTTATTTGATCGATGCCTGGCTGGACCGCCCACACCCTTACCTCAGGATCCTGCATCGGGAAACCGGGGAAGTCTGTGCGGTGCTTGAAGAAGAAGCCTTGAGCGAGCTGCAGGATCAGGGGGATCTGGACGTCAGCGACTTGAGTTCCAGCGAGCCGGTGGTGCTCAAGGAACTGGTGCGTAATCTGTTTCTGTTCTGCTACGCCCGGGCGTTGCGCCCGTCGAGTGAACTGCACCACAAGATCGAACTATGAGAAACGCTGAAAAAACTTGTAGGAGAAAAGCTTGCTCGCGATGCAGGCGACTCGGTTTCAGTTCAAAACCGAGGTGATGCAATCGCGGGCAAGCCTCGCTCCTACAGGATCACGTTGATCACACGATCCGGATTACAAAACGTCGAGCAGTTCGACGTCGAATACCAATACGCTGTGCGGTGGAATGCTGCCAACGCCTTGAGCGCCGTAAGCCAGTTCGCTCGGCACATACAGACGCCATTTGCTGCCGGCGTTCATCAGTTGCAGGGCTTCGGTCCAGCCAGCGATCACGCCGCCAACCGGGAATTCTGCCGGCTCGCCGCGCTCGTAGGAGCTGTCGAACACAGTGCCGTCGATCAGGGTGCCGTGGTAATGCGTACGCACTTGATCTTCACGGGTTGGCTTGGCGCCTTCACCGGCAGTCAGTACTTCGAACTGCAGGCCGGAAGCCAAGGTGGTGATGCCATCACGCTTGGCGTTTTCAGCCAAAAAGGCCAGGCCTTCGCCAGCAGCGGCTTGAGCTTTGGCAGCGGCTTCGGCTTGCATGATTTCGCGGATGACCTTGAAGCTCGCGGACATTTCTTCCTGGCCAACACGGCTATCTTTGCCGGTGAAGGCGTCAGTCAGGCCAGCCAGGATCGCATCCAGGCTAACGCCCGGTGGAGGGTTGTCGCGCAGTTGGTCGCCCAACTGACGGCCTATACCGTAGCTGACGCGGGTTTCGTCGGTGGACAGATTTACTTCGGACATGACATTGCTCCGCTGTGCGGACGGCTCAGGAACTCGCCGTGCTCGCACAGCGCATCCCGGAGAGCGCCCGGAACCAAAAGGGCCAGCAGACTAGCACAGATGTCATTGTGTTGATGAGAGCCGTCAGTGATGCCAGGAAGAGCGGAAGGCTATCGGCACCTTCAGGTTTTCCCCCTCGATCGCACCCAGCCCGCACATTTCATCATGAACCGAGGCGTGAACAAGATTGAAGGGTAAGGAAGGGAAGTCATGCAGCACTTCACGAGCATGCTCGACCGAGCGCAGTTGAAACATTTGGTCGTGGGCATCACTCAGCGGATACGCGGCACCATGCATGCGCGCCTCCAGCAGGTAGATCCCGCCCTCCATGGAGATCAGATTCAACTCATCGACCTTCCCTGCGATGGCATAAGCGCGTAGTTCAACAAGGTTCATGAATGCACCTCATACAGTGGCGAGCCAAGACTACTTACAGGGATAGGCCTCGGCGAATCAAAGTACAAGCCAGAAATCACACCACCCGTCCGGTTCGACCAAATTCCCTAGTAGGAGCCTGGCTTGCAAGCGATGGCATCAACTTGGTCTGACGATAAACCGCGGTGATGCCATCGCTGGCAAGCCAGACTCCTACAGGGGGGGGGACGAATCAGTGCTTGGTCAGCTTGTCCAGATAGCCCATGGCAAACGCCGACACGACGAACGTCATGTGAATGATCACGTACCACTTCAAATGCTCGGGATCGACGTTCTTGGCGTCCATGAAGATCCGCAGCAGGTGGATAGAGGAAATCGCCACGATGGAAGCGGCCACCTTCATCTTCAGAGAAGATGAATCCATGGTGCCCAGCCAGTTGAGCTTTTCCTTGTGGTCATCGATGTCCAGTTCAGAGACGAAGTTCTCGTAACCGGAAATCATCACCATCACCAGCAAACCGCCCACCAGCGCCATGTCGATCAGCGACAGCAGCACCAGAATCAGATCCGATTCTGCCATCGAGAAAACGTTAGGGATTACGTGGAAAACCTCTTGGAAGAACTTCAGCGCCAGCGCCAGCAGACCAAGGGATAGCCCGAAGTAGATCGGCGCCAGCAGCCAGCGGGAGGCGTACATTGCATTTTCGATAAAGCGTTCCATTGAATCTCACACGTGGGTTGAAAATGGCCGCGAGTATACCAGCCACCTGTCTATACCCAGAAGCAGCCAGAAACCGTCGAAAAATCCGCTACCTGCGCCTGTGCCACAAATTTTTTCTGCTAGTGTCCAGACTATTGACTGCTCAGCGACGTCGGACAGGAAGACTGGAAAATGGATGTGCGATTGCCTTTAACGAGTACCGGCATTTGCCTGATCTTGCTGATGAGCGGCTGCTCGCCCAGCGAGGACAAGCGTCAGGTCAGTCTCGAGGAAAAAACCGCACAGTTCGAGCAATCGCTGGATCAGATCCAGGACCCGAAGCTCAAGGACGCGGTCTCTGAACTTGGCGGCTCACTCTTGTTGCTCGAACGTGCGCAACTCAAGCTCGACAGTAAACCGGTGGAAACCGAATACGGCGAAGACGCCCTCGCCGTGCTCAAGCACTACCCCACGCCCCAGGCCCTGGTCGACACCTACATCAATGGCCTGTTCGTGCTGCACAAGGACTCCAGCTCCGATTACCTGACCGATCTGCAACCGGTATTCCCCTTCAATTTCAGTATTCCGGCGGCGTTCCTTTTCCCCCATGGCCTGGAATGGCAATCGGTGACACTGAACAACAAACGGGTCATCCCCTTCCAGCCCGAATGGTCGGAAACCGATCCCGGCATCCAGTTCAGCCCGTCGAGCTCCAACCTGACCAGCCCCGATGACCTGACGGTGACCTACCCCTTCATCAACGGCCTGGACGTCGACAAAAAAAACCAGCCGCAACCGGTGAGCGTGCAAGGCAAAGTCGAAGTGATCGCGCCACGCCGGCTCTACAGCTTCGACCTGACCAAAAAGGATGTCGGACAGACGCGCACCAACGACAACCTCAGCGTCACCCTGCTGAAGCTTGAAAAGAACTACGCCGAAATTGAATACAGCAACAGCGCGCCACTGCCCCCCGAAGTCGCTGAAACCCGGTTGATTCCACTGATTGTTCAGGCCAAAGACACCACAGGGCAATTTCTCGCGCGCGCAGGCTCGATCAATGAAACCGCCACGCAAATTGCTTTCTATCAAAAACAACTGGCGAAAATGCAGCAGCAGAAGGCCTGGAGCGAGGCGTTCGAACAACAGCTCAATGAAGAACAGCGCACGTTCGAGCAGCAGCAGGGACAGCAATATTCCAAGGTGTACTTCAACGGGCCGATCGAGACCCTTGAGGTCAGCCTTTTGGACTTCTCCGCCGCGACCATAACCCGCAAAGATCTAAACCTGCCGATACGCCGCTTCGACCCGCACACCACGAAAAAAACCATCCCGCCACTGACCTTACCGGTAGTGGTGTATGACGATCAGACGGCGAACTGGCTCAAGGGCGCGACACTGAGTGAGGAACAGCTGAAAAAAAGCATCAACGTCAATCAGTCGGTGGAGGACCCGAGCGCCGCGCGCATCGAATTCGATCACCCCAGAAGCTTCAATGACGAGTTGCTCGGCAGCACCTTCAGCCCCGGCGATAGCCCGCTCAGTTTTTTTACCGCGGACAGTAGCGGCAAACGCGATGAGCCGATCGAACTGCCATCGCAGGCGTATCAGGTCGACCCTCTGCGCGGCACGATCACTTACGACCTGAACCTGTTTCCACAAACGCCAGCGTACGCAGTGGGCTCCATGCCGTTGTTTCTGGCCACGATCGAGAAGCAGACGCTCGACACCCGGAAATTGCCCAAGGGACTGGAGCTCAGAGGCAATGCGCTGGTGGTGGATGTGAAAGTGTTCCCTGCGCAGGACTGGCGATTTTTCGCCAAGGACGACAGCGGGAACTATCTGAAAGAGATTCTTGCGGTCACGCATGACGCAAGCGCCGAAGGCCCGGCGTTATTCGAGGTGCATTACTTTTATGGTCAGCCGACACGCCTGGAAAGCTTTCAGCGAACCGACCTCACCACCGTGCAATATGGTTTCGAGGTTCAACTATCCAAGGCTGATCCAAGTGAACTTGATCAATAACCCGTTCAGTGATCGGGCCGGTACTCGAAGCCACCGAGATTGCGGCAACGGCCACCGTTGATTTCCCGCAACTGGGCTTGCAGGTGCAGGCACCAGATTTGTGGGTCGTCGGCCAGTTCGTAGCCGTGCAAGGTCAGGCTTTCAACGATGGTGTCGAGAATTGATTCAGCCACGATAGGACCATGAAACGGGCCTTGCGCCTTGATGGCCGAGGGCTGCTCGCCGGCCATCCCGGCGGCGAAGAGCAAGGTCCACATACCCGTATCTCCCGCCAGAGGGCGGATGGCACACTCGATACGGGTTACAAGGCCCAGGCATTGACGGGTGAGGCAGAGGTTGCGCGACATGGCGGCGACCCTCGGTAGATCCGGTATTCAGCCCCACAGAGGAGCTGTCTCGATCCAGTGATTACTGTCGACATCCTTGAAGCAGAGAATAGAAGAAAAGTCCGCCCCGTACGTCAGGCGAGACCAGAAGGCGCCGAATGGTCATTGTGTGAAGCTTGACGTCAGAGTGATGGCACTTTTCACGACTGACACAAAACAAATGTGGGAGTGACGGTACGACGATTCGACCTGCTCGCGATGAGGCACTGACATCCAACATCTCTGTTGTCTGAAAGTCAGCAATCGCGAGCAGGTCGAATCGTCGCACCGTCGCTCCCACAGTGGATCCGTGTGATCCCATTGATTATTTGTATCAGGCCGGTTTTGTTTCTGCCAACGCCTCTTGCGCCATCTCTTTTTCGGCTTCCTTGAGGTCTTCTTCGCTGATCATTTCCGCAATCACGCGCAGTCGCTCCACCACCCGCGCATTGACGCTGCCTTCCGGAAACTCGCCATTCTCATCCGGCGCACCGGCAGGCTCGCCGACCAACAGGCTCAAGGCCTCGTCCGCCTGACGCACCGCGTAAACATGGAACTGCCCCGCGCGCACCGCCGCCAATACCTTCTCGTCGAGCATCAATGTGGCAACGTTCGCTTGCGGAATGATCGCCCCTTGCTGACCGGTCAGCCCGCGCGCTTCGCAGAGCCGGAAGAAGCCTTCGATCTTCTCGTTGACCCCGCCTACCGCCTGCACTTCGCCGAACTGATTGATGGAACCTGTGATCGCAAAGCACTGCTTGAGCGGTGTTTTCGACAAGGCCGAAATCAGCGTACAGGCCTCGCCCAGCGACGCACTGTCGCCATCGACATAACCGTAGGACTGCTCCAGGGCGATGCTCGCGGAAATCGCCAGCGGGAATTCCTGGGCGTAACGACTTCCCAGATACCCGGTGAGGATCATCACGCCTTTTGAGTGAATCGGCTGCCCCAGGTTGACCTCACGCTCGATGTCGACAATGCCACTGCCGCCCGGATACACCGTGGCGGAAATCCGTGCCGGCACACCGAAAGCCGAGTCGCCGACTTCCAGCACCGTCAGCCCGTTGCACTTGCCGACGGCCGCGCCATCGGTATCGATCAGGATGATCCCGGCCAGCATGTCGTCGAGAATCCGCGCCGAGACGCGCCCGGTGCGGGTGGCCTTGGCCTTGAGCGCACGCTCGATGTGCCCCGCGTCGGTCATTTCATCACCGGCCAGGTCGCGAATGAAATCCGCCTCGCTGACCAGCTGGAACAGATCACCGATCCGCGCCGACAAACGCCCTTGGTGTTCGGCCAGACGCGCGCTATAGGTGGCCAGACGCGCCACGGCATCCGCCGTCAACGGGGCCATGCCCTCTTCGGAGGTGCGGGTTTTGAGCAACTGGGCGAACTGCTCCAGGCTCTCGTCGACCATCGGGATGTCTTCGTCGAAGTCCACCAGGACGCGGAACATCTCCTGGAAGTCCGGATCGAGGTCTTGCAGCGTGTAATACAGCTGACGGGCACCGATGATGACGACTTTGACCTGCAACGGGATGTGTTGCGGCGTCAGGGTCACGGTGGCCAGACGGCCCAGCTCACCCAATGGCGATTCCATTTTCAGCTTGCGCGATTGCAGGGCGCGCTTGAGCGCATCCCAGACGAACGGCTCGCTGAGCATTTTTTCCGCTTCAAGGATCAGAAAACCACCGTTGGCCCGGTGCAAGGCACCCGGTCGCAGTTGCCGATAGGTCGTGTACAGGGCGCCCTGATCGGTGCTGTATTCGATGCGGCCAAACAGATTTTCATAAGTCGGGTGCGGTTCGAACACCACCGGCGCACCGCCGCTGGCTGAATGCCCGACCACCAGGCTCGGTGCGTATTGCTCTTCCAGCAGCTTGCGGGCAATGGCGTCGGTCTTGCTGTCGTCCACCAGTTGCTCGACCACCGTTTTCAGCAGGTAAACCTGCATCGCTTGCAGGTAACCGCACACGGCCGCGTTCTCGGCGTACTTCTCCGACAAAGGCGACAGCAACGGCTGCAACGCCAGCGTGATGGTTTCTTCGTTGAGGTGGCGCAGTTGATTGCTCGATTCACGCTTCCATTGCGGCAGGCTGGCGAGCTCTTCGTTCAGACGCTCTTCCAGGCCGGAAATGTCCTCGTGAAAACGTTCGCGATCGGCTTCCGGCAACTGGGCGAATTCCGCTTCATCCAGCGCTTTGCCTTCGCTCATCGGGGTAAAGGCGATGTTGCTGGCGTCGCGGTACAGGGCGACTTCTTTTTCCAGGGCCAGACGCTCGATGACGTCCAGCGCCTTGTCGTAGCGTTGGTTGAAGGCGCGGTCGATGGCGCTTTTCTTCTGCTGGTAGGACGGGTGTTCGAACACCGCCGGAAAGGTCGCCAGCAAGTTGTCGATCAAGCCATTGATGTCGCCGATGAAAGCGCCCGCGGTGCCTGACGGCAATTCCAGGGCGCGAGGCTCGCGCGGTTCATCGAAATTGTTGACATAGACCCAGTCCGCCGGGGTCTGCAGGCGTTTGCCTTCGGCTTTCAGGTAACGTTTGACGAACGAGAACCGGCCGGTGCCAGGCTCACCCATGACAAAGACGTTGTAACCGGGGCGTGGCATGGCCACACCGAACTGCAAGGCTTCGACCGCACGTTCCTGGCCAAGCACACCGCGGAAGGGCTCCAGATCATTGGTGGTAGAGAAGCTGAACTGTTCAGCGGAAAACGGACGGGTCAGCGCTTCAGGCGCTAGACGCAAGCTGGCAGCAACAGGATCAGGCATCGGGCTTCCTTACATCAGGCGGGGCAGATAGCGGCATTCTGGCGCTGCCCATACCTCACTTGCAAGGCGCGCCTCCAGCCAAAGCATAGACAAACTGGCAACCCCAGGCGGGCCGGGGCCAAATCAATGATTTCAGCGGGTGTTTTGCAAAAAATCACGGAACCCCGGGATCGCGCCTAAACTCCAAACTGCGCGGCTGGACTAATGACCGGCCTAACTGGCGCCAAAGTGGCACCAGTCTCCCTTGTCCATCGGTATGCACACAAAGAGAACATTGCTATGAAACGGATTCTTCTCGGTACTCTCTTCACCGTTGTATCCCTCAACGCCATGGCGCAAGCCCCAGGCGGCCCGGATTGCGGTTGGGGCAACATGCTGTTCGAAGGTCAGCGTGGCACCCCGGCTCACTTCATGGCCTCCATCACCAACGGCACATCCGGCAACGCGACCTTTGGTATGACCTCCGGCACCAATGGCTGCGCAACGAATGCGTCGCTGACCTACGGCGGCAAATCCTGGTTTGCCATGAACGGCATGATGAACGAGCTGTCCGAAGACATGGCTAAAGGTCAGGGCGAAGCGCTGACCACTTACGCCGTAGTCCTGGGCGTGGCGCCGGAAGACCGTGCGCATTTCGCCGCCGTGACTCACGAGCATTTCCAGCAAATCTTCAGCAAGGCGGATGTGACCGCTGAAGACGTGCATACCAACACCCTGGCCGTTCTGAAGAACGATCCGCGTCTGGCCAAGTACGCCACTCAAGCTTAAGCTCGACCCGCCCGCTCCTTTCGGGGAGCGGATTTATTTTTTAGGCCTGCCCCTCTTTGGGTCTTTGTTTTTTTCGACTTAAGTTGCCCATTATGCTCAAACGCCTTGCCTGGCTGGCGCTCTGTGTCTGCGCCCCGCTGTCTGCTGCGCCGCACATCGACCCTCAACGTTTGCAGCAATTGGCCAATGACCCCTTCTGGATTTCTCTGGGACACTACGAAACCGCCAAGCTCGGCGGCTGGCGCAGCTATATCAGCGACAAGACGTTCTTCCTGGCGCCCGACGGCAACGAACACCCCGACCGTGAACTGGCCGCCACCGTGCAAGCGTTGTACGCCCCGACCAGTGCTGGCGAACAACACGCCCAATGCGTCTATCCGGCCCGTACCCGCTGGCTGAAGGCGCAGCTCAACCTGACCGGTCTGCCGACGCTTGCCTGCACTGAGTTCAAGCAATGGTTCAAAGACGTCTCGCCGCACAGTGCGGTGATGATTTTCCCGGCGGCTTACTTGAACAGTCCGTCATCGATGTTCGGCCACACGTTGCTGCGCATCGATCAGGCGGATGTGCAAAGCGACCACACGGCCCTGCTCAGTTACGCAATCAACTTCGGCGCCTTCATCGAAGGTTCGGACAACAGCATCCTCTTCGCCTGGAAAGGCTTGATGGGTGGCTATCCGGGGCTTTTTTCGCTGGTGCCCTATCAGGAAAAACTCTCGGAATACCGCAGCCTCGAGAACCGGGACTTGTGGGAGTACCGGCTGAACCTGACCCCGCCAGAAACCGAACGCATGGTCGAGCACGTCTGGGAGCTGAAGCAGGTCCGATTCGACTATTTCTTCTTCGACGAAAACTGCTCTTATCGCTTGCTTGAATTGCTGCAAGTGGCGCGGCCGAGCCTGCGCCTGACTGAGCAATTCCCGCTGACCGCGATTCCTACCGACACCGTCAAAGCCGTGAAAGCCGCCGGTTTGGTGGAATCGATTCAATATCGCCCGTCCCGCGAGCGTGAGTTGTTAAGTCGTGCCGAACCGCTGAATCCTGATGAACAGCAATGGGTGTTGAAAGTCAGCGCTGACCAGAAGCAGTTGCAGGAACCCGCCTTCAAGGCACAACCCAAGGATCGCCAGGCGCTGATCATCGACGCCGCCTATCGTCTGGAACGCTACCGTGCCAACGGCCAGGAACGCGACCCCGCGCAGGCTCAGCGCAGTTTTGAATTGCTGCGGGCGATCAACCAGAACCCGGCGCCGGAACTGGATATCCCGCAACCTAGCCTGCCCGAGGATGGCCATGAATCCCGCACCTGGCAGGCCGGTATCGGCACCCGGGGTGACAAGGCGTTCGGCGAATACGGCCTGCGTATGGCCTATCACGACCTCAACGACAACGCCGAGAGCTTCCCGCTCGGCGCACAAATTGAAATCCTGCAAATGAAACTGCGCCAGTACGAAGGCAATCACTGGCAGTTTCAGCAGCTTGATCTGGCGACGATTCGCTCCTTCACCCCACGCAACGAGCTGCTGCAACCGCTGTCATGGCAGGTGACTGGCGGCCTGGAACGCGTGCCGGGCAAACATGACGACGAAACCCTGGTCAGCCACATCAATGGCGGAGGCGGCGGCACCTGGCAACTGGGCGATGACATGCTCGGTTTTGCCTTGGGTACCGCGCGCATCGAACACAACAACGACTTCGCCGGTTTCATCGCCCCGGCGGCGGGTTTCAACACCGGCGTTCTGTGGAAAAACCCGCTGGGTAATTTCAGTCTGGAGACCAAAGGCGATTTCTTCACCAATGGTGAAGTGCGCCGTAGCATCAGCCTGAATCAGCAGTGGGAGCTGTCCCGCAACCTGGGCCTGCGCCTGAGCGCCCAGCGCGAATTCAGCCACCTCGCCACCCCCGAGAATGAAGTGATGCTTGAGGTGAAGTGGTATCACTACTGACCGCCCCGCTTTACCTGTAGGAGCCCAGCTTGCTGGCGATGGCATCGATGCGGTTAATCAGACAGACCGAGGTGATGCCATCGCCAGCAAGCTGGGCTCCTACATACCTGTCACCATGGCCCAAACGCTATACGGGAGAAGAGCATGAGCCGGGCATTCGTCAACGAAGATAACGCCGCCGCGCAAGCCGATCAGCCGGTCGAACGGCAGGTCAGCGCGCAGCCCAATTACGTCACGCCCGCGGGCCTGGCCCAATTGCAGGCGAAAGTGTCCGAACTGCAACACCAGCACAGCGAGCAATCGGCCAAAGGGGAGCAAGCAGACAAGCAGCGCCAAGCGGATATTGAGCGCGATTTGCGGTATTTCAACCAGCGCCTGCAAAGCGCCCAGGTAGTGACCTGCGCCAGCTCGACTGAAAAAGTGCAGATTGGCAGCCGTGTGACGTTCGCTGACGAACACGACTCCCGGCAAACCGTGCAGTTGGTGGGTGAAGACCAGGCCGACGCGGCGGCGGGTCTGATCAATTGGGGCTCCCCGTTGGGTCGGGCGTTGCTCGGGGCGCAGCTCGGCGACGAGGTGCTGTGGCAACGTCCGGCGGGTGATCAACTGATCGAGATCACCCGCATCGAACCGGCTTAAAACACGCCTTGGGCGAGCATGGCGTGGCGACTTTGACGAAGCCGGCGATGTTCGCGCCTTTGACATAGTTGACCCGGCCGTTCTCTTCACCGTAATGCACGCAAGCATGGTGGATCGACTGCATGATCGCGTGAAGCGTGTTGTCAACTTCACCACCGGTCCACAGCAGGCGCATGGCATTCTGCGACATCTCCAGCCCGCTCACCGCCACACCGCCCGCGTTGGAAGCCTTGCCCGGCGCGAACAGAATCCCCGCCTCGATAAACAGGTCCACGACCTCCAGGGTGGTCGGCATGTTTGCCCCTTCCGCTACACAGTTACAGCCGTTGCGTTGCAACGCTTCCCGAGCAAGCTCGCACCTACAGGGTTATGTGATCGACGCCAGTGTGGGAGCGAGCCTGCTCGCGAAGGGCGCAACACGGCGCCTCTGAAAAATGCGCAAAAAAACGGAGCCCGAAGGCTCCGTTCTTTCATGCAACCAACCTGAAATCAGGCCAGTTTCTTGTGCCGTACACGATGCGGCTGAGTAGCCGCTTCGCCAAGACGCTTGCGGCGATCGGCTTCGTATTCGCTGTAGTTACCTTCGAAGAACACTGCTTGCGAGTCGTCTTCGTACGCCAGGATGTGCGTCGCGACGCGGTCAAGGAACCACCGATCGTGAGAGATCACAATGGCGGCGCCCGGGAAGTCCAGCAGGGCTTCTTCCAGGGAACGCAGGGTTTCAACGTCGAGGTCGTTGGACGGTTCGTCGAGCAGCAGGACGTTGCCGCCCTCTTTCAGGGTCAGGGCCAGATGCAAGCGACCGCGCTCACCACCGGACAGGTCCTTGACGAACTTCTGCTGATCGCCGCCCTTGAAGTTGAAGCGACCGACGTAGGTACGCGACGGGATCTCGTAGTTGCCAATGCGGATCTGATCCGAACCGTCGGAGATTTGCTGGAATACGGTCTTGCTGCCGTCGAGGTCTTCGCGGCTCTGATCGACACACGCCAGCTGCACGGTTTCGCCGACTTCGATGCTGCCCGAGTCCGGCGTTTCCTTGCCCATCAACATGCGGAACAGGGTCGATTTACCGGCACCGTTACCGCCGATCACGCCAACGATGGCGCCTTTAGGCATGGAGAACGACAGGTTGTCGATCAACACGCGATCGCCGTAGCCCTTGGTGACGTTCTTGAATTCGATGACCTTGTCGCCCAGGCGCGGACCGGCCGGGATGTAGATCTCGTTGGTTTCGCTGCGCTTCTGGAATTCCTGCGATTGCATTTCTTCGAAGCGTTGCAGACGAGCCTTGGATTTCGACTGACGGGCCTTCGCGCCTTTGCGCACCCACTCCAGTTCTTCCTTCATCGCCTTTTCGTGAGCCGACTGCTGCTTGGATTCGGCCGCCAGACGATCGGACTTGGCTTCGAGCCAACCCGAATAGTTGCCCTCGTACGGAATACCCGCACCGCGGTCGAGTTCCAGAATCCAGCCGGCAACGTTGTCCAGGAAATACCGGTCGTGCGTGATCGCAACCACGGTGCCCGGGAAATCGTGCAGGAAGTGCTCCAGCCAGGCGACGGAATCGGCGTCCAGGTGGTTGGTCGGTTCGTCGAGCAACAGCATGTCCGGCGCGGACAGCAGCAGGCGGCACAGGGCCACACGACGCTTTTCACCACCGGAGAGGAATTCGACCTTGGCGTCCCACGCCGGCAGGCGCAGCGCATCGGCGGCGACTTCCAGTTGGCGGTCAAGGTTGTGACCGTCGCTGGCTTGCAGGATGGCTTCGAGCTTGGCCTGTTCTGCCGCCAGTTTGTCGAAGTCGGCATCTTCTTCAGCGTAAGCCGCGTAAACCTCGTCCAGGCGTGCCTGGGCGTTCTTGATCACGCTGACCGCTTCCTCGACCACTTCACGCACGGTCTTGGTCGGATCCAGGATCGGTTCCTGTGGCAGGTAGCCGATGTTCAGCTCTGGCATCGGGCGGGCCTCGCCCTCGAACTCGGTTTCGACGCCAGCCATGATTTTCAGCAGCGTGGACTTACCCGAGCCGTTGAGGCCCAGTACACCGATCTTGGCGCCAGGGAAGAACGACAGAGAAATGTTTTTCAGGATTTCCCGCTTCGGCGGAACAACTTTGCCCAGCCGATGCATGGTGAAGACGTATTGAGCCATGGAGAACCTTGGGTCAGTGACAGATGAATGATTGGAGCGCAGGCAAAGCCCGACCAGACCGTGCGCGTCGTCCGATTGATGGGGATCAATGCGTGCGCGCTGAAAAAGTCTGAGTTTAGGAGCTGGAACGCTCCCGCGTAACCGGCAAAGCTACCTGATTGACGGAAGGCAGTCCAGCCGAGCGGGACTGGCACTTCGCCACAACTCAAGGCATGCTAGCCGCCCTTCGGGCGTGCGACTTATAGTGCACGTCGCGCCAGCCCAGCCAAACCGCAGGATTTCAGTTTGTCTAATGCCACTCCGCCTATTTCCGTGAGCGCCCCCAGTCCTGCGACCGGCTCGCCCCTGCGCGGAACCTTGAAGGGCACATTGGCCACCCTCGTCCTGTTGCTGCTCGCCCTGCTGTTCTGGCAGTTGCTGGATCAGCTTCGCGAAACCCAGAAAAGCCAACGCCAATACACCATCGATTACACCGCCGATCTGGCCGCGCAAGTCAGCTTGAACATGTCGCTCAACGCCCAGATCGCCCTCAACCTGCTACCGATCGTCGAACAACCGCAAAGCGCCGACGAACAGCAGGCACTGCTGCGCAAGCTGCAACGGTCATTGCCCGAGCTGCGCAGCCTGGCGTTGCTCAGCCCTTCCGGAAAAATCCTCAGTGACAGCGCCGATGACAACCAGGACGCCGATTACCTGAGTGAACTGGTGCGGCGCAGTCACGCCCAGGCGCACTATTTCAGCAACGCCGATGACGGTTCGGTGGTGCATCTCCTGTTGCATCAAGCCAGCGGTAGCACCCGAGGTTATTGGGCCCTGCGCCTGACGCCGACTTTTTTCTCAGGCCTGACCAAACAAGACGAAGCCGGTATCCGCCCGCTGTGGCTGGTGGAAAACCGGGTCAATCGCCAGATCATCAGCCGCGATGATGCATTGCCCTCAAGCACGCCAGCCGTGCTGACGCCGGATGAACTGGCCAGCAGTGTGCTGACCGTTCCCTTGAGCAACAGCGACTGGCAACTGCGTGGGTTGTTTGATCGGCATCGCGTGCTCGAAGACCTGCTGCCGGCGTTCATTGGCAAATGCCTGCTGGGGCTGGCGCTTTCTCTACTGCCATTCATTGCACTGCTGAACATGCGCCGGCGTCAACGCCAACTGAATGAGGGTCGCCGACGTTATCAGGACATTTTCGAAGGCACCGGCGTTGCCCTCTGCGTACTCGACGTGGCCGGGCTCAAGAGCTTTTTCGACAAGGCTCAGCTGCACAGCCGCGAACAATTGCAAACCTGGCTCGATTCCCCGGAACAACGTCGACAACTGCTTCAGCAATTGCGCATCACCGAGGTCAACCAGGTTGCCCTGCAACTGCTCAACGTCACATCTTGCGATCAAGCCTGGGACCTGCTGATCGACGGCAACCCGCTGGACGGCACCGCCATCGGCAATCAAGTGCTCGAAGCGGTGTTCAATCAGCAGAAGCAGCTTGAGCTGGAAATCAAACTGCAGGACGCCCATGACCGCGATCAGCATTTGTGGCTGGTCCTGCGTCTGCCGGTCGATCAGGACGACTATAAAGCCGTGATCCTCAGCATCACCGACATCACCAGCCGCAAGCTGATCGAGCTGTCGCTGCTGGAACGTGAAGGGTTCTGGTCCGATGTGGTGCGCACCGTGCCGGATCACCTGTACGTGCAGGACGTGATCAGCCAGCGGATGATTTACAGCAACCACCACCTGGGGCAGACCCTGGGTTACGACCGCACCGAACTGCATCAAATGGGTGAGTACTTCTGGGAAATCCTGCTGCACCCCGAAGACGCCGATTTCTACCACCGCTCACGCCAGATCCAGCGCCAGGGTGGTTACAGCCAATTGATGCAGTGCCAACTGCGCTTCCGCCACCGTGATGGCCAATGGCGGCGGTTCGAGATTCGCGAACAAGCCTTGGCACGGGACAAGCACAATCAGGTCACGCGCATCATCGGTGTGGCCAAGGACATCACCGATCAGATCGAGGCCAGTGAGTCGTTGCGCGATAGCGAGCAGCGCTACCGGATGCTCGCTGAAAGCATCAGCGACGTGATTTTCTCCACCGACAGCAAGCTGTCGCTCAACTACGTCAGCCCCTCGGTGCAAGCCGTGCTGGGCTATGACGCTGAATGGATCTTTCAAAACGGCTGGCAATCGATCGTCGCCAACCCGCAACAACTGACCGGCATCTTCAACCTGATGGACCGGGTCGGCAAAGCGCTGGATAAACCCGAGCAACTGGCGCTGTTGCGCAGCCAGGTGCAGACCCAATTGTTTCTGTTCGATTGCCTGCGGGCCGACGGGCGCAAGATTCCCATCGAGCTGCGGGTGGTGCTGGTCTGGGACGAACACGGCGCATTCGAAGGCGTGCTCGGTGTCGGTCGCGACATCAGTCAGCAGCGCCGGGCCGAGAAAGACCTGCGCATGGCAGCCACGGTATTTGAACACTCGACCTCGGCCATTCTGATCACCGACCCGGCCGGTTACATCGTTCAGGCCAACGAAGCGTTCAGTCGCGTCAGCGGGTATGCCGTGGAGCAAGTGCTCGACCAGTTGCCGAACATGCTGACCGTCGACGAGCAGCAGGAAGCGCATCTGCGCTACGTGCTCAAGCAACTTCATCAAAACAACACCTGGGAAGGCGAAGTCTGGCTCAAGCGTCGCAGTGGCGAACACTATCCGGCCTGGGTCGGCATCACGGCCGTGCTCGACGATGAAGGTGATCTGGCCAGTTACGTGTGCTTCTTCAGCGACATCAGCGAACGCAAGGCCAGTGAACAGCGGATTCACCGCCTCGCCTACTACGACGCCCTGACTCACCTGCCCAACCGCACGCTGTTCCAGGATCGCCTGCACACCGCGCTGCAATCGGCGGAACGGCAGAAGTCGTGGGTGGTGTTGATGTTCCTTGACCTCGACCGCTTCAAACCGATCAACGACTCCCTCGGTCACGCTGCCGGCGACCGCATGCTCAAGGAAATGGCCACGCGCCTGCTCGGCTGCGTCGATGACGACGACACCGTGGCACGCATGGGCGGCGATGAATTCACCTTGTTGCTGCAACCCAAGGTCAACCGTGAAATCGCGCTGAACCGGGCGATTCATGTGGCAGAACAGATTCTCGCCAGCCTCGTGAAACCCTTTGTGCTGGAAGGCCGCGAGTTCTTCGTCACGGCCAGCATCGGGATCGCCCTGAGCCCGCAGGACGGCAACGAACTCAGCCAGTTGATGAAGAACGCCGACACGGCGATGTACCACGCCAAAGAACGCGGCAAAAACAACTTCCAGTTTTATCAGGCGGACATGAACGCCAGCGCCCTGGAGCGGCTGGAGCTGGAAAGCGACCTTCGCCATGCCCTCGAACAGAACGAATTCGTGCTGTATTACCAACCGCAGTTCAGCGGCGATGGCAAACGATTGACCGGTGCCGAAGCCTTGCTGCGCTGGCGTCATCCGCGACGCGGGCTGGTGCCGCCGGGGGACTTCATTCCGGTGCTCGAAGAGCTCGGCCTGGTGGTGGATGTCGGTGACTGGGTGATCAGCGAAGCGTGCCGCCAGCTCAAGACCTGGCACCAGACGAAGGTCCGTGTGCCGAAGGTTTCGGTGAACATTTCGGCGCGGCAGTTTTCCGACGGCCAGTTGGGCACGCGGATCGCCAACATCCTCAAGGAAACCGGCCTGCCGCCAGCGTGCCTGGAGCTGGAGCTGACCGAAAGTATCCTGATGCGCGAAGTCAGCGAGGCGATGCAGATTCTTGCCGGGTTGAAAAACCTCGGCCTGAGCATCGCGGTCGACGACTTCGGCACCGGTTATTCATCGCTCAACTACCTCAAGCAATTCCCGATCGACGTGCTGAAAATCGACCGCACGTTTGTCGACGGTCTGCCGTCCGGTGAACAGGACGCGCAAATCGCCCGGGCGATCATCGCCATGGCTCACAGCCTGAACCTGGCGGTAATCGCCGAGGGCGTGGAAACCCACGAGCAACTGGACTTCCTGCGTGAGCATGGTTGCGATGAGGTTCAGGGCTATCTGTTCGGCCGGCCGATGCCGCCCAGCCAGTTTGAAGCGCAGTTCAGCAATGATGCGCTTTTCATGTTCGACTGAGATTTTGTGGTGCAGCGACCGGCCCCTTCGACTTGCTCGCGAAGGGGCCCTGACGGGCACCGCACATCTGGACATGAAGCCCACTTGTCTGCGACATGATGTCCTTTCATATGCCATCTAAAAGCGGTTGGGTTAGAATGCCCCCTTTTCTGCCCCGATCCTTGAGGACCGCCATGTTCAGCCGTGATTTGACTATTGCCAAGTACGACGCCGATCTTTTTGCCGCCATGGAGCAAGAAGCTCAGCGCCAGGAAGAACACATCGAGCTGATCGCTTCAGAAAACTACACCAGCCCAGCGGTGATGGAAGCTCAAGGCTCGGTACTGACCAACAAGTACGCCGAAGGCTACCCGGGCAAGCGCTACTACGGTGGTTGCGAGTTCGTTGACATCGTTGAGCAGCTTGCTATTGATAGAGCCAAGCAACTGTTCGGCGCCGATTACGCCAACGTTCAGCCACACGCCGGTTCGCAAGCCAACAGCGCCGTTTACCTGGCCCTGCTGTCCGCTGGCGACACCATCCTGGGCATGAGCCTGGCCCACGGTGGTCACCTGACCCACGGTGCCAGCGTTTCGTCCTCCGGCAAGCTGTACAACGCCATCCAGTACGGCATCGACGCCAACGGCCTGATCGACTACGACGAAGTCGAGCGCCTGGCGGTTGAGCACAAGCCAAAAATGATCGTGGCCGGTTTCTCTGCCTACTCGCAGATTCTGGACTTCCCGCGTTTCCGCGAAATCGCCGACAAAGTGGGCGCTTACCTGTTCGTCGACATGGCCCACGTGGCCGGTCTGGTCGCCGCTGGCGTCTACCCGAACCCGGTGCCATTCGCTGACGTCGTGACTACCACCACGCACAAGACCCTGCGCGGTCCACGTGGCGGCCTGATCCTGGCTCGCGCCAACGCCGACATCGAGAAGAAGCTGAACTCCGCCGTATTCCCGGGCGCCCAGGGTGGCCCGCTGGAGCACGTAATCGCTGCCAAGGCGATCTGCTTCAAGGAAGCGCTGCAGCCTGAGTTCAAGACCTATCAGCAACAAGTGGTGAAAAACGCCAAGGCCATGGCTGGCGTGTTCATCGAGCGCGGTTTCGACGTGGTTTCCGGCGGTACCGAGAACCACCTGTTCCTGCTGTCGCTGATCAAGCAGGAAATCTCCGGTAAAGACGCCGATGCCGCTCTGGGCAAAGCGTTCATCACCGTGAACAAGAACTCCGTGCCAAACGATCCACGCTCCCCGTTCGTCACCTCCGGCCTGCGCTTCGGCACTCCGGCTGTGACCACTCGCGGCTTCAAGGAAGCAGAGTGCAAGGAACTGGCCGGCTGGATCTGCGACATCCTGGCAGACCTGAACAACGAAGCGGTGATCGACGCCGTTCGTGAGAAGGTCAAGGCTATCTGCAAGAAGCTGCCGGTGTACGGCGCTTAATTGCACCGCTAAATCGCAGCAATAAAAAACCGGCCAGAGATGGCCGGTTTTTTTATGCCCTCGAATCAGTCGGCGGCCACCCGCGCAAACCCCTCGCGAATTTTCTCTTCCGGCAAATCATCGGCAATGAACACGATCACGCTTTCACGCGATTCACCGTCCGCCCATTCCGTGTCCCAATCGAACCCGTACAACTTCAGCACGCCTTGAAACACCATCCGCCGCGGTTCACCCAAGATGCTCAACACCCCTTTATAGCGCAGCAATTGCTTGCCATGGTCTTCCAGCAGTTCGTTCATGAACTCACTGAGTTTGTCGATATCCAGCGGCTTGTCGGTGCGCAGCACCACACTGGAAATACGGTCAATGGAAGGCGCTTTGCTCACCGGGCGCAAACTCACGCCACCGCCGAGGTCGGCATTCAGGTTAAAACCGCGCACATCGAGCAATTCGGCCAAATCGATCTTGCCATGATCCACCACGCGGATCGGTGCACGTCGGTTGATGCGGGTCAGGCGCTCACTCAATGCAGTGAACGTCGGCTCGTCCACCAGATCGCGCTTGCTCACCAGCAAGCGGTCGGCGAAACCGATTTGCGCCTGGGCGATGGTTTGGGTCAGGTGAGTCTCGGCATGCGCCGCGTCCACCAGGGTGATGATGCCGTCGAGGATGTAGCGCTCGCGCAGTTCTTCGTCGATGAAGAAGGTTTGCGCCACCGGAGCCGGATCGGCCAGGCCGGTGCATTCGATCACCAGACGGTCGAAGGCGATGTCGCCGCTGTCCAGGCGTTCGAGCAACAGGTAAAGCGCCTTGGTCAGATCGGTGTGGATGGTGCAGCAGACGCAGCCGTTGGACAGCGTCATGACTTGTACCGGCTCGTCGCCCAATAGCTGGGTGTCGATACCGGCATCACTGAATTCGTTTTCGATCACGGCGATTTTCAGCCCGTGCTCGGCTTTGAGCAGGTGGCGCAACAGCGTGGTCTTGCCGGCGCCGAGGAAGCCGCTGAGGATTGTTACCGGAATGGGAGAGGACAAACTGGATCTCCTTCTACTGCACAAAAAAAGGGAGCGGTGCTGTGGGAGCGAGCCTGCTCGCGATAGCGGTGGGTCATCAACATCAATGCTGACTGACACGCCCTCATCGCAAGCAGGCTCACTCCCACAAAAGCCCGCTCCACATTACATCTGATAACCCGCCGCTAGCGGATCAACAGCACTTCGGCCCACCCTTGCCACCGTAACGAGCTTCCTGGCGTTCGCGGAAGAACATTTCGTAGCTCATCACCGGTTTGTCCGGGTGTTTGGTCTGCATATGCTCGACGTAGTTGTCGTAGTCGGGCATGCCGACCATCAGGCGCGCGGCCTGACCGAGGTATTTGCCGAGGCGACTCAAGTCATTGAACATGTTTGCAATCCTCGATTACGCGTCCGGCAAGGCCTGGAATGGAGATTCTTTATCCGTACGCTCTTTTTTACCCCAGGAGGCAATGCCGACCTTGAGTGCGTAGAACAGGATACTGAACACCACGAACAAGAACAGCGCCGTCAGCGTTGCGTTGGTGTAGGCATTGAAGATCACATGCTGCATCTGCGTGATGTCCTTGGCCGGGGCGAGGATCTGACCATTGGCCAGCGCATCGCTGTATTTCTTGGCCAAAGACAGGAAGCCGATCGCCGGGTTGGCGTCGAACAGCTTGATGAAGCCTGCGGTGGTGGTGCAGATCAGCAGCCAGGTCGCGGGCACCAACGTCACCCAGATGTAGCGTTGGCGTTTCATTTTGATCAGCACAACGGTGCCGAGCATCAGCGCGATACCGGCGAGCATCTGGTTGGAGATGCCGAACAGCGGCCACAAGGTGTTGATGCCGCCCAATGGGTCGATCACGCCCTGGTAGAGCAACCAACCCCACATCGCTACACAACCGGCGGTGGCGATCAGGTTGGCGGTCCAGGATTCGGTACGTTTGAGCGCCGGCACGAAGGAGCCGAGCAAATCCTGGAGCATGAAACGACCGGCACGGGTGCCAGCGTCGACAGCGGTCAGGATGAACAGTGCTTCGAACAGGATCGCGAAGTGGTACCAGAATGCCATGGTGTTTTCACCCGGCAGGACACTGTGCAGGATCTGCGCGATACCCACCGCCAAGGTCGGCGCACCACCGGCACGGGCCAGGATGGTGGTTTCGCCGATGTCATGGGCCACCGCTTGCAGGGCTTCCGGGGTTATTGCAAAGCCCCAGTTGCTGACCGCTTGCGCCACCGCCACCACATCACCGCCGACCACGGCTGCCGGGCTGTTCATCGCGAAGTACACGCCCGGCTCGATCACCGAAGCGGCAACGATGGCCATGATGGCCACGAACGACTCCATCAGCATGCCGCCGTAACCGATGTAACGGGCGTTGGTTTCGTTATCCAGCAGCTTCGGCGTGGTGCCGGAGGAGATCAGTGCGTGGAAACCCGAGACCGCACCACAAGCGATGGTGATGAACAGGAACGGGAACAGACCGCCCTTCCACACCGGCCCCGTGCCGTCGATGAACTGGGTCAGCGCCGGCATTTTCAGCTCGGGCATGGTTACCAGAATACCGATCGCCAAAGCGACGATGGTGCCGATTTTCAGGAAGGTCGACAGGTAGTCGCGCGGGGCCAGAATCAGCCACACCGGCAACACTGCCGCAACAAAACCGTAGCCAATCAACATCCAGGTAATCTCAATCCCGGTGAAGCTGAACGCCTTGGACCAGACCGGGTCAGCAGCAATCTGCCCACCGAGCCAGATCGAACCCAGCAGCAACAGCACGCCGACCACGGAGATTTCACCAATGCGGCCCGGGCGGATGTAGCGCATGTAGATACCCATGAACATCGCAATCGGGATGGTCGCCATCACCGTGAAAATGCCCCACGGGCTCTCGGCCAGGGCCTTGACCACGATCAGCGCCAGCACCGCGAGGATGATGATCATGATCAGGAAGCAGCCAAACAGCGCGATGGTACCGGGAATGCGGCCCATTTCTTCACGGACCATGTCACCCAGAGACCGGCCATTACGGCGGGTCGACATGAACAACACCATGAAGTCCTGAACGGAACCGGCCAGCACCACGCCCGCGATCAGCCACAGCGTACCTGGCAAGTAGCCCATCTGCGCCGCCAATACCGGACCGACCAGAGGACCAGCGCCAGCGATGGCCGCGAAGTGGTGACCGAAAAGAATGTGTTTGTTGGTCGGAACGTAGTCCAGACCGTCATTATTGAGTACGGCGGGGGTGGCCCGTCGCGGGTCGAGTTGCATCACATTGTTAGCGATGAACAGACTGTAGTAGCGATACGCAACCAGATAAATGGCCACCGCAGCAACGACAATCCACAAGGCGTTGATCGCCTCACCTCGGCGCAATGCCACTACACCCAGGGCGCACGCACCGACGATTGCCAGCAGAAGCCAAGGTAAGTGGCGTAGCGGGCTATTATTATTTTTCATTTTATGATTCCAGCCAGAGTGGACAAGAAAGACAGCCACCCCGAGTTTAGCTCTCCTGACGGCAAAGGCCATACCCTGACATTGGTCTGGACGCCTGTCTGCGCTGGCAGGCCTTGAGAATGCGGGTCTATAGTCAGCGTACCTTTTCGAGGATTGCGCCATGAGCGAACACACAGCCAACCGCCGCCGCTTCAAACGTATCGCGTTCGATGCCAGGACCGAGCTGAGTCAGGGGGAATACATCTGGCCGGTGAAGTTGATCGACCTGTCGCTCAAGGGGCTTTTGATCGAGAAGCCCGAGCCGTGGCTGGGTAATCGAGAGTGGCATTTCCTCGTCGATATTCATCTCACCGATGACGTTGCCATCAAGATGGATGTGCTACTGACCCACGATGATCATGGCCAACTCGGCTTCGTCTGCAAACACATCAGCCTGGAGTCCATCGAGCGCCTGCGGCGGTTGATCGAACTCAACCTGGGCGACCCGCAAGAGCTGGAACGTGAACTCGGGGCACTGATCGAAATCTGAACTCACTACCTATCCACTGTGGGAGCCGGGCTTGCCCGCGATGACGGCTTCACATTCATCATCATCGGTGAATGACAGATCGCTATCGCGGGCAAGCCCGGCTCCTACAGGGGTTGCGGACTACTCGAATAACGCGTCGAGTGCCTGTTCCAGACGCGTCACGGCAATAATCTGCAACCCCGGCGGCGCCTCTTTCGGCGCATTGCCCTTTGGCACGATGGCGCGCTTGAAGCCGTGCTTGGCGGCTTCTTTCAGGCGCTCCTGACCGCTTGGCACCGGGCGCACTTCGCCGGACAGACCGACTTCGCCAAACACCAACAGATCATGCGGCAGCGGACGGTTGCGCAAACTGGACATCACAGCCGCCATCAGCGCCAGGTCAGAAGCGGTTTCCAGGACCTTCACACCCCCGACCACGTTGAGGAACACGTCCTGATCGTGGGTCGGAATGCCGCCGTGACGGTGCAAGACCGCCAACAACATCGCCAGACGATTCTGATCCAGCCCCAGCGTGACCCGGCGCGGGTTGGCCAAATGACTGTCGTCCACCAACGCCTGGACTTCCACCAGCATTGGCCGTGTCCCTTCCCACGTCGCCATGACCACACTGCCCGGGACTTCTTCCTGAGCGCGGGTGAGAAAAATCGCCGAAGGGTTAGAGACTTCTTTCAGGCCCTTGTCCGTCATGCCGAACACACCCAATTCGTTGACCGCGCCGAAACGGTTTTTTACCGCACGCAGCAAACGCAAACGGCCATCGGATTCGCCTTCGAAATACAGAACGGTGTCGACCATGTGCTCCAGCACGCGAGGACCGGCCAGTGCGCCTTCTTTAGTCACGTGGCCCACCAGGAAAATCGCGGTGCCGCTCTGCTTGGCATAACGCACCAGCAAGGCCGCACTCTCGCGAACCTGGGAGACGCCGCCCGGCGCCGATTGCAGTTGTTCGGTGAAGATCGTCTGGATCGAGTCGATCACCATGACTTTGGGCTTTTCCACCCGGGCCGTGGCGATGATGGTTTCGATGCAGGTTTCGGTCATCACCCGCAGTTGATCCTGAGGCAAACCCAACCGGCGGGCACGCATGGCCACTTGCTGCTGCGATTCTTCGCCGGTGACGTACAGCGCCGGCATGCTCTTGGCGAGGTTGCACAAGGTTTGCAACAGGATGGTCGACTTACCGATACCCGGGTCACCGCCGATCAGAACTACCGAACCGTCGACCAAGCCACCGCCCAGCACCCGATCGAGTTCGCTGGAGGCCGTGGAAAAGCGCGGGATTTCTTCGACGCTGACTTCGGCCAGAGTCTTGATCTGGGCCTGTTGGCCGGTCCACCCGGTGCGACCGCTCGGGGCGGCGGCGCCACCACTTTCCACCATGGTTTCGGTCAGCGTGTTCCAGGCCCCGCACTCGCCGCACTGGCCGGCCCACTTGGGGAAGGTTGAGCCACACTCGGTGCAGCCGTACATGCGTTTGGCCTTGGCCATCTGAACTCCCGGCAAAAACCGCGATGATAGCTCAGCTGACGCCGATCAGCGCGACGCTGCGGTGAGGATTTCAGCGATATTCATCGCGCATCCTGATTACCGTTGCTCACCGCAACTTTTGGAGCGTTGATCGGCAACTGAAGTGCATGGGTGTGTCCGTTGAAAGAGTTGGGTATCGGCATAAAAAAACCCTCGGCCTTGAAATAAGCGATCTGCCAAAGGATCTATACCGTAAACAAGATTGGCAGGTGCCACGGCAACTTGATTTGTTTGCTGAAAACATCCGAAAGATTACGATTCAAAACCATTTGTCCAACTTTTCGTTCAGGAACTCCGGATGAGATCTTCGTTGCCCCCAATGGATCGATATCAAACCTATACAAGTCTTGCGCTTTCAAAAGCTGATCGTACAAGTTCAACTTTGAATATCGATTTTTTCAATACATGCAAACACGCCATTGATCATTTGACAGAAGTCTTGACGTTGCACTTTTGTAACTGATTCGGCTCGAACTATCACCCCATGCGAATGAAGTAGGCCGGGAGTTATTACCCAGCAGAGGCCTGTTGCCGTCGGCGGTGAAAAACCGGGTGTCGACACCGCGAGGATCGCGCGGGCCTTGCGGTGAATAGTTGTCATGGACAACGGTGCAGCAACGCACGAATTCGGGGGTGCTATGGCAGTCAGAGAACACTTCCACCTTGGTCAGGTCGCCGAGGTGCTTGGTCACGGTGAAGGTGCCATGGGCGTCGGTGCCGCGTATTCCACGCGCGATTGTGGGCAATTTCAAATTAATTGCCGACAGACAGGTCGATAACCTCGAGCACTGTAACGAGGTGTTTCGAGCAAGAGTTGTCATGCTGAATTACACTGCGCTCACCAACCTCATCTGTAACAAGGAAATAACCTATGGGCGTGATAAGTGAGTTCAAGGCCTTCGCGGTCAAAGGTAATGTGATCGACATGGCGGTCGGTATCATCATCGGCGCGGCCTTCGGCAAGATCGTTACGTCGTTTGTCGGTGACGTGGTCATGCCGCCCATTGGCTTGCTGATCGGCGGGGTGGACTTCAGTGATCTGGCCATTACGCTCAAGGCTGCCGAAGGCAATGCCCCGGCAGTGGTGCTGGCCTACGGCAAATTCATCCAGAGCATGATTGACTTTATCATTGTCGCTTTCGCGATTTTCATGGGGATCAAAGCGATCAACCAACTGAAGCGCGAAGAGGCCGCTGCTCCAACGCTGCCGCCGGTTCCGAGCAAGGAAGAAGAGTTGTTGAGCGAGATCCGTGATTTGCTCAAGACCCAGAACAGTCGGCTCTGAACGCTGGTTACAACTAGAAACGGCGCCCGTGAGGCGCCGTTTTTTTTACCAGAAGTTTTCCACAGCCACTTGGCCCGGACGTCGGCTGAGGCTCAGGTGCATGTCGCGCTGCTTGAGCAGCTTGCGCGTGTCATCGATCATCTGCGGGTTACCGCAAAGCATGACCCGCGAGTGTTCAGGTGTCAGAGCCACGCCTGCAGCCCGCTCCAGCTCGCCATTTTCGATCAGCGTAGTGATCCGCCCGCTCAAGGCGCCGGGGTGTTGTTCGCGAGTGACGGTGGAGATGAATTGCAATTTGTGGGCGTTTTCAGCCAGATAGTCACGCTGCTCCAGCCCGGCGATCAACGCTTGGTACGCCAGCTCCCGAGCTTCGCGCACGCTATAGACGAGGATAATGCGGTCGAATGCCTCCCAGACCTCAAAGTCTTGCAGGATGGACAGAAAAGGGGCAATGCCGGTACCTGTGGATAACAACCAAAGATCACGCCCATCGACAAAACGATCAGGGGTCAAATAACCAAAGGCCTGGCGGTCGACCAGCAACGTATCGCCGACCTCCAGGCGACTCAGCTCACTGGTGAACTCCCCACCTGGCACGACAATGGAGAAGAACTCGAGAAATTCGTCATGGGGTGCAGAAACCATGGAATAAGCACGCCAGACCGTACTGCCATCGGCCTTGGTAACGCCTAATCGGGCGAACTGCCCTGCCCTGAAACGAAATCCCGGATCCCTGGTGGCCCGCAGGGTAAACAGGTTCGGGGTCAACGGCTGGACATCGAGCAAGGTTTGGCGAGTGAATTTATCGGCACTGGCGGTCATGGGCTGCTCCATTGAACTGACCCTGCCAGTGTCGCGCAAAGCAGGCGATGTAAACACCGGTGATTTGTAGTGTCTTTGGAAATGAGATCCACTGTTAGTTATATGGCTGACTCTATATTGCTAACGACACGCACCAATTCTCGTACAAAAAAAAGACAAATAAAATGATGTGCGCCATGTGACTGAGTTTTACTGGGCTATTGATTTATAAGAACCAAACATACACTTTAGAAAACTATCAAGAGCAAAATAATTGCAGCATGTGTCAAGGATTACTCCTACACTCGGCACGTGCTGGATCCCGGATCCAATATGCACCCCAAGATATCCTCATGGAGCTACTGCAATGGAAATGTGGAAGGAATCACATTTAAGACAGATATCCGACGCCAAGGAAATTAAATCTGCGTATGAAATTTCACTCGATCTCATTCAGAGTCTCGGCTTCACTTTCTGTGCTTTTTCAATTACATCCCCCATCGAAGCGCATCATCGCGAAAATATGTGTTTTAACAACTACCCGCTCGAATGGAATACGAAATATGAACACGACCATTTCGGTGACATAGATCCAGTACTGGCTCATTGCAATCAATCAGATCTGCCGATTCTTTGGGAGGATGAGGTCTTCTCAAAGGCATCTCAGTTGAGGCAGGCGCAAAAAAAACTAGGCTTGCAATATGGATGGTCACAATCGTTTCATGACTGCAGCGGTCTTCGCAGCATGTTTAGCCTGGCTAGAAGCAACAACCCGATCACTGCCTTTGAATTTTATGAAAATCTGGGCTACGCCATTTTCATCAACCACCAGTTGCATAGGCACGTGGCTCAAAAACTGCGTCATCGCCTGCCGAATGCATGCGCACCTCTGTTGTCGAGACGTGAAATCGAAATTTTGAGATTGTCAGCCGACGGCAAGACGGCTTATGAATGCTCCAGAATCCTCAGCATCAGTGAACGCACCATCCATTTCCACGTGCACAGTGCAATCCAGAAATTTGGCGTGAACAACAAGATTGCAGCGGTGATAAAGGCTGTGAGGACGGGGGCCATCTGAATCCACGCCACGCCAGGAAAACCTGCGAGTAATCCAACAGAAAAAAACGTACCATTTGCGGTCCCCTGAGTGATGTCGTCTATAACCTCACGACGCAGTGCACTTGGACGGCCCCGCCCGCTACAACGCCTCCGGCAGCGGGACACCACACTCGTTGACTACCCAGAGCCTCGCCTCATGCCCCTGCTCGAAACGCCCTTCGCCCAACTCGATCTGATCCGTCAGCCAGAACAGCAGAACGAACCGCTGCAAGCTTTCGATGCGGCCGACGAATACCTGCTCAACCATCTAGCCGAACAACCCCCGTCGGCCGAGACTCGGGTACTGGTGCTGAATGACAGTTTTGGCGCGTTGGCCGCCAGCCTCGCAGGCAAGGTGCGGGTGATCAGCAGTGGCGACTCGTTTCTGGCGTTTCAGGGGCTGGAGAAAAACCTGATCCGTAACAACCAGGCGTTTGACGCCGTGCCGAGCGTGCCCGCCAGCGAAGCACTCAGCGGCCCGTTTGACCGGGTATTGATCCGGGTGCCGAAAACCCTGGCGTTGCTGGAAGAACAGCTTATTCGCCTGCAAGGCCAGTTGGCGCCGGGCGCGCAAGTGATTGCTGCGGCGATGATCAAGCATCTGCCACGTGCTGCCGGTGATCTGCTTGAACGCTACATCGGCCCGGTGCAAGCCTCCCTGGCGGTGAAAAAGGCCCGGCTATTGATCGCCACACCTGAAGCAAAAGCCCCAGTCGTGTCCCCCTACCCTTCGCGCTATCAACTCGATGAACCGGCCATTGAACTGCTGAACCACGCCAATGTGTTTTGCCGCGAAGGACTGGATATCGGCACCCGGGCCTTTCTGCCACACCTGCCAAAGAACCTCGGCACGGCGCGAGTCGCGGACCTCGGTTGCGGTAATGGCGTGCTGGCCATCGCCAGTGCGCTGCAAAACCCGGAGGCGCAGTACACGCTGGTGGACGAGTCGTACATGGCCGTGCAATCGGCCGCCGAAAACTGGCGCGCGGCACTCGGTGACAGAGAAGTCATTGTAAGGGCCGGCGATGGCCTCGCGGGGCAGGAATCTCAATCCCTGGACGTGGTGTTGTGCAATCCGCCGTTCCATCAGCAACAAGTCGTTGGCGACTTCCTCGCCTGGCGCATGTTCCAGCAAGCCCGAGAGGCGCTGGTGGTGGGCGGTGCGCTGTATATCGTCGGCAACCGTCACTTGGGTTACCACAGCAAGCTTGCCCGACTGTTCCGTGGTGTAGAGCAAGTGGCCGCCACGCCAAAATTCGTGATTCTCAAAGCCCGCAAATAAGCACTGAAAAAAACCCTCCGCGCAGGAGGGTTGTAAATCCGTGCCCCAAGGCAACGGGATGGGATCTTTAGTGCGTGGTCAGACCTGCAGCATTCATGAACATGCGCATCAGGCTGGCCACGATAAACAGGGCGCCGACGCTACCGACCCAAATCAAGGCCAGCCATCCAAGCCGTTGCCACAGCGGCTTCTTCTCGGCGGCTTCGATGTCCTGCAAGGAATGTTTGCCCGTCATCATCGTGATCTCCTCTGAAGCGGCGCAGGCCTTAGCGCTGCGCCGTCATCGTGTGCCCTAGTGATAACCGTCTTCGTGGGTCACCTTGCCGCGAAACACGTAGTAGCTCCAGAAGGTGTAACCCAGGATAAACGGGATGATGAACAACGTGCCCACCAGCATGAAACCCTGGCTTTGCGGCGGTGCGGCAGCGTCCCAGATCGAGATGGACGGTGGCACGATGTTTGGCCACAGGCTGATGCCCAAACCGCTGTAGCCGAGGAAGATCAGCACAAGCGTCAGCAGGAACGGCGTGTAGTGCGCATTGCGGGCGACGGCGCGGATCAAACCGTACATGGTCACCAGCACCAGAATCGGCACGGGCATGAACCAGAACAGATTGGGCAGCGTGAACCAGCGATCGGCGATTTCGGCGTGGGCCAATGGCGTCCAGATGCTGACGATGCCGATCACCGCCAACACCACGAAGGCCAGCGGCCGGGCCAGATCGTGCATTTGCTCTTGCAGCTTGCCTTCGGTCTTCATGATCAGCCACGTGCAACCGAGCAACGCATAAGCCACCACCAGCGCCAAACCGCAAAACAGGGTGAACGGTGTCAGCCAGTCCAGTGAACCACCGGCAAACTGGCGATTAACCACCGGCAACCCATCAATGAAGGCCCCCAATGCCACGCCCTGGAAGAAGGTTGCGGTGACGGAGCCACCGATAAAGGCCTTGTCCCAAAGGTGACGTTTGTCGTCCCTGGCCTTGAAGCGAAACTCGAACGCCACGCCCCGGAAGATCAGCCCGATCAGCATCAGAATCAGCGGCAGGTACAGCGCCGAGAGCACCACCGAATAGGCCAGCGGAAAGGCACCGAATAACGCAGCGCCGCCCAGTACCAGCCAGGTTTCGTTACCGTCCCACACCGGTGCGACGGTGTTCATCATCACGTCACGGTCGGTCTTGCCGGGGATGAACGGGAAGAGAATCCCGATCCCCAGGTCGAAACCGTCCATGACCACGTACATCATGATGCCGAAGATGATGATCACGGCCCAGATCAGCGGAAGATCAATACCCATGACTCAAATCTCCTTGGTCAGGCTGGGGCTGTGGTCACTGGCGCCATCATCGTCAGCCGCAGAGAGCGGACGGGCCGGCGTACGTTTTTTGCCTGGACCACCGTCGTTGGTTTCCTTGCCTTCGTCGATTTTCGGTCCTTTGCGCACCAGGCGCATCATGTAGCCCAGACCGGCACCGAACAGCGCGAAATACACCACAACGAACAGAATCAGCGTGATGCTCATCTGCATGAAACTATGGTTGGAGGACGCGTCCGCCGTGCGCATCAGACCGTAGACTACCCACGGCTGACGACCGATTTCGGTGGTAAACCAACCCGCGAGGATCGCGATCAAGCCAGAAGGCCCCATCCACAACGCCAGGTAAAGGAACGGCCGCGACGTGTAGAGCTTGTCGCGTTTGCGCAGCCACAGGCTGCACAAACCGGTGAAGATCATCAGCATGCCCAGGCCGACCATGATTCGGAACGACCAGAACACAATGGTCGAATTTGGCCGGTCTTCAGGCGGGAACTCCTTGAGCGCTGGCACCTGTTTGTCCAGCGAGTGAGTGAGAATCAGGCTGCCGAGGTACGGAATCTCGACGGCGAATTTGGTTCTCTCTTCTTTCATGTCCGGCCAGCCGAACAGGATCAGAGGGGTCGGTTCATCCCCGATGTTTTCCCAGTGCCCTTCAATCGCAGCAATTTTCGCCGGCTGATACTTGAGGGTATTGAGGCCATGGGAGTCACCGATGACGGCTTGAATCGGCGCCACGATCAAGGCCATCCACATGGCCATCGACAGCATCTTGCGGATGGCCGGGTTGTCCTTGCCGCGCAGCAAGTGCCAGGCGGCTGAGGACCCGACGAAGAACGCGGTGGCCAGGAACGCCGCCGTTGCCATGTGCAGAAGGCGGTAGGGGAACGAAGGGTTGAAGATCACCGCCAGCCAGTCGGTGGGAATCACCTGGCCATTAACGATTTCGAAACCCTGCGGTGTTTGCATCCAGCTGTTGGAGGCCAGAATCCAGAAGGTCGAGATCAGTGTGCCGATGGCCACCATGACCGTGGCGAAGAAGTGCAAATTGCGCCCGACCTTGTTCCAGCCAAACAGCATGACGCCCAGGAAGCCGGCTTCGAGGAAGAAGGCGGTCAGCACCTCGTACGTCAGCAATGGCCCGGTTACCGAACCGGCGAAGTCCGAGAAACGGCTCCAGTTGGTGCCGAACTGATAAGCCATCACCAACCCGGAGACCACGCCCATGCCGAAGTTGACGGCAAAGATCTTCGACCAAAAGTGATACAGGTCGCGGTAAGTGTCGTTATGGGTTTTCAGCCACAAGCCTTCGAGCACCGCCAGGTAACTCGCCAAGCCAATGGTGATGGCCGGGAACAGAATGTGAAACGAAATAGTAAACGCGAACTGAATTCGGGCGAGATCAAGTGCCTCTAAACCGAACATAAGTCTTCCTCTGTCAGGTAATACGGCTGCGGGCTGGAAGCCTGCACCCAACGGCCCCCACGGGTATGGAGTGCGGCGAATTCAAATTCGTTCTTTTTTAATAGCATCTCAACGCAGGGAGTCTGGCCGGATGGCCGTCGGATCAATTCCTTTTGGGGTTTTGATCTGGATCAATCAACGTTGAAAGAGTAGTCGCATTTCTGGCCATGAACCGCGTGGTCTTTTGCCGCGTGACAAGTTGCCTCATGGCTACCGTTACAGGCGGATACATTCCCCCTGTGGGAGCGAGCTTGCTCCGGGCGGCGTTCCGACGAAGGCGGAGTGTCGATCGACATCAATGCTGGACGTGCCAGCCTCTTCGCGGGCAAGCCCGCTCCTACAAGGATTTGTGGCGCTATTAAGATCGGTGTCTAGCTAACTAAATTTGCGGCGACTGCAACTTCTGGTTACAGGTTGGTGATAACCTCGCCCTTCCCCTCTCCCAGATTTCCCCGCAGATGCCCAGCCAAGAGCCCTTGCTGTTACGTCATCACCGTCCTTTCATCGCGTTTTGGCTGGCCCGGGTGTTTACCGCCAGTGGTTTCCAGATGCTCACGGTGGCCATTGGCTGGAACCTGTATCAGTTGACCGGCAACGTGCTCGATCTGGGTCTGATCGGGTTGGTGGAATTTGCGCCACGCGTGCTGTTCATGCTGCACACCGGGCACGTTGCGGACCGCTATGACCGGCGCAAAGTCGCGGCGATTTGCCAGTCCCTGCAAGCGCTGATCGCCCTGTCGCTGGCCATCGGCAGTGCAACCGATCAGGTCACCCGGGAAATGATCTTCATCCTCGCGTTCCTGCTCGGTGCCGCGCGCTCCTTCGAAATGCCCACCACTCAAGCCCTGTTGCCGAGCATCGTGCCCAGTGCGCTGTTTCCCCGTGCGGTGGCCGCCGCACAATCTGCGCAGCAATCAGCCACCATCGTCGCCCCGGCACTCGGCGGTTTGCTCTACGCCTTCGGCAGCGTCTGGGTGTATGGCCCGACGGTGATTATCTACATCATTGCCTGCGTGTTGATGCTCAACCTGCCAGCCCGGCAAACGCCGCTGAACAAGGGCAAGGCGACGCTGGATTCGCTGCTGGCGGGCATTCGCTTCATTCGCAGTCGCCCGGACATTCTCGGGGCGATCTCTCTGGACTTGTTTGCGGTCTTGCTCGGTGGTGCGACGGCGCTGCTGCCGGTGTTTGCCAAGGACATCCTGCTCACCGGCCCGTGGGGTCTGGGCCTGCTGCGTTCCGCGCCGGCAGTCGGAGCGTTATTGATGTCGTTGTTCCTGGCGCGATACGCCGTTGAACGCAACGTCGGACGGGTGATGTTCACGGCAGTCGGTGTGTTCGGCGTGGCCACCATCGCCTTCGGCCTCTCGACCTCGTTCTGGTTCTCTCTTGCGGTGTTGGTTGTGCTGGGCGCAGCAGACATGATCAGCATGGTGATCCGCGCCTCGTTCGTGCAACTGGAAACCCCGGACGAAATGCGTGGCCGGGTCAGCGCCGTAAACGGCCTGTTCATCGGGGCATCGAACCAGTTGGGCGAATTCGAATCCGGGCTGACCGCCCACTGGTTCGGCACCGTGCCGGCGGTGGTCATGGGTGGGATCGGCACCCTGGTGGTGACCGGGGTCTGGGTGAAACTGTTCCCGAGCCTGGCCAACCGCGACCGCATGCATGTGCCGGTGGAGGAAGTGAAGGTCTGAAGCAGGTTGCTGGCATAAATTGACCGGCCAGGTGCAATACATAGATACCGCTTGCGGTGTAATGTATCGCCTTACACTTCGCCCATGATCAAATCCTTTCAGCACAAGGGCCTTCGTGGCCTCTAGGAAACAGGTTCGACTCGCGGGATTCGCGCAGACCATGCGAAGCGTCTGTCTCGGATACTTCAGTTTATGGACCGTGCAGCGCTACCCGGCGACCTCGATATTGCGGGATGGCGACTGCATCCACTCAGGGGAGCGTTGACCGAATTCTGGTCACTGAGTGTTTCAGGGAACTGGCGAGTTGTTTTTCGGTTTATCGGTTCAGACATCGAACTGGTCGACTATCTGGACTACCACTGACAGGAGGCAGGAAATGCCCATGCACAACCCGCCACACCCTGGCGAAACGCTATTGATGGATGTCTTGCCCGAACTCGGCATCAGCGTCACTGAACTGGCCCGCCATCTGGGTTTTGCACGACCGCATCTTTCTCGGGTTCTGCATGGACATGCGCCGATCAGTCCAGACCTGGCCGTGCGCCTGGAGCGGGCGGGGATTGGCAAGGCTCGCATGTGGCTCGGGGTTCAGACCGATTTTGATCTCTGGCAAGCGGAACAGCGTGAGCAACCGGCGATCAAGCCCATTGCCATTCACGCCTGACGTCCCCTCAAGCCAACAACTCCCCCGCCACCACCATGCGTGTGGTTTTGCCGCAGAGCTGTTCCACCAGCGTCAGGGCAAATGCCAAGGCGGCCCCTGAACCCTGGGCGGTCACGCAGTTGCCGTCAACCACCACCGGTTGGTCGACAAAGTTGCAGCCCAACAGCTGATGACTGGCCGAGGGCAGGCACGTCATGCGCCGCTGACGCAACACACCGAACTGTTGCAGCGCGACCGCCGGGGCTTCGGCGATGCCGGCGAACAAGCGTCCGGCGGCGGCCTGATCCTTGATCAGTTGTTGCAGGGGTTGATGGGCCGCCAGATGCTGCGCACCAACGGCGCCGCCGGGCAAGGCAATAAGGTCGAACGGCTGGGCCAGCAGATCCACCAGCATGGCATCGGCCGTCAGCCGGGTGCCACGGGCGCAGGTGAGCATGCGCCGCCCCTCGATGCTGGCCACCACCACTTCAACGTTGGCACGGCGCAGAACATCGACCAGGGTCACTGTTTGCAGGTCATCGATGCCCTCGGCGAGGGTAATCAAAGCTCTAAAGGTCATGGGTGCAGTCCACAGGAAGATCTTTAAAGCGTAGTCAGCTTTCCTGACGCTTGTTTGAGTGCAGCCGTTACTTGATGTAAAGCTGCGTCGACATCGTGTTGCCCGGCGCGTTGATCGAGGTATCGCTGAAGGTGAAGACGCCGTTCTGCTTGCCGGCCAGGTCCAGGACATACAGATAGCCGACGGTTTTTCTCCCGACGGTGCACTCGGTCAGGTTGCCGGTATCAAAAGCACAGACCGGCGTGCGGGTACCGTTCAGTTCAAACCCGTCCAGCGCGACAAACGCCTCACGTCCGTAGCCGACTTCCAACACATAGACCTTGATACTCGGGCCGCTGTGGTCGCAGCGCGTCTGTTCCTGCCCTGCGGCAATGTCTTCAAAACCACAACCTGGCGATTCGACTTTGAGCACTTTCAACTGACTCAACGGCGGAGCCATTGCGGCCGAAGCGTTTTGCGCCCCCAGCAACAAGGCAAACACGACGCCAATCCCGGCGTTCACGGGCTTTTTCACGCAATACATAGATACCCCCAAAACCAGCGCGCAGTATGGCTCACTTCACTTGACGGCAAAACATCGACGACGATCGCAGCCATAAGCAGCCATAACCCCACGCGGCTGGTATGATGCGCGGCTTTTTCCGGCCCACAGTAATTTCCCAGGCGCGTTCAGCGGTCTGTGCTTTGCTGTTGAGGTCGATACATTCACGGCGCCGGGCGCGCCACGGGGAGCAGACATGCTGGAAAGGCTGTTTCAACTCAAGGCACACAACACCAACGTACGCACCGAGATTCTGGCGGGCGTCACGACCTTTTTGGCCATGGCCTACATCCTATTCGTCAACCCGAGCATTCTCGGCGAGACCGGCATGGACAAGGGCGCCGTGTTCGTCGCCACCTGCCTGGCAGCCGCCTTCGGCTCGACAGTGATGGGCCTGATCGCCAACTACCCGATCGCACTCGCACCGGGCATGGGACTGAACGCCTTCTTTACCTACACCGTGGTTCTGCACATGGGCCACACCTGGCAAGTGGCGCTGGGGGCGGTGTTCATCTCGGCGGTGTGCTTCTTCCTGCTGTCGATCTTCCGCATCCGTGAATGGATCATCAACAGCATCCCGCTGCCGCTGCGCTCGGCGATTGCCGCTGGTATCGGTCTGTTCCTGGCGCTGATAGCCCTGCATAACGCGGGTATCGTGGTCAGCAACCCGGCGACCATGGTCGGCCTCGGTGACCTGAAACAACCGGCCCCGATCCTCGCGACCTTGGGTTTTGCCCTGATCGTTGCTCTCGAAGCCCTGGCCGTACGCGGCGCAGTGCTGATCGGCATTCTGGTGGTAACCACCGTTTCGATCGTGATGGGCTTCACCCCGTTCGGCGGCGTGATGTCGATGCCTCCGTCGCTGGCCCCGACCTTCCTGCAACTGGACATCAAAGGCGCACTGGACATCGGTCTGGTCAGCGTGATTTTCGCCTTCCTGTTTGTCGACCTGTTCGACAACTCCGGCACCCTGATCGGCGTCGCCAAACGCGCCGGCCTGATGGGCAAGGACGGCCACATGCCGAAAATGGGCCGTGCCCTGATCGCCGATAGCACCGCCGCCATGGCCGGCTCGCTGTTGGGCACCTCGACCACCACCAGCTACATCGAATCCGCAGCTGGCGTGAGTGCCGGTGGCCGCACCGGCCTGACCGCCGTTGTGGTTGCGATTCTGTTCCTGCTGGCATTGTTCTTCTCGCCACTGGCCGCCAGCGTTCCGGCGTTTGCCACGGCACCGGCACTGCTGTTCGTCGCCGTACTGATGACCTCCGGCCTGGCCGAAATAGACTGGGACGACATTACCGTCGCCGCACCGGTCGTGATCACCGCTCTGGCCATGCCGTTCACTTATTCAATCGCCAATGGCATCGCCTTCGGTTTCATTTCCTGGACCGCAATCAAGCTGATGTCAGGTCGCGGCCGTGAGCTGAACCCGGCGCTGGTGATTCTGTCGATTCTGTTCGTGATCAAGTTGGGTTGGTTCAACGCATGACTTTTGATTCCCAGGCCTACGCCGTTCAGCTCGAAGAAAAGGTCACGCGCCTGCGTGACCTGCTGGCCCCGTTCGATGCACCTGAACCGGCCGTCTTCGACTCGCCGCTGCAAAACTTCCGCCTGCGCGCCGAGTTCCGCCTGTGGCGTGAAGCCGGCGAGCGGCACTACGCGATGTTTTCCCAGGAAGACAAACGTACGCCGATCCTGATCGAAGAGTTTCCAATCGCCAGCTTGCGCATCAATCAGTTGATGCCGCAGCTCAAAGCGGCATGGAAAGCCAGTGCGGCCCTGAGCCACAAGCTGTTTCAGGTGGAGTTCCTGACCACCCTGGCTGGCGATGCGATGATCACCCTGTGCTATCACCGCCCGCTGGACGAGCATTGGCATGCAGCAGCCACGAAACTGGCCGCCGACCTGAACGTCAGCATCATCGGTCGCTCCAAGGGCAAACGCGAAGTGATCGGCCACGATTATGTGGTGGAGAAGCTCGACGTCGGCGGCCGCACCTTCAGCTATCGCCAGCCGGAAGGCGCGTTCACCCAGCCCAACGGCACCGTCAACCAGAAGATGCTCAACTGGGCTTACGATGCTCTCGGTGATCGCACCGACGATTTGCTGGAGTTGTACTGCGGCAACGGCAACTTCACCCTGCCGCTCGCCACCCGCGTACGCAAAGTGCTGGCCACGGAAATCAGCAAGACATCAGTCAACGCAGCCTTGAGCAACCTCAGCGAAAACGCGGTGGATGACGTTACGTTGGTGCGCCTGTCCGCTGAAGAGCTGACCGAAGCGCTGAACGAAGTCCGCCCGTTCCGTCGCCTGCACGGCATCGACCTCAAGAGCTACGAGTTCGGTAGCGTGTTCGTCGACCCGCCCCGTGCCGGCATGGACCCGGACACCTGCGAGTTGACCCGACGCTTCGACAACATCCTCTACATCTCCTGCAATCCGGAAACGCTGGCGGCGAACATCGCCCAGTTGCACGACACGCATCGCATCACTCAGTGCGCGATGTTTGACCAGTTCCCATGGACGCATCACATGGAATCCGGGGTGTTGTTGACCCGTCGTTGATAGCAGTTGCCGGTACAAATCAGCCGTCATGACGACGGCTTTGTGGGCGATCAAAGAACCGAATCCACCTTGCGCGGGCGACCGCCCTTTTTGCCATTGGCCCGCGCAGCCTCGGCCTTGGCAACACTGCTCTGACGACCATTGCGCGAGGCGATGACTGAAGACGCCATGTCCATCAGTGGCTTGCTCGCTGAAATCAGTCCAGCGATGGACACCTGTAAATCCCTGCCTTCATGACAGAGCGCGGTTCCCGAAAAGCCAACCTTCAAGTCGGCGAAGTCCCCATCGTCAAAGCCATCAAACTCCGGGTAGTTCTTCGCCGGTAGCAGCACGCCACTGCCGTCTTCAAAGCCGATGACCAGGCAATGCCCTGTGCAGGTCACTGCTGTCGCATTCAAACCGCTACGACGACTCAACTCGCCTCGCTGAATGGCCTGATCCAGTGTTTCTTCGGTAACGGGGCGATCCGCCTGAATGTTCGCCTGTATCGTTTTCATAATTCGATTTCCACTCCCTCGGCAGCCCCCATCAGGGACAACAACGTCTTGTTCGTTTCGGGCTCGTAACAGGCCGAGCCAATCAGGTAGGTCGTGCAGGCGATTCGTTTCATCACGACCACTTCATTGCCCTCCCAATCCCACAACTGATTATCGAGGCAGGCCGTACGCAATTTGCTCCACCAGAAGCCGCGTGCTCGCCGTAAATGCGCCGGTTGCCGCAACGCCTGACGCAATCCCTCCAGCACCGCTGCAGGGGGTCGTTGCGAATGAGGTACGACATCCCAGAGCTCCACGCCGTTGTGCCAGAAACAGAATTTGAAGCGTGCGCTCCACGTTCGAGCATCGACGTGGACATGAGGCGGACAATGTTCATCGCGCAGCATGACGACCAATGAATAGCCCTTGTAGCGACAAACGTTCATGCTAACCCATCCGTTAGGTTATAGAGTGCAAAGATTCTCCATTCCTTGAAGAACCCGATAATGGGTGAGATTCGATTTCAGACTAGCGCTTCAGCGTTTTTTGACTCGCCGTCTACTGCATCAAAATAGTAAGCAATCCTTTCACCATGCCTGCAAAAAGCCGCCGCTCCAGATAAGCACTGCCACGGCTATTTCATCTACAGTGACGCCATTGCGTCCCTCATTTGATCCCCGGTGTAATCAATCATGCAGCGAGTCTTCGATGATCTTCAGCTGGGCAGCATCGAACTGTTTTGCCTGGCGGCTGAGGCCGGGAGCTTTACTGCCGCCGCGCTGGTGGCGGGCGTAACGCCGGCCGCCGTCAGCCGTTCGGTATCGCGCATGGAAGAACGCCTGGGCGTGCGGCTGTTCGCGCGCACGACCCGTAGCGTGAAGTTGACCGACAGTGGTAGCCGGTATTACGAAGAATGCCGCCAGGCGCTGGCGCAACTGATCGAAGCCCAACGCGAGGTCATGGGCCAGCAGCAGCAACCGTCCGGCACGTTGCGGATCAGCATTCCCACGACTTATGCACACCACCGGATTTTGCCGTTGCTGCCGACGTTTCGGGCGCGCTTTCCCGATGTAAAGGTCGAGTCGCACATCAGCAATCGCAACATCGATTTCGTTGGCGAAGGTTATGACATGGCCATCCGCGTACGGGCGATTCCGGATTCCGGCTTGATTGCCCGACATCTGGAGGACGCCGCGCTGGTGATGATTGCCAGCCCCGAATACCTCAAACGCGCGGGCGTCCCACAAAGCTTGGACGACCTGGCGCAGCACGAATGCATTCAGTACGAATTGCCCAGCAGCGGTCGGCGGATTGCCTGGTTGTTCAACGACAACGATGCGCCACGGGAGATTCTCGCCGAGGGCAGCCTCAGTTGCTCTGACGATGTGCTGGGTGGCGTGACCCTGGCAAAACACGGCGCGGGACTGTTTCAGACGTACCGGTTTATCGTCGAAAACGAACTGGCCGATGGCTCGCTGGTGGAAGTATTGAAGCCTTACTGCGGACGCTCGCGACCGTTCACGTTGCTGTATCCGCAAAGCCGCCATGTGCCCCTGAGATTGCGCGCTTTTATCGATTTTCTGGTTGAGCATCTGCCGCGATAAACAGCGAAACCGTCCGATCACCGCCCACAAATCCCCTTCGCGACGTCTCTTCAATTGACCAAATTAACCAGCTAGTACAATTTATCTCCACAGGCTGAAACCTACAGCCTATTCCAAAAATAATAAGTGGAGAGACCCTCGATGCCCCCTATCGTTCTGGTGCTCAACGGCCCGAACCTGAACCTGCTCGGCACCCGTGAACCGGCGACTTATGGCCACGAAACCCTGGCAGACATCTCGGCGCTGTGCGGACGTGCCGCTGAAGAATTCGGCTTGATCGTGGAATTTCGCCAGACCAACCACGAAGGTGAATTGCTCGACTGGATTCACGCCGCTCGCGGTCGTTGCGCCGGGATTGTGATCAACCCCGCCGCGTGGACCCACACCTCGGTTGCGATCCGCGATGCCCTTGTCGCCAGCGAACTGCCCGTGATCGAAGTCCACCTGTCGAACGTCCACGCCCGCGAGCCTTTCCGGCATCACTCGTTCGTCTCGGCCATCGCCACCGCCGTGATGGCCGGTTTCGGCAGCCATGGCTATCGCCTGGCCCTGGAACATTTCAGTCTGCAGTTGAAGGGGTTAACGCAATGACTCAGCACAACAGCGTATTGGCCGGGCTGATCGGCGCCGGAATTCAAGCCTCCCGGACACCGGCGCTGCATGAACATGAAGGCGAAGCGCAGGGCATGCGCTACCTCTATCGCTTGATCGACCTGGATCAGTTGAAGCTCGACAGCAGCGCCCTGCCCGACTTGCTGATGGCGGCCGAGCAGATGAATTTCACCGGCCTGAACATCACCTTCCCGTGCAAGCAGGCGATCATCCCGCTGCTCGACGAACTGTCGCCGGAAGCGCGCGGCATCGGCGCGGTGAACACGGTGGTGTTGAAGGACGGTAAGCGCATCGGCCATAACACCGACTGCCTGGGTTTTGCCGAAGGTTTTCGCCGTGGCTTGAAGGACGCTGCCCGTGAGCGCGTCGTACAAATGGGTGCCGGAGGTGCAGGTGCGGCAGTGGCCCACGCGCTGTTGAGCGAAGGCGTACAACTGCTGAGTATTTTTGACGTGGAGCCAGGCCGCGCGCAGGCACTGGCGGACAATCTCAATCAACACTTCGGGGCTGGCCGTGCGGTGGCCGGGCACGATTTGCCGAGCACTTTGGGCCTGGCTGATGGCTTGGTGAACACTACGCCCATGGGCATGAAAAAGCTGCCGGGCACGCCGGTGCCGGTCGAGTTGCTTCGCACAGAATTGTGGGTGGCGGAGATCGTTTACTTCCCGCTGGAAACCGAACTGCTGCGCAACGCCCGCGTGCTCGGTTGCCGCACGCTGGATGGCGGCACCATGGCGGTGTTTCAGGCGGTGAAGGCGTTTGAATTGTTCAGCGGCGTAGTGCCGGATGCGCAGCGAATGCTGGCACACTTTCAGAGCATGAACGACTGAGGGGATGCAGTGAGGGGATAGCCCCCTCACCTCCTGTCAGGCCTGCAAGTAACGCAAAACCGACTCGCAAATCATCGCCCGATGGCGCTGTTTGATGGCTTCGTCCGGCAAGTCGATCTGAAAAATCTCACCGAAGGTATGACGGTTCGATACGCGATAGAAGCAGAACGAACTGATCAACAGATGCACATCCAGCGGCACAAGCCCTGCGCGGAACAGACCCTCCTCGGCACCGCGACGCAAAATCTCGCCCAGTGAATCGAGGATCGTATTGTTCATCGCCTTGATCGCATCGGAGCGCTTCACGTATTCAGCGTTGTGAATGTTCTCGATGCTGACGATGCGCACGAAATCGACATTGTGATCATGGTGGTCGAAGGTGAATTCCACCAGGCGCCGAATTGCCTCGACCGGTTCCAGCTCGGTCAGGAGCAAACGGTTTTCAGTGCTGCGAATGTCCCCGTAGAGCTTTTCCAGCACTTCAACGTAGAGCTGCTCTTTACTGCCGAAGTAGTAATAGATCATGCGTTTGGAGGTGTGGATACGCTCGGCGATTGCATCGACGCGAGCACCGGAAAGCCCCTGTTGGACGAACTCGACAATCGCCTCTTGAAGGATGTTCTCGCGGGTCTTTTCCGGGTTGTTTTTGCGGCTTTTGCGAGGCTCGACGATCGGTTCGGCGGGCACTGCGGAGCGTTCTGAAGTCATTGTCATTGCGGGCTCACGGCCATCACTGCACAGGCTGGCGATTATGGGCCGCGCCGCACAGTGAAGGAAGCCGCGCGGCAGCGGTTTGTCCCGGCGTTTACGATTTTCCTACAACTTGGCCTGACGAATGGCACCGCTGCGGGATTTGGCCATCGCCGCCAGTCGCACCGCGACGTTGGCCGCGCCGTAGCCGGCATAGCCGTTCTTGCGCTGAATGATTTCAAAGAAGAATCGCCCTTCGAACGGCTCGGTGTACACATGAAACAGTTCGCCGCCCTGGGCATCGCGGTCGTACAGCACGTTGAAGTACGCCAGTTCGCTGAGGAACTCGTCATCGAAGTCGAACCGCGCGGCGAGGTCATCGTAGTAATTGAGCGGGATGTCCAGCAACGGCACGCCCGCCTCTTTCGCGCGGCTGACTTGCGCAAAGATGTCATCGCAATCGAACGCGATGTGATGCACACCGGAGCCGCGATAACTCGACAGCGCGTGTGAGATCGCGGTGTTACGGTTCTCGGAAATGTTCAACGGCAAGCGAATCGAACTGTCGCGGCTGCGTAGCGCGCGGCTTTTTACCAGACCATACGGGTCGGGCAACACCACTTCGTCATCGGCCTCGAAATCCAGCAAGCTTTTGTAGAACAGCACCCAACTGTCGAGGCTGTCGGCTGGCAACGCCATGGCCATGTGGTCGATGCGCTTGAGGCCGCCGCTGGCCACGGCCGCTGGAAGCAGATTGAAGTCGGTGCCGTAGACGTCGGCTTCCTGGTCCACCAGATAAATCAGGCTGCCATCCGGTGCGCGTACCGCGGCCAGTTCCAATTCATTGGGGCCGACCAGTCCGCGATACGGCTGGCCTTTGTAAGCCACGGCCCGGGCCAGCGCGCTCGCGCTGTCTTTGATCCGCACAGCAGTGGCACACAGCGATGGACCGTGCGCTTCGAAAAAGCTGTGGGCGAACGAGTAAGGCTCGGAGTTGAGGATCAGATTGATATCGCCCTGACGCAACAGGCTCACGCTCTTGGAGCGATGCTGCCCGGCCTTGACGAAACCCAGCCGCTCCAGCCAATGGGAAAGCTTGGCGCCGAGGCTTTCGTCCACCGCAAACTCGAGAAACTCGATGCCGTTGTACACGCTGGCCGTCGGGGTCTCGAACAGGATGTCGAGGTTAGTCGCCGGTTGGGCTTTCTGCGCCAGGCGCTGGCGGGTTTTCTCTTCGAGGTACAGCAACGAACGCAAACCGTCAGCGGCATTGGCCCGAGGGGGCGCGGCGCGGAAACCGTCATTGAAGATTTCCAGCGACAGCGGCCCGGTGTAACCACTCTTGATGATCGGCGCGAGGAAACCCGGCAAATCGAATTCGCCCTGGCCGGGGAAGCAGCGGAAATGTCGGCTCCACTCCAGCACGTCCATCGCCAGGATCGGTGCGTCGGCCATTTGCACAAAGAAAATCTTGTCGCCTGGAATCTCGGCGATGGCGCTCGGGTCGCCCTTGAGCGACAGCGTGTGAAAGCTATCCAGCAACACGCCAAGGCTCGGGTGATCAGCCTGGCGGACGATGTTCCACACCTGTTGATAAGTGTTCACATGCCGGCCCCAGGCCAGCGCTTCGTAACCGATTCGCAGGCCTCGCGCACCAGCGCGTTCGGCCAGCAGGCGCAAGTCGTCGACGAGGATTTGCTCATCGCCGACGGAATCGGCGGACGCGTTGCTGCACACCAACACCAGGTCGGTGCCCAGTTCCTGCATCAAGTCGAACTTGCGCTCGGCCCGTTCCAGATTGCGCGGCAGTCGGTCACGGCGGCACCCTTCGAAGTCGCGGAACGGTTGAAACAGCGTGATCGCGATCCCGAGATCGGCGCACATCTGTTTAATTTCCCGCGGGCTGCCGTCGTAGTAGAGAAGGTCGTTCTCGAAAATCTCCACCCCGTCAAAACCGGCGGCGGCAATGGCTTCGAGTTTTTCCGGCAGGGTACCGCTCAAGGACACGGTGGCAATGGAACGCTGCATATTTCGACTCCCGGTGGTGGAGACAGTCTTGTTGGGGCGCTGCACGCTTGCTTTATGTAGGAGTACGGCTTGCCGGCGATGGCGATCTCGCGGCTGCCATCGCCGGCAAGCCGTGCTCCTACAGGACTGCGTTTTTCTTGAAGTGAATTATTGGCTGAGCAATCCCGCACAGCAATTCAAAGTGTACTATCCGGTTAGTTTTGCGTGCGATTATCGAACACAATGGCCTTTGGCGAATTGACGATTTTTTGTCCACTGCGCAACATCAACTCCACATTGAGCCCGGTCATAAACCATCAGGTTCGGTTACCAAAGACCCAGAACACCACATAAAAACAATCGGTGGACTACATGACTCCTTCTCAAAGTTCTCCCGTGGAGCGCTCCTCCATGACTCCTGCCATCGGCGGTATCGGCGACAAGATCCGCGGTGCCATGGCGGTCGGCAAAACCCGTTGGGGCATGCTGGCGCTGGTGTTTTTTGCGACGACCCTGAACTACATCGACCGTGCCGCCCTCGGCGTCATGCAGCCCATCCTCGCCAAGGAAATGAGCTGGACGGCGATGGACTACGCCAACATCAACTTCTGGTTCCAGGTCGGCTATGCCATCGGTTTCGTGCTGCAAGGCCGGTTGATCGACCGGGTCGGCGTCAAGCGTGTGTTCTTCTGCGCGGTGCTGCTCTGGAGCATCGCCACCGGTGCTCATGGCCTGGCCACTTCGGCAGTCGGCTTCATGGTCTGCCGCTTTATCCTCGGTCTGACCGAAGCCGCCAATTACCCGGCCTGCGTGAAAACCACGCGCCTGTGGTTCCCGGCTGGCGAACGTGCGGTGGCGACCGGTATTTTCAATGCCGGGACCAACGTCGGCGCGATGTTCACCCCGATGCTGTTGCCGCTGATCCTCCACGTGTGGGGCTGGCAGGCTGCGTTCCTGTGCATGTCGGCGCTGGGCGGTATCTGGTTGCTGTTCTGGGGCTTGAAGTACTTCAACCCGGAAGATCATCCAGGCGTCAAACAATCAGAGCTGGACTACATCCAGAAAGAAGTGGAACCGGAACAGGCCCACGTATCGTTTTCGACAATCCTGCGCATGCGCGGCACCTGGGCCTTCGCCCTCGCCTACTCGATGACCGCGCCGGTGTTCTGGTTCTACCTGTACTGGCTGCCGCCGTTCCTCAATCAGCAATACAACCTGGGGATCAACGTGACCCAGATGGGTATTCCGCTGATCATCATCTACCTGACGGCGGACTTCGGCAGTGTCGGTGGCGGGATTCTCTCTTCGTTCCTGATCGGTCGCGGCATCAACCCGATCAAGGCGCGGCTGATGTCCATGTTTCTGTTCGCCTGCTGCATCATCGGCGTAATCATGGCAGCCGGTTCGAGCAGTCTGTGGGTCGCGGTGGCCGCCATTTCCCTGGCCATCGGCGCGCACCAGGCCTGGACCGCAAACATCTGGAGCCTGGTAATGGACTACACGCCTAAACACATGATGAGTACGGTATTTGGTTTTGGCGGCATGTGCGCAGCCATCGGCGGGATGTTCATGACGCAGTTGGTCGGCCACATTCTGACCGTCACCAACAACAACTACACCGTGCTGTTCACCCTGATTCCGGCGATGTACTTCATCGCCCTGACCTGGATGTACTTCATGGCACCGCGCAAGATTCCTGCCGTTACCGAGTAATTGCCCTTCCCCTGGCAGGCCTGATTCCAGGCCTGCCTTTTTGTTTCGCCTACCGACGACTCTGTTGCCACGCCGCCGTCAACCCGCTGCAGCAAATCACCGCGATCCCGACCACGGTGGTCAGGGTTGGCGTGTGGGAAAACAGCAGCCAGCCCAGCAACCCGGCAAACACAATCTGGCAATAACCGAACGGCGCCAGCAGCGCAGGCGCGGCGTAGCGGAACGCCTGAGTCAAAAACAAGTGAGCCGTCATCCCGCAAGCACCCAACGCCACCATCATCAAGCCATGCCCAAAGGTTGGCATTTGCCAGAAGAACGGCACCAGTACACACATCACCAAGGTGTTGCACAGGCCGGCGAAGAAGTTACTGGTGGTCGGGCTGTCGATGTTACTGAGCTTGCGGGTGAGCAATTGATAGAAGCAGAAAAACAGCGCCGAGCAGAACGGCAACAGCACCGCAGGCGTGAACAGATCACCGCCCGGGTGGACGATGATCAATACGCCGATAAAGCCACAAATCACCGCGATCCATTGGCCACGGGTGACGTGCTCACCCAGCAACGGCACCGACAACGCGGTGACCAGCACCGGCGCAAGAAAGTTGACCGCCGTGGCTTCGGCCAACGGGATGTATTGCAAACCGGTGGTGAAAAACAGACTGGTGCCCAGCAGACACAACGCCCTCATCACCTGCAGCAAAGGTCGCTTGGTACGAAGCACGCCCAACCCTGATTGCGGCAGAAAAATCCCGGCCATCAACAAGGTGTGAACCACATAACGCGCCCAAACGACCATGACCATCGGGTAAAAGCCCAAGAGGTATTTGGACAGGGCGTCGTGACTGGAAAAGAGGAAGGTGGCAACAACGATCAGCAAAATCCCTTTGAAGGGGCGATTTACGCCGGAAAGCGGGGTGCTGATGGTCATATGGGTTCCCTTGCGCCTGGCGAATTCCAATAATTTAGAACCTGGTTCCAGATTCCTATACAAGCATAGGCCGAAAGTGTTCGAACAACGCACAGTTTTCAGATGAACAGAGATCAATTTTGGGAGGTGGTGTGCCCAAATTAACTGAACAACTCTGAAGCAAGGCTCGCCGCCGACAACTCTTGGGCAAACGTCAACAACAGCGGTGCCAACTCATGCAACCGCGCGCCCGGCATTCGCGCACTCGGTCCGGCGATGCTCAGCACCCCCAGCACCCGCCCCTCGCTCGGGTGCCTCACCACGGCAGCAATCGCCGAGGTGCCCACCGCCGAGCTCTCTTCAACCCAGGCATAGCCCTGATCGCGCGCCAGACGTAGACGTTCCAGCAATTCAATGTTGGAACGCGGCGCATTCGGCCCCAGGTCCTTCGGTCGCTCACCGCCCTGACGTTCTACCAGCGACAACGCCTCGGCATCGCTCATGCACGCCAGCCACGCGTGGCCCGAGGCGGTATAGAACAACGGCGCATCGCGGCCCATGTCCGGGTCGTATCGCAGGCCGGACCGGGCACCTTGAGACTTGGCGATCCATATCTGCCGCTCGCCCTCAATGATGCCCAGGCGCACCAGTTCACCGGTCTCCTGAGCCAGGCGATCCAGCACCGGCTGCACGATATCGGCGCCGCTGCCCGCCAGGTAACGAAACCCCATCGCCACCAGTTTGGTCGACAGGTGATAGCGCAGGTTCTCCGGATTCTGTCGCACATAACCCAAGCGGATCAGCTCGGCGAGCAAGCGATGGGTTGCGCTTTTAGGGATGTCCAGCTGTTCCGCCAGCGTCTGCATCTGCAGGCCGCGAGGGTCACTGGTAAGACGTTCCAGCACGCTGAAAACACGTTCGATCTGACTGCCGGCCATGGGAGATTCCAAACAGAATTTGCATTATTCTAGAAGATGAACCGCATAACGCGAAATCTGGAACTGAACAGTCGACAAGCACAGGCATTCACCCATTCGATAAAAACCCATCGCCTGACGGAATTCGATGGGCTATCCATGTTCCTACAGTCTGCAAGGTTCCCGATGCCGTCAAAGCTGCATTGCATGCTGGCACACGCAGAAACCCGGACGACCGGACTGGCGTCGCCCCCGTACACCAGCAACACTCATCCCCACGGACAATGAGAGGATTCCCACATGCTATGGAAAAAAGGCCGACGCAGCGACAACGTGGTCGATGCCCGTGGTGATGATGTCGGCGGTGGCGGCGGCGGGATGCGTTTCGGTGGCGGCAAGGGCCTGAGCCTGACCGCGATCATTTTGATTGTCGGCATCGGCTGGATCACCGGCCAGGATCCGATGCAGATCCTCGGACAACTCACCGGCCAAATGAGCGAGCAATCTGCGCCGGCCACCAATCAAACGCGCAAGGCGCCGCCGGCCAACGATGAGGGCGCCGAGTTTGTGCGCTCAGTCCTCGGCGACACCGAAGACACTTGGGGCCAGATTTTCCAGCAGGCGGGCCGGCAGTATAAGAACCCGACCCTGGTGCTGTTCAGCAATCGCGTCAATTCCGCCTGTGGTCTGGCGACATCGGCAACCGGTCCGTTCTATTGCCCGGCCGATCAGAAGGTCTACCTGGACATGGCGTTCTTCCAGGAAATGTCGCAACGCTTTTCCGCCGCCGGTGACTTCGCGCAGGCCTATGTGATCGCTCACGAAGTCGGACACCACGTTCAGACCTTGCTCGGCGTTTCCGCGAAAATTCAGACCGCCCAAGCGCAAGGCCGGCAAATGGAAGGCGATGGCGGTTTACTCGTGCGCCAGGAATTGCAGGCCGATTGCCTGGCCGGGGTTTGGGCCAACAATGCGCAAAAGCGTCTGAACTGGCTGGAACCCGGCGATATCGAAGAAGCCTTGAACGCCGCCAACGCCATCGGCGACGACCGCTTGCAGCAGCAAGGTCAGGGTCGCGTGGTGCCGGACTCGTTTACCCATGGTACGTCAGCGCAAAGAGTGCGCTGGTTTAAAACCGGATTTGCACAAGGCCAGGTGGGCCAGTGCGATACTTTTGCGGCGAAAAACCTGTAAATGAATAAGTGGCTGTCAGCTGTACTGTTTACCTGCGCAAGTACCCAAGCTGCCGAGCATGCGGTCAAAGAACTCAGCCCCGGCCGGCTGTTACTCAAAGAAGGCGAGATGGCGGTGAGCCTCGGCGCCGCGCCAGCGAAAATCGAGCGGGTGCTGATCATCATCCACGGCCGTTTACGCAACGCTGAAACCTACCGCCAGAGCGCCGAGCAGGCAGCGGAACTGGCAGGACAAAACCAAACCACACTGGTGATTGCCCCACAATTTCTCAACGAAACCGATGTAGCCCTGCATCCAGTGGCGGACACCGTCCTGCGCTGGCAGGGCAATGACTGGATGGCCGGCGGTTTATCCACCGCCCCGTTTGCGCTGAGCTCCTATGGGGCACTGGATCAGATCATCGCGAGAGTCAGCGACCAGCAACAGTTTCCGGATGTGAAACAAATCGTCATCGCCGGTCATTCCGGGGGTGCCCAGGTGGTTCAGCGTTATGCGTTGCTGGCTCACGACCAACCGGCGCTCACGGCGGCCGGTGTGAAAGTCCGTTATGTGGTCGCCAACCCTTCCTCGTATGCGTATTTCGATGAGCGGCGCCCCGTGGCGTTTGATCATGCGAAATGCCCCGGTTTCAACCGCTGGAAGTATGGCCTGACGGATTTACCCCTCTATGCCAGTGGGCAAACAGCGCCACAGATTGAAGGCAGTTACGTCAAGCGTGACGTGACGTATCTGCTCGGACAGCAAGACACAGACCCGCAGCATCCTGCGCTGGATAAAGGTTGCGAAGCGCAAGCCCAGGGCACCAATCGGCTGGCTCGCGGGCATTTTTACTTTGATTATTTGCTGCGTCGTAACCCGCGTGGGGTGAACCAGCGGCTGGTCGAAGTGCCGGGGGTTGGGCATAACGGGGATGGGATGTTTACGTCGCCTGAGGGGCAGAAGGTGTTGTTCGGGCAGTGAGTTTTTTGGTGCCCGAACTGGCGCCTTCGCGAGCAAGCCCGCTCCCACATTCGACCGCATTCCTCTGGTAGAACTCGGTTAAATGTGGGAGAGGGCTTGCTCGCGAAGGGGCCCTCAAGCCAACACCATTTCCCGCAACACCCCGCAATCCGCTGCATGCCAATCCGTCAGCTCCGGCCACGGGTTATCCGGCAAATTCACCAACACCGTCCGCGCTCCCGCCGCCCGTCCGCAATCCAGATCAAAGCGGTAATCACCGACTATCACCAACTCGCTCGCCGGCACCTTCCAGGCCTCGGCCAGTTTCAGCAAACCACCGGGATGCGGCTTGGGCGGTGCTTCATCGCGGCCCAGCACATCCTCCACCGCGAAACAGTCGGCCAGGCCGATCGCCTCCAGGGTCACATGCGCCAGTTCCCGGGCATTGCGCGTCAGAATGCCCAGACGATAACCGCGCCCGGCCAACTCACGCACCAGTTCCACCGCGCCCGGCGCCGGTTTCGAACTCAGCGCCAGATCACGTTCATGCTCCAGCAGCCACGCATGTTTAGCCGCCGCTTCATCGGCTGGCAGCGCCGCGAGGTGCGTCAGGATGTCGTCTTCGGCCGGGATCGCCAACGCCACGCGAATCGCCACGAAGTCATGCACGGCCACCGTCAGGGTGCCGTCCATGTCGAAGACCCAATGACGCACCTCGGCCAGGCTCATGCCCAATCCTTGCGATGACGAATCAGGCCTTCTTGCGTGACCGAAGCCACCAGCTGCCCGGCGCGATTGAACACGCTGCCACGGTTGAAGCCACGGGAGTTGCCCGCCCACGGGCTGTCCATCGCATAAAGCAACCAGTCATCGGCGCGCAGATCCTGATGGAACCACAGCGCGTGATCGAGGCTGGCAACCTGCATGTCTTTCTGCCAGACCGACTTGCCATGGGGCTGCATCGAGGTCACCAGCAGACCGAAGTCCGAGGCATAGGCCAGCAAGTATTTGTGCAGCGCCGGTGAGTCGGCCAACGCACCGTCGGCACGAAACCACACGTACTTGACCGGGTCGGACGGCTGCGGGTTGTAAGGGTCTTTCTCAGTCACCGGGCGGAATTCGATCGGCTTCGGGCACAGCAGCTTTTCGCGCATTTTTTCCGGGATCAGGTGCGCGCGCTGTTGGGTCAGCTCCAGTTCCGACGGCAGGTTTTCCGGGCCGACCACCACCGGCATCTCGAGTTGGTGCTGGAAGCCTTCTTCGTCGTACTGGAACGAGGCGCTGCAAGTGAAAATCGGGTGGCCTTTCTGGATCGCCGTCACCCGGCGCGTACTGAAACTGCCGCCGTCGCGTACCCGGTCAACCTGATACACCACTGGCAACCCGGCATCGCCCGGACGCAGGAAATACCCGTGCATCGAATGTACGTGGCGCGTTTCTTCTACCGTCTGACTGGCCGCCGACAGCGACTGGCCGAGCACCTGACCGCCGAACAACTGGCGAAAACCCAGGTCCTGACTGCGGCCACGGAACAGGTTTTCCTCGATCGGTTCCAGGGTCAACAGGTCGACCAGATCATCCAACACTTGGCTCATTCAGACTCTCCTCACGCAAAACATTGCCGCGCAGTCTTGGCTGCGACGGTCGATTCAGTTTCTGGCCCGGGCCAACAATATGGGAGCCATTGTAAACGTCCGCGTCGGCTTATCCATGCAAGGTTTGCAGCCATTGTTCACGGGTGATGCGGTACAGCACATGGTGACGCAGGGGATGGTCGGCCGCGAGCTTGGGATGCTCGAAGTCATCGGCTGAATCATGGTGCATGCCGATCGCCTGCATGACTTTCTCGGAAGGCGTGTTGGTTTGGGTGGTGAAGGACACGACTTCTGTCAGCCCCAACCGGTCAAACCCACAACGCAGAGCGGTCCACGCCGCTTCACCGGCATACCCCAGGCCCCAATGTTCGCGGGCCAGGCGCCAACCGATTTCGGTCGCGGGGGTGAAGGGCGCGTCGAAACCCACCACACCCAGGCCGGTAAACCCGATGAACTGGCCGGTGTCCTTGCGTTGCAGTGCCCACAGGCCGAAACCGTGCTCGGCAAAATGCCCGCGAATGCGTCCGATCAGCGAGGCGCTTTCCAGACGGCTCAACGGCGCCGGAAAATAACGCATCACCTGCGGATCGGCACACATCGCCGCAAACTCCGGCAAATCCTCATCGCGCCACTGCCGCAACAGCAGTCGCGCACTTTCGAGTTGCAGTATTGGCTCCATTGCGTTCCCCCGTTTCCATGCCGCAAGTCTACATCGCTGGTAGGATCCTTCTCTCATTCCTACATGAAATCATCATGCCGCTGCCGCTGATTTATCACGAAGACTACAGCCCCGAGTTCCCGGTGGATCACCGCTTCCCCATGGACAAGTTTCGCCTGCTGCGCGATCACCTGGTGGACAGCGGCCTCACCCGGGACGCCGACCTGCTGCGCCCCGAACTCTGCCCCCCGGAGATTCTCGCTCTCGCCCATGACGCTGCCTATATCGAACGTTACATGAGTGGCGAGTTGTCCCGCGAAGACCAACGGCGCCTCGGCCTGCCCTGGAGCGAAGCCCTGGCCCGGCGCACAGTGCGCGCGGTCGGCGGTTCGTTGCTGGCGGCGGAACAGGCGCTGGAGCACGGGCTGGCCTGTCACTTGGCCGGCGGCACCCATCACGCGCATTACGATTACCCGGCCGGCTTCTGCATTTTCAATGACCTGGCAGTGATCAGCCATTATCTGCTGGAAAGTGGCCGGGTGAATCGGGTGCTGATATTCGATTGCGACGTGCATCAGGGCGACGGGACTGCACGAATCCTGCACAACACCCCGGACGCGGTGACGGTTTCCCTGCACTGCGAAAAGAATTTTCCTGCACGCAAAGCCGAAAGTGACTGGGACATCCCGTTGCCCAAGGGCATGGGCGATGCCGACTACCTGAAAGTGGTCGACGATGCGCTCAACTATTTGCTACCGCTCTATCAACCGGATCTGGTGTTGTATGACGCCGGCGTCGATGTGCACAAGGACGACGCCCTGGGTTATTTGAAGCTGACGGACGAAGGCGTGGCGGCGCGGGATGAAAGCGTGATGCGTCATTGTCTGGGCCGGGATATTCCGGTGGTGGGGGTGATTGGCGGCGGCTACAGCAAGGACCGCAAGGCGTTGGCGCGCCGGCATGGGATTTTGCATCACAGTGCGCAACGGGTGTGGCAGTCATCAGGTTGTCATTGAAACGTGGGGGTTTACCCACAATGCCTGTGGAACTGCCTGTGGATAACCTGAGTGGAAGGGCCTACAGCCCTTGCGGCGTATAGGCTACACAGCTGTGTGTTGTTTTTTAACCAGCCCATCAAAGCAACATCGAACTCCTGTGGGAACAAGCCCGCTCCCACAGGGATTGGTGCTGGTAGAATGCCCGCCTTCATTCCGCCAAACCGCAGCGCATTCCATGACCCGATCTTCCTCCGCCCTCTCCCCTCACGTCGCCATCATCGGCGGCGGCCCTGCCGGCCTGATGGCGGCTGAAGTGTTGAGTCAGGCCGGGATCAAGGTCGATCTGTACGACGGCATGCCTTCGGTGGGACGCAAATTCCTGCTGGCCGGGGTCGGCGGCATGAACATTACCCATTCCGAAGCCTACCCGGCGTTTCTCTCGCGCTACGCCGAACGCGCGCCACAGATTGCGCCGCTGCTGCGCTCCTTTGGCGCCGACGCGCTGTGCCAATGGATTCATGACCTGGGCATCGAAACCTTCGTCGGCAGCTCCGGCCGGGTGTTTCCGACCGACATGAAAGCCGCGCCCCTGCTGCGCGCCTGGCTCAAACGGTTGCGCGATGCCAGCGTAGTTATCCACACCCGCCACCGCTGGCTCGGTTGGGATGACAGCGGTGGTTTGCGAATCGACAGCCCCGAGGGCGAAAAAACCGTCAAGGCTGACGCCACCCTGCTGGCCCTCGGCGGCGGCAGTTGGTCGCGCCTCGGTTCGGACGGCGCGTGGATGCTGCCGCTGGAACAACGCGGCGTAGGACTGACCCCGATGCAACCGAGCAACTGCGGCTTCGAGGTGCAGGCCTGGAGCGATTTGATGGTCAGTAAATTCGCCGGTGCGCCGCTGAAAAACATCGCCATCGGCCTCAATGACGACGTGCCGCGCTTGGGCGAGTGCGTGATCACTGCGACCGGGATTGAAGGCAGTTTGATTTACGCCCTCTCGGCGCCGATCCGCGAAGCCATCAACCGGCACGGCTCGGCGACCATTCACCTCGACCTGCTGCCGGGCCGGCCTGTGGATAAAATTCAGGTTGCGCTGAGCAAACCGCGTGGGTCGCGCTCCATGTCCAAACACCTGCACAGCCAGCTTGGGATTGACGGTGTGAAAGCGGCGTTGTTGCGCGAACTCACGCCGGCCGAATGTTTCGCTGATCCAGCGCTGCTGGCCAAAGCGATCAAGGCGTTGCCCCTGACGCTGGTAAAAACCCGCCCACTGGACGAGGCCATCAGCAGCGCCGGCGGCGTGATGTTCGAGTCGATGGATGAACGCTTGATGCTCAAGCCATTGCCTGGCGTGTTCTGTGCGGGGGAAATGCTGGATTGGGAAGCGCCGACGGGCGGCTATCTGCTGACCGCGTGTTTCGCCAGTGGGCGTGCGGCAGGGTTGGGGATGGTGGAGTGGTTGAAGCGCCAGAGCTGAAGACCGAGGCGCGCCCTTCGCGAGCAAGCCCGCTCCCACATTTGACCGAGTTCTTTCAGAAAGAATGCGATCAGTGTGGGAGCGGGCTTGCTCGCGAAAGCGGCCTAACAGACGCCCGTGTATTCAAGGCTTCTTTTTACGCGGCCCGGTGTTGAACACCGGCACTTTGCGCACGGGTTTGATCGAAGGCTCCGGCGCCGAAGCATCCCCGCTCTCAACCCATTTGCCCAGGTTGCGCTTGCCGCCACCGGAGGTCTTCGGTTTCTTCGGCTTTTTCGGCTTCTTCACCACCTGACCGCTGGCATCGGTATCCGGTACGCGGTGTTCAGGCTCGAAGTCATGCTCCATCTGCCGAGGCAATGTCTGACGAGTCAACGTCTCGATGGCCGACAGCAGATTCACTTCATCGGCGCACACCAGCGAAATCGCCTGCCCGGTGTTACCCGCACGGCCGGTACGCCCGATGCGGTGGATGTAATCCTCGGCCACGATCGGCAGGTCGAAGTTGACCACCAACGGCAAATCTTCGATATCCAAACCACGGGCCGCGACGTCAGTAGCCACCAGGATCTGCACTTCACTGGCCTTGAAACGGTCCAGCGCGCGCTGACGCGTGGCCTGCGGTTTGTCGCCGTGGATGCCGTCGGCATTGATGCCCAGGCCCTGGAGTTTTTCCACCAGCGCGTCGACACCGTTGCGGGTCTTGGCGAACACCAGCACCTGCTTCCACTTGCCTTTGCGCAGCAAGTGAACGAACAGCTCGGGCTTGCGCTTCTTGTCGACCGTCACCACCCACTGTTTAACCGTGTTGGCCGCCACGTTACGCGGGCTGACTTCGATGCTCAGCGGATCGTTGAGCATTTGCCCGGCCAGGGTGCGGATCGCATCGGAGAATGTCGCCGAGAACAACAGCGTCTGACGTTTCTTCGGCAGCGCCTTGTAAATGTTGCCCAGTTCCTCGGAAAAGCCCAGATCGAGCATGCGATCGGCTTCGTCCAGCACCAGGGTTTGCAGCTGATTGAACTTGAGCGCGTTCTGGCGGAACAGATCGAGCAAACGACCCGGCGTGGCCACCAGCAGGTCGACGCCTTTGCGCAGTTTCATCATTTGCGGGTTGATGCTGACGCCGCCATACACCGCATAAGTGCTCAACGGCAGGTTCTCGGCGTACTGACGCACGGCTTCGTGAACCTGTTCGGCCAGCTCGCGGGTCGGCACCAGAATCAGCGCGCGCACGGAGTTGGCGGTGACTTTCGGCCCTTCCATAGCCAGCAATTGCAGGAGCGGCAGCGCGAAACCGGCGGTCTTGCCAGTGCCGGTCTGGGCCGCGGCCATCAGGTCGCGACCGGCCAGCACCGCCGGAATGGCTTGCGCCTGAACCGGCGTCGGGGTCTGGTAGCCGAGCGTCTCGAGAGAGCGCAGCAAGGGTTCGATCAGGCCAAGGGTGGCGAAAGTCATGGGATTACCGTAGGAAAATTCAGCGCGGGTTTTTCAAAACAAGTGTGCAAAACAACATGCAATGGCGCGCAGTTTACCCTAATTCACACGGGATTCTGTCGGCGCGACTACAGCCGGCTGCACAGGCGCCCGGCGCCACTGGGGCAATCCGATCAACACCACAGCGCTGATGATCACCAACATCGCCAACCCTTCTTCGATTCCGATGGTCTCGCCGACAAACACGATGCCCAACAACACCGCCACGGCCGGGTTGACGTAGGCATAACTGGTCGCCGCCGCTGGACGCACGTTATTCAACAGATACATATACGCGTTGAACGCGATGATCGAGCCAAAGAACGTCAGATACGCCAGGGCCGCCCAGCCTTCGATCGGTGGCATGGCTTGCAGATGCTCGCCGCTCAGCGCACTGCCGATCAGCAGCGCCACGCCGCCGACCAGCATTTCCACAGCACTGGCCATCGCACCCGCTGGCAACGGCAAGTGTTTGCTCCAGACCGAGCCGAACGCCCAGGAAGCCGCCGCGAACACCAGCAACAGCGCCCCCTGCGGGCTCGATTGCAGGTTCGAACCGAGATTCAACATGGCAATGCCGATCAACCCGAGCGCAATCCCGGCCCATTCGAGACGGGTATTACGCGCGCCCCAGAAATAGCCGCACAACAAGGTAAACAACGGCACCGTTGCCACCGCCAATGCCGCCACACCGGAGGCCACACCCATGTGCTCGGCCACACTGACGCCGCCGTTACCGCACGCGAGCAACAAAATCCCGATCATGCCGGCCGCTTTCCACTGCGCCCAGGTCGGTGCCGGCGCCCCGCGCCAGCGCAGGAAGGCGTACATCAAGGTCCCGGCGAGCACAAAACGGATCCCGGCGAGCAGCAACGGCGGCCAGTATTCCACGCCGATGCGGATCACCAGATAAGTCGAGCCCCAGATCACGTACAACGCGAAAAAGGCAGCGATCAACGGTAAAGGAAAACGACGTAAGCCAGTCATGGGCAGCTCGATGACAGAACAATGTGAACAGCTATTCTAGAAAGGCCAAGCGCTAAAAATAAGTTACAAAACCTGTTTATAGCGCCGGTACACTTTTCAAAGAACGGAGATCAGCGCTATAAACCGTGCTTTCGAAAGTCAGTCATTTTCAAGGAATACGCCGATGGATAAATACGACCGCATGCTCCTCAGCGCTCTGTTGGAAAACGGTCGTGCGTCCTACGCCGACCTCGCGCGCAAGGTCAACCTGTCCGCCCCGGCCGTAGCGGAGCGCGTGGCCAAGCTTGAAGCCAGCGGCGTGATTACCGGTTACCAGGCGAAAGTCGACATGGCCAAGCTCGGCTTGCCAATCCAGTGCGTGATTGAACTGCGCCTGAACCAGCACGGCAATCAGAAGGCCTACGACGACTTGATCAAAATCCCGCAATTGACCGAGTGCCACCGGGTGACCGGCGATCCGTGCGTGATCATGCAAGCGGCGGTGGGTTCGATGCCGGAGCTGGAGGAGTTGATTAATCGGATTGCCAAATTCGGGTTCAGCAAGACATCGATTGTGCTTTCGAGCGCGATAGAAAAGCGCGTGCCGTTGGGGCAGTTGGAAGGGAATGGCTGTAGGAGCTGAGCTTGCTCGCGATGGCGGCATGTCAGTCACCATCAATGTTGACTGTTAAACCGTCATCGCGAGCAAGCTCAGCTCCTACAAGGGATTTGCAGCGTACTTAGAAACCGCGATGGCGCTTGAGGTGCTCGTTGATCTTCGCCGCCGGCACTTTCTGCAAGCTGACCAGCAGATCATGGGACAACTCTCGCAACCCATGCTTGCGCCGCAACTCTTCAGCCAGATGCGCCGTCAGGTTGGCAGCCATCTCGGCATCAGCCATGGCCCGGTGCGCCTTGCCGGTATTGGGCAGGTTGGCGAAGGTGGTGAGGGTGCCGAGTTTGTGGTTCGGCGCAGCTGGCATCAACCGCCGGGCCAATAGCAGCGAGCAGGCAAAGTTCTGCAAACGCGTTCGCTTGATCCGCCCCAGCTCAAAGTCCCAGAACTTCTGGTCGAAGGCCGCGTTGTGCGCCAGCAGCGGCGTGATGCCGACAAACTCGTTGACCTCGTTCATCACCTGCTCCGCCGACGGCGCAGTGCGCAGCATGGCGTTGCTGATGCCGGTCAGTTGCTCGATGAAGGCCGGTACGCGCACGCCGGCATTCATCAGGCTTTGGTAACGCTCGACGATGCGCCCCTGTTCAAGAATCACCACTGCAATTTCCGTGGCCCGGCAGCTGCTGCTCGGGGAGATCCCGGTGGTTTCAAAGTCGATGACTGCTATGCGTTCCAAACCTGTTTCAACTCCGTAAAAATCAATTCTTGAGCAGCAACGCGCCTTCGATGGGCACATAACGGCTGGCGGCGCGGATCAGCGAATTGGCGGTCAGGCCCGGCACGCCGTAGGCCACCGCTTGCACCCCGTGCTTGCTGATGATGCGTTCCAGCAGCATGTCGAAATCACCGTCGCCAGAGGCCAGCACCACTTCGTCAACATGATCGGCGGCGTCCATGATGTCGAGGGTGATGCCCACGTCCCAGTCGCCCTTGGCCGAACCGTCGCTGCGCTGGATGTAAGGCTTGAGCTTCACGGTGAAGCCGAGGTTGCGCAGGATCTGCTGAAACTGCTGCTGTTTGCTGTCGCCACGATCGATCGCGTAGGCATAGGCCTCGACGATCTCGCCCTGTTTGCTGATGTCAGCCCACAACGCGGCGTAGTTGAAGTGGCAACCATAGGCCTGACGCACGGTGTAATAGAGGTTTTGAACATCGGCGAACACTGCGATTTTTTTCACCGCGGACTTCCTCTTGGCGCACAGGCGCGCAGACGAGATCAGGCACCAGGCCCGAAAAGTTGCCCAGTATGCCAGCCCGAAGGATTGTTCCGCGAATAATCGGCTATGTGGCGAGGGAGCTCGCTCCCTCGCCACAGGTGTCAGACGAAGGAATCGTCGTCGCTGCCGAAGAACGACGAGTCGTCATTGCTGTAATCAGTGTCGGCAAAACCGCCTTGATCGCTGGAGTTATCAGCCATGCGCTGGTCGTCGCCCCAGCCATTGCCGCTATCGTTCTGATCGCTGACCTGAGCCGGCTCTTCCTTGATCACTTCAACCACTTCCGGCTGCTGGTTTTGATGGAACAGGCTGCTGATGCCTTGTGCCAGCATCACGCCACCCGCCACGCCGGCCGCGGTCTTCAGCGCACCACCGAGAAAACTGCTGCCAGCCGCCGGAGCTTGCTGTTGTGGGGCGTAATTGTGCTGAGGCGGTGCTGCGCCGAAGTTTTGCTGTGGCGATTGCGAATTGAACGATGGCCGTGCCGGTTCGCGCCAGCCGCCCGTGGACGGCGCTGCGCTCTGGCTCGGTGCTGGCTGCGGATCGCGGGCACTGCCACCGAAGATGCTCGACAAAAAGCCACCACCGCTCGAGGCCGGCGCTGCTGTCTGAGCCTTGGCCGATTGCAATTCAGCTTGCAATTGCTGCACCTGCTGGATCAGTTGTTTGTTCTGTTCGTCGAGGCTCTTGAGGGTGGCTTCTTGAACCAGGATCGCCTGGGTCATGAAATAGCCGGCCACAGGCTGGCGAGTCAGGTGTTCCTTGATCCGCGCCTCGGCTTGGGCGTCGCGCGAGGCTGAATCCGTTTCGGCCTGTTGCAGCCGGGAAAACAGTCCATCGATCAGGGTTTGTTCTTCGCTGTTCATGGCGACCTCGTAGATTGCCGGGAAAATCGTTGTCCTTTTCCGATGAGGATAAGGTGCTCCACCTTAATGGAGGCTGAAACAAGTTGTTTCAACGACCTTTACCTTACGTTTACGTTTGCGCCTCAAAGGGGTTCATCGGTTAAAGTGGGCCACCGCTTCCAACCAGCGATACCGACTGATGAATCCGTTCGATGTACTGCGTGACTCCCTGTATTTCTTCAAGCGCAATTTGGGCCAGATCGTGCAGCTGTGCCTGCCGCTGGTGATCTTCGAGTCGCTCCTGCAACGAGTGGTGGACCACTCCACCGAGCCGGACAGTTTTCCCGGCGTCAGTGTGATCGTCGGCTTGCTGGTTTATCCGCTGTACACCGCCGCCCTGATCCTGTTTCTCGACGCCCGCAGCCGTGGCGAATCGCCGGGCAATCGCGCTTTGCTGTCGAGGGCCGCTTACCTGTGGCCGCGCTTCGCCTTGCTGACAGCGCTCAATACCCTGCTGATCCTGCTCGGCCTGTCGCTGTACTTCCTGCCCGGTATCTATCTGATGGTGACCCTGGCGTTCGGCGAATACCTGCTGGTGCTACGAGGCCTGGCTCCGCTGGCGGCGATGAAGGAAAGCCTGCGCCTGACCCGCGGACACTTCATGCGCATTCTGGTGTGCATCTTGTGTGTGATGGGCCCGTTGTGGTTGCTCAAGGGCGCAACCTTCGCTGTGTATCCGGAGCCACAGAACCCGGTGATCAGCCTGGTGATCGACAGTGCTCACAGCTTCCTGCAACTGTTCACCAGCGTGGTGTTGTTCCGCTTGTTCATGCTGATCAGCGAGGAACCCGAGAGGATTGATAGGCCGCTCTGACCGTGGGCTTCGGCGCGGCGCTCGGTTATGCTCAGGGCCATCTTTTGTAACGCTATAAGCCGAGCCATGACCCGTCTACTGCGCTACACCCTGCCAAGCCTGTTGATCGTGATCGGCGTAACCGCCCTGATCTACAACCTGACCTGGCGCCCCGACGCCAGGGAAGTGGTGCCGGTCAGCTGCACGGTTCAAGCGCCATCCCTGGTGTCCGGCCAGGCGCTGAAGGTGATGACCTGGAACGTTCAGTACCTGGCGGGCAAACGCTACGTGTTCTGGAACGACCTGGCGCAGGGTGAGGACGAGAAGCCGACACTGGCAGACATGGCTTTCAGCCTCGACGAAGTGGCGCGGGTGATTCGCGACGAAAACCCCGACATCGTGGTGTTGCAGGAACTCGATGACAATGCCAAGACCAGCGATTACCAGAACCAGTTCAAGCTCCTGCAAGAGCGGGTCGCCGACCTGTATCCGTGCAGCGCTCGCGCCTTCGACTGGAAGGCCGATTTCGTGCCCCAGCCGCACATTTTCGGCAGCGTTGGCCGACAACTGGTAACGCTCAGCCGCTACCAGATCGAACACGCCGAACGCCTGCAATTGCCGGTCGCGCCGGCCAACGTGATCAGCCGCCAGTTCAAACCGAAAAACGCCCTGTTGGTGACTTATCTGCCGTTGAACAACGGCGGTCAGATGGCGATTCTCAATACCCATCTGGACCGCGTCCTCCAGCCTGACGAAACCCTGCAAGCCCAAGTAATGGCCATTGCCAAAGTCCTCGACAAGTTCGAAAGCCTTGGCACGCCGTGGCTGATCGGTGGCGACTTCAATCTGTTGCCGCTGGGGCAATTTCGCCGACTGCCCGACGATCAACGCACGCCCTACTCTGCCGACAGCGCGCTGCATGTGCTGTGGGACAAGTACCCGATGATCCCGACCAACAACGAAGCCGGTGGAATCGACCGCGCGCGCTGGCTGACCCACTACCCGAACGATCCGGGCCTGAACGGCCCGGACCGGACCGTCGACTATTTGTTCTACAGCCCACGCATCAAACGGGTCGAGGCGACGGTGAGGCAGGACGATACCCTGCGCATCTCCGATCACCTTCCCGTCATTGCGCGGTTCCTGTTGCCGGCCGCGCTATAGGAGGTTCTCGGAGGAGCCTAGCAGTGATACTTATGACCAAGACAATGATTATCTCGGGGTGCGGCAACCGAAGGAAATAAAGCCTGTAGAGACTACGCCTCGCTACATACCTGGATCTATTCCTCTTCAGACCGCAGCAAATCGTAAAGCATGGCTGGATAGACCGTAACCCCTGTTTTTTGATGCCCTTTCTGTTTGAGGTTAAAAACGATGCCACGTAACCAACGCGAAATCCCCTATGAAGCGCTTCATCCAGGGTGATCATCGCGACCCGAGTATTTGTTTCCCGAACGCCTCGATGACCACCTCCAATCCAGCCGGCACCGAAGACACATCAGACCTTACGCGGTTTTATTCGCGCAGTAGCCTGCGCCACCAATGGATCGTCCGGCCAGTAGTGTTTCGGGTAACGGCCCTTCAAATCCTTTTTCACCTCGGCGTAAGTGCTGCGCCAGAAATTCGCCAAATCCTGAGTCACCTGCACCGGCCGCCGCGCCGGGGACAGCAGATGCAGCTTCACCACTTGCCGCCCACCGGCAATGCGTGGGGTCTCGGCCAGGCCAAACAGCTCCTGCAATCGCACTGCCAGAATCGGTGGTTGCTCGCTGTAATCCAGACGAATCGACGACCCCGACGGCACGCTCAAATGATGCGGCGCCAGCTCATCGAGCCGTTGCGGCAGCGGCCACGGCAACAGGTTATGGACGATGCTCGACAGGTCGAGATTAGCGAAGTGACTGAGCCGCGAGACTTTGCCCAGATACGGCATCAGCCAATGCTCGAGGCTTTTGAGCAGCGCGGCGTCGCTGACATCCGGCCACTCACTTTCGCCCTTGCCGGCCATATCCAACTGACGCAGCAAGGCGACCCGCGCCTGCCACTGGCGCAGCTCCGGGGTCCACGGCAACAGCTCCAGACCTTTGCGTTGCACCAGATTCACTAGCGCCTGGCTGCGCGCGGTTTCATCGAGGCCGGTCAACGGTTCGCGGCTGAGGATCAACTCGCCCACCTTGCGCTGACGTTCGGCGCGAAGCACGCCTTCACGCTCGTCCCAATCCAGTTGATCGACGACACGCACTTGCTCGGCGAGCACCGAATCGAACAGCGCCGGATCGAAATCCGCCGCCAAGTAAATCCGTTCCTCACGCTGGCCCTGTCGACTGCCGAGGTCGGCAATCACCAGCCACGCCTGTTTCATCAGGCTGTCAGCCTCGGCGAACAACGCGGCACGGCCGTTCGCCAAGCGATATTCCGCGCCACCGGCACGCCGTTGCTGGGCAACGCGGTCGGGATAGGCCAGCGCCAGCAGCGCGCCGAGCCAGCGCGGGTGATCCGGATCGCTGACCGGCTCCGAGGCTTTGCCTCGCAGATAACCGCGATACTGCCGCGCCAGTTGCCGGGCCCGCTGCACACCGCCCTGAGCGCCACGCGCGGCGCGCTCTTCGCCGGACAAAAGTACCAAGCGGCTGTGCAAATCGGCGCCAGCACCGCGCAAAATATCGCGCTCGCCGAGCAACGCCGCGACATCGCAGGCCATATCGGCCAAGCCGAGCGCCTGGCCGCGCAACAACAAATGCGCGATACGTGGATGCGCCGGCAGCTCGGCCATGGCCTGACCGTGGCGAGTCAGCGCTTCGCCCTCCAATGCGCCCAGACGCTCCAGCAAGTCCTGAGCCTGTGCATAAGCGGCCGCCGGAGGCACGTCGAGCCATTTAAGCTGAGTCGGCTGAACGCCCCAACGTGCAAGCTGAAGCGCCAAACCCGCAAGGTCAGCCTGCTGAATCTCTGGAGTGCTGAAGCCAGCCAGTTGTTCATGTTGAGCTTCAGACCACAATCGATAGCAGACACCAGGTTCCAGACGCCCTGCTCGACCTGCGCGCTGAGTGGCACTGGCTTTTGAGATTCGCTGAGTGTCGAGCCTAGTCATGCCGCTACGGGGGTCAAAGCGAGGTACTCGCTCAAGGCCTGCATCGATTACCACGCACACGCCGTTTATAGTGATACTCGTTTCCGCGATGTTGGTGGCCAGCACGACCTTCCGCGCTCCAGGAGGCGCAGAATCAATAGCGGCGCGTTGTGCATTTAGATCAAGTTCGCCATGCAATGGACAAAGCAGGATGTCTTGGCGTTGTTGCAGATGGTCTTGCAGCCCCTGATAAACGCGACGGATCTCTGCTTGGCCTGGTAGGAAGATTAGGACACTCCCCTCTTGCTCGTCCAAAGCATCCAGGCAAGTCGCAATGACGCGAGGCTCGATAAGATCGCCCGGTTGCTGCGGCTTGCCCCAGATGGTTGTGACTGGGTACATCCGCCCCTCACTGGTCACGATGGGCGCATCATCAAGCAGTTGAGAAAGCCGCTCCCCTTCCAAGGTAGCGGACATCAACAGTACCTTCAGCGGCAAATCATCACGAAAAAGCTCTCGGCCATTGAGCGCCAGTGCCAAGGCCAAATCGGCATCAAGATTACGAAGATGGAATTCGTCGAAAATGACGAGCCCCACACCGTCTAAGGACGGATCTTCTTGCAGCCTACGAGCAAGAATCCCTTCGGTTACGACCTCAATACGAGTTTTCGAACTTACCTTACTCTCAAGCCGAATACGGTAGCCAACCGTCTCCCCTACCCGCTCACCAAGCTCAGCAGCCATTCGCTCAGCAGCTGCTCGAGCCGCGAGTCGTCGAGGCTCGAGCATCACGATTGTCTGACCTTTCAGCCACTCCTCACCGAGAAGAGCAAGCGGCACGCGCGTGGTTTTACCTGCTCCGGGTGGCGCTTGTAGAACGACCTCATCACGATAATTCAACGCGTTTAGAAGGGCCGGTAGGGCGGCATCGATTGGCAACGTGCTCATACTGACTCCGAACTGTAGGGCGCCAGTATAAGGTGGTCAGGGAGTACGATGCATGGGGTGCCAGTGATTGATCGACATGGCTCGAAAGTCTGCGGCTTTTAAAGCGGACATTAGGGGCTTATCCTAGTTCGAGGGCCTGCCCACAGAATATGACGCTCAACAATTCGGGCGCAGGCTGTTGCAGAAAAATGGCTAGGTAGATGGGAGGCCAGGCAGAAACCTGCCTATGAGGGCTGCCAAAAATTGCAACTGAAGTTGTTCAAGCCTCCCCCATATTTGGCTAGGCCGCGCCGCAAACTCTTCAGGGATGTCGCTGCCGTCGCCCCCCTTACGGAAGAAATCCCGGACAGAGCATAGCGCCTGGATCTTCAAGTGCTCCCATTCACGGTACATCGCTGGCCGCTTTGGCCGCGCTTGGCTTACGCTTAGGCACCGGCTGGGTGTAGTCAGGGATGGGAGAATGGTCATAAGTGAACGTCGTTTGACGATGAGTCCACTCCCCTGCCGGCGATGATCGCCAGTGGTAGCGAATTCTGACCGTCAATCGTTTACTGAAATGGGACGGCGGCAAAATCTGATCATCGATGCGAAACAGGAGTTCTTCCTGCTGCTCGATTTCAACTCGCCCCTTCATCTGCTGTACAGCATGCAGCAGGTCGCTCCCGGCGCGCTGGGCGGCATAACGTGTTTCCTCGCGTTTGGCATGGGCCTTAGCTTTGCCGTACGAAGCTATCGCCCGCTCGAACGCCCGCAGGTTAGAAGCGACAAAATCACCGCAGTCATGCAGAGCCAGATCGTTGAGCAACCAAGTCTGCTCTTCGCTCAGACACCGGTCTACAGCAGCCTCGAGGGTGTTCAGATCGACACCAAGGATTGCCCACTACTGCTCGCGAGGTAAGTTGATAAAGCTCATATAGTGAACCGTCCTTGTATTTTTGTTCTGGTCGGCGCTTTAGTCGACGCTCTTGTCCGTACCAGTAGAAACGTATGTTTTCTCGACCCCGGCCTTACGACACAGGCTGATCAAAGCATTTGCCCGCAAATGGTCGAATACGCGCATCGGTTGCAGTGATCTCCGCGACTAGCGGAACGCTCACCTGCACGCAGAGCCGAGATCGCCTTGAACACTTTCGTAGTGGTAGCTCTGGCAGAGGGAACAGAGCTTTTGGAACGTCCGGTGACGAGCGAATGAATGGCAATGGTGTCGCAGCGACTACCACCGAGGTTTTCCAGGATGGGGCGTACATTGTTGGAAATTTCGGATAGCCCGATACCTGTGCGAAGCCAAACCAAATCGCCATTATCGTCGCGAAGCATCCAAGGCATGGTGATGACCTGTCCATTCACGCTGGCCGTACTTTCAGGGACGTAGTGTGCGATACCTGGCTGCAATGCGGTGCCACGATCAAAAGCGATCTTGGCATGCTCCAAAAGAGTCTTGTCCTCGGCCCGACTCGGTAATGGCCTCTCGCTCCATGCCTGCTCAAAGGCATCCTGAGACCTCACTCCATCACGATAGAAATACTCAAGCCCGGCCAGCACTGATCGACGAGCTCGGAACGCTACGTCCAGCTCCTGCTCAGTCGGTAGGTTGAGCTCATGCGCGTAGTGGTACTGGAGGGAGCAGGACATGAAGCCGTCGAGCACGGAGAAACTGATCGTAGCGGGCGCAGTCATTGGAACACGAGCCGATGAAACCGCGCCTACCAACCTATTCGCGACTCCACTGATCGGAGTAAGGATTGATGGGTCGCAGAGGGGGCTGGGGATCTTAGACATATCCGTGCCGCAATATACGTTGAGCCGATTTTTGGCCCTCGAAACGCCCACGTACAGCAAGTTGTTACGCTCGATAGCTTCGCCCGCAGCCCGCAACTGGGCTGTGCTGTTGAGCGTCTCTGGAGGAAGCAAAAGGGCTTTGCGATCATCAAAGCGGGGCGGGGCATCGGCACCAAACCGGGAGTTCTCGACGTTGGCCATGTGCACGACGTCGAATTCGAGCCCCTTGCTGCCGTGAACCGTCATGAGCCTGACCGCGTCAATCACAGCGGCCTCCGGCGGTAACGAACGCATTGCCGACTGTTGTTCGAGATAGCGCCGGAAATCCTCCCTTACCAGAAACTTGGACAAAGTTGCCTCGCTACCGGCGCCATCACTATTGCGCACACCGTAGAGAAATTGCCACAGGGCCAGGCGCCGAATTTGAGCAGTCGCGGATTGGTCGCTCAAAGAGCCCAGTCCGAAACCCTTTTCGAACATCAGGTCGCACACGAAAGCCCAAGGACGGGAGTTGCGCGTCGACGTACCTAGCAACTCATTCAACGCATTCACGACCTGCTGTCCCTGAGGGGACAAGCCTGGCACTTGCTGCTTCAGCCAACGTCCGTGCTGATAATCGGGGCCTAGCTTGCACAGGTTCGTCAGCAGGGCTACGTCCGACGCTGGCATGCTCAGATCGCTGTACCGCAGCAAGCCCAGGAGCGCACCAGGCGAGCGCTGAGTCAGGAGTTGCATCAGGCACATGAATTCCTTCACTTCAGCCCGCTCGTTCAACTCGCCGATGTGAAGCACAGGGATTCCAGCGCGCTCAAGGTCATGGGCCAGCTTGTCCACCTGAGAGTTGGTAGAGCTGATGATGCCTTGGCTACCATAGGGATGACCGCCCACCCGACACTGTTCGATCTGACCGACGATGCTGCTACTTTGAGCGTCTTTCGCCGTCTGAATCAGGTTCGGCATGACCCCACTCGCAGGGCGAGAAGCTGAGACAGTATCGAGGGGCACGACAGGCTGCAGTACGTGATCTGTGCCAGCCCTTTCGACTACGCGGAGAATCTCAGGGGCACTACGGCGATTTATGTCCAGGCTGTACCGCGCGATCGAATCTGTCTGCCCGCGCGCGACGTAGGCTTCATCGAACTTGAGCAGACTTTGGATCGACGCCCCGCGCCAATGGTGGATAGCCTGGCGAATGTCACCGACGACCCACAGATGGCGCCTAGGCAGCCCAATTGTCTTAACAAATTCAATCATGACGTGGTTGACGTCCTGATATTCGTCCACCAACACATGGTCGTACTGGTCAAGAAAGGCGGCTATCGAGGGGCGGTCTTCGCGCGCTTTGATCGTCGGGCGCACCATCAGGTCTGGGTAATCGACCCAACCCTCCCGTCGCAGGACAGCCTCATACGCCCTATACAGGGTGGCGATATCTTCTCGCTCCAGCGCTACGTCCGGGTCGACGGCTGGCAATTTTTGAAGAATTGCTAAGTATTCGTATGGAAAGACCAGCTCTTCTTTCAGTCGGTGAATAGTTTTCAAGACGTCAGGCAGCCAATCATAGGGGTTGAGCAACCTGAAAAAATATTTGAGCTCCAGAGCCGGTAGCTCATCCACCATCATCCTGACCTGCTGCAGCAGATCCGCGACCTTGATCTGAGGGGTCAACCCGAAGAGCTGATAATGCTTGCGCAGCAGCTCCAATCCGAAGGAGTGGAAAGTGCCTGCCCAGATATGGGAGGCATTCGGGACATTGGCCGCTGTGAGTCGCTCTACAAGCTCCTGCGCGGCACGGTTGGTGAACGTCATGACCAGGATTTTATCGGCAGGCACACCACTTGCGATTAAGTGGGCCACGCGGTGCACCAGGGTCGTTGTCTTGCCCGTACCAGGCCCCGCAACGACATTGACGTACCTCTCAGGTGCCTGAGCCGCTTGACGCTGAGCATCGCTGGGAGGGTGCGTCGGCGCGGGAAGCGCAGGGGGAACATCCGGGAGCAACAACGCATCAGCCAGTTGCTGCCGCACGACCTCTAGGGGCAGGAGAAAATGCGTGGCAATTAGCCGGGAACGCCAGCCGCTTGACCACAGCGCCCTTGCTGCCGACTTGGGGAATAACAATTCCCGTGCAAAGACGTTGGCCTGAAGCTCCTGGCGCTCCCACGCGCCATAGCCATCAACGACCGCAGATCCAGCCGATTGTCCCGCATCTTCGGCAAGGAACGATGACGAAGCTGAGCCCTGTGGCAGTTGAGGCGAATCGAGATACCAATGGCCGAGCTCATGAGCCAACAGATAGGCTTTTTCTTCCTGGCGAACATCGTTACGAACCAGGATTGTGAGCATGGATCGCTGTATGAGGGCATCCCCGCCACACAGCGCATAATCGTCCGGAGCCACCCATTCGATTGCAAGGCCCAGAGTATCTTCAACGACTGCGAGCAACTGCTCACTGCTTGGATAGGCCTCACCACACGCAGCGATGAGTTTCGCCCGCGCATCCATTGCCTGAATTCGTGCACGGTCGAAAGGATTCACCTCAGTCTCCCAAGGCCAACAGTTCAGCTTCCTCATCGTGAGGCAGATTGAGCGCCCTCACCGCCTCTTCCCACGAAACAGGCTCAGTCAAAATCTTCGGTTGACCATTGGGTGCCTTGAAGGACGGTGCTTGCAACTGACGGAAATTGAGACTGACAGCCTGGGCTATTGCTTGCTGGGAAACCTCGAAGAACTCAGCAGCACGATCAAATAGAACACTGGGGGCACGTACTATCCCGCAAACCAGTTCATTCACCAGCTTGCGCTTGCCCGGCAGCCCAAGAGCTATGGCCAGCTCGCTAGCCTTCGGGCCCACGAATCCGGCCATAGCGGCCTGTGCTTGCTGAACCTCCACGGCGGTGCAGAGGGTCACTGCTTGGGTCTGCAGGCAGTAGGAGAGTTCCTCGGCTAAAAAACCTCCAACGATCTGAGACGCCGAGCGACCGTACTCCTTGGCGGTCAGCTTGATCTCCAAGCTAAGGGTACGGTCAAGCCTGGCCATCCACTGAGAATTTTCCCCACTGTAGGCCGCGACTTTTTGCTCATAACCGTCGAGAACTTTTCTACCACTACGCTGTTCGAGTGCTTCCTCAAAACGGTCATAGCCTCTTTCGACCAATTCTCGGATGAGCACTGAAAACTTCTTGCCTTGATTCCTGGCAACCGACTTCAGCGCCTCATGCATGGATTCAGGTACGTAAACACCAAACGTCTGCAAGACGTCCTTGGTGCTGGTTACCGGCCCCGTCCGAGTCGTTTCTGATGCACGAGGCAACGCTGGTTCGTAATGACTGCGCATAGACACCTCCTTTGGCGACACATCCTTTTGTGACACAACCTGGACAGGCGATGAACTCAATGGTTCTGCTGAGCAGGAAACGTGTGGAGGAACTACTAAGTTGGAGGTCAGCTCTGCCATGACCTTTTTAGCGAGCAAATCTGCAGAGGGCGCCTCTACCTTGAGTAGATGGCCATCTGGCAGGGGTACCGTACACTGGTGGAAGCCTGCCACCTCCCGAAACTCACTCGCGCTGGACACCCACGCGAGATAATCTGCCCAAGCTCGGAGGGGCGTGGAAGTCAAATTGACATTACTTTTCATGGTAGACTTTGGCCATCGTGACGGTAGGAGCTACGTGATTACGGGCGCTCGTATATCATCTTTATATCACTTGCCATGTAGGGACACAATTGATCGACGCTCATTTTTCACGGGCTATCCACGGCGCAGTGAGCGGCTGGATGCTCGATAATTCTCTCGAATCATGCCTTTCAGCTCTTGATCATCCCTCGCAGCTTAGCTCCCTTCTGCTTCCCGCCGTGGAGGCATATCTGGCGAACGTGGGTATCGAGCTGTATGACGTCCAGGAGCATGCTTGGACGAACCCACTGATTCATCTGCGCGCAGTGTTTGATGTGCACCAAGATTTGCCAGAAACCCCTTCCGCTTTCATTCCGGTTCCGGACGTTGCTACCACCATTGCAGCAAGAGCCTGTGCCGTGGCCTGCTTGGCCGCGCTGAATTCGGATACCGTGTCTTACGGCTCGGAGAATGACGGCCATTTGTTCGTGAATCTGATCGTGCTGCCAGGCGAAGATGAATTCGCGGAAAAATCCAAAGGCGGCATGCGCGGGCATACCGACGGCGTCTCGTTCCCCCTCCGTGGACAACCTCATGAATTCGACCAGCGAGTAGCGCCTTCACCGGACTTCGTTTGCTTGAGCGGCCTTCGGAATCCGGACAGCACTTCTACGACCGTCATGCCGCTGGCGCTCGTTCTGCAGCAACTGTCGGATGAGGACATTGCCGAGCTGACAAAGCCTCAGTATGTGATCCGGCCCCAGAAAACCTTCAAGCTTGGCTTGGAAAGGATGTTCGGTAAGCGGCACCCACTTGCTAGTTCAATGGAAAACATCCAGTTGCTGTTCCAGGCCGGTACTGGATACTGGATCCGGTACAGTCACAGCGCCGGGGATGCGGGCTTCGATTCAGATCTGCCCAAACGCGCCCTGGATCGATTTGAGAAAGCATGCCTAGATTGTTCAAACTCGGTTGTCATTTCGCCTGGCGATCTTCTGGTTGTAAACAATCGCGTAGGCCTGCACGGTCGTAGCGAGGTCGGTGGCGAAGCAGGCGGCGAATCTCGATGGCTATTGCGTACCTACGGGCTGGATACCCGCGATCTGACTTCGGATCAACGCTATACAGGAAGCTCGTTCAAGCTTTTTCCCTGAACACGCATCCCATTCTTGATAATGGCCAATCATCGCTGAAACGGCGACGGGGCACGTCCTAGCCGCCGAACAAGCAGGGAGTCTTTTGCATGGATGAAGCAGTATGAAGTGGAGCAAGTCTCGTATTGGCTGGACAAGCATCCTGGCGGGATTACTTTTCCTGGTTCCGTTTCTCAGAGACGTGTCGACCATCATAGGGCCATGGGCAGCCTACATCGTTCAACCCAGTACATCCGACGGCCTGAACCCCAACCTCCTGGGCTTGTGGCATGAAAAATATCAATATCCCCAACGCAATGGCGTTGTTAGCTTTGAGGGCACCACGGAGTTCTTCCGCAACAAGACATACCGAATCACCGGTCTGTTGAAGAGCACTACTTTCTTGCCTATACCACTCTCGCCATTCACCACAAGCTATAACTTCGACGGTAATGGAGAATGGCAAGCCACCGGCGATGAGCTGGTCATCAAACTGCTGAATGTGAAAACGCGCGTAACCGCCCTATCGCTAGCCGGCATGACCTTCAAAATCCGTGACACCTCGCATCCTCGGAATGCTGAAGAAACCGAATTGGAGCAAGGCTTGCTCTTGGCCCAGTCTCAGCGGTACGACATTCGCAGCACGAAAAAGAATGAAGTAATACTGGAGACCAATGGCCTATTCGCTGACAGCTACGTCATCAAGATGACTCGCACCAAACAGATGTCCATGAGATAGCTGGAGCGCACAGGCTCAAGACCAAATTCGCGCAATGTCATCCTGTCACTCACCATCGTCTTGGAAGACCCCCTTGGTCACGCTCGCAATCGAAAAGAATGACTTTTTGAACTTCATCCCCGCAGAGAAGATTGCTAATTACTTGAACAAGATGATGGTGATGGTGATGGTGATGGTGATGGACATGATTGCGCGTTGAGAAGCGCTCGGGAGACATGCCCGCATCCTCTCTCGCATCTGGTTGGCCGACGTGATCAAAACTCGCGCAGGCCAACCATTCCATTGCAGCAGTAACGATTGAGGCACCTGCTATCTCTGTGCCTAAACAGCCTGTTAGGACATGTATCAGGTCATAGCAACCAACTGACCTAGCGAGTTCTTCTCGTCGTTATACGCCTTACAAAGCGCATGCATGACTTCAGAGGTCTCATCCTCGCCCCAATCTTGATCAAGAGCCCACTTGGAATCGTACAGTCCCATTAAGGTATCCTCAAAACCAGTGCTTGCAACAATCACCGCTCCCGTAGGAAACGACACCTCCGGATCTGCCAGCAGCCCATATATGGGCATATAGCCTTCCAGTCCTGGCTTACCTTCAAAGTCGGGCATTCTATAAATCGGCCAGCCTTTCTGACCGAAGCAAACGTTCCAAAGTACACCAGACACGACTGCACCACCGCCCCGCTCATAATAGTGGGGTGCCACGCTGTGTTCGTTGCCCGGAATCACCAATCGGTCAGCCAGGATAAACGCAAAAGTGGGGCCTTGCTCGAACTGGGTGGACTTGAATGCAGAATTTGCCTTATTGATGAGCGTATTGGTTACCGCCAGCAGTGAGCGAGGATCGTACGAGTTATCGTTGAAGGCGCGCTTATAAGGAGCGATTTCTCTCTCCGCCATCGCAACTCGCCGCCCTTGTTTGAGCTGGTCTTCAAGTTCAATTTGCTGTTGCATGGCATCTTCGTGCATCTGATTCGGCCTATACGGCGCATCAACGATGTCGAGAGACTTGACCTCAACAAAGAACTCCTTCCCATTTGGTAGCAGGCAAGCAAAGTCCGGCATGGAGTTATTTCTCGCGTCTACCCTTCTCGTCTTGAAGCGCTTACTGAGCATCCCATAAACGAGTGCCTCACCGTAATACTCAAACGTCTGACGAAAGTTATTACTATCATTCACATGAGAAACAAGGCTGAAACCATGTTTCAGTTCATCAATGAGCCCCTTCAACTCAGGATCTGTATACGCATCCTCTTCGAGCTTCTTTAAATGGCTCCACGAAATTGAACTGAGGCTATGATCTGCCGACACCCCATGCAACTCATGACACCAGTACAGGTATTTCTGGCTTACTGGAAAGGCCATCTCAAGACACCGGTTATACGCTTCTCGAAGTTCTACCCCCTGTTCCGCAGTGGGAGCAGAGTGAGTAGCAGCGCTTAATAGTTTGCGGACTGTATCCAAGTCAGACTTGATGCCCGGAACGTGTTGTTCGACATGAGAGAGCCCTTCCAACCTGTCGAATTCCAAGCTGCCCATGTGAGTAATCCTTTCCTCCCGAGGCAAGGCGCGTTGGTACATGAGAGCGTCATACAGTGCGGCTGACAGCGGGTTTTCCGGGCGACTAGGTTTTGAAGGAGCTGTAGAGTTGTTCAGAGGTGATTCCATTCCTTATCGAGCCTCGAAATAACATGATGGCAACACACCAACATCTTGGGTGCGCCCCCCCTGAGAGATTGCATTCGGTTCAACCAGCAGGCACTCACTTGGCAATTCACTGGCTGCTTCTTTATGACTGCTGGGCGAGCCATGGTGCGTAAACTAACCTGAACATTCAATAGGCTTTGACGCGGCTCAAGGAAGCTCGTTGAGCGGGCACATAGGATGGGTATGGAATCAGGATTCTGAGGCTGGTTGGCTGGTTGGCTGGTTGGCTGGAAGGGGATCGTTTGGATTAAGGCGAATGGTGGGCTGCCTGAGTAGAGAGTTGAGGGTGGGGCCTTGGAGGGGAGATCCTGGACAGGAGGTGAGTCAGGAGGAGGTTTTGAGCTGTAGGGTTTTCGGTTTCAGGGCATTTTTGACAGAAAACAGCATTATTTCAGTGCAAGTGACAAAACGTGGAATTCATCAAAGATCAGCAGACCTACGCCTTCCAGCGCCGGGTCATCCTGCAAACGGCGCGTGAGAATGCCTTCGGTGACCACTTCAATGCGGGTGTTGGGGCCGACTTTGCTGTCCAGCCGAATCCGATAGCCGACGGTTTCACCGACCTTCTCGCCCAATTCACTGGCCAACCGCTCCGCCGCCGCCCGCGCTGCCAACCGGCGCGGTTCAAGCATCAGAATGGTCTGCCCGGCCAGCCAAACCTCGTTGAGCAAGGCCAACGGCACGCGGGTGGTTTTACCGGCGCCGGGCGGTGCTTCGAGCACGGCTTCGTGGCGTGTCGCCAAGGCTTCACGCAGGGCGGGTAAAACTTCATCAATCGGCAAAGAAATCATGCTGGCTCCTCAGGGCGTGCCCACAGTAAATTGCGAGTCACGTTGAAGCTGTGGGCGTGCCAGGCAAGGCGCGGGACGCAGGTAAGGGTCGTTTCCTTGCCAAGTCCCGCAACGCAGCATGGCGCGTCCACAGCTTCAGCCCGGAGGGCCGAACCCCGATAACCTTCATCAGCCGTTGCGCGTTGTCGATCTGAAAAAAACAACATCAATCCTCAACTATCCCAATGGGGGTGAGACGCGGCCGCAATTTACTGTGGGCACGCCCTGCCGGCGCGAGTATAACGGCGAACTGCTCGGCTTTTATCACGGTCCTAATTCATAACGACGTCGCTTCGTTTTCCAGATGACCCAGGAGTTTTTATATGCGTGTTCCCTTTCGCTTGATTGGCGGTGTATTGGTCGCAACTCTGCTGACCCAGGTTACCGCTTGCGGCTCGATTTTCTTTCCCGACCGCCGTGGGCAGATTGACGGCAAGATCGACCCGGTCGTTGCGGCGCTGGATGCCGTGGGCCTGCTGTTCTACATCATCCCCGGCCTTATCGCTTTTGCGGTCGACTTCGCCACCGGCGCGATTTATTTAGAGCCGGGCAAGACCGCTCAAGTGGCCCCGGAAAAACTCAAGGAAGCGATCGGCGCCGACGGCAAGGTCGATAACCACAAACTGCAGACTATTCTCGAAACAGAACTGGGCCGCAGCGTCCCGCTGGACGACCCACGCCTGATTCAACACAAGGGCAGCGCCCAGCAACTGGCGATGTTCGGCCTGCAACCCGCCGCGTAAACCGTGCATTAGAAGGAAAAGCCGCACTTATGATTTCCAGCTCTGAACACGCCCGCCTGCTGCGGCTGGCCACCCGCGCCTCGGTGGCGGTGGCGTGTACGCTGATCGTCGCCAAAGCCATCGCCTGGTGGTTGAGCGGGTCGGTGAGCATGCTCGCCGGGCTGACCGACTCGGCGCTCGACGGCGTCACGTCGCTGCTCAACCTGCTGGCGGTGCATTACGCCTTGCGCCCGGCCGATGACGATCACCGTTACGGGCATGGCAAGGCCGAGTCACTGGCGGGCATGGCCCAGGCGTTGTTCATTGGTGGCAGTGCGGTGTTGATTGCCTTGCAGGCGTTTGAACGACTGCAACATCCGGAGCCTGTGGGTGCGCCGTGGATCAGCATCGGCGTGATTGTGCTGTCCCTGGCGCTGACGCTGGCGTTGCTGATGTTGCAACATCGCGTCGTCAAAGCCACCGGCTCCAACGCAGTGCGCGCGGACTCGCTGCATTACCGCTCGGACATGCTGCTCAACGGCAGCATTCTGGTGGCGCTGGTGCTGGCCGGGTTTGGCTGGCATCAGGTCGACCCTTGGTTCGGTCTGGGGATTGCCGCGTACATTCTCTGGAGCGCGATTCAGATCGCCCGGGAAAGTTTTACGGTGCTGATGGATGAAGAGCTGCCGCCGGATGTCAGTCAGCACATGCTTGAACTGGCGTGCAGCGTGCCGGGGGTTTTGGGTGCGCATGATCTGCGTACGCGGGTTTCCGGTAGCCAGTGGTTCGTGCAATTGCACCTGGAGTTGCCGGGGGATTTGACCTTGTCAGTCGCCCATGGCATCAGCGATCAGGCCGCCGATGCGATTCACGCCGCCTACCCGCGAGCCGAAGTGCTGGTGCACGCCGACCCGCAGGAAGTGGTGCAGGCCGCCAGGGGTCAGAAACTCACCTGATAACCGCGGCTGCTCAGGCAGTTGCCCTGGGCCTGGCGGTAGGTTTGAACCACCGATGGGTCCGGTTGATAGGTCGCGGTTCGCGGGTCGAACCCACTCTGCTGCACCGCGTATTGATAGCACTCGTAACCATCCTGATTGACCTGCTCCGCCGACTGCCCGTTTGCTGGATACGCCTCCACGTCATATCCGTTGCTGGCGACTTGCGGCTGCTGTTGCGGTTGCAAGGTGCCAGCCGGTGGCTCGACCACGACGTAATCCCGGGTGCTCTCCTGATAGGCGTAATACGATCCTGCCGCCAGGAACAGCACCGACCCGCCGATCAACACCTGCTCCGCGTAATCCGGCAAATAGCTGACGCGAATCCCGCGCGGCGGTTCAACCACCACATAGCGTGGGCCCAACGGGCGATACCAGTAACCGCCAGAGTAGAAATAATCCATGCCACGGTAAGGCACGCGGTACTCGCGGTCCGGGAAGCGGTCGATCACGTGTCCCGGGCGATACTGCGGGCCGGGGCCCCAGCCATTTCCGTAGCCACTGGGACGACCCTGCCAATGATTATCATAGGCTGGAACGCCGATATAGCCGTTCCAGCGCTGGTTGTTGTCGTTGCGTCGCGGCACGTCCTGATAGTAACCGCGCTGCGGCGGCTGGGTCTGGTGCACGGTGTCAGGCCGCGGCTGGATCGGCAGGTCATTGGCCGGCAGTTGTGGCGGGGGCGGAGGCGATCGAATCGGATTGTTGAAGTCAGGCTGCGGGCGGCTCTGCCACTGGCCATTGTTCTGCTTCTGGCCGTTGTGCTCGAACTGGCGGCTGTTGTCGCCACGATTGATGTCGTTGTTTTGCGGGTGCTGCGGGTTCTGTTGCTGACCATTATTCTGCGGGTGCGGCTGATTATTACCGACATCGGGCCCACGGTTTTGCTGATCATCGGCCAGCGATTGCGCAGCAACACCGACACACAGCAAACCAACACCGGCCAAACGCCAGATGCGCGACTTCATGCTTTTCCTCACTGCGAGTTAGGGCCTGTACGTAGGACTGGAAAAGCACAGGCCGGTTCTGCAACAGGTTATCAGTCGCGAAACTTATTTATTGAGGGCAGAACAGGAATAGCGGGCAAAAGAAAAGGGAGACCCGTCGGCCTCCCTTTGAGAACTTCGTCCGTGCTCGACGCTTTTGACGTCGGCTCACCTCACGCCGTCTTCTGGACAGTGTGCAGCTCGGGGGCCGGCACATCCCCGGTGGGGGTGGCGGCCGCGGCTGGCCTGGTTGGGCGAGCCGCTGTGGACTGTTTGTCCGAGCAGTGATTCTGGTGATAAGAATAGGCCTGTGGCGCCGGCAGATGATTGCGAAGATTGCTCAATTAAACATCACTTGCGCAATTTTTAACCCTGGATAGATAATCCGCCGCAATAGTTACGACAAAGGACTCAATGATGAGCAAACTCGACCGATACGACTTGAGCATTTTGGCGGAATTGCAGCGTGACGCGCGCATCTCCAACCAGGAGTTGGCCGAACGCATCGGCCTGTCGCCTTCGCCATGCTCGCGCCGGGTCAAGCAACTGGAAGACGACGGCTATATCTCCCGCCAGGTCGCCCTGCTGGACCGCAAGATGCTCGGTTTGAGCCTGACGGCTTACGTACTGATCGGTATGGACCGGCACACACCGGAACGATTCGAGAACTTCGAAGCGGCGATTCGTACATTGCCGCAGGTGCTTGAATGCAGCCTGGTGACGGGGATGGATGCCGACTATCAGCTCAAGGTGGTGGTGCCGGACATGGATCACTACCAGAAACTGCTGCTGGGGCATTTGACGCGGATTGAAGGGGTGACCAGTGTGCGGTCGAGTTTTGTGTTGAATCAGGTGCTCAATAGCACTGAACTGCCGTTGACTCATCTGCGCAACTGAAACCGCCTTCGCTGGCAAGCCAGCTCCTACAGGGTTAGTGTGGACCGCAATTTCGCGGCCGACACAAATCCTGTAGGAGCTGGCTTGCCAGCGAAGGGGCCGGCCCAGGCGACGAATGCCTGCGGCACACCGACGCAGGTCAATGCTGCGCCAATCCAGCATGGCGTATACTCGCCGCGCCCTTTTAGCCCCGCCCGCGCTGGAGATGTTCGATGGATCCTGCAGTATTTGAAGAGTGGATGATGACTGGCCTTGTCAGCATCCTGATCATTTTCATGGGTTTCATCGTCTGGGATCTGGCGAAGAAGTCCAAGGCCGGGCGCTTTGGCTCGCTCATTCTGTTCTTTGTACTGGGTCTGGGCGTGGCCGCGTTCGTGATCAAAAGCGTAGTGATCGGCCTGATCGAATCCGGCACGTTATAACCGCGCCGGGACTTCCTTCCACTGGCCCTGATCGAGCCCTTCGATTGTCCAGTCGCCGATTCTGACCCGCACCAGACGCAATGTCGGCAAGCCGACCGCCGCCGTCATGCGCCGCACCTGACGGTTTCGCCCCTCGCGAATCACCAGCTCCAGCCAGCTCGTCGGCACGCTTTTGCGAAAGCGCACGGGCGGGTTGCGTGGCCACAGCTCAGGCTCATCCAGCTGCCGCGCCTCGGCCGGCAAGGTCATGCCGTCGTTCAGTTCAACGCCATCACGCAAACGCTGCAATTGCTCGGCACTCGGCTCACCTTCGACCTGCACCCAATAGGTCTTGGCCAGTTTGTGTTTCGGGTCGGCAATCCGCGCCTGGAGCTGGCCGTCGTTGGTCAGCAAAAGCAAACCTTCGCTGTCGCGGTCCAGCCGTCCTGCCGGGTACATCCCCGGGATGTCGATGTAATCCTTGAGCGTCGCCCGCCCTTCGCCGTCGCTGAATTGGGTCAGCACATCAAAAGGTTTGTTGAACAGAATCAGCTTTGGCTCGGCCGGCGGTGCTTTGGCGACACGGCGCGGGGCTGAGGACAGACTATTCGCGCCAGGACGGCGAGGTGCGGGACGTTGTGGACGAGACATGGGGAAAGGAACATCTAACGGTCAGGGCTGCTAATGCTAGTGCCCTGACCGCCAAATGACCATGACAACCGTTAGCGGAACGGTGGCTCGTCGAAACTGCGCAGTTTGCGCGAGTGCAGCGAGTTGAGTTCCGTGCGTAACAGATCTACCGCTTCGATGCCGATCTTCAAGTGCTGGCTGACCGCACGCTCATAGAAGGCGTTGGCCGAACCCGGCAGCTTGATTTCGCTGTGCAACGGCTTGTCCGAAACACACAACAACGTGCCATACGGCACGCGCAAACGATAACCCTGAGCAGCGATGGTGCCGCTCTCCATGTCCACCGCTACAGCGCGAGACAGGTTGATCAGCGGACGTTCCTGCGCCCAGCGCAGTTCCCAGTTGCGGTCGTCGTAAGTCAACACAGTACCGGTGCGCAGGCGTTTCTTCAGCTCGTCACCCTTCTCGCCGGTGATGTTGGCCGCCGCTTGCTGCAACGCCATCTGCACTTCAGCCAAGGCCGGAATCGGAATGTTCGGCGGCACGACCCGGTCGAGAATCCCGTCGCGGCGCATGTAAGCGTGCGCCAGTACGTAGTCGCCAATGGTCTGCGACTGACGCAAGCCGCCGCAGTGACCGATCATCAGCCAGCAATGCGGACGCAGCACGGCCAAGTGGTCGGTGATGTTTTTGGCGTTGGACGGGCCGACACCGATGTTCACCAGGGTCACGCCGTGGCCATCGCTGGCGATCAGGTGATAGGCCGGCATCTGGTAACGGTGCCAGACCACACCCGCGGCAATCGCCGACGCTTCGCCGTGATCCATGCTCTTTTCGATGATCACGTTGCCCGGCAAGACCATGCGCACGAAACGCGGGTCGCTACGCAATTGTTCCAGACCATGGACGATGAACTGGTCAACATAGCGATGGTAGTTGGTCAGCAGAATCCATGGCTGCACATGACGCCAGTCACTGCCGGTGTAATGCACCAGTCGGCGCAGGGAGAAATCCACCCGCGCCGCATCGAACAGGGCCAGTGGCAACGGGTCGGTGTTTTCCCAATCGTATAAACCATCGGCAATGCCGTCAGTCGCGGCCGACAAATCGGTACTCGGGAACACGCGCGCCAGCACGGCAGCGGTCACGCCGGAGCCGGCCAGTTCATCGCCTTGCTCGACCACGTACGGATAAGGAATATTTTGCTGGCTGATGCCGACTTCGACGGTCACGGTGAAGTCGTGCATCAACGGCACGAGTTGTTCCAGCAGGTATTTACGGAAAGCGGCCGGATGGGTGACGGTGACGCTGTAGGTCCCCGGCAGTTGAACCTTGGCATAGGCGCGCGTGGTCTGCGGGACTTCGCCCTGGCAGTGATAGGTCAGACGCAGTTCGGGATAACGAAACATCGCACGCTGTTCGGCGTCCGGTTCGACACGGTCCTTGAGGTAACGCTTGAGCGCCTGATTCAGCGCGGTGGTTGCACGATTGTGCAAAAGCGCAAGCTGGTCCACGGCTTGCTCGGCGGTTTGAACGACAATAAAAGCTTCGGTCACGATCAGCATCCTGTGTTCTGACTTGCAGACCCTCATCTTGCCTGCATCGTCGCTTCACGGGAACAGTGGCGTGCTGATTCACAGCTCCTGTGCACACCACTTGGCCACTGTGGGAGCAAGCTCGCTCCCACAGGGTTCAGCGTCGACCGACAGTCAGAAGTTCTGCGGGGTCGACCGGGCCACAATCGCCTCTACCTCCAACCCACGCGGCAAAGCGCCATACACCCGCCCCGCCGAACCCAGGCGACTGGCAATGAACGCATCGCTGACCGCCGCATTCCCCGCCTCCAGCAACAGCTTGGCCTGAAGCCCCAACGCAATGTCTTCAGTGAGCTGTCGCGCGCGGTACTGAATGTCGCGGGTGTCCTTGAACGCCGTCTGCAACTGGCTGATGTGCGCGGCCAGGCGTTTGTCGCCATGACCATCACCCAGTTCGCTGAACAACACATCCAGCACACCCGGCTCCTTCGACAAGGCACGCAAAACATCCAGGCACTGCACGTTGCCAGAACCTTCCCACGTTGAATTGACCGGTGCCTCTCTATACAGGCGCGGCAGGATGCTTTCTTCGACGTACCCGGCACCGCCCATGCATTCGGCAGCTTCGTTGATCATTGCGGGCGCGCGTTTGCAGATCCAGTACTTGCCCACCGCCGTCACCAGCCGGGCAAATTTCGCTTCATGGCTGTCGTCCAGATGATCAAGCGCCTTGCCCATGCGCAGGCTCAACGCCAGGGCGGCTTCGCTTTCCAGCGCCAGATCGGCGAGCACGTTTTGCATCAACGGTTGTTCGCTGAGCAGCTTGCCTCCGACCGAGCGGTGAGCGCAGTGATGGCTGGCCTGAGTCAGGGCCTGACGCATCAATGCGCTGGAGCCGACCATGCAATCGAAGCGGGTCATGGCGACCATCTCTATGATGGTCGGCACGCCCCGCCCTTCTTCGCCGATCATCCACGCCAGCGCCCCACGAAATTCCACTTCGCTGGAGGCGTTCGAGCAATTGCCCAGTTTGTTTTTCAGGCGCTGGATGTAGAACTGATTGCGCGTGTCGTCAGGGCGATGGCGCGGCAGCAGGAAACAGGTCAAGCCCTTGTCAGTCTGCGCCAGGGTCAGGAAGGCATCGCACATCGGCGCCGAGCAGAACCACTTGTGCCCCACCAATTCGTATGCCTGGCCCGGGCCGCTGGCACCGACCGGATAGGCTTTGGTGGTGTTGGCGCGCACGTCGGTGCCGCCCTGCTTCTCGGTCATGGCCATGCCGATGGTTACACCGGCCTTGTGGGCCATGCCGATGTTGCGCGGGTCGTATTCGGTAGACAGGATTTTCGGCAGCCACTGCTCGGCCAGATCCGGTTGCAGGCGCATCGCCGGGACGCTGGCAAAGGTCATGGTCAACGGGCAACCGCTGCCGGCTTCGGCCTGGCTGTGCAGATAGCTCATGGACGCGCGGGCCACATGCGCACCGGATTGCGGATGCGCCCAAGGCAACGAAGTCAGCCCGTGCTCGACCGCGGTGCGCATCAATTGGTGATAGGCCGGATGGAATTCCACCAGATCAATGCGATGGCCATAACGGTCATGACTGACAAATACCGGCTTGTTCTGATTGGCCAGGAACCCGGCTTCCATCAGCGGCCCGCCGGCCAGTGCGCCATACGCGTCGATCCGCGACTCGGCCCAACCGGCCCCGAACCGCCGCGACCATTCTTGCAACGGCAAGTCGATACGATAAAGGTTGGTGCCGTCCAGCGACGGAGGCTGGTTGGTGACTTCGTGGGTTTCGGCGAACTGATGCAGGTTCATGACGGGGGCTCCTTTGGGTCAGCCAAGGGAGTCAGTTAAGCACTGCCCCGAGACTGAACAAAGTGGCATATCCGCCTAACTGTCGGCGCTTTCGCCCTAGCCTGGGCACAACACCCGACGAAAGAGCGCAGCCTGCAAATCTTCGAATTTCACCGGTTTGCTCAAGTAATCGATCAAGTCGCCGGTCGGGCAATGTTCACGATCAGCACTCAGAGCCACCACGAACACCGGCAATTCGGCGCAACCCGGCAACGCGCGGATCCGGCAGCACAGGGAGATGCCGTCTTGAGGTAGCAACTGACCATCGACCAGCACCGCATCAAAGGTTTCACGCTGCAATTGATCGAGCGCAGTCAGGCCGTTATCAGTGGAACGCACCCGGAACCCGAGTTTGAGCAACATGCCGCGCATCACTAACTGATTGACGCTGTTGTCATCCACCAGCAACACACTGCAATCCTGCGGCAAGCGCATACGCGCAAAATTGTCGCCCATCAACGGTACGGGCGGTCGCTCTACAACCGGCACTTCAAAGTCGACATCAAGCTGGAAGCGGCTGCCACTGCCCGGCTCGGAACGGTGCGTCAGGCGACCACCGAGCAGTTCGACCAGTTGCCGACAAATCGCCAGCCCCACGCCCAAACCGCCGTATTCGCGAGTCATTGAACCGTCGAGCTGGAAAAAACGCTGATACATCGTCGCCTCCCCCAGATCGGTGAAGCCGATACCCGTGTCGATCACCGCAAACGACAACGACAACCGACCGTTTTCCACCGTCTTGCCCGTCACCCGCAGCGCCAGCCCACCGACCCGAGTGAACTTGATCGCGTTGTCCAGCAGGCATTCCAGGCATTGCGTGAGTTTGGCGCTGTCACCGTGCAAGCGATCCGGCAGCCCCGGGGTTACGTCAACTTTGAAGTCCAGCGATTTGCTCGATGCGTTGCCCTCGAACTGCGCACGCAAGGCATCGACCACGCCCCGCAAGCTGAACGCTGCCGGGGAGGCCTTGAGCTTGCCGGCCTGCAATTCGGTCAAGGTCAGGATGCCATTGACCATGCGCATCATATCCCGCGCCGAACCGGCGGCGGTTTGCTGGTATTGCTCCAGCTCAGGGTCCATCTCGACGGTCTGCATCAATTCCAGCGAACCGATCACACCGTTCATGGGGGTGCGCAATTCGTGGGTCAGGGTCGCGAGGAACTCATCTTTGAGCTTGTTACTGTGAGCCAGTTGCTGGTTCAGCACTTCGAGTTTTTGACCCGCATCGAACAGCGTTTGCGCTTGCTGCTCGCGCATGGCATTGATTCGATCAGCCAGGGCCAGCGACAGCAAGGCGACTTCGATCGCTGAGCCGATCTGGCTCGAATACATGGTCAGGAACACGTTGGGCAGGTAACCCAGCACCATCAGCGTGTTGACGATGCCCCCGAGCAAAAAAGCCGACCAGGCAATGATGAAATACCGCGCCACACGCAAGCCACGCAACCAGGCACACAACCCGGCGGCGAAAATCACCACCGTGAAGGTCAAGGCCAACGCAGTGGCCAGGCGCAAGGCCAGGGCATAACTGGCCATCAATGACAGCCCGATCACCACCGCGCCGAATGCAATCAATGCCAGCAGCAAGCGATCGAGCCAGCGCCCGTAAGACCCTGTCTGCAAGAAGCTACGGGCGAACTGGCTGCCGAACAGCCCGGCGCAACCGATGAAGAACGGTGTTGCTGCGTTGGCCCACCACGGGTTATTCGGCCAGAAATACTGCACGGCCGCGCCGTTGACTGACAGCTGATACAACCCGAATGAGGCGATATAGAAGATGTAATAGAGGTAGCTGGTGTCGCGCACGCTGAGGTAGATGAACAAGTTGTAAACCAGCATCCCCAACAACACGCCATAGATCAGCCCCAACACATAAAGCCGGACCGGCTGTTCTTCGAGGAAAGCGGTGCTCGACCATAAGGTGACCGGCGCCTGGATCGAGCCTTCACTTTGCAGGCGCAGGTACACCGTTTGTGCCTGGTCAGGCGTGAAATTCAAATCGAACAGGAAGTTGTTCTGGCGGATCTCGCGCGTGGCAAACGGCAAGGCATCGCCGGTCTGCCGCACCAATTGATAGCTGCCGGTAGCATCGGGCAAGTACAGATCAAGGTGATCAAGGGGCGGATAGGCCAGTTCGAGCAGCCAGGTGCGTTGCGCTGCCGGGTTGGTCGGTCGGTAGTGCAGATCAATTTTCAGCCAGAACGCCGAACGCGAATAGCCCGCGTTGAGCGTCGCTTTGTCGTGGGTTTTAAAGTTTCCGGCTGCGGCTTGCGTACGGACATCGGCGATGGTCGCCTGACCGCCCGCGTCTTCGAACACTTGCAGGCTTTGGCCCAAAGGCAGGCTTTGAGTGAACTCGTCGAACTCGACGGCGCTCGCCATGAGGGGCAAGCAAAGCAGCAACATCAGCAAATAGCGCATTTAAGCCCCAGCGTGGCCTGTCCGGTTATCTCAGGAAGCCCCTCATTCCTTTTGAGTAGACGTAAAACCGGCATTACCTGTTATTGGTTTGGATCCACTCTAGCATAGCCGTTGATGGCCATTGAACACCATTGAAATATTTACAGCAAAGGCTCTAGAACGGGCGTTACAGCCGCAACCATTGATATAGAGCTGTTTGCCCGGTCAGAGCGAGAGAATGACGCTGCTGCCTACCGCATTCCTGTAACAGCCGGACGCAGGCTTCGCCAGTTGCTACACAGTCCGTCTCATGACTCACCGGTCGACTGGTGGTAAGCTCGCGCACCATGAATATCTACAGCTCTCGCCCCGTTGTCCTCTGTCTCTCCGGCCACGACCCAAGTGGTGGCGCCGGCTTGCAGGCAGATATCGAAGCCCTGCTCGCTCAGGGTTGTCATGCGGCCCCGGCCGTCACCGCCCTGACCGTGCAAGACACGGTCAACGTCACTGACTTTCGCGTCCTCGACCGTGAGTGGGTGTTGGCCCAGGCCAATGCCGTACTCAACGACTCCGAAGTCGCCGCGGTCAAACTGGGCATGCTCGGTTCCCTGGAGATGGTCGACACGGTAGTCGAACTGCTCTCGGCGCACCCGCACCTGCCAGTGGTCTGCGACCCGGTGCTACGCGCCGGCGGTGGCGGACGACTGGGAAAGGACGAAGTCGGCTATGCCATGCGCGAACGCCTGCTGCCACTTTCGATCATTGCCACCCCCAACCTTCCCGAAGCCCGCATCCTCGCCGAACTGCCCGAAGGCACCGCCGACGAGTGCGCCGAAAAACTGCTGCCATTCGTCAAACACCTGCTGATCACCGGTGGCCATGGCGACGAACACGAAATCCACAATCGCCTGTACAGCCGCGACGGCCACCGCGCGACCTTCACTTGCCAGCGCTTGCCCGGCAGTTATCACGGTTCCGGTTGCACATTGGCCAGCGCCCTGGCCGGTCGTCTGGCCCAGGGAGAAAACCTCGCCAGCGCCGTGCAGACCGCGCTTAACTACACATGGCGAACCCTGCGTGATGCGGAGCAATTGGGCAAAGGCCAGTTCGTGCCGCGCCGCCTGCCGCTGGATTTCTGTTCGTAACTTTCTATTTGTCATGCGGTGAGGCTTGTTCGATGAAACTACGTGGCCTGTACGCTATTACCGACCGCCAATTGCTGGCCGGTAAACTACTTGAGTACGTGGAGGCGGCGCTGGAAGGCGGCGTCACCCTGCTGCAGTACCGCGACAAGAGCAGCGACGAGGCCCGACGCCTGCGTGAGGCCGAAGCCTTGCGCGATCTGTGCGACCGCTATAAAACCCAGCTGATCATCAATGACGATGCCGAACTGGCCGCACGTCTGAACGTCGGCGTGCACCTGGGCCAGACCGATGGTCCGTTGTCGCCGACCCGCGCTCTGCTCGGCTCCAAAGCCATCATCGGTTCGACCTGCCACGCGCAACTCGAACTCGCCGAACAAGCCGCGAAGGAAGGTGCCAGTTATGTCGCCTTCGGTCGTTTCTTCAACTCCAACACCAAACCCGGCGCCCCCACTTGCAGCCTGGAACTGCTCGACCAGGCACGCCGCACACTGCACCTGCCGATTTGCGCGATTGGTGGCATCACCCTGGAAAACGCCGCGCCACTGGTGGCCCATGGGATTGATCTGCTGGCAGTCGTCCACGGCCTGTTTGGCGCCGAGAGCCCGGCTGAAGTGACACGCCGCGCCCGCGCCTTTAATGAATTACTTAAAATCTGATTTGAGAGCCCGACCATGTCTCGTTCCGAAACCCTGTTTGCCAATGCCCAGAAACACATTCCCGGGGGCGTGAACTCGCCTGTTCGCGCGTTCAAAAGCGTGGGTGGCACCCCGCTGTTTTTCAAACACGCTGAAGGCGCCTACGTCACCGACGAAGACGACAAGCGTTATGTCGATTACGTGGGTTCCTGGGGTCCGATGATCCTCGGCCACAGCCATCCGGACGTGCTCGACGCGGTGCGTAAACAGCTGGAACACGGGTTGTCCTACGGCGCCCCGACCGCGATGGAAACCGAGATGGCCGACCTGGTCTGCTCGATCGTGCCGTCGATGGAAATGGTGCGCATGGTCAGCTCCGGCACTGAAGCGACCATGAGCGCAATCCGCCTGGCCCGTGGTTTCACTGGCCGCGACAACATCATCAAGTTCGAAGGCTGCTACCACGGTCACTCCGACAGCCTGCTGGTCAAGGCCGGTTCCGGCGCATTGACCCAAGGCGTACCGAGCTCGGCCGGCGTGCCGGCGGACTTCGCCAAACACACCCTGACCTTGCCGTTCAATGACATCGACGCGGTGGAAACCATGCTCGCCGAAGTCGGCCAGGACGTGGCGTGTATCATCGTCGAGCCGGTTGCCGGCAACATGAACTGCGTACCGCCAGCGCCGGGCTTCCTCGAAGGCCTGCGGACCCTGTGCGACAAGCATGGCGTGGTACTGATTTTCGACGAAGTGATGACCGGTTTCCGCGTTGCCCTTGGCGGTGCCCAAGCACACTTCGGCGTGACGCCGGACCTGAGCACGTTTGGCAAGATCATCGGCGGCGGTATGCCAGTCGGCTGCTTCGGCGGCAAACGCGAAATCATGTCGCACATCGCGCCACTGGGCCCGGTGTACCAGGCGGGCACGTTGTCGGGTAACCCGCTGGCCATGGCCGCCGGCCTGACCACCCTGCGCCTGATCAGCCGCCCGGGCTTCCATGCCGAGCTGAGCGACTACACCAGCCGCCTGCTCGACGGCCTGCAACAGCGCGCCGACGCCGCGGGCATTCCATTCGTGACCACGCAGGCCGGTGGCATGTTCGGTCTGTACTTCAGTGGCGCTGACGACATCGTGACCTTCGATGACGTGATGGCCAGCGACGCGGCCCTGTTCGGTCGCTTCTTCCACTTGATGCTCGAAGGCGGTGTGTACCTGGCGCCGAGCGCTTTCGAAGCCGGCTTCACCTCGATCGCCCATGGCGAAGCCGAGTTGAAACTGACGCTGGATGCCGCCGAGCGTGCATTCGCCGCATTGAAATAACGCTTTGCCGCTGACGTTGGCGACTGCCAGCGTCAGCTTTTACCTACATCCGCACCGTTCTTCCTACGCTACTGCTAATAATCTCCCGCAAATTGGGCGATATATTCCCCGCGCAGCAGAAAAACGAGTAAAGACTTTGTAAGGTTGGCCCTGCTTATTTCATAATGCGCGCTTATTGGATCCCTCGATGGGTCCGCGCGCCCTTCAGAGGTAAGTCGATTCTCATGAACCGCACCGGCCGCGCCCTTTCATTGGGCTGCCTGTTGCTCCTTCAGCCCCTGCTCGCGCTCGCACAAGCAGGCGGCAACTCGTTGTTAATCCCAGCGATGGGTCGCTGCACCCTCAATACTCAGCCGCAAGACCTGACGCAAGCGCTTGCCGCCTGCCAGAAAGCGTCGGATGAAGGGGATGCGCAAGCGCAATACGAGTTGGGTGAGTTCTACTACAACGGCAAAAACACGCCGCGCGACCTCAATCAAGCCCTCAGTTATTTCGAGAAAGCCTCGCTGCAAGGCCATGCCCAGGCGCAGTTCAAACTGGGCACCATGTTTTTCCACGGCGAAGGCGTACCGGCCAACAACATTCAGGCATACATCGTACTGAAGATGGCGGCGGTCAATGGTGCGGAAGATGCACTGGACACGGCTGACGAAGTCGCCGAGAAAATGCCGCGCGAAGAGCTGGAAGTGGCGACTCAGGTGCTGGGGCAAATCTTTCGTAAATACCTGATGGAATTGCAGAGTGCGGATGGGCGAACGCCTTTTGCACCGTTACCCTGATTTCTGCGTCGAACTTTCTGGCCCCTTCGCGAGCAAGTCGAATGGGGCAACTCGGTTTTAAATCTTACTTCTCAGGCATCGGCATCGGAAACGGCATGACATTGCCGACCGCGCCACGGGCTTCGCTGATTTTCGGTGTGCCCAGACGCTCTACCTCGTCGATGCGCACAATCGAATGCATCGGCACAAAACTGCGCACCACGCCTTCAAACTGAGCCTTGAGCTTTTCTTCGCTCGGATCGACGACCACTTGCGTGCGCTCGCCAAAGACGAACTCTTCCACTTCCAGAAAGCCCCACAGATCACTTTGATAGATCTGCTTGGCATACATTTCGTACACCTGGCCCTGGTTGAGGAAAATCACCTTGTAGATTGGAGCTTCACGTTTGGTCATGGTGGGCGAGCAACACATTTGGGATGAAAATGAGGGCGCGAACTATAGCATAGCCACCGGACGCACAACGGTAGGAACCTTGGGACATGTTCCCTATAATGCGCGGTTCTTTGAATCACGTGATGACTGTATCCATGGCCAAGAAGCTTTACATCGAAACCCACGGTTGCCAGATGAACGAGTACGACAGCTCGCGCATGGTCGACTTGCTGGGTGAACACCAGGCCCTGGAAGTCACTGCTCGCGCTGAAGACGCCGACGTGATCCTGCTCAACACCTGTTCGATTCGCGAGCGCGCCCAGGACCGGGTGTACTCCCAGCTCGGCCGCTGGCGTGAACTGAAACTCGCCAACCCGGACATGGTGATCGCCGTCGGCGGTTGCGTGGCCAGCCAGGAAGGCGCCGCCATTCGTGATCGCGCGCCGTATGTCGACGTGGTCTTCGGCCCGCAAACCCTGCACCGTCTGCCGGAAATGATCGACGCCGCACGCGCCACCAAGCTGCCGCAAGTCGACGTCTCGTTCCCGGAAATTGAAAAGTTCGACCATTTGCCCGAGCCGCGCATTGATGGCCCGAGCGCGTACGTGTCGGTCATGGAAGGTTGCAGCAAGTACTGCACCTTCTGCGTGGTGCCCTACACCCGTGGCGAAGAAGTCAGCCGCCCGTTCGACGACGTAATTGCCGAGATCATTCACCTGGCCGAAAACGGCGTGCGCGAAGTGACGCTGCTGGGTCAGAACGTCAACGGTTATCGCGGCACTACGCACGACGGGCGCTTGGCTGATCTGGCCGAACTGATCCGCGTTGTGGCCGCTGTCGATGGCATCGACCGGATTCGCTATACCACCTCGCACCCGCTGGAATTCTCCGACAGCCTGATCCAGGCCCACGCCGATGTGCCGGAACTGGTGAAACACCTGCACTTGCCGGTGCAGTCGGGTTCGGACCGGATTCTCTCGGCAATGAAACGCAACCACACTGCGCTGGAATACAAATCCAAACTGCGCAAATTGCGGGCCGCCGTGCCGGGCATCTGCATCAGTTCGGACTTTATCGTCGGCTTCCCGGGCGAAACCGAGAAAGACTTCGAGCAGACCATGAAGTTGATCGAAGACGTCGGCTTCGACTTTTCCTATTCATTCGTCTACAGCCAGCGCCCCGGCACTCCGGCTGCCGATCTGGCCGACGAGACACCGGAAGCGTTGAAGAAAGAACGCCTGAACGCCCTGCAACATCGTTTGAACCAGCAAGGTTTCGAGATCAGCCGACAAATGGTCGGCTCGATCCAGCGGATTCTGGTCACCGACTACTCGAAAAAAGACCCCGGCGAGCTGCAAGGGCGGACCGAGAATAATCGTATCGTCAACTTCCGCTGCGACAATCCGACCTTGATTGGCCAGTTCGCCGACGTGCACATCGATGCCGCACAACCGCACTCGCTGCGGGGCTCGCTCATTCAATAACACCACACATCACTGTAGAAGCCGAGCTTGCTCGCGATGACGCCAGGTCAGACGACAATCATGTTGAATGCCAGGCAGCCATCGCGAGCAAGCTCGGCTCCTACAGGGATGGTGTTTGAGGTTGGGATATTTAAGAGCTTTCGCACCCAGCCCACTGGCGTTATCCTTGATTTCATCTTAATTGCCCCAGGGCGGCTAAATACGACCTTGAACGCACCCATAGAACCACATCGTTTCATCCTCGAGCCCTTTGAGGCTCGACGCTTCGCCAATCTGTGCGGGCAATTCGACGAGCATTTGCGCTTGATCGAACAGCGCCTGACCATTGAGATCCGCAACCGCGGAAACCAGTTCGAATTGATCGGCGAGCCTAAACACACCACCTCCGCGGAAAACCTCCTGCGCCGTCTGTACCGGGAAACCAAGGGTACCGAGCTGTCGCCGGACATGGTTCACCTGTTCCTGCAGGAATCGGCCGTCGAAGAGCTGGACAACGTCTCCCCTTCCGAACCCTCCGTAGCATTGCGCACCAAAAAAGGCATGATTCGCCCTCGCGGCTTGAATCAGCTGCGTTACGTAAAGGAAATTCTCGGCAACGACATCAACTTCGGCATCGGCCCTGCCGGTACCGGCAAGACCTATCTGGCCGTTGCCTGCGCGGTAGATGCGCTGGAGCGTGAGCAGATTCGCCGCATCCTGCTGGTGCGCCCGGCGGTTGAAGCTGGCGAGAAGCTCGGCTTCCTGCCCGGCGACTTGTCGCAGAAGATCGACCCTTACTTGCGCCCGCTCTACGACGCCCTCTACGAAATGCTCGGCTTCGAACACGTCGCCAAGCTGATCGAGCGCCAGGTCATCGAAGTTGCGCCGCTGGCTTACATGCGCGGTCGCACGCTGAACAACAGTTTCATCATCCTCGACGAAAGCCAGAACACCACGGTCGAGCAGATGAAGATGTTCCTGACCCGTATCGGCTTTGGCTCCACCGCGGTCATCACCGGTGACATTACCCAGGTCGACTTGCCGAAAGGCACCAAGTCAGGGCTGCACCATGTGATCGAGGTGCTCAAAGACGTGCCGGGCATCAGCTTCACCCATTTCAAGCCCAAGGACGTTGTGCGCCATCCACTGGTGCAGCGCATCGTTGAAGCCTACGAGCGCTTCGAGAACCGCGCGGCCGAAGAAGCCCCCAAGGACAACCGCCGCGATGCTTGAGCTTGATCTGCAACTGGCGACACAAGCGTCCGCCCCCACTGAAGCCGAGTTCCGCCAATGGTGCGAACTGGCCCTGCGCCAGCGCACTGCCTATTCGGAGATGACCATTCGCCTGGTCGACGAAGCAGAAGGCCGCGAACTGAATCACACCTGGCGGCAAAAGGATTACGCCACTAACGTTCTGTCGTTCCCCGCCGATGTGCCTGATGAGTTTCTGGATATCCCGCTGCTGGGCGATCTGGTGATCTGCGTGGCCGTGGTTGAGCGCGAAGCGGCCGAACAAGGCAAGGAACTGAAGGCCCATTGGGCACATCTGGTCATTCACGGCTGCTTGCATCTGCTGGGTTACGACCATATAGATGACGACGAAGCCGAAGAAATGGAAGCACTGGAACGAACGTTGCTTGCAGAATTGGGCTATCCGGACCCGTACGCGGACGACGAAACCGAAACATCCCCTATCGTTACAACAAAGGATTCAGAGTAATCGCTATGAGCGAAGATCGATCGAGCAACGGGCAGAAGTCTTGGCTGGGTAAGCTCACCCAGGCTTTTGCCCACGAGCCGAAAAATCGTCAGGAGCTGCTGGAGCTCCTGCGCGATGCACACCAGAACAAACTGTTGGACAGCGAAGCGCTGGCCATCGTCGAAGGCGCGATCCAGGTTGCGGACCTGCAAGTACGGGACATCATGGTCCCGCGCTCGCAAATGGTCAGCATCAAGGCGACCCAGACCCCTCGCGAGTTCCTGCCCGCCGTGGTTGACTCGGCCCACTCCCGCTACCCGGTCATCGGCGAAAGCCACGATGACGTGATGGGTGTGTTGCTGGCCAAGGACTTGCTGCCGTTGATCCTCAAGGAGAATGGCGACCGCTTCAACATCAAGGATCTGCTGCGCCCGGCCACTTTCGTGCCCGAGTCCAAGCGCCTGAATGTGCTGCTGCGCGAATTTCGCGCCAACCACAACCACATGGCCATCGTCATTGACGAGTACGGCGGCGTGGCGGGCCTGGTGACCATCGAAGACGTGCTGGAACAAATCGTCGGCGATATCGAAGACGAGCACGACGTCGAGGAAGACAGCTACATCAAGCCGCTGCCTAGCGGTGACTTCCTGATCAAGGCGCTGACGCCGATCGAAAACTTCAACGAGTTTTTCGACAGCGAATTCTCCGACGACGAGTTTGACACCGTCGGCGGCCTGGTGATGAGCGCGTTCGGGCACTTGCCAAAACGCAACGAAATCACTGAAATCGGTCCTTATCGCTTCCGCATTCTGAACGCCGACAGCCGTCGAATTCACTTGCTGCGCCTGACTCCAATTGCCCGTTAAGGATTGACATGCTCCGCGTAACCCGCCCCGGCTGGCCCGGTAACCTGCTGGCCGTGGCGGCCGGTGCACTCACCACTCTGGCCTTGGCGCCATTCGATATCTGGCCGTTGGCATTGCTGGCGGTCGGTTTCTTTTACGCTGGTTTGCGTGAACTGAGCCCACGTCAGGCCCTGGGCCGTGGCTGGTGTTTCGGCTTTGGTCTGTTTGGCGCCGGCACCAGTTGGATCTACTACAGCATTCACAACTTCGGTGGCGCTTCGGTGTTGCTGGCGGGGTTATTGATGCTGGCATTCACGGCCGCGATTGCCTGGTTCTTCGCCCTGCCTGCCTGGATTTGGGCGCGCTGGTTGCGTCGCAATGAAGCGCCACTGGCGGATGCCTTGGCGTTTGCCGCGTTGTGGGTCGGCCAGGAAGCGTTTCGCGGCTGGTTCCTCACCGGTTTCCCGTGGCTCTACTCCGGCTACAGTCAGCTCAACGGTCCATTGTCCGGGCTCGCGCCTTTGGGCGGGATGTGGCTGATTTCCTTCACCCTCGCCCTGACGGCTGCACTGATCTACAACGCGTTGCGTCTGGTGCGCACCGGGCGTAAAGGGTTTATCGCCGCAGGCGCGTTGCTGCTTATCGGCCCGTGGGTGGCCGGCTTGGCCTTGAAAGAACATGCCTGGACCAGCCCGGCGGGCCCACCGCTCAGCGTTGCGGCGATTCAGGGCAACATCGAACAAAGCATGAAGTGGGACCCGGCGCAGCTCAACGCGCAACTGGAGCTGTACCGCGACATGAGCTTCAGCTCCAAACGCGTCGACCTGCTGATCTGGCCGGAAACCGCTGTACCGGTGCTCAAGTCGTCCGCAGAGGGCTACCTGAACATGATGGGCAACTTCGCCGCGGAGCGTAATTCGGCGCTGATTACCGGCGTACCGATCCGTCAGGAAGTGCGTCACGAGAAACGCTTCTTCAACGGCATTACTGTCGTCGGCGAAGGCGATGGCACCTACCTCAAGCAGAAACTGGTGCCGTTCGGTGAATACGTGCCGTTGCAGGATGTGCTGCGCGGGCTGATCGCGTTCTTCGACCTGCCCATGTCCGATTTCGCTCGTGGACCGGCCGATCAGCCAATGTTGCAGGCCAAGGGTTATCAGATTGCGCCATTCATCTGCTACGAAGTGGTCTACCCGGAATTCGCCGCCAGCCTCGCGGCCCGCAGTGACTTGCTGCTGACCATCAGCAATGACACCTGGTTCGGCACCTCCATCGGCCCTCTGCAACATTTGCAGATGGCGCAGATGCGTGCGCTTGAGGCGGGCCGCTGGATGATCCGCGCCACCAACAATGGCGTGTCCGGGCTGATTAACCCGTTTGGGCAAATTACTGCGCAGATCCCGCAGTTCGAACGCGGCATCCTGTACGGCGAAGTCGTGCCGATGCACAACCTGACGCCTTACCTGCAATGGCGCTCTTGGCCGCTGATCATTGTTTGCGTGCTGTTGTTTGGCTGGGCGTTGATTGCCAGCCGGATGGCCAAGACCGTCTGACCCCCACACCTGATCGTTCCCACGCGGAGCGTGGGAACGATCATCGGTAGAAAAGCGAATACCCGATCTGCCCCACCGCCTCATTCAGCAATTGCCCGGATTGCCAGATCGATTTGAATTCCGGCATCCAGCCGCCCAGCGGTCGGGCATTGTCCACGCCTAAAAACCCTACCGGCGCGGGCACTACTTCAAATCCTGCCTTCTGGAAACTCCAGACAGACCGCGGCATGTGCCAGGCCTGAGTCACGACCACGACCCGTTTGATGCCCTGAGGCAATAACACTTCGGCACTGAACTGTGCGTTCTCCCACGTCGTACGGCTGCGCCCTTCCTGCCAGCGTACCGTCACGCCGAAATCATCGAGCAGCGAGTCCGCCATCAACTTCGCTTCGGTGGGTGGCGTGCCGTAGTGCAGACCACCGCTGGTCAGAACCGGCAAACCAGAAGCCTTGGCCAGACGCGCCGCATAGCGCTCGCGCTCCAACCCCACGCCAGTCGGCTGGTCGGCGCCCCAAGCCAGGTCGCCGCGTTCACGCCCGGAACCCAACACCACGATGGCGTCCGCGCGCTGATCCAGCGTCGCCCACTCGTCGCGTGCCAGCGGTGGTTCGCGCTCAAGCGCTTTAGCGCTCCACTGCACCACCGCGGGCAAACTCATCAGCCAGAAGCCCCCGCAACCCAAGACAAAGCACACACCCGCAAGCCTTGGCCTTGAGCGGCGCAACCACCACGCAAGAACCAGCAACAGCAAAAGAAGGCCGGGCGGCAACAGAAGTTGTTTCACGAAATATCGAAAAGGCATCGAGCATCTCCAGAGATGCCCGAAGCCTAAGTGGGTTGACGCAAAGCGACAACAAATACGGAAGGACTACGCTTTGGAATGAGTCAAAAGAAGGGGCCAATAGCTCACGCACCCTTACTTGAATTGCAGAGACCGGACCTTTACCGCATCCCTGTCAGGTACTTTATCCTTGAGCCAGATGATTTTGGCCGAACGTGGTGCGTCGAGTTGCTGCACTGCTGCTGACAAGCATCCACGTGTTTCCCGTTCACTGCGATCCAGATAGGCTTTGACCAATTCAAACTCTGCGGGACTAAGACCACGCAGTTCCAGCTCAAGGGGACGCTCATCGCGTAGCCGACCAGCAGTTTTTGCAACGTCCAGAGCCATTCCCAGACGATCAATCAGTCTTTCGTACAGCTCCGGTTTTGTAGCTTTTTGCCGTGACTCAACCATCCCTCACCTCATTGAAGATATGACTCGCTCCCCATTTAGAGCTTAGCTTCCATGAACAAACCGGCTGAGCGCTGCGACCAACGGCCCTCGCAGCGTTTTTTACAAGACGCGCGACAGTAATCAGGGTTTCCCTCGGTAGAGTGCGGTCATGTATGCTACGGCGCTTCCTGTAACTCCACTTCCAGCTCGTCTGGGCACCAAAACGCCGATTTGGCGTGATCACCGCCCAGCGTTGCATTGAAGAGGATTAGGCCACCCCTATTCAGTTCAAAAGTAGCCATGCACGAACAATATCAGCCCCGTGAAATCGAAGCCGCCGCCCAGTCATTCTGGGATGAGCAAAAGTCCTTTGAAGTCAGTGAACAGCCAGGCAAGGAGACGTTCTACTGCCTGTCGATGTTCCCTTACCCCAGCGGCAAGCTACACATGGGGCACGTGCGTAACTACACCATCGGCGACGTGATCTCCCGCTATCAGCGCATGCAAGGCAAGAACGTTCTGCAACCCATGGGTTGGGACGCCTTCGGCATGCCGGCGGAAAACGCCGCGATGAAGAACAACGTAGCGCCCGCCAAGTGGACCTACGAAAACATCGCCTACATGAAAACCCAGCTGCGCAGCCTGGGCCTCGCGGTGGACTGGTCCCGCGAAGTCACCACCTGCAAGCCTGATTACTACCGCTGGGAACAATGGCTGTTCACTCGCTTGTTCGAAAAAGGTGTGATCTACAAGAAAAGCGGCACCGTGAACTGGGACCCGGTCGATCAGACCGTTCTGGCCAACGAACAGGTGATCGACGGTCGCGGCTGGCGTTCCGGCGCGCTGATCGAAAAGCGCGAAATCCCGATGTACTACTTCAAGATCACCGCGTACGCGGATGAGCTGCTGACGAGCCTCGACGACTTGCCGGGCTGGCCTGAACAGGTCAAGACCATGCAGCGCAACTGGATCGGCAAATCCCGCGGCATGGAAGTGCAGTTCCCGTACAACGTCGACTCCATCGGCGAAACGGGCGCGCTGAAAGTCTTCACCACCCGTCCGGACACCTTGATGGGCGCAACCTACGTTGCCGTGGCCGCCGAACACCCTTTGGCCACCCTGGCCGCGCAGAATAATCCTGAGCTGCAAGCATTCATCGCTGAATGCAAGGGCGGCAGCGTCGCTGAAGCCGACGTCGCCACTCAAGAGAAAAAAGGCCTGCCGACCTCGCTGTTCGTCGAGCATCCGCTGACCGGCGAGAAGTTGCCGGTGTGGGTCGCCAACTATGTGCTGATGCACTACGGCGATGGCGCGGTCATGGCCGTCCCGGCTCACGACGAACGTGATTTCGAGTTCGCCACCAAGTACAACCTGCCGATCAAGTCCGTGGTGCGTACAAGCGCAGGCGACACCAACCCAACGCCATGGCAGGACGCTTATGGCGAGCACGGCACGCTGATCAATTCCGGCGAGTTCGACGGGCTCGATTTCGCAGGCGCATTCGATGCGATTGAAGTCGCGCTGATCAAGAAAAACCTCGGTGCTTCGCGCACCCAGTTCCGCCTGCGCGACTGGGGCATCAGCCGCCAGCGCTATTGGGGTTGCCCGATCCCGATCATCCACTGCGATACCTGCGGTGATGTGCCGGTGCCGGAAGATCAACTGCCTGTCGTGCTGCCGGAAGACGTCGTACCCGATGGTGCCGGTTCGCCACTTGCACGCATGCCCGAGTTCTACGAGTGCAGCTGCCCGAAATGCGGCCAGCCTGCCAAGCGTGAAACCGACACCATGGACACCTTCGTCGAGTCCTCGTGGTACTACGCCCGTTACGCCTCGCCACACTATGCAGGCGGCCTGGTGGAAAAATCCGCGGCCGACCATTGGTTGCCGGTGGATCAGTACATTGGCGGCATCGAACACGCAATTCTTCACCTGCTCTATGCGCGCTTCTTCCACAAGCTGATGCGCGACGAAGGCCTGGTGAGCTCCAACGAGCCGTTCAAGAACCTGCTGACCCAAGGCATGGTGATCGCCGAGACCTACTATCGCCGCGAAGCCAACGGTGCCTACACGTGGTTCAACCCGGCGGACGTCGAACTCGAACGCGACAGCAAGGCCAAGGTCATTAGCGCCAAGCTGATCGCAGACGGCCTGCCGGTGGAAATCGGTGGCACCGAGAAGATGGCCAAATCAAAAAACAACGGCGTTGACCCACAGTCGATGATTGACCAGTTCGGCGCAGACACCTGCCGCCTGTTCATGATGTTCGCCTCCCCGCCTGACATGAGCGCGGAATGGTCCGACTCCGGCGTAGAAGGTTCGCACCGCTTCCTCAAGCGCGTCTGGCGCCTGGCTCAAGCGCACGTCACTCAGGGCCTGCCGGGCAAACTGGACGTCGCCAGCCTGAACGACGAGCAGAAAGCCATTCGCCGTTCGATCCACCAGGCCATCAAGCAGGCCAGCCACGACGTCGGCCAGAACCACAAATTCAACACCGCCATCGCCCAGGTGATGACGCTGATGAACGTGCTGGAAAAAGCCGCGCAAGGTACCGAGCAGGATCGCGCGCTGGTTCACGAAGGTCTGGAAGCCGTGACGCTGCTGCTGGCCCCGATCACCCCGCACATCTGCCACGAGCTGTGGAATCAACTGGGTCACGCTGATCCTGTGATCGACGCCGGTTGGCCAGTGCTGGACGACAGCGCGCTGGTGCAGGACAGCCTGACACTGGTGATCCAGGTCAACGGCAAGCTGCGCGGCCAGATCGAAATGCCGGCCAGCGCGACACGTGAAGAAGTCGAAGCCGCCGCACGGGCCAACGAAAACGTGCTGCGCTTTGTCGACGGCCTGACTATTCGCAAAGTGATCGTGGTGCCCGGGAAACTGGTCAATATCGTCGCCAGCTAATTGGACCAGGCGCCGGGTCATGCCCGGCGCCGAGTAAAACCTTACGGGCCGCCAGATCGGCCCACATGGTTTCAAGGGGAGCAACAAAATGATCAAACGCAATCTGCTGGTGATGGGCCTTGCGGTCCTGTTGAGCGCCTGCGGTTTCCAGCTGCGCGGCACCGGCACCACCGAACTGGCGATCACCGAAATCGACCTGAGCGCCCGCAACGCCTACGGCGAAACCGTGGTGCTACTGCGTCAGGCGCTGGAAGGCAGTGGCGTCAAGGTCTACGCCGGCGCACCTTACAAACTGGTGCTGACCAATGAGCAAGACAACCGGCGCACCCTCAGCTACACAGGCGGTGGCGGTACCGGCGAATATGAACTGATCACCGTGTTGAACTACGACATTCGTGGGGCACATAACCTGCCGCTGATGAGCGACAAGCTCGAAGTGCAGAAGACCTACGTTCAAGACGGCAACAACCTGTTGGGTTCGGACCAGGAAGCGAGCGGCGTCCGCAACGAAAGCCGTCGCGAGCTGGTTCAACGCATGATGCTGCGTCTGCAACAGATTACCCCGGCGCAACTGGACCAACTGCAACAGACCGCCGAAGCCAAGGCCAAGGCCGAAGCCCAGGCGCTGGAAGCCGCACAGAAGGCTGAAGCGAATACTCCGCGCCAGTCGCCTGTCCAGATCCCGCAGCAGTAAGACTTTCGGGGCGTTCCGGCGCCCCGTTCGGCCTCTCTTATGAAACTTGCCCCCGCCCAACTCGGTAAACACCTGCAAGGTGCCCTCGCGCCGGTCTATATCATCAGTGGCGATGACCCGCTGCTGTGCCAGGAAGCGGCCGATGCCATTCGCGCGGCCGCGCGCCAACAGGGCTTCGACGAACGTCAGGTCTTCGCCGCCGACGCCAGTTTCGACTGGGGAACGTTGTTGCAGGCAGGGGCAAGCATGTCCCTGTTTGCCGAAAAACGCCTGCTGGAACTGCGCCTGCCGTCCGGCAAACCCGGCGACAAAGGCGCCGCAGCGTTCATCGAGTACTGCTCGCGCCCGGCCGAAGACACGATATTGCTGATCAGCCTGCCCAAGCTCGACGGCAGTGCGCAGAAGACCAAATGGGGCAAGGCGCTGATCGAAGGTCAGCAAACTCAGTTCGTGCAGATCTGGCCGGTGGATGCCAACCAGTTGCCAAGCTGGATCCGCCAGCGCCTGTCTCAGGCCGGTTTGTCGGCCAGCCAGGACGCGGTCGAACTGATTGCAGCCCGCGTCGAGGGCAACCTGCTCGCCGCCGCGCAAGAAATCGAAAAGCTCAAATTGATGGCCGAAGGTGGGCAGATCACCGTCGAAACCGTACAGGCTGCCGTGGCCGACAGTGCACGTTTCGACGTATTTGGCCTGACCGATGCCATACTCAATGGCGAAGCGGCCCACGCGCTGCGCATGCTGGAAGGGCTGCGCGGTGAAGGTGTCGAACCACCGGTGATTCTCTGGGCGCTGGCCCGGGAACTGCGCCTGCTGGCGAACCTGTCGCTGCAATACAGTCAGGGCGTGCCGCTGGATAAGGCATTCAGCTCGGCCCGACCGCCGATCTGGGACAAGCGCAAGCCGCTGATGAGCAAGGCGCTGCAACGCTACTCGGCGCAACGCTGGGCACAGTTGCTGCTGGAGGCGCAACGGATCGACGCACAGATCAAAGGGCAGGCAGCCGGTTCGCCGTGGATGAGCCTCAGTCGACTGTCGCTGTTGATGGCCGGTCAGCGCCTTACCTTGCCCGCCGAGTAAAGTGGCGAGGGGGCTTGTCGGAACACCGCACCGCCCCGTTCGGCTGCGCAGCAGTCGCAAATCAGATCACGGCGTTTTACCTGCTGTACCTCGACAGCCGGTTCTGGGGCTGCTTCGCAACCCAACGGGGGCAAGCCCCCCGCCACAAAAACCTGCCTTACGGCAAAAAAACCGAAAGATCCTACACAATGCGGGGACTGGACAGATCCTCAACTTCGGCCGATGATTTGCCCCGCAAAATCCACTCACTTGCGAGAAATCATCATGAGCAAAAAGCCATCAACGCATGGCCCCAACAAGGCCAAATCCATCATCGCCCAGCCACTGTTCCGCAGCCGTCAGGAACGAGCCGGCAAGGGCAAAGGTAGCTACCGCCGCGAAGCCTTCCAGTCTAATAGCTGGGAGGCTTCTTACTTTCTGGCTGCGTAAAGCAGAACACCCCTTCTACATGTTAAGGTCTGCACTTGAATCGATTGCCCTGGACCTGTGCATGCCCCTTTGTCTTTCCCGTCGTTGGCCCGTTCGCCAACTGATCGCTGCCTCCAGCCTCATTTTGCTTGTCGCCTGCGCGGAAAAACCGACTGCCGCCGACGCCCAGCCGCTCAAAACCCTTCCTGTCGCGATAGCTCCTGCGGTCAATCCGCCCGCAGTGCCGACGGGTGAAACCCCCGACATCCAGCCCACCCAGTCGTTCGCTGAATGGCAAGCGGGTTTCCGCAAAGACGCGCTGGCCGCCGGTATCCGCGCCGATCTGTTCGACCGCGCCTTTGCCGATGTCAGCTTCGACCCCAGCGTGATCCGTGCCGATCGCAGCCAGCCGGAATTTTCCCGCCCGGTGTGGGAATACCTCGATGGCGCCGTTTCGCCACTTCGAGTACGTAAAGGCCAAGCGCTGATCCGCGAAAACGCTGCCATCTTGCAAAGCATCGAACAGCGTTATGGCGTCGACCGCCAGGTACTGGTGTCGGTGTGGGGCATGGAGAGTAACTTCGGCCAATTCCAGGGCAGCAAGTCGGTCATCAACTCCCTGGCGACCCTGGCGTACGAAGGCCGGCGCCCGGGCTTTGCGCACGATCAACTGATCGCTGCCCTGCAAATCCTGCAACAAGGCGACATCACCCCCGAGAAAATGCTCGGTTCCTGGGCCGGCGCCATGGGCCAGACCCAGTTCATCCCGACCACTTACAACACCCACGCCGTGGATTTCGACGGTGATGGCCGCCGCGACATCTGGGACAACCCCGCCGACGCATTGGCCTCGACTGCGCACTACTTGCAAAGCTCCGGCTGGCAGAAAGGCCAGCCGTGGGGTTTTGAGGTACGACTGCCAAGCAGTTTCAACTATGTTCTGGCCGATGGCACTATTCGCAAAAGCGTCGCCGAGTGGCAGCAACTGGGGGTCTCGCTGCCCCCGGGGGCTCAGGTTCCGCCAGGCTCGGAACACCTCTCCGCTGCCCTGTTGCTGCCGGCCGGTTATCGTGGCCCTGCGTTCCTGGTCCTCGACAACTTCCGCGCGATTCTCAAGTACAACAACTCGTCGTCCTATGCGTTGGCCGTGAGTTTGTTGTCCGAACGCTTCGACGGTGCAGGACTGATCAGTGGCGCCTGGCCCAAAGATGACTTGCCCTTGAGCCGCACCGAGCGCTTGGAACTGCAAAGCCTGCTGAGTGCCCAGAACTACGACGCGGGCATCCCTGACGGAATTATTGGCGCCAACACGCGCAAGGCGATTCGCAGTGCACAACAGTCGTTTGGCTGGCCGGCGGATGGGTATCCGACGCACAAGTTGCTGGAAGGACTGCGTAACCGCTAAAAGCATCGCGGGCAGGCTCGCTCCCACAGGTTTTGTGTCGTTCACAGACCCAATGTGGGAGCGAGCCGGCTCCGGGCGGCGTTCCGACGATGACTGACTATCAGGCAACGAAACTCTAGCGCCTGACCACCACATCCTGCTCCAACACCAACTCCTTCTTCCCCGCATCCAATCGAACCAACGCCCCCATCGGCAACGTCAGGTTCGGATCACAATGCCCGCTGCGCCACCCGGCCAGCACCGGAATCCGCAAGGGTTCGAAAGTCTGCTTGAGCAAACCCTCCAGTGCGGCCACATCGACCCCTGCCACATCCCCCACCAAAACCCCACGAAGCTTGCCCAGCGCGCCAGCCAGCCGCAGATGGGTCAGTAGCCGGTCAATGCGATACAGCGGCTCGTTGACGTCCTCGATCAGCAGGATGACGCCCTCGGCATCCATCTCATAAGGCGTGCCCATGGTCGCGGCAATCATCGACAGGTTGCCACCCAGCAAACGCCCGTGAGCGATACCGGGCTCGATCGTGGTCAACGGCCAGGCCACCGGATGCGACAGTACACTGCCGGCCTTCACCTGCCCTCTGAGCATGTTGAAAAACGATGACTCGGTTGGCTTCTGCTTGTCGCCCAGCAAATCGGCATTGAGCATCGGGCCATGAAAGGTCACAAAACCGGCATAACGGCTGATCGCCAAGTGCAGCGCCGTGATGTCGCTGTAGCCGATGAACGGTTTGGCGTTGTTTTGCAGCAGTTCGAAATCGATACGGTCGAGCAAACGCGGTGTGCCATAACCACCGCGCAGGCAAATGATGGCATCCACCTCGGGGTCAGCGAACGCCGCGTGCAGATCATTGAGCCGCACCTCGTCACTGCCGGCCAGATAGCCATCCTTTTCATACACCCCGGGAAACACCCGCAACGCATAGCCGCGAGCGCGCATCCAGGCGATGGCTTTGTCAGTGTCCAGCCCGGCAGGACCGGCGGGTGCAATCACGCCGATCAGCCCTTGCGACGGCAAGGCCGGAACCGGTTTATGCGGATACAGCGTGTGGGTCGGTCGAACGGTCATCCATGAATCTCCCTGCGCCAAAATCTTCAGCACACAGTAGTCAGGAACGGGGACAAACAGAAGAGGGTCAGTCGCCCGCAGGTGGCAGGAAAAAACACTGGCTGGCGCAGTCCAGGCAAAAAAACGCCCGCAAGGCCTGAAAAGCCATGCGGGCGCCTTTTATGTCATCGCCAAATTACAAGGACGACATCAGCTCGGCTTTAACCAGCTTCGCTTGCTCGTCGGCGTGGTACGAGGAGCGTACCAACGGGCCGGACGCGACGTTCTTGAAGCCCATCTTGTAACCTTCCTCGGCGAACCAGGCGAAGGTGTCCGGGTGCACAAAACGCTCCACCGGCAAGTGGCTGCGGGACGGTTGCAGGTACTGGCCCAGGGTCAGCATGTCGATGTCATGTTCGCGCATGCGCTTCATGACGTCGATGACTTCTTCGTCGGTTTCGCCCAGGCCCAGCATCAGACCGGACTTGGTTGGAATGTGCGGCATCATCTGCTTGAAGCGCTGCAGAAGGGTCAGCGACCACTGGTAGTCCGAGCCCGGACGCGCAGCCTTGTACAGGCGCGGCACGGTTTCCAGGTTGTGGTTGAACACATCAGGTGGCTCGGCGGCGGTGATTTCCAGCGCCACGTCCATCCGGCCACGGTAATCCGGAACCAGGGTTTCGAGCTGCACGCTCGGCGACAGCTTGCGGATCTCGCGGATGCAGTCGGCAAAGTGCTGGGCACCGCCGTCACGCAGGTCGTCGCGGTCTACCGAGGTAATCACTACGTATTTAAGCTTCAGGTCGGCGATGGCGATGGCCAGGCTTTCCGGCTCATTGACGTCCAGTGGTTTCGGACGGCCGTGGCCAACGTCGCAGAACGGGCAGCGACGGGTGCAGATGTCGCCCATGATCATGAACGTCGCGGTGCCGCCGGAGAAGCACTCGCCCAGGTTCGGGCAGGACGCTTCTTCGCACACGCTGTGCAGCTTGTGTTTGCGCAGCAGGGCCTTGATGCGGTCGACTTCCGGGGAAACCGGGATGCGCACGCGAATCCAGTCGGGTTTCTTCGGCAGTTCGGTGGTCGGAATGATCTTCACCGGGATACGTGCAACCTTCTCGGCGCCGCGCAGCTTGACGCCGGCTTCAACCTTGGCACGCGGGGCCGGACGCTCGGTGACATCAAGCGTCGGGATCATGGTTTGCACTGCATCAGTAGTCATATCAGTCGATTCCGCCCGTTAGGGTCGTCTGCTCAGCATAGTCGAGGTGTTTGACGAGCTGCGCGCGCAGCCGGGCACTTACCTCGGCAAATTCAATCGATCCTGCGTGATCGCTCAGCTGGGTCATCGCCAGCCCGGCGTAACCGCAGGGATTAATCCGTCGAAACGGTTCCAGGTTCATGTCCACGTTCAGGGCCAGGCCGTGAAAGGAACAACCGTGGCGGATCCGCAGACCCAGGGAAGCGATTTTCGCCCCATTGACGTAGACACCCGGCGCGTCTGGCTTGGCGGCGGCAGTGACGCCGTAGCTCGCCAGCAGTTCGATCAGGCAGAGCTCCATGCGGGTGACAAGGTCACGCACGCCAAACCCCAGCTTGCGAACATCCAGCAGCAGATAGGCCACCAGTTGGCCAGGGCCGTGATAGGTCACCTGACCACCGCGATCGACCTGTACCACCGGAATATCCCCCGGTAGCAACAGGTGCTCGGCCTTGCCAGCCTGACCCTGGGTGAATACCGGCGGGTGCTCGACCAGCCAGATCTCGTCTGCGGCATCGCTGCCGCGCTCGTTGGTGAAGCGCTGCATGGCGTGCCAGACCGGCTCGTAAGCCATCTGGCCGAGCTCACGAAAGCCCAGCGTGCCAGACATCACAGCACCATGTGCACGAAACCGGTAGCCCGCAATTCGCTGTTGATGTCGTACAGCTGGTCTTGACCGGTGGCGATGATGTGCAGCTGGATGGTGGTGTACTTGCCGTTGCTGCTTTGGCGTTCGTCTACACGCTCATCATTGATTTTTGCGTGTTTCCTGACGATGTCGATGATCTTGTCCTTATTACCCACGCCGGTGTCGCTGATCACCTTAACCGGGTAATCATTGGCAGGGAATTCGATCTTTGGCGCCTTTACTTCGGTATCGGTCATGGCGTAACGGCCTCGTAAGCGTAAGCCGTGGCGACGGGCATGACACCGCGCCGGATCAGAGCGGAGTCATGCTGGTGCACACTGAATTCAGTTGAACATGCTGTAGAAGAATAGACGGATGCTATCCCACATACGGCGGAAGATACCACCCTCCTCGACAGCGTCCAGGGCGATCAGGTCGGCGCTGTGCACCACCTTGTCTTCCAGCTTCACTTCGACTTTACCGATCACGTCGCCCTTGGCGATTGGCGCAATCAGCTGCGGGTTCATGGTCATGCTGGCAGCGAGCTTTTTCAGCTGGCCTTTTGGCAGGGTCATGGTCAGGTCTTCAGCCAGGCCGGCCTTGACTTGATTGGTCGCGCCTTTCCAGACAGGGGCCTGAGCCAGCTCGGCGCCTTTCTGATAGAAGGTCTGGGTTTCGAAGAAGCGGAAACCGTAAGTCAGCAGCTTCTGGGTTTCGGCGGCGCGAGCCACCTCGCTGCTGGTGCCGAACACCACCGCGATCAGGCGCATGCCATCACGTACAGCCGAAGACACCATGCAGTAGCCGGCTTCGTCGGTGTGGCCGGTTTTCAGACCGTCGACGGTCTTGTCGCGCCACAGCAGCAGGTTGCGGTTAGGTTGCTTGATGCCGTTCCAGAAGAACTCTTTCTGCGAGTAGATCGCGTAGTGAGCCGGGTCTTCGTGGATGATCGCGCGAGCCAGCACCGCCATGTCGTGAGCCGACGAGTAGTGCTCAGGGTTCGGCAGACCGGTCGGGTTCATGAAGTGGGTGTTGGTCATGCCCAGGTCAGCCACGGTTTTGTTCATCACGTCGGCGAAGGCGTCTTCGCTGCCGGCGATGTGCTCGGAGAGTGCAACACTGGCGTCGTTACCCGACTGAATGATGATGCCGTGCAGCAGGTCGCTGACAGTCACCTGCGAGCCCACCTTGATGAACATCCGCGAACCGCCGGTACGCCAGGCGTTTTCGCTGACGGTCACCGGGTCGTTTTCGCCGATCTGACCACGACGGATTTCCAGGGTCGCGATGTACGCGGTCATCAGCTTGGTCAGACTGGCTGGCGGCAGACGCTGGTCACCATTGTTCTCGACCAGCACGTTGCCGCTGCTGGCATCCATGAGCACGTAGGCTTTGGCGGCCAGTTGTGGTGGAGCTGGCATCACCTCGAGCGCGAACGCAGCCGGTGAGAGGAGCAGCGGGACTAACAGGAACAGGCGTTTGGCAAAGGTGGTGATGTTCATCCGTCTCTCGAAATCGCTAATGGAAACTGCCTAGGGGCAAAACTAATCAGACAGCTTTCTAACGAGCTGTCGCGTGTTCAGTTGTTCACTCAGAACCCTTGCCGGGCTTTTGTTCTTTAACGAGCCAACAACCAGGTTCACCCCCTAAACCGCAAGTGAACCGTCAATCAAGTACTACGTATTACTCGGCGGTGACCAGGCTCGGCGAACCGAGATTGGCCATGCGCACGCTGTTCTGCACTTGCTGGATTTCACCCTGAGAACCGATCGGCCCCAGACGCACCCGATGCAGTGTCTGTTGGTTGCGCACGATCGAGCTGATGAACACCGGGGCGCTCACCATCCCGCTGAGCTTCGATCTCAGGAGTTCTGCAGCGTCCGGGTTGGCGAACGCGCCCACCTGCAGATACTGGCCAGAGGCTGGTACAGAAGCGTTTTTTTTTGCATCCAGCTGCACAGGCACGACGGCCGCGGCGTGTTGCTGCGCCGGAGGCGTCCATTGCTCGACGGTACCGGCCGAAGCCGTAATCACCGGGGCGCTATTTTGCGCGACTTTCGGCTCGTTGAGCATCAAAGGCGCTGGACGGCCTTTTTGGGCCCACCACTGTTGCGGGTCGATACCCTCGACCTTGACCCGCGCCGTGCCGATTTCGGCATAACCGAGCTTTTTGGCGGCGGCATAGGACAAGTCGATGATACGGTCCGAATAAAACGGCCCACGGTCGTTGACCCGCAGGATCACGCTCTTGTTGTTGTCCAGGTTGGTCACCCGGACGTAACTCGGCAGTGGCAATGTCTTGTGCGCGGCACTCATGCCGTACAGGTCGTAAACTTCGCCATTGGCGGTGTTCTGGCCGTGGAACTTGGTGCCATACCAGGACGCCGTGCCCGAGGCGACGTAAGTCTTGGATTCTTGCAGCGGGAAGTAGGTCTTGCCCAGCACCGTGTACGGGTTGGCCTTATAAGGACCGCTGTGCAGGGTCGGCGTGGCATCCGGGATGCGTGATACGTCGACATCCCACCACGGCGCGCCATCTTTGTGGGCGCGGTTGATGTCCAGCCCCGGCGTCGCGCGCACGGAAGTGGACGAGGATTTCTGAGCGGGTGCGCGACTGGTCGAACAACTGGCGAGCAGCACCGCCAACGCGGCGAAAGCCATGAGCTTCAGGGGTTTATTCATAGGCAATGCCCGCATTACTTGACGCCCCGTGCTTGGACCAGCTGTTCAGACAGTTGATGTACGGCCATGGCGTACATCACGCTGCGGTTATAACGCGTGATCGCATAAAAATTCTGCAGGCCCATCCAGTACTCGGGGCCCATGTCACCTTCCAGGCGGAAAGCCGTGACCGGCATATCATCGCGCAGCGCATCATGACTTGACCACCCTAGAGCCCGCAACTCCCCTACGGTTTTAGTCGGCTCGATACCCGTGGTCAAACCGTCCTCGATCTGCTCGCCTCGAGCATCGGCGCGGCTGACCACCGGTTCGCCGGCGACCCAGCCGTGACGTTTGAAGTAACTGGCGACGCTACCAATGGCATCGTCGGGATTGGTCCAGATATTAATGTGACCGTCACCGTCGAAGTCCACCGCATACGCGCGAAAACTGCTCGGCATGAACTGCGGCAACCCCATGGCACCTGCGTAGGAGCCTTTGAGGGTCAACGGATCGACCTGCTCTTCCCGGGCCAGCAGCAAAAACTCACGCAATTCCTTGCGAAAGAATTCAGCGCGGGGAGGATAGTCGAAGCCCAGGGTCGACAATGCGTCGATCACCCGGTAATTGCCGGTATTGCGACCGAAAAAGGTTTCAACGCCGATGATCGAGACGATCACCTGCGCGGGCACACCGTATTCCTGCTCCGCACGCGCCAGGACCGCTTCGTGCTGACGCCAGAAGTCCACACCACGGGCGATACGCGCATCGGTGATGAACATCGGGCGGTATTCGTTCCATTGCTTGACCCGCTCGGCGGGTTTCGAGATCGCGTCCAGAATCGACTGCTTGCGCTCGGCTTCGCGGAACACGCCCATCAGCTGTTCACCGGCGAAACCGTAATCGCGGGTCATTTCGCCGACGAATTCGGCCACCTGGGGTGAGCCTTCGTACTCGCCGGCCAACGCGTGCTGCGTTGTGCCAAGGATGCTTACCAGGCCGACCCATGGCGCGTATCGAGTCGCCCAGCCACGCATTACTTGCATTGAAATCTTCACCTTATTCAAACCTGTGCGATCCACTTACGATGGGTATGGATCGACATCAAAACCCCAAACGCTGACAGCAGCGTTACCAGCGAAGTTCCTCCGTAGCTAATGAACGGCAACGGCACCCCCACCACCGGCAACAGGCCACTGACCATACCGATGTTGACGAAAACATAAACAAAAAACGTCATGGTCAAACTGCCCGCGAGCAATTTGCCGAACAATGTCTGGGCCTGAGCGGTAATCACCAGCCCGCGACCGATCAACAGCAGGTAAATCAACAGCAACGCGCAAATGCCGACCAGGCCGAACTCTTCGCCCAATACCGCAATAATGAAGTCGGTGTGGCTTTCCGGCAGGAAGTCCAGGTGCGACTGGGTGCCCAGCAGCCAGCCCTTGCCAAACACACCACCGGAACCGATGGCGGCTTTCGACTGAATGATGTTCCAGCCAGTCCCCAACGGATCGCTCTCCGGGTCGAGGAACGTCAGGATTCGCTGCTTCTGATAGTCGTGCATGATGAAGTACCACATGCCCACGGCCACTGGCACGGCAGCCGCCAGCACGCTGATGATCCAGCGCCAGCGCAGGCCACCCATGAACAACACAAACGCGCCACCCGCGAGGATCAGGAGCGATGTCCCCAGGTCCGGCTGACGCACGATCAAGATAAATGGCAAGCCAATCAGAAACAGACTGACCGCAACGTGCTTGAGCTGCGGCGGCAAAGTGCGCTTGGACAAATACCAGGCGATGGTCGCCGGCATCAGGATTTTCATGAACTCCGAGGGCTGGAAGCGGATCACCCCGGGAATGTTGATCCAGCGCGTGGCGCCCATGGCGTTGTGCCCCATGACGTCCACCACTACCAGCAACAGCACACCGAGCACATAACCGACCGGCACCCACCGCGCCATGAAACGCGGTTCGAACTGCGCGATGACGACCATCGACACCAGGCCAATACCAAACGAAGTGGCTTGCTTGGCCAGCAGGTCCCAGCTCTTGCCACTGGCCGAATACAGGACGAACAGGCTGCCGGCGGCGAGGGTCAGCAACAAAATGAGCAACGGCCCATCGATGTGCAGGCGTTGCAACAGCGTCGCGCGGCGACGCATCACATCTTCGCTTGAGAGCATGCGATCAAAATTATTCATCATGGGCCGTAACCTCCGCACTGACAGGGCTGGCGTACTCGGCTTTGAGATGACCGTCCTGGTCCAGGAGCCAGGCATCCATGATTTGACGCACCACTGGCGCGGCGACCCCGGAACCGGACTCGCCGTTCTCGACCATCACCGACACCACGATTTGCGGGTTGTCAGCCGGCGCAAAGCCGACAAACAAGGCGTGGTCGCGGTGACGTTCCTGAACCTTGGAGCGGTCGTACTTCTCGCCCTGCTTGATCGCGACTACCTGGGCCGTACCACTTTTCCCGGCAATCCGGTATTGCGCGCCAATCGATGCCTTGCGCGCCGTACCGCGAGCGCCGTGCATCACCTGTTGCATACCGTGGTTGACCTTGGTCCAGTCCGACGGATCGCGCAGAACGATATTCGGCATCGGATTTTCATCCTTGGGCTTCTCGCCTTCGACCGTCTTGGCCAGGTGCGGACGGTTCCACACACCTTTGTTGGCCACCAGCGCCGTGGCCTGGGCCAGTTGCAGCGGCGTGGACTGCATATAGCCCTGACCGATCCCCAGAATCAGGGTTTCGCCCGGGAACCAGGCTTGGCGGCGGGTCGCACGTTTCCACTCGCGGGACGGCATCAGGCCCGGCGATTCTTCGAACATGTCCAGCGAGACCTTTTGGCCGATACCGAATTTGCCCAGGTACGCCGACAACCGATCAATCCCCAGCTTGTGGGCCAGGTCATAGAAGTAGGTATCGTTGGAACGCATGATCGCCGTGTCCAGATCCACGTAACCGTCGCCGGTACGGTTCCAGTTACGGTATTTGTGATCGTAATTGGGCAGTTGGTAATAACCGGGGTCGAACACGCGGGTCGACGCGGTGACCACACCCGAATCCAGGCCGGCAATCGCCACCGCCGGCTTGATGGTCGAACCCGGTGGGTACAGACCTCGCAGCACGCGGTTGAACAGCGGCCGGTCGATGGAGTCGCGCAGTTCGGAATAGGCCTTGGAACTGATGCCTGTGACGAACAGGTTCGGGTCGAAACTTGGCTGGCTGACCATCGCCAGCACTTCGCCGGTTTTCGGGTCCAGCGCCACGACGGCACCACGACGACCGCCCAGTGCCGCTTCGGCCGCTTCCTGCAATTTGATGTCCAGGCTCAGGACGATGTCCTTGCCGGAAATCGGTTCGGTACGCTTGAGCACACGCAATACGCGGCCCCGAGCGTTGGTTTCGACTTCTTCGTAACCGACCTGACCGTGCAATTCCGGCTCATAGAAACGTTCGATGCCGGTTTTGCCAATTTGATGGGTGCCGCTGTAACTCACAGGATCCAGTGACTTGAGCTCTTTCTCGTTGATTCGCCCCATGTAACCCACCGAGTGCGCAAAGTGCGCGCCCTGCGGATAGTGACGAACCAGCTGCGCAACCACTTCCACGCCCGGCAGGCGGAACTGGTTCACGGCGATCCGGGCGATCTGTTCTTCGGTCAGCTCGAACAGAATGGGCACCGGCTCGAATGGCCGACGCCCCTGACGCATGCGTTTCTCGAAGATCACCCGGTCCTCGGGTGTCAGCTCCAGCACTTCGACAATCACGTCGAGCACTTGCTGCCAGTCGCCGGAACGCTCGCGGGTCATGCTCAGGCTGAAGCTGGGCCGGTTATCAGCCACCACCACGCCATTACGGTCGAAGATCAGCCCACGGGTGGGCGGAATCGGCTGCACATGGACGCGGTTGTTTTCCGACAGGGTCGAGTGGTACTCGTACTGGATCACCTGCAGGAAATACAACCGCGCAATCAGCACACAAATCAGCGCTACTACCGCAATTGCACCGAACACGACGCGACCACGCACCAGACGGGCGTCTTTTTCGTGGTCCTTGATACGGATCGGCTGAGACATGAGGGCAGAACTACTTGTGGTAAGGGTGGCCGGACAAGACTGTCCAGGCACGATACAGCTGTTCGCCGATCAGGATTCGCACCAGCGGGTGCGGCAACGTCAACGGCGACAATGACCAGCGCTGATCGGCTCGGGCACAGACTTCCGGCGCCAGCCCTTCGGGACCGCCGACCATGAAATTCACCGTGCGCGAGTCCAGGCGCCAGCGATCGAGTTCGACCGCCAACTGCTCAGTGCTCCAGGGCTTGCCGTGGACTTCGAGGGTGACAACACGCTCATTCGGCCCGACCTTGGCCAGCATGGCTTCGCCTTCCTGACGGATGAAGCGCGCCACGTCGGCGTTCTTGCCACGGGTGTTGAGCGGTATTTCCACCAGTTCCAGCGCCAGTTCGGACGGAAGACGCTTGGCATATTCATGCCAGCCTTCTTCCACCCACTTGGGCATCCGTGAACCGACGGCGATCAGTCGCAGTCGCACAGCGGGCCCTTATTGCTGGTCTTTGTTGAGCTTGATGAAATGCTCGTGGGTATTTTCCGGGCTGTGGTGAGCCGCGTTCAGAGCACGGCTCTGTTCGGCGCCGGACCACAGACGCTCCAGGTCATAGAACTGGCGAGCCGAGGCAGTCATCATGTGCACGATGACGTCGTCCATATCCAGCAGCACCCAGTCGCTGTCGCCCTTGCCTTCTTCACCCAGCGGCTTCACGCCCTGGGCTTTGACGGCTTCGCGCACCTTGTCCAGCATCGCGCCGATCTGGCGGTTGGACGTACCGGTAGCGATGATCATGAAGTCAGTGATGCTCTGCTTTTCACGAACGTCGATCACCTGAATGTCCTGGGCCTTGACGTCTTCCAGGGCCGCTACGGCAACCTTGACCAGCTCCTCACCGGCCAGCTCCGGGCCGGTGGGTGCTACTACTGGCAGTGGGGCGCTTTTGAATGTGCCTTTGCGCTTTACTTTAGCTACGTCTTTGTCAGTCATATAAAACTCGTTTTGCTCGTATGTTCGGGGGCTTCGATACACGTGATCACGTGCCTTGAAGCGCGCCTCTTTTCAGTTCGACGCACGGTAAAGTCCGTGCGCATCGATGTAGGCCAGGACCGCGTCGGGCACCAGGAAACGTACCGACTTACCGCTGGCCAGCAGTTGACGGATCTGGGTGGCGGATACCGCGAGCGGTGTCTGCCAGACGAATGCAATCTGTCCGCTCGGCCCTTTGAGGGCCAGCGGGTCGCTCACCGAGCGCGCTGCCAGCAGGTTGCGCAAGGCATCCGGCGGTTCGCTGTCGGCATCCGGGCGTTGCAGCACCAGGATGTGGCAATGCTGGAGCAACTCTTCCCAGCGGTGCCAAGTGGGCAGGCCGCAAAATGCGTCCCAGCCCAAAAGTAGAAAAACCTGGGTCTGGGCGGGCAGTTCGGCGCGCATCAGCTCCAGGGTATCAATAGTGTAGGACGGTTTGTCCCGCTGCAATTCGCGGGCGTCCACCACCAACGGCGCCACACCGGCCACCGCGCACTCGACCATCGCCAGACGGTCTTTTGCCGACACCTGCGGCGTACCGCGATGCGGCGGTCTGGCACTGGGTGTCAGACGCAACTCATCGAGCGCCAACGATTCGGCGACTTCCAGCGCACCGCGCAGATGGCCGATGTGCACCGGGTCGAACGTACCGCCCAGCATGCCAATCCGGCGAGGTTGAGGCTCGCTTGAAGTGGCTGGGGCTGTCGGGTCGAGGTCGCCCAAGTCAGACCGACGCCTGGCCGCGCAACTGGCCATCACCGACGACGATGTACTTCTCGCAGGTCAAACCTTCGAGGCCCACCGGGCCGCGGGCGTGCAGCTTATCAGTAGAAATGCCAATCTCGGCACCCAATCCGTATTCGAAGCCATCGGCGAAGCACGTCGGGGTGTTGATCATCACCGACGACGAATCGACTTGCGCGACAAAACGCCGTGTGTCGGCGAGGTTTTCGCTGACGATCGAGTCGGTGTGATGGGAGCCGTGCTTATTAATATGCTCGATGGCCTGGTCCAGCCCGTCGACCACGCGGATCGACAAAATCGGCGCCAGGTATTCGGTAGTCCAGTCTTCTTCGGTGGCCGCTACTGCATCGATAATCGCCCGCGTCCTCTCGCAACCACGCAGCTCGACGCCTTTTTCGCGGAACTGGGCAGCCATCGATGGCAGGAAATCTTTGGCAACGGCTTGGTCCACCAGCAGCGTTTCCATGGCGCCGCAGATGCCATAACGGTACGTCTTGGCGTTGAACGCGATGCGCTGGGCTTTCGCCAGATCGGCATGTTCACTCACGTAGACGTGGCAGATGCCGTCCAGGTGTTTGATCACCGGCACACGGGCGTCACGGCTGACGCGTTCGATCAGGCCACGGCCACCACGGGGCACGATGACGTCGACGTATTCCGGCATGGTGATCAGTGCGCCAACGGCGGCACGATCGGTGGTTTCGACCACTTGAACCACGGCGGCTGGCAGTTCGGCTTCGGCCAGACCGCGCTGGATGCAGGCGGCGATGGCGCGATTGGAATGGATCGCTTCGGAGCCGCCACGCAGAATGGTTGCATTGCCAGACTTGAGGCACAGGCTGGCGGCATCGATGGTCACGTTGGGACGGGATTCGTAGATGATCCCGATCACGCCCAGCGGCACGCGCATTTTACCGACCTGAATGCCCGACGGGCGGAAGCTCATGTCGCGAATCGCGCCGACCGGGTCCGGCAATGCGGCCACCTGGCGCAGGCCGACAATCATGCCGTCGATGCGTTCCGGGGTCAGCGCCAGACGCTCCAGCAGGGCCGGTTCAAGACCATTGGCGCGACCCGCGGCCAAATCCAGTTCATTGGCCGACGTCAACTCGGCGCGTGCAGCGTCCAGCGCATTGGCAGCAGCCTGCAAGGCGCGGTTTTTCTGCGCGGTGCTGGCGCAGCCGATGACGCGAGAGGCTTCGCGGGCAGCGCGACCCAGGCGGGTCATGTAGTCAAGAACGGACTCAGTCATGGTCTGGATTGGTCTTTGCTAAGGTCTTGGTAAAGAGTAAAGCGGCAGATTATAGCTGTCGCGTCTCCCGACTAACAGCGGTGACGGGCGGATGGTCGAAATCGAGGGCAATTTGCCGACGTTCAGCCGTGATTAAGCTGCAAATTGTTATCATCGCCGCTCTATAAGCCCTGACAAACACCGTTCATCATGTCTAACCTGACTGTTCGAGCGTCCGCTACAAGCCTGCCTACGGGGCTTGCGGACGCGTTTTTCGACCGTGACGCGCAAGCGCTGGCCCGTGATTTACTCGGCAAAGTCATTCGTCACCGGGTCGGCAACCTGTGGCTCAGCGCCCGGATTATTGAAACCGAAGCCTATTACCTTGAAGAAAAAGGCAGCCACGCCTCCCTCGGCTACACAGAAAAACGTAAGGCTTTGTTTCTGGATGGCGGGCACATCTATATGTATTACGCCCGTGGCGGCGATTCGCTGAATTTCAGTGCCAAAGGCCCCGGCAACGCGGTGCTGATCAAATCGGCCTATCCATGGGTCGATGAACTGAGCGGGCCGGCGAGCCTGGCGCAAATGCTGCTGAACAACCCCGACGCCCAAGGCCGCCCTCGACCCTCGCAAAAGCTGTGTGCCGGGCAGACCCTGTTGTGCAAGGCCCTGGGTTTGAAGGTGCCGGTCTGGGACGCCAAGCGTTTCGATCATGAAGTGTTACTGGTGGAAGACATTGGTCCGACGCCCGCTCACATCATCCAGACCACGCGCTTGGGCATTCCCCATGGGCGCGACGAACATTTGATGTACCGCTTTGTCGATGCGGCTTACGCGCCGTATTGCACGCACAACCCGCTGCGACGGGGGCAGGTCGAAGGTCGCGATTTTTGTTGCCTTGATGACGCCCCCCGGTGGGAGATTCTATGTTGCAGGGGAACCCTGCAGCCTTAAAACAGGTTGGAATTCGCTCTGGTTTTTCATGAGGGCAAGCCCCCTCGCCACAGATCGCTCCCACAAGGGATCTGTAGTGTTTTGAAGATTGCGTTCGTCCCCCATGGGACCAATGAACATTTATGGAGTTGTTTTTATGGGCCCATGGCTCGATAGCGTCACCGGTTGGTTGACGGTCAACCCGCAATGGCTGGCTGCGGCGGTGTTCTTAGTGGCCTTTGTGGAGTGCCTGGCGATTGCCGGGCTGATCGTGCCCGGCACGGTGTTGCTGTTTGCCGTGGCGGTCCTGGCCGGCAGTGGCGCGCTGTCGCTGAGTGAAACGCTGCTGCTGGGGTTCGTTGCCGGGGTGCTGGGTGACGTCGTTTCGTACTTCGTCGGACGGCATTTCCACCAGAACATCCGACGCCTGCCCGGCTTACGCCATCACCCGGAATGGATTGCCGGCGCCGAGGCGTATTTCCAACGTTATGGCATCGCCAGCCTGCTGGTCGGACGCTTTATCGGACCGCTGCGCCCGATGTTGCCGATGGTTGCCGGGATGTTCGATATGCCATTCCCTCGATTTTTCGCCGTCAGCCTGCTGGCTGCCGCTGGCTGGAGTGTCGCGTATCTGCTGCCTGGTTGGGCGACGGGTGCGGCGATTCGCTTGCCGTTGCCGGAAGGTTTCTGGCCTGAGGCGGGAGTCGTCGCTGGCGCTATTGCCGTCATGGTTGGTTTGAGCATCACCAGCAGCCTGCGCCGTCATCGCAAGGCGACGATGCTGGTTGCCGGGATGAGCTTGCTGATTCTGGCGGGACTGTTTATCGGCTATCCGCACCTGACCGCGCTTGATCAGGGCGTGATGACGTTGGTGCAGGAACACCGCGGCCCGATGCTCGATGAAGTGGCTGTCGTCTTTACGCTGATTGGCGAGTTTCGCAACATGCTGTTGTTCAGCGCACTGCTGACCGGTTTGCTGCTGATCACTCGACAATGGCGGCAGGCAATTTTTGCCGGCAGCACCCTGCTCTGCACCGCGCTGGGCAATACGGCAACCAAACACTTCTTCGCCCGCGTGCGCCCGGAAGTGCTCAGCGATCCGCTGACCAGCTACAGCATGCCCAGCGGCCATGCCTCGGGATCATTCGCGCTGTTCCTGACCCTCGCCGTGCTGGCGGGCCGAGGACAACCACCGCGGATGCGCCTGACCTGGTTGCTGCTGGGCTGCTTGCCTGCGCTGGCGATTGCGTTGTCGCGGGTGTACCTGGGCGCGCACTGGCCGACGGATGTATTGGCCGGCGCCATGTTGGCTGCCTGTGTTTGTGCGGCGAGCCTGTGGTTGAGTCAGCGCAAGACACCGCTCAACGCCATGCCTCCCAAGGTCTGGTGGTTGGTGTTGCCGGCGCTGATGGCGTTGTTTGCGTACTTTGCTTTGCGGCATTTGCCGCACGCGATGTTGCGGTATGCGTATTGACGTGCGACTTATCGGCCGCAGTCAGGCAAACAACTCCCCCTGCAACTCATCCAGCAGCGCCTGAATCGCATCCAGTCGCTGCTGCGGATCGTCGAGTTGAAGCAGGTCAATCTTGTCCACTTCCGCGAACGGCAGCAAATAGGCCAACTGATTGGCCAATGATTGTTGCCCGGTCGCCTCAATGCCCATGTTCAACGCTTCAACCATCGGGTGTTCAGCCAACGCTTTGAGCAACGCGACCAGGTCGGCGTCTTCATCCTGCAGCGGCTGCTCAGGTTCATCTTCCAGCCATTCGACGTCGGCGACGGTCAACTGGTCGCGCTGCACCTCGGTGCGCAAGACATGAAAACGCCGCCCGCCCTGCACGCGAATCCCCAGCAGGCCGTTGTCCTGCTGCTTGAAATCGGTGATCAGCGCTTCACACCCCACCAAGGCATACCCTGCCGGAGCGATGCCGACTTCTTCGCCGTCGAGGATGCATACCACGCCGAAGCCGACGCCCTGTTTCATGCAGCGGCTGATCATGTCCAGGTAGCGCGCCTCGAAGATCTGCAAGTCGAGGATGCAGCCAGGAAACAGCACCGTGTTCAGTGGGAAAAGCGGCAAGATCATAGACATTTCCTTACACCACCATCGACACCGCCAACGGCAGGAACACCGCCGTGGCCACGCCCATCAGACTCATCGCCAGCGCCGCAAACGCGCCGCACTCTTCACTTTCCTGCAAGGCCACCGAAGTGCCGACCGCGTGGGCGGTCATGCCCAATGCCATGCCGCGGGCCTCAGGGCTGTGCACGCCGAGACGGGTCAACAGACTCGGGCCGAAGATCGCACCGATCACGCCGGTGATCAACACGAACACCGCTGCCAGCGCCGCGACGCCGCCGATCTGCTCGGCCACCAGCATGGCAATCGGTGACGTCACCGACTTCGGTGCCATGGTCATCAGGACCATGTGCCCGGCACCGAACCCCCAGCCCAGCAATACGCCCAGGCCCGTGGCCACCACGCCACCTATCACCAGCGTAGTAAATATCGGCCAGAACAACTGCCGAATCCGTCGCAAATTGAGGTACAGCGGCACGGCCAGTGCAACGGTCGCAGGCCCGAGCAAAATGCTGAGGATCTCGGTGCTCTTGCGGTATTCGGCGTATGTCAGGCCGCATGTCAGGAGAACACCGATCACCACCAACATGGAGACCAGTACCGGTTGCAAAAAAATCCAGCGGGTTTTTTCGAAAGCCGCCAACACCAGCTGATAAGCACCCAATGTAATGCCGATGCCGAACAACGGATGATGAATCACCGCGTCGAGTGCGCCGTGCCAATCAAGGGTCATTGGTCATCTCCACGATGGGCGTGGCGCTTGACCATGCGCTGCATCAGCACCCCGGCAAACGCCATGGACAGCACCAGGGACAACACCAGCGCACCGACGATGGCCCAGAAGTCTGCGGCAATATCCTTGGCATACACCATCACGCCCACGGCCGGTGGCACCAGTAGCAACGGCAAGTAACGCAGCAGGCTGCTGGCCGCCAGGCTCAGCGCCTCGCCGACCTGCCCGCGTGAAATCAGGTACACCAGCAACAGCAGCAAGCCAATAATCGGCCCCGGCAGCACCGGCAAAAACAAGTGGTTGAGGGCTGTGCCCAGCAATTGGAACAGCACCAGCCAGGTCAGGCCACGTAACAACATCCAGCATCTCCCGCGCTCTCCCCACCAAAAAGGGGCCGAGCATTATAAGCACGTCAGTGCTATGGATCGGCATTCGCGAAAAGCATGTTCAGTTGACCGGAGCAATTGGCCATGTTGATCTAAAGTGGTTCACTGGGAGGTGAAAGCCCCTCACTCGAAAAACTATAAAACCAAGAAACCCAAGGAGAAACTCAATGCCCCATGTTCCGGTTGCAGAAATCAAAGATTATGTCGGCAAGGAACTCGGACGTTCCCAATGGCTCACCATCGATCAGGAGCGCATCAACCTGTTCGCAGAAGCCACAGGTGATTTTCAGTTTATTCATGTCGATCCGGTCAAAGCCGCGAAAACGCCATTTGGCAGCACCATCGCACATGGATTCCTGTCGCTGTCATTGATCCCGAAACTGATGGAAGACATCCTCATCCTCCCCGAAGGCGTGAAGATGGTAGTCAACTACGGTCTCGACGGCGTACGTTTCATTCAACCGGTCAAGGTCGATTCGAGAGTGCGCCTCAAGGTTGACCTCTCCGACGCCGTCGAGAAAAAACCCGGTCAATGGCTTCTCAAGGCCACCACCACCCTTGAGATAGAAGGCTCGGACAAACCGGCCTATGTCGCTGAATCCCTGTCCCTCTGTTTCGTATAACCCTCTCGGATGCGAAGCAGCTCACGCTGTTTCGCGACCGTCTCTATATATACGACACATAGCTACGGCATACTCCGTCGCCTAATTGCCCGGATCCCGCTATGCGCTCACTTGCACTCCTTGCCTTGACCCTGTTGCTCACCGCTTGCGGCGATGGCGAATCGCTGCTGCCCCCCGATGCCCGCTTGCCGGACGGTGGACGCTATCGCGGGGATCTGGTCGACGGCTTGCTGCAAGGCCAGGGCCGCATCGACTACCCGAACAAGAGCTGGTACGCCGGCGAGTTCGACAAGGGTCAATGGCATGGCCAAGGCGAATGGCATGGCAGCAACGGCGAGGTCTTTCGCGGACAATTCAATCAGGGCCTGTTCGACGGCCAAGGCACGCTGACCACGCCTGACAGCAATTACACCGGCGGTTTCAAACTCGGTCGGCGCGATGGCGAAGGCACGCTCAAAGAAAACGGCATGACCTATCGCGGCGAATTCAAGGCCGATCAATATTCAGGGCTCGGTCGTCTCGAACTCGACGACGGCAGCTCCTACCAGGGTCAGTTCACCCAAGGCAAACCCAACGGTGAAGGCCAGCGCGGCGACGCCAGCGGCAATCAGTTCACCGGACATTTTGTCAACGGACAACTGGAAGGCAACGGCACCTTCAACAGCGCCGAGGGCGACATTTACGTCGGCGGTTTCAAGAACAATCAACTGCATGGCAAGGGCCGCTACGAGAATGCCGATGGCGATGTCTGGCTGGGCCAGTTCAAGGAAGGCTCGCTGAATGGCAAGGGCGAGTTGATCGGTGCCGATGGCAGCCATTACATCGGCCGATTCAGCGACTGGCGCTTCACCGGCCAAGGGCGACTGAACCTGCCGGACGGCAGCTTTTACACCGGCCAGTTCGACAATGACAGTTACTCAGGACGCGGCACACTGGTGCTGACTGACGGCACCGTGCAAAGCGGCACGTGGCTCAATGGCCAACGTGTGCGTGACGCCGATGGCAAGCTGCTGCCCGATAGCCTGGAGCTCGGTTTGCTGGCTCAGGGCCGCTTGCTCGACGACGCACTGCTTAATGTTCCGAGCTCGACTCCGGCCGTCGAGTTGTACACCCTGACCCTCGGTGGTGACGGCAAACAAAGCGTGTTCCTGCGCGAATCCGATTACGTCAGCAACATGCTCAGCAGCCGCTTCGGTGCGTTTGGCCAGATCCGTCTGGTGAATCATCGGGACCACCTCGTCGACCGGCCGATGGCCACCCGGGAAAACCTGCGCCGCGCCGCGCTGACGCTGGCCGAGCGCAGCGGCCCGGAAGATTTGATCTTCATCTACCTGACCAGCCACGGCACCAGCGAACACGAACTGGTGCTCGATCAACCGCGCATGGAACTGCCCGATCTGCCGGCCGATGAACTCGCCGCAGTGCTTGCACCCTTGAAGAATCGCGACAAAATCATTGTGATTTCGTCCTGCTATTCCGGCGGTTTCATCCCCGCCCTCAAGGACGAACGTACCCTGATCATCACCGCCTCGCGGGCAGACCGCGTGTCCTTCGGCTGCTCCGAAGAGGCCAACTCTACCTACTTCGGCGATGCGCTGTTCACCCAGGCACTGAACCAGACCGACGACCTGGAGCAAGCCTTCAAACTGGCCAAGGCTACTGTCGCCGAACGCGAACTGGCGGACAGCTTCGAAGCTTCCGAGCCGCAGATGTGGGCGCCTAAAGGGGTGATCTCGCACTGGCAGCTGTTACGCAAGCAGCAGGCACGAAAAGCGCTACAAAGTATCTCTACTGACAGCAAGGATTCAAAGAGCAACTAAGCTGAACAGTATCAAGGGGGAAACATTATGTACTTGACGCCTCAGCATGTATTGCTTGCCGGAGCTACCGGATTGACCGGTGAACACCTGCTTGATCGCTTGCTCAATGAACCGACGATTTCAAGGGTATTAGCCCCTTCACGCCGACCACTGGCCACACATCCGCACCTGGAAAATCCGGTCGGCGACCCGACGGTGTTTCTGCCGCAACTGAACGGTCGCGTCGATATTGCCTACTGCTGCCTTGGCACCACGATCAAACAGGCAGGCTCCGAACAAGCGTTTCGTGCAGTGGACCTGGACATGGTCGTGGCGTTTGCCAAACGTGCGCGAGAAATGGGCGCACGCCACCTGATCGTGATCAGCGCCTTGGGCGCTGATCGCAGATCCTCGATTTTCTACAACCGGGTTAAAGGCGAGATGGAACACGCATTGCGCGCGCAGGACTGGCCGCAACTGACCATTTGCCGCCCGTCTCTGTTGCTGGGCGATCGCATCGTGCCTCGCATGGGCGAGAAAGTCGCCGGCCCCCTGTCACGCCTGATCCCGGGCAAATATCACGGCATCGAAGCCTGCCAACTGGCCCGGGCGATGTGGCGCTTGGCGCTGGAAGAGCAGGATGGGGTTCGGATTGTTGAATCGGATGAGTTGCGCAAGCTAGGCAAATAACTCTTCGGCGCCTATAAGTCCGTCATCGCGAGCAGGCTCGCTCCCACACTGATCCGCGTGGGCCACAAATCCAATGTGGGAGCGAGCCTGCTCGCGATAGAGCGCGAAGCGCTCTCCTACAACCCGCCCGTCGCCTGAAAACTCACGCCAATCACCGTCAGCAATGACAACGGCAACAGCAACGTGTCGAGCAGTGCACTGGCTGGCAGGTCCAAGCCAGGGTAACTCGGCGCCTCGGCGCCAAAGTGGTCCTTGGCGCAGCACCCACCGTTCATGGCATACACGTCCAGACGCGTCCCCGAATACACCAACGGTGCCCCGGGTTTGGCCGCATCAAGCGTGCGCGCCGTGGCGCAGCCCGTCAGTTGCAATACCAGCAGAAGGATCAGTAGCTTATTCATCGCTGCTCAAATGATGTTCGCCCCAGCGTGGCAGCATGTCCTGCGGAATGTTCAACAGATTGAGAATCCGCGCCACGACAAAGTCGATCAGGTCATCAATCGTCTGCGGCTGATGGTAGAAGCCCGGCGAAGCCGGCAAGATCGTCACGCCCATGTGAGACAGCTTGAGCATGTGCTCCAGATGGATGCTCGAGTACGGCGCTTCACGCGGGACCAGAATCAACTGGCGACGCTCCTTCAAGGTGACGTCGGCGGCACGTTCGATCAGGTTGTTGCAGGCACCGGTCGCAATGGCCGACAACGTCCCCGTGGAACACGGCACCACCACCATCGCCGCCGGCGCACCGGAGCCCGAAGCCACCGGCGACATCCAGTCTTCCTTGCCATACACCTTGATTTGCCCGGCTGCAGCGCCGGTGTATTCGGTGAGGAAGGCCTGCATCATCTGCGGTTTTGGTGGCAGCGTGACGTCAGTCTCGGTAGCCATCACCAGTTGCGCCGCCTTGGAAATCAGGAAGTGCACTTCGCGATCTTCACGCACCAGGCAATCGAGCAGGCGCAAACCATATTGGGCGCCAGAAGCGCCGGTCATGGCCAGCGTGATGCGATCCGGGCCGCTGATCATTGCAGCGCCTCGGCGAGTTTGCCGTGCAGGCCGCCGAAGCCGCCGTTGCTCATGATCACCACGTGGGTGCCGGGCTGGGCCTGGCTCTTCACGCGTTCGATGATGCCTTCCAGCGAATCGCTGACAATCGACGGCACAGTGCACAGCGCGGCAGTGCCGGCCAGGTCCCAACCGAGGTTGGCCGGGGCATACCAGATCACCTGATCGGCATCGACCACGCTTTCCGGCAACCCGTCGCGGTGCGCCCCGAGCTTCATGGAGTTGGAGCGCGGCTCGATGATCGCGATCAATGGCGCATCGCCGATGCGTTTGCGCAAGCCATCAAGGGTGGTGGCGATGGCGGTCGGATGGTGCGCGAAGTCGTCATAGATGGTGATGCCACGTATGTCGGCGACTTTTTCCATGCGGCGCTTCACGCTTTTGAACGCGCTCAACGCGGCAATACCCATGGAAGGCACTACGCCGACATGACGCGCGGCCGCCAATGTAGCCAAGGCATTGGCCACGTTGTGCTGGCCGGTCATGTCCCACTCGACCACGCCTTGGGTGACGCCTTCGAACATCACTTCAAACTTCGACCCGTCTTCGCTGAGCAGTTTGACCTGCCACTGACCGCCCACACCGGTGGTTTGCACCGGGGTCCAGCAGCCCATTTCGATGACACGTTGCAACGCCGGTTCGGTGGTCGGATGGATCACCAGGCCTTCGCTTGGAATGGTTCGCACCAAATGGTGGAATTGCCGCTCGATGGCCGGCAAATCGGGAAAGATGTCGGCGTGATCGAACTCAAGATTGTTCAGGATCGCCGTGCGCGGGCGGTAGTGAACAAACTTGGAGCGTTTATCGAAGAAGGCGCTGTCATATTCGTCGGCTTCGATCACGAAAAACGGTGTGCCGCCCAAGCGCGCCGACACCGAGAAATTCTGCGGCACGCCGCCGATCAGGAAGCCAGGGCTCATACCCGCGTGCTCAAGCACCCAGGCGAGCATGCTGCTGGTGGTGGTTTTGCCATGAGTACCGGCGACCGCCAGCACCCAGCGACCTTGCAACACATGATCGGCCAGCCATTGCGGGCCGGAAACATAAGGCAGGCCTTTGTTCAGAACGTATTCAACAGCCGGGTTGCCACGCGACATGGCATTGCCGATGACTACCAGGTCCGGTGCCGGATCAAGCTGGGAAGGATCGTAGCCTTGGGTCAACTGAATGCCCTGAGCCTCAAGCTGAGTGCTCATCGGCGGATAGACGTTGGCATCGGAGCCGGTCACGTGATGGCCCAGTTCTTTGGCCAACACCGCCATCGAACCCATAAAAGTGCCGCAGATACCCAGAATATGAATGTGCATAGTCGACCTCGTAAAACATGGCCGCAGGTTAGCGTAGGGAGGGGAAAATCGCACCTTGTGTTTCGGTCTCACGGACGCCAATCGCGGGCAAGCCCGCTCCCCCAGTGGTTCAGCGGTGTTCGCATAATTTGTGTCCGCTGAAAATCTAATGTGTGCGAGCCTGCTCGCGATTGGCCGCGACCGGTTTTAGCGCTCGATACCGTGTTTGCGCAGCTTTCTATACAAAGTATTGCGACTGACACCCAACTGCTCAGCCGTATGGGTCATATGCCAACGCGTGTGCTCCAGCGCATTAAGCAACGCCAGCCGCTCGGCATCGTCCAGCGGGTGTTCGGACGGTTCTTCGACCGCCACTGCAACCGCCGGCCGCGCCTGACGAATCATCGCAGGCAAATCCTCCAGCCCGATCCGCCCGCCGTCACACAATGCCGCCAAGGTGCGCAGCACATTGCGTAGTTGCCGCACGTTGCCCGGCCAGGCAAAACCCAGCATGGCTTCCCGCGCCGGTCCGTCGATCAGGATGGTTTCCCCGCCCGCCTCCTCCGCCAGCAAGAAATCGAGTAGCTGGGATTTGTCACTGCGATCACGCAACGCCGGTAGCGCCACTTCCAGCCCATTGAGCCGGTAATACAAATCCTCACGGAAGCTACCGTCCTGCACCCGATCCAGCAGATTACGGTGAGTGGCGCTGATGATTCGCACGTTGACCGCTTCCGGCTCCCCGCCAATCGGCACGACCTGTCGATCTTCCAACACCCTTAAAAGCCGGGTCTGCAAGGCCAGCGGCATGTCGCCGATTTCGTCGAGAAACAGGGTCCCGCCATCGGCCTGCTGCAACTTGCCTCGCATGCCTTCCTTGCGCGCGCCGGTGAAGCTGCCGCCGCGATAGCCAAACAATTCGCTTTCGATCAGGCTTTCAGGAATGGCCGCACAGTTAAGGGCGACGAAGGCTTTTTCCGCCCTTTGACTGGCCTGATGCACGGCTTTGGCGAACGCCTCTTTGCCGGAACCGGTTTCGCCGTGGATCAGCAGCGGTACATCGCGCTCGAATACCCGCAGCGACTTGCGAAAATCCTCCTGCAACGCGGTATCACCGATGCAGATGCCCGACAGCCGTGGACGTTCGGTAATCGCCGGGCTTTGCATAACGGGCACTGGAATGCTGCGCGGCTGCCCACGCAACACGGCAAACAGACTACGGCCGTCGCGGGTGCGCAGCGGCCAACTGGCACTGGCATTAACACTGGCGCGGCCGAGCAACTCATCCAGCGAACAGTCGAAAAACGCTTCGACCGGCTTACCCAACAAGCCACCGCGAATGTGTCCGAGCAGGTTCAGTGCGCTTTGATTGACCGCACAGATCCGCCCTTCGCCGTCGAATGCCAGCAGCCCCTCGCTGAACAGCCCGACGGACTCGGCCTGCAAGTGAAAACGCAGCAACCATTGATTGTCGAAGTAGCGCAGGAAATAACAGCTCTCAATCATCTTCGCCGACAGATTGACCAGCGCCATCGTGTGGAACTGGCTCTGGCGCGATACATCGTGGCGCGCCGAGGACACGTCGAGCACCGCCAGCAGTTCGCCATGTGGGTCGAACACCGGGCTCGCCGAGCAGGTCAGGCCGGTGTGGCGTCCGCGAAAGTGTTCGTCCTGATGAATGGTCAGCGACTGACGCTCCACCAGGCAGGTGCCGATGCCGTTGGTGCCTTCGCAGGCTTCACTCCAGTCGGCGCCGAGCCAGAGGCCGGCGCGTTCGAAAATCTTCCGTTCGGCGGGCGCGGTGACGCAATTGAGGATCACACCCCGGGCATCCGTCAGCAGCACCGCGTGGCCGGCGCCGGAGAGCTGTTGGTGGAGGCTGGACATTTCATTACCGGCGATGTGCAGCACTTGCTGCAAACGTTCGCGGCTTTCCAGCACGCGGCCATGTTCCAACACGGTGGGCGCCATCGTCAGGGCCGGGTCGAGGTGATAATCCTCAAGACAGCGCAGCCAGGAGCGGGCAATGGACGGATCGCTGCCGGGACCGTGCAGGTGCGATTTGCCCTGAGTCACGGTCAAGACTTGCTGGGCATGGCGACTCAAATGGTTGTCGTGCATTTCTTATTATTCTCCCCGGGAGTTGTGCTGGAGCCCACTGACGGGTCGGCACTGCCTTGTGGCGAGGGAGCTTGCTCCCGCTCGAGTGCGAAGCGCTCGCCAAAGACTATGATCGGTAGACATTCAAGGGCCGCTTCGCTGCCCAGCGGTAGCAAGCTCCCTCGCCAAAAAGGTCGACTGTGTAGCAACTGAGGCCGAGCATCCTCCAGCCTGACCCGCATTGCAACGCTGGCAAGACTCGTCAGTCACACGCTGTGCCACGAGCGGTACAAAGTGTCACGGGGTCTGTACCGAAAGCGTCACAGCGCGCATCCGCCGGTCCGACAAAAACTACGCAAGGCCTTGATTTCCCTGACCTGCAAGGCAGTGGCCCGACCTTTGCTCTACGCTTATGGTATGCGCACATGCGCTCTCCCTTATAAGCACAAAAGCCAAGGAGAAATCACCATGCGTTACGCTCACCCCGGTACTGAAGGCGCTATCGTTTCGTACAAGAGCAAATACGGTAACTACATCGGCGGCGAGTTCGTCGCGCCTGTCAAAGGTCAGTACTTCACCAATACCTCGCCAGTGAATGGCCAACCGATTGCCGAATTCCCACGCTCCACCGCCGAAGATATCGACAAGGCCCTGGACGCGGCCCACGCCGCCGCCGAGGCCTGGGGCGCCACCTCCGCCCAGGCGCGCTCGCTGGTGCTGCTGAAAATCGCCGACCGCATCGAGCAAAACCTGGAACTGCTGGCAATCACCGAATCCTGGGACAACGGCAAAGCCGTTCGCGAAACCCTCAACGCCGACATCCCGCTGGCGGCCGACCATTTCCGCTACTTCGCCGGTTGCATCCGCGCCCAGGAAGGCAGCGCTGCCGAGATCGACGGCAACACCGTGGCGTATCACATCCATGAACCATTGGGCGTGGTCGGGCAGATCATCCCGTGGAACTTCCCGATCCTGATGGCTGCCTGGAAACTCGCCCCGGCCCTGGCGGCTGGCAACTGCGTGGTGCTCAAGCCTGCCGAGCAAACCCCGCTGGGCATCACGGTGCTGATGGAACTGATCGGCGACCTGCTGCCGCCGGGCGTGCTCAACGTGGTGCAAGGCTATGGCAAAGAGGCCGGCGAAGCGCTGGCCACCAGCAAACGCATCGCCAAGATCGCGTTCACCGGCTCGACCCCGGTCGGCTCGCACATCATGAAATGCGCTGCCGAAAACATCATCCCGTCCACCGTGGAGCTGGGTGGCAAATCGCCAAACATTTTCTTCGAAGACATCATGCAAGCCGAACCGACCTTCATCGAAAAAGCCGCCGAAGGTTTGGTGCTGGCATTCTTCAATCAAGGCGAAGTCTGCACCTGCCCGTCCCGAGCCCTGGTGCAAGAATCGATCTACGACGACTTCATGAAAGTAGTGATGAAGAAAGTGCTGTCGATCAAACGTGGCGACCCCCTGGATACCGACACCATGGTCGGCGCCCAGGCGTCCGAGCAGCAATTCGACAAAATCCTTTCGTACCTGGAAATCGCCAAGGGCGAAGGCGCCGAGCTGTTGACCGGCGGTAAAATCGAAAAACTCGAGGGCAACCTGGCGACCGGGTATTACATCCAGCCGACCCTGCTCAAGGGCACCAACAAAATGCGCGTGTTCCAGGAAGAAATCTTTGGCCCGGTGGTGAGCATCACCACCTTCAAGGACGAAGCCGAAGCCCTGGCCATCGCCAACGACACCGAGTTCGGCCTTGGTGCCGGCCTCTGGACCCGCGACATCAACCGCGCCTACCGCATGGGCCGCGCCATCAAGGCCGGTCGTGTGTGGACCAACTGCTACCACCTGTACCCGGCGCACGCCGCGTTCGGCGGTTACAAAAAGTCCGGCGTCGGTCGTGAAACCCACAAAATGATGCTCGATCACTATCAGCAGACCAAAAACCTGCTGGTGAGCTACGACATCAACCCGTTGGGCTTCTTCTAAAAACCGAGGGCGATGCAGGTATTCCAGTGTCGCCCTTTCTATCGCCTTCGCGAGCAAGCCCGCTCCCACAGGGGATTTGTGTCGGCCCACCCATGGGAATTCATCACACATCCCTTGTGGGAGCGGGCTTGCTCGCGAAGGCGCCATCACTGACTCACCACACTTGGCCTGGCCGCTCTGGCACGGGCTTTGCGTGCCCGCTTTACACCTGAAACGTCGTACCGCAAGTCCAAAAGATCAAACAATAAAAAAGACAGCGAGGACTTATGACTGCTTCTACACAGCTCAAACCCACACTCGGCACCCTGCACCTATGGGGTATTGCCGTCGGCCTGGTGATTTCTGGCGAGTACTTCGGCTGGAGTTACGGCTGGGGCACCGCAGGCACCCTGGGTTTTCTCGTCACTGCCCTGATGGTGGCGACGATGTACACCTGCTTCATTTTCAGCTTCACCGAACTGACAACCGCGATTCCCCACGCTGGAGGGCCGTTTGCCTACAGTCGGCGGGCGTTTGGCGAGAAAGGCGGACTGATCGCCGGCATCGCCACCCTGATCGAATTCGTGTTTGCGCCACCGGCCATTGCCATGGCCATCGGCGCCTACCTCAACGTGCAATACCCGGAACTTGACCCCAAAATCGCCGCAGTGGGCGCGTATTTCGTGTTCATGGGCCTGAATATCCTCGGGGTCAGCATCGCCGCCACCTTTGAATTGGTAGTCACCGTGCTCGCCGTCGCCGAGTTGCTGGTGTTCATGGGCGTCGTCGCGCCAGGCTTCAGCTTCAGTAACTTCGTACTCAATGGCTGGTCAGGTTCCAATGAGTTCACGATCGCTTCCATTCCCGGCATTTTTGCCGCCATTCCCTTTGCGATCTGGTTTTTCCTCGCGATTGAGGGGGCGGCGATGGCCGCTGAAGAAGCCAAGGACCCGAAACGCACGATTCCCAAGGCTTACGTCAGCGGCATTCTGACCCTGGTGTTCTTGGCCATCGGCGTGATGGTGATGGCCGGCGGCGTCGGTGACTGGCGTCAACTGTCGAACATCAACGACCCGCTGCCACAGGCGATGAAAGCCGTGGTCGGCAACAACTCGACCTGGATGCACATGCTGGTCTGGATTGGTCTGTTTGGCCTGGTGGCGAGCTTTCACGGGATCATCCTCGGCTACTCGCGACAGTTCTTCGCCTTGGCGCGTGCAGGGTACCTGCCCAGCGGTCTGGCCAAACTCTCGCGCTTCCAGACCCCGCACCGCGCCATTCTGGCCGGTGGCGTGATCGGCATCGCGGCGATTTACAGCGATGGCCTGGTCAACCTGCAAGGCATGACCCTGACGGCGGCGATGATCACCATGTCGGTATTCGGTGCCATCGTGATGTACATCATCAGTATGCTGAGCCTGTTCAAACTGCGTAAAACCGAACCGAACCTGGAACGCACCTTCCGCGCACCGGGCTATCCGATTGTCCCGGGGATTGCGCTGTTTCTGGCGGTGGTGTGCCTGGTAGCAATGGCCTGGTTCAACACGCTGATCGGCTGTGTGTTCCTCGGCTTCATGGCGGCCGGTTACCTGTACTTCCAGTTGACCGCCAAGCAACGCGCCGACGCGCCGGCCGATGCGATGCTCGAAGGCATTTAAGTTGCACCGGCGCCGGGCCAATCCCCCGGCGCCTGCCACATAGAAGTGCATGCAATTCCCCTGTGGGAGCCAGCCTGCTGGCTCCCACAATGGAATGTCAGTGTTATCAAGAATTGTGCAAATCAGGAGGAATCGTCCCATGGCCGCATTTGCCCACTCCGTCGGCGCTCAGACCTATCGCTTCGAGAGCCTCAAGGACGTCATGGCCAAGGCGAGTCCGGCGCGCTCCGGGGATTTCCTGGCAGGTGTCGCTGCGCTCAATGATGGAGAGCGTGTTGCCGCGCAGATGGCCCTGGCTGACATCCCGCTGACCCACTTCCTGCAGGAAGTACTGATTCCTTATGAGGCCGATGAGGTCACCCGACTGATCATCGATACTCACGACAAACACGCCTTTGCCGTGGTCAGCCATCTCACCGTCGGCGGGTTTCGCGACTGGCTGCTCAGCGATGCCGCCGATGAACAGAGCCTGCGCGCGCTCGCACCCGGTCTGACACCGGAAATGGCGGCCGCCGTGTCGAAGATCATGCGCGTCCAGGACCTGGTGCTGGTGGCGCAAAAAATCCGCGTGGTCACCCAGTTTCGCGGCACCATGGGATTGCGCGGCCGGCTATCCACCCGCCTGCAACCCAATCATCCCACCGACCAGCCCTCGGGCATTGCGGCGAGCATTCTCGACGGCCTGCTGTATGGAAACGGCGACGCGATGATCGGCATCAACCCGGCCACTGACAGCATCGCGTCGATCTGCGCCATGCTGGAAATGCTCGATGCGATCATCCAGCGCTACGAAATCCCGACTCAGGCCTGCGTGCTGACCCACGTCACCACGTCGATCGAGGCGATCAATCGCGGGGTTCCGCTGGATCTGATGTTTCAGTCGATTGCCGGCACCGAAGCGGCCAATGCCAGTTTCGGCATCAACCTGAATGTTTTGAAGGAAGGTTATGACGCCGGTTTGAGCCTCAATCGCGGCACGTTGGGTCAGAACCTGATGTATTTCGAAACCGGTCAGGGCAGCGCGCTGTCGGCCAACGCCCACCACGGGATCGATCAGCAGACCTGCGAAACCCGCGCCTACGCCGTGGCGCGTCATTTCAAGCCGTTTCTGGTCAACACGGTTGTCGGCTTCATCGGCCCGGAATACCTCTACAACGGCAAACAGATCATTCGCGCCGGCCTCGAAGACCACTTCTGCGGCAAGTTGCTGGGCGTGCCAATGGGCTGTGACATCTGTTACACCAACCACGCCGAAGCCGACCAGGACGACATGGACACCCTGCTGACCTTGCTGGGCGTGGCCGGGATCAACTTCATCATGGGCATACCCGGTTCCGACGACATCATGCTCAACTACCAGACCACCTCGTTCCACGATGCCCTCTACGCCCGTCAGACCCTGGGCCTGAAACCCGCGCCAGAATTCGAACAGTGGCTGACAAAGATGGGCATCTTCACCCAGGCAGACGGCAAAATTCACTTCGGCGACAGCCTGCCCCCGGCCTTCCGCCAGGCGATGGCGCAATTGGGATGAGTGCTTTCATGGAAAAACCACCCGTTGATCCACAGAATCCATTGCTGGAACTGCGGCGCCTGACACCGGCGCGAATTGCCCTGGGACGCACGGGCACCAGCATGCCGACCAGCGCCCAACTGGATTTCCAGTACGCCCACGCTCAGGCGCGGGATGCGGTGCATCTGCCGTTCGACTCGGCAGGGCTCAGCTCGCAACTGGCCGAGATCGGGCGCGACAGTGTGTTGCTGCACAGCGCCGCCACGAACCGGGACAGCTATTTGCAGCGCCCCGATCTGGGGCGCAAGTTGAGCGATGAATCCGCGCAGACCCTGCGTAAATATGCGCAGGCCAATCCCGGCGGTGTCGATCTGGTGATCGTAGTGGCCGATGGACTGTCGGCGCTGGCCGTGCATCGCCATACCCTGCCGTTTCTCGCACGTCTGGAAGAACAGGTGCAGGCCGAAGGCTGGTCCGTAGCACCGGTGATGCTGGTGGAACAGGGCCGGGTCGCGGTGGCGGACGAGATCGGTGAACTGATCGGGGCGAAAATGACGGTCATTCTGATCGGTGAACGCCCCGGGCTCAGCTCCCCTGACAGTCTGGGTTTATATTTCACCTACAATCCAAAGGTCGGCCTGACGGATGCTTATCGCAATTGCATCTCCAATGTTCGACTCGAAGGCCTGAGTTATGGAATGGCGGCCCATCGCTTGTTGTATTTGATGCGCGAGGCCTGTCGTAGACAGCTGTCGGGGGTCCATCTCAAGGACGAGGCGCAGCTTCAGACACTGGAGTCTGACGCCGGAACGGACATGAAACGAAACTTCCTGCTGGGTCAGACAGATGCCTGAACCGTTTCCGCATTGCGTTTGCGAACCGGTTTCAGGCAGGATCGACGAACGGCCGCCACGGGTTTCCCATCGCCGTCAATGCAGTAAGACAGCCACTTGCAGACGAGACCTACCATGCGGATTATTCAAGCGACCCTCGAACACCTGGACCAATTGGCGCCAATGTTCGTGAAATATCGTGAATTTTATGGATCCCTGCCCTACCCGGACTCGTCGCGTGCGTTCCTCGAAAAACGCCTGCGCCGCAAGGAATCGGTAATTTATCTGGCGCTGTCCGATGACGACAGCAACAAACTGATGGGTTTCTGTCAGTTGTACCCGAGCTTTTCGTCCCTTTCGCTGAAACGTGTATGGATCCTCAACGACATTTATGTCGCCGAAGACGCCCGCCGCCAATTGGTGGCCGACAACCTGATCCGTACCGCGAAGAAAATGGCCAAGGAAACCAATGCCGTGCGCATGCGCGTTTCTACCAGCAGCAACAATGAAGTCGCGCGTAAAACCTACGAATCCATCGGGTTCAAGGAAGACACCGAGTTCAAGAACTACGTGCTGCCGATCAGCGACGGGCTCTGACTCACAGAGACCCCTGTGGGAGTGAGCCTGCACGCGATAGCCGCACCTCGGATTGACTGATTCACCGAGTGAGGCTATCGCGAGCAGGCTCACTCCTACAGAACCTCCGTTTCAACCATCGGTCTACTGCGATATCCCCCGCTGCAAACTGAACGCTCTTTTCACTTTTCAGTCCGTATAATCCCGAGCTTTCCGACTTGTAAGAAAAACTACACCCCTAAGTAGTCTTACGCGAAGTCATCCGCACAGGCCTGCTGAGTCGGGCCGTTACCACAGGTGCCCCTATGGATTTCAACCCGATCGACATTGTTCTGCATCTCGACGTTTACCTCGACATGTTGGTAACCAACTACGGGACCTGGATCTACGCCATTCTGTTCCTGGTGATTTTCTGTGAAACGGGCCTGGTAGTGACGCCGTTCTTGCCGGGTGACTCCCTGCTATTCATCGCCGGTGCCGTTGCGGCCGGTGGCGGCATGGACCCCGTATTACTGGGCGGCCTGTTGATGCTCGCGGCGATTCTCGGCGACAGCACCAACTACCTCATTGGTCGAACAGCAGGCGAAAAATTGTTCAGTAACCCGGACTCGAAAATCTTCCGTCGCGACTACCTGCAACAAACCCACGACTTTTATGACAAGCACGGTGGTAAAACCGTGACGCTGGCGCGTTTCCTGCCGATCATCCGCACCTTTGCACCGTTCGTCGCCGGTGTCGGCAATATGCCTTACCCGCGTTTCTTTTTCTTCAGTGTGGTCGGCACGATCCTGTGGGTCGGTGGCCTGGTAACTCTCGGTTACTTCTTCGGCAACGTACCGTTCATCAAGCAAAACCTGTCGCTGCTGGTGGTGGGTATCATCCTGCTGTCGCTGGTTCCGATGATCATTGGCATGGTCCGCAGCCGCCTCGGCAACGCCGCGTCCAAAGCCCAGTCGCGCTGATCCGCGATGTGGTCGCTTAGCGCCTGGCGCCGCCAGCGCATCCTGGCCAGGCACCCGATTGCCGACGACATGTGGCAGCGGGTGCGCCATCACCTGAGCTTTCTCGACGGCATCAGCGCCACTGAAGACCAGTGGCTGCGCGAAGCCTGCGTGCTGTTCCTCGAAGACAAACACCTGACGGCCCTGCCCGGCGTCGAACTGCATCAGGAGCAGCGCCTGCTGCTGGCAGCGCAGGCGCAATTGCCACTGCTGAATCTGGGCGACTTGAACTGGTATCAGGGTTTCCACGAAATAATTCTCTACCCCGACGACTTCCTCAGCCCCCAGCGCCATCGCGACGCCAGCGGCGTCGAACATGAGTGGGACGGCGAACACAGTGGCGAGGCGTGGCAGCAAGGTCCGATCATCCTCGCCTGGCCGGGCGTGATGGCCAGTGGTGGCTGGGAAGGCTACAACCTGGTCATCCATGAGCTCGCCCACAAACTCGACATGCTCAACGGTGTTGCCAACGGCTTGCCGCCGCTGCACCCCGACATGCGGGTCAGCGACTGGGCCAAGGTGATGCAAGAGGCCTACGACGACCTCGACCAGCAACTGGAGCGCAACCCGGACGCTGAAACCGCGATCGATCCCTACGCCGCGGAAAATCCCGCCGAGTTTTTCGCCGTCACCAGCGAATATTTCTTCAGCGCCCCGGATTTACTGTTCGAGGCTTATCCGCGGGTCTATGAGCAGCTCAAGCTTTTCTACCGGCAGGATCCACTGAGCCGGTTACGGCAACTTCTGGCTGAAGACCCGGTCTATCAGCCACGCGACTAAGGTCTCTACGACCCTTGGTACGTAGCATCAACGGCGGAATATGCCTATAATCGCCGCCACTTTTTGGTCAATCCGGCCAAGTATCTTTGGTCAACTAACGGGGGCACCGCCCAATGAGCTACAGCAAGATTCCGGCTGGCAAAGACCTGCCGAACGACATCTACGTCGCGATCGAGATTCCGGCCAACCACGCGCCGATCAAATACGAAATCGACAAAGACAGCGATTGCCTGTTCGTTGACCGTTTCATGGCCACCCCGATGTTCTACCCGGCCAACTACGGTTACATCCCGAACACCCTGGCTGACGACGGTGATCCCCTCGACGTGTTGGTAGTGACCCCTTACCCGGTGGCTCCAGGCGCGGTAATCCGCGCCCGTCCGGTCGGCATCCTGAACATGACCGACGACGGCGGCGGCGATGCCAAAGTCATCGCTGTGCCACACGACAAGCTGTCCCAGCTGTACGTCGACGTGAAGGAATACACCGACCTGCCACCGCTGCTGATCCAGCAGATCGAGCACTTCTTCGCGAACTACAAAGATCTCGAAAAAGGCAAATGGGTGAAGATCGAAGGCTGGGCCGGCGCAGATGCCGCCCGCGACGCGATCACCAAGTCGGTTGCTGCCTATAAAGGCTAAGACGCCATCGGCCTCGCGCCATTGACGCCTTGAAAAAACCCCGGTTGAACCGGGGTTTTTTATGGGCGCTCATAAAGCGCTTTAAACAGCGCGTTTATCTTTCAATCGCTGCGGTTTTTTTCTGTTTAATTTGTTCCAAATACGTCTTACATCCAGTCGTAAATTTCCCTCGAAATTTGAACGGTTCGTTTATTCAAAGCCCCGCCCTGCGCCCGTAGACTCGTGTTTATGAAAAAGAACACTAGCGGCCCACGGTTCAAAGCACTCCTCGAAAAAGCGAACATCACGACGACAGGATTTGCCGCTTTTTTCGACACGGAAGCACAAAACATCCACAACTGGTACACCCGCGGCGTGCCCGCCTACCGCATGGAAGAGGTCTCCAGATTACTATCGGTCAACAGCCACTGGCTCAAAACCGGCGAAGGCCCGGAAGACGCCAAGCACCTGCGCCTGCTCGACGAGTCCGGCAACACCTTCGACGCCCAGGCGATTCGGGGCATCTACACGGTAATCGAGCCGACGGATGTCGAACTGCCCCTCTACAAAGAAATGCCCATCGCCCCGGGCTCCCATAAAACCCGCATCGTGGAAGACACCGGCCAATTCATCCGCCTACCCAAAAACCACCTCGACTCCCTGGAAATCAATCATGCCGACGTGATCTGCGTTTACATGCTCGGTAATAGCATGGGCGCGAGGATTGAGGACGGCTCAACACTGGCCATCGACCGCGGACTGACCAAGGTGATTGATGGGGAGATCTACGCCATCGATCATGACGGGATGCTGCGAATCAAATACCTGCACCGGATGCCGGGCAATGCATTGAGATTGCGCAGTTACAACAAAACCGAGCACCCGGATGAGATCTTCAGCGCGGAACAGATTGATAAACAGAACATCAGGGTGCTGGGGTGGGTGTTTTGGTGGTCGACGCTTAACAAGCGCAGGCCGTCGGTGCCGTTCTTGTGAGAACGCAGCCCTGTAGCAGCCGGACGCAGGCTTCGCCAGCTGCTACAGGTCAGCGCAATCGCCCTACCCCGCACACCACGCTGGGAATTCCCCAAAAAAATCAGTATGCTGCGCCCCACATTTGCGCATCGACCCGCCCCGCGGCTCAGATCGCACCGACACGGCAGATGATTTTCTCGCCAAGTCCCACAGCCGGACGCAAGATCCGGGTGTACGTTTTGAAGGCTGGCGCGGTTTACCAAAAATGAACCAAGCCAGTCCCCGAGAAGCCGGCCACAAGCCGGCTTTTTAATGCCTGAAATTCATGTAATTACTGACCTCGCACGAAGCACCTGATCCACCCCACACCTCACTTAATCTCCGTATCCGTTTCACCGAACCACTTGCACAATATCCCCGCAAAAAATATCGACGCTGCCATCCTCGGGGGTCGTACGCACAAGGATGGAGTATTTTCCGGACAACAGGTCTGGAAGCGGAATTGGCGCACTTCGGTAAAAAGTCCAACCCGCTTCAGCAGCGCGTTGAGTAGTAATCCTGTCGTTCATGTCGTAGGCGACCGGGCCAGGCTGTTGGCAAATGCCTTTATTGACGAAGGTGAAGATGCGCAATGGCAGGGTGGTGCCATCTGGAACGCCGGAGAGATAGAAGTCGAAATTGGTTTCACCATCCACTGGGTTCAACGTCGCATTGGCGATCTGGCCGGCATTCTTTTGAGTGGCTTTCAAAGGAACGGTGATCGTAGGGTTGGAAGAACTGGTGCAGCCTAAGAGACTTGCGGTGACTAATAGTGCTGTCAGTGGAGTGCTGTAATTCATTGGCAACCTCTATCGGTGGAAGAAGTGCGTGGGGAAATGTCGGTAAAGCTCTTTAGCATCGTGCTGCACTACCCCGCCACGCTATGGAGTAGCACCCCATACGATTGCAGAAACTCCACCGTGCCGTGAAATATTAAGCCAACCCCCATCGCAGAGACGAAGAAACCGACAATTCGTGTGGCGGCATCGATACCTTGCGGGCCGATTTTCTTGAGGATGACTTGAGCGTAGGCCAGTGACAAATAGGTGGTGAACATGGTGGCGCAGATGGCCAGCGCCACCACGGCGAAAGATAACAGGCCCCGATCGGCATCCTTGATGGTGCTGGTCAGTCCGATCACGGTGGCAATTGCACCGGGGCCAAACATGATTGGCATGGCCATGGGGATGAAGGACACATCTTGATTAGTGTCGTGGCTAGTGGGAATCAGGGTGCTGTTGGGCGAGGGCGCGAAAAGTTCAAAACCGATACGCATCAGAATTATCCCGCCAACCACTCGAATCATACTCAGTGGCACCTCGAACAGACGCAGTAGCAGGTTGCCGAAAATCAGGAAAAAGAACATCAGCAGTAATGCATAGATGCAAGCTTTACGTGCCACCCGGCGGAGCTCGGCTTTGTCCTTGCCTTGCAACAAACCAAGGAACACGGGAATCGCCTCCAAGGGATTGATGATGGCCAGTAACGTGGTGAACATACCGATAAACAACGTGAAATATGAATTCATGGCGCTCCCTCGATAACAGACCGTTTTACATCACCATAGCGGATGGGAAGAGACGAGCTCGTCCGGGACTTGCTCTACCGCCGGGACTGGCAGCGTTGAACTCCATCGCCACTGAACCTATCGCTGAGGTGCGTGGCGTCCAGACACCCGGTAAAACTAGCTTACAAACGGGCAACAGGGGGCGAAACCGGCCTGAATAGCAACTATTACCAAACCATCTACACTGCACTCCCAACTGACTGCTGTAGTCATTGGAAAAGTGAGCAGCCATGTAACCGCCAACGTTTTACCAATCCAACCAAAGGTAAACATCATGAAATTCATGATTTTGGTGCAGCGTACCTGGAGCTCCGTCATCTCTGCGAACCGTCCTGACGGTCATGTCAGGCGACGTTTTGGTTCGCCCCTTGCCGTACTTGGGCTGAGTTTGATTGCTTCGACGGCGGTGTTCGCTGCCGACCCGCTGCCTTCGTGGAATGAAGGGCCGGCCAAGCAAGCCATCGTAGAATTCGTCAAGGCGACCACCCAGGAAGGCGGTGCTCAGTTCGTATCGCCGACTGAGCGCATCGCGACCTTCGACCAAGACGGCACACTGTGGGTCGAGCAACCTGCCTATAGCCAATTATTCTATTGCCTGAGTCGCGTGCCTGCCGCAGTCCAGGCAAGGCCAGAGTTGGCTCACGTGGAACCCTTCAAGACAGTGCTGTCGGGGGACCGTGCCGCCATGGCGAAACTGACCCTTGATGATTACCTTAAAATTGCCATGGTGACCCTGAGCGGCATGCCCACGGATGAGTTCAAGCAGCAAGTCCATGAATGGCTGGCCAAAGCCCGTGACCCTCGCTGGAAGCGCCCTTTTACCGAGCTGACGTACCAGCCGATGAAGGAAGTGATGCAATACCTGCGTGCCAATGGCTACAAAACCTACATCGTCACCGGAGGTGGTCAGGACTTCGTTCGCGCTTATGCCGAAGAAGTCTATGGTGTGCCTCCAGAACAGGTAGTCGGCAGTGCCGGGGCTACCGAATATGGCTACGACAAAAGCGGTAAACCCGAGCTGATCAAGCTGCCCAAGATGCTGCTCAACGACAACGATGCGGGCAAGGCAGAGAACATTTACCTGATGGTCGGCCGTCAGCCTTACGCAGCCTTCGGCAATTCCACCGGTGACAAGCAAATGCTGGAGTACACCAAAGCCGGCAAGGGTGCGCGGCTGGCGATGTTGGTGCTCCATGACGACGCCGACCGAGAGTACGCTTATGGCCCTGCGCAAGGACTACCGGATTCCAAGGTAGGCACCTTTACCGAATCGTTGTTTAACCAGGCGACAAATGAGGGCTGGACTGTGATCAGCATGAAAAAGGACTGGAAGAAGATTTTTGCATTCGAGTGAAACGCAGATGTAGTTGAATTTTTGATTGTCCAGCAGCCCGCTGGACAATCATTTCATCATGGATAACTAAACGATTTCACCAACGTCAACTCCCCCACCGCCCGCATCGGCACCAGAAACGTCTCCATCTTCTCGCTCGGCGTTCCTTCCTCGGTAATCACCGTCACCTGCGCCGTCGTCAGCGCTTGAACCGCGTCCTCCTGCCCTTCTTCATCACTGCGATACCCACCGCCAAAGTAGTTCACGTAAACCAGATACTGCCCCTTGATCGGCGCAGGCATGGCGAAAATTTCCGGGCCATACCCGGTCGTCACATCAACATCCAGCGCCGCACCATTGGGCGCAACACGATCCCCGTACCAGATGTGCCTCCCCTCCGGCGTAATCAGGTGCAAATCCAGATCCGTGTTATCGCTGTCCCAAGAAAGCAACACCCGTAACTTGGCCGGTGTGGCACCGCCACTGGCATTGAGAAATTGCGTGCGATGCCGCTGCTGGCCATCAGGGCTGCGCACTTCAACGCTGTTGCTGCCATTGGGAAACGAAAACGGGCGATCAAAGCGGCCCGCCGAGTCGATTTTCAGCGGCATGCTCACGCCGTTGACGATCAAACGACCAGGCTCCGCAGTTTTGGGCGTGGATTTGATCTGGCCACTGATACGCGCGGTGTTGGCCTGACCCACTGGGGTGTTCACCGAGGAAGCCGGGTAGTTGACGGTCTGGCGAAAGCTTTCACCCTCGCCCTCATCCGCGCCGGTGCGCCAGCCACCGACGGGTGTATCGAGTTTGACGGCGCTATCCGCCGCAAAAATCGTCGGCATCACGCAAAAAGAACAAAGGAACAGGATGACCTGTGGATAACGGAGTTTCATGGCCTATTCCAGCAAGAGGTGGCGGGCGAGCCCTTCGATGTAGGTTTCATCCTGGCCGTTGGGGTGTGCTTCGAAGGCCAAGTGCAGGTATTCGTGGGTCAGGTCGAGGCGGTCTTGCAGCGAGAGCACGCCGCGCACGTAGATGCGCTGGCGCTCGCGGTCGACGTAGGGGCGACCGAAGGCCAGGCGGCAGACGGCGAAGGTGCTGACTTCGTTGTAGCCGACCTCGCTTTCCAACCGCACACGCCAGCCGCGGCGCTGGGTTTGCAGCCAGTCTTGCGCGGCGGGCAGTGCTTCGCAGGAGGCGACGGGGTTGTCCCAGCGGCTGAGGCTCGCGCGTGGGTAAGCGTGCAGCAGGATGGCGTCGAAGCGTTGGCCGGCGTTGGCTTGTTCGACGGCTTGCTGCCAGGAGAGTTTGTTCGGGCCGGGTTGGTCGGAGTGGTAGGTGACGGTGCTGCCGGCCAGCACGAGGTCGCTGGTCCAGGCGGCGATGTGGCGCGATTCGGTGGTGGCCGGGCGTGGGGCGACGCGTTGGCGGCTGCTGCTGTCGTCGATGCTCAGGCAGTCACCGTGGCGCGTGGCGTTTTGCAGGAGGTAGGTGCGGATGGCGACGGCCAGGGCTTTCGCGGCTTCGGCGGGCTCGGGTCTGGCTTCGCGCTGAAGGACGCGGGCGACGTATTCTTCGCGATCCAGGCGGGCGACGAGCTGATCCTTGAGCAAGAAGAGTTCGCCGTCGCTGTGGATATCGAGCTGGTTGCCGTTTGCAAACTCGACGCGGTAGTCGCCCTGCAATGGCCCGGTAGAGACAACGCGATCCCCCGCCAGAACCCGCTCGATCGGATAGCGAGAAAACAGTCCGACTTCGACGCAGCGCCCCGCATCCGCCGGCCATTCAGTCGGCAACACTGAGGCTAATGCCTCGCCGTAATGGCGCAGCACCCTTTGACTGGTCCCGCGCCCACCGGCCCAGATCGGCGTGCCATCCGCCGTCCAACCGGCAAACCCGCCCTGACGTGACGACGTGTCCTGATCCCCCAGCCAGCTCCAGGTTTTCACCCGCAACCGGCCACCGAGTTCGCCCACGACATTGCCGTCGGCGGCTTTCAGCACTACGTCCAGCAACACCCGCCGCGCCTGATCCTGAGCCGGCATCACGGCCAGCACCTTGAGTAATTCAGCGACGGAAATTCGTGTAGAGGGCTTTAATGAGGGCAAATCCAGCAACCACTCCGGTGCCTGTCGCGCTTGCCAATACGTGCGCCAGTCAGCGTCGGTGATGCCCAAACGTGCCGGTTCAAAGTACAAGCCGCACGATTTCACCAACGCCTGATCGCGCTCGATCTTGCCGCCGGCCGTGCAGCAATAAACTTCTTCTTTTGACTGCCCGCGACATTCATAAGGCGATTCTTGAGCGCCGGTATCCACCAGCCAACCGTACACAAACAACTTCCACAAACTACCTAAAGGCGCCTGAAAATCAGCAGGCAAAGGTTCGCGTGAAATCACCTGAGTCCGGTTCAACGACAGTAGTTCGCCCTTGAAACCCAGCCGCAGCGGTTCGTCCTGCGCTGTCGCCAGCGCAGGGATCAAACACAGCAGCAACCAGACCAGAGGCCGGGTCATATCAGTTGACCGTGACCTGGCCCAAGGCCGGCTTCTGTTCCTGCGCCTGATGTTGCGGCGCATAAACCTGAGTGAAACGCACCGGCGGCAGATTGAACTGACCCTTCTGCGAGAAGCGCACCAAGTGACGCAAGCGCATTTCCCCGCTCAAGGCATCCACCGGAATCGCGTAAGCCATTTGCCCCGGCTCGAAACGCGCCTTCTCCAGCGCCGTCGGTTCGGTGCCAGCCTTGCCCATCAACTTGATGCCCCACGTCGTGCGCTCAACATCGGCGCCCGGCGGCAGCGGCACTTCGAGCAGGCCGTAACGCAGCGGTTTCGCGGCTTTGCTGGTGATGATCACTTCGTCCAGATACAGACTGTCGCTGGACAACGGCGGGGCGCCGACCGCTTCGAGTTTGAAGGTGAAGGCTTCGTCACCCGGCACCAATCGAGACAAGCGACGAGTGATGGTCACGGCCATCGGATCGATCGGCGGTTGTTTGGTCCGGTAGCTCAACGCGGCACGCAATGGCCGTTCCTGCGTCCCCGCCAACGACAATACGGCCGGCACCGACGGAGAACCCTGCCACGTCCAATACATCTCACCAGTATCACCGTACTGCTTCTTCCAGCCTTCACCCGGCGCCAGTGCAATGGTCGGCGAAGCTTGTTCGATACTGCGCTGCAACCAGGTCAGCGCCAGGGCACGTTCCAGCGTCGATTGCTGCGGTAGCAAGCGTTGCAACAACGCTTGAACGTGCGCCTGATCGAAGGCCTGCAGCGACAGGTTCAACGCTTCGGCAAACGGCTGCGAGCTGACCGCCAGACGCTGCTGCGCATCCGCCAGTTGACGATTGAAAGCTTCCGGCAGCGTCACCTTGGACTGACGCGCCAGTGATGCCGTCAACACGCGCGCAGCGGCCAGGCCGAGTGCCGAATCCGGATCGCTCATGACGAGGCTGTCTTCACCGTCCTCCATCAGGTTCGCGGCGTTACCCTCGCCCGCTTTCGCCAGATCGTCCATCAAACCACTGAGCAAGGTGTTCACCGGCAATTGCATCTGTTTGGCGAACGACAGGATCAACGCGCGCTGCAAAAACGGCGTGTTTTTGGCCTGCTTCGAATACACCTCCAACACCCGCTGCCAATGCTCCGGCGGCAGGCTGAGCTCCAGCGCTTTGCTGGCGTACCAGTCGGCGTAATAAGCGTAAGCCGTGAGGAAGGCATCCGGCTCGCCGTCCATGCCCCACCAGGTGAAGTTCGCGGAAGGCCCGGCCATTTGCACCAGGCGCAGACGGCTGTTTTGCATGATCAGGCGTAAGCGATCGCGGATTTTCGGGTTCGACGCCAAGGTTGGATACGCGATGCTCAGTGGCAACAATCGACTGGCGGTTTGTTCAACGCCGCCGTATGGATAACTGAGCAAATCATCCAACGCCGAACGGAACAACGCTTGCGGGCTGTCATCCAGACGCAGGCGAATATCCGTCGCGTCCGCCGGCAAGCTCAGCGGTGTATCGCCGCTGGCCACGTCCAGACTTTGGCTTTGTGTAACCTGCCAACCTTCACCGGTGGCGGTCAGGCGCACGGCCAGCGCATCGGCGATTTTGCCGTCCTGCACCAGCTCCGCCGTCCACTCGCCAGTGGCCAACGCGAACGCCGGCAACGCGATGTAGTTGATGCCGTTGTTCAGGGTCACCGGCACCCGCTGATCAATGCCACCGTAATGAATCACCAACTCAGCCTTGACTGGTTTTTCAGCCTGACTGAAGGCGAACACCCCAAGTGCCGGCTTATCGCCGCTGCGGAATTTGGTCGGCCCGCTCCACTTCAAGTACAGCGGTTTTTCCGAACGCACGAACTGTTTCTTCTGGCCGACTTGCCCGCCATCGGCGATGGCCCGGGCGGTGATACGCCAGCGGGTCAGCGAGTCCGGCATCTTGAAGGTAAAGCGGGTTTTGCCGTTGGCGTCGGTGATCAATTCCGGCTGCCACGCGGCGGTGTCGACGTCTTCACGACGCGGGCGTTCCAACACTTTCACCCCGCGTTCGCTGCGGTTGGCTTTGCCCGGTGCGCCGGGGCTGCCCGGCAACGCCACGTCGTAGCTGATGAACGACAGGCTGGCGCTGGTGCGCACGTTGTTGCGGCGCGGGTGGTAGAAGAATTGGTCAATGGTCGGCGCGACTTCCGGTTGCAGCGCGTAGACCATTTCGTCGACCACGCTGACCGTCAGATGCGCCGGAATCGGCTTGCCGGCGAACTGCGTGGTGAGATCGACCGACACCGTATCGCCCGGCAAATACGCCTCTTTATCGGTGACGATGGCCACGTCGATTTGCGGCGCAATCACCTTGATGCCGGCGTTCTGGAAGCTGTACTGACCTCCCTTGGTGTACAGCACGGAGAAGGTCAGGTTCGGCGCGAAATTGTCCTTCACCGCAATGCGCGCGCGGTATTGGGTGTCGCTGAGTTTTTCCATCTTCAGCCAGTCGCCGCCCTTGGACAGAAGCGCCGTGGCCTCGACCTTGTCGCGCTCCAACGACAGCAGCGCATCGCTGATGGGTTCCGGAAAAGTGATCAGTGCCAGGGCTTCATCACCAGCCTTGTACTCGGGCTTATCGAGGACGATTTCGACGGTGCCCGGCACGGCTTTTACGCCGTCGCCAGTGACCGAATGGCCGGTCGCACCGACCACGCGATCATGGTCATCCTTCAACGTCAGGTTGTAAGTGCCCGGACGGTCGAAGGCCACGGTGAAGCCTTTGTCCTTCACGGCAAGTTTGCCGTCCCCGGTGCTCTGGTCTTCCAGACGCACCCAGCTGTAGCTGCCCGGCGTGACCGCTTTGCTCTCTTCGCTGCCACCTTCGTTGGCGTAGCTGAACGCAACTTTGTCGCCTACGGCACTGAACCGCTGCGGTGCGCTCAAGCGGAAACTCGCGGCGCCACGGTCGATGAGGATTTCCTTGGTGGTCTTGACCCGATACGCCGCACCATCGCTGGCAAATACGGTGAGCATATAGCGGCTCGGCTTCTCGGCGGCCGGCAGGTCGAGCGTCGCGTTACCCTTGGCGTCAGTGGTCAGTTCGGTGCTGGTCAACTCCACCGGGAATTGCCCGAGGTATTGCAGTTCGTTGTCGACCATCGACAGTTGCTGGGCACGCAGGCTCAGGCTCAACTTGGCGTTGGCCACCGGTTTACCGTCCGGGTATAGCAGCACCAGGCTGCCCTTGACCGGTTCGCCGGTGCGGTAATCCTGCTTGGCCAGGTTCAGCGAGATTTCGAAGTGCGGCTTGATGTATTCAGCCACGCGGAACGCACTGCTGTAGGTCTGATCCTTGTAGCTGAAACGCAGCTCATAACCGCCTGCCACCGCATTGTCCGGCAACTGGAAACGGCCTTGGGCGCCCGCCTTGGAATCGAGTTTCAACGCCAGCGATTGCAGCGCCGTGCCCGTGGCATCGAGCACTGTCACGTTGACGTCGGCTGCGGTCGGCGCCACCGAATCACGCGCATTCCTGAATTCGCGCCCAACGATTTTCAGCGACACCCAATCCCCCGGCCGGTACAGCGGACGGTCGGTGAAGGCGTAGAGTTTGGTGTCGTAGATTTCGCTGTCGTAGTAGAAGTTCTCGGAGACAAACACACCGCCCTCTTCGTCCTCGCCGATCACGAACGAACGCTCGGGGCTGACGTGTTTCAGACGCAGCAAACCGTCGGTGTCAGTGGCGCCGCTGCTCATCACGCCGAGGCCATCGGTCCACAACACATTCACTTTCGGCACCGAACTGCCTTCGTGTTTGCGTGCGGCCCAGACCACCAGTTCATCGTCGGCGATCTTGCTCACCGCCACAGTGTTCGAGACAAACACCATGGTCGTCGCGCGGTACTTGCCGATCAGCGCTTCCACCAGGTACAGCCCCGGTTTCAGATTACCCAACGGGATGTACACATTGCCCGGCGCGACGCTGACAAACTCGCTGGATGAACCAGCCAGGTTCACTCCCTCAGGTGGCTGGATCGGTTTGGCTTGCCACAGCGGATAGCGGAATTGACTGACCACCGGCAGGCCCGGAATCAGTGCGAATTGCGGTTGGGCGTCGTAAGGCGTTGGCGCAGCAATCGCGGTGCCCATCTTCAGTTCCGGCACTGCCTCGGTGACTTGTTGACGCGACTCGTAGGAAAACGCCCGCTGCATTACGCGACGGGATTTTCGGTACCAGTTGTCCCACAGATACGCGAGCGTATTCGACAGGCCTTCGCCCTTGAACTGGCCGTCACTGACCACGCGGTGCAGGTTCTTTTGGCGCTTGAGGAAATCCAGCGGCTTGTCGATGCGGTACACGCGAATGTCGGCGCCACCATAAGGCTCCATGCGAAACCGGCGATAGTCTCGGCCTGGCGCTTCGAGGCGCACCATCGCTTGTTCGTCGCTGGCGAAACTGCTGTCGGCCAGCAGAAAAAAGCTTTCACCGGCCACCGGCGTATAGCCGCTCGGCTCGACGGTGTCTTCGGCGTTGACCGCTGAATAAGGCAGCACCAAGACCCACAGCAGAGGCAGAAAACGCAACATGCGGGCACCGATCATTGGGAGAGAAAGTTCAGTCGATAGACGCCGATGAAGTTGGGGTTGGCTGCGTCGGGTATCCATCGGGTGTCCTTCCATGTCATGAGTTGCTGCAGGCTCGCGGAACGCATGCCGTTGTCAGTGGGGGGGGGGTGGGGGGGGCATTGTGGAGCCGTTGTGATAGACGATGTAGCGGCCCATCCAGATCATCAGGTGTTGGTCGTCGCCCTGATCGAAAAACATCAGGTCGCCGGGCCGGGCTTGCGCCACGTCGCGGCTAATCAAATGGCTGTTGAACTGAATCAATTTGATCGCGTTGACGTACGGCCCGACCTTGCCACCGCCCTGCTGCCATTGCTGGGCGAGACCGCGCTGCGCTTCGCTCAATTGCAGTTCCGGCGGCAGGTAGCGGTTGGAGAGGCCATTGCTGCGCAGCCATTTATCGTCATGGACTTTCAACGCTTCGTTGGCGGCGAAACGCACCAGTCCCGCGCAGTCCTGCTGATACCAACGCGGGCTCGGGCCTTGGGTCAGTTGTTCCTGGGCGATGCGCACGAACCAGGCACGAAACACCTGGGATTGCTGCACATCGAGCGGTGGCGCCTCAGTGGCAAATGCGCGACTGCCCAGCAACATGGCCAGCAAGCCGAGGCCTCGGATGAGTGCGGTCACAGGGCTTTCCATTCCAGCGGCAGCCAATGCCAGTGGCCGTCGGGTTCACTGCCTTCGGGCAAGGTCAGGGCGTATTTGCCATAGCCACCGAGTTTGCGCAATTTCGGGATCAGGTAAGTTTGCGCCGCGTTGTAAAACACCGGTTCCATGTCCTGCGGCAGGCTGTCGAGGGTTTCCTGTTGCATCAGTTGCGCCATGGACTCCGGGCCGAAGTAGACCGGCATCAACAGGTCTTTAGGCACCACGTCGGCCATCGGCGGGAAGCGTTTGTCGAGGGTGCCGAGGGCCTTGTCCACGAGTTTGTCGTCAAGGGAGAACAGCAGCGTCGAGCCGTGACGGGCGAGGCTGACTTTCAGAAAGGCCTTAGCGGAAATGGCGTCCGGGTCTTCAGCCTCCTTGGCTTTGTAGGGGCCGAAGTTGGAGCTGACCTGACGCTGCCACTGATGCGTTGGACCCTGCTGTTTCTCGACCACCGGGAACGCGTGTTCTTCGACATTGGGTTCAAAGGCGCCGACCATCGAACCGAACAAACTGCCCAGATCACCGTCGAGCTTGGCGCTGTCATCGTCGTTCAGGCTGGCCACCAACAGCGGTGTGTAGAGACGCGAATCGGCATACCAGCACAGGCCGGCGGCACCGGCCATCTGTTCGGTCAGGGCCTGGGCCACGGTGTCTTCGGCGCCGAGTTTCACCAGCAGCGGTTTCTGTTGTTCGGCGGCGAGCGGCAAGGCGACGCAAGCACTGGCGCCCATCGGCATGGCTTGCCAGATCGGTTTGAAATCGAAGTCCGGTTGATTGTCCAGTTCGTCCATGGCGAGGAAGCTGTGCCAGCCCTTGTCGTCCATGTCGAAGCGCAGCCCGGCGAAGTTCGGGATGAAGCGCTGGTAACCCATGGCCAGAACGCTGGAGTTCACCGAGAGACGTTGTTTCACTTGCGGTGTGCGCGGAGGCAGGCCGAAGGCTTCGGGAAACAGTTTGTCGCCGTTCAGCAGTGCCGCCAGCGCCAGGGTCGAAACGCTGCCCGGACCTTCAGCCGGGCCGTTACTCGGGTCGTAAAGTTTGGAGGGATTGGACAGCACCACCAGTTTGTCGCCATGGGAGGCGAACACCAGTGCTTTGCTGTTGTTGTAGGAAAGCTGATACAGCGCCACGTCGTCGGCGCCGACTTTCACGTCACTGAGTTTGGTCAGCTGCGAATCGTCCAGCGCCACTTTCGCCAGCGGCTCCAGCACCTTGGCCAGCCCACCGCGATCCATCACCAGCAGAAAATCCTTGAGCCGGCCATCCGCCCCGCGCCACAGCGCCACGTCGGCTGGTTGATCGAAAAGCTGTTCGATCAGGCTGTCCTGCAATTTCAGGTCATGTTCGTAAATGATCCGCCGCAGACTGCCGATCAAGCCGAGGCGATCGACATGCGTTTCGTAATAGAAGACGAAATCTTCAGTCAGGGTTTCCTTGAGAAACGGCACTGTCAGCAAGTCCTTGGGCAATTGACTCAAGGAATGGGTTTCGAGCAAACCGTCCGGTCGGCTCATCCCCAGTTTTTCGCTGGCCAACTCCGCCGGGGGAGCCTTGGGTTTGTGCATGAACCACCCCAACCCGCCCGTCACGCCGGCCACCAGGCACAGCCCGACCAGCAGCGCCGGCCAACGGCGGGGATCTTTGGCAGCAGGTGCGTCAGCGGCCGGGGAAACAGTCTTTTCGCTCATGTTCACAACGCCCAATTCATCCGTGGTGCGGGATGCTTAATAGTTGAAAGTCTTGACCAGCAGCAGGTCACCGATCGCGCGCAAGGGCACGATGAAGGTCTCGCGTTTTTCGTCGACGGTGTTTTCGTTGAGCACCAGATTGATTTGCGAGGTGATGACCTCGTTCTGGTTGCTGGCCTCCTCGAAGTTATAGCCGCCGCTGCCGAAGTTGCCCCAATAGTTCACGTAAACCAGATAGGTGCCATGCAGGGGCGCGGTCATGGTGAACATTTCCGGGCCGGGGCCGTCCACGCCGTCCGGGTCCAGGCCGCCGCCGTTGGTCAGCGCCGAGTGAGCCCAAAACGCATGCAGGCCGTCAGGGGTAATGATGTGCAGGTCGAGTTCCGCTTTCGGGTCATCCCAACCCAGCACCACACGAATCCGCGCCGGGGTGCGCAGGTTGTTGGCTTCATAGAATTGAACGCGCTTGAGCGACTGGCCTTCGGCACTGCGCACTTCGACGCTGTTGGAACCCGCGCCAAAGGCATACGGCCGGGCGAAACGCCCTTCGTCGTCGGTGTACAGATTCAGCGGATTGCCGTTGACCGCCAACGTGTGCGGCCCACGTTGAGTGCCGATGGCCTTGAGCTGGCCTTCGATCATCGTGCGATTGCGCTGCACACCCCGGTCAATGGGCGGCGTGGGATAGGCAACTTGCGGGTTTTCGCTACGGTCGAGCAGACCGCTAAAGCGCCAGCCGCCGACCGGTTCCGACAGCTCAGCCGTCGGCTCTGCCCAGGCAGCGGTCGCGCAGACCAGCCCCATCGCCAGCAGAAGAAATGAACGCATGTGATGCCTCCTGCCATGCATAACGAAACCTTGCGCCCGATCCTCGGCGCGTTACAGATCCAAATACTGCGTTTCGTCAGAAAGACCCGTGACTATTGGGTCGTAGAAGGCGCGAAGGTTAGCGATTCGGCAGTTTTTTAACAATCGGATACATCTTGATTTGCTGTAGGCATCACGAAGAAGTTGGGACGTGAGCCGAATAGCGATGTTATTCGGCTCACAAAATGAGCCGATTGAGACTATTATTCGGCTCATTCACTCTGGAGTAACCCGTGGTCATGGCACCTCACTGGATTTGGCAACAGCCTGACTGGCCGAATTTCACCTGGCAATCCGAACGTCTGACGCCGCTATTGCGTGAGTGCGTGCAGGCGCAAGGTCGGTTGATGGGCATGGCCAGTGCGGTGGATGGCTCGCTCAGCGCACAGAACGAACTGGATGCGTTGTTACAAAACATCGTGACGTCTTCAGCCATCGAAGGCGAACAGCTCAATGTGGGCTCGGTCCGCTCATCGCTGGCGCGGCGTCTGGGTCTGCCAGTGGTCGATGGCGATAAAGTCAGCCAACGCAGCGAAGGGCTGGCGCAGTTAATGCTCGATGCCACTCAGCACTTTGCGCAACCGCTGACACTGCCGCGATTACTGGAATGGCATACATGGCTGTTTCCCGATCAGGACATGAATGTTGCCGCCCGCTCGATCCATGTCGGCGAATTGCGCGGCGAAGAGCCGATGCAGGTGGTGTCCGGGCGACTGGACAAACCGACCATTCACTTCGAAGCGCCACCACGCCTTGGGCTTGAACAGCAGCTCGATATGTTTCTTGCCTGGTTTGAAACCAGCCAGAAGCAGGACGGGCTCGATCCACTGCTTAGGGCCGGCATCGCGCACTTCTGGTTCGTCACCCTGCATCCCTTTGACGACGGCAATGGTCGCCTCACGCGAACCATTACCGATCTCGCCCTGGCTCAAGGAGAGGCGCAGGCGATCCGGTTCTACGCCATGTCCGCGAGCATCCTTGAGGATCGCTCCGGCTATTACCGAGTGCTGGAAACCAGCCAGAAAAGCTCCACGGACATTACCGAGTGGCTGCAATGGTTTCTGCAAACCCTGCTGCGCAGCTTGCAGCAAGCCATGACCCGGATCGAAGCGGTACTGGGCAAGGCGCGCTTCTGGCAGGCGCATCGGGACGCAAAACTGTCAGCCGAGCAGATCAAGGTACTGAATCGCTTGCTCGATGGTGGGGAGCGAGGCTTCGAGGACGGGATCAGCGCGGCTCAATATCAAGCCGTGGCGAAGGTATCGAAAGCCACCGCGACCCGTCATTTGGTGGAGTTGCTGGAGAAGGGTTGCCTGCAACGCCTGCCCGGTGGTGGACGTAGTACACGCTATCAAGTCCGCTATCCGGATGACTCAACATAATTAAGCCATAAGGTGACCCTGTAGCAGTTGAAGTGGTTGCCGCCGGTGCAGAGGCCGAAATGCCCTGCTTATTTGCCCATAACCCCCATGTCTGCTAGTGTCGCGCCGGTTTAACGTCAACCGGAAATAGCCGCCATGGCCCGCAAAAAAGCTGCACTGGATTTCGAACAATCGCTCGCTGACCTGCAAACGCTGGTAGAGCGTCTGGAGAACGGCGAACTGTCGCTGGAAGACTCGCTGACGGCTTTCGAGCAAGGCATCGGTCTGACCCGCGATTGCCAGGCGGCGCTGGCCCAGGCCGAGCAAAAGGTTCAAGTGCTGCTCGAACGTGATGGCGAGTTGGCCGAGGAACCTTTCGACGCGGATCAGCCAGAATGATTGCAGCGTATTCGGCAACCAGCCAGGCCCGTGTCAACGCGGCACTGGAAACCCTGTTCAACGCCCCGAGCCGTGAACTTGCCCGTCTCTATGAAGCCATGCGCTACAGCGTGATGAATGGCGGCAAGCGCGTACGTCCATTGCTGGCTTATGCGGCCTGCGAAGCGTTGGGCGGCAAGGCTGAGCAAGCCAACGGCGCAGCCTGCGCGGTGGAGCTGATTCACGCGTATTCCCTGGTACACGACGATTTGCCGGCCATGGACGATGACGACCTGCGTCGCGGCCAGCCGACGACTCACAAGAAATTCGATGAAGCCTGCGCAATCCTTGCCGGTGACGGCTTGCAGAGCCTGGCGTTCAGCGCCCTGCTCGACCCGCGCCTGAACGGGGCGGACGCCGAGATCCGCCTGCAGATGGTCAGCGCCCTGGCCGTCGCGGCAGGCCCGGCGGGCATGGTCGGCGGTCAAGCCATCGACCTCGGCTCGGTCGGTCTGAAGCTCGATCAAAAAGCCCTTGAGTACATGCACCGGCACAAGACCGGCGCGCTGATTGAAGTCAGCGTCAAACTCGGCGCCCTGGCCAGCGGCCGCGCCGAGAAGGACGAACTGAAAGCGTTGCAGACCTATGCACAGGCCATTGGTCTGGCGTTTCAGGTGCAGGACGACATTCTCGACGTTGAAAGCGATACCGAAACCCTCGGCAAACGCCAGGGCGCCGACATCGCTCGCGACAAACCGACTTACCCGGCGCTGCTCGGCCTCGACGCGGCCAAGGCTTACGCCCTGGAACTGCGCGATCAGGCCCTGCACGTGCTGCGACCGTTTGACGCGGCCGCCGAGCCCTTGCGTGACCTGGCCCGCTACATCGTCGACCGGCGTAGCTGACAGCGTATCGGCCAAGTTAAGACCAACGCGTGGGCAGGGGGCGATGCATCAGGTAAACTGCCGCATCTTTTATACCTATAACGATTCGCCTGATGCCCACGACGTTTCATGAGATTCCCCGCAAGCGCCCGACCACGCCCCTGCTCGACCGTGCCAACACGCCGGACGGCCTGCGCCGGTTAGGCGAAGCCGAGCTGGAAACCCTGGCCGATGAGTTGCGCCTGGAATTGCTCTACACGGTCGGTCAGACCGGCGGGCATTTCGGTGCAGGCCTGGGCGTCATCGAACTGACCATCGCGTTGCATTACGTCTTTGACACCCCGGACGACCGGCTGGTGTGGGACGTGGGTCATCAGGCTTATCCGCACAAAATCCTCACCGGCCGTCGCGAGCGCATGGGCACACTGCGCCAGAAGGACGGTGTCGCGGCTTTCCCGCGCCGCTCCGAGAGCGAGTACGACACCTTCGGCGTCGGCCACTCCAGCACTTCGATCAGCGCAGCGCTGGGCATGGCCATTGCCGCCCGCCTGCAGAACAGTGATCGCAAGGCCATTGCCGTGATCGGCGACGGCGCGCTGACCGCCGGCATGGCGTTCGAGGCGTTGAACCACGCGCCGGAAGTGAACGCCAACATGCTGGTGATCCTCAACGACAACGACATGTCGATCTCGCGCAATGTCGGAGGGTTGTCGAACTACCTGGCGAAGATCCTTTCCAGCCGCACTTACGCGAGCATGCGTGAAGGCAGCAAAAAGGTCCTGTCGCGCCTGCCCGGCGCCTGGGAAATCGCCCGTCGTACCGAAGAATACGCAAAGGGCATGCTGGTGCCCGGCACGCTGTTCGAAGAGCTGGGCTGGAACTACATCGGCCCTATCGACGGCCACGACCTGCCGACCCTGATCGCCACCTTGCGCAACATGCGCGATCTCAAAGGCCCGCAGTTCCTGCACGTTGTCACCAAGAAAGGCAAAGGTTTCGCCCCGGCGGAAGTCGACCCGATCGGCTACCACGCCATCACTAAACTCGAACCGCTGGACGCACCGGCCGCTGCGCCGAAGAAAGCCGGCGGGCCGAAGTATTCCGGCGTGTTCGGTGAATGGCTGTGCGACATGGCCGCTGCTGATCCGCGTTTGGTGGGTATCACCCCGGCGATGAAAGAAGGCTCCGACCTGGTCGCCTTCAGCGAGCGTTTCCCGCTGCGCTACTTCGACGTGGCGATTGCCGAGCAACACGCCGTGACCCTTGCTGCCGGCATGGCTTGTGAAGGCGCGAAACCGGTGGTGGCGATCTATTCGACGTTCCTGCAACGTGGCTACGACCAGCTTGTGCATGATGTGGCGGTGCAAAACCTCGACGTATTGTTCGCCATCGACCGCGCCGGTCTGGTGGGCGAAGACGGCCCGACTCACGCTGGCAGTTTCGACCTGTCGTTCCTGCGCTGCATCCCCGGCATGCTGGTGATGACCCCGAGCGACGAAAACGAACTGCGCAAAATGCTCACCACCGGCCACTTGTACAACGGCCCGGCGGCGGTGCGTTATCCGCGCGGCGCGGGTCCCAATGCGACCATTGAGAAAGACCTGCAACCGATTGAAATCGGCAAAGGCATTGTTCGTCGTCAGGGCAGCAAAGTCGCCTTGCTGGTGTTCGGTGTGCAACTGGCCGAGGCACTAAAAGTCGCCGAAACGCTGGATGCGACAGTGGTCGATATGCGTTTCGTCAAACCACTGGATGAAGCGCTGGTTCGCGAAATCGCCGGCAGCCACGGGCTGTTGGTGACCGTCGAAGAAAACGCAATCATGGGCGGTGCGGGCGGCGCGGTCAGCGAGTTCCTCGCTCGCGAAAATATCCTTAAGTCGGTACTGCACCTGGGCTTGCCGGACCTCTACGTCGAACACGCCAAGCCTGCGCAGATGCTGGCCGAGTGTGGGCTGGATGAGGCCGGGATCGAAGCGGCGGTGCGTGAGCGTCTGCAACTGCTCAACACTTAAAATTCAAGCCAATGCAAAACCCTTTGTGGGAGCGGGCTTGCTCGCGAATGCGGTGTATCAGTCAGCATTAATATTGACTGATACACCGCATTCGCGAGCAAGCCCGCTCCCACATTTGATTTGTGCTTACCCCGAAATACCACGGATTGCCTGATGAAACTCTCCCCCCTCGCCCTGACGCTGACCCTGCTGCCGGCCGGTCAACTGCTGGCCGACACTTTCGAACGCGATCAAGCGTTGAAACTGCCCGACGTGTTGATCACCGCCAACCGTCAGGTCGAAGCGCGCAACGACAGCCGTGCCGCCAATACAGTGTTCACCCGCGAGGACATCGACCGTCTGCAACCGGACAGCATCACCGATTTGCTCAAACGGGTGCCGGGCGTGCAAGTGGCACAAACCGGCGGGCTCGGCAGTCTGCCGGGGGTTTATATTCGCGGCACCCAGTCGGCGCAAAGCCTGGTGCTGGTGGATGGTCAGCGTATCGGCAACTCGACCTCGGGCGACAGCAACCTGCAACACATCAACATCGAACAGGTCGAGCGCGTGGAGGTGCTTCGCGGCTCCCGTTCGGTGCTTTATGGCAGTGACGCCATCGGCGGGGTGATTCAAATCTTCACCCGGCGCGGCGGCGAACAAGGCCTGCAACCGCGGATGCACGTGGGATTTGGCAGCAACCAGACTTGGGAACGCAGCCTTGGGCTGTCCGGTGGCGATGAGAAAACCCGCTTCAACCTCGGCGCCAGCCTCAATGAAACCGCCGGGATCAATCGCACACGCGAGTCGTATCCCAGCGACAGCGATCATGATGAGTACCGCAATCAATCGGTCAGTTTCAGCCTGAGCCACGCACTCACCGATGACCTTGAAATCGGCGCCAATGTGCTGGATAACCGGGGCAAAAGCGAGTTCGACAACCCGTTTGGCCGCTTTGACCTGAACACTTTTCAGTCAGTCCAGCAGCAGCCTTACAGCGATTTCGAGGTGAGCAGCGTCAGCAGTTACGTCGACGCACGGGTTAACGATGCCTGGAAGACCCGCGTCGAATTCGGCCACAGCGAAAACCGCGAGAAGACCCTCGACAAGCTCAGCGATGAGCGCAGCGTCTTCAACACCTACCGCGACTCGGTGAACTGGCAAAACGACCTGACGCTCACCGAGCGCAACAGCCTGATCCTCGGCGGTGACTGGTACGAAGACCAGATCAACAGCAGCACGCCCTTCGACGAAGACAGCCGCTGGAACCGGGCCGCCTTTGTTCAGCATCACTACCAGGCGGACAGTTTCTCCACCGAACTGGGCCTGCGCCGTGACCAGAACCAGCAGTTCGGCGGCCAGAACAGCTGGAGTGGCACCTTCACCCTGCCGCTTAACCCGGGCAATGATGTGCTGCTGACGTACAGCGAAGGTTTTCGCGCACCGACGTTCAACGACTTGTATTACCCGGATTTCAGCAACCCGGACCTGAAACCTGAAACATCAAAAAACTATGAGCTGCAATGGCGTAGCCAGTTAACAGAAACCAGTCGCCTGGAAACGTCGCTGTATCGCATCGATCTTGAAGACGCGATTATTTTCGGCAGTAACTCTCAGCCAGAGAACGTGGCCTCGGCGCGGATCAATGGTTTCGAAGCAGCATTGAAACAGGAATTGTTCGGCTGGCAGAGCAACCTTGGCGTAGCGATCATCGACCCGCGCGACCGCGATACCGGCCATACCCTCGCCCGTCGTGCACGGCGGACGTTGAGCCTGGACCTGGATCGACAGTTTGATCGCCTGGGCCTCGGCGGCAGCTGGCAAGCGGTCAGCAGCAGTTATGACGACTTGAACAATCAACAGTCGTTGGGTGGCTACGGCTTGTTGGGGTTGCGCAGCAGCTGGGAACTCAATCGTGAAATCACGCTTGAGATGAAGCTCGATAACCTCCTGGATAAAAGCTATAGCCGGGCAATGTATAGCCATGAGGGCAGTCAGTATGGGTATCGCGAGGAAGGTCGGGCGTTGATGTTTGGGGTGACCTGGACGCCGGAGATCTGACCTGAGGTTTGTGGTGTTTGGGCTGGCCTCTTCGCGAGCAAGCCCGCTCCCACATTAAATCGGGGGCAGACATACTTTTTGTGCGCGACACCTATCCAGTGTGGGAGCGGGCTTGCTCGCGAAGCAGGCACCTCGGTCTCACTGGCCTGGCGCGATAAGTTGGCAAAGCTTGGCCGTCGCCTCGACCATCTGCCCACTCGGCCGCTCCAGCCCCTTATCCGTCACCAACAGCAATTGCCCATGCGCCACTGCCGCCACCTGCGGCCACGCCTTCCATGCGTCGAGTTGGGCCTGATCACTGGCCAGAATCACCTCGGGATTGCGCTGCAACACCGCCTCGACACTGACCTGCGGCGCGGGCAGTGTCAGGTCGGCAAACACGTTGCGCGCGCCGCACACCTCTAGCGCATCACTGATGATCTGCCCGCCACCCACGGTGTACAGCGGCCGATCCCAGACTTGATAAAACACCCGCAACGGCTCATCCCGTCGATAACGCTGACGCAGGGTATCCAGTTTTTGGCGCAGATCGACCGCCAACGTTACACCCCGTTCGGACCGACCGAGCTGCGTGGCAATCGCTTCTATTTGCGCCGCGAGTTGGTTGAGCGTGTGAGGTTCGGCGACATACGTGGGAATGTTCAACCGCTTGAGTTGCTCACGCTGGGCCGGGCCAACGCTGCCCGGCCAAAGCAGCAGTAAATCGGGCTGGAGACTGAGCAAACGCTCCATATCCAATTGACCGTAGCGGCCAACCGAAGGAAGGTGTTCAAGCTCGGCGGGACGTTCACCGGCATCCAGCACACCGACCAGCAGGTCGGCTGAACCCAGTTCGACAACGATTTCAGAGAGGGACGGCGCCAGGCTGACGACCCGCCCGACAGCAACCGCCGAACCGCTGACGGCCAGCAGCAGAACCGCCAGCCAGGCTCGAAGCATCAGCCGAGTTGACGCGGAATACGATAGAGGTAGAACAGCACCGTGGTCGACAGCGCCAGCAGCATCAACGGCACGGCTTCGAGGCCGACGAACACTGCCAGCGCGCCAATCCAGGCGGGCAATGCGGCCGCCAGGAACGCGGTACGCCGCTTGGCGGCCAAGGCGATCCAGGCGGAGGGTTCCTCAGGCGTGTCGAGGGCTTTTTGGGTGGCGATCAGGGCGTGCTTGTAGCCACCGAAAAACTTCAGGCTGACAAACATCGAGGCCACCCCGGCGATGAACAACGGCATCGCCAGTACCGGCAGAATCGCCTCGCCCTGGCCAAATACGCCATTGATCACCAACAGCGGCAACAAGGCCAGCGCCAGGTATTGCCACCAATTGAACGACAGCCGCCGCCGAACCTGACCGCGGGTCACGCTCGATCCGCCTCGCCTTGATGCTCGTTGCCCATCATGTGGTCGAGCTTGCTGGCCTTGGTCGCCAAGTAGAGTTTGTTGTGCGGGTTGTGGCCGGTGTGCAGCGGCACGCGCTCGGCGACCAAGATGCCCATGTCGGTCAAGGCTTTGACCTTGCGCGGGTTGTTGGTCATCAGACGCAGGGATTTTACGCCCAGGTGCTCAAGCATCGGCAGGCATATGGCGTAATCACGCTGGTCAGCAGCGAAGCCCAGGCGCTCGTTGGCCTCAACGGTGTCAGCACCACCGTCCTGCAATTCATAGGCGCGGATCTTGTTCAGCAGGCCAATGCCGCGGCCTTCCTGACGCAAGTAAAGCAGCACGCCACGTCCTTCACGGGCAATGGCTTGCAAGGCGGCTTCAAGTTGCGAGCCGCAGTCACAGCGCTGGCTGAACAAGGCATCACCTGTCAGACATTCGGAGTGCAACCGGCCGAGTACCGGGGCACCGTCGGCAAACTCACCCAGGCTCAGCACCACGTGCTCGCGGCCGGTGGCTTCATCGAGAAAGCCATGCATGGTGAATAGCGCAAAAGGCGTTGGCAGCTTGGAAGCGGCGACAAAAACGACAGGCACCGGTGTGCTCCTGATCAATAAGTGCTGGAGATTCGCAGACGCGGCATTGTAACAGCAGGTTCCTAAGGACGCTTAGGCTGAATTATGGAGCATAACGATCAAAAAGTTAGATTTCAGGCCACCACTCCCACAGGGGATCGGTGCCAGTCACAGGAATTGTGTTCAGTTCTCGTTGAACGGGTAGGGCTGTGTCCAGCGCTCGAAGATCGGTTTCAACGCGCCGCTTTTCACCAGCAGATCCATGCGCTGGTCGAACAATGCCATCAACGTCCGAGCCTCGGGTGTATTGGCGAAGCACAGATACAGCGGCAATTCAGCGATATGCGTGCGGCGGTACTGGGAAGGATCCTTGGCCCGTTTGACGATGTAATCGATCTCGGTCAGCGCGTCGATGTAAAAGTCGGCGCGGTTGTGGGTCAGCATCGACAAAATGCCCGCGCGCCGCACGACCTCGTTATAGCGCTGCACATTGGGCAGGTACTTCTGGTACTCGTAACCGCGGACCCAGGCCAGTCGATAGTTGCCGAGGGTCTCCGGGGTCGGCGCCGGATTACTGGCCAGGCCCAGGGCGTAGATGTGATCGGTATCGTAATTCCAGCGTGGATAAAGCACATCGCTGGCCTCGTCACGGTAAGAACCGACACAGGCATCCACTTCACCGCGTTGGGCCAGGCCCACGGCGCGGGTGTAGGGTTCGATGCGCAAGTCCAGCTTGACCCCGGCAGGCTCGTAGATAGCCCGCAGCACGTCCCAGCCCAGGCCATGCCCGTCAGCGGCGGTGTAGTCTTCCCATTCTTCGCTGGCCAGATGAATCACAGACGGCGTCGGCGCTGCATCCCCCGCCTGAGCGAGTGAGTAAAACATTGCAAAAAAAACCGCCAACCAGCGCCGAGCCATCCTAGTCCCCTTGCTTCGCCCGTCAGGCGAAAATCCATACCAGCCCTTGCATTGCCAACCACGCAAATACGCCTGCCAACACGTCGTCGAGCATGATCCCCACGCCGCCATGCACATGCCGGTCGATCCAGTGAATCGGCCAGGGCTTGAGAATGTCGAAGAAGCGGAACATCAGGAAACCCGCCAGCAACCAGTACCAACCTTCCGGCACCAGCCACAGGGTAATCCACATCCCGACCATCTCGTCCCAGACGATGCCCTCGTGGTCGTGCACTCGCAAATCATCGGCCACTTTGCCGCACAGCCAGAAGCCGAACAGCATAGTGATACCGAGCATCAGCCAGTAACCCCAGTCGGGCAGCATTTGCCACAACGGGATAAAGGGTAGCGCAACTAACGAACCCCAGGTGCCCGGTGCTTTTGGCAGGGTGCCCGAGCCGAAGCCGAACGCCAGGAAATGCCAGGGATTGCGCCAGACCGATGGCGGCACGAATTCCGCCGGGACCTGTTTGGGATGATCTGTCACGGTGTCTCCCGAAAATGTTGATAGCCCCGGGTTTGCGGGGTGATGTCTTGGCCATCGGCATCCAGCAGCGTCACGCCCTGCCCCGTCACGACACGCCCGACCACATGTATCGGCCAGCCGTCCTCCAGCAATGAAGACAACTCGACGGACGGTAAGGTGAAGGCCAGTACATAATCGTCGCCGCCACTCAGGGCTGCCGTTTCGGCACCGGATTGACCGAAGAACGCCACTAACGCCGCCGACACGGGCAGCTTACTCCGCTCAACCTGAATACCGACCTTCGACGCTAGCGCTATGTGCCCGCAGTCAGCGAGCAGGCCGTCGGAGATGTCCAGCGCCGAGGTCGCCTTGCCGCGCAATGCCTGGCCCAACGCCAATTGCGGCTGCGGCGACCAGTAATGCGCCAGCAGCGGCGCGGCGATGGCTGCGTCAGCGCTTCGTTGACCCAACACCAGTGGCAAAGCCCCCGCCGCGTTGCCCAGTTCACCGCCAACGCAAAGCAAGTCACCGGGTTGCGCGCCGCTACGGATCAGCGCCTTTCCGGCCGGCACACGACCGAACACGGTCATGGTCAGGCTCAGCGACCCCCGGGTGGTATCGCCGCCCACCAGTGCCACGCCGCAGCGTTGCGCCATGAGGTTCAAACCACGGGAGTACGCCTCCAGCCAATCGGCGGTCACAGTCGGCAAGGTCAGGGCAAGGGTAAAGGCGACGGGGGTGGCGCCCATGGCAGCCAGGTCGCTGACGGCTACAGCCAGCGAACGCTGACCGAGTAGAAACGGATCGCAGGGATCTGCGAAATGCACGCCGGCAACCAGCGTGTCGGTGGAAATGGCCAACTGCTCCCCGGGGGGAACAGCCAGCAGGGCGCAATCATCGCCGATCCCAAGGGCAACGCCCTCGCCGCCTTGCGCACAAGGCGCGGCGGCGAAGAAGTTGCGGATCAGCTCAAACTCGCCCATCGCGATATCAAGCGCTGACTAGCGCTTGAACGCCTTCACTTCAGCTTCACGCAGACGCGGGGCCAGCTTGTCGAGTACGCCGTTGACGAACTTGTGGCCGTCGGTGGAACCGTAGACCTTGGCCAGTTCGATCCCTTCGTTGATCACAACGCGGTACGGCACATCGACACGCTTGATCAGCTCCCAGGTGGACAGGCGCAGAACGGCCAGTTCAACCGGATCGAGCTCATCAATGGTGATGTCCAGGCACGGCGCGAGCGCAGAATCGATCTCGGTCTTGTGCGCTGGTACACCGTGCAGGATGTCGTGGAAGTAAGCGGCATCGACATCACTGAAATCGTTATCGACCCGAAACTGCGCTTCGATCTCGTTCAGCGAAGTTTTGGCCATGTGCCATTGGTACAGCGCCTGAGTCGCGAGCTGACGGGCTTCGCGACGCTTGACGCTCTTGGATGGCTTGCCAGCGTCCGCAGGTTTCGGATCACGCGGGTTGAAACGATCGCTTTCGTCGCTAATCACTTGGCCTCCAACTGCGCCAGCAGGCTGACCATTTCCAGAGCGGACAGGGCAGCTTCGGCACCTTTGTTACCGGCCTTGGTGCCGGAACGTTCGATGGCTTGCTCGATGGAATCAACGGTCAGCACGCCGAAAGCGACTGGAACGCCGAACTCCATGGACACCTGGGCCAGGCCCTTGGTGCATTCGCCCGCCACGTATTCGAAGTGCGGAGTACCGCCACGAATGACCGCGCCCAGAGCGATGATTGCCGAGTATTCGCCCTTCTGAGCGACTTTCTGCGCAACCAGCGGAATTTCGAAGGCGCCAGGAGCGCGGATGATGGTGATGTCGCTTTCGCTTACGCCGTGGCGAACCAGGGCATCCACTGCACCGCTGACCAGACTTTCAACGACGAAACTGTTGAAACGGCCCACTACCAAAGCGTAGCGGCCTTTAGGGGCGATGAAGGTACCTTCGATGGTCTTCAGGGTCATTCGTTAGATCTCTTAAAGAGCCGGGACGCGTTTTCTACGCGTCCCTCAGTGATTTTTTAGCCGCGAATCAAGGACTGGAAACAACCGGTCATTATTCGGAGGGCACGTATTCTACAACTTCCAGATCGAAACCGGATATCGCATTAAATTTCATTGGCGCACTCATCAGGCGCATTTTGCGTACGCCCAAGTCCCGAAGGATCTGCGAACCGGCACCAACGATGCTGTAGGTGGTCGGTTTTTTCACGGCCGCCTGGTCGGCGGTTTCGCGAATGTGCGCCAGCAGCACATCGCCATCGAGCGGGTGACCGAGCAACAGCACCACACCGCTGCCGGCCTCGGCGACCGCAGCCATGGCTGCGCGCAGGCTCCAGCGGCCCGGTTGCCTGACCATCAACAGGTCACGCAGCGGGTCCATGTTGTGCACGCGAACCAGAGTCGGTTCTTCGGCGCAGACAGTGCCAAGGGTCAGGGCCATGTGCACGTCGCCTTCCACGGAATCACGATAGGTCACCAGGTTGAATTGGCCCAGTTCGCTGTCCAGTGGCTGCTCGGCAATCCGCTGAACGGTACGTTCGTGGATCATCCGGTAGTGGATCAGGTCGGCGATGGTGCCGATCTTGATGTCGTGTTCAGCGGCGAAAGCTTCCAGTTCGGCGCGACGGGACATGGTGCCGTCGTCGTTCATCACTTCGCAGATCACGCCGCTCGGCTCGAAACCGGCCATGCGCGCCAGGTCGCAGGCGGCTTCAGTGTGGCCCGCGCGGGCCAGAGTGCCACCAGCCTGGGCCATCAGCGGGAAGATGTGACCCGGGCTGACGATGTCTTCAGCCTTGGCGTCTTTCGCGGCGGCCGCTTGCACGGTGCGCGCACGGTCGGCGGCGGAGATGCCGGTGGTCACGCCTTCGGCCGCCTCGATGGAAACGGTGAACTTGGTGCCGAAACCGGAACCGTTGCGTGGTGCCATCAGCGGCAGCTTCAGCAGTTCGCAACGCTCGCGGCTCATCGGCATGCAAATCAGGCCACGGGCATGCTTGGCCATGAAGTTGATGTGCTCGGGCTTGCAGCACTCGGCGGCCATGATCAGGTCGCCTTCGTTCTCGCGGTCTTCGTCATCCATGAGGATGACCATCTTGCCTTGGCGGATGTCTTCAACCAGTTCTTCGATGCTATTGAGCGCCACAAGGCACCCCCTTTCTTTGAAATTTGAGCTTCAGGATTTGAGGTAGCCGTTTTGGGCCAGAAAGCTTTCAGTAATGGTGCTGCCGGCAGTCGGCTCTGCAGCCTTGTCGCCCAGCAACAGACGCTCCAGATAACGCGCCAGCAAGTCGACTTCCAGGTTCACCCGGCGACCTGGCTGATACGACGCCATGATGGTTTCGCTCAGGGTGTGCGGAATGATCGTCAGCAGGAACTCGGCGCCATCGACCGCGTTCACGGTCAGGCTGGTGCCGTCGACAGTGATCGAGCCTTTATGGGCGATGTACTTGGCCAGCTCTTTAGGCGCGCGGATGCGGAATTCCACGGCACGCGCATTTTCGGTACGGGTAACCACTTCGCCCACGCCATCGACATGACCACTGACCAGATGCCCGCCGAGGCGAGTGGTCGGGGTCAGGGCTTTTTCCAGGTTTACCGGGCTGCCGCTTTTGAGGTCGTTCATGGCCGTGCAGTCGAGGGTTTCGCGGCTGACATCGGCGGCAAAGCCGTTGCCAGGCAACTCAACGGCGGTCAGGCACACGCCGTTGACCGCGATGCTGTCGCCCAGTTTGACGTCGCTCAGGTCGAGCTTGCCGGTTTCTACGTGTACCCGTACATCTCCGCCTTTTGGGGTCAATGCACGAATACTGCCGATGGATTCGATGATGCCGGTAAACATGGAGTCCTCCTCGAGAACAAAGCCGTCGCTAGGCTGCGGCCGGGAATTATACGCTCGCCGCTGATGAAGGAATGGCAGTGACCCGCCAGTCATCGCCAACCGCGCGAATTTCGGTGATTTTGAGCTCGGGCGCATCTTTCATTTGCGCGAGCGGCCAGTCGAGCAGTGGCCGCGCCGAGGAGCCGAGGAACTTGCCGGCGATGAAAATCTGGAATTCATCCACCAGACCTTGCTGAGCGAAAGCGCCGGCCAGACGCGGGCCGGCTTCGACCAGCACTTCATTGACCCCGCGATGGGCGAGTTCGACCAGCAACTGACGCAGATCGACCTGACCATCAACGCCGGGCACGATCAGACATTCAGGGCCATTAGCGTACTGTTCCTCCACCGCCACGCAGGTGGCGACCAACGCCGGACCGGCCTTGAAAAACGGTGCATTCAGCGGCACTCGCAGACGACCGTCGATCAGCACGCGCAGCGGCAGTCGGCTCATGGCCAAAGCGGTTTGCTCCGGGTCCAGACCCAATTCGTCAGCACGCACGGTCAACCGGGCGTTGTCCGCCAGCACCGTGTCGGCGCCGGTCAGCACCACGCTGGCCTGTGCACGCAGGCGTTGCACCGCCGAACGCGCCGCTGTGCCTGTGATCCATTGGCTTTCGCCGCTTTCCATCGCGGTGCGACCGTCCAGGCTCATGGCCAATTTGACCCGCACGAACGGCAAACCGTGTTCCATGCGCTTGAGAAAACCTTGATTGAGCTTGCGCGCTTCACCTTCCAGCACGCCACTTTCGGTGGAGATCCCGGCCTGGGCCAGGCGTTGCAGACCGCGACCGGCGACTTCCGGATTCGGATCCTGCATGGCCGCGACCACGCGGGCGACCCCGGCATTCACCAGTGCATCGGCGCAGGGCGGCGTGCGGCCGTGGTGGCTGCACGGTTCCAGTGTCACGTAAGCGGTAGCGCCACGGGCCTTGTCACCGGCGGCTTGCAGGGCGTGGACTTCAGCATGTGGCTCGCCGGCGCGCACGTGCCAGCCTTCGCCGACAATCTGCCCGTCACGCACGATCACACAGCCCACCCGAGGGTTGGGGTGCGTCGTGTAATGGCCTTTGCGCGCCAGTTCCAGCGCGCGGGCGATGTAATGGGCGTCGAGGATGGCTTGTTCGGCGGGCGTATTCATTCTTTCACCGGCTCACGGGCCAGGCGATCGATCTCTTCGCGGAACTCGTTGAGGTCCTGGAAGCGGCGATACACCGAAGCAAAGCGGATGTAGGCGACTTCGTCGAGCTTTTGCAGCTCGGCCATCACCAGTTCACCGACCACGAGGGATTTGACCTCACGCTCGCCGGTGGCACGCAGTTTGTGTTTGATGTGCACCAGCGACGATTCGAGGCGCTCGACACTCACCGGGCGCTTCTCCAGCGCACGCTGCATACCGGCGCGCAGTTTTTCTTCGTCGAACGGCTGACGGCTGCCGTCGGTTTTGATCAGGCGCGGCAACACCAGTTCGGCAGTCTCGAACGTCGTGAAACGCTCGCCGCAGGCCAGGCATTCACGCCGGCGGCGCACCTGTTCGCCCTCGGCGACCAGACGCGAGTCGATGACCTTGGTGTCGTTGGCACCGCAGAAGGGACAGTGCATGGTGGCAGGCAACAAAAAAAGGGAGGGCCATGGTAGCGCATCCCCGTGGCAAGACAAGCCATAGGGTTTGCGGTATACAGACGGCTATAGTGTTTGATCCATGGATTTCACCTTGCTGGAGCCGTAAATGTCCCTAAGACCGCTCGTATTGCTCAGTCTTTTCAGCCTGCTGGTGGCCTGCGGCAGCGATGCACCCAAGTCCCAGCCGCCGACGCCAGGGCCCGCCCCACAGGCGGCGCAGAAAAAAGCGCAAGAGTCGGCCAACCTCGGACCGCTGCCGGCGTATCAACGTGAATTGAGCGGCACCTTGCAAGGCGTGCCGGCCGGCGCCGAAGTCGAACTGGCGCTGCTGGTGATCGACGAAAAGGATCGCCCGCAACAATTGCTCGCCAGCTCCAGCCTGATCGGCACCAATCAAGTGCTGCCGTTTCACCTGCGCTTCAACCCGGAATCGTTCCCGTCCGGTGCCCGCGTCGAACTGCGCGGCCGCGCCAGCCAGTCCGGCCAGTTGATTCTGCATCTGCCGTCACAGGTCATCTCCCAGCCCACCACGCAGGCCCTGGGTCAGCTGCAATTCGTCAAAGCGCCATGATTGCCCCGCTCGACCTGCAACAGGCCTTGGGTGAACTGCTCGGTGATGCGCAGCTTGTCCCTGTTGCATTGCCCGAGACCGACCTGAAACTCTGGCTGATCGACGGCGACAACATGGACCGCGCGTTCAGCCCGGAAGAAACCCGACGGATCCTGCATGAACCGCCCTACTGGAGTTTCTGCTGGGCCAGTGGTCTGGCGGTCGCGCGTTATCTCGCCGAATTCCCCGAGTGGGTGAAAGGCAAACGGGTGCTGGATTTCGGTGCCGGCTCCGGGGTGGCGGGCATAGCGGCCGTAAAGGCCGGCGCGCTGGAAGTGGTGGCCTGTGACCTCGACCCGCTGGCGATTGCCGCGTGCCGGGCGAATGCGCAACTCAATGACGTACACCTCAACTACTCGACCGACTTTTTCGCCGAGGCGGACCGGTTTGATCTGATCTTGGTTGCCGATGTGCTCTACGATCGCGCGAACCTGCCATTGCTCGATGAGTTTTTAACGCGTGGCCAAGAGGCGCTGGTGGCCGATTCGCGCGTCAGGGATTTTCGCCATCCGTTGTATCAGCGCATTGAAATGCTGGAAGCGATGACCCTGCCGGATCTGGCCGAGCCTGAAGAGTTTCAGCATGTGAGCCTCTACCACGCCACCCGAACATGATCATTCCCACGCCGAGCGTGGGAACGATCATGCTCCGACTTCCGGCCCCACCCCGCCAAGCCGTATAGTTGCCCCATTCACGCTTCCAAGAGATCCCCCATGAGTCAGGAAACGCCGTACATCTTCGACGCCACGACTGCTGATTTCGACCAGTCGGTGATCGAGAACTCCTTCCACAAACCGGTGCTGGTGGACTTCTGGGCCGAATGGTGTGCGCCCTGCAAAGTGCTGATGCCATTGCTGCAAACCATCGCCGAGAGCTATCAGGGCGAGTTGCTGCTGGCCAAGGTCAACTGCGATCTGGAACAAGACATCGTCGCCCGCTTCGGGATTCGCAGCCTGCCGACCGTGGTGTTGTTTAAAGATGGTCAACCGGTCGACGGTTTTGCCGGTGCACAGCCGGAATCCGCCGTGCGGGCGATGCTTGAGCCTCACGTACAAATGCCGCCACCGGCCGCCGCCGACCCGTTCGAGCAGGCTCAGGCCTTGTTCGATGACAGTCGTTTCGCCGACGCCGAAGCCGTGCTGAAAGTGCTGCTGGGCGAAGACAACACCAACGCCAAAGCGCTGATTCTCTACGCCCGCTGCCTCACCGAGCGCGGTGAGTTGAGTGAAGCGCAAACCGTGCTCGACGCGGTCAAGAGCGATGAACACAAAGCGGCGCTGGCTGGCGCCAAGGCGCAGATCCAGTTTCTCGCCCAGGCCAAGGATTTGCCGGATGCGGCAGACCTGAAAGCGCGTCTGGCGAAAAATCCGCAGGATGATGAAGCGGTGTATCAGCTGGCGGTTCAGCAACTGGCTCGCCAGCAGTACGACGCGGCGCTGGATGCGTTGCTCAAGCTGTTCATCCGCAATCGCAGCTACAGCGAAGGCTTGCCGCACAAGACCTTGCTGCAGGTGTTCGAACTGCTGGGCAACGACCACCCGCTGGTGACCACCTACCGCCGCAAGTTGTTTGCTGCGCTGTACTAAACCGCCTCGTAGGAGCACGGCTTGCCGGCGATGGCGTCCCAGAGATCGCCATCGCCAGCAAGCTTCGCTCCTACGACCACCCGCTGGTGACCACCTACCGCCGCAAGATGTTTGCTGCACTTTACTAAACCGCCTTGTAGGAGCACGGCTTGCCGGCGATGGCGCCCCTGAGATCGCCATCGTCGGATCGCCGCCCGCAGCAAGCTGTGCTCCTACGCGGGCTCTTGCCAGCTGTAGAGCGGCGTATCGCCGCCGCTCGACACCTTCACATCGGCGCTATGGCGCAAGCGCACCAACAAGCGCTTGCCCGACGCCGCGCTGCCCGTCAGAGCTTCCAGCTGATCGAGCAAATCCGGCCCGCTCAATTGCCCGGCCTTACGCAACAGGTCCCTGGCGATCTGCCACAACACCTCATCCTGAATCACCGGTTTGGCTGGGGCGACACTCGCTTCGGGCCTGCTCACTTGCAACTGCGAGCCAAGTTTCGTCCAGTCACCGTCATCCATCTCCAGCGTCAAATCCACCGGCCAGTCGCCGATGCTTCCGCGTATACGCAACATACGTCTGCTCCTGCACATTTCTGACCTGCATGCTCCCATGGGACTTGTGCAACGCCAAGTAGCCGGTCAAACTCCTCGCACTTACGTTATAAGATTACATAACAAACTCTTCACTTTACTTTCCGGAGACCCGCCATGCGCCGTCTGCTGCTCGCTTTGCCGTTTGCCTTGTTGCCGTTGGCCGTCGCCCACGCCGCGGATGAACATGATCATGAGCACGGTAGCCTTGGCGCCCACGAACATGGCGTCGGTCGCTTGAATGCGGCGCTGGATGGTCAAACCCTGGAGCTGGAACTGGAAAGCCCGGCGATGAACCTGGTGGGCTTCGAACACGCCGCCACCACGGATGCCGACAAAGCCAAGGTCGCCGCGGTCCGTGCACAGCTTGAGAAACCGCTGGCGCTGTTTAATCTGCCGAAAGCCGCTGGTTGCGTAGTCGCCATGCAGGAACTGGAAAGCCCGTTGTTCGGTGACAAACCGGACGCCGACGATGATCACGATGAAGATGCCAAAGACGAACATCATCACGACCACAGCGAAATCCACGCTCACTATCAATTCATTTGCGCAGCGCCTGGTGCAGTGAAAACCCTCGACCTTGCGAACATTTTCAACACGTTCCCGGCGACCCAGAAAATTCAGGTTCAACTGATCAGCCCGAGCGGGCAGCAGGGCGTTGAAGTGACTGCCAAGGCGGCAGCCCTCAAGTTCTGAGCTCACTGAAAATCTAATGTGGGAGCGGGCTTGCTCGCGAATGCGGTGTGTCATGCAACATTGATGTCGACTGACACACCGCATTCGCGAGCAAGCCCGCTCCCACAGGGTTCACCACCAATCTGACCGGTTTCACATGACCCAAGCACTCATCGAACTGTCCGACCTGGGCTTCAGCTGGCCTGGTCACCCGCCACTGCTGGACATCCCGGCGTTTCGCCTGGAGCCCGGCGAAACCCTGTTCCTCAAAGGCCCCAGCGGCAGTGGCAAAACCACCCTGCTCGGTCTGCTCGGCGGCGTGCAGAAGCCGGATCGCGGCAGCATTCGCCTGCTCGGCCAGGAACTGACGGAGCTCGGTGCCGGAGCGCGCGACCGCTTCCGTGTCGACCACACCGGCTACATCTTCCAGCAGTTCAATTTGCTGCCATTTCTGTCAGTGCGCGAGAACGTCGAACTGCCCTGTCACTTCTCCAGATTGCGCGCCGAACGGGCGAAACAGCGCCACGGCAGCGTCGATCAGGCCGCGGCCACCCTCCTCGCCCACTTGGGCTTGAAGGATGAAAGCATCCTCAGCCGTCGCGCCGATCCGTTGTCCATCGGCCAGCAACAACGTGTGGCCGCAGCACGCGCACTGATCGGCCAGCCGGAACTGGTCATCGCCGATGAACCGACGTCGGCGCTGGACTACGACGCTCGGGAAAACTTCATTCGATTGTTGTTCGCCGAATGCCGTGAAGCCGGGTCGAGCCTGTTGTTTGTCAGCCATGACCAGAGCCTCGCACCGCTGTTCGATCGCCACTTGTCGCTGGCCGAACTCAATCGCGCCGCCACCCCGTTCGAGGTCTGAGATGTATTTGTTTCGTCTAGCCATGGCCAGTCTGGCTAACCGGCGCTTTACCGCGATCCTCACCGCGTTCGCCATCGCCCTGTCGGTGTGCCTGCTGTTGGCGGTGGAACGAGTACGCACCGAAGCCAAAGCCAGTTTCGCCAGCACCATCAGCGGCACCGACTTGATCGTCGGTGCGCGTTCCGGTTCGGTAAACCTGTTGCTGTACTCGGTGTTCCGCATCGGCAACGCCACCAACAACATCCGCTGGGACAGCTTCGAACACTTCGCCAACAACCCGAAAGTGAAGTGGGCGATTCCGATGTCCCTCGGCGACTCCCATCGCGGTTATCGGGTGATGGGCACCACAGAGGCCTACTTCGAGCACTACCAGTACGGCCGTCAGCAACACCTGGAATTGGCCGACGGCCGCGCCTTCGCCACCGACCCGTTTGAAGTGGTGCTCGGTGCCGAAGTGGCGGATGCATTGCACTACAAGCTCGGCGACAAACTGGTACTGGCCCACGGCGTGGCGGTGATCAGCCTGGTCAAGCACGACGACAAACCATTCACCGTGGTCGGCATTCTCAAACGCACCGGTACCCCGGTGGACCGCACGCTGCACATCAGCCTCGGCGGCATGGAAGCGATTCACGTCGATTGGCACAACGGTGTGCCAGCACAAGGCAACGGCCGGATCAGTGCCGATCAGGCGCGCAACATGGACCTCACGCCGCAAGCGATTACTGCGTTCATGCTCGGCCTCAACAGCAAGATTTCGACCTTTGCGATGCAACGCGAAATCAATGAATTCCGTGGTGAGCCGATGTTGGCGATCCTGCCCGGTGTGGCACTGCAAGAGCTGTGGAGTTTGATGAGCACGGCTGAAAAAGCCTTGTTTGTGGTCTCTCTGTTTGTGGTGCTGACTGGATTGATCGGCATGCTCACGGCGATTCTCACCAGCCTGAACGAACGTCGACGCGAGATGGCGATTCTGCGTTCAGTGGGTGCCCGGCCATGGCACATCGCGACGCTGCTGGTGCTGGAAGCGTTCGCCTTGGCGCTGTCCGGGGTGATCGCCGGCGTGGCGTTGTTGTATGTGTGCATCGCCGCCGCCCAGGGTTACGTGCAAGCCAATTACGGCTTGTACCTGCCACTGGCGTGGCCCAGCGAGTATGAATGGACGCTGCTCGGTGGCATCCTGATCGCCGCCTTGCTGATGGGCAGCGTGCCGGCCTGGCGCGCGTATCGCCAATCGTTGGCCGATGGCCTGTCGATTCGACTATGAGGACGTTGAACATGCCCCGCACCTTACTTGCGCTGCTGATGCTGGTCGCCCTGCCCCTGTGGGCGGCCGAGCCGAAAGACCTGACCTGGTCGGAAATGATCCCGCCGGATGCCGCGCCGGAAGTGCCAAACATGACGCCCCTGCACGACTTGTCGCAGATGAGCAGCACGCTGTCTGCCGAGTCGGCACCCGCCGCCAGACAGGACATGCCTAATGCGCCGGTGGTGAAGAGCCTTGATGGCCAGAATATTCGCCTGCCGGGCTACATCGTTCCACTGGAAGTGAGTGAAGACGGGCGTACCACGGAGTTTCTGCTGGTGCCGTATTTCGGCGCATGCATCCACGTGCCGCCACCGCCGTCGAACCAGATCGTGCATGTTAAAAGCGAAGTCGGCGTGAAGCTGGATGAGCTGTATCAGCCTTACTGGATCGAGGGGGCGATGCAGGTCAAGGCATCAACCAGTGAGCTGGCGGATGCCGGATACCAGATGGAAGCGGACAAGATTTATGTGTATGAATTGCCGGAGTGAATCTGGTGGTCATGTGGTGTTTGATCTATAGCCTTCGCGAGCAAGTCGAAGGGGTTCTCAGAAACACCACAAAAACCATCCCCATCACAGTTTCATTGAGCTGCATCAAAAGACCGTATCAGACCGCTTTGTACCATTGGACATCGAAAATTTTTAACGTCCTCTGGAGCCCTCCATGCACAAGTCCTTGCTCAGTGCTTCGCTGTTTGCCTTAGCGCTCACAGCCCCGCTCGCCCACGCCTTTGAGGCCGGCGACATCCTCATTCGTGCCGGTGCGATCACCGTCAACCCGAAAGCCGACAGCTCCAGCGTCAAGGTCGACCAAGGCCCGCTGGCCGGTACAGACCTGGGTGGCAAGGCCACCATGGACAGCGACACCCAACTGGGTCTGAACTTCGCGTACATGTTCGACAGTCACTGGGGTATCGAGCTGCTGGCAGCCACTCCGTTCGAGCATGATGTGAAACTCAAAGGCACTGCTTTGGGTTCAGCGGCCAACGGTAAACTCGGCACCCTGAAACACCTGCCGCCGACTTTGAGCGTTGTGTACTACCCGCTGGACTCGAAGTCCGATTTCCAACCGTACCTCGGCGCCGGCATCAACTACACCGTGATCTACGACGAACACGTCGGCAGCGAAGCCCAGGCCAAGGGCTTCAGCAACTTCGATGCAGACAACTCGTGGGGCCTGGCATTTCAGGTCGGTGCTGATTACATGATCACCGACAACATCTTGATCAACGCCCAAGTGCGTTACATCGACATCGACACCACCGCGACTGTTGAAAACAACGCGATTGCGCCGGGTACCCGGGCTAAAGTCGATGTTGATGTAGACCCGTTCGTTTACATGGTGGGCCTGGGTTACAAGTTCTAAGAAAGCCATTGTGGCGAGGGAGCTTGCTCTCGCTGGGCTGCGAAGCAGCCTTTGGATTGATGGCGACTGCTGCGCAGTCGAGCGGGACGGTGCGGCGTTCCGACGAGCTCCCTCGCCACAGATATTGCATCAACCATTCGGCCACAAAAAAGGCGCTTTCCGAGGCGCCTTTTTTGTGATCGCGAAAATCTCAGCGCTCCAACAACCGTGCCAGGCCAACACTCATGGGTGTCTGCGCAGGGTAGGTAAAGCGCTCCAGCAAACGCCGGTTGTTCGCCCGCGAATGGCGGATATCGCCAGAGCGCGCCGGGACGTAGCTGATGGGCGGCAACTCGCCGACCACCGCTTCCAGCGCTTGTAGCAATTGCTTGAGACTAGTCGCCTGGTTCCAGCCGACATTCACCGCACCGGCTTCAACTTGAGGCTTTTCGATGGCCTGCACCAGCAGTTCAATCAGATCCTCGACGTAGACGAAATCGCGCGTCTGCTCGCCATCACCGAACACGGTAATCGGCAGACCTTGGCGCGCCCGTTCGCTGAAAATGCTGATGACCCCGGAGTACGGCGAGGAGGGGTCCTGACGCGGGCCGAAGATGTTGAAGAAGCGGAAAATCACCGGCTCCAGCGCATGCTGGCGACGGTAGAATTCGAAGTAGTGCTCGCTCGCCAACTTGTCCACTGCGTAAGGCGTCAATGGCGCCTTGGGTGTGTCTTCGTCGATCGACTCACCTTCGCCATTGTTACCGTAAACCGCCGCACTGGAGGCAAACAGCACGCGTTTGACGCCGGCCTGGCGCATGGCTTCGCAGACATTCAGCGAACTGATGAAATTGCTTTGGTGAGTCTTCACCGGATCGGCCACCGAGGCCTGAACCGAGGCCACCGCGGCCAGGTGCGCCACGGCGCTGCAACCGACCATCGCCTGAGCCACCAAAGCAGCGTCGGCGACATCACCTACGATCAATTCGAGGTTGGGGTTATCCAGTGGCAGGTTGCTGCGTTTGCCGGTGGACAGGTCATCGAGAATGCGCACCGAATGACCCTTGGCGAGCAAGGCATCGGTCAGGTGCGAACCGATGAAACCGGCACCGCCGGTGATTAAAACAGGTCCGTCAGCCATGGCGATAAAACCTATCCAGTAGGCCCGGGAGTGCAGCGCGCCAGGCGCGAGGTTTGATCCCGAACGTGTGCAGAATTTTCTTGCAGGCCAGCACCGCGTGTTGCGGCTCTTCGGCGGCATCCGGTCGCGCGGCGTGAGCCTGGGCGGTCGGCGCTTCAATGGCCAGCGGATGCAGGCTGCGTGCTTCGGTCAGGATAGCCTGACCTAGTGCCAGCGGCGTGGTCGCCTCATGACCGGCGTAATGATAGGTGCCCCACAGCGGCGCCGCACAATCGAGTTGTTTGAGCACCGAGATGATCACACGGGCCGCATCATCGACCGGTGTCGGGTTGCCCCGGCGGTCGTCGGCCAACAGCAGTTCGTCAGGCGTTTCGGCCCGCGCGAGGAAACGCCCGAGCGTGCCGTCAGGACTGTCATCGAGCAACCAGCCGAAACGCAGCAACACGTGCTGCGGGCAAGTCGCGCGAACGCTTTGCTCGATGCGCCACAACGCCTGACCGCGCAGCCCCAGCGGAACCGGTTCGTCTTTTTCGCTGTAGGCGGTGGCACGGGAGCCATCGAACACGCGATAGCTCGAGGGTTGCAGCAGAACGATGTTGTGATGCTGGCACAGTTCGGCCAGACGCTCGATTGCTCGCTCCTGCCCGGCCAGACGTTGCTCGCTGACCGCTTCCGCCTGAAACCAGTCGAAGTAGTAGGCGAGGTTGATCAACGCGTCCGGGCGGGTGTCGTCGAGCAGTTGCGTCAGGCTCGCGGCATCCCAGCCGTCTTGTGGGGGGCGGGGGGCGAGGAAGCCGATGTCTTCCTCCGCACCGAGGCGAATCAGCGCCTGCCCAAGGGCATTTCCGCCGCCCAGTAACATAAGGCGCATTCGCATAGAGTCAGCAGGCCCAGTCAGATTGGAACGATGGCTTTATCGGCACGGCCCGCGGGCAATGCCGTTGATAGATGCCGGAATCGTTGCATTTTGCGGGTTTAGTGCGCAACCGTCATCCGTAAAGTGTAGTGATCCTGATATGAGGCGCTGCTACTGCCCCTTCGCGAGCAGGCTCGCTCCCACACTGGATCTGTGCATCAACACATATCCCCTGTGGGAACGAGGTACTAAGCGGTACTTGCATCTTCATCCCCCCACCCGCATAAATTACTGCATGAATCTGCCAATCCCGACGGACAGCGCCCTGGCAGGCTTCCACCCCGCCGTCAGCGCCTGGTTCAGCAACACCTTCCCGACGGTCACCGCCGCCCAGGCCCGGGCGTGGCCATTGATTCGCCAGCGCCGCTCGACCCTGATCGCCGCGCCCACCGGCTCCGGCAAAACCCTCACCGCCTTCCTCGCCGTCATCGACGACCTGGTTCACCGGGGGCTGGAAACCGACGACGGGCTGCCGGACGAAACTCTGGTGGTCTATGTCTCGCCGCTCAAGGCCTTGTCCAACGACATCCAGATCAACCTGCAAAACCCGCTCGCCGGGATCACCGAGCAATTACGGGTGATGGGCCTGCCTGCATTGCAGATCAACACCGCCGTGCGCACCGGCGACACACCGCAGAAAGATCGCTCAGCCATGCGCAAGTCCGCGCCGCACATTCTGGTGACCACCCCGGAATCCCTTTACGTGCTGCTCGGCTCGGACTCCGGCCGACAGATGCTCGGCACCACACGCACAGTGATCGTCGATGAAATCCACGCCATCGCCGCCAGCAAACGCGGCAGCCATTTGGCCTTGAGCCTTGAACGCTTGCAGGCGCTGTGCGCAGAACCGCTGGTGCGCATTGGTCTGTCCGCCACGCAAAAGCCCATCGAAGCGGTGTCGCACTTTCTGGTGGGGCGCGACCGTCCATGCGACATCGTCGACATCGGCCACGCCCGCCCAAGGGACCTGGACATCGAAGTCCCACCCGTGCCGTTGTCAGCAGTCATGGCCAACGATGTGTGGGAACTGGTCTACGATCGCCTCGCCGCCCTCGCCCGCGAACACCGGACCACGCTGATTTTCGTCAACACCCGGCGTCTTGCCGAACGCCTGAGCCGGCATCTGAGCGAACGTCTGGGCAAGGACGCCGTGGCCGCCCACCATGGCAGCCTGGCCAAAGAGTTTCGTCTGGACGCCGAACAACGACTCAAGCGCGGCGATCTGCAAGTGTTGATCGCCACCGCTTCGCTGGAATTGGGGATCGACATTGGCGACGTTGACCTGGTCTGCCAAATCGCCTCGCCGCGCTCGATTTCAGGGTTTCTGCAACGGGTCGGCCGTTCCGGGCACCAGGTCGGCGGTATGCCCAAGGGCCGCTTGTTCGCCACCACCCGCGACGACCTGATCGAATGCACCGCGCTGCTCGATTGTGTACGGCGCGGCGAACTCGACACCTTGCAGATTCCCACTGCGCCACTGGACGTACTAGCGCAACAAATCATCGCCGAGGTCAGTTGCCAGGAATGGTCAGAGCAAGCGTTGCTGGCGATGCTGCGTAACGCCTCGCCTTACGCCGAACTCGACGAAAAACATTATCAGGCACTGCTGCACATGCTCGCCGAGGGCTACAACGGGCGTCAGGGCATCCGCAGCGCTTACCTGCACCGCGACGCCGTCACTCGCACCCTGCGCGGTCGTCGGGGCGCCAAATTGACCGCCGTGACCAGCGGCGGGACCATTCCGGACAACGCCGACTACAGCGTTTTGCTGGAGCCCCAAGGGCTTAACATCGGCAGCGTCAACGAAGACTTTGCGGTGGAAAGCATTGCCGGGGACGTGTTCCAGTTGGGCAATACCTCCTACCGAATCCTGCGGGTCGAAACCGGCAAGGTCCGGGTCGAAGACGCTCAGGGCCAGCCGCCGACCATTCCGTTCTGGCTGGGTGAAGCACCGGGGCGCAGCCCGGAGCTTTCGTTCGCCGTCGCTCGCTTGCAAGCGCACCTCGACGACCTGCTCGGCGCCACACCGGGCAATCTGCAACCGGCCCTCGACTGGCTGACCGACACCCTCGGCCTGAACTTCGCCAGCGCCGAACAACTGGTCGATTACCTCGCCCGTGCCCGCCTGACGCTGGGTGCCTTGCCGTCACAAGACACGTTGCTGATGGAGCGGTTTTTCGACGAGTCCGGCGGCACGCAACTGATCATCCACACCCCGTTCGGCAGCCGCATCAACCGCGCCTGGGGCCTGGCCCTGCGCAAACGCTTCTGCCGCACCTTCAACTTCGAATTGCAGGCCGCCGCCAGCGAAGATGCGATCGTGCTGTCGCTGTCCACCAGCCACAGTTTTGAACTCGACGACGTCTGGCGCTACCTGCACAGCAACAGCGCCGAGCACCTGCTGATTCAAGCGGTGCTCGACGCGCCGCTGTTCGGTGTGCGCTGGCGCTGGAATGCCGGCGTTGCGCTGGCCCTTCCGCGCTACAGCGGCGGACGTAAAGTCCCGCCGCAGATCCAGCGGATGAAAAGCGAAGACCTGATCGCCAGCGTCTTCCCCGATCAGATTGCCTGCGTGGAAAACCTCGCCGGTGAGCGTGAAATTCCCGACCATCCGCTGGTGGAACAGACCCTCGACGATTGTCTGCACGAGGCGATGGACAGCGAAGGTTGGCTGGCTCTCTTGCGACGCATGGAACATGGCGACGTGCGGTTGATCAGTCGTGACTTGCCTGCGCCGTCCCCACTGGCGGCGGAAATCCTCAGCGCCCGGCCCTACACCTTTCTCGACGATGCGCCGCTGGAGGAGCGCCGCACGCAAGCAGTGCTCAACCGGCGCTGGACCGATCCACAGTCCACCAACGACCTCGGTGCGCTGGATGCCGACGCGATTCAAGCGGTACGCGATGAGGCTTGGCCGACGCCCACCGGAATCGATGAAATGCACGAGGCATTAATGAGCCTTGCATGCATCACCGATGCCGAGGGCCAGGCCAATGCGCAATGGCTCGACTGGCTGAACGCCCTGGCCACCAGCGGTCGCGCCAGCCGTTTGCAGATCAACGCCAGGCAAGGCTTGTGGCTGGCACTGGAGCGACTGACCTGCTTGCAGGCAATTTATCCACAGGCGACATTAGTGCCGGCGCTGCATGCGTTACCCGGTTTCGATGAGGCCTGGACGCCAGACGAAGCCGTGCTTGAAGTGATCCGCGCACGGCTCAGCGCGTTTGGGCCGCTGCCGCTCACGGCGATTGCCGAGCCGCTGGGATTGGCGGCGAATCATGTCACCCAGGCCTTGGCGCAACTGGAACGCGAAGGCTATGTGTTGCGCGGCCGCTTCACGCCCGGCGCAGAGTTTGAGCAATGGTGCGAACGACATTTGCTGGCGCGAATTCATCGCTACACGGTCAAGCGTTTGCGGCGCGAAATCGAGCCGGTGGCGTTGCAGGATTTCATGCGTTTTCTCTTCGATTGGCAGCACCTGTCGGCGGCGACTCAGGGCCAGGGCAGCGCGGTATTGCCCGCCATTGTCAGTCAGTTCGAAGGCTACCCCGCCGCCGCGTCAGCCTGGGACAGCGACATTCTGTCGGCGCGGATCAAAGACTATTCACCGGGCTGGCTGGACGATCTGTGCCGCAGCGGCAAACTGGTCTGGACACGCCTGACCGCCCGCAACAAAAGCGCCAGCACGGCGCTGCGCAGCACGCCGATTCTGCTGCTGCCGCGCAGTCAGGTTGGATTGTGGAGCGGCTTGACCGAGCAGACACCAATCAGCGAGCTGTCACCCAAGACACAAAAGGTTCATGAAGCGCTCAGCCAACACGGCGCGCTGTTTTTCGATGAGCTGATGCACGAAGCTCATCTGCTGCGCTCGGAACTGGAAATCGCCTTGCAGGAACTGGTCGGCGCCGGGCTAGTGAATGCCGACAGCTTCGCCGGGTTACGGGCGCTGATCACCCCAGCCAGCAAACGCCAGAATCGCAGCAGCCGACGCGGGCGCGGGCGCGGGGCGTTTGTCGGCGGCATGGACGACGCCGGGCGCTGGGCCTTGTTGCGCCGCGGACCGGCCGCGCCGGTTGTGGATAACCAACGTCCGGCGCCGACACCGACCGAGACACTGGAACACATCGCCATGACCTTGCTGCGACGCTACGGCGTGGTGTTCTGGCGCTTGCTGGAACGTGAGGCGGATTGGCTGCCGAGCTGGCGCGAACTGCTGCGTACGTTTCATCGGCTGGAAGCTCGGGGCGAGATACGCGGCGGGCGGTTCGTCAGTGGCTTGGCCGGTGAGCAGTTTGCGTTGCCCGAGGCGATTCCACTGCTGCGCGATGTACGTCGACGGCCGCATGACGGCAGTTTGATTGCGGTATGCGGGGTTGACCCGTTGAACCTGGCCGGGACGCTGTTACCCGGTGCGAAAGTACCGGCGTTGGCGAGTAATCGGCTGGTGTACCGCGATGGGCTTCCGGCGGCGGCGGAGATTGCCGGCAAGCCGCATTTTTGGTTGGAGCTGGATCAGCAAGCAGCTACTGAAATACGCAGTAAGTTGACTCGCCACTGATCGTTCCCACGCTCCGCGTGGGGAACGATCGGTCAGCCTAAACACACATCACTGGGTACGCGGCTGATCCGGCAACAACATCGACGAATGCTCCTGCGCCAACTCGCCATCCCCATCCATCTGCCGCTTGGGCATGAAAACCTGCTGTGGATAAGTCTGCGCAAAATGCACCCACGGGCTGTTATCCACAAGCTTTTTCAAACGCTGGTTGAATGCTCGGCTCACCGCATATTGCCCACCCGACACGGTGCGGAACTGCGCCGTCAGCACCACGCCATTGAGGTCCATTTTGTCGACACCGAATACGTCGAGTGGCCCTTGCAGGTTGTACTTGAGAAACGGGTCGTCGCTGATCGAATGCCCGGCTTCGCGGATCAACTCAATCGCCTTGTCGACATCGGTGTCGTAGGTGAATTGCACCGAGAAGAACGCATAAGCGAATTGCCGGGATTGGTTGGTCACGGCCTTGATCTGGCCGAACGGTACCGAGTGCACAAAGCCCTTGCCGTCGCGCAGACGCAGGGTGCGAATGGTCAGGCCTTCGACCGTGCCGGCATGCCCGGAATCGAGCACCACCCAATCACCGATCGACAAGGTGTCTTCGATGATGATGAACAGCCCGGTGATGACGTCCTGTACCAGCTGCTGGGAGCCGAAACCGATGGCCAGCCCCACGACCCCGGCACCGGCCAGAAACGGCGCCACGTTAATCCCAAGGTTAGCCATGGTGGTGATCGCACAAATCACCACCAGCAGGATTTTGACCGCGTTGCGCAGCAGCGGCAGGATGGTTTTCACCCGCGTACTCGGCTGGCGTGCAGAGCGTTTGTTGACCGGTGGCTTCAGGGCTTCCTGAATCGCTGTGTCGAGCACCACCCAGACCATCCAGGTCACCAGGAAAATCAGACCGATGCGGCTAAGCGAATCACTGATCGCTCGCCCGACCGTGTTGCTCATCGCGAACTCCAGGAGTGACAGCCCCCAGATACGCCCCAGGATATCGATGAAAACAATCGCCATGCCGATCCGCAGCAACGCGTGTGAAAGGCTCAGGAAACGCTCTTTGTAGGCATTGCTGCGACGCGCCGCTTGCTCGCTGCGGGACTTGAAAAGGTGATGCAGCGTCGTGCTGAGAAACACCGTCGCAATCAACAACACGGTGGTGAACAGTGCGCTGCGCAGCACTTGTTGATTGTCATCGCTGATGCTGACCAGGTTGATGACCGAGACCATCACCATCAACAGAATTGGCCAGTACCACAAACCGGAAAATATCCGCAGCGTCTCGCGCAGTGCCGGTTGTTTGAGGCGCTGGGCCAACGGCAGAATGCGGATCAGATGAGCAACCGGGCGACGCATTTTGATCACCAGCAGACCAAAGGCAATGGAGGCCCCCAGCCCGGTCAATACCGCGACACTGCTGGTGAGATTGCTGCCCAACTGGTGGGCGATCTGCGGGCTGGTCAAAGCATCGCTGATGGCGACCAGAAAGCCGATTCCAAACAACGGCCGAGGGCTGTATTGACGAAGGATTTGCACCGCCCGACGCTTGTGGCCGGCATTGAACAGGACCACCAATGTCAGCACCAGCGAGGCGGCGAAGATGCCGCTGCTGGTGGCATAGGCGAAACACAATGCCAGCGCCCGGCCGGCCGACACTGGCAAGTAGTGGCTGACAAAAATCGTCAACGGCAGGCTGATCAGCGCCGGAATGCTGAACGGCAACACATAACCGAGCACGGCCTGGCCGCGTTCGCGAGTGAGCAGCAAGCGGTGCTGGCTCAGTCGTTTGGCGAGCATTCCGCCAAGTAGCCAGAGCAACGCAAAGACGCCCGCCCACACGCCGGACAACAGCAGGAAATCCCCCCCCACGCTCCAGCTTGAACGCGCCGATGGATGATTGACCAGTTGATCGACTTCATCGGCTGCACGGTCTGCGCGCAGACGCCAAGCGTCGACCAAGCCTTCGTTGAGATCGAGTTTTCCCTCGACTTCATCGATGCTCGAACTGATCGCCCCCAGCAAACCACCCTGGACCAGTGGCTCCGGGTGGGCCGGTGGGGTCGCGGCGGTGCTGGTCGCCGGCAGGCCCGGTATCGCCGCCGCTTGCAGCCCGACGCTACCCGTCATGAGAAGTAGCGCCAGCAGTATCGCAGTCTTGAACGGATGCAAACGCAGTGCTCCTTTTGAATAGACGTAATGAAGGCGAAAGATCGCAGCCCTCGGCCGCGCCTACAAGCGTAGATCGGCTAAGCGCCTTGAAGGTCTCGAATCTTCGATCATTGTGGCCGGCTGATCAGTTGCGGCCAAACACCACCCCCCTTGTGGGAGCGAGCCTGCTCGCGATAGCGGTGTGTCAGTCAATATTTCGGTGACTGACACACCGCTATCGCGAGCAGGCTCACTCCTACATTGAATATTGTGTGGGTCCTTACCGTCCGTAGCCCCGTCGAAACTTTCTCCCACGCCCGGCAGTCATCAAAAGACAGTGCGGTGCGAAGACCATCAGGCGGGAGGCGACATGGCGGCGATTCAAATGGGTATTTCAGGCTGGCTCAAACGCCTGCGGGACGTCCACCCACTGGCGAGCGTCTTCGCATCCGGCGAATCGTTGGCCAAAGGTGTGCGGCCATGACCGTTTCCGAGCCGCTCGGCGCAGCCGATGATCCGTCGCCAACCCTCACCGCCGTGCGCCGCTTCACTGTGCTGACGGTCAACACGCATAAAGGTTTTACCGCGCTCAACCGGCGTTTCATCTTGCCGGAATTGCGCGAAGCGGTGCGCAGCGTGTCTGCCGACGTAGTGTTTTTGCAGGAAGTCCACGGCGCCCATGAACAGCATCCCATGCGCTACAGCAATTGGCCGGCGATGCCGCAATACGAATTCCTTGCCGACACCTTGTGGCCGCAGTTCGCTTATGGCCGTAACGCGGTCTACCCGGCGGGCGATCATGGGAATGCGCTGCTGTCAAAATTCCAGATCATTGAGCATGACAATCTTGACGTCTCGATTAGCGGCCACGAGAACCGTGGCCTCTTGCATTGCGTGCTGCGCCTGCCCGGTGACGGCCGGGAAGTTCACGCCATCTGTGTGCACCTGGGGCTGCGCGAAACCCATCGCACCGAACAGCTCAAACTGTTGAGCCGCCGCCTTGCAGAGTTGCCGGACGATGCGCCGGTAATCGTTGCCGGAGACTTCAATGACTGGCGCCAGCGGGCCGATACGCTGCTCAAACCCTGTGGTCTGCGCGAAGTGTTCGCCGAACATCACGGCAAACCGGCGCGCAGTTTTCCGGCGCGAATGCCGGCATTACGACTCGACCGCATCTACGTGCGCAACCTCAAGGCCAACCGTCCGCAGGTGTTGGCGGCACGGCCCTGGTCACACCTTTCCGACCACGCACCGCTGTCGGTGGAGATCGAGTTATGAACATCCCGTCGGTGGAAAAAACCAGCGTGGAACACTTGGCCCCCTCCCCGACGACCGGCAAACCCGGCGTGGTCGATGTCGACTATGGCTGGCAAGGCAACAACCGGGTCGAGTTGTTGGAAAACGGCGAGGCGTATTTCCCACGGGTGTTCGAAGCCATGCGTCAGGCCAAGGCTGAAATCCTCCTGGAAACCTTCATTGTGTTCGAGGACAAGGTCGGTAACGAGATGCAGCAAGTGCTGATCGATGCAGCCCGGCGCGGCGTGCGGGTCACCGCCAGTCTCGACGGCTTCGGCTGCGGCGAATTGAGCACCGGGTTCCTGGCCGCGTTGAGCGAGGCCGGTGTGCACATTCAGATATTCGACCCGGCACCGAAGCATCTGGGCATTCGCACCAACTGGTTCCGCCGCCTGCACCGCAAAATCGTCGTGGTCGACGGAACGATTGCCTTCATCGGCGGGATCAACTTCTCCGCCGACCACTTAGGCGACTTCGGCCCCGAGGCCAAACAGGATTATTCCGTTGAAGTGCAAGGCCCGGCGGTGGCCGACATTCATCACTTTGCGCTGCTGCAATGCGGTCGACCGGCCCGCGCCAAATACTGGTGGCAGCGACGCCGGCAACGGCGTTCGGAAATGGCCTTCAACGATCATGACGGCCAGGTTCGGCTGGTGTACCGCGACAATGGCGACCACAGCACCGATATCGAAGAGGTTTACCGGTTGGTGTTGCGCAGTGCAAAGCGCCGCGTGGTGATCGCCAACGCCTACTTCTTTCCCGGTTATCGCTTGCTGCGCGAGATCCGTAATGCAGCGCGCCGTGGCGTCGATGTGCGGCTGATTCTGCAAGGCCAGCCAGACATGCTGGTGGCCAAACTCGCAGCGCGTATGACCTATGACTATCTGCTGAAGTCGGGCGTGCAGATTCACGAATATTGCGAGCGGCCACTGCACGGCAAAGTCGCGCTGGTCGATGAAGACTGGAGCACCGTCGGCTCAAGCAACCTCGACCCGTTGAGCCTGTCCATGAACCTGGAAGCCAATGTGTTGATCCGCGACCGGGCGTTCAACCGCACACTGTTCGAACGGCTTGAACACCTGAGCGACAACCACTGCAAAGCCATGTCCGTCGACACGGCCCCGCGTGGACGAATCTGGCACATGACGGTCGGCTTTCTGGTGTTTCACTTCCTGCGGTATTTCCCGGCCTGGGCGGGTTGGCTGCCGGCACACAAGCCGCGTCTGAAACCCTTCACTCAGCCGACCGGGAGTGATCAACATGTCCCGCGCTGAAGCTCACGCGACCAGCCACGCCGCGCACTCGGGAAAATCCCGCTGGAGCCGTTGGAAACGACCGCTGACGATGCTGTTTTTCCTGGCGCTGATCGTCCTGTTGACGATGCTCGCCCAGCGTCTGGAATGGAACGAAGTATTCGACACCCTGGCCGAATTCAAGGTGCGCACGCTGGTCATCGCCTCGGGCCTGACGCTGTTGAGTTTTCTGGTGTACGCCTGTTTCGACCTGATCGGCCGCAGCTACATTCGCCAGGACCTGACGTGGAAACAGATCCTGCCGGTGGGGATCATCAGCTATGCCTTCAACCTCAATTTGAGCGCGTGGGTGGGCGGCATCGCCATGCGTTATCGGCTGTATTCACGATTGGGCGTGAGCAAGGGCAATATCGCGAAAATCCTCGGCTTGAGCCTGGCGACCAATTGGTTTGGCTACATGGTGATTGCCGGCGCGGTGTTCAGCACGGGTCTGGTGCGGATGCCGCCCGGCTGGAAATTGAGCAGCGACGCATTACAAGGGGTGGGTGTGCTGTTGCTGCTGGTGAGCGCGGGCTATCTGGCGGCCTGTCGATTTTCCAAGCTTCGGGAATGGGCCATTCGCGGGGTGGAAATCAACCTGCCGTCACTGCGCATGGCGGTGCTGCAACTGGCACTGGGGGCGCTGAACTGGTCGTTGATGGCAGCGGTGATTTTTACCTTGCTGCCGAGCAAGCTGGACTATCCGCTGGTGCTGGGGGTGTTATTGATCAGCGCCATAGCCGGGGTCATCACGCATATTCCGGCGGGGCTTGGCGTGCTGGAGGCGGTGTTTGTGGCGTTGCTGCAACACGAGGTTTCGCGGGGCAGTCTGGTGGCGGGGTTGCTGGCGTATCGGGCGATTTATTTCATATTGCCGTTGTTGATTACGTTGGTGATGTATTTGATGGTTGAGGCGAAGGCCAAGTCGTTGCGGATCTCGAAGAAACCTTCATGAGGATGCGGTGAATCGAGCGCCGCCTTCGCTGGCAAGCCAGCTCCTACAGGAGCGAGCCTGCTCGCGAATCATCTCAAGTCGATTGAATAATGCTCAACCGCTCACCCACCACCATTTCGGTAATCCAGTCCACCAGGATCGAGGTGTACGCCTGCTGTGAAACGGGGTCGCTCAAGGCGTGATCGGCACCGTCGATTATCCGGTGAGTCAGCGAGTGGGTCTGCTGACAGGCCGCGCGGTAACTCATGATGGTCGCGTGGGGCACATATTCGTCGGTCTCGGATTCCACCAGCAGCACGTCACCGGTGAAATTCGAACAGGCATGCAGCGCCCGGTTGCTGTCGGCGCGGATCAGTGTGCGGCGGTAATCGCGCAGATCAATCTTGTCCAGGTCACGTTTGGGCGTGTGCCATTGATCGTCGCGGTATAGCGCCGGCACCCGCAACGCCAGCCAGCGCACTGGACGCAATGACGTCAGGATCGAGGCCAGATAGCCGCCATAACTGGTGCCGACCACGGCGATGGCCGACGTATCGAGCGCCGGGTGCGCAAGCAATCGGTCATACGCCGCCAACAGGTCGCGCAAATTGTCCTCACGGGAGACGCGCGTCAGCGGGATTCCAGTACCGCCGGTGTGGCCGCGCAAGTCGAACGTCAGGCACACGCATCCCAGACCGGCAATGCCTTTGGCCCGTTCCAGATCCCGTTCCTGACTGCCGCCCCAACCGTGCACAAACAGCACGCCAGGGACTTTGGATTTGGGGCTGAGAAAAGTCCCGCTCATCTGTTCATCGTCGATGTCGATCTGAATGGTTTCGCTTCTAGCCGTCATAGGGTTTGACCGTTACGTACTTGAGTAGAAAATCACTGTTTTCTGCTGGGCCTCGGTACACCTCGATGGCGTCCGCTGGCAGCGCTTGATCGATGTAAGTTTCCACCGAAGACACGCGAATCGCGCGCATCGCCGGATCGTTGACGAAGCTCTGCAATGCCGCCACTTCTGCACTGCTGGCACCGCCCATGCGCCAGGATTGCTCCAGCACACCACTGCGCTGTTTGCCGTTGCTGTCCAGGCCCTGGGCGATGTCATAGTTGCGCCGTGACGCATAAAAACCGGAATAGGCTTCATCGGCGGCGCTGTCGAACACCTGCGCCTGCTGGATCGCCAACCGCACATTGTCAGGCAAGGACAGCTTGAGCAAATCCTCGTAATACCCCGGTACCACCAGCAGGTTGGAACCACCGTACACCTGCTCGCCCTGCCCGTCTTCGATCAAGTATTGCTCACCGCAGTAACTCAGCACGGTGTCGCCGATAAAACTCTGGCCGACACTGTGGGTAATCACGTTGCCCAGGTCCTGCTCCAGCACCACGCCTTCGGTGAACAGCTTGCGGGCGTCGGGCCTGGCGAGGATGGCGTCGAACTGGTCGAGACTGTCGATGACTTCCTGTCCACGCCCGGCGCAGGCATGGACGGGCTTGAGGCGGATCGGGCCGTTGTAGAGCAAGTGTTCAGCCGCGGGTCGCGCATCGTCGAGAGAAAACACGCTGAGGCCATCCAGCACCACGTTACGAACGCGCTCGGAAAAAAGCGGTGACCAGCCTGGCGGGGCATGAGCTTTTTTGTTGAGCAAGCCATGGCTGATGGCTTTGGTGCAGATGAAGTCGTGGTCAACGTAACCGCCCCACAAATCTTCAGGCCCTCTTACGCCCACTTGCCGGGCGGCAGCGGCGCCCACCAGCGTCTGGGTCGGCAGCACATAAAGGTCGCGACCGTTATGCCGCTCCTGATCGAAACTACCGCCGTATTTAAGGCCCAGAATCTGCGCGAGCCAACGGGCCAGGGCACGATTGGTTTCAACTTCATGTTGCGGTGCATTGGGGTGCACGGAATGGGCGACCACCAGTTTTTTGCGGTTTGTTGGGGTCATGCGTCCCCCTTCAATTGGCGTTTGATGAGTGTAGAGGGAGGGGTGCAGAGATCAGGCCAAGCGGGGCTCGGGGCAAACCACTGTTAAATCAGGTGGTTGCTCGAACAGTAATGGCATCAGGCCTGTTTGATTCTGCACGACAGCCGATTTGCCTCCTGCATGTTGCACGATTCATGTGGGAGCCAGCCTGCTGGCGATAGCAATCTGTCAGCTACATCAGTGTTGAATGTACTGCCGCCATCGCCAGCAGGCTGGCTGGCTGGCTCCCACAGGGGATTTGAGGTGGTGCGGCTAGCGGGTAGCCGCCACCGGCGACACACCAAACCGCGTCCGGTAATCACTCGGCGCCAGCCCGGTAATCTTCTTGAACGTCGCCCGAAACGCACTCGGGTCCTGATACCCCACGGTCCAGGCAATGTGATCGATGGTGCCGTTGGTGAATTCGAGCATTTCCCGGGCCTTGCCGACTCGCAGGTGCTGGCAATATTCGGTCGGTTTGAGACCGGTCGCCGCGCGGAACCGACGCAGGAACGTACGTTCTTCCAGCGCTGCCCGCTCGGCCATGGCCGTTAGCGATACATTGGTCGCCCCGGTGCTTTGCAGCCAGTGCTGGACCTTGAGAATCGACGCATCGCCATGACTGAGAATCGGTGAAAAGTTGCTGCCGCACTCGCTCGCACTGTCGCTGTGCTCCACCACCAGAAACCGCGCCGTGCCGGTCGCAATGCTCGGCCCCAGCAAACGGTCCACCAGGCGCAACCCCAACTCGGACCAGGCCATCAGCCCGGCCGTGGTGATCAGATCGCCGTCGTCGACAATCGGCGTATCGGCCTTGAGCTTGATCGCCGGGTAACGCTCGGCGAAGGTTTTGGCCGAGGTCCAGTGAGTGGTGGCGCTGCGACCGTCGAGCAAGCCGCTTTCGGCCAATAGAATCGAGCCCACGCAGACGCCACCGAGGGTCGCGCCGCGAGCGTGTTGCTGACGAACCCATTGAAGCAACGCCTGCGGCACCTGGCCGGTGTAAAAACTGTCGATCGACGGCGGGATCAACACGGCCACCAAGGCCGAGTCCGGCGCGGGGTGACTGTCGTAGACCCGAACCGGGGCCTGATCGCCCTCCACGTGCCAATGACTGACGCGCAGCAGCGGCAACCGCGCAGCCTGATGATCGGCGGCGATCCGGTTAGCCACACCGAACAGGTCGGTCAACCCATGCACCGCAGCCATCTGCGCACCAGGATAAATCAGCACGCCCAGCTCGGCGATTGGCCTTTCTGCGTCCATTGTCAGTTTTCCCCTTTCTATTGTCGGTGCGGCCAATCCTCGGACGGCCTGCTAAACCCAATACTTCATTCCACACCCAACACGCACTTCGAGGACACCGTCATGGCCAAGCAAGCACTCATCGTAGTTGATATCCAAAACGACTACTTCCCACAAGGCAAGTGGCCGCTGGTCGGCGCCGACGCCGCGGCGGATAACGCCGTTCGACTACTCAAGGCCTTTCGTGAGGCCGGTGATTCGGTGGTGCACATCCGCCACGAATTCACCTCCGAAGCAGCACCGTTCTTTACCCCCGGTTCCGAAGGCGCAAAGTTGCACCCCAAAGTGCTCAACCGTGCCAATGAACCCGTCGTCCTCAAGCACTTCGTCAACTCGTTCCGCGAAACTGAACTAAAGTCGATCCTCGATGAGCAAGAAATCAAGGAATTGGTGGTGGTCGGCAGCATGAGCCACATGTGCGTCGACGGCATCACCCGCGCCGCCAACGACCTCGGTTACACCGTCACGGTCATCCATGATGCCTGTGCCTCACGTGACCTGGAGTTTAACGGTCTGACGGTGCCGGCCGCTCACGTCCACGCCGCGTTCATGTCGGCCCTGGGTTTTGCCTATGCCAGCGTGGTGTCCACCGACGAATTCCTGTCCCGCAATTAAACGTACGACCCACGCACCTCACCGGAGATCATCGACATGGCTACTCTGACGACTCGCGAAGGCAACACACTTTATTACAAGGACTGGGGCAGCGGACAACCGGTGGTGTTCAGCCACGGTTGGCCCTTGAGCGCCGACAGTTGGGAATCGCAGATGCTGCACTTCGCCAACAACGGTTTCCGTGCCATCGCGCATGATCGTCGGGGCCATGGCCGGTCGAGCCAGCCGTGGGACGGCAACGACATGGATCATTACGCCGATGACCTGGCCGAGCTGATCGAACATCTCGACCTGAAGGACGTGATCCTTTTTGGCTTCTCGACGGGTGGCGGCGAAGTCGCCCGCTACATCGGTCGCCACGGCACTCGACGTCTGGCCAAGGCCGGGCTGATTTCCGCGGTACCGCCATTGATGCTGAAAACCGACACCAACCCCAAAGGCCTGCCGATTGAAGTGTTTGACGGTATCCGCGCCGCGTCTATCGCCGACCGTTCGCAACTCTACAAGGACGTCGCCAGCGGCCCGTTTTTCGGCTTCAACCGCCCCGGCGCTACGTCATCGCAAGGGTTGATCGACTCGTTCTGGATGCAAGGCATGATGGGCGGTCACAAGAACACCCTGGACAGCATCAAGGCCTTCTCGGAAACCGATTTCCGTGAAGACCTGAAGAAGTTTGATGTCCCGACTTTGATCATCCATGGCGATGACGACCAGATTGTGCCGATTCAGGCCGCAGGGCTGGAGAGTAAGCGGTTGATCGAACATGCCCAACTGATTGTGTATCCAGGGGCGCCGCATGGGCTGACGGACACCCATAAAGAACAGGTGAATGAGGACATGCTGGCCTTCGCCAAGGGCTGAGAAACACCTTGAAATACTACAGGCCCGCCTTGCTGCGGGCCTTTTCGCTTGCGGTAACAAAATCTCACGCGTGAGCCGTTGATGGTGTACTTCTTTGGTTGTAGGGTTGCTCACGCGTGAGATGTTCACAACGGAGTCACCCCATGAAAAGCCGCTCCCCGTCAGACCCGCCTCGCGAGCCTGTTGCTACATCAAAAAGCCCCAAGGGAGAGCGTTCGAAACCGTCCGTGAAGAAACCATCAAGCTTCTACATGAAGCAGATGCGTGCAGGCCTGGCAGCCGCCGGCTATGTGAAACACGAAACTTGGGTGCTTCCGGAAAACCGAAGCTTGCTCAAGCACATGGAACAACAGCTACGCCAACCGATTCTGGCTGGCTCATTCATGTCGGAGAATTACATGAGCGCAAGCAACAATTGGAACATCGATAGCCTCTTTAATGCTCTCAAGGCGCTTGATGAGGTGGCTTCGCAAGAGATCACGCTTTCCCTGATCCAAAGCGCCGAACCCACCCTGAGGCTGGAGATGAACGAGTTTGGCGGTCTGCCAATCCACATCGCCGTCGCCGGTGAGCAGATCATCGTCGACACCGTTCTGGTCGACGTCGAGTCCATCAACGACGTGCCGGCCTTCAACGATGCCGTGCTGCGCAGCCGGGAAATGTTCCCGCTGTCCTCGATCGGTATCGAGTCCATGCCCAACGGCCAAGTCGTTTACAACATGTTCGGCGCGCTGAGTTCCGACTCCAGCCTGACCAACGTGGTGACCGAGGTAAAAACCCTGGTCGACAACGTCCAGCGTGCCATCGAAGCCTTCGAGCGCTTCTTCAAGTAATTATCAGGAAAGGAAGATCCAATGACTCAGTCCATCTGGAGCAAGTTGTTCACCGCGTTGCGCGGCGGCGCCACCGAAGTGGGCGAATCGATCGTCGACCAACAGGCCCTGCGCATTCTCGACCAGGAAATTCGCGATGCTGACAGCGCGCTGGCCAATGCCAAGCGTGAGCTGGTCACCATCATGGCCAAGCACAAACTGTCGGCCGACCGCGTCAGCGAGTACAACGCCAAAATCAAGGACCTGGAATCCAAGGCCATGGCCGCGATCCAGGCCAACCGCGAAGACTTGGCGCTGGAAGTGGCCGAAGCGATTTCGACCCTGACCAACGAACTTGATGTCGAGCAAAAGCAGGCCAGCGAATTCGGTGGTTACGCGGATAGCATGCGCAAAGACATCACCAAGGCCGAAGCCCGCATCAAGAGCCTGCGCCAGCAAGTAGACATGGCCAAGGCGCGCGATAGCGTACAGAAAGCCCAGGTCAGCGCATCCATCGCCAGCGGCGGCGCCAACGGCAAGCTGGAAACCGCCGTCGGCACACTGAACCGTTTGCAGGCCAAGCAGCAGCAACGCGCCGCAGAACTGCAAGCGCAGGACGAACTGGCCGACGCATCGACCGGCAACGACCTGGAGCGCAAACTGCGCGAAGCCGGCATCACGCCGAACGAAGGCAGCGCCAACGCGATTCTGGAACGCCTGAAGCAAAAATCGGCCGAGTAATCGACTCAGGTGCCGGATGCATAACCTGTGGGAGCGAGCAGGCTCGCTCCCACATTGTTTGCGTTTCAGTTTTTTCTCGTGTCGAGGTCAAGGATGGATGCCCTGAAGGGTTTCAAGATAATCGCCGGCCTGGCCATCTTCATGGTCGCGCTGCAAGTGATCAATGCCGCGACCGGCTACAGCCTTATGGCATTCGGCCTGATTCCGAGAACCGTGAATGGACTGCTCGGCATCGTCACTTCACCTTTTTTGCACGCGTCCTTTTCGCACCTGAGCGCCAACCTGGTGGCCTTTTTGGTCCTGGGTACGCTGGTGATGATCGAAGGGCTCAATCGGTTCATGGCCGTCAGTGCCATCATTATTTTGCTGGGCGGCTCGCTGGTCTGGCTGTTCGGCTTTACAGGCGTACACATTGGCGCCAGCGGCTGGGTTTTCGGGCTGTGGACGTACATTCTGTCGCGCGCCTGGTTCCAGAAGAGCTGGGGCAATGTGCTCACGGCGGGCGTCGTTGCCCTGTTGTATGGCGGCCTGATCTTTGGCTTTTTACCTCGGCGGGGCATTTCATTTGAAGGGCATCTATTCGGGGCATTCGCCGGTTTTATTGCCGCCAAAGTACTTTTATCTGCGCCACGCGGCAGATTTAATGCCGCCCGGTAAGCGCACTTGAACACTCAGATGCCGAAGCGATTGCATTGTCTCCACTCGCCTCAAGGAAACTTCCAATGGGATGGTTTAAACAGTTGATGGGGCTTGAGGCCCCGAACACGGACACAAACACCCAGTCGAAATGGACCGCCAGCGTCACGCCGCCGGTCACCGGCCCGCTGGGCCTGGCATTGGGTAAGGGCGTGATGTTCGACACCAGCCTGAGGTTGTTGCTCGACGGCAACACCACGGTGACAATCCCGGGCTCCCAGCAAATCTGGAGCGCCGGCACTATCGATCTCGGGCAGTCGACCTGGCTGTCGCGCTATTACATGAACGATGAAGACTACTGGCTGCAAGTGCACACCACCGGCGATATCGCCGGCCAGGTCGAGTCGGTGATCCTGTTCAATTACATCAGCTACATCACCATCAGCAGCGAAGCGGAGTTGCGTCGACTGGCCGGCCCGCAAAGCCTGATCGGATTGCCGACCTACACCCACAACGGTGTCGAATACACCCGCGAATGGGGCACCGATAATGGCCAGACAGAACTGGTGGCGCTGAGCGAACAGCTGAAAAATCCGGATGAGTCCTACAGCATCGAGCACCGTTCGATGCTGTACGCCCGCGAAACCGGCCTGACCGATCGCCGGGAATTCTTGTTGTTTTCCGTCGAAGAAGACGCCGAAGGCACCATCAGTTTGAGCACGTCGCTGGGCATCTCGCTGTACACCACCGACCTGAACACTTTTTAACAAGGTAGACGTCCATGCTAGAAGCACTCTCCATCTCCCTGAACCCGGCGGCCGTGCTCGGGTTTGTTTCGTACATCCTCGGCGCCGCCGTGCTGTTCGCGCTATTCCAGTTCATCTACACCCGCATCACACCGCACAAGGAGTTCGAACTGATCCGTTCGGGCAACGTGGCGGCCGCGATTGCACTGGGTGGCGCCATCATCGGCTTCGCCATTCCGGCCAGCAATGTGATTGCCTATTCGATCAGCCTCCTCGACTTCGTCGTCTGGGCGGTGATCGCTGCGTTTGTACAACTGCTGGCATTCCTGATGACCAGCCTGGTACTGAAAGGCACCTCGGAACGCATTAAAAAAGGTGAGATTGCAGCGGGCATCTATGTCGCGGCAGTGGCCATCAGCGTCGGCATGTTGAATGCCGCGTGCATGACCCCTTCCCAGAATTGATTGCGCAGCGGAGCCCCTGATGAAACGAAGCAAGTACGTTCAGCTCTCGCTGGCAGCATCGGTCGCCATGGCGATATCCGGTTGCGGGCCAACGGAAAAAACCTACCCGATACAGAAGCAGTACAACTTTCAGTCCGTTCAGCAATGCGCGGATGAAAAACTCCCGGTGGACGTCTGCTCGGACGCCTACATGACCGCCATGGCCGAGCATCGCCGTATTGCGCCGGTGTATGACAACCAGGCTGATTGCGATGCCGACTTTGTCGCCGACTGGTGCCAGCAGGATTCGGCCGGCAAGTTCATCCCCAAACTCGGCGGCTTCGAGCTCACAGCCGATGGCCAGGTGACGCAATCCCAGGTAGACGCCGCCAAGGCGCAACTGCCTGCCTCGGAAGCCAACACCGGCGGTTCGGGCTTCTCCACCAGCAGCCTGCTCACCGGGCTGTTGATCGGCAATATGCTGAGCAACAACCGCAGCAGCTATTTCTCCCAGCCGGTCTACCGCTACCGCGATAATCGCGGTAACTACGGCACTTCAACACTCAACCAGCGCATTGCCAGCGGTTCAACGTTTAACCGATCCAACCAGGCGAAGTACGGTAGCGGGTACAGCACTTCCATCAGCAAATCGGCCAGCAAGCCGGTTTCCGTTGCCTCGTCGACGTCGCGTGGCGGCTTCGGCAGCAAGGCCAGTGCACGCAGCGGCTGGGGCGGCGGGTCGAGCAGTTAAGGAAACCGGGCCATGAAGAAGATCCATTGCGCAGAGCGTCATGACTGGAAACAAACCGCCGAAGGTCTCGGCTTTATGTTCCACACCATCGACGGCGAACCCTATTGGGACGAGCGCGCGTATTACCAGTTCACGCTCAAGCAGATCGAAAACGACCTGGAAGACCCGACCACCGAGATCCATGAAATGTGCATGGACCTGGTGGCCCGGGTGGTGCAGAACGAGGAATTGCTGGAGCGCCTGAGCATTCCCCCGGCGTTCTACGACATGATTCGCACGTCATGGCTCGAAGGTCACCCGCACCTGTATGGGCGTATGGATTTCTCCTACAACGGCACCGGGCCGGCCAAGTTGCTGGAACTCAACTATGACACGCCGACCAGCCTGTATGAGGCCGCTGCGTTTCAATGGGGCTGGCTGGAGCAATGCATCGAACGTGGTTTGCTGCCCAAGCATGCCGACCAGTTCAACAGCATCGACACCAAGCTACATCAAGCCTTTGCTCAGTTGCAGCTCAAGAAACCGTTCTATTTCGCCTCGATGAAACACTCCGTCGAAGACAAGGGCACCACCGACTACCTGCGACTGGTCGCGGAGAAGGTCGGCATCGAATCACGCCACATTGATATTGAAGACATCGGCCTGACCAGTGACGGACGCTTCGTCGATCTTGAGGATCGCTGGATTCCTCATCTGTTCAAACTGCACGCCTGGGAATTCATCTTCCACGAGCCCTTCGGCGCTGCAATTGCCCAAAGTGATACGCAGTTTTTTGAGCCGGCCTGGAAGTCCATCATTTCCAACAAAGGCATCCTGCCGTTGCTGTGGGAGTTCAACAGAGGTCACCCCAACCTGCTCGCGGCGCACCTGGACACCGATCCGAATAAATCGGTGCCCAAGGGTTGGGTTCGCAAGCCGTTCTTCTCCCGGGAAGGCGCCAATATCGAGCTGCAAACCGCCGATGGCCTGATCGTGAAAGAGGACGGGCCCTACACCGATGCGCCATTTATCCTTCAGGAATTCGCGCCGCTGCCCAAGTTTGGCGACAGCTATACGCTGATTGGCTCTTGGGTGATTGGTGATCAGGCGGCCGGTATTGGTGTGCGGGAAGACAACAGTTTGATCACCAAGGATTCGAGCCGCTTTTTGCCGCACCTGATCCTCGACTGACCCATCCATCGCCGGCGTGGACATATAGTAAGACGCCCGCAAGACATATGACTGAAAAGCCGGATAATGGCGGCCAATTCGTCTAGCCCGTTATTCTGGTAATCCCCAATGGAAATCAAGGTCAACTTTCTCGACAACCTTCGGCTTGAAGCAAAGTTCGATGACTTCACCGTGATCGCCGATCAGCCTATCCGCTATAAGGGCGATGGCTCGGCACCGGGTCCGTTCGATTACTTTCTGGCTTCATCGGCTTTGTGTGCGGCTTATTTCGTGAAGTTGTACTGCGACACTCGCAGCATTCCCACCGAAAACATCCGCCTGTCGCAGAACAACATTGTTGATCCGGAAAACCGCTACAACCAGATTTTCAAGATTCAGGTCGAGTTGCCGGCGGACATCTCCGACAAGGACCGCCAGGGCATCCTGCGCTCCATCGACCGTTGCACCGTGAAAAAAGTGGTGCAAGCCGGGCCTGAGTTTGTGATCGAAGAGGTCGAAAACCTCGACGCCGATGCCCAGGCGTTGCTGATGCCTGCTTCTAACTCAGAGGCGAGCACCTATATCGCGGGCAAGGACCTGCCGCTGGAGCAGACCATCGCCAATATGTCAGCCATTCTGGCGGACTTGGGCATGAAGATTGAAATCGCTTCGTGGCGCAATATCGTGCCCAATGTGTGGTCCCTGCACATCCGCGATGCGCATTCGCCGATGTGCTTTACCAACGGTAAGGGTACGACCAAGGAAGGCGCGTTGGCGTCGGCGCTGGGCGAGTTTATCGAGCGTCTGAACTGCAACTTCTTCTACAACGACCAGTTCTGGGGCGAAGACATCGCCAACGCGCCGTTTGTGCATTACCCGGATGAGCGCTGGTTCAAACCTGGCCGCAAGGATGCGCTGCCCACTGAAATTCTCGACGAATACTGCCTGAAGATTTACAACCGCGACGGCGAACTGCGCGGCTCACATCTGATTGACACCAACTCGGGCAATGAAGAGCGCGGCATCTGTTCACTGCCGTATGTACGCCAATCGGACGGCGAAGTGGTGTATTTCCCGTCCAACCTGATTGAAAACCTGTTCCTGAGCAACGGCATGAGCGCTGGCAACACGCTGGCCGAAGCCCAGGTTCAGTGCCTGTCGGAGATTTTCGAGCGCGCGGTAAAACGCGAAATCATCGAAGGAGAATTTGCACTGCCGGATGTGCCGGCCGATGTGCTGGCGAAGTACCCCGGGATACTGTCCGGTATTCAGGCGCTGGAAGAGCAAGGGTTCCCCGTGCTGGTGAAGGATGCGTCCCTGGGCGGTGAATTCCCGGTGATGTGCGTCACATTGATGAACCCGCGTACCGGCGGTGTATTCGCCTCGTTCGGTGCACACCCAAGCCTGGAAGTAGCGCTGGAACGCAGCCTGACCGAATTGTTGCAGGGCCGTAGTTTCGAAGGCCTCAACGACCTGCCCCAGCCGACGTTTGAAGGGCATGCGGTGACCGAGCCGAATAACTTCGTCGAGCACTTTATCGATTCCAGCGGCGTGGTGTCGTGGCGCTTCTTCAGTGCCAAATCGGAGTACGAATTCGTGGAGTGGGACTTCTCCGGCCAGGGTGAAAACTCAAATGCCGAGGAAGCCGCGACCTTGTTCGGCATTCTGAAAGGCATGGGCAAAGAAGTGTACATGGCGGTCTACGAGCATATCGGCGCGAAGGCCTGCCGCATCCTGGTGCCGGACTATTCGGAAATCTATCCTGCGGACGATCTGATCTGGGATAACACCAACAAAGCGCTGTTCTTCCGCGCCGATATCCTCAACCTGCATCGCCTGGACGAAGAAGAACTGCAATCGCTGGTTGAACGTCTGGTGGAAAGTGAGCTGGACGACTACACCGACATCACCAGCTTGATCGGCATCGAATTTGACGACAATACGGCTTGGGGTCAGCTGACGATCCTGGAGTTGAAGCTGCTGATCTATCTCGCCTTGCAGCAATATGAAGAGGCGAAAGAGGCGGTGGAAATGTTCCTGCAGTACAACGACAACACGGTTGAGCGTGGTTTGTTCTACCAGGCCGTCAATGTGGTGCTGGAAATGAAGCTGGACGAAGACCTGGAATTGGAAGACTACGAGGCCAATTTCCGCCGGATGTTTGGCAACGAGCGTACGGATGCAGCCATCGGATCGGTGGACGGCAGCGTGCGCTTCCACGGCTTGACGCCGACCAGCATGAAACTGGAAGGGCTCGACAGGCACCTGCGCTTGATCGAGAGCTACAAGAAACTGCACTCGGCACGGGCCAACGTGACCACGTTATCCAGTTAACGGTGCCCACAAAAAAGCGAAGCCAGATGGCTTCGCTTTTTTTTACTGACTGGATAGCTGCTTTTTTAGAACGGAATATCGTCGTCAAAGCTGTCGAAATCCGGAGCCGGCTGAGGCGCAGCCTGCTGCTGTGGAGCCGGACGCGACTGTTGCGGTGCCGACGACTGCTGCGGACGCGGAGCCTGCTGGCGTGGAGCCGGGGCGGACTGCTGGTAGTTGTTGCCCCCGCCTTGTTGGTCGCCCTGTTGTGGACGGCCGCCCAGCAGTTGCATGGTGCCTTGCATGTCGACCACGATTTCAGTGGTGTAACGCTTGATACCGTCTTTTTCCCACTCGCGGGTCTGCAGCTTGCCTTCGATGTACACCTGCGAGCCTTTACGCAGGTATTCGCCGGCGATTTCCGCAACCTTGCCGAACATCGAAACACGGTGCCATTCGGTCTTCTCGACCTTCTGACCGGTTTGCTTGTCGGTCCATTGTTCGCTGGTCGCCAGACTCAGGTTGGTCACGGCGTTACCGTTAGGCAAGTAGCGAACTTCGGGATCCTGGCCGCAAGTGCCGACCAATATGACTTTGTTAACCCCACGGGCCATAACGTTCTCCTAGGCTACGCACGCTGCCTCGGCCGGGTTGTTCACCAGGCGCTCGAGGGTGGTGCGATCCAATAGTTCGGTGTCCAATTTGATGTAAATCGCCGCTTCGTCTGCGACGATCACTGCATCTGTTACCCCTACGACAGCCTTCAGGCGCTCGACCAGACCCGCTTCGCGGATCGCCTCGGGCGACAACGGCAAGCGCAGACTCGTCACGTAGGGAGGTTCGCGCATGGTAACAGCAAAGGCCAGCCAGAGGGCAGCGAGACCGGCGCACCCAAGGAACACAACCGACAGACCGCCATGCTGATACATCCAGCCGCCGAGGATACCGCCCAGTGCCGAACCGAGGAACTGGCTGGTGGAATAAACCCCCATCGCCGTGCCCTTGCCACCTGCTGGTGAAACCTTGCTGATCAGCGAAGGCAACGAAGCTTCCAGCAGATTGAACGCTGTGAAAAACACCACAGTCCCGATCACCAGAGCCCGCAAGCTATCGCCGAACTGCCAGAAGAATAGCTCAGTGAGCATCAGCGTCACGACGGCGCCGAGTAAAACTCGTTTCATTTTGCGTTTTTTCTCGCCGTAGATAATGAACGGGATCATGGCGAAGAAGGAAATCAGCAGTGCGGTCAGGTACACCCACCAGTGCTGCTCTTTAGGCAGACCGGCTTTTTCGACCAGTGCCAAAGGTAATGCAACGAAGCTCGACATCAACATCGCGTGCAACACAAAAATGCCGAGGTCCAGGCGCAACAGGTCCGGGTGCTTGAGCGTCGGCATCAACGCCTGACGCGCGACACCAGACTCGCGATGCTGCAACGGCCCGGTGGATTTCGGCACCATGAACATCACGATGACGATGCCTAACAGCGCCATGCCGCCCGTAGCGATGAACAGCCCGGACAGGCCGAAGGCACGGGTCACCAATGGCCCGACCACCATGGCGACAGCGAACGACAGGCCAATCGTCATGCCGATCATGGCCATCGCTTTGGTCCGATGCTGCTCGCGGGTGAGGTCTGACAACAAAGCCATGACGGCGGCAGAAATCGCCCCCGCGCCTTGCAGGACTCGTCCGGCGATAACGCCCCAGATCGAATCGGCATTGGCCGCCAATACGCTACCCAGGGCGAAGACAATCAGCCCCAGGTAAATCACCGGACGGCGACCAATACGGTCGGAAATGATACCGAAAGGAATCTGGAAGATTGCTTGGGTCAGGCCGTAAGCGCCGATCGCCAGCCCGATGAGGGCCGGTGTTGCGCCTGCCAGATCCATCCCATAGGTCGCCAGTACCGGCAACACCATGAACATGCCAAGCATACGGAAGGCGAACACCAGGGCCAGACCGCTTGCTGCGCGGGTCTCACTGCCACTCATGCGTTCGCTGTGGGGATCGTGCATGGAAAAACCTCATGTGAACCGGCCGCGATTCTACCAGTCCCATCGAATGACAGGGTATATCGCGACGCTTTGACGCGTTCGGCTGACAGACTCTTCATGTAAGACAATCACCCACTCGTTTGACAGTGTGCATCCATCCAGTATTTGGCCGTATACTCCTACGTTTTCGACGCCCGCCAAGCGAGGCTACTTTGGACAAGATCCTGATTCGTGGGGCCCGGACCCACAACCTGAAGAACATCGACTTGACCCTGCCACGGGACAAACTGATCGTCATCACCGGCCTGTCCGGGTCGGGCAAATCGTCCCTGGCGTTCGACACGCTGTACGCCGAAGGCCAGCGCCGCTACGTCGAATCGTTGTCGGCCTACGCCCGGCAGTTTTTGTCGATGATGGAAAAACCTGACGTCGACACCATCGAAGGTCTGTCGCCTGCCATTTCCATCGAACAGAAGTCGACCTCGCACAATCCGCGATCGACAGTCGGCACCATCACCGAAATCTACGACTACCTGCGACTGCTGTATGCACGCGTAGGTATTCCGCGCTGCCCGGATCACGACATTCCACTGGAAGCGCAGACCGTCAGCCAGATGGTCGACCTGGTCCTCGCCCAACCGGAAGGCAGCAAACTGATGCTGCTGGCGCCGGTGATCCGCGAGCGCAAAGGCGAACATCTGTCGGTATTCGAAGAATTGCGCGCGCAAGGTTTTGTGCGGGCGCGAGTCAACGGCCGGCTCTGCGAGCTGGACGAACTACCAAAACTGGATAAACAGAAGAAGCACACGATCGATGTCGTGGTCGATCGCTTCAAGGTTCGCGCCGACCTGCAACAGCGTCTGGCCGAGTCGTTCGAGACCGCACTGAAGCTGGCGGACGGCATTGCGCTGGTTGCGCCGATGGACGACGAACCGGGTGAAGAGATGATCTTCTCCGCCCGCTTCGCTTGCCCGATTTGCGGCCATGCCATCAGTGAACTGGAACCCAAGCTCTTCTCTTTCAACAACCCGGCCGGCGCCTGCCCGACCTGTGATGGCCTGGGCGTGAAGCAGTTTTTCGACATCAAGCGCCTGGTGAACGGCGAGCTGACACTGGCCGAGGGTGCGATTCGTGGCTGGGACAGGCGTAACGTCTATTACTTCCAGATGCTCGGGTCGTTGGCGTCCCACTACAAATTCAGCCTGGAAGTACCGTTCAACGAACTGCCGGCCGATCAGCAGAAATTCATCCTGCATGGCAGCGGCTCGCAGAACGTCGATTTCAAATACCTGAACGACCGTGGCGACATCGTCAAGCGCTCGCACCCGTTCGAAGGCATCGTGCCGAACCTTGAACGCCGCTATCGCGAAACCGAGTCCGCTTCGGTGCGTGAAGAGCTGGCCAAGTTTCTCAGCACTCAGCCATGTCCGGATTGCCGAGGCACGCGCCTCCGTCGCGAGGCGCGGCACGTTTGGGTGGGTGAGAAGACGCTGCCGGCAGTGACAAATCTGCCGATTGGCGACGCGTGTGATTACTTCGGCGTGCTGAAGCTGACTGGCCGTCGCGGCGAGATCGCCGACAAGATTCTCAAGGAAATCCGCGAGCGACTGCAGTTCCTGGTCAACGTGGGGCTCGATTACCTGTCGCTGGATCGCAGTGCCGACACCTTGTCCGGCGGTGAAGCGCAGCGGATTCGTCTGGCCAGCCAGATTGGCGCTGGTCTTGTGGGCGTTCTGTACATCCTCGATGAACCGTCGATTGGTCTGCACCAACGGGACAATGATCGACTGCTGGGCACACTCAAGCACCTGCGCGACATCGGCAACACGGTGATTGTGGTCGAGCACGACGAAGACGCGATTCGCCTGGCGGACTACGTTGTGGATATCGGTCCGGGCGCTGGCATACACGGCGGGCATATTGTTGCCGAAGGTACACCGGCCGAGGTCATGGCTCACCCTGACTCGTTGACCGGCAAGTACTTGTCGGGTCGGGTGAAGATTGCCGTTCCGGCCAATCGCACACCGCGCAACAAGAAGTTGTCGCTGTCGCTCAAGGGTGCTCGCGGCAACAACTTGCGCAATGTCGACCTGGACATTCCGATCGGTCTGCTGACCTGCGTGACCGGCGTGTCCGGCTCCGGCAAGTCGACGCTGATCAACAATACGCTGTTTCCTTTGAGCGCTACGGCCCTCAACGGCGCTACGACGCTGGAAGCTGCCGCGCACGACAGCATCAAGGGCCTGGAGCATCTGGACAAGGTCGTCGATATTGACCAAAGCCCAATCGGCCGGACGCCGCGCTCCAACCCTGCCACCTACACCGGACTGTTCACACCGATTCGCGAGCTATTCGCCGGCGTCCCGGAGTCTCGTTCACGGGGTTACGGTCCGGGCCGCTTCTCCTTCAACGTAAAGGGCGGACGTTGCGAGGCCTGCCAGGGCGACGGTTTGATCAAGGTGGAAATGCACTTCCTGCCCGACATCTATGTTCCTTGTGACGTCTGCAAGAGCAAGCGCTACAACCGCGAAACCCTTGAGATCAAGTACAAGGGCAAGAGCATCCACGAAACCCTCGAGATGACCATCGAGGAAGCCCGGGTGTTCTTCGACGCGGTTCCAGCACTGGCGCGCAAACTTCAGACGCTGATGGATGTTGGCCTGTCGTACATCAAGCTGGGGCAATCGGCGACCACGCTGTCCGGTGGTGAGGCGCAGCGGGTCAAGCTATCCCGCGAACTGTCCAAGCGCGATACCGGCAAGACACTGTACATCCTCGATGAGCCAACCACTGGCCTGCACTTCGCGGATATCCAGCAACTGCTCGATGTGCTGCATCGCCTTCGCGACCACGGCAACACCGTGGTGGTGATCGAGCATAACCTCGACGTGATCAAGACCGCTGACTGGTTGGTGGACCTTGGACCGGAGGGCGGTTCCAAGGGCGGGCAGATCATTGCTGTTGGTACACCGGAAGAAGTGTCCGAGATGAAGCAGTCTCACACTGGCTTCTACCTCAAGCCGCTGCTGGAGCGCGATCGGGCCTGAATCCAGCGCAAAAAAAAACCCCTGTCACTTGCTCAGTGACAGGGGCTTTTTTTGTATCGGTGCAATCAGGCGTGAGATTGCAGGTAGTTCTCGAGACCGATCAACTTGATCAGACCCATCTGCTTTTCAAGCCAGTAGGTGTGGTCTTCTTCGGTGTCATGCAATTGAACCCGCAGCATCTCGCGGCTGACATAGTCCTTGTGCTGTTCGCAAAGCTTGATGCCCTTGCAGAGCGCGGCGCGGACTTTGTATTCCAGTCGCAGGTCGGCGGCGAGCATGTCCGGCACGGTGGTGCCGACATCAAGGTCGTCCGGACGCATGCGAGGTGTGCCTTCAAGCATCAGAATCCGACGCATCAGGGCATCAGCATGCCCGGCCTCTTCTTCCATTTCGTGGTTGATACGTTCGTAGAGCTTGGTGAAACCCCAGTCCTCATACATCCGCGAATGGACGAAATATTGATCACGCGCCGCCAATTCGCCGGTCAGCAACGTGTTGAGGTAATCGATTACGTCTGGGTGGCCTTGCATCGCCCTACATCTCCCTGCTTGAAAGTTTGTAGTTTGAACCAAGGCGACCGCTTGGTCACTTCGTTTGCACGATAAAAGCGAAGATATTCTGAGAAAAGTGGTTTAAATAACGCAAAAACCGCCCAATCGAGGGCGGTTCTGCTTCTCATTTAGACTTCGTTAAGCTGTACGTTGAGCAGCTTTGCGATTGCGTCTCCATACGCCGGATCGGCTTTGTAGAAATGCTGCAATTGGCGGTCAACCACATCGCAAGAAACCCCGGCCATTGCGCCGGCAATGTTGCTGACCAGCAACGCTTTCTGCTCGTCGTTCATCAAACGGAACAACGCACCGGCGTGGCTGTAATAATCGGTATCTTCGCGGTGATCGTAGCGATCCGCCGCACCGCTCAACGCCAATGGTGGCTCTGCATAGCGAGGCGCTTGCTTAGGCGATTCAACGTAGCTGTTCGGCTCATAGTTAGGCGCCGCACCGCCGTTACTGCCAAACGCCATCGCCCCATCACGCTGGTAGCTGTTCACCGGGCTGCGAGGCGCATTCACCGGCAGTTGCTGGTGATTGGTGCCGATGCGGTAGCGGTGAGCATCCGCGTAAGCGAATACACGACCTTGCAGCATGCGGTCAGGCGAGAGACCGACACCCGGCACCATGTTGCTCGGACCGAACGCCGCTTGCTCGACTTCCGCAAAGTAATTAAGTGGGTTGCGGTTGAGCTCCAGCTCGCCGACTTCGACCAGTGGAAACTCTTTCTGCGACCAGGTTTTGGTCACATCGAACGGGTTCTCGTAATGCGCCGCGGCTTGGGCCTCGGTCATGATCTGGATGCACACACGCCATTTCGGGAAGTCGCCGCGCTCGATTGCACCGAACAGATCACGCTGGGCGTATTCAGGGTCGGTACCTGCCAGGCGTGCAGCGTCTGCCGGTGCGAGGTTTTTGATCCCTTGTTGGGTCTTGTAATGCCATTTCACCCAGTGCCGCTCGCCATTGGCGTTGATCAGGCTATAGGTGTGACTGCCGAAGCCGTGCATGTGACGGTAGCCGTCAGGAATGCCGCGATCCGAGAACAGAATGGTGACCTGGTGCAGCGCTTCAGGTGAGTGCGACCAGAAGTCCCACATCATCTGCGCACTTTTCAAGTTGCTTTGCGGCAGGCGTTTTTGAGTGTGGATGAAGTCCGGAAACTTCAAAGGATCGCGGATGAAGAACACGGGCGTGTTGTTGCCAACGATGTCCCAGTTACCTTCTTCAGTGTAAAACTTCAGGGCAAAACCACGTGGATCGCGCTCGGTGTCGGCCGAACCACGCTCACCGCCGACGGTGGAGAACCGCAGGAACGTTGGGGTTTGCTTACCGACGGACTCGAACAGTTTGGCACTGGTGTACTCGGTGATGTCACGCGTAACGGTGAAAGTACCGTAAGCACCCGAGCCCTTGGCGTGTACACGGCGCTCCGGGATGTTTTCGCGGTTGAAGTGAGCAAGCTTCTCGATCAGGTGAAAGTCGTCGAGCAGCAGCGGGCCACGAGGGCCGGCGGAGCGGGAATTCTGGTTATCGGCGACAGGAGCGCCACTGGCGGTGGTAAGCGTTTTACTTTGGCTCATGCGATCTCTTCCTTTGTCAGTCTATAACTGCCGGCTAATCGGCTGAGAAGGAGTATTGATCACCAACGTTACACCTACAAATTCATTAACCTTTCAGTAGCGATAGAAAATAACTAACAGCGAGGCACTTTTCGAACGCCCACAAAAAACCGGGCACTAGGCCCGGTTTTTCGTTTCAGACTGACGTCTTACTCGGCGGTTACAGCTTCGCCGGCAGTAGCACGATCAACCAACTCGACGTACGCCATAGGCGCGTTGTCGCCAGTGCGGAAGCCGCACTTGAGGATGCGCAGGTAGCCACCCTCACGGGTAGCGTAACGCTTGCCCAGGTCGTTGAAGAGCTTACCAACGATAGCTTTCGAACGAGTACGGTCGAAAGCCAGACGGCGGTTAGCCAGGCTGTCTGTCTTGGCCAAAGTGATCAGCGGCTCAGCAACGCGACGCAGTTCTTTAGCTTTCGGCAGTGTAGTTTTGATCAGCTCGTGCTCGAACAGCGACACTGCCATGTTTTGAAACATGGCCTTGCGGTGCGAGCTAGTGCGGCTCAGGTGACGACCACTTTTACGATGACGCATGGTTCATTCCTTACCAAACACGACGTTCGGTGATTACGACGATCAGGCAGTCGCCTTGTCGTCCTTCTTAAGACTTGCAGGCGGCCAGTTGTCGAGGCGCATGCCGAGGGACAGACCGCGGGAGGCCAGAACGTCCTTGATTTCAGTCAAGGATTTCTTGCCAAGGTTCGGAGTCTTCAACAGCTCTACTTCGGTACGCTGAATCAGGTCACCGATGTAGTAGATGTTTTCCGCCTTAAGGCAGTTAGCCGAACGTACAGTCAGTTCCAGATCGTCAACCGGGCGAAGCAGGATCGGATCGATCTCGTCTTCCTGCTCGACAACCACTGGCTCACTGTCACCTTTGAGATCGACGAACGCAGCCAACTGCTGTTGCAGAATGGTTGCAGCGCGGCGGATAGCCTCTTCAGGATCCAGAGTACCGTTGGTTTCCAGATCAATAACCAGCTTGTCCAGGTTAGTACGCTGCTCGACACGGGCGTTTTCCACCACGTATGCGATACGGCGAACCGGGCTGAACGAAGAGTCAAGCTGCAAGCGACCGATGCTGCGGCTTTCGTCTTCATCGCTCTGACGCGAGTCTGCCGGTTCATAACCACGACCACGAGCTACGGTGAGCTTCATGTTCAGGGCGCCGTTAGACGCCAGGTTAGCGATTACGTGATCGGGGTTAACGATCTCGACATCATGATCCAGCTGAATATCGGCAGCGGTAACCACCCCCGAACCCTTCTTCGACAAGGTCAGCGTAACTTCGTCACGACCGTGCAGCTTGATAGCCAGACCTTTAAGGTTCAACAGGATTTCAATTACGTCTTCCTGTACGCCTTCGATGGCGCTGTACTCATGGAGTACACCGTCAATCTCGGCCTCGACTACTGCACAGCCGGGCATTGAGGACAACAGGATGCGGCGCAGCGCGTTGCCCAGGGTGTGGCCGAAACCACGCTCGAGAGGCTCGAGAGTGATCTTGGCGCGGGTTGGACTGACAACCTGCACATCAATGTGGCGGGGTGTCAGGAACTCATTTACCGAAATCTGCATGGATGCACCTATTTTCTAGCCCTTACTTGGAGTAGAGCTCGACAATCAGGCTTTCGTTGATGTCGGCGGACAGATCACTGCGAGCTGGAACGTTCTTGAAAACGCCCGACTTCTTCTCAGTGTCTACTTCTACCCATTCTACGCGGCCACGTTGGGCACACAGATCGAGAGCTTGGACAATGCGAAGTTGGTTCTTTGCTTTCTCGCGAATCGCGACCACGTCACCAGCACGAACCTGGTAAGACGGTACGTTTACGGTCTGACCGTTAACGCTGACGGATTTGTGCGATACCAGCTGACGGGATTCGGCACGAGTAGAGCCAAAACCCATACGGTATACAACGTTGTCCAGACGGCATTCGAGCAGTTGCAGCAGGTTTTCACCGGTTGCACCTTTCTTGCCAGCAGCTTCTTTGTAGTAGCCGCTGAATTGACGCTCGAGAACGCCGTAAATACGACGGACCTTCTGCTTTTCACGCAGTTGGGTGCCGTAATCGGACTGGCGACCGCGGCGTTGGCCGTGGATACCAGGTGCTGCTTCGATGTTGCACTTCGATTCGATCGCGCGCACGCCGCTCTTCAGAAAGAGATCGGTGCCTTCGCGACGAGCGAGTTTGCATTTTGGACCAATGTAACGAGCCATTCTTTACAATCTCCTGGATTACACGCGGCGCTTCTTCGGCGGACGGCACCCGTTGTGCGGGATTGGCGTCACGTCGGTGATGCTGGCGATCTTGTAGCCACAGCCGTTCAAAGCGCGGACTGCAGATTCACGACCTGGGCCTGGACCTTTGACGTTAACGTCGAGGTTTTTCAGACCGTATTCCAGCGCAGCTTGACCAGCACGTTCAGCAGCTACTTGAGCAGCAAACGGGGTGGACTTGCGGGAACCGCGGAAACCCGAGCCACCGGAGGTAGCCCAGGAAAGAGCGTTGCCTTGACGGTCGGTGATGGTCACGATTGTGTTGTTAAAAGATGCATGGATGTGGGCGATGCCATCAACCACTGTCTTTTTAACTTTTTTACGAGGACGAGCAGCAGGTTTAGCCATGATTAATTTCCTGTCGATTCGCTGGGGCGATTACTTGCGGATCGGCTTACGCGGACCTTTACGGGTACGCGCGTTAGTCTTGGTACGCTGACCGCGCACTGGAAGACCACGACGATGACGCAGACCGCGATAGCAACCGAGGTCCATCAAACGCTTGATTTTCATGTTGATTTCGCGACGCAGGTCACCTTCAGTGGTGAACTTCGCCACTTCGCCACGCAGCTGTTCAATCTGCTCGTCGCTCAGATCTTTGATCTTTGCGGCTGGGTTTACCCCAGTCACTGCACAGATCTTCTGTGCAGTAGTGCGACCAACACCATAGATGTAGGTCAGCGAGATAACAGTATGCTTGTTATCTGGAATGTTAACGCCTGCAATACGGGCCATTCAGTGGGACTCCAATTGACAGCTACCTACGCCCCGGAAGCCAAGAAATAGGGCGCGAGATAATATCGCTGTAATAACAAATAATCAACCCGGTAGCGCACTAGCTACCGGGCTTGAAGCACAATCACACTCAGCCTTGGCGCTGTTTGTGACGCGGTTCCGCGCTGCAAATTACTCGAACAACACCTTCGCGGCGAATAATTTTGCAGTTACGGCACAGCTTTTTCACCGATGCACGAACTTTCATCACCAACTCCTCGAACCTTATGGGTACTCAGCGCAACATGCCGCTGCCGTAACCCTTCAGGTTGGCTTTCTTCATCAGGGATTCGTACTGGTGCGAAACGAGGTGCGATTGTACTTGGGACATGAAGTCCATCACAACCACGACGACGATCAGCAACGAGGTCCCGCCAAGGTAGAACGGAACGTTGGCTGCAACCACCAGGAACTGGGGAAGCAGACACACGGCCGTCATATAAAGAGCACCGAACAGAGTCAAACGGGTCAAAACGCCATCAATATAGCGTGCCGACTGTTCGCCCGGACGGATACCCGGAATAAAGGCACCGGACTTCTTCAGGTTTTCCGCTACGTCTTTCGGATTGAACATCAACGCCGTATAGAAGAAGCAGAAGAAAATAATCCCTGCACTAAACAGCAGAATATTCAACGGCTGACCAGGAGCGATCGACTGCGAGATGTCCTGCAACCAGCCCATACCTTCAGACTGACCGAACCAGGCACCCAACGAAGCCGGGAACAGCAAAATGCTGCTCGCGAAAATGGCCGGAATAACACCGGCCATGTTCACCTTCAGCGGCAAGTGGCTAGTCTGCGCAGCAAAAACCTTACGGCCCTGCTGACGCTTGGCGTAGTGAACAGCAATACGACGCTGACCACGCTCAATGAACACCACGAAACCGATAATCGCTACTGCCAGCAAACCGATGGCAACCAGGGCGAAGATATTGATATCACCCTGACGGGCAGACTCGAAAGACTGCCCGATCGCTCTCGGAAGACCGGCGACGATACCCGAAAAAATCAACATCGAGATACCGTTGCCAACACCACGCTCAGTAATCTGCTCACCCAGCCACATCATGAACATCGCACCAGCCACAAAAGTGGTTACCGCGACGAAATGGAAGCTAAAGTCACCAGTGAACGAAACGCCCTGCCCCGCCAGACCAATGGACATGCCAATAGCCTGGACAAGAGCAAGAGCGACAGTGAGGTAGCGGGTGTACTGGCTGATCTTGCGACGGCCAGCTTCACCTTCCTTCTTCAACTGCTCCAGCTGCGGGCTGACGGCCGTCATCAGTTGCATGATGATCGATGCCGAAATGTACGGCATGATCCCCAGTGCAAAGATGCTCATCCGCTCCAGCGCGCCGCCGGAAAACATGTTGAACAAGCTAAGAATGGTCCCCTCATTCTGTCGAAACAGGTCCGCGAGTCGGTCCGGGTTGATACCTGGAACCGGGATGTGTGCGCCTATTCGGTAGACGATAATCGCCAGGAACAGAAAACGCAGACGAGCCCAGAGTTCAGACATACCGCCTTTGCCGAGCGCAGAGAGAGCACCTTGCTTAGCCATTTATTCCTCGAACTTGCCGCCAGCTGCTTCGATAGCCGCACGCGCACCTTTGGTGGCGCCGATTCCCTTTCCGATGGTAACAGCGCGAGTAACTTCGCCGGACAGCATGATTTTCACACGCTGTACGTTGACGTTGATCACGTTGGCATCTTTCAGGGACTGCACGGTGACGATGTCGCCTTCCACTTTAGCCAGCTCGGACAGACGCACTTCTGCGCGGTCCATGGCTTTCAGGGAAACGAAACCGAACTTCGGCAGGCGACGATGCAGCGGCTGTTGACCGCCTTCAAAGCCTGGAGCAATGGTGCCACCGGAGCGGGAGGACTGACCTTTGTGGCCACGGCCACCGGTCTTGCCCAAACCACTACCGATACCACGGCCCGGACGATGCTTTTCGCGACGGGAACCCGGCGCTGGACTCAGATCATTGAGTTTCATCGATTAACCCTCGACACGCAGCATGTAGTAAGCCTTGTTGATCATCCCGCGATTCTCGGGAGTATCAAGTACTTCTACAGTGTGACCGATGCGACGCAGACCCAGACCCTTAACGCACAGTTTGTGGTTAGGGATGCGGCCGGTCATGCTTTTGATCAGCGTAACTTTAACGGTAGCCATGATCAGAAGATCTCCTTGACGCTTTTGCCACGCTTGGCGGCAATGGATTCAGGAGACTGCATAGCTTTCAAACCTTTGAAAGTGGCGTGAACCACGTTTACCGGGTTAGTCGAGCCGTAGCACTTGGCCAGAACGTTCTGAACGCCAGCAACTTCGAGGACAGCACGCATAGCGCCGCCAGCGATGATACCGGTACCTTCAGAAGCAGGCTGCATGTACACCTTCGAAGCGCCGTGACCGGACTTCATTGCGTACTGCAGAGTGGTGCCGTTCAGGTCGACTTGGATCATGTTGCGGCGAGCAGCTTCCATTGCCTTCTGGATCGCAGCAGGCACTTCACGCGACTTGCCACGGCCGAAGCCAACACGCCCTTTACCATCACCAACCACGGTCAACGCGGTGAAAGTGAAGATACGGCCGCCTTTAACGGTTTTGGCTACGCGGTTAACTTGAACCAGCTTCTCGATGTAGCCTTCGTCGCGCTTTTGGTCGTTATTTGACATAACTTAGAACTCCAGCCCAGCTTCACGAGCAGCATCAGCCAGCGCCTTGACGCGGCCGTGGTACTTGAAGCCAGAGCGGTCGAAAGCCACCTGCGAGACGCCAGCGGCTTTAGCACGCGTAGCGACCAGCTGGCCAACCTTAGTGGCCGCGTCGATGTTGCCAGTGGCGCCATCACGCAGTTCTTTATCCAAAGTCGAGGCAGATGCCAGGACTTTGTTGCCGTCGGCCGAAATGACCTGGGCGTAGATGTGCTGCGACGAGCGGAACACGCAGAGACGCACGACTTCGAGTTCGTGCATTTTCAGGCGTGCTTTGCGAGCGCGACGCAGTCGAGTAACTTTTTTGTCGGTCATTTGCTATGCCCTACTTCTTCTTGGCTTCTTTACGACGGACGACTTCGTCCGCGTAGCGCACACCTTTGCCTTTGTACGGCTCTGGTGGACGGAAGTCGCGGATCTCGGCGGCCACTTGACCTACCAGCTGCTTATCGATGCCCTTGATCAGGATATCGGTCTGGCTAGGAGTCTCAGCGGTGATGCCTTCCGGCAGTTCATAATCCACTGGGTGCGAGAAGCCAAGAGCCAGGTTCAGCACTGTGCCTTTTGCTTGCGCTTTGTAACCAACACCGACCAGCTGGAGCTTGCGCTCGAAGCCTTGGCTTACGCCTTGGACCATGTTGTTTACCAACGCACGAGTGGTACCAGCCATTGCGCGAGTTTGTTGATCGCCATTGCGAGCAGCGAAACGCAGCTCACCAGCTTCTTCAACGATCTCAACGGACGAATGGATGTTCAGTTCGAGAGTGCCCTTGGCACCCTTCACCGAAAGCTGTTGGCCTGCGAATTTGACTTCGACACCGGCTGGCAGCTTAACGGGGTTCTTAGCGACGCGTGACATGCTTATCCCCCCTTAGAACACAGTGCAAAGAACTTCGCCGCCGACACCGGCAGCGCGCGCAGCACGATCCGTCATCACACCTTTGTTGGTGGAGACGATAGACACACCGAGACCGCCACGAACTTTTGGCAGATCATCGACGGACTTGTACTGACGCAGGCCTGGACGGCTAACGCGCTTCACTTCTTCGATGACCGGACGGCCTTCGAAGTACTTCAGCTCGATGGACAGCAGTGGTTTGATTTCGCTGCTGATCTGATAACCCGCAATGTAACCTTCGTCCTTCAGGACTTTGGCAACAGCTACCTTCAAAGTAGAAGATGGCATGCTTACGACGGACTTTTCAGCCATCTGGGCATTACGGATTCGAGTTAGCATGTCCGCTAACGGGTCCTGCATACTCATGGGCTAGACGCTCCTAATACAAAAAAATTAGCCTTGCGGCTACTACTTGTCGCCGAGCTCATCCATGCGGAAAAAGCACGGGCTCAGGCGAGCCGGGTATTCTAGACACACCCCACAAATGAATCAAGCCCCAAAAGGGGCTTGATTCAAGTTCAAGGTCACCGGCGGTCAGGATCTTGCGATCCCGAACACCGAGACTTTGATAGTGCTTACCAGCTGGCTTTAACCAGACCAGGTACGTCACCACGCATTGCAGCTTCACGCAGCTTGTTACGGCCGAGGCCGAACTTGCGGTAAACGCCGTGTGGACGACCGGTCAGGCGGCAGCGGTTACGCATGCGCGAGGCGCTTGCGTCACGTGGCTGCTTCTGCAGAGCTACTGTAGCTTCCCAACGTGCTTCTGGACTTGCGTTCAGATCAACGATGATAGCTTTCAGTGCTGCACGCTTTTTGGCGTACTTGGCAACCGTGAGCTGACGCTTCAGCTCGCGGTTTTTCATGCTCATCTTGGCCATTTTCCTACTCCAATCAGTTGCGGAACGGGAATTTGAAAGCACGCAACAGGGCGCGACCTTCATCATCGTTCTTGGCAGTGGTGGTCAGGGTAATGTCCAGACCGCGGAGAGCATCGATCTTGTCGTAGTCGATTTCCGGGAAGATGATCTGCTCTTTAACGCCCATGCTGTAGTTACCACGACCATCGAAGGACTTGGCATTCAGGCCGCGGAAGTCGCGAACCCGAGGCAGGGAGATCGACAGCAGACGATCCAGGAACTCGTACATACGCTCACGGCGCAGGGTCACTTTGACGCCGATCGGCCAACCTTCACGGACTTTAAAGCCAGCGATGGATTTCCGAGCGTAGGTCACAACAACTTTCTGGCCGGTGATCTTTTCCAGGTCGGCAACAGCGTGCTCGATGACTTTTTTGTCACCGACTGCTTCGCCCAGACCCATGTTCAGGGTGATTTTTGTAACGCGTGGAACTTCCATCACGTTCGAAAGCTTAAGTTCTTCCTTAAGCTTCGGTGCGATTTCCTTCCAGTAAATCTCTTTTAGTCGTGCCATGGTCTTCTACCTAGCAGTGTTCAAGCATCAACCGCTTTTTGGGTCGACTTGAAGACACGAATTTTCTTGCCGTCTTCTACTTTGAAACCAACGCGGTCAGCCTTGTTGGTTTCGCCGTTGAAAATGGCGACGTTAGAAGCGTCCAGTGGAGCTTCTTTTTCGACGATACCGCCTTGTACGCCCGACATCGGGTTAGGCTTGGTATGACGCTTAACCAGGTTCAGACCGCCAATAACCAGACGGTTATTAGCGAGAACCTTAAGCACCTTACCGCGCTTACCTTTGTCTTTGCCGGCGATCACGATGATCTCGTCGTCACGACGAATCTTTTGCATGTCGGATCTCCTTACAGCACTTCTGGGGCGAGCGAGACGATCTTCATGAACTTCTCAGTACGAAGTTCACGGGTCACTGGCCCAAAGATACGGGTGCCGATCGGCTCTTGCTTGTTGTTCAGAAGAACAGCAGCGTTGCCATCAAAGCGGATAATGGAGCCATCAGCACGACGTACGCCGTGACGAGTGCGGACTACAACAGCAGTCATCACTTGGCCTTTTTTCACTTTACCGCGAGGAATTGCTTCCTTCACGGTAACTTTGATGATGTCACCGATACCAGCGTAACGACGATGGGAGCCACCCAGCACCTTGATGCACATAACACGGCGAGCGCCGCTGTTATCGGCCACATCGAGCATGGATTGAGTCTGAATCATATAATTTCTCCGACCCCTAGTCCTTAGACTTCCACAGCGCGTTCGAGAACATCAACCAGCGCCCAAGACTTGGTCTTGGCCAAAGGACGAGTTTCACGAATAGTGACTTTGTCGCCGATGTGGCACTGATTGGTTTCGTCGTGCGCGTGCAGCTTAGTCGAACGCTTAACGTATTTACCGTAGATCGGGTGCTTAACGCGACGCTCGATCAGTACGGTGATGGTTTTGTCCATCTTGTCGCTGACAACACGGCCAGTCAGCGTACGGACAGTTTTTTCGGCTTCAGCCATGATTACTTACCTGCCTGCTGGTTGAGCACAGTCTTCACGCGAGCGATGTCACGCTTAACTTGCGAGAGCAGATGAGACTGCCCCAACTGGCCAGTTGCTTTCTGCATACGCAGATTGAACTGGTCGCGCAGCAAGCCGAGCAGTTGCTCGTTCAGCTGCTGTGCGGATTTTTCACGAAGTTCATTCGCTTTCATCACATCACCGTCCGTTTAACAAAGGCGGTGGCGAGCGGCAGCTTTGCAGCAGCCAGGGCAAAAGCCTCACGCGCCAGCTCTTCAGAAACACCCTCGATTTCATACAGGACTTTGCCTGGCTGAATCTGGGCAACCCAGTACTCCACACTACCCTTACCTTTACCCATCCGAACTTCGAGGGGCTTTTTGGAAATAGGCTTGTCCGGGAATACACGGATCCAGATCTTGCCGCCACGTTTAACGTGACGGGTCAGAGCACGACGCGCTGACTCGATCTGACGAGCGGTGAGACGACCACGAGCTACAGACTTCAGCGCATATTCGCCGAAGCTGACTTTGCTACCGCGCTGAGCCAGACCACGGTTGTGGCCTGTCATCTGCTTGCGGAACTTCGTACGCTTTGGTTGCAACATTTGGCGTACCCCTTACTTAGCAGCTTTTTTACGAGGCGCTGGTGCTTGTGGTTTCAGTTCTTCTTGGCGACCACCAATTACTTCGCCTTTGAAGATCCAAACCTTTACACCGATCACACCGTAAGTGGTGTGAGCTTCGTAGTTGGCATAGTCGATGTCGGCACGCAGGGTGTGCAGTGGCACACGACCTTCGCGATACCATTCAGTACGTGCGATTTCAGCACCGCCGAGACGACCGCTCACTTGGATTTTGATGCCTTTGGCACCAATGCGCATGGCGTTCTGAACAGCGCGCTTCATAGCGCGACGGAACATTACGCGACGCTCCAGCTGCTGAGCTACGCTCTGCGCAACCAGCATACCGTCGAGCTCCGGCTTGCGGATCTCTTCGATATTGATGTGCACAGGCACACCCATTTGCTTGGTCAGGTCCTGACGCAGTTTCTCAACATCTTCACCTTTCTTCCCGATAACGATACCTGGACGAGCGGTGTGGATGGTGATACGTGCAGTCTGAGCCGGACGATGGATATCGATACGGCTTACGGACGCGCTTTTTAGTTTGTCTTGGAGATACTCACGCACCTTCAGATCAGCGAACAAATAGTCCGCATAAGTCCGACCGTCTGCGTACCAGACGGAGGTGTGCTCCTTGACGATTCCCAGGCGAATGCCAATGGGATGTACTTTCTGACCCATCTCTTCGACTCCGTTACTTGTCAGCAACCTTGACAGTGATATGGCAAGACCGCTTGACGATGCGATCAGCACGGCCTTTGGCACGTGGCATGATGCGCTTCAGCGAACGCCCTTCGTTGACGAAAACGGTGCTGACTTTAAGGTCATCAACGTCTGCACCTTCGTTATGCTCGGCGTTGGCTACGGCCGACTCCAGCACTTTCTTCATGATCTCGGCGGCTTTCTTACTGCTGAAAGCCAACAAGTTGAGCGCTTCGCCCACCTTCTTCCCGCGGATCTGGTCGGCGACCAAGCGGGCTTTCTGGGCGGAGATTCGAGCGCCCGACAACTTAGCGGCTACTTCCATTTCCTAACCCCTTAACGCTTGGCTTTCTTGTCTGCCACGTGCCCACGATAAGTGCGGGTACCGGCGAACTCGCCCAGTTTGTGGCCGACCATGTCTTCGTTAACGAGAACTGGGACGTGTTGACGACCGTTGTGTACTGCGATGGTCAAACCGACCATTTGTGGCAGGATCATCGAACGACGCGACCAGGTTTTCACCGGTTTGCGATCATTCTTTTCCGCCGCCACTTCGATCTTCTTCAATAGGTGAAGATCGATAAAAGGACCTTTTTTCAGAGAACGTGGCACTGTCGTATCCCTCTATTTACTTGCGACGACGGACGATCATTTTGTCGGTACGCTTATTACCACGAGTCTTCGCGCCCTTAGTCGGGAAGCCCCATGGCGATACCGGATGACGACCACCAGAGGTACGACCTTCACCACCACCATGTGGGTGGTCAACCGGGTTCATGGCAACACCACGAACGGTTGGGCGAACGCCACGCCAGCGTTTGGCACCAGCTTTACCCAGCGAACGCAGGCTGTGCTCGGAGTTCGAGACTTCACCCAGGGTCGCGCGGCATTCAGCCAGCACTTTACGCATCTCACCAGAACGCAGACGCAGGGTCACGTAGACACCTTCACGAGCGATCAGCTGAGCCGAAGCACCAGCGGAACGAGCGATTTGCGCGCCTTTACCTGGCTTCAATTCGATGCCGTGTACGGTGCTACCAACTGGAATGTTACGCAGTTGCAGAGCGTTGCCCGGCTTGATCGGCGCCAGAGCACCTGCGATCAGCTGGTCACCAGCACTCACGCCTTTAGGGGCGATGATGTAGCGACGCTCGCCATCTGCGTACAGCAGCAGAGCGATGTGAGCAGTACGGTTTGGATCGTATTCGATACGCTCGACAGTGGCAGAGATGCCATCTTTGTCGTTGCGACGGAAATCGACCAGACGATAATGCTGCTTATGGCCACCACCGATGTGACGAGTGGTAATGCGACCATTATTGTTACGACCACCAGTCTTCGATTTTTTCTCGAGCAGCGGTGCGTGAGGAGCGCCTTTATGCAGCTCCTGGTTGACCACCTTGACCACAAAACGGCGGCCAGGGGAAGTCGGTTTGCATTTAACGATTGCCATGATGCACCCCTTCCTTACTCAGCACTGCTGCTGAAATCGAGATCTTGGCCTGGCTGAAGGGAGATAACTGCCTTCTTCCAGTCATTACGCTTGCCCAGACCGCGAGCAGTGCGCTTGCTCTTACCCAGAACATTCAGGGTAGTAACACGCTCTACTTTCACGCTGAACAGGCTTTCGACGGCCTTCTTGATTTCCAGCTTGGTTGCGTCAGTTGCAACCTTGAAAACGAACTGGCCTTTCTTGTCAGCCAGAACCGTAGCCTTCTCGGAAACGTGCGGGCCAAGCAGAACTTTAAATACGCGTTCCTGGTTCATCCCAGCAGCTCCTCGAATTTCTTCACGGCCGACACGGTGATCAACACCTTGTCGTATGCGATCAGACTAACTGGATCGGAACCTTGCACGTCACGTACATCAACGTGTGGCAGGTTACGGGCAGCCAGGTACAGGTTCTGATCAACGACTTCAGACACGATCAAGACGTCAGTCAAGCCCATGCCGGTCAGTTTGTTCAGCAGATCTTTGGTCTTCGGTGCATCAACAGCGAAGTCCTGAACCACGACCAGACGATCAGTACGCACCAGCTCAGCAAGGATGGAACGCATTGCTGCGCGATACATCTTCTTGTTCAGCTTCTGGGTGTGATCCTGAGGACGAGCTGCGAAAGTGGTACCGCCGCCACGCCAGATTGGGCTACGGATAGTACCGGCACGAGCACGGCCAGTACCTTTCTGACGCCATGGGCGCTTACCGCCACCACGAACGTCGGAACGGGTCTTTTGCTGCTTGGAACCCTGACGGCCGCCGGCCATGTAGGCCACGACTGCTTGGTGAACCAGCGTCTCGTTGAATTCGCCGCCAAATGTCAGTTCGGAAACTTCGATCGCTTGAGCGTCATTTACATTTAATTGCATGTCAGCTTCCCCTTAACCGCGAGCCTTGGCTGCTGGACGTACAACCAAGTTGCCGCCAGTAGCGCCAGGAACAGCGCCCTTGACCAACAACAGATTGCGTTCAGCGTCCACGCGCACTACTTCGAGGGACTGCACGGTCACGCGCTCAGCGCCCATATGACCGGACATTTTTTTGCCCTTGAATACACGACCAGGAGTCTGGCACTGGCCGATAGAGCCTGGAACGCGGTGGGACACGGAGTTACCGTGGGTATTATCTTGCCCGCGGAAATTCCAACGCTTGATCGTACCCTGGAAGCCTTTACCCTTGGACTGACCGGTTACATCAACCAGTTGACCAGCGGCGAAGATTTCAGCGTTGATCAGATCGCCGGCCTGGTACTCGCCTTCTTCAAGACGGAATTCCATTACGGTACGACCAGCGGCAACGTTCGCTTTAGCGAAGTGGCCAGCTTGAGCAGCTGTAACACGCGAAGCACGACGCTCGCCTACAGTGACTTGCACTGCACGATAGCCATCGGTCTCTTCAGTTTTGAACTGGGTGACGCGATTCGGTTCGATCTCAATGACCGTGACCGGAATGGAGACACCTTCTTCGGTGAAAATACGGGTCATACCGCATTTACGACCGACTACACCAATAGTCATGTTGTAAACCTCATGAGTGTACGGGGCTTTCACCCGCTATGGCCGCCCATTTCAGAGCGTTACACGACTAAGACCGAGTCTTAGCCGAGGCTGATCTGCACTTCCACACCGGCCGCAAGATCAAGCTTCATAAGAGCATCAACGGTTTTATCCGTTGGCTGGACGATGTCCAGAACGCGCTTATGAGTACGGATCTCGTACTGGTCACGCGCGTCTTTGTTGACGTGCGGGGAGACCAGAACGGTGAACCGCTCTTTACGGGTAGGCAGTGGAATTGGACCACGCACTTGAGCACCAGTACGTTTCGCGGTTTCCACGATTTCCTGGGTGGATTGGTCGATCAGGCGATGGTCAAAAGCCTTCAACCTGATACGGATTTGCTGATTTTGCATTGGATTTCAGACTCCGGCTGCTATTCCCACCGAGCGCAATACGCCCGTTAAAAGGAGGCGCAATTCTATAGACGCCCCAGATAGGTGTCAACCCAATAAAAAAGCCCCCGCTAAGCGGGGGCTTTTTCAATTCATCAAGCTGACTCTAAAAAGAGGCTTACTCGATGATTTTGGCTACGACGCCAGCGCCGACGGTACGACCGCCTTCACGGATAGCGAAACGCAGACCATCTTCCATCGCGATGGTTTTGATCAGGGTAACAGTCATCTGAATGTTGTCACCTGGCATTACCATTTCAACGCCTTCTGGCAGCTCGCAGTTACCAGTCACGTCAGTAGTACGGAAGTAGAACTGTGGACGGTAGCCTTTGAAGAACGGAGTATGACGACCGCCTTCTTCCTTGCTCAGAACGTAAACTTCTGCGGTGAACTTGGTGTGCGGCTTAACCGAACCCGGCTTAACCAGAACCTGACCACGCTCAACGTCGTCACGCTTGGTGCCGCGCAGCAGCACGCCGCAGTTCTCGCCAGCACGACCTTCGTCGAGCAGCTTGCGGAACATTTCAACACCGGTGCAGGTGGTGACGGTAGTGTCACGCAGACCAACGATTTCCAGCGGATCCTGAACGCGAACGATACCGCGCTCGATACGACCAGTCACAACAGTACCGCGACCGGAGATCGAGAATACGTCTTCGATTGGCATCAGGAACGGCTTGTCGGTCAGACGAACTGGTTCTGGGATGTAGCTGTCCAGAGTTTCAACCAGTTTACGAACGGCAGTGGTGCCCATTTCGTTGTCGTCTTTGCCTTCCAGAGCCATACGAGCAGAACCGATGATGATCGGAGTGTCGTCGCCTGGGAAGTCGTAAGTGCTCAGCAGATCGCGCACTTCCATCTCAACCAGTTCCAGCAGCTCAGCGTCGTCTACCAGGTCAGCCTTGTTCAGGAAAACCACGATGTACGGAACGCCTACCTGACGGGACAGCAGGATGTGCTCACGGGTTTGTGGCATCGGACCATCAGCGGCCGAGCAAACCAGGATAGCGCCGTCCATCTGGGCAGCACCAGTGATCATGTTCTTCACATAGTCAGCGTGACCTGGGCAGTCAACGTGAGCGTAGTGACGGATCTTCGAGTTGTACTCGACGTGTGCGGTGTTGATGGTGATACCACGAGCTTTTTCTTCTGGCGCGCTGTCGATTTTATCGAAATCAACGATGGCCGAACCGAATACTTCGGAGCAGACGCGAGTCAGAGCTGCGGTCAGAGTGGTTTTACCGTGGTCAACGTGACCGATGGTGCCAACGTTGACGTGCGGTAGGGAACGATCAAATTTTTCTTTAGCCACGACAATTAACTCCTTGCCTAAAGGGCTGAATCAGCCTTGTTTTTTGGTAACAGTTTCGACGATGTGCGACGGAGCTGTATTGTATTTTTTGAATTCCATAGAGTAGCTTGCGCGACCCTGGGACATGGAACGAACGTCGGTCGCATAACCGAACATCTCGCCCAGCGGAACTTCGGCGCGAATTACCTTGCCGGAGACCGTGTCTTCCATACCCAAAATCATGCCGCGACGACGGTTAAGGTCGCCCATCACGTCACCCATATAGTCTTCAGGCGTAACAACCTCTACCGCCATGATCGGCTCAAGCAACTCACCACCGCCCTTCTGGGCCAGTTGCTTGGTCGCCATGGAAGCAGCCACCTTAAACGCCATCTCGTTGGAGTCGACGTCGTGGTAAGAACCATCAAACACGGTAGCCTTCAGGCCGATCAGCGGATAGCCGGCAACAACGCCGTTCTTCATCTGCTCTTCGATACCCTTCTGGATCGCCGGGATGTATTCCTTAGGAACCACACCACCCACGACTTCGTTCACGAATTGCAGACCTTCCTGACCTTCGTCAGCAGGAGCAAAACGAATCCAGCAGTGGCCGAACTGACCACGACCGCCGGATTGACGAACGAACTTGCCTTCGATTTCACAGTTCTTCGTGATGCGCTCACGATAGGAAACCTGAGGCTTACCAATGTTGGCTTCGACGTTGAACTCACGGCGCATCCGGTCAACCAGGATGTCCAGGTGCAGCTCGCCCATGCCGGAGATGATCGTTTGACCAGTCTCTTCATCGGTTTTGACGCGGAAAGATGGATCTTCCTGAGCAAGCTTGCCCAGAGCGATGCCCATTTTTTCCTGGTCGTCCTTGGTCTTAGGCTCTACGGCAACCGAAATAACCGGCTCCGGGAAGTCCATACGAACCAGGATGATTGGCTTGTCAGCGTTGCACAAAGTCTCACCAGTGGTGACGTCCTTCATGCCGATCAAGGCCGCGATGTCACCAGCGCGCACTTCCTTGATTTCTTCACGGGCGTTTGCGTGCATTTGCACCATACGACCCACGCGCTCTTTCTTGCCTTTAACCGAGTTGATCACGCCGTCGCCGGAGGCCAACACGCCCGAGTAAACTCGAACGAAGGTCAAGGTACCCACGAATGGGTCGGTAGCGATCTTGAACGCCAGAGCCGAGAACGGCTCGTTGTCGTCTGCATGACGCTCCAGCTCGATAGTCTCGTCATCCGGGTCAGTACCCTTGATGGCAGGAATTTCGGAAGGAGCAGGCAGGTAGTCGATAACGGCGTCGAGAACCAGGGGAACACCCTTGTTCTTGAAGGAAGAACCGCAAACAGCCAGAACGATCTCACCAGCGATAGTACGCTGACGCAGAGCCGCCTTGATTTCCGCGTTGGTGAGTTCTTCACCTTCGAGGTACTTGTTCATCAGCTCTTCGCTGGCTTCTGCCGCAGCTTCAATCATGTTGCCGCGCCACTCGTCTGCCAGCTCCTGCAGTTCAGCAGGGATAGGCTTACGAACTGGAACCATGCCTTTGTCAGAGTCATTCCAGTAAACAGCTTCCATAGCCATCAGATCGATCTGACCCTGGAAGTTGTCTTCGGAACCGATAGCCAACTGGATCGGCACTGGAGTGTGACCCAGACGCTGCTTGATCTGACCGATCACGCGCAGGAAGTTCGCACCAGCACGGTCCATCTTGTTTACGTAAACAAGACGTGGAACGCCGTACTTGTTGGCTTGACGCCATACGGTTTCCGACTGAGGCTCAACACCCGAGGTGCCGCAGAACACAACGACCGCGCCGTCGAGAACACGCAGGGAACGCTCAACTTCAATAGTGAAGTCTACGTGGCCCGGGGTGTCGATGACGTTGAAACGGTATTGGTCCTTGTGCTGCTTCTCGGAACCCTGCCAGAAGGCGGTAATAGCAGCAGAAGTAATGGTAATACCACGCTCCTGCTCCTGCACCATCCAGTCTGTGGTCGCGGCGCCGTCATGCACCTCGCCCATCTTGTGACTTTTGCCAGTGTAAAAAAGGACGCGCTCGGTGGTGGTGGTTTTACCAGCATCCACGTGTGCAACGATACCAATGTTACGGTAGCGATTAATCGGTGTTGTACGAGCCATAAAGCCCTCGCAAAATTAGTGACGCTAAAATTAGAAGCGGTAGTGCGAGAAAGCCTTGTTGGCTTCAGCCATACGGTGCACGTCTTCACGCTTCTTAACTGCAGCACCTTTACCTTCAGCGGCGTCCAACAGTTCGCCAGCCAAACGCAGAGCCATAGACTTCTCGCCGCGCTTGCGGGCGAAGTCTACCAACCAGCGCATTGCCAGAGCGTTACGACGGGACGGACGAACTTCGACCGGAACCTGGTAAGTAGCACCGCCTACACGGCGCGACTTTACTTCGACCAGCGGAGCGATGGCGTCGAGAGCTTTCTCGAAGATTTCCAGGGGATCGCTGTTCTTGCGTTCTTTAACTTTTTCCAGCGCGCCATAAACGATACGTTCGGCAACGGCTTTCTTGCCGCTTTCCATAACGTGGTTCATGAACTTGGCCAGGATCTGGCTGCCGTACTTTGGATCGTCAAGCACTTCGCGCTTGGCTGCTACGCGTCTTCTTGGCATGGATAAGCCCTCAAACGGTCTTCAGGTTCGCTCGGAATCGGTGCCCTTGCGGGACGCCTCCGACCTTACTCTTATCGACTCAGAAAAATAGAAAATCAGTTTTTACAAAAAGCCGCTACTACTTAGGCTTCTTGGTACCGTACTTCGAGCGACCCTGGTTACGACCTTTAACGCCGGAAGTATCCAAAGAACCGCGTACGGTGTGGTAACGAACACCTGGCAAGTCTTTTACACGACCGCCGCGGATCAGTACCACGCTGTGCTCTTGCAGGTTGTGGCCTTCACCGCCGATGTACGAGGAAACCTCGAAACCGTTGGTCAGACGCACACGGCATACTTTACGCAGTGCCGAGTTAGGTTTTTTCGGCGTGGTGGTATACACACGGGTGCATACGCCACGACGTTGCGGGCAGTTCTGCAGCGCAGGCACGTCGGATTTCTCGACGATACGCTTACGCGGCTGACGTACCAGCTGGTTGATAGTTGCCATCTACTAGCTCCACTGTTGTCTTGCGACGCTATTGTCTTGCAAGAAAAGCAAAATGGCAGGAACGAATTCCCGCCAAATTTAGGGGTACAAGAGTCTAAAGAGGATCTTGTCCCCAGTCAAGGCAAGGCCCCGACCTCCCCACCCATCCAACCTCGACAAATTGTCTCGATTCGATGAACGGAGCAGCCAGGGCCTTAGCTCATTTATCGCAGAACTCAGTTACCGCTAGAGTTCAGCGCTTCGGTCAGTGCAGCTTCCACTTCACTGGCGCTTACGCGCAACGGTTTGTCAGCATCACGGCGACGCTTACGCTCGCTGTGATAAGCCAGACCGGTACCAGCCGGGATCAGACGACCCACGACCACGTTTTCTTTCAGGCCGCGCAGGTAATCGCGCTTGCCGGTTACCGCCGCCTCGGTCAATACGCGAGTGGTTTCCTGGAAGGAAGCCGCCGAGATGAACGATTCGGTGGACAACGACGCCTTGGTGATACCCAGCAACACACGAGTGAACTTGGAAACGAATTTCTCGTCGCCCGCCAGACGCTCGTTCTCTACCAGAACGTGAGTCAACTCCATCTGGTCGCCCTTGATGAAAGTCGAGTCGCCGGATTCAGCGATTTCAACCTTACGCAACATCTGACGCAGGATGGTCTCGATGTGCTTGTCGTTGATCTTCACGCCTTGCAGACGATAAACGTCCTGGATCTCGTTCACGATGTACTTGGCCAGCGCACTCACACCCAGCAGACGCAGGATGTCGTGTGGATCGCTCGGGCCGTCGGAGATAACTTCGCCGCGGTTTACCTGTTCGCCTTCGAAGACGTTCAGGTGACGCCACTTCGGAATCAGCTCTTCGTACGGATCGGTGCCGTCGTTCGGAGTGATAACCAGACGGCGCTTGCCTTTGGTCTCTTTACCGAACGCGATGGTGCCGCTGACTTCAGCCAGAATCGAGGCTTCTTTCGGACGACGTGCTTCGAACAAGTCGGCAACACGCGGCAGACCACCGGTGATGTCACGGGTCTTCGAAGTCTCTTGCGGGATACGAGCGATAACATCACCGATCGCAATCTTCGCACCATCCGCTACACCAACCAGGGCGTTAGCAGGCAGGAAGTACTGAGCAATTACGTCAGTACCCGGCAGCAAGAGATCCTTGCCGTTGTCATCAACCATCTTCACAGCAGGACGGATATCTTTACCGGCAGCTGGACGGTCTTTGGCGTCGAGTACTTCAATGTTGGTCATACCGGTCAATTCGTCAGTCTGACGCTTGATCGTGATGCCTTCTTCCATGCCCACGTAGGTCACGGTACCTTTCATTTCGGTAACGATTGGGTGAGTGTGCGGATCCCACTTGGCCACGATTGCGCCAGCGTCGACCTTGTCACCTTCTTTAACCGAAATCACAGCACCGTACGGCAGCTTGTAACGCTCGCGCTCACGACCAAAGTCATCAGCGATTGCCAGCTCACCCGAACGGGACACAGCAACCAGGCAACCGTCCACTCGCTCAACGTGTTTCAGGTTGTGCAGACGGACGGTACCGCCATTCTTCACCTGAACGCTGTCAGCTGCGGAGGTCCGGCTTGCCGCACCACCGATGTGGAACGTACGCATGGTCAGCTGGGTACCCGGCTCACCGATGGACTGGGCAGCAATAACGCCGACCGCTTCACCGATGTTCACCTGGTGACCACGAGCCAGGTCACGGCCGTAGCACTTGGCGCAAATGCCGTAGCGGGTTTCGCAGCTGATTGGCGAACGCACGATCACTTCATCGATGCTGTTCAGCTCGATGAACTCAACCCACTTCTCGTCTACCAGTGTGCCGGCAGGAACGATGATTTCTTCGGTACCTGGTTTGAACACGTCACGGGCAATAACACGACCCAATACGCGCTCACCCAGCGGCTCAACAACGTCACCGCCTTCAATGTGCGGTGTCATTACCAGGCCATGTTCGGTGCCGCAATCGATCTCGGTCACAACCAGATCCTGCGCCACGTCTACCAGACGACGAGTCAGGTAACCGGAGTTCGCAGTTTTCAACGCGGTATCCGCCAAACCTTTACGAGCACCGTGAGTGGAGATGAAGTACTGAAGTACGCTCAAACCTTCACGGAAGTTCGCAGTAATCGGCGTTTCAATGATGGAGCCGTCCGGCTTGGCCATCAGGCCACGCATACCGGCGAGCTGACGGATCTGCGCAGCAGAACCCCGTGCGCCCGAGTCGGCCATCATGTACATCGAGTTGAAAGACTCTTGGTCGACTTCGACGCCATGACGATCGATAACTTTCTCTTTCGAGAGGTTGGCCATCATCGCCTTGGAAACTTCGTCGTTCGCCTTGGACCAAAGGTCGATCACTTTGTTGTACTTCTCGCCCTGGGTTACCAGGCCGGAGGCGTACTGACTTTCGATCTCTTTCACTTCATCAGTAGCAGCGTTGATGATGCGGGCTTTTTCATCCGGGATAACGAAGTCGTTAACGCCAATGGAAACGCCGGAGATGGTCGAATAAGCAAAACCGGTGTACATCAACTGGTCAGCGAAGATCACGGTCTCTTTCAAACCAACCACGCGGTAGCACTGGTTGATCAGCTTGGAGATCGCCTTTTTCTTCATCGGCTGGTTGACGACGTCGTACGACAGGCCAGGTGGAACAACCTGGAACAACAGCGCACGGCCGACGGTAGTGTCGACGATACGGGTGTTCTTGACGCTGCCACCATCACGATCGTTAACGGTTTCATTGATCCGCACTTTGACTTTAGCGTGCAGTGCGGCTTCGCCGGCACGGAACACACGGTCAACTTCTTGCAGATCCGCGAACACACGACCTTCGCCCTTGGCGTTGATCGCTTCACGAGTCATGTAGTACAGACCCAATACAACGTCCTGCGACGGAACGATGATTGGCTCACCGTTGGCTGGCGACAGAATGTTGTTGGTCGACATCATCAACGCACGCGCTTCCAACTGGGCTTCCAGTGTCAGCGGTACGTGCACGGCCATTTGGTCGCCGTCGAAGTCGGCGTTGTACGCAGCACAGACCAGAGGGTGCAGCTGGATAGCCTTACCTTCGATCAGTACTGGTTCAAACGCCTGGATACCCAGACGGTGAAGGGTCGGTGCACGGTTGAGGAGAACCGGGTGTTCGCGAATGACTTCAGCGAGAACATCCCAAACTTCCGGCAGCTCGCGCTCGACCATCTTCTTGGCAGCTTTGATGGTGGTAGCGAGACCACGCATTTCCAGCTTGCCGAAAATGAACGGCTTGAACAGCTCGAGAGCCATTTTCTTCGGCAGACCGCACTGGTGCAGACGCAGGGTCGGACCTACGGTAATTACCGAACGACCGGAGTAGTCAACACGCTTACCGAGCAAGTTCTGACGGAAACGACCCTGCTTACCCTTGATCATGTCAGCCAGGGATTTCAGAGGACGCTTGTTGGAACCCGTGATAGCGCGACCACGACGACCGTTGTCGAGCAGTGCGTCGACGGCTTCCTGCAACATACGCTTTTCGTTGCGCACAATGATGTCCGGAGCGGACAAATCAAGCAGACGCTTCAAGCGGTTGTTACGGTTGATCACTCGACGATACAGATCGTTGAGGTCGGAAGTCGCGAAACGACCGCCATCCAGCGGGACCAGTGGACGCAGATCTGGCGGCAGAACCGGCAGAACGGTCAGCACCATCCATTCTGGAAGATTGCCGGAACCCTGGAAGGCTTCCATCAACTTCAGACGCTTGGACAGCTTCTTGATTTTGGTTTCGGAGTTGGTTTGCGGAATTTCTTCACGCAGACGGCCAATCTCGTGTTCCAGATCGATAGCGTGCAGCAGTTCACGGACAGCTTCGGCACCCATGCGGGCATCGAAATCGTCGCCGAACTCTTCCAGCGCTTCGAAGTACTGCTCGTCGTTGAGCAGCTGACCTTTTTCAAGGGTGGTCATGCCTGGATCGATAACGACATAGCTCTCGAAGTAGAGAACGCGTTCGATATCACGCAGGGTCATGTCCATCAGCAAGCCGATACGCGACGGCAGCGATTTCAGGAACCAGATGTGGGCAACTGGCGAGGCCAGTTCAATGTGCGCCATGCGCTCACGACGAACTTTAGCCAGCGCGACTTCAACGCCGCACTTCTCGCAGATCACACCACGGTGCTTCAAGCGCTTGTACTTACCGCACAGGCACTCGTAATCCTTGACCGGGCCAAAGATCTTGGCGCAGAACAGGCCGTCACGTTCAGGTTTGAACGTACGGTAGTTGATGGTTTCCGGCTTTTTAACTTCACCGAACGACCACGAACGGATCATCTCAGGCGATGCCAATCCAATACGGATGGCGTCGAACTCTTCGACTTGACCCTGGTTTTTCAGCAAATTCAGTAGGTCTTTCAAGGCCTTTCCTCCTGGCGGAGCAGAGAGCGGGCAATCCTGCCCCGCTCTCGATTCGCGTCACGTGTTATTCGGTTTCCAGATCGATATCGATGCCGAGGGAACGAATTTCCTTGATCAACACGTTGAAAGACTCGGGCATGCCCGGCTCCATACGGTGATCGCCATCCACGATGTTTTTGTACATCTTGGTACGGCCGTTCACATCGTCCGACTTCACTGTGAGCATTTCTTGCAGAGTGTAAGCGGCACCGTAAGCTTCCAGTGCCCAGACCTCCATCTCCCCGAAACGCTGACCACCGAACTGTGCCTTACCACCCAGCGGCTGCTGGGTAACCAGGCTGTACGAACCGGTAGAACGAGCGTGCATCTTGTCGTCTACCAAGTGGTTCAGCTTCAGCATGTACATGTAGCCAACAGTAACCGGGCGCTCGAACTTGTTGCCGGTACGGCCGTCGGTCAGCTGCATCTGGCCGCTTTCTGGCAGGTCTGCCAGTTTCAGCATGGCCTTGATTTCGCTTTCCTTGGCGCCGTCGAACACTGGAGTGGCCATTGGAACGCCGCCACGCAGGTTCTTCGCCAGATCCAGGATTTCCTGGTCGGAGAAGCTATCCAGATCTTCGTTACGACCGCCGATCTGGTTGTAGATCTCGTCGAGGAAGGTACGAAGCTCAGCAACTTTGCGCTGCTCTTCGATCATCCGGTTGATCTTCTCGCCCAGACCTTTGGCCGCGAGGCCGAGGTGGGTTTCAAGGATCTGACCAACGTTCATACGCGAAGGTACGCCCAACGGGTTGAGGACAACGTCGACCGGGGTGCCATTGGCATCGTGCGGCATGTCTTCAACCGGCATGATCACGGAGACCACACCTTTGTTACCGTGACGACCGGCCATCTTGTCGCCCGGCTGGATGCGGCGACGGATTGCCAGGTAAACCTTGACGATTTTCAGCACGCCTGGAGCCAGGTCATCGCCCTGCTGCAGTTTGCGCTTCTTGTCTTCGAACTTGTCGTCCAGCAGACGGCGGCGATCAACGATGTAGGCCTGAGCCTTCTCGAGCTGCTCGTTCAGAGCATCTTCAGCCATGCGCAGCTTGAACCACTGACCATGCTCAAGACCGTCGAGAACTTCGTCGGTGATGTCCTGACCTTTCTTCAGACCGGCGCCGCCTTCGGCTTTGTGGCCGACCAGAGCGGAACGCAGACGTTCGAAAGTGGCGCCTTCAACGATACGGAACTCTTCGTTCAGATCCTTACGGATCTCGTCGAGTTGAGTCTTCTCGATCGACAGTGCACGAGCATCACGCTCAACGCCGTCACGGGTGAAGACCTGTACGTCGATGACGGTACCCTTGGTGCCGGTTGGCACGCGCAGGGAGGTGTCTTTAACGTCGCTGGCTTTTTCACCGAAGATGGCACGCAACAGCTTCTCTTCCGGAGTCAGTTGGGTCTCGCCTTTCGGAGTGACCTTACCAACCAGAATGTCGCCTGCGCCAACTTCAGCACCTACGTAAACGATACCGGCTTCGTCCAGTTTGTTCAGTGCAGCTTCACCCACGTTCGGGATGTCTGCAGTGATTTCCTCTGGCCCAAGCTTGGTGTCACGTGCCACACAGGTCAGTTCCTGAATGTGGATCGTGGTGAAGCGATCTTCCTGAACCACACGCTCGGACAGGCAGATGGAGTCTTCGAAGTTGAAGCCGTTCCATGCCATGAACGCGATGCGCATGTTCTGACCCAGAGCAAGCTCACCCATGTCGGTGGACGGACCATCAGCCATGATGTCGCTGCGCTGAACCCGATCACCTTTACGCACCAGCGGACGCTGGTTGATGCAGGTGTTCTGGTTGGAGCGGGTGTACTTGGTCAGGTTGTAGATGTCGACACCAGCTTCGCCGGTTTCAACTTCGTCATCAGCAACACGAACCACGATACGGCTGGCGTCGACGGAATCGATAACACCGCCACGACGAGCCACGACGCAAACGCCGGAGTCACGAGCTACGTTACGCTCCATACCGGTACCGACCAGCGGCTTGTCAGCGCGCAGGGTTGGCACAGCTTGACGCTGCATGTTCGAACCCATCAGCGCACGGTTGGCGTCGTCGTGCTCGAGGAACGGGATCAGCGACGCTGCAACCGAAACTACCTGCTTCGGCGATACGTCCATCAAGGTGACGTCTTCCGGCGCCTTGACGGTGAACTCGTTCAAGTGACGGACAGCTACCAGCTCGTCGATCAGGACTTTCTTGTCGTTCATCGTGGCCGAAGCCTGAGCGATCACGTGATCAGCTTCTTCGATGGCGGACAGGAACACGATCTCGTCGGTGACCAGAGCGTCTTTCACCACACGGTACGGGCTCTCGAGGAAACCGTACTGGTTGGTGCGCGCATAAGCGGCCAGGGAGTTGATCAGACCGATGTTCGGACCTTCCGGCGTTTCAATCGGGCATACACGACCGTAGTGAGTCGGGTGTACGTCACGAACTTCAAATCCAGCACGCTCACGAGTCAAACCGCCAGGGCCGAGTGCAGAAACACGACGCTTGTGGGTGATCTCGGACAGCGGGTTGTTCTGGTCCATGAACTGGGACAGCTGGCTGGAACCGAAGAACTCTTTCACCGCCGCAGCTACAGGCTTGGCGTTGATCAGGTCTTGCGGCATCAGGCCTTCGCTTTCAGCCATCGACAGACGCTCTTTGACCGCACGCTCAACACGTACCAGGCCAACGCGGAACTGGTTCTCGGCCATTTCGCCTACGCAGCGAACACGACGGTTACCCAGGTGGTCGATGTCATCGACGATGCCTTTGCCGTTACGGATGTCGACCAGAGTCTTCAGTACCGCGACGATGTCTTCTTTGCACAACACGCCCGAACCTTCGATCTCGGTACGACCGATACGACGGTTGAACTTCATCCGGCCGACCGCAGACAGGTCATAGCGCTCAGGGCTGAAGAACAGGTTGTTGAACAGGGTCTCGGCAGCGTCTTTGGTTGGCGGCTCGCCTGGACGCATCATGCGATAGATCTCGACCAGCGCTTCCAATTGGTTGCTGGTGGAGTCGATCTTCAGTGTGTCGGAGACGAACGGACCGCAGTCGATATCGTTGGTGTACAGAGTTTCAATGCGAACAACCTGAGCCTTGGCGATTTTGGCCAGGATCTCGGTGTTCAGCTCGGTGTTGCACTCTGCCAGGATTTCGCCGGTTGCCGGATGCACGATGGCTTTGGCGGTAGTGCGGCCCAGGACGTAGTCCAGAGGCACTTCCAGGGTCTTGAGACCGGCTTTTTCGATCTGGTTGATGTGGCGCGCAGTAATACGGCGACCAGCCTCAACGATGACCTTGCCCTTCTCGTCCTGAATATCAAGAACAGCGATTTCACCACGCAGACGCGAAGCAATCAGTTCCAGACTGAGGGTTTCGCCGCTCAGGTGGAAAACGTTGGTGGTGTAGAACGCGTCCAGCACTTCTTCAGTGGTATAGCCCAGCGCGCGCAGCAATACCGATGCAGGCAGCTTGCGACGACGGTCGATACGCACGAACACGCAGTCTTTCGGATCGAACTCGAAGTCCAACCACGAACCGCGGTAAGGAATGATGCGCGCGGAGTACAGCAGTTTGCCGGAGCTGTGCGTCTTGCCACGGTCGTGGTCGAAGAACACGCCCGGGGAACGGTGCAGCTGGGAAACGATTACACGCTCGGTACCGTTGATTACGAAGGTACCGTTCTCAGTCATCAGGGGGATTTCACCCATGTAGACTTCTTGCTCTTTAATGTCCTTGATCGCTTTGTTCGACGATTCTTTGTCGAAAATGATCAGGCGCACTTTTACCCGCAAAGGTACGGCGTAAGTTACACCGCGCAATACGCATTCTTTGACATCAAATGCCGGTTCGCCCAGGCGATAACCGACGTACTCCAGCGCAGCATTGCCGGAGTAGCTGATGATCGGGAAAACGGATTTGAAGGCCGCATGCAGGCCCACGTCGCGGAACTGATCTTTAGTCGCTCCCGCTTGCAAGAATTCACGATACGAATCCAGCTGGATGGCCAGGAGGTACGGCACATCCATGACGTCCGGCAACTTGCTAAAGTCCTTGCGGATACGTTTTTTCTCAGTATATGAGTAAGCCATCAGCGTTCCCCAGCTTGGTCACCTGCTTGTTTGGCCCCTCCCGACGGGAGCAGCCAGAAAATCGTGCAAACCCCATGGTTTGCGCCACCACATCGGGTGGTTACAGCTCGTTATCAGCACCGACCCAGTCGGCTGCCAATAACGGAAAAAGGCCGGTGGCAAGAGCCACCAGCCATCAGCCTTTTGCTTAACGCTCGGGCTGGAGGAGCAAAGTCGATGCTTACTTCAGCTCGACTTTAGCGCCTGCTTCTTCCAGAGTAGCTTTGGCTTTGTCACCGGCATCTTTCGAAACGGCTTCCAGAACCATGGCAGGTGCGCCGTCAACTACAGCCTTGGCTTCTTTCAAGCCCAGGCCGGTCAGTTCACGTACTGCCTTGATCACGTTAACTTTCTTCTCGCCAGCTTCCAGCAGCATGACGTTGAATTCGGTTTGCTCTTCAACAACAGCGGCAGCAGCAGCTGGACCAGCCGATGCAGCAGCAGCGGTAACGCCGAATTTTTCTTCGAAAGCTTTGATCAGCTCAACAACCTGCAGAACCGACATTTCAGCTACGGCGTTGAGGATATCGTCTTGAGAGATAGACATGAATCTAATTCCTGAATTGGGGGACGGCCTACGCGACCATCGAAATTAACAAAAAACGCGAGAAGGAGACGAGCCTTAGGCTGCAACTGCTTCTTTTTGGTCGCGAATTGCCGCCAGAGTACGAGCCAATTTGCTGGTAGCGCCTTGAATCACGCTCATCAGCTGAGAAATTGCTTCGTCACGGGTCGGCAGAGTTGCCAGTACGTCGATTTGGTTAGCTGCGAGGAACTTGCCCTCGAACGCAGCTGCCTTGATCTCGAACTTATCCTGACTCTTGGCGAATTCCTTGAACAAACGGGCAGCAGCGCCTGGATGATCCTTGGAGAACGCGATCAGAGTCGGGCCAGTGAACACGTCGTTGAGGACACTGTATTCAGTGTCAGCAACAGCGCGCTTGAGCAGGGTATTACGTACAACACGTACGTAAACGCCAGCTTCACGAGCCTCTTTACGGAGTCCGGTCATCGCGCCTACTGTTACGCCACGGGCATCAGCCACGACAGCGGACAGAGCGACTTTGGCAGCCTCGTTGACTTCAGCGACGATGGCCTTCTTGTCTTCGAGATTAATTGCCACGGGTTTAACTCCTGCTTGTTACCGTTTCATCTGGCCGGAGCCGGATGTCGTTTTGGTGTCTGATTCGGTAAGGAACCGGGAGCACCATCTGCGTAGGCTTTAGGTTTAAGACTTGCGTCGCCTACGGTCTTGGATAGCCCCCGCCAGGCAGGGACCCCAATCTTTCAATTGGCGCAATCGCTTGCGCCAACCTGTGTCTTACGCGTCGAGCGAACTTTGGTCGATGACCAGACCTGGGCCCATAGTGGTGCTCAGGGTAACGCGCTTGACGTAAATGCCTTTCGAGGAAGCTGGCTTGATACGCTTCAGATCAGCGATCAGGGCTTCAACGTTTTCCTTCAGCTTGACGGCGTCGAAGCCGATCTTGCCAACGGAAGTGTGGATGATGCCGTTTTTGTCGGTGCGATAACGAACCTGACCAGCCTTGGCGTTCTTAACCGCGGTAGCTACGTCTGGAGTTACGGTGCCGACTTTAGGGTTAGGCATCAGGCCGCGTGGACCGAGGATCTGACCCAACTGACCAACAACGCGCATTGCATCCGGGGATGCGATCACTACGTCATAGTTCAGGTCGCCGCCTTTCATTTCGGCAGCCAGATCGTCCATACCTACACGGTCAGCGCCGGCAGCCAGAGCGGCCTCAGCAGCTGGACCCTGGGTGAACACAGCAACGCGAACGGTCTTGCCAGTGCCGTGTGGCAGCACAGTAGCGCTACGAACAACCTGGTCAGATTTACGCGGGTCAACACCCAGGTTAACAGCTACGTCGAACGACTCGCTGAACTTGACAGTCGACAGCTCAGCCAACAGAGCAGCAGCGTCTACAAAGTTGTAGGACTTGCCTGCTTCGATTTTGCCGGCGATAGCCTTTTGACGCTTGGTCAACTTAGCCATTACACACCCTCCACGTTAAGGCCCATGCTACGAGCAGAACCGGCGATAGTACGCACGGCTGCGTCCATATCAGCTGCAGTCAGATCCGCGTTTTTGGTTTTCGCGATTTCTTCCAGCTGAGCACGGGTCACGGTGCCAACCTTAACGGTGTTCGGACGAGCGGAACCGCTAGTCAGACCAGCAGCCTTCTTCAGCAGAACCGAAGCAGGGGTGGACTTGGTTTCAAAAGTGAAGCTACGGTCGCTGTAGACAGTGATGATCACTGGAGTCGGCAGACCTGGCTCAAGACCCTGAGTACGGGCGTTGAAGGCCTTGCAGAATTCCATGATGTTCACGCCGTGCTGACCCAGAGCAGGACCAACAGGTGGGCTTGGGTTAGCCTGAGCGGCCTTCACTTGCAGCTTGATGTAAGCGGTAATTTTCTTGGCCATGAGGCACTCCAATTACGGGTTCAAACGCCTCGAAAGGCTCCCCGGTTACTTGCGCGTTTATCCCAGTGACGACAAAACCCCACAGCCTAGGGCTGCGGGGTTGGGATGCTTGCTCAGCTAGACTTTTTCGACCTGGCTGAACTCTAACTCTACCGGAGTAGAGCGACCGAAAATGAGCACTGCCACTTGGATCCGGCTCTTCTCGTAGTTAACTTCTTCGACCGTGCCAGTAAAATCAGCAAACGGCCCATCATTGACACGTACCGACTCGCCTGGCTCGAACAACGTCTTCGGCTTCGGTTTGTCGCTACCATCAGCAACGCGACGCAGAATTGCTTCTGCCTCTTTATCAGTGATTGGTGCTGGCTTATCGGCAGTACCGCCAATGAAGCCCATCACCCGAGGAGTATCCTTGACCAAGTGCCAAGTACCCTCATTCATATCCATCTGTACCAGCACATAACCTGGGAAGAACTTGCGCTCGCTTTTGCGTTTCTGGCCATTACGCATTTCAACCACTTCTTCAGTGGGAACCAGAATTTCGCCAAAGCCATCTTCCATGCCAGCCAGCTTTACGCGCTCTACCAACGAGCGCATGACATGCTTCTCGTAACCGGAGTAAGCATGCACAACGTACCAACGCTTAGCCACGGGACACCCTTAGCCGACAATCAAGGAAACAAGCCAGCCGAGCAGGGAATCAAGCCCCCACAACAGCAACGCCATAACCAGAACAACAGCCACAACAATCAACGTGGTCTGCGTGGTTTCTTGGCGAGTTGGCCATACGACTTTACGAATCTCGGTGCGAGCTTCCTTAACCAGTACAAAGAAAGACTTGCCCTTGACTGTCTGCAGGCCTACAAAGGCAGCTACAGCAGCAATGACGAGCAATGCAAGTACGCGGTACAGGATCGGCGAAGCAGAGTAATACTGATTGCCAACAACGCCAACAACCACCAAAGCGACTACTACTAGCCACTTGAGCAGATCGAAGCGAGAGCCTTGAGCTTCAGCTTTAGGAGTCATCTATGAAGATCCTGTGAAAAGAAAGCCAGACACACCAAGTGAATCTGGCAGGTCAGGAGGGAATCGAACCCCCAACCTACGGTTTTGGAGACCGTCGCTCTGCCAATTGAGCTACTGACCTAAAACAAAATCAGGCCGACCATTATGCCGGCCCGAAAAAGACATTACAACAATTTACTCGATGATTTTGGCTACGACACCAGCGCCGACGGTACGACCGCCTTCACGGATAGCGAAACGCAGACCATCTTCCATCGCGATGGTTTTGATCAGGGTAACAGTCATCTGAATGTTGTCACCTGGCATTACCATTTCAACGCCTTCTGGCAGCTCGCAGTTACCAGTCACGTCAGTAGTACGGAAGTAGAACTGTGGACGGTAGCCTTTGAAGAACGGAGTATGACGACCGCCTTCTTCCTTGCTCAGAACGTAAACTTCTGCGGTGAACTTGGTGTGCGGCTTAACCGAACCCGGCTTAACCAGAACCTGACCACGCTCAACGTCGTCACGCTTGGTGCCGCGCAGCAGCACGCCGCAGTTCTCGCCAGCACGACCTTCGTCGAGCAGCTTGCGGAACATTTCAACACCGGTGCAGGTGGTGACGGTAGTGTCACGCAGACCAACGATTTCCAGCGGATCCTGAACGCGAACGATACCGCGCTCGATACGACCAGTCACAACAGTACCGCGACCGGAGATCGAGAATACGTCTTCGATTGGCATCAGGAACGGCTTGTCGGTCAGACGAACTGGTTCTGGGATGTAGCTGTCCAGAGTTTCAACCAGTTTACGAACGGCAGTGGTGCCCATTTCGTTGTCGTCTTTGCCTTCCAGAGCCATACGAGCAGAACCGATGATGATCGGAGTGTCGTCACCTGGGAAGTCGTAAGTGCTCAGCAGATCGCGCACTTCCATCTCAACCAGTTCCAGCAGCTCAGCGTCGTCTACCAGGTCAGCCTTGTTCAGGAAAACCACGATGTACGGAACGCCTACCTGACGGGACAGCAGGATGTGCTCACGGGTTTGTGGCATCGGACCATCAGCGGCCGAGCAAACCAGGATAGCGCCGTCCATCTGGGCAGCACCAGTGATCATGTTCTTCACATAGTCAGCGTGACCTGGGCAGTCAACGTGAGCGTAGTGACGGATCTTCGAGTTGTACTCGACGTGTGCGGTGTTGATGGTGATACCACGAGCTTTTTCTTCTGGCGCGCTGTCGATTTTATCGAAATCAACGATGGCCGAACCGAAAACCTCGGAGCAAACACGAGTCAGAGCAGCAGTCAGCGTAGTCTTACCATGGTCAACGTGACCGATAGTACCAACGTTAACGTGCGGCAGCGAACGATCGAACTTTTCCTTAGCCATCGAAACAACCCCCAACAAACGAATTGAGCAAGTAATATCAACCATTAAAACAAAGGCAGATATTTTCATATCTGCCTTGTTATATGGAGCTCTTGAGCGGATTTGAACCGCTGACCTCACCCTTACCAAGGGTGTGCTCTACCAACTGAGCTACAAGAGCGCAACACTTTGCAGGATCTGCAAACTTGGAGCGGGTAGCGGGAATCGAACCCGCATCATCAGCTTGGAAGGCTGAGGTTCTACCACTAAACTATACCCGCGGAGCTTGCAGCTCTCGCTAAAAATGGTGGAGGGGGAAGGATTCGAACCTTCGAAGTCGTAGACGTCAGATTTACAGTCTGATCCCTTTGGCCGCTCGGGAACCCCTCCTAAGCGAGCCGGCATTCTACATCATGCCAGCCTTCTGTCAAGCATTTTTCTCATTAAAAACCTGAGCTTAGCTGCGTCGACATCGCTCCAGCACCGTTGACCGTTAAAGGTCTTCACTGCGAAGCGGGCGCCATTCTATGCAAACTATTCAGCCGGCGCAACCCCCTCACACGGCATTATTTTATGTTTTAACTCATTGAATTCTTTAGAAAGGTTTAGCAGCTGCAAATCATCCAGCAAACGCTGGCTTTCGGGCGCTACGCGCACCCAATAACCCGACGATTCAGCGGTGTCTTTCGGCAGAGACTGAAACTTGACTCCGATCTCGCCGAGTCGTCGCCCAGCCGCCAAAGCGGACTCCTGACGGACAAAGCCCCCCAAATAGAGACAGCCATTTCCCACCACTGCGGGCTTTCCCTTGTCACTGGTCACATCAGTTGCCTCGCTTAGCAAGCGAATATCCTGTTGCGCCCCTCGGTACAAGCTCAAAGGGGTTACATCTTTCGCCCGTAGCGGGGCCTCTTGTTGATGCCAAATGTAATAAAAGACGTTGAGAACGAGCAGCAACAGAAACAACCAACGCATAAAAACCTCAGGACAAGGGACACGCCATCGCTAAACCTACAAAAATCAGATCTGGAACCAGCCTGGCCTCAGGCACGATTCCGGAGACCAGAGTCGCATCCCCCCCGGTGAGGAACACAGCAAAGTCATTCCCCCAATAACTACGCGCCAGCTCCAACTGAGTCATTACAAACCCCCTCAACATAAGAGAGCATCCTCGCTCAACCGCTTCGACGGTTGTACGACCAGGAGCGAGACTCTCGAGCGCGCGCTCGGCAGCCAAGTCACCGTATCGGATTCTGCGGGTATGGGTTCGCAGCTGGTTGCGCATCAAGGGCATTCCAGGGCAAATAAAACCGCCAAGGTGCTCTCCATCCCGAGCAATGAAGTCAGCAGTCACAGCCGTACCAAAATCAAGCACCAGACACGCACCAGAAGCCAGATGGTACCCTCCAAGCATCGCAAGCCAGCGATCAAGCCCCAGCCGCTCAAACTCGTCGTACCCGTTGCGCACACCAGCCATTTCGCGAGCAGGTGTCGCACACACTACGGCCACGCCGAAAGTTTGCGTCAATATAGAAGTTAAAGCGGCGGTTTCTTCGGCTGTTCTGACGCTAACCAACCGACAATGCCTAAGAGCGAGCCCACCAAGCCTGCTCAAACCCTCCAGCAAAGCGTCATCCGAATCAACCACGCCTTCGCTAAACACCCGCCTGACATCAGCACAGAGCACACGCCACTTGATAAAACTATTTCCACAGTCGAGCTCAAGAATCATCGCGCAACCTCAGACTGAGCTCACCGCCACTAAAGACTTTTTCAACGCCATTCACTTTCAAGCGCAAAGCCCCCTGACTGTCGATACCCAATACCTCACCATCTATCTGGCTTACGCCGGCAATAAGAGACACTGCCCGCCCCTGCCATAGGTGGTTCTGCTCCCACTCTGACTGAATCGAGGAAAATCCGTCGAGCTGGTGCCGAGCCAGGTATACCTGGAGCATCGAGCCCAACTCCGAAACCAGGCAATTGCGATCAAATACCTTGCCTGACTCCAGACGCATTGACGTCCATAACTGATCGACCTCATCCGCAATCTGCATGTTGACGTTAATCCCGACACCCAACACCACGTGACATACATCCGCAGGATCGCCAACCAACTCGAGCAATATCCCGGCGATCTTTTTCTGCCCCACCAAAACATCGTTAGGCCATTTTAATCCCACTCCCGGAACACCGAGCGTTCGCAAGGTCTGCATGACCGCAAGACCGACAACGAGACTCAACCCTTCCAGTTGCCGCATTCCGCCTTCAATACGCAATACCAGACTGTAATAGATGTTTTCTGCAAAAGGACTGACCCATTTGCGGCCTCGCCGCCCGCGACCAGCCGTCTGACGTTCGGCAAGCACCAAAAATGGCGCAGCTTGGCCACGCTCAATAGCCCGCAAAGCTTCAGCGTTGGTGGAGTCTATTGAATCGAAGACCAAAATCGGCCAGTCACACGTAGGTGCGTTGTTTTTTATGGCGACAGGATCAAGCAACGTCAGCGGTGCCGCCAGCTGATATCCGCGACCGCGCACCTTATGAATTGACAAACCAAGCTCAGCCTCTAAATGCTGAAGCTGCTTCCACACCGCACTACGACTGACACCTAGGGCAACACCCAGGGCCTGGCCCGAATGGAACCGGCCATCCTTAAGAAGCTTTAACAACGTCAGCATGCAAGTCTCGCCTCACAATGAGGCCCGCATGATAGCCATGCCCCGAGCCGTTGCATAGAAACCCGACAAGACGGATTTCCTGCGGACAAAACAAAACCCCTACCTGCATACGCAGATAGGGGTTTCGGAATTTAATCTTGACGATGACCTACTCTCACATGGGGAAACCCCACACTACCATCGGCGATGCATCGTTTCACTGCTGAGTTCGGGATGGGATCAGGTGGTTCCAATGCTCTATGGTCGTCAAGAAATTCGGTAGCCAGGTCGTTTTCTCTTGCGAGATCACGCTCCAGCGAATGGGTATGTAATAGATTTGTGTGTTTCGTTTCGAATTTTCGAATGTGTATCGTCTTCACACACCGCAATCTGGTCTCTTTCGAGTTCACAGATTGCTTGGGTGTTATATGGTCAAGCCTCACGGGCAATTAGTATTGGTTAGCTCAACGCCTCACAGCGCTTACACACCCAACCTATCAACGTCGTAGTCTTCGACGGCCCTTCAGGGGACTCAAGGTCCCAGTGAGATCTCATCTTGAGGCTAGTTTCCCGCTTAGATGCTTTCAGCGGTTATCTATTCCGAACATAGCTACCCGGCAATGCCACTGGCGTGACAACCGGAACACCAGAGGTTCGTCCACTCCGGTCCTCTCGTACTAGGAGCAGCCCCTCTCAAATCTCAAACGTCCACGGCAGATAGGGACCGAACTGTCTCACGACGTTCTAAACCCAGCTCGCGTACCACTTTAAATGGCGAACAGCCATACCCTTGGGACCGGCTTCAGCCCCAGGATGTGATGAGCCGACATCGAGGTGCCAAACACCGCCGTCGATATGAACTCTTGGGCGGTATCAGCCTGTTATCCCCGGAGTACCTTTTATCCGTTGAGCGATGGCCCTTCCATACAGAACCACCGGATCACTAAGACCTACTTTCGTACCTGCTCGACGTGTCTGTCTCGCAGTCAAGCGCGCTTTTGCCTTTATACTCTACGACCGATTTCCGACCGGTCTGAGCGCACCTTCGTACTCCTCCGTTACTCTTTAGGAGGAGACCGCCCCAGTCAAACTACCCACCATACACTGTCCTCGATCCGGATAACGGACCTGAGTTAGAACCTCAAAGTTGCCAGGGTGGTATTTCAAGGTTGGCTCCACGCGAACTGGCGTCCACGCTTCAAAGCCTCCCACCTATCCTACACAAGCAAATTCAAAGTCCAGTGCAAAGCTATAGTAAAGGTTCACGGGGTCTTTCCGTCTAGCCGCGGATACACTGCATCTTCACAGCGATTTCAATTTCACTGAGTCTCGGGTGGAGACAGCGCCGCCATCGTTACGCCATTCGTGCAGGTCGGAACTTACCCGACAAGGAATTTCGCTACCTTAGGACCGTTATAGTTACGGCCGCCGTTTACCGGGGCTTCGATCAAGAGCTTCGCGTTAGCTAACCCCATCAATTAACCTTCCGGCACCGGGCAGGCGTCACACCCTATACGTCCACTTTCGTGTTTGCAGAGTGCTGTGTTTTTAATAAACAGTCGCAGCGGCCTGGTATCTTCGACCGGCATGGGCTTACGCAGTAAATGCTTCACCCTCACCGGCGCACCTTCTCCCGAAGTTACGGTGCCATTTTGCCTAGTTCCTTCACCCGAGTTCTCTCAAGCGCCTTGGTATTCTCTACCCAACCACCTGTGTCGGTTTGGGGTACGGTTCCTGGTTACCTGAAGCTTAGAAGCTTTTCTTGGAAGCATGGCATCAACCACTTCGTGTACTAAAAGTACACTCGTCATCAGCTCTCGGCCTTAGAATCCCGGATTTACCTAAGATTCCAGCCTACCACCTTAAACTTGGACAACCAACGCCAAGCTGGCCTAGCCTTCTCCGTCCCTCCATCGCAATAACCAGAAGTACAGGAATATTAACCTGTTTTCCATCGACTACGCTTTTCAGCCTCGCCTTAGGGACCGACTAACCCTGCGTCGATTAACGTTGCGCAGGAAACCTTGGTCTTTCGGCGTGGGTGTTTTTCACACCCATTGTCGTTACTCATGTCAGCATTCGCACTTCTGATACCTCCAGCAAGCTTCTCAACTCACCTTCACAGGCTTACAGAACGCTCCTCTACCGCATCACCTAAGTGATACCCGTAGCTTCGGTGTATGGTTTGAGCCCCGTTACATCTTCCGCGCAGGCCGACTCGACTAGTGAGCTATTACGCTTTCTTTAAAGGGTGGCTGCTTCTAAGCCAACCTCCTAGCTGTCTAAGCCTTCCCACATCGTTTCCCACTTAACCATAACTTTGGGACCTTAGCTGACGGTCTGGGTTGTTTCCCTTTTCACGACGGACGTTAGCACCCGCCGTGTGTCTCCCATGCTCGGCACTTGTAGGTATTCGGAGTTTGCATCGGTTTGGTAAGTCGGGATGACCCCCTAGCCGAAACAGTGCTCTACCCCCTACAGTGATACATGAGGCGCTACCTAAATAGCTTTCGAGGAGAACCAGCTATCTCCGAGCTTGATTAGCCTTTCACTCCGATCCACAGGTCATCCGCTAACTTTTCAACGGTAGTCGGTTCGGTCCTCCAGTTAGTGTTACCCAACCTTCAACCTGCCCATGGATAGATCGCCCGGTTTCGGGTCTATTCCCAGCGACTAGACGCCCTATTAAGACTCGCTTTCGCTACGCCTCCCCTATTCGGTTAAGCTCGCCACTGAAAATAAGTCGCTGACCCATTATACAAAAGGTACGCAGTCACCCAACAAAGTGGGCTCCCACTGCTTGTACGCATACGGTTTCAGGATCTATTTCACTCCCCTCTCCGGGGTTCTTTTCGCCTTTCCCTCACGGTACTAGTTCACTATCGGTCAGTCAGTAGTATTTAGCCTTGGAGGATGGTCCCCCCATATTCAGACAAAGTTTCTCGTGCTCCGTCCTACTCGATTTCATGACCAAGAGATTTTCGCGTACAGGGCTATCACCCACTATGGCCGCACTTTCCAGAGCGTTCCGCTAATCTCAAAGCCACTTAAGGGCTAGTCCCCGTTCGCTCGCCACTACTAAGGGAATCTCGGTTGATTTCTTTTCCTCAGGGTACTTAGATGTTTCAGTTCCCCTGGTTCGCCTCTTAAGCCTATGTATTCAGCTTAAGATAACCATCTTATGATGGCTGGGTTCCCCCATTCAGACATCTCCGGATCAAAGTCTGTTTGCCGACTCCCCGAAGCTTTTCGCAGGCTACCACGTCTTTCATCGCCTCTGACTGCCAAGGCATCCACCGTATGCGCTTCTTCACTTGACCATATAACCCCAAGCAATCTGGTTATACTGTGAAGACGACATTCGCCGAAAATTCGCAATTTAACTCACAAATTTTACCTTAGCCTGATCCGCTACCAGTGAAAGTAACGTCCAGTCTATCTTTCTATCACATACCCAAATTTTTAAAGAACGAACTAGTCAAAGACTAGAAATCAACATTCACCATCACCACGATGGAATGCTCATTTCTAAGCTTTATACAAACAGAAGCAGTAGTGGTGGAGCCAAACGGGATCGAACCGTTGACCTCCTGCGTGCAAGGCAGGCGCTCTCCCAGCTGAGCTATGGCCCCGTATTTCTACAGGCGTTTCCCACACAAAATTGGTGGGTCTGGGCAGATTCGAACTGCCGACCTCACCCTTATCAGGGGTGCGCTCTAACCAACTGAGCTACAGACCCAATTTCGAGCTACTAAGGCCGACCTCACCCTGCTCTTTACCACAAAGCATGGGGTGCGCTCTAACCAACTCAGCTACAAACCGATACAGGCTGCTTCTTTCGTCTTCTTCAATGAATCAAGCAATTCGTGTGGGAGCTTATGGAGCAGCTGATGTCGTCGATTAAGGAGGTGATCCAGCCGCAGGTTCCCCTACGGCTACCTTGTTACGACTTCACCCCAGTCATGAATCACACCGTGGTAACCGTCCTCCCGAAGGTTAGACTAGCTACTTCTGGTGCAACCCACTCCCATGGTGTGACGGGCGGTGTGTACAAGGCCCGGGAACGTATTCACCGCGACATTCTGATTCGCGATTACTAGCGATTCCGACTTCACGCAGTCGAGTTGCAGACTGCGATCCGGACTACGATCGGTTTTATGGGATTAGCTCCACCTCGCGGCTTGGCAACCCTCTGTACCGACCATTGTAGCACGTGTGTAGCCCAGGCCGTAAGGGCCATGATGACTTGACGTCATCCCCACCTTCCTCCGGTTTGTCACCGGCAGTCTCCTTAGAGTGCCCACCATCACGTGCTGGTAACTAAGGACAAGGGTTGCGCTCGTTACGGGACTTAACCCAACATCTCACGACACGAGCTGACGACAGCCATGCAGCACCTGTCTCAATGTTCCCGAAGGCACCAATCCATCTCTGGAAAGTTCATTGGATGTCAAGGCCTGGTAAGGTTCTTCGCGTTGCTTCGAATTAAACCACATGCTCCACCGCTTGTGCGGGCCCCCGTCAATTCATTTGAGTTTTAACCTTGCGGCCGTACTCCCCAGGCGGTCAACTTAATGCGTTAGCTGCGCCACTAAGAGCTCAAGGCTCCCAACGGCTAGTTGACATCGTTTACGGCGTGGACTACCAGGGTATCTAATCCTGTTTGCTCCCCACGCTTTCGCACCTCAGTGTCAGTATCAGTCCAGGTGGTCGCCTTCGCCACTGGTGTTCCTTCCTATATCTACGCATTTCACCGCTACACAGGAAATTCCACCACCCTCTACCATACTCTAGCTTGTCAGTTTTGAATGCAGTTCCCAGGTTGAGCCCGGGGATTTCACATCCAACTTAACAAACCACCTACGCGCGCTTTACGCCCAGTAATTCCGATTAACGCTTGCACCCTCTGTATTACCGCGGCTGCTGGCACAGAGTTAGCCGGTGCTTATTCTGTCGGTAACGTCAAGGCACCAACGTATTAGGTTAATGCCCTTCCTCCCAACTTAAAGTGCTTTACAATCCGAAGACCTTCTTCACACACGCGGCATGGCTGGATCAGGCTTTCGCCCATTGTCCAATATTCCCCACTGCTGCCTCCCGTAGGAGTCTGGACCGTGTCTCAGTTCCAGTGTGACTGATCATCCTCTCAGACCAGTTACGGATTGTCGCCTTGGTGAGCCATTACCTCACCAACTAGCTAATCCGACCTAGGCTCATCTGATAGCGCAAGGCCCGAAGGTCCCCTGCTTTCTCCCGTAGGACGTATGCGGTATTAGCGTCCGTTTCCGAGCGTTATCCCCCACTACCAGGCAGATTCCTAGGCATTACTCACCCGTCCGCCGCTCTCAAGAGAAGCAAGCTCCTCTCTACCGCTCGACTTGCATGTGTTAGGCCTGCCGCCAGCGTTCAATCTGAGCCATGATCAAACTCTTCAGTTCAAACATCTTTGGGTTTTTAAGAAACCCTAAACTTGGCTCAGCAATCGTTGGTTACATCTTTGATTTCTCGCGGAGCAACTTGTGATGCTGATAATCTTGTTGACTATCAGTCTTACTCCACAAGCACCCACACGAATTGCTTGATTCAGTTGTTAAAGAGCGATTGGTTAAGATCTTTCGTCTCAACCGAGGCGCGCATTCTACAGCAGCCTCTGTTGCTGTCAAGCGGTTATTTTCAGAAGTTTTCAAAGTTTCCTTTGTAACTTCAACCACTTGCGCCTTCGATCTCTCGTCAGCGGGAGGCGAATTCTACAGCGTTACACGCTGCTGTCAACACCTCTTTTTCAACTCCTTTCGGGCTTCGATGACCTGAAGCCGCTTACTGCCAAAACCGCGTAACTCTTTGTTTATCAAGGAGTTTTCAGCTTCGACTGCGCCGGAAGTGGGGCGAATTATAGACACCCAGAATCTGGCGTCAAGCACTGATTGCGGCCTTACTCGGATTTCAGCGTAATTCGCGCAAATGACTTCTTGCCGGCTTGGCAAACGTGCGTTGCACCCAGTACGTATATAAAGGTGCGATCGACCACCTCACCATCTATACGCACACCGCCAGAGCTCAACAGGTCACGCGCCACTGCAGAATTCTTCACCAGCCCGGCCTTATTAAGAACAGCCGCAATCGGCATATCTTCAGCAGCAGTCAATTCGATCTCCGGCAGATCATCTGGTAGCTCGCCTTCTTTCATGCGATTGCCCGCTCCACGGTGCGCATTGGCGGCAGCTTCCTCGCCATGGAAGCGCGCAACGATCTCTTCTGCCAGTTTGATCTTGATGTCACGCGGGTTCGCACCAGCCTCGACATCCGCACGGAATGCATTGATCTCATCCATGGAGCGGAAGCTGAGCAGTTCGAAGTAGCGCCACATCAGCGCATCCGGAATGGATACCAGCTTGCTGTACATGACACCCGGTGCCTCCTGAATACCGACGTAGTTACCCAAGGACTTGGACATTTTCTTCACGCCATCCAGACCTTCGAGCAACGGCATCGTCAGAATGCACTGTGGCTCTTGACCGTATCCGCGCTGCAGTTCGCGCCCCATCAACAGGTTGAACTTCTGGTCGGTCCCGCCCAACTCGATATCCGCACGCAACGCCACCGAGTCGTAACCCTGAACCAGCGGATAGAGGAACTCGTGGATAGCGATTGGCTGATTGGTCGTGTAGCGCTTGTCGAAGTCGTCGCGCTCGAGCATGCGAGCAACCGTGTACTGCGAAGTCAGGCGAATGAAGTCTGCAGGCCCCATCTGGTCCATCCAGGTGGAGTTGAACGCAACTTCGGTTTTTGCCGGATCAAGAATCTTGAAGACTTGAGTCTTGTAGGTCTCGGCATTCTCGAGAACTTGCTCACGGGTAAGCGGCGGACGTGTCGCACTCTTACCGCTCGGATCCCCGATCATCCCGGTGAAGTCACCTATAAGGAAGATCACCTGATGCCCCAGCTCCTGGAACTGACGCAGCTTATTAATAAGCACGGTGTGACCCAGGTGCAAATCCGGCGCGGTCGGATCGAAGCCAGCCTTAATACGTAGCGGTTGGCCACGTTTGAGCTTCTCGATCAGCTCGGACTCGACCAACAGTTCTTCCGCACCACGTTTAATCAGCGCTAGCTGCTCTTCAACCGACTTCATAACAGACCCGCAAGGCTCGAATTCAAAGGGGACCAACCATACAAGATCACGCGTCAAATACAAAGTTTGGCCCGCGCAATGTCGCCAATCCGCCGGCAGAGTGTCCGCGGACTTGCTTCAGCGATGATTTGGTTATATTTTATACAGTTATTTCATCTTCATCATGTCATTCATCTTTTCCAATTCATCTTTTTCAAAGTCAAAAAATCACTTATGACCAAAGAATCGTCTAAAGCGCCGCCGCTTTACCCGAAGACCCATCTGCTCGCAGCAAGTGGCATCGCCGCCCTGCTGAGCCTGGCGCTTCTGGTATTCCCTTCCAGCGATGTTGAAGCCAAAAGGACCACCCTGAGTCTTGAACTGGAAAGCCCTGCTGAACAACTGTCACAAGACCAAGACGCTGCTGACGCCGCTCAAGCCACAAATGAGCCTGTAGTCACCCCTTTCGCGCAGATCGAAAACAGCACCGAAGAACCGCAGGAAACCGCTCAAGCCGCGCCTGCGGTTGAAGAAAAGAAGTCTCCAAGCCACAGGGAAGTGATCGTCACCAAAGGCGATACTCTGTCCACTCTGTTTGAAAAAGTCGGCCTCCCGGCTACGTCGGTGCATGAAATCCTGGCCAGCGACAAGCAAGCCAAGCAGTTCAGCCAGCTTAAACATGGCCAGAAGCTCGAATTCGAACTAAACCCGGAAGGCCAGCTGACTAACCTGCACAGCAAGCTCAGCGACCTCGAAAGCATTACCCTGACCAAGAATGACAAGGGTTATGTGTTCAACCGCGTCACCACCAAGCCTACCGTGCGCTCCGCCTACGTTCATGGCGTGATCAACAGTTCGCTGTCGCAATCCGCGGCTCGCGCCGGACTCTCCCACAGCCTGACCATGGACATGGCCAGCGTGTTTGGCTACGACGTCGACTTCGCCCAGGATATTCGCCAGGGTGACGAATTCGATGTGATCTACGAGCAGAAAGTCGTTAACGGCAAGGCCGTCGGCAACGGCCCGATACTCTCCGCGCGGTTCACCAACCGCGGCAAGACCTATACCGCCGTGCGTTACACCAACAAACAGGGCAACGCCAGTTACTACACCGCTGATGGCAACAGCATGCGCAAAGCGTTCATCCGCACCCCGGTAGACTTTGCCCGCATCAGTTCGAAATTCTCCATGGGACGCAAGCACCCGATCCTGAACAAGATCCGCGCCCACAAAGGCGTCGACTATGCAGCACCGCGCGGCACTCCGATCAAGGCCGCCGGTGACGGCAAAGTACTGCTGGCAGGGCGTCGTGGTGGCTATGGCAACACCGTGGTCATCCAGCACGGCGCCACCTACACCACGCTGTATGGCCACATGCAAGGCTTCGCCAAAGGCGTAAAGACCGGTAGCACTGTCAAACAAGGCCAGGTGATCGGCTACATCGGCACCACCGGACTGTCCACCGGGCCGCATTTGCATTACGAGTTCCAGGTCAATGGCGTGCACGTCGACCCACTAGGCCAGAAGGTGGCGATGGCTGATCCAATCTCCAAAGGCGAGCGCCCACGTTTCCTCGCGCAGAGCCAACCGCTGATGGCGCGCATGGATCAAGAGAAATCTACCTTGCTGGCTTCGAGCAAGCGCTAAGCCATGACGCTCTATATAGGTGTGATGTCTGGAACCAGTCTCGATGGCCTGGACATCGCGCTGGTCGAGCTCTCCCCGGCGATCAAGCTGATCGCCACTCACTACATCCCCATGCCTGAATCCCTGCGCACCGAGCTGCTTGGCTTGTGCGCCAGCGGCCCGGACGAGATTGCCCGCTCCGCCATCGCCCAACAAAACTGGGTAAAACTGGCTGCCCAGGGCATTCATACCCTGCTTGATCTACAAAACCTGAAACCTGAAGACATTCGTGCGATTGGCAGCCACGGCCAGACCATTCGCCACGAGCCGGCGCGCGGCTTCACGGTGCAGATCGGCAACCCTGCCCTGTTGACTGAGTTGACCGGCATCACCGTAGTCAGTGACTTTCGCAGTCGCGATGTTGCCGCTGGCGGACAGGGTGCGCCTCTGGTTCCGGCCTTCCACGAAGCCTTGTTTGATGAGTGCGCAGGTCATCGCGCGGTATTGAACGTTGGTGGATTCAGTAATCTCAGCCTGATCGAACCCGGCAAACCCGTTGCGGGCTTCGACTGCGGTCCGGGCAATGTGCTGCTGGATGCCTGGATCCATCAGCAGCGCGGCGACAACTTTGACCGTGACGGCCAATGGGCCGCCAGAGGCAACGTCGAACCAGCACTGCTGAATGAACTGCTCAGTGATCCCTTCTTCCTGACCAAAGGCCCCAAAAGCACCGGCCGCGAAGTGTTTAACCTGCCATGGCTGACACAACACCTCACGAAGTTACCGACTTTCGCTGCCGAAGATGTGCAAGCTACCCTGCTTGAGCTCACCGCCATGACCATCATCGAGTCACTGCAACACGCCCAATCGGATACTCAAGAATTGCTGGTCTGCGGTGGCGGCGCGCACAACGCCACGCTGATGAAGCGCTTGGCCGACTTACTGCCGAATGCGCAAGTCAGCAGCACCGCCACTCAGGGTGTAGACCCCGACTGGGTTGAAGCCATGGCATTCGCCTGGCTGGCCCATTGCTGTCTCGAAGGCATCGCCGCCAATCGCCCCAGCGTCACCGGTGCTCGCGGCCTGCGCGTACTCGGCGCTATCTACCCCGCCTGAGCGACAGACAGCAAAACGCCGCACAACCCATGAGGTTCTGCGGCGCTTTGCATTGCGCTGAAGTGCGATCAGATCGAAAACGAAGAGCCGCAGCCACAAGTAGTGCTGGCGTTCGGGTTCTTGATCACGAAGCGCGAACCTTCCAGACCTTCCTGATAATCCACCTCGGCACCTGCCAGGTACTGGAAGCTCATCGGGTCCACGACCAGGCTCACGCCTTCGCGTTCGACGATGGTGTCGTCATCGGCTACTTCTTCATCGAAGGTAAAGCCGTACTGAAAACCTGAACAACCGCCGCCCGTAACAAATACGCGCAGCTTCAAGCGATCATTCCCCTCTTCATCGACCAGGCTCTTCACCTTGTGCGCGGCACCGTGGGTGAATTGCAAAGCCGTGGGGGTGAAGGATTCGACGCTCATGCTGACTATCTCCCGGCGTTACGCCGCCATAATGCGTGATGACGCGCATTATCCGCTTGTCCTAGAAAAGCGGTCAACTATTGTTACGGTATATCAATCAAGCAAATCGTCGGGCCAGAATGCAAAAAGGCCCACTGAATGGGCCTTTTTGCTGTGCGGGTTAGCGCCTTAGGGCAGCATGCCCGCGTGGGACAAGCCCAGACGCTCATCCAGACCAAACAGGATGTTCATGTTCTGCACCGCCTGACCCGACGCACCTTTCACCAGGTTGTCGATCACCGACAGCACCACCACCAGATCGCCATCCTGCGGACGATGCACGGCAATACGGCACACGTTGGCACCGCGCACGCTGCGAGTTTCCGGATGGCTGCCGGTCGGCATCACGTCGACGAACGGTTCGTTGGCATAGCGTTTTTCAAACAACGCTTGCAGATCGACCGAGCGATCCACGACGGTCGCGTAAAGCGTTGAGTGAATGCCACGAATCATTGGCGTCAGGTGCGGAACGAACGTCAGACCGACATCCTTGCCCGCTGCGCGACGCAGCCCCTGGCGGATTTCCGGCAAGTGACGATGACCTTTGACCGAGTAAGCTTTCATGCTTTCTGACGTTTCGGAGTACAGCGATCCTACGGAGGCACCACGCCCGGCACCGCTGACGCCGGATTTGCAGTCAGCGATCAAACGAGTGGTATCGGCCAGACCCGCTTCGAGCAAGGGCAGGAAACCCAATTGCGTAGCGGTCGGGTAGCAACCCGGAACGGCGATCAAGCGAGCATCCTTGATCTGCTCACGATTGACTTCCGGCAAGCCATAGACCGCTTCTTCCAGCAGTTCCGGCGCACCGTGCGGCTGGCCGTACCACTTGGCCCACTCTGCGGCGTCTTGCAGACGGAAGTCCGCCGACAGGTCGATGACCTTGGTCCCGGCCGCGAGCAGTTCGCCGGCCAACGCATGGGCAACACCGTGAGGCGTGGCGAAGAACACCACATCACAGGCCCCCAGCGTCTTGATGTCCGGAACGCTGAACGCCAAGCCGTCGTAATGGCCTCGCAGGTTCGGGTACATGTCGGCCACGGCCAGGCCAGCCTCGGATCGGGAAGTGATCACTACCACTTCAGCTTGCGGATGCTGTGCCAACAGACGCAGCAGTTCGACACCGGTGTAACCCGTGCCGCCGACGATACCGACCTTGACCATAAACCTGCCCTCAACGAACCCACTGGAAAGCCGTCGATAATAGGGTGCGTATCGTCCTGCTACAACCAGCAAGGTGACGTGTGGATGCTCAAGCCTCTACTATCCGGGCTACCGTGAACCTGGGAATAACTAAAAATGCTTTATCTGTGGCTCAAAGCGCTTCACATCGTCAGCATGGTCTGCTGGTTTGCCGGCCTGTTCTACCTGCCGCGCCTGTTCGTTTATCATGCGCAAAGTGAAGACACCGTCAGCAAGGAACGCTTCAGCATCATGGAGCGCAAACTGTATCGCGGCATCATGGGCCCGGCGATGATCGCCACCCTGATTTTCGGCATTGCGCTGATCGGCCTCAACCCAAGCATCTTCAGTCAGGGTGGATGGATTCACGCCAAACTGACGCTGGTTGTGATCCTGATCGGCTACCACCACATGTGCGGCGCACAGATGAAGCGTTTTGCCCGTGGCGAAAACACCCGCAGCCATGTCTTTTATCGCTGGTTCAATGAAGTCCCGGTTCTGATATTGCTGGCTATCGTAATTCTGGTCGTGGTTCGGCCGTTCTAACGTCAATAATCACAACTCACCGGAGTACTTCCAATGTCGCTGCCCGCTCTGCTCGAACAACGTTTGCGTTTGCCCGTGGTGGCTGCGCCGATGTTCCTGATCTCCAATCCGCAATTGGTGCTCGCCTGCTGCCGTAATGGCGTGGTCGGCAGTTTCCCCGCGCTGAACCAGCGCGAGAGCAGCGGTTTCAAGGCCTGGCTGGAAGAGATCGAAGCAGGTTTGGCGACACTGGAGAATCCGGCACCTTATGCGGTCAATCTGATCGCCCACAACAGCAACCCGCGCCTGCAAGCGGATCTGGAGATCTGCATCGAGCACAAAGTGCCGATTGTGATCACAAGCCTGGGCGCCGTGAAAGAAGTGGTCGACGCCGTGCATAGCTACGGCGGTTTGGTATTCCACGACGTGACGACTCGCCGCCATGCGGAAAAAGCCGCCGAGGCCGGCGTGGACGGTTTGATAGCCGTGGCCGCTGGCGCCGGAGGCCACGCTGGCACGTGGAGCCCGTTCTCACTGATCGCCGAAATACGTCAGTTCTTCGACAAGACCCTGCTGTTGGCCGGCTGCCTGAACCACGGCCACGAGATTCTTGCCGCGCAATTGCTCGGTGCGGATTTGGCCTACTTCGGTACGCGATTTATAGGCACTACTGAAAGTCATGCGCCTGACGCCTACAAGGAGATGTTGCTGACTTCCAGGGCGGCGGACATCGTCCATACTCCAGCGGTGTCGGGCGTACCGGCGAGCTTCATGCGCCAAAGCCTGGAAGCAGCAGGTTTCGACATGGCAGCCCTGCAAAACAAGGGGGAGGTCAACTTCGGTTCCAAACTCAAACCGATCAGCGATGAAGCCAAGGCCTGGAAAACCGTGTGGTCTGCGGGCCAGGGCGTCGGGGAAATCGATGATTTGCCGAGTGTCGATCAATTGGTCGCACGGCTGGATGCGGAATACCGGAAGGCACTGGAATTGGCGGCACAGCTGCCAAAGCGCTGGCCGCGCTGAGATGAATGTTTCGGCCAGCCACGCCCGGCTGGCCCTACACTCCATCCATGCCTGTAACACTTCCTAACTCAAACACTCGCGACAAGGATGCCTCGCAATGAGCGAAAACCGTTTCAAGATCGTGTTCGACGGCGCTCTGCTGCCAGGTGTTGACCTCACTACCGCCAAACAGAGTCTCGCCGCGCTGTACAAAAGCGAAGTCGCAGCGATCGAGCGGCTGTTCACGGGCAAGACCGTCACGCTCAAGCAAGGTTTGTCGCAAGTCGAGGCGCAAACCTACCTTCAGGCACTGACGAAAACCGGCATCAATGCACGGATCGAAAGCGAATCGTCCATTGAGCTGAACCTGGCCGACGCTCACGAACACCTTCCCGCCAAGGCCCAACCTGCCTTCGTCGACCCGGTGTCCCCTTACGCCCCGCCTCAGGCTAGCGTCGGAGAAAGCCTGCCAGCTTTCGCCACACTCAAGCCGTTCAGTGTCGAAGGGCGTATCGGTCGCTTGCGGTATCTCGCGTGGACGATGGTCCTGACCCTTGTGATGCTGGGTGTCGGATCGGTACTCGCCATTTTCGCCTTGGCCCTGATCAGCGCAGACTCGACTGCCGGCCTGATTGGCGGTGGCCTGGTGGCGCTGATCCTGTTCATCGCGGTCGTGGTCGTCAGCATTCAGATCAGCGTGCAGCGTTTACACGACATCGGCTGGTCCGGGTGGCTTTGGCTGTTGAACTTCGTCCCGTTCGTGGGCAGCCTCTTTCCGTTCGTGATCATGGTCGTCCCCGGCTCCAACATCGCCAATCGCTACGGCCCACCTCCACCGCCCAACAGCACCGCCGTCAAAGTGCTGTCTTCGTTGTGGGTGGTGTTTATCGCCATCGCCTTCGTGGCTGCGCTGTCCGGCGGTTTTACTGCGATTCAGCAGGAGTATGAAAGCGCCGCTGAAAGCAGCTATGACAGCAGCTCCATGACGACCGACGAGGTTGAAGTCGAGCCGGCCGAAGCGACCGAAACTGCACCGGATTCTGCAGACGATGAAGCCGATGAAGCCCACTCCCCTGTAGACTCTGCGAAAGAATAAACAGCGCTCCCCGCCCGTGACACCTGCGTCGCGGCGCGGAGCTGTTGCGATGGAGAACTGCATGACCCGTTACGCTCTGATCACCGGCGCTTCCAGCGGCATCGGCCTGGCGATGGCCGAAGCGCTGGCCCGGCGTGGCCGCAGCCTGATTCTGGTGGCCCGACAGCGTGATCAGCTGGAAAGTATTGCGATAGAACTGACTCAACGTTTTGGCGTGGAAGTGCTTTTCCGTGCCTGTGACCTCGGCGAGCCGCTGCGGCTGTCGGGGTTTCTGCTGGAACTGGAGGAAGGCGACCGTCAAATTGATTTGCTGGTGAACTGCGCTGGCATGGGGACTTGCGGTCCCTTTCTCGCTCAAGACTGGATGACCGAGCAGGACCTGATCGAAGTGAACATTCTGGCACTCACCCGCCTCTGCCACGCCATCGGAAACAGCATGGCCTTGCAGGGTGGCGGGCAAATCCTCAATGTTGCCTCGGTCGCCGCGTTTCTGCCCGGCCCGTGGATGAGCACTTATTACGCCAGCAAGGCGTATGTGCTGCATTTTTCCGAAGGTTTGCGCGTCGAGCTCAAGAAATGCGCAGTCAAGGTCTCGGTGCTCTGCCCCGGCCCGACGCGCACCGGTTTTTTTCGTACCGCGCAGTTGGACACCGGCAAACTGATCGACAGCAAAATACTGATGAGTCCCGAAGAAGTGGCGCTTTATACCGTGCGCGCCCTGGAGAAAAATCGCGCGATCATTATTCCAGGCCGACGCAACCGTTGGCGCGCCTTTCTGCCGCGGCTCGGCTCTCGCTGGTTAAACCGGACAATCGCCGGCATGGTCAACAAGGTTTACTGCCCACGCTGAATGGTCCTACGGTAAAACCATGGGTACACTCAGGCCAGCCAAAACAACGGAGAAAACAGCTGTGGATACTCTGTTCACCAAGATCATCAATCGGGAAATCCCGGCAAAGATCATTTACGAGGACGACCAGGTACTGGCCTTCCACGATATCAACCCACAGGCACCGGTGCATTTTCTGGTGGTCCCGAAGAAACCCGTGCGCACCCTCAACGACCTCACCGAGGACGACAAGGCACTGGCCGGGCATATTCTGTTCACCGCGCAGCGTCTGGCGCTGGAGCTGGGTTGCGAAAAAGGCTTCCGCATTGTCATGAATTGCAATGAGGAAGGTGGACAGACCGTCTATCACATTCATATGCATGTGCTGGGTCAGCGCCAGATGCACTGGCCGCCGGGCTGATTGCAGACTGTTCCAGGGGAGTGGCCAGCCACTCCCGCATGACCCAGCGCAAACCTTCCCCGGCCGATTGGGTTAAACTGGCCGCCGAGATTTTTCCCGGAGGTCAGCATGACTACCCAACGTCACTACTCGCCGATTGACCGTCTTCTGCTGCAAGCTGACGCCGCCATGCGCACCCTGTTGCCCTTCGGCGGCCAGCCCTGCCGTCCGTCGCCGGCCATCGTCCAGCCCGATGCGAAATTGAGCGATGAAGACACCCGGCACGTTGCCGGCCTGATGCGCATCAACCATACCGGCGAGGTCTGCGCTCAGGCGCTGTATCAAGGGCAAGCCCTGACTGCCAAGCTCCCGCATGTGCGTGCCGCCATGGAGCATGCTGCCGAAGAAGAGATCGACCATTTGGTGTGGTGCGAGCAACGCATTCATCAGCTGGGCAGTCACACCAGCATTCTCAATCCGCTGTTTTATGGCATGTCGTTCGGGATCGGTGCGGTGGCCGGGTTGATCAGCGACAAAGTCAGCCTGGGGTTCGTTGCCGCCACTGAACATCAGGTGTGCAAGCACTTGAATGAACACCTTGAGCAATTGCCAGCCGAGGACGAAAAGTCCCGGGCGATTCTTGAGCAGATGCGAATTGATGAAGAACATCACGCGGAAAGTGCACTGGATGCCGGAGGGCTCCGTTTTCCGGCACCGGTCAAGTTCGGGATGAGTCTGTTGGCCAAGGTGATGACCAAGAGTACTTATCGGATCTGACCTCAGGGGCTTTTCGCAGGAGCATGGCTTGCCCGCGATGGCGATCTCGAGAACGCTATCGCGGGCAAGCCTTGCTCCTACAAAGGTTTTGCGACAGACATAAAAAAGGCGACTGCCGTGAGGGAGTCGCCTTTTTTGTGCCTGACTCAACCGAGTTCGATGATCTCGTAATCGTGGGTAATCGCCACGCCTGCCGCACCCAACATGATCGAGGCCGAGCAATACTTCTCTGCCGACAGCTCGATGGCGCGTTTGACCTGGGCTTCTTTCAACCCGCGCCCCTTGACCACAAAATGCATGTGAATCCTGGTGAAGACTTTAGGGTCCTCGGTCGCACGCTCGGCTTCGAGGAAGGCTTCGCAGCTTTCGACGGCCTGACGGGACTTCTTGAGGATGCTGACCACGTCGAAATTGCTGCAACCGCCAACACCGAGCAGGAGCATTTCCATCGGCCGGACACCCAGGTTGCGACCGCCGGCATCGGGCGGACCGTCCATGACCACCACGTGACCGCTGCCGGATTCACCGAGGAACATGGCTTCGCCAGCCCATTGGATGCGTGCCTTCATCGCCAAGACTCCACTGTCTAAAAAAGGGTCGCCAGCTTAGCACAGGGCCCTTGATTGACAGCGTCTCACCTTCCTAGGACGCAAGTGTCTACAACGTAGGTAAATTCTCAAATCTTGAAGGAAACGTCTGTTAAGCTGGCGCCAATTCACTGGCGCATAGCCAGCTTTGCATCGACCGTTGTCGGCGACTCACAAGAAAACCAACACACACCGTGAAGTCTTTTCGGGATACAACCATGGTTGCTATTACCCCAATACCCAAAATCAAAAACCTCGACAAGCTGTTGATGCATTGCCAACGCCGTCGCTATGCGGCCAAGAGCAACATTATTTGTGCGGGCGATCGCTCGGAAACGCTGTTTTTCATTATCAAAGGCTCGGTCACGATCCTGATCGAGGATGACGACGGTCGTGAAATGATCATCGCCTACCTGAACGCCGGGGATTTTTTCGGGGAGTTGGGGCTGTTCGAACAGGCCGGACTGGAACAGGCACGCAGCGCTTGGGTCCGCGCGAAGATCGAATGCGAGGTCGCGGAAATCAGCTACGCGAAATTCCGCGAGCTGTCCCAGCAAGATCCAGACATTCTTTACGTCCTCAGCGGACAAATCGCACAGCGTCTGCGCAACACCACGCGCAAGGTCGGTGACTTGGCGTTCTTCGACGTGACAGGTCGCGTCGCCCGTTGCCTGCTGGAACTGTGCAAGCAGCCGGACGCGATGACCCACCCGGACGGCATGCAGATCAAAGTGACCCGCCAGGAAATCGGCCGGATTGTCGGCTGTTCGCGTGAAATGGTCGGTCGCGTGCTCAAAGATCTGGAAGAACGCAACCTGGTGGACGTCAAAGGCAAGACCATGGTGGTCTTCGGTACGCGCTAAACCTTGAACATGTCTGCCAGCAACTGGCGATAAAGCGCATCGAGCCGACCGAGCGCATCGGGCGCGGCGAACTTCTCATGCAGGGCGATGTGGCTTTCGGCGCGAACGCGCTGATCCAGACCGCAGGCTTCATTGAAGCAATTGACCGCCGCCACCATCGATTCGCGCTCGTTATCCAGCAACAACGCACCGTGCACCAACCCGACCGGACGCGTGCCGCCCTTGCTTTGGCGCCAGCGTTGAGCGGTACCGACCATCTTGCGGCCATCAAGGTTGACGTTGAAACGGCCGTCGCAGAATGCGCCATCGATTTCGCCGAGGGACGACACGCCGCCCAGTTCGTCCAGCAACTGGCAGATCGGATCGCAGAGTCGGCGATAGGCGGTTTCGATCCGGTTCTGGTCGCCTTCACTGCGTGGTGGTGCGTAGACCAATGCGATGTTGATGGTTGATGCCGATTGCGGCACCGGTTCGCCGCCGGTTTCACGCAATAGGACCGGCCAACCGGCAGCGGCTGAAACTTCGCAGGCCGCGTCAAAACCGGGCAGACGATTCAAGCGTCGGGGCATGACCAAGGCCCGGTCGCTGGGTTGCCAGAACAGCAGGCCGAATTCCGAATCGGCGGCGCAGACCGATGCCAGCAAATCCTGTTCGGCTTGCAGGCCGGCTTCGATCGTCAGATTGGTCGGCTGGGTCATGGAATACTCCGCAAGGTTTTAGATCTTTGGAAACTTCGAGGGCCTCTTCGCGAGCAAGCCCGCTCCTACATTTGATCGTCGCTACCTGGATGAGCGCGGATTAAATGTAGGAGCGGGCTTGCTCGCGAAGGGCGCACCACGGTTTTCCTGTCGGAATCAGTCGAGTGTAGAACCACTCACCGCAGTACCGCGCTCCGGGAAGAACAGACGTTGCAACTCCGTCCCCGGGCTTTCGGCGCGCATGAACGCCTCGCCAACCAGGAACGCATAAACGTCGCTGATTTCCATCAGCTCGACATCGGCGCGGTTGAGGATGCCACTTTCGGTAATCACCAGACGATCACGAGGGATACGCGGCAACAGGTCGAGTGTGGTTTCCAGGCTGACGTCGAAGGTGTGCAGGTTACGGTTGTTGATGCCGACCAGCGGTGTGTCGAGGGTTTTCAAGGCCCGCTCCAGCTCGTCGCCGTCGTGAACTTCCACCAGCACATCGAGGCCGACACTTTTTGCCACGGCAGCCAGCTCGGCCATTTTCACGTCATCCAGCGCGGAAACGATCAACAACACGCAATCGGCGCCCAGCGCCCGCGCTTCGACGATCTGATAAGGATCGATCATGAAGTCCTTGCGGATCACCGGCAGTTTGCACGCCGCCCGGGCCTGTTGCAGATACGCATCGGCGCCCTGGAAATAATCGATATCGGTCAGCACCGACAAACACGTCGCGCCGCCCTTTTCATAGCTCTTGGCGATGTCGGCGGGAACGAAGTTCTCGCGGATCACGCCCTTGCTCGGCGAGGCTTTCTTGATTTCTGCAATCACCGCCGGCTGCTTGAGCTTGGCTTGCGCCAACAACGCCTGGGCAAAACCACGGGGTGCATCGGCCGCCTTGGCCAGACTTTCCAGCTCGGCCAGGCTCACACGAGCGCTACGCTCGGCGACTTCCTGGACCTTGCGCGCCAGAATGTTTTCCAGAACCGTCGGTACACTCATCCTTCATTCTCCACTTTGAATACCGCGGTAAATGCACCCAACTCCTCCAGTTTCTCCCGAGCGAGGCCTGTGTGCAGCGCATCGTGCGCCAGGGCAACGCCTTCTTTCAAACTGGTTGCATGGTCGGCGGCGTACAGCGCGGCACCGGCATTGAGCATAATCATCTCGGCGGCTTTCTGACCGCTTTCGGTTTTGCGTTTGCCCAAGGCATCGCGAATCAATTCCAGCGAGGCCGCCGGGCTTTCGACTGCCAGCCCATGCAGGCTCTGGCTTTTCATGCCCAGGTCTTCCGGCTCGACCCAATATTCGGTGATCTGGTCGTTTCTCAATTCCGCCACAAAGGTCGGCGCGGCCAGGCTGAATTCGTCCAGGCCATCCTTGGAATGCACTACCAGCACGTGCTTGCTGCCCAATCGCTGCAGGACTTCGGCCAACGGCCGGCACAGTGCCTGATTGAACACGCCCACCACCTGATGCTTCACGCCGGCCGGATTCGTAAGCGGGCCGAGCATGTTGAAAAGGGTACGCAGGCCAAGCTCCTTGCGCGGACCGGCGGCGTACTTCATGGCACGGTGGTGAGTCTGGGCGAACATGAAACCGATGCCGACGTTGTCGATGCATCGAGCCACCTGAACCGGCGTCAGGTTCAAGTAGATACCAGCCGCCTCCAGCAAATCGGCGCTGCCGCTTTTGCCCGACACCGCACGGTTACCGTGCTTGGCCACAGTGCAACCAGCCGCTGCAACAACGAAAGAAGAAGCGGTCGACACGTTGAAAATGTTGGCACCGTCACCGCCGGTACCGACCACATCGACCACGCCGTCGAGGGTCTTGAGTTCGACTTTGTCCGCCAGCTCGCGCATGACCGACACCGCGCCGACGATTTCGTCGATGCTTTCGCTCTTCATGCGCATGGCCATCATGAATGCGCCGATCTGCGCATCCGTGCATTGGCCGGTCATGATTTCGCGCATCACATCGCGCATCTCATCGGTGCTGAGGTCGAGATGATCGACGATACGGCCCAGGGCTGTCTTGATATTCATGAAAAGTCCTTAGCGCGTGCCGCCGGTTTGTTTGAGGAAGTTTGCGAACAGCTCATGGCCCTGCTCGGTGAGAATCGACTCGGGGTGGAACTGCACGCCTTCGATGTTCAGTGTCTTGTGGCGCAAGCCCATGATCTCGTCGACCGAACCGTCTTCAAGTTGGGTCCAGGCGGTGAGCTCCAGGCAATCGGGCAGGGTTTCACGCTTGACGATCAGCGAATGATAGCGCGTCACCGTCAGCGGGCGATTCAGGCCTTCGAATACGCCCTTGTCCTCGTGGAATACCGGGCTAGTCTTTCCGTGCATCACTTGACGGGCGCGAACCACATCACCGCCAAAGGCCTGGCCGATGGACTGATGGCCGAGGCAGACGCCAAGAATCGGCAGTTTGCCGGCGAAATGCTTGATCGCTTCAATCGAGATCCCGGCTTCGGTCGGGGTGCAAGGACCGGGGGACACCACGATGCGCTCTGGGTTGAGGGCTTCGATTTCAGCGATGGTCAGCTCATCGTTGCGCACGACTTTGACCTGGGAGCCGAGCTCACCGAGGTACTGCACAACGTTGTAGGTAAAGGAGTCGTAGTTATCGATCATCAGCAACATGGCGTTTTGAACCTCTTGAATTCACTGACTTTAAAGATGGCCTTCGAATGAATTACCCGCAGCGCGCTGCGCTTTGTCAGGTGCTGGAGTAGCGCCAGCAAAGCGGCATTTCAAACAGGTAACGAAGGCAAAGCGGGTACAAGTCCGGCGGGGCCGGCAAAAAGAATTCAGGCGCGCCAACGCCAGCGGGCGTGTGCCTTGATGACTTGATCCAGGAGTTTACTGATGATCAACACGGAGAAGGTCTCTTTCATACGTCCGGGCACAGTAACTTAGCCGGGCAGAGCGTGCAATATGGCCGGGGCCACTGCTCGCGAAACTATCAAAGGCTTCGCGACAGATGGCAAAAGGCTGGAAGTTTTTGGTACTGTCGTTTCGTTCACTACAACAATAAATAAATGGACTTGCTCATGATCAAACAGACGTTGTTTGTACCGCTCGCAGGATGCTTGCTCGCGATGGCCTGCGCCCAAGCGAACGCCGCACCGAATCCTTACACTAATTTCGTCGTCTTCGGCGACAGTCTCAACGACGCCGGAACCTTTGCCGACACCGGCGGGCCTGCCGGGGCGACGCAACGCTATACCAACCGGACGGGGCCGGTTTATCTGGATGGCAGCGGCGAAATCCGCTCACTCAACTCCACGCAGATACTGGGTGGAAAACTGGGGTACACCGCGGACCAGACCGCGTCATCGAATTCGGCGGTGCGCGCCAGCAATGGCCAGCCCGATGGCAACAACTGGGCCGTCGGCGGTTATCGCACCGATCAGATTCTCGATTCGATCACCAGTATTTCCGACACCGGCGAGCGTACCCGAGCGGGTTACCTGCCTTCGAACAACTTCCGTGCCGACCCGAACGCGCTGTATTACCTGTCGGGTGGCGGTAACGACTTCCTGCAGGGCCGCGTCACCAGCCTGCCTCAGGCCAGTGCCGCCGCCGACCGATTGGCTGATAGCGTACAGACGCTGCAAACCGCCGGCGCAAAATACGTCATGGTCTGGCTGCTGCCCGATATTGGTTTCACCCCGGCGTTCAACGGCTCCCCGCTGCAAGCGTTCACCTCCCAGCTCAGCGCCCAATTCAACACTGAACTGGTCAGCCGACTGCAGAACATCAATGCAGAAATCATCCCACTCAACATTCCAGTGCTTCTCAAAGAGACGTTCGCCAACCCGGCGCAATTTGGCCTGGCCACCGACCAGAACCTGAGCGCCACCTGCTTCAGCGGCAGCGGCTGCACCGAGAACGCCCGTTACGGTATCAACAGCGCCACACCAGACCCGACCAAGCTGATCTACAACGACTCGGTACACCCGACCGAAGCCGGGCAACGCCTGATTGCCGATTATGCGTATTCGCTGTTGTCAGCGCCGTGGGAGCTGACGCTACTGCCGCAAATGGCCCAAGGCACCCTGCGCGCGCATCAAGATGAACTGCGCAACCAATGGATGGCCGATTGGGAAAACTGGCAAGGCGTTGGTCAATGGCAAGCGATCGTTGCCGGCGGTGGCCAGCATCAGGATTTTGACGATCAGGGCAGCGCCGCCAGCGCCGACGGTAACGGTTACAACCTGAACATCGGCGGCAGCTATCGCCTCGACGATGCCTGGCGCGTGGGGGTGGCGGCCGGTTTCTACAACCAGAAACTCGAAGCCGGGAATAACGACTCCGACTACAAGCTCAACACGTACCTGGGCACCGCATTCGCCCAATACCAGCAAAACCGCGTGTGGGCCGACATGGCGTTGACGGGCGGGCATCTGGACTACGACAGCCTCAAGCGTAAATTCCAGCTGGGCGCCAACGAACGCAGCGAAAAAGGCGACACCAGTGGTTACGTCGAAGCCGCTAGCGCTCGCATCGGCTACGACATCGCACAACAAGCCAGCAGCCCTTGGCACCTGTCGCCGTTTGTCAGCGCCGATTTCTCCAAGGTAAAAGTCGATGGCTACTCGGAGCAAGCCAGTGACTCCACAGCGCTGACCTTTGCTGATCAGGAGAGTATTTCCCGGCGCCTCGGCGTCGGATTGCAGGGCAAATACCAGATCACCTCACAAACCGAGGTATTCGGCGAAGTGGCTCACGAGCGTGAGTACAACGACGATACCCAGGACGTGTCAATCAGCCTCAACAGCCTGCCGAACAATCAGTTCACGCTGGAAGGCTACACCCCGCAAACCAATCTGAACCGGGTGAACCTCGGGGTAAGCCACAACCTCACCAAGGAACTGGCACTGCGCGCCAGCTACAACATTCGCAAGGATGACGACTTTACTCAGCAAGGGATTAACCTAGGGGTTGCGCTGGACTTCTAAATCGCGAGGCCATAAAAAAACGCGGCGCCCTCACAGGCGCCGCGTTTTTTTATGCTGAACACTTACTGTGGAGAGGGGGTTTGTTCGGCCAGGGCCACGGCGCGGAACATCGCTCGCCGTTTGTTCAGGGTTTCTTCCCATTCCAGCGCCGGCACCGAGTCGGCGACGATGCCGCCACCGGCCTGCACATGCAGTTCGCCGTTCTTGATCACTGCGGTGCGGATCGCAATCGCGGTGTCCATGTTGCCGTTCCAGGCAAAGTAACCGACCGCGCCGCCGTAGACGCCACGTTTCACCGGTTCCAATTCGTCGATGATTTCCATCGCACGAATCTTCGGTGCGCCCGACAACGTGCCAGCCGGCAGAATCGCCCGCAGCGCGTCCATCGCCGTCAGACCGGCCTTCAACTGCCCGGTGACGTTGGACACGATGTGCATCACGTTGGAATAACGCTCGATGACCATCTTCTCGGTGAGCTTCACCGAGCCGATTTCCGAGACCCGACCGGTGTCGTTGCGGCCCAGGTCGATCAGCATCAAATGCTCGGCGATTTCCTTGTCGTCGGACAGCAGGTCTTTTTCCAGTGCCAGATCGGCTTCTTCGTTGGCGCCGCGTGGACGGGTGCCTGCAATCGGGCGCACGGTAATCAGATTGTCTTCGACCCGCACCAGCACTTCCGGCGAACTGCCGACGACATGGAAGTCGCCGAAGTTGAAGAAGTACATATAAGGCGTCGGGTTGAAGCAGCGCAGCGCCCGGTACAGATCGATCGGCGCAGCCTTGAAGTCGATCGACATGCGCTGGGACGGCACGACCTGCATGCAGTCACCAGCCAGGATGTATTCCTTGATGGTGTCGACGGCTTTTTCGTAATCGTCCTGGGTGAAACTCGAACGGAACACCGGATCAGCCGACTGCTGCTTGCTGAAATCCAGGCCACGGCGCGGTGTGATCGGCTGGCGGAGTTTTTCCAGCAATTCTTCCAGACGTTCCAGGCCTTGCTCGAAAGCACCGGCCTGGGTCGGATCAGCCAGCACAATCGCGTGCATCTTGCCGGCGAGGTTGTCGAACACCACGACGGCGTCGGAAACCATCAGCAGAATGTCCGGCACGCCCAGTGGATCCGGGTTCGGGCATTTGCCCAAGCGCTTCTCCACGTACCGCACGCAGTCATAACCGAAGTAACCCACCAGACCGCCGTTGAAACGCGGCAGGCCGGCGATGGTCGGCACGTTGTAACGGGCCTTGAAGGTTTCAACGAAGGCCAACGGGTCTTCAACGTCGTGGCTTTCGGTCTCGACGCCGTCGACGGTCACACTGACGTGATGGTCATGCACCCGCAGCACGGTGCGGCACGGCAGACCAATGATCGAATACCGGCCCCACTTTTCCCCGCCCTGAACCGATTCCAGCAGGTAGGAGTTCGGCTCGTCGGCCAGTTTCAGGTAGATCGACAGCGGCGTGTCAAAGTCAGCCAGGGTTTCGCAGGCAAGCGGGATGCGGTTGTAGCCGGCAGCAGCCAAACGCAGGAATTCTTCGCGGATCATAGGGTAGCCTCGTGGCTTGAGGGTCTAACGGTCAGGTATGCAAACGCGCCGGTACGCCGGCCAGGAACAAGTCAGGCGCGCCAACGCCAGCGGGCCAGGGCCTTGATGACTTTCATCCAGAGTTTGCGAGTGACCACCACGATGGCGTTTCCAGCAGGGGGTTGAACAGCGTCGCGCAACGTTATCTCAGCGGCTGGATCCAGGCAACCGGGAATTAGTTTGCGCAGATCGTCGATCACCAGCGCCGGCGACTCTTCGGCGATCGGCCGGCCATGGTTATAGCCGTAACTGAGCGCCACACACTTGACCCCTGCCGCTTTCGCCGCCAGCACATCGCTGCGCGAATCGCCGACGAACAAGGATTGCGAGGCCGGGATGTTGGCCATTTTCATCACGAAAAACAGCGCGGCCGGATCGGGTTTTTTCTGCGGCAAAGTATCGCCACCGATGATCCATTTGAAGTAGCGGCCGATTTTCATCTGATCCAGCAACGGCGCGACGAAACGCTCCGGTTTGTTGGTGATCAGCGCCATCTCCACGCCCTGCTTGTGCAGCCACTTCAAGGTGTCGCGCACACCGGGGTAAACCACGGTCAGCTCATGGCTTGCGCCATAGGCCTGCATGAAAATCTCCAGCGCGTGTTCAGCCTCAACGTTGTCGACGGCAGAGTGCTCGATGGCACCCGCCAGCGCACGACGCACCAATACCGGCGCGCCGTTACCGACCCATTCACGTACCGACTCGATGCCGGCAGGCTGGCGGCCCAGCTTGAGCAGCATGTTATCCACAGCCGCTGCGAGGTCCGGGAGCGAATCGATCAGCGTGCCATCCAGATCGAACATCACCAGCCGCGGCAGACGCCCCGGGAACAACTGCTCAAAACCACTCATGGGCGAGCCAGTGCCAGTTCGGCGCGCATCTTCTCGATCACTTCCTGATAGTTCGGCGCATTGAAAATCGCCGAGCCCGCAACGAAAGTGTCAGCGCCAGCGGCGGCGATTTCACGGATGTTGTTCACGTTCACGCCGCCGTCGATTTCCAGGCGAATGTCACGCCCGGAGGCATCGATCAACGCCCGCGCCTGACGCAGTTTGTCGAGGGTGCCAGGGATGAACTTCTGCCCGCCAAAGCCCGGGTTGACGCTCATCAGCAAGATCATGTCGACCTTGTCCATCACGTATTCGAGCACGCTCAGCGGGGTCGCCGGATTGAACACCAGGCCCGACTTGCAGCCGCCCTCGCGGATCAGTTGCAGGGAACGGTCGACGTGCTGCGAGGCTTCCGGGTGGAAGGTGATGTAGGTCGCGCCGGCTTCAATGAAATCACCGACGATGCGGTCCACCGGGCTGACCATCAGGTGCGCGTCGATTGGCGCGGTCACGCCGTACTTGCGTAGCGCCGCGCATACCATCGGGCCGATGGTCAGGTTGGGCACGTAATGGTTGTCCATGACATCGAAGTGCACGAAGTCGGCACCGGCGGCCAGGACGTTGTCCACTTCTTCGCCCAGGCGGGCGAAGTCGGCGGAGAGAATCGACGGAGCAATAACGAAGGGCTGCATGACGCACCTTTTTGAGCGGAATCACGATGGCGCGCATTGTATACCTCATACTTTGGCGCGCGCACTGTGACCGCGATGATTGGGCCTGCCTTCGATCATTATGTGACGGCAGGCTCTAGTACGCCGCTCGGTAGATTTTCTCGATATCGACGGCACTCAGTTTGCGAGGATTGTTGCGCATCAGGCGCTCGATCCCCGCCGCTTCCGCAGCCATGGCCGGGATGGCGTCTTCGGGAACACCGAAACTGCGCAAGCCCAACGGGATTTCTACCGCTGCACACAGAGCGGTCATCGCCTCCACGGCTTTGTCCGCCGCTTCGTTGGCGCTCAGATGAGCGGTCTTCACCCCCATGGCTTCGGCAATATCTTGCATGCGCTCAACGCACGCCATCTTGTTCCAGGTCATGACATAAGGCAGCAACAAGGCGTTGCTGACACCGTGGGCGATATTGAAACGTCCGCCCAACGGGTACGCCAACGCGTGCACCGCGCCGACCCCCGCATTGCCGAACGCCATGCCCGCCATCAGGCTGGCGGTGGCCATGTCTTCACGGGCCTGCAGGTTGGACGGATTGGCATAGGCCTTGGGCAGCGCTTTGGCGATCAGTTTGATGGCGCCGATGGCCAAGGCGTCGGTGATCGGCGAGGCATTGACCGACAGGTAGGACTCGATGGCATGCACCAGCGCATCGACGCCGCTGGCAGCGGTGACACTGCGCGGACAGGTCAGGGTCATTTGTGGACTGACCAGCGCCACGTCCGGTAATAGATAGTCGCTGACGATGCCTTTTTTCAGCTGCGCGACCTTGTCGGAGAGGATGGCCACGTTGGTGACTTCCGAACCCGTACCGGCCGTGGTCGGGATGGCGATCAGCGGCGGGCCTTTGCGCGGCACTTGATCGACGCCGAACAAATCTTCGAGTGCGCCGTGATAACCGGCATACGCCGCCACGCTCTTGGCGATGTCTATGGCACTGCCGCCGCCTAAACCAATCAAGCCGTCATGCCCGCCGTCGCGATACACCCGCATGCAGTCTTCGACGATGGCGATTTCCGGGTCTGGCAGGACCCGGTCGAAAATCTCGTAGGACCGGTCTCCCAGTTGTGCCAGCGCCAATTCGACCGTGCCGGACTGGACCAGCGCCGCATCGGTAACGATCAGCGGGTTATCGACATCAAGACGCGTCAGTTCAGCGGCGAGCTGCTCGATGGCACCTGCGCCGGTGATCAATTTGTGAGCGATTTTGAAAGAGGAAAGACTCATCGTGCGCAGCCTCTTATAGGTAGGGGAGCTGGGCACAATAGTAGCTGGGGATTGGGGGTTGTCTGCTATTCAGGACATGAATGACCGAAGCCGGGTTTCCACACCGTCCCTGTAGGAGCTGGCTTGCCAGCGAAAGCGGTGTATCAGGTACACCGCGTTGCTCCATTCGCCGGCAAGCCGGCTCCTACAGAAGGACATGAATGACCGAAGCCGGGTTTCCACACCGTCCCTGTAGGAGCTGGCTTGCCAGCGAAAGCGGTGTATCAGGTACACCGCGTTGCTCCATTCGCCAGCAAGCCGGCTCCTACAGAAGGACATGAATGACCGAAGCCGGGTTTCCACACCGTCCCTGTAGGAGCTGGCTTGCCAGCGAAAGCGGTGTATCAGGTACACCGCGTTGCTCCATTCGCCGGCAAGCCGGCTCCTACAGAAGGACATGAATGACCGAAGCCGGGTTTCCACACCGTCCCTGTAGGAGCTGGCTTGCCAGCGAAAGCGGTGTATCAGGTACACCGCGTTGCTCCATTCGCCAGCAAGCCGGCTCCTACAGGGAGTGGTATCAGACCTGGGCGGTACGCAGTTTTTCGCTGCGACCGCGCAGCCATTCCAGGGTCAGCAGCAGGATCACCGAGAAGGCGATCAGCAACGTCGCCGCAGCCGCAATCGTCGGGCTGAGGTTTTCGCGGATCCCGCTGAACATCTGCCGTGGCAAGGTCGCTTGTTCCGGACCGGCCAGGAACAACGTCACCACCACTTCATCGAACGATGTCGCAAAGGCAAACAGCGCCCCCGAAATCACGCCCGGCGCAATCAACGGCAACGTCACCCGGCGAAACGCCGTCAGTGGCGAGGCACCCAGGCTTGCAGCGGCGCGCACCAGATTCTGGTTGAACCCCTGCAACGTCGCCGACACGGTGATGATCACAAACGGCACACCCAACACCGCGTGCACCACGATCAGCGAAAAGAAGCTGTTGCCCAACCCCAACGGGGCAAAGAACAGGTAACTCGCTACACCAATGATCACCACCGGCACTACCATCGGCGAAATGACCAATGCCATGACCAGCGCTTTGCCCGGAAAATCGCCGCGCGTCAGGCCAATCGCCGCGAGCGTACCGAAGACCATCGCCAACACCGTCGCCGCCGGGGCAACAATGATGCTGTTCTTGAGTGAGCGCATCCATTCCGCCGAGGCGAAGAAGTCTTGATACCAGTGGAGCGAAAAGCCTTGCAGCGGGTACACCAGGAAACTGCCCGAGTTGAACGACAGCGGAATAATCACCAGCACCGGCAGAATCAGGAACAACAGAATCAAGCCGCAGAGAATCCGCAAACTGTAGAACCACACCCGCTCAACGGGCGACATATAAGGACTCAGCATTTCGTTCTCCCCTTAGCTCAGGCGCAGGCGACTGGCGCCCACCAGCCAGCTGTAAATCAGATAAAGCACCACGGTCGCCAGCAGCAACAGCCCGCCCAGTGCGGTCGCCATGCCCCAGTTGATGCTGGTGTTGGTGTAGAAGGCGACGAAGTAGCTGACCATCTGATCGTTCGGGCTGCCCAGCAACGCCGGGGTGATGTAGTAGCCGATGGCGAGGATGAACACCAACAGGCAACCGGCGCCGACACCGGCATAGGTCTGCGGGAAGTACACCCGCCAGAAACTGGCGAACGGGTGGCAGCCGAGGGAAATCGCGGCGCGCATGTACGTCGGCGAGATGCCTTTCATGACGCTGTAGATCGGCAGAATCATGAACGGCAGCAGGATGTGCACCATGGAGATGTAGACGCCAGTACGGTTGAACACCAGTTCCAGTGGCTTATCGATGATGCCCATGGCCATCAGGCCGCTGTTGATCAGCCCGCCCGATTGCAGCAATACGATCCAGGCGGCGACGCGCACCAGGATCGAGGTCCAGAACGGCAGCAGGACCAGAATCATCAACAGGTTGCTTTGACGCGAAGGCAGGTTCGCCAGCAAGTAGGCCAATGGATACGCCAGTACCAGGCAGATCGCCGTAATGATCAGGCCCATCCAGAAAGTCCGGGCAAAAATGTCGAGGTAAATCGCCTGGTCGGGTGTGGCCGGGGCCAGTTCGCCGAGGTCATCGATACGATGATCGACCGCCGCCAGCAGGTAGTAAGGCGTAATGCTGCTGACGTTGCGGCGCACGGCCTGCCAGTAGGCCGGGTCGCCCCAGCGCTCGTCGAGACCTTCCAGCGCTTCTTTATAGGAGGCCGGTTCAGTGGCGAACGGCAAGGCGCGGGCGGTTTTGGTCAGCAGGCTGCGGTAGCCGGCCAATTCCATGTTCAAGCGCTTGGACAAGTCGCCCAGGGTTTGATTCTTGCGGGCTTCGGCGAGGTCTTCGCTGGCCGCTTTGTAAACCGGTTCAGCGGGCAGGCCTCGGCCGTCCCAGCTAGCGATGGCCGACACGGTGCGCGGCATGCCGCCGACCACTTCCGGGTTACCCACGCTTTTGTAGAGTAGCGCCACGATGGGCACCAGGAACACCAGCAACAGAAACAGCACCAACGGCGCGATCAAGGCTTGAGCCTTCCAGCGGTTGATCCGCTCGGCGTGCTTGAGTCGCTGCTTCAAGGTGGGGTCAGTGCCCGCGTTCAGGGGAATGGCGGTGGCCATGGCGTACTCCGGAAATCTTTGATCGTTACAGAAGTGGCACTCTTTGAGGGCAAGGCCACTTCTGTTCTTGATAACAATTGATCACCTGTAGGAGCCTGGCTTGCCAGCGATGAACGATAACGGGGTCTGGCTGATACACCGTGCCGCCCGGATCGCTGGCAAGCCAGCTCCTACAGGTTCAATCGCAAGTTACTTCGCAGCCCAGGAATTGAAACGCTGTTCCAGTTGCTCGCCGTTGTCAGCCCAGAAGCTGACGTCGATCTGCACCTGGTTGGCGATGTTTTCCGGGGTGGTCGGCATGTCTTTCAGGACATCCTTGGGCAGCAACGGTACGGCCAGGATATTGGCCGGGCCGTAGGCGATGTTTTCCGAGTAGGTCTTCTGCTGCTGTGGCTGCACGGTGAAAGCGATGAATTTCTTCGCCGCTTCTGCCCGTGCTTTATCCAGACCTTTTGGAATCGCCCATGCGTCGAAGTCGTAGATGCCGCCGTTCCACACCACTTTCAGGTTGCTTTCTTTCTGCACGGCAGCGATCCGGCCGTTGTAGGCCGAGCTCATGACCACGTCACCGGAAGCGAGGTACTGCGGCGGTTGTGCGCCGGCTTCCCACCACTGGATGCTTGGTTTCAGCTCATCGAGCTTCTTGAACGCGCGGTCCTGACCATCCTTGCCAGCCAGTACTTTGTAGACGTCTTTGGGCGCAACGCCGTCGGCCATCAGAGCGAATTCCAGGGTGTACTTGGCGCCTTTACGCAGGCCACGTTTGCCCGGGAATTTCTTGGTGTCCCAGAAATCCACCCAGCTGGTTGGCGCGGAAGCCAGTTTGTCGGCGTTGTAGGCCAACACGGTCGACCACACGAAGAAACCCACGCCGCACGGCTGGATAGCGCCTTTGACGTAGTCTTCGGTTTTGCCGAACAACTTCGGATCAAGCTGCTCGAACATGTCTTCGTCGCAGCCACGGGACAGTTCTGGCGATTCAACTTCTACCAGGTCCCAGGACACGCTCTTGGTGTCGACCATGGCTTTGACCTTGGCCATTTCGCCGTTGTACTCACCTGCCACGATCTTGCCGTTGCCTGCCGCTTCCCACGGCGCGTAGAAGGCTTTGACCTGCGCAGCCTTGTTCGCCCCGCCAAAGGACACCACAGTCAGGTCCGGACCCGCGGCCATCGCGTGTGCCGCACCGATCATGCCCATGACCAGGGCGGTGAATTTCAGGGATCTCAACATTTATTGTTCTCTCCACGTGCAGGGTTGGTTGAAGCAGGGGGGCGATCAGTTCGCCTCTAAAAGTGGGTCGAGCGCGCGTACGTGTTCGACCTGCCAGCCAAGCGGTACCACGTCGCCGACAGCCAGCGCGGGATCGAGCTCGGCAATCGGTTGTTTCACGAAGAAGTCGGTCTTGCCGCAGACTTCCAGGCGAACCCGGACGTGATCGCCCAGATAGATGAATTCCGCTACCCTCCCTGAGAAGCGGTTGACGCATGATTCGCTGGAACCATTGAGGCTGATGCGCTCGGGACGAATCGACAGCGTGACCGGTTCGCCGGTCTTGCCGACGTTGACCGCCAGCGCTTCAACTTTTTCGCCGCGACCCAGTTCAACGATGCAGCGATCACCGGTCTGGCTGTGCAAGCGGCCGTTGAGGCGGTTGTTCTCGCCGATGAAGTTGGCGACGAAGGTATTTTTCGGCTCTTCGTAGAGAGTGCGCGGTGGCGCGATCTGCTGAATTTCGCCTTGATGGAACACCGCCACCCGGTCAGACATGGTCAGGGCTTCACCCTGGTCATGGGTCACGTAGACCACGGTCACACCGAGGCGTTGATGCAGGTGTTTGATCTCCATCTGCATGTGTTCGCGCAGTTGTTTATCGAGTGCGCCGAGGGGTTCGTCCATCAGCACCAGCTGCGGCTCGAACACCAGCGCCCGGGCCAGCGCCACACGCTGCTGCTGTCCGCCGGACAGTTGTGCCGGATAGCGCTGAGCAAAGGCGTCGAGCTGGACCATGCTCAGGACTTTCTTGACCTTGTCGCTGACGTCGCTCTTGTTCATGCCGCGCACGGTCAGCGGGAACGCGAGGTTCTCGGCGACGGTCATGTGCGGGAACAACGCGTAGTTCTGGAACACCATGCCGATGTCACGCTTGTGTGGCGGCACGTTGTTGATGGAACGCCCGGACAGCAGGATTTCGCCCGCGGTCGGTGTTTCAAAACCGGCGAGCATCATCAGGCTGGTGGTCTTGCCGGAGCCGGATGGCCCGAGCAAGGTGAGGAATTCGCCTTTGCGAATGTCCAGGTTGAGGTCTTTGACGATCAGGTTCTCGCCGTCGTAGCTTTTCTGCACTCCACGAAAGCTGACCAGAATGTCGCTGGCCCCTGCGTTTGAATCGACCTGGCTCATACCCGCACCTTTGTTGTTGATGACTGCTGTGGGCTAAGCCTAGTGGACACTGCCGGCCACGCAAATCGGGGTGCAGGAGAGAATGGCCTCAGCCGGATGGAAGGTTGGGGGTAGGGATTGCCCTACAAGGATGGCGGGGATGGGTATGTCGATTCGCTATAGCGACGGGCGGTCGGCTGCAAGCCGCAAGAATCGGTAAAAGCGGGTTATCAGGTATGTCGCAAATGGATACGGCTACGCTTCATCCCTTGTAGGAGCACAGCTTGCCGGCGATGGCGTCCTTAGATCGCCATCGCCAGCAAGCTGTGCTCCTACAAGGGTAACGCTACCTTTAGAGGAGTTTGTGTTCCATCGCGTACTTAACCAACTCCGCCAGCGAGGTGATGTTGAGCTTCTGCATCAATCGCGCCTTGTGGGTGCTGATGGTTTTGCTGCTCAGGGCCAGTTGCTGGGCGATGTCATTGACGTTGACACCCAGGGCCAGACGTTCGAACACCGAAAACTCGCGCTCCGACAGCAATGAGTGCAACGGCCGGGAGTCGGTCAAGCCGACTTCGAAAACCATCCGGTCGGCGAGGTCCGGGTCGATGTAGCGCCCACCCGCCGCCACTTTACGGATAGCGGTTAACAACAGCGCCGGATCACTGTCCTTGGTCGCGTAACCCGCAGCACCGACTTTCAATGCCCGAGCGGCCATTTGCGCCTCGTCGTGCATCGACAACACCAGGATGGCCGGCGGATTGTTCAGCGCACGAATCCGCGGAATCGCTTCCAGGCCATTCACGCCCGGCATGGAGATATCCAGCAATACCACCTCGCACGGCACATGACGCAAGGTCTCGAGCAACTGCTCGCCATTGCTCGCCTCCCCCACCACCAGCAAATCCTTGGCCAGGCCAATCAATTGCTTGATGCCTTCGCGGACGATGGTGTGGTCTTCGGCTACCAGTACACGGATCACGTTTTTCTCCAGATTCAAGATCATTCGCGAGCAAGCCCGCTCCCACAGGGGAATTGGGTCAGTACACAAATCTCTGATTCACCCCAATCACTGTAGGCGCGGGCTTGCCCGCGAGGGCGTCAGTATGGTCAACACACATTCTTCAGACTGCATCCAGCGGCACCCGCACACTCAACGTAGTGCCCTCCCCCGGCTCACTTTCAAGCAACAACCGCCCACCCATAATCAACACCCGCTCACGCATGCCGACCACACCAAAAGATGTCGGCCTGCCGGTTGCGGCGACAAATCCTACGCCATCATCACTGACGGTCAGACACAACTCGTCGCCTTCCAGCGCCAATGACAGTTCAACAGTATGCGCCTGGGCATGGCGCATGACATTGGTCAGCGCTTCCTGGAGGATCCGGAACAAGCCGATGGCCTTGGCATCGCTAAGCACCGGCAGATTGTCTGGCACCTGTACCAGACATGGTATTTGCGTGCGCGCCTCGAAACGCCGGGCCTGCCACTCGATGGCAGAAGCGATCCCGGCATCGAGAATCGGTGGTCGCAGCGCCGTGGCCACGTCGCGCACCAGTTGGAACAGCTGAGCGATCAAGCGTTTCATGCTGTTCAAGCGTTCGTTCAGCCCGGGGTCGAGTTGGGCGTAGGCCAATTCGCACATAGACGTTTCCAGTTTGAGCACGGTCAGCATCTGGCCCAGTTCGTCATGAACTTCCCTGGCGATACGCGCTTTTTCCTCTTCGCGCACGCTCTCCAGGTGGGCGGACAACTCACGCAGTTGTTCGCGGGAGCTGGCGAGTTCCAGCTCAATACGCTTGCTCTCGCTGATGTCCCAGACGATACCGTCCCAGACGTAAGTCCCGTCGTCGAGCCGACGGGTGATGGCTTTGATCTCGGCCCAGCGCTGTTCGCCCGAACGGGTCAAAATCCGTCCTTGCCATGACCAGTCACTGTCGGTATCCAGCGCATGGTCCTGAGTCAGGTGATAGCTGGCCTTGTCGTCCGGGTGCACCAGACTGCGCAGGCCTTTGTCGCGATGGGCCAGTGTGGCCGGCGAGTACCCCACCAGACTTTCACTGCCTTCACTGATGTAGGCAAAGTCGATCTGCCCTGTCACGGGCGCGCGCTCCAGGCGAAAGACCAGTCCCGGAACGTTGGCGGCGATCCCTTGCAACCGCGCCTCGCTTTCCTGCAACGCGGCCAGTGCACGGCGGCGTTCGGTCACGTCGTTGAGGTAAACAACCAGGTATTCGCCGTCGCGAAACCGCAGGAAACTCAACGAAACATCCGTCGGCAAAATGCTGCCGTCGGCCCGCACGCAGTTAGTTTCGAAACTTGGCGGTCCATCCTCACTGGCCCGCGCGCGTTTCCACAGATTCAGCCAGCGATCCATGTGCAGGCCGGGTTCGAAGTCGATCAGCGGTCGATCGATGATCCCGCCCGGCGGGTAGCCGAGCATGCTTTCGGCGGCGCGGTTGGCGTAGCGCACATGGCTGTCCCAATTGACCCAGAGAATGCCGACGGTGCTCTGATCGATGGAAAACTGGGTCAGGCGCAGCGCCTCTTCACTGGCCTCACGCAGAGCAATGTCTTCGCGCGCAGCCAACAGGCTTTGCTCCAGACCGTGCTGTTGGCGCCGCTGCCAGAACACGATAGCCAGGCTGCTCAGCAGCATGACGGCGAACAGCAAGCAAAGGTTTTGCCAGAACCCCGGGGACTCGGAAAGCCTTGGGTATTTAGGCTGCAACCATTGGTTATGCAGTTGCTCCAGGTCCTTGGCCGGGATCGCCCGCAGCGCACTTTCGACAATGCCGGCCAGCTCCGGCCAATCCCGGCGAGTGGCTACTCGCAGCAATTGCGGCAGGCCGATGTCGCCTACCACCACCAGCCCGGCGAACTCAGGCTCGGCGGACAAGCGTCCCAACTGGGCCTCGTCGACCACGGCGTAACCGGCCTGCTGACTCAGCAACAATTGCAGCGCCTGGCGCTCGATGGGCACGCCTTGAAGGTTCAAATGGGGATAGTTGCTGCGCAGATAATCGGCGGTCGCGCTGGGCATGCGCACCGCGACGCGGGTCTGGCTGTCGAGCTTCTCCAGCTCCACGACACCGGTGCCTTTCTGGTCACTGACCACCAGTTGCGGAACCCGCATGTACGGATCGGTAAATTGCCACAGGCGCAAACCGGCCGGCGTTTGCGTCAGCCCCACAGCGATGTCGATTTCACCCTCGCGTGCGGCGCCTTCCAGTTGCGCGATATCCGGAAAATTGCGCCAGCTGAGCTCAACCTTGAGCGCATCAGCCAGCCATTTCATCAACTCGACGTTCACCCCGGACAACCGCTGCAAGCGGCGATCGTATTGCGCAAAAGGCGCCTGCAACACCACGCCGACACGCAGCTCGCGATGGTCTGCCAGCCATTGCTGTTGCTGGGGTGACAATGGTGCGGCATGCACCGCTGGCGCAGACGCCGCCCACCCCATCAAGGGAAACCACAAACAGCCGATAACCCACAGGCAGCGAAAACGCATCATCGAAGTCTCACACACTGACAAACACTGACTAACCCATTAGGCTGCCGGAAACACTTCTGGCCTGGAATATCCGATGCCCCCTGTCTACCGCCTGGCACTGCCAGCATTGTGCCTGTCGCTGATCCTGCCTTGTGCCTTTTCTGTCGAGGCCGCGGACCTGGCGCCTGGCGCAGAAGAAAAACCGGCCGAACGCCAGCCATTGCTTGAGCGTAGTCAGGAAGAAGCCACAGCACTTGAGCGAAAAATCCCTGCTCAGGAACAGCAACAACTGCAAGCCGGCACCGACAACTTTCTGGCCTTGTGGAAGCCGGCCAATACCGCCGAGCCCAAGGGCGCGGTGATTATCATCCCCGGCGCTGGTGAAACCGTTGACTGGCCGCAAGCAATTGGGCCTTTGCGCCGCCAATTGCCGGACGCCCAGTGGAGCAGCCTGAGTATCACCTTGCCAGACCTGCAAAGCGACGCCATTGCGCCACGTATCGTTGAAGTCGCACCCGCGCCAAAAGCGCCGGATACCGGCAGCAAAGATTCCACCACCGCAGCGCCCATCGAGCAGGCCGCCGGCGGTGAAGCGCAAGTGGCCGACAAGGCCATCGTCGAAACCAGCGAAGAGCAAGCCAAAGCCGACGCTGAACGAATCTTCGCGCGTATCGACGCTGCCATTGCGTATGCCGAACAACAAAGCGCCCGCAGCATTGTCGTGCTGGGTCATGGCACCGGTGCTTACTGGGCCGCGCGCTACCTGAGTGAGAGGCAGCCCACGCAAGTGGAGAAATTTGTGATGGTCGCTGCCCGGACACCGGTTGCGACAAAGCCTGAGTTGGCTGAACTGACGCCGACGTTGAAGCTCGCGACGGCTGATCTCTTCTATGTGGATAAACCGCTGGATCGCAAAGCAGCGCTGGAGCGTTTGCAGGCCAGCAAGCGTTTGAAGACGTCGGCGTTCAGCCAGGTGTCGCTGAAGGCGTTGCCTGGGAATGCCAAGGCTGAGCAGGAGCAACTGGTGCGCCGGGTGCGCGGCTGGTTGAATCCGCAGAACGCGGCGGGCTGATAGACCGAGGCGCTGCCATCGCGGGCTTGCTCGCGAAGGCGTCCTCACAGGCGACAGAAGCCCTAGCGAAAACCCCGCCGCTCACGAATCAACGTATAAGCCGTGTGCAACTCGCGAGTCTTGTCCGTTGCCTCACGAACCTGCACTGCCGTCGCCCCGCTGCCGGCAATCTTGTCCGGGTGATGGCGACTCAGCAGGCGCCGATAAGCGCGCTTGATATGCTCCGGCTCGCTGGTTGCCGATACCCCCAAAAGCCGTAACGCATCTTGATAGCTAATGACACTGCTGACCTGTGGCCGCTTGTGCTGTTCATAATCGGCGGCCAATGCCTGAACCTGATGCGGCGTCCAGCCCAGCCACTTACCCCACTGGGCAATCAACTCGCGCTCACGACTGCCGGCACGGCCATCGGCCCAGACCATCCGCCAACAGGCGCGCAACACACCTTCTGCCGCATGAGGCTGTGCACTCAAGCGCCGCAAATAGCCGCGTAACCGGTCATTGCCCGACTTGCCGCGATTGAACGCAACAATGGCACGACGCTGCGCCGAGTCCGTCATGTCCAAGGAACGCATTTCCTGTCGGGCCTGCTGGATGTGGCCATCCAATACCCGCCCATCACTCTTGGCCAACCGTCCCAGCAACACGAAAAGCAGTTCATCATTGCGCAGCATCGGACGACCGCCGAGCTTTTCACACAGATGCCCAAAGCTTTGCAGATGCATGCGCCGATCCAGAGCCTGCCCCAACAAAGCGCCGAGCATGGCCCCCGGAATGCTGGCTATGGCAAAACCTGCTCCGGCTCCGATCAGAGTCCCTGGCCACAACATCTCAGCGGCTCGCTTCTATCAAGGCTTCAACTTCGGCCAGACGCTCGTGCGTGCCGACATCCACCCATTGGCCTTTCAGCCGTTCACCCGTCACTTGCCCGTCGGCCATGGCTTTGCGCAACAGCGGCGCAAGCTTGAAGGCCCCATCCGAACAACCGTCGAACAGCTGCGGGTGCAACACCGCGATGCCGCTGTACGTCAGGGTCGTGGTGCCTGGCTGACCGTCGCGCACGTGCCCGTCGGCCAGCGTGAAGTCGCCTGCCGGGTGATGGACCGGGTTATCCGCCAGCACCAGGTGAGCCAACCCGGCGCCGGGTTGATGCAGCACGCTGAAATCGTAGTCGGTCCAGATGTCACCGTTGACCACCACAAAGGCGTCATCACCCAGTAACGGCAACGCGCGGAAAATCCCGCCGCCGGTTTCCAGCGGCTCACCTTCCGGTGAATACTGGATGCTGACGCCGTAGCGCGAACCGTCGCCCAGATAATCTTCGATTTGCTGACCGAGCCAGGCGTGGTTGATCACGATTTCGCTAAACCCGGCTGCCGCCAGGGCGCGCAGGTGATACTCGATCAGCGGCACGCCGCCGGCGCGAACCAGCGGTTTGGGGGTGGTCAAGGTCAACGGGCGCATGCGCTCACCTTTGCCTGCCGCCAGAATCATTGCCTTCATGCATTCGCTCCGGCACGCAGACTCAGCAGCAACACATCCAGTTCGGCCAGTTCAGGCCGGCGGGCAATCACAGCTTCTATATAGGCAAAGAAGCGCGGTACATCGGCAAGGTAGCGCGGCTTGCCATCGCGATGGCAGATGCGGGCGAAGATGCCGATGACCTTCAGGTGACGCTGCACGCCCATCAGGTCGCTGGCACGCAGGAACTCTTCGAAATCCGGTTGAACCGGAATGTCGAGGGCGCCGGCTTGCTGCCAGTAAGTTTCGAGCCAGCCGCGCACACGCTCTTCAGGCCAACTGAGGAAGGCGTCTTTGAACAGGCAGGTCACGTCGTAGGTCACGGGCCCATACACCGCATCCTGGAAATCCAGCACACCCGGGTTCGGTTGGCTGAGCATCAAGTTGCGTGGCATGTAGTCGCGATGAACCAGGACTTTGGGCTGGGCCAGGGCGCTATCAATCAACAGATCGGTCACATTCTGCCAGAGCATTTTCTGCGCAGCATCGAACTCGATGCCCAGCTCATGTTTTACATACCAGTCGGGAAACAGTTCCAGCTCGCGACGCAACAGTGCGACGTCATAACTCGGCAACGGCGCAACCATCGGCAACTGCTGAAAAGCCAGCAATGCTTGTAGGGCATCGTTGAACAAATCATCCGCGTTTTCGCTGTCGATCACGTCCAGATAGGTCTTGTTGCCCAAGTCATTGAGCAAAAGAAAACCGCGTTCGAGGTCTTCGGCATATATTTGCGGCACGTTTATTCCGGATTTCGCCAGCAAAAAAGCGATATCCACGAAGGGTTTACAGTTTTCCTGAGGCGGTGGAGCGTCCATCACGATGAAGCTTTTACCTTCGCCTTCCCAGCGAAAATAGCGCCGAAAACTCGCATCGCTGCTGGCCGCAGTCAACGTGGCCGGGGGGACGGCGCCCCAGCCTTGTGCTGCAAAGAGAATCGCCAACTGCTCATCGAGCCAAACTTTCAGGTGTTGCAAACGTACATCTTGATCAGGCATTGCAAGGGTCTCCGACGGCGCTAGCCGTCAAGCGGGGCATGCTTTATTATCCAGCATCTTTTTCAGACCATCGAGAGGCGTGCGGCCCACACCGCGGGCAGATGGCACGCAGGAAGCCCGGACTAATAAGATGGCATTGAAATCCCCCGCGTTTCGTAAAAAATTTCCGTTGTTGGTTACCGGCAGTTTGCTGGCCCTGCAACCCTTGGCCACTTCATTCGTGGTTGCCGCGGAACAGTATGACTGCTCAGCCTCTGCTTCGGGTGCCTGGAGCTGCGCGCCAAAAGCGACGACGGCGACATTACCACCGCGCCCTGTCCATGAAGACAGCGCAGTTCCCGCCACTGGCGAAACTGCAGCCCAGAGCGGCTCCAGCGAAGAGACCGGCGCCAAGCCTGCACTCGTTACCGAGTCCAAGGGCCGCGGCCTGAAGTCGCGTAGTGAAGACTACAGCCACCTCGACTGGGTGCCACGCGAAAATCTCACTGCTGCACAGTTGGCCGAAACCGGTCCTTACTGCGCTGGCGCCTATGTCGAACCGATTCGTCCTGGCATGAATGACAAGACGAATAAAAGTGACGCGCCTACCTTTATCGGCGCCAAAGCCTCGCGCTATAACACCGAAGATCAGGTCGGCACGCTGGCCGGTGACGTCGTGTTGCGTCAGGGCAGCATGCAGGTCGAGTCCGACGAGGCCAGCCTGTATCAGGCCGAGAGCCGCGCCGAACTCAATGGCGACGTGCGCATCCGCGACAACGGCGCACTGATCGTCGGCGACCACGCCGATGTGCAGCTCGACACCGGTGAAGCCAAGGTCGACAACGCCGAATACGTGATGCACAAATCCCGTATCCGCGGTAACGCGCTGTACGCCAAGCGTGCTGAAAACGCGATCATCCGCCTCAAGGATGGTACGTACACCACGTGCGAACCGAACAGCAACGCCTGGCAGCTCAAGGGTAACAACATCACCCTGAACCCGGCGACCGGCTTCGGCACCGCGACCAACGTGACATTGCGGGTCAAGGACATTCCTGTCCTGTACACGCCGTACATCTATTTCCCGATTGATGATCGTCGCCAGTCCGGCTTCCTGCCGCCGACCATCGGCACCGGCAGCGATACCGGCTTCATGCTGGTCACACCGTATTACTTCAACCTGGCACCGAACTACGATGCCACGTTGTACCCGCGCTACATGGAAAAGCATGGCTTGTTGATGGAAGGCGAATTCCGCTACCTCACCCAGTCCAGCGAAGGTCAGTTCGGTGGTGCGTACCTCAACGACGAAGACACCGAGCGCAGTAAAGAGACCGACTACCGCAAAGACCGCTACATGTATAACTGGCAGCACAAGGGTGGTCTGGATTCGCGCGTATTCACGCAAGTCGACTACACCAAGATCAGCGATCCTTATTACTTCCAGGACCTGCAGACCGACCAGATTGGCGTGAAAAGCGCTGACTACGTGAACCAGCAAGGCTCGGTCAGCTACCGGGGTGACAGTTATACGGCGCGCGTGAACGCTCAGGCATTTCAGTTGGCGACCGTTCAGAACGTCACCCCTTACGATCGATTGCCGCAGATCACCTTCGATGGTGCGCTGCCTTATCATCCAAGCGGCCTGAATTTCAGCTACAACACTGAAATCGTGCGGTTTGATCGTGACCTGAAAAATGGCACGTTCACCGATCAAGACGGCAATGTGAGCCCTCAGATAGACACCAACACTCAGGGCTTGGCGCGCGCTACCGGCGACCGTCTCAACCTGGCACCCGCCGTCAGCCTGCCGCTGGACTGGACTTATGGTTTCCTGAAGCCGTCGCTCAAGTACCAATACACCCAGTATCAACTGGACCTGGACAGTATCGGTAAAAGCCAAATCGTGGCTCAAGATCAAGCCGCAGCTGCAGCTGGGACAGAAAATTTAAATGGCAATTTCGACAGCAACCAGAATCGTGGTGTGCCGATCGCCAGCATCGACAGCGGCCTGTATTTCGATCGAAAAACCCAATGGTTCGGCAAGAACTATCGCCAGACCCTTGAGCCGCGCCTGTACTACCTCTATGTGCCAGAGGTTGACCAGGAAGACATTCCTGTTTTCGACACCAGCGAAAGCACTTTCAGCTACTCGTCGCTGTTCCGTGACAACCGCTTTACCGGCTCCGACCGTGTCGGCGACGAGAACAAACTGTCGCTGGGCATCACCAACCGCTGGATCGAAGACAACGGCTTTGAACGTCAACGCATCAGCGTGGGCCAGGCCTTGTTCTTCCAGGACCGCAAAGTACAGATGCCAGGCGTCGCAGATACCCGTGCCGACTCTACAGCCAGCGTTTCGCCGTACGCACTGGAATACGAATACCGCTGGAACCGCGACTGGCGCACCACCGCCGACTACAATTGGGACCCGGACAGCCGCAGCCCTCGCTCGGGTAGCGCGATGTTCCACTACCAGCCTGAAGACAACCCGAACAAGGTCGTCAACGCCGGCTATCGCTATCGCAACGATCAGGTGCTCTACAACCAGAACACCGGTCAATGGCAGTTCGGCGGTGACTACGGCGTTGAGGGCCAGCCTGGCTTCGTGAAGGACTACTACAAGATCAAGCAGCACGACTTCTCGGTGATCTGGCCGATCGTGCCTCAGTGGAACGCCATCAGCCGCTGGCAGTATGACTACAACCAAAACCGTACCCTGGAAGCCTTCGGTGGTTTCGAGTACGACAACTGCTGCTGGAAACTGCGCCTGATCAACCGTTACTGGGTTGCCTATGACGAGTTCAGTCAGAACGCGCCACAAAACGAAACGGGCGACCACGGCGTCTTCCTCCAAATTGTTCTGAAGGGACTCGGCGGCCTCACCGGCGCCAAAGTAGAGAGCTTCCTCGACAAAGGCATCCAAGGTTATCGTGAACGTGAAAACCAAGCTTTCTGATTGTCTGCGCCCGCTACTGCTGGGCGCGCTGTTTCTGGGTACTGCGGCCAACGCCGCCGTACAGTCCATCGATAAAGTGGTGGCCATCGTCGACAACGACGTGGTCATGCAGAGCCAACTGGACCAACGCGTTCATGAAGTTCAGCAAACCATTGCCAAGCGTGGCACTGCCGTGCCGCCAGCCAGCGTGCTGGAGCAGCAGGTGCTTGAGCGTTTGATCGTCGAAAACCTGCAATTGCAGATCGGCGAACGTTCGGGCATCCGCATTACCGATGAAGAACTGAACCAGGCGGTGGGCACCATTGCCCAGCGCAACAACATGACCGTGGATCAATTCCGCGCCGCGCTGGCTCACGACGGTCTGTCCTACGACGACGCCCGTGAACAGATTCGCCGCGAAATGGTCATCAGCCGCGTGCGTCAGCGTCGCGTGGCCGAGCGCATCCAGGTGTCCGAACAGGAAGTGAAGAACTTCCTCGCCTCCGACCTTGGCAAGATGCAATTGTCCCAAGAGTTCCGCTTGGCCAACATCCTGATTCCTACGCCGGAAAGCGCCAACTCCGACGCGATTCAGAATGCTGCCAAGCAGGCCGACGCGGTTTACCAGCAGCTCAAGCAAGGTGCTGATTTCGGTCAGTTGGCCATCGCCAAGTCTGCCAGCGAAACCGCACTGGAAGGCGGCGACATGGGCTGGCGTAAAGCGGCTCAATTGCCACCTCCGTTCGATCGCATGTTGAGCACCATGTCCGTTGGCGAAATCACCCAACCCATGCGCACACCCGGCGGCTTCATCATCCTCAAGATTCTCGACAAGCGCGGCGGCGAAACCCAGGTGCGCGACGAAGTGCACGTGCGCCACATCCTGGTCAAACCAAGCCCGATCCGTGACGAAGCAAAAACCAAGGCCCTGGCTCAGTCGCTCTACGCGCGTATCGAAGCGGGTGAAGACTTCAGCGAATTGGCCAAGAGTTACTCGGAAGACCCGGGTTCTGCCCTCAACGGCGGCGACCTGAACTGGATCGACCCGAACGCACTGGTACCGGAATTCCGCGAAGTGATGGCCAAGACCCCGCAGGGCAAGCTGTCCAAGCCGTTCCAGACTCAGTACGGCTGGCACGTTCTGGAAGTGCTTGGCCGTCGCGCCACCGACAGCACCGCCCAGGCTCGCGAGCAACAGGCAATGACCGTACTGCGTAACCGCAAATACGACGAAGAGCTGCAAACCTGGCTGCGTCAGATCCGTGACGAAGCGTACGTAGAAATCAAACTCCCTGGTGCAAGCCAGGCAGCACAGTGAAACCCAAGCGTTTCGCGCTGACTCCCGGCGAACCGGCCGGCATAGGTCCAGACCTGTGCCTGCTGCTCGCCTCGCACGCCCAGCCATACCCCCTGATTGCCATTACCAGCGCCGACCTGCTCCTTGAGCGGGCCGCGCAGCTGGGTGTGGTTGTCAATCTGTTGCCGGTAACGCCGGACAGTTGGCCGGATGTTCCTGCTCCAGCCAACAGCTTGTATGTCTGGGATACACCGCTCAATGCGCCGGTCACCGCCGGCCAACTGGACAAGGCCAATGCCGCGTTTGTCCTGGAAACCCTGACCCGTGCGGGTCAAGGCTGCCTGGACGGGCATTTCGCCGGCATGATTACCGCCCCCGTGCACAAGGGTGTCATCAACGAATCCGGTATTGCCTTCTCCGGGCACACCGAGTTTCTCGCTGACCTGACCCATACCGCACAGGTGGTGATGATGCTGGCCACGCGTGGATTGCGCGTGGCGCTGGTCACCACTCACCTGCCCCTTCGCGAGATTGCCGATGCGATCACGCCGGAGCGCCTGGAGCGGGTCACACGAATTCTGTACGCCGACCTGCAAGAAAAATTCGGCATCGCCCAGCCACGCATCCTGGTCTGCGGGCTCAACCCGCATGCCGGTGAAGGCGGACATCTGGGTCATGAAGAAATCGACATCATCGAACCTACATTAGAGCGCCTGCGCGGTGAGGGCATGGACCTTCGCGGCCCCCTGCCCGCCGACACTCTGTTCACCCCCAAATATCTGGAGCACTGCGACGCAGTGCTGGCGATGTACCACGACCAGGGCTTGCCCGTGCTGAAGTACAAAGGCTTCGGCGCGGCAGTCAACGTGACCCTCGGCTTGCCGATCATCCGCACTTCGGTCGACCACGGCACCGCCCTGGACCTGGCCGGCAGCGGTAAAATTGACACCGGCAGCCTGCAAGTCGCCCTGGAAACCGCCTACCAGATGGCCGAGACCCGTTTATGACCGAGCATTACCAACACAAGGCGCGCAAACGCTTTGGCCAGAACTTCCTGCACGATGCCGGCGTTATCGACCGTATCTTGCGCTCTATCCACGCCAAAGCCGAAGACCGCGTGCTGGAAATCGGCCCGGGTCAGGGTGCCCTGACTCAAGGCCTGCTCAACAGCGGTGCCCAGTTGGACGTGGTGGAACTGGACAAGGACCTCGTCCCGATCCTCAATCAGCAGTTCGCCGACAGGAGCAATTTCAGCCTGCATCAGGGCGATGCGCTGAAGTTCGATTTCACCAGCCTGAATGCTGCGCCGGGTAGCCTGCGTGTGGTCGGCAACTTGCCGTACAACATTTCCACGCCGCTGATTTTTCACCTGCTGCATAACGCCAGCCTGATCCGCGACATGCACTTCATGCTGCAAAAAGAAGTTGTCGAGCGCATGGCGGCAGGCCCGGGTGGCGGTGATTGGGGCCGTCTGTCGATCATGGTTCAGTACCACTGCCGGGTCGAGCATCTGTTCAACGTCGGCCCGGGCGCGTTCAATCCGCCGCCGAAAGTTGATTCGGCCATCGTGCGCCTCGTGCCTCACGCGGTACTGCCACACCCGGCCAAAGACCATAAATTGCTGGAACGCGTCGTTCGCGAAGCCTTCAACCAGCGCCGCAAGACCCTGCGCAATACCCTCAAGTTGCTGCTGAGCAATGCCGAAATCGAAGCCGCCGGCGTCGATGGCAGCCTGCGTCCCGAGCAGCTCGACCTGGCCGCCTTCGTGCGCCTGGCCGACAAGCTCAGCGAACAAGTCCTGAACCCGCCCGCCGTCGACTGACAGGTGACAAGCGTTATCGGGTAGGACGCCAGACGCGATGTCTGGTTTACTACCCGGTACTTGGCCTAGACTGATCTCCATCAGCTACGCCCCGCGTCCCGCTTCGTTTTTAAGGCCTCTTGCATGTCCGATCCTCGTTATCAGGTCGACGTCAGCGTCGTCACCCGCTATCTGGCAGAACAATCGCAACCCGAGCACAACCGCTTTGCCTTCGCGTACACCATTACCGTGCACAACAATGGCGAGCTACCGGCCAAACTGTTGTCGCGGCACTGGGTGATCACCGACGGTGACGGGCATGTCGAGGAGGTCAAGGGTGCAGGCGTCGTGGGCTTGCAGCCGCTGATCCAGGTCGGCGAAAACCACACCTACAGCAGCGGCACGGTCATGACCACTAAAGTCGGCACCATGCAAGGCACCTATCAGATGATTGCCGACGACGGTAAGCATTTCGACGCCATCATCGCTCCATTCCGTCTGGCGGTGCCCGGAGCCTTGCACTAATGGCAACGTACGCCGTTGGTGACTTGCAGGGCTGCCTCGAACCCCTGCAGTGCCTGCTCAAGCAAGTCGCTTTCGACCCGGCCAAGGATCGTCTCTGGCTGGTGGGCGACCTGGTCAACCGTGGTCCGCAGTCGCTGGCAACCTTGCGCTTTCTCTATGGACTTCGCGAATCGCTGGTGTGCGTACTGGGCAATCATGACCTGCACTTGCTGGCCGCCGGGCGTAACATCGAACGCCTGAAAAAAAACGACACCCTGCGCGAGATTCTCGAAGCACCCGATCGTGCGCAGCTGCTGGAGTGGTTGCGCCAGCAAAAGCTCATGCACTACGACGAACAGCGCGACATCGCCCTGGTACATGCCGGCATTCCACCGCAGTGGTCACTGCGCAAAGCCCTGAAATGCGCCGCCGAAGTTGAAGAAGCCCTGCGCGACGACAACCGTATCGCCCCGTACCTCGACGGCATGTACGGCAACGATCCGGTGAAATGGGACAACGACCTCAAGGGCGTGACCCGCCTGCGAGTCATCACCAACTATTTCACCCGCATGCGTTTCTGCACCAACGAGGGCAAACTCGACCTCAAGAGCAAGGAAGGTGTCGGCACAGCGCTACCGGGCTATAAGCCATGGTTCACGCACAAGGAGCGCAAGACCAAGGGCCTGAAGATCATCTTTGGACACTGGGCGGCACTTGAAGGTCAATGTGACGAGCCGGGGATCTTCGCTCTCGACTCCGGTTGTGTCTGGGGTGGAGCGATGACCCTGATGAATGTCGATACCGGCGAGCGCCTGCAGTGCGAATGCAGCGAGCAAGGCCATGCCCTGCCACCCGTCGCCCCCATCATTAATGAACAATCACCAGCCAGCGCCCCGCGCTAGGCTGCTCTATCAGCCGAGCCACAGGAACCCGCCATGAGCGAATTCAAACGTATCCCCCCGGAGCAGGCCCAGGCCCTGCGCGAACAAGGCGCAGTGGTGGTCGATGTCCGTGATCCTGCCACATTCGCCGCGCTGCACATCAGCGGCTCGAAGCATCTGGACAACCACTCCTTGCATGCCTTTATTCAGGGCGCAGATCTGGACGCGCCGACGGTAGTTGTTTGCTACCACGGCAATTCCAGCCAGGGCGCCGCGGCTTACCTCATCAGTCAGGGTTTCTCCGACGTCTACAGCATGGATGGCGGTTTTGAGCTGTGGCGCACGACTTATCCTGCGGAAACAGCGCAAGGCACCTCGGAATAATTTTTTTTGTAACGTGCAAGCCCCGCCCCCCGCGGGCTCGCGCGGTGGCAGACGAACGGTCTGCCACAACTAATTACGTATCTCGCCTTTACCTCCCGAATTAGCAACTATCCTTAAGCGCAGGCCATCCAAAACAGGGGAGAGCCGGTACACCGGCGCGCGGGTCATCGGGAGTAGCTTTCGGAGTGGTCAGCTCCGTTAGAGTTCTGGGGGGTAAACAGCGACCGCCTGTTCGGTTGCTGCCAGCATCGACTGAGTGATCCGGCGTCGGCTCCACGTATCGAGCGAGGTGACGTCATGAGTATCTTTAGCCACTTCCAACAACGATTCGAGTCCACACGCCAGGAAGAACTCTCGCTGCAAGAGTATCTTGAGCTGTGCAAACAGGACCGCAGCGCCTACGCCTCCGCCGCCGAGCGTCTATTGCTGGCCATCGGAGAACCGGAGCTGCTCGACACCTCGACCAACTCGAGACTGTCGCGAATTTTTTCCAACAAAGTGATCCGCCGCTATCCGGCCTTTGAAGACTTCCACGGGATGGAAGAATGCATCGACCAGATCGTGTCGTATTTCCGCCATGCCGCTCAGGGCCTGGAAGAGAAGAAACAGATCCTCTATCTGCTCGGCCCCGTCGGTGGCGGTAAGTCATCCCTGGCCGAGAAACTGAAACAGCTGATCGAAAAAGTGCCCTTCTACGCGATCAAGGGCTCACCGGTATTCGAGTCGCCACTGGGTCTGTTCAACGCCACCGAAGATGGCGCGATCCTCGAAGAAGACTTCGGCATCCCGCGGCGCTACCTCAATACCATCATGTCGCCATGGGCCACCAAGCGCCTGGCCGAATTCGGCGGCGACATCAGCCAGTTCAGGGTAGTGAAACTCTATCCGTCGATCCTCAATCAGATCGCCGTGGCCAAAACCGAGCCGGGAGACGAAAACAACCAGGACATCTCGGCCCTGGTGGGCAAGGTCGATATCCGCAAACTGGAAGAATATCCACAGAACGACGCCGATGCTTATAGCTACTCGGGCGCGCTGTGCCGGGCCAACCAGGGCCTGATGGAATTTGTCGAAATGTTCAAGGCGCCGATCAAGGTGCTGCACCCATTGCTGACGGCCACCCAGGAAGGCAACTACAACAGTACCGAAGGCCTTGGCGCGATTCCGTTTACCGGGATCCTGCTGGCCCACTCCAACGAGTCGGAATGGCACACCTTCCGCAACAACAAGAACAACGAAGCGTTCATCGACCGGATCTACATCGTCAAAGTGCCGTACTGCCTGCGGGTCAGCGACGAAGTGAAGATCTACGACAAGCTGCTGTTCAACAGCTCTCTGGCCAAGGCCCATTGCGCGCCCGACACGCTGAAGATGCTCGCCCAGTTCACCGTGCTCTCGCGCCTCAAGGAGCCGGAAAACTCGAACATCTACTCCAAGATGCGCGTGTACGACGGTGAAAATCTCAAGGACACCGATCCGAAGGCCAAGTCGATCCAGGAATATCGCGACAACGCCGGTGTCGACGAAGGCATGAACGGTCTGTCGACCCGGTTTGCGTTCAAGATTCTGTCGAAGGTCTTCAACTTCGATCCGCACGAAATCGCCGCCAACCCGGTGCACTTGCTGTACGTGCTGGAACAACAGATCGAACAGGAACAGTTCCAGGCCGAAACCCGCGAACGCTACCTGCGCTTCCTCAAGGAATACCTGGCACCTCGCTACATCGAGTTCATCGGCAAGGAGATCCAGACTGCTTACCTCGAGTCGTACAGCGAGTACGGCCAGAACATCTTCGATCGCTACGTGCTGTACGCCGACTTCTGGATCCAGGACCAGGAATACCGCGATCCGGAAACCGGCGAAATCCTCAACCGCGTCGCCCTGAACGAAGAACTGGAGAAAATCGAAAAACCGGCCGGCATCAGCAATCCGAAGGATTTCCGCAACGAAATCGTCAACTTCGTACTGCGCGCCCGGGCTAACAATAACGGCAAAAACCCGACCTGGCTCAGCTACGAAAAACTGCGGGTGGTTATCGAGAAGAAAATGTTTTCCAACACCGAAGACCTCCTGCCGGTCATCAGCTTCAACGCCAAGGCCAGCAAAGAGGACCAGCAGAAGCACAACGACTTCGTCACACGGATGGTCGAGCGCGGTTACACCGACAAACAGGTACGACTGCTGTCCGAGTGGTATCTGCGGGTCAGAAAATCACAATAACCCGCTGCCGGCAAGACCGGTTGTCGTCAGCCAGAGGCCTGTGTACGCATTTTCTGTTACACAAGCCTCTGGAAGGTGTTCGAAAGTCGGTAGCGAGTTCAAGCAGCATCCACAGCGCTTGGGGGAGCGTCGCATATCCCTTGGCCCTCGGTTCGATGCTGCATCACCGCTCGCCCCTTTCAGGACAGCTTCTAAGGAGCAGTCATGAGCTATGTGATCGACCGACGTCTCAATGGCAAGAACAAGAGCACGGTGAACCGTCAGCGGTTTCTGCGGCGTTACCGTGACCACATCAAAAAGGCTGTCGAAGAGGCGGTCAGCCGGCGCTCCATTACCGATATGGAGCACGGCGAGCAGATCAGCATTCCCGGCCGCGACATCGACGAGCCAGTGCTCCACCATGGCCGTGGCGGCAAGCAAACCGTCGTGCACCCGGGCAACAAGGAATTCACCAGCGGCGAGCACATTGCCCGTCCGCCCGGAGGTGGCGGCGGCAGAGGCCCCGGCAAGGCGGGCAACTCGGGTGAGGGGATGGATGAGTTCGTCTTCCAGATCACCCAGGAGGAATTTCTCGAGTTCATGTTCGAAGACCTCGAGTTGCCGAACCTGGTCAAACGCAACCTGACCGGCACCGACACGTTCAAAACGGTGCGCGCAGGCATCAGCAACGAAGGCAACCCGTCGCGCATCAACATCATCCGCACCTTGCGCTCAGCCCATGCACGGCGCATTGCCCTGTCCGGCAGCAGTCGGACAAAACTGCGTGAGGCCAAAGAAGAACTTCTGCGACTCAAACAGGAAGAACCGGATAACTTCGGCGATATTCAGAAAATCGAAGCAGAAATCGAAAAGCTCAGTGCGCGCATTCATCGCATCCCGTTCCTCGACACCTTCGACCTCAAGTACAACCTGCTGATCAAGCAGCCGAACCCCAGTTCCAAGGCGGTGATGTTCTGCCTGATGGACGTATCCGGCTCCATGACGCAGGCGACCAAGGACATCGCCAAGCGTTTCTTCATCCTGCTTTACCTGTTTCTCAAGCGTAACTACGACAAGATCGACGTCGTGTTTATCCGCCACCACACCAGCGCGCGGGAAGTGGATGAAGAAGAGTTCTTCTACTCGCGCGAAACCGGCGGCACCATTGTGTCCAGCGCCTTGAAACTGATGCAGGAAATCATGGCCGAGCGCTATCCGAGCAACGAGTGGAACATTTACGCCGCCCAGGCTTCAGACGGCGATAACTGGAACGACGACTCGCCGATCTGCCGCGACATTCTGATCAACCAGATCATGCCGTTCGTGCAGTACTACACTTACGTTGAGATCACACCGCGCGAACATCAGGCCCTTTGGTTCGAATACGAACGCATCGCCGAAGCCTTCTCTGACACTTTTGCCCAGCAGCAACTGGTCTCGGCCGGGGATATTTACCCGGTCTTCCGTGAACTCTTCCAGCGCAGGTTAGTGACATGACCGCCAAAGAGCAGAAGCGCCAACCCATTTCCACCGGCTCCGAATGGACGTTCGAGCTGATCCAGGCCTATGACAAAGAAATCAGTCGTCTGGCGGCTCGTTACGCACTCGATACGTACCCCAACCAGATCGAAGTAATCACCGCCGAGCAGATGATGGACGCCTATGCCTCCGTCGGCATGCCGCTGGGTTATCACCATTGGTCCTATGGCAAACACTTCCTCAGCACTGAAAAATCCTACAGCCGTGGGCAGATGGGGCTGGCCTACGAGATTGTGATCAACTCGGACCCGTGCATCGCTTATCTGATGGAAGAGAACACCATCTGCATGCAGGCGCTGGTTGTGGCGCATGCCTGCTATGGACACAACAGTTTTTTCAAAGGCAATTACCTGTTCCGCACCTGGACCGACGCCAGTTCAATCATTGATTACCTGGTGTTCGCCAAGCAGTACATCATGCAGTGTGAGGAACGCCACGGCATAGATGCGGTAGAAGACCTGCTCGATTCCTGCCACGCGCTGATGAACTACGGCGTAGACCGCTACAAACGTCCCTACCCGATTTCGGCTGAAGAAGAACGGCGTCGGCAAAAGGACCGGGAAGAGCATTTGCAGAAACAGATCAACGATCTGTGGCGCACCATTCCAAAAGGTGCAGACAAATACAGCGACAAGGACAATGCGCGCTTCCCCGCCGAACCTCAGGAAAATATCCTGTACTTCATCGAAAAACACGCGCCGCTACTGGAGCCCTGGCAGCGGGAAATCGTGCGGATCGTGCGCAAGATTGCTCAATACTTCTATCCACAACGCCAGACCCAGGTGATGAACGAAGGCTGGGCCACGTTCTGGCATTACACGCTGATGAACGATCTGTACGACGAAGGCCTGGTCACCGATGGCTTCATGATGGAGTTCCTGACGTCCCACACCAGCGTCGTCTTTCAGCCGGGCTTTGACAGTCCTTACTACAGCGGAATCAACCCTTATACCCTTGGGTTTGCCATGTACCGGGACATTCGGCGCATGTGCGAAGAACCCACCGATGAAGATCGCCACTGGTTCCCGGAAATCGCCGGCACCGACTGGCTGTCGGCCATCAAGTTCGCCATGAGTAGCTTCAAAGATGAGAGCTTCATCCTGCAGTACCTGTCACCGAAAGTGATCCGCGACCTGAAGTTGTTCAGCATTCTCGATGACGACCAAAAGGACGACCTGCTGGTGCCAGCGATCCACGATGAAGATGGCTATCGCATCATCCGTGAAACCCTCGCGGCGCAATACAACCTGGGCAATCGCGAGCCTAACGTGCAGATTTACAGCATTGACCGGCGTGGCGACCGCTCCCTGACCCTGCGGCACCAGCAACATGATCGCAAGCCGCTGGGCGAGTCCACCGAGGAAGTACTCAAGCACTTGCACCGTCTGTGGGGCTTCGATATTCACCTGGAAACCCTGCAAGGGGATCAGGTGATGAAAACCCATCATGTACCCCCCAGAAATGAGCACAGCGAAGGAGATTACGGGCGGCTGGACTTGGCCGTCATTCATCTTTGAGCGAGCCAGAACCTCCGAAAGTTCGACGCAACGGTTATTCTGTCGAGCTAACGGAGGTTTTTTATGCAGATTTATAAAGTCGGCGGTGCAGTACGTGATCGCCTGCTGGGCAAACCTGTCACCGATATTGACTGGGTGGTGGTGGGCGCCACGACCGAAGAAATGCTCGCCAAGGGTTTTCGCCCGGTGGGCGCGGACTTCCCGGTATTTCTTCATCCAAAAAGTGGTGAGGAGTACGCGCTTGCTCGCACCGAACGCAAAAGCGGACGCGGCTATGGCGGCTTTACCTTTTACGCCAGTCCCGAGGTCACCCTCGAAGAAGACCTGATTCGCCGCGACCTTACAATCAATGCCATGGCCGAAGACGATCAGCAGAATTTGACCGACCCTTACCATGGCCAGCGCGATCTCGAAGCTCGCTTGCTCCGCCACGTTTCCCCCGCGTTCGCCGAAGATCCACTCCGTGTCCTGCGCGTTGCCCGCTTTGCTGCGCGTTATGCGGCGCTGGGTTTTACCGTCGCGCCAGAGACTATGGCGTTGATGCGCCAGCTCAGCGAATCCGGCGAACTGGAAGCCTTGACCGCAGAACGCAGCTGGAAAGAAATCTCCCGCGCTTTGCTGGAAAATCAGCCGCAAGTGTTCATTGAAGTGCTGCGCGAGTGCGGCGCACTCAAGGTGCTGATGCCTGAAGTCGACGCGTTGTTCGGCGTCCCACAGCCACAAGCTCATCACCCGGAAATCGACACCGGGCTGCACACCCTGAGCGTGCTGGAGCAAGCGGCACTGCACAAACAACCGCTGACCGTGCGCTGGGCGTGCTTGCTGCATGACCTGGGCAAAGGGCTGACACCAGAAGAAGAGTGGCCACGCCATATTGCTCACGAGCACACGGGCTTGAAGCTGATCAAAGCGGTCAACGAACGCTTCAAGGCACCGAAGGATTGTCAGGAACTGGCTCTATTGGTGGGCGAATATCACACCCACGGCCATCGTGCGCTGGAGCTGAAGCCATCGACTTTGCTGGAGTTGCTGCAAAGCTTTGACATATACCGCCGTCCGCAGCGCTTTGAGGAGTTTATTGCCGCGTGCGAGATGGATGCCCGCGGTCGCAAAGGGCTGGAGCAGAGAAGTTATCCACAGGCGGAATACTTGCGCGGCGCGGCCACAGCAGCGCGGAGCGTGGCGGTTCAGCCGTTGCTGGAGAAGGGATTCAAGGGACCGGAGCTGGGTGAGGCGATCAAGCGTGAACGGCTTAATGCGCTGAAAGCCTACAAAGAAGCGGCGTCTGTCTGAAAAGCATCGCGGGCAAGTCACAACAAACTCGAAGGGGTCAGCTGCTCACCGCGCCACTCAAAAGCCACCGGCGCCAACACCTGATCAATCTGCGCTTCACTCCACAAGGCTGCAAAGCTCTTTCCTACGCCCGGGTGCACACGATCCGGCGCTATCAGCGATAACGGCCACAATACAAAAGCATTCTTCAAGATCTCTGCCCGCGGCAGGATCAATCCATCGAAATTGCCCACCAGCTCACCAAACAACAGCACGTCGATATCCAGCGGTAGACCCTTACGGTCTGGCGCATAACGACCATTGTCCGCCTCGATGAATTTCAATCGACGGTCCAGCTCCATCAGCGGCAGATCGGTGTACGCCGCCACCACGAAATTGAAGAACGACCCGCTCTTGATGCCCACTGGTTGGCTTTCAAACACGGCCGAACAGCGGATATCCACCAAAAACGCCGCCAAAGCCTCCAGACCCGCCTGCAAATGGGTTTCACGCTCGATATTGCTACCGAGTCCGAGGTACACCTGAGTCAGCGACATCCGCGCTCGATCTCCACGCCCACACCGCCCCTGGCAGCCGGAATGGCGCCAGGCTTGGTCAGCTTGAGACGCACCCAGGTGATCTTGAATTCGCTCATCAGCACCTCAACCAGATGCTCGGCAAAGGTCTCGACCAGTTGATACTGCGCCTGCTCGGCAAACGCCTGGATTCGCGATGAAACACTGGCGTAATCGAGCGCCAGGGTCAGGTCATCACCGGCTGCCGCCGGGCGATTATCCCAGGCGAAGCTCAGATCAAGACGCAGACATTGCCGTATGCCTCGCTCCCAGTCATAGGCACCAATCACGGTGTCGACTTCCAGGCCCTCGATAAACACTCTGTCCACGCACTCTTCTCCACTGCACGACAAGGGCGCAATGCGCCGTTAGAATCAGGGCGTCCTCGCCCGGAATAGTTAGCATGTTTTGGTTATTGGCGATCCTCGCCTACCTGCTTGGCTCTCTGTCCTTCGCCATTTTGCTCAGCCGCCTGACGGGTAATCCCGATCCGCGAATGAGTGGTTCGGGCAATGCCGGCGCCACCAACATGTTGCGCCTGGCCGGCAAGAAACTCGCCATCCTGACTTTGCTCGGCGACCTCTGCAAAGGCCTGCTGCCAGTGCTGATCGCCGGCCTTGCGGGCCTTTCGCTGCAAGAACAGGCCTGGATCGGCATCTGCGCCGTCATCGGTCATCTGTTTCCAGTGTACTTCCGTTTTCGCGGTGGCAAAGGTGTCGCCACCGCTGCCGGTATGCTGCTGGGGCTTTACCCGCCCGCTGCACTGCTGGCGGTCTGTGCCTGGCTGCTGACGTTCTACCTGACCCGCACCAGCTCGCTTGCCGCACTGATCGCCACACCGCTGACCCTGCCACTGCTTGCCTGGCAGGAACCGGCGGCTTTGCTGCCCATGAGCGTGCTCACCGGGCTGATTGTCTGGCGTCATCGCGGCAATCTACGCGACCTGTTTGCCGGGCGCGAACGGCATTTTTAGATACCACACGTGAGCGCCGCTCATTACAGCGCCGACAATTGCTCCATCGGCCAACGCGCTTGCACGCTGATCGCCAGGCTTTCATGCTGACCGGCCTGCAAGCGCTGGCATCCGGCAAACGCAATCATCGCGCCATTGTCGGTGCAGAACTCAGGACGGGCGTAAAACACATCGCCCTTCAAGTCGCCGAGCATTTTCTCCAGCGAGGTGCGCAGCGCCTTGTTGGCGCTGACGCCCCCAGCGATCACCAGACGCTTCATGCCCGCTTGCTTGAGGGCTCGCTTGCACTTGATGGTCAAAGTCTCCACCACGGCCTGCTGGAACGCCAGAGAGATGTCGCAACGGGCTTGCTCGCTGTCGTCCCCGGCGCTGACGCTCTGCTGCCAGGTGTTCAAGGCGAAGGTTTTCAAGCCACTGAAGCTGAATGCCAGACCCGGGCGGTCGCACATCGGTCGAGGGAAAGTGAATCGTCCCGCAACACCTTGCTCCGCCAGGCGCGCAATTTCCGGACCGCCCGGATAATTGAGCCCCATCATTTTCGCGGTTTTGTCAAAAGCCTCACCGGCGGCATCGTCCAGAGTCTCGCCCAACAGCGTGTACTGACCGATCCCGTCGACCTGAACCAGCTGCGTATGACCACCGGACACCAACAAAGCGACGAACGGAAATTCTGGCGGTTGCGCCTCCAGCATCGGTGCCAACAAATGGCCTTCCATATGGTGCACGCCCAAGGCCGGAATACCCCAGGCAAAGGCCAGCGCCTGGGCGCATGAAGCCCCCACCAGCAACGCACCGACCAGGCCAGGACCCGCGGTATAGGCGATCGCGTCGATCTCTGTCGGGACACAGTCAGCTTCGGCCAACACCTGACGAATCAAGGGCAGCATCCGTTTGACGTGGTCGCGCGAGGCCAGCTCCGGCACCACGCCACCATAGGCACGGTGCAGGTCGATCTGACTGAACAGTGCGTCGGCCAACAGCCCGCGTTCACTGTCATATAATGCGACACCGGTTTCGTCGCAGGAGGTTTCTAATCCCAGTACTAGCATGGGTTTGCGCCTTGTTTAGGCTGAATTCGAAGGCGCGCATAATAGTCGCCGCGTGATGCCCCGACCAGCGGTTTTCGATCAGAGGCTTTGCATTCCGAGCGATGAGGAGTTAACATCCGCAACCCTTAAAAACCGACGTCTTCAAGTGCTCTTTTGCCGCGAGGATGTTGACCCCGGTAATGAATGAAGGTAGCTCTGGATGCCAGCCGTCAAAGTAAAAGAGAACGAACCCTTCGACGTAGCTCTGCGTCGTTTCAAGCGCTCCTGCGAAAAAGCCGGTGTACTGGCTGAAGTTCGTAGCCGCGAATTTTACGAGAAGCCAACTTCTGAGCGTAAGCGCAAAGCAGCAGCCGCTGTTAAGCGTCACGCGAAGAAAGTTCAGCGCGAACAGCGCCGCGCCGTTCGTCTGTACTAATACACAGACGATCGTAGCAAGCTTCTGCCAAGCCCGGCCCTCAGCCGGGCTAATGGCATTTGCGTAAAACGCTTGATGCTTCACTGTCGACGCCGCAGACGCGACCGAGACAAATCTGCTTTACAGCGTCAGACCTGGCTCTTTTGCCAGCGGTGCACGTCTTTTCTGACGAGCCTTCCAAGGCTACTGACGAGCACACCCACTGATTCCTCTCACGACGATCAGCCCAAGGCACCTGCTTGTGTGCCCGCTTATTGAGCTATCCGAGGCCATCGACTGGCCGCAGCGGATTCAGCGCAACACTTTCAGACAGTCGATTACTGATTGGTATTAACGTCAGTGGATTTTCGGCAGATACACTTCCCGATAGCGATTACGCAGACGACACCGGTCGAGCCGCACATTTTGCGCGCCTCAAACAACGACCAGCGTTCGGCCGCCCTTCGTTTTGGGTCCATTTCAGCGCAGATGACGAGAACGCCATGGCCGGGCTAATTCCCCAGAGCTTCATTGACGACCTTCTGAACCGCACCGACATCGTCGATGTGGTCAGCTCGCGCCTGCAAATGAAAAAGGCCGGCAAGAACTACACCGCTTGCTGCCCGTTCCACAAAGAAAAAACCCCGTCTTTCAGCGTCAGCCCCGACAAACAGTTCTATTACTGCTTCGGTTGCGGCGCTGGCGGTAACGCCCTCGGCTTCATGATGGACCACGACAACCTGGACTTCGTCCAGGCCGTCGAAGAACTGGCCAAAGCCGCCGGCATGGAAATCCCCCGCGAAGAAAGCGGCCGACCGCACAAACCGCGGCAACCGACCGATTCGCCGCTGTACCCACTGCTCACCGCCGCCGCCGACTTTTACCGTCAGGCACTGAAAAGCCATCCATCACGCAAAGCAGCTGTGGATTACTTGAAAGGTCGCGGACTGACCGGCGAGATTGCCCGCGACTTCGGCCTCGGCTTTGCTCCGCCGGGCTGGGACAATCTGTTCAAACATTTGAGCAGTGACACCCTGCAACAAAAAGCCATGGTCGATGCCGGCCTGCTGATCGAGAACGCCGAAACCGGCAAACGCTATGACCGCTTCCGCGATCGCGTGATGTTCCCGATTCGCGATAGCCGCGGGCGCATCATCGCCTTCGGCGGCCGGGTACTGGGCGACGACAAGCCGAAATACCTGAACTCACCGGAAACCCCGGTATTCCATAAAGGCCAGGAACTCTATGGCCTTTATGAAGCACGCAAAAACAACCGCAACCTCGACGAAATCATCGTCGTCGAAGGCTATATGGACGTCATTGCCCTCGCCCAGCAAGGCCTGCGCAATGCCGTGGCGACCTTGGGCACCGCCACCAGCGAAGAGCACTTGAAGCGACTGTTTCGTGTCGTGCCCAACGTGCTGTTCTGTTTCGACGGCGACCAGGCAGGCCGCAATGCCGCCTGGCGAGCATTGGAAGCGACGCTGCCCTGCCTGCAAGACGGCCGGCGCGCACGCTTTTTGTTCCTGCCGGAAGGCGAAGACCCGGATACGCTGGTCCGCTCCGAAGGCACAGATGCTTTCCGGGCGCGGATCAACCAGCACGCCCAGCCATTGGCGGATTATTTCTTCCAGCAGTTGACCGAAGAGTCGGACCCGCGCTCGCTCGAAGGCAAGGCCCACATGGCCACCCTCGCTGCGCCGCTGATCGACAAAGTTCCGGGCGCGAACCTGCGCATCCTGATGCGCCAGCGCCTGACCGAAATCACCGGCCTTAGCGGCGAAGCAGTCAGCCAACTGGTGCAAAGCGCCCCTCAGGACGCGCCACCGGCTTACGATCCAGGCATCGATTACGACGCCATGCCCGACTACAGCGACTACCATCAGCCGCAGTCACAAGAGATGTATGTGCCGCAGCAGGAATGGACGCCGAAGAAACCCGGCGCTGGCGGCAAAAAGTGGGACAAGAAGCCGTGGGACAAGAATGGCAAGCGCGGCGGCGATCGTGATCAACCGAGCGCCCCGCGCACACCGATTGCCGTAGAAGCACCCACGCTGATCGCACTGCGCACCCTCATTCATCATCCGGATCTGGCTGGCCGGGTAGAAACCGCCAACCACTTTGCCAACGAGAGCAATACCTACGCACAACTGCTTGTCGCCCTGATCGAGGCCGTGCAAAAAAATCCTAAGCTAAACTCAATTCAGCTAATGGCGCGCTGGCACGGAACCGAACAGGGACGCTTGCTCAAGGCATTGGCAGAAAAGGAATGGTTGATTGCAGGCGACAACCTTGAACAACAGTTTTTAGACACCATTACTAGGTTATCGGCAGCTCAACACACCGATAGCCTGGAAGCACTTATCAGGAAAGCCAGGCAGCCAGGCTTGACCGCAGAGGAAGCAAATCAGATCGCAAATCAGATGCGCGACCTATTAAAACGCAATATGGCTGTATCAAACCCGACCTCAACTGGCGCGTGAGGTCATAGCTCAGGTATAATCCTCGGCTTGTTTTTTGCCCGCCAAGACCTTCAGTGGATAGGGTGTTATGTCCGGAAAAGCGCAACAGCAGTCTCGTATCAAAGAGTTGATCACACTTGGTCGTGAGCAGGGTTACCTGACTTACGCGGAGGTCAACGACCACCTGCCGGAGGATATTTCAGATCCGGAACAGGTGGAAGACATCATCCGCATGATCAATGACATGGGGATCAACGTATTCGAGGTTGCGCCAGATAAGGATTCCCTTATGCTGGCCGACGCCGATACCGACGAAGCCGCGGCCGAAGAGGCAGCAGCAGCGTTGGCAGCGGTCGAGACCGACATTGGTCGCACCACCGACCCAGTGCGCATGTACATGCGCGAAATGGGTACGGTAGAGCTCCTCACACGTGAAGGCGAAATCGAAATCGCCAAACGTATTGAAGAGGGCATCCGCGAAGTGATGGGCGCAATTGCGCACTTCCCTGGCACGGTTGATCATATTCTCTCCGAGTACACTCGCGTCACCACCGAAGGTGGCCGCCTGTCCGACGTCCTGAGCGGTTATATCGACCCGGACGACGGCATTGCGCCGCCTGCTGCAGAAGTGCCACCGCCGATCGATCCGAAAGCCGCGCCAGCTGCCGACGACACCGACGACGATGACGCCGAAGCAACGGATGACGAAGAAGAAGCCGAAAGCGGCCCGGATCCGATCATCGCAGCCCAGCGTTTTGGCGCTGTCTCCGATCAGATGGAAATCACCCGCAAGGCGCTGAAAAAGCACGGTCGTGGCAATAAGCTGGCAATCGCCGAGCTGTTGGCCCTGGCTGAGCTGTTCATGCCGATCAAACTGGTTCCGAAGCAATTCGAAGGCCTGGTCGAGCGTGTTCGCAGTGCCCTGGATCGCCTGCGTCAACAAGAGCGCGCGATCATGCAACTTTGCGTTCGTGATGCCCGCATGCCGCGTGCCGACTTCCTGCGCCAGTTCCCGGGCAACGAAGTTGACGAAAGCTGGACCGATGCTCTGGCCAAAGGCAAAAGCAAATACGCTGAAGCCATCGGTCGTCTGCAACCGGACATCATTCGTTGCCAGCAGAAGCTGACCGCGCTGCAAACCGAAACCGGTTTGACGATCGCCGAGATCAAGGACATCAACCGTCGCATGTCGATCGGTGAGGCCAAGGCCCGCCGCGCGAAGAAAGAGATGGTCGAAGCGAACTTGCGTCTGGTGATCTCCATCGCCAAGAAGTACACCAACCGTGGCCTGCAATTCCTCGATCTGATCCAGGAAGGCAATATCGGTTTGATGAAAGCGGTAGACAAGTTCGAATACCGCCGCGGCTACAAATTCTCGACTTATGCCACCTGGTGGATCCGTCAGGCGATCACTCGCTCGATCGCCGACCAGGCCCGCACCATCCGTATTCCGGTGCACATGATCGAGACGATCAACAAGCTCAACCGTATTTCCCGGCAGATGTTGCAGGAAATGGGTCGCGAACCGACCCCGGAAGAGCTGGGCGAACGCATGGAAATGCCTGAGGACAAGATCCGCAAGGTATTGAAGATCGCTAAAGAGCCGATCTCCATGGAAACCCCGATCGGTGATGACGAAGACTCCCATCTGGGTGACTTCATCGAAGACTCGACCATGCAGTCGCCAATCGATGTCGCCACTGTTGAGAGCCTTAAAGAAGCGACTCGCGAAGTACTGTCCGGCCTCACTGCCCGTGAAGCCAAGGTTCTGCGCATGCGCTTCGGTATCGACATGAATACCGACCACACCCTTGAGGAGGTTGGTAAGCAGTTCGACGTGACCCGTGAACGGATTCGTCAGATCGAAGCCAAGGCACTGCGCAAGCTGCGCCACCCGACGAGAAGCGAGCATTTGCGCTCCTTCCTCGACGAGTAACAATAAACCCCCCGGCCCAGGCCGGGGGTTTTGCTTTATGCAGATTAAATCCCCCGCACGTCCCCCCCTGCCGTTTTGCCCGTCTACACTCGAAACATTCCCCCGAGCCATAACGAGACCGTTATGCCCAGACTGCCGTCCGTGCTTTTTTTGCTGTCTCTGATGACCTGGACCGCAACGGCTGGCGCGCTGACTCTGACCGATGACGAACGTAGGTGGCTGGCCGCACACCCGGATTTACACCTGAGTGTGGACGCGTCTTGGCCGCCATTTGAGTTCCGCGACGAACAAGGCCGTTATCAGGGCCTGGTGGTGGACTACATCAATGTGATCCGTCACCGGCTGGCCATCGAGCTAACACCCATCGAGCCGGGCAGCTGGACCGCTCTGCTGGAACAGGCCAAGCAAAGCAAACTGGACGTTATCCCGGGCATCATGTCGACCCCGGAGCGCCAGTCGTTCCTGTCGTTTACTCGCCCCTATCTCGACTTTCCGATTGTCATCCTGGCCCACGTTGGAGGCGCCCAACCGCACAAAATCGAAGACCTGTACGGGCTGAAAATCGCCGTGGTGAAAAACTATGCGCCCCATGAGCTGTTGCGTGCCCACCACCCGGATCTGAGTCTGGTGCCGATGCCCAATGTGAGTTCAGCCTTGCAAGCGCTGGCCACGGACGAAGTGGACGCCGTCGTGGGCGATCTCGCTTCCAGCGTCTGGAGCCTTCGCCAGCTAAAGCTCGCAGGGCTCTATGTCAGTGGCGAAACCCCCTATCGCTATCAACTGGCAATGGCCGCGTCTCCCGACAACAAGGTGCTGGTCAGCATTCTGGACAAAGCACTGGCGGACATGAGTCCGAGTGAAATCAACGCCATTCAGCAACGCTGGGTGGGCAATGTCCTGGATCAGCGAAGCTTCTGGCCGGATGTGCTGATTTACGGCCTGCCAGGGTTGCTGTTTCTGATGGGCATGCTGGCCGTGGTGATCCGGATCAACCGTCGATTGAGTTCTGAAATTGCGCGTCGGGTCGACCTCGAACAGGAACTGCGCAGCAGCGAGTACCATTATCGCGGGCTGGTCGAGAGTCTGTCGGCCATCGCCTGGGAAGCACGGATGAGCGATTACACCTACAGCTACGTGTCGCCGCACGCCGAAGACTTGCTGGGGTATCCCCTGTCTCATTGGCTGATTCCGGGGTTCTGGCGCAACATCATCCACCCTGCGGACCTGACTCGCGCCCAAACCTACTGCGATCACGAAGTACTGGCCGGGCGCGATCACAGCATCGATTACCGCGTCATAACCGCCGATGGCCGCTGCCTGTGGGTGCGAGACATCGTCAGCCTGATCGAACATGGTCATGAGCCGGTGTTGCGCGGGTTGATGATCGACATCAGTGAGGCCAAGCGTACTGAAGAAGCATTGCGCCTTTCCGAGCAAAAATTCGCCTCGGTCTTCCAGCAAAACCCGGACATTCTGGTGATCGCGCGCCTATCCGACGGTTGCCTGCTGGAAGTGAACAAAGCGTTCGAAGAGCAAATCGGCCTCAAGCCCGAAGAAGTCATCGGCCAGACCGCCACTGACCTGAATATCTGGGGCATCCCCGGCGTTGGGCCGGGGCTGTTGCAAAGACTGCAGTCCGGCAGCATCCGCAACCTGGAGATGCCCTTTCGCCGCAGCAACGGCCAGGTGTTTACCGGCCTGATTTCCGCCGAGCCTTTCGATCTCGACACGACCCCTGCCCTCGTGGTGGTGGTGCGTGATATCAGCAAGCTAAAAGAAACCCAGCAACAACTGCAAACCTCTGAAGAGAAATTCGCCAAGGCGTTCCACGCCTCCCCGGACGGTTTGTTGTTGTCGCGGCAGAGCGACGGGTTGCTGCTGGAGGTCAATGAAGGTTTCAGCCGCATTACTGGCTTCAACAGCACTATGTCCGTTGATCGATCGTCCCTGGACCTCGGTATATGGGTCAACCTCAACGAACGCAAACAGATGCTCGACCTGCTGCACAGGGATGGCTTCGTCCGCGATTTCAGTTGCCACATCCGCCGCAGCGACGGACAGATCCGACTGTGCGAGGTGTCGAGCCGCCCATTGCCGATCGGCGATGAAGACTGCATGTTGACCATTGCCCGGGACATCACCGAGCGACACCTGATGCAGGAGAGGCTACAACAGGCCGCCACCGTGTTCGAAAGCACGGCCGAGGGCGTTCTGATCACCGACACCCATCAGCACATCAGTGCGGTCAACCGCGCGTTTACCGAAATTACCGGCTACAGCGAGAGCGAAGCATTGGGCCATACCCCACGCCTGCTCGCTTCGGGCCTTCACGACAGCGCGTTTTACGCGGCAATGTGGCACCAACTGACGGCCGAAGGACATTGGCAAGGCGAGATCTCCAACCGCCGCAAGAATGGCGAGCTCTACCCCAGCTGGCTGACCATCAGCGCAGTACGTAACAGGGACAAGTTCATCACCCACTTCGTGGCAGTATTCGCGGACATTTCCAGCCTCAAACACGCCCAGGCCAAACTTGACTACCAGGCGCACCACGACCCGCTGACCGGTCTGCCAAACCGCACACTGTTCGAGAGCCGACTGCTGACCGCCCTCAACACCCAACAGGAAAATGGGGGCCAGGGTGCCGTGCTGTTCCTCGACCTCGACCGCTTCAAACACATCAACGACAGCCTCGGCCATCCGGTCGGCGACCTGCTGCTCAAAGGCATCGCCGTGCGCCTCAAAGAGCAGTTGCGCGATATCGACACCGTTGCGCGCCTGGGCGGTGACGAATTCATCATCCTGCTACCGGGCCTGCAACAGAATAGCGATGCCGACAACATCGCGACCAAGCTGCTCAATTGTTTCGCCGCGCCGTTCCAGGCGGGTGATCACGAGTTTTTTATCAGCGCCAGTATCGGCACCAGCCTGTACCCCAAGGATGGCTGCGACGTCGCCACACTGGTCAAAAACGCCGACGCAGCGATGTACCGCTCCAAAGCCAAGGGGCGCAACCGGATTGAACGCTACACCCGTGACCTCACCGCCCAGGCCAGCGAACGCGTGGCGCTGGAATATGAATTGCGGCGCGCCATCGAGCGCAACGAGCTGACGCTGCACTACCAACCGAAAATCAGCCTTGATGACCATCGACTGGTCGGTGCTGAAGCACTGATTCGTTGGCATCACCCGACCTTCGGCACCGTGCCGCCGGAACACTTCATTCCCTTGGCCGAAGAAAACGGCATGATTCTGCAAATCGGTGACTGGGTACTTGAGACCGCCTGCCACCAGATGTATGAGTGGAATCAGGTATATGAGTGCCTCGGCCCGCTCTCGGTCAACCTCGCAGGCGCCCAACTGCGCCAACCAAACCTGCTGGGACGGATCGAGCAACTGCTCAAGGACAGCCGCCTCCAACCCAACTTTTTGCAACTGGAGATTACCGAAAACTTCATCATGAGCCAGGCCGAAGAAGCGCTGGCGGTGCTGCATCAACTCAAACAGTTGGGTGTGCAATTAGCCATCGATGACTTCGGTACCGGCTACTCGTCCTTGAGCTACCTCAAACGACTGCCACTGGATATTCTCAAGATCGATCAGTCGTTCGTCCGCGGCCTGCCTGACGATCCGCATGATGCGGCCATTGTTCGAGCGATCATCGCGTTGGGCCGCAGCATGCAATTTACCGTCATTGCCGAGGGCGTTGAGACCCTGGCTCAACAGGAGTTCTTAGCCGCCGAAGGCTGCGAACAGATCCAGGGCTACATCGTGAGCCCGCCTCTTCCCGCCGAAGAATTCGCCGCGACGTTTCTTCGTATAGCCTTATCGGATTTTTCGGATAGCACAGCAGAGAAACCGTCGCTATAATCCGCGGCCTACTGAGGGCCTATAGCTCAGTTGGTTAGAGCAGAGGACTCATAATCCTTTGGTCCACGGTTCAAGTCCGTGTGGGCCCACCAAAAAATGTCTACAAAAAAGGCCAATCATCGCGATTGGCCTTTTTTGTTTTTGATGAATTTCTCAGCACTGCTAAGCACCCAACGGAAAAAAGGCCAGCTTAACGACTGGTCTTGCGCGATTAATCCGGAACGGCGACTCGGGACATGGCGATTCAGCATCCGTCCATAGCAACGCTGCGGCGTTGTAGTTTGCGGCACCCTGCTCCAAGGCAAAAAATGCAGAACCGGGAAAACGCCGTTTCAAAGCGGTCACTAAAAGACATTTCATTGGATCGCGCTTCGACACTGCTCCATTCGAGAAGTGATCGAGACAGTTTTACGTTAACGCACCTCAATATCTATAGCGTCGGTGTCCGAAGAGATGGATATATCTCTATGCCTGCATGCGTTCAAGGTAGATGTATAAAAACACCTGAAGGTGGTGGATAGTTATATGCTTCATAAATAATGGTAGGCGCCTCGTAAATGACGGGAGGTGATTCATAAATAAAAACAGGCGGATGATTATAACGATGATTTGATAGTGGAAATTGATGATAAGTAGAGGGTGCTCGATGAACTACCACTGGCGGGGGACGAGAGATGTAAGTCGTTACCTCCGGGAAAACCTCGAAATAACCATCTGCAGTACAGGATATAGACAAGAGGGAAGCCGTAATAACGATGACATACTTAGCAATACGATGACACATGAGCTCACCCCAAAATAAAGCTGGAGACTTGGGCTCCAGAGCTTTTTCGTATGTGTTTGTCTTTTTAGAAGCAGGCAGCAGCAAGAGCCACACTACGATACGCATGCAGTAGCTGCCGAGCAGGACTCTAGTTGAGCAATGACTCCTCAGAATCTACCAAAATAGGTTCTATTAAGTATTATCGCTATCGGGGGTGTACTGCAAAATATCCCCAGGCTGACAATCCAGGACCTTGCATATTATCTCCAGCGTAGAGAATCGTACGGCTTTCGCCTTGCCGGTTTTTAGAATAGAGAGATTAGAGAGGGTGATCCCGGTTCTCTCGGCCAGTTCACCAAGTCGCATCTTCCGTTTGGCGAGTACCACATCCAAATTGACAATTATTGGCATCAATATCCGCCTTAAATTACAGACTCTAATTCTTGCTCGGCTTCTGCAAGTCTTTTGGTTGCCATGCATCCAATCCAAATAGCAATGCCAGTGGCAAGCATCGGGAGATTAAGGCTGAGATTCACTGTAAAAATATCATTGTCCAACGCTGAAAAAACGCCTCCCAAAATTTGACCCAGAAGAGCGGCTATTGGCCAAATAAGTGTGACGACTGCGATTTTTCGTAGCCCAATGGCAAAATGTGCAGCTGTCGGCTGATGACGCAATGATGAGAGAAGACCTCTTAGTGTCAAAAAAAGCGCGATGGAGAAGCATACTTCAATAATGATATCGATCACGGCACTGAAGACCCCAGCTGACTTGTCAACCGAGAAAGTCAGTCCTTCGCTGGCTGTGTTAATGGCCTCTGACGGGATGTGAACTGAGGGGCGAGAAAGATCCAAATAGCTCATCGATTGGTCTCCAGTGGTCAAAAACAGTGCGAGCCCACCGAATAAGGCTGTGCAGATTGCCAATACGATGCATGCGTTTTCAAGTCCTTTGATGAGCCTGTCTGAAAGGGTATGGGCTGATTGGTTCCAGCTGGCTGGTAATGAGCGTGTCATGGGCGACTCCTTTGTTATGGATTGCCCAATAATGCCGTGTTTTTTACGTATTACAATATTTATTTATCGTTTATCGATAATTTATTGATGCTTTGCGATCAATTCACAGGAGGGATTCTGCGCTCCAAAGGTGGTGTCGTAAACACCGTATGATGCAAGCCCATGAGACCACCGCGCCAATGTGGGAGCCTGAACCAAAACGAAAAAGCCGCGCTAATGCGCGGCTTTTTCGTACTTGCGATTCAGCCTCTACTCAGGCAACGCATACGCAATCACATAATCCCCACGATCCGTCGACTGACGCGCACCGCCAACAGTCAGCAGGATGTACTGCTTGCCGGTCTTGGGCGAAACGTACGTCATCGGCCCCGACTGACTGCCCACAGGCAAACGCGACTTCCAGATTTCATTACCGTTGCCAGTATCGAAAGCACGCAGGTAGAAATCCTGCGTGCCCGCGAAGAACAGCAGCCCCGACTGGGTCGCGAGTGAGGCGCCCAGCGTTGGCATGCCAATCGGGATCTGCAAGTGCATGCGAATACCCAGCGGGCCGGTGTCTTGCACAGTGCCAACCGGGACCTGCCACATCAATTTGTGGGTCTTGAGGTCGATGGCGGACATGGTGCCGAACGGTGGTTTCTGGCACGGAATGCCGGCCGCCGAGAGGAAGCGTTCGCGCATCGCACCAAACGGCGTGCCTTCCTGCGGCACAACACCCATTTCGATACCGCTGGCTCCGGCGGCGATCTTGTTGCGCGGGATCATGTAGTTGGCGAGGCCGAGGCGCATGTCGTTGACGAACATGTAATTCGTGTTCGGGTCCACCGAAACACTGCCCCAGTTCATGCCACCCAACGAGCCCGGGAACTGCAACGCGCGGTCCATGCCCGGCGGCGTGTAGACGCCTTGATGGCGCATGCCTTTGAATTGGATGCGGCACATCAGTTGATCGAACGGCGTGGCGCCCCACATGTCGGACTCGGTCAATGTTTTGTTGCCGATTGACGGCATGTCCACCGAGAACGGCTGGGTCGGTGAATAGCGCTCGCCGGGCACGTTGCCTTGCGGCACCGGGCGTTCTTCGACGCGGGCGATTGGTACGCCGGTTTCGCGGTTGAGCAGGAAGATTTCGCCCTGCTTGGTCACTTGCGCCAAGGCTGGCTGCAGGCCGCCCTTGTCGTCCGGCACGTCGTACAGCAGCGGTTGGGCCGGCAGGTCGAAGTCCCAGAGGTCGTGGTGAGTGGTCTGGAAGTGCCAACGCACCTGACCGGTCTTGACGTCGATGGCCACAATAGACGAGTTCCATTTGTCATCGAATACCGTGCGCTGGCCGCCGAAGAAGTCCGGGGTGGCGTTGCCGGTTGGCAGGTACACCAGACCGAGCTTGGCGTCGTAAGACATGGCCGACCAAACGTTCGGCGTGCCACGGGTATAGGTCTCACCGGCAGGCGGGCGTTTGGTGGTGTTCGGATTGCCCGGATCCCAGGCCCACACCAGTTCGCCACTGCGCACGTCATAGGCGCGGACCACACCTGGCGGTTCGCCGGTGGAGTAGTTATCGGCCACGCGGCCACCGACGATCACCACGTTACCGGCGACCAACGGGGTCGATGTTTGTTGGTAATAGCCCGGCTTCACTTCGCCCATATCCGTTGTCAGGTCGACCGTGCCCTGGTTACCAAACTCCTCGCACGGCTTGCCGGTATCAGCATTGATGGCGATCAGACGGGCATCTCCGGTCGGCAGAAACAGACGTTTCGTACAAGCCGTTGGCTGGTTATCTGAGGATGCAGGGCGTTCGGAGTAACCTAGGCCACGGCAGCGCTGCCAGTTCGGCGCAGTGCCTAGCGGGTCAAACTTCCAGCGCTGGGCACCGGTGTCGGCATCGAGGGCGAAGACTTTTCCGTAAGCGGTGCAGGTGTAGACCGTGTCGCCGATTTGCAACGGGGTGTTCTGGTCTTCTGCACCAGCACCGGTGCTTACAGGGACGTCGCCGGTATGGAAGGTCCACGCGACCTGCAGCTTGTCGATGTTGCCTTTGTTGATCTGGTCCAGAGCGGCAAAGCGATTGCCGGCAGTCGTGTTGCCCCAATGCGCCCAGTCTTTCTGCTCAGTGCCCGGCGTCACCGGCGTTACCGTCGGTTCGATGGAGGCCTTGACCACATGCGTCGGCACAAACATATAGGCCATCGTTGCGACGACGCCGACGCCCAGGATACCGGCCAGGCCATATGCACCGCGGCCCGCCGTCGCGCCCGAGGCGCGCACCAGCGTCGGGTAAATCAGCGCAACGACCAGACCGATCACGGCGAATGTCAGCACGCGCGAGACCAGCGGCCAGTAGTCGAAACCGGCATCCCACACGGCCCAAATCGCGGTCAGGATCAACGCCAGACCATACAGCCACGCGCCTTGCGGCTTGCAACGGGCAATCATCAGCCCGGACACCAACATCGCCAGGCCCATCAGCAGGAAGTAAGCACTACCGCCCAGCGCAATCAGATAGCCACCGCCACCTGCCAGGCCCAGCCCGATCAAGGCAATCAGCAGACCCAGACCGCGCAACAGCCATTTGCCGCCGCCGGCAGCCCCAGAATTATTCATGTCGGAAATTTTCCCCATTTGTGACAAGCGCGGAATGATGTACCACCTAGTTACTTATGGCAATTTGTCGCAGTTATAAATGTTCTGAACGGTACAAAGACCCGTTCGAATATCGCCCACAAGCGTCCAGTCGGACGAGCCTGTAACATGCTCAGCCATTGTTCCACGCCACTGGAGACGCCCCTTGCCTGACACACGCCCGCCCGTTCTTGACGAGATCGACCGCCAGTTGATCGCCGCCCTGCAGATCAACGCCCGCGAGAGCGTGGCTATGTTGGCTCGGCAATTGGGCATCGCTCGTACGACCGTCACCTCGCGTCTGGCGCGACTGGAAAAGGCCAGAGTCATCACCGGTTACGGTGTGCGCCTCGGTCAGCGCGTGGTGGATGGCGGGTTGCAGGCGTATGTCGGGATCACTGTGCAACCGCGCTCGGGCAAGGAAGTGCTGCGCCGGCTCAGTGCGATGGTGCAGGTTCAACAGTTGTGTGCAGTGAGTGGTGAATTTGATTATGTGGCGTGGTTGCGGACTGACTCGCCAGAGCAGCTGGATCAGTTGCTGGATCAGATAGGCAGTGTGGATGGGGTGGAGAAGACGACGACCTCGATTATTTTGAGTAGCAAGATTGATCGGGGGCAGCCGGTTTAGGTTTCTGGTTTGGGCACTTTGGTGGCTGATCGGGCCTCATCGCGAGCAGGCTCACTTCTACAGGGGATCGGCTTTCGTCAGGTTGAATTACGCAGTCGTCATATTGATTGATTTATTGGCAAAACGACGACACATTGCGTCTTATTAACGTGTTCTACGCTCACTAGAATGGCTGCCATCTTTTCCTATACTCAGACGCGCATCCCGCGTCGGGTCGCCAGCAAGGTCAGCCATGAACAAGAACAATCGCCATCCTGCAGACGGTAAGAAACCAGTCACCATTTTCGGTCCGGACTTCCCTTTCGCCTTCGACGACTGGATCGAACACCCGGCGGGCCTGGGTAGCATTCCTGCGCACAACCACGGTGCCGAGGTCGCGATTGTCGGTGCGGGTATTGCCGGTTTGGTGGCGGCTTACGAACTGATGAAGCTGGGCTTGAAACCGGTCGTCTACGAAGCCTCGAAAATGGGCGGTCGCCTGCGCTCCCAAGCGTTCAATGGCGCCGAAGGCATCATCGCCGAGCTCGGCGGCATGCGCTTCCCGGTCTCGTCCACCGCGTTCTATCACTACGTCGACAAGCTCGGCCTTGAGACCAAACCCTTCCCGAACCCGCTGACGCCCGCATCCGGCAGCACCGTGATCGACCTGGAAGGCAAAACCCATTACGCACAGAAACTGGCGGATCTTCCTGCGTTGTTCCAGGAAGTGGCTGACGCTTGGGCCGATGCCCTTGAAGCCGGCTCGCAGTTCTCTGATATACAGCAAGCGATCCGCGACCGCGACGTGCCACGCCTCAAAGAGCTGTGGAATACCCTCGTCCCGTTGTGGGACGACCGCACGTTCTACGACTTCGTCGCCACCTCCAAAGCCTTCGCCAAACTGTCGTTCCATCACCGCGAAGTGTTCGGCCAGGTCGGTTTCGGCACCGGTGGCTGGGACTCGGACTTCCCGAACTCGATGCTGGAAATCTTCCGCGTGGTGATGACCAACTGCGACGATCACCAGCACTTGGTGGTCGGGGGTGTGGAACAAGTACCGCAGGGCATCTGGCGTCATGTGCCGGAACGTTGCGTGCATTGGCCTGAAGGCACCAGCCTCAGCTCGCTGCACAGTGGCGCGCCGCGTACCGGGGTGAAAAAGATTGCCCACGCCGAAGGTGGCCGTTTCGCCGTCACCGATAACTGGGGCGACACCCGCGAATACGCGGCGGTGTTGACCACTTGCCAGAGCTGGCTGCTGACCACCCAGATCGAATGCGATGAAAGCCTGTTCTCGCAAAAGATGTGGATGGCCCTCGACCGCACCCGCTACATGCAGTCGTCGAAGACTTTCGTGATGGTTGACCGCCCGTTCTGGAAGGACAAGGATCCGGAAACCGGCCGCGACCTGATGAGCATGACCCTCACCGACCGACTGACCCGTGGCACTTATCTGTTCGATAGCGGCGACGACAAGCCGGGGGTGATTTGCCTGTCGTACTCGTGGATGAGCGACGCGCTGAAAATGCTCCCGCACCCCGTGGAAAAACGCGTGAAACTGGCGCTGGACGCGTTGAAAAAGATCTACCCGAAAGTCGACATCGCCGCGCGCATCATTGGCGATCCGATCACCGTGTCGTGGGAAGCCGACCCGCATTTCCTCGGAGCCTTCAAAGGCGCCCTGCCCGGCCATTACCGTTACAACCAGCGCATGTACGCGCACTTCATGCAGGACGACATGCCGGCCGAGCAACGCGGGATTTTCATCGCTGGCGACGACGTATCGTGGACGCCGGCGTGGGTTGAAGGTGCGGTGCAGACCTCGCTCAACGCGGTGTGGGGCATCATGAAACACTTCGGCGGTGAAACTCACGCCGAGAACCCGGGTCCAGGTGATGTGTTCAACGAGATCGGTCCGATCGCCCTGCCCGAGTAAGAGGAATCCGAAATGCGCGTAGCCCTTTACCAATGTCCACCGCTGCCCCTGGACGTTGCAGGCAATCTGCAACGCCTGCATCAGCTTGTACTGGAAGCGAAAGGTGCCGACCTGTTGGTGGTGCCGGAGATGTTCCTGACCGGCTACAACATCGGCGTCGATGCCGTCAGCGTCCTTGCTGAGGTGCACAACGGTGAGTCGGCGCAGCAGATTGCGCGCATTGCCAAGACTGCCGGGATTGCCATTTTGTATGGCTACCCGGAGCGCACTGAGGACGGGCAGATCTACAACGCCGTGCAGTTGATCGACGCCCACGGCGAGCGGTTGTGCAACTACCGCAAGACTCACTTGTTCGGCGACCTCGATCACTCGATGTTCAGCGCCGGGCAGGATGATTTTCCGCTGGTGGAGCTCAATGGCTGGAAGCTTGGCTTCCTGATTTGCTACGACATGGAGTTCCCGGAAAACGCCCGGCGCCTGGCCCTGGCCGGTGCCGAGCTGATCCTGGTGCCGACGGCGAACATGATTCCCTTCGACTTCGTCGCCGACGTCACTGTCCGCGCCCGCGCTTTCGAGAATCAGTGCTACGTGGCCTACGCCAATTACTGCGGCCATGAGGGTGAGATCCACTACTGCGGCCAGAGCAGCATCGCCGCACCGGATGGCAGTCGCATCGCTCAGGCCGGTCTGGATGAAGCGCTGATTGTCGGCGAACTGGATCGTCAATTGATGGCCGACTCACGCGCCGCCAATCGCTACTTGCTCGATCGCCGTCCCGAGCTTTACGGCGACCTTAACAAGCGCTGATCCCCCGTAATCCGCTAGCATTAGCGCTTCTCTGTACTGGAAGTGCTCATGCCTGCGCTGAATCACCCTCGCCCCCACACTGAAACCCTGGCCAATGGCTTGCGGGTGACGCTGCGTCATGCCCCGAATTTAAAGCGCTGCGCGGCGGTGCTGCGCGTGGCGGCGGGCAGTCACGATGTGCCACTGGCATGGCCCGGCATGGCGCATTTTCTGGAGCATTTACTGTTTCTCGGCACCGAGCGCTTTCCTGCTGGCCACGGATTGATGGCTTACGTTCAGGGTCATGGCGGTCAGGTCAACGCGCGAACCAATGAACGGACCACCGACTTCTTTTTCGAGCTGCCGACTCAGGCGTTTGCTGGAGGGCTGGAGCGTCTGTCAAACATGCTCGCTCATCCGCGTATGAATCCGGACGATCAGTTGCGCGAACGGGAAGTGCTGCACGCGGAATTCGTCGCCTGGTCGCAGGATGCGGTGGCGCAACAGCAATTGGCATTGTTCGATGGACTTTCGCCGATTCATCCCTTGCGCGGGTTTCATGCCGGCAACCGCGACAGCCTGCCGGTGCCGCAGCCTGAGTTTCAGCAAGCGTTGCAGGATTTCCATCAGCGGTTTTATCAGACCGGGCAGATGACACTCAGCCTGGCCGGGCCGCAGAGTCTAGATGAGTTACGCGAGATGGCTCAGCGTTTTGGCACCGGGATTCCTGTCGGGCAACGAGTCCCGCAACGATCACCTGAAGCGCTGATGAACGCTTCGGAAAAAACTTATCAACAGGCTGGCGAGCGTCGGCTGGATCTTCTGTTCGCGTTCGAAGCGTTACCTGAGTCATCGCCTGAAGCATTGGCGTTTCTGTGTCATTGGTTGAACGCCGCTAAATCTGGCGGTCTGCTGGCGAAGCTGCGTGAACGGGGTCTGGCTGACAGCCTGAAAGCCGCACCGCTGTATCAGTTCGCCGGGCAAGCCTTGCTGCACATCGAATTCACCACCACACAACCGGGGAGCGTGATCCGCGAGAGGTTGCTCGACTGGCTGGGCTTTTTTGCCTCCCATCAAGACTGGGTCGACTTGCGAGAAGAGTACATCGCCCTGTTTGAACGCCAACAGCAAGTCAGCGGCCCCTTACAACTGGCCCAACGAGACAGCGAGCAACTGGAAATAGGGCTATCCGAGCAAGGCGTTGCAGCCCTTAAGGACATCCTGAAGAAAATCGGCGCTGTGGATAACTTCAGCGGCGAATGGCAACTGCCGACGGCTAACCCGTTTTTGCGCACCGAAGCACCTGCGGCCAATGCCGGGCTGATTCGCGGCCAGACCAGCAAACACCGTGGTCTGCGCACGTTTGCCCAAGACCGCTCGCGCAGTCGTCGCGAAAACTCCCCGATGCAGTTCAGTTCGGTGTTGCCAGATAACACCGATGAAGGCGCGATTTATGTGCGCTGGCGACTCGACTTCAAACCTCTTGCCAGCCTTCAGTCGGGCCTTGAAAACCACCTGCAGCCATTGCGTGAAGATGCGCGTCAGGCCGGCGTCGACTTTTCCTTCAGCGCATCAGGCAATGAATGGCTGCTGAAGATGACCGGGCTACAGGCATCGATGCCAACTGTTCTCGAACACGCATTGAAAGAGCTGACCACACCAGAATACGATTTCTCACAGAATGAATCGCCAACCGCCCCATTGATACCGATCAAACACCTGCTGAAGGCGCTGCCTGATCTCTGCCTTGAACCCGCCGTTGACTCAGGGGATTTGCAGCAGCTTTGGTCGAGCGCGCGCTGGGAAGGTCTGGCCGTTGGCTTGTCGTCCCACACCCAAGCGGCAATGGGTTTGGCGCTAAGCCGCGTGCCCGGCGTTGCAGATCAACCATCGTCGCCGCCCTCGATCAACTTGCAGCGCCTGTGGACAACTGTCGACACCGGCTCCAGCGAACACGCGCTGTTGCTGTTCTGTCCGACGGCCACGCCGGATATCGCCGACGAAGCCGCCTGGCGGCTGCTCGCGCACCTGTGCCAGACGCCGTTCTATCAGCGTCTGCGGGTCGAACTACAACTGGGTTATGCCGTGTTCAGCGCATTGCGCCAAATCCATGGGCAGACCGGGATTCTGTTCGGCGTGCAATCACCGAGCGTTGCACCCGCAGGCTTGCTGGAACACATCGAACACTTTTTGAGTGAGCTGCCAGGAATGATCGAAGGCATGGCCGAGGCGGATTTCACCACCCAACGTCAATCTTTGGCAGACCAATTCGACTTGAACGCCCTGCCCGTCCTTCAGGCAGCCGAACTGCTCTGGCAGGGCAAACTGGCGGGCCACTCGTCGGATTATCTGGAGCGTCTGCCTGAAACAATTTTGCTGATCGACCGCGAAGCATTACTGGCCGCCACTCAGCGTTTGAATCAAGCGCTCGGCGGATGGCGCTGCCTGGCCAGCAGCCCAAGCCCGAGCGGGATTTGGCAAGTGACAAAATGATCATTACAGGCGTTGCAATTAGCTTTCTCAAAGTTTCACGGGCAACCGCGCTGTAATTTTGAGTAACATAGCAACCTAACTATCTGAACATCTCCGGCTGGAGGTGGACTATATGTATAGATCTCAACTGTCCCATCACCTGAAGGAGCGCTCCCATGTCTTGGTCCAAACCTGCTTACACCGACCTGCGTATCGGCTTTGAAGTCACCATGTACTTCGCAAGCCGCTAATCTTTTTGTATCGCAGCGCCAACGCCTCGGCTCGCCGAGGCGTTTTTATTTTCAGTTTTCGAATGATGGAGCGGCCATGTTTGTCCAGATTCTAGGTTCCGCCGCCGGCGGCGGTTTCCCCCAATGGAACTGCAACTGCGTGAACTGCGCCGGTTATCGCGATGGCAGCCTGAACGCCAAGGCGCGGACCCAATCGTCCATCGCAATTTCCGATGACGGTGTGAGCTGGGTGCTGTGCAATGCCTCACCGGACATTCGCGCTCAACTCCAGAGCTTCGCCCCCATGCAACCGGGTCGGGCCCTGCGCGATACCGGCATCAGCGCGATCATCCTGATGGACAGCCAGATCGACCACACCACCGGCCTGCTCAGCCTGCGTGAAGGCTGCCCGCATCAAGTCTGGTGCACCGATATGGTCCATGAAGATTTGAGCACCGGTTTTCCGCTGTTCACCATGCTGACCCACTGGAACGGTGGACTGAACTGGAACCAGATCGAACTTGACCGCAGTTTCACCATTGCGGCTTGCCCGGGCCTGCGTTTCACCCCGCTGCCACTGCGCAGCGCAGCGCCGCCGTATTCACCACACCGCTTCGACCCGCATCCCGGCGATAACATCGGCCTGATCGTTGAAGACTTGAACACCGGCGGCAAGTTGTTCTATGCACCGGGGCTGGGCAAGGTCGACGCGCCTTTGCTGGAGATCATGGCGAGCAGCGATTGCTTGCTGGTGGATGGCACGATGTGGGACGACGACGAAATGCAGCGCCGTGGCGTGGGCACCCGCACCGGTCGGGAGATGGGCCACCTGGCGCAGAACGGCCCTGGCGGCATGCTTGAAGTGCTGGAGCAACTGCCGAAACAGCGCAAGGTGCTTATCCACATCAACAACACCAATCCGATTCTGGATGAGGATTCGCCGGAGCGTGCCGAGCTGGTTCGGCGAGGTGTTGAAGTGGCGTATGACGGCATGAGTATTGTGTTGTAGCCAATGGCCTCTTCGCGAGCAAGCCCGCTCCCACATTGGAATGCATTTCAATGTGGGAGCGGGCTTGCTCGCGAAGGCGTCAGACCAGACACCAAAGAATCCACCGGTTGTTTTCCGGAGAACCGCAATGACTGACACCCCGCTGTCCCCCGCCGAATTCGAGGCCGCCCTGCGTGCCAAAGGCGCCTATTACCACATCCATCACCCCTACCACGTGGCGATGTATGAAGGCCGGGCGACCCGCGAGCAGATCCAGGGCTGGGTCGCCAACCGCTTCTACTATCAGGTGAACATTCCCCTGAAAGACGCCGCGATCCTCGCCAATTGCCCGGACCGCGAGATCCGCCGCGAGTGGATACAGCGTCTGCTCGACCACGACGGCGCCCCCGGCGAAGACGGCGGCATCGAAGCCTGGCTGCGGCTGGGCCAAGCCGTCGGCCTGGACCCGGATCAAATGCGCTCGCAGGAATTGGTCCTGCCCGGCGTGCGCTTCGCTGTCGACGCCTACGTCAACTTCGCCCGCCGGGCCAGTTGGCAGGAAGCCGCCAGCAGCTCGCTGACCGAACTGTTCGCGCCGCAGATCCACCAATCGCGCCTGGACAGCTGGCCGCAGCATTACCCGTGGATCGATCCGGTCGGGTATGAGTATTTCCGCACCCGCCTGGGCCAGGCGCGCCGCGATGTGGAACACGGTCTGGCCATCACCTTGCAGCACTACACGACGCGGGAAGGCCAGGAGCGCATGCTGGAAATTCTCCAGTTCAAACTGGACATTCTTTGGAGCATGCTCGATGCCATGAGCATGGCCTACGAACTGAAACGCCCGCCGTATCACAGCGTGACCGAACAACGGGTCTGGCACAAAGGAATCACCTTATGAGTTTTGACCGCAGCAAGACCCCAATCTGGCGTACCGGATACCGCTTCCAGTACGAGCCGGCGCAGAAAGGCCATGTGCTGCTGTACCCGGAAGGCATGATCAAACTCAATGAAAGCGCCGCGCTGATTGGCGGCCTGATCGATGGCGAACGCGATGTCGCCGCGATCATTGCCGAACTGGACGCGCAGTTCCCCGGCGTGCCCGAGCTCGGTGAAGACATCGAGCAATTCATGGAGGTCGCCCGTGCTCAGCACTGGATCGAACTTGCCTGATTCTGCGTCAGACACGTTACCGCCAAAACCGGAAATCGGCCTGCCGTTGTGGTTGCTGGCCGAACTGACCTACCGCTGCCCGCTGCAATGCCCGTACTGCTCCAATCCGCTGGATTTCGCCGAGCAAGGCAAAGAGCTGAGCACAGAGCAGTGGATCAAGGTGTTTCGCGAAGCGCGGGAGATGGGCGCGGCGCAACTCGGCTTTTCCGGAGGTGAACCGTTGGTACGACAGGACCTCGGCGAGCTGATTGCCGAGGCGCGCAAGCTGGGTTTCTACACCAACCTGATCACCTCCGGCATTGGCCTGACCGAGCAGAAAATCAGCGACTTCAAGAAGGCTGGTCTGGACCACATCCAGATCAGCTTTCAGGCCAGCGATGAGCAAGTGAACAACTTGCTGGCCGGTTCGAAAAAAGCCTTCGCGCAGAAGCTGGAAATGGCCCGTGCGGTGAAGGCTCATGGTTATCCGATGGTCCTGAACTTCGTCACCCATCGGCACAATATCGACAAGATCGACCGCATCATCGAGCTGTGCATCGCCCTTGAGGCGGACTTCGTAGAACTCGCCACCTGCCAGTTCTACGGCTGGGCGCAGCTCAATCGCGTCGGTCTGTTGCCGACCAAGGAACAACTGGTCCGCGCCGAACGCATCACCAACGAATACCGCGCCAAACTGGAAGCCGAAGGGCATCCGTGCAAGCTGATTTTCGTCACGCCGGACTATTACGAAGAGCGCCCGAAAGCCTGCATGAACGGCTGGGGCAGCATCTTTCTGACGGTCACGCCGGACGGCACCGCCCTGCCCTGCCACGGCGCCCGGCAGATGCCGGTGCAGTTTCCCAACGTGCGCGACCACAGCATGCAGCACATCTGGTACGACTCGTTTGGCTTCAACCGCTTTCGCGGTTACGACTGGATGCCCGAACCGTGCCGCTCCTGTGACGAGAAAGAAAAGGACTTCGGCGGCTGCCGCTGCCAGGCGTTCATGCTCACGGGTGATGCGAGCAATGCCGACCCGGTGTGCAGCAAATCCGAACATCACGGCGTGATCCTCAAGGCCCGCGAAGAAGCCGAGCACGCGACCCAGACCATCGAACAACTGGCCTTTCGCAATGAACGAAACTCACGCCTCATCGCAAAAAGCTGAGCCCTTCAGCGCGGCTAAAGCCGTCGCGGCCGGTGTCGATTTTGCCGAGTTGCAGGTAGGCCGCAATGGCGTGTTCTGGAACGAATACCGACCTGAAGACGGCGCCTGCCGGATCTGGCATTGGCGCGATGGCCAGGCACATTGCCTGACACCTATAGGTTTCAGCGTGCGCAGTCGGGTGTACGAATACGGCGGTGGCGCGTTTTGCCTGACCGATGACGGGACAGTGTTCGTCAACGAGGCGGACCAGCAGTTGTATCGGCAATCGCTCACAGGCGAGCCTTTGTTGCTGACGTCGGGCGATTGTCGTTACGGCGATCTGCAATTCGCCAACGGCCAGGTTTTGGCGGTTGAAGAGAACCACGACCGGCATCGATTGGTGGCGATTGATGTGAAGGACGGCACGCGTCACCTGTTGGCAGAAGGTGCCGACTTCTACGCGGCGCCGACCTTGAGCCGAGACGCGCAACGCCTCGCGTGGATCGAGTGGAGCCGGCCGGATCAGCCCTGGACCGCGACGCGGCTGATGGTTGCCGAACGTCAGAGCGATGGCGGATTTGCGTCGCCCCGTTGCGTGGCGGGCGAAGGTGCTCAGGAATCACTGCAACAACCCCGATTCGATGACAGCGGTCGATTGCTTTGTCTGACGGACCGTGGCGGTTTTTGGCAGCCATGGGTGGAGTCTGCAGACGGTTTGAGCCCATTGCCCGGTGCCGCAGCGGATCATGGGCCGGCACCGTGGCAACTGGGAGGTTGCACCTGGCTGCCTTTGGGCGAAGACGATTACTTGGCCACTTGGACGGAAGAAGGTTTTGGCCGACTGGGTCTTTGCGGTGAGACCACCGAAGATTTCACCGGTGACTACAGCCGCTTCCGCAACCTGGCGCTGGATGAGCGATTCATTTACTGCATCGCCGCATCACCGGTCAGTTCGTCGGCGGTGATCGCCATCGACCGCGACAGCCGCCAGGTCAAGGTCCTGGCCGGTGGGATTGCACCGTTACCCGCCGAGCAAATCAGCGTCCCGCAAACGCTGCGTTACCCGAGCGGCTCAGGTGAAGCCCACGGTTTCTTCTATCCAGCGATGATCGGGAATGCAACGCCGCCGCTGGTGGTGTTCATCCACGGAGGTCCGACGTCGGCGTGCTACCCGATGCTCGATCCGCGCATTCAATACTGGGCGCAACGCGGTTTTGCCGTGGCCGATCTCAACTATCGAGGCAGCAGCGGTTATGGCCGGGCTTATCGCCAGGCACTGCATTTGAGTTGGGGCGTTGTGGATGTGGAAGATGCCTGCGCGGTCGTCGCACATCTGGCCGAACGAGGCGTGATCGACGGCGACAAGGCATTTATTCGCGGTGGCAGTGCAGGTGGCTACACCACCCTTTGTGCGCTGGCCTTTCACAACGTCTTCCGCGCCGGCGCCAGTTTGTACGGCGTCAGCGATCCCGTCGCACTGGGCCGCGCCACTCACAAATTCGAAGGCGATTATCTGGACTGGCTGATCGGCGATCCGGTGCTGGATGCCGAGCGCTATGCCGCGCGAACGCCACTGCTGCATGCGGGCAACATCAGCGTGCCGGTGATTTTCTTTCAAGGGGAACTGGACGCCGTGGTCGTACCGCAGCAGACCCGCGACATGGTTACCGCGCTGCAGGACAACGGTATTTTGGTTGAAGCGCATTACTACGCCGACGAACGCCATGGCTTTCGCAAGGCCGGCAATCAAGCACATGCGCTGGAGCAGGAGTGGCTGTTTTATCGGCGGGTGATGGAGCTTGGGGACAATGCCTGATTAGCGGCGCGTCCATCGCGAGCAGGCTCACTCCACAGGGATCTTTGCAACACCGTAGATCCAGTGTGGGAGCGAGCCTGCTCGCGAAAGCGATCTAACTGACGACGCTAAGCTCAGCGCTTGGCGATGATGTATACCGCATGCACGATCCCCGGAATATAACCGCACAACGTCAGCAGAATATTCAGCCAGAACGCCCCGGCGAAACCGACTTGCAGAAACACACCCAATGGCGGCAACAGAATGGCGATGATGATTCGAATAAAGTCCATGGGGGCAGCTCCTGATGGGAAGTGGCTCGTGTGAGCCCTACAGTTAATCGACCAGTGCCGTTCGTCAGGGTTCAGTCCCTTCCCCCCTTCAGCCAAAACTTCGCTGTGCTTTGCACACAAAAAAACGCCCCACGCGAAGAATCAAACGTGGGGCGATGCGTTATTACCGCGAGACGGTTCTGGAATGTGTGAGGGAAAGGTCCGGTCAGACCGCAATCCCTTTGCGGCACTGCAATTGCGCGGTGCGCACACGGGAGAAGGCGCGGGTCAGGCGCAGAAGCATTTCGTCGATGTTGGCGTTGCTGACCGTCAGTGCGGGGGTGAAGCGCAGGCAGTCGGGTTGCGGGGCGCTGAGCAACAGACCTTCGTACAGCGCGGCACTGACTACGGCGTCGGCTGAATCGTCCGACAGCGTCAGCCCCCAGAACAGACCTTGCCCACGCAATTCGCCGTGGCCATGACGATGAGCCAGGCGTCCGAGGCCTTCACGCAGGTGTTGACCGGTTTCCCTGACATGCTCGAGAAAACCCTTGTCCTGCACGCTGTCGAATACCGCCAGCCCGGCCGCCGTCATCAAGGCATTGCCATGATGGGTGCCACTTAGATCGCCGATCTCAAAACAGCAGGCCTTGCCTCTCGCCAGCAACGCAGCCAGCGGCACGCCACCGCCCAGCCCTTCGCCGAGGACGACGATATCTGCCCGAACGCCGTAGGACTGTTCAGCGAGCAACGTGCCGCAACGACCGATACCGGTTTGCACTTCGTCGATAATCAGCAGAATCCCCAGCTCACGACACAGGCGTTCCACACCCTTGAGGTAATGCTCCGCGGCCGGGATCACTCCCGCTGCGTTCTGGATCGGTTCAAGCATGATTGCTACGGTCCGGGCGTCGACCGCTGCGTGCATTGCCGCAAGATCATTGAAGGGAACGAGGTGCAAATCCGCCATCGCCCCAAAACTACGACCATGGTGGCCTTCGTTGGTAACGACAATGCGCGAAGCTCCACCGCGATAGCGCTGACCCCACTTACACACCAGTTTGATCGCCGCTTCACACGCTTCGCGACCACTGTTGAGCAGGTACGCCTGATCACTGCCAGTGTCGGTGCAGAGGCGCCCGGCAAGGTTGAGCATGCCGCGATTATGCACAGCAAAACCAGGGTTGATCAGTGATTGAGCCTGTTGCGAAATCGCCTGGCCCAATACCGAGGGACTGTGCCCCAGGCTGTTGGCCCCGCCACCTTGGGTGAAATCCAGGTAAGCGCGGTCATCGCTGTCCCACAACCAGGAGCCTTGGCCACGCACGAAAATCTGTTTCGGCCGCTCGACGCTGGGCATCAGGTACTCGCTGGAAAGGTTGTCGCGGTGGGACGGCTGGAAATTGTCCACGGCAAGGTCATCAAGACTTGGCGGAGTACGCCGCAAATTGAACAGATTCATCCGAAAAAACCTAGAGTGAGGTTTTTTGCCTTACCTATGTAAACACCTTCGGCACAAACGATATTCATCGCGTTCTATGGCCCTGTAAGCCTTGTGAATGCGGTTAGACTAGGCCCTTACCCGGCCTCGAGCTATTTCGATTTCCCAGCATTTTCGATAAGCATCCCTTATGGATTTCAAGCAACTGCGTTATTTCGTCGCGGTCTACGAAGAAGGCCACGTCGGCCGGGCTGCCGAGCGGCTTTCAATCTCCCAGCCGGCGCTGTCCCAGCAGATCCGCCACCTCGAACAGAACCTCGATGTGGGTCTTTTTGAACGCAGCAGCAAACGCCTGCTGCCCACTCTGGCTGCTCACACCTTGTACAACCACGCAGTGCCACTGCTCGACGGCATGCAGCGGGCGCGCGAAGCATTGGGCAATTTCAAGGGACAGGCGCTGCGCACATTGGCCATCGGTGTATTGCAAACCGTGCACACCAGCCTGGTGCCGCAGATGCTTGAGCGGGTACGCAAGGCTCAACCGCATCTGGTGGTGCAAATCTACGAACTGACCGGGCTGGAAATCGAGCGACGACTGCTTAACGGCTCGCTGGACATCGGCATCAGCTACCTGCCGCCGCGTCAGCCAGGGTTGCATGGCGTGATGCTGTACGAAGATGAACTGACCCTGGTCATCCCCGCCGATCACCCGTTGCGTGAATTCAAGAAAGTCTCCATGAGTCAGGCCGCCGAGTTGCCGATGCTGTTGCTGGGAGAAGAGTTCCAGGTCCGTCAGATCTGGCAGACGCAGCTGGCCAGCCTCGGCAGGCGCCCGCAGGTGCAGGCGGAGTTGAACAACATGGCGGGGATTCTCGACAGCCTGCCACATACCCGACTGGCGACTGTATTGCCCGGACGCTCGCAAAAGGCGCTCGGCAACAACGAACTGCTGTGGAAACCGCTGACCGAGCCGCGAGTGCCGCTGAAAGTCGGATTGGTCTGCCGGGATGTCCAGCGGCAACAGACCTCGATGGCCTTGCTGCGCACGCTGCTGGAGGACGTGATGAACGGGCCCGATGACCGTTTGAACAGCTCGAAAACCCTTGATGGGCTGAGCTAGAAACTTTTCTGCGGGCAAAAGAAAACCCCGCCGAAGCGGGGCTTTGCAGACTGTTTCCCTGACATCCATTTCACTCCGCCGTCCTGGCAGAATCCTACGTGTCCGTGTTGTTGCTTTGCGCTTCCTGCGCGACGTCCATGTGAAGAAGATTAACTGTGGATCCAATCTTCGCCTATGGGAGAACAGCAGCACGTCATGTAAGAGATTGCTTACATGACGTCGTATTGGTCAGAACTGTGCAGCATCCAGCAGGAACAGCGATTCGCTACCGGCTTTCACCGATGCGCTCAACGAGTGAATGCGTGGCAACAGACGGGCGAAATAGAAACGCGCCGTGCCCAACTTGCTCGCATAGAAATCGTCCTGCGCTTCCTTGCCGAAAGCAGCCTTGGCCATCAGTGCCCACATGTAGGCGTAGGCGACATAACCGAAGGCTTGCAGGTACTCGACCGAAGCAGCGCCGATTTCATTCGGGTTGTTTTTCGCGCGATCCAGCACCCAGGCAGTCAGTTCGTCGAGGGTGGTCACGGCATCGTTCAGCGGCTTGGTGAACTCCGCCAGATCGGCGCTGGCCGTTGCGGTGAAGTGACGGATCTCGTCAGCGAACAGGTTGTAGAACGCCCCGCCGGTGCCAACGATCTTGCGCCCGACCAGGTCCAGCGCCTGAATGCCGTTGGTGCCTTCGTAGATCTGGGTGATACGCACGTCGCGCACCAGTTGCTCCTGGCCCCACTCACGGATGTAACCGTGGCCGCCGAACACTTGCTGGCCATGTACGGTTGTTTCCAGACCCAGGTCGGTCAGGAACGCCTTGGCCACCGGGGTCAACAAGGCCACCAGATCTTCAGCGCGCTTGCGGGTGGTCGCGTCTTCGCTGAACTTGGCGGTATCCAGTTGCATCGCCACGTAAGTGGAAAACGCACGGCCGCCTTCGTTCGAGGCTTTCATGGTTAACAGCATGCGACGCACGTCCGGGTGGACGATGATCGGGTCAGCAACCTTGTCTTTGTTTTGAGCGCCAGTCGGCGAACGGCTTTGCAGACGGTCGCGAGCGTACTCAACGGCGTTCTGATAAGAGCGCTCGCCAGTGGCCAGGCCCTGGATACCGACGCCCAGACGCTCGTAGTTCATCATGGTGAACATCGCCGCCAGGCCTTTGTTCGGCTCGCCGACCAGGTAACCGACGGCTTCGTCGAAGTTCATCACACAGGTCGCGGATGCCTGGATGCCCATCTTGTGTTCGATCGAACCGCAGTTCGCCGGGTTGCGGGCGCCAAGGCTGCCGTCGGCATTAACCATGAACTTCGGCACCAGGAACAGCGAAATTCCTTTCGGACCGGCCGGCGCATCCGGCAGTTTGGCCAGCACCAGGTGGATGATGTTCTCGGTCAGGTCGTGCTCGCCACCAGTGATGAAGATCTTGGTGCCACTGACTTTGTAGGAACCGTCGGCCTGAGGTTCGGCCTTTGTGCGAATGATCCCCAGATCAGTACCAGCGTGCGGCTCAGTCAGGCACATGGAACCGGCCCAGACGCCGGCGTACATGTTCGGCAGGTAAGCGGCTTTCAGCTCTTCGCTGGCGTGGGCGTTGATCGACAGGCAGGCACCGGCCGTCAGCATCGGGTACAGACCAAACGACAGGCTGGCGGAGTTGACCATTTCTTCGACTTGAGCCGAAACAGCCTTGGGCATGCCCATGCCGCCGTAGGTCGGATCACCACCGACGCCAACCCAGCCGCCTTCAGCATAAGTCTGATAAGCCTGTGGGAAACCTGTCGGAGTGGTGACGGCTCCGTCTACCCAATGGCAACCTTCTTCGTCAGCCGCACGGCTCAATGGCGCGATGCTTTTGCTGGTGACCTTGCCGGCTTCTTCAAGAATGGCTTCGACGGTTTCCGCATCGACGGTCTCAGCCAGCGCAGGCAGCTCGGCCCAGAGTTTGGCAACCTCGAAAACTTCATTGAGAACGAAGCGCATATCGCGCAGGGGCGCTTTGTAGTCAGCCATGGCAAACCTCACAAGATCTAAACAGGTGATTCGTAGGAGTGGTGCTTTCGTTGGGTCCGAGTGTAACCCAACAACTTTTACGACACATAGGGTCAGCCCATGACCATTTTGTAATGTTTAGTCACCGACTGTTCAGTCATTAAAAAACCCGCAATTACGCGGGTTCTCCTTTGTGACGGATTTTAAAGACTAAAGCGCAAACATCTCTGCCGGCAGCTTCATCAGACAATCACTTCCCGCCTCGATGGCCGCCCGATGAGCGGCAGTGCGTGGCAGCAAACGCTTGAAGTAAAACTCGTTGGTCGCGAGCTTGCCCTGGCAATAATCGGCATCAGCGCTACCCGCATCGAGTTGCGCCTGAGCCACCAGCGCCATGCGCAGCCACAGATAGCCGAGGATGATGTAACCGCTGTACATCAGGTAATCCACCGATGCAGCGCCGACTTCGTCGGCATTCTTCATCGCAGCCATGCCGACTTTGGTGGTCACCTCGCCCCACTGCTGATTCAGTGCGTTGAGCTGCGCCACATAGCTGGCAAGTTGCGGATGCTCGGCGTTCGCCGCGCAGAACTTATGCACGATTTTGGTGAAGCCGCGCAGCAGCTTGCCCTGACTGCCGAGCACTTTGCGCCCGAGCAAGTCCAGTGCCTGAATGCCGTTGGTGCCTTCGTAGATCGGCGCAATCCGGCAATCGCGAACCAACTGCTCCATGCCCCACTCACGAATGAAACCGTGCCCGCCAAACACCTGCATGCCGTGATTGGTCACTTCCAGCCCGGTGTCGGTCATGAAGGCTTTGCAGATGGGCGTCAGGAAGGCCAGCAGGTCTTCGGCGTCCTGACGTGCGGTTGCATCCGGACTCAGATGCGCCACGTCCAGCAGTTGCGCAGTGAAATAGGTCAGTGCGCGGTTGCCTTCGTTGAAGGCTTTCATGGTCAACAACATCCGGCGCACGTCAGGATGAACGATGATCGGATCGGCGGCTTTCTCCGGCGCTTTCGGGCCGGTCAGCGAGCGCATTTGCAGGCGGTCATTGGCGTATTTGATTGCGCCCTGAAAGCTTGCCTCTCCCAGACACAAACCCTGCATCCCGGTGCCGAGGCGCGCGTGGTTCATCATGGTGAACATGCAGTTCAGGCCTTTGTTCAGTTCGCCGATCAAGAAACCTTTGGCACCATCGAAGTTCAGTACGCAGGTCGCCGAAGCCTTGATGCCCATTTTATGTTCGATCGACCCGCAGGAAACGCCGTTGCGCTCGCCCGCCTCGCCCTCGGCATCGGGCAAGAACTTGGGCACGATAAACAGCGAAATGCCCTTGGTGCCGGCCGGTGCATCCGGCAGTTTCGCCAGCACCAAATGAATGATGTTGTCACTCATGTCGTGCTCGCCGGCCGAGATAAAAATCTTGCTGCCGGAGATCGCGTAGCTGCCATCGGCTGAAGGCACGGCGCGAGTTTTGATCATGCCCAGGTCGGTGCCGCAATGGGCCTCGGTCAAGCACATGGTGCCGGTCCATTGGCCCGCAGTGAGTTTTCTCAGATAGGTGTTTTTCTGTTCTTCGGTGCCGTGAGCGTGGATCGCCGACATCGCGCCGTGGGTCAGGCCCGGATACATGCCCCAGGACGTGTTGCTGGAACCGACCATCTCGCCGATGACCAGCCCCAGCGAACTCGGCAAACCCTGACCGCCGTACGCCGGATCCGCCGCCAGACCATGCCAGCCGCCCTCGACGTATTGTGCGAAAGCCTGCTTGAAACCTGTAGGCGTTGTCACCACGCCATTGTCGAAATGGCAGCCCTCTTCGTCACCGCTGCGATTCAGCGGGGCCAGAACGTTCTCACAGAATTTCGCGCCTTCTTCGAGGATCGCGTTCACCATGTCCGGGCTGGCGTCGGTGGCGCCCAGCGCAGCGTAGCTGCTGTGGAAATCGAAGACGTGGTCGATCAGAAAGCGCATGTCGCGCAGGGGAGCTTTGTACTCAGGCATGGTCGTTTCTCCATCAGCAGATGCTTCAAACCTACTGTCGCGCGCCACGCCTAACAATCACAGTCCAGACGCTGAATGCGTCATCATCACTCAACCCGCAGCGGCGTCCATGCGCACCGCGCCACGGCGCGTCTGACCAAACGCCACCACGCAGTTTCGCCCGGCGCCTTTGGCGTTGTAGAGCGCTTCGTCCGCAGACTTGAGGACCTTTTCGGGGGTCCGCTGCTCCAGGCGTTCGGCGACACCGATGCTGACCGTAACCGACACACTGGATGCGCCCGTGCCCGAGCGACGCTGGCGACCTTGCTGATCATCCTGAGGCCGGCTGTCCTGATTGCGCAGCTGAATATTGTAGGTGGCGATGGATTCGCGGATGACTTCCAGATGCGGCATGCATTCTTCAAGCGTCTTGCCCGCGAACACCAGCGCAAATTCCTCACCGCCGTAGCGATACGCCCTACCGCCTCCGCCAATTTTCGACAGCTTGCTGGCGACCAGTCGCAGCACCTGGTCACCGACATCGTGACCGTGGGTGTCGTTGAATTTCTTGAAGTGATCGACGTCGCTCATGGCCAGCACGTAATTGCGCCCCAACCGCTGCATCCGTTCGTTCAAGGCGCGACGACCCGGCAGGCCGGTGAGTTCGTCGCGGAAGGCCATTTGATAGGCCTCGTGGGCGACCGCCGCGGCAATCATCAACATCACCTGACTGCACATGATGTTGAGAGTAAACGGAAGAATGAAGGTTTTCGGCAGCGCCCAGAACAACCCGAGCAAACCGACCAACTGAGCCGCATGCAGCGGTCGTGGGTTGCGCCAGTATTGCCAACACAGCAACAGGAACGAAGCGATGAACACCGGATAAGACAGCTGAATCAGGCTCATCCAGGCGCCATGCAGCGCCGGCCAGCGGATCTCCGACAACCACACCAACAAGGCCTGCGGGTAACTTTGCTCCAGCGCCAGCGCCACACTGCCAACGGCCAGCAACACAGCGAAGCGCGCCACCATGTCCTGAAACAGATGTGTGCGTTCCTGCCAGGCGGCGAACACGCCAAACATCAGCGGCAGCAACAGGCAACACAAATGGAAGACCACGGCGGCGTCATCACGGACTTTGCCGTTGTCGCGGTAATAGTCGGTCTGGGTGTCGAGCAAAAAATAGGCGATGTACACCGTGACCATCAGAAACAGCTCACGTTGACGTCGGTACACCGCGCAGTAAGCACCGCCGAGCAACAGCACCAGTGTTGGCAGTACGTTGAACAGCGAGGTGAAGAAAACGTTCAGCTCCTTGATGTAGGCAGCCGCAAGCCCCGCAAGCAAGAGCAGTAACGACGGTAGGAAATGGCTGAAACGCACAGCGGAAGAACGCGGCAAGGGTAAAGCTCCGTCCGTCATGACAAATAGATGGCATTGTGCCCACCTACTGTAACGGCAGAAACGTCGACTTACTGAGCGAAATGTCAGGTTTTTTTAGCGTGTGCGTGACGGGCTGCAAACCAGGCAGCCAGCCACGCTCAGCTATCAGAGGTCGTTGTAGAACGGCAGCAGCGGGCCCTCTTCAACTTTGCGGCCTTCAGCGCCATAGGGTTTGAGGCTGATCAACGCGTCCGCCGCTTGTCGGGTGGTGACTTTGGGACTGACCGGCTTCAAGGTCACCGCGTTTTCGTCACCCACGTGGCCTTGGGGAATGACCAGCGACGGATGATCGAACGGGGCTTGCTCCCAAGCGACGCGCGGATCGGTCAAGCTGACCTCCATGAACTTGACCAACGCATCCACTTCGTCCGGTGTGAGGTTCAGCGGTGTCATGTCCGGATCAAGGTTCGAGGTGTTGTGCTGGTTCGCACTCGGATGCTCGAACCCGCTGGTGTTGTTCGCCTCCGAGCCGCGCCGGTCGCCGCCACGGTTGTAGAACTCGACCACTTGCTTGAGCGTCGAGCGGCTGCCGTTGTGGAAATACGGCCCGGTCAGCGCGATGTTGCGCAGCGTCGGGGTTTTGAACGCGCCGTCGACCGCATCATGGAAGCCCACATTGGGTTTGAGCGTCGAGTCGCAGGGCAGTCCCGCACTCAGTAACGCTTCGAAGGTGCACACATCCACGTCCAGCGGATCTGGCACATTGATGCCCTGCAGTTGGGTGTTGTATTCGCGAGTGAACGACAGCGGGTTGCCCCATGCGTCGGATCCGCCGAGCGCCAGGTCCTCCGACGTCGGGCGCACACCGGTGTTGTAGAAGCCGTTGTCGTAAAGCGCGGTGAGGTTGTCAGCCATCAGCATCCGTTCGATGCGCTCACGGGGATGGAACAGCAAGCGGCTGCCGGCGTTAGTCAATTCCGCGCCGCCGTGGCAATTGACGCACTTGCCCTTGCCGAGGAACAGATTCATGCCCTGGACTTGCTGGGCGCTCATCGCCTGCTGATTGCCTTGCAGGTAGGCGTCAAGCGGTGCCTGGTCCGAGACCAGCGTGGCTTCGTAGAGCTGAATCGCCAGCCCGAAGAACAACGGGAAGTTGGCCTCCATCTGAGTGTACGGCGCGCCACCGAGCGAAACCTGTTGTGTGGCGTTCCACAGCCGAGGCTGGAAAGCGGCCTTGATCAGTTCACGGTAGGTCGGACGGCGCGCACCGGACACCGAGGCCAACACCGAATCGGTGGATGAAATCCGCTGCTGCTTGAGCATCAGCGTGTCGAGCATGCGCCGCCCGATGTCGGCGAAGGTGCGCCCGCCGCAGGACATTTCCACTGGGCTGCCGGGCGGTCCCACGGCCTGCGAGGCGGCAGAAGCATCGTTGAGTGCCAGCCGAACCTTAGTGGCCACCCCACTGCGATCGCTGGTGACGAAAATCCCGGCATCGGGATCGCGATTGCCGAACGGCGAGAAGCCGTTGAACACATTATTGGCCCGGCCATCCCAGAAGTTGCGCACGTTGAAAACGGCGTTGATCACCGTCGGTGCATTGCGTCCGGTACTGCGACGGACGTTGATGCCGCCGACCTGGAAAATCCCGTCCGGCTGCTGCGTGCACTTGTCGAAACGCGGTTGATTCGGCTTCACGAAATTAGCGTCATACACACCTTGCGAGCCGACCACATCGTCGGTCGAGTAGAGGATGGGCGAGTTGCGATCGCGCGGATCTGCCAGCACATGGGTCGGGAAGTCGGTTTTTTTCAGCGTGTAGTTCGGACCGCCCTTGCCCGCGGACAGGGTCGCGTAAGACGCCACGTCGCCGGGGATGTCCGACGCTACGAAGGGTTTGTTGAAGATCGATGCGACGTTTGTATGGGTGCTCGCCTGGCCGGGATTGATCTGGTTCGTGATTCGATGGTCCACGCCTGCGTGAAAGTGGCACGACGCGCACGCGGTGGAACCATCGCTGCCGATCTCCATGTCCCAGAAAAGCGCTTTACCCAACAGCACCGCCGCACTGCGGTTGAGCACGTAATCCGTCATCAGATCGACTTTGCGTCCGCCTTCGGTGCCCGAGGGATCGGGCGGCAGGATGCCGTGCAGCGATTGCAGGGAAGGCACCTCGGGGACGGGAGGATCGACTTCTGTCGCGGTTGCCGCGAATGCGCTCTGGACAGGTAAAGCGAGCATGCAGGCCAAACGGATTATTCGAAGGATCTTCATGCGCTTCACCCTGACGACACCGGCGATTCATAGGCAGTTGTCAGTGGTTTTGCAATTAATCTGCCAAGCCATTAAAGCCCCATTGTGTGCGACGAAGACCCCTTCAGCCTCGCCACTGCGCGGGGTGTCAGGCCCGTTATTGCTGGGGAAGAGGCCCCAGAAACGGGGTCGGATGCAAGGCAAAAAAAAGCCGCTGTTCCCGAAGGAACAGCGGCTTTTGAAGAACCGCGTTACGGCTTAGTAGCCCAGTGCGAAGTCTTCTTCTTTCATGTCCATCAGGTTGTTGGCGCCCGACAGCATGGTTGCAACGTGAGTGCGGGTACGCGGCAGGATGCGCTGGAAGTAGAAGCGCGCAGTCTGCAGCTTGGCGGTGTAGAACGCCTCTTCGGAAGTGCCGGCAGCCAGTTTTTCGGCAGCCAGACGCGCCATGTCAGCCCAGAAGTAGGCCAGGCAGGCGTAACCGGAGTACATCAGGTAGTCCACGGAGGCCGCGCCGACTTCTTCGCGATCCTTCATGGCTGCCATACCGACCTTCATGGTCAGCTCGCCCCATTCTTTGTTCAGTGCAGCCAACGGCGCGACGAACTCTTGAACGGCTTCGTTGCCTTCGTTGGTCTGGCAGAATTTGTGGACGATCTTGGTGAAGCCTTTCAAGGCTTCGCCTTGAGTCATCAGCACTTTACGACCCAGCAGGTCGAGCGCCTGAATACCGGTGGTGCCTTCGTACAGCATCGAAATGCGGCTGTCGCGAACGTTCTGCTCCATGCCCCATTCGGCGATAAAGCCGTGGCCGCCGTAGATTTGCACACCGTGGTTGGCGGATTCAAAACCGACTTCAGTCATGAAGGCTTTGGCGATTGGAGTCATGAAGGCCAGCAGTGCGTCGGCTTTCTTCTTCTCTTCTTCATCCACGCCGTACTTGACGATGTCGACTTGCTTGGCAGTGAAGTAAACCATCGCGCGGTTGCCTTCGGCGAATGCCTTCATGGTCAACAGCATGCGACGTACGTCTGGGTGAACGATGATCGGGTCAGCGGCTTTTTCCGGCGCTTTCGGGCCAGTCAGCGAACGCATTTGCAGGCGATCACGAGCGTATTTCAGACCGCCCTGGAAGCCGATCTCGGCATGAGCCAGACCTTGCAGCGCAGTGCCCAGGCGAGCGGTGTTCATAAAGGTGAACATGCAGTTCAGGCCTTTGTTCGCCGCGCCAATCAGGAAACCGGTGGCGGCGTCGAAGTTCATCACGCAAGTGGCGTTACCGTGGATGCCCATCTTGTGTTCCAGGGAACCACAGCTCACCGCGTTGCGAGCGCCGATCGAACCGTCCGCATTCGGCATGAATTTCGGCACGATGAACAGCGAAATGCCTTTGGTGCCAGCCGGTGCATCCGGCAGGCGGGCCAGTACGATGTGGACGATGTTGTCGGCCATGTCGTGTTCGCCGGCCGAGATGAAGATCTTGGTGCCGGAGACTTTGTAGGAACCGTCAGCCTGAGGTTCGGCCTTGGTGCGCAACATGCCAAGGTCGGTGCCGCAGTGTGGTTCGGTCAGGCACATGGTGCCGGTCCACTCACCGGAAACCAGTTTGGTCAGGTAAGCCTCTTGCTGCTCGGGCGTACCGTGCTCGGAAATGGTGTTCATCGCGCCATGGGACAGGCCTGGGTACATGCCCCACGACCAGTTGGCTTCGCCAACCATTTCACTGACAGCCAGACCCAGGGACTCCGGCAGGCCTTGGCCACCGTGCTCTACGTCGTGAGCCAGGCTTGGCCAGCCGCCTTCAACGAATTGCTTGTAGGCTTCTTTGAAACCAGTCGGGGTTTTAACGCCGGACTCGCTCCAGGTGCAGCCTTCGGTGTCACCTACGCGGTTCAGCGGGGCCAGTACCTGCTCACAAAACTTGGCGCCTTCCTCGAGAATGGCGTCAACCATGTCTGGAGTTGCGTCCGCGCAAGCCGGAAGGCTCTGATAGTGCGCTTCGTAGCCGAGCAGTTCGTCACGAACGAAGCGAATATCACGCAAGGGGGCCTTGTAGTCAGGCATAGCGAAAAACCTCTGCTGATGTAACCGGGAATGAACGACCGCGTTGATTTGTCGTGGCGGTCAAACAGTTGTTTGAAACATACGTTTACGCCCAAATCTTGTCAAGCATCGATCTTTAGCCGTTTGTCATCACATCGTTGATCTGTTGGACACGCAGCAGCGCACCACTGCTGAACAAGCCTGGCGCTGTTTAGAAAAGATTAGTTGAGGGAGAAGGACTTACGCAGAAAAACGCTGCGAACAGCGCGCGGCGCCGAGGGACAATTCAGCGAGGAATCAAGCGAATGTATCGATCAACGTACCGAGCATTTCATCCGAAGCCTTGGCCACTTTGGCACCCGCTTCAACCTGAAATTTACCCTGGGCCATGTCGATTACATTGCTGGCCAGGTCGGATTGCTGACTGCGATCAACCGAACGCAGACGATCCACCTGAGCCTCGGAAGACTGGCTGGTTACTGAACGCTCGATGGTGATGTTGGCGATCTGCCCGGACGCTTGATCAACGCGGTTCTGCCCTGTCTGAATAGTGCTCAGACCAGCATAAAAAGCGGTGTTTCCTGAGATTTCCATGGGGAGACGTCGTCCTGCAAGGGATCAATAGCGGCCATTGAATCAGACATGATGGCAAAATGCCCGACAAAAACACTAATGGCACAGTCCTTTGCCATAGCTAAAACCTAGTCCAGCAAATCCAGCTGCAAATGCTCCGCCACGGATTCTGCCGTGACCGATTTGAGTTTCGGTACTCGCCCGAGGCAAGGCGCGGGGATACGTTCGGCGAGAGTCGCTAGGTTCTCTTCCAGACGCGAAGTCTTGGAATCAATAATATTGGCCACCCAGCCCGCCAACTGCAATCCATCCCGGGCAATCGCCTCTGCCGTCAGCAGCGCATGATTGATGCAGCCCAACCGCACACCGACCACCAGAATCACGGGCAAATCCAGCGCTATCGCCAGGTCAGACAGATTGGCTTGATCTGCCAATGGCACGCGCCAGCCGCCCGCCCCTTCGATCAAAGTGAAATCCGCCTGCAAATCGAGAATCTCGCGCATGGGCGTTAACAGCGAGTGCACAGTCAATGCCACCCCGGCCTCCCGCGCGGCCAGGTGCGGAGCGATGGCCGGCTCGAACGCGACCGGGTTGACCTGGGCATACGTCAGCGGCAAAGAGCACTCGGCCAACAACGCCAGCGCATCGGCGTTACGCAATCCCTTGGGCGTCACGTCGCAGCCAGAGGCCACCGGTTTTCCCGCCGCCGTGCTCAAGCCCGCCGACCGCGCGGCATGCAACAAACCGGCGGCAACGGTGGTCTTGCCGACGTCAGTGTCAGTACCGGTGATGAAATAGGCTGCGCTCATATAGGTTTCTCCAACACGGCGTAAACCACTTGGTAAGTCGCTGGCAATCCTTGGGCCTGACGAAATTGCTCATAGGCCTCGATCAAGCCAAGGATCCGCGCCCGCCCCGTCAAACCACCCGGTCGTCCAGGGTTCAAGTTGTGCGCACCCAATGCCTTGAGTTCATGAGTCAGGCTACGCACATCCGGGTAATGCAACACGTGAGGACGCGTTTGCAAGCTGACCGTTTTCAAGCCACTGGTCGCACACAGTTGTTGATAAACACCCAACTCGCGGAAGCGGTTGACGTGCACCATGCCATCCACCTGACGCCAACTGTCACGCAGCTCAAATAACGTCCCTACACAGAGACTAGCAAACGCGAAAATTCCGCCCGGCTTCAGCACCCGATACGCTTCACTGAGCACCGCTTCAAAATCCGCACACCATTGCACGGCAAGGCTGGAGAAGATCAAATCGCAGGTCGAGTCCTGCAGCGGCAACCGCTCCGCATCGCCCGCGATGAAATGGGTGGCACCACCCAATGGGCGAGCGTGATTGAGCATGCCTTCGGCGATGTCGAGGGCGACACCGTGACCGGTCGGAAACCGCTCACCCAACGCTCGGCTGAAATACCCGGTGCCGCAGCCCAGGTCCAGCCAGCGACTCGGGACAAAATCATCCGGTAAACGACTCAACAACTGGCTGCCAACATCACGCTGCAACTCGGCCACGCTGTCGTAACTCGCCGCCGCGCGAGAAAAGGAGGCTGCCACCTGGCGCTTGTCGGGCAAACCGCCGGACAGGTTGGGAAGGGATAAATCAGTCATCACCGGACTCGTGCAAAAAGGCCTGAATCGCCCCCGCCACACCGTGGGGGTCTTCCAGAAGAAACGCGTGACTGGCCTGTTCAATCAGACCAATTTCGACATCCGGCAGCAACACCAGCAGGTCCCCCGCCGCTTCGGCCGGGACCAGGCCGTCGAGGCCGGCGAACAAATGCAGTTGCGGACCGCGGAACGCCTGCAACGCTTGGCGAGTGTCCAGTTGTGCAAGCACTTCCAGACCACTCATCAACACCGATGCAGAAGTCTGGGGTGCACCGCCGAGCAACAGCCGCGACAACCCGCGAGGGTCTTGCGCGCCTTGGGCACACAGCAACGAAAACCGTTTCAACGTCATGCGCGGATCTGCCTTGCAGCCGGCCAGAAACGCATCGAACGTCTCGGCGGGCATCGCGTTCGGCCATTGCTCATGAGCGACAAAAGCGGCACTACTGGCCAGGGTCAGCAAGCCGCAGCAACGATCACCCCGACGCGCCGCCAATTCGGCCGCCAGCATGCCGCCCAAGGACCAGCCACCGAGCCAAGCGTCCTGCGGCACTGTCGAATCAAGTTCATCGAGCCATTCTTGAAGATCGCTCGATTCCAGTTCCGGCAACGGCTCGATCTCGACTCGCAGGTGCTCATCCAGCCCCTGCAAGGCCGCCGCCAAAGGTTCCAGCGGCGAAATCCCGAGGCCCCAACCGGGTAACAGAATCAGTCGGTCACGCATGGTTTGGCTCCGACTTCAATTGTGCGAAACAATCGGCCAGTCCATTTAACAACAGTTGCACCTGTGCCTCGCTGTGAGCGGCGGTCAAGGTCACCCGCAAACGGGCGCTGCCGGCCGGCACGGTCGGCGGACGGATCGCAGTCACCATCAGCCCACGCTCGCGCAGCATCTGCGACAGCCGAACCGCAAGCCCGGCATCGCCGATCATGATCGGCTGAATCGGCGTGAAGCTGTCCATCAGTTCCAGACCGATTTGCTCGGCGCCCTGGCGGAATTGGCGGATCAACGTCTTCAGATGCTCACGTCGCCAGTGTTCAGTGCGCAGCAGTTCGAGGCTTTTCAGCGTCGCACAAGCCAGCGCCGGTGGCTGGCTGGTGGTGTAAATGTAGGGACGGGCGAACTGGATCAGGCTTTCGATCAACTCTTCGCTGCCCGCGACAAAGGCCCCGGCGGTACCGAAAGCCTTGCCCAGCGTGCCGACCAAAACCGGCACGTCTTCCTGGCTCAGGCCGAAATGCTCGACGATCCCGCCGCCATTGGCGCCCAGCGGGCCAAACCCGTGAGCGTCATCGACCATCAGCCACGCGCCTTTGGCCTTTGCTTCGCGCGCCAGCGCCGGCAGGTCGGCAATGTCACCGTCCATGCTGAACACGCCGTCGGTGACCACGAGCGTATTACCGGTGGCTTTCTCCAGGCGCTTGGCCAGACTGACCGCGTCGTTGTGCAGGTACCGATTGAAGCGTGCGCCGGACAGCAAACCGGCATCGAGTAGCGAGGCGTGATTGAGCCGGTCCTCCAGCACCGTATCGCCCTGCCCGACCAGCGCCGTGACCGCGCCGAGATTGGCCATATAACCGGTGGTGAACAACAACGCACGCGGGCGGCAGGTCAGATCAGCCAAGGCTTCTTCCAGCGCGTGATGGGGCGTGCTGTGACCGATGACCAAGTGCGACGCCCCGCCACCCACGCCCCAACGAGCAGCGCCAGCGCGCCAGGCTTCGATCACTTGCGGGTGATTGGCCAGGCCCAGGTAATCGTTGTTACAGAACGCCAGCAACGGCTGGCCATCGACCACCACTTCCGGGCCTTGAGGGCTGTCGAGCAGCGGGCGCTGGCGGTAGAGGTTTTCGGCACGACGGGCAGCAAGGCGTGCGGCGAGATCGAAAGACATGCAGGCCTCGCGAGTGGGAATGGGGTACCGCCCCTGCAGGAGCAAAGCTTGCTCGCGATAGGATCGCCGCAGTCATCAGACAGACCGAGGTGTTTCCATCGCGGGCAAGCCTTGCTCCTACAAGACAGAGGACTTAAACAGCAGCGTTGTAGAACTGCTCGCTGCTCTTCTGCTCAACCAGTGCCTGCTCAATGGCGGCCTGATGCACCTCATCCGCGTGCTCTTCGCGCGCTTCCGGCAGAATCCCCAGGCGCGAGAACAGTTGCATGTCCTTGTCGGCCTGCGGGTTGGCAGTGGTCAGCAGTTTTTCGCCGTAGAAAATCGAGTTGGCGCCGGCGAAGAATGCCAAAGCCTGCATCTGCTCGTTCATCGCTTCGCGGCCAGCGGACAGGCGCACGTGGGATTTCGGCATCAGGATGCGGGCAACGGCGAGCATGCGGATGAAGTCGAACGGATCGATCTCTTCGGCATTTTCCAGCGGCGTACCGGCGACTTTCACCAGCATGTTGATCGGCACCGATTCCGGGTGCTCCGGCAGGTTGGCCAACTGGATCAGCAGGTTGGCGCGGTCATCGAGGGACTCGCCCATGCCGAGAATACCGCCCGAGCAGATCTTCATCCCCGAATCACGCACGTACGCCAGGGTTTGCAGGCGCTCGCTGTAGGTGCGGGTGGTGATGATGCTGCCGTAGAACTCCGGCGAGGTGTCGAGGTTGTGGTTGTAGTAGTCGAGACCGGCCTGAGCCAGCGCTTCGGTCTGGTCCTGGTCCAGACGGCCCAGGGTCATGCAGGTTTCCAGGCCCATGGCTTTTACGCCTTTGACCATTTCCAGCACGTACGGCATGTCTTTGGCCGACGGGTGTTTCCACGCCGCGCCCATGCAGAAACGGGTCGAACCGATGGCCTTGGCGCGAGCGGCCTCTTCGAGGACCTTCTGCACTTCCATCAGCTTTTCTTTTTCCAGGCCGGTGTTGTAGTGACCGGACTGTGGGCAATATTTGCAATCTTCCGGGCAGGCGCCGGTTTTGATCGAGAGCAGCGTGGAAACCTGGACGCGGTTGGCGTCGAAATGCGCGCGATGCACCGTCTGTGCCTGGAACAACAGGTCGTTGAATGGCTGAACGAAGAGTGCTTTGACTTCGGCCAAAGACCAGTCATGACGCAGGGTTGCAGAGGTGCTGGCGCTCATGGGCGTTTCCTTTGTTTTATGCTTGGCAAGCGACTGGGGGATGCAATACCCACAGACGCGACACGGATGTTCGGCATATTTAAGGAAGACTCATGCGCTGTCAACCACGTTACGAAGGACCGGTTTACATCTGGTTAAAAAACAAACAATGCTGTTTGCTCTGTGCTGAACCGACCGATGAACACATCCCTATTTGCATGGCCTGCGAAACGGAACTGCCCTGGCTTGGAGATCACTGCCAAACCTGCGCACTGCCCTTACCGGGCGCCGGGCTGACCTGCGGCCCGTGCCTGAATCAACCGCCCGCCTTCGAACGAGTCGCCACACCGTGGACTTACAGCTTCCCGGTGGACACCCTGATCACACGTTTCAAGCACTCTGCAAAGTGGCCGTTTGGCCGCCTGCTCGCCGAACTTCTTGCGCAATACCTGCAACATCGCTTCGACGAAGACCTGAATCGTCCCGACGCGCTCGTTCCGGTGCCGCTGGCCTCTAAACGTCTGCGCCAACGGGGTTTCAATCAAGCCGCCATGCTTGCTCGCTGGCTCGGCGCCTATCTGGACATGCCTTGCGAAGAAACGCTGCTGTTGAGGACTCAAGACACCAGCGCGCAGCAGGATTTGAATGCCGAGGCCCGCAAAAAGAACCTGCGCAACGCCTTTACCCTGGCGCCCGGCGCACGCATCAAGGGCCGTCATTTGGCGCTGGTGGACGACGTGCTGACCACCGGAGCCACGGCGCAAGCCCTCGCTCGCCTGTTAATGGACGCGGGCGCTGCGCGGGTTGACGTCTACTGCCTGGCCCGCACACCCAAACCGGGCGACGTCACCTGACTGAATGCTTTCCAGTGTGGGAGTGAGCCTGCTCGCGATAGCAGTGTGTCAGGCGACATCAATGGTGAATGTCAGACCGCCATCGCGAGCAGGCTCACTCCTACAGGGATTGCGGCCTGACTTGACTCCCGCAGCCCAAGCGGCCAACGTCTTCTCCATTGTCTCAGCCCAAAGCGCCTGCCATGTCCTTGCCTACGTTGTTGTCCCAGCACATTGTCCGTCGTCCGCAGCGCATTGCGTTGCTGCAACACATCGCCGAACAAGGCTCGATCACCCGTGCCGCGAAAAGTGCGGGCCTGAGCTACAAGGCGGCGTGGGATGCTATTGACGAGCTGAACAACCTGGCGCAGAAGCCGCTGGTGGAGCGCAGCGTCGGCGGCAAGGGCGGCGGTGGCGCCAAACTCTCCAGCGAAGGCCTGCGCGTATTGCGCCTTTATCAAAAGCTGCAAGTTTTGCAGGCCCAAGTGCTGGAAGCTGCCGAAGATGCCAGCGATCTGGACCTGCTCGGCCGCCTGATGCTCCGGACCAGCGCGCGCAATCAACTGCACGGCACAGTCGTAGGGATCGAAGCTCAGGGGCGCAACGACCGGATCCGTCTTGAACTGGCCGAAGGCTTGACCATCGATGCGCAGATCACCCACGACAGCACCCTGCGCCTGGAGCTGGAAACTGGCACCGGAGTGGTGGCGTTGATCAAGGCCGGTTGGCTTGAATTGTTGGGCATCGATCAACAAGCAACACCCGGCAACAACTTCTTGAAAGGCATTATCGAAGCCATTCTCGACGCCGAAGACAGCCCCAGCGAAGTACGCATCGGCTTGCCCAATGGTCAGACACTCTGCGCGTTGGCCGAGCCGCTGCATTTGCGAACGCTGGGGCTTGCCGCTGCCAAACCGGTGCTGGTGCAGTTCGCGCCATCCAACGTGTTGCTCGGTACACCGCTCTGAAACAAAAGCTTCATCAAGGCTCTTTAAGGTGGCTGCAAAAACCCGCAGGGAGCCTGATGTGAGCCTATTAGAAGAAAACCAGTCCACCGACCTCGAAAAGATGGTCGGCCTCAGCCGTCGCGGCTTCATCAGCGCCGGTGCCCTCTGCGGTGCCGCCATGTTCCTCGGTGGCAACCTGCTGAGCCGCAGCGTGCTGGCCGCGAGTGTCAGCGCCGGCACCAGCAAGCTGTTGGGTTTTGACAGTATCCCCGCAGCCACCAGCGACGCCATCAGCCTGCCAGCAGGTTACAAATCCTCGGTATTGATCAGCTGGGGCCAGCCCTTGCACAACAACGGTCCGGCGTTCGACCCCAGCGGCAACGGCACGGCCGAGCAACAGGAAGTCCAGTTCGGCGACAACAATGACGGCATGAGCCTGTTCGAGTTCCCCGGTGAAAAAGACCGGGCGCTGATGGCGATCAACAACGAATACACCAACTATCGCTACCTCTACCCGCATGGCGGCATGCCGCAGTCCGCCGAAGAAGTGCGCAAGGCGCTGGCCTGTGAGGGCGTGACGGTGATCGAAGTGCAGCGCAAGAACGGCCATTGGCAATTCGTCCAGGGCTCGCGCTACAACCGGCGTATTCACGGCAACGCACCGATCAGCCTGAGCGGCCCGGCCGCCGGCCATGAACTGCTGAAAACCAGCGCCGACCTGCACGGCAAGAATGTCCTCGGCACCTTCCAGAACTGCGCCAACGGCAAGACGCCGTGGGGCACGTATTTGACGTGCGAAGAGAACTTCACCGACTGCTTCGGCAGCAGCAACGCCGAGCAGAAATTCGACGCCGCGCAGAAACGCTACGGCGCGGTAGCGACCAGTAAAGAGATCAACTGGCATCAGCACGATGAGCGATTCGACCTGGCGAAGAATCCCAACGAACTCAACCGTCACGGCTGGGTGGTAGAAATCGACCCGTTCGATCCGCAATCGACCCCGGTCAAGCGCACAGCCCTGGGCCGCTTCAAGCATGAAAACGCCGCACTGGCCGAAACCCATGACGGCCACGCCGTGGTGTACATGGGCGACGACGAACGCGGCGAGTTCATCTACAAATTCGTCAGCCGCGACAAAATCAACCATAAAAACCCCAAGGCCAACCGCGACCTGTTGGATCACGGCACCTTGTACGTGGCGCGCTTCGACGCCGGCGACGGCAATGCCGACCACCCGAAAGGCCAAGGCGAGTGGGTCGAACTGACGCACGGCAAAAACGGCATCGACGCCAGCAGCGGCTTTGCCGATCAGGCCGAAGTGCTGATCCACGCGCGCCTCGCCGCCAGCGTGGTGAAAGCCACGCGCATGGATCGCCCGGAATGGATCGTGGTCAGCCCCAAGGATGGCCAGGTTTATTGCACCCTGACCAACAACGCCAAGCGCGGCGAAGAGGGCCAACCGGTGGGCGGGCCAAACCCACGCGAGAAAAACGTCTACGGGCAGATTCTGCGCTGGCGCACCGACCGCGATGATCACGCCTCGAAAAGCTTTGCCTGGGACCTGTTTGTGGTCGCCGGCAACCCGGGGGTCCACGCCGACACGCCAAAGGGTGGTTCGTCGAACATCACACCGCAGAACATGTTCAACAGCCCGGATGGCTTGGGCTTCGACAAGGCCGGGCGGTTGTGGATTCTCACTGATGGTGATTCGAGCAATGCCGGTGATTTTGCCGGCATGGGCAATAACCAGATGCTGTGTGCCGACCCGGTGACCGGGGAGATCCGCCGCTTCATGGTCGGGCCAATTGGCTGCGAAGTCACCGGGATCAGCTTTTCGCCGGATCAGAAGACGCTGTTTGTCGGGATTCAGCATCCGGGAGAAAACGGTGGGTCGACGTTCCCTGAGCACTTACCGAACGGGAAGCCGCGGTCCTCGGTGATGGCGATTTCCCGTGAAGATGGCGGGATCGTCGGCGCCTGATAAGGCCCCTTCGCGGGCAAGCCTCGCTCCTACATGGGATCACGCTGTACCTGTAGGAGCGGGCTTGCCCGCGAAGGCGCCAGCCCAGACAACACTCATCTCAAGTGCAGGCCCTAAAGACAGCTCGTCTGCGCTACCATGCTTGGCCGGACGCGGCAGCCTGCTGCGCGCAGGAGTCAGCATGGCCCACCCGTTTGCAACCCTCACCCCAGACCTCGTGCTCGATGCCGTCGAAAGCATCGGCTTTCTCAGCGACGCGCGCATTCTGGCGCTCAACAGCTACGAAAACCGCGTCTATCAAGTCGGCATCGAAGACTCCGAGCCGCTGATCGCCAAGTTCTACCGCCCGCAGCGCTGGACCAACGAAGCGATTCTCGAAGAGCATCAGTTCACCTTCGAACTCGCCGAGTGCGACGTGCCCGTGGTCGCGCCGATGATCCACAACGGCGCCAGCCTGCACGAACACAACGGGTTTCGTTTCACCCTGTTTCCCCGCCGTGGCGGCCGTGCGCCGGAGCCGGGCAATCTCGATCAACTCTATCGCCTGGGTCAGTTGTTGGGGCGTCTGCACGCCGTGGGTTCGACCAAACCGTTCGAACACCGTGAAGCGCTGGGCGTGAAAAACTTCGGCCACGACTCGCTGACTACTTTGCTCGAAGGCAATTTTGTTCCCAAAAGCCTGCTGCCGGCCTACGAGTCCGTGGCCCGCGACCTGCTCAAGCGGGTGGAAGAGGTCTATAAGGCGACGCCGCACCAGAACATCCGCATGCACGGCGACTGCCACCCCGGCAACATGATGTGCCGCGACGAGATGTTCCACATCGTCGACCTCGACGACTGCCGCATGGGTCCGGCGGTGCAGGACATCTGGATGATGCTGGCCGGTGATCGTCAGGAATGTCTCGGGCAGTTGTCGGAACTGATGGACGGCTACAACGAATTTCACGATTTCGATCCGCGAGAACTGGCGCTCATCGAACCGCTGCGCGCCTTGCGCCTGATGCACTACAGCGCCTGGCTCGCCCGTCGCTGGGACGACCCGGCGTTCCCTCACAGTTTTCCGTGGTTCGGCAGTGAGCGGTACTGGGGGGACCAGGTGTTGGCGTTGCGTGAGCAATTGGCAGCGCTCAATGAAGAACCACTAAAACTCTTCTGACCAGCGCGGCCCTGTAGGAGCAAGGCTTGCCCGCGATGGGAACGACGCGGTTTGCCAATCGAACCGCGTCATCGTTTATCGCGGGCAAGCCTTGCTCCTACAAAAGTCATGACACATCTATACAATCCCCACTTTGTTAGCTGCCTAAGCAAGGATTCTGCATGCAAGCCGCCAACCCGCGTCGCGGGTACATTCTGGGCCTTACTGCCTACATCATCTGGGGACTGTTCCCGATCTACTTCAAAGCCATCGCCAGCGTGCCTGCCGCGGAGATCATCATCCATCGCGTGCTTTGGTCCGCGCTGTTCGGCGCCTTGTTGCTGATGGTGTGGAAACATCCAGGCTGGTGGCGCGAGTTGCGTGACAACCCCAAACGCCTGGCGATCCTGGCCCTGAGCGGCACGCTGATCGCGGCCAACTGGCTGACTTACGTGTGGGCAGTGAACAACGGACGGATGCTCGAAGCCAGCCTCGGCTACTACATCAACCCGCTGGTGAACGTCCTGCTGGGCATGCTGATCCTCGGCGAACGATTGCGGCGCATGCAGTGGATCGCCGTAGGTCTGGCGGCAGTCGGCGTGGCGCAACAGGTGTGGCAAGTCGGCAGCCTGCCATGGGTGTCGCTGGTGCTGGCGTTGTCCTTTGGTTTCTACGGATTGATCCGCAAGCAGGCGCCCGTCAAAGCGCTGCCCGGTCTGGTGGTGGAAACCTGGATGCTGGTGCCGATTGCGGTCGCGTGGTTGCTGTTCAACCCGACAGCGGCCAGCGCGCAACCAGAGTTCTGGACCACCTCCGAAGCCTGGTGGCTGGTCGCCGCCGGCCCGATCACGCTGGTACCGCTGATCTGTTTCAACGCCGCAGCAAGGCATATACCCTACATGACCTTGGGATTCCTCCAGTACCTGGCGCCGACGCTGGTGCTGTTGCAAGCCGTCCTGCTGTTTGGCGAACACCTGTCGTCCAGCACGCTCGTGGCGTTCATCTTTATTTGGGCGGGCCTGGCGGTTTACAGCGTTGATGCGTGGATAAGTCTGCGCCGCCGCACCTGATCAAAAAACACACAAACCTCTACAGGCCACGTCTCTCGTGGCCTGCATCGATCTTTCCCAAGGTTATCCACAGCGTGATCCCCGGCGTTTGTGTGCAACTCGTTGAAACTGATGGTTTTTTGATCAGATCCTGAAGAAGCCCGGCCGGCGTGGGCTGGCGGGCTGTCTCTACAGGTTATCCACAGGCGGGTGCACGTTTAACTTGGATAACCCTGTCAAGGCTCACTGCGCAGCACCAGCTCCACCATCAAATCGTCTGCCAGGGTTTCCAGGCGCGACTGCAATACGTCCAGCGACAAGGTCAGCGGCACCGCAAGGATTGCTTCAGCGTGAAACAGTGGCTCGCTGCTCATCGGCGCCGGGCGCACTTCAGTGACCAACCTTTCCAGGTTCACACCTTGCTCGCTGAGCAGACGGGTGATGTCACGCACGATCCCCGGGCGATCATTGCCCACCAACTCCATCGCAATGGGTTTCCAGGTGCAGGACTGTTCGATGCCGCTCTCGGCAATCAGCACGCGAATGCCTTGGGATGACAAAGCTTGCAGGGCATCGACCAATTCATCGTAGGCCTCGGCCGGCACGCCCACTCGAAGAATCCCGGCGAACTGCCCAGCCATGCGTGACATGCGGCTTTCCAGCCAGTTGCCGCCGTGCTCGGCAATGCACTGGGCGATGCGCTCGACCTGCCCGGCCTTGTCTGGAGCAAATACTGTGAGTACGAGGTGGTCCATGGCGCAGCCCTCTGTCATGACTTTTGTTATAGAAAACCAAGTATAGGCAAGGGGCCGAGGGGTGATGCGACAGATCCGGACTTGCGGTGAATGGACCAGCCTCATCGCGGGCAAGCCTTGCTCCTACAGGTCTGCGTCAATCACTCAGTTCGGGCTTCCCCCAATCCAGTAGGAGCAAGGCTTGCCCGCGATGGCCACCCACGGATGAACCTGCTGAAAACAAATCGTGTACAACTTTTTATATTTAACTGGAACAATCCAATAGTTTTTTGAGAACATCCCGTACCCCGGCGTGACTGCAATGCGTCACGGGGTCGCAGAACGACGTAATTAGTCTGATTTTCACAAGCGCAATTCATCATGTAGTATGCCGCAGCGTGCACTACATAACGTTGGATCGATGTCTGCCACAGGCACACTCGCAACCCTGAAAAGCCCTGTCAGCAAGGCCTCCAAGCCGTTGATCGGACCGAACCCAGCCGCCCGCAAGGGCATGTACTGGCGGACGGGTTTGTGGTTTAAATGGCCAGAGGCTTCATTGTCAAAATTGAAGAGCTGAAAAGCGAAATAGCTGAGCAGAGTGAGGCAAGCAATGACTGAACACGTTCAAGTCGGTGGCCTGCAGGTCGCCAAAGTCCTGTTCGACTTCGTGAACAACGAAGCCATTCCCGGTACCGGCCTCTCCGCCGACAAGTTCTGGGCCGGTGCCGACAAGGTCATTCATGACCTGGCTCCGAAGAACAAAGCCCTACTCGCCAAACGCGATGATTTCCAGGCTCGTATCGATGGCTGGCACCAATCCCGCCAAGCTCTTGGGTCAGCCCAGGTGCACGATCCGAAGGCCTATAAGGCCTTCTTGCAAGACATCGGTTATCTGCTGCCAGAAGCAGCCGATTTCCAGGCAACGACGCAAAACGTCGATGACGAAATCGCCCGCATGGCCGGTCCACAGCTCGTGGTCCCGGTAATGAATGCCCGTTTCGCGCTCAATGCTTCGAACGCCCGCTGGGGTTCGCTGTACGACGCGCTCTACGGCACCGACGCCATTAGCGAAGCCGATGGCGCGGAAAAAGGCAAAGGCTACAACAAGGTTCGCGGCGACAAGGTTATTGCCTTCGCCCGTGCTTTCCTCGACGAAGCCGCGCCGTTGGCTGCCGGCTCCCACGTCGATTCCACTGGCTACAAGATCGTTGACGGCAAACTGGTGGTCGCCCTTGAAGGCGGCAGCAACACCGGCCTGCGCAACGACGCCCAGCTGATCGGTTTCCACGGCGATGCAGCCGCACCGACCGCGATCCTGCTGAAAAACAACGGCCTGCACTTCGAAATCCAGGTCGACGCCAGCACCCCGGTCGGCCAGACCGACGCTGCCGGCATCAAAGACATCCTGATGGAAGCCGCGCTGACCACCATTATGGACTGCGAAGACTCCGTCGCTGCTGTCGATGCCGATGACAAAGTGGTGATCTACCGCAACTGGCTCGGCCTGATGAAGGGCGATCTGTCGGAAGAAGTCTCCAAGGGCGGTCAGACCTTTACCCGCACCATGAACGCTGATCGCACCTACACCGGTGTCGACGGCAAGGAACTGAGCCTGCACGGTCGTTCGCTGTTGTTCGTGCGCAACGTCGGTCACCTGATGACCATCGACGCGATTCTCGACAAGGACGGCAACGAAGTGCCGGAAGGCATTCTCGACGGCCTGATCACCAGCCTCGCGGCGATCCACAGCCTCAACGGCAACAGCTCGCGCAAGAACAGCCGCACCGGTTCGGTCTACATCGTCAAACCGAAAATGCACGGCCCGGAAGAAGCCGCGTTCACCAACGAGCTGTTCGGTCGCATCGAAGAAGTGCTCGACCTGCCGCGTAACACGCTGAAAGTCGGGATCATGGACGAGGAGCGCCGTACTACGGTCAACCTCAAGGCCTGCATCAAGGCCGCCAGCGAGCGCGTGGTGTTCATCAACACCGGTTTCCTCGACCGCACGGGCGACGAAATCCACACTTCCATGGAAGCCGGCCCGATGGTGCGCAAGGCCGACATGAAGGCCGAGAAGTGGATCGGCGCCTACGAAAACTGGAACGTCGATATCGGTTTGAGCACCGGCCTGCAAGGCCGCGCGCAGATCGGTAAAGGCATGTGGGCCATGCCCGACCTGATGGCCGCGATGCTCGAACAAAAAATCGCTCACCCGCTGGCCGGCGCGAACACTGCCTGGGTTCCATCGCCGACGGCTGCTGCGCTGCACGCATTGCACTACCACAAGGTTGACGTGTTCGCCCGTCAGGCCGAACTGGCCAAACGTGCTCGCGCTTCAGTGGACGACATCCTGACCATTCCGTTGGCGGTGAACCCGCAATGGACCGCAGAGCAGATCAAGAACGAACTGGACAACAACGCCCAGGGCATTCTCGGTTACGTGGTGCGCTGGATCGACCAGGGCGTGGGTTGCTCGAAAGTGCCGGACATCAACGATGTCGGCCTGATGGAAGACCGTGCGACGCTGCGTATTTCCAGCCAGCACATCGCCAACTGGCTGCGTCATGGCATCGTCACCGAAGATCAAGTGATGGAAAGCCTCAAGCGCATGGCGCCGGTGGTTGACCGTCAGAACGCCAATGACGCGCTGTACCGTCCGCTGGCTCCGAACTTCGACAGCAACATCGCCTTCCAGGCAGCGGTTGAACTGGTGGTCGAAGGCACTAAACAGCCGAACGGCTACACCGAGCCGGTCCTGCACCGTCGTCGTCGCGAGTTCAAGGCTGCCAATGGCCTGTAACTAAGCGCTGACGCCGGATAAAAAAAGGCCCTGATCGAAAGATCAGGGCCTTTTTGTTTCAAATCGGTTCTTGCACATCCATTCCCAACTCATGCTTGACCAGCGCCAACAGCTTGCCGGTATCGACAGGTTTGAGCAGGAAGTCGACCACGCTTAAATGCATGGCGGCGATCGCATCTTTCACGTCGGCGTCACCGGAAACGATGATGAATGGCATTGCCGCCCGAACCGACTCACGAACCTGGCGGATCAGGTCCAGACCATCGACATTTCCCATCCGCAGATCGGTAATCACCAGGCCAATCGATGGCATCGTCTCCAACATCCTGAGTGCCGTTTCGCCACTGGCGGCAGTCATGCAGCGCACCCCGTCCACCGCCAGAATCAACGACAGCAACTCGCGCGAGTCTTTATCGTCGTCGACGATCAGCACCCGCTGCGGCGGCAGGTCTGGTTCCAGCATGACGTCACTCAGCGCCTTGCGCTCGGCGTCACTCAAAATATCGTGGTCGGACATGGCTTACTCTACGTTTTCATTTCTATTCCCTAGCACATCCGTCAGACATCGCTAAGCAGACCTTCAATGTGCACTTCGTCGGAAAAGTTTCCTATAGCCAATGTAGGAGGTTTTTCCCACAGTTGCGTGAGACTTTTCCCAAATACCGACACCCGTACTGCCTACCTAGACTTACGTCCAATGGGCACCCTGCGCGCAGGGGCCGACCATGGCTGGGTCATCCGACAACAATAACTCCAACGACTGCGGTAATGGTTATGAGTAAAGCGGACGCCTTCACACAGGCTGGGAAAACCGCGGTGTTGCAGAACATCCAGGGCACGTTGCAATTCCTTCAGCGTTTTCCGCCCTTCAATCAGATGGAACACGCTCACCTGGCGTACCTGGTTGAGCAATGTCAGCTGCGTTTTTATGCCCCCGGCGAGAGTATCATCAAGCCCGCCGATGGACCGCTTGAGCATTTCTACATCGTCAAACAGGGCCGCGTCGTTGGTGAGCGCCCCCACACCGCCAAGGGCGGCACCGAAACCACCTTCGAAATCACCACCGGCGAGTGCTTCCCCCTCGCCGCGCTGCTGGGTGAGCGTGCGACCCGCACCGAACACCTTGCTGCCGAAGACACCTTTTGCCTGCAACTGAACAAGCTGGCCTTCATCAAACTGTTCGCGCTTTCCAGCACCTTTCGCGACTTTGCCCTGCGTGGCGTCAGTAGCTTGCTGGATCAGGTAAACCAGCAAGTCCAGCAAAAAGCCGTGGAGACCCTCGGCACTCAGTATTCGCTGAACACACGCCTGGGCGAATTGGCCATGCGCCACCCTGTGACTTGCAGCCCGGCGACGCCGCTGCGTGAAGCGGTGAAGCTGATGCACGAGCAACAGGTCGGCAGCATCGTCGTGGTCGATGAGCACAAAGCCCCGCTGGGGATTTTCACCCTGCGCGACCTGCGTCATGTCGTGGCCGAGGGCACCAACGACTTCAACGAAGCCATCGAGCGGCACATGACTCAGGCGCCGTTTTTCCTGACGCCGGACCACAGCGCTTTCGACGCGGCAATCGCCATGACCGAGCGGCACATCGCCCACGTCTGCCTGGTGAAAGAACACCGCCTGTGCGGCGTGGTCTCGGAGCGGGACCTGTTTTCCCTGCAACGGGTCGATCTGGTGCACCTGGCACGGACGATTCGCAGTGCCCAGCGCGTGGAAAACCTGGTGTTGATGCGCGGCGAGATCGGCCAACTGGTCGAGCGCATGCTGGCGCACGGCGCGTCGTCGACACAGATCACTCACATCATCACCCTGCTCAACGACCACACCGTGTGCCGGGTGATCGAACTGACCCTCGCCGAGAAAGGCGACCCCGGTGTGCCGTTCAGTTGGTTGTGCTTCGGCAGCGAAGGCCGTCGCGAGCAGACGCTGCATACCGATCAGGACAACGGCATTTTGTTCGAGGCACGTGACGCGGCGCATGCGGCAGAAATACGCGGCAAGCTGTTGCCGATTGCCCAGCAGATCAACCAAAGTCTGGCGCTCTGCGGTTTCACGCTGTGCAAGGGCAACATCATGGCGGGCAATCCGGAGCTGTGCTTGTCGCGTGCCGAATGGGCTCGGCGGTTTGCAGCGTTTATCCGCGAGGCGACGCCGGAAAACCTGCTGGGCTCGAGCATTTATTTCGACTTGCGCGTGGTCTGGGGTGACGAACAAGGATGCGAGCAGTTACGCCGCGGGGTTCTCGATCAGGTTGGCGATAACCGGCTGTTCCAGCGGATGTTGGCCGAGAACGCCTTGCGCAATCGTCCGCCTGTCGGGCGTTTCCGTGAGTTCGTACTGGCGCGCAAGAACGGTGAAAAAGCCACGCTGGACTTGAAGGTGCAGGGGCTGACGCCTTTCGTCGACGGCGCGCGGTTGCTGGCATTGGCTCACGGCATCGAGACCAACAATACCCTGGAGCGATTTCGCCAACTGGTTGCCAAGGAAATCATTCAGCCGCTGGACGGTGCGGCGTATGAAGAGGCGTACCACTTCATTCAGCAAACCCGCATGCAGCAGCATCAGTTACAGACCCGGGAGAACTTGCCCTATTCCAACCGGGTCGATCCGGACAGCCTCAACCATCTGGACCGACGGATCCTGCGTGAATCCCTGCGCCAAGCGCAACGTCTGCAAAGCAGCCTGACTCTGCGGTATCAGCTATGAGCCTGTTTTCATGGCTGCGCCCGGTCACCCCGATCCTGACAGACGAATGGCAACAACGTTTGCAGCGCTTTCCAGCGGTGACCGAGCTGGGTGGATGCAGCCTGCGCGAACAGCGTTGGGTGGTGCTCGACCTGGAAACCACCGGGCTGAACCTGAACAAGGACCGAGTGTTGTCCATCGGTGCCGTGGTGATCGAGGACGGCGCCATCGATTTCAGCCAGCAGTTCGAACGCACGCTGCGATGCGCCGACATGAAGCTGGCACCCAGCGTGCTGATTCACGGGTTGGGCCCAAGTGCCATTGCGGCCGGCAGCGACCCGGCGCAAGCCTTGCTCGAATTCATGGAGTTCGTCGGCGACAGCCCGGTGCTGGCGTTTCATGCCCCCTTCGATCAGCACATGCTTGGCCGCGCACTGAAAGACCATTTGGGCTACAAGTTGGCCCATCCGTTTCTGGATGTGGCAGACATCGCCCCGCTGCTGTGCCCACAGGCTCACATTCGAGACGCCGGGCTGGATGAGTGGATCGACTGGTTCAAACTGGAAGTGTTCGAGCGACATAACGCCAGTGCCGACGCCTTGGCGACGGCCGAATTGGCATTGATCCTGTTCAGCCGGGCGCGGCAGCAACAGATTCATAGCCCACTGAACCTGCAGCAGCGGCTGAGCCAGTGGAAACGCAGGCAGCGACAACCTTCCTTTTAAATATGCAGTGGCTGTTCTGACGCCTTCGCGGGCAAGCCGCTCCTACAGGGGTACTCGGTCACCTGTGGGAGCGTGGCTTGCACGTGATGAACGATAACGCGGTAAAGCTGAATGCATACAGCTCAATCCACCCGACCAGTGCCAATTGCGTACCATCCCCGCCTCTGCGACAATCGCGAACAATTCTCGTTAGTTAACACTTCCCAATCGGTGATGCTGCGTGTCGTCAATCCAAAGCCCCCACAGTGAGCTCGTTGGTGCGTTATATCGCGACCATCGCGGCTGGCTATTGGCCTGGCTGCGACGCAACGTGGCTTGTGCGCAACGTGCAGAAGACCTGAGTCAGGACACTTTCGTGCGGTTGCTGGGCCGGGATGAACTTAAAGAGCCTCGCGAGCCGCGGGCGTTTCTGGTGGCGATTGCCAAAGGCCTGCTGTTCGACTATTTCCGCCGCGCCGCGCTGGAACAGGCCTACCTCGCCGAACTGATGCTGATCCCCGAAGGCGAACAACCGTCGGTCGAGGAGCAGCAGATGATCCTCGAGGACCTCAAAGCCATCGACCGCCTGCTGGTTCAGCTGTCGAGCAAGGCCCGGGCCGCATTTCTCTATAACCGCCTCGACGGCCTCGGTCATGCCGAAATCGCCCAGCGACTGGGCGTCTCGGTGCCGCGTGTTCGGCAATACCTGGCCCAAGGGATTCGTCAGTGCTACATCGCGTTGTACGGTGAGCCGGTATGAACCCGGTCAGTTCCAAACCGGTATCGGCCAAGGTGCTGGATGCGGCGATTGCCTGGCAATTGTCCCTGGACTCCGGCAATCCGGTGGAGCGCGAAGCGTTCAGTCAATGGCACGCGGCCCACGAGGAACATGCCCGAGCCTGGCGCCAGTTGGGCATGCTCGACCAGCGCTTCAGCGTTGCTAACGGCCCTGCCCGTACGGCGTTGCTGCAATCGCGTGAAAGCATTCGCCGCCGTGTGCGCAAACTGGGCAGCGGCGTGGCCAGCGTTGTCGCGGTGATCGGGCTGGCCCTGTTTGCCGGTGATCGTTATCTGCCCCTCGACTACTGGCTGGCCGACCAGCGCACCGCCACCGGCGAGCAGCGCACCCTGCGCCTGGCGGATGGCACGCTGATCAACCTCAATACCCACAGCGCCGTGGACATCCGTTTTGATGAGAAGCAGCGGCGGATCATCCTTCAAGAAGGCGAAATCCTCGTTGAGACCGGTCACGGCGATGCCCGGCCGTTTATCGTCGAAACCCGCGAAGGCAGCATGCAAGCGCTAGGGACGCTCTTCCTGGTCAAGCGCGAGGAAGAAGGCACGCGCCTGAGCGTGTTGAAGTCCGCGGTGGCGGTGCATCCGCAATCAAGTTCCCAGGAACAGATTCTGCACGAAGGTCAGCAAGTGCTGATGCGCAGCAATGGCCTGGGGCCGGTTGTCGCCATCAACTTCGGCGCCGACGCCTGGACCCGCGGCATGCTGGTGGTCGACAACGCTCGCCTGGAAGATCTGGTGCATGAGCTCGCTCGTTATCGGCGCGGGTATCTAGGCGTAGCACCGGAGATTGCCAACCTGCGTATTACCGGCAGTTTTCCACTACACGACACCGACAAGGCCCTGAGCACCCTGTTGCCGACCCTGCCGGTGCAGATTGAACAGTACACACCGTGGTGGGTGACGGTGGCGAAAGCTGACGCCAAACCCTGAACCATATGCCCCCTGTAAATAATCGTTCCCACGCTCCCGCGTGGGAATGCAGCCCCTGACGCTCCGCGTCACATGCCGAAGCGGACGCAGAGCGTCCATTGAGGCATTCCCACGCTGAGCGTGGGAACGATCAGCTTCCAGATCAGCATCCAATTGCTGAATCTAAATTATTTTCATCCAGCCCTATCACTTTTCGAATCTCGTGCGGCACCTAAGCAATTGAGAAATATTTCCATTCAGGAGCCGCTGCATGCCCCGTTCGCTCTACACCTTGTTGCGCCCCAGCTTGCTGGCTGTCGCCATTGCCTTTTGCACGCCTTTGGCCAGTGGCCAACTGATCGCCGCTGAACAGGCATCCAGCGTTCGCGCCTACAACCTGCCGGCCGCACCGTTGGCCAGCACCCTGAACCAGATTGCGAGTCAGGCCGGTCTGGCGCTGTCGTTGAACCCATCGCTGGCCGCAGGCAAGTCCTCCGCACCGGTGAAGGGTCAGTTCGACGCTGCCGGCGCCTTGCGTGAAGCCTTGCGCGGCACGGGTCTGCAACTGGAACAAAGCAGCACCGGCACCTACAGCCTGGTCGCCATTCCCGAGGGCGCACTGGCCCTGCCGGAAACCGCCGTCATCGGCGTGGACAATACCGAAAGCGCCTGGGGCCCGGTAGAAGGCTACCTGGCCACTCGCACCGCCGCCGGCACCAAGACCGATACAGCGCTAGTCGACGTACCGCGCTCGATTTCGGTCGTCACCCGCGACCAAATGGATGATCGCAATGTGCAAAACCTCGATGACGCCGTGCGCTATATGCCCGGTATCACTGCCAGCAGCTACGGCAGCGACACCCGCGCCGATTGGCTGCGCGTTCGCGGTTTTGAACCGACCCAGTTCCTCGACGGCCTGCCACTGCCAAAAGGCGTGTATGCCAACCCGAAACAAGAAACCTGGAACCTCGATCGCCTGTCCGTGCTGCGCGGCCCGGCCTCCTCGGTTTACGGCCAGACCCCGCCGGGTGGCCTGCTGGACATGGTCAGCCGGCGTCCAACGGCTATAGAGAGCAACGAGATCGATCTGCAATACGGCAGCTACAATTATCGTCAGATCAACTTCGCCAACACCGGCAAGATTGATGACGAAGGCCAGTTTCTTTACAGCCTGAGCGGTGTGGTGCGCGACAGCGGCACGCAGATCGACCACGTCGACAACAAGCGCTACAACATCGCACCCAGCCTGACCTGGAACATCGACCCGGACACCCAGTTCACCTTGCTGACGCAATTCACCCGCGACGATACCGGCATCACCAGCCAGTTCCTGCCGGTGCAAGGCACCAAAATCGACATGCCGTTCGGTGATATTTCACATCACAAGAACCTTGGCGATCCGGACTGGGAATACTACGATCGCACCTACTACGCGCTGGGCTATGCGTTCGAACATCGCCTGAACGACGTCTGGCAGTTCAAGCAGAACCTGCGTTACACCAAGTCGGACCTGTCATTCCAGGCCATCACCGTCGGCGCGTATCCGTTCACCCAGGTTGATGACGCTGGCAACGTCGGCCGCACCACCACCAGCGTCGAAGAAGACATCAGCCAGTTCGCCGTGGATAACAACTTCCAGGCCGACTTCGCGACGGGCGACGTGCGTCACACCGTGTTGCTGGGTCTCGACCACCAGCGCAGCAACACCAACTACACCTCGATCTTCGGCACCGCACCGCCGATCAACGTCAACAACCCGATCCACGGTTTGCCGATCGAGCGTCCGGACCGCTCCACCGCGTTCTACGATTACGACCAGAAGACCTACCAGACCGGCCTGTACGCGCAGGATCAGATGGTCCTCGACCATTGGCTCCTGACCCTCGGCGGACGGGAGGACTGGGTGCACACCGGCACCAAGTTCTTCAACAAAGGCGATGCCACCAACACCGAACGTGACAAGAACTTCAGCGGCAACGCGGCGATCAGCTATGTGTTTGACTCGGGCTTTGTGCCGTACCTGTCGTACGCCGAGTCCTTCCAGCCCACGACCGGTGCATCAGCCTCGGCCACCGAATCGTTCAAACCCACCAAAGGCAATCAGTGGGAACTGGGGATCAAGTACCAACCACCCGGCAGCGACACCCTGCTGACCGCCGCTATCTACGACCTGACCCAGAAAAACGTTTCGGTCACCACCAACGTTGGCGGCACGTCGATCACCAGCCAGACCGGCGAAGTCAAAGTCAAAGGCCTGGAGCTGGAAGCCGTTTCCGACGTCAACGAAAACCTCAAGCTCATCGCGGCGTACACCCTGGCCAAATCCGAAGTACAAGATGGCGAATTCAAGGGCAATCGCCTGCAACTGATGCCTAACCAACAGGCGTCGCTGTGGGCTGATTACACCTGGCACAACGGCGTGCTGGATGGCTTCGGCGCAGGTGCCGGCGCTCGCTACACCGGCAATACCTACGGCGATCAGGCCAACACCGAGCTGGGCAAGGCAGATGCCTACACCGTGTTCGACGCCGCTGTTCATTACGACCTCGGCCGTTTGGACAACAGCCTGAAAGGCGCATCCCTGGCCTTGAACGCCACCAACCTGTTCAACAAGGACTACATCTCCACTTGTGACAGTTTCTACTGCTACTACGGCGACCAACGCAGCGTCGTCGCCAGTGCAAGCTACAAGTGGTAATCGTCTGACCTGATATGCCCCAAAACCAGGCCACCCTATTCCGGGCGGCTTTGGTATTTCTGAAGGCTTGGAAATGAAAAGTAAAACAATTCGTCGCTGGTCCTTTGTCCACACCTGGACCAGCCTGCTTTGCACGGTCTTTTTGCTGATGCTGGCATTGACCGGTCTGCCGTTGATCTTCCACCACGAGATCGACCATCTGCTGGGCGATGCCCCCGAGTTGAAGCAAATGCCGGCGGACACACCCATGCTCGATTTGCAGCAGTTGGTGCTGGCGGCTGAAAAGCATCGCCCCGGTGAGGTCATGCAGTATTTCGGTTTTGATGAAGATGAGCCCAACGGCGCCTTTGCAATCATGGCCGCTACCGCGGGTACAGAACCGAACTCGTCGCACACCTTCATGCTCGACGCCCGCACCGGCGAAGCCCTGGAAATGCCATCGGCCAACGGGGGGTTCATGATGGTCATGCTGCGCCTGCATGTGGACATGTTTGCCGGTCTGCCGGGCAAGTTGTTCCTGGCATTCATGGGGCTGTTGTTTGTGGTCGCCATCATTTCCGGGGCGGTGCTGTATTTGCCGTTCATGCGCCGCTTGAAGTTCGCCACCGTACGCCAGGACAAATCCACCCGCCTGCGCTGGCTTGATCTGCACAACCTGATCGGTGTGGTCACACTGACCTGGGCACTGGTCGTTGGCGTGACAGGCGTTATCAGCGCCTGCGCCGACCTGCTGATTGCCGCTTGGCGCAATGAAAGCCTGAACGCGATGGTCGCGCCGTACCGCGACGTGCCACCCCTGACGCAACTCGCGCCGGCGACCCGTCTGTTCGACATTGCCAAGGAGGTTGCGCCGGACATGACGCCGGACTTCATCGCCTTCCCCGGCACGCGGTTTTCCAGCGAGCACCATTACGCGGTGTTCATGAAAGGCAGCACCCACCTGACTTCGCACCTGCTGACACCGGTGCTGATCGACGCCAGCACCCTGCAAGTCACCGCCGTGGCGGAACGGCCGTGGTACATGGACGTAATGGGCATGTCGCAGCCACTGCACTTTGGCGATTACGGCGGCATGCCGATGAAGATCCTGTGGGGGACGCTCGATGTGCTGACTATCATCGTGCTCGGCAGCGGGGTTTACCTGTGGGTGGTGCGGCGCAAAGCGGCAAAACCTGTACTCGAACACGCCGAGGCTCAAGCATGAAGCCACGGCAATCGAACTTCTGGAAGGTCTTCGGCACGCCCACGGTGATCGCCTTGCTCAGCGCCGCCGGGTTATTCGCGGCGCTGCTGGGTGATGGTGTGTGGGACGCCTTGAGCTGGCTTGGCCTGGGCGTTCCGGCCTTCTTCGCCCTGCGCGGCCTGCTGCAACGCCACTGATTTTTGTGGGAGCGAGCCGGCTCCGGGCGGCGTTCCGACGATAGCGGAAAGACATTCAATGATGTTGTTGGATGTTATGACCTCATCGCGAGCAGGCTCGCTCCCACAGGGTTGGGGTGAACTTGTCAGCTTGAGCTCCCGCATCAACGCGCTATGCTGCCCTGCACTGACCCAGACTGAGATGTCGCCATGTCCGCCCCCAGCATGACCCTGTACCACAACGCTTTATCGCCCTTCGTTCGTAAAGTCATGGTGCTTCTGCATGAGACCGGTCAGACCGGCCGCGTGGCACTGCAAGACTGTGTGCTCACTCCGGTCAGCCCCGATCAGTCACTCAACGAAGACAACCCGCTGGGCAAAATCCCCGCCCTGCGCCTGGCCGACGGCACCGTTATCCATGACAGCCGGGTGATCCTCGATTACCTCGATCATCAGCACGTCGGCAACCCGCTGATCCCGCGTGAAGGTTCGGCCCGCTGGCGGCGCCTGACCGTGGCCTCGCTGGCCGACGGGATCATGGACGCGTCGGTGATGGTTCGTTACGAGATGGTCTTGCGCGACCCGCAGAAACATTGGGACGAGTGGCTGGACGCCCAGCGCGACAAGATTCGTCGCGGGTTGGCGTTGCTGGAAAAAGATGCAATTGCCGAGCTGACCAGCCATTTTGATGTCGCGGCCATCAGCGTTGCCTGTGCGTTGGGTTACCTCGACTTGCGCCATCCGGATCTGCAATGGCGCGAGGCGAATCCGCAGTTGGCGGCGTGGTATTTCGAGGTGAGTCAGCGGCCTTCGATGTTGGCGACGATGCCTAAGGTTTAGATCTTCGCTGACTGTCAGGGCCTCTTCGTCGGGTCCACTGGAAATGCCCCAAGGCTCACTTCACGTCAATGAGACCGCTTGAATTCAGCAGTCGGGTTTGTCGGCGGTAAAACGTCGTGCCGGATTCACCGCCGCGCCGAATTCACGCAAGGCTTTGGCACCGATCAGCAGCGGATAATTGAAGCTGCTGCGGTCGGTCAGGTTGACCTCCACGGTGCGCTTGACGTTGCCCAGGCACAGCTCCAGATCGACCACCGGGCGCTTGGTGGGTTCGATCACTTCCTTGTCTTCGTCCTCTTCTTCGGAGCGGGTCTTGATCTTGCTGATCCGCGCGACTTTGTGTTCGTAGACCTTGTTGCTGGCGTCCTTGGTGGCGAGGCGGAAACGCACCCATTCTTCGCCGTCGCGGGTGAAGGTTTCGATGTCCTTGGCCGACAGCGACGCGGTCAGGGCACCGGTGTCCATCTTGGCCTTGAGGACTTCGCCACCGATTTCCGGCAGCGCGATGTATTCGTAACGCCCATACAGGCTCGGCTCGGCGGCCAGGACCGGCAGGGCCACCAGGGAAAGCAGTGCGAGGATCGATTTCACGTAATGGGCATCCATAAGGAGTGGGCAGCGGGATTTTAGACCGTCAGCTGGGAATTCGTTCGTTCTTCAGATCCTTTCGCGAGCAGGCGCGCTCCCACAGGTATTGCGCAGAACCTGTGGGAGCGAGCCTGCTCGCGAAGAGGCCAGATCAATCACCACAACAGCCTGACCAGTCCAATTTCACTCAAGCATAACGCTCCAAAAGTGAAACATTCGTCACCCCCGATTTGGCCTCCCGCCCCAAGCTGCTTATCATGGCGCGCCCAAATGATTCCAAGAGTTACTTATGCGCCGCCTGCTCACCGGCTGTTTCGTAACCCTGCTGCTGTTGCTCAACACCCTGGTCCTGATCGGGCCGCTGATGGTGTTTGCCCTGCTCAAATTGGTCCTGCCCAGTCGCTCTCGCGAAAACGCCTCATCGGCGGTGATGTGGATAGCCGAAACCTGGGCCGAGATCGACAAGCTGATCTTTCGGCTCTGCATCCCGACCCGGTGGGCCATCCGTGGCGGCGATGGCTTGCGCGTCGATACGTCTTATCTGGTGATCAGCAATCATCAGTCCTGGGTCGATATCCCGGCCCTGATCCAGGCCCTGAATCGACGCACACCGTTCTTCAAGTTCTTTCTCAAGAAAGAGCTGATCTGGGTGCCGTTCCTGGGCCTGGCGTGGTGGGCGCTGGACTACCCGTTCATGAAGCGCTACACCAAGGCCTTCCTGGCCAAGCATCCAGAGCTGGCCGGCAAGGATCTGGAGATCACCAAAGCGGCGTGCGAGTTGTACAAGCGCCAGCCCGTGACGGTGGTCAACTACTTGGAAGGCACACGCTATACCGCCGCGAAAAGCGTCCAACAACCATCGCCCTTCACTCACCTGCTTCGGCCCAAGACTGGTGGTGTGGCGTTTGTGCTGGCGGCGATGGGCGAGCAGCTGGATGCCGTGCTCGATGTGACGGTGGTGTATCCGCAGCAGCCGATTCCGGGGTTCTGGGATTTGATCAGCGGCAACGTGCCGAAGGTCATCATCGACATCAAGACCCGCGAACTCGACCCCGCGCTGTGGCAGGGCGATTACGGAAACGATTCGCTGTTTCGCGAAAAAATCCAGAACTGGGTCAACCAGCTCTGGATCGAAAAGGACCAGCGCATCGACGCATTGCACGCTGAGTGACGTTGAATCAAATACCGGTACCCGCACCCCAGATCCCGCCCAGGCTTTCCAGCAACGAACCGCCAACGCCCTGTTGACCGAGGTATTGCAGAAGCACCGGGGCAAACTGGCCGATCATTCCACTGTCCATCCCCAATGCGCTGAATGCGTTGCTCAGGTCGTTGGTGTTCTTCACATTGCCCAGGGCGTTGTCCAGACCGGCGGCTTTGCCGGACGAACCGAGCAAGCCCGCGAGGGCGCCCAGCTCACCACCGCCCGACAAAATGTCGATGCCCGGTACGCTTTTGGCCAACTCTGAGTAATCAGTCGAACTCAATTGATTCTTGGCCAACCCGAGCATCGCCCCGGCGCCGCCAACGGCTTGTTGTGGCGTCACGTTCAATTGGGTCAGCGCACTCAGCAGATCGGCCGTCTGCGGGGTCGGCGCGGCTGCGGCGGCTGCGTTATCGCCCTTCATGCCGGAGATGGCATTGGCCGCATCGTTCAGGCTGAACTGAGCAAAGACCGGACTGGCCGCCAGACTCATCAGCGAAGCCAGTGCAAAACCGCGTGAAATCTTCATTCAGACATCCTCTTGTGCCATGAAAACCGCCCGTGAGCGGACGGGAAAGCTGCCGGTTTGACTCGGTATCTACTGCCTTGTTCCGAAGCGGCACCGCCATATTTACCGCTTCCACGTTGATAAATCGTGAAATCCGGACGCCGCGTGTGCGGGCGTTACTGAACTGGATGATCACATTTACCAGATCGTTCCCACGCTCTGCGTGGTCACGCCTACTGTGACGCTCCGCGTCACGCGTTGGGACGCAGAGCATCCAGGGCTGTATTCCCACGCAGAGCGTGGGAACGATCATAATTCCCCAAAAAAAACGGCGCCCCGAAGGTCGCCGTTATGCGTTGCTTGAAGCCTTACGCCGCGCTGAACAGTTTGTGCGGATCAATCACAAACTTCTTCGGCACGCCCGCATCGAACTCGCCATACCCGCGTGGCGCGTCATCCAGGCTGATGACTTCCACCCCTACGATGTCGGCAATATGAATGCGGTCCCACATGATCGCCTGCATCAACTGGCGGTTGTACTTCATCACCGGTGTCTGGCCGGTGTGGAAGCTGTGGGATTTGGCCCAGCCCAGACCGAAGCGAATGCTCAGGCTGCCCATTTTCGCGGCGGCGTCCACGGCACCCGGGTCTTCCGTCACGTACAGGCCAGGAATACCGATTTTGCCGGCCACACGAACCACGCCCATCAGCGAGTTGAGCACGGTGGCCGGAGCCTCGTGTTTCACCCCGTCATGGCCATGGCCGCGTGCTTCGAAGCCTACGGCGTCGACGGCGCAATCCACTTCCGGTTCGCCCAGCAGGGCAGCGATTTGTTCGTGCAGCGGGGTGTCCAGGGACAGGTCAGCGATTTCGAAACCTTGGGCCTTGGCGTGCGCCAGGCGAACAGTATTGACGTCTCCGATGATCACCACTGCCGCGCCCAACAGGCGAGCGGAAGCAGCTGCGGCAAGGCCAACCGGGCCAGCGCCGGCGATGTACACGGTGCTGCCTGGACCGACGCCGGCAGTCACTGCGCCGTGGTAACCGGTTGGCAAGATGTCGGAGAGGCAGGTCAGGTCGCGGATTTTTTCCATCGCGCGATCGCGATCAGGCAGTTTCAGCAGGTTGAAGTCGGCGTACGGCACCATCGCGTATTCGGCCTGGCCGCCGGTCCAGTCGCCCATGTCGACATAACCGTAGGCACCGCCCGGACGCGCCGGGTTAACGCTCAAGCAGACGCCGGTGTGCATTTCCTTGCAGGAACGGCAGCGCCCGCAAGCGACGTTGAACGGTACAGACACCAGATCGCCGATTTGCAGGTTTTCGACGTCGCTGCCCTTCTCGATGACTTCGCCGGTGATTTCGTGGCCCAGCACCAGACCGGTCTGAGCGGTGGTACGGCCGCGCACCATGTGCTGGTCGGAACCACAGATGTTGGTGGAAACCACACGCAGGATGACAGCGTGGTTAATCTTCCTGCCGCGCGGGTCCTGCATTTTTGGATAGTCGATTTTCTGTATTTCGACTTTGCCATTGCCGAGATACACCACACCACGATTGCCAGACATGCTTTCACCTCGCTGTTGTTTTTATGTAGCGGTCGCGTCGCCATGGATCGGCGGCGCGTTGATTGCCCGGGTTATTGCCTGTGTCTTTTTGCGTTGTTTGTGAGGGCCTCTTCGCTGGCAAGCCAGCTCCTGCGGGGGAAACGCGATCAACCGTAGGAGCTGGCTTGCCAGCGAAAGCGATCTAAAGAACGACCGTGCGATTGGCGTTGAGAAATACCCTTCGTTCAATGTGATAACCGACGGCTCTGGCCAATGTCAGCCCCTCGATATCCCGCCCCTTGGCGATCAGATCTTCCGGGTAATGACTGTGGTCCACCGCCTCCACGCCCTGGGCAATGATCGGCCCCTCGTCCAGGTCGTTGTTGATGTAATGCGCCGTGGCGCCGACCAGTTTCACGCCCTTGTTGTAGGCCTGGTGATACGGCTTGGCACCCTTGAAACCAGGCAGCAGGGAGTGATGAATATTGATCGCCTTGCCGTCGAGCTTGCGGCACAGCTCGGGCGACAGCACTTGCATATAACGCGCAAGGATCACCAGTTCGGCGCCGGACTCTTCGATCACCTGCCACACCTGACGCTCCTGCGACGGTTTGTCGTTGGGGTCCAGCGGGAAGTGGTAGTACGGAATCTGGTGCCAGTCCGCCAGCGGCTTGAGGTCGGGGTGATTGGAAACCACGGCGGCCACGTCCATCGACAATTGACCGATGCGCTGGCGATAGAGCAAGTCGTTGAGGCAGTGATCGGCCTTGGAGACCATGATCACCACTTTTGGCCGGTAGTTCGGCGCAGTCAGTTCGAAGATCATGCCGAAATTGGCACCTCGCTCTTCGAGACCGGCGCGGAAGGCTTGCTCGTCGAAGCCGTCGGGTTGACGGAATTCCACGCGAATGAAAAAACGGCCCGAGAGCCGGTCATCGAAGGAATGGTGCTCGGTGACGTAGCAGCCCTGCTCGAACAAAAAGCGGGTCACCGCGTCCACGGTGCCGAGAACGCTTGGGCAGTCGGCGGTCAGAATCCATGTGTCTGGGGCGCGGCTCATAGTGCGGTGACTCCTGTTCGTTATGGGCAACCGCTGCGCGGTTGATCGCTGGCAAGCCAGCTCCTACATTCGTTCGCATTGTCACCCTCGAACCTGTAGGAGCTGGCTTGCCAGCGAAGGCGATTTCAAGCCTGAACGCTAAGCCCGTACTCGGCCGCCGCATCCTGCAACCACAACCACCAGTAATCCGAGAAGCTGCGACGGATGAGCAGTTCCCAGGTGTCTTCAGCGGTATGGCGGATCACCAGTTGCGACTTGGCGAACACCGTGCCCACAGCCTTGCCCACCGGGAAGCTGTTGGGGTGCACGTCGTAGCTGGTGGATTTCATCAGCACCTGACGCACCTTCGGGCCGCTGAGTTCGAGGATCTGCTGGCCGCCGCTGACGTTGGTGATTGCGATGTGCAGATCACCCAGCGCTTCACGCAGTTTTTGCTCGGCGGCGAATTCTTCACCGGTCGGCACGATCAGCAGCCATTCATCCGGCCCCATCCATTGCAGGCTGGTTTCGCCTTTGATGACGACGGTCAGCGCACCCGGCAATTCGATGCCGAGCGCCTTGTGCACGCCAGCGGCAAATGCGGCATCGTGGCCATCGCCACGAAGGGTCAGGTGGCCGAGGAGTTTTTTCTCACGCACGATCACGCCGGCGTTTTTGCGACCCTTGCCCGCCAGGCTGGCGAGGTCGGCATGATGCAGCGACGACTCGGCCTTGGCCCCGGTGGTTGGGCGTTGTTGGTAAATATTGGCTGCGGTCATAAAGCACCTTTTCCTGAATTCGTACTACACACCTGTGGGAGCAAGGCTTGCCCGCGATTGGGGCAACGCGGTTTGGCTGATACACCGCGTCATCGTTCATCGCGGGCAAGCCTTGCTCCTACAGGGGCTGTGTGGTTACACGTTCTGGCGATCGCCTTTCGGATCGAAGAACACCGAAGAAACGATTTCCGCCTCGATCACGCTGCCATCGGCCAGCGGTGCGAACACACGCTCACCGATGCGCTTCAACCCGCCTTTCACCACACCCATGGCAAACGAATAGCCGAGGGAGTTGTGCAGGTAGCTGGAGGTGACGTGGCCGACCATGGTCATCGGGATCGCTTGCTTGGTGTTGAACACCAGTTGCGCGCCTTCCGGCAGCCATTTGGTCGGATCGATCGGCTTCAGGCCCACCAGCTGTTTGCGTTGATCACGCACGCAGTCTTCGCGGTTCATGCCGCGCTGGCCGATCCATGAGAACGGTTTGGTGCGACCCACACACCAGCCCATGTTCAAGTCGTCCGGGGTCATCGAGCCGTCAGTGTCCTGACCGACGATGATGAAGCCCTTCTCGGCCCGCAGAATGTGCATGGTCTCGGTGCCGTACGGCGTCAGGTTGTACGGCTTGCCGGCCTCGACGATTTTTTCCAGCACGCCCATGGCGTAGTCGGCTTGCACGTTGACTTCGTACGACAGTTCACCGGTAAACGAAATCCGGAACACCCGCGCCGGCACACCACCCACCAGACCTTCTTTCCAGGTCATGAACGGGAAGGCTTCGTTGCTCAGATCAATGTCGGTGACGTGGCTGAGCAGCTTGCGGCTGTTCGGCCCGGACAGGGTCATGGTTGCCCAGTGATCCGTCACGGAAGTGAAGTACACCTTCAGTTCCGGCCATTCGGTCTGGTGGTAGATTTCCAGCCATTGCAGCACGCGTGCAGCGCCGCCGGTGGTGGTGGTCATCACGAAATGGTTGTCGGCGAGGCAGGCAGTTACGCCGTCGTCGAAGACCATGCCATCTTCTTTGCACATCAGACCGTAGCGCGCCTTGCCCACATCGAGCTTGGTCCAGGCGTTGGTGTAGATGCGATTGAGGAACTCACGGCAATCCGGGCCCTGGATATCGATCTTGCCCAAGGTGGACGCATCCAGCAGGCCGACGCTGTCGCGCACGGCTTTGCATTCGCGTTTCACGGCGGCGTGAATGTCTTCACCGGTTTTCGGGAAGTACCACGGACGTTTCCACTGACCGACATCTTCAAACTCGGCACCGTTTTTCACGTGCCAGTGATGCAGCGCTGTGTGACGGACCGGCTCGAAAATGTGCCCACAGTGACGACCGGCCACAGCGCCAAAAGTGACCGGCGTGTAGTTCGGACGGAACATGGTGGTGCCCATCTGCGGGATGGTCACGTTCAGCGAACGGGCGGCGATGGCCAGGCCGTTGACGTTGCCGAGCTTGCCCTGGTCCGTACCGAAACCCAGTGCGGTGTAGCGTTTGACGTGCTCGACCGACTCGAAGCCTTCGCGGGTCGCCAGTTCGATGGCGGCGGCGGTGACGTCGTTTTGCAGGTCGACGAATTGCTTCGGCGCCCGTGCGGTCGCTTTTTCGTGCGGCACCTGGAACAGCGCCAGGGTTGGCTCTTCCAGACGGCTCAGGGCTTTCGGCAGTACGCCTTCGACCGTTTGGAACCCGGCTTCGGCAGCGGCGCGCGCGCCCCCTTCAAAACCGTCGGCCAGGGAATCACCGAGGCCATAGACGCCGTTGATGCCACCGACGCACACGCGTTTTTGCGGTGCTTCGCCCGGTACGAAACCAAGGATGTCTTCACGCCAGATCGGTTTGCCGCCCAGGTGCGAAGCCAGGTGAACCACCGGACTGTAACCACCGGAGCTGGCCACCAGATCGCATTCAAGCCACTCGCCAGGGCTGGTCACGGCGTGTGCTTTGACATCAATCGCCGCCACACGAGCAGCGGTCACGTGCTTGCTGCCACGGGCCTCGATCACGGCGCTGCCGGTCAGGATGCGGATACCTTTGGCGCGTGCTTCTTCAACCAGGGCGCCACGCGGATTGCTGCGGGCATCAGCGATGGCGACGACTTGCAGGCTGGCGTCGAGCCAGTCCAGCGCCACGCGGTAGGCGTGATCGTTGTTGGTCGACAGCACCAGTTTTTTACCCGGCGCTACACCGTAGCGGCGTATGTAAGTCGAGACTGCACCAGCAAGCATGTTGCCCGGCACGTCGTTGTTGCCGTAAACCAGTGGACGCTCGTGAGCGCCGGTCGCGAGTACGACGCGCTTGGCGCGAACCCGGTGGATGCGCTGACGCACCTGGCCAATTGGCGCGCGGTCGCCGAGGTGATCGGTCAAACGCTCGTGAATGGTCAGGAAGTTATGGTCGTGGTAACCGTTGACCGTGGCGCGCGGCAACAGCAGCACGTCAGGGGTGTCTTTGAGCTCGGCGATGACGCTGGCGATCCATTCGGCGGCAGGCTTGCCGTCGAGGCTTTCGCGGGAGTCGAGCAGGCTGCCGCCGAACTCTTCCTGTTCATCGGCCAGAATGACGCGAGCACCGCTGCGTGCAGCCGCCAGTGCAGCGGCCAGGCCAGCAGGGCCACCGCCGACGATCAGCACGTCACAGTGCTGGTTCATGTAGTCGTAGGTGTCCGGGTCGTTTTCGGTCGGCGAACGGCCAAGACCGGCGGCTTTACGAATGTACTTCTCGTAAGTCATCCAGAACGATTGCGGGTACATGAAGGTTTTGTAGTAGAAGCCCGGCGGCATCAGCTTGCCGCCGACCTTGCCGAGAATCCCCATCATGTCGGTGTTCACGCTCGGCCAGCCGTTGGTGCTGGTGGCGACCAGGCCTTGGTACAGCGCTTGTTGCGTGGCGCGCACGTTCGGAATCTGAGTGGCTTCAGTCGCGCCGATTTGCAGCACGGCGTTCGGCTCTTCGGCACCGGCGGCGAAGATGCCGCGTGGGCGGGAATACTTGAAGCTGCGACCGATGATGTCGACACCGTTGGCCAGCAGGGCGGCGGCCAGCGAGTCGCCTTCAAAGCCTTTGTAGCTCTGGCCGTTGAAGGTGAAGTTCAGCACTTTGTTGCGGTCGATCCGTCCACCGTTGGACAGGCGATTGATCTGGCTCATACCTTCGCTCCCAGAGCCTGCGCGGCCGCTTTCGGACTTTCAGTCTTGTCGGTGAACTGCGGCTTGGTGCCGATCTTGTAGGTCTCGAGAATCTCGTAGGTGACGGTGTCGCGGGTGACGTTGAAGTACTGACGGCAACCGGCGACGTGATCCCACAGCTCATGGTGCAGACCGCGAGGGTTATCGCGGAAGAACATATAGTCGCCCCACTCCTCGTCGGTGCAGGTGGTCGGGTCCAGTGGACGCGGGATGTGCGCCTGGCCGGATGCGTGGAATTCCTCTTCGGAGCGCAGTTCGCCGCAGTGAGGACAGAAGATATGCAACATGGGGATTTCTCCTGTTAGTGGGCAACCGCAGCAGCGCCGTGTTCATCGATCAACGCACCGTTGTGGAAACGGTCGATGGAGAAAGGTGCGGCCAATGGGTGCATTTCACCCTTGGCCAGACTCGCGGCAAACACGTTGCCCGAGCCAGGTGTCGCCTTGAAGCCACCGGTGCCCCAACCGCAGTTGAAGAACATGTTCGGCACCGGGGTTTTCGAAATGATCGGGCAGGCATCCGGCGTGGTGTCGACGATGCCGCCCCACTGTCGGTTCATGCGTACGCGGGACAAGACAGGGAACATCTCGACGATCGCCTGGATGGTGTGCTCGATCACCGGGTACGAACCGCGCTGGCCATAGCCGTTGTAGCCGTCGATACCGGCGCCGATCACCAGGTCGCCCTTGTCGGACTGGCTGATGTAACCGTGTACGGCGTTGGACATGATCACGCTGTCGATAATCGGCTTGATCGGCTCGGACACCAGCGCTTGCAGCGGGTGCGATTCGATCGGCAGGCGGAAACCGGCGAGCTTGGCCATGTGCCCGGAGTTACCGGCGGTCACTACACCGACGCGCTTGGCGCCGATGAAGCCCTTGTTGGTTTCAACGCCGATGCACACGCCGTTTTCCTTGCGGAAACCGATCACTTCGGTCTGCTGGATCAGGTCCACACCCAAGGCGTCAGCGGCACGGGCAAAGCCCCACGCCACGGCATCGTGACGGGCCACGCCGCCGCGACGTTGAACGGTTGCGCCCATCACCGGGTAACGGGTGTTCTTCGAGCAGTCGAGGTACGGAATCTCGTCCGCCACTTGCTTGGCATCGAGCAGTTCACCGTCCACGCCATTGAGGCGGTTGGCGCTGACCCGACGCTCGGAATCACGGATGTCCTGCAGGGTGTGGCACAGGTTGTAAACGCCACGCTGGGAGAACATCACGTTGTAGTTCAGGTCCTGGGACAGGCCTTCCCACAGTTTCATCGCGTGTTCGTACAGGTGCGCCGACTCGTCCCACAGGTAGTTGGAGCGAACGATGGTGGTGTTGCGCGCGGTGTTACCGCCACCCAGCCAGCCTTTCTCGACCACGGCCACGTTGGTGATGCCGTGTTCCTTGGCGAGGTAGTAGGCGGTCGCCAGACCATGCCCGCCACCGCCGACGATGACCACGTCATAGACCTTTTTAGGGGTCGGCGTGCGCCACATTTTCTGCCAGTTTTCGTGATGGCTGAGGGAGTGTTTGAAGAGGCCGAAGCCCGAGTAGCGTTGCATAGTCATTTACTCCAAAACCGCGCTCAGCGATAAACCGGGAAGTCCGCGCACAGGGCCGACACTTGCTCGGCGACGTTGGCCTCGACATCGGCATCGCCGAGGTTATCGAGGATGTCGCAGATCCAGCCGGCCAGCGTGACGCACTGGGTCACCTTGAAGCCGCGCGTAGTCACCGCCGGGGTGCCGATGCGCAGACCGGAGGTCACGAACGGCGACTGTGGATCGTTCGGGACAGCGTTCTTGTTCACGGTGATGTGGGCGCGACCGAGTGCTGCGTCCGCCTCTTTGCCGGTGAGGCCCTGACGAATCAGGCTGACCAGGAACAGATGGTTATCGGTGCCGCCGGACACTACATCGTAGCCGCGTTTGATAAACACGCCGGCCATGGCCTGGGCGTTGTCGATCACTTGTTGTTGATAAACCTTGAAGCCCGGCTCCAGCGCTTCCTTGAAGCACACCGCTTTACCCGCGATGACATGCATCAGCGGGCCGCCCTGACCGCCGGGGAACACGGCGGCGTTGAATTTCTTTTCCAGCTCTTCGTTGGCTTTCGCCAGGATCAGACCGCCACGTGGACCGCGCAGGGTTTTGTGGGTGGTGGTGGTCACCACGTCGGCGTACGGCAGCGGGTTCGGGTACAGGCCGGCGGCGACCAGACCGGCGACGTGGGCCATGTCGACGAATAAGTACGCGCCGACTTTGTCAGCGATCTGACGGAAGCGCGGGAAGTCCAGGGTCTTCGAATAAGCCGAGAACCCGGCGATGATCATTTTCGGCTTGTGCTCGACCGCCAGACGTTCGACTTCGTCGTAATCGATCAGGCCGGTAGTGGTGTCGATGCCGTACTGCACCGCGTTGTAGAGCTTGCCGGAGAAGCTGACTTTGGCGCCGTGGGTCAAGTGACCGCCGTGGGCCAGACTCATGCCCAGCACGGTGTCGCCTGCATTCAACAGTGCGAGGTAAACAGCGGCGTTGGCCTGGCTGCCGGAGTGCGGCTGGACGTTGGCGTAGTCGGCACCGAACAATTGCTTGGCGCGTTCGATGGCCAGGGCTTCCACCTTGTCGACGTGCTCGCAGCCACCGTAGTAGCGCTTGCCCGGATAGCCTTCGGCGTATTTGTTGGTCAGACCACTGCCTTGCGCTTCCATGACGCGTTTGCTGGTGTAGTTCTCTGACGCGATCAGCTCGATGTGATCTTCCTGGCGTTGCTCCTCGGCATTCATCGCCGCCAGCAGTGCATCGTCGTAACCCTGGATCTGGTCTTGCTTGCTGAACATCGCGTCTCTCCCAGCGGCGGTGGTGCGCCATTCGTCTCGGTGAGGCATGTGCCTTTCGGCAGTGCCCTTTGAATGCGATGGTATGACCGGCGCAGGCAGGTCAAATGCCTATGGACGCCACGCAAAGGTGCGTTTACGACATGAGCCGAAATGCCTGACCGGACACGGTCCTTGAAGCAACATGGATCCCTGTGGGAGCGAGCCTGCTCGGGATGGCGGTGTATCAGCTACATTGATGTCGACTGACACTCCCTCTTCGCTGGCAAGCCAGCTCCTACAAGGGTTAGGCGGCGATCTGGCGGACGAGTAACAGCAGGAAAAAATGCAGCGGATACAGGGCATAGGCCCAGCGCCGCATCGGCGGTGGATGGACGCCTTTGACCTGTCGCAAAAGCAACATTCCAAGCAATGGCGCGATCAGACAAGCAACGATGCCGGGAACGGCAGCACTGTTGCCCAGCTTTGCAGCGTAATACAGCACGTGCCATTCATTGGCCGCCAGGCAGATCACACCCGGCAACAGGCTGAAGTACCAAGGCCGATTGATCACCAGCAACATCGCCAACGGCAACAGCACCCCGAAGAAACCAAACATCACGTGCTCCCGGAACAATGCCGCCAGCGTCAGCGCGCCGACCGCGAGCAGTCGCGATGGCAGTGTCGGGTGCTGCCAGCCACGCGCAACCAACAGACCGAGCGCCAGCGTGGGCATCACATTCAAGGTGGCGGGATCAGGAATGTACAGCCTGTAAGGGATCTCGCTGATAGCACTGAACAGCAGCAACCAGCCCAGATACCGCCATTGATGTGTAACTTCCTGTGCACGGGAAACATTCACCGCCATCGCCAGACAAAACCACGGAAACGCGAGTCGTCCCGGGACATACAGCAGATCGACGGAATAACCGACATATCGCAGGTGATCAAGCACCATACTCAATAGCGCCAGCCACTTGAGCAGATCCAGTGCCCCATCCCGTTGCGTCATGTGCATAATTGCCCGTCGTCTTTGTGTTTTTCTGTCAGACGCATCGCGTGTGCTCCCCGGATGATCTTCGGTAAAGTGCGCACCATCATTGACCACGAGGCGCTTCACCATAAGCGACTCGACCACGGAAAGCAGGGCCATGACCGATAAGAGCCAACAATTCGCCAGCGACAACTATTCCGGTATCTGCCCTGAAGCCTGGGCGGCCATGGAACAGGCCAACCACGGCCACCAGCGCGCTTACGGCGACGACGAATGGACCGCTCGCGCGTCCGACGACTTCCGCAAACTGTTCGAAACCGACTGCGAAGTGTTCTTCGCCTTCAACGGCACCGCTGCCAACTCATTGGCCCTGTCGTCGCTGTGCCAGAGTTACCACAGCGTGATCTGCTCGGAAACTGCCCACGTCGAAACCGACGAATGCGGCGCGCCGGAATTTTTCTCCAACGGTTCCAAACTGCTGATCGCCCGCACTGAAAACGGCAAGCTGACCCCGGAATCGATCCGCGAAGTGGCCCTCAAGCGCCAGGACATCCACTACCCGAAACCGCGCGTCGTAACCCTGACCCAGGCGACTGAAGTTGGCAGCGTCTACACCCCGGAAGAAATCCGCGCCATCAGCGTTACTTGCAAAGAGCTGGGCCTGAACCTGCACATGGACGGCGCGCGCTTCTCCAACGCCTGTGCGTTCCTCGGTTGCTCCCCGGCAGACCTGACCTGGAAGGCCGGCGTTGATGTGTTGTGCTTCGGCGGCACGAAAAACGGTATGGCGGTCGGTGAGGCGATTTTGTTCTTCAACCACAAACTGGCTGAGGACTTCGACTACCGCTGCAAACAGGCCGGTCAACTGGCCTCGAAGATGCGCTTCCTCTCGGCGCCGTGGGTCGGGATTCTGGAAAACGACGCCTGGCTCAAATACGCCCACCACGCCAACCGCTGCGCGCAGTTGCTGGCCGAACTGGTGAGTGACATTCCCGGCGTGGAACTGATGTTCCCGGTGCAAGCCAACGGCGTGTTCCTGCAACTCTCGGAACCGGCCATCGCCGCACTGACCGCCAAGGGCTGGCGCTTCTACACCTTCATCGGCAACGGCGGCGCACGCTTCATGTGCTCGTGGGACACCGAAGAAGAGCGCGTACGGGAATTGGCCGCAGACATACGCGAAGTCATGTCCCGCTAACTCTTTCCACTGATCGTTCCCACGCTCCGCGTGGGAATGCCTCTCGGGACGCTCCGGGTTCCTGCATCACCACTGGTGCAGAGTCGAACATCGTTTCGACGCGGAGCGTCAGGGGCTGCATTCCCTCGCGGAGCGTGGGAACGATCAGTCGTGCCGCAACTCTTGGTCTACATTGTCTGCGAGCGGTGTTGATCCGCTCTCATAACAATAATCAGGAGCGCACGCATGTCATTGAAAGGCAAAACCCTCTTTATCACCGGCGCCAGTCGCGGGATTGGCCGTGAGATCGCGCTACGCGCGGCGCAGGATGGGGCCAACATTGTGATTGCAGCCAAAAGCGCCGAGCCGCACCCCAAGTTGCCGGGCACGATTTTCAGTGTGGCGCAGGAGGTCGAAGCGGCGGGTGGCAAGGCGTTGGCCTTGCAGGTGGATGTGCGCGACGAAGACGCGGTGCGAAAAGCGCTGGCCCAGGCTAACGAGCATTTCGGAGGTATTGACGCGCTGATCAACAATGCCGGGGCGATCAAACTGACCGGCGTTCAACACATCGAACTCAAGCGTTTCGACCTGATGCACCAGATCAATACCCGCGCCGTCTTGCTGTGCAGCCAGGCCGCCCTGCCCTATCTGAAAAAAACCGGCGGGCACATTCTCAACCTGTCGCCGCCGTTGAATCTGGCGCCCCAATGGTTCGCGCAATACAGCCCTTACACCGTGACCAAATACGGCATGAGCATGCTGACGATTGGCATGAGTGAGGAGTTCAAAAATTACGGCATCAGCGTCAATTCGCTGTGGCCACAGACCATGATCGCTACTGCCGCCATCGAGTTTCAGCTCGGCTCACGCGAATCCTTCAAGTATGCGCGCACGCCGGCGATCATGGCGGATGCCGCCCACGTCATCCTGGACAGCAGCGGGCGCAGCATCACTGGGCGATTGCTGATTGATGAGGAGATTCTGCGGGAGCATGGCGTGACCGAATTCGATCACTACCGCTTTGAGCCCGGCACCAACGACAAGTTGATGCCTGACTTATTCGTGGACTGAAACACAAACCATTGTGGGAGCGGGCTTGCTCGCGAAGGCGTACTGACATTCAACATTAATGTTGACTGATACGACGCCTTCGCGAGCAAGCCCGCTCCCACATTAGTTTTGCGGTGTTGCTTAGAACTCGATACGCACGTCACCCTTCGGCACGCTGCAGCACGACAGAATGAACCCTTCGGCTTCGTCTTCTTCGGTGATCCCGCCGTTGTGGTCCATCTCGACTTCGCCACCCAGCTTCATCACCTTGCACGTCCCGCAGATCCCCATCCCGCACGCTTTCGGAATCAACAGCCCCAGCTTCGCCGCGGCGGCGTGAACGGTTTCACCCGGTGCCACGCGAATGCTTTTGCCGGAGGCGGTGAATTCCACCTGATGCAGGTCCGCCAGGTCGACTTCCGGCGCATCCGCCGCTTGTTCGGCTTGCTCCACGGCATCGGCGCGGGCTTCCGGTGGCGTCGCGCCGAACGATTCCTCGTGGTAACGCGACATGTCAAAGCCGGCGGTCTCGAGCATGCGTTTCACCGCATTCATGTACGGCGTCGGGCCACAGCAGAATACTTCGCGCTCCAGGAAGTCCGGCGCCATCAATTCGAGCATCTTGTGGTTCAGGTAACCGCGATAACCGGCCCACGGTTCGCCCAGACCATGCTTCTCGCAGATCAGGTGCAGGCTGAAGTTATCGATCCGCGACGCCATGTGTTCCAGCTCGCGGTGGTAAATGATGTCTTTGGGCGAGCGGGCGCTGTGGATAAACACCATGTCGACGTTGCCGTTGGTGTCGTAGAACCAGCGTGTCATGGACATGACCGGCGTGATGCCGACGCCGCCGCTGAGGTAGAGCACCTTCGGCGCGGTGAAGTCCATGGCGTTGAACAGCCCGACCGGGCCGTGCACCGCCAGTTCCTGACCTTCATGCAGGGTGTCGTGCAGCCAGTTCGAGACCTTGCCGCCGGGTACGCGCTTGATCGTCACCGAGAAGCTGTAAGGCACCGAGGGCGAGCTGGAAATGGTGTAGGAGCGCATGATCGGCACGCCTTCGATTTCCAGCTCCAGGGTGACGAACTGCCCCGGCTTGAAAAAGAACAGGATCGGCTGGTCGGCCATAAAGCAGAACGTGCGCACATCCCAGGTTTCCTGGATGACTTTGACGCAACGGACGATGTGTCGACCATTGGCCCAGGTCTGGGTCGTTACCGGATTCAGGAAGCTGTTGGACATGCTGTTCTCCACCGCCGATGCTCGGCCTTATGTTGGCGATTCTGCGTAACGTGCGAACCACCCATTTACCTATCTGCGACATTCACATACTTATCGCGACCAGCCTGCATCTACCGGGGGTTGCGCGTCGGGAACAGATTGGGCCATGTCGCCCATGGATAAGGTTCCAGGCAACAGCGGCCCCACACTCGCCCCATACCAAGACACATCCTTTACACCTTGCGTAGCAAACCTGATTAGCCACTATTTCGCCGGCCACACAGAATGGCCATGAGGATCACATCGATGGACGTCACCGCAAAAATCAGTCTGGGCGATCCACTGGAACCCGCACGCAAGGCCACCGCGCAGATGCTGCAAGAGCGCGAGCGTACTTTCTCGCTGCCGCAGCCGTTTTACTCTGACGAGCGGCTGTTTGATATCGACATGCAGGAAATCTTCCAGAAAGAGTGGTTGATCGCCGGCATGACCTGCGAGATCCCGACCAAGGGCAACTACCTGACCCTGCAGGTCGGCAAGAACCCGATCATCGTGATTCGCGGCGCTGAAGGCGTGGTGCATGCGTTTCACAACGTCTGCCGCCACCGTGGATCGCGCCTGTGCACCAGTGAAAAAGGCAAAGTCGCCAAACTGGTCTGCCATTACCACCAGTGGACGTATGAGCTGGACGGTCGTTTGCTGTTCGCTGGCACCGAAATGGGCGCCGACTTCGACATGAACCAGTACGGCCTCAAGCCGGTGAATGTGAAAACCGCTGGTGGCTACATTTTCATCAGCCTGTCGGAGAACCCGCCGGCCATTGATGACTTCCTGTCGACGCTCAACCATTACATGGAACCGTACGACATGGAGAACACCAAGGTGGCGATTACCACCACCTTGATGGAAAAGGCCAACTGGAAACTGGTGCTGGAAAACAACCGCGAGTGCTACCACTGCAACGCGTCGCACCCGGAACTGCTGAAAACCCTGCTGGAGTGGGACGACGTCACCGACCCGCGCGCCGATCAGGCCTTCAAGGACCACGTAGCCGCCTCCGCTGCTGCCTGGGAAGCCGAGAAGATCCCTTACGCCCACGCCAGTTTCGGCCTGCGTAACCGCATCGTGCGCATGCCGCTGCTCAAAGGCACCGTGTCCATGACCCTGGACGGCAAACAGGGCTGCGCCAAGCTCATGGGCCGCATCAAGAACCCGGACCTGGGCTCGATGCGCATCCTGCACCTGCCGCACTCGTGGAACCACTGCATGGGCGATCACATCATCGTGTTCACCGTGTGGCCGATCAGCGCCCAGGAAACCATGGTCACCACCAAGTGGATCGTGCACAAAGACGCGGTTGAAGGCGTGGACTACGACGTGGAGCGCATGCGCAAGGTTTGGGACGCCACCAACGACCAGGACCGTCGCCTGGCCGAAGAGAACCAGCGCGGCATCAACTCCACCGCGTACCAGCCTGGGCCTTACTCCAAGACCTATGAATTTGGCGTGGTGAACTTTGTGGACTGGTACAGCGAGCGTTTGCTGAACAACCTGGGGGCCGAGCCTGCGCCGTACCTCAAAGGGGTTCCTGTTCAGGGCTAAAGTCAAAAGCTTCGCGAGCAGGCTCGCTCCCACAGTAGATCGGAGCACACCCGACCATGTGGGAGCGAGCCTGCTCGCGATAGCGCCCTCCCTAACAACACATCCTTCCCCGATATCTTTCTCCCGACTCAGAGCTGTACGAAATATGACCTATTCCGTTCAGCGCTATGCCGCCCGCACCTCCCAGCCTTCCACAAACAAGTTATCCACACCTCCACCCACAGCTATTGGGGACAAGTGGGGTTTTACCGAAAACTTTCTCCACAGAAACCGAAGAAAATCCGTGACTTATCCAAAAGCAGGGTTTTTGACAGCGGCTGGTTGTTTTTTGATCGAAAGCTTACAGGGCACGTTCGACGTGGCTTGCAGCGGATGGCAAACACCTTATCCACAGAAGCGCCAACAGACTTTGGGGGCAACTTCCGTCTTGCTGTGGAAAACCGATGAAAGCCGCGAAAAATCGGGGTTTGCGCGACGTTTACCGGTCCAGATCGACGATTTGATCGTTTTTTAATCAATCACCTGAAACATCCGGTTTACATGGCCTGTAGCGGTTAGCGAACATCTTATCCACAGAAGCGCCAACAGAGATTGGGGGCAAGTATTAGAGAACGGGAAACCTTATCCACCGCAAAAAGCCTGTAAAAACCGCCAGTTAGCCTGGTTGTTTTTTGTACGATGGCTTGCAGCGCTTGATTTGTATGGGGTGTAGCGAGGGGCAAACACGTTATCCACAGAAGCGCTAACAGGGTTTGTGGGTAAATCAGATTTTATTCAGGCATGAGCGACCTGATTCAGTGTCCAGGTTCAATTCATAATCATTGAATGCCCGCCACCCAAGCAGAATCGAAGGCACGTACTGTCCTGACATCAACGACGGAGGGATGGTGAAGCCCGGGTAGTATTTGTAGGTCACTACCCTGATGTTCCCGGACAAATCCAACTCGCCCTTGAAGGTCTGGTGATGCGGGTGTTCGGCGATGTGAATGGGCGAGTCACCAGGCGAGGCCGATGTCAGGTAATCCACATTCCCGGTATCAAGAATCGCCAGCGTCGCCCGACGATCCAGCCGTGCGGAAATGGTCAGTCTTTGATTGATGTCCGCACGCGAATAGGTAACGGGAGAATCGCATCGCGCGGGACGTTCAGCGTTGAGTTCCAAGGTCTTTTTCTTGAGCTTCAATTGCCCCAACTTTCCGATCAGATCAAGCCCCAACAAGTTATCCCGGTCACTGACAAACACCAGGACGTTTCTGAACTCGCTCCCGCCGACCTTCAACGATTGAAAGATCCCGAGTTTGGCCGACAGGTCGTGCTCCCCATAAAACGTGCTGTAGCCGTAATGGGAGTCGGTTAACAACGTGATGCCCATCCGCTTCGCGGTTTCGTCGTTGACCCGGGTTTGCGGGGCGCCGGTGTCGACAATAAAGCGTGAGGAGACGCCATTGGCCGCTTTGACGTCGACGTAGGGCAGCACTTCGTCCGTGACGTAACCCTCACTGGGGCGGGGATAAATCGTCAGCACCTCGTGCCGTCGGGAGCGGGTTACCGAAAAATCGCCGACCGCGCGCAGGGTGGCGATCGATTGGCGGCCAAACATGGAAAACAAGACGTTGAGCTCGGGGTCATTCGCGATGGCCTGAGCATGGCGACGCTTGATCGCCAGGTAGTAATCAGGGAGCTGGTTGGAGGCTTTGGCTTCAAACATGCGGGCGAAAACGGTCACTGAGCAATCGAGGTGATTTGCGGCGTCCACAACCATGTCGCATTGCTTGCGCAGTTGGGCCAAGGACGCATTTTGCCCTTGCTCGGACTCCATCCACTGATAAAAATCCTGATCAGCCTCATTGCGTGGTTCGACAGTGTCTGGCTTGGCAGCCGCCATCAACCCCGCAGGCATGCACATCACCGCGCAGAGCAACCAGGTCGTACGCCGCCACAAAGCCTTCATGTTCAACCCACGCATAAAAACGGGTTTTATGACTCAGCGCTGAACGTCTGAAAGCTCCGTAAACCGTGCTGCACCCTTGACCAGCGCACAGCAAAACTGTAGTTCACCGAGCGGCATGGCGGGAGGCAGCCCTACGGCCGGTACATCAGATAGGCTTCACCCGTGACCCGAATCATTGGGTGGGGTGTGATCTGGCAGGTGTCGACGACTCGAAAGCCATGCCGCTCGTAAAACCGCCGGGCGCCGGTGTTGGCCGCATAGTCGATCAGGCTCAGGCCATTGAGCCCCAACAGGTTGGCTCGGTCGTAGGCGTAAGCGAGGAATTGCTTGCCCAGGCCCAGGTTCCGCCAACCCTCATGCAGCGCGAGGCTGGAGATATACAGGGTGTCGGGGATTTCCATTTTGGCGTACGGCGCCAGCACTGGATCGGTGACGGGGGCCGCCATCGGATCATGACGCTTCACGTAGCTGTGCATCATGCCAATGACATTGCCTTCGGCCTGCGCAATCACGCAGTTCTGCCAGGAAAAATCGACATCGTCACGGGCGTAACGACTGGCGCCCACATCAAGCAGGTCCTGGCCGGGCTGCGCCAACTGGCTCCAGATGTAATCCGAAGCGCCCGCTGCTGAAATCTGGAACAACCGCGCTATCTCCCGCGCATCGCTGCGCAGGGCTGAACGAAATTCAACTGCCATTTACCTGCCCCCACAGGACCGCTAGCGGACCACGCCTTCTTCGATCAATAACTTGAGAATGGCTTCGGCACCCACTTGCGCCGTCACGCCTTTAAGCACCTGCCCGCCGCCGCCACTGGCCTTGGCCGTGGCTGCTTTCATCCGGTCCGCGCCGCTCTTGGCCTTGATCACCTTGAGGCGTTTAGGCCGGGGTTTGGCCGGTTGCAACGTGGCGACCGTCAGCAGTTCATCGTCGATCACTTCGACTTCATCGGCTTGCAGCACGCCACGTCGAGCCGGGCCGTAGGCGCTTTGCCGAGGCTTCGGCGCAGCGTTATCCACAGTGGCGAGAAACGGCAGGCGCACTTTCAAGCGACGACGCTGACCACGCGGCAAGGCTTGAAGAACCAGCGCCGAATTGCCGTCGATGGATTCCACCTGCGCCAAACCAACCACCAGCGGCCAGCCGAGGCTTTCCGCCAGCAGGAACGGCAACATGCCCGAGCCTTCGCCGGTTTCTGCCTGACTGCCGGTCAGTACGACCTGGGCCCCCGCATCGCGCAAATAAGCGGTCAACGCCGGTAATGCATCAGCACCCGACGGTTGTTCCAGTACATGCAACTGCTCCAGGCCCATGCCCAGATACGCGCGCAGCGCCGGTTCCGCGACGTCGCCGGCATGCAGCACTTGCAGGTTATCCCCGGCCAGTTGCAGGCCCAGCTCCACCGCCCGTGCATCCTGCTCCGCGCGACGTGGCCGGCCAGAAGTCGGGTGGGCGCCGATGGACACCAGGCTGATGATTTTCGTGCTCATAACCCTTTCCTTCCCTTAAGCCGCATCGCGCTTGGCGTCGTCGCGGTAAGCCGCTACCGCATCGATCAAGGCTTGAAGAATCTCGGCGCTCTCGCCGATCACCGACAGGTCGGCCCGTTTGATCATGTCGCAGCCAGGGTCGAGGTTGATCGCCACCACCTTGTCGCAGGCACCGATGCCTTGCAGGTGCTGAATCGCCCCGGAAATGCCTACGGCCACGTAAACCCGCGCGGTGACCCAGGTGCCGGACGCGCCGACCTGACGGTCGCGCGCCATAAAGCCATCGTCCACCGCCACGCGGGAGGCGCCTTCGGTGGCGCCCAACGCTTGGGCGGTCCTGTGGAAAAGTCCCCAGTCCTTGACCCCGTTGCCGCCAGAGAAGATGAACTCGGCTTCGGCCATCGGAATCGCCGCTGGGTCCACCGCCACCGCGCCCAAGTCCTCGATACGCGACAAACTGCGCGCCACGGCTGTGGATAACTCAACCGGCAAGGCTTCGTGACGGGTTTCGCTGACCGGTTCGGCGCATTCGGCAGCCGCCAGAATCAGTCGAGCAACCGGACGCGCGAGGTCTTGCAGACCGGCACCGGCGCGGCCTATGCACTCCTGATCCTTGACCTGCCAGACCCGCGTGGCCGGGCGTTCGCCCAGCGCAGCAGCAAAGCGCCGACCGAGTTCTCCACCGCCGCTGCGACTGTCCGGCAGCAACCAGTGACGCGGGCTGAACTGGTTATCCACAGCCCGTAGACCCTGGACACGTTGTTCCGGTGCATAACCGCTGAATTCGTCGCCCTCCAATACCAGCAAGCGATCAACGCCTGCCGTGGCGAAGGCATTCTCTTTGTGCTCGCCAAAGACCACGGCCAATACCGCGCCGTCCTTGCCGGCCAATTGATGAGCCAGACCTAGCAAATCGCGGTCGTGGCTGCTCAAGCGGCCGCCGACCATGTCCGGTACTACGCTGATGTAAAACGCCGGTGCAGGCACCTGATGCAGCGGCAATTGCACTTCAACAGCGGCAGTGCGTTTAGTCGCCCCGCCCTGCTGAGCGCCGCTGCGGTCAATGCGCTTGATGCCGTTGGGGCCGATAAAACCGATGCCATGCAGATTCTTGCGGATGACGCCGTTCGGCCCCATCCAGCTGTGTTGCGCCGGTTGCATGGCCGCGTGCAGCGGGTGCAAGCGGTTACGGGCAATCCATTCGGCGCGGGGGTCGCGGCGGATAATGTCGCTCATCAATGAGCCTCCGCAGGTTCACGTTGGGCCGGTGCAGCCGGTTTGCTCGGTGCGGCATCTTCGAGCAATGCATCGGCGACCAGTTCGGCGATGTCCTTGATCAGCGGACGCGGTTCGACTACGCCTTCGAGCATCGCGGTGCATTGTGGACAACCCACGGCCACCAGTTCCGCACCGGTTTCGCGGATGTCCTCCATGCGCATGTCAGGGATCCGTTGCTTGCCGGGAATGTCGGTGATCGGCGCACCGCCACCACCGCCGCAGCAGCGCGAGCGGAATCCGGAGCGTTGCATCTCTTTCACTTCAATCCCGAGGGCGCGCAGCACTTCGCGCGGCGCCTCGTATTCGCCGTTGTAGCGACCGAGGTAGCACGGGTCGTGATAGGTCACGCTACTGCCTTTGTGCTGACCGAGGTTCAGGGCGCCAGCGCCGATAATTTCCGCCATGTACGTACTGTGGTGCTGCACGAGGTAGTGGCCGTCGAAGGCGCCGTACTCGTTTTTCAGCACGTGGAAGCTGTGCGGGTCGCAGGTGACGATGCGGTTGAAGCTGTACTTGGCCAGGGTCTGGATGTTGCGCTTGGCCAACAACTGGAACGTCGCTTCGTCGCCCAGACGTCGGGCCACGTCACCGCTGTCGCGCTCTTCCAGACCGAGTACCGCGAAGTCGACCTTGGCCGCTTTCAGCACTTTGACGAAGGCACGCAGGGTGCGCTGGTTGCGCATGTCGAAGGCGCCGTCACCGACCCAGAACAGCACGTCGACGGATTTCTTCTCGCTCATCAGCGTGAGGTTCAAATCCGCCGCCCAGTTCATCCGCCCGCCCGGCGCAAAGCCGCCCGGGTTGTCGGTGGCGATCAGGTTTTCCAGGACTTCGGCGCCCTTGTTCGGAGTCGCGCCTTTTTCCAGAGTCAGATGGCGACGCATGTCGACGATGGCGTCGACGTGCTCGATCATCATCGGGCATTCCTCGACGCAAGCGCGGCAGGTGGTGCAGGACCACAGGGTTTCAGCGTCCACCAGGCCGTTGACAATCGGTTGATGCGGATTGCCGGCGTGCTCGCCAATCGCTTTGCCACCGCCGTCAAGGGATGGGTAAGGGCTGCCGGCGAATTTGGCGTCGGTGCCTCCGGCCAGGCCAACGACCATGTCTTGAATGAGTTTTTTCGGGTTCAGCGGCTGGCCGGCGGCGTAGGCCGGGCACGCGGCTTCGCATTTACCGCACTGCACGCAGGCGTCGAAACCGAGCAGTTGGTTCCAGGTGAAATCCTTGGGTTTTTCCACGCCCAGTGGCGCGGTTGGATCGTTCAGGTCCAGCGGTTTCAAACCGGTGGAACGGCCGCCACCAAAACGCTCGGCACGGCGGTGCCAGGCCAGGTGCAGCGCGCCGGCGAAGGCGTGCTTCATCGGCCCGCCCCAGGTCATGCCGAAGAACAGTTCCGAAACGCCCCACAACACGCCGACGCCAAGGATCGCAGCTACCAGCCAACCACCGAAATTTTCCGGCAGGATGCCGGCGACCGGCAGGGTCAACAGGAAGAACGATGCCGAGAACGCCAGCAAGCTTTTTGGCAGGCGCATCCACGGGCCTTTGGACAAACGCGCTGGCGGATTGCGCCGACGCAGGTAGACAAAGATCGCGCCGACGAACATCACGACCGTCATCAACAGTAGCGCATAACCCAAGATGCGGTTATGCAGGCCGAAACCGTGCACCAGAATCGCCAGCACGATGGACGCCACCGCACCACCGGCTGTGGCAACGTGAGTGTTGGCGATGTATTTGTCCCGCGCGACGACATGGTGCAAGTCGACCATGTAGCGCTTGGGCATGGCAAACAGGCCGCCGATCAGGGCGACCTTCGAGGCTCGGCCCCGGCGCCACATGGCCACCCGCCGTAACGCGCCCAGAACCGCAAGGCCCAGGGCAGCGAACAACAGGATTGGAAGAAGGGTGTTCAACATGGTGGAGCTCCCAAAGACCGCAGGGTCTTGCAGGCCAAACTACCTGGATGCCTTGCCCGATTCCCTGTAGGAGCAGAGCTTGCTCGCGATGGCGGTATTGCTACCGCACAGAATGCATCGGATGTTCCAACGCTATCGCGAGCAAGCTCTGCTCCTACAGGGGTTATCCACAAGCTCTTAGAAATCCTTGCACAACCGCAGCGCGTCGTAGATGGCGGCGTGGGTGTTGCGCTGCGCCACGCAGTCGCCGATGCGGAACAGCAAGTAGCCGTCGCCCGCCTGGCTCAGTGAAGGTTGTGGCTTGATCGCGAACAAGGCTTCGATGTCCATCTGGCCTTTGTTGCGCGAACCTTCCTTCAGGGCGTAGTAGATTTCTTCGTCCGGACGCACGCCGTTTTCGACGACGACCTGGTCCACCACCCGCTCCTCTTTGGCGCCGGTGTATTCGTTTTCCAGCACCGCCACCAGCTTGTCGCCTTCGCGGTAAACCTTCTCCAGCATCATGTCCCCGGTCATGATCACTTCTTTGGGGTACATGCTGCGGTAGTAGGTCGGGAACGAGGTGCCGCCAATCGCCACGCCCGGTTTGATGTCGTCAGTGACGATCTCGACCTGGCTGCCCTTGTCGGCGAGGAAGTCGGCCGTCGACATCCCGGTGAACTCGCAAATGGTGTCGTAGACCAGCACGTTCTTGCCCGGTGCCACCTTGCCGTCGAGGATGTCCCAGCTGCTGACCACCAGGCCTTCAGCCGCGCCCCAGTGTTCGTTCTGCTCCAGGAACGGATGCCCGCCAACGGCGAGCACCACCACGTCCGGACGCAGGTCGAGAATGGTCGCTGCATCCGCCGCCACGCCCAGGCGCAGGTCGACTTTCAAACGCGCCAGTTCCAGCTGGAACCAGCGGGTGATACCGGCAATCTGGTCCCGTTGCGGGGCTTTCGAAGCGGTGGTGATCTGGCCGCCGATGAATTCTTTCTTCTCGAACAGGGTCACGTCGTGGCCACGTTCGGCGGACACACGAGCGGCTTCCATCCCGGCAGGGCCGGCACCGACCACCACAACCTTGCGCTTCACACCGGTCGATTTCTCGATGATGTGCGGCACGCCCATGTATTCACGGGAGGTCGCGGCGTTCTGGATGCACAGCACGTCCAGGCCCTGGTACTGACGGTCGATGCAATAGTTGGCGCCGACGCATTGTTTGATCTGGTCGACCTGGCCCATCTTGATCTTGGCGATCAGGTGCGGGTCAGCGATGTGGGCGCGGGTCATGCCGACCATGTCGACGTAGCCGCCCTCCAGAATACGGGTCGCCTGGTTCGGGTCCTTGATGTTCTGCGCGTGCAGGACCGGGGCCTTGACCACTTCTTTGATACCGGCCGCCAAGTGCAAAAACGGCTCCGGTGGATAACTCATGTTCGGGATAACGTTGGCCAGGGTGTTGTGGGTGTCGCAACCCGAACCGACCACGCCGATGAAGTCGATCATGCCGGTGTCGTCGTAATACTTGGCGATCTGCTTCATGTCCTCGTGGGACAAGCCGTCCGGGTGGAATTCATCACCGCACAGACGGATGCCGACGCAGAAATCCGGGCCGACTTCCGCCCGCACAGCCTTGATCACTTCGAGGCCGAAACGCATGCGGTTCTCGAAGCTGCCGCCCCATTCGTCGGTACGTTTGTTGACCCGTGGGCTCCAGAACTGGTCGATCATGTGCTGGTGCACCGCCGACAGTTCGACGCCGTCCAGGCCACCGGCCTTGGCCCGCGCCGCAGCGCTGGCGTAGTTGCCGATCACCCGCCAGATTTCTTCAGGCTCGATGGTTTTGCAAGTCGCGCGGTGCACCGGCTCGCGGATGCCCGACGGCGACAGCAGGGTTGGCCAGTGCTCGCCGTCCCAGCGGGAACGACGGCCCATGTGGGTAATCTGGATCATGATCTTGGCGCCATGCTTGTGCATGGCATCGGCCAGGTTCTGGAAGTGCGGAATGATCCGGTCGTCGGCCAGGTTGACCGACTTCCACCAGCCTTGCGGGCTGTCGATGGCCACGCTGGAGGAACCGCCGCAAATCGCCAGGCCGATCCCGCCCTTGGCTTTCTCTTCGTAATACTTGACGTACCGGTCGGTGGTCATGCCGCCATCGGTGGCATACACCTCGGCATGCGCGGTGCTGAGCACGCGGTTACGGATGGTCAGTTTGCCGATCTGGATCGGCTGGAACATTGCTTCGAAAGCCATGGCGGGTTCCTCGACTTACAACGGCTTGACGGTGAACAGGCCGTCGTCGTGGCCTTCTTCGGAGCCACCGTAGACTTGCTCGGCAACCGTACGGATCTTGCTGCCACGGGCTTGCAGAATCTGGTCCATGGCGCCGGCAAACCAGCCGGTGAACATGTAGTCGACCTTGCGCCCGACTTTGCCGTACACGTAGACGAACGCCGAGTGTTCGAGCTTGACGCTGGCGGTGCCCTTGTCGAGGTCGATGTCCTGGATCTTGAACAGGCCCCAGCCGCGTTGCGACAGGCGCTTCATGTAGTGCTCGAACACCGCAACGCCTTCCAGGCCGTGGCATTCAGCTTCTTTTTCACACCAGTGCCAGGCAGATTTGTAGCCGGCCTTGTAGAGGATTTCGGCGTAGGCCTCGGCGCCCAGCACTTCCTCGATGCCCATGTGGTTGTTGACGAAGAAGTGACGCGGTACGTACAGCATCGGCAGAGCGTCGGAGGTCCAGACACCGGTTTCGCTGTCGACTTCGATTGGCAATTGCGGGGCGATCTTGGCCATGGAAACTTAACTCCAGAAAAATTCGTGGTCGGTGCTGAGCAAAGCTTTTGCTTTGCTCTTATAAAAAAGCCGTATGAATGACTTTGGAGCCGTAGCGAGCACGTCGAGAGCAAGGAAGGACCGGAGCGACAAGCGAGACAGTACGGGACGTACGGCGAGCTTGGCGCGAGGACCTGACGCAGCTATCGGCGAGCGGAGTAGGCTCCAGAGTTATTCATTCGCCCCAGACGTCTTTCAGGACGCTGACCCAGTTCTCGCCCATGATCTTGCGCACCACGCGCTCGGAATGACCGCGTTTGAGCAAGGTTTCGGTCAGGTTCGGGAACTCGCCGACGGTGCGAATGCCCAGCGGGTTGATGATCTTGCCGAAGCTGGTCAGACGGCGGGCGTAGCCCTTGTCATGGGTCAGGTATTCGAAGAAATCCTGGCCGTGGCCCTGGGTGAAGTCGGTGCCGATGCCGATGGCGTCTTCGCCAACAATATTCATGGTGTATTCGATGGCTTCGGCGTAATCGTCGATGGTCGAATCGATGCCCTTGGCCAGGAACGGCGCAAACATGGTCACGCCAACAAAACCGCCGTGATCGGCGATGAACTTCAGTTCTTCATCGGATTTGTTGCGCGGGTGAATTTTCAGACCCGACGGCAGGCAATGGGAGTAGCAAACCGGCTTTTTGGATTCGAGGATGACTTCTTCGGAAGTCTTGGAGCCGACGTGGGACAGGTCGCACATGACGCCGACGCGGTTCATCTCGGCAACGATTTCGCGACCGAAGCCCGACAGGCCGCCATCACGCTCGTAGCAACCGGTGCCGACCAGGTTCTGGGTGTTGTAGCACATCTGCACGATGCCGACGCCGAGCTGCTTGAACACCTCGACATAGCCGAGCTGGTCTTCAAACGCGTGAGCATTCTGGAAGCCGAAGAGGATGCCGGTCTTGCCCTGCTCTTTGGCCTTGCGGATATCGGCGGTGGTGCGTACCGGAATCACCAGGTCGCTGTTTTCGCGGATCAGCTTCTGGCTGGCGGCGATGTTGTTGACGGTGGCCTGGAAGCCCTCCCACACAGACACGGTGCAGTTGGCCGCGGTCAGACCGCCCTTGCGCATGTCTTCGAACAGCTCACGGTTCCACTTGGCAATAATCAGACCGTCGATAACGATGCTGTCGGCGTGCAATTCGGCTGGGCTCATCAGGCTGTCCCCTATTAGCGATTCATGCGCCGAATCGTGTGCCGGCGCTTTGGGGCCAGCATATGCCTGAGGGACGGGGTAGCCGGGTGCAAAAACGACAGGGGGTTTGCCGAAAGCGTCAATCCGCGACAAAGGGTCGACGTTGGACGTCATGGGCCACCTGTTCAAGGGCCTGCGCATAGGCCAGAATTCCCGGCATTACTGAATGCACTATTGGATTGGGGCGGCGGCGCAATGAAATCGATCTTCCTGGCTTTGGCACTGATAGCGACCGGCGTACACGCGGCTGAAGAGTCCGAAGACACCCCCTGCGACAAAGTCGAAAACGACATCCAGACCCTGGAATGCTCGGTCTACAGCAGAACCACGGCCGAAGACCTGCTCAAGGACAACTACCAGAGCCTGGCCGAGCGCATGCAAACGGCCTACGGCAAGAACCCGGCAAAACTGGCCGACATCACCGCCAAACTCAAGGTCGCCCAGCAGCAATGGCTGAAGACCCGGGATGCGGATTGCGCGGTTGAAGCGTTTCCGGCGACCAGCGGTAGCAAGGCCTTCACCATTGCGCAGAATGACTGCGTGGCGCGGATGAGTGATGAGCGGTCGGAGTTTTTGGAGTCGATTGGGCAGGAGTGATGTAATTCGTTTTTCGGTCGCTGGCGCCACTTCCTGCGTTCGCCCCTCAAGGAATGATCTTTCCCAGGATGAAGTTGCCAAACGCATGGGCATCTCCCAACCAGCCTTCGCTCAACAGGAAATGGTCGCCAAGCCCCGCAAGGCGACACGTGAGAAAATTGCCACCGCTTACGGAATCAACGCCAGCCAGCTAGAACTGTAAGGGCTCGCCCCCCCCGCCCTCAATTCCAGAAACCTTCATGTGCCTTGGCCGCTTCGTCTTCAAGCATGGGACCAAAAGTTGGAATCTCTCGCTGGCCGCGGGCGAACACTTCTCGACAAGGCAACGAGAAGGTCGGGTTCTCCGGGTGGGCGCCGGTGAGTTCAAGCAATGCATGCTCGGACAGCGCGTAAACTACACGACCGATGCCCGTCCAATAGATCGCGCCGGCACACATGCAGCAAGGTTCGGCGCTGGTATAGAGGGTGCAGAGGGCCAGAGCGGCCGGGCTCAACAGTTTCGCTGCCTGAGCCGCGGCGGCCAATTCGGCGTGCTGGGTAGGATCACCTTTTGGTGGCATCGAATTGTTGCCCGCCGCCGCGATGACGTTACCGTCCCTATCCGCCACCAGCGCGGCAAACGGATGGCGGCCACGGGCTTTGGAGTCTTGCGCAAGTTCAAGGGAGCGACGCAGCAGATGCAGATCAAGTTGTGTGATGCCGGCAGGTACAACGGAAGTGAAGCGTGTCATATGAACTCCTTATTATTTTCAAACAGGCCCCTCACCGGTGGGGATCGGGGCGAAAAACGCCCTAGTCGGTGAGCTCCGTGCCCTGGGTCACCGGCTGAATTTTGTCTTTAGGGTTAAGCAAAACGTTGAGCACGATTGCGGTGATCGCCCCGAGAAATATTCCGCTTTCAAGAACCAGTTTGAGGGTGCCGCTGGCATGTTCGAACAGGGCCGGAAAAGACATCGGCAACACCCCGACACTGACCGATACCGCGACGATAATGCCGTTGCGGGTGCCTTCGAATTGCACACGCGATAGCTCCTGAATCCCGGCCACCGTGGTCATGCCGAACATCACGACAGCACAACCACCGAGCACCGGCGCCGGGACAGCGGCAATCAGCGCTCCCAGCTTGGGGAACAACCCCATAAGCACCATGATTGCCCCCGCCGAAGCCACGACGAATCGGCTTTTGACGTTGGAGAGAGCGATCAGACCGGTGTTCTGCGTGAAGGCGTTGTAAGGAAAGCTGTTGAACATGCCACCCAGCATCGTTGACAGACCATCAGCCCGAAATGCATTGCCGAGGGTTTGCTGGGTAGTGATCTTGCCCGTCAGCTTGCCGATCGCCAGACAATTGCCAGTCGTCTCGGCCATGATCACCAACATGGCCAGAGTCATTACCAGAATCGGCATCGGCGAAAACTGCGGCATGCCGAAGGCCATGGGAGGGCTCAGCTCGAACCAGGCGGCGCTACTCACCTGGCCGAAGTGAGTCATGCCACAAGCCGCTGCGATCAGGCTGCCAACGAACAACCCGATCAATACGCTGAGATTGCCGATGAACCCGGAAAACCTGGCGTAAACCACCAAGGTCACGACCACCGTGACCAGCCCCAGTAACAAATTCGACATCGAACCAAATTCCGCCGAGTCGGGATTGCCGCCGCCAAGCCAGATTGCTGCCGCTGGCATCAAGGAGATGCCAATGATGGTGATCAGGCTGCCGATCACCACCGGTGGAAAAAACCGCAACAGGCGGCTGAACACCGGTGCCATAGCGATGGTAATCGCCCCGGCGGCGATCACCGCGCCAAAAACTTCGGTGAGCCCGAACTCCTTGCCGATCATGATCATGGGCGCCAAGGCTATGAATGAGCAGCCTTGAATCAAGGGCAGACGGGCGCCGAACTTCCAGAAACCGAGGGTCTGGATCATCGTCGCAATTCCCGACGTCAGCAGGTTCGCGTTAATCAATGTGATCACCTGCGCCGCCGTCAGCCCTAGCGCGCTGCCCAGTATCAGCGGCACCGCTACTGCCCCCGCATACATCACCAACACATGCTGCAAGCCAAATGTCAGCAGTTGGCGGATGGGCAAGACTTCGTCCACCGGATGAACCTGTGAATTGCTCATATCGAATGTCTCCTGAAGTGCTTTTCTTATTGTCCTGAGGGCATCCACAGGCCAGGCACAGCGCAAGTCGGTGCAGCAGAAGAACTGACGTCAGGAAGTAGAATCCGTGCTTAAATTCGATGGAGCAAATGAGCATCCATCGTTTTTTACGATGGACTGAGAAGTCGACCTGGGCTCAAGGAGAAACCGATGCAGTTCTCGCTGGATCAGTTGCAAATGTTCGTGCAGGCCGTGCAAAGCGGGTCGTTCTCTGCTGCCGCGCGCAAGATGGGCAAGACTCAATCGACCGTCAGTGTGGCGATCTCCAACCTGGAAGATGACCTCGGCGTGGCACTGTTCGACCGCTCCACTCGCAGCCCGGTCCTGACGGCGGCTGGCCACAAAATGCTACTGCAGGCTCAGTCAGTTTTGGAGCGCTGCCTGACGCTGCAGGCCCATGCCGACTGCTTGTCGGATGTGCTTGAGCCCAGCCTGTCTCTGGCAATCGAAACGCCTTACAACGCCGTGATGCCGGCGCTGCTGGATTTCGAACAGGCCTTCCCGTATGTCGATCTGATTATTCGGCACCCGGTGTATGGGGATGTCAGCGAACTGGTGGCCAAGGGTCAGGCCGTGCTGGGGATCGCCTTCTCCCAACCCCAATACCCGCCGGAACTGGAATTCCAGCAAATGGGCAAGTTGATCATGCTGCATGTCTGTCACCCGGAGCATGCTCTGGCGAAACTGGAGAGCGTGAACTTCGACGACTTGCACGTGCACCGTCGGCTGGCATTCAGTGCACATGCCGAAAAATTTCCCAGCAGCGAGTACCTGTGCTCCACCCGTATCTGGCAGGCAGAAAATTATCTGGCGCTACTGGAAATGGTCCGCGCGGGGCTCGGCTGGGCGACATTGCCACGACAGTTGATTCAACGCGAGCTGGCCAATGGCGAACTGGTCGAACTGCAACTTGACGCCTACCCCAATACGGACTGGCACGTCGGGGTTGACCTGCTCTGGGCCCGTACACGGAAGATGGGAAAAGCAGAACGCTGGCTCAAGGCGCGCCTGCAACAGAACAAAGTCTTCGAGCTGGACCGTCGCGGGCAATCGACCACCCTGTAGCACTCAATTCGTGACTTCACGCCCCCGCTGCGCCACCATCCAGCCTCCACCGCCTGACCCAAAAGGGATCGAAATGAAAGTCTGCGGCATCGAAATCAAAGGCAGCGAAGCGATCATCGCCCTAGCCTCCCTCGACGACCAAGTGCTGAGCCACATTGCGCTGGCCACCAAGAAAATCGCCCTCGACGATGACGAGGACGCGGCGAACGTCAAAGTCTTTGCCGCCCAGGTCGCATCGTTCGTGCGTGAGAACTCCGTCGACCGGATCGCGATCAAGAAGCGCAGCAAGAAAGGCGAGTTTGCGGGTGGGCCGACCACGTTCAAGATCGAAGGTGTGTTCCAGTTGCTGGAGAATTGCGAGGTGACACTGCTGTCGCCGCAGACGATCAATGCGCAGCACAAAAAACACAATTTCGAACTGCCAGCGACACTGAACAAGTACCAGCATGAAGCGTTTAAAGCGGCCTGCTCAATGCTGATGAAGAAATAAAAGCGAACGCAGATCGAATGTGGGAGCGGGCTTGCTCGCGAAAGCGGTCAGTCATTCAACATTGATGTTGGCCGACACAACGCCTTCGCGAGCAAGCCCGCTCCCACATTGGATCTGCGTTTGGCTCAGACCAGTTCCCGCCCATCCCCTAGCCGCCGTCGGTCTTCCCGTGGACACCGCTCAAACTTCGCCCGATAGCTACGCGTGAAATACGACGGCGATTCAAACCCGCACGCAATGCTCACCTCCAGCACACTCATATCCGTCTGCCGCAACAACTGCCGAGCCTTTTCCAACCGTAAACGCAGGTAGAAATTGCTCGGCGTGTCGTTCAGGTGCAGGCGAAACAATCGCTCCAGCTGCCGCCGTGTCACTTTGATCGATTCCGCCAGTTCCAGTGTGCTCAGCGGCGGTTCGCTGTGCTGCTCCATCTCGCCGATAACGTGGACAAGCTTCTTGTTGCTGATGCCATACCGCGTAGCGACTTCCATGCGCTGGTGGTCTTTGCGCGGGCGGATGCGGCCGAGTACGAATTGTTCGCTGACCTGGATCGCCAGTTCCGGGCCGTGGGCCTGGGCGATGAGGTCGAGCATCAGGTCGATGGAGGCGGTGCCGCCAGCCGAGGTGATGCGCCGGCGGTCGATCTCAAACAGCTCCTGGGTGACGCTGAGCTGTGGATAGGATTCCTTGAACGCGTCGATGGCTTCCCAGTGCAGGGTCAGGCGGTGGCCGTCGAGAAGGCCGGCCTCAGCGAGGATGAAGCTGCCGGTGTCGATGGCCCCGAGGGTCACGCCTTCGTTGTCGAGGCGACGCAGCCAGTGCTCCAGTGCCGGGGTGGCAAATTTCAGCGGCTCGAAACCCGCGACGACGAGCAGGATCGCACCTTTCTTCAATGGCTCCAGCGCCGCATCGGCGTTGACCGACATGCCATTGCTGGCAAGCACCGCGCCGCCGTCGGCGCTCAACACATGCCAGCGATACAGCTCGCCGCGAAAGCGGTTGGCGACCCGCAGCGGTTCGATGGCCGAGATAAATCCAATGGCCGAGAAACCCGGCATCAACAAGAAGTAGAAATCCTGGGACATGGAGCGCACTCGATAGGCGGGTAACGTGAGGGCGGGTAGCGTGAGGATGTTGATACGCCACTTGCAACAGGCATTCAAGAGGACAGGTCGCTGCAGTGCAAGAGCTGGTCGCCGTAGTGCGTTTTCATAGGGCCTTAGCTGCGTAACGTGGCATCACCGGCGCACAAAGACGACCGGACCCACAATAACGAACTGCCGAGGAACCTGAGATGAAACGACTGATCAGCAGCTGTGTTCTTGCACTCAGCGGTACCGCTTTGCTGAGCGCCAGTGTCATGGCAGCCGAACCCGCGTCGTGCCAGAACGTACGCATGGGCGTAGTGAACTGGACTGACGTAATCGCCACCAGCGCCATGACCCAGGTCCTGCTCGACGGCCTCGGCTACAACACCAAACAAACCAGCGCGTCCCAGCAAATCATCTTCGCCGGGATCCGCGACCAGCGCCTGGACTTGTTCCTGGGCTACTGGAACCCGCTGATGACCCAGACCATCACCCCGTTCGTCGATGGCAACCAGGTCAAAGTGCTGCAAGCCCCCAGCCTGAAAGACGCCCGCGCCACCCTCGCAGTACCGACATACCTTGCCGACAAGGGCCTGAAAACCTTCGCCGACATCGCCAAGTTCGAGAAGGAACTGGGCGGCAAAATCTACGGTATCGAGCCAGGTTCAGGCGCCAACACCCAAATCAAGGCAATGATCGCCAAGAACCAGTTCGGCCTCGGTAAGTTCCAACTGGTCGAGTCCAGTGAAGCCGGCATGCTCGCGGCGGTGGATCGCGCCGTGCGCCGCAATGAGGCCGTGGTGTTCTTCGGCTGGGCGCCGCACCCGATGAACGTCAACGTGAAGATGACCTACCTCACCGGCAGTGACGACGCCCTGGGCCCGAATGAAGGCATGGCCACGGTCTGGACCGTCACTGCGCCGAAATACAGCGAACAATGCCCGAACATCGGCCGTTTGCTGAGCAACCTGACCTACACCGCCGAAGACGAGAGCCGGATGATGCAGCCGCTGCTCGATCACAAAGATGCCTTCGAATCGGCCAGGCAATGGCTGAAAGATCACCCGCAAGACCAGCAGCGCTGGCTCGAAGGCGTGACCACCTTCGACGGCAAACCTGCGGCTGAAAACCTGAAACTGACCAGTAAATAGACCTGAACCGAACCACCGTTCGCAGCCCGACCGGGCTGCGAACGGGATTATTACGCCTTGCCTTTCTCCTGAAAAGCACTTGCCTGTAAGGAACCGCCCAATGAACCACGACGTCATCATCACCTGCGCACTCACCGGTGCTGGCGACACGACCAGCAAAAGCCCTCACGTGCCGGTCACCCCGAAACAAATCGCCGCCGCCGCCGTGGAAGCCGCCAAGGCCGGTGCCACCGTGGTTCACTGCCACGTACGCAACCCTGAAACCGGCAAGTTCAGCCGCGACGTGGCGCTGTACCGCGAAGTGATGGAGCGCATCCGCGAGGCCGATGTCGACATCATCGTCAACCTCACCGCTGGCATGGGCGGCGACCTGGAAATCGGTGCGGGCGAGAACCCGATGGAGTTCGGCCCGAACACTGACCTGGTCGGCCCGTTGACCCGTCTGGCGCATGTCGAAGAACTGCTGCCGGAGATCTGCACCCTCGATTGCGGCACCCTGAACTTCGGCGATGGCGACACCATTTACGTGTCCACCCCGGCGCAACTTCGAGCGGGCGCGAAGCGAATTCAAGAGCTGGGCGTGAAAGCCGAGCTGGAAATTTTCGACACCGGTCACCTGTGGTTCGCCAAACAGTTGATCAAGGAAGGCCTGCTCGACGACCCGCTGTTCCAGCTGTGCCTGGGCATCCCGTGGGGCGCGCCGGCCGACACCACCACCATGAAAGCCATGGTCGACAACCTGCCGGCCAATGCGGTGTGGGCCGGGTTCGGCATCGGTCGCATGCAGATGCCAATGGCGGCGCAAGCGGTGCTGCTTGGCGGCAACGTGCGGGTTGGTCTGGAAGACAATATCTGGCTGGACAAGGGTGTACTGGCGACCAACGGCCAACTGGTCGAACGCGCCAGCGAAATCCTCAGCCGCCTCGGAGCCCGGGTGCTGACCCCGGCTGAAGGTCGCAAAAAAATGGGCCTGACCAAGCGCGGCTAAGCCCTTATCCCCACCCCCTGTAGGAGCCGGCTTGCCGGCGAAGAGGCCGGTACATCCGCCGCATTTTCTGCGGTGCTGAAATCGCCTTCGCCGGCAAGCCGGCTCCTACAGCAGATCATCGAATCTTTCAGGAAGTCGCCATGACCTTCATCACCGAAATCAAAACCTTCGCAGCCTTGGGCAGCGGTGTCATCGGCAGCGGTTGGGTGTCCCGCGCCCTCGCCCATGGCCTCGATGTGGTGGCTTGGGACCCGGCGCCAGGTGCCGAAGCCGCCCTGCGTAAACGCGTCGCCAACGCCTGGGGTGCACTGGAAAAACAAGGCCTGGCGCCTGGCGCCTCTCAGGATCGCTTGCGCTTTGTCGCGACGATCGAGGAATGCGTTCGCGATGCCGACTTCATCCAGGAAAGCGCCCCCGAGCGCCTCGACCTGAAACTGGAACTGCACAGCAAAATCAGCGCGGCGGCCAAACCCAATGCCTTGATCGGCTCCAGCACATCGGGCCTGTTGCCGAGCGAGTTCTACGAGAGTGCAACGCACCCGGAACGCTGCGTGGTCGGGCACCCGTTCAACCCGGTTTATTTGCTGCCGCTGGTGGAAGTGGTCGGTGGCAAAAACACCGCACCGCAAGCCGTTCAAGCAGCAATGAAAGTCTATGAATCCCTCGGAATGCGTCCGCTGCATGTACGCAAGGAAGTCCCCGGCTTTATCGCCGACCGCTTGCTCGAAGCGCTCTGGCGCGAGGCGCTGCACCTGGTTAACGACGGGGTGGCGACCACGGGTGAAATCGACGATGCGATTCGTTTTGGCGCGGGCCTGCGCTGGTCGTTCATGGGCACGTTCTTGACGTACACCCTGGCCGGCGGCGATGCCGGAATGCGCCACTTCATGGCGCAGTTCGGGCCGGCCTTGCAGTTGCCCTGGACCTATCTGCCAGCGCCGGAGTTGACCGACAAATTGATCGATGATGTGGTGGATGGCACCACTGACCAGCTGGGGACGCACAGCATTTCGGCGCTGGAGCGCTATCGTGATGATTGCCTGCTGGCGGTGCTGGAGGCGGTGAAGACCACCAAAGAGAAGCATGGGATGGCCTTTGCCGACTAGCGGTGTATCTGTCACACCGCGCTGCCCCATTCGCCGGCAAGCCGGCTCCTACAGGCTCTCCTTACTACAGGACCTGATCGCATGCCCGCTCTTACGACCTACAGCACCAAAATCATCCCCGACTGGGTCGACTACAACGGCCACCTGCGCGACGCTTACTACCTGCTGATCTTCAGCTACGCCACCGACGCGCTGATGGATCGTCTGGGCATGGACAGTAACAATCGCGAAGCCAGTGGCAACTCGCTGTTCACCCTGGAACTGCACCTCAATTACCTGCACGAAGTGAAGCTCGACGCTGACGTCGAAGTGCATACGCAAATCATTGGCCACGACAGCAAACGCCTGCACCTCTATCACAGCCTCCACCTGGTGGGCGATGACAAGGAGCTGGCCGGCAACGAGCAAATGTTGCTTCACGTCGACCTCGCCGGGCCGCGTTCTGCGCCATTCAGCGAACTGTCGCTCACTAAGCTGCAAGCCATCGTTGCCGAACAAGCCGACCTGCCCACCCCCGACTACGTTGGCCGAGTGATCGCGTTACCCCCCCAAAAATAACAAGGAGATCGCCATTGAACACCGCCGCTGCTTTTGCCGACTTCCGTACTTATCCGTTGATCAGCGCGCTGGCTGGCGTGCAACCCTTGGCGGACTAAGTTCTGGTGAAGTGGGCCGATGATCGCGTCAGCCCCTTTCATCACCAATGGTTGCGAGACAACTGCCCGTGCCCGCAATGCGTCTATACCGTGACCCGCGAGCAAGTGCTGGAAATCGTCGATGTCGAGCAAAACCTGATGCCGAGCGGGACAAGGGTCGATGCCGAAGGTTGCCTCAGCATCGATTGGCAGGACGGCCACCACAGCCGCTTCGACCCAGGCTGGTTGCGCGCCCACGCCTACGACGATGAATCCCGCGCCGAGCGCCAGGCCGGCAAACCCAAAGCGCGCCTTTGGCGCAACGATATGCAGTTGCCGGTGTTCGATTACCAGGCGCTGATGAATGACAACGACGCCCTGCTGCAATGGCTGCTGGCGGTGCGCGATGTCGGCCTGACCCAGGTTCGCGGCGTGCCTACTGAGCCGGGTTCGCTGAAGCTGATCGCCCAGCGGATTTCCTTTATCCGTGAGAGCAATTTCGGCGTGCTGTTCAACGTGCAATCCAAGGCTGATGCCGACAGCAATGCTTACACCGCTTTCAATTTGCCTTTACACAGCGATCTGCCAACCCGGGAGCTGCAACCGGGGCTGCAATTTCTGCATTGCCTGGTCAATGACGCCGACGGTGGCGAGAGTATTTTCGTCGACGGTTTTGCCATTGCCGAAGCCTTGCGCAATGAGGACCCCGAGGCGTTCCAAAGCCTTTGCGAAATCCCTGTGGAGTTCCGCAACAAGGACCGTCACAGCGACTACCGCTGCCTGGCGCCAATCATCGCGCTGGATGCACGCGGGCAAGTGTCGGAAATCCGCATGGCGAATTTTCTGCGTGGGCCGTTTGATGCGTCCGTGGAGCAGATGCCCAAGCTGTATCACGCTTACCGTCGGTTCATTGCGATGACCAGGGAAGCGCGGTTCCGGCTGATGACGCGGCTGAATCCGGGTGAGCTGTGGTGCTTTGATAACCGTCGCACGCTGCATGCGCGCAATGCGTTTGATCCTGCCAGCGGTGCGCGGCATTTTCAGGGCTGCTATGTCGATCGTGATGAGTTGTTGTCGCGGATTCTTGTGTTGCAACGCTAAAACCGCGTCATCGTTCTTCGCGAGCAGGCTCACTCCTACAGTTGATCGAGTTCTTTCAGAGGAATGCGGTTGAGTGTAGGAGTGAGCCTGCTCGCGATGGCTTAATCCCAGACACCCCATCCCTCCCTGATTCACAGGCAAAAAAAACCCCGATCAAGCCGTGACAGGATCGGAGCTGAGGAGGGTACTGTTGAGGAGCCGTTGCGCGAGGGTGACCAAACCTTCGTGTTGCCAGCTGAGTCCAGTGTGCCCACTCCGTTGATTCACAAGTTAGTCGAAAACGACCTGTTCATAGGTATTGCGGCCATTGCGTCAAATCGCCCTTGCCGCCACTTCATCCCCCTACCAGAATCGAGCCACGACACCGTTCCCTGAAGAAGGATTGCGTCATGATGTACGCCGATTTGATTGACCAGGAAGATCTGTTGGGCCAGCTCAAGGCACTGGGCTTTGCAGTGCCCCCTGGCGCCACCGCCGAACAGGCCTGCGAATGCGCGGTACGGGGTTTGAACAACGAACGGGCAATGGAACTGCGGACCATGGTCAAGCAGATGTACACCAGCAGCGCCACCATCCTGCCGGCGGTGCGTCAGGCCATCGACAAACAATTGTTGCCAGCGTTGGCGGAGTATCAGCAGAGCCGTAGCGCCTGACAGGACGCCATCGCGGGCAAGCCCGGCTCCTACACTGGATCTCCATCACACTGAAGATCCCCTGTGGGAGCTGGGCTTGCCCGCGATGAAGTCGCCTCGGTTTAGAGCCTGACGCTGGCGAACGTCGACTCATTACGCGCCTGACTCAACGCCGACAACGGCCCGGACAACGGCGACAGCACCAGTGCCTGCGGCAGCGGCATCATCGCCACCTGTTGCGTGGTATTGGAACCTACGCGCTCGTCACGCGGTGGAATGCCGAAGTATTCGCGGTAGCACTTGGAGAAGTGCGGCGTGGAAACAAAGCCACACACCGAAGCCACTTCGATGATCGACATCGGCGTTTGCTTGAGCAACTGCCGGGCGCGGATCAGGCGCAGTTTCAAGTAGTAACGCGACGGCGAGCAGTGCAGATACTTCTGGAACAGTCGCTCCAGCTGACGTCGCGACACAGCGACGTACACCGCCAGTTCATCGAGGTCGATCGGCTCTTCGAGGTTGGCTTCCATCAGCGCAACGATTTCCTGCAACTTCGGCTGATTGGTCCCCAGCATATGCTTGAGCGGCACGCGCTGGTGATCTTGTTCGTTGCGGATACGTTCGTAGACAAACATTTCCGAAATTGCGGCGGACAGTTCACGGCCGTGATCGCGGCTGATCAGGTGCAGCATCATGTCCAGTGGCGCGGTGCCGCCGGAACTGGTGAAACGGTTACGGTCCAGGGTGAACAAGCGCGTGCTCATGACCACACGCGGGAAGGCTTCCTGCATCGAGGCCAGGCATTCCCAGTGCACGCTGCAATCAAAACCGTCCAGCAGGCCGGCGCAGGCCAGGGCCCAACTGCCGGTGCAGACCGCGCCGAGACGACGTGACTGACGCGCCTGGCTTTGCAGCCATGACACGTGCTCACGGGTGACCGTGCGTTGGATACCGATACCGCCGCAGACGATGATGGTGTCCAGGGCGGGTGCTTTGTGCATGGAGCAGTCGGGGGTGATCTGCAGGCCGTCACTGGCCCAGACCTGACCGCCATCAACTGTGATCGTGGTCCAGCGATACAGTTCACGGCCGGACAATTGGTTGGCCATGCGCAGGGGTTCGACTGCGGAGGCCAGAGAAATCAGCGTGAAATTGTCCAACAGCAGAAAGCCGATGGATTGAGGCGCACGGTTCTGGGGTTGGGCCCCGGAGTTGAACGTCGTCATCGCGGTATCTCCTCACACAAAGCGGGTGATGGCCTCAGGCGGAGGCTCTTTTTATTGCCATCGTTCTCGCGTGGGAGACGGGCTTTGTAATGACAGAGCAATTGCCATGCCTAAAATTGAATGCGCGTTCAATAACTCCTGAAAACGACGTCGCGACATGTCTATATAAGCCGCGCGGCGAAGGGGGGATATAAGTGCCATTATCGGCGATAGACGCCCTGCCCCGCTGGGCGTGAGCAAATCGGTAGCACTTGTGGGAACAGGGCTGCGAGGTGCCGGGAAAGAGTGTCACCGCAGGCACGGGTGACGGGTGGTCAGGGGTGGTTTGGATCCCTGTATCTTGCAAAGGCGCTTATCTGTAAGCGACGCGCTAAAAGGTGGCGTGTTTTGAATCGGGTGTTCATTTAGCGCGCAATTTTGACTGGTCTGACGCCATCGCGAGCAAGCTTTGCTCCTACAGAAGACAGCAAACCTGTAGGAGCAAAGCTTGCTCGCGATTGGGCAACTCGGTCTCAGCACTCTACGGCGCTAACTGCCAACCCACCCCGCGAGGTCTCTTTATATTTGTCATGCATGTCGGCGCCGGTATCGCGCATGGTGCGGATCACCCGGTCCAGCGAGATAAAGTGCTGACCATCGCCACGCAGCGCCATCTGTGCCGCGTTGATCGCTTTCACCGCCGCAATCGCGTTGCGCTCGATGCAGGGTACTTGTACCAGCCCGCCCACCGGGTCGCAGGTCAGGCCGAGGTTGTGTTCCAGGCCGATTTCGGCGGCGTTGCACAGTTGTTCCGGCGTGGCGCCGAGAATCTCCGCCAACCCCGCCGCCGCCATCGCGCAGGCCGAACCGACTTCGCCCTGGCAGCCGACTTCGGCACCGGAGATCGAGGCGTTCTTTTTGCACAGAATTCCCACGGCTGCGGCGCTGAGGAAATAGTCGACGACATTGGCATCCGTCACCGCTTCACTGAACTTCATAAAGTAGTGCAACACCGCCGGAATGATCCCCGCCGCGCCGTTGGTCGGCGCTGTCACCATGCGCCCGCCAGCGGCGTTCTCTTCGTTGACCGCCAGCGCGAACAGGTTGACCCACTCCATAGCGCTCAAGGTCGAGCCGATCACATTCGGTTTGCCCAGCTCCTGCAAGCTGCGATGCAGCTTCGCCGCGCGACGACGCACATTCAAACCGCCAGGCAAGATGCCTTCGTGCTTGAGGCCCTGGTCGACGCAATCCTGCATGGCGCGCCATAGCTTCATCAGGCCGGCGCGGATTTCTTCTTCACTGCGCCAGACTTTCTCGTTGGCCATCATTAACTCAGCCACGCGCAGGTTGTGCGTCTGGCAAAGGCTCAGCAGCTCGACGGCGCTGGAGAAATCGTACGGCAACACGGTGCGATCCAGATCGACCACACCGCTGGACGCCTGGGCTTCATCCACGACAAAACCGCCGCCGACGGAATAGTAGGTGTCGCGATGCAGTTCGCCGTGATCGCCTTCGACGATCAGGGTCATGGCATTGGGGTGGAAAGGCAGGTTTTCGTCGATCAAGCGCATGTCCCGCGCCCAGATGAAGGGAACCGACAAGCGACCATCGAGGAGCAGCGTGTGGGTTTCGCGCAGGGTTTCGATGCGGATGCCGATTTGCGACGGGTCGATCGCGTCCGGCCACTCGCCCATCAGGCCCATGATCACCGCGTTGTCGCTGCCGTGACCGATGCCGGTGGCCGACAACGAACCGTACAGTTGAACTTCGACGCGACACACTTGCTCCAGCAAATGCTTCTCCCGCAGCGACTCAACAAACAACGCGGCGGCCCGCATAGGCCCCACGGTGTGCGAACTGGAAGGGCCGATGCCGATTTTGAACAGGTCGAAAACACTGATAGCCATTGCTGCCGAACTCCTGGATGTGCCGACTCCAGACGCAAAAAGCGCCCAGTGGCGGAGCTGCTACGCTCAAGCTGCAATCCGCCGAGATGGCCGCATCATCAGGCTTTTGTCATGTCGTTCGACGTCTCACACCGACGCACTCATGCCCACCAACGCCGCAGGGCGGCGACGCAATGTTTTCGCCGCTTTTTAGCGGATCAGAGGGAGAAAGAGGGCTGAAAAAAGCTGTAAACGACGTCACCGACACTGGATGCGACCCTCCCTGTACTGGTTACGACGCACCCTGTAGGCGTCAGATTTTCACTGGTACATGATCGTATCGACTCGATTGCAAGGCGCCGTGGTAGAGATGTCTCCAGAACGCCATCCAACCGCAACCTATAAGTGCGGTGGTCCAGTCGGAACACTGCCAAAAAAAACACCAAGGAGTCCATCCATGAAAGGTTCCCCGTCGTTGTTGTTGGCCGCCATGCTGAGTCTGCCGTTACTGGCTCAAGCTGCTGAACCCGCCCAGTGCAGCACCGTAAACTTCTCCGATGTCGGCTGGACCGACATTACCGCGACAACCGCCACCACTAGCGTCGTGCTCAACGCCCTCGGCTACAAGACCAAAACCACGATGATTTCCGTGCCGGTGACCTACAAGTCCCTCGCTGATGGCAAGAACATGGACATCTTCCTGGGGAACTGGATGCCGACCATGGAAAACGACATCAAGGCCTACCGCGATGCCGGCACCGTCGACGTCGTGCGCACCAACCTGACAGGCGCCAAGTACACCCTCGCCGTGCCACAAGCGCTGTACGACAAAGGGCTGCATGACTTCGCCGACATCCCCAAATTCAAGAAAGAACTCGACGGCAAAATCTACGGCATCGAGCCAGGGAACGACGGCAATCGCCTGATCCAGAGTATGATCGACAAGAACGCCTTCGGCCTTAAAGACGCCGGTTTCAAAGTGGTCGAGTCCAGCGAAGCCGGCATGTTGTCGCAGGTCGATCGCGCGCAGAAGCGCGACACCGCCGTGGTCTTCCTCGGCTGGGCACCGCACCCGATGAACAAGCGCTTCAAGATTCAATACCTGACCGGTGGTGACGACTTCTTCGGCCCGGACTTCGGCGCCGCCACCGTGGCAACCAACACCCGCAAGGGTTACACCCAGGAATGCAGCAACGTCGGCCAACTGCTGAAGAACCTGGAATTTACCGTCGACATGGAAAGCGCTCTGATGGGCAACATCCTGGACGACAAGATGAAGCCTGACGCGGCCGCCAAGGCCTGGCTGAAAAATAATCCACAGGTCCTCGATACCTGGCTCGCTGGCGTGACCACCATTGACGGTAAACCTGGCCTGGAGGCCGTGAAAGCCAAGCTCGCGCAGCCTTGAATTAAGGAGCAACGCTTACGCCGGGCGGCTCGAGCCGTCCGGGCTGTTTATTCCTTGCATGCGGACGTTCACTACCATGCTGATTGATCAGAAAATCCCTTTAGGCCAGTACATCGCGGGCTTCGTTGAATGGTTGACGCAACACGGCGCCAACACCTTCGACGCAATCGCCGTGACACTGGAAACGATGATCCACGGCGTGACTTTTGCGCTGACCTGGTTCAACCCGCTGGCATTGATCGGCCTCATCGCGCTACTGGCACACTTCATTCAACGCAAGTGGGGACTGACGGTTTTCGTCATCGCCTCCTTCCTGCTGATCCTCAACCTGGGGTACTGGCAGGAAACCATGGAAACCCTCGCCCAGGTGCTGTTCGCCACCCTGGTCTGCGTGGTCATCGGCGTGCCGTTGGGCATTGTCGCCGCGCACAAACCGATGTTCTACACACTGATGCGCCCGGTGCTCGATCTGATGCAGACCGTGCCGACCTTCGTGTACCTCATTCCTACCCTGACCCTCTTCGGGCTGGGTGTGGTCCCGGGCTTGATCTCGACGGTGGTGTTCGCGATTGCCGCGCCTATCCGCCTGACTTACCTGGGCATTCGCGATGTTCCACAGGAACTGATGGACGCCGGCAAAGCCTTCGGCTGCTCGCGCCGTCAACTGCTCTCACGGATTGAATTGCCCCACGCCATGCCAAGCATCGCGGCCGGCATCACCCAGTGCATCATGCTGTCGCTGTCGATGGTGGTGATCGCGGCACTGGTGGGCGCCGACGGCCTGGGCAAACCCGTGGTCAACGCACTGAACACTGCTGATATCGCCTTGGGCTTTGAAGCGGGCCTGGCGATCGTATTGCTGGCGATCATGCTCGACCGTATCTGCAAACAACCCGACGCTAAAGTAGGGGGTGACGCATGAGCATTATTCGCTTCGAAGACGTCGACGTAATCTTCTCCAAAGACCCGCGAGAGGCCCTCAAGCTTCTCGATCAGGGCATGACCCGCGACCAGATTCTGAAAAAAACCGGGCAGATTGTCGGCGTTGAAAAGGCCAGCCTGGACATCGAAAAAGGTGAAATCTGCGTACTGATGGGCCTGTCCGGCTCGGGCAAGTCCAGCCTGCTGCGCTGCATCAACGGCCTCAACACCGTCAGCCGTGGCAAGTTGTTCGTCGAGCACGAAGGCAAGCAGATCGACATTGCCTCGTGCACCCCGGCAGAACTGAAAATGATGCGCACCAAGCGCATTGCGATGGTGTTCCAGAAGTTCGCTTTGATGCCTTGGCTGACGGTGCGCGAGAACATCAGTTTCGGTCTGGAAATGCAGGGTCGCCCGGAAAAAGAACGGCGCAAACTGGTGGACGAAAAGCTGGAACTGGTGGGCCTGGCCCAGTGGCGCAACAAGAAACCCGATGAACTCTCCGGCGGTATGCAGCAACGTGTGGGCCTGGCCCGCGCGCTGGCGATGGATGCCGACATTCTGCTGATGGACGAACCGTTTTCGGCACTCGACCCGCTGATCCGCCAAGGCTTGCAAGACGAACTGCTGGAACTGCAAAGCAAGCTGAACAAAACCATCGTGTTCGTGAGCCACGACCTCGATGAAGCCCTGAAGCTCGGCAGCCGTATCGCAATCATGAAAGACGGCCGCATTGTTCAGTACAGCGTGCCGGAAGAGATCGTGTTGAACCCTGCGGACGATTACGTGCGGACCTTCGTGGCCCACACCAACCCGCTGAACGTACTGTGCGGTCGCAGCCTGATGCGCACCCTCGACAACTGCAAACGCATCAACGGTTCGGTATGCCTGGATCCGGGCGGCGATTCGTGGCTGGACCTGGCGGAAGGCAACACCATCAAGGGCGCTCGCCAAAACGGCGCGAGCCTGGATCTGCAGAACTGGGTGCCGGGTCAAGCGGTTGAAGGGTTGGGTCGTCGGCCAACGGTAGTGGATTCGAACATCGGCATGCGCGAAGCGCTGCAGATTCGCTATCAGACGGGTAATAAGCTGGTGCTGCACGACAATCACAAAGTGGTCGGGATTCTGGGTGACAGCGAGCTGTATCACGCGTTGCTCGGCAAGAACCTGGGTTAAGGCAACACACACAAAAACGCCGCGAGAGGATCGCGGCGTTTTTGTTTATCGAGATATCGGGTCGATTGTGTATCGACCCTGGCGACCCCATCGCGAGCAAGCTCAGCGCCTACAGGTGTTGCGCCGTTCCTGTAGGAGCAAGGCTTGCCCGCGATGAACGCGACGCGGTGTCACTGAAACACCACATCACCTCAAGTTTTAGCTATAGACACGGCCAAGGAGCTGCCGATGGCTTTCAAACTGATCGAGCACGTCACGGGTGATCTGATCCTGGGTGAAGCCCATCAAGTCATAGTCCTGGCTGCCATTGTGCAGGTACACCTCGGCGCGGTAGTAACGCGCACGCGGTTCATCAGCGCTTTCAGCCGACGCCGTGTCGCTCGCCGCGGCCAGATAGCCATCCAGGCTCACTTCGTAGACAAAAGGGTTGCCCTCTTCCATCTCGATCCGCACGCCCATGCAGCGTTTCGACTTGCCCAGCAAGGTCTGCACATCCAGACCCTGACCACGCAATTGCACCGCCGCATCTTCCAGTGCCGGGCTGACTTGCTTGTCCATGAACCGCTGAACGATCGACTGGTTCGGCTGCAAGTCCAGCTGAGTCAAACGCTCGCTGAAACCACGACGACCGCGCGCAGCCAACTCCGCTTGCTCTTGTTCGATCTGCACGTCCTGGCGCATGGCCTTGTGCAAGCCGAACATAAAGAACACCAGCACCACCGAGAACGGCAGACCGGCCAGCACCACCATGGTTTGCATGGCTTCGAAGTTACCGGCGAACAGCAGGCCGATAGTCACCAGAGTAATCACCGCCGACCAGAAGATCCGCAGCCAGTGCGGCGCGTCTTCGTCGACATTGCCGCCCTTGCACGAAAGGTTGGCCATCATCACTGCGCCGGAGTCCGCCGGGGTCAGGAACAGCACGAAACCGACAAAAATCGACACGCCGATCACAATCTTCGACGCCGGGTAATGCTCAAGCAACTGATAGATCGCCATGGACGGCTGTTCGAGTGCCGTCTTCCCGAGTTCCACCGCCCCATGGTTCATCACCAGGTCCAGGGCCGAGTTACCGAAGATCGACAACCACGCCAGGGTGAAACCCAGCGGAATCAGCAGCACGCCGGCCACCAGTTCACGCACCGTGCGACCACGGGAAATACGCGCGATGAACATACCCACAAATGGTGCCCAGGAAATCCACCACGCCCAGTAGAACAGTGTCCACAGGCCCAACCAGCGGTCGGACTTCTCACTGTCGCCTTCGTACACGTAGAGGTCGAAGGTTTTCAGGACCACACCGTTCAGGTAGTCACCAATGTTCTGCACGAAGCCGTTGAGCAGATGCAGGGTCGGGCCGAACAGCAGCACAAAAATCAGCAAACCGCTGAACAGCACGATGTTCAGGTTGGACAGACGGCGGATACCGTTTTCCACACCGGACACAGCGGCGATGGTCGCCACGGTGCTCATCACGATGATCACAATCAGCAGGTTGGTGTTGCTGTGTTCCATGCCGAACAGGTTTTCGAGGCCCGAGGACACTTGCAACGAACCAATCCCCAGGTTCGTCACCAGACCCAGCAAGGTCACGAACATGCCAAAGCCGTCTACCGCATGACCGGCCGCGCCTTTGACCCAACGTTCGCCGACCAGCGGATACAACGCCGAACGCAGCGCCAGCGGCTGGTTATGACGGTAAGCAAAGTAGGCAACGGCCAGACCGACCAGTGCGTAAATCGCCCAGCCATGCAGGCCCCAGTGCAGGAACGTCAGCTGAACGGCCTGACGCGCCGCCATGTTGCTGGCGGCCACGCCTTCCGGCGGGTTGAAATAGTGATCCAGTGGCTCGGAAGCACCAAAGTACAACAGCGAGATGCCGATACCCGAGGAGAACAACATCCCCGCCCAGGCGCCGTAGCTGAAGTCCGGGGTATCGTCCTTGCTGCCCAGTTTGAGCTTGCCGTAAGAGGAAAACGCCAGGCCGACCACGAACACGAGGTAAGCGGCGATCACCACCATGTAGTACCAGCCGAAGCTGCGGGACAACCAGGCCTGAGCAATACCGAGCAATCTGCCGGCCTCTTGCGGGGCGATGATCAGAATGGCGGTCAACAACAGGATCAACGCGGTAGAGGTGTAGAACACCCAACCGTTGACCGTCACCTTATCGGGTGGGGTCTTTATAAGAGAGGCAGAACTCATGGCACAGATGCTCCAGGCAGTGCGAGAGAAGAACACAAGGCAACGCGTTACCCGACTAATCGGTTAGTGGGCAGCCGACCAGTGGGTGATATAAAGACACCCCGAAAAAAGCCCGAAACCCCGAGAGCGCCAGTGCGCGTAGGTTTCGAGCATTTTCGAATGTCGTTTTTCCGCCCGCTACATGTAGGAAAAACCTGTAGGCAGCGACGATTTGTCGCAGATCTTATTCTTTGTTGATTGAACGTTCAATCAAAACAAAATAGACTGGCCCTCAATCCGGTAGCCGTTTGACGTCCACCGGAAGGCCTAAGGAGATGTGCAAGATGCCCAAGGTCGGTATGCAACCCATCCGCCGCCAGCAATTGATCGAAGCCACATTGCTGGCCGTCGATCAGGTCGGCATGGGGGACGCCAGCATTGCGCTGATCGCCCGTTTGGCCGGTGTCTCGAATGGCATCATCAGCCACTACTTTCAGGACAAAAATGGCCTGATTGCCGCCACCATGGGGTACCTGATGACTGTCCTGAGCGAGAACGTCACCGCGCGCCGTTTGGCGCTGACAGATGACAGCCCGCGGGCGCATCTGCAGGTGATCATCGAAGGCAACTTCGACGCCAGCCAGGTCAATGGCCCGGCAATGAAAACCTGGCTGGCCTTCTGGGCCACCAGCATGCACCAGCCGTCTTTGCACAGGTTGCAGCGGATCAACGATCACCGTCTGTATTCCAACCTGTGCTGCCAGTTCCGCCGTGTATTGCCGCTCGATGATGCGCGCAGTGCAGCCCGTGGCCTGGCAGCCCTCATTGACGGTTTGTGGTTGCGCGGCGCGCTGTCGGGAGACGCTTTCGACACCGGGCAGGCGCAACAGATTGCTTACGAATACATGGATATCCAACTGGCCAAGCGGGTGAGTTAGAGCACACATAAACGCTCAACCCCCGAACCGCCACTGACCAGCGTCGCCAATGCTTCACGGCACGCCCAGTGGTCAACGCCAACCATTTATGCACTTGCGAGGACACTATGGCCCGTTTCGAACTGCAAAAACTCTACATCGATGGCGGTTACTCTGATGCCAGCAGCGACGCCACTTTCGAAGCCATCAACCCGGCTAACGGTGAAGTCCTCGCAAAAGTACAGCGTGCGACCAAGGAAGACGTTGAACGCGCTGTCGTCAGTGCCGAAAAGGGCCAGAAAATCTGGGCTGCAATGACCGCCATGGAGCGTTCGCGCATCCTGCGTCGTGCCGTCGACATCCTGCGCGAGCGCAACGATGAACTGGCCGCCCTGGAAACCCTGGACACCGGCAAGTCGTACTCCGAAACCCGCTACGTCGACATCGTCACCGGCGCTGACGTGCTGGAATACTACGCAGGCCTGGTACCCGCCATCGAAGGCGAGCAGATTCCGTTGCGCACCACCTCGTTCGTCTACACCCGTCGCGAGCCACTGGGCGTCGTGGCCGGTATCGGCGCGTGGAACTACCCGATCCAGATCGCGCTGTGGAAATCCGCACCTGCCCTGGCGGCCGGTAACGCGATGATCTTCAAGCCAAGCGAAGTCACCTCCCTGACCACCCTGAAACTGGCCGAGATCTACACCGAAGCCGGCCTGCCAGCGGGCGTGTTCAACGTACTGACCGGCAGTGGCCGTGAAGTCGGCACCTGGTTGACCGAGCACCCACGCATCGAAAAAATCTCCTTCACCGGCGGCACCGACACTGGCAAGAAGGTCATGGCCAGCGCTTCCGCTTCGTCCTTGAAAGACGTGACCATGGAACTGGGCGGCAAATCCCCGCTGATCATTTTCGACGACGCCGACCTCGATCGCGCCGCCGACACTGCGATGATGGCCAACTTCTACAGCTCCGGTCAGGTCTGCACCAACGGCACTCGCGTGTTCGTACCGAGCCACCTCAAAGCCGCCTTCGAAGCCAAGATCGTTGAACGCGTTGCGCGCATCCGCGTTGGCAACCCGGAAGACGAGAACACCAACTTCGGTCCTCTGGTCAGCTTCGCCCACATGGAAAGCGTGCTGGGTTACATCGCCAAAGGTAAGGAAGAAGGCGCTCGCGTGTTGTGCGGCGGCGGTCGTATGACTGACGGCGAATTCGCCAAAGGCGCATTCGTGGCCCCGACCGTGTTCACCGACTGCACCGACGAGATGACCATCGTTCGCGAAGAAATCTTCGGCCCGGTGATGAGCATCCTGACTTACGAAACCGAAGAAGAAGTAATCCGCCGCGCCAACGACACCGACTTCGGCCTGGCCGCGGGTGTCGTCACCAAGGACCTGAACCGCGCGCACCGCGTGATTCATCAACTGGAAGCCGGTATCTGCTGGATCAACGCCTGGGGCGAGTCCGACGCGAAGATGCCGGTCGGCGGTTACAAGCAGTCGGGCGTGGGTCGTGAAAACGGCATCAGCTCGCTGAACAACTTCACCCGCATCAAATCGGTACAGGTCGAACTGGGCGATTACGCCTCGGTGTTCTAAGGCGCCAGTTATGCGTCGCCCGTGATGCCGTCATCGCGGGCAAGCCATGCTCCTACAGGAATGGGAGCTGCCGCAGGTTTTGTGCATGACGCCAAATCTGTAGGAGCAAGGCTTGCCCGCGATCGAGTGCGAAGCACTCGCAAGGCCTCAAGGCACTTTCGATCTGCCACCATTCAAAGAGGGTGCATTCAATGTCCCAAGAATTCGATTACATCATCATCGGTGCCGGCTCGGCCGGTAACACCCTGGCGACCCGTCTGACTGAAGACGAAGGCGTCACCGTCCTGCTGCTCGAAGCCGGCGGCCCGGACTACCGTTTCGACTTCCGCACGCAAATGCCGGCCGCCCTGGCGTTCCCGCTGCAAGGCCGCCGCTACAACTGGGCCTATGAAACCGATCCAGAGCCACACATGGACGGTCGCCGGATGGAATGCGGTCGCGGCAAGGGCCTCGGTGGTTCCTCGCTGATCAACGGCATGTGCTACATCCGTGGCAACGCGATGGATTACGACAACTGGGCCAAGCTGCCAGGTCTGGAAGACTGGGACTACCTGAACTGCCTGCCGTATTTCCGCAAAGCCGAAACCCGTGACATCGGCCCGAACGACTACCACGGTGGCGACGGTCCGGTCAGCGTGACCACGCCGAAAGCCGGCAACAACCCGCTGTTCCACGCCATGGTTGAAGCCGGCGTGCAAGCCGGTTACCCCGCCACCTCCGACCTGAACGGTTACCAGCAAGAAGGCTTCGGCCCGATGGACCGTACCGTGACGCCGAAGGGCCGTCGCGCCAGCACCGCTCGCGGTTACCTGGACGTTGCCAAGAAGCGGTCGACCCTGACCATCGTCACCCACGCCCTGACCGACAAGATCCTGTTCGAAGGCAAGCGTGCAATCGGCGTGCGTTACCTGATCGGCGCCGCTGAAGAGCGCGTTGAAGTCCGCGCCCGCAAAGAAGTGCTGCTGTGCTCCGGCGCCATCGCGTCACCGCAGATTCTGCAACGCTCCGGTGTCGGCCCGGCCGAACTGCTGAACAAGCTCGACATCCCGGTGGTCCATGACCTGCCAGGCGTCGGCGAAAACCTGCAGGATCACCTTGAGCTGTACCTGCAATACGCCTGCACCCAACCGGTTTCGCTGTACCCGTCGCTGCTCTGGTACAACCAGCCGGCCATCGGTGCCGAATGGCTGTTCAACGGCACCGGTATCGGCGCCAGCAACCAGTTCGAAGCCGGCGGTTTCATCCGCACCCGTCCGGAATTCGATTGGCCGAACATCCAGTACCACTTCCTGCCGGTCGCGATTAACTACAACGGCAGCAACGGTGTGAAAGAGCACGGTTTCCAGGCGCACATGGGTTCCATGCGTTCGCCAAGCCGTGGTCGTATTCAAGCGAAGTCAAAAGACCCGCGCGAATACCCGAGCATCCTGTTCAATTACATGGCCACCGAGCAGGACTGGCAGGAATTCCGCGATGGCATCCGCCTGACCCGTGAAATCATGCAGCAGCCAGCACTGGACGCTTTCCGTGGCCGCGAAATCAGCCCGGGCATCGACGTGCAAACCGATGAGCAACTCGACAAGTTCATCCGTGAACACGCCGAAACCGCGTTCCACCCGTCCTGCTCGTGCAAGATGGGCACCGATGAGATGGCCGTGGTTGATGGTGAAGGTCGTGTGCATGGCATGCAAGGTCTGCGTGTGGTCGATGCCTCGATCATGCCGATCATCACCACCGGCAACCTGAACGCGCCGACGATCATGATCGCCGAGAAAATCGCCGACAAGATTCGCGGTCGCCAGCCGCTGCCGCGCAGCAAGGCTGCTTACTTCGTGGCCGGTGATGCACCGGTGCGGGGCAAGCCGATGCGGGATGTGAGCGCTACTGCTCAGTAAGACCGTTACACCAAAGTGCGCCCATCGCGAGCAAGCTCAGCGCCTACAGTTCGAGGTTGAATCACATTTTGTGATCTTCCCAATCCCGTAGGAGCCGAGCTTGCTCGCGATGAGGCCCGACCGGACAACACATCTCTACCAGGCACACCCTGGTAATCTCTCCTACACCGATCCAAGCTTGATCCTACCCCCCGCGCAGGCCTAATCTAGCGCCACGCAAACGTTTCACCCCCCTTCGCAGTACCGCAACACCACCACTCCATACCAAGGAGGTTCCCGAATGTTCGATTTCCACCCCCAGCTCAAGCAGCGCTTCGCTGCCTTGCGCACGGGCGCTGAATTCTTTTCGCTGCGTTATGTGCGCGAGTCCGGCCAGTACCTGTCGGTGCGCAAGAACGTCGCCGAGCCTCCAAGCCTGAGCCGTGATGAAGGCGCGATGCTGACCGTGCGCGTCAACGGCGTCGAAGCCTACGCCGCCACCAACGACCTGTCCCAACAAGGCCTGCAATCGGCGCTGGACCGCGCCGAACAACAAGCCCGCCGGCTCAAGCCCCATGCACTGCTCGACCTGCGTGACCACGCCGTCTCGAGCGACCGCGCCGACTACTTTTCGCCGAACCTCGACCAGCCTTTCCCGTCCTTGAGCGATTGCTACCAGTTGCTCGGCGCAGAATCCGCGTCCGTGCCCAAGGACGAGCGATTGGTGAACTGGCAGGTCAGCATCGGCATCACTCACGTCGAGCAGATCTACCTCAACAGCGCCGGTGCAGAACTGCGCCAGGCCCAACGTTTCGTCTACCCGGGCCTCGACGTCACCGCCTACGACGGCAACGACAGCCAGACCCGTAGCCTGGGTCGCGAGAACTTCGGCCAGCAGGGCGGCGCCGACGTGATTAGCCGTTGCGGCTTGATCGGTGCCGGCCCGCAAGTCGCCGATCAGGCGTTGCAATTGCTGCTCGCGCCGAACACCCCGCAAGGCCCGCGCGACCTGCTGCTGATGCCCGACCAGATGATGCTGCAGATCCACGAATCCATCGGTCACCCGCTGGAACTGGACCGCATCTTGGGCGATGAGCGCAATTACGCCGGCACCAGCTTCGTCAAGGCAGAAGACTTCGGCCACCTGCAATACGGCTCGAAACTGCTCAACGTGACGTTCGACCCGGACATCCCCGAACAGCTCGCCAGTTACGGGCATGACGACGACGGCACCGCCGCGAGCAAGCAATTCCTGATCAAGGAAGGTGTGCTGCTACGCCCATTGGGCGGCGCGCTGTCGCAATTCCGCGCTGGCATGAACGGCGTCGCCAACAGCCGCGCCTGCGGCTGGAACCGTCCACCGATCGACCGCATGGCCAACCTCAACATCGAACCCGGCGATCAACCGCTGGCGCACCTGATCGGCAACATCGAGCAGGGCATCATGATGTCGACCAACCGCTCGTGGTCCATCGACGATGCACGCAACAAGTTCCAGTTCGGCTGCGAATGGGCGCAGTTGATCGAAAACGGCGAGCTCAAAGGCGTGGTGAAAAACCCCAACTACCGGGCCATTTCCGCACAGTTCTGGAAAAGCCTCAGCGCCGTCGGTGACGCCAACACCGTCAAGGTCTTGGGTACGCCGAATTGCGGCAAGGGTGAGCCGAACCAAGTGATCCGCGTCGGCCATGCGTCGCCGGCCTGCGTGTTCAGCCATGTGGATGTGTTTGGGGGAGACGCCTGATGAGTACGTCGAACAATCAGGCCAATGCGTTCAAGGCCTTGGTCAACTGGCTGCGCGATGCGATTCGCGAGCCGGAACAGTTCACCCTCAGCTACGCCGCCGAGTCCTCGGCCTTCGTGCGTTTCAACCACGCCAAGGTGCGTCAGGCGGGTCAGGTGCAGCAGGCGAGTGTCGGCTTCAAACTGATCAACGATGGCCGGCATGCCGACCTCGACATCACGCTGGCCGGCGACCCGGAAGTGGACGTGCAGCGTCTTGCCGAAGGTCTGCAACAGTTGCGCGACACCCTGCCGTTGCTGCCTCAGGATCCGTACCTGCTGCTCAACCACAACGGCTGGCAGAGCCAGAATGTGCAGGAGCATCCGCTGCCGGACACCGAGCAGGTGGTTGCTGAAATCACTCAGGCCGCAGAAGGACTGGACCTGGTGGGCTTCTATGCGGCGGGTCCGATCAGTCGCGGTTTCGCCAGTTCCTCGGGTGCGTTTGGCTGGCATCAAGCCAACAGCTTCAACTTCGACTTCAGCCTGTTCCACGAAAATGGCCAGGCGGTGAAAGCCAGCTACGCCGGACATGACTGGAACAGCGAAGGGTTCGCCAAGCGCTTCCGGCAGGCTCGCGAGCAGTTGGCATTTCTCGGTCGGCCGTTGCGCACCTTGGCCCCCGGTCATTACCGCGCCTACCTCGCACCGGCGGCACTCGAAGAAATCATGGGCATGCTCTGCTGGGGCGGGTTTTCGGCGCAGTCGATCGCCAGCAAAACCAGTCCGCTGCAAAAGCTTTATGCGGGGGACAGTGCGTTCAGTGCGCAGGTGTCCATTGATGAAAAGGTCAGTGGCTCCTTGAGCCCGGCTTTCTCCGGCGAAGGGTATCCACGCAGTGATCTGGGGTTGATCGTCGAAGGCCAGGCCGGCGCGCAAATGGTCAGTTCACGCAGCGCGGCCGAGTACGGCTTGAGCGCCAACGGGGCGGGTGGCGGTGAGATGCCGAGTGCATTGAACATGGCGGCCGGGACGTTGCCTGAAGCCGAGATCCTCAAGCAACTGGGCACGGGTTTGTACATCAGCAATCTGTGGTACTTGAACTACTCCGACCAGCCGGGGGCGCGCATGACCGGCATGACCCGCTTCGCGACGTTCTGGGTCGAGAACGGCGAGATTCAGGCACCGGTCAGCACAATGCGTTTTGATGACAGTGCCTACAGCTTGCTGGGTTCGCAGTTGGAGGCGTTGACCGAGGAGCGGGAGTTGTTGCTGTCGGCGAGTACCTACAGTCAGCGGGCCACGGCTTCGGCGTTGTTGCCGGGGGCGATAGTCCGTCGGCTGACGTTGACCCTGTAAACACGCAACACCTGTAGGAGCTGGCTTGCCAGCGAAGGCGATTTGTCAGTCGACAATTACGTACAGATCGTTCCCAAGCTCCGCGTGGGAACGATCAACTCCAACCCGCAAGAGGTCCCATGCCCAACCGCCCGCCTCTCGACGCTGTCACTGCCCGTTGGGTGCCGTGGGTCGTCGCCATCGCTTTTTTCATGCAATCGCTCGACGGCACCATCCTCAACACCGCCCTGCCGGCCATGGCCCGGGACCTAGAGGAAGATCCGTTGCGCATGCAGGGCGTGATCATTGCCTACATGCTCACCGTTGCCTTGCTGATCCCCGCCTCCGGCTGGATCGCCGATCGTTTCGGCACCAAGAAAATCTTCTTCGGCGCGATTATTTTGTTCAGCCTCGGCTCGTTGCTCTGCGCCTTGTCGAGCAGCCTCAGCCTGCTGATCAGCGCCCGGGTGATTCAGGGCCTGGGCGGCGCACTGATGTTGCCGGTCGGGCGCCTCGTGGTACTGCGCGCCTACCCGCGTTCGGAACTGGTGCGGATCATGGGCTTCATCACCATTCCCGGACTGCTCGGTCCCTTGATCGGCCCGACCATGGGCGGCTGGATGGTCGAATACCTGACCTGGCACTGGATCTTCCTGATCAACCTGCCCGTCGGGTTGGTCGGCTGCTACGCCGTGTGGAAATTCATCCCGGACCTGCGCGGTTCTGAGCGGACCCGTTTCGATAGCCTGGGATTTGTGCTGTTCGGCGCGGCGATGATTCTGATCACCATCGCCATGGAAGGCCTCGGTGAACTGCATCTGCCCCACCTGCGTGTGATGCTGCTGCTGTTCGGTGGCATGGCTTGTCTCGCGGCGTACTGGTTGCGCGCCGGGCATACTGAAAACCCGCTGTTCGCCCCGTCGCTGTTCAAGACCCGAACCTTCGCCGTGGGCATCCTCGGCAACCTGTTCGCCCGTCTCGGCAGCGGCGCCCTGCCCTTCCTCGTGCCGTTGTTGCTGCAAGTGGCGCTGGGTTATTCGCCGTCACAGGCCGGGATGAGCATGCTGCCGCTGGCTGCGGCGGCGATGATCGCCAAGTGGGTGGCGCGGCCGCTGATCGAACGGTTGGGCTATCGCATCGTGCTGACCGGCAACACCGTGGCGCTGGGCATCATGCTCGCGAGCATGGGCCTGGTCAGTGAACAGACGCCGTACTGGCTGCTGCTGTGCCTGCTGGCGATTCTCGGGGCGATCAACTCCCTGCAATTTACCGCGATGAACACCGTCACCCTGATCGACCTCGACGATGCCAGCGCCAGCAGCGGCAACAGCCTGTTGTCGGTGGTCGCGCAATTGTCCCTGAGCCTGGGCGTTGCCTGTGCCGGTGCATTGCTCGGCGGTTTTACGGCAGAGATCGGAAACGATGGCGTTGCGACGGTTTTGGGCGCGTTTCAACTGACGTTTGTCACGGTCGGAATCATGGCAATGCTGGCCGCGACCATCTTCTCGCAGCTCTCAAAGGAAGACGGACGGCGCGTCAGGCGTCCGGAAGAACACATCGAACCTTAGGGTGAATGGCCCCGGGACTGATACACTGCGCGACATTTTGTTTTGCAGGCCAGTCCCGTGACCACCATCGCCACCGCTTTTAATACTTTGCCGCTGTCCGCCGCCATGCTGGCTAACCTCGACTCCCTCGGTTATGCCCAGATGACGCCGATCCAGGCGCAAAGCTTGCCGGTGATCCTCAAGGGGATGGACCTGATCGCCCAGGCCAAGACCGGCAGCGGCAAGACCGCCGCCTTCGGTATCGGCCTGCTGAACCCGATCAATCCGCGCTACTTCGGTTGCCAGGCGCTGATCCTTTGCCCGACCCGCGAGCTGGCGGATCAGGTCGCCAAGGAAATCCGTCGCCTGGCCCGCGCCGAAGACAACATCAAGGTTCTGACCCTGTGCGGCGGCGTATCCCTCGGCCCGCAGATCGCTTCGCTGGAGCATGGCGCACACATCATCGTCGGCACGCCGGGGCGCATTCAGCAGCACCTGCGCAAAGGTTCGCTGGTACTGCACGGCCTGAACACGCTGATTCTCGACGAAGCTGACCGCATGCTCGACATGGGTTTCTACGATTCCATCGAAGAAATCATCATGCAGGCCCCGGAACGCCGCCAGACACTGCTGTTCTCCGCCACGTACCCGGTGGGCATCAAGCAACTGGCCTCGAAATTCATGCGCAACCCGCAGCAAGTGAAGGCCGAAGCGTTCCACGATGACACGCAGATCGAACAGCGCTTCTACGAGATTTCCCCGGAAGAGCGCATGAGCGCCGTGACCAAGGTCCTCGGCCACTTCCGCCCGGCATCCTGCGTGGCCTTCTGCTACACCAAGCAGCAGGTTCAGGAAACCGTCGACCACCTGACCGCCAAAGGCATCTCCGCCGTCGGTCTGCATGGCGATCTGGAACAGCGTGATCGCGACCAGGTGCTGGCGATGTTCGCCAACCGCAGTACTTCGGTACTGGTGGCCACCGACGTCGCCGCTCGCGGTCTGGACATCGATTCGCTGGACATGGTGATCAACGTCGAACTGGCCCGTGATTCGGAAATCCACATTCACCGTGTCGGCCGTACCGGTCGTGCCGGTGAGAAAGGCCTCGCGATCAGCCTGGTCGCACCGCCCGAAGCGCAGCGCGCCCAAGCCATCGAACAACTGCAGCAGTCGCCGTTGACCTGGGACCTGGTGGACAACCTCACCAATCAGGGCGGCGGGCCGCTGCTGCCGCTGATGAGCACGCTGTGCATCGGTGCCGGCCGTAAAGACAAGGTTCGTCCGGGCGACATTCTGGGCGCACTGACCGGCGATGCCGGCATTCCGGGCGCTCAGGTGGGCAAGATCGCAATTTTCGACTTCCAGGCGTATGTGGCGGTTGAACGCAGTATCGCCAAGCAAGCCTTGCAGCGTTTGAATGACGGCAAGATCAAAGGCCGTTCATTGCGCGTGCGCATCCTGTAAAACCGCCACCGCCCTGTAGGAGCAAAGCTTGCTCGCGATTGAGGCGCCGCGGTCCGATAGGTGGACCGCGTTATCGTTCATCGCGGGCAAGCCTTGCTCCTACAGGAGTGCGCCAGCCCTGAGTTTTGTGTGAGGACACCGTTTTGCGCTCTACCGAAGTCGTGATCATTGGCGCTGGCGCCGCAGGGTTGATGTGTGCGCTGACCGCCGCCGGGCGTGGGCGCAAGGTGATGTTGCTCGACCATGCGAACAAGGCCGGCAAGAAAATCCTGATGTCGGGCGGTGGCCGCTGTAATTTCACCAACATGTACACCGAACCTGGCAATTTCCTCTCGCAGAACGAACACTTCTGCAAATCCGCACTGGCGCGCTACACCCAGTGGGATTTCATCGGCATGGTCGCCAAACATGGCGTGCCGTACCACGAGAAAAAGCTCGGGCAGTTGTTCTGCGATAACAAATCCAGCGACATCCTCGAAATGCTGCTCAACGAGTGCGATCAGGTCGGCGCGAGCCTGCACCTGGACACCTCGATCCAGACCATCGAAAAACTCGAAAGCGGTTACCTGCTGGACACCACGATGGGCCAGATCACCTGTGAGTCTTTGGTGATCGCCACGGGCGGACTGTCGATCCCGACCTTGGGTGCGACCGGTTTCGGTTATCAGGTCGCCAGACAGTTCGGCCACGAACTGCTGCCAACCCGCGCCGGCCTGGTGCCGTTCACCATCACTGATCAGCTGAAAGAGCTTTGCACCGAGCTGTCCGGTACGTCGGTGGATTGCCTGGTGAGCTGCAACGATCAGAGTTTCCGCGAGAACATCCTGTTCACTCACCGCGGCCTCAGCGGCCCGGCGATTTTGCAGATTTCTTCGTTTTGGGAATCCGGCGACACGGTCGAGATCAACCTGATGCCGGACCACGACGTGCATGGCTGGCTGCAACAGCAGCAAGTCGAACGTCCGAACAGCGAATTGAAAACCCTGCTGGGGGAAATCTTCACCAAGAAGATGGCCAACCTGCTGGCGGATAACTGGTTCGCGTCCAAACCGATGAAGCAGTACACCCACGCCGAAATCGCCGACATCGCCGAAAAACTGGCGAGCTGGAAAGTGATACCGGCCGGCACCGAAGGCTACCGCACCGCCGAAGTCACCTTGGGTGGCGTCAACACAAACGAAGTGTCGTCCAAAACCATGGAATCGCTGAAAAGCCCTGGTTTGTACTTCATCGGCGAAGTGCTCGACGTGACCGGGCATCTGGGCGGCTTCAACTTCCAGTGGGCCTGGGCTTCAGCCTACGCCGCCGCACAGTACGCCTGAACTACCGCGTTATCGTTTCCCCCTGTAGGAGCCGAGCTTGCTCGCGATAGCGGTCTAACAGCCAACATCATCGTTGAATGTTAACCCGCCATCGCGAGCAAGCTCGGCTCCTACAATTGCGGGGGGCTTGCAAGGAAGGAACAGATTTTGCTGTCAGATGTGATCGGCGCCATTGCGTCGGCGTCATTACTGGCTCAATTTAGCGTCATTGCCTCGGAAGGCCTTCGCACTTCATGTCATCGACTCCTCTCAGTCAGTCTCTGCGTCGCCTCTGGGCGCTGGATAAATTCAGCTACAGCGTGCGGGTATTCATTGCCCTGACCGGCAGCATGGCGGTCTGTTGGTATCAGGATGAAATGGGGCTGCTGATCCCGTTATTCCTGGGGATCATCGCCAGCGCCCTGGCCGAAACCGACGACAGTTGGCAGGGCCGCCTCAACGCACTCGCCGTGACGCTGGTGTGTTTCAGCGTCGCCGCCTTCTCCGTCGAACTGCTCTTCCCCTCCCCCTATATCTTCATCATCGCCCTGGCCTTGGCCAGTTTTTGCCTGACCATGCTCGGCGCCCTCGGCGAGCGCTATGGCGCCATTGCCTCGGCGACGCTGATTCTGTCGGTCTACACCATGATCGGCGTCGACCAACGCGGCGGCGCCGTCACCGATTTCTGGCATGAACCGGTGCTGCTGGTGGCCGGTGCGGCCTGGTACGGTTTGCTGTCGGTGCTGTGGCAGGCGCTGTTTTCCAACCAGCCCGTGCAGCAGAGCCTGGCGCGATTGTTTCGCGAGTTGGGTTATTACCTGAAGCTGAAATCGTCGCTGTTCGAGCCGATCCGGCAAATGGACGTGGAAGCACGTCGACTGGAACTGGCCCAGCAGAACGGACGCGTGGTGGCGGCCCTGAACGCCGCCAAGGAAATCATTCTGCACCGGGTCGGCAACGGTCGGCCGGGATCGAAAGTCAGCCGCTACCTGAAACTGTACTTCCTCGCTCAGGACATCCACGAGCGCGCCAGTTCTTCGCATTACCCCTATAACGCACTCGCCGAGGCGTTTTTCCACAGCGACGTCCTGTTCCGCTGTCAGCGTCTGTTGCGTCAGCAAGGCAAGGCTTGCCGTGCACTGGCGGAATCGATCCAGATGCGTCAGCCGTTCGTCTATGACGCAAGCTTCGCAGAAGCTCTCGGCGACCTGCATGCCTCCATCGAACACCTGCGCATTCAGAGCAACCCGGCCTGGCGCGGGCTGTTGCGTTCGCTGCGGGCGCTGGCGGCCAACCTCGCCACACTCGACCATTTGCTCAGCGATGCGAGCAACCCGGAAGCCTTGGCCGATGCCACCGACAGCAGCCTGCTCGACCGTTCGCCCCGCAGCCTCAAAGATGTGTGGGTACGTTTGCGCACGCAACTGACGCCGACGTCGCTGCTGTTCCGCCATGCACTGCGTTTGCCCCTGGCGCTAAGCATCGGCTACGGCATGGTGCATTTGATTCACCCTTCTCAGGGTTACTGGATCATCCTCACCACGCTGTTCGTTTGCCAGCCGAACTACGGCGCTACCCGACGCAAACTCGGTCAACGGATCATAGGCACCGCAATCGGCCTGACGATGGCGTGGGCGCTGTTCGATCTGTTCCCGAATCCGTTGATCCAGTCATGCTTTGCGATTGCCGCAGGGGTGGTGTTCTTTATCAACAGAACCACTCGCTATACCTTGGCCACGGCCGCGATCACCTTGATGGTGCTGTTCTGCTTCAACCAGGTCGGGGACGGTTATGGGCTGCTCCTGCCGCGACTGCTTGATACCTTGCTCGGCAGCCTGATTGCCGGGCTCGCGGTATTCCTGTTCCTGCCGGACTGGCAGGGCCGACGCCTGAACAAAGTGCTGGCCAACACCCTGACCTGCAACAGCATTTACCTGCGGCAAATAATGCAGCAATACGCGGCCGGCAAAAGCGACGACCTGGCTTATCGCCTGGCTCGACGCAACGCACACAACGCCGACGCGGCACTGTCGACGACACTGGCCAACATGCTCATGGAGCCTGGGCACTTCCGGAAAGAAGCAGATGTCGGGTTTCGTTTTCTGGTGCTGTCGCACACGCTGCTCAGCTATTTGTCCGGGCTGGGGGCGCACCGGGAAACGGCGCTACCTGCGGATGTGCGTGAGCAGTTGATTGAGGGTGCCGGCGTGAGCCTGGCGGCGAGCATCGACGAGATCGCTCAAGGCCTGGCGAGCAAACAGCCGGTGGCGATTCAGAGTGATGAGGAGGAGGCCCTGGCGAATTCGCTTGAGCAGATGCCCGATGAAATCGATGAAGGGCAGCGGCTGGTGCAGACGCAGTTGGCGTTGATTTGTCGGCAACTGGGACCGTTGCGGACGTTGGCGGCGCATTTGATCAAGGACACCAGCGAGACTTGAGATTTGCGGAGGCTTGGCCGGCCTCTTCGCGAGCAAGCCCGATCCCACATTAGATCTCCAGCGATCACATATTGTATGAACAACAGAGATTAAATGTGGGAGCGGGCTTGCTCGCGAAGGGGCCATCAACTCCACCAAAAACCTCGGATCAACCTTACATCCCATGCTGCTTCATCAACCGCGCATAACTGCCATCAGCCTTCATCTCGGCAATCTCACGATCAAACCCGGCGACGATCTGCTCATGCTGCGGGTTCTTCAGGCTGACCAATATGTGCAGGCTGTTCTCGCTCAACGGCTTGGGTAAAAACTCCACCGCATTACGCACTTTGGATGATTCAAGCGCCAGGTAATAACGGGCGACGTACTCGTCCTCCAGCGTCAACTTGACCCGGTCTGCCGCCACCATGCGCACCGCCATGGAAAAGTTATGCACCGGGACTTTCTGCAGCGACGCGTCATCATCGAACTCCGGCGAATAGGCGTAGCCCCGCACAATCGCAATCGGATAGGTGTGCAGTTGCTGCAAGTTGTTGTATTCGATGGGTGCGTCTTTGCGTTTCAGAAAACGCACGCGGTTAAGCAGGTATTCGCCGGAGAATTGGCCCAGTTTGGTCCGATCGTCGGTGTACCAGGCGTTGACCAGCACGTCATATCGTCCCTCGCCTACGCCCAATAACGCCCGGGCCCAAGGCACCTGTTCAAAATCACTGGCATAGCCTGCGCGTGCCAGCGCAGTCGTGACGATGTCCGTCGCCAACCCACCGTTGACCAGCGTGGCGTCGGTGAAAGGCGGCCAGGCATCGGCGACCAGACGCAGCTTTTCCGCTGCCGCGCCCTGTGTCAGCAACAGCAATACGATCAAAGCAGAAGCTCGATGCAATCGCGGCATGCTAGAAAATCCTTAGCGGGCGGGTTACCCGGCGTGTTTTTTTCAGCCCAAACTCCAAGACCCATGTACCGGCAGCCAGGTACTCAAAATAGCTCATTGAAGCCAACGCACAGCGCTTCACCGCAGATTACACAAAGATGACAACACCGCGCGAAATGAATGATGGCATTTTGGCCTTTGTCACAGATTTTCCTGCCATAAAGACAACTGTCCTCAGGACGCTTAGTATCGGAGCGACGATGTTCAAGGAACGTGAAAATGACAATTGACTGGATCTGCAAACACCATAGCGACCTGGGTAAAGAACAGCTGTACGCCATTCTGCAATTGCGCGCAGAGGTGTTCGTCGTCGAGCAGAAATGCATCTATCAAGACATCGATGGCCAGGATCTGGAAGGTGACACCTGCCATTTGATGGCGTGGGACGAGAATCGGCTGGTGGGCTACCTGCGACTGCTCGACCCGCAATTGCAGGGTGGCGATGTGGTGATTGGTCGGGTCATTGTTGCCCCGGCGACACGTGGCACCGGGATAGGGCACGAGCTGATGACGCAGGCGTTGAAGCAGGTTGAGAAGCACTGGCCGGACATGCCGGTTTATCTGTCGGCCCAGGCGCATTTGCAGGGGTATTACCGACGGTATGGGTTTGTGGTGGCGGGTGAGGAGTATGTCGAGGATGGCATTCCGCACATTGGGATGCGTCGGCTTTAAGGGCCCCATCGCGAGCAGGCTCACTCCCACAGGGATCACCTCAATCCTGGGGTGTACTCAATCCTGTGGGAGCTGGGCTTGCGCGCGATGGCGTCAGTTGCCGCACCGCAGATGCTAGGGGTACTCCAGCACCGCTTTGATCTGCCGCAAATTGCGCTCGATCCACCCCCGATCAATCGCCCCCCACTCACGAATCCGATAGCGCCCCGCATGATTGCGTGCGCCCTCTTCCTGCTCGAATTCGCAAACAATGTCCAGATCCGCCAACGCCGCAATCGTGTCCTGCGCCGTGCGCCGGGGCATGCCGGTTACGTCGGTCAAGGCCGGGACGCTGCTCGCCTGCCCACTGTCGATCAGGTACGCCACGTACAACCGGCGATAGAAACTGCTCTTGGTCTTGCTGACTTCCATTCAAACACTCCCGGCTGTTGATCTGTTATTGCATGTCCCGCCAGGTCAGGTACACCCGCAGGTCAAACTCCACCTGGTGATAGCCCGGCAGCATGTGTTCGCAGAGTTTGTAGAACGCCTTGTTGTGATCGGACTCTTTGACGTGCGCCAGTTCATGCACCACGATCATTTTCAGAAACTGCGAAGGCGCTTCCTTGAACAGCGAGGCCACACGAATTTCTTTCTTGGCCTTGAGTTTGCCGCCCTGCACCCGCGAAATGGTTGTGTGCAAGCCAAGCGCGCGATGAGTGAGGTCCAGACGGTTATCGAATAGCACCTTGTCGATGGCCGGGGCGTTACGCAGGTATTCCTGCTTGAGGTCCAGCGCATAGGTGTACAGCGCCTTGTCGCTCTGTACACCGTGCTTTTGCGGGTAGCGCTTGTTCAGGTAGTCGCCCAGCCGATCTTCTGCGATCAGCTGGCGCACTTGATCCTGCAATGCAGCAGGATAGGCCTGGAGGTATTTCAACGCGGTCATTGGGGCGGCAACACGAATCACGAAAAGGTCGCCAGTGTAGCGAATTCAACTGTTCAGTGCGCTCCAGTCGAACAGTTGCACAAAGTCGCCGACGTCCTCGGCCATCATCGGCCGCGCCACCAGAAAACCTTGCATGTACTCAAAGCCATTCGCTTGCAGCCATTGATACTGAGCAACGGTTTCCACCCCTTCGGCGATCACCCGCATTCCATATTCCTTGCACAGGTCAATCACATTGCGCACCAGCGCTGCATCCCGCGAGGAATCGGGCAGGCGGGCGATCAAGTGCCGGTCGAACTTGAGCGTGTCCAGTTCCAGGTCGCGCAGATGTGACAGGGAGCAAGGCCCGGAACCGAAGTCATCCAATGCCACCCGAACCCCAAGATTGCGTAGCAAACGCAGGGTCTTGCGGGTTTCTTCGGGATTTTGCATCAGCGCTTCTTCCGTCACCTCGACTTCCAGATGACGCGGCTCCAGGCCATCGCGCCCCAGCACCTGGCGCAATTCAGTGACCAGGTTAGGCATGCCGAACTGGGTGCTGCTCAAACTGACACCAAGCACCAGATCCTCGGCAAACAAGGTTTCCCAGGCCTTTCGCTGCCCAACTCCACGATGGTAAATCCAGCTTCCCAGCCGACTGATCAGCCGCGCCTCTTCCAGCAATGGCAAAAACAGCCCCGGCGGGACATCGCCGACGCTCGGGTGCTGCCAACGCAGCAATGCCTCGAACCCGCGGATCTGCCCATTGGCGATGGACACTTGAGGTTGATACACCAAATTGAAATCACCGTTTTCGATAGCCGTTCGCACACTTTCTTCGAGCATCAGCCGCGAGCGCGCACGGCCGTTCATTTCGTGATCATAAAAACGGTACTGCTGACGGCCCGCACGCTTGGCTTCGTACATGGCAATGTCCGAGGCCCGCAACATACCGTCGAGGTTGGCCCCGCAATCCGGATACGTCGCAATCCCGATGCTGGCACCCAAGGTGATTTCCAGGCCATCAATCTGCTGACAGATCGATATCCGTTCGATGAGTTTTTCCGCAATCTTCGCCGCCTGCTCGGGAAACTCCAGATCCAGCAACGCCGTAAACTCATCGCCGCCCATGCGCGCCAGAATGTCGAAGGGCCGCAAACAAGCCTTCAACTGTTCGGACACCCAACGCAGCACGCGATCCCCGATATCGTGACCGAGGGAATCATTGACCCGTTTGAAGCCGTCGAGGTCCAGGTACAGCAGCACCCAGGCACTGTCGGCGCGTTCGCCTCGCAGCAGCAGGTTTTCAACGGTCTGGTAGAAGCCTCGGCGATTGAGCAGGCCAGTCAACGGGTCGGTCACAGCCTGGAACTCCAGTTGCTGATGCAGGTGACGCACCACCGACATGTCCAGCACCGTCACCACCATGGCGTGTTGTTCCGCGGGCAATGGCGCGCACGACAGCGCCACCGGCACCTGCTGGCCGGGGGCGGTACGCAACAGCGCGTCATGCAGGCGCAAGGTTTCGCCGCGCTTGTAACCGCTATAAATCTCGGAGTCTGCCCAGACCGGGATATGCGGTTTTTGCAGGAAATCCAGAAACTCTTTGCCTTGCAACTCCTGCACCGTGGCATTGAGCAGCCGCGACATGGCCGGGTTGGCAAAACGGATCACTCCGTCCTCACTCACCACCAGAATGCCTTCGGCTGCGTTCTCCAACACCGAGGCATTAAACGCGCGAGCGGCTTCCAGGTCATGGCTCAGGCGCTGCAACTCACGGCGATTACGCTGATGCTCCAGCAGGGCCTGAACTTTGGGTTTGAGAATTTGCGGGTCGAACGGCTTGAACAGGTAATCCACCGCACCGCTGGCGTAACCCTTGATCACGGCGTCTTGAGACTGTTCGTTGGCTGTCAGGAAAATGATCGGCGTGTGGCGCGTTCGCTGGCTACCGCGCATCAGGCGAGCCACTTCAAAACCGTCCATGCCCGGCATTTGCACATCGAGCAATACCAGGTCGACATCGTGTTTGAGCAACAGGCCGAGCGCTTCAAAGCCGGAGGCGGCGGTCATGACCTGCCAGTCCTGGCGCTGGAGCAACGCGCGCATGCTGATCAGGCTTTCAGGGTAATCATCGACGATTAAAAGGATCGAGCTGCCTTCGGTTGGCGTGGGTTGCGCGCATTCCATGCTGCTTCTCTTGTGCGGGGGCGTCAGGCCGATTTCTCATGAAAACCGGACAAATACTGTGTCTTGACTCTAGACCGGGATCCGCAAAAGCAGAAGCCATCAGAGCGCCATCATTTAACCAATGCGTTCATTTGCCGACTAACGGTCGGGCCTGCAAGCCCCGAAAACCGGGCGAGATGGCATTTCGACAGGATGTTGACGCCAATCATTTGCCATTCCGACTTTAACAAAGTGGCCTTCTACGCTTATAAAGACCGCCCTCCAAGGCGCGTGCTAGAGCTTCTGGTACGTGCGTGCAGTAAAAACTTTGTGGAAGCTTTGTCTATGATCGATCTCGCAACCTGGAACCTCAGCGTTCCTGTGGGCAATCCGCCGTACACCGTTGAAACCGCCAAACTGGTGGACGGCTTCAAGGACCAATACTTCCATTCCGACACTGGCACCTTGTTCTTCTGGGCCCCGGTAACGGGTTCGCGCACCGCAAATGCCATCTACCCTCGCACCGAACTGCGCGAAACCTACAGCAACGGCACCCTGAAAAACTGGTACTACCCGGACGCCGACAACTCCCTTCGCGCGACGCTGGCGGTGAATCAGGTGCCCAGCTCGGGCAAGATCGTCATTGGCCAGATCCATGCCTATGAAAGCCAGAAACCGTTGGTCAAGGTTGAATACCAGTACAAGACCAAGACCTCTACCGGCAACATCGTCGCCAAAGTGCGCATGCATCCGGATGATGATGAAGGCCGGGTAATCACCATTGCGACGGGCGTGAAACTGGATCAGGAGTTTTCCTATCTGATTCACCTGAGCCCGGGTGGTGCGTTGGGCATCAGTGCCGCGGGTTATCAGTGGGACACCAACATCAGCGCCACCTGGCGTGATAAACCGCTGTACTTCAAGGCTGGGGTTTATGTGCAAGACAACACTGGGTACACCAGCGAGGGTGGGAAAGTGACGTTTAGTAAGCTGGATATTGATCACGACAAATAGCCCACCATCCCGATCCATGTAGCAGCTGCCGAGCCCGCGAGCTCGACAGCTGCTACAAAAAAACATCTGAGCGTCCGAAAAACTCGTAGGACTCCTCCGACCGTGGCGAGGGAGCTTGCTCCCGCTGGGCTACGAAGTAGCCCCAAATCCTGCCACCTGATTTCCACAGACACACCACACCCCCGATTTACGGCGCCTGCGCCGCCGAACGGGAGCAAGCTTCCTCGTCACAATGTCCGCATACACGTCCTACAGCCCGGTTGCGGCTACCCGAATCGCTGCCTAAAGTTGGCCTGTCGCCGACATCGTTGGCGATAGGGTTTCGCAGCCCTAGCGATACGTGTAGTAACCTAGCGCCTCGAGAAAGATGGGCGCCTCAGCACTCGTCCTCCTTTTTATGGTGGCTGTGTGTGGGAGACCTTCGGGTCTGCCGGGTTCCTCGTATCCCTGGTCTGCGAACCCGCACATAGCTACCACCCCATTCGTTTCGCAGCGAACGGTAGTAGTTCTTCTTTCAGATACGAGGAAGATTTACTTATGACAATGAACAATCCGCCCCGCCGCTTCACCCCAATGTCCCAGTTGGCCACCGACTATCCGTCCTTCTCATCGACAATGACGCCCCGCTACGCGAACTCCATAACTGCGTCAGCGAACGCCTCAATGCCGTCCTCAAATACCTGAACCTGATGGCCTGCACCAGCCTGCCCGACTACGCCGAGAACGACATCAACACCGTTACCAACATCGCCCGGATCCTGATCCAGGATGCAAACGATGTGTTTCGAGTGATTGAACAGCGCGGCTTTGATCAACCGAAAGCGCAGTAGCCTATTTACAGCTAATAAAAACCCGCAGTAATGCGGGTTTTTATTGGGAGCATCCGACTTTCATCTTGCCTTTGGAATAAGCTGTGGGATATCTAGCTTTGTGATATCGCCGACTTTGATCGTTGTTTTTTCACCAGAACCAACCAAAGTTAACGCCAGTATGCCATCAGTGCAGGAATCAAAAAGACCTTGTACGACCTCGCCGCTACCCAGCGTCACATCAATTCGCTGCTTACTACTCAGCGACTCTAATCGCATCGGAATAGAAAGCTGAATATTACCGCCTCCGAATTTGCTATTTTCCATGGATATACTCTCCGTAAATAAATAATAAAAAATGGGGACATCCCAAAAGGTGAAGGGAAAGGGGACAGATCTATTTAATCTCCTCACCTCCTGCAGCTACACACTAACCATAGACAGAGCCAAACTTTAAATCACCTGAGAGAAATGACAGTTTTTAATACCTTTTGGCGATACAGGAGCAATCCAAACAAGAAAAAACACCGCGAATGACTCTTCAGACTGGATCACATCTATTTGATGCTACGCTTCCCCAATCACTACAAGGACGTAGGAGGCTATATGCCCAGAATGGCACGTATTGTTTTACCCAATTATCCGCATCACGTCGTGCAACGAGGCCACAACAAGCAGGTTGTATTCGCCGAACCGAGTGACTACAAGCGCTACCTGGAGGATCTTCGAGAGCTCAAAAACACTTTCGACGTGAAGGTGTATGCCTTTTGCTTGATGACCAATCATGTCCATTTATTGCTCGCGCCGGGGGACGCCGTTGCGGGTCTCGGACAATTAATGAAAAGCCTGGCGGGCCGCATGACACGATATCGCAACAAGCTGGAGGGACGCTCAGGTACGTTGTGGGAGAGTCGATACAAATCCAGCGTGGTTCAAACTGATACCTATCTGCTGGCATGTAGCCGATACATCGAGCTAAACCCGGTGCGCGCTCAGATGGTTCAGCATGCACAAGATTACCCTTGGTCGAGCTTGCACCTGCGTCTCAACGAAACTGCAGAAAACCATTGGCTGGATGAAGACCTTTGCTTCAACGAACTCGGTAAAACCCATACCGAGCGCCTTGCTCGCTATACCTCCTTCATGGACCAGGTGATTCCTCCCTCAGAATTACAGCTGATCAGAGGAGCACTCCAACGCGGTCAGTTGACGGGGGATTCTCGATTTACAAATGAAATTGAACAAATCACTGGATTGCGTATATCGCATCGAACGCGAGGTCGGCCTTCGAAACAGCCCGAATAGAAGCACTAGGGGATTAAATAGATCATTAAATAAATCTGTCCCCTTTTGGATCAAATAGATCATTAAATAAATCTGTCCCCTTTTGGATCAAATAGATCTGTCCCCTCTCCCGTCCCCTCTCCCTCACTTTTGTCCGCAAAAAATCTGTCCCCCTATAGAAAAAATATATCAAGAACTGTCATTTATTACAGGTGACCGTGCAACCTCACAGAACTAGTCTTATCTACGAAACACAATAAAAGAAGAACATAAATAAATCCGCCCCCTTTTCTGGTCCTTCTCTGCATGAGTTGCCAAACTAAAAATCGCGACATCTCTAACAGCACTAAGCACCAGAATCAAAAATCACAGGAAGGAAATAAAAGACTATTAAAGCCCCTTACTTTACAAGTCCGGAAGCTCACAGCACACACCCCCATAGCAACGTGCCTGTAATAGGCGTGGGAGAACCCCGCACTAACGTAAGTATCTGTATTGCCAACCACGGATACGAATTGGCTAGTGTTTTTTGTGACGAACGTGGTCATTTCTCTGCAACATTAAAACTTCAGGGACCTGAGACCCTATCCATTACAGCAAGGTGCGTGTTAGCCAACTCTTTCTCTGATTGGGGCCCAACTCTTACCATTAACTTAAGCTAAGGAAGAAAAAACTCAGACTTACTCGTCATTTTGAAAAACAACCATCCATGAACAACCCGTCTTACGACGGGTTGTTCATGTCAATATAACTTCAAAATATTTAGTTAATCTTAGCGTTCAACTCACCCTTCAAATACCGCTGATACATCCCTTCCAACGAGATCGGCTTGATCTTCGAAGCATTACCCGCCGTACCAAACGCTTCATAACGTGCAATACAAACATCACGCATCGCAGTCACAGTCGCACCAAAGAACTTACGCGGATCAAACTCGCTCGGGTTGGTCGCCATCAGGCGACGCATCGCACCGGTGGACGCCAAACGCAGGTCCGTATCAATGTTGACCTTGCGTACGCCGTGCTTGATGCCTTCGACGATTTCTTCAACCGGCACGCCGTAGGTTTCTTTGATGTCGCCGCCGTACTGGTTGATGATCGCCAGCCACTCTTGCGGAACCGAAGACGAACCGTGCATCACCAGGTGGGTGTTCGGGATGCGTTTGTGGATTTCTTTGATGCGGTCGATGGCCAGTACGTCGCCAGTAGGCGGCTTGGTGAACTTGTAAGCGCCGTGGCTGGTGCCGATGGCGATGGCCAGGGCGTCGACCTGGGTGCGTTTGACGAAGTCAGCGGCTTCTTCCGGGTCGGTCAGCATTTGGCTGTGATCCAGAACGCCTTCGGCGCCGATGCCGTCTTCTTCACCGGCCATGCCGGTTTCCAGCGAACCCAGGCAGCCCAACTCGCCTTCTACCGAGACGCCGCAGGCGTGAGCCAGGGCCACGGTTTGTTGAGTAACACGGACGTTGTAGTCGTAGTCGGTCGGGGTCTTGCCGTCTTCGCCCAGGGAACCGTCCATCATCACCGAGCTGAAGCCCAGTTGGATGGAACGCTGGCAGACGTCAGGGCTGGTGCCGTGGTCCTGGTGCATGCACACCGGGATGTGCGGGAATTCTTCGATTGCCGCGAGGATCAGGTGACGCAGGAACGGGGCGCCGGCGTATTTGCGAGCACCGGCCGAAGCCTGGACGATCACCGGGGAGTCAGTCTTGTCAGCGGCTTCCATGATGGCGCGCATCTGCTCAAGGTTGTTGACGTTGAAGGCTGGAACGCCGTAGCCGAACTCGGCTGCGTGGTCCAGCATCTGGCGCATGCTGATAAGTGCCATTGTGTATGTCTCTCCCGGTTTGGGTCGTTAATCGTGCCAGCCTGCCGTAGCGGCGGCGGCTATTCAAGTTATTGCAGATCGGGGGTTGGTCCGGGCTGCGAATTCGGTCAATGCGTACTGGCCAACACATCCCCTGTAGGAGCCGGCTTGCCGGCGAAGGCGTCCGCTGGGACACCACGTGCCTCAAGGGCCTCTTCGCTGGCAAGCCAGCTTCTACAGGTTTTGCGTTGGTTTCGTCTTACTGCGCTTTACAACCGCGGCCAATCAAATCATTGGTGGCGACCCAGTAAACCAGGCCTTCCTCACCTTTTATGTGAAACGCCAGCATGTCATTGCTGTACAGCGAACCTTCGGCGCCCGGCTCCTGTTTCAAGCGGTACACCTGGTCAGCCCCGCCCAGGCGCACGTCGACTTCCTTGCGGCTGTCGTCGGTGTAGCGCCACAGTACTTTGGCCTGACTGTCACAGGTCCAGGTGGTCCAGTTATCCACAGGTGCAGACGACTGGAACAGGTTCAACTGAGCGCAACCGGCCAGCAACGCCAGCGCCGTAACGGCGATAAAACCTTTCATCCATGTTCCTCGACTGACGGCGCACGCCGCCAGCCCTGAGTAATGAGTCAGACCCGTCAAGGACAACCCTGTTCCTTGGCGGGTGTCTGTGTCTCGTATTTATCCAGGCCATCCGGCCCGGAACGCTTGTTGATCACCGGGTTGGTTTCCGCTTGCCAGTCGGCCTGGTAGCAGCCTTTTTCCTGGGTCTGCGGCGCAGGCTCCGGCATGGCTTTCGGGTTACTCCCGCAAGCCGCCAGCATGCCCGCTGCGATCAACAGCGTTAACGTCTTGACCATGTAAACACTCCTTTGCCTGGTCAAATGGGCGGCCTCAGGCCTTGGCCCGGCTTTCCAGGACTTCAACGGCTGGCAGCACCTTGCCTTCGACGAACTCGAGGAACGCGCCGCCACCGGTAGAAATGTAGGAGATCTGCTCGGCCACGCCATATTTATCGATAGCCGCCAGGGTGTCGCCGCCGCCAGCGATGGAGAACGCCGAGCTTTCTGCAATGGCCTGGGCCAGCACTTTGGTGCCGTTACCGAACTGGTCGAACTCGAACACACCTACCGGACCGTTCCACAAAATGGTCTTGGACGACTTCAGCAGCTCGGCGAAATTCGCCGCAGTCTGCGGGCCGATGTCCAGGATCATGTCGTCGGCGGCCACGTCAGCGATCAGCTTGACGGTAGCAGTGGCGCTCTCGGCGAATTCCTTGGCAACCACGACGTCGACCGGTAGCGGCACGCTGACCTTGGCGGCGATAGCGCGAGCGGTGTCCAGCAGGTCCGGTTCGTACAGGGACTTGCCAATCGGGTGACCGGCAGCGGCCAGGAAGGTGTTGGCGATGCCGCCGCCGACGATCAACTGGTTGCAGATCTGGCTAAGGCTGTTCAGTACGTCGAGCTTGGTCGAGACCTTGGAGCCGGCAACGATGGCGGCCATTGGCTGAGCCGGGGCGCCGAGGGCTTTGCCCAGTGCGTCCAGTTCAGCAGCCAGCAGCGGGCCAGCGGCAGCGACTTTGGCGAACTTGGCCACGCCGTGGGTCGAACCCTCGGCACGATGAGCGGTGCCGAAGGCGTCCATCACGAACACGTCGCACAGGGCGGCGTATTGCTGGGCCAGTTCGTCAGCGTTCTTTTTCTCGCCTTTGTTAAAGCGCACGTTTTCGAACAGTACGATCTCGCCGGCTTTGACGTCGACGCCGCCCAGATAGTCAGCGACCAGCGGCACTTCACGACCCAGAGCCTTGCTCAGGTAGTCAGCAACGGGCTTGAGGCTGTTCTCGGCGGAAAATTCGCCTTCGGTCGGACGGCCAAGGTGCGAGCAGACCATCACGGCCGCGCCTTTCTCCAGGGCCAGCTTGATGGTCGGCAGCGAGGCCAGGATTCGCGCATCGCTGGTGACAACACCGTCCTTGACTGGGACGTTGAGGTCTTCGCGGATCAGTACGCGCTTACCTTGCAGATCGAGGTCGGTCATCTTCAACACGGTCATGGGTCGCAATTCCTGAGTTACTGTTTTGGAGAAGCTGTTGGAGTAGCTGTTTGCAGATAGTGTTCTGCAACGTCCAGCATTCGGTTGGCAAAACCCCATTCGTTGTCGAACCAGGCCAGAATGTTCACCAGCCGCGGGCCGGAAACTCGAGTCTGACTGGCATCGACGATCGCCGAATGTGGGTCATGGTTAAAATCACAACTGGCATGAGGCAACTCGGTATAGGCCAGCAAGCCTTTGAGCGGGCCACTGCTGGCGGCCTCGCGCAGAATCCTGTTGACCTCGGTGGCGTCGGTGTCGCTGACGGTCTGCATCGTAATATCAAGGCAAGACACGTTAACCGTCGGCACGCGTACGGCTTTGGCCTGAATTCGCCCGGCAAGTTCCGGCAGCAGGCGTTCGATGCCACGCGCCAGACCAGTGGACACCGGGATCACCGACTGGAACGCCGAACGGGTGCGGCGCAGGTCTTCGTGGTGATAAGCGTCGATCACCGGCTGATCGTTCATCGCCGAGTGAATGGTGGTGATCGACACGTATTCCAGACCGATCGCCTGATCCAGCAGGCGCAACAGCGGCACGCCGCAGTTGGTGGTGCAGGACGCGTTGGACACCAGCAGTTCATCGCCGGTCAGGCAATCCTGGTTCACGCCGTAGACGATGGTGGCGTCGACATCAGCCTCGCTGGCCATCGGCTGGGAAAACAACACACGCGGCGCGCCGGCGTCGAGGAAGCGCTGGCCATCGGCACGTGTGTGATAAGCGCCGGAGCACTCCAGCACCAGATCGACGCCCAGCGACGCCCAATCGATGCCTTCGGGGGTGGCACTGCGCAGGACTTTCACGCAGTCGCCATTAATATGCAGACAATCGCCCTCAACCCTCACTTCACCGGGAAAACGCCCGTGCGTGGAGTCGAAGCGTGTCAGGTATTCGATACTGGCCATGTCAGCCAGATCGTTGATCGCGACAATTTCAAACCCGGCCTTCTCGCCTCGCTCAAACAATGCACGCAAGACGCAACGACCAATCCGGCCGTAGCCGTTGAGTGCAACTTTGTAAGGACGCGGTTGAGGCATGGGGTTCTCGATAGACGCAGTCAGACGAAACTCTTGTGTGCAACGCAACCCTTGTAGGAGCTGTCTTGCCAGCGAAAGGGCCATCAGATTCAACATTGCTGTCGAATGAAAGGACGCCTTCGCTGGCAAGCCAGCTCCTACAAGGGATTGCGGTGGTCATGAAACCACCGCGCTGTGCTTAGTCTTCCAACAGCTCTTCAGCCTGACCCAGGATATTTTCCAGGGTGAAACCGAACTCTTCGAACAAGGCTGGCGCAGGCGCCGACTCGCCGTAGGTGGTCATGCCAATCACGCGGCCTTCCAGGCCCACGTACTTGTACCAGTAGTCCGCGTGAGCGGCTTCGATGGCGATACGGGCGCTGACCTGCAACGGCAGAACCGCTTGCTTGTAGCCGGCGTCCTGAGCATCGAACACGCTGGTGCAAGGCATCGAAACAACACGCACGTTGCGACCTTGCTCGGTCAGCTTGTCGTAAGCCTGAACCGCCAGGCCCACTTCGGAACCGGTGGAGATCAGAATCAGCTCAGGCTCGCCGTCACAGTCCTTCAACACATAACCGCCACGGGCGATGTCGGCGATTTGCAGCGCGTTGCGATCCTGGTGCTGCAGGTTCTGACGCGAGAAGATCAGCGCCGAAGGGCCGTCCTTGCGTTCCAGAGCCGCCTTCCAGCACACGGCCGATTCAACGGCATCGGCTGGGCGCCAGGTGTCGAGGTTCGGCGTGCTGCGCAGGCTGGTCAGTTGCTCGATTGGCTGGTGAGTCGGGCCGTCTTCGCCCAGGCCGATGGAGTCGTGGGTGTAGACGAACACCACGCGTTTCTTCATCAGCGACGCCATGCGTACCGCGTTGCGCGCATATTCCATGAACATCAGGAACGTTGCGCCGTAAGGCACCAGACCGCCGTGCAGGGCCACGCCGTTCATGATCGCGCTCATGCCGAACTCGCGAACGCCGTAGTACATGTAGTTGCCGCTGGCATCTTCAGCCGAAACACCTTTGCAACCTTTCCACAGGGTCAGGTTGGAACCGGCCAGGTCAGCGGAGCCGCCCAGCAGTTCAGGCAACAGCGGGCCGTAGGCATTCAGAGCGTTCTGGCTGGCTTTACGGCTGGCGATGGTTTCGCCCTTGGCCGCCACTTCAGCGATATAAGCCGAGGCTTTTTCCGCGAAATCAGCCGGCAGCTCGCCGCTCAGGCGACGAACCAGTTCGTTGGCCAGCTCAGGGAATGCAGCGGAGTAAGCAGCGAAACGCTGATCCCACTCGGCTTCGGCCGCTTTGCCGGCTTCCTTGGCGTCCCACTCGGCGTAGATGTCAGCCGGGATTTCGAACGGACCGTGGCTCCACTTCAGGGCAGCACGGGTCAGAGCGATTTCCGCGTCACCCAATGGGGCGCCGTGGCAGTCTTCCTTGCCTTGCTTGTTCGGCGAACCGAAACCAATGGTGGTCTTGCAGCAGATCAGGGTTGGCTGATCGCTTTTACGCGCGGTTTCGATGGCGGTCTTGATTTCCTCCGGGTCATGACCGTCGACGTTGCGGATCACTTGCCAGTTGTAGGCTTCGAAACGCTTCGGGGTGTCGTCGGTGAACCAGCCTTCGACTTCGCCGTCGATGGAAATGCCGTTGTCATCGTAGAAAGCGATCAATTTGCCCAGGCCCAAGGTACCGGCCAGGGAACCGACTTCGTGGGAAATGCCCTCCATCATGCAGCCATCACCCAGGAACACGTAGGTGTGGTGATCGACAACATTATGGCCAGGACGGTTGAACTGCGCCGCCAGGACTTTTTCTGCCAGGGCAAAACCAACGGCGTTGGCCAAGCCCTGACCCAGTGGACCGGTGGTGGTTTCAACGCCCGGGGTATAGCCGAGTTCCGGATGACCCGGGGTGCGGCTGTGCAATTGGCGGAACTGCTTCAGGTCATCGATCGACAGGTCGTAGCCGGTCAGGTGCAGCAGCGAGTAAATCAACATCGAACCGTGGCCGTTGGACAGGACGAAGCGGTCACGGTCGGCGAACGATGGATTGCTCGGGTTGTGCTTAAGGTAGTCACGCCAAAGTACTTCGGCGATATCCGCCATACCCATAGGGGCACCGGGATGGCCGCTGTTGGCTTTTTGCACGGCATCCATACTGAGGGCACGAATGGCGTTGGCACGCTCACGACGGCTTGGCATCGCTGTTCTCCTGCGGGTTCTGTAACGAGAGTGAATAAAACGAAATGGAAAAAAGGCGAGCATTTTCCCTCACCGGGCCGCCTCGGGGCAATGACAGATAGTCATCTGGAGGCGTTTTTCCAATGGATTAAGGTGGTTTCGACGGGTGAAACCTTTCTGCTATTCGTTTGTAGAGTGAACGACACGTTCGGAAGTGCCATCTATCGAGCAATATCAAAACTTTTTGATATTGCTCTTGCAGGGATTTCTACCCGTCACTAGACTGCTGGCCCTATGAATTTACCCGTGCCTTCCATTCAACATGACAATTGCGACGAGCTGGCGGCCCTCTGCAAGGCCGGCGGCGATCCTCTGCGTCTGAATGTATTGCGCGCCCTGGCCAACGATTCGTTCGGCGTACTGGAGCTGGCGCAGATCTTCGGCATCGGTCAGTCCGGCATGAGTCATCACCTCAAGGTATTGGCCCAGGCCGGCCTGGTGGCGACCCGCCGTGAAGGTAACGCGATTTTCTACCGTCGCGCCCTGCCCCATACCGACCTGCTGGGTGGCAAGCTGCACGCCGCGCTGCTGGAAGAAGTGGACAACCTGACCCTGCCGGCCGATGTGCAATCGCGGATCGGCCAGGTGCATGGGCAACGAGCAGCGGCCAGCCAGGACTTTTTCTCACGGGTTGCGGAGAAATTTCGCGCCCAGCAAGACTTGATCGCCGGCCTGCCCCAATACCGTGAAAGCGTGGTGGCCTTGCTCGACAAGTTGAGTTTCAGCACAGGCGCCACGGCCATTGAAGTCGGCCCCGGTGATGGCGAGTTTCTGCCGGAACTGGCGCGCCGTTTCACTGAAGTCACTGCGCTGGACAACAGCCCGGCGATGCTCGAACTGACCCGCCAGGTCTGTGAACGTGAAAAGCTGGCTAACGTCAGCCTGCAATTGGCCGATGCATTGGACGGTGTAAGCCTTCAAGCCGATTGCGTTGTACTGAACATGGTGCTGCACCATTTCGCCGCGCCGGCCGAAGCACTCAAACACATGGCCGACTTGCTGCAACCGGGCGGTAGCCTGCTCGTAACAGAGTTATGTAGCCACAACCAGAGTTGGGCCAGGGAGGCCTGCGGTGATCTCTGGTTGGGGTTTGAACAGGACGATTTGGCCCGTTGGGCCACCGCTGCGGGACTCGTTCCCGGGGAAAGTCTCTATGTAGGCTTACGCAATGGTTTCCAGATCCAGGTCCGCCACTTTCAGCGACCGACTGGCGACACTCACCATCGGTAAATTCAGGAAAACATCGAGATGAGCGAATACTCCCTCTTCACCTCCGAGTCCGTGTCTGAAGGACATCCGGACAAAATCGCCGACCAGATTTCCGATGCGGTGCTGGACGCCATCATTGCTGAAGACAAGTTCGCCCGTGTGGCGTGCGAGACGCTGGTAAAGACTGGCGTTGCAATCATCGCCGGTGAAGTGACCACGTCGGCCTGGGTCGATCTGGAAGAGATCGTGCGTAACGTCATTCTGGACATCGGCTACAACAGCTCCGATGTCGGCTTCGACGGCGCCACTTGCGGTGTGATGAACATCATCGGCAAGCAGTCCCCTGACATCAACCAGGGTGTCGACCGTGCCAAGCCTGAAGATCAGGGTGCAGGCGACCAGGGCCTGATGTTCGGCTACGCCAGCAACGAAACCGACGTGCTGATGCCAGCACCGATCACTTTCTCGCACCAACTGGTTCAACGCCAGGCCGAAGCCCGTAAATCCGGCCTGCTGCCTTGGCTGCGCCCGGACGCCAAGTCGCAAGTGACTTGCCGTTACGAAGGCGGCAAAGTTGTCGGCATCGACGCCGTCGTACTGTCGACCCAGCACAACCCTGACGTGTCGTACAAAGACCTGCGCGAAGGCGTGATGGAGCTGATCGTCAAGCACGTACTGCCTGCCGAACTGCTGAGCAAAGACACCCAGTTCCACATCAACCCGACTGGCCAGTTCATCATCGGCGGCCCGGTTGGCGACTGCGGTCTGACCGGTCGCAAGATCATCGTCGACAGCTACGGCGGCATGGCCCGTCACGGCGGCGGCGCGTTCTCCGGTAAAGATCCATCGAAGGTTGACCGTTCGGCCGCTTACGCCGGTCGTTACGTGGCCAAAAACATCGTTGCTGCCGGCCTGGCCGAGCGCTGCGAGATTCAGGTTTCCTACGCGATCGGTGTTGCTCAGCCTACATCGATCTCGTTGAACACCTTCGGCACCGGCAAAATCAGCGACGACAAAATCGTCAAACTGGTTCGAGAAATTTTTGACCTGCGTCCATACGCAATCACCACCATGCTCAACCTGCTGCACCCGATGTACCAGGAAACGGCTGCGTACGGCCACTTCGGTCGCACCCCGGCCACCAAGACCGTTGGCGACGATACATTCACCACGTTCACTTGGGAAAAAACCGACCGCGCCGACGACCTGCGCTTGGCTGCCGGTTTGTAAGATTTCCCGGCGGTACCCAAAGCCCTGCACGGTTCGCCGTGCGGGGCTTTTTATTGCGTTATTGCGCGAAATCCAACAAATCGCAGCCTCGTTTCACTCGACAGCTCCTACAGGGATTTGTGTAGCAGCTGTCGATTGAAACGAGGCTGCGAACTTTTGATCTCCGCGTCTCGAAACACACCGAAAAACATCGTCGCTGCCAACGCCCGAAAGCTGGCTAACCTTGAAAGCACTCCACTTGAGCAAGGACGCTCACGATGCTTCTACGCCTGTTGTCCGCTGTCCTCCTGACCTTGTTTTGCCTGAGCTCAAACGCAGCCGACTGCCCCGAGTGGCCGCCCGCCCGCGCCCTGGACGAAATTACCGCCCTGCAAAAACAAATCGACCTTTGGGACGACCACTATCACCGGGGCGAACGCTCACTGGTCGCCGACGAAATCTACGATCAGTCTCGCGCGCAATTGATCGAATGGCGTGAGTGTTTTGACTTGGGCAGTGCGCCCGAACCCTTGCGCACTGCCAGTGGCCAGACAGCCCACCCCATCGCCCACACCGGCCTGGACAAACTCCGTGATGAACAGGCCGTGGAAAACTGGCTGCGCGATCGCAAGGACCTCTGGATACAACCCAAGATCGATGGTGTGGCCGTGACTTTGATCTATCGCGATGGCCTGCTACACCAAGCCATCAGCCGTGGCGACGGGGTGAACGGACAGGACTGGACTACCTCGGCACGATTGATCACCAGCATTCCTCGGCAACTGGCCCAATCAGTCGATTTGCTGGTGCAAGGCGAACTCTATTGGCATCTGACTGACCACGTACAAGCCAAGGCCGGCAGCCTCAATGCCCGCTCCACCGTGGCCGGCCTGATGGCCCGCAAGACGCTCACCCCTGAACACGCCGCCAGCATCAGGCTGTTTGTCTGGGACTGGCCACAAGGCCCGGCCAATCTGCCCGAGCGTAGCGCGACTCTGGATGAGCTGGGCTTCCCGAGCACTGCACCCTACAGGCAACCGATCCAGACATTGACTGATGCGCAACGCTGGCGCGATCTCTGGTATCGCTCGCCCCTGCCGTTTGCCAGCGACGGTGTCGTCCTGCGCCAAAGTCAGCGCCCCTCGACCGAACGCTGGCAGGCAAAACCACCCTACTGGGCCGTCGCCTGGAAATACCCATTCGCTCAGGCGCTGGCTCAGGTGCGAACAATCGACTTCAAGGTCGGTCGCACCGGTCGGATCACACCGGTGCTGAACCTGAAACCGGTGGCACTTGATGACCGGCAGATCAAGCGCGTGAGTGTCAGCTCGCTACGGCGCTGGGAGGAGCTGGACATCCGTCCCGGCGATCAGGTGTCCATCAGCCTCGCGGGACTGACCATTCCCAGGCTCGACAGCGTTGTACTTCGCAACACCGAACGCCCTGAGTTGAATGTTCCGCTGGCAGCCGACTTCCATCTTTTGAGTTGCTGGAAGCCGACACCGGGGTGCGAAAGCCAATTCCTTGCGCGACTGGCCTGGCTCAGTGGCAAGCAGGGGCTGGCCTTACCTCATGTCGGCCCCGGTACTTGGAAGAAACTTTTAGAAACAGGCCGCCTGAATGGCCTGCTGGATTGGTTGACCTTCGACGCTCAAGAGCTTGCTACCATTAACGGCTTCGGCGAACGCAGCAGTGCTCGTCTTTTAAACAGTTTCAACAGCGCTCGACAGCGTCCTTTCAGTCGTTGGTTGAAAGCCTTGGGTTTACCTCCGACAGGGCAGGCGCAGCTTGCCAATTCATGGCAGGAACTGGCGAATCGAAACACCGAACAATGGCAGGCTGAAGCCGGGATCGGCCCGGGACGTGCGGCCCAACTGAGCGCTTTTTTTCGCGACCCGCAGGTCCTGGCCTTGAGTGAAACATTACGAATTGCCGGAATTGACGGTTTCTAGAGACCGACAATGCCCGGCAGCCCGGGAACCCCTAGCTGCCGATGTGCTCAAACGCCCATCGCCACACTGACCCGCTTGCCTTTGCACATGGAGCTTTTATGAAATTTCTTTCACCGCTCGCCCTGCTGACCCTTTGCAGTGTGTTGGCCGCTCCACTGATGGCGGCTGAAGAAGCGCCAGAGCTGACCGGATGCGCGGCCAAGAAACAGGGCATCATCAACCAGATCGAACTGGCCAAGTCACACGGCAACGCCGACCAGCAAGCTGGCCTGGAAACCGCCCTGAGCGAAGTCACGGCTCATTGCACCGACGCCTCGCTGAAGAAAGAGCGAGAAAACAAAGTCCTCGACGCCAAGCATGAAGTCAGCAAGCGTCAGGCCGACCTCGACAAAGCCATGAAGAAAGGTGACCCCGAGAAGATCAACAACCGCAAAGACAAACTCGCCGAGTCCCGCAAAGAATTGCAGGATGCGCTCGACGAGCTGGATAAGTAAGTCCCCCGCAAAGCGAAAGAGGTTGTAGTGATCGTTCCCACGCTCCGCGTGGGAATGCAGCCCATGACGCTCCGCGTCACTGGACGCAGAGCGTCCCTTGAGGCATTCCCACGCAGAGCGTAGGGAACGATCATCTAGCAAAGCGAGAATCAATGATCCCGAAACTGTTTATGGCAAGCACTGCAGGCATCTTCAACTTTCTGCACCGCCGGCCCAAGATTGCTGGCCTTGTAAGGCTGCACCTGGCTGGCGATCACCAATTCACCGGTGGCGGCTTCAAGGTCGCGGGACATTTCCTGAAAACGTGCCTGCTGTTGCCAGACATTGTCCTTGGCGCTGGAGTGATCTTCTTCGCGCACCTGTGGAAAATGTTTCCACGGTTCACGGGACAGCGCATCGAGCTTCACGGCACCGTCGACGAATTTCGGGCCATCAAACGCAATGCGACCACGCAACATGCCGCCCAGGTCTTCACCGGTTTTGAGCATCTGTTTGAAAATCGTCTTGCGCTGACCCAGCGGCGAATTCGGGTCGACACCGCCGCAAGCGGACAACGTCAGGCACGCCAGCAATACAACAGAAAGTCTTTTAAAAATCATGGTGGCTTCAGGTCACGGGAAACGGCGGCCAGTATCCTCGTGTCATCGACAAAGACCAATAGCCCTATTATCAATACGGGTTGTTTGAGCGCATGGAGCACTCAAGCGACCGGCAAAGGAATTACTCCATGAACAGCCGTTTCAAGGCATGGCGTCACCACCTCGCGTGGACTCTTCCAATGGTGGCCGTACTCGCCGGCTGCACCGGCGGCGATAACAACAAGCCAAAAACCCACGCACTGGCCACCTATTCCAGCGCCACTTGGGAAGCGCTGCCAACGGTGTCCGATAACGACCTGGTCGCCGGTTTCGGTTCGTGGCGCAGCGCCTGCAACCGACTCAAGGCCGACCCGGTCTGGGGCACGACCTGCGCGGCTTCCGCCAACGTGTCGCAAACCGCCCCTGATATCCGCAGTTTTCTGAAACAGAATCTGGATGTCTATGGCCTGCGCGCCGCCAATGACAACCCCAACGGTTTGATCACCGGCTACTACGAACCGGTCTACCCGGGCAGCCTGACCCAAACCACGACGGCAAACATCCCGGTCTATGGCGTACCCGAGGACATGATCATTGTCTCGCTGGACAGCCTCTATCCGGAACTCAAGGGCAAACGCCTGCGCGGTCGACTTGAAGGGCGAGTGCTCAAGCCTTACGACGATGCAGCGACGATCGGGACCAAAGGGGTCAAGGCGCCGGTGGTTGCCTGGCTGACTGATCCGATGAACCTGCAATTCCTGCAAATCCAGGGTTCGGGGCGTATCCAGCTCGATGACGGTCGCCAGCTGCGCATCGCTTACGCCGACCAGAACGGCCATCCGTATCGGCCCATCGGTCGCTGGCTGGTGGAGCAAGGTGAGCTGAAGAAAGAAGACGTGACCATGGGCGCGATCAGCACTTGGGCCAAGGCCAATCCGACGCGTATTCCCGAGCTGCTTGCCAGCAACCCTAGCTATGTGTTTTTCACCCGCAACCCGGACAGTAACGAAGGGCCTCGCGGCTCGCTGAATGTGCCGTTGACGGCGGGGTATAGCGCGGCAGTAGACCGCAAGGTGATTCCGCTGGGCAGCCTGTTGTGGCTGTCCACCACCAAACCGGACGGCACTGCACTGGTTCGCCCGGTGGCGGCTCAAGATACCGGCGGCGCGATTGCCGGCGAGGTCCGTGCGGACCTGTTCTGGGGCACAGGCGAAGCGGCCGGGCAATTGGCCGGGGACATGAAGCAGCAAGGGCAGATCTGGATGCTGTGGCCTAAAGGGGCGGCGTTGCCGCAGGTGCCTCAGGTGGCTGATGCGGTGAAGACGACCCCCTGAGCTTTGCAGCGACTGATACATAGCTTTCGCGGGCAAGTCGAATCGTCGCTCCTACAATGGATCTTCAGTGATCCACCAGACCCTGTGGGAGCGAGCCTGCTCGCGATGAGGCCGGCAAAATCACCGGAGCTATGTCAGACAGACACCACAAAGAAACTGACAATCAACCCCATCCCGACAAACCATACCAACGACCGCAAAATCGCCCAGTCCGCCAGATAGCAAATGATGTACAGCAACCGGCTGGTGATGAACATCACCGACAGCACATTGATCGTCACCAGGTCGGCATTGCCGGCCAGGTGCGCGACGATCACCGCCGCAGCGAATGCCGGGGTCACTTCAAAACTGTTCAGTTGCGCTGCATGCGCGCGCCTGCCCAAACCCTCCAGCGAATCGAGAAAATCCCGAGGATCATGGTTGTCTTTCAGCCTGTACCCACCACTGGCCTTGGCAACTCCCGTGCAGATATACGGCAGGAAAATCGCGATCAAAATGCACCACAGGGCAACCGTCATAAAGCAGTCCTTTCTTCAGTTTTGATATTCGGGTTTCGGTTAAAACTTCATCACCAACATGCCGATCAACACCAGCCCACAGGCCAGAAGTCGTGGCCGGCCGAACGGTTCTTTCAGGTAGCGCATGCCGAATAGCACCACCAGAATCACGCTGATTTCACGTAGCGCCGCGGCTTCGGCAATCGAGCCCAGCTGCATCGCCCACAGCACCAGAGCGTAGCTGAACAACACGCAAAACCCGACCGCCAACCCCAGCCGCCATTGCTCCCGCCAGAACAACATGAACGCCGGCCGTTTGCGCACCAGCGCCAATAATGGAAACGGCCAGGCACTGAGCAGTGTGACCCAAACCAGATAATCCAGCGGGTGTGACCAGCGCCTCAATGCCTGGCCGTCGATGAAGGTATAACAACCGATACACAGTCCAATGAGTGCCACCACCGGCAACATCGACCATGGCAAACGGACACCACCCCCACCCTGCCACAACAGGCAAAGCATGCCGAACGGAATCAGCAGGATCCCGAAAATTTGCTGATTCGTCAGCACTTCCCCGGCGAAGATCAGCGTCAGGGCCAGCACCACCAGTGGCGACAGTCCGCGCATCAGCGGATAGACCAGCCCCAGATCACCGACCCGATAGGCCTGGATCAGCAGATAACGATAGAGCAATTCGAACGCCGCCGACGCCAGGATCCATGGCCAGATTTCAACCGGCGGCACGCTCACAAATGGCAACATCACGGCGACAAACAACATCGCCACGCTGTCCATGCAGGCCACCACCAGCAAGCGTTCGGCACTGAATTTGATCAGGGTATTCCACGCTGCGTGCAACAGCGCTGCTACTAACACCAGTGCTGTTGCAAGCACGGCACACTCCTTTCTATGTTTTTGTTCACTGCAGGAAGCGCCCAGATAATTGATTCGCCATATGTCGGCAGTGTTTATACTGCACGCGACCACGCCGCACTCAGTTGCGCACAGACTAATTCCAATAATTTCTGTCCATGCCCGCTCTCAACGAGAACGGTCATCGGCATGCGTATGCATGATCACAGCGTCAAGACTACCGACAGAGACCTTGCGCATGCCACTCGCTTTGCTTGCCCTCGCTGTTGCCGCGTTCGGCATCGGCACCACTGAATTCGTCATCATGGGCCTGCTGCCCGACGTCGCTCGCGACCTCGCCGTCAGCATCCCGAACGCCGGCTTGTTGATCACCGGCTATGCCCTGGGGGTGGTGTTCGGCGCGCCGATCCTTGCGGTCGGCACCGCCAACATGCCGCGCAAGGCGACATTGCTGGGGATGACGCTGATGTTCATCCTCGGCAACGTCTTGTGTGCCCTGGCGCCGAACTACGCCACCTTGATGGCTGCCCGTGTGGTCACCGCGTTGTGCCATGGTGCGTTCTTCGGTATCGGTTCGGTGGTCGCGGCCGGGCTGGTCGCACCGAACAAACGGGCACAAGCCATTGCAATGATGTTCACCGGCCTGACGCTGGCCAATGTGCTGGGCGTGCCATTAGGCACCGCGCTTGGGCAGTACGCCGGCTGGCGATCGACCTTCTGGGCGGTCTCGGTGATTGGTGTAATTGCCGCTATCGCGCAATGGCGCTGGCTGCCGGCACACATCGCCATGGACAAGGCCAATCTTGCCAGCGAGTTCAAGGTGCTGGGCAAGGTCAATGTGGTGTTGGCGCTGGGCATGAGCGTGCTCGCGTCGACCAGTCTGTTCAGCGTGTTCACTTACATCGCGCCGATCCTGCAAGACATCACCGGCGTCAGCCCGCATGGCGTGACTATCATGCTGTTGCTGTTTGGCGTGGGTTTGACGGCGGGCAGCATGCTCGGCGGTCGACTGGCGGACAGTCGTTTACTGCCTTCGCTGGTGGGCATGGCGCTGGCCGTGTTGGTGGTGCTGGCGGCGTTCACGCAGACCAGCCACTCGGTGATTCCCGCAGCGATCACGCTGGTGCTGTGGGGGATTTTTGCTTTCGCCCTGTGCCCGATCCTGCAACTGCTGATCATCGATCAGGCGCACGAAGCACCTAACCTCGGCTCGACGTTGAATCAGAGCGCGTTCAATCTCGGTAATGCCGCGGGTGCGTGGATTGGCGGATTGGTGGTTGCCAGTGGCGCGGACTTGGCGGACTTGCCGTGGACTGGTGCGCTGGTCAGTGGGTTGACGGTGCTGACGGCGTTGTTCTTCATTTACCTGCAACGTCGCGGTGCGACGGCGGTCAATGTGTCCGGTGATTAATTGCTTTGTTGCTGAAACCGCTATCGCGAGCAGGCTCACTCCCACATGGACCGCACCCCTCTCTGTAGGAGTGAGCCTGCTCGCGATGAAGTTGACGCGGTGCACCTGTCTTTACTTCTCTTCGCGCTTGCGCGGATCAGGTGCCTGATCCGCGCTTTTCTTCGGCGGCCCGCTCTCGCTGCGAATCTGTGCATGGCTGATCAAAGCAAAGATAAAGCTGCCACCAATGATATTCCCCGCCAGTGTGGGCCCGGCGAACACCAGCCAGAAATCCTTCCACGGCAATTCACCGGCAAACACCAGGTAAGACACCTCGGCGGAGCCGACCACGATGTGGGTGAAATCACCCAGCGCCATGAGGTAGGTGATGAGGATGATGATCCACATCTTTGCGCTCTCCATGGACGGAATCATCCACACCATCGTGGCGATCATCCAGCCTGAGACGATGCCCTTGGCGAACATTTGACTGGCGTGGTTTTCCATGACTTTGCGGCCGATATCGAGAAAAGCCAGGTCGGTTTTGCTGTCGAAAATCGGCAGATTCAGCATTACATAAGCCACTAGCAACGTACCGCACAGGTTGCCCACCAGCACCACCGTCCACAGGCGCAGCAACCGACCGAAGTTGTTGAATGTGGGCTTGGTCATGACCGGCAGCACGGCGGTCAGGGTGTTTTCGGTGAACAACTGCTGACGAGCGAGGATCACCGCGAGAAAACCGGCGCAGTAGCCGAAACTGGCGATCACCTTGAAGTGTTCACCGTCCGGCAATCGTGAGTTGAGCAAACCCATGGCCATCAGCGACAGGCCCATGGTCAGGCCGGCGGCCAGCGCCGACCACCACAAGGCAGCGACGCTGCGCTCAAGTTCCTGATCGCCTTGAGTGCGGATGATTTCGTGCAGCACCGCCGCACGGGGTGGCTGGTTTTTGTCGACTTCGTGCCGTTCTTCAGCCGAGAGGTTCGGGGTCTTGCCGTCTTTTGGGGTGTCCATAGCGTTCCTGAACCGGTGGCGTGTCATGTAGGTACGACACGCGTGGCTCGGAGCTGTTCAGTACTCGAATAAACGAAACCACTCCTGTAGGAGCCGAGCTTGCTCGCGATGGGTTCACTTCGGTTTCGGCGGTGATGCGAATGACGCCATCGCGAGCAAGCTCGGCTCCTATGGGGCTCGCATTACGAGCCGGCCACATCATCCTGAAACTGGTCTTTGACGTACTTGATCTCGGTACGGCCATGCGGCGCCGGTAAGCCGTCTTCGCCCAGGTTGACGAACACCATCTTTTCCACGGTGAGGATGCTTTTGCGGGTGATCTTGTTACGCACTTCACACGTCAGGCTGATCGAGGTGCGACCGAACTCGGTGGCGGTGATGCCCAGCTCGATGATGTCGCCCTGGCGCGAGGCGCTGACGAAGTTGATTTCGGAAATGTACTTGGTGACGACGCGCTGGTTGCCCAGCTGGACGATGGCATAGATCGCTGCTTCTTCATCGATCCAGCGCAACAGGCTGCCGCCGAACAGCGTGCCGTTGGGGTTGAGGTCTTCAGGTTTTACCCATTTGCGGGTGTGGAAATTCATATTCACTCCTGAGTGTCTTGCGAAATGATGGGGGGCATCATGGCAGAGCCCGGGCTAGAGCTCTATTACGCATAGACTATGGTCTCGATTACCGTTCAGACATTGACCGACAGAAACGCTTTGGAAGTATCGCTCACACGGCTATAATCGCCACCGTTTCAAAACGGTAACGTTCTATTGCTACCGTTTTCCCGCCACCTGTCCGAGGGGCGCTGCAGCAGGTTCGACCTGTCAGGCTCGGATGGGGCGTTGCTTGGCTGTGATCAGCCAGACACTAAACGCACAACGGCGCCCATTCGCATACATTACGAATGGAGGCTCATCATGAGCGCTGTTATCACGCCTGCAGATTTTAACGATTACAAAGTGGCCGACATGTCCCTGGCTGCCTGGGGTCGTCGCGAAACCATCATCGCCGAATCCGAAATGCCTGCCCTGATGGGTCTGCGCCGCAAATACGCCGGTGAGCAGCCGCTCAAAGGCGCGAAAATCCTCGGCTGCATCCACATGACCATTCAGACTGCCGTGCTGATCGAAACCCTGGTTGCCCTGGGTGCCGAAGTGCGTTGGTCGTCCTGCAACATTTTCTCGACTCAAGACCAGGCTGCTGCCGCTATCGCTGCTGCCGGCATCCCGGTTTTCGCCTGGAAAGGCGAGACTGAAGAAGAGTACGAGTGGTGCCTGGAGCAAACCATCCTGAAGGATGGCGCGCCTTGGGATGCCAACATGATCCTCGACGACGGCGGCGACCTGACCGAGCTGCTGCACAAGAAATACCCGGCGATCCTGGACCGCGTCCACGGCGTCACCGAAGAAACCACCACTGGCGTTCACCGCCTGCTGGACATGCTGGCCAAGGGCGAGCTGAAAATCCCGGCCATCAACGTCAACGACTCGGTGACCAAGAGCAAGAACGACAACAAGTACGGCTGCCGTCACAGCCTGAACGACGCGATCAAGCGCGGCACCGACCACCTGCTGTCCGGCAAGCAAGCGCTGGTCATCGGTTACGGTGACGTGGGCAAGGGCTCCGCTCAGTCCCTGCGTCAGGAAGGCATGATCGTTAAAGTCTCCGAAGTTGACCCGATCTGCGCCATGCAAGCCTGCATGGACGGCTACGAGCTGGTTTCGCCGTTCATCGACGGCATCAACGACGGCACCGAAGCCAGCATCGACAAAGCACTGCTGGGCAAGATCGACCTGATCGTGACCACCACCGGCAACGTCAATGTTTGCGACTCGAACATGCTCAAAGCCCTGAAGAAGCGCGCTGTTGTCTGCAACATCGGCCACTTCGACAACGAAATCGACACCGCTTTCATGCGTAAAAACTGGGCGTGGGAAGAAGTGAAGCCACAGGTTCACAAAATCCACCGTACCGGTCCGGGCGCTTTCGACGCTCAGAACGACGACTACCTGATCCTGCTGGCCGAAGGCCGTCTGGTTAACCTGGGTAACGCTACCGGTCACCCAAGCCGCATCATGGACGGTTCGTTCGCCAACCAGGTGCTGGCGCAGATCTTCCTGTTCGGTCAGAAGTACGCCGACCTGTCGCCAGCCCAGAAAGCCGAGCGCCTGACCGTTGAAGTACTGCCGAAGAAACTCGACGAAGAAGTGGCCCTGGAAATGGTCCGCGGTTTCGGCGGCGTTGTGACCCAACTGACCAAGACCCAGGCCGACTACATCGGCGTGACCGTCGAAGGTCCGTTCAAGCCGCACGCTTACCGCTACTGATTCACTGACCGGCGACGCGGTGTTCTGATACACCGCATCGCCTGATTCGCCAGCAAGCCGGCTCTTACAAAGGAAACGCGTACGACGCAATCCCTGTAGGAGCTGGCTTGCCAGCGAAGGCGTCATAACGGACACACCGTTGGCTCTCGCGTTTCCAAGGATATGACCATGTCCCAAGACCGTCGCTACAGCTTCGAGTTCTTCCCTACGAAGACCGACGCTGGGCATGAAAAGCTGCTCGCCACTGCCCGTCAGTTGGCCACGTATAACCCCGATTTCTTCTCCTGCACCTATGGCGCTGGCGGTTCGACCCGTGATCGCACCCTCAACACCGTGTTACAGCTCGAAAGCGAAGTGAAAATCCCTGCCGCACCGCATCTGTCTTGCGTGGGCGACAGCAAGGACGACTTGCGCGGCCTGCTGGCCCAGTACAAAGCTGCCGGCATCAAGCGTATCGTTGCCCTGCGCGGTGACCTGCCTTCGGGCATGGGCATGGCCAGCGGTGAAATGCGCCATGCCAACGACCTGGTCGAATTCATTCGTGAAGAGACCGGCGATCATTTCCACATCGAAGTCGCCGCTTACCCGGAAATGCATCCGCAAGCGCGCAATTACGAAGACGATATCGCCAATTTCGTGCGCAAGGCTAAAGCTGGCGCCGACAGTGCGATCACTCAGTACTTCTTCAACGCTGACAGCTACTTCTACTTCGTTGAGCGTGTACGGGCATTGGGCGTGAATATCCCGATCGTGCCGGGGATCATGCCGATCACCAACTACAGCAAACTGGCGCGCTTCTCTGACGCCTGCGGCGCGGAAATCCCGCGCTGGATCCGCAAACAGCTGGAAGCCTACGGCGACGACACCCAGAGCATTCAAGGCTTTGGTGAGCAAGTCATCACCGAAATGTGCGAACGCCTGTTACAAGGTGGCGCACCGGGGCTGCACTTCTACACACTGAATCAGGCTGAAGCGAGCCTGGCGGTGTGGAACAACCTGAAGTTGCCGCGCTGAAACAGTGCAAAACCATGAAAAGGCTCTGGCGAAATCCAGGGCCTTTTTTATGGAATATGTCTTGTGCCAGAGCTTCTGGATCCAGTTTCTGGCTCTTTATGATTTCTCGTCGTAATCTCAAGCCATGCCTCTGATTTCGCAATGTCTGACAGTGCTGCTTTTTACTTGCCTGAGCTTCGCAGCCCGGGGCGAGAAGCTGCGCATTGTCACTGAGCCGTGGGCGCCTTACGTCTACGAGGAAAATGGCAATGCCCTGGGGCTGGATTACGAAACCACGGCCATCGTCTTCAAACGCCTGGGGATCGAAGTGGAGTGGCAGTTCCTGCCGTGGAAACGCTGCCTGTCGATGCTCGAATCCGGTCAGGCCGATGGCGTGCTGGACATTTTCCACAGCGATGAGCGTGACGCGACCCTGCTCTATCCCGTTGAACCGCTCTCGGATGTCGAGTTCGTGATGTTCTATGCCAACGACCGGCCTTATCCGTTTCGCACCCTGAACGACCTGAAAGGCCTGACCATCGGCACCTCGCCGGGCTATCTCTACAGCAAGGACTTCAGCGAATCGCCGCTATTCACCCGTGAACCGGCGCCGACCCATGAAGCCAACTTTGGCAAGCTAGTGCGTGGGCGGATCGACCTGTTGATCACTGATCGCCGGGTCGGCCAGCACCTGCTCGATGAATTGGGTATCCGCGACAGGATCACTGAAAACCCGACCGTCATCAGCCACCAGAGTCAGTTTCTGGCGGTACGTAAAAATGCCGGTATGGATTTGCTGGTGCAGCGTTTCGGCGCCGAGCTCAAGCGTTTCAAGCGCGAACCCGCCTACGCGGAGTTGAGCACCCGTTACGGTGCCGATCCCAGTGCCGATGTGAGTGCCGATGTGAAAGCCGCCACCGCCACCACCGCCACCGTAAAAACCGTTGAGCAGCAGGAAAGCGGCGCGCAGTGATTGCTCTGTTATACTCCGGCCTTCCCGCCAGGCTCACGCCCGGACGCTCGGACTTGTTCAAGGCATCTTGACCCCGCTACAGCGCAGCTCTTCAGCCCGCGCGAGCGCTCCAGACGAGCTTTCAAGGCCCAGCAGGACCGGACGGGATTGCGTTCCTCATAAACGCCATTCGCGCCAGGCAAGACTCCCATTGGGCCAAGCCCTAACTAAAACAGGATTACTCATGTCCTTTGCTTCCCTCGGTCTCTCCGAGGCTTTAGTCCGCGCCATCGAGGCAGCGGGCTATACCGAGCCTACTCCGGTGCAACAGCGGGCCATTCCCGCCGTGTTGCAAGGTCGCGACCTGATGGTTGCGGCTCAGACAGGTACTGGTAAAACCGGTGGCTTCGCCCTTCCGATCCTGGAACGGCTGTTCCCTAACGGTCACCCGGACAAATCCCAGCGTCATGGCCCGCGCCAACCGCGCGTACTGGTCCTGACCCCGACCCGCGAGCTCGCGGCTCAAGTACACGAGAGTTTCAAGGTCTATGCCCGTGACCTGAAGTTCGTCAGCGCCTGCATCTTCGGCGGCGTCGGCATGAACCCGCAGGTTCAGGCCATGTCCCGTGGTGTTGACGTGCTGGTGGCCTGCCCTGGCCGCCTGCTCGACCTCGCCGGCCAAGGCAGCGTCGATTTGTCCCACGTGGAAATCCTCGTGCTGGACGAAGCCGACCGCATGCTCGACATGGGCTTTGTCCATGACGTGAAAAAGGTTCTGGCCCGCCTGCCAGCCAAACGGCAGAACCTGCTGTTCTCGGCGACGTTCTCCAAGGACATCACCGACCTCGCCGGCAAGCTGCTGCACAACCCGGAACGCATCGAAGTCACGCCGCCGAACACCACGGTCGAGCGTATCGAACAGCGCGTATTCCGCCTGCCAGCCAACCACAAGCGTTCGCTGCTGGCCCACTTGATCACCGCTGGCGCCTGGGAACAGGTGTTGGTGTTCACTCGCACCAAACACGGCGCCAACCGTCTGGCCGAGTACCTGGACAAACACGGCCTCAGCGCCGTCGCGATCCACGGCAACAAGAGCCAGAACGCCCGCACCAAAGCCCTGGCCGACTTCAAGGCCGGTGAAGTGCGCATTCTGGTAGCCACCGATATCGCCGCTCGCGGTCTGGACATCGATCAGTTGCCACACGTGGTCAACTTCGAACTGCCGAACGTCGACGAAGACTACGTGCACCGTATCGGCCGTACGGGCCGCGCCGGTCGTTCGGGCGAAGCGATCTCGCTGGTCGCGCCGGACGAAGAGAAGCTGCTGAAAAGCATCGAGCGCATGACCAAGCAGAAGATTGCCGACGGCAACCTGATGGGCTTCGACTCCAGCGCAGTAGAAGCCGAGAAGCCTGAAGTTCGCGAGCGTCCGGATGTGCGTAACCCGCGCAACCCACGTGGCCCACGCGGCGACGGCCCGAACGGCACCGGTGGTGGTGGCGGTCGCAAGGACAAGGGCAAGGACAAGGGCGGCAAGGAAAAACCTGCCGCGACTGGCCGTGGCGATCGCCCGGCGCGTGAACACAAGCCACGCGAAGGCACCCCGGCACGTGAACAACAGCGTCCGGCGCCACGCGCTGCTGCTGATCGTGCTCCGGACGAGTTCCTGGACGACGACGTGGATAACTTCGGTAACCGCGTTGACTACGTTCCCCAGGCCAAACCGGCTCAGGGCCGTGGTCGCCGTCCGGGTGCTCCGGCACAAAGCACGACGGCTGGCGCAGGTGCTCCGCGCACCGGCGGCAAGCCTCAGGGTCGCCAAAGCGGTCCGCGCAGCAGCGACGGCGCCACCACTGGCACGCCGCCTGCCAAGCGCAGCGGTCCACGCAGCGGTGCACCACGTGACGGTCAGGCCCGTCGCGAAGAAGGCCGCAACCGTCGCCCTGCTCGTGACGATCAGCCACGGTCGGAACCAGCCGTGCAAAACCCGCGCGGTCCAGCGCCGAAGATCATTCACAAGGAGTCGAAAACCGATCGTTTCCCGACTCCCGAGCAACTTGATCAACTGCCAGGCCGTCCGCGTGGCGAAAAACCAGCGTTGCTGACCCGCAATCGCTGATTTATCGCTGCCATAAAAAATGCCCCTGATTTCGCGATCAGGGGCATTTTTTATGCACTAACGTAAACCTGTAGGAGCAAGGCTTGCCCGCGATGGATTCACCTCGGTTTCGCAACTGTTGCCAATAGTGCTATCGCGAGCGAGCTCGGCTCCTGCAATCTCAGCATTACTTCGCTTTGACACCTTCAAACGTCACGTACAACTCGAGCGCATCGGACGCTGGGCCCAGGTCTTTCTGCTTGCCGAAATCGGAACGCTTGATGCTGGTGGTGCCTTCGAAGCCGGCACGGTAGCCACCCCATGGATCCTTGCCTTCACCCAGGAAAGTGGCCTTGACCACGACGGGCTTGGTCACGCCAAGAATGGTCAGGTCGCCGGTCACATCGGCAGTGTCTTTGCCAGCAGCGTTTTTGCCGGTGGGTTTGACGCTGGTGGAAACAAACGTGGCTTTGGTGCCGTTCAGGAAGTCTTTGCTGGAGATGTGCTTGTCACGCTCAGCGTTGTTGGTGAAAACGCTCGCAGTATTCACGTTGAACTCGATCTTGCTGTCTTCTGGCTTGGCAGCATCAAAGCTGAACTTGCCGTCGATGTCCTTGAAGGTACCGATGATGTAGCTGTAGCCAAGGTGGCTGATCTTGAAGTCAACGAAGGCGTGCTGGCCTTCTTTGTCGACGACGTAGTCAGCAGCCATCACGTTGGCAGACAGCAGGGCCGAACCGATTGCCAGAGCAGCGAGTGTTTTTTTCAACATGCTTTCTATTCCTTTGGAGTCGTGGTTGAACATCAGGCTTTGCGGCCCAGCATTCGTTTCAGGGTCGCATCACGATCGATAAAGTGGTGCTTCAGTGCTGCCAACGCATGGAGACCGGAAAAAATGACCAGCGCCCAAGCCAGATACAGGTGAATCACACCGGCGGTGTCTGCCTGGTTCGGTAGTCCGGACACCAGTGCAGGAACTTCAAACAGGCCAAACACCGGAATCCCGACACCCTCTGCGGTGGAAATCAGGTAACCGGTAATCATCACAGCGAACAAACCGAAATACAGGAACAAATGACCGAACTTGGCGCCCAGGTGCGTCATGCGGCTATAGCTTTCCAGTGCCGGTGGCGGCGGGCTGATGAAGCGCCACAGCAACCGCAGAACCATGACGGCCAGCAACACCAGACCAATGCTCTTGTGAAGGTCCGGCCCTTCTTTGCGCCAAGTGCTGTAGTAGTCGAGATCGACCATCCACAAACCCAATGCAAACAGACCGAAGACTGCCAGCGCCACGCCCCAGTGCATGAAGATGCTGACCCAGCCGTAGCGAGAGGTAGAGTTTCGTAGTTGCATTGCCGAGTCCCTGTAAGTGCTGGCCCAAGACTAACGAGTTATCTATCGAATTAAAGCGGAAAATTTCGCTTTGAAATATCGAGAAATACGATCAAGAGCTTGAAATGAGCGTGTTAAGGAAAGATTAAAGACTACTCTGTGAGAAAAAATGAAACCCAACTGAAGAACACCTGCGCCCCAGGGTTTATTCGATTCCTGAAACTGGTTTTCTTCAGACATAAAAAAACGCGGCATCTCTGCCGCGTCTTTTTAATCCCGACGCTTACTGCGCCTTGGTAACCGTTGTCGGTGTCGCAGCGGGTTTAGCCGCTGGTTTCTTCACCGGAGCCTTTTTGGCTTCGGTTTTGGCGGCAGGTTTCTTCGCCGGGGCTTTCGCCGGGGCCTTTTTGGCAGGCTCGGCTTTCACAGGCGTTGCAGGCTTCGGTGCTTCGACCGGTGCCGGTGCAGCTACCGGAGCTGGAGCCGGTGCTGGTGGAGTGACAGGCTCAGGTGCCTTGACCGGCTCTGGCTTCTTGTCATCATCCGAACCACCGAACAGGTTGCTGAAGAAGTTACCTTTCTTCGCCGCCACCGCGCCGGCCGCTGCTGCCGCCGCCACTTTCGCCGGTTCAAACGACTTGCCCGCCGCCAGGTCTTCAACCTGACTGGCCGCACGCTGACCGGTGCGCAATGCGCCTTCCAGAGTGCCTGGGTACAAGGTATCGGTGTGTTCGCCGGCAAAGGTTACACGCTGAATCGGACGTTCCCACAGGCGCCAGTACTTGCTGATCTGGCCCGGACCGAAGGCCAGGTAAGCGCCGCCCATCGAAGGGTCGGTGCTGTAGCGGCGAAGTTCATAGCCGGTGAACGAACCACGCGCCTGTGGATAAAAGGCGTGCAGGCGAATCAGCACCTGATCTACAACTTGCTTGTCGCCAAACGCCTGCATCACGCGCGCGTTGTCGCCGGACAGGTTGATCACCACGTTGGCGCCGCCCTTCGGCGCCGGCTCGATCCACAACATGCCAAGGCCGGTGTTGCTGAAGATCTCGCCGGACATGCGCGCTTTGGATTCCCACACCGGCGTCTTGAACTTCAGCATGATCTGGTCGCGCCAACCGTAGTTGGTGCCTTTGATGGCGCCCATGTGCTGGGCATCCAGCGACGGGGTCATCTGGATCTTGCCCAGTGCGCGCAACGGCACCGCCAATACCACGTAATCCGCCTGATAGCCGACGCTACCGACTTTGACGGTCACGCCGTCCTTGTCCTGAGTGATCGAGGAGACCGGGGAGTTGGTCTTGATCGTTTTCAGTTGTTTGACGAACGCCTGGGCCAGTACCGGGCTGCCGCCGACCAGTCGCGAAGCACGCAGATCACGATCGGAAGTGCCACGGTAAACACGGCTCTGTTGTGCGAAGTACAGCAACGACAGACGCGAAGGTTCGTCATAGCGGGTACGAATCTGCTGATTCACCAACTGACGAGCAGTCGCTGGCAGGTTCTGCTTGTCGAGCCAGCTGGACACGGTGATCTGATCCAGCGCGTGCAGCGTGTTGTTGGCAATCGGGTTCAACGGATCGTCGATCGAACGCGCCAGATCATCCAGGGTTTTTTCGTAGCGCTTGAGCGCTTCGGCAGTGGCTGGCTCCTTGGTCGCCAGATCGGCGGCGGTGAAATATTCACCATCGATCAGATAGCTTGGAGTCCGCACGAATTCAGGGGCTGGCGTGGTGCTCAGCTTGAAGGTCGACACGTACTTGTTCAGCACCGGCTGAGTCTTGTCGTTGCCGATCCACTCGCTGGTGGCCATGCCGGAGCGACCGCCCAGGCTCGACTTGGCTTCCAGCAGCGTGACCTGCCAGCCTTTATTCTGCAGCTCGTAAGCCGCGGTCAGGCCAGACAGCCCGCCACCGATCACGATCGCAGTTTTATCCTTGGCCAGCGCAGACACGCTGAACAGCCCCAACATCACCAGCGCACAGGCGCGCAGCCAACCGACAGACATTCAGCGAACTCCGGAAATACATGAAGAAAAAGCAGTTTTTGCGAGTCATTCGACTCCAGGAACCGCGAAGGATACGTCAGGCTTCAGACGCCCGCCAGCAACGTCTTTCGGCCTATTCAAAGTAGCTCAATCGACACAATGGGTTGTCCCCAAGCCACGCATTGCATAGGCTTGCGCGATTGTTTGCCCGCCTACGTCGCGGGTAGCCTCGAGGAGACAGAAAATGGGCCTGAATAAACAGTGGATGGAACGCGATCTCGCGGTGTTGTGGCATCCCTGCACCCAGATGAAAGACCACGAACAGCTACCGCTGATCCCGATTAAACGCGGGGAAGGTGTGTGGCTGGAAGACTTCGAAGGCAAGCGCTACCTCGACGCTGTCAGCTCCTGGTGGGTCAACGTGTTTGGCCACGCCAACCCGCGCATCAATCAGCGCATCAAGGATCAGGTCGATCAGCTGGAGCACGTGATCCTCGCCGGCTTCAGCCATCAGCCGGTGATCGAGCTTTCCGAGCGGCTGGTGAAGATGACCCCGGAAGGCCTGACCCGGTGCTTCTACGCCGATAACGGTTCGTCCTGCATCGAAGTCGCGCTGAAAATGAGCTTTCACTACTGGCTCAACCGCGGCCAGCCGAACAAGAAGCGCTTTGTCACCCTGACCAATAGCTACCACGGCGAAACCATGGCGGCGATGTCGGTGGGCGACGTGCCGCTGTTCACCGAAACCTACAAGGCGCTGCTGCTGGACACCATCAAGGTGCCGAGCCCCGATTGCTACCTGAGCCCCGAAGGCATGAGCTGGGAAGAACACTCGCGCAACATGTTCGCCGCCATGGAACAGACCCTGGCGGAGAATCATGACAGCGTCGCGGCAGTGATCGTCGAGCCGCTGATCCAGGGCGCTGGCGGCATGCGCATGTACCACCCGGTTTACCTCAAACTGCTACGCGAAGCCTGCGACCGCTACGGCGTACACCTGATCCACGACGAAATCGCCGTCGGCTTTGGCCGCACCGGCACGATGTTCGCCTGCGAACAGGCCGGCATCCGCCCGGATTTCCTCTGCCTGTCCAAGGCCCTGACCGGCGGTTACTTGCCGCTGGCGGCCTGCGTGACGACCGAAGATGTCTACAGCGCGTTCTATGACGACTACCCGACCCTGCGCGCCTTCCTGCATTCGCACAGCTACACCGGCAACCCGCTCGCGTGCGCGGCAGCATTGGCGACGCTGGACATCTTCGAAGAAGACAACGTCATCAAGAACAACAAGGCACTGGCCCAGCGCATGGCCTCCTCCACCGCACACCTGGCTGATCATCCGAACGTCTCGCAAGTGCGCCAGACCGGCATGGTGCTGGCCATCGAGATGGTCAAGGACAAGGCTACGAAAGAAGCCTACCCGTGGCAGGAACGTCGTGGCTTGAAGGTGTTCCAGCACGCACTGGAACGCGGTGCTTTACTACGACCGTTGGGCAGCGTGGTGTATTTCCTGCCACCGTACGTGATCACGCCGGAGCAGATCGACTTTCTGGCCCAAGTGGCCAGCGAAGGGATCGACATCGCGACGCGCGACAGCGTCAGCGTGGCGGTGCCGAAGGACTTCCACCCCGGTTTCCGCGATCCGGGCTGATCGATTCCACTTGGACGACTGTGGTGCCTGGACTGCCGCCATCGCGGGCAAGCCCAGCTCCCACAGTTGACTGCGTACCCCCTGTGGGAGCCGGGCTTGCCCGCGATGGGGCCGCCACTACTTCACACCTTTTACAGAGACACCGCATGAGACTGTCCCGCTTCTTTATCGACGCCCCCCTGAGCACCGGCGAGCACGAGTTGCCCGAAGCCCAGGCCCATTACATCAGCCGCGTGCTGCGCATGGCCGAGGGTGATGCGTTGCAGTTGTTCGACGGTTCGGGCCATGAGTTTCGCGCCACGCTGGTGGAGGTCGGCAAGAAACGCGTCGTCGTACAGATCGATGACAGCTTCGCCGGGCAGGTTGAGTCGCCACTGGCGATTCATCTCGGCCAGGGCCTGTCCCGTGGTGAGCGCATGGACTGGGCGATTCAGAAAGCCACCGAATTGGGCGTCACCGAAATCACCCCGATCTTCAGCGACCGCTGCGAAGTCCGGTTGAAGGACGAGCGCGCCGACAAGCGCCTGATGCACTGGCGTCAGGTGGCGATCAGTGCCTGCGAGCAATGCGGGCGGTCACGGGTGCCGGTGATTCATCCGCCGCTGCTGCTGGCGGATTGGTTGAAGCAGACTGAAGCGCAGTTGAAGTTGGTGCTGCATCCGGTGGCAGAGCCGCTGGTGAGTCATGCGAAGCCCGGGACGTTGGCGTTTCTGATTGGCCCGGAAGGCGGATTGTCGGACGCCGAGGTTGATCAGGCCAAGTCGGCGGGTTTTCATGCTGCCCGACTTGGGCCTCGGGTGTTGCGGACTGAGACTGCGCCGGTAGTTGCGCTCGCGGTGGCCCAGCAGCTTTGGGGTGACTTCTAAGACGCCATCGCGGGCAAGCCCGCTCCCACAGGGTTTTTTGGTGATTCAATGTGGGAGCGGGCTTGCCCGCGATGGCCGCACCTCGGTCTAAAGGACATAAAAGAAAATCGCCACAAAGTGCAGCAAGCTCCCGGCAATCACGAACAAATGCCAGATCCCGTGGGCATGCCGCAGCCGATGGTCCAGGGCAAAAAAGATAATCCCCACGGTATACAAAATCCCACCCGTCGCCAGCCACGCAAACCCGGCACTGCCCAGCGCCGCGAGTAACGGCTTGACCGCCACCAGCACGATCCAGCCCATCACCGCGTAAATCACGATCGACAGAATCCGCGCTTCCGAACGCGGCTTGATCTCTTGCAGGATGCCGACCAGCGCCAGCCCCCAGACAATTCCGAACAGCGTCCAGCCCCACGGCCCGCGCAGGGTTACCAGACAAAACGGTGTGTAACTGCCGGCGATCAACAGATAGATCGAAAAGTGATCCACCTTCTGCATGATCGCTTTCTTGCGCCCGCGCACGCTGTGGTAAACGGTCGAGGCGCTGTAAAGCACCATCAAGGTAAAACCGTAAATCGCCACGCTGACAATCTTCCACGGGCTGCCGTCCATGCTGGCGATGACCAACATCCACACCACCCCGACCGTTGCCGCCACGGCCCCGACCAAATGCGTCCAGGCGTTCAATCGTTCCCCGTGATACATGCGTCACTCACCTCAAAATTCACTGCAACATCGCGCAAACTGTAGGCGCTGTCGAGTGAAACGAGGCTGCTCGCAGCTCTGAGTATTACGACCTCGTCATCTGCTGCTGCACACGAACCAGCAACTGCTCAGCGCTTTCCAACAACTGCGCCAACAACGCAGCATCTTCGTCCATGTAGCCTTCGTACTCCGCCAGGTTTCGTCGCTCATGGCACAGCGCGAATAATCGAACCTGCACTTTGCCAATATCAGCGGTATGAACCAGGCACTGAAACACCAGGTATCTCTTGTCTGAACGGTAACCACACAAACGAAGAGCTGTTAGAGCCAATGCATGGGTAGCGTTGTAAGCCAGGTCAAAACGGCTCGCGAAGGAAAGTGAAGACGTTTGCGCATCTTTCAATCGATCCACAGCGGAACGCATCAGCCCTTCGCATTCCTTGCGATCCGGCGGCTCGGCTTTCAGTCCACCGCTACGTAACAGGTTCTCCAGATTCTCGTTGCTGCCCATCCTTGGACTCCAAAGGGTTTTCCCCCATCAGGTTGATCTTGTCCTGCTGCGCCACCCGTACGACAAAGCTGTTTTCAGCCGCCAGTTTTGCGGCCCAGTCGTCCGGGGTGTAGAGCGTTGGGTTGAGGACGCGGCCCAGTTGCTCCTCCAGAGGCATGAGCCGCTCCATCACTTCACTGTAGTGGAGGCTTTCGCCGATCAGCATGAGATCAATGTCACTGGATGCGTTTGCCGAATCCTTGGCGATTGAACCGTACACAAATGCCCAGGAGATCTGTTCTGCAAAGGGTTGCAGCGCTTGGCGCAAAGGCTCGGCAATGCCGAATGTCTTGCGGGCGATGCCCAACAGTTCGGCATAGATCGGGCAGTGCGGATTGGCTTGATAGTGGGTCTGGTTGCCCTGACGGCTCAGGGTCAGCACGCCGGCCTGCTGCAATCGATCCAGCTCGCGCATGAGGCTGCCTTTACCCACTTGAGCCCAGCGGGCGATCTCGTTGGCGTAAAAACTGCGGTCGGGTTTGCCGAACAACAAGCCCAGCACTTTTTGCTGAGTGGTCGTGAACAAGGCTTCGCTGAGGGAAAGGTTTTTCACAGTGGCAACCAATGAGTCCCAAAAAGGGAACGATAGGTCCCTTTTTGGGAATCTTCAACATTTGCCAGTCGATTGGGATTTTGTGTTTAAAAGTTTGTAAGCAGGAAGGGTGTCTGGCTACGTAGCCTGGCGTCGCTGCCTACAGCAATGCCGGAAGCCGCTGACTGGTGGGGTTTGGCGTGGATCTTTATCGTTTGTTTGTCGCTCGGATTCAGCGACCGGGCCTGGAACCCCGAAAAAAACGGAGAAAAAGCGCCATTCATTACGAGTGGACCAACTCCAATCTGTAAGCGGAAACTCATTATGTCCAAGGTTACGTCCAACCCAGCCGATCACACTGACGCCGATTCCCAAGCATCCCTCGAAGCCGAGAAACTCAAGGAAGCCGCCGACCGCGTCTTCGCCCATTACTTTCCCCCGGCCCACGAAAAACCAACCAAACGGCGTAAAAACCATCTCTTCACCGTCTCCCCTGATATCGACGCCGAAGCCCTATTGGCCAACGCCTCCGAAGACTTGCTGTCGATCAGCGCGATTGCTGCCGATCTGGCAGACGATGTGGAAGGCTCTCGCCGCTCGGTAGCCTTGGCGATCAGCCGAATGGCGGATGGGGTGCAGTTGTTGGTGGAGCGGGCGTTGGATCATTACGAGGCGTTGCAGATGCAGATGCGCGCTCAGGCCAAGGTTTAGCCGTCAGGTTTTGCGGTGAATTGAAGGCCGTCATCGCGAGCAGGCTCCCGCAGGTTTTGTGTACGCCGCAAATCCAATGTGGGAGCAGTCCCGCTCGCGATGGCATCAACCAGCCAACGTAAAACCGAATCACGCAATAAGAATCCGAGGCATTTCCCACTGCCCTAAGGGAAGCGTCCTACATTTTTTCTTCTGCACGTTTGTTTAGCTTACTGCCCTTGCGCCTGACTCGTTACAGCGTGGCGCCAAGTGCCTGTGCCCACCAAACAGGCTGATGAAATTCGCCTGACCAATGCTCATCGCTGCACCGGCGAGACCCCAAGCGAACATTTGGAGCGGGAGCATCAAGCAACGGCATTTTGGCAAGGAGAAGCCCCGCTATGAAGCGTGCATTACGAACCGCAAGTCTGGGCTGTTGCCTCGCCTTCACCGCAGGCTGCGCCACCAGTCAGCCAAACACGTTCACCTTCACCGCCGATTTACCGCCCCACTTCACCTACCAGGCCATTGCCGTGTATGTGCCCGCAAAAGGGGAAACCTGCACCGTACCCGGCGGGCGCAATACCGAAGTTGGATACAACATGAAATGGCGTGAGAACTACCAGCCAAACGCTGAGATCGCCCTGCGTAGAACGGTCAGTGCGTGCCCGCTGGTCATTAGCCGCATCAAGCTGGATATCAATGCGACCTATGGAAAAACCCGGGGTGATTTTGGCGGAGATTCCGCAGGGGTCGTCATTCGCGATGAATTAGACCCGCAGTACAAACGTACTTTCAACGAGGCAGGGGAAAGTACCTTTTTCGGTGAATGCCAGTGGCTGTTCCGCACTTCGGGCAAGCCGCGCATCCTCAGAAAAATCCTTGATTGCAAAAAAACCGATGCACAGGGCGAACCGGGGCGCGGTCGTCCGTTTTCGGCGTACACCCTCGATCAGTTGCCGGGGAAAACCGTGAGGATGCGCATCAAGTTGGCGGATGAGGAAAAGCCTGGTTGGGGAGACACGTGGGTCAAAGTGCCAAATGGCTGGAAGCGTTGCATGGGCAAAGGCTTTGAGGACCAGGATGCTTACTGCTTCGGCAACTACAAGGACTTCAGCGGTTTTCAAATGCCTGACGGCCGGCAATGCACCATTTACCCAGGCTGTACGGAATAAGGACATCCCCATGACAACGTCGTATCCGCTGGTGAAGTTGCTGTTTAAAAGCCCTGTTTTGGGCTGTTGTCTCGCATTAAGCGCAGGTTGCGCCACCAGCCAGCCGAACACATTCACCTTCACCGCCGATTTACCAGTCGACTTCGCCTACCAGGCGATTGCCGTGTATGTGCCCGCAAAAGGCGAAACCTGCACAGTGCCGGGCGGGAGAAATACCGAAGTCGGATTCAACATGCAATGGCGTGAAAACTACCAGCCGAGTGCAGAAATCGCCCTGCGCCGAACAGTCAGTGGGTGCCCGCTGGTCATTAACCGCATCAAGCTGGATATCAATGCGACCTATGGAAAAACCCGGAGAGATTTTGGAGGGGATTCCGCAGGGGTCGTCATTCGCGATGAATTAGACCCGCAGTACAAACGTACTTTCAACGAGGCGGGGGAAAGTACCTTTTTCGGTGAATGCCAGTGGCTGTTCCGCACTTCGGGCAAGCCGCGCATCCTCAGAAAAATCCTTGATTGCAAAAAAACCGATGCACAGGGCGAACCGGGGCGCGGTCGTCCGTTTTCGGCGTACACCCTCGATCAGCTGCCGGGGAAAACCGTGAGGATGCGCATCAAGTTGGCGGATGAGGAAAAGCCTGGTTGGGGAGACACGTGGGTCAAAGTGCCAAATGGCTGGAAGCGTTGCATGGGCAAAGGCTTTGAGGATCAGCGTGCTTACTGCAACGGTAATTACACCGACTTCAGCGGTTTTCAAATGCCTGACGGCCGGCAATGCACTATTTACCCAGGCTGTACGGAATAAGGACATCCCCATGACAACGTCGTATCCGCTGGTGAAGTTGCTGTTTAAAAGCCCTGTTTTGGGCTGTTGTCTCGCATTAAGCGCAGGTTGCGCCACCAGCCAGCCGAACACATTCACCTTCACCGCCGATTTACCAGCCGACTTCGCCTACCAGGCGATTGCCGTGTATGTGCCCGCAAAAGGCGAAACCTGCACAGTGCCGGGCGGGAGAAATACCGAAGTCGGATTCAACATGCAATGGCGTGAAAACTACCAGCCGAGTGCAGAAATCGCCCTGCGCCGAACAGTCAGTGGGTGCCCGCTGGTCATCAGCCGCATCAAGCTGGATATCAATGCGACCTATGGAAAAACCCGGGGTGATTTTGGCGGAGATTCCGCAGGGGTCGTCATTCGCGATGAATTGGACCCGCAGTACAAACGTGCCTTCAACGAGGCGGGTGTAAGTACCCTCTTCGGTGAATGCCAATGGCTATTTCGCACCGCGGGAACAAACCGACGCATCGTAAAAATTCTAGATTGCAAAAAAACCGATGCACAGGGCAAACCGGGGCGGGGTCGTCCGTTTTCGGCGTACACCCTCGATCAGTTGCCGGGGAAAACCGTGAGGATGCGCATCAAGTTGGCGGATGAGGAACGGCCTGCCATTGGGAATACATGGGTAAAAGTGCCGAACGGTTGGAAGCGATGCATGGGCGATAACTTTCAAGACCAATACGCGTTTTGCTTTGGCAACTACAAGGACTTCAGTGGTTTTCAAATGCCCGATGGAAAGCAATGCACCATTTACCCAGGCTGCACTGAATAAGGAGAATTCGACATGACGTCATTGGAAAAAGAACTCAAATCGCCGCTGAGCAGCCAAGTACTGGCATGCCCCGCACAGGGTCGATGGAGCAGCTTTCAGTTAGTCGACGAGTTCGGCTCTGGCGAACCCTATGCCGGGCTGGCCTACGTCGTAACCGACTCGGAAGGGCAAAAATACGGCGGTGTGTTGGATATAACGGGCACAGGTAAAGTGGACAACCACTTTGCCGGCCCTATCTCGCTACTCCTTGACCAAAAATACCAGGGGCGTGAAAAGAGCTATGAATTTTTACAGACAAGACCCCATTACCCCTTAGAAATCACCGAACTCCAGGTCCGCGCCGAGCAAACCCGCTACCTGAACCAAAACTCCACCCGCACCCAAGAAAACCCCGCACAAGCCTGCGCGGATGAGTATTTTCAGGTGGAAGTGCGCCATCTGGTCAATCAAGTCTCGCACCTGCCTCCTGAGGTCTATCGCCATTACCCACACAGTACGGGGCGGGCGAAAGTCATGGGTAAACATGGCGCACTTGGCATTGCCCTGTTGCCGTTGCAACACACCGTGCTGGAAGTGCACCCGATGCGGGCTTTGCGGCCCATGCTCTCGACCGACCCTGAATTCTGTGCGCTCAACCTGTACCAACTCGCGCTAATGGCCACCTTGAGCTATTGCCCCTTTGGTCAGCAGCCCGATGAACAACCCGTCAGGACCAGAACCGTTAGCTTCCCCCTGCAACCCAGCGTCGGCAACTGGTTCGGGGATGCACTGGCCAAATTTGATGAACTTGGGAAAGTCGATGCGACGCAGACAAGAGCTTATTACCCACTGTACGAGGATGTACCGTACTCCAAGCGACTGGAGATCGTGCCCTTTGACCCCGATCTCTATGCGGTAAACGACCCGGAACTGGGTGAAGATCAGGAACACCCTGCCAAGATTCATTTCCTCGACGACAGGAAGCTGGGCGCAGATTCGACTGATAGCCAGGCCTTCATTACCCACCACGACGAACTGATCCTGATCGCAGTACGTGGCACCTATGAAATCGTCGCGGATGGCCTGCGCGACGCCGATGCATTCCAAGTGCCGTTTGAAACCACCGACAGCAAAGTACATCGTGGTTTCTATGAAGCTGCGCAGAAAGCCTACGACTTCATCGTCAAATATCTAGACAAATTTTATACCGGTCAAAAGCTACTGATCTGCGGCCACAGCCTGGGGGGTGCAGTGGCTTTGTTACTCTCAGAAATGCTGCGTCGACGAGCCGGCTTCAACTACAACATCCAGCTCTACACCTACGGCGCCCCCCGCGCCGGCGATGCCAATTTCGCCCAAGGTGCCACGGACTTGGTGCATTACCGAATGGTCAACCACAACGACCCGGTACCAAGCGTGCCCGGCACCTGGATGAACACCAAGGCTGGCGTTTTCGGGGCGGGGGCAGCGCTGACCTTCGTCAATGTGCCGGCTGGCCTTTCCGTATTTGTCGCCGGCATCACTAACTGGACAGGCGAACCCTACGAACACCACGGCACCTTGCGTCACGCGATGCCGGTGCAGTTCAGCCGCAAGGAAATGTCCATGATCCTGTGGGAGCCCGGCTGCGACACCATTACTCAGCACGCCGCCTGTTCGGTGGCCATCCAGCAACAAAACGGCCTCCCGGATCGCCCTTCGTTGCTGACTCAACTCTTCAATGGCGCAAACCACTCGATGGTCGGCAGCTACATCCCTGCAAGCTGGGCAACGTTACGGCGCTGGCAGGAAGCGCAAACGTCGAAACGTTCCCTAGTTACTGACCGGGAGTTTGAATGGATAGAAAACGCTCTGGCGCGAATCACCCAGCAGTTGCGCGAGAAGCGTCGCGACCTGCTGGCGCGCCCCGACGCCTACGTACGCGCTCACGAAAAGACGATCGATGCCCTCAGTCATGAGGTCGGAAAAGTACAAGCTACTCGCGCTCGACTGAAGCCCCTTTGGTACCAGCGCATAAGCGAAAAGGATGTTTACGGATCGCTATCAGCTCAACCGGAGTGGTTGGCAGAAAATCTGCCACGCTGGCTTGCCCACGCAGAAAATCGAGTAGCGGAACAGTTGGCCATGGCGCCAAGCACCGGGAATGATGAGGCGCTATTGTCGATCTACGGACATACCATCGGGGCGCCGTATATCCTCGATATCGATTCGATCGTTTGAAAAAGATGCAACGGTCGACGAATGCCTGGTTTCCTGCGATCCCCACACCCTCAAAGTTGGGCGGTTACCCCGCCAGATTTGAAGCAGGGCCCAGTTTCGTAAGCCGCTTTGGCGGATGGAGTTCAATTGTTGGTGGAGCGGGCGCTGGACCATTACGAGGCGTTGCAAATGCGCGCTCAGGCCAAGGTTTAGCCGTCAGGTTTTGCGGTGAATTGAAGGCCGTCATCGCGAGCAGGCTCGCACACATAGGATCGGCGGCGAACACAAAACCCTGTGGGAGTGAGCCTGCTCGCGAAGGGGCCGGTCAGACCAACCCAGCACTTACAAGTAGTTCTTCCAGCGCCAGCAAGTCAGGCACTTTGGCCACTTGCTCCCCCACCTGCACCGCCGCCTGTTCCAACGGACACAACGGCACATCCACATAACTCAACTGACTGTCGAGCTTGTGCGACCGAGGAATCCCCTGCACCAGCAACGCAATGAACTTCAACGCCGGCCGACCGCCCAGCGCATTGAGAATCACAATCCGCGCCCGCTCGCCGATGACGGTTTTCTGGCCACAGGCCGACTCGAAACTCAGCAACGGAATCTGCCGGTCGCGCCACTTCACAAGGCCCAGATACCACGGTGGCGTATCCAGATCGAACGCCCCCGGCTGATAGTCGATCAGCTCCGCCACCGCGACGTTGGGCACGATCAGATTGCGGTCCGCCAAGGGCAGCAACAGGCCGGTGAGGTTGTTGGTGCGCTGGTAAAAATGGTCATCAAGCATGGGATTTGCTCCACAGGGCGATGCTTTCGAGCAGCACCGATTCCTGGTACGGCTTGCCGAGGTAATCGTTAACGCCGATGGCCATCGCACGGTCGCGGTGTTTCTGGCCGGTGCGTGAGGTGATCATGATGATCGGCAGGTGCTGCAAACGCTCGTCGGCGCGCACTTGGGTCGCAACTTCGAAGCCGTCCATGCGCGGCATCTCGATGTCCAGCAGCATCAGGTCCGGCATGTGCTCTTCGAGCAGCAACATGGCGTCGACGCCGTCCTTGGCGGTCAGCACGTTCATGCCGTGGCGTTCGAGTAATCGACTGGTGACCTTGCGCACAGTCACCGAGTCATCGACCACCAGCACCAGCAAGGGTTTGTGTGGCTCGACCTCGGTGTCCTGGGTCTTCGCCTGTTGCGGCGCAGGCGCCTGCAGGGCGCGGATCGGCGCCAGCAAATCAAGAATGAGCACCACTCGGCCATCGCCCAGAATCGTCGCGCCGGACAAGCCCTGCACCGCTGCAAACTGTGGACCAAGGCTTTTCACCACGATCTCACGAGTGCCGGCCATGGAATCGACCTGCACGGCAATGTGCCGCTCGTTGCATTGCACCAGCAGCACCGGCAACGGCAGGCTTTGGCCCAACAGTTTCGGGCGGATGCTGGTTTTCAGCAACTCGCCGAGGTAGCACAACTCATAGTCCTGCCCGGCGTACTTGTACCTTGGAGGATCGAGTCGGTAATGCCCTTCAAGTTCGTTGGGCAGCACACGGACGATGCCGTCGATGGTATTCAGCGGGATCGCATATTGATCTTCAAAGCACTGCACCATCAGCGCGCGGTTGACCGACACGGTGAACGGCAGGCGAATGCGGAAATGCACGCCCTGCCCCGGCACCGAGTCGATGACCATCGAGCCACCGAGCTGGCGAACTTCTTCATGGACCACGTCCATGCCGACGCCACGTCCGGAAATCTGGGTGATTTTCTCGGCCGTCGAAAACCCCGGTTGCAGGATGAACTGCAACACGTCGCGGTCGCTGATATCGGCGTCCGCGGCCAGCAAGCCGCGCTTGATCGCCTTGCGTCGCACCGCGTCCAGAGGCACGCCGGCACCGTCGTCGCGGATGTCGAAAATCATGTCGCCGCCCTCGCGGGACAAGTCGAGGGTGATCCGCCCCTTGGCCGGTTTGCCGGCCGCGATTCGCACCTCGGCCGATTCCAGGCCATGGTCCACGGCGTTACGCAGCATGTGTTCCAACGGCGGCGCCATACGCTCAAGCACGTTGCGGTCCATCTCGCCTTCAGCGTTGCCGACAATGAATTCCACGTCTTTGCCCAACTCGCTGGAGACCTGCCGAACGATGCGCCTCAAACGCGGCAGCATCCGCTCGAACGGCACCATGCGCGTGCGCATCAGGCCTTCTTGCAACTCGGTATTGATGCGGCCCTGCTGTTGCAGCAGGTTCTCCGCGTCCTGGTTGCGCCGATCGAGGGTTTCCTTCAGGTCCAGCAAGTCAGAGGCCGATTCGAACAGCGCACGGGACAGTTGCTGCAATTGCGAGTGGCGGTCCATTTCCAGCGGGTCGAATTCTTCGTAGCCCAAGCGTTCGGCGTCGACTTGCTGGCGGCTGAGAATCCGGCCCTGAGTTTCGGTATCGAGCCGGCGCAACTGGTCGCGCATCCGCTCGATGGTGGTTTCCATCTCGCTCAAGGTGACCTGCGCATCGTTGACCTGCTGTTCGATACGGCCACGGAAGATTGAAGTTTCGCCGGCCAGATTAACCAGGTCGTCCAGTAGTTCCGCCGAGACCTTGACCATGTCGGCGCCCGCTTCCGCTTGTGACGCGGTCGTCTCCGGCTTGGCGGCGACGGTCGTCACAACGGCCGGCTGAAGCATGGCCGGATGGCTGAAATTCCTGATCGCCTCGATCAGTCGGTCAGCGGGCGGCAATGGCTGCCCGGCGCGAGTCGCATCGAGCATCTGCGCCAACCGGTCGTGACTGCTTTGCAACAACGTGAACAGCGCCGCGCTCGGTTGCAGCGAGCCCGCCGAGAGGCTTTCGTAGAGAAATTCCAACTCATGGGCCAGATCGCCAATCGGGGCGATTTCGACCATTCGCGCGCCGCCCTTGAGCGTGTGCAGGTCACGCAGCAGGGTTTCTATTTCTTGTCGGTTCGACGGTTCGGCTTGCCAGCGCACGAGCGCGGCGCCGGAGTTTTCGATGATGTCGAAACCTTCCTCGAGGAAGATCTCCAGCAACTCCGGATCATGCCCCGGCAAATCCTTGGCCGGGGCAGGCTCCGCCACTTCGGCGGCGTTGGCATTGCCCTGACGAAACTCGCGAATCGCCTCGATCAGCTCGCTCGGGGTGCCCAGCGATTGTTGATTCTGCAACTGTTCAAGCAACACCGCGAGCCGGTCATGGCTTTGTTGCAGCAACTGCGCCAGGGTTTCACTGTGGTTGTAACGGCGGTCCACCAAGCCTTCGTAAAGGCTTTCCAATTCATGGGCGAGGTCGCCGACCGGCTGGACTTCGGCCATCCGCGCACCACCCTTGAGGGTGTGCAAATCTCGCTGCAAGGACAACAGCGGTGCGGCGTTGTCCGGGTCACTCAACCAGCGTTGCAGCGCGTGGCCGGCACTTTCGAGGATATCCACCGCTTCTTCGAGGAAGATCGAAACGATTTCCTCATCCAGATCAACCTGGGTAGCCGATTGCTCCAGTTCGGCGGTGGCGCTGCCCAGCTCCCGGATACTCAGGGTACGGCTGCCATCACTGCGGATCAGGCCCATGGACGACGGATCAAGACTTTCGTCGAGCAAACCGCGCAAGGCCCGGATACGTTCCGGTTGCGGGCTGATTTCCTGGCCGGCAGCCAGTTCGTCGAGCATGTTGATCAGCGCTTCGTGAGCACTTTGCGCCTCATGGAAAAACCGTTCGCTGACCGCCAGGCTGCTCTCTTCCACCGCGCCGTACAGGTCGAGCAAGGCTTCGCAGAGCGCATCCACCGGATGCAAATCGGCGAGGTGCGCGCCTTCGCCGAGGGTGGTCAGCTCGTCGAGCAGCGCGGTCAGTTCCTGACGTTCGCCGGGATGCTGCTGCCAGCGCTGCAACAGGCTTTCGGCGTCCAGCAAGATGTCCATGCCCTGGGACAGGAAGTTGTTGATCAGCTGCGGGTCGCGCTTGGTTCGCAGCGCGGTATTGGGTGTGCTCGACAGGGTTTGCAGACGCTCGGCGAGTAACGACTGGGTGCGTTCGATCAATGGGCCGGCGCCGCGTATCTGCGCCAACGGATCCGTCTTGAGCTGTCGCAACCCGAGCCGGAACAACCCTTCGGCTTCCAGCAACAGCTCGACTTCGTCCAGATCCAGTGCGATCAGGTGCGCCTTGTACTCGCGGGCCAGTTGATCCAGTGCCGTCGCCAGCTCGGCAATCGGCAAGACGCCGGCCATCGAGGCGCTGCCCTTGAGCGTGTGCAACGCCCGCTGCAACGCGTCGCTGGCCTGAAGTGGCACATGCTCGGCGGCCTGATCGAGAAAGCGGTTGAGGCTGGCCAGATGGGTTTCGGCTTCTTTGCGGAAGATCTCCAGCAGCAGCGGGTCAAGGGCCGCCACGTCCTGGGTATCTTCATCGCTGGCCGGCGTATCACCCTTGGCTAGCGCATGTGCGCTCGCGGCCAACTGGTCGACATCATTGCGCTGACGCTGGGCATTGCCGGCGTATTCGGCCACCAGTTCCGGCAGTAAATTCAATGCATCCGTCAGCAGTTGTTGCACGGCCGCCCCAGGCGCGACGCTGTCCTCCAGCACACGGTTGAGCAGGTTTTCCACCGCCCAGGCCAGCTCGCCCAGCACCAGCGCCCGGACCATCCGGCCACTGCCTTTCAAGGTATGAAAGGCTCGGCGCAATTCGCTCAAGGCAGACTTGTCGTCGGGGTTGGCCACCCAGCGCGGTAAATATTCCTGGAGGATATCCAGGACTTCATCGGTCTCTTCGAGAAAGACTTCGCGCAGTTCATCGTCGACCGGCTCTTCTCCAGCGGGCGGCGGCAACAGGCTGCCCGGTGTGGTCAGGGCAGGTGGATTGACCGTAGACACGGGACTGGCCAGCACATCGGCCAGCGACTGCACGGTCTCGGGGTCATCGAGTTCCTGCATCTCCTGCATGACCTGGGCTTCGCTCGGGCTCAGCACATCGTCGAGCATCGGCACCTGCAGTTCGCTGGGGAAAAACCCGAGCGCCGCCAAACTCTTCTCGGCGACATCGAGCAGTTGTTCGCCCGGTGCTTCGGGATCGTCACCAAGGCGCTCCAGGTAATACTCGATGCTGGTGACCACGTCGGCCAGGCTGTCCAGTTCCTGCCAATCGGGCTGGTCCGGCTCCAGCAGCAAATGTTCGCGGATGAAGTGATTGCACGTTTCGATCAGGCTCGCCGCACGGCTCAACGGGATCATCGCCAACGCGCCGCGCACCTGGGTCAGCAAGGCTGGCAACGCCTGCAGATGCTGGCGATCCCAGTCGGCGTCGATGTAGTCGACGATCATGTCCTTGGCCTGTTGCAGGCAGATGCGCGCTTCGCGGATGACGATCTGGTGGATCTGCGTCAGGTCGGTGGTCGGCAGGCGGCTTTCTTCCAGGCTCTCGGGCTCTACCGTGCCCATCATGCCGGCCAAATTGGCTTCGACGTAGAGCAAGGCGCCCGCGACGTCCATGAGGATCGCGTCGTTGGGTTCGCGCTGGCCCTGAGCCAGGCTCAGCACCACCGCCAGTTGATCGATGATGACTTTGCGCGGCTGACCAAACCCCAGCACTGCCAGGGTGTCGGCGATTTGCCGCAGCGGCGCCAGCAGGCTCTCGAGGTCCGAGATGTGCTGGCGGTCGCTGCGCACGAACAGATCCAGGCGCTCCTTGACCCGCACCAGCTCTTCACAGAGCGCAGCCAGCACCGAGCGCATGGCATCGCGGTCGGGGCCGGCCAGCCGTGCCCGTTCTTCATCGACCATCGCGCTGTCGGGCAACGCGTCGTCCAGTGAGTAGCGATCTTTCATGGTCAGCATCTGCCCGGTGGGATGGTCGGCCTTGGCAATGTAGAACAACAAACTCTTGAGCAGCTCCGGCGGTGCCGGCTGATTGATTCCGTGGATGCCTTGCTCCAGCAGACGCTTGAGCTCATGGTCGGCCTCCTTTAACAGGCTGCGCAACGCCGGGCTGTTGGCGATCACGCCGGCGCGCATGCCTTCGACCAGCGCCGAGGCGACTTGCCACAGCGGGCTCAGGGGCGCACCCGCGCACAGCCCTTCGAGACGTGTAAAAACCCTGGCCAAATAATCGAGGTGGGTCTGGTCATCCTGTTCCCGCAGCAACCCGACCAGCGCCATCTGCAGCATCTGGCGCAATTTGCGCAGCACATTGGCGAAGTCCGCGGGCTCCAGCAGTGTCAGCGAAGCTTCGTCCAACGGCGGCAGATCTGTCAGTTGCGGGCTGAACAGGCTGGTTTCCGAGAGCAGGGTTTCCCCCCGGGCACTGCGTAAATCGTTGAGCAGCGGCAACACCACCAAGGGTAGGTCACGGCGCGCACCTTGCACCCGGTCGAGGTAAATCGGCAGTTGCCCGAGGGCTTGCATCAACAGGTGAAGCGCCTCGTCACGATGGCTGACGCGGTTGTGCTGCAAGGCGCGGCTCAACTGTTCCATCTCTTCGGCGAGCAGGGCCGCACCGTAGAATTCGACCATCTGCAAACTGCCGTGAACCTGATGGATGTACGCCAGGCAATCGCTCAAGGCGTACAACGCCTGCGGGTCATCAAGCAGGGTTTCGATCGCTTGATGGGCCTGCTTCAGCGTTTCGGCAATCTCGCCTTTGACCCACTCGAGGGCCACATAGTCGTGCCGATCACCCATAACCACTCCAGTCCCTACGCCAATCAAAAATCATACGCCTGTGGACGGTTCACGCTTTGTCTGCCGCCTGCGCCTTGACGGCCGGCAAGGTGAAGCCGGACACCGAACGCCGCAGCTGACTGGCCATTTTCGCCAGGTTGCCGATGCTCTCGGCAGTGGCGGTGGAGCCGGACGAGGTCTGCGAGGTGATCTGTTGAATCACGTTCATCGTCAGGGAAATCTGCCCGGCCGAAGAGGTTTGCTGCTGCGCCGCGTTGGAAATGCTCTGGATCAACGCGGCGAGGGTCTTCGATACGCCTTCGATTTCTTCCAGGGCCACACCGGCATCCTGCGCCAGACGCGCACCGCGCACCACTTCGGTGGTGGTCTGCTCCATCGAAATCACCGCTTCGTTGGTGTCCGTCTGGATCGCCCGCACCAGGGTTTCGATTTGCCGGGTCGCGGCGGACGAGCGCTCGGCCAGGCGCTGGACTTCATCGGCCACCACCGCAAAACCGCGCCCGGCGTCACCAGCCATCGACGCCTGGATGGCCGCGTTGAGCGCTAGGATGTTGGTCTGGTCGGCAATGTCATCGATCAGGCTGACAATATCTCCGATTTCCTGCGACGACTCACCCAGACGCTTGATGCGCTTGGCGGTGTCCTGAATCTGCTCTCGAATGTTGTCCATGCCGTGGATGGTGTTGTGCACCACCTCGTTGCCCTTGTTGGCAATTTCCACCGAGCGCTCGGCCACCGCCGACGACTCGGCGGCGTTGGCCGAGACCTGATCGATGGACTGGGCCATGTCGTTAATGGCCGTGGAGGCTTCGGAAATCTGCTGCGCCTGATGCTCCGAGGCCTGCGCCAGGTGCATGGCGGTGGCCTGGGTTTCCTGCACGGCGGCGGCTACTTGACCGGCAGTGAGGTTGATGGTCGCCACCAGGTCGCGCAATTGGTCCACGGAATAGTTGATCGAGTCGGCGATGGTCCCGGTGAAGTCTTCAGTTACCGAGGCGGTAACGGTCAAGTCGCCGTCGGCCAGGTCTGCAATTTCATCCAGAAGCCGCATGATCGCGGTCTGGTTGCGTTCGTTTTTCTCGGCGGTTTCCTGAAGCTGACGGTTGGTTTCGCGAACCATCACCAGGCCGATCAGGATGATCGACATGAGCGCCAGCAGACCCAGCACGTAACCGCCGATGGTGTCGACATTGCGCCCGCCGGCGAGGTTTTCGAAACCGATGGCCAGGTGCGAGGCTTCGTCGAGCAGGGTTTGCGACAGGGAGAAAATGTTGGTGGCTGACTCGCGGACCTTGAACAGTTCGGGCGAGGTCTCGAGGATTTCATCCACCGAGCCGGAGACGAACTCGAACAGTTCGGAAATCTCGCTCAATCGGGCGCGGGCATCGCGGTCCTCGACCTGGCTGATCCTCAGCGCCACGTTACCCTGAAGCATGCCGTTGAGTACCTGGCCGAAACGCGCGGCGTCGCGCCCGAAGGCATCGGCGGCCTGCTGCGAGTTTTCGTCGCCGGACAGCACGGTGTTCACCGCACCCAAAATGCGCTCGGCCAGCAGCGATTGACGCTGGGCCACCGCAACCTGCGCAGCCGGCGCACCACGTTGCAGGAGGATCTCGACGACTTTCTCGTACTCGACCTGCAACTGCGGCACGGTTTCGGCCAGGGTCGCGGCGACCTGATGCAGCGACAGCACGGTCTGCTCACTGGAAAGGATCGCGTCGGTGTTTTTCAGCAAACGCTCCCAATCGAGCTGCACGGCGCGCATTTCCGGGCGCACGGTGGACGGCGCTGGCGGCAGGCCAGTGGCCGGGTCGCCCTTCTTCAGGTAACCCCAACGCAGCGCAAAGTCATTGCGCGCATCGCTGAGCAATTTGAACGCGGCCGCTTTGCCGGCGGCGGCTTCGGTGGCATTTTTGGCGATGCGCTGGGACAGCACGCGCAGCTCACCGGCATGGCCGATGTACTGTTTGTCGTACGTGGCTTGGGTGTTGAGGTAAGCGAAATTGGCGAACAGCAGCATGATGAACACGATCAGCGCGATAAACAGCGCGATGATCTGCGAGCGGCTGCGTGATCCTTCTGGCTTGCCTGTTTTTGCTTTTATCATCGGTCCTCGCCTGTCCTGCCCAATTCGAACGATTACGCGGTGTGCCTGCAAAACCGCGTCGTCTGCATCGCGGGCAAGCCTTGCTCCTACAAGGTTTACAGCGCTACATGCATAAAGCTTTGCGACTGCGCCAACGCAAACGGGCTGAACACTTGCCAGGTCTGCTCACGCTGGAATCGGCCTTTGACGAACGCCGACATTGGCCCACTCCACTGATCTGCCGGTTCCAGGCTGTCCTGGGCAAAGTGCTGCAAGCCGAAGACTTCGTCGACCAGCAACCCGGCAAACACCTCGTCATGTTCCACCACCAACACCCGCCGCTGCTTGCGCGCCGCGGAGACTTCGTGACCAAAGAAACCGTACAAATCCATGATCGGCAACAATCGCCCACGCAGGTTGGCCACCCCTTTGACCCAGGGTTTGACGCCCGGCAACTGGGTAAAACGCGGTTCATGCAGGACTTCGCTGACTTCGCCCATTGGTGCGACGTACCAATCCTCGCCCAAGCGAAAACCGATGCCGCTCCAGCTGTCCTGCCGGGTCGGCTGCGATGGAAGATCAGCCGCCAGCAGACGACAGCGCTGGTCGATCTGCAGCAGCAGTTCGAAAGCCGTCAGCGACTCGCTCATGGCCGGACGATCAACCGGCCAACACGTTGTTCAGGGTTTTGATCAGGGTCTCTTCATCAACCGGCTTGGTCAGGTAGTCCCTGGCGCCCTGGCGGGTGCCCCAGACCTTGTCGGTTTCCTGATCCTTGGTGGTGATGATGATCACCGGGATGTGCCCGGTGTCCGGGTCTTTGGTCAGCTGGCGGGTCGCCTGAAAACCGTTGAGGCCGGGCATGACGATGTCCATCAGCACTGCGTCGGGTTTTTCCTGACGGGCCAGGGCCACGCCGTCGGCACCGTTTTCGGCTTTCAACACTTCGTGACCGTGCTTTTCCAGCATGCCGGTCAGTTTGTACATTTCGGTCGGCGAATCATCGACGATCAGAATACGTGCCATGGTCTTCCCCATTTTTGTCGACGCCGGGCCCGCTGGCCGAGCGTCACTGTGCGTGTCCTACTGCGGCAAAACGGCGGCGAAGCCCGGAACATGGGCCTGGATCGCGCTCAGCAGTTCTTCCTTGCTGAAAGGCTTGGTCAAAAACTGGTCGGAGCCGACGATGCGCCCCTTGGCCTTGTCGAACAGCCCGTCCTTGGACGACAGCATAATCACTGGCGTGGACTTGAACGCACTGTTGTTCTTGATCAAAGCGCAGGTCTGATAGCCATCCAGACGCGGCATCATGATGTCGACAAAGATAATGCCGGGATGATTATCGGCAATCTTGGCCAGCGCATCGAAACCGTCGATGGCCGTAATGACTTCACAACCCACATTCTTCAACAGCGTTTCGGCGGTGCGACGAATCGTCTTCGAATCGTCGATCACCATGACCTTCAAGGCGCTGGAATGCTGATCCATAAATGCTCTACCGTCGCCTTTGCGAATCAAATTGTCCGTTTGGCGGCTCGAAACCCTTAACCTTCAAGGGCCGGCACGACATGGCAGCCTTTTTAGCACAGTCTCCAAATGCAATCTATCGGCCGGTTTTTGCGGTGGTTTTTCCTTGACCGGGAACACACTCAGCGCCACTCTGACGCCACTTTTTCACGTCCATTCGGACCACCCATTTTCGAGGAAAAACCCATGAGCGTTCGCGTCGGGATTGTCATGGATCCTATTGCCAATATTTCCTATAAAAAGGATAGCTCGCTGGCCATGCTGCTGGCTGCGCAGAAGCGCGGCTGGGAACTGTTCTATATGGAACAGCGCGATTTGTACCAGGGCGAAGGTGAAGCACGGGCACGGATGCGCCCACTGAAGGTGTTCGCCAACCCGGAAAAATGGTTCGAACTGGACGCTGAAACCGACGCCCTGCTGAGCGACCTGGACGTGATCCTGATGCGCAAGGATCCGCCGTTCGACATGGAATTCGTTTACTCCACCTACCTGCTGGAGCAAGCCGAGCGCGCCGGCGTGCTGGTGGTCAACAAGCCGCAAAGCCTGCGTGACTGCAACGAAAAGCTGTTCGCCACGCTGTTCCCGCAGTGCACGCCGCCGACCGTGGTCAGCCGTCGCGCCGATGTACTGCGCGAATTCGCCGCCAAGCACGGCGACGTCATCCTCAAGCCACTGGACGGCATGGGCGGCACGTCGATCTTCCGTCACCGTGCTGGCGACCCGAACCTGTCGGTGATTCTGGAAACCCTGACCGCGCTGGGCACCCAGCAGATCATGGGCCAGGCGTACCTGCCGGCAATCAAGGACGGCGACAAGCGCATCCTGATGATCGATGGCGAACCGGTGGATTACTGCCTGGCGCGCATTCCGGCCGCTGGCGAAACCCGTGGCAACCTGGCGGCTGGCGGTCGTGGCGAAGCTCGCCCGTTGACCGACAAGGACCGCTGGATCGCCGCGCAAGTCGGCCCGACCCTGCGTGAAAAAGGCCTGTTGTTTGTAGGTCTGGACGTGATCGGAGAACACCTGACCGAAATCAACGTCACCAGCCCGACCTGCATACGCGAAATCGACAATGCCTTTGGCACCGACATTGGCGACCTGCTGATGGATGCCATCGATCAGAAGCTCAAGGCTCGTTGATATAGAACAGCCAAGGCACGACCAACATTGCGTTATCATGCGCGGCCTGTAAAAAACGCGATGTTGGTTTTCTTGACATGACTCTTCCGTCCGATCTGCCCGCTGAACTCGCCCATCGTGGCGTGCGCCCGGCTGATCGTCTCGGTTTTACTCTGTTTCTTGCGGCGTTGATCCACCTGGCCGTGCTGTTGGGCGTCGGCTTCACGATGGTCGAACCCAAACAGATCAGCAAAACCCTGGAAATCACCCTCGCCACCTTCAAAAGCGAAAAGAAGCCCGAAAAAGCCGATTTCCTTGCCCAGGAAAATCAGCAGGGCAGCGGCACCCTGGATAAAAAGGCTATCCCCAAGACCACCGAGGTCGCGCCGTTCCAGGACAACAAGGTGCAAAAGGTCACACCACCGCCCGCCGCCAAGCCTGAAGTTCAGGAAGCCGCGCCCAAGGCTGCCGTGACCACCGTCGCACCCAAGCCGAAAAAAGCGGCGGCCAAGAACGAAGAGGTCAAACCGCAAACCAAACCCGCGGTGGCTGCACCGACTTTCGACAGTTCCCAGCTGTCCAGCGACATCGCCAGCCTCGAAGCGGAACTGGCCAACGAACAACAGCTGTACGCCAAACGCCCGCGCATCCACCGCTTGAGCGCGGCGTCGACCATGCGCGACAAAGGCGCCTGGTATAAGGACGAATGGCGCAAGAAGGTCGAGCGCATCGGCAACCTCAATTACCCCGACGAAGCCCGACGCCAACAGATTTACGGCAATTTGCGCCTGATGGTTTCGATCAACAGCGATGGCTCGCTGTATGAAGTGCTGGTGCTGGAGTCGTCCGGGCAACCGCTGCTGGACCAGGCGGCGCAGCGGATCGTGAGGCTCGCGGCACCGTTTGCGCCATTTACCGGCGATCTTTCGGACATCGACCGCCTGGAAATCATCCGCACGTGGAAGTTTGCGCGCGGGGACAGACTCTCTAGCAACTGACTGGTATATGACCTGTAGGAGCTGGCTTGCCAGCGAAGGCGTTTTCGACAGCGCTTTCGCTGGCAAGCCAGCGCCTGCAGGAGGATCAATCTCACGCAAACATCCATTCCCCGGCTTGTCAGTTCGCCCCTCCAACGCCACACTATCGCTCATGAAAAACGTCAGCCCCAGCTACCTCAAGCATCACTTCCTGATCGCCATGCCTCACATGGCCGACCCGAACTTTGCGCACACCTTGACCTACATCGTCGAGCACACGGCCAATGGTGCCATGGGGCTGGTGATCAACCGCCCGCAAGACCTGAGTCTGGCTGACATCCTTGAGCAACTGCGCCCGGACATCGAGCCGCCAGCGCTGTGCCGGCATGTGCCGATTTTCATGGGCGGTCCGGTGCAGACGGATCGCGGCTTTGTCCTGCACCCCAAAGGGCAGAGCTATCAGGCGACCGTTGATCTGGAAGGCGAGCTGTCCCTGTCTACCTCTCAAGACGTGCTGTTCGCCATCGCCGACGGCGTGGGTCCGGCGAAAAGCCTGATCGCCTTGGGTTACGCGGGCTGGGAAGCGGGGCAGCTGGATGCCGAACTGGCCCAGAACGCCTGGCTGACCTGCCCGTTCGACGCCGACATCCTGTTCAACACCAGCAGCGAGCTGCGCCTGGAAGCGGCGGCCAAGCATTTGGGCGTCAACCTCAGCCTGCTCACCAGCCAGGCGGGGCACGCCTGATGGCCCTGCGCCTGATTTTGGGTTTTGACTACGGCACCAAACAGATCGGCGTCGCGGTCGGCCAGGTGATTACCGGCCAGGCTCGCGAGTTGTGCACCTTGAAGGCCCAGAACGGCGTTCCCGACTGGAATCAGGTCGAAGCCCTGATTAAAGAGTGGAAACCCGACGCGGTAGTGGTCGGCCTGCCCTTGAACATGGACGGCACCCCGAGCGACATGTGCCTGCGCGCGGAAAAGTTCGCCCGCCGCCTGAACGGTCGTTACAACCTACCCTTCTATACGCACGATGAACGCCTGACCACGTTTGAAGCCAAAAGCGAGCGACGTGATCGGGGCGGGCAAAAAGGCAGTTACCGCGACAACCCGGTGGACGCCATCGCCGCCGCCCTGCTGCTGCAAGGCTGGCTCGACGAAAACACCGCACTGTTCGAGTCCTGAAGTAACGAATCCTCAAGAGCCGCTGCCAGCGACTCTTTATAGCGACAACCCGAGCCACCCCTCAAGCAGCATCGGCTCGGGCCCAAGAAGGAGCAACCATGAGCCTGCCCAATCCCGCCGAACTGATCAGCCAGATGGCGATCCGGCTTGACGCCTACCTGGCCAAACGAGGCATCAGTGAACCGCGCTACATCGGTATTCGTACCGGCGGTGTCTGGGTCGCCCAGGCCTTGCTCAAGGAACTGGGCAGCGACTCGCCGCTCGGCACCCTGGACGTTTCCTTCTACCGCGACGACTTCAGCCAGAGCGGCTTGCACCCTCAGGTTCGCCCGTCTGCGCTACCGTTCGAAATCGAAGGCCAGCACCTGGTGCTGATCGACGACGTGCTCATGAGCGGTCGGACCATCCGCGCGGCCCTGAACGAACTCTTCGACTACGGCCGCCCGGCCAGCGTAACCCTGGTCTGCCTGCTGGACCTGGACGCCGGCGAGTTGCCGATTCGCCCGAACGTGGTGGGCGCGACGCTGTCGCTGGCCGCCCACGAGCGGGTGAAACTGTCCGGCCCCGAGCTCAAGCTTGAACTGCAAGACCTCGCCCTTTAATTCGCCCTATTGAGAGTCCCCTCGCGATGACGCCTCTAGATACCAAGCGCCCGCTGCAGCTCAATGATCAGGGCCAGCTGCGCCACTTCCTCTCCCTCGACGGTTTGCGCCGCGAGCTGCTGACGGAAATCCTCGACACCGCCGACTCGTTCCTCGAAGTCGGCGCCCGTGCGGTGAAGAAAGTCCCGTTGCTGCGCGGCAAGACCGTGTGCAATGTGTTCTTCGAAAACTCCACCCGCACCCGCACCACTTTCGAACTGGCGGCCCAGCGGCTGTCGGCAGACGTGATCACCCTGAACGTGTCGACCTCTTCGGCCAGCAAGGGCGAAACCCTGCTCGACACCCTGCGCAACCTGGAAGCCATGGCCGCCGACATGTTTGTCGTGCGCCATGGTGACTCCGGTGCCGCGCACTTCATCGCCGAGCATGTGTGCCCGCAAGTGGCAATCATCAATGGCGGCGACGGCCGTCACGCGCACCCGACGCAGGGCATGCTCGACATGCTCACCATCCGTCGACACAAGGGCGGCTTCGAAAACCTCTCGGTGGCCATCGTCGGCGACATCCTGCATTCGCGGGTGGCGCGCTCGAACATGCTGGCGCTGAAAACCCTGGGTTGCCCGGACATCCGCGTGATCGCGCCGAAAACCCTGCTGCCGATCGGCATCGAGCAATACGGCGTGAAGGTTTACACCGACATGACCGAAGGCCTGAAAGACGTCGACGTGGTGATCATGCTGCGCCTGCAACGCGAGCGCATGGCCGGCGGCCTGCTGCCGAGCGAAGGTGAGTTCTACCGCCTGTTCGGCCTGACCACCGCACGCCTGGCCGGGGCCAAACCGGACTGCATCGTCATGCACCCAGGGCCGATCAACCGTGGGGTGGAGATTGAGTCGGCGGTGGCCGACGGACCGCACTCGGTGATCCTCAACCAGGTCACCTACGGTATTGCGATTCGTATGGCCGTGCTGTCCATGGCCATGAGCGGGCAGACTGCGCAACGTCAATTCGAGCAGGAGAACGCCCAGTGAAGCTCAGTATTCTCGGCGCCCGCGTGATTGATCCAGCCACTGGTCTGGATAAAGTGACTGACATCCACATTGAAGCCTGCAAGATCGTCGCCCTGGGCGCCGCTCCAATCGGTTTTGTCGCCGTCGACACCCTCGACGCCCAAGGCCTGGTGGCCGCCCCTGGCCTGGTTGACCTGAACGTCGCCCTGCGCGAGCCGGGCTACAGCCGCAAAGGCTCGATCATCAGCGAAACCCGCGCGGCGGCGGCCGGCGGCGTGACCAGTCTGTGCTGCCCGCCGAAAACCAAACCGGTGCTGGACACCTCGGCCGTGGCCGAACTGATCCTCGACCGCGCTCGTGAAGCCGGCAACACCAAAGTCTTCCCGATTGGCGCCCTGAGCAAAGGCCTGGACGGCGAACAGCTTGCAGAGCTCGTTGCCTTGCGCGATGCCGGCTGCGTGGCCTTCGGCAACGGTCTGGAGAGCTTCCGCAACACCCGCACCCTGTGCCGGGCGCTGGAATACGCGGCGACGTTCGACCTGACGGTGATATTCAACTCGCAGGACCATGATCTGGCCGAAGGTGGTTTAGCCCACGAAGGCCCGACTGCCAGTTTCCTTGGCTTGCCGGGCATTCCGGAAACCGCTGAAACCGTGGCCCTGGCCCGGGACCTGTTGCTGGTCGAGCAGAGCGGCGTGCGTGCGCACTTCAGCCAACTCACCAGCGCTCGCGGTGTGGCCCTGATCGCTCAGGCCCAGGCCCGTGGGCTGCCGGTGACCGCCGATGTGGCGTTGTATCAGCTGATCCTCACCGATGAAGCCTTGATCGACTTCAGCAGCCTCTATCACGTCCAGCCGCCACTGCGAACCCGCGCCGACCGCGACGGCCTGCGTGAAGCGGTGAAATCGGGCGTGATCTCAGCCATCTCCAGCCATCACCAACCGCACGAGCGCGATGCCAAACTGGCACCGTTCGGCGCCACTGAGCCCGGTATCAGCAGCGTTGAATTGCTGCTGCCGCTGGCGATGACACTGGTGGAGGATGGCTTGCTGGATCTGCCGACGTTGCTGGCGCGTTTGAGTGCAGGGCCTGCCGAGGCGCTGCGTTTGCCGGCCGGCAAGCTGACGGTGGGTGGGCCGGCGGACATCGTGCTATTCGACCCGACGGCTTCAACCGTTGCAGGTGAAACCTGGTTGTCCAAAGGGGAAAACTGCCCGTTCCTTGGCCATACCCTGCCGGGTGTAGTGCGCTACACACTGGTGGATGGGCGGATTAGCCACCAGGTTTGAGACCGCGTCGCTACAATCGCGAGCAAGCTATTCTCCTACGGGATTGTGTATGAACACCCTGTAGGAGCATGGCTTGCCAGCGATGGCTTACTGGAAAGCGCCTCTGTTCTGCACATTACGCACGGAAACCTGGTCATTCAGCGTCCAGAAGTCATATAACACCCCGACAAAGAACAACCCGCCCGTCACCAGGTACAGCAACCCGCTGATCCACTTCCCCTGATACATCCGATGTACGCCGAACACCCCGAGAAACGTCAGCAGAATCCACGCCACGTTGTATTCGATAGGCCCAGCGGTGAACCGAAGGTCAGCTTCGCGGTCCATTGCCGGGATCAGAAACAGGTCGATCAGCCAGCCAATCCCCAGCAAGCCAAAGGTGAAGAACCAGATCGTCCCGGTGACCGGTTTGCCGTAATAGAAGCGGTGAGCGCCGGTAAAACCGAAAATCCACAGCAGATAACCAATCACTTTGCTGTGCGTATCTTGATGCGCGGCGGACTGTTGATAGCTGTTCATTAAGGACCTCGACTCACACGATAGATAAATATTCTTTAAATCTTTGTGACTTTTTTACAGGTTGCCGACGTATGGCAAATGCTACCGTGGCTCCCGTCAAAGCCTTATAACACCTGACTTCTGTCCGACAATTGCGGCAATCTGCCGCTTCTTTGGTTCCATTGCCACCCTGTTGAATCGACCAACGGCCTCGGAAGGGCAAAAAAAGCTGTTATAAAGTTGCGCGTTCACCCATACGAGCCCTGCCTAATGCGTCCATTTTTCAAGACATGGCTAACCATTTGCCTTTTGATGCCACTGGCCGCCCACGCCACCAATCGTGAGCAACGTCTTCCAAACGTTAATGGTTACACCCAAAAATCCCATGTTTCTGCTCCTACCAGCAAAAACAAACAAACAGCAAAAAATTCGACCCCGCTGAGCGACAAAAGCAAACTTGTACCGCCAATGGCGAGCAAGGAAAGCAGCAACGTGCTGAGCCGCGCCGTAAACGTCCTCGGTACTCCTTATCGTTGGGGCGGCAGCAGCCCAAGTAAAGGGTTCGACTGCAGTGGCCTGGTGAAATATGCGTTTAACGACACCACGTTTGACCTGCCGCGCACCTCCAATGCCATGGCCAGCGGTCATGGCGAGAAAATCGATCGCGACGACCTGAAGCCGGGCGACCTGATTTTCTTCAACATCAAGAGCCGTCGGGTCAATCACGTTGCCATCTACCTGGGCAACGACCGCTTCATCCACGCACCACGCCGTGGCAAGTCGGTGAGCATCGATACGCTGAAGAAGCCGTATTGGGAAAAACACTACGTGGTTGCCAAGCGGGTTCTGCCTAAAGAGCAGAATCAGATGCGCGTCGCTCAGCGTTGATTTAAGTACCTGAGATTTGTTTTGATTTTGCTGGCCCCTTCGCGGGCAAGCCTCGCTCCTACAGGATTTATGCGATCCCTGTAGGAGCGAGGCTTGCCCGCGAAGGCGTTTCTGGATCCGTCAAAAATTATCCGGCGACCGCGCCTTCTCCCGCGCATGCTCGCGACTGATCAAGCCCTTGGTCACCAACTCCTTCAAGCACATATCCAGCGTCTGCATCCCCAGGTTCCCACCGGTCTGAATCGACGAGTACATCTGCGCGACCTTGTCTTCGCGGATCAGGTTACGAATCGCCGATGTCCCGAGCATGATCTCGTGCGCCGCAATCCGCCCGCCGCCGATCTTCTTCACCAGTGTCTGCGACACCACCGCCAGTAACGACTCGGACAGCATCGAGCGAACCATCGACTTTTCATCCCCCGGAAACACATCCACCACCCGGTCGATGGTTTTCGCCGCTGATGTGGTGTGCAGCGTGCCGAACACCAGATGCCCGGTCTCGGCGGCGGTCAGCGCCAGGCGAATGGTCTCCAGGTCACGCATCTCCCCCACCAGGATCACGTCCGGGTCTTCACGCAACGCCGAACGCAAGGCGGTCGCAAAGCTGCGCGTATCGCGATGGACTTCGCGCTGGTTGATCAGGCATTTGCGCGATTCGTGGACGAACTCGATCGGGTCTTCGATGGTGAGGATGTGGTGATGGCGATGGTTGTTCAGGTAATCGATCATCGCCGCGAGGGTGGTGGACTTGCCGGAGCCGGTCGGGCCGGTCACCAGCACCAGCCCGCGTGGCGCTTCGGTTATTTTGCGAAACACCTCGCCCATGCCCAGGTCGTCCATGCTCAGGACCTTCGATGGAATGGTCCGGAACACGGCGCCTGCGCCACGATTCTGGTTAAAGGCGTTGACCCGGAAACGCGCCACACCGGGCACTTCAAAGGAGAAATCGGTTTCCAGGTGTTTCTCGAAGTCCACCCGCTGGGTGTCGTTCATGATGTCGAAGATCAGCGTTTGCACCTGTTTGTGGTCCAGGGCCGGCACGTTGATGCGTCGCACATCGCCGTCGACGCGGATCATCGGGGGCAGGCCGGCGGACAAGTGCAGGTCGGACGCGCCCTGTTTAGCGCTGAATGCCAGCAGCTCAGTGATATCCATAGCGCCCCTCAATTCCAGTAGAATGCCGCGAACCTTCAGACCGCTGGCGCACATTGAATGTCCACGATAGCAGACAACATTGCTCAGGTAAGTTCACGCATTCGTGCCGCCGCCCTGGCCACTCAGCGCGATGAGCACAGCGTTCAGCTGCTGGCCGTGAGCAAGACCAAACCCGCCGAGGCCCTGCGTGAAGCGTACGCCGCCGGCTTGCGTGACTTTGGCGAGAACTACCTGCAGGAGGCCTTGGGCAAACAGCTCGAGTTGGCCGACCTGCCCTTGATCTGGCACTTCATCGGCCCCATTCAATCGAACAAGACTCGCGCTATCGCCGAGCACTTCGCTTGGGTGCATTCCGTGGATCGATTGAAAATCGCACAACGCCTGTCCGAACAACGACCAGCCGATTTGCCGCCCCTGAACATCTGCATCCAGGTCAACGTCAGCGGTGAAGCCAGCAAATCCGGCTGCACCCCGGCCGACCTGCCGGCCCTGGCCAAGGCCATCAGCGAATTGCCGCGCCTTACGTTGCGCGGGTTGATGGCGATTCCCGAGCCGACGGATGATCGTGCTGAACAAGATGCCGCTTTTGCTGCTGTGCAAAATCTGCAAGCCAGCCTGAACCTGCCGCTCGACACACTTTCCATGGGCATGAGCCATGACCTCGAATCGGCCATTGCCCAAGGCGCCACCTGGGTCCGCATCGGTACGGCCCTGTTTGGTGCCCGCGACTACAGCCAGCCTTGACCACTTTCTTTTCTAAGGACCTGACATGAGCAAAACTCGTATTGCCTTTATCGGTGCCGGCAACATGGCCGCCAGCCTGATCGGCGGCCTGCGCGCCAAAGGTCTGGACGCCTCGCAAATCCGCGCCAGCGATCCGGGTGTTGAAACCCGCACCAAAGTGGCTGCCGAACATGGCATCGAAGTCTTCGCCGACAACGCCGACGCCATCCAGGACGCCAACGTCGTCGTATTGGCGGTCAAACCCCAAGCGATGAAAGCCGTGTGCGAAGCGATTCGCCCGAGCTTGAAGCCGAATCAACTGGTGGTGTCGATTGCCGCTGGCATCACCTGCGCCAGCATGAACAACTGGCTCGGCGCCCAGCCGATCGTGCGCTGCATGCCCAACACCCCGGCGCTGCTGCGTCAGGGCGTGAGCGGTTTGTATGCCACCGCCGAAGTGAACGCCGAACAGCGCCAGCAGGCGCAAGAGCTGCTGTCCGCCGTGGGCATCGCCCTGTGGCTGAACGAAGAACAGCAGCTGGATGCGGTTACCGCCGTGTCCGGCTCCGGTCCGGCGTACTTTTTCCTGCTGATCGAAGCCATGACCGCCGCTGGCGTCAAGCTCGGCCTGCCAGCGGACATCGCCGCACAACTGACCCTGCAAACCGCGCTGGGCGCCGCACACATGGCGGTCGCCAGCGATGTCGATGCCGCTGAACTGCGTCGTCGTGTAACGTCGCCTGCTGGCACCACGGAAGCCGCGATCAAGTCGTTCCAGGCCGGTGGCTTCGAAGCCCTGGTCGAAACAGCACTCGGCGCCGCCGCGCATCGCTCGGCCGAGATGGCTGAGCAACTCGGTCGCTAATCAGCTCTTACAAAGGAATCAAAGATGCTCGGACTCAATGACGCTGCCATTTTCATCATTAAAACCCTTGGCAGCCTGTACCTGCTGATCGTACTGATGCGCTTCATCCTGCAACTGGTTCGCGCGAATTTTTACAACCCGCTCTGCCAGTTCATCGTCAAAGCCACGCAACCGCTACTCAAGCCACTGCGTCGGGTGATCCCGAGCATGTTCGGGCTGGACATGTCGTCATTGGTGCTGGCGCTGATCGTGCAGATGGTGCTGATCGCCGTCATCCTGGCGCTCAAAGGCTTCATGGTCGACTGGCTACTGTTGGTGCCGTGGGCTCTGATCGCGCTGTTCTCGCTGTTTTTGAACATTCTGTTCTACGCAATGATCATCAGTGTGATTCTGTCCTGGGTCGCACCAGGCAGCCACAATCCCGGCGCCGAGCTTGTCGCGCAGATTACTGAACCGGTACTCGCGCCGTTCCGCCGGATCATCCCGAACCTGGGCGGTCTCGACATTTCGCCGATCTTTGCGTTCATCGTGATCCAGTTGCTGCAAAGCTGGCTGATCCCGCGCCTGGCGTATTTCGCTTTCATGCCGCAAGGGCTGCTCGGCCTGATCTGATGAGTTACTTTCGCTGGGACGGTGACGACCTGATTCTGGAGTGTCACCTGCAACCGGCGGCCCGCAGTGATGATTTCTGCGGGCTGCACGGGGATCGCCTGAAGATCCGCCTGACCGCGCCGCCGGTTGAAGGCAAGGCCAATGCATATCTGATGGCGTTTCTGGCCAAGGCCTTTGGGGTGTCCAAGAGCCAGGTCAGCTTGATCAGCGGTGAGTTGAACCGGCAGAAACGGGTGCGGATCTGTTCGCCGAAGAAACTGCCGGAGTTGCCTGATCTGGTGCGTCCGGCAGGTTGACCGCTTCATCGTTCATCGCGGGCAAGCCCGGCTCCCACATTGGAATGCGTTCCCCTGTGGGAGCGTGGCTTGCCCGCGATGGCCGCACCTCGGTCTGACAGGAAAAATCAGCTCGGGCCTTTGCTTGCCGCTAACCCCACCGGTCTTTAGACTTACGCCTCATTTCAACGAGAGCAGGGTCGATGCCAACTGCCTTTCCCCCCGATTCTGTTGGTCTGGTGACGCCGCAAGTGGCGCACTTCAGCGAACCCCTGGCCCTGGCCTGCGGGCGTTCGCTTCCAGCGTATGACTTGATCTACGAAACCTACGGCACGCTGAACGCCACGGCGAGCAACGCCGTGCTGATTTGCCACGCGTTGTCCGGCCACCATCACGCTGCCGGTTTTCACAGCCCCGACGACCGCAAACCCGGTTGGTGGGACAGCTGCATCGGCCCCGGCAAACCGATCGACACCAACAAATTCTTCGTGGTCAGTCTGAACAACCTCGGCGGTTGCAACGGTTCAACTGGCCCGAGCAGCATCAACCCGGACACCGGCAAGCCCTTCGGTGCCGATTTCCCGGTGTTGACCGTGGAAGACTGGGTGCACAGCCAGGCGCGTCTGGCCGACCGCATCGGCATCAGCCAATGGGCGGCCGTGATTGGCGGCAGCCTCGGCGGCATGCAGGCGATGCAATGGAGCATCACCTACCCGGATCGCATTCGGCACTGCCTGGCCATTGCCTCGGCCCCCAAGCTGTCGGCGCAGAACATCGCTTTCAACGAAGTGGCACGCCAGGCCATCCTCACCGACCCCGAGTTTCACGGCGGTTCGTTCCAGGAAGCGGGCGTGATCCCCAAGCGCGGCTTGATGCTCGCGCGGATGGTCGGGCACATCACCTACCTGTCCGACGACTCCATGGGCGAGAAATTCGGCCGGGGCCTGAAGAGCGAAAAGCTCAACTACGACTTCCACAGCGTCGAGTTCCAGGTCGAAAGCTACCTGCGCTATCAGGGCGAAGAGTTCTCCGGGCGGTTCGACGCCAACACTTATTTGCTGATGACCAAAGCGCTGGACTACTTCGACCCGGCAGCGAACTTCGACGATGACCTGGCGAAAACCTTCGCCAACGCTCAAGCCAAGTTCTGCGTGATGTCTTTCACCACCGACTGGCGCTTCTCCCCTGCCCGCTCGCGGGAACTGGTGGACGCGTTGATGGCCGCCAAGAAAGACGTCTGCTACCTCGAGATCGATGCTCCGCAAGGCCATGACGCCTTCCTGATTCCGATCCCGCGGTACTTGCAGGCATTCAGCAATTACATGAACCGCATTACGTTGTGAGAAAGCCATGAGAGCTGATCTGGAAATCATCCAGGAATGGATCCCCGCCGGCAGCCGTGTGCTTGACCTCGGCTGCGGTGATGGCGAACTGCTGACCTGGCTGCGCGATAACAAGCAAGTGACCGGCTACGGCCTGGAAAATGACCCGGACAACATCGCCGAGTGCGTCGCCAAAGGCATCAACGTCATCGAGCAGGACCTGGACAAGGGCCTGGGCAACTTCGCCAGCAACAGCTTCGACGTCGTGGTCATGACCCAGGCGCTGCAAGCGGTGCACTACCCGGACAAGATCCTCGATGAAATGCTGCGGGTCGGCCGCCAGTGCATCATCACCTTTCCCAACTTCGGTCACTGGCGTTGCCGCTGGTACCTGGCGAGCAAGGGTCGGATGCCCGTTTCCGAGTTCCTGCCGTACACCTGGTACAACACGCCAAACATTCACTTCTGCACTTTTGCGGACTTTGAAGCCTTGTGCCTCGAACGTGAAGCCAGGGTCATTGATCGGCTGGCCGTGGATCAACAGCATCGGCACGGGTGGGCCAGCAAGCTATGGCCTAATCTGTTAGGCGAGATCGGTATTTATCGCGTCAGCAGCCCAGGACTTGCAGACCATAAGGTCGCGGTCTGACCCGCCCCCATTCCGAGGAGAACGATCATGGTTCGTCTAGCACTGTTTCTACTCACTGCCTGTTTGAGCGTCACCACTTTTGCCGCTGACACGATCAATCCCAAGCGCGAACAAACATTTGGTGACGTGACGGTGTACTACAACACCTTCAACTCAACGTTCCTGACACCGGACATCGCCAAAGCGAACGAACTGGTGCGTAGTCCAAATCTGGGCCTGATCAACGTTACGGTGATAAAGGATGAAAAGCCCCTGATGGCGCAGGTCAGCGGCACAGTCAAGGATCTGACCAGCCAGAGCGTGCCACTGAATTTCAGACAAATTACCGAAAAGGGCGCTATCTACTACATCGCTCAGTACCCGGTGCCCCAGACGGAAACCCGCACCTTCGACATCAAGGTGCAGATCGGTGACAAAATCAACACCATCAATTTCAACCAAGAGATTTTCCCAGGCCAATGATCAACTTCACACAGCTCGTACTGGCCAGCCACAACGCCGGCAAGCTCAAGGAGCTCCAGGCCATGCTTGGCCACTCGGTGCAACTGCGCTCGATCGGCGAGTTCAGCACGGTCGAGCCTGAAGAAACCGGCCTGTCGTTCGTCGAAAACGCCATCCTCAAGGCCCGCAATGCCGCGCGCATTTCCGGCTTGCCGGCGCTGGCGGACGATTCCGGACTGGCGGTGGATTTCCTCGGCGGTGCGCCAGGGATCTACTCGGCTCGTTATGCGGATGGCCAGGGCGATGCGGCGAACAACGCCAAACTGCTCGACGTCTTGAAAGACGTGCCTGAAGCCGAGCGCGGCGCGCAGTTCGTCTGCGTCCTGGCATTGGTGCGCCACGCCGACGATCCATTGCCGATCCTCTGCGAAGGCCTGTGGCACGGGCGCATTCTACCGGCGGCCAGTGGTGAGCACGGGTTTGGTTACGATCCGCTGTTCTGGGTACCGGAGCGCGATTGCTCCAGCGCCGAACTGAGCCCGAGCGACAAGAACCTCATCAGCCACCGCGCCCGTGCAATGGATTTGCTGCGCCAGCGTCTGGGCCTGAAATGAGCCACGACTCATCCGCGTCACCGCTGATCTTCGGCGGCGACGCCCAATCGCCACGGGCGGCGCTGCCCGTGTTGCCGCCCCTGGCGTTGTACATCCACATCCCGTGGTGTGTGCGCAAATGTCCTTATTGCGACTTCAACTCCCACACCGCCAGCCCGGTGCTGCCGGAAGAAGAGTACGTCGACGCGCTGCTGGCTGACCTCGACCAGGATCTGCACGCGGTGTATGGCCGTGAACTGAGTTCTATCTTCTTCGGTGGCGGCACGCCGAGCTTGTTCAGTGCCGAAGCCTTGGGCCGCTTGCTCAAAGGTGTTGAACAGCGCATTCCGTTTGCCAGCGATATCGAAATCACTCTGGAAGCCAATCCGGGGACGTTCGAGCAAGAGAAGTTTGTCGCTTACCGCGCCTTGGGCATCAATCGCCTGTCGATTGGCATCCAGAGCTTTCAGGAAGAAAAACTCAAGGCATTGGGGCGGATTCACAACGGTGACGAAGCGATGCGTGCCGCCGGCATGGCGCGCCAGGCCGGCTTCGACAACTTCAACCTGGACTTGATGCACGGTTTGCCCGACCAGTCGCTGGACGACGCGCTGAGCGACCTGCGCCAGGCTATCGCTCTGAAACCGACCCATTTGTCCTGGTACCAGCTGACGCTGGAGCCGAACACGGTGTTCTGGAACCAGCCGCCGACGCTGCCGGAAGACGACACGTTGTGGGACATTCAGGAAGCGGGTCAGGCACTGCTCGCCGAACACGGTTACGCGCAATACGAAGTCTCGGCTTACGCCCAGTCTGGTCGCCCGGCGCGGCATAACCTCAATTACTGGAGCTTCGGCGACTTCATCGGCATTGGCGCCGGCGCCCACGGCAAGCTCAGCCATCCGGACGGGCGCATCGTGCGTACCTGGAAGACGCGTTTGCCCAAGGACTACCTCAACCCGGCCAAAAGCTTCAAGGCTGGCGAGAAAGCACTGACCAACAATGAACTGCCGTTCGAGTTCCTGATGAACGCGCTGCGCCTGACCGAGGGCGTCGAATCACGGCTGTATCCGCAGCGCACCGGGCTGAACCTGGAAAGCCTCGCCGAAGGCCGTCGCGAAGCCGAACAAAGTGGCTTGTTGCAGGTCGAACCGACACGTCTGGCGGCCAGCGAGCGCGGACAGCTGTTTCTCAATGACTTGCTGCAAAAATTTCTGAGCTGATTTCAGCACTAAGGGAAAACGAATGGATTTGATACTCGACCTGCTCGCCACCGTGTCCCGCTGGAGCCGCAGCAACTTAGCGGAAATCGCCCTGGCCTTGGTGGGCTGTCTGCTGGTGCTGTTCGGTTCGGATTTCAAAGGCTGGGTCGAGCAACGCCTGGGCAGCATTGCCGGCGCCCTGCGCGTCCCACTGATGGCCCTGCTGTGCATGATCGGCAGCGGCGCCGCGTTGATCTACGTCACGCCGTGGATCGTCAAAGGCCTGGGCCAGTTCAACAACTACAGCCTGGCGCCAGTGTTGTTGGTGGTGCTGGTGCTGATCGGCGTAGTCGCCGACCGCCGCTGATCTTTGGCTACACCCAAAACAACTGTAAGAGCCGAGCTTGCTCCGGGCGGCGTTCCGACGAAGAGGCCATAACATTCAACATTTATGCTGACTGTTAAGCCGCCATCGCGAGCAAGCTCGGCTCCTACAGTTTTTACAGCGTCACAGCTCAGGACTGTTTTTCGAACTTCAGGTCCCACACGCCATGCCCAAGCCGTTCGCCGCGGCGTTCAAACTTGGTGATCGGGCGTTCGGGCGGGCGCGGCACGCACTTGCCGTCTTCGGCGAGGTTGCGATATCCCGGTGCGACGTTCATCACTTCCAGCATGTACTCGGCGTATGGTTCCCAGTCGGTGGCCATGTGCAGCACACCGCCGACCTTCAACTTGCTGCGCACCAGTTCGGCGAATGACGCCTGAACGATACGGCGCTTGTGGTGACGGCTCTTGTGCCACGGGTCCGGGAAAAACAGCATCAGGCGATCAAGGCTGTTGTCGGCGATGCAGCGATTGAGCACTTCAATCGCGTCGCAATCGTAAACCCGCAGGTTGGTCAGGCCCTGTGTCAGCACGCCATTGAGCAGCGCGCCAACACCTGGACGGTGAACTTCCACGCCAATGAAATCCTGTTCCGGCGAGGCCGCGGCCATTTCCAGCAGCGAATGGCCCATGCCGAAACCGATTTCCAGCGAGCGCGGCGCCGAGCGGCCGAACACCTGATCGAAGTCTACCGGCGCGTCGGCCAGCGGCAGCACAAACAGCGGCGTGCCCTGCTCCAGACCTTTTTGCTGGCCTTCAGTCATGCGTCCGGCGCGCATCACAAAACTCTTGATGCGGCGGTGTTGGCGCTCTTCGCCTTCTTCCGTCTGGATTGGCGTGTCGTTTGATTCAGTCATCAATGGCTCTTACTTGATCAGACCATCCAGCGGCGAGGAGGCGCTGGCATAGAGTTTTTTCGGCATGCGGCCGGCGAGGTAGGCCAGGCGGCCCGCGACGATGGCGTGCTTCATGGCTTCAGCCATCATGATCGGCTGCTGGGCGTGGGCGATGGCCGAGTTCATCAGCACCGCGTCACAACCCAACTCCATGGCGATGGTGGCATCGGATGCAGTACCGACACCGGCATCCACCAGCACCGGGATTTTGGCTTCTTCGAGGATGATCTGCAGATTGTAGGGGTTGCAGATCCCCAGGCCTGAACCGATCAGACCCGCCAGCGGCATGACCGCGATGCAGCCGATTTCCGCCAGTTGGCGAGCGATGATCGGGTCATCGCTGGTGTAGACCATCACGTCAAAACCTTCCTTGACCAGCGATTCAGCGGCCTTGAGGGTTTCGATCACATTGGGGAACAGGGTTTTCTGGTCCGCCAGCACTTCCAGCTTCACCAGGTTGTGACCATCGAGCAGCTCACGAGCCAGGCGGCAGGTGCGCACGGCCTCGATCGCGTCGTAGCAACCGGCGGTGTTCGGCAGGAAGGTGTAGCGATCCGGCGACAGGAAATCCAGCAGGTTCGGTTCGCCCTGGTTCTGGCCCAGATTGGTGCGGCGAACGGCGAAGGTGACAATTTCGGCACCCGAGGCTTCGATGGCCAGACGGGTTTCTTCCATGTCGCGATACTTGCCGGTGCCTACCAGCAAACGCGACTGGTAAGTACGACCGGCCAGGACGAAGGGCTTGTCGCTACGAACGATGCTCATGGGAAATCCTCTGTAGGGGTGAGGTTCTTGCAGAATTCTGTACCCTCGCGGGCTGCACGGCTAGCCGCCACCGATGGCGTGGACGACTTCGACGCTGTCGCCATCGTTCAGCGTGGTGTCGGCATGCTGACTGCGCGGGACGATATCCAGATTGAGTTCAACCGCCACCCGGCGTCCGGTCAGTTCCAGACGGGTCAGCAGGGCCGCAACGGTTTCACCGTCGGGCAGTTCAAGGGATTCGCCGTTCAACTGAATGCGCATACCGAATGCCGCCATCATTTTTAGGGGCTGGCATTCTAGCCCGATCAGTCTTGGCGACCCAAGCCATTCGTCATGAAATGGACCACCCGGTCAGCTCAACCGCCAGGCGGCAAGCCCCAGGCACACCCAACCCACAAGGAATGCGAGCCCGCCGAAGGGCGTGACGATCCCGAGCTTGCTGACACCGGTCAGGGTCAGCAGGTACAGACTGCCGGAAAACAGCAGGATGCCGATGGCAAACGAGGCGCCGGCCCAGGTGATCAAACGCCCCGGAATCTGTGTGGCCAGCAGCGCGATGCCCAGCAATGCCAGGGTGTGCACCAGTTGGTAGGTGACGCCGGTGTGGAAAATCGCCAGGTACTCAGGGGTCAGACGGCTTTTCAGGCCATGTGCGGCGAACGCACCCAGGGCAACGCCGGTGAAACCGAAGAAAGCGGCCAGCATCAAAAAGCCACGCAGCATGAAGAACTCCAGTCAGACTCGATCAACAGGGTCTGTATAATGGCCCGCTCAACGGGTTCGGCCAAGCCATCTCTATGCTGCGTATATTTTTGCGACGATTCACAAAGGCCGTGCTCTGGTTCGCGGGTGGCAGCGTATTGCTGGTGCTGATTTTTCGCGTGGTGCCGCCGCCGGGAACGGCGTTGATGGTCGAGCGTAAGATCGAATCCTGGTTCGACGGCGAGCCGATTGACCTGCAACGGAGCTGGAAGCCATGGGATGAAATCTCCGACGACCTGAAAGTCGCGGTGATTGCCGGTGAGGATCAGAAATTTCCTGAACACTGGGGCTTTGACTTCGGCGCGATTCAGGCGGCTCTGGCTCATAACGAACTGGGTGGGTCGATTCGCGGTGCCAGCACGCTGAGCCAGCAAGTGTCGAAGAATCTGTTCCTGTGGTCTGGCCGCAGTTGGTTGCGCAAAGGTCTGGAAGCCTGGTTTACCGGGTTGATCGAAGTGTTCTGGCCCAAACAGCGGATTCTTGAGGTGTATCTCAACAGTGTTGAGTGGGATGACGGCGTGTTTGGGGCAGAGGCTGCGGCACGGCATCACTTTGGTGTGAGCGCTAAACGTCTTAGCCGTCAGCAATCGAGCTTACTGGCCGCCGTATTGCCCAACCCGCGAGTGTGGAGCGCGAGCCATCCGACCAACTACGTCGCACGACGGGCCGGGTGGATTCGGCGGCAGATGAGTCAGTTGGGTGGTGACAGTTATCTGGTTGGCCTCAACGATTCGCGCCGGGCGCCTTGGGCTCAATAACACTGCAAATCCCTTGTGGGAGCGCGCCTGCTCGCGAATGCGGCGCGTCATTCAGCTCTGATCTTGACTGACACACCGCATTCGCGGGCAAGCCCGCTCCTACAGGGGCCGGTGCCAGCCAGGATAATGTGCACAAACAAAAACGCCCCGATCAATGATCGGGGCGTTTTTTATTGCCGGTTCGCAGGTTATGCCGCAATCGACAACTTGAGCTTGTTCATCGCGCTCTTCTCGAGCTGACGGATACGCTCGGCCGACACGTTGTACTTCTGCGCCAGGTCGTGCAGCGTGGCTTTCTCTTCAGCCAACCAGCGCTGATAAAGGATGTCACGGCTGCGGTCGTCCAGCACTTCCAGTGCTTCGTGCAGGTTGTGGTTGGAGTTGTCGCTCCAGTCAGCATCTTCCAGTTGACGGGCCGGGTCGTACCGGTGGTCTTCCAGATAGTTGGCTGGCGACTGGAAAGCACTGTCGTCGTCCGCTTCCGCGGCCGGGTCGAAGGCCATGTCATGGCCAGTCAGGCGACTTTCCATCTCGCGCACTTCCCGAGGCTCTACACCGAGGCTTTCCGCCACACGGTGGACTTCCTCGTTGTTCAACCAGGCCAGACGCTTTTTCTGGCTGCGCAGATTGAAGAACAGCTTGCGCTGGGCCTTGGTGGTCGCGACTTTCACGATGCGCCAGTTGCGCAGGATGAACTCGTGGATTTCCGCCTTGATCCAGTGCACGGCGAACGAAACCAGACGCACACCCATTTCCGGGTTGAAGCGCTTGACCGCCTTCATCAGGCCGACGTTGCCTTCCTGGATCAGGTCAGCCTGAGCCAGACCGTAGCCGGAATAGCTACGGGCGATATGTACGACAAAACGCAGGTGGGCGAGCACCATCTGCCGAGCCGCCCCCAAATCCTGCTCATAATAGAGACTCTCGGCCAGTTCACGCTCCTGCTCCGGCGTCAGCAATGGAATGCTGTTCACGGTGTGCACATAGGCCTCCAGGTTCGCACCCGGGACCAGAGCATATACAGGTTGCAAAGAATTGGTCATACGAAAAAACCTCCCACTTACAAACTCGTGCAGTTCAGCACTGCGAAAATTGACCGGAAACCGAAAGACAAGTTCCCATAAACGCTGAAAGGTCAATACGAGCAAAATGATACTACTTAGGCGCAAGCTCCCTCAGGTGGCGTGCGACTGCAATCCATGCACCGATATACCCCAACAGCACCGCGCCAAGCAAGAGAGACAGACCATCGGCAACTGGCACACCGGCCAGCGCGAAATCACTGCCGTACAAACCGGCCAGTCCAACCACGGCGTCGTTCAGCCAGTTCAAGCCAAACGCCAGTACGCCCCAGGACAGCATCCCCGCACCGAAGCCATAAAGCGCGCCCATGTACAGAAAGGGCCTGCGCACATAGCTGTCCGTGCCGCCGACGAGTTTAATCACTTCTATCTCTGTGCGGCGGTTTTCAATATGAAGACGAATGGTATTGCCTATCACCAAAAGTAATGCAGAAACCAGCAACACGGTCAGACCGAAGACAAAACGGTCGCCCAGCTTGAGGATGGCGGCCAGACGCTCGACCCAGACTAGATCAAGTTGCGCCTGTTGTACCTTTGGCAGCTCGGAAAGTTTTTGTCTTAATGCTTCAAGCGCAGGCTTGTCGACTTCCTTCGGCGTCACCAGAACCACGCCAGGCAGCGGGTTTTCGGGCAACTCCTTAAGTGCATCGCCCAAGCCGGACTGCTGCTGAAACTCTTCCAGCGCCTGGTCGCGACCAACATATTGCGCATCAGCTACGCCCGGCATGCCTTTGATCTGCTCGCGCAACGACTCGCCCTCAGCAGGGCTGGCCTCCAAATGCAGGTACAGGGATATTTGCGCCGCACGCTGCCAGGAACCGCCCAGCCGCTCGACGTTACTCAGCAAAAGTGACAACCCCATCGGCAAACTCAGCGCAACGGCCATCACCATGCAGGTGAAAAAGCTGCCGATGGGCTGCTTGCCTAAGCGACGCAAGCTGTCCAGCAGACTCGCGCGGTGGCTTTCAACCCAGGCGCGGAACAACGTGGCGAAGTCCGGGCCGTCGTCATCGTCGTGTTTTTTCTTTTGCGGTTGCGGATCGGCAGCCTTCGGGGCTACACGTTCGGAAACTTTGGGGCTGCGTGTCGCACTCATTCGGCAGCCTCCCCGTCGCCAATCAATCGACCACGTTGCAGCGTCAGCATGCGATGACGCATCCGGGCGATCAGTGCCAGGTCGTGACTGGCGATCAGCACACTGGTGCCCAAGCGGTTGATGTCTTCGAACACGCCCATGATTTCGGCGGCCAGACGCGGATCGAGGTTACCGGTCGGTTCGTCTGCCAACAGCAAGGCCGGCCGGTGAACGATGGCGCGGGCAATGCCGACGCGCTGTTGCTGACCGGTGGACAGGTCGCCGGGGTACAAATCGGTTTTGTCCGACAGCGCCACACGCTCCAGGGCCGAATCCACGCGCTTGACGATCTCGGCCTTCGACAGGCCAAGGATCTGCAAGGGCAGCGCGACGTTGTTGAACACCGTGCGATCGAACAACAACTGGTGATTCTGGAACACCACGCCGATCTGCCGGCGAAGATAAGGAATCTGCGCGCTGCTGATGGTGGCGAGGTCCTGGCCGGCCAACAGCAATTTGCCAGTGGTCGGACGCTCCATCGCCAGCAGTAGGCGCAACAAGGTGCTTTTACCCGCGCCGGAATGCCCGGTTACAAACAAGAATTCGCCCCGACGGACTCGAAAGCTCAGCTCATGCAAGCCGACGTGACCGTTCGGGTAGCGTTTACCGACCTGTTCGAAACGAATCATGAACGCTCCCGCTCGGCAAACAGTGCCTGGACAAAGGGTTCTGCTTCAAAGGTACGCAAATCGTCGATGCCTTCACCGACGCCGATGTAGCGGATCGGCAGGCCAAACTGCTTGGCCAGGGCAAAAATCACCCCACCCTTGGCGGTGCCGTCGAGCTTGGTCAGCGCCAGGCCAGTCAGTTCGACGGTCTGGTTGAATTGTTTGGCCTGGTTGATGGCATTCTGGCCGGTGCCGGCATCGAGCACCAACAACACTTCGTGCGGCGCGTCGGCGTCGAGCTTGCCGATGACCCGGCGAACTTTCTTCAGCTCTTCCATCAAATTGTCTTTGGTGTGCAGGCGACCGGCGGTGTCGGCGATCAGTACGTCAATGCCACGGGCCTTGGCCGCCTGAACGGCATCAAAGATAACCGATGCCGAGTCAGCGCCAGTGTGCTGGGCGATGACCGGGATCTTGTTGCGCTCACCCCAGACCTGCAGTTGCTCGACCGCTGCGGCGCGGAAGGTGTCACCGGCCGCGAGCATGACTTTCTTGCCTTCGAGTTGCAGCTTCTTCGCCAATTTGCCGATGGTGGTGGTCTTGCCGGCACCGTTGACGCCCACCACCAGAATCACGAACGGCTTGTTCTGCGAGGTGATTTTCAGCGGCTGCTCGACCGGCTTGAGCATGGCGGCCAGCTCGGCTTGCAGGGATTTGTACAGTGCATCGGAATCAGCCAGTTCCTTGCGCGCTACCTTTTGGGTCAGGCGCTGGATGATCACCGACGTGGCTTCGACGCCAACGTCAGCGGTGAGCAGGCGGGTTTCGAGGTCTTCGAGTAGCTCATCATCGATGGCCTTTCTGCCCAGAAACAAGCTGGCCATGCCTTCGCCGATGCTGGCGCTGGTCTTGGACAACCCCTGCTTGAGGCGGGCGAAGAAACCGGCTTTGGATTCTTCTGTACGCGTTGGCTCGACGGGTGTTTCGACGGGAGCGACGACGGGGGCTGGTGCTTGCACAACCGGAGCAACCGGAGCAGGTACCACAGGTTCTGCAACAACCGGTTCAAGCGCAGCCACGACGACTGGCGCTACAACCGGCTCAGGCGCAGCCACGACGACTGGCGCTACAACCGGCTCAGGCGCAGCCACGACGACTGGCGCTACAACCGGCTCAGGCGCAGCCACAACGACTGGCGCTACAACCGGCTCAGGCGCAGCCACGACGACTGGCGCGACAACCGGCTCAGGCGCAGCCACGACGACTGGCGCTATAACCGGCTCAGGCGCAGCCACGACGACTGGCGCTACAACCGGCTCAACCACCGGAACCTGTACGGGCTCAGGCGCAAACGCGGCCGGAGCAGGAATCGGCGGCGTAATGTGCGGCGCCAATTCATCTTCAACGAGTGCCACTGGCTCTTCGGCCACCGGCAGCGTCAGCCAGGGTTCGGCAATCGGTGTCAGGGAGGCTTGGGTAACGGCCTCGGCAACGAGATCAGGCTCGACCACCGGTTGCAGCACCGGCTCGGCGATGGTTAACACAGTCGGCGCGAGCGCTTCTTCTATAACCGGCACCGGCGTGGGTTCAGGAAGTGGCTGTGGCTGTTCGACGACGGGTTCCTGCGGCTTTTTGCGCAGCCATCCGAACAGGCTTTTCTTCTCGCCAGCCGCAGCTGGGGCTTTCTTGTCGTCGTTGGAACCAAACATGGAGGACGGCTATCTCACGGTAGCGGCGCGCCCAAGGGCGCCCCGGCAAATAAATATTCGATGCAGAACAGACTGTGATTGACCCAGCTTGTTCACGCGCAACATTTTGTCGAGGTGAAAACCGCACCTCAAAGGTCGACTAATTCAAAGGACTGGAACGGCATCGTCGGCGAAAACTCAGAGTTTAGCTGTCAAACTCAAAGCTTGCGCCGCAAACCCAAACAACCTGCTGACCGATCAAAGGCCTGATAGGCGTGGCCGCCAGTAAAACGGATCAGTATCCTAGCACCCTCTCGCCCGCTGACGCTAAGACCAAGCGGGCAGCCCAACAGGTTTAAAAAAGAATGAATGCTCTAGCCCGCCGCGCTGCAGGCCTGCTGCTCAGCACAGTTTGCCTGCCACTGTCAGCCTTGGCTGCCGATCCACAACCCACCCACGAATTCACTCTCGATAACGGCCTGAAAGTTATCGTGCGTGAAGACCATCGGGCGCCAGTGGTGGTTTCTCAAGTCTGGTACAAGGTCGGCTCCAGCTACGAAACACCAGGGCAGACCGGTCTTTCCCATGCCCTCGAGCACATGATGTTCAAGGGCAGCGAGAAAGTCGGCCCCGGTGAAGCCTCGCTGATCCTGCGCGACCTCGGCGCTGAAGAGAACGCGTTCACCAGCGACGACTTCACGGCTTACTATCAAGTGCTGGCCCGCGATCGTCTGGGCGTGGCCTTCGAACTGGAAGCAGACCGCATGGCCAGCCTGCGCCTGCCAACTGACGAGTTCGCCCGCGAAATCGAGGTCATTAAAGAAGAACGTCGCCTGCGCACCGACGACAAACCGATGTCCAAGGCCTACGAACGCTTCAAGGCGATGGCTTACCCGGCCAGCGGTTACCACACGCCGACCATCGGCTGGATGGTCGACCTGGATCGGATGACGGTTGAAGATCTGCGCCACTGGTACCAATCCTGGTACGTGCCGAACAACGCCACGCTGGTGGTGGTCGGTGACGTAACCCCGGACGAAGTCAAAGCCTTGGCCCAGCGTTACTTTGGTCCCATCGCCAAACGCGATGTCCCCCCGGCGAAAATTCCGCTGGAACTGGCCGAACCCGGCGAACGCCTGATCACCCTGCATGTGCAAACCCAATTGCCAAGCCTGATGCTGGGTTTCAACGTGCCGAGCATCGCCACCGCCGAAGACAAACGCTCGGTAAACGCCTTGCGCCTGATCTCGGCCCTGCTGGACGGCGGCTACAGCGGTCGCATCCCGACGCAACTGGAACGCGGTGAAGAGCTGGTGTCTGGCGGTTCGTCGAGCTACGACGCCTACACCCGCGGCGACAGCCTGTTCACCTTGTCGGCTTCACCCAACACTCAGAAAAAGAAAACCATGGCCCAGGCTGAAGCCGGTCTGTGGAAGTTGCTCGAACAGTTGAAAACCACTGCTCCGTCCGCCGAAGAGCTGGAACGCGTACGGGCTCAGGTGATTGCCGGCCTGGTCTTCGAGCGCGACTCGATCACCAGCCAGGCCACTTCCATCGGCCAGCTGGAAACTGTCGGCCTGTCGTGGAAGCTGATGGACACCGAACTGGCCGACCTGCAAAGCGTAACGCCGCAAGACATCCAGAACGCCGCCAAGCTGTATTTCACCCGCGAACGTCTCAGCGTCGCCCATGTTCTGCCACTGGAGACGACTCATGAGTGAGCGTAAAAAAACACGTCTGGCCCTGATCGGCCTGGTCACTGTCGCACTGATCGGCTCCGCTGCCTTTTACTTGTCCAGAAGCAATGAGTCCAAAGCCAGCGAAGCACTGGACAAAGCCAAGTCCAGCCAGAAGCTGCAATCGCTGACTGAACTCGATGGCAAGGCACCGAGCCACCGCTCCCTTGACGTACAGACCTGGAACACCGCCGAAGGCGCCAAGGTGATGTTCGTCGAAGCCCGCGAGCTGCCGATGTTCGACATGCGCCTGATCTTCGCCGCTGGCAGCAGCCAGGACGGCAATGCGCCGGGCCTGGCCGTGCTGACCAACGCGATGCTCAACGAAGGTGTGGCCGGCAAAGATGTCGGCGCCATCGCTCAGGGCTTCGAAGGCCTGGGCGCTGACTTCGGCAACGGCGCGTTCAAGGACATGGCGCTGGTTTCCTTGCGTAGCCTCAGCGCCGCGGACAAGCGTGAACCGGCCCTGAAGTTGTTCTCTGAAGTCATTGGCAAACCGACCTTCCCGGCCGACTCCTTCGCGCGCATCAAGAACCAGATGCTCGCCGGTTTCGAATACCAGAAGCAAAACCCCGGCAAACTGGCGAGCCTGGAGCTGATGAACCGTTTGTACGGCGATCACCCCTACGCGCACTCCAGCGATGGCACGGCGAAAACCGTTCCTGCGATCACACTGGCTCAGCTCAAGGCGTTCCATGAGAAAGCCTACGCCGCTGGCAACGTGGTGATTGCGCTGGTCGGTGACCTGTCTCGCACCGAGGCCGAGGCGATTGCCGCGCAAGTCTCCAGCGCGCTGCCGAAAGGCCCGGCACTGGCGAAGATCGCGCAACCGGAAGAACCCAAAGCCAGCGTCGGCCACATCGAGTTCCCGTCCAAGCAAACCAACCTGATGCTCGCGCAACTGGGCATCGACCGTGACGATCCGGACTACGCCGCACTGTCCATGGGCAACCAGATCCTCGGTGGCGGTGGTTTCGGCACTCGTTTGATGAGCGAAGTGCGCGAGAAGCGTGGCCTGGCTTACGGCGTGTACTCGGGTTTCACCCCGATGCAGGCGCGTGGCCCGTTCATGATCAACCTGCAGACTCGCGCCGAGATGAGCGAAGGCACGCTGAAACTGGTGCAGGATGTGCTGGCCGACTACCTTAAAACCGGCCCGACGCAAAAAGAACTCGATGACGCCAAGCGTGAACTGGCCGGCAGCTTCCCGCTGTCCACCGCCAGCAACGCCGATATCGTCGGCCAATTGGGCGCCATGGGCTTCTACAACCTGCCGCTCAGTTATCTGGATGATTTCATGCGTGAGTCCCAGAGCCTGACCGTCGAGCAAGTCAAAACCGCACTGAACAAACACTTGAGCACGGACAAAATGGTCATCGTCAGCGCTGGCCCGACCGTGCCACAAAAGCCGTTACCGGCCCCAACTGATAAACCTGCCGAGCAGCCGCTCGGGGTTCCGGAGCATTAATGGCCACGCGTCCTAAAAAACCTGTTCACAACGTCCATAACGGCGTGAATCAACTGCGCATCATTGGCGGCGAATGGGGCAGCCGAAAGCTGAGCTTCCCGGATGCCCCGGGCTTGCGCCCGACGCCAGACCGGGTGCGTGAAACCCTGTTCAACTGGCTTGCGCCTTACGTCGCGGGCGCCAAGGTACTGGACCCGTTCGCTGGCAGCGGCGCACTGTTTCTGGAAGCCCTGTCCCGCGGCGCGGCCATGGGCCAGGCGCTGGACGCCAGCAACATCGCGGTCGCCAGCATCAAGGAGCATCTGGGCACACTGCGCTGCACCACCGGCCAGATTCAGACCGCCGATGCCCTGCGCTACCTGGAAACCCAGACAGCCACGGCCTACGACCTGGTGTTCCTCGACCCGCCGTTTAACCAGAACCTGCTGCCGAGCGTCTGCACGCTGCTGGAAGAGCGTCAGTGGCTGGCCAACGAGGCCTGGATCTACACCGAAAGCGAGAACGCGCCGTCGTCCCTTGGCTTGCCAGGCAACTGGCGCCTGCACCGCGAGCAGAAATCCGGGCGGGTTTACTATGCGTTGTGGCAACGTATGGCAGAGATCGCCGGTTAATCGACCGGCCTGAAAAGGTGCGCACCCGTTGCGCACCGCTGCATCGAGAGTAATTGTGTCCCATCCGCCAGACCGCTTCACCCCCGCCCTGGGCCTGGGCAACCCGCACTTGCAAACCTTGTGGGGACCGCTATGGCGAAAAACCACGCACATTGAACGCGAGCGCGAACGCTTGTGGCTCGATGACGGAGACTTTCTCGACCTCGACTGGCATGGCCCACACAGCGCGACGGCGCCGTTGGTGCTGGTGTTGCACGGGCTGACGGGGTCGTCGAACTCACCCTATGTGGCCGGCGTGCAAAAGGCACTCGCCGCCCAACGCTGGGCCAGTGTCGCGCTGAACTGGCGCGGCTGCTCGGGCGAGCCGAACCTGTTGGCCCGCAGCTACCATTCCGGAGCCAGCGAAGATCTGGCCGAAGTCATCAGGCACCTGCGGGCCAAACGCCCGTTAGCGCCGCTGTATGTGGTGGGCTATTCCCTGGGCGGCAATGTCTTGCTCAAGCACTTGGGCGAATCCGGCAGTGACAGTGACGTGGCCGGTGCGGTGGCGGTTTCGGTACCGTTTCGTCTCGACCACTGCGCCGATCGCATTGGCCAGGGCTTTTCCAGGGTCTACCAGGCGCATTTCATGCGCGAGATGCTCGCCTACATCAAGAACAAACAGCGCCAGTTCCAGCATGACGGACGCGAAGAGGGCCTGGCGGCGTTGGCGGCGCTCGGTTCGCTGGAGAACATGCGCACCTTCTGGGATTTCGATGGCCGGGTCACGGCGCCGTTGAATGGTTTTATCGATGCCGAGGATTACTATCGCCGCGCCTCGAGCCGCTATTTCCTTGGAGAGATTCGCACACCGACCCTGATCATTCAGGCAGCAGACGATCCCTTCGTGTTCCCCCACAGCCTGCCGCAAGGCGACGAACTGTCCGCCTGCACGCAACTCGAATTACAAACCAAAGGTGGGCATGTTGGTTTCGTCGATGGCTCGTTCAGGCAACCGGGTTATTACCTGGAACGACGCATCCCGCAGTGGCTGGCAGCCGTGGGGCGCGGCGGGAGATGAGCAGTACTGTGGGAGCCCGCTCGCTCCCACAGGGGGGATTTGCGTTATTCGCCAGTGGCGATGCCGCGCGCGGGATCGTTGATCCACTCGCTCCACGATCCGGCATACAACGAACCCAACGGATAACCCGCCAGGCACAGCGCGAACAGGTTATGGCACGCCGTCACGCCTGAACCGCAGTACGCCACCAGATCGCTCGGCGAACGATCACCGAGTCTTGTGGCAAATCGCTGCTTGAGCTGATCAGCCGGCAGGAATCGTCCATCGCTGCCCAGGTTCTCATTGAACGCCGCACATTGCGCTCCCGGAATGTGCCCGGCAATCGGATCGATCGGCTCCACTTCGCCTTTGAAACGCGGCAAGGCACGGGCGTCCAGCAAGGTCAGCGCCGGCTGGCCGAGACGCTGCTGAAGTTGTTCGGCGCTCAAGATCAGCGCGTTGTCCGGGGTTCCGGTAAAGGTGCCGCGTTTGGTGTCGCACGCATCCAGGCTCAGCGGCAAACCCGCCGCATGCCAGGCCTTGAGCCCGCCGTCCAGAATAAACACGCCGTCACGCTTGCCCAGCCATGCCAGCAACCACCAGGCCCGCGCCGCGTAGGCACCCGGGCCGTCATCGTACAAAACCACTTCGCTGTCGGCGTTGATGCCCCAGGCTTGCAGGCGTTCGACCAACGCTTCAGCGTCAGGCAGCGGATGACGCCCCGTCATGCCCTTGACCACCGGTCCACTCAAATCACGCTCAAGATCGGCAAACTTCGACCCGGCGATGTGCCCTTCGGCATAGCTGCGCTGGCCATAATCCGGGTCTTCGAGGGCAAAACGACAATCCAGAATCACCAACCCCGGCTCGTCCTTTTTCAGGTCCAGTGCTTGCGGGCTGATCAGTTGCGCAATGGGCATAGCGGGCTCCTGTGACTAAGTCGGTTTTAAATCCTACTGCACTTCTTCAAGGGCTTGGGCCAGCGGCACGTAAAACTCTTCGTACAGCGCGTTCACTGCATCGCGAGACTGATCCGTCACGAAACCGGCCTCAAGCACCAGCACCTGATACACCCCACGCTTAATGGCTTGTTCGCTCAGGTGATTGGAGTTTTCCCGCGTGGTGCACAGAAACCGCACCCAGGACGTCAGGATGATCCACGCGTTGAGCGTCAGGGACTCGATCTGCACCTTGTCCATTTGCAGGATGCCGGCTTCGACGAAGGCCCCGTAGATGTGCGTGCCATGAATCAGGCAGCGCTGGGAAAACCGCCGGTAACGGGCGGAGAGTTCCGGATCGCTGTCGAGCAGGTGCTCGAGATCGCGATGCAAAAACCGGTAGCGCCACATCGCCGCCAGCAACTCCTTAAGGTAGAAGCGCTTGTCGTCCACCGTGGACGCACGCCCCTGAGGCGGGCGCAGGAAGCTGTCCACCAGGCTTTCGTACTCACTGAACAACACGGCGATGATCGCCTGCTTGTTGGGGAAGTGGTAGTAAAGGTTGCCCGGCGAAATCTCCATGTGGGCAGCAATGTGGTTGGTGCTGATACTGCGCTCACCCTGCTGATTGAACAGCTCCAGGCTGTTCTGCACGATGCGCTCGCTGGTTTTGATCCGAGGGGCCATGGCTTGAGCTTAAATTCAGAGTGCGATGACGGGCATCTTACGACCTATCCGCGAGTGGATAAAACAAAGCTGTTCGAGGATGTCATTTGACTTTCTAGAGTATAGACTCTAAAAAGGTCTTCATTACAATTAATCCGGAGCCGACAATGACTGCTGACATCGCCTACCTTCAGAACCTGAATCAGCCTCTGGAAGAACTGCAAACCCTGTTCGACGCACAACGCGCCGCGTACGCCGCCAACCCGATGCCGCCGGCCGCCCAGCGTCAGCAATGGCTCAAAGTATTGCGCGACCTGTTGAACAGCGAACGTCAGGCGTTGATCGAGGCGATCAGCCAGGATTTCAGCCACCGCAGCGCCGATGAAACCCTGCTCGCCGAAATAATGCCCAGCCTCCACGGCATTCATTACGCCAGCCAGCGCCTTAAAGGCTGGATGAAGGACTCGCGGCGCAAGGTGGGCATCGCTTTTCAGCCGGCGGCGGCCAAAGTTGTTTACCAACCGTTGGGCGTGGTCGGCGTGATCGTGCCGTGGAACTACCCGCTGTACCTGGCCATCGGCCCATTGGTGGGCGCGCTATCGGCCGGTAATCGGGTGATGCTCAAACTCAGCGAATCAACCCCGGCCACCGGTTTGCTGCTCAAGGAATTGCTCGCCCGGGTCTTCCCTCAAGACCTGGTCTGCGTCGTGCTGGGCGAAGCCGACGTCGGCGTAGCGTTCTCTCGCCTGCCTTTCGATCACCTGCTGTTCACCGGCGCCACCAGCATCGGCAAACACGTGATGCGTGCGGCGGCCGAGAACCTCACCCCGGTGACCCTCGAACTCGGCGGCAAGTCCCCGGCCATCGTGTCCCATGATGTGCCACTTAAGGACGCCGCCGAACGTATCGCCTTCGGCAAGACCCTGAACGCCGGTCAAACCTGCGTGGCCCCGGATTACGTACTGGTGCCGCAAGACCGTGTGGAGGGTTTCATCGAAGCTTATCGTCAGGTGATTCGCGGTTTTTATCCGACACTGGCTGACAACCCGGACTACACCGCCATCATCAACGAGCGGCAACTGGCGCGTCTCAACGGCTACATCAGCGATGCCACCAGCAAAGGGGCGCAGCTGATTCCGTTGTTCGATCAAGGTCAGGGGCGGCGCATGAGTCACAGCCTGCTACTCAATGTCACCGACGACATGACGGTGATGCAGGACGAAATCTTCGGCCCGCTGCTGCCGATCGTGCCGTACAAGACTCTGAACGAGGCGTTCGCCTACATCAACCAACGCCCTCGCCCACTGGCGCTGTATTACTTCGGCTACGACAAGCGCGAACAAAACCGTGTACTCCACGAAACCCACTCCGGGGGTGTTTGCCTCAATGACACGCTGCTGCACGTCGCTCAGGACGACATGCCGTTCGGTGGCATCGGCGCCTCGGGCATGGGTCATTACCACGGCCACGAAGGCTTCCTGACCTTCAGCAAGGCCAAAGGCGTGTTGATCAAACAGCGCTTCAACGCATCGAAGTTGATCTACCCGCCGTACGGAAAGTCCATTCAGAAACTGATCCAGAAGCTGTTTATCCGCTAACCATCACCACCACCGGGTAACAACAATAATGAACCCAAGCTTGACCGATACACCCGCGCTGTCACGGCGCGGCTTGCTGAAATTCAGCCTCGGCGCGAGCGCCTTCCTGGCCACGGCCGGCTTGGGCGCGAGCCTCAGCGGCTGCTCGTCGAGCACTCCGGCGACCGGCTTCATGTTGCTGCGCAGCGGCGACCTGCTGTTTTTGCGGGCCCTGATCCCGGTGATGCTCGAGGGCGCTGTCACGGCCGAGAAAATGTCGGCATCGGTCGACCAGACCTTGCACAGCCTGGATAACAGCCTGAATCACCTGTCGCCGGAAATGCTCAAGTTGACACAACAATTGTTCGATGTGCTGGGGATGGCCGTGACTCGCGGACCGCTGACCGGGATCTGGGGCAGTTGGGAAAACGCCAGCACTGATGAAATCCGGCACTTCCTTGATCGTTGGGAAAACAGTTCGTTGGGCTTGTTGCGCATGGGCCATAGCTCGTTGCTGCAACTGGTGATGATGGCGTGGTACAGCCGGGCGGAATCGTGGGCGCATTGCGGGTATCCCGGACCGCCTACGGTCTGAAACCGGGGCGACCCTATCGCGGGCAAGCCACGCTCCCACAGGTTCGAGGTGAGCCACCCTTTTATGAACGACTCAAAACCCTGTGGGAGCCGGGCTTGCCCGCGATGGCGTCAGTCGCCTCACCACCGCCAATAAAAACAACAAGAGAACCAGAAGATGCCTGTACCCGATCCGTTCCGAGAAGGCCTGTCCCGTGGCTGGAAAACCTACAATGGCTCGCAACTGACCCAAGACCTGATCCTCGAAGCGGACGTGGCGATCATCGGCAGCGGTGCTGGTGGGGGCACCACGGCTGAAATCCTCAGCGCGGCCGGCTACAAGGTGCTGCTGATCGAAGAAGGCCCGCTCAAGACCAGCAGCGACTTCAAGATGCTCGAAGACCAGGCCTACTCCAGCCTCTATCAGGAAGGTATCGGGCGCATGAGCAAGGATGGCGCGATCACCATCCTTCAGGGCCGGGCGGTGGGCGGCACCACGCTGATCAACTGGACCTCGAGCTTTCGCACGCCAGCCCTGACGCTCGAACACTGGGCCAAGGAGCACGATGTCAAAGGCCACTCGCCTGCCGATATGGCGCCGTGGTTCGAGAAAATGGAACAACGCCTCGGCGTCGCACCGTGGATGGTGCCGCCCAACGCCAACAACGACGTGATCCGCAAAGGCTGTGAAAAGCTCGGCTACGCCTGGCACGTCATCCCGCGCAACGTGCGCGGCTGCTGGAACCTTGGCTATTGCGGCATGGGCTGCCCAACCAACGCCAAGCAATCAATGCTGGTCACGACCATTCCGGCGACGCTGGAAAAAGGCGGCGAGCTGCTGTACCTGGCCCGCGCCGAAAGGCTGTCGATCAAGGACGGCAAGGTCACCGGCCTGCAATGCGTGGCGATGGACGACCGCTGCGTCGCGCCGACCGGGCGCACGATCACGGTCAAGGCGCGCCATTACGTACTGGCCGGAGGCGGAATCAACAGCCCGGCGTTGCTCTTGCGTTCCGATGCACCGGATCCGCACAAGCGCCTCGGCAAACGCACGTTCCTGCATTTGGTGAACATGTCCGCCGGGCTGTTCGACGAGGTGATCAACCCTTTCTACGGCGCGCCACAGTCGATCTATTCCGACCATTTCCAATGGCAGGACGGCACCACTGGCAAGATGTCCTACAAACTCGAAGTCCCACCGCTGCACCCGGCATTGGCGACGACCCTGCTCGGCGGTTTCGGCAAGGAAAACGCCCTGCACATGGAGCACCTGCCCCATACCCACGCCATGCTCGCGCTGCTGCGCGACGGTTTCCATCCGGACAGCCCCGGTGGCAGCGTCGAATTGCGCGGTGACAATACGCCAGTGCTCGACTATCAAGTCTCACCCTACACCTGGGACGGCTTGCGCCGAGCCTTCCACAGCATGGCCGAGATCCAGTTCGCCGGTGGCGCCAAAGCGGTGATGCCGATGCACGCCGATGCTCGCTACGTGAAAACCCTGGCCGAAGCGCGCACGCTGATCGATGGTTTGAGCCTTGAGTTGTATCGCACACGTCTGGGCAGCGCCCACGTGATGGGCGGTTGTGCGATGGGTGAAGACCCGAAAAACGCCGTCACCGACAGCCTCGGCCGTCATCACCAGCTCAGTAATCTGTCGGTCCATGACGGCTCGCTGTTTCCCACCAGCATTGGCGCAAACCCGCAGTTGTCGATCTACGGGCTGACAGCACAACTGGCCACTTCGCTGGCCGAACGTTTGAAAAACCCATGAAAAGGGAGAATATTCTTATCGTCTATAGTGCTTTCTTACCCAACAGGCGACTTGGCCGACCGGGAAGGCTGCGATACCATCCGACTCCCCAACGGACTCCCGCCAGGACGACGCGATGAACCGAGTGTTGTACCCAGGTACCTTCGACCCTATTACCAAGGGCCATGGCGACTTGGTCGAACGCGCCGCGCGCCTGTTCGATCATGTGATCATCGCCGTTGCCGCGAGCCCCAAGAAAAACCCGTTGTTTCCTCTGGAACAGCGTGTGGAGCTGGCCCGCGAGGTCACTAAACATCTGCCGAACGTTGAAGTCGTCGGTTTCTCGACGCTGCTCGCGCACTTCGCCAAAGAGAAGAACGCCAACGTGTTTTTGCGTGGATTGCGCGCGGTATCGGACTTCGAATACGAATTCCAGCTGGCCAACATGAACCGCCAACTGGCGCCGGATGTGGAAAGCCTCTTTCTTACTCCATCCGAGCGTTATTCGTTCATTTCTTCAACGCTGGTCCGTGAAATCGCTGCGCTTGGCGGCGACATTACCAAGTTCGTCCACCCTGCCGTGGCGGACGCCCTCACCGAGCGCTTCAAGAAGTAACGACCGCTGAATCGGCGCCCGCGTGCACTGCGGGCGCCAATGCGGCACAATTGTGCGCATTGGTTTATTGCGCCCGGGCCTGCCGCCCTGGCTGGAGTTAGCATGTCCCTGATCATCACCGACGATTGCATCAACTGCGACGTCTGCGAACCCGAGTGCCCAAACGCCGCCATTTCCCAAGGCGAAGAGATCTACGTGATCGACCCGAACCTGTGCACGCAGTGTGTCGGCCACTACGACGAACCTCAGTGCCAGCAAGTGTGCCCGGTGGATTGTATTCCTCTGGACGAAGCGCATCCGGAGACTCAAGACGAGTTGATGGAGAAATACCGGAAGATTACCGGTAAGGCTTGAGTCTTTTAAGACCGCAGGACCTCTCAGCTCTGACAGCGAGGGCAAAAGACGCTGGCGCGCTGCCCGAGTTTCACATCCCGCAGCTCTGTGCCGCAAACCTTGCAGGGCTCATGGCCTCGGCCGTACACGAACAGCTCCTGCTGGAAGTAACCTGGCTGACCGTCACCGCCGATAAAGTCGCGCAACGTGGTGCCGCCGCGCTCGATGGCCGCGGCCAGGATGCGTTTGATCTCGATCGCCAGCTTCAAATAGCGCGCCCGGGAAATGCTCTTCGCTTCGCGGCGCGGATCGATGCCGGCGGCGAACAGCGCTTCGGTCGCGTAGATATTGCCGACGCCGACCACCACGGCGTTATCCATGATGAACGGCTTGACCGCCATGGAGCGCCCGCGAGACTGCTGAAACAAGCGCTCGCCGTCGAACAGGTCGGTCAACGGTTCCGGACCCAGGCGAATCAGCAACTCGTGGTTATAAGGGTCGAGGCTCCAGAGCATCGCGCCAAACCGACGCGGGTCGGTGTAACGCAGCGCCAGGCCGGACTCCAGTTCGATGTCCACATGCTCATGCTTGGCCGCCGGCAGGCCTGCTTCCACCAGCCGCAAATTCCCCGACATGCCCAAATGGCTGATCAGCGTGCCGACTTCTGCATTGATCAACAGGTACTTCGCGCGCCGCTCCACCAGCACGATGCGCTGCCCGGACAGCCGCACATCAAGGTCTTCCGGAATCGGCCAGCGCAAGCGCCGGTCGCGCACGATCACCCGGCTGACCCGTTGGCCTTCCAGGTGCGGCGCAATTCCGCGGCGGGTGGTTTCGACTTCTGGCAATTCAGGCATGGCGCACTCGAATCAGGCTATCCAACATTCAGCGGTGAGTGCCGAGGTCGCGAATCGTTTGCTTGAGCGTCTCGAAGTCATAGTCCGAGAGGCCGACATAATCGAGCACCAGATGCCCGATGCTGTTCCATTCGTGGTCTTCGGCCTGGTTACCCAATACCCGATAGGACGCACAAATGTGTTCGGCCATCTTGAGGATCGCCAGCAGGTTCTTGAGCTGGGCATTGCGCGACGACTCATCGCTGAAGATCGCCAACGCGTTGTGGTGATTGGCGATAGCGGCGGTCACATGATCCGGCAGACGCCAGGACTTGGCGGTGTAGTAACCCACCACGGCATGGTTGGTGTTAAACGCCCGGTTCTCGGTGTCCACCACCCGGCATTCGGTACTGGCGTTAGCATACGCCTCTTCCAGAACCGTCATGTATTGGGGGAAACGCTGAAGCATCAACGGCACACCGCAATCGTGGAACAACCCCAGGGCGTACGCTTCATCGCCGGCCTGAGCGCCAATGCGCTTGGCCAGCGTCAGGCAGGTCATCGCCACGTCTTGAGCCGTATCCCAGAAGCGGTTCAAGGTGACAATGGTGTCGTCATTCATCTCACCCTTGATCGACTGCGCGTTGATCAGGTTGATGATTGAACGGCTGCCCAGCAGGTTCACCGCACGCTGGATCGAGGCGATCTTGTTGCTCAAGCCGTAATACGGCGAGTTGACGATTTTCAGCAAAGCGCCAGAGAGGCCCGGGTCTTGGGAGATCAGCTTCGCGATCACTTCCAGGTCCGGGTCGGGCATGTATTGCTCCATCTGCAAATCCACCATGATTTGCGGCTGGGCGGGCACGCTGATGCCTTGCAGGGATTGTTGAATCTGTTCGGTAGTCAGCTCTTGGGACATATGTACACACTCTGGGCCAGGCGCAGATTCTAGCTTCTAAAAGTTGGATCCGACACCTTGGACGGTACATCTGCTGAAGTTTCATCTCCACCCGCGGCCTTCACCGCATGTCTAACCGCCAAACCGTGGCCTTGCGCAACACGCTATACTCCCGCTCTTTTTTCCGGAGCGACGTCATGTCCCTGCCTAGCCTGCGCCTCAAAGCCAACGCCGACCGTCGCCTGCGAAATGGCCACTTGTGGGTCTACAGCAACGAAATCGATGTAGCCGCTACTCCTTTGCACGGTTTCAAGGCCGGTGACCAGGCGATCCTCGAAGCCGCCGGCGGCAAGCCGCTGGGCATCGTTGCCATGAGCCCGAACAACCTGATCTGCGCCCGTCTGTTGTCGCGCGACATCAAATTGCCGCTGGACAAGTCGTTGCTCGTTCACCGCATCAACGTCGCCCTGTCGCTGCGCGATCGTCTGTTTGACAAGCCGTTCTATCGTCTGGTCTACGGCGACTCCGACCTGCTGCCAGGTCTGGTGGTCGACCGTTTCGGCGACATCCTGGTGGTACAGATCGCCTCGGCGACCATGGAAGCCCATAAAGAAGACGTGATTGCCGCGTTGACCCAAGTGCTCAAGCCAAGCGGCATTCTGTTCAAGAATGACTCCGCCGCCCGTGATGCCGAAGGCCTCAACCGCTACGTCGAAACCGTGTTCGGCCTGGTACCGGAGTGGGTGGCGCTGGAAGAAAACGGCGTGAAATTCGAAGCACCGGTCATGCAAGGTCAGAAAACCGGCTGGTTCTACGACCACCGCATGAACCGCGCACGTCTGGCCCCGTATGCCAAAGGCAAACGCGTGCTGGACCTGTACAGCTACATCGGTGGCTGGGGTGTGCAAGCTGCCGCGTTTGGCGCCAGTGAAGTATTCTGCGTCGATGCTTCAGCCTTCGCCCTCGACGGCGTCGAGCGTAACGCCGCGCTGAACGGTTTCGCCGACAAAATGACCTGCATAGAAGGCGACGTGTTCGAAGCCCTGAAAGAGCTGAAAGCCAGCGAAGAACGTTTCGACGTGATCGTGGCCGACCCTCCGGCCTTCATCAAACGCAAGAAAGACATGAAGAACGGTGAAGGCGCCTACCGTCGCCTGAACGAGCAAGCCATGCGCCTGCTCAGCAAGGACGGCATCCTGGTGAGCGCTTCGTGCTCGATGCACCTGCCCGAAGACGATCTGCAAAACATCCTGCTGACCAGCGCCCGCCACCTGGACCGCAACATCCAATTGCTGGAGCGTGGCGGTCAGGGCCCAGACCACCCGGTTCACCCTGCCATCGCCGAGACTCGCTACATCAAGAGCATCACCTGCCGCCTGCTGCCAAACAGCTGATTACGCCGGTTTGACGGGGAGCCGATCGGCTCCCCGTTCTATTATCTGACATTCAACCCTAGAACTTCCTACACTTGCAGTCCTGACGACTTGCAGGACGTTTCTCTGCATTCTTTATTCTAACGAAAACGCCTTACAAAACTCATTCACACTCTCGATTCATCCGACAAAACTACTAGAACATTCCTACTCAATCTCTCCTTGATAAGAGCGCATTAGCAACTATGATTGAGTTGTCACATTGGAGTGACGCTCACTATCAATTACAAGGAGTTCCAAACATGAAAGCAATTACTCTGGAAGCTAACAACATCGCCAACCTGGCTTTTCTGGTTGCGCCAAAAGCCCGCTAAGTAAATGAAGCGCTGGGGAGTGCCGGCTACCCAGCGTTCTCTATGGAACACTCCAGAGCGAACCGCCCACCATGCAGATAAACCCTTATCTCTTCATACTTCCTCGCACGCCAGGTCAAATAGTGTGGGATTACAAAAACCACAAACAGTATGAGTTGGATCTTGAGCATTCAACCCGACTGGCAGAACTTATTAACAAACCGAACAGATTCAATAATAAAAACAGCATAGACATACAACTTCTTGAAGCAGGAATACTGACCACCGCAACACATTCTGTTATTGAGTGGGGCTGGGATGATCTGTCGAAAATATTCCATATCGGCACCAAGAACATTCCCTGCCAACATACCCCACAAAATATTCATGAATGGTCCAGAGAGTATCTGAACCATTGCAGCGAAGTCCTGGCCACACCGACCCCGGACACGCGACTGGCGGAACGCCTGGCAGGCGAGTTGATTACGCTGCCGAAACCTTCATGGCTGCCGGAAGGCTCTCTGGCTAACACACTGATCGACCGAAAAACCTGCCGAACCTTCACCGGGGACACTCTCCCCTTCGAAGCGGTCAGCACGTTGCTTTACTTGTCCCTGGGCTACTTGCGAGAACGTGAAAACGACATCGACGAAACCATTGCAGAAGGACTCGACGCCCGGCGTACAAGTCCTTCCGGGGGTGGGCTGAACGCTTGTGAAGGCTTCCTTCTTGTACAAAATGTCAGCGGCCTGAAGCCCGGGCTCTATGCCTACCATCCAACCGAGCATGCGTTGAGCTACGTCAACCCACTGCCAATGCGACCGTTAGGGCAACTGCTGTGCGGGCAACACTTCATTAATAACCTGCCGGTGGGCCTGTTCATCACCAGTCGATTCGACAAGCTGTGGTGGAAATATGAACACTCGCGCGCTTATCGAATGGCCTACGTTGAAGCCGGACATATTTCCCAGACCTTCCAGCTGGTGGCCACCTCGCTGGGATTGAACACCTGGCTGACCGGAGCGCTGACGGACGATCAGGTCGAAACGCTGCTGGGTCTCAATGACAGCTCAGAGCAGCCTTTGTTTTTTGTCGGTTGCGGCAACAGCGACGGCGACGTGATGTGCAAGGAACTGAAAATGCTGCTGAGCCGTCAGGACTCGCAACCATGACCGGCTCGCTCATTGAACAGGCATCGCTTCCCGCCGGCTGGGCCCAGCGTTTCACCCTCGGCGCCTGGGATAACCGGGCCGCCGTGCGAACCAGCAAGCACACCTATTTATTGCCGCCGGATGTCGAACAGCAACTGGAAACCCGACATTGGTTTCCACCGGCCTTCCTGCCGTACCTGAATCACCCGGCAGTCAAAGAAGCCGGCCGGGCAATCTCTCATCGCATGTCGGCCAATCACCTGGTGTATTTCCTCGACTACACCACCTTGCTCGAACACCGTATCGTCAACCGGTCTATCGAAACCATCGTCCATGGCGAACTCGGTGTGTGCGTCCCCCAACGGATGAAAAAGGCCGCGCTGCAGTTGTACACCGACGAGGGTTACCACGCTCTGTTTTCCAATAGCCTCGCCGAGCAGATTGCCGATCATTACCGCATGGCCGATCGGCCGGTAATGCCGCAGCGAATCACCCGACTGAACGCCCTGCTCGAGCGCACACCCGACAGGCACAAGCCACTGGCCTGGTTCCTCACCGGTTTCGTCTCCGAGACGATCATCGCCAAGGATCTGCTCGACATCTGTCGAGACGCTTTGGTGTGCGGTGTTCAGGAAATGCTCAGGGATCACCTCGCCGACGAGGCGCTGCACAGTCGCTATTTCTCCGAGGTTTTCCACCATCTGTGGCTGCACCTGAACAGCGCTCAACGCCTGTTCTGCGCCGGGCTGCTGCCGGAGATCATTCGGGTTTTCTTTGAGGTCGATGAGCTTTGGCTGAGGGCAAGCTTTCGCAGTGTCGGCCTCAGCGAGACATCCTGTGTAGACATCATCGACGGGCTGTCCGACGCACAAGCCTGCCTGCAACGAGCGCGGTCGGGTGCCAGCGCCACTCTGAACGCCTTGAAAAAAGCAGGGTTCTTCGATCTGCCTCACAACCGGCAACTCTTCACCAAGGCAGGGCTTTTCGATGAATGAAGGACACGATGCAGCCCACGGCAAAAAACAACGGGTCATGGTCATTCTGTTGATGACCATGACGCTGCTTGGGGTTTTCCCTCTCGACGTTGTGCTCCCGTCTTTTCCTGCGCTTTCTGACTATTTTCAGACTTCGTCGTCCGAGATCGCCCTGTCTGTCAGCGTGTTCGCCATCGGTCTGGCATTGGCTGTGGTGCTGGTCGGGCCACTGTCGGACAGGTGGGGGCGCAAGAAGCTGCTGCTGGGAGGCATTGCTATTGCGGCAATTGGAGCAGCTGGTTGCATGGTCGCCAGCGACTTTGGCTGGTTTTTGTTCTTTCGCGTGATTCAGGCGATTGGTTGCGGTTCATTTTCGTTGTCACAGGCGCTGATACAGGACCTGTTCGCCGGTCGAGAACGGGAGCGCATCAGGATCTGGATGGTGACGGGGGGCGGAGTGTTCATTTCAATTTCGCCACTGCTGGGAACCTGGCTGCAATCATGCTTTGGTTGGCAAGGCAGTTTTTATGTCTTCATTGCACTGGCGGTTATTGCCTGGCTCGGGGCCTACCGGCTAATCAAGGAAACTCCGCCTGTCCACAGGGCGCCACACAAGGGGTTTTTCAGTACTTATTGGCGCTTATGCTCGGATGTACGCTTCATGGGTTACTGGTTGATTTCCGCCTTGGGCTTCGCCTGTCATTTTTCGTTCATTGTTTCTTCGCCCATCATTTTCATGGAGCGTCTGGCGCTTTCGCCGTATGAATTCGCCTGGACGTTATTGCTGTATGGCGCGGCGTATGTATGCGGCGGAGTATTAGCCAGCGTGCTGCATCGATACCTGCAAGCCAACACCCAGATCGTTATCGGGCTGGGGCTGATCGCAGTTTCAGGTGGGATCATGCTGTGGATAACTCGCCAGTTCGGTCTTTCTGCTGCGACGGTGTTGATCCCCATGCTGGTTTGCACCATAGGCACCACCATTGCCAGGCCAATCGTCAACTCCAAAGCCATGAATCTCTACCCGGAAAATGCCGGGGCCTCCACCTCGGTCGGCACCATGCTGATTTTCATGTTCGGCGGTGTGACCAGCTCGCTGATCAATCTGATGCCCGAAAACCTGATCACCACTTTGGCTCTGGGCTTCCTGATACTGAGCGTTGCAGGGCTTGGAGTGAACGCAGTGATCAATCACAAGACTCAACAGGCACTCAATACCGGGTGATACGTGCCAGTCGTCATCTCACCCGCTCCGTCTGCACTGGATCAACGCTTCCCGGCATTCCCTCCTGACGCCAGCCGTGTAGAATCGCGACATTCATCGCCAGTCATCCCCCGGCGGGTTTATGAGCTCAAGCTGAAGCGCGCGGCGATCCCGCAAAGTTATCGGCAACTTCCGGACACACGGCCATTTCTGAGTGTTCCAGACGTCAATAGAAGCTCACTTCCCTTTTGATACCTGATTAGCCGCCCGGAGTGCTTCATGCCTGATTACCGCTCGAAAACATCCACCCACGGCCGCAACATGGCCGGTGCCCGCGCACTGTGGCGCGCCACGGGGATGAAAGATGACGACTTCAAAAAGCCGATCATCGCCATTGCCAACTCGTTCACCCAGTTCGTACCGGGCCACGTCCACCTCAAGGACCTGGGCCAACTGGTCGCCCGCGAAATCGAACGCGCTGGCGGTGTCGCCAAAGAATTCAACACCATTGCCGTGGATGACGGCATTGCCATGGGCCACGACGGCATGCTGTATTCGCTGCCGAGTCGCGAAATCATCGCCGACTCCGTCGAGTACATGGTCAACGCCCACTGCGCCGACGCCATCGTCTGCATCTCCAACTGCGACAAGATCACCCCTGGCATGTTGATGGCCTCTCTGCGCCTGAACATCCCGGTGATCTTCGTCTCCGGCGGCCCGATGGAAGCCGGCAAGACCAAACTGGCCAGCCACGGTCTCGACCTCGTCGACGCCATGGTGATCGCCGCAGACTCCAGCGCTTCTGACGAGAAAGTCGCTGAGTACGAGCGCAGCGCCTGCCCGACGTGCGGCTCGTGCTCCGGCATGTTCACCGCCAACTCGATGAACTGCCTGGTCGAAGCCTTGGGCCTGGCATTGCCGGGCAACGGTTCGACGCTGGCCACCCACAGCGACCGCGAGCAATTGTTCCTGCAAGCCGGGCGCACCATCGTCGAGTTGTGCAAGCGTTACTACGGCGAGAACGACGAGTCGGTACTGCCGCGCAATATCGCCAACTTCAAGGCGTTCGAAAACGCCATGACGCTGGACATCGCCATGGGCGGTTCCACCAACACCATCCTGCACTTGCTGGCTGCGGCCCAGGAAGCCGAGATCGATTTCGACCTGCGCGATATCGACCGTCTGTCCCGCCACGTACCGCAACTGTGCAAAGTCGCGCCGAACATCCAGAAGTACCACATGGAAGACGTGCACCGTGCCGGCGGGATCTTCAGCATCCTCGGCTCGCTGGCCCGTGGCGGCCTGCTGCACACCGACCTGCCGACCGTGCACAGCAAGACTCTGGCCGAAGGCATTGCCAAGTGGGACATCACCCAGACTGACGACGAAGCGGTGCATCACTTCTTCAAGGCCGGTCCTGCGGGCATCCCGACGCAAACCGCGTTCAGCCAGTCGACCCGCTATGAAACACTGGACGACGACCGTGAAAACGGCTGCATCCGCAGTGTCGAGCACGCTTACTCGAAAGAAGGTGGCCTGGCCGTTCTCTACGGCAACATCGCACTGGATGGCTGCGTAGTGAAAACCGCCGGTGTCGACGAATCGATCCACGTCTTCGAAGGCAACGCGAAGATCTTCGAAAGCCAGGACAGCGCCGTACGCGGCATCCTCGCTGACGAAGTGAAGGCCGGCGACATCGTGATCATTCGTTACGAAGGCCCGAAAGGCGGCCCGGGCATGCAGGAGATGCTGTACCCGACGTCCTACCTGAAATCCAAAGGCCTGGGCAAAGACTGCGCCCTGCTCACCGACGGTCGTTTCTCCGGCGGCACCTCGGGCCTGTCCATCGGCCACGCGTCGCCAGAAGCGGCGGCAGGCGGTGCAATTGGTCTGGTGCAGGACGGCGACAAAGTGCTGATCGACATTCCGAACCGCTCGATCAACCTGTTGATCAGCGACGAAGAAATGGCCGGACGTCGTGCCGAGCAGGATCAGAAAGGCTGGAAGCCTGTGGAAAAACGTCCACGCAAGGTGACCACCGCACTGAAAGCCTACGCCCTGCTGGCAACCAGCGCCGACAAGGGTGCCGTGCGTAACAAGGCGATGCTCGACGGGCTGTAATACTTAACCGTCGCACAAAAAAATGCCCCGCCAAGTGCGGGGCATTTTTTTGACTAAAATCTCCAAACACTGGAGATCAACTGTAGGAGCTGGCTTGCCTGCGATGCAGACAACTCGGTCTATCTGGCTAACCGCGTCGATGCTATCGCAGGCAAGCCAGCTCCCACATGGACCGTGCTCGTCGCAACGATCCTTTTACCTTTACTGAATCTCCTCCGGCTTCACGATCACCCAGTTCTTGTCCGCCGTAACCTCCAACCCCTCCTTGGCCTGGGCCGCAGCGTTCTTGGCCATCATGCCGTTAATCTGGGTCATGTATTTGTCTTTGCGATTGACCCACAAGTGGATGCCGCCCTTGTTCACGTCGACGCTGTGGAACAGCATGTAACCGTCGCTGCTCGGGGTATCGCCGCCGACCAGCACCGGTTTTTTCCACTGATCGATGTAGGTCAGGATCGCCGCCTGTTTACCGGCCATCCAGGTCGCCGGGGTCCACAGATACGGAGTCAGTTCGAGGCCAAGGTTAGCCTTCTCGTCATACTTGCCAGCGGTGATCTGTTTGCGCGCGGTGGTCAGCTCGCCGGACTTCGGGTCCTTGAGCAGCAGGCTCACGCCGATGACGTTCTGCGGTTTGACGTTGTAGCCGTACTTCGGATCGGAGGCGACCATGCGCACCAGTTCTTCAGAGGCGGCGGTCATCACGTAGACCTCGATGCCGTTCTCCATCAGTTTGTTGTACAGCTCGGTCTGGCCAGTGAAGACTTTCGGCGGGTTGACGTCGAGCTTTTTCACCACGTCGCCTTCGTAATATGTGGCCGGAACCGGTTTGCCGGACGCCATCAACTCGTCGACATAACCTTTGAGTTCTTTAAGCGTGAAGCCTGAGAACACTTGGGCGACCCATGGGTAACACACCATGTCGTCAATTTCGCAGAGGCGGTAGTAGTAACTGAACAGGCTTTCCTTATGGTCGGCCGTGTCTTTGAACGGAATCAGTTTCAGGGAAGGGTCGAGTTTATCGCGGGTGATCAGACCCTTGTTCTCCATGAACGGCAGCAACGACTCTTCCAGGTCGTAGCGGTAACTGGTGTTGTCCATATCGAACACCGCGTAGTTACCTTTGTTGGCGTTGGCGGCAATCATTGCGTCCAGCGCCTTGGCCTGATCGGCTGGCCAGTGTTTCAAGTCGGTGGCGAGTGCCTGGCCGGCAAGGCCCAGGCAAAGTGCTGCAGCCAGTAATTTCGGTACGAATTTCATCGACATGCTTCTCCTTATTAAAAGTCCCTGAATGTGAAAGACATCGACGCTAACAAATAAGTGTGACAGTCCCCGTCTGTCAGCGACCACTACCGTACCCATCGCGCCAGCTGCATCCCTGACAGCGACACCTGCTTATTCCAAAAACGACACTTAACCTCTGTTTTTGATATTAATTCATTAGATATCAAGCTGTTAGGCTTGCCGGCTCGCGGCTGCCCCGGAAGGTAGCTGGCACACGTCTTATCGGAGTTTTCCAATGAATCTGCCGCTGATCCTCAATCTGCTGGTGTTCCTTGCCCTGCTGTTTGGCCTGGCACAAACCCGTCACTCCACCTCGAGCCTGGCGAAGAAAGTCCTGCTCGCGCTGGTGCTGGGCGTGGTGTTTGGCGTGGCGCTGCACACCGTTTACGGTGCCGGCAACCCGGTACTGAAAACTTCGATCGGCTGGTTCGATCTGGTGGGCAACGGTTACGTGCAGCTGCTGCAAATGATCGTGATCCCGCTGGTGTTCGCCTCGATCCTCAGCGCCGTGGCGCGTCTGCATAACGCATCGTCGTTGGGCAAGATCAGCTTCCTGACCATCGGCACGCTGCTGTTCACCACCGCCATTGCGGCGTTGATCGGTATCGGGTTGACCAACCTGTTCGGCTTGACCGCTGAAGGCCTGGTCGCCGGAACCCAGGAACTGGCGCGCCTTCAAACCATCCAGACCGACTACGCCGGCAAGGTCGCCGACCTGAACGTGCCGCAGTTGCTGCTGTCGTTCATCCCGCAAAACCCGTTTGCCGATCTGGCTCGCGCCAAGCCGACCTCGATCATCAGCGTGGTGATTTTTGCTGCCTTCCTCGGGGTCGCTGCCTTGCAATTGTTGAAGGATGACGTCGAGAAAGGGCAGAAAGTGATCAACGCCATCGACACCCTGCAAGCCTGGGTGATGCGTCTGGTGCGTCTGGTGATGAAGCTGACCCCGTACGGTGTCCTGGCGCTGATGACCAAAGTGGTTGCCGGTTCCAACCTGCAAGACATCATCAAGCTCGGCAGTTTCGTGGTGGTGTCCTACCTCGGCCTGGGCCTGATGTTTGTGGTTCACGGCGTGTTGGTGTCGGCGGCCGGGATCAACCCGCTGCGGTTCTTCCGCAAGGTCTGGCCGGTGCTGACATTTGCCTTTACCAGCCGATCGAGCGCCGCGACCATTCCGCTGAGCATTGAAGCGCAGACCAGTCGATTGGGTATTCCTCAGTCCATCGCCAGTTTCGCCGCGTCGTTCGGCGCGACCATTGGCCAGAATGGCTGTGCCGGTCTGTACCCGGCGATGTTGGCGGTGATGGTGGCGCCGACCGTGGGCATTAACCCGATGGACCCGCTGTGGATAGCAACGCTGGTGGCGATTGTGACGCTGAGCTCGGCCGGTGTGGCGGGCGTGGGCGGTGGAGCGACGTTTGCCGCGTTGATCGTGCTGCCAGCGATGGGCTTGCCGGTGTCACTGGTGGCGTTGCTGATTTCCGTTGAGCCACTGATTGATATGGGGCGTACGGCGCTGAACGTCAGTGGTTCGATGACGGCGGGGGCGATTACCAGCCAGATCATGCAGCAGACGGATAAAGAGTTGCTGGATGCAGATGAGCATGCGGAGTTGGCTCACGCTTAAGTCTTCCAGCGACTGGGTGGGCCTCATCGCGAGCAGGCTCGGCGCCTACAGGGTTTAGTGGTGTTCACACAAAACCCTGTAGGCGCCGAGCTTGCTCGCGATGCTTTTAGGCCTTTTCCCAAACCTCGAAGTTGTACGCCGGTTTGTCATCTACAGCAGGATTCGGGGTGTTGGACACCAGTTTCCACTGGCCCAAATCAAACTCCGGAAACCACGCATCTCCTTCCGGGCTCAGCGCCACGCGCGTCAGATACAACCGATCCGCCTGAGCCATCCCCTGCGCATACAACTGCGCGCCGCCAATCAGCATCAGCTCATCGACGCCCTGCTCCTTCGCCCATTCTTCGGCGCGAACTACTGCAGCTTCCAGCGAAGGGTAAACCTCGGCACCTTCCAGCATCAGGTCCACTTGACGGCTGACCACGATGTTCAACCGGCCCGGCAGCGGACGCCCAAGGGAATCCCAAGTCTTGCGACCCATGATGATTGGCTTGCCGAGGGTGGTGGCCTTGAAGTATTTGAAGTCCCCCGGCAAGTGCCAGGGCATGCTGTTGTCGACGCCGATCACGCGGTTTTCACCGAGGGCTGCGATCAGGCTGAGGGGGAGTGATTTAGTCATGCCCGCGAGGATACCAGAGCCATCCGTACCCCGATAAGCGCCACAGCGGTTATGCTCACAGCTCAATGGAGCGATGGGATCGCGCGTGACTGAGCTGACTGGACTGCAAAACCTCTGGCTGACCGAAACCGTGCGCCTGCGTGAAGAGCACGCCGGCCCCCTGGAAGATCTGGAAGCCAACCGACTGGCCCGCAGCGCCGGTGGTGACTTGCCGACACGGATTCAACGGCGGGCCGTTTGGCTGGCCGAGCGTGATGGTTTGGCCAACGCCCTCCAGCACTGGCTGCAAGGCGCGCGACTGGCGCTGATCGTGATGGCGGTGCTGGCCGTGGTCAGCGGCGCCGGTCTGGCCTTTGCCGCGATGGGCGACGGGCAGACCCCGGTGAACGTGTTCTGGGCCTTGGGCAGTCTGCTCGGGCTGAACCTGATTTTGTTGTTGAGCTGGGCGCTGGGCCTTGTCTTCGCCGGCGAACAGGGCGCCACCCTTGGGCGCTTATGGTTGTGGCTCAGTGAAAAACTCGCCCGCGATGCCAAAGCCGCGCAACTGGCCCCGGCCCTATTGCTGTTGTTGCAACGACAGAAACTCAACCGCTGGGCCATCGGCATGCTGGTCAACGGCCTGTGGTTGCTGGCCATGCTCAGCGCCCTGGCGATTCTGCTGACGTTGATGGCCACCCGGCGCTACGGCTTCGTCTGGGAAACCACTATTTTGAGCGCTGACACCTTCGTCGCCATGACTCAGGCCCTCGGCGCGTTGCCGGCCGTGCTCGGCTTCAGCGTGCCCACCGTGGAGATGATCCGCGCCAGCGGCGATGCCGCGCTGAACATCGAAAGCGCCCGACAGGCCTGGGCGGCCTGGCTGGTGGGTGTCCTGCTGATCTACGGGGTGCTGCCGCGTTTGCTGCTGATGCTGTTTTGCCGATGGCGCTGGAAAACCGGCCAAGCGAAGTTGCATTTGGATCTGAACCTGCCCGGCTATGCCCAACTGCGCGAACGATTGATGCCCACCAGCGAACGCTTGGGCATCAGCGATGCTGCGCCAGAGCAACTTCATCGCGTGGAACGCGGTGTCACCGACCAGCAAAGCAACGGCGCCCTGCTGGTCGCCATCGAACTGGATGACCAACGTCCATGGCCGCCGCAACTGCCGAAAACCGTGAGCAACGCCGGCGTTCTCGACAGCCGCGAATCACGCAACCGACTCCTCGAACAATTGAGCCGCTTTCCACCCGCGCGCCTGGTCATCGCTTGCGACCCACGTCGCTCGCCGGACCGTGGCAGCCTGGCGCTGATCGCCGAACTGGCTCGCAATGCCGCTGCCACCCGCGTCTGGCTGCTGCAAGCGCCACCCGGCGAAGCGCTGGATGCCGAACGACTGGGCGACTGGCATGTTGCGTTGCAACAACTGGAGCTGCCGTTCGCCGATTGTGCGCCGCTGAACTGGCTGGAGAGCGGTCATGACTAACGCCTGGAAGGCACCGTTGAAGCTGGCCGTGGTCGGCCACACCAACGTCGGCAAAACCTCATTGCTGCGCACACTGACCCGTGATGTCGGCTTCGGCGAAGTGTCCCATCGCCCCAGCACCACGCGCCACGTCGAAGGCGCACGCTTGTCGGTGGATGGCGAGCCGCTGCTCGACCTCTACGACACCCCCGGCCTGGAAGACGCCATCGCCCTGCTCGACTACCTCGAACGTCTGGAACGTCCCGGCGAACGCCTCGACGGCCCGGCACGCCTGGCGCGATTCCTTGAGGGCAGTGAAGCCCGGCAGCGCTTTGAGCAGGAAGCCAAAGTCTTGCGGCAACTGCTCACCTGCGACGCCGGCCTCTACGTGATCGATGCCCGCGAACCGGTGCTGGCCAAGTACCGCGACGAACTGGAAGTGCTGGCCAGTTGCGGCAAACCGCTGCTGCCGGTGCTGAATTTCGTCAGCAGCGCCCAGCACCGTGAGCCGGATTGGCGCGAAGCATTGGCGCGTCTGGGCTTGCATGCCCTGGTGCGTTTCGACAGCGTTGCACCGCCGGAAGATGGCGAACGTCGCCTCTATGAAAGCCTCGCGCTGCTGCTGGAAAATTCCCGTGAACAGCTAGAGCGATTGATCGCCGATCAACAGGCCCAGCGCCTCGCCCGCCAGCAAAGCGCGGTGCGGCTGATTGCCGAGTTGCTGATTGATTGCGCCGCCTGCCGACGCAGCGTGGCCAGCGATGCGGAGCAGGAACGGCACGCCATCAGCGAATTGCACAAAGCCGTGCGCCAGCGCGAACAGCGTTGCGTTGAAGCGCTGCTCAAGCTTTACGCGTTTCGTCCGCAGGATGCAGCGGCCAGCGACTTGCCGCTGCTTGATGGCCGTTGGGGCGATGATTTGTTCAATCCGGAAACCCTGAAACAGCTCGGTGTACGGGTCGGCAGCGGGATCGCGGCCGGCGCGGCAGCCGGGGCCGGAGTCGACTTGCTGGTGGGCGGCCTGACACTTGGCGCAGCAGCACTGGCCGGCGCGATTGCCGGCGGCGCACTGCAAACCGCGCGCAGCTATGGCAGCCGGTTGATGGGCAAGCTCAAAGGCCAACGAGAACTGACCATCGATGACAACGTTCTGAGGTTGCTGGCATTGCGTCAGCGCCAACTGCTACAGGCGCTGAACACGCGTGGGCACGCGGCAATGGACAGCATTCAGGTCGCCACGCCGCAGGACAAGACCTGGCGCGAAGGCAAATTGCCCGAGGCCCTGAACAAGGCTCGGGCGCATCCGCAGTGGTCGTCGCTCAATCCTCAGGCGAAGTTGAATCAGGCGGAGCGGCAGGAGCAGATTGAGGTGTTGGCGCAGCAGCTTTAAAGTCCGGTAGTTTGCCGTGCCTGACATGGCCCCATCGCATCGGTTCCAAGGCATTACGCAGCCAGCAGGCGCCGCGCTTTTTCTTTCAGAATCGCCAGGTCAATGACCGGCACCCACATTTCCTTGGCCAACTCATCCCACTGGCGCATACGCAAACTGATCTCGCACAACGGATCTTGCTCGAAGGCTTCAGCCTCGGCAGGCATCATCACGCCGCCCTGATACTCCAGCGTGCGACGGCTGGCTTCACTCAAGCGCTGGTAGTACCCAGGCTCCTTAAACGTCAGATAACGCTTGGCCTGCACGTGGTATTCCACCAGTCGCGCCATGCGCTCGCTGAAACCGGCGCGGCGCAAGTAGTCGGCGCCTAGCCGCTCGTGGCTGACCACGCCGAAGCCGCCCATGTTCTCGGCGCTTTCGACACAGATGTGCCCAATGTCGTGAAAAAACGCAGCCAGCACCACTTCATCATCGAAGCCTTCAGCCATCGCCCGTTGCGCGGCCTGAGACATGTGCTCGATCTGTGACACCGGTTCCCCGATGTAGTCGCTGGCGCCAAAGCGTTCGTACAGACCGAATACTTCGGCAATCACCTGTTCGTGGTTGCCCATCATTGCTCTCCCAACAACGTCGCAACGTTACGTTCAGCCATCGCTGGCCCGACGCTCATGCCGACGCCAGTGTGCATCAGCGCAATGCTGACGCCCGGCATCGGTCGCAGGAACGAAAACGGCCCCGGCCCGCGTGATCCATAAACACCCTGCCAGCGCTCGATCACATGTACCTTGCAGCCCAGTGTCTGCTCGGCCAGTTCGATCATCCAGTTGTCCACTTGCTCGGCGTTGAACGGCGACGGATCGCTACCGTAGTGGTGAGAGTCGCCGATGATCAATTCGCCATAGGGCGTGGGACTGATCAGCAGGTGAATGCCGTTGTCATGCAAATGCGGCTCGTCTCGTAGAATCTGCGCCTGCACCGCCGCCGCTTCCGGCAGATCGGCGAAGGCGCCGTAGTGCACGCCACTCAAACCGGTGAGCAACGCGTGTTGCAAGTTGAGGTTGATCTGCGGGCGGGCGCGGAGCATTTGCAGACGGCAGATTTGCGGGTTGAGTGTGGCAATCGGCTCGGCCAGCAAGGTCTGATAATCGTGGCCGGAGCACACGATGATCTGCTCGGCGCTGAAGGTGCCGGCGGTGCTGTGCAAGCGGCCCGGCTCGATGTCGCGGACCAGGGTCGAAAAGTGAAAGGTGACACCGAGTTCGCGGCGCAGGTAATCAATCAGCGCCGGAATCGCCTCGCGGGAATACAGTTGCTGATCGTCCATCCCGTGCAACGCAGCGCGGTGATGGCTGAACTGGCCGCCGTACAGATCACGCAACGCAGCGCCGCGCAGCAACTCGACGCGATAACCGTGCTGCACCGCGCGACCGGCGCAAAAAGCTTCCAGCAGGTGTTCTTCGGCTTCGGTGCGGGCGAACAGGTACGAGCCGTTACGTTTGAGTTGCAGGCCGGCGAGTTGCGCCCATTGGCCCCAGATCTCACGGCTGGCTTTGGCCAGTTCGAGCATCGGTCCCGGCGGCTGGCCGGTGACGAGGGCCTGGCCGAAGTTGCGCACCGAGGCGCCCAAAGGCGTTTCGCTGCGTTCGAAAACGGTGACCTTGAGACCGCGCCGGGCGGCGGCGTAGGCGTGGGCCAGGCCGAGGATGCCGGCGCCGACGATCAGCATGTCGTTGTGGTGTGTCATGGGGTTTGTTCCCTGAATCCAGAACCGCTATCACGAGCAGGCTCGCTCCTACAGGGGAACGCATTCCAATGTAGGAGCGGGCTTGCCCGCGAAGGGGCCCTGTCAGCCGATAAAGATCTTACTTGGCAGCCACTTTTTCGGACTTGCCGTCATAGCGCTTGCGCCATTCGGTGAGAATTTCGTCGCGGTTCTTGGAGGCCCAGGCAAAGTCGTTCTTGATCAGACGTTGCTCGTAATCAGCCGGCAATTCGGTCTGTGGCTTGGCGATCCCGGGCTGGGCGAGAACAGCGAAGTTCTCTTTATAAAGCTCCATCGCCGCCGGGCTTGCCGAGAAGTCAGCCAGTTTCTTCGCCGCCTCTTCATGCGGTGTGCCCTTGATCACAGCGGTCGCTTCGATCTCCCAGCCCAGGCCTTCTTTCGGCAGGATGATGTCCAGCGGCGCGCCCTGACGCTTCAACTGAACGGCCGGGTATTCAAAGGAAATACCGATCGGGAATTCGCCAGCAGCCGCCAGTTTGCAAGGCTTGGAACCGGAGTGAACGTACTGGCCGATGTTCTGGTGCAGGTCGTCCATGTACTGCCAGCCCTGCTTCTCACCGAAGGTTTGCAACCAGGCGCTGACGTCGAGGAAACCGGTGCCGGACGAGGCCGGGTTCGGCATGACGATCTTGCCTTTGTACTCAGGCTTGGTCAGGTCCTGCCAACTCATCGGTTTGGTCAGGCCCTGCTTCTCGGCTTCAACGGTGTTGAAGCAAATGGTCGCGGCCCAGACGTCCATGCCGACCCAGGCTGGCGGGTTGGCGGCATCGCGATAGTTGCCACCGATTTTGCCCAGGTCCTTCGGCGCGTAGCTTTGCAGCATGCCTTGCTGGTCGAGGATTGCCAGGCTCGAAGCGGCCAGGCCCCAGACTGCGTCGGCTTGTGGGCGGGCTTTTTCGGCCAGCAACTTGGCGGTGATGATGCCCGTGGAATCGCGCACCCACTTGATCTCGACATCCGGGTTGGCTTTTTCGAAGGCTTCTTTATAGGTCTTCAGTTGTTCCGCTTCGAGGGCGGTGTACACCGTCAACTCGGTTTGCGCCGCGAAGGCGTTCAGGCTGAAAGCGGTGAGGACAGCAGCGGCCAGGGCCATAGGCTTGAACATGATCTTTTCCTGTTTTTGAGTTGAAAGGCTTTCGGTTTTAGGAGCAGCGAATCAATTGCCGGGCGCCGTTTGCCGCCAGGCCTGGGAGCGACGCAGCAAACCGCGCGAGGCCCAGGCCAGCAGCAGGGACACGCCCGCCGAGGTGATCAGAATCAGGGTCGACATCGCTGCCGCGCCGCCGACGTTGCCGGCGTCGTCCATGTTCAGCACCGCCACCGCCGCGAGGATGGTGTCGGGGCTGTAGAGGAAGATCGCCGCCGAGACGGTGGTCATGGCCGAGACGAACAGGTAGCGCACGATGTCCAGCAGCGCCGGCAGGCAGATCGGCACGGTGACCCGCAGGTAATGCCGATACAGCGGCGCCTTGAGCGACAGCGCGGCGGCTTCGAACTCGGCGTCGAGCTGACGCAATGCGGTGGTGGCGGTCATTTGCGCGGTGGTCAAATAGTGAGCAATGGTGCAGACCACCAGCAGGGTCATGGTCCCGTAGAGCACATGCAGCGGATTGCCGGTGAGGTTGAAGAAGAAGACGTAGCCCAGGCCCAATACCAGTCCCGGCACCGCCATCGGTACGAAACTGAGCATGCGCAGGGTTAGATTGAGTCCGCGCTGACCTTTGGTTTTTTCCATCAGGTAAGCGCCGGTGAAGATCAGCACGCTGCCGATCAACGCCGTGCACAGGGCCATCTTCACGCTGTTGCCGTAGGCCAGCCAACCACCGCCCGCTGTGTCGTTGAACTGGTAATGGTTGAGCGACAGCGACAGGTTGTACGGCCAGAATTTGACCAGCGATGAGAAGATCGCCATGCCGAACACCAGCAGCAACGCCGCGCAGATCAGCAACACGATGGCCAGGTAGCAACCGTCGCGCCGCTTCGATTCTGCAGGTTTGAACACCTGGGCACGCCCGCTCATGGAGTCGCCATGACGTCGACGCAACCACGCATCGACGCCGAAGCTGAACAGCGCCGGCAACAGCAGGACCATGCCGATCAACGCGCCGCGACCGAATTGTTGCTGGCCGACCACGGCTTTGTAGGCTTCCAGCGCCAGCACTTGATAGTCGCCACCGACCACCACGGGCACGCCGAAGTCGGTGATGGTCAGGGTGAATACCAGGCAGAACGCTGCGAATACGGCCTGACGCGTCGCCGGCCAGGTAATGCTGCGGAAAGCTTTCGCCGGACTCGCGCCCATGCTGGAGGCAGCATCGAACAGTCGCGCATCCGCCAGGGACAGCGCCGACAACAGAATCATCAAGGCGTGCGGGAAGGTGTAGATCACCTCGCCGAGCACAATGCCCCAGAAGCCGTAGATGTTGTCCGAGAGCAGACCGCGCAACAGGCCCTGATTGCCGAACAGGTAAACCAGCGCAATACCCGGCAGCATCGACGGCGCCATCAATGGCAGCAGCGAAATCCCGCGCCAGATGCCTTTGCCGGGAATCAATGTGCGTTGCAGGGCGTAGGCAAACAGATAGGCCAGCGGTACGACAATCGCCGCCACGCTGAGCGAAACCTTCAGGCTGTTACCCAGCAACCAGTGGAAATTCTCGCTGGTCACCAACTCCCGCGCGGCCACCAGACCACCGCCCTGCCCGGCTTCGGCGCTGAAGCCGCGCCAGAAGATCGCCAGCAACGGCATCAACACAGCGACGCCGAGCAACACCAGCAACAGGACCTTGCCGCCGACCACGAACACCCGGTCGCCGATTTCAGCGCGGGAGGTCTGCCGAACCTGCTTGTGCGGTATTGGCAGCGCGATGTTCGCGCTCATCAGGCAAACACCTGCAGGCTGCGCGGCGGCAAGGCGACCATGATCTGCTGGGCGCCGAGGCGCGGTATGGCTTCCGGCGCCAGTTCGGCCAGCAACGGGTGACCTGGCAATTGGTCGAGTTCGAAGCTCACACGGCAACGGTTGCCGAGGAAGGTGATTTCGCGAACCTTGGCCGGGAACAGGTTTTCTTCATGCACCAGCGGGTTGACGTTGATTGCTTCCGGACGGCAAAACAAACGTCCCGACGCGGTTTTCGCGCTGCCATTGGCCAGGCGCATGTTCAACCCGCCGACCTGAGCGTGGCTGTCGCTGCTGCGTTGGAACGGCAGCCAGTTACCCTGACCGACGAACTCCGCCACAAACGGTGTCGCCGGGCGGTCATAGATTTCCTGCGGCGTGGCGTACTGCTCGACCTTGCCGTTATTCATCACGGCAATGCGGTCGGCCATCAGCATGGCTTCATCCTGATTGTGCGTGACCATCAGGGTGGTGATGCCGAGGTTGCGCTGCAGTTGACGCAGTTCAGTGCACAGATGCTCGCGAACCCGGGCGTCGAGTGCCGACATTGGTTCGTCCAGCAGCAGTAACGAAGGCGCTGGTGCCAGGGCCCGCGCCAATGCGACACGTTGCTGTTGGCCGCCAGACAACTGACCGGGGTACTTTTTCTCACTGCCGATCAGGCCGACCAGTTCCAGCATCTGACCGACGCGCTTGCGCACTTCGTCGCGACCGCTGCCCGCGAGGCCGTAGGCAATGTTCGCTTCGACGGTGAGATTGGGGAACAGCGCGTAGGACTGAAAAAGAATGCCGTAGTCCCGCGCCTGAGGGGCCAGATGGGAAACGTCGCGATCGCCCAGGTACAACTCGCCGCTGTCTTGTTTCTCCAGACCGGCGATGCAGCGCAGCAAGGTAGTTTTGCCACAACCCGACGGGCCCAGCAGGCACACCAACTCACCGGCCGCCACGTCGAGGGAAACGTTATCCAGCGCGGTAAAAGCGCCAAAGCGTTTCTGCACGCCGCGCACTTTCATCGGGGCGCCGGGGTGGGTCAGGGCAGTTGCAATCGAGTGGTTCATGGACAGGCCTCATCTAGCAGATGAAGGCCATCCTAGGGATGTAATGCGTCCGTCATGTGGCAGTGAGGCAAAAAAGGCTGATAGTGGTATTCAGGGATTTTGGTTGAGGTCATGTGGTGCCTGTACAGGCCTCTTCGCTGGCAAGCCAGCTCCTACAGGTTATCGCGTTCCCCTGTAGGAGCTGGCTTGCCAGCGAAGAGGCCAGAACAGTCAGCACACATCTCAGGCCGGGGCCATTTCCTGCGCCAACCCGAGAAACGCCGCCGGCAACCGCGCGCCTTTGCGTTCCTTGAGGCAATACAGGTACTCGGGAATCTGCGGCGCATTTTCGATGGTCAGCACCCGCAATTGCGGATCATGCGGCACTTCCTGCCGGGCAATGATGCTGATGCCGATGTTGCGCAGCACCGCCTCGCGAATCGACTCGCGGCTGCCAATTTCCAGCAACGGCCCGAAACTCACCCCGGCGCCGGCCAACAATTCTTCGGTCAATCGCCGGGTAGTCGAGCCCGATTCACGCATTAACAACGTATGCCCGGCCAGCGCACTGAGCGGCACATGATCGTGCACCGCCAGCGGATGATTGCGATGCACGGCCAGCACCAGCGGATCGCTGCCGAGCACTCGGCGAATCAGTCGCGCATCGTCGAGCAATTGCGACGACGCCGCGACATCGACCCGGTAATCCTCCAGCGCTTCGAGCACTTGTTGGGAGTTGCCGATTTCCACCGACACTTCCACTTGCGGCAAACGCTCGCGGAAGGTCTTCACCAGATCAAGGATGTAATACGGCGCCGTGGCCGCGATACGCAGCGTGCCCTGCACCTGACCGCTGTTGCGCAGAAAAAACTCGATGTCGGATTCCTGCTGCAACAACGCCTTGACCATCGGCAGCAGCCGCGCGCCTTCCTCGCTGACACTGAGGCGACGGCCGCCACGGTAGAACAGTTCAACTGAATACTGGCTTTCCAGATTGCGGATCTGCGTCGTCACTGTGGGCTGGCTCAGGCCGAGTTTCTTCGCCGCCAGGGTAATGCTGCCCAGGCGGGCCACCATGTAAAACGCCTTCAGCTCGGCACTCAGCACACCCGCTCCTCATCGCTTATTTGCGCAACAGGCGCAAACCATTGAACACCACCAACAGGCTCACGCCCATGTCGGCAAACACCGCCATCCACATGGTAGCGATCCCGGCGAAGGTTACCCCAAGAAAGATCGCCTTGATGACCAAAGCGAGGGCGATGTTCTGTTTGAGGATGCTGGAGGTCTGGCGCGACAAGCGAATGAACGCTGGAATCTTGCGCAGATCGTCGTCCATCAGGGCGACATCGGCGGTTTCGATCGCAGTATCGGTACCGGCGGCCGCCATGGCGAAACCGATTTCCGCCCGGGCCAGTGCCGGTGCGTCGTTGATGCCATCGCCGACCATGCCGACGTTATGACCCTGTGCATAAAGGGCTTCGATGGCTTGCAGTTTGTCGGTCGGCAGCAGGTCACCCTTGGCTTCGTCGATACCGACTTGCGCGGCAATTGCCTGAGCGGTGTGGATGTTGTCGCCGGTGAGCATCAGGGTTTTGATGCCCAGGTCGTGCAATTGCCGGATCGCCTCGCGGCTGGATTCCTTCACGGTATCGGCCACGGCGAACAGCGCCAACGGGCCGGAGCTATCAAGCAACAACACGACGGACTTGCCCTGTTTTTCCAGTGCAAACAGCTTCTCTTCCAACGCGGGTGAGCAAAGGTTCAGCTCTTCAACCAGACGATGGTTGCCCAAGTGGTAAACCTGACCGTTGATATCGCCGCGCACACCGCGACCGGCCAAGGCTTCGAAGTTATCCACAGTCAGCGGCGCGAATTGTTTATCCACAGCCGCGTTGGCGATGGCCAGCGACACCGGGTGGTCCGAACGACCGGCCAGCGCGGCGGCAATCGCCGGGGCGGATTCGTCGGCAGTCGGATCGAGCGACAAGTAATCGGTCTGCACCGGTTTGCCGTGGGTGATCGTGCCGGTCTTGTCCAGGGCCAGGTAATCGAGCTTGTAACCGCCCTCCAGATAAACGCCGCCCTTGACCAGAATCCCTTTACGCGCTGCTGCCGCGAGGCCGCTGACGATGGTCACCGGGGTAGAAATCACCAGGGCACACGGGCACGCAACCACCAGCAACACCAGCGCCCGGTAGATCCAGTCGAACCAGACCTCGCCCATGAACAGCGGCGGGATCACCGCCACCGCGAGGGCCAGGATGAACACTGCTGGCGTGTAGATTTTCGAAAACTGGTCAACGAAGCGCTGGGTCGGTGCCCGTGCCCCTTGGGCCTGTTCGACGGCATGGATGATCCGCGCCAACGTCGAATTATTGGCTGCGGCGGTGACGGTGTACTCAAGAGAACCGGCCTGATTGATGGTGCCGGCGAACACCTTGTCGCCGACGGTTTTCTCCACCGGCAGGCTTTCGCCCGTGATTGGCGCCTGATCAATGGTAGAACTGCCCGAAACCACTTCACCGTCCAGACCAATCCGTTCACCCGGACGTACCCGCACCCGCGCACCGCGCTCGATGGTTTTGACGTCTTGCTCAGCCCAGCTCCCATCGGCCAACTGCACCGTCGCCTGTTCCGGGGTCATCTGCATCAAGCCGCTGATGGCGTTACGCGCACGGTCCAGGGATTTGGCTTCGATCAACTCGGCCACGGTGAACAGGAACATCACCATCGCCGCTTCCGGCCACTGCCCGATCAGGATCGCGCCAGTCACGGCGATGCTCATCAGCGCGTTAATGTTCAGGTTGAGGTTTTTCAGGGCGATCCAGCCCTTTTTGTAAGTGCTCAGCCCGCCGCTGAGGATCGAGACCAGCGCGATGATCGCCACCACCCAATTGGGCGCGAAATGGGTGAAGTGGATCACTTCGGCGGCCAGCGCACCCACACCGGACAGCGCCAAAGGCCACCACGGCTTGTTCTCCGGTGCTGGAGCGGGCGCTTCCACGCCCTGCTCCAGCGGCTCAGCCTGCATGCCCAAGGATTTGATCGCCTCGATGATCGGCGCGGTATTCGGCAAGTCGTGGGTCACGCCCAACACCCGATTGATCAGGTTGAATTCCAGTTGTTGCACACCCGCGAGCTTGCCGAGTTTGTTCTGGATCAGCGTCTGCTCGGTCGGACAGTCCATCGCATCGATGCGGAAACTGCTCAGCCGTGCGCCGGCGGTTGGCGTTTCGCTCAACTTGATCAGTGAGGGTGCCGCCGCTTTGGAAGAACAGCAGGAATCGCCGTGGCCGCCATGCTCATGCTTCTGAACAGGCTGTAACTTGTGGCTGTGATCGTGCCCAGCCTCGTGTGTGTGGGTGTGTCGGGAATCGCTCATCGGGTCGCGTCCATAAAGGTGCCTGTTGCCAAGTAAAGACCCTGTAGCCACTATAGGGTCAAGCACCCATTTGGAGATTGCCGTCATGAAGATCGGAGAACTGGCCAGACTCACCGACTGCGCCGTGGAAACCATCCGTTACTACGAGCGCGAAAATCTGCTGCCGGAACCGGCCCGCAGCGACGGCAACTATCGCGTCTACACCCAGGCCCACGTCGAACGCCTGACCTTTATCCGCAACTGCCGCACCCTCGACATGACGCTGGAAGAAATCCGCAGCTTGTTGGCCTTGCGCGACAGTCCGCAGGACCAGTGCGAAAGCGTGAATGCGTTGATCGACGAGCATATCCACCACGTCAAAGCGCGGATTGATGGGTTATTGGCCTTGCAGGCACAACTGCTCGACCTGCGCCAACGCTGTGGCGAAGGGCCGGAGATTGATCAGTGCGGGATTTTGCAGCGATTGGAAGTGAGTGGCGGGGTTGTGGCGACAGAGGTTGAGCATTCCCATGTTGGCCGCAGCCACGGCCACTAAAACCACCACATAACCCTGTAGGAGCCGAGCTTGCTCGCGATGGCGGCCTTACAGTCAACATAGATGTTGAATGTGATGGCCTCATCGCGAGCAAGCTCGGCTCCTACAGAGTTAGCGGTGGTTCTTTAGACCGCCATTGGCGCGGTCATTGGCGCATGGTGCTGATAACCCTCAAGCGAGAAATCGCCCGGCTCGATCAGCTCCAGCCACTCCGGCTGATACTCACCCGTCTTGGCAAACTCCGGCACACGATCACTGATCACCAGTTTCGGCATCGGGAACGGCTCGCGCTTGAGCTGTTCGTTCAACATGTCCAGGTGGTTTTCGTAGACGTGGGCATCACCGATGAAATAGGTGAACCAGCGCGGCGTGTAACCGGTCAGGCGACCGATCAGGCTCAGCAGCGCGGCACCTTCGGTGAGGTTGAACGGCGTGCCCAACCCCAAATCATTGGAGCGGATGTAGAGCGTCAAAGAAATCTCTTTGGTCTCGACATTCGGGTGTAACTGGTACAGCAGATGGCACGGCGGCAAGGCCATTTCATCGAGTTGGGCCACGTTCCAGCCGTGGAACAGGATGCGGCGGCTGCCCGGGTCTTTGATGATGGTGTCGACGCACTGGCGGATCTGGTCGATCGCCTTGTACAGCACCACGTAGGCCTGGCCGTCTTCTTCGCCTTCAGCGATCTGGCGATAGCCTTGGCTCAAGGTCTGCTCGATGGCAGCCTGGTTGCTGACCGGGATCTGCTTGTACGCCGGCCATTTGCGCCATTGCACACCGTAGATTTCACCGAGGTCGTCTTCGCCCTGACGGAACGGGTTGGCCAGCCACTGCGCGTTTTCGTTGGCGTTCTGGTCCCAGACTTTGCAGCCCAGCGCCCGGAATTCGGCGGCGTTGTTCACCCCACGCAGAAAACCACACATCTCGCCGATGGCCGATTTGAAGGCCATCTTGCGAGTGGTGATCGCCGGGAACCCTTCTTTCAGGTCATAACGCAGCATCGCGCCTGGAAAGCTGATGGTGTTCACGCCGGTGCGGTTGGCTTGCTTGGTGCCGTTCTTGATGACGTGGGCGACCAGTTCGAGATATTGCTTCATGAGTTACCTGTGTCCTTGAACCCGGAGGCCGTCGCCCCCGGGATTCGAATTTATACGGCCGCCGCTGGGGTCGCCGGGGCGCGGTGATACGCCAGCCAGATCAGGAACAGACCACCGACAATCATCGGTACGCAGAGCACTTGGCCCATGGTCAGCCAGTTCCAGGCCAGATAGCCCAGTTGCGCGTCCGGTACGCGGAAGAATTCGACGATGAACCGGAAGATGCCGTAGAACAGCGCAAACATCCCGGACACCGCCATGGTTGGCCGCGGCTTGCGCGAGAACAGCCACAAGATCAGGAACAGCGCGACGCCTTCCAGCGCGAACTGATACAGCTGCGACGGGTGGCGCGGCAACTGCGACGGATCGCTGAACGGGGGGAAGATCATCGCCCATGGCACGTCGGTCGGCTTGCCCCACAACTCGGCGTTGATGAAGTTACCGATACGCCCGGCACCCAAGCCAATCGGCACCATTGGCGCGACGAAGTCCATCAACTGGAAGAACGACTTGTTGTTCTTTTTCCCGAACCACAGCGCTGCCAGCATCACACCGATGAACCCGCCGTGGAACGACATGCCGCCCTTCCACACTTCGAAAATCAGCGCCGGGTTGGCCAGGTAGGCGTGCAGATCGTAGAACAGCACATAACCCAAACGGCCACCGACAATGACGCCCATCGACATCCAGAAGACCATGTCGGAGAGTTTCTCCTTGGTCCAGGTCGGGTCGAACCGGTTCAACCGGCGAGACGCCAGCAGCCAGGCGCCGCCAATGCCGACCAGGTACATCAAACCGTACCAGTGGATTTTCAGCGGACCGATGGCCAGGGCCACCGGGTCGATCTGCGGGTAAGGCAGCATTGCGACTCCTTGTTGAAAGTTGAAAGCAGAATTCCCGGGCGACGCTGCCACCTCAGGATTAAGCCAGGATTGCGCTGTGCGTCAGAGCAAGAAATTCAGGCCAACGCAAAACAGCAAAGCGGCAAACAGTCTTTTCAGCAACTTCGGCGACAGCCTGTGGGCCAATCGCGCGCCGATACGGGCGAAAAACATGCTGGTCAGGGCGATCCCCAGCAGCGCCGGCAAATAAATAAAACCGAGACTATGGGCCGGCAACAACGGATCGTGCCAGCCCAGAATCATGAAACTTAATGCACTGGCCAACGCGATGGGCAGACCGCAGGCCGATGATGTGGCCACAGCTTGTTGCATCGGCACACTGCGCCAGGTCAGGAACGGCACGGTCAAGGAGCCGCCACCGATCCCGAAAATCGCCGAAGCCCAACCAATCACACTACCGGCCAGGGTCAGACCGAGTTTGCCCGGCACCGTTCGGCTGGCCTTGGGTTTGACGTCCAGCGCCAGTTGCGCGGCGATGACCAGGGCGAATACGCCGATGATCTTCTGCAGGTTCGGGCCGGAGATCGCCTCGGCGGTCAGTGCGCCGAAACCGGCGCCGATCAGAATGCCGACGGTCATCCAGACAAAAATCGGCCAACGCACCGCGCCACGACGCTGGTGTTCGCGGACAGCGTTGATCGACGTAAAGATAATCGTCGCCAGGGACGTGCCGACCGCCAAGTGGGTCAGGATCGACGTGTCAAAGCCCTGCAAGGTGAAACTGAATACCAACACGGGGACGATGATGATCCCGCCACCCACCCCGAACAGCCCGGCCAGCACGCCTGCGCAGGCGCCCAACGCCAGATAGAGCAGAAATTCCATGCCTGCATCCCACTCTTCACCCAAAACCGGAGCGGCATGGTAACGGATGCATGGCCTTGGGCTCCACTGGATGGCGATGGATACCCGCGCGATGTCTGCGTAGAGTGGGCAAAAAACACACAAGGACCACCTTATGTGCCTGATTGTCTTCGCCTGGCGGCCCGGCCACGCCCAGCCGCTGATCGTGGCGGCCAACCGCGACGAATTCTATGCCCGCCCGAGTCTGCCGCTGGCGCAATGGCCCGAAGCGCCACACGTTTATGCCGGTCGTGACCAGGAAGCCGGCGGCACCTGGCTCGGTATCGGCGCTAACGGACGCTTCGCCGCGCTGACCAACATCCGTGATCCGCATCAACCGCCGTCGCGCAAATCGCGAGGTGAACTGGTGGCCGGGTTTTTGTCAGGCGACAAGCCGATTGATGACTATTTGGACGATGTTGTCAGACGTTCACTGGAGTATTCCGGGTTTAATCTGTTGATCGGCAATGCCAATGAGCTGTGGCATTTCAATGCACGGGCGTCCGAGGCAGTGGTGCTGCCACCGGGTGTTTATGGGCTGTCGAACGCCGGGCTCGATACGCCGTGGCCAAAATTGCTCAAAGCGCGGGCGGCGCTGGAGGAAGTGTTGGTAGATCCACATCCTCAGGCCTTGCTGACGTTACTGGCGGATTCGCAGACGGCGCCGTTTGCCGAACTGCCGGACACCGGGGTTGGGCTAGCGACCGAGACGTTGTTGTCGAGTGTGTTTATTGCCAGTCAGAGTTATGGGACGCGGGCGAGTACGGCGTTGATTGTTCAGGCGGATGGCACGCGGCATATGGTCGAAAGGAGTTTCGGGCCATATGGCGGGCATCTGGGGGAAGTGGAGATCAGGGTTTAGTTCTGTTGGCGTTTTTGAAGATGCCATCGGGGGCAAGCCTTGCTCCTACAAAGATCGGGTCGTACGCGATATCCGCGAACAACACATAACTGTAGGAGCAAGGCTTGCCCGCGATGGGGCCGCCAATGTCTTAGAGAGTTTTGACCGAAGCCGGATTGATCATCCGCGCCAACCCTAGGTTCTTCAGCGCCAGTTGTAACGAGCTGTGGATAACTTGCGGGTTGTCGATGGTCATCAGCTCCGCGAGCAAATCCTTGGCCTTGCTCAGGTTGATCTGACGCAGCATCCACTTCACTTTCGGCAAGTTGGTGGCGTTCATCGACAGGCTGTCGAAGCCCATCGCCATCAACAACACCGCTGCTGCCGGATCGCCGGCCATTTCACCGCAGATGCTCACAGGCTTGCCTTCGGCATGGGCGTCACGCACTACATTCTGCAACGCCTGAAGCACCGCCGGGTGCAGGTAGTCGTAAAGGTCGGCCACCCGCGGGTTGTTACGGTCCACGGCCAGCAGGTACTGGGTCAGGTCGTTGGAACCGACCGACAGGAAATCCACCTGCCGCGCCAATTCCTTGGTCTGATACACCGCCGCCGGAATCTCGATCATCACGCCAATCGGCGGCATCGGCACGTCGCAGCCTTCGTCACGCACTTCACCCCAGGCCCGGTGGATCAGGTGCAGCGCCTCTTCCAGTTCATGAGTACCGGAGATCATCGGCAGCAGAATGCGCAGGTTGTTCAGGCCTTCGCTGGCCTTGAGCATGGCACGGGTCTGCACCAGGAAGATTTCCGGATGGTCGAGGGTGACGCGAATGCCGCGCCAGCCGAGGAACGGGTTGTCTTCTTTGATCGGGAAGTACGACAGTGACTTGTCGCCGCCGATGTCCAGGGTGCGCATGGTCACCGGTTGCGGATGGAAAGCGGCAAGTTGCTCGCGGTAGATCGCCAGCTGTTCCTTTTCGCTCGGGAACCGCTGGTTGATCATGAACGGCACTTCGGTGCGGTACAGCCCGACGCCTTCGGCACCGCGCTTCTGCGCTCGTGCTACGTCCGCCAGCAGGCCGGTGTTGACCCACAACGGCATGCGGTGGCCATCGACGGTGATACACGGCAGATCGCGCAGTGCATCCAGCCCGAGGGCCAGTTGTTTTTCTTCCTCGACCACTTCGGCGAACTGCTTGCGCAGCACTTCACTCGGGTTGGTGTAAACCTCGCCGTGGTAGCCGTCGACGATCATCTGGATGCCGTCGACTTTCGAATACGGCAAGTCGACCAGGCCCATCACCGTCGGGATGCCCATGGCACGCGCCAGGATTGCCACGTGGGAGTTGCCGGAGCCGAGGACCGACACCAGACCCACCAGCTTGCCTTCCGGCACCTCGCCGAGCATCGCCGGCGTCAGTTCTTCGCTGACCAGAATGGTGTTGTCGGGGTAAACCAGGGTTTGCTGACGCTCTTCTTGCAAATAGGCGAGCAAGCGGCGACCGAGGTCTTTGACGTCCGAGGCGCGCTCACGCAGGTAGGCGTCGTCCATCAATTCGAAACGGTTGACGTGATCGGTGACCACTTGACGCAATGCGCCCTGGGCCCATTGACCGGTCTTGATGACGGTAGTGACTTCGTTGCCCAGCGCGGCATCGTCGAGCATCATCAGGTAGACGTCGAACAAGGCGCGCTCTTCCGGGCGCAACTGCGTAGCGAGCTTGGTCGATAACGCGCGCATGTCGGCGCGCACGCCTTCGATGGCGGTCTTGAACAGCCCGAGTTCGGCTTCGATGTCGACGATAGTCTTGTCTGGCACCACGTCCAGATCGGCGGGGGGCAGCATGACCACCGCCGATCCGACCGCCGCACCCGGCGAACCCGGCACGCCGACGAACTTGGCTTCCTGAATGCCTTTGCCCTGACGGCCCAGACCCCGGATCGAACCGGTCGCCTCGGCGTGGGCGATAACGCCGGCGAGCTGCGCGCTCATGGTCACGAGGAAGGCTTCTTCGCCTTCATCGAACTGGCGGCGTTCTTTTTGCTGGATGACCAACACGCCGACAACGCGGCGGTGGTGAATGATCGGCGCCCCGAGGAAGGAGGCGTAGCGTTCTTCGCCGGTCTCGGCGAAGTAACGGTAGCGCGGGTGATCCGCGGCGTTTTCGAGGTTCAGGGGTTCTTCACGCGTGCCGACCAGGCCGACCAGACCTTCGTTGGGTGCCATGCTGACCTTGCCGATCGAGCGCTTGTTCAAGCCCTCGGTAGCCATCAGCACGAAGCGGTTGGTCTCAGGGTCCAGCAGGTAGACCGAGCAGACCTGGCTGCCCATGGCCTCTTTGACGCGCAACACAATAATCCCCAACGCCGCCTTGAGATCCTTGGCGGAGTTAACTTCCTGGACGATCTTGCGCAGCGTATTGAGCATGGCTCGGGGTCGAACTCCGTCGTCAGTCGCGCGTTAAAAGGCGCGGGGCAAGCTCTTTGAGAGCGCGTCGATACACCTCGCGCTTGAATGTCACCACCTGGCCCAACGGATACCAATAACTGACCCAGCGCCAGCCATCGAACTCCGGTTTACCGGTCAAATCCATCCGCACCCGCTGCTCGTTGGAGACCAGGCGCAGGAGAAACCATTTCTGTTTCTGGCCGATGCACAGCGGTTGGCTGTGGGTACGGACCAGACGTTGCGGCAAACGATAGCGCAACCAGCCCCGGGTGCAGGCGAGAATTTCAACATCTTCGCGCTCAAGACCCACTTCTTCGTTCAACTCGCGGTACAAGGCGTCTTCCGGCGTCTCCTGGGGGTTGATCCCACCCTGTGGAAACTGCCACGCATCTTGATTGATACGGCGAGCCCATAGCACCTGTCCGGCATCATTCGTGAGAATGATCCCGACATTGGGGCGGAAACCATCGGGGTCGATCACGGCAACAACCTCGCAAACGCATGTCGCCGCATTGTTCCACAAAGGTTGTGAAAGCAGCAACGCGCCGACCGACCTTATGTGCACTCTTGTGAAAAGTCCGTATTCTGGGCGCCTTTCTACAGACTTTTCAGCGAGTAACTGCAATGCGGCTGGCTTTATTCGACTTGGACAACACCCTTCTCGGCGGCGACAGTGACCACGCCTGGGGCGATTACCTGTGTGAGCGCGGCTTTCTCGACGCCGTCGCCTACAAGGCACGCAACGACGAGTTCTATCAGGATTACCTGGCCGGCAAGCTGGATAACGCCGCCTACCTGAACTTCTGCCTGGAAGTCCTCGGCCGCACCGAGATGGCCACGCTGGATCAATGGCACCTGGATTACATGCGCGATTGCATCGAGCCGATCGTGCTGCCGCAGGCCATCGACTTGTTGGCCAAACACCGCGAGGCGGGCGACAAACTGGTGATCATCACCGCGACCAACCGTTTTGTGACCGGGCCGATTGCCCAGCGTTTAGGGGTTGAAACCTTGATCGCAACCGAGTGCGAAATGGTCGATGGTCGTTATACCGGGCGCAGCACTGATGTTCCGTGCTTCCGGGAAGGCAAGGTGACGCGGTTGAATCTTTGGCTGGAAGAGACGGGGTATTCGCTGGAGGACAGCTATTTCTATAGCGACTCGATGAACGATTTGCCGCTGCTGGAGCAGGTGACGAATCCGGTGGCGGTTGATCCTGATCCGAATTTGCGCGCTGAAGCCGAGAAGCGTGGGTGGCCGGTGATTAGTCTGCGCGGCTGATATCGCTTTCGCGAGCAAGCCCGCTCCCACATTAGATCTGCGCCGTACACAAAACCTGTGTGCACCGAAGATCTAATGTGGGAGCGGGCTTGCTCGCGAAGGGGTCAACTCGATTTCAAGCCCTACACAGGCTTGGCACCCATCAACCCCGCAATGGCGATAAAGCAGACAAAACTGAACAACGCCAAGGCAAAGGTAAATTTCCCCACCCCACCCGGCGCCTTGCGCAACTTGTTCAAGCGCACCAACAACCAAAACCACGCCATCGCCGCCACGGTGTAAAGCACGCTCGACGCCAACAACCACGTCTGACCCAACGACCAGCCCACCAGATGCACCATCCACCAGCCAGTCACCGGCATGCTCAGCAGCGCCAGGCCCATCAACAGCCAGATAAACACCTGCGGTCGCTGCAAGGTACGGCTTGCCGCCGTCACGTCACCATTGCGCCGCGTGCGCCAGACCCAGATCCCCAGACCCAGCGCACCGATCAGCAACACCACCGTTGCAACCATGTGCGCCGCTTTCAGGGCAGTTAACGTTTCCATTGTTCGATTTCCTTATGACCTGCCCTTCAGAGTAGCCGCTCAGCCCAGAAACAGCTTATAGGCAGGGTTATCGCTTTCGTCCCAATACGGGTAGCCGATGTCTTCCAGTGCCGCCGGCACCAGATGACGCTCTTCATGCGGCACTTGCAGGCCGGCTACCACCCGGCCATCCGCCGCACCGTGGTTGCGGTAGTGGAACATCGAGATATTCCAGCGTCCGCCGAGTTTGTTGAGGAAGTTGAACAACGCCCCCGGACGCTCCGGGAATTCAAAGCGCAGCACCACTTCATCGACGACCTGGGCCGCACGACCACCGACCATGTGGCGGATGTGCAGCTTGGCCAATTCGTTGTCGGTCAGGTCCAGCACAGGGAAACCCTGCTCGGTGAGGCTCGCCAGGAGCGCACTGCGCGGATCGGTTTCCGGGTGCGTCTGCACGCCCACGAAGATGTGCGCTTCGCTGCCGGTGTTGTAGCGGTAGTTGAATTCGGTGATCTGGCGTTTGCCAATGGCTTCGCAGAACGCCTTGAAGCTGCCCGGTTTCTCGGGAATGGTCACGGCGATGATTGCTTCGCGCCCCTCACCCAGTTCGGCGCGTTCGGCGACGTGGCGCAAGCGGTCGAAGTTGACGTTGGCGCCGGAGTCGATGGCCACAAAGGTATGGCCGGTGATGCCGCGCTGTTCGACATACTTCTTGATCCCGGCCACGCCCAGCGCGCCTGCCGGTTCAGTGATCGAGCGGGTATCGTCGTAGATATCCTTGATCGCCGCGCAGATCTCGTCGGTGCTGACGGTGATCACTTCATCGACATAGTCTTTGCAGATATCGAAGGTGTGCTGACCGATCTGCGCCACCGCGACGCCGTCGGCGAAGAGGCCCACGGTCGGCAAGACCACGCGCTCGCCGGCCGCCATGGCGGCTTGCAGGCAATTGGAATCGTCCGGCTCGACGCCGATGATTTTGATTTCCGGGCGCAGGTACTTCACGTACGCCGCGATGCCGGCGATCAGCCCGCCGCCGCCGACTGGAACGAAGATCGCGTCGAGACGGCCAGGGTGCTGGCGCAGAATCTCCATGGCCACCGTGCCCTGCCCGGCAATGGTGTGGGGATCGTCGTAAGGGTGGATGTAGACGTAACCTTTTTCGTCGACCAGTTTCAGCGAGTAGGCCAGGGCTTCGGGGAACGAATCCCCGTGCAACACCACTTTGCCGCCGCGCGAACGCACGCCTTCGACTTTGATTTCCGGGGTGGTCTTGGGCATGACGATGGTGGCTTTGACACCCAACACTTTCGCCGCCAGGGCCAGGCCTTGTGCGTGATTACCCGCTGAAGCGGTGACCACGCCGCGCGCGCGCTCTTCATCGCTCAGTTGGGTCAGCTTGTTGTAAGCGCCGCGAATCTTGAACGAGAACACGGGCTGCAAGTCTTCACGCTTGAGCCAGATACTGTTGCCCAGCCGCTCGGAGAGCTGGCGGGCAGTCTGCAATGGGGTTTCTACGGCAACGTCATAAACGCGCGAGGTGAGGATCTTTTTGACGTACTGTTCGAGCATCGGAAAGCATCACTGAGCGGGTTGGGCTGGGCCAAGGAGTCTAACCCGGCTTTCGGCTGGGCGACCACACGAATCAAGAGGTTTTAGCCCGGCATGGGGCTATAATGCCGGCCTTTCCGTTCTCCCCTTGCCCGCTTCGGAGCCCGCATGACCCAGGATCAACTCAAACAGGCAGTGGCTCAGGCCGCCGTCGACTTCATCCTCCCGAAACTCGACGACAAAAGCATCGTCGGGGTCGGCACCGGCTCCACCGCCAACTGCTTCATCGACGCACTGGCCAAGCACAAAGGTGCGTTCGACGGCGCGGTCGCCAGTTCCGAAGCCACCGCTTCCCGCCTCAAGGGCCACGGCATTCCGGTGTATGAGCTGAACACCGTCAGCGACCTGGAGTTCTACGTCGACGGCGCCGATGAAAGCGACGAACACCTGAACCTGATCAAGGGCGGCGGTGCAGCCCTGACCCGCGAGAAGATTGTCGCGGCCGTGGCCAAGACCTTCATCTGCATCGCCGACGCCAGCAAACTGGTACCGGTCCTCGGCGCGTTCCCGCTGCCGGTCGAAGTGATCCCGATGGCCCGCAGCCACGTGGCCCGCGAGCTGGTGAAGCTGGGCGGCGACCCGGTTTACCGCGAAGGCGTGCTGACCGACAACGGCAACATCATCCTCGACGTGTTCAACATGCAGATCACCAACCCCGTTGAACTGGAAAAGCAGATCAATGCGATTGTGGGCGTGGTCACCAACGGTCTGTTCGCGGCGCGTCCGGCGGATTTGCTGTTGCTGGGCACCAGCGAAGGCGTAAAAACCCTGCGCGCCGAGTAAGCCCGCCACACCGCAAAACCTGTAGGAGCCGGGCTTGCCCGCGATGGCGGTCCATCATTCAACATCTCTGTCGACTGATGCACCGCTATCGCGAGCAAGCTCGGCTCCTACAGCGTTTGGGGGTCGGTCAGGGTTGAGCCGGTTTTTTGAAGACGTAGAACAGATTGGGCTCGCTGACGAGGTACAGCGTGCCGTCGTCGTCCATGGCGATGCCTTCCGCTTGCGGCACGGTCTTTTGCAGGCCCTGGCGTCCCTTGTTCAGTGACATCGTGCTCAGCGGTCGACCGTCCACATCCAGTTCCAGAATCAGCCGCGACTCGTCAGACAGCGCCAGCAAATGGCCGCTGCGTTCGTCGTATTGCAGGCTCGACAGGTCTCGCACGAACATCCCGGCATCGCGCTTGGGGTTGTTCACCACATGCACGGCGTAGGATTTCTCCGGGTTGTAATGCGGGAAGCCCTGCACTTCGTAGATCAGCATCGGGTCGCGCTCCTTGGCGACGAACAGGCGCTTGCCCACCGAATCATAAGCCAGCCCTTCAAAACCCTTGTTACTGCCCATGTGCACGCCGAGGACCATCTGCTCGGCATCCGCCTCGTCGAGAAAAGTCGTGTCCGGCTCCAGATGAATCTTGATCAGCCGCTGCTGGCTCTCATCCGTAATCACGTAGGTGTCGGCGCTGATGAATTCCACCGCCTCCGGGTCGCCAAAGCCAATCAACGCCACACGCCGCAGGATCTTGCCCTCAAGGGACAGCTCGATCAGCTCGGAGTTTTTGTTGGTGACCGTGAACAGGCTTTTGCGCACCGGATCGAAGGTCAGCGCCGAGACGTTATCGTCCAGCCCGTCGATCACCCGTGCTTCGATGTCCACCCGGTATTGATCCAGACCGATGGATTCGCTGCTCTGGGGCTGCCAAAGGGTGTGCAGGTTGAACCAGGCACGCTCGAACAGCCGCATGTATTGGCCGACCGCAACCAGAGCGATCAGCGCAATCACTGACAGGATCAAAATGAGGGGTTTGGGACGGGCAAGTCGGCGCATTCAGGCAAGCTCGAAAACAAAACGGGCGGATGAAATATCACGCCCGTATGAATTCAAGCTTAATGGCCAGCGGCTTGCGACTACAACTGCGCGATTGTTGCTGCCTACTTCTGCTTTTCGAAGCGATAGAACAGATTCGGCTCACTCACCATGTACAACGTGCCCGCTTCGTCCATGGCCACGCCTTCGGCACGGGGAATGGTTTTTTTCAGGTCGTTGAAACCGCTCAGCAAGGTCATGAAGCTGACCTGCTCGCCCTTCTCGTCCAACTCCAGCAACAAGTGGGAGTCGGCAGACAGCACCAAGGTGTGACCTGTACGTGGATCGATGGCCAGGGCCGACAGGTTACGCATGTCCAGTTCGTCACTGACCAGTTTCTGCTTGTCGCCCTTGAGCAATTGGCTGCCGTCGCTTTTCCAGCTGAACAGCGCAGGCGGACGCTCCTCTCCGAGCAGGATCTGCTGATTGCGTGCATCCCAGACAACGGCTTCAAACGCTTTGTTCTGGTCTTTCGAAGGACCGAGGTCGTATTTCGGGAAGTCGGCGATGTTCAGCTCGCGGGTGTCGGCATCGACCTTGACGATGGACAGGATGTGTTCGCGCTCATCAACAATGGCCAGCAGACCATTGCCCATCACGGTCACGCCTTCCGGGTTGCTCCAGCCCACCAACGGCATCTTGCGCAACACGTCGCCCTGCAACGACAACTCGACCAGGAACGGATTTTTACCCATCACCGAAAACAGGGTTTTGGTCTGCGGATCGTAAGACAGGTCCGAGGCTTCGTCCTTTTCCATGCCCGGCAGCAGCTTGGCGTCGATCACTGCCCGGTAATCCGGCAGCCAGACACTGGCCTGACGCTCGGCCGGGCTTTCGAAACGCTCATGCAGCCAGAGCATGCCGCGGTCATCCCAATGCATCGCAAACGCCACGCCGTAGGCGATGGCCGCAACCAGCAACAGCCAGGAATACCAACGCAAGGCAAAGCGGGAGCGGCGGGCAGTTTTGAAGGTGGGCAGCGGTCGGGTGGCCATTGGGGGATGCGTTCCAGAAATTCAGGCTAGGGGTAATAGCATAATTGAGACCGGCTCAGACGCCGCAAGCGCCGGAATTATCCAGAGAAAATGTGAAAAAAACGGGAAATGGCGGGTTGCCCTAAGCCCTTGTAGGAGCTGGCTTGCCAGCGAAGAGGCCCTTACATTCAACATTCATGTTGACTGTTACGCCGCTTTCGCTGGCAAGCCAGCTCCTACAGGGTTTTGCGCAGGACTTAACGCACGCTGCTGGTGAAGCGGCTCGCGCCTGGCAACTCCAGAACAATCTCATCACCGACATTCAACGGACCAACGCCCACCGGCGTACCGGTCAGGATCACGTCACCGGCCTGCAGCGAGAAGCAGCCGGCCATGTGCTGGATCATTGGCACGATCGGATTAAGCATCGCACTGCTGTTGCCATCCTGGCGCACTTCGCCGTTGATGGTCAGGCGGATGCCGATATCGGTCAGATCCGCGAAGGTGCTGCCGGACACGAACGGCGCAATCACCGCCGCGCCGTCGAAGGACTTGGCGATTTCCCATGGCAGGCCTTTGGATTTCAGCTCGGCCTGCTTGTCACGCAGCGTCAGGTCCAGCGCCGGGGCGAAACCGGAGATGGCATCCAGCACTTCTTCACGGTTCGGCCTGGTCGACAACGGCTTGCCGATCAACACGGCGATTTCTGCTTCGTAGTGCACCGAACCGCGCTCGGTCGGAATCGTGAAACCGCCTTCCAGCGCCACCACGCAACTGCCCGGCTTGATGAACAGCAGCGGCTCGGTAGGCACCGGGTTGTCCAATTCCTTGGCGTGTTCGGCGTAGTTACGCCCGATGCACACCACTTTCCCCAGCGGGAAATGAATACGCGTACCGTCGACATACTGGTGCTGATAGCTCATTGACCGACTCCTGGTTCGTAGCGCTTAAGTTCGAAAGTCAAACAGCAAAGATCTTGCCCGGGTTCATGATGCCGTTCGGGTCGAACACCGCTTTAACTGCTTTCATGTACTCGATCTCAACCGGGGAACGGCTGTAGGTCAAATAATCACGCTTGGTCATGCCCACGCCGTGCTCGGCGGAAATCGAACCGTTGTACTTCTCGACGGTTTCGAACACCCACTTGTTGACGGTGGCGCACTTGGCGAAGAACTCGTCCTTGCTCAGGTTTTCCGGCTTGAGAATGTTCAAGTGCAGGTTGCCGTCGCCGATGTGGCCGAACCAGACGATTTCGAAGTCCGGGTAATGTTCGCCGACGATCGCGTCGATTTCCTTGAGAAACGCCGGGACTTTCGACACGGTGACCGAAATGTCGTTCTTGTACGGCGTCCAGTGGGAAATGGTTTCGGAGATGTATTCGCGCAGCTTCCACAGGTTCTGCAGTTGGGTTTCGCTCTGGCTCATCACGCCGTCCAGCACCCAGCCCTGCTCGACGCAGTGTTCGAAGGTTTCCAGCGCGTGGTTGGCCACTTCTTCGGTGGTCGCTTCGAATTCCAGCAGCGCGTAGAACGGGCAGTCGGTTTCAAACGGTGCCGGGACATCGCCGCGCGCCATGACTTTGGCCAAGGCTTTATCTGAGAAGAATTCGAAGGCGGTCAGGTCGAGTTTGCTCTGGAACGCGTGCAATACCGGCATGATCGAGTCGAAATCGGTGGTGCCGAGGACCATCGCGGTGAGATTTTTCGGTGCGCGATCCAGACGCATGGTCGCTTCAACCACAAAACCAAGGGTGCCTTCAGCGCCGATGAACAGCTGTCGCAGGTCGTAGCCGGTGGCGTTCTTGATCAGGTCGCGGTTCAGTTCCAGCAGGTCGCCCTTGCCGGTCACGACTTTTATGCCCGCCACCCAGTTGCGGGTCATGCCGTAGCGAATAACCTTGATCCCGCCGGCATTGGTGCCGATGTTGCCGCCAATCTGGCTGGAACCTGCCGAAGCGAAGTCCACCGGGTAGTACAGGCCTTTTTCTTCTGCGACGTTCTGCAAATGCTCGGTCACGACGCCCGGCTGACAAACGGCCGTGCGGTCGGTGAGGTTCACATCGAGAATCTGGTTCATGTAGTCGAACGACACGACCACTTCGCCATTGGAGGCCACCGCCGCCGCGGAAAGCCCGGTACGACCGCCGGACGGCACCAGCGCCACCTTGTGCTCATTGGCCCAACGAACAATGGCCTGCACCTGTTCGGTAGTCTTGGGAAACACGATGGCGGTCGGGGCCGGGGCGAAATGCTTGGTCCAATCCTTACCGTAAGCATTCAGGGAGTCGGCATCGGTCAGCACCTTGCCGGGCTCAACCAGGGTCTTCAGCTCTTCAATCAAGGCAGGATTGGTCATCGACAGAACTCTCGAACAATTCATGGTCATCCTGAGAACGCTTCACGTCGCAGGAATGAGTGTTTAGCGGGGTGCGTATGCTAGCATACCGACCCCGCAGCATAGTGCCCAACAGCCATTCTGCGGCGACGGCCTTCTTGCCGTCCGGGTCAGCATCTGTTGACCATTTCCTGCCATTTTTCTCCGGGATACAGGTTTACGCAGATGAGCAAGACTTCTCTCGATAAGAGCAAGATCAAGTTCCTTCTTCTCGAAGGCGTCCACCAATCGGCTGTCGACGTTCTCAAGTCGGCGGGCTACACCAGCATCGAGTACCTCACCGGTTCTCTGCCGGAAGCCCAGCTGAAGGAAAAGATCGCTGATGCGCACTTCATCGGCATTCGCTCGCGCACTCAACTGACCGAAGAGATCTTCGATCACGCGAAGAAGCTGGTCGCTGTCGGCTGTTTCTGCATCGGCACCAACCAGGTTGACCTGAACGCAGCTCGCGAACGCGGGATTGCGGTGTTCAACGCACCGTACTCCAACACCCGCTCCGTAGCCGAGCTGGTGCTGGCCGAAGCAATCCTGTTGCTGCGCGGCATCCCTGAGAAGAACGCTTCCTGCCACCGTGGCGGCTGGATCAAGAGCGCGGCCAACTCCTTCGAGATCCGCGGCAAGAAGCTGGGCATCGTCGGTTACGGTTCGATCGGTACTCAACTGTCGGTCCTGGCTGAAGGCCTGGGCATGCAAGTGTACTTCTACGACACCGTGACCAAGCTGCCACTGGGTAATGCCACCCAGGTCGGCAACCTGCACGAGCTGCTGGGCATGTCCGACATCGTCACCCTGCACGTTCCGGAAACCGCTGCCACCCAGTGGATGATCGGCGAGAAGGAAATCCGCGCTATCAAGAAGGGCGGCATCCTGATCAACGCTGCTCGCGGCACCGTGGTAGAACTGCAAGCCTTGGCAGATGCGATCAAGGACAAGCACCTGATCGGCGCGGCCATCGACGTATTCCCGGTGGAGCCTCGCTCCAACGACGAAGAGTTCGAAAGCCCGCTGCGTGGCCTGGACAACGTGATCCTGACCCCGCACATCGGTGGTTCCACCGCTGAGGCGCAAGCCAACATCGGTCTGGAAGTGGCAGAAAAATTGGTCAAGTACAGCGACAACGGTACTTCCGTATCGTCAGTGAACTTCCCGGAAGTGGCCCTGCCGGCTCACCCTGGCAAGCATCGTCTGCTGCACATCCACGAGAACATTCCGGGTGTGATGAGCGAGATCAACAAGGTGTTCGCCGAAAACGGCATCAACATCTCGGGTCAGTTCCTGCAGACCAACGAGAAAGTCGGCTACGTCGTCATCGACGTCGACGCCGACTACTCGGAAATCGCCCAAGAGAAACTGCAGCACATCAACGGCACCATTCGTTGCCGCGTGTTGTTCTGATAGCGACTTGAGCGACAAAAAAAGGAGACCTTGGGGTCTCCTTTTTCATGGGCGCGGTTCTTTATTCCAAGCAGGTTACTTGACGTTGACGGTGATCTTCTCCGACACGATCGGTGGATCGAACGGCATGTGGTTGCTGTCGCCCAGTTCCAGCTGCAAGGTGTGCTTGCCCGGTGTCAGCGTTACTTCGCCCTGAGTTTCCGCCTTGCCGAAGTGCATGTGGTTGGCATCTTTGGGGATCGGCACACCGGCGGCCGGCAGTTCATCGACATCGATCAGCAAGTGGTGATGGCCAGTGTTCTTGGTGGCGTCGCCCGCGGGCGCCAGCGCAACGTTCTCGACCGCGAACTTGACGACGACCGTTTGCGGAACCGTCGCTCCGTCCTTGGGAGAAACAATGGACACTTCAGCACCCGCGGGGGCAGGCGTAGCAGCACTGGCCAGCACCGAAACACCCATTAGCAGGCCAGCCAAAGCAGCACGAGACATAAACGTTTTCATTCTCTTCTCCAGTTTTTCCGTAAAATCCGCGTGACCATGACAACTTCATGGTCAATCGTTGTCGAAGGCACTCGACAACCATAGCAAAGCGATCCTGAATCAGAGCATCGCGATAATGAATTCAAAGGAGTGACCATGCGTTTTCTGCCTGGCCTGATCTGCTTGCTACCCCTTCTGAGCCCTCTGGCTCATGCCGAACTGATTGACGACATAAACGACCGCGGCGAACTGCGTATTGCGCTTGAGGCCAATACACCGCCCTTCAATTTCAAGGATGAAGGCAAACTCACCGGGTTCGAAGTCGAGCTGGGTCAACTGCTGGCCAACGAGCTCGATGTCCGGGCCGACTTCGTCGTCACCGATTCGGGCGACCTGTTGACCGGCGTTGAAAGCGGCAAGTACGACGTCGCCATCAATCACATAGCAATGACTCCGGATCTGAAAGAACGTTTCGACTTCAGCGAGCCTTACGTTCAAACCAATGCGCAATTGATCGCGCAGAAAGAAGAACAGCGCTCAATGCTGCTGGTGCAGTCGTTTGCCGAAGAGAAACCCAAGGCCAGCCTGCCGGTGGGCCTGGCGATTCCGTTTCAGAAAGGTAACCCGGCGTTTCACGCCAGCCTGGAAAACGCGCTGCAGCGGATCAAGAGCGATGGCCGGATGGCCGCGCTGGAGAAGAAGTGGTTTGGGGCGGATGCAAGCGCGGCGCCGAAACCATAAGGCACTGAAGATCTAATGTGGGAGCGGGCTTGCTCGCGAATGCGGAGTGTCAGTCGACATCAACGTGTCTGGCACTCCGCCTTCGCGAGCAAGCCCGCTCCCACATTAGTTTTGTGTTGGTCTTCAGACTAAGGTTGTCAGGGCTGCCGCCGCTTGCGGCAACTCCAGCTCGCTGAAGACGAGCACGTCATTGCGCCTGAGCAAAGCCGCCGTCACACCTTCGCCCGTAACCTTCACGCCACTGAAGTTTCCGTCATACGTCAGCAAATTCCCGCAGGAAGGGCTGTTGGCCTTGAGCACGGCGATGCGGATGCCGTGCTTTTGCACCAGCTCCAGCGCCTGATAAGCCCCCGAAAGGAACTCGGCACTGACATCCTCGCCCTCGGTGGTGATCACGCAGGCCTGGCCATCCAGCACTTCACCGCCCTGCCCGCCGGGAATTTCCGCCGCGGCCCTGGGCGTCGGCAAGCCGCCGGCAACCTCGGGACACAACGGTACAACCCGGCCTTCATCCAGCCACTGCTGAAGCTGATCGAATGGCCCGCTGGCCCCGCCGTCGTAACGGACGCGGTGACCCAGCAGGCAGCGGCTTACCAGAATCTTTTGCATGATCAGAACGGCTCGTTACCCCGACGCCGGAACCAGCCCGTCAATGACAGGCGATCCCGGGTGGCGGGCAGGACTTCGTGGGGCACTTCGCCCGACAGAAACACCACCAGGCATCCGCCGGTGGGCACGACATCGTATTCCACGCCCTCTTCCAGATACATGCGCAACTGACCGCCGTGCTCGGGCAGCCAGGCGTCATTGAGATACACCACCGCCGACACCATGCGCCGGTCGTCATCGCGGAAACGGTCGACGTGCTTGAGGTAGAACGCGCCGGGAGGGTACAGCGCGAAATGGCTTTCGAAATCTTCCAGACCCAGAAACAAACCGCGATTCATCGCTTGTCGCAGGCTGTCCATCAACGCAAGGTAGCTGTCGCACGCCTCGGCCTGGCCGGGGTCGATCCACTGAATATGGTCACCGCGAATCCCCTCGCGAACCTCCGATGAGGGGCCTCGGCCCACGGCGGCTGGGGCCAGTTCACCCTCGGCCGCACGTTTACGGCACTCAGCCGCCAGCGCTCGGGTCAGATCCTGAGGCAGGAAAATATTCTGTTGCGACCAGCCGCGTGCAGCCAGGTCGTCAACAATACGTAACAGCAGCGGGTGATCCGAGGGTATTTGCATGGCGCGCATAGTATTCCTGTGCCTGAAAATCCGACAGAGCCGCGCAGCGGGTTGATACGAATTCTCGACAAGTGCGGATGCCGCACGGAGAATAGTCGGCTGCTGACAGGAGTCCCTATGCGCCGGTTGCTTTTTTCACTGTTGATGCTCTGTGCTTGGCCCGCTTGGGCAGACGGCCACGACCAGTTGTACAAGGTCGCCGGCTGGCCAGAGCAACGCGCGCATTTCAACGACGCACTCACGGCCGCACAACAACGCTACAAGAGCAGCCTGCCACCCGCAGTGTTTCAAGCGCTGGTCAATAACAGCAATCAGCGTTTCGCTGCCCAGTCCGTCGATCAGCGTGCCGAAGCGCAATTGCGCAAGAGCCTCGCCGATCCAAAACCCGCACTGACCTTCTTTCAATCGCCCCTTGGCAAAAAAGTCGTTGCTGCCGAACTGCTGGCAACCCGTCGCGACCAATTGGCGAAAAACGCCAAGGGTCTGCCGAAGATTCAGGCCAGCGACAGCCGTCAGTTGATCATCGGCCATCTGGCCCAGGCCCTGCCCGCCCGCGAGGCGGGGGCTGAAGTCAGCCTGGCGATTGCCGGTGTGGCGGCCGACAGCCTGAGTTCAATGATCCCAGGGTTGCTCGGTGGCGGTCAGGCGCAAGGGATGTTGAACGGTCAGCGTCAGCGCTTGATGGACCAGATCAGCAGCGACCTGAACAACACGTTGCTGTATGTCTATCGCGACCTTTCGGATGACGAACTGGAAGAGTTCGCCACGTTTGCCGAGTCCACCGAGGGCCAGGCTTATTACCAGGCGGCGCTGGCGGCGATTCGGGCGGGGTTGGCGGTGGGGCGGGATACTTCGAACCTCAGCCAATAATTTTCGGCGCCTACAAAGGCCCCTTCGCTGGCAAGCCAGCTCCTACATTCCGGCCCTTGATCCGCTTGGTCAAAAACCCGAAATACTCCTCCCGCATCACCCGCGTCTCATTCGCCAGATGATGCCGCGCCTCCGGCAGCATCAACACCTGAGGCCGATCGAACTTGGCCTTCAACACCTCAAGGTTATGCTCCCAATCCACCGTCATGTCAGCCTGCCCCTGCACGATCAGCGGCCGACGCGGGCTGTTGGGTGCGGCTTCGATTCGCTTGATCCAGCGCGCCAACGCCCCGACCCAGGCCGTTGGCAGACGCAGCGGCTGCAAAGGATCGGCCTGCAAGAACGGCAGGAAATCGGGATCGTTGGAGTTCTCGCTGAAGCGCCGGGCGATGGCTTTGACGAAAGGTTTGAGCAGGTAATAGCTGAGTTTTGACCAACCCCAGGCTCGTGGCCTCACCAGTGGCGACAGCAGGATGACCTGGCCTTGCGCCGGGCTGCTGGCACCTTGATTGAGCACATGATCAATCACGATCGCCCCGCCCGTGCTTTGCCCGCACAGGTGCCACGGCTGCGGCAGATCGATGGACAACGCCTCGGCGAACAAGCCTTCCAGCGCGTCCTGATACTCAGCGAACTCCTTGATGCTCGCTCGCTCGCCGCTGGACAGACCATGCCCCGGCAGGTCGCAGGCGATCACGGCGAACTCCTGATCCAGCGCCCACTCGATCACATGGCGATAGAGCCCGGTGTGATCGTAGAACCCGTGGAACATAAACAACGTCGCCTTCGCCCGCTCCGGCCACCAGAACTGACTGACCAATTCATAGCCATCGATCTCGAAACGCCCCAGCCCCCTGCGCAGCGTACGACCCGGAAAATCCAGCCCGTAAAAACGCTGATATGCCATGGCCTCGGTCGACAGCGCCTGCCCTTCGGCCAATGGCCGCAGGCTGGCGCGCAAGTGATCGGGGGCAAAAGTGGCGGACATGAAGGATTCCAGAGCGTTAAACAGACTTTATAGGTCTGCGATATTCATCTGTCGCAGCAAGCATGGCAAGCTAGCCGACCTTCGAGGATTCAAACCCATGCGTCCGGCCTACCGCACCCCACTGCTTGCCAGCCTGCTCGCCCTCGTGTGTGCCGGCGTTTTGTGGGCCGCATATGACTGGTTTCAGGGGCGCTACTTGCGCGCGTTCAGCGAACACACCGCGGTGTTTTCCGGCGACCCGTTGCGCCTGCCCGACGACCTCGCCGGCCCCGGCGCCATCCGCCTGGTGCACTTCTGGGACCCGGCCTGCCCGTGCAACGTCGGCAACCAACAACACTTGAGCGAACTGGTTGAGCGCTATGTGCCGCAAGGCGTTGAGTTTTACGCCGTGCAAAAACCCGGCAGTCACGGCCAGCTACCCACCACGCTGAGCGACCTGAAAACCATCACCGTGCTGCCCGGCTCCGAACAGATTCCCGCCAGCCCGGCCGTGGCGATCTGGGACCGCAGCGGCAAACTGGCCTATTTCGGTCCGTACAGCGAAGGTCTGACCTGCAATTCGAACAACAGCTTTATCGAACCCATTCTGCAAGCCCTGAGCGAAGGGCGCGCGGTGAGCGCAACCCATACGCTGGCCATCGGTTGTTACTGCCCGTGGCCGGTGGAAGTGAAGTAAGGCATTCCTGACTTTTGCAGGACCGCAATGCCCGACACAGAAGGTCTGTGTTACATGTTTGCAGCCCACACGGGCGGCAATCCAACAAGAACAAGGAGTCACCATGAAACGCGTCCTGACCGTACTTGTCTTGCTGGTTGTGGTGCTCGTCATCGGCGTCGGCGGGTACGTGTACAGCAAGCAGCCGACGCGCCAGGGCCAGGTCGAGTTGCAACGCCTGCAAGGCTCGGTGACCGTGCGCTACGACGAGCGCGGCGTACCGCATATCCGCGCTGAAAACGAAGCCGACCTCTACCGCACCCTCGGCTATGTGCAGGCCCAGGACCGCTTGTTCCAGATGGAAGCCATGCGACGCCTGGCCCGTGGTGAACTGGCCGAAATCCTCGGCCCCAAACTGATCGACACCGACAAACTGTTTCGCAGCCTGCGCATCCGCGAACGTGCCGCGAGCTACGTGGCCGCGCTGGATCGGCAGTCGCCGGCGTGGAAGGCCCTGGAAGCCTATCTGGACGGGATCAATCAATATCAGGACAGCCACGCAGCGCCCGCCGAGTTCGACGTGCTGGGCATCCACAAACGCCCGTTCACGGCTGAAGACAGCATCAGCGTCGCAGGCTACATGGCGTACAGCTTTGCCGCAGCGTTCCGCACCGAACCCTTGCTGACGTTCGTGCGCAATCAATTGGGCGCCGACTACCTGAACATCTTCGACCTCGACTGGCAGCCCAAAGGCGTGTTGGCCAATGGGCAGTCCAAATCGGCGTCGGCACTGTCCGTCAGTGACTGGAAAGACCTGAACGCCCTTGCCCGCCTGAGCGAACAGGCACTGGCCGACAATGGCCTGCCACAATTCGAGGGCAGTAACGCCTGGGTGATTGCCGGCAACCGAACCAAAAGCGGCAAGCCGTTGCTGGCCGGCGACCCGCATATTCGCTTCTCGGTGCCGGCGGTCTGGTACGAGGCGCAACTCTCGGCGCCGGGCTTTGAGCTGTACGGCCACCATCAGGCGTTGGTGCCGTTCGCGTTTCTCGGCCACAACCTGGATTTTGGCTGGAGCCTGACCATGTTCCAGAACGATGATCTGGACCTGATCGCCGAGAAGACCAACCCGGACAACCCCAACCAGATCTGGTATCGCGGCAAGTGGGTGGACATGGTCATCACCGAGCAACAGATTGCCGTGAAGGGCCAGGCACCGATCAAGCTGACACTGCGTCAATCGCCCCACGGCCCGATCATCAACGACGCACTCGGCACAGCGGCGGGCAAGACGCCGGTGGCCATGTGGTGGGCGTTTCTTGAAACACCGAACCCGATTCTCGAGGGTTTCTATCAGCTCAACCGCGCCGACACGCTGGCCAAGGCGCGCGCCGCAGCCGCCAAGGTTCAGGCACCGGGGTTGAACATTGTCTACGCCAACACCAAGGGCGACATCGGCTGGTGGGCCTCGGCACTGCTGCCAAAACGCCCGGCCGGGGTGAAGCCCGGTTTCATCCTCGACGGCAGCACCAACCAGCCGGACAAGGACGGTTTCTACCCGTTCAGCGCCAACCCGCAGGAAGAAAACCCGGCACGCGGCTACATCGTCTCGGCCAACTTCCAGCCGCTGTCGCCGACCGGCATGGAAATTCCTGGCTACTACAACCTCGCCGATCGCGGCCAGCAACTCAATCACCAGCTCAGCGACAAAAACGTGAAGTGGGACATCGACGCCAGCCAGAAGCTGCAACTGGGCACCACCACTGCTTACGGCCCACGTCTGTTGGCGCCGTTGTTGCCAGTGCTGCGTGAGGTGGTGAGCGATCCCGCAGAACTCAAGCTGGTGGAGCAACTGGCGCAGTGGAAAGGCGACTACCCGCTCGACTCCACCAGCGCCACGCTGTTCAACCAGTTCCTGTTCAACCTGGCCGACGCAACGATGCACGATGAGCTGGGGAATGATTTCTTCGAGACCTTGCTCTCGACCCGGGTGATCGACGCCGCACTGCCACGACTGGCTGCCACGCCTGATTCACCGTGGTGGGACAACCGCAACACCCTCGACAAGGAAACCCGGGCCGATACGGTCAAGGTTGCCTGGCAAGCGAGCATCGCTCACCTCAAGACCACCTTGGGTGCGGATTCTGCGCAGTGGCAGTGGGGCAAGGCGCATACCCTGACGCATGGCCATCCACTGGGCATGCAGAAGCCGCTGGACCTGATCTTCAACGTTGGGCCGTTCGCCGCACCCGGCACGCATGAAGTGCCGAACAATCTCTCGGCCAAAATCGGCCCTGCGCCCTGGCCGGTGACTTACGGCCCGTCGACGCGGCGTCTGGTCGACTTTGCCGACCCGGCTCACAGCCTGACCATCAACCCGGTCGGCCAGAGCGGCGTACCGTTCGACAGCCACTACGACGACCAGGCCGAAGCGTATGTCGAAGGGGTTTACTACGAAGCGCATTTCAACAACGAAGAAGTCACGGCCAATACGCGCAGCACGCTGAAGTTTTTGCCGGCACGGGCTGAGCCCTAGATTTTTGGTGCCTGGACTGACGCCTTCGCGAGCAAGCCCGCTCCCACATTAGACCGTGCCGGTCCGGACACCTCGGTCAACTGTGGGAGCGGGCTTGCTCGCGAAGAGGCCCTGAAGGGCAATACAAACTCTATTGTCCGCGCTGCACTCTGCCCGGCGCCTCTCGCCAGTTGCTCATCATCATTGCTCAATCGGCTCTCAAACCATCGCAGCAAAATTCAGCCTGAACTGCTGCGGTGTCACCCCCAGCCTGCGATTGAACACACTGCGCATGTGCTGGGCATCGCGAAACCCACATTGGTAGGCCACGGTCTTGAGCGGCGAATGCGTGCTCTCCAGCAGTACCCGCGCCGCGTCCACCCTCGCCCGCTCGACGAACTCCGCCGGGGTGATTTTTGCTTCCTTGGCGAACACCCGGGAAAAATTGCGCGTGCTCATGTTGGCCGCATTCGCCAGGTCAGCGAGGGCCAGGTCGCCGGTGAGGTTAGCCAGCACGTAGAGCTGAACCAGCGCCACGGCAGAGGTGGGCTCGGCGTGGGGCGTGAGGAATGGGCTGAACTGCGATTGCCCGCCTGAGCGCTGGGTGAATACCACCAGACGCTTGGCCACGTTCAACGCGACTTCCGGCCCGTGGTCCCTGGCCAGTAAATACAACGACAAGTCGATTCCCGCGGTGACACCGGCCGAGGTATAGAGCTCGCCGTTCTGCACGTACAATCGATCCGCCTCGACCCGGGTCGATGGACACAACTGTGCCAGCGCGGCAGCGTCGCCCCAGTGGGTCGTCACGGTTCGTCCATCAAGCAATCCGGCCCGGGCGAGTATGAACGCGCCATTGCAGATCGAGCCAAAGCGTTGCGCCCGCGCGCAGGCACCCCGCAGCCAGGCATCAAACGCGCCGCCAAAATCCATGAACGGCAACTGCGGCCCACCGGCCACCAGCAGCAAGTCATACGCCTCCAGCGCCTCGCTGAAGTGTCGATGGGCGTTGAGCGACAAACCGTTGGAGCACGGCATTACTCCGCGTCCGACGCCGATCACCTCCAACCGATAGTGGTCGTGCGGCTCGAGGAAACGATTGGCTTCAGAAAACACATCCATGGGGCCGGTGACGTCCAGGGACTGAACGCCGGCGAAGACCACGATGGCGATGGTTTTACTCATGGCGGGAAACGCCTTCTATGGGTTGATGCCGCAGTTTGGGCAAACACAAAACCTGTGGGAGCCGGGCTTGCCCGCGATGACGGTCTTCCAGCCGACATGTGTGGTGACTGACACGCCGCCATCGCGGGCAAGTCAGATCGCCGCACCGCCGCTCCCACATGGACCGCGCACAACCTGCGACGTCTCAAACTTAGCCAATCCACGCGCAACAAGCGAGGTTGGCGCGATATGCCTGTTCATTGGCAAGGATCGCAGCCATGGATCGATTGTCCGCTTTCGGGGGCCAGCACAGACTTTGTCCATCAGCGCCGCCACGGCGTTCCCCGCGAGGACAGCACCATGAGCAGCATCATTGCCGGTATCAACATCCCCGACAGCGCATTGGCCAAGGCCACCACCGAATACATCCGCGACGTCGAATCCGACCTGCTGTATCACCACTCGCGCCGGGTGTTTTTGTTCGGCGCCTTGAGCGGCGAGCGCAAGCAACTGGCCTACAACCCGGAGCTGTTGTACGTCGGCGCGATGTTCCATGACCTCGGTCTGGTGGAAGGTCATCGCAGCGATGACGAGCGTTTTGAAGTCGACAGCGCGAATGCCGCCAAAGCGTTCCTTAAGCCTTACGGGCTGAGCGACGACGATATCGAGCAGGTCTGGTTGTCGATTGCGCTGCACACCACACCGGGCGTGCCGCAGCACTTGCAGCCGAACGTGGCGCTGGTGACCGCAGGCGTTGAAATGGACGTGCTGGGCATCGACTACGCGGCGTTTTCCACCGAGCAGCGTGAGGCGGTGGTGCATGCGCATCCAAGGGGCGAAGGTTTCAAGGAGTGCATCCTGTGTGCATTCGCCAACGGCTTCAAGCACAAGCCGGACACCACGTTCGGCACGGTGAATGCGGATGTGCTGGTCGACAGCGAGGTCAGGTTCAAGCCGATGAACTTCGTCGAGATCATCCGCAAATCCCCTTGGGTGTCCTGACCCCCAGACTGATCGTTCCCACGCTCCGCGTGGGAATGCAGCCCAGGACGCTCCGCATCCCAAAGCGTGACGCGGAGCGTCACAAGAGGCGTTCCCACGCAGAGCGTGGGAACGATCATCCGTGGATCAAGCCGCTTCTGGCGCCTGTTGCGCCCGGCGCACGTCCGGTTGTTTCCAGGAGTCGGCGGCGCTCTCTTCGATCGCTTGCTGAATCGCACGCTTGCGGCTTTCTTCGGCGCGGCGGCTGAAGAACCAGACCAGGAAGGTCACGATCGACACCGCCAGCAGAATCAGACTGGCCACGGCGTTGATCTCAGGCTTCACACCCAGGCGCACCGCCGAGAACACTTCCATCGGCAGGGTCGTCGAACCCGGCCCCGACACGAAGCTCGCCAGCACCAGGTCATCCAGCGACAGGGCAAATGACATCATGCCGCCCGCCGCCAGTGACGGCGCAATCATCGGGATGGTGATCAGGAAGAACACCTTCCACGGCCGCGCACCGAGGTCCATGGCCGCCTCTTCGATGGACAGGTCCAGCTCACGCAACCGCGCCGACACGACCACGGCCACATACGCCGCACAGAAGGTTGTGTGTGCGATCCAGATGGTGATGATCCCGCGTTCCTGTGGCCAACCAATCATCTGCGCCATCGCCACGAACAGCAGTAACAGCGACAGACCGGTGATCACTTCAGGCATCACCAGCGGCGCGGTAACCAAACCACCGAATAGCGTGCGCCCCTTGAAGTGAGTGATACGGGTCAGCACAAACGCCGCCAGCGTACCGAGCGCGACCGCTGCCACCGCCGTGTAGCAGGCGATTTCCAGCGAGCGCACCACCGAGCCCATCAGCTGCGAGTTGTCGAGCAGGCCGACATACCACTTGATCGACCAGCCGCCCCACACCGTCACCAGTTTCGAGGCGTTGAACGAGTAGATCACCAGGATCAGCATCGGCGCGTAGATAAACAGCAAACCGAATACCAGCATCAGGCTGGAGAATCTGAAGCGCTTCATTCTTTGCCCTCCATTTCTTTGGCCTGACTACGGTTGAACAGGATGATCGGCACAATCAGGATCGCCAGCATCACCACCGCCAGGGCAGACGCCACCGGCCAGTCACGGTTGTTGAAGAACTCTTGCCACAGCACTTTACCGATCATCAGGGTTTCCGGACCGCCGAGCAGTTCCGGGATCACGAACTCGCCCACTACCGGAATGAACACCAGCATGCAGCCGGCGACGATGCCGTTCTTGGACAGCGGAATGGTGATCTTCCAGAAGCTGTTGAAGGTACTTGAACCGAGGTCGGAGGCGGCTTCCAGCAAACTGTTGTCGTGCTTCACCAGGTTGGCGTAAAGCGGCAGGATCATGAACGGCAGATAGGAATAAACGACACCAATATAAACGGCGAGGTTGGTGTTGAGGATCTGCAGCGGCTCGTCAATCCAGCCCATGCTCATCAGGAAACCGTTGAGCAGACCGTTGTTGCTGAGGATGCCCATCCACGCGTAAACGCGGATCAGGATCGCGGTCCAGGTCGGCATCATGATCAGCAGCACCAGCACCGTTTGCATCTCTTTACGGGCACTGGCGATGGCGTAGGCCATCGGGTAACCGATCAGCAGGCAAAGGACGGTGCTGATCAGCGCCATCTTCAATGAGCCGAGGTAAGCGGCAATGTACAGCTCGTCGCCAGCCAACATGGCATAGTTGCCGAGGTTTAGTAGCACCTGCAGCTTCTGGTCGACGAAGTTGTAGATCTCGGTGTATGGCGGAATGGCCACGTCGGCTTCGGCGAAGCTGATCTTCAATACGATGAAGAACGGCAACATGAAGAACATGAATAGCCAAATGAACGGAACCCCGATGACCAGCTGGCGGCCACCGGGAATTATTCGATTGAGGCGGCGTTTGAATTTGCGCATGTTCATGAGCGAAGTACCACGCCGCTGTCGTCTTCCCAGTACACGTAAACCTGGTCACCCCAGGTTGGGCGCTGACCACGGCGTTCGGCGTTGGCGACGAACGACTGGACGATCTTTCCGCTCGGCAGTTCAACGTAGAACACCGAGTGACCGCCGAGGTAGGCAATGTCGTGGACCTTGCCGCTGGACCAGTTGTATTCGCAGGTCGGCTGGGTCGGCGTCACCAGCAGTTTTTCCGGACGGATCGCGTAGGTCACGGACTTGTCCTGCACCGAGGTGCTGATGCCGTGGCCCACATAGATCTGGCGGTCCAGGTCCTTGCAGGTGATGGTGGCGTGGCCTTCGGCGTCGTCGATCACTTCACCGTCGAAGATGTTGACGTTGCCGATGAACTCGCACACCAAGCGGCTGGTCGGGGTTTCGTAGATGTCGATCGGGCTGCCGATCTGCGCGATCCAGCCCAGGTGCATGATCGCAATGCGCTCGGCCATGGTCATGGCCTCTTCCTGGTCGTGGGTCACCATGACGCAGGTTACGCCGACGCGCTCGATGATCTCGACCAGCTCAAGCTGCATCTGCGAGCGCAGCTTTTTGTCCAAGGCACCCATCGGTTCGTCGAGCAGCAACAGCTTCGGTCGCTTGGCCAGCGAACGCGCCAGTGCCACACGTTGACGCTGGCCGCCGGACAACTGATGCGGCTTGCGCTTGGCGAACTGGCTCATCTGCACCAGCTTGAGCATATCGGCCACACGCGCATCGACTTCAGCCGCGGGCAGCTTGTCCTGCTTGAGGCCGAAGGCGATGTTCTGCGCCACGGTCATGTGCGGGAACAAGGCGTACGACTGGAACATCATGTTGATCGGCCGCTCGTACGGCGGCATGTCGGTGATGTCTACGCCATCGAGGAAAATCCGCCCTTCGGTCGGTCGTTCGAAGCCGGCGAGCATACGCAGCAACGTGGATTTGCCCGATCCCGAACCGCCGAGCAGGGCGAAAATTTCGCCTTTCTTGATTTCCAGGGACACATCGTCCACGGCAATCGTCTCGTCGAACTTCTTCGTGACCCGGTCGATTTTGACCAACACCTGTTTAGGTGACTGGTCGCCCTCGAGGGCTTTCTTATAGGCGCCGGAGGCAACTGCCATTTACGAAACTCCCAAAAAAAAAGAGTGCAGTTCGCTCAAGGTGAGCCAACCTTGGATAGTTTGAGCCTTGAAGCTATTTACCCGTCTTGACCTTGGTCCAGCTGCGGGTCATCAAACGTTGAATGTTCGGTGGTAACTCGACCGACACGTAGGTCTTGTCGAGGACTGCTTGCGGTGGATAAACCGCTTCGTCGGTGCGAATGGACTGTTCCATCAGTTTGTCCGAGCCGGGGTTGGGGTTCGCATAGCCAACAGAATCACTGACTTGTGCGATCACCTCGGGTTTCAACAAATAGTTGATGAAGGCGTGGGCCTCTTTGACGTTGGCCGAATCCTTGGGAATCGCCAGCATGTCGAACCACAGCGCCCCACCCTCTTTGGGAATGGTGTAGGCAATGTTTACGCCTTTGCCGGCCTCTTCCGCCCGGGCCTTGGCCTGGAACATGTCACCGGAGAAACCGATGGCGATGCAGATGTCGCCGTTGGCCAGGTCGGCGATGTACTTGGACGAATGGAAGTACGTCACGTAAGGCCGCACCGCCAGCAACTTGGCTTCAGCCTTTTTGTAATCTTCGGGGTTAGTGCTGTTGGCGTTCAGGCCCATGTAGTTGAGGACCGTCGGCATCATTTCATCGGCGGAGTCGAGGAACGCTACGCCGCAGCTGTGCAGTTTCTTGATGTTTTCCGGCTCGAACACCACATCCCAGGAGTCGATCTTGTCGACACCCAGTACCGCCTTGATTTTTTCGACGTTGTAACCGATGCCGTTAGTGCCCCACAGGTAGGGAACAGCGTAAAGATTACCCGGATCGTTTTGCTCCAGACGCTTGAGCAGCACCGGATCAAGGTTGGAATAGTTAGTCAGCTTCGACTTGTCGAGCTTTTGGAAAGCGCCCGCCTTGATCTGCTTGCCGAGGAAGTGGTTGGACGGCACGACCACGTCGTAACCGGTACGCCCGGCCAGTAACTTGCCTTCCAGGGTTTCGTTGGAATCGAAAACGTCATAAACCGGCTTGATGCCGGTCTCTTTCTGGAAGTCCGCCAGGGTGGTCGGACCGATGTAATCCGACCAGTTATAAATATGCACAGTGCCGGCGGCCTGAACACTAACGGCAAGCGTCAGCCCGGCGCCAATCAACACGGCATTGCGAAACAAAGAAAAAATAGGCAAGTGGAGGTCCTCTAAAATGAGTGGGGCCCAAGTTGCCCCGCGTTACATGACAGCCATGGCTGCCCGGCAACAAAACCGGCGCGCAACTTACCCTCGAAAAACCGTTCCAGCAAACTTTATGAAAATCTGTAGCAGCTGCCGCAGGCTGCGTTCAACTGCGAAGCAGTTGTGCTGTTGAAAAAGCGGAGGTCCTTCGGACCTCAACGCAGCCTTCGGCAGCTGCTACAGGGTTTTACTTACTTACCGGACTTGATCTTGGTCCAGCTGCGAGTCAGGAGCCGCTGGGTCGCGGCCGGCAAGTCGGCAATCGCGTACAGCTGGCCCAACACTTCCACTGGCGGGTAGATGCCCGGATCGCTGGTGATGTCTTTATCAACCAACGGTGTGGCAGCCGCGTTACCGTTCGGGAAACGCACGGCGTTGGTGATTTCGGCCATGATTTCCGGTTGCATCAGGAAGTTCATGAACTTGTAGGCGCCTTCGACGTTTTCGGCATCTTTAGGCATGGCGACCATGTCGTAGAAGCTGCCCGCACCTTCTTTCGGAATGTTGTAACTGACTTTCACTTTGTCACCGGCTTCAGCCGCGCGGGATTTTGCCTGGTAAATGTCACCCGAATAACCCACGGCTACGCAGATGTTGCCGTTGGCCAGGTCAGAGATGTACTTGGACGAGTGGAAGTAAGCGATCGAAGGACGGACCTTCATGATCAGCGCTTCAGCCTTGTCGATGTCTTCTTTCTTCTGGCTGTCGGTCGGCAGGCCCAGGTAGTGCAACGCCACCGGAATCATCTCGGTTGGCGAGTCCAGCAAGCTGATACCGCACGACTTCAACTTGGCAGCGTTTTCAGGTTTGAAGATCAGATCCCAGGAATTGGTCGGGGCGTCGGCACCCAGTGCAGCCTTGACCTTCTCGGCGTTGAAACCGATACCGATCGAACCCCACATATACGGGAAGGCATGTTCGTTGCCCGGGTCACTCACCGATACCGCTTTGAGCAGGTCAGGGTTCAGGTTTTTCCAGTTAGGCAGCTTGGACTTGTCCAGCTTCTGGTAAACGCCAGCCTTGATTTGCTTGGCCAGGAAGTTGTTCGACGGTACGACGATGTCGTAACCGGACTTGCCCGCCAGCAATTTGGCTTCGAGGGTTTCGTTGCTGTCGAAGACGTCGTAGACCACTTTGATGCCCGACTCGTCTTCGAACTTCTTGACGGTGTCCGGTGCGATGTAATCGGACCAGTTGTACACGTGAAGAACCTTGTCGTCCGCCTGAACTGCACCCGCCATCACGCCCATCAGGGACATGGCGAGAAGGGTCTTGCCAGCTATCTTCATACCTAATGCCTTCATCGGTAATGCTCCAATTTTTTCTTTTTAACCACGTGCTCAGCGACCTTTACTGGGCATCTGAAACAACCGGTAGTCTGGCAAGATCCAAGGCAGGCTTTCAAGGAAAGACCCCTCCTTTGTTTGCTCTGAGCGAAATGTAACGTCACACCCGCTCAGAGCCTAGCACTTAGCCCTGCAACGCACTCAGGGTCAGGTCCAGACACTTGCGTGCCTTGGCCACCAACTCATCGATTTCAGCCGGTGTAATCACCAGTGGCGGAGCAATGATCATGGTGTCGCCCACGGCGCGCATGATCAGGCCGTTGTCGAAGCAGAACTGACGGCAGATCATGCCGACGCCCTTGCCTTCGTAACGTTTGCGCGTGGCTTTGTCCTGAACCAGTTCAATGGCCCCCAACAGACCGACCCCGCGCACTTCCCCCACCAACGGGTGATCGTTCAGTTCCCGCAGACGCTTTTGCAAATAGGGTGCCGTTTCTGCATGTACGCGTTCGATAATTTTTTCTTCGCGCAGGATGCGGATGTTTTCCAGCGCCACCGCAGCGGCCACCGGGTGACCGGAGTACGTGAAACCGTGGTTGAAATCGCCCCCTTCGTTCAGCACCGCGACCACTTCGTCACGCACGATCAGCCCACCCATAGGGATGTAGCCGGAGGTCAGGCCTTTGGCGATGGTCATCATGTCGGGCTTGAGGTCGTAGTAATCGGTACCGAACCACTCACCGGTGCGGCCAAAACCACAAATCACTTCGTCCGCGACGAACAGGATGTCGTACTTGGCGAGGATTTCCTTGATGCGCGGCCAGTAGGTGTCTGGCGGAATGATCACGCCGCCGGCACCCTGGATCGGCTCGGCAATAAAGGCACCGACGTTGTCCACGCCGACTTCCAGAATCTTCTCTTCCAGCTGATTGGCCGCCCAGACGCCGAACTCTTCTGGCGTCATGTCACCGCCTTCGGTGAACCAGTACGGCTGCGCGATGTGGACGATGCCCGGAATCGGCAAGTCGCCTTGTTCGTGCATGTACGTCATGCCACCCAGGCTCGCGCCGGCCACGGTGGAACCGTGATAACCGTTCTTGCGGCTGATGATGACTTTTTTCTTCGGCTGGCCCTTGATCGCCCAGTAGTGACGAACCATACGCAGCATGGTGTCGTTGCCTTCCGAGCCCGAACCGGTGAAGAACACATGGTTCATGCCTTCTGGCGCGATGTCGGCAATGGCCTTGGCCAGTTCCAGTACCGGCGGGTGAGCGGTCTGGAAGAACAGGTTGTAGTAAGGCAGTTCGCGCATTTGCTTGCTGGCGGCATCGGCCAGTTCATCACGACCGTAACCGATCGCTACGCACCACAGGCCGGCCATGCCGTCGAGGATCTTGTTGCCTTCGCTGTCCCACAGGTAGACGCCCTTGGCGTTCGTGATGATCCGCGGGCCTTTCTCTTTCAGCTGCTTGAAATCGCTGAACGGGGCCAGGTGGTGATCATTGCTCAGGGTTTGCCATTCACGGGTTTGCGGATTGTTGCTGGTCATACCAATCTCCAAAAAAAATCAGGTGAAAGCGCCGCCCGACAACGACGGCGCCCGGCGTATCAGACGGCGAAGAGCAGGAATTCCCGCTCCCATGAACTGATCACGCGCTTGAAGTTTTCATGCTCGGCCCGCTTGACCGCGACGTAGCCAGTGATGAATTTTTTGCCCAGGTATTTCTCGACGGTCGCGCTGTTTTCCATGCGTTCCAGCGCGTCCTCGATGGTCAGTGGCAGGCGCAGGTTGCGGCGTTCATAGCCACGGCCCACCACCGGTGCGCTCGGGTTGAGGCCTTCGACCATGCCGATGTAACCGCAGAGCAAGCTCGCGGCAATCGCCAGGTACGGATTGGCGTCGGCGCCCGGCAGGCGGTTTTCCACTCGACGGTTTTGCGGCCCGGCATCCGGAACCCGCAGGCCCACGGTGCGGTTCTCTTCGCCCCACTCCACGTTCACCGGTGCCGAGGTGTCCGGCAGGAAGCGGCGGAACGAGTTCACGTTCGGGGCGAACAGCGGCAACAGCTCGGGGATCAGTTTCTGCAAGCCACCGATGTGGTGCAGGAACAGTTGGCTCATGGTCCCGTCTTCATTGGAGAAGACGTTCTTGCCGGTCTCGATGTCGATGATGCTCTGGTGCAAGTGCATCGCACTGCCCGGCTCGCCGGTCATGGGCTTGGCCATGAACGTCGCCGCCACGTTGTGCTTGAGCGCGGCCTCGCGCATGGTGCGTTTGAACACCAGGATCTGGTCGGCCAGGGACAAGGCGTCGCCGTGACGGAAGTTGATTTCCATCTGCGCCGTGCCGTCCTCGTGGATCAACGTATCGAGGTCCAGCTCCTGCAGTTCGCACCAGTCGTAGACGTCTTCGAACAGCGGGTCGAATTCGTTCGCCGCTTCGATCGAGAACGACTGACGACCGATTTCCGGACGCCCGGAACGGCCAATCGGCGGTTGCAGCGGGTAGTCGGGGTCGTCACTGCGCTTGGTCAGGTAGAACTCCATTTCCGGCGCCACGATGGGTTGCCAGCCGCGGTCGGAATAGAGCTTGAGAACCTTCTTGAGCACGTTGCGCGGCGACAGTTCGATCGGGTTGCCTTGCTTGTCGTAGGTGTCGTGGATCACCTGGGCGGTCGGCTCGATGGCCCACGGCACGAGGAATACGGCGTTCTGGTCGGGGCGGCAGATCATGTCGATATCGGCCGGGTCGAGCAGTTCGTAATAGATGTCGTCTTCGACATAGTCGCCGGTCACGGTTTGCAACAGAACGCTTTCGGGCAGACGCATGCCTTTTTCAGCAATGAACTTGTTGGTCGGCGAGATCTTGCCACGGGTAATCCCGGTCAAGTCGGCGATCATGCATTCGACTTCTGTGATCTTGTGGTCTTTCAACCAATCGGTGAGCTGGTCGAGGTTGTTACTCATAAATGCCTCTAGGCTTTGAGTTTCCTGCCGCTTGCTTGCGTCAGGCAATGGTTGACGCATCGGCGTCGCGTTGAAACGGGTGTCTTTGACAGGCTATCGTGATTTTTTCCGCACGGTGCGGCAAACGTCGGGCGTGCAGCATCACAAGCGATAGTCGGGCCGCTATTGTGAATCGGTTCTATATTGAATGGAGTAACCGTAATGGGGGTGCCATCAAAGCCGTCCAGAATATCGGACGGAGACAGTCGATCCGTCATGTATGACAGGATTACCGTCAGGTCCGCAGGCGCTGAGGCCATTGCGCGGACGTAGGTGTCGCCACTGATGTGATAAGCATGCAGACCGATCTGCTTAGAGCAGTCGGCGACGCCGATTAACGGCAGGCGAGACATGAAGCACCCCGGTATTATTGGTGTTATGGGTTTGAATCGAGCTTAGCCTTGTTCATTTTTTTACACAACACCCCCGTAAAAAATACAACACGCCCCGCTCAAGCCCGCGGCAGCAAAAGCGTTCAAAGGCATAAAAATGCCCCAAAGTGCCTCAAAAAAGCCTTACGAGCGCTTTTTCAGGGCAAAAAAGGCCTCGCTTGACTTCGGCATGCCGTTCGGGTTGACTGGAATCCGAAGAGATCAATGATTGATATTTTTAACAACAAAGGTGTTGCATCATGTCGGTACCCCCGCGTGCCGTTCAGCTTAACGAAGCGAACGCGTTCCTTAAGGAACATCCTGAGGTTCTGTACGTTGACCTTCTGATTGCGGATATGAATGGTGTGGTGCGCGGCAAGCGCATTGAACGCACCAGCCTCCACAAGGTTTACGAGAAAGGCATCAACCTGCCGGCCTCTCTATTTGCTCTGGATATCAATGGCTCGACGGTGGAAAGCACCGGCCTGGGCCTGGACATCGGTGATGCTGACCGAATCTGCTATCCAATCCCTGACACCCTGTGCAACGAGCCTTGGCAGAAGCGCCCTACCGCGCAACTGTTGATGACCATGCACGAACTCGAAGGCCAGCCGTTCTTCGCCGACCCTCGGGAAGTGCTGGCCAATGTGGTTCGCAAGTTCGACGACATGGGCCTGACCATCTGTGCCGCGTTCGAACTGGAGTTCTACCTGATCGACCAGGAGAACGTGAACGGCCGTCCGCAACCGCCACGCTCGCCGGTGTCCGGCAAACGCCCGCATTCGACACAGGTCTACCTGATCGACGACCTCGACGAATACGTCGACTGCCTCCAGGACATTCTGGAAGGTGCGAAAGAGCAAGGCATCCCGGCCGATGCGATCGTCAAGGAAAGTGCCCCGGCGCAGTTCGAAGTCAACCTGCACCACGTGGCCGACCCGATCAAGGCCTGCGACTACGCGGTCCTGCTCAAGCGCCTGATCAAGAACATCGCCTACGACCATGAAATGGACACCACCTTCATGGCCAAGCCTTACCCGGGCCAGGCGGGCAACGGTCTGCACGTCCACATCTCGATTCTTGATAAAGATGGCAAAAACATTTTTGCCAGTGAGGATCCCGAGCAGAACGCCGCACTGCGTCACGCGATCGGCGGTGTGCTCGAGACCCTACCGGCGCAGATGGCTTTCCTCTGCCCGAACGTCAACTCCTACCGTCGTTTCGGCGCACAGTTCTACGTGCCGAACTCGCCATGCTGGGGCCTGGATAACCGCACCGTGGCGATCCGCGTTCCGACCGGTTCCTCCGATGCCGTGCGCATCGAACACCGTGTTGCCGGCGCCGATGCCAACCCGTACCTGCTGATGGCTTCGGTCCTGGCAGGCGTGCATCACGGCCTGACCAACAAAATCGAGCCGGGCGCCCCCGTAGAAGGCAACTCCTACGAGCAGAACGAGCAAAGCCTGCCGAACAACCTGCGCGATGCATTGCGCGAGCTGGACGACAGCGAAGTCATGGCCAAGTACATCGATCCGAAGTACATCGATATCTTCGTGGCCTGTAAGGAAAGCGAGCTGGAGGAGTTCGAACACTCCATCTCCGACCTTGAGTACAACTGGTACCTGCATACCGTGTAAGCGGTTGCAGTAAAAAAAAACGCCGTCGGCTGATAAGGCTGACGGCGTTTTTTTATGCCCCCTCGCCACAGGCGATATGGAACATCTGCCTGCTCTGCGTACAATGCCCGCTGCCCCGCAGGAGACTTCAATGACCCGACTCGCCACCCCACGCAAACCACGCGCCCGCAGCCAGGCGCGGATCGATTCGATACTCGATGCCGCCCGCACGCTGCTGGCCGCCGAGGGCGTGGCCAGTCTGTCGATTTACAGCGTCGCCGAGCGCGCGGAGATTCCGCCCTCCTCCGTCTACCACTTTTTCGCCAGCGTCCCGGCGCTGCTTGAAGCGCTGACGGCCGACGTTCACGCCGCGTTCCGCGCCTGCCTGCAAGCGCCCATCGATCATGGCGCCCTCAGCGGTTGGCGTGACCTGTCACGCCTGGTGGAACAGCGCATGCTGGCGATCTACAGCGAAGACGCCGCCGCCCGCCAATTGATCCTGGCCCAGCATGGCCTGACCGAAGTCACCCAGGCCGACCGCCAGCACGACATTGAACTGGGCGACCTGATGCACAAGCTGTTCGACCACCATTTCGAATTACCGAAATTGCCCACCGACGTCGATGTGTTTGCGCTGGCCATGGAGCTCGGCGACCGCGTTTATGCGCGCTCGGTGCAGCAGCATGGGCAGATCACCCCCCGCATGGCCGAAGAAGGGATGCGCGTGTTTGATGCGTATCTGGGCCTGTACCTGCCACCGTACTTGTCCAAGCGCGACGCATAACGCAACGAGGTGTTCATGGCGCACGTTCCAGAAAGCTACCTTGGCGTGTGGAAACGACGCCTGATCAAATTCCAGTCCGGACGCAGCGACAGTGAAACGGCGGTGTACTGGCTTCAGACCCCGCGCCTGTTTGCCGACCTGCGCATCCCGCCAGCCAAACTCCCGGCGTTGCCTCTGGAGCAACTCGATCACGCTGATCTGCTGACCTTGAGCGAACAAAAAGGCTTCGCTGGCGTGACCCAAGTCGAGGGTGACATATGCCAGTGGCATCGCCGACTCGACTACCAGCCTGGCAGCACCGAGGAAGACATCGGGTGCATGCAGTTTGAAACCAGCGAACGCCTGATCGAAACCGCCCTGGACGATGACTATTATGAGATCTGGGAGCGACTGCCCGACTCTCACGGCACCTGTCGCGGTCAGTGGTTGCAGGCGGCCGATGATCCAGCGCGTGCGGCCTGTCTGGTGCTGGCCGGCGACTACTTTCTGTTCGCCGCCAGCCGGGTAGTCGCACTGGCACCAGGTGGTCATTTACGCGAACAGCTGGAGGCAGCAACTGCGCAGGAACGGCTCGCCTGCGAACTGTCCTTTGGCCGTCACCACGGCGGACAAACCCCGTGGCAGATCGACTACTCCACGCTGCCCCTGCAGATCGGCCAACCATTGTTGCCCGCCGACATTGACCCAAACGCCCGCGAGCTTTTCAGCGAGCGGCGCTTACTGTCCTCACTCGGCCTCTACGCCCCCCTCGCAGGTTGGCGCTGCGCACCCGAGCCCTGACATAGAAAAAACCCCGAAGGGCTCACACCCTTCGGGGTTGTTGCGTGTCCACGCCCTTACAGCTTGGCGATCGATACTTCAGTGGATTTCACAAACGCAATCACTTCACTGCCGACCACCAGTTCCAGCTCTTTCACCGAGCGGGTAGTGATCACCGAAGTGACGATGCCGGACGCGGTTTGCACGTCGATTTCCGACAGCACGTCACCCAGTACGATTTCCTTGATGGAGCCTTTGAATTGGTTGCGAACGTTGATGGCTTTGATCGTCATGATGTTGATTCCTGTCGTTGAAAAAGTCTGGTTAATGAGCCCAACGCAACTGCGTGGGCAAGGGTGAAACGGGTTCCGGTTCCGGCGGTCCGCCGGGCAGTTCGAGCACTCGATTGAGCACTTGGGTTTCCAGCGCCGCCAGCCGATGCGAGCCGCGAAGCCGAGGGCGCGGCAGTTCCACGAGCAGGTCGAGGCCGACTTCGCCCTCTTCGATCAGGATCACCCGATCGGCAATTGCCACCGCTTCACTGACGTCGTGGGTCACCAGCAACACGGTGAAACCATGCTTGCGCCAAAGCCGTTCGATCAGTTGCTGCATTTCAATTCGGGTCAGGGCATCCAGTGCGCCCAGCGGTTCGTCGAGCAACAGCAAACGCGGTTGATGGATCAGCGCGCGCGCCAGGGCCACACGCTGTTTCTGTCCACCGGACAAGGCGGCAGGCCATTCGTTGGCGCGATCGGCCAGGCCGACGGACTCCAGCGCTTCCAGTGCTTGCGGCCGCCAGTTGCCCTTGAGCCCGAGGCCGACGTTGTCGATGACCTTTTTCCAGGGCAGCAAACGCGCTTCCTGAAACATCAAACGCGTGTCTTCTCGCGCATCACTCAGCGGCGCGGCACCGGCGAGCAATACACCGCCCGTGGGTTGGTCGAGCCCGGCCAGCAGGCGCAACAAGGTACTTTTGCCGCATCCGCTACGACCGACCACGGCGACAAATTGCCCCGCCGGAATGTGCAGGTCGATCTCGCGCAGCACTTGCCGAGAGCCAAAGGTTTTTTGCAGTTTGCGCACCACCAGCGGAATCCCGCGCAGCAGGTGTGGAGGTTGTTGAGCCGTCATGCCACACCTCCTTTGACAACCTGATAAGCCGGGTGCCAGCGCAGCCATACGCGCTCAAGCCCACGGGCCGCGAGGTCGGCCAGTTTTCCGAGTACCGCGTACAGAAGAATCGCCAGCACCACCACGTCGGTCTGCAAAAACTCCCGGGCGTTCATCGCCAGATAACCGATGCCGGAACTGGCGGAGATGGTTTCCGCGACGATCAGCGTCAGCCACATGAAGCCCAGTGCGAAGCGCACGCCGACCAGAATCGAAGGCAGCGCGCCCGGCAGGACCACCTGGCGAAACAGACTGAAACCGGACAAGCCATAACTGCGCGCCATCTCCACCAATGCCGGATCGACGTTACGGATACCGTGATACGTGTTGAGGTAGATCGGGAACAACGTGCCCAACGCCACCAAAAAAATCTTTGCCGACTCGTCGATGCCGAACCACAAAATCACCAGGGGAATCAGCGCCAGGTGCGGCACGTTGCGGATCATCTGCACCGAACTGTCGAGCAGGCGTTCGCCCCATTTCGACAGACCGGTGATGAAGCCCAGCACCAAGCCGATGCTGCCTCCGATGGTGAAGCCCAGCCCGGCGCGCCAGCCGCTGATCGCCAGATGCGTCCAGATTTCGCCGCTGCGCACCAGACTGACGCCAGCTTCGATCACCGCGATAGGTGCCGGCAGAATCCGTGTCGACAACCAGCCCGCCGACACCGACAACTGCCACACCGCCAGCAACAACACCGGCAACGCCCAGGGCGCGAGGCTGTGGATAATTTTCTTCATGGCGCGCCTCAGCTCTGGGACACGGCTTTGGGAAGAATGTCGTTGGCGACCATCTCACCAAACGGGCTGACGTAACCCGCGCTTTTCGGCAACTCGGGACGCTCAATGTCGAGGTGCGGGAACAGCAATTCGGCCACGCGGTACGACTCTTCAAGGTGTGGATAACCGGAGAAGATGAAGGTGTCGATACCCAAATCCGCGTATTCCTTCACGCGAGCCGCCACGGTCGGACCGTCGCCAACCAATGCAGTACCTGCACCGCCACGCACCAGACCGACACCGGCCCACAGGTTGGGGCTGACTTCCAGGTTGTCACGGCTGCCGCCATGCAGTGCGGCCATGCGCTGCTGACCGACGGAATCGAAGCGCGCCAGAGAGGCCTGAGCGCGGGCGATGGTGTCGTCGTCCAGATGGGAGATCAATTTATCGGCTGCTTGCCAGGCTTCGGCGTTGGTCTCGCGAACGATCACATGCAGACGAATACCGAAGCGCACAGTGCGACCGAGCTTCGCCGCTTTGGCACGCACTTGCTCGATCTTTTCGGCCACGGCGGCCGGCGGCTCGCCCCAAGTCAGGACCATTTCCACTTGCTCTGCCGCGAGGTCTTGCGCCGCTTCCGACGAGCCACCGAAGTACAGCGGCGGACGCGGTTGCTGGATCGGCGGATAGAGCAACTTCGCCCCTTTCACGCTGATGTGCTGGCCGTCGTAATCAACGGTTTCGCCTTCCAGCACGCGACGCCAGATGCGGGTGAACTCCACCGAGGCCTGATAGCGCTCTTCGTGGCTGAGGAACAAACCATCGCCGGCCAGTTCTTCCGGATCACCACCGGTGACCAGGTTGAACAACGCACGACCGCCGGACAGACGATCCAGGGTCGCTGCCTGACGCGCAGCCACCGTCGGGGAAATGATCCCGGGGCGCAGGGCGACAAGAAATTTCAAACGTTGGGTCACCGGGATCAGCGACGCGGCCACCAGCCACGAGTCTTCGCAGGAGCGGCCGGTAGGAATCAGCACCCCGCCAAAACCCAAGCGATCCGCCGCTTGCGCGACTTGTTGCAGATAACCGTGATCAACGGCGCGAGCGCCTTCGGCGGTGCCAAGGTAATGGCCGTCGCCGTGGGTAGGCAGGAACCAGAAGATATTGAGGCTCATGGAGTGGTCTCCTTGGGGAATCGAGTTACTGCGCTTTGGTTACTGAGCTTTGGGCAACGGCTGCCGGTGGCGTCCAGATCACGTCTTTGATGCTCAGTTGTTTCGGAATCAACTTGAGCTGATAGAAGCTGTCGGCGATTTTCTGTTGCGCGGCGACCACTTCAGGCGTGAGGAACAGCGCGCCGTAGCCCTGGCGTTTGACCGAGGTCAGGGTGATGTCTGCCGGCAGCCCGAGCAGTGGCGACACCTGTTGAGTCACGTCTTCAGGATTGGCCTTGGACCATTCACCGACCGCGCGCACTTCTTCGACGAGGGTCTTGATCACCTCAGGATTTTTCTGAGCGTAAGGTTTAGTCGCGAGGTAGAACTGATGGTTGTCGACGATGCCCTGGCCATCGCGCAGGGTGTGCGCTTGCAGTTGTTTTTCGGCGGCAGCCTGGTACGGGTCCCAGATCACCCAGGCGTCAACGCTGCCACGTTCAAACGCGGCGCGGGCATCGGCCGGCGGCAGGAATACGGTCTGGATATCGGTGTATTTGAGGCCGGCGTCTTCCAGCGCACGCACCAACAGGTAGTGAACGTTGGAGCCTTTATTGAGCACGACTTTCTTGCCCTTGAGGTCTTTCACCGATTTGATCGGCGAATCCTTCGGCACCAGGATCGCTTCGCTGTGCGGCGCTGGCGGTTCGTAGGCGACGTAGAGCAGATCGGCGCCGGCAGCCTGGGCGAATACCGGCGGGGTTTCGCCGGTAACACCGAAGTCGATGGAGCCGACGTTCAGGCCTTCAAGCAGTTGTGGGCCACCGGGAAATTCAGTCCATTGCACGTCCACGCCTTGGGCGGCGAGGCGTTTTTCCAGCGTGCCTTTGGCTTTGAGCAGCACCAGCGTGCCGTATTTCTGATAACCGATTCGCAACACGCCTTCCTGGGTAGAAAGCGCTTGAGCTTGAGTAATGGCGCCGAAGGACACAGCCGCAACAAACAGAGCGACCAGACCACGACGCAAAATGACAGTGCGCATAGCGCTCTCCTTTTGCAGTGAGGTTTTGGCTGCACCTGCTTGGCCGTTGGCGGCTGAGTAAGGTGAGTGGATCAATTTCGGGTGAGGCTCAAATGCTCCAGCGAGCACTCAATAAACGTTCATTCAACAGGTTCGGATCGAGCGGCTTGGGCCGCCTCGCCATGGCGCTGAAAAACAGTTCCAGCGACTCGTTCAATCGTTGTTCCAGCTCCGGCGCCAATTGCGCCTGGGCACTGCCTTCGCCGTAGGCGATCTGGCTGTCTTCAGCAAAAATGCCCTGAAGCATTTCCTGGGCTTTCAGCGCCGACAGCACCGGTTTGAGTGCGTAATCCACCGCCAGCATGTGGGCGATGCTGCCGCCGGTGGCCATTGGCAACACAACCTTGTGGCTGAGTGCGCGCTCCGGCAGCAGGTCCAGCACGGTTTTCAATGCGCCCGAGAACGACGCTTTGTAAACCGGTGTGGCGATCAGCAGACCGTCGGCGTTTTCAATCTGTTGCAGCAGGTCGATGACCTTGGGGCTGTCGAAGCGTGCGTGCAGCAAGTCTTCCGCCGGGAAGTCCCGAATCTGGTAACTCACCACTTCCACCCCCTGCTCCTGCAACCAGCGCTGGGAGCGTTCCAGCAGCACCCCGGATCGGGAGCGTTGGCTTGGACTGCCACCGAGTGAGACGACCAGCATTCAGTGATTCCTTGAACGGTGTTGGCGATTCGCGGTTTGCGATCTCGCTGTGATGGAAGTGACCTTAACAGCTGATTGTTATATCCATAAATCATATTTATTCATTTGGTTATGCGTTATGGAAATATACAAATCGCTGAGTTCGATATATAAAAAAAGGCCGTCGAAACGGCCTGAAATCCCCTGCTATTGGATCTGGGTTCTGCGTTGCCTGTCAGGCCGTCATCGCGAGCAAGCTCGGCTCCCACAGGGGAATGCATTTCAGATGTGGGAGCCGAGCTTGCTCGCGATGGCGATTGAAGGCGCGAAGAAGATGTTTAGCGGTTCGGCTGCGGTGTGAGGCGCAAATACGGTTTTACCGCCCGATAGCCCTTGGGAAAACGCTGCTTGATTTCATCTTCATCCTTGAGCGACGGCACGATCACCACTTCATCACCGTCCTGCCAGTTGGCCGGGGTGGCCACTTTGTAGTGGTCGGTGAGTTGCAGCGAGTCGATCACCCGCAGAATTTCGTGGAAGTTGCGGCCGGTACTCGCCGGATACGTGATGGTCAGTCGAATTTTTTTGTTCGGATCGATCACGAACAGCGAACGCACGGTCAGGGTGTCATTGGCATTGGGATGGATCAGGTCGTAAAGGTCCGACACCTTGCGGTCGGCGTCGGCGAGGATCGGGAAGTTGACGAGGGTGTTCTGGGTTTCGTTGATGTCCTCGATCCACTTGTGGTGCGAGTCCACCGGGTCAACCGACAGGGCAATGGCTTTCACCCCACGCTTGGAAAACTCGTCCTTGAGCCTGGCGGTGAAGCCCAGTTCGGTGGTGCAGACCGGGGTGAAATCCGCCGGATGGGAAAACAGCACGCCCCAGCTATCGCCCAACCACTCGTGGAAACGAAGGGTGCCGGCGCTGGAATCCTGTTCAAAGTCGGGGGCGATATCGCCCAGTCTGAGGCTCATGGTGCTGCTCCTGATGAGTGCTTGTTGAGCTCGACTGTGCCTGTATTTGTGAGTAATTAAAAAGAATAAATATCGATTTATTTAGAACACAAACGAATATTAAAGATCTGTTCACTGGACGTGATCGGTCATCGAGACCAACATCGCCCGCAAGGTTCGAGAAGGCCTTGAGTGCTGCAAAAGAGGGAAATATCGAGGAGGGTTTACGGGGGTGAGCCCGCCTTGAAACGCAAAAGCCCCACCGGGCGTGATGCCGGGCGGGGCTTTTTTGTCTCGGTTACGCGAGCGCTATTACAACAGCGGGATCGAGTAGCTGACGATCAGACGGTTTTCGTCCTGGGTGCGAGTGTTTGGCAGGTCAGTACGCCAGGTCGCATTTTTCCAGGTAACGCCGAGGTTCTTCAGCGGACCTTGCTGAAGAACGTAAGCAACGGTCAGATCGCGCTCCCACTCGGAAGCGCCGTTGGCCGCCTCTCCACCGCTAGCGTTAACGGTATCGATGTCGTCACCGTGCAGGTAAACCATACCTGCCGTCAGGCCCGGTACGCCGACCGTGGCGAAGTCATACAAGTAGCGCGCCTGCCAGGTGTGTTCGCCGGCACGGGCGAACTTCTGGATTTGCGAGTCGGTGATGATGTAGGCCGACGCTCCGTCACCCTGGTTCAGGTAAGGGAAGTCGCTGCTACCGTTGCTGACCTGGTAACCGCCCCCGAAGGTATGACCGGCAACGGAGTACAGGAACAGGCCGCTGTACAGGTTGTTGTCGACTTTACCTTTACCGCTCGGCGCGTTGTAGTTGCCAGTGCTGTAGTACAGCGGGTCGTGACCGTTGGCACCATCATCAGAGCTGTTGAAATAACGCAAATCCGACTTCAACACGCCCGGGCCGATTGCCCAGTTGTGAACCAGACCCAGGAAGTGTTGCTTGTAGAACTCTTCCAGGTTGCCGTAGTAATACTGGGCCGTCAGGTCCTTGGTAATTTTGTAGTCGCCGCCGGCAAAGTTGAACTTGTTGCTGTCGCGGAATTTAGGACCACGAGTGTTCGCACCCGAAATGGACATCTGTTCGTTGTTGCTGGAGTTACGCCCCTTAACGGCTTCGATCTGGCCACCGATCAGCGTCAGGTCCTTGATGTCACCGGAAGAGAGCTGGCCACCCTGCCAGGTTTGCGGCAGCAGACGACCGTCGTTGGTCACGATGACCGGCAGTTTGGGTTGCAGGGTACCCAGCTTCAATTCGGTCTGGGAGATCTTGGCTTTGGCAGTCAGACCCAGGCTGGAGAAGTCATCAACCGCTTCGCCTTTGGAGTTGGTTGGGAAAACAGTGCCGCCGTAGGAGGTTGCAGTGGCGCCATTGGTGCCGCCGCCCGAATCCAGCTTCACGCCCAACAGCCCGATTGCATCAATACCGAAGCCGACAGTGCCTTGGGTATAACCGGAGATGAAACGCAGATCGAAGCCTTGGCCCCATTCTTCGTTTTTGTTCGGGCCCGTACCATCACGGTAATCGGTGTTGATGTAGAAGTTACGCAGCCCCAGGGTGGCTTTGCTGTCTTCGATGAAACCGGCGGCGCTTGCTTGCTGCGCCAGAACCCCAACGGCCACAGTCATAGCCAAGGTGGACTTGTTCATTGTTTCGCTCCTCATTTCTAATGCTTGTGGTCCTGGTCCCGGGTCTGGCGCCCTGGATCCTAAGACGCGCAATTTTTGCCGAGCCGTCTAGCCCGGTCGTTTTGGCGATGCAGGATACAACTCAATAAAGCTAAAAAGAATTTTGTGTTTCTTTTTAATTCCGTTTAGGAATATGCCTATGCAGCAAAGATTCGAGGTATCGGCAAAAACGCCCATTCCTTGACCTCCTCTACTGTCGGGAATCAATGTGCTAAAGCCGAGCCTCAGGATGAGTACCGGACGGGGCTTACTTTAGGTGCTTGCGAAAAAAACCAAAAAGAATAAAAAATACGCACAACAGATGTTATTGGAATATAGACAGGCGAAAAAAAGCCTCGCCAACAGGCGAGGCTTTTTCTGACGGCTTATTACAAGAAGCTGTAGGTGTAGTTGAAGATCACACGGGTCTGGTCCTGGTCAGCGATGTTGATTTCGCTGCCACGGTAGACGCCATTGCGCAACGTCACACCGAAACCTTTGAGAGCGCCTTGCTGGATGGTGTAGTCGATCCGCATGTCGCGTTCCCACTCGGACGCATCCGGGCCGTTGCCGGTCGTAGACTTGATGTTGTCGCCGTGCAGGTAGGCGACCGAGGTTTTCAGGCCCGGCACACCCAGCGCAGCGAAGTCATAGGAGTACTGGCCAAAGGTGGTGTTTTCACCGGCACGGACAAAGCCGTTGATCATGGAATCGGTGAACAGGTAGAAACTGGCACCGCCCTCGCCTTGGTTACGACCATTGCTGTCAACCACGTTGCCCTGGTTCAGGTAGACGAAGCCGCCGTCATCGTTCACGCGCTGGTGACCCAACAGAAATGCGTTGCCACCCAGGGTGTAGGTGAACATTCCGCTCCAGGTCTTGTTATCGACCTCGCCTGGAGTCTTGGCGAAACCACCGTTGTTGTTGAAGCGGAAGCCGGCGTCGCCATTTTTGCCATTAGAGCTGCTGTCGAAGTAGCGAAAATCCGACTTGAACGATTGCTTGGCATCGATCGTCCAGACGTGAACCATACCCAGGAAGTCCTGCTTGTAGTAATCCTTCAGTTCCGAGTGGTAGTACTGCAGGGTAAGGTCTTTGGTGGCCTTCCAGTCAACACCGCCGTAACGGAACTGGTTACTGGCCTCAGTACCGCCCGCCACAGCCAGGCCGCTGGAGTTTGAAGAAGCACGACCCGTCGCGTGTTCGAACTGACCCGCGTTGAGGGTAAAGTTGTCGATATCTTTCGAGGAGAGGGTGCCACCTTCAAAGGTTTGTGGCAGCAGACGGCTGTCGTTCGCTACCAGAATCGGCATGTTCGGTTGCAGGGCGCCGCCCACGTGGGCTTCGGTTTTCGAGATGCGCGCCTTGACGTTGGCCGCCGCGCGGCTCCACTCGTCCACAGCCGAACCGTCGCTGTCGCTTGGGGTGAAGGTGTTGTTATCCGGGTGATGTCCCTTGCCACCGTCCAGGTGGATACCGACCATCGCCTGGGCATCGATACCGAAACCGACAGTACCTGGGGTGAAACCGGACAAGTAATCGAACTTGAGGCCTTCAGCGCTCTCTTTCTGGTCCGCACCGCCGTCACGGTTATCGTTGTTGAAATACATGGTGCGAGAACTGACGGAAAGCTTGCTGTCTTCGATGAAACCTGCGGCGCCTGCCTGCTGCGCCAAAACCCCTACGGCCACGGCCAAGGCCAAGGTGGATTTGTTCATTGTCTAACTCCTCTCGTTTCTAATTCTTGTGTTCCTGGCCTCGGTTCGATGGCCGAAGATCCTAAGATGCGCGATTAGCGCCAGACCGTGACCCACATGTCAATCGTAACTATGTGTGTCTACGACCATGGTCTAATCCCCCGTTTTTTGGTCAATGTTGGTCATGAATTCGTCATAAATCTGAAAAGAACTAGCTAATTCGTTTTTCATACCTTTTAGGAATTTAACGCTGTATAACGCGCTGCCACGGAATAGAGCCCCCAGCTCATAAGTTAATAACAAAATGGTATTTATTAGTTGTTTTTTAGATCGTTTAGCGTTTGAAGCAATTCGGAAACAACCCCCCACCGAAAGGCGACGCCATGACGACCAGACGCGAACTATCCAGCCTATTTGTTACAGTTTGTGTGTCCCTGATATTTTCTCATTCCGCGCAAGCGGCCAACCTGACTGTGGGTTATCAAACCGGCATCGACCCCAGCAAAGTCCCCCAGGCGGATGGCCTGTACGAGCAAACCATCGGCCAGAAAATTGATTGGCGCCGCTTCAACAGCGGCCCTGAAGTGGTGACCGCCATCGCTTCCGGTGACGTGCAGATTGGCAACCTCGGCTCCAGTCCTTTGGCCGCGGCCGCCTCGCGCAATCTGCCGATAGTCGCGTTCATCGTGTCTGCCCAGATAAACGCGGCAGAAGCCCTCGTGGTGCGCAACGGCAGCGGCATCGACAAACCGGAAGATCTGATCGGCAAGACCATCGCCACCCCCTTCGTTTCAACCTCTCACTACAGTTTGCTCGGCGCACTGAAGCACTGGGGCCTGGACGCCTCGAAAGTCAAAGTGGTGAATTTGCAACCGGCGGAGATCGCTGCAGCGTGGAAGCGTGGTGATATTGATGGCGCGTTTGTCTGGTCGCCGGCGCTGGGGGAAATTCGCAAGACAGGCAAGACGTTGACGGATGCCGCGCAGGTTGGCCAGTGGGGGGCGCCGACGTTCGAAGTCTGGGTCGCGCGCAAGGATTACGCCGAGAAACACCCTGAAGTGGTGGCCAAATTTGCCAAGGTCACCCTGGACTCGTTCGCCGACTACGCCGCGCATAAAGACAGCTGGACCGCCGATTCGGTGCCGGTACAGAAAATCGCCAAACTGACCGGTGCCAATGCGGCCGATGTACCGGAATTGTTGGCCGGTTCTGCGTTCCCGGATGCCAAGGCCCAGCAGACCACCGCGCTATTGGATGGCGGCACGGCCAAGGCGATTGGCGAAACCGCGAAGTTCTTGAAGGAGCAAGGGAAGGTTGAAACGGTGCTGCCGGATTATTCGGCGTATGTCAGTGCGAAGTTTGTGGCTGAGTAGTTTTTGAAGGCTGCTGCGCAGCCAATCGCGAGCAGGCTCGCTCCCACACCAGATCTATATTCACTGGAGATCCCCTGTGGGAGCGAGCCTGCTCGCGATGCGGGCGCCACGGTTATAAGGTCTTTTCGAAGATCTTCGAATTGCGCTGATAGTTGTACAGCGAAGCCCGCGCCGACGGCAGGCGTTCAACGCTGCTCGGCACAAACCCACGTTCGCGGAACCAGTGAGCGGTCCGGGTCGTCAGCACGAACAGGGTTTTCAAACCCTGGGCCCGGGCGCGGGTTTCGATGCGTTCCAACAGTTCATCACCCCGCCCGCCATGGCGATACTCCGGGTTCACCGCCAGGCACGCCAGCTCCCCGGCGTCCGAATCGGCAATCTGATACAGCGCCGCACAGGCAATGATCATGCCTTCGCGCTCGACTACGCTGAACTGCTCGATCTCACGCTCCAGCACTTCACGGGAGCGACGTACCAGAATCCCCTGCTCTTCCAGCGGGCTGATCAAATCCAGCAAACCACCGACATCCTCAATCGCCGCTTCGCGCACAATTTCAAATTGCTCCTGCGCCACCAGCGTACCGCCACCGTCGCGGGTGAACAGTTCGGTCAGCAGTGCACCGTTTTCGGCATAGCTGACGATATGGCTACGCGCCACGCCACCCCGGCACGCTTCTGCCGCCGCATCCAACAACTCGGCCTGATAGTTGCTGCCCAGTCGCTGCAAATGCGCCGGCACTTGTTGCGGACGCAATTCACGCACCAGACGACCGTTTTCATCGATCAAGCCCAAGTCGGCGCCGAACAGCAGCAATTTGTCCGCGCTCAGGTCGATGGCCGCACGCGTGGCGACGTCTTCGCAGGCGAGGTTGAAGATCTCACCGGTCGGTGAATAACCCAACGGCGACAACAGCACGATGGAGCGCTCATCCAACAGGCGATTGATGCCTTTGCGATCGACCCGACGCACTTCGCCGGTGTGGTGATAATCCACGCCTTCGAGCACACCAATCGGCCGCGCCGTGACCAGGTTGCCGCTAGCCACCCGCAGGCGCGAGCCCTGCATCGGCGACGAGGCCATGTCCATCGACAAGCGCGCTTCAATGGCGATGCGCAGCTGACCAACCGCATCGATCACACACTCCAGCGTCGCGGCATCGGTGATGCGCATGCCGTGATGGTAATGAGGGGTCAGGCCACGCGCGGCGAGGCGGGTTTCAATTTGCGGACGGGAACCGTGAACCAGCACCAGCCGCACGCCCAGGCTGTGCAACAGCACCAGGTCGTGGACGATATTGCCGAAATTCGGATGTTCCACACCATCGCCGGGGAGCATGACGACAAAGGTGCAATCGCGGTGGGCATTGATGTAAGGCGAAGCGTGACGAAGCCAATTAACGTATTCGGGCATGAACCTGGGCCTGTAATAAATAGCAGCCAAAAAATGGGCGACACTGAAAACGCACAGCGGGCTGATGGTTATCGTCGGAACAGGCTTGGCGACACGCGCGCTCTCCTCATGGATACGGGTTGGGACACTGGCAATTTACAACACCTGTAGGAGCCGAGCTTGCTCGCGATGGCGGTATAACAGTCGACGATGATGTTGAATGTTATGGCCTCATCGCGAGCAAGCTCGGCTCCTACAAGGATTGTGTGACGGCCGGTGTCAGGCAGTAATGTTCGATCAGCTGACGTAATAGATGCACCGTAGGCTGCAAACGTGACATTTCCAGGTATTCCCCAGGCTGGTGGGCGCAGGCGATATCACCCGGGCCAAGCACCAGCGTCTCGCAGCCAAGTTGCTGAAGATAAGGCGCTTCTGTGCCGAACGCCACTGCTTCGGCGCGATGGCCGGTGAGCTTCTCGGCAACCCGGACCAATTCAGCGTCCTCGGCCTGTTCGAAGGGGGGCACTTCGGGGAACAGCGGCGCGTAATCAATTTTCACCTGATGCCGTTCGGCAACCGGTTTGAGCCGCTGCAGAATCTCCGCACGCAAGGCTTTGGGGTCCATGCCCGGCAAAGGTCGCAGGTCAAACTCCAGCGAGCATTGGCCGCAGATACGGTTAGGGTTGTCGCCACCATGGATGCAGCCGAAGTTCATGGTCGGTGTCGGCACGCCAAACTGCGGGTTGCGAAATTCGCGCTGCCACAACAGGCGCAGACCGCGTAATTCGCCAATGGCATCGTGCATGGCCTCAAGGGCGCTATGGCCCAGTCTTGGGTCCGAGGAGTGGCCGCTCTGACCGAGAATGTCGATGCGCTCCATCATGATGCCTTTGTGCATGCGGATCGGCTTCAGCCCGGTCGGCTCGCCGATGACCGCCGCGCGGCCCAATGGACGCCCGGCTGCGGCCAGGGCGCGAGCACCGGACATTGAGCTTTCTTCATCGCAGGTGGCGAGGATCAGCAACGGTTGCTTGAATGGCTGATCGAGCAGCGGTATCACCGCTTCGATGGCCAAGGCGAAAAAACCTTTCATGTCGCAACTGCCCAGGCCTATCCAACGGCCATCGACTTCGGTGAGCTTCAGTGGATCGGTCTGCCACAACGCGCCGTCGAACGGCACCGTGTCACTGTGACCGGCCAGCACCAGGCCACCAGGGCCGGAACCAAAAGTCGCCAGCAGGTTGAACTTGCCGGGGCTGACCTGCTGGATATCGCAGGCAAAACCCAGATCACCCAGCCACGTCGCCAGCAAATCGATCACCGGGCGGTTGGTCTGATCCAGGCTCGGTTGGGTACAACTGACCGACGGTGCAGCGATCAGTGCAGCGAACTGATCTTTCATGGATGGCAAAGGCATCGCTGACTCCAACTCCCGAATTGAAGTCCATCATAGAACCATCCGGCGACAGGAATAAACCGTCGCGGCGCGTAGGAACGCTCACTCCTGTACACTGCACGACCTTGGCAGCCACACATTCCCCCGGCTGCGCTCCCGATCCTGGATTTTCCGGCCATGCAGAAAGAAACCGAAATCAAGCTCCGCGTCAGCCGCGAAACCCTCGCCGCCCTGCGCGAGCACCCGCTCCTGAAAAAACGCAACAAAAGTGGCTGGGAACGCCGTGAGTTGATGAATCAGTACTTCGACACGCCTGAGCGCGACCTGGCCCGCGCCAAGGTTGCCCTGCGCCTGCGCCGCGATGGCGAAGAAGTGATTCAGACCCTCAAAACCCGTGGCCAGAGCGTCGCCGGCCTGTCCGAGCGTAACGAGTACGACTGGAACCTGCCCAAAGCCAAGCTCGACGTGAAGAAACTCGACGGCGAATGCTGGCCTGAAGAATTGGCCGAGCTGGACAAGAAAACCCTCAAGCCGATCTTCACCACCGATTTCGTTCGCGAACGCGCTGAAATCGCCTGGGGCCGTGGCAAGACCAAAGTGGTCATCGAAGCCGCGCTGGACCTGGGCCACGTGATCGTCGGCAAGCAGAAAGAAGAAATCTGCGAGCTGGAACTGGAATTGCGCGAAGGCGAGCCGGCTGCCCTGCTGGAACTGGCCGCCGAACTGGCCGCGACCCTGGCCCTGATGCCGTGTGATATCAGCAAGGCCGAGCGCGGTTATCGTTTGTACGACGCCAACAGCTATTCGTTGAGCTTGCCGGCGCCGCAAATCACCGCCGAAACCCCGCTGGACGACGCCTTCGCCGCGCTGAGCTGGCATTTGCTCGGCAGCAGCCAGCGTCTGGCCGAGCAATATCGCTTCAACGGCCATTGGCGCCTGTTGCAGGACTGGGTCGAAAACCTCGCTGAATTGCGCGCACTGCTCAGCAGCCTGGGCCAAGCCGCACCACGCCAGTCGACGCACGATCTGCGCATTGCGCTGGACGCGTTGCTGGAAGACTGGCGTCCGCTGGTTCTGGCCGGTATCGAAGACGAAGACGTACGCAAAGCCGCGCCGGAACAATTCCTCGAAGAATTGGAAGACCCGCGCTGGGGCCTGTTCTCGCTGAACACCTCACGCTGGTTGTTGGCCCGCACCTGGGCGGCTGATCGCAACGTCCGTGGCAATCGCCAGGGCGCGGCGCAACTGGGCAGCTGGTTGCCGCGCCTGCTGGGGGAAGAAGCGACGTCCCTGCAATTGCAGCGTTATCAGCAACAGCCGGAAGACCTGGCCGAGCAACTGCCGCGCATCGAACGTATCCAGGCGTGGCTGCACCATGCCCGTGGCGTGCTGGACATTCCGGAAATGGATCGCTTGTACGGTGAGCTGAAACAGCTGGCGCAACTGGCCAACGAGCCGATCACCGATGAATCGCTGGATGCGCGTAAGCAGCAGGCGATTGCTGTTTATCAGAATCGTGCCTGGAAAATGCTGCTGCGCATGTAAGATAGCCTTCGCGAGCAAGCCCGCTCCCACATTTGACCGCATTCTTCTGGGAGAACTCGATTAAATGTGGGAGCGGGCTTGCTCGCGAAGGGGCCAGCAAATTCACCGCACAGCTTCAGACCGGCAAACTCGTCGTGGATTTGATCTCCGACAACGCCACAATCGAGTTCACTTCCTGTATCCCCGGCACCATCGACAGTTTTTCGAAGAAAAACCGCTCATACGCCTCAATGTCCGCTGTCACGATCCGCAGCAAAAAATCCACCGATCCCATCAGCACATAACACTCCAGCACTTCGGGAAAGCCGCGAATCGCCTCGGTGAACTCTGTGAAGTTCGAACGCCCGTGCGCGTTGAGTTTGATCTCGGCAAAGATCTGCGTGTTCAGCCCGATCTTCTTGCGGTCAAGCAGCGTCACCTGTGCGCGAATGATCCCCTCTTCCTTCATCCGCTGAATCCGCCGCCAGCACGGCGACTGCGAGAGCCCCACCTGTTCGGCGATCTGAGCGCTGGAGAGCGAAGCGTCCTGTTGCAGCAACGCGAGAATCTTGCGGTCGTAGCCATCCAGCTCGCTTTGCATAGAAAAACCTTCAATTGATAACTTATTGAATTACATGATTCGATTAATCGCCAATAAGCCCAATCATAGATAAGAAATGCCCCGCACCGAATGTAAAAATTCCTCCAGTGATTTTGGAGCCCCACCATGCCGCCTCTTGAAGCCGTCCACACCCTGCCCACCCGTGCCGACGTCTGGAACGTCAGCAACGCGCACTGCCGGGTTCACTATCTATTGCTCGCCGAAGCGGAACCGGACCTGCTGTGCCGGGCGCTCAATCTGTTCGCCTTGCAGTTTCTGACGCCACAACAGGTCAACGTGCAGCGCCACGATGACTTGCTGTCGATTGACATTGTCATGAACGGTCTCAGCTGGCACCGCGCCCAAGTGATTGCGGAAAAACTTCGTAACTTGATAAGCGTCTGCTCGGTCGAGCTGCAAGCGGCTGATGCGGCGTGGGATGAGCCGGCCCAGGCGGCGGGCTGAAAAACCTCGACACGGCTTTGTCCGGTAGTGGCCCAACGGTCGACAGGTCCGCGACTATCCTTGGCGCACTGTTGTTCATGAGGAGCCCGCATGTCCGTTCAACTTGCCATTCAGGACCGCTGGCTGGAGCTCAATGATTTGCTGCGAGAACTGGTCGCCCAAGGCTTTATCAGCCATGACTCGGCCGAGCACGCGCTCAATGCTCGCCGCCGACACGCCACCAATGGCCAGCTGCATCCGCTCGAATTCATTGCCAGCCAACACCTCGACGATCTTAGCCGTCCCGGTAAACACCTGGATCTGGAAAGCCTGACCCTGTGGTTGTCGCAACAGGCCGGTCAGCCTTACTTACGCATCGATCCGCTGAAGATCAACGTCGCGGCCATTACGCCGTTGATGTCCTACGCCTTTGCCCAGCGCCATAAAATACTCGCGGTGTCCATCGACCGCGACGCGGTCACCGTGGCCAGCGCCCAGCCCTACGTCAAAGGCTGGGAAGCCGACCTGACCCACGTGTTGAAGCTGCCGATCAAACGGGTCGTGGCCAACCCTGTCGACATCCAGCGCTTTAGCGTCGAGTTTTTCCGCTTGGCCAAATCGGTCAGCGGCGCAACCAGCGCCGATCAGCAGACCAGCACCCTGGGCAACTTCGAGCAGTTGCTCAACCTAGGCGCCAGCGACCTGGAGCCGGACGCCAATGACGCGCACATCGTCAACATCGTTGACTGGCTGTTTCAGTACGCCTTCCAGCAGCGCGCCAGCGATATCCACATCGAACCCCGACGCGAGCAAGGCACGGTGCGCTTTCGCATCGACGGCGTGTTGCATAACGTCTATCAATTCCCGCCACAGGTCACCATGGCCATCGTCAGTCGCCTGAAGAGCCTCGGGCGGATGAACGTCGCGGAAAAGCGCAAACCCCAGGACGGACGGGTGAAAACCAAGACCCCCGACGGCGGTGAGGTCGAGCTGCGGCTTTCGACGTTACCGACGGCATTCGGCGAAAAAATGGTCATGCGGATCTTCGACCCGGAAGTCCTGCTCAAGGATTTCGACCTGCTAGGGTTTTCCGCCGAAGACCTGCGCCGCTGGCAGGACATGACCCGTCAGCCCAACGGCATCATTCTGGTCACCGGGCCGACCGGTTCGGGCAAAACCACCACGCTATACACCACACTCAAGAAACTGGCGACGCCCGAGGTCAACCTCTGCACCATCGAAGACCCGATTGAAATGGTCGAGCCCGCGTTTAACCAGATGCAGGTCCAGCACAACATCGACCTGACCTTCGCCGCCGGCGTGCGCGCGTTGATGCGACAAGACCCGGACATCATCATGATCGGCGAGATTCGCGACCTTGAAACCGCTGAAATGGCGATTCAGGCAGCGCTCACCGGCCACTTGGTGCTCTCGACGTTGCACACCAACGACGCGCCGAGCGCGATCAGTCGCCTGCTGGAACTCGGCGTGCCGCATTACCTGATCAAAGCCACTGTGCTCGGCGTCATGGCCCAGCGCCTGGTGCGCACCTTGTGTCCGCACTGCAAGGCACCGCTGACGCTGGGCGAAGAGGATTGGCAAACCCTGACCAAACCCTGGCAAGCGCCGCTGCCGACCAACGCGCAACGCGCCATCGGCTGCCTGGAGTGTCGCGACACCGGCTATCACGGCCGCGCCGGCGTCTACGAAATCATGCAACTGACGGACGGCGTCAAAGCGTTGATCAATCCGGACACCGACTTGCTGGCGATCCGGCGTCAGGCGTTCAAGGAAGGCATGCGCAGCTTGCGGCTATCCGGGGCACAGAAAGTGGCGGCGGGTTTGACCACGATTGAAGAGGTGCTGCGAGTGACGCCGCAGAGCGAGCAAAAGTAAACGCGCTCGCCATGGAACTCGATTGTGGGTTGGCTATCCAAGGCCGCAGTCATCCCAGTGGAGTCACTCATCATGCGTTTCAAACTTGCTGTCGCCACCGTCGCGCTGCTGTCTCTTCCAGTCGGTTGCGCGATGGCTGATAGCTTTTGGCAAAATGTCCTCACCTCCGGTGCGACCACTGGCTCGACCTACCTGACGTCCAGGGACAACAAAATGGTCGTCGCCGCCCAGGACGATGCCAGCAGCTTTGTTGCCAGTGACGGCGGCATTCGCGGCCCTTACCTGGAAGCGGCGATGCAGAAAGTCCGCACCGACAACCCGAGCCTGCAAGCGACGGACATGGAACTGGCGAATGCGATTCTGGCGAAGAATGCGGTTGCTTCGAAATAAGTTCGCAGAGACAAAAATCCCCTGTAGGAGCACGGCTTGCCGGCGATGGCGTCCTTAAGGTCGCCATCGCCGGCAAGCCGTGCTCCTACAGGGGTTAGGTGTGCGGCGAGATTTCAGCGGTAGTCATCCACTGGAACACACGCGCAGAACAAATTCCGGTCGCCATAGACGTTATCGACCCGGTTAACCACCGGCCAGTATTTGTGCAGCTTGGTGTGCGCATCCGGCGTCACCGCCTGCTCGATGCTGTACGGCCGTTCCCATACCCCGGTGATGTCCGCCAATGTATGTGGCGAACGCTTCAGCGGGTTGTCCTCGGCCGGCCAATTGCCGTTTTCCACCTCGCTGATTTCCGCACGGATGCTCAGCATCGCCCCGATAAACCGGTCCAGCTCTGCCTTCGATTCACTTTCGGTCGGCTCGACCATCAAGGTCCCCGGTACGGGAAACGACATGGTCGGCGCATGGAAACCATAATCCATCAGGCGCTTGGCAACGTCTTCTTCACTGATGCCGGTCAGCGCCTTCAGCGGCCGCAGATCCAGGATGCATTCGTGAGCCACCCGCTCGTTGCGCCCGGTGTAGAGCACCGGGAACGCACCGGATAAATGCTGCGCCAAGTAGTTTGCGGCGAGGATCGCCACTTCGCTGGCGTCCGCTAGCTGTGGCCCCATCATCGCGATGTACATCCAGCTGATCGGCAGAATGCTCGCGCTGCCCCAGGGCGCCGCGCTCACTGCGCCGTTCTGTGGCAAAGGTCCGTCGATGGGCACCACCGGGTGATTGGCCACGAACGGTGCCAGGTGCGACCGCACCCCAATCGGCCCCATGCCCGGCCCGCCGCCACCATGGGGAATGCAGAAAGTCTTGTGCAAGTTCATGTGGGAAACGTCGGCGCCAATGTCCGCCGGGCGTGCCAGGCCAACCTGCGCGTTGAGGTTGGCGCCGTCCATATACACCTGGCCGCCGTGGCTGTGGATAACTTCGCAGATTTCGCTGATGCCTTCCTCGTAGACGCCGTGGGTCGAAGGATATGTCGCCATCAGGCAGGCGAGTTTGTCTCCGGCCTCTGCGGCTTTGCCTTTGAGGTCATCCAGATCAACGTTACCCGCCTCGTCGCATTCGACGATCACCACGCGCATCCCGGCCATTTGCGCCGAAGCCGGGTTGGTGCCGTGGGCCGAGGACGGAATCAGGCAGACGTCCCGCGCCCCTTGCTGACAGCTCTCGTGGTATTTGCGGATCGCCAGCAACCCGGCGTATTCGCCCTGAGCGCCGGAGTTGGGTTGCATGCAAATCGCATCGAAACCGGTGATTGCGCAGAGCCAGCGTTCAAGCTCTTCGATCATCAGCGAATAACCCATGGCCTGATCCTTCGGCACAAACGGGTGCAGGTTGGCGAACTGCGGCCAGGTGATGGGGATCATCTCGCTGGTGGCATTGAGCTTCATGGTGCAGGAGCCCAACGGGATCATTGACTGGTTGAGGGCAAGGTCCTTGTTCTCCAGTTGCTTGAGGTAGCGCAGCATCTCGGTTTCGCTGTGGTGTGCATTGAACACGGGGTGGCGCAGATAAGGCGAGGTGCGCAACAGCCCGTCAGGAATGCCGCAAGCCAGCGCTTCGGCGTCCAGTTCGTCGATATTCAGGCCATGATTGGCACCGAGGAACACATCGAACAACTTCGCGACGGTGGTTTCGTCCGAGGTTTCGTCGAGGCTCAACCCCAACTGCCCTCGCCCCAGAACCCGTAAATTGATCTGCGCCGCTTGAGCGCTTTCGATGATCGCGGTCTGGGTGCCACCGACCTCCAGGGTCAGGGTGTCGAAATAGTGTTTATTGAGGCGGCTGACGCCACGACGCTCAAGACCGGCAGCGAGGATGCAGGTCAAGCGGTGCACGCGTTGGGCAATTCGCTTGAGCCCTTCAGGGCCGTGGTAAACCGCGTAGAAACTGGCGATGTTGGCCAGCAACACTTGAGCGGTGCAAATGTTCGAGTTGGCTTTCTCCCGCCGGATATGTTGCTCGCGGGTTTGCAGGGCCATGCGCAAGGCAACATTGCCGCGAGCATCTTTTGACACGCCGATGATCCGCCCCGGAATCGCACGTTTGTATTCATCGCGGCTGGCAAAAAACGCCGCGTGCGGTCCGCCATAGCCCATGGGCACGCCGAAACGCTGGGATGAGCCGAAGACCACGTCGGCGCCCAACTCCCCCGGTGGCGTCAGCAATAACAGGCTCAGCAAGTCAGTGGCGACGCACGCCAGGGCTTGCTGAGCGTGCAGATGATCGATCAACGGCCGAAGATCACAGATCTCGCCGTGGGTGTCGGGGTATTGCAGCAGGGCACCGAACACCTGGTGCTGTTTCAAGTTATCCACTGAGTCGATGACCAGCTCGAACCCGAACCCTTCGGCCCGGGTCTGCACCACGGAAATGGTCTGCGGATGACAGTGCTCGTCAACGAAGAACAGATTGCTTTTGGATTTGGCGACGCGCTTGGCCAGCGCCATGGCTTCCGCCGCTGCCGTGGCCTCATCCAGCAGTGAAGCGTTGGCCAGTTCCAGGCCGGTGAGGTCGATGGTCAGTTGCTGGAAGTTCAGCAGCGCTTCGAGCCGGCCCTGGGCGATCTCTGGTTGATACGGTGTGTACGCGGTGTACCAACCGGGATTTTCCAGCACGTTGCGCACAATGACGGTCGGCGTGAGGGTGCCGTGGTAGCCCATGCCGATCAGGCTGGTCCATACCTGGTTTTGCTCGGCGTAGCTGCGCAATTTGGCCAGCGCCGCTTGTTCATCGAGGGCGGGCGGGAGGTCGAGCGCCCGGTTCAGCCGGATTCCCGGCGGCACCGTCTGCTCGATCAGTTCGACCCGGCTGCCGAGGCCGAGGCTGTCGAGCATCGCCTGCTGCTCGGCGGCATCAGGCCCGAGATGGCGGCGCAGAAAGGCATTGGGGTCGCGTAACTGGCTCAAGGACGGCAACTGGGACATGACGGGCTCTCTCTTGACTGGCGCTCAACGTCGATGCAACACGGTCAAACCAGCATAGCAGTCGATATCCGAGCGGATGGCTTGGCGCCGACGACCATTGCGGACATCATGCTCGGCATCTACCTAATGTCCGCTGATCAGGTGACTGTATTTATGAGCCAACTGCCTTTCCTGCCGTTCTCCAAACCCACCATCGATGAAGCGACGATTGCAGCGGTCGGCGACGTGTTGCGCTCGGGCTGGATTACCAGCGGCCCCAAGGTTCAGGCCTTCGAGCAACAACTCTCGGCGTATTTTGGCGGGCGCCCGGTGCTCACCTTCAATTCCGGCACCTGCACCATGGAAATCGCCTTGCGCGTTGCCGGGGTCGGGCCGGGCGATGAAGTGATCACCACGCCGATTTCCTGGGTGGCCACGGCCAACGTCATTCTCGAAGTCGGCGCCACCCCGGTGTTTGCCGACATTGACCCGATCACCCGCAATATCGACCTGGCACAGCTCGAAGCCGCCATCACCCCGCGTACCAAAGCCATCCTGCCGGTGTTCCTCGCCGGGCTTCCCGTGGACATGTCGCGTCTGTACGCACTGGCGAAGAAGTACAACCTGCGAGTGCTGGAAGATGCAGCTCAGGCGCTGGGCTCCAGCTGGAATGGTCAGCGCATTGGCTCGACCGGTGATTTCGTGTCCTTCAGTTTCCAGGCGAACAAAAACGTCACCTCGTCAGAGGGTGGCTGCCTGGTGCTGAACAATGATGAGGAAGTGCGACTGGCGCAGAAGTACCGTTTGCAGGGCGTGACTCGCAGCGGCTTCGATGGTCTGGATGTCGATGTGCTGGGCGGCAAGTTCAACATGACCGACGTCGCGGCAGCCATTGGCCTCGGGCAGTTTGCTCACATCGAAGCGATCACTGCTCATCGCCGTGAACTGGCCAGACACTATTTCGCTTGTTTTGGTGAGGATTTCGAATCGTTGTACGGGGCTCAACTGCCCCCGGCGGATTTCGAGAACAGCAACTGGCATTTGTTCCAGCTGGTGTTGCCGGAGCGCGGGGATGGCCAGCCGGCACGGGCGACCTTCATGGAGCAGATGCAGGCATTGGGCGTCGGTATCGGCTATCACTACCCGCCGATTCACTTGCTGAGTCTTTACCGCGAGCGCGGTTTCAAGGAAGGCATGTTCCCGGTCGCCGAACGGGTCGGCCGCCTGATTGTCTCGTTGCCGATGTTCACGGCCATGAGCAAAGCGGATGTCGAGCGCTCGGTGGCGGCGGTCAAGGCCGTTCTAAAGCCTTGAATCGTTCCTTGTAGGTGCATGGCTTGCCCGCGATGGCGTTTTCGAGGACGCCATCGCGGGCAAGCCATGCTCCTGCAAGAGCAACGTTACTCGCCGATGGCAGCCTTGTAACCGGCGGCGTCGAGCAGCTTTTCCAGGTCAGCCGTGTTGCTTGGCTTGAGCTTGAAGATCCACGCGCCGTACGGGTCGGTGTTGAGCAGCTCCGGGTTGGCGCTCAATTCTTCGTTGACCGCAATCACTTCACCGGCAACCGGGGAGTAGATATCGGAGGCGGCTTTAACCGACTCCACTACACCGGCTTGATCCTCGGCAGCAAACACGTTGCCAACTTCTGTCAGCTCCACGAACACCACATCACCCAGCGCTTCCTGCGCGTGATCGCTGATGCCCACGGTGACGGTGCCGTCGGCTTCCAGGCGGGCCCATTCGTGACTTTCGGCAAAACGCAGGTCGGCAGGAATATCGCTCATGTTCTGTGTCCTCAAGAAAAATGTCAGCGGTTTTAGTCCGCCAAAAAAGGTTAGATCAAGGTTTTGCCGTGGCGTACGAAGGTCGGCTTGACCACTCGGACCGGGTACCACTTGCCACGGATTTCCACTTCTGCGCGGTCGGCGGTTGCCATCGGCACGCGCGCCAGTGCTATCGACTTGCTTAGCGTAGGAGAGAAACTACCACTGGTGATCTCCCCTTCGCCAACATTGGCGATGCGGACCACTTGATGAGCACGCAAAACCCCTCGCTCCTCAAGGACCAGCCCCACCAGTTTGTGCTGCACACCACCGGCCCGTTCGGCCTCCAAGGCCGTACGCCCGATGAACTGGCGAGTGGCCGGCTCCCAGGCAATGCTCCAGGCCATATTAGAGGCCAGCGGCGATACATCTTGATGAATGTCCTGGCCGTACAGGTTCATACCGGCTTCGACCCGCAAGGTATCCCGCGCGCCCAGGCCGATGGGGGAAATACCCGCGCCGACCAGATCGTTAAAAAAACCCGGGGCCTGTCCGGCCGGCATGGCAATTTCCAGACCGTCTTCGCCGGTGTAACCCGTACGTGCGATGTACCAGTCACCCTCTGGCTGGCCTTCGAACGGCTTGAGTAGCTGGATCAGGTTGCTGCGGGCCTGGGACACCAGTTCGCAGACTTTGTGCCGGGCTTGAGGGCCTTGAATGGCCAGCATCGCCAACTCTGCACGCTCGTTGAGCTGCACATCGAAACCATCAAGGTGAGCCTGCATCCAGGCAAGATCCTGATTGCGGGTCGAGGCGTTGACCACCAGGCGATAACCGTCGTCGAGGCGATAGACGATCATGTCGTCGACGATGCCGCCGCGCTCATTGAGCATGGTGCTGTACAAGGCACGGCCGGGGCTGTGCAGGCGCTCGACGTCATTGGCCAGCAAGTGCTGGAGCCAGGCCTTGGCCTGGGGGCCGCTTATATCGATCACGGTCATGTGGGATACATCGAAAACCCCGCAATCGCGGCGCACCTGATGGTGTTCCTCGACCTGCGAGCCGTAATGCAGAGGCATATCCCAACCGCCAAAATCGACCATCTTCGCGCCGAGGGCGAGATGAAGGTCATACAGAGGCGTGCGCTGTCCCATGGGTTTCTCCTTCCGGGCGTGGCGAGGGTGCGGACAGGTGCTGCACGGGGTGAAAACCTTGAAGTAGAAGGCTTCCAGCCGATTTCAGCCACCGGGTCTGTCAGACGGACCGCACCGAATGCCGCGCATTGTAGCCGCAAGGTGTAGGACTGGCACCTAGCTGTTTCGATGCGCCGATCGACGAATCAATCCGATGACCGGCAACAGCCCGACCAATACCAGAGTCAGCGCCGGCAAAGACGCCCTCGCCCACTCACCTTCACTGGTCATTTCAAAGATCCGAACGGCCAGCGTGTCCCAGCCAAACGGGCGCATCAGCAGGGTCGCGGGCATTTCCTTGAGCACATCGACAAACACCAGCAACGCGGCGCTCAACGTACCCGGCAACAACAATGGCAGATACACCTTGAAAAAAAGCCGTGGCCCACTGACGCCAAGGCTACGTGCTGCTTCGGGCAAAGATGGCCGTATACGCGCCAGGCTGCTTTCCAGTGGCCCATAAGCCACTGCGATGAACCGCACCAGATAGGCCAGCAGTAACGCCGACAGACTGCCCAGCAGCAAAGGTTTGCCGGCGCCACCGAGCCAGCCGGACAACGGGATGACCAGTTCGCGATCCAGGTAACTGAACGCCAGCATGATCGAGACCGCCAACACGGAACCCGGTAAAGCGTAGCCGAGATTCGCCAGGCCAATGCCGGAGCGGATCACGCGAGTCGGTGCCAGGCGTCGGGCAAAGGCCAGCACCAAAGCAACGCTGACCGTAATCAATGCCGCCATGCCGCCCAGGTACAAGGTATGAAGGATCAGCCCGGTGTAACGTTCGTCCAGATCCAATCGCCCACGCTGCCAGAACCACACCACCAGTTGCAGCACCGGGATGACGAACGCACAGGCGAACACCAGGCCGCACCAGCTCATCGCCGCCAGGGCCTTGACCCCACGCAGGTGATACAGCGCCTTGACCCGCGGCCGCTCGTTGCTCGCGCGGTTGGCCCCGCGAGCACGACGCTCGCCGTACAGCACCACCATCACCACCAACAGCAACAGGCTGGCCAGTTGTGCTGCGGTGGAAAGGCTGAAAAATCCGTACCAGGTTTTGTAGATGGCGGTAGTGAACGTGTCGAAGTTGAACACCGACACCGCACCGAAATCGGCCAGGGTTTCCATCAACGCCAACGCCACCCCCGCGCCGATGGCGGGGCGAGCCATCGGCAAGGCCACTCGCCAGAACGCCTGCCACGGGGACTGACCGAGAACCCGGGCCGCTTCCATCAGACCTTTGCCCTGAGCGAGGAACGCGGTACGGGCCAAGAGATACACGTAGGGATAGAAAACCAGCACCAGCACGAGGATGACACCGCCGGTGGAGCGTACGCGCGGCAGTCTCAGGCCAGTGCCAAACCACTCGCGCATCAGGGTTTGCACGGGGCCGGCGAAATCCAGCAGGCCGACGAACACAAACGCCAGCACGTAGGCCGGAATCGCAAACGGCAGCATCAGCGCCCAGTCCAGCCAGCGCCGACCAGGAAACTCACAGAGGCTGGTGAGCCAGGCAAGGCTGACGCCCAACAGGGTGACGCCGACACCGACGCCGATTATCAGGGTCAGCGTATTGCCCAAAAGACGCGGCATCTGCGTGTCCCAGAGGTGGGACCAGATCTGTTGATCGATGGTTTGCCAAGACAGCAGTAAAACACTGAGGGGCAACAAGACCAGCGCAGCGATGGCGAAGACCAGGGGATACCAGCGGCGTTGGGCGGGGTGTGCCAAGGGGGTTCTCTAGAAAATGTTAAATGATTGTGCCCACGCTCTGCGTGGGCACACATCTTGTGACGCTCTGCGTCACGCTTCGACGCAGTGCATCGAGGGATGCATTCCCACGCAGAGCGTGGGAACGATCAGCGCGGGTGTCAGTTCCAGCCAGCGCGGTCCATCATGCGGATCGCTTCAGCTTGACGCTTGCCCGCCACTTCCACCGGCAAGGTATCGGCCACGAACTTGCCCCAGGCCGCGACTTCTTCCGAAGGCGCTACCACCGGGTTGGCCGGGAATTCCTGATTCACATCAGCGAAGATTTTCTGCGCTTCAGGGCTGGTCATCCATTCCACCAGCGCCTTGGCCGCTTCCGGGTGAGGAGCGTGTTTGGTCAGGCCGATACCCGACAGGTTGACGTGCACACCGCGATCAGCCTGGTTCGGCCAGAACAGTTTCACGCCCAGGTCGGGCTTTTGCTTGTGCAGGCGACCGTAGTAGTACGTGTTGACGATACCGACATCGCATTGACCCGCATTGATCGCTTCCAACACTGCGACGTCATCCGAGAACACGTCGGTGGACAGGTTGCTCACCCAGCCCTTGAGGATCTTCTCGGTTTTTTCGGCGCCGTGGACTTCGATCATGGTGGCGGTCAGAGACTGGTTGTAGACCTTCTTCGCCGTGCGCAGGCACAGGCGCCCTTCCCAGTTCTTGTCGGCCAGTGCTTCGTAGGTGGTCAGCTCGCCCGGCTTCACGCGATCCGTGGAGTAAGCAATGGTCCGCGCCCGCAGGCTCAGGCCGGTCCAGGCATGGGAGGACGCGCGGTATTGCAGCGGAATGTTGGCGTCGATCACCGGGGAGGTGAACGGCTGCAGGATGCCCATTTGCTCGGCCTGCCACAGGTTACCGGCATCGACCGTCAGCAGCAGGTCGGCGGTGGCGTTCTCACCCTCGGCCTTGATCCGCTGCATCAGCGGCGCTTCCTTGTCGGTGATGAACTTCACCTTCACCCCGGTTTTGGCGGTGTAGGCATCGAAGACCGGTTTGATCAGCTCGTCGATACGCGAGGAGTAAACCACCACCTCGTCAGCGGCCTGGGCGGCGGTGCTGCCAATCAGGGTCAGGGCGAGTGCGGTCAGTAGACGCTTCGGCAACATGGGAGCGATCTCTCGATTGAAAAAGTGAGGGCAAATGATAAGGAATCACATTTAGCTTCTCAATCGAACAGTTTGCGGAGGAGTTACCAGATGTTGCATCGTCCAAGAGTTGCGGTGATTGAGAGGCCGCCTTCGCGAGCAAGCCCGCTCCACATTTGATCGCGGTCTAATGTGGGAGCGGGCTTGCTCGCGAAGGGGCCATAAGCCTCGCAAAATACTTATGCCTTGGCGAGAGCCGGCAAATCCCCGGTCAACCCCAGCGCCTCACGCACAAACAACGCCTTGGCCTCGGGCATCTGCTCAACCATCTTCAACCCGGCATTACGCAACCAGCGCACCGGCAGCGGATCAGCCTGAAACAACCGCTCAAACCCTTCCATCGCCGCCATCAGCGCCAGATTGTGGGGCATGCGCCGACGCTCAAAACGGCTGAGCACCTTTACATCCGCCAACCGTTCGCCACGGGTCAACGCCTGCAGCAGCACTTCAGCCAGCACGGCGGCATCGAGAAAACCGAGGTTCACACCCTGCCCGGCCAGCGGGTGAATGGTGTGCGCCGCGTCGCCGATCAGCGCCAGGCCTTCAGCCACATAACGCTTGGCGTGACGCTGACGAAGCGGCACGCACAGACGCGGGTCGGCGCTGAGCACGGTGCCGAGTCGGCCTTCGAAGGCGCGCTCCAGCTCACGGCAGAAGCCGTCGTCGTCAAGCGCCATCAACCGCTCGGCCTCGTTCGGCGTAGTCGACCAGACGATCGAACACCAATCCTGCTGCCCATCACGCTCCAGCGGCAAAAACGCCAACGGACCGTTGTCGGTGAAGCGCTGCCAAGCGGTCATTTGGTGAGATTTTGAGCTGCGCACGCTGGTGACAATGGCGTGGTGCATATAGTCCCACTCGCGCGTCGCCATGCCGGTCAGGCGCCGAACGGCCGAGTTGGCGCCGTCCGCCGCAATCACCAACGGTGCGCGCAACTTACGGCCGTCGGCAAGGGTCAACAGCCAGTCATCGCCCGAGCGGCGCATCTGTTCCAGACGCGCATTGGCCAGCATCCCGAGGTCGCAGTCGTGCAAGCGGTCGAGCATGGCGTCCTGAACCACACGGTTCTCGACGATGTGCCCAAGCACCTCGGCATGCACGCTGGTGGCCGAAAAATGGATCTGCCCGGTGCCGCTGCCGTCCCAAACGTGCATGTCGGTGTAAGGGCTGCTGCGTCGCTTGGCGATGCCGTCCCACACGCCCAGGCGTTCGAGAATCCGCTGGCTGGCCGCCGACAAGGCGCTCACCCGCGGTTCGAACGGCGCCTGGCCATCGAAGGGTTTGACGCTCAAGGGGCTGCCGTCCAGCAACAGGACCTCAAGCCCACTGTCCTGCAACGCCAGCGCCAAGGCGCTGCCGACCATTCCGGCCCCGACAATCAGCAGATCTGCGCGCATGTCCATGCTTTAAGCCTGTCTCGCTTGCGGCTTGAGCCGCACGTAAAGGGTTTTTTCGACCCGCGCCACCAAGGTGCCGGCACCGTCGTGAATATCGACCTGCAATTGCGGCAGGTATTTTTCGCCATCGGCCGTTTGCCGACGGATCTCGTCGAGCAAGGTTTCATCGATCCGGAAGTTGGCGAACACCGGGCCTTTGCCCGGCGAAATGAAATCGATGTCGGCGGCTTTGTCCCAGACGATGTAATGGCGTCCGAGGTTTTCCATCAGCATCAGCATGTAGAACGGATCGACCATCGAATACAGGCTGCCGCCAAACTGGGTGCCCACGTAATTGCGGTTGTACCAACACAGGCCCATGGACACCGTGACGTCCCGGAAATCATCGCTGATGTGCCGCACCCGTACCCCGGCGCCCAGGTACGGCGGGTAAAAGGACATGAACCAACGCATCAACCGCGCCTTGCCGAATGAGTTCGTTAGCCACTTAAGCATTGGGACGCGTACCCAACCCCATGGCCTGCCGGGCAAACCAGCGCTTGGCCGGCGGCAACAGATCGAGCCCCAGCAAGCCGAGGTTGCGCCCCAGAGACACCAGCGGCTGGGTGCTGCCGAACAAGCGGGTGACCTGATCGGAGAAGCCCACGGTCAGGTTCTGATCCAGACGCTGGCGCTCGCGGTAAGCCTGCAAAGTGGCAAAATCGCCCGGCCCGGTCTCGCTCGCCAGCAGCGCATCGGCCAAGGCCTGGGCATCACGCAGCGACAGGTTGAAACCTTGACCCGCAATGGGGTGCAAGCTGTGGGCCGCGTTGCCGAGAATCGCCAGATGCGGACGCACCTGCTCTTCGGCTTCGATCAGCGTCAGCGGGTAAAGATGCCGCGCGCCGACCTGCTTGAGGGTGCCGAGGCGATAACCGAACACCCCCTGCAACTCGCTGAGGAAGCTCTTTTCATCGAGCGCCGCCAGCCGTTGTGCGTCCATGCCCAGACGGGTCCAGACCAACGCGCAGCGGTTCTCCGGCAGCGGCAACAGCGCCATCGGGCCATCGTCAGTGAACCGCTCAAATGCCATGCCGTTGTGCGCTTCGCTCGGGGTGATGTTGGCGATCAGCGCGCTCTGGTTGTACGGACGCTTCTTGATGCCGATCCCCAGTTGCTCGCGCAGGCCTGAACGGCCGCCATCAGCAAGCACTGCAAGATCGCATTCAAGGGTGGTTTCGTCATTGAGGGTCAGGCGGTAGCCGTCGGTCAGCGGTTCCATGCGCGTGACTTCCGCCGGGCAACGCCAGGTGATCACGCCCTTGTCCAGACCTTGCCAGAGGCATTGGCCGAGCCAGGCGTTTTCCACCACATAACCCAGCGCCGGAACGCCCTCTTCCATCGCCGATAACCGGGCGGTGGAAAAACGTCCACGGTCGGAGACATGAATCTGCTTGATCGGCTCGGCGCGGCGGGAGATTTCCTGCCACACGCCCAACCGTTGATAAATCTGTTTGGCACCATAGGACAGCGCCGAAGAGCGGGCGTCGTAGCTCGGCTGATAGGTATCGCCCGGAGCAAATGGCTCGATCAGGACGATCTTCCAGCCGCGAGCCTTGGCCCCGGCCTGCAACGCCAACGCGAGACTGGCGCCGACCAGGCCGCCACCGATGATTGCCAGATTGACCCGGCTCATGCTGCTTGTGTCCGCGCTTGCGCCATCAAGGCTTCGATGTCGGCGACCGTTTTCGGCACGCCTTGGGTCAATATTTCACAACCGGTTTTGGTTACCACCACGTCGTCCTCGATACGCACGCCAATGCCGCGCCATTTCTTCGCCACGTTCTGGTTGTCCGGGGAAATGTAGATCCCCGGCTCAACAGTCAGCGCCATGCCGACTTCCAGCACACGCCATTCGCCGCCGACCTTGTATTCACCGACGTCATGCACATCCATCCCCAGCCAGTGGCCGGCGCGGTGCATGTAAAACGCCTTATAGGCTTCGCTGGCGATCAATTCGTCTACGTCGCCCTGCAACAGGCCCAACGTCACCAGCCCGGCAGTAATGACTTTAACCGTGGCTTCGTGGGCCTGATTCCAGTGTTTGTTCGGGGCGATTTCGGCGAAAGCTGCTTCTTGCGAGGCCAGCACCAACTCGTAGATCGCTTTCTGTTCCGGTGAATACTTGCCGTTGACCGGCCAGGTGCGGGTGATGTCGCTGGCGTAGCAATCAATCTCGCAACCGGCGTCGATCAGCACCAGATCACCGTCCTTGAGCACCGCGTCATTCTGCTGGTAATGCAAAATGCAGCTATTGCGCCCCGCTGCGACGATTGAACCATAGGCCGGCATCTTTGCGCCGCCCTTGCGGAATTCATAATCGAGCTCGGCTTCGAGGCTGAACTCGTGCAGCCCGGCCCGGCTGGCCTGCATTGCACGGATGTGCGCCTGGGCGGAAATCCGTGCGGCTTCGCGCATCACCTTAACTTCAGCCGCCGATTTATACAGGCGCATGTCGTGAAGAAGATGATCCAGGGCAACAAATTCGTTTGGCGGCTGGGCGCCGAGGTGCGCTTTAGAGCGGATCACGTTGATCCAGTCCATCAGGTGCCGGTCAAATTCGGGGTTGCTGCCCATGGCCGAATACACCCGGTCGCGCCCTTCAATCAGACCCGGCAGGATGTCGTCGATGTCAGTGATGGGAAAGGCGTCGTCGGCACCGAAATCGCGAATCGCGCCTTCCTGGCCGGCGCGCAAACCGTCCCACAACTCTCGCTCGGCGTTGCGCTCACGGCAGAACAGGATGTATTCGCCATGCACGCGCCCCGGCATCAACACGAGAACCGCCTGAGGCTCGGGAAAACCGCTGAGGTACTGAAAGTCACTGTCCTGACGATAGACGTGCTCGACGTCGCGGTTGCGGATGGCTACCGCGGCGGCGGGCAGGATCGCGATGCTGTTGGGTTCCATCTGCGCCATCAAGGCCTTGCGGCGACGGCTGTATTCCGATTTCGGGATATGAATCATGGGCAGATGGCTTTTCCTGGCACGCGATTAATGCAAAGACGGTTTGGCGGCTGGTGGCACGTCCGCTTTTTTGGTTTCGGAGAACAGCAGCAGCGGAGCGACGCGCAGGTACTCCATGACTTCCATGTAATCGCTTTCGCCGTCTTCGGACTCTTCCAGGGCATCTTGCACCTGAGAAATCGCCGCCAGGTCCTGCAATACTTCGGTGGCCTCGGCGCTGAGTGTGCTGCTGTCCCGGCAGTTCAAGCCGAAACCGCTGAGGAAGCCTTGGCACCACTCGCCCAGTGCGACGGCACGCTCAGCCAGCGATGCGTCATCGGTCGGCAGCAGCAAAACGACGGTCACTTCGTCGCCGGTGAGCTCGCCCTTGACCATCGCCTGCAAGCCGATCAAGGCGTTGCGGACGTTGTCCTGCGGTTCGTTTTCGAGCAGCTCGGCAGCATCGACCAGCCAGCCTTCGGCATCGAAGCCGGCACCGGCGCAACTGCGGCCGAGCAACAGGCCATGCAGTTCGGCAGGCGAGACGTTATGACCGCTGGAGGTCAGCAGGGTGGCGAAGGCTTGGTACGGGGAATTCTGAATGGTCATGGGTAGCTAGGCGCCAGACGGCGCTATGTCTAGAATGAAGGCCTTGTATCCTACATCGACAGACTCGCCAAGACTATTAAAGGCTGTCCGCCAGTTACCACCCATCAGACTCTCTATGTGGACACAATGGAAGACACCGACCTGCAAGCGCTGATGGCCAGACTCGAACTGCTAATTAGTCGAGTCGAGCAACTAAAGAGTCAAAACGGACTCTTACTAGCTCAGGAAAAGACCTGGCGCGAGGAACGCGCGCACCTCATTGAAAAAAACGAAATCGCCCGGCGTAAGGTCGAATCGATGATTTCGCGCCTCAAGGCCCTGGAGCAAGACTCATGAGTTCAAGCAATAGCGTCACCGTGCAGATCCTCGACAAAGAATATTCGATCATTTGCCCCCAGGAAGAACGCAGCAACCTGGTGAGCGCCGCCCGCTACCTGGACGGAAAAATGCGTGAAATCCGCAGCAGTGGCAAAGTCATCGGCGCCGACCGCATTGCGGTAATGGCCGCGCTGAACATCACGCACGACCTGCTGCACAGGGAAGAAAGGCCGGACGTACAAGCCAGCGGCTCGACTCGCGAACAGGTTCGCGACCTGCTGGACCGCGTCGATCTGGTGCTCGCTACCGATCCGGACGTCACCAAGGGCTGATTCGTCGAATCGCTTGGGTTATACTCGCAACACTCCCTGGGGTGCTTGCCAGTTGACCACGTCCCTGAGCCGATTCGCACTACCCTGGAGGCTGCACGTTGGGCTGGTGTGCATGTCCGCTAGACGGAAAGCCTTAAAGCCTACTGCATCTTCCACCTTGAACTTTCGGGTTCAAGGGCTAAGTCAGCAGCGGTTCATCCGGGGAGCCTGATTCCAATCCGATGCCGGTTTAATTACCGGCATCGGCTTTTTTACGGGTACGCTTTACGTACTCGTCCTGTCGAAGCCTGAATTCATGAACGAACCTGCGCTGCTTCCCCGCCCGCAACTTCGACGCATGCTGCGCAAGGCCCGCCGCGCACTGACCCCCAGTCAACAGCGCCAGGCTGCTCGCGGGCTGTACAAGCAATTGGCTCAACAACCGTTGTTTCGCCGCGCCAGACACATCTCCCTGTACCTGCCGACCGACGGTGAAATCGACCCGCGCGTCCTGCTGCGTGCCGCTCAACGCCGGGGCAAGGCGACGTATTTGCCGGTACTCAGTGCCTGGCCGCGAACCAAAATGGTCTTCCAGCGCATTCGTCCCGGCGAAAAACTCAAACCTAACCGCTTTCGTATTCTCGAACCCCGGCACAATCTCGCCCTGCAACGCAAAGTCTGGGCGCTGGATCTGATTCTGTTGCCGTTGGTGGGGTTTGATGATGTCGGCGGACGCCTGGGCATGGGTGGTGGCTTCTATGACCGAAGCCTGGCGTATCTGGCGCGCCGCAAAACCTGGCGCAAGCCGACGCTGCTGGGGCTGGCCCATGAATGTCAGAAGGTCGAGCGATTGGCTCAGGCGAGCTGGGATGTGCCGTTGCAAGGAACGGTGACAGACAAGGCGTGGTATTTCGCAGGCTAGACGCCACTGCGATCAGCGGCGTCCAAAAGACAGGTTTAGCGCTTGAACGCCGACGGCTGCTGTTGCTGCGCGATTTCGATCGGCGCGTCGGTCTTGTTATTCCACAGGCTTTGGGCATAACCGGTGGTTACGACGCCAAGGCCGAACAAAATAACCAAAATCCATAGTAAATCCGGTTTGCGTTTCATCGATTGCCCCCCAAAGGCACATCAACACGATGACAGCAGCGGTTCCGTTTCAGGTGTAGGCCGTGCAGCAGCGTCAAGCTTAGAAGGCCGGCATTTTGCGACAACGTGAACTGACACGCAAACACTGGCGTCAACCGACCGTCGGTTTGTCATAAAATTGCCCGACAACCTGTCCACGCACCTCGCAAGGAGCAAAATCCATGGCCTATTGGCTGATGAAATCCGAGCCCGACGAACTCTCGATAAAAGGCCTGGAGAAGCTTGGCCGAGCGCGCTGGGACGGGGTTCGCAACTATCAGGCGCGTAACTTTTTGCGCTCCATGGCGGTTGGTGACGAGTTTTTCTTTTATCACTCCAGCTGCCCGGAGCCGGGAATTGCCGGGATTGGAAAAATAGTCGAGGCGGCATATCCAGACCCGACGGCGCTGGACCCGGAGAGTCATTACTACGACCCCAAGGCCACGGCGGAGAAAAATGCCTGGAGCGCGATTGATGTGGCGCATGTCGAGACGTTTGCCAGGGTGTTGAAGCTGGATTATTTGAAGCAACAGACGGCGTTGGCGGAGATGCCGTTGGTGCAAAAGGGATCGAGATTGTCGGTAATGCCGGTTACGGCTGAGCAGTGGGCGGCGGTGATCGCGCTACGCTGAAATGTTTTTTAATGGCCGCTGCTTGCTAGTGCGCTTTGTAGGAGCGCGGCTTGCCGGCGATGGCGCCCTTGAGATCGCGCCTTTTGTAGGAGCACGGCTTGCCGGCGATGGCGTCCTTGAGATCGCGCCTTTTGTAGGAGCACGGCTTGCCGGCGATGGCGCCCTTGAGATCGCGCCTTTTGTAGGAGCACGGCTTGCCGGCGATGGCGCCCTTGAGATCGAGCCTTTTGTAGGAGCACGGCTTGCCGGCGATGGCGTCCTTGAGATCGCGCCTTTTGTAGGAGCACGGCTTGCCGGCGATGGCGTCCTTGAGATCGCGCCTTTTGTAGGAGCACGGCTTGCCGGCGATGGCGCCCTTGAGATCGCGCCTTTTGTAGGAGCACGGCTTGCCGGCGATGGCGCCCTTGAGATTGCGCCTTTTGTAGGAGCACGGCTTGCCGGCGATGGCGCCCTTGAGATCGCGCCTTTTGTAGGAGCACGGCTTGCCGGCGATGGCGCCCTTGAGATTGCGCCTTTTGTAGGAGCACGGCTTGCCGGCGATGGCGCCCTTGAGATCGCTATCGCTGGCAAGCTATGCTCCTACAGGATCCAGCATTACTGGATGATCAGGTTGTTGAACAACAAATCCTCAACCACCGGTTTGCCGGTTTCGTCGTTCATCACCTGCTGAGTCTGCTTCAGGGCTTCCTGCCGCAGCTTTTCCTTGGCTTCAACGTTACTCATCGTCTCGGTCGTCTGCTGAGCAAACAACGCCACCAGCTGATTGCGGATCAGCGGCTCGTTGGCCTTCACCGCTTTGGTTGCATCCTCACCGGTCACGCGCAAGGCCACATCAGCCTTGTAGACCTTGAGCTTGGGCGTACCGTCCAGCCCATAGTTGCCCACGAATGGCGGGCTGAGGGTGATGTAATTGACCTTCGGAGCTTCACCTTCTTTGGCTTCTTCGGCCATCGCTGCCACAGGCAGAGACAGGGCCAGCAACAACATGATCCACGCTTTCACAATTCGCTCCTTATCCGGTTTGCGGCCTAGCATAACGACCCGCCGCTCAAGCACAAGCTTATGGCTGACTATCAGGGTCGGGCATGCTCGTTGACCCATCGACTCACACACTTACACTTATCGGCCATCACTCCCAAAGGAATAGCCCTGATGAAAGCCGTGCTGTGCAAAGCCTTCGGCCCTGCCGAATCGCTGGTGCTGGAAGACGTCGCCAGTCCTGTCGCCAAGAAGAATGAAATCCTGCTGGACGTGCACGCCGCCGGGGTCAATTTCCCGGACACGCTGATCATCGAGGGCAAATACCAGTTCAAACCACCCTTCCCGTTCTCTCCGGGCGGTGAAGCGGCTGGCGTGGTCAGCGCCGTGGGCGAAAAGGTCAGCCACCTCAAGGTCGGTGACCGGGTCATGGCACTGACTGGCTGGGGCAGCTTCGCCGAACAGGTCGCCGTGCCGGGCTACAACGTACTGCCGATCCCACCGTCGATGGACTTCAACACCGCCGCCGCTTTCAGCATGACCTACGGCACCTCCATGCATGCCCTCAAGCAACGGGCCAATCTGCAACCCGGCGAAACCCTGCTGGTGCTCGGTGCTTCCGGCGGTGTGGGCCTGGCCGCCGTGGAAATCGGCAAAGCCATGGGCGCCCGCGTGATCGCCGCCGCCAGCAGTGCCGAAAAACTTGCGGTGGCCAAGGCTGCCGGCGCCGATGAGCTGATCAACTACAGCGAAACCAGCCTCAAGGACGAGATCAAACGCCTCACCGACGGCCAGGGCGCCGACGTGATCTACGACCCGGTCGGCGGCGACCTGTTTGACCAGGCCGTGCGCGCCATCGCCTGGAACGGCCGTCTGTTGGTGGTCGGCTTCGCCAGTGGACGCATTCCGGAACTTCCAGTGAACCTGGCGCTGCTCAAAGGTGCCGCTGTGGTCGGCGTGTTCTGGGGTGCCTTTACCCAACGCCAGCCTCAAGACAACGCGGCGAACTTCCAGCAGTTGTTTGGCTGGTTTGCCGAGGGCAAGTTGAAGCCGTTGGTGTCGCAGGTGTATCCGCTGAGCAATGCGGCGCAGGCGATCAATGATCTTGGCCAGCGCAAGGCGGTCGGGAAAGTGGTGGTTCAGGTTTGCTGAACCTGAAAATGCGGCCTGGATTATCCAGGCCGCATTTTTATTGGCCGGGACTAGAGTAATTTCCGAATATCCTCTGGCAACAAGCTCATGTACTTGCGCACAGGACTGTTCCGGCACTCCCTGACAATGATAGGTACACGCTTGTTTAGCTTTGCGATGAGTGCCAGACGTTGCTCATTCGATAATTGCGTTTTGAGAAACGGACTCGATAGATAAGCGCGGGTGTGGTGAAAGACAGTTGAATCAACCCAGCCATGCTCCGGGAAATTGACCAGCGATTCGTTGAGATCGCGACACCTCAATTCTTTGAGCCATTGGTTGTTGTGACGCGGAGTTGTGGAGCCAAGCGAAAACACCATCGGCAGGATCACTTGAACCTCGGCCGGTTTATCGCTATCAACCGTCCAAGGTTTGAAGCGCCACTGCGCTATCGCACTCCTGACTGCTTCAGCCAGATCAGGATGGTCACTTTGCAAAATGCTCACTTTACTGACCGCCCCATCAGCATTGGCAGTAAATCTGACCCGTACATCACCGACGATTCCGGCCCTTTGTAGCGCCGGAGGGTAAATCGGCTTCGGGTTACTCACCGGTATCAGAACCACCTCCCCAGCGCCAACACCACTTGCAATAACCAACAAAATGACAAACACCAACCACCGCATAACCTCTCCCCTTCACCGCTGAAATACCAATCCCGGCACCAGCAAAAAGGTTAAGGCGCATTAACCTGAAACAGAACGCCACAACTTCCCATTCCAACGCAGGACATTTCCCAAAGTCCCGCCCTACTCCGGAGCGCAATGCGTCATCAAGGGCTGCAAAAGACGTTTCCCACACCGCCCTTCACTTATGCCTGCACGACATGTTCATAAAGGAACACACGATTGCCCACATTTCTGCTTTTTGCCCAATGCGAACCCGTGATATTTTCGGTAACGAAACTGTAACATTCGCATCCGCAGTCAAAACAAGAAATCTGGAGCTCTTGAATGTTTGCTTTCTTTCGCCCTGCCGCACATCAGGCTCCATTGCCTGAAGAAAAAATAGACGACACCTATAAACGCCTTCGCTGGCAGATCTTCGCCGGTATTTTCATTGGGTATGCGGGTTACTACCTGTTGCGCAAGAACTTCACCCTGGCGTTTCCGGACCTGATTGCCCAAGGTTACACAAAGGGTCAGCTGGGTGTGGCCATGTCGGCGATTGCGATCGCCTACGGCCTGTCCAAGTTTCTGATGGGCATTGTTTCCGACCGCTCCAACCCGCGTTACTTCCTGCCTTTTGGCCTGGTGGTATCCGCTGGGGTCATGTTCGTGTTCGGTTTCGCACCGTGGGCAACGTCCAGCGTGACCATGATGTTCATCCTGTTGTTCATCAATGGCTGGGCGCAAGGCATGGGCTGGCCGCCGAGCGGGCGGACCATGGTGCATTGGTGGTCGCAGAAAGAACGCGGTCAGGTGGTGTCGGTGTGGAACACCGCGCATAACGTGGGCGGTGGCTTGATCGGGCCGTTGGCGATTCTTGGCATGGGCTGGTTCAACGACTGGCACAGCAAGTTCTATGTACCTGCCGCCGTGGCGCTGCTGGTAGCCGTGTTTGCCTTCATTGTGATGCGCGATACACCTCAATCGACGGGCCTGCCACCCATTGAGAAGTACAAGAACGATTACCCGGAAGGCTACGACGCCAGCCACGAAGAAGAATTCAGCGCCAAGGACATCTTCGTCAAATACGTGCTGCGTAACAAAATGCTCTGGCTCATCGCCCTGGCCAACGTCTTCGTCTACCTGCTGCGCTACGGCATTCTGGATTGGGCGCCGACCTACCTCAAAGAGGTCAAACACTTCGACTTCGACAAGACGTCTTGGGCTTACTTCCTGTACGAGTGGGCAGGCATTCCCGGCACGCTGTTGTGCGGCTGGATGTCGGACAAGATCTTCCGCGGCAACCGTGGCCTGACCGGCATGGTGTTCATGGCATTGGTGACCGTCGCGACAATCGTGTACTGGCTGAATCCGCCGGGCAATCCGATGGTCGACATGATTTCACTGTTCGCGATCGGCTTCCTGATCTACGGCCCGGTGATGCTGGTCGGCTTGCAAGCACTGGAACTGGTGCCGAAGAAAGCCGCAGGCACAGCGGCTGGCTTTACCGGCCTGTTCGGTTATCTGGGAGGTTCAGTCGCGGCCAGTGCCCTGATGGGTTACACCGTGGACTACTTCGGCTGGGATGGCGGTTTCATCCTGTTAGTCGCCGCTTGTTTGCTGGCGATGGCTTTTCTTGCACCCACGCTGGGACACAAACAAACCGCCAGTCAGACCCGCGAAGCAGCGATCGCCTGATCGGACTTTGATTTGCAGCGTTTGAGCCGCGCCTCCAGATTTCGATCTGGCATGGCGTGGCTACGCAGGGCATGCGCCGTCTGCTCGACATAATCGCGAGTGGTGCCATACCGCCCGCAAGCGCTTTCGAACACTTGGCTCAGCACATGATCCGGCAAGTTGCCGGCATAGCTGGGCAGGTGTCGCTCCAGAACAAATCCCAATGCCTGAACCTGGCTTCCGTCTTCGAGACGGCAGTTGAGCCAGTGTGGGCGATAGGAGGGGACGGGCATTTCGCGCTGCCACAGCGCGTAAAGCGAGGCTTCCAGTTGTTCTTCGGGCAAACGATAAGCGAAGCCGCTGCAAGAGCCGCCACGATCCAGACCAAACACCAGGCCAGGCATTTCCGGTGTGCCGCGATGCTCGTGAGACCACAGGTACAAACCGCGATGGTATCCATGCACCCGACCGCGAACGCGCTCTACCGCCGTGCACTCTGGACGCCAGATCAATGAACCGTAAGCGAACAACCAGACAGGCCCGCCCTTGTGGCGCGCCATGGTCGACTGCATCGAGCCGAGCAGTTGCTCGTGCGTAAGCTGCGGACCCAAGTCGAGCCGCGGAGGATAAAGATTCAAAAAAGCAGATTCTATGGCGCTCATGGCGAATAGCGTTCAGCTCCCCGCGGGTAATGAATTACTTAATAGAACGCACCGCTGTAACAATAAGGCACATAAGTTTTAAGGCAATTTAGGTGCCATGGCACAGTTATTAAATTATTGCCTTAACGAGATATAACCTACCGGCATTTATATAAATTTATAAATACCGATCGGCTATATGGGGAGTTATATCGGATAAGACTGCGGATCAAAATCGCGGATCAAGATCGCGGCGCGTATGCAAATACATCCGCGCGCATCTGATGAGCATCCATTCCGGCTTCAACCAGCACATCCAGCGTGCCGTAGACCATGGCCGGTGAGCCGCTGGCGTAGACATGCAAGGATTTGAGATCCGGGAAATCCTCACACACCGCTTCATGCAGCATCCCGCAGCGCCCTCCCCACCCGCACTGATCGCTGACGACTTTATGCAGGAACAAATTGGGCAGCTTCAGCCATTCATCCCAATGCTCAATCTCGTAAAAGTCTTCAGGACGGCGCACGCCCCAGTACAGGTGAACCGGATACTTGAAGCCCGTGGCGCGGCAGTGTTCGATCAGACTGTGGATCTGGCCCATGCCGGTGCCTGCGGCGATCAACACCAGCGGGCCGTCCGGCAATTCCGCCAGATGCGTATCGCCAAATGGCAGTTCGACTCGCACCATCGGATTGCGCTGAAGCTGGCTGATCAGATTCAACGCACTGCTTTCGCGCGCCAATACATGAATTTCCAGATCACGCCCACCATGGGGTGCGGACGCCAGGGAAAACGCGGATTTTTCGCCGCTTTCACGCTCGATCATCAGGTACTGGCCCGCGTGATAACGCGGTGGTTTACCGGCCGGCGCGCGCAGCCGTACACGCCAGGTGTCGCCGCCGACGTCCCTGCACTCAATGACCTGACACGACACGCTGCGCACCGGCAGTTCTCCCAGCGCGAGCACGCCATCCCACAGCACGATGCAGTCTTCCAGCGGCTCTGCTATGCAAGTGTAGAACTCGCCATGGTCGCGCACACTACCGGCTTGCTCGACCCGCCCTTCCACCAGCAACGCCGCGCACACGTGGCAATTGCCGTTGCGGCAGCTTTGCGGGCATTCATAGCCCAGGCGCCGCGCACCATCGAGAATCCGCTCGCCGGGCTGAATATCCAGCACTGCTCCGGAGGGCTGCAAGGTTACACGCATCAATCTATTCCTAACTGATTCCAGATGGCATCGATCCGTTGGGTCACGGCGTCGTCCTTGACGATCACCCGGCCCCACTCGCGAGTGGTTTCGCCCGGCCATTTATGCGTGGCATCGAGCCCCATTTTCGACCCCAGGCCTGAGATCGGCGAAGCGAAGTCGAGGTAGTCGATCGGCGTGTTGTCGATCATCACCGTGTCGCGCTTGGGGTCCATGCGCGTGGTGATGGCCCAGATCACGTCGTTCCAGTCTCGCGCGTTGATGTCGTCATCAGTGACGATAACGAACTTGGTGTACATGAACTGTCGCAAAAACGACCAGACACCAAGCATTACCCGCTTGGCATGACCCGGATACGACTTCTTCATGGTCACGATGGCCATGCGGTACGAGCAACCTTCAGGCGGCAGGTAGAAGTCGGTGATTTCCGGGAACTGCTTCTGCAGGATCGGCACGAACACTTCGTTCAGCGCCACGCCGAGAATTGCCGGCTCATCCGGTGGGCGGCCGGTGTAGGTGCTGTGGTAGATCGGCTTGATCCGATGGGTGATGCGTTCGACGGTGAACACCGGGAAGCTGTCGACTTCGTTGTAATAACCGGTGTGGTCGCCATACGGACCTTCGTCGGCCATCTCACCCGGATGGATCACGCCTTCAAGGATGATCTCGGCAGTGGCCGGGACTTGCAGGTCATTGCCACGGCACTTCACCAGCTCGGTGCGATTACCGCGCAGCAGACCGGCAAACGCGTATTCGGAAAGACTGTCCGGTACCGGTGTTACGGCACCGAGGATGGTCGCCGGGTCAGCGCCCAACGCCACGGACACTGGGAATGGCTGGCCAGGGTGCTTCTCGCACCACTCGCGATAATCCAGCGCACCGCCACGGTGGCTCAACCAGCGCATGATGACCTTGTTGCGGCCAATCACTTGCTGACGGTAGATACCGAGGTTCTGGCGGTCCTTGTTCGGACCTTTGGTGACGGTCAGGCCCCAGGTGATCAGCGGTCCCACATCACCCGGCCAGCAGGTTTGCACGGGGAGCATCGCCAGATCGACATCGTCGCCTTCGATGACCACTTCCTGGCACACCGCGTCTTTGACGACTTTCGGCGCCATGGCGATGATCTTGCGGAAGATCGGCAACTTCGACCAGGCGTCTTTCAAGCCCTTCGGAGGCTCGGGCTCTTTGAGGAAAGCCAGCAGCTTGCCGATCTCGCGCAGCTCACTGACCGCCTCGGCACCCATACCCAACGCCACGCGCTCAGGGGTGCCGAACAGGTTGCCGAGCACCGGGATGTCATAACCCGTGGGCTTTTCGAAAAGCAGCGCCGGACCTTTGGCACGCAGGGTGCGGTCGCAGACCTCGGTCATTTCGAGCACTGGGGACACCGGAATCTGGATGCGCTTGAGTTCGCCGCGCTTTTCCAGGCCGCTGATAAAGTCGCGCAAGTCGCGATACTGCATGCGTGAGCCTCGTGTTGGCCGTGCCGTTCGGGGGTGGCAGTTTAGCGCCGAACCCCTCTATTCAGAACCATGAACTGCGGATTGATCAAAAATCAGATAGCAAAAAGCCGGGTTTCCCCGGCTTTTTGGCCTGTTCAACTTACTTGCGTTTCATCGACAGGAAGAACTCATCGTTGGTCTTGGTCGTTTTCAGCTTGTCGACCAGGAACTCGATGGCAGCGATTTCGTCCATCGGGTGCAGCAGCTTGCGCAGGATCCACATGCGCTGCAACTCGTCGTCGGCTGTCAGCAACTCTTCGCGGCGCGTGCCGGAACGGTTGATGTTGATGGCCGGGAAGACGCGTTTTTCAGCGATACGACGATCCAGAGGCAGTTCCATGTTGCCGGTGCCTTTGAATTCTTCGTAGATCACTTCGTCCATCTTCGAGCCGGTTTCAACCAGCGCGGTGGCGATGATGGTCAGCGAGCCGCCTTCCTCGATGTTCCGCGCGGCGCCGAAGAAACGTTTCGGTTTTTCCAGGGCGTGGGCATCGACACCACCGGTCAGTACCTTGCCGGAGCTCGGGATCACGGTGTTGTAGGCGCGAGCCAGACGGGTGATGGAGTCGAGCAGGATCACCACGTCTTTCTTGTGTTCGACCAGGCGCTTGGCCTTCTCGATCACCATTTCGGCAACCTGCACGTGGCGGGTTGGCGGCTCGTCGAACGTCGAGGCAACCACTTCGCCGCGCACGGTGCGCTGCATTTCGGTCACTTCTTCCGGACGCTCGTCGATCAGCAAGACGATCAGATGAACTTCCGGGTTGTTACGTGCGATGTTCGCTGCAATGTTCTGCAGCATGATGGTTTTACCGGCTTTCGGCGGTGCAACGATCAGACCGCGCTGGCCTTTGCCGATCGGGGCGCACAGGTCGATGACACGACCGGTCAAGTCTTCGGTGGAACCGTTACCGGCTTCCATCTTCATGCGCACAGTCGGGAACAGCGGGGTCAGATTCTCGAAGAGAATCTTGTTTTTCGCGTTCTCGGGACGATCGTAGTTGATCGTATCAACCTTGAGCAGCGCGAAATAACGCTCGCCTTCCTTTGGAGGGCGGATCTTGCCAACGATGGTGTCACCGGTGCGCAAGTTAAAGCGACGGATCTGGCTTGGCGAGACGTAGATATCGTCCGGGCCGGCCAGATAGGAAGCGTCAGCGGAGCGCAGGAAGCCGAAGCCGTCCTGGAGAATCTCCAGCACGCCATCACCGGAGATTTCCTCGCCGCTTTTAGCGTGCTTTTTGAGCAGGGAGAAAATCACGTCCTGCTTGCGCGAACGGGCCATATTTTCTATGCCCATCTGTTCGGCCAATTCGAGCAGTTCGGTAATCGGCTTTTGCTTGAGTTCAGTCAGATTCATATAGGAATGACGTAATCATTTATGGAGGGGGGAAATTAAGCTTTTGGCTTAATGAGGCCGCGCCGCAGAGAAGGCGACAGGATCGCGTACTTATTCGAAAAGGAGTGCGTCGGCGACGGCTAGCAGGGGGCAATGGAGAAACCAGTGCGGGGCCGAATGTAACACCTGAGTTTCGGAGCGTCTAGCCCTGAATAACGAAAAGGCCCCGCAATGTGCGGGGCCTTTTTGATGACGCTTAGATCAACGCTTAGATGTTGGCGTCGAGGAAAGCAGCCAGCTGCGACTTGGACAGTGCGCCGACCTTGGTCGCTTCAACGTTGCCGTTCTTGAACAGCATCAGGGTCGGGATACCACGCACGCCATGCTTGGCCGGTGTTTCCTGGTTTTCGTCGATGTTCAGTTTGGCAACGGTCAGCTTGCCTTTGTAGGTTTCAGCAATTTCGTCCAGAACAGGAGCGATCATTTTGCAAGGGCCGCACCATTCAGCCCAGTAGTCGACCAGTACAGCGCCTTCGGCCTTGAGGACGTCGACGTCGAAGCTAGCGTCGGTGACGTGTTTGATAAGATCGCTGCTCATGGAAGTCTCCAGGTTGTAAGCAAAAAAACGTGGCCCATCATAGCGGCCCTTCCTTCGTTCAGGAAGGTGCAGATGATTGAGTCTCGCTATGGTGATCCATGAGTTTGGGTATAGCTCAAGTCATGAGGCGGCGGGAGCAACGAAGGCAATACCTGTACGCAACGCCGCGTTTCGTACATGTTCGTGCATAGCCTTCTGCGCAGCGCCGGATGCCCGCCGGGTCAGCGCGCGGAGGATTTTTCGGTGTTCCTGCCAGGTTTCCATGGCCCGCTCAGACCCGATGAACGGTAGTTTTTGGCTCTCCAGAAAGATCTCGGCGCTGGCGGTCAGGATGCTCAGCATCGCCTGATTCCCGCTGGCCAGCAGGATGCGTCGGTGGAACTCGAAATCCAGCCATGCCGCCGCCTCGAAGTCGCCGGCCTTCAATTCCTTGCGCATGGCAGCGACGTTGTCTTTGCTGCGCAGCCGAACGGGGGCAAGCCCCCTCGCCACAGGGTTGTGCTGGATCAACGCTTTGAACACTGCGCGTTGGCGCCAGCCGTTGATCGTGGCACGATGTCGAGGTTATCGACCGAGACCCTGACCATGCCGCAATCCCAAGCCAAGAATCTGTCCCTGATCGCCGCAATCGACCTGGGCTCCAACAGCTTTCACATGGTCGTGGCCAAGGCCCAGAACGGCGAAATCCGCATTCTCGAGCGTCTCGGGGAGAAGGTTCAGCTGGCCGCCGGCATCGACGAAGAGCGCCATCTCAACGAAGAATCCATGCAGCGCGGGCTTGATTGCCTCAAGCGTTTTGCCCAACTGATCAACGGTATGCCCCCGGGCGCCGTGCGCATCGTTGGCACCAACGCCCTGCGTGAGGCCCGTAACCGCGCCGAATTCATCCGTCGCGCCGAAGACATCCTCGGGCACCCGGTAGAAGTCATCTCCGGCCGTGAAGAAGCGCGCCTGATCTACCTCGGCGTGTCCCACACCCTCGCCGACACCCCGGGCAAACGCCTGGTGGCCGACATCGGCGGCGGCAGTACCGAATTCATCATCGGCCAGCGTTTTGAGCCGCTGCTGCGCGAAAGCCTGCAAATGGGCTGCGTCAGCTACACCCAGCGCTACTTCAAGGACGGCAAGATCACCCCGGCCCGCTACGCCCAGGCGTACACCGCGGCACGGCTGGAGATCATGAGCATTGAACACGCCCTGCACCGCCTGACCTGGGATGAAGCCATTGGCTCCTCGGGTACTATCCGCGCTATCGGCCTGGCGCTGAAGGCCGGCGGCCACGGCACTGGCGAGGTGAATGCCGAAGGTCTGGCCTGGCTCAAGCGCAAGCTGATCAAGCTCGGCGACGTCGAGAAAATCGACTTCGACGGCATCAAGCCCGACCGCCGGGCGATTTTCCCGGCGGGCCTGGCGATTCTCGAAGCGATTTTCGACGCCCTCGAACTCAAGCGCATGGACCACTGCGAAGGCGCGCTACGTGAAGGCGTGCTCTACGACCTGTTGGGCCGTCATCACCACGAAGACGTCCGTGAGCGCACGCTCAGCTCGTTGATGGAGCGTTATCACGTCGATCAGGAACAAGCGGTACGGGTTGAACGCAAGGCGCTGCATGCCTTCGATCAAGTCGCCAAGGACTGGGATCTGGATGACGGTGTCTGGCGTGAACTGCTCGGCTGGGCCGCCAAAGTCCACGAAGTGGGCCTGGACATCGCGCACTATCAGTACCACAAGCACGGCGCCTACCTGATCGAGCACTCGGACCTGGCCGGGTTCTCCCGCGAGGACCAGCAAATGCTGGCCCTGCTGGTACGTGGTCACCGGCGCAACATTCCCAAGGACAAATTCGCCGAGTTCGGCGATGACGGCATCAAGCTGATTCGTCTGTGCGTATTGCTGCGCTTTGCGATCCTGTTCCATCACATCCGCGGCACCCAGCAAATGCCTCAGGTAGAGCTGCGCGCCAAGGGCAACAGCCTGGAAGTGCTGTTCCCGGATCAATGGCTGGACGACAACCAACTGACCCAGGCCGACTTCGCCATCGAAGCTGAATGGCTCACCCGCGTCGATATCGTGCTGAGCGCTCGCTGAAACACCCGCTTGTAGGAGCACGGCTTGCCGGCGATGGCGATCTCACGGGAGCCACCGCCGGCAAGCCGTGCTCCTGCAGGGGGCGGTGGTGAAACAAAAATGGCGATCCCTTGGGATCGCCATTTTTTTACATCAGGCCAGCGTTAACGCACCGTCAGGATCGGGCTGCCCAAACGCTCCAGCAATGTCGCCTGGGCACTGCGCGGGTTCTGGTTGCCGGTCGGCGTGTTACGGACGTAACGACCGTCCGACTGCAAGCTCCAGCTGTGCGTGTTATCCGTGAGGTACAGCTCCAGCTCTTTTTTGACCCGCACAATCAGCTTGCGACCTTCCACCGGGAAGCAGGTCTCGACGCGCTTGTCGAGGTTGCGTTCCATCCAGTCGGCACTGGAGAGGAACATCTGTTCTTCGCCGCCATTGAGGAAGTAGAAGACCCGCGTGTGTTCCAGGAAACGACCGATGATCGAGCGCACGTGGATGTTGTGCGAAACCCCGGCGATGCCCGGACGCAGGCAGCACATGCCGCGCACTATCAGGTCGATACGCACCCCGGACTGACTGGCCTTGTACAGCGCGCGGATGATCTTGGGATCGGTCAGCGAGTTGAACTTGGCAATGATGTGCGCCGGCTTGCCATCGAGGGCGAACTGAGTCTCCCGGGCAATCATGTCGAGCATGCCCTTCTTCAGCGTGAACGGCGCATGCAGCAGCTTCTTCATGCGCAGGGTTTTACCCATACCGATCAACTGGCTGAACAGTTTGCCGACGTCTTCGCACAAGGCATCGTCGGAGGTCAGCAGGCTGTAGTCGGTGTAAAGGCGGGCGTTGCCGGCGTGATAGTTGCCCGTGCCCAAGTGGGCGTAACGGACAATTTCACCCGCCTCGCGACGCAGAATCAGCATCATCTTGGCGTGGGTCTTGAAACCGACCACGCCGTAGATCACCACTGCACCGGCCGCTTGCAGGCGGCTGGCCAGTTGCAGGTTGGATTCTTCGTCGAACCGTGCACGCAATTCGATCACCGCCGTGACCTCTTTGCCGTTACGCGCCGCATCCACCAGCGCATCGACGATTTCCGAGTTGGCGCCAGAACGGTACAGGGTCTGACGCACGGCCAGCACGTGCGGGTCCTTGGCGGCCTGACGCAGCAGGTCGACCACCGGGGTAAACGATTCGAACGGGTGCAACAGCAGGATGTCCTGCTTGCTGATCACGCTGAAGATGTTCTCGCTGTTTTGCAGCAGTTTCGGGATCTGCGGCGTGAACGGCAGGTATTGCAGCTCGCGCTGGCTGTCCAGGCCGGTGATGCTGAACAGACGCGTCAGGTTCACCGGACCGTTGACCTGATACAGCTCGGACTCGCTCAGGTTGAATTGCTTGAGCAGGTAGTCCGACAGGTGTTTCGGGCAGGTGTCAGCCACTTCCAGACGCACCGCATCACCGTAGCGACGCGAGAACAGTTCGCCGCGCAACGCGCGGGCCAGGTCTTCGACATCCTCGGAATCCAGCGCCAGGTCGGCGTTGCGGGTCAGACGGAACTGGTAGCAGCCCTTGACCTTCATGCCCTGGAACAAGTCATCGGCGTGGGCGTGGATCATCGACGACAGGAACACATAGTTGTCGCCGGCGCCGCCGACTTCTTCCGGCACCTTGATGACCCGCGGCAGCAGGCGCGGCGCCGGGATAATCGCCAGACCGGAATCGCGACCGAAGGCGTCGATGCCTTCGAGCTCGACGATGAAGTTCAGGCTCTTGTTTACCAGCAACGGGAACGGGTGCGTCGGGTCGAGACCGATCGGGGTGATGATCGGCGCGATCTCGTCGCGGAAATAACGGCGAACCCAGGTTTTGAGCTTGGTGGTCCAGTGACGACGACGGATGAAGCGGACCTGATGTTTTTCCAGCTCTGGCAACAGAATGTCGTTGAGGATCGCGTACTGACGGTCAACGTGACCGTGCACCAGTTCGCTGATGCGGGCCAGGGCCTGATGCGGTTGCAGACCATCGGCGCCGGCTTGTTCACGGGCGAAGGTGATCTGTTTCTTCAGGCCGGCCACACGAATTTCGAAGAACTCGTCCAGGTTGCTGGAGAAGATCAGCAGAAACTTCAGCCGCTCCAGCAACGGGTAGGACTCATCCAGCGCCTGTTCCAGCACGCGGATGTTGAACTGCAGTTGCGAGAGCTCGCGATGGATGTACAGGCTGCTGTCATCCAGTCCGGGAATGGCAATCGCAGGCGCCGCAGCTGCGGCAGCGGTTTCCGCCACCACCGCGGGCGGAGCGGGCTCCAGCTCCGGCGGGGTTTCTGCGATTTGCTCGACCACAGGTTGAGCCTCTTTTACGGCAACTTCAGTGAGTACTTCGGTATTCATGAAATGTTCCTGGGAGGGCTATTTTTGCTCTCGTAACAGTTGAGCGGCACGGACGGCAAAGTAAGTCAGGATGCCATCGGCGCCTGCACGTTTAAAAGCGGTCAGGGATTCGAGAATAACCCCTTCGCTCAACCAGCCATTCTGGATCGCCGCCATGTGCATGGCGTATTCGCCGCTGACTTGATAAACAAACGTCGGCACTTTGAACTCTTCTTTGACCCGGTAAAGGATGTCCAGATACGGCATGCCTGGCTTGACCATGACCATGTCCGCGCCTTCTGACAAGTCTGCCGCCACTTCGTGCAGGGCTTCGTTGCTGTTGGCCGGGTCCATCTGATAACTGGCCTTGTTGGCCTTGCCCAGGTTCAGCGCCGAACCGACCGCGTCGCGGAACGGGCCATAATAGGCGCTGGCGTATTTTGCCGAATAGGCCATGATCCGCACGTTGACGTGATCGGCCAGCTCCAGAGCTTCGCGGATGGCCTGGATGCGACCGTCCATCATGTCGGACGGGGCCACCACCTGCGCGCCAGCTTCGGCATGGGACAGGGCCTGCCTGACCAGTGCATCGACGGTAATGTCGTTCTGCACGTAGCCTTCTTCGTCGATGATGCCGTCCTGACCGTGGGTGGTAAACGGGTCCAGGGCAACATCGGTGATCACCCCCAGCTCCGGGAACTGCGCGCGCAAGGCGCGAGTGGCGCGCTGGGCAATACCGTTCGGGTTCCAGGCTTCGGCGGCATCCAGTGTCTTGAGCTCAGGTGGCGTGACCGGGAACAGCGCCAACGCCGGAATCCCCAGCTCGACCCACTTCGCGGCTTCTTCCAGCAACAGATCGATGGTCAGGCGTTCGACGCCCGGCATCGAGGCCACCGCCTCGCGACGGTTTTCACCGTCCAGGACGAACACCGGCAGGATCAGGTCATCGACGCTCAGAACGTTTTCCCGAACCAGTCGACGCGAAAATTCATCACGACGGTTGCGACGCAGACGGGTGGCGGGAAACAGACGGTTGGCGGGGGTAAAGCTCACGGCAGACTCCTGAGCTCGCGCTGGCGGGCGAGCGTGACAGTTATAAGCGACCATTATGACCAACACATGACAGTTATGTGCACCCCTGCGGCAGGTAGTCGCATTCCATTGTCGTTGTAGGAAATGTTCACGTCGAGACACATTTGGACACTTTCATGAATGTGCACGAAGGGTTAGGCTGCGCGTTCATTTCGCCAGCACCCAGACAATGCTCCAACAATTTCTGCACGACTTTGGCTACTTTGCCCTGTTTCTCGGCACGTTCTTCGAAGGCGAAACCATCCTTGTGCTCGCCGGCTTCCTCGCGTTCCGCGGATACATGGACATCAATCTGGTGGTGGTTGTGGCGTTCTTCGGCAGTTATGCCGGTGATCAGCTGTGGTATTTCATGGGACGCAAGCACGGTCGTAAATTGCTGGCCCGCAAGCCGCGCTGGCAAATGATGGGTGATCGGGCGCTGGAGCACATCCGCAAGCACCCGGACATCTGGGTGCTGAGCTTCCGCTTTGTCTACGGTTTGCGCACTGTGATGCCGGTGGCCATCGGCCTGTCGGGCTATCCACCGGGACGTTATCTGCTGTTGAACGGGATTGGTGCGGCGATCTGGGCGACCGCACTGGCCGCAGCGGCTTATCACTTTGGCGCGGTGCTGGAAGGCATGCTCGGCAGCGTCAAGAAGTACGAACTGTGGGTGCTCGGCGCCCTGCTGGTAGTGGGCTTGGGCCTGTGGCTGCGTCGTCGTTTCAAAAATGCCCGTCTGGCGAAAAAAGTCTACGCCGACGAGCAAGCCCTGAAAGCCGAACGAGTCAATGTAGAAGTGCCTAAGACGCCAAGCGAGTGAAGCGGTTTCTGCAACAGTAGAGGCCGATGACACTGAACAAGCTGTAACTGAGCAGGCCGACCCAACCCACCGCGCTGGCCGGCCACAGCCCGACTACCGGCGCCAGCCATACCAGCGGCACGTTCGATGCCAGCCGCAGCAGCTCCAGCTTCAACGCCCACGGGCGATTCTCCAGGGCCACGCCCAATGTAAACAACCCCAGCGCCACCGCCCCCCAGCCAAGTACCAACGCGGCAGCTGGCAGGCTCCTTTCCAGGTTCATCAAGTAGCTGCCGAGCGCGATGTAGGCGCAAAACTGCAACACCACATACAGTTGCTGACGGCTGTCCATGGGCACCTCGAATTTACGGAACAGACTCAAGTCAGGCTTGCTCGTCGGGTACTTGGCCGCCACATCCGCCGGACGCCAACCGGTGCGCATGAACCAGATCCGCAGCTTGTCCCACTTGCTCTCGGCACGCCGCGCGTCATCCCACAACTGCGCATAGAACTGCACGTTTGCCCACAGCGGATTCCAGCTCGCCAACGGCGTGGTCACGCCGAAAATCACCGGCTCGTTGTCGTCTTCTTCTTGAAACGAGCCAAATAGCCGGTCCCAAATAATGAACACCCCACCGTAGTTGCGATCCATGTAGAGAGCATTCTGCGCATGGTGAGCCCGGTGATTGGACGGTGTCACGAAGAACCATTCGAACCAGCCGAGCTTGGGAATGTGCCTGGTATGCACCCAGAACTGATACAGCAGGTTCAGCGCCGCCACGCTGACGAACACCAGCAGCGGCACGCCGAGCACGGCCATCGGCAGGTAGAAAATCCAGCTCAGCAGAAAGCCGGTGCTGGTCTGGCGCAGCGCCGTGGAAAGGTTGTACTCCTCGCTCTGGTGATGCACCGAGTGTGCGGCCCAGAGGATATTGCGTTCATGGCCCATGCGGTGCAGCCAGTAGTAGCAGAAGTCGTAGAGGACAAAGGCAAATATCCAGACCCAAACGCTGTCGGCCGATAGCTCGAATAGCGCCATATGCTCAAGGGCAAACGCGTAGGTCAACAGCCCGACACCTTTGGTCAACAGGCCCGTAGTGGTCGACAGCACACCGGCGCTCAAGCTGTTGATCGCATCGGCCACGCGATAATGGCTGACCCCGCGCCAACGATCGGCCAGCAGTTCCACGGCAATCAGTACAAAGAAAAAAGGCACCGCATACAGAATGAAGTCCATGACGCGCCCTGATCGGAATTTTGAGGACAGATGTTAGGTGTAACCGCGTATTTACCCTATGGCAACGAGTGACAAATTAGTGGACATTTAACGTCATGAATCTGGAGAAAAAACCATGAGCAAAAAAATTGCAGTGATCCTTTCCGGCTGTGGCGTGTACGACGGCGCCGAGATCCACGAAAGCGTGATTACCCTGCTGAGACTGGACCAGCGTGGCGCTCAGGTGCAGTGCTTTGCCCCGAACATCGCGCAATTGCATGTGATCAATCACCTGACCGGCGACGAAATGCCTGAGTCGCGCAATGTATTGGTGGAATCGGCGCGGATCGCCCGGGGCAACATCAAGGATATTCGCGAGGCCGATGTCGACGACTTCGACGCGCTGATCGTTCCCGGCGGATTTGGCTCAGCCAAGAACCTGTCGAACTTCGCCATCGAAGGCGCGGGTTGCACCGTGCAACCGGATGTCCTGGCGCTGACCGAAGCCTTCGCCGAAGCGGGGAAGCCAGTCGGCTTGATGTGCATCTCGCCAGCGCTGGCGGCGAAGATCTATGGCCCGGGGGTGAACTGCACCATCGGCAACGACGCCGAGACTGCGGCAGCCATGAACAAAATGGGCGCGACCCACACCGATTGCGCCGTGACCGAAATCGTCGAAGACCGGGCACGTAAACTGGTGAGTACACCGGCGTACATGTTGGCGCAGAGCATCAGTGAGGCGGCCTCCGGCATCAACAAAATGGTTGACCGCGTCCTCGAACTGACCCACGAAAACGACGCCTGACACTATTCCACTGTAGGAGCTGGCTTGCCAGCGAAGACGGCGGCACATCCAGCAGCGATGTGACTGACACACCGCTTTCGCGGGCAAGCCCGCTCCCACAGGGATCACCGCTTGGCTCAGGACTTTCGGCTCAACCGGGTGAGTATCCGGTCCAGCGCATTGGCGAACGCCTGCTTCTCTCGTTCGCCAAACGGTGCCGGTCCGCCGCCCATCTGCCCCTGTTCTCGCAGGTCGGTGAACAGATTGCGCACCGCGAGCCGGTCGCCCATGTTCTGCGCATCGAACTCTTTGCCCCGCGGGTCCAGCGCGGCCACGCCCTTCTTCACCAGACGGTCCGCCAGCGGCACATCGCTGCAAATCACCAGCTCACCCGGCACCGCATGCTCCACCAGGTAATCATCGGCGGCGTCCGGACCACTCGGCACCACGATCAACTTCACCAGCGCCAGCCCCGGCTTGATCTGCGGCTGCCCCGCCACCAACACCACTTCGTACTGGCGCTTGAGGGCGGACTTCACCACCAGATCCTTGGCCGCCCGTGGGCAGGCGTCGGCGTCGATCCAGACTCGCATCATTTTTTCCTCTTCCAAAAAAAATCGCGAGCAGGCTCGCCTCCCACAGAATACACATCATCCTTGTGGGAGCGAGCCTGCTCGCGATTATGAGCGCAGCGAATGCCGTTAAGAGATTGTCACCCGCTGCTTCTCCGCCATCCGACTACGGCTATACAACACAACAATCGCAATGATCGCCACCGCCTGAGCACTCAGCGAATACGCATCCGCATGAATGCCCAGCCAGTCAAAATCAAAGAACGGCACCGGCCGGGTGCCGAAGATCCCGGCTTCCTGCAGCGCTTTCACGCCATGCCCGGCGAACACCACCGACAACGCGCACAGCAGAGCGGCGTTGATGCTGAAGAACAACGCCAGCGGCAACTTCGCCGAACCGCGCAGAATCACCCACGCCAGCCCCACCAACAGCACCAGCGCCGTCGCGCCGCCGGCCAGCAACGCGTTGTGCCCGGCAGGTCCGGCCTGCAGCCATAGGGTTTCGTAGAACAGAATCACTTCGAACAACTCGCGATACACCGAGAAGAACGCCAGGATCGCAAAACCGAAACGCCCGCCACCACCCACCAGGCTGCTTTTGATGTAATCCTGCCACGCCGCCGCATGGCGACGGTCGTGCATCCACACCCCGAGCCAGAGCACCATGACCGAGGCAAACAGCGCCGTCGCGCCTTCCAGCAGCTCACGCTGCGAGCCGCTGACATCGATCACGTACGCCGCCAGCGCCCAGGTCGCCAGACCGGCCACCAGTGCCAGGCCCCAACCGACATTGACGCTGCGCACGGCCGATTGCTGACCGGTGTTGCGCAGGAAAGCCAGGATCGCCGCCAGCACCAGGATGGCTTCCAGGCCTTCACGCAGCAAAATCAGCAGACCAGAGATGAAGCTCAGGGACCAACTCAAGCCATCGCTGCCCAGCAGGCCCGCAGATTCCTTCAATTTGTTCTTGGCCGTGTCCAGGCGCTGTTGGGCCTGGGCCACCGGCAAACCGTCCTGCAACGACTGACGGTAGGCCATTAGCGATTTTTCAGTGTCCTTGCGCACGTTGGCATCGACGTTGTCGAGGGAGCTTTCGACCAGCTCGAAGCCTTCCAGATACGCTGCGACAGACAGGTCATAGGCTTGGTCCTGATCGCCGGCACGGTAGGCGGCGATGCTCTTGTCCAGAGTAGCGGCGGTGTAATCGAGCAACTGCGCCGGGCCACGCTTGACCTGCGGCGGTTGCGCCCGCTGCGCACGGAACGTGGCGGCGCCTTGTGGGCCATCAGCGGCCTGTACTTCGGCCGGCGTCTGACGCCCGAGGTCGGCGATGTTGTAGATCTTGTCGGATTTGGCAACCGCCGGATCGGCGCTGAAGCTGGCGATGTAGGTGGCCAGGTCCCAGCGCTGACGATCGTCAAGCTGATCGGCGAAGGCCGGCATGTCGGTGCCTTCGATACCCTGGCCCAAGGTGCTGTAGAGCGCGTAGAGGCTCAGATGATCCAGGCGTGCCGTATCACGCAGATTGGACGGTGGCGGTGTCAAGCCCACCCCCGCAGGACCATCGCCAGCCCCCGCATCACCGTGGCATACCGAACAATGTTGGGCATACAGCGGTGCACCTCGGGCCGGATCCGGAGTAATGATCGGAGCCTGACTGACTTCAAAGGTCACGGCCAGTTTCGCACCCAGTTGCCGGGCCTGACGGGCCACGTCCGCTCCGTCCTGACGGGTCGCGATGGCACTGGCCAGCGAGCTGACACCCTGCTCCAGCCCGGCTTTCTCCTGCTTGGCCGGCATCGCACTGATCAAGCCTTGCAAGGTTTTGATGGATTCCAGCTGCTCGCGGTATTCGGACTCATCGATCACCTTGCCCGCTTGCACGGTTTGCGGGTAATCCGCGCTGATGTAATCGAGTAAATGCAGCGCTTGCGGCGCGCCTTCCACGGTGTCGGCCAGCAGATTGGAACTGCACAAGGCAAACAGCGGAAGCACCAGCCAGGCCAGAAAACGGGACGGGGCAGTCATGAATGAATCTCAATTGGTAATACGAAGTAACACATTGTTCCCTCCCAATGACTTTCACTCAAGCTTTGTTCGCAAGCACCGCCGGTTCTGTGCTTGTTCGGACATGAAAAAGGCGACCTCAAGGGGTAATGCCGATCAGTTAAGCCTTCTCGCTTGACCTTTGGCCGCAAGAAATCAAAATCCGATGCCTGTACTGGCATCGGATTTTTTATGCGTCTCGCTCGGGCACTGGAACTGACCCACAACATCGCCTCTACCCCCCGCTCTATCGAGGGATTGGATGCCTTGCTCGATCCCTCTTTGGTCGAGCAGGCACTTGAACAGGCAGGCGTGGCGACGCTGTGCAAGCGCCGTTTGCCGTTGGAAATGATGCTCTGGTGCGTGATCTCCATGGCGTTCTTCCGGCGCATGTCGGCGTGGGACGTGGTCAGTCGCATGAACATCATGCTGCCAGGACAACGGCCGTTGGTCGCCCCCAGCGCTGTAGTCCAGGCCCGTCAGAGATTGGGCAGCGAAGCTGTACGACAAGTCTTCGATCTGACCCAGAAAAGTTGGCACGAAGCGGCTGGCCATCCGACTTGGGCCGGTTTGCGCTTACTGGGTGTTGATGGCGTCGTCTGGCGAACGCCCGACACCCCTGAAAACCGTGCGCGTTTCGACTCCGCCAGCAACCAGCATGGCGACACCGGTTTTCCTCAGGTGCGCATGGTCTGCCAAATGGAGTTGACCAGCCACTTGCTGATTGGCAGCGCTTTTGACGGCTACCGCAGCAACGAAATGAAACTGGCCGAGCAACTGATCGAAACCACGCCCGATCACTCGTTGACGCTGTTTGATCGTGGTTTTTACTCGTTAGGTTTACTGCATCAGTGGCAGCAAGCAGGCGTTGAACGCCACTGGCTGATGCCGCTGAAAAAAGGCTCGCAGTATGAGGTGATCCAGCGTTTGGGGTGCCAGGATGCGATTGTTTCGCTGAGTACCTCGCCGCAGGCCCGCAAGCAATGGCCGGGCCTGCCAGAGCGCCTGACCGCACGACTCCTGAGCAAAACCGTCAAGGGCAAGGTGTGTCAGATTCTGTCCTCGATGGCCGACCCATTGCGCTTTCCGGCCGACGAAATCGTCGATCTGTACAGCCAGCGTTGGGAGATCGAACTCGGGTTTCGGGAAATGAAACAGACTCTGCTCAACAGCAGTTACACGCTGCGCAGCAAAACGCCCGAGATGATCGAGCAGGAATGGTGGGGCGTGTTGTTGGGCTACAACTTGTTGCGCTATCAGATGGTGGAAATGAGTCGCCACTGTCCTGGGATTTACCCGTGCGAAATGAGCTTTACCGCCTGCACCTGGGCGATTCTCGGGTTTATCAACAGCGTCTCCGCCGACCGATCCGGGAACATCCCCAAATACTTGGCCGAGCTGCATGCTTCAGCGCCGCACTACGTGCTGCCGCATCGGCGGGAGGAGCGCCTTTATCCCCGGGCCATCCGGCTTAAATCACCGAAGTATCCGATCAAAAATAAAAATGCCAGTCAGCTTAACTGACTGGCATTAACCAAGGGGTCGCCTTTTTTGTACCTGAGTGCTTTAAACCGCGGCTTTACGCAGCGTCGCCATGAACGCCGCTGCGCCGATGAACAGCCCGGCAAAGGTGCGGTTCATGCGTTTTTGCTGCTGGGGTGTGCGCAACAGACGCAGCACTTTGGACGCCAGCCCGGTGTAACCGGCCATGACGATCAGGTCGACACAGATCATGGTCACGCCAATGATCAGATACTGCGCCAGCAACGGTGCATGCGGGTCAATGAACTGTGGCAACACCGCCAGCATGAATACCAGCGCCTTGGGGTTGCTGATGTTGACCAGGAAACCACGGAACACCAGCGCCATCGGCTTGCCGATCTGACGCACCGCCGCGTCATCGCTCATGTCGCTGGGCAGCGCGCGCCATTGCTTGATGGCGAGGTACACCAGGTACGCCACGCCGAACCATTTGATCGCATAGAAGGCAGAAGCTGAAGCCGTGAGGATCGCGCCCACACCGGCGCCGACAATCGCGATCTGCACCGCCAGGCCCAATTGCAGGCCCAGGGCATTCCAGTAACCGCGCCAAAAACCGTATTGCAAACCGCTGGACATCGACGCAATGGCGCCGGCACCGGGAGAGAGACTGATCACCCAGCAGGCGGCGAAAAACGCCAGCCATGTTTGAAGCTCCATTGCACACCTCGAATCAGACTCGTGACAGACGTCTAAGCTAATGCGGCTTTGGGTTGGTGACTATCAATATTTTTGCGAGATGCGACGGCTGACAACCAGTGTTTACAACCTCAGGGCCCCTTCGCGAGCAGGCTCGCTCCCACAATGATCTTCGGTGTTCACAAATTATGCGAACACCCATGCAACCCATGTGGGAGCGAGCCTGCTCGCGAAAGCGGTATCTCGGGCAACAGAAAACTACTTTTCAAACCCGCTAGAAGGGAATACATCACTCCCGCGCCAGCGTCGAACCGAGCGCTGGAAGAACAGGCTGTTAGGCACCTGAACCATGGCGCTGCCGGTGCCGAGTTCTTCCGCTTCGATCAACGTGGTGTAAAGCAGATTGATCGCCACCACCCGACCTTTGACGCCAGGCTTGTCCGTGGTGTCCACCAACTCGACCACATCGCCGAGGCGAAACGGGCCGACGGTGAAGATCAGGATCGCGCACAGCAGGTTGGAGAGCACGCTCCACATGGCGAAGAACGCCACCGCCGCCACCGCGACGAAGCCAGACAGCGCGGTCCAGAGTACCGTGGCCGACACCCCGAGGCGTTCGAGTACGACAATCAATGCGCTGCCCATGATCAGCCAGCGCAGTCCGCCTCGTAGCGGCATCAGCAACTGCGGCGGAAACGGATAACGCTCGCCCAGCCGGTTCAGGCCTTTGGCGACGAAACGCTGGGCAAAATAACCGGCCAGCAGAATCAGCAGGATTTGCACGACGAGCCAGAGGGGTTCGATCCACACCGCCGGCAACGGCAGCTTGAACGCCTCCATCAAGACAGCGCCTCCAGCTCCGACTGCAGGCTTTCAAGCAGTTCCAGCGCTTCCATCCAGGCTTCTTCCAGCTCGGCTTCACGCACCTTCAGCTTGGCTTGTTCAGCCAGCAGATCGCGCAAATCATTCTTGCGCGCCGGTTCGTAGATATCGCTGTCGCCGAGGCTCGTATCTATCTTCGCCAGCTTCTCGTGCAGCTTGCCCAGCTCGGCTTCCAGCTTGTCAGCCTCACGCTTGTGCGGCGCCAGTTGCTGACGCAACGCAGCAGCGGCCTGGCGCTGGGCTTTCTTGTCGGTCTTGTCCGGATTAACCGGCGTATTGCTGACCGGCGCATTGCGCTGGCGATAGTCGACCAGCCAACGGGCGTAGTCTTCCAGGTCGCCGTCAAATTCCTCGACCTTGCCGTCCGCCACCAGATAGAAATTATCTGTCGTGCTTTTGAGCAAATGGCGATCGTGGGAGACCACCAGAACCGCACCACTGAACTCCTGTAGCGCCATGGTCAGCGCCAGACGCATTTCGAGGTCCAGGTGGTTGGTGGGTTCGTCGAGCAGCAGCAGGTTCGGTCGATCCCAAGCGATCAACGCCAGAGCCAGACGGGCCTTTTCACCGCCGGAAAAGTTCAGTACCGGCTCATCGATGCGCGCACCACGGAAGTCAAAACCACCGAGGAAGTCGCGCAGGGTCTGCTCACGCTCGGTCGGTGCCAGACGCTGCAAGTGCAGCAACGGGCTGGCCTTGGAATCGAGAGAGTCCAACTGATGCTGAGCGAAGTAGCCCACCACGGTGTTTTCGCCACGGGTCAGGCGACCGGCCAACGGCTCGAGCTCACCGGCGAGGTTTTTGATCAGCGTCGATTTACCGGCGCCGTTCGGGCCGAGCAAACCGATGCGCGCGCCGGGGGTCAGTTGCAGCTTGACCTTCTCCAGCACGGTTTTGTCGCCGTAACCCAAACGGGCATCGGACAGGTCGATCAGCGGGCTGGAGATTTTCTGCGATTCACGGAAAACGAAATCGAAGGGCGAATCAACGTGGGCGGCGGACAATTCTTCCATCCGCTCCAGCGCCTTGATCCGGCTCTGTGCCTGACGGGCCTTGGTGGCCTGGGCCTTGAAGCGGGCGATGTAACTTTCCATGTGCGCACGTTGCGCCTGCTGCTTCTCGTAAGCCTGCTGTTGCTGGGCCAGACGTTCGGCGCGGGCGCGTTCGAAGGCGCTATAACCACCGCGATACAGCGTGATCTTGCGTTGATCGACGTGAGCCACGTGATCGACCACAGCATCGAGGAAGTCCCGGTCGTGGGAAATCAGCAACAAAGTGCCGGGGTAACTTTTGAGCCACTCTTCGAGCCAGATGATGGCGTCGAGGTCCAAGTGGTTGGTCGGTTCGTCGAGTAGCAACAGGTCCGAGGGGCACATCAAAGCCTGCGCCAGGTTCAGACGCATCCGCCAGCCACCGGAGAAATCTCCTACCGGGCGATCCATCTGCTCGTTGGTGAACCCAAGGCCGGCCAGCAGCTTGCGGGCCCGGGCGTCGGCGGTGTAACCGTCAGCGCTGTCGAGTTCCGAGTGCAGGCGGGCCTGAGCAGCACCGTCATGCGCCGCTTCGGCTGCGGCGAGGTCGCGTTGCACCTCACGCAGTCGCAGGTCGCCATCGAGCACGTAGTCGACCGCCAGGCGTTCGAGCGTCTCGATTTCCTGGCGCATGTGGGCGATGCGCCAGTCGGCCGGCAGAAAGCAGTCACCCGAGTCCGGGTGCAGTTCGCCCCGAATCAAGGCAAACAGGCTCGATTTGCCGGCGCCGTTGGCACCGATGAGGCCGGCTTTGTGGCCGGCGTGCAGGGTCAGCTCAGCGTCTTCTAGCAGACGTTGAGGGCCACGCTGTAAAGTCAGGTTCTGAAGTCGAATCATAATGGCGGCGGAGTCTACCAGCTTCGCTCGCAACTGGCGCGAGTAGCACTATGTCCTCTGACCTGTGGAGCTTTTCCCTGACGACTTACTCCCGTCCCGGCGTTGAACGCGCTTGCCTGCAATTGCAGTCGGCAGGCGTCAATGTGTGTTTGCTGCTCTGTGGATCGTGGTTGGGACAACGTGGCGTCGCCTGCAATGAACAGCGATTACAGCGGCTACGCGACGTGGCACAACCTTGGGATGCGGATGTTGTGCAACCGCTGCGCGCATTGCGTATGCAATGGAAAGCCTGCGCGACTGAGGATGCAGAACTGAAAAAGTTGCGCGAACAAGTGAAGTCACTTGAGCTGGAAGCCGAGCGACATCTGTTGTTGCGACTGGAGCGATCGGCGCAAAGTTGGCCGCAGGGTGAGGCGACCGATCTAACGGCCTGGCTGGAAGGTGTGGCAACAGGCGCCGCCAACCTGGACCACGACGCGCTGCATCAGCTGCGCGTCGCGGTAACCGGCACTTAGGAAGCGCTGGTTGGGGTGGTTGCTGCGATCGATGCGGCGGCCGGCGTTGGCGCTGGCGTGGCTGTCGAGGTGGCTGCTGCTAAAGCAGAAGTTGCTACCGGAGCCGGATTGGCTGGCTTGGCAACTGGCGCGGCGGCCGGCTTGGCGGCAACCGGTTTTTTCACCGCTGGTTTTGCAGCCGGTTTGGCTGCGGCAGGTTTGGCTGCTGGTTTCGCTGCAGCAGGTTTTGCAGCAACAGTTCTGGCAGCCGGTTTGGCTGCAGCTTTTGCAGCTGGCTTGGCAGCCGTTTTAGTCGCGACTGATTTCGCGACAGGCTTGGCAGCAGGTTTCGCAGCGGCAGTTTTTGCAGCTGGTTTTGCGGCCGGTTTGGCAGTTGCTTTCACCGCTGCAGTTTTCGCCACCGCCGGTTTAGCAGCAGCGGTTTTTGCAGCCGGTTTAGCGACAGCTGTTTTGACAGCGGCTGGCCTGGCGGCAGGTTTAGCGGCGGCAGGTTTTGCAGCCGGTTTTGCAGCGCTTGCAGCGGCTGGTTTTTTCGCCGCAGGTTTAGCGGCAGGTTTTGCTGCGGCTTTCACCGGTGCTTTGGCGGCCGGTTTGGCGGCAGACTTTTCCGGTGCTTTTGCAGCAGCGGGTTTGGCAGCGGCTTTCTTGGCAGGTGCCGCAGCAGGCTTGGCCGCACGCAGGGACAATGCCTTGCCGACAGCCTCTTGGACACGACCGACGCCCTGGGCCAGTTTCAGGCTTTCTTGAGCATCGCGCTTGAGTTGCAGAATGTAGCTGCGGGTTTCGGACTGACGATCTTTGAGGGCATCGAGCAATTCCTCAAGTTCACTCACCGCGCCCTTGGCTTTGGCTTGTGCCTTGGCCTTGCCGGCCGCCGCGGCGTCCTGCAATTTGGTACGGGACTTGTGCAATTTTTCTTGCGCTTTTCCGCGCTGCTTTTCCAGTTTGGCGAGCAGTTTTTCAGCATCAGCCAAAGCTTGTGAACAAGCGTTTTCCAAATGATCGAGCAGGCTACCCGACAGTTGTTGGAGTAAGTGCAACGGGGTATTTACAGGCTTCTTGGTGGCCGACATGGTTTACCTCCTGGCTGGCGTGGGTGCGGCTCATACTAGACCTCTGCTGCTACCGCCGCTAGGGCATGTTGACAGTATCCAAAGCGTTGCGTTGCAACGGATCGAAAATCTTCTGCGCTTGCGCAAAACCAGTTCACCTTTGTGCGCATTCACACTGGCATAATCCAGCGCATATCAGGCTGGAGAGTGCTCATGTCGCGCTACCTTTTTTTATCGCTGTGCGTGTTTTTTTCGGTGGCTCAGGCCGACGAAAAAACCTCCGCAAATAACGCTCACGATCTTGCCTACAGCCTGGGGGCGAGCCTCGGTGAACGCCTGCGCCAGGAGGTTCCCGACCTGCAACTTCAGGCACTGCTGGAAGGCTTGCAACAAGCGTATCAAGGCAAGCCGCTGGCATTGAAAGACGAGCAGATCGAGCAGATCCTGGCCGAGCATGAAGCCCGGATCGCCGAGCAACCGGCACTCCCGCAAAGCGAAGCCGCACTCGAAAAAGAGCAGCGTTTTCTCACTGAAGAAAAAGCCAGGCCGGGCGTTCGCGAATTAGCGGATGGTGTATTGCTGACCGAGCTGACTCCCGGTACGGGGGCCAAGGCTGGCCCTGACGGCAAGGTCCAGGTTTTGTATGTCGGGCGCCTGCCGGATGGCACGGTGTTCGATCAGAACAGTCAGCCGCAGTGGTTCAGTCTCGACAGCGTGATCAGCGGCTGGCGCAGTGCACTGCAAAACATGCCGGTCGGTGCGAAATGGCGGCTGGTGATTCCATCGTCTCAGGCCTATGGCGCGGAGGGTGCCGGCGACCTGATCGCACCGTTCACACCACTGGTATTTGAAGTAGAATTGCGCGGCGTCACCAGCTGAATCGCGGACACAAAAAACGGCGCGCATAGCGCACCGTTTTTAGCTTGCAGAAGGGGATTCAGGCCTGAACCGAGTCCTCTTCCTTGTGAGCTGTGTGCAACACTTCGATCAGGCAATCTTCCAGCTCGAAGCGTTCGTGCAACAGCCCGCCCAATTCCTTGAATTTCTCCGCGACGCACTTGCCTGCATCACACAGGTCATTGAACGCCAGCAGCTTTTCAGTGATGACATCGATGCGCGGGTAGATGGTCTCGGCCAGTTCCAGACCACGCTTGTCGTTGAAGGCCTTGGCCTCCCCCGTCAACTGCTCGTAGATCTCGAAGTGTCCGGCAGACACGTAATCGACCAGCACGCCGCAGAACTCCTGCAACGGCTTGCGGTTGTCGCCGAGAGCCTCTGGCTTGGCGCCGAGAGCATCATAGGCTCGAACCAGCTCGTGACGTTCCTGCAACCAACGATCGATCAGCAGATGCACTCCACCCCAACGTTCCTGAGCATTCTGACAACTTTCGAGCATGGTGATCTCTCTTCCCTTGTGGGTCATGCTGCCCTACACCTGTCGCACACTTGAAGGTCAAGTACCGGCCAGGCAGAGCGCCATCGAGCAACATAATTCCAATGACACGTGCGGGCCAGATTATGCCCGCGCGGCTGTGGCTTCAAGGTACGCAGCAGATAAAGTTCATACAAGTGTTTAATCGCTCAACTGCACCCGGTGCGACAACTCGCCGCTGAGCGGTCGCTCGCACGCAAGCCAGACGATGTGCAGCAACTGATAAATTCCCAGAATCGTCATCGCGACAAAGAGCAACAGACTCCACTCCGGAACGCTCAGGTCGAATAACGACCAGGAAATCTCGGCACAATCGGCGTCCCCTTGGAACATGTGCGTGACTTGGCATAACCAGGGCATGTTCTCGTACGCCGCTTCCAGGTTGGGCGGGCAAGTCGATAACTCATGCAAAGGATCACTCTGCAACAAAATCTGCCGCCACGCCGTAATCGTGCCCGCGAGGCTGCAGAAAAAGCCGAGCAACCAATACAGGAATGACCCAAAACGCCCAGGCCCCTGCACGGAGGCTGTCAGGCAGATACCCGTTAGCAACGCCAGGCAAAACCGCTGCAAAAGGCACAAGCCGCACGGTCTGAGTCCGACCGCATATTCCAGGTAAAAGGAAACACCCAAGGCCAGGGAGCCTGTAATGAAAATCATGAAAAACAAGGAGCGTGAGCAGGCCAAAGACATGGCGTTTCCGTACCAGTAGAGACAGGTGGTTACGGTAGAGGAAAGCGCGCCAGCCTTTCAAGGCAGGCCGGCACGGACACTTCACCAGAAGTGTAGGGAATTCCCGACAGCGTCGAGAGGAATTGATGTAGTCCTCTGTAGGACGATGCCGACCAAGGACTACAAAGCTAAACACGCGACGATTTTAAAGCCTCCGGGTCGCCCTTTGACCGCCCCTTGCTCAGCACTTCAAGCGTGAGCCAGCGTCGGAAGCGGTGCCGCCAGCAGGCGCTCATCGAGCATGCCCAGGCCTTCCTGAAACAGCTGATTACTGCGTTCAGTGTCACCCAGTTGCGCCAGCAATCGCGCCAATTCTGCACAGGCTTCCGGATTGCGCTGAACCCGCAGGCTGCTTTCCAGATAATCTCGCGCCTTGCCCCACAAACTGTTTTGCAGACACAAGCGGCCCAATGTCAGCAAGAGGCTTGGGTCGCCCGGATGAGCTTTGAGCCAGCCCTCGGCAGTCTGTAGCTGCCAAGCCGGATCGCTGCCGCGAACCAGCCCATACAGACGCGCCAGATGGCTGTCGTAATTGCGCTTGAGGGCCGTGCGCAACACCTCTTCCGCTTCGACCTGCGCGCCCAGTTGCCGCAGCTGCTCGGCATAGGCCAGCACCAGTTGAGGCTCCTGGCGCTGAGCCGAGGTGAGCTGCTGCCAAGCGCGACCGAGCGATTGCAAACCGACCTTGCCGTCCTCTTCCTGATGCGCCGCCAGAGACAGGTTTTCACCCCACGCACGACGCTCCAGTTCGGCGAGTTCAGCGGGCGGCAGGACTTTATCCTTGCGCAGCTCGGGCAACAGGCGAATCACCGCCGACCAGTCACCACGCTGCTGAAGCAGGCGCTGTAACTGGCGCAACATCTGGGCGTTATGGGGATGGCGTTCATGCATGACCTGAAGGGTTGCCAAGGCGCTGTCGGTGTCGCCACGGTCGGACTGCAATTGTGCGTGATTCAAGGCAATCGCCAATTCAGCCTGCGGCTGGCGCTCGAGGGCACGCTCCAGCAAGTTGTCGCTTTCTTCGTAATGACCTTGTTCGTTTGCGGCACGAGCAGCGCCCAGGTAATAAAGCAATGGCTGGCGCTCGGCTTCGGCAGCCCGCTGTAAATGACGTTGCGCACTCGCCCAGCGACCTTCTGCCAAATCCAGCTGACCGTGCTCGATTGCCACTTGCACCCGACGGCTGCGATTACGGTGCGACCAAGGATTGACCACGCCGCTGGAGGTCATCACCAGCTCAACCAACACCTTGATACCCCAGAACAGCAGCCACAGCACCGCGACCAACGCCAGGGTCGCCCACAGGCTCGATTCGTAACGAAAGCTCTTATAAGCAATCAGCACGTAACCGGCATGTTCGGCAATCGCCAACCCCAGCGCGGCAGCAGCGGCTATCACCAGGAATACGACCACATAGAGGCGTTTCATGGCGTTGCCTCCTGAACGGTATCTGCGGCCGGTTTAGCCATCGGCTTGATCGAGTCTTCGGCGTTGACATTACGTCGCTCCAGATAACCCTGGACAGCGCTTAGCGTGGCGGTCAGATCCGGCGTCACGACGGCGACCCGCTGTTTACTCAATTCACCCACCTGCTCAAGCATCACTTTGCTCTGGGGGTTGTCCGGGTTGAAATTGCCGGTCAGCACATCCCGCGCCTCCGCCAGTGCCTGGGTGTAAACCGCTGCCTGGCCATTGAGCGCGGCCCATTGTGCCTGCTCCAGTGCCAGGCTCAGGGCAAGACGCACCTGGCTCAGGCTCTGCCCGGCCAACAGTGGCCGAACATTTTTGTCAGCGTTGAAGTCGATGCGGATGTAGCGAGAGATCTGATCCCACCACTGCGCCCAACGACTGGCGCCGTCGCCATCGGCGGTCAGGCCCAGCAGCGAATCACCCCGGTCCTTGTACTCGGGCGCCAGTTCGGTCAGGTCGATCACCTGATCACGCAAAGCGCCCAGTCGCAGGAACAACCCGGTGCGATCCGGCTGCTCGGTGCTGCGCAACGCCACCAGGGTTTTGGCCACTTGCTCACGAGCGGCAAATGAGCCCGGGTCGTTCTGTTCACGAAGAATTTCGTCGGCTCCCTGCACCAGCGCCTGGGCGCTGCTGATGTCCTGCAATGCAGAGAGGCGCAGGCTGGCCAGCCGCAGCAAGTGCTCGGCCTCGGCCAGACGCCAGTCCTTGCGGCTGGCACCGAGGACGGTTTCCAGGCGCTGGTTCAGGCGCTGTTGATCACCCTGCAACTGCGTCACCAGACGGGCGCGCGCTTCCAGTTCATCCACGGCAGGCAACTGCTCCAGGCGTGCGCTAATGCGCTGCTCATTGAGCTTGAGGTTTTGCGCCTGATCGTTCAGCGCCTGTACCTGAGCCAGTTGCTGCTGGTTATTGGCCTGCAGGTGACGCACCTGCCAGACGCCCCAACCACCCACCGCAACACCGGCAGCACCGAGCAACAGCGCAACGATTGCCAACCCATTGCCTGGGCGCTGCACGGCGGCAGGCGGTGCAGTTTCAACCGGTGCTTCAACCGGCGCATCGAGCACCGACCGGGCGTCATCTTTAGGCAAGGCAGTTTCGCTCACGTATCCATCCTTTGCGTTAGAGAACGGGTTCGGGATGCTCCCGTAACGCCGTCAGCAAAGCCGCGGCACTGGCGCCGCGACAATCCACAACTGTTTGGGCCCCGGCAGCACGTGCCAGCTCGGCGACCCTGGGGCTTGGAACAAACAACGGCAACCGCGCCAATTGTGGCCAGGCAGCGCCGGCCAGTTGATGCAGGTGCTCGAAACCTTGCCCACTGCTGACCACCAGCCCGTTCAAGCGTTCCGCTTCGATCCGGTCATGCAGTGCCGCCGGTGGGTAGTAAGGCAGGCCGCGGCGGTACAACTCCAGATACTCGACACTAGCACCAAGCTCGCGTAAACGCTCAGCCAGGAGTTCGCGCCCGCCCTCCCCACGCATGATCAACACTCGCGGATCGGGCCGGGTGATAGCCTCGCGCAACTGCGCAAGCTCAAGCAATGCTTCGCTATCATCACCTTCGGCTGGACTGGTCACGTCCAGCCCGCCGTCTTCAAGGATTTGCGCGGTGGCGGCGCCCACACTGAACCACTTCAGCGCAGGGGGTTGCGGCCAATGCCGGTTGACCAGCTCGACGCCGATTCGGGCCGCGGGTTTACTGACCACGATCACCGCGCAAAAACGGTCCAGGCTCTGAATCGTCGCGCACATTGTGTCAGAGACTGGAATCGGCTCGATTTCCAAAAGCGGCAAGCTGCTGCTGAATATCCCCGCTTGCGCAAGAACATCGCTCAGTGCCGCCGACTCATCCGCAGGGCGCGTCAGCAGCAAGCGCCAACCCGTCACTCGTGACCTGCCTCGCCATAAACCGCTTTCAGAATATCGTCAGCGCCCTGGCTCAAAAGGTCTTCGGCCACTTGTATGCCCAAGGATTCGACGTCGGCGCGTGGCGCGCGGGCCTCGGCACTCAGCAACAGACCACCACTTGGATCACCGACCAGACCACGCAACCAGACCTGCTCGCCTTCCAGCACGGCGTAGCAGGCGATCGGTACCTGGCAACCGCCATTCAAATGTTTGTTAAGTGCACGTTCGGCGGTCACGCGAGTGGCGGTGTCCTGATGATGCAAAGGCGCCAACAAGGCATGAATTTCGCTGTCCGCCGTGCGGCATTCGATACCGACTGCGCCTTGGCCACCGGCCGGCAAGCTGTCGTCAACGCTGATCGCCGACGTAATGCGGTCTTCAAAGCCCAGACGAATCAGGCCAGCGGCGGCGAGGATGATGGCGTCGTATTCACCAGCATCGAGCTTGGCCAGGCGCGTATTGACGTTGCCGCGCAGAAAACGGATTTCCAGATCCGGACGGCGGGTCAGCAACTGTGCCTGACGACGCAGGCTGGAGGTGCCGACGATGCTGCCTGGCGGCAACTCATCCAGGCTGGCGAAGGTGTTGGAAACGAAAGCATCGCGCGGGTCTTCACGCTCGCAGATGCAAAACAGGCCGAGGCCTTCGGGGAAGTCCATCGGTACATCTTTCATGGAGTGCACAGCGATGTCGGCTTCGTTGTCCAGCAACGCGGTTTCCAGTTCTTTGACGAACAGGCCCTTACCGCCGATTTTCGACAGCGGCGAGTCCAGCAGCTTGTCGCCGCGACTGACCATGGGCACCAACGTCACGAGCAGACCGGGATGGGCCTCTTCCAGACGGGCTTTTACGTACTCGGCCTGCCATAGGGCCAGGGCACTTTTGCGGGTGGCGATGCGGATTTCGCGAGTGGACATGGATCAATCCGTACTGAATAGATACGGCGGATAATAACAGCTCAGCCAAATCCACTTTGACTTGTATCAGAAACTGCGTGGCCTCCCTGGCCTTGACGTCCTGCAAGCGGGTGTAAATTCGCCGGCGAATGGCGGTTTAAAGCTGCTGCATCATTTTGCGCACGCCGGCCACATGGCGTCGGCTGACGATCAATGCGTCACCGTTCAAGCCTTTAAGGAACAACTGGAAATGCCCCAGAGGCGTGCGCTGCAGGCGTTCGATGCGCTCTCGGGCGACCAGAGCGTTGCGGTGGATACGCACGAATCGGTCGCCAAACTCATCCTCAAGGGCCTTGAGTGGCTCATCCAGTAACACTTCGCCGCCTTCGTGGCGCAGGGTCACGTATTTGTGATCGGCAATGAAGTAGACCACTTGATCCAGGGGGATCAGCTCGATCCCCTTTCGGGTTCGCGCACTGATGTGGCTGCGTGGACCGCTGCCGCTTTCGGCGGCGGGACGAGTCAGGGCGGCGAGTTGGAGACGATTGGGGCGCTCAGCCTTCTTTAATGCTTCGTGAAGATGTTCAGTACGCACAGGTTTCACCACATAGCCTACGGCGCTGGCCTGTAAGGCTTCCACGGCAAATTCATCGGGTCCTGCACAAAACACCACCGCGGGCGGAGTTTCGCGTTCACACAACCGCGCAGCCACTTGCAGACCGTCAAGGCCTGGCATGCGGATATCGAGCAGCACGATATCCGGCTTGTGGCTGTCGATCAGTGCCAACGCCTCTTCGCCGTTCGTGGCGCTGGGTTCCAGGACACTGTATCCCTCGAGTTCGCCGACCATTCGGCTCAGGCGCTCGCGGGCCAGGGGTTCGTCATCAACGATCAGGACATTCATATTGCGCTGGATTCCTGCGTGAGTCTCGCACAAGGATAGCGTAGACAGGTGAAGTGACGTCCGTCACCGCGATCCACGCTAAGACTAGCGCGAGGGCCAAAAAGTGCCGCAAGATCGGCGGCTAAATTTTCAACTGCCGCGTGTTTGGAGGCTCTGGCCCGCGTTGGCGAGGGATCGCCGTAGGGTTTGCCGATACACAATATGAACACCCCCTCTTCTTATAGTCAGTGGTCGCACCAGGAAGTGCGCTGATCCTACTGTCCAACTGTAGACGGTTGCCGGGACGTTATTGCTCAATTGAAAAATATCGTTGCGCAATTTCCCGAAGGCTCACCTTGAGTATGGACCGCGCTGTAAGAAAAAAACGTATCGACCAGTGTCAGCGACAGGATTGGCAACCCTGTTATTATCCGCGACAGCTTTCAACGTCACTTTTCTCCAGCCGATACGAGCGAATTCATGAGCACTGACAAGACCAATCAGTCCTGGGGCGGCCGCTTCAGTGAACCCGTCGACGCCTTCGTCGCACGCTTCACCGCCTCCGTCACTTTCGACCAGCGCCTGTATCGCCACGACATCATGGGCTCGATCGCCCACGCCACCATGCTGGCCAAGGTCGGCGTGCTGACCGATGCCGAGCGCGACAGCATCATCGATGGCCTGAACACCATCCAGGGGGAAATCGAGGCCGGCCAGTTCGACTGGCGCATCGACCTCGAAGACGTGCACATGAACATCGAGGCGCGCCTGACCGATCGCATCGGCGTCACCGGTAAGAAGCTGCACACCGGCCGCAGTCGAAACGACCAGGTTGCCACCGACATTCGCCTGTGGCTGCGCGACGAGATCGACCTGATCCTGGGCGAAATTACCCGCCTGCAAAAAGGCTTGCTGGAGCAGGCCGAGCGCGAAGCCGGCAGCATCATGCCCGGTTTCACCCACCTGCAAACCGCGCAGCCCGTGACCTTCGGGCACCACATGCTGGCCTGGTTCGAAATGCTCAGCCGCGACTACGAGCGCCTGGTCGACTGCCGCAAGCGCACCAACCGCATGCCATTGGGCAGCGCCGCGCTCGCCGGTACCACCTACCCGATCGACCGCGAATACACCGCGCAGCTGCTGGGCTTCGACGCCGTCGGCGGCAACTCGCTGGACAACGTGTCCGATCGTGACTTCGCTATTGAGTTCTGCTCGGCAGCCAGCATCGCGATGATGCACTTGTCGCGCTTCTCCGAAGAGCTGGTGCTGTGGACCAGCGCGCAGTTCCAGTTCATCGATCTGCCAGACCGTTTCTGCACCGGCAGCTCGATCATGCCGCAAAAGAAAAACCCGGACGTGCCGGAACTGGTTCGCGGCAAATCCGGCCGCGTCTTTGGCGCACTGATGGGCTTGCTGACCTTGATGAAGGGCCAGCCGTTGGCCTACAACAAGGACAACCAGGAAGACAAAGAGCCGCTGTTCGACGCCGCTGATACCTTGCGCGACTCGCTGCGAGCCTTTGCCGACATGATCCCGGCGATAAAACCCAAGCACGCGATGATGCGCGAAGCGGCGCTGCGCGGCTTCTCCACCGCCACTGACCTGGCCGACTACCTGGTGCGCCGTGGCCTGCCGTTCCGTGACTGCCACGAAATCGTTGGCCATGCCGTGAAGTACGGCGTGGAAAGCGGTAAGGACCTGGCGGAAATGAGCCTGGAAGAGCTGCGTAAATTCAGCGACCAGATTGATCAGGACGTGTTTGCCGTGCTGACGCTGGAAGGCTCGGTCAATGCCCGTGACCATATCGGCGGCACTGCGCCGGCGCAGGTCAAGCAGGCAGTGGTTCGCGGCCAGGCGTTACTCGCCAGCCGCTAAAAGCTAACAGCTTCGCGAGCAAGTCGAATCGTCGCACCGCCGCTCCCACATTTGACCTATGGTGAACACATAATTCGTGAACACTGGAGCTCGAGTGTGGGAGCGGCGGTGCGACGATTCGACTTGCTCGCGAAGGCGATCTTACAAACACCAAAAAACCTACTTTTTGGACGCGATCATCGCCATAAACTCTGGCATCGCCGCTTCCTTGTCCGCCGCAATCCGCTGCACATTCGGATTTTCTCCCAGACGCTCCAGCAACGCCCTGGCCTCTGGCATCTCAGCCAACAAATCCAGGCCAAACAGTTTCTGCCCCACCGCACACGCCAACGGCACGCTATATAAGAAATAAATGTCGGCAATGCTCAGGCTTTCGCCCGCCACATAAGGGGCGAACTTGCCGTGCCGGGCCAACGAGGCAAACCCTAGCAGCAACTCGGCTTTGGTCCTTTCCTTGATCGCCTCCGGCACCTGCATGCCAAAAAACGCCTCGCCGTAGCACATGCGTCCCGGTAACTCGATGTACAACTCGATTTCCTTGGCCAGCGCCAACACCTGTGCACGCTCGAAAGGATCGCTTGGCAACAGCGGCGTACCTTTCTGGCTCTGCTCGATGTATTCGAGAATCACCGCCGTTTCATTGATAAAACCTTGCTCGGTGCGCAGCACAGGCACCTTGCCGCGCGGGCTGATCGCCAAGGCTTCCGGGGTGGTGCCACCGTAAAACGGCACTTCTTCGAACGGCAGTCCCTTCTCCAGCAGCGCCAGTTTCACCATGTTGTAGTAGTTGCTGACGGAAAATCCATAAAGCTTGAGCATCACAAAGCCTCCAGGCCGTGCGGGGTTGGCAGTCCTGTTTTATAGAACGCCGAAGCGATTCTTGCCAGCAGCATCACAGCGCTGAATGCAGGTAAACTGGCCGCCTTAACTTGAGGAGCCTGCCATGAGCGAGCCAACTGATATCGAAATCGACGAAGAAGAGTTCGCCGAGAACACCCTGATCGAAGCCATCGAAAACCAGATCGAAAGCGACAACCCGCCGGCTGCCAAGGCGACCTTCAACAAGCTGACACTGGTCGGTTACGAGCGTGAAGAAATCCTCAATTTGATGGCGCATGTGCTGGCGGTAGAAATCGACGCGATCCTCGAAGAAGACCGCGCGTTCAATACCGAATGGTACGAAACGGCGCTGCGCGCGCTGCCGGAACTGCCGCCGGAAAAGAAGTAAGCAAGCAGTCGGTAGGAGCAAGGCTTGCCCGCGATGAACGATGACACGATTCATCTGACGGATCGCGGTGCGACAATCGCGGGCAAGCCTTGCTCCTACAGCACCCCGCTGCCGCACCACCCGCCGGGGAATGCTTCCCGAGGTGAAAAAACCCTGATGCAGGCACTGGACATGCCGCACAAGTGGGCTCACCTTAGGGGCGCTGTCGTCCAATTCCTAGAAAGTCTGGAGTCCTTATGTCGCTTACCCCTGAGTTGGTTGCCGAACTGGAAGTCCTCGCACTCTTCAACCTGGACAGTTCCCAGGAAGGTTTGAAAATTCATCAGACCGCTGCCCCGAAACACATCGCCGCTGCCAAACGCCTTTTCGAAAAAGACCTGATCGACCAGCCCGATGGCGGTTATCTGACCAGCCTGGGGCGTGACGCCGCGCAAAATGTGCAAACAGTGCTGACCATCCTGAGCGTCGAAGAAACTGCCTGAAGTTCACCGCATCGCCCACGGAAACCCCAGCGACGGGATTTCCGCGGGCAAACCCGGTGACCCGCCGTTGACCCGCGATATAAATCTGACGTCAAAATCCAAATTCAGATTAAAAGTGCCAGGCCCGAGGCGCTAAACTGCCCCTCATCCGCCGACCCCACTTCCGAGCCTCGCGAGCCGGTTTGAGCTGACATGACCCGCACCCATGAAATCCGCCCTGATCTGGACGAGGGAATCGACCGCAAGGTTCTCAGCCAACTGCGCGCACGCTTTCTAAAGCTCAATGAAGCTCGTATGGCCCGGGCCATGGAAGGGTTGTCGACCCGCCAGCAAACAGTACTGACGCTGCTACCGCTGTTTTTCCACGTTAATCATCCGTTATTGCCAGGGTATGTTTCCGGCAGCACGCCAGCCGGGCTGTCGAACTTCGAGCCTGATGCCAATGCCCTCGCTGAAGCGCAACGCCTGACCCGCTCGTTCTCTTACAAACCGCGCCACGGCAGCAATCCGCCGCGACCGATCCACGGCCTGTTCCTTATGGGCAGCCTTGGCACGTTGGCTCAAGCCGATCAAAGCGACATGGACGTTTGGGTCTGTCATGCGCCGGACCTCAGCGAAAGCGAACTCACTGAGCTGCGTAAAAAGTGCCAGCTACTGGAGATCTGGGCTGCCAGTCAGGGTGCCGAGGCGCATTTCTTCCTGATCGACCCGACGCGCTTCGTGCTTGGCGAGCGCGACTCCCAGTTGAGTTCCGAAGACTGCGGCACCACCCAGCACTACTTGCTGCTGGACGAGTTCTACCGCACCGCCATCTGGCTGGCGGGCCGCACACCTATCTGGTGGCTAGTGCCGGTCTACGAAGAATCAGCCTACGACCGATATACCCACACGCTCCTGTCCAAACGCTTCATTCGTGCCGATGAAAGCCTGGATCTGGGGCATCTGGCCTACATTCCTCCCGGCGAATTCATCGGCGCCGGGCTCTGGCAGTTGTTCAAGGGCATCGAGTCGCCCTACAAGTCGGTGCTCAAACTGCTGCTGACCGAGGTCTACGCCAGCGAACACCCGAAGGTTCATTGCCTGAGCCTGCGCTTCAAGCAAGCCGTGTTCGCCAATCAACCGGACCTCGACGAGCTTGACCCTTACATCGTGGTCTACCGGCGCATCGAGGAATACCTCATGGCACGGGGCGAACCGGAACGGCTGGAATTGGTGCGCCGCGCGCTGTACCTGAAGGTCAATCGCAAACTCACTGGCAACAGCCGCACTCAAAGCTGGCAACGCTCATTGCTCGAGCGGCTGGCTCAGGAATGGGGCTGGGATCAGCGGCAACTGGCGCTACTCGATAGCCGCAGCCAATGGAAAGTGCGCCAGGTCAGCGCCGAACGCCGCGCCCTGGTCAACGAACTGAATAACAGCTACCGCTTCCTGACCCAGTTCGCCCGCACTGAACGCACCGTAAGCCTGATCAACAAACGCGACCTCAACGTGTTGGGTCGACGGCTGTATGCGGCTTTTGAGCGCAAGGCCGACAAGGTCGAATTCATCAACCCGGGCATCGCCCCGGACCTGGCCGAAGACACGCTGACGCTGGTGCAGGTGCCCAACAGGAAAGAGCCGGGGCAAACCCAATGGGGTTTGTACAACGGCAGCCTGACCGCTCAGGAGTGGGAGCATTTCGCGCCGATCAAGCGCAGCCGCCAATTACTGGAACTCCTGACCTGGTGCCACCGCAATGGCGTGATCGACAGCAGCACCCGACTCGCCCTGCACCCCGGCAATAGCGACCTGAGCGAGTTCGAACTGTTCAACCTGCTCGGCAGCCTGCAACAGAGCATCGCGCTGCCCCTGTCTACCGTCGCAGAGGAGCCTTTGCTGCGCGCCAGCGTACCGAGCGAGGTGTTGATTCTGGTGAACGTCGGCGTCGATCCGCTCAAGCACCATCGCGACTTGAACATCCTGATGACCACCGAACGCACCGACTCCCTGAGCTATGCAGGGGTCCGCGAAAACCTGGTGCTGACGCTGGACCAGGTCACGCTCAACAGCTGGAACGAAGTGCTGGTCAGCCGCTACGACGGCCCTCACGCATTGCTCGACTGCCTGAGCGCTTACCTCAACAATCTGCCGAGCGGGCCACAACAACCCAAATTGCGGGTTCGCTGCTTCTGCCATAACCGTGCGCAGTTCATTGCCCGACGGGTTGAAGAGGTGATCGACACCGCGCAGAACCTGCTACTGAGCAATCTCAATCACCGCTACCTGATACAGGTCCAACAGCACTATCACGTGCTGGAGTTGGTGCCGGGCCAGGTACATCACGTCGCCATCGCCACCTTGCCGGCACTGATCGATTACCTGGGGGAGGAACTGGCAGGGTACAGCCCGCTGCACCTGGACCCGATGGCGCTGGAAGACCACGACCTCGCACTGATCCTGCCGATGGGCCAGCCCGAGTGCATTCAGGTGTTCTACAGAATCAACGAGGATCAGGCCGACCTCTACGTTCTGGATGAATTCAATGCGCTATGGCAACAACGCTTGCCCTATCACGACGAACAAAGTCTGTTGGTGCCGCTGCAACGTTTCCTGCAATCGATCCAGTACCGGCGCGATGCCTTGTTGCCGATGGACACTGTGCAGCCCCTGAGCCTGGACACGCTGTACTACCAACTGCTGCCTTCCGGTCTCGGGCGCGCGCGTCGGGTCGAATCACGGCCAGCGCCGCAAACGCCAGTCAACAAACCGTTCTACGACGTGCAGGCGATCATCGGCAAAGCCGCGCCGGGCAAGGTGCAGGTGACGTTGTATTGCAATCAGCGAGAGTTTTCAGAGCTGGAACATGGCGACCAACTGTTCAGCGTGGTCGCGCAAGAAATCGTCGAGCAGCGTCGCGAAACCGAACGCTATCGCTGCTACATCACCGACCTGGATCTTTCGGGCCTGATCGGTGACGGTCAGAATTCCAGCAATCTGTACCTGCGCTACAAGGCCGACCTGGAGCGCTCGTTGAACGAGGCGCTCGAACAGGTCTGAGGGGCGTTATTCCGGGAAGTCGCCGCCATGGGCAGGTTGTGATTCGACTTCCAGCAACGCCAGCTTGAGGGTCTTGCCGCCCGGTGCCGGCCAGTCGATGTGCTGGCCAACCTTGAGACCCAGCAGTGCACTGCCGACCGGCGCCAGAATGGAAATCCTGCCTTCGTCGGCGTTGGCATCCTTGGGATAAACCAGAGTCAGGTGATAGTCCTTGCCACTGCTTTCTTCACGGCAATGCACACGGGAGTTCATGGTCACGACATCGGCAGGCACTTCGTCGTGACCGACCACGGTATCGGCGCGATCCAGTTCGGTTTGCAGCGCGATAACGCCCGGCAGCGTGTCATCCAGGCTGTCGATCAGGCGCTCCAGACGTTGCACGTCCAGACGAGTAAGGGTGATGGAAGGTGCGGACATGATTGAGGCAGACTCCTTTCTTCTGCACAGAAAAAGCAAAACCCCGCCAGAAAAAGACGGGGTTTTCACGGAGCCTCGATGGGTTGAGGCGTTTCTGGACACTATCACAGCTCAATAAATATACAAGTCAGGCCCGACCAGCACCTTGTGGCGAGGGGGCTTGCCACAAAAGCAACTATGCCAAGGTTTTGCGCTGTGAGGCCTGCGCACAAATCACGCGCCGCCGCTCATCATCCGCCGAACGCCATTCACGGATGTCTTCGACATGGCGAAAACACCCCAGGCAGACCTTCTGCTCATCCAGCCGGCACACACCGCTGCACGGCGACGGCACCGCCGGGCTGACATTGCTGTAGAGCGGTTTAGGCGCGCGGCCGGGCGCAGGCCGGGTCACGATCTCACAGGCCTTCGAAATCGAGTTCGACGTCGGCTTGCTGCTTGACGATGCGCTCCAGCATTTCACCCAGTTGCTCATCGCTCTTGTCGCACATCCAACGCTTGCTCTCTTCGTCGTAGTCGAAGTGGAAGCCGCCGGATACGGCCGCCAGCCACAGCTGACGCAGCGGTTCCTGACGACTGAAGATCAACTGGCTGCCGCTTTCGAACTTGACGGTGAGCACACCGGCCGAGCTCTCCAGATCGATATCCAGGTCACACTCGTCGAAAATATCCTCCAGCGTCTGCTGGGTGGCATCGACCAGATCGTGGAAACGGGCTTCGGTCAAACTCATTGCGGCAACCTCAAAAAGTGTCTGTTCACGCTCAAGCGCCGCAAGATACGGGCGAGCCCCGGTGATTGCAAAGGATAACGATCAAGGGCCGATATAGGTACACCTGCAGGAGCGGCGATGCGGCGACCCGACTTGCCCGCGAAGAGGCCGGTAGATTCAATATCTATGTTGACTGAGCCACCGCTTTCGCGGGCAAGCCTGCTCCACAGGGATTGCACCGGGCCCGCTGGCCTCAGCCAAGCCCCGCCGGACGGGAGCCCCATCGCATAGGCAAGCTGTCGGGTGGCCGGTATACTCCGGCGCAATTAACGCATTTTCAAGGATTTCGCCATGAAGCGCCTGATCTCGTCCTTTGCTGCGCTCGCCTCGCTCGTCGCTTTTGCCTGCTTATTATCGGCCTGTGGTCAAAAAGGCCCGCTGTATCTGCCAGACGAAAACCTGGACCCTGTCGAGCAGGCCAAGTCCTCGCAACAGCAGCCTGCATCCAAAGCACACAAGCACGACGTCTACCAATAAGGGAACGACATGGACGCTTTTAATTACCGTGGCGGTGAGCTGTTCGCGGAAGGTGTGGCCCTGTCTGCCATCGCCGAACGTTTCGGCACACCGACCTACGTCTACTCCCGCGCGCACATCGAAGCTCAGTATCTGGCATACGCCGATGCACTGGCCGGCATGCCGCATCTGGTTTGCTTTGCAGTCAAGGCCAACTCCAACCTGGGTGTGCTGAATGTCCTGGCGCGATTGGGCGCCGGTTTTGACATCGTCTCCCGTGGCGAGCTGGAGCGTGTTCTGGCCGCTGGCGGCAGCGCTGACAAGATCGTGTTCTCCGGTGTCGGCAAGACCCGTGACGACATGCGTCGCGCCCTGGAAGTCGGCGTGCACTGCTTCAACGTCGAATCCACCGATGAGCTGGAACGCCTGCAAGTGGTTGCCGCCGAGCTGGGTGTTCGCGCGCCGATCTCGCTGCGCGTGAACCCGGACGTTGATGCCGGCACGCACCCGTACATTTCCACCGGTCTCAAAGAGAACAAGTTCGGCATCGCCATTGCTGACGCGGAAGACGTGTACATCCGTGCCGCGCAGCTGCCGAACCTGGAAATCGTCGGCGTCGATTGCCACATCGGCTCGCAACTGACTACCTTGCCACCGTTCATCGATGCCCTCGACCGCCTGCTGGGCCTGGTCGACCGCCTCGGCGATTGCGGCATCTACCTGCGCCACATCGATCTCGGTGGTGGTTTGGGCGTGCGTTACCGTGATGAAGAGCCGCCATTGGCTGGCGACTACATCAAGGCTGTGCGCGAGCGTCTCGACGGGCGTGACCTGGCGCTGGTGTTTGAACCGGGTCGCTTCATCGTGGCCAACGCCGGCGTGCTGCTGACGCAGGTCGAATACCTCAAGCACACCGAACACAAAGACTTCGCCATCGTCGACGCGGCCATGAACGACTTGATCCGCCCGGCGCTATATCAGGCCTGGATGGACGTCACCGCTGTGCGCCCGCGTGATACGGCGGCGCGTTCCTACGACATCGTCGGCCCTATCTGCGAAACCGGCGACTTTCTGGCCAAGGACCGTCAGCTGGCCCTGGAAGAAGGCGACCTGCTGGCCGTGCATTCGGCTGGCGCCTATGGGTTTGTCATGAGTTCCAACTACAACACCCGCGGCCGCGCCGCTGAAGTGTTGGTGGACGGTGATCAGGCAATTGAAGTGCGTCGCCGTGAGACGGTAGCCGAGTTGTTTGCTGGCGAAAGCCTGCTGCCGGAGTAACCCCATGCTGCTGCGTTTTACCAAGATGCACGGCCTGGGCAATGACTTCATGGTCCTCGACCTGGTCAGCCAGCACGCGCACATCCTGCCCAAGCACGCCAAGCAATGGGGCGATCGGCACACGGGTATCGGTTTCGACCAGTTGCTGATCGTCGAAGCGCCGAGCAACCCGGACGTGGATTTCCGTTATCGGATCTTCAACTCCGACGGTTCCGAAGTGGAACAGTGCGGCAACGGTGCGCGCTGTTTCGCCCGCTTCGTACTCGACAAACGCCTGACCGCAAAACGGCAGATTCGCGTCGAAACCAAAAGCGGCATCATCGAACTCGATGTGCGTAGCGACGGCCAGATCAGCGTCAACATGGGCGCACCGCGCCTGGTGCCGGCCGACATTCCGTTTGTTGCCCCGGAACAGGCGCTGAGTTATCCGGTTGACGTCGATGGCACCCCGGTCGAACTGGCCGCCGTGTCCATGGGCAACCCCCATGCCGTGCTGCGGGTCAGCGACATCAACAACGCACCGGTGCATGAACTGGGTCCGAAAATCGAACACCACCCGCGCTTCCCGGCGCGGGTCAATGTCGGTTTTCTCCAGGTCATCGACCGGAGCCGTGCACAGTTGCGCGTCTGGGAACGTGGCGCTGGGGAAACCCAAGCGTGCGGAACCGGTGCGTGTGCAGCCGCAGTGGCCGCGATCAGCCAGGGGTGGATGGATTCGCCGCTATTGATCGACCTGCCTGGCGGGCGCTTGTCCATTGAGTGGGCAGGCCCTGGCCAACCGGTGATGATGACCGGCCCGGCAGTACGCGTATATGAAGGACAAGTGCGTCTTTGAGTGAGCGAAATCCATGACCGACAAGCCCCAGGTTCCCGTCCTGCAACCCGACGAATCCCCTTGCGAAAGCCTTGAGGCGGCGGCGATTGCCGCGTACCTGGAGGCTCATCCGGATTTCTTCATCGACCACGAAGAACTGCTCCCGGCCATGCGCATTCCGCACCGACGCGGCGATACCGTTTCGTTGGTCGAACGCCAAATGACCATCCTGCGCGACCGCAACATCGAGCTGCGTCATCGCCTCTCGCACTTGATGGACGTGGCCCGCGACAACGACCGACTCTTCGACAAGACCCGCCGCCTGATTCTCGCGCTGATGGACGCCACCAGCCTGGAAGACGTGGTGATCAGCGTCGAAGACAGCTTGCGCCAGGACTTTCAGGTGCCCTTTGTCAGCCTGATCCTGCTGGGTGACAACCCGATGCCGGTGGGTCGCTGGGTCACTCACGCCGAGGCTCAAACGGCCATCGGCGGCTTGCTTACGGAGGACAAAAGCGTCAGCGGCAGCCTGCGTGAACACGAACTGGACTTCCTGTTCGGCGAAGAACAGCGCAAGCAAATCGGCTCCACCGCCGTCGTCGCGATCAGCCATCAAGGCATTCACGGCATCCTGGCCATCGCCAGCCGTGATCCGCAGCACTACAAAAGCTCGGTCGGCACCTTGTTCCTGAGCTACATCGCCGAAGTCATGGGCCGCGTGCTGCCACGGGTCAACAGCTCCCTGCGCTCGGTCCGCTGAGCATGGAACGGCAACTGGACGCTTACTGCGAACACCTGCGCAGTGAGCGACAGGTGTCGCCTCACACGCTGTACGCCTACCGCCGCGACCTCGACAAAGTGCTGGGCTGGTGCGTCAAACAGAACATCGACAGCTGGACCGCACTGGATATCCAGCGACTGCGCAGCCTGATCGCTCGCCTGCATTCACAGGGTCAATCTTCCCGCAGCCTGGCGCGGTTGCTATCGGCGGTGCGCGGGCTTTATCACTATCTGAATCGCGAAGGTCTGTGCGACCACGACCCGGCCAATGGCCTGGCACCGCCCAAGGGTGAGCGCCGCCTGCCGAAAACCCTCGACACCGACCGCGCACTGCAACTGCTGGAAGGCGCAGTCGAGGATGATTTCCTGGCGCGGCGGGACCAGGCGATTCTGGAGCTGTTCTATTCTTCGGGATTGCGTCTTTCGGAGCTGACCGGGCTCAATCTGGATCAGGTGGATCTGGCCGACGGCATGGTTCAAGTGCTGGGCAAGGGCAGCAAGACCCGTCTGCTGCCGGTCGGCAAAAAAGCGCGCGAAGCACTGGAACTCTGGTTGCCGCTGCGGGCCATGACCAACCCGGCGGACGACGCCGTGTTCGTCAGTCAGCAAGGCCGGCGCCTCGGCCCACGAGCCATTCAGGTGCGGGTCAAGGCTGCTGGCGAGCGTGAGCTGGGGCAAAATCTGCACCCGCACATGCTGCGGCACTCCTTTGCCAGCCACTTGCTGGAATCCTCGCAAGACTTGCGCGCGGTGCAGGAATTGCTCGGTCACTCAGACATCAAGACCACCCAGATCTACACCCACCTGGACTTCCAGCACCTGGCCACGGTTTACGACAGCGCCCATCCACGGGCCAAACGCATTAAGGGCGATGACTCATGACCATCCAATTGATCACCTTCGACCTCGACGACACCCTGTGGGACACCGCCCCGGTGATCCTCAGCGCCGAAGCCGTACTGCGTGAATGGCTGACCGAGCATGCGCCGAACCTTGGGGGCGTGCCGGTAGAGCATTTGTGGGCCATTCGGGAGCGGATCCTGAGCAGCGATCCGGGGCTCAAGCATCGCATCAGCGCATTGCGCCGTCGGGTGTTGTTCCATGCTCTGGAAGAGGCCGGTTACGACCACGGCCAGGCAACCGAACTCGCCGAAAAAAGCTTTGAAGTGTTTTTGCATGCGCGGCATCAGATCGAAGTGTTCCCCGAAGTCGAGCCGACCCTGATAACACTGGCCAAGCACTACGCCTTGGGCGTGATCACCAACGGCAACGCCGATGTACGCCGGTTAGGGCTGGCGGATTACTTCAAGTTTGCCTTGTGCGCCGAAGATATCGGTATCGCCAAACCGGACGCGCGTTTGTTTCATGAGGCGCTGCAACGGGGTGGGGCGACGGCGGAAACGGCCGTGCATATCGGTGATCATCCGGGGGATGACATTGCTGGCGCACAGCAGGCAGGGTTGCGGGCGGTCTGGTTTAACCCGCAAGGCAAGTTGTGGGAAGCTGATCGCCAGCCTGACGCGGAGATTCGCAGCCTGACTGAATTGCCGGCGTTGTTGGCCCTCTGGAACTCCCAGCACTGACCGCAATCCACACACCGCCCGTATAGGAGCCGAGCTTGCTCCGGGCGGCGTTCCGACGATGGCTGCATAACATTCAGAATTTATATCGACTGGCACACCGCAATCGCGAGCAAGCTTGTTGGGGTCCAGTTCGGCTCCTACAGGGTTGCGTCAGGCCCCAAGACATTTATTCCGCCCATGAAAAAGCCCGCAGCGACGGCGGGCTTTTTCAGCAAGCAAGAGCAAACGCTTAGATAGGCCGGCTGCCGTACTTGTTATCAGGCTTCTTGGGAGGATCGGCGACCACATTGGCCTCCACTTCCTGCACCTTGCCGCCTTTGGCCAAAAACTCTTCCATGGCCCGCGCGAGAGCATCGCGTTCCTTGTTCTTGGCTTCAACGCTCGGCAGCTCATCGACCGATACCGCAGCCTTGGCTTTGCCTTTGGCGGTCGGAACGGGCGCTTCACCACCATCGTCTTCAGCGACGTCTTCGGCCGCCGCTTCCAGACCTTCTTCGGTTTCGTCGTCGCCTACTTCGAGGTCGTCGTTTTCCAGATCATCGTCGCTCATGTTCTACCTCATGACTTGCGAAAAGCAGATTAGTTATAGCCCAGCTTCACCGTCTGTCGACAGTTGCCGGAAAAATTCAATAACCGCTGGTGACCAGCGGTTCATGCCTCTTCACCGTGCACGGTGGCGAGGACTTTACGGGCACCGCCAAAATCACGGTGCTCGCCCAGATAAACACCTTGCCAGGTCCCCAGCGCCAGTCGCCCTGCCGAGATCGGCAAACTGAGCTGACAGCCAAGCACGCTGGACTTGAAGTGCGCCGGGAGGTCGTCCAGGCCTTCGTCGTTATGCTCATAGCCGTCTGTTCCTTGTGGGATCAGACGATTGAAAAATCGTTCGAAGTCGCGACGTACCGCCGGATCGGCGTTCTCGTTGATGGTCAACGACGCCGAGGTATGCTGCAGCCACAAATGCAACAGACCGACCCGACACGCCTTGAGTTCAGGCAAGCCGGCGAGTAACTCGTCCGTTACCAGATGAAAGCCCCGGGGCCGAGCCCGCAGGGTAATCAGAGTCTGTTGCCACATACAGTTCTCCGCACCTTCGGGGCGCATTCTAGCGCGCTCTGGGAAAAAACAAAGGCCCTAATATTCCTTCAATGATGTAAGCCATTGGCCGCAGAAAAACGCCCGTCGTAAACGCCCCTGAACGTGTACGAAAAAACCTTTCAGCAGTTCCTTCACTGACAAACGCCAGACAAAAAAATGCCCGGCAAGCCGGGCAAGTTTTTTATGCGCGTCTTATAAGTTGTAGCCGCGTTCGTTATGAAGTGCCAGGTCGATGCCGACAGCCTCTTCTTCTTCCGTGATCCGCAGACCCATGACGGCGTCCAGGACTTTGAGAATGATGAAGGTGACGATCGCGGTGTAGATCACCGTGAAGCCCACGCCTTTGCACTGAATCCAGACTTGTGCGGCAATGTCGGTGACGGTGCCGAAGCCACCCAGGGACGGTGCAGCGAATACACCGGTCAGGATCGCGCCAAGAATACCGCCGATACCGTGTACACCGAACGCGTCCAGGGAATCGTCATAACCGAGTTTGCGTTTCAGGGTGGTGGCGCAGAAGAAGCACACCACGCCCGCTGCCAGGCCGATAACCAGAGCGCCCATCGGGCCCACGGTGCCAGCGGCTGGAGTAATCGCGACCAGACCGGCGACCACACCCGAAGCAATACCCAGTGCACTTGGTTTGCCGTGAGTGATCCACTCGGCGAACATCCAGCCCAGTGCAGCAGCGGCGGTTGCGATCTGGGTCACCAGCATCGCCATGCCGGCGGTGCCGTTAGCGGCAGCAGCGGAACCGGCGTTGAAGCCGAACCAGCCGACCCACAACATCGCGGCGCCCATCAAGGTGTAACCGAGGTTGTGCGGGGCCATCGGGGTGGTCGGGAAGCCTTTGCGCTTGCCCAGTACCAGGCAGGCAATCAGACCGGCCACACCGGCGTTGATGTGCACCACGGTGCCACCAGCGAAATCGAGCACGCCCCAATCCCACAACAGGCCGCCGTTACCGGACCAGACCATGTGCGCAATCGGTGCATAAACCAGGGTGAACCACACGCCCATGAAGATCAGCATGGCGGAGAACTTCATCCGCTCGGCGAAGGCACCGACGATCAACGCTGGAGTAATGATGGCGAAGGTCATCTGGAAGGTGACGAACACCGCCTCAGGGAACAGCGCCGCAGGCCCCGTCAGGCTGGCTGGCGTGATGCCGGCGAGGAACGCCTTGCCCATGCCACCGAAGAACGAGTTGAAGTTGACGACGCCCTGCTCCATGCCGGTGGTGTCGAACGCGATGCTGTAGCCATAAATGACCCACAGGACGCTGATCAGACCGGTAATGGCGAAGCACTGCATCATCACGGAAAGAATGTTTTTGGACCGAACCATGCCGCCGTAGAACAGCGCGAGGCCGGGAATGGTCATGAACAGCACGAGGGCTGTCGAGGTCATCATCCAGGCGGTGTCGCCGGAGTTGAGGACTGGGGCCGCCACTTCGTCTGCCGCCATGGCCAGGCTGGGCATTACGAGGGACAACAGGGCTCCTAGCCCTGCGAATTTACGCAGAGTCATATTGTTTTCTCCTGGGGCGTTGGGTTTGTGGCGGCTTTAAATCGCGTCGGTATCGGTTTCGCCGGTACGGATGCGAATCGCCTGTTCCAGATTGACCACGAAGATCTTGCCGTCACCGATCTTGCCGGTGTTGGCCGCCTTGGTTATCGCCTCGATAACCCGATCCAGATCCTTGTCGTCAATGGCGACATCGATCTTCACCTTGGGCAGAAAATCGACCACGTATTCCGCGCCGCGATACAGCTCGGTGTGACCCTTCTGCCGACCGAAGCCTTTGACTTCAGTAACAGTAATGCCCTGCACGCCGATCTCGGACAGCGACTCGCGCACGTCGTCCAGTTTGAACGGCTTGATGATGGCAGTGACTAGCTTCATGAAAACTCTCTCCCGAATTGGTGGACTTGCCCCAGGAAAACAAACCCGTCTCAAGTCTAAGCGCAGTGCCTGGCTTTGTAACGCATCGTCGGCCTTGAATGCCCGTCCGATCCCAGCTAACCACCCCGTACGAAACACTTCCCCCGTTTCGCCTGGCGCACTGCATTCGTCACAGCGACTGCATCAGTGCATGGGTTGATAGTCACTAAGCAGAAAGCTTGCCATCTCGCCAAAAACCTCTGAATTCAATCCCTTGGCCAATGCAGCAAGCCAGCCTGCGTGATTACCCGAGACCTAGCGCACAACAACAGTGCGCTGCCGTCCGTCCCCATGCGCGAAAAGCGTGCGCCGGCTACCCGCCGGAATTGACTATAGACACTGCGTGATACACTGTAAGCGCTCCATAAAACCCACCTAGTCAAAGGTGGGCGGTGCGGTTAGCTATGAGATTGGGGTGCGCAGTTCCAAGGTAGCAGGGCTTCGTAATCTTCCACCGAAGCCGCCATTGGCAGGCGCTCAAGTGCGTGGCGCAGCCACGCATAGGGCTCTTGGCCGTTGGCTTTAGCAGTCTCGACCAAGCTGTAAAGTTGAGCGCTAGCCGTCGCCCCTTTTGGCGTGTCGCTAAACAACCAGTTTTTTCTTCCGATAACGAACGGCCGTATTGCACGTTCTGCGGCGTTGTTGTCGATGGGCAAGTAACCTTCCTCGACGTACCGCTCGAGTTTGTTCCAGTTGTTTGCCAAGTAGCTGACGGCTTTGCCCAATGCGTTCTGTGTAGTCACGTACGGCAGCGTCTTTAGCATCCAGTCTTTCAGTTGACTCAGCACGCTGGCGCTCAACTCCTGGCGGCCTCTTTTCCGCGCCTCATCACCACTCCGTTTGTAGGCGATCTCGATGCCATATAGTTTGCTGATCAACTTCAATGCGATGTCGGCCCGTCCTGTCTTGCCCTTGGGCTGTACTTTTTGCGCTTCGACAAATTTACGCCGTGCGTGAGCCCAACACCCTAAACGTTCAACTCCGGCCTGTGCTCCCAGCGCGTTGTAACCCGCGTAATCGTCAGTCATGACGTAGCCGCGATAACCTTCGAGCAGGCGCGACGGCACCTCCTGCGCTCGGCTGGTGGAGTAGTCGAAAAGGATCACCGGTTTGTCTGGCGGGCCGCCGGTTTGCACCCACATCCAGGACTGACTGCTCGGCTCTCGGTCAGGCTCTTTCAACACCTGTACGCGTGTTTCATCGCAGTGGATGACACGGCTGGCCAACAGGCTATCGCGCATTAAATTCAGCAGCGGCTGGAAGTGCTCGCCGCACTGGATAACCCAGCGAGCCAGGGTCTGGCGCGGAATATCGATGCCGTGGCGGCCTAGTACTTTTTCAAAACGGTGAAGCGGCAGACCGTCCACGTACTTGGTGGTCAGCAGCATCGCCAGAACACTTGGGCTGGCCATGCTTTTTTCAATCAGTTGAGCCGGCTTATCCGCAGTGACCGGTGCCGTCTCACAATCGCGGCAGCCATAAACTTTGCGCACATGTTTGATAACGCGAATCTGCATCGGCACGATTTCAAGCTGCTCGCTGACTTCTTCGCCAATGGCGTGTTTGCGGCAGCCGCAAACGCAAGTCAGTTCATCCTCGGGAAGTTCGTGGATGACTTCGATACGTGGCAGGTCGGCGGGCAGCGGCTTTCGTTTACCGCGACGCCTGGCTGGACCGACGACCTCTTCTTCAGCGTCTTCGCCGACGGGTTCGGCGATGCTTTCAGTTTCGTTGAAAAGAGCTAACTGCGGCGTGGCCGGATCGGCTGTTTGTTCGGACTTGCGTCCGAACAGGCGCTGACGCAGCAGCGCGTTTTCTTCTTCAAGATGAACAATACGGCCCTTGTTAGACTCGCGCTCAAGCAGCATTTGCTCTAGCAATTGCTTGAGCAGCGCAGGATCGTCAGGAAGATCTTTGGGCATTGAAATCATGCCCTGGATTATAACGAATCAGGCCACGAATCGCGGCGTCAAAACCTGATGAGGACGGTTACGCCAGAGGTCGAAACCGTCGAGCATCCAGTTGAGTTCCTGAACAGTTAGGACAATCGCCTCGTCGGTGGCATCGGGCGATGTTTTGAATCGCTCAGATTCAAGGCGCTTGAGCCAAAGGCAGAAGCCGTTGCGCTCCCAGTACAAAATCTTCACGCGGTTGCGCGGTTTGTTGAGGAAGACGAAGAGCACCGGGTCAAACACGGCGACCTTGATGTCCAGCTCGACCAGCGCAGCCAGGCCATCAATGGATTTTCGGAAGTCGACGGGCTTGGGGTACAGATACACTTTTTCGACTTTTGCGTCGGGTCGCATCATGGCGGATGGGCTCCAGAAAGGAATCGGGAGCACAGCATCCGGGATCAATTGGCGGCTTTGAATGTGGGGTTCATGGAGCGGTTACGATACACTGCCCGCCATTGTTTCCAGGACCTTTCCCATGCTCGCGCCCAAAGATTTCCTCGACGCCCTGACGGGCACCGCCTCCCGCCTCTTCAGCGGCGAAACCCCGCTGCCGAAAAGCGAAATCGAAAGCCAGTTCAAGGCGTTGTTGCAGAGCGGCTTCAGCAAGCTCGATCTGGTCAGCCGGGAAGAATTTGATAGTCAGATGGTTGTCCTCGCACGCACCCGGGCACGGCTGGAGAGTCTTGAGGCCAAGGTGGCGGAGCTGGAAGCGAAGCTGAATCCACCTGCCGACTAACAAAATGTCACTGTGCTGCATGCTTAGAATTGCGTTTCCGGGAACAAAGGGAGTTCCCGGACGAATGCAAGTTGGAATAGTCAGCTGACGCAGTACAGTTTGGAGAGTAAATAGTCGACTATGGCTTTTAGTTTTTGAGACCCGTGCTTGTTCTGTTGATAGAGCAACCAGGCCATGCCCTGTGAAGGCCCTACATAGCTCCAATCCGGCAACACGCAGTGCAACCTTTTCTCTTTGATAGCCTGATCAGCCACGGCAACAGGTAAACAGGCGATGCCAAGATCTCGCAGGGTTGCCTCAAGAACGGCTTCACTGTCATTTGAACAGTAACGCCCTTTTACACTGATCTGAAACCTTTCTACATCGTTTATAAACTTCCACTTTTCTCCGCTGGAGTCCTCTGCCATGACGATGCAACTGTGGTCCGCCAAGTCCGCCGGATGCAGCGGAATGCCATATTCAGCAATATAATCGGGTGAAGCGCAAAGCGTATAACCTACATTAAATAGTTTCCGACCAATCAAACCCAACGGCGGAGAGTCGGTAATTCTGATGCACAGATCAATCTCATTAGAAATAAGATTAATCTCTGCGTTATCAAATATAAAATTGACATTGATGTCGGGATACTTTCGCAAAAACTCGGGCATCAGTTGATTGCAAATATTATTCATGATTTTCGGAGCTGATATCCTTATCAGACCTTGCGGACGCGCCAATTCATCCTTCAACTCAAACACTCTGGATGACGAGTGCAACAATGCTTTGCAATGAGAGTAGATCTTGGCACCATCTTCATTGACTTTCAACTGTCGAGTACTACGCTCCAACAAACGCAATGACAGTGCACGTTCCAGCTTTGAAATTTGACGGCTCACGGCTGAAGCCGACAACCCCAATTTGGTTGAGGCATCAATAAAACTACCCGTTTCTACGACGACCGCAAACGCCGCCATGTAGGGGAGCATCTCAATATGACCCTTATGCATATAGTTATTCTCAATCCTTAAGGAAGATGATTATTATTCGTGGACTGAAAACTCGTGAACAACGCACTCGTAATCAGCCATAACTATAGACAGCTAGCGATATGAATACACAGCTCACCTGACAATACGGCCACTTTGGCCGTTGTCATTTTATTAAATTTGCGCTTTGAACCCCTCTTGCAGGCTATTAAGAAGTGGAATAAAAACCTACTTCTCGCAAGCCCTTCGAAGCTTGCTTATTATCAAATTACACTTGCACGAACATTTACCTGCCCCCTTGAAAAAGTCAGTGAAACAGATGGAGAATTATCGCACCTATCAGAACTAGAACAATCCCAGCCACCTGAATCGAACCAAGTCTCTCCTTAAAGAATAAATACCCCAATACAGCCGCGATACCTCCTGACAAAGTACTGATTACAGTTACCACTGAAACCGAACCGTTGATAGCCCCGAATGAAAACGCTGTAAATCCACCAAGATTTAATAAGCTGGCGCTCGTTAGCGTGCCGAGGCTTTTTACAGAGGGTAAGTTCAGCCCAGACTCTACTTTTAATACCAGGATGAACAAGATAAATAATCCCACCGCGTAGCCCAACCACAGCATGGTTATCGGACCTAACGTCGGCAGCGTGTATTTACCCTGAATCCAAAAACTTGCGCCATACAAAAGTGCTGCGAGCAAACCATAAACTATTGAAGCCTTGTTTTGACGTTTAACTTGACCGTCAGCATTGCCATGAGCACTTGTCAGAAGTACTCCTACAACGCAAACCGCAATCCCAAGAAGTTGACTTAGCACCATTACATCGCCACTGGCCCAGGCCAGTGCGGTAGTGAATACTCCGTAAGAGGTGACGATCGGTGCGACAATTGCTGCCTTACCCAATGCAAAAGCCTTTGAGAGCGCGAGAGCTCCGGCGACCGTAAAAATGGCAGCAACGCAGCCTAATAGCCACACTTGCAGAGGAGCAGACAACGACTTAATGAGATAGGCCGGGTACAGCAGCAGCAGAGCGCTCATCAAGATAAAACCCAAGGCTTGCCCGAAAAAAACGGCTCTTTTTACCCCAACGGCTCGGGCATTCAACCCAACGAGAAAGTCTGTTCCGCCCCAAAATAACGCAGCAACAAAGCCCATCAATATGTCCACAGCAATCGTCCCTTTTTATTGGATCCATTTTTTGTATGGTTGCAAAATAGACTGAATCCAATAAAAAAGTCAAATTTTTGACTCGCCACTACTTGCAATTGGTATATCTATCGACTTGGATGATCGTTGCATCCACATCGTTAATAATGGCATGGTCATAACTGTGGAAAACAACGCAAGTATCAATAAAACGCTGTACGTAGTTGCTGACAAAATACCCAGTTCAAGACCTATACTCAGCACCACCAGTTCAACGAGTCCCTTGGTATTCATCAGCACTCCAACTTCCATAGCCGTTGTCGGTGTAAGTCCGCATATCCGCCCTCCCAAATAGGCACCCCCAATTTTTCCCAGAAAACCGCCCAAAACAAACAACGCCAACCATCCCCATATAATGCTTTCTGAAAAAGAACCGAATGATGCTTGAAGTCCAGAGTACGCAAAAAACAAAGGCGTCAAAAATGTTCCAGAGAATCGACCAATCACGCTCCCCCAATTTTGTTCAAGCCCTGGAACTTTACAAAAAACATACGCGGCTACTATAGCTCCGATGGCGTGGTGAAAGCCGAGACGCGCGGTAATCTCAGAACTAACCAGGCAGTAGCAGAACGCAATGGACAACTTCATGCGACTGCCACTTGCAGAGGTCATATGCTGCAAACCCGTCAACAATGGACGCATGACATAGAAGGAAAACAGAAAGAAGCTGATCAACAGTAATGTATTGACTATAGAGTCCAGCACGTCATTCGCCCCCATCGAATGGAACGCTACCAAGAGGGCCACACCCAGCCATGCAAAGACATCCGTATAAATAGCGGATGAAAGCGCGTATGAAGCGGAGGCAACGCTGATATTTTTGGCATCCGCAATAATCCGCACTAATACAGGGAGCGCGGTGACCGATAATGCCAGTCCGCAAAAAAGCACGTAAGACCAGAGTTCTTGGTCAGGAGCCAAATCCTGTTTAGATAATATAGCTATCACACAACCAATCAAAAATGATGAAAGCATCCCGAACAGGGCGATGGTGATCGGAATGAATTTCGCCGCTGGTAGATGACCGGATCGTTGAGAAGGCACGTGCCAGGCAATTTCAAACATCAAAAGCACCAACCCTAATTCCGCTAGAACTTTCAAGTTACTCAACGATTCTGCGAAAAACAAAAACCCTGTAAGATTCGGAAATAGCGCTCCCAGTACAGAAGGTCCTAACAGCAGACCCGCTGCAATTTCACCAATTACACGGCTCTGGCCGAGCCTTTCAGCCACTCGACCGAGCAATAGTGATACAGCCAAAATTAGACAAACCTGAAGCATCCAGTGCGACATAAACTCTACCTCAAGATATGCTTTACTACTTTGTTTATTCGACGTAACACAACGCATGCGGCTGTATCATGAGGCCGCCCTCGGATCAGGTGTAGTGCAAGCGTAGGGTTTGATGAACAAGCCTGGAATGTTCGGCAAGAACTTTGGCGTCCTCATGGACAAGGTAGACAAACCCCCAGGTCGACAGGAAATCCTGAGTATCCTGAATATATTCCCCCTCCTTCACCAATATATTTATATCGTGCACAGATGAGAGCCTTGTGACAGCTTCCAGCCCTGCGATCGAATTGATTTCCCCTGGTTGGGTATTGATCAGGCAACAGATACAAAAGTGCTTTGCATAATCGACATCACGAAAATCATCCGTCATCTGCCCCAGAAAAATATCCAGATTCAAGCTGTAACAGTTAAGCCCGGTACACGCTTCCACAAGGGAAGGTACATTGGCGCCCGGCAAACGCCCATTTTGCTCAATAATGAAGTGACCCTTATCGTTGATTTTGAACTCAACATCATTGATCCCGAAATCGGCCTCTAGCGCTTCGTTCACCTGGCTGATATAGGCAAAAGCCTCAATAGCTTTTTCGCTCAAGGGCGGAAGGGATCGAATGTTTTTGTAGACGCTGGGGTTGTTGCCGACACTGATTTTCTCGTATTCCGCGAAGCACAGAATCTGCTTCTTCCTATTTTTTCCATAATTCGCCGTGGCGATAAAGTATTCAGGACCCTCAATAAACTCTTCAATCAGTGCTCCCCGCTCCTCATCCACATGTCCTTCATTCGCGGACTCGATAGCCGCCAGCGCCTTGTAAACGTCACTTCGAGTATGGCAAACCTTCACATTTTTACTGCCGGTGCCTTGGCTGGGTTTGACCACTGCAGGGAAATCCAGTGTCAACAACTCACCGTTAAGCATTTGATCGAGAGACATTAGGGTGGATTGAGTAGCGGGAACCCCGAGTAATCCGAGTTGCCGCTTCATCGCAAACTTGTTGGTTCTCGCCTGCCGCGTAGCCACCGGATTACCGACCAGAGCGAAGTGCTGCGCAAGTCGATCAACGAGTTTAAGTGCTGAATCCGAACCAGGAATGATCGCCTTGATGTTGTAGTCGGAAAGCTTTTCCACAGCTTCATCAAAATCATAAGCCTTAATGGATTCCGAAAACCCCTCACAACTGTGCAGGCGATGAAGCATGCCAGGGAACCTGTCGCGAGTCGTAAGGGCAATTGAGCGAAATCCTTTCTTCGAAATCTCACGACCATAGCGGCGGCCGGAGCTCACCGGATCAATTACGACAATAGCTGGAGCTGGGGTCATGGTCATATTCCCCGCATCGCGTCATACATGTATCGGTAATACCGGACGGCCACGTTGTATCGAATCATGACGCCCATTGCCAACTCCTGAATTACCTGCGCGCCGCCTTCGGAGTAATGCTGCAGAACTGTTTCGAACCACGCCTCACTGTGATGTGTATCGATGCCGATATGCGCCTTATGATAAGCAATCACTTCCTTGGGTTGATTAAGGCGCTCCAATGCCTCAGTGGTGGCGCCAAACCTTGTCGGAGCAGAGCCTTCGACAAGCCCCATGGCCCCAATCAGACGCATGTTGTATTCACGACGTACAGCCCACATCAAAAGAATATTGCCATTCATCAAACACTCTTTAGGAGGGATTTCAGGGGTGATGTTCTTTTGAGCCAGAATATTTCGCATGTAAGCCGATGAGGTCTTAAACATTGACGTATGAACAAAGTCAAAATTTCCATTCCCCATCTCATCCCAGTAATTCTCACCCGCAACCATCTTGCAATTAATCGGCATACCCAACTGTACGACGGCCATCAAATCGTCAAACGAACCGTCCACCATTTCTTCCATACAAATGTAATAGGCCATTTGCTCAAGCGTTGCACTTTTTTTCATGTATTCAACAAAGAAACTGATGTCTTCGTTAATTTTTTTCTCACACTCCAAATACCACGTAAGAAACTCTTCCTTGGTAGTTGGCAACTCGCGCATATCGACATCGGCTTCTTCCGCGTTGGTCCACTCATCTTCAATGCGTTCAACTTCTTTACGCAGGCTTCGCAAGTGCACCCCTTGCCCCACCAGAGCTGCTGGATCGTTCAATATACTTCGATAGTAATCGGCAATATATTGCTGGCCATCTCGTTGTTCAAAATCCATTTCCACGCCCTCAATAGATAACAATTGGTAAATCACTTGATTTGAGATCGAACGCCTGGTGAGAGGGCCCAACCTCATAAAGGATTTGCATTTTTTCATGGGCTTCTCTAAGGGTCGGAATATGTCCCTCGTTAACCCACCACATCACTACACGAGGCTTATGGATTGGAATAAACCACTCGCCTCCTCTCCGAAGAAACTCGTTATGAGGGGTCTTATACAAAAAATCCTTCAACGCTTCAGGACTTCTCCATAATGAAAGTGTGTAGAGATAACCCTCACCCCATAATTCATCAAGTAGCGCTTGATCTTCATTTAACTCACGCCAAATAAAACCGGGATGTTGTTCCGCAAGATCATTGACGTATCGAACAGACTCATAAAAGCCAGTCATACGTGGATCGGCTTTAGGAAAACGAGGTGATACCAGATCAAACTGCGCCAGGACTGCCATTCAATTGTGATCCCACATCTGAACTTCAATAATGTTTCTATCAGGGTCTCGCACATAAACAAATGTACAAACCCCAACACCCTCGATGACTTGACTGGCCAGCTTTCCAAGCATCCAGCCACCTGCCCGAATTACCTTGGTACAAACTTCGTCAATATCGGACACTTCAAAAGCAAGGTGAGTCAGCCCCTTTGAATTGGCATGAGCTGCCTCGCGCTCTCGATTCTCAAGGTATTGGAATATCTCCAAAGTCGGACCGTCAGGGCCATAGCCCGGCAACCTCAAATGCACGCCTTCGAGTTGCGCATTCTCAACGCCTGTCCCCCCGGAAACGCTTGCCCCGGACAAATACCGTATCGGACCAACTTGCGCACAACTAAAAACGTCGATATAGAATTTGGCAATTTTTTTCCAGTTCGACGCAATTAGATTGGTATGACTGTATTTAACTGTATTCATTATCAGAAACCCGACGTATTCATCAATCTCGGAAAACAAAGGTCTCGTGTTCAACAAGACGATCACGGTCTCGTGCGCGTTCCCACGTTGTATTCAGAATGATTCGCTGAACGTCTTGAGTCAGGGGTTTTACTCGGTGCAATGTGGTGTCAGCTTTAAGTAGATAAACGTCGCCTGTCATATGGAAATACGAGTCAATTGTGTTTTCCACTAACAGGTTTTCGACCCTTGGATTCTTCTTATCCCAATTGGTATGCGGTACGCATTCCAGCAAACCACCCGATTCGATGCTAGGAGCTTCTACGATCCAAATGATCGTGTAAGGATAATCACCCCAGTGCCAACCATGGGTATCACCTGACTTATGCTGACTGTTTATAATGTAATTATCCCACTTCCAAGGTGTTGGAATAACCTCTTCCTTGACAATATTGCCAATCAAACTCATCAAATACTTTGAGTTATAAGCCAGCGGGATATATTTACCAAACTCTTCAATATTGTCTCGACTAACATTACTCAAATAGCGAGGTGTATTTCCGGTAGACTCAATTAAAAAGTCGCGGCGCTTGGCATGATTCGCCATTAGGTATTTAACGTCTTCCATTATTGAATCCCGCACCAGAGGATCAATTAAGTGATTGATTTTCAGATAGCCATCACGTGCAAATCGATGGCGCTCCCAAAACAGATCCCGCTCTTTATACGGATCACTATCGAGAATTTCAAAGTGTGCTTGATCGACAGTCATACTTTCCGGGTTTGCAATCATCTTTAGTTCCTTTTATGCCGGCGATAGTTAGTTAACGCTTAGTGCCGGCGTTTAAGATCCTATCCAGCTTTCGAATCGCGATAAATATGAGCAGGGGAACTACTCTCATTCTCTAAACGAAGTAATACGGAAAGCAGGCACATAGCCAGCCCTCTATAAGTCCGTTCGTTCGCGCTAAAGAATAAGTAATATTCTGTAATGTATCTAACTGTTTCGATTTGTTGCGGCGTTGCGAATTTTTTAAACTTGCGCCGAGTGCCTTGCTTGACGATGCAACCCGCAACATCCTGTGAACGTTTGCCTTCTCATTCGCCACGCTGAAACACGACGCCCCGACTATTCTTCAAAAAACCGCAGGAAGCAGTTTTCTGTCAGCTCAAGGAACGACCATGTCCCTCTCCATCGTCCACAGCCGCGCCCAGATAGGCGTGGATGCGCCCGCCGTTACCGTCGAAGTCCACCTGGCCAACGGCTTGCCATCGCTGACCATGGTTGGATTGCCCGAAGCAGCCGTGAAGGAAAGCAAGGATCGGGTGCGAAGCGCGATCATCAACTCGGGCCTGCAATTCCCGGCGCGGCGCATCACGCTGAATCTCGCGCCTGCGGACTTACCAAAGGACGGCGGACGGTTCGATCTGGCGATTGCCTTGGGAATTCTGTCAGCCAGCGTGCAGGTGCCAACCTTGACGCTGGATGACATTGAATGTCTGGGAGAGTTGGCGCTGTCAGGCGCGGTACGTGCCGTGAGAGGCGTATTGCCGGCTGCGCTGGCGGCACGCAAGGCCGGGCGCTCGCTGATGGTGCCGCGGGCGAATGCCGAGGAGGCGTGCCTGGCGTCGGGGTTGAAGGTGTTTGCCGTGGATCACCTGCTGGAAGCCGTTGCGCACTTCAATGGACATACGCCAGTCGAGCCCTACGTTTCCAACGGGTTGCTCTACGCCAGCAAGCCCTATCCGGACTTGAATGAGGTGCAAGGGCAAATCTCGGCCAAGCGCGCTTTGCTGATTGCGGCGGCGGGGGCCCATAACCTTTTGTTCAGCGGACCACCCGGGACCGGGAAAACACTTTTGGCGAGTCGTTTGCCGGGGCTGCTTCCTCCTTTGGCCGAAAACGAGGCACTGGAAGTCGCAGCCATTCAATCCGTCACCAGTTGCGTGCCCTTGAGCCACTGGCCGCAACGACCGTTCCGCCAACCCCACCACTCCGCTTCCGGGCCGGCGCTGGTGGGCGGCGGTTCGAAGCCGCAACCCGGCGAAATCACCCTCGCCCATCACGGCGTTCTATTCCTCGATGAACTCCCGGAATTCGATCGCAAGGTATTGGAGGTTTTGAGGGAGCCACTGGAATCCGGCCACATCGTGATTTCCCGCGCCAAGGATCGCGTGAGGTTTCCGGCGCGCTTTCAATTGGTGGCTGCGATGAACCCGTGTCCCTGTGGATATCTTGGAGAACCCAGCGGCAAATGCAGTTGTACACCGGACATGGTCCAGCGCTACCGCAACAAACTTTCCGGGCCGCTGCTGGATCGTATCGACCTGCACCTGACCGTCGCTCGGGAAGCCACAGCGCTGAATCCTGCGCTCAAACCTGGCGATGACACCGCGACTGCTGCGGTGCTGGTCGCTGACGCTCGGGAGCGGCAACACAAACGCCAAGGCTGCGCCAATGCTTTCCTTGATCTGCCGGGCCTGCGCCGACACTGCAAGTTATCCACAACCGACGAAGCCTGGCTGGAAACGGCGTGTGAGCGGTTGACCTTGTCGCTGAGAGCGGCCCATCGACTGCTTAAAGTAGCGCGCACATTGGCGGATCTTGAACAAGTCGACGGCATCACTCGCGAGCACCTGGCCGAGGCGCTTCAATACCGGCCAACTACAAACTAGCAGGGACTATTCCTTGCTGAGGTCCACCAACGGCGTAGGCCTCACCTCAGTCTCCCGTCCACCCTGAATATCACTCACCTGCTTCAACGCCCTATCCACAGCCCCCTTATCCGCCAGCAAGCTGTACTTGATCTGAAACTGCTTCTGCTCTTTAACCCCAATCGTCGGCACCAAACCGATCGGCCGCTGATAACGACGGTTATAGGAAAAACTCGTCCCTGGCTCCAACCCGGTCACATACCCCTGCCCTTGCGTATCGGTGTTCTTCCACAACGAGAACACGGGCAACTGCTGAGTATTAAACCCAACCGACACCCCAAGGGTCCCTGCCTTGTTATGCAGCACGGTCAACGTGTCACCTTTGGCATCGCCATAAGGCACAACGTTGTAAACCGTTTCGTCATAGTCCTTGGTCGGCGCGCGATAGGTCTGCCAATCCGCCAGATCCCCTTTGGCCTTGTCGTTGAACGGCGACACCTGTTTGACCGGAGCCACAAATCGGGCGCCCTGCTCAAGGAACGGCGTACTGAAGTTACTGTGATAAAGCGCCTGGTATTCCTTCGGGTAATCACCGTTGTTGGTCAGGGTGTCAGTGAGGGCAAACGCAACGCTGCCAGGCTCAGTGAACAGCTCAGTCATCACCGAGAAATCGACTTTCTTGAACGCCTGCTCTTTGAGTTCGCCGCGCAGGCTGATCGCGTAAGGCGGTTTTTCATCTATATGCAGGGTGACTGTGCTGGCCGGGATGTTGGCGGCGCGGCCATGCAGGGTCAGCAGTTCGCCGTTGTCCATGCCAGGATGGCCGACCCATTCGTAGCCGCAGCGAGTGACGAGCTCGTTGAAGCCTTCGAGCCAGCCCAGGCCGCCACGACCGTTGAGCTCGATGAAGGACGGATTGACCACGTCCTTGACCGGCGAATCCCAGCCCATGCGCACATTACCGACCGACGCCTGCAGGACATTCATCCCGCGAGTCGGCACCACCGAGAGTTTCATCGTGCCGTTATCGATGTCGACGATGCTGACGCCCTCTTGCCGACCGCCGTGCAAGGTACGAAGGGTCACGGAGAAAGGATGGTCGGTTTTCACACCGAGTTGCTGGCTGGTGATCTGCCAGTTTTGCGCGGCTTTGTCGCTGTCGAGCAGGACGTAATCCCAGGCCATGGCGTGGGAGGCGGACAGCGCGCCAAGGGCGACGAGGAGTTTGAGCGAGGTCATGGGGAAAGCCTTTCTTGGAGTTGTGCATTTTTTATAGCGCTGGTGAAACGATTCAGCAAGCTTAAAAAAGCTTACGCCCGAGCCTTCCCAAACCAATTAAAATTGACCTTATGCAACCTCCGCACGCTTACGTTAGTCTCATAAGGTTTGAACCTCCGGCAGATTGACGGCGATATCATGATGACATTAAGGTCGCCCGCTAAATGCAGGAGCAAGCACAGGCAGATTTGTCTGTCATTTTTGCGCAACGGATCGTATGGAGTTTGAATGCGCGGGGCACTATTACGCAGCGGTAAGAGCGGGTCATTCACTGCCCTCGGCGAAACAGGTCAACCGGTCTACCGGGCAGCCCTGCAATTGCGCGAAGCCATTCGCCGCAAGAACCCCGATTTGGTCGATCATCTGGCCATCCCTCAAAGCGATGAACTCGGCAACCAGATCGATTGGTACAGCGCCCTCGACGGCGATGTGATTCCGTGGAGCAGCGCGACCGAAGAAGAACGCGCCCCTGCCCGCCGCCAACTTGAAGCGCTGAAAACTGCACTCGAGGAATTGAGCCAGCGTTTCCTGGTCACTGATTCCGGAGAACAGCAGCAAGGCGACAAAGCCGTGTTCGGCAAGTTGCTCAAGCGCGTGATTCATTTCCCAGACGAAAACTTCGTCTACCTGGTGCAAGGCAAACCGGTGCTGACCTTCTGGGGTTTCGAGCATGCCGGTACCGGCAATGGCGATCCCCTGCACTGCCTCTATCAAGTTCCGCCCGCGTTCACGCTGCCACCCGTGGTCGAAGCGCCTGTTGTTGCGCCCGTCGTGCCGGTGGTTGCTCGTCCGTGGTGGCGACGCTGGTGGTGGCTGTTGTTGCTTCCGCTCCTGCTGCTGCTTTTGTGGCTGTTGCTCGGCCTGCGCGGTTGCGTCCCGATTCCGTTGGTGGCGGTAGACCTGCTGCCCAAGGGACTCGTGCCGGTGGAAAAACAACTGGAAGAGCCACAACTGCCTGGCAATGTCACGACACTGAATGGCGTTCCGGGGCCAGGCACCGTCATAGGCTCCACCACTGGAACCGGCACCGCCGTGACGGGAACACAGGGTGTGGAAACCCCGGCCGTAGAGGGTAACAAGGCTGACGCAGCACCCGCCGACTTGACCAAAGATCCAGCCACAGACCCAGCCAAAGACCCGGCAGCCGAAAACAAAACTGCGCCACCCGAAAACAAAACCGCGCCGCCGGATGTCACATCGCCCGAAGCAGGAAAATCCGCCGCCAAAAAACCCGGCCCTCCCCTGAGCATCCCGCCAAACGCCGCCGACGGTGCCGCCAAGTTCCTCGACGGTCAGTACAACGCAGGCGCCGGGATACAGGACCGCCGGACCGGCAAACCGCTGCGCCTGGAATACCAGCTCAAGGACGGTAAGGGCCAAGTCACCGTACACCAGGCTGACGGCTCGAAATGCAGTGGGCCGGTGAGCGCTACTATGAAGGGTGGCAGCCTGGCCATCGACAGCCAGGGCCAAGCCGTTTGCGGCGATGGCAGCACTTACGACATGCCCAAGGTCAACTGCCGCCCAGGGGCGACCACGGTCGCGGACTGCACCGGCGGTTACGGAAAAGATCAATTCCCCATGTCCATGCGGCAAGCGGCCGAAAAAACGGAATAACCCGACATGTTGCCTGAAGTCACTCAATTCGAAGACACCGTCACGCTGGTCAGCGACACCGGCATCCAGTTCATGGATTTCGCCCTGCGCCTGGATCCCCGCAAGGAACCGGCGGGCGAGTTCGCACCGATGATCAGCGGGCTGATCTGCCTCCTGGAGTACAACGAAGAGAAAGACTTCTTTTTCTACGAGCCCGAACCGGAAAAGGTCGAAAAAGCCAAACCTGCGTTCAGCGTCGACATGAAAAGCAGCCTCGAACTGCTCGACGGTATCTGGCTGCCGACTCCGTTTTTCCGCTTCATGCCGCCGCATCGCTTCGATGAAGGTCCGACCAACTGGTCGCGCATGCGTCTGGTGAAACTGGCAATACCCGACATCGACGGCAACACCCACCGTCTGACGATGGCGTTCGACAGCCGTGTGATGCCCAAGCGTGACGGCACCGCGTACCTGGCACCAAACGAAGAAGACATCAGCTCCGGCGTGTCCTTCAAACTGGCGACCAAGGCTAGCGAAACCCGCTGGTTTCTGGCGCAGCCGTGGGTCAATGAGTGGCTGCTGGAAGTGTTCAACGAGGGCAATGCCCACCGTTCGCGCGCAGAGTTGGACATCGATATCCGCGCCAACTATCACTTGGCGCACTACCTCAACTTGCTCAGCCTGTTGAGCAAACCGTCGGCGGCCCAGCAATCGACGGCCCGGGCGAAAGTTGAAATCCCCGAGCTGAAAGTGGTCGCCAACGACAGCAATGGCCTGGTCAAACCGATTCCTGTGGACCTGGTGCTGGACGTCGGCAACTCGCGCACCTGCGGCATCCTGATCGAAAACCACGGTCAGGCCGGCTCCGGGCTGAAGCAGAACTACGTGCTGGAACTGCGCGACCTGATCACCCCCGAGCACACCTACAACCTGCCGTTTGAAAGCCGCGTGGAATTCGCCCAGGCGTACTTCGGCAAGGACCACTGCTCGGTCAAGAGCGGCCGTCACGATGCGTTCCAATGGGCGACGATTGCCCGTGTCGGCAATGAAGCCAGCCGTCTGGCCAGTCGTCGTCGCGGCACCGAAGGCTCCACTGGCCTGTCCAGCCCGAAACGCTACCTGTGGGACGAAAACGCCTATGGCCACGGCTGGCGCTTCAACTGCTCGTACATCAAGACCGACAACGAGCCGTACGCCACCGCCGCGCCATTCTCGCATCTGATCAACGAAACCGGCGAGGCGCTATACAGCCTCGAAGAAGACGATCGTCTGCCAGTGTTCATGCCGCGTTATTCACGCAGCTCGCTAATGACCTTCATGCTCGCCGAAGTGCTGGCCCAGGCGCTGTCGCAAATCAACAGCCCGGCCCAGCGTTCGCGCCAGGGTCACACCCGCGTGCCGCGCCAACTCAACAGCATCACCCTGACCGTGCCGCCGGGCATGCCACAGGCCGAGCGCAGCATTCTCAACGAACGCATGCTGCAAGCCATCGGCCTGGTGTGGAAAAGCCTCGGCTGGCATGCCGGCGAGGAAGATCCACATCAGGATCAGGCCGTCAGCCCGCGCACGCCGATCCCGAGTATCCGCGTGGAATGGGACGAAGCGTCCTGCGGCCAGTTGGTGTACCTGTACACCGAGGTCAACGAGAATTTTGCCGGTCATCCGGAAGAGTTTTTTGACACCATCGCCCGGCCGGACAAGACCGACCGCCAACGCATCACCCTCGCGACCATCGACATCGGCGGCGGCACCACCGACCTGGTGATCACCGACTATCGCCTCGACCGCGCGGGTAATACCGGCAGCGGCAGCAACGTGCACATCGTGCCCGAACAGCGTTTTCGCGATGGCTTCAAAGTGGCCGGCGACGACATCCTGCTGGACGTGATTCAGGACTTCATCCTGCCGAGTTTCGAAAAAGCCTTGCAGAACGCCGGCGTGAAAGCCCCGGATTCGCTGATGTCACGGCTGTGTGGCGATGAATCGGTCAGCGCCCAGGACATGATCCTGCGCCAGCAACTGAACCTCCAGGTGTTCGCCCCGCTGGGCCTGGCGCTGCTCAAGGCGTACGAGCATTACGATCCGCAGGTCCCGCAAGAAGTCACCCCGCAAAGCTACCGCCAATTGCTCGGTGACAACGCGATCAGCAAGACCGTGCTCGACTACGTCAACGCCGCCGTGCGCCGCGACGTCGGCGCTCAGAATGGTTTCGACCTGTATGCCGCGCCGATCAGCTTCGACCTGCAAAAGCTCCACGCCGCATTCCTCAACGACCAGATCAATATCACCAAGATCCTTGGTGCGCTGTGTGAAGTGGTCGCGCATTACCCGTGCGATGTCTTGCTGCTGACCGGCCGCCCTTCGCGACTGCCCGGCATCCAGGCGTTCATTCGCAAGGTGTTACCGCTGCCACCGGGACGCATTCTGGCGCTGCAAAACTACCGCACCGGCGGCTGGTATCCGTTTCACAAGAACGGCCGGATCGACGACCCGAAAAGCACCGCGTCGGTTGGCGCCATGCTCTGCCTGTTGTGCGCCAACCACAGCGTGCCGAACTTCTACTTCCGTGCATCGGCGCTCAAGCCGTATTCGACGGTCAAGCACATCGGCGTCATCGACCTGAACAACGTGATCAAGGATGCCGACGTGCTGTACCGCGACATCCAGTCTGAAGACTACAAAATAAAGCTGCCGGTAATTGGCGTTGGCGACGCCGCCGACACGCCACAGCTGGAAATGCGTGGCGATCTGCGCCTCGGTTTCCGCCAGTTGGCTGCCGACCGTTGGGCCGCCTCGCCGCTGTACACCTTGCGGTTCACCAAGGCGGGTCGGGAGAAGTTTTCCCGCGCAATCGGTGAAAACGGCAGCGCGCCGCTGCTCAAGGTGCGGTTTGAGGTCAAACCGGCAGACAAATACACGCGCAAGCAGGATCTGGTCAGCGACCGCCTCTCGGTTCGCGACATCGAATCCAACAGTAACAACGTCAACTTCAACCCGCGCAGCGACCTCGAGCTGGAACTCAACACCATGCTCGACGCCGGCCTGAGCGAGACCAAGTACTGGCTCGACAGTGGAAGTGTGAAACGCAAATGAAAGACCTGACCCCCGATCAAACTCAGCTCTCTGCCAGTTGGGCCGCTGTTTATGAAGGCGCCGGTCAGGCGCTGGACTGGATTGGCCAGACGCGCGGCAATGCGCCGCGCCTGGACAGCGAAGCCGACAACCTGAACATCCGCCTGCATCGCGCCCGCAATCTGGCTCAAAGCCTCGGTCGCGTGGCCTGCACGCCGATGACCATTGGCTTTTTCGGCTTGTCCCAGGCCGGTAAGTCCTACCTGATCTCAGCCCTCGCGGCGGGTCAGAACGGCAAGTTGGAAACCGATTTCGGTGGCCAGCGCCTGGACTTCATCAAGCACATCAACCCGGTGGGTGGCGGCAAGGAAGCCACCGGTCTGGTGACGCGCTTCAGCCGTCGGGCGACGGAAAGTCAGGACAATGACTTTCCGGTAGAGCTCACGCTGTTCAAGGAAATCGAGCTGGCGAAGATTCTCGCCAACGCCTGGTTCAAGGATTTCGACCTTGAGCGGATTTCCTACGAGATCGATGAAGAACGCATCCAGCGAATGCTCAAACCGTTTGAAGGCCGCGAAACCGGGCCGCTGCAAACGGGGGTCGATGCCGACGATCTGGTGTCGCTGTGGGATTACTTGCGCGACAACTTCCGCAATTCGGTGAAAAAGCTTGAGCACCTGTACTGGCCCAAAGCGTTGCTACTGGCGCCACGCCTGAATTTCCAGGAACGAGCCGAGCTGTTTTCGATCCTCTGGGGTGAGCAAAGCGAGTTGACGCGCGTGTACCAGCAACTCGCCGGCGCGCTGCACAAGCTGGGTCTGCCCGAGACCGTGTTCACACCGTTGAAAGCCTTGGTGAGTTTCGAAAACGACACCTACAGCCAGCGCGACAGCATCATGAACGTCGACATCCTCGAACGCTTCGGCAGCCCGCTGGACTTGCCGATCGATGTTCGACCGCTGGTGGGCGATCGCCTGCAAAACAGTCAGGCGATCCCGGTCGCGCAACTGGCGGCACTGACCGCCGAAATGACCTTCCGCCTGATCGAAGCGCCGGTGGATGACATCGTCAATCAGGTCGACCTGCTGGATTTCCCTGGCTATCGCGGGCGCCAGAAACTGCACGAGATCGCCGATTCCAACGACCCAAAATCCACTGCCAAGGACAACTCCGTTTCCCAGCTGATCCTGCGCGGCAAGGTCGCCTACCTGTTCGAACGCTACACCGACAACCAGGAAATGAACGCGCTGGTGGTCTGCACAGGCTCGACCAAGCAGAGCGACGTCAACGACGTGGGCCCGGTGCTGACCCGCTGGATCGAAAAGACCCAGGGCGCCGACTCGGCCGCTCGCAGCAAGCGCGATACCGGTCTGATCTGGGCGCTGACCATGCTCGATCTGCGCATTACCAACTCCCTCAGCCTGACACCGGATCAGTACGACGAGAGCTGGAACGGCATGGTCAAGCTGACCATGCTGGAGCGCTTCGGCAGCCTGAGCTGGATGAACGACTGGGCCGGCACACCGTTCCAGAACACCTACCTGGTGCGCAAACCGCGTATGGACGCGGCGTTCATCGGGCAAGACGCGACCGGTGCGGAAACCGGCCTCAATGCCATCTATCAGGAACGTGTCAGCGCGCTGGGCGCCAGCTTCGCCAGCAACGCTCTGGTGTGCAAACACATCAAGAACCCGGCCAACGCCTGGGCAGAAATGCTGCGCAACGATGACGGTGGTATCAGCCACTTCAGCGGCAGTTTCAAAGGCGTGGCCAATATCGAATTCAAATTGCAGCGCATCCGCGAGCAATTGAGCGAGTGCCTCGAAGGCCTGACCACTCACGGCCTGAGCCCTTGGTACCACGCCGACGGCGACGGCGCCGCAGCTGCCAAGAAAGCCAAGGCGCAAATGATTTTGACGGGCCTGGGCCGTCGCCCTGCGGTGCTTGGCGAATTGATCGATCAACTCGACATTCCGAGCGAAGAGGTGCGCGACCTGTACCTCAGCGGTGTGTACGAAACCGATGACGAGCCCGCCGTGAGCGACGAACCGGTTGCCCCGACACCGAGCCAGAGCCTGTATGGCAACGACGCCGGTTTCGATTTCGATTTCAGTGACGACCTGAGCCATGACGCGCCGGTCAGCAGCAAAACCGGCACCCCGGCGCCCGAGCTGCAAAGCAACGAGCACCGTTTTGCCAAAGCGGCCTTCAAGGCCTGGATCGCGCACCTGCGTGAACTGACCACCCGGCAAAGCCTGCTCAACCTGCTGGGGCTGGAAAAGGCCTTGCTGGAAGCGGTGGTCGATGAACTGATCACCGCCGGCTATCGCCAGGACTTGCCGGGGCAACTGAGCCGCGCCGTCCTCAAGCGCGCACAAAGTGGCGCGCGGCGCGATCAACTGGTCGAGCGCCAGGTACTGGAAGTGCAACGTGTGCTGCGCGACTTCGTGTCCTGGTTCGGCTACCTCCAGAAGCCGGTTAGCGAGCGCCCAAACAGCCGCGCCGGTGCCAAGGAGCCGTTGTTTTCGTTCTACACCGACATTGGCCCGGGACAAGTCCCCGTGCTGCCGGCGCAACCGGCCAATCAGGCGCAGCGGTACTTAGGCGACTGGCTCTCGGGCCTTGCCTACATCACGCAGGACAATGCCGGCCATGGTGCCGGACGTGAAATTACCCCTGAACAGAACGAACGGCTGGGCCAAGTGCTCACAGCCTTCGCAGCGAGATAAGCAATGCCAATTCGTGTCGACCTGCTCGCGTTAGAGCCCAATGTGCCTGGCCAGGCCCGCCTCACTGTGAAGAAATGGCAGGGTGGCGAGGAACAGCTGGAGTTTTCCATTCAGCGCAACCAGGACGGTTTTTACCTCCAGGACCACAAGGCCTGGAGCAACAATCCATTCTGGTTCAAGGTCTCGCGTTTCAACCTCACGGCCAACGGCGAAGCTTTGGAAACGCAGGTCGGCCCGGAAGTGGTCGACCCGCTGCTGGAAGGCGGCGCCAACTCGCAATTCCAGATCGAACTGCGCGAACAGAACCACGGTCATGCCGATAAAGGCGTGGTTCGCCCAGGCGTTGGCTTGCTGCCGTCCACGGCCGGCGGCCAGACGCGCTCGACCTACGGCGGTGCCGAACTGACGGCTCCGAGCGTACCGGCGCCGGAAATCCCGGAAATCCCGGAGATGCCTGAACTGATCCTGTCCACCGCCGAGCCAGAAGTGGAATTGGAGTCGGTACTCACCGAGCCCGCCTACACGCCGCCTCCCCCACCGGTGAAGAAAAGCAACAAAGGCCTGATCGGTCTGTTGATTGTGATGTTGCTGCTGGCGGCGGGCGCCGGATTCTGGTTCTACAAACGTCCCCCGGCCCCTGCGGTTGCAGCCACTGCCGCCGCACCAGCCGGCGCCGACGCTCAAGCCTGCACCCTCGACAGCATGAACAGCCTGCCCGAGCTGACCTTCGTCCAGACCTGCATCAAGGCAGCACCCGACAGTGCCAAGTTGCTGGAGATCATCAACCAGGCCAAGGCCGGCAAGCACTGCGGCGTCGCCCAGCGTCTGTACGCCAACCGTGCCCAGGCCGGTGACGCATTGATCGCCAACGCTTATGCCCGCGAATACGACCCAAAATACCTGAAGGCCAGCGAATGCTTCCCGGCCGCGGACAACGCCACCGCCGCCTACTGGTATGAAACCATCCTCACCCAGGACCCGAACAACGCCGAAGCCAAGCAGCGCTTCGAGGAGTTGCAGAAGTGATGCGCTCGCCCATGAGTCGATTCCTGCTGAGCGGTGCCGCATTACTGGCGCTGTGCATCAGCCCGCTGTCCCAGGCCGATGACAAACCGCTGATCCAGGCCGGTAAAAAGACCCTGTTTCAACGCGTGCTGACCACGCCCGGCTGCAAGATCAGCCCGACGGCGGGCGGTGCCGAAGGTGACGCACAACCCGTCTTTAGCCGCTTTTATGTGTACGAGCGCGCCCAGGCAAACAACGCCGAGTGGCTGAAAGTCGGCCCCGACAGCTACGGCAAAACCATTGGCTGGCTGCCTGCCAGCTGCACCACCGACTGGAAGATGCAGTTGACGCTGGCCTTCACCAACCCGGCCAACCGCGACCGGCTGCTGTTCTTCAAGGACCGCGCCACCGTCGAAGGCATCCTTGATGCGCCGGACCCGGTCAGCAAAGTCGCGCCGCTGCGGGCCACGCTGAAAAAGGGCCAGCAAGCTCCGGGCGTACTGGCTGAAGAACCGGAATACTTCGTCGACCTGCAAAAGCAGTTCTACCTGCTGCCGGTGCTCAGTGGCGAAGAAGTCATGACCGAAAGCGGTTTCCGCACGCGCCTGCTCAACGTCGCCTCCGTCAGCAAGCCGGATGACAAGAACGCCAAGGGCGGTGTTGCAAACAGCGCTGCCGGCAGCAAGGAAGCCGAAGATAAAAAGGCCAACCAGCTGAAGGAATTCAGTGCGGCCGTAGTATTTGTCATCGACTCGACGATTTCGATGGACCCCTACATCGATCGCACCCGCGAGGCGATCCGTAAGGTTTACCAGAAGATCGAAGCGCAGAACCTCGGCAAACAGGTCAAGTTCGGCCTGGTGGCTTTTCGCTCCAACACCCAGGCGGTACCGGGGCTGGAATACACCACCAAGATGTACGCCGACCCGACGAAGGTCAAAGACAGCGCCGACTTTTTCGCCAAGATCGCCGACCTCAAACAAGCCACCGTGTCGAGCAGCAGCTTCGATGAAGACTCGTTTGCCGGCGTCATGGAGAGCATCGACAAGGTTGACTGGAGCCAGTTCGGCGCGCGATACGTGGTGCTGATCACCGATGCGGGCGCCATCGAAGGCGACGACAAGCTGTCGAAGACCGGTTTGAGCGCCGCACAGGTGCGTATGGAAGCCGCCAACCCGGGCGTGGCGATTTACACCCTGCACTTGAAAACACCGGCCGGGGCCAAGGATCACGCCAAGGCCGAAGCGCAATACCAGAACCTGTCGACCTATCCGGGCACCAACACTTCGCTGTACTACCCGGTCAACGCTGGCGATGTGCAGGAATTCGGGCGCAAGGTCGACGCCTTGGCCGGGGCGATCACTACACAAGTGAAAGCCGCCTACATGGGCGAAGACGCCATTGGCAGCGCGGCGAACGCCAAGCAGGACCCGGCCGAGAAGAAAATGCTCGAAGACGCGGCGCTGATCGGCCACGCCATGCAACTCGCTTATCTCGGCGAGAAGACCAACAGCAAGGCCCCGCCGGTATTCAAGGCGTGGATCTCCGACCGCGACCTGATCAAGCAGAACATCCCGACCACCGACGTGCGGGTGCTGCTGACCAAGTCACAGCTCAGCGACTTGAGCGACGTGATGAAGCAGATTCTTGATGCCGCCAACGAAGGCCTGATTTCACCCACGGAAATGTTCGATCGCCTGCGCTCGGTGGCCGCGACCATGGGCGCCGATCCCAATCAGCTCAAGCAGAACGGCAACGCCAAACTGGCGGACATGGGCGTCCTCGGCGAATACCTCGAAGACCTGCCTTATCACAGTGAAGTGCTGAACCTGGATGAAGAGACCTGGAAGAGCTGGGACGGTCTGGCGCAAGAGAAATTCATCCGCACGCTGAACACCAAACTGCGGCATTACCAGCGTTACAACGCCGACGTCGACCGCTGGGTAGCGTTAGCCAAAGACAGCGATGCGCGGGACAACGTCTATCCCGTGCCCCTGGAAATGATGCCTTAACGAGACGCCGATGCTCGATATCAAGAACCTGCTGGTGCGCCGTGGTGAAGGCGCACAGGCCCATCACGTGCGACTGCCGCACTTGCAGGTCGGCGCCGGAGAAATCCTCGCCATCACCGGCGAGAGCGGTAGCGGCAAAAGCACGTTGCTCGAAGCCATCGGCCTATTGCTCGCGCCGATGGAGCTCGAGCGCTTTCGGCTGGGCCCGACGCACGCTCAGGATATCGCCCAACTGCTGGCGGCTGACGACCAGCCTGCTCTTGCAGCGGTGCGTTCACGGCATTTGGGATTCATTTTGCAGAGCGGCGGCTTGCTGCCGTTCCTGAGCGTGCGGGACAACATCAGCCTGCCGCGCCGTTTGCTCGGGATGCCGGCAAAGAGCGATCACATCGACCACGCCGTTGACGTGTTGCGCCTGCAAGGGTTGCTGGATAAACAACCTCAGGCCTTGTCGATCGGCGAACGCCAGCGCGTTGCCTGCGTTCGGGCAATTGCCCATGAACCGCTGCTGCTGTTGGCCGACGAGCCGACCGCCGCGCTCGACCCTCACAGTGCCCGGCGTTTGTTCGAGTTGCTCCTGAGCCTGGTGTCGAGCATGGGCCTGAGTGCACTCGTTGTATCCCATGACTGGGCCTTGCTGAAAGATTTCGGCTTACCGCGACTCGGCGCTATCAGCCATCAGGGAGAGACTCTGTTTGAACCGATGGACTGATCGCTTGCGCCTGCTGGGCTCACTGGCGCTGCAAGACCTCTGGCACGACCGTAAGGTCTCGCTGTGCATCGCCGCGTCCCTGGTGGCGGTGATCGCACCGTTGTTGCTGCTGTTCGGGCTCAAACACGGGGTGGTCAGCCAGCTGCAGGACGAACTGCTGCGCGACCCGCGCAACCTTGAAGTGAAAATGCTCAGCAACGGCAATTACGACACGGCCTGGATCGAGCGTTTGCGCCAACGCCCCGAGACCGGTTTTGCCCTCGGCCAGACCCGCTCGCTCAATACCCAGGCTGATCTGCTGAACGGCATGCAACGGTTTGTCGAAGGTGCGGAAATCATTGCCACCGAGCCGGGCGACCCACAACTGAACCTGGCGCCACTCAATCCCGTCGGCAATCAAGTGATCCTCAGCGCCAGTGCAGCGCAACGCTTGCAGGCCAAGGCCGGCGACAGCCTGCAGCTGCGGGCCTCGCGCCGCCTGGATGGGGTCAATGAACGTGGCGAGATGACGCTGACGGTACTGGCCGTGCTCGACGGTGCCCGTTTCGGTCGCGCTGCCGGGTTTGTCGCCCCGCCGCTGCTTCTCGATCTGGAGCGTTTTCGCGACGGTTATCAGGTCAGTGCGTTCGGTGTGACCACTGGCAAGCCTCAGGGTAATCTACAACCGCTGTATGCTCGCGCCCGCGTCTATGCGCGCGACATCGATCAGGTCGCACCGCTGGAACACTGGCTCAACGAACAACACATCGAAACCTCGAGCCGACTGGCCGATATCGACAACGTCAAAGCCATCAACCATGTGCTGGGGCTGATCTTCGGTGTGATCGCCATGGCGGCGCTGATCGGCTGCGTAGCGTCGATGGTCGGCGCGTTCCTGGCCAACATCGACCGCAAACGCAAAAGCCTGGCGGTCCTGCGTCTGCTGGGTTTCAAACGCAGCGCCGTCGGCGGTTTCGTGGTCCTGCAAGCGCTGGTGCTGAGCCTGGCCGGCTACGTGGGCGGGCTGGGGTTTTATGCCGTGGGCAGTCATTTGTTCGACTACCTGCTCGGCAGCAGCCAGGCCACAGGCACCTTCGTTTGCCACATCAGTGTTTGGCACGGCTTTGCCGCCCTGCTCTTTACCTTTTTGGTTGCTGCATTGGTGGCCATGATCGGCGCCCTGCGAGCCATCAACATCCAACCTGCGGAGAGTCTGCGTGAGCTATAAACGTTTTGGCTTGCTGTTGCCCCTGACCCTCGGCTACTTGCTCGACGCCTCGGCAGCGGGCTGGGAAGAGAAGTATTACAACCCGATGCCCGAGGCGAGCGACGTCGTGCTGCCAATGCCCTGCGAAGGCTCGATGGTGTTTCGCAAGGTGTTCATTCCGGTCACCGGTCCGCTGGATGACTACCCGATCAACATCGGTCAGGACGGCGCGGAATACGGTTACGTCGAACAGACCCGTCCAACATTCATCGCGGGCAGTTTTACCGGGGCCAAGAACGACAAATCCCGCTACTACCTGATGGCCAAGTACGAGATGAGTCAGCTGCAATACGCCGCCCTGACCGAAGCCACTTGCCCCACCGCCGCCACCAAGATGCGCTTGCCGCAAACCGCGGTGAGCTGGGTGCAGGCCATCGATGCCGCCGACAAGTACAACCTCTGGCTGCGCAAAAACGCCGCCGGCAAGCTGCCCAAGGAAGACGGCGTGCAAGGCTTCCTGCGCCTGCCCACCGAAGTCGAATGGGAGTTCGCCGCGCGCGGCGGGCTGGAAGTCGGTGCCGCTGAATTCCGCGACACACACTACCCGATGCCGGAAGGCATCAACGCCTACGAGTGGTTTGCCGGGGCGCAATCGTCCAACGGCAAAGTGCAATTGACCGGACTGCAAAAGCCCAACCCGCTGGGCCTGCATGACATGCTCGGTAACGTCGACGAAATGATGTTCGAACCGTTTCACCTGAACAAACTCGACCGCCAGCACGGTCAGGCCGGCGGCTACGTCGTCCGTGGCGGTAACTACCTGACCGCGCAGGCCGACCTGCGTACGGCACTGCGTCAGGAACAGCCGTATTACAACGCCGAAGGCCAGGTGAAAAACAAGACCACCGGCCTGCGCCTGGTGCTGGTCTCCCCGACCCTCACCTCTCGCGAACGGGTCGCCAGCATCGAAAGCAGCTGGAAGAAACTTGGCACCGGCAGCACGGAAGCCGAAGCCGCCGACAAAGGCACCGTGCAATCCCTGAACAGCCTGGCCTCGGGCGTCGAAGATAAAGCGCTCAAGGAAAAACTCCAGGCCCTGGAAAACCAGCTGCGTGCCAGCAACCAGCAGCAGGAAGAAACCCGCGACCAGGCGATTCGCGCCAGCCTCAATCTGGGCGCATTCTTGTGCACCAAGATGCTCGACGACGGCCAGTACGTGGAATTCCTGCAAAAGAACTACAAGCTCAACTGCGAAAGCGCGGACAAAGACGCGAGCTGCGATATGCGTAAAACCAAGCTCGACGAGCAAAAGGATCGCCTGCACAAACTCAGCCGTTACTACGCCAGCAGCCTGGTGGAATCGGCTACCTTGTACGGCCAGCCACTGCTTGAAACGCAGGTCCCGGTGATGGAAGAAATCATCACCCGCAACAAACAGCTGCAGGACCTCAAACCTTACTTGCGCACCCACTGGGCCAATCAGAAGGCGTTCCTGCAAAAGCAGAAAATCGATACTGAGGGCTGGCTGAACAGCTGCAAAGCCGTCACTCAATAACTCACCTTAATAACAACGCGTCAACACCGTTACGTAGGAGTTTCACCATGTCGCGCAGCCATTGGTCTCGCTTCAAGCTACAGATCGCTTTCGTAGTCGCCGGCAGCCTGCTAATGACCGGTTGCGCTAACACTGGCAGCTCCATGCTCGGCGAAGGCGACGGTGCCGATCCGCGCCTGACCCAGGGCAATGACGCAGAGTTCTTCAGCAAATCCGGATACCAGGCCTGCGCCGTCGGCGCCGGTATCGGCATCCTCGCTTGCGCGCTGTCCAACAGCAGCAACAAAACCGTGTGCGTGGTCGCCGCCGGTATTACCGCGTGTGGTGTGGCCATGGGCGCGAACTATTACCTGGATCAACGTCGCGCCGAATACGCCGACACCACCACCCGTTTGGCGAAGATGAACAGCGACGTCGAACTAGACACGCAGAAGGTGATCGCCCGTACCGCGACCGCTCAGCAAGTGATCAATGATGACCAGGCGCAAATCGCCCAGATCAAAAAGGACATCGCCAACAAGAAAGTCGACAAGAGCAGGGCTCAGGCGCAAATCGCCGGTATCGATTCGGACATCGCACGCCTGCGTAAAGACCTTGCCAACATGCGTACCAAAGTCACCGAGTACAGCAAAGTGGCAGACGCCGAGCGTTCCCAAGGCACCAGTGCCGAGATCAGGCAGGTGGACATGAACATTCAGAGAATGAACCAGAAAGTCGTCAGCCTGCAGAAGGAAGTCGACGCCCTGTACAGCCAACGCTCCGCAATTACCCTGGGTTAAGCACATGACGCTAAGACAACTGATGGTTATCACTGCCGTCCTGGCCCTGAGCGGTTGCGCGACCACGCCCGGCGAATGCGATGCGACCAATCGCGACAGCAGCATGCTGACAAAGATGAACTGCGACTATTCCGGTGGTTACAGCGATCAGGTCAAGCAGAAGGAACTGGCCCTGAGCGAGTCCCGTCAGCAAAACGCAATGTTCCGTCAGGTGTACGAGAACATTCAGGCTCAGCAGCTCAGCACCAAGACCGATCTGGCCACCCAGCAAAAATCCCAGGCGGCGCTGAATCAGTCGCTGGCGCAACTGCTGACCTCGCTCAAGGCTCGGCATGGCAATGAAGCCCAGGTGCAGAAGCAGATTGCCGCCCTCGAGCAGCAGCTCAAGGCTTCGCAAGCAGCGCCAACGACCAAATCAACGCCCGCAACACTGGCAGCCAAGCAGCAAGAGTTGAAAACGTTGCAGAAGAAGGTCAATCAGCTGCAATTCAGCCTCGGCTACGAAGAGTAACTTTTCACCCCGCAGGGCATCCCGACGGATGTCTGCACTTTTTCAGGAATCGTCGTCATGCAGCGGGTCATCAGGGATGCGCAAGCCACATCGGAGGGGATGAGTGCGCTGCAAGCCAAAGTCGCCCTTATCCAGAAACACTTTCCGCCGACCGTCGCCAGTCTGTTTGCTATCCCGCGGATGGGCAGCGGCGACGTGCTGGAATGGTGGACCGAACTGGGTGGCCAACCCACGCCCTATGCCGACCTCAACGAGGACGCGCAACGACGTCTGCTGGAAACCTATGAAGTACGTCAGACGTCCCTCGAACAGTTGGCGGATGAACTGCAAAAACGCGGTCAACCGACGGTAGCGGATGATCTGCGCAGCCTGCTCGGCACACCTGAACTGGACAAACTCTACAGCCTCAACGGTGAGCCTTTGGTGGTGCGCTGGAATCAGCGTCCGCCCAGACCGATCGTGCCGCCGGTGGTTCCGGTGGTGCCGGTCGTACCGCCGTCGCGTCGTGGCTGGTGGATCGCGGCGGCCTTGCTCGCGCTGCTGTTGCTGCTTCTGGCACTCTGGCTCTGGTGGTTCCTGCACCGTGAGCCGGTTGTCGTGGTTCCGCCTGTAGCGCCTGTGGCGCCGGTGGTAACTCCGGTTGAGAAACCTGTCGAGAAACCGGTTGAGCCTGTCCCCGAGCCTGTTGTGGAACCGGAACCTGCTCCAGTACCAGAACCCACGCCAGAACCGGTACCGGAACCCAAGCCTGTCCCACCACCAAAACCGGCACCGGAACCCAAGCCGATCCCGCCACCCAAACCGGTTCCACCACCAAAACCGGTAGTGGCTGCCCCACCACCACCCCCCCCACCGGCCCCGACGCTGGACAACTTCGCATGCCGTAAAAATGCGCCGAACGCAGAGATCCCACAATTCGTGGTGGTGCTCGACACCTCGGGTTCGATGAACTTGAACATCAAGTCAGTGAAAGCCGACGAGGACTGGTTCTTCGGTGGTGGTGACCTCAACAAGCTCCTGGACCCGAACCGCTACATGCGTCTCACCGCCAAACCCAGCCGCATGGACGTCGCCAAGGACTCGCTGGCCGGCATGATCAACGGGCTGGACCCGAAGATCGACACACGCCTGATCACCTTCGCCGGCTGCGAAAGGACACCGGACCGGGGTGTGTTCAAGTTCGGCGACCGCCAGCGGCTGATCAACGGGATTCGAGGTCTGGCTCCCGACGACGGCACACCGCTGGCCGACAGCCTGGCCCACGCGGCGAGTATGGTCGACGGGCGCAATAACGATGCGGTTATTGTAATGTTTGTCGACGGAGAAGACGGATGCGGGCAGGACGTTTGCGCGGTATCCCGTCGAATCGCCAGGGAACAACCGCGGTTGCGGGTCAACGTGGTGAAAATCGGTGTTGGCGGCACGTCACGCTGCATCGCTGAAAACACCGGCGGCCGGGTTTACAACAGCACCAATGCGGCTGAGTTGAGCAACCAGTTGAAACAGGCGAGCAAGGAAGTATCCAGCAATGCCAAGTGCGATTAGCGTGGGGACTGATCCGACTTGCCGGCGATGATTCAGCGCAGGTGCTCGACCGCCGGTAAATCCATGGCCCGAACCTCTCCCAAGAGAAAATCGCTGAGGCGTCGCAAACGCTCACCTCCGGGGCGGGTTTTCGGCCAGACGAGGTAATAATTCTCACCGCTGGCGACCGCCGTCGGCCACGGCAAGCTCAGGCGTCCCTGCGCAACATCCTCCGCCACCATCAACAAATCACCCATGGACACGCCGTAGCCCCGCGCAGCAGCGATCATGCCCAGCTCCAGCGTGTCGAACACCTGGCCGCCCTTGAGCGAGACCTGATCGGTCAGGCCCATGCGCTCCAGCCAACTGCGCCAGTCGCGACGGTCGGGCGTTGGGTGCAGCAGTTCGGTGCTGGCCAGGCGCGCGACGTCCCAAGGCTGATCGTTCAGAAGATTCGGCGCGCCCACGGGAATCAGCTCCTCTGGAAATAACAAAGTAGCCTCCCAGTCCGGCGGGAAATGCCCGTTGCCGAGAATCACGGCGCAATCGAACGGTTCCTGATTGAAGTCCACCGAGTCGATGTCCATCCAGGCGCTGGTCAGCTGCACTTCATTGCCCGGTTGCAGGTGCCGAAATCGGCTGAGCCGCGCCAGCAACCAGCGCATGGTCAAGGTCGACGGGGCTTTCATGCGCAGGATGTCGTCTTCGGCGCGCAAGGTATTGCAAGCGCGCTCCAGGGCGGTGAAACCGTCACGAATGCCCGGCAGGATCAACCGCGCCGACTCGGTCAGTTGCAAATTGCGCCCACTGCGGTGAAACAGCCGACAGGCGAAATGCTCTTCGAGTGTACGAATATGCCGGCTCACCGCGCTTTGAGTGATCGACAGTTCTTCCGCCGCGCGGGTGAAAGAGCTATGCCGCGCCGCCGCTTCAAATGCGCGCAAGGCATACAAGGGAGGAAGACGACGAGACATGAGGAAAGGTCCTATAGCGAAATCCGGCTACCGTAGCAGAAACTCTTCAGCATGAGTCTGACTCATGCTACCCATCCTTTTTATCCCTTTGTGCAAACCCTGTGAAGCGCCGAGAATCGACGCTTTCCAGTCCTCTTTGATAATCGAGCGTGATGACCATGAAGCATCCAGCGCGTATTGAACTCTGGGCCATTCTGCGGCTGGCGGGGCCGTTGATTGCCTCGCAGTTGGCGCACATGCTGATGGTCCTCACCGACACCTTGATGATGGCGCGCCTGAGTCCCGAGGCATTGGCCGGGGGCGGTCTGGGCGCGGCGACTTACTCGTTCGTGTCGATTTTCTGCATTGGCGTCATCGCCGCCGTCGGCACTTTGGTGGCAATCCGTCAGGGCGCGGGCGACATCGTTGGCGCGGCGCGACTGACCCAGGCAGGATTGTGGCTGGCGTGGTTGATGGCGCTGGTGGCCGGGTTGCTGCTATGGAACCTGAAACCGGTATTGCTGCTGTTCGGTCAGACGGAAAGCAACGTCCACGCGGCTGGGCAGTTTCTGCTGATCCTTCCGTTCGCCCTACCCGGTTACCTGAGTTTCATGGCCCTGCGCGGCTTCACCAGCGCCATCGGCCGGGCGACGCCAGTCATGGTGATCAGCCTCGGCGGTACGGTGGCCAACTTCCTGCTCAACTATGCGTTGATCACCGGGATGTTCGGCCTGCCGAAAATGGGTCTGGTCGGCATCGGGCTGGTGACGGCAATTGTCGCCAACCTGATGGCCGTGGCGCTGGCGCTGCACATCCGTCGGCATCCGGCCTACTACGCGTATCCGCTGCGCCAGGGTTTGTCGCGGCCTAACCGCCAGTACTTGAAAGAGCTGTGGCGCCTCGGCCTGCCGATTGGCGGCACGTATGCGGTGGAAGTCGGGCTGTTTGCGTTCGCCGCGTTGTGCATGGGCACCATGGGCAGCACGCAACTGGCGGCGCACCAAATCGCCCTGCAGATCGTTTCGGTGGCGTTCATGATTCCGGCGGGGCTTTCCTACGCGATCACCATGCGCATCGGCCAGCATTACGGCGCCGGGCAATTGCTGGATGCGCGGTTGGCCGGTCGGGTCGGCATAGCCTTCGGCTCGGCGGCGATGCTGGGTTTTGCGATGGTCTTCTGGCTGCTGCCAAATCAGTTGATCGGCCTGTTCCTGGATCACAACGATCCAGCGTTTCGCCCCGTCATTGAACTGGCGGTGAACCTGCTGGCGGTGGCGGCCTGGTTCGAGCTGTTCGACGGCACGCAAACCATCGCCATGGGCTGCATACGCGGACTCAAGGACGCCAAGACCACATTCCTGGTCGGCTTGGGTTGCTATTGGCTGATTGGCGCACCGGCCGCGTGGTGGATGGCCTTCCATATGCACTGGGGGCCGACGGGCGTCTGGTGGGGGTTGGCGTTGGGACTGGCGTGCGCGGCGGTGAGTTTGACGCTGGCATTTGAATGGAAGATGAAGCGGATGATTCGGCAGGAGCCGTCGTCACAGCGTTTCGACATCGCCCAGACCGAGTGAGATCCCTGTAGGAGCATGGCTTGCCCGCGATGAACGCTAACGCGGTGTGCCTGCAAAACCGTGTCGCCTGCATCGCGGGCTAGCCTTGCTCCTACAGGATCCTCGCTAGCTCACAACTTCCAGTGCGGGCAGCTGGCTATTGCCGAAGGTCAGGTATTCCACCAGCTCCGCCAGCGGCAACGGCTTGCTGATCAAGTAACCCTGCACCTGATCGCAGCCAAACCCGCGCAACAAATCCAGCTGTTCCGCTGTTTCCACCCCTTCAGCAACGACCTCAAGATTGAGGTTGTGCGCCAGGTTGATCATCGCGTGGACCAGTTTGCGATTCTCTTCACGTTCTTCCATGCCGCCGACAAAGCTCTTGTCGACCTTGAGCAAGGCGATAGGCAGGCTGTTGAGGTGCACGAAGGAAGAGAACCCGGTGCCGAAGTCATCCAGCGAGAAGCGCACGCCCAGGCGTCCGAGGGCGTCCATGGTTTGCTTGACCAGATCGCTGCGGCGCATCACGGCGGTTTCGGTCAGTTCGAACTCCAGCCACTGCGCTTCGACGCCGCGTTCGGCAATCAGCCGGCTCAAGGTGGAGAGCAACTGGCTGTCCTGAAACTGCCGGAATGACAGGTTGATCGCCATGTGCAACGCCGGCAAACCCTGTTCGCGCAAGGCTTGCATGTCTTGCAGCGCCCGGGAAATCACCCAGTAACCCAGCGGCACGATCAAACCGCTTTGCTCGGCCAGCGGTACGAATTCGCTCGGTGGCAGCAAACCGCGCTCGGCATGGCGCCAGCGCACCAAGGCTTCGAGACCGACGATCTGGCCGTCAGCAAGGTTCAGGCGGGGCTGGTAATGCAGTTCCAGTTCGTCACGGCGCAAGGCCCGGCGCAGCTCGCTTTCAAGGTCGGCCATGCTGCGGGCGTTGCGGTTGATGCGTTCGTTGAAGATGTGAAAGGTGCAGCCTTGGGTGCTCTTGGCTTGCTGCATGGCGATGTGCGCGTGCCACATCAGCGGGTCGGCGCCGGCCTGGGCCCGGGCGTGGGCAATGCCCAGGCTGGAACCGATCAACAGGCTTTCGCCGTCGACCCAGTAGGGTTCGGCCAGTGCTTCGGTAATGCGCTCGGCCATCCACTCGGCGCGCTGAGGCGCACGGCGGGTGTCGATCAGCAAGGCGAATTCATCACTGCCCAGGCGCGCCAGTTGATCGCCGGCCTCAAGCTGGCTTTTCAATCGTGCGACCACTTGCAGGATCAAGCGGTCGCCGGCCTGGTGGCCGAGGGCATCGTTGGCGTGACGGAAGTTGTCGAGATCAAGGTGACCGAGGGCCAGGCCGCGGCCGTCGTTTTCCGCCAGACGTGCTGCCAGCAAGGTCTGAAAACCCTGGCGGTTGGCGATACCGGTCAACGGATCTTGCTCCGCCAGGCGCTGCAAGGTGTTTTCCAACAGGCCTCGCTCACGCACATGCCGCAGGCACCGGCGCAGCATGCCGGCATCGAGCAGATCACGCACCAGCCAGTCACTCACACCATCGGGCGTCACCGGTGGCTCGTGTTCGACCAACAACACCGTTGGCAAGCTGCAACGGCCAGGTAGCGGCTGAAGTGCAGGAACAGTCAACAACACCGCGTTGCGGTTGTCATCGAACAAATTGCTGACCGACTCCCAGCTCGGCGCGCTGATGAGCACGGCCGAGCTTCCCATCGGAGCCAGACACTCACGCAACAACGCTACCCACGCTGGCTCTTCGGCCAGTAGCAGCAAACGCAAGGGTTCGACAGGCGTAGACAAGCTAGCTCCCTAGACTCTGCAAGGATGTAGGCGGCAGGCATTATGCCGCGCCGGTAACCAATGTCCAAATGACATCAGTTATCAAACGCGGATTTGTGTCTGGAATCTGAACATTAGCCGCACATTCACCGCGCATCCTGCTTGAAAGTATCAAAACCGGCAATTAGAGAAAGCGAGTTGCGTCACAAGTCGGACAGAGCAGCACAATTCGCTGAGCCTGTTAAAATGCCGGCCCATTTCACAAACGACTCCCTGAATTCTGTATGTCCCGACTCAATCCCCGGCAGCAAGAAGCCGTGAGCTACGTCGGCGGCCCTCTTTTGGTGCTCGCCGGCGCAGGCTCCGGCAAGACCAGTGTGATCACGCGCAAGATCGCGCACCTGATCCAGAATTGCGGCATCCGCGCCCAGTACATTGTCGCCATGACTTTTACCAACAAGGCCGCGCGCGAAATGAAGGAACGGGTCGGCACCCTGCTCAAAGGCGGCGAAGGCCGTGGCCTGACGGTGTGCACCTTCCACAACCTGGGCCTGAACATCATCCGCAAGGAACACGTGCGGCTGGGCTACAAACCAGGCTTCTCGATCTTTGACGAGACTGACGTCAAAGCCTTGATGACCGACATCATGCAGAAGGAATACGCAGGCGACGACGGCGTCGACGAGATCAAGAACATGATCGGCTCGTGGAAAAACGACCTGATCCTGCCCGCCGAAGCCCTGGAAAATGCGCGCAACCCCAAGGAACAGACCGCCGCCATCGTCTACACCCACTACCAGCGCACGCTCAAGGCGTTCAACGCGGTGGACTTCGACGACCTGATCCTGCTGCCGGTGAAGCTGTTCCAGGAACACGCCGACATCCTCGAAAAGTGGCAGAACAAAGTCCGCTATTTGCTGGTGGACGAATATCAGGACACCAACGCCAGTCAGTATTTGCTGGTGAAATTGCTGATTGGCACGCGCAACCAGTTCACCGTGGTCGGTGACGATGACCAGTCGATCTATGCCTGGCGCGGCGCGCGCCCGGAAAACCTGATGTTGCTCAAGGACGACTACCCGTCCTTGAAAGTCGTCATGCTGGAGCAAAACTACCGCTCCACCAGCCGCATCCTGCGCTGCGCGAACGTGCTGATATCGAACAACCCGCACGAATTCGAAAAGCAGCTGTGGAGCGAGATGGGCCACGGCGACGAGATCCGCGTGATCCGCTGCCGCAACGAAGATGCCGAAGCCGAGCGCGTGGCCGTGGAACTGCTGACCCTGCACCTGCGCACGGACCGGCCATACAGCGATTTCGCGATTCTGTATCGCGGTAACTACCAGGCCAAGCTGATCGAGCTGAAGCTGCAACACCACCAGATCCCGTATCGCCTGTCCGGCGGCAACAGCTTTTTCGGGCGTCAGGAAGTGAAAGACCTGATGGCCTACTTCCGCCTGATCGTGAACCCGGACGACGACAACGCCTTCCTGCGGGTGATCAACGTTCCACGCCGCGAGATCGGCTCGACCACCCTGGAAAAGCTCGGCAACTACGCCACCGAACGCAAAATCTCGATGTACGCCGCCACCGACGAAATCGGCCTGGGCGAGCATCTGGACACGCGCTTCACCGATCGCCTGTCGCGCTTCAAGCGCTTCATGGACAAGGTGCGCGAGCAGTGCGCTGGCGAAGACCCGATCTCGGCGCTGCGCAGCATGGTCATGGACATCGACTACGAGAACTGGCTGCGCACCAACAGCTCCAGCGACAAGGCCGCCGATTACCGCATGGGTAACGTCTGGTTCCTGATCGAGGCGTTGAAAAACACCCTGGAGAAAGACGAAGAAGGCGAGATGACCGTCGAAGACGCCATCGGCAAACTCGTTTTGCGCGACATGCTGGAACGTCAGCAGGAAGAGGAAGACGGCGCCGAAGGTGTGCAGATGATGACCTTGCACGCCTCCAAAGGCCTGGAGTTCCCCTACGTGTTCATCATGGGCATGGAAGAGGAAATCCTCCCGCACCGCTCCAGCATCGAAGCCGACACCATCGAGGAAGAACGCCGCCTGGCCTACGTCGGGATTACCCGCGCGCGCCAGACACTGGCCTTCACCTTCGCCGCCAAGCGCAAGCAATACGGCGAGATCATCGACTGCGCGCCAAGCCGCTTCCTTGATGAGCTGCCGCCGGACGATCTGGCCTGGGAAGGCAACGACGACACCCCCGTTGAAGTCAAAGCCGTTCGCGGAAATACCGCATTGGCGGATATACGCGCGATGTTAAAGCGCTAGAATTGCACACTTTTTAACCAACGCATTTTTAACCAAACACTTTTTACAAGCTTGGCGCATTCGGCGCCAGTAGAGGAAAGCTTCATGGAAGCACTGCACAAGAAAATTCGCGAACAAGGCATCGTGCTTTCCGATCAGGTCTTGAAGGTCGACGCCTTTCTGAACCACCAGATCGACCCGGCGCTGATGAAGCTGATCGGCGATGAATTCGCCGCGCTGTTCAAGGACTCGGGTATCACCAAAATCGTCACCATCGAAGCCTCGGGCATCGCTCCGGCGATCATGACCGGTCTGAACCTCGGCGTGCCGGTGATCTTCGCCCGCAAGCACCAGTCCCTGACCCTGACCGAAAATCTGCTGTCGGCGACCGTTTACTCGTTCACCAAGCAGACCGAAAGCACCGTGGCGATCTCCCCGCGCCACCTGACCAGCAGCGATCGCGTGCTGATCATCGATGACTTTCTGGCCAACGGTAAGGCGTCGCAGGCGCTGATCTCGATCATCAAACAGGCCGGCGCGACCGTGGCAGGCTTGGGTATCGTGATTGAGAAGTCGTTCCAGGGTGGGCGCGCGGAACTGGATGCACAGGGTTATCGCGTGGAATCGTTGGCTCGCGTGCAATCGCTGGCTAACGGCGTCGTGACCTTCATCGAATAAAGCCACACCGCCCTCCCCCTGTAGGAGTGAGCCTGCTCGCGATTGCGGTGTATCAGTCGACATTTTCGTTGACTGATACACCGCAATCGCGAGCAGGCTCACTCCTACAGTTGTTTCGGCTATCTGTTATTGCGTGGTGGCTTTGAGGCCGGCGAGTAGTAGGCGTTGGAACAAATCTTCCTTCAAACCGTCAGGGTCGGTCAGCTGCATCCGCTCCAAATGCTCTGGAAACATCGAAGCCTCTGGCGCATCCAGCGCTGCTTTTCCCAACTCCAGAATCTCCGTCAGTTTGAATTTGCTCTTCAGCCAATTCAGCGCCCGCAACACGTCGCGCTCCACCTCAGTGAAATCACAGCCCAGCGGATACTCCGGAAACAGGTTCGGGTGCCGCGCCTGAATCGCCTGTAAACGTTCCGGACTGTTATCGGCGAAACGTGGATCGATGCGGAAATCCTTCGGCAGCTTACCCACGCTCTGCGCTTGCTCGATCAACCCCTGCTGAAACCGCGAATCGCTGATATTGAGCAACGCCTCGATCACCGCCACATCGGTCTTGCCACGCAAGTCGGCGATGCCGTATTCGGTGACCACAATGTCCCGCAGATGCCTTGGGATCGTGCAGTGGCCGTACTCCCAGACAATGTTCGAGCTGACCTGCCCTCCCGACTCTCGCCAACTGCGCAGCAACAGCACCGAACGCGCGCCTTCCAGTGCATGACCCTGGGCGACGAAGTTGTACTGCCCGCCTACACCGCTGAGTACCCGTCCGTCCTCCAGCTGATCGGCCACGCCGGCACCAAGTAAGGTCATGGTGAACACGGTGTTGATGAAGCGCGCATCGAGGCGCTGCAAACGCTTGAGCTCTTCCTGACCGTACAGCTCGTTGATGTAGCTGATGCGGGTCATGTTGAATTCGAGGCGCTTGCTTTGTGGCAGCTCACGCAGGCGCTCGTAGAAACTGCGGGGGCCGAGGAAGAAACCGCCGTGGACCGAGATGCCGTCAGTTTGCGCGGCTTCATCGAGGGTGCCGGCGTTCGCCTGTTGCTGAGTCGGCACATGCGGGTAAACCTTGCGCCGCACGATCCCGGCATCGACCAGCACCAGCAGACCGTTGACGAACATTTCACTGCAACCGTACAGGCCTTTGGAGAACGGTTCGAGGCCGCCTTCGCGATCGATCAACTGCGCCCACTGGCTGAGATTCACGTCCACCAGCAACGCCTTGTATCCGGTATTGTCGGCTTGGCGCGCCAGCAACGCAGCGGTCAGCGCATCGCCCATGGCTCCGATGCCGATTTGCAACGTGCCGCCATCGCGCACCAGCACACTGGCGTGCAGGCCGATGAAGTGGTCCTGGAAGCCCACTGGCATGTTCGGCGTGGAAAACAACGTGGTGCTGTCTTTCTCGTCGATCAGCAGGTCGAAGGAGTCGATGCCGATTTCCGCGTCGCCGGGCATGTAGGGCAAGTCGTTGTGTACCTGACCCACCAACAGAATCGTCTCCCCCGTCGCTCGGCGTTTGGCGATCATCGGGAACAGGTCGAGGGTGATGTCCGGGTTGCAGCTCAGGCTCAGTCGATCCGGGTGCCCGGGATGGCTGGCCACCAGCTGCGCGACCAGGTTCAAACCGGCGCCGTTGATGTCCCGCGCGGCGTGGCTGTAGTTGCTGCTGACGTAATCCTGCTGGGCCGATGCACTATGCAGCAGACTGCCCGGCTGCATGAAAAATTGCTGGATGTGAATGTTCGCCGGCAGATTGTCTTTATGCAGGCCCTCCAGAAAATCCAGTTCCGGATAGTCACCGAACACCCGTTCGATAAAGGGCTCAAGAAAGCGCTTTTGCAGGCCATCGCCCAATGCAGGGCGACCCAGGCACAGCGCGGTGTAGATCGTCAGCCGCCGATCAGGCAATTGCGCAATGCGCTGGTACAGCGCGTTGACGAAGTGGTTGGGTTTGCCCAGACCAAGGGGCAAGCCCATGTGAATGTGCGCCGGCAAACGCGCCAACACATCATCCACCGCCTGCTCGATAGAACACAGCTGCACCATCTGATCCTCCCTTAACATTCCGTGAATCGGGGTTGGACCGAGCTTGCCGGGTCTTTGCTGCAATGAACAGTCTCAGGCGCAAATCGCAGGCACAAAAAAACCGCTCGAAAGCGGTTTTTTCGCTGAAGATGTGGGCTTATTTCAGGCCGGACATCTTCTGGATGGCGCCTTTTAGATCGGCATCGGAGCAATCGGCGCAGGTGCCTTTAGGTGGCATCGAGTTGATACCGCTAATGGCTTTGGCCAGGATGCCGTCGAGGCCGCCCTGGTGATCGGCACGTTCCTTCCATGCTGCGGTGTCGCCGATTTTCGGCGCGCCCAACAGGCCGCTGCCGTGGCAAGCGTTGCAATGTTTTGCAATCACTGAGTCAGGGGTTTTGGCATCTCCACCACCCGCAGAGGCAGCAACTTCCATCCCCTTGCACTCTTTGCCCTGTACACAGACCTGACCGACCGGTTCAAGGCGTTTGGCAATATCGTCGTTCGTCGCAGCTTGAGCGCTGACAGCCCAAAGGGCCAATACGGTTGCTGGTACAGCCAGCATTTTCATAATTAGGTTCACGCGTTCACCCTCAATGGTGGCTAGTCACGCCTACGGCCACGGTTCGCAGGCGGGCGCAAGTATAGCGGTAAGCCCGCCACACTGAAACAACCCCAAAGTCGAAGGGGTCTTATGCAGCAGCGGAAAAACTCTCCGGGGGCCTCAGCCTGACTGGCAGGGCGCCTTCTTTACTTAGAAATTCGCCGGTGTCGCTGCGCTGATTAGTCGCGCCGGCGCATCGAACGGATTTCGGAAACGATGCGGCTTGGTACTTTCAAAGTAGTAGCTATCGCCGGCTTCGAGCACAAAAGTTTCCAGCCCGACCACCAGCTCCAGTCGACCTTCCACCAAAATGCCGGTTTCCTCGCCCTCATGGGTGAGCATCTCGTCACCGGTGTCGGCGCCTGGCGGGTAGATTTCATTCAGAAAGGCGATGGCCCGGCTCGGATGCGCCCGACCGACCAGTTTCATGGTCACGGCGCCATCGGAAATGTCGATCAGCTCGTTGGCCTTGTAGACAATCTGCGTCGGTTTTTCCTGCAGGATTTCTTCAGAAAAGAACTCGACCATGGACATGGGAATCCCGCCCAGCACTTTGCGCAGCGAACTGATCGAGGGGCTGACGCTGTTCTTCTCGATCATCGAAATCGTGCTGTTGGTGACACCCGCGCGCTTGGCGAGCTCACGCTGCGAAAGGCCTTTGAGCTTACGGATGGATTGCAGTCGTTCACCGACGTCCAATGCTTGCGCCTCCAGGGATTCAGGTTGTTGGAATATTGAGCGTTATCATGGCGACAGCGTTCAGTATTTACAACACTTGGACCTGAATCCTGTGGGGCGAGGCGACTTTCGGTGTGGGCCGTGGGCTGTCAGCCCTCGGAATAGAGCAGTGGCACCCGGCGCAGGTTGCAGAAAATCTGATATGGAATCGTGTCCGCTGCCGCCGCCACGTCGCTGGCGAGGATGTTTTTACCCCATAACTCGACGGTCGAACCGAGGCCGGCTTGCGGCACATCGGTCAGATCGATGCACAGCATGTCCATCGAAACCCGGCCGATTAACTGGCTGCGTTGCCCAGCGACCATGACCGGCGTGCCGGTCGGCGCGTGGCGCGGATAACCGTCGGCATAGCCCATGGCGACCACGCCAACGCGCATCGGCCTGGGTGTGATGAACCTGGCGCCGTAACCAATCGGCTCGCCGGCCGGCAGTTCACGCACGCAAATCACTTTCGATTCCAAAGTCATTACCGGTTGCAGGCGAGCGGCCACGGTGTTGGCTTCTTCGAACGGTGTCGCGCCATACAGCATGATGCCAGGGCGAACCCAATCACTCGGGATCTGCGGCCAACCCAACACGGCTGGCGAGTTGCGCAGGCTGACTTGCGCCGACAAACCTTTACGCGCAGCTTCAAACACCGCGACCTGCTCAGCACTGGACTGTTCGTGCAACTCATCGGCCCGGGCGAAGTGGCTCATCAGCACAACTTTCGCGACCTTGCCGCTGGCCAGAAGCCGTCGATAGGCCTCCTGATAATCCTTTGGGTGCAGGCCGACGCGGTGCATGCCGGAATCGAGCTTGAGCCAGACGGTGATCGGCTTGCTCAGCGTGGCCTTTTCGATGGCTTCAAGCTGCCACAGCGAGTGCACCACACACCAGAAATCGTGCTCGACGATCAGCGCCAACTCATCGGCTTCAAAGAACCCTTCCAGCAGCAACACCGGCGCCCGAATACCCGCAGCGCGCAGTTCCAACGCCTCTTCGATGCAGGCCACGGCAAAACCGTCGGCCTCGGCTTCCAGCGCCTGGGCGCAACGCACCGCGCCGTGGCCGTAGGCATCGGCCTTGATCACCGCGAGGGCCTTGGCCCCGGTGATTTCACGGGCGATTCGGAAGTTGTGACGCAGGGCTTGAAGGTCGATCAGGGCACGGGCTGGACGCATGGCGGCAGACTTCTAGGCGGTCATGGGAATAAAAAAACCGGCGCTGGCTGGCGGCGTAAACCGCCAACAGCACCGGCAGAGGGATTTTGCTGAATCTATTACGGCAGAGCAGCGACAACCGACAGTTCAACCAGAATTTCCGGTTCGCACAGCTTCGACTCAACGGTCGCACGGGCCGGGGCCACGCCTTTTGGCAGCCACTTGTCCCAGACCGCGTTCATGCCTTCGAAGTGTGCATCAATGTCTTTCAGGTAAATCGTCACCGACAACAGGTGGTTCTTGTCGGTGCCCGCCAGATCCAGCAAACGCTCGATGTTGGCGAGAGTTTCAAGGGTCTGCTGTTCAATCCCGGCGTTCATGTCATCGCCGACCTGCCCTGCCAGATACACAGTGCCGTTGTGGCTGACGATCTGACTCATGCGCTCATTGGTGAGCTGGCGCTGGATTGACATGTTTTGCGGACTCCTGGGTCTTGCTGCCATAACGGGAAATATCGAGGCCTTCGGCGCTGATCTGTGGCGCTTTCTTCGCCATCAGGTCAGCCAGCAAGCGACCGGAGCCACAGGCCATGGTCCAGCCGAGTGTGCCGTGACCGGTGTTCAGGAACAGATTCTTGAACGGTGTCGCGCCAACGATCGGCGTGCCGTCCGGGGTGGTCGGGCGCAGGCCGGTCCAGAAACTGGCCTGGGCCAGATCGCCGCCCTGAGGATAAAGGTCGTTGACGATCATCTCCAGGGTTTCGCGCCGACGCGGGTTCAGCGACAGGTCAAAACCGGCGATTTCAGCCATGCCGCCGACGCGGATGCGGTTGTCGAAACGAGTTATCGCGACCTTGTAGGTCTCGTCGAGAATGGTCGACGTCGGAGCCATTGCCGGGTTGGTGATTGGCACAGTCAGCGAGTAACCCTTGAGTGGGTACACCGGGGCTTTGATGCCCAGCGGCTTGAGCAATTGCGGAGAATAGCTGCCGAGCGCCAAGACGTAGCGGTCCGCGGTTTCCAGCTTGCCGTCAATCCACACACCGTTGATGCGATCACCGGCGTAGTCGAGCTTCTGAATGTCCTGGCCGAAGCGGAACTCAACACCCAGTTTCACAGCCATTTCGGCCAGGCGGGTGGTGAAAATCTGGCAGTCGCCAGTCTGGTCGTTCGGCAGGCGCAAGGCACCGGCGAGGATGTCGGTGACACTGGCCAGCGCGGGCTCAACGCGGGCAATGCCGGCGCGATCGAGCAGTTCGAACGGTACACCGGACTCTTTCAGCACGGCGATGTCTTTCGCGGCGCCGTCCAGTTGAGCCTGGGTGCGGAACAGCTGGGTCGTGCCGAGGCTGCGGCCTTCGTAGGCAATGCCGGTTTCAGCGCGCAATTCGTCGAGGCAGTCGCGGCTGTACTCGGACAGACGGACCATGCGCTCCTTGTTCACCGCGTAACGGCTGGCGGTGCAGTTGCGCAGCATCTGCGCCATCCACAGGTATTGGTCGATGTCGGCGGTGGCCTTGATCGCCAACGGTGCGTGGCGCTGCAACAGCCACTTGATGGCCTTGAGCGGCACACCCGGCGCCGCCCACGGCGAGGCATAACCCGGCGAAACCTGGCCGGCGTTGGCGAAACTGGTCTCCATGGCAGCGGCCGGCTGACGGTCCACGACCACCACTTCAAACCCGGCCCGAGCCAGATAGTAAGCACTGGCGGTACCGATGACGCCGCTACCCAAGACCATAACGCGCATTTTCATATCCCTCATCGCGGCTGACCGCTGACGTGTGTTGTATTCAAGCAGTGATGTGCGCAGTGTAAAAAAGATTTGCCAGTGTTTTTCACTATATAAACGGCTATATTTGGCGACAATTCTCGGCAAAAACCCTTTTCACGGAGGCGCATCCCCTATGCGTACCAACACTCAGACCAAACGAGAGCTGGACAAGATCGACCGCAACATCCTGCGGATCCTGCAAGCGGACGGACGCATCTCCTTCACGGAGCTGGGGGAAAAGGTCGGGCTCTCCACCACGCCGTGCACTGAGCGGGTGAGGCGTCTGGAGCGGGAAGGGATCATCATGGGCTACAACGCGCGGCTCAATCCGCAGCACTTGAAGGGTAGTCTCCTGGTGTTCGTCGAGATCAGCCTTGACTACAAATCCGGCGATACTTTCGAAGAGTTCCGACGCGCGGTGCTGAAATTGCCCCATGTGCTGGAATGCCACTTGGTGTCAGGGGATTTCGACTATCTGGTGAAGGCACGGATTTCCGAGATGGCCTCGTACCGCAAACTGCTGGGGGACATCCTGCTCAAGCTGCCGCATGTGCGCGAGTCCAAGAGCTACATCGTGATGGAAGAGGTGAAAGAGAGTTTGAGTTTGCCGATTCCGGATTGAGCCCTGTGGTGCCTGTTCGGCCGCCTTCGCGACTCGGTCTACCTAGACCAGCACCTGCCGGGTAGAAGCCATGTACTCATGAATCTGCTTCTCCACCCGAGGATGAATCAACTCCACCGGCCCCCGTCCATTCGGGCATGGCAACGTCTTGGTGGTGCCAAACAACCGGCAAATCAGCGGTCGTTCGTCATACACCGTGCAACCGTTCGGCCCAAGGTGCACGCAATTGAGCTCATCCATCGCCGCGTCCTGCTCGGCGCGGGTCTTGCGCGGCAGGCGCGACATTTCTTCCGGCGAGGTGGTCACCGGCCCACAGCAGTCATGGCAGCCGGGCACGCACTCGAACGAGGGGATCTGCTGTCGTAGCGTACGGATTTTCTGACTGTTGCAGCTCATTGAAGCGGTAACCAAAAGCGGAATAGAGCGCGATTCTGAAGCAAAGGCACGGATCCATACAGCAGCAGCCGACCAATGTTGCCCGCATCCGAAGGTCCGGCTTATGCTCCGTCAAATTTTCCAGACGCCAGAATCGGGAACTCGCACATGAACGCCGGTGCTCAGCCATCCGCTACAAGCCACCAGCACATCGCCTCTTACTACGCCGCCAGCAGCCTGCCGCAACCCGACTATCCCGTGCTCCGGAGTGAGCTGATGGCGGATGTGTGCGTGGTCGGCGGCGGGTTCTCCGGGCTGAACACTGCGCTTGAACTGGCTGAACGTGGTTTGAGCGTCATCCTCCTCGAAGCCCACAAAATCGGCTGGGGCGCCAGCGGGCGCAATGGCGGGCAGTTGATTCGGGGTGTCGGTCATGGCCTTGATCAATTCGCGAATGTGATCGGCGCAGACGGCGTGCGCCAGATGAAACTCATGGGCCTTGAGGCCGTGGAAATCGTCCGAAAACGCGTCGAGCGTTTTCAGATCCCCTGCGACCTGACCTGGGGTTATTGCGACCTGGCCAACAAGCCCCGCGAACTCCAAGGCTTCGCCGAAGACGCCGAAGAGCTGCGCAGCCTCGGTTACCGTTATGAAACGCGCCTGCTGCAAGCCAATGAAATGCACTCGGTGGTGGGTTCCGACCGCTACGTCGGCGGCCTGATCGACATGGGCTCGGGGCATCTGCATCCGCTGAACCTGGCACTGGGCGAAGCGGCGGCGGCCCACGAAATGGGGGCGATACTGTTCGAACAATCGGCGGTCACCCGCATCGATTATGGCCCCGTGATTAAAGTCCACACGGCCCAAGGCTCGGTCCGTGCGAAGACGCTGGTACTGGGCTGCAACGCCTACCTCAACGAACTCAACCCCGAACTCAGCGGCAAGGTGCTGCCGGCAGGCAGCTACATCATTGCCACCGAGCCGTTGAGCGAAGAACTGGCGCACGCCCTGCTGCCGCAGAACATGGCGGTCTGCGATCAGCGGGTGGCACTGGATTACTACCGACTCTCGGCGGACCGACGCTTGCTGTTTGGTGGCGCCTGCCACTATTCAGGCCGCGATCCGAAAGACATCGCCGCGTACATGCGCCCCAAGATGTTGGAAGTCTTCCCGCAACTGGCCGGGGCGAAGATCGACTATCAATGGGGCGGGATGATCGGCATCGGCGCCAACCGGCTGCCGCAGATTGGCCGGCTCAAAGACCAGCCGAATGTGTATTACGCCCAGGCCTATTCCGGTCACGGGGTGAATACCACGCATTTGGCGGGCAAGTTGCTGGCTGAGGCGATCAGTGGGCAGCAGGGTGGCGGGTTTGATCTGTTTGCCAAGGTGCCGCACATCACCTTTCCGGGGGGCAGGCATTTGCGCTCGCCGTTGTTGGCGCTGGGGATGTTGTGGCATCGGCTTAAAGAGTTGGTCTGAAAGATTTTCCGGGAGTGTTGCGACGCCTTCGCGGGCAAGCCCGGCTCCTACAGGAGCGGGCTTGCCCGCGAAGAGGCCCGAAAGAACACCGAAAAAATCAGATCTTCCAGAAAGGCTTAAGCCCCTCCTCTCGCGCCTGCTCCCGCGTCAGCCCCACATCCCTGAGCTGCTCCGGCGTCAGCGCCAGCAACGCCTTGCGCGTGTGCAGACGATGCCAGAACAGACCCCAGCGACTCAGGCCGCACGGCGCATTGCGCATCTGCGCACCGTTGTCTTGCCCTCTCACCAGTTCCTGACTGTGTAACGTCAGCCGCACATCGCTCAAGCCGTTCATTTGATTGCTCCTGTTTACTTGGGTAGCCAGAGCTTTCATGATGCGTGGGCGACCAAAAGCATTACAGATTCAACAGGCAAGTATTAACTCCATACAGATTTTGCGTTCCTGCGTCTGAATCCTGATTTTTGCTTCGATCTGTATTGGTTTACCGAATCACCCACACCGAGACTGCACCATGACCCTTTACGTCAACCTCGCCGAATTGCTCGGCACACGTATCGAACAGGGCTTCTATCGCCCCGGTGACCGACTGCCCTCGGTGCGGGCACTGAGTGTCGAACATGGGGTCAGCCTGAGCACCGTGCAGCAGGCCTATCGCGTACTGGAAGACAGTGGCCTGGCGACGCCGAAACCCAAGTCGGGCTACTTCGTGCCGGTGGGTCGCGAACTGCCGGAGCTGCCGGCTATTGGGCGCCCGGCCCAGCGACCGGTGGATATTTCGCAATGGGACCAGGTGCTGGAACTGATCCGCGCGGTGCCGCGCAAAGACGTGGTGCAACTGGGTCGTGGCATGCCGGACATCACCACCCCGACCATGAAACCGCTGCTGCGCAACCTCGCGCGTATCAGCCGCCGGCAAGATATGCCCGGCCTGTATTACGACAACATCCACGGCACTCTCGAACTGCGCGAACAGATCGCGCGCCTGATGCTCGATTCCGGTTGCCAGTTGAGCGCCAGCGATCTGGTGGTCACGACCGGGTGCCATGAAGCGCTGTCCACCAGCATCCGGGCGATCTGCGAGCCGGGGGACATTGTGGCCGTGGACTCGCCGAGCTTTCACGGCGCCATGCAAACCCTCAAGGGACTGGGCATGAAAGCGCTGGAAATCCCCACTGATCCGCTCACCGGCATCAGTCTCGATGCGCTGGAACTGGCCCTGGAACAGTGGCCGATCAAAGTCATACAGTTGACTCCCAACTGCAACAACCCGTTGGGCTACATCATGCCGGAGTCGCGCAAACGCGCGTTGTTGACACTTGCACAGCGTTTCGACGTGGCGATTATCGAAGACGATGTGTATGGCGAACTGGCCTACACATACCCGCGCCCGCGCACGATCAAATCCTTCGACGAAGACGGCCGTGTCCTGCTCTGCAGTTCTTTTTCCAAGACCCTTGCACCCGGATTACGCATCGGCTGGGTAGCGCCCGGCCGGTATCTGGAACGGGTGCTGCACATGAAATACATCAGCACCGGCTCCACCGCGCCCCAACCGCAAATCGCGATTGCCGAATTTCTCAAGGCCGGGCATTTCGAGCCACATTTGCGGCGGATGCGCACGCAATACCAGCGTAATCGCGACGTGATGATCGACTGGGTCACGCGCTACTTCCCGGCCGGCACTCGCGCCAGTCGCCCACAAGGCAGCTTCATGCTGTGGGTTGAGCTGCCGGAAGGCTTCGACACCCTGAAACTCAATCGCGCCCTGCATGATCAGGGCGTACAGATTGCCGTCGGCAGCATTTTTTCCGCGTCGGGCAAGTACCGCAACTGCCTGCGCATGAACTACGCTGCCAAGCCAACGCCGCAGATTGAAGAAGCGGTGCGCAAGGTCGGCGCCGCGGCGATCAGGCTGTTAGCGGAAAATGACAGCATCACTGACTGACTTTTCTCGGGAAACCAACGTCCATATGCCGACGCCTGCCGCCAATCGGAACGTTCCCACGTGAGAGTCAGACAGCCCCTGCCCGCGCTTCTGCTATTCGCCTCGCTCCTCAGCGGCTGCGCCAGCGTTGATGTTCAGCGCCAGCCGAGCCAGGCGCTGCCCGCCAGCGACTCGGCGTTTGGCCGGTCGGTCCAGGCGCAGGCCGCGCCTCATGAGGGACGGTCGGGCTTTCGCCTGCTGTCCGATAGCACCGAAGCCTTCACGGCCCGCGCCGAACTGATCCGCAACGCTCAAAGCAGCCTCGATTTGCAGTACTACATCGTGCATGACGGCATCAGCACACGAATGCTGGTGGAGGAACTGCTCAAAGCGGCTGATCGCGGCGTGCGCGTCAGGGTCCTGCTCGACGACACCACCAGCGATGGCCAGGATCAGCTCATTGCCACCCTCGCTGCACACCCGAACATCCAGATCCGCGTGTTCAACCCGTTACACCTGGGTCGCAGCACCGGCGTGACGCGCACCATGGGCCGCCTGCTCAACCTGTCGCAGCAACACCGACGCATGCACAACAAGCTGTGGCTAGCGGACAACAGCATGGCGATCGTAGGCGGGCGTAATCTGGGTGACGAGTATTTCGATGCCGAGCCCAATCTGAACTTCACTGACATCGACATGCTCGGCGTCGGCCCGGTCGCCGAACAGCTGGGGCAGAGTTTCGATCAGTACTGGAACAGTGCGCTGAGCAAACCGATCGAACAATTCCTGTCCCGCAAACCGACGGCCAAGGACTTGCAAAACACCCGGACCCGCCTGGAGGAATCGCTCGCTGACACACGCAAACAGAACCATGCGCTGTATCAACAACTGATGACCTTCAAGACGCACCCGCGCCTGGACATCTGGCGTCGAGAATTGATCTGGGCCTGGAATCAGGCGTTGTGGGATGCACCGAGCAAGGTGCTGGCCGATGGCGAGCCGGATCCGCACTTGTTGCTGACGACGCAACTGGCACCCGAGCTCAACGGTGTGAGCAAAGAGCTGATCATGACCTCGGCCTACTTCGTCCCCGGCCAGCCGGGCCTGGTGTACCTGACCGGCCGCGCCGATGCCGGGGTATCCGTGAGCTTGCTGACCAACTCACTGGAGGCCACCGACGTGCCCGCCGTGCATGGCGGCTATGCGCCGTATCGCAAGGCGCTGCTGGAACACGGCGTGAAGTTGTTCGAACTGCGGCGCCAACCGGGTGAGGGCGGAGGCAGCGGGCCGCACTTTTTCGGACGCTCCACCTACCAGGGCTCCGACTCCAGCCTGCACAGCAAGGCGATGATCTTCGACCAACAGAAATCTTTCGTTGGCTCGTTCAATTTCGATCCACGCTCTGTGCTGTGGAACACCGAAGTCGGGGTGCTGGTGGACAGTCCCGAGCTGGCCGCGCATGTCCGCGAACTGGCCATGCAGGGCATGGCGCCAACGCTGAGCTATGAGGCGAAGCTGGAGGATGGTCAGGTTGTCTGGGTCACCGAAGACGACGGCAAGCTGCATACCCTGACCACAGAACCGGCAAGTTGGTGGCGACGCTTCAACGCATGGATGAGCACCAACGTCGGCCTGGAGCGGATGCTCTGACAGACGATAAACACCTCTGTAGGAGCGAGCCTGCTCGCGATGGCGGAGTATCAGTCACTCAATCATTGACTGACACGACGTCATCGCGAGCAGGCTCACTCCTACAGGGGGAATGTGGCTGACTGGCTGGTCGGTGTCAGGCGGGTTCGGCAACCGTGCCAAACGCACCCTGGCGCATCAGCAGAATCACCAAACCAAACGCACCGGCCGCCATCAACAACGGCAACGCATGCCCGCTGATCCATTGACTACCCGCCCCCGCCGCCAACGGCCCGACCAGGCAACCAATCCCCCACAACTGCGCGATATGCGCATTGGCGCGCACCAGCGCATCGTCGCGATAACGTTCGCCGATCAGGATCAGTGACAAGGTAAACAAGCCGCCTGCACTGGCGCCAAACAGCACCCACAAGGGCCAGATCATCAACGTGTCGATCAACAACGGGATCGCCAGGCTCGACAGCAGCAACACCACCGCACAGCCCGTAAACAGCGTGCGCCGTGACAGGCGATCCGCCAGCGCACCAATCGGCAATTGCAACAACGCATCGCCGACCACCACCGTACTGACCATCGCCAACGCGATTTCCGTGGTGAAGCCCTGACGCAGGCAATACACCGGCAACAAGGTCAGGATCATCGCTTCGAATGCGGCGAACAGCGACACCGCCCAGGCAATCGCTGGCAGGCCACGGCAGAAGGTCAGCAAATCACCGAACGTCACGCTGCTCGCTTCGCTGCCGGGCGCGCCGCCGCGACCCAACAACAGCAACGGTGCCGTCATCAGCAAGCCGACACCCACCCAAAATCCGTAATCGTGTTCAGTGCCCAGAACGCCCAGCAACACAGGCCCGGCGAGCTGGCTCAGCGCATAGCTGCAGCCATACAGCGCCACCAGCCGCCCGCGCCACTGCTCGACCACAAGCTGGTTGATCCAGCTTTCACCGAGAATGAACACCAGCGTCAGGATCACCCCGATCATCAGCCGCAATACCAGCCAAATCGGGTAACTCGGCAACAACGCCAGCAAACCGATGGACAACGCCCCGGCCCACAAGCACAGGCGCATCAGATTGGCCGTGCCCAGACGCGCGGCCAGATGGCTGGAGATCTTCGCCCCCAGCAAGACGCCAATGGCCGGCATAGCGGCCATCACGCCGATAGCGAACGAGCCATAACCCCAGCTTTCCAGGCGAAACGATACCAGCGGCATGCTGACACCCAGGGCCAGGCCGACACTCAAGACAGACGCCAACACGGCGAAATAAGTCGCCCAACGCATGTTCCACGCTCCTGTGGATATTATTTTTTCGGCACACCACAAACCAAATGTGGGAGCGAGCCTGCTCGCGAAGAGGCCAGCACATTCAACATCAATGTTGACTGTTACACCGTCTTCGCGAGCAAGCTCGCTCCCACAGGGGATCTACGTCGTTAAGAAAACCGGCTTACAACTTGATCCAGGTCGCCTTCAGCTCGGTGTACTTGTCGAACGCGTGCAGCGACTTGTCGCGGCCGTTACCGGACTGCTTGAAGCCACCGAACGGCGCGGTCATGTCGCCGCCATCGTACTGGTTGACCCAAACGCTACCCGCACGTAGCGCGCGGGCGGTCAGGTGAGCCTTGGAGATGTCCTTGGTCCACACCGCTGCGGCGAGGCCGTACGGCGTGTCGTTGGCGATCGCAACGGCTTCTTCGGCAGTGTCGAAAGCGATGACCGACAACACTGGCCCAAAGATTTCTTCCTGAGCGATTTTCATCGCGTTGCTCACACCGTCGAAAATCGTCGGCTCAACGTAAGTGCCACCGGTTTCCTGAAGCGTGCGCTTGCCACCGGCCACCAGCTTGGCGCCGTCGGCATGACCCGACTCAATGTAGGACAGCACGGTGTTCATCTGCTGGGTATCGACCAGCGCGCCGACATTGGTCGCCGGATCCAGCGGGTTGCCCGGCTTCCAGGTTTTCAGGGCCTCGATCACCAGCGGCAGGAAAGTGTCCTTGATCGAACGCTCGACCAGCAGACGCGAACCGGCGGTGCACACTTCGCCCTGGTTGAAGGCGATGGCGCCGGCAGCGGCTTCGGCAGCGGCTTGCAGGTCCGGGGCATCGGCGAACACGATGTTCGGGCTCTTGCCGCCGGCTTCGAGCCAGACGCGCTTCATGTTCGACTCACCGGAGTAGATCAGCAGCTGCTTGGCGATCTTGGTCGAACCGGTGAACACCAGCGTATCCACGTCGTTGTGCAGGGCCAGGGCCTTGCCGACGGTGTGACCGTAACCCGGCAACACGTTCAGCACGCCTTTCGGAATGCCGGCTTCAACGGCCAGCGCTGCGATGCGAATGGCGGTCAGCGGGGATTTTTCGGACGGCTTGAGGATCACCGAGTTACCGGTGGACAGTGCCGGGCCGAGTTTCCAGCAGGCCATCATCAGCGGGAAGTTCCACGGCACGATGGCACCCACAACACCGACCGGCTCGCGAGTCACCAGACCCAGCTGATCATGCGGGGTGGCCGCGACTTCGTCGTAGATCTTGTCGATGGCTTCGCCGCTCCAGCTCAGCGCTTGCGCCGCGCCGGGAACGTCGATGTACAGGGAATCGCTGATTGGCTTGCCCATGTCCAGGGTTTCAAGCAGCGCCAGCTCTTCAGCATTTTGCTTCAACAGGCCGGCGAAACGGATCATGGTGGCTTTGCGTTTGGTCGGCGCCAGGCGCGACCAGACGCCGGAATTGAAAGTGGCGCGAGCGTTTTCAACAGCGCGCTGGGCGTCGGCGGCGTCACAGCTGGCAATCTTGCCCAGCAGGCGGCCATCGACCGGGCTGATGCACTCGAAGGTCTCGGCGGAGACCGCATCGGTGTATTCGCCATTGATGTAGGCGCGGCCTTCGATCTTCAGATCGCGAGCCCGTTGCTCCCAATCGGCACGAGTCAGGGTGGTCATTCGAGTGTCCTCCTCTTATTGAATACGAACGCTGCGCGGTCTTCGCGGGCGCTGTCAGGAATTCTGCCCGGCCAGCCTGCTTTTCGGCCCAAGGCAACAGTCACCCTAAACCAGCGGCAGGTGAAGTTTCAATATATTTGACATAAGGCCGTCAAACGGCCTTGCGATGTTCATTTTAATAAACATAGACTTTGGTCTTTCAGGCAATCACGGGAAATTACAACAATGAATATCCAGGATGTCGTCGACTTCAGCCAGGCCACGACCGCGCCCGAGCGCTATCGGCCGGACCCGGTGAAAGTCCTCAAGGGCGACCCGGAGCAAGCGGTGTACAACCATTACAACAGCCCGTGCGGGCAGTTGAATGCTGGCGTTTGGGAAGGTGCGGTCGGGCAATGGACCGTGAATTTCACCGAACACGAGTACTGCGAAATCGTGCAAGGGGTGTCGGTGCTGCGTGACAACGACGGCAACAGCAAAACCCTGCGCGCAGGTGACCGCTTCGTGATTCCGGCCGGGTTCCGGGGCACCTGGGAAGTGCTGGAGCCGTGCCGCAAGATCTATGTGGCGTTTGAACAGAAGGCTTGAGGATTTGAGTTGTCTGGGCCGGCCTCATCGCGGGCAAGCCATGCTCCTACAGTGATCTGTGTCGATCACAAAACCTGTGGGAGCGTGGCTTGCCCGCGATGAGGCCCTGACAGGCACCAGAAAATCCAGGCAACAAAAAAGGCCCGTATCTCGCGATACGGGCCTTTTTCGTAAGAGAGAAAAATCAATTACTTGATTTTGCCTTCTTTGTAGATCACGTGCTTGCGAACAACCGGATCAAATTTCTTGATCTCGATTTTGTCCGGAGTAGTACGCTTGTTCTTGTCGGTAGTGTAGAAGTGACCAGTACCGGCGCTCGAAATCAAACGAATCAATTCACGCATGATTAGCTCCCTTAGATCTTGCCGGCTTTGCGGATTTCGGCCAGCACGACAGTGATGCCACGCTTGTCGATGATACGCATGCCTTTGGCAGATACGCGCAGACGCACGAAACGTTTCTCTTCTTCAACCCAAAAGCGGTGATGCTGCAGGTTCGGCAGGAAACGACGACGGGTTTTGTTGTTTGCGTGGGAAATGTTATTCCCAGTCACCGGACCCTTACCGGTAACTTGACATACTCTCGACATGCCTCAGCCCTCTAAAACCACATGCCCAACCCGGCATGGGTTGGCCGCTTAATCTCTCAGTCATTTGGCGCCAGGCGCCGCGTTTCTTTAGAGGTCTTACCGGCTACACCTACAGTGAAGGAACCGGGCCCCTAGAAAAGAGCGCTGCTTTATACCAGAAAGACTGGAGAGCAACAACATTCCGTGTGCACAGACTTCATAAAAACCCCGTTTTTCTGGCCACGAGCGCCTTGGATAAAGGCTATCGTCGATAAAGACCACTCGTCGCAGAGAATCGGCCAACCCGCCGATTCAGGATTTTTTCAGCCCATGCGCACTGAAAACAATCGCACATACTCCCCTTAAAATGAAAAAGGGGATAGTCATTTGCAAAAGAGCCTACTAGGGTAAGTCTTTTCCAGACTGCACTTGCAGATGGGCCTTCGATCTGTAAAGGAATCCGACCATGCGCCTCGCTGCCCTACCCCTTTTGCTCGCCCCATTGCTGCTGGGCCCGCAGGCCATGGCCGCGGCCCTGACTGTCTGCACCGAGGCCAGTCCTGAAGGGTTCGACGTGGTGCAGTACAACTCGCTGACCACCACCAACGCCTCCGCCGACGTGCTGATGAACCGCCTGGTGGACTTCGACACCGCCAGCGGCAAAGTGGTCGCCAGCCTCGCGGACAGCTGGGAAGTCTCGCCCGACGGCCTGACCTACGTGTTCAAACTGCATCCGCAGGTGCCATTCCACCGCACCGAATACTTCAGCCCGACGCGTGACCTGACCGCCGAAGACGTGATCTTCAGCTTCGAGCGCATGCTCGACCCGGCCAACCCGTGGCACAAAGTCGCCCAGAGCGGCTTCCCGCATGCGCAATCGATGCAATTGCCCGTGCTGATCAAGAAGATCGACGCACTGGATCCGCTGACCGTGCGTTTCACCCTCGATCACCCGGACTCGACGTTCTTGGCCACCCTGAGCATGGGGTTCGCTTCGATCTACTCCGCCGAGTACGCCGACAAGCTGATGAAGGCCGGCACGGCGGAAAAACTCAACAGCCAGCCAATCGGCACCGGCCCGTTCGTGTTCACGCGCTTCCAGAAAGACGCGTCGATTCGCTACAAGGCCAACCCGGAGTACTTCGGCGGCAAGCCCTCGGTGGACCCGCTGATCTTCGCGATCACCCCGGACGCCAACGTGCGCTTGCAGAAATTGCGGCGCAATGAGTGCCAGATCGCCCTGTCGCCAAAGCCTCTGGACGTACAGGCCGCACTGAAAGAGCCAGAGCTTAAAGTGGAAAAAACCGACGCGTTCATGACCGCTTTCGTCGGCATCAACAGCCAACATCCGCCGCTGGACAAGCCGGAAGTGCGCCAAGCGATCAACCTCGCCTTCGACAAGGCCAATTACGTCAAAGCCGTGTTCGAAGACACCGCAGAGCCGGCCAAAGGCCCGTACCCACCGAACACCTGGAGCTACGACAAAAGCTTGCCGGGTTACCCGCACGACGTTGAGAAGGCCAAGGCATTGATGGCCAAGGCTGGTCTCAAGGATGGCTTTCAGACCACCATCTGGACCCGCCCTTCCGGCAGCACGCTGAACCCCAACCCGAGCCTCGGCGCTCAATTGCTCCAGTCCGACCTCGCGCAGATCGGTATTCAGGCCGAAATCCGGGTGATCGAATGGGGCGAGCTGATCCGCCGCGCCAAGGCCGGCGAGCATGACCTGCTGTTCATGGGTTGGGCCGGCGACAACGGCGACCCGGACAACTTCCTCACACCGCAGTTTTCCTGCGCAGCGGTCAAGTCCGGTACCAACTTCGCCCGTTACTGCAATCCGGACCTGGACAAGCTGATCAGTGCCGGCAAGACCACCGGCGAGCAAGGTGTGCGCACCAAGCTCTACGAACAGGCGCAGGCGCAGATTCAGCAGCAGGCGCTGTGGCTGCCACTGGCGCACCCGACGGCGTTTGCGCTGACGCGCAAGGATGTCGAGGGTTATGCGGTGAGCCCGTTCGGCCGTCAGGATTACTCGAAGGTCAGCCTCAAGCCATAAGCACCAACACCAACCCTGTGGGAGCGGGCTTGTGGCGAGTGGGCTTGCCCCCGTTGGGCTGCGAAGCAGCCCCAAAATCTCTGATGCACCAATGATCTTGTGAGTGCTATGCCCTCAAACGGGGGCAAGCCCCCTCGCCACAGGTTCGCGCCCACAGGGTCTCGCTTAACCTGCCCCTCTTCCTACATCCACCCATACTCGGCCATGGACAGCGGGTCGCCGTCGCCGATGATGAAATGGTCGAGCACCCGCACATCGATCAGGCCCAGCGCCTCCTGCAGGCGCTTGGTCAGCAACCGGTCGGCCTGGCTGGGGTCGGGATTGCCCGACGGATGGTTGTGGCACAGGATCAGCGCTGCGGCGTTGTGAGCTAAAGCACGCTTGACCACTTGGCGCGGATAAACGCTGGTGTTGTCGATGGAGCCGCGAAACAGCACTTCGAAAGTCAGTACTTGATGCCTGGAATCCAAAAACAGGCACCCAAACACCTCGTGGGGCTCGTGGCGCAGCATCGATTTCAGGTAATCCCGAACGGCCTGCGGATTTTCCAGCGCTGATTTTTGGCGAGCTCGCTCGGCTAAATGCCGCCGGCCCATCTCCTGCACCGCTTGCAACTGGGCGAATTTCGCTGGCCCGAGCCCCAATTGCCTGCTGAACGCTACCTGATCGGCCTCAAGCAATGAGCGCAGGCTGCCAAACTGATTCAACAGGTGTCGAGCCAGGTCCACCGCGCTTTTACCCGACACGCCGGTCCGTAAAAAAATCGCCAGCAATTCGGCATCTGAAAGACTTGCCGAACCCAACTCAAGCAGCCTCTCCCGCGGCCGCTCCGCCGCCGGCCAATCACGAATACTCATAGCACCTCCCTGGTATGTGGGCGCCGCTGTTCCGTAGCGGTCGCTGTGATATCGTAGCCCATCTTTTTTGCTGGCGATTTCATCCCTGGGGAGGGGGTCTCGCCATGCAGTCATCAACGAAATGAAAGGCAGACCTATGCAGCGGCTGTATCGGAAACGCATCGTTCTGGGCGTCGGCGGCGGCATTGCTGCCTACAAGAGTGCCGATCTGGTTCGCCGCCTGATCGACCAAGGCGCCGAAGTGCGCGTGGTCATGACCCGTGGCGGCAGCGAGTTCATTACTCCGCTGACCATGCAGGCCTTGTCCGGCCACCCGGTTCACCTCGACCTGCTGGACCCGGCGGCGGAAGCTGCGATGGGCCACATCGAGCTGGCCAAATGGGCCGACCTGGTGCTGATCGCCCCCGCCACCGCGGACCTGATCGCCCGTCTGGCACAGGGCATTGCCGACGACCTGCTGACCACGCTGGTGCTGGCCACCGACGCTGTGGTCGCTGTCGCGCCGGCGATGAACCAGGCCATGTGGCGCGATCCGGCGACCCAGGCCAACCTGCAAACCCTCGAAAGCCGCGACATCAAAGCCTTCGGTCCGGCCTCCGGCAGCCAGGCCTGCGGCGACGTCGGTCTAGGCCGCATGCTCGAAGCCGTCGAACTCGCCCAGTGCGCGGCGGACTGCTTCCAGCGCCAGGCGCTGACCGGCAAACACGTACTGATCACCGCCGGTCCGACCCAGGAAAACATCGACCCGGTGCGTTACATCACCAACCACAGCTCCGGGAAAATGGGCTTCGCCCTGGCCGAAGCAGCCGTGGAAGCCGGCGCCCGCGTGACCCTGATCACCGGCCCGGTGCACCTGCCAACGCCGGATCGCGTCACGCGCATCGACGTCGTCAGCGCCCGCGACATGCTCGCCGCCTGCGAGGCCGCGATCCCTTGCGACCTGTTCATCGCCTCGGCAGCGGTCGCGGACTACCGTCCGGAAGTCGTCGCCCCACAGAAACTCAAGAAAGACCCTACGAACGGCGACGGCTTGTTGCTACAGATGGTGCGCAACCCGGACATCCTGGCCACCATCGCCACGCGCCCCGACCGTCCGTTCAGTGTCGGTTTCGCTGCCGAAACCGAACACCTGCTCGACTACGCTGCCCGCAAGTTGAAAGACAAGAACCTCGATTTGATCGTCGCCAACGACGTCGCCAACCCGAGCATTGGCTTCAACAGCGAAGAAAACGCCTGCAGCGTGATCGACCGTGAGCTTCACGCCACACTTTTCGCCCAGACCAGCAAGAGCAAGATTGCTCGCCAGCTGATCACTTTTATCGCCGAACGTCTGAACCAGGTTTAATTTACATGCACGCTTTGCAAGCCAAGATCCTCGACCCCCGCATCGGTACCGAATTCCCGTTGCCGCAGTACGCCACGCCAGGCTCCGCCGGCCTTGACCTGCGCGCTATGCTGGAAAAAGACATCGTCATCAAGCCGGGTGAAACCGTGCTGATCCCGACCGGCCTGTCGGTCTACATCGGTGATCCGGGCCTGGCCGCGCTAATCCTGCCGCGCTCTGGCCTGGGCCACAAGCACGGCATCGTGCTGGGCAACCTGGTCGGTTTGATCGACTCCGATTACCAGGGCCCGCTGATGGTGTCCTGCTGGAACCGTGGCCAGACCGAATTCACCATGGTCGTTGGCGAGCGGCTGGCCCAGTTGGTGCTGGTGCCAGTGGTTCAAGCGCATTTCGAGATGGTTGAAGAGTTCGTCGAAACCCAGCGAGGTACAGGCGGTTTCGGGCATTCCGGCAGCCATTGATGAATTCATTGTGGGAGCGAGTTTGCTCCCACAGGTTTTGCACTGAATTACACAAAGTTCATCTGGAAGGTTTACCGCCGAAAATCAAGGCATTGGCCGACCAAAGTTTCGCTAATCCCGGTGGCATGGCCTTTTCGCACCACGAACTCTCTGTGGAAAACGCCGTCATACCCTTCAGTTTGAGCCGGCCGAAGCGTACCAAGCAGGCCTGTCCAGTCACTTTCGAGATGGAGCATTCCTACAGATGAACACCCCCGCCCAAGTCGCACCCAAGTTCCCAGACAGCATCTTTCGCGCCTACGACATTCGCGGCACCGTCCCGGAATTCTTGAACGCTGAAACCGCTTACTGGCTCGGTCGCGCCATTGGCGCCCAAAGCCTGGCGCAGAACGAGCCGAACGTTTCCGTTGGTCGCGATGGTCGCCTGTCCGGCCCGGAACTGGTTGAGCAACTGATCAAAGGCCTGGCCGATGCCGGTTGCCATGTCAGCGACGTCGGCCTGGTGCCAACGCCAGCGCTGTACTACGCCGCCAATGTATTGGCCGGCAAATCCGGGGTGATGCTCACCGGCAGCCACAACCCGTCGAACTACAACGGCTTCAAGATCGTCATCGCTGGCGACACCTTGGCCAACGAACAGATCCAGGCCCTGCACGAGCGCCTCAAGACCCACAACCTGAGCAGCGGCAAAGGCAGCGTGACCAAGGTCGAAATCCTCGACCGCTACAACACCGAAATCGTCCAGGACATCAAACTGGCCCGTCGCCTGAAAGTCGTGGTCGACTGCGGCAACGGCGCAGCCGGCGTGATCGCCCCGCATCTGATCGAAGCGCTGAACTGCGAAGTCATCCCGCTGTTCTGCGACGTCGACGGCAACTTTCCGAACCACCATCCGGATCCGGGCAAACCTGAAAACCTCGTCGACCTGATCGCCAAGGTCAAGGAAACCAAGGCCGACATCGGCCTGGCCTTCGATGGCGATGGCGACCGCGTTGGTGTGGTGACCAACACCGGCAGCATCGTCTACCCGGACCGCTTGCTGATGCTGTTCGCCCGTGATGTTGTGGCGCGCAACCCTGACGCGGAAATCATCTTCGACGTCAAATGCACCCGACGCCTGATCCCGCTGATCAAGGAATATGGCGGTCGTCCGCTGATGTGGAAGACCGGTCACTCGTTGATCAAAAAGAAAATGAAACAATCCGGCGCGCTGTTGGCCGGTGAAATGAGCGGGCACATCTTCTTCAAGGAGCGCTGGTTCGGTTTCGACGACGGCATTTACAGCGCCGCGCGTCTGCTGGAGATCCTCAGCAAGGAAAAATCCACTGCGGAAGAGCTGTTTGCGACCTTCCCGAACGATATTTCTACGCCGGAAATCAATATCCATGTGACCGAAGAGAGCAAATTCAGCATCATTGATGCATTGCACGATGCGAAGTGGGGCGAAGGCGCTGACCTGACCACCATCGACGGCGTGCGAGTCGACTACGCCAAAGGCTGGGGTCTGGTGCGCGCCTCCAACACCACACCGGTGCTGGTGCTGCGTTTCGAGGCCGATGATGAAGCTGAATTGCAGCGCATCAAAGACGTGTTCCACACCCAGCTGAAACGTGTTGCACCTGACCTCCAACTACCGTTTTGATTGATTGAAGCGCATTTTATTGAAGTGCCGGAGCCCTGAATGACCCTCGAACGCGAAGCCGCCGCCAACACCGCCAAGGTCCTGTCCGAAGCGCTGCCTTACATTCGCCGCTATGTCGGCAAGACGCTGGTGATCAAATACGGCGGCAACGCGATGGAAAGCGAGGAGCTGAAAACCGGCTTCGCCCGCGACATCGTGCTGATGAAAGCTGTGGGCATTAACCCGGTAGTCGTTCACGGTGGTGGCCCGCAAATCGGCGACCTGCTCAAGCGACTGTCGATCGAGAGCCACTTTGTAGATGGCATGCGCGTCACTGACGCCGCGACCATGGACGTGGTGGAAATGGTCCTCGGCGGCCAGGTCAACAAGGACATCGTCAACTTGATCAACCGTCATGGCGGCAGCGCCATCGGCCTGACCGGTAAAGACGCCGAGCTGATTCGAGCGAAAAAGCTCACCGTCACCCGCCAGACCCCGGAGATGACCCAACCGGAAATCATCGACATCGGTCACGTCGGCGAAGTGGTCGGCATCAACACCGATCTGCTGAACCTGCTGGTAAAAGGCGACTTCATCCCGGTGATCGCGCCCATCGGCGTTGGCGCCAACGGTGAGTCGTACAACATCAACGCTGACCTGGTGGCCGGTAAAGTCGCCGAAGCGTTGAAAGCTGAGAAGCTGATGCTGCTGACCAACATCGCCGGGCTGATGGACAAGTCCGGTACCGTGCTGACCGGCCTGACCACCCAACAGGTCGACGACCTGATCGCCGACGGCACCATCTACGGTGGCATGCTGCCGAAGATCCGTTGCGCGCTGGAAGCCGTGCAAGGTGGCGTGGGCAGCTCTCTGATCATTGATGGTCGAGTGCCTAATGCGATTCTGCTGGAGATCTTCACCGATACAGGTGTGGGTACCTTGATCAGCAATCGCAAACGTCACTGAGTCCAACGTTAAAAAAATCGCAGCCTTCGGCAGCTCCTACGGACGTATGAATAATCCGTAGAACCTGATGAAGCCTGCGATCTTTTTATGCGAGCCCAGCGGGGCTCGAAAAACATCGTGCAACACGACCCTGCGCAGAAGTCCAATGCCAAACACGCCAGCTGTCAGGCGTTAATGGCCGAACGATTCGAACTTCTCTTAAAATTGCGTCATATCACTCTATGCTTCGCACCCATTAGTATGCATGGCCAAGCAGTAATTATTCATATGGATAGTTGATCTGACCGCCCCTGGTGAATATTCACCGATGAAATACGAGTTGTCACGTATTGACACCAACGATTTAACGCTTAGAATCGAGGCCATGGTTACACCTTCCGAGGACCGGAAGGGATTAAAGTATAGGGATATACAAATGCTTGAAAACTCTCGGCAATGCCACGTTGCAGCATGCAACGATTCAAGATCACGCCTCTCGGCGATTATATCCGCTCATCAAACCTCTTCTTATCGCATCGCATCTTATAGCGATGCGATGTCCGCCCCCGTATCTCATCTATTTTAATTTCGATTTTCACATTGAGCAGTGCGGTCAAGTCATGACCGCGGTTCGTTGTCAGCAATTTCGTAATTACAACTTCGATAGTTGTTTGTTGGCGTTCGCCCTGAAAAAGTTTCCCTGGTCAAATGGAATTCCGGTTCTTAATCAAGGAGTGGCCTGGTCATGTTCAAAAGTCGCAAACGCATCGCACTCGATGACGCCAGTCTGGAACGTGTGAAGTTAACACCGCAGATGATCGACTACGATCGATTCGCAAATCGTGGTCGTTCCCAGTACCTGCCCTATGTCATGAGCTTCAATGCCGCCGACTACCGATCAGCGTCGATCAATACCGATCGGCTCGGATTTCGTTTCGCCCATGATGCCGAAGGCCGGCCGATCAGTGTCGGCAGCCTGGAGGCTTGCGCAACGCCGGAAGTCAATTTGCTGGTCGGAGCCTCGCCAGCTTTGGGGTACGGAGCTTCCAGCGATGCCGCCTCGTTGGTGAGCCGCCTTTCCTTTCATGATCTCGACGGAACGCCATGGCTGAATTTTGCGGGACATTGCTTCAATGCGACACAGGAATTGATGTTGTTCATGCTGCATGTCCACCGTTTACCCAAAGTGCGCCGGATCGTGGTCATGGGGGGCTTCAATACGCTGGTTATGGCACGTCTTCCTGAGTTCATTCGCGGCGATCTACCGCCGTTCTATTTCTGCGGAGAGTATTACGAAAAATTTGATGAAGTTGCTGTAGAGCATGGCGCCAAACTACCGCCCGTCAAACTTCCAAAGTGGCCAGCCGAAACCACCTCGGTGCCACCGATTGACCAAACGCTGACGCGCGCCACTCAAGAAACCCTCAATTGCCTGGCCACTTGGAAACGGCTTGCGGATTCCTTGGGCGCGGAACTTTCCTTTGTCATGCAGCCCTTGGCGACCTGGGTTAGAAAGCCGTGCACCGAAGAACAGAAACTGTTTGATGAGCTTGACCGGATTTCCCGACTGGGCACGTGGCAACACTTATATGGCGATATCTCCGATGCCGCCGTCGCTGAACAATATGCCGATAAATTGGCTAATGGTTGTTATGCGCTGGGTATTCGATTTGGAAACTTGGTCGAGGACTTGCGCGAACGTTCGGCCGACGAATGGTTTTTTGTCGACCGCGCACACTTTACGGACCTTGGCAATGATGTTGTGGCACGCGCTATTCATCGATACCTGCATTAAGAATTAAGGAGGCTTTATGTTAAAGCGAATTCGCAAGGCACTTGGCTCGCTGTTCAAGAGGAAGAAAAAAGCCAAGAAGAAAAACAACTCCTCCATCTATCCGATGCACTAATGAAAACCAACAGGCAGATCTTTTCTAGTTTCCTCGGGGCCCAGGCAGGAGAAGAGGCCAGGCGCATGTTTACGTCGGCCACTTTGCGTACCTGCCTCGATGCGACGCCTGGAGAAGATCCAACAGACGCCGACTTCGCCAGTGGGACGGTCCTTGCCGCGCTGCCGAACATTGCCTTCGAGCGACTTAGGCCCGTGCGCGAAGGATTCCGCAGGTTGGCGCAGGCGATCAAGGCTAACGAAGCGGATGCCCGGGCGCTGCGTGCCAAGGCTGCGCTGGAGTCGGCGCCCTTTCTGATAGGCAGCCAGTACCTGATTCATGGGGTGTGTGCCAGTTGGAACAACGAAGCTCGCTACGCGATGGCAGCGCTGAGAGTTCATGCGACGGATGTTGGTGTCGGTCAGCCAGGGGCCAGTCGCATCCAGCGCTACCAGGAGTTGCTGCGTCAGTATTCGCTGGCGGATGCCGGTGAAGACCTGCTGCGGGCGGTAGCCGACCCAAGGATCTCGGATGGGGCCTTCAACTTTGCCTCGACCCTGGCCGTGCTGGGGCACTTCCCGGAGTCGCTCATGGCTCAGGTCTTGGGTGCCAACCTATATCTGCGTCATTGCGGACTGCTGCCCTCTTTCGAGTTCATCGCCCACGATGAACCGTCCGCTTGCCAGTTCCTCGATCTGAGTCGCGACCCTGCCGGTGGTACCGATGACCTCTCCGTGCTCGCTGAAACGGCAGTGCGGGAATTCCTCGTGCACGAGGGGGCGTCTGGCCACGATGGCGTACGCCAGGGTTACCTGTGGGCGCGCTGGCAAACCGAGCAGATGAGCGAGGCGCTGCTCAATGTACTTGAGCGCTGGCTCGATCCGAGAGAGGCAGCGCGCCATTTGATCAGCCGTTGTCGGCCGGATGCTTGCCAGTATCACGAGAAGACGCGACTGAACAAGGTGCCGATGAAGTCCTTGCTGGAGGTCGACGACTCCTTGATCTTTCTCGATCACCTCGCCGCCAGCACCTACGTGAGGGCGGGCAAGCCCGAGTCGAGTCCGCTGCTCACCAGCCTGATTGCGCCACGGGGCAAGATGTTCCGCATCTTCAGTCGTGACGACATTGCAATTCTTGATCGTTGGATCGCCGGCCTGCCCTACGCCGATGCGCCCCTGCAACCCGCGGCCTGCCAGGTGTGGAAGGACGACGGCATGCTCGTTGGAGCCCTTCGGGAGGACAATGAGGCGCCGGTCCCCGCCAGCCTCAGCCCACGACAGGCATACCCGCGCATGCTGCGCGTGGAGCTCACGCCTGCAGAGGAACGCTATAGCCGACACTACGTGACGCGCTGGCTTGCCAAGGCCGCGCACGGGGTCGCCAAAGGGCGTTGCCCATTGCCGGATAATTGGGCTCCCGGTGTCCTGCGGCAGTGGTTGCAGCGCCAACACGAGGAGTCCAATCAGGCGCTGGAACAGGATGAAGAGCTACCGTCCCGCGAAGAGGTGGTCGCCGATATCCTTTCCCTGGCGCCGTTGACGATGATCGACGGTGCGTGGCTGGCTGGGTTCGCCCATCCAGCGGTGGCCTCCACAGCGTACGGCAGCCGACTGTTCGAGACGCTTTTCGATGAGCTGGGCAATGGAATTGAAAATCAGAACCATCCTGTCATCTACCGTCGCTTGCTAACGGCAGTACATGGCGAGTTGCCAGCCACCGCCAACCCTGACTACGCCAATGCAGACTGCTTCAACGACGAAAACTTCGGACTGCCGGTTTTCTGGCTGTCGATCGGGCGATATCCCCAAACCTATTGCCCGGAGATTCTCGGGCTGAACCTGGCGATGGAGCTTTCCGGTGTCGGTGGCGGCTATCGGCGTACCCACAACGCCTTGGTCGCCTATGGCTATCCGACGATGTTCGTCGATCTGCACAACTCCATCGACAACATCTCCACCGGGCATACGGCATGGGCTGCCGCGAGCCTGGATGCTTACCTCGGCGCATTTCCTCGAAGTGACCGTGACGAAATGTGGGCGCGGGTCCGTACCGGATTCGTCGCGCTCAATCCACCCAAGGAGCAAACAATGTTGGACAAGTTTCGCGAAAAAGTGAGGTCGTTGCTATGACGTACACACTTGGTATCTCTGCCTTCTATCACGACAGCGCGGCGACCTTGGTAGTAGACGGAAAAATCGTTGCCGCCGCCCAGGAGGAACGCTTCAGTCGGGTCCGCCATGACCCGGGTTTTCCACGGCAGGCCATCGAGTACGTCCTGGCACACGCGGGCATCAACCTGGCGCAGGTTGACCATGTCGCCTATTACGAAGACCCGGCGCTCAAGTTTCGTCGGGTGCTCTCGACAACCGCCGTGGCGGGATTTTCGGCCGCGCGCACCTATGCGCCGGTGCTTGGCGACTGGCTGTCGACCAAACGGCGGATGGACCGTGAGGTCGCGCGTCATCTGAAAACGATGGGAGACCGGGACGGTCGCCAGATCGAAGTGCATGGCCACCACGCGTCCCACGCTTCTTCGGCGTTCTTCCCAAGTCCGTTCAAGAGCGCCGCGATCCTGTGCATCGACAGTGTCGGCGAATGGGCGACAACTACCCTCTGGCACGGCAAAGCAGACGGCATCGAGCTGGTCGCGGAATTGTCCTTCCCCCATTCGCTGGGCCTGCTCTACTCGGCGTTTACTTATTTCTGCGGCTTCAAGGTGGACTCCGGCGAATACAAGCTCATGGGACTCGCGCCCTATGGCAAGACGACGTACGTCGACACGATCCTCGCGCACCTGATCGACGTAAAGCCCGACGGCAGCTTCAGGCTTGACTGGACCAAGTTCGAGTTCATCAAGGGGGAAGTGATGACGGGCGAGGCCTTCGAGCAGCTGTTCGGTGGGGCCCGGCGCTTGCCCGAGGCGCCATTGACCGAGCGCGAATTCGACTTGGCTGCGTCGGTGCAGAAAGTCACGGAAATAGTGGTATCGCGCCTGGCAAAGACCGCCCGTGAGCTCACCGGCGAGACATCGTTGTGCATGGCCGGGGGCGTCGCCCTCAACTGTGTTGCCAATGGCGTGATCTCCCGCGAGCGAACCTTCGACAGGCTCTGGGTGCAACCGGCGGCGGGCGATGCGGGGGGCTCGCTGGGCGCCGCACTACTGACCGACCGGAAACATCGCGGGGTGACCAGTCGCGAACTGCCCGCTGACGTCCTCGATGGTATGAGCGGAGCCTTGCTCGGTCCGGAATACAGTGAAGAGCAGATCAGGGACGAGTTGGAAGCATGCGGTGCCGTTTTCCACAGACTCTCGGAGAAGGAGCTTGACCACCGGGTGGTCACCAGCATCGAGGGCGGCGGGGTTATCGGCTGGTTCCAGGGGCGGATGGAGTTCGGTCCACGCTCGCTGGGCGCCCGTTCGATCCTCGGAGATCCGCGCCGCTCGGACACCCAGTCGACCATGAATCTGCGCATCAAGTTTCGCGAGTCCTTCCGACCCTTCGCGCCCGTGGTGCTTGAGGAAAAAGCGGCGGAGTACTTCAACATTGTCGAGGAAAGCCCCTACATGCTGGTGGTCTCGCCGGTGGCTGAGTCCATTCGCAAGGCGATCCCACACGAGCACGCGCAGCTGACCGGTATCGATCTGCTCAAGGTGGCGCGCAGCGATCTGCCGGCGATTACCCATGTGGACTTCTCGGCCAGGGTGCAGACCGTGGACCGGGAGCGAAACCCACGGTTCCGCGCGCTGCTTGAGCGCTTCTACCTGAGTTCGGGATGTCCTGTACTGGTCAACACCTCGTTCAACGTGCGTGGCGAGCCGATCGTGAACACCCCGTTCGAGGCCTATCGCTGTTTCATGCGTACCAACATGGATGTGTTGGCGATCGGCGATTTCTACCTGGAAAAGTCGGAACAGCCTCGGTTCGAGGAAGCGGTCGACTGGCGCGAAACCGTGCCGCTGGACTGATCAATTCATTCACTAGGGAAGGTGCACCATGAATTACGTTCTGCTCTATCTGATCCTGCCGCTGGGAATGTACCTACGCCGAACCGCTACGTTCGCACACCGGCCGGACCCCAAGGCCAGCTCATACCTGAAACGCAAATCATGAGCATCATGGCCATGGATGTTCAGCAGGCTTCGGTGGTCCAGGTCATGATCATCGATGACCCCGACCTGACCGGGCTGGGGGGTTGTCGCGCGAAGTTGGCCGAAACGCCGCACCACGCCGACAGCGTGGGAGAAATCGGTGAGGGCTGGCTGCGCACAGTATTGGGCAGCGATAGCGTCAAAACGATACGTGCATTCCCCACCAGCCCGTACAAGGCATTGCTGCTGCGAGGCATTTCGATCTCCACGGATGTCGTGACGCCGCGCAATGGCTTTCTGGCCAACGCCCAGTGCGTCCTGGATTTTGACCTGCTGCAGTTTGGCATGCTGCGATTGCTGGGTGTCAGGCCGCATGCAGTCGAGTACGAGAACCTCGGCAAGCTGGTCAGGAACGTGGTTCCGGTGCCGGAGGCCGCGGGCACCACGAGCTCCTGGGGGGCGGACGTGGAATTTTTCTGGCACACCGACAATCCCAATTGGCCCTTCGACGACCAGGGCCAGGGCGTCGCGGCATCCGTACCGAACTACTTGGCCTTTACCGCCGTGCGCAACCTGGAAGGCGCCTCCACCGGCATCGTCTGTGTGGATCAGGTCCTTTCACAGTTGCCCACCTGGGCGATCGCCCAATTGCAGAGGCCTGCCTTCACCTTCGGTGCCCCTGCTTCCAACGAGGGTTTCGATGGCCCGCAGAGGGTGCTGCCGATCCTGGAACAGGGCAATAGCGGTAATCGCCTGCGCTTCGACGACGGGATCGTGGCGGCGCTCGACCCGGACAGCGAAGAGGCCCTCGGGCTCCTGCGCCGATGCCTGCGCGATGCCCAGGGTATTGAGGTGGTGCTTCAGCCAGGTGACTTCTTCATTTTCAAGAACGCCCGCGTGCTGCACCGACGCAAGGCGTTCCAGCCCATGCCCGACAGCAACGTACGTTGGCTGCGCAGGGTGTACGGCAGTTAAGCCTTCTTCAAACCCCATCACGATAAACATGGAGTTCACGCATGAACAAGCGAATCGCAGTAATCGGAGGCCGCCCCGCGCCCATTCACGGCGCCAAGGAACTGGGCATCGACGTAGTGCTGGTGCACCAGGAGGGGGACTACGAGCAGGAGATCGTTGCCCATTGCGAACAGGTGGTGCATGCCAGGATCGACGACGCAGACGCGATCATCAAGGTGCTCGAACCCCTGCATCGCGAACGTCCGTTTGATCGCATCATCACCACCACCGAAGTAGCGGGCGAGTCGACGGGCAAGGTGGTCGAACACTTCGGCCTCACTGGGGTTTCCTACAAGACCGCGCGCCTGCTCAAGGACAAGGTGGCCATGCGCGATCTGCTGGCCAGGCATGACCTGAGCCCCGTAGCCTATCGCCACGTCACCAGTGCGCAGGATGCAATCGCATTCGTTAAAGGCCATGGCAAATCGGTACTCAAGCCGGCAGAAGGTGTGGCCAGCCTGCATATTCATCCCTGCGATGACGAAACCTCCGCGACGAAGGCCTGGTTGGCCCTGCAGGACGCCGATGTCAAACACATCATCATCGAGGAATACCTGGAGGGGCCAGTCGTCAGCGTAGACTCCTTCTCCTTCAAGCGACGCCACCTGCCGATCGGCTATTCCCAATACCGCATGAACGACAAGTACGTCGAGTGGGAAGTCAGCACTCCGAGCACCGACGCCAAGAAATGGCTGAAAGAGCTGAAGGAAATGACCTGCCGCCTGCTCGACGCCGTAGAGCTGGAGGAAGGTCCGTCCCACAGCGAGTTCGTGCTGACCCCGAAGGGCCCTCGGGTACTCGAATCCCATGCCCGCCTGGCCGGCTCGGGTGCACCGGAACTGGTGAGGCGCGCGTTTGGCCTGGACCTGAACCGCATGTTCCTGACCGTGCCCCTGGGTATCGACACGCTGCCAGAGGTGTCGCCCGAACCTATTGCCGGTGCGGCGATTCAGTTCTTCGTCCCGACGCCTGGCAAGGTGACGAAGGTTGAGCTCGACCTCAAGCCTGACGTCGACGTGCGTCACACCAGGCAGGGCGAGACTCCGCTGGTGTTCCTGCCGTTCCTGTTCGAGCTGGGTGGGTCCGAGCGTGCCGTGGTGATCCAAAAGCACAACGGCGACCAGATTCCACCGCTCGACACCGTTGCCGACTGCGTTTCAGGGTATGTACTGGTAACAGGCACCACGCGTGAAGACGCCGTCCGAATCGGAGACGAACTGGTGGAGGCAGTCCACTTCATCGTGGAATCCAAGGCATGAGCTACGTGCTTTGCTTGCATCGTTGGGTCGGCTGCCAAGCCCTCTACGACCGATACGAGTTGCCTGACGGAATGATGATTCGGGCGATCTGCACGCCCGAATCCCTCGCATCGCTGCCGAGCGAGCGGTTGGCGTCGAGTTCGACGCTGGCCTCTCTGGACGATGCCGAGGCAGTCAAGGCTGAGGCCGGGCGCTTGGTCCAGCAGTACGGCGTTCCGGTGCTAGTGGTCGCCCTCAATGAAGGCGACCTGCTTAATGCCGCTTCGATTCGCGAGCGATGGGGAATACCGGGAGACTCCGTTGCCTGGATCGAACGGTTTCGCGACAAGCTCACCATGCTGGACTTTGCTGGCCGGCAGACGTCGATTAGTGTGTTGCCGGCAGTGGCTGCCGATTCCTGCGAAGCCGTGGAGCGACTAGCGGCCAGTCACGGCTATCCGCTGGTGCTCAAGCCGCGCTATGGCACGGCGAGTCGCGGCGTGAAGATCCTTCGCGGTCCCGGAGATCTTGATCAGCGGCAGCAGGCAATCGAGCCGATGATGGTTCAAGTCTACTGCGCCGCCCCGATCCTTCACGTAGACGGCTGGTGGGATGGGGAACGGATCGTGGTAGTCACGGCATCGCGCTATGTGAACAGTTGCGCCGACTTCGGCCCGGACAGCCCACTGGGCAGCATTGAGCTGGAGGAAAGTGAGGACGAGCAACGGATTACCCAGCGCGTTGGGCAATTGCTCATGGCCTTCGCGCCAGCGCGGGAAATTGTCTTCCACCTCGAACTGTTCGACCAGGGTGATGAATTGCTGTTTCTGGAAATTGGTGCCCGGGTTGGCGGTGCCGAAATTCCTTTCCTCTGGCGGGAGGTGAGGGATATTGACCTGCTGGGGATCGCCTGGGAGCTCCAGACAGGGGCGTCAACTCGCTACAGGGACCTTGCGCGCAGCCGCAGCAGTGAGGGCCGCCCCTTGCACCGCGAGCGGGGCGCCTGGGTGATCGCCCGGCACGGCAGCTCTTCGCGCGAGAGCCTGGGAACCCTATATTGGGCTCAGCCTCAGGACCTGGAGCACTCCGCCAGCGGTGTTTATGAGGGCGCCAGAACCCGCCTTCGCCTGCGCAGTTTCGAGGGTTCTGCGCTGGCACGCGACGTAGGGAAGATTTTCCAACAGTTATCTAAATCATGGAGCGTTCAATCGTGAAAACAGCCGTTATTACGGGGGCCAGTAGTGGCATTGGAGAGGCGTGCGGACGTGCTTTGGCCAGTCGTGGCTGGCGGGTATTCCTGGTCGCGCGCAGAGGTGATCGGCTTGAGCGGATCGCCGGAGAAACCGGCGGACAGGCTATCGTGCTGGACGTGACCCAGGCACGGGAAGAGGACCTGGCACAGGTCGCGGACTGCGATCTTCTGGTGAACTGTGCGGGCGGTGCGCTTGGCCTGGATGCGATAGGCACGGCGACTGCCGAGGACTGGACGAACATGTTCAACAACAACGTGCTCGGGACCTTGAGGATGACCCAGCTGCTGTTGCCTCGGCTCATCGCGTCTCAGGGCTGCATCGTCAATATCACCTCTACGGCGGCGCTCGCTGGCTATGAAGGGGGCGGCGGCTATTGTGCGGCCAAGAGCGCTCAGCGTGCCTTGACACAGTCCTTGCGACTGGAAATGACCGGCGTGCCGGTGCGCATCACCGAAGTGCTACCCGGCATGGTGCATACGCCGGAATTTTCCTTGAATCGTTTTCGCGGCGATGCCGAGCGGGTCAAGGCCATCTACGAGCATGTCGACCGGCCTTTGAGCGCCGAAGATGTCGCTCAGGTAGTAGCGTCGATCGCCGAACTGCCGGCCCATATCAATGTCGACGAAATCGTGGTTCGGCCAGTGGCCCAGCGCGCCCAGCATGCACTATTCCGCGGCAGTCTCGGCTGGCTCGAGCAGCAGTCAGGCGCCCATACCCCAGTAAACGAAGGAGCACGCTGATGGTTGCGCTGGAAAGCCTGGCCGGTGTGGCTATCATTGCCCTGGGCATGGTGCTGACACCGGGACCTAATATGGTTTACCTGACCTCGCGAGTGATTTCCCAAGGGCGACTGGCGGGGATGATTTCCCTGGCGGGTGTGGCCGTGGGCTTCGTGTGCTACCTGCTGGCGTCGGCACTGGGGCTGGCTGCTTTGTTCAAGGCCGTGCCGGTGGCCTACGACGTAGTCAGAATCGCGGGCGCGTTTTATCTGGGCTACCTGGCCTGGAACATGCTCAAGCCCAAGGGCACCTCCCCCTTCGAAGCGCGCCAGCTGCCACCGCACTCGCCGAGACGGCTGTTCACTATGGGGTTAGTGACGAACCTGCTGAATCCGAAGATTGCACTGATGTATTCCGCCCTGATCCCCCAATTCATCGATCCTTCCGTAGGATCGACCTTACAGCAGTTCATTCAACTCGGGCTGGTACAGATCGTGATTGCCGTCACAGTGAACGGCATCATCGTCTTGGCCGCTTCCAGGGTCAGCAACTTCCTGGCCACACGCCCCTTGGCCATGCGGTCCCAGCGTTGGGTGTCCGGGACTGTCCTGGGCGTGTTCGCGGTCGATATCCTGCTGCGTAAGCCTTTAACCTGACAGAAGGGTGGACTTTTCCACTGGTTCTGAAATGACAAGACCCGGCCACTGGCCGGGTCTTGGCATCAAACGCCAAACTGGGCGCGATAAGCCTCAACCGCCGGCAAATGTTGCTTGAGCTGCGGATCATCCGCCAGGAATTCCAGCACCTGGTTCAGCGAAACGATGCTGATCACCGGAATGCCGAAGTCACGCTCCACTTCCTGGATCGCCGACAACTCACCGTTGCCACGCTCCTGGCGGTTCAGGGCGATCAGTACGCCCTTGGCCTTCGCGCCGTCCTGGGACGCAATGATCTGCATCACCTCACGAATCGCGGTGCCGGCGGTGATCACGTCGTCGATGATCAGCACGTCGCCGGTCAGCGGTGCGCCGACCAGGCTGCCGCCTTCGCCGTGAGCTTTGGCTTCTTTGCGGTTGAAGCACCACGGCAGGTCACGCTCGTGATGTTCGGCCAGGGCCACTGCCGTGGTCGCTGCCAACGGAATGCCTTTGTAGGCTGGGCCAAACAGTACGTCGAACGAAATACCGCTCTCGACGATGGCTGCCGCGTAGAAACGACCCAGCTGCGCAAGGGCCGAGCCCGTGTTGAACAGGCCGGCATTGAAGAAGTAAGGACTGGTGCGCCCGGACTTCAGGGTGAACTCACCGAAGCGCAAAACGCCGCGATCGATGGCAAAACGAATGAAATCGCGCTGATACGTTTGCATGAAAAAAACCCCAAATACCACGGATTTAGCTAATTAGGTTGACGCCGTGTATCATACACGCACGCGATTTTTGGGGCCATTTATGCGGATCATCAGTGTGAACGTCAATGGTATTCAGGCTGCAGTGGAGCGAGGTTTGCTCAGTTGGCTGCAAGCACAGAATGCCGACGTCATCTGCCTGCAGGACACCCGCGCCTCCGCCTTTGAACTGGACGATCCAGCCTTCCAACTGGATGGCTACTTCCTTTATGCCTGCGAAGCCGAAGTTCCTGCCCAAGGTGGCGTGGCTTTGTATTCGCGGTTGCAACCGAAGGCAGTCATCAGCGGTCTCGGCTTCGAGACGGCCGACCGCTACGGGCGTTACCTGCAAGCCGATTTCGACAAGGTCAGCATCGCGACCTTGCTGCTCCCTTCGGGGCAGAACGGCGATGAAGACTTGAACCAGAAGTTCAAGCTAATGGACGACTTCGCCCGTTATCTGGATAAACAGCGACGCAAACGTCGCGAGTACATTTACTGTGGCTCGCTGTACGTGGCGCAACAGAAGCTGGATATCAAGAATTGGCGTGATAGCCAGCAATCTCCGGGCTTCCTGGCGCCTGAACGCGCCTGGATGGACGAGATTGTCGGCAACATGGGGTATGTCGATGCCCTGCGCGAAGTCAGCCGTGAAGGCGACCAGTACAGCTGGTGGCCGGACAACGAACAGGCTGAGATGCTCAACCTGGGCTGGCGTTTCGACTACCAGTTGCTGACCCCGGGCCTGCGCCGCTTTGTTCGTAGTGCACGCCTGCCACGTCAGCCACGGTTCTCGCAGCACGCACCACTGATCGTGGACTACGACTGGACGCTGACTATCTAAGCCCTGTTTCGCAGACACAAAAAGCGGACATCGCTCAGACCTGTGAAAATCCGGCAGTCAGCTAGCCGGAAGAAAAAATGCCCGTATCGCAAGATACGGGCATTTTTTATGGATCGTTAACAGTGATCGAACCTTTAAGCAGCGGCAAAGAACGGCAGCGCAAGGTACAGCTTGATCACGATGACATTAATGATGTCGATGAAGAAAGCCCCCACCATTGGCACCACCAGGAACGCTATCTGCGAAGCTCCGTAGCGCTGTGTCACTGCTTGCATGTTGGCGATGGCCGTTGGCGTGGCACCCAGACCAAAACCGCAGTGCCCTGCCGCCAGTACCGCCGCATCGTAGTTGCTACCCATGACCCTGAACGTCACGAAAATCGCAAACAGTGCCATGACCAACGTTTGTGCAGCCAGGATGATGAAGAACGGCAAAGCCAGCGAAGCCAGATCCCACAGTTTGAGCGACATCAGGGCGATCGCCAGAAACAACGACAAGCTGACATTCCCCAGCACGGAGACTTCACGCTCAAACACCTGATATAAGCCAAGTGCTGAAAGCCCGTTCCGCAAAACCACACCCACGAACAAGACGCAAACGAAGGTCGGCAACTCAAATGCGGTTTCGCGCAGCGCGCCATTCAGGAGGGAGCCTGCCAGCAAGCTGACCGCAATCAGAGCGAGTGTCTCGATAAACGTAAATGGCGTGATCGAGCGCTCTTTGTTCGGCTGCTCAAAGCCCTTTGGCATCCGTGGCTTTTCTTGCTCAAGGCCGGGCGTCTGGACACGCTTGATGAGCAGGCGAGCGACCGGACCACCAATCAAACCGCCCAACACCAAGCCAAACGTCGCAGAGGCCATCGCAAGTTCAGAAGCGGAAGCCAGACCAAACTTCTCACTGAACGTCGCTCCCCACGCCGCACCTGTACCGTGACCGCCCGACAAAGTAATTGAGCCGGTCAGCAGACCCATCAAGGGATCGAGCCCCAACGCCTTTGCGAGCCCGATGCCCATGGCATTCTGGACCACCAAAAGCCCAGTGACGACCAGTAGAAAAACCCCCACTACACGCCCGCCTTTCTTCAGGCTGGCGAAGTCTGCACTCAAGCCAATGGTGGCAAAGAACGCCAACATCAAGGGAGTCTGCAGTGAAGTATCAAACCGGACTTCAACGTCAAAGACTCGCAAAGTCAACAGAACCAAGGCAACCACCAGGCCGCCTGCTACAGGCTCCGGGATATTGTAGGCGCGTAAAAAACCAACACGTGCGACAAGTCCCCGCCCCAGTAACAGTACTAAAGAGGCGGCCACAAGTGTTCCGTAAAAATCGAGCTGAATCATTGGGATATTCTTGGATATATATTCAGGGGCGAACTTTTTACCTGGACACGCCCCTTGAACAGGTTGATCGTCTCAACACTGATTGGTTTAGATTCAAGGACCGTCAATGGTCTGAATATATCGAAATATTTCTGGATGAAATTTACTTGCGGCAACTTTATCAACCACCAAGTCGAGTTGCCAGCGCATAGGCAGTGCTGAAGCTTTGCAGTTGTGACTAAAAGTGTAAGAACGACATATACACGTGCGCAGTAAATATTTACGGTGACTGAATACCGCAAATGGCAACCATCATAAATGGCTAGAGAAATTAATCTGTTGTCAAAAAACAAATGCCCCGAGAATTCGGGGCATTGGCTTTAAACCGCGGCGAACTGCGTTTTCACCCAGCCTGTATGCTGTGGGTTGCTTGTTCGCACTGGCTTTTTAATGCGGGAGCCGCGCTGGTCATTATTTGATCAGCCGCCAAGTGAACGGGTAACGATAGGGAAACCCTTCATTCGCCTTCACGCCCGCAATGATCGTCAGCACCAACGCACCAATCGCGACCAGACCCAACAGAAAGAACCCGACGATCACCACCATCAGCAGAAAGCAAATGGCGGAAGCAATGGCGACGGTGATCTGAAAGTTCAGCGCCTCTTTACCCTGCGCATCAATGAACGGGTCCATCTCGCGCTTCATCTGCCAGAGAATCAGCGGGCCGATCAGCGTACCGAACGGAATCCAGATCCCCAACAAGGCGGACAAGTGACAAAACATTGCCCACTGACGAACTTCTTTGCTCGGAGTGGGAAGTACCTGTTGCTCGTCACTCATAACGTCCTCCTTGTGTGGTTCCATCCGGTCAGTCGGCCAATGCAGCCTTCTGCAGGTCGAAGATTTCGGTCATGCCTTTATTCGCCAGTTCCAGCATAGCGTTCAGCTCTTCTGGCTGGAACGGTGCGCCTTCGGCAGTGCCTTGGACTTCGATGAAACCGCCCGTGCTGGTCATCACCACGTTCAGGTCGGTCTCGGCAGCCGAGTCTTCCAGGTAGTCGAGGTCAAGCACAGGCTCGCCCTGATACATGCCGACGGAGACGGCAGCGATCATTTGCTTGAGTGGGTCGCCGCCTTTGAGGCCGCCGCGCTTCTTGATGACTTTCAAGGCATCGACCAAAGCAACCATGGCGCCGGTGATGGACGCGGTGCGGGTGCCGCCGTCAGCCTGGATCACGTCGCAGTCGACGTACAGGGTCACGTCGCCCAGCTTGGACATGTCCAGCGAAGCGCGCAGGGAACGACCGATCAGGCGCTGGATTTCCAGGGTGCGGCCGCCTTGCTTGCCCCGGCTCGCTTCACGCTGGTTACGCTCGCCGGTGGCGCGCGGCAGCATGCCGTATTCGGCGGTCAACCAGCCCTGGCCCTGACCTTTGAGGAACCGCGGCACGCCGTTTTCGACGCTGACGGTGCAGATGACTTTGGTATCACCGAACTCGACCAGTACAGAACCCTCGGCGTGTTTGGTGTAGTTGCGGGTAATGCGGATCGAGCGGAGCTGATCGGCAGCGCGACCACTTGGACGTTTCATAGGGAATACCTGTACGGAGGACGGAAAACTGCCGAGCATTATAGAGCCGACGGCCACGACTGGGCACTTCTAAAAAATTCGCCCGACGACCGAAGGCCCTGAACCGCGCTTTGCCGACGGCTTGCAGCCCTTTGTCACAGCGTGTGTTTGGGCGCATCCGCCCCACTGCGCTACAATCCTGCGCCTTTGCTGCCTGTCGGCTTTCATTCACAGATATCGGGTCCGCGAAACCTTTGGTAACGCATCGACCCGACTTGCGAGGTACCTCCATGGTGCACAGCATGACCGCCTTCGCCCGCGTTGAAAAAGCCGGCACCCAAGGCACCCTGAGCTGGGAGCTGCGCTCGGTCAACAGCCGCTACCTGGAACCGCACTTGCGCCTGCCGGAAACCTTTCGCGACCTTGAAGGCGCAGTCCGCGAGACCCTGCGCCAAGGCATCTCCCGGGGCAAGCTTGAATGCACCCTGCGCTTCACCGAAGAAAACACCGATAAACCGCTGCAAGTGGACCGCGAGCGCGCCGCACAATTGGTCGCCGCCGCCGAGACGATCGCCAGCCTGATCAAAAATCCAGCGGCGCTCAACCCGCTGGAAGTGCTGGCCTGGCCCGGCGTGCTGGTGGGTGATGCCACCGATCCGCAAGCCTTGAATGCCGAAGCATTGGCGTTGTTCAACGAAGGCTTGAAAGAGCTCAAGGCTGGCCGCGAGCGCGAAGGCGCGGAGCTGGCACGGCTGATCAACGATCGCCTGACCTCCATTGAAGAAGACGTCGTCACCCTGCGCGAACTGGTTCCGCAGATGCTCGCCACCCAGCGCCAGAAAGTCCTCGACCGCTTCGCCGACATGAAGGCCGACCTGGACCCGCAGCGTCTGGAGCAGGAAATGGTCATGCTCGCGCAAAAGAGCGACGTCGCCGAAGAACTGGATCGCCTGAGCACTCACATCATCGAAGTTCGCCGGGTGCTCAAATCCGGCGGTGCTGCTGGTCGGCGCCTGGACTTCCTGATGCAGGAACTCAACCGCGAAGCCAACACACTGGGCTCCAAAGCCTTCGACCCGCGCAGCACCCAAGCGGCGGTCAACCTCAAGGTGTTGATCGAGCAGATGCGCGAACAAGTGCAGAATATTGAGTAAGGCAAACCCGACATGACCCACAGCACCGGCACCCTGTACATCATTTCCGCCCCTTCCGGCGCGGGCAAGAGCAGCCTGGTCAAGGCCTTGACCGACGCAGATCAGGAGATCCGCGTCTCGGTCTCCCACACCACCCGAGCCATGCGCCCCGGTGAAGTAAATGGCGTGAATTACCACTTCGTCGACCGCAGCGATTTCGTGAAGATGATCGAGCACGGGGATTTCCTGGAGCGCGCCGAAGTGTTCGGCAATCTCTACGGCACTTCGCAAAGCCATCTGCAGCAGACGCTGGACGAAGGCCACGACCTGATCCTGGAAATCGACTGGCAGGGTGCAGAGCAAGTACGCAAATTGATGCCCCAGGCGCGCTCGATCTTCATTCTGCCGCCGTCCCTGCAAGCCTTGCACCAGCGCCTGAACAATCGCGGCCAGGACAGCGAAGAGGTCATAGATGGCCGGATGCGTGAAGCCGTCAGCGAAATGAGCCACTACGTCGACTACGATTACCTGATCATCAACGACGATTTCGCCCACGCGCTGAGCGATTTGCAGGCGATATTCCGCGCCAATCAGCTGCATCAAAAGCGTCAGCAGCAGCGTAACGGAAAACTTTTGGCTGAATTGCTCGGCTAAACAGCACTTCCCAAAACCGCTGCAAGGGCTTTACATTGGCACTTGCAGCGCGTTGAAGGGCTTGGTCAAAAAATCAGCGCTTCCCTAATCGCTGGTGATTTTTTAAACTGTCTAGTCCGCTCGCCCACCCGGGCAGCGCGCATATTGCATTCGCTCCGAGGAATACCATGGCCCGCGTAACCGTTGAAGACTGCCTGAACCACGTGGAAAACCGTTTTGAACTGGTCATGCTGTCCACCAAGCGTGCCCGTCAACTGGCCACCGGCGGCAAAGAGCCACTGGTTCAGTGGGAAAACGACAAGCCTACCGTGGTAGCGCTGCGTGAAATCGCTGAAGGTCTGATGAGCTACGAGTTCATCGCCAATGCTGAAATCGTCGAAGACGAACCGCTGTTCGCAGCGTTCGAGGACGAGTCCAACGAGGCCGTCTAAGCCTATGCCTGGTCGACGTAGCACGGCGCGGGGTCATAGCGAACGGCAGGAGTTATCATGCCGAGCATAGAGGCCCTCGCCGATCGCTTATCGACCTACCTCGGCAAGGACCAGGTCAACCTGGTCCGCCGAGCGTACTTCTACGCCGAACAAGCCCACGACGGTCAACGCCGGCGTAGCGGAGAGGCGTACGTCACGCATCCTCTTGCGGTGGCGAATATTCTTGCCGACATGCACATGGACCATCAGAGCCTGATGGCCGCGATGCTGCATGACGTGATCGAAGACACCGGTATTGCCAAAGAGGCGCTACAAGCGCAGTTCGGCGAAACCGTGGCCGAACTGGTCGACGGGGTCAGCAAACTGACCCAGATGAACTTCGAGACCAAAGCCGAAGCCCAGGCCGAAAACTTCCAGAAAATGGCCATGGCCATGGCACGCGACATTCGCGTGATCCTGGTCAAACTCGCCGACCGCCTGCACAACATGCGCACGCTGGAAGTGCTGTCCGGTGAAAAACGTCGGCGGATCGCCAAGGAAACCCTGGAAATCTATGCGCCCATCGCCAACCGGCTGGGCATGCACGCCATCCGCATAGAATTCGAAGACCTCGGCTTCAAGGCCATGCACCCGATGCGATCCGCGCGGATCAACCAGGCGGTCAAACGCGCCCGGGGCAACCGCAAGGAAATCGTCAACAAGATCGAAGAGTCCCTCAGCCACTGCCTGGCCATCGACGGCATACAGGGCGAGGTCAGCGGTCGTCAGAAACACCTCTACGGCATCTACAAGAAAATGCGCGGCAAGCGTCGGGCCTTCAACGAGATCATGGACGTGTATGCGTTCCGGATCATCGTCGACAAGGTCGACACCTGCTACCGCGTGCTGGGTGCTGTGCATAATTTGTACAAACCGTTGCCGGGGCGCTTCAAGGATTACATCGCGATCCCCAAGGCCAACGGCTATCAGTCGCTGCACACCACGCTGTTCGGCATGCACGGTGTTCCGATCGAGATCCAGATCCGCACCCGTGAAATGGAAGAGATGGCCAACAACGGCATCGCCGCCCATTGGCTGTACAAATCCAGTGGCGATGAGCAGCCAAAAGGCACTCATGCCCGCGCCCGCCAGTGGGTCAAAGGCGTGCTGGAAATGCAGCAACGGGCCGGCAACTCGCTGGAATTCATCGAAAGCGTGAAGATCGACCTGTTCCCGGACGAGGTCTACGTGTTCACGCCCAAAGGCCGGATCATGGAACTGCCCAAAGGCTCTACGGCGGTCGACTTCGCTTACGCGGTGCACACTGACGTCGGCAACAGCTGCATTGCCTGCCGGATCAATCGTCGTCTCGCACCGCTGTCCGAACCGCTGCAAAGCGGCTCCACGGTCGAGATCGTCAGCGCTCCCGGCGCTCGGCCGAACCCGGCATGGCTCAACTTTGTGGTAACCGGCAAGGCGCGGACGCACATCCGCCATGCGCTGAAACTGCAACGCCGCTCCGAGTCCATCAGCCTCGGCGAGCGTCTGCTGAACAAGGTGCTGAACGGTTTCGACAGCTCGCTGGAAAAAATCGCCGCCGAGCGCGTCAAGGCGATGCTCGCCGAGTACCGCCTCGAATTGATCGAAGACTTGCTGGAAGACATCGGCCTGGGTAATCGCATGGCATACGTGGTCGCCCGCCGCCTGCTTGGCGAAGGCGAACAGTTGCCAAGCCCGGAAGGCCCGCTGGCCATTCGCGGCACCGAAGGCCTGGTACTCAGTTACGCCAAGTGCTGCACGCCGATCCCGGGCGACCCGATTGTCGGTCACCTGTCCGCCGGCAAAGGCATGGTTGTGCACCTGGACAACTGCCGCAACATCAGCGAAATCCGCCACAACCCGGAAAAATGCATCCAGCTCTCGTGGGCCAAGGATGTCACCGGCGAATTCAACGTCGAACTGCGTGTCGAGCTGGAACACCAACGCGGCCTGATCGCACTGCTGGCCAGCAGCGTCAACGCGGCCGACGGCAATATCGAAAAAATCAGCATGGACGAACGCGATGGTCGCATCAGCGTGGTCCAACTGGTGGTCAGCGTGCACGACCGCGTGCACCTGGCCCGCGTGATCAAGAAACTGCGCGCCTTGACCGGGGTGATTCGCATCACCCGCATGCGTGCGTAAAGCCCACTCTTACAAGGAGTCATTCATGACCAAGACTGTTATCACCAGCGACAAGGCCCCGGCCGCCATCGGTACTTATTCCCAGGCGATCAAGGCTGGCAACACCGTTTACATGTCGGGTCAAATTCCTCTGGACCCAAAAACCATGGAACTGGTTGAAGGCTTCGAAGCCCAGACCGTCCAGGTGTTCGAGAACCTCAAAGCCGTGGCCGAAGCCGCTGGCGGCTCGTTCAAAGACATCGTCAAACTGAACATCTTCCTCACCGACCTGAGCCACTTCGCCAAGGTCAACGAGATCATGGGCAAGTACTTTGACCAGCCTTACCCTGCCCGCGCCGCCATCGGCGTGGCCGCCCTGCCAAAGGGTTCGCAGGTTGAGATGGATGCCATTCTGGTCATCGAGTAATACGTCCGGCGCAGCCCGAACAGGCTGCGCCGATCTTGCTTTGAAAGGATTCCACCATGCGCCACGCGCTAGCTTTCTCGCTGGTCGCCCTACTCTTGGGCGGTTGTGCCAGCAACCCTGCCGACCGTGACATCAGCGGCACCTGGATCAATCAGGTGGCGATCGATGCTGCAGCCAAAGGCGGCCCCCTGCGCGAAGCGCTCCAGGCCTATGGCCCGAACCTGGAATGGGACATCAACACCAAGGCCGGTCAGGCCCGCTACACCAATGGTTTTGAAAACGTCGACGGCAAGCTGCTGGGCGAACAGTCCGGCGCCTGGAAAATCGACTTTTACGGCAGCTCCGGCAGTGAGCTGAAACGTGACGGCAAGCAACTGAGCCAGTCCGCGACCGAGAACGAGTCGGAGCAAGTCTTCGACCGCGCGCAGGTCCAGGTACCGGAAGGCGCACCGATTGGCGCGAGCTTTGAACGTGCGTTGTACTCGGCCTACATGGGCGGCAGCTGGAAAATCGTCAGCGGTCAGGGTGAAGGCAATACCGTGCAATTCCAGGCCGACGGCCAGATTGCCGGTCTTCCGGGTGCTGATCGTTATGCCCTGTGCCTGGCCGGTGATTGCGCGTCGATGAGCGGCGGCAACGACAACATGTGGCTGCAACTGAACGGCCAAGGCAACACCTGGATCTTTGCGCGCAAGGGCAAAGAACTGGAAATCCTCCAGGCGGTGAACACCGCACAGGCGGATGAAATGCCGCAGTTCACCCCGGGTGATCGCAAGTGGTTGCTGGAAAAGCAGTAACCCGGCTTTAGAGCCAACGCAAAACCAATGTGGGAGCGAGCCTGCTCGCGATGGCGGCATAACAGTCAACGAAGATGTTGAATGTCAGGGCCTCATCGCGAGCAGGCTCGCTCCCACATTTTGATTTGTGGTGATCAAGAGTTAGCCGCGGTCTTCGAGGATCGCGGCATAACCTTCACGATAGCTTGGGTACTTCGGCGTCCAGCCCAAGGCTTTTGCTCTGGCATTGCTGCAACGCTTGCTGCCCGTACGCCGCACGGTCGCATCGTCGGCCCACTCCGTCACGTCCAGATACTCGCGCAACCAGCCCACCACTTCCGCCAACGGCGCGGGCGCGTCGTCGACGCCTATGTAGACGTCATCCAGCACCTCACCGCGACGATCTGCCTCAAGCAGATACGCCATCAACCCCGCCGCGTCGTCGGCATGAATACGGTTGCCATAAAGCGGCGGATCGACCGCCACGCGATAACCCCGCCGCACCTGCGTCAGCAACCACTCGCGGCCAGGACCGTAAATACCGGTCAAGCGCACAATGCTCGCCGGAATGCCGCTTTTGAGTGCGACCTGCTCAGCCTCCAGCATCAGTCGCCCCGAATAGCCCGTGGGAATGGTCGGCGAGGACTCGTCGACCCACTCGCCATCCTGCTGGCCATACACGCTGCTGCTGGAAACAAACAGCAGACGATCGGGCACCTGACCGTAGTCGTTCAGCCAGTCCAACACATGCTGCAAGCCCTGCACATAAGCAGCGCGATATCCGGCTTCATCGTGGTCGGTAGCCGCCGCGCAATACACCAGGCAATCCACCGCACCGACTGGCCAGGTCACTGGGCATTCTTCATTGAACAAGTCGCCGGCAACGCCAATGACTCCCTCGGGCAGGCGGGAGACGTCACGCCTCAGGCCATGAACCTCCCACCCGCAAGCCACCAATTGCGTGGCCAGACGACTGCCGACATCACCGCAACCGGCGATCAAAACTGAGGGCGTGGACATCAGAAAACTCCCATCGGAAAGAAACAGACTAGCGCCAGCAATGGACGAGCGGCTAGCAATGCAAGAAAAAAGAGACTCTATTACTTTTGTTAACAAGAATTACTTGCAATAATGCACGCCACTTTTGTTCTCGGCCTCACGAGGCCTGGAAGAACATTAACCGTCTTTTTCTCTCAGGTCCGGCCAGCATGACACGCAATCAATTCTCCGCTTCGCCAACCAAAAGCCCTCGCGCCTGGCGTGCAGTGGCTGCTCTGTTGCTCAGCCTGATGCTGGCACCGACCGCCGCTTTCGCTGACGCACAAGCACCCGCCACTCCAGCCACCGCCGTGGCACCAGCGCCAGCCGATGCTGCCGCCCCAGTCGCCGCTCCGGTCGCGACCGATCCGGCTCAGGCTGTAGCCGCCGAAGACGCTCCTGAAGTGCTCGAAGCCGACAACACCCTGGGCATGGCCCACGACCTGTCGCCGTGGGGCATGTATCAGAACGCCGACATCATCGTAAAAATCGTGATGATCGGTCTGGCCATCGCCTCGATCATCACCTGGACCATCTGGATCGCCAAGGGTCTTGAGCTGATGGGCGCCAAGCGCCGTCTGCGCAGCGAAATCGTCCACCTGAAAAAAGCCACCACCCTTAAAGAAGCCAGCGCGACAGCCACCAAGGAAGGCACTCTCGCCAACTTGTTGGTGCATGACGCCCTGGAAGAGATGCGCTTGTCGGTCAACAGCCGCGAGAAAGAAGGCATCAAGGAACGTGTTGCCTTCCGTCTCGAGCGACTGGTGGCGGCCTGCGGTCGCAACATGAGCAGCGGCACCGGCGTCCTCGCCACCATCGGTTCCACCGCGCCGTTCGTGGGCCTGTTCGGTACCGTGTGGGGCATCATGAACAGCTTCATCGGCATTGCCAAAACCCAGACCACCAACCTCGCTGTCGTGGCACCCGGCATCGCCGAAGCCCTTCTGGCGACCGCACTGGGCCTGGTTGCAGCGATCCCGGCCGTAGTGATCTACAACGTCTTCGCCCGCTCCATCGCGGGTTACAAGGCACAAGTGTCTGACGCCTCGGCTGAAGTCCTGCTGCTGGTCAGCCGTGACCTCGATCACCTGCCGACCTCCGAGCGCTCCACGCAACCGCACATGGTCAAAGTAGGGTAATCAGCCATGGGCTTGCATTTGAAAGAAGGCGCAGACGACGATCTGGCCGAGAACCACGAAATCAACGTCACGCCGTTTATCGACGTGATGCTGGTGCTGCTGATCATCTTCATGGTGGCAGCCCCGCTGGCCACCGTGGACATCAAGGTCGACCTGCCCGCCTCCAGCGCCAAGCCGGCGCCACGCCCGGAGAAGCCGGTATTCCTCAGCGTCAAGGCTGACCAGCGCCTGTTCCTCGGCGAAGACGAAGTGAAAGCCGAAGCACTCGGCGCCACTCTGGACGCCAAGACCCAGGGCAAGAAAGACACGACGATCTTCTTCCAGGCCGACAAAGGCGTGGATTACGGCGACCTGATGAGCGTGATGGATAACCTGCGCTCCGCCGGTTACCTGAAGGTGGGCCTGGTCGGACTTGAGACGGCAGCCAAGAAATGATCACGACGCGCCATAAGCTGACGCGTTACAGCGGGAGCCTGGCCGTGGTGCTGGGCGTTCACGCACTGGCCATCGCGCTGGCGCTGAACTGGACCTCGCGCCCGCCGATCGAGTTGCCGCCACAGGCGATGATGGTCGAGCTGGCACCGGTCCCGGCACCGCCACCGCCTGCACCGCCAAAGGTCATCACGCCGCCGCAACCACCTGCCCCGGTGGAAGAGCTGCCGATCCCGAAACTGGCTGAAGTGCCCAAGGCCGAGATTGCCGTGCCCAAGCCGGTCAAACCCAAACCCAAGCCGCAACCGCCCAAGCCTGTGGAGAAAAAGCCGGAGCCGCCGAAGGAGAAACCTTCCGAGGAAAAACCGAGCGACGCACAACCGACCAATGCGCCGACGGAGAAATCCGCACAACCGGCACCGGGTCCCTCAGCCGCGCAGCAGGCCGCAAAGGCCAGTTGGCAAGGCACCCTGCTCGCTCACCTGGCCAAGTACAAGAAGTACCCGGCCAGCGCGCAGGCGCGGAGCAAGGAAGGGATGAACCGCCTGCGCTTCGTGGTGGATGCCGAAGGTAACGTGTTGTCGTTCGAGCTGGTGACCGCCTCTGGCACTGCCGATCTTGACCGGGCCACCCTGGAAATGATCCGTCGCGCCCAGCCACTGCCCAAGCCACCGGCTGACATGCTGACCAACGGCGCCATCGAAATCGTGGCACCGTTTGTTTACTCGCTGGAAAAACGCCGACGCTGAGACGTAATGCAAAACCCTTGTAGGAGCCGAGCTTGCTCCGGGCGGCGTTCCGACGATAGCGGTATAACTGTCAACGATGATGCTTAATGTTATGGCCTCATCGCGAGCTAGCTCGGCTCCTACAGGTTCTGCGACGGTTACTAAATCTGTGAGAGGCACCAAAAGGTGCCTTTCGTGTATCTGCCAGCGGCAAACACACATTACCCGGTGTCACTCAACACACTCACTCTGATAACGTGCGTCTATCGATTGCAGCCGTTATGCTTGGCGCGCAACTACATGGACGCTTGCTATGACTCTCACAGAATTACGCTACATCGTTACCCTCGCCCAAGAGCAGCACTTCGGCCACGCGGCCGAGCGTTGCCACGTCAGTCAACCGACCCTGTCGGTGGGCGTGAAAAAGCTTGAAGACGAACTCGGTGTGCTGATTTTCGAGCGCAGCAAGAGTGCGGTGCGCCTGACCCCGGTCGGCGAAGGCATCGTGGCCCAGGCACAGAAAGTCCTGGAGCAAGCCCAAGGCATCCGCGAACTGGCCCAGGCTGGCAAGAACCAGCTGACCGCCCCGCTGAAAGTCGGTGCGATCTACACCGTCGGCCCATACCTGTTTCCGCACTTGATTCCACAACTGCACCGGGTCGCCCCGCAGATGCCGTTGTACATCGAAGAAAACTTCACCCACGTGCTGCGCGACAAACTGCGCAACGGCGAGCTCGATGCAATCATCATCGCCCTGCCGTTCAACGAAGCCGACGTCCTGACCTTGCAGCTCTACGACGAGCCGTTCTACGTCCTGATGCCGGCCCAGCACCCGTGGACGCAAAAAGAGTCCATCGACGCCAGCCTGCTCAACGACAAGAGCCTGCTGCTGCTCGGCGAAGGCCACTGCTTCCGCGATCAAGTACTGGAAGCCTGCCCGACCCTGGCCAAAGGCAACGACGGCGCCAAGCACACCACGGTGGAATCCAGCTCTCTGGAAACCATCCGCCACATGGTCGCCTCCGGCCTCGGCATCTCGATCCTGCCGCTGTCGGCAGTCGACAGCCATCACTACGCCCCCGGCGTGCTTGAAGTGCGCCCACTGACACCGCCGGTGCCGTTCCGCACCGTGGCCATCGCCTGGCGCGCGAGCTTCCCGCGTCCGAAAGCCATCGAGATCCTCGCTGACTCCATTCGCCTGTGCTCGGTGGCCAAGCCGTCCGCGCCGGTTGTTGCGGCTTAAGTCGCTGTCATGACCGAATTGTCGCAAGTGTCGGTGACGGCACTCAAGGGTGTCGGCGAGGCCATGGCCGAGAAGCTGGCCAAGGTCGGCCTGGAGAATCTCCAGGACGTGCTGTTCCATCTGCCGCTGCGCTATCAGGATCGCACCCGCGTGGTCCCGATTGGCCATTTGCGACCGGGGCAAGACGCCGTGATTGAAGGCACCGTCAGCGGTGCTGACGTGGTCATGGGCCGTCGCCGCAGCCTCGTTGTGCGCCTGCAAGACGGCACCGGCGGGCTCAGCCTGCGCTTCTACCATTTCAGCAATGCCCAAAAAGAAGGCCTCAAACGCGGCACGCGGATTCGCTGCTACGGCGAAGCGCGGCCCGGCGCCTCGGGGCTGGAAATCTATCACCCGGAATACCGCGCAATTACCGGTGACGAACCACCGCCGGTGGATGAAACCCTGACCCCTGTGTACCCGCTCACCGAGGGCCTGACCCAACAGCGTTTGCGCCAACTGTGCATGCAAACCCTGTCGATGCTCGGCCCGACCAGCCTGCCCGACTGGCTGCCGACCGAATTGGCGCGCGACTATCAACTCGCGCCGCTGGCCGACGCGATCCGCTACCTGCATCACCCACCCGCCGATGCCGATGTCGACGAACTCGCCCTCGGTCATCACTGGGCGCAGCACCGTTTGGCCTTCGAAGAACTGCTGACCCATCAACTGTCCCAGCAGCGCCTGCGCGAAAGCATGCGTTCCCTGCGCGCACCGGCGATGCCGAAAGCCACCCGGCTACCGGCCAAGTATTTGGCCAATCTGGGCTTCGCACCGACCGGCGCTCAACAACGGGTCGGCAACGAAATCGCCTACGACCTGAGCCAGCACGAGCCGATGCTGCGCCTGATTCAGGGCGATGTTGGCGCGGGTAAAACCGTGGTCGCCGCCCTCGCCGCGCTTCAGGCATTGGAAGCCGGTTATCAAGTCGCATTGATGGCGCCCACCGAAATCCTCGCCGAACAACACTTCATCACCTTCAAGCGCTGGCTCGAACCGCTGGGCATCGAAGTCGCGTGGCTGGCCGGCAAGCTCAAGGGCAAGAACCGCGTGGCCGCACTGGAACAGATCGCCAACGGCACGCCGATGGTGGTCGGCACCCACGCGCTGTTCCAGGACGAAGTGCAGTTCAAGAACCTCGCGCTGGTAATCATCGACGAACAGCATCGCTTCGGCGTGCAGCAGCGTCTGGCGTTGCGACAGAAAGGCGTCGGTGGGCGCATGTGTCCGCATCAATTGATCATGACCGCCACGCCGATTCCACGGACGCTGGCCATGAGCGCCTACGCCGACCTCGACACTTCGATCCTCGACGAACTGCCCCCCGGTCGTACGCCGGTCAACACCGTGTTGATTACCGACACCCGACGCGTTGAAGTCATCGAACGGGTGCGCGGTGCCTGCGCCGAAGGGCGTCAGGCCTATTGGGTGTGCACGCTGATTGAAGAGTCGGAAGAGCTGACCTGTCAGGCTGCCGAAACCACGTATGAAGACCTCACCGCCGCCCTCGGCGAGTTGAAGGTCGGGCTGATTCACGGTCGCATGAAGCCGGTGGAAAAAGCCGCCGTAATGGCCGAATTCAAGGCCGGCGACCTGCAACTGCTGGTCGCCACCACGGTGATCGAAGTCGGCGTCGACGTACCGAACGCCAGCCTGATGATCATCGAAAACCCCGAACGCCTCGGTCTCGCGCAACTGCACCAGTTGCGCGGCCGTGTCGGTCGGGGCAGCGCCGCCAGCCATTGCGTGCTGCTCTACCATCCGCCGCTGTCGCAAATCGGTCGTCAGCGCCTCGGTATCATGCGTGAAACAAACGACGGTTTTGTCATCGCCGAAAAAGACCTCGAACTGCGCGGCCCCGGCGAAATGCTCGGCACACGCCAGACCGGCCTGCTGCAATTCAAGGTCGCCGACCTGATGCGCGACGCCGATCTATTGCCCGCCGTGCGCGACGCCGCCCAAGCCTTGCTGGAGCGCTGGCCGGACCATGTCAGCCCGTTGCTCGACCGCTGGCTGCGCCATGGGCAGCAATACGGACAAGTGTGAGCACCGTCGCAGTTTATGGACCATACCGTTAAACAAGCTGGTTATACTCGCGCAACTGTTTGAATACGGATACAGACGATGACTGAAGCTGCCCTCGCCCCGGAAACCCTGCACGCTCCGTCTGTTATTCGGCTGCTGCTGGGCAAACTGGGCATTGCCTACGAAGAACTGCTCGATCACCACGGCCTCAATGCCTCGCGCAAAGTGCAGGCCGTCCTGGTGGAAGACGCGGTCGGCGCCTTGATGGTGCTGTTCCCGCAAAGCCAATTGCTGGACCTCAATCGCCTCGCCGAACTGACCGGCCGCCGCCTCACCGCCGTGCCCACCGAACGCCTGGTAAAAATGCTCGGCAAACACAGCCTGAGCCTGCTGCCCGGCCTGCCGGCGCTGACCACTTCGCCGTGCCTGTACGAAGAAAGCCTGCTGTGCGAACCGAAGTTGCTGATCAACTCGGGCGAGCCGGGCCTGCTGCTGGAAATCACCAGCGAAGACTTCAAAACCATGCTGACCAAAGCCAGCGCCGCCAACTTCGGCGAAGTCCTGACCAGCATCCGCCCGAACCTCGACCGCCCCGACGATGACCGCAAGGAAATCACCCAGGCCGTTCAAGTGTTCACCGCGCGGCGCATCCAGCAACGTCTGGAAGAGACCATCGAAATTCCACCGCTGGCCGAAACCGCGCAGAAAATCATCAAACTGCGCGTCGACCCCAACGCCACCATCGACGACATCACCGGCGTGGTCGAAACCGACCCGGCGCTGGCCGCACAAGTCGTGAGCTGGGCCGCGTCGCCGTACTACGCCTCGCCGGGCAAAATTCGTTCAGTAGAAGACGCGATTGTGCGGGTGCTGGGTTTCGACCTGGTGATCAACCTCGCGCTGGGCCTGGCCCTGGGCAAAACCCTGAGCCTGCCCAAAGACCACCCGCAACACGCCACGCCGTACTGGCAGCAATCGATCTACACCGCCGCCGTCATCGAAGGCCTGACCCGCGCCATGCCGCGCGCCCAGCGCCCGGAAGCCGGCCTGACCTACCTCGCCGGCCTGCTGCACAACTTCGGCTACCTGCTGCTGGCCCACGTCTTCCCGCCGCACTTCTCGCTGATCTGCCGCCACCTGGAAGTCAACCAGCACCTGTGCCACAGCTATGTGGAGCAACACCTGCTCGGCATCAGCCGCGAACAGATCGGCGCGTGGCTGATGCGCCACTGGGACATGCCGGAAGAACTCGCCGCCGCCCTGCGCTTCCAGCACGACCCGCATTACGACGGCGACTACGCCGAATACCCGAACCTCGTGTGCCTGTCCGTGCGCCTGCTACGTTCTCGCGGCATCGGCTCCGGCCCGGATGAAGACATCCCGGATGCCCTGCTCGAACGCGTCGGCCTGAGCCGCGACAAAGCCAACGACGTGGTTACCAAAGTCCTGGAAGCTGAAGTGCTGCTGCGCGAACTGGCTTCGCAATTCACACAGGCCTAACAGCATCGCAGGCAAGCCACGCTCCCACAGGATCACCAAAACCCTGTAGGAGCGAGGCTTGCCCGCGATGAATCCCCCGCCGACCCACCTGAATCACCACAACCCCCTGTGGGGGCGAGCCTGCTCGCGATGAATCCAACTCGGTATCTCTGAATCACCACACCCGCTGTGGCGAGGGAGCTTGCTCCCGCTCGACTGCGCAGCAGTCGCAATCCAGCCACCGCGGTGTGTCAGATACCACCGAGGCCTCAAGCCTTGGCTTTGGCCTTCGACTTCCGCGGCTTCAAATACTTGGTCAACCCCTGAAACCAGATCACCAACGCCGGATTCCCCTTGATCTGAATCGACTTGTCCTGAATCCCCGTCATGAACGCCAACTGCTTGTTCTTCGCCTGCATCGTGGCAAAGCCATACGCCGCATCTTTAAACGCAATCGCAAACGCCGGCTCGGCATACACGCCCGACTTGCTGGTAATCCGCTGGTCTTTCACAAAGAAATGCCGCGCCACCTTCCCGTCCAGGGTCTGTAACTGGAACACCAATTCCTTGTCACCCAACTGCTGTTGAAACGCAGGATTAGTCCGACTGGCCTTACCCATCAACAAACCCAGCATCCACAGAAGAAAACGAAATTTCATGCGCACAGCCTCAAGAGAAAAATGAACGGCCGGCGCAGTGTAGCGACTTCGGACGATAACGACAGCATCGCGTTGCGTTAGAAGAAGATGACGCGCTTTTTGACGCCGATGACTACCAAGTCATTGACGAAACGCCTGTGTTTAAAAGCGTGGAAGATTTGAGCTTTCTACGCTCGACGCTATCGGAAGTTTCCTTCAATACGTGGGGTTGTTCGTGAACTAGGCAGCCCTTTGTATGACCTATAGGCTTTGATCGTCACCGCAAAATCGGTGATACGGACGTGCAAGTCCGAATCCAGGTGCGCAATTGCTTATGGCTATTCGTCGAGCGTTTTCCTATGCTCGCGGATCGTTATGGCAGCTGTGCGTCGGAGACCTTCGGGTCTGCCGGTTCCTGGATCGGTCTTGCACACCAACGCACAGCTGCCACCACTTTCGAAGTGCAAAGCGAAACGGTGTCAGTCTCTTAATTCCAGGAGCTACATCAATGATCAAGCCAACACCGAATCCACCAGAACACGAAGACACATCCCCCTACGAATCCCTCGATTCGAAGAAACTCCACGAAGCCGCCGAACGCGCCCTCAACCACCATTTCGCCCCACCGCCCGAGAAGCCCAAGCCTCGAAAAGGCAACCTCTTCACCGTCTCCCCCGACATCGACACCGAAGCCCTCCTGGCCAACGCTTCGGAAGACCTGCTGTCCATCAGCACCATCGACACCAACCTGGCTGACGACATTGACAGTACTCAGCGATCAGTAGCGTTGGCGCTGAGCAGAATGTCAGATGGGGTTCGGTTGTTGGTGGAGCGAGCGCTGGATCATATTGATTCGCCGAATCCGGCGGAGCATCGGGCGAAGGGATAGGGAAACCTCGGATAGAAAAAAGGGGACGCCAAGTCCCCTTTCTTATTTGCCTAATGATCGACAACTAATTGAGTCAATAGCAAAAACCCTGCCGCTCAACACCAAACTACTTTTTAAGCATAACCATAATTATAATTAATTATAAAAGACTGTTATTTATGACAGTTACATCAACATCTTTCATGCGCCAACAATGAAGCTCAAAAAATTTATTTCCACCGCTCTTAAGATGAGAAATATTTTTAACCACCTCAGCAACCAGAGAGCAAACTTATGACCATGTATGTGACCAGTCCACTCATTAATCAAATGTAAGGAGGCATATCTCATGAATACTGATGACCAACCCACCACCCCACCCTTCGCAGAGGCGATACCCCTTGGCGCGGAGGATAAATCCTTCATTTGCGAGCTTCATGCATTGCTAGAACGGCATGGTAATACCAAACGTTTTGGAATTTTCATGCTACATAATCATTTCCGAATAAAGAAGGATGAAATTATGCTGGAAAGCAATGATCCTGACGCCCGCACTCTTCACATGGAAGTCGTCAAGCGTACGGATTTGCCAGAGGGGAAGTTCACCAGCTGGCGCATGTGCGGCACCCAGCCTCTAGACAACGAAGAGGGGCTCAATGATATCGAGGCACTCACCTTCTGTGGACGTCCTTGCCTTTAGGGCACCTCGGAAAAACGCGGAAAAAGCGGGATAGACTTATTTACCCATACCTGACCTACCTTAAATAAATCTGTCCCCTTTTCTGCTACTTTTCTGCTAGTCCCCTTTTCTGCTATCCCACTGTACAAACTAATTTTTGCTAGGTGTCATAGCCTCAAATGACGATCTAATATCAGATAACTTAGGATCACCTTTTAGGTTCGACCTGAAAAAAGGGGACAGATTTATTTAGCGAAATAAATCCGTCCCCTTTTCCAATTTAATTAACGTTAATATTTTTCTTAATATAGGATTTGATCAATGCAGCATTTTTATATAAAAAGTGCTCCTCCTCACCCTCTTGGTATCCATCTATGCCGCTCAAATGCTTGTCGAATCTGATTAACTTATTAACAACCAATTGATTTTTCGAGCCCTTCTCATAACCATAAACCTGATAAAGAGTCCCATACGTACCAACACCTCTGCTTGTTAGCTCCCAAGAAACTAAAACAAGCACATTTTTCTTACCTTGGACGGGATAAAAGAAAATCGATTCAATTTTAGGATCCGATCCAGCAACATCGTATTTATCAACAAGGCTTTTGGTTTTGCTCTTATCAGCTTCTGCCACTTCTAAAACTAACGACACAGGAAACTCTGCGTCTCCCGTTTCTAAAAACGACAGTTCGCTATTATCTACAACAATGGTCTTAAATGGCCCTTGAATTACCTTACCCTGCAAGTACTTCATTTCATCCTGAGCAAAACTCATACTTACCAAAGAAAAAAGGAAAACAACCGTAAATAGCCGAAGCATTGCAGAGAACCTCATAGTCAAATATTCATTAGCGTGGCAAGGGACTGGAATCTATTATTCCTATCGGTATATCCATTTTGCCCACCGTTCACCATCTGCGTAACTTCAACAACACTGCCAGCCTTAGCAATTTCGCAAAGTTTTACCCCCCCTTGACCAGTTTTCGTGAACCAGAACACGAAAGCGGACTCCACACCGTATTCGATCGAGGAAACTAGTAAATCAGGGTTAGCTACGAAATCCTGTATATCTGCTGGATTTTTCTGATTATGAACATTCGTAAACCTTTGGTATTGCGACTTCCCTGTTACTTGAAGCATTCCTCGGCCGCGATATCTTTATCCTTCTTTACTGGCCTCATCGCCATTACCCATTCTATTTGCATAAACGTAACTACCGAGATTTTCCGAATTCATTGCATAGTGGCTAGTTTCTGATCAAGAAAAAAGGGGACAGATTTATTTAGCGAAATAAATCCGTCCCCTTTTCCAATTTTCTTCAAAATGCACTTAATAATGAGCACAACTTTAATAATCAACCTTGATATAGAGAGTATGTAAGGCCGACGAGACATAAACACCGGCGGCCTTACAAATAATTTCTTTTTACTTATGAATTACTTTCCTTTTAATCCAACGCCTTAATCGGAGGATCTTGATAGCTCGCATCTATCTCAATGCCCGCATCGATTGCCTTTTTTTCACGTGCATTTCTGATTTCCTTAAACTCCTTGAGACGTACGGGCAATAGTTCCTTCCAGCGCGCCTTATCTTTAGTCTCGCTAAACGAAGCAACCCAATATTCACGCTCTGTCGTAAAGCTCAAACTGACCAAGTACGTCCCGCGTTCTTTTGGCTGATCGTCAGAATCATGCCGCCACGCCTGCAGTTTTAGGTGGTTACCATCTTTATAAAAATACCAATTATAAAAATCGTCTACCTCCAACCATTGTTCTAGATCAATCTTATACTCCGGATCCAGCCATGGATGACTTAACACATAGTCACCCAAGACTTTATTGGGTGTAGCAATTTTTTCAATTTGCGACCCTAAAATCCTGGGATCTGAAGGAGAATAATAGTGCTTCCAACCAGCTGACTTAATTTCCTTGATCAAGTCATACAAAAAAGCCTGATAAGCTTCATGCTTGCTGTTATCAGGCAAACTCTTTATCGACAATTCAAGATTTTCTATGTCATGCCCAACATCTTTATCAACTGCAATTGAGACACTGGCCACTTGATCAAGCTTCAGATCTTTGTTTACAACTACTGAAGGGAGGATTTCGCTATTAAAAGACGCGCCAATCTTATACCAGCACATGTTCACCTGCGCCATGCACTCCTCTTCAAACTTCAAGGGGCTATTTGAAATCAGATCCTTGATGTTTTGATGTAGCTGAATCTTAATCAATGGTTGATTATCTGCCATCGCTTTACTCCCTATATTGTCTGAATCGCCGCAAGCAGCCAATAGAAAAAACAGCACAAAAAAATAATACCTCATTGGGTGTTTTTCCAGGTAGAGATGGTTTCGATTTCTCGTTCCATATAATCCCTTTTGTCGCCCATTAACTTATGGTACTGGTCGGCGATTTTTTTAATGAACTCCATTCGATCTGATTCATTGAATAGATCACCCTTGGTCATTTGAACCCTTAATGCTTCATCCTTTACGTCGCATGCGGAGCTAAAAGAAGCTACACGCAACGGTACTAAGGGGGCACCCTCAAGTGCCGCTTGAGTTGTTAGCACCTTTTTAAACATATAACCTTCATAAATTAAAGGCTGTAGTATTTTTCGTTGTTCATGGTCAGCGATTGCAAGAAGCGAAGACATTTGAAGGTCCCTCTTTATGACAGGATCTGTCGCCTCCTCACACTCCTTGATTCGGTTGAAGCCTTTCTCCACATAGGGCGTCAGCGCCAAATTCTTTAATACAGGCAACGCTTCATCTGCCCAAGGCAAACTATTTATGTTTACTAGCACTTGTGCTTCAACGCTTTGTGCATTCCTTGTTGGAGAGCACTCGGTGAACTGACAAGGGTATTTTTTATAGAACCAGTGCCAAACAAATATATCTTGAAACAACCAAAAATTGCCCATCCCCAAGCCGTTTTTTCCTATTTTGTACGGAACTTGAAACGGCAATGGCACCAGAGCGGTCAGATAGGGCTCTGAAGGAATGTAGTCCAGACCGCACTTAACTTGCTTACTTGCAAATGCAGCCAACCCCATCCAATAAAAACGCCCTTTTTTATCAGGTTGCCCGCCTTCACCCAGCTCCAAATAAAATTCGGCATACGCCGCCGCAATGCGCGCGGCGCGGGCACTAAAATCTGAAACCAGCTCCATTTTTGCCATTTTAGAAAAGAAACCTTTCTTAGAGACACTCAATCGCTGAATAGCTTCTTGCTGCCCCATCGCCCACAACGTTCCGCACTTAATGGGAATCTCTTTTACTGAGCAGCTCTGGTTATTGGTCTGAAAAGTAGCTACGGGTGCACTCATTTATTTCTGCTCGCTTCGTAATCGTCAGAGCCTGGCGGCACAATCAGTTCGTCCCACATCAGATGGACTTCAGCCGTTTCTTCAACGTCGGTTTCGATACGCGGGTGGAGACCATCTGCATTACTTCTGGAAATTTTTGGTGCGACCGACGAAGGCACAATAACGGCTGCTTTCACCGACTTGATTGGTTTACCGGTCCCCGTCACAAAACGAATCTGTTCATCGAATTTTTCACTGTTTGCTGTGCCTGACTTAAGCGTGTTGCCTGCCCGAGCCTGATCCGCAATCAACGGCAAGCCTGGTACCAAAATGCCGATCCCAGTCCCACTCCCCGCCGAACCACCCGCATTGATCTTCACCACCGGCCCAACCACCGTCACCCCACCGGCATCCAGCTTGATAAAGCTCCCGCCCCCCAAAATGGTCAGCTCCGACCCCGCCTCAATAACAATCTTCGCCCCAGCCTTCACATGAATCTCTTTCCCGACGCTGGTCAGCTGCGCAGTCCCCAGCTTCACATGCTGGTTCTGCCCAATCGTCAGGTGATCATCCAGCCGCGTTTCAACCTTGCGGTCGGCAATCGTGGTGCGGTGCTCTTCGGCTTTGAGTTCGGTGTAGGTGTTCTTCACCACCGTGTCGTGACGCTCATTCCCCACACGAATCTTCTGATCATGCTCAATGTTTTTATCCCAATCCCGTTGGGCGTGGATGAAGATCTGCTCGGCGCCTTTCTTGTCTTCGATGCGCAGTTCATTGAACCCACCGCCCCCCGGTGAGCTGAGGGTTTTGAAGACGGTGCGGGTTTTGTTCGCCGGCAATTCGTAGGGAACCTGATTTTCCTTGTGGTACAGGCAACCGGTCACAAGCGGTTGGTCGGGGTCGCCTTCGAGGAAGGTGACGAGCACTTCCATGCCGATGCGCGGGATGACGATGGCGCCGTAGCGGTCGCCGGCCCAGCTCGATGAAACGCGCATCCAGCAGCTGGTCTTGTCATCCGCCAACCCTTCACGATCCCAGTGGAATTGCACCTTGATGCGGCCGTACTGGTCGCAGTGGATTTCTTCACCTTTGGGGCCGGTGACCATGGCGGTCTGGCTGCCGAGGACGCGGGGTTTGGGGTGTTGCAGCGCCGGGCGGTAGAACACGGCCCACGGGGTGGCGAGGAAGCGGTTGCGGTAGCCCTGGTGGAAGTCGTCTTTGTTGTCGGTGGTGTCGCTGGTCACGGACTCTTCGAGGACTTGCGGTTGTTTGCCTTCGTGGACGATTTCGGTGAGCAGCCAGAGGTCGTTCCACTCGGTGCGCGGGTGGTCGGACATTTCCAGGAAGTGGCCGCTGATCAGCTTGGTCTGGTCGCCGTGGCCTTCGGCTTGCTGGTAGTCGGCGCGGTGGCGTTCGAGGGCGCGTTGGCTGAGGAATTTGCCGCGCGCGCGGTCGAGGAAGCGGCCGGGGTAGTCATAGTCTTCGAGGTCTGGCTCTTCGCTCTGAACATCCGGTTTGTAGCCTGCTTCAAGTTGCAGGCGCGGCTTTTCGAAGTCGTAGTCGCGGCGGGTGACGCGGCCGGTGCGGGTTTCGAGGCGCAGTTTGAAGCCTTTGATGACGGGCTCGTCGGCGACCATGCCGCTGCCTTGCACGTAGGCCGTTGGCTGCCCGAGTTTCGGGAACACGGTCTGGTCGTCACCGAACACTAGCAGATGACCTTTCTGGCTGTGCTGGAAGTGGTAGTGAATGCCTTCCTCTTCGCACAGGCGCTGGACGAAGTGCAGGTCGGTTTCGTCGTATTGCACGCAGTAGTCGCGGTCCGGGCAGGGCTGGCTGAGCTGGAAGCGGTAGGCGTTGCCCTTGATGCCGTGTTCGTCGAGGATCAGCGCGATGATTTTCGGCGCGGACATCTGCTGGTAGATGCGCTGGTTGGTGCGGTGATGCAGGTATTGCAGTTGCGGCACCAGGGAGATTTTGTAGCGGGTCAGGCGCTTGCCGGCATCGCCTTGGGCGACGCGGTAGATCTGGCCGTGGATGCCAGAACCTTGCGGATCGAACGCCAGGAATGCCTGTTTGTGCAGGAGTTTTTCCAGGTCCAGATCGGGGTTTTCGCTGACCAGCTCCAGGTCGAAACGATACGGCTGGCTGATGCCTTCGGTGCCGGTGAACGACAGCACTTGCAGGTCGCCGACGTAGTCTTCCACAGTCAGGCTGAAATGCGTTTCGTTAGCTGAGTTGAACATTGCTTGCTCCCTGTTCGGTAGTCATCCGTTACGCCGACAGGTCGTCGCTGTCAGACCGATCGATTACATGCCGCAACTATTTAAACAGAATCACGGCCTTTTGATTTTGCCCCTAAAGAGATGTCGTGTTTATCGGACATTTCCTGCAAGACGTGGGGCTGTTCATGAACTATTCGCCGCTCACTTCCACCGCTAACCTTTACGTGTCACCGCAAAAAACGGTGACACGGACGTGCAAGTCCGGGTAAAAGACGACGCATAACGTCATTGGTCGCTGGTCGAGCAAATTCCTGCTCGTGGCGCCTGTTTTATGGCGGCTGTGCGTGGGAGATCTTTCTTTCGAGAGCGATCTGCCGGGGTCCGTCTGCCCGGTCTTGCACACCTGCGCACAGTTGCCACCTTATTCGCGTGCAAGCGAACGGTGGTGGCTCCCCAAAATACAGATGGAGATACATACATGTTCAAGGTCACGCCCAATCCGCCAGACAAATCTGGCCCCCCTACTGAAGAATTCCTCGACACCGAAAAACTCAATAAAGAAGCTGCCGACCGCGTCTTCGCCCATTACTTCCCCCCGGCCAACGAAAAACCGGCCAAACGTCGTAAAGGCAATCTCTTCACCGTATCCCCCGATATCGACACTGAGGCTCTGTTGGCCAACGCCTCCGAAGACCTGCTGTCCATAAGCGCCATCGCCGCGGATCTGGCAGACGATGTGGAAGGCACTCGGCGATCCGTAGCCTTGGCGCTGAGCAGGATGGCGGATGGAGTACAACTTTTGGTGGAACGAGCGTTGGATCGTCTGGATGAGTTAGAGATGAAAGTGCAATAAGTTAAAACATAAGAGTAGGAAGGGGATGGATTTACTTTCGAAATAAATCCATCCTCTTATCTCACCTATCTGACTTGCTCCATACTCGGCGCTTTGTAGCTTTCATCTATCTTCACCCCAGCGGCTTGAGCTCGATCTTCTATTTCCGAACGTCGTTGGAGGAGCTGTTGCAAATGAGCTGGGAATAACTCTTTCCATCTAGGTCGAACTGCCTCCTCGAAGTCCGCCCTCCAAAAATTATCCAGAGACTTGAACTCGACTTTTACAAGGTATACACCTGTCCGGGATGGATCAGTGGCGGAATTTCTTCTTTGCTCTTTGATATGGCTAATGTATTCACCACTGTACAAATACCAATCATAAAACCCATCACCTGCCAGCCAGTCGTCCAAACTCATTTCGTGATCAGAATCAAACAACGGATGACTTAATGGCGTTCCGCCAAAAACATTTTCCTTCCAGTCAAATTTATTTAACTCCGAGCTGGAGATGCGAGGATCGGAAGGAAAATAATATTTCCTCCAGCCGGCGGCTTTGAGATCAGATATCAATTTGTATACAAGCTTCTTGTTTTCTTCATGAGAACTGTTATCTGGCAATCCTCGGAGAGTCACCACAACCTCTTCAACATCCTGAGTTACATCGCCATCTACGACAACATTAAGGCCTACCACTCGTTTTATTTCGAGAGTACTGTCTGGCTGAGTGACGGTTACGTTCATCAACGATTGTTCCTTACCTCCGCGCCTGATTTCATACCAGCACATGTTTACCGCATCCAAACAATCGGCGGTGAATTCCAATGGGCCGTTCTTCAATAGGGTTTCGACAGGGCTACCCAATTCGACACTCATGTTAACTGCTTCATTCTTCATTTCATTGGCACCTTCATTTTTGGCGCTATCGCATCCAGCGAGACAGAGGAACGGTAAGATCCAATACCACTTCACGGTTTGTTTCTCCATCCAGATATCTCAGCAATCATTCTTTCCATATATTCTTTTCTATTTATCATGAGCCCATGATATTTATCTGCGATTTGTTGAATAAACTCCATCCGATTCTGAGCGTTATATAAATCACCTTCATACATCTGCTCTCTCAGCTCTGGCTCTTTTACGTCGCAAGCCGATGAAAATGCGGCTGACCGCAAAGGCACAAGCGGCATCCCTTCTGATTTTTTCTGTACATCAAGAATTGTTTTAAAAACTGGATCTTCATATATAAGTGGTTGTAGTATATTTAACTGCTCATGATTTGCCGTCGCAAGCAGCGATTTATATTGGAGATCCTGCCTCTCTTTACCTAGAGCCTTCCCCTCGACTTTTTTGATCGTTGAAAAAGCATCTGTTACTTCCTGCTTTATTTTAATGAAAGAAATGGGGACAGATTTATTTATCGACGGCCAAATCTACTTTACAAATAAATCCGTCCCCTTTTCACATCTTTTTCACATCCACTTTTCCCCTCCAGAAAACCCCCCTTTATTCCGTGAGAAACTCAATTAGCTTCTGAAGCATCATTAAGTTCTACAAAGGCATTGTAATAGCTTTCATTAATAAACGGCTGCCTGTATTTAGATTTAAGTTAGGCTTCCGTTCTTAAAGAGCTCCCTTTCCGAAGTTATTTCCTAATTCGGCAACTTCAAAAGCCGGTGCACCAACGTCTCGCCGGGACTCCAGTCACGCAGAGTCGGCAATAACCCCTTGTTCCGACTTTTTTCGTAGTCATCCGCCCCCTCCGGAACGACCAACTCATCCCACACAAAGTAAACATTCGCAGCGACACCTGTCTTTACGTAGTACTTGGGCGATTCACCCCCCGCATCCGTTTCGAAATAGGCAGGAAGCGGATTATCTGAAAATACCATCGCCGCGTTCACGTAAGTCACGGGCGAGTCTGGGCCAGCGAGAAACCTAACCTCGACCACTGAACTCGGAGGAAACACCGACATCCAAAGGTCATCAACTTGTCCAAGATCTACGATGCCCGGAAGAACTGGAGCAGGCAGACTGAGATTCACCAAATCCCAATCGTCTCCACCCGCACGTAGAGACATGATAGGTTCCTGATCAGAAAAATTGGGAATCTCCTGGGATACCAGCACAGTCTGTGCTTTGGAAGAGTCGACTGCCGCGACAACGCTTGTGCCGTTGTTATCGCTACTCGTGTCCCCGCAGGCGCCGAGTAGAAGGAAAGTGAAGAACCAAAAAAAATACTTCATAGTGAGTGCTTCTTTATCCTTAACTTTTATATAGAAAGCCTGTAAGGCCGACTCGATATCAATGCCGCCGGCGATACAGGTAAGTCCGCACTCCACTCGCAAGATTTTAATTGAGTGCTTTTATCGAAGGTTCTTTATAACTTGAATCAACGTCGATTCCTGCATCCCTTGCTTTTGCCTCAAGCTCATCCCGCTGTTTTTTATATTTTAAAAGCAGATCAGGTAACAACTCTGTCCAGCGCGCCTTATCAGACTCCTTACTAAACTCAGACACCCAATACTCACGCTCGGTCATGAATTTCAAAGATATCAAATAAGTGCCTCGCTCCGTCGGAGCCGAATCAGAGTTACGACGCCACGCCTTCAGAGTCAAATAATTGCCATCACTATAAAAATTCCAATCATAAAAGTCGTCGACCTTTAACCATTGGTCCATATTCATCTTGAAGTCTGGATCAAGCCATGGATGGCTTTTTACATAAACGCCAAATACATTTCCAGAATTCACTATTTTTTCCGCTTGCGAGCCTGAGATGCGCGGATCGTATGGTGCAAAGTAATGTTTCCAACCCGATGCTTTAATTTCTTTTATCAGGCTATATAAAAGCGCCTGATTTTCTTCATGCCGACTGTTGTCTGGAAGACCTCGAATCATCAATTCAAGATTTTCTATATCACCCCCAACATCTCCATCAATCGACATTTTCACATCTGTGACGTGTTCAATTTTTAACGACTTATTAACAAGCACAGCAGGAAGGTCCGCATCTACAGCCGACTTACTAATTTTATACCAGCACATATTGACTTGCGACAGGCACTCTTTGCGAAACTCCACAGGGCTCTCGGACAATACTTTTGTCATCGCTTCTGACAATTGAATTCCTATTACAGCAGTCGTGCCGGCCATATTATTACTCCTGGTATCTTTTGCATCGCCGCATGCGCTAAGCAGAAAAAAGAATAAAACAATAATCATCTTCATTTTTGATCTTTCCAGCTGGCGATTGTTTCAATCTCGCCTTCCATATAAGTTAGTTTTTTATCCATCAACTCGTGATACTGGGCCGCAATAGCAGCAATAAATACCATTCGCTCGCGTTCATTGTATAAGTTGCCATCTTTCATCTGCACTCGCAGCTCCGGGTCTTCAACATCACAAGCCGTACTAAAAGCGGCAGCACGGACAGGCACAAAAGGAGCCCATTCAAACGCGGCCTGGACCTTCAACGTCGTCTGAAAAAAATAGTCGTTATAGATTAGTGGTTGCAGTATTCTGCGCTGCTCATGATCCGCAATAGCAAGCAAAGATTTTAGTTGCACAGCCCTTCTAGCTGAGCCACTAGTTATGGATTCAGATTCACGAATACGGTCAAATCCCTTTTTTACATCAGGCGTTAAAGAAAGATTCTTTAATACAGGTAGAGCCTCCTCCGCCCAAGGTAAACTGTCTATGTTCATCTGCACTTGTGCGTCACAGCTTTTCGCATTGCGAACGGGCGCACACCCCTCAAACTGATCTGGATATTTTCTATAAAACCAATGCCAAACAAAGATATCCTGAAACAACCAAAAATTGCCTTTTCCTAATCCTTTCTTGCCAATTCGCAATGGTGGCTGGCCAATTGGCGGCACTCCAATTGTCAGATAAGGTTCTGCCGGAATAAAATCAAAACCACATTTAACTTGTTTACTGGCAAAAGCTGCCAAACCCATCCAATAAAAACGACCTTTTAAATCTGGGTTGCCATCCTCACCGCGCTCCAGATAAAACTCAGCATAAGCAGCAGCAATCCGCGCAGCTCTAGCACCAAAGTCCGAAACAAGGACCATTTTTGTCGACTTAGAAAATAAACTCTTTTCAGGAACACTTAAACGGCTAATCGCTTCTTGCTGCCCCATTGTCCACAGCTTGTCGCACTTGAACGGGATCTCTTGGATTGAGCAACTCTGAGTGTTGGTTTTAAAAGTGGCTACGGGTGCGCTCATTTATTTCTACTCGCTTCGTAATCATCAGAACCTGGCGGCACAATCAGTTCGTCCCACATCAGGTGGACTTCTGCCGTCTCGGCAATTTCCGTTTCGATGCGTGGATGGAGACCGTCTGCATTACTTCTGGAAATTTTTGGTGCTACCGAGGACGGCACAATAATCGCGGCTTTTACAGACTTGATTGGTTTACCGGTCCCCGTCACAAAACGAATTTGCTCATCGAATTTTTCACTGTTTGCCGCACCGGATTTAAGCGTATTCCCCGCCCGAGCCTGATCCGCAATCAATGGCAAGCCTGGTGCCACAATACCAATCCCGGCCCCACTTCCCGCCGCCCCACCGGCATTAATCTTCACCACCGGACCAACCACGGTAATCCCGCCGGCGTCGAGTTTGATAAAGCTCCCACCCGCTTTCACGGTGAGCTCCATCCCAGCCTCAATCACAATCTTGTCCCCAGCCTTCAGATGAATCTCTTTCCCAACACTCGTCAGCTGCGCAGTCCCCAGCTTCACATGCTGGTTCTGCCCAATCGTCAGGTGATCATCCAGCCGCGTTTCAACCTTACGATCAGCAATCGTGGTGCGATGCTCTTCAGCCTTGAGCTCTGTGTAGGTGTTCTTGACCACCGTATCGTGGCGTTCGTTACCCACGCGAATCTTCTGATCATGCTCAATGTTTTCATCCCAATCCCGTTGGGCATGAATAAAGATCTGCTCCGCTCCCTTTTTGTCTTCAATCCGCAGTTCATTAAACCCACCGCCCCCCGGTGAGCTGAGGGTTTTGAACACGGTGCGGGTTTTGTTCGCCGGCAGTTCGTAGGGAACCTGGTTTTCCTTGTGATACAGGCACCCTGTCACCAACGGCTGGTCAGGATCCCCTTCAAGGAACGTCACCAGTACTTCCATCCCAATGCGCGGGATGACAATCGCGCCATACCGATCACCCGCCCAACTCGAAGACACGCGCATCCAGCAGCTGGTTTTGTCATCCGCCAACCCTTCGCGGTCCCAGTGGAATTGCACTTTGATGCGGCCGTACTGGTCGCAGTGGATTTCTTCACCTTTAGGGCCGGTGACCATGGCGGTCTGGCTGCCGAGGACGCGCGGCTTCGGATGTTCCAGCGCGGGGCGGTAGAACACGTCCCACGGGGTGGCGAGGAAGCGGTTGCGGTAGCCCTGGTGGAAGTCGTCTTTGTTGTCGGTGGTGTCGCTGGTCACGGACTCTTCGAGGACTTGCGGTTGTTTGCCTTCGTGGACGATTTCGGTGAGCAGCCAGAGGCCGTTCCACTCGGTGCGCGGGTGGTCGGACATTTCCAGGAAGTGGCCGCTGACCAGGGTGGTCTGATCGCTTTTGCCTTCGGCTTGCTGGTAGTCGGCGCGGTGGCGTTCGAGGGCGCGTTGGCTGAGGAATTTGCCGCGCGCGCGGTCGAGGAAGCGGCCGGGGTAGTCGTAATCTTCGAGGTCGGGCTCGGTGCTTTCGCCGTCAGGCTTGTAGGCGGCTTCGAGTTGCAGGCGTGGTTTTTCGAAGTCGTAGTCGCGGCGGGTGACGCGGCCGGTGCGGGTTTCCAGGCGCAGTTTGAAGCCTTTGATCACGGGCTCGTCGGCGACCATGCCGCTGCCTTGCACGTAGGCCGTTGGCTGCCCGAGTTTCGGGAATACGGTCTGGTCGTCGCCGAACACCAGCAGATGACCTTTCTCGCTGTGCTGGAAGTGGTAGTGAATGCCTTCCTCTTCGCACAGGCGCTGGACGAAGTGCAGGTCGGTTTCGTCGTATTGCACGCAGTAGTCGCGGTCCGGGCAGGGCTGGCTGAGCTGGAAGCGGTAGGCGTTGCCCTTGATGCCGTGTTCGTCGAGGATCAGCGCGATGATTTTCGGCGCGGACATCTGCTGGTAGATGCGCTGGTTGGTGCGGTGATGCAGGTATTGCAGTTGCGGCACCAGGGAGATTTTGTAGCGGGTCAGGCGCTTGCCGGCATCGCCTTGGGCGACGCGGTAGATCTGGCCGTGGATGCCAGAACCTTGCGGATCGAACGCCAGGAATGCCTGTTTGTGCAGGAGTTTTTCCAGGTCCAGATCGGGGTTTTCGCTGACCAGCTCCAGGTCGAAACGATACGGCTGGCTGATGCCTTCGGTGCCGGTGAACGACAGCACTTGCAGGTCGCCGACGTAGTCTTCCACAGTCAGGCTGAAATGCGTTTCGTTAGCTGAGTTGAACATTGCTTGCTCCCTGTTCGGTGGTCATCCGTTACGCCCGCAGTCGCAGGCGTTGCAGCAAAGACGAAGTGGCGCCCACCGACGTCAGCCTTGAGCACCAGCACATCGCGACCGCTCAGGTACTCGGTCTGCATCAAATCGAGCAGACGGAACAGCGACCACGGGCCGGTGTTCTTCTCGATGCCGATCGGGCGGCCGGCCATTCTGTCGAGGACCAGGCTGGTGCGACCGTCTTCAGCATCGGTCGGCCATTTGAACGACACGGGCACGATCGGGCCGTGACGGTATTCAATGGTCTTGTCGCCAAACTTGAACTCGGAACGGCTGACAGCCGGGTCGAGGGTGTACGGCTCCAGTTTGAACTGCACTTGCGGCTCGGCCGGGTTGATCGAGAAGAAGCTCTGGCGAATCACTTGGGCCGCGGCCATCTGATCGAGGTAGACCCTGGAGATCGGCAGACTGTGACCGTCAATGCTGCGCAGGCGGTAGTTGCCTGGATCGCCACTCACAAACGGACGCATGTAGGTGTCGAAGAAGCGATCGTTGATACCCTGGGCCTTGAAGAACTCGCGGAAGTCGCTGATCGCCACATCGCTGGTGCTGTGGGCGCTGAACGGATAACGCTTGTTGATCGCCTTGCCGTAGAAGCTGTACAGCTCACTCTGATAACGCTGGTTCAGGTACTGATAGGAATCGTTAAGCACCAGACGCCAGGTGTCTTCGGCCAGCACGTTGAACCACACGCTGACCGGACGCGGCAGATGGTTGGAGGCATTGCGCAAAGCGCTCAGCGCATCACGCTGGCCGCTCATGCGGGTCTTGGCCATTTCGAACGCGGCTTGCTCTGGGGAACTGGCACGGGCCAGGCTCGCCAGTTGCATTTGCACGTCGTTGAGCGCCGTCAGGGCCGGGGTCAAATCAGCGGCCGGGCCGTTGTTGTCATCCAGCAGGCGATGCAGCGGTTCGAAGCGACGTTGCAGGGATTTCTTCGCGGTGTCGGGCAGCTGCTTTGTAATTTGAGCGGTCATGTCCGCTGCTTTGTCAGCCGCGGCTGCCGCGAGTTTACCGAGCTTGCCGCCCTTCTCTGCCAGTTTCCCCGCCGCATCGGCGGCGTCTTCGGCACTGTCGGCCACCACCGAGAACCGGGTGTTTTCGCGCACTTCCAACCATGGCTTTCTTGACCGGCTCGCCGTTGTTCTGCGGCTTGAGCAGTTCTTCGATGAAGGCCGAAACACCGCGTTTGGCGATGTTGTAGGCTTCGTCGTCCGGGGTCAGGCGGGTTGCCGGCGATGGCGGCGTATCAATCAACAGTGATGGTGTCTGACACACCGCTATCGCCAGCAAGCCGGCTCCTACAATGGTCATGCGTTGTCCGATCCGCCGGCGACCAGCATGACCTTCGCGACCATAAAAAAATGGGCACCCAACCTGGTTGGCGTGCCCATTTTTTATGCCGCTCACCCGCTACGCGGGAGTCGGTGCGTGTTACGGATTAACGCTGTCTTTCAACGATTTGCCTGGCTTGAAGGCGACGGTGTTGCTGGCCTTGATTTTGACGGGCTCACCGGTTTGCGGGTTTTTGCCGGTGCGGGCACCGCGGTGACGTTGCAGGAAGGTACCGAAGCCCACCAGCGTGACGCTGTCCTTGCGATGCAGAGCGCCGGTAATTTCTTCGAGAACGGCGTTGAGAACGCGGTTGGCCTGTTCTTTGGTGAGGTCTGCTTTTTCAGCAATTGCTGCGGCGAGGTCTGGTTTACGCATTTAGTGAAGCCCCTTTGACGGTTTTTTGTTGTTATGTCCGTGCTGTTCTCGTTGGAACAGCGCCCAAGGTGCCGCAGTGCTCTACTCTGCGGCAGACGGGAGTGAGGATGGCACGCACGGAAGAGCCGCGCCAGTATCGGCGCGAGCTTTGTAGGGACAAAAGCGGGGTGATTCCGACAGAACGACCAGTATTTACGCCAGCAGTGCCGGAAGCTCTTTGTTGAGGGCCAGTTTTTCCATGACGGCCGTGCCTGTCAGGGCATAACCGAGCAGTTTTCCGCTGGCATCGCGGCATAACACTTTGATGTCGGCGCCCTGCCCTTCGACCGTCCAGACGCCCTCGCTGCCCCGTGGTGGCGGTGATACCACCAACGGACACACCGGTGTTTTCACGGTGATTGGCATCGGGCCGTAGTTCACCGGCACAGGATTCCCGGACAAGGTCTGGGCCAACGCTCTCGCACAGCTCATCAGGGGCATGACGTACAGCAAATTCAGCCCATCGACCTCGGCGCAATCGCCCAGCGCGTAGATATTGTCATGGGAGGTTTTCAGGTAACGGTCGACCACCACGCCACGGTTGACTTGCACACCGGCTGCGGCCGCCAGATCGATACGCGGGCGCAGGCCAATGGCCGAAACCACGACGTCGCAAGGGATCACCTGACCGTCGGACAGATGCGCTTCCAGGCCATCCGCCACGCGCTGCAAGCGATTGAGCACCGGCCCGAGGTGGAATCGGGCGCCGAGGCTTTCCAGCCCGGCCTGGACGGCAGCCGCCGCTGCCGGGTGCAACAGCGTCGGCATGACCTGCTCGCACGGTGCAACCAGTTGCACCTCGTAGCCGCCAAGGCTCAGGTCATTGGCGAACTCGCAGCCAATCAGGCCGGCCCCGAGCAGTAACACCCGACGCTTGCCGGCCGCCGCTGCGCGAAAGCGCGCGTAATCTTCCAGATCGTTGATCGGGAACACGCAATCCGATGCGTCGCCTTCGATCGGCACTCGCACGGTTTCCGCACCCCAGGCCAAAATCAGGTCACGGTAAAACACCGCTTCCTCACCGATCCACAAGCGCTTGTGGCCCGGATCGATGCCGCTGATGCGCGTATGCGTGCGCACTTCGGCTTTCAGCGTTTCGGCCATGGCGCCCGGTTCGGCCATGCTCAGGCCGTCGGCGTCTTTGTTTTTGCCGAAACCGGTGGAAAGCATCGGCTTGGAGTAGGAGCGCCCGTCATCGGCGGTAATCAATAGCAACGGGGTTTCGCTATCCAGTTTGCGAAACTCACGGGCCAGGTTGTAACCGGCCAGCCCGGTACCGACGATCACGACAGGTGCGTTCATTCCTTACTCCGCTGGTGTCTTATTAGTTGATTTCAATCATTTCGAAATCCATCTTGCCCACGCCGCAGTCCGGGCACAGCCAGTCTTCCGGTACGTCTTGCCACAGTGTGCCCGGCGCAATGCCGTCGTCCGGCCAGCCGTCGGCTTCGTTGTAGATCAGGCCACAGACCACACATTGCCACTTTTTCATTCAGGTACTTCCTCTGGATTCAGGCGTATTGCCGGCGCGAACGGTCGATGGTTGCAGCGCTGCCGTCCGGCTCAGGGCGTTTTGTACTGATCGGGCTCGCCGGATGCAAGCCTGTTCGACACAACGGCGACCCCATCAATCAAAATCGCCGGCTGACATGGTAAGCTCGCCGCCTCATTTGCTGCCAATAATGACTCACTGTGCCGCACTCAAACTCCCCGCTGTGGCTCACCCAAAGCCAACTCGCTCCCCTCCCCGACGCCTCTACCCTCGACTGGCTGTTCGACGAAGGCTCCCTGACCCGACGGTTGATCCGTTTGTCGAATGACCGTTTCAGCGTCACGCCTCTGTTCGAAGGCTGGCAACCGCTGCGCGCCGATGAATGTGTCGCACTGGATCTGGCTGAAGGCAGCGAGGGCTGGGTGCGTGAGGTGTATTTGCGCGGTCTTGGCGAGGCGTGGGTGTTTGCCCGCAGCGTCGCGGCTCGCAGCGCGTTGCAGGGCGACGGATTGCACATGGACGAACTGGGCAGCCGTTCTTTGGGGGAATTGCTGTTTTGCGATCACGCGTTCCAGCGCCGCGCTATCGAGGTGTGTCACTACCCTCAAGCGTGGTTGCCGATGGAGTGCCGGACACCTGAGCTGTGGGGCCGTCGATCGCGTTTCGACCGGGGCGCCTTGAGCGTGCTGGTGGCCGAAATCTTCCTGCCGACCTTGTGGAATGCCACCCGCGCCCATCCGGAGAATTGCTGATGTACCAGAGCCTGCTCAAGTCCTTGAACCGCTTGAACCCAAGGGCCTGGGATTTCATTCAACTGACGCGCATGGACAAGCCGATCGGCATTTATCTACTGCTGTGGCCGACACTCTGGGCGCTGTGGATTGCCGGGAAAGGCTCACCGTCGCTGGCCAACGTTGTGATTTTCGTTTTGGGCGTGATTCTGACCCGCGCCGGTGGTTGCGTGATCAATGACTGGGCGGATCGCAAGGTCGACGGCCATGTGAAACGCACTGAACAGCGCCCCCTGGTCAGCGGCAAGATCAGTTCCAAAGAAGCCCTGGTGTTCTTCGCACTGCTGATGGGCGTGAGCTTTTTGCTGGTGCTGTGCACGAATGCGGCAACGGTCTGGCTGTCGTTCGGCGGTTTGGCCTTGGCGTTCAGTTATCCGTTCATGAAGCGCTACACCTATTACCCGCAAGTGGTGCTGGGCGCTGCGTTTTCGTGGGGGATGCCGATGGCGTTCACCGCCGAAACCGGTGAATTGCCGGCGGCGGCGTGGTTGCTGTGGATCGCCAACCTGCTGTGGACCGTGGGTTACGACACTTATTACGCCATGACCGACCGTGACGACGACCTGAAGATCGGCGTGAAATCCACGGCGATTCTGTTTGGCGATGCGGACCGGGTGATCATCCTGACGTTGCAGGGGTTGGCGCTGGGATGCCTGTTGCTGGCCGGGTCGAAATTCGAGCTCGGTGGCTGGTTCCACTTGGGGCTGCTGGCGGCGGCGGGCTGTTTTGCCTGGGAATTCTGGTACACCCGCGGCAAGGACCGGATGCGTTGCTTCAAGGCGTTTTTGCACAACCATTGGGCCGGGTTGGCGATCTTTGTCGGGATTGTGCTGGATTATGCGCTGCATTGATTTGTAGCAGCTGGCGCAGCCTGACTCCGGCTGCGCCAACGGCTACGGGATTGCGATCCCTTGAGGTTCGCAATATCCGTTACATATGCTCGCGGACGGCGTGCCAAACGTCTTTCATCTTGTCGCCCGTCATATCTCCGGGAGCCTTGTCCTTCTGGAAGTAGTAAAGCGGCTTGCCGTCGTAGGCCCATTGCATCGTGCCATCGTCACGCTTGACGACTGTCCATTTACCTTCAGCCTTGGCACCCGCCGGCGCCATCATTGGCGGCCAGTATTCGGCGCACTCACCGTTGCACATCGACTTGCCATCCTTGTCCTTGTCGTACGTGTACAGAGTCATGCCCTTGTGCCCGACCATCATGCCGTCTTTCATCATCGCCGGGTCGGCGGCAAAAGCCAGTGTCGGCAGCGTTAACGCAGCAGTGACCAGCAAAGCCTTCCAGGATTGAGCAATGTAGTTCATGGAAACCTTCCTCTTGTGGTTGTCAGGATTCGGACTTAGAGCTTAGTTCAGGATCATGACAATCGCCGCGCAGCTAAAATACTGTCACACGACTGCAATAATTCCGTTATCTAATGCGGCGCAAGACAGTTAAATGACAAGAGGACTAAGGCATGGTTGGCAGGAGCATTCTGATCGTCGACGACGAAGCGCCCATTCGCGAAATGATCGCCGTTGCGTTGGAAATGGCCGGCTATGACTGCCTGGAGGCCGAGAATTCTCAGCAAGCCCACGCAATCATCGTTGATCGCAAGCCGGACTTGATCCTGCTCGACTGGATGCTGCCCGGCACCTCCGGTATCGAATTGGCCCGTCGTCTCAAGCGTGATGAGCTGACCGGGGACATCCCGATCATCATGCTCACCGCCAAGGGCGAAGAGGACAACAAGATCCAGGGCCTGGAAGTCGGCGCCGACGACTACATCACCAAACCGTTTTCCCCGCGTGAGCTGGTGGCGCGTCTCAAAGCCGTGCTGCGACGGGCCGGCCCAACGGATGGCGAGGCGCCAATTGAAGTCGGCGGCCTGCTGCTGGACCCGATCAGCCACCGCGTGACCATCGACGGCAAACCCGCCGAAATGGGCCCGACTGAATACCGCCTGCTGCAGTTTTTCATGACCCACCAGGAACGTGCTTACACCCGTGGCCAGTTGCTGGATCAGGTCTGGGGCGGCAACGTGTATGTCGAAGAGCGTACCGTCGACGTGCACATCCGCCGTCTGCGCAAGGCCCTCGGCGATGCCTATGAAAATCTGGTACAAACCGTGCGTGGCACGGGTTACCGCTTTTCCACCAAAGCCTGACCCTGCCCTTACTCGCCCGACAAGCTGACAAGGACGCACGTTTCCGTGAACCAAAACTGGCATGGCACCCTGATTCGCCACATGCTGTTACTGGTCACCGGTTGCCTGGTGATCGGCCTGATCACCGGCTACTACGGCTGGAGCCTCGCTGCGGGGCTGGGCCTTTATCTGGCCTGGACCCTCAAGCAACTGCTGCGTTTGCATGAGTGGCTGCGCCTGCACTCAGCCGATGAAGCACCGCCCGATGGCTATGGCCTGTGGGGCGAGGTGTTCGACAGCATCTATCACCTGCAACGCCGCGACCAACGGGTACGCGGGCGTCTGCAAGCGGTGATCGACCGGATCCAGGAATCCACCGCCGCGCTGAAAGACGCGGTGGTCATGCTCGACAGCGACGGCAACCTGGAATGGTGGAACCTCGCCGCCGAAACCCTGCTTGGCCTCAAGACCCCGCAAGACAGCGGCCAGCCGGTGACCAACCTGGTGCGCCACCCGCGCTTCAAGGAATATTTCGAGCAGGACAGCTACGCCGAACCGCTGGAAATCCCGTCGCCGACCAATGATCGCGTGCGCATTCAGCTGTACATCACCCGCTACGGCAACAACGAACACTTGATGCTGGTGCGCGACGTCACGCGTATTCATCAGCTGGAACAGATGCGCAAAGACTTCATCGCCAATGTCTCCCATGAGTTGCGCACACCGCTGACAGTGATCTGCGGTTATCTGGAAACCCTTCTCGACAATGCCGAGGAAGTGAATCCGCGCTGGACCCGTGCCTTGCAGCAGATGCAGCAACAGGGTGGGCGCATGCAAACGTTGCTCAATGACTTGCTGCTGCTGGCCAAACTGGAAGCCACCGATTACCCGTCGGACAACCAGCCGGTGGTAGTTGACGGCCTGTTGCAGTCGATCAAGAGCGACGCTCAGCAGCTATCCGGCCAGAAAAACCAGCACATCACCCTGGAAGCCGACCCGACGGTTCTGCTCAAGGGCAGCGAAGCGGAACTGCGCAGTGCGTTTTCCAACCTGGTGTTCAACGCGGTGAAATACACCCCCGCCGAAGGCAATATCCGCATTCGCTGGTGGGCCGATGAGCAAGGCGCACACCTGAGCGTGCAAGATTCCGGGATCGGCATCGACAGCAAACACCTGCCGCGCCTGACCGAACGTTTCTACCGTGTCGACTCCAGCCGCAACTCCAATACCGGCGGCACCGGCCTGGGCCTGGCCATCGTCAAACACGTGTTGCTGCGCCACCGCGCGCGGATGGAAATCAGCAGCGTGCCAGGCCACGGCAGCACCTTCACCTGCCACTTTGCCCCGGCTCAGGTGGCAAAATTGCAAGCCCTCAGAGCGGCTGACTGATACCGGCCAGCACGCGCCACTAGGCAATCACCGAGTCAGCCGCTACATTGGCTGACTTGTGCCTGCCCTTCAGGCACCGCATTACTCCCCTTTTTCGAATATACGGAACCCGCAAAACTCCATCATGGACCCTTCCCCTGGCTTGACCCTCGCAACAATATTCGCCGACTTCGGCATGATTCTTTTTGCTCTGATCCTGGTGTTGCTCAACGGCTTTTTCGTTGCGGCCGAATTTGCCATGGTCAAACTACGCTCGACACGAGTCGAAGCCATCGCCGATAAAAACGGCTGGCGCGGGCATATCCTGCGCACCGTTCACAGTCAGCTCGATGCCTACCTCTCGGCGTGCCAGCTGGGTATCACCCTCGCCTCCCTGGGCCTTGGCTGGGTCGGTGAACCCGCGTTCGCGCACATCCTCGAGCCGATGCTTGAAGCGGTTGGCGTGCAGTCGGCCGAAGTGATCAAAGGCGTATCGTTCTTCGCCGCGTTCTTCGTCATTTCGTACCTGCACATCGTGGTCGGCGAGCTGGCCCCGAAATCCTGGGCCATCCGCAAACCCGAGCTGCTGTCGCTGTGGACCGCCGTGCCGTTGTACCTGTTCTATTGGGCCATGTACCCCGCGATTTACCTGCTGAACGCCAGCGCCAACACCATCCTGCGGATCGCCGGCCAAGGTGAACCCGGCCCTCATCACGAGCACCATTACAGCCGTGAAGAACTGAAACTGATCCTGCACTCCAGCCGTGGCCAGGACCCAAGCGACCAAGGCATGCGTGTATTGGCCTCGGCCGTGGAAATGGGCGAGCTGGAAGTGGTCGACTGGGCCAACTCCCGGGAAGACCTGGTGACGCTGGAGTTCAACGCACCGCTGAAAGAAATTCTGGCGATGTTCCGTCGCCACAAGTTCAGCCGTTACCCGGTGTACGACAGCGACCGTCAGGAGTTCGTCGGTCTGCTGCACATCAAGGACCTGCTGCTGGAACTGGCGGCGCTGGATCACATTCCCGAATCGTTCAACCTGGCGGAACTGACCCGTCCGCTGGAGCGCGTGTCGCGGCACCTGCCGCTGTCGCAGCTGCTGGAACAGTTCCGCAAGGGCGGTTCGCACTTCGCCGTGGTGGAAGAGGCCGATGGCAACATCATCGGCTACCTGACCATGGAAGACGTGCTGGAAGTGCTGGTCGGCGACATTCAGGACGAACACCGCAAGGCCGAGCGCGGGATCCTCGCGTACCAGCCGGGCAAACTGCTGGTGCGCGGTGATACACCGCTGTTCAAGGTCGAACGCCTGTTGGGCATCGATCTGGATCACGTCGAAGCCGAAACCCTCGCAGGGCTGGTCTACGAAAGCCTGAAGCGGGTGCCGGAAGAGGAAGAAGTGCTGGAAGTCGAAGGTCTGCGGATCATTATCAAGAAGATGAAAGGGCCGAAGATCATATTGGCCAAGGTGTTGATGCTCGACTAAACCCAAAACCTGTAGGAGCCGAGCTTGGTCCGGGCGGCGCTCCGACGATGACGGCGTAATAGCGAACATCACCGTATCTGACACACCGCTATCGCGAGCAAGCTCGGCTCCTACAGGGATCGCAGTGTTCAATGTGAAACTGCCTCACGATCTCGTTGCCATCACTGCTTGCCCAACACAAAGTTGGGCAACACCCCCATCGATTGTTTGAACTGGTACGGAATCGACACCAGCCCCAGCCCCGTATTGCGCTGCACCACAAAGTGCAAGTGCGGCCCGGTGCTGTTGCCGGTATTGCCCGACAGCGCCAGCGCACTGCCCAACGACACCCGTTGCCCCTCGCGAACACAAACTGAACCTTGCTTGAGGTGCAGATACACGCCCATGGTCCCGTCATTGTGCAGCACCCGCACGAAATTACCCGACGGGTTGGTGCCACGCCCCGTTTGCCCGCTCTCGGTTTTCACCACCACCCCACCACGCGCAGCGATGATCGGCGTGCCTTCAGGCATGGCAATGTCTATGGCGAAGCGGTTCTTCGGACCGAAATGGCTGTACGCGCCATCGGCACCCTGGCTCACACGAAACGGACCGCCTCGCCAGGGGAACGGGTATCGGTAGGCCATGGCGGACCCTGAGGGGTTGCCCAAGGCATATTTGAACTTTGGGGTGTACACGAGCGGCCTTCCGACCTGAGTCGCGGTGAGCACCGCCACACGGACGCTGCTGCGCGCCGGCAAAACCTTGCGAATCGGTTTGCCCGGTGCGCCGCTGACGTTTTTCAACCCGGCGAAACTCAATCCGATCTCTACCGGCGCATACAGGTTATTGCGCACGTACACGCTGTGCACGCCCTCCTTCTTCATGAACACCAGGTACACCTGACGCTCAAGGTGCTCATCCATGCGATCACGAAAAACGAACACCTCTGAGCCTTTGGTGGGGCGGTCACTGTAGGTGACCACGCCATTGGCGTCGGTGGACTTGTAGACCGTCACGGCCATTGCCGAAGTGGCGGCCATGTACAGGCCACAGAAAAACAGCAGTCGCGCGAGCATGGGCAGATTCTGTCGAGTAGGGCCTTGGATTGAGCCTAGCAGCTGCAATGGACCGGGGTAGTCGGCAGATGTTTCAAAAATGGGCTGTTCAGCGGATGTGTGGTGTATTCAATGGCCCCATCGCGAGCAGGCTCGCTCCCACATTTTGAAATGCGTTCCAATGTGGGAGCGAGCCTGCTCGCGATGGCGGACTGTCAGGCGATGACGATTACGCGCCAGGAATGAAGTGCTTCTGCGCGGTACCACGAGCAATCAGGCGGGAGATGTAGTCGAGTTTCTGCGCATCCTGGTCCACAAAACGGAAGGTCAGTTGCAACCAGTCGCTGTCGGGTTTCGGCTCGTGGGCGACAACCGCATGCAGGTAACCGTTCAGACGAGCGATTTCAGCATTCTCGCCCTGCTCCAGGTCGAGCACAGCGCTGTCGAGTACTTGCGGCAGCGTGTCGGTGCGCTTAACCACCAGCAGCGCTTCCTTGATACTCAAGCCCTTGATCACACATTGCTGAATGCCGCTGGGCAGGCGCAGCTGACCTTGACCGCGACCGCTGGCAGGCGATGCGGCGGGCGCCACCTTGACCGCTGGGCTGTTGAGCAATCCACGAGATGGTGCGGCAGTTGGAGCAGGTGCGACCACGGCAGGTTTGCCACCTGTCAATGCACTCAGGGTATCGCCGCCGAAGGCCGAGTTCATTTTGGTCGGAGCGCCGCTCATCAGGGCGTCCAGTTTGCCGACCTTGTTCAGCGCCTGCTTGACCTTGGTCAGCAGTTGTTCGTTGGTGAACGGTTTGCTGACGTAGCCGGAAACGCCGGCCTGAATCGCCTGCACCACGTTCTCTTTGTCGCCACGGCTGGTCACCATCACGAAGGGCATGGTTTTGAGGTGGTCTTGCTCGCGGCACCAGGTCAGCAGTTCCAGGCCAGACATTTCCGGCATTTCCCAGTCGCACAGGACCAGGTCGAACGTTTCCTTGGCCAGCAGGGCCTGAGCCTTCCTGCCGTTGATGGCGTCTTCCGTGCGGATGCCCGGGAAGACGTTACGCAGGCATTTTTTTACCAGGTCACGAATGAACGCTGCATCGTCCACCACCAACACGCTGATCTTGCTCATCCACTATCCCTCGAAAAAATCCCGGCAAGCCTACCGTTTTGCTGATGGCACATCGCCAAAAACCTTCAGTCACGCCGGGACTTTTCGTTCGCGGGTGCTGCTTCTAACGTCGAAAACCACACACAAAAACGCCCGGCCAAAGGACCGGGCGTTTTTCTTGGGCAGTCTTACTTATCGTCAGCTTTGCCCGGAACATTAGCGGTTTCGCCGCTTGTTCCTTCAACTTCTTCTTTCATGCGTTTGAGGCCCAGGTGACGCACGTCGGTGCCGCGCACCAGGTAAATCACCAGTTCCGAGATATTGCGCGCGTGGTCGCCGATCCGCTCCAGCGAGCGCAGCACCCAAATGATGCTCAAGACCCGCGAGATAGAGCGTGGGTCTTCCATCATGTAGGTCGCCAGCTCACGCAGGGCGGTCTTGTATTCGCGGTCAATGATCTTGTCGTACTGCGCCACCGACAACGCCAGGTCGGCGTCGAAGCGGGCAAATGCGTCCAGTGCGTCACGCACCATGTTGCGCACCTGGTCGCCGATGTGACGAACCTCGACGTAACCGCGCGGCGCTTCGCCTTCTTCGCACAGCTGAATGGCGCGGCGGGCGATTTTGGTCGCTTCGTCACCGATGCGCTCAAGGTCGATCACCGACTTGGAGATGCTGATGATCAGACGCAAATCAGACGCCGCCGGCTGACGACGGGCCAGAATGCGCAGGCACTCTTCGTCGATGTTGCGTTCCATCTGGTTGATCTGGTCGTCGATCTCGCGAACCTGCTGGGCCAGACCGGAGTCGGCTTCGATCAGCGCGGTCACCGCGTCGTTGACCTGCTTTTCCACCAGCCCGCCCATGGCCAGGAGGTGGCTGCGCACTTCCTCCAGTTCGGCGTTGAATTGCGCGGAAATGTGGTGGGTAAGGCCTTCTTTACTAATCATGTTGGCGTCCTTGGAGCGTCCGGTAAGGTGCGGTGGGCCGCAGCGTCAGTTCAGTGAGCAACCAACCGCTTGCTAGCCGTAACGACCGGTGATGTAGTCTTCGGTCTGCTTCTTCGCCGGATTGGTGAACAGGGTGTCGGTGTCGCCGAATTCCACCAGTTTGCCCATGTACATGAACGCCGTGTAGTCGGAAACCCGCGCGGCCTGTTGCATGTTGTGGGTCACGATGACGATGGTGAATTTCGATTTCAGTTCGTAGATCAGCTCTTCGACTTTCAGCGTCGAGATCGGGTCGAGTGCCGAGCACGGTTCGTCGAGCAGCAGCACTTCCGGTTCTACGGCGATGGTCCGCGCGATCACCAGACGTTGCTGCTGACCACCGGACAGACCAAGTGCCGACTCATGCAGGCGGTCTTTGACTTCGTCCCACAGCGCCGCGCCTTTCAACGCCCACTCGACGGCTTCGTCGAGAGTGCGCTTCTTGTTGATGCCCTGGATGCGCAGGCCGTACACCACGTTTTCATAGATGGTTTTCGGGAACGGGTTCGGCTTCTGGAACACCATGCCGACGCGACGACGCAGCTCGGCCACGTCTTCGCCTTTGCGGTAGATGTTGTTGCCGTAGAGGTTGATCGCGCCTTCGACACGGCAGCCGTCAACCAGGTCGTTCATGCGGTTGAAGGTGCGCAGCAGCGTGGATTTACCGCAGCCGGACGGACCGATGAAGGCGGTCACGCGCTGTTTCGGGATGTTCATGCTGACGTCGTAAAGCGCTTGTTTTTCACCGTAGAACAGGCTCAGGCCCGGCACTTCAATGGCCACGGTTTCCTGTTCAAGACTCAGGCTCTGTTTGTCGCGACCCAACGCCGACATGTTGATGCCGTGGGTATGTGGTTCGTGCTGCATGGGAGGCTCCCTGTGCTAACAAATTCGGTTCGTTTTAACCCCTGGCCTGTTGTTCAGGCCAGCGGCTTACTCAAAATCTTTGTCTGGCGCCGGTCCCCTGTAGGAGCTGGCTTGCCAGCGAAGGCGTACTCACTGACGCCAAAGGCTTCGCTGGCAAGCCAGTTCCTACAGGGGACCGTGCCGACTTCAATCAGCTATCCAGCGCTTTGTATTTCTCGCGCAGGTGGTTTCGGATGTATACAGCCGACAGGTTGAGCGTGGCGATCACCAGCACCAACAACAGCGCCGTGGCGTACACCAGCGGCCGTGCGGCTTCGACGTTCGGGCTCTGGAAGCCGACGTCATAAATGTGGAAGCCCAGGTGCATGATCTTCTGATCGAGGTGAAGGTACGGGTAGTTGCCGTCCAGCGGCAGCGACGGCGCCAGTTTCACCACACCCACCAGCATCAACGGCGCTACTTCACCGGCGGCGCGCGCCACGGCGAGGATCATGCCGGTCATCATCGCCGGGCTGGCCATCGGCAGCACGATCTTCCACAAGGTTTCAGCCTTGGTCGCGCCGAGGGCCAACGAACCTTCACGCACGGTGCGAGGAATCCGCGCCAGACCTTCTTCGGTGGCCACGATCACCACCGGCACCGCCAGCAATGCCAGGGTCAGCGAGGCCCAGAGCAGACCCGGCGTACCGAAGGTCGGCGCCGGCAATGCTTCAGGGAAGAACAACCGGTCAACCGAGCCGCCCAGCACGTAGACGAAGAAGCCCAGACCGAACACGCCGTAAACGATGGCCGGTACACCTGCCAGGTTGTTCACGGCAATCCGGATAATCCGGGTCAACGCGTTCTGCTTGGCGTATTCACGCAGGTAGACCGCCGCCAGCACGCCGAATGGCGTCACGATCATCGCCATGATCAGCGTCATCATCACGGTGCCGAAAATCGCCGGGAAGATCCCGCCTTCGGTGTTCGCTTCACGCGGGTCGTCGCTGAGGAATTCCCAGATCTTGCTGAAGTAGAAGCCGATCTTGGTCATCGTGCCCATGGCATTCGGCTGGTAAGCGTGAACCACCTTGCCAATGCTGATTTCAATCTCTTTACCGTTCGCATCGCGGGCCGTGAGGCTGTCGCGGTTGAACTGGGCGTGCAAGTCATTCAGACGGGCTTCGATGTCTTGATAACGTGCATTCAGCTCAGCGCGTTCGGCATCCATGTCTGCTTGCGCAGCGGCGTCGAGGTGGCCGGCCAGTTCCAGTTTGCGGCCGTGCAGACGAATGCGCTCCAGACCCGCGTTGATTGCGCCGATGTCGACCTTTTCCAGGGTCTTGAGCTGTGCCGCAAGCTTGTTCACCCGATCAACACGCGCCTGCAGTTCCGGCCAGGCCGCTTCGCCTTCAGCGATGACTTTGCCGTCCTGTTTGACGTTGACCAGGTAACCGTAGAAGTTGCCCCATTCGCGACGCTCGATGGTCATCAACTCGGGTGGCGTCTTCTGGTTAGTCAGCCACTCGCCGACGATCCAGGTGAAGTCGTTGCCGTTCAAGTCACGGTTGCCAACCTTGATCAGCTCACGCGTCATGAACTCCGGGCCCTGATCGGGCACCGGCAGGCCAGCGCTTTTCAGGCGCTCACGCGGCACTTCTTCCTTCTGTACCACTTCACCAATGACCAGGTGATTGGCCTGGCCCGGCACGTCGTAGCTGGCGTGAATCAAATCCGCCGGCCAGAAGTGACCCAGACCGCGCACGGCAATCACGGCCAGCAGGCCAATGGTCATGATGACCGCGATGGACACCGCGCCACCGCTGATCCAGACGCCGGGGGCGCCGCTCTTGAACCATCCATTCAGGGAGTTCTGTTTCACAGACTTCTACCTTTCTTAAAGCGACGAGTATTTCTTGCGCAGACGCTGACGAATCAGTTCTGCGAGGGTGTTCATGACGAAGGTGAACAGCAGCAGCACCAGCGCCGAGAGGAACAGCACGCGGTAGTGGCTGCCGCCGACTTCCGACTCGGGCATTTCCACCGCGACGTTGGCAGCCAGTGTGCGCAGGCCTTCGAACAAGTTCATTTCCATGACCGGGGTGTTACCGGTGGCCATCAACACGATCATGGTTTCACCGACCGCACGGCCCATGCCGATCATCAACGCCGAGAAAATACCCGGGCTGGCGGTGAGAATCACCACGCGGGTCATGGTCTGCCACGGCGTGGCGCCAAGGGCCAGGGAACCGAGGGTCAAACCGCGAGGCACACTGAATACGGCGTCTTCGGCAATGGAGTAGATGTTCGGGATAACCGCGAAGCCCATGGCCAAACCAACCACCAGTGCGTTGCGCTGGTCGTAGGTGATGCCCAGGTCGTGGGAGATCCACATGCGCATGTCACCGCCGAAGAACCAGGTTTCCATGTACGGGCTCATATACAGCGACAGCCAGCCCACAAACAGAATCACTGGAATCAGGATCGCGCTTTCCCAGCCGTCCGGCACTTTCAGGCGGATCGATTCAGGCAGACGACTGAAGACGAAGCCCGCCACCAGAATGCCGATCGGCAGGAGCATCAGCAGGCTGAAGATGCCCGGCAAATGCCCTTCCACATACGGCGCAAGGAACAGGCCGGCGAAGAAGCCGAGGATCACCGTCGGCATCGCTTCCATCAGCTCGATCACCGGTTTCACCTTACGGCGCAAGCTCGGGGCCATGAAGTACGCGGTGTAAATCGCAGCAGCGACGGCCAGCGGTGCAGCCAAAAGCATGGCGTAGAACGCGGCCTTCAAGGTGCCGAAAGTCAGCGGAGACAAGCTCATCTTCGGTTCGAAGTCGGTATTGGCAGCGGTCGATTGCCAGACGTATTTAGGCTCGTCGTAGTTCTCGTACCAGACCTTGCTCCACAACGCGCTCCACGACACTTCCGGGTGCGGGTTGTCCAGCAGAAGCGGCTGAATCTTGCCGCCCGCTTCGACGATGATGCGGTTGGCGCGTGGCGACATGCCGAAAATGCCTTGGCCTTCCACGACCTGATCCACCAGCAAGGTGCGGTGAGCAGTACTGTGGAACACGCCAAGCTTGCCGGATGCGTCGAGGGCGACGAAGCCTTTGCGACGTTCTTCGGCGCTGATTTCAACAATCGGCGTGGTGCCCATCTGGAAGGTGCGAATCTGCTTCAGACGCTGCTCGCCATCGGGGTCGCGCGCCATGAACCACTGGGCCAGACCACCTTTGGAGTCGCCGAGGATCAGCGAGATACCGCCCACCAGTTGCGTACTGGCAGTGATTTGCGCATCGCCGTCTTCAAGCAGTTTGTAGCGACCGTTGAGGCTCTTGTCGCGCAGGCTGAACACGTCGGCCTGAGCACGTCCGTTAATCACGTACAGCCACTGCTGACGCGGGTCGACGAAGATGTTCTTCACCGGCTCGTTCATCTGCGGCAGGTCGATACGCTTCTGCTCGTTGGTGACTTCGCCAGTCATCATGTTTTCTTCGCTGGTCAGCGATAAAACATTGAGTTGCGAACCCGTGGCGCCGACGAGCATCAGTGTCGAATCGTTGGCATTGAGGCTGACATGCTCCAGCGCACCGCCGGCCTCGTTCAGCGTGATCGGGGTTTCGCCGTACGGGTATTCGATGGCCGGCGAGATGGTTTTCTTGCCGTCCGGGTAGCTGACTTTATACGTGTGACGGAACACCAGGGCCTGACCGTTGGACAAGCCTACCGCCACCAATGGATGTCCCGGTTGATCTTCACCGATGGAGGTCACGTGAGTGCCGGCCGGAACAAGCAGGTCGACGCGCTTGAGTTCAGCGCCACTGTCGATATCAAAGAACAGCGCCTGGCCCTTGTCGGAAACCCGCATGGCGACCTGGTTCTGTTCTTCGAGGGAGATCAACAACGGCTTGCCGGCGTCTTGCATCCAGGCTGGCGTGATGGCGTCCTTGGCAGTCAGGTCGGCACCCTGGAACAGTGGCGCAACGACGTAAGCGAGGAAGAAGAAGATCAACGTGATCGCGCCGAGAACGGCGAGGCCGCCCACGAGGACGTACCAGCGAGTCAGGCGATCTTTGAGCGCGCGAATGCGGCGCTTGCGTTGTAGCTCAGGCGTATTGAAATCAATTCGCTTGGGGGGATTCGTAGTCATGGTGGAATTGGCCAGATCATTCATGCGCACACCCTAGCGATCCTGTATGACAGAAAGATGACAATGCAGTGACGCAACAAATCCGCCGCCAGCGGGGACTGGCAGCAGACCGGAAATTTGGGGAGGCCGGGTCACCTGCGTGATGACCCTGACCTTGTAGGAGCAAGGCTTGCCCGCGATGGGAGCGACACGGTTTCAAAGGTGAAACGCGGCGCCCCCATCGCGAGCAAGCTCAGTTCCTACTGTGTTACTTTTTTGCGACTTCAGCGCCGCCTTCCGCAAGACCCAGGTCAGCCAGTGCTTTGGCAGCAACTTTGGCCGGCAGTGGGATGTAACCGTCTTTCACCACAACTTCCTGGCCCTGTTTGGACAGAACCAGTTTCACGAACTCGGCTTCCAGCGGCGCCAGAGGCTTGTTCGGGGCTTTGTTGACGTAGACGTAGAGGAAACGCGACAGCGGGTATTTGCCGTTCAGTGCGTTTTCTTCGGTGTCTTCGATGAAGTCAGTGCTGCCTTTCTTGGCCAGAGCCACAGTCTTCACGCTAGCGGTTTTGTAGCCGATGCCCGAATAACCGATGCCGTTCAGCGAGGAGCTGATCGACTGTACGACCGAAGCCGAACCTGGTTGTTCGTTGACGTTTGGCTTGTAGTCGCCTTTGCACAGGGCTTCTTCTTTGAAGTAGCCGTAGGTGCCGGATACCGAGTTACGGCCGAACAGTTGAACCGGCTTGTTGGCCAGGTCACCGGTCACGCCCAGGTCACCCCAGGTTTTGACGTCGGTTTTAGCGCCGCACAGACGAGTGGACGAGAAGATCGCGTCGACTTGTTCCATGGTCAGGTGCTGGATCGGGTTGTCTTTGTGCACGAACACAGCCAAGGCGTCCACGGCAACCGGGATAGCGGTTGGCTTGTAGCCGTACTTCTGCTCGAAGGCAGCCAGTTCGGTGTCCTTCATCTTGCGGCTCATCGGGCCCAGGTTAGAGGTGCCTTCAGTCAGCGCAGGTGGCGCAGTGGCGGAGCCAGCGGCCTGAATCTGGATGTTTACGTTCGGGTATTCTTTTTTGTAGTTCTCAGCCCAGAGGGTCATGAGGTTGGCCAGAGTATCGGAGCCGACGCTGGACAGGTTGCCCGACACACCAGTGGTCTTGGTGTAGCTCGGGATAGCAGGGTCAACAGCGGCGAACGCGTTGGCAGTCGCAACGCCAGCAGCGACAAAAGTCATTGCCGCCATCAAACGCTTCAGTTTCATGCCTTACTCCTAGCAGATAGGGTGTGTTAAGTCGGGGCCAAGTATCAGCAGGCCGTGTGAACACTCTATGGCTGAAATATGACAATTGGATGAAAGGCCATTATTCGATGTTTTGAAGGGATACCGCGTTATCGTTCTTCGCGGGTAAGCCCGCTCCCCCATTGGCTCTGCGCCCGAACACAGAATATGTGTCCAATTGAGTCAACTGTAGGAGCCGGCTTGCCGGCGAAAGCGTCAGTGCAGTCAATACAAAGAGCCGGCTTAACGCCCCTTCTTCCAGAGATAACCACCCACCACAATCCCGACCCCGCAAATGATCGCCACATAGTAGGCAGGCCCCATCGGGCTCTCCTTCAGCAGCAACGTCACCACCATCGGCGTCAAACCACCGAAAATCGCATAGGCCAGGTTGTAGGAGAACGACAGCCCGCTAAACCGCACCACTGCCGGGAAGGCTTTCACCATGACATACGGCACCGCGCCGATAGTGCCCACCAGCAAACCGGTCAAGGCGTACATCGGAAACAGCCAGTCCGGGTGATTGAACAGGCTGTGATAGAACGTCCATGAACTCAGCAGCAACGCGGCACTGCCAAACACAAACACGCGACCCGCACCAAAACGGTCAGCCAAAGCGCCGGACGCCACGCACCCAAGGCTCAGGAATACAATCGCCACGCTATTGGCCTGCAACGCGGTGGTCGGCGCGAAGTGGTAAACCGTCTGCAACACGGTCGGGGTCATCAGGATGACCACAATGATGCCGGCGGACAGCAGCCAGGTCAGCAGCATGGAAATCAGGATCGCCCCGCGATGGTCGCGCAGTACGGCGCGCAGCGGTACTTCTTCGGCCAGGGCTTTGCGCAGTTGCAGCTCGGCGAACACTGGGGTTTCGTGCAGCCAGCGGCGCAGGTAGACCGAGAACAGGCCAAACACGCCGCCCAGCAGGAACGGGATCCGCCAGGCGTAATCGGACACTTCCACCGGGGTATAAATGCTGTTGATCGCCGTGGCCACCAGCGAACCCAACAAGATGCCCGCCGTCAGACCGCTGGTCAGGGTGCCGCAGGCGTAGCCGATATGCCGTTGCGGGACGTGTTCGGAAACGAAGACCCACGCGCCCGGAACTTCACCGCCAATCGCCGCGCCCTGAATCACCCGCATCAGCAACAACAGAATCGGTGCCCACATGCCGATCTGCGCGTAAGTCGGCAGCAAACCCATGATCAGGGTCGGCACCGCCATCATGAAAATGCTCAGGGTGAACATCTTCTTGCGCCCCAACAGGTCCCCGAAGTGCGCCATGACGATGCCGCCCAACGGCCGCGCCAGGTAGCCGGCAGCGAAAATGCCAAAAGTCTGCATGAGGCGCAGCCACTCGGGCATATCCGCCGGGAAGAACAGTTTGCCGACCACCGTGGCGAAGAACACAAAGATGATGAAGTCGTAAAACTCCAGCGCACCGCCCAAGGCAGACAGCGATAAAGTCTTGTAATCGTTGCGGGTCAACGGACGTGCGGGCTGGTTCGGCTGCGCGATGCTCGAGGGCGCTGTGGTCATGGCAAGGGCTTCTCTTATAGTCGGATCTGCAACCCCAACAACGCTGGCGGAGGCTTGGGCAGGTCCGGCACGATAGCAAATTGTTCGAAAAAGCACATAGAGGTGCGTTTTTGACGGTCAAAATGAGAACCGGATGGTCGTCTCGGAGTCTACCGACCGATATACTGGCGATCTTGCAACACTTTGAAAGGATTGCTGTGCGAAGACGCTGCTGGCTCTACCAGTCGATTTCGCAGAGTTTCCCTTTAGGCGCCTTACGAGAAACGTGACGAACGTAGTATGTTCGGGCTGAATCGTTTTTCTTGAAAGCGGCTATTCACCTGAAGTACCAATGAAGAGTCACGGGTCAGAGGCCCCCCCGGCATGATAGAGCTCGAACAAGAAGATCCAATCCCGCAAGGCGACCTGGCCCTGCAAATCACCGCGCTCCCTCGCGAGACCAACGGCTTTGGCGATATTTTCGGCGGCTGGCTGGTGGCGCAAATGGATTTGGCCGGCACCGCCATGGCCAGCAAAGTCGCTGGCGGGCGCGTTGCCACCGTTGCGATCGACCGTATGGCGTTCCTGGTTCCAGTCGCGGTAGGCGCCCAGCTCTCCTTTTATACCCAGGCGCTGGAAATCGGCCGCAGCTCAATCAAGATGATGGTTGAGGTCTGGAGCGACGACCCGCTGTCCAGCGAGTGGCGTAAAGTGACTGAAGCCGTGTTTGTGTTCGTCGCCATCGACGGTAGCGGTCGCACCCGTTCGGTTCCGCCGCGCGCGCGTTAAACGCTGCGGGCGTTTTACGGTCCATTGCATCATTGTTCCCGATCGAGAGTTGTCCCATGAACACGCCCAACGTTGAAGCCGTGAAACTGGATGAACTGAACTGCTGGCGCATCCGCCACGGTCAGGCCGAATTGCTGGTCGCCCAGCAAGGCGCGCACATCCTCAGTTATCAATTGGCCGGCCAACCGCCGCTGATCTGGCTCAACGACGAGGCGGTGTTCAAGGCCGGCAAAAGCATCCGCGCCGGCGTGCCAGTGTGCTGGCCGTGGTTCGGCAACCTTGCACGCAATCCGCAGAGCGTTCAGGCGATGCGTGTCAGCGACGAAGCGCCAAGCGCCCACGGTTTTGTCCGGGCGATGGATTGGGAGCTGGGCGGCATCGAAGCCGAAGGCGAAAGCCTCAAGGTGGAATTTGTCCTGCCCTACCCTGAAGGTGGCTTTGCGGGCTGGCCGCATCAGGTGGATTTGAAGCTGAGCATTCGTCTGGATGAGCAACTGCATATCAGCCTGACCAGCCATAACCAGGGCACTGACACCGTCACCCTCAGCCAGGCGCTGCACAGCTATTTCGCAGTCAGCGATGTGCGCAATGTGCACGTTGAAGGGCTGGATGGCTTGAGCTACATCGAGACGCTGGATGACTGGAAAACCGTCACCCAGACCGGTGATTTGCAGTTTACCGGCGAGACCGATCGCATCTACCTTAATACGCCGACAACGCTGAGCATCGTCGATCCAGCGTGGGAGCGGCGCATCGAGCTGACCAGCAGCGGATCGCGCGCGGCGGTGATCTGGAACCCGTGGATCGAGCGTGCAGCGGCGTTCAGCGATATGGCTGACGATGGCTGGCAGCGCATGCTGTGCATTGAAACGGCGAATGTGATGGGTGATGTGGTGACATTGGCGCCAGGTGCCAGTCATACCCTCGGCGTCAGCATCGGCAGCAAATCCCTCTAAAAGCTTCGCGGGCAAGCCTCGCTCCTACAGGACGGTGAGTAATTGTAGGAGTGAGGCTTGCCCGCGATTGGTTTTACCTGACGCTTACAAATCCGATTCTTTTACTACCCGAACCTTCGCCGCATCCAGCGCATACGCCGCATCGGCCAGGTCGTTGTTGACCTTCTCGATCTTCAACGTGCCGGTCACCCACAGCGGCGTGTAGATGTCATCCAGCTTCAACCCCTTCGGATACCGCACCAGCACCAACTGATTGGGCGGCGGTGGCGGCACGTGGATGCACGCGCCGGGATACGGCACAAGGAAGAACAGCGTACTGCGGCCTTTCGCGTCGGACTCCAGCGGAACCGGATAACCACCGATGCGGATGTTCTTGTCGTTCATCGACGGCACGGTTTTGGTCGAGTACATCACCGCCGGCAAGCCCTTGCTCTGCTTCATGCCACCCTTTGCGGTAAAGGTGCCATCGCCTTCGGGCGTGTTGTGGTCGATTTCGGGCATGGCTTCCAGGGCTTTTTGGTCCGACTTGGGCATCAGTTCGAGCCAGTCGGTTTCCGGCAGTTCGCCGGCATGGGCCAAACCACTGCCCAGTAAAAGGAGAGTCAACAGAAGACGGCGCATTGAGGTGCTCGGTAAAGGAAGGGCGAAAAATCGCCGAGCATTCTAGCCCTCTCTGCATGCGGCGCAGAGGGGGCTTTGTCGCTTCGGATCAGTTCTTTTTGATCAGGCCGTAGATCACCAGCAACACCACGGCGCCCACCAGCGCGCCGATAAAGCCCGCGCCTTCGCCCGCATGGTAGATGCCCAGAGCCTGGCCGCCATAAGTGGCCGCCAGCGAACCGCCGATACCGAGCAGGATGGTCAAGATCCAGCCCATGTTGTCATCGCCCGGTTTCAGGAACCGAGCCAGCAGGCCGACGATCAAGCCGATAAAGATGGTTCCAATAATTCCCATGGCATTTCCCTCTGATTGATTTGGCGTGTCCTGTCTCACCAATAATGTTTCTCTTTTGACGAGTGGCTGTTGTTGCCAGGCAAGGCGCCGCGACGAGTCATAGCTGGCTATGGCGAGGAGCGGCAACGCAGCATGGCGACAACAGACGCCGTCAAAAAGGAACAGTATTGGTGAGACAGGACACCTAGCCCAAAGCCTAGTCAGACTTTGGCATCCTGCCATGAGAGAACGGCGGCACCTGAATGGTTCCGCCGCTGCCACATGAAACTATTCGGCGATGAGCGCTTCGACCTTGAGGATCTGCTGCTCTAGCGTGGCCTTGTCAGCGCAGCGCAAGTTGGCGTGACCGACCTTGCGACCGGCCTTGAACGCCTTGCCGTAGTGGTGCAGATGGCAATCGGCAATCGCGATCACCTTCTCAACCGGCGGTACAACGCCGATGAAGTTGAGCATCGCGCTTTCGCCGACCTTGGCCGTCGAACCCAACGGCAAACCGGCAACGGCCCGCAGGTGGTTTTCGAACTGGCTGCACTCGGCGCCTTCGGTGGTCCAGTGGCCGGAGTTGTGCACGCGCGGGGCGATTTCGTTGGCCTTGAGGCCACCGTCGACTTCAAAGAACTCGAACGCCATGACGCCGACATAATTCAGCTGCTTGAGCACGCGGCTGGAATAGTCCTCCGCCAGGGCTTGCAGCGGGTGGTCGGTGCTGGCCACGGACAACTTGAGGATGCCGCTGTCGTGGGTGTTGTGAACCAGCGGATAGAACCGGGTTTCACCATCACGAGCGCGCACGGCGATCAGCGACACTTCACCGGTGAACGGCACGAAGCCTTCCAGCAGGCAGGCAACGCTGCCCAACTCGGCGAAAGTGCCGACCACATCTTCAGGTTTGCGCAGGACTTTCTGGCCCTTGCCGTCGTAACCCAAGGTGCGGGTTTTCAGCACGGCCGGCAGACCGATGGAGGCGACTGCGGCGTCCAGATCGGCTTGCGACTGAATGTCGGCGAACGCCGGGGTCGGAATCCCCAGGTCCTTGAACATGCTCTTTTCGAACCAGCGATCACGAGCGATGCGCAGGGCTTCGGCGCTCGGGTAAACCGGAACGAATTGCGACAGAAACGCCACGGTTTCGGCCGGGACGCTTTCGAACTCGAAGGTCACCAGATCGACTTCATCGGCCAGTTGACGCAGGTGGTCCTGATCGCCGTAATCGGCCCGCAGGTGTTCGCCCAACGCGGCTGCGCAAGCATCCGGCGCGGGGTCCAGGAAAGCGAAACTCATACCCAGCGGGGTGCCCGCCAGCGCCAACATGCGACCCAACTGGCCGCCACCGATTACACCGATCTTCATCGTCAACAACCTCAGGCGATGCGTGGGTCTGGATTGTCCAGCACGCTGTCTGTCTGCTCAGCGCGGAACGTTTTCAGCACGTCGTGGAACTGCGGGTACTTGGCGCCCAGGATGCTCGCCGACAGCAGCGCGGCGTTGATCGCGCCAGCCTTGCCGATGGCCAGGGTCGCAACCGGGATGCCAGCCGGCATCTGCACGATGGAAAGCAGCGAATCGACGCCGGACAGCATCGCCGACTGCACCGGCACGCCCAGCACCGGCAGGTGGGTCTTGGCCGCACACATGCCAGGCAAGTGGGCCGCGCCACCGGCCCCGGCGATGATGACCTCGATGCCACGCGCCTCGGCTTCTTCAGCGTACTGGAACAGCAGGTCCGGGGTACGGTGGGCAGAGACCACTTTCACCTCGTAAGGGATGCCGAGCTTTTCCAGCATATCGGCGGTGTGGCTAAGGGTGGACCAATCGGACTTGGAGCCCATGATCACGCCAACCAGTGCACTCATCGTCGTGCCTCTTCTCTCTGGGCGCCCGCAGGCGCGTCAAAAAACAACAAGCCACGCAGGATGCGTGGCTTGATTGTACGAATTATGGCCGGGCGAACCGGCCGAAGGCCGCGCAGTATACCGTAATGACGCAGATAAACAGCCCCCGTTGCGACCATCTGTCATACGGCGCAAAGCCCCGGTTTTATTGACTTAAAGGTCAAACAAATACAACACAATTCCCCTTCAGCGGTCTCAAGTGCCCGTCGTGCCCTGGGCTGCACCGCCTTCAAGCTTGCGCCACAGTAATCGCACGTTGGCCTTGCGCACCAGCGCGCAGCGATACAGGCGAATTTCCAGCGGCACATGCCATTGCGGGCCACCACAGACCACCAGTTCTCCGCGAGCCAGCTCGGCGCGAACGCTCAGTTGTGGCACCCAGGCAATGCCCAAGCCTTCCAGCGCCATGCTTTTCAGGCTGTCGGCCATGGCTGTTTCGTAAATGGTGGTGAAGCGCAGTGCACGCTGGCGCAGCAGCATGTTCACCGAACGTCCGAGAAACGCGCCGGCGCTGTAGGCGAGCAAAGGCACGCTGGCTTCGCCCTCCAGATCAAACAGCGGCTTACCCTCGGCATCAGCGGCGCACACCGGCAGCATCTCAGTGTGGCCAAGGTGCAGAGACGGAAAGATTTCCGGGTCCATCTGCAACGCTGCATCGGGATCGTAAAACGCCAACATCAAATCGCAACCGCCCTCGCGCAAGGCATGCACCGCGTCACCGACGTTAGTTGCCACCAAACGCGTCGCGATATTCAGGCCTTCGTTGCGCAACTGCGCGATCCAGCGGGGAAAGAAACCCAGCGCCAATGAGTGAGCGGCAGCGACTTGCATCACTTCGCCCTGCCCGCCTTCCAGGTGATGAAGATGGCGCAGCACTTCACCCAGCTGTTCGACCACGGTCCGCGCCGTCACCAGAAACAATTGCCCCGCCGCCGTCAGCTCGACGGGCGTGCGCGAGCGATTGACCAGTTGCAGCCCCAGCGCGGCTTCAAGGCTGCGGATACGTCGGCTGAAGGCCGGCTGCGTCACGAAGCGTCGTTCCGCAGCCTGGGAGAAGCTGCGGGTGGCGGCCAGGGCGCTGAAGTCCTCAAGCCATTTACTTTCCAGATTCATCACGCCCTCCCGGACACGCACCCATTTAGGTCACACGCTCGCCGCACACACGGCGTCACACCGACATTATGCCGAATGTGCATAGGCCAGTGTTTAACAGCATTGGCCGAAATTTTTCCACAAGCCTAGCATTTGCAGTGTTCCGGCACAGACCGGGTCCATATCGAGATGATTTCTATCATGTCCTCCGCTGCATCTTTCCGCACAGAAAAAGACCTGCTTGGCGTACTCGAAGTACCTGCGCAAGCGTATTACGGCATCCAGACCCTGCGAGCGGTGAACAACTTCCGCCTCTCGGGCGTTCCGATTTCGCATTACCCGAAGCTGGTGGTCGGTTTGGCGATGGTCAAACAGGCCGCCGCTGACGCCAACCGCGAACTGGGTCACCTGAGCGAAGCCAAGCACGCTGCCATCAGCGAAGCCTGTGCACGTTTGATCCGCGGCGATTTCCACGAAGAGTTCGTGGTGGACATGATTCAAGGCGGCGCTGGCACGTCAACCAACATGAATGCCAACGAAGTCATCGCCAACATCGCGCTGGAGGCCATGGGTCACCAGAAAGGCGAATACCAATACCTGCACCCGAACAACGACGTGAACATGGCGCAGTCGACCAACGACGCCTACCCGACCGCGATCCGCCTGGGTCTGCTTTTGGGTCACGACGCACTGCTGGCCAGCCTCGACAGCCTGATCCAGTCGTTCGCCGCCAAAGGTGAAGAATTCAGCCACGTTCTGAAGATGGGTCGTACCCAGCTGCAAGACGCTGTGCCGATGACCTTGGGCCAGGAATTCCGTGCATTCGCCACGACCCTGGGCGAAGACCTGGCGCGCCTGAAAACACTGGCACCTGAACTGTTGACCGAAGTGAACCTGGGCGGTACCGCGATCGGTACCGGCATCAACGCCGACCCGCGTTACCAGCACTTGGCCGTTCAGCGCCTGGCACTGATCAGCGGTCAACCGCTGGTTCCGGCCGCCGACCTGATCGAAGCCACGTCTGACATGGGCGCCTTCGTACTGTTCTCCGGCATGCTCAAGCGTACCGCGGTCAAACTGTCGAAGATCTGCAACGACCTGCGTCTGCTGTCCAGCGGCCCACGCACCGGCATCAATGAAATCAACCTGCCAGCGCGTCAGCCAGGCAGCTCGATCATGCCAGGCAAGGTCAACCCGGTTATTCCGGAAGCTGTTAACCAGGTGGCGTTCCAGATCATCGGTAACGATCTGGCCCTGACCATCGCGGCCGAAGGCGGCCAGCTGCAACTGAACGTGATGGAACCGCTGATCGCGTTCAAGATCTTCGACTCGATCCGTCTGCTGCAACGCGCCATGGACATGCTGCGCGAGCACTGCATCACCGGCATCACGGCCAACGAAGAGCGCTGCCGCGAACTGGTCGAGCACTCGATCGGCCTGGTCACCGCGCTGAACCCGTACATCGGCTATGAAAACGCCACCCGCATCGCCCGTATCGCCCTCGAAAGCGGCCGTGGCGTGCTGGAACTGGTGCGCGAAGAAGGCTTGCTCGACGACGCCATGCTCGCCGACATCCTGCGCCCGGAAAACATGATTGCTCCGCGTCTGGTTCCGCTTAAAGCCTGAACCGATGCGTTACTTGTAGCACCGCTCACCAGGTCGAGGGACTAGACACCTCTCACCTTTTGAGGGCTTGGGGATTTATGCCCCAGGCCCTTTTTTTTAATTATTTGCAGGCCCGACCGTATAGGTCGTGCCTGGCTCGACTTCTGTAGGAGCACGGCTTGCCGGCGATGGGGCCCTCAAGATCGCCATCGCTGGCAAGCCATGCTCCTACAAGAGAAAGGGACCTCGCTTCGATTCTTGCACCACAATCGTGCAGACGGACGGCACTCTCATCGGTATAGTGCCGCCCCTCTTCGCATGAGCGGTCGTCGGTAACGAGGCCCAAACCCATGCGAAACCCGAACTAATAACAAACCTGCGAAACGGGACCGGGACGAACGCGCGCCTCACCTGTTGTGCCACGCGCACAGCGGTGTAACGCGATGTTTCTGGCTGCCCAACATTTGCCTACACAAAAAACAGCGAGGAATAATCCATGCTCGAAGTCATTAACGACTTCCTCTCAGGGAAAGTACTGATCGTGCTCATTGTCGGGCTCGGTAGCTACTTCACGATCCGCTCGCGTTTCGTACAATTGCGTCACTTCTTCCACATGTTCTCGGTGTTCGGCGACAGCCTTAAAAGCAGCGCCGGGCAACTCAGTTCGTTCCAGGCCCTGATGCTCAGCCTTGCCGGGCGTGTCGGTGCGGGCAACATCGCGGGTGTCGGTATTGCCGTGACCCTTGGCGGGCCAGGTGCGGTGTTCTGGATGTGGGTGACCGCGCTGGTCGGCATGTCCAGCAGCTTCTTCGAATGCTCCCTCGGCCAGCTCTACAAGCGCTGCGATTCCGACGGCACCTACCGTGGCGGCCCGTCCTACTACATTCAGCATGGCCTGCAAAAACGCTGGCTGGGCATGATCATGGCGTTCCTGTTGCTGGTGACCTTCGGGTTTGCCTTCAACGGCCTGCAATCCCACGCCGTGACTCACTCGCTGAACAACGCCTTCGGCCTCGACACCACTTACACCGGCATCGCGCTGGCGGTATTGCTGGGGCTGGTGTTCATCGGCGGGATCAAGCGCATCGCCAAGGTTGCTGACCTGTTGGTGCCGGTGAAAACCCTGGTGTACATCGGCGTGACCATCTATGTGATCGTGCTGCAATTCGATCATGTGCCGGCGATGTTGATGACCATCGTCAAAAGCGCTTTCGGTCTCGACCAGGCGTTTGGCGGCCTGATCGGCAGCGCGATTGTCATGGGCGTGAAGCGTGGCGTGTTCGCCAACGAAGCGGGCCTGGGCAGTGCACCTAACGTGGCAGCAGTCGCGTCGGTCGAGCACCCGGTGGCACAGGGTGTGGTTCAAGCGTTCAGCGTGTTCCTCGACACTTTCGTGATCTGCACCTGCACCGCGTTGCTGATCCTGCTCTCGGGCTTCTACACCCCGGGCTTCGAAGGCGACGGCATTGCCCTGACCCAAAACTCGCTGGCCGCCGTGGTCGGTGACTGGGGCCGGATGTTCATTTCCGTGGCCCTGTCGTTGTTCGTGTTCACCTCGATTCTCTACAACTACTACCTGGGCGAGAGCAACCTGCGTTTCCTGATCGGTGAAAACCGCAAGGCGCTGATCGGCTACCGCGCCCTGGTGTTGGTCTTGATCTTTTGGGGTGCCATCGAGAACTTGAGCACCGTGTTTGCCTTCGCCGACATCACCATGACCATGCTGGCGTTTGTGAACCTGATCGCGCTGTTCCTGCTGTTCAAAGTCGGCATGCGCATCCTGCGTGACTACGATGACCAGCGTGCTGCCGGGATCAAGACGCCGGTGTTCGATTCGAGCAAGTTCCCGGATCTGGACCTGGACCTGAAAGCCTGGCCGGCCAACCCGCCAGCGGCTGCCGCCAGGGCTGAAGCCGAGCCACAAGGCGTACCCGCAGCGCAACGCTGATCGGTTAAAGTGCAGAATCCCATGTGGGAGCGACGGTGCGACGATTCGACCTGCTCGCTCCCACAGGAACTCATTGTTCTCGGAGAACCTCCATGAATTCCTCGACCTACCCTGCCGCCCAACACGTCATGGTGCTTTACACCGGTGGCACCATCGGTATGCAAGCCAGCGCTCACGGCCTGGCCCCGGCGTCCGGTTTCGAAGCGCGGATGCGTGAATACCTGCACAGCCAGCCTGAGTTGGTGGTGCCGCAGTGGCGTTTTCGCGAGATGTCGCCACTGATCGACAGCGCCAACATGTCCCCGGCGTACTGGCAGCAACTGCGCGAAGCCGTGGTCGATGCGGTTGATGTGCAGGGCTGCGACAGCGTGCTGATCCTGCACGGCACGGACACCCTGGCCTACAGCGCAGCGGCCATGAGCTTTCAGTTACTCGGCCTGCACGCCCGTGTGTGTTTCACCGGTTCCATGCTGCCGGCCGGCGTGACCGACAGCGATGCGTGGGAAAACCTCGGTGGCGCGTTGGTTGCCCTCGGCCATGGCCTGGCACCGGGCGTCCATTTGTACTTCCACGGCGAACTGCTGGACCCGACCCGTTGCGCCAAGGTACGCAGTTTTGGTCGTCATCCGTTCAAGCGACTGGAACGTCAGGGTGGCGGTGTGAAAGCCCCTTCGATTCCGACACAGCTGAACTACAACCAAAGCAGGCAACTGGCGAAGGTCGCGGTGCTGCCACTGTTCCCCGGCATCGGCGCCGACATTTTGGACGGCGTGCTCGACAGCGGCATTCAGGGTCTGGTGCTGGAGTGCTACGGCAGCGGCACCGGGCCGAGTGACGACCCTGAGTTTCTCGCCAGTCTGGAACGGGCGCGGGACAAAGGTGTTGTGGTAGTCGCCGTGACGCAGTGCCACGAAGGTGGTGTTGAACTGGACGTGTACGAGGCCGGTAGCCGTTTGCGTGGCGTTGGCGTGCTTTCAGGTGGAGGCATGACTCGTGAGGCCGCGTTCGGCAAGTTGCATGCGCTACTCGGTGCCGGGCTGGATAACGCAGAAGTGCGTCGTCTCGTAGAACTCGACCTCTGCGGCGAACTCATCTGACACACCACAACCCCCTGTAGGAGCCGAGCTTGCTCGCGATAGCGGTATTTCAGTCGAGATCAATGGTGACTGACATACCGCTATCGCGAGCAAGCTCGGCTCCTACAGGTTCTTCGCTCGGCATATAACTTGCTGCGTTCCAGCCATTCCACGGCTGGAAGCCATCCATGCTCCACTCCCACCTCACCACCCTCAACGCCGTCTCCCTGGTGCTCAACGCCTTCAAGGACCAAGGCCTGTCCAGCGAAGCCTTGCTCGCCGGAAGCGGCATCAGCGCGGCGGACCTGAACCGGGCGGACACACGCATCACCACCAATCAGGAGATGCAGGTCTGTGCCAACGCTGTGGCGCTCCAGCGCGATATCGGTCTCGAATTGGGCCGGCGGATGCACGTTTCGTCCTACGGAATGCTCGGTTATGCGCTGCTCACCAGTGCCACCTTCGGTGACGCTTTGCGTTTGGCAATACGCTATCCGGCGCTGTTGGGAACACTTTTCGAGCTGAGCCTGGAAGACAACGGCGAGCGTGTCTGGTTCGTGGCGGCGGATTACCGGGAAAGCCCGGCGATGGCGGTGTTCAATGCCGAATTCTGTCTGGTGTCGTTGAAGGTCATCTGTGACGACCTGCTCGGCCACCCGTTGCCGCTGCTGGCCGCTCGCTTCGAACACACCGCGCCGGACTATCAGGCAACCTATGCCGAACACTTCGATTGCACGCTGAACTTCGAAGCGCGGGACAATGCGTTCGCCTTCGACCGGCACTGGCTCGACCAACCCTTGCCGCTTGCCGATGTCATCACCCATCAGACCATGGCCGAACGCTGCCGCAAACAGAACACCGAGTTCACCGGTCGCCAGGCCTGGTTGGGGCGAATTCGGCAATTGCTCAGCGCGCAATTGAATGCAGCACCGGGGCTAGAAGGGTTGGCCGAGCAGATGAATTGTTCGGCGCGGACATTGCGCCGACACCTCAAGGATTCGGGGTGCAGCTATCAGGAATTGCTCGATGAGCTGAGATTTGAGCAGGCCAAGCAGATGCTCTGCGAGGATCAGTTGCCGATCTACCGGATCGCCGAGGCATTGGGTTTCAGCGAGACCGCGAGCTTCCGCCATGCGTTTGTGCGCTGGAGCGGTGTGGCGCCCAGTCAATTCCGGCCACACCGATAACCCCACAGATTCAGCATTCCCCACCCCAAAAGTGGAAATACCCGCACCATCAAGGGGCGAATTTCGGTCAAACCTTTTGGCCATATCAATCCCCTTTTGGCCTTTCCTGCCGTTCTCCCAAACGCCGCCTCCCGCAAGACTGTGTTCAACCGAATCAGCCTGCGGAGAACAAGAAAATGCTGACGATCTACTCGGACGATCACCACCTGCACCACGGCCGTTGCGAATTGATAGACGGGCAACTCAAGCCCTGCTTCGAAATGCCGTCGCGCGCAGACCATGTATTGCAACGCGTAAAGAACCAAAACCTCGGCCCGGTCGAAGCGCCGCAGAATTTCGGCCTCGACCCGATCGCGCGCATCCACAGCCGTGACTACCTCGACTTCTTCAAGGGAGCATGGGCACGCTGGACCGAATTCAACACCGACGGCGACTTGCTGCCCTATACCTGGCCGGCCCGAACCCTGCGCGCCATCAAACCCACCAGCCTGCACGGCCAGCTCGGCTATTACAGCTTCGACGGCGGCGCACCGATTACCGCCGGTACCTGGCAAGCAGCGTACAGCGCGGCGCAAGTGGCGCTGACCGCCCAAGCGGAAATCCAGCGCGGCGCGCGCAGTGCCTTCGCCCTGTGCCGTCCACCGGGACACCACGCCGCCAGCGATTTGATGGGCGGTTATTGCTACCTCAACAACGCCGCCATCGCCGCCCAGGCCTTCCTCGATCAGGGCCACAAAAAGGTCGCGATCCTCGACGTCGACTACCACCACGGCAACGGCACGCAGTCGATTTTCTACGAGCGCAGCGACGTGCTGTTCACCTCGATCCACGGCCACCCGGAAGCCGAATTCCCATTCTTCCTCGGCTATGAAGACGAGCTCGGCGAAGGCCCGGGTGAAGGCTTCAACTTCAACTACCCTTTGCCCGCCGGCAGCGGTTGGGACACATGGAGTGCAGCGCTGGATCAGGCCTGCGAGGAAATCGAAAACTACGGCGCCGACATTGTCGTCGTCTCCCTGGGTGTTGATACGTTCAAGGACGATCCCATCTCCCAATTCAAACTCGACAGCCCGGATTACCTGGCCATGGGCGAGCGTATCGCGCGCCTCGGCAAGCCGACGCTGTTCGTGATGGAAGGCGGCTACGCGGTCGAAGAAATCGGCATCAATGCCGTAAACGTTCTCGAAGGTTTTGAAAGCGCCCAATGAGGAATTAGAACAATGAATCATCTCAAGCGTTTTATCGCTCCCGTGCTCTTCCCCACGATGCTGTGCGCCACGATGCTCAGTGGCGCCGTTCACGCTGAAGAGCGAACGTTGCGCGTCTACAACTGGTTCGACTACATCACCCCCAAAGCGCTGGAAGACTTCAAGGCGCAGAACACTCAGACCAAACTGGTCTACGACATTTTCGACACTAACGAAGCGCTGGAGGCCAAGCTCCTGACCGGCAACTCCGGTTACGACGCGGTGGTGCCGTCCAACGTGTTCCTCGCCAAGCAGATCGAAGCCGGTGTGTTCCAGCCGCTGGACCGCAGCAAACTGCCGAACTGGAATCACCTCGATCCGAAATTGATGAAGCTGATCGAAGCCAACGACCCGGGCAACAAATTTGCCGTGCCCTACATGTACGGCACCATCCTGATCGGCTTCAACCCGGACAAGGTCAAAGCCGTGCTGGGGGAGAACGCGCCGGTGGACAGCTGGGACCTGATCTTCAAGGAAGAGAACATCAGCAAGCTCAAGCAGTGCGGCGTCGCCCTGCTCGACTCGCCGTCGGAGATCCTGCCGCTGGCCCTGCAACACCTCGGCCTGGACCCCAACAGCAAGAAGCCGGCGGACTACGACAAGGCTGAAGCGCTGCTGATGAAGATCCGCCCGTATATCACCTACTTCCATTCTTCGAAGTACATGGCCGACATCGCCAACGGTGACATCTGCGTCGCAGTCGGTTATTCCGGCAGTTTCTCCCAGGCCGCCAACCGCGCCAAGGAAGCCAAGAACGGTGTGATCGTCGACATGCGCTTGCCCAAAGAAGGCGCGCCGATCTGGTTCGACATGCTCGCCATTCCCAAAGGTGCGAAGAACCCGGAAGACGCCTACACCTTCATCAACTATTTGCTGCAACCCCAAGTGATCGCACCGGTCAGCGACTTCGTCGGCTACCCGAACCCGAACAAGGACGCCACCGAACTGGTCGACCCGGCGATCCGCAACAACCCCAACCTGTACCCGACCGAAACGGCGATGAGCACGCTGTACACGCTGCAACCCCTGCCGCGCGATGCCGAACGTGCGCGCACCCGAGCCTGGACCAAGATCAAGTCCGGGACCTGACAGCTTGCTGAAATTGAAGACCCGCCAATGAGCGCGGGTCTTTTTTTGCCCGCGATAACTATCTACCACCTTTGGCCTTCGACAGCCCTCTACCTTGACCCGATACCGCGCGGCCCAGTGGCCAGCGTCCTCATTCGGCACAAAGGAAATGGCTATGCCCGATACCTCCTCTACCCGCTCCGAAGATGTATTGACCCAACTGGTCACTGGCCCCTCGCTCAGGGAAGTGGCGACGAACGCACTGCGCACGGCCCTCGACGCCGCGTATCCAAGCCTTGATATCGATCCGGTCCAGGCCATGGTCGTGACGCCAACCTGGACCGTCAGCGGGAACCAGGTCACGCCCGGCCTGCGCCGATTCGAGTCGCTGACCGACGCATTGGTGCGGCTCACGCTGTCGGCGCAGACCGCGACCTACATTGACGGGGAACACTTCCTGACCCTGCAACCGGGGGTAGCTCCAGCGATCCAGTTGCCCGTCAAGATCGACGACATTGGCCGGTTGATCAACCAACTGGCCCCCCTGCTGTTTGTGTCCTACCAAGAGCAACAACTTGATTACTGGAACCAGCAGACAGAAGACGAAACACCACGCTGGCATCAACTCTCGGGCTCACTGCACAACCTCTGGAACATCGAGCAGGTTTCAGGCTGGGATGAGGATCAAAAGGCCATGGCACTGGGCTTGTTCAACAACCCGGATACAGCCACCCGACAGCGCAACGACCCCTACAAATCAAGGGCCTGCCTGATCGACATCGATGAGCCGGACAAGCATCTGTGGCTGCTGGACCTGGCGGTGCTGGTGGGTACGCTGGGCAAACGCACATTGGTGATCAGCCACTCGATTACAGAGGGTTTCAAGCATTACGACTCGCTGGAATCATTGGGTGAAACGTTGTCCGAACGCATTAAGTTCCCGTCGAGTTCGCGCACGTTGCAATGGCGTCTGTATGAACCCATCGGCAGTTTTTTCGACCATCAAGCCTGCGCGCTGATCGCCCTCGAAATTGCTGCCATCGGCGAGCTTCAAGATACGATTACGAAAGGAGGACTTACGCGTCGAGCAAGGACCGCTGCCGGAAACAGCAAGGACTTTGACGAAGAGCGCTTCAGCCGGATCGAGCGCTTGTTGCCTGACTGGCTGCTCAATGCTCAACCGGCGGACCTGACCCGCTACAGCCGACACTTGATGGACCTGGCCCTGCTTCGGGAACAACACGCGGGCAAAACGTTTCGGGATGACATTCCACCGCTCCCGGCATTTACGCTGCAAGCTCTGAAAGACCAAGTGTTAAAGGATCACCCACAGGCAACTGACGCGAGGCTCGAAACTATCGAACTCAGTATCACCAGTCCGGTGATCCTGGGTGCCATCGCCGTGCCGGGCAAGACCGAAATCGTCACGCTGTCGCTGACCGATCTGGCCCTCCAGAATCTGATCGCCGTGCCTTTGGGTAACAAGACCGTTCGCCGTACCGACGGCAGTCCCGTTGAATCCTGGATGACGCCTGCCTACCTGGAAAGACTGGTCACCGAGGTCAACATAGGTGAAACCTATCCCGCGCTGATCAAACGCAAGTTGCTCGGTGACACAAAGGAAACACAACGCCGGCAAGACCTGTTCGCCAGTCATCTGCGCATCCAGCTGCCACTTCAGGCGCTGCAGCACAAAATTCGTGGCGAGGCCGGCATCGACGATCAGGGATACCGATATGTGGTAGCGGCGATGCAAGAAAAGCCCGACGACCGTTTTGTGGACGGCCTGGAAATCATCATTCGTCCGCTGGCATTCATTCCCGGAGGCCGCACAGACAACAAGGCCGACGTGGTTGCCAACATGTTCGTTATCGGCCCCCGTCTCGCCGACAGAGGGCCCTGCCTGCTCTTTCGCCCGTTGCTGGATCCCCCGCTTTTACAATATCCCCGCGAAACCAACCTGCTATATGCGATCAAACATAACCAGACGCTTCGCCAGTCAGTGCTGGCCTGGTTACCGGATGACGTGCGCTTCAACTACTCACAATACGTATTCCCCGGCCAACTGCCTTCCATCTGGACACTCTCGCAATGGCTGGTCGATCCAACGTCGGCCCTCGGCATGATGGGTGCCGTCACGCTGGGGGCAACGCCACTGGCGCAACCTTCACTGTCGACCCTGTTCACCACCAATGCCAACGCGATGATTACCCTGGCGGATCGGCAGACGGTTTCCAATGCACAAAGTCGTTGGCAGACCCTCAAACAGGGGGCATGGGCACTGTTCAACATTGCGCTGCCCTTTCTGGGCAGTACGGCTGCCAGCGCGGCCTGGATCTGGCAAATAATGAGCGACCTGGATGAAGCGAATGAAGCCAGCGAAAAAGGTGACAGTGACGACGCATGGAAGGCATTGACCGACCTGTTCCTGTCACTGGGCATGGTCCTGGCCCATTACGCCGCGACGCGCCACACAGCAAGCCGCGCCGTTGAAAAGGAGCCTTTGACGCTGGAGCAACAGCCCACGCCGAGACCGACAATCACCGTGACCCGGCTACCCGACATGACCGATCAACTCTTGCCAGCCAATCACGAGACCAGCTTGTACCCCCATGGCGCGCTTGCCCGTACGAGTCTGGGGACACTGCTGGACGGACTGGCCATTGCCAAACCTGAAGGCCTGGCAAACCCTTCGACTCAAGCCGGACCTCATCGTTTTTTGAGCCCGCTCAACAAAAAATGGTATGCCCAGGTTGGCCAGCGCTGGTTCGAAGTCATCGTCAACGACAACGATTTTGTGCAAATCATCGATAGCCGTCAGTCCCCAGCAAAGACCGGCCCCCTGCTGACCCATACAGCGACGGGACAATGGGTCGTCGACACACGTTTGAGGTTGCGCGGCGGTGGCCGAAGCCGCAAAGAATTGGTGCGGGAAAATGCACGGCGCAAAGAGGAACTGCGAAAGCAACTGGAGACCTTCGATGCGAACAAAGCAGCGCTGAAGACCGCACTTGAAACCGCAGAGAAAGCGGCAGTCCCTTCCGCACCGGGCGTTGATGATTCCAATGGTCTCAGGCTGATCGAAACGCTGGATAAACAGGTGGCCGTTTATGGCGTCTACATTGAACAGCTCAAAGCATTCAACGCGCTTAAGTCCATCATCAACTACCGCGCTGTTCTGGTCAGTTGCCTGGCTCAACAACTATTGCTGACGAAGAAGTGGTTCAACCGGCAAAACGCTGTGTTTGGCACCTGCATGCTTCGTTCGTTGGCCCTGTTTGACGGAGAGCCGAACGAATCCACTCAAACACGACGCCAGATTCATCAACAGACCAGCGACCTGGCCCAGGGGTTTATCGACAAAATCGAGTTTGCCCAGGCGCGGATGGACGAGTTGAATCGACTGGGCAAAGAAGCCGCCGAAACCGCCAGGGAATACACGCAAGAACTGCCAAGCTTTGACCTGCACGACTTGAAGCTGTTTCAGATCAGCCTCGCTCAAGAGCTCTGCCTTAATGACACCGGCACGGTCGCCACCGAGGCTGGCCATCAGGCGCTGGTGACCCTCGTCGAAGATGTTGGTCTCACCATCCAGTCGTCGCTGGACCTCGCCAAGGATGAAAATCCCTTGGCGCTACCGGATCGAATCGAAGGTTTCAGCGATCTGGTGGAGCAGTTCGCAACCATTGACCGACGTATTATCGACCTGCCCGACGAGTACCCCGGGCAACTGCTGCAACCGTCACTGGACCTGATGCGTCAGCGTATCGAAGCGTTCAACGAGCGCGCCGTGAATCACCTGTCGGGGTTGCTGCATGAGCGCAAGACCCTCGAACCGGCTCCGGGACCATCGCGACCGGTAACGGCCCCTCATCGCCTCATCAAAACGCGTTTCAAAGGCGCGGTCGTCGGCAAGTCCCGAACGCGCGCGAACTCCACCGACACCGATCTGGTCGACGTAACCTCCCCACTCACGGGGAAGGTGATCGCGACATTCCATGAGAAAACACCCGGCGTCTGGGTCGAACATGTGCCTGTCAAAACGGCGGTACCCGTCGCCAGTCCTCCAACGCTGACGGTCAGCCTGCAAAACGGTGAAGCATTACTGACACAGCTGGAATCTTTCGTACGACGTACCGAGGCCCACTCAAAAGCCGATCGACGTATTCCGTTGGAAATCGAAGAGATGTTTCATCAGCAGGCCCACCGAATGGAAGCGGCGGCGGACGCTATCGAGAAAGCCCTGACCGATAACAATGTCACCGAAGGCGGTCCGGGATCGGCTGTCACCGTCAGCAAAAAACTGACCGACGGGGCGGTCGCGCTTTACAAAAAAGGCACCGAGGTTCGCATCAGCATGACCAAGCGACAGCTGCCCACTGCGAGTCGTGTTGAATGGCTGCACAGCAAGGGCCAGGTGACCATCCACAGGATAGGCAAACCACTACCGGAGCATCGGCGTTTGAAGGGACCGCGCACAGACTTTCTGGATGAGTATGAGATTCGCGATCACGAAACCCGCAAAGTACTTTGGTATGCACACTTTCATTACCCGGCATCCGACACACCCAGACCGGCCTTCACTGCCGCGCACTTGAAGACCGTCGAACAACGCGGCTCCGGGGGAGCCTACGAAAGGCACGCCAGCGTGAACGCACTTCAGTCCATTGCCATTTACCGCGCTGAAATAAACCATCGACTGGCCGGTGCGTTGTTCTTCCTATAGGTATATCAGCGCCAGACTTTTTCCAGACGCCCGAGAGCAGCACTGATCGCGGCCTCGGGTACCGCCGCAAAACCAAGGACCAGCCCGGAACGCTGGTCCACCGGTGTCTGCGAGTCCGGCAACCAATAGCTGCTAAGCGCGTTGATTTCGACATCAACGCTGGCGGCTTTTTCCACCAGTTCGCGCTCGCGGGTTTGGGAGTCGACGGACACCGTCAGGTGTAACCCTGCCGCGACACTCGGCAGACTGCCGATGCCGGAGATGTCCTTGGGCCAACCTGCCAGCAATGTGTTACGCCGACTCAGGGCCGCGCGCCGCATGCGACGGATATGCCGCTGAAAATGCCCGGCTGCCATGAACTCGGCCATCACCGCTTGGGTGCTCACTTCGGAATGCCGGACGTCCACTGCTCGGCGTTGAGAAAATGCCTGAACCAATGCCGGCGGTAATACCAGATACCCCAGACGCAGCGCCGGGAAGGCGACTTTGCCAAAAGTCCCGACGTACAAAACCCGCCCCTGCCGGTCGAGTGCCGCCAACGGCGCCAATGGCGCGCCGCTGTAGCGGTATTCGCCATCGTAGTCGTCCTCGACGATCCAGCCTTGAGTGCGTTCGGCCCAAGCCAGCAATTCCAGACGCCGCGCCAGACTCATCACCACCCCGGTGGGGTATTGATGCGAGGGCGTGACATACGCCAGCCGGCAATCACTCAACCCGGCCAATTCGCTGCAATCAATGCCTTCACTGTCCACCGCCACGCCGTGCAAACGCGCACCCGCCACGGCGAACGCATGGCCTGCCGCCCGATACCCCGGATTTTCAATCGCCACCCCGTCACCCGGCTCCACCAGCAGCTGTGCACAAAGGCTAATCCCCTGCTGCGCGCCACTGGTGATCACTATTTGTTCAGCCGTGCATTGCATGCCGCGAGAACTGCGCAAATAAGCGGCAATGAGTCCGCGCAAACGCGCATCGCCCGCCGGATCGCCGTAACACAGTTGCTGCAAATCCGGTTTACGCCAGAAAGCCGCATTCAGCTTGGCCCAAATCTCGAAAGGAAACAGATCAAACGCCGGAACCCCGACCCGAAACGCACGCGGAGGTCCACTCGGCGGCAGGGCCAAATGGTTCTTTTCAACGCGCCCCAAGGCGCCGCTGTGGATAACTTTACTGGATGAAATCACAGGCAAATCCAGCCAATTTGTGGATAAGGCTGTGGGTAACCCTGTTGACAACCCTGTGGATACTTTTGTGGATAATTTTTTTGCTGGTATCACGGTGTGGGGGAGTTGAGCGACGTAAGTCCCATCACCCACGCGCCCTTCGATAAAGCCTTCGGCATAGAGCTGATCGTAGGCTCGCACCACGCTGTTGCGAGAAATAGCCAGTGCTGCCGCCAGGTCGCGACTGGCCGGCAATCGCGTGCCGCTGACCAACCGCCCGTCCAGCACTCGCAGGCGCAATGCCTGATAAAGCTGACGACTCAGGCCCTGACGGCGATCGAGTTCGATACCGGCAGGGTTGAACGACAGGGAAAGCGGCGCATCGGTCATGGCAATGGACCTGTGAAATTGGTCATTAATGGCTCTTACAACAGACCAATAGCCTGCCTAGGATGGAGGCATTCGCCAAGGGATATTTCCATGTACAACCCCAGCAGCTTTGCCATCAAAGATTTGGATGAACTGCGCCAGCAGATCCTCGGCACCCGCCTCGCCATGGTGGTTACCCACGGCGAACAAGGCCTGCAAGCCAGTCATCTGCCGTTATTATTCAAACCTGACGAAGGTCCGAATGGCACCCTCTACGGTCACTTCGCCCGGGCCAATCCTCAGTGGAAGGAATTACAGAACGGCGCTGAAGCGCTGGTGATCTTTGCCGGTGCCGATGCCTACGTCAGCCCGGGGTTTTACCCGAGCAAAGCCGAACACGGCAAAGTCGTGCCGACCTGGAACTACGTCGCGGTACACGCTTACGGTACAGCCGACGTATTCACCGATGCCGAGCGCCTGCTCAACCTGGTCAGCGCGTTGACGGATCGTCACGAAGCCGGCCGCGCCCAGCCGTGGAAAGTCGCCGACGCTCCCGCTGACTACATCGACGCAATGCTCAAGGCGATTGTCGGGTTTGCCCTGCCGATCCAGCGCCTGGAAGGCAAACGCAAGCTCAGCCAGAACCGCAGCACCGCAGACATCGCCGGTGTGCGTGAAGGGCTCGCCGCCAGCCCCGATGTGCACGATCAGTCCCTCGCCCACTTGATGCGTTAAGGAATGAACATGAGTCAGATTGAAATCCGCCAAGTCAGCGCCGACGACCACGCCGCCTGGCTGCCGCTGTGGCAAGCCTACCTGCGCTTCTACAACACCGAGTTGCCTGACGCGGTCACCGACAGCACCTGGCAGCGCATGCTGGACTCGACTGAACCGACGCATTCGGCGTTGGCGTGGATCGATGGCAAAGCGGTCGGCATGGTGAACTTCATCTACCATCGCTCGAACTGGAGCATCGAAAACTCCTGCTATCTTCAAGACCTGCTGGTAACGCCAGAAACCCGCGGCACCGGCGTCGGCCGCAAGCTCATCGAATTCGTCTACGCCACCGCCAAAGCGGACGGTTGCGGCAAAGTCCACTGGCTGACCCACGAAAACAACGCCACCGCGATCCAGCTCTACGAGCGCATCGCCGAACGCCCCGGTTTCATCCAGTTTCGCAAAGCCCTTTAAGGTTCAAGGAGAACAATATGTCGACTTCACTCGCAGACTGGAAAGGCGCCCCGGCACCCACCGTTGAAACCATCGAAGGGCGTTTCATTCGCCTGGAAAAACTCGACCCGGCACGTCATGGTGAGGGATTGTTCAAGGCCTTGCAGGGCCCGGGTGCCGATCCGAAGCTCTGGGACTATCTGCCTTATGGGCCTTTCCCGGAACGCAGTGCATTCAATGACTGGCTGAACAACCATGCGGCCAACAGCGATCCGTATTTCTTCAGCGTGATCGACCGTGTCAGCGGTGAGGTGCAGGGCATTCTCAGCCTGATGTCGATCGTGCCGGCTCAGGGCCGAATCGAAATCGGCCACGTCACGTTTGGCGCCCCCATGCAGCGCTCGCCGAAAAGTACCGAGGCGATTTATCTGCTGGCCAAGGAGTCGTTTGCACTGGGTTATCGCCGCCTGGAGTGGAAGTGCAACAACGGCAACGCCCGCTCCAAATACGCGGCCGAGCGATTGGGCTTCAGTTTTGAAGGCGTGTTCCGTCAGCACATGGTGGTGAAGGGACAGAACCGGGATACCGCGTGGTATTCGATTCTGGACTCGGAATGGCCTGCGATTGGTGCGGGGTTTGAGCGGTGGTTGAGCGATGAGAACCAGACGGGTTCGGGGCAGGTGAAAACGTTGGTGGAGTGTCGCGGGTAAACGCCTACGGTTTTTATTCCTACCTGTGGCGAGGACTCCCTCGCCACAAATATTTTGCTTTTGGGTCAGTTCAAGTCGCGCCGGATCCGCACTACGCCCATCCTCAGACCAAACGGTCTGAAGACTGCATTCAGCGATTTCAGCGTTTGATTCCCTTCTCCATGTTCGATATGCACCAGCGTGCGCACCGAGATTTTGCACATTTTTGCGAATTGGCTCTGGTGCAAGCCTGTGACCTCGACTCGTAACCGACGAACTGCTTCGCTGATCTCAAGCGTGCCTTGAGCCAGCCCCTCTTGAATACTTTCAATCAACAAAGCCCGAGCATCAATGGAAATGGTCATTTCAGCCCCCAGCTTTTCAAGCGCTGCTCAAGATTTCTCAGCGCAATCGCTGGATGATTCATGGTGACTTCAGGAAGACCGCTAGCGGTAAGAATGTCTGGCAAAGCCAATAGGTGATCGGCGTCCTTTCGTAACCCCTCATACAGGGCTTCAGGATCTCCGATCATTGCCAAGGCATTACAGACTTCTCGCCATTTCACCTCGCCCGCTACCTCCAGGTGCTTCGGCCATTTAGTCGTGCGTGTGACCCCTTCATCGTCCATCACCGTCGGAGCCAAGTCGTAAATTGGAGCGAAGCGAAAGGAGTCGGTGTCGCGAATAATTGAGGTGTTTCGACCATGGTTATCGGAGTTGCCAAGAATTTTGTTGAGCAAGTCTCTTCGCAGATAATTGGACACCAGATCGGGGATCTGATCGACCTGCCCGGCCAGTGTCCAGAGTTGAACCAGATGCTGGATTACCTCCAGATGGTCCATGTAACTACCGGGCACCGTCACACCCGCCAGCGAGTAGATCGATTCAACCGCCAAACGCTCAACGCCCTGATCTGTCACTAGCCATCCGAATCGAGATAGCTTGGTTCTGGTGAGATAAGGAGTGACAGCCGCAATCACGGATTTTGGGGCAATCGCAGATGGGTTTCTGAATGTGCGACCGCTTCCGGTGACTCGATTTTTTGTAAGAAAAGGTCGTCGGTTCGAAGCGTTAAAAATCACTGCGCCCCAACAGTGGAAGATTTTCTGCATCGAGCTATCTGACACCGCCCGCAACCCCTCCGGAACCGCCTGACATCGGTATGCAAGGCCGATATTTAGAGTTTGACCTCCATTGAAAAGAGGTCGAACCCGATGTCCATTCAGCACACATTTCGCCCACAAAACCTGGCACTGGCCATTGCGCTTGCGTTGGGTTGTACTGAGTTTACAAACGCTCAACAACTGCCAGAACAAGCAGAGCCGACGAGCTTCGTTGAGGTAACCCAGCTTCCAGAGGCTACGCCGGCGGACCCGCTTGCCCGGCTTCAAGCCTTTACAGGCGCGGCCAGCACATTCACGTCTGAGATTGATTCGCCTCAACCCGCACTTCGGAATGTGTCCGTGAAGCCGCAAGACCGGGATGACCTCATCATCGTCAAGAACGGTGGCAGCTTCGAAGGCCGCGTCGAGGGAGGTAAAGGTACCAACGTCATCCAGCTCATCGGCACTGATGGCGGCCAGCTGGGGAACACTCGTAACTTCAATAGCCTGTACGTTTCGGCGGGATCGTGGACGCTGACCAGTACAGGAGATTTCAAAGACGAAGTTGCGGTGCTTGATAAGGGCATTCTGACCAATAACGGAAACATCAAAGGCAAGGCCAGCGCGGCCGGGCAGCTCTTCAACAATGGCGAGATAAAGGGGATTGTGACGGTTGAGAATGGCGGTCAGTTTGCAGGCAAAGGTACTGTCGGTGGTTTGGAGGTTCTGGGTCAGCTCAACATCGATAGAGTGCAAGGCGCCCCAAGGGTCAAAGGCGATTTGAACCTTTCCAGCACTGGCGTACTTGCGTACGAGGTCTCCCCCGATGGCCGTGGAGAGACTATTCAGGTCGACGGCACAGCCAGCCTCGGCGATGCAACACTGAAAATTGTTGCGCTACCGGGTGCTCATCCGCAAAGCAGTCAGTACACGATTATCGAAGCAAAAAAGGTAAAAGGTGAGTTTGGCAAAATCGTCAGCGAGCTGGCATTCATGACAGCTACGCCCCATTACAACGCGAAGACCGTGGGCCTGACCTACGCTCGAAACGGTGTGCCGATCGAGAGTGTCGCAAACACCGAAAACGGACGAGAAGTCGCACAGAGCATCTTGGAGCCGACGGAAATAACGCCAGTGCTGACGCCTTCTGACAATGCATTAACCGTCTCGCATGCACTGAATACACCTTTAATCGCCGATACCTCCCTCCCCGTCTCTGCGCCGACAAATACTGCTGAGCTTCCAGCGTCAGCCGTCCCCCCTCTGACCACCGTCCAGCCCGTTACGGCGCAAACTCCGCCAGCGGCTACCCATCCCGCCACTAACGAGCGAGAAGTCGCTCAGAACATCGTAGAGCCCATGGAAATACCGCAAGCGCCAGCGCCATCTGACAATGCATTAACCATTTCAGATGCACTGAACACACCGGTAAGCTCCGATACGTCCCTCCCCGCCACTGCGCCGATAAACACCGCTGAAATACCATCGACAGCCGTAACCCCACTCAACACCGACAAACCCGTCACGGCGGCAACCCCTCCCGCCGCTACCAATCCCGTCACTACCGCACCAAAACCATCCACCCCTACAAACGCCGCTGTCGCTGCCCTGCTCGGTAGCGACAAAACCACCGCGTCTCATGCAATTGAACAGCTGGCCGCAGGCAACAACGCCAATCTCGCGAAGGCGACGCTAAACAGCGACGGCCCCATCAGCGCAACCATGCTCTCGGCCATGCGCCAGCTCGACAGCGCAGCCGTATTTGGCAATCAGAGAAATGCACCGCGTGTAGCCGCCGGCAGTGAAAACAACGCCAGGGTCTGGCTCCAGGCGCTAGGCCTGGGCGGAACACTGGATAGCGATAACGACGCCCTTAAATTCTCAACACAAGGTCTGGTTCTGGGCGCGGACTGGGGCATCGATGAGCAATGGCGTATGGGTGTGTTGGGTGGTAAATCCGAAACGCGACTGGACAGCCGCGGCCTCGACGGCGATCTCGACAGCTGGCACGTGGGCGCCTATGCCCTGCGCCAGGACGGTCCTGTGTCGCTGCGCCTCGGTGCGACTTACAGCAATCACGACGGACACACGAAACGCCGGGTTGCCTTCAAGGGTTTCAGCGATCGCCCCGAAGGCCGCTACGACGCCAACACTCAACAGGCCTTCGCGGAGGCCGGTTACAACCTGGGTCGCGCCAATGTCAGCATTGAACCGTTCGCCGGTCTTGGCTATCAACGCTATCAGCGGGACGGCTATACCGAGAAAGGCGGTGCCGCTGCGCTGAAAGTCCACAGCCAATCCCAGAACAACCTCAACAGCACCATCGGCCTGCGACTGGCGAAGCTCAACACGCTGGAGGCATGCAACTCACACCGAGATTCACAACCGGCTGGAAACACACTTTCGGCGACGTCGACAGCAATACCCGCCAACGACTGGTCACGGGCGGGAAAGACTTCACCGTTTCCGGTGCGCCGCTGGATCGCGACAGCTTGCTGGTCGATGCAGGTCTGGATTTCGGTGTGTCAGCCAAACACACGTTGGGCGTCAGCCTTAACAGTGAATTCGGCACCGACAGCCGAAACCATGGCGTAACGGGTCAGTGGCGAATGCGCTTTTAACCCTCAAATCCCGGGCGAAAAAAAAGGGGAGCACATGCCCCCCCGAGGTTTAAAGCGTTGTATCGAGGCTGTTAAATCAGCCTTCGATCTCGATCAGGATTTCGCCCGGATTCACCCGGTCGCCCTTGGCCACGTGGATGGCGGTGACTTTGCCGGCGATGGCCGATTGAACTTCGGTTTCCATCTTCATCGCTTCGGTGATCAGCACGGCCTGGCCGGCTTTCACGGTGTCGCCTTCCTTGACCAACACATCGACGATGTTGCCCGGCATGGTGGTGCTGACATGGCCCGGCGCGGTGGCTTGCTTGCGCTTGCTGCTGCCGCCGCTGACGAATTCGTTGAGCGGTTCGAACACCACTTCTTCCGGCATGCCGTCGATGGACAGGTAGAAGTGACGCTTGCCTTCAGCCTTGACGCCGACACCGGTGATGTCGACGCGGTAGGTTTCACCGTGGACGTCGATGACGAACTCGGTCGGAACGCCTTCGCCACCGGCCGAGGCCACGCCGCCCGCTTCAGGAATTGGCAGCAGCACTTCAGGCGTCAGGGTGCCGGCAGCGCGTTCCTCGAGGAATTTGCGACCGATGTCAGGGAACATGGCGTAGGTCAGCACGTCTTCTTCGGACTTGGCCACGGTGCCAATTTCAGCACGCAGTTTGGTCATTTCCGGCTTGAGTAGATCGGCTGGACGCACGTCGATCACTTCTTCGCTACCGATCGCCTGACGACGCAGTTGTTCGTTCACGGTGCCCGGCGCCTTGCCGTAGCCACCTTGCAGGTAGAGCTTCACTTCGTTGGTGATGGTCTTGTAGCGCTCTCCGGCCAACACGTTGAAGAACGCTTGGGTACCGACGATTTGCGAGGTCGGCGTTACCAGTGGCGGGAAGCCGAGGTCTTCGCGAACGCGCGGGATTTCAGCGAGTACTTCGCTCATGCGGTTTAGCGCGCCTTGCTCTTTCAACTGGTTGGCCAGGTTGGAAATCATCCCGCCCGGTACCTGGTTGACTTGCACACGGGTGTCGACGGCGGTGAATTCGCTTTCGAACTGGTGGTACTTCTTGCGCACGGCGTAGAAGTACAGGCCGATCTCTTGCAGCAGCTCCAGGTTCAGGCCGGTGTCGAACTCGCTGCCTTTGAGGGCGGCGACCATCGACTCGGTGCCAGGGTGGCTGGTGCCCCAGGCGAAGCTGGAGATCGCGGTGTCAATGTGGTCGGCACCGTTTTCGATGGCCTTGAGTTGGCACATCGCGGCCAGGCCAGCAGTGTCATGGGAATGGATGAAGACCGGCAGCGACTGCTCGGACTTCAACGCCCTGACCAGTTCGCCGGTGGCGTATGGGGTCAGCAGGCCGGCCATGTCCTTGATCGCCACCGAGTCGCAACCCATGGCTTCCATTTGCTTGGCTTGTGCCACAAAGGCTTCGATGGTGTGCACCGGGCTGGTGGTGTACGCGATGGTGCCTTGGGCATGTTTGCCGGCCGCTTTTACCGCTTCGATGGCCACGCGCAGGTTACGCACGTCGTTCATGGCGTCAAAGATGCGGAACACGTCGATGCCGTTGACCGCAGCCTTGGCGACGAAGGCTTTGACCACGTCGTCGCTGTAATGGCGGTAGCCCAGCAGGTTCTGGCCACGCAGAAGCATTTGCAGACGCGTGTTAGGCAGCGCAGCGCGCAGTTGGCGCAAACGCTCCCACGGGTCTTCTTTGAGGAAGCGTACGCAGGCGTCGAACGTCGCGCCGCCCCAGCATTCCAGCGACCAGTAACCGACTTTGTCGAGCTTGTCGCAGATCGGCAGCATGTCTTCAGTGCGCATGCGGGTGGCGAGCAGCGATTGGTGGGCGTCGCGCAGGATGGTGTCGGTTACGAAGATCTTCTTGCTCATTGTTCTATTCCTCACAGGCCTGCGTGGGCGGCGATGGCGGCGGCGATGGCCAGGGCCAGCTCTTCGGGTTTGCGCTTGATCGAGTAGTTGGTCAGTTCAGGGTGGCTTTCAACGAAGCTGGTGTTGAACTGGCCGCTACGGAATTCCGGGTTACGCAGGATTTCCTGGTAGTACGCGGCGGTGGTCTTGACCCCTTGCAGACGCATGTCGTCGAGGGCACGCAAGCCACGGTCCATCGCCTCTTCCCAGGTCAACGCCCACACCACCAGTTTCAGGCACATGGAGTCGTAGAACGGTGGGATGGTGTAACCGGTGTAGATCGCCGTGTCGGTCCGTACGCCGGGACCGCCGGGTGCGTAGTAACGGGTGATCTTGCCGAAGCTCGGCAGGAAGTTGTTTTTCGGGTCTTCGGCGTTGATCCGGAACTGCAGCGCGAAACCGCGGTGCTGGATGTCTTCCTGCTTCACCGAAAGCGGCAGGCCGGACGCGATGCGGATCTGCTCACGCACGATGTCGATGCCGGTGATTTCTTCGGTGATGGTGTGTTCCACCTGCACCCGGGTGTTCATCTCCATGAAGTACACCTCGCCCTCGGCGAGCAGGAACTCCACGGTACCGGCGTTCTCGTAACCCACGGCCTTGGCTGCGCGCACCGACAGGTCGCCGATGTAGGCGCGCTGTTCCGGGGTCAGTTGCGGGCTCGGGGCGATCTCGATCAGTTTCTGGTTGCGGCGCTGGATCGAGCAATCACGCTCGAACAGGTGCACCACGTTGCCAAAGCTGTCACCGAGAATCTGCGCTTCGATGTGCTTAGGATTGACGATGCATTTTTCCAGGAACACTTCTGCCGAGCCGAACGCCTTGGTGGCTTCCGAAATCACGCGAGGGAACGCTTGTTCGAGTTCTTCACGGCTGTCGCAACGACGGATACCACGACCACCACCACCGGAGGTTGCCTTGAGCATCACCGGGTAACCAATACGGTCGCCTTCGACCAAGGCTTCGGCGATGTCCGCAACGTTGCCTTCGGTGCCCGGCGTGACCGGCACGCCGGCCTTGATCATGCTGCGGCGGGCTTCAGTCTTGTCGCCCATGCGGCGTATGACTTCAGCCGATGGACCAATGAACTTGATGCCGCGCTCTGCGCAGATATCGGCCAGTTCAGCGTTTTCCGAGAGGAATCCGTAGCCGGGATGCAACGCATCACAACCGGTTTCCACGGCCAGGTTCACCAATTTTCGCGCATTCAGGTAACCGGCCAGTGGCTCGGCACCGATGCTGTGGGCCTCATCCGCGCGCTTCACATGCAAGGCATGCCGGTCGGCGTCGGAATAGATCGCGACCGAGCGAATGCCCATCTCGGCGCAGGCACGCACGATTCGTACGGCAATCTCACCACGGTTGGCGATCAGGATCTTTTTTATCACTTTTGGAGGTTCCCTTGAGCCGGTGGTAACCACGACCTGCTAGACCAGGTCGACGCGTGACCAAATGTTTCAATTCAGTCGCAGGCCCACACTAGCCCCCACGAGGGATTAACAAAAATGAATAATTATTGGGTTAGGCATAAGTAAAGACTTATAGTCGTGGCATCACCCCGTGCCGAGAGCGACCAAATAATGCGTAAGTCATTGATGCGTATGACATTGCGTCAATTACAGATTTTCAATGAAGTCTGTGATTTGCGGTCCTACAGCCGGGCAGCTGACGAAATGTCGCTCACACAACCCGCCGTCAGCCTACAGATCCGTCAACTTGAGGAGCTGATTGGTCAGCCCTTGTTCGACTACGTCGGCAAAAAACTCTACATGACCGAGGCCGCAGAAGCACTCCAACGCGCCAGCCGGGATATTTTCGGGCGCCTGGAAAACCTCGATATGCAGCTTTCGGACATGCAAGGATCGCTGCAAGGCCAGCTGAAACTGGCGGTGGAATCCAGCGCCAAGTATTTCGTCCCGCACCTGTTTGCCGCGTTCAAACGTCAGCATCCGGAAGTTAACCTGCAGCTGACCGTCGTCAATCGGGGGCAAGTGATTCGACGTCTGTCGGACAACCGTGATGACCTGGTGATCATGTCGATGGTGCCGCAGGACATGGGGCTGGAGTTCCTGCCCTTCCTCAACAACCCGATTGTCGCGGTGGCGCCACCGGATCATCCGTTGTGCCACATGGGGCCTCTGCGCTTGCAAGACCTTGAGCCCTACACCCTCCTGCTACGCGAACCCGGTTCCGGGACGCGAATGGCGTGCGAAGAGTATTTCAAGGAAAAGCGCGTGCACTTCAACCAGACCCAGGAGGTCTCGTCAGCCGAAGCTCAGCGTGAATGTGTGCTGGCGGGACTGGGCGTAGCGCTGTTGACGCGTCACGCCCTGAACCTTGAGTTGGCGACCGGCGGCTTGATTGAATTGCCGGTCGAAGAGCTGCCGCTGTACCGCAGTTGGTGCCTGGTGCAGGCCAAAGCAAAGCGACTGTCACCGGTGGCCCACGCATTCCTTGCGTTTATCCGCAGCGAGCGGGTGCAGATCAGTGCGCTGGTTGAGCGTTTCGACGCGAAGTTACCGGCGCTGCGTGCCAGTAGTTGAGCTGCAGCTCAGGCAAATCACCAATCTCGGCCAGCAGCTGGCGGCGTTCGCAACGATCTTCGATGGCGCGGCGAAATTCCATGCGGCGCTGATCTTCTTGCTGACGACGGGTTTTGGCGGCGCTGTTGCGTTCTTCGTAGGGCTGGGCCATTTCGAGTCTCCCAAGGCAATTACGGGAGTTTCAAGATAGGCGCGGAGGATGACGGTTTGGCGGCGGGTGGGTTACAGGCAGATGAAAGTTGTCATGTTTGAGGGCGCGTTCGCGAGCAGGCTCGCTCCCACAGGAGAACGCGATCAAATGTGGGAGCGAGACCGGCTTGCCGGCGATTAAGGTCGGAACGACCTTACGACGACGTCAGTCGTCCAGCGCTTTCACCGACTTGGGCGACAGCCGCAAGCTGCGTAGGCTGCGTTTGACGCTCTTGAGGTGGTTGACCAGGCTCGGTCCGCGCGCCATGGCCACGCCCATCGCCAATACGTCGATCACCACCAGGTGAGCGATACGCGAGGTCAGCGGCGTGTAGATTTCGGTGTCTTCGTGAACATCGATCGCCAGGTTGACGGTCGACAGCTCCGCCAGCGGCGTCTGGCTCGGACACAAAGTGATCAGCGAGGCACCACTTTCACGCACCAGATTGGCCGTGATCAGTAGATCCTTGGAGCGCCCGGACTGTGAAATACAGATCGCTACGTCCGTCGGCTTCAACGTCACTGCCGACATCGCTTGCATGTGTGGATCGGAATACGCCGCTGCGGTCAGCAGCAAGCGGAAGAACTTGTGCTGGGCATCGGCAGCCACGGCACCCGATGCGCCAAAGCCATAGAACTCGACGCGCTGGGCCTGGGACATAAGCGTGACCGCCCGCTGCAACTCCACCGGATCGAGCTTCTCGCGAACCTCTATCAAGGTATGCAGGGTGGTGTCGAAGATTTTCAGGCTGTAGTCGGCAACGGAATCGTCTTCATGGATCGCAAACTGGCCGAAGCTCGCACCGGCCGCCAGGCTCTGCGCCAGCTTGAGTTTCAAATCCTGAAAACCGGAGCAACCAATGGCGCGGCAAAAGCGCACGATGGTCGGCTCGCTGATGCCGACGCTGTGGGCCAGGTCGGCCATGGAGCTGTGCATCACCGCCGCGGGATCAAGCAGCACGTGGTCGGCGACCTTGAGCTCCGACTTGCGTAAGAGGTGGCGTGACTGGGCGATGTGTTGCAGCAGATTCAAAGGGCTGGACTCTTTGTTATTGGCAGTTGCCGGGGATGTAGCAAGCTTGTAGTTATACTACAAGAATTGGCTTTTTGCCTGCTCAATGCGTAACTCGATGTCCCCATTTCAGGCGACGTGCGCTCCATGTAGCACCTACAAGGGGTTCGCGTCCTTACGTAACAGCTTGGCCAGATCTTCGGCGTCGACCGGACGACTGATCAAATAGCCCTGTACTTCATCGCAACGCTCGACTTTCAAAAACTCCAGCTGCTCCTGCCGCTCCACACCTTCGGCCACCACTTTCAGCGACAAACCATGCGCCATGGCAATAATCGCCCGGGTAATCGCCGCATCCTCGCTGCCCTCCCCCAGACCGCGGATAAACGCCTGATCGATCTTCACGTAGTCCACCGGGATACGTTTGAGGTAGCTCAAAGATGAATACCCGGTGCCGAAATCATCAATCGCCAGCTTCACCCCCAGATCTCGCAGCTGCTGGAAGGTCGCGATGATGTGCTCGACGCTGTCCAGCAACTGGCTTTCAGTGAGTTCCAGTTCCAGGTAGTGCGGCGCCAGGCCGGTTTCTTCCAGCACCTGACGCACCAGGCTGACCAGCTTGCCCTGACGCAGTTGATGCACCGACAGGTTGACCGACACCCGGATCGGTTCAAGCCCCTCCCGCTGCCACTCGCAGGCTTGCCAGCAGGCCTGACGCAATACGAATTCGCCAATCGGGCCGATCAGGCCGATTTCCTCGGCCAGACCGATAAAATCTCCCGGCGGCACCCGGCCCATGGTCGGATGATCCCAGCGCACCAGCGCTTCGGCGGCGTTCAGTCGACCCGTGGCGAGGCAGAGTTTGGGTTGGTAAAAGACTTTCAGCTGCTGTTCTTCAATGGCTTTGCGCAGCTGGTTTTCCAGCTGCAAACGCTCAAGGGTGCTGGCTTGCAGGCTTTCGGTATAAAACTGGAAGTTATCGCCACCCAAGTGTTTGGCGTGTTGCATGGCTATGTTCGACTGACTGACCAGCGCGGTAATTTCCCGCGCGTTGTCCGGCAACATGCTAATGCCCATGGACGCACTTATCACTAGTTCATGACCATCAACGGTGACCGGCAAACGCAGCTTGCTCGACAAACGTGTCGCCACTCGCGCCAGGCTCGACAGGCTTGCGTAGGCATCGAACAACACCGCAAACTCATCCCCGGAAAGCCTTGCGATCGTGTCGGCCTCTGGCAGTGTGTTGACCAGGCGTCGAGACATTTTCTGCAGCAGTTGGTCGGCGACGTCATGACCCAGGCTGTCATTGAGTAATTTGAAACGGTCCAGATTGATGTGCAGCAACGCCAGGCTACGCCCGCCCTGACGCACCCGCTGATGGGCCTCGCGCAGCCGTTCCCGGAACAACGAACGGTTCGCCAGGCCCGTCAGCTCGTCGTAGTGGGTCAGATAACGCATGCGCTCTTCGGATTCGCGACGGGCCGACAGATCGGCGAAAAAGCCGACAATATGACTGACGTTTCCTCTCGTATCGCGCACCGCATTCAATTGCAGCCATTGTGGATAGAGCTCGCCGTTTTTACGGGTCTCCACCAACTCGCCTTGCCAGGTTCCGTGCTGCTCCAGCGCCCGATGAATTGCACCATAGTGTCGGCGCGCATCGCGACTGCACGGCAATTCGACGACGTTGCGGCCCAGCATGTCGTCAATGTCATAGCCGGTGACTCGGCTGAAGGCCTGATTGACCGCGATCAACGCGTAATCGGGGTCGAAAATCACGATGCCTTCGCTGGCGGCTTCAAACACGGTCGCCGCCAGTTGGCGCTGGTCTTCCTGACGCTTTGTTGCGCTGATGTCACGACGGGTGCCGACCATGCGGATCACCCGACCATTCTTGCTGCGTTCAACAGCCCGGCCGCGATCCTCAATCCAGACCCAGTGGCCGTCGCCATGCCGCACGCGGTACTCGATCTGGTAGTCCTCGCTGCGGCCTTTCAAATGCTCGACCAACGTTCTCTTCAGCACCGGCACGTCTTCCGGGTGTAGACGAGGTTTGAGGTGACGAAGCATGGCCGTCACGTACTCCGGTGCCAGGCCGAACAATTCCTGGATCTGCGTGTGATGGACTTCATCGGTTTGCAGGTTCCAGTCCCACAGCCCAAGTTCGCTGGCATTCAACGCCAACGCCAGCCGCGCTTCACTCTTGCTCAGGGCCTGGTTCGCGGCGTCCAGCTCCAGGCTGCGCTGGGCAACACGGTTTTCCAGTTCGACTTGGGCTTCACGCAGTTGGTCTTCGGCGCAGCGGCGCTGGTCGATTTCCTTGGCCAGTTCGTGATTGAGATGATCGCTACGGCTTTGCGCTTGCTGCAAGTGCTCGATCAATGCCTGATTCTGGAAGCGTCGCAGCAATCCGCGGTCGATCAGGCGGTTGATCTGCCAGGCGATCACATTCAGCGCCCCCAACAAAATCAACCCGAACCAACCCCAGCCTTGACCCTGTGCGTCGCCGCCCCAGAATAAATAGATGATGGCCGGCAACAGGCAGGGCAAGGTAAAAGACAGAAACGCCGGCAGGCTGACCGCGTACGCAACACTGGCAGAAAGGGCCGCGGCGCCGATCAGGCCGAACACCCACGCTTGCTGCATGAAATTGTCGGCGGGCACCAACGCAATACCGGCGCCGGCCAGCGTCAGGCCGGTGAGGCCAGAGCCGAGCAAAAACATCCGACGCCAGATCGGATGCGCCTGCCGGTCAGGAATCGCCGAATCGAAGGCCGCGACCTGAATCACCCGTAACGCCACCAGCGACAACAGCCACACCAGCCAGACGCTGACCAGGAAATGGCGCTGCGGATTCCAGAGCAAACGGGCGCAGACCAGACCATTGATCAACATGAATAACGTGGGCAGCAGCGAGCCCTGATAAAGCAGGCGCGTGCGTTCGACCGCCATTTCCATGGCGTACTGTTTGCGGATAACCCGAGGCTCCACCGCGGGGCCCGACAGGTCGATGCTGTGGGTCATAGGCAATGTTCTTGTTCTTATAATGATGAGCATGAGCCCGAAACGTCGACGGAGCATACACAAGCCAATGCCCTTACCAAACTGCCCCGGATCACAAATTCGACAATATTTCAGCCCCCCGCCGCCCCTCCAAAACCGTTGGAGCGCGGCCCGTCAACGCCCGCGGCCAGTGACTGACCGGTCGTCTTTCGTGGATCTTTCATCGGTTAATGCAAAGCTCGGTTTGCCCGGTGTGTCGGCGCACCCTAGAATGCCCCGATGCGCGATGATCTCTCCCTTCTGCTGAACTCCCTCAACGATGCCCAACGCCAGGCCGTAGCTGCCCGCGTGGGTCGTCAGTTGGTCCTGGCCGGTGCTGGTTCCGGTAAAACCCGAGTGCTGGTGCACCGTATCGCCTGGTTGATCCAGGTCGAAAACGCTTCGCCCCACTCGATCCTGTCGGTGACCTTCACCAACAAGGCCGCGGCCGAGATGCGTCAGCGCATCGAGCAGCTGATGGGGCTCAACCCGGCCGGCATGTGGGTTGGCACCTTCCACGGCCTGGCGCACCGCTTGCTGCGTGCGCACTGGCAGGAAGCCGGCCTGAGCCAGACCTTCCAGATTCTCGACAGTGACGACCAGCAACGCTTGGTCAAGCGGGTGATCCGCGAGCTGGGCCTGGACGAGCAACGCTGGCCGGCCCGTCAGGCCCAGTGGTTCATCAATGGGCAGAAAGACGAAGGTCTGCGTCCGCAACACATTCAAGCCAGTGGCGATATGTTCCTGGCGACCATGCGCAGCATTTATGAGGCCTACGAGGCTGCTTGCCTGCGCGCCGGCGTGATCGATTTCTCTGAATTGCTGCTGCGTGCCCTCGATTTGTGGCGCGATCACCCGGGCTTGCTGGCTCATTATCAGAAACGCTTCCGCCACATCCTGGTAGACGAATTCCAGGACACCAACGCCGTGCAGTACGCCTGGCTGCGTTTGCTGGCCAAGGGCGGCGACAGCCTGATGGTGGTGGGCGACGACGATCAGTCGATTTACGGCTGGCGTGGCGCGAAAATCGAGAACATCTATCAGTACTCCGACGACTTCCCGGATGCCGAGACCATTCGTCTGGAGCAGAACTACCGCTCCACGGCCGGGATCCTCAAGGCCGCCAACGCCCTGATTGCCAACAACACCGGGCGCATGGGCAAAGAGCTGTGGACCGATGGCGGCGAAGGCGAAGCGATCAACCTGTACGCCGCGTTCAACGAACACGATGAAGCACGCTATGTAGTGGAAACCATTGAAAGCGCGCTGAAAACCGGCTTGGCCCGTAGCGATATCGCTATTTTGTACCGCTCTAACGCCCAATCACGCGTTTTGGAAGAAGCCTTGCTTCGCGAGCGCATTCCGTACCGCATCTATGGCGGTCAGCGCTTCTTCGAGCGGGCAGAAATCAAAAACGCCATGGCTTACCTGCGCTTGCTGGAAGGCCGTGGCAATGATGCGGCGCTGGAGCGGGTGATCAACGTCCCGGCCCGTGGCATTGGTGAGAAAACCGTCGAAGCGATCCGCGATCACGCCCGTCACAGCGATGTGTCGATGTGGGAAGCCATGCGTCTGCTGGTGGCTAATAAAGGCCTGACCGGTCGCGCTGCTGGCGCGCTCGGCGCCTTTATCGAGCTGATCGAGAACCTCGCCGCCAAGTGCATTGAAATGCCCCTGCACCTGATGACCCAGACGGTCATCGAGCAATCAGGGCTGATTGCCTATCACCAGGCGGAAAAAGGCGAGAAAGGCCAGGCTCGGGTAGAAAACCTTGAGGAACTGGTCAGCGCGGCGCGTAACTTCGAAAACACTGAAGAAGACGAAGACCTGACGCCGCTGGCGGCATTCCTTGGCCATGCGTCGCTGGAAGCCGGGGATACCCAGGCCGAAGAGCACGAAGACAGCATTCAGCTGATGACCTTGCACAGTGCCAAGGGCCTGGAATTCCCTTACGTGTTCCTGGTGGGCATGGAAGAAGGTCTGTTCCCGCACAAGATGAGCCTGGAAGAGCCCGGCCGTCTTGAGGAGGAACGCCGTTTGGCCTACGTGGGCATCACCCGTGCCATGAATAATCTGGTGATGACCTATGCTGAGACCCGACGCCTGTACGGCAGCGAAACCTACAACAAGGTGTCGCGTTTCGTACGGGAAGTGCCCAAAGGCCTGATTCAGGAAGTGCGGCTGTCCAATAGCGTCAGCCGTCCGTTCGGTGGCAATCAATCGATGAGCGGCAGTAACTTGTTCAGCGGCAGCGAGATTCCGGAAACCGGCTTCAGCCTGGGTCAGACTGTAAGGCACTCGATCTTTGGTGACGGTGTGATCCTGAATTTCGAAGGTGCCGGGGCTCAGGCGCGGGTACAGGTGAACTTCAGCGAAGGCAGCAAGTGGCTGATGCTGGGCTACGCGAAACTGGAAGCTATTTAAGGGCTAACTGATCAGCTTTTCTGTGGGAGCGAGCCTGCTCGCGAATGCAAGCAACTCGGTATATCTGTTTAACCGCGGTCTGGCTATCGCGAGCAGGCTCACTCCCACAGGGCTTTGTGTTGAATCTACCTCAACAGGCGCGAAATAATGGGCTCAGGCTTCTTTTCTTCCTGGACATTCTGGGCCCTGCTTTCGGCTGCATTCGCCGCCATGACCGCGATCTTCGCCAAAGTCGGCATCGAAAACGTCAACTCGGACTTCGCCACGCTGCTGCGCACTGTCGTGGTACTGGTCAGTCTGGCCTTGATTTTGTACGCCACGGGCCAATATCAGTCATTAGGATCGATCTCGGCCAGGAGCTATCTGTTCCTGCTGCTGTCGGGACTGGCCACCGGTGCCTCGTGGATCTGCTACTTCCGCGCGCTGAAACTGGGGCCGGCCTCGTTGGTCGCTCCGGTAGACAAGCTCAGCGTGGTGCTGGTGGCGGTGCTCGGCGTGGTCCTGCTGGGCGAAAAACTCGACCTGCGCCATTGGGGCGGAATCGGTCTGATCACGGCCGGTGTGGTCTTGCTGGCGCTGCGACGCTAGGCATCTTTCTTACAGAACTATCCATTCGTCCTACGGACCAAAGTAAAAGGCCTTATTGCGCTGACTGAAGCTGAACGCAACCTGTCAGGCAAAAGCCCGAAACACTCTGCCGCTAGCCAGTAACACTTCAGCTGTGCAACATGGCGCGCGTGCCATCCACAAATGGGATTACCCTTTATGAAACGTTTTCTTAGCATCGCCATGGCGTTGTGCATCGGCCTGACGATGAGCCTCGACGCCAACGCCAAGCGCTTTGGTGGCGGCAAGAGCTCCGGCGCTGCGCCGACTCACCAGACCAGCCAAATGGCTCCTTCTTCTGCCGCAGGTGGCGCTGCTGCCACTGCGGGCGCGGCCGGTGCCGCTGGCGCTGCGGCCAAGGCTGGCGGTGCTTCACGCTGGCTCGGCCCTCTGGCCGGCATCGCTGCCGGCGGCCTGCTGGCCTCCATGTTCATGGGCGACGGCTTCCAGGGCATGCAGATCTTCGACATCCTGATCATGGCGGTCATCGCCTTCCTGGTCTTCCGCTTCATCGCCGCTCGTCGTCGCAAGCAACAGGAGCACATGGCTCCAGCTGGCCACGCGCCGATGCAGCGTGAAGTGTTCGAGAACAAACCGGCTGGCGGTTCGATCTTCGGGGGCTCGGCAGCACCTGTCGCCGCTCGTCCGGTAATCAACGCACCAGCCTGGTTCAACGAACAGAACTTCATCGAAGCGGCCCGCAACCACTTCCAGTCCCTGCAACAACACTGGGACGCTAACGAAATGGACAAGATCGCCGAGTTCGTGACCCCGCAGCTGCTCGAGTTCCTCAAGCGCGAACGCGCCGATCTGGGCGAAAGTTTCCAGTCCACCTACATTGATAACCTCAATGTTCAACTGGACGGCGTGGATGATCGTGCCGACAAGACCATCGCCACCCTGACCTTCAGTGGTGTGTCGAAGACTTCGCGCTTCGACCAGGGCGAAGTGTTCAGCGAAAGCTGGAACATGGAACGTCCACAGGGCGAAAACCAGCCTTGGCTGGTGGCCGGTATCCGCCAGAACGGCTGATCCGACCCGGTTCTGTTTGGAAGGTGCCGAGCTAAGATCAGACAAGGCAAAAACAGGTGAGAAAGCGGAGTTGACGTTAGTCAATGAGCATTTCGAACCTGTTTTTAACGCAGTATGATCGACGCGCAGGCACGTTCCAGACAGAACCTAGCATGCTGTAATGAAAACCCCGGCCTATGCCGGGGTTTTCTATTTCGCGGTTGCATCTATAGCGAGCTACTGTATAAACCGCCCCAACTAAACCGCGCCATCAAGCAAGAGGATCCCGGACGTGGAAGAAATCATTGAACAACTGCGTGAAGCCAACGAACCGGTACCGGTCCCCTTGGAGCTGCCTGACGAAGATCAGATCGTGGAAATCGAAGAACAACTGTTCATCGACATTCCGTTCGTCTTCAGAGAATTTTTGCTGACCGTCAGCGACGTGGTCTACGGCAGCCTGGAGCCGGTGACCGTCACCGACCCGCAATCCCACACCTACCTGCCGGACGTTGCCGCCAACGCCTGGGACGCTGGCGTCGATCGCAGCATGATCCCGATCTGCCAGGACGGTGATGACTACTACCTCGTCGAAGAAGACGGCACCGTGGTGCTGTGGCAAGCGGAAGAAGAATTGATCGCCGAAGAAACCTGGGAATCGGTTTGGCACTGGGCGCGGGATGTCTGGCTGGAAAGCTGAAGCGCCTGCTGCTCCGCGTGGTCAATGCCCGGACGATTCCTTGTGGTTGTCCAGGGTTTCGAGCAAAGCCACCTGCATCCGCGTGTGCACGCGGATGAACCAGCGCCAAAGCAATGCCGCTACGGCGGCAGCGACCACGATGATCAATACCAGCAACTTGTTGGTCGGCAGAATACTGGCCGACAAGGCTGCCAGTAGCAGGAAGATCACCAACAGCGAGAGGATCGGAATCACTTCGGCGATTACCCGACGCACTCGCTGTGTGTGACGCCCGGCCATTTCCGGCTTCACGCCCATCTCGGCCAACAGCAGCGACAACGCCTTGAGCTTGCGATAGGCGGCGATCAAAAACGGCAGCGACACTAGCAGCGCCCCTCCCCAGATCAATGCTTTCTGCCAGCTCGGGTCGCTGATCCAGTCTTGAAAATAGACGGATACGCGCTCGGCGAAGAACGCCCCCGAGAAGAAAATCGCAATCACCAGCGCCAGATTGACCCCTACCTGCAACAAGATCCGCCGAATCATCGACGCCAGCAGCGCGCCCTCGCCCTGCGGCTGAATGCTGCGCAGCCACTCGCCGTACATACCCAACACCCTGCCCAGCCGTTGCGGCATCACCGCGGCCAGCTTGATCGACAGCGGATCGGCCGCGCGGATCAGATACGGTGTCAGCAGCGTGGTGATCACCGAAACAGCCACAGCGACCGGATAGAGGAAGTTGCTGGTGACCTGCAGCGTCATGCCCAACGCGGCGATGATGAAAGAAAATTCGCCAATCTGCGAAAGCCCCATCCCCACGCGCAGTGAGGTGCGTCCGTCATTGCCGGCGATAAACGCCCCGAGGCCGCAGGACAGAATTTTTCCAAGCACCACCGCCACGGTGATCACTGCGATTGGCCAGGCGTATTGCAGCAGGATCATCGGATCCAGCATCAGGCCGATGGCGACGAAGAAAATGGCGCTGAACAAGTCGCGAACCGGCTCGATCAGACGCTCTATTTTCAACAGTTGCCGAGACTCGGCCATGATCGCGCCAATCAAGAACGCGCCGAGCACCATGCTGTATTCCAGCTTGACCACCAGCAGACAGAAACCGAAACACAGGCCGAGCACGGTGATCAGCAGCATCTCGTTGCTTTCGAATTTGGCCACGTACGCCAGCAGCCGGGGCACCAGTAAAATCCCGATGACCAGCGCGACAATCATGAACAGCGAAAGCTTGCCGACCGTGGAAAACACTTCGCCTGAGCTGACCGTGCCGCTGACCGCGATGCTCGACAGCAACGCGATGATGCCGATACCGAGGATGTCCTCGACGATCAGCACACCGAAGATCAATTGCGCGAAGCGCTCGTTCTTCATCTTCAGGTCGTTGAGTGCCTTGACGATGATGGTGGTCGAGGAAATCGCCAGGATCGCGCCGAGGAATAACGAATCCATAGTGTTCCAGTCAAACCAGCGACCAATCTCGTAACCGATCCAGATCATCAGTACGATTTCCAGGAACGCCGCGATAAACGCCGTGGCGCCGACCTTGAATAACTTGCGCAGGCTGAACTCCAGGCCGAGGCAGAACATCAGGAAAATAACCCCGAGTTCCGCGAGGGTCTTGATGGTGTCTTCGTCGTGAATCAGGCTGAACGGCGGAGTGTGCGGACCGATGATGAAACCGGCGACGATGTAGCCCAGCACCACAGGCTGTTTGAAGCGATGGAACAACACAGTCACCATGCCCGCGATCAACATGATCACCGCCAAATCCTGAATGAAACTGATGGCATGCATGGCGTGGAGCTCCTCAAGGGGACTTTTGGAGGTTAACACCACGACTTCCGTCGCAAAGGCGGTGCAATATATGGAAACAGATCGGCCCACGCGTGACGGCAGCCACCCGCCCGGCGTCCCGATAACTGTTGGTTTTGAAAAGCTGACAAGGCACCCGCAGAGGTGCGCCCCTGAAATTCTGCCTTGAACCGTGAGAACGCTATGGAACCCGGAAACGCACAACTGTCGATGACGGTATTGATGACCCCTGACATGGCCAATTTCTCTGGCAATGTCCACGGCGGCACCTTGCTCAAATACCTCGACGAAGTCGCGTATGCATGCGCCAGCCGTTATGCCGGTCGCTACGTGGTGACCCTGTCGGTGGACCAGGTTATTTTCCGCGAGCCGATTCATGTCGGCGAATTGGTGACCTTTCTGGCTTCGGTCAACTACACCGGTAACACTTCCATGGAGGTGGGCATCAAGGTTGTGACAGAGAACATCCGCGAGCGCTCGGTGCGCCACACCAATAGCTGCTTTTTCACCATGGTGGCGGTGGATGACAACCGCAAACCCGCTGTCGTCCCGCCGCTGCAACCACATAACAGCGAAGAAAAACGCCGCTTCATTCAGGCACAGCAGCGTCGGCAGATTCGTCAGGAGCTGGAAAAGCGGTATCAGGAAATCAAGGGTGATGCCTGAGCTATTGAGTCAGTTTGAAGGTGTTCTTTAGATAGTCTTCGCGAGCAAGCCCGCTCCTACACTTGAACTGTGTCGTTCACAAACTCAGTGTGCGAGCCTGCTCGCGAATGCGGTCAACGCGGAGTCAGAGGCTGATCGCCGTCGCCTCAAACCGCACTCGCGGGTGAGCAATCCGGTCCTGCGCCCGCACCAGTTCCAGCTCATAGCTGGCACAGGCCTGAGTCTCCAACAGGACTTCATGCACCGCTGCCGCCGCAAACTCGAAAGCAGCGACCAGACTGTCGCCCAACAACACACGCGCCAGGAACAACCCGGACGTCAGGTCGCCCACGCCCACCGGCTGACGCGGAAACGCCAGCAGCGGGCGACGCAGATGCCAGCTGCCTTCAGCGGTCACCAGCAACATCTCGAAGCCATCCGCCGGTTTACCGGGATAGTCCAGATGCTTGACCAGCACCGCCTTCGGCCCGCGCGCCAACAGTGCTCGCGCCATGGCCAGACAATCGAATAATGACTGTGGTTTACGTCCCGAAAAGCTGTCCAGTTCCAACTGGTTCGGGCACATGAAGTCGGCCACTGACGCAGCTTCTTCCAGCAGGAAATCGCTGACTTCGGCCGGTACGCTACAACCTTTCTCCGGATGGCCCATCACCGGGTCACACAAATACAGTGCTTTGGGATTCATCGACTTGATGCGCGCCACGCCGGTCAGGATCGCCCGGCCCTGCGCGGCACTGCCGAGGTAGCCGGACAGCACCGCATCGCAGTTGCCCAGCTCGCCGATTGCGGCAATGCCTTCGACCAACTCAGGGATCTGGTGCGGCGCCAGCACTTCACCCGTCCACTGCCCATACTGGGTGTGGTTGGAGAACTGCACGGTATTGAGCGGCCAGACATTCACCCCGACCCGCTGCATCGGGAAAACCGCGGCGCTGTTGCCAGCGTGGCCGAACACCACGTGGGACTGAATGGCGAGCAGATGGGGCGTACGTTTCATGCGGTGAGTTTTCCGTAAAACGATTGAAATTCGAGCCGCGCAGTATGCGACGAAACGCAGCCTGTACGACAGACCGGCGACGCAGTTAAGCTGACACCATCTAGCTGGAGCAACCTGTTGATGCTGACCCTCGGAAATATCTTCGTGCTGATGCTGCTCGCCACCGGTGGCGCGTGGCTGTGGCACAACCACGGCTTGCGCGAGCGCGCGCTGGAGCGGGTCAAACAGCATTGTGCCAAGCTTGGCATCGAGTTGCTGGACGGCAACGTGGCCTTGAAAAAGATCGCGTTCATCAAAGACGCCAACGGCCGGCGGCGCCTGGCCCGCGTGTACAACTTTGAATTCACCGTGACCGGTGAAACCCGCCACAACGGCACCATCACCCAATTCGGCGCCCACAGCGCGCAGATCGAACTGGCGCCCTACCCGATGCCGTTTGACGACACGCCTGCAGTCGTCGATGTGGTGAAGCCCCGCGCCGAGGTGATCGAGTTGAGCCAGTGGCGGCAAGAACACACCAAGTGGCGCCCTTAACCCGACCGACAGTCCGCCAGAACGCTTTGCAGTGAATCAACCTCCTGCGATTCACTGAAAATCAGCTCTATCCGCGAATCCTGGCGCCATTCGCTGGGCTTCCATTCCAGTTCCGAGTTATCCAACGCATTGGCCGAAAGCCAACCGTCGACGCTGTGGATAACCAGCTTCGCCCGCCGCCAGGAAAGGCTTTCGAGCCATTGGCCAATGAGCGCCGCATCGAACGTCTGGCTCGGATGCCAACGCCAGCCGATGCTCCAGCCACCCTCTTGCTCCTGACTCAAGCAAATCGGCAGCGCGGGATCGGTCCAGATGGCCGGCAGCTGAGCCAACCCCTTGGGCACGACGAAGTTATCCACACCCGTTTCAGCCCGAGCCTGCAGCCCCGGCAAGTTGCTCAATGGCAACTGAGCGTGCTGCGTCCAGTACAGAAGACGAGACAGTAATTGCGCGGCGATTCGCTGGCGATCATCGACGTCGAGATCTTCTGCCTTGTTCAACACCAACAAGCCGGCGCTGTTCAATGTCTCCCGTTGCGCCTCAGGCAGCGGTTTGCCAGCAGCGAGCGCTTGGGCATCCAGCACCAGTACGCAGGGTTGTACCGCCAGTACACCGACCCACGGAGCCTCCCTCAACTGCTCAAGCAAGCGGGCCGGATGTCCGAGGCCGGAGGGTTCAATGAACAGCCGATCCGGCTTCGCCTTGCGCAGCAACCGCCCGAGCCCGATCTGAAACGGCGCACCATTGACGCAACACAAACACCCGCCGGCCACTTCACCCAGTGCGATACCATCGGCATTCGAGGTCAGCAGCGCAGCGTCGAGGCCGATCTGCCCGAATTCGTTGATCAGCACTGCCCAGCGCTCGCCCACCGGCCGCTGCGTCAACAGGTGCTTGATCAGGCTGGTTTTGCCGGCGCCCAAAGGACCCGCAATGACGTGAGTGGGAATGTTCTGCAACATGGTCGGCATTTTCTGAGGAGGTAAAAGATGCGGTGGATGGGATTGTCGTTTCTGCTGGCGCTGTGTTCCAGCGAGGTGTTTGCCCAAGCTTGCATGGTACATACCACATCAGCGAGATTGAACGTAAAAGTCTGCCAGCAAAACCGCAACATTCCGGAAAAGCTCTTCGCCGACGGCTTCTGCCGGCCCAATCTGGCCGGGCAAACTGTCGATGTGCAGTACGTCGACCAATGCCCAACCGGCGCATTCGGTGTATGCAGCAACGCTCAAGTCGCCAATATGCCTTACCGCCAGGATATTCACTATTACGGCGTGGCCACCGATGCTGCCTATTTGAAGCCCTTTTGCGAAACACAGAGCCAGGGCAACTGGCTTAAGCCTTGAGGCGTTAGCCGAGCCAATCGAGGGTCAGGATCAAGCGACGCTCACCCGATGCCGGTTGCGGTGAACGGTGGATCAGGCCAAACCCTTCGTTGCCGTGCCACTTCTCGCCTTTGAACAGCGCCACGTCCCCGCTGGCGATTTGCTCGATCATCGAATCCTGTAGAGGTTCGGCCTCGGGTTTGCCCAACTGGCGACGATCCATAACGTCCTCTCGCAGCCACTGACTGCCGATGCCAGAATACGTCGTGATCAATCGCACCGGCACCTGATCGACGTGGAAACGCGGGCACATGGCCTTGTCCAGCGCCCGCAAACGCAGGCCGATGCGCTTGGCGCCCAGCAAACAGGCAAACGCGCTGACCAGCCAGGACACGTCTGCAATGAACCCTTCATACCCTTGCAGGCCGCTGAAGCTTGAGGCTAATCCCTGCAAATTGGGTTCGACGTCATCGCTTGGCAGTTCCAGGACCAGAGACTCGGCCAGCGGCGCGTTCAGAGACAGCAGCAACTGGCCGAAATCGACGATATGCACCGCAAGTTGGCGCTGCCAAATGGCGAGGTTTACGTCGTCATCAAGGATTCGGGCCAGCGTTTGCGGCGTTTCGCCTTGAACGGGATGAACGACCGAACGCCGCTTCAGACTCGGCGCCAACATCAGGCCGCGGCCTCTTCATGCCACGGGCCGAACGGGTCTGGCAGCAATCTCCAACCTTCGACACCCAAGGCCATTTCGGCCTCGCTCAGCAGACAATCGTCCAGTTCGGCGGTGAGTTGTGCGAAATCGATGTTCTGGCCGATGAACACCAATTCCTGACGGCAATCACCGGTGGCGGCGGTCCAGTTCTCCATGATCCCGGCGGTGCTTTCTTCGTCCTGCGGCCACTGGGTTTTCGGTACAAAACGCCACCAGCGCCCCGCGAAACCATGACGCATCAAGCCACCCGCCTGGGACCAGCTACCGGCGTCCATGGGTTTGCTGGCCAGCCAGAAAAAACCTTTGGAACGCAGCAGTTTTCCATTCACCCAAGGGCGGTCGATGAAGCTGAAAAAGCGTTGCGGATGAAAGGGTCGGCGGGCCCGGTAAGCGGTCGAGGCGATGCCAAATTCCTGGGTTTCCGGCACGTGCTCGCCACGCAATTCCTGCAACCAGCCCGGCGCCTGAGCGGCTTTTTCAAAGTCGAAGCGACCGGTATTGAGGATTTTTTCCAGGGGTACTTCGCCCATGACCATGGGGATGATGTCTGCCTGCGCGTTGAGGCGTTGAAGAATCGCGATCATTTCCTGACGCTCGCCGCTACTGATCAAGTCGATCTTGCTGATCAGGATGACGTCAGCGAATTCGATCTGCTCGATCAACAGATCAGTGATCGAGCGCTCGTCGTCCTCACCCAACGTTTGGCCACGGGAAGCGAGGCTTTCGGCGGCCTGATAGTCGAGCAGGAAGTTCACGCCATCCACCACGGTGACCATGGTGTCGAGCCGCGCGATGTCGGCCAGGCTTTGCCCTTCTTCATCCCGGAAGGTGAAGGTTTCCGCCACGGGCAGCGGTTCGGAGATGCCGGTGGATTCGATCAACAAGTAATCAAAGCGACCATCCCTCGCGAGTTTGCTGACTTCGTCGAGCAGGTCTTCACGCAAGGTGCAGCAAATGCAGCCGTTGCTCATTTCGATGAGTTTCTCTTCTGCGCGGTTCAGACTGACATCACGCTGGACTTCATTGCCATCGATGTTGATCTCACTCATATCGTTGACGATCACGGCGACCCGCAGGTTGTCGCGATTACGCAGGACGTAGTTGAGCAACGTACTTTTTCCGGCGCCGAGAAAGCCCGACAGGACGGTCACGGGGAGACGATTGGGCATCAGGTATTCCTCACAGGGATGCCCGGTCGCAGAGTCGGGCTTGATTTAATGTTATAGTATAACAACACAATCAAACCACCTCTTTACGATGGACCTGCTTATGAACGCGCTGACTCTGCCGGATATTGCTGCGCAAGCCTCTCGCCAAGCACTGCCACTCGACTGGGTGGGCATGTGCGGCATTGCTCTTCCTGTTTTATTCGATGGTCAACGAATGAGTGCAAGGGCTGATGTTGGAGTGAGCCTCGATGATGGAGAGGCACGCGGGATTCATATGTCACGGTTGTATCTGGCGTTGGAAATGCTCGAGCAGGAAAACCTCAGTCCCACCCTGTTGCGACGAGTTTTGCAACGTTTTCTCGATACTCACGAAGAACTCTCTACCAGCGCGTACCTAAAAATCCACGGCGATTTATTGTTGAAGCGGCCGGCGCTAATCAGCCCATTGGCCGGTTGGAAAGCCTATCCAGTGAGCATCGAAGCGCGTCTGAAAAACGCAATGTTCCACGTGGAACTGAAAATCGACGTTGCTTATTCCTCGACATGTCCATGCTCAGCAGCACTGTCCCGGCAATTGATTCAGCAGCAATTCGTTGATGACTTCGCTAACAAGACGCTGCAACACGCGGACGTTTTGGCATGGCTTGGTTCCACAAAAGGTATCGTCGCGACGCCCCATAGCCAACGCAGCACCGCGCATTTGTGCTTGCGGCTGGACAATCATCGGGATGACCTGCCGCTGATTGCACTCATCAACGAGGCCGAAGCAGCGCTCGGCACCCCCGTACAAACCGCGGTAAAGCGTGCAGATGAACAGGCTTTTGCTTTGGCCAATGGTCAGAACCTGATGTTCTGCGAAGACGCTGCGCGACGTCTGAACGTCGCCCTGAAACGCTCCCCAAATATCCACGCCTTTCACATTCGCGTGGTCCACGCTGAAAGCCTTCACGCTCACGATGCCATCGCCGAAAGCCGGTGGAACTGGGAGGCGGCGTGTGAGTAGCTGAATCAAACCCGCCCCCACACGCTGATGTAGGAAACGGGTGTACGGCGAAGGAAGGTCTTAGACTCTAGGCTTTACCGTTCCGCAATCCTGCCCCAGCCACACGGCGCGGCTTTCGAGACTACCCTTTTGCTGGATGCCGGTGGCATTGAAGGTGCCGTTGACCTTGGTCGTGAACTCGCGGTCACTGAGGAATGTGGCAACTCCGGTGCCTTGCGCTTTGGGACAGCTGAAACGGAATTTCCACTGGTTGCCGGTGCGGTCGGTGACTTCCTGCTTGCAGCCCGATTGCGGGTCCGTCAGTGGAATGTCGTCTGTCTGCACCTGCTCCGGCGTCAGGCAAGCCCGAATCCCTTTGCCGCCCATGGTGATGCCCTGCTTCTCCAGTTGCGCGCGCTGTTCCGGGGTCATCTGGCTCTGCAACTGACCGAGGATCAGTTGTAAGTCCGGCAGGTTCTGGTCATCGACCTTCATGTTGCTTGTGGTCAATTCCCACAACCCGGGTTGCAGCATCTGTGCGTGAGCTGCCACAGGAAGTGACAAACCAATAGCCATGGCCAAACCCAGCAGACGAACGTTCATCGAGTAACTCCTGATCAGTAGTGGCCGTTAGACGCCAACCTTCGGCTTCGGTTCATGGGCCAATTAAATAGCGACATTTTGCACGGAACATGGTCTGTTAAGCACTGAATCTTCAGGAGCAGGGCTGCCCCATGGATTACTTCGGACCACACATTTTTGGCTACACCATTGCACTGCTTCACTCTCTGGGCACGATCGCGGCCATCCACGCCGTGCTCAACGTGCGCACCGCTCAGGGATCAATCGCCTGGGCGCTTTCGTTGGTGTTTATGCCCTACCTCACACTCATTCCGTATCTAATCTTCGGCAGCAGTACCTTCGATGGTTACATCAAGGCTCGGCGCCAGGCCAACGAAGAGATGCGTAAAGCCGTCTCCGAACTCAACTGGCGCCCTTGGGTCGAAGAGGCACTGACCGCTCGTGCCTCCAATGCCTACGCGTCGTTGCGGGCGATGCCCAAGCTTGGCCGAATGCCGTGCCTGGCAAACAACGAAGTACGCTTGTTGATCAATGGTCAGGCCACGTTTGATTCGATTTTCGAAGCCATCAGCGGTGCGAAAGAAGCCGTACTGATTCAGTTTTTTATCATCCACGACGATCGTCTTGGCCAGCGTCTGCACAATCTGCTGCTGAAAAAAGCCGCCGAAGGCGTCGCGGTTTACCTGCTTTACGACCGCATTGGCAGCCACGCCCTGCCCAAAAGTTACGTGCAACCGTTACGCGATGCCGGCGTTGAAGTCAAAGCGTTCGCCACCCGCAGTGGATGGCTCAACCGCTTCCAGGTCAACTTCCGCAACCATCGCAAGATCGTGGTGGTCGATGGTGTGCTGGGTTTCGTGGGCGGGCATAACGTGGGCGACGAATACATGGGCGAGAAACCACCGCTGGCGCCGTGGCGAGACACCCATGTTCGAGTGCGGGGACCGGTGGTGGCCTGTATGCAGGAGTCATTTGCCGAAGACTGGTTTTGGGCTGCGCGATCATTGCCGCCATTGATCCTGCCGGACGTGTATCCCGACGACGGCGTGCTTTGCCAATTTTTGGCGAGCGGCCCGGCGGATTCCTACGAAACCTGTTCGTTATTCTTCGTCGAAGCCATCCATGCAGCGACTGAGCGAGTGTGGATCACCACCCCCTATTTCATTCCCGACGAAGCGGTATTCGCGGCACTCAGGCTGGCGGCGTTGCGGGGTGTTGATGTGCGACTGTTGCTGCCTTCTCGTCCAGACCACCGCATCGTCTACGCCGCCTCCAGCCTGTATGCCTTCGAAGCTGTAAGCGCCGGTGTTCGAGTATTCCGTTATGAACCCGGTTTCCTGCACCAGAAAGTGGTGTTGATCGACAGTGAAATCAGCGCCATCGGCAGTGCCAACATGGACAACCGCTCGTTCCGACTCAACTTCGAAGTGATGTTGTTGACGGTCGACAGCGTGTTTGCCGCGGAGGTGGAACAGATGCTCAACGATGACTTCGCTCAGGCGCATGAAATCGCCAAAGAAGAAAGCCGGGAGACCCGCCGCGTGCAGCAATTCGGCATGCGGGTCGCCCGGCTTATTTCACCGATTCTTTAAGGGGTGTAGATATCGTCGCGCGTCCAGGGCAACTCATGACTGCCATCGGGGTGGGCTTTAACCGCGAGGATCTGGTGCAAGTTGATCCAGCCCCTGGCAAATGCATAAGCGCACCCCGCCAGGTACAGCCGCCAGATCCGCAAGGTTTGCTCGGGGACTTGCCTGGACGCCGTTTCCAGATTGTCCTCCAGGCGTTCGCTCCAGTGATCCAGGGTACGCGCGTAATGCAGGCGCAAGCTTTCCACGTCAACGATCTCCAGCCCCACGTCACTGATTTCGGCAGCGATCATCGAGAGGTGCGGCAGCTCGCCGTTGGGGAACACATAGTGCCCAATGAAGTCGCCAGCACCACGCCCAACCGGCCGACCGTCAATGTGTTTGGCGGTGATCCCGTGGTTCATTACCAGACCGCCCTCTTTCACCGCGCCGAACAAGGTTTTGCAGTATTCAGCCAGGTTGGCGTGGCCCACGTGTTCGAACATGCCGACACTGACCACTTTGTCGAAGCGTCCGTCCTGCGGCAGGTCGCGGTAGTCGAGCAGTTGTAGTTCGACCAAATCCTCCAGACCTTCCTCCTTAACTCGCTCACGGGCCAGGGCGAGTTGCTCCTTGCTCAGCGTAATGCCAAACACCTTCGCACCGAACTCCCGCGCCGCATACCGCGCCAGTCCGCCCCAACCGCAACCGACGTCCAGCAAATATTCACCCGGCTGCAACCTCAATTTACGACACAGGAGACGGAATTTGGCCTGCTGGGCCTGCTCCAGGGTTTCACTGCCGGTCTCGAAATACGCGCAGGAATACGCCATGTCGCTGTCGAGCCATAGCTGATAAAACGCGTTGGAAAGGTCGTAATGGTAGGAGATGGCTTTGGCGTCGGCTTCCTTGTCGTGGAGGACACGAACGGGTTGATTGTCGTCATTCTCGTCCAGCATCGCCTGGCTCCATTCATCGCAGACGCGGATAACCTCGCTGATGGAGCCTTCCAGCTCAAGCTTGCCCTCGACAAACGCCGCTCCGAGCGCGTCCAGGCTTGGATGGGTGAACTGGGAAACCATTTGTGGATCCTTGACCACAATCGTGACGCTGGGCGTCGGTCCCAAATTGAATTCATGGCCGTCCCAGAGTCGCAGGCGAAGCGGTAAATGCAGATTCTGTAAGGCCGGTGGAAGGTGCGCGAGCATGGACAATCCCCTTGTTTCAGACGTCTGATGTGAGGGTAGACCATCTCTGAAAATTAGCTGGCTATCGAATTAATAGCCGTTTTCTAAAATCAGCGAAGCTGCAACCAGCGTGAATCCACTGCTTAAGCCAGGTCACAGTTGAAGTGGTGCGCCCTCTCCATAGATGACTGTCAATTCAGAGCACAGTTCAGCAAAGTTCCAGTCCAGCTGTTCAGTCGCGCCGCGGCCACTGGAGCGCTCTGCCCCAACGGCGTTACACAGGCCTGCAACAAAGCTTTCGATTTGCTTAACTGTCTTCTTTGAGCTTGAGCAAAGGTTCCTGAAACCGCAGCAAACGTCCGGCGTTGCCCAGTACCAGCAACGTGCTCAAGTTATGCAGCAACGCTGCAATCATTGCCCCTGCCGCGCCGAGCCAGCCAAACGCAGCGAAGGCAACAATCGCCAGTGTCCAGCCCAAGCCAATGATCACATTGACCTGCAAGGTCTGACGGCATTGACGACTCAAGCGCACACAGGTGCCAAGCCGACGCAGGTCGCTGCCGATCAACACGATGTCAGCCGAGGCCAGCGCAATGTCTGCCCCGCCCGCGCCCATTGCGACACCCACGACACCGGCCTTGAGCGCCAGTGAGTCGTTGATCCCGTCCCCGACCACCATCGGCCGGAAGCCGCTGCCAATTTCCTTAAGCACGCGATTGAGCTTGTCCTCCGGCAACGCCTGCGCTTCAACATCGCTGATGCCGACATCGCGCGCGAGCGTGCGCGCGACGCTCTGCCGATCTCCAGTGAGCAGCAATTGCCGACCCAGGCCAAGCTCTCGCAGCTCACTCAAAGCAAATCGCGCCTCGGGTTTGACGCTGTCGGCCAGCAATAGCCAGGCGAGAAACTCACCGTTAAGCGCCAACCCTGCTATCGGGCCGTCATGTTCCGGAACCGCCGACGTAATAATGCCCAATTGCGTGAACAACTCCGGGCGACCAAGTGCGGCCTCGCCCTGCTCGGTCATGGCCACCACGCCCAAGCCCTGGCGCTCGTGGATGTCCGACAGCAGCAAAAAATGCTCCTGCGTGACCAGCCCAGCGAGCGCACGACTGACTGGATGACTGCTGGCCGAACCAAGACTGGCGGCCAGTTTCAGGACGTGACTGCGGTCTTCCAGCGGACTGTCGATGGACTGCAAGCGCAAGGTGCCGAACGTCAGCGTGCCGGTTTTATCCACCACCAACGACGTCAGGTCTGCCAGCTCTTCAAGAAACGCCGAACTGCGGATCAGAATGCCGTGCCGCGCCGCCACCGCCACCCCGGCAATGGCTGTCGCTGGCGCCGACAACACCAGTGCGCAAGGACACGCTGCGACCAACACCGCGAGCATCGCCTGAGCATCATTGGTGACGAACCACGTCACTGCGGCCAGCAGCAACACCAGCACCATGTAGCTGCCGGCATAACGCTCCAGCAAGCGAGTAATCGGTGGCTTGGAGCGCTCGGCGCTTTGCATCAGCGCGATGACTTTGCCCAGGGTCGATTCATTGCCGGTGCGGGTCACTTCAATGCGAAGCAGGCCATCGAGGTTGATCGCCCCTCCGAACACCGGCATGCCAACGCCGGCTTCCATCGGCACCGACTCACCGGTTATTGAAGCGGTATCGAGGCTCGCCTGACCGGACAACACCCGGCCATCCGCCGGTACGCGATCACCCGCGCGCACCTCGACCAGGTCACCGGCCTTGAGGGTGCTGTTGTCGACTTCGAGGATCGAGCCATCCGCCTGAACCTTTCGTGCATGGCTGCGGGTGAGTTTGCCGAGTGCATGAATCGCTTCCTGAGAACCGATCACGCTGCGCTCTTCCAGGACGTGGCCGAAAATCATGATGATCGGCAACAACGCGGCAGTCAGCAAATCGCCGGTGGCCCAGGCGCCGAGCATGGCGAGCGCGATCAACTGGTCGGTGATCCCGTGCAAGCTCGGGTAACGCAGGCTGTACCACGCCGAACGCATCACCGGCACGGCCACCAACAGCGACGCAAACCCGAGCAGCAATTGGCTGATGCCGGTCTGCTCCGGCGACAGCCCGCGCCAGATCAAACCGAGCCCGAGCAGACCCAGTGCGAGCATGGCCAGCGTCAATTGGCGAGCGGCGCTGCGCTGTTCGGCTGAGGACAACATGCTCGGTGCGGGGGTGGTGTGCGCGGTCATTGGGCAGCTCCCTGAATGATCAGGCGGGAATCGTCTTTCGGATTTACCGTGGTTACTGAGCCGGCCTGGCCGAGAATCTTCGGCATCCGCTCGCGGTAAATACGCAGCAGCATTTGCGGGTCGGTGCCCTGCTGTTGCGCCTTGGCCAGGCTCAGTACGGTGGCGGTGTCGGCAGACGCTTTTGCCAGTCGTTCGCTGGCTTGGGCATGGGCCACTTGCAGCGTTCGATCCGCTTGTTCGTTGGCGGCCTGGGTCGCCTTCTCGGCTTCGGTGCGCGCGTTCGCCACGGCTTTGTCGGCCTGCTGACTCGCGGTCAATACTGCGTTGAAGGCGTTCACGGCAGGACCGGGCAGACTCGATTGCACATCGACTCGGGCGACTTCAATACCCAGCCCCTGCCCTGTTGCTGTCAGCTCGGCTAAACGTTGATTGATGCTTTGCACCAGATCACCGCGCAGACGTTCACGGCGTTCAGCAGCCTGATTGTCGGCGCCAATCAGCTCCGGACGCGCCACCAGAATAGTGTCCAGATCTCGCGCCGCGGTCAGGGCCACAGCGCTGCGGGTGACCAGTCGATCCAGCGCTGGCAGCACATGTTCACCTTGCAGCACGAAGGCATACGGCTCGGTGACTTTGTAGAAAACCCGCACATCGAGTTGCACCACGCCGGCATCACCCGTCAGCAAATAGCCGGAACCGGCGAGTGCATCACTGAGCGGCGTGGCAAACGTGGCAGCTCGATCAGCCTGCAAGGCGACATCACTGCGCAGAAGGTTTTCCACTCGACGTTCGATAATGCGATCTGCCGCCGGCAGTAAAACCACCTGCTCAAAAGGTCGCGGCCATGCCAACAACAAACCGGCGTTCTGGATGCGATCCAGCGCACCGAAATGCAAAACCACCGCGCGATTCTGTGGATCAATTTGCCGCACATTGGAGAACGCCCAGGCTAACGCGGCCAGAACGGTCACCGCGTAAAGCGCGAGAAAAGCCAGGCGCCCGGCCTGAATCCAAGGGCTACTTAACTCATGTGTTCCACGTGGAACTAAACTCATGGCTGCGACCCGGACTTGTTTTCGAGGGTCGGCGGTCCGTCAACCAATACCCGGAATGGCGCAGCATCCGTGCGCAATATCAGTTTGGTGCCCGGTGAAACGATGGTGCCCAAGGTGTCGAGTGAGCGCAGCAAGTTGTACAACTGCGGAGAACCGGCATACGCACGGCCGTAAATTTGCGCCGCTTCGACCCGCGATTGAGCTTCGATATCAGCGGCTTTCACCATTGCATCGGCTTGCACGATCCGCGCATCCCGCTCGGCGGCCGACCGGATTTGTGCAGCTTCACGCTTGCCGATTGCTGTGCGTTCGGTGGCGATTGTTTCACGCTCGGCGCGCATGCGATCCACAGTGGCAGTCAAGGTTACCGACGGCAGAGTCAGACGCTCGATGCCGACTTGCAGAACGCGAACGCCATAGGTGGTGAGCAACTGCTGATCGATCTGATGGCGAAGTTGCGCCTCAAAGTCGGCAATGTGAACTTGATTGGCGTCGGTGTTGACCAGGTTCGCCAAGTCAAAACTGGCGGCTGTGGTTTCCAGCGCAGAGCCGACAAATGTGCGGATCTGCCGCGCCGCTTCATCCGGCTGATTCTGCACTGCACGCATGAAGCGTTGTACGTTGTCCGAATCGCCCTGCACCTGCCACGCCACGTAAGCCTGAACAATGATGCGCAATCCATCGCGGGTGCCGACATCCTGCAATCCACTGGAGGTGGTGCGCAGACGCAAGTCGACAGGGATGGCCGCTTCAAACGGTGCCGGCCAGCGCCAGCCAAGACCCGGTTCCAGCAAAACCCGCGATGGATTGCCGAAGCGTGTGATGACCGTGGCCTCCCCCGAGCGCACTTGAACCAGGCTAGCGGTTGCGATGGCAAAGGCCACGAGCAATGCTGCCCAGCCCATGCGCCGCCAGGGAAACGGGCCGGCTTCTTGTGGATCACCGTGGTGATGATGGTGGTGACCATGGTGATGCCCGCCATGACCGTGATCGTGGCCGGCGTGGTCATCGTGATCGTGTGTATGCGACTGGCTCAATGGGTAGCTCCTGGCTGGGCGCTCGTACGCGGCGACGCAGGATCAGCCGGCAGCGTGAAAGTACGAAGGTCGATGGTTGGCGCACTGCTGCCGCCCAGACGATGATCAAGAATCAGCAGCTTGGTGTTGGCCAGGCCCAGGCTCAGTTGGCTGAGATATTGTTCCAGCACAAAAGCCTGCCCTGCGCTGGCGTAGGCTTTCTGCTCCGCGCTGAATTTCAGGTCCGCCGCCTGTGCCGTGGCGTTGATTTCATGGGCGCTGGCGGTCGCTTGATCGCGCGCAATGCTCGCTTGCAGTTGCGCCAAATTGGTCGCCTCGGCGGCGGCACCGCGTTCTCGCGAGATCAATGCTTGAGCACCGATCTGCGCGGCCTGCACACCGTGATAGGCATTGGCGGCGCCGGCCGGTGGATGAATCGCCTCCACCACGGTGGCAAGAATTTCCACGCCACTGTCGAGTTTCTGCAGGTCAGCCTGCACGGCACGGCCGATCTCTTCAGCGAGCCCTACCCGGTCTTCGCCGAGCAACCCATCAAGGGTTCGCGAGGCGAAGTCATGCACCAGAATCCGGCTGGCGGTGCTGCGAATCAGCGTCGGTACATCGGCAATGTTGTAGGTCGCCGCCAACGCCGCTTGATCGGTCAGGCCGATGCGATAGACGAAACGCACGTCCATGTTGACGATCTGGAAGCTCTGCTTGTCGGCGCGGCTGCTGGCGATGACCTGGGATTTGTCGTTCACATGACTGGCGTCCCACAGCCGATTGGCAATCGCCGGTGCCGGGCCTTCGGCGGGCTCGGGCACAACCGGTGCCGACGCTTCACCAACGCTGGTGGCCAACTCGTGAACCACACCGTTTTCAACATTCAGTACGCGACCCAAAGGCCACGGTAGACCGGCGTGCAAACCAGGACCAAACACTTCCACCGGTTTGCCGAAACGCTCGTAGATACCCCGCCCCTGCAACGGTATTTCGTGAATGCCGGTGAGTGACCAGCCGACGACGGCAACCACCGCCAGCACCGGCAAAAACGCCCGGCGCATGTAAGTGAAGGCCCAGATTTGCCGCAAGTCGATGCCGAAGCGGTTGTGCAATTCGTGCTGCAAGGCGAGCAGCGGCTGCGGCGGCCAGCGCAGCATGTCAGCGACAAAACTGCGCGCCAGCAATGCAGGTTCGAGTTGTTCGCGCTGTGGACTGAACAGCGACAACACTGCACGCAGCAGTAACTCGACTGCGACCAACCCCGGCAGCAAACCGATCAGCACCGCCAATCGCACCGGCCACACCGACGTTTCACTGGCGAACAACAGGCACAATGCGCCAAGCACCAGGCAAATGATTGCCACCCGAGTCAGTTGCGCCAGTGCACCGGCCTCCGGCCATTGGGCGACGTTTTCTTGGGCCAGTTGCCGCTCAGCGACCAGCAAACCGAACGCCAGCAGCAACGCGAGGGCCGCGCCGACACTGGCCGATAACCCCAGCGCTGCGGGCGGTAGCGCGAGGTTCCAGAACTGACTGATGCTGAATAGCGTCAGCAGCGCCCAGCCGCCGAGCCAGAGCGTTGGCGCGCCGATCTGGCCAAGCATGCGTACCGAGCGCCGACTGAGCCCATCCAGCAATCGCTCATACCAACCTTCAGGCGCAACAATTTCGTCAACGACGACCACGGGCGGCGTCGGGTTCATTGTCTGTGCACGCCACCGCGTAACCCACCAGGCGGATTGCAGACCGGCAACCAGCACCAGCAAAGCGGCGCTCTGATTTACCAGCAATGCGCCCCACAGCGACTGTGGCGCAAACAATCCGACAAATAACGCCAACACCAGCCCGAGCGCTGCCAAAGCACTCAGGCCAATGGTGAACTGACGCAATCGTCGCCCCTGAAAGACCGCCTGTTGAAAGCGCGGCAACCCGGCTACTTGCGCGCCATCGACTTCGAGATCGACTTGCATACCACCCCAGTGTTTATTCAACGCGGACACCGCATTTCGTTACGGTATAACAAAAGGGGTGAAATTTTTGTTCTAAATCCCTCAATCCAAAGACGCTGAACCTGTCGCGTCGCTGAAGCCTTGACCGAAACAGCGCGAAACGCACATATTACGTTCGTAATTTTAGCCAGCTACTACTTTTAACCAGCCCGATCCCTCACTTCAGGAGTCCATCCATGAGCAACTACGACGTCGTGATTCTGGGCGGTGGCCCCGGCGGTTATAACGCAGCGATCCGTGCAGGCCAGCTGGGTTTGAAAGCGGCATGCGTCGAAGGTCGCGCGACCCTCGGAGGCACCTGCCTGAACGTCGGTTGCATGCCGTCCAAGGCGCTGTTACATGCCTCCGAACTCTACGACGCGGCCATGGGTTCGGAATTCGCCAACCTGGGCATCGAGGTCAAACCCATCCTCAACCTTGCTCAGATGATGAAACAAAAGGATGAAAGCGTTACCGGGCTGACCAAGGGCATCGAGTTTCTGTTTCGCAAAAACAAAGTCGACTGGATCAAGGGCTGGGGCCACATCGACGGGCCGGGCAAAGTCACAGTCACCGACAGTGCCGGCGGCAAGACCGAGTTGAGCGCCAAAGACATCATCATCGCCACCGGCTCCGAACCCACTCCCCTGCCGGGCGTCGACATCGACAATCAACGTATCCTCGATTCCACCGGCGCGCTGTCGCTGACCGAAGTGCCAAAACATCTGGTGGTGATTGGGGCCGGCGTCATCGGTCTGGAGCTGGGCTCGGTGTGGCGGCGCCTGGGTGCTCAAGTCACGGTAGTCGAGTTTCTCGACCGCATCTGTCCGGGTGTGGACGTTGAGGCCGGCAAAACACTTCAGCGTTCATTGAGTAAACAAGGCATCACTTTCAAGTTGAGTTCGAAAGTCACCCGCGCCACGTCATCGGCGACCGGTGTTCAGCTCAGCATTGAACCGGCGGCGGGCGGCACCGCCGAGTTGCTGGAGGCCGATTACGTGCTGGTGTCGATCGGTCGCAGGCCTTACACCCAAGGCCTTGGGCTGGAAAACGTCGGCCTCGCCACAGACAAGCGTGGGATGCTCGCCAACAAGGGCCACCGCACCGAAGCGGCGGGCGTGTGGGTGATCGGCGACGTCACGTCCGGGCCGATGCTCGCCCACAAGGCAGAAGACGAAGCCATGGCCTGCGTGGAACAGATCGTCGGCAAGGCCGGCGAAGTGAATTACAACCTGATTCCCAGTGTGGTCTACACCAAACCGGAGCTGGCCAGCGTCGGCAAGACCGAAGAGCAGCTCAAGGCCGAAGGTCGCGCGTACAAGGTCGGCAAATTCCCATTCACCGCCAACAGCCGGGCCAAGATCAACCACGAGACCGAAGGCTTCGCCAAAGTGTTGGCCGATGAACGCACCGACGAAATTCTTGGCGTCCACCTGGTGGGCCCGAGCGTCAGTGAAATGATTGGCGAGTATTGCGTGGCAATGGAGTTCAGCGCCTCGGCCGAGGACATTGCGCTGACGTGTCATCCGCACCCGACGCGGTCGGAGGCGTTGCGTCAGGCGGCGATGAATGTGGAGGGGATGGCGACGCAGATGTAGAGGCCCGCAAGACCGCTTTCGCGAGCAGGCTCGCTCCCACAGTTGATTTGTGGTGTTAACCAAACCAGTGTGGGAGCCGAGCTTGCTCGCGATGGAGTCGACTCGGTCTAAAGCGGCAAATGCCCCAACGGCAACGCCCCTGGCGTCTTCACCGTATGAATCGCAAAGTTGCTGCGTATATCGCTCACACCCGGCAATTTCAGCAGCCGTTCCGTGAGAAAGCGGTCGTACCCGCGCAAGTCCGGCACCACCACTTGAAGTAAAAAATCCGATTCCCCGGACACCAGAAACGCCGAAATCACTTCCGGCAGCGCCGTCACGGCCACGCGGAAGGCTTCAGCCTGCTCGTCGTTGTGACGTTCGACTTTGACCCCGACAAACACCGTCAGCCCAAGCCCCACCTCGTCACGATCCAGATTGGCCTGATAGCCGCGAATCACCCCGGCCTCCTCCAGCATCCGCACCCGACGCAAACAGGGCGAGGCGGACAGACCGATTTCGTCGGCCAATTGCACATTGCTCAGTCGACCATCCCGTTGCAGGGCCGCTAGGATTTTGCGGTCGTAGGCGTCCAGTTTCATGGCTTGGCAGATCCTGATGGTTCTATCGTCTTAAAGCAGCAGGTTATGCCAATTTCCCCTGCTTTAGAAGCTGACTACGCAACCACCTGCCCTGCCCTTGCGCCCTAGACTGGTCCTACCGAATCGACAACGAAAGGGGCGCAAGATGGCAGGAATCGGACTGTTTTTCATGGCATTGGCGGTGGTGTATTTGTTGCCCGGACCGGACATGATCCTGCTGCTGCAAACCGGCGCCCGTCAGGGTAAAGCGGCGGCATTGGCAACCGCGATAGGCCTGGGCATTGCCCGAGGTTGTCACGTTGCATTGGCCGCGCTGGGGTTGGCGGTGTTGTTCAAGGCCGCGCCGTGGACCTTCGATGTGGTGCGTCTGGCCGGGGCCGCGTACCTGTTGTGGATCGGTATTCAATGCCTGCGCACCACAATGCTGCCGAACCTGAACGGCCCTGACGCCACCACCGTAAAACCGCGCTGGGCAGCGTCGATCCAGCGCGGCCTGTTCACCAATCTGCTCAACCCCAAGGCGTTGCTGTTCTGTTCGGTGCTGCTGCCACAGTTCATCGATCCACACGCCGGATCAGTCCTCACGCAATTCGCAATCCTGGGCATGCTGCTGGTCGGTGTCGGCTTCCTCTTCGACAGCGCCTATGCACTGGTCGGCGCAGCTCTGGGCCGTTGGCTGCAACGCAGTCCTTCGGCCCAGCGCCTCCAGCAATGGCTGTTTGGCAGCCTGTTGATCGGCTTCGCGGTGCGGCTGACCTTCGTGCAACAGGCGTAAGCCTTACTGCGCCCGACGGCGGCGACGATTGATCAACAGCAGCGCCACTGCCGTCACGCCAATGACACCGCCGATCTGCAACGGCCACTTGTACGGCCGCAACACTGTACGCGTCGCGTCAGTCGCTTGGGTCACATAACGTTTGCTGGCATTTTCGAAATCGGGGTAAGGGCACTGGTGACCAAAATCCACCGCCCAATCCACATAAGGCCCTTCTTTCACGTAGCGCTGGTACAGAGCGCTTTGGTCTTCAAGGCTGCTGTTCCAGCCCGCCGCCGAGCACAGCACCGCCGCAAAGGCCTGACTGGTGTGCGGCAAGTTATCGGCGGCGCGACTGGCCAATGCTGTGGCCACAAAGCGATAGTGATAGCGCTCATCGGGTTTGGCGGCACTGGCTTGCTGACGCTGAACTTCACCTTCGGCGACTAATGGTCCGACTTTCAGCGCAGTGTTTTCGAGGCTGTAATTGCCGCCAAACGTGGCGTAGTCGGGAGCCATTTCGTAGCCGAGAATGTCCATCCCCCACTCGCGCGCCGTCCATGCGGCATTGAACAGGGCAGCGGCGCGTTTGGTCGGCCACCACGCGGCGTCCGCCAGCTGACGCTGTTGCGCATACAACCGTGCTTTTTTCTGAAGATCAGGATTGTCGAAGTACACCAGTGCTTCGTCATAACGCTCTTCGCGCAGCAATCGGCGCCCGAGCAGATTGCGCAATTTTGCTGCCACCGGAAGCGGTACGTAGTTGTCGCGATCCTGCTGGCTCAACGGCGGTGGTGCGGGCACCTGCGTATCGACGTAATGCTTGAGTTCATCGACGGTCAGTACCCGTTCGGCCACCGTCGCGGCATCGAGCCAATAGATGCTCCGGCTGCGATACAGCTGATCGAATGCTTGCAGATAGTCCCCGCGTTGCAGCGCAAGAATCGCACTTTCACCCTCGACCCGGCACTTGGGCTGAAGCGTTTCGTAGTCGTAGTCCGGCGTGCGGCGATCACCCCACGATTCATTCTGCGGGAACGCCTGAGCCGCCTTGGCATACGCCGCAGCCGCTGCGTTTTTATCGCCCTCGCGCAACGCCAGTTTCGCTCGCAACCACCACGCCAGGCCGCCGTCACCGGCGTGCTCGAGGAAGGCCTTGGCGCTGGCGTAATCACCTTGTTGATAGTTCATCGCGGCCAATCGATCCGCGTTATCCAGGCTGCCGCGCGTGCTGCTTTGCAGCAGTTTGATCAGTTTCAATTCGTTCGCTGGTTGTTCACCGAATGACCAGCCCAGGCGGCTGATCAAGGACGCGGTGGCCAGTTGTTGCACCGGTTTACCCTTGAGCAACGCGGTCAGTTGATCGTCAGGCATCGCCAACAGATCCGCCATCAACAGCTTCAACGAGGTGTAACCGACGGCTGAACCGTGGAGGTTTTGCGCGGCGTAGAGTTCGATGGCGCTGTCCCAGTCGCCGGCGGTACGGGCCGCGCGAGCTTCTTCGCCGAGGCTGGCGACACCCAGTTCCAGTGGGTCGCTGAAGCCGTCGATGCTCAGCTGACGGGTCTGCTCGAACGCCTTGCGCGACTGCGCCAGCAGATCGGGCGACGCGTCCGCCTCGGCGCTCATGGCAAACAGCGCCCGACCCAGCGAGTACGCCGCCCAGGTGCTGCGCAAGGCGCGTTGATCGGCCGGCAACGCCAGTACTTTCCGGAAATATTCGGCGGCCAATCCAAGATCGCCCGCACTGAACGCCGCAGCACCCGCCAGATACAGATTGAGCTCGGCCGGCAAGCTCGCACCTTGCGCTTCGACCTGAAGCGCATCTGTCAGGCTGCGCAGTTGTTTCACCAGCGCTTGCTGTTCCGCCGTCAGTCCTGCCTGCTCGGCGGTGTCTCGCTGTTCTACGTAGTCAGCCGCCTCCATGCCGTTGGGGGACTGCGCAACATGCTTGAGCCCCGCGATGGCATGCCCGAGACGATTGATCTCAAACTGGAAGTTACCTTCGGGCAGCTCCGCCAGCGACTGTCCACGGTTGTCCAGCAAGCGCATCGGGAAGTCCGGTCCGCAAGCCAGCGCCGAACCCAGCGGCAAGCTGAGGCTTAAACAGAGCAGATGGCGGGGCCAGTTACGGGAGAACATTTGAACCTCCTTGATCAATTTTTGTGCAGCGCGCCCAACCGACCGCTCGCTGTCCACCGGCCGCTATTGGGCCGTCGCTAAGGCGGGTGAAGGTAAGCAGATCCGGGCTCTGTTGCAACGCATAACCGGCCAGCGCATCGGCGCCATCACAGCCCTGTACGGCCAGGGTCACACGTTCGGGCCAAGCAGTATCGAGGTTGCCTTGGTTGCTGACGCTGATGTCATAGAGGCCGTCTTGCGCACTTAGTTTCACACTCAAGCGACTGTCGAGCGTGTCACCGCGAGCCACCGCGCCCAGCGTTGTCAGGCTCCAGGCCCGGCGGTCGCCCGCCAACGGCAGGCGAAACCAGATAAGGCCGGCCAGATGAGCGGGCGAATCGGCGCGCAATTCAGCGGCAAGCGTGCTCAGTTGCCGCGGATCAGCCAGCAGTTCCCGGCGCTCGCCGCCCCGCCCCACCGGCACCTCGCTTTCCACAACCAGTGCGCCACTGGCGCTTGGCAACAGGGCCACACCATAGGCCGGCAGCGCCAGATAGAAAGGCTTCGTCGTGAGGCGACTCCAGTTTCTGGCCCACTTTCGCGCCTGATCGGGGTCGAACAGCCCGCGCCGTGGATCGCTCACCGCATGTACCTGCAACACGCTGCTATCGACGGTCGATAACAGCGCCGGTAGTTCGGGACTGTCCAGCCACGCCGGTAACGCCGTTATGCTCAGCGGTAAAGTCGCCGGTAAAACTGCACGCAGGTGCGCCAGAAAAATTCGATAGGCCGGTAGCCGGGCGTTGCCCGCATCGTGGTCAATTTCCACACCGGACAATGTCAGTCCCTGCACTTGCCAGTCGCTGAGCACCTGTTGGATCTGCGCCGTCACTTCGTCCTGGTCCAACGACTTGAGCTGACCATCCAGACGAATCACCGCAATCAGCGGCCGACCATCGCGTTTAAGCAACCCCGGATCGATCCGCGCCCGACGCCAGCCGGCCTGAGGAAACGCCTGCAAGGCCAGCACCCGTAACGTCGAAAAGTCCGCACGACTGTCGCGCAGGGCGGCGTCATGGGCCGGCGTCCATTGCCGTTGCCAGACGTAGAGTTGCTGATCGAGCGGTGGCGCGTCTTGTTGCTCGCAGCCGCTGAGCAGCACCAGCGCCGTCAGCAAGGCAATCAGTCGAGTGAAATGAACCATGAAATGCCTTATCCCTGAAAAGCAAAAAGGGCCGTTCAAGGCCCTTTATCGCGCAGCTCGCTACCTTAATCAGCCATCGGCTTGCGGGCAATGATCACCTGACTTTTTGCCACGACCGCGTCCAGTGCCTGTTTGATCTGCGCACCGCGAGGCGAATCCAGAACGGCCTTCCACGTGCAGGCCCAGTGATTGAGCAGTGGGTGATCGGCGTTGCTCAAATCGACCTTGGCTTCCCAGAACAGCAGCATCCACATCGACCAGTAAAAGCCGTACTGACTGTGGCTGAGCACTTCCAGACCGGCGTCAGTGACCATCGCCTTGAACTGCTCTTCGCTAATGATGCGAATGTGATTGGGCTTCTGGAAATACACCGGTGCGGCGATGTCCTTTTGCAGGTCTTCGGAGCTGGGGTGCGGGACGCTGAGCAAATACAGTGCGCCCGGCTTGCCGACCCGTACTAGCTCGGCGAGGAACTGCGCCGGATCGTCTACATGTTCGATGACTTCGGTGGATACCACCCGCGTGGCCGTGGCGTCGGCAATCGGCAGCGGGTTGCAGTCAGTGACGTGACATTCGACGTCGCGCGCCGGCGTATCGCTCAGGCGCTGACGGGTGGCTTCTACTTTGGCCGCGTCAATGTCGGCGACGATGATTTTCGCCCCGCGCCTGCCGCAAAATTGCACGTTGCCGCCATCACCGCAGCCCACATCAATCAAGGTGTCATCTGCTGACACCGGGAAGCCTGTGAACAGCTCGCCGGTCTCCTGATTGAACCAGCCACTGAGCATCGCATCGTGCAGCCCGAGCATGTAAGGATCGACTTTGTCTACCACTGGGGCGGCGGGTGGCGCAGGAACCGGTGCGGGCGTTGTCGCCGTAAGTTTCTTTAACAGTCTCAGCATGAGGTGGCTCCAGAGGATGGGGCGACAGTTCGGGATGTACCGAGGCGCTGGACCAGCGCAGCGCCACGGTTGCGCATGGGCATTTCGATCAATCGGTAATTCAGTTCACTGAGCAGCACAATCAACCCGAAAGCGATCAGCAGCGTGACCGCCGGATGCCCGGCCGGACTCGGCAGGCCGGCACTCTGCAAACGGAAGATCACTTCGCGCACCAGCTGATAGGCCGGAATGTGGATCAGGTAAATGCCGTAGGAACGGCTGCCGATCCACGCCATCAGCCGCTGCAATCCACCGGAGGGCAAAAGGTAATCGCGGTTATAGGAAGCAATCCAGACCAGCACCGCGCTGAGGAGTGCGATCGAGCCGATGCGATAGTTCGTGAAGGTGAAACGGTCCGTAGCCATAAAGCTCAACAGCAATCCGACCACAATCAGTGACGACACCCCCGCCCATGGCCGGCGCAGAAACGTCGGCTGCCAACGGCTGTAACTCGGCTGCACACTCCACATCGCCAACAGTATCCCAAGGGCCAGAGCGTCGGTACGAACCACCATCAGCAGCGGCGTGCGCAGCGTGAACAGCTGCACCGCGACCAGCGCCAGCAACGCCCACACCAGATGTTTGCGGCATACAAGAATCAGCAGCGGGAACAGCAGATAAAACTGCTCCTCCAGCGACAGGCTCCAATACACGAAACTGCTGCCGTATTCGTAATGAAAGAAGGCCTCGGCAAAACGGAAATTGGCGTACTGAAGCACCCCCGCGAGCGTCGCCTGGAGGTTGGCGGACAAGGTGCCGAACGCGCCGGAGCGGTTAAAACACACACACGCCAGCAACATCAGCGCCAGCCACAACCAGGCTGATGGCAACAGGCGAAACGCTCGTCGCAGCCAGAAGTTGCGTGTCTGCTCCCAGTATTCCTGACGCGTGCTACAGCCTTGCAGCACAGGAATCAGACTACGGGCAATCACGAAGCCGGAGATCGCGAAAAACAGATCGACGCCCCACCACGGCTGCGCCCAGGTGTGGATTTTTTCAAGCAGCGGCACGGGATCAGTGAACAGGCTGCCTTGCAAGTGATGGAACAACACACCGAGCACTGCTATGGCACGCAGCACTTCGATATCCATGATTCGTTTGCTGCTCATGGCTCACCTCGGTTATCCAGAGGTTTGCGCGCGATGATCACCTGACTCTTGGGCATGAAACGATCGAGCATCTGCTTGATCGCCAGCCCGTCGGGTTGCGCCAAGAGGTCTTGCCAGGTCCGGGCCCAGCTCTCCATCAGGGGTGGGTACGGCGCATGAATGCGGTCACGCACTGCGCCGCCCAAATCCCGCCCGGCAGCCCGCTCACTGGCCCAGAAGAAGATCATGCCCATCACCCAGAAAAAACCGGTGGCCTGACGATGCACGATCACAAGACCTGCGTCCTCCACCAGAGCGGCAAAACGCTGCTCTGTGAAAATCTGGACGTGATTGGGTGACTGGTAGTAGTTGGCCGGGGCGATACCTTGTTGCAAATGCTCGCCGACCGGCGCCGGCACACTGAGCAAATACAACGCGCCGGGGCGACCCATGCGCACCAGTTCGGCCATGAAGGGCTCGGGCTGATCGATGTGTTCCAGCACCTCCATGCACACCACTTTGCTCGCGCAACCGTCGGCCAACGGCAAGGGCAGGCTGTTGCTGACCAGGCCCAGATTCTGCTGGCTGCTTTGTGCTTCAACCTGGCGAGCGAGGTCGCGCACCTTGTCGTGTTCGCTGTCGGTGAAGATCACGGATGCGCCCTGGCGTACAGCAAACAACGTCGCGGCGCCCTCGCCACAACCGACGTCGAGCAAGGTATCGTCCGCGGTGATGGCAAAGCCCTTGAGCAGTTCGCCGCTATCGTTGAGAAACCAGCCATCAAGCACAGCATCGTGCAGGCCGACATCTCGAGGCGAGACATTCGGCTGCAGCGGTTCAGGGACAGGGACTGGTAACGGTGCGGATTGCGCGGCAGGCAGCAGACGTCTCAGCATTCTGCGGATCATGCTCCGGCGGCCTCAATGTCAGACACATCGCGACGCTCGAACAGCTGCTCGAGAAAGTCCTGCAACCGCTGTTCGGCCACGGCCTGACTGCAAAATGCGTGCAGGCTGTTGACCGCCTGCACCGACATTTGCGCGTACCGCAGCGGATCGTTTGTCGTCACCTCGTAACTGGCCTTATAGGCCGCGCACAAAGACGTCCAATTGGTGGCGTAGCGCAACGTGCGGTAGGCTCCGCGCGGATCGTGCGGCCACGCGGTGAGTTCATCGGTGGACTCGATCAGGAACGCGTTGTCGGCACTCAAATAGTCGATCATCGCCGTAGTCAGCGGCGCCACTGCCGGTTTGCCGCAGGACATGAACTCCATCAGCGGCAGGCACTGGCCTTCGCCGTAGGATGTGTTGACCACATAACGGGTCGCCTGCACCAGACGCTCGTAATCGGCGTCCGCGAGGTAACCGTAGATCAACACGATGCGGCATCGGAAGGTCTGGTTTTTGTACAGGTGATGAAGGATATCGCTCAGTGCTTCTTCGGCATCGTGGTGGGTGAGTTTCAGCACAAGTGTCGCGTCTTCGATCTCACGGAACGTCATGCAGAAGGCGCTGATCATGTCCTCCCAGTTCTTGCGTCCGTCGCTGGGATTGAATACCGAGGTGTACACCACGCCCTCGAGCAACAACTCTTGCTCACTGATTGGCGCCTCGAAGTCGAACCCCTTATTGCTGAGCACATCGGCAGAGGCGAAGGCATTCAGGGCAAGCTGACGACTGTCCGCCACCAGGCCTTTGATCTTCAATCGCACTGAGTCCGTCAGTGGTTGCCCCCCCAATTGCGCACCGCGAGCCGAAAAACGATCCCACACGGGCGCCGGCACCGCGACGATTGGGTAATCAGCGCCCATCGCCTCACGCACCGAGTTGACTGTATAGCTAGAGTGGGTGATCGCCGCCCCGCAGGCATTCAGCACCGTGCGCCAGTCGTTGCGCGGTTCCCCGGCAAACGGCTCATTGGGAATCGTGCTGAACTCCCAGGCAAACACCGGCAGGGTTGGACAGGCCAGGTACACGGGCGTGCGGTGCGGCGGCGAGAAGGACAGGAACACGCAAGACTCGCCACGGGCCAGACAGTCCGCGTACAGCACATCGACTTCACGTTCCGGGTCCATGACTTCGATCACCCGGCCGAGGCGTTCAAGCACCGCACGATACTCCTTGAGCACGAAGTAATAGCTGTACTCCGAACGGCCAAGGTTTTGGGCAATGGTGTGCTGGTTGGTTTCCGAATGGATGATGATCAGCATGAGGCGTTATCCGTCATCGGGGCGGCATTGCCGGCCTGTGGCGCAAGTTCGAAAAAGTCCGCAATGCGCTTTTGCAGCGCAGGGGACGCGCAGTAATCATGCATGCGTTCGACGGCGGCAAGGGACATGCGCTGATATTCCTGTGGCTGCGTCTTGGCCATCCGATAGCTATTTTCATAGGCGCTTTTCAACGATCCCCAGTCCGGCCGATGGCGCAAAGTACGGAACAGGATTCGGCTGTCCTGAGGCCAGGTACTCGGCTCTTCACTGGACTTGACCACGAACGCTACTGAATCGTCGATATAGTCTTGCATCGCTGTGTGATCGGGCGCGATCACCGGTTTGCCGCAGGCCATGAACTCCATCAGCGGCAAGCACAGGCCTTCGCAGTGCGAGGCATTGACGTAGAAACTGGCGGCTTCGTAAAGCTGCGTATATTGCCGATCATCCAGATAACCGTGGACCATCACCACCCGACAGGCGAAGGGTGCCAGTTGCGCCAGTGGAGTCATCAACTTGGCATAACAAGTCGCCAGATCGTTCTGGGTAATTTTCAGCACCAGTGTGGCGTCGGGTGTATCACGGAACGCCCAGCAGAAAGCGGTGAGAATCTGAAGCCAATTCTTGCGGCCATCCGTGGGATTGAGCACGGCAACATAGACCACGCCGTCTACGGTAGTTTCTACCAGCGATGAAGTGTCCGGCAGATCCCGCGGCGGCGGTTGAGCCACCATCGGTGCAGCGTGTGGACCGGCGATGTCAGGCAGACGTTGGCCGAGCCAGTCGTGCACGTTGTCCGAGAGCAGATCCCGAATCCCTTCCCAATACCAGTTATGAAGAAACTTCACCCGTGGCACCGGTACTTCTTGCTCGCGACCCAAATCCAGCGCCCACAGACGCAGGTAATGGCGGGCGATAACGTAACGTCGTTTCAGGGTCAGCGGCGGCGGACGCCGGGCCTCGCGTTCGGCCTCAAGTTCAGCTTCCTGTTCCGGCGTCAGCGGTTCGGGTAACAGGTTATCGGGGCTCAGGCTCAAGTGGCGGGAATCAAAGATGCAACCCTTGACCGCCAGGGTCACCCCGGCATTGATCGGTGCACTGACCTGTCGCTCACGAATGGCCGCGAAGTTTTCCCACAACGGCGTGGGTAACACCAGCACCGGGAAGTCTTCGCCCATGGCCCGGCGAATAGCCTTGGCGGTGTGGCTTGAGAGCGTGATCACCCGGCCCTGACGCGCGAGCATTTGCGTCCAGTCCTGACGCGGGTCGTTGTCCCACTGCTCATCGGGGATCGAATCGAACTCCCAGGCGACCACACAAATCGTCGGGCACTCAAGCGTGTTCGGGGTTTTCTGCGGCGGGGTGAACGACAGAAACAGACTATCTTCGCCGGCGGCCAGCAATTGTCGATAGAGGGGATCAACCTCCGCTATGGAGGACACCACATGAACTCGCCCAAGGCTCTCGAGTACAGAGCGATAGGCTTTGAGCACAAAGTAATAACTGTATTCAGGACGACCGAGGCTCTGGCTGATGGTGCTGTCGTTGACGTCTGAGTAAAGAATGAAATTCATGGCATCCCACGATGAAACCGCCATCCCGGCAGCCCCACTCTATGACGGCAAAGCCATGGTTCGAGTCGGCGTTCGCCAGACGTCGTCCATCGTCTTTTTCCCCGTCTTCGTTATTGTTTTAATGGTCCGATTCGCGGAGTGTGGGAACAACCTACACAACCGCCGCTTGATCGTGACGAGGGGCATTCTAAACACATCCGCCGAGGATTCGTGAACCGCCCGGCGAGAATAAAGCGGGTGACTCTAATGAGAACTGGTGGGTCACGGTTGGACCTGTTGAAATTGCCGAGCAATTGGCACAGATTGGCTACCAAATAACTACAACAGAGTATTTCGCCCGTCTTTCGACCAAGGAATCCAACCGGTCTGTCAGACATCTCCGCAAAACCTGTGGGGAATGGACGAAATGAACGACCAAGGGGCTGCTGTTTGAAAAAGCGTCTGTTCGTGACGGGTCTCAGTGGATTCGTCGGACAACACATCCAATCTCGCCTGAACGCTGATGCCTCGGATTGGGCGCTTCTGCCTGCCCCTTCCCGTTACGATCTCGCTGAGCCAGGCAGTCTCGAAAACCTGTGGCCCGAGATGCCCGACGCGGTCATTCACCTGGCAGGCCAGACCTTCGTTCCTGAAGCCTTCCGCGATCCGGCGCGAACGCTCGGCATTAACTTGCTCGGCACGCTGAACCTGCTTCAAGCCCTGAAGGCCCGAGGCTTCAACGGTACTTTTCTGTACGTCAGCTCTGGCGACGTGTACGGCCAGGTCAGCGAAACCGATCTTCCCATCACCGAACACCAGCCACCCTGCCCGCGCAATCCCTATGCCGTGAGCAAATTGTCGGCGGAATTCCTGAGCCTGCAATGGGGGCTGAGCGAAGACTGGCCAGTCATGGTCGCCCGCCCGTTCAATCACATTGGCACCGGCCAGAGCGAAAGTTTCGTCATCGCCAGCGCTGCCCGGCAGATCAGCCGAATCAAACAAGGCTTGCAAGCGCCGCAACTGGAAGTCGGCGACGTCGATGTCACACGCGACTTCCTGGATGTAAACGATGTAATTTCGGCTTACCTGGCGCTGCTGGAAAAGGGCGTGCCGGGACAGGTCTACAACATCTGCTCGGGGCACGAGCAGAGCATTCGCAGTTTGATCGAACAACTGGGGGACCTCGCCCAGGTCGACATGCAATTGATTCAAGACCCCACACGCCTTCGCCGCGCAGATCAGCGTCGCGTTTGTGGTAGCTCTGCCAAGCTGGTCCAGGCCACGGGATGGGCGCCTGAAATCACAACACAACAATCCCTGCGGGCGATCCTGTCCGACTGGGAGACACGAGTACGACAAGAATGACAAAAAGTGCACTGATCACAGGGATCACCGGCCAGGACGGCGCTTATCTGGCCAAACTGCTGCTCGACAAAGGTTATAAAGTCCACGGGTTAGTGGCACGGCGCAGCAGCGATTCGCGCTGGCGCCTGCGTGAGATGGGCGTCGAGGGCGACATCGTTTACCTGGACGGCGACATGGCCGATGCCTGCTCGGTGCAGCGCGCGGTCATCAAGTCGGCCCCGGACGAGGTCTATAACCTGGCCGCGCAAAGCTTCGTCGCCGCCTCCTGGGACCAGCCGGTCACCACCGGCATCGTTGACGGCCTGGGCGTGACTCACCTGCTCGAAGCCATTCGTCAATTCAGTCCGCATACGCGTTTTTATCAAGCATCCACCAGCGAAATGTTTGGCCTGATCCAGGCCGAGCAGCAGGACGAAAACACCCCGTTCTACCCGCGCAGCCCGTACGGCGTGGCCAAGCTGTATGGCCACTGGATCACTGTGAATTACCGCGAAAGTTTCAACCTGCACGCCAGCAGCGGGATCCTGTTCAACCACGAATCCCCCCTGCGTGGCATTGAGTTCGTGACCCGCAAAGTCACCGACGCCGCCGCCCGCATCAAGCAGGGCAAACAGCAGGAACTGCTTCTGGGCAATATCGACGCCAAGCGCGACTGGGGATTTGCCGGCGACTACGTCGAAGCGATGTGGCTGATGCTGCAACAAGACAAGCCCGATGACTTCGTGGTCGCCACCGGCGTGACCACCACCGTGCGCGAAATGTGCCGGATCGCTTTCGACCACGTCGACCTGAACTATCGCGATTTTGTGAAAATCGACCCAGCGTTTTTCCGCCCGGCCGAAGTGGAAGTCTTGCTGGGCAACCCGGCCAAAGCCCAGCGCGTACTTGGCTGGAAGCCAAAGACCGATCTGGATACCTTGATCCGCATGATGATGGATGCGGACATGAAACGCGTCGCCAAGGAGTAGGCCATGCTGATTCCCGTGATTCTCTCCGGCGGTGCCGGTACTCGCTTGTGGCCGGTGTCCCGTGAGGGCCATCCCAAACCCTTCATGACCTTGCCCGATGGTGAGTCGTTGCTGGGCAAAACCTACCGCCGTGCCGCCGGTTTGCTCGATGGTTGGGGCGATATCGTCACGGTGACCAATCGCGACTACTACTTCCAGAGCAAGGATCACTATCAGGAGGCGCACCTCGGTCGCCATCGCGGGCACTTTCTGCTTGAGCCGACCGGTCGCAATACGGCCCCGGCCATTGCGGCGGCTGCGCTGTCGCTGAAAGCCCTGCACGGCGACGAAGCGATCATGGTGGTGATGCCTGCCGACCATTTGATTCTCAACGTAGACGCCTTGAAGACCGCCGTGGAACACGCCGTGAATCTGGCCAAAGATGGTTTTCTGGTGACGTTTGGCGTGGTGCCGACCGCTCCGGAAACCGGATTCGGCTACATCGAAACCGGCGCAGCGCTGGACCATAAAGGGGCGGCCAAGGTGCGGCGCTTCGTCGAAAAACCCGACCTGCAAACCGCGACGCATTACCTGGAAAGCGGCAACTTCCTGTGGAACTCCGGAATGTTCTGCTTCTCGATCGCCGCCGTGTTGGCCGAGTTGGAAATACACGCCCCCGAGTTACTCGAGCAGGCGAAAACCTGCATGGCGGCCAGTAACCCGGTGGAAACCGTCGGGTTCCTGCAACAGGAGTTGTCCCCAGGGTTGTTCGCGGAAATGACTGACATTTCCATCGACTACGCCCTGATGGAGCGCTCCGAAAAGGTGGTTGTGGTGCCCGCCGCTTTCGACTGGAGCGACATCGGCTCGTGGGGCGCGGTGGCCGCGCTGGTGCCGGCAGATGCGCAAAACAACCGCGCCAGCGGCGACGCGGTGTTCATCGACAGTCACAACAACTTTGTCCAGAGTGAAGACCGTCTAGTGGCGGCCGTGGGTGTGGATAACCTGATCATCATCGACACCGCCGACGCGGTGTTGGTGGCCCACGCTGATCGCGCCCAGGACGTGCGCCGGGTGGCCAAACAGCTCAAGGACAAGCAGCACGAAGCCTATCGCCTGCACCGTACGGTCAGCCGACCTTGGGGCACCTATACCGTGCTCGAAGAAGGCCCGCGCTTTAAAATCAAACGCATCGTGGTCAAACCCGGTGGCAAGTTGTCGCTGCAAATGCACCACCATCGCAATGAACATTGGGTAGTGGTCGAAGGCATGGCCAAGGTGACCAACAACGGTACCGGCACCCACCTGGTGGCCAAGAACGAATCGACGTTCATTGCCGCCGGTCACAAACATCGCCTGGAAAACCCCGGCGTGATCGACCTGGTGATCATCGAAGTGCAAAGCGGCGAATACCTGGGGGAGGACGATATCGTCCGCTTCGAAGACCATTACGGCAGGACGGTTTGAATGCTGCTTTCTCTGTACCGCTCGCTGTGCAGCTATCGAGGGTTCATCCTCGGTAGCGTCCAGCGTGAGTTTCAGTCGCGTTATCGCAATTCGCTGTTCGGTGCGTTGTGGCCGGTGCTTAATCCCCTGTCGATGATCATCGTCTACACGGTGATTTTTTCCCACATCATGCGCGCACGGCTGCCGGGTCTGGATGACAGCATGGCCTACAGCGTTTACCTGTGTGCCGGCCTGCTCGCTTGGGGACTGTTTGCGGAAATCACTCTGCGCAGCCAGAACATGTTTCTGGAAAACGCCAATCTGCTGAAGAAAATCAGCTTCCCGCGGATTTGCCTGCCGATCATTGTGCTGTTTAACGCAGGCATCAACTTCGCAATCATCATGGGCCTGTTCATGGGCTTTCTGCTGATCACCGGACGGTGGCCGGGCACGGCGATGCTGGCGCTGATACCGTTGATGGCCTTGCAAATGATGTTCTGCGCCGGGCTGGGAATGGTGCTCGGCGTGCTGAATGTGTTCTTCCGCGATGTCGGACAACTCTTCGGTATCTGCCTGCAATTCTGGTTCTGGCTGACGCCCATTGTGTACCCGATGAGCATCCTGCCGGACTGGGTTCAGCGCCTGCTGCAACTCAACCCCCTGACCAACCTGATCGTCAGTTATCAAAACATGTTTCTGTATGGGCAATGGCCGGTATGGAGTTCGCTGCTGCCGATTTTAATCGCTGGCCTGGTGCTCTGTTTGATCGGACTGCGGCTGTTTCGCAAGCGGGTCGGCGAAATGGTGGATGAACTCTGATGGGGCATATTCGCGTAACTGGCCTGGGCAAGGCCTACAAGCAATACCCGACTCGCTGGAGTCGACTGGCCGAGTGGCTGATCCCGTTTTCCCCCCTGCGCCATCACCAGCACTGGGTGCTGCAAGATGTCGAATTCGAGATTGCTCCCGGGGACGCGGTGGGTATCATCGGGGTCAACGGTGCTGGCAAAAGCACCTTGTTGAAGATGATCACCGGCACCACTCAGCCAACGTGCGGCAAGATTGAACTCGAAGGTCGCGTGGCGGCGCTGCTGGAACTTGGCATGGGGTTTCACCCGGATTTTACCGGCCGTCAGAATGCAATCATGGCCGGGCAACTACTGGGTATGGAGGTTGATGAGATTGAAACATTGATGCCCGAGATCGAGCATTTCGCGGAAATCGGCGACGCCATCGATCACCCCGTGCGCACCTATTCCAGCGGCATGCAGATGCGCCTGGCCTTCAGTGTGGCCACTGCTCGCCGCCCGGACATCTTGATCGTCGACGAAGCGTTGTCGGTGGGCGATGCCTACTTTCAGCACAAAAGCTTCGAACGTATACGCAGCTTCCGCAAAGCCGGCACGACATTGCTGATCGTGTCCCACGACCGCTCGGCGATCCAGTCGATCTGCGATTCGGCGATCCTGCTCAAGGACGGACGAATGGCCATGCACGGCAAACCCGAAGCGGTCCTGGACTATTACAACGCTCTGATGGCCGAACGTGAAGGCCAGGTCGTTCGTCAGGAAACGCTCACCGGCGGAGAAGTGCAAACCATTTCCGGCACCGGTGAAGCCGGAATTCTCAGCGTGCGCCTGCTGGACGAAAACGACCGATCCATCGACGCCGCCGAAGTCGGTCAGCCAGTGGTGCTGGAGGTAAAGGTTGAAGTCCGCCAGGACATCGAACGGCTGGTGCTGGGTTTCATGATCAAGGATCGCCTGGGCCAAGCCATGTACGGCATCAATACTCATCGACAAGACAAGGCTCTGACCGACCTGCAGGCCGGCGAGCGCGTGACTTACCGCTTTGCTTTCGTCATGGGCCTGGGCAAGGGCAACTATTCCGTGGCGCTGAGTCTGTCTCGACTGGATTCGCACCTGGACCGCAATTTCGAGTGGCGCGATTACGGGTTGGTGTTTCATGTGATTAATAACCGGCACGAAGACTTTGTCGGTTGCTCGTGGCTGGGGGCGAAAACCACCATCAATCGCGCGAACACGTCGATCACCTCGGAGAGCACGCCATGACGCGTCTTCTGGTGGAATGCACCCACGTTTTTCAACACCCCAAGGTCAATTCGGGCATTCAGCGAGTGGTGCGCAACGTCATCAATCAGCTGCCGGAAAGTGTGGACGGGGTTGAGTGCATCCCGGTGGTGATGCTCAAGGGCAAACTTTATCGCGTGCTGAAACTGGGTTCGTCGAACATTCCGTTTTTCGAGGGCCTGATGACCTTCGGCGGGCGACTGGAACGACTGGCTCATCGTTTCTGGCAATTGCACCAGCGTCTCGACAAACGCTGCACATCGCGCCTCGCACGGCGTGCGTTGTACGTGGCTTACCGCCTGACAGCACTGGCCTGCTTCAGTGTGCCGCTGCGTCTGATCGACCAGGTCAATCAGTATCAACTGCCCAAACGTTGTTCGCCGTTGCAGCACCAACCGGGGGATCAATTGGTGCTGCTGGACTCGTCCTGGCATACCGATTTTTTCCCGTTTGCCGAACAGCTCAAACGTGACGGCGTGGGCATCGTTGCAGTCATCTACGACCTCATTCCCCTGACTCACCCGCAGTTCTACGACAACCGGTTGGTGCAGGTTTTCAACGAATGGTTCGACTGGATCACGAAAACCGCCGATGGCTACGTGGCGATTTCTGCCACGGTGCGCGATCAGGTCCGCGGGGAATTGCAGCACCGCCTGGGTTCTGCGAAGGCCAATGAGTTGTGGTTCGATTATTTCCACCTCGGTTCCGAGCTCGATCTGAGCGAAGCCAGCGCCACCGTGGAGCCGCGCCTTGTACGGATGTTCAAGGCGTCGGAACCGGTGTTTTTGATGGTCAGCACCATCGAGCCGCGCAAGAACCACGACTACCTGCTGGACGCCTTTGAACTCGCCTGGGCGGCGGGCTCCAACGCCCGATTGTGCATTGCCGGTCGGATCGGCTGGAAATGTGACGCACTGCTCGCCCGGGTACGCAATCACCCGCAACTGAACCAGCGTCTGTTCATGTTCAACGACCTGAGCGATACCAGCCTCGAACATGCCTACAGCCACGCCAGCTCGCTGGTGTTTGCGTCCTATGTCGAAGGCTTCGGCCTGCCACTGGTGGAAGCCATGCAGCGCGGATTGCCGGCCATGGGCAGCGATATTCCGGTCTTTCGCGAAATCGGTGGTGAATTCATGGCGTACTTTGATCTGGCCGAGCCACACAGTCTGGCCGACCTGGTCGTCCGTTTCGAGCGCAGCGGTCAGTTCCCGGCTACCCGCGACGTAGCCGACTGGCGCTGGATCGGCTGGCGTGAAGCCAGTGCGCAATTGGCCGAACGAACCCTGCGCAATCTTGAACAAGCGCCGGTCATGCCAGAGAGGCAATATGCGAATTGCCCTTAATGCCCGGATCCTCCAGGCGCCGCGTACCGGCATCGGCCACTACGTCGCCGAACTGGCGAACGCCCTTGCGAGTGAGCCCGATGTTGAACTGGCGCTGTTTCATGGCTGGGGTTGGAGCTCCGTGCTGCCTGAAGCGGCCATGCCCGGTTATTCCCGACTGACACCGCTGTTGCGGCAAATTCCGGGGGCCTATCAGGCCCGGCGCTGGCTGGAACAGAAACGCTTCGATCAAGGTCGCGCGCAAACCATCGACCTCTACCACGAACCGAGCTTGTGGCCGCTGTCGTTCGACGGCCCGACGGTCATCACCCTGCATGACCTGACACACCTGCACTACCCCGACACGCAGCCGCCCGCGCGCTTGCGAGAAATCGAACGGCGGCTGGCCGACGGCGTGCGCCAGGCAAGCCTGATTCTCACCGACTCGCAGTACATTGCTGACGAAGCTCAGGCGCATTTCGGGCTACCGGCCGAACGCTTTGTCGTTGCTCCACTGGGCGTAGCCGCGCGTTTCCACCCAAGGGCACCTGAGGCCATCGACGCCGTCCTCAAGGCCCATGGCGTCGAGCCACGGGAATACTTCCTCTGTGTCGGCACCCTGGAGCCGCGCAAGAATCTGACCTTGGCCCTGCGCGCCCACGCCCGACTGCCTGAATCGGTCCGTCAGCGTTTTCCACTGCTGATCGTCGGCATGGCCGGCTGGCAGCGCGAGCAGTTCAGTGAAGAACTGCATCAGGCTTTGGCCTGTGGTCACGTCTGTTTGCTGGGCTATCTGCCTGACGAGCAAGTGGCACAACTGTTGGCCGGCGCTCGGGCGTTGATTTTTCCGTCGCTCTACGAAGGCTTTGGCCTGCCGGTGCTGGAGGCCATGGCCAGCGGCACGCCGGTCATTCTGACTCGACGTTCGGCCATGCCCGAAGTGGCAGGCGTTGCGGGCAACTATGTTGAACCGGACGAACCCGACGGCTTACGCGATGCAATGAGCCGTCTGATCGATGATCAAGCGCATTGGCAGGTATGCCGAGAAGCCGGATTACATCAAGCAAGGCTTTTTACCTGGGGACGCTGTGCGCAGGTTACGGCCCGCGCCTACCGCCAGGCTATGGGAGGTTGAATGCGAGTTCTTCATTTTTTCAAGACGTACCTGCCTGACTCGGTCGGCGGGATCGAGCAAGTGATTTTCCAGTTGTGCGAAAGCGGCGCCCAGCAAGGCGTTGAAGGTCAGGTGCTGACACTCAGTGCCGATCCTGCCCCGCCGGTGGTTCAGCTTGGCCATCACGAAGTTCATCGGGCCAAACTCGACATTCAGTTCGCCTCCACGGGCTTCTCCTGGAGCGTCTTCAAACAGTTTCGCGAGTTGGCGGCCGAAGCCGACGTGGTCAATTATCACTTCCCATGGCCCTTCATGGACCTGGTCCATTTCGCCAGCGGCGTGAATAAACCGAGCGTGGTGACCTACCACTCGGACATCATTCGCCAGAAACACCTGCTCAAACTCTACCGGCCGCTGATGAACCGCTTTCTGGCCAGCGCCGACCGGATCGTCGCCGCGTCACCCAACTACTTGCACACCAGCGATGTGCTTCAGCAGTTTCAGGACAAGACCCGCGTGATTCCCTACGGCTTGAACAAAGCAGGTTATCCACAGCCCGACAGCGAGCGCACGGCCCTCTGGCGGCAGAAGCTTGGGGATAAGTTTTTTCTGTTTGTTGGGGTGATGCGTTATTACAAAGGTTTGCACATCCTGCTCGACGCCTTGAAGGACCTGGATTACCCCACGGTGATTGTCGGTGCCGGCCCACTGGAAGCGGAACTTCACGCCCAGGCGGCAGCTTTGGGTTTGCGCAATATTCACTTCCTCGGACGCCTGGGCGACGAAGACAAAGTGGCGCTGCTGCAACTGAGCTACGCCATCGTGTTCCCGTCGCACCTGCGTTCAGAAGCGTTCGGTATTTCGCTGCTGGAAGGCGCGATGTATGGCAAACCGATGATCTCCAGCGAGATCGGCACCGGCACCAGCTACATCAACATTCACAACGAAACCGGGCTGGTCGTTCCTCCAAGTAATCCACAGGCCTTGCGTGAAGCAATGCGCACGCTGTGGGAAAACCCGACGCGTGCGGCGCAAATGGGCGTGAAGGCTGAGGCGCGTTATCGGAAATTATTCACGGCGGACGAAATGGGCCGCAAGTGGACGGAGTTGTACGAAGAACTGCTGGAAGAAAAATCACTGTCCTACGCATAACTGCTTTTCTGTGGGAGTGAGCCGCCCGGAGCAGGCTCACTCCTACAGGGGACTTTCTGTGTTCTCCGGATTGATTACAGATCCAGCACCAACGGCTGCGAATCCTGCGCCGGCACCGCACAACAAATCAGCACTTCTCCTGCGCCGGGTACTTCTGCCGGTACCTGTGGATAACTCACCGTGCCGCTGATCAGACGGGTTTTGCAGGTCCCGCAGGACCCGCCGCGGCAACTGAACTCTGGGCGCAAACCACGGCTTTCGGCCAATTCCAGCAAACTCCCGCTATCGGGCTTCCAGCGCGCTTCTTTGGCCGAGCGCTCAAACACCACCGCCACCGATGTCGTGGCGGCCGGTGGCTGCTCGATGACCACTGCATCCGGGTCAGGTATCCGGCGCAACGTCGACGGGCCAAAGGTCTCGGCGTGAATCCTCGAATCACGGATGTCCATATCACGCAGGCTGTCGTACATCGCCTGGGTAAAACTGCCTGGACCGCAGAGGACAAAATCCAGCTGATCGTAGTCTTCCACCTCAAGCGTGGTCTTGAGCAGGCCCGCGTCGATCCGCCCGGTCAGGTCATAATCTTCGCCCTCGCGCGCATCGGGCTCCGGCTGACTGAGCAAACGCACGACTCGCACCGCGTCGCCGAGCCCGTCGAGCAAGCGGTTCAGTTCCGCGCGAAACGGTTGATCGGCCAAGGTGCGCGAACTCTGGAAGAACCAGGTCGGGCGGATGCTCCGCGTGCGCAAGCCTTGATAAACCACCTCGCGCACCATCGACAGCAGCGGCGTAATGCCCACGCCCGCGGCCAGCAACACCAGCGGTCGCCGCTCATGGGGTGCCACCGTGAAATGCCCTTGAGGCGCGCGGGCTTCCAGTACATCACCGACACGAATCCGCTCATGCAGGTGCGATGACACCAACCCGTCACGCTTCACACTGATCCGGAAAAAATCATCAGACGGCGCGCTCGACAGGCTGTACGTGCGGATATGCACGTCACCGGCAATGTTGAATCGCAGGGGTAAATGCTGCCCGGCCTGAAACACCGGCAACCCGACGCCATCGGTGGGCTCCAGGTAGATCGAACGGATATTTTGGCTTTCCGCCTCGATACGCACCACCCGCAGCGACCGCCAACGATCCCCCAAGGCCTGGGCTTGCAAACGCGCAGTAGCCTGCGCCCAGGTGCCCGTCAGCAGACTGGTGGGCGACACGCCGTCAAAGCGCCAGCGCAATGCCAGCGCCGCGGGCCGGCGCACCACGTGCTCGACCTCAAAGGTCCACAGCCGCTCGGCGCCTTGAAAGGCTTCGATTTGCGGGCCGTCGAGGATGATCTCGGTGCGCCCACTGAGGTGCAGCAGGTCACCTGAATTGAAATCGATGAACAACAAACCGGCGCGAGGATTGATCAGCAGATTGCCCAGCGTGTTGAAATGCAGGTTGCCGGCGAAGTCCGGAATGGTCAGGCGATTGCCCTCTACCTGGACGAAACCGGCCTGCCCGCCACGGTGAGAAACATCCACCGAACGCAGGCCATCGACGTCCACATAGCTGGCGACAAAGAACGTGTCCGCCTGGACGATCATGGCTCTGGCCGCGTCATCCAGTTCATTCAGGTGCTGTGCAACGCGGCTCGCGGGGTCCGCCAATGGCACCGAGCGAAACTGGCGCAATTGAATGTATTGCGGGCAGTTGCCGAACGATTGCTCCACCGTCACGCCGAATCCTCTGGCTGTCACCGCGTCGACTCGACCATTGAGGCGGTTGCGACGTCGGGTGTGCAACTCGATACCGAGCAGACCGATGGCGGCGCCGTCTTGCAGTTGCGCGGGGTCATCGGCACTCGGCAAACAGTCGAACTGCAACAGTGAAGGGTCGGGAGAATGAGCGAAGCCCGGCGGCCCTTCAAGAATGCTGGCCCAGGGGTTGCCATGGGCATCTACGGCGCCGTACAGCATGAACGGCAATTGCTGATAGAACGTGCGGTGCTGATCCGGCATTTGATTGCGAATCACCCTACGACCGAACGCCTCCATTCGCTCGGCAACACCCACATGAGCTTGCAGCAGTTTCTCACCGGTGTGCCAAGGTGAATGTTCCATAACGGTTCTCCCCTGCGCCCATCGCGCACAGTGAACAGCCCGAGCAGGTCGGGCCGTGAGCATCAGGCAGTTTTTTGCAAACCGGCCACGGTGCGCGGCATGCCGACGAACCCGGGCAAAGCCTCAATCCGTGCCAGCCAGGCGCGGATGTTGGCGTAGTCGTCCAACGCGACATTGCCTTCCGGCGCATGGGCGATGTAGCTGTAGGCGGCCACATCGGCGATGGTTGGCTCGGCGCCAGCCAAGTACGGCGTTGTAGCCAGTTCCTGATTGATCACTTTGAGCACGGCGTGGGAATAAGCGATGACCTCTTCAGCGTTGTAAGGCCCACCAAACACCGTGATCAGCCGGGCCCGGGCCGGGCCAAAGGCAATTGGCCCGGCGGCAACGGACAACCACCGCTGAACCTTGGCTGCTCCGACTGGATCAGCCGGCAGCCAGCGACCGTTTCCATATTTCTGCGCCAGATACACCAGGATCGCATTGGAGTCGGCCAATACCACGCCTTGGTCATCAATGACGGGCACCTGACCGAACGAATTGAGTGCCAGAAAGTCCGGTTGCTTGTGCTCGCCCTTGGCCAAATCGACAAAGATCAGCTCGGTCGGCAGTTGCAGCAGCGACAGCATCAGCTCCACACGGTGAGCATGGCCGGAACGAGGGAAGTTGTAGAGTTTGATCGCTTGCATGGTCGACTCCGCTGGGTGATGGCGCCGTTCAGGAGGAATCAGCACCGAAGGCGCTATCTTCCACCCACAACCAAAACAACAGAATAACCAGCAAACGCAATCCATTATTTCATCCAGCGCAATAACTCATTAATCGCGCAGGGATGGATGTTCTCTTAATGTCTTCACTGTGAAATCAACAAAACTGAGGACTCGCACCGGCGCCTTGCGGCCACCCTGATAGACCACATGAATGGGTAACGCAGGTAGCTCGAAGTCAGCCAGCACGATTTCCAACTCACCGGCGGCAACGTTGCTGGCCACTTGATAAGACAGGACCCGGGTGAATCCCAGGCCCAGGCATGCCGCTGTAATGGCCGCCTGATTGGCGGTGACCACCAGACGCGGTTCCGGGCGAACACTCAGAAGCTCGCCCCCGTCAAGGAATGGCCAGGTTCTGAGCTGCCCAATGGACGACGTTGCAACGATCGGGGCAGCACTGAGCTCGTTTGGGTGCCGTGGCCTGCCACGCGCCGCCAAAAACGTCGGGGAAGCACAGACCACCCGCCGCACCTCACCCACACGAATCGCATGTTGATTGCTGTCAGGCAACTCACCGATGCGCACCGCCACATCAATGCCCTCCTCGACCATGCTCACGACCCGGTCAACCAGTAAGGCATTGATGCTGACTTCAGGAAATTGAGAGAGATAACCGACCATAACCGGCGTGACAAACAGCTCGCCGAACAACACCGGCGCGGTGATCGTCAGTTGCCCACGAGGCTGGGCATGACTGCCGGCCGCCGAATCCTCCGCTTCCTGCACTTCGGCAAGAATCCTCCGACAATCCTCCAGATAACGCTGCCCCGCCTCGCTCAAATGCACGCTGCGGGTGGTACGCGTGAGCAACAGAGTGCCAATGCGTTTCTCCAGCGCTGCCACCGCCCGGGTGACACTGGCCGCCGACATGCCCAAACGCCGCGCCGCCGCAGAGAAACCTTGTTCCTGGGCCACGGCGGCGAAGACCTGCATTTCCTGGAATCGGTCCATGGGGCATGTCCTTTATTCAGATAAAAAAATCGCAGCTGTAGGCTGCGATTTTTAGTATCACGAAGTGGTTTCTAAAGCTGCTGATCAATCAAAACCGCGTTGGTATAGATCAAGCTTCCATCGCTCGCTCGATGCCCGACCAAATGGTACTGACCGCGCTCGAGGTGCAAGTAGACGCGCATTTGGCAGTCGGACAAGGGGCCATATCCCTCTGGCACTTTCAAATCCAGTGTAGCCATGTCGACATCGACCATGACTTCACGCTCATTGGTCTTCTGCAGGCGTTCTTCAGCGTCCTCCAGGCGCTTACGGAGGGGGACATCGACGTAAAAATGGATTTCACCCACGGGGGTGGATTTTTTGTCTCTGCTGGGTTTGCACCAGCCTTCGATCGTCAGGGCACTCATGACGAAACCTCCGTTGTGGACTGCTGGACCCTGTAGCTCTGTTCTCTTCGCAATGACAGCCGCTTTTGGCCAGTTCCGCCATCCGTCATCGGATCTGAGTATAGCTGGCGATCGGGTTTCGCTTGCTGTAACTGCGTAGGCGAAGGTCATCTGTATTGAACCTATACCCATTTAGTCCCAAAAGACGTAATGCTGAATATCTACAGTTACATGTAGCGAATAGCTTTAAACAATTAACTTAATGTTCGAATTGGAATATTGGTTCGACTTCTCGGGAAAAGCGCCTGTTCCGACCATGCACTATACTTCTGGCTGATTTTACCACCGGAATGGATGGTACTTGTCTGCCCTGCTTGGACGTCAGTGGCGATGCTTTTGCATCACCAGTGAGCAACAGGAATAGGATGAAGAGAAAATGGCAATAGCAATTGTCTTGATACTAATCGTTATTGCATCAGTGCTGTTTCATATACTAGCGCCTTGGCAGGCGGCACCGGCAGCTTCCAACTGGGGGTCCATAGACACCACCCTGTTCATCACCCTGATCATTAGCGGAATATTTTTCATTGCCGTCACGGTATTTATGGCAGTAGCGGTGATGCGGTATCGTCACAAGGAGGGTTCCAGGGCGGCTTACCAGCCAGAAAATAAAAAGTTGGAAGTATGGTTAATTATCGTTACCTCGGTGGGTATTGCCGGGATGTTGGCGCCAGGTCTGGTTGTTTACAACGATTTCATCCGGGTGCCGAAAAATGCTTACGAACTTGAAGTGGTCGCCCAGCAGTGGCAGTGGGCCTTTCGTTTTCCCGGTCAAGACGGAAAGCTGGGCAGATCGGATATCAAGTTTATTGATCCCGCCAATCCCCTCGGCCTTGATCCCAAGGACCCTGTAGGGCAGGACGATGTGCTTGTATTAAATAATGAAGTTCGCCTTCCGCTCAATCGGCCGGTTAAAGTTTTATTGCGCTCTAAAGATGTTCTGCACGATTTCTATGTACCGCAAATTCGCAGCAAGATGGACATGGTGCCAGGGATGGTGTCGTACTTTTGGTTTACGCCGACTAAAACCGGAAAATATGAAACCCTTTGCGCTGAATATTGTGGCGTAGGTCATTACAACATGCGCGGTCATATGATCGTGGAAGAGCAAGGCGCCTTCGATCAATGGCTGAACAGCCAACCGACTTTTGCCCAGACATTAACGACAGCTGCCAAACCCAGTCGGGACAGCGTGCTGGAAAAAGGTCGCCTGTTGGTCGAAAAATACGGCTGCGGTGCCTGCCATAGCCAGGATGGCAGCACCAGTCTCGGCCCGGGATGGAAGGGGTTGTACGGCCGCACTGAACAGCTTGCCGATGGCACCAGTGTGCTGGTCGATGAGGCCTACTTGAAGGAGTCGATCCTCAATCCGAAGGCCCGACTGGTACAGGGCTACCCGCCGGTCATGGTGGCCTATACTCTCAATGACGATGAAATGGGTGCTCTCGTCGCCCTGATCAAATCGCTGGGTGCTGCGCGGCAAGAAAATGAACCTTCTGCCAGCGACGCGTCGGGCCCAGGTGACAACTTGGCGACGCAGGGTCAGCGGCTGGCCGGGTCGCTCGGCTGTCTGGCGTGCCACAGTGTCGATGGCAGTAAGGGTGTCGGCCCCAGCTGGCAGGGCGTGTATGGCAAGACAGAAACCCTGGCCGACGGTACGAGTATCAAGGTCGATGAGGGTTATATAAAAGATTCGGTTCTTAATCCCAGCGCCAAAATCGTCAAAGGCTATGCAGCCGTCATGCCGGCCTTTGCTCCGAGTGATCAGGAGTTGAACGCACTGATCGCTTTTATCAAATCCAAATCGAATACCGACGCCGATGCGAGCAAGGCGGAGCCAGGGAAGTAGCCGTAAAGCAGCCAGGAATGCACCGAAACTTCGACAGGAGGATGACGTGATGGCCTATGCGGAGCAAGCCGAAACAGAAGCACTGCACGAGCCTAAAAGCTTCCTGACCAAATATATCTGGAGTCAGGACCACAAGGTCATAGCTATTCAATATTCCTTGACGGCTCTGTTCGTGGGCGTTATCGCCGTGGTGTTGTCAGGCTTGATGCGCATTCAGATTGGCTTCCCCGGTAGTTTGGCGTTCATGGATGCCAGTACTTACTATCAGGCGATGACCATGCACGGCATGATCATGGTCATTTACTTGCTGACAGCCTTGTTTCTGGGTGGCTTCGGCAACTATCTGATCCCGCTGATGGTGGGCGCCCGCGACATGGTCTTCCCCTATGTCAACATGCTGAGTTACTGGTTCTACCTGCTAGCGGTAGTGGTGTTGCTCTCCAGTTTCTTTGTCCCGGGCGGCCCCACCGGTGCGGGCTGGACGCTCTATCCGCCACAGTCCATTTCTCAGGGGACACCGGGGGTCGAGTGGGGCATCGTCCTGATGCTCGTCTCACTGGCGATTTTTATTGTCGCAGCCACCATGGGCGGGTTGAACTACGTAACCACGGTGTTGCAGGCGCGCACGCACGGCATGACATTGTTTCGCATGCCGCTCTCCGTATGGGGAATTTTCATGGCCTCGATTATGGCCTTGTTGGCTTTCCCGGCGTTATTTGTCAGTGCGGTAATGATGCTGTTTGACAAGCTGTTGGGCACCAGCTTCTTTATGCCGGCGATGATCTCGCTGGGGCAGCAGCTCGATCACCAGGGTGGCAGCCCAATATTATTCCAGCACTTGTTCTGGTTCTTCGGCCACCCGGAGGTCTACATCGTTGCTCTCCCTGCGTTTGGTTTGGTCTCCGACTTGATCAGCACGCATGCGCGTAAAAATATCTTCGGCTACCGAATGATGGTGTGGGCCATTATTGCGATTGGCGTACTCAGCTTTGTGGTCTGGGCGCACCATATGTATGTCAGCGGAATGAACCCGTACTTCGGCTTTTTTTTCGCCGTCACCACCTTGATCATCGCGGTGCCAACCGCACTGAAAGTCTACAACTGGGTGCTGACCCTGTGGCGGGGCGACATCCATCTGACCGTGCCGATGCTGTTTGCCCTGGCCTTTATCGTCACCTTCCTGGTCGGCGGTCTGACCGGGTTGTTTCTCGGCAATGTGATCGTGGATATTCCGCTCTCGGACACCTATTTCGTCGTAGCCCATTTTCATATGGTCATGGGGGTTGCACCGGTACTGGTGGTGTTCGGCGGCATTTATCACTGGTTCCCGAAAGTAACCGGGCGCATGTTTAACGACACCCTGGGCAAGCTGCATTTCTGGATTACCTTTCTGGGCACCTACGCCATCTTCTTCCCCATGCACTACCTGGGATTCCAGGGCATGCCACGCCGCTACTACGCCTATGAAAACTACGCGTTCATCCCGCAGTCGGCGCAAGATTTGAATGCCTTCATTACGGTGGTCGCATTGACCGTTGGCGTTTCCCAGCTGCTGTTCTTGTTCAACATGGCCTGGAGTGTATTTAAGGGCCAGCCCGCAGGCAGTAATCCCTGGGGCGCGGCCAGTCTGGAATGGCAAACGCCCAACACCCCGCCGATCCACGGTAACTGGGGAGCGAAGCTGCCGGTCGTGCATCGCTGGGCCTATGACTACAGTGTGCCGGGGATAGAACAGGATTTCGTTCCGCAAACGGTCTCCGCCGAGGAGCTGGAGCACATGCGGCAACTGAATGCCGGAACCAAGTCAGCGGACGTTAATCCATGAGCAGGTTGCTATTGAGAAACGCCGACGGCGCTGACCCCGGCGGCAGCTGGAATCGCGATCCTGGGGATGTTCAGTCCGCCGAGGGTGCCAATAGAAACCAAACCGCAAGAGTGGGCCTGCGCTTATTTCTGGTCGTGGTGAGTTCGTTATTCTTTCTGTTCCTGATCGCCTTTATTGCCCGTTCACAAATGGCCGACTGGCTGCCCCTGACAGAGCCCTTGGCGCCGTTAGCCAATCTCTGGCAGTTATGGCTGAATTCGGCTTTTCTGGTATTCAGTTGCATCGCACTGCAGTGGTCGCGAATGGCCGCCCGACAGGCGCGACGGGGCGCAACGGTCATTGGTTTTGCGTTGGGGGGCGTTTTTGCCATTGCCTTTCTGACAGGACAATTCTGGGTCTGGCAGCAGTTTGTCGCCTGGGGCTACTTTGTCGCCAGCAATCCGGCCAACAGTTTCTTCTACCTGTTGACCGGCCTGCATGGGCTCCACCTGCTGGGCGGGCTGATAGCCTGGGGCATAATCGTTGCTAAATTCCTGCATCGCGTGCCGTTGCCGCAACTCAGCGTCGGCGTAGAGCTCTGTACCATCTATTGGCACTACTTACTGGGTCTTTGGTTCGTGCTATTCGCTTTGCTGGCCAGCACGCCGCACACCTATGAAGCAATTGCCAGATTCTGCGGCCTGAGGTGAAAAGCCATGGCATCGCACCCACTTGCCCCAAGCGAGTCCCGTTCATCCAATCCACCAGACTCTCCGCCTGCACCGGGATGGGAGGGCATCGCCAGCGATTGGTCCTCGGATCGAGAGGCCTTCAAGCAGGTCCCTTGGGGCAAGGCGATGATGTGGATATTCCTGCTCAGCGATACTTTTATATTCACCTGTTTTTTGACCGGCTACATGTCGGTACGCATGACCATCACCACGGCTTGGCCGAACCCCAGTGAAGTCTTCGCATTGACGATCGGCGGTAGAGAAATCCCACTTATTCTGATCGCCATCATGACCTTTGTGCTGATCAGTAGCAGCGGCACCATGGCCATGGCCGTTAATTTCGCCTATCGCCGTGATCGCGCGAAAACCACTGCCCTGATGCTGGCGACCGCTGCCTTGGGTGTGACCTTCGTCAGCATGCAGGCATTTGAATGGAGCAAGCTCATCGCAGAAGGGGTGCGTCCCTGGGGGAACCCCATGGGGGCGGCGCAATTTGGTGCCAGCTTTTTCATGATTACCGGTTTCCACGGACTGCATGTGTCAATCGGCGCCATCTACCTGAGCATTGTGGCTCTGAAAGTATTGCGGGGAGATTATGAGCGCTCCGGAAACTATCAGAACGTCGAGATAGCTGGGCTTTACTGGCACTTCGTGGATTTGGTGTGGGTGTTTATTTTTGCTTTCTTCTATTTATGGTAGAGGAGCACCGGTGATGGCACATGCTCAGGGTCAGCAACATCCAATCAGTTTGTACCTTAAAATTTGGGGGCTGTTATTCGTCCTCAGCACGCTGTCGTACCTTGTCGACTATTTCCACTTCCATGGTTACCTTCGGTGGTCCCTGATTATTACTTTCATGTTGTTGAAGGCAGGTTTAATTGTCGCCATCTTCATGCATATGGCCTGGGAGCGGTTGGCCATGGTCTACGCCATATTGGTGCCACCTTTGTGTTTGCTGGTGCTCGTCGGACTGATGGCCACCGAGGCGGACTATATTTTCCTCAGCCGGGTCATTTTCTTCGGCCAATAAACAGCTTCCGGATGGCCTTGAGCCTCCAGAGGCTAACCCGATATTACTCGCTTGAACTGATGCCATTTGTGCTGCCAGGCTACTGTCCAGTGGGGGGCTGCCGCTCCCGTGCCGGCGATCTTCAGCGCTGGATGATGTTCGATTACCCGGTCCAATACCGATTCCTGATTCGGTTCAACATCCACGAAGAAGATATGTTTTCCATCTTCTACCACCTGTTTAAAACTGCGGAAGTGAGTGTTCAACACCTGGAACCCAAAAAAACCGCCTTCCCAGATGCAGAAGCCCAAAATGACAATGGCAAGGAAGATAAAAGGCATCCAGCCTGCGGCGGATTCGGTCCAGCCCAGCCAATAGGCGACACCCAGGACCAGCGCTGCGAGTGGTACACCGACCACCGCACCAATCTCTCCAGAGTGAACAGCATCTTGTTCCATTAACGAGTTCACCTCGTGGAGGTGATGTTGTTCAACATCAGCAATTTTTTCACTGAGCACGTGAATCTGTTCGGAATTGATGCCGCTGGCCTCCAACTCATTTTCAACGGCTTCGAGATCGTCAAGATTGTCACTGATGTAATAGTGTCGATTCATGCCACACCTCCCATCTCGCGTTTGCTGTGGACCTCCTCTGTCCTGCAGCCTTTAACCAAGATTTGCAGTCACTTCATGCAACCCGAAAGAAGTATAGCAGCCGCTAGAATGCGGAGAAGGAAGCGCCAAGATCCAAAGGCTGCACAAGGGGCTCGGGCGCTCCGACGAATTCTGTATCGAAGTGCCATGGGAGGGAAACGCTGGAAGAGGGGGGAACCCCATGCTGTCGGGTCGCAGCGCAGGATCATCGGAGCAGTGTCACAACCTGACTGCAGATTGTGAACCTCAATAATGATTGCGGTTGCTTCCCCTACGCAGGGAAGCAACCGTGACAATCTTTATTTCGTTGTGACAAGGTTTATCGGAAACCATCTTCTGAATTTAGAGAATAAAAACTGTCGCAGCCTGGCCCCAGTTTACGGTGCCTGTATCCCAGCTGAGAGGAAACGCAAAACTGTCGCAGAAGCCCAAACTCTGCTACGGACTCAAGCGCTAGAGAATTAAAACTGTCGCAGCCAGCAAAGACGCTGCTTTAGGGGTATCTGACGGCGACCCTATTAATGCCAACACCGAATTGACCCACGTGCTGACGCAAGACTAACCCACCTCCATATCGGTACAAATCCAGTAAGGGCAATGGTTTTCGAGGCGTCAGACCGGGTCAGCAATATCTCGGCAACTGGGTCAATTCGACTTCGGCGCCAACACACACAGTCTGTTCGGGTGCCGTTTTTGCGTTTGGGGCATGATGAATCTTCAGAAAACTGCGATCACATCATTTGATGCTCCAATTCCTGAGCATCAAATCAGACCAGTAACAGCCCCTTCACCATAGGAACACACGCCAGCTGAAGCCCCGAAGGAGAATGGTAAATCGCAGGTTCCTCACCAACGAAACCGTAGCGTCGGTAAAAGTCAGCTGCATTCAAAGTAGCATCAAGCTTGACTTCTTCCAGGCCCAAATCTCGTGCCAGACATTCGAGGTGATCCAGGACTCTCCTGCCGATACCTCGTTGCATAAAGCCAGGATGCACAAAGATCGCGCCGATTTCGCCGTTCTCGAGGTCAAGCATTCCTGTCGCCACAGGCTCTCCCTCAATACAGCCCAGATAGAAGTGCTTCTCCATCAGTGTGTAATATCCATCCTCGGCCGCACCGGCCGTCCAGGCCAATAGCTGCGTCTCGGTATAGGCGCCGATGCATTGATGCCGTATCGCTAGAAGGCGAATGTCGAATGCTGTCTGGGAATCGCTGTGGCCGGCTCGTCTAATCTCGAACATTTCACTCTCCGTCAACCATGTTCGGACGGAGAATTAAAAAGCCCCGTCCATCTCTGGCGGGGCTTGGGGTAACACGTCAAATTCTAAGCACGCATGACCTCATGGCCCGCCAGAGGCGGTCATAGAGGAACACATCATGTTCATTCGGTGTATGTAAATCATGGGCGGAAGTGCTGTGGATGGTCGGACAAGTCAATCCCGAAGCAACATTACGAAACCTCCGCTTTTGGCCAAGGCTGCCTAAAATCGCTGCGCCCCTCTGTTCACGTTAGCTTTTCAGTATCAGTAGCAGTTACCGAACAGACGACGTTGCTGGGGACCACACCTCAATCGATAGCGACAAACCCTTCGGTCTGGCGCCGCCACAGACGTGCATACAATCCACCTTGGGCCAGCAGTTCATTGTGGGTACCGCTTTCAGCGATACGTCCCTTTTCCAGCACAACCAAGCGGTCCATTCGGGCGATGGTGGACAACCTGTGAGCGATGGCGATAACGGTTTTACCCTGCATCAGGATTTCCAGGCTTTCCTGTATCGCGGCTTCTGCTTCCGAATCCAGCGCCGAGGTCGCTTCGTCCATGATCAGGATCGGTGCATCCTTGAGCAGCACCCGGGCTATCGCAATACGCTGGCGCTGGCCGCCGGAGAGTTTCACCCCGCGTTCGCCGACCAGGGCATCAAACCCAGTGCGACCCTGCCCGTCAGACAGCTGCGGGATGAACTCGTCGGCGCGAGCCTTGCGCACCGCCTCTTGTATCTCCTCGTCGGTGGCGCCCGGTTTACCGTAAATCAAATTGTCGCGGATCGAGCGGTGCAGCAGGGAGGTATCCTGGGTGATCATGCCGATGCGTTCGCGCAGGCTGTCCTGTTTGACCTGCGCGATGTTCTGATTGTCGATCAGGATTCGTCCGCCCTGGAGGTCGTAGAGACGCAGCAGTAAGTTGACCAGCGTCGACTTACCCGCCCCGGATAGGCCAATCAGACCGATTTTTTCACCCGGTTTGATGACCAGGTTCAGGTCGTCGATCACACCACTGCGCTTGCCATAGTGGAATTTGACGTGTTCGAAACGTACTTCGCCGCTGGCCACAGCAAGACGCTGAGCTTGCTTATCGTCAGTCACACTCAATGGCTGGGAAATGGTTTGCAGGCCATCTTCGACCATGCCGATATTTTCAAAGATGCCGTTGACCACCCACATGATCCAGCCGGACATATTTACGATGCGGATCACCAGGCCAGTGGCCAGGGCAATGGCCCCTACCGAGACCAGCGACTGCGTCCACAACCACAGCGCAAGGCCAGTGGTGGCGACGATCAGCAGACCGTTCATGCCGGTGATGACCACATCCATGCTGGTTACCAAACGGCCAGCAAGCTGAGCCTTTTCAGTCTGCTCGGCGATGGCTTCGCGGGCGTAGTTCTGCTCGACGTGTGTGTGGGCAAACAACTTGAGGGTGGTGATGTTGGTGTAGCCGTCAACGATTCGTCCCATGAGTTTCGAGCGGGCGTCAGACGACACCACCGAACGTTCCTTGACTCTGGGTACGAAGTAATACAAAGCGCCAACGTAGCAGGCGATCCATACCAGCAACGGAATCATCAGGTGCCAGTCGGCTCCGGCGAACAGCACCAGAGCGCTGACGGTATAGATCAGGACATACCACAACGCGTCTACGGCCTGGACAGTGGACTCTCGCAGCGCGTTGCCGGTCTGCATGATGCGCTGGGCCACTCGCCCTGCGAAATCATTCTGGAAGAAGTTCAGACTTTGTTTGAGTACATAGCGATGGTTTTGCCAACGAATCAGACTGGTCATGCCGGGGCCGATGGTCTGGTTCACCAATAGACCATGCAGGGCGACGAACAAGGGTCGAAAGATCAATGCAACCACCGCCATCCAGGCCAGATCCAAGCCATGGGTCTTGAAGATATCGACGTTCGAAAAAACCCCGAAATAGAGCCTTCGTCACATCAAATTGCCATTAGCCAAGTGTGGTATTCGTCATGCCAGACACACGGCCTGATCGCGGCTATGGCGCCGCACTACGACTATCCTTACGCTCCTAACCTGTGCGGCTATTTCGAAGATTGCCTATTTATTGGCTGAGAGCGGGGTAGTTGGGACAGTCGACCAGATCAACCGAGAGCTACTTGAATTTACTGCCCCGTTTCAGGACTGAAATTGGTTCAAGAGCGTGCTTAGCCGATAGTGTTCTAGTTTTGAGGTTTGCTCCGAGATTGTGGGTCAACACGACATTAGCGATAAGCGCTCAGCCTTGCATCGGCTAGCGGATAAACCCGGCATCGGCGCCAACAATTCTAAGGGTCTGCCGATCAATAATTTTTCGAATAATCATACGAAAGCGAGGGAAATTTCATGTTCCAGACAGATCGCCGAGCCAGCCCTGAGATTCAACTATCATGGGAGGGAATAGCCCAACTCCCTACGAAAGTACGAGAAATTTGCTTACGGCACGGTGTTGGTATCAGAAACCAAACGGATCTTGCCGCATATTCGGACATCTGCGAAAAAGTCACAGCTGAAAAAAATGCGGCAGAACCTTTCGACCCCAAACTTTGCCAGGCTCAGCGGGTTCTTTCCGCCATCGTCGCCTGTGGCGATGAGAGTGAGCTCAAGGAACCACTCAGCCGGATGGCATCCAATACCTTGGATCCGACATCAAAGACACCGTCGCCAGGGAAGGACGCGCTGTTCGAACTCGAAACTCTTCAGTACGCGCGGCATCGGAGACTCGGAGCGCGTCTGGGCGAGCCTGACGTCATCATCGATGCTCCATTTGGTGACTACTTTGTAGCATGTAAAACAATCAACTCTCCTGAAAATTTTGAAAAACAATTGAGCCGCGGTTGCCGACAATTAGACCGACTGGGCCCTGGTTGCGTGGCTTTTAATTTTGAACCCCAGATATCAACGAAGGAGCCAATCGTTGTCGATACAAGTCGAAAGCTGCAGCTTCATCTTGATGCGCTGTTAATTGATTTGTATGAAAAACACCGTCGACACATTGATAAACGCCTTGAGGATGATCGCTTGGATGGCGTCATGCTCCAGATTTCCTGTTACGCAAACATTCGTGAAAGTACTTCCGCGCTAGACGTATTCACCCACACAGTGTTTTATTCTCGTTCGAACCTGCAGCAAGCCGAGGCCCGTGAGCGCTTTGAAGGGTTCAAGCAATCCATGCAGGGTCCGTTATCCTCCTTCAGGTAATAGAGTGTAGCGTCACGCCGCAGAATGATCTGCATTCGCTGCCAGGTTTGAAACCACGTCCGACTTTTCCAACAGAGTCGGTCGAGTTCAGTCTTTCACTACCGGCATTAACGCTTAGCCCTCAGCCCGTTACTTGTCCTTGAGCTCGCTGCCGTTACGTTTGTATCCATCTGACGGCGAACACGCCAGTGCCCTGCGGCGTCCTGTCGGCAATCCAATGGGCTCCTCAAGCGTAGTCTGGGCAGCAATACGTAAAAAGCACCCGTTTGTCTTAGCTCGGGGAGCGAAGATTGCCCGCGCTTAGCGGTTGATGGCCCAATGGCTTACAGAGCTCGGCTTGAGTTTAGCCTTACGCACGTGCTGAGGGATCTGCTCTCACACTCGTTGCTTCGGTGATTGCAGGTAAACTCTACGCAGCAAGCGTCGAGGATCAAACCAAACCAGCCTCCAAAGTTTTCTCATCCACAATGTCATCTGGTTGGAATATTTCTGTCGCCTTAATTTTTTCCAGAGCATCTTCAATGTTATGCACGAACATGACGACAGCGAGATCCTGAGTAGCGCGAGAACAGCACACGTAAAAAAGTCGTCGAGTGCGCTCTATCACGCTGTCATTTCCCTCTGCGATATTCTCTAGATCTTTTTCTGAAAGCTCGGCAATGCCGAAGTACTTTTCATAGGAAAACAGCTTCTGTCCCTGCCCTTCTTCATCGTCTATCAGTACAAGAACGCGTTTGAACTCAGCACCTTTAACACCCTGCTGGGTAGCAAACGGAGAAAGGTCCTCTAGGTAGTGACGATAGCCGACCAGCTCTCCGACCCCACAACTTAAAAAGGCCAACACTGCCGGTGCTTCAGGATCATCATCGTCATCAGCATAATCTGGCCCCACGTACTTGGCCCATAATTCATCCAACTGCAGTAACCTCTCACCCAGCGAGTAAGAAAGGACGTCACGCAAAGTCGCGTTACTCGAAAAAATGAGCCTAGCCAGCTCCGTAGTGCTGGCTTGCAGTGCCCGCAGCACCGCTACCGGATCGGCACCTGACAGAGTGCTTGGCTCCAATAAAGGACATTGGGATCGAAGGAGGATCATGACGTCCAGGCTCCTACCCTCTGTCACAGCCATTGCCAAAGGCAGCAGATAATTCAGGAATGGTCGCAGCGGCCATGAGGAACCGTCCTTGAGACCATCTTTGATCGAAGACGGTGCTTTGTTGTCATTCAAAGCCGAGTAGAGATTCGGGAAATCTAGCCTGGCTGCAGCCATCCTATGCACGACCACTAGCACGCGGACATCCGCTACAGGGTCATCACTCACCCAATGATCGTCATTATTAACTCGCCGGTTCCACTCCCGAACCTTGGCCAGCTTCAAACTGCGATATTCATCCGCTTTCAGCAGGAATATCCGTGCTGATCCCGCTACCGATAAATGGTGGCCATCGACCCATTTCATCCTTCCCCTTGTCTGTGGCTTTTCACCAGGCTTCCGGATCGCATTCACTACACCGAGAACCCGCTGCGGGCACCTGAAGTTTTCAGGCTTGGTGATTTGCTTCCAACCCGCGCTCGCGTCAATATTACCGACACCTTCGAGGTAGATTTTCTGCATCGGATCACCGAAGAATCCGAGGCAAAACTCGACCGGAGTCGTTTCTGCAATCCTGCGAAACGCTGACACGACATCGGGCCGGGTATCTTGGCTTTCATCAATGAGGAGGACCGGGTATTTACTGGCAATGACGTCCCGTAGCAGTTGGCTCCGTTCGATTAACTCGACGGCTGCCAAAATCACATCAAAGTGGCCTAACACACCTCTGCCAAAATCGCTCCCGGCACTATAGGTAAAATGCGTTAGATCCCCTACGGTCTCCAGATAACATCGATAGCGCGCAATTTCTCGCACGAGACGTTCACGAGTAATTCGCATGCCCCCCGAGAGGGTCCATGCGCAGCCAAAAAATCTCAGTATCCATCCGACGATGCGTATTGCTGCTCCTTTCTTGCTGGTTAACTTGGGTGTGATCGGCGGACAGCAACATATGACTTCACCGCTATCCCCTAGCAGTCCGTGTAGCGTGGGGTCAACGCTGACGGCAACAGGGCGCCAGTGCGGAGGAGGTGAGGGCAAAGTTTGGCAAGATTCTTCAGGGCGCGGATCCGCCGCATTCCGAGGCTGCGGTTCAGGCGTTGATGCATGAGGCGGGGTTTGGCGAAGCTACGCGATTTTTTAGCAACCTGTTCTGGGGAGCGCGGCTAACCTATAGAAAGGTCTGAACGAAAGCTGTTGGTGTTATCCTTCCGCCGCCGCGCATGGCAAGGATCCGGATTATCAGCGCTGAATTTTGGATTCGTCCTGCAGTTCGCCACAGTTTCAGGACGGGATTTTCAAGGAAGAACAAGGATGATTCATGAGCGAAAAGGCAAGCGCACCCATCCCCGTTATACCCAAACGCCCCCCAGATAAATGGAACCGCGACGGGTCTGCTGGCAGGCGCGTTAAAGTCGTTATGACGCGCTCCATGAGATCGTTGGGTCGTGTTCTTTGGGAAACTGTTAAATACCTAGCTGGAGTTTTAATTAAACTCGTGCTGGGTATCGCTGCAATTGTGACTTTTGTTGTAGTTTTTATCTACGCAACGGCTGATTCGATGAGCTCCGATATGGTGCCTCGGCTAGATACTCTGGTCGCCACTGCCAATGATTATAAGGTTGCTTATTTCCAGGATCAGGACTGGTGTGAAGCTCTGCTTGCCGAGGCGGGTAACTATGCCAGCTCGCCTGCCTCTACTTGCGGCGATGGCGACAAAGCCAAACCCTTCGACGGGCACGGAAGCGAGATTTTTACCAAGATCAGAGATGCAGCGAAAAAGGCCAGCATAACCCCCATTAGAATCAGTGTCCGATCCGAGAAAGGCATTGTGTCGTTCGCACAAGTCGATCTTTCGTGCTTCTACTGTTATGCCTCTTATATCTATTCACCGCAGGCTGTATACCAGCCCGATAAGGCGGAAAAAGCCAGTGTCACTGATATGAGTGGGGGTTGGTACTATGTAGATACAGGTATTTGATCGTTCCGCTCAGCAAAGGTGGAGTTTAGCTTTAAAGTATATTGAATCGTTTTGTTAGTTATTCAGGGGATGAGGAGTGAAAAGTATGAAGCTTACTGCTGGAATGCGGAATTTTTTGTTATGGGTTTTTATTCTTCTATTTATAGTTGCCACCGATACCTTGATTTATCTTTCGATGTTGCTGGATTTTAATGATGCCCCGCAGCTTATATTTGTCTTCAGTTTGTATCTCCTTGTCTACCTTACAGCTTTGATTCTAATGGTGGCAGCGTGGCAGTCTTTACATAAGCTTCTCGCGGTAAAACCGTTGCCCGCTCAGAAAATCAAGCTTACATATGAGTTGACGTTTGAAGAGCATGAAAAAATCAAAGCGTTTTTGAGCGAAATCAGAAACTGAATGCACGGCACCGGTGGGGGTAATTTCAAGAGCTTGGGTGTCTGTTGAAGTCCAGCTTCAATATTGACGAACTCCCATTCCAATCAGACGCGCATTCTTATCGATAGCGACGTCTACCCCTTCGTTCGAGCTAACTCGGACCAGCGTAGCGCTATCGGCTCGGCTCAAAAACTAAGCGCCATGATGACTGTGCATGAACTCTTTCATATCCGGGAGGAGGATTCCGCAGTGGAGACCTAATGCACCGAGTTGCTCGAGCACTACCTGGGACAGTTTTCAGCCGGCAGGACAGCCTTTACTAGGTCAATTCTCGGTCAGCGGCAACAGCTTGGCTACACCATCATCACCCACTGATGTCTGATGGCCATTATGCGCAAGAAGTTGCGCACTTTTTCAAAAAAAAGCCCTCCGACGCTCGATGAGCGTCAAGCGGGCCGTGGCCTCCAGCCAAGTGCGCAAGAAGTTGCGCAGTACTGCGCAAGAAGTTGCGCACTTTACCGGTTGATTTCACTTCAAATCGGTTCAGTCGACTGAGCAACCGCGCTGAAGCCCCGGTTTATATAGCCCTCAACATTTCTGGCACGGACCTTGATTACAGTCAGGCACCCACCGGGCGATACACGCCTCCCGGGCACCCTAAATTTTTAGCAAGGAGCACCTCCATGGCTACACCAGCGTACATGTCCGTCATGGGCGAGAAACAAGGGCTGATCACTGCCGGCGCGTTCACCGCCGACTCGGTTGGCAACACTTACCAAGAAGGTCACGAAGACCAGGTCATGGTTCAGGCTTTCAGCCACGACGTGATCATCCCGCGTGACCCACAATCCGGCCAGCCAACCGGTCAGCGCGTTCACAAGCCAGTCGTAATCACCAAGGTCTACGACAAGGCTTCGCCACTGCTGCAAGCTGCTCTGACTTCCGGCGAGCGCATGAGCGAAATCGTTATCCAGTGGTACCGCACTTCGGCTCAAGGTACCCAAGAGCACTACTACACCACCAAACTGGAAGACGCGATCATCGTCGCCATCAACAACAAAATGCACAACTGCCAGGATCCGTCGAACTCGCACTTCACGCACCTGGAAGAAGTGCAATTCACCTACCGCAAAATCACCTGGACCCACGAAGTATCCGGTACTTCGGGTTCCGATGACTGGCGTCTGCCGGTCGCCTAAGTCAGGCCGACCGTCACAAGCATCGGCCAGCTCTGCTGGTCGATGTTGTTTCCGCCCTTCCAGAATTTCGCGTCCGTTGACCCGGTTTCCGGGTGTCAGCGCATGCCGCAGCACTGCACGAGGAACAAGGGATGTTCGCGCCGGCCAATCAGACTCACTTTGCCCTGACCATCGAAGGTCTTTCCAGCGACTTTCAGGTCTTTTCCCTGCAAGGCCGGGAAGCCATCAGCCAGCCTTTTGTGTTTGAGGTGGAGCTGGTCAGTGAACAGCCGTCCCTGGACCTCGAGACCCTGCTGCACAAACCGGCCTTTTTGCAGCTCTCGCCTGACGGCAGCGGCATCCATGGCCAGATCTATCGCGCCGCCCAGGGTGATTCCGGCAAACGCCTGACCCGCTACGCGGTGACCCTGCGCCCGCAACTGTCCTACCTCGCGCATCGCATCAACCAGCGCATCTTCCAGAACCTCAGCGTGCCGAAAATCATCGGTATGGTCCTTGAAGAGCACGGCATCCAAAGCAATGCCTATGAATTCAAAGTCGGGGCGATCTATCCCGAGCGCATTTACTGCGTTCAGTACGATGAATCGGACCTGCAATTCATCCAGCGCCTGTGCGAAGAAGAAGGTATCCATTACCACTTCCAGCACAGCGCCACGGCCCACAAACTGGTGTTCGGCGATGACCAGACGGTGTTCCCGAAACTCGCACCCGTGGCCTACCAGCAAGACTCCGGCATGGTCGCCAACGACCCGGTAATCAAGCGCTTCGACCTGCGCCTGGAAACCCGCACCAGCCGCACCACCCGCCGCGACTACGACTTCGAAAAACCGCGCATCACCCTCGAAAGCGAAAATCGCGGCGACGCCCTGCCCGACCTCGAAGACTACGACTACCCTGGCCGCTTCATCGACCGCGAACGCGGCAAGCACCTGGCCAAACGCGCCCTCGAACGTCACCGCAGCGACTTCCAGCTCGCCGAAGGTAAAAGCGATCAGCCGTTGCTGGTCAGCGGCCACTTCCTGGCCCTGACCCAACACCCTAAAGCCAAGTGGAACGACCTGTGGCTGCTGACCGAAATTCTCCATGAAGGCAAACAGCCGCAAGTGCTTGAGGAGTCGGTCACCAGCGACACGACCAACCTCAAGGGCGATTTCCATCAGGGCTACCGCAACCGCTTTCAAGCCACGCCGTGGGACGTGCCGAACCGCCCGCCGCTGACGCAGAAGAAGCCGCGCATCCTCGGCAGCCAAAGCGCCGTGGTCACCGGGCCCAAGGGCGAAGAGATCCACTGCGACCAGTACGGCCGCGTCAAAGTGCAATTCCACTGGGACCGCGAAGGCCAGGCCGACGACAAGACCAGTTGCTGGCTGCGCGTCTCCTCCGCCTGGGCCGGCGCCCACTACGGCGGCATCGCCATCCCGCGGATCGGCATGGAAGTCCTCGTCACCTTCCTCGAAGGCGACCCCGACCAGCCGCTGATCAGCGGCTGCCTGTACCACAAGGAAAACGTCGTCCCCTATCCACTGCCGGCGAACAAAACCCGCAGCACCTTCAAAACCCTGAGCTCCAAGGGCGGTGGCGGCTTCAACGAACTGCGCATCGAAGACAAAAAAGGCCAGGAACAAATCTTCCTGCACGCCCAGCGTGACTGGGACGAAAACGTCGAACACGACCAGAAAATCCGCGTCGGCAACGAACGCCACGACACCGTCGAGAAAAACAGCTACAGCGAATTCAAGGCCGAAGAACACCACACCGTCTACGCCGACCGCAAAGTCGAAGCCCGGGCGAATGACCATCTGACCGTGGGCGTGAATCAGCACATCAAGATTGGCACCGGGCAGTTCATTGAAGCGGGTCAGGAGATTCACCTGAGCAGCGGCATGAAAGTCGTGCTCGAAGCGGGGAGCGAACTGACGCTCAAGGGCGGCGGCAGTTTTATCAAGATCGATGCCAGCGGCGTGACCCTGAGCGGGCCGGTGGTCAACATGAATTCCGGGGGGAGTCCGGGTAGCGGGACCGGGGCGGCACCACTGATGCCCGGCGTGTTGAAACAGGCAGATGCTGACAAGGCTGGCGCGGTTTTGACTCCTGCTCAGGTCAATACCCTCAAACGTAACGCGCCATTCTGTGAAGAGTGCGAGAAGTGTAAGGCAGGTGCTTGTGCGATCTGATCTGTTGACTCCGCAGGCGTGGCTTGCTGACAAACCGTTGCAAGCAGACGAACGCCTGTACCTGATCGTCAGCGCCGCCAGCGATGCTGAAGCGCTCAAGACGCTTTATCAGAATGAACCCATGACCCAAGCGACGCCGATCTGGGGCGGAACGCCCTACGCGGGCTGGCAACAGGTTATGCCCTACCTCGTCGAGTTGAAACCCAACTCCGGCTTTCTGCAGTGGATTGCCGAAACGGACACGCAAGACTGGGGTTGGATGGCAGTTTCAACCAGCACACCGGAGGTAGTGTTCGAACACCTTCGCAGCCTGACCCAAGTGCGTATGCCCGACGGGACTGAGGTGTTTTTCCGGTTTTGGGACGGGCGGCATATCTTCCCGATTCTGGAAGGACTCGGCGATGCCGCCGGTGAAGTGCTGCCGGTGTTTGATCGGTATTTGATTAACGGGAAGCGTCTGGAAGTTGGGCCACGGGTTGTGCCGCCAGCGAAGGATTGGCCGTGGTGGGAAGTGCCCAAGACGTTACTCGATGGCTTGGCCCAGAAAAACCCGTCAACCCTGATTGGCAACCTGATGCAATGGCTGGAAGAGGAACGTCCAGACATCTACGCCGCCTACCCCGAGAGCAATCTGAAGCTGAAAATCGCACGTTTCGTGCGCCGGCCCGACGCTCCAAAAAATCTCAATGAAGCACTGTTAAACCACCTGATTCTGGAGCAAGGCTGATGGATCGCGTTGCCTACGTTGACAACCAACTGAGTACGTTCAAGGACAGTCTGAAGCTGTACCAGGAACAAACCAAAACCTGGTACGCCAAGACAGCCGACGCTGTCAGCAGAAAGGGGGATTTACCGTCTCTGCTGGGCATGGAGCGGGTAATCAAAGTCGGTAACACCAGCAAAGCTGTCAGTGTTACTGATGGCGACTTCAGCTCGTACGTAGCCAAGTGTCCGCTCAAGGGCCCGTTGCTGATCGAGAGCAAGTTCGAATCGGTCTACGACATTCCTTTGGGCGGCATTGAAGTTGAAATCGTCGCGGTGGATGGCGGTGCGGTCAGCAAAGTCAAACTGGATGCTCAAGGCAAAGCCAGCTGGACCGGTGGAGTGCCGGGTAAGTCTTACAAAATACGCGTTCACAATGAAGTGACACCTTCGCAGCTCGACGCCCTGTTCAAATCCTATGACGGTTTAAGTGCGGACTTGGAAGGCTTCCTGCGCAAAGAATGGGCCGGCTTTAAGCCCCAATGGAAAACTCAGTCAGCTTCAGCCACAGCCATGGCGATTGGTAGCGGTATTTTGGAAGGCGGCTGGGAAGCCATCAAAGGTGTCTGGGACGGGATTACTCTGGTCCTCGACATACTTCAGAATCCGATGAAATTTGCCGCAGACTTAGGAGCAGGTGCCCAAGAACTGGTCAAACTGGCCAAAGAAGCACCGGACGTAATGAAAAAAGCCATGTTGCTCGCCAGCGACGAGGCGGCCCTGTTTCTAATGGTACGCAGTGCGGCAATCTGGCTTGCCGGTTTACCACCGACCCAGATGGCCGGCAAGGCGGCGAAAATGACCACGGCGGCGGTCGTTGGGATTCTGATCGACATCGTAATTTCGGTGGTGCTGACCGTCGCAGCAGAAGGTACCGGTCTCATTTACCTGGCTGCCCGCTTAAAGAAATACGGCGAAATTGTTATCAAGGCCGTGACCGGCTTCGTGAAATCCCTGTTCAACATCATCAAAAGCTTCATGGGGTACGTGGAAAAGTACGTGGTGGTCGCCGCCCGTGGAGTGACAGCTCAAGTCAAAAAAGGGAAGGCGCTGCTGCGTTTTGATGGCAGAAAAAACACCAAGCTTGCTGGCAAAAAAGCCAGACCCGATGCCTCCAAAGGTGGCAAGAACGGTAACAATCAGAACGTTGACTCAGACAGCAAGACCCAAAAGAAAGGCTGCCCGGTCTCGATGGTCACGGGTGAAGAACTGTTGACCCTGACTGATGGCCAACTCGATGGGCTATTGCCCTTCGAATGGACACGCCTGTACCGCACCAGCGCTGCAGAAATCGACTGCGGCCTGGGTTACGGCTGGAGTCATGCGCTGGCGCAACGTATTGAAATCAACAGCGAGGACGTCCTCTGGACTGACCATGAAAATCGCTCGATGGCGTTTCCATTGCCCAGCGAACAACGCCCGACCATTACCAACACATTGTCACGCGCAGCCATTTTTTTGGGCGACGACCCGACTGAATTGATCCTCGCGCAAGCCGGTGTTTGCTCCCGTTTTTACCACTTCCGCTACGACAGCAAGGGCGCCACGCTGATAGCCATCAGCGACAGCTATGGCAACCGGTTGCACATCACCCGTGACATTCATGGCCGGATTAAACGCCTCGATAATGGTGCCGGTCGCGCCCTTCTCTTGCGTTACGACCGCAAGCACATCGTCGCCGTCGATTATCAGCAGTTCTTGGCGGCAGACAATCTGGAAGACGCCTGGAACACCGTCCAGACGTTGGTCACGTACAGCTATGACGCGCAGCATCGCCTGATTGAAGCGAAGAACGCCGCCGGTGAAACCGAACGCTATGCCTACGACGATCAGAACGTGATTCTTGAGCGGCAACTGGCGGGTGGGGCGAGTTTTTATTGGGAGTGGGAACTTGCGGGCAAAGCAGCACGTTGTATCCATCACTGGGCGAACTTCTCTCAGATGGATCAACGCTACGTCTGGGATGACAAAGGCAGTGTCACCTCCACCGAGGCCGATGGCAGTGAAGAGGTCTATACCCACGACGAACAGGCGCGACTGATCAGCAGAGTCGATCCTGATGGTGCTGAACACCTCAAGGCCTACGACGACAAGGGCCGTCTGATTGCAGAAAAAGATCCACTGGGCGCCGTGACCGAGTACCACTATGACGAGGTGGGTGACTTGGTAGAGGTAGTTCCGCCGGAGGACGAGCCCACGTCATATGAGTACAGTAATGGTTTGGTGAGTGAAATCCATCGCGGCAAAACCACATGGAAGTATCAGCGCAACAACCAGGGTGACATCACCCAGCAAATCGACCCAGATGGCAACGCGACCCTCTACAACTACGACCGCCAAGGCCGTCTGCTGGAAATCCGGCACCCCGATGGCAGCCGCCATCAACTGGGCTGGAACAACCTCGGTCAATTGCTGGAAGAACGCCTGCCCGACGGCGGCCAGCGCAAATACCGCTATGACGCACTGGGTCGGCAGATAACTCGTCAGGAAGAAACCGGCGCGATCACCCACTACCAATGGGATGCCGTCAGTCGCCTGACGCAAGTCACCCTGCCCGGCGGCGCCAGCCGTGCGTTCACTTACAACCCGTACGGCCGCGTCACCGCAGAGCGCGATGAACTGGGCCGCGTGACGCGTTACGAATACGCCGATGGTCTGCACCTGGTCAGCCGTCGGATCAATCCGGACGGTAGCCAATTGCGTTATCGCTACGACAACTCGAGATTGCTGCTGACAGAGATCGAGAACGAACGTGGCGAGCACTACCACCTCGACTACCACGCCAACGGCCTGATCCAACAGGAAACCGGTTTCGACGGGCGCCGCACCGCCTACGAATACGACCTCAACGGCCAACTGCTGAAGAAAACCGAGTTCGGCGACGATGGCAGTGAACTTGTCACTGAATATCAGCGCGACGCTGCTGGCCGCTTACTGGTCAAAACCCTGGCCGATGGCGAGGAGATCCATTACAGCTATGACGCCCTTGGCCGTCTGGTCAACGTCGACGACGGCAACTGGCCGCTGGCGTATGAATACGATCTACAAGACCGCCTGATCACCGAACACCAAGGCTGGGGCACCCTGCGCTACGAGTACGACAGCGTCGGACAACTCAGCCACTGCCGCCTCCCGGACGGCAGCAAACTCGATTACCGCCACCAGCGCGGCGGCCAACTAAGCAGCATCGACCTCAACGGCTCGCGCCTGACCACTCATCAGTTCAACGCCGGCCTCGAGCAAAAACGCCAACAGGGTCTGTTACTCAGCGAGTATCAGCACGACGAACAAGGCCGTCTGCAAGCACACAGCGTCAGCCAAAAAGATAGAAACCTGTTCCACCGTCGCTACGCCTACGACGCCAACGGCAACCTCGCCGGCATCGATGACAGCCGCAAAGGCAATCGCAGCTACCACTACGACCCGCTCGACCGCCTGATCAACGTCCGTGGCAGCACCCCGGAAAGCTTCGCCCACGACCCTGCCGGCAACTTGCTGGGCCAAGGCGACCAACCCACAGCGAACCTGGCCAACGTCACAGGCAACCGTCTGCTGATGCAGGGCGACCGCCACTACGACTACGACGCCTACGGCAACCTGATCCGCGAACGTCGTGGTACCGGGCAGAAACTCGTCACCGAATACCGTTACGACTGCCAGCACCGCTTGATCGGCGCCAGCCTGCCGGGGGGTAGCGTTGCGTCCTATAAGTACGACGCCTTCGGCCGGCGCATCGAAAAAACCGTCGACGGCAGCACCACCGAGTTCCTGTGGCAAGGCGAACGCCTGATCGCCGAAAGCGCTGACAACCGCTATCGCACTTACATCTATGAACCGGGTAGTTTCCGCCCGCTGGCAATGCTCGATGGCGAAGGCCCGCTGAGAGCAGCGCCGTTCTACTACCAACTCGACCACCTGGGCACACCGCAAGAACTCACCGACTACAGCGGCGAGATCATGTGGTCGGCGAAATATCGCGCCTATGGCAACCTTGCGGCACTCAATGTTGCTGAAATGGACAACCCGTTGCGTTTCCAGGGTCAGTATTTCGATGCTGAAACGGGGTTACACTACAACCGCCATCGCTACTACAATCCGGGGACTGGACGGTTTCTGACGCCGGATCCGATCAAGCTGGCGGGTGGGTTGAATAACTACCAGTACGTTCCTAACCCTACGGGGTGGGTGGATCCGTTGGGGTTGGATACTTGTCCTGGTGCGGATGGGTGTAAGCCAGACTTCGAAGCCGATAACGCGACAACAAAACCGGCGGTCGATGAAGGCCAACCCGACGCTCCTGATGCAGGACGAAAAGCTCATCAATTCAACTCATTCCACGAATACAAAGTCCCTGAAAACCTGTACCTAAAGAGTGACAAGGTACAATTCAACAGAGCTAACAAGGACTTAATAAACAAGCTCAATGGCGATCCAGCATTTCGAAAAAATATGTATAGTCGAAACCCTGAACTAAAAACTTGGGTGGATGATCCCAAACGGAACATGGGCTCCAGCCCGACAGGCTACACTTGGCACCACAACGAGAAGCCCGGCGTGCTGCAGCTTGTTCATAGAGCAGACCATGGCGGCGAACACTCCGTATATCACCCAACCGGCAAAGGTGGACGAGACATATGGGGTGGGGGCCGAGAGGGGCGCGAAGGGAAAATCAAAACAGAATAATTTGGAGCAATGGTATGAAGCACAATCAATCTATCAAGATAAATGACCTGATCGACTTCTTAAAGGCTCAGAAAAAAGAGCTTACCTATTGTGTTTATGGGGCTGGATCATCAGATCAAGCTACCTTACATACCGATTGCGTCATTGATGAGTATTCAGAGATCACGGATGACGATGAAGAGATTTTCCCAGAGAGAATCACTCAAAAAAATCTCGACTTCTGGTTCACCGATGAACTCTTAGAAGATGCGGTATTCAACGCGCTAAAACAAAAGGCGTCTGCTACAAATGAAGAGATACTTAAAGCCATAAAATTCTATAACGAAAACGATAGCTTTATTACTCTGTAGCAAACTGAAGATTTTAGCCATGCCCAGAATAAGCATTGCTTCTGCATCATCCACTAGCGATCTTGAGATCGCAAAATTTCTGCACCGACGTTTTAAGATGTCACTGATCGGCTCTCAAAAGAAGCTCGCCTTGATGGATTTGTTCATATAAGACGGCGAGAACCGCCTCCTCCGAAAGGTGATGGGTGAATGAAAGAAAGTCCGTAAAGATCTGAGCTTTCTTCAACTCAAAAGGATCTGTGTTCAACGTCACAGAGCTGTCCTTTAGATGTCGTCCCCCACAGGCCTTCCACATCACCCCCAGATCATGACCTCCATTGAAAAACTGCTTGTCACAAGCCGGGCAACGTTTGACTAACTCTACATTGTGCTCCGCACAGACTTTCAGTTTAAAACAATGAGCACGCCGCCAGAAAGAAAATCCTAAGCGTTCAATATCTTCTGCAACACAAACCGGGCAAAAACCTGATGGCCTTCTATTTGAATCATAGCAACTTGAATAACTTATATACTCGTTCCCAGAGTAAGAGATATCTTGGATATTTTTAAAAATTGCCGTGAAAGGAAAGTTAGTATGCCTATGCAGCATCTTGTTCAAGCCGTAACAGCCAAACCATCCCAGTGCTTCGGCAATTTTCGAAACATCTGCCCGTGAGGGGTTTTTTGGAAACTTCCGAAACACTTCCGTGGAAGAGTGTTTTCCTTTTATAAAAAGAGTTCTTTCCACAAAGGAACGCATAGTCTCCTCTGGCTGAATCGCTAGGATCATTTTGGGCTTTCAAACCTAGAGCTACGCCCAGAGCGGGGAGGAGCGGAGGAAAGCGTCGCTAGCTACCAAACCGGGGGCGTGGGAGCCAGCGACAGACTTTATTTAGTTTCGACAGACTTTATTTCGTAGTTTCACTTTGATGTGTAGGAATAAAAACTGTCACGAGCAAGCCAGCTTTTCGCGGCTTGTAACGATGCGACTTGCTGTTTAAAAACTGTCTCAACGTACGAAATCGTCCCGGTGGGAAACGCGCCAAGGATTAAAAACTGTCTCAAGGGTTCATGCAGACGACTCAGAGATCTGAGCCATCAGCCTATGGCATCCCGCCCCGGCTCACCTTCCGGAACTTGTGCTAATCAAGAGCCGTACGTAGAGATCGGTCATGTTTCAGTCGAGGAACTGAAGATAGGACTTATAAGCGGGCCGAAGCGCTCAGGCTGCTCCTCAAGGCGCCCGGCTTGTCTGAGATCGCTTTTTAGAGGGTAGTGCCTCAGGAGGAATTTTGCGTCGTGTTGTACCTTTTCGGGTAGCGACTTATCACGCGAGAGCTCAATCAGAAAATCTCGGGTCTGCAGCACCGCTCGTGTACGCTCGCTAGGCATCGTCATCTATTCCCTCCAATTCGCTTCTCTAGGTGAATACATGTCTGAGCCATAGTTTAGCCTTGGTTCAGAGGCACCTACGGAGAAAATAACGAGCCCCCGAAGCCCGGCGAGGAACTCTACTGGCCGGAAGTGCGGCGGCGCCGGTACCGCGACAGGCTACAAGATCTTAGGGATGGCCTACTTGTATGGTGAGGGCATGGATATTAACGAGCGTGGCGCAATTCGCTGGTTTCCGAAGGGAGCTAGACCCGCCGATCCAGACAGCCAAGCTATGGGGCCTACGTATACCAGGAAGGGGAAAGGGGTCCGGATGGATCTCGTCCAGTCTGGCCGAAGGGCCGAGCGCGGCGCTGGTGCGCAAAGTCTTTGCGCTGTCGTTTTTCAACCTGGCAGTACGTGCGGTGGCAAGGCAATGCCATCGACCTGTCTCGGCCGTACGCGTTAGCGAGGCGGGTCCCTGTGGGCAAGGAAGAAAACGGGAAGCAGACGCGGAATCATGCGATCGTCACGATAAAGCCAGCATGGCAGAGGTTCAGGTCCTCGCGGGTGAAGGCTACGAACGGCGCTGTCGACCATGAGTGGTCTTCCGGTATAGACGGCTTTCTGGCAACATTTGGGTATTCAGAAGAACAGCCCAAATCACGGATTAAACAAGTGGCTGTATCGCGTTGGGCAGACGAGCAGATGCTATTGTCCTTACGATGAGATGACGAAGGATTGCATCATGTCGAAGTATAAATTCTCCAGCGTGCAACGGTACACGATATTCTTGGTACATGGCATGAAGTGCTACCTGTGCAGCGTCCCACTCGACCTCACCTCAATGGTAGTGGAGCATGTTTTGCCCGAGCACCTTCTCAAGAGTCCCACACTATTTAATACTGCTAAGTCGGCGCTTGGTCTACCCGATTCGTTCGACCTAAACTCGTTCGAAAATTGGATGCCGGCATGCAGCTCATGCAATGGGAAAAAGTCAGCGCTCCAATTTAAGCCTTCCCTTCTTATCCAGGCAGTACTGCAAAATCTCGCAAAGAAGGCCGACAAGGCTCGCCGGCTTTGCGACGAGGTCGTTGGCACCAGACGGCTGTCTCTTGCACTCGGCGCGTTGGAAAAAGCACAGGAGAGCGGCTTGAGTTTCGATGGGGAGACACGAGAGCGATTGTTGGCCCTTCTGCGATTTGCCTCAGAGCGCGAACTTGTACCTAGGGGACAACCATTTCGTTTGACGCAGTCATTTCAACTAGTGACGACCACGGTAGAGGATGCAACGCGTTGGGGAGCCACCCACTGGTCTATACCCCCTCGTGACCCGGGAGAACCAGCGCTGGTAGTGCTGTTTCGGGCGGAGCGGGGCGAGTGCGTTGAGTGTGGTTTGATCCAACGGGTCTTTCAGCCGATCAATCAGGAAGGTGGTGGTGATCCGATCTGCGGCGTATGCCTATCGAACCTGGATTGGATGGACCCTGTGACCTTGGGAGACTTGCCCACTCACATCACCCAGGCATGAGGCGTTGTGCGATCACCTCTTCAAGTCGCGGACACACTGCTCGCTCGCCGTCCCCGCGGCCACCCAACAAGGCGTTGCAGCTGAAGATGCTGAAAGACGCCGTTCGGCCAAAAGCAGACCATGGACACGCCGCTGATGACTCCGTAATGTGTGCAAAAAATAACCGTGGCATTTTGCATCCTCATCTCGCATAGAGGTTTCAACAGCGCTACTCCGAGGTGGATCTACAGCGGATCCTTTATATACAAGGAATAAGTATGGCCGTACGTCTGGATGAAGCTGAAAAACAAATTCTTGGTGCACTCTTGGTGGATTTTTCAGAGCGCACGCTAAACGCTGATCATCTGAGTAGCGGATATGAAGGTCCTCTAGTATCTGATCTCGCGGCAGCTATCTGCGTGGGAGGAGAAATTACAAAAGTCGACTTCGATATTGCCTTTTCGGATCTCGAAAAGAAGAAGTTGATTAGCACAGGGCCATATGCGGTTTTTGAGAATGATCCAAGCAGCAGCGTGTTGTTTATTGGCGGCTACAGCAAGCGAGAGTATGCAGGATTGACAGAGACGGGATACAAGGCTGCCAGGCTGTCGCCAAATAGGCCAAATAACGTCCAGCGCGTTGTTAACAATGTGCACATCTCAGGAGGGCAATTTTCTAATTTGCAACTCGCCGCCGGCAACAACGTCGCACAAAGGATGGACTCCATCTCCGGTGCGGACAGTGACATTTTAATGAAACTGGTTGCGATACTGGAGAACCAGGGGCAAGTTGTTTCAATGGATCAACGCACAGACTTGACCTCTGCCATAGAGTCGGCGAGCGAGGGTAACGGGAAAGAGGCTAAGAACCTACTTGAAAAAGTCTGCGGGCCTGCTTGGGGGGCCGTTCAGCCTGTGATTTGGCCGATTTTTGGCGAGCTTCTCAAGAAAAGCTTAGGGCTATAATTTAAGTACTAGTTTGAGGACGCTGGACGCCTAAGGTAAGTCGGGCATATTTACTTCCCTAACCGTGAATCATTTCAATATGAAGGACTGCTATGGGTCGATTGCAGCCCTCCGCAACAGACAGCTATCGACCAACAGCAGTCACTCACTATCGGCCGCTACCGACCCAGAACATGTAAAAACTGATCGTTTCTGCAAAACGTTGCAAGGTGCAAACTATCGATACACAAAGTGCCTATCTGTTCCGTCATGTCACCATCGGCACCAAGGACCTTTCCCTGACCGTCAACTTCTATGAACGCCCGCTCAAATCACTGGACATCGTATTGCTCGCTAGGAAGCACAATTGAGAGCGCGCTATTTTCACCGAGAGTATGGCAGCTTCAGATATGGCCCTTTGTATCTATAGTTCGCTCAATGAAAAGTGTACAACTTCCGGTAAAGGAGTGATGTCTAATGCTCCGGCTGACTTCTTAATTAGATGATATGGCACTAGGGCGTGATCACCCTGGAAGCCAGCTAATATACCGTTTGATCAGGAGCTCAAACAGTTGTCGTGATAGATTTGATGTCGGACCTCCTGTCGCCTCGACCGCTGACTGCCACGTCACATAATCCGAGCCTATTGTTCGAAGAAATAAAAACATCTCATTGCTAACTTCAATCGAGTCATTCCTTCTGTACAAGCGTGTTTCTCTGTGAGGTCCCTTGTAGAACTCGCCTAGCGCAACATCCGCAGCAATCCCAATCAGGGAACTATGAAGATGCTCACTTGCCCAAGGCGCTTGCCGCTGAAGGTAGTACCCCTCCACTATCAGTGCATCTACTTCTGGATGTTCAAGAAAGAAATCGAGCGCTTGCAAGGGGGTTTCCACTATCGGTTGATTAGCTCCATTTAGCGAGGTGTTAACCAGAATAGGGTAGCCTGACAAACATTCAAACTCCGTTAGTAACTCAGCGAGTTTCTGATCAAGATCCGAGTCCAATGTTTGAGCCCGAGTCGAGCCGTCTGGATGGTGCAAAGCCGCGAGTATTTTTCGATGCTCAGGCTTGATCTGGTGCAACAAATTCATAAACGGACTCTCTTCTACTCCCTCAAAATAGTCCGAAAACCGACTACTTAAAACAATAGGGGCCACCGGCCGCCATCCCTGACGGCCTTTAATACGATTCAGGCGATCCTTGTTTTCATCTAACAATGGCGAGCATAGAAGACTTCGCGCCCCGAGCGCTCGCGGCCCAAACTCTGACCGGCCAACCCACCGAGCTACTATCGCTCCATTAAACAGGTCATGCGCTACGATTGACGCTTGACATTGCTGGATCTTTACAAAAAACGCTCGTGACTTAAGAGCCTCATCTACCTCCGAGACCGTGTATATTGGGCCAAGGCGATCATTTCGGCATCGCTTACTGGATATGTTTTGACCCAATAAGTACTGGCCATAGTAAGCACACCCGACCGCTATACCTGCATCACTGGGCGAACTTGGAACGTATAGATGCTTGAAAACTCCTGATGTCGCTATTTTGCTGTTAGCATTAATATTTAAAAACAGGCCTCCAGCAACAGCAAGTGAATCACTATCCACCATAGCCCGGGCCCTACGGGCGTAAGAGAGGATGGCGTCCTCTGTACAAGCCTGAATGGTAAAGGCTAATCTTGCTGCATCATCATAGGAGTCGATACTCGCAGTCGCTCGATATTGCCAGTCGTTACGCCAAACAACATCATCGTTAACAATCGTGCAAATATCGTCCACCTGCAACCTGTTTGCTGCCCCCTCTAGCTTCGCGTAAGCAGATAGGGCCATCAATTGACCATAGGCATTTTCAGTGCGAAATACACAGCGTGACACATTCTCATAGAGACTTGCCGCACTAAATATGAACCTATCAGGTTCGCTGTGTGCAACAGCATACTCTCTATGCTCAAGTGCTATTTTTTCGTTACGCCACTTATACATAGACAAGCATTCTGTTTTAATTGCGATCGCACTTGCAACAGACTGCAAAGCGCTTTGCCAAACACTAAACGGATGGACGAAATCGAGCCCATCCAAGGTCGATGAACCTGCTAAGTCACATACCAGAACAGCACATTCCGGGAAACCGGCTCCCCCAATTGCAGAAAATGCGTGGGCCAAATGATGTGAAATGACGGTGTGTGACGTTAGGTTAGGATCAAAGCTGCGGAATTCTGCGTCTACCAACAACCGCCCGAACCCTAGCCCACCGGGCGACGCGGATTGAAAACAGGAAACAATATGGTCAACCTCTTGCATAGAAACTCCCGCAGCGCTTAGCACCTCAGCGATGGGTAGTTTATTACCTAACACCTCCTGACCGTCATACTTTACACGGGTCAAGCGCTCTTGCTGAATGGCAGAGACTAGTTGACCATCAATGACCACCGCACAGGAAGCATCATGTCCGATATGGATGCCAAGGGTGACTACTGGTTTATTCTGCATTCGGGATATCAAAGCCGATGGTTAGGATGCTAACGCTCTCACCCTGTTTCATATCCTCTCGTGCATGAATAACACTACCAGCATTGAGTATCAAAACTTCACCTGGAGTCAGCAGTATGCGTTCTGGCTCTACATCGTCGTCGAATATCAATAGACTCGACGGCTTATCAAGATATTCATGACTCAACATAACAATAACATTAATTTCATATATGTCAGTATCTACATGGGGATCAAGCCCATGCCCCTCGCGATCATAAAAGATGTAGCTTGCGATACCTGTTGGGTGAGCAAGTGGGAAGGACTGATGCACTAGATTGGTCAACTGCGCATCCACCGCAAATTTATCCGCCAACGTCCCGCCGCACCCCAAAAGATAGCGATCCGTTGGCTTTGCCACCTTGTGCATCTGTCGGCTTTCTTCTTGCAAGGACTGCAAGAGTTCATCCGTCATGAAGTCTGGTCGCCCGCGCCACATACCGCCATCAATGCGCATAGCTTTAAGGCACTGCACCACCGTTCGAAAGCTCTCTATCCGTACCGCTGACTCTGGACGATTGCCGCGAGGAGCTAATCCACCAGCGGCCATACATAAAAGCAATTTGTAGTTCTCAGTTTCTGCGGTACTGAGTCTCCCCTTCATCACACCAAGGGCATTGGCAAGCGCCATGGAAATAGACATAGATCTCCTTTCCCCCTGCACACTCAGCGCGCACTGTCACGTTCTGAGTCAAGGTGAACACATCAGATGACTGCCCTCATTACTGTAACGAGCAGTCGATTCCGAACGGATGTTTTCTACTTATTATCCAACCCAAGTTTTTTGGGAAGGTCTATGTAAGATTTTTTCATTTTTACCGTGGAGTACACCGACTTTGGCTTCATAAAGATCAGGTCACCATCGCCTTCCTCGTGGGCTTGCACCAGTTTGGTATGTGACGCTGCCGATCCAATAATTTCACTGAACACTTGCTTCTCTTCCGCAGAGAGCGTCTTCACCAGCTCGGCTAATTTTTTGATAAGTTCCGGGGCAGCAGCCTCCAATGCCTTCAGGTCTTTCGGTTCGGCGGGCATAGTATTCTCCAGTTAGGGGCAGTAATCTCTTCTGGCTAGTCCACAGCGAAAGGACGGGTCACATGAGGTATAGCATGCAATCTACGGAACGCTTTAATAACTGGAAAATTTGCGGTGATCGCGTCCAACTTGAGCCTCAGGTGCCTGCCCACGCCGACGAAATGTATGAGCTGCTCCTGGATCCTTCCATATACCGCTATCTCGATGAATCCCCCCCTGAATCCCCAGATAAGCTGAGAGATAGGTACCGTTACCTTGAAGCCTGCCAATCACCTGACGGTATGGAAACATGGCTCAACTGGATAGTAAGGGGAACAGAGGGCGCAGCGCTGGGATACGTGCAAGCAACGATATATTCCGGCAAGGTTGGGGAGATCGCGTATGTCTTCGCAAGCAAGTATTGGGGTGCCGGCTTGGCCTACGAATCGTGCAAGCTGATGCTCGATCATCTCGTCCAAAGGTTAGAAATTTGTGTCATCTATGCAACGACTTCGAAGGCCAACGTCCGATCTCGTACCCTACTTGCGAGGTTAGGTTTTAGAGTCATAGATCCCCAGACGTATCCGTTTGGCGAACTCCCTGAGCAAGATGAGGCGTGGGGTCTCGACCTACGAAAAGCACATTTTCAATCGCCCCAGGGTTTTTAATCACTTTGAATGTCTGCAAAGGGCTGTGGATTCAACCGGTCGTCACCCTCAGCTTTGGGGCTTGAGGCTGGCGACCAGTTAAACATTGAGAGTTTGGATGGAGTGATGGTGTTAAAGCCAATCTGGGATACGACTACCGACCCCTAATGATTGAGGCTTCAATCGACACGAATCTGTTGGGTGACCCGCGGTAAACGAATGCGGTTCAATGCCTGGCAAGCGAGCTAAGTGAGAGTACCCACTTACATCGACTTGACCGAGACCACTTCCACAAACCTGAATTTTTTTCTGGCCGTCTTAGTAGCTTCTTGTTCTGCAACTAGGGAGCTAAGCGTATCGGCCTCATGTACCATCTCGTGCATCTCGCCTTCAAATTCATTTCCCACACGGAGCGTAACTCTCAACCTGGGTGTGAAGCCTTTTGAGACTGTCTTTTTCTTCGTTGCCTTCACCGGTTGCACAATCACAACATCCGGGACTGTGCCCTGCACGTCTGAGTTAATTGCCGGAGCAGAGGGCTCAGAATCACCGAATAGCGCCCGGCGCATCTCATCTTCCATCAATTCTGTATTCATACCATTTCTCAGAAGAGTGTTATCTATAACCTGATTTATTCTATCCGGATGGCCGGACTCTGTAGTAAAGCGTCGCTGGGGTCAGACCTGAAGTGGTAGAGGGCCAGCAGATACCGGCGAGCGTCAGCATCTGTCCATCTGCTGCCTATCATGGCTGGCACTGGCGGCCAAAAGCTGCCATTCCGTTTATCTATGAAACCAAGGGGGATCTATTACGCCCTTATGGTCTTGGATAGATATCGGGCAACAGAGTCTATTTGATAGCCCTCACCGCTTTCTTGTTCTCCCCAAGCACATTCCACGTCCTCCATAAGTTTTTCATTGATAAACCATGAAATGGGAGTAGGTGATCCCGTTTTCAAATAGTACGCTAACAGCATGTAGTCACCACGATCTTTGTGGGATAGCGATGCAGGGCCTTCACGCTGCACAATTGACCAGAATAACTCCTCAACTTTAGGCATTTGCTCAGAAGCTATATCAACCCGCTCTCCGACCACCTCTTTCCACGCGTAGTACGTGAGATAAGATTGCATGTCAGCCATCTGCATACATGTAGGCAAAACTTTGCTGAGTCGGGAATGAAGTGTCGTAATATCCAACGCAGCCTCACCATGTATGACATCCCCGGAGATTGGAAGATGATAGCTATACAGCTCACGGCAAAATCGCAACTCCTCAAGTAGAGATACAATCTCACTCGCATAAATATTTTGCCGAACGTAGTAGTTGTCAATCTCCCTAGCCAATGCACTATGGGAGATTGATCTGACCTTTTCCAAGCTAAAATCAGCATTCAGTAGCATGTTTGCCGACAGAGCACTGAATAACGAGTAATAGCATGCGTAAAACGAAAGATTTTTCATACCCTGCACTTGAAGGGTTTGTGACTGTGTGAAATAGAGTGCGGCTAGCGATATTTTTTTTGATGCCAAATAATGTCGCGCAATCCATTCAACCCCGACGAATACGTCTTGATGACCAAAAACTTTCTTAAGTTTCTCGTGCTGCGCTCTCGAAAACTTTCCCAACTTTTCTCTAGAAACGTCTTTTCTTAGCGCGAAAAATTCGCCGTAGTCACTTTCGATATTTTTTAGAATTGACATATGCACCTATCTTAAAGTTAACTTTATACTACAACCTCGTAACCATGGTCTGCGGCGAGAGTCTAGCAGACTGCCAAATTTGGCATTCAACGCAGTAACCTATGCGGCGCACGTACTTAATCGATCGATCCTATACATATGTTATCTGCATGGGCTAAATTAATCCCATCCACATGCTATTTTCTCTGTGGTTTTGTGTAGATGCAAAAAAGCTTGCCGGAAAATCTGGTCTAGCTATAGACTCGCTCACATCCATACGAACTTAATCCCAAACGCCAATCAAATAGTTCCATCCTGACGTCCTCGCTACTCGACCCTTTACGGCTTTCTCCCAAAACCTCCAGGCACGCTCATTATTTTCAAGAGATTGAAGCGAGTAACTCACGCATGGGCGTCTTTCTATATACGAAAACACCTCTCTCGCAGCAGCAACTGCTGGCCCAGCGTTACCTCGAAACTCGGGGCAGATAAAAAACTTCGCCACCTCGGGGTTGAGGTCTAGAGCAATCACACAGAATCCGATCTCTTTGCCCTCGAACTTTATAATCAGCAATTCCTGACTTTGTGACCCGCAACGAGTCTCCTTGAAAGGTGTATCTACGTCGGTCTGATTGAGCCTGATCGCTATCGAGTGATCCAAAGTCAGCTTGAGCGTAACTCGTTTTTCATTCATGCCACTTCCTCCTGAAATCGGAACCTTACTGCATGCTGTGTGGATGGAATGCCAGTAGCCCACGATTGAATCGCCCCTAATTTCCCAAGCACACACGCCTGCATTATCTCAGCCGCGGTGGCGCCTCAGTGTCGAGTTTATGAGATCGGACCAGGGCTCCGCACTCCGACCTCTTTGAACTGACCTATTCTGAACACAGATTCCCTCTGGAAAGCATGTCGTTATCTCGACACGCAATTCGGATGGCTTCATAGCGCGATTTGGATCGAGTAGGAATCCAGTAGTTGTCGACCACTATGTAGCGAATAACTTTCTCTTTGTTTCGTAATGCGACGAACTTAAGAGACTTGTCAATAAATTTTAGCAGTTGGTTTTCTGGAGTTATTTCGTAGCTTATTTCGAAGATTGCAGCTTCCAACTGTAGGTAGTCTCTACTGTTTAGCGGAGGTAGTCGGAATTTGTGGGTGTCCCTAGCGGATATGGTTTCTCCGTCCAGTTCGTTGAATTCGATAATCGGAACCGAGCTGATGTTTCCGCCAGGCATCTCTAGACCGCCTTGCCGTGATTCTGCAACGATCGTTTTCGTGGTTTTTGCGATTACCGGTTGATCGGGATAAGAGATCTTGAATTTCTCAACGATGACATCAGCGGGCGAGTCATTGATTAATGAGAAAACGTAAGAGCGTCCGTATGGCCTTTCAAATATAAGTCGAGTGTCACTAATAAAAAAGCTGTAACAGGTAGCAATAATGAATCCGAATGCGCCTACGCTCGATAAAACTTTTAAGGATCGAATGCCTAGCTCTTTATAATTCTTACGGCGGTTTGGCCGTTTGAAGCGATCCTGATGTTTCATTTCGGTCCCTGATTTTAATTGACTGCTACGTTGCAAGCATCAGTGTTTGCACTGCCTACCCCATGGGGATGTCAATATGATATTAATACGCTTGGCGCCACGCGAAAAGTAGCTCCTGCACACCCAAGGGCTGATGATCGGAGGATGGATGCTTCTAACAGACGTTGAGACGGACTGGACCACTGAGATGCGGCAGCGCGGTCATTCGTTGAATAAACGACGTGGTGTGCAGTTCCTAAGACGACCTTGCAAATTCTACAGCACCGACTTAAATTCTAACGAAGAATGTACGAAAATCTTACGTTAGGACTACGAAATGAAAGACGAAATTGAGAAACACCTTGGCCAGTTTTGGGATAAGCGTGCGCTAGAAATCGTTGACGACCCGCTGTCTGTGGATGAATTGGGTGCGCCCATGGAATCGGTCATGGCCATCGACGCGCTTGTAGAGATTGGGAAGATGTTGAAAGTCAAAATCCCGGTTGATGTTGTGATCCGCAACGGTGGTTACGAAACCAAGGAACAGTTTGTCAGCTTGGTCACGTCGGGAATCCTCAAGCATCTGAAGGACAAGACTCATGAGTAGCTCGACGATAGAGGATCAAGACAGGCTTCGCCTGGCTGAGCGCCTGCGGGATGCCAGGGAATATGTTGGGCTTTCCCAAGATGAGGTTGCTCACGCGCTGGGACTATCTCGCCCGGCTGTGACCAACATAGAATCGGGCAACCGCAAGGTTGAAGCCACAGAGTTGAGCAAGCTCGCCAAACTCTATCGCAAGTCGATGGAGTATCTGATGACCGGGCGGGATCCAATGCCTTCCGGCCCCACCCAGCTTGCATTTCTGGCCAGAGCCGTAAATGGACTTTCGCAGCAGGATATTGATGAGGTAGCTCGCTTCGCCGAGTTCCTCAAGCACAAGGAACAGTGATGGGCTACCGCGATGTTGTTATGCGAGCCGCGCAACGTGCGGCTGAGGTCATAGATGAAAGCCGTGCGATGGAGCGCATCGAGCAAGACGGATATACGCGGATAGACCCATTCCAGATAGCTGCCGATTCTGGGGTCATGGTTATGTTGCGCCCCATGCAGAAGCTACTGGGGGCATTTCTGGGGAATGAGACCCCCGGAATTCTGGTCAATGTGGATCGACCGGCTGGCTTGGTTCATATGACCTGTGCCCACGAGTTGGGTCATTTCTTCATGGGCCATGGTAGTACCGCAGACGAGAAGATTTATTACGGCTCCAAGGGTGCCCTCGTCGAACAAGAGGCGGATCACTTTGGCTACAACCTTCTGGTTCCTCGCAAGCTGATCGTCAAGATAATGCAGCGCAAGCAATGGAAGAAAGAAGCGTTATTCCGACCTGCCATCCTCTATCAGCTGGCCTTGCGCATGGGAGTCAGCTACGAAGCAGCCGCATGGTCGCTCAGTCGCCATAACGTTATGAACGCCGATCAAGTTCAACAAATGTTGCGGACTACGCCGGCGATGATCAAAAAAGCGCTGCTCGGTGATCGTCTGACCGATGCTCGCAAAGAAGTATGGCTACTCGACAGTGATGACCGAACATCAATCTTGGAGCCGCGTCCAGACGATCAAATGGTGGTTCGACTGCCAAGCAGAGCCTCATCAGGATATCTCTGGGAAGCCGACTCCATTGACGAACTGGCGACAGAAGGCTTCCAACTGGAGCCGTTGACCGTTCCCTCGAAGTCTTCGATGGATAATTCGCTGGTCTTCGGCGGCCCAGGCACGATGGACTATCTGCTCACCGGCGGCCGAGCGGGCAATGCGACGCCGATGAGCGTGCAGCTCTCCGAGCGAGCACCATGGGATGTTACCAGCCCCCCAACCGACACATTCAAATCCAGTGCCCGGTTTGAGCCTTTGGATCTTGGGCTGACGCCTCACTCGCGCAAGCAGCTACTTGAGGGCAGGCAGACGTGATAGTCCCCAAGGTGTTGCTCGATGGCTATGACTCGCCGGCAAGACCGCAGGGTCGTCGCCCGACCTGTCTGGCATTTGCATTATCGGATCTCAACCGTCCGGGATCTCCCGCAGATTTGAGTCCCGAATTCCTGTACCAGGCAGCCGCGATTTTGTCTCCCGGATGGTTACCAGGGGAGGGAAGCACTTTCGACGCGATGCGAGAGGCGTCTCGTGCCGGGCAACCGGAAGAAACCGCCTTCCCCTATTGCCCCGAGGAGCCTTCGCTCCCAATCCCCGATCTGCCCTCGGGATTTCAACACTATGGCCAGTTTTTGCAGCGTGTATCGGCTGATCCTACCGATATCTCCTGCTTCATCAGCGCCGGACAGCCGATCGGGCTGGGGCTGCGGGTAACGCCCGAATTCTTCAAGCCTGAAGGGGATTTAGTGCCTTTTAGTGATCAGGTCATGTCGGGTTTGTTGCATGCGGTAGTCGCCATTGGCGTGGGTCATGAAGATGGAAATAGTGCGCCATGGTTCTACGTGCGCAACAGCTGGGGCCCTCAGTGGGGCGTAGATGGACACGCCTGGATTTCAGGTACCTATGTAAGCGCGCATGCCGAATGTGCATTTGGAGTAGAGAATGGCAAAACTGATCGTCAGTGAAAGTATAGGGCAGGCCTGGGTGGCGGCGGCGCGACATTTGGCGGGATGCAAACAGCGGAAAGATCGGAACCTGGTTTTGGAAATCAGCGCTCCTCAGAAGCTTTCCAAGGATGACGTGAGGATCATCAGGGCGGTGGATGCGGTATTGCGTAAGAGCCGGGAGGATCTGAGCATCGAGACCGTTGCGACCACAATTTTTCCCAACGGGCTGGCCCGACGATTCGCACGCCCCGAGCTCTACAAGGCCTATCTGGAGTTGTTGGCCAAGGGCAAGAAACCTGGTTCGTGGGGCACCTACGCTCACCGCATGATAAGTCGCCCTAGCCGAAACGGTACAGGAACTATCAACCCGTTAGACGACCTGATTGAGCGTCTGCTTCAGACGCATACCGGCACCAAGTACCAATCGGCTTTTGAGCTGGGGGTCAGCGACGCCGACATTGATCTGGCTCCCCCACTGGAGGGGCATGGGTATGAGCTGCCAGTGTTCGATCCCACCCGGGACGCCAAAGCCCTCAACGTTCCCTGCTTGAGTCATCTGAGCTTCAAGCTTACGGACGGCAAGCTAGATTTGACCGCTATCTATCGCTCTCAGTGGTACTGCCAGCGTGCGCTAGGCAACCTTGTTGGGCTAAGCCAGCTTCACTCGTTTGTGGGCAAAGAGTCCAAGTATGAGTGCGGAACGTTCACCTGCATTGCGACGCACGCATACCTAGATATGGAAACCTTCGGCAAGGTAGGTGTCACTAAGGATCTGTTGGCATCCCTACCCGGCTGAGGGAGATCATCAGAGTAGTGAAGCCTGGCGACTTGCCTGGAGAGCCAGGGGGCGGAGGTCATAGAGCCTTGCCATCCCTGCACGGAAGTCACGGACTCCGCCGTAGCTTGGGTGGCGGATTGTCTCCACTGGCAGGCCGAAACGCGACGCATAGTGAGCGGCATCCTGACCGATCGCGATGATCTTTCTGATTCTCAGCCAATTGAAAAGCTCGTTGTTCAGCTCATCCACCAGAGCCAGCTCCTTAGCGCTGAACTTGCGGTTGGTGAATGGGTTACCTGGCTCATGCGGATGGAAGGGAAACACATTCCACAAGAGCGGCGGAACATCGACAGCCTTCAGGATGGCCCAGATCTCTGCGGCAGTTCGTTCAGCGATTGCGGGGCCACGGGTTGCTTGTTGCGACTCAGATCCGGGATAGACGCGGGTCATCTCGGGCAGATGGTATTCGTCGGTAAGGGCTAGGCCAGTGCGTCGCCCGCCGCGATAGCCTAGATCGCGGCCCATCCAGATGGTATCGGCACCTAGATCGGAAACGGCCTGAAGGTAGCTTTTCAGGTTTTTGCGACGAGATGCAGCCGCTCCGGCGCGATCGTGTACAGGACAGGTATCTGCATAGGGGTTGAACACATTGTCTAGGCTGAATTCAGCCAAGGCCTTTACAAAGGAGGTAGGAGTCATTTCGTTTAGGCCTCTTTAGGGGGCTCGTGAAAGGTCAGCGTCCCCTCAGTAATGTTGACTACTACGGAGCCTCCTCGATGTTCGCGCAGTTCACGAAACATCTTGAAACCGTCGAGAATGGCAAGCTCCCACTGCCAAAGCTTGCATTGCTCAACCTCGTAGCCTCGAACCATGCCCTGGATCTGCTTGAGAAGACCGTAGTCGAGGCGTCCAGGTTGAGTCCCTTCGTAGTACCCATATTTTTTAGCGTGGTCGAAAATCCAAGTGGCAATGCCTTCCTCGATGATCGCTGCACGAGCACCATCGTCGTTCTCATCCTTGGCGGGGTTGGATTTCCGTTTGCGCTTGAGCAAAGCTCGCAACACTGGCGACCAACCCAGATGAGCCACGTAAGCCAAATGAAAGACATCGTGGAAACGATAGTCATCAGGCTCGTTGCTGTTATCTGTGAGGCGGTCGCCGATGTAAACGCCGTTCAAGCGCTGCACCACATGTTTGTTCTGCCCGTCGCCGCGCTCGATGAATTCAATAGTGAATTCACGCTCGAACTGCTCATGCTCCGGAAAGCCTTCATCGAATAGTGGGAATTCGCGCTTCTGCTCACTTGGCCAGCGGCTGGCTGTTTTCTCCAGGTTTCCCAGCGCCACGTCTTCAAGGGTCAGGTTGAAGCTGGAACAGGTCTTGGCGAGTTCCGACAACAGCTGTCCGAAATAGGCCTCACGCTTGGGCGCTGCCATGGCTTCCAAGCTGGCTTGAGACATTTCGGCCAGCACACCAGCACTAAGCGCTAACTTCCCAAGCTGGAGTGGGCGGGGGATTGTATCCTCATCCCGCTGTGTTTCGATAAGACCGTCTATCTGACGGAACGTGATCGGCGGTGCGGGAGCTTTCTTGCTTTCGCCGAATTCTTCGCGAAGCACAAGAATACATTGCTCTCCCAGAGCATCGGCAGGAATGCCCAGGAGGTGCGACGCAATGGTCAGGTACCACAACGCATCCCCCAGCTCTTCTGCTGCCAAATCGTTCTGCGCGGCTTGTAGACGGTCGCGGCCAGCCTTTTTCACGGAGGAAAGTAGGCCTCCTATTTCGCCGAAGTATCCGAACCGGATGTATTGAAGGCGATCGGGGTCATCCTTGAAACGCATGCTCTCCCGAGCTTTGAGCATGTACTTGGCTACGGTGAGCGCCACCGGGCGCGGTTGTGGTGTAGATGCCATCAATCCTCCTTGATCATGGTTCTGATGCTTCATGCTATTGCTAACAACTGCTGCCGTAGCTCCATCTTCAGTTGCTTGCAGCGACCCACGATAGTCTCGCGGTCAGCATCGATTGCTCCCATTTTCAGTGCGCGCTCACGCACTGCAACGGTCACATCGTAGTGCGGATAGCCCTTGGATTGAAACCAACTTCTGCGTAGGCCTAGCCTAATAGCGAACGCATGCAGTTCATCTAAGGTATCCGCTGCGAGGTGGCACCAGTGTTTTCCCCGCCATAGGATCTCTTCCGAATCCACGTAGACCGCCATTCAGCTCGCCTTTTGTAAAAAAATGTGCAAACATTTTGCACATTATGGGAAAAAAATTCAACTCTCCAGCAAGCGCCGCCATACTCGGAGGCCAGATCCGCCAAGCTCGTTTAGGTAAAGGCCTAACGCTCGTAGATCTTGGCTGTGCGGTTAGCGTAGATCATTCTCAGATTTCTCGTTACGAGCGAGGACAGATGAGTAGTGCCAGCAAAAATTTGCAAAAAATCTGCATATTTTTGCAAATTGACGATGCCCCTTACCGGTACTCGGCACCCAACTCAAGCCTGGGACGAAAAGTGGATGAGTTACTTCGCCAGGCCCCAGAGTGGGAGCCGGCCGTGACGAAGTTTGTAGAAGCGATGGAGGGACTCATCGCAGCGGCACGTGTACCCATTAAGAGCTAAATTCGCGTCGGACGATGCTGCCAGTGGGACACTGGAAATAGCCCTTCTAAACTAGGCCACGCCGCGAGCAGGCAGATGCCTGCCTGTCCCAATGATGGTGAGCGATTTCGATCCTCGAGTCATTGCAACGTACAAATCCTTAGCATCAAGCGCGTCAGCATCGAGAATAACGGCATGGTCATACTCAAGGCCCTTGACCAGCAGCGTTGTCCCGATGAGTTTTTGGTGGTTGATCGGCCGCCCCGTATGCCTCATCTCACGCTGGTACCTGTTACCGGCCTCCGCAAGAGTCACTCCTTCACCGTCAGAATGCATTTTAAGCACGCTGAGGAAGCGATACAGAAGGTCACGACGATAGGCAGACGTCTCTGGGTTGGTCTTCAAAGTCAGGAAAAATGTTTTGAGATGGCTGCTTGTAGGGTCGTTCAGGTAGTCATTCGCTGCCTGGAGTACCAGAGGATATCTCGTGCCTTTGCGAAGATTAGCCACCTCGCCTCGTTTGGTGCCAGCAGTCAACGCATCACCGACGCCAGTGAAACACTTCTTCGCGAAATCAACTGCGAGGAGAAAACCAGCCTGAACCGTCTTCGCGGCCACGAGCTTCTTGAGGAATGAATGGAGATCTCTTCCTTCAATCTCCTCAATTGAGGAAAAACGGCCGGCCATGCTTCGAGCCAAAAGATGGGTTTTGTTCTTGGACTGTTGATCGCCACCATGCAGAGCAATAACGCTCTCATCATGCTTCAGCAATCCGACACTGGTAGAAATCAGAGTCGCTGAACGCGAGATTCCATTGGGGGTGAAACGTGTAACGAATGGCTTCCAGAATCGTTGACTTGGAAGAATCCCCTTTGCCTATGAGGCAGAAGATGTCGGCCGTGGGAACGCTCCAGTCAAGCTCTTTCACTCCGCGAAAGTTCTTGATCACTACCTTTCTGATTTTCACCGACCAATATCCTTCTGAACGCCATCTATGAGAATGGGCAACATCCTTAAATAACGCCTCGAGTGTCCGACCTGATTAGGCTGGTGTGTCGGCAGGCGCATCAACAGTCAATGGCTCACTTGATGCGAATACAGTGACTTGCAGCGACAAAGGTAGAGGTGGCACTGCCGAGTTTTTTTCCACCCTGGCTCGTTTTTTATCACGTTCCGCTTTCCTCGCCGCTCGTTCCAGATCCATCTCCATCTCCCTCATCGGATGGTTGATGAAGTGCTGTTCGTACGTGCGGACCAATCCTGCATCGCTACTCTCCAGCACCTGGGCAAAGACATACTCTGAGTCTCTGGCCACAATCTCGTACTTTTGGGTTTGAAGGTCTCTCTCCGAGATCATCGATAGCGCTTGTGAAGTGAATTTGCCGCTACTCCATATTTCAAATCGCTGCGCTAGATTTTTCCATTCAGAGTGATGCTTAGCCACCTCACGGAGCACCGGGATACGGTCATCAAGCCATTTGACGACCTCACGATCGTCAACGTTGACTGAAGGGTGCACCCCTTTGCACTCGATGAACACTACGTCTCGATTCCTCCTGACAACCAAAACGTCAATTTCGGCCTCACGGCCAAGGCTATCCTTAACCTTCCGGTTCACTTCAGGATCGCCACCTAAGAATGTGGTCTTGGTAATGTGAGCTACCGCGAATTCGAACAGGCTGCCCCGTAGGGTAGACGCGGCGCCTTCGATCCTGGAAAGCACGTTGAAAACCTTGTCCAACGATTCGGGACTGTCCAGGAGCTTGGCCGTATTTTCGAGCAACGAGCACAGATTCTTTAAAGCCCTAGCTACCTCCAAGCCGAAGAGGCTTTCAGTAGTGGCGGGGATGATGCCTTCACTTTTTAAAAGCGCGAACGCTTCCGTCGAAAACTCTTCGGCTACAAATACCTGCAAACAACGATTAACCTTCGAGAGGCTTCGGAGCGTCACGCATTTTTTGACGAACGCGCTCAGCTCCTCAGCCGTTGCCCTGCCATTCAAGGCAATGTCGCATACAAAAAATCCTCCCCTGACCCCAGCAGCCTCGGTGTATGAACGCATGGGGAAGAGATAAGATGGTCCAGCCATATCCCACTGGAACGTCCCCACCTGCGGCATCTTTTCAAGACCCTCATCCTCACGAGTTTTAACGGCCTCGTAGCTCACCAGGCCCAATTTTCTTGCCCAGTCCTTTACCCCGAGCAGTGCCACTCGTTCGGCGATGTTTCGAGCCTTAAGTTTGGGCAGCGCGTACCCGTCTCTAAAAGACATTTCTTGATCGCATCTCACGATGCATACATCACCACCCGGGAGCGCTACCTCCTTGACCAGGTCAGCGCTGATCAGGCGTTCAAGCAGGCTTTCCGCGGAGATATGTTTCAGTTGAGCGACCGGCGCGCCACAGGCTATGAGGAAGTGGGAGCGCAGCATGATGTTGGAGCGCATCTTCAGAGCCTGGAGCGCTTGGTAGTAAGCGCTGTTCGTCTTCTGGAGTGCATCCATAAGGTTCTTAAAAAACCTTGGCGACCCATAGTCGGATCGCAAATATACAAAGCGAGCACGATGTGGAAAAACCAAATGGCTCAGCTTTCTCATGTCATCACATCCGCGCTCAACTCGCTTGCGTGCGGCCGGAGGGGCAAGCTTGTGCTTGGATTCCAGAATCTTCGCGAGTTCGCTGCTTAGCATCGGGCCGCTTTTGGCCAGAATCTCCGCTATTGCATCCGTCGCCATGCTGCGCTCCACCGTTGTCACACTGCGCTATTTATAAACCTTGATAACAAGGTCCGTTCGCTCATTGTGGATGCTATCTGAAAAGACCCGGCCTACAAGGGTTTCAGAGCAATAAAACAGGCGAGAAGGTCAAAAATGTCACAATAGTCGAACTCGGTTCCCACCGGGACTCCTCGCTCTCGACTTTGACGGCTAGAACAGGCCTCAGCACCGCTATGATACGCAACGCAGCGTTTGCTACTAGCGAGTGTCAGCCATGAAGCCTATTCGGGTGATACGAAGCACGGCTAAGAAAGGGCGTTACTGATAGACACCTAACCGAATGCGTTCCAGGTACTCCACTACAACGCTGTAGCCGAGCGAGGTACCGATCATTTCGAAAGGAACGATGCCTGCCAGATGCCTACTAGGGCGGTTCAGCCATTGCTCCGCAAGTTCTTGAGAGCCGAAAACCGATACAGCGAGCTCAAGCGCCTTTGCATACTGGAAAGCTACAGCACTTTGCAGGGCAGTCAATCGAACCGCATTTTTGAGTTTGATCTGACGTTGGATGGTCCTGGTCGACCTTCCTATGATCCGCTCCAAGAGCTTACGCGATGTGTACAGCCCGGAGGACGCGACCATAGCTCGTACCCCATCAAGTGAGAATCCCACCTGAACAAGACGAAGGATGTCCAACTGACTCAAGCTCTCATTATCTGCTTGTGTCAGATAAACCGTTGGCGTTTTAGTTGAAGACAGCACTTGAGGAAGCATGACTGTAGAAACCATTGGCTCAACCTCTCCAGCGACCTAGGCCCAGAGTAGATCTGTTTCTCTCTAATCGTAAGAGGATGATGGCGAGGTCTACCGTATCGATAGCAGCTTCATATATGCACGAGTCCGTGGGTAACGATCCCTTCTCTCCAGGTTCTGGGCGAGACGAGGTATCAAGGCGAATATCTGCGACTGCCTGAGATGCATATCCTGATCCGCTCCATACTTCCTAATTAGCTCCGCTCTCAACTGGTGTAGAAGGCAATCGTCTCGGCTCTCCCAATCGACTCGCGCAGGGCGGGTTCTACAAGGCTTGGGCATCTGAGCGGTCTGCACGTTCAGCCACTTTCTGTCGTTGCGATACAGCCAGACGTACAACGACGGGAATTTTTTTCGAAGTTCAGTAAGGGAGAGCGACGGGAACTGCTGCCGGAGGTCGAACCAGCGCGAACGATGATGGGCCTGGCTGAGAGCAATTTGCCGAGATGACCAAGACGCTTGAACACCAGGCTCGGATCGAAGCAGCTTGTTTACCGTAGAAATGGTGATCTGAAACTCATCACAAATCAGCCGTTTTGCTACTCCCTCAGCAAGGCGTCTGAGCAAAACCGCTCTGAGTTGAGGCTTCAACCGCTTCGGTCTCGGAGGCCCTCTCGAAACAACGATCGGCACGAGGTCCCCAGGCTGTTGGATGTTGTCATCTCGCAGGGCCGGCGTTGCTAGCTGCCTGAAGCTTACCTCGTAGCACTGTACAAAAGACTCCAGATCACCGAAAAGCCAGGTGAGCATCACCAAGTGCTTCAGTGGGTGAACGTGCTGGCGCGGAGAACGCGTCATCTGAGCGATAAAACTGCCGGCAGCTTCCACAGTTGCCGGCAATCCTCCGTACGGATGAAATCTCCGCAGGGGAAGCAAATGAGCCAACAGGCTCTGGGGCGCTCCGCCCTTAGGAAGCCACTTCCGGTAGACGTGAGCGACTACCAGCGAATCGAACTGCTGATTCAGTCCAAAACCGGCCAAGTCGCGACAAGCATCGGACATCGAAGCGAGTCTCTCCTGTTCCTCATTCTTCAATGCTCCATAACTCATGTCGCTTAAAGTGGTCTCCTCAGGCAATGTCCAATTGAAACGGCCGCACCACCGCCGGTTTCGTGTGCACTCACTGAGCACTTCCCTGTGCGTCGAGCAGATCACTACGCCAGGATACTGGTGGTCGAGATGCCAGTACGAAACGCCACATAGCTCGATATCTCGCCTCATGCACGACTGGCAAGCCCTCAGGGGATGGTCTGCACCAAAACCTCCGCATACCAGACCGAGCTGATATTTCAGCGCCCCCATTACTGGGCTTCTCAATCGGGTCAATGCGTCATTGACCGCTACCTGAGACTGAAAGGGACCGAAGAAGGGAAAAATCGTGTGCTTCTCGATGATCTGCCTAGCATCGCCCCACCTGCTACCACTGTTCTGTTCGAAGGCATCCATCCCGCAGGGTAGGTCGTGTTTGATGCATCGCTCAGACAGACCAAACAGCTGCGTCGCAGTAGCACCGGGACGGAGGTTTCCTGAGAGTAGATGTAGGCGACTGCAAAGGCTGAAAAAGGTCTCACCTCTCAGCCATTCAATATCTGCCTCCAGGTAAGCAGTGTGCATGCGGGCTGCTATCCAATCCGGGTGACCCTTTCAGCGTGGGTCAATTTTTCTGTGGATAACTTATTATAGTCAGAGAACAGCTGTGGATAGTTTTATTCGAATTAACTCGCGGCCCTTTTATACTATAAGGAAATCTATATGTGGATAACTTTCCCCTCATCCAGAGAGGGAATTGAGACCTTTTGCACACATTTATAAAGCGCTGCCGCTCTACATCAACATTGGAAATGATGCCGTGTCAGGGGGTGCCTTTTTTTTGCGATTTTTTCCAGTTGTCAATCCACGTTTCATAGAGTTACCATGCGAGGTAACGCTATAGACATAACTGCGAATTGATCTAAAAAACGCGTTCTAGCGGCGTATGCTTAAACCCCAATTTTGTTAAGGGTTCGGCTAACACTAAGTTGCGCTACTGGATGAATATAACCAATAAAAGAATAGATATTAATTAGGTAAGAACGTAATGATTAATTCTGGTTAAATTATCGGGAGCCAGAATAGACAAGGGCCTAAGTTTTACCTTAGGCCCCTGTGTCAAGATTGGACCCCTGACACGATCATTGTCTATCCGCATACGCGGAGCGTCAAGCTCTGCGGGTTCCCCTCATCCCTAAAATAGCGAAATCCGTGTGCCGAAAGGCAGCGCGGCGTATGCGTATGATTGTTGTACGCATTTACTAAGTTAGGCCACCTGCTGCGGGTCTAACCAGGTGGCATGGGTACGGATAACAATGATTTCTCAAAAAACTCTCACTCGAATTAGAGATCGCCAGGGTAGCTTCCGCTGGGGTGATGACTACCTACCCGCGATATTCGCCGTACCTGGCGAGGCACCTAAAGGCTCACGGGTTTGCCGGCTCAACAGCCGGAAGCTTGAGCGTGCGCTTCACCTGCTCTCCATTCCTGAACGAGTATTTACCCAACTGGCCCTGTTCCATCCGGCTGTCTTCGATATACATGAGCAGAAGCTGCTTCACCCGCAGGCGCACGTCCACCCGCTGCATGGTCACCCACTAGTACAAGGAACCAATCTCAAACCGCTAGCAGGTACGCTAGCCATCGCAAGTCAGATCGGCATGGACCACGCAAAGGTGGTAGTCGAAACCTCAAGCGGCGAGCGCAAGTGGGCAGCGTACCCCTACCTCGGAGACTTGCTGCTCTATCTCAATGCTCCAGGCGCTGCTCCGTATGCAGTTAACTGGAACATCAAGTTATCAAAATACGACTTCATGGAAAAACGACGGTCTTCTTTGAAATCGCTCGCGACTAGACGGAAAGATCGTGAACTTGCTGACCTGCGGCTCCGCTTAGAGGAAGAATATTATTTAAGCGCGGGAATCAGAACAGTAAATTTGTCACTTGATGATATTGATCCGATTGTAATGGCAAATTTGGATCAAATTTTTGGTGCGCACGACCGTCCACTGGATTTAAATCCTCAGTTGCTGGAGGACTTCAGTCAGCAATTAGATGAGGATTTCATCTGCGGTCGTCCCCTTGCGCCAGTTGCTATAGCGTTTGGAAAAAAATGGGGTAACCGGGATCAATTTATCACACGCATCTATCAAGATATTTGGGACCGAAATCTAGCTGTCGATTTATTTAAATACATTCAGATCGATCAACCGCTTGAGCATGCACGGTGCGATGTGATTGAGCATTACCGATCATTCTTCTCGGAAACTGCTCAATGATGACAGGATCTCGACTAATCGCACCTGAAGGCTGCGGTGAACTGGTCAATGGAGTGGCCTATCACTTTCTCATAAACGATGGGGGGAGCAACAGAGTCCGGTTGGTCGAGTTCGACGAGCGTGGAACTCGAGCCACCCTCATTACTATGTCAAGGCTGCGCTTCGAAGCCGCGCTCGAAGCCGGAGAGCTCGTTGAGATGGACATGCACGCCAATCCACCATGGCTCGACGAATCTGCGGGCATTGAAAGCTCTTGGCGAGAGAGCCGCCGTGTCGATCCAAAGGAGCGATACGAGGATAAGGTTAACCGCCGCTTGCTTGCCATAACTGAGCTGGTTCCTAGGGCAGCGGAAATTCTGGCCTCCGACAATCCCGAAGCGATCATCAACGCACACGCGAAAAACTATGAGCCTAAGCAGCATCCGGGGAGACTACGGTTGTGGTTTTTCAGCTTCTTAGTGTTTGGCAAATCGAAATGGGCGCTCATGCCCAGCTTGCATAGGATCGGCACCTGGGACAGAAGTGAGAAGACAACAAAGAAGCTTGGCCGCCCTTCTCGCTTTGGAGGAAATAGCGGGTTTCCCATCACACCCGAAATGAAAGAACAAATTCTAAAAGGATTTCTGGAGTTTAAGAGGGCCGACAAGACCCAAGATGACATTTATGGAGCTGCTCTCCGAAAAACTTTCGGGTGCCGAGTTCGTGAAGGTGTGAGGGGCCGAGAGTTCTTTCATCCTGAGGGTGAGCCTTTTCCTAGCCCAAATCAATTTTGGGATTGGGTCAAAAAACAAACCGATCCCGCATCGCTTACCCGAGATTTGAAAGGACCGAGCGCGGCCCGTGCAGCGTCAGGCGACAAGGGAAGCTTTTCAGCGCAACTATGCAATTTAAATCAGCTGGTCGAGTATGACGGTTTTTATCCGAGCGAGAAGATCTCTGGAATTATTGAAGGTGCTGCTCTAGACGCTTTTTGCGTGGTAAGAGCGGTATGTGCTGTATCTGGGGCCGTCGTTGGTATTGGATTCGCTAAAGGCCGTGAAAGCATGGAAGCATATCGAATGGCCTTATTTTGCGCAGCAGTCGATAAGGTCAAATACTGTGAATTATTTGGCATTACGATTAAACCCGATCAGTGGCCAAGTATTGGACTGTCCAGCAAGCTGGTCTTCGACAGAGGTCCAGCTGCACATATGAAGGCCGAGGAAGCCATCGAATGGCTAAGCCGCGTTGAATTGACCCCAACACATTCTGGACAATCCAAAGCGACGGTAGAGTCATCTCATCCTAGGGATAAGCAAACTAAGGATCAAGCGTCCTACATTCATAGCGGACTCAATCTAGTGGAGATGGCACGCCGGGAAGTCCGTAGAGCAATAAAAGATAACGAGACCTCCGATCGCAGTTCCTATATGACAGAAGAAATGTGGCTTGAAGAATTCGCGCCGACTCCATTGAATATTTGGACGTATTTAGACGAACGAGGGCGTAATAGCGGGAGTCTGATGCCCTTCAAGCAGGCGGTCAGAGAGTTTTTAACTCCACTTCCAGCGGTAATACGTAGTGACGGCGTGTATTTCTATGGGCGCAAATACAATTCAACGTTATTAATTGACACTGGAGTATTTGATAGGATAGCGCGGAGCGGAGTGATTCGCGTGAAGGCCTACAGTATCACCATGTGCGTGCGTCATATATGGATCGAGATTGAAGGTGAATTAATCGAACTCAGCTTCGTCTACACCGCAAGCATAAAGCCGGGAAGCGCCGATATTTCGCTAGAAGATCTCCAAGTAATACATGAAGCTCGCCTTCGTGCGCAAGCAAAGCGACGCCACGAGAAGGTAGCTATTGATCAACAGCATAAGACAACCTTCGAAGAGGAAACCAGTAAAGAGTGGGACGCGGGCGTTAAGAAACTGGGGCGCCCCGTTAAGGACTCTGTTGCCCAACGTGACTTGGAAGATCAAAAACGCCTGATGGGAATAAAGTCATGATTAGCCTTATGACATCTCGCTTCAATGGCTTGACGAATATGGATTATCTTCGCGAGAAGATTACAATCCGACCAGACCCTGTTAGCGAGCTAGACAGCATTGAACCTAATTTGGCAGCAGAACTGTTTGGCGGCGTACTAAAGGAAATTTTCGTTCCCAATGAATTTACCCTTGAGTTCATTGCAGAGGTGGTGGGCAGAGCAGCCGCTCACTCAGCCAAGAACTTTGACACTGAAAGCCGTTATGTCAATAGAATGTACTACCCACAGTCTGGTGAGGTATTTCCCATCTGTCTAACCGGCTTAGCAGGCGTAGGAAAAACTGAAACTATCAATGCGTTGCGACGCGTCATGCCCGGCCCAGTTGAAATAGAAGTTGGTCATTATCAGCAGCCGCATGCCGTTTACTCTCACTGGTACGCTAGCGCTCGCGGCAAAGCGTCTGGTAAGCAACTTCTAATGAATTTCCTGGGCCATGAGGGCTCGACACGAGAAAACGTTGCAATCCTGCTACACAGATGCCAACAGCGCGCTAATCAGAACGGTATATCGCTGGCAGTACTGGAAGAAATGCAGCACGTGAATACCGGACAAGGTGCCGCCAAGGTAACGGATCTACTCCTAACCATGTCTGGCCTGAATATACCAATGGTTTTCGTATCGAATTATAGTCTGATCCATAAACTTCTTAGACGTAACAGCGAAGATAGACAGCGCCTCTTATCAGAGCCAAGAGTGATGCTTCCAGATGAACCAGACTCCAAGCCTTGGTCCGATTACATAAGCGAATGCATAGCTGCCAGCAACGGGCGAATTCGCGCTAACGTCGAGGACTTGGCAAAAGAAGTCTATCGCGGCAGTTTTGGAATCAAACGGCTCGCAGTGCAGCTTTTAAAGCTTTCTTACTTAGAAGCTCGGAACTCAAACCGCATGTGGATAGGTCTTGAAGATGTGCACCGAGCTTACATTTCAAGCTCCTACTTTTCTCATCGAGATGACGTGGAGGAACTGGAGCGACAAGCTATTCAGAAGAATAAGGCCAGTCGCCTAGATCTACGCTGCCCATTCGGTATACCAATTCGATCCAATGTAATTCAGTTTGCTAGGAAAGATCGTGACAACCGTGCGGCTCAAGCTGTATTCGAGGGCGCACTGACCGCGACTGAGCGGGAAACACACAAAAATCTTAAGCTTGGCTCAGACGCAAGCCCCCCAAGCACTAAACGTCCTAAGCGTACCAGCATTGAAAAGCCAACGGACGAGAGTTTATTGGATGCATTCAATGAAATCTTTGATCCAAAGGTCGATTAAGATTAAAAATTCAATGGCTTATATTCACGTACTACGTGCATCGAATCATCCATGCATTTCACTAAGCCACCTCTTTGACGAATATCATCCACCAACGACCCGAAGCTCCCATACATGGTTGCTACGACTTGTATCAATTGTTGGCTATAACGGTGATCTGGCCTGTAATCTGAATCAATTCTCGGAATAGAGAACCTGAAAAACTCTAGGCGAGCCTCAACTGCTTCCAATTCTTCTTCTGAAATTTCTTCACTAGATGCCATGTCTGTGGCTTTTTCTTTAAGGTGTTGAATTAGTTCATCACGTAAAAGATAAAATCTTGATTGCCCTATTTCTTCGTGTATCTTTGAATAGGTTTGCTCGCTGGCATCGCTATTTATTGTCTCACGGAATTCATAGACGTGACGCCCTTTACATCCTTTCCATAAAAGGGAATAGCCATATCCATGGTCGTGTACTTCAATGCTCTTTTTACAAACTGGGCATTTTCTTAGTAAAACGACATTATGCTTGGCGCACACATTCACGTAGCGATGATCTCTCCTCCAGTACGCAAATCCTATCGATTCAATATCTTCTTTAACGCACGCAATGCAGAAGGCAGGTCGTATATCTTCGGTTTCAAACCTTGTTGTACTCGATAGATACGTGCTTCCTGAATAACCTACTTGGGAAGCTTGTCTGAAAGTTGCAAGTTGAGGGTAGCTGGTATGGTCGTGCAGGAGACGATTAAAACCGTAACAGTTGTCGCGGCCTATAGCCCCAGCGATTACGCGGATTGCTGATGCCCTCATGTAGAAGCGCGAGATTTTCATGAGAGGGATTGCTGATGGGGCTTGCGAATCCAGATAGATATGCCGCTCCAAAAAGGAGCGCAAGGACTCGTTGGGCAGAATGGTCAGAAGCAAGGGCGAGCGTCTCGGAATTCTGCAAAGCAGGGATGGCCAGAAGCAATGACGTCGTTTGGAGCCCCGAGAGACTCCAAAACGAGACAGTTTTTAATACCTAGAGACAGTTTTTAATCCTGAAGACCAACTTCGTGCCACGCGTCTTTCGATTTACTCCACCGTCACCGACTTCGCCAGATTGCGCGGCTGGTCAACGTCCGTGCCTTTCAATACAGCAACGTAGTACGACAGCAACTGCAGCGGGATGGTGTAGAGGATCGGCGACAGGATGTCGTGGATGTGCGGCATGTGCACAACGTGCGTGCCTTCACCATTGGTCATGCCTGCCTGCTCGTCTGCGAAGACGATCAATTGGCCGCCACGGGCGCGGACTTCCTGAAGGTTGGATTTCAGCTTCTCCAGCAACTCGTTGTTCGGTGCCACGGTCACCACGGGCATGTCGTTATCCACAAGCGCCAACGGGCCGTGTTTCAGCTCGCCAGCCGGATAGGCTTCAGCGTGGATGTAGGAGATTTCCTTGAGCTTCAGGGCCCCTTCCATCGCTACCGGGAATTGCGCGCCACGGCCGAGGAACAGCGTGTGGTTCTTCTCGGCGAACAGTTCGGCGATTTTCTCGACGGTGCTGTCCATGGCCAGGGCTTCGCCCAAGCGGGTTGGTAGACGACGCAGTTCTTCAACCAGAGTGGCTTCGACGCCTTGGACCAAGGTGCCGCGAACCTGACCCAGGGACAGGGTCAGCAACAGCAGGCCTACCAGTTGGGTGGTAAAGGCTTTGGTCGAGGCCACGCCGATTTCGCGACCGGCCTGGGTCAGCAGGGTCAGGTCAGACTCACGCACCAGCGAACTGATGCCGACGTTGCAGATCGCCAGGCTGGCGAGGTAGCCCCCTTCTTCTCTTGAAAGCTCCTTGGCGTTGCGCAGCGCGGCCAAGGTGTCGGCGGTTTCTCCGGACTGGGAGATGGTCACGAACAGAGTGTCTGGCTGCACCACGACTTTGCGGTAGCGGAACTCGCTGGCGACTTCGACCTGGCACGGGATGCCGGCCAGCTCTTCGAGCCAGTAACGGGCAACCATACCGGCGTGATAGCTGGTGCCGCAGGCAACGATCTGCACGTTGCGCACTTTGGCGAACAGCTCGGCAGCCTGTGGACCGAACGCTTGTACCAGCACGCCGTTCGGGCTGAGACGACCTTCGAGGGTGCGCTGAACAACAGACGGTTGCTCGTGGATTTCCTTGAGCATGAAGTGGCGGAATTCGCCCTTGTCCGCCACTTCGGCACCGTCGCGGTACTGCACGGTTTCGCGCTCGACGGCTTTACCATCAACGTCCCAGATATGCACGCTGTCACGGCGAATCTCAGCGATATCACCTTCTTCCAGGTACATGAAACGGTCGGTGACCTGACGCAGGGCCAGTTGGTCGGAAGCGAGGAAGTTTTCACCCAGGCCCAGACCAATCACCAGCGGGCTGCCGCTGCGCGCCGCGACCAGGCGATCCGGTTGCTGTGCACTGATAACCGCCAGGCCGTATGCACCGTGCAGCTCTTTGACAGTCGCCTTGAGGGCCACGGTCAGATCGTGCAGATCCTTGAGCTTGTGGTTCAGCAGGTGGGCGATGACTTCGGTGTCGGTGTCCGAGGTGAACACGTAACCCAGGGCTTTCAGCTGCTCACGCAGGGCCTCGTGGTTTTCGATGATGCCGTTGTGCACCACGGCCAGGTCGCCGGAGAAATGCGGGTGGGCGTTACGCTCGCACGGTGCGCCGTGTGTTGCCCAGCGGGTATGGGCGATGCCGAGGCGACCGACCAGTGGCTCGGCTTCAAGTGCCAGTTCCAGCTCGCTGACCTTGCCCGGACGACGCATGCGTTCGAGCTTTTCATCGTTGGTGAAGACCGCCACACCGGCGCTGTCATAGCCACGGTATTCCAGGCGTTTGAGGCCTTCGAGCAGGATGGCGGTGATGTTACGTTCTGCAACTGCGCCGACAATTCCACACATACTATTTCTCCTGACTGACAGCCGCGCAAATCAAATTGATTCCGCGGGCCTGAATCTGATCGCGTGCCGAAAGCGGAAGACGATCATCGGTAATAAGGGTATGGACACTGCTCCATGGCAGCTCCAGGTTGGGGATTTTGCGGCCGATCTTGTCGGCCTCCACCATCACGACTACTTCGCGGGCGACTTCTGCCATGACCCGGCTCAGCCCCAGTAATTCGTTGAAAGTGGTGGTACCGCGGACCAGATCGATGCCATCGGCACCGATAAAAAGTTGGTCAAAGTCGTAAGAGCGTAGAACCTGCTCGGCGACCTGCCCCTGAAAGGACTCGGAATGCGGGTCCCAAGTGCCGCCGGTCATCAACAGCACCGGCTCGTGTTCGAGCTCGCTCAGCGCATTGGCAACGTGCAGCGAGTTGGTCATCACCACCAGCCCTGGCTGCTGACCGAGCTCCGGAATCATCGCGGCCGTGGTGCTGCCGCTGTCGATGATGATCCGCGCATGCTCACGAATACGTGTGACGGCGGCGCGGGCAATGGCTTGTTTGTACTTGGAGACGGGTTGGCCGATGTCAGCGACCAATTCCTGAGGCATGGTGATCGCTCCGCCGTAACGGCGCAGCAGCAGGCCGTGACTCTCGAGTGCCGCCAGATCTTTTCGAATCGTAACTTCCGAAGTTTCGAAGCGCTTTGCCAGCTCGTCTACACTGACTTCGCCCTGCTCATTGAGCAAGGTGAGGATATTGTGCCGGCGTTGGGGTGTGTTGCGCTTCGACATGGGCTAGTAAGTTTCGATTCGAAAGATAACGGAAGCAATCAAAACCTATAGCCGGAATTTCGTCAAGCATGATGCGATAAAAAGGCCTGTGCATAACTAAAAAAATCGTAGCTTATGGCGAGTCATTCAGTACCTGCCGCAAACTACGATTTTTTGATTTTGAAGCGCTGTGGATAACTCAGCTCTTCTTGACCTTTTCCGGCCGCTTCCAGCCGTCGATATTCTTCTGCCGCGCCCGGCCCACCGCCAACTGGGCGTTATCCACATTCTGGGTAATGGTCGAACCGGCCGCCGTGGTCGCACCGGCAGCGATATCCACAGGCGCCACCAACGAGTTGTTGGAACCGATGAACACATCTTCGCCCACCACGGTTTTCCACTTGTTGACGCCGTCGTAGTTGCAGGTGATGGTGCCCGCGCCAATGTTGGTGCGCGCACCGATCTCCGCGTCCCCAAGGTAAGACAGATGACCGGCTTTCGCGCCTTCGCCCAGGTGAGCGTTCTTCAATTCAACAAAGTTACCCACATGTGCGCGAGCCTCAAGTACGGTACCCGGACGCAGGCGCGCGAATGGACCGGCATCGCTGCCCTCGCCCAGAATTGCGCCTTCGATATGGCTGTTGGCCTTGATCACCACGCCTTTGCGCAGGGTGCTGTCCTTGATCACACAGTTCGGGCCGATCACCACGTCGTCTTCGATGACTACTTTGCCTTCGAGGATCACGTTGATATCAATCAGTACATCGCGGCCGACAGTGACTTCACCACGCACATCGAAACGAGCCGGGTCACGCAAGGTCACGCCTTGAGCCATCAACCGGCGGCCGGCGCGCAATTGATAGTGACGCTCAAGTTCGGAAAGTTGCTTGCGGTCATTGGCGCCCTGCACTTCCATGGCGTCGTGCGGTTGCTCGGTGGCAACCACCAGCCCATCGCTGACCGCCATGGCGATCACGTCGGTCAGGTAGTACTCGCCCTGGGCATTGTTGTTGGAGAGACGGCTCATCCAGCCACCCAGTTGTGCGAAAGGCAGGGCGAGAATGCCGGTGTTGCCTTCAGTGATCGCACGCTCGTCTTCGTTGGCGTCTTTTTGCTCAACGATCGCCGTGACCTTGCCAGCGGCATCGCGAACGATGCGGCCGTAACCGGTCGGGTCGTCCAGTTCAACGGTCAGCAAGCCCAGTTGCTGCGGCGCCACTTTCTTGAGCAGGCGTTGCAGGGTTTCGACTTCAATGAGCGGCACGTCACCGTAGAGAATCAGTACGGTATCGGACTCAATGAACGGTACGGCCTGAGCCACCGCATGACCGGTACCCAGTTGTTTGTCCTGCAGGACGAAATTCAGATCGTCCGCCGCCAAGCGCTCACGTACTGCTTCGGCACCATGGCCTATCACCACATGGATGCGCTGTGGATCAAGTTGTCGGGCGCTGTGGATAACATGGCCAAGCATCGAGTTGCCGGCAATCGGGTGCAGAACTTTTGGCAACGCCGAGCGCATGCGAGTGCCTTGGCCGGCAGCGAGAATAACGATTTCTAGAGACATGACTGGCTACCAATCCTGGGTGGTCAGCGGCTGCGACCAGATTATGAAAGTTGGAAAAGAAAAAAGGGTAGCCGAGGCTACCCTTTTTAATCAATCGCGCAACAAGCGATGGCCTTTTAGTGGCCGAACTTCTTGCGGATCTGCTGGACGGTGCGCAGCTGAGCTGTCGCCTCGGCCAGACGTGCAGCAGCAGAACCGTAATCGAATTCTGCGCCACGTTCATGCAAGGCCTTCTCGGCAGCCTTAACGGCTTCCTGAGCGGAGGCTTCATCCAGGTCGGCAGCACGTTGCACGGTGTCGGCAAGAACCTTGACCATGTTCGGCTGAACCTCGAGGAAACCACCCGAGATGTAAAACACCTCGGCTTCCCCGCCCTGCTTGATCAGGCGGATCGGGCCCGGCTTGAGATTAGTGATCAGCGGCGCGTGACCCAGGGCGATACCAAGATCACCCAGTGCACCGTGCGCAATCACCATCTCGACCAGGCCGGAAAAGATTTCTCCTTCCGCGCTGACGATATCGCAATGGACTGTCATAGCCATCTGATTGCCTCAACCTAAATTAGCGCCCGTTTCCGGGCGCCGGGATTACAGTTTCTTGGCTTTCTCGATCGCTTCTTCGATGCCGCCGACCATGTAGAACGCTTGTTCTGGCAGGTGGTCGTAGTCACCGTTGAGGATGCCTTTGAAGCCAGCAATGGTGTCTTTCAGGGAAACGTATTTACCCGAAGCACCGGTGAAGACTTCAGCCACGAAGAACGGCTGCGACAAGAAACGCTGGATCTTACGAGCACGGTTTACCAACTGCTTATCGGCTTCCGACAGCTCGTCCATACCCAGGATCGCAATGATGTCCTTCAGTTCTTTGTAACGCTGCAGAACATACTGTACACCGCGAGCGGTGTCGTAGTGGTCCTGGCCGATTACGTTCGGGTCCAGCTGGCGCGAAGTCGAGTCGAGTGGATCGACCGCTGGGTAGATACCCAGGGAAGCGATGTCACGGGACAGAACGACGGTGGCGTCCAAGTGGGCGAAGGTGGTCGCTGGCGACGGGTCAGTCAAGTCATCCGCAGGTACGTATACCGCTTGGATCGAGGTGATCGAACCGTTTTTGGTCGAAGTGATACGCTCTTGCAGAGTACCCATCTCTTCGGCCAAGGTCGGCTGGTAACCTACTGCAGAAGGCATACGGCCCAGCAGTGCGGATACTTCAGTACCGGCCAGGGTGTAACGATAGATGTTGTCGACGAACAGCAGAACGTCGTTACCTTCGTCACGGAACTTCTCGGCCATGGTCAGGCCGGTCAGTGCTACGCGCAGACGGTTACCCGGCGGCTCGTTCATCTGACCGTAAACCAGTGCCACTTTGTCCAGAACGTTGGAATCCTTCATCTCGTGGTAGAAGTCGTTACCCTCACGAGTACGCTCACCCACACCGGCGAACACGGAATAACCGCTGTGCTCGATGGCGATGTTACGGATCAGTTCCATCATGTTTACGGTTTTGCCTACACCGGCACCACCGAACAGACCAACTTTACCACCCTTGGCGAACGGGCAAACCAGGTCGATAACCTTGATGCCGGTTTCCAGCAGGTCGTTGCCGCCCGCTTGTTCAGCGAAGGTTGGTGCAGGACGGTGAATGCCCCAGCGCTCATCGGTGTCGATCGGGCCAGCTTCGTCGATCGGGTTGCCCAGAACGTCCATGATCCGGCCCAGAGTCGCTTTACCGACCGGTACGGAGATGGCTGCGCCGGAGTCGATGACGTCCAGACCACGCTTCAAGCCCTCGGTGGAGCCCATCGCAATGGTACGAACCACGCCGTCGCCCAGCTGTTGCTGAACTTCCAGAGTGGTTGCGGCCGCGCTTTGTACTGTCAGCGCGTTGTAGATGCTCGGTACGCTGTCGCGTGGAAATTCCACGTCGATAACGGCGCCGATGATTTGAACGATACGTCCGCTACTCATAGCTGGATCCTCTGAATATTTGAACCGTTAAACCGCGGCAGCGCCGCCGACGATTTCCGAGATCTCTTGGGTGATCGCAGCCTGACGCGCCTTGTTGTAGATCAGCTGCAAATCGCTGATCAAATCACCGGCGTTGTCGGTAGCGTTCTTCATCGCGATCATCCGCGCAGCTTGTTCAGCCGCGTTGTTCTCGACCACCGCCTGGTAGACCTGCGACTCCACGTAGCGAACCATCAAGCCGTCAAGCAGCTCTTTGGCGTCCGGTTCGTAGAGATAGTCCCAGTGGTGCTTGAGTTCTTGATCCGGGGTTGCCACCAATGGAATCAACTGCTCCACGGTAGGCTGCTGCGTCATGGTGTTGATGAACTTGTTGGACACAACGCTCAGACGGTCGATACGACCATCCAGGTAGGCATCCAGCATCACCTTGACGCTGCCAATCAGATCATTGATCGACGGCTCTTCACCCAGGTGGCTGATAGCTGCTACGACGTTGCCGCCGAAGTTGCGGAAGAAAGCCGCACCCTTGCTACCAACAACACACAGATCGATCTCGACGCCGTTTTCACGGTTTTTCGCCATGTCCTTGACCAAGGCCTTGAACAGGTTGGTGTTCAAGCCACCACACAGACCACGGTCACTGCTCACCACAACATAACCAACGCGCTTGATTTCACGGTCGATCATGAACGGGTGGCGATATTCCGGGTTAGCGTTGGCCAAATGACCAATAACCTGGCGGATGCGCTCCGCATAAGGACGGCTAGCAGCCATGCGCATTTGTGCCTTGCGCATTTTACTGACCGCCACTTTTTCCATGGCGCTGGTAATCTTTTGCGTGCTTTTGATGCTCGCAATCTTACTGCGAATCTCTTTTGCGCCTGCCATGTAACACCTATCAGGTTAGCAAGCGGGAGCCTTGCGGCTCCCGCTGCGGCTTACCAGGTTTGGGTGGCCTTGAACTTCTCGATACCGGCTTTCATGCCAGCGTCGATTTCGTCATTGAAGTCACCCTTCACGTTGATCTTCGCCATCAAATCGGCGTGATCGCGGTTGAAGAAAGCAATCAGCGCTTGTTCAAAGCTGCCGACCTTGGTGATTTCGACGTCAGTCAGGAACCCGCGCTCAGCGGCATACAGCGACAGCGCCATGTCAGCAATCGACATTGGTGCGTATTGCTTCTGCTTCATCAGCTCGGTAACGCGCTGACCATGCTCAAGTTGCTTACGGGTCGCTTCGTCCAGGTCAGATGCAAACTGGGCGAATGCCGCCAGTTCACGGTACTGAGCCAGAGCGGTACGGATACCACCGGAGAGCTTCTTGATGATCTTGGTCTGAGCGGCACCACCCACACGGGATACCGAAACACCGGCGTTCACAGCAGGACGGATCCCGGAGTTGAACATGGCCGATTCCAGGAAGATCTGACCGTCGGTGATGGAAATCACGTTGGTCGGAACGAACGCGGAAACGTCGCCAGCCTGGGTTTCGATGATCGGCAGTGCGGTCAGGGAACCGGTTTTGCCGGTCACTGCGCCGTTGGTGAACTTCTCTACGTATTCTTCCGAAACGCGGGATGCGCGCTCCAGCAGACGGGAGTGGAGATAGAACACGTCGCCTGGGTAAGCTTCACGGCCTGGCGGACGGCGCAGCAGCAGGGAAATCTGGCGGTAAGCCACTGCTTGCTTGGACAGATCGTCATAAACGATCAGCGCGTCTTCACCGCGGTCGCGGAAGAATTCACCCATGGTGCAACCGGAGTACGGTGCCAGGAATTGCAGTGCTGCAGATTCCGAAGCGCTCGCTGCCACGACAATGGTGTTAGCCAGTGCGCCGTTTTCTTCCAGCTTGCGAACCACGTTGGCGATGGTCGATTGTTTCTGACCGATAGCTACGTAGACGCAGAAAATGCCGCTGTCTTTCTGGTTGATGATCGCGTCGATCGCCAGAGCGGTTTTACCGATCTGACGGTCACCGATGATCAGCTCACGCTGGCCACGGCCGACAGGGATCATCGCATCGACAGCCTTGTAGCCAGTCTGTACAGGCTGGTCTACCGACTTACGCCAGATCACGCCTGGAGCAACTTTCTCGACCGCATCGGTCAAGGTGTTGTTCAGCGGACCTTTGCCGTCAACTGGGTTACCCAGTGCGTCGACTACGCGACCCAGCAGTTCCTTACCAACCGGAACTTCGAGGATGCGGCCGGTGCACTTGGCGCTCATGCCTTCAGCCAGAGACTGGTAGGAGCCCAATACAACGGCGCCTACAGAGTCTTGCTCAAGGTTGAGGGCCATACCGAAGACGCCGCCCGGAAACTCGATCATCTCGCCGTACATTACGTCGGCCAGACCGTGAATCCGCACGATACCGTCAGATACGCTGACGACAGTGCCTTCGTTACGGGCTTGGGAGGTCACATCGAGCTTGTCGATGCGGCCCTTGATAATTTCACTTATTTCGGAAGGATTGAGTTGCTGCATTGCTCTGCTGCCCCTTCAAACTCAAGATTTCAATGCTTCGGCAAGATTCGCGAGTTTGCCGCGAACCGAGCCATCGATAACCAGGTCGCCGGCGCGGATGACAATGCCCCCAATAAGGGATTTGTCTTCCTCGACTTGCAGGCGCACTTCCCGGTTGAGTCGTGCACTGAGAACCTTGGCGAGTTTGTCTTGCTGTTCTTGGTTCAATGCAAAAGCACTGGTCACTTCAACGTCTACCGACTTCTCTTGTTCGGCCTTGTACAGGTCAAACAGAGCGGCGATCTCCGGCAACAGCGGGAGACGGTCGTTTTCGGCAACGACGTTGATGAAGTTCTGTGCCTTGGCATCAAACTTGTCACCGCACACGTCAATAAACGTGGCGGCCTTGTCTGCGCTCGTCAGTCGCGGGGCCTTGAGCACGCGCTGCATGGTGTCGTCTTGCGACACTGCTGCAGCCAGGCCGAGCATGGCTGACCAAGAGGCCAGTTGCTGGTGGGCCTGGGCGTGCTCGAAGGCTGCCTTAGCGTAAGGTCGGGCCAACGTGGTCAATTCTGCCATGATCGCCCTCGCTTAAATTTCAGCAGCCAGTTTGTTTACCAGCTCCGCGTGCGCGTTTTGATCGATTGTGGAACCCAGGATCTTCTCGGCGCCGGAGACTGCCAGGCTACCCAGTTGGGCACGCAGCGCGTCTTTGACACTGTTCAGTTCCTGTTCGATCTCGGCCTGAGCCTGAACCTTCACACGGTCAGCGTCGATACGGGCTTTTTCAACAGCCTCTTCAACAATCTGGTTACCGCGTTTCTTGGCTTGCTCAATGATTTCGGCTGCCTGAGCTTTAGCTTCGCGCAGTTGTTGACCCGCTTTATCTTGGGCCAATTCCAGGTCGCGAGCTGCTCGGGCGGCAGCGTCCAGTCCATCCGCAATCTTCTTCTGACGTTCGTGCAAAGCCGCGATGACCGGAGGCCACACGAACTTCATGCAAAACAGTACAAAAATGAAGAACGCAACGGACTGGCCAATCAGGGTTGCATTAATGTTCACGCCAACACCTCGCTCGTTCGTTACACATCACACCAACTACTCGAAGGTTCGAGTAATTAGCCAGCGAGTTGACCAACGAATGGGTTCGCGAAGGTGAAGAACAGAGCGATACCAACACCGATCATGGTTACGGCGTCGAGCAGACCGGCAACGATGAACATTTTAACTTGGAGCATTGGAACCATTTCTGGCTGACGCGCTGCGCCTTCCAGGAACTTGCCACCCAACAGGCCGAAACCAATTGCGGTACCCAGTGCGCCCAGGCCGATCAACAGTGCAACAGCGATAGCGGTTAGACCAACTACAGTTTCCATCTTTCCTCCCGACTTTTACGTCGTATGGTTTAGGTTTTTTAGATTTTAAAGCGGTAAAACAAATCGTTTCATAGCCCTGTTCGGGCACCCACTCGTTTGACCGAGTGGGACATCAGACTAGTCGAGACTGGTCTTAATGGTTCTCTTCGTGCGCCATCGACAGGTAAACGATGGTCAGCATCATGAAGATAAACGCCTGCAGGGTGATGATCAGGATGTGGAACACAGCCCACGCCCACTGCAGAACAATGCCCAGGCCGCTAAGCCAGAGCAGACCGCTGCCGAACATCACAGCAATCAGAATGAAGACCAGCTCGCCGGCGTACATGTTGCCGAACAGACGCAGTGCCAGGGAAATTGGCTTGGCAACCAGCGTCACGAACTCCAGCAGGAAGTTCACCGGGATCAGCAGCGCTTGAACGAAGATGTTCTTGCTGCCGAACGGGTGCAGGGTCAGTTCGCCGATGAAGCCGCCGATACCCTTGACCTTGATGCTGTAGAAGATGATCAACGCGAACACCGACAGGGACATACCCAGGGTCGCGTTCGGGTCAGTGGTCGGAACAGCACGGAAGACCAGATGCGGGTCGCCGGTAATGATGGCAGCCACTTTCGGAATCCAGTCGACCGGAACCAGATCGACGGCGTTCATCAGGAACACCCAGACAAAAATCGTCAGTGCCAATGGTGCGATCAATGGATTACGGCCGTGAAAGGTATCTTTCACGCTGCTGTCGACGAACTCGATCAGAACCTCGACGAAGTTCTGTAGGCCGCCAGGCTGACCGGAAGTCGCCTTCTTTGCCGCCATGCGGAAAAGAAGAACGAAGATCAGACCCAACGCGACCGACCAGCCGAGGGTATCGACGTGGAAAGCCCAAAAGCCCATTTCTTTGGCTTCTGCTGCGGTGTGGGCAAAACCCCACCCGCCAGTTGGGTGCTGACCGAAGGTCAGGTTCTGCAAGTGGTGCTGGATATAGCCCGAAGCGGTTGTCTCTGCCATGGTTGCCTCAAACGCCCTAAGGTCTCGAAAGTCTTGTTCTCATCAGCAGGGGCGCGAACCAGCTGACCAGTTGGGTCAACACGAAGACGCCGAATACAGCTAGCGGCGCCAATGGCTTCACACCTGCAAACGTCAATGCAAAGAGCACTGCCGTCAAAATCAGTTTGCCCGCCTCGCCGGCATAAAATGACCGGACGATGGCTTGAGCTGCTCGGGCGCCGGAAAACCGAAATGCCCTGTGAGCGAAATAAACATTGGGTAGCAAGGCTATCAGGCCTCCACAGAGTCCTGAGTACCCGGCTACGACTCCATGCCAGTACCAGAGCGCCAAGGCGGCCAGTACCAAAACGACAAATTGAGCCAGTAGGACCGGAAAAACTGCCAGGCGATGGAACGGCAAGCGGTTTGGCGTGCGGCTCTCCATCGTTATTGCTCCCCAATGATCGGCTGCCAGAATTCAATAACTTGGCATAATTTGTGCCGACAAAATGCGCGCAGAGTATAGGGGCGGTTCCGCCCCTATTCAACTGTCAGGTAGTGATTTCCGACTGCACGCTACATGAGGAAATGTTTCAACGAATGTGTGCAAGCACACCCTGCAACTCGTCGAGGGAGTTGTAACCAATAACCAACTGCCCCTTCCCCTTCTTACCGTGGCGAATCTGCACCGCAGAGCCTAGGCGTTCGGCCAGGCGCTGCTCAAGTCGGGCTATATCCGGGTCCGGTTTTACCGGTTCGGCAGGCTCCTGTTTGCCACTCAACCACTGGCGAACCAGTGCTTCAGTCTGGCGCACAGTCAGCCCCCGTGCGACAACGTGTCGCGCCCCTTCTACCTGTTGATTCTCCGGTAAACCGAGCAAAGCACGCGCATGACCCATTTCCAGGTCACCGTGCGACAGCATGGTTTTGATAACTTCCGGCAACGCGATCAAGCGTAGCAGGTTGGCCACGGTCACGCGGGATTTGCCCACTGCTTCAGCAACCTGTTGCTGAGTCAGCTGGAATTCCTGCTGCAAACGCTGCAACGCCACCGCTTCTTCGATCGGATTGAGGTCTTCACGCTGGATATTCTCGATCAGCGCCATTGCGATGGCCGTTTCATCCGGTACATCGCGAACCATCGCCGGGATGGTTTCCTGGCCAGCCTGCTGGCTTGCGCGCCAGCGGCGTTCACCGGCGATGATCTCGAAGCGACCGCTACCGATCGGGCGGACCACGATCGGCTGCATAACCCCCTGGGCCTTGATCGACTGCGCCAATTCTTCCAGCGCTTGAGGATCCATATCCCGACGGGGCTGGTACTTGCCCCGCTGGATCAGGTCCAGGGGCAGGTGCTGCAGCTCACGCTGGTCGGCTTGCACCGCTTGTTCTTCCAGCGAGCTAACAGTCGGACCACTCAGCAGTGCATCCAGTCCACGTCCGAGACCTCGTTTCTTGACGGCCATGGGGATTCCTTAAGTTGCCTGAGCAGCGGCGGTGCGTGAGTTTTTGCGTTGACGACGAACCATCTCGCCCGCCAAAGCCAGATAGGCAATGGCGCCCCGTGATGACTTGTCGTACGCCAATGCCGGCATCCCATAACTAGGCGCTTCGGCCAGGCGGATGTTGCGCGGAATCACGGTGTCGTAGAGCTGCTCGCCGAAGTGTTCCTTGAGCTGTGCGGACACATCGTTCATCAGGCTCAGACGCGGGTCGTACATGGTCCGCAACAGGCCTTCGACTTTCAGATTCGGGTTCAGCAGCTCGGCGATGCGCTTGATGTTATCCACAAGGTCACTCAGACCTTCGAGCGCGAAGTACTCGCACTGCATGGGGATAATCACCCCATCGGCGGCAACCAGCGCGTTCAGCGTCAGCATCGACAACGACGGCGGGCAGTCGATCAAAATGTAATCGTAGTTTTCACGGATCGGCGCCAATGCACTGCGCAGGCGGCTTTCCTTCATCTGCATTTCCAGCAGAACCACTTCAGCCGCCGTCAGGTCACGGTTAGCTGGCAACAACTGGTAACCACCGTGCTCGGAGAAATGCATGGCCTGGGCCAGGTCGCATTCACCGATCAGCAAGTCGTAGACCGAGTTTTCCAGACCGTGTTTATCCACACCGCTACCCATGGTGGCGTTGCCCTGTGGATCGAGATCGATCAGCAGCACCCGACGCTTGGTAGCGACGAGGGAAGCTGCGAGGTTGATGCAGGTGGTGGTTTTACCCACACCACCCTTTTGGTTCGCAATCGCGAATACCTTAGCCATTCTTGCTTGTGTTCCCAATCATGCCGTGCGGCGCAGTATCAGCAGATGGCGTTGGCCTTGGCAACCAGGTACGGCCAGGGCGTGTTCGCTATCGAGGTGGAAGTCTGCCGGCAATGCTACCAGCTCATCGGCCGGATGAACGCCCTTCATTGCCAGCCAGCGTGTGTCGGCGTCGCCGAGGTGGCGAGTCCAGTTGCTGAAGTTCTCCATGCTGCTGAACGCCCGGGAAATGATCCCGTTGAATGGCTGTGCAGGCTGGAAGGCTTCGACGCGACTGTGGATAACTTGCAGGTTATCCAGTTTGAGTTCGAGTTTGACCTGGGTCAGGAAGCGGGTTTTCTTGCCGTTGCTGTCCAGGCAGGTCACTTGGGACTCTGGAAACAGGATGGCCAACGGAATACCCGGCATGCCGCCACCGCTGCCAACGTCCAGCCAGCGACCGTTTTCGATGAACGACATGACGCTCAAACTATCGAGCAGGTGGCGAGAGACCATTTCGTCCGGATCGCGCACGGCGGTCAGGTTGTAGGCCTTGTTCCATTTGATCAACAGGGCCAGATAACCCAGCAGCTGCGCATGCTGGGTTTCTGTCAGTGTGACACCGAGCTGGCGAGCACCTGTGGATAACTCTTCGGCGTGTTGCGAGGTGACCAACGAACTCAAGCGCTTTGCTCCAACTGACGGCCCGCGCCGCGTTTTTTCAAATGAATCATCAACAGCGAAATAGCTGCCGGGGTTACGCCCGGGATACGCGACGCCTGGCCCAAGGTTTCAGGACGGGTCGCGCCGAGCTTGCTCTGGATCTCTTTGGAGAGACCGGAGATGTTCGTGTAATCGATATCCACAGGCAGTTTTGTATCTTCGCTGGCCCGCAGGCGTGCGATTTCATCCTGTTGACGGTCGATGTAACCAGCGTACTTGGTCTTGATTTCAACCTGTTCGGCGACCTGTGGATCATCTGCGCCCCCGCCAGTCACGGCGATCAGGCCAGCGTAATCGATTTCCGGACGGCTCAAGAGGTTGAGCAAATTGTATTCATGGGTCAGCGGCGTGCCGAACTTTTCGGAAATCGCATCGCCTTGCTCGGTACCAGGGCGTACCCAGGTACTTTTCAGACGCTGTTCTTCCAGTTCGATGCTTTCGCGTTTCGTGCAGAACGCTGCCCAACGCGCGTCATCGACCAGACCCAGTTCGCGACCTTTTTCGGTCAAGCGCAGGTCCGCGTTGTCTTCGCGCAGGATCAGGCGGTACTCGGCACGCGAGGTAAACATCCGGTACGGCTCTTGAGTACCGAGCGTAATCAGGTCGTCGACCAACACGCCGATGTACGCCTCGTCGCGACGCGGGCACCAGGCATCTTTGCCTTGTGCGCGCAGTGCAGCGTTGGCGCCGGCCAGCAAACCTTGGGCGCCAGCTTCTTCGTAACCGGTGGTGCCATTGATTTGCCCGGCGAAAAACAGACCGCCGATGACTTTGGTTTCCAGGCTGTACTTCAGGTCACGTGGATCGAAGTAGTCGTACTCGATGGCGTAGCCAGGACGAACGATGTGCGCGTTTTCCATGCCACGGATCGATTGCACGATCTGCAATTGCACGTCGAACGGCAAAGAGGTGGATATCCCGTTCGGATACAGCTCGTGAGTGGTCAGACCTTCCGGCTCGATAAAGACCTGATGGCTTTCCTTGTCGGCAAAGCGGTGGATCTTGTCTTCGATCGACGGGCAATAACGCGGGCCGATGCCTTCGATCACGCCGGAATACATCGGCGAACGATCAAGGTTGGAGGCAATGATTTCGTGAGTCCGGGCGTTCGTGTGGGTAATCCAGCAGCTCACCTGTTTCGGATGCTGCTCTTTGGACCCCATGAACGACATCACCGGGATCGGTGTATCGCCTGCTTGCTCGGTCATGACCGAGAAATCCACAGAACGACCGTCGATCCGTGGTGGCGTACCGGTTTTCAGGCGACCTACACGCAGTGGCAATTCCCGCAGACGGTGAGCCAGGGCAATCGAAGGCGGATCACCGGCACGACCGCCGGAGTAATTCTGCATTCCTATGTGGATAAGTCCACCGAGGAAGGTGCCAGTGGTCAACACCACGGAGTCCGCGAAGAAACGCAGGCCCATTTGGGTGACAACACCACGCACTTGTTCCTGCTCGACGATCAAGTCGTCAGCGGCCTGCTGAAATATCCACAGGTTCGGCTGGTTTTCCAATGCTTCGCGGACAGCGGCTTTGTACAGAACCCGGTCCGCCTGAGCGCGAGTTGCACGCACCGCCGGGCCTTTGCGGCTGTTCAACACGCGAAATTGAATACCACCTTTGTCGGTAGCCATGGCCATCGCACCACCAAGGGCGTCGATTTCTTTTACCAGATGGCTTTTACCGATCCCACCAATAGCGGGGTTGCAACTCATTGCTCCGAGGGTTTCCACGTTATGCGTCAGCAACAGGGTTTTTGCACCCATACGTGCTGAGGCCAGTGCTGCCTCGGTACCGGCATGACCGCCGCCGATGACGATCACTTCAAAACGGGAAGGGAAATCCACCACGCACCTCGTGCCTGCTTCAGTTAGGTAATCAGGAATAGTTTGAGCTCAGGTTTCTGGACCTGGTCGGCAAGTATAGGGACTTCGTCCTTCCTAAAGAACCCTTTGCACAAAATTTAACCAGCTGTGGAGAAGTCGGGGTTATAGAAATTAAAAAGAGAGAAATTTATTAAATCTTTGTTTTTATGTTTATTTCTACTGAGGCACCTTTCTGTGGATAGATTGCTACAGCCCTTTATTATCAATATGTACAGAGATTCAAAACCCTGTGGTCATGTGCCAACGAGGCCCTTGGATAACCGGTTTAAGCCTGTGGATGAAAGGGGTGGTTATCCACAGAGGCGGTTATCTTCAGTTTTGAGGCCCTGTTATCAACTGCCCTTAGTGGCAGTTATTCACAGGGCTTAATCCAAAGAAAAGCGCTCATCGGGCAAATTTCGGTCGAAGGAAAACCGCTCAACCAGAAATTATCTGCTCGGCACTGAGGGAAGATTTATCAAAAAGAGGAACAGACAGGCGCGAATGGCCTGTCTGTGGACAACGGAAGGGCTATTTACCGATACAGAAGCTGGAAAAAATCCGCCCCAACAGGTCATCGGAGCTGAATGCACCGGTGATTTCACCCAGCGAGTGCTGGGCCTGACGCAAATCCTCGGCCAATAACTCACCGGCACCTGCCAGGGTCAATTGCGCGCGGCCATGCTCAAGGGATGCGCTGGCATGACGCAGCGCCTCAAGGTGGCGCCTGCGTGCGCTGAAGCTGCTTTCTGATGTTTGCTCGTAACCCATGCAGGCCTTGAGGTGGTCGCGCAGTAACTCCAGGCCTTCGCCAGCAGACTTGGCACTCAGGCTGATGGTGACGTGGCCATCCTCACTGACTTCCACGGCAATGGCTTCGCCCGTCAGATCAGCCTTGTTACGAATCAGCGTGACTTTCGCCGGATCGGGGCGGATTTCGAGGAATTCCGGCCACAATGCGAAGGGGTCCAAGGCTTCAGGTGCCGTCGCATCGACGACCAGCAACACGCGATCCGCTTCGCCGATGGCTTTCAACGCCCGTTCTACACCGATTTTTTCCACGTGATCTTCGGTATCTCGCAGACCAGCGGTATCAACCACGTGCAGCGGCATGCCATCAATGTGGATATGTTCACGAAGAATGTCCCGGGTTGTGCCGGCAATTTCGGTCACGATCGCGGCTTCTCGACCGGCCAAGGCATTCAACAGGCTGGATTTACCGGCATTCGGCCGACCGGCAATCACCACCGTCATCCCGTCACGCAGCAAGGCGCCTTGCCCGGCTTCGCGAAGGACTGTGGACAGTTCATCGCGCACTTTATCGAGCATGGCCAATACATGACCATCGGCAAGGAAGTCGATTTCTTCCTCCGGAAAGTCGATGGCCGCCTCGACATAGATGCGCAGGCCTATCAGTTGCTCGGTGAGGTTATGCACACGCTGGGAAAAGGCGCCTTGCAAGGAACGCAGGGCGTTGCGTGCAGCTTGTGCAGAACTCGCTTCGATCAAGTCGGCGATGGCTTCAGCCTGAGCCAGGTCGAGTTTGTCGTTGAGGAAGGCTCGCTCGCTGAATTCACCGGGACGGGCGAGACGACAACCCAGTTCCAGACAACGCTTGAGCAACATATCCAGAACGATCGGCCCGCCATGACCCTGCAGCTCAAGCACGTCTTCGCCGGTGAAGGAGTTCGGTCCCGGGAAATACAACGCGATGCCTTCGTCCAGCACCTCATCGTTTTCACTGAGGAACGGGCCGTAATGGGCAAACCGGGGTTTCAGGTCCCGACCGCTGATGGCCTTGGCCGCAAGGCTCGCCAACGGCCCGGAAATTCGAACGATGCCCACGCCGCCGCGACCTTGAGCGGTTGCAACGGCTGCGATGGTTTCACGAGGAACGCTCATAAACCGGAATCCAGACAAAAGTGACAGATAGCAAAACGCCCCACTAGGGGGCGTTTTGAGTGGTTATCTACAGTGTAAATCAGGCAGCTGCTTTGGCAGCCGCTTCGATTTTACGTGTGATGTACCACTGTTGGGCGATGGACAGGCAGTTGTTCACTACCCAGTACAGCACCAGACCAGCCGGGAACCACAGGAAGAAGAAGGTGAAGATGATTGGCATCAGCTTCATCACCTTGGCCTGCATCGGGTCCGGAGGTGTCGGGTTCAACTGCTGCTGGATAAACATGGTTGCACCCATGATGATCGGCAGAATGAAGAACGGATCCTTGATCGACAGGTCGGTGATCCACAGCATGAATGGCGCCTGGCGCATTTCAACGCTTTCCAGCAGAACCCAGTACAACGAAAGGAATACCGGCATCTGCACGAGGATTGGCAAGCAACCACCCAGCGGATTGATCTTCTCTTTCTTGTACAGCTCCATCATGGCTTGCGACATTTTCTGCCGGTCATCACCATGTTGCTCTTTCAGCGCGGCCAGTTTCGGAGCCACTGCACGCATGCGCGCCATGGATTTGTAGCTGGCGGCCGACAGAGGGAAGAAAATCCCTTTGATCAGCATGGTCAGGAAGATGATCGACCAACCCCAGTTACCGACCAGCGCGTGGATATGTTGCAACAGCCAGAAAATTGGCTGGGCAATGAACCACAGAATGCCGTAGTCGACGGTCAATTCCAGACCTGGGGACAACTCTTTCAGTACTGCCTGGCTTTTCGGGCCGGCGTACAGAACAGCGCTGACTTCAGCTTTCGCACCTGGGGCAACAGTGATTGCCGGGGCGGTGTAGCCGATGATGTAGTTGCCTTTGCTGTCTTTACGGGTCTGGACGACATTGTTTTCGCCCTTCGCCGGAATCCACGCAGTCACGAAGTAGTGTTGCAACCAGGCAACCCAACCACCGTTTACGGTTTCTTTCAGCTGAGCCTTGTCCATGTCCTTCATCGACACTTTTTTGTACGGCTCGTTACTTGTCCACAGGGCTGCGCCCAAGTAAGTCGCGGTGCCGGTGGCAGTGCTGGAAGAAGGATCGGAGCTGGCATCACGTTTCAGTTGGGCGAACATCGCCCCCGACCAAGGCTTGGCGCTTTCGTTGTCGATCAAGTAGGAAACGCCTACATCGTACTGGCCACGTTTCAGAGTGAAACGCTTGATGTAGTTGACGCCGTCCTTGCTGAACTTCAGGTCCACGACCAATTGGTCTTGACCGTCAGCCAGTTGGTAAACCTTCTTCTCCGAAGACCAAACCGGACGACCGGCAGGACTTGCATCCGGACCATCAGTGCCGATCAAACCGCTTTGAGCCAGATAAGTCCGCTCGTTGCCGTTATCGAACAACTGGAACGGGATATCCGGATGGTCCTGGCGACGTGGATACAGCGGCAGCGTCAGCTGGGCAACATCACCACCCTGTGGATCGACGGCCAGGTTGAGCACATCCGTTTTGATCTGGATGAGGTCTTTGCTTGCAGCTACTGGCGTTTCAGCAGGTGCAGTGGCACTGGTATCGCTTGCGGCGCGTGGAATGTCGTCACTGACAGAAGCATTATTGCCAGTAGCCGTATCCGGTAAGCCCGGTGCGGTAGTACTGGAAGCAACATTCTGAGTCGGCAGGGCAGCCTGGCCATAGTCCTGGTTCCATTTAAGAACCATAACGTAGGACACGATTGCCAGGGCGACGATCAGGATCGTGCGTTTGATATCCATGATTACTCGGCCATCGAAGAAGAACGGGAGGTAGGGATAGATGGAACCGGGTCATAACCACCGGGATTCCACGGATGACAGCGACCTAAACGACGAAAGGTCAGCCAGCCACCGCGCAGAAGGCCATGATTTTCTATGGCTTCATACGCGTAGCAGGAACAACTGGGGTAGAAGCGACAGTGACTGGCCATCAGAGGACTAATGGCATAGCGATAAAACTGGATCGGAACGAGTGCCAGTTTACGCATCGGGACTGTCTACCCCTACAGTTTCGGTTTTGACTGCTGGTACCGGCGTGCTGCGTGCCAGACGCTTCCAGAGCTTGCCGAAATGCTGAATCAATTCGGGGCTTTCTACGTCACCCAAACCTTTGCGCGCGACGATAACGATGTCCCAGCCGACCAGTGAATCCTGGTGCAGACGGAACGATTCGCGCATCAGACGTTTGAGGCGATTGCGCTCGACGGAGAGCTTTACGCTCTTTTTCCCGATAACCAACCCGAGACGGGGGTGATCAAGATCGTTGTTGCGCGCAAGGAGCAGGAGATTTTTCCCCGGAACCTTGCCGGTAGGGGAGTCAAAGACTGCCTTGAAATGCCGGGGAGTAAGCAGACGCTTTTCCCGACTGAAGTCCTGACTCACCTCCAGTGCCGGATTATCAAACTGCCAGACGCGCACGACCTTTGGCGCGACGACGCGACAGGACGGCACGACCGTTCTTGGTAGCCATGCGAGCACGGAAACCGTGGGTACGAGCGCGTTTGATAGTGCTTGGTTGGAAAGTACGTTTCATTGTCGTGTTACCTGGTTCGTCCACAACGGGCCGGAATGGCCCCCGTTTTAAGAGACCGGGGATTCTAGAGAAAGCAAGCCTCTAGGTCAATTTCCAACCAACGTTTCCTTATAAATAGATCTCCAGAGGTTTTGCTCGTGAATAACCCGTCGTTAGAAATATAAATAAGAAAGGAATTATTTAAAGCTTTTCTGTAAAGCTTATAAAAGCTAGGCAGGCGATCGTCTGTGGATAACTACCTTTGAGCCTTCTAATCCGCGCTGTACAGAGAATGACAACTACCGTGGAAAACGGGGGGCAGCCTGTGCTGCGCTGTCGGATAACCTGTGGGTGAAAGGGAGTGTTATCCACAGGCTGGTTATCCACTGAGTTTCCCCCCTACTTGTGCAACGACCTTAGACCCGGTTATCCACAGAGCTTATGCACAGACCGCTGGTCGTGTTTTTTGCGTATAAAACGTTGATTCTTCTTGTCCAGTGATCCACCTACGTGTGGATAAGTCGGCGTCTGGTCGCTACAATGGCCGCTTGTTTTTGCCTCACCGGCTTTCAACTTAGGGGATATCC